>CAWIOP010000005.1:0-1109892 GCA_963837755.1 uncultured Gammaproteobacteria bacterium | reverse complement strand
GGGAACACGCGCGGCAGCGGTGGCTTCTTCCGCGGCGGCGTGACGCTCGAGCACGCGCTTGAGGGTCTGGTAGGAGGGCGTGCTCAGGGTCAGCACCTGCTCGCACGCCGTCTCGATCCGTTGGCCCGCGGCGGTCGGGTCGCCCCCGGCGATTGCGCACCGAGGGCTCCCACAGATCCGGACGTGCGGGTTTCCCGCATCCGGCTCTTTGATCTAAGGATTCGCTGCGCGAGGATAAATGCTGTGAACGATTCGTGGCGGCAAGAGTGGATAGCGAGTCAGCATCGGCTTGAACCACTCCCAGGTCACGTGCGCACGATGATTGCGACGATCGAGCCACTTGCGCCAAGCGCGCTCGGTGAGCCGCAGATAGCGGCTGAACGCGCGGGCGTTGCCCGTCACACCGTAGTACGCATAGTGCCCCCGTAGCTTGCGATTGATCACCGCATGCTGCTCGGCCACAGGCAAGTGCCGATGTTCCCGACACCACTGAACCATGCGTCTCACCGCACGGCCAAAGCGCGCCTTCGCCGTCTTGCGCTGCACCACCCAACGCCCGCTCCGTGAGCGTGCCCAGAAGTGGGTGAACCCCAACATATCGAAGTGACGACCGGCTCCAGCACCATCAGCACCGCCCGCTGCAGAACCTTGTCTTCCAGCGTCGGGATGCCGATCGGCCGTGTCTTGTGTTGCGCCCCGTCTTTGGAGATGTGCACTCGGCGTACTGCCGGCGCTCGATAGCTGCCCGTCTTGAACTGCTTCAGCAGCTCCGCCAGGTTCGCCGTAAGCGCCGCTTCGTACTCGCTCGCCGTCACTCCATCGACTCCAACCGCCGCATCCTTGCGCGTGCGCCGATACGCCTCGCGCAGCCAATCCAGATCAATGTGATGAGCCAGCGTCGTCCACACCATCAACGGCGCCTGTCTCGACTGTTGCGCTATCTTCTCTTGTCGCGTTGAGATGTCATTGAGGCTCGATGTCCTCATCATCTTTCCCTCGAGAAGTTCCTTAAACCCGCCAGCGCCTTCCCTCCACAGGGTCCCTTCGGTCAGGTTCCCCCGCTTCACCGGTACCACTCGCCAGCTCCGACTTCTCCTGATCCATCCGGCGTTGCTCCGTTACCGTCGCTTCACCGTACCCCGACTGCATCCGTTGTTCGCTCCGCTCAGTCCTCGATGCCACGACTGAGGGCCAGGGCCACTTCTTCAACGCTCGCCCATAGCGTCTGCTGGTGATCGGGGAGACCACGAGAGCTCCCAGGTTCCTGTAAGACCCTTGCCTGCATGCCCCGCTCTTCGACCCCGGCGGATCGTTTGCGCCTCGCTCTCCACGGCGCATTCGATGCTGCCTTCCGTTCAGAAAACGACGTCGGCTCCGCATTCACTTTCCTATCGAGGCTCTATCACGCGGCCTGCACGCCCCCTGTGTACGCTTCGCAGCCGAGGTCACCCTCGCTCCACGCAACACTCGGTGCCGACCGGTGGCTAGCCTTTGTCGGCGCAGGACTCTCACCTGCCGGTCTCATCAGAAGGTTTCGATATGTTGATCCGTTCTACACACCTTCCTCCTTCTCCAGGCTTGACCTGGCGCACTTTCCGCGGAAACGTCACGCGCAGGCTTGTGAGAAAAGACGTCAACGAAACGACCGCGCGCCCGCTACAGCTCGTTCCCAGCTCGAACCACGAGAAACGCTCCATGCCGAAGCAACACATCAAGCGAGTGGCTCTTCTCGCCGCCCTCCTGGTTTCGGCTACCTTCGCGGCGCGTGCCGACGAGGCAGTGCCGCGACAAACGCTGACTTTCGGTGGAATCAAGCGGACGCACGTGGTACGTGCGCCGGCAGATCTGCCCCGAAGCGGCCCGCGTGTGCCGCTGGTACTGGTCCTGCACGGCGGCGGCAACGCCGTCAATGCGGAGCAGATGACGGGCTTCACCGGGAAGGCGCGCAAGGAGGGTTTCATCGTCGCCTGTCCCGAAGGAACCGGGCGCCTGAAGGACAAGCTGCTCACCTGGAACGCCGGGCATTGCTGCGGATATGCGATGAAGCGGAACGTCGACGATGTGGGGTTCGTGAACGCCCTGATCGACACGCTCGTCCAGAGCTATCCGGCGGACACCCGCAGAATCTACGCAACCGGTATGTCCAATGGCGGCATGATGACGCACCGCTTGGGCATCCGGCTTTCAGGCCGGCTTGCCGCCATCGCGCCGGTGGTCACCACCCTGTTTGGCGACGAAGACAAGCCAGGCCATCCAGTATCGGCGCTGATGATCAACGGCATGCTGGACAGACACGTGCCGCATGAAGGTGGCGCACCGGGCGGACGCGGCGCCAATGCCTGGGACGGTTCACCGACGCGGCCCGCTTTGGAACAGGCCACGTTCTGGGCCAGGGCCGATGGCTGCACGGGTGCTCCGCTCGAAGACAGCAGCGGCCCGCGCATTCTATGGCGGCATTCGTGCCCCACAGGCCGAGCCGTGGAGCTCTACCTCGTGAAGGACAACGGGCATGCCTGGCCGGGCGGACAGCCAAGCAGCCGCAGAGGCGACCCGCCGAGCTCGTCGCTGAATGCCACGGACGTCATCTGAGAGTTTTTCAAGGCGCATCCGAAATAGCGGTGTCGCGGGCGACGCCGCACGATCAAACAGAAACTCGGTACAGTGCGCGTGCGCTTCAGCTCATACGGGGAACATTGTGCAGCACGTGTTGATTGTCCATGAAGTGGCCGACTACGCCGCCTGGAAGAAAGTGTTCGACGAGGCCGCGGGCATCAGGAAGGAAGCCGGCGAGATCAGCTATCAGCTGCTGAAGCAGCAGAGTGACGCCAACAGCATCGTTCACTTCTCAAAGTGGACGTCCCTGCAGAACGCTCGAAGGTTCTTCGAGTCACCGAAGGTGGTGGAGATCCGGAAGAAGGCGGGCGTTAAAGCGCCAACGTTTCTGTACCTCGAAGAGATCGAGAGTGCGGCACTGTAGACACCCCCTGCTATCTACCCTCGAGTCGCGCGCCTGTCTGGCTGTATGAACGGTCGCCCCCGCCGCTCCGAGTCAGTAATATCGCGATCGCCGCATCCTATGTTCATCTCCAATACAACGGAAACCTCATGAACCATCACTCGCGCGCCACGCCGACTATCGTCTCGGTTCTCGCTGCGGCCGTTCTGCCCCTGGCAGGCTGCGGCGGTGGCACCAGCAGCCCCGCAACCGCAGGCGTTACGACGCCCACGATAGCCGGGAGCTGCAACAGCCCCGCGAGCGGGTTCTGCAACGAGTTCACAGGCGCCTCTTACAAGCCCGCGGGAGTGGAGCGGGCCTGCAAGCGGCCGGGGGTCGAGTTCCTGGCCGGCGCCTGCCCCACCGAAGGCCAGGTTGGCACATGCCTCGTGTTCAAGGGCCAGAACACCGAGTCCTACTATCGCTACTACACGGGTTTTCCGGGTTCCGGCGTCACGCCCGCGGGTGGGGCTGCCGCGGAAGCCGAACGCCAGTGCACGCGGTCGCTCAAGGGCGAGTGGACGGCGAAGTGAGGGCGCCCGGCGGAACGGCTTCACGGCGGCAAGCCTCTGGATGGCTTAGGATTCAAACAAGTTCCATCCCTGAGGAATGCACCGTGGCGAAGCGATCAACACCGATTCGAGGTTCGTTCTGCTGCCTGGCGCTGGTCGCAAGGTGAACGCCACCAAGCGCCTGCCGAACATTCCGCCTTCGAAGTAAACGCCTGCACGCAGCCGTGAACACGAACAGTGTGCTGACTGCCGCGTTCGGCGCGGCGCTGGTGCTTGCATGTGCGGCCGCACCCGCGGCCGTGAACAAGCGCAAACTCGGCCCGAACATCAACACGGATGCTCGCGAGATCGGCGTCGCGGCGAGCCCCGACGGGCGATTTCTCTACATCACTCGTGAGGACGAGCCGCCAACGGCAGCGGAGGCAGCGCGCGCACCTGTTCAGAAAAAAGACACCTGCACGCAGATGGTCGAGCTGAACAAGCAGATGCCCGGGTCCATTCCGGCCGATCTGCTCAAGCGCTGCGCGACAACCGGAATCCAGACGCCGAAGGCCGAGCCGGCCGCACCCCGCATCCGCAACACGCCCCAGCGCATCTTCGTGGCGGGCCGAGGCAAGGACGGCGAATGGGCCATGGCGGTGCCGCTCACCCTGCAGAGCAAGTCGAAGCAGTCGACCTCCATCGTCACAGTGCTTCCCGACAACAACACGCTGGTGGTGCTGGGCGTTTTCGACGACGGGCGTTCCGAATGCGTGCGCACCGTGGGGCGGGACGTCACGCCAACCGAACGCTGCGCGCCCTACTGGCTGGCGCAGCGACGCGGCTCGGGCTGGGATAAGCCGCGTCGCCTCGACGTGGATTTCAAGACCAAGGCCTCGCGTACAACCGCAACGCTGCTGCCGAATCTCCAGGCGTTCCTCCTCGACATGCAGCGCGAGGGCGGCCGCGGTGGCCGCGATCTCTACGTTGCCGCGGCGGCCGGCGAGCAGCGGTTCGGTGCCTCTGCCAACCTCGGCGAAGACATCAACACCGCCGCGAACGAAGCCGCCCCGACGCTGGCCGCCGACGGCAAGACTTTGTATTTCGCCAGCGATCGCCCTGGCGGACAGGGCGGATACGACCTCTACGTAACGCGCCGGCTCGACGACTCGTGGCAGCACTGGTCGCCACCGCGCAACCTCGGCCCGGACATCAACACGCCAGGGCACGATGGCGCGATCACGTTGGACGCAACCGGGCAATTCGCTTACCTGATCACCCTGGATGCCAAGTCGCGCGAAGACATCTGGGAGTTCGCACTGCCTGCCGAACTGCGCCCCGAGCCGGTGGCGTTCGTCTACGGCACCGTGCGCGACCCGAACGGCAAGCCGGTTGGCGCGGGCATTGCCTACGATCGGCTGCGCGACGGCCGCTTCGTGGGTCGCGCCAGTGCCGACTTGCAGCGTGGCGACTATCAGATCGCGCTGCCGATCGGTGAGCACTACGGTTTCCGCGCCAATGCCCAGGGCTATGTCGCGGTCGCCGATCGCGTCGACCTGCGTGCCGCCAAGACTGACGCGCGCTACCAGCGAGACCTGCTGCTCGTGCCGCTCGAGCCCGGCCGCACGGTCCGGCTCAACAATCTGTTCTTCGACTTCAACGAGGCCGGGTTGTTGCCCGAGTCGAAGGCCGAGCTGGATCGGCTGGTGGCGTTGATGAACGACAACCCGAAGCTGCGAATCCGCATCGAAGCGCACACGGATTCCGTTGGAAGCGACGCGTCGAACCGAACGCTTTCCGCCGCGCGTGCGGCCGCTGTGTCACGCTTTCTCGCCGACGCGCGCGTGGCCGCGACCCGCGTCGAATCCCTGGGCGTCGGTGAATCTTCGCCGGCCGCAACCAACGATACCGAAGAAGGCCGCGCGCTCAATCGACGCGTGGAGTTTCGAGTGCTGAGCCTGTGAGGAGAGCATCCGCGATGCAGACAAGAGCGCAGTCCAGAGCAACGGGCCGAACGTGCGCGATGCTGGTCGCCGCCGGCCTCGCGTTTGGCGCCGTGGCCTTCGGTGCCGCGAAAGAACCGCCGGCCAAACCGCTCGCCTTGAAGAAGGTGGCTGGGCTTACGAACGGCCGGATCGCCTACATCGTCGGCACCACGGCCCGCGACGCGCAGCGCTTCTACGCGAGCAACCTTCTCGTCACCCAGCCGGTGCTCGTCACGCTGAAGGCCGACAACCCCGAAGACGACATCAAGCTCAACGTCACGAAGACGCAGTGGTCGAAAGCTGAGCGCGAGGTTTCCACCGGGGCGAACGGCCGCGTGCAGGTGGCGTTTCGCACGCAGGGCGAGTTCGGGCTGGCCGTGTCCGGCGCCGACGTGGGCAAGCCCTACCGCATGACTGTCTGGATCGGCGACGAGGTGAAGCGCCCGATGCCGGCGGTGGTCGTGCCAAAGTCGGAATGGAAGCCCGGCGCTACGGCCGCGGCTGCGCCGACCGAAGGAGCGCCGGAACGCCGCGCGACCCCGGCCACTCAGGCGGATGCCACGGACCGCACGCCGGGGGGCAGCGGCGGCGGATCGCTCGCCATCTGGGCAATCGCGGGCCTGCTCGCCGTGATCGCCGGACTGCTGTTCGCACTGCTGCGCAAGAAGCGGGAGCACTGAGATGAAGAAAACCTGTTCGCACGCGCAACTCGCCGTCGCCCTGCTCTGCGGCCTCATCGGCTTCGCGCAAGCGGCGCAAGCGGCGGATTCGCTCGAAGGCCTCGCCAAGGATTCTCGAGCAAGGCATCGAGACGGGCACGAAGCTGGGCGGAGACATCGTGCAGATCTACGAGAGCTGGGAGGAGTTCAGCGCCGCGCACGACGCGCTGACGCCCGACGACCGCCAGTTCGACCCGGACTACAGTCCGCCAGGGTCGCCGGAGATTCCATCGGCCTGCGCGGAGTCCGAAGAGTGCAACGCGTGCTATGAGAAGGCGGTGAAGGACATCAACTTCTATCGCTTCTCGCTCGACAAGGGCCGCGGCATCGCGAACGGCACCATCCAGTACGCGAAGAAGGCGATCGCGTTCGGCGACACGGCCTCTTCGTCGTTTGGTGTCGGCGGCCTGAAGTGGTCGCTCGATGCCAAGCCGGAGATCGAAAAAGCCGTCGCCAAACTTCGCAAGACCTACAACACGAAGTATGAAGAGTGGATGGAGGGCCTGGAGACCTCCCTGCACGCGCTCGGCAAGTGCGAGGAGGAGAACTTCGGCGAGCGCGACTGGTACGCGCGGTTCGGTTACATCTACTACTCGTTCATGGCCGATCGCTACAAAAGCCCGGACTGACGCCTGAAGTCGACTGTATGTTCTCGGGCTCTCCGACAGCAGGCCCGGCAACCGGTTCCCTTCAATGAACCGGGGCCGGCCTGGCGGCCGGCCCCGGGTTACTGCATCGATCGATATTAGAACGTACGCCGGAAAGACACTCCCCACTGGCGTGGGGCGGCAATATTGCCCTGCTCGCGGCCCAGGGCCGCCTGCAGTGCCAGCTTGCCGTCGAAGTACTGCTCGTCGGTCAGGTTGCTGCCGAAGAACGCGGTGGACCACTTCGCATCGCTCGACTCCCACGTGAGCCGCGCGCTCAGCAGGCCATAGGCCTCCTGGATGCCGCCGCTGTTGTTGAAGTAGATCTTCGACTGGTGCGTGTAGTCCAAACGCGGCCGAATCGAGCCCGCCTCACCCATCGGGAACTCGTACTGCATCCCGACCCCGTAGTTCCACTTCGGAGTGCGGTTCGGGTAGTAACGGTCACCGTTCGGCAGGGTCGGACGCAGCGTAATCCCTGTGTAGTCCGTGAGCAGGTAGTTGATGTAGCCCAGCGAGGCCTCCACCTGCAGCCGGTCCGTCGGCGCCGCGTTCAGCTCGGCCTCGACGCCCCAGATGCGCGACTTGCCCGCGTTGATGGTGCGAAACCACGGAACACGCACCGGTGTGCACGGAAGGCAGTCCTGCACGCCGATCTGCTGGTTCGTGTAGAGGCTGTAGAACACGTCGCCATTGAGGCGCACGCGACGGTCGAACAACTCGCTCTTGACGCCGATTTCATAGTTGTCGAGATCCTCAGGCTCGAAGGACGAGAGCTGCAACGCGTTCGACGGCCGCGGCCCGAAGCCACCGCCGCGGAAGCCCACGGAGTACAGCGCGTACGTCATGAGCGAGTCGGTCCACTTGTAGTCGACGCCCACCTTGGGCGATGTGCGTGTGGAGCCGAACGACAGTGGCGAGTTGTTGATGGGCACGGCGCCATTGAAGTTCTGCCGGAAGATCGTCACGTCCTTCTTGTCGTCGGTGTAACGCACGCCCACGGTGGTGCTGAGCTTGTCGGTCCAGTGGTAGATGCCGTGCACGAACACCGCCCAGTTCTTCGTGTCCTGGACGTCGTGCGTGTCCTGCATCTGCACGAGATACGGGTACAGCGTGACGAAGCCCGAGTTCGTGTCCGTGGCGTCGTAGTAGAACGCGCCGGTGGTCCAGTCGAGCTTGTCGAACGCCGTGCCGCTCAGCTGCACCTCCTGCGTGGCCTGCTTGTGCGTGGTGGTATCCCACGTGGGGTTCACCGGCAGCGGCGAGCCATCCGAGTCGCGCCCGAAGGAGTTGTTGAAGTCGCGATACGCGCTGATGAATTTGAGGCCGATGGTGTCCGTGAGCTTCCATTCCACGGTGCCCGACAGGCCCCAGTGCGACACCTTGTTCACGTTGGGAATGTCGCGACCCGTGAGCGGGTCGATGCCGAAACTGCCATAGCCCGAGTACGGGTCGTTCGTGAGGAAGCGGGCGTCGTACGGCAGGCCGAACACAGGCACGCCCACGTTGTTGTTCCACGTCGCCGTGGTGCCGAACGCACCGTTGATGAACGTGTACTTGTCCGCGGGGCCCTGCTGGTTCTGGTAGGTGTAGTCGCCGATCACGTTCACTTCCAGCGCGTCGGTCGCGAGGAAGCGGAACGCCGCGCGGGCGGACTGCACGTTCTCCCCGCCAAGGTGGTCTACCACGCAGCCGCGTGAATCGGTGGGACCGGTCTGGCTGCGCAGCTTGATTGGCAGCACGCCCTGCGCCGGAATGCCGGTCGCGCCGCCGTTGCCGAGGCTGCCCGGGCCGTTCACGCACTCGTAGTCGAGCAGGTCGAAGTAGCCGTCCTTCTTCTTCGATGAGGCGGAGAAGCGGGCGAAGAGCCGGTCCGGCACGATGGAGACATCCCACGAGCCGCGGATGTCGATGCGGTCGAACGAGCCCGTGCCCGCCTCGATGTAACCGCTGCCATCGCCCTTGGGCTTCTTCGAGATCATGCGCACGGCGCCGCCGACGGCGTTCTTGCCGAACAGCGCGCCCTGCGGGCCGCGCAGCACTTCAACGCGCTCGAGGTCGAGCAGGTCGAGAATGGTGCCCTGGGGCCGGCCCATGTAGACGTCGTCCACATAGATGGGCACACCCGGCTCGAACGACAATGAGTTGTCGCCGAGGCCGATGCCACGAACGAATGCCGCAATGGTCGACCCGTAGCCCGCGCCCAGCGGCGAGATCACCGCGTTGGGCACCATGGCGTCGAGCTGCGTGACGTCGGTGAGATTGCGCGCCTCGAGATTCTCGGCCGTAAATGCCGAGATCGAAAGCGGCGTTTCCTGGAGGCGCTCTTCCTTGTATTGCGCGGAGACCACCACCTCTTGAAGGCCTCCGGATTCGCCACTGGGCTCCTGCGCCAGGGCCGGCCATGTTGCGGCAAGCGCCGACAACGAACCGATTACCGCACGTAACTTCGGCATCATCATCCCCCTCTTACAAAATTCTTCTCGCCGGTCTGCAGCAGCTTATAGCCCAACGGCAGTTGCTATAGCAACGCTTCACGCGTCGGGCATTGAGGTGGGAGACCGCCGCGAGGCCTCGGCGATTGCGTTAGCGCGAAGATTTCTTCGGCGTGCGAAGCGTCGTGCGCGGCGCGGTCTGGCCCGACAGGGGGTCGTAGTCGTTCGCGTCGGGCACGTTCTTGATGAGCCGGTGCAGGTAGTCGATGAGCGTCGCGCGCTCCTTCGCCGTGAAGCCCTTCAGCATGAGGTCTTCGCGATCGAGCGCCACCCGCGAGATGCGGTTGTGCAGGCCCCGGCCCGCGGCGGTCAGCTCGACTTCGCGCCGGCCATGGCGCTCGTCGATGCGCACGATGCCCTTGGAGCGCAGCGTGCTCAGGGAACGGCTGATGACGGACTTGTTGAGCGAGGTGTCCTCGCTGAGATCTTTCGCCGTGATGCGGGGCCGCCGTGCCAGCACGATGACGATGCGGGAGTCGTTGATGCCGACCCCGAGCCGCCTGCGATACAGGATGGACGCCGCGGAGGCGACGCCCCTGCTGATTCTGCCCAGCAGGTAAGGGACGAAACGATCTCGATGAACCAATAGACTGGCGCGTCTGGCGCTCTTTCTCATATCGAATCTCAGGCGAATTGGTCACCTGTATAGTGCCGGAAATGCCGGCCGATAGCTCGGGTCAATGTCGGGCGGCCCACCGGCCTGGCCGCTCTTCGGCGTACGAATCAAAAAATCAGGTGGATGGCGCTGGCCGGGCCGGCACGTAGAGATCGTCCCTCAGCGTGCGCGATGCCATGAAATAACAGGCACAAGCCAGGAAGGCCGCGCAGACCGCCGCCGTCAGCGCCTGCTGAATGCCGTACGCGGATGCGTTCGAGCAGGCATCCACGAGAGACTGCGCCGACCCCTTCGGCGCGACACCGCCGGGGCAGCTCGCCAGGAAGCTTTCCGCGCCGAAGGCGCGTTGCGTAAGACGATCGCTGAGGAATCCGACAAACGCGGGCCCGAGCCCCGCGCCCACCAGTGTGTAGAACGTTGTGAAGACCGCGATGCCCGACGCGCGCATCTTCGGCTCCAGCAGGTTCTGGATCATGCCGTACGTGGGGCCATAGAACAGCAGCAGCACGGCGGCCGCCACGGTCAGCAGTATGGCGGCCTGAGCCACATCTTCGAGGCGGAAGGCGAAGTAGTAGATGAACGGTGCGCCGATCAGGCCGACCATCGCGATCCAGACGGACCAGCGCCTGTCCTTCTGGGCGAGCCAGTCCGACGTGAACGCGCCGATGAGCAGGCCGATGGCGACGGACAGCCCCGAGATCGTTCCGTACAGCGCGCCGGACTCACGCACGGGCAGATGATGCATTCGCTGCAGGAACACGTTGAGGAACGCGGATATCGACGTCATGACGAAGCCCGCGAAGGAGCCGCCGATGATGAGATAGCGCAGTGCGCGGCGCTCGATCACCACGCGCACGAACGCGCGAAGGTTCGGCGCCGGCGCGGGTGATTTCGGCACATTGTCTACGAGGCCGCGCGGTGGCTCGCGCAACACGAGGTACACGAGCACGGCCGCGGCGATGCCCGGCAGCCCCAGTGCATAGAACGCGAAGCGCCAACTATGCTCATGCGCCACCCAACCGGCGATCAACGCGCCGAGGAACGTTCCGGCGGGCGTGCCGAGCATGATCAGCGACATCGCGGAGGCGCGGCGCTTCGCCGGAAAGTGGTCGGCCACGAGCGAGCTCGTAGGCGGCATGAAGCCCGCTTCCCCCATGCCCACGCCGACCCGCGCGAGCATGAGGTGCGCAAAGCTCTGCGCCATGCCGCAAAACGCGGTGGCGGCGGACCACACAACGGTTGCGGCCACCACGATGGTCAGGCGGCTCACTCGTTCGGAAAGTCGGCCGAAGGGGATGCCGAAGAGCGCGTACAGCAGCGCGAAGCTGAACCCCTGCAGCAGGCCCAGCTCCAGGTCCGAGAGCTCGAGGTCTACCTTGATGGTCTGCGCCAGCACGGCGAACACGGCGCGATCCGCGAAGTTGAAGCAGCAGACCAGGAACATCGAGAAGAGGAACAGTCCGCGATAGCCCGGGGTCAGCAGCCGCTGCTCCTCCGGTGTGTACTGGCTCATGCTTCGATCGGCCCCCCGCGCATGAAGTGGGGGCGAGTATGCCACGCAGCCGTCGGCACCCGATCGCAGGGCCGCTGCCCGGCACGTGGCGATGGCGTCGTGTCGCCTGCTCACTAATCCCCTTGGGTAGTGGCAAGATGCGCCATCGAGCAAGGGGGATAGCCGATGACCATGCGATTTGCCGCGGGCCTGCTCGCGTCGAGCCTGCTTTTCGCCGCCGTGCCCATGGCCGGCGCCCACCACTCCGTTGCCGGCCAGTTCGACGTCCACAAGACCGTGACCGTCGCCGGCGTGGTGTCGAAGGTGAACTGGGTGAACCCGCACCTCTACATCGAGCTCGCCGTGAAAGAGCCCGCGGACAAGGCGGCCACGTGGCGCCTGGAAGGCGTGCCGGTGGGCATGGCGCGTAAAGCCGGCCTGTCCATGTCGATGCTGAAGGGGCACGGCGAGACCGTGACCATCGTGGCCCACCCGGCGCGCGACGGCACCCCGCACCTCGGCTACATCATCAAGATCACCTATCCGGACGGGAAGGTCTTCCAGTTCGCGGCCGATGCGGCCGAAAAGTCACCGGGCTGACGCCCCGGTAGATCGCAATACAAAGGAACTCCCATGAACGCTCGTGCGCGAAATCGTTTTGGGTTGATCGCTGTGGTTGCGGCATCGTGCGCGATCACGGGATTTTCGTTGGCTGCCACTGCGGCCGCCACGACTTCGCCGAACGCGGCCGCGGCACCAGCCGCGCAGACGGCCGCGAAAGTGGCTCGCCTCGCCGACGGCCACCCGGACTTCAACGGCTCCTGGGACAACGGCAGCGGCTACGACTTCATCAAACCGCAGAAGGGCGAGGACGGCTCCATCTGCATCAGCGGCTGCAAGCCGGCGGCCGCGCCAGCCGCCAGTGGCGGCAGCGCGCCTGCACCGCGCGTGGCGATGCAACCCGACAGGCCGAAGTACAAGCCGGAGCTCGTGGCGAAAGTGAAAGACCTGGAGGCGCGCCAGGTCGACACAGACCCGGTCATCCGCTGCAAATCGCCCGGCCTGCCGCGCATTGGCCCGCCGGACAAGATCGTGCAGCGGCCCGGCGAAGTGGTGTTTCTCTATGACGATGTGTCGGGCAGCTTCTGGCGCGTCATCCCCACGGACGGCCGCAAGCATCGCGAGGACGTGGACGAAAGCTACCTCGGCAATGCCGTGGGCCACTGGGACGGCGATGCGCTCGTCGTGGAGACCATCGGCTTCAACGAAGACACGTGGCTCACGGACGATGGCGCGTTCCACACCACCGATCTGCGCGTAGTTGAGCGGCTCACGCGCAACGGCGACACGATGGAGTGGCAGGCCACCGCATACGACCCGGCGGTGCTCGCGGAGCCATGGAAAGTGCGCCCTCGCAAAATGACGCTGATGTCACAAGAGCTGCAGGAGCCCGTGCCCTGCGTGGAGCAGGACCTGAAGCACGTCGTGGACGGCACCCACCACGACAACCCGCGCTGAAAAGAGCTCGCGATCCCCTACGTGGCGGGCTGGCGCGGCCCGTCGATAGTCACGCGGGTTTGCACAGGCCGGTGCGAATCTACCCTCCACCACTTCGGTAGCAGGCGGCGCACGCGGCTTTCGGAGAATCGATCGTCGATGAGGTAGAGCACACCACGATCCGACGTGGTGCGGATGACGCGCCCCGCCGCCTGCACCACTTTCTGCAGGCCGGGATAGAGGTAGGTGTATTCGTAGCCGGCGCCGAAGCGCGCCTCCATGCGTTGCTGCATCTCCTCGTTCACGCGATTCACCTGCGGCAGGCCGAGCGTCGCAATGAATGCGCCGATGAGGCGGTCGCCAGGCAGATCGATGCCCTCCGCGAACGCCCCGCCGAGCACCGCGAAACCGATGCCGCGACCCTCCGGCTCGAAGCGAGCGAGAAATGCCTCGCGCTCGGGCTCCGCCATTCTTCGGGATTGTCGCCAGACCGGGACTTCGGGGTGACGGGACCGGAACAGGTCAGCCACCTGGTCGAGATAGTCGAAGCTGCTGAAGAACGCGAGATAGTTGCCCGGCCGCGCGGCGTATTGGCACGCGAGCACATCGACGATGGGTGCGACGGAGCGGGCGCGGTCGCGGTAACGCGTGGAGATGGAGCGCACCATTCGCACGGAAAGCTGGTCTGCGCTGAACGGCGAGCCCACGTCCAGCACCGCGGTGTTGGGCGGCAAACCCAGCACGTCTTTGTAGAACCCGTGCGGGCTCAGCGTGGCGGAGAACAGCGTGGCGCTGCGTGCGGCAGCGAATCTTTGCGCGAGGAACCTGCCGGGGATGACATTTCTCAAGCACAACTCGGAAGCGTTCTCTGAAAGCGTGATGTCGAAGAGCGAGCTGGCATCGAATGCTTCCGCAAGCCGGCAGAACTGCATGGCGTTGAAGTAGAAGTGCTGCAAATCGTCGCCCGCGGCGGTCGGGTTCTCGCTGATGTAGTCGGTGATTGAGGAAACTGACTGCTGGAGCGTGGCGAGAAACTTGTCTGGAATCGAGGTGTAGGTTTTGTAGTCCTCGCTCTGTTCGTTCACCACCGAGGTCCAGCCGCGCCCCACTTTGTCGAGCGATTTGCGCAGAACCGCCGGCGCGGCACTTCTGGCAGCCGTGAGGTCTTCACGGGTGAGGGACGCTGTGTACATCATGCGACCGCGCTCGATGAGGTTGTGCGACTCATCAGCGAGCAACACCACGCGCCAGTCGTTCAGCACCGTGAACGCGTAGAGCATGGCGCTGGAATCGAAGTAGTAGTTGTAGTCAGCCACCACCACGTCGCACCAGCGGGCGAGCTCCTGGCTCAGGTAGTAAGGGCAGACCTGGTGCCCGAGCGCGATGGCACGCACCGTCTTCTGGTCGAGGTTGTTGCAGGCCGCGGCTTCCTCGCGTGCTTGCGGAAGCCGGTCGTAGAAGCCTTTGGCCAGCGGGCAGGATGCGCCGAAGCAGGCATTCTGTGGGTACTCGCACGCCTTCTCGCGCGCCACCAGCTCGAGCACACGAAGACGCATCGAGGGCTCGCGCTCGCGCAGCCGCGCGAGCGAATCCAGGGCAAGCCTGCGGCCGGAAGTTTTCGCAACGAGAAAGAACAGCTTGTCGACCTGTTCCGTGGGCATGGCCTTCAGCACCGGAAAAATAGTGCCGATGGTCTTACCGATGCCCGTGGGAGCTTGAGCCAGCAGACACCGCCCCGCTTTCACCGAGCGATAGACGGACTCCGCGAGCTGGCGTTGCCCCTCGTGAAACGAGGCATGCGGAAATGTGAGACTCGCCAGTGAAGCATCGCGGGCTTCACGATGGACCAGCTCGCGAGCGGCCCACCGCAGGAACAGATCGCATTGGCGCTCGAAGTAGACGCGAAGCGATTCCGCGGACTGCTGCTCGACCAGGACGGTTTCGCGCTGGCTCGCGATGTCGAAGTAGACGAGCGCGAGGCGGATGCTCGTGAGATTGCGGGCCTGGCACAGGAGCCAGCCGTAGATCTTCACCTGCGCCCAGTGCAGGTGGCGGTGATTCTCCGGCATGCGCTCCAGATCGCCCCGATAGGTCTTGAACTCCTCGATCTGGTTCGCCTCCGCATCGTAGCCGTCTGCGCGCCCTCGCACACGCAGTTGCCGGTATTCGCCGCTCAGCGTGATTTCCGTTTCGTAGCGCTTGCCGCGGCGGGAGGCGATGACCGCATGCCCCGCCATGCCTTCGAGCGCTGAAGGCGACGGCGTGAAACGCAAGTCGAGGTCGCCCTGCTTCGCCGTGAGCTCGCACAGCGCGCGAACCGCGACTTCGTATGCGTGCGTAGCGGCGTGCACAGCGGCGTTCTCAGCAGGCGCAGCGTTCAACGCGTGCCTTCCGCCCACCGCACGTGGCACACCGAGACGGGCATGCCGTGTGAGGCGCAGTAGTCGAGCCAGCGAATCTGGTTGTCCTGCAGCCGGTCGCCTGGGCCCTTCACTTCGATCATTCGATAGCGGCGCTCGCGCGGCCAGAACTGGATCAGGTCTGGAAGACCGGCCCGATTCGTTTTCACGTCCAGCAGGATGCGCCGGAAGCAGCGCTCCAGATGAGCGGGCGGCAGGCACTCGAGCGCGACGTCGAGCAGGTTTTCCGTGAGCAGGTCCCACGACACGAACACGCTCTGGATGCCCGCCTTGCGCGCGAACGTGCGGCGGATGGTGTGCCCGTATTCGCCGGTGCCCAGTTGCGCGAAGCACGCGGCGAACTCGCGCTCACGCCGGCGGAAAAAATCCGGCGCGAACAGGTCCGCCGGGGCTGCGTGGAATTCGTGGAAGAACGCCCCCGGCAGCGGCAGGAAGACCACGTCCCAGCAAAGCAGGCCGAACAGCGAGTTGATCAGCGCGTTCTCGACGTAGTGCACGGGCGCGTCCGGCTGCGTGAGAAAAGCGCGTGTGGCGTGCTCGACGGAAGTTGCCTCTTCAGGCGCAGGAACGCTGAGATCGAATGTGACCCAACCCTCCTTGCGCCGCTGGCGTTGCGCGGGCTCACCGAGCCGGCGCTGCAGCCGGGGCATGAGACGGCCAAGCAGTTGCCGCTCGACTTCATCCTCGGGCGCCTGCGCCGCGCGGCCCGCCAGCTCCGCGGCTTCGGCCCACCGGTCGCTGCGCTCGAGCACGCGAATGGCGCGCACCCTCGCCCCCGGATAATTGCAGCCGGAATAGATGTTCAGCGCGGCCGGCAGCTCGCCCGCCTTCTCGTAGCGCTGGCCGATGCGGAACAACAGCTTCGCGCGGCGTGACTCCAGCCAAAGGTTGTCGGGGATCGGCGCGGGAACATCCGCCAGGACCTGGTCGCTCGGCGCTCCGCGATGAAACCGCTCGCGGCAGCGGAAGATGGCGTGGAAATCATCGATGTGGCGGCGAGCCTGGAAGGCACGCGCCGAGAGCGGCACGGGCACCTTCTCGTAGTTGAAGATGCCGAGGTCTGCCAGCACGAACTGCGACCACGTCTGGTTGAAGTTGCCGAAGAACATGAGGCGCAGGCGCTCGCACAGGTCGAGCACGCGCACGCGATAGACCAATTCGTGCGCACCCGCCTCATTCGCGCCGCGCACCGCAGAGGACGGGCACCACACCTCGAACGTGCGCCGCTCGACAAACGTGGCGGACAGGCGGTTGAGCAACTCCGGCTTCGGCACGGCGCACTCCTTCGCCGTGAGCCGAAACGCCTGCGCCAGCTCCACCTTTCTCAACAGCGCGAAGAGCTCGGCAACGCCCAGCAACGGGCGATCGTCGAGCCAGCCGAGCCGAACGAGTGGCGCGGCCGCCGCCCGCGCGCAACCGATCTCGCCATACACGAGCTTGCTGGTGCGAAAGAGATCGCCCTTGCGCATGACCATGCGCACGAGCAACGCGCTGGACGCGATCGGTAGCGCGCTGAAGGCGAGCATGAGCTCGCGCTCTTCGGCCGAAAGCAGGTCGTCATAGCGCTCGCGCAGCCACCCGAGCGCCGTCTGAAAATTTTCGAGGTAGTAGAACGGGCGTGGGTGCGGAGTGGACATGGGCGCCGTGGCGAGCGCCGGATGCGCACTCTTTAAATAGAGCGCACGCGCTCGCCGGTAACTGGATGGGCATACAGATACCAGCGAACGGGCGGGATGGCAATACGGGCATCGGAGCCGCCTCGGCAAGGTCGCTACCAGCGGCCAGATCTGGCACGCGCAGCGGCGGCGCGGCGCCCGCATCGAGCATGTGCCGGAGAATGCCGAAGGCTGCATCCCGCTCGAGCACTTCGACAGGGCTATCGACGAGCGCACGCGGCTCGTCGCCATCACGCACGTGTGCTTCAGGAATGGCGCCAAGCTCGATGTCGCGGAGATCGTGCGGATGGCCCACGCCTGCTACGCGGCCGCCGCGGGGCTCGACATCATTCTCGGGCTGGGGCTGGGTGACATCGAGGAGCATGTCCGGGCGCTCTCGGGGCGATGGCAACGTGCGCGCGATGTTCCACTGTTATAACAACGAAGCGGATGTCGAGGCGCTGGTGCGCGCGCTGCTCGCAAACCGCTCACTGCTGCGCACGTAGTTGTCTGCGGCTACAGACACCGGGCACGCTCGCGTCACCACGCGGTCGTCAAAGTCCGACGTGCGTCCACAAACATGAATTTTTGTTCATCTGATTCTCGACTTCGTCCGTAGGTCTGGCTGGAGAGCGCTTCGTCTCGCCCCACGGGTTGCTTGCCCCGTGGTCAAAACGTTGAACCAGAACTTGCGATCCAGAGAGGTTGACGGTCATGACTTTGAAACAGACCATTTCGACATTCGTCGCCACGGCATTGCTCGCGGGGAGCTCGATTGCCATGGCGCAGACTGCCACTGCCGCGCGCACGACATCCGGCGTGGCGGCGGGAGTAACGCTGCCGCGCGCGCCCGTGTATGCGCTCACGAGCGGCAATGCCATTTACGTGCTGCGACAGGGCGCCAGCCAGTACGTGCGCCTCGGCCGCGTGAAACAGTCGACCACGACCTCGACACGCTCGTGACCATCGCGGACAAGACCGCCACGGGCGGCGGCCAGCTGCAAACGGTGGGCTCGTTCTATGACGAGCAGGGCAACGAGCTCAACATGTCGCCCACCACGGACTGGGACATCTACACGGATCGCAGCGGCATCAACTACCTCGTCGGCCAGACGACCCGCCTGCTGTTCTCCATCGACCTGTCGCAGATCAACCCGAGCCTGCCGCTCGGAAAGACCCAGCGCATCATCGTGAAGCGCGGCCCGCCGGCTCCGCTGCCGGGCTCGAACGCCCCGCTGACGGGCGGCGTGTTCGACATCGCGATTCCGCCTCAGCAGTAGGTGCACTGACCGTCCGCGCCCCTGGCGGACGACCCCTGGACGGCAAGCCCACTGCCGCGCGCAAGTCGCGGCGGTGGTTTTGTCGTGTGCGCGGAAGTTGAAATCAGGCTTTGTCGATGCCGATGACGACGGACGCGCGGCCGGCTCGTCACTCGCTCGACGTTGACGATCTTGGTGACCGCCCAAGCTAAATTGTTGTTTCCGGGCACGTTATTGTCGTTAATGGAGCGTGCTAGGATGCGTACCTATGCCTGACATCGAGCCGTTGCGCGCACACGCCGACCGCATTCGCGCCAGCGGCGTGCTCGGCCGCTCGCCGCTCATGCAGCGCCTGTTCGAATTCCTGCTGGATTGCTCGGTCGCCGGCAAGGCGCCCAAGGAAATCGAAGTGGCGGTGGACGCGTTCGGCAAGGGCGCGGAGTTCGATGTGTCGCAGGACGCGATGGTGCGCGTCTACATCCACAAGCTCCGCCGCAAGCTCGAAGAGTTCTATGCCGGCCCCGGCGCCAACGAGCCGGTGCACCTGAGCATTCCCAAAGGCGAGTACCGGTTCGTGGCGGAAACCGCCGCCGCGGCCGAAGCCCCCGCGGTGCCAGTGGAATTGCCGCCGCCCGCACCCCCTCGCAAAAAATGGCTTCTGCCTGCGCTCGCCGCTTCGCTGGCGTTGAATGCCATCGTTCTGGCGGCCGTGTTCCTGCGCCCGCCGGCGCCGCGCGACGAGCTCCAGCAAGTGCGTGAAAGCCCCGTGTGGGCGCCCATTCTCAACGACGACCGCACCATCGTGGTGGTGGTGGGCGACTACTACATCTTCGGTGAGACCGACGCCTCGATGGAAGTGCGGCGCCTCGTGCGCGAGTTCGACATCAACTCGCCGCAGGATCTCGAGTCGCACCTGAAGCTGAATCCGGATCTCGCGGATCGCTACCTGGACATGGAGCTTGCCTACCTGCCCACCGCGAGCGCCTTCGCGCTGCGCGAGCTGATGCCGGTGCTCGCGCCCGCGAACAAACGCGTGCGGGTAGTCACCATGTCGCAGCTCAACCCGGCGGTCATCAAATCCGCGGACGTCATCTACCTTGGCTACGTCAGCGGCCTCGGCATGCTGGGGGATATCGTGTTCGCGGCCTCGCGGCTGTCCATCGGCGAGTCGTTCGACGAGATCGTCGACCGCGACACGAAGCAGCGCTACATCAGCCAGGCCGTGGGCGCGCCCATCCGTGGCGAGCGCAACTTTCACGACTACGGCTACTTCGCCACCTTCGCCGGCCCCAGCGGCAATCGCATCGTCGTGATCGCGGGCACGCGCGACGTGGCGGCCATGCACATGGCCGAGACGCTCACGAGCCCGCGCGCCATTGCAGCGCTCACCTCGCAGGCCGGCAACGCGCCGGAGTTCGAAGCGCTGTATGAGGTGTACGGCATGGATAAACTCAATCTCGACGGCAAGTTGCTGCTGACATCTCCCATCGACAGCACGAGCATCTGGACCGGCCAGGCGAGCGGCAAGCACGCCGGCATGCCGGGCAAGCGCGAGAACGCCGCTTCACCTTGAACCGCGGGCCGTTCGTCAAGGGCTAGCGCGGCCCGGCGCGCGTCTTATACTGCGCGCCCTTTTCGCACCGGCCGCAGCGGCCGCACCGACGCGCCCATGTGGTTCAAGAACCTCATCATCTATCGCCTGCCCGCTGATTGGGCGGTGTCCGCCTCCGAACTCGAAGAGCTTCTCTCCAAGCGCACGCTGCAGCCGTGCAGCCCGCTGGAGATGTTCAGCCGCGGCTGGGTTGCGCCCGCCGCCACCGGGCGGCTGCTGCACACCGTGAACCAGCAGCACCTCATTGCGCTGGGCATCGATCAGAAACTGCTGCCCGCATCCATCGTTCGGCAGGTGGCGCAGGAGCGCGCCGAGGCGCTCGCGCAGGAACAGGGTTACCCCGTGGGCCGCCGCCAGATGCGCGACCTCAAGATGCGCGTCACGGAAGAGCTGCGCGCCCGTGCGCTCACGCGCCGCCGCGTGATCCGCGCATGGATCGACCCGCTGAACGGCTGGTTCGTGGTCGACGCCGCCGGCGCCCCGAAGGCCGAAGAGCTCACCGAAATCCTGCGCGTAACGCTTGGTGGCAGCTTTGCCGTGCAGTTCATGGATACAGCGCGCTCCGCGCAGCAGTCCATGAGCACGTGGCTCACGCTCGGGAATGCGCCGTTGCGCTTCACCATCGACCAGGACCTGGAGCTGCAGTCCAGCGACGTCTCCAAGGCCACCATCCGCTACACACGCCACCCGCTCGACGTGAAGGATGTGCAGCAGCACCTCAAGGCCGGCAAGCTCCCCACGCGCCTCGGCCTCACGTGGAGCGACCGCGTCGCCTTCGTGCTCACCGACAAACTGCAGGTGAAGCGCCTCGAGTTCCTGGAAATGACGAAAGACTCCGCGGACGGAGGGGATGTGGACGCGGCCGAGCAGTTCGATATCGACTTTGCCGTGATGGCCGGCGAGCTTGCGAAGCTGCTGGAAGACCTGGGCGAGGCGCTGGGCGGCGAAGTGAACAAGCAGGCGGGTGTGACTGCGGGCGCAGTCACGGGTGCAGCTGCGGGCCCAACCGCGGCCACAGCCAAGGGCGCAACGGCCGCCGCGGCGTGACCGCGCGCCATATCAACGCGTGTGCCGGGGCGCCACATGCGCTGGTGGGCGCCTGACGTCTATAATCCGCGCCCTCAACAATGCTCATTCTCAAAATCCCGTCCGCACGCCTCACCGTCGGCAGTCAGATTCTTGCCGGCGTGGCGCTCATTGCCGTTCTCGAGTGGCACGTGCTGGCGGCGCTGCTCGCGGGGCTGCTGGTGTATGCGCTCGTGGGCTCTCTGGCGCCCGGCCTTCAGCGGCACCTTTCGGGCACCCGCGCTCACTGGCTGGTGGTGGCATTGCTGGTCGTGGCGGTGGTCGGGCTCATCACGGCACTCATCATCGCGGCCATCGCGTTCCTCAACAGCGAGCATGGCAACCCAGCCGTGCTTTTCGAGCGCATAACGCCGCTGCTCGATCGCGCTCGCGCGCAGCTTCCACCGAACGTTGTTCAATACCTGCCCGCAAGCCCGGATGACATCCGCGCCGTCGTCATCGACTGGCTGAAAGATCACGCCGCGCAGCTACAGGGCGCAGGCAAGCAGGCGGTTCGCATCGCCGTGCAAGTGATCATCGGCATCGTCATCGGGGCGATGATCGCGCTGTATAAGGCACGCAATCTGCCGCCGGGCGGGCCGCTCACGGTGGCGCTCACCACGCGCGCCGCCAACCTCGTCACGGCATTTCGCGATGTCGTGTTTGCGCAGGTAAAGATCTCCATCGTGAACACCACGCTCACCGCCATCTTCCTGCTGGTGGTGCTGCCGCTGTTCGGCGTGTATCTGCCGCTGGCCAAGACGCTGGTGGTGGCAACGTTCGTGGTGGGCCTGCTGCCTGTGGTGGGCAACCTCATCTCCAACACACTCATCTTCGTGATAGGGCTGTCCATCTCGCTGTGGGTGGCGGTGGCGGCGCTGGCGTACCTCGTGCTCATCCACAAGCTGGAGTACTTCCTCAACGCCCGCATCATCGGCACGCAGATTCGTGCCCGGGCGTGGGAGATGCTCATTGCCATGCTGCTGATGGAAGCGGTGTTCGGCGCGCCTGGGCTCATCGCGGCGCCCATCTACTACGCCTATCTCAAGCGCGAGCTCGAAGCGGAACAGCTCATCTAGCCGTCGCACGCACTGCGCGGACACACATTCACGCCGACCCGGCCCAACCGGCCTGCTCACCCCGTCGCTCCTGTAATCTCCGGCACCTTCCCAGCGCAGGAGATGCCATGAAGCCCGGGTTCTGCCTCGTCGCCGCAGCCCTCACGTTCGCCAGCCTTTCGGGCGCCGCCATGGCGGACCCTGTGGTCACCGACAACCGTGTCATCACCGATGACCGCAGAGTGGCAATTCTCGAGGCCAAGCTCGCTTCGCTGCGCCAGCAAGTGGCGCTGCTGGAGGACGCGAAGGCCATTGAACGGCTGCAGCAGGCCTACGGCTATTACATGAGCGAAGGGCTGGGCGGTGAAGCGGCGGCTCTTTTCTCCGACAGTCCGGCCGCCTCCATCGAGCTCGCCCAGCAGGGCGTGTACGTGGGCAAGAAGCGCATCCGCGAGTTCCTCACGCACGGCGGCGAGGGACTCGAGGAAGGCGAGATTCGCGAGAGCCCGATCATGCAGGGCGTGGTGCACGTGTCGCCGGATGGCAGGAGCGCCCGCGGCCGCTGGCGCACGCTCATCATGGGCGGCACCTATGGGCAGGACGGCACATGGACCGAAGGCCCGTACGAAAACGACTACGTGAAGGAAAACGGCGTCTGGAAGCTCAGCAAGGTTCACTGGTACATGACGGTGAAGGGCTCCTACGACCAGGGCTGGCACGAGCAGCACTTGGCCGCGGCGGGCCCGCTCGCAGACCTGCCACCCGACCAGCCGCCGTCGGAGAAATACGAGAGCTGGCCGGCGTTCTACCTGCCCCCCTACCACTACACGCACCCGGTAACGGGCAAGCCTGTGGCCTGGGATTGAGCGGGAAGAACGAATAATGAAAACTCACATGAAGATTTCCGCCGCGTGCCTCGCGTTCGGCGCTTTCGGCTTTCACATTGCAGCGTTCGCGCAGGCGCCGCCCGCACCGCCGCCGCTGAGCCCGGCGCTGCAGGCGAAGCTCGCCACCAACGCCGCGCGCATGCAGGAAATTGAAGCCCGCGCCACTCGCGTCGAAGATGTGAACGAGCTGCGCAACCTGCAGGGCATCTTCGGCTACTACTTCGACAAGGCGATGTGGGATGACGTCGCCGATCTCTTCGCCGACGACGGCACGATGGAGCTGGGCCTGAACGGCGTGTATGCGGGCAAGAACAGCATCCGCAAATATCTCTACAGCCTCACGGGCGGCAAGCCCGGGCTGCGGCCTGGCGAGATCATGAACCACTTCCAGCTTTCGCCGGCGGTGACGCTGTCGCCGGATGGGCAGTCCGCGAAAGCGCGCTGGCGCACCATCATCCAGGGCGGCGTGTTCGGCAAAGGCTCCGGCGGGGACTGGGGCGAAGGCGTCTACGAGAACGAATACGTGCAGCAGGGCGGCGTCTGGAAGATCAAGACGCTGCACTTCTACACGAAGTTCTACGCGCCCTACGAAGGCGGCTGGACGCGCGCGCCGAAAGAGTCTGCGCTGAGATATGGCAAGTCTGCCGTAAAGCCCTCGAAGCCCACGAGCGTGAAGTACCAGCCCTACCCCGCGCAGTTCACGCCGCCGTTCCACTATGAGAACCCGGTGACCACGTCGTACAAGTTCGGCGGGCGCGACTCAGTAGCGGCCACTGGCAGCAAGGTCGAGCCGCGCGTGAAGACGGTGGCAGACCTCGAAGCGCAGGTGCGCGCATTGGAACTGCGCGTGGAGCGCCTGAAAGGCGTGGATGACGTGGAGCGCCTGAATGCGCAATACGGCTACTACGTCGACAAGTCCATGCAGGACGCGATTGCGGGCCTGTTCACTGAAAACGCCACGCTCGAGATTCTCGGGCGCGGCGTGTTCATCGGCCGCGACCGCATCTACGAATACATGCGCCGCCTCGGCGCGCCGCAGGTGGGCTCGCTGTTCAACCACATGCAGCTCGGCCCCGTGGTGCATGTGTCTGAAGACGGCCAGAGCGCGCAGATTCGCGTGCGCCTGTTCGTGATGTTCGGCCAGCTAGACCGCGCCGCGCAGTGGGGCGAGGGCATCTACGAGAACACGTTCGTGAAAGACAACGGCGTGTGGAAGTACAACAACCTGCACGGCTACCAGACTTTCTACACGAACTACGAAGGCGGCTGGGCCAAGCACTCCGCCGGCATGTTCTCACCGTTCCCGGGCTACCCGCCGGATGCTCCGCAGTCGATCAAGTACGACGCGTATCCGGCGCCGTTCACGCCGCCGTTCCACTACAAGAACCCGGTCACGGGCAAGTAGGCCCTGCCCCGAAATAGCGGCGGGCGCCATCGAGGCGTCCGCCGCACTTCGTTAGTCGCCCATAACATCCCGGCGAGTTCGTCGCGACGCAGCGGCGAGCGCCGGTCTCGTGCATTGATAAGTGCAAATTCGCATCACATCACGCGACGAGTGGAACGTTTCCGTCATCTTGCCCCTGTATGATTTGCGCGGCTCGCAGGCCTGAGTGCGGCGCGGCGATTCATTTTCAGATCATTGCCGAATCACGTCGAGGGAACGATGAACAGAACATTCGTGCTTGCCACTACATGCCTGCTGTTCGTGCTGGCGATCTCGCTCGCCGGTTGCACCACGCGGGAAACCCCACTGCCCAAGGAAGTTACGAGCGCGCTCGAGACCGCCTTCAACAAAGGCGACGTCACCGCATGCGCCGATCTCTACAGCGACGACGCCGAGATCATCTCGAACCATACGACCACCGTGCGGGGCAGGCAGGCCATCAACGAGTTCTTCAAAGACCAGGTGACGCGCGAGATACTGTTTGACACCGACAGCACGCTGAGCGTGGTCTCCGGCGACGTGGCCATGGAGCAAGGCACCTACCGGGTACGCAACGTCATCCAGGGCGTCGACGTGGAATACGGCGACTACCTCAACGTCTGGCGCAAGACGAACGGCAAGTGGAAGGCCTACCGGAGCATGTACAACGTGACGCAGTCGCCGAACTCGGTCGTGTCCGTCACGCCGGTGCCCGACGACCTGCCGATGTGACCTGCGAGCGGGGCGACACCGCCCCGCCCCCCTCTTTTGGAGCCCCGGGTTCCCGCCGGGGCCGCCGCCCCGTACCATGCCCGCTCGGCGCCTTCCGCCGCTACCGGGCTTGTCATGGGACGAATTTTCGAAGTCAGAAAGCACACGATGTTCGCGCGGTGGAACCGCATGGCGAAGCAGTTCTCGCGCATCGCCAAAGACATCACGATGGCCGTCAAGGCGAGCGGCCCCGACCCCCAGGCGAACCCCACCCTGCGGCGGGTCATGCAGAACGCGCGGGCCGTCAACATGCCCAAGGATCGCGTCGAGGCCGCCATCAAGCGCGCCTCCGGGCGCGACGCCACGAACTACCAGCAAGTGCTCTATGAGGGCTACGCGCCCCACGGCGTGGCGCTGCTGATTGAAACGGCCACGGACAACCCTACGCGCACGGTCGCTTCCGTCCGCAGCATCATGACCAAACACGGCGGCAACCTGGCCACCAGTGGCAGCGTGAGCTTCCTGTTCAACAAGATGGGCGTATTCCGGCTCGACCCGGCCGGCATCGACCAGGACGACCTCGAGCTCTACCTCATGGACCACGGCCTGGAGGAAATGGGCGAAGGCACGGGCGAGAAGGGCGAGCCGCAAATCGTCATCCGCTGCGCGTTCGCGGACTTCGGCAAGCTTCAGGAGGCGCTGGAAGCCCGCAAGATCGCCCCGCTCTCGGCGGAGCACGAGTACGTCTGCACCGTGCCCACCACGCTACCGGAGGCGCAGGCTACGGAAGTGCTGGAGCTGATCGACAAGCTGGAGCAGGACGACGACGTGCACGCGGTGTTTCACACCTTGGCGTGACGCGGCGCTAGCCGACGGCTGTAGCTTCCAGTTCCACCACGATATCCGCGTGGAACAGCGACGCCACGCCCAGCAGCGTGCCCGGCGCCTTGCAGCCGGCTTTCGCGAGACGGTCTGCCGCCGGGCCTGAGGACTGGAAGTAGCTGGGTATGTCCGTGACGTAGTAGTTCAGCCTCACCACGTTCGCGAGCGTCATGCCGGCCGCGGCCAGCACGGTTTCGAGATTGTCGAACGCCTGGGCGAGCTGCGCCTCCATGTTGCCCGGGTGAATGGGGTTGCCTTCCGCATCCACCGACGTCTGGCCTGCGCAATAGAGCGTGCGCGTGGCGCCGGTGACTTCCACGGCCTGGGAAAAGCCGAACTTGTCCGACCAGTCCCAGGGGTTGACGGGCTTCATCTGCATTTGAGCTCGAGCTCCTCTTAGAACAGGTTGCCGGCGACCGCGAACAGCCGGCGATAGGCCGCCGGGTCGAAGATGGCCACGAACGCAAGGCCGGTGATGGCGCCACCGATGTGCGCGTCGTGATTGATGCGGCCCCGGTTCTGGCGCGACTGCCACCAGCTGTAGACCAGGTAGAGCACCGCGAACAACGGCGCCGGGATCGGGATGGGAATCGGGAAGATGACCAGCGACTGGCTCGGGAAATACACGATGTACGCGAACAGCACCGCGAGAATCGCGCCCGACGCGCCGAGCGAGGCGTAGTCCGGGTTGTTCCGGTGCTTGTACCAGGTGCCCAGATCGCTGAGCACGAGGCCCACGAAGTACAGGATGATGAACCGCGCCGTCCCGATCGCGCGCTCCAGCGGGAACGCGAAGAAAAAGAACGTGATCATGTTGAAGAACAGGTGCCCGAGATCCGCGTGCACGAAGCCACTGGTGATGAGGCGCTCCCACTCGCCCCGGCGCGTGAGCCAGTAGGGCCGCAGGATCGTCTTCTCGATGACCTCGGGGGACTTCAAGGCCGCGAAGCTCACGAGAATGGTCAGCAGGAAAATCGCTCCTGCGCCGGGTCCGAATCCTTCAAACATCGATTGAATTCCTTCAGGCGGGACGTGCCGTCGACCGGCGCCATCCTAGCGTGTTTGCCGGCGGGTTTGGGCCGTGCGGCGCCCGCCGCACCAGCCGTCAGGCGCAGCGATGCGGCCGATGGGGGCCACGCGGATGTTGATGCCGGCTTACTTCGATACTCGCTTCACTGGGTGCGCGGACCGTAATGAGGTGGCTGCGCGCCGAACTCATACGCGCCCAGGTCTGGAGCGCGGCCGAGGTAGCCATCCGTGACGTTCGGTAGAGCGACGCCGGCATCGATGGCGACGGCGCCCTTCTTGAGCTGCAGGTCGACTGAATCGACCGCGACGACGTGCGTGACATCGGTGAAATCCGGCTTCGGGGCGTTGACGAAGATGTCGTAGTCCACGACCTTGCTGTGACGGTCTTGCCCCGTGGCCGTGACGTAGGCCTTGAGCGTTGGGAACGCGCGCTGGGTCAACGGCACGCCGGCCGGCGCACCGGGCGCTTTGTGCGCGAGGTAGAAATTGCGTGTTTCCTCGAACGGCGGCGAGTTCCACGCGAACGCTTCGCTGGACTCCGGGTTGGGCCGGAAGCCGTTGTAGTCCGAGCTGCTGTAGTTGGTGAAGGTGTCGAGCGAGAACACACGCGGCGCCGTGCCTTGGCCCATGAGCAGATTATTGCGGATGAAGAAGTTCGACGCGGGCGTGAGCTGCTTGAACTCGCCCACATAAGTGTTGTTGAGGTAGTAGATGCCCGACGGCTCGCCGTGAATCTTCACCGGCCCCCACCACGCGTTGTACACCACGTTGCGAATGAAATAGACCGGGCCGCCGAACACCGGCTGCGGGCTCATGGCGCCCAGCACCGCGTTGAAGCAGCGATTGCGCAGCACGCGCACGTTGCGCACGGCGCCGTCGGTCTCGAAGCAGTTGTCGTGCATGACGGAGACGTCGTTGTTGTAGATGTCGATGGCCACGGGCAGGCGGTCGGGCGGCGTGTTGGGGTAGTCGTCCGGCATGCCGTAGGTGGCGTGGTCGAGGCCGTCGTGGAAACCGCGCACGCGGTTGTAGGCCATGATGTGGCCCTGGCCGTAGATCGACACGGCGTAGAACGACTTCATCCTGGCGCGCTCGGCAAAATCCGGACGATCGACCCAGGGCTTGATGCCATACCACGTGAAGACGTGATTCAGGTCTTCGCGGCCGAGCATGTCGTTGTCGGCGATATAGAAGCCGCTGGAGCCGGACCAGTCCGAGTGAACGGCCGTGCCGATGCTCTCGAACTTCACGCGCTTCACCGTGAGGCCCTTCGCGCCGGCGATGCCCTTCATGCCGGCCTCGATGGCGGTGCCGGTGTTGCGGATGGTGACGCCTTCGAAATAGTTGTAGTCGCCGCCCATCAGGTTGAACAGCACGTTGTTGCCGTCGCCGTCGAAGATCGCTTCGCCGTCGCCTGCGCCCACGATGGCGATGGGCTCGTCTGGCGTGCCGTCTTGCGTGAGGTAATAGGTGCCGTCCCACGGCGTGCTGCAGCAGGTGGTGAAGCGGGAGTTGATCTCGTGGGAGTAGTGGGCGTGCTTGCTGAGGTAAAGGCCCGCGTGCACTTTGATGGTGTCGCCCGCGCGAACGCGCGGCGGGGATGCGCGGCTCCAGTCGCCGCCAAGCCCCGCCATGTAGTAAGCCTCCAGCAGGCCTGAGAAGGCGGGCTGCTGCTTCTGGCCCGTGAAGCCGGGCGGGTAGACGTGGAACACGCGGCCGCCGGTGGCGGGCTTGGGTTCGGCGCGGGTTTTGACGGTGAGGGATTTCTCCGCTTCACCCTCTACGCCATCGGGATCTTTCAGTGACAGCTTCACCTCGTAGTCCGTAGCCTCATCGAGGTCGAAGATGCTGCCGGCGAACATGTTGGGTGCCGTGAGGTCGGTGGCACCACGCGTCCAGATCTGCTCGTTCTGGATGCGCATGAGGTCGAGGGCCTGCGACCACATTCGCTCCCCTTTCTTCCGGTACAGCACCGCGACCCGCGCGTTGCGGTTGTTGTCGCCATCGATGCTCCAGGCGAAGCCGAGCGCCATGAGGGTGGGTGGGTCGACGACGAGCGCCCCGGTGGCGGTGCCATTGCCGGCCCAAGCGGGCGACGTTCCGACCAAAGCCAGCACGGCGCCGGCGAGAAACCTGGACATCTTGCGCCCCCCCTACTGAGCCTGAAGAGGCGGCAGGTTACTTCCGGACGAGTGCCGGCGTCTCATGCGATCATGGCCGATATCCACCTGCGGATCGCACATGATCGAGGTCACCGGTCTCTCCAAACTTTTCGGCAACTTCACGGCCGTACGCGACCTGTCCTTCAGCGTTGGCCCGGGGGAGGTGCTCGGGCTCGTAGGGCCGAACGGCGCAGGCAAGACCACCACCCTGCGCACGCTGGCAGGCATCATTCCGCCCACCACCGGCGACATTCGCATCGCCGGCCACGACCTGCTCAAGACCCCCATCCAGGCCAAGCGCGCGCTGGCGTTTTTCCCGGACGAGCCGCGTCTCTTCGACTACCTCACCGTGCGGCAGCACCTTGCGTTCGTGGCGCGGCTGTATGGCGTGCCCAACCACGAAGCTGCCGCGCAGCCGTTGCTCGAAGAGCTGGAGATTGCCGACCGTGCCGATAACCTTCCCGGCGAGCTGTCGCGCGGCATGAAGCAGAAGCTCGCCATTGCCTGCGGGCTGCTGCACGCACCCTCGGTGATGATCTTCGACGAGCCCCTCACCGGCCTGGACCCGCTCGGCATCCGGCGCATGAAGGACTCGATTCTGAGGCGCGCGCACGCCGGCGCCGCCATCGTGCTGAGCTCGCACCTCCTGCACCTGCTCGAAGAGGTGTGCTCGCACGTGCTAATCCTGAAGAAAGGCGAACGCATCGCGGGCGGCACCATGGCCGAGGTGCATGCGCAGTTCAGCGACGGTAACGCCGACGCCAGCCTCGAAGATGTGTTCATCCGGGCCACGGGTGGCTCGGAGAATTGAGCTCGCTTGCGACAATGACTCGCGCCCTGCTCTACCTGCGGGTGATGAGCATGGTGGGCCGCGTGCGCTCGCGGCTGAAACGGCTCAGGCAGCCGAAGTACCTCATTGGCGCGCTCGTCGGCGTCGCATACGTGTATTTCATATTCGTGCGGCGTGCGTCCGCGCCTCGCCGTGGCGGCGGCCCGGTGGGCGGCGACATTTCGCTGGCTTCGCCAGACGTGCTGCAGCTGATCGCGAATCTCGGGGCGTTCAGCTTGCTCACGATTGCGCTGTTGAGCTGGCTCATTCCACGGCGCGCGTCGCTCGCGTTCAGCGAGGCGGAGATCGCGTTCCTGTTCCCCGCGCCGGTGAGCCGACGCATGCTCATTCACTACCGTCTGCTCAGCTCGCAGTTCGGGCTTGCGCTCACCGCGCTGATCCTGGCTTTCGTGTTCGGCCGCGGGAACGCGCTCGGCGGCAACGCCGTGACCCACGCCATTGGGTGGTGGGTGATTCTGGCCACGCTGAATCTGCACTTCACCGGGTCTTCATTCGCCCAGACGAAGCTGCTGAACCGCGGGTTCGCGTCGGTTCGCCAGAAGATCGTGGTGCTGGCGCTCGCTGCGGCTGTGATGGGTGGCGTGATTTTCTGGACGTGGCGCGCGCTGCAGGCCCCGGGCGCGGGCGAGCTCAGCAGCGCAGCCGCGGCCCTGCGTTACGTTTCAGCGCAACTGGAGAGGGGGCCGTTGCCCTGGCTGCTCGCCATTCCCAGGCTCGTGATCGCACCCTTCCTGGCGGCGGATGCGCGAGCGTTCGCTCTTGCGATGGGGCCGGCCTTGCTGGTGCTCGTGATGCATTACTTCTGGGTTCTGCATTCCGAGGTCTCCTTCGAGGAGGCTTCGATCGCAAGGGCCGAGAAACGCGCGGCACGCAAAAGCGCCGTTCAGCAGGGAGACTGGCGCGCGCAGGCCACGGCACGAAAGGCGCAACGTGAGCCGTTCCGCCTCACGAGCGTGGGACGGCCGGAGCTCGCGTTCCTGTGGAAGAACCTGCTCTCGACCAGCGCGCTGTTCAGGCCGCGCATCGCGCTCATCGCCGCTGTGGCTATCGTCGCCGGGTCCACCTGGCTCGCCAATCATCCAACGTTCGAACAGGCGCGCCTCGTCGTGCTGGCGGTCGCCACTGCGATATTCGCCGTCGCGCTGCTGCTCGGCCCGCAGATCGCGCGGCAAGACCTGCGCGCAGACCTCCTGAACTCGGACATTCTCAAGACCTACCCGCTGCGAGGCTGGCAGATCGTGCTGGGTGAGCTGCTCACACCCGTGGCCATTCTCACCGTGACCGTTTGGCTTGCGCTGCTGGCTGCGGCACTCGTGTTCCCGCCCATGCGCATGGAATGGCTCACGCCACAACTGCGCGCGGGAATCGCCATAGGCCTTGGCCTGCTCACTCCGGCTTTCTGCGCGCTGCAGCTGCTGCTGCCGAACGCAGCCGCGGTGCTCTTCCCTGCGTGGGTGCAGATGGTGGGCAATCGAAGCGAGCACGGCCTGGAGGTGCTGGGGCAGCGAATAATCTTTATCGGGGGCCAGATTCTCATCGCAACGCTGGCGCTCGTGCCGGCGGCCATTGGCGCGGGCGTGGTGTTCCTCGTCACGCAGTGGCTGGCGGGGCCGATCGTCGGCGCTGCGCTGGCAGCGGCAGCGATCTTCGTGGTGCTCGCCATCGAGGTGTGGCTCGGCATTCAGTGGCTGGGGCACCGTTTCGAGCGCTTCGATCTGTCGGCGGAACTGCGGCCCTGATTCGCGCACACATTTGTTTGCATACGCCAGGCCATCGCCCTAGAATGCGCGCCCCTACTGGTGCGGGGTGGAGCAGTCTGGCAGCTCGTCGGGCTCATAACCCGAAGGTCGCAGGTTCAAATCCTGCCCCCGCTACCAAAGGTCCCTGGGCCCTTGCAACAGGGCCGCCGTGTGAAGGTTCCAGTGAGCTGTCAGCCCGCCTCCGGGCTCTGGAACCAGCCTGATCCGGCCCCCGAATAGTTCGCGAAGAATCGAGCGCGCTTTGAGCGCCGCCCGGGGCCCGCCGTCAAGCCCTAGCGCGATCTGCCGCCGGTATTCCTCCGCAGCCCTCGGAAGCATCCTGAAGATTTTTGCGGGCGGCATGCTCTCCAGATCGAGACCTTGAAGCTCCGACCGCTTCGCCTCGGCCCGCTCGATGGCCGCCTGGATTTCGTCCGCCGTCATGTCCGGGTCGCCCTGCCTCAGCCGGTCGCGTAGCCGTTCAATACGAGCCACGAGTTCCTGCAGCTCTTGCGGCGCCTCCACAACCCGCGTCTGCGTCGCACGAACCTGATCAAGGTAGGAAGCCTGCATTTCCTTTGCCATGCGCTCCACCCGCTCGGGCGAGAGCAAGTCCTTTCGAATTGGGTCGAGCAGGATCGGCTCGATCCGGTCACGACGGACGCGAACGGCGTTCGAGCACGCCCGGCCGTTGTGATAGCTCGAACAGCCGTAGCTGCGTTGGTCGGTGATCGTGTAATGCGCGCCGCAGGAGTCGCAGACGAGAAGACCGGACAACAAGAACTTCGGCTTGCCGCCAGATTTGAATCGCTTGTCCGTCGCCGGCCGCGTGCGGCGCTGAGCGCGTTCCCATAGATCGTCGGAGACGATGCGGAGCGACTCGTCTACGTAACTGATCCACTCGGAGCGAGGGCGCATGACGCGCTTGCGCTTGCCGCTGTCGGGGTCCTTGCGCCACTCGCTGGTGTTCCAGTGAACGACGCCGCGATAGCGTTCATTGCGGACAATCACACGAATAGCGGAGCCCATCCAGCCCGTCGCCCGCCGCTGTGTGCGGTTCCAACTGGCGCCGGGTGACGGGATACGTCGAGCGTTCAAATCTCCCGCAATCGTGCGCGGCGAAATCCCATCGGCGAACTTGCCGAAGATTTCCAGCACCATGAACGCCTCGCCGCGATCGACTTTGCCATCGCGGTAGCCGTAGGCACGGCCGCCTGTAGCGCGTTGGGTCTTCGCTCGGCTTTCTAGCGCCGCATAGGTGCGGTCTTTCACCATTTCTCGAAACGCTTCGCCAATGATTCCCGAGAGACCAGCCTGCAGCTTGTGGCCGCGCCGGGCGGAATCGTAACCGTCCTGCACGCCGATGATGCGAACGCCCCTCGCGGTAAGCCGGTCGATCATCTTCGAGAGATCACCTTGAGAGCGCGACAAGCGCGAAAGGTCGGTGACGACCACGGCATCGAAACGGCGCGCGAGCGCGCCTTCCTGAAGTCTCAAGACACCGGGACGGTTACCGAGCGCGGCGCCGCTGATGCCCTGATCCTCGAACCGCTCGACGACGGCCCACCCTTGGCGCTCGATGTATTCCGAGCACACGCGTACTTGGTCGGAGATGGAGGACTCGTTCTGCCGATCCGTGCTGAATCGGGAATAGAGAGCGGCTTTCATTTTCGCGACTCCGTCTGCATGAGCTGGCGGTCAATCACTCCGCGAATATGCTCGCTGATTGGCACGCACGGCTTTTCTTGGAACTTCAGAAGCGCCGCACACTCGTCGCGCGCGAGATAGGCCATCACGTCATTCACGCTGATGGGCTTCGATGGGATGTCCGGACGTTGCGGCTGGTCGCTAGTGTCAGCCATCAGCGCCTTCGTCCGCAACGTCGCGGCCCTTCGACGAAGGCTGCTCACTCGCCGCCTCGTCGGCGGCGCCCTCCTGGCGCGATCCCCGCGCGGACAACTCCTTCAAGAATCGCTCGAGCGCGACCCGCGCAAACACGCGCGCGAGCTCATCGAGCAGATGCGGCGGAAAATCCATTCGCGCGCCGTCTTACCGTCCCAAGTACACCGCTGTGATTTGCGGGCGCTCGTGGCCGAGTTCGCGGCTGATGGTTTGGCGAGCGAGCGCATCCTGCTCGCGCTGCTCAGGTGCCAGCGCCGCCGCGATGGGGCCGCCGGCGGCCGGCGCTTTCCATCCCGTCAGCGCTTCGTATCGAGCTTGCGCGTAGTGGTGCCGCAGCCCGTGCATGTTGCTCAAGCCGGCCGCCTTGCACTGTCCATCGTAACAATGGCGCTGCTGAATGTAGGTCTTGTGAGCCGGGGTCAGTGAACCGGCGCCGGCAAGCCGGTGCGCTCGATCCAGTACGGCTCGTTGCCCGTCGGTGGTAATCGGAACCGTGCGCGGCCGTCCGCCCTTGGTCCACGAGCCCTTCAGGACGATGCGGTCGCCACGGTCAGCGAAGCACGGCTGGAACTTGATGGACTCTTCGCGCCGCAGACCGAATGCCTGTTGCAGCTCCAAGCTCATGCGCACGTGCGGATCGGTCACGCGCTCTAGGCTGTCGCCGAGCTGCCGCGCCTTGCTTTCATTGGTAATGAAGCATCGATCCGGGATGGCGAGTTGCGCGTTGTCGACCGGAATCAAAGCAGCCTTGCCGACTTTCTCTGCCCACCAGCGCAGTTGGGCAAGGCGATTCTTCAGCGTGCCCGCTGAAAGACGCTCTGCGCACCAACGCGCAAGCAGTACATCGACATGCCGGCCCTTCAGCGACTTCGCACTCATCCGCCGGAATCCGGCTTCGCGAAGTTGGCGACTGGCCAGCATCAGCGTTCGCAGCCGATCGGCCTGCGTGGCGTGGCTGCCGTCCCGGTTGCGCTTGGCGAGTTCTCGTAACGTATAGGTCAAATCGTCCATAGAAGGCTCCTGTTGTCCACGGCGGTGTCCTGAGTCGAATGCGGTTAGTGTTTTTGCCAGCTCGCAAAGCGAGGGGTCCCGAAGGACGAAGGCCAGGTCTCAGATCACCTGTTGCCTCGAATGAGGCGCCCGCCGTCTGCCCTGTTGGGAGTGCGGCGGGGGAGATCGAAGGACGAAACGAGCGGTTAGCTGGGATGATTACCTCCTGTGAGTGTTGAAGAACGAGGCGGGATGCCGGGCACAGCCGATGGCTGCGCCAGCAATGGCGGGCGATGAGAACGCACCGAAGGTGCATGGGTATGGCAGAGAAGGCTCTGCGGATGATGACGTTGGTTCCACCCCACTGCCGGGGCGACGCGCGTTGCAGAATCTGTGCGCGTCTTGGGTGGTTCCTCCCTGTTACGGGATGAGCGCTTTCAGGAACCTGCGCTCTGGGCTACCGTCGGGAGACGGCATCGGCGAAGGGATTCCTCGTACGATGTGGCGCTTATGCCCTGCGCCAGGGTTGCCGGTGTTTGTTCGCACCGGCATCGACTTCAGACGCAGCTTGATTGGCGCCGGCCACGCCGGCACCAATAAATACGAATCAGCGCGTACCGTATTTCTTGCGGCGATTTTCCGGGTGAGACTTCCCGGTCAACTCAGTGGCGCCCCCACTGCTGTTTGCCGGAAAGGCGTCAGGCCGGGTCGCGATAACCGCGCGACTTACCCATCGTCACGCGAGTCTCAGGCTCAGGACTCCGCGCAAGTCCGCGTTGTTGCTGCAGTTACTGCGGCCGTCACTGCGGCGTGCAGTGACGGCCTCTGTCTTTTCGGAAAGGAACTGCAGCAGCAGTAAACGGCTTGCTGCGAATGTTATTGGCGCAGTCCGGACTTGTGCCTGGCGCAGACGATGAAGCCCGGCATTCATTCGCATGCCGGGCCTCTTCTCACGCGCGGCGAACCTTGCGCCAGCTATGGAATGCACCCTCCCGTCATGACGTGGATGAACAGCGTTGCGAAGCCGGTGCCGGCCAGTATCCCCATGATGAGCACCCCGATGAACTGTTTCGCGCTCACGTTGTTGCCCGGCCGAGCGCAAGGTCTACGGCGCCGTGAGCGCGTCGGAGTTGGCAACAGGCCAGTTCGAGGCTCATTGCAATTGAACCCAGCTGGATATCGTCCTCGTGGGTCTGCATCGCGATGGCGATCGTTTCCACGAGCGCAATTGCACGCGAGAGACGCAGGAGCACATCAGGGTCGCCGTCTGGGGAGTCACAGGCGTCGGCGGGCGCCGGGCCGGGCTTCGTGGCCTCGCGGCCGGGACGTTTTGGGTGGGTTCGCGGGCGGTTGCCGTCGAGACGGGCACGCCGCCGCTTCACCCCGCTAGAATTGCGGGTAGCCATTTCGGGCCTCCTTGGGGCTCGTTTTGGTTAGGCGTCGGCCGGTGCTACAACACTGGCCGGTGCCGCCTATCGACTGGCGCAGGCTACTTCACGCGAGGCGATGGCGGAATGCTAGGGACAGGACATATCGGGTACGGTGCGCATCATCGGGCCAAAGATCCAATCACGCTTCCCGGTCCGCCTGGCGCCAACTCAGGTGTGTCAGCATCGAACCCCAAATGTTGCCGGCCACTTAACAAATTGCCGGTCCGATTACGTGGCTGTGCAAGCTCACAACCTTGCATTGTCCGGCCATTGGCCGTACAGTTCCCTCATCTATTTTGGAGCGCAACCATGAGCAACACCGCCCGTAAACGCGCCGAGCGTGTCGAAGCCCGTGTCACCCCCGAGCAGAAGCGGCTGTTCGAGCGTGCAGCTGCCCTGGAAGGCCGTTCGCTGACGGACTTCCTGCTGGCCAGCGCTCAGACGGCTGCTGCGGAGGCTATTTCACGCCACGAACTGCTCAAGCTCACGCCGGAAGATCAACGCGTGTTTGTAAACGCGCTGTTGAATCCGCCGGCGCCGACCAAAGCACTGAAGGCTGCCGCCGCCCGCTATCGCGCTTCGCAGGGTCGCTAAGCGATGGATGACGCGCTGCTATCGCAGCCGATCGTTCCGCTCGATGACTCGCATGATCGCCGCTCCTTCAATTGCGGAGTTGAGGCGCTCGACCGATACCTCCACGTTCAAGCGGGCCAGGACCAGCGCCGACATGTCGCCGTCTGCTTCGTACTACCGGACCCACAGCGATCAAGGATCGCTGGCTATTACACGCTCTCCGCATTCTCGATTGTCGGCGAGGCACTGCCCGTCCCGCTGCAAAAGAAACTGCCCAAGTACGGCCAGATCCCCTGCACGCTACTAGGAAGGCTGGCGGTTGATCGCGACTACCGCGCGGCTGGCTTGGGAAAACATCTGCTTGTCGATGCATTGAGGCGCACGCTTGTCCACTCGTCAGAGGTGGCATCGTGGGCCGTCATTGTGGATGCAAAAGACGCAGCTGCCGAGGGCTTCTATTCACGGCACGGATTTCTTGCGTTTCCAAACCTCACACGGCGACTATTCTTGCCGATGCTTACTGTTGCGGAGCTGTTTCGATAACAAAACCGTGGCGCGCAGCTAGAGTTCGAATCTGAAATCGAACCGGCGGCTCGCGCATAGCCACCGCAGATCTCATCGAATTCCATGGGAAGGGGAAATAATGAAAGTCTTCATCAGCTGGAGCGGCGAACGCAGCCATTCCTTGGGTGATGCGTTGCACGACTGGATTCCGCTAGTCCTGCACTACGCGGACCCCTGGCTGTCGCAGGCGGACATCGAGGCGGGTCAACGTTGGGCTGAGCAAGTTGCAAAAGAACTGGAGGCCTCAAACTTCGGGATCATCTGCGTCACACGGGAAAACGTTGGCTCCCCGTGGGTATTGTTCGAAGCGGGAGCTCTGGCCAAGTCCATGCAAGGAAGCCGCGTCATTCCCCTGCTCTTGGACTTAGAAGTCCGAGACATTACCGGCCCTCTCGCGCAATTCCAGGCAAAGAAGGTGGAGCGGGCGGGCTTACTTGAGGTCATTCAATCCCTGAATCAGCTCGCGCCCCACCCCGTTCCCGAAGACCGTATGACGCAGCTATTCGACGCTCTCTGGCCGGAACTGGAGAAGAAAGTCGCCACCATCCCCAAGACCGCGGCCCAAGCGAAGCACACACGACCGCAACCCGAAATCCTCGAGGAGCTTGTTACGAGCGTCAGGTCGCTGGATTCACGGTTTCGAGAGATTTCTGACGACGGCCCGCGGGGGTTTCGCAACAAATGGTGCTCGATTCCACCCGATGATGGTCCATGAACTCAGTCACATGCTTGGCGAGAGACGCGGGGACCCCATATCGCTGCTGGTTATTGCTAGCGTGTTTCGCGATGACATGCCTTGGATGTACGAGCTGGGGATCGAGGCGTATCGAATGGCGAGGGACGGTACACGCGAAGAGGCGCTGGCGGCGAGACGAAGATTTCAGAAGGCAGCGGAGTTTATGCGGCGAGGGCCGTTCGGGCCTGAAGAGATGGGCATGGACCCGCGGATGGCGCACATGATGGTGCGTGAACTAGACCACCTCCTTGACGCCGAACGTGAATCTGAACCAGAGCCACAGCCTGAAGTCGACAAATCGGAAGCTAGTGTCCTCAAGCCAAAGCGCAAGAAGACTGAGAAACAAACATGATTCGGCCGGGCGGCGATGAACTCATGGCGGAGATTGAACGCGGTCGAAGGAATCCACCCGCCGCGTAACTGGCCATTTCCCAGGCGCGCGGTTAGGGAATTAGCGGCTGCCCGGCTATACGCCTACTTCAGACGCACCGACTGCGCAACGCCAGGGACCGCGCATACCACGCCGCCGGTTTGACACTTGATCGCTCGCGTCAGTGTTACCGAATCTTCGACCAGGCGCTGACACCCTCGCCTCAACGTTTGGTGCCGCGATAAATACCGACGCTACCGTAGCAATCCCAGCCGTCCTTGTTTTTGTGGGAACTCAGCGTCGCATCGTACGTCGAGCGGGTGAAGCGCTTGTGGCAGATGGAGCATTCAAAGATGTGCTTAATTGGGCCGGATGGCGCGCGAGCGCGCAGCGGACGGGCCACTCGAGTCCGGCCGGCCTGAAACGCCAGTGGGCGCGACTGCGCGAACCGCACCTTCACCTGACGGCCGGATGAAACGGACGGTGCGGAGACCGGACCTGCGTGAGTCAGCTCGATTCGAAAGCGCGGATTGAATGCCTCGCGGCTGACGGTGGCGCTCTCGATTCGATCCACGCGATAGGAACGGACGTGACCGTCAGTGCTTCGGACGGCGTAGAGCACGAGTTCGTCAGCTTTCGTGCGACGTAGGGAATAGGGCTCAATCGCTCGGGTCGTGCCTTGATAGCCAAGCTCGACGAGCAGGTGATTGGCGGCGGCAAAGCGGATCGATTCGAGCGGGGTGGCGTACCCCCATGGGGTGCCCATTGCAGGTACATGCCAGGTCTCGTCTTCGTCGGCACCCGCCGCAGCAATGCTCGGGAGTTCGAGGGGTCGAGCAACCTCCTGCTCCAGCCACACAAAGACACCGGGCAGCGCGGCCCAGAACTGCTCGAAGTCTGGGCAGACTGGAAGCTGATGGCCGAGCATGTTCTCCCATTCCGCTTCGATCTCCTCGCGTTCGGGACGATTCTCGAGGACGGCGAAAGTCGGAAACGGAATAGCCTTGAACTCGCACTTGCGGCGCAGTGTGCTGATGATGGCCGCGCGGTCCGGCGCAAGGTCCTGACGTCGATGCAAGTGGATGACGTCGTAGAGGTCGCGGGGACGCTGTCGCTCGGCGAGCGCGCGGACCTTTTCGGCGAAGACTTCCTCGAATGCGTAGCACAGGACGTCGATGCCATCATCAGGCTCGTCGGAGTATGGATGATGGACGCTGCGGCGCACGGGATCGAGAACGAGGATTTCGTCGTGGGCCAGATCCAGCTTGATGCGTGGCGGATCTCCGGCGCGCGCAAGGGGACCGCGGTAACCGACTCTGCCTTGCCCCGACGGGTTTCCGCGCGGATTAGTGAATATCTCGAATCGTCGGGTTCCCTCGGGTAGCTCAAGGCCCGCGTTCTCGTAGACCCATTCGGCAATCTCGGTGAAGGTCTGGAGCAGGAAGGCTTCATCCAGATGCGCGGGGTCACGCAGCGTGAAATCGAGGTCTTCGGAGAAGCGGTAGGTTTCGAAGAAGCATTTCTTGAGACAGGTTCCGCCCTTGAAGACCCAGCTGTCACGCAGCGCTTGATGGTTCGAGATACCAGCGAGCAGCCAGCCGAGGGCATAGTCTTTCTCGACTGTGTTGGCCGGTAGCTGGAATTCGCGGGCGAGTTCCAGAATTTCCTCGCGGTCGATCATCGCTGCGGATCAATGCTGCGGCGGGTTTTCCACGATGAAGGAATCCAAAGATGCCACGCAGTGACGAGCTTGTCGCTTGCGAGTTTCGGGTCGAGCTTCGCGTAGCCCGTCGTGAGGTTGGCGCGGCATGCTTCGATGAGCTCGCGCTCGCTCGGATGCGAATGCGCCAAGAGGAAGCCGAGACGCTTGAACGCGGCACCGTTGCCCAAACGAACGCCGTAATCGATCAGTTTCGGCGCCAGCTTGCGGTGCTCACGGAAAAATTCATCGAGCATGTCTGCGACGGGACGAATACCACCGCCCAGACTCGGATCGCACAACATGTCCAGGATCGTGCGGGCGGGATCCGAGACGGAAACGCGCACACGACCGCGCCACACCGACTGAGTACCGAAGAGTTTGGCGGGACTCGTTGAGTGAAGTGAGAACTGGGTCCCGCGAATCTGCTGAGTACGCTTGCGCGGACGCGAGGCCGTGATGACACAAACCGAACGGAAGATCTGCTCTGTGAGTCCCCAGTGCTCGGCAGCGGACCACCCACCGATGTAGCAGGGTGCGAAAAGTGATGCAGCCACGACCCACGCGTCTTCAAGCGCGATGTCCGCCGTTGTGGCCTGGAGAGCGATGGGCGCGTAAGCGCCGCGGCGGACGCGCGCGAGCCACCCTGCCCTCGCCCATCGGGCGAGTTCGTGCGCGGCCTGCGTTCGCGTAAGTGCCAGATGACGCGCGGCGGCTTCGGTGGTGATCAAGCCTGCCTCGGCACGCAGGAGCCGGCTCAAACGTTGGCGCGACTGGGTACCGAGACCTTTGAGATTCATGGCTATATTGTAGGCGTAGTTATGACATTAATCGGTACATTTTTGCGCTTAGCGTATAGCGAAAAGAGCAGCTCTTGAGACGAACTCCGCGCTGTTATCGGAGCGCGGATACATCGGTGCGCCGTGAACGGTGGTCAGGCGGGACGCGGGACAGCACCTCGATGACTCGCCCAGACCGGATGCTGCCCGCCACATCTGGAGGCCCTGCACCCATGGCGCATGTGACCGCCACTCCGTGATGTAGTCGCGCGGAATCACGTCTCCGCCTCCACGTCGGCATTGACGATGAGCTTCCAGTCCGCATCTCGGCGCGCTTCGTCTTCAGGCGCGCCGGGCAGAAGCGCGGTGGTCTCCCGGGCCGCGTTTCTTACATGGGATTTCAGGGCCACTGCCTTTTCGGCGGCACCCGCTTGCTCAAGAAGATAGCCAAGCCTCTGTGCCCACGGCACCGGCGCAGTCAGTGCGGCGACGACGAGCTTCTCTGGATCAATCCGTTCCGCCAGCTCGGAAAGGATCGTCACGACTTGGTCGAGTCCGCCCACGTTGTGCTGATAGCCGACGAGATCGAGCGCCGTTGCTTCAGGCGTGGAGACCTGGATCGACCCGCGTGGTGTGTTGAAGCTCTGGAGGGGTATTTCCTGCAGATGCTTGCGCACGAAGAAGGCAACGCGCACTTGTCCGCAGTGAATCGGCCGGCGGGACTTGGCCAGCATCACTTGAAACTCTTGCGGACGGTGATGGGCTGCGCCGTAATACTGCGCGGCGGTGAGCAGGCCCGCGTAATACAGCAGCCCTGCCCGCTGCATCAGCGCGGGGATGAATTGGTCGGCGGGCAGGCAGCCAAGGGATCGGTATTCGGGCGGGACGATCACGTAGAAGCCACGGCCCGGCGAGGCGATTTCCCCCTCGTGGATCAGCCGGTTCAGCGCCAGCTTGGTGGCGTCCGCGGATACGCTTAGAGCTGCTCTGGCCTCATCGGAAGTGAAGCTGTAGTGCCCGGACGAAGCCAGGTCGCGGATATAGCTCCGGGCATTGGGAGGGTCCGATTTCATCTGCACAAAGTATCAATTTTTGATACTTTACGCGAACGCAATCGACAAGACCGCCGTTTCCAGCGTTTCTGCAGCCGCTCTACTAATGCCCGAGCCCCCGTCCCAGGAATACGATGCGGCCGCCGCCCAGCTCGCCAGCCAACTCTCCGGTCTTGGCTACCCAGGGTTTGCACACCTGCGTCCTCGTAAGGCTAATCCGGCGGCCGTCGTCCTCGACGCACTTCTGCAGAAGGATCTCGAAACCCGGTTGGCGGAAGCGCTTCCTTGGGTGCTGTTGACGTTCCCCGACCTGGATTGGTCCTGGCTCGTTCGCCACGCGAAGCTGCAGGACCTGCAGAATCGGCTGGGGTTTCTCGTAGCGGTCGCGAAAGAGCTCGCCGCCGGTCGGCCGGAGCTTGAGTGCGCATTCAGACAACTTGACGCAGCCGAGCAGCAGCTGGAACACGCTCGCCTTGCAAGAGAAGACACGCTCTGTCGGGAATCGATGCCCGCGGCCGAGCGACACTGGCTCAAGGAGAACCGCTCGCCACTCGCACGGCACTGGAACCTGCTGACAGGTCTGACCACCGATCAACTGTCGTACGTGCGCTGATGACGCACCACCCAGAACCAATCGAACCTTGGCGATCGGTACATCGACCGGGCCGCCAGCGGTACACTGCGGATAGCACGCGGGCCCTGCTATCAACGTCCTCAGCGACAACACATGCCAGAGATTGATCGCATTACCTCCGATCCTCAGGTCATGGGCGGCAAGCCCTGCATTCGCAACATGCGCGTGACGGTCGAGACCATCATTGGACTCTTCGCGACCGGCCGTTCCGAGCAGGAGGTCCTGCATGCGTATCCTTGTTTGGAGCCAGAAGACCTCCGCGCTGCGCTCACATATCGGGGCGAATACTCGGCCGAGCGGGATAGCATTCTCGGCAGCCCCACCGTCGACAAACTCATGGAAGAGATCGAGCGCCGTCGAAAGAACCCACCGGCTAAATAGCGATGCATTGCCCGACGCTGGCGGCCAAGGGCACCCTAAACAACCGACCTGCCGTTGTCCAGTGAGAGAGACCGGCCTTACTTCAAACGCGCCGACTGCAGGACCGCAGGAACAGCGCACATCACGCCCCCGTTAGCATTTCGAAGCACGGCTCCGACGCTTGCATCCGGCTGACCATCTCTCCTGCGACTTTACGACGAGCAATTCCGTGCACCGACCCAGACTGCACCCGCCGATCTTATCCTTCCAAAACGGACAACTTTCTGCCCAATTGTCCTTCTGAGAAGGACAATATGCGCGACCTCATCCGCCGGAAAATCGCCGATGCTCTCGTTCGAGCCCATACCCAAGCTCACGCCCCGCGACTTGCCACGACTGGAGACTTACCCTTGGCCACAAACACCGCAACGCGTGACGACCGGATCGAGCTTCGCACTACTCGGGAAGAGAAACGCCTCCTGGCGAGTGCGGCAGCTTATGAACGGCTGTATGTGACCAGCTTCATCATGCGCAAGGTCCTCCCGGCCGCCCGAGAAATCGTCGACCGTGCTGAGCGCATCGTTCTGTCCGAGCGCGACACAACGCGAGTGCTGAAGCTGCTGGAGCATCCTCCGAAGCCCACGGCCGCCCTGCTGGCGGCAGCCCTCCGTCGTGCCCGCAAGCAAGCGGCACGGTTGAGTGGCGTGAGGAACCGATAGCACGCCATCACGGCTGCGGCGGGTCCTCGACCTTCGGTAAGTGCATTCACTTGGAGCCGCGACCAAACGCATCCCGACTCGAAGGCAGAGAAGCAAACCCATGACCTACGTGATGGTGGATATCGAAGCGGACGGCCCGATTCCCGGCGACTACTCGATGATCTGCTTCGGCGCAGTGATCGTCGAACCTGCCCTCGGGCGTACGTTCTATGGAAAGCTCAGGCCGATCTCGCAGAAATGGATCCCCGACGCACTTAAGGTCAGCGGCTTCAGCCGCGAGCAAACCCTGTCGTTCGATGATCCCGCGGACGTCATGGCGCGCTTCGAAGCGTGGCTCGGTGCGCACATCCCGCGCCGGCCGATGTTAATCTCGGACAACAACGGTTTCGACTGGCAGTTCATCAACTGGTACTTCCACCACTTTCTCGGGCGGAACCCCTTCGGATTCAGCTCCACGAATCTGGGATCCCTCTACAAGGGGCTGGTGAAGAACACGTCAGAGAATTTCAAACACCTTCGGAAGACGCGGCACACGCATCATCCGGTCGATGATGCCAAGGGCAATGCCGAGGCGCTGCTGCACATGAAAGAGTCGCTGGGCCTCAGGATCAGGTTATGAGCAGCGCTCCCCGGTCTCCCCGGGGTGCTCCTCTATCGCAGCCGGGCGTCGACAGGATCTAGCAGACAACTGCGCTCAATCCAGGGCCAACATGACCGAGAATGACACCGCCAAGCCGATCAATTGGGCGCTCACGACGTGGGAGGGCGCACGGCGCGAGCAACAGAGACGGTGGGCGGACCTTTCCCTGAGGGAGATCGTCCTGGCGCTCGAGGAGATGCAGGCGCTTGCAGAACGTCTGTCCGCATCTGCCGACTCGCAAACCGGGCCGGCACGCATTGGGGACGGCTGACAGTTACTTCAGGCGCGCCGACTGAGGAACGCCAGGAACAGCCCACATCACGCCCGCGATTTGAACCTGTGTCTCAGAGCGATGACCTCTTGAAGATGTGCAGTCCAAAGGCCGGTTCTGGCCGGATGCAGTCAGTTGCACACTGCTCAATTGGAAACCTGTAGCGCCACGATGCACTTGCTCCTCGCCCCAAACTCACGCGATCGACGATTGCACGGACGCGAAATCCAGTTACAATGCTGTATCTAATTACGGTCATTGGTACCTTCCATGGATGGATCAACTTCAAACCCCGCCGCCGCACTCTCAATCCCCGAGCTCGAAGCCCAGATCAGCGAGCTCGCCGGCCACCTGAACGCCGCCAACTTCGCCATTGGGCGCAGGGTGGGGAGACGAAACTCTCCAATCTCGTCTCGCTGTGCAGATTCCATCACCGGCAGGTGCACGAGGGCGGCGTGGTCATCCAGACGCTGGACGACGGCGCTCTGCGGTTCGTGCGGCCCGATGGCCGCTCGTTCGACTCAGTTGCGCCGGGCCATGCGCCCGCACAGCGCGACTGGACTCGACTTGTTGCCGCTCACCGCGAGCAAGGCATTGTGATCGACCGGCACACAGCCACCCTTTTGTGATGCTGTGGCCTCAGCTGCCTCGGAATGCAGTTTCGAGCTTCGCGATATCGAACTTCACCTGTTTCAACATCTCCTCGGCCCCACGCTTTGCCTTGTTCGTGTCCGGATCCGTGATCATGTCGCCGAGCACGGTCGGCACGATCTGCCATCGGACGCCATACTCGTCGATGATCCAGCCGCAGGCCTGGGGTTTGCCGTCGTTCTCGAGCAGTGCGTTCCAGTAGCGATCGATCTCCGATTGAGAAGTGCAGTTCACCAGGAAAGAGACCGCGTCATTGAATGAGTCGCGCGGGCCTGCGCTGATTGCCATGAACGCCTGACCAGACAGCGTGAACTCGACGACATCGACCGAGCCGGCGGGCCCGCTCGGCGAATCGGCGGGCAGTCGCTTTAGTCCTTGCGCATCCTATCGAGCAGCCGCTGCGTGAGCGTTCGCCGCTGCGGCGAGAAACAATCGACACAGGCGCGCAGGTAAGGACTCATCTGCCGCTTTGCGTAGGTGAGATAGCCCACCTCACGCAGCTCGTTCAGCGTTTGACTGTAGTGATCGAGAATCGCTGTCGAAAGGAGCTTCCCGGTATGGGTCGCGCCGACGCGTGCCGACGCTGACAGCCAACGCGCCTTATTGGGCAGCGCCCGCACGGCAGAGACCGCCATCACCGAAGACGTCTCGAAAACCGATCGTCCCTGCCGCGCCGACTCCTGCTTGAGTTCCTCCCACTGGTTGCCGATCGTCCTGGGAGACGGAAGGTCGGTCGGTTTCAGGCCGCGCGCCTCGCTGCGAATCGCCGCCCACTCCTTCCGTAGTCCTGCGACATCGAGTGGCGGAGTGTTGATAGTCTCGGCAAGGCGCGACGAGGTCTTCTCCAGTCCGTCCAGCAGCTGGTCCACGCTCTCGAACTGCGTTTCCCTCTCCAGCAGGCCCTGCGCCTTGAGCGCCTCGGAGATTTCCGGAATCAGACGCCGCCCCAGGCCGCTGAGATCGGCCAGCGCCGCGAGCACCCACACCGGCGAGACGCGAAACGCGACGATGCCGAGCAGCTCTATTGCATTACCGGCTCCACGCCTCGCGAGAAAGTCATCCGGCAGCGGCTGTTCGGCGGGATAGACACCTTCGGCGCCGCCGACTTGTTCGATCACGTAGCGCAGCGTCGTGTCCACGAGGCTCTTGTATAACTGGCTACGGCGCACGACTCGCGGCATCACCAATTCGCCGACTTCACGCAGCAGGCCGGCACTTAAGCCCAGCGCCGAGCGGACCACGCGCTCCGGAAGCGACAGCAAGTACGCGCGTGAAGGCATTCGGTCAGTGTACGGCTGCATGCTCGCGGACGGTGGATTCAAGCGCTATCCATCCCGACTATCGGCACGTGAATCCCCCACCCCCGGTCTCCCGGCAGAACTCCCCCCAATCCCCACTCGCGCGCCAGTAATCCACCAACCCGAGCTCCCGCACGAGCTCCTCAAAGCCCGGCAGCCGCCGCACTTCGCTCAGCGCCGGCCGCCAGATCGGGAACAGATTCTGCGTCGTCGGCCCGATTGCACGAAGGGCGTCCAGCGAGAGCGCCTGATCGCCAAGGAACGACGCGAACAGAGCCACCGGGATGAGTTGCCCATGGGCGCCGCTGCGCGTGGCGTCCGCATAACTCCTCCGCAGATCCTCCAAGGCCTGCGGCGGATCATCCAGCGACGCGCAAGGCAGCGTACCTCCTTTCTCAGTCAGGAGGCGCGTCAGGCCGCTCCGGTCGTGACGCCCAAGACGAATCATGATCAGCCCTTGTCTGCGCATCGCCTCATGTCCCTCGAGATCCGAGCTCGCCAGTAGCAGCGCTTCAGCCTCATCAAATTCCCCGCGCATCTCGTGGAGAGCGGCCAGGAACACCACAGGCCGCATCAGCAAAGGCTCCGCACGCATTGCGCGCTCTTCGTACGGAATCGCCTCGCTCGCGCGGCCGACATTCATCAGAAACCAGGCATAGAGCAGGTTGGCGTCGTAGTCATACGGCCCCGAAAGCTCAACCGCCCTGCGAAGACGGCGCTCCGCCTCCGCCCAATCCCGGTTCTGCATCGACACCATGCCAGCGCTGCGCAAGGTCTGGGGCGCATCCGGCGCCAGCTCGAACGCGCGCAATGCTGCCCTCGAAATACGCCGCTGCAGCTCCACCTGTGTGAGTGGCAAAGCCGACGAGGGCGGAAAATCCACCGCGAACGTGTAGCCTTCCGCGAGCGCTGCCCACGCCAGCGCGAAATCAGGATCGAGCTGCACCGCTCGCTCGAGCAGCCCGACAGCCTCGCTCGCCCGAGTGGATCCACCATTGTTCGTCACGGCGCGGGCCGATAGGTACGCCTCGTAAGCCTCGATATTGCGCGTTCCTCCTGCCATCGCGGCAACGCGCGCCGGCCCGAGTGTGAGCCGCAGAGCGGCAGCGACTGAATCGGCGATCTGCTTCTGTATCGCAAAGACATCCCCCAGCCTGCGATCGTACGTCTCCGCCCAGAGCTGTGAGCCATTCGTGGCATCCACGAGCTGCGTCGTGATGCGCAGACGGTCCCCATCCCGCCGCACGCTGCCTTCAAGTACATGTTGCACGCCAAGCGTGGCAGCGACCTGACGAACGTCCTCATTCCTTCCCTTGAACGAAAAAGACGACGTGCGCCCGATGACGCGAAGGCCATTCAGCCTGCCGAGCGCGTTCAGCAGCTCTTCCGACAGCCCGTCCGCAAAATAGCCTTGATCGTGATTGGGGCTCACATCCGCAAACGGCAGCACAGCGATGGACGGCGCCTCCATTGGGACAGTCCGTCCCCACTCGGGTCCCGCCAGGAGAACGTAAGCAGCACCGACCATCAGCACCACTACTGCCGCAACCATGGCTCCCGGCCACGAGCTACGCCAACCACGCCGGGCGGCCGCATCCGGCACGCTGCGGGCCGGACTGTCGTCGGCCGAGCCGTTCCCGGCTGCTTGCGCTGGGCTCTCCCGCAGCCCCTCCGCAGCGACGGGCAGCGAGCCGACCCGCTGCACGTCCTGAACGAACCGATAACCCCGCCCCGAAACCGTGACGATGAATCGGCTGCCGGCGTACCGGTGATCGCCGGCAGCCTCCCCAAGAACCTTGCGCAGTGTCGATATCTGCTGATTGAGGTTGTTTTCCTCGACGAAGCTGTTGGGCCACACCGCTTTCATCAGTCGGTGCTTGTCTATCAGCTCATGTGGATGCGACGCCAGGTAATGAAGAGTGTTGAACGCGCGCGACGATATGTTGACCGGCATGCCGTCCGGCCCGATCAGCACGCGCTTCCGTGCATCCAGAAAATAGCCTGCAAACGCAAGATTCGCTTCCGGCTCTGCAGTGCTCATCGGCTCTCCCTTCCGCGCCTTTCATGAGATTTCAGAAACGTTAAGGGCTTTTCAGCGGTAGCCCAGCGACAGTACCAGCTGCCCGGAACCCGGCGAAACGGCAACCGCCTGCTCGCCCAACAGGTAACCGGGCCAACGGCAGACTCTGTCGATTGACGCCGGGAATGGTTGGCATCGACCCCGGAGCCTGTTCCCGAATCGCACAGGTGATTTTCTTTTTTGATCAAGGACCGAAAACATGACACGTCTGATCCATCTGGGGCTGATTGCCGCCGCCGCGCTCGGCCCGATGTCTGCCGGCTTCGCGCAGAATGCAAGTGATGCAATCGCGCAGGAGACGAACAACGAAGCCGGGAAATATTCTCATGCGACAAGAGGTGTCATTGAGTTTCAGCGTCCACTTGAACACTGGAAAGTGCTTCTGGATGAGTCGAATCTCGGTGGCAAGGAATTGGAGATGACTGAACTGACCCTTTCCGCCGGGAAGGAAGTGGGCAGACACCGGCACGGAGCCCTGGAGATTTTCTATGTTCTATCGGGAACGTTGGGTCATGAGGTGAACGGGGAGCTGCACATGCTGGCTCCCGGCATGGTCGGGGTTGTCAGACCCGGAGACTTCGTTCGCCACATCGTGCCGAAGGAGGCTGACGTCAAGCTATTGGTGATCTGGGCTCCCGGGGGCGAAGCCAAACGCATCCTGGATTACACAAAAAGGGCATGCCGATAGAGCAGCAGTAGCCCGACGATGTCCCCTCGTGATCAGACACGCAGAAAAGGCGGAATAAACATGAGAACGCCATTGATCGCAGTCATCGCACTTCTCGGCGCAGGCTTTGCCCTCACATCGTTGCGCGCCGAAGCGGCACCACGGCCGACTGCGCAGGAGCTCGCCGAGCGGGCGGGCGCAAGGCTGGTCGGGTCGCCTGCGCCAAAGCTGGTGCTCAGGACAATCGACGGCGACACGATCGATCTCGGGGCTCTGTACGGCAAGCAGGCGGTCTATCTCAAGTTCTGGGCCACCTGGTGCGTGCCGTGCCGCCAGCAGATGCCGCACTTCGAGCGCACCTTCCAGACTGCGGGGCCTGATCTGGCTGTCATCGCGATCGACTCCGGGTTCAACGACTCGATCGACGACGTCCGGACTGCCCGGCGCGAATTGGGCATCACGATGCCAATCGTCCTCGACGACGGTGAGGCCGGCGCTGCTTTCAATCTACGGGTCACGCCACAGCACATCGTGATCGGCCGCGATGGCCGCATTCAGTATGTCGGGCATCTCGCGGACGCGCGGCTCGATGCTGCGCTCGTGGCGGCTCGGACCGGGGTCTACACTGAGTCGCAGCCGCACGGCGCAAGTGCACCGTTGAATATGCCTCAATACGGTGTGGGTGATCGGTTGCCGGACATCTCAGCGACAACGCTCGATGGCCGTACCTTTCGCGCTCGAGACCCTCGTGTGAAGCGCCCTGCGGTTCTCGTGTTTATGTCGCCGTGGTGTGAGGGGTACTTGGCGACCAGCCGTCCAGGTATGGCGAAGAGCTGCCGCGAGTCACGCGAGCAGGTCGATGCGCTGGTCAAGCAGGACACGCACTTGCGCTGGTTAGCCATTGCATCGGGCTTGTGGGCGACAAAGGACGATCTGATCGACTATCGAGCCAAATACGAGACGGCAATCCCACTCACCCTCGATGAATCGGGTATGTGGTTCAGATCATTTCGTGTCATGAACGTGCCCACCTTGTTGATCGCCGATGCCAGCGGAAAGATCGTTCGTCGCATCGATGGGTTCGATGCGAGCCTGCCGGCAGAGCTTCGGAGGATGTCGAGGAAGTGAGGCGGTGATGCATGACAGACTGGCCGGGGAGCAACCGCGGGACCGTTGACCGAGAGCCGCCGTTCGACCCGCCACGGCCGCACCTCGGCGCGGCCCGCCCGCCACTCGGCGCACTACGGAACCGAAGCTCCCGCAAGCATTACACTCGAGACCCGATTGATCGAGTGGGCCGTATGCCGACAACCGATTCACGCGCCGTCACCTTTCGGCACCTCGTTTTCCTGCTCGCGTGCATCTGGCTCGGCACGGTCCTCTTCGTCCTCCTCCGGCAAGTCTCCGGACTGCTCACGGAACGGGGCTTCTCGCCCAATCCCCTGCAGCCGATCTGGTTCATCACGAAGTACTTCTGGCTGCCCTGGTTCGTGCTCGCACCGCTCGTCGCCGCGCTCGCGAAGCGGCTGCCCATTCGCCCCGAGCGCTGGCTCTGGCCGATTTGCGCCAACGTGCTCGCGTTCCTGGCCATCTCGGTGGCACACAGCCTGGGCGTCGCCTACTTCTATCACTACTTCGGATCCAATATCGGCGCCATGGCGACCTATGCACCATGGCAACACAGCGGTCATTTCCTGTTCGGCGACAACATGTTCCTGTTCGAGATCATCACATACGCGGTGCTGGCCGCGAATCTGAACATGGGCAATTTTCACCAGATCGTACGACGCCAGGAGTTCGACGCTATTCGTCTCCGCGAGACGCTCGCGGAGCTGCAATTGCAGACGTTGCGCATGCAGATCAATCCGCACTTCCTGTTCAACTCGCTGAACGCCGTCGCTGTGCTCGTGCAGAAGAATGAGGCCGAGCGCGCCGTAGAGACGATCAACCGAATCGCGAGTTTTCTCCGCCGCACGCTCGATGGCACGAGCGATCAGTGGGTGTCTCTCGAGCGAGAGCTGGAAATGGCCACCGAGTACCTTGCCATCGCGAAGGTGCGCTACGGCGAGCGGCTGAAGGTAATCGAGGAATGTGAGCACGAGATGAAAGCGGTGCAGGTGCCCGCGATGCTGCTTCAGCCGCTGGTCGAAAACGCGGTGATTCATGGGATCGCCGAAAAACCGGGCAGATGTGCCCTGGCCGTGCGCTGCCGGCGGTTGCGCGACCGGCTCGTCATCGAAATAAGCGATGACGGCGCAGGCAGCGCCTTGCGCGACGACCCCCATTTCAAGGAAGGGACCGGTCTTACGAACGTGCGCCTGAGGCTTCAACAGCTCTACGGCGACGATCATGCGTTCGCGATCGAAAGCCGGCCAGGCCAGGGAACGCGCGTAACGATTGGCGTACCGATCATGGCCCGGCGCGCTTCGCAGGCGCTTGCGGTATGACCCTGCGCGTTGCGATCGTCGACGACGAGCCACTGGCGCGCGACGGCGTAGCTCTCCAGCTGCGCACGGAACCGGACATCGAAATCGTCGCGATGTGCGCCGACGGCGCCGAGGCCGTCAGTTCGATTCGCGAGCTCGCGCCGGACCTCGTGTTCCTCGACGTGCGAATGCCCGGACTTTCGGGCTTCGACGTGATCGAGGAGATCGGGGTGGAGCGCATGCCGGCCGTGATCTTCCTGACGGCCTACGAGCAACACGCGCTCGACGCCTTTCGAGTCAACGCAGTCGACTATCTCCTGAAGCCGCTCGACCGGGAGAAGCTTGCCGCGGCGCTTGCACGCGCCCGCCGCGACTTCACGCAGCGAAACCTCCTGCGCCGTACGACCGAGCTCGTATCGTTGCTCGACCAGCTCGGCGCGAGCGGTTTGCCAGGCATGAATCGGAGCGGTCGCATTCTGGTTCGCGCGGGCGGCAACGTTCACATCCTCACGCCGGACGAGATTGCCTGGGTGGAGGCGGAAGGGGACTACGTGACGCTGCACACCCGCGAAAAGTCTCATCTGCTGCGCGAATCGCTGCGTAACATGGAAAACCGCCTGGGGCCGCACGGCTTTCGGCAGATTCACCGCTCCTGCCTGGTGAGCATACGGCGCATTCGTGAGCTCCTGGCGAACGACAACGGCGACTACCATGCCGTGCTAGACAATGGCACGCGCCTGAAGGTCGGACGCCGTTACAAGGACGCGCTGTTCGCCGCGCTTGATGCCCAGGCGTGACACCGTTCACCGCACGCAGGCGCCATTAGCCGTCTCCCGTCCGCGGTTCGCCGCAAACCGCTGCGCCACTTTCGCGCCCACGCTAGCGTCCTCTGCCGTGACGTCCGTCGGCAGTGAAGTGGATATGAGATGGACATAACCCGGCACCTGGATCAGGCGAACAAGAGACCCTGGCTGAAGAAGAGATGGGTTATACCCGCGGCACTGCTCGCGGCGCTCGTGTCGCTGGCAGCGTGGACCTCCACATTGCAATCGGCTCTTCCCCAGGCAAAAGCCGACTCTCTCTACATCGACACAGTCAGGCGCGGCGAGCTGCTGGTGGAAGTCCGTGCGCCCGGGAATCTCGTTCCCATCGACAAGAAATGGCTCTCCAGCCGATCGGAGGGCCTGGTCAAGCGCGTGCACCTCCTGTCCGGCGCCGTCGTTTCCCCCGACACACTCATCGTCGAGCTGGAGAACCCGGAATTGAACAACAAGCTGAGCGACGCCGAGCTCGCATTGCGCGTCTCCACGGCTGAGCTGTTTCAGCTCAGGGAGCAGCTGGCCAGCGACCTCATCGTTGCGAAATCGCGGCTCGAGCAGACCACGTCGGAGTTGAAACGCGCGCGGCTGGATCTGGACGCATATCGGAAACTGGCGGCCACGGGGATCATGTCGCGCCTCGAGTTTCAAAGGGCGGAGCTGAGTGCCGAGCAGCTGCAGGCGAGATACGAGATCGACAACCAGTATTACGAGAGGCTTCCGAAGCTGAATGAAGCAAAGCTCGATGCAAAGTTGGCACAGCATGCCCAGGTGATCGAGAAGATGTCGCTGTGCAGAGACCTCGTCTCGAAGTTGCAGGTAACGGCCGGCATTCACGGCGTGCTGCAGAATGTCGAAGTGGAAGAAGGCCAGAGACTGGCGGTAGGTACGGTCATCGCGAGTGTTTCCCGACTCGACGCCCTGAAGGCGCAGCTGCGTGTGGAAGAAGGTCAGGCGCGCGAGATTGCGGTCGGACAGACGGCCATTCTTCGAGTCAACGGCGCAACGGTGCGGGGGAAGGTCAATCGCATCAATGCCGCAGTCCAGAGCGGCACGCTGGCTGTCGATGTAATACCCGACGAGCCGCTGCCGTCGGGTGCGCGACCGGACCTGAGGGTCGAAGGCACCATCCGGATCGATAGCCTTCCGAACGTACTGTTCGTCGGCAAACCCATTCAGCTCGGCGGGACGGCGGACGCGAGCATTTTCGTCGTCGAAGGCAACGCAGCCAGGCGAAGACAGATCCAGCTGGGCAAAAGATCGGCTGCCAGCATCCAGGTTCTGTCGGGGCTCAACGAAGGCGAGAAGGTCATCTTGTCGGATGTCTCGGCGTGGGCCGGGACGGACGCTCTCGAAATACTCTGAAGTGCCGCGCGCGGCGCGCCCGCTGCGCTCGTCGGAAGTCATTGGGTCAGGAGTCATCGGAATGAAGCATATCGGCAAACCCCTGCTGTCGCTCGAAGGCGTCGGAAAGACCTTCTACACCGACAAGCTCCAGACGAATGCGCTCGCGGACATCGACCTGAAAATATACGAGGGAGAGTTCGTGACGATCGCGGGACCCTCCGGATGCGGCAAATCGACCCTCCTGTCGATTCTCGGATTGCTGGACTCACCGACGGAAGGCCGCTACTTCATCAATCAGACGGCCCTGCAAGAGCTCGATCACGCCGCGCTCGCCCGGATTCGCAACGCCGAGATCGGTTTCGTCTTCCAGGACTTCAATCTGATTGGAGACATGACGGTCTTCGAAAACGTCGAGCTTCCGCTGACCCACCGGAGCATGTCCGGCAAGGAGAGGCGCAGTCGTGTCATGGAATGCCTCGAGAGGGTCGGCATGACGGATCGCGCCGAACACTTTCCCGCGCAGCTGTCAGGGGGCCAGCAGCAACGCGTCGCAGTTGCCCGTTCGGTGGTCGGGAAGCCCTCCGTTCTGCTTGCGGACGAGCCCACGGGCAACCTCGATTCGGGCAATGGCGATGCGGTGATGAAACTGCTTTCGGATCTGAACGAAAAGCAGAACGTGACCATCTGCATGGTCACGCATGATTCGCGGTATGCCGGCGCGGCCAGCCGTACGGTGCGGCTGTTCGACGGCAAGATCATTGCCGACGAGAGACGGCACGCAGTGGCTTAATGAGGGTGAATGCATGAAAACGCTTCTCCGCGATATCGCTTATGCCTGCAGGCGCCTGGTGCGACGGCCCGGACCAGCCCTGGTCATCACTGGCACGCTCGCAGTGGCCATCGGCGTCAACACGGCTGTCTTCTCCGCATTCAACAATGTCGTAGTGAAGAAGCTGCCATACGACAGCGACGGAAGCCTCGTGGTGCTGAGGCAGCATCAGAAGCTGAAGGGCACTGACGTCCCCTTCTCCGTGCAGGAGGTAAGGGACTACAGAGAGCAACTCCGGAACCTTCGGGACATCGTGGAATATCACACGATGTCCTTCACCGTGCTCGGCGAGGAGCGGGCGACCAGAGTGGCGGTCGGCGTGGTTTCCAGCAATTTCTTCTCCGTCCTGGGCATCAAGCCGGTCGTCGGCCGCGCATTCACCCCGGACGATGAGGTCAGCGGCGCTGAAGCCGTGGTGGTGCTGAGTCATGACTTCTGGATGAAGCAATTCGGCGGGGAGCGGAACGTTACCCAGCGATACCTGAGCATGAACGACAGGACACATCGCGTCATCGGCGTGCTGCCACCTTACGTACAGTTCCCGGATCGGAACGACCTTTACATGCCGACCACAGGGTGCCCGTTTCGGTCGAGCGAAGGAGTCGTTGGCTCGCGTCAGGCTCGAATGGTGAGCGTGATCGGCCGTCTCGCGACGGACGCATCTTTGGCTGGCGCAGCGACGGAAGTGTCGAATGTCGCTTCGCGGATGCATCAGGCATACCCACAGAGCTACCCGTCCGAGGCGGGGTTTTCCACCTCATTGACATCGGTGCACGAAGAGATATCGCGCCAGGCAAAGCCAACGTTCTTCATTCTATTCGGAGCAACGCTCCTGGTGCTGCTGCTGGCATGCGCGAACGTCGCCAACTTGCTCGTCACGCAGCAGCTGCAGCGACGCAAGGAGCTCACGGTGCGGATTGCCGTTGGTTCCAGCCGTGGCCGCATCGTCCGAATGCTGGTTACGGAGAGCGTGTTGCTTACTCTGATCAGCGGAAGCATGGGGCTGGTGCTGGCCCAGGCGGCGCTCGGAAAACTCTCGGAGCTGGCTTCCCGATTCTCGCAGCGGGCTTCCGAAATCTCGATCGATGGAAGCGTGCTGGCCTTTGCGCTGGGCATTTCCATTCTGACCGGAATAGGTGTCGGCCTCCTGCCCGCTCTATCCAGGAGCAGCATCGTCACCGCGTTACGAGAAAGCAGTGACAAGTCCACGGCACCGGAGCACAAGCAGAGCCTGCGAAAAGTACTGGTGGCGAGTCAGATCGCCATCACGTTCGTGTTGCTGGTCAGCACCGGGTTGATGGCCCGAAGCATCTTCAAGCTGCAGGAGCGCGATCTGGGTTTCAACCCCGAAGGAGTGGTTGTAGCACGGGTGGAGCTGAACTGGAGCAAGTATCGGACAGCCGGGCTGCAACGTGACTTCCTGCGGCGAGTCGAGCGTGAAATTGGAGCGCTGCCGGATGCAGGTGCCGTGGCCATTGCATCCACTTATCCCCTGGATGGTGCCGCGGAAACCAACCCGGTCGATCGCGTGGATATCATGGTTCGAGGCGGTACGGAAGAGGATGGAGGCGCGCGCAGCGGCGCGCAAAGCCCGGTAGTCGTCCGCAAGGCGACGCCGTCTTACTTCACGACGCTCCAGGTCCCGGTGCTGGAAGGGCGGGCCTTCACGGCAGACGATGACGAACGCTCGGAGCCTGTCGTCCTCGCGAACGAACGGATGGCGACGACGTATTGGCCGGGCGGCAACGCGATCGGCCAGTATGTATCAGCGGACAAAGGGAAGACCTGGCACAAGGTCATCGGCATAGTCGGAAACGAGAGACGGTACAACCTGGCCGAGGACGTGAAGCCACAGCTTTACGTGCCGTTTCTGCAGTTTCCATCGGCGACTCTGAACGTTCTCATCCGGAAATCGGGTTCCGGGAGCATGCTGGATCGGCAGATCGGACAGGTCGTGCACCAGCTGGATCCAGAGCAGGCGGTCGACAGCATTCAGTCGTTGGAACAGCTGCTCGAGAATGCGATCTCCTCCCCTCGCCTCGTTGCCGTGCTGCTCGGCGCTTTCGGCGGGGCTGCATTGGTGATCACACTGGCGGGCATTGCGGGCCTGGTCGCGTACTCAGTCAGTCTTCGTACGCGCGAGATTGGAATTCGCGTTGCGCTCGGAGCACAACGCTACGAAGTCGTCTGGATGGTGTTGCGACAGGCCGTTGTGTTGACGATCGCCGGACTGGTATTCGGTCACCTGGCTTCCATCATCGCGGGGAACCTGCTGGCGGCCAACCTCTACCAGGTAGGGAACTACGATCCGCTGACTATCAGCGCCGTTACCGTTCTGGTCGTCGTGGCGGCTATCGCGGCGGCCTGTTTGCCGGCGCGTAGGGCAAGTGCGGTGAACCCACAGGTGGCCATGAGAAGGCTGTAAACGCGCGGTGACTACGGCTATGGAACCCCGCGACCCGAAGCGAAGCCTGGCGTGTGCCATTCGCAGCGTGCAGACGTTCGTGATGTGCGCGGCACCGGCGTATCTCGCGGGGCGGCCGCGGCCGGTCCGCCCCCGCGGATTTCCCGAAACTCACCGCCCTCACGTATTCGCGCGCCGGCGCGGCACGACAGCTCTTGCTCTCGTATCGCGCACACGTTGCCGCCGGCCTTCACGAACACCTGCACCGCGGGCTTGCGGCTGTCGTCGTCGTCTGAGCTGCTACCACAGGCTGACATGCTGGCGATCAGCGCCGCCGCGACCAGATTAGTGCACCGTGCCACGCCGAATCCGCGGGCAAGGAAAAGCTCGAGGCAGGGCTGGTCCGCGGAGCATTTTATCGCTCTGACAGGCCAGCCGCAGGAACGCACAGATGAGGATGCGGCGATCCGCAAACAGATTGACAAAGCCCTCGCGGGCGGATTGGACCTCAACGGCGAGCGGATGGGGTTGGCTCCTGACTGGGCCGCTGCGGTCGACGCATCGCTGGGACTGCGAAGCTCCTGAAGCGAAGGTCGCGGCAATGCTGACTGGCTTTCAAATCCAGGGTCGCGCATGGGCTCAACACTCAGGCTAGAATGCGCACCCTTTTTGGTTGTCTTGGTGAACTCATGGCTCGTCAGAAGAAAGTCGTTCGTCGGAAACAGATAAGCCGCTGGCCTAAGGCAGATGTGAAGACGTTGCGCCAGCAGGCTGGCAAGAAAACGCTTGCTCAGCTTGCGCGTATATTCAAACGCACCACGGTGGCCGTGCAATTGAAGGCTTCGAAGGAAGGCATTTCGCTGCGGCGACGGGCGGCCTGAGACAGTCGGATCCAGAAGTGGGCGTCGACGGTTGGACATCGACGCCATCTCCTCGGCGGCCGCTGACCCCATGGGAGAATTGAACCCTGTCTCATGACGCGCAATGCCCATTTGCGAGACACCGATTGGTTGCCGGCATTCTGCAGCGATCCAAAACGGAATTACCTGACCGAAGGTTTCGATCGCCGCTCAAACGCTGCTGTGAGGGTGATCATGAAGGATGCCATGAGCCCCGCTCTGCACGGCTCAACGCACATCGGAAATGGGAATGTCTTCGTGCAACCCAACCGCCTCTACTGTGGATCGTGGGGCCGGGGGCAATGAACAGCTATTCAGCCCACGCTACAACGAAGGCAGACGAATCGATCTTCAGCGGTTACGTTATGAGCGTCTGTGTTGCCCTGACTGAATCGATAACGAGCGGCGAACGGTATCGCCTTGCGTGCAAGGGAACGGCGAAAAAAGGGCGGCGAGCAATCCCGCTCGCCGCCCCGACCTTCAGGAGGGGTATGAAGGTCTCGCGCTAACTCAGAAGGTCATCTTCACGCCGAGGTAGTACCGGCGTCCCAGCACGTCGTACACATTGCCCGTCAGCAGTGTGCTTGCGAACCCGGCACCGTTTCTTCATGCAAGCACTCCACAGTGAACCGCGCCGACGCGGAAGACGGCGAGCCGATTGGCCCGCCGCCCCATTTGCGAAGTAACGTTTGCTTCTAGAAACTGGCTTTCAAACCCAGGAAGTAGCGACGGCCGAGCGTGTCGTAGTAGCCAGCGCTCGTCGTCCCCGCGCCCGAACTTGGGATGGTGTAGTTGGCCGGGTCCACGCAGCCCAAGGCCTCAGCCGCAGCGTCGCAGACCGCGGTCAAGTCCGTACCAGTCGGGTAGCCCCGGCGCGCACCGCTGCCGGTGTTCGCACCGGTGACGCTCGGGTCGAAGTCGAACACATTGTCGACGCCAGCGCGAAGCGAGAGGGTCTCGTTGATGTTCCAGTTGGCGGACAGATCGATGATGTCGTAGCTCTTCGCACTGATCGCCGTTGACGGCGTGTAGCTCAGCAAGATGCCCGGCGCGCCGGCCGCAACCGCCTTGTTGTTCGCGACGACGGCCCGTTCCTGGGCTCGATCGGCTGACATAACCGAGGGCAGGTGCCTCCAGCGCAGATTGATACTCACATTGCTGAGCATGTAGCTGAACGATGTGTTCAGTCGGTAGGAATAGGCGCCCGGGTTGGTGCCCGTGAGGTTCGGGCCCAGCGAGCCCTTCCAATCGGTGTCGACATCGTAAACCGTGGGAGACTGCTTGGTCTTGTAATAGTCCAGCACGGTGGCCTGGACGCTCATGCCCACGCGGCCAGGCAGTTTGCCCAAGCCCAGATCCGAGAGCCCGGCGAGCCAGTTGAGCTGCACGTCGATGCCCGAGGTCGCGATCGTGGCCTGGTTGTCATACGCGACCAGAATGGTATTCGCACCGCCGGTGCCCGCGTTGCGAGAAACGTTCTGGCACTCTTTCGACGCCGCCTGGGCCGCCGCCCCGGCTGCGTCGGTCACAGTGGCCGTGCCATAGCAGAGGTAACGGGCATAATCGACCGAGTACTGCTGGATGGCGTCAGAGATGTCCACCTTCCACCAATCGACCGCGGCCGACAGACCGGAAAGCCACGGACTGTCGAAGTTCGAGGTGAAGACCATGCCAGCCGTCCAGGTGTCCGCCTTTTCCGAGTCCAGGTTCCGATTGCCCTCCTGGAGTATCCAGTTGAATAACGAACCTCCGCCGCCAACGGCATTCTGGGTGTAGAACGCGTTAGCGCCCAACGCTCCCATTTGCGCCTGACAGATCAGATAGGCGCTCTGCGCGCCCGCGGACGTCTGGCCAGCGGCGAGTTGCGCCGCAGGCTCGCCGGTCGACATGACCGGGTCGGCCGCCGCGCCGCCGGCGCCGTACGGCGCATTGGAGCGAACGCTGCACGGATCGCCGAAGTTCGCGCCACCGACGGTGAAGATTTCCTGCCGGTTCAGGAACAGTTCGCCGAGGTTCGGCGCCCGCGTGGCGCGGTTATAGCCGCCGCGGAAGCGTACCGAGTCGTTCAACTGCACGTTGCCATTGATCTTGAAGGTGAACGTGCTCTTGGTGTCTGCGTAATCGGATTCACGACCACCCAGCTCGAGCTCGGCTTTCTTCAGGAACTTCAGGTCGGACAGCACCGGCACCAGCAATTCGGCGTAGTAATCCTTGACGTTGGTCGAGGCGTCCAGATAACCGGTGGGGTAGACGCCGATGACCTGGTCGGCGAAGGACGCTGTCGACTGCAGAATATCCGGATTGAACTGCGCCGCATTTTTTCGATACTGGAAACCCGCCGCGCCGCGAAGTTCGCCGGCCGGCAGATCGAACAGCCCGCCCTGGAAGTTCAGTTCCCCGATGTCCTGCTGATTCTGGGTGCGGGTTTGCAGCGTCGCCTCTACCGCGTACTTGCAGTCGTCGGACGGCCGGACGTCCCCGTTGAAGAGCGTCTCATAGAAACCGGTGGTGCAAGTCACGGGCACCGTGCCGAAGCCGCGGGAAGCGCCGGCCTGGTTGCCTTGAATGGTGGCGTTGAGGCCGTAATCGGCCGTCGTCACCAGCGCCCGCCAGCGCGTCAGCGAGTTGTTGCCGAAGGCAACATTGTAGGTGCTGGATTGGCCGCGGGAGTAATAGAGCTCCCCGGTCCAGTCTTTGACCGGCAGCTTGAAGTTCAGCCCGGTCTCGATCTGCCACACCGTGTTGGTATTCAGCGTGGCGCGTTGGGCGAAGCTGTCCGTCGGGTAGGTTTCCGCGATCCAGGTGCCGGCCGGATTGGCGCGGCTGTTCAGCAGCACGGCCAGCTCCAACGGAACCGGGTGCTGGGCGCCCGCCTGTCCGTGTGCGATGTACCCCGGGTTGGCAAAGGCCGTCGGGTTCGCAAGCACCATGGTGGAGTTCGCCAGAACCCTATAGTCCAGCGTGGGATCGACCGGGCTGTCCGTGGCCGGGTTGTACGGGATGCTGGCCTCCCAGCCGAAGCTGGCGTTGGTCGGGAACAGCAGTGTGCGCGTCTTGCTTTCCGCATAGGTCGCACGCGTGAAGAAGGTAATGTCGTCGGTGAAGTCGTATTTGCCGGAGCCGAAGAACGAATACCGCGTCTGTGGCGCGCTGGCCAACGCTTGCAGGTTGTTCCACTTCAGCTGCTGAATTTCGACACCTCGCGTGGCAGTCGTGGTGTCATAGATATCCTGGAGGGCATATTCCACTCCGTCGATCGGCCCCTTGTACTTGTAGAGATTGTTGCCCGCCGTGTCGAAGAGCGTCCCGTCGGAGTTGAACCTCAGCCCCGAGACAAATCCGGGGCCCGGGGCAAACACACCCGTGCCGGCCGGGCGGCCGGCGAAGACCGCATTCAACGCGTTGGCGTTGGGCGGGGCGAAGCCCGTGTTGTAGCCGTTATAGCCGAAGACGAAGAAGTCGTTGCTGGCCACGTTCGGGTCCGACCAGGAATCCGTGAAGAAGTCGCGGTTCTTCTCCAGGGCGGCTTTGCGGTCGTACCATTCCGCGCCCATCGTGATGTTGCCGCGGCCCGAGCCGACGTTGGTGCCCATGATCGCGGTGACCCGGTTTTCATCACCGTCGCCGGCCTCGCTGGCGCCGCGCTGGAGATCGACCTCCAGGCCCTGGAAATCGTCGCGCAGGATGAAATTCGTCACACCACCGATTGCGTCAGCGCCGTACGTGGCCGAAGCGCCGCCGGAGATGATTTCAACCCGCTTGATCATCGCCGAAGGGATGCCGTTGATGTCCGTCACCATCAGCGCGTTGATCGGGGTCGGCCGATGGCCGTCCACCAGGACCAGGTTGCGGTTGGGGCCAAAGCCGCGCAGCGATACCGCAGCGATGCCGACCGAGTTCACGGCCGTGATCTGCACGTCGCCTTGAGTCGTTACCGGCGAGGCGGCCGGGTTGAACTCCGGCAGCTGGTTCAGATAATTTTCGACGTTCAGGCCCGTCTTGCTTTCGAACGCCTCGGTCTCAACCGTCACCAGCGGGCTGCTCGACACAAGGTCTTTGCGCACGATGCGCGATCCGGTTACGGTGACCTCTTCGAGCTGTCCGTCTGCTTCTGCAGACCGCGAGGCGGGCGCATAGCCGGCCATGGCGACGCCACCGAGTATCGCGGCGACCGAAGCCGCGACCGATACATGCTGGAAAGACTTGTTCATTGACCCCCCCTTAATAGTTAAGCGCGAACCCACGCCACACTCGCCGAACCACGCCGGGGAAGTCTCGACCAAAGCCGAAATGAAGCTCACCTGATGTGGCGTTCCGCACGGACAACAGCACGCGCGCAACAGCTGCACTGTGGCAGCTTGCACAACAAGTGATCCGAATCCCCCCGACAGCGCCGTTCTGCTCTTGTGTGTCGCTGACCGAAACATAGCATCACACGCACAACGAGTTTTCAAGTTCAAGGAATGGTCGGTAGAACATATACCGCACTGTGGATAGCGTTGTCTGGCGGGCGTCAAAGTCAGATCCCCGCGCCATACGGCGAAGGGGCTGGTCAGAGAATCACGCGCACGCTCATGCGGTAACGTAGCAACCATGACTCTACGAGGGACCAACACCAGAGAGAGTCAGCAACTGTCAGACCAGATTCTGAGCTTCCAGCACTCACGCCGCCCTGCCCTTGTTACCCCATGGGCGCTTGGGCGCCCGACGCTCCATCTGCACGATGCCGGATGCCGCCGCTGCGCCCGAATTCGCGGACGCCGATTCCCCGATGCGATACCGGGCCATCACGTCGTTCAGGTTGCGCGCCTGGTCCGCCATCGCCTGCGAGGCGGCCGTGCCCTGTTCGACGAGCGCCGCGTTCTGCTGCGTCATCTCATCCATCTGCATCACGGCCCGGTTCACCTGCTCGATGCCGGAGGACTGCTCGCGTGAGGCGGCCGCGATCTCGGCCACGATGTCCGAGACCTTCTTGACCGCCAACATGATCTGTTCGAGCGTTTGCCCTGACTGCGTCACCAGCGCCGAGCCGTCTTCCACTTTCCTGACCGAGTCCTGGATCAGGCTCTTGATCTCCTTCGCTGCCGTCGCCGAGCGTCCGGCGAGATTCCTCACCTCGCTCGCCACGACGGCGAAGCCCCGGCCCTGCTCGCCAGCGCGTGCCGCCTCCACCGCGGCATTGAGAGCGAGCAGGTTGGTCTGGAACGCTATGTCGTCGATCACTCCGATGATGTCGGCGATCTTCCTGGACGACTCGTTGATCTCGGTCATGGCGTTCACCGCCTTCCCGACCACCATGCCGCCCTTCTCGGCCTGATCGCGCGCGGCCGCGGCGAGCTGGTTCGCCTGGGCCGCGTTGTCCGCGTTCTGCTTCACCGTGGACGTCATCTCCTCCATCGAAGAGGCCGTCTCCTCGAGTGAAGAAGACTGCTCCTCCGTTCGTTGCGACAGGTTCGCGTTGCCGGAGGAGATTTCCTCCGCGCCACGGTGCACCTCGGTCGCCGCAGTCTTCATCCCGTGGATGATCGTCGCCATGTTCTCGAGCAGCTCGTTGAGACCGCGCCCGAGAACTTCGAAGAACCCGGTCTTCCCCTCCAGCCGAACCCGCTCCGTGAGGTCGCCGGCCAGCGCCTTCTTCACGATCGCGCTCACTTCCTCCTCCGAGCGCACCTCCTGGGTCCGATCGAACCACTCCACGACAGTGCCGAGACGCCGGCCGTCCGTATCCGTCACCGTGCTCGCAACGATCCGCATGGCTCGGCTCCCGATGCGTATGTTGGCAGCGTGCATGCCGCGCAGGCTCTCGAGCAGCTGGCGCTGATGCGCGGGATTGCGGTGGAAGATGTCGATGCTCGAGCCCACGATCTTTTCAGCGTCGAGCGTGGGCAGGTCGCGCTGGAAGTCCGCCTGCGCCTCCCGAAAAAGCCTGTGGGCGGCATCGTTCACATAGACGATGTTGAAGTTCTCATCGGCCAGCATCACGCTCGCACTCGTCTTGTCGAGCGCCTGACGGATTCGCGACCCCTCGCGACGGCTCTCGGCAATCTGGTAACCCATCTTCGTGCGCAGTGACTGTAGCGCGCGTTGCAGCCCGGCCGCCTCGTCTTCGCCCTCGGCAACGAGTGTCTTCTCGAAATGGCCCTGCGTGAGATCCTCGACGTGCGCCGCTGACGTGCGCAGCACGGTCGCCGTGCGCCGCACCTGCCGCCAGCCGGCGATTACTCCCGAGACGATGCTGGCCGTGAGCAGCGTGGCGAGCACGTTTCGAATGCCTTCGAAGGCGCCGGGCATGAGAAGCGCAAGCAGTCCAACAAGTGCGGGCAGCAGGAATAGCGTGCTCAGAATGAGGTTCTTCCTGCCGAGCGTCGCGCGCGCAAAGAAGTTGAATCGGCCCGCAAGGCTGATGCGCACGACGCGACCATCCCGGATGGCATGGCCGTCCGCACGCTTCTCGCGGAACATGCGGTACGCATTCTCCGCCGCCGTCACTTGTTCACGGGCCGGCTTCGTGCGCACCGACATGTAGCCCGTAACGGCGTTGCCTTCACGTACGGGAGTGGCATTGGCCAGCACCCAATAGTAGTCGCCGTTCTTGCAGCGGTTCTTTACCATCCCCATCCACGGCCGACCGGCTTGCAGCGTCCGCCAGAAGTCGGCGAAGGCTTCCTCCGGCATGTCCGGGTGACGCACGATGTTGTGAGCCTTGCCGATGAGCTCCGTTTCGGTGAAGCCGCTCACCTGCACGAATTCCGGGTTCACGAAGGTGATGCGCCCCTTCAGGTCGGTCGTCGACACGATGAGCGTGTCATCGCGGAGTACGTATTCCTGCTGGGTGACCGGTGTGTTGATGCGCATGGAAGATCCCAATGGTCCGTTAATGGCTGTCGGGCTCGGCACAGCACAGACGTGAGAGCTTGCACTCTCAGCAGGCGAGTGCTGACGCGAGTGGTTCGTGAACCAGGCGGGGGTGCGGCCTGTTGGCGGCACAGTGCGGTCGGCAGCAGAATCCTGCTCCGACTCCGATTCCGATGGCAATCGGCAGTGCTGCCCGGGGATTTGGGGGCAGCCACGAAATCATGTGCTCGAGGCGGTTATCGGTCGCGTTCGGATTTACTTTATGGGCTGCCGACTTGCTTGAGCGCCCGTCTTCGGGAAATGCGATGCCAACGCGTCAAAGTGTGAATGGGATCGTATTCTGCGGAGCCTCGGCCATCGTCCCGGACTCTTCAGCTGCTCTTGACTTCGAAAACCTACGTAGTAAAGATGACGTGCGAGCGAGGTAGCACTTGCCGTCGCTCAAATCCGTGACACGCATTCGACGTGCAGGGAAGCCGCATCCGCCTCAACCCCGCGGGCGACCGATTAATCCCAGACTTGATTCAAGCCGCGTGCGGGTAAACCCCCGGACGCGACGACAACACGAGCCGCTTTACGCGCCCGTGGAATCAACGACGGCGGTACGAGGTGTGACACCGTGCCAGCGGAATCGCTTCGAAGGCAGTAACGTCGTGGAAAGACATGCAGAGACATGCCAATGGTTAGTATCGAACGGCGTTCGCAAGAGCCCCGTGCAACGCCTTCGAGCGAATCGAGCCCCGCAGCGCCGAGCGCGAAGCGCGTGCTCCTGGCAGATGACGACAGGCTGATCGTGGCCACGCTTGGGCAGCGACTGCGAGCCGCCGGATACGAAGTGCTCGAGGCGTTCGATGGCCCGAGCGCGCTCGAGGCGTGCACGACGCTGAGCCCGGATCTGGCAATCATCGACCACTCGATGCCGGGAATGAGCGGCGTCGAGCTCGCTCGATCGATCGCGAGCTCGACCAGCACGCCCGTCATTTTCCTGTCGGCGTACAGCGATGAGGCGATCGTCGCCGACGCCATCGCGGCCGGCGCAATGACCTACCTCGTAAAACCCATCGACACCGAGCAGCTTCTCCCGATCGTTCGCGCGGCGCTCCAGCGCGCGCGGGAATTCCATGCGCTTCGATTCCAGGCCGGCAATCTGACCACGGCCTTGCAGAAGGATCGCAATGTCAGCGTGGCGGTCGGCCTGCTGATGGCAAAATTCAACATCGGGCAACGCGAAGCTTTCGAGCGCCTGCGCCGCCACGCGCGATCGATCCGCGCGAAGATGGAGGATGTTGCAACGGAGCTGCTGCGCGCCAACGACGAGACGGGCAGGATGCTCGAATTGTATGGCGACCGCGTTCCAAAGCGGAGCAACGACAACACCGGGCCCGAGCCATGAGCTCGCCGCGTGCGGCGGAACCTCACGCCAGGGACACGCAAGCGACGGACGCGGAACGGGGGCACAGCCTCGTCCCCACCGAGCACGTGGCCGGGCTTCTGCAATGTATCTCGAGCTCCCGGCTCGTCTTCTTTTATTGGCCGGATGTCACGAAGCCCGACTTCTGGTGGTCGCAGACGGCGCTCCAGCTCCTGGGGTACGAGCCCGGTGATCTCACGCCGTCCATGGAGACCTTTGGCGCGATGCTGCACGCGGACGACCGCGCGCGCATTCTCGATCGGATGCGTGCGGTGGCCGAGTCGAAGATCCTCGGCGATGAGGAGTTCGAGTATCGGCTGAGGCGCAAGGACGGCAAGTATTCGTGGGTCCGCGGGTTCATATCGGCAGTTTGTCTTCAGGACACGGGCACCATCGTGTCTCTCGGCGTCTCGCGGATCATCGACCGCGACAAGCTGGCCGAGCGCGCCGCGCTCAAGCTCAGCGAGGATGCGCTCAACACCGTTCTCAATGAAATCGGCTATCCCGTGGTGCTGATGAGCGCGGACGGCGTCATCGTGCAGGCGAACGACGCGGCTGCACGTGTCGGCGGTTACAGCGCGACGTGCGGGCGTTTCTGTCCTTTCCTGCACGAGGATGACGGATCCGCGCTGTTCGCCGGCTTTATCGAAGGAGTCGTCAATCTGGGGCAATCGGCCACCCGGGAGCTGCAGCGCTTCGGACGATGGTGGCACATCCACCTCGTACCGCTCAGGGATACGGACAACGAGGTCTGCCGCGTGCTGCTGCTCGCTCAGGACATCACGTTGATCAAGGCTGAGCAGGCGGCGCAGCTTGCGCGTGAGAGGGCACTCACGCGCACGCTCGTGCGTGAGGTTCACCACCGCATCAAGAACCACCTGCAAGGACTCATTGGCCTGCTGCGCAGGTATTCCGGCCCGGAGTTCTCGCACCCCGAGCTCATGGATGCCGCCGTGGCTCAGATCCAGTCCATCGCGACCGTCCATGGCTTGTTGGCCAAGAGCGGACAGACATCGATCGATTTTGGCGCTCTCGTAGAGCAGATCATCGCGGTCACGAAAACCGGGTCATCGATAGCCGTCCGCTTCACTCTGGAGTCAGCCAGCTGGCAGCCGATGGCGCTTTCCGAAGAGGAAGCGGTCCCCCTCGCCGTTGCGGTTGGCGAGCTGCTCACGAATGCCATCAAGCACACGGCGGACACGAGTGGCGCGAGGGTTGAAGGCAAGCTGTGCAACCGCGCGGGTCGAATCGAGCTCACGATCTCCAATACACCCGCACGGCTCCCGGAAGGATTCCGGCTGTCCGAGTCGACGGGGAGGCAGTCGGGTCTCGACCTGGTGCAGGCCCTGTTGTCCCGGGATCGTAGCGAGCTCGCCATCTGGCAGGACGGGGATACGGTGATCGCGCGGCTGCATCTGATTCCGGCGCGCTGCGCGGAATCCGCGGAGCCTCGCCAATAATAATGTGAGCGCAGAGTCGCAGTCCTGCGACATGCGGCGCGGATTCGTGACGTTCTGCACATTCCCCTGCGAACCCGGTGGCTATGCTCGCCGCCTTCGATCGAGCGGTCGTGCGACCCTGAATCCCGTCCCACGTGCCATGAACCGCGTTCTGCGCGGTTGACGCCTCGCTCCAGCGGGCGTCTTTTCCCAGGCCCAATACCCGCCTTGCGCTCCTCATCTGGCGCTTCTTCAGCGCCAGCGCTCTTCGCGTGTGTCACGCGATGGCTATCGTCTGCGATGCGCATGTGCTTGCGCCGGCATCGCTCGGGAATGCGAGTGTGGTCATTCAATGTCTGCTTTTCAGTCAATCGCTCGATGAGCTGTGCTGGACGCCCGGGCGGCCGCGGCGCAGTCGCGGGCTGATGCGGCCTCTCGAGTACTGACGTGGTCACGGTCACCTACCAGGGAAAGACATGTGAGCCTCGAGCGGGCGAGACGCTGCTCGATGCGTTCCTGCGCCAGGGAATCGTGGCCCCGTTCTCCTGTCGCGCAGGCATCTGCCACACATGCCTGATGCGTCGTGTGGACGACGGGCGGATCCCGGAGGCCGCGCAGCGGGGGCTCACGCCCGAGCAGAAGAAGCTTCGCTACTTGCTGCCCTGCCGCTGCATCCCCGAGGAGGACATGCTTCTCGATCCCCTCAGCAGGAAGACAGCATTCGAGACCGCCCCGGATCGGCCAAACCCGGAATTCACTGAGGAACCGCGCCGGGAGCCAACGCCCGATCCGCAAATGTGGGCGGCGCTCCGCGAGGGTGAGCTGCTACAGGAGAATCCTTACGGACTTCTACACACGCGTCTACGACGACCCCCTGCTCGCGCCGTTCTTCACGCACACGACCCGGCAGCGCGCGATCGAGAAGCAGTTCAACTTTCTCAACCAGATTTTCACGGGCGAGGACGTCTATTTCGGGGAACGACCGCGCAACGCCCACCACTGGATGGTGATCTCCGACGAGATGTTCGACTACCGCGAGAAGCTGATGAGGCAGGTGCAGCGCGAGCACGGGCTCCCCGAGCATCTGATTCGCCGCTGGAGCGCGATGGAGGAGAGCTATCGCGAGGTCATCGTGAAAGACCACGCGTGGCCCAAGATCATCCATGGCAGCGCCCTGCCGCTCGAGGGCTACGAACCGCTGCGCCTCGAGTTCAGCTCGCTCTGCGACGGGTGCAGCGCCGAGGTGGCTGTCAACGACATGGTTCAGTTTCACGTTCGCCTCGGAACGGCGTACTGCGTGCAGTGTGCAACGACGCTGCAAGCGACGACGAATTATTGAGCGCCGCGTGGAACCAGCCCTTCATCGTCCTCGCACCGCGAACACCATTGCAGCCGGCGGCTCGCAGTGGAAGCGCCGGGTGCACCGGTCGCGCCCGATGCGCGACAGGAGGAAATGAGCGAGTGGCCACCGAGGTCTGCCTGAAACTGGACGGATTCGGTGTTGCCTATCATGGACGAACTGTACTTCGCAACGTCACGCTGACGGTGCCGACGCCGGGCCTGATGGTGCTCATCGGTCCGACGGGCACGGGCAAGTCGACGCTGCTGCGTACCCTGGCCGGCTACAACCGCGCCGTCCCTTCGGTGAACGTCTGGGGCGACTGTCAGTATCTCGGCAAGCCGCTCGGTGTCGGCGGCCACCCGGCGCTCGTCGTCCAGCATGCGCGGCTGTATACCTCGACGCTGCTCGAGAACGTGCTGTACGAGCTGCCCGAGCGCTTTGCCTCGACGTCGGAACAGAAGCACGAGCGCGCGCGCCAGATCCTCGGGGAGATCGGCCTCGCGGCGTTCGAGGCACAACTGGATGAGCCCGTTCTGAAGCTGCCGCTGCCGGTACAGCGCCTGGTGTCGATCGCGCGCGTTGCGGCCACATCCACCGCGCTGCTGTGCGTTGATGAGCCCACCAACGGACTGGAGGAGGAAGACGTCGCGACGCTGCTCGATTACCTGCGGCGAGAGGCGGCGCGCCGCGCCGTCATCGTCGTGCTCCACAACCAGAAGGAGATTCGAACGCTGGGTGGCACCACCGTTCTGCTGGCGGGGGGCATCATTCAGGAAGTGCAGCCCACGTCCGAGTTCTTCGCGCGACCGATTACTCATGCCGGCCGCCAGTTCGCCGAGACGGGCTCGTGCATCGAGACTACGCCGGGTGCGCTGTCCGAAGAACTGTCGCCCGAGGCGCACGACGCCTCGCAACCGGCGCGCCCACCCGTGCACGCCAAGAGCGCTGCGCTCGGCCCGAATGGGTTTGTATGGCTGTTGCCCGGACGCCTGGCCGGCACACCACAGCCCGGCATCGTGTTCGACGTCGACTACGATCTCGAGGCGCTGCGCCGCGTCGGGGTCACCGTTGTGATATCGCTCACCGAACAGCAGCTCGACCCGGTGTATCTCGCGCGCTTCGGCATCCGCTCACTGTGGTATCCGGTGCGCGACAAGGAGGCGCCGTCGATCGCGACGGGCAAGCACATCTGCGCGCGGATCGATCGCCTGCTCTGCGGCGGCGATGTCATCGCGATTCATTGCAAAGCCGGTCTCGGTCGGACCGGGACCCTGCTCGTTGCGTACCTGATCTGGCGCGGTGATTCGGCATTGACTGCGCTCGAGACAGCGCGTCGCTTCGAACCGCGCTGGGTGCAGTCCGATGCACAGGTGGGATTTCTCGAGGATTTTTCAGGTGCGCTTGGCCGGCACGAGCAGTCGGCTGGGGCGGCAGGCCCGCAGGCCGCGCTCGTTCCCTGAGCGCACTCCATTGTGTGAACTACGCTAGCGAAGGAGTTGGACCATGTCGATTGAGAATGCACTTCAGAAGGCGGTCAGCCAGATTCCGGAATGTGTCGCGGCCGGTTACGTCGATCTTGCCACGGGCATGCTGCTCGGGATCAAGACGGTGGACTCGCACCCGCGCAGCGTGCTCGACTTTTTGGCGGCGGCCACCTCGGACATGTTCCAGGGACCCAACGTGGTCACGATCGAGAATGCGTTCAAGAAGGCCCGCGGCGTAGAAGGCAACAAAAGCCACTACTTCCAGGAAATCGTCGTTCTGAGCGACAACCTCGTGCACGTGTTCGTGCGGACCAAGAAGAACCAGGAGCACGTCGTCGGCTTCGTCTGCCGCAAGACGGTCAATCTGGGCATGGCCCTCACGAAGGCGCGTGCCGTGGTACCCGAGATCGAGCAGGCAGCCTGAGCCCCATGGCCGGGGCAGGAGCAGGAGTCATGACAACCGAGAGGCACTATCAGGAGGCACTGACGCGGCTCGAGCAGCACGTGGACGGATTCATCGCCGCTGCGTTCGTCGATGTCGATACGGGAATGACGATGGTGGCGCACGCGCTGCGCCCCGAGTTCGACCTGGCGGCTGCGAGCGCCTACAACAGCGAGCTCGTGAAGCAGAAGCGCAGAACCTTGAGCGCGCTCGGCCTGGAGCCGGAAGTCGAGGACGTCCTCATCACGCTGCGAGATCAGATCCACCTGATCCGGCCGGTGTCGGCGACGGCGTTTCTGTACCTGGTGGCGGATCGCGCGAAGACGAATCTCGCGCTCGTGAAGTCGGCGGCCGCGAAAGCGGCCGGCGTTCTTGCGGGCGCGGAGCACGTCAGGCTCGCCTGATCTTCGCAACGGTGCAGCGGTGAGCGTGCTCGACGTACAAGGCAATGCGATGGTGATTCGCGTCGTCTACGATGGGCCGCCGTTCTCCGGCAAGACCACGACGCTGCGAGCCTTGTCCGCGGATTTGTCGCGTCCGCTCGAGACTCCGCAGGAAGCAGCGGGCCGGACGTTGTTCTTCGACTGGGTGGACTACACGGGCGGCCGCTTCGAGGGGCGGCCGATCCGTTGTCAGGTGGTGAGCGTGCCCGGCCAGCGTGCGTTGCGCGAGCGCCGGCGGCGCCTGCTTGCCGGTGCGGACGCGGTCGTGTTCGTGGCCGACACCGGCCGGCTCGGGCTCGATCTGTCGCTCCAGTACGCGCGCGAGCTGCGCGAGTTTCTGGCGCGCGCCGAGGCGCCGCAACCGGGCGTGGTCGTGCAGGCGAACAAGCGCGACGTGGAAGATGCGCTCGAGATGCCCGAGGTGATCGCAGCGTTCCGCAAGCAGGGCCTCGAGGTCGGTTTCGTCGAGTCGACTGCGACGACCACTGCCGGCGTCAAGGAGGCGTTCGTGTTTGCGGTCAGACTCGCGCTCGATCGGGCACGCGCTCTGGCTCGAGCCGGTCGCCTGGCAACGGGTCGTCCGGAGGTTGACACGGCCGAGGACTTGCTCGAGCAGATCGAGCCCGGCGCATCGGCTGGCGCCTTTGGTCGCGGTGCCCATGCTCGAGGTGCGCCGACGGCGTCCTTGATTGATGCCGCGCTCTGCGGGTACCCCGCGCAGCGCGAATCCGGCGCAGCGGCTGCAGCGCGAGCGCGCGACGATCACGACGCATCGCAGGACAGGCTGCCCGACCCGGATGTGCCGAGCGGGTTGATCTGGCCTCCGATTCAGGGTCGCATCATGTTGCAGCAGGCCTGCGCCAGGCTGCCACCCATGGCCCAAAGCGACGCTGCCGGAGACATCACGATCGTGAGCGGTACAGGCTGGCGGGTGTACTCGCGTGCGGCCGACGTATTCGACGAGGCGGAGACCGGACGCAAGGCGCTAGCGCAGTGGGCGCGACTGCATGTGCGGAACAGCCAGTGGATTTCGCAGCGGCGCAGCGTGGTCCTCTCGCCTCGGGTTGGCGAGCGATGGCGGCTGTGGCAGGTCGTCGGCGAGGAACGCTCGCTTCAGGACGCGCTGCTCGCGGACTCGGCGCAGATCTCGGTCGCTGAATGCGTTGACCGATTGGTGAGCGCCAGCCGCCAGTTGATAGATGCCACCGCTGCGTTCCGGGGCGCCACCGTACGCTTGCCGGCAACGCTCGGGACGATTTCCGCGGACGGCACGCAACCACGATACATTGGGCTCATGCCTGCGTGCGATGACGCAGCCTGCTGCGCCGTGGACGTCGACGTCGATGGGCTGCTCTCGCAGCACATGAGCGAGTCGATTCGGTCATTGCTCGCCAGCCGGCCCGCGGGGACCCTCGCGGCGGGGCTGCACGCCACGGCCGAGCGCTCGCCACGCTCGAGAATCGTCGCCGAATGCCTGCGACGGCTGTGTGCGGCGAACTGAAGGACGCGCACCGTGGTGGAACTCGGCATTGCACACATCGGACTGCGGCCACCCGACGCTCAGCGGCTGAAAATCACGGTCGGCATGGTGACGGTCGCCGGCTCCGCCAGCAAGGGATGGCGCATGTCTGCGCTCAACCAGGCGGATCTCGTGGTGATCGCACCGGACGATTCCGCCGCGCAGGCCGCTCTCGACAATCGGGCGGCCTACCCGCGAGCGGCATTCGCGGCGCTGGTGGGGGAGGCCGACGTCGTGCCGCCGGGTTGCCTGAGATTGGCGTGGCCGATCCGCACCGATCACGTCATCCATCTTCTGAAGACTGTTGAAGCGCTGCGGGAGGCACCGTCACCGCCGACCCCCGCAGCCGCCGACAGCGATGTGCTCAAGCTCGCGTCCCTTCTGCGCAGCGTGACAGATGAACGCGACCCCAACGTCACCTGGAAGGTCAGGGGGACGCCCGATCACTCGGTGTACATCGTGCCCGTGGCACGCAAATTCTTCTATCGGCCCGCCCTCCCGCGACTGCGGGCCATGCCGTTGAACGTCGCGCTGACGTTCGAACGCATCGGGAGCAATGCTGTGCCGGGCGGCGTGAACCCGAGGCCCCTCGTGGTGCTTCAATGGCTGGTGGGCAGCCTGACGGGCCCGCTCGGGATGCTGCCGTGGATCGAGCCGGGGACGGCGCTGCGCATGAGGCGCTGGCCCGACTTTCCCGTGCTGTATCACGATCCCAGGCACCGGCGCATCGCCGCACTGCTGTCAGAGCGCGTGAGCCCGGTGACCGACCTCATGCACCTCACACGCTTGGACTCGGCCACAGTGACCGGTTTCGTCAACGCGGCGAACCTGTGTGGTTACGTCGTCCCGGTTGCGGCGGGCGCCGCCGCGACGATTCGTCAGATGGGTGACGGCTCGCGCCGATCGCTGTTCGAGCGCCTGCGCGGGGCGCTCGGAATCGCGGAGGCCTGATGGCCGAGGAATACGAGGAATACAAGATCCTGATCACCGGCACCATGGGCGCCGGCAAGACCACCGCGATCTGCGCCGTGAGTCAGATGAAGGTAGTGAGCACGGATGTGCACAACATGGATCGTGCAGAGTCCGCCAAAGCGACGACCACGGTCGGTCTCGACTACGGCGAGGTGACGATCGGGGACGGCGCGGTGCTGCGCCTGTACGGAACGCCGGGCCAGGCACGCTTCCGCTTCATGTGGGAAATCCTGGCGAAGGGTGCGCTGGGACTGATCGTGCTGGTCGACAACAGCCGCAAGTCGCCGCTCGAGGACCTGACGATCTACCTGGATAACTTCAGGCCGCTCGTCGACAAGGGCGCGGTCGTCGTCGGCGTCGGCCGCACCGAGACGCACCCCGCGCCGGGCGTGGACGACTATTACGAGTACTTGTCGGACCGCGGCCTCATGTTGCCGGTCCTGAGTGTGGATGTTCGCCAACGCGAAGACGTGCTGATGCTGTTCGACGTGCTGTTCAGCGTGCTCGAGCTCGCTGACGGCTGAAGTACTGACGGAGGGCTGCGATGGAATCTCTTGATGCCAGACAATTGCGCGAGCGATACGGCCCGGGGATGCTCGCCCGACTCAAGCAGTTGACCAGCAACAACCCGGGTGTTCTGGCGGCGCAAGTGTGCACGGTGGACGGCTTCGAGGTCGTCGCCGTACACCGCAACGAAGAATCGCGCCGCCGGCTGGCGGCCATGGCGAGCTCCATACACGCGCTCGGCTCCGCGCTCGTGCAGGAAGTGGATCTGGGCTCCTACGAGAATCTCGTCCTCGAGGGCAGCAGGGGCAAGGTGCTGATGATGTCGGTGCCGGGTTGCGATGGAACCCTGCTGCTGACCGCGATCGCATCGCAGGATGCGCTGTTCGGCCACTTTCACTATGTCTGCAAGACCTGCTGCGAGGCATTGGGCCAGCAGTTTTCGTCCGCGCAGGTCGCCTGATGGCTGCCGGAGAAACGCTCGTGACCCCATCGGCGCCGCCCATGGCGACGGATCCCGGCAAGCGCACGTGGCGCAGGCGCGTGGCGATGCTCGGCTTCTTTTTCTTCCTGCTGAAGGGACTGCTGTGGGTCGCATCCCTCGCGGCAGCGTGGCTCTTTGCAGTCGGCGCGAATACCCCGTAGTGCGGATGGAGAGTAGGGGCGCCTGGCCAGCTGACGCTTCACGATCAGCGCCAACGGTACTGCAAAGAAGAAGTGCGACATGCCGCCAATAATCACCACCGGGTCATGGTAATCAGGGTGGTTGTCCGAGACGATCATGATCGCCACATGCATCACGATCCAGGCGACCACAGCGTAAAACAGCGCTACCAATGTTGCTGTCGGTCCAGTCCATCATGGGGCGACTGCGATGCAATCCGCGTCGCGCGTGCGAGTGTCGCGGACGCACTGCACGAGACGTAGGGACGGTAGGGCTCCGTCGCGACGTCCCCTTTAGCGAATCTCGCTGACGACTGCGAGCAACGGGTGGCACTGGGCTCAACGACGCCCCGATGTTTCGATCTGCTGGTTCGCGGCGGCCGGCTGATCGCTGTTGAACATGTCGCGAATCATGCGCCACGATCCGTCAGGCTGGCGGCGGTAGATTCTCAGGAAGTTGCCGCGTGTGGTGCGCACGTCACCGCCGGCCTTTGGCGTCGCGGCGACGGTGAACGTGCCGCGTTGATATGCCCACTCCCCGGCCACCACGGTTTCCAGCGGAATCCACGATTCGTCGATCTTGAATTGCTGGAAGGCCCGGCCATTCGCCACGTCATTTGCCTGTTTTCCGACGAGGGGCGGACGGCCTGGCGCCAGCATGATGTGCTCTTCAGTGGTCAGGCTGCTGAGCGTGACAATGTCGCCATCATTGATGGCCTTCAGGTAACGTTCGTTGAAAGCGGCAATGGCCGCCTCGTCCGCTGCAAGGGAAGGCGTCTTCGCAGGGTTCGTTCCACAGCCAGCAAGCGCGGTAACGATCCCGATTGCCGCCATCGCAGCGGCTGTTCTCACCACGGCTCCGCGACTCCGTCATAGCGCAGAAACTTGCCCGTGTCCTGGATGGTCGCCTTGTCGATCGTTCGGATCATGTTCTCCACCGTGAAGGACGTCTTCAACATTCCTTTGTACTCTTTCAGGTGGGCCTGATGTTCGGTGAGCGTTGGCCCCGGGTTCAGCATCAGCACCGTAACGCCGTCGTCCTTTACCGAGGCGGCGACAATCTGCATCGCGCGGTTCAGCGCGGCCTTGCTGGTGCGATAGAAGATGGTGCCGCCGCGCACGGGGTTTTCGCCCGTGAGCGTGCCGTTGCTCGAGCTGATGGCGACCAGCTTCTTCTGCGTGCCCGCTTTCACGTTGCTGTAGAATGACTCAGACACCAACAGCGGGCCCTTCACGTTTACGGCCATGATGGTGTCGAGCAGCTCAAAGCGCATCTTGCCGAACGTCTGCGTGCTCCAGTCGCCGGGGCAGCCTTCGTCCTCGGCCGCGCACGAGCCGCGGTCGTTGTAGACGCCGGCGTTGTTGATCAGCACGTCGATCGGCACGTTCGCGAGCTTCTTCGCGAGCGCCCGCACCTGGTCGACGTTCGTGACATCGAGCCGTTCGATGCGCAGCTTGCCGCCGCCTGCGGCGATCTGTGCCAGCGACTTCGGTACCTCGGCGCGTCGATGCGTGGCGATAATCGTCCAGCCCTTCGCCATATACTGCCGGGTGAGCTCCAGACCGATGCCGGAGTTCGCGCCGGTGATCATCACCGTCTCGGCGAACGCTACGCCAGGTGCCGCGAGAAGCGAGCCCGTCAGCAGTGCGATCAGAACAGCGAGCGCGCGCACGCGATTACCTCGAGCTGATGAGCACGAGGCGTTGCGCGTCGACCGGCCCGTCGAGCAGGTCGCGGATCGCGGCAGCCATTTTCTTCGTGTGCTCGCCCTGCCCGTGAGCGGCAGTCGCGGCACAGGCGGATACGCACGACCAGACCCCCAATTCTGATTAGAGCGCCAGAGAATCCGCGTCGGCTTGCAGCCAAGTCAAGCGCTACAGGTTTGAGGAGCACACAATGGCGGGAGAACGCCGTCCAGCGTGATGTTCGCGCACTGATCCGGGTCGTTCTGGATGTAGCAGGCGTTGACGATATCCTGCGCGCCGAACTGCTCGATCGATCCCGTGAGATTCACACTGAGCCAGTCCACCGCAGAGATCGAAACCGGGCAGCCATTGCGGGCGGTACACGAAACCGGCGGTGTAAGTGTCCGCCTCCTCCCCATCATCCGCGCGTGACGACCCCGACCGCTTCGAAATTATTGCTTTCCCGATCGCGCAGACCTGAATATTGTGGTGCACCGAAGGCATCCGGAGGAAGTGTGCATGGTCGATCGTCGCAGAGTGCTGATTGGGGCGGCAGCCGCCTTGTCGCTGACTCCCGCATTCGTGCGCGCCGCCGAGCGCCGCCCGAACTTCCTGTTCATCATGGCCGACGACATGGGCTGGGCTGACATCGGCTGTTATGGGCGGGACGATGTCGCCACGCCGGCCCTGGATACGCTCGCGCGCGAGGGCATGAAGTTCCATCATGCCTATGCCAATAGTCCCATCTGTTCGCCCACGCGGGTGGGCCTCATCACGGGGCGCTACCAGTATCGCCTGCGCATCGGGCTCGACGAGCCGCTCGGCCGCAACGTGCTCGGCCTCGAGCCGGGCACGTCGACCTTACCCCTGCAGCTGAAGCACGCGGGCTACCAGACCTCGCTCGTCGGCAAGTGGCACATGGGCGCGCAGGACCGGCACAGCCCGTTGCGGCACGGATACGATCGCTTCTGGGGTATTCGCGGCGGCGGCGTCGACTATTTCACGCACGACGTGCGGCGCCCCGGCGCCGCAGATGCGGCGAGTGGAAGTCTTGGCGACCTGTGGGACGGAGACGTGCGCGTGGAGGCGACCGGCTATTTCACCGATCTGCTCGGTGATCGCGCCGCGCGCGAGATCAGCCGCATGAGCCGCGATCCGCGCCCGTTCCTGCTGAGCCTGCATTTCACCGCGCCGCATTGGCCCTGGGAGGCACCGGGCGACGAGGACGCCGCGCGCAAGCTCACCAATGCGATGCATTTTGACGGCGGCAACATCGCCACGTATCGCCGCATGATCGAATCGCTCGATCGAAACGTGGCCCGCGTGCTCGCGGCGCTAAAGGCGAGCGGGCGTGCGGACGACACCATCGTCGTGTTCACGTCGGACAACGGCGGCGAGCGCTTCGCCAAGAACTGGCCGTTCAACGGCATGAAAGGCGAAGTGCTGGAGGGCGGCATACGCACGCCGCTTCTCGTGCGCTGGCCCGGCCGCATTCCACGCGGAACGACCAGCGAGCAGCTGGCGATCAGCATGGACTGGGTGCCGACGTTCCTCGATGCCGCCGGCGTCCGGCCGGCCGCATGGGCGCCCACCGACGGCATCAGCCTGCTGCCCACGCTGCTGGAGTCCCGCGTCGTCGAGCGCGACCTGTACTGGCGCTTCAAGGCCAACGCGCAGGCTGCCGCGCGCCGCGGTCAGTGGAAATACCTGCGCATCAATGGCACCGAGTATCTGTTCGACGTGATCGCCGATCCGCAGGAGCGAGGCAATCTGCGCGCGCATCACCCCGAGCGCTTTGCATCCCTCAAGGCCGACTGGGAGCGCTGGAGCGCCAGCATGCTGCCCTATCCCGAAGACAGCGCGAGCTGGAACAACAAGACGCTGCGCACCTTGCCGGATCGATATTGAGCCTCACGATGTGAGCCTTATCGACCAGCGCCTGCACCTTCTTGCGCGGCAAGCCGGGCGGTTATCGCATGTAGCTCGCCAGATTCAACGGCCGCACCGGCAATGCATATCGAGGAGCATTGGAGCTCCCGTGAGACCGGCCAGCAGCATCTGATTTGCCCGCACCTCCTCCGACGCGGTGATGACTCGAAGGCCGTGCGTGTGCAGAAAGCCATTGTCATGCGTTACCAGCGGCAGGTCATGAAAGAGTGCCGTTGTCGCCGTCCACGCGTCCGGGTACTCCATGCGCTTGCCGACTCGTGCCCGCTCGTGCATGACCTGCGCAAAAAGATGCTCCAGAATCGCGCGCGGTGCGCCTATTCGTGGTCATGAGTGCGGTTCTTCTGGCGCGAAACCGCGCCGCATAGCGCGAATCGCCTCCTCGAACCCGTCAAAGGTATCTGGCGGACATCGACCGAAAATATCCTCTGCGCGCATGCCGCCCGTAATCTTCTGAGCGGCGCTCGCGCGAGGAAGCTTCACCGAATCGTCACGATCGCCAGTGTAGATCTCGATTGGGTTTCGATCAGTCATGCCATGCTCCTTGTTTCGTGGTGTGAGCCTCCGTGCCCGTGATGATGTGAATGGTAGTGGTGGCGGAGCCGAATGACGAGATCCATTTTTCTCTTTTTTCAGCGATTCACGGGCCGCAATTCAGAAGTGCCTCGTACGATTGTGATGAAAAATCCCGTGAGGCGCACGCGCGAGAAATTTCCGTGGCCCACATATGAAAAAAACGCCTTGCGCGGCTTCTGCGCCCGGTCGCTGGCAACGGGACAAGGCCGAGACGCCGGTTGACGAGCCAGGGTTGCTAAGAGTAAGTGCACAACTTTTCAGGAGAGCGCCATGGCACGCAGAGAGTCCCGCATGCTTGAACTGGGAACGCCCGCTCCACAATTTGCACTTCCCGATGCCGTGAGCGGCAAGGTGGTCACGCTCGGGAGCTTGAGCGAGTCGCCGGCCCTGCTGGTCGCTTTCATCTGCAACCACTGCCCCTTCGTGAAGCACATCCTCGACGGATTCGCGAGCTTTGCGCGCGAGTACGGGCCGCGCGGGCTCACGGTTGTCGCGATCAGCTCGAACGACGTGAACGCGTACCCCGAAGACGCGCCTGCCGAGATGGCGAAGCTGGCGCGGGCAAAGGAGTTCACGTTTCCGTATCTGTACGACGAGTCCCAGGATGTGGCGAGGGCCTACGAGGCCATCTGCACGCCGGATTTCTTTCTCTTCGATCGCGACCGGCGGCTCGCGTACCGCGGCCAGTTCGATGCCAGCCGGCCCGGAGGTCGCGTGCCCGTGACGGGTGCGGACATGCGCGCGGCAGTGGATGCTCTGCTGCGGAATGCGGCGGTGTCTGGCGAGCAGCGGCCGAGTGTTGGCTGCAGTATCAAATGGAAGGCGGGACGCGAGCCCGAGTGGGCGTAACAGCGAAACCGGCTGACGAGGGTTTGGAATCGCTTCGTATCCACAAACGGGATCTGCCGTTCAAACGAATTCGCCACCGCGCGCTTCGCCCCGCAGCCACGTGCCCTCTGCACTCCGCCGCTCGCGATGAGCTTCGCCGCTGCGTTCCCTCCAAACGCCGGACCTCCGCAGTACCCGTCAACAAACGCATCTGCCGAATGGCGGCTGCGTTCAGTTTCTGAAGACGCTCGGCTGGAGGCAGCCCCATCTCGATGAGCTCGGCGTTCAAACTTTCAAGGTTCGCGAGAACCAGAAGCTGCTGTATCGACGCGTGGTCGCGCACGTTCCCATCGAGATTCGGGTTGGCATCTCTCCATTGCTTCGCCGTCTGACCAAACAGAGCGACGTTCAGCAGATCGGCTTCGCTGGCGTAAGTACGCGCTGCCTGAGCCGCGGTAACCACTGGCGGAATCAGATTGGTCTTCACGGCGTCCGTGTGAATACGGTAGTTGAGTTTCGCAAGCGTTCGGTTCAAGTCCCAGGCAGCCGAAAGACGACGGCCCTCTTCTTCTTTCAGGCGTTGAAACTCCCTGATCAGGTATAGCTTGAATTCCACTGATATCCACGAGGCAAATTCAAAGGCGATGTCCTTGTGCGCAAACGTTCCGCCATACCGGCCCGACCTGGCGACGAGGCCGACGGCGCCGGTCGATTCAATCCATCGCCTGGACGTAATAACAAAGCTGTTCAGTCCAGCCTGATTTCTAATCCCATCGAATTCGATGGGATTAAAATCCGAGTTGTTGATCTGCTCCCAAACGCCGAGAAACTCGATCGTATTTCGGTTTCGGAGCCAGTTCTGGATGATGTAGTCCGTCCGCTCAGCGTCCTTGTACCGGGCGATGTCCGTGATGCAGAGGTAGTCATCACCGTTGTGCGATAGCACCGCGACCGAAGTTCCCTTTACGGCGAGCGACATATTCGCGCGGGGCGCCGACTTGCTCTTCATTTGAATCGTCCATGCGAAGAATTTCGGTGCGGATCATATCCATCAGAGATTGCGGTCGTCCATTCGCATGTTTGTACGACTCTTTGGGCGGCGCGTTACTCGGCGACCACCAGCGACACGTCGATGTTCCCTCCGTCTTATGGAATCGCGAACCGCCCTCGAAGAGAGGGTTCACTTTGTGAAAAGCGACGTCGCCGAGATGAAGGACGACATCCGCCGTCTCGACGACAAGATCGAGTCGCTTGGAGCCGAACTGCTGGCAGCGATCTCTTCGGTCAGAAAGGAGCTCAATGCAGAGATCGCTTCGGTCAGAACGGAACTCAAAACGGAAATCACCTGGGTTCGAACGGAGCTAAAGAACGAAATCAAGTTTGTAACGGCCTGAAGCCCACCCCGCTTCCGGAGCAAGTGTCGTGATGGTTACTCGCGCCGGGCCGCGCCCGCAGTCCCAAGCACATCGCCTTCATTCGTCATCGCGTGTCCCGGATGCCTGCGCACGCGGAGTCGCCGTGTGGGTAGTCGTTTGAATGGCGCCGTTCGCGAGCAGGTCGCGAATCCCCGCGAGCACGCGATGGGGCCGCCGCATTTCAGTCTCGCGCGCCCAGTCTTCGTGCGTCGTGACGCCCGTCGTCACGGCCGAAGGCCGTTGCGCCGCCGCGCCGCGCCATGATGATTTCCACGGCCGGATCGTCGCCGACGACGCCGACGCTTCGAGCCGGCATGCCGAGCTTCCGCGCGACGAAGCGCAGCGCATGCAGCGAGGGCTTGCCGGTGAGAATCATCGGCGCCTTGGTCATGCGGCGGATCGCGCCGACGATCGCATACGAATAGCCCATGGTCCTGTCCCTGCCTCGTGGCGAAGAACGGCACGTCGGAGGCCACGTACAGCTTCGCGCCCGCCCAGATCGCCTTGCAGGCCGCCTCGATGTCCTTCATGCCGCAGTCCGGATGCCAGCCGACGTACACGGCCTGACGCCTCGGTCGCCGCGGCTCTCCGGTAGAAGCCGTCTCGATGCCCGCCTCGCGCAAGCGCGTGCCCGACGCCGCGGCTGCCGAGCACCAGCAGCGCGCTGCACGCCGCGCGCGCGACATCAGCTCCGCGGCGACGCTCGAAGGCGTGAGCATCTGCTCGTCCGCGCACTGGCAGCCCGACGCCGCGCAGCTTCGCGGCCTGCTCCGCAGGCGGATAGGCGCTGCCGTTGGTCAGCACGACGAAGGGATGCCCGCTCGCTTCAGCTCCGTCAGCACTTCGACGGCGCCCGGCAGCACGTCGTAGCCGCCCGAGCGATCGGTCGCTGAGCACCAGCGTGCCGTCGAGATCGAACATGAACCCCTTGATGCGCGGCAGTGCTTCGACCGGCGGCTCTCGAGCGACAGCGCTCATGAGGGAAGCGCCTGGGACGACGCGCCTGCGTGCCGGCGCAGCTCCAGCCTGAATCCCGGCTTCTCGACGCAGATATGCGACAGGTCGCGGCGCGCCGTGAGCTGGCGGAGCAGGCTCATCACCGGCCGCAGTGCCGGGTTGTAGTGCCGCGCCGCCGGGCCCGCCGCCTGCATCGCGTCCACCAGGTTCGGCCGGCATCGTCGCGCGCAGCAGGAACTCCTCGTCCGACAGGCTGCGCGCCGATGCCGCCGGCGCAGTTCCGGCGAGCGGCGCCATGGCCGGCTCCGCCCGCAGCTCTCTGCGTGCGCGGCAGCGACATCGATGCGGTCCATCACCTTGCGCGTCGATCGGCACGTTGGGCCGTGCCGAAGCGGCCCATGCGCGTAGCGGATCACCTCGTCCGGGATCACCGCGTAGCGTTCCTTGCCGGTGACGTTCATGACCGCCTGCGTCAGCAGCATCTGCGCGAACGGCGTCATCACGATGGGCCAGCCCAGCTCCTCGCGCACGCGACCGAGCTCCTCGATCACCGCGCCTTCCATGTGCGACAGCCGCGCCTCGGCGAGGTGCCGGCGCATGGTGCCGACCATGCCGCCCGGCAGCTGGTGCTGCAGGTACGCCGCATCGAAACGCCTGCGGCCGGCCCGATCGGCAAGCCTTCAGCCTCGGCCAGTCGCGTGAAGTAGCGCCGCACCTCGCGCCAGCGCCTCGTCGTCGACGTCGCACCGTGTGCCCGAGCGCGCGCAGGTTCGCGACCACGCGCTGCCGACAGGCGGGTTCGAAGTGCCATCGGCCGCCGCGCCGGAGGCGCACTGCAGGGCACTCACGCCGTAGCTCCGGCGCATCCATGTAGGCCAGCTCCGCGAGCCCGATCGTGCAGTGAGCATGCAGCTCCAGCGGCTTGGCGCCGATCACGGCCTTGATGGCCGGGATCAGCGTGCGCGCCCGCTGCGGCGAGCAGCAGCCCGCCCGGATCCTTGATGTAGAGCGCGTCGATGTCCGGGCAGGCCGCGAGCCTGCGCGCGCGCTCGCACGTAGTGCGCGTCGTCGTGGATCGGGCTCAGCGTGAAGACCAGCGCGGCGATCACATACTCGCCGCCCGCCCTGCTTCACCATCCGCGCGCAGGCGATGTTGCGCATCCACGTCGTTCATCGGGTCGGCAAGGCAGAAGCGGCGGATGCCGTTGCGCGCCAGCGTGCGGAAGGCCAGCGCCATGAACTCCGGGCTGGCCGTCTCCCAGGAGATGAAGCGGAAGCCGGTGGACATGAACTGCAGCGGCGTGTTCGGCGTGGCCGCGGCCATCAGCCGGATGCGCTCCCAGGGATCCTCCTGCTTGTAGCGCACCGCCACGCCCATGTGCGTGGAGGTGGTGAAGTCGATGGCCTTGAAGCCGACGCGATCCATCACCGGCGCGATGGTCAGGGTCTTCGCGGTGTCGATGCCGAGTGGCGCCCCAGAGGCTCTGGTTGCCGTCGCGCAGCGAGGTCTCGACCAGCTGGACGTCAGCCATGGCTCACCCGCTGCACCGGCGGCGCGGCGATGAAGCCGCGCCAGGAAGCCGGTGTCGACGCCGCCCGCCTGGAACTCGGCAGTCCGCGAGCACGCGCTGCGTGGAAGGCGAGATTGGTGTGCACGCCCTCGATGCGCGTGGCGGCCAGTGCGCGCGCGCATGCCGCGCCAGCGCCGCGGCGCGATCGGGCGCGTGCGCGATGATCTTGCCCATGCAGCGAATCGTAGAACGGCGGCACGCGCGAGCCGGTTCGATGTGCGTGTCCACGCGCATGCCCTCGCCCGCCGGCCACGCCGCCTGCGCGCACCATGCCCGGGCTGGGCATGAAAGTCGTCGGCCGGATCCTCGGCGTTGATGCGGCACTCGATGGCGCAGCCCTGCGCGCTGGACCTCGGACTGGCGTCAATCCGCAGGCCCTCGCCGCCGGCGATGGCGATCTGCTCGGCGACCAGGTCCACGCCGGTGACCACCTCGGTCACCGGATGCTCCACCTGGATGCGCGCATTCATCTCGAGGAAATAGAAGGCGTCGCGCTCGCCGTCGACCAGGAACTCCACCGTGCCGGCGCCGCGATAGTCCAGGCGCTGCGGCGAATCGCACGGCCGCGGCATGCAAGCGCGCGCGCAGCCGCGCGGACAAGCCCGGGCGCCGGCGTCTCCTCGATCAGCTTCTGGTAGCGGCGCTGCACCGAGCAGTCGCGCTCGCCCAGGTGCACCACCTCGCCCGTCGCCGTCGCCCAGCACCTGCACCTCGACGTGCCGGCCGCTCGCGACGTAGCGTTCCAGGTACACGCGCGCATCGCCGAAGGCCGCGCCGGCCTCGGCCGAGGCCAGTTCCATCGCGGCGGGCAGATCCTCGCAGCCGGTCGACACGCTTCATGCCGCGCCCGCCGCCGCCGCCCACCGCCTTGACCAGCAGTGGCGCGCCGATGCTGCGCGCCAGCTGCCTGCGGCGTCCTCGACGCGACGCCACGGCACCGCCGGGCACCACCGGCACGTCGGCGGCCTGCGGCCTCGGCGCGCGCGCGCAGCTTGTCGCCCACGGCCTCGATCTGCGCGGCGGTCGGGCCGATGAAGACGACGCCGTTGCTCCTCGCACAGCCTGCGAGCGGCGCGCGCTCGGACAGGAAGCCGTAGCCCGGATGGATCGCGTCGGCGCCCGTGCGCCAGCGCGGCCTGCACGATGGTTTCGACGTTGCAGGTAGCTGTCGCGCCGGACGCGACGGGCCGATGCAGACCGCGCGGTCCGCGAGCCGCGCCGGCAGCGAATCGCGATCGGCCTCGGACACGGCCAGCACCGTCTCGATGCCCGAGCTGCCGGCAGGTGCGGATGATGCGCGCGGCGATCTCGCCGCGATTGGCGATGAGCACGCGGCGGATGGCCACGCGACTCAGCCCGCCGGCGCACGCGCAGCAGCGTCTCGCCGTATTCGACCAGCGCGCCGTCGCGCGCGCCAGAATCTCAGTCACGCGTGCCGCGCACCCCGCGCGCACGGTGTTCATCAGCTTCATCACCTCGATGATGCCGATGACGGTGTCCGCCTCGACCTTCGCGCCCACCTCGACGAACGGCGGCGCACCGGGCTTGGGCGCGCGATAGAAGGTGCCGAGCAGCGGCGCAGGCACAGCCTCGTGGCCGTTCGGGTCGCCGCCGCCGCGACGCCGGCCGGCGGCGCGGCATGCGCGTGGCACGGCGGATCCGCGCCGGTGCCGCCGACGCATCGGCCGGCGCGTCGGCATTGCGATCGGCGGCGCTCGCGCGCGCCGCCGCCGCGCCGCAGCTGCAGCTTCACGCCGTTCGATCTCCAGCGTCAGCTCGTCGAAGCTGCGACTCCTCCAGAGCCGCATGATTTCCGCGACATCCGCGGCCGTCAGGCTCACCGTTTGCCTCCGAAAATCGATCATGACGTGCTGCAGCGGATCGTCGGCGCGGCGTGCGACCGGCGCCGGCTCCTTCGCCGACCACACCGTTTCCGGCCGGCTCTGCAGCAGCAGCATGCGGTCCGTTGCGCGGTCGATGGCCCACTCGATGTCCTGCGGGCGGCCGTAGTGCCGCTCGACTTCGGCGCGACCAGTCGCGCAGCGCCTGCAGCTCCTCATCGCTCAGGCAGGGCTCGTGCGCGCCGGTCTTCGGCGACCGCGCACGTCGTCGATGCCGCCCGTCGGCACCGGCACATGCCGGATCGTGCTTGTCGCGAGATGTCGCGCACCGTGATTTCGCCGGTGATCTTGCCCAGCACCCAGCGGTCCGGCGTCACTTCGCCGCCGACCACCGCCGAGCCCAGGCCCCAGGCGCCTTCGATGCGATCACCGAACGATCGCCGGTGGTGGGGCTGCGCGTGAACATCACGCCGGCCGTGCGCGCATCCACCATGCGTCTGCACGACCACCGCCATGGCCACGCCCGCCTCCGGCAAGCCGCGCCTGCGGCGATAGGTGATCGACTCCACCGAATACAGGCTGGCCCAGCAGCTGCGGACAGGCTGCAGCACTTCGGCTCGGCATGCGTCACCCACAGGTAGGTGTCCTGCAGGCCCGCGAAGCTGGCGTCGCCGCATCCTCGGTGGTCGCCGACGAGCGCACCGCGACGGGCGCTGTCGCGCCGACACCGCACAAGCGCTGCATGAGCCGCGATGAGCTCCGTCGCGCAGCGTCGCGTGGCAGCGCTGCGCGCTTCCACGCGCGCGCGCAGCTCCGCGCGAGCAGGCGCGACGGCGTCGAGATCCTCGGCGCTCAAGCGCCTCGACGCGCGACGCAGCGGTGCGCTTGCGCTCCAGTGCACGATGAATCGCTCGAAGGCCTCGGTGCGCACGACGAATCCCGGCGGCACGGCGATGCCGGCGCGCTGCAGCTCGCCCAGACTGCCGCCCTTGCCGCCCACCTGGGGCCGGTCCTGCGAGCCCGATATCGGCGAACCAGCCGATCACGTCCGTCGATGCACATCGCGAAGCCTACTGAAGCATCGTCACGATGCCGCGGCCGCCATCGACGCGGATCCGCTGGCCGTCCTTGATGCGCGAGGTGGCGTTGCCGGTGCCGACCACCGCAGGCAGGCCGTATTCGCGCGCCACGATGGCGGCATGGCTCATCGAGCCGCCGATGTCGGACACCGCCGCCGACGATCTTCTGGAAGATCGGCGCCCAGGTCGGGTTCGTCACCTGGCAGACGAGGATGTCGCCCTGCTGCAGGCGCGCTGATCTCCTCCACCGACTTCACGACGCGCGCCGTGCCTTCGACCACGCCGCGCGAAGCGGCGAATCCCCTGCAGCTCGTTGCTGTCCGCGCCGCCGTCGGCGCTGCAGCCAGGCATCCAGGCTCTCGCGCGTGATGCCCCAGAGCATCACGATGGCCGGATCGTCGATGACGTCGGGCACCGGCCCCAGCGCCGGCGGCGTGTCGTGCTTGGCCCATTCGCGCGATCGCGGCGCGCGCGCTCGGCCACGATCGCCGGCCAGTGCGCCGGCCCGCGCGGCGGCGAGCCGTTGGACCAGGAATTCATCAGGTCGATGATCGCCGATCTCCAGCTCGTAGTGCGTGAGCTGGAACACGTCCTCGGCGTCGGCGAAGAAGCCGTGCGCCGCGAGCAGCGCGCCGAACTCGCGGATCTTGTTGAAGAACAGGTTCGTGTACCAGTGCTCGCAGTAGAACTTGTGCCCCTCGACGTAGGGGAACACGCGGTGCGCCAGCGTGATCATCTGGTCGAAGGCGGCGCGCTCCTCGTCGGTGCCCAGCAGCTCGCGATAATCCGCGATCAGCTGCGTGCGCTCGGCCTGCAGCTGCTCGACCGGCGCGCTCGAGGGACTCGCCGGCCTGCACGCTGCCGGATGTAGCTCGGGCAGCGCCGGCGAACGGCATCGACAGGTCGTCGTTCCAGGAGCGGTGGTAGTGATAGAAGCCATCGCCGACGTTGATGTTGAACCAGGGATGCGCGCGAGATCTCCAGCTCCTCGAGCCACTCGCGCCCGGCTCGCCCGGCTGCTCGCAGCGACTGCAGGATCGCTGTCGCACGCTGGCGCCGTCCTGGAACGTGCGCGTCGACGCCCAGCTCGCACGGCGCGGCGCGCCAGGCGCCGCAGCTCGTCGTCGGGGCGGAAGATCTCGGCCTCGATGCCGGCCACCATGCGCGCGATGGTCTGGTCGGTGATTTCCGGAAAGGCCTTCTTGCAGAAGCCGAAGAAGGTCAGGTAGGCGCCATAGCCCAGCAGCAGGAACTCGAAGTGGTGGTGCCACATCCGGAAGTACCCTTCCAGGGTCTTCTGGTAGGTGTCGAGCAGGTAGTGGTTCGAGGCGACGCCGCGGCCGGCGTGCACGTGCTCCAGCGGCTCGAACTCCGGCAGCTGAGCGTGCGGCAGCGCCTGCGCGTCCTCGGATCAGCGCCAGCATCTTCTCGCTTCCACTGCGCGTAGAGCCGCTCCCAGTTCTCGTAGTAGTAGAACGCGCGCTGCTGGAACTCGTCGGTGCGCCGCGCGATCTCGGCCGGGTCGGTCACGGCGTTGCCGCCGATGTAGACGCGGCCGTTGATGATGCGGTGGTCGATGCCCAGGGTCGTCGGCAGGCAGTGCACGCGCGTGTTCGCCGCGCCGAGCGCGCAATACGCCGCCTCCGCCGGTCACCATGTCGAAGGCGGACATGGGCTCCGGGAAATGCATCGAGTTGTAGAACCAGAAGCGCTGGTCGTCCGCCTCGCTGAACTGGGTAGGTACGGGTAGGCCGCCTGCGCGCGCTCCGTTCCCGGAACCACCTTCAACGAACTGGGCAAAGGGAATCCCCGGGGACTGACCGGCGTTTTCATGAATGCTCTCCTGACTCCTGCGCAGCAAAGTGGGCCGGCCGGTGGGCTGCGCGGATCACAGCGCAGAATACGTCGGCTCTCTTGTAACGCGAGCCGCGCTTCGACGCAACGATATTGGCCGCCACGAATGATTCACGCCAGGCCCGGCGCGCGCACGGCATTATCCTTCAGCAATGAGGGAATGCTCCTCGGGCCGGAACGCGGCCGCGCGGAAGTCGGCAAGCCAGCGGACTGCCTACCCCCAGCGCGAATGCCTGCGGGTCGGGCGAGTGCTGCTCGAAGCCCAGCATGTCGATGTACCGGCTTTCGAACTCCACGCCCTTCTCCAAGGCGGCCAGAATCGGCTTGCCCGAATTTGCGTTGGGCTCCCAGTGATAGATCGTGAGCATGGTCTCGAGGCCCCCCGGGCCGGCGATTGTGCCGGCGGATCATGCGGCTCACCAGCGGCGGCAGTGTCTGCCGCCGCCGGTGAGCACTGAGAACTGCATCACAAATGAATGCGGTCGGCACGCCGGGCGCATCCGATCCGTGAATGATCCGCAAAGCCGTGCCGGTAAAGCGTAGACCTGCGGGCCGCCAATGGACCGACTGTTGGGCGCCGATTGGACAGGCGGCAGTGCCTGTACCCAAGTCACTGTGCACGATCCTCACTAGATACCTGTAAGGAGTAGACGATGCAACACCGCGCCCTGGCCGCAGCGGCCCTTTTCGCACTGGCGCCTGTCGCGCACGCCGACGATATCGACATCACGCGCTTGTTGGGAGCCCAGGACGACTTTCGCTCGTTGTCCGAGGACCTCGGTGCCGCGCTGAGCTACCGACCCATTGCCCCCGGCGAGCCGTTGGGACTGCTGGGCTTCGACGTTGGCATCGAGGCCACGGCCACGGATCTGCACAATAGCAGCGTCTACCGGCGCGCCACCGGCTCCAGCCAAAACTATCTGATCGTACCCAAGCTGCACGCGCACAAGGGTCTTCCGTGGCGTCTCAATATCGATGCCTTCTACAGCTCCGTGCCGGGCAGCAACGTCGAGCTCATCGGCGGCGCGCTCGGGGTCGCGCTGCTCGAGGGCGGCGTCACGATGCCGGCACTTACGTTGCGCGCGAGCGCCACCAGACTCTCCGGCGTCGATGAGCTGGATTTCGACACGAGGAGCGTGGAGCTGACGCTCTCCAAGGGCTTTGCCATGCTGACGCCTTACGCCGGCATTGGGCGTGTGGACGTCAAGAGCAAACCCACGGGCATCGCGACGCTCGCGCTGACCGGGGAGTCGTTCGATCTCAACAAGATATTTGCCGGCCTGAACATCAATCTCGGCCTGGTCAATCTCGCGTTCGAGGCGGACAAGACCGGCGATGCCAGCAGCTACAGCGCCAAGTTCGGGCTGCGGTTCTGAGCTGGTGAAGCGGCCGAGTGCTCGCGCTGCCATGGCAAGCGTCGTGGGCGCGAGGGATACTGCCGCCCGCCGGAATTCGGAAAATCGAGGGAACATCATGCGATCAAGATCGATGGCGCTGATTGTCTCAGCTGTCGGCCTCGCCGCATTTGCCGCGGTAACGCTTGCGGACGGCGCCACGAACAACGACGCACGATGCACAGACCCAGCGAGCGGCAAACCCGTCGACTGCGTGGCGGCCACGTACGCGACCTTCGACATCCCGTTCGACAAGCTGCCCGGCGGTCGCATGAATGCATCGGGCAACCTGGACCCCACCTCGTCACCGAAGGATGCGCATGCCGGCGCCTTCGTGGCGGCCAGGAAGCTGGGCCTGTTCCGTAACTTCGAGTGGATTCACTGGGTGCCGACCGCGCCGTCCACGAAGATCCGGCCACCGGTAAATGGCGCGGTGGCGACCTCGACGGCTTTCCCACCGGGTGGGGCTCGACCGGGCTCGGAATTGCCGGGGACTGTCTGTACTGGGGCCGAAGCAACTCCACCAATACGACCGGCCCGCGTGTCACCCGGGATATCAATATCTTCAGGATTCAACCCGATCCGGAGAAGAATCCGCCGATCGAGGTGGGCTCCATGCCCCAGCTCACCGTCGATAACGGCGAAACTGCCGTGCGCGACCGGGAGTTGCGCCCGTATAACTACACCTCCACGGACGGCGTCGATCGCATGCTGATGGTCCGCAGCGCCGCCACCGGGACGGGCGGCGACGTGATCACGTACACGCTCGATCCTAAAACGTGCCTGCCGGTCGACCAGGGCGCGACGGCCAAGGGCGTCCTCGCGCACGAGTTCTATCTCTGGCATGACCCGCGCAACCCCAATCGGCTGCTCGTCATCTCGCAGACTTATGGATCGCAGGACGAGGATCTCATCGTCACGGCGATCACCAATGAGAAGACGGGAGAAGTGCTCGAGGAGCCGGTGTTTCTCGCGTCGTTCACACTCGAGAACATCGGCGGACCGGTGCGTAACGAACGCCCCGACGAGACCGGCCTCTACACCGCCGGCCGGTTTGCCGACTACCGACAACTGACCGACCAGTGGGGCCGTCCGGGCGCCTCGCAGCCTTCGCAGGTGAACAGCCTGCACTCAGGGACTATGTCCGACGACGGTGAGCGCTTCTACGTCGCGGGCACCACCGCGGGGATGTACATCCTCGATACCGAGAAGATCGCTCAGAGCACGAACGCACAGCTTGCGTCGGGGAGCGTCTGTAATCAGCGCTCATCCAATGCGTGGGTCGATGGAAAAGCGGGCGGCGTGGTCGACGTCAAGAAGCTTCCGGAGGTGGCCAGGGACTGCGTGCATCCGGTGGTCAATTCCGACCCCGGCGTGCTCGCGATGCTGCGCTCGGACCGGTCCGAAGCCGACAAGCTCGCGCGCTACACGCGGCTCGAAACCCGTTCCCGCTTCAGTTTCACCCCACCGCTCGTCGCGATGGTGGGCGTACACAGCGCGGTACCTGTGCCCAACCGGCCGACACTTTCGCGCGGGAACCCGAAGAAGCGCCCGGCCTGGGTCGTCATCACAGAAGAGTGGCCGTTCGGCCCTTGCCCGGAGCGAGGCCTCCGGATCATCAACATCGAGTCGGAGATCACACCGATGATGGTCGGGGCGGTTGCGCAGTCCGACAGCATGGTTGAGAAGTGCATCGCGCAGCCCAAGCCGCCCGGCTCGACGATCCGGCCGATGATGCACGCTCACAACCCGACCGTCCTTGCGAACCTGGTGTTCGTGGGCTGGCTGGGGCACGGCGTGCGCGCGATCGATATCTCCAACCCCTTCAACCCACGCGAAGTCGGGCACGCAAGGCCGGTTCCGTGGGGCGACGTCATGACCTATCCCGATATCCACAACGGGTTGATCTACGTCGGGGACAATCACACGGGGCTGCACGTTCTCAAGTACACCGGCCCGCATGCGGACGAAGTTCCGAAGAACGCCGTGTATTCGTCCAATCGCACCAGTCCGCACCCCTCGGGCCCGCCGCGCTCGGCCGCTAAGTAATGAGCGCCGCCGCATCGACGAGGGACGGCCTCCGTCCGTCTCGGTGGCGTGTCGTCGCTCTGCTGCTGGTTGGCCTTGCGGCCGCCAGCGTGTTGGCCCAGGGGCACAACGGTACGCCCGTGGAACACGGCGCGGGAGCAGTCGCCGCGCCGCTCTACACTCCGGAGGATCTGCTCTTCCTGAGCCACATGATCGTGCACCACGAGCAGGCGCTCGAGCTCACAGCAATGGTGCCTTCGCGCACGAAGCGCGAGGACTTCATCCGATTCGCGCGCTATCTCGACGGCGCGCAAAGGGCCGAGATCGATCAGATGAAGTCTTATCTCGACCTTGCCACCGAGCGCGGCCTGGAGATTCCTCACCACGAGATGCACGATGACCCGCCGATGGCCGGCATGCTGTCCAAAGCCCGGATGGCGGCGGTGCGCGCGGCGAGCGGTGCGGAGTTCGAACGGCTGTGGCTGCAGGGAATGATCGTTCATCACGAGGGCGCGCTCGACATGGCGCGCGCCCAGCAGCAGCGGGAGTTCGAAAGCGGCCGCCGGCCTCATGGGGTCGATGTGCTCGTCGATGACATCCTCGTCGTGCAGCGGGGCGAGATCACCAGGATGAGAGCGTGGCTCACTCAATGGGGTCTGTTGAGCTCCGCCAAGAAAGCTCCCTGAGGACTGCCGTTGCTTCCCAACGCGCCAGCGGCAGAAGGCGCTCGAGGCACTGAACTGCGGTCAATACTTCATTGCCGTGGCCCTTCGCCGGACTTCAGAATGGTCTGGATCGTGCCATCGGGCCCGACAGGGTTCCGATTGTTCTCGCACACGTACGGCATGAGCTTGAAATCGGGCGGAGCACGCTTGTAGGTCTTCGTCACGGTCCAGGGTTTCGTGAAGGCGACTGGGTCGACGAGCGTAATCTCGTCGCGCAGGCTGTTGTCGTCGGCGAGCCAGATGCGCTCGTAGGCAATGGTCTTGTCGCTCTTCGGCAGGCCCGACGATTCCAGGTTGGTTTCCGGGCGGAACCCATAGGCGGTGGAGATGAGGAAGTCCCCTTCCCAATGTCCGACGGATTCGCCGTTGTAGCTTGGGTCGGGCTCGGTCGGGAGTGGCCGCCCGTCTGTGAAGATGCGGCGAACCTGCTCGTCCCACTCGGCATAGACGATGATGCGATCCGTACCCATGGTGATTTCCATGGGATAGGTCATGGTCATGATTCGCGGCATCCCCGGTGGCAGGCACGCGGCAGTCGGGTCGCCGGTCGGCTTGCCCGCGGCCGCGTTCGCCAGATGCTGCAGGAAGATCTTCTCGTACTCGGGCGTCAGCGGAGGATTCTGACTGCGCCCGGGCGGAACACCCGGTGTCCATCCAATTCCGCCCTGGTTGATCCAGATGCCCGTGAGGTCACGACGATTCTTGGGCCGATACGCGACGGTGCCCCACTTGGGGTTCACGGGTTGGCTCTTTGCCGCCTCCGCAAACGTCGCTGGAAGCTTCGACGCATCCCGCGCGGGCGGCTGGACGCCCTTCGACAGATCGAGATCGACGGGACGGCCTAACAGATCCTGCGCTGTCGCGCCGACTTTCGACACGGCCTTCTGAGCGCGCGGCGATTCATCCTGCGCAACGGACGACCCCACCACTCCCAGCATCAAAACCAGGACGGCAGCTCCAAAACCTTGCCCACGTCTCACGCACGGCATAAGCATTCCCCCCTTCCCGCCCGCTCGGCTTGTCGATAATCATCTAACGCTTCGGATCGCGTGCCGGGATCGCAGGCGTTGAGCCGTTCCGCCACGAGCGCAGCCTGCGTTCGGCTATTGACTCCGGGCTTCTGCAGAATCTGCGTCACGTGCGCGAATGACGCGCGCTACCTCTGCTTGTACGACTTCTCGAACATCGCGGGCAATCCACCGTCACTCGTGATGACTCGATGCTTGAAGTACCAGCGTCCATCGCGCTTGACGAGCTCATCATGCTCACGGCCCTGCTCAATGAACTGAGGCGTCGCTTTGACCGTCTCTGAATTGATGCCCGTCCACACAACATCCGCTGTGGCGGCGCCGCCGTTGACGACAATTTTGAGATTCGTGAGGAGCATGCGGAACGTCCCCGGCCGCCGTGGCGTTCCTTCCGCCGTTTTCCTGTACAGGTCCTCAATGGGCTTTTTTCCTTGCGCCACGAGGCCGTTCACATCAAGGACGCCATCCTCGACGTAAAAGGCCCCAAAATCATGGCCGCCGGCACCGAGTTGCCCGTAGTAATCGACGAGCATGTCCTCGATCTGCGCTCTATCAAGTAATGTAGCCAGTGTGCTCGCCGGATGTTCCGCCAGCACGGGCCCGGCTGATGAAGCCAGCACGAGCGCTGCCGAAGCGAGCACGAAGCGAGCGAAATTTTTACCCCTGAACCCACTAATTCCGGGAAAGAACATTGAGCGGTCTCCTGTATTGCCTGCGAACACTCTCGAGCGCCGGCTTTTCAATGTGTGCCCGAAGTGCCTGCACGCGCCATCGGCCTGGCGTATACCTCGACCTGGGCGACATCCGACCAGCCGCCTGGGCCATGGCCGCTACCCGGCATGAGGTCCGCGAAGCCGATCTCGTCCACCTTCGTGAGATCGACCTTGTCGAGCAACGCACCGGTCGTCACCACACGTGCGATATCGAGCTTCAGCCAGCGCAGGTCGGCATAGGAGATTTCGCTGACGAGCCAGTCGCGCGTCGAGCCATCGGCGTGGTCGCCGATCAGCCACGTGCCGTCGGCGAGCTTTACGATCGGCCGCACCTGATGGAACCCGGACATCTTGGTGTTCCAGCGAATGCGCGCAAGACCGGTGAGATCCGCGAACTGCGTCTTCTCGCGGAACGCGACAGCGCACGGCGATGTGCACATGCCCGTCCAGACATGAGTCGGATTGTTTGCATCGTTGGGAGTGCCGGTGAGCAGAACCTCGCCCGCCGGCACATACACCTTCAACTCCAGGTTCGGGTTCCCGATGGAATCCGGGGCCACCGCATGCTCGCCGCCCTTGTCGGTTTGCTTCCACTCCTCATTGAAGAAGAGGCCGGGCCGCTGCAGCTTCGGTGGGCTGGCCGGCGAAGTCTGCGAGTAGAGCGAAGTCGCCGTAGAAGCGGTGATGAAGAGCAAGACACCGGCACGCCAAAATCGCATGTGAGCCCCCCTCTTGTTGTACGCCGTAAGATGCGCCCTCCCGGGCGTCGGTAGCAACGCGCGCGCGCGACCCTTTCCAAAGGATGGCGGGCCCAAGCGCTCGAAGTAGCGGCTGCGATAGCCGGCAGAGCCGCTGCCCGGCGGCGCCGGTGGGCCTGAACCGCCTGAACCGCACGGAGTACGCGCGCGACCGCACGGGCCAGACCGCCCGCCATGGCGCGGCCACGTGCGGCTGTAACAGCCTCATGAAGACCTGCGCGGAACACAATATGGACCTGATGGCGAAGGATGCAGATGGGCGCACGGCGGCAGATGTCGCAAAGGGCACCTTCTACTTCGGCCGCCAGAGATTCCCCCCGCGTCCTGAAACTGAAGCCTTGTTGCGGCGACTCATGAACGAAGCCAATCCGCCCGTCGCCGGAACTCCCCCGGCCGGGACGGCGTTGCTCCGGTAGCCGCAGTGGAGTGAGTGGAAGTGCCTGCACGGATCCTGAAACTGACCTGCGCAACCGCCCTCGTCTATGTGCTCGGCTGCGCTGGCGCACATGCCCAGAGCGCCCCGCCCGCGGGTTCCGCCGCCCCGGCGCCCACACCCGCCAGCGCCGCTGACCCCGTCGAGGAAAAGTGGAACTTCCTCGGCGAATACTGCAGCAAGTGCCACAACACCACGGACTGGGCGGGCAGCATCGCATTCGACTCCATGTCGCCCGAGAGCATCCCCGAAGACGCGCAGACCTGGGAAAAGGCCGTGCGCAAGCTGCGCGGCCGGCTGATGCCGCCAGCGGGAAATCCCCAGCCCGACACGCATGCCGTGCAGTCGTTCGTGTCGTGGATGGAAGGCACGCTGGACCGCGCAGCGCTCGCTCACCCGGACCCGGGCCACGTGGGCCTGCATCGGCTGAACCGCAAGGAATACGCCAACGCCGTGCGGGACCTGCTGGAGCGTGGAGGTCGATGCCACGCGAACTGCTGCCGCGCGACGACGCGCGCGATGGCTTCGACAACGTCGCGAACGCCCTGCAGGTCTCGCCCTCCTTCCTCGACCAGTACCTCGTCCGCGGCGCGCACCGTGGCGGTGCAGGCGCTGGGCAACCCCAAGGCTCGCGCCCGGTCGGCACCGCCTACGCGCGCGGAAGCGGCACGCAGATCTTTCATCAGGAAGGCCTGCCGCTCGGCACGCGCGGCGGCATCGGCGGTGACCACAACTTCCCGGCAGATGGCGAATACGTCTCAACATCGCCAACATGGCGCAGGCCATGTGGGTCTACAACATGGAGTTCGAGAACCACCTGGTCGTCACGCTCGACCGCAAGCTGATCTACGAGACGACGATCGGCGGCGAAGAGGACATGAAGGCCATCGACCAGAAGCAGGACCCTGCGGTCGATGCCATCAACAAGCGCCTGAAGAACATCAACTTCACCGCGAAGGCCGGCCCGCACGAGATTGTGGTCACCTTCGTGCATCGCACCTTTGCCGAATCCGAAGACCGGCTGCAGATCGCACGTGCCCGGCGGCGGCCAGGATCGCGTGCTGCGCGTGCAACTCCTTCGAGGTCCGCGGGCCGCTCAAGCCACCGGCGTCAGCGAGACGCCGAGCCGCAAGCGTGTCTTCGACCTGCTATCCGCAGAGCGCAGCAGAACGAAGAGCCCTGTGCGCGCAGCAGATCGTCGGCACGGCATCGCGCGACGCGCCTTCCGCCGCCCGGTCGCCGACCGCGGATCGTGGATGCGCTGATGAACTTCTACACGGCGGGCCACACGGACGGCGGACTTCGATGCCGGCATGCGCCGCGCGCTCACGGCAGTGCTGGCGCATCCGGACTTCCTCTTCCGCTCCGACCGCGCCGCCGAGCGGCATCCAGCCCGGCGCCATCTTTCGCATCGACGACCTCGACGCTGGCCTCGCGCCTGTCGTTCTTCCTCTGGAGCAGCCTGCCGGATGATGAGCTGCTGGACGTCGCCGAGGCAGGCAAGCTGCACGACGACGCGGTACTGAGCGCAGCAGGTCAGCCGCATGCTGGCCGACCCGCGCGCGCAGACGCTGGCCGCGAACTTCGCGTTCCAGTGGCTGAACCTGGCCAAGCTGGCGGAGATCGATGCCCGACCCGGCCATCTTCCCGTACGCCAGCGTGCAACGGCGACCTGCGCGAGGACTTCCGTGAGGAACTGCGCCTGTTCATCGACAGCGTGTTCCGCGACGAACAGAGCGTGCTGGACCTGCTGAACGCGAACTACACCTTCCTGAACGAACGCCTGGCGCTGCACTACGGCATCCACGACGTGAAGGGCGACCACTTCCGGCGCGTGCAGCTTAGGGATTCCGCACGCTTTCGGCCTGCTCGGGCAAGGGCGGGTGCTGATGGTGTCGTCCTACCCGAACCGCACTGCGCCGGTGCTGCGCGGCGCGTTCATCCTGGAGCGCATCAGGGGCACGCCGCCCGCGCCGCCGCCGCCCGAACGTCGAGGCGCTGAAGGAAAACCAGGAAACCGAGAAGGCGCGCACCGTGCGCGAGCTGCATGGCCGCTGCATCGCCAGCAACCCGAAGTGCTTCTCCTGCCACGGCATGATCGACCCGCTCGGCTTCGCGCTCGGAGAACTTCGATGCCATGGGCCAGTTCGCGCCGTAGACCGCTTTGCAGGCGCACCGCATCGACGCCAGCGGCGTGCTGCCGGATGGCACCATGCGTCAACGGCCCGGATGGATCTGCGCAAGCGCTGCTGGCGCGACCCGACCAGTTCGTGCAGACGCTCACCGAGAAGCTTATGACGTACGCGCTGGGCCGCGCGATGGAGTACATGGACATGCCCTTCGTGCGCGCCATCGTGCGTGACTCCGCCGCCGACGACTACCGTTTTCGCACGCTGGTGACCGAACATCGTCACCAGCGCCGCATTTCAGATGCAGCGTTCCGACTGCCCAACTGAGCCCGTGACAGCAGGCTGCAGTGCAAACAGCAGTAGGACAGACCATGTTCATCACGCAAGAAATACCTCTCACGCCGCACGGTGCTGCGGGGCGCCGGCGCGGCCATCGCGCTGCCGCTGCTCGACGCCATGATTCCGGCGGCCACGGCGCTGGCCCACACGGCCGCGAAGCCCACGCCGCGCATGGGCTTCGTGTACTTCCCGCACGGCGCCGTCATGAAGCCGCTGGTCGCCCGAGACAGGTGGGCACGGACTTCGAATTCCCCCAGATCCTGAAGCCGCTCGAGCCCTTCAACTCGCACATGACGATCGTCAGCGGCCTGCGCAACAAGGGCGGCGAGAGCTCCGATCCGCACGGCATCATCGCCGGCACCTGGCTGTCCTGCTACGGCCCGGCAAGACCGCGAAGCCGGCATGAGCGCGGCACCACGGCCGACCAGCTCGCGGCGCGCCACTTCGGGCAGGACACGCCGCTGCCGTCACTGGAGCTCTCCGGCGAGAGCATCGGCGGGTCCACCTGCGCGCCCGGCACGGGCTGCGGCTTTGGCAGCACCATGGCGTTCCGCACGCCGACGCAGCCGCTGCCGATGGAGGACAACCCGCGCAAGGTGTTCTACCAGCTGTTCGGCCAGGGCGACACGGACGAAGAACGCGCGCGCCATCGTGCGCGAGACCGGCAGCCTGCTGGACTACGTGACCGAAAAGGCGCAGCAGCTGAGCAGCGCGCTCGGCGCCGCGGACCGCACGCAGCTCGCGGATTACCTCGATTCGGTGCGCGAGATCGAGCGGCGCGTGCAGAAGATGCTGGCGCACCAGCGAGCGCTCCAGCGCGCAGCTGCCCGATGCGCCGCTCGGCGTGCCCGACGACTTCGGCGAGCACCTCGACATGATGTTCGACCTGATCGCGCTCGCCTGGCAGTCGAACCAGACGCGCGTGGCGTCGTTCATGATGGCGAAGGAAGTCAGCATGCGCACCTACAACCAGATCGGCGTGTCCGACGCGTTCCATCCGCTGTCGCATCACCAGAACAATCCCGACAAGATCGAGCGGCTGGTGAAGATCCAGACCTATCACACGCAGGTGTTCGCGAAGTTCGTCGAAGCCCTGTCCACCACGCCGGATGGCGACGGCACGCTGCTCGATCACTCGATCATTCTGTACGGCAGCAACATGAGCAACAGCGACCTGCACAACAACGACCCGCTGCCGTCGGTGATCCTGGGCCATGGCCACGGCCGCATCAAAGGCGGCCAGCACCTGCACTATCCGCAGGACACGCCGCACGCCAACCTGCTGCTCACGCTGCTGGATCGCGCAGGCGTGCCGGTGAAGTCCCTCGGCAACAGCACCGGCCCGCTCGCGGAGGTGTGATGCTGCCTGCCGCGCTGAAAGTCCCGCTGGTTGCATGTGCGGTGCTGCTCGCGCCTGCCGTGGCGATGGCCGTACCCAGCACGCCTGCGGCGGAATCCGCCGGGCACTCTGCCGCCGCTGAGTCGCCGAAGCTCGCGCGCGTCGTGGAGAGCGGCGATCGGTTGACTGCCCTGGAGCTCATCCGCAACGGCGCGAACGTTCGCGAGGCTGACGCCGACGGCACCACAGCCCTTCACTGGGCCGCTCAGCAGGGCGATGCGGAACTGGCGCACGCGCTCATTCGCGCCGGTGGAGACGTGCACGCACAGAACGACCTCGGTGCCACACCCATGTCTGCCGCGGCAGAGGTGGGCAGCGCTGCGGTGCTGGATGTGCTGCTGCGGGCCGGCGCCGATGTGGAATCTCCGAATGCCGAAGGTCAAACGGCGCTGATGTCCGTCGCCCGCACCGGGCACGTGGAAGCCGCGCGTGTGCTGCTCAAACACGGCGCCAACCCGAACGCTGCCGAGCAGTGGGGCGGGCAGACGGCGCTCATGTGGGCGGCCGCGCAGGGTCAAGGGCAGATGATCCGCCTGCTGCTGGACAAGGGCGCCAAGGTGGACGCGCGCGCCATCACGCGTGACTGGCAGCGCCGCGTCACTGCGGAGGGCAGGCCCAAAGACCTCAATCGCGGCGGCTTCACGGCGCTGTTGTATGCCGCGCGCGAAGGTTGCATCGACTGCGCGCGCGAGCTCATCCGGCGCAAGGCGGACGTGAACCTCGCGGACCCGGATGGCGTCACGCCGCTCATCCTGGCGCTCATGAACATCCACTGGGATTTCGCGCGCTACCTCATCGAGGAAGCGGGCGCGGATGTGAACCTGTGGGACTTCTACGGCCAGACGCCCCTGTACGCCGCCGTGGACATGAACACGCTGCCCAAGGGGCGCCGCGTGGAACTGCCCGCGACCGACAGGACCGCCGGCCTCGAGATCATCCGCATGCTGCTGGAGCGCGGCGCGAATCCGAACGCCCAATTGAAGCTGCGCCTGCCCCATCGGCACGTGCCCTACGACCGTTACACCGAACCGATGCTGAACATCGGCGTCACACCGCTGATTCGCGCTGCCAAGGCGGGCGACATCCCGGTGGTGAAGCTGCTGCTGGAACACGGCGCCCTGCCAAACCTGCCCAACTACAACGGCGATACGCCACTCATGGCAGCCGTGGGCAAGGGCTGGATCAATTCGCCAACGCGCGGCGTTTATTACACCGAAGAGCAGGCGCTCGAGGTGTACTCCCTGTTGCGCGCAGCGGGCGCGGACGTGAACGCTCGCACGCGTTTCAACGAAACGGCTCTGCACAGCGCCGCTCTGCGTGGCTGGAACGAAATCGTCAAACGCCTGGTGACGGACGGGGCGGAACTGGACGTCGCCGATCGCAACGGCCTCACCGCCATCGACTTCGCCATGGGCCGCATTCCGAAAGGTTTCAACGAACGCCAGCCGGAAGTGCGCACCGAGACGTCTGCGCTGCTGAAATCGCTGGGCGCCAAGGTGGAACGCACTGACAATCCGCGGTGGCCAGCCGCTCCCACCCCGCGCATCCACGCGTGGGTGCCGGGAGACAACGTGCTGCTGCCGCCTCAATAGCGCTGAACCCGGGAATCCGCTTGGGCCGGCGCGGCCATTGACCGAACGCAGAAAGGGCTTCCATGCAACCCGTCATTCCCGACCTCGTGCAGCGCTATGAGAACGGGCGGCTATCCCGCCGCGAGCTGATCCAGGGCCTTACGGCGCTGGCCGCCGCTGGCTCCGCGACAGCGCAGCCCGCGCAGGGCGGGCTGACTGCGGAAGGCATCGACCACATCTCCGTGTTCGTGAGCGACATGCAGCGCTCCGCGCAGTTCTATCAGGCGCTGTTCAATCTCGAGCCGCTCGGCGAGGATAATGAACACAACATCCTGCGCCTCGGCCGCAAGCGCGTGATCGTCTCACTGCGCAAGGCCACACCGGCCGGCGTGATCGACCACTTCGGCGTGAAGGTGGAAAACTTCAACAGGGACGCCGTCACGCGCATGCTGAAGGAGCGCGGCCTGAGCCCGCAGGAGAACTGGGAATACGGCTACCACGTCCGCGACCCCGACGGCGCGGTTGTGCAGATGCTCTAGCGTGGAGATGCGGCGGCCCGCCACTTACCGGGCAAGGCCCTCGTCTTTCCAGTCTTCGTTCGCGCGCGCGATGAGATAGGCGTGGATGGCGTCGGCGTCATCGCTCGTCAGAATGTCTGCGAAGCCGACCATTCCCTTGTCCTTGCGAATGCCGTCGATCACGATCGATTTGAACTGCGCTCGCACCTCCGGCGACATGAACCGCAGGTCTTTCAACCCACCGCGAGCGTTTTCGCCGTGGCAGCGTGAGCACGTTTCACCGAACAGCTTCTGCCCCTTGCGCACCGTATCCTCGCCGGCTCGCAGTGGCGGAGGCGGAAGGATGGGCGATGGCGGCGGCATCGGCGGCAGCGTCACCCCCTGTGCGCCCAGCTTGAACACCATCAATCGCCCCGGCCCGAAGCGCACCGGCTCCGGGCCGGCGGTGAGACCGTACACAGGCGAGCCGCCCCAACCGAAATTCGCGGCGATGTACTGCTCGCCGTCGATCTCGTAGGTCATGGGCCCGGCGATCGCGACCGTCTGCGTGTCCATCTCCCAGACCTTCGCGCCGTTGTCGGCGCGATAGACCGCGAAGGTTTTCTTGATGGTGCCCTGAACGAGGATATTACCGGCCGTCGACAGCACCCCGCCGGACCCCGGATAGGGGTAGGGAACGCGAAACGCCTCCTTCTGCTTCACCGGATCCCACGCGAGCAGGTAGCCCTTCTCGCGGCTGTCCGCGATGGCCTGCAACTCTTTCCTGAGCGCCTGGTTTCCGGTGTACGCGAAGCCGCTGTTGGAGCGATGAGGAACGAACTTGAACTCCCCGTCCTTTACACGCGACATCACCATCCATTGTTCCTGCGCGGAGAGGTAGACGAGCCCCGTAAGCGGGCTGTATGACATTGGATGCCACGTATGCGCCGCGAGCATTGTCGGCGTCATTAAGAATGGCTTCTCGGTGAGGTAAGCGTCCGGGTTTACGACGGGGCGGCCCGTCTTCAGGTCGATACGCGACGCCCACAGATTCGGAACGTAGCTTTCCGCCGAGATAACCTTGCCCGTCTTGCGATCGAGCACATAGAAGAAGCCGTTCTTCGGCGCCTGCATCAACACCTGCCGCGTGCGTCCGCCGATCTTGAGATCCGCGAGCACGATGGGCTGGGTGCAGGTGAAGTCCCACTGCTCGTTCGGCACCATCTGGTAGTGCCAGGCGTACTTGCCCGTCTCGGCGTGGACCGCGACGATGGAGCACAGGAACAGATTGTCGCCGCCCTCCGGGCTGCGGAACCGCTGCACATGCGGCGACCCGTTGCCCGTGCCGAGGTACACGAGCTTCAGCTTCGGATCGTAGACGAACGAATCCCAGACGGTGCCGCCGCCGCCGAACTTCCACCATTCGCCAGTCCACGTTTTCGTGGCCATTGGCATCACGCTGTCGGATGCCTCTGCGTCCGGTGCTTTGGAGGGGTCACCGGGAACAGTGTAGAAGCGCCAGAGCTTTCGGCCCGTTTCCGCGTCGTACGCCGTGACGAAACCGCGCACGCCGTAGTCCGCGCCCCCATTTCCGATCACCACCTTGCCGTCGAACACGCGAGGCGGCCCGGTGATGGAGTACGCGTCCCTGCGGTCGAAAGTCTGGACAGACCATTTCTCGGCGCCCGTTCGCGCGTCGACAGCGATGAGGCGGCCGTCGAGCGCGCCGATGTATATCTTTCCCTTCCACGCGGCGATACCGCGCGCGGACGGCCCGCAGCAGGCGAGCCTGGCCCACTCGCTTGCGACTTTGGGATCGTAGGTCCAGAGAACCTTGCCGTTGCGGCCGTCATGAGCCGTTACGACGTTCCACACGGAAACGTTGTAGAGCACGCCATCGATGAACAGCGGTGTGGCCTGGACACCGCGGTACGTGTTCAGGTCTGCATACCACGCCAGCCCCAGGTCGCCTGCGTTACGGTCATTGATGCCCTTCAGCGGGCTGAATCGCTGCTCGTCCCAGGTGCGGCTGTAGGACATCCACTGCCCCGGCTCCGCATCGGCTTTCCTCATCCGCTGCGAATCGACCGCGGCCGCGCCGCGCTCCGCAGTGGCGGCAAATGTCGGCGCGAAGGCCACGACCCCGGCGAACAGCAGTGGCGCGTACTTCACAACTCGCCCAATGAGACCGGCTGACTGCCAGAAAGCCAGCGTGAGGCTGCTTGCTCGTTCTTTCATACAGACCACAGGTGTCGATGGCTCAGCAGAACGTCGCGCAAGGGCCGCGGCTTCTGGCCGGTGATGCGCTCGACATGGTCAGTGAGCACCGAGAAGAAACCCTCGCGGATGGATTGACCGAAGGTCACCATGTCGTCGCTCGACCAGGGGATGGGGCCTTGGGGCACCACGTCCGAGGCGTGCCGCGGAATGCCGAGGGAGTCGAAATAGGCGTACATCGCTTCATCATCCACCTGCTCGAGCGCGATAGGTTTGCCCGCGATTTCGCTGGCCATTTCCAGTGCCTGGCCCACCGTCAGCAACTGCGGCCCTGTAATGTCGTAGGCGCGATTCTCATGGCCGGGTTGCAGCAGCACTTCGGTCGCGCAGGCAACACAGTCGTCGCGAGATACGAAAGCGACGCGACCGTTTCCCGAATTTTCCGGCTTCCAGCCTGCCGCCAATGCGGGAGGCACCATTGCGCCCGCGATGGCCTCGGAATACTGGCTGTCGCGCAGGAAAGTCCAGTTGGCGCCACTGCGCTCGAGATGCTCTTCGGTGGCTCTATGGTCCAACTTCACGATCGCAGGATTATCGGGCCGCGCGGCGCTCAGCACCGAGGTATAGGCAATGTGCCGAACGCCAGCGGCGACCGCCGCGTTGATGGCGTTGACGTGCTGCCCCACCCTCGTGCCGACGCGCGCGGTGCTGATCAACAGCATTTTGGTGCCGCCAGCGAAGGCCGCGCGCAGAGTACCGGGATCATCGAAATCCGCGAATCGCACTCGAGCACCGCGAGCAGCGAACCCGTCGAGCTTCTGAGGCGTACGCGACGTGAGGATCAACTCACCACGCGGCACTCGCTCGATCAATCTGGCTGCGGCGGCCCTTCCGAACCCGCCATTCGCTCCCGTGACAATGATCATCTACCTGCTCCCCCTCGATTGTTACTCTGCTACAGCGTGGCGCGCGGCAGGTTGCGATCGGATTCGCCATGAGCTGGATGTCCGGCCGATCGTCCGCATACCCCCAGCCGGTTGCGCCGAGCTCTTCCCAGTCGTGGTAGTCGAAGGGGTGCCCGCGCATGTTGAACATGCCGTTGATCGAGGACGACCCGCCGAGCACGCGCCCTCGCGGCAGCCACAGCTGGCGGCCTTTGAGATGCGGCTCCGGCTCGCTCACGTAGCCCCAGTTGAACGCGGGGTTGACCACTGCCTTCAAAAAGGCAACAGGCATGCGCAGCGTGTAGTGGGAGTCAGCCCCGCCGGCTTCGAGCAAGAGGGCGGAGACGTTCGCGTCTTCGGTGAGACGCGCGGCGACCACGCAGCCCGCGGAGCCTGCACCGACCACGATGTAATCGAACGCTTCCACAGTTTGCCCCGTCGCCTCCCGGGTTGGCGCGAAACTATAACATTTGATAGGGTCTCGCAACGCACGAGGGGACGCATGACAATCTCAGTCCGAATCGAAGACCGGCTCGCCCTGCAGGATCTCATCGCCGCATACAGCTGGGCGCTCGACACCGGCGATGTCGAAGGGCTGGTGGCCTGCTTCACGCCCGACACGCGACACGGTCGCGCTGCGCGCCTTCGCTTTCGTGACCGAATGCAAGGGCGAGCCTCCTTACCTTCTGCGGTTCACGGGCTGGTACGACGACGTCGCCGTTCGTTGTGACGACGGACGATGGCGATTCAAGTCACGCACCGTGCGGCTTTGGGATGGCGTCGTGCTGAAGAACTTCCCGGGTCACGGTCAATGGGTGCCCCGAAAGCGCCCCGAATCGTTGATCACCCGGGATAAGTAGCACCGCGAAGTCTTCCGATCTTCCAGACGATGAGCGGGCCGTGAGCGCGCTCGCTGAGCACGCGATAGCCCTGCTCGGCTGCGCAGCCACTCAGCAGCACGAAGTCCGCATAGCTGGTAATGCCGGAAACGATCTCCGGCGCGCTGGCGTCGGAAAGGACATCCCGCGCGAATCGCACGCGATCGCCCACAATCGGACGCGTGATGCAGCCACGCCCTGCCCCACCGGCGAGATCACGGCACGCATCCGCCTGGTCGGGATCGAACAGGAGCAGTTGCGGCTTGGCGGAGAGCATGGTTGCCGCGGCACCCTGTTGGTCACTCAGCAGCAGTCCACTGCCCAGGGCGATAGCGGCGCCCACCATGAAGTCGCGGCGGGAGTGCTCGGTGGCATCACTCATTTGCGTGCCTCCGGCGGCTGTGCGAGATAGTCCGCAATAGCCTGAAGCTCGCGATCGCTCGCCTCACCCCGAGGAATCGGTGGCATGTTGCCAATGCCGCCTCGAGCTGCCGTAACCACGAAGGCGGCGTTCAAGTCCGTACGCAGAAGCAGCTCCGCCACTTTCATGCGGCGGGAGAGAAGGCCCGTGCCCATGCCCGTCTTGTCATGGCACATGACGCACTTTTCCCGATAGAGCGATTTGCCGTCGGGGCTGGCGGCCGGCGCGGAGGACTGCGGCGCCTGAGCCAATGCCGCGGATGCCATGAGCCCAACGAGGGCGATCATCGCTCTCATGCCTTTCGCCCCTTCCGATATGCCGCCGGCCACACGCCACTCTTCCCCGGCGCAAGGATGCCTGCCGGATCGAGCGCGTCCTTCACGCGCTCATTCAGCCGCAACAGCGCGTGATTGTTGAAGTCGTAGGTGTCTGCGACCGTATCCATGTAATCCAGGTGCGTGCGGTATTCGCCGTAGCCGTTCGCCTTGGCGTCTGCCACCAGCGTCCGCATGAACGGGGCGATGCGCTTCATCATCGCCGGGTCATCCTTGTTGAACAGGATGGCGTTGATGTTGAGCATGTGGCGCTCGCCGATTGCAAAGCTCGCCTGATAGTCCATGCCGAATTCCCGATAGCGCTGGTACGTGCGCTGGAACTGCTCCATCGCGAGCTTTCCGGATTGCGGCAGCACCGGCGAAAACCCGATGTGCCCGCCGCGGCCGCCATGCCAGTTCGCGTTCTGCATCGGGTAGGTGAGCGGCACGCCGACCCACCCCGTCTGCTCGAGCGGCTCACCCTGACGCCACGACGTGCGCTTCACGCTCTGCGGACCGAGCGCCGTCATGGCCTTCTCGAGAATCGCCAACGACTCGCGGTTTACCGTCTCGCGCCCATAGAGCCGCAGGCTCACGCCCCACCACCCCATGCCGAAGCGCTTGCGAATGGCGGCGATCGCCGAGTCTGGCAAGGCGCCGGGTTGATCGGTCCATTGATCGCGCGTGGTCAGCACCGCCGCCGCTCGCAGCCAGTTCCCGATAGTGGGCGACTGCTGCAACAGGCCTTCACGTCGCAGGGGCCCCAGCGTATCGATGAGTGGCCCGAGATCCTCCGGCTCGTCGAGCTCGAGGTCCAGACCCATCACCGACTCGGGCTGAGGCATCAGCCACAGGCCGAGCTTCGTCACGATGCCCAGGTTCGACTGGCAGAAGAGCTGATCCCAGCAAGGCCCGTAGCCGTAGCGATAGAGCTGCCAGCTCTTCGACCCCGTGAGCGCGCCCATTCCGGTGCGCACCAGGTCTCCGTCAGGCAGCACCACTTCCAGCCCGCAGATCTTCGAAGCATGCTCACCGTAAGAGGTGTAGCCGGCGCCACGCTCCAGCGCGTTCCCCACGACCGAGCCCCAGCTATTGCCGGGCACCGACAACCATAACTCGATGCCTCGGGACTGGAGGTGATCGTAGAGGTCGTAGAAACCGACGCCGGGCTCCAGCAGCACCGTGCCATTTTCCTCGTCGACCTCGATCTTCTTCATGCGCGACAGGTCGAGCACCAGCGACCCGCTCAGATGCGGCGCCGACCCGCCGTAGCCGAGGTTCTTGCCACGACTGATGGGCCACAGGGGCACACGATATTCCGCGGCCACCCGCACGATCGCGCGAATTTCCTCAACAGTCGCCGGCGCCACCGCGCCGAGTGGCACGTGCCGGTTGTCATCGATCGCGAACTTATCGGAGTAGCTCTGGCGGTCGAGCCCTTCCGCGAACACATGCGCCGCGCCTGTAATGGACTCGAACCCGCGCATCGCCGCTCTCAGGCGACTCTCGCTCAGCCCGGGCGGCAGAACTCTATCCGGCATGTCTCGCCTCTCCTCTCAATGTCTGCGACGGCGCCGATGCAAGGCTGCTCAACACGAATGCCCCCCGCAATCGAGATGAGCCCACTGTAACATGCGTTACAAAGGGTGGGCACGCCGGTCGCCCGATGGACGGTGCTACACTTTGCGCGTCTTTCGCGCGCGAGCCTCCCGGGATGTCCAGCCGAGCAATGGCCAGAAACCGAGCCGTCAAGAATCCGAGCGGTCACCCGCGCGCCCGCCACTTTGCGTCCGTTCGTCGCCAGCGTGAGCCCTGCGGATGTGCTCAATCACATCCTGAAGCTGCACAACCGCCTGCTCACACCCTTTTCGATCCATCTCGAGAAGCGCCACAAGATCAGCGTCAACGAGTTTCGGCTGCTCATGAGCATCGGCCGGCTCGGGAGCGCGGCCTCTCACGAGGTGGTGGAGCTCACCGGCGTGAACACCATGGCCATCAGCCGCGCCGTCGCGGTGCTCAGGCGGCAGCGACGCCTCGAAGTCACCACGGACCCGAACAACCGCCGCCGCAAGACTTTGCGACTGACGGCGACCGGCCGCGCGCTGTATGAGCAGATGCTTCCCACTACGGAGAAGGTGGCGCGTTATCTCTTCGAAGCGTTGCGGCCAGACGAGATTCTCGCCTTCGACCGCTTCGTGCGCACCGTGACGGAGAAGCTGGAAGCCTGCGACGAAGCCGGACGCTCCCTGTTCCTGGAACGCACCCGCCCCGACGACGGACTGGAACGCGAATGAGCGCGCTCCAGGCTGCGGCGGTGGGCCTTTCGATCAACATCGTCTTCGTCTCGATGTAAGGCATCAGGCCCTCTACGCCGCCTTCGCGGCCCACACCGGACTGCTTGAAGCCACCGAACGGCAGATTGAAGTCCGCCTTCATGCCGTTATGACCGACATTACCGGCGCGCAGGCGGCGACCGATGCGATATACCTCGTCGGGCACGCACATGAGGTTCAAATGTGAAGAAGTCGACCTCGCCAAGCGCAGCGTGGTTTCCGTTTTCGATGTAGAGCCGGTCCTCGCGGCGCGTGGCAATGCTGTGTCCCACATTCTGGCGAAAGTCGAGGTTCTCGAAACCCGCGGCCGTGATCTGCTGAGTGCTCCAGACGGACAACTCATGAAAGGTTGTTTGCGGACGTGCGAATCGACGCATATCGGCATGCAGCCGCGCGAGGAATGCGGCCCCCGAGGCAAAGTCGGCGGTACCAGGGCTTGCTGTCACGCGTCCGTTCTCTACGAAGAACGAACGCGCACAATCACGTACGGCGTACTGGCCGCGAATCTGAACATGGGCAACTTTCATCAGATCGTGCGGCGTCAGGAGCTCGGTCTCGCAGGCAAGTCGAGAAGCCCCTTCAGAACCTCTACGCGCGCGGCGATCTGATCGCGCGCTGTGCGAAACCGTCCACGGAAATCCGCCGGCGTGATCGAGGGATCGATCGAAGCCGGGTCGGCAATCGGCCAGTGCAGACGGCGCACGCGGCCGGGCAGGACCGGACAGACCTCTTCCGCACAGAGCGTGACCACCAGATCGATGCCCGCGGGGTCGACCTCATCGACCGACTTCGAACGGCGCCCGGAAATGTCGATGCCGATCTCGGCCATGGCCTCGACCGCGTAGGGATTGACCTTCGAGGGCTGCGAGCCCGCGCTGATGACCTCGAAGCCCTCGCCCAGGATGTGCCGGGCGAGACCTTCTGCCATCTGGCTGCGGGCGGAATTCGCGACACACAAGAAAAGGATTCGCTTCACCGCTTCAACCTCTCAATGAACTGCGCTCACTGCCTTGCCGCTGCGCTTTACGGCGGCACCGCTTTCGTACCAGCCCCGGCTGGCATTCACGATCTTGACCACCGACAGCATCACGGGCACCTCGATCAGCACACCGACCACGGTCGCGAGCGCCGCACCCGACTCGAACCCGAAAAGACTGATCGCGGCGGCGACGGCCAGCTCAAAGAAGTTGCTCGCGCCGATGAGCGCGGACGGCGCCGCGATGCAGTGGGCTTCGCCCGCGGTCCGATTCAACAAATAGGCGAGACCCGAATTGAAATACACCTGGATCAGGTTGCCGAGAGCCCGAGCAATAGCCCTACGATCGGCGCGAACGCAAACACCATGATGAGGTCGTTCAACGCCACCTGGCTCAAGGTGAAATGCGGTTCACCCCTTGAGAGATTGCTCCACACGAACACCATTGCGGTGCAGGGAGCGGCCGCAAGCAGAATCAAGCCGGCGATGTAGCTGTTGATCTGGTCCGCTCGAAGATACGGCCTGAAGACATGGCCGATGAAGAGCCAGCCGAGCGCGGCCATCGAGAACGGCTTGATGGCCCAATTGATGAACAGCGTCACCCCGATCCCGCGCCAGTGCTCCTTCACCTGGGCGAGCGCGCCGAAGTCGATCTTCATCAGCATGGGAATGATCATCAGCCAGATGAGCACCGCCACGGGCAGATTGACCTTCGCGACCTCAATCGCGCCAATGGCATGAAAGACACCAGACAAGGAATGGCCGAGGGTGATGCCCACGACGATACACAGGGCAACCCAGAGCGTGAGATAGCGTTCGAATGTGGACATCAGGTTCTCGAGAACGTCAGGCGTTCCGACTTCTCATACAGGCGCCGAGTTGCTGGACCATGAATGCGGCGCTGGCCGGCCGCCGCGAGGTCGGATGCAGGAAGGCCCGCCTCCGTCAGTAACGCGACCGCTGCAGACAGCGAAGGACGCGGCTGAATCCCGGATTTGGGCACGGCTGCCATTTCAAGCGGCCTTCGACGTCCTCTTCCCCGACTTCTTGACGGTGCGGGCCGGCTCGCAATTCGTGTGCGACCCTGCCCCACCGCAGCAGTTCTCGGTGAGGTAGCCAACGAGCCCGTTCATTGCATCGAAGTCGGCGGCGTAAATCAGCTCGCGACCCTTTCGTTGTTGGGTGATCAGCCGAGCGCGATGCAGGTGCTGCAGGTGAAACGTCAGTGACGACGGTGGCAGCTTCAGACGCGTGGCGATCGTTCCGGCATTCAGCCCTTCAGGCCCGGCTTCCACGAGCATTCGATAAATGCTCAAGCGGTACTCGTGGGCCAGCGCTGAAAGGGCATCGACTGCCTGGCCTGACTTCATGATGGAGGAATCCTTCGATAATTGTTGAATTATAGAGCGCGCTCCAGGGCTGGCGTCAAGACGAGCACCATGCCCACAACGCAAACAGATCGACGAAGTGAACAGCGTTGATCCATCTCGGCGGCATCGCCACGGCCCCGGTGACGACGGACGCAAGCCCTGGCAGGACGTGGATCGCGACAACACTTCATACGTGAACGTACGAGTTGCATCCCGCGGCTTCAGCGCGCAGCCTGCAGTGTGTCGCGTCAGGTTGCGGATGCAATCATCGAGATCCTGAAGCGCGAGAAATCGGCCGGGCCTCAGCACGCCTGGTCCTACGAGAAGCGAAGATGAGCAGGAACGAGGGCGAAATGAAACCGCTACCGATCATTTGGCAGAGACTCGTCGCCACGGACGGAAAGACTTGCGACCGCTGTAACGCTACGTATCGTGAGATGCAGCGGGCGATCAGTAAGCTGACGGAGGCGCTGCGCCCCTTGGGCATCGAACCGACTCTCGAGATCAGAGAGCTCAACGAGGGCTCTTTCAGAGCCGACCCTTTGGAGTCCAACCGCATCTGGATCGCGGGAAGGTCCGTTGAGGAGTGGGTTGGTGCGAGCGTTGGCAGCAGTCGCTGCTGTTCTGTGTGCGGCGAGTCAGACTGCCGAACGGTACAGGTGGGGACAACCACGTTCGAGGTCATTCCCGAGAAATTGATCCTCAGAGCCGCTCTGGCCGCTGCCTCTCAGTTGCTGGATGAGCCCTCCTGAATTCTCGCCTTGTGTATGGCACGACTGTGCAGTCGAACCTCGCGGAATTTCGGCTCGGCTCGCCGTTAGATTCCTTGAAGGCGGCAGCGGAAAGCCGTGTCGCAGCGTGATTGCGGACCACCACTCGGCAGGGCGACTGAACGCATTGGTTTCGCCTATGATCGCAAGGTGTCCACGCCTGCTGTCACCGCGCACTTGGCTTGCGCCGCCGCCCTGGATGCCGCCGGCGATCACGACGGGGCTGTCAACGAACTGGCGCTCGGAACCCAGACGGGGGACCTGCCGTGTACGCGCCAGCTCGGTCTGCGGCTGCTCACGGGCGACCGCGCACCACTGTTGCCGGCGGAAGGCCTGCGATTCCTCGGCGAGGCCTGCGACGGCGGGCTGGCGGAGTCCGCCGCGCGTGCAGCGGGCATCCTCGCGCTTGGCGTGCGCGTAGCGGCCAACTGGCCGTTGGCGCTGGCGTGGTTGTGTCGTTCGGCCGCTGCTGGCTGGGAGCCGGCGCGCCGCCAATTACTGGCACTGTGCGAAGACCGCGCGCTCGCGGCGCGCGCAGCCTCTTCGGCCCAGCCGGACTGGCGCGCGGTGGCTGCGGCCGTACGGCTGGATGACTGGCGCCGCGCCCCGCCGCCCGACGTGAGGAGCGCCGAGCCGCGGGTCTGTGCCTATCCGGGTTTCATCAGGCCGGAGATCTGCGAGGTGCTGATCGCCATGACGGCGGGCCGGCTGGTGCCCGCGCGCGTCTACGACCCGGTGAGCCGCGAGGACATCGTGGCCGCCCATCGCAACAATACCGTCGCCACGTTCGACATCGGTTCCGCGGAGCTGGTGCATGCGCTCCTGCAGGCGCGGATGTCGGCGGCCTGTGGCGTTTCCGAGCGAATGATGGAGGCCCCAACGGTCCTGCACTACGCGACCGGCGAGCAAATCCAGGACCACTACGATTTCGTCGACCCGAAGTCGACGCGCGACTATGCCGGCGAAATCGCCCGCAACGGCCAGCGCGTCATCACGTTCCTTGTCTACCTGAACGACAACTACGATGGAGGCGAGACCGCCTTTCCCGACCTGGGGCTCGTGCACAAGGGACGTCGCGGCGACGCGCTGTACTTCGTCAACGCGCTCGCCGACCTCGCGCCCGACCTGCGCACGCTGCACGCGGGCCGTCCCACCACGCGCGGCGAGAAGTGGATCGTCACGCAGTTCGTCCGCAGCCGGCCGACACGTTAGGGGCAGCCGTGTGACAAGGCAGGCCGCAAAAGTCACGCCTTTTGCGGCCGGCAACGAAGGCGTTGTCCGAAAAAGCGCCGCAGGCGACTTTTTCCAATAAAAAAGAATGGCGGTGGACCTCGCGGTCCACCGCCCATGCACGCCGTCAGGCCTGTGTCGTCAGAACGAGAATTTCGCCCCCACGTAATAGCGACGTCCCAGCGGATCGTAGAAGCTGGGAGTCGTCATGTCGCTGTTGGAGTCGATGCCCGGGTTGAAGCCGACCACCAGCGGCTCCTTGTCGAACACGTTGTCGATGCCCGCACGCAGCGTGTACTTGCCGATCGCATAGCTGCCGAAGAGGTTGAAGACGCTGTATGACCCCGTGCCCTGGGTCGTGCTCGTCGGGCTGGTTACCCTCGCGTTGTTGTCGACGGCCGGCAGATACCGCCAGATCACACCGATGTTCAGTGCGTTGATGCGGTAGGCGAGGTTTGTGAGCAACCGGTAGTCGAACTGCGTGTCCTGGGTCGGGTTCGGATTCACCGTCACGCCGATGGTGCCAGTCGATTCGCTCAACCGCGCGTCCGGATCCGGCTGGAAGCGGAAGTAATCCAGGTAGCTGAAGGTGCCTTGCACCGCCAGGTTGCCCGGGCCCATGTCCCGATTCCACGCGAACGTCATGTCCACGCCCTGGGTCTCGAGTGTGCCCAGGTTCGAATAGAGCGCCGCCACCTGCTCGCGATCGCCGGTGACGGGATTGCGGTCGATCAGGGCGCAGAACGGATTGTTGACGTCGTAGGTGGGATTGCTGACGCCGTTGAAGTTGAAGCAGTTGTTGTAGACCGTCGTCGAGGAGATCGGCGAGATCTGATCCGTCACCTTGATGCGATAGGCGTCGATCGTGAAGTTCAGGTTCTCCCAGCCGAAGGGCTCCGTAACGACCGCGCCCAGCGTCCAGGTGCGACCCTGCTCCGGATCGACGTCCGGATTGCCCTGCGTGACCTCGATCTCCAGCGGGAAGAACGGCGGGGTCTGGCGGGTGAAGCCGTTCGGCCCATTCGGCGTGTTGTAGGTCTGGGTGTCGAATGCGGAGGTGCTGTTGCCGATGAGCGCCCGGCACAAGGCCTGCACCTGCGTCCGATCCGGGTTCGAAGCCACGTTACCCCATGGAGACAGCGTCACGACCGAGCATGGATCGACCGCCGGGAACGACACCACAGCCAGGCTCGGGCCGGTGAACAGCTCCGCGGTGTTCGGCGCGCGCGTGGCGAACTGATAACCGCCGCGGAACGTCACCGTGTCCAGGGCCTTCCACGTGAACAGGCTTTTGTAGGTGTCGACAGTGCCCGCGGTATTGAAGTCCGAGAGGCGATATCCGAGCTCGAGCTCCAGGTTCTTGATCACCGGAACGAGGAGCTCGGCGTAGACTTCCTTCACATTCGTGCTACCCGCGGTGCTGTTCGACGCGAACAGACCGATCGGGTTGTCGAGGATCTGCTCGACCGGATAGCCGGGGTCGAAGCGGAAGTCGTTCTTGCGGTAGGAGACGCCCGCGGCGAACCGCACCTCTCCCGCCGGCACGTTGAACGCCGCACCCTGCATGTTGGCTTCGACGATGTCCTGCGACAGGGTCGTGAGCTGGCGCGTGCGGGATTCGATGCTGGTAAGGCAGTTTTCTGACGGCGTGAACTCCTGGAACACTGGTAGTCCGGTCGTGCAGCGGAGCGTGTAACCGCGGCCCGTGCCGGTGATCGCGGCGTTCCGCCCGAAGTTCGGAGCTGCAACCAGCGCGGAGTAGCGCTGTAGTGACGGCAGTGCGGTCTCGGCGACCGTGTTCGTGTCGCCCTTGGACACGTACGCTTCCCACGTCCAGTCCCGTATGCCCATCTTGCCCTGCAGGCCGGCCATGAGCTGCCAGACGTTGGTGGTGTTCTCCGACTGGATAGGCCCGTAGTAGTCGAGCACCTGGTACAGGCTCCACGGGTCATTCGGCCGCGGCCGCGAGTCCAGCAGCGCATTGAGGGCCGCCGGCAGCGTACGGCCGTCGCGCGGAATGGGTGCTTGCCACACCGTGATGGCCGGGGCGAGGTTGCCGCGCGTGTTGACTTCGATGTTGCTGTAGTTGGCCTGCGCGAAGGCGCTCACGTTGTCGGTGATGTCGTAACGACCGCGCAGGAAAAGCGAGTGGCGTTCCAGGGGCGTCGAGACGAACTGCGTCGTGTACTTCTGGTCGAGGTTGCCATTGGCCAGCCTGTTCACCATGGTGTAACGGCCGGCGTCGAGCGCGCCAAGCGGCCCATCGTAGCCAAAGCCCTTCTGGTTCACGAACACCGAGCCGTCGTTCTCGAAGCGGAATTCCGACGCCGGGCCGATGGTGGCGCCGGCCGGCAGGTTCGGGAATAGCGCACTGATCGCCGCCGGAGAGGGCTGGTTCGGGCCACCGGCCAGCACCTGGCCGCCGGCATAGCTTGCCGTCTGGACGAAGTCGCCACCGGGGTTGTTCGGATCCCGCCAGCCGTTGACGTAGAAGTCGCGTTCGCGCTGGAACACGCCCTCGCGCTTGGTCCAGTCGAGGCCGATCATGATGTTGCCGCGGCCATTGGCGCCGTTCATGCCCATGAGCGTGCTGATGCGGGTTTCCTCGCCGTCGCCCTGCTCGCTGATGCCGCTCTGGACGTCGACGTCGAGGCCCTCGAAATCCTTCTTCAGCACGAAGTTGACGACGCCCGCGATGGCGTCCGGACCATAGACGGCGGAGGCGCCGCCGGTGATGACCTCCACGCCCTGGATCGCCGCGGCGGGGATCGTGTTGATGTCGACGACCAGCAAGGCATTCGCGGGCTGGGCACGGCGGCCGTCGACCAGCACGAGGTTGCGGTTCGCACCCAGGCCGCGCAGGTTCAGCGTCGCGGCGCCGGGCGTCTGCGCAGCTCCTGCCTGCGCGCCGGAGACGAACTGGTTGCCGCCGGGCACAAACTGCGGCAGTTGCTGCAACACCGATTCGACGGCGGTCGTCGACGAAGACTCGAGCGTGTCTGTCGCTACGGTTACGACCGGGCTGGCCGCGGACAAGTCGCGCCTCGCGATGCGCGAACCCGTGACGGTGACCTCCTGCAATTCCTCCTGCGCGAATGCAGGCGTGACGGCTGCAGCGGCCAAGGCAGCTACAACAGCGGCCCTGACCAGCGAGGCCGGCGCAGTGACGCGCGCCGGCACAGGCGCGAATACGGAGCATACTGAGACCATGCGTCCCCCCTTTGAATCAACGTGGTTTGTAATCGAGACCTATCAAGAATCAATGTGGTTTGTTATCGAGACCCGACGCCGCTGGAGATGAGAGAGCCTGGCGAGCTGCTGGTCGACGCTGATTCCGGCAGTGTGCTGAGGCAGCGCCACCGAACGTCATGATCCGAGAAGGCGACGAGTAGTCGCGACAGACGACGCGAGACCCCGTCACCCCCACTTCGCGGACCTCGTCGCTGCCCGCACTGGAGGAAGACGGCTTGGCGGCATTACTGTGCCGTAGCAGGCGACGGCAACGGCAGTTGCAACTGCTCCCCGGCGAACAGTCGAATGCAGGCGCGCCGCCCCGCGCGGCTGGAATGACTCAGCAGACATAGCCCCCCTCACTGCCAGTCGCTCAGGAAAACTCTCCGGCGGTTCGCTGCCGTCGTACCTGAGCTTCGCACACAAAGCATGCTTCGTATTTGGTTGAGATTGCTCGCAGCCGTGCCGGGCCGTCAAGGCGGCAGCGCGCGGTGACAGGCGCGGAGCCCACACAGTGGCGGGAGGCAGGCGGGGTGTTGACTAACAGGAGCATGTTCGGATGGATCAAGCCGCTGGCGCTCGTCGCGCTGAGCCGGTCGAGCTCGCCGAAGGCAATTAGCATCCGCGCAGTACGACGTCGCCGGCAGGATTCAACCTGGCCTCGCTGTCGTCCAGGTCTAACGTGGTTTCGTCTGGCCGTGTCTGCGCTTACGGTCTTCATGAGCGGCGGCATGGCGGTGAGCGCGACGTCTTGCTCCGCTTCGATGCGCCGGAGTTAGGATGGCGCAGCGACCCTCGAAACCCGAGGAGGTGTGCGATGGAGAACATCCCCAAGTGGCAGGTGAACGGCGACTGGTTCGACGTCTGCAAATGCAACATTCCTTGCCCCTGCGAGTTTGCCCAGACACCGACCTTCGGCGAGTGCGAGGGTGTGCTCGCATGGCAGGTGCGCAACGGCGCTTACGGGAATGTTGCGCTCGACGGCCTGAACGTGGTGGCTCTGGGCTACTTCAAGGGCAACATCTGGGCAGGCGCCACGAAGGCCAGCATGGGCATCTTCATGGACGAGCGGGCGAACGACCTGCAACGTGACGCGCTGGGAATGATCTTCGGTGGCAAAGCCGGCGGTTGGCCCGGGGAATTCGCGCAATTCATCGCAGAGGTGCGCGGCATCGAGTTCGTGCCGATCGAGATCGAAGTCGCGGGGGATCTTGCCCGTTGGCGCGCCAACATACCTGGGAAAGTCGACGCGCAAGCGGAGGCGCTCACCGGTCCGACGACACTGCCGGGACAGCGCATCCAGACCATCAACCCGCCGGGCTCGGAGGTTGGCCCCAACGCCGTCGCAACCTGGGGCACCGCGGTGATGGACCGCGTCACGGGTTTCGGTTTCGACTGGAAGCGCAGTGGGCAGTCGAGCAAGCACATTCCGTTCTCCTGGAACGGACCTGACTGATCCCTTACGGGCGGCCATCATGGTCTCCAAGGAAGACACGCCACGCGCGGCGTTCACCCTCCTGCCGTGGCGGACCACGCTGATCGTCATCATCGCGCTGGTCCCGCTGTCCGTGCTCGCGTGGGCAAACACCATCGAACAGTCGAGCTCCATGAAGGGCATGGTCATGGGGCTCGGCCAGATTGGCGGCCGCATGCCGGGCAGCATGAGCGCCAGTCTCTTCCTCACGATGTGGGTGACGATGATGACGGCCATGATGCTTCCCACCGTCGCGCCGATGGTGCTGGCGCATCTCGCCGTGGCGCGTCGGCGCGGCGATGGCGTCGTCTCCACGATCGCCTTCATCGGTGGCTATCTTCTGGTCTGGTCTGCGATCGGCGTCGTACCGCTACTGGCCTATTGGGGTTTTGCGACGCTCGACGACGGCGCGGCACAGTCCGGCTGGCTGCCCGTGCTCGCCGGGACGATTCTCGTCGGTGCCGGCGCTTATCAGTTCACCGGTTGGAAGCAGTACTGCCTCAACAAATGTCAGAGCCCCTTCGCTTTCGTAGCCATGCATGACTTCCGCCGCGGCACGCCCGGCGCGCTGCGCGCCGGCGTCGTTCATGGCGCGTTTTGCCTGGGGTGCTGCTGGGCCTTGATGACCGTGCTGGTCGTCGTCGGGCTGATGAATCTGCTGTGGATGGCGGGCCTGTTTGCGCTGTTCTTCGTGGAGAAGCACTGGAAGCAAGGCATCGTGCTGGCGAGAACCGCCGGCGGCATGCTCGTGGCGCTGGGCGTTGCGGTCATTGCGCGGCCGGCGATGCTCGAGCTGATCTCACGATGAGCGCCACCTAATCGATCCCGCGCGCCTGCGCCCACCGCCTGGCTTGCGCGATGGCAATGCGAATTGCCCTGCCCTCGTCATATCCTTCAGCGAGCAGCGCATTCGCGATCTCGATCGCCTTCTCGCGCACGGGCTGCGGCAGATGCGCCATCGCGGGCGGGAAACGTTCGCGGTTCCAGGGCATTGCTTACGCGTAGCGACCGGCACGCAGGGCCGCGATTCTCTCCGCGATCGGCGGATGGCTCATGAAGAGCTGGCGCAAAGCGCCGTCGAATCGACCGGAGATTCCGAACGCGGCCATCTGGCCGGGAAGCGGTGCGCCATGCTGAGCGCCAAGGCGCTCGAGCGCGCCGATCATGTTGCCGGTTCCCGCAAGTTTCGCACCGCCGGCGTCCGCGCGGAATTCCCGTTGTCTCGAGAACCACATGACGACCACGTTGGCGAGCAGCCCGAGCACGATCTGAAGCACGATGACGAAGACGAAATAGAACGGTCCCGGTCCGCGTCGCTCGCTGTCGCGCGAACCCCCGATCGCACTATCGAGCAAGGTACCGAGGGCCCGCGACAGGAAGATGACGAACGTGTTCACGACGCCCTGAATCAGCGCGAGCGTGACCATGTCGCCATTGCCTACGTGCGTCATTTCGTGACCGAGGACGGCCTCGATCTCCTCGCGGCGCATGCCTTCGAGCAGGCCGCTGCTCACCGCAACCAGCGCGTGATCGCGGCGCGCACCGGTCGCGAACGCGTTCATCTCCGGCGCATCGAATATTCCGACCTCCGGCATTCCGATTCTGCTGCGCGCGGCGTGAGTCCGGACGACATCCACGAGCCACGCCTGCGCGGGTGTGGCGGGACTGCCGATCACATGCACTCCCATCAGGCGTTTCGCGGTCCACTTCGACATTGCGAGCGAAATGAACGAGCCGGCAAAGCCGAGTACTGCGGCCATGAAGAGCAGGCCGCGCATGTCGAGGCCCTGGCGCGCCAGTACCGCATCCAGGCCGAGCACCCGCGCGACCACGGAGAGCAGCACGAGTACCGCCAGGTTGGTCATGATGAAGAGGACGATGCGCTTCATGACGTCACCATCGGCTGCCGACTTTCCTGGCATCGTCGTTGCGGTCCGGCGCGACCCAATGAATCTCGGGCGCGCGCCGGCCATGCGATTCCGGCCAGGCCACGGGATGACCCATCACGATCGGCGCGACGACGTGGTAGCCCTCCGGGATTCCCAGCTCGGCTTTCGTCCCGGCGAGATTGAGCCAGGGCCGGCCGAAGCCGATCCAGCACGTTCCAAGACCCGCATCCCGAGCCGCGAGCATCAGGGTCTGCGCCGCGAGACAGCAGTCCTCGCGTGCCTGTTCGTCGGCCGACTTGCCGAGCACGAGAAGCAGCACGGGCGCGTGATAGAACATGCTGAATTGCGGTTCGTTCAACATGTCACGCGCCTGCGCCGGCAGCGCCGACGCGGCGATCAGGTGCTCCTTCGCACGTCGCGCATACTCATCGATTCGGGTCACGCCGGTCGCCACCGCAAACGCCCAGGGCTGAAGATTCATCGCACTCGGCGCGAGGATCGCGGTATGGATCAGCCGCTCGATCACGTTCCGCTCGATCGGCGCGGGGCGGTACTGACGTACGGCGCGACGCTGCTCGACGACACGCAGAAAGTCCATGCTTGCCTCCTTCCGACTCGAAGTTGCACGGCAGGCTCACACGCCTGACTGGCCGCATGCATGCGTGTCATCCCGCACGTGCTGCGCATTTCTACGGTCTTCGTAGTACTGCGCAACAGGCTACGCACACGCTCGAATCGTGTGCGCCCTCGAGCTGTCCTAAGGTTTCATCGGTCCCGCAACAGAATGAACTTGAACGAGAGGTGGTAAATGGTCACTCGCATTGCTCGACCCCTGGTTCTCATGCTGTTTGCGGCACTCGCCGTCACGGGCTGCAAGGCGACGGGAGTCGGTGCTGGCACGCCAGGCGATGAACGCGCACCGGGCAGCGCGGCACCCAGTGCGGCCGATGACGAAGGGTTGGTCAGAGCCCGAATCAAAGGTATTGAAAAAGTGTACGCGCGTCCGAACGCGAACCTGAGCGCGTACGACAAGGTCCTGCTCGACCCGATCGAGGTCTCCTTCAGGAAGAGCTGGGATCCGCAGCCCGGCGGCCGGCCGATCACTGCGGATGAAAAGCAGCAGATCCGCGCTGGCCTGGCGCGCATTCTCAGGGACGAGTTCACGCACGAGCTCGCGCGATCGGGGCGATACCAGGTGGTCGAGGCCCCGGCGGACGACGTGCTGCGGATCAAGGCTGAGATCCGGGACCTCGTCATCAATGCGCCGGATCTGCCCCGGCCCGGCATCACCCGCACGTACACCCTCTCGGCGGGCGAAATGACCCTCGTCGCCGAGCTTCGCGACGCTCCCACGGGCGACCTGGTCGCGCGGGTCGTCGATCACCGCCGCGACCCCGAGTCGCCGTGGTTCGAGCTCACCACGCGCGTCGGTAACATCGCGGCCGCCCGCCGCGCAGCCGCGCGCTGGGCCACCATTTTGCGCGAACAGCTCGATGCGGCACACCGCCTGAACGGTAAGGATTGAACGCCAGCGATCAGCTCGCGACAGGAGCCGTACGCAATGAGTTACTACATCGGCCTGGCAGGGCGTTCTAAGTACAGTTCGCACGCGCCTAAGCACACGGTCGGATCGTGGCCGCGCGCCCTCGCGCGTAGCATCGAATCGTGACCGACCTGACGGCGTGAAGGAGAAACGAGATGGACCATCGATGGGGACATCGGGTACCAGTCGACATCGACGTGCAACTCGGTTGTCCGCCGCATGCAATGGCCACTGGACGACTGGAAGACGCGAGCGTGAGTGGCGCATTCGTGCGAACCAGTCTCGATCCACCGCTCCTGGCGCACGTATCTGTGATCCTGGAGCTCAGAACGTACGATCGCACGCAGCAGCACGAGGTGGCGGCGTACGTCGTACGCCGGAGCCGCACCGGAATCGGCATCGAGTGGTGCGAATTCGCGCCCGCCGTGGTGTGCGCGATCCTGGCCGTACCGCTCGAAATCGTGAACGCGGGAAAACGCATGGGAGACCGCAACGAAAAGCGATGCTGACATCAAACGCGACGTCGAATCCGAGCTGCGCTGGGCTGCGGAGCTGCGGGGCGAAGTGCGAACCACGTAATACGTACGTCGCAGAGGGTATCCGTGCGGTGCTCGCGCGTAGTTCTGCGGATTCCCGCGTCTGTCTCATCCGGGCAGCATGCACCGCAGGCGGTTTGCCTGAGCTTTGCATTCAGAGGCTTCTCATGGGAACGACGACGATTTCGCGTGGACTCGTGCCGCTCGCATGGGTTCTGACCGTGATGTCGATTACCGGCTGCGCCAGCCTCAGCGCACAAGACACGACCCCCGCGCCACCGGTATTGGAGAGCGCGTCATCTTCATCCGCGCCGGATGCGAACGCCTCACGCGCTGCGCTGGTGTACGTCTACCCGGGCAAGGGTCAGAGTGCCGAGCAGCTCGACCGTGACCGATACGAATGCTACGTGTGGGCGGTCGAACAGACCGGCTTCGATCCGAGCCAACCCTCACTCGCACCCCACCAACGTGTCGAGGTCGTGCCGGCGCCCGCACCGGGAGCGGACACGGTTGCAGGCGCCGTCGCAGGCGCTGTCATTGGCGCAGCGGTCTCCAGTCCACGACGTGCCGGAGCAGGAGCGGCCGTCGGTGCCGTTATCGGTGGCGTTCTGGGCAGTGCCTCAGATGCAGCCCGTGTACAGGAAGCGCGCGAAATTCAGCGGCGCCAGGATCTGCGCGAGACGGAGCGCCTGGCGCGCATCGAGCGGCAATCGAATGATTACCGCCGCGCCCTCACCGCCTGCCTCGAAGGCCGTGGCTACACCGTGAAGTAAACGGGGAACAGCAATGAACCTGATCGTGACCTGCCGGAGCATCGCCATCTGCGTCGTGGTCCTGTCCGGAGCCGGGATGGCAGCGCACGCCGATCCTCCCGCCAGAAGCCACGAACGCGCTGATCGCGACGTAGTGCTCGACCATCGCTATAACCACAACAGGTATTACCCGTCGCGAGGCCACATTGTCAGCGCACTGCCGCCGGGCCATTACGTCGTTCGTTCGGGCCGTTCGCCATTCTACTTCCACGGTGGCGTCTGGTATCGCGCCGAACGATCACATTGGGTCGTCATCGCGCCGCCGGTCGGTCTCGTGGTTCCGTTTCTGCCACCCTTCTACACTACGATCTGGGCGGGTAATGCGCCCTACTACTACGCGAATGACGTGTACTACGCATGGCGGCCAGCGCAGCGCGGCTACGTCGTCGTCAAGCCACCGGCCTCACCGGCTGCCGTCGATACGGCACCCGTTCCGGACAAGCTGTACATCTACCCCAAGAGCGGTCAGAGCCTCGAGCAGCAGGCGACTGACAAATACGAGTGCCACCGCTGGGCCGCGAATGAGACGGGCTTTGACCCCACGATGCCGCAGAGCGGTTCGCCAGCACAGGCGGCCGACAAGCGGGAGGCGTACTTTCGCGCCATGACGGCGTGTCTCGAGGGTCGTGGCTACAGCGTAAAGTGATGTTTGAGAGCGTCGAGCACCTGCCCGGCCGTATGGCCAGGCTGATCGCGCTCATCGGATCGATCTTGGCCTCGACGCGATACGGATTGGCATCCTGATCGGCGAGAACCCGTGCGACTTCCTCCAGGCGTGCGGCAATTTCGGCGTTCAGCCGCACGTGCATCGTCGTCCCTGACGAGCTCGAGGGCTGATCTCGATCTAGCGCAGGCGTCGGCGGCACTCCCGGGAGTCGGAAGGTTCAATGGCAATGAATCGGGCGCGCTGCCATTGCCTCGCGCACAGTGTCGCCAGACTCTCATCAAGCATGGCTGCTGCGGCTTGCAGCCAGCGAACCGGCGGCCTGTCGGTGTACAGGAAGAAGGACGGCTTCGACTTTCGTGTAGTCATGGGAATTCCTCCACCAGGTGCGCCAACGCTCGCACGCCGCTTCGCCCGAACGAAGTCGTATCATCCGCGATCGCTTAAGTAGGTCTGCGCAGACGCCGTGCCTCGTCCGCAGATGGACCTGCAGGTTCAGGATTTCAGCGTCGTGTCGGGCGCGGCACTGAGAATCGCCGCGATCTGGTGCTCGTAGTCGTTCCAGTCCTGCATCCGTTCGATTGCACCCAGATACTGTCCGTCGCGCGTGAAAACGAGGCTCGGCCAGACCCTCACGCGGTATTGCGGGGCGACGGCGCGTGCCGCCGTTGGGTCGAGCAGACCGACGCGAAGCGCACGCGAGCTCAACCGCAGGATGCCTGGAAGCACGGCTGCAACGTCCCACGTCTCCGGCACACGCTTCGGGTCTTCCGCGAAGAACAGAACGGCCTCTCCGGGAGCGGCAACGAAGTCCCCAACACTCTCTGCCGTAAGTGCCTTGAAACCGTTCTCGGCGACGAGGCGGGCAAAAAGTGTGAGCAGGCGTGCGATATCGGGCGAAGCGTTTGGCGTGGCTTGCACGGAATTCTCCTCGGCGCAGGAAATCTGGTAGTCGCGGGGCGCAGTCGGCGCGGGGCGAACCCAACGGCCGTCGGGATGCTCGCGAATCAGCGGCCAAGGCTAGCGGCCAGTTGAAAATCGCCTATACGGTGTTGTCCTTAGCCGGCACGCAGAATTGCGGGCTCGCGCTCGTCGCGCTCAGTCACGAAAGCTGCGCGTGCCGGCGGCGGCAGCTCAGGTGGAAGTAGCAGCAGCTCAGGCGGCTGCGCTATAGACAGGGATCTATCTGCGCGCGCCGAGCCGCGCGAGCATCGCTGAAAGCTCGTCAGGATTGATATGGAAGTGCTCGGACACGCGGCCCCATAACATCGCTGTCGGCACGTTTCGATCGCCGCGTTCCTTCCGGGTCTCGTGCAGCACGTACAAGACCAGGCGTTCCTCGCGCGTCAGGCCGTCGCGGACGTCGGGAATTCTGTCGTAGCACACGCTCGGCGGGACTGGTGTCATGGCCGACATTAAGACCGTGAAGGACTGGTTTTGTCGAGATGCGAACTCTCGGCACATGCCGCGCCCGCCGTTTTTTTCGCGAATCGATCGGTGTATATCAGCGCGACCTCGCACGCCTGACCTGGAAACCTCGGGCACGCAAACCGAGTCTGCATCAACGTATACAATGCCGAAATCATGTTCGCTCTGTTCGTCGTCATAGCGCTCGCAGGCCTGGTCATCACGGGCTATGCGCCGAAGGATCGCGCCACCTGGTGGCTGGAGGTGGCGCCAGTGCTCGTTGCACTGATGCTGCTGGCGTGGACACGCAGACGCTTTCCGCTGACACCGCTGGCCTACGCGCTGATTGCCATCCATTCGGTCATTCTCATGATCGGCGCACACTACACCTACGCGGAAGTGCCGCTCGGCTTCTGGATAGAGCACGCGCTGAATTTGACACGCAATCACTACGACCGCATCGGGCATTTTGCGCAAGGCTTCGTTCCGGCCCTGATCACCCGCGAGATTCTGCTCCGGTGCTCGCCACTGAAACGCGGCGCGATGCTCTCGTTTGTGGTCGTGTGCGTTTGCCTCGCCATTAGTGCGTTCTATGAGCTCATTGAATGGTGGACCGCACTCATCGCAGGCTCTGGTGCAAACGCGTTTCTCGGCACGCAGGGAGATGCTTGGGATACGCAGTGGGATATGTTTCTTGCTCTGGTTGGTGCGGTCACCTGCGTGGTCTCCATGTCACGCATCCACGATCGTGCCCTGGCACGATTGCTTGGCCGCACGTCGTGCGATGAGTAGCGTGCGCGGTGTGCACTCATCTCGGACTGCGTGCTACTCCAGCCGACCAGCGGCACATCGTGATACAGAGCTGCCATCACAATCCATGCGCGACATAGCGATGGCACCACCAGCAAAAAGTCAGAGGCAAACACATATGGATTGGCGGTCATATTAAGGTAGTCGCATGAATGAGTCAGAGCTTGTCTGGGGAGTGCTGTTCAGCTCGATCGGCATCGGCTATTTCATCTACGGCCGCCGCCAGGGCAAGACGATTCCGCTCCTCTGCGGCCTCGCGCTCATGATCTACCCCTACTTCATGCCGAACATCACCGCGCTCGTGATTGTCGGCGCGATCTTCGGGGCCGTTCCCTACTTCGTGCGGCGTTGAGTGCGTGGAAATGGTGCGAGTCTGCCCAGAGGTGGAATTCGCCGTTCGCCGCACCTAACCTATCCGCTCTACACAACAGCCGGGAGACCCTCGTGGGCCTAAGAACAAGCATTATCTGCTGCGGGATTGCATTGACGTGCGTGGGCGCGGCCTACGCCCAGGTCCCTCCCACGGCGGCGCCTGACCAGGCAGCGCTCCTGCAGAGCAAGGACCCAAAGCTCGCTGCGAACAAGAAACTGGTTTTCGACATGTGGCGCGCGATCATCCAGGGCGCCCATACCGAACTGGCGCCCAAATACTTCACCGAGGGCTACATCCAGCACAATCCAAACGTCGCCACGGGCCGGGACGCGATGGTCGCCTACATGAAGGCGACGCGGCCGGTTCGCGAGATCCAGTCGACGATCACCTTTCCGGTGATCGCAATCATGGCAGAGGGCGATCTCGTGATGGTGGCTACGGTGAGTTACTCGCCCGATCCGGAAAAGCCTGGCAGCAAGTATGCCGGGACGCACTTCGACCTGTTCAGAATCGAGAACGGCAAGATCGCCGAGCACTGGGATAGCGTGGCAAAGGATCCCGCCGCCCTGCACTTCGATCCGAACGTCCAGAACAAGCCATGAACGTGATGTGCGTAGAGCTCTGCTATCCCTCACAGCCTCGCTTTGGCTCGCTGCCTCCGCCGCAGGCGGAGCCCGACGGTCGCAGGCATGCGAGCAGCAACGCCACTGCGCAGAAAACACCGAACGCTTTCGCCTGCCTCAGCACGATCCCGTCCCAAGAACAGGACGCGTAGTGATCACGGCATGGTCGCGGCGACCGCAAACAAAGAAGTTGCTAAGCCAACTCATTGTGCAGGACGCACTCCTCGATGTAGTGTAATTGAGCGAAGTACGAATAACGGGACTCCAAGATCCCGCGTACGGATTCGAAGAAAATCATCGACCGGCAAACAGGGGGACGTGCGATGTACGAGTCGAGACATGCCTTGCAGGGCAGGCGTGGTAGTGGCGTAGGTCGGCACTTTGCGCAGGTCGCGGTGGCCTCGGGTGTCCTGACCGTGACGGGGCTCCCGGCGACGTACGCCGCGGAGGCGGGTGACAACCCGCCCGTGCAGGAAGTCACCATCACCGGCTCACGCATTCGTCAACAGACTGGCATGAACACGCCCGTCCCCGTGACGACGCTTTCGACCTCGGATCTCGCGGCTTTCAAGCCCGGTGCGTCGATTGGCGACCAGCTGGACAAGTTGCCGCAGCTATTCCAGACCGAGTCCGCGCAGCGCGGCAGCGGTGCACTTTTCGGTAACGCCGGTGGCACCTACCTCAACCTGCGTGGACTCGAGAGCAAACGAACGCTGGTGTTGCTCGACGGATCCCGTGTCGTCCAGGACGACCGCGGCGGCACCGTGAACGTCGGTGTGTTCCCAACCGCACTCATCAAGAGCGTTGACATCGTCACGGGCGGCGCCTCGGCTCAGTACGGCGCCGACGCGGTAGGCGGTGTCGTCAACTTCATTCTGGATCGCGACTTCGAGGGCCTGAAGGCGACCGCCTCCACAGGCAAACCCGAGCGGAGTGGCGGCGGATTCAGCCGCAAGTTCGGGCTTGCAGGTGGCATGAAGATAGGCGAAAAGCTGCACGTCGTAGGGTCCGTGGACTACAACCATATCGACCAGATCGAGCGTGATCCGACCCAGCTGGGGGACTGGTTCCAACGTTGGGGCTTCGTCACGAACCCCGCCTGGAGGTCCCCGACGCTCACGCCGGGCGTGCCGCAGCGTCTGACGCTACCCAATGTGATTTCCTCGGTGCACTCACCTTATGGCCGCATCGATACGGCCTACAGCGCGCTGTCGCCGAGCAGCGGGCTGGGAACCACAACCGTTCCCAACTTTACCTATCGGAACAACGTGTTTACGCCAGATGGCACTGGGCTGCGCCCGTTTGTGCCGGGAGCCATCACCGCGGGGTCCGGCGGCACCCAGTCAATGTCGGGCGGCCCGGAGTTCGACGCAGCCACCGCAGCGTTCGACGGCGGCCCGTTTGGCGCTGAAGTGAAGGAACCGGCCGCGTTCGTCGGCTTCAAGTACGATGTTACGGACCGTCTGCGCCTGTTCACGCAGGCGATGTACGGCGTCTCGGAGTCGAACCAGTACCACCAGCGGGGACTGCCCCACCTGCAGGACATCTGGTTCGCTACGATTTATTCCGGCAATCCCTACCTGCCGGCCGCCTTACAGCAGGCCATGACGGCCCAGAACGTCGCCGCCTTCAAGATGCTCAAGCTGGGTCAGCTCAAGGGCCTGGATAACTGGGCAGACGACCAGACCGAACACAATGCGCACACGATGTTCACGTGGAGTGTCGGCGGTGAGGCCGACATCTGGTCTGACTGGCAGGCGCGGTTCAACTGGCAAGCGGGTCGCTCGCACAAGTTCACCCTGGTCAAGGACGACCTGCGTGTCGACCGCATGTTCCTCGCGCTGGATGCGGTGACGGGGCCGAACGGAACTCCGATCTGCCGCGTGCAACTCTTCAATCCAACCGAAGCACAGCTGGCGGCCTCTGTGGCCGGCAGGACGAACAAGTACGGAACGCCCCTGCTGTCACCCGTGGGTCTGGACAACACCATCAGCGGTTGCGTACCCCTCAATCCCTTCGGCCAGGGCAACGTATCGCAGGCGGCGCGGGATTATCTGGTGGGCGACAAGTGGGGTACCAGCGACGTTCATCAGCAGTTTGGCGAGCTGCTGCTGACGGGCAACCTCTTCGACGGTTGGGCAGGCCCCATTGGCTCGGCCTTCGGCGTCACCTACCGTAAGGAAGAACTGGTGCAGGAACCGTTCCCGTATGAAGTCGAAGCGCTGGGACCGCCGCTCAATGCGCCGGCGCTCGGCATCCGGGGTATCCCGGGAGGTTTCACGGGAGGAAGCCCGAACCTGATCCAGTTCTCTACGGTGCCACCCATCCAGGGTGAGTACGATGTCAAGGAGGCCTTCGTCGAGGTGAACGTGCCCTTGTTCGAGACCTCGCACGGACAGAGACTCGGCTCGGACCTCGCCTTCCGCGAATCCCGCTACTCGGGCATTGGGTCGGTGGAGGCGTACAAGGTCGGCCTCGACTTCCAGGCGTATAGCGACCTGCGTTTCCGGGCCACCCTGTCCCGTGACGTGCGCGAGGCCACGTTCTCCGAGCGCTTCGACTTTCAGGGAGGGGGCGGCAGCGTGTTCGACCCGGCGCCCGTTGGGGTGGGCGGCGCGACGGGCCAGTCGTTCCAGATCACCTCGGTCAACGTAGGCAACCCGGACCTCGACCCCGAGAAGGCCGACACGGTGACGTTCGGGGCGGTGTTCCGTCCGAGCTTCGACTTGCTGGATGGCCTGCAGCTCTCGGCCGATTACTACACCATCAAGGTCAAAGACGCGATCGGTCAGCTCGGCACGCAGAACATCACGACGTTCTGCTTCCAGGGCCAGACTGCGCTGTGCCAGTACGTCGAGCGCGATCCGCAGGCGGGCACCCTCACCCGGGTGTTCAACCCGTTCCTGAACATTGCGCAGGTCAAGGTCAGGGGCATCGACTTCGAAGCGCAGTACCTCGCGCACCCGACGTGGATCACCCAGATGGCGCAAACGTTGTCCATCCGGGCCTTCGCGAGCCGCTTGATAGAGCGATCCAACATCCCGACTCCGGGCGCGCCGACGGTCCGCCTGGAGGGCGGCTTCGATAACACTGGGCTTTTCAACTTGTATCCCACCTGGAAGGGCAACCTGTCCCTGGCCTACACGTTCGGCTCATGGACGGCCCAGGTGTCGGAAGAGTGGATCAGTGACTCGAAGATCAATACGACCTGGGTCGAGGGTCGCGACGTCGACGACAACAGACTGCCGAACTACCTCAACACCAATTTCAAGCTGGGCTACAGCGGGGAGATGTTCGGGGATCACAATTGGGACGTCGCGCTGTACGTGACGAACCTGTTCGACAGGGACCCGATCGTCATCCCGAGCTACAACTCGCGGACGGGCTCGCAGTTCGTCAGCAACAACTACGATGCCTACGGGCGCAGCTACGCGCTGGGCATGAACTTCAGGTGGTGACCGGCAGCCGAACACCTTGCCTGCCAGCTTTCGATGCTGTGTCATGGCCGCGGTGTGCGGGCCGCGTGATTGACGATTCGATTGGTACGAACGAGGTGCCATGGCAGACACACGGCCGCAGAGCGAGGAGATGTTCCGGCTCCTCGTTCATAGCGTAACCGACTATGGGATTATCGTGCTCGACGCCGAAGGGCGCGTGCAGCACGCTCAGAGGCTCGCAGCTGAAGAAGCCGCGCACGCCGAAGCGGCCCGGCGCGGCCAGGAGCTCGAAGTCGCACTCCGTGCAAGCATCCTCGCGTATTCACGCGCGGGCCGGGTTTCGAAGCCGGAACCGCAACTCGGGCAATTGGTGCGACTCGTCGATGACATGTACCGCTCGCAACGGCTATGAAGTCTCTTCAACGAGATCCCGGTACGCATGCCAGGTCGCGTGTCCAAGAAGGGGCGCGACGACGATCATGCCCACGAGCAGCGTCAGGAAGCCGAGCGCCGTCAGTGCCACGATGAGCGCGCTCCAGGTGAGCATTGCCGGAAGATTGGCGAGAGTCGCCTTGATGCTGACCCACATGGCCGCCGTGGCGCTCGCGCCCCGATCGATGATGAGCGGTACGGCCACGACGGATACCGTGAACACGATGGCGGCGAGCACGGCGCCGGAACCCACGTAGGCGAGGACCTCTGCGCGGCTCGCCGTGTCCGTGAACCCACCCCACAACGTTTCGGCCAGGCTCGGCCATGGGACGTCCAGAATCGATCGCAGCATCACCTCGGAGGCAACGAACCAGAGGACCGCAACGGCCGCGAGCATCGCGCCAAACTGGAGCAGGCCGCGCGGATTGCGACTCAGGGCGTTCAGCGACTGATCGAATCCCACCGGCTCGCCGGCCGCACGACGTCTCGACAACTCGCACACCCCTGTCGTCATGATGGGCCCTATGAGCAGGTACCCCGACACTGCCGCGGCGATGAAGAACGGGTGACTACTGCCGAGAATCAGGAGAACTGCGCCCGGCATCGCAATGAGGACGCCATGCGCGAGACTCGCAGCCCCAAAATGCCGCAGATCGTCCCATCCACGGCGCAGCCATTCGAGCGATCGCTCCTTCGGCACGCGACGCACGCCAATGTGCGGATACTGCCGCATTGTCCAACTGAGGATTGTGGTCATACGGTCCACCCCTTCGGTGCTTGGAATTTGTAGCCGATCCTCCGCAGCAGCCCGCGGCGCCACAAGCCAGTGATGATATTCATGGCCTTCTTCTGATCGCCGCACCGCACTCGCACTGGTGAAGCAAGCTGCATGCCGGTTCGGATCTGTCCTCCAAACCGTGGAGAGTCCATACTTCACCGCCACGTCAAGATCGGCCTTACCGAACCCGGTGTGGACCCCACGTGAGCGTAGCCCACGATCGTAAGTTCCGTGATCTGTTCAGTCTGATCATCGGCATTCTCGTCGGCGTCGTTGCCGGAATCTATTTTCTTGCCATTTACGTGGCAAATCGCGGCCGAACCGAACGGCTCCTGCAAGACCCGCAGTACCGGCGGCTGGTTGCGGAGCGAATCGCCCCTCCAGCGAAAGTCGCGGTAGCCGGCCAGGACAATACCGCACTCGCCATCGTCCCAAGCATCAGCGCCGGGCGGGCCGGCACCGCAGTGACGATGCCAGCCAGTGGCGCCGAGGTCTACCAGCAGGTCTGCGTTGCATGTCACGGCCAGGGGATTGGTGGCGCGCCGCGCGCGGGCGATGCCGCCGCATGGGGTGGGCGCGTCGCCAAAGGCAAGAGCACGCTCTACCAGCACGCCATCGAGGGCTTCAAGGGCGAGGCTGGCTTGATGCCGCCGAAAGGCGGACGCACGGATATCCCGGACGAACTGATCCGGGCCGCGGTCGACCACATGATCGAGGCAAGCCGCTGAGGCGACGATGACGCTGTTCCTACCGATAGTCGGTATGCTGGTTTTCCTGGCCTTGTGGGGCCTCGCGTGGCGGAATCGGCCGATAATGGCGTTCGGAATCTTTGTTGGTACAGCCAGTGTGTGGGTGGTTACAGCGATCGTCCGGCCTTCTGGTCTCCAGCACGTGCCCATCTGGCTCCCTGCGCTTCCCTTCGCAGTTGTCGCGATTGTGCTTCTCTATTTCGGCATCCTCGCATGGTTGTGGGGGAGAAGGAGGTAGGGGCGCCGCTCTAGCCCGAACGGGGTTAGAATTCGCACTCACAGGACTCATAGCCACAGTCCGAAGTTGGGGGATGCTATGAAATGCATCTATTACCTCGCGCCTACCCTCCCCAGCGCTCACCGTATTTCCGATGATTTGCATGAGGCCGGCGTCAACGACTTCTACCTGCACGTGGTCGCCAGGGACGAGCTCGGCCTGAAGCGGCAGCATATCCATTCTGCCAACTACCTCGAGACCCTGGATGTCATTCGCGACGGGTACGTTGGCGCGGCCATTGGCTTCCTGGCCGGACTGGTCGGCATCGGATTGCTGAATTACTTCCAACCCTTCGGTCCGGACGTCCCGGGCTTTGTCTACGTTGTGCTCGTTGCGGCGGCCACCTTGTTCGGCGCCTGGGAAGGCGGCTTGACTGGTGTAGATAGCGAGAACAAGAAGCTCAGGAAGTTCCACGCGGAAATAGAGGCCGGAAAATACCTGCTGCTGGTCTATGTTCGAAAGCACCAGGAAGCGACCGTTCGGGCGCTGATGCAGGAAAATCATCCGGAAGCAGTGCTGGCGGGAATCGATACGCATTTCATCAATCCGTTCAGCCCCGTGAAACCGGTGGCGGAGGCTCCGGTCTCAAAATCGAAGGTTGGCGATTAAACCGGGGGATTCACAGGTGGCGTTCGCCATTGCACTGGTTTTGCTGGTCGTCGGCACACTCCTGTTCCACTTCCTGAGCCCGTGGTGGTTCACACCGATCGCGTCCAATTGGAAGACGATGGATCAGACGGTGAACATTACCTTCTGGGTCACCGGAATCGTGTTCGTGGCGGTGAACCTCTTCATGGCGTATGCCGTCATTCGCTACCGTCACCGTAAGGGACACCGGGCGCACTATGAGCCGGAAAACAAGAAGCTCGAATGGTGGCTGACGATTTCGACCACGCTCGGAGTCGCCGCGATGCTGACGCCAGGCCTCTTCGTGTGGGCCAAATTCGTCCAGGTACCGAAGGACGCCGCCATCGTCGAAGTGGTGGGTCAGCAATGGCACTGGAGCTATCGATTCCCTGGAGCGGACGGCGCGCTGGGCGCGACCAATCCCCGGCTGGTCGGGGCCGAAAACCCCTTTGGCATGGATCCGGATGATCCCAAAGGGCGAGACGATGTATTGGTATCCAACCCGGAGTTGCATATTCCTGTCGACCGGCCGGTCAAGGTCCTGCTGCGGTCGAAGGACGTGCTGCACGACTTCACGGTGCCGCAGTTCCGCGTCAAGATGGATCTGGTCCCCGGCATGCAGACGTACTTGTGGTTTACGCCGACCAGGACCGGCGAATACGAAATCCTGTGCGAGGAGCTCTGTGGCATCGCGCATTACGCGATGCGAGGCCGAGTCGCAGTCGATGACGACAGCACGTTCAGAGCCTGGCTCGCGCGCTATCCGACGTTTGGCGAGACCTTGAGCATCGCCGCGGCGGACCCCGTGGCCGGTAAAGCGCTTTTCGCCCCGTGCGTCGCCTGCCACGGCGCGTTGGGCTCCGGAAACCCCCGACTCAACGCGCCCAAGCTTGCCGGCCAGGGAGCCTGGTATCTGAGAAGGCAGCTCGAGAACTTCAAACAGGGCCTGCGCGGCATGCAGGAACACGATGTGTATGGCAAGCAGATGATTCCATTCGCCGGGATGCTGGCTGACGAGGCAGCGGTGAGGAACGTCACGGCCTACATCGAGACCCTGCCGGATCACGCACCGCCGACCACCGTTTCGGGCGACGCCACACGAGGCGCGGCGCTATACAGGACGTGCGCTGCCTGCCACGGTGAATCCGGACAGGGCATCGTGGCAACGAACGCGCCGCGCCTGTCACACATGAGCGACTGGTATCTGGCGAGGCAATTGAGGAACTTCAAGGATGGCATTCGCGGCAGCCATCACCATGACTTGTACGGCAACCAGATGGCGATGATCAGCGGCGTGATCCCTGACACCCAGGCGATCGACGATCTGCTTGCCTATATCAACACGCTGCAGTCGGTGGAGAAGAGGACTGCGATGGCGAACTGAAGGAGACGCTGATGGCTTACGTTGCAATCGCCGACCGGGATGTGGAGCTGCACCATCCGCACAGCTTCGTCCGGAAGTACATCTGGAGCCAGGATCACAAGGTCATTGCGATCCAGTACGCCGTCGTCGCGATCTGCGTGGGACTGGTCGCGCTGGTGCTCTCCGGAATGATGCGACTGCAGCTGGGGTTCCCGAATACGTTCCATTTCATCGCGCCGCAGAACTACCTTCAGTTCATCACCATGCACGGGATGATCATGGTGATCTTCCTGCTCACCGCGCTGTTCCTGGGCGGCTTTGGCAATTACCTGATCCCGCTGATGCTGGGCGCGCGGGACATGGTGTTTCCCTACATGAACATGCTCAGTTTCTGGGTCTATCTCGTGGCCGTGCTGGTGCTGCTCTCGAGCTTCTTCGTTCCCGGCGGGCCCACCGGCGCGGGCTGGACACTTTATCCGCCGCAGGCCGTGTTGCCCGGAACGCCAGGCGCAAGCGGCGGCATTCTCCTCATGCTGATCTCGCTTGGCATCTTCATCGTCGCCTTCACGATGGGCGGATTGAATTATGTGACGACCGTTCTGCAGGCCCGCTGCCGGGGGATGACGTTGATGCGCATGCCCCTTTCGGTATGGGGCATCTTCATGGCGACCATCCTCGGCCTGCTGGCCTTCCCCGCCCTGCTGGTCAGCGCCGTGATGATGAGCCTGGACACGACGCTAAGCACCAGCTTCTTCATGCCCGCGATCCAATCGAGGGGCGAGCAGCTCGTATACGAGGGCGGCAGCCCTCTATTGTTTCAGCATCTGTTCTGGTTCTTCGGGCATCCGGAGGTGTACATCGTCGCCCTGCCGGCCTTCGGCATCGTCTCTGACCTGTTGAGCACCCACGCGCGGAAGAACATCTTCGGCTACCGGATGATGGTCTGGGCCATCCTGGCGATCGGCATCCTGAGCTTCGTCGTGTGGGCACACCACATGTACGTGAGCGGCATGAACCCGTATTTCGGGTTCTTCTTCGCGACGACGACGCTGATCATCGCCATACCCACAGCCATCAAGGTCTATAACTGGGTGCTGACGCTGTGGCGCGGCGACATCCACCTCACCGTCCCGATGCTGTTCGCGATTGGCTTCATCTTCACGTTCGTTCACGGTGGGCTGACCGGGCTGTTCCTCGGCAACGTCACGGTGGATCTGCCGCTGTCCGACACCTACTTCGTGGTCGGCCATTTCCACATGGTCATGGGGGTTTCGCCGATCCTCGTCGTGTTCGGCGCGATCTACCACTGGTACCCGAAGATCACCGGCCGGATGTGGAACGAGCGGCTGGGCAAAATCCACTTCTGGCTCACCTTCCTGGGTACGTACGCGATCTACCTGCCCATGCACTACCTCGGTATCCTGGGCGTGCCGCGCCGGTATTACGCGTTGGGCAACACGGACTTCCTCCCGAGCTCCGTGCACACGATCAATGAGGTGATCACGATAGCGGCGCTGATAGTCGCGGCGGCCCAGCTCGTCTTCCTGTACAACATGATCTGGAGCCTGCGCCATGGAGAGCGCGCCGAGAGCAACCCCTGGCACGCCACAACGCTCGAGTGGCAGACGCCCGACACGCCGCCGAAGCACGGCAACTGGGGTGCTCAGCTCCCGGTCGTCCATCGCTGGGCCTACGACTACAGTGTTCCGGGCGCCAAGCAGGACTTCCTGCCGCAGAACGAGCCGGTTGATTCCCCGCTCGGCGCGGGACTCGGTCACGGAATCACGTCTTGAGCACGACCGCCATCTTCATCGCACTGCTGGCAGGCGTGATCGTCTGGATTCTGGTCGTTCGGCGGTTGACTGCAAAGTCGTGGGAGAGTCGCAGCCAGGCGGGTGATGTCCAGGCTGGTGATGTCGGGGCGATCGGCCTCGCCCCCGCAAAGCTGGGATTGTCGATGTTTCTGGCCGTCGTCACGTCGGTATTCGCCCTGTTCTTTTCCGCCTACTCGATGCGAATGCACCACGGTGGCGACTGGCACCACGTCGCCGAGCCAAACGTGCTGTGGGTCAACACCGTGATGCTGGTCCTCGCCAGTGTCGCGCTGGAGAGTGCGCGCAGCGCGGGCAGAAAAGGGCAAATGCGAGGCCTGAAGATCGGACTCATCGCGGCCGGCGTGCTCACGTTTGCCTTCCTCGGTGGCCAGCTGGCGGCATGGCAGCAGTTGAGCGCGTCCGGACAATTCGTGACGAGCAGCGCGGCAATCGCGTTCTTCTACCTTCTTACCGCAGTGCATGGGCTGCATTTGCTCGGCGGCCTGCTCGTCTGGGGCAAAACCATTGGCAGGCTGGCAGGCGGCGCCGAGCTCATCGACGTGCGCCTGAGCGTGGAGCTATGCGCGGTCTACTGGCATTACCTGCTGCTGGTCTGGGTCGTTTTGTTCGGCCTGCTGTTGTCCACTTGAGGGATCCATTGCCATGGCAAATCATGCGCAAGCCGACACTGTGCCCGCCGGGCTACAGGGCGTAGCCGCCGATTACGCCTCCGACAAGCAGGTGTTCCCGGTGCCGTGGGGGAAGGCCATGATGTGGATCTTCCTTCTGAGCGACACCTTCATTTTCACCTGCTTCCTGACTTCGTACATGAACGTACGCATGTCGACGACAGTGCCCTGGCCGTCCCCGAGCGAAGTATTCGCCCTGGATGTCGGCGGCATGCACATTCCGCTGCTGCTGATTGCGATCATGACGATGGTACTGATCACCAGCAGCGGCACCATGGCCATGGCCGTGAACTTCGGCTACCGTCGCGATCGCGCCAATACCACCGCACTGATGTTGATCACGGCCGCATTCGGCGCCATATTCGTCGCGATGCAGGCGTTTGAATGGACGAAGCTCATCGTCGAGGAAGGCGTCCGCCCGTGGGGGAACCCCATGGGGGCAGCGCAGTTCGGCTCGTCGTTTTTCATGATCACCGGTTTCCACGGCCTGCACGTGTCGGCCGGCGTGGTCTATCTGACGGTCGTAGCCTTGCGAGTCTGGCGGGGATTTTATGATCGCAAGGGAACCTACGAGACCGTGGAGATCGCGGGCCTGTACTGGCATTTCGTCGATCTCGTGTGGGTCTTCATCTTCGCGTTCTTCTATCTCTGGTAGGGCGCAAATCATGAATCAGGTCGCAGAACACGCGCACGCCGCGGCACCTCCGCACGCCGCGGAACACGCCCACGCCGCGGCACCTCCACACGCCGAGGGTCAGCAGCATCCCATCCGGATCTATCTCTTGATCTGGGTGTTGTTGTTCCTCTTCAGCATCTGTTCCTATCTCATCGACTACTTCGATCTTCAGGGCGCCCTGCGATGGAGCCTGATCATCACGTTCATGCTGTTGAAGGCCGGCTTCATCGTTGCCGTTTTCATGCACATGGCGTGGGAACGCCTGGCGCTGAAAATAGCGATTCTGGTCCCGCCACTTTCCCTGCTGATCCTGATTGGTCTCATGGCCATCGAAGGGGACTACACGTTCGTGACGCGGCTGGCGGCATTCGTCTCGCAGGCGGCACCACCCTGAAGTGCCTCGATTTCGAGAGATGAACCTTCACTACGCGATCGGCAGATAGTGATCGACCAGCAGCGCAGCGAACAGCCCCATGAGGTAGCGCACCGAGAACTTGAACACCTTCATCGGGAGCTCCGCGCGAGCGCTGGTCGCCATGGCGAAGGCGTAATAGAGAAACACGGCGTCCAGGACCAGCACGACGCCCAGATAGATCAGCCCGCTCATGCCGGTGAGGAACGGCAGGATGGTCACCAGCACGAGTAACGCCGTATAGAGCAGCACCTGCCCACTGGTGTGCGCGACGCCGTGCGTCACTGGAAGCATTGGGATTCCGGCGAGGGCATAGTCCTCGCGGCGCGCAATTGCGAGCGGCCAGAAGTGCGGCGGCGTCCACACGAAGATGATCAGAAAGAGCAGCAGTGCATGGGGATCGAGGCTGTTCGTCACGGCCGTCCAGCCGAGCACCGGCGGCGCCGCTCCTGCAGCACCGCCGAAGACGATGTTCTGCGACGTCGCGCGCTTGAGCCACGCCGTGTAGATCACCGCGTAGCCGATGAGCGAGCAGAAGGTCAACGCCGCAGTAAGCGTGTTTACGAGGAAGAAGAGGATGGCCATCGCACCGATGCCGAGCGCGGCGGCGAAAATCAGCGCCTGCTTCGCGGACAATTGGCCGGTGGGGAGCGGGCGGCCGCGCGTGCGCGCCATCCGTGCATCGATGTGCCGGTCGAGTACGTGATTCAGCGTCGCGGCGCAGGCCGCGGCGAGCGCGATGCCGAGGCTTCCGAAGACTAGCGTAACGAGCGGCGGCGGGCCGGGAGTCGAGAGCAATGCGCCCACGATGGCGGTGAACACAATTAGAGACACGACCTTGGGCTTGGTGAGCTCCAGGTAAAGGCGCCACGCAGCCGGCGGGTGTGCAGCAAATTCCACTTGTCGCCCCACGAGCGGGAAGAGTAACAGGTCGGGTGAGTGTCCTCAGGCCCAGGCGGCGCCAAGCCAGCGCCCACGCCAGGACAACTCCCGCAAGCTGCGAACAGCGCGCCGGCACCGGACGATATCGATACCAGCGCGTGGTATAAGCAAATACGGAAGTCGTAGGAAACCCATACGATGGATCCGCTGCTTATCCTTATCATCCTGGCGCTAATTGCCGCGACCGTGGCTATGCTTCTAGGTGTCCTGGTGATGAGCGGTGGCGGCGCCACAGACATGTGGCTCAGCAATCCCCTGATGTGGGTGCGCGTGGGGTTCCAGGGGCTTACGATACTGCTTCTGGTCCTGGCCACATTTCTGCGCTGACGCGTTCGCATCAACCGATCCTTGATCAACCGCGTCGCGCCTCGACTCCACGAGTAATCGGCGCCCATGCGAAGCTCGCTTTCCTCATCGGAAACGACGGCGCCGGTGCGGGCATCGCGGATTCGACATTTCACCGTGTATTCCGTGCGGCTGATCCTCTTTACGACGCCGACAAAGGATTGCTCCGCGCCCAACTTCAGGGCGATGCCGGCGTCGCAGCCGTTACACTCGCGCAGCGTATGCGCCTTCACGGCGGCCGCGTCGGCGCTGCCGACATCGATTCAGCTCTTCGCTACCAGAAACACGCCGGCGCAGATAAGCGCGATGCCGCTGACTCGCAGTGCGGTGACGTGTTCGCCGAGCAACACGCCAATGAGCGCGGTCAGCGCAAACCCTAGCCCAACGAGGGGGTAAGCCTTGCTGACGTCCCATCTCGCAAGCACGCCAAGCCACGCCAACGCCCCGGTTCCGTAGAGCACGAGGCCGCCGAGGACGAAGCCGTTCGTCAGAATCTGTACCGGCATCTGAAGATCGAAAGGCCGGTGCAGCACCGCCATGACGCAGGGGCTGGACATCCCGGCTTTCAACATGAACTGCGCTGCGACCGAGAGACCGATCGCAGCGAGTGCCAGAATTGTTTCACTCATGTGAGATCCACGACGACAAAACGCGCAGCAAGCGTGATACCAATCATTACTGCAATGGTGATGCGGCTGTTGAGGTCCCGCACTGCGAATACGAGCGGGTCGTCATGCATCTCGCCGCGAGAGGACACGATCCATAGCCTCGAGAGCCAGTACAGGAGTCCGATGGCGGCGATCCAGAGTAGCTCGGGCGTGCCGTAGCGAAGTTGTGTCTCCTCGGCGCTGATGAACAGCCCGAAGATGACCAACGCACACAAAGAAGCTCCGACACCCAGTGGCCACAACACCGCGAGATCGCCCGCACGATAGTCGCGGCCCGGCGACCCGGCCTGCCCGACGGCCCCGGCGGATACGAGCTCCGAGCAGCGCTTCACCAATGAGAGGCTGAAAAAGATGAACACCGAAAAGGCGAGGAGCCACTGGCTCACCACGACGCCGATGGCGACGGCGCCGGCGACGATTCGCAGAGTGTAGAGAAACGACAGCGCGAGGACATCGAGCAGCACGAGTTTCTTGAGGAGCCATGTGTACAGGCTTGTGATGACGAGATAGCTGAACAGCGTGAGGAGAAAAGCCGGGGGAAGGGCCGCAGCAAGACCAAACGCGGCAGCAAGCATGCAGGCCGCGACGGCGAGACCGCGCAGGACCGAAATCCGTGCGCTCGCGAAGGGGCGGTACTTCTTTCGAGGATGCACCCGGTCGCTATCGAGGTCCCACAGATCGTTCACGATGTAGGTCGCCGATGCAACCAAGCAGAACGAGGTGAACGCCACGGCCATCGCGATGAGCATTGAGGGATCGCCGAATGAGAACGCCGTGAGCATCGGCACGAATACCAGCAGGTTCTTCAACCACTGCTGCACGCGCAAAGCGCGAAACCAGACCATGAGGCCCGCCCGCTCGCCGGGGAACGTTCGCTCGATGCGCACCTGACCTGACAGCGCGCGAGTGACAGACGCCGATGCGTCGACGACCACGGCGGCTACGGCCGACTTCCAGATCGGCAGATCCGCGCGACTGTCGCCCGCGTAGACGAATGTGTGACCGATGCTTGCGCGAATGGCCTCGAGTTTCCTCGCGCCATTCAGGTTGTGCTCCCCGTCCATCGCCAGCACGCGAGAGAACAACTGTAAGTGTGCCGCGACGGCTTCGGCTGTATCGCGATGGCTGGCCGTCGCGAGAATGAGCCGCCGCCCGCGCGTCTTTTCCTCGGCGAGATACGCGAGCAGCGCCTCGCGATACGGCAGATGCGTCGGCGAAACACTGGCATGGGTCGTGACGAACGTCGTGAACGGGGCTCGCCCTCGCAGCCGCAAGAACGGTAGCCGCAGCGCTAAAAGCGGCCGGGTCTTCACAAGCTTCAGGATCGATTCGACGAGCGTGTTGGTCGGCGTCAGCGTGCCATCCAGATTGACCACGAGCGGCGCGCTGTTCGTGGCGGATCGGGCGAGGAGATCGGGGCGGTCTGTGCCCGATGGACTCTTCTCGCCGTCCGGAACGATGCTCGGGTCGGAAGACAATCTCCTGCATCCCATGCAGCACTCCCCTGCTCTCGCGCCCGTCGAAGGGATGAGTGTATTGATGCGGTTGTCCCGCGAGAGAGGCCGAGGCAGTAGCAGGAAGTGTGCCCACGCGATGATCGCGCCTGCGAAGTGCCGGAAATTCTCCCCTGCAGTTGTTGTCGGCGCTGCGGCAAACAACGACTGGCAGCAGTCGCTGATTCTCAGTGCGCCGTCGGAATACCTGGCGTCACCCGGCGCGCGTACACTCGCCTCGGAATCACGATCGCGGTCCAACGGGAGCGTGGCACAAGAAGATGGAGAAACAAAACTCTGCAAGAGGATTCGCTCAGTTGCATGAGGCGGCTCGATGGACTCCCATCGGCATAGCCGGTGTCCAACGTCACTGGACGCTGGTTTGCGTCGTGGCAGCGCTGGCACTTTGCACGACGTGGGTACGCCAGATCACGGACGCACCCATTCAAGGAGATGCCGCGAGCACAGCGCGGATGGCGATCAACCTCGCCCACAACGGCGTGATCGGCGACGCGCCGGGCTCGCCGCCAGCTCCAACCATGTACCGCGAGCCGGTGCCTGCCGTCACAGCGGCCCTCGGCGTCATCCTGGCCGATGCTTTCATGGGCAGGGCGGAAACCGACGCGTACTTATCAGGCATGCGCGCGAAGTATCTGAAGTCTCACCATCTGTTGTGGAAAGCCGGCGCGGTCTGTGCGGCGTATTTCCTCACCTTTGTGTTGACCTCTTCGCGCGCGGCCGCCCTTCTCGCGGCCCTGCTGGTCGGCACGCATCGACCGAACATCGATAACCTGTTGACCGAGCTCGAGGCCGCGACGCTCCTCATGCTGGGTATTGCGCTGCTCATCGCGGGATTGTCGCGCCGTTCGTTGCGCATCGTCTTGCTCGCAGGCATCTGCTTCGGCTTATTGGCACTCACGAAGGCAGTGTTTCTCTACGTGTTCGCCGGTTTCGTTCTGGCGGTACCGCTCGTCCTGTTCGCGCTCCGCGACCGCGGGGCGCGCCCAACGACGCTTGCCACACTGGCCGTGCTCGTAATTGGATTTGGGGGCGTGACGTTACCGTGGATGCTGAGAAATCAGGTGCAGCTTGGAAGCTTTCAGATCTCTGAGCGTGGCGGCCTGACCCTCTACATCCGCGCAGTCAAGAACGAGATGACGTGGGACGAGTACAAGGGCAGCTTCTACGCGTGGAGCCCGGGCCCCTTGCGCAAGCTGACGGGCCTCATCACAGGCTTCAGTCCCACGGACCTCGATCATGGCGGTCGCCTGCAGCGATTCAATCGCAACATGTCAGACGACCTTGCGGCAGAGTTGTCGGGCAATCCCGCTGCGGCAATCAGTTTCTATCGAAAAGCCCGCGCCGAGCGCGTCAGGCTTGGCGCGCGCTACGAGGCCGCCGGGCATCCCGCGCCTGCTCGCGCCGCCGACGCGCAGCTCGCAGCTCGCGCCATGGAAGCGCTCGAAGCGCATCCACTCCGGCATCTGGCCACCACGCTGCCATTTCTCTGGCGTGGCGCCGCGCTGCAGATTCCGGTGTTCCTGATTGCCCTCATCTACTCGATTCGCGCGCGCCACCGCGGCCTCTTGCTGGCGACGATCGTGGCGATCTTCTACATCATGATCCACGCTCTATTCACTGACTTCGAGCCACGGTACGCCATCACGACATTGCCGCTGACAGCCGTGGCAGCCATCGCTCTCGTTGCAGCGGCATCGCTGCATCATCGAACAATGCCCATGGTTCGTTGGCTCAAGGCACAAGCCGCACCAGGAGCGACGCACGATAGCGTGCCATCCGCCGATGTCGACACCCGAAGCGTGTCGCATTCGACCGATGCATCTATTCGCTGATGCCGTCGGCGTCCCGCGAAACATCGCGCTTCAGAATCACAACATGATTGTCGACAAATACCATTTCCCTGGGATACAGCCAGGCGGCCGATCCGCGCGAGGATTGGTCATAGACGACGTGATAACCGAGCTGCCCAGCGAGGAGTGTCTTCAGGAAGGTGCGCATTTCCGGATAGAGCTCCGCCGTCTCACCCTCGAGGAACCGATCGATGTAAATCGAATCGAGGGCTATGAAGTCCGGCCTTCGCTCGGCAAGAGTGGCGGGCTGATACCACCCCACGGCGTCGTCCGGGTTGCTCTGCCGAGTGCGGCGCATTTCCCAGGAGTCTGATGCGAACATCGTGGCGAACAGTCGAGTGCGGCCACTTACGGAGGGAATCCTGATGTCCGTGACGCGCGTGCCCTGATACAGGTTCCAGTGCGGCGTGTACTGGCTGGACTCCATTCGGCTCCCTCTCGGAACATGCGCGGCGACCCACGACTGCGCGCCCATTCGGGGATCTTCGGCAAAGCGTCGACCTACCGAATAACTCGCCAGCACGTTGTACACCAGGAGCGCGGCCACGACGCCGACCGCAACGTGCTCATACCGGCGTACGAATGCCGACCACGAAGGTGCCGTGGCAACAAGCAGGAAGGGCACGATCGGCAGGACGAAGCGCACCTCAACGCGCGGCGGGGCACCGAACTTCCAGAAATACAGCGCGACGACACCGAGGGCCGCGATCACGTTCGCGCGTTCCGTGACAGATGCTCTCCGCAGGCTCACCACGATGAACGCCACACCTGCAAGCGTTGCAAGTGCCATCGGCCAGCCGAGAATTTCAGGAATGCGCATGAGGAACGTGCCATACCCGGAGGCTGTAGTGTCCCCCCCACCGTATATGGGAGTGGTCACATAGTTGTACATGAAATCCGTGGAGAACCTCTGGAAGTCGAGAACAGAGTATGGGTTGGCGAGCACGAAGCCGACGACGACCATGGCAACGCCGGCCATGAGGCGCGGATCCAGGGCCAGGCGAGGCAATGGCGTGGCGCGATGGGCGAACCAGTGAAAGATGGGAATCGCCAGGCCGACGGCGAGGCCGTTGTATTTGGTTGCCGTTGCGACGCCGGCGACGAGCCCGGCAGTGAGGTAGTCACGCCATCTCCCGCTGAAGAGAATCGACTGCGCGCAGGCAAAGCTGGCGAGCATCCAGAAAGTGACCGGGATATCGGCCGTCAGAAAGTGCGCCTGCAGAATGAAGCCGGCAGACGTTGCGGTGATGAATGCGACACTGCGTGCCGAAACGGCTGTGGAGAAGCGCGCCACGATCCGGTACGAGAGCCAGACGATGCCCAGGAACAGGGCGAGCTGGATGAGCCGGGACCAGTACAGAATAATCGGCGCGAAATCCTGCGCGCGGCCCGTGGCAACCTCCGTGAGCCGTTCGACAATCTTGATCGGCAACACGGACAGGAAGAAATTCAGATAAGTGTGGAACGGAGGTTTCAGAAACTCGCCCGGCTCGAGAAAGCCGCGCCCGGGCGCCAACAAGCTTCGCAGCGCCATTTCGTCAGGATTCCACTCTTCCACCCAGCCCCACCAGATTCCGTTGACGACGAGTGCGGCGCCAACTGCCAGAGCAAGGGCGAGATGGCGGTCGCTCACGAACGCGCTGACCACGATTCGCGCCATCGTTCTGCCCTGCCTGTGTGCTGTGACACGGAATTCCATGTCCGCCTATCTCATGTTCCGCGATGCTCAGGTGTACGCACTCGTCGTCGCGTAGTTCCACAACGTCTACCGGAAGACGACCGCCTCGTTGACGCAACGCCGTGACCTCTGTGCTGAACTACTCCTCGGCAAGTTGGAAGACCCTACAATTTCACTGCACGATTTTGCATGTTGCAGTCACCAGAAGGCCTGCGAAGGCTCGCACGTTTCTTGCTGCACGGAGCGAGCTACCCATCAAATGAGGCTCGTCACCTCGCGGTGCCGTCGAAAGTCATTCCAACGAGCAGGCGGTCCGGACCGGTACTGTCGATCGTTGTTCCGACCTTCAACGAGCGGAGCAACGTGCGTCCGCTGGTATGTGAGCTGATGGAAGTCCTGACGGACATCGAGTGGGAGGTGATCTTCGTCGACGACGACTCGCCGGACGGAACGGCCGACGTCGTCCGGGAGCTGGCTCTCGAGTCGGCTCATGTTCGCTGCATACAAAGGATTGGGCGCCGAGGGCTCTCTTCCGCTTGCGTGGAAGGCATGCTTGGGTCCAGCGCACCGTACCTCGCCGTGATGGACGGTGATCTCCAGCATGATCCCGCGATCATTCCCGCGATGTTGAGTGTCGTCGCGAATTCCGGCGTTGAGCTGGTAGTCGGAAGTCGCTACACGGATGGTGGCAGCGTGGGAAATTGGACGTGGATTCGAAAGGGGATGAGCCGGCTGGCGACGCGCCTCGGATACGCAGTGGTACCGGAGACTCTGAAGGATCCGATGAGCGGTTTCTTCATGCTTCGTCGGACTTTGCTCGAGGAAGTCGCGCACAGTCTTTCCGGGCTTGGCTTCAAGATTCTGCTGGATATCTTCGCGTCCGCGCGCCACCCGTTGAGATTTCAGGAAGTGCCCTTCGAATTTCGGCCTCGCCATTCAGGCGAGAGCAAGATCGACAGTGTGGCCGTCTGGGAGTACCTGATGCTCCTTGCCGACAAGCTCATCGGCGCCTATATCCCGGTGCGATTTGTCTCGTTCGCAGCGATCGGAACGTTCGGTATCGGTGTGCATCTGAGCATCATGACGGCTCTATATCGTCTCGCAGGCGCGGATTTCGTTCCATCGCAGGCGATCGCGACCGTCATCACCATGGTATTCAACTATTCCCTCAATAACGCTCTCACGTACCGTGACAGGCGGCGGCGTGGGATCAGATGGCTGAGCGGACTGGCTTCGTTCGCGACCATTTGCAGCGTTGGCGCGTTTGCGAATGTCGGCGTCGCCGCCTATCTGTTTAGCCGCCAATCAGAATGGGTGCTGGCGGCCATTGCCGGCGTCCTGGTGGGCTCCATCTGGAATTTCGCAGTGAGCAGCGCATATACGTGGGGACGGCCGAAGTCGTCTTAGTCCTCCGACGCACTTGCTCCGGTGCTTTGAACAGAAAGTAACAGTGGCCAGACATCGGGACTTCTCGCTGTTAACCGGCGGTCTGGTGCACCGGCTCTACCTGCGCGCGGGCTTCGCAAACACAGCGCTAAAGCGGACGGGTGCCAAAGTCGCGGCAGCCATCGCCGTGGCATGGCTGCCGCTGCTCATGGCGTCCCTCGTCGAGGCGTGGGCAGCACCGGAGGTGCTCGGGAGATTCGCCACCGACGTCGAGCTCCACGTGCGCTTCCTTCTGGCAGTTCCATTGTTGATCGCGGGCGCGCGTTTCGCAGACATCCGTCTGAATGAGGCGCTACGTCAATTTGACGAGCGGCAACTCATTGCCCAGGAAGACGACGAGCGTTTCGATGCCATGATCGCCGCGACCGAACGCCTGCGCGATTCGGTATGGCCGGAGACGATTCTGCTGCTGCTCGTCGTCACGGTGGGCCACTACCTTTTCCGGGCGCAGGTGGCCGAGAAGGCCATCCAATGGTATGGCGAGCCTGCCGGCGCTGGTCGGCCGTTCGCAGGGATGTGGTATGGCTCCGTCAGCATGGCCCTGTTCCAGTTCCTGCTCTTTCGCTGGTACTTCCGCCTCATCCTTTGGTTCGCGCTGCTCTGGCGCATTGCCGGCCTGCGCCTGCACATCGTCCCGACTCATCCCGACCGTGCAGGCGGCACGGAGTTTATCGGCCAGAGCCTGTTCGCCTTCACTCCGTTCATCCTGGCGCATAGTTCGCTTCTGTCTGGACTGCTCGCCAATCGCATCCTCGACGGTGCAATGCTGCTGGCGTTTCGTGTCCAGGTGGCGGGCGTAGTCGGGATACTGCTGGCGCTGTTGCTCCTGCCGCTGCTGCGATTCACACCCAGTCTGCGCCTCTGCAGGAGACGCGGGCTACTCGAGTACGGCGAAGTAGCCATGCGCTGCGTACGAGAGTTCGACCTCAAGTGGCGACGCGACGGCGCGGCACGGGGCGCGGAATCTCTGGTGGAAAGCGGCGACGTCCAATCGGTCGCCGATATGGCGAGCAGTTTCGAAATCGTGCGCGGCATGCGCGTCACGCCATTCGGCCAGCGGACGGTCCTGGGGCTCGTTGCCCTGCTCCTGCTGCCGTTGCTGCCTCTCACGCTGACCATGTTTTCCGTGCAGCAACTGCTGTCCGCGCTGCTGAAGGTGATTTTCTGATCCGCGATGTGAGGCCTTGGCCGTCTGCTGCGACCCGCGGCCGGCAGCGCGTAGCCCCTGCCTACGGTCGCATCTCCAGCGGCGCTCTGTAGAGTAGAGAACAACGGCCCGGCCATACAGCTGGACCCTCGGCAACTCCTCGGCCTCGTGGGTCGGCGATGCTCATTTCAGCCCCAAGAAACCTGCAAACGGTCGCCGCTGTGGAAATTGCGGCCATGGTTGCCATCCTTCTTTCGTTTATCTGGGGTTGGCAAGGGTCGTTTGGCGGCGCTACGGGGCTGATCCTCGTGCTCTACTTCGGTGTCGGAATACTGAGCCACGCCCGTCGCGGCGAATCCGCATGGCAGCTCGGCTTGCGCGTCGACAATCTGACTCGCGCGCTTCGCGTCGCAGCCGCTTTCGTCGCGCCCGCGCTGCTCGTTCTATTAGCGATCGGCTTTGCGCTCGACAGCCTGCACTTTTCCTGGTCGCAAACCACAAAGAGTCTTCCTTGGCTGGTTGCGTGGGGAACCGCGCAGCAATACGGCTTGCTCTGCTTTTTCTATCGGCGCTTCGTGGAAATCTTTGGCGGTCCGTGGGCGGCCACCGCCAGCGCCTCCGCCACGTTCGCAACGTTCCACGCGCCGAACGGATTTCTTTTCGCCGTCACGCTTGCGGCCGGTGTGGCCGCATGCACGTTGTACCGGCGGGCGCCCAATGTTTTCGCCATCGGCATCGCTCATGCGGTGATCTCGTTCGCACTCATGCACTCCCTTCCCTACGACGTGACGCACGGCCTGCATGTCGGGCCGGGCTATCTGGCACTGCGCTAATGGCCCCTTTCCCCAGGCTCGGATTGCGCCCGCGGACCGCCCCGCGTTACGCGCCGGTGGCTCTGGTGGCACTGCTCCTCTGGACGGTCATCGCATCCTGCGCGCACGCCGCGGGCGAGCTCTCCCAGTATCTGGCGCAACCGGACTCGAGCTATCACTGGAACGTGGTGAGCTCGGGACGCTTTGGTTCGGGCGAATACCTCGAGATCATCTTCACTTCGCAGACCTGGCGTGGCATTCCCTGGAAGCACCAGCTCCTTCTGTTCCGCCCGAAACAGGTCGATGCCGCATCAAAGCAGGCGTTCCTCTTTATCGCCGGGGGACGCTGGAAACCGGAATACGAGGCCGGCCAGGGAAGGCTGCCTTCCGAAGCCCGTATTTTCGCTCGTCTTGCGGCGTCACTCCGCGCGCCGGTCGCGGTGGTGAGGCAGGTGCCGTTTCAGCCTCTGTTCGAAAGGCGGGAGGATGCGCTCATCGCCTATACGTTCGACCGCTTTCTCCAGACAGGCTCGCCCGACTGGCCGCTGCTGCTGCCGATGGTGAAGACCGCGGTGCGTGCGATGGACGCGGTGCAGGCGATCACTGAACAGCACTGGCGACTGGCAATCCAGCGCTTCACTGTTGCGGGCGCTTCCAAGCGTGGCTGGACATCGTGGCTCACCGCCGCGTCCGATCCCCGTGTGACGAGCGTTGCACCGATGGTCATCGACATGCTCAACCTGCCGGAGCAGATTCGGCTGCAGCGTGCCACGTTTGGGGCCCTCTCCGAGCAGGTTCAGGAATACGAGAGCATCGATCTGCCGGCGCGCATCGAGTCCGACGAGGGTCGCAAACTCGTCAAGATCGTCGACCCCTACAGCTATCGCGCCAGTCTGCGGCAGCCGAAGCTCATTCTGCTCGGCACGAACGATCGCTACTGGCCGCTCGATGCGCTCAGTCTGTATTGGCGCGGGCTCATGGAGCCGAAACGGGTGCTGTACGTTCCGAACCAGGGACACGGCCTCGTGGATGTGGAGCGTCTTGTCGGTTCCCTGAGCGCCCTGCATCGCTACTCCGCTCGGGGCGAGCCGCTGCCATCGCTCTCCTGGGCCTTCACACCATCAGGCGCGGGGCTCGAGCTCGCCGTGCGTACGGCGCGAAGACCTGCCCATGTCTTTGCGTGGCGCGCTAGCAGCCTGACGCGTGATTTCCGCGAGGCGCACTGGTCACGTCATGCCTGCAAGCGCTCGGGAAGCCGCTTCGTGTGCACGCAGTCTGTGAGCCCACAGCCTTACACCGCTCTGTATTCGGAAGTCACCTTCAGAGACCGTGGGGAGCACGACTTCTCCCTGTCTACGGCCGTGTGCATCGTGAACCATGCCGGCGAAATGGTGCGGCAATGCCTGGACAACCCCGCGGATGAGCCGCGCCCTTGAGATTCAGGGAAGCGGTGAACCGTCCGAGTGACGGTGCACCTGGTTCACAGCGTGCCGGTTCCGCACGCGCACGAGCGTGCGATTGGGTGGCAGCCTGAAGAAGCGGTACACGCGCCGCGACGACAGTGACAGGTGCGTGTCGGGCAACAGCTCGATGCCTTCCCCGAACTGCCCCGAGTTGATCTCGTGCACAAGGCGCGCCTCACCGGTGAAACGCGAGCCGAAGTTGAAGTTGAGCTCATCGAAATACATCACGCAACCGTTCGGCAGGTGGTCCCGCAGCCGCCCGAACACCGTGCGTGCCGAGGAGTAGTAGTCGCAATCGAACCACACGAGAACGGGGGGCCAGTCCGAAAGTGAGGCGAGGAATTCACGATCGAGTGTCTCCTCGAAGTAGCCTTTGTGGATCCGGTAGTTCGAATAGCGCGCGGCGCAGTAGGAGGCGAGCCCGGAATAGGAGCCGCGATACTGGCCCGGCAGCCAGTTGTCACGCGAGATCCAGTTCTCGTCCTTCTCGTCGGCCGGTGGCGGCATCCCCTCGAAGCTGTCGAAGGTGTGCACCCGAACTCGTTCCTCGAGCCGCAGATAACGCGTGGCGTAGAGCAGCTTGACGAAGGCGTAGCCGTCCGAGGTTCCCAATTCGAGAACGGAGAAGTTGCCGCGATACGTGCGAGAAAACTCCTTCAGCACGGCATACACGTGATCGAAACGATAGAACGCGAACAGTGCATCGCGGATCGAGCGGCGTGGCCGGTCGATGCAATTCAGGTAGAAGGCGGTTTTCAGGTACTCCCCGGGCAGCAGCGCGGAGCACGCGCGCAACACGCGAACCAGCGCAGAAGCGCTTTTCGGGTATGTGGTGCCCCGGTCGATGGGTTGGTCCATGACGACACCTTCCGGCGATGCTCCAGAAGACATCAGCTTGTCAGACGAGACCGGCCTTGCAAAGCCATGAATGGCGAAGCTCCGGCCTGGTCTGCAACGGCCGCGTCCGAGCCGTGCGAAGGCGGGCGCTGTCGCCCGCCTTCGGCTCCTGATTGTGAGAAGGCCGTCGAATGGCCGGCTGTCAGAACCGCAGCTTCAGGTTCACGAAGTACCGGCGACCCAGCACGTCGTAGAAGCCCGCAAACGCCGTAGACCCGACCCCGTCGAGGACCGTCTGGCCGCCGCCGGAAGTCGCACCGATCGTCTGGATTCTGCCCTGCGCCCACGCGCTCCGGCTGCCGCCCTCCTCGGTGATGCCCGACCGGAACTGCAGATCGAGGCCCTCGAAGTCGTTGCGAAGCTTGAAGTTGGTGACGCCGGCCAGCGCGTCCGCGCCGTACACGGCCGATGCGCCACCGGTGATGATCTCCACGCTCTCGAGCGCCGATGACGGTATGGAATTCGTGTCGATGACCAGAGTCGAGTTGGCAGGCTGCCCGCGGTGGCCGTCGATGAGCACCAGCGTGCGGTTCGGACCCAGGCCGCGCAGGCTGACCGTCGAAATGCCCGGCGTGCTGGTGGCGCTCGGGAAGACATCGCCGGTGTTGAACTGCGTGTTCGTGGGAACGAACTGCGGGAGCTGATTGAGCGCGCTTTCAACGGCGAGGGTGCTGGACTCCTCGAAGGCCTGATTCTCCACCGTGACCACGGGGCTCGCCGCGTCGAGGTCGCGCCGGACGATGCGTGAGCCGGTGATGCTGACCTCCTGGACGGAACTGTCAGCCGCGCTCCCCTTCTGAGCCTCTTGGGCCAGGCCTGCGGTTGAATAACCGGTCGACAGCGCGGCAGCCACCGCGGCGGCGACCGTCGGGGCCGGCAAACGGCCAAAGCGGAATCCTGGATCGAACGAACGACGCGACATGAAATCCCCCTCCATGACTCACCCCGCGCGCGCAAAGCGCGACGCGGCGATCGTTGTTATCGGGGGCCTTCTAATTGCGCGCCCCCAGTTAGGGGACAACGGGGTCGCGGACCGACCCCTCAACGCAGATAGCGGTTGTGTCCAACGGGTGGACGTGGGGCTCCCAAGCGGCTCAGGTCTTCGAGGCGTGCGCTCAACGGAATCCGCGGGTCGTGATGTCCGTATCTGTCGTCAGCGCCACCGGTCGTCGATTCGCGGCTTGGGTTCCTCGCCTCACTGCGGATTGCGCGCGCTGGAAATGCGGCTACACTCGCGCAATCACGTTTCGGCTCTGGCCCATCGTGACTCTCAGACGATGTCGCCCTCCACCGCGGAGACTCGCGCCATGCCCGCTCTGTACCGCAAAAAAAACGACGCGCTGCTCGGCCACGTTTCAGACCGCGACATCCAGATACTGGTCGACCAGCTCGAGGAGGAGGACCGGGCTGACAGGGACTACTTCATCAACCCGCCGACGATCGATCTTCTCGAGACGGCCGGGGCATCGCCTGCGCTGGTCAAGATGCTGCGCGACGCCGTCGGCAGCTCGGAAGGAATCGACGTCCGCTACGAAAACTGATGGCACGCAAGACGCGCTGCGGACGTAGTCCGCGCAATCGCGCACTTCGTCATCGTACGTTAGCGCCGCGCGCGACTTCTCGTGCGCGGCGCTCGAGAGTCGCCTGCAATTCATCGAACGGCTCGGTGAACTTGCGCACCCCTTCGCGCTCGAGCTGGCGGCTCACCTCCTCAGGGTCGATCCCGAGTTGCCGGAGCCCGGCCAGAGCGGCCCGCGCGCGGTCGAGGTCGTCCGTGACTCTCACCCTGGGCTCACCATGATCCCGATAGGCATCCAGGGTTGAGCGCGTCATCGTGTTGACCGTCCGCGGGCCGATGAGCGCCTCGACATACTTGGTGTCGGGGTACGTCGGGTCCTTCGTCGATGTCGACGCCCACAGCAGCCTTTGCGGCCGGGCCCCGCGCGCGGCAAGGCGCTTCCAGCGATCGCCCGCAATCCATTCCCGTTGAGCGTCGAAGGCGAGTTGCGCGGAGGCGATGGCCGCCTTGCCCCGCAGCTCCCGCGCCTGTTCCGTGCCGAGCGCATCGAGCCTTGCGTCCGCGAGGGTGTCGATGCGGCTCACGAAAAAGCTTGCCACCGAGGCGACACGTTCGAGCGGCGCGGCGTTTTTCGCGCGCTGCTCCAGGCCGCTCATGAAGGCATGCACGACCTCACCGTAGCGCGCGAGCCCAAAGAGCAAGGTCACGTTGACGTTAATGCCCTCCGTGATCAGTGCTTGAATCGCCGCCAGGCCAGCGCTCGTGCCCGGCACCTTGATCATGGCGTTCGGCCGGTCGAACGCACGCCACAGGCGCCGCGCTTCCTGCAGCGTGGCCGTCGTATCGTCCGCAAGATGCGGGGACACCTCGAGGCTCACGAAACCGTCGCCTCCGTCCCACGCTTCATAGACCGGACGCAGCAGATCCGCGGCCGCGCGGACGTCTTCGAGTGCAAGCGTTTCGTAGATCGCGCCAGGCGTCAGTCCCTGGCGCGCGAGCGTGCCAATTTCCGATTCGTACTCCCGGCCCGTCTCGATCGACTTCGCGAATATCGCCGGGTTCGACGTGAGGCCCGCCAGCCCATCGTCCTCGATGAGGCGAGTGAGCGTTCCATCCTGCAGCCAGCTTCGCCGGATATCGTCCAGCCAGACGCTCTGGCCCAGGCGGGCGAGCTCGCGCAGCGGATTGCTTTGCTGAGACGGGTTCACCGGCTAGCCCGTGGCTGCCCGGGCGGACTTCAGGGTCAGTCCCCATTTGCGGCGCACTTCTCCGGCCAGCGATCCAAGGGGTCCAAAACTCATGCCGGAATGCATTGTCGTGCCCATTGAAGTTCTCCGTTCCGCTGTGATTGAACGATGCATCACTTCCGCGGTTGCCGAATTCGCCCTATCACGGGGGCAGGTACGTAGTCGCCGAATCGCAAGCTGGAGCGCGTCATCCGGCACCGCCGGCCGACGTGCGCCAATGCGCGCGAACAAGGTGAATTCACACGGCGTGCCTCGCGGCATGTTGATCGCGATGTGGCTCAGGTCATCTCCCACGCATCGACGCCAATCTCCGCCAGATCTGCGATGCGCCCGACCGTCCGGTCTGCAGGCGGGTACGCGGCGATATTGTGAGGATCCAGCGCATAGTGCCCCTGACGCACGAAGACCGTGGTCATCCGCTCGCCCCAGACGCGTTTCATCGCGGCCAGAATGCGCAGCTTGTCGTCCACCATCACGTAGTGCGCGGCCGGAAAACGCTGTGCCACCGCTTCCAGCATCTGCTCCTTGTGGATGTAGATCAGCACCCGGCCATCGACGGCATCCCAAAGCCCGGATCGCTGCACCTTGCGCGGCTGGAACACCACATCGCCATCGGTCAGGATGACGGGCAGGCCAGCCGTTCGAAGCCGATCGATGGACGCGAACGCTCCAGGGTACAACCGCTCGGCAAACGGGTAATCGACGAGAAACGAAGACATCAACAGCAGGCGTGGTTCGGTCATGTCTTCGAGCCGGTAGCGCTGCAATGCGCCCGAGATAGTCCGCATATCCGAGCTCTGCGCGCAGCTGTTCGAATATGGTCCAGTACCGATTGCGGGTGCCCGGCCCAAACTCGCGCACGAGATGATCGCTGAGATCCTCCTGCACACGATCGTTGTCGAGCAACGTGTTATCCACGTCCAGAAGAAACACTCGCCGATGCGGCTGCGACCTGTCTTGCGGGGAAACGCTCGCGGTGGGCATGGGCAACGCTCCTTGGTGCGTGCATGCAGCGCCGCGGTGATGATGCGCCGTTGCAGGCCCGGTCGACACACGTTTGCCCGAAGCGCAGGCGTGGCTGGAAGGCTATCTGCCTGCCGAAATGCCGCTGGGTCTGGATGGCAGCACGGCATTATTATTCACCGGCGGCAGCACACGTGCGTTCAAACTCGCCATCGCACGCTTGGGCCGCTGACATATCGGCATGACAACGCGTTCCGCGAACAGAATGAATCCGCAAACGCCAATGGCGTGGCCACCGCTGCCGCTGTCGGGCTGGGAACCCACACGCGCGACGCTTCACATGCTGACCCAGATCGTCGGGAAGACCCGACTTTCGCTCGCGCCGATACAGAACCACTGGTGGCAGGTCACGCTGTATCCCACGACGCGGGGCCTCACCACATCCCTGATGCCTTGCGGCCCACGAGCGGCCTGCGTCGATTTCGATTTTCGCGCCCATGAAGTCAAGGTCGAGACGAGTGACGGGCAGCGAGCTGCGCTCACGCTCTCCCCCAGACCGGTGGCGGACTTCTTCCGCGAGTACATGGCCACCTTGAGCGCACTCGAGATCGACGTACGGTTGATGCCCGTGCCCGTGGAGGTCGTCGACGCCATTCCGTTCGCCCGCAACACGCAGAATGCTTCCTACGACCCCGACGCCGTGCAACGGTGGTGGCAGGTCCTCACGAGCACGGCACGCGTGCTCAACCGGTTCCGCAGCCGATTCCTGGGAAAAGCCAGTCCCGTGCACTTCTTCTGGGGCAGCTTTGATCTCGCCCATACGCGTTTTTCCGGCCGGCTCGCACCAATGCATCCGGGAGGCGCGCCGAATTGTCCGGACTACGTGATGGCGGAGGCTTACTCACACGAGTGCAGTAGTTGGGGTTTTTGGCCGGGAGGCGGCGGACCGATTGCGGAGCCGGCCTTCTATGCCTACGCGTATCCGGAGCCGCCAGGCTACGCCCGCTACCCGGTGCGGCCGCACGGAGCCGCCTATCACGCTGAGCTCCGCGAGTTCGTTCTGCCGTACGAGGTCGTCAGAACGGCGCGCCACCCGGAGCGCGTGCTTGGGGAGTTCCTGGAGAGCACCTACGAAGCCGCAGCCGATCTCGGAAAGTGGGACCGGGACTCACTGGACCGGCGGCAGTGGCCGGGCGATTCTTCGAAACTCGCGTCACGCCTGGCTGAGTGCCCGATTCTTCCGCTGTCCGGTCACTGAGCGGCGCGCTGCGGATAGCCTCGTTGGCTATCAGATCGCGTCTGATGGTCGCGCCTTGTGGTCGGCGCATTCGCGCGCCGTCGTCGATCTGAAGACATTGAGCGTTGCCAGGACGATCGTGACCGGCAATGAGCCGGACGGGATGGCGTGGGTGCCGTGACCGCCACGCAAGCTCGAGGTGAACATCCGCAGGCGCTCAAGTCACCTCATTCTGCCGCGATTCGCGCGAATCTCTAGTCAGCCACATGCGACTGAAGATTCCGTCGCGCATGGCCAGGTGGCGTAAAGCAGCCAGCACGTGAATTGCGATCAACGTGACAAACACGTAGGACGTGAGCACGTGCGTGCCGTTGAGCACGTTGTAGGCTGCTTCGCTTTCGATGCCCCACGGTGGCAGCTTCACGGCGTTGAAGAAGTTGACACCCCACTTGCTGAAGTTCGACGCCAGGTATCCCGTCAGCGGCATGATCAACATGCACGCATATAGCGCCCAGTGACTGGCCCGCGCCGCCGCATGCTCCCATGAGGCGCAGGATGCCGGCAGCGCTGGCGCCGGGTGACTCAGCCGCCAGTACAGCCGGAACAGGATCAGCACGCCGAGCGTCATCCCGGTGGACTTATGAAAATTGACGTAAATGGTTCTGGCTGGCGTGCCACGCGGAATTTCTTCCAGATACCAGCCGAACGCGATCTGTCCCAGCAGGAGAGCCGCGAGAGCCCAGTGCAGCACGACGGCCGTTCGGGAATATCTCACCGGTGTGCTGATCATTGGGAGAGTTTATCCGGAAACTCGCTGCGAGGCCGCACCGGGGTTTTCGCAATATAGGACTCTATTCCGGTACGTATTTGGCCCGATGCAATGGAGGGTCCATTCGCCCCACGCTACTGATGCAATCGTGCCCCTCAGCGGGGGAAGTCTTGCTCGCGTTCAAGAGCTTTGCGCTGCGGCCATACGCCGTCGCTTTCGCGGCAGTTGTTGCGGCGATCGCGCTGCGCTGGGCAGTAGACGCGCAGCTCGGGGGCAGTCGTCCCGAGATCCTGCTCTACGGCGCCATAGCAGTCGCGGTTTGGCGTGGCGGCCTCGGCCCCGCTATCGCGGCCACCCTCGTGGGCTATGTCGCCTGCCATTACTTGTTCGCTGATTCTGGAACGCGTGGACTCGAGCGAAGCAGTGAGGTGGCAGCTCTTTCCCTGTATCTCATCTCGAGCGGGCTCATCATCGCGTCAGGATATGCCGCGCGCATCGCGCGTCAGCGTTCCGAGGAGGACAAGCTGCGGCTCGCGCGTGAAGTGCAGGAGTGCCGGGACACCGAGCAGGCAGCGCGAGAATCCGGCCAGCGCCTCGGCATGATCGTGGACAGCATTTCAGACCGCTTCTACGTGCTCGATCGCCAGTGGCGCATCACCTGGTTCAACCGGGGCGCCGAGCAATACCACGGGCGCTCGCGTGAGAGTGTGCTGGGGCGCCGCATATGGGACATGCTTCCGGCATTGGGCGACGCCTCCTTCGAGAAGCAATTTCGTCATGCAATGGATGAGCGCAAGCCGGTGCGCTTCGAGGCGCGCTCTCCCCTGACTTCCCGTTGGATCGAAGCCCACGTGTACCCGTGCGAGGAAGGCCTGGCGCTGTTCTTCCATGACGTCGAGGATCGCAAGCGCGCCGAGCAGCGCCTTCGCGAGAGCGAGGAGCGCCTTGCGGCGGGAACCTCCCTGCTACAACTCATCGCCAACGGCCTGCCGGTGCTGATCTACTACCTGGACACCGACGAGCGCTATCGCTTCGCCAACGCCATGTATGAGCGGTGGTACGGCGCTTCAGACGTGGTCGGCAAACACGTGAGGGAGGTGGTGGGCGAGGCCGTTTACGAGCGTGTTCGCCCGAATATACGGCGGGCGCTCGCGGGCGAGGAGGTGCACATCGAGACACGCGTGGATTACAAGGGCGCTGGCACGCGTGATGTCTCGGTGGCCTATATCCCGGACCGTCACGAGGGTCGCGTAACCGGCTTTATCGCGCTGGTCCAGGACATCAGCGAGTACAAGCGACTGCAGGAGTCGCTGCAGGAGGCCGACAGGCGCAAGGACGAGTTCCTGGCCACTCTGGCGCACGAGCTCAGAAATCCGCTGGCTCCGATCCGTAACGCCGCGCAACTGCTGCACCTGAAGGGGTCGTCGGACCCGATACTGCGCAACGCCAGCGGGATCATCGAACGGCAGGTCGCGCATATGGTGCACCTGGTGGAAGACCTGCTCGATGTCTCGCGCATCACGCTCGGGCGCATCGCGCTCCGCAAGAAGATCATCAGCCTGCAGGATGTGGTAACCAGTGCAGTGGAGACGGCACGTCCCATGATCGACGCCTCAGGGCACGAGCTCACGGTAACGACACCGCCCCAACCCGTCTATCTGCACGGCGATATCACCCGGCTTTCTCAAGCACTGCAGAACCTGCTGAACAATGCGGCCAAATACACTCCCTCGGGCGGCCACATCAGGCTGGACGCCCGCAGGGAGGGAGGTTGGGCGGTGGTGAGCGTGCGAGACGATGGACTGGGAATCGCTCCCGAGATGCTGCCGCGAATCTTCGATCTGTTTACACAGATTGAGCACTCGCTCGAGCGCTCTCAGGGAGGGCTGGGCATCGGGCTCACGCTCGTGCGCCGGTTGGTTGAGCTGCACGGGGGCCACGTCGAGGCGCGCAGCGAAGGGCACGGGCACGGAAGTGAGTTCACAGTGCGGCTGCCCATAACAACGAGAATCGCGCTGCCGGCGCAGCAGACGGAAGCGGCGGCGGCGGTCCGCGAAGAGCACACGCGACGTGTGCTGGTGGTCGATGACAATCGCGATTCCGCTTACAGCCTCGCGGCCCTGCTGGAGCTTTCGGGAAATTCGGTGCGAGTGGCCTTCGGCGGGTCTGAAGCACTGGAGGAGGCACGCAAGTACCGGCCGGAAACGACCGTGCTCGACCTGGGCATGCCGGGAATGGACGGCTACGAGGTGTGCCGGCGCTTGAGGATTGAACCCTGGGGCAAGGACATGACCCTCATCGCACTGACCGGCTGGGGCGATGACGGAACCAGGCGACGCGCCGCCGACGCCGGGTTCGACGAATACCTCACGAAGCCGGTCGATCCGGCGCTCCTGAATACCCTGATCGGCGTGAAACACCCGGCCGTACATTAGCGCCGCCAGCAAACCTCGGGCCAGCCATGCGGAGCCGCGTTCGTTCATCCCACGCAGCAAACTCAGGCGAGCCGGTTTGCGTCATAGCGGCGCCCCATGGTCAGAGCGGTGACGAACGCGATGGCGCTGATGGCCGTCACGTACAGGTAGAATGCGCTCTCGTTACCAATGTGCCTGAACCAAAGCGCCACGTACTCCGCCGTGCCACCGAAAATCGCGTTCGCGACCGCGTAGGACAATCCCACGCCCAGCGCGCGCACCTTCATCGGAAACAGCTCTGCTTTGAAGACTCCACTGATCGCGGTGTAGAAGCTGATGATCAGGAGCGCGCAGAGCACGAGCAGCAGTGCGACCATCGGGCTGGCCACTTCACCGAGCGCCGCGAGCAGCGGGTACGTGCACACCGTCGCCAGGCCACCGAACAGCACGAGCGAGGTGCGGCGCCCGATGCGATCGGAGAGCAGCCCGAACACCGGTTGCAGAATCATGAATATGAACAGCGCGACGGTCATGACGAGACTCGCTGTCGTCGCATCCATGCCCGCGGTATTGACGAGGTATTTCTGCATATACGTCGTGAACGTATAGAAAAGCAGCGAGCCTCCCGCCGTCAGCCCCAGAACGATCAGCAGCGCGCGCGGATGTTTGGCCAGCGCGCGCAGCGTTCCGGCGTCCTCGCCGCGCGCCTGGGGCGATGCGGTTTCGTGCAGTGTTCGTCGCAGATAGAACACGACGATGGCGAGCACTGCGCCAATGGCGAACGGCACGCGCCAGGCCCATTCGCGGATGGCGGCTTCGGGCAACAACTGCTGCAACACCACCAGCACGCAAAGCGCCACCAGCTGGCCTCCAATGAGCGTCACGTACTGAAACGACGAGTAGTAGCCGCGCCGATGCGACACTGACACTTCGCTCATGTAAGTTGCGGTGGCACCGTACTCGCCTCCCAGCGACAGACCCTGAACCATTCGCACGAGCAGGAGGAGAATCGGCGCCGCGGCACCAATCGTCGCATGCGTGGGCATCACGGCGATCGCAAGCGAACCGACGCACATCAGGAGCACGGACAGCAGCAGCGCGGTTCTGCGTCCGCGCCTGTCCGCGATCCGGCCGAACAGCCAGCCGCCGAGCGGACGCATGAGGAACCCCACGGCGAACACCGCGGCGGCGTTCAGCAGTTGGGCCGTTGGATCGCTGCCCGGAAAGAACGACGCGGCAAAGTAGAGTGCGGTGAACGAGTAGACGTAGAAGTCGTACCATTCAACCAGGTTGCCCGCCGAGCTGGCAACGATCGCCCGCAGGCGCGCCCGCCCGGTCAGCGATGCATTCGCGACCACCGCATCTGTCATCCCCAGCCCGACGCCTGTTTCATTGCCCCATGCGCCAGTGTCCAGAAGTCCGTGAACACCTTCGGCGGCTCCGGCGAATCCATCATGCGCTGTGTGCCCACCCCGCCCTGGGGCACGCCATTTAACACCACCTGATGGGCTGGTCGAGCGGTCGCGCGTGTCTTCTGTTACTCGCGGCAGGGCATTTCAAATTAGTATCGGCCCAGGGCGCGGCAAGCCAGGCTGGCCCGGAAGGCCGCACGCACGAATAAAGGGGGGGCAATGCAGAACGTCATCTGGCGGGCGTCCGCGATAGCCGCGCTGTTCCTGATCGGAGCGTCCGCGGGGGCGCAGGAAGTCGCGAACCCCGGGTTCAAGAGTGTCGGCCGGGGCGCGCCGCTGACGGCAGACCTGCGGAAATACGAGCTCGTCGGCCCGGCCCTTCGTCGTCCGTTTGGCACGCCCGCAGGCCCGCCCGGCGCGCCGGCCGCCGCCGGGCCCTTCATAGCGGCTCGCGACGGCGCGGTGCCGGCCGGCGTGAAACCGCTTGCCGTCGATCTCTTCACCTCCAGAGACTTCTACAAGGATCGCGCGCTCTGGTCCGACCCGCGCTATTTCCGGTGCAACAGCCCTGGCGCGCTCGAGGAGCAATGGGGCGCCAACGGCCCCCGCCTCATCGGCGAAGGCGGGGCCGCGACCGCGGCCTGGGGCTTCTGCGACCGCGACTACCCGCGCGCCGCAATCCTGAGCCCCTACAAATTCAAGACTGCACAGGCGCACTACCAGGCGCTGCTCGAGGAGACGCGCAAACGCGGCGGCCCAACCCAGCACACTTACGCTACTGTTCCCGGCGAGTGGACGGGTCGCTATCATGCACCCCGCTTTTACGCCGGGGAATGCGTGGTGGTACCGCATGCGACACAACCAGATGTCGACCATCCTCTCGTTGCTCACTCCGGAGTATCAGCAACGGATGGTGCAACAGGCATACCATGAGGCGAACACGAACCGGGCGCACTGGCCCTCCCAGTACTGCTGGCCCGAGGGCTTCATGCGGCGCTGGCACGAGGCCGCGACCTGGGAGTGGAACTTCATGGTCACGCCCTCCCTCGTGCAGATCACGGCCGGCGTAGCCCGAAACTTCATCACCAACATCCACGTCGGGCGCGAGTTCAACATGAGCGGCGCGGTGCCGCGCCTCGGCGCGGACGTGCCGCGCTGGTACGGGGAAACGATCGGGTTCTGGGACAAAGACACGCTGATCACCTGGACGTCCAACATCCAGGGGTGGATGGCGCACGGCGCATTCGAGTACTCGAACAAGATGCAGACCATCGAGATCTACACGCCGAACCGCGATGCGAGCGGCAAGTTCCTGGGGCTCAATCACGAAGCGATCTTCTACGACCCCGAGGCGCTGGTGGAGCCGATCCGGATCGTCCGCAACCACGTGAAGACGAGCGGCTTCGAGCAAGGCGACCCCTACGTCTACATCGAGTGCATCCCCACGATCTTTCCCGTGGACGGCAAGGCCACGCCGGTCTCGCCGGGCACGGTGATCGAATACCGCGTGCCCGATATGTACGGACGCCCCTGGGCCCAGATGTGGGAGCAGTACAACGAGCAGGGCATGGAGAAGCCGGAAGAGGAAGACATCTTCACTTTCAAGTGAGCGCAAGTCGCGAAGTTCGCACCGATCGCTCATGCACCACCTGAGGCAATGAAGAGGCATTATGGAATCGAAAGCGAAACGTACCGTCGCCGGCGGCGTGGTGGCCGCAACGCTCGCAGTTGCCGTTACCACGGCGCTGACCGCCGCCCTGCCCGCCCGGGCACATCATTCGTTCGCGCCGTACAACATCGAGATCACGAAGGTCTTCACCGGCGTCGTCACCCGGGTGAATCCCGACGCGAATCATCTGCAGATCTTCTTTGCGCCCATGAACGAAGAGCGCAAGAACGTGCTTCGCGACGCGGATAACAAGCCGGTCCTGTGGGCCGTGGAGATGGGCGGCTCGGCGCAATCAGCGCAGGAAGGCATCTCCGTGAACACCTTCCCGCGCGGGACGATCTTCAGCGTCGCCCTGCATCCGCTGCGAAACGGCGGCCCGGCCGGCAGCCGCTTGAACCCCGGCGGCATGTTCAAGTGCCCGGAGAAGAAGCCTCCGGCGCCCGGCAAGCATTGCGACTCCGTCGAAGGGAACACCGCCCTCGGCAAGGGCCCACTGCCGGCGCCGAAGGAGTGAGCTAGCGTGCGCGAGCTTGCGGCGTGGCTGCAGGCCACTCCTGTCAGCGAGACGATACAGGCCGTCGGCTGGGTCATCCCGCTGCTGCAATCGATCCACATCGTGACCATCGGCGTGGTGTTCGTCTCGAGCCTGATGATCGCGTTGCGCATTCTGGGGCGCATGCGAGCGGACGAGCCGTTCGCGGCGGTGTGGTGCCGGTTTGCGCCCTGGATGTGGGGCGGGCTCGTCGTGATGAGCGTGACAGGGTTGCTGCTCGTGGCGGGAGAGCCAGTCCGCGAGCTCACGGCGCTCTCGTTCTGGATCAAGATGACGTTGCTCGCGCTCGTCGTCGTGGGCACCGCTGTCTTTGGCCGCTCTCTGCGGCCCACCGCGCCCGCCGCCAGCCCCGAATTCTCGGCGGCCGCGAAAGCGGCGGCCGTCGGTATCGTGCTGCTCTGGCTGGCGGTCATCTTTCTCGGCCGCGCCATCGCATACAATACCGAAGTGTGGGGGTCGCTCTCGCTTCACGCCAAGAGCTTTCCCGTCACGCAGGCGAACGCATGGATCTGACGAGCATCGTACAAAGCATGGAGGCCTCGGCGATTGCCGACTGGATGCGCACCTCCATCAAGGCCATGCCGTTCGTCGAATCGATCCACGTCCTCGCGGCCGCAACGGTGTTCGGCACGATATTCATCGTTGATCTTCGGTTGCTCGGTTTCCCAGACACGCGGCGGCCTTTCACGCGCGTCTCCGACGAGCTTCTGCGCCTCACCTGGGCGGCTTTCTTCTTCGCTGTCGTCACGGGGCTGCTGATGTTCGCTGCCAATGCGAACACGTATTTCGGGAACACCGCTTTCAGACTGAAGATGCTCGCGCTCCTTGGCGCCGGTCTGAATATGGCGATTTTTCAGCGCATCACGTTCCGCAGCGTCGCGGCATGGGACGAGCGCTCGCCGTCACCGCTCGCGGGGCGAGTGGCCGGAGCGGTGTCGATCCTCATCTGGGTGACGGTGATCTTTCTCGCCCGCTGGATTGGATTCACGAAGGGCTACGACTTCGCGGTCCCCGAGAACGTGGACCTCGACTTCGAGTTCTAGGAGAAGCGCAGTTCGCCTGACGGCCGCGGTCGCGCATCCGCGTCGCCGGCGTCAGCTGGCCCGCGACTGTGCGGATTCAGTTTTTTCTCGGGAGGCCGCGGGCCAGTCCTCGCGCCACGCATCGGGCGCCGTGCCAGTCCCATAGGAAAGGCGCACTGGCATTGCGGCGAGTCGATCGAACAGCCGCGCGTCAGCCCGGATCGGCCACCAGTCGTAGAGGAACACCTCGATCGGCCGCCACATCGCAACCCAGCCACCGATCAACAGGCTCTCGTGGAGCACAGCGTTGAAACCGCTCGGACTCAGTAAACTCCTGATGAGCTGACTCGTGCCAAGCGCAGTGCACACGAACGCAAGCCCAATGAGCAGACTGACACGGCCGTCGCGAAACAGTTGCTTCAGCCTCCGCCGCGTCGCCTTGCTCCGTTCGCTGAAGTACTGATGAATGGCATCCCCCAGGACCTCCGCCTCATCCGGCAATCCCGCCGCTCGATCCAGATGCACGAGCAGGACGAGGCTCGCATCCCGCGGCAACTCCTTGCTCCAGCTCACGATGTACTCTTCCGCGCGCGGATCCAGATCCCGGTTGCGAAACGGCGCAGGATCCATGGCATTGAACAGTTGTTTGAGTGTCGAGACGCGCACCTCGATGACACTGGCGCGCGAGTCGATCGCATCGCCCGCTGATGACACTGTCGTCACGACCGCTCCTTACCGACCTTTGATTGCACCGTCCCCGGCAAGCCCGAGGACGCTCTCCCGCATCAAGGCCTGTTCTTCTCGAGGAATTTCTGCCGGCGATCGACCGCCGTTTTCTGCAGGGCAGCCGCGCGCCGGAACGCACTGAGCGCAGCGCCTTTAGCGGGCCCGGGCGGCGCACTCATCATCCTCACGAAGGCATCCCTTTCCGCCGCGCGGAGCTGGTCCAGCACCTGCTCGATACGCTCCACCTCCTCGAAGAAGTCTGCGCGCTTGCGACGCGGCATCGTACGAACTCCCGCTGGTCAGTGCGCGCAAATGTACCGCGCTACGCTCGGTTCGCGCACGCGCATTCGTGCCCTTTCGGCCAGTGGCTGTCATGGCGAACGCCATGAGCGCAGTCGCATAGGTTCGCTTGAAACTTTCCTCGTCTGGAACGTTACTCATGTACCAGTCGTGCGGCAAGCCACTGGCCCGGCATCTGCGTAACGCAACGTGAAGAACTGGCTGAAGCTTTTCGCGTGCCCGGGGACCTCGCGCCCGCCGTATCTCGTTCGGTAAGGGCGCCTGTATCGTCCGCCCTGAATAAGGAGTGGTGAATGAAGATCGCGCAAATCGCCCCGCTCACCGAGGCCGTACCGCCCAGGCTTTACGGTGGAACCGAGCGCATCGTGTCGTATCTCACTGAGGAACTGGTCCGTCTGGGGCACGAGGTGACTGTCTTCGCCACTGGTGACTCACGCACGAGCGCCACGCTGGTGCCGTGCTGCCCGAAAGCGCTGCGGCTAGACCCTGCCGTGCGCGACCCCATTCCGTACATCCTCATGATGCTGGACGAGGTGCGGCGCCGTGCGGACGAGTTCGACGTGCTGCACTTCCACCTCGACCTGGTGCATTTTCCGATCTTCCGCGACATCGCCGCGCGAACCGTCACCACGTTGCACGGGCGGCTCGACCTGCGCTACCTGCACCCTTTCTATCGCAGATTCACCGAGTTCCCGTTCGTCTCCATCTCCCACGATCAGCGCCGGCCCATGCCGCCCGTGAACTGGGTGCGCACCGCTCATCATGGATTACCCCTCGATCTGCTGCGACTCACTGAATCCCCCGGGGAAGACTATCTGGCCTTCCTGGGCCGCATCTCGCCCGAGAAACGGCCCGATCGCGCCATTGAGATCGCCCGCCGAGCACACATGCGCATCAGGATCGCGGCGAAAGTCGATCACGTGGATCGTGAGTACTTCGAGAGTCAAATCCGGCCCCTGCTCGATGACCCGCTGGTGGAATTCATTGGCGAGATCGGCGAGGAGGAGAAGAGCGATTTCCTCGGCAATGCGCGTGCGCTTTTGTTTCCAATCGACTGGCCGGAGCCATTCGGGCTGGTGATGATCGAGGCGATGGCGTGCGGCACGCCCGTCATCGCCTTTCGGCATGGTTCGGTCCCCGAGGTCCTCGACGAGGGTGTCACGGGATTCATCGTCCAGAACATCGAGCAGGCCGTGCAGGCGGTCGGGCGCGCCTGCGAGCTCGACCGGCGCGCGATCCGCCGCCAGTTCGAGCGGAGATTTTCGGTGACCCGCATGGCATGCGATTACGTCGATGTCTATGGAAGACTGGTGCGCACGCCCGCCTCCCGGCTCCACATTGCATAGGACCCGAATGAGCCATGTCCGATTCAACGCCCCACTCCGCCGGTGCGCTCGAGGCCAGCCCGGTTCCGACCTTCTACATTCCGGCCACGACGTCCCTGCAGGAGCGTCGGCCGCGAACGCTCAAGCACGGCGATACCTTTGCCGTGTTCGATCATAACGGCGACATCCTCTCGGGCCCCGGCAGCCCGGAAGGCCTTTTCCATTGCGATACGAGGCATCTTTCGCAATTCGCCCTCACAGTCAGCGACCGGCGCCCGCTGCTCCTGAGCTCGACTTTGCGAGCAGACAACGCAACTCTCACCTGTGACCTGACGAACCCCGATCTGTTTGTGGGAGAACGCCTGGCGCTGGAGCACGACGTCATTCATCTCCGGCGCACCACGTTTCTCTCTCAGGGCGCTTGCTACGAACGCGTGGGAATCCGCAATCATTCCGCGGAGCCGCGCTCGTTCCGCCTGGAGATGCGGTTCGCGGCGGATTATGCAGACCTCTTCGAGGTGCGAGGCAGCCGACGCGAGCGCCGTGGCATCGTGCATGCCCCCGACATCCGTTCGGACCGCGTGATACTCAGCTACACGGGGCTCGACAGCGTGCGTCGGGTCACGGCGGTGGCCTTCGATCCAGCGCCGAGTCAACTGAGCGCGTACCTCGCAGTCTTCGACCTGAGCCTGCCACCTCAGGACAGTTGTGCCATCCATATCGAGGTCGTGTTTTGCGACTCCGAGTCGAACCAGCGGCTCGCGCGCCGCTTCCGAAGCGCCATACGTAACTCCCGCCACGCCCTCCGTCGCGCGAGCGGACGCATGGCCTCGGTGTCGACGTCGAATCAAATCTTCAACGAGGTGGCACATCGCGCCGTCGCCGATTTGTGCATGTTGGTAACGGACACGCCTGAAGGGCCCTACCCATATGCCGGCATCCCCTGGTTCAGCGCCCCGTTCGGGCGGGACGCCATCATCACTGCGCTCGAAGTCTTGTGGATGGACCCGGAACTGGCGCGCGGCGTATTGCGGTTCCTGGCCGCTCATCAGGCAACGGAGGTGGACCCCACGGCAGACGCAGAGCCCGGCAAGATTTTGCACGAGATGCGTTACGGCGAGATGGCTGCACTGGGTGAGGTGCCCTTCCGCTGCTACTACGGCAGCGTCGATTCGACTCCACTGTTTGTAATGCTCGCGGGCGCATACCTGGAGCGCACGGGTGATCTCGAGACGACACGAGCGATCTGGCCCAACATCCGCGCGGCACTCAACTGGATCGACGGCTATGGCGATCGGGACGGCGACGGCTTCGTCGAGTACGGCCGCCGTACGGAGCAAGGCCTCGTCAACCAGGGCTGGAAAGACAGCCACGATTCGATCTTCCACCAGGATGGGCGCATGCCGGTCGGGCCGATCGCCCTCGTCGAGGTGCAGGCGTATGTCTATGCAGCGAAACGGGCGGCCGCCAGAATGGCTCACGTGCTCGGCGAGCAGCCCTACGGCGTCGCCCTGGACGCGCAGGCGGAGTCACTTCGCCTGCATTTCGAAAGAGAATTCTGGTGCGAAGAGATCGGCACGTACGCGCTGGCGCTCGACGGTGAGAAGCAGTGTTGTCGCGTGCGCTCCTCGAACGCGGGGCACGCGCTGTTCGCCGGCATTGCACAGCCCGATCGCGCACGGCGCACCGCGGCCGGTCTGATGAGTACCGCGTTCCACTGCGGATGGGGCATTCGGACCGTTGCCGCGGGCCAAGTGCGCTACAACCCCATGTCCTACCACAACGGGTCAATGTGGCCTCACGATAACGCCCTCCTTGCACTCGGATTTGCCCGCTACGGCATGAGAGCTGAGGTCCTCAGTATCTTCGATGGGCTGTTTGCCGCCGCAACACACATGGACCTGCGCCGCCTGCCCGAGCTCTTTTGCGGATTCGCGCGCCGCCCTCGGCGAGGGCCCACGCTATATCCGGTGGCCTGCATGCCTCAGGCCTGGGCCGCCGGCGCTCCGATGGCGTTGCTGCAGGCATGCCTGGGACTGGGGTTCGACACGGCCGGCAGAATCGTGCGCTTCGAGCATCCTGTGCTGCCCGAGTGGCTCGAGCAGGTGCACTTGGGTGCAGTCACCCTGGGCAGCGACAGCGTGGACGTGCAGTTACTCAATCGCTCGGGCAGCGTCTCGGCAACGGTGCTCTCGCGCACGGGGACCGTTCGCGTAGTGAGCATCAATTGACGAAGTCGATCTGCGCCTGGGGCATGAGCTTCACCGCACTGGGTGCGCAGTGCTCATTTCGGCGCCGCCTTCGCCTGATTCGCGCGCTCGATCAGATAGGCCCGCACCGATTGCACTTCATCGGGCGTGAGCCTTCCCTTGAACGACGCCATGCCGTTCGCCTGAAGCGCCCCGCCTAGCACGATGCTACTGAACGCTTCAGCGGTATTGAGCATGGGCGAATAGCGCAGGTCGGGGAACACGCTGCGGTTTGCAGCCGGCGGCTCGTGACACATGGCGCAGTTGCTCGAGAATTTCTGGTGGCCGAGCTCAATTGTCTCCTTCGACGCGGTCGACGGCGGCGGATTCAGCACGAGCGGCGGCAGAGGCGGCGGAGCGGGCGGCAGCACACCCGTGCCGCCGAGCTTGAACACCAGCAGCCGCGACTGGTTGCTCGACCCGTAACGCGTGACGCCGTAGCCGACGGGCTGTGCGATGTATTGCTCACCATCCAGTTCAAACGTCGACGCAGCCGCGACCACGCCGGTCCGCGCTTCCGTCGACCACAGCTCCTTGCCGTCCGTTGCGCGATACGCGACGAACCGGCCCTTGTTCGTGCCCTGGAACACGAGCCCACCGGCCGTCGAAAGCGTTCCGCCTCCAATCGTTCCGAGCACGCCGCTGCGCCAGGCTTCGCGCTGGTTTACCGGGTCCCACGCCACGAGCTGGGAGCGCGCTTCGCGCGGCGGGGGTGTCTTCGAGCTCATCCGCGGGCACCGGAAACTGAAGGCCGGTGTTGGCCCCCATCGGCTGCGCCTTGAAGCTCTGCGCTCCCTTCACCGCGAAACCCGTCTCGACGGCCGAGAAATAGACGAGGCCCGTTTGCGGATTGAAGGACATCGGATGCCAGCCGTGCGCGCCCTGCGCTCCCGGCTGAATCATGGTGGCTTTGCCCGTCTCGTCGTAGCGGGCGTCCGGATTCACGATGGGGCGCCCGCTCTTCGCCTCGAAGCCCGTTGCCCAGTTCACCGTGACGAAGTTCTTCGCCGAGATGAACTGGCCGGTCTTCGCGTCGAGCACATAGAAGTAGCCGTTCTTGGAGGCCTGCATGAGCACGCGGCGCGATTTTCCGTCGATCTTCGAATCCGCCAGCATGAGGGGCGAGGTCGCGTCGTAGTCCCACGCTTCGCCGGGCGCCTGCTGGTAGTGCCATGCATAGGCACCGGTGTCCGCATTCACGGCGACGATGGAGGCCAGGAAAAGATTGTCGCCTCCGCCAGAGCCGCGATAGGCGCGATTCCACGGCGTGCCATTGCCCGTGCCGAAATAGACGAGATTCAGGCGCTGGTCGTAGACGATGCCGTCCCACACCGTGCCGCCGCCGCCCAGCTCCCACCAGTTGCCGTTCCAGGTTTTCGCGGCGGTTTTGAGGATGGGCGCTTCGAACGGCTCCGCCGGATTGCCGGGCACTGTGTAGAAGCGCCAGGCGAGCTTGCCGGTCTCGGCATCGTAAGCGCAGATGTACCCGCGCACGCCGAACTCGCCGCCGGCATTGCCGATGAGGATTTTGCCTTTGACCACGCGCGGGGCGCCGGTGCTCGTGACAGGTTTGTCGTGATCGAGCGTGAGGACGTCCCAGATGACGGCGCCTGTCTTGGAGTCCAGGGCGATCAGTCGCCCATCGTAGCTTGCGACATAGATCTTGCCGTTCCACGCCGCGAGTCCGCGGTTCACCACATCGCAGCAGCCTCTGCCGGCAAATTCACCGCGCACCTTCGGGTCGAAGGCCCAGAGCAGCTTCCCGGAGCGCGCGTCATACGCTTTCACCTTGCTCCAGGCCGTGGAGACATACAGCGCGCCATCGATCGCCAAAGGCGTCGCTTCCTGCCCGCGGTTCGTGTCGAAGTCCGCGAACCAGGCGAGGCCCAGCTTTCCGACATTGTCGGTGTTGATTCGGGCGAGCGGGCTATGGCGCTGCTCGTCCTGCGTGCGGCCGACCGAGAGCCACTGGCCGGGTTCCGGGTTCGCCTGTGCCTGGCGGGTGGCCGCAACAGGCGCGGCTGGTTTTGTCGCAGCGGAGTCTGCCCAGACTGCAGGCTGGGCGCCCAGCACCATGGCGGCAATGCCGAGCGACATTGCGGCTCTTGTGCAGTCACGCGCGACCGTTCGGAACTTCATCTTATGAATCCCCCTCGGCGGCTACGGCTGGTTGCTCGTGCCGCCCCACTATTGTGCTGACCGCCCTGACTGCACCACAGCTGGGTCGCCGGCTCACGAACGATCGTGTTTCCTCTCCGACAGGCAAACATGGGGCGGGGGGAGCGCTGCTGTGGTTGATAATAGAAGAGCCTTTCGCCTTTCACGGAGACACTACGTGCGTGTTGTACAAATCGTGGGCGCGATCCTCATCGCGGCCGGGCTGTTCATGATCATCAGACCGCCGAGCTACTCGCGAGAGGAAAGCGTGTTCAAGCTCGGTGACCTCGAGGCGAAAGTCCAGCAGCAGCACAGCGTCCCCGGATGGATGGGCGGCATAGCACTTGGTGCAGGACTCGTGCTGGTCGTGCTTGGGCTCAAGAGGCGCTGAGGCGTCGGGGGAATGCCTGTGAAAGGAATGACACGGCGCGGAGCGCTGATGACGCTGTCGCTCGGAGTGGTGCTGAGCGCCTTGCCGGTGACATACACCGCGGCCGCTGCGAACGACGAGAAGATCATCATCTCCGGTGCGTCCGGCCGGCTCGGCCGGCTGACCGTAAAGGCACTGCTGGCCAAGGGAGTGCCAGCGAAGAATCTCATTCTGGTGAGCCGCACGCCGGAGGCACTCCAGGAATACAGGAAGCTCGGCGCGGACACCCGCTTTGGGGATTTCAGCAAGCCGGAGTCGCTGCCGGCGGCGTATGCGGGCGGCACGCGAATGCTGTTGATCAGCATCGGTCTTGGCCAAGGCTCGCGACCCGATGCGCACAAGCGTGCGGTCGATTCCGCGAAGGCGGCCGGCGTGAAACAGATCGCCTACACCTCATGGATTGACGTCGGCAAAGGTAAGCCCACCGGGGTGACCGTCGACCACCTTGCCACGGAGGAGATCCTCAGGAAGAGCGGCGTCGCGTGGACCTTCCTTCGCAACTCCGTCTATATGGACGGAGCGATTCCGGAGGCCGTGGTGATGATCAGGGAGGGTAAAGCGACCGTTCCCGCCGATGAATACAAGGTGGACTACGTTACACGTGAAGATTGCGCCGCCGCCGCTGCGGCCGTGCTGACTACGCCCGGGCACGACAAGAAGCCCTACGATATTACCGGGCCGGAGCTGATAGGCGTGCGCGAGATCGCGGCCGCGGCCAGTGCCGTCACGGGCAAAGCCATCAAGGTGGTGCCGCCGGCCTCGAAAGCGCCCGCGACAGGTGGCGCCGGTGGGCCGTCACCGACCGTGACGAGCACCGCCGTCGCGGACATCACCGGCCGCCCCGCCACGTCCCTCAGGGCGTTCTTCGCCGCGAACAAGGACAGGCTTGTGGGCGACGCTCGGTAAACTCGATCCACGAAAGCCTGGTAAATACAGACCTCCTGACATAGGCCAGTTTGAAAATGTCCGGTTTCGGTGCGGCTCACGGGGCTGATGCGTCCACTGATGAAGTGCTGCGGTGGGCCAGGGAATACGGTCGCCGTCTGATCGAGGAGTTCGCAGAGGGCCTGCGCGGCGCGCGTTCGGTGCGGAGAACTGAGCGGCGCCAAGGTGATCTGCAACTCGCTCGGGGTGACTCGAATGTCCCCGGTCGCTGCGAAGAGTTCGTGCAGCAGCGTTCTTCCTTCCTGGTCGGCTCGGGCGTAGTGACGCCGCAAGAGCGCAAGCAAATCGCTTTCTCGGCCGACCTGCTGGGGATTCCGCTGCTGGATTACGTGATCGTGGGTGAGTCCGTCACATCACTTCTACAGCGGCGCGTGATCTGACCGGCTCACGAATCGCGAGATGAACACGGTGAATCACCGCTTTTCCTCGTATTTTTGTGACTCTCTTGTTGTGGACGATATCCATCTGCGAGCAGATACTTCGCAGCCACGGAGAGGTCTCTATGGCAATCACGGCAAGAAAACTTGAAGCGGAGAATCCCATGGAAGCACGGCTCGCCCGGCTCGAAGAAAGAACCGAACATATTCAGAGCGATGTCTCTGAGATCAAGGGCGATATTCGTGGTCTCAGGGACTCCGTCGCCGCGCTCATGGAAAAAATGAGCTCCATCGAGACCTCAATGATCAAGTGGATGGTCGGTACCCTGATTGCCGCAGTCACGTCGGCGTTTGCGATTGCGAAGTTCTTCGGCTAGCGAGAACGGAGAGAACTGATGTCAGAACCTCAAGCACTCTCGTCTGCAGAAGACGACGCCATCCTCGCTGAACTGTGGCGCATTCGCGAAGAGCAATCCGCGGAGTACGGTCACGACATTGACCGCCGAATGGCCGATACGCTGCGTCTCACGTTCCTGTTCGGCAACGACGTCGTCACCCGATCCAAATCCGGCGAGTTTGAAGTCGTATTCAAGGGAACAGGTAAGATCCGTATCGATTTCGACGAGACCGCCGCGCCCGAGTCTCCCGCGGACATGCAGACTAGGCCGCATCGTCGTCGTCGAACGGCAGCCCGTTCACGGAAAGGCTCGACGGAAGAACACCTGGGGAGAAGCTGATAGTCGACGCCGCCTGGCTCCGACCGTCGACGGACGAGTTGCCCAAGGCAACCCCGGCATAGAAGCGACCGCGGTCCGTTGATTGCGCGAGCGCCGGAGCGAGACTCGCCAGACTCCACATAACGATGAACAGACTCGTTCTTCTCATTCTTGCACCTGGATTCCTTTCCGCCGGCAGGATATCGAATCGCCCGTACTTCCGCGACGCTCACTCTGCCGCAACCATACGGGCACGCTCCGTCAGCCCCCTGGAGTCAGGTTACATGCAAGGTTCCCCGTGCTGTACCGGTCTCCTCGGGTCAAGGCTCGGCCACGCCGGGCCAGCGCAATTGATCGGATGCACGCCGTCGAGGGTCGCACACCATGAAGAAAAGACTCGCCCTGTTCACTACGCTGGCCCTCGCGTTCTCCGCTGCAAGCCCAGCGAAGGACGCGAACAGCGTTCTGCAGGAGGCCCGGCAGGCGATGGGCACCGTTGCCTCCATCCAGTATTCCGGCACGGGCATGAGCGGCTTCTTTGGGCAGGCACTGCTCGCCGGGAAGGAATGGCCGCGCCGGAAACTCAGCGCCTACACCCGCACGGTCAACTACGAGCAACGTTCAGCGCGGGACGAACTCACGTTCGAGGAAGCGGTCTTTGGCGGTCAACAGCAGAACACGCAGGTGAACGGCGACAAGGCGTGGAGCATCGGGCCCAACGGGCCGGCGCCGCAGTTGGCGGCAGCCGAAGAGCGCCAGCTCCACATCTGGTTGACCCCGCACGGATTCGTGAATGGCGCCATCGCGGCGGGGAATGCGGTGCTCACGCGGAAATCGGGCGCCGACGTCATTTCGTTCACCGCTCTGGGCAAATACAACATCCACGGCACGCTCGACGCACAGCACCGCGTGACGCGTGTCGGCCACCCAATTCGCGAACCCGGTGCTGGGCGACATGGACCTCATCGCGGAATACTCGGAGTATCGGGCCTTCGATGGGGTGCAGTTCCCGGCAAGGATCCAGATTGTTCAGGGTGGTTTTCCCACCTGGGACCTCACCATCACCCGTGTCACACCGAATGTTCCCCTCGACCTCCCGGTGCCTGAGCCCGTGGCGAACGCCACGGTTCCGGCCGCGCAGGTGGTGAGCAGCAAGCTGGCGGACGGCGTCTGGCACATCACTGGCGGCTCGCATCACAGCGTCGCCGTGGAGTTCAAGGACTACATCGCGGTGGTGGAAGCGCCGCTCGATGAGAGGCGCTCGCTCGCAGTGCTGGCGGAATCGCGGAAGCTCTTTCCCGGCAAGCCCGTGCGCTACGTGCTGACGACGCATCACCATTTCGACCACACGGGCGGCCTGCGCACGTACGCCGCCCAAGGCGTCACCATCATCACGCACCAGTCCAACGTTCCCTATTTCCAGAAGGCACTGGTCGCGCCCGCCACGCTGGCACCAGATGCGCAATCGAAAAATCCGAAGCGACCCAGGTTCCAGGGCGTGTCGGACAAGTACGTGCTCACCGATGGAAAGCAGACCATCGAGGTGTACGCCACCGGTGGCGATGCGCACACCGGCGAGTACACGCTGGTGTACTTGCCTGGCCCGAAGATGCTCGTGGAGGCCGACGCGTACAGCCCCGGCCCGGCGGGCGCGCCGCCGCCGGCCACACCGGCGCCCAACGCCGTCTCGCTGCACGACGAGCTGCAGCGGCTGAAGCTGGATGTCGCCATCATCGCCCCGATCCATGGCCGCGGCGCCGTTCCCATGGAGGAAATGATGAAGGCGATCGGCAAGACCTGATCGGCCCGCAGGGCGCACGCAGGTCGCAGTTACTGAGACCGACGCCTTCGACTCGGCAAGCAGCAGGTCGGCTCCGAACTTCGCCTTCGCCGCCGTCGCTTTGCGTTACTTCTCTCTTTCCTTGCGAAGTGGATCCGCCGCACGGCGGTTCATGGTTTCTACCCTCCCCCAGCCCTCCCCCAGCCGGCATCTCGAGCGTCGGCCTGCAGCGGCGGCCGGCGCGAATTTGCAGTGATGTCGGCCTTGTACTACCTTTTCGCGCGCAGGTGGCGCCCGTGGTGGCGCCACCCTGAGATCAAACATAAAAGCACAGCAAGGAGCCGCCCCATGACCATTGGCCTCGCACGCATTTTGGGTCTTACTTTGCCGGTCTTACTCGCCGCGGGGTGCGAGAAACCTCCTCCGAGAGCGCTGTTCACCGTCAACTACTATCAAACGCATGAGAGCGTCCGGCACGACAAGCTCAAGGAGTGCCAGGACAATCCGGACAAGCTTGGTGCCGACCCCGATTGCATCAATGCAACCCGGGCAGAGAGTGCCGCGACCGCGGCGAGCGCCTCCCTCACGAATTGAGGAACGCGACGTGCCGGGAGCCCACCCGCTTCAGCCCACACCAGGTGTCGTCCACCGCGTCAGCAGGCGCTGCGATTCAGCGTGCTGCGAGTAGCCGCTCCATCATCGCCTCGGACTGGGCCCGATAGCCGCCGCCGAAGAGATTCAGGTGATTGAGGACATGGTAGAGGTTGTAGATGATCCACGCGCAGGCGCGCGGACCCTGGCAGTGGCCAGGCGGATTCATAGGCTGAGTAGAAGGCCGAGGTGAAGCCGCCGAACAGGCGAGTCATCGCCAGATCAGCCTCGCGATCGCCGTAGTAGACCGCGGGGTCGAAGATCACGGGCGTTGCCTCGGTGTCGACGCCAGCGTTGCCGCTCCACAGATCGCCATGAAGAAGCGAGGGTTGCACGCGATGGTCCGCCAGGAATTCATCGATGCGGGCGAGCAGCTCGGCGCCGCGTTCCTGCAAGCGGCCACCGTAACCATTCCGCGCGGCAAGCTCGAGCTGGTACCTGAGACGATGGTCGCGAAAGAATGCAGGCCAACTCGCGGACCAGCTGTTGATCTGCGGCGTGCTGCCGATCGTGTTGTCCTGATGCCAGCCGAACTTTTCGGCCAGGGTGCGGTGCTGGCGCGCGAGTTGCGCGCCGAACTGCGCGCTCGCCGCGGATGCTGAGCCCGCAAGATCGATCCATTCGAGTGCGAGGAATGCGCTCTCCTCGGCAACGCCAACGGCGAGCACTCGCGGCACACGCACCGCCTTTGCACGTGCGAGCTCCTGCAAGCCCTCGGCCTCAGCCGTGAACATGGCCAGTCGCTCGGCAGGTGCTGCCTTGACGAAGAGCGGCCCGGAGCGACTCTCCCACCGATAGCTCTCGTTGATGCAGCCGCCGTGGACACGCCGCGCCGGCTGAGAGCTCACGGGAACGTGCACGGCTCCGGCAAGTTGAGCGCTGATCGCGGCAAAGGCGCCCGACGCGCGATAGCCTGATGTGTTCACGGTTCAACAGCTGCTTGAGAAAGGTGCGGTAGCGCGAAGGGTCTTGGTTGAGGGAACCACTCTGCGCTAGCCGCGTACGTTGCTCAAGCAACATCCAAACCCTGCGACTTCCGGCTCGGTATCATGACGGTGCCGCTTTCTGTTCGGTCTGTGGTCGCAGGCCACGCCAGCCAGGGGCTTTGGCATGCCCGGGCGAGTGATTTCTCGTACAGTCCCCGGGGCGTAGATTCAAGGCGATGTCTGTCGCGCTTCGAGGTACGACTGGCCGATGGCGCCAGTCACCGGGGCACGAGGAGGGGGAATGGCCTTCGTGTTTACCATCAGCCGGCGTCCGCGCCCGGCGATATGCCGCCCTGTGCAGGGCGTGGCCTGCGCCGTGCTCGCGCTGTTTTTCGCCGAAGCCGGTGCCGTCGAAGCGCCGCCCGCCATGGGCGACGCCGGGCTACGCGATGCGCGAGTCCCAGACTCCGTCCCCAACATTTCCGGCGTCTGGCAGACCCGCGGCTACGAACGCAAGATCAAGCCCATCGATGCTGCCGACCCGCCGTGGCAGCCCTGGAACAAGGAACAGTTCGCGAAGCGCGTAGCCGCCGAGGAAGCCGGGCGGCCCATGTACGACCCCACCGCCGCCTGCCGACCCAGCGGCACCCCCCGAATCATCGCCGCACCCTACCCCGTCGAGATCGTGCAGATGCCCGACAAAACGGTGTTCCTGTACGAGGCACAGCATCTGTTCCGCGTGGTTCACATGAACGCACGGCATCCCGGCAAGGTGGAGCCGAGCTTCCTGGGCCACGCCGTGGGTCAGTGGGAAGGCGACACGCTCGTCATCGACACCGTCGGCCTCGTGAAAGAGACGCAGATCGACGAAGCCGGCACACTGCATTCCGAAGCGCTTCACGTGGTCGAACGCATCCGCAAGGTAAACGACACGCTGGAGGTTCTCTTCACCATCGAAGATCCGAAGGCGTTCACCAAACCCTGGACGGCGCGCCGCGTGTGGCACTGGCGCCCGGATATTCGTTTGCTCGAGTACATCTGCGAAGAGAACAACCGCAACGCCCCCGATGCGAACGGCGTGCTGCGCAACTACTGAGCCGATGACACACGTGGCAAAGAAACAATCGACAGCCCGCACGATGCTCGCGCTTTGCGCGCTGGCGGCGGCTTCGGCCGTTGCGGCCGACAGCACCCCGCCCCAGGCGGCGCCGGATATCTCCGGCGTGTGGCAGGTCACCCGGTACGAGCGTTCGATACGCACGGCGGACGGCAAACTGCCGCCGCTGAAGCCAGAGGCCCGCAAGGTTTACGAGCAGAACCTGCTCTCACGCAAGAAACTCAAGCCGCGGGAAGACATGTCCCGTTGCGTGCCACCGGGCACGCCTCGCGTCATGTGGGCGCCCAAGCCGCTCATGGTTCTGCAGACCGCCCGCAAGATCACGTTCGTTCACGAATACCAGCACCTTCTGCGGCACATTTACCTGAATGAGCGCCTGCCTCCGACCGAAGAGATCGACACCTCATTCATGGGTCAATCCGTCGGCCGCTGGGAGGATGACACGCTCGTTGTCGAAACCGCCGGCGTGCACGACACGACCGTGCTCGACCGCGACGGAATGCCTCACGGCGCGGCGATGCGCGTCACCGAGCGCCTGCGCCTGATCGATGGCGGCAAGCGGCTCGAAGACCAGGTGACCATCGACGACCCTGCGACCTTCACGGCGCCCTGGACTGCGCGCGTCGTATTCGAGCGCAAGCCGGGCGTGGAGCTGGCGGAGTACCACTGCGTTCTGAAGTACGAAGAGTTCTGAAGTACGACGAGCTCTGGCGCGAGGCGAGGCATTCGGCGAGGAGGCTGAAATGCGTAAGGCCGACGAGGCGAGACGACTTCTGGCGAGCGTGGCGGCGGCCGCAGGCATGCTGTGGCTGACTGCGTGCGGCTCGCAATATTTGCCGCCGCCCGCGGTGGCCGAAGCGGCTGCCGCGCTTCCGCAGAAGATCGACTACAACTGGCACGTCCGGCCGATCCTTTCCCAGAACTGCTTTCGCTGTCACGGGCTCGCCGCTTCCACGCGCAAGGCCGGGCTGCGGCTCGATGTCGCCGAGAGCGCGTATGGCGAGCTTCCCGAAAGCCCCGGCAAGCATGCCATCGTTCCACGCAGGCCCGGGCAGAGCGAGCTCGTCCGCCGCATCACGTCCACGGATCCGGACGAGCGCATGCCGCCGAAGCAAGCGCACAAGGTTCTCTCGCCCATTGAAGTGGCCACGCTACTGAGATGGATTGAACAAGGCGCGCAATACAGGCAGCACTGGGCCTACATTCCTCCGGCCCTCGTGCAGCCGAAAACGTCCGCGTTCGAGCGCCGCGCCGCGAACCCAATCGACCGATACGTGTTTGCGCGGCTGGAGCAGGAAAACCTGGCGCCCTCTTCCCAGGCAGACCGCGAGACGCTGATCAACCGCGTCACCGTCGATCTCACTGGCCTTCCACCCACGCTGGAAGAAGTGGACGCGTTTGTCGCAGACCAGCGGCCAGACGCCTACGAGAAACTCGTAGACCGCCTGCTTGGATCGGCAGCGCTATGCGGAACGCATGGCCAGCATGTGGCTGGACGTCGCACGGTATGGCGACAGCGACGGGTACCTGGACGACGGCACCGGCCGCCTGCTGCACCCCTATCGCGACTGGGTCATCTCCACCTTCGCGCGCAACATGCCCTTACAAGGAGTTCGTCACGTGGCAGCTGGCAGGTGACCTGCTGCCGGGCCCGCCAAGAGCAACTGCTCGCAACGTCGTTCCTGAGAATGGGCAAGCGCAACGCCGAGGGTGGCATCATCGATGAAGAATTCCGCGTCGAGTATGTGAATGAGCGTGCCGAGCATCATGGGCAAGGCGTTCTTGGGTCTCACTGTGGGTTGCGCGCGCTGCCACGACCACAAGTACGACGTCATCAGCCAGGCCGAGTACTACCAGCTCGGTGGCTACTTCAACAGCATCGATGAGCGCGGCATTCACAGCGAAAGCTCGGATGGCGCGCCGATGGGGCCGACGCTCGCGTGGCCCACACCGAAGCAGGCCGCTGCGCTCGAGGCGGCCCACGCGATCACGGAAGCGAAGCAGGCCGAGTACGCCGCAACAGTCACTGCTGCGCGCAAGGATGCCGAAGTGCGTGCGCAAGCGCTGTTGAAGGCGCCGGCGAGCGAGCTCACCGCTGCCGTTGCGGCGTCGATCGACGGCGCGCTGGAAGCCTGGTATCCGCTCGACAGCACGTTCGTCGCCCCGTTCGATTCGCTGATGATCGGGCCGGGCACCGACAACGGCAACGGCAACGGACGGCGCAACGCGGCCCGCGAGTACGACGATGATGCCGAAGGCAAGCGCGAGATGCTGGGCCACCTCGCATCCGAGGACCTGAGCCAGGCGTTCGCGGATGCCAGGAAGACCGGCTTCGTCTTCCACAACCCCATCGCCATCACGAGGCGGCAACTTCCGATCGGCCTCAAGGCCGAAGAGCTGCGCTGGACGCCAGCCGGCATTCCCGGCGCCGCACCGGGCGCCGTCAGCAATGTCACCTTCATCGACGGCGTGAAGGGCAAGGCGGTGCTGCTCAACGACAGTGTCGGCTTTGCCGCGAAGAACGTCGGCCGTTACGAGCGCACGCAGGAGTTCAGCCTCGACCTGTGGATCAGGCTGCGCGAGGGCGAGCCCTACGACTTCGTGGAAGTGCTCTACAACCAGGGCTTCAGCGGCAGCAGTGGGTATCAGCTCGCGCTGGAACAGAACCGCCTGCAGTTCGACCTGGTTCACCAGGCGCCGTACAACATGCTGAGCATTCAGACCGCGCGCCCCCTGCCCGCCGGAAAGTGGACCCACGTCAGCGCCACATATGACGGCTCGAGCCGTGCCGCGGGGCTGAAGTTGTATCTCGATGGCGAGCTTGCCCGCACCGACGTGCAACGCGACCACCTCACGCGCAGCACGCTGCCGCGCGGCGGGCATAGTCTCTACAGCAGCTACTACGGCCTCGCATTCGGCAAGCGATTCCAGGTGAGCGAGCTCAAGGGCGGCGCGCTGGACGAGATCCGGGTGTTCCGTAAAGCGCTCAACCCGCTGGAGGTGCGGTATCTGCAGGACACCGCCTCTCTCACCAGAACGGCTCCGGATGCAATGCGCGGGCACCTCGCCTCCCTGCTGGCAGACGAGGATGCGCGAGTGATCGCCGGCAAAGCCGGCGTGCGCGAAGCGGTCGAGGCCGAAATGAAGGCGGAAACCGCCATCGCGCAACTCATGATCGTGCGCGACGCCCCGAAGCCGCGGCCCACTCATATCCTCGAGCGCGGCCTCTACAACCAGCATGGACAGGAAGTTGAGCCCGGCACGCCTGCGCGAGTCTTTGCATCCACACGAAAGCTCCCGCCCAACCGCATGGGCCTCGTCGAATGGATGTTCGACCCTGGCAACCCGCTCACCGCGCGAGTGTTCGTAAACCGCCTGTGGCAGATGCACTTCGGCACGCGGCATCGTGGATACCGTGGAGGACTTCGGAACGCAGGGCTCCAACCCCACGCAACCCGGAGCTGCTCGACTGGCTCGCCATCGAGTTCGTGAAGTCGGGGTGGGACATCAGGCACATGCAGAAGCTCATGGTGATGTCGGCCACCTATCGCCAGTCCTCCCGGGTGTCGAAGGAGCTGGCCGAGCGAGACCCCCGGAACACCCTGCTGGCGAGGGGCCCGCGTTACCGGCTGTCGGCGGAGACCATTCGGGACGGGGCGTTGTTCGCCAGCGGCCTGCTGCTGAGACAGGTGGGCGGGGACAGTGTCTATCCCTACCAACCGCCGCGCGTGTGGGAAGGGTCGAGCCCCGGACTGAACCTCTACCCCGAGAACGTTCCAGACGACGAATACCACCGCCGCACGATGTACACCTCTTCAAGCGAAACGCGCCACCGCCCTCGCTGATGGTGTTCGACATGCGCCAACCGCAACGTCGAACCGTTGCACGCCGCGATCTCGAACACGCCGCTGCAGGCGCTGGTGCTGCTCAACGACCCTCAGTACATGGAGGCGTACCGAAAAATGGCGGAGCGCGTAATGCACCTCACGCCGGACGCGCGGCAACGGGTGATCACGCTCTTCCGGCTGGCGACGAGACGCTTTCCCGTCGTCGGTGAGCTCGACGTTCTCATGAAGTACCGCGAGGCGCAGGAGGCGCACATGCGCGGCGCGCACGACGACGTCAGGCAGCTCATGAGCATCGGGGTGGCACCCGCCGATGCAACGCTGAATGAAACCGAAGTGGCGGCGCTCACCATGGTGGCGGCTGCGGCAATGAACTCACCCGACGCCTACACGCTGCGCTAGCGCAGGAGAGCATTCATGACCGAAGACGCCCGCCGACAACTTGCGCAGGACATCCAGGCGCTCACGCGCCGCTCATTCATTCAGGGCGGTGTGGGGCTCGGCCTCGTGGCCGCGGGCGGCCTGCTGGGCGGGAAGGCAATCGGGCAAGCCGTCGCCGGTGGCGGCATCGGCCGGCGCTCCGCAAGCGGCAGCATCGTCGACAAGGGGGTGCTCAACAGCGGGCATTTTCCGGCGCGCGCGCAACGTGTGATCTCCTCCACATGCTGTGGTGCAGTGTCGCAGGTGGACACGTTCGACTACAAGCCGCAGCTCGTCAAGATGCATGGCCAGGAGATTCCGCCGTCGGTGAAGAACAAGGGCGGGCGCATGTCCGCCATGAGCAACGCCCAGAGCGCGTTCCCCTTGGTGGCGCCGCTGCGTCCCGTTCCGGCAATACGGCGAATGCGGCGCCTGGGTGAGCGACCTGTTCCCTTGCGTGGGCCGCATTGCCGACGACATCTGCGTTCATCAACACCATGACCACGGAGCACGTGAATCACGATCCGGCATCCATGTTCCTGCACACGGGCTTCCAGCTTTCGGGGCGGCCGTCGGCGGGTGCGTGGGTGCATTACGCGTTGGGCACGGACAACGCCAACGTGCCGAGCTTCATCGTCATGAAGTCCCAGCATCAATCCTCGGGAACAGGCACGAACTCCGCGCATGTGGGGCGCGGGCTTCCTGCCGTCTCATTTCCAGGGCGTGGAGTTCCGCGCGGGTGCGGAGCCGGTGCCGTACATCAGCAGCCCGGAAGGACTGAGCAGGCCACAGCGACGCGCGCAGCTCGACGTCATCAACTCGCTCGCGCAAGCCCAGTATGAGTTGTCCGCAGACCCCGAGATCTTTTCCAAGGTGACCCAGTACGAAATGGCGTACCGCATGCAGGACTCCATTCCCCGCATCGCCGACATCGCGGCCGAGCCACGCCACATTCTGGAGATGTACGGGCCCGACGTGCACAAGCCCGGCACGTTCGCGCGCAACTGCCTGCTCACGCGCCGGCTCATCGAGCAAGGCGTGAAGTATGTGCAGCTCGTGCAGGTGGGCTGGGATCATCACGCCCGCATCGCCGAGCGCCACCCGCCAGACTGCATGGCGGTGGATCAACCCACCGCCGCGCTGATCGCCGATCTCAAGCAGCGCGGCCTGCTCGAAGACACGCTGGTGATCTGGGGCGGAGAGTTCGGCCGCACCTCCTATGCCCAGGGCACGCTCTCGGACACCATGGGCCGCGACCATCACGGCGGCTGCTTCACTTACCTCATGGCCGGCGGCGGCGTGAAGGGCGGAACGAGCTACGGCGAGACGGACGAGTTCAGCTACAACATTGTGAAGGACCCGGTCACCGTTCACGACCTGCACGCCACCATGCTTCATCTGCTGGGCATCGATCACAAGCAGCTCACGTATCACTACCAGGGCCGCGATTTCCGCCTCACCGACGTGTCTGGCGAAGTGGTGAAGGGAATCCTGGCGTAAGGGCCGTGCGCATCGTGACGCACACCCTGGCCGGGCATTCATCATGACGGAGCTGCTGTACTTTCTCGGCCGCTTTCATGTGCTGCTGCTCCACCTGCCTATCGGAATTCTGCTGCTGGCGGTGGTGCTCGAGATCGCCTCGAGGCGCAAGCACTTTGCGTACTTCGCGCCTTCGGTCAATGCCGTGTGGTTCCTGGGCGCGCTTACCGCAATCCTCACCGCAGTGCTCGGCTACCTCCATGCGCGGGAAGGCGGCTTCGACGGCGCGGCGGTGGCGGCGCACCGGATGGCGGGCACTTCGCTGGCAGTGCTGGCGGCCGGAACGTGGCTCGTGCGCGCAAAGCTCACATCCGCGTACGACAAAGCATGGCCGGTCTTTTCGCTCGCCGTAGCCGCACTGCTCGTTCTCACCGGCCATTTCGGCGGCAACCTCACGCACGGGGACACGTATCTCGCGCAGTACGCGCCCGGCCCTCTGCGCCGTCTCATGGGGGTTTCCGATGAGAACCTGCCGCGCGCGAGGCCCGCGAGCCTGGCTTCTGCGGATCTCTATCTCGACGTCGTCGCCCCCGCGCTCCAACAGCGCTGCGGCTCATGCCACAACGACGGCAAGAAGAAAGGCGGGCTCTCGGTAGCCCGTTACGACTCGCTGATGAAAGGCGGTGAGCACGGGCCGGTGATCGTCGCCGGCCAGGCGCAGCGTAGCGATCTGATTCGCCGCATCTCGCTGCCACCCGCCGACAAAGACTTCATGCCTCATGACGGGAAGACACCGCTGAGTGCGGAGCAGACGGCGGCAATTCGCTGGTGGGTATCGGCCGGCGCACCGCGCATGGCGGCCCTCTCGGCGTTGAATCCGCCGGCCGAGGTTCGAGACAGTCTCGCGGCCGCGCTCGGTCTTGCGTCGGCGGGGACGCCCGAATCAGCCGCAGCGCCCGGTTCAACAGCGGTACCGCCCGCTGCGGACGTGCCGCTTCCCGACGAGGCCGTGGTGAATGCGCTGGAAAGCAACGGGTTTGTCGTGCGCGCCATCTCCGCTGGAAGCCCGCTCGTGCAGGTGGACTACACCGCAAGCCGACGCATCTCGGACTCCGACCTCGCCGAGCTCGCGAAAATCGGGCCTCAGCTCGACACGCTGAACCTGCGCGGCGCCGGAATCACGGACGGCCAGCTCGCCGCGCTCGGCCGATTCCAGAACCTCACGCGGCTACGCCTCGAGATCAACCCGATCACCGATGCGGGCCTGGAGCACCTGAAGGCGCTTCCGAGGCTTGCGTACCTGAATCTGTACGGGACGAAGGTGAGCGACGCCGGGCTGGCGTCGCTCGGCACGTTGCCCGCCCTGCGCGAACTGTTTCTGTGGCAGACCCCCGTCACGCCCGCCGCCATCGCGCGGTTTCGCAGCTCGCACGAGGGCCTGCGCATCGACAGCGGGTTCGACCCGAAGACGTTCCCGGAGGCCGCGAAGGTCATCCCGGTGGTGAACTGAAAGTCAGGCGCCGAATGAACGACGTGCCAGCCCACGCGACCGTACGTGAATTGAAAGGGGTTATGATCCCGCGCCAGTCAGTAGAGAGCTCGCTTGGCCAGGCGTCCCCCCAATCCGCGCATCTTTCCGCGCGATCAATACGTGCCTTACCTGCTCGGCCGCGTCAGCAAGGGCAGCGCATCGGCTGCGTCCGTGCTGTACCGGCAATGGCTCGGCGTGGGCATCAACAATGCGCGTGTGGTCATGGCGCTGGCGAGACGGCCCCGCATCACCGCGACAGACCTGAGTGCCGACACGGGCCTCGACAAGGCTGTCATCAGCCGCAGCCTCAACTTCCTTCATGCCCGGAAGATGATCCGGTTCGACGACACCGCGCGCCGCCGCCGCCAGGTCGAGCTGCTGGCCGCGGGCGAGGCGCTGAGCCGGCGCATCCTGAGCGTGATGCTCGATCGGGAGCAGTTGCTGCTCAAGGGCTTCTCTGTCGCGGAAAAACGGGCGCTTGTCGACTATATGCAGCGCATGCTGACGAACGTGCCGGCCGCGAACGCGTACCGCCCCACTGCTTTCAAAACCACTCGCCGCCGCGGGCGCCCTGCCCGATAAATCGTTTCGCGATCCCGCGAAAGCTTCTTTTCCGCGCTCCGCACGTTGCTACAGCAACGTACATTGGCTATAAGAAGCGCGGGGCGGCATCGATTAGAGAAAAAAGAAGAACGTCCTGCCGTCTCTCATGCGGCTTTCGGAAAACAACGGGGGTGTCTCTGATGACTTTCGTGCATCGTTCTATCGTGTCTTCGGCCGTGGCCGAGGTGTTGAAGCTTTCGTGCAAGCGCGTCGGCGTGTGCGCAATCACCGCGTCACTGGGCATGGCCGCCGTCGCCGGCGCCCAGGACAGCCAGGGCGGCCTTGAAGAGGTCACGGTTACCGCCACCCGGCAGGTCGACACGGTGAATCGCGTGCCCCTGAGCATCCAGGCGGTTACGCAGGACAACCTGGACAGGCAGGGCATCAAGAGCTCGGCCGATCTCGTTCGTGCCGTGCCCGGCCTCAACACCGTGGGCAACCCGGGTGGCTCGCAGCAGACGTTCTCCATCCGTGGCATCGTCGGCGGCGCGGGCGCGGCCACCACCAGCGTCTACCTCGACGACACGAACCTCACCAAGCGCTCCAACAGCGGCGTGAACCAGAACAACGGCGTCATCACCCCGTTGCTGTACGACCTCGCGCGCGTCGAAGTGCTGAAAGGCCCGCAAGGAACGCTGTTCGGCGGATCCTCGGAAGGCGGCACCGTGCGCTTCATCACGCCCCTGCCCAGCCTCACAGACTATTCCGGCACCGCGCGGGCGGAGCTGTCCACCATGGGCAGCCGCAGCGAGCTCGGCAACGAGGTCGCGGGCGCTTTTGGCGGCCCGATAGTGAACGACAGGCTGGGCTTTCGCGTTAGCGCCATTCGCCGCCAGAACGGCGGATGGATCGACACGGTGAGCCCCTACGACAACAGCACCATTCGTGAAGACTCCAACGGCAGCACCGAGTGGGCGGCCCGTGGCTCGCTGCTCTGGCAGGCATCGGAGAACTTCAGCGCTCAGCTTTCGGCGTATCACGTCGACAACAAGGCTGAGGGCGGGCTCGGGTCGCAGACGGGTATCTTTCTGCCGACCCAGCAGGCCGCGCCGGCGGGCACTACCTTCACCACACAGACCCGCTGCATCACCAACGCCACGCGCACCGCTCCACTGGCGCAGCCGAATGCGAATGGCGGCGCTCCATTCATCCCCACGAGCGTGGCACCGGGCGCGAACGGACTGTGCCCCGGGAATACGGTGTTTCAGCGTAACGGCGTGACGTATGGACCGTTCAGAACGGGCCGTGACATCACGCTGGCGCTCAACCGCCAGGGCCTGGTGGGCGCCACATCGGAATCGGACGTGCTGGCCGTCACGCTCGACTGGGATCTCGAGAAAGTGAACCTCAAGTCGATCACCTCCTACCTGGGTGACGAAGGCGCGAGCAACACCATCGGCGGCGAAGAATGGGTCTCCACCGCGCCCGGCGCTGGTCAGCGCACCACGCTGGATACGACACGCAGCGGCTTCCCGCTGTTCCAGCCACTTCTGGACAGCCCCGTCATCGGCGATGGCTACGCGGGCTTCTTCGACGCGCTCAACAACCGGCACAGCATCGCGCAGGAGTTTCGCGCGGCCTCCAACACCACGTCGCGCCTGAGCTGGGTGGGAGGCCTGTACTTCTCGAAGTCTTCCACCGACATCAACTACATCTATCGCACCGACCCCACGGTGATGGATGCCGCGCTGAGGCTCATGTACGGCGACATGTCGGGCCCCGGCGCGAACCAGAGCGAGGGCACGGCGCGTTACAGCGTGGTGAACGACGGCGGCTTCCAGGCGAACCTGCGCGCCGACATCGAAGACACAGAGTCGGCCGCATTCGTCGAGGCGAACTACTGGATTTTGCCGGACAAGCTGAGAGCCACGGCTGGTGTGCGCTACTCCAAAGTGGAGCTCGACTACAACCAGCTCAACTACGGGCAATTCAGCGGGCGTCTCGCCACCTCCAACGGGTCGCTCACGCGCGGAGCGAGCTCCGAGAAACCCGTGACCCCGAAGGTGGGCGTGCAATACAACTTCACCGACGACAAGATGATGTATGCGAGCGCCAGCAAGGGCTTTCGCGCGGGCGGTGTCAGCTCGCAGGTGTCGCAGACCATCTGCCAGACGGCACTGGACAACCTGGGTATCACCGCGGCCGACATTCCGCCGGATTTCGGGCCGGACACCGTGTGGAGCTATGAGCTGGGCAGCAAGTTCCGGTTGTTCGACCGGCTGCAGGTGAACCTCGCGGCCTTCCGCATCGACTGGAAGGACGTTCAAGTCACGACCACGCTCACGTGCGGCCAGGGCTTCACCGCGAACGGCGGCAAGGCTCGCAGCGAAGGTGGTGAGCTGTCGGTGGAGTTCGTGCCAGTGGACTCTGTTCGCACATATCTGAATGCGAGCTACGTCGACGCGCACTATGTGGACCCTGTGACCGGGCCGGTGGGGCAAAACGTGATCGTGGCGCCTGTGCCGAGCTTCAACGCGGGCGACAAGTTCAACGTGGCGCCGTTCACCATGAGCCTGGGTGCGCAGTATGACTTCTCGCTCAGCGAGCGCATCGACAGCTACCTCCGGCTGGATGGCACTTTCCAGAACAACTACATCGCCGGGCCCACGTTCGGCTCCTCAGGTTTCGCGGCAAACTACTTCGCTCGCAACAACCCGTCGCGAACGCTGGTGAACCTGCGTGCGGGAATGAAGCTCAACAAAAGCCTCGACGTGAACCTCTTCGTCCAGAATCTGCTGGGAGAAGACAAGCTGATCAACGGGTTCAGTGATGGACGCGGGTGCACGCCTCCGGCGGGCCAGGCTGCGTCCGCCACCTGCGCCAACTACGGGTCATACAACCCGTTCGTGGAGCAGACGTACGAGACGCCGCGGCGTTACGGGCTTCAATTGAACTACAGTTTCTAACGGAAGCTCGTTACAGACGGTGCCCGGTTTCCCTCCCGGGCACCGTCATTTACAAACGCTACTCCGCGCGATCGCAGGAAATTCCCGACGGCGTTTCGCCTGGTCGAGCGCTTTCTCCGGGCCTCAGTCCGGCAACGTGACTCCCGACCCGCCCATCTCTTTCGGCATGTCCTTCATTTTCGTCACGCCATCGTGAATGTGCAGCACCGTCTCCTGGTAGTTCACATGCACGCCGGGCTCGAAGCGCAGCTTCGGAATCATCGCGGCATAGATGTCCACGAGACCCATGGTCGGATGGTTCGTGAACAGATGGCCGCCACACCGCGTACACCACTTGCGGTAGCTGATGGGTGTCTTGTTGTAGGTACCGATGCTCGCCTCGCCGTGCGTCACTCGCAGCGCCTCGGGCTTCCACAACGTAAAGGCATTGACCGGCCCGGCGGACCAGTGGCGGCACGACTCGCAGTGGCAGTAGCCCATGGCGGCCGGCTCGCCCGTAACCTCGAACTTCACCTCGCCGCAAAAGCAGCTGCCCGTATACGTGTTCACGATCGCGTCTCCTTGTAAGATCCGCCTGCGCCCGGAAAGTCCGCCAGAGTGTAGCGATCGATTGCCTGCTTTCGAATGACTGCCCGTCCGGGGCACGTGCTCGATCGTCCACGGAGACATTGATGGATGCGCTGTCCGATGTGCTGCAGGCGGTGCGCCTCACCGGTGCCATCTTCTTCGACATTCACGCATCGCAGCCGTGGGTGGCCGAAACGCCACCGGGCGAAGCGATCGTCGAAGCGATGTTTCCCGGCTCCGAGCACCTCATTTCCTATCACGTGATCACGCGTGGGGATTGCTGGGCGTCTGTCCCCGGCGAGCCGCCGATGCAGCTCTCGGCCGGCGACATCATCGTCTTGCCGCACGGCGACACGCATGTGCTCTCGAGCACTCCGGGCCTGCGCCGCTCGCCAGACATGTCGCTCTATCGCCTGCCGAGCGATGGGCAGTTGCCGGTGAGCATCTCTATGGGCGACCCCCAGGGCGAGCCCGCGCACTTCGTCTGCGGATTCCTGGGCTGTGATGCGCGGCCATACAACCCGCTGCTCACCGCCCTGCCGCGGGTCATCCGGGTGAGCGATCACGCGGGCGCGCTTGCCTCGTACGTGCAGCTCGCCATGGCCGAGTCGAAGGAGCGGCGCATCGGCGGAGGGCGTGTGCTGCGTCTTTTGAGTGAGCTGTTGTTCGTCGACGTGGTCCGCCGCTATCTGGAGACGTTGCCCGCCGACCGCGCGGACTGGCTTGCGGGTCTGCGCGATCCGTTCGTCGGGCGCGCACTCGCAGCGCTGCACCGGAGCCCCGCGTGCAACTGGACAATCGAGTCGTTGGCACGGGAAGTGGCGCTCTCCCGCTCTGCCCTGGCGGAGCGCTTCACCCAGTTCGTTGGCCGGCCACCCATGCAGTATCTGGCAAACTGGCGGATGCAGCTCGCCGCCAACCATCTGCGCAGTGGCGTGGAGAGTGTCGCGGCCATCGCGAATCGGGTGGGCTACGAGTCTGAAGCCGCGTTCAGCCGGGCGTTCAAGAAGGCGGTGGGCACGCCGCCGGGTGAATGGCGCAAGAGACGGAACGAGAGCGGCGAGTGACATCGCACATGCCGCCCGGCGTTCATGGCCGGGCGGCATGCGTTGACTTGCTGCCTAGTGCGGAGCTTGCGGCGGCCGGGGCTGCGCGGTTTCCGCCAGCGGCGGGGCCGGCGGGGCACTCGGCGCCGCCCCTGCACCACGATTTGCGCCTGCGCCACCCGGGGGGCCAAACACGGGCGGCGGGTTCTTCTTCAGATCGATGGCGCGCGACACCATGTATGCGCGGATCGACTCCACCTGATCGCGCTTCAACGCTTTCTTGAACGACACCATGCCATTCGCGCTGAGCGCGCCGTCCACCACAATGGAATTGAACACCTCCGCCGAGCCGAGCGCGGCGCTGTAGCGCAGATCCGGGAACATGCCGCGGCTCTGGCCATCGGTGCCGTGGCACGTTCCGCAGAAGCGGTTGTAGGTGTCTGCGCCTTTGGTGAGCATCTCGCCGGTGCCAAACTGCTCCGGCGGGTTCAGCACCTGCGGAATGGGCGGCACGGGTTCCGGCAACTTCGCGGTGCCGCCCAACTTGAATGCCAGGATGCGCGAGCCGTTCGGCGAATAGTAGTTGCCGCCGAAGCGAGAGCCGGCGGCGACCGCCACATACTGCTCACCATCCACCTCATACGCCACGGCGCCCGCGACGACGCCGGTCTGGGTGGGCATGCTCCAGAGCTTCTCGCCCGTGTCCGCGCGATAAGCCGCGAACACACTCGTATTGCCCTGGAATACGAGATTGCCGGCGGTCATCATCGTGCCCCCGCCGCGGCCGCGGTCGAATGGCGCGCGCCAGGCCTCCTTGCCCTTCGCCGGATCCCATGCGAGCAGATAGGCGCTATCGATGCGCGGGGGATTCAGCGCGAAGCTCTTGCGCATGCTGATGGAGAGCTTCTGCCCCATCGGGTTGTCGTCTTCCTTCGCGGCCACCAGCGGGTAATTGCCATACGTGGTGGGGATGTACACGAGGCCGGTAATTGGGTTGTACGACATGGGATGCCAGCTATGCGCACCGCCCGACGCCGGAATCACGACGAAGCCCTTTTCCTCGGTATAGATCGATTCGGGATTGATCTTCGGCTTGCCCGTCTCAGAGTCGAGACCGAAGTGCCAGTTGATGTTGGGCATGAAGCCCTTGCCCGAGAGCAGCCTGCCCGTCTTCGTATCCACCATATAGAACATGCCGTTCTTGTTGGCCTGCATCGCCACGTGATGCTTCTCCCCGTTGATCTCGACATCCGCAAGCGTGATCTGCTGCGTGCCGTCGAAATCCCAGCTCTCGTTCGGCGTCATCTGGTAGTGCCACACGTATTTTCCCGTGTCCGCATTGAGCGCGATCATCGACGAGATGAACAGGTTCTCGTTGTTCTCGCTGCTGCCCGGGCTCCTGATCGATTGCGGCCACGGCGCGCCGTTGCCCGAGCCGAAGATCACGTAATTGGTGACAGGGTCGTACGCAATGCCGTCCCACGGGCTGCCACCGCCGCCCGTCTTCCACCACTCGCCTTTCCAGGTCCTGGCGGCCATTTCGAGCTCGGGCTGCTCGAAGCCATTCTTCGGGTCGCCGGGGACGACCCACCATTTCCATAGCTGCTTGCCGGTTTCGGCGTTATAGGCGGACATGAAGCCGCGCTGCTCGAACTCCGAGCCCGCCTGGCCGATGAACACCTTGCCGTTGGCCACGCGTGGCGCGCCCGTGATGCTGTAGGCCTTGTCCTTCGGGGTGGTCTGCGTGGACCACTTTTCCTTGCCCGTGGCCGCATCAATGGCGATGAGGCGGCCGTCGAGCGTTCCGAGATACAACTTGCCCTTCCACGCGGCCACGCCGCGGTTCACGACGTCGCAGCACGCGTTCACGCCCCACTCGCCCGGCACCTTCGGGTCGTATTTCCAGAGCTGCTGGCCAGTCTTTGCGTCGTACGCGTAGACCTTGCTCCACGCGGTGGTGACGTAGAGCACGCCATCGATAACGAGCGGCGTGGACTCCTGCCCGCGGCGAGTGTCGAAGTCCCCAAACCACGCAAGGCCGAGTTGCCCGACGTTCTTGTCGTTGATCGTCGTGAGCGGGCTGAAGCGCTGCTCGTTGTGGTCGCGGCCCTGGGACATCCATTGCCCGGCGTTCTGGCCGGCGGCCGAGGCCATCAGCCGGACTTCGTCGACATTGGCGTGGGATGGCTTCGCGGCACTGGCCGCGGTCGCTTCTCCGGATTTGCCACCCGCGGCCAGCGCGAGGGCCGCGGTACAGGCAGACAGGACGAGCAGGCTACGCATGTTGTTATGACCCCCCTTGATCGATGGGCCTATTCTGCGGCGGAAGCATTTCCCAGGGCGCGCACGAAGAGGCACAGAACCGGGCCCGCAGTCGTGACCGCGGCCGTATGAGCCGCGACGTGCTCGGAGTTGCGCCGGCCGACGACTGAATCGGCGCGCTATTCTCGGCGCAAGCTCAGGCCTTTCGCGTGCGCGCACGCTCGCAGCGCTTGCGATCGCGCTCCGCGGCGTACGTTGTTTTGCCCAGGATCATGCGTCCAATGGCCTCGCGCGATTCCGGTGCCTTCACGTCCGTGGGCAGCGAGGCGAGAATGGCTTCCCCGCGCGCCTGGAATTCTTTTTCGAATTCAGGAGTGGTGAGGATGTACAGATCGTTGTCACGCATACCACGCAGCACGCGCTGACCGGCTTCCAACGCATCCATGCCCGGCGGTGGGCCGCGCATCTCCCGCATCGCCTTCGGCATTTCAGCCAGCATTTTCGGGTCTGGCTTGAAACCGGTGTCGGCCATCGTGCTCGGGCGATTCCGGGCCGAGCTTCCGATATTCGTGTTGACGATGCCGGGACAGAACACCGACACGCCGATGTTGCCGCCGGCGAGCTCGGCACGAAGCGCCTCCATCATGCCTACGACGGCGAACTTCGAGGCGGTATAGACGCCAGCGGGGCCATGACCCAACAGCCCGGCAAGAGATGACGTGGCAACGACCGCCCCGCCCTCGCCCTGCGCCTGGATGCGCGGCAGGAAACTGCGAATGCCGTTGAACACGCCGTCGACGTTCACGCTCATTCCCCAGTCCCAATCGTCATATGTCGCCGTGCTCAGGCCGCCGATGATGCCAACGCCTGCGTTGTTGACGACCACGTGAACTTTCTTGAAGACCTGCACGGTCTCGGCCGCCGCTTTCTCCATGCCGGCGCGGTCGGTCACGTCGAGGCTGACGGCGTGCACGCGGTTGCCGGCGCCCTCGAGGTATTTCATCGCCTCATCGAGATGCGACCTGGTTCGATAGGTGATGACCACCTTCATGCCCGCGTCTGTGAACGCACGCGCGATGCCCAACCCGATGCCGCTGTCGCCCCCTGTGATGAAGGCGACCTTCCCTTCCACGTCCTTCATGGGTGTCGGCACTGCCGGGCAATTCGCCGGGGCCGTATCCGTTGGCGATGTCGCCGCTGCCGCAGGCAGACCCGGCATCAAGGCCGCGCCCGAAGTCCCCGCCGCTGCGAGCGCCGTGCCTTGCAGGAAGCGCCGGCGTGCGCGGCCGGGCTGCGTCAACGAGCGCTTGCTCGAGTTCTCGTGGTCAGACATGTCGGTTTCTCCCTGAATCAGTGAAAACAATAAGCGCTGCTGCCGAAAGTATCGGCCCTCACTCCCCGTGATTGCGGGGCGCGGCAGGCGGAACCGAAGCTCCCGCACCCACCGGCGGGGCCTTCTTCGCCTCGATCGCCCGCGATACAAGGTACGCGCGAATCGCCTCCGGCTCGTCCGGCTTCAACGCCTTTGCGAACGACACCATGCCGTTCGCCGTGAGCGCGCCGTCGATGATGATCGCCTTGAACGCGTCCGCGCTGTTGATCGCGCCGGCATAGCGCAGGTCTGGGAACATGCCGCGGCTGAGCCCATCGCTGCCGTGGCAGGTGCTGCAGAAACGTCCGTAGACTTCCTGGCCATGTGCGATGACCGCGGCCGTGCCGAACGCAGGCGGCGGGTTCAGCACCGGTGCCGGAACCGGCACTGCTTCCGGCAGCTTCGCTGTTCCGCCCAGCTTGTAGACGAGCAGGCGTGAGTAGTTCGGCGCCCAGTAGTTGCCGGCGAGCCTGAAGCCGGCGACAACCGCTACATACTGCTCGCCGTCGACCTCGAACGTGGAAGGGCCGGCCATCACGCCGGTCTGCGCAGGCTGGCCCCACAATCGCTCGCCGGTTTCGGCGCGATAGGCGGCGAACTCCTCGTCCCTGGTGTTGCCTGCGAAGACGAGCCCGCCCGCCGTTGCGAGGGAGCCGCCGCTCCTGCCGCTGTCGTGGGGCACGCGCCAGACTTCCTTCTGGTTCACGGGGTCCCACGCGAGCAGATAGCCCTTGTTGACGCGCAGCGCCTTCGGGTCGCGCAGCATCTGCGCGCTCTTGGCGAAGCTGATCGAGAGCTTCTGCCCCATCGGGTTGTCGTCCTCGTGAGCCACGACGAAGGGGTAGCTGATCTCCATCGTCGGGATGTACACCAGGCCCGTTTGCGGGCTGTATGACATCGGCGCCCAGTTATGGGCACCGCCGTAGTGCGGTATCTGGATGAAGCCTTTGCCCGTCACGTCGTAACGGGCGGCCGGGTTCACGATTGGCCGGCCGGTCTTCATGTCGATGCCCGTCGACCAGTTGAGCGGCACGATCGGCTTTGCCGAGAGCAACTCCCCGTTCGCCGCATCCAGCACGTAGAAATAGCCGTTCTTCGGCGCCTGCATGATGACGTGACGATCCTTGCCGTCGATCTTGAGGTCCGCCACGGTGATCTGCTGTACGGCCGTGTAGTCCCAGGAGTCCCGCTGAACCTGCTGGTAGTGCCAGACGTACTTGCCCGTTTCCGGCTTGAGCGCCACGATCGAAGAGAGGAAGAGATGATCGCCCTTGCCGCCCGGATCGCGAATCTCCGCCGGCCAGGGGCCGCCGTTGCCCACACCGATGAACAGCAGGTCTGTCTTCGGGTCGTAGGTGATTGCATCCCACACCGTGCCGCCGCCGCCTGTCTTCCACCAGTCCCCGCCCCACGTTTTGGCGGCCATCTCCATCTGCGGATTCTCGAACGGCTCGTTCGGGTTGCCCGGCACTGTGTACCAGCGCCAGACCATCTTGCCGGTCTCGGCGTCGTAGGCGGAAACATAGCCGCGCGCGCTGAACTCGGCGCCGCCCTGCCCGATGAGCACGAGGCCTTTGACGACCCGGGGCGCGCCGGTGATCGCGTAAGGCTTGCTGCGGTCGATGGTGTAGACGTCCCAGACCGCCTTGCCGGTGGCCGCATCCACGGCGATCAGCCGTCCATCGATGGTGCCGATGTAGACTTTGCCGTTCCACGCGGCCACGCCGCGATTCACGACATCGCAGCACGCGTTCACCGCCCACTCGCCCGGCACCTTCGGGTCGAACTGCCAGAGCTGCTTGCCGGTCTTCGCTTCGTACGCGTAGATCTTGCTCCAGGCCGTGGTCACGTAGATCACGCCATCGATGACGATGGGCGTGGACTCCTGCCCGCGCCGCGTGTCGAAATCCGCGAACCAGGCGAGGCCCAGGTTCTTCACGGTGTCGGCGTTGATGGTCTTTAGCGGGCTGAAACGCTGTTCGGCGTAGTCGCGTCCGTAGGACATCCACTGGCCGGCATTCGCCGGGTCGTTTGCGGCGAGCAGGCGGGGCCCGTCAACCGCCGCAAATCGCGGGGTCGCCGTAGCAGCCTGTGCAGCGACACTGCCACTGTCGTTCTCACGGCTGCAAGCTGCGGTCAGCAGCGTTACGCCGCACACGGCACTGACTAAAACTCTTCGCATGTCGGAAACCCCAGGAATTCTCGTTTGTGTAATCGCCACGTCGGTGCTTCGCGCCAGAAGGTGGCTTCAAGTCTTGTAGTGTGAAGCCTGCGAAGGCACTTCATTCATCGGCCTGTGTCGGCGTCCACTGCGAGGAATCGAGGGCCTTGCGGTTATTGAATTGACCGGATCCGGCGCGTGACGCTACCTTCGTCCCGTGCACAAGGAGCCGCACATTTCGAACGCTCCGAATCATTTGGCAGGCAATATGCACCGGGGTCGCGGTGCCGCGGTCGCGGTGGCTCCGCTCACTTCCAAGGAACTACAGATGGCTGTCACCCCCGGGCAAGTTCAGCGGCTCCCCGGCTCATCGGGCCAGGCTTTCGAAACGGGCCTCACCCAGAGCCACAAGAAAGTCGTTCTCGCCTCGAGCCTCGGCACGGTCTTCGAGTGGTATGACTTCTATCTGTACGGGTCGCTGGCAGCGATCATCGCGAAGCAATTCTTCTCGGCGCTCAACCCGACCAGCGCATTTATTTTCGCCCTGCTGGCCTTCGCGGCCGGCTTCGCGGTGCGGCCTTTCGGCGCGCTCGTGTTCGGGCGCATCGGTGACTTGATCGGACGCAAGTACACCTTCCTGGTCACCATCATGATCATGGGCCTCTCGACCTTCCTGGTCGGTGTGCTGCCCAGCTACGCGAGCATCGGCATCGCCGCGCCCATCACGCTGATCGCGCTGCGCCTCCTGCAAGGCCTGGCGCTCGGGGGTGAGTACGGAGGCGCCGCGACTTACGTCGCCGAGCACGCGCCACACGGCAAGCGAGGTTTGTATACGAGCTTCATCCAGACGACCGCAACGCTGGGACTGTTCCTTTCGCTGCTGGTCATCCTCGGCTGTCGAGTGTGGCTGGGCACTGAAGCCTTCGAGGCCTGGGGCTGGCGCATTCCGTTCCTGGTCTCGGTGGTGCTGCTGGGCATCTCGGTGTGGATTCGCCTGCAGTTGCAGGAATCGCCGATGTTCCTGCAGATCAAGGCGGAGGGCACACGCTCGAAGGCGCCGATTACCGAGAGCTTCTTCTCGGCCAACGGCAAGATCGCTCTGCTGGCGCTCCTCGGCGCCACCGCCGGCCAGGCGGTTGTGTGGTACTGCGGCCAGTTCTACGCGCTGTTCTTCCTCACGCAGACGTTGAAGGTCGACGCCACCACGGCCAACCTGCTCATCGCGGGATCGCTCGCGATTGCCACACCATTCTTCATCGTGTTCGGCTGGTTGTCCGACAGGATCGGGCGCAAGCCGATCATCATGGCGGGTTGCCTGCTCGCGGCACTGACGTATTTCCCGATCTTCCAGGGGCTCACGCACTACGGCAACCCGGCGCTGGAAACGGCGAGCACGAGCAGCCCGGTGGTGGTCTCAGCCGACCCGGCAACTTGCAGCTTCCAGTTCAACCCGGTCGGAACCTCGAAGTTCACCAGTTCCTGTGACATCGCGAAGTCCGCGCTAGCCAGGGGCGGCATCCCTTATTCGAATGCGGAAGTACCGGCGGGCACGGTGGCAGGCGTGCGAGTGGGGCAAACCGTGATCGCCGCGTATGAAGGCAGCGGCGCGGATGCGGCCGAAACGGTCCGCTTCAGCAGCGAGCTCAAGACCGCATTGACCGCCGCTGGCTATCCTGAAAAGGCCGATCCGGCGCGGATCAACAAACCGATGCTGCTGGTTCTGCTGACGATGCTGGTGCTGTACGTCACCATGGTGTACGGCCCGATTGCGGCGTGGCTGGTGGAATTGTTCCCCACCCGAATCCGCTACACCTCGATGTCGCTGCCCTACCATATTGGCAATGGCTGGTTCGGCGGCTTCCTGCCGACCACGGCATTTGCACTGGTGGCGGCCACCGGCAACATCTATCAGGGTCTGTGGTACCCGATTGCGATTTCGGTCATGACGCTGGTCGTCGGGTCGTTGTTCTTGCGGGAGACCAGGGACGTGGACATTTCGAAGTAATGCACGGCTTGCTCATCTGTGTGCCAGGCAATCCAGATGCGTGCCCTGCCATCCCGACGGATGGCAGTATCGCGTGATGGTGAAGCTCGTGAACGGCGAGTCTTTCAGCAACCCGGTGAGCTGTCGCTCGGTCAGATAGTGCGCGGACAGTGCGCGGTTCAGGAATCGCTTCGCGAACGGTGGCAACACGGAGAAAGACTTTCGCAGCAACCTACGGGGCAGCGTCGTCCGCGCGTTCTCTGGCATCTTCAGTCGGGAGTGCACGTCGACGGCCGTGAAGAAAAGCTTGCCATCCGGGTTGAGCAGATGGAACAACTTGTCCAGCAACGCCGAATCGACCGGGGAGTATTCCCCTATGACACCGATCGAGTAGATGACATCGAAGCACTCGTCGATCTGCAGCGAGCGGATGTCGCCACAGCGCAGATCGATGGATTCGATGTCCAGGGCTTCGCGATTCACCGGGTTGCTCGCCTCCTCCAGCATGTGTGGGGAGATGTCTACGCCCACTAACCCGCGCACGTTGCGCAGGCAATGGAAGTAGCGACCGCTGCCACAGCCCGCGTCGAGCACAGATATTTTCCGGCCGAATTCGCCCGACAGCGTGCGCAGGATTTCCGCGTAGTGCAGGCGGGACCCGCTTTCCATCGCGCGCTGGTCGTTGTCGCGATAGCGGCGGGACGATCCTTCGTCGAAGATGCTCAGGGTCTCTTTCGCGTAGTCCATACGTGCTCGCTTGCCGGGTCGGCTGTGTACTCTCCCAGGTGTTGCTCCAGACTCGCGAAGGTGCACCAACTCGAGCGCGGCCTGAACGCAAACCTGCCGGTGCGTCGCAACTCTGCGCCACGCCGGTGGTTGAACGTACCTCGCGCCGTGATGAACTGGCCCCACCATGCCTGGGACCAGTTAACGTCATCGCGAGGGGGGCGCAGGTTCTCGTGCCACTGCCGGGGAAACAGGGCCAGCCACACTGGATAGGAATTCAGCCAGGTCGTCGTGGTCAGTGCGCCGGCGCAATATCGCGTGCGAGTCTCGTTCATCAGTTGAAAGAAGCACCGGGGAAGATACTCGCGGTCCGCGAAAATAGACTGCGGAGAGACTCGATTGCCGATATGGAAGAACACCCTGCGCGGGCGGCCGTGCCTCAGGTAACTGAGGTACTCCGACAGCCGGTGGCTGAGAAACAGCCTCGGTTCATGGTACCGAAGGCTGCCGCACTGGTAGTCGTCCAGTCCGTCTCCTTCGCTGAAGTCGCGCTCCACGCGCGCCTCCACGCACGGCCGAAACAGGGGCCATGCCTCGTGCTCGAAGAGATCTGCACTCTCGTCCCGCAGGCGCAGGTACACCCCGTATGCCTCCGTCTCGAGCTCGGGCCAGCGAGTGTCGTCCGCATGTTCCATGGCGGCTGCGGTGTTCTTCGACCGCCCCGGGTTGAGGATTGTCTTGCGATAGATATCGACACGAGCTCGAATCGCGTTCCGGAAAGGCTCATCAGGATGCTGGCTGAGCCATGTCCAAAGGAACCACAGCTGCAGCCTCACGTAGTCACGCAGGAAGTCGGCGTGTTCATCGAGGGTTTTCGCGTTGGGCACAACCCTGTCACGCGGCTGCGCCTCCGCGGCACCTCCGGCAGAAGTTTGTGCAGTGATGGTCGGGCTGACAGTCATGGCATCAGGCAGACCTTTCGGGCGGCAGCGACGTCACCGGGCGTTCCGCCGCCGCACCGTATGCACGGAACCCGTCGACGCAGGCGATCCACGACGCGTCCGCTCGTTGATGAGCGTCGATGTGATGCATGCCGTCGCAATTCCAGGGCTCACGCCCAGCACTCAGCACCGCTTCATCGGTGGCCGGGCGCTCCTCATAGTCGCTGGGAGTGAGCCTGGTGACAAGAAATGCGTGCACGCGGCTACCGTAGATCGGGTACACATCCTGAGCGAATCGCACCGGTGTGTCGTCGATGAAGATGACTCGTCCACCTGGTCGCGCGACGTGCGGGTTTCCATTGAGAATCGGGCTTGACGGATGTTCCCGCCACGGCCCGAACGGCTCACGTGCGTAGTACAACCGCAGAATCGGGCAGTGCGCGTTCGTTCCCGCGTCGGTGAACAACCACCAGTGCTCGTGGTAGTGGAAGATGGACGAGTCCGCGTAGCGATTCCCCTCGAGCAGCGTGGCTACGCGCACCCACCGTTCCGGGAAATCAGCGGCGCGGTAGAGGCTCACCGTTCCGCCCCTCGCGCTCTCCGGGATCATGAAATGCTCTCCCCGCCACTCGAACACGTAGGGATATGAGAGGTGGAACGGCTCCGCGAGCACGATCTGGCGATATTTCCAGTGCAAGGCGTCGTTGCTCACCGCCAGCCCGATCTCGCCTTTTCGCGTCAGGTGGTTGACGACTTCAAAGAACAGGTACCAGCGGTCGCGGTGCTGACACATGAAGGGATCGGCGACCAGTGTTGCCGGGACATCGGTCACGTGCTCTCGGCTCAGCACGGGATTTACGACTGAAGCGGCCGGCTTCAGGCTGAAGGGTGAGTTTCCGGCGACCATCCCAATCGCAAACTCCTGCCGCGCGCGACCCTGGGTGCGTCGATACAGGCCTGGGGATGCGTGCCACAGCAACTGCTTGAGTGCTCGCCGCCCATTCATATGCCACTCCCTTACCTGTCGCAGGCCGTCATGCATGCGACAGTGATGCGTGCGCGGGACGCCGCCCCTGGCGGATTATCTTTAGCGTGGCGTCAAGCAGTATCTGTGCCAGCGGCCTGCGCCCCCTGATTACCGCGATTTAGCGGTGACGCGGGCAGCGCCAACTTGCACGGATGTGTAGTTCTTACACGTGCGTGGCGACGGCGTGTTATCACCGCGTTATCGTGGTTCGTAACCGCCTGGGATTGCCGAAATGCCTGACGTACTTGCGTCCCGTGCCGCGCTGCGCCTGAGCAGCCGCTCGGGACTCAGCCTCGAGCTGAATGCCAATGGCTCACTGCGCCGCTTCGATTGCGGCAACGTTGCCGTTGCGCTCTTCCTGGGCAACGAGGTCGAAGGCGGCCCGGCGAACCTGTATCTGCGACGGCATTCCGGCAAGCTCGAATGGACACCGCTGCTCGGCCCATCGAGCCCCACGCGCTTTCACTCCCAGCCCGTCAACGGGCAGCTCGTGGGCGCGGGCTCCTGGCTCGGCATCCGTTACACCATTGCACTCGTGCTCGCGCAGGATGCCACCGCGTGGTTCTGGCACGTGCGGCTCGAGAACACGACCTCCACGCGCCAGCATGTGGACCTCACTTACGCGCAGGATCTCGCGCTCGCCTCATACGGCGCCGTGCGGCTGAACGAGTTCTACGTCAGCCAGTACGTCGATCACACGCCTCTGCCGCATCCCACTCACGGCATCGTGCTGGCCTCCCGGCAGAACCTCGCCGTCGACGGACGCAACCCGTGGTCGCTCATCGGCTCACTGCGCCAGGGCAACTCGTTCGCGACGGACGCAATGCAGTTTCACGGCCTGGCCACTCGCGCCGGAGCAGCACCGGCCGGCATCCTCACGGAGCTTCCGGGCAAACGCCTCCAGCACGAGCACTCGATGGCCGTCATTCGGGATGCCGCGATTCATCTCGAGCCCCACGGCCATGCGGTCGCCGGTTTCTTCGGCTGGTATGTAGCCGACCACCGCGAAGCCACGTCGCCCTCGGATCTCGACCGCATGCGCGAGGTGCTCTCGCTCGCGGAAGCAACCCCCGCAACGTTCGAAGCCGCGCCCGCAGAAAGCGGCAGCACGGCGACGCTATTCAGCGCTGCTCTGTTGCTCGACGCGGTAGAGCTGAAGCGTGAAGCGCTGCAAGCCCTGTTCGGTTCCCAGTGGAGACATGAGGAGCTCGACGAGCGTGGCAAACCCCTCTCCTTCTTTCACGGCACGGACAACCATGTTGTGCTCCGCGCGAAGGAGCTGCGCGCCCGGCGCCCGCACGGGCACATCCTTCGAACCGGCGATCACACGACGCCAGATGAGTCTGCGCTCACCTCGACCGCGTGGATGAGTGGCGTCTTCCACTCGATGGTCACGCAGGGCCACGTCAGCATCAATCGCTTTCTTTCCACGGTGCATAGCTACCTCGGCCTGTTCCGTTCGCACGGCCAGCGGGTATTCGTGGAGCTCGACGGCGCGTGGCGGCTGCTCGATGTGCCCTCGGCCTTCGAGATGTCACCGGACTCGTGCCGCTGGATATACCGGCACAGTCAGGGCGAGATCGACGTGCGCGCCGGTGCGAAGCAGTCTCCTCACGAGCTCACTCTCACCATTGACGTGAAATCGGGCACTCCAACCCGGTTTCTGATCTCGCATCACGTCGCGCTCAACGGCGACGACGGCAGCGCTCCCGGCGCAGCGCTATGGCGGCGTGAACGAGAGGGAATCACGCTGGTGCCTGCGCCCGGCTCCGAGCTGGGCCAGAGCTTCCCGAACGGCAGCTTTCACGTCGCTCCATGGCCGGCACGCAGTTCGAACGGGTGGGCGGGGACGAGCTGCTGTTCGTGGACGGCCGCACCCGGCAACAGCCTTTTCTCTGCATCGTGACTGCGCCCGCCTCGATGTCGGGTTGAGCATTCGAGGCGGCCTCATCTGCGAGGAAACTCAATCGCCTCTTCGTGTGAGCGCCGGCGAACGTCTCATTCCGACGCTTCAATTGACCTCGACGGCGCCAACTCCGTTATCGGAGCGCCTCGCTGGCCTCGCCGACATCGCACGGTGGTTCGCGCACAACGCGTTCGTGCACTACCTCTCGCCGCGCGGGCTCGAGCAGTACTCCGGCGGCGGTTGGGGCACGCGCGATGTCTGCCAGGGGCCGGTCGAGTTGCTGCTCGCGCTCGGCCGCACCGGGCCGATACGCGACCTGCTGCTGCGCGTGATGCGCCAGCAGAACCCCGACGGCGACTGGCCGCAGTGGTTCATGTTCTTCGAGCGCGAGCGGAACATCCGCCCCGGCGACTCGCACGGCGACATCGTGTTCTGGCCGCTGCTCGCGCTCGCTCAGTACCTCATCGCCACGGGCGACGCCGGCGTGCTCGACGAGCAGGTTCGTTTCTTCGACGGGCGTGGCCCGGATGAAGGCGAACAGGCCACTGTGTGGCAGCACGCGCAGCGCGCGCTGGCGCTGATCCACAAACGCGTGATCCCCGGCACCGCCCTCGCCGCCTATGGCCACGGCGACTGGAACGACTCCCTGCAGCCCGCGGACCCGGCGATGCGGGAACGGCTGTGCAGCGCATGGACGGTGACGTTGCACTACCAGACGCTCACGACACTCGCTCACGCCTTTCGCTCGATCGGTCGCGACGCTGAAGCGGCCCGCTTCGAAAGCCAGGCTCGTGCCATCGAGAAAGACTTTCAACGTCTGCTGCTCGTGGATGGCGTGCTCACCGGCTACGCGCTCTTCGAAGACACAGACCGCGTGCGCTACCTGCTGCACCCGAGCGACAACACCACCGGCGTGCGGTACAGCTCGCTGGCGATGATCCACGCGATTCTCGAAGACCTGCTCACGCCCGCGCAGGCGCGAGAACACCTGCGGTTGATCGATGAGCACCTCAGCGCGCCTGACGGCGTTCGCTTGTTCGATCGCCCCATGCCCTATCACGGCGGGCCGCAAAAGCTATTCCAGCGCGCGGAGAGCGCCACGTTCTTCGGCCGCGAAATCGGCCTCATGTATATGCATGCGCACCTGCGTTACGCACAGGCGCTGGCGCACGTTGGAGAGGCAGAAGCCTTCTTCCGCGCGCTGTGCCAGGCCAATCCCATCGGCATCCGCTCGCTCGTCCCCAGCGCCACGCTGCGCCAGGCGAATTGCTACTACTCGAGCTCGGATGCGCAGTTTGCAGACCGGTATCAGGCGAGCGCTGAGTATGAGCGCGTGGCGGAAGGCAAGGTCGCCCTCGACGGCGGCTGGCGCGTGTATTCGAGCGGCGCAGGTATCGCGCTCGGACTCATCGTTCGGCGTTTTCTCGGCCTGAGCGTAGAGGCCACCGCGCTGAGCATCGACCCGGTGATTCCCAGCGCGCTCGATGGACTGAAGGTCGCGACTTCGCTGCTCGGTCATTCCGTCGAGATACACTATCGAATCGGCAAGGCAGGCTGCGGTGTCAACGCCATCGTGCTGAACGACGAGTCGCTTGCGCTCACCTTTCGCCCCAACCCTCATCGGCGTGGAGCGACCCTCGTTTCAAAGACCGCGATCCTGCAGCGATTGAAGGCCGGGCAGAACGTGCTCAAGGTGGACGTAGGCTGCGGTTGACACCCGGCCGCGCGGGGCGCGGCCCGGACCGCCTCGCAGGGCGTGGGAACAATAACGCATCAGGAACAGCATCTTGAGCTGAAACGCCCCATTTCGACCACCACCCTTCGCGCACGCCCGTTGAATCTTGTTGCGCGCTCACGGCCTGCTCGAACAACATCGGCCGCAAAGTCGCATGGGGAGGGGGAAAACCATGATCGATCGGCGAAAGTTCGTCGGGCTGGGAACACTGGTGGCAGGTGCTGTGGCGGTCGGCCGGTTGAGCGAGACGTTCGCGCAGAACGAGAAGATCGTTCCCGGCGCCACTGTCGAAACCACCGCCGGCAAGGTTCGCGGCGCGTTACAGGGGCGGGTGCACGCCTTCAAAGGCATTTCATACGGCGCGTCTACTGCCCCACCCCGCCGCTTCATGCCACCCGAGAAACCGCAGCCGTGGAAGAACGTGCGTGACGCCTCGAAGCTCGGCCCGCGTTCCCCGCAGCTGCTGTCATCGTTTCACGGGTTTGTGCCGCCCGAAGTCGAGTCGATGGATCGCGACGAGGCCATGGGTGAAGACTGCCTCGTTCTCAACGTCTGGACGCCGGGCCCCGGCGCCACCGGCAAACGCCCGGTAATGGTCTGGCTGCATGGTGGGGGATACACCAGCGGCTCGGGCGGCTTCATCTGTTACGACGGCGCCCAACTTGCCGGGAAACATGACGTGGTCGTCGTTACGGTGAACCACAGGCTCACCGTGTTCGGCTATCTGCACCTCGCCGGGATCGGCGGCGAGCGTTACGCGAATGCCAGCAACGTGGGCAATCTGGACATCATCGCCGCGCTCGAATGGGTGCGCGACAACGCCGCTGCTTTCGGCGGCGACGCCGGGAACGTCACCCTCTTCGGGCAGTCCGGCGGCGGGGGCAAGGTCAGCAGCCTGATGGCGATGCCGGCCGCGAAGGGGCTGTTTCATCGTGCCATCGTGCAGAGTGGGGCCGCTGTGCGCGGCCTGTCGCGCGAGGCTGCCAACAAGAGCGCCGAAGAATTCCTGACGAGACTCAATCTCACGCCGAAACAGGTCGACCCGCTGCAGACTCTTTCGATGGACCAGCTGCTCGCGGCAACGGAAGCAGCCAAAGGCCGGCCGCTGGATCTGTCGCCCGTGGTCGATGGCCGCTCGCTGCCCACCGACCCTTTCGACCCGGTGGCACCCGCCCAGTCAGCAGACATTCCGCTGCTCATCGGAACGACCGAAACCGAGGTCACTTTTTTCCCGAACCAGATACTCGACCCGATCGACGACGCCTCACTGCATGCTCGCGTGAAGCAACTGTTGCGTAAGGCCAGCGACGCACAGGTGGACCAGCTCATCGCCGCGTATCGCGCGGGTCGCCCGCGAGATAGCAATACCGATCTCTATCTGATCATGGCATCGGATGCCACGTTCCGCGCCGGCGTGCTCACAGAGGCAGACCGAAAGGCACAGCAGGCAAAGGCTGCGGTGTATCACTACTACTTCACGTGGCGCTCGCCGGTGCGCGAGGGCAAGCTGCGATCATTCCACACGCTGGAAATTCCGTTCGTCTTCGACGATGTGGATGCCGCGCAGTCGATGACCGGCACGGGCCAGGACCGTTATGCGCTAGCGACCAGAATGAGCACGGCATGGGTCGCTTTCGCACGCACGGGCAACCCGAATCATCCGGGCTTGCCAGGTTGGGCAGCGTTCGACACTAACAAGCGCGCCACCATGATCTTCGATGCCGAGTGCAAACTGGTGAATGATCCACACGGCGAGGAGCAACGGCTGCTGCGCTCGATGCAGGGCATCAGCTGATTCGGCCGTGGCCGCCCGGAACGATCAGCTGCAAGGGGGATGCGTAACCGGCGTGAGTTTGGTGCGCTCGCCGGGGACACCGGTGCGGATGGCATGGCTATCGATGGCGCGGGCCGCCTCTACGTGACGGCCAACACCGGCGTGCACGTGCTCGCCGCAGACGGCAAACACCTCGGCCTCATCCCTACCCCGAGAGTGCCAATCACCCTCGCCTTCTCGGGACCGGACAAGAAGATGCTCTACGTGCCCTCCATGGGCGTCGTCGGCCCGGACGGCAAGCCGTGGACCACGCCTCAGGGAGTGCGCAACACGGCGATGACGATCTACCGGATTCCCATGCTTGCCGAAGGGTACAAGGGCCGTCCCAAGTAAAGGCGCGCCCGCCGAACCTCCGACCTGAGGTCGAAGAATCCCGATCGCTTGCATCGGCGCGGCGCGAGGGTTCTGCTATCGCCGCAGATAAAGGGGGGATCATGGGCAAGCAATCCGAACAGACCGTCATCGGCGGGGGAGTCGACCGGCGCAGCGTGCCGGCTGGGCTGACGGCTCTCGCGGCGGCCGCAGTAGCGACGGCATTGCTCACAGGCTGCAACGGCGCAGCCCCTGGCTCGACACCTGCGCAAGCATCACCCGAGGCGGCAGACGCAGCGCAGGCGAACGTCTATGCGCCGCTTGGGAAACTACCGGACTGGAACGGCGTGTGGGAGCCGGCGCGATTCGCGCGGCCGAATGCCGCGCCGGCAGGCCCGCCCCCGGCGCCGCCGAAGCTCACACCCGAGTACGCCGCGAAGTACGCGGCCTATCAGGAAAAGAACAGGACCACACCGGGCATCAACTTCGTTTCCCAGGTCGCCAACTGCGTGCCGCCCGGGTTGCCGGGCAGCATGCAGCAGCCTTACCCGATGGAGTTTCTGTTCACGCCGGGCCGCGTCACCATTCTCATCGAGACCTATTCGATGGTGCGCCGGGTTTATCTGGACGGCAGCGCAAAGCCCGAAGAAGCGGACCCTTCATACCAGGGCACGTCCGTCGGCCATTGGGACGGGGACACCCTGGTGGTCGAGACTACGAATATCCTTCCGGAGACGAGCCCGCTCAACGGCATCATCGGGCACGGCGATGAGTTTCACGTCACTGAGCGCATTCGCTTATCCGACCCCGAAACGCTGGAGATTCAGACAACCGTGGAGGATCCCACGGTGTTCCTCGAGCCCTACACCAGCACCGCCCGCTACGCGCGGCACCGGGACTGGAAGATCCTCGAGTATGTTTGTGCCCAGAACAACCACGACAGCGTCGACGAGCACGGCAATCCGGGCTTCAGTCTCGAGCGCAAGCCAGGAGAGTAACTCGTGAAACTCAAGACAATCGTCGCGCCGCTTCTGGCCGGCATCGCCGCATCCCTGGTCGGCTTCTCAGCAGGGGCACACCACTCGACTGCCATGTTCGAGTGGGGCAAGGAGAAGAAGATCGACGGCACCATCGACAAGTTCGAGTGGACGCAGCCTCACACCTTCATCTGGGTGAACGTGCCGGGCAAGGGCGGAAAAGTCGAGCAGTGGGGTTTCGAAGGCATGAGCCCAAGCTGGCTCGGCCGCCACGAGTGGAACAGCCGCTCGCTGAAGTCCGGCGAAAAGGTCAGCATCGATTATTACCCGCTGCGAGATGGCCGCACGGGCGGCTTCTTCGTGCGCGTGAAGATGCCGGATGGCAAGACCCTCGCGGCGCTGCCCGGGCGACCGCCAATCCCGGCGCCGGCGCCGAGCTCGAAATAGCCTTCGGCGCGCCAGATCAACAACGATAATTGGGGAGATCGCTCATGCGCATCCGCCGGCTGCACCGCCTGTTCGCCTTCGGCGCGCTGGGTGTTTCACTATTCATGGGGACGGCATCGGCCGCCGACTACACGACACTCAATCTGAATATCGATGTCAATCGGCCGGTGGACGTGGTGTGGAAGAAGGTTGGAGGTTATTGCGATATCAGCGCCTGGCTGAAGATGACCTGTGCCTACACCTCAGGCTCGGGCGACCTGGGCTCCGTGCGCCGCCTCAACGATCGCATCGACGAAGTGATGGTGGCGAAGACCGCCCACTCCTACACCTACACGCAGCCGACATCGACCATTCTGTACCACGGCACGTTGGAGGTGGTGGCAGACGGGAAGAAGAAATCGAAAATCAACTACAGCCTGTTCTGGGACCAGTCGCCGTTGGCCAACGATGAAGCCAAGGCGAAGGACCGCGAACAGCGAACCAGACTTTTTGCGGCAGCACTCGAGTCGATGAAGAAGCTGGCCGAAGAGAAGTAGGACGAGCTCGTGAAGTGGCTTGTGCGATCAGTTGCTGGTCACCGTCGCATCAGCCGTCAGCCATTCGATCGCATGTCGCGCGGAATCTCGGTGCTTCGATATCGGTTTCGCAGGTCCCGCACGCGAGCATGGTTGGCGACAACACCGCGATACTGCCGTTCCACGACCGAGCGCGCCGGCTCGGGCAGCCCCTCCTTCAGGGCCTCTGCGTAGCGGGCCATGGCGTAATCCTCGCCTCGCTCGCACTCTTCCAGAATCGCTTTCGAGTCACGGGAAATCGTCACTGTTTTGACGCTGATCCAGCCGCGATGCACAGTGCCCTTGCCGCTGCCGCCGTCTTCCGGAACGCCACCGAGCAAGCGCACCTGCTCCCGCAGCTCAGCGGCTGCCGCGCGACACGATTCCTCGCCTTGCTTGAACAGTTCGGTGAGCTCCGGTTCCTGAGTATCTTTCGCGGCGCGAGCAAAACCTTTCTCGCCATCTTCCGAGGTTTCGATCAGGTCGTTCAGCGTCGATTTGACTTTGTCGTTCACTTTGGAAATCTCCTCAATCGACTCGAGCTTACTTCGGGCAGGCGGCGGTGTTGTCCTTGGGCGCATTGGCAGGCGCCTTTGACATGCGGCGCGCAGACTGCCGCGCCATGTGGACACCCATTAGGCGCGTTCCACGCCGTGTTGGATACAGGAGGATGCGCCGAAGCACAGCGCGGCAGGCCTGAACGGCTCATTGAGCGATGCGCTGGTGCGCGAGCTTGAGCCCTGCGTCGGCTTCTGTGCTCAAGCGAACCTCGACCACTACCGTCTATTCGGAACAGGCGCCTCGCCGAGATCGCCCAGTCGGCCGAGCGGGCCCTTCCGCCTCGCACGGTCTCAGTCGCCGCGAGTCCTTGCCGATTCCGCGCGGAAATACGACTCGAGATGCGCCTTTCCGGTGACAGCCGAATTCGGCGCGGCGTACGCGTTCATCGTCGATAATAGAAGAGCCTTTTCGCCTTTCACGGAGACACTACGTGCGTGTTGTACAAATTGTGGGCGCGATCCTCATCGCGGCCGGGCTGTTCATGATCATCAGACCGCCGAGCTACTCGCGAGAGGAAAGCGTCTTCAAGCTCGGTGACCTCGAGGCGAAAGTCCAGCAGCAGCACAGCGTCCCCGGATGGATGGGCGGCATAGCACTTGGTGCAGGGCTCGTGCTGGTCGTACTTGGGCTCAAGACGCGCTGAGGCGTCGGCGCAGCATGAGCCTCCCTTGCGACTCCCTTCCGACGAAGAGCCAGTAACAGCCTGAGCCCACCCTCAGTGAAAGTACGGTATTTCCGAACCACCTCGGTTCGGTCATAGTGCGTGCGCGCGATAGTCGAAAGAATCTTTCAGCATCTCGTGACCGCTCCAGTTCTTCTGGGCTACATCTGTGCGGCATTGCTGCTTCAGCTTGCCGCGGGGATCGGCGTCGCGCTCTGGCGCCGCCGCGGAGGCACTGCCGGCGGGGCGAGCGTCGCGAATGCCGAGGCACGAGACTCATCGGCGGCGTGGCCCGGGTGGCGCGAGTTCCGCGTCGCGCGCCGCGAATTCGAGGATGGCGCACACACGCAATGTTCGTTCAGTCTCGAACCCGTTGACGGTGCCCCACTGCCGCCGTTCAAGCCGGGGCAGTTCCTCACGTTCTCATTGCCCGTTTCCGCGGAACGTTCGATCACGCGCTGCTATTCGCTGTCCGATCGGCCGAATCCGACGAGCTACCGCGTCACCATCAAGCGCATACCGGCTCCGCGCGATCGACCGGATGCGCCACCCGGCGCGTCTTCCAGTCACTTTCACGACCGCGTGCACGAGGGCGATGTGCTCAAAGTGAGGGCGCCGTCGGGCCACTTCTGCATTGACCCCGACCCGAACGTGCCTGTCGTGTTCATCGCCGGCGGCATCGGCATCACGCCGATGATGAGCATGCTGCGCTGGTGCCTGAACGAGCAGCCCGAGCGCACCGTGCACCTGTACTACGGGGTGCGGAACAGCGACGAGCATGCGTTCAAACGGCAACTCGAAGAGCTGGCGCGGTCTCATCCCCGCTTCCACTTGAACGTCGTTTATAGCCGGCCGGCACCAGATGATGTGGCGGGCCGTGATTACCACCATGCCGGGCACGTGAATGCCGAACTGCTGCGACGAACCTTGCCGCACGGGCGCCATCAGTTCTACGTGTGTGGCCCGGCCGCCATGATGGAAAGCCTGGTCCCCGCGCTCAGTGACTGGGGCGTGCCGGAACAGGACATCCACTACGAAGCGTTCGGCCCGGCTTCCGTGCATCCCGCGCGCGCCACGCAGGGGGTGCCGGGTCCGAGCCTCGCAACCCCGCTCGAAGTGCGATTTCGACGCTCCGGCCGCACGCTGGTATGGAACGGACAAGACGAAAACCTGCTCGAGTTTGCCGAGCGCCATGGCATCACAATCGAGTTCGGCTGCCGTTCAGGAAGCTGTGGAACCTGCGAGACGAAACTGATCTCCGGAACCGTTCGCTACCCTCACACGCCGGATCACGACGTGGCACCGGGCCATTGCCTTCTGTGCGTCGGCACGCCGCAATCGCCGCTGGTTCTCGAGGCCTGACGAGCATGGAAGCGAAGCTCCTCCGTCGAGAAGTCCTGCCCTTCCTGCTGGCCTTCAGCGCGCTCGTAGTGGTTTCGCTGCTGATCGATGCCCTGCTGCACGTGTTCAATGCAGTCTGGGTCGGTCGCTACCTGGGGATTCCCGGCACGCTGCTGATTCTGGGTTCCTTCGGATACTCGCTGCGCAAACGCAAAGTGATCCGCTCCGGCAACCCCGTGCGGCTGCTGCGCTTACACGAGCGCATGGCCTGGCTTGGCTCATTGCTGGTGCTGGTGCACGCCGGCATCCACTTCAACGCGATCCTGGGCTGGCTCGCGGTGTGGGCCATGCTGATCAACGTGGGCAGCGGACTCACCGGTAAATTCCTGCTCGAACGCTCCCGACGGCGGCTGAATCAAGCACGACAACAGATGCACCAGCAGGGCCTCTCCGCGGAGGAGCTCGAAGAGCGCATGTATTGGGACAGCCTGACCTTCGACGTGGTCAAGCAGTGGCGGGCGATCCACTTTCCGATCACGCTGGCGTTTGGCGTGCTGGCAACGGCCCACATCATCGCAATCTTCCTGTTCTGGGGCTGGAAGTGAGGCGTCGCTGGGCGCTGACCCTGATCGCTGCCAACCTGCTGGTGCTGGTCGCGCTTGCGTTCATCTACCCGCACCTCATGGTGAGCCCCGGGCCTCTTGTCGCTGGCCACGCCGAGCTCGCCACGGACTGTTTCGCTTGCCATTCCCCCGGGCGCGGCGCGGACTCGCAACGGTGCATACAGTGTCATGCGCCGGCCGACATCGGTCTGCGCACCACGAAGGGCGCCCCACTCTCGCAGCGGAGCGTGAAGACCTCATTCCACCAGGAACTGACCGAGCAGGACTGCATGGCCTGCCACACCGGCCATCAGGCGCCGAACCTGACGGAGCGCGGCCGCAAGCCGTTTTCCCACGCGCTGTTGCGCCCGACAATCCGACAGCAGTGCGAGTCTTGTCACGCACCACCGACTGACAAAATTCATCGCAATCTCAGCGCGGGTTGTGGTGAGTGCCACAAGCCGGACCACTGGAAGCCGGCGACCTTCGACCATGCGAAGCTGTTCGTACTGGACCGCGACCACGACACGGAATGCGTGACGTGCCACACCACCAGCGACTACAGCCGTTACACCTGCTACGGCTGCCATGAACACCAGCCGGCACGGGTGCGGGAGGAGCATCTCGAAGAAGGCATTCGCGACTTCGAGAATTGTGTCGAGTGTCACCGCAGCGCAAGCGAGGAGCCTGGACGGCGCGGCTCCCGCGAGGGCCGGGAACGAGACTGATTCGTGGCCAACGCCCGGGAGACTCGAGCACCCTCCTGATTACCTGGGCCGCGGGGGCGCGGGTGGCGGAGTCGGCGACGCTGTTGATTGCGGTTGCGCGTTCAGGCGTTTCAGCGCCTCGCCGAGCTGGCGGATCTCTTCGCCGTAGCGGGCCCAGTCCCCTGCCCGTTGCGCCTCGAGCGCACGCTGGTAGTGCTGTTGCGCTTCGGCGGCAGGCCCGCTGGCAGGCGCGGTGGCAGAGCCGGATTCGACGCCGCGCTGCTGTGACGGCTCTTGAGCACGGGTTACGCGTTGCGGGGCGCCGGTGGTGGGAAAGAGGCGTTCGAGCGCTTCGTCGAGCGTTTCTTCCATGACGATGTGGTTCTGGTAGGCGACCACCACGCGCTTGAGCTCGGGAATGCGCCCGCCAGCGGCGCGCAGGTAGAGCGGACGGATGTAAAGCAGGGATTCCTCAATGGGAATGACCAGGAGATTGCCCTGGATCACTTCCGACCCCTGCTGGTTCCAGAGCGTGATCTGGGGCGCGATCACCTGGTCCTGGCTGATGCGAGCCGCGACCTGACGCGGGCCGAAGATCACGGTCTGCTTCGGGAACTGGAACACCATGAGCTTGCCGTAGTTCTCACCGTCGCTGCGCGCGACCATCCAGGCCGCCAGGTTGTCCTTCTGGCGCGGCGTATACGGCAGCATCTGGATGTACTCGGCGCCCGCCTCGCCCGGCAATTTCATGATGGTGTAGTAGGGCTGCATCGGGAGTGCCTCGCCCTGCGCTTGCCGCTGCCCCGGCCCTTGCCCTTGCCCTTGCCTTGGCCCTTGCCGCTGCCCCGGCCCCTGCTCGAGCGAAGGCACGTCCCACTGATCCTCACGGTTGTAGAACGTGGAGGGGTTCGTCATGTGGAACGTGGCGAACATCGCGGCCTGCAGCGCGAAGATGCCTTGCGGATAGCGCAGCCGGGTGCGCAGGTCTTCCGGCATCGCGGACAGCGGCTCGAAAAGGCCGGGGAACACCCGTGCGATGGTGGCCGCCACCGGATCCTTCGTGTCGATGAGGTGAAAGCGCGTGGTGCCGTCGTAGGCATCGATCGTGACCTTCACCGAATTGCGGATGTAGTTGATGCCGCCGGCGCTCGGCGTGGAGTACGGATACAGCTGGCTGATGGTGTAGGCGTCCTGAATCCACACGAGCCGCCCGTCGGAGATGGCGAGGTACGGATCTGAATCGTATGTGAGGAACGGCGCGATGCGGCGGACGCGTTCGGCGATGCGCCGGTACATGAGCACGCGGCTGTCGGCCTTGAGATTCGGCGAGAAGAACGTGTCGGCCGAGCCGAAGCGGATGGCGAGCAGCAGCCGGCGGAACACACCGCCCGTTTCCACTCCACCCTTGCCGGCATACGTGCCGAACACGTTGGCGTCGCCGCGCGGGTAGTCGAACTCCTGGGTCGCGGTCTTCACGAAGACGTGGTCGTTCGAACGCTCGCCGAAATAGATGGCGGGCTGGGTCACTTTCAGGTCCACCGTGGACTCGAGCGGCAGGTCCTTGATGAACAGCACCGGCAGCCCTTCCGGCGTCACCTCGTTTACGGGGCCCAGCGTGAGGCCGTAGCCGTGCGTGAAGGTGAGGCGCTGGTTGATCCACGTGGCGCTCGGCAACGATTCGGAATTCAGCTCACGTGCGGACAACATGATCTGGCGGTATTTGCCGTCGATCAGGTATCGGTCGTTGTCGACCGAGTAGAAATCGTAGTACGTGCGGATTTCCTGGATCTGCCCGAAGGTGTCGAGCAACGGCGCGTCGTTCCACAGCGGCACGTTTTCGAGCGTGGCGGCATTGCGCGCAATGTCTGCCGGGGTGAGCGTGGCATCGCCCGAAATGCCGCGCTCTTCCACCTGGTCCAGCGCGAATGCCGAGCGTGTGGCTGCGATGGAATGCGCGATGAACGGCAACTCGCGTACCTGCTCGTTCGGCGAGACATACAGCCGCTGCAGGGCGAACGCATAGAGATTGCCGACGGCGGCGACACCGACATAGAGGCCGACTGCCGCGATGAAAGGCCAGCGGCGGGTCACGGTCATCTGATAGACGACCAGCGCCGCGCCGATGAGGGCAACGGCGACCAACAGCCACTGCACGGGTATGGTGGCGTACACGTCCACGAACGACGCGCCGTGAATGATGCCGGATTGCGTGGTCAGGGTTGCCGGGATGCCCAGCCAGGCCCTGAACGCAAGAATGAGGAGCAGGACGGCGCCGAGCACGCTCAGGTGGCGCCGCGCCTTGTCGCTGACGAAGAGCCCGCGTCCCGGCTCGAGCATGATGCTCTGGCCAACGTAGTACACGACGCCTGACGCAATGCCGGCGAGCAGCACTGTGATCAAGGCCAGGGCGTGGAGGAAGTGAAGCAGCGGAAGCCGGAAGAGATAGAACGAAATGTCGTGCCCGAGGATGGGGTTGACTTTGCCGAACGGCACCGCGTTGAGGGCCATGAGCCACGTGTCCCAGCGGCCCGACGCGTAGAGCGCCACGAAGATCGCGACAGCCGCGGCGCCCAGATAGAACAGGGGCCGCAGCCTGCGCAGGTCGATCGCAATGGAGCGCGGGCCTTGCGGCCCGAACACCGTGAACGAGAGCGGCAGCAGCCCGCGCTGCGCGATGTGGATGTTCAGGAAGAGCACGCCAAACACCACGGCGAACGTGGCGGCGCCCAGCACGATGCGGGTGTTCAACGTTCGCAGGAAGACCTGCTCGTGGCCTACTTCCAGGAACCATAGCCAGTCGGTGTACAAGTTGGCGAAAGATGGGAGCAGGAAGAACAGCAGGATGAAGGCGGCCAGCAGAGCTACGCCCAGGTATTTTTTGATTGTCATTTTGCTTGCTCTTGCACGTGGCAGGTCCGGCCGGGCCGGCGGCCGGCCGAGGGTGCATTGAAGCATGTCGGGCGCCGCCGGTGGAGATCGAAGGCCGCCGTTTTCGGGCCGGCTGCCGTTGGGCGGGCCTCAGACCCTGCGGTCAAGGACCAGCCGGGTCATTCACGACAACTGCAGAGTGCCAGCTATGGCTTGCCGGTGCTGTTCGACGGAGCGGTGGCGTGTCGCGATCGACCGCACCGGTGCAGTCTGGGCGGCGAAGGCCCGTGTGGCGCCTTGGCACGAGTAGCGAGAACGATCAGCTGTAGGGGGGAATGCCTGTGAAAGGAATGACAAGGCGCGGAGCGCTGATGGCGCTGTCGCTCGGAGTGGTGCTGAGTACCTTGCCGGTGACCTACACCGCGGCCGCTGCGAACGACGAGAAGATCATCATCTCCGGAGCGTCCGGCCGGCTCGGCCGGCTGACTGTGAAGGCACTTCTGGGCAAGGGCGTGCCCGCGAAGAATCTCATTCTGGTGAGCCGCACGCCCGAGGCACTCCAGGAATACAAGAAGCTCGGCGCGGACATTCGCTTTGGGGATTTGACCAAGCCGGAGTCGTTGCCGGCGGCGTATGCGGGCGGCACGCGCATGCTGTTGATCAGCATCGGTCTTGGCCAGGGCTCGCGACCCGATGCGCACAAGCGTGCGGTCGATGCCGCGAAGGCGGCCGGCGTGAAGCAGATCGCCTACACCTCATGGATTGACGTCGGCAAAGGCAAGCCCACGGGGGTCACGCACGATCACCTCGCTACGGAGGAGATCCTCAGGAAGAGCGGCGTTGCTTGGACCTTCCTTCGAAATTCCGTCTATATGGACGGGGCGATTCCGGAGGCCGTGGCGATGATCAGGGATGGCAAGGCAACCGTTCCGGCCGATGAATACAAGGTGGATTACGTTACGCGTGAAGACTGCGCCGCTGCAGCTGCGGCTGTGCTTACTACGGTCGGGCATGACAACAAGGCATACGACATCACGGGGCCGGAGCTGATCGGCGTGCGCGAAATTGCGGCTGCGGCCAGCGCCGTGACGGGCAAAGTCATCGAGGTGGTGCCGCCGGCGTTGAGCGCGCTCGCGACGGGTGGCTCCGGTGGGTCGTCGCCGTCCGTGACGAGTAGCGCCGTCGCGGAGCTCACCGGTCGGCCCGCCACGTCCCTCAAGGCGTTCTTTGCCGCGAACAAGGACAGGCTTGTGGGCGACACTCCGTAAACTCTCCGAGCCGTATCAACTCTCGTTCCTCTCTCCCCTGCCCGGCGCCGAGTCCGGCGCAGCGGAGAATGCCTATGAGAACGACCCCGACTTCATTGACTGCACAAGACGCCTGCGCCGGCGCCGTTTCCGAAGCCTCACAAAGGCAGATGTGGAGAAAGCCGCAGAAGGCAACGACACGCGCGCCCTGCTTCGAAAACCCACTGGCGAGTTCCTTTCGCCGCTCTACGCTCGCCATCCCACCAGCGAAGGCGATTCTTCCTGGACCGCAAGCAGCGGCTCATTCTCTTCTCCGAACTATTCCGCGGCGAGAACGATCGAGTGACGGTTCACCCCCGGGAAGTCGTGCGAGACGCCATCGCCTGTGGCGCCGAGCAGCTTCTGTGCGTGCGAAGCGACCCCATCGGGCACCATCAGCCTACGGCGTATGACGTGGAAGACGCGCGGCGCGTGAAGCGTGCGCTGGATCTGCTGGGGATTCCGCTTGTGGATTACGTGATCGTGGGGGAGTCCGTCACGTCACTGCTGCAGAGGCGCGTGATTTGATTGCAGTTCGTGCAAATGTGAGTGCCATGCTCGCGCGCCAAGCTGTCACTCCCGCGCACGAATGCTTCGTACGAATGTGCGAATCACGTAACTCGTCGTCGAGTTTGTGAATGAAGCTCTCGTAGCCTCAACGCTTCAGGAATAGAATCGCGCCATCGAAGAGAGCATGGAGGCTCGAATCGAACATCAACCAAGGAGAGAACTCATGTCAGCACCCCACGCACTCGCGCCTTCAGAAGAGGACCCCATCCTCGCTGAGCTGTGGCGCATTCGGGAGCAGCAATCTGCAGAGTACGGTCACGATATTGAACGCCGTATGGCAGATACGCGGCGCCTCACGTTCCTGTTCGGCAACGACGTCGTCACCCGATCGAAGTCCGGCGAGTTTGAAGTCGTATTCAAGGGTACGGGCAAGATCCGTATTGATTTCGACGAGACCGCCGCGCCCGGGTCGTCCGCGGATACACAGCGAGGAGGATGGGATGGCTGACGGTGGAGCGGACCCGAGACCGCGTACGACCACGCTGCCGACGGTCTATGTCGACACCAGCGTTCCCAGCTACCTCACCGCACGGCGAGCCCGAACCGCTGCTGTAGCGCGAGCGCCGTTTGGGAGAGGCCTTTTTCCTTCCGCTTCAAACGAACTCTCATGCCCAGCTGTTCGGCGGTTCGGAGGGTTGCGTCCTTCATGGCGGACATGATCGCCGATGTCCTTTGAAAGGGACATATCCAGCGACGACCGCAGCGGTGCAAACAGAGCCGAGAGATACGCGCGCACGTCCGCAAGCGCCGCCGCCGATGGCAATCGGTCACCCTGGTCGGGATCGAAGAGCGGGCCATGCTTGTCGTGCGCAATCTTGAAGCCGCGCGCTTCGAGATCCGGCATGCCGTAGAAGAGATATCGCCATCGTTGAACAGAAAAATGTGGAATTCCGTCAAAGTATGATTATCAGACATTGATGGAATCGGGACCGACAGCTGACGTTCCGCCACGGGCCGCCACCTCTGCGATCGAGCATGCGCTGCGCGCGTCACCCGTTGTGGTGGTTCTGGGTGCACGCCAGACGGGAAAGACCACGCTGGTCCGGTCTCTGCCCCAACTTGCTCAGCGACCCTATCTGACGCTCGATGACTTCGACCTCCGTGCCCAAGCCGCCGAGGATCCCAAGCCGTCGTGGACCGCGATCGCAAGCGCAGGCCAGGTCGTTTTGTCCTCACCCGGATCCGCGAATCTGTTGATGATGGAACAGATCGGAGAGACCCTGGCCGGCCGCGCCACCTACGTCACTCTCTGGCCGTTTACCAGGCGCGAGCGCCTGGGACTGGGACGCACAGGCGCCTGGAGCGAGCTCGTGTCCGCGAAGTTCGCGAAGTGGTCAGTCAGCCGCAGGTCCATCGATTCATGAATCTGATGGAGACCAGCTTCCAGGCGATACGTCTCGCCGCCTATTCCGTAAACCGTACCAAACGGCTGATCAAGGCCCCGAAGTTGTACTGGTGTGACACCGCGCTGGCGCTCCACCTGGCTGGAGAAACCGAGCCGCGAGGAGCGCATCTCGAGAACCTCGTGCTGATGGATCTGCTCACCTGGCGCGACACGCAGCCACGCCGGCCCGAAGTAATCTATTGGCGAACCGCTACCGGCGATGAAGTCGATTTTGTCATCGAGACTCCGGCGCGAACCATCCCGATCGAAGTGAAGGCGGCAACACGCGTATCAACAGGTGACGCCCGCGGGCTGAATGACCACCGTCTCCTTGCCGTCGTGCAGGTTGGGTGACATCCATGCGGCCACCTGAAGAACGTTGGCCACCATGTTGCCGTGGGTGAGCATCGTGCCCCGCCACGCCGGTGGTACCGCCCGTGTACTGAAGAAACGCCAGGTCGTCGTGAGTGAGCGGCACGTTGTCGAACACCTGCGCGCGGCCGGCAGCCAGCGCGCGATTGAAGGCCACCGCACCGGCCAGCTGCACTCGGGCGCCGAGAATCTCAGGCCACCCTGGCCGTGTCCTGCTTCCTGCGTTTGCGCGGCCTCGGCCGCTTCGGCGGCCAGAGGAAAGTGCCGCGGCACTTCGATGAGCCGCACAGGCAGGCGTAGATTCTCGTCGACGTTCTCAGGATCGTCGTCCTCACGGCCGATGTGGTACTCGAAGCCGAGCTCTTCCCCTTTCTGGATGAGCCGGGTCGAGACGATGAACACGCGGCCACCCTTGATTCTGGGCTCGCAGTTGGGATCGCACTTGTGATTGATGAAGCGGGTGTCGTTCCCGCCTGCGCTGCCGTCAATGACGGTGGTCTCGTCCAACGTGAACAGGAACGTGTGATTGTCATTCACGTCCCGGTCTTTACAGCGCTCGTTGGCCTGTTCGTGGGTGATACGGTCGCCGATGTACTCGTTGATGACCTCCCCCTTCTCGATGTCGCGCGCCGCAAAGGCGCCGTAGCCATGCACGCCGGAGCGGCGCACGGCATAGAGCGGATCGCCCTTCGAAGGCTTGCAACTGGCGTCAACTTTCTTCATGGTCAGACTACGCGGCGGCCCTCCGCCTCGGTTGCAGTCTACCGTTTTGCGGATGGCCCACGAAGTCACGGTGCTACGGCGGCCGCGTGTTACGCAGGCCTTCTCGTGCACGGACCGGCCGGCCGTGTTTTCAACTACCCTGTGCCAGGCTCGGCGCGTCAGCCGCTGATCTCGATTCGGCGAGGACGTAGCTCCGCCCGTTTCGGTATCTGAATCGTCAGCACTCCATTTTGCAGATTCGCTTCGATCTTGCTGCTCTCGAGCTCATTGCTCAGAACAAACTGTCGGCGATAGGTTGTGGAGCGCACGTCCGCATAGAGGGCCGCCATCTGTTCCTGCGGCACGATGCCGATAGTGCCCTCCAGCAGCAGGGTATTCCCGTCGACTCGCAAGTTGAGCCTGTCCTTCGAGACACCCGGCATGTCCGCCCGCAGCGTAATGCCCTCGTCGGTCTCGTGAACGTCCACCGGTGGCCGTAACACCGGCTCCGATCCGGACAGGCGGCGCTCTTGTGTAATGGACGCAGGGCCAGTGCCAAGGCTCTGTGTCATTTCGTTCTGACTTGCCATGACCTGCCTCCTCGCTCAGTGGATCTCGATCTGCCGGGGCTGCGCCGATTCGCGCCGCTGAACGTTGATCTGGACGATGCCGTCGCGATAGACCGCCTCGATTTTGTCGGGATCTGCATCGTCGGGCAGGGTGACGACCCTGCGGAAGGCTCCGCTGAACCGCTCCTGGCGGTAATAGGCCGCATCCGGCAGCACCGGGACCTCACGCTGCCCGCTGATGGACAGCAGGTTCTGTTGAACAGAGATATCGAGCGCCTTCGGATCGACACCCGGCGCGAAGACGTACACGGTGACCCGATCTTCCGTGCTGCCCACATTGATGGCCGGGAATGTGCCCTGGGGAAGGGAGCGAATGCCGCCGGACCAGGGCGTAGCGCCTCCGAAGAGCTCGTCGAGCTCCTGTTCCAGGCGTCGGAACTCACCGAACAAGGGGCTCGTGGAACTGCCAAACATGTTGCACCTCCGCTGATGGGTTGTTCGCGCCCGCAAGACTGAGGGCGCCTCGCGACGCTTCAAGTCCACATGCCAGGCGGCGCTGCGCAGCCTGTACGTACGGACACATCCGCGCGCTCATCGGCCTGGGGCTCGATACCGCCCCGGGCCCTTGGAATCGCAGCGACGCCTGAGCCGCGACTATGTTGGTGTCCGACTCATAGCGGCCGCGCAGGGTACCTGGCAACGCCCCGAGTGAAGGCAGATTGCTCGGCGCAGTCTGCACCCACAGATGAGCGTAGCCAACGTCGATTGACCAGGGCGCGTTTGGCTGGAACCGCACCCCCGCGGCAACCCATTTACGGTCGTCATCCGGAAGACGCGGTGTGCGGAACACATCCTGAACAGGCGCGCGATCGTAGGCCAGACCACCGCGCAGAAGCCACGCCGGGCTCAGCTGGTATTCCAGCCCCGCGCCGGCGCGCCAGCTGTTGTGGAAATTCAGGGCGGTGCCCGCGACCGCCTGACCGGCGCGCGGGCCACTCGTGGCGATAATGGTAAGCGCCTGGACCGAGTCCCAACGGGTCCACGTGACGTCGGCGAGCGCCCGCAAGCTCGGGCTGAACGCATGCGACACGCCGACCGCGAGGGTCCGCGGCACTTTCAGGTCGGCCTTCACGTTGGACGCGAGCGCCGCTAGAGCCGCGTCGTTGAACGTGAGATCGCCCGTGACCGTGTAACTGATCGCAGACCGATAGGTGAGCCCGAGGCGGGTACCTTCGCCGAGCTCGACGAGCGCGCCGACGTTCCACCCGTACGCCCAATCGGATCCATGCAACCTGCCCTGCGCGGCTGGAACCAGCGGCGTCACGCCATTCGTCAATGTCGCCTTGAGGCGCTCGTAACTCACGCCGGCGCCAAGCGAAAGATGCTCGTTGACCTCGTAGCCGATGGCCGGATTGATGTTGAGCGTTTTCACTTCGGACCGTACCGCGTGGAACATGCCCGCCCACGGGCTGTCCCACTCGGTCTTCAGGCCGAACGGAGCATTGATGGCCAACCCGGCAAACAGCCGTGGATTGATCGTCACCTTCCCGTACAACGCGGGCACCCAGTTGCCGCTTCCTGCGTCGCCGCCATCGCCGAGTGCGTTGAATGTGGAGCCGCCGGGTGGCGCGCCTGCGCTGGTGAAGTCAAAGCTCGTCTTGACGTAGTGCACGGCCGCCGCGGCTTGTGTGCCCGGAAGCAGCGACATGGCCGCGGGATTCCAGAAGACGACTCCCGCATCCTGTGCAACAGCGGGCATGCCGGAGTACGCCACACCCAGACCGCTCGCGGTCTGCTCCTGAAGCTGAAAACCCGCCGCATCGGCGCGGCTGCACAGCACCGCGGGCAGCCCGCAGACCAGGACCAGACTCGTGATTGGGGTGCCGCGCTTCATGTTCGCTTCCCTTCATGAATGCATTTCGGATCACTCTGTTCCTGCCGAAACCATTTAAAATGCGTACTTCTCGTCAGATTGAACGCGCCTTTACGCGTTTCTACGAATCACCACATCGAGCGAGGAATGGTTAAGTTTCCACAAACGTTGCATGACTGGTGGTAACTACCGTGGAAAAGCCCTGGCTCCGTGCGTACCCCGAAGGAACACCCGCGGAGGTGGATGCGGACGCATACCCTTCATTGGTGGCAATCCTCGAAGAGAGCTGCCGCCGATTCGCTGACCGGCCGGCGTTCCACAATCTCGGCACGACGCTGACGTACAGCGATCTCGATCGTCTATCCACTCAGTTTGCCGGCTACCTCGCGAGCCTCGGGCTTGCGCACGGGGACCGCGTAGCCATCATGATGCCGAACCTGTTGCAGTATCCGGTGGCGCTGTTCGGGATTCTGCGCGCAGGCCTCACGGTGGTGAACACGAACCCGCTCTACACGGCTCGCGAGCTTCGCCATCAACTCGTGGATTCCGGAGCCCGTTGCATCGTGGTGCTCGAGAATTTCGCGCATGTGGTGGCCGCGGTCCGGGCCGAAACGAAACTCGAGCACATCATCACGACAGCGGTCGGCGATCTCGTGCCGTTCCCGAAGCGGGCAGCGGTGAATTTCGTGGTGCGGCACGTGAAGAAAATGGTGCCCGCCTATGCCATTCCCGATGCGCTCGACATGCGCAGCGCGCTGACAATCGGCGCCGCGTCCGACGCAAGGCCGGTGGCTGTCGGCGCGCAGGATATCGCCTTCCTCCAGTACACGGGCGGCACCACGGGCATCGCCAAAGGCGCCATGCTCACTCATCGCAACATGGTCGCCAACCTGGCGCAGGTCGCCGCGTTCTGGAAGGGCCTCATCGAGCCCGGCCGCGAGATCATGATCACGCCGCTGCCCCTCTATCACGTGTTCTGCCTCACCTGTAACTGCCTGGTCTTCATGCACCATGGTGGGCTCAACGTGCTCATCACGAACCCGCGCGATATTGCCGGGGTTGGTGAAAGAGCTGCGCAAGTGGCCATTCACGTCCATCACCGGCGTGAACACGCTCTACAACGCGTTGCTCAATCACCCGGATTTCGCGCGGCTCGATTTCTCGCACCTGAAGCTCGGCGTCGGCCGGCGGCATGGCGCTGCACCCGAGCGTTGCGCAGAGGCTGGCGTGCCACCACGAACCGATGGCTCGCTGAAGGCTATGGTCTCACGGAATCGTCGCCCGTGGTCACGTGCAACCCGTACGATGACGCCACAGATCGGCACCGTCGGCGTGCCGCTGCCTTGCACCGAAATCAGCATTCGCGACGGCGACGGACCGAGTTGCCCGCCGGCGAGACCGGCGAGCTGTGCGTGCGCGGCCCGCAGGTGATGCGCGGCTACTGGAACCGCCCGGACGAGACCGGCGAAGGTCATGACCCGCGATGGCTGGCTGCGCACCGGCGACATCGCAATCGATGGACACAGCCGGGTTCGTGCGCATCGTCGACCGCAAGAAGGACATGATCATCGTCTCCGGCTTCAAGGTCTTCCGAACGAGATCGAGAAGCGTGCTCGCGGATGCATCCGGCCGTGCTGGAATGCGGCGTGCATCGGCGTGCCCGATCCGGCGCGCGGGTCGAGGCCGTGAAGGTCTTTGTCGTCATCCGCCCGGGCAGCGCGGCCACGGCGGAGGAGCTGCGCGAGCACTGCCGCGCCAATCTCACCCCATACAAGGTGCCGAAGTCCGTGGTGTTCCGCGAATCGCTGCCCAAGACCGCCATCGGCAAGATCCTGCGCCGCGAGCTGGAGCAAACGGAAGCTTCGCGCGCGGCTTGAGTCAGGGAAAGTCAGAAGAGCTTCGCGGAATTCGCTTGGTGCATCAGGAGCCGGGGCGTCGAAGCGAATTCTGCAAAGCTCTTCTGACTTTCCCTAACGGCGGATGAGCCATTTCAGGCTCGACGCGAGCCGCCATCCATAGGGCGGACGCAAGCCCGCGAACCCGGCAAAATCGAGACGGGTCTGGCGAAGCACTGCCCGCTCATGGCTGAAGCGGCGAAAGCCGTGCTCGCCGTGATACGCGCCCATACCGCTGGCACCGACACCGCCAAACGGCAGCTCCTCCGCGAGGTAGTGCATGGCCACGTCGTTGAGCGTTACGCCGCCTGAAACGGTGCGTTCGAGCACGTCACGTTGCTCGGCATCGGCACGTCCAAAGTAGTAGAGCGCGAGCGCCCGCGGACGCTGGTTGATTTCGGATATGACCGTGTCGATGCGGTCGTACGGCAGCACCGGAAGCAGCGGGCCGAATATCTCTTCCTGCATCACGCGCATGTCGTTCGTGGCTCCCAATATGAGCGCGGGCGTCACGAGCCGCCGCTCCCGACAGGCTGCATCCGGCGTGGCGCCGAGCGGAATGACGTGCGCGCCTTTCGCAAGGGCGTCGGAGAGAAGATCCGCGATGCGTGCCGCATGCCGGCCATTCACGATGCTCGTGTAGTCGGCGTTGGCCGGCAGCCCCTGGTAGGAGCGCGTCGCCCAGCCCCGGCAGCTCGCGACGAAGTGTTCGAACGCCTCGCGCGGCACGTACACATGGTCCGGCGCGAGGCATACCTGGCCCGCATTCGCGAGCTTGCCGATGAGGATGCGATCGATCGCGCGCGCCAGGTGGGCCGAACGGCCGATGATCGCGGGGCATTTGCCGCCGAGCTCGAGCGTGACCGGCACCAGGTTCGTCGCGGCGGCCGCCATGACGCGGCGGCCCACCGGCCCCGAGCCGGTGAACAGCAGATGATCGAACGGCAGTCTCGAGAACGCTTCGGCGACATCCGCTTCTCCGGTCACGACGGCGAGCTCGCGAGGGTCGAAACGGTCCGCGACGAGACGCTGCATGAGCGCCGACGTTGCCGGCGTGATCTCCGAGGGTTTGATGAGACACCGATTGCCGGCCGCCAGAATGCCCGCGAGCGGCGCGAAGCTGAGGCCGATTGGAACGTTCCATGGGCTGATGACACCGACGACACCCAGGGGCTGATGAACAATCCACGCGCGCGCGCCCGGAACGCGAAGCGGCATGTTCAGCCCGCGACGCTGGGGCAGCATCCACCGATGCAGCTGCTGTCGCGCGTGCTTGAGAGCGAGAACGGCGGGCAGAATATCCATGAAGCGAGTCATGGCCGTGGGGCGTTGGCCGAAGTCGCCGGCGACGGCCGCACAGAGCTCGGCCTCGTGGGACACGAGCAGCTCGATGCAACGGTTGAGCCTGTCCACTCGCACTCGCGCCGGCACTGCGCCTTCGGCAACGAATGCCGCTCGCTGCGCTTCAAGGAGCGATGCAGGCGCGGCCGCGGAAGTCGCCTCGCGTTCGAGCGTTGCCGTGGTTTGCGACATGAGCCTCACCAGTGAATGCCGCGCATCAGCGAAGCAAATGCGACCATTTCCGGGGACGCCGGGGCGTTGCTCGCCGCCGTGCCGCCCGCGGCTTCCGAATCCGGGTACATGTTGAAGCTCTCGCTCATCAGCACCTCACTGACCCGCGGCGCGAAAATCCCCATGAGCTGCGCAAACGTACCGAGCGGGGTCGCCAGCCGCTGGGGCTGGTGAACGATTGCGTCGCATACGATGTCTGCCGCCTGCTCGGGCTCGATGAGCGGAAACTGCTCGTAGATCTTCGTCGGCGCCACCATCGGAGTGCGCACGAGCGGCATATTGATGACGGTGAAACGCACCCGCTTGTCGCTGTATTCGGCCCCTGCACAACGCGTGAACGACTCGAGCGCCGCCTTCGAGGCGTTGTAGCCGGCAAAGCGAGGCGCATTGCTGAGCACGCCGATCGAAGAGATGCTGATGATGTGGCCGGACCTGCGCTCAACCATCGCTGGCAGCATGCCCAGCGTGACGCGCACAGCCGCGAAATAATTGAGGCGCATGAGGCGCTCGTAGTCGTGGAAGCGACCGTAGGTGGCCTCGATGCCCCGGCGGATCGAGCGCCCCGCATTGTTGATCAGGATGTCCACGTGCCCATGGTCGGCGAGCACTCGCGCGATGAATTTGGCGCAGCTTTCAGGCTCCGCGATGTCGCAACTGTAGACGCCGACAAGGCCGCCGCGCGCCTCGATCTCCTCGCGCACGCGCGCGAGCTTCCGCGGATCCCGCGCCACGATGAGCACATGCGCGCCCGCCTCGGCAACCTTCAATGCCGTGGCACGACCGATGCCCGAGGATCCGCCCGTGATCAGCACTTTCTTGCCGAGCACGGCGCCGCGCAGACTGCGGTCCCTGAAAAGATCGGGGTCGAGATGGCGTTCCCAGTAGTCCCACAGGCGCCACGCGTAGTCCTCGAGTCTCGGCACGGCGATGCCCACCTGCGTGAGCAACGCCTGCGCGCGGCTCGCGTCGAAGCGCGTGGGGTAGTTCAACAGCTCGACGATGGATCGCGGCACGCCCATGTCGTGGAGCAGTTGATCGAGCATGCGCCGCAGTGGCCGCAAGGCATCGAGGCCGGTGCCCGACAGACGGGGCATCGCTTCGAGCAGGCTCGGCTCCAGGCGCAACGTCATGGTCGGCGCATGCGCCGCCTTCGCAAACAGGTTCAGCACCGGGCCGATGCGGCGGTCCGTGGGGTCGGTGAGATGAAAGCAGCGACCGTCCTGCCCCGGCACGTGCGCGAGGTGGGCGAGCGCGGCGACGACGAAGTCGACCGGCACGAGGTTGATGTAGCCCCCCTCGAAGCCGATCAGCGGCACCCAGCGCGGGATGTGATCGCGCACCTGCTGGATGGTCTTGAAGAGGTAATACGGCCCGTCGATCTTGTCGATCACTCCCGTTCGGGAATCGCCCACCACCATCCCGGGCCGGTAGATGCGCCACGGCACGCGCCCGCTCGCCCGAACGAGCGCTTCGGATTGGTGCTTCGTCCGGAAATAAGGGTGGTCGAGCGCCTCGGCTTCCTCGAACATGTCCTCCGTGAACGTGCCCGGGTAGCGCCCGGTGCTGGCGATGGAGCTCACGAGGTGGAAGCAGCCCGCCTCGATGTCAGCCGCGAAATCGAGCGCGTTGCGGGTGCCCAGCACGTTGGCGCGTTCGAGGTCGTCCGCTGTGGCACTCAGATCGTAGAGCGCCCCGAGATGAAAGAAGTGTCGGATGCGGCCCCGAAGCCGCACCCGGTCTTCGGCCGACACCCCAAGGAGGCTGCCGGTGAGGTCGCCCTCCATCGGCACGATGCGGCTCGCATCGGCGCCCCATTCGCGCAGGAGCGCGTCGAGCCTGGCGCGGGAGCCACGCCTCACGAGGATATGGATCGGCTCGCCGCGGACGAGTAGCGCTGCAACGAGACGTCGCCCGATGAATCCAGTCCCACCCGTGACGAAATAGCCCACGATCGAATCGCCCCGCCATGATTGCGCTTCACGTTACGCCGCCGGATGCCGCTCGCCATGGGGGTAATCCGCACGGAATAAGTGGTTTCCACTGAAGCCGGGCGCGTTGGCGCTGAGTCAGAGTTGCGGCACTATGGCGAGCGAACGCATGTCACCGGTCGATCGTGCGTGGCTGATGATGGAGCAGCCCGCGAATCCCATGATGATCGTGGGCGTGATCGTCCTCGCCGGGCCACTGGAGCGGGCCCAGCTGCGCAACCTGGTCGAAGAGCGCTTCCTGGTGTTCGACCGTTTTCGTTGCCGGCCCGTGGCGGACACGTTCGCCGCGCGGTGGGTTCAGTCGGAGCGGTTCGACCTCGATGATCACATCGTCTACGCGGCGCTCCCGCGTGCCGCCGGCCAACCGGAGCTGCAAACGTTGGTCGGTGAGCTGGCGGGGACTCAATTCAATCCTTTGAGGCCCTGGTGGAGCTTCCATCTGGTCGAGCAGTACCAGAACGGCAGCGCCATCGTGGTGCGGATTCACCACTGCTACGCGGATGGAATCGCGCTCATGCGTGTGTTGCTCCGCCTGGCCGACGGCGCGAAAGAGGCGAATGCCCCACCAGCCCATCGATCGCAGGCGGCTTCGAGCAGCGCGTTCTCTCTCGAATCGCTCTACACGCCGGTCGCCGGCCTCTTGGCGAAGACGCTTCGGGAAGGCGCGGATCTCATCGAGCATGGGCTCCACTACACGCTTCATCCCGGCGAGGCGGCGCAGGCTGCAAGCGGCGCGGCCGGCGTCATCGGTGAGCTGGCACGGCTCGGCACCCTGCCCGATGACCCTCCCACGCAGTTGAAGCAGCCGCTCTGCGGCGTGCGGCGCGTGGCATGGGCCGCTCCGCTGGCTTTCGAAGAGGTGCGCACGATCGGACGCGTGCTCGGATGCACCATCAACGATGTGCTCATCGCCACTCTCGCCGGCGCGCTCGGACGCTATCTGGAATCGCAGGGTGACACGGTGAAAGACCTCACCTTGCACGCCACAGTGCCCGTCAACCTGCGTGCGGAGGGCGATTCGGAACCGGCCCTGGGAAATCGATTCGGGCTCGTCTTCGTCGCGTTGCCGGTGGGCATTCGCCATCCGCTCGAGCGTCTGTACGCGGTGCGCGCGTCAATGCAGGCGCTGAAGGGGTCGTCACAGGCGCTGGTCACACTCGGGCTGCTCGCGGCAATCGGAAGCCTTCCCACCACGCTCAAGGATCCTGCGATAGCACTCTTCTCCGCCAAGGCGAGCCTGGTGGCATCCAATGTCCCCGGCCCGCGCGAGCAGCTTCGCTTCGGCGGCGTTCCGGTGTCGCAGATGCTCTTCTGGGTGCCGCAAGCGGGCAGCATCGGAACGGGAATCAGCATGCTCACGTATAACGGCCAGGTGCAATTCGGCGTGATCTCAGACCGGCAGCTGATCGCGGATCCCGGCAAGCTCGTGCAAATCATCGAGACCGAATTCGAGCGCCTGGTGTTCGTCGTACTGCTCGGAGCGGGGTCGCTCCCGGATTAGTCCAGTTGAGTGCAATGGTGCTTGGCGCGCTCAACGTCGAGGTGTTCCATCACGTCGAGCGGTTTGCAGGCCGCCGCGTGCGCGCACAGCTTCTCCACTTCGTGGCGATGCCCGTCGGCGTCGAGCAGGAGCAAGCCATGCGCGTACTCCACGTGCGCGATGGCGGACTTGGGCATGAGCTTGATGGCGTGGCGGAAATGCTCGATCGCCGCGTCCTGCGACGCCCCATACGTGAGGCGCGCCGCGAGGCCTCCCAGTTTGCTCACGATCTCCGCGTGGTAGAGCCCTATCGCAATGTGTGCCTCCGCATGCCGCGGCTCGAGCTCGAGCGTGCGTCGCAGGCATGCGTGAACCTTTCCGGCGAACCCCGATGCGAGCGCCTCCAGAATGGAAATTCTCTGGCTGTACCGGCCGAGCACAAGCCCCAGCGTGTATTGCGCGTTGGCCCAATCCGGCAATTGCTCGACCGCGCCCTCGCCTCGCTGGATCGCAGCCTCGAGGAGATCGAGGCGTTGCCGCTCATTGACTTCAAGATAAAGCGTGTGGATGGCGACCGCCTTGTTGGCCGCCGCTGCGCCGATCGCCTCCAGTTCGCTGGCAGTCTCAATGGCACCAACGAAGTCGCCGCGATGAAAGTTGCGCCAGGCTTCCTGCAGTTTTCCAGCCACCGCGCCTGCGCCGCCCTGGCGCGTTACCCCGCGGGCGGCCGCCGGGTGCGCTTTAGCGAGCCGGGCAACCGCCTGTTCCGACGGATAGGGTTCGCGGTCACCTTTGTGGAGCGCGGCCCAGTGCTTTTTCAGGTTATCGCCACGGTACGAATAGTCGGAGGCATCGAAGCGAATGCCCGCAGCGTTCTTTCTACGCATGACTCTATATCCTGCCCGTGGAACTACGCATCGCGGACGAACACCGCAGGCGATTACAGTAATCACATCGATGTGAGTGCAGTATCGGACGAATACCTAGCCACGGCACAAACGGCCGCACAAGGGGACAGACATGGCAACCCGAAAGAAAACCGCGAAGAAGCCCGACGGCCTCATCGCGGTAACGCAGGATAAACTGCTTGGAACGGTACATCAGGTATGGCTCGCCGGGCTTGGCGCCGTCTCCAAAGCGCAGAACGGCGCACCGAAGCTTCTTCAGGACCTGATGACCGAAGGCGCACGCGTCCACGCTCGCGCAGGCAAGGTGACCGACGCCGCGTTGCGCTCGGTCCTGGAGACCGCGCAGACGGCCATTCGCGGCCGCGTGGACGATGTGCGTGAGACAGCATCGGATGCGTTCGAGAATCTGGAGAAGATTTTTCAGACGCGCGTCAACCGTGCGTTGAAGCAGATCGGTGTGCCGAGCGCGGAAGAGATCAGCGAGCTGAGCAAGCGGGTCGACATTCTCAATGCGAACATCGAAAAGATGGCACGCGCACGCGCTCCCGTTCACAAGCCTCGTACGGGCACGTCGAGGAAGGGCGCCTCACATCACTCCTCGGCCGCCTGAACGGCAATGCTAACGCTCGAGCCCGCGCGGCGAGCGCGCGTGGGGCGCACGAAGATCGCGATAGCGCTCTCTGGCGGTGGGCCATTGGGCGCGTTCTACGAGGTTGGCGCCCTGCATGCGCTGAGCGAAGCCATCCAGGGCCGCGCTCTCGTGGACGCCGATGTGTTCACGGGAGTGAGCTCAGGTGCGCTGATCGCCGCAGGGCTCGCCAACGGCTTCGATACGACGACCATGGGCTCGATGTTCATCGACGACGAGTCCACTCTCTTTGCGTTCTCGCCGGCCATGCTGCTGCAACCGGCGTTCTGCGAGTACGCGAACCGGCTTGCGCAACTGCCCACCGTGATCATGAGGGCGGCCGACCAATTCATGCGCGAACCGCTGAATGGCGCGTGGTCGGCTGCCATCGGGTCCGTGGGCAGGATGATCCCGGCGGCCGTGTTCGACAACGGCCCCCTCGAAGACTACCTGCGTGCCGCCTTCCATTCGCCAGGACACACGGACGACTTCCGCAAGCTCAAATCGCGCCTGTATATCGTCGCGACCAACCTGAACACCGGCAAGTCTGTCCCTTTCGGCGGCCCTGAGAACGATCACGTGCCCATTTCACGGGCGGTTCTCGCCAGCGCCGCGCTGCCCGGCTTGTACTGCGCCGTCGAGATCGATGGCCACTATTACGTCGATGGCGCCCTGTTTCGCACGATGAATGCATCGCTCGCGTTAGAGGAAGAATGCAACCTCGTGATCTGCGTGAACCCTCTGGTGCCATTCGATGCATCGCGTGCGAGCGCGCGGCACGCAAACCTTGCCGACGAGGGCTTGCCTGCCGTGCTCTCGCAGACGTTCCGCTCACTCATCTACTCACGGATGCAGGTGGGCATGGCGAGCTATCGAACCCGCTACCCGGCGGCCGATACGCTGCTGCTGGAGCCGGATCGGAACGACGAACGCCTCTTCTTCGTCAACGTCTTCCGTTACACAGGCCGCAAGCGGCTTGCCGAACACGCCTATCAGCGCACCCGACACGATCTTCTCGCTCAGGCGGACGCTCTTGGCCCACTGCTGCGGCGGCATGGGCTGCGACTGAACATGGAAGTGCTGCGCGACCCGCATCGCACGTTTTCAACGGCAGCCGCGGAGCGCGCGGAGCGCGCGCGGCATGCCACACGCGACCTTGGCCGGGCGCTCGCGCGTCTGCAGAACGTGTTGTCGAATTCGCGATCGACTGCGTGACCGGCCATGGCCGCCATCCTGTGGCGAAGCGTGCTTGCGGGGGAACTGGCATTCGCGACCGCCTTCGCGGCAATGGCGTTGGGGCGTGTGGACACGTGGATGGTGGTTCCCTCAGTGCTCGGCGCAGTCCTGCTCATCCAGTATGTGCTGGCGGCCGGCTCGATGCTGACAGCGCGCGCCCTGGCTCATGACAGTAACGCGCCTCTGAGCATTCTCTTCTGCACACGCGCCACCGTGTCGGAAAGTGTGAGCTTCTGGCTTGCGAAGCTGGCCATGAGCGCCGAGCCATGGTTGAGCGGTTTCGAGGACGCGAGTGGAGCGAGCGCCGGGCCGGGACGGCCCGTGCTGCTGGTACACGGCCTCGCCTGCAACCGTGGTGTCTGGCGACGGCTGCTTCCACGGCTTCACGCCGCCGGTTTCTCGCACGTCCATGCCGTGAATCTGGAGCCGCTGCGCGGCGATATCGACCGCCTTGCCGACGCCGTAGAGCGCGAGCTGCGGACCATGCACCGCGCATATGACGGCGCCCGTGTGACGATCATCGCGCACAGCATGGGCGGACTCGTCGCGCGCAGGGCACTTCGATCTCTGGGATCTGACGTCGTCAAACACATCATCACGCTGGCGACGCCGCACCACGGAGCCGCACTCGCCCGAGTGCTGCGGTGGCCGGCCACGAAACAGATGTGTCCCGGGTCGATCTGGCTTGCGGCCCTGAATGCAACCCAGGAAGGACGCTGGCGAGTGCCGGTGACGAGCATCTACAGCCTCGAAGACAACTTCGTCGCGCCGGCACGCAGCTCCGTGCTCCGCGGGGCGAAACTGCACGAGATGCGCGGGCTCGGTCATTTCGGGCTGCTCGCGTCCCGGCGGGCGCTCGACTGCGTGATGAGCGCACTCGAGGAGGGTCGATGAGCACGGCGCCGGTGCAGAACCTGGAGCAGCTGCTCGCTCGCAAGGGCGAGCTTGCCACGCACGGCGCCGAAACTCCGGAGCTCGCATCACGCCTGCGCGAGCTGCGCAGCGGGCAGTCTGCGCGCCTCGCACGCACATACGCCGACCTGCATCAGGATCCCCGCTTTGCGCGCGGGGTGGATTTCTTCCTGAGCGATCTCTACGGTGCGCAGGACTTCACGAGTCGCGATCGTGACCTGATGCGCGCGTGGCGGTACCTGAAGCACTCGTTGCCGGCCACGGCGCTGGATGCGCTCGGGCGTGCGATCGAGCTCGAAGTCCTGTCCGCCGAGCTCGATCACGCCATGGTCGCAGCGCTGCCGCCGGGTGAGCTGGACGAAGCGAAGTATGCGCAAGCCTATCGAGCCGTCGGCAGGCGCGACGCGCGTCAGCGCCAGATCGATCTGGCCATCGGCGCCGGCGAGGATCTCGAGCGCACCGTGCAACGCGCCTGGCTCGGGGCCATGCTGCGGGCGGCTCGCCGGCCAGCGCACGCAGCGGGGTTCGGCGTGCTGCAGGACTTTCTGGAGCGCGGGTACGACTCTTTCAAGACCATGGGGAGCGCGCAGAGACTCCTGGAGGCCGTGCGGGAGCGCGAGACACGCATCATGGAGGCACTGCTAGCCGGCAGCGATGCCCCATTCGCGCTCCCCGACACCAACGGACGGGGTGCGCGTGAGTGAGCGTGCGTGCGACTATGTGATCGTTGGAGGCGGTTCGGCAGGATGTGTGCTGGCCAACCGGTTGTCGGCCCGCCCCGACATCCGGGTGCTGCTGCTGGAGGCCGGCGGCGCGGATATCAATCCTCTGATTCACATGCCGGCGGGGCTTGCAGGCCTCGTCGACAATCGGCGCATCAACTGGCGCTACTACACCGAGCCCGAGCCGCAGCTGCTGGGGCGACGGATGTACTGGCCGCGCGGTCGCGTGCTCGGCGGGAGCAGCTCGATAAATGCGATGTGCTACACGCGCGGCCATCCACTCGACTACGACGAATGGGCGACACTCGCCAGCCGGGAGTGGAGCTACGCGAGCGTGCTGCCCTACTTCCGGAAAGCCGAGGATCAGGCCCGCGGCGCGAGCCCGTACCACGGAACCGGTGGCCCGTTGTCGGTGGAAGACCTCAAGTTTCGCAATCCGTTGAGCGGCGTTTTCGTGGAGGCCGGCGTGCAGTGTGGGCTACCGCGCAACGAAGACTTCAACGGACCCGTCCAGGAGGGAGCGGGCTTCTACCAGGTGACGCAGCGGAATGGCCGTCGCTGCAGCACCGCCGTCGCTTATCTTCGTCCCGCGCGACATCGTGCGAATCTGGAGGTACGCACGCGCTCTCTTGCGTGTCGGGTTCTGTTTCACGGCGACCGTGCGGTGGGGCTCGAATACGCGCGCGGCGGAGTCACTCACGTTGCACACGCCGGGCGCGAAGTGATTATTGCCGCTGGCGCGGTCGCGAGCCCTCACCTTCTCATGCTCTCGGGTGTGGGGCCGGCGAACGACCTGCGGGCACTGGGGATTCCGGTCGTCGCCAACCTCGCAGAGGTTGGCCGCAATCTCCAGGACCACCTCGATTTCTGCACGCTCACCCAATGCACGCAGCCCATCACATATGACTTCCGCAAATGGGAGGAGCTGGCTGTCGCCCTCCGCTATCTCTTCACGCGGTCCGGGCCAGGCGTCAGCAACATCGCGGAGGCAGGCGGGTTCGCGCGCAGTCATCTGGCGGCGGATGCGCGCCCCGACATCCAGCTGCATTTCGTGCCCGCGCAACTGGACGATCACGGCCGCAATCGTCTGAGCGGGCATGGGTTCACCCTGCACGCGTGCGTGCTGCGGCCTCTGAGTCGGGGTCATCTGACGTTGCGGTCGAATCGGCCCGATGATCCGCCGCGCATCCATGCCGGTTACCTCAGCGAAGCGCAGGACCTGAACGTGTTGCTGGAGGCTGTGCGCCTGTCGCGCGAGATCAGCCACGCCCGGCCCTTCGCACCCTTTCGTGGCGCCGAGATTTTTCCCGGGGAAAACGTTACCGGGCGAGCCGCGATCGAGGCCGTGGTGAGACGCAAAGCGGAGACGATCTACCACCCCGTCGGAACATGCCGCATGGGAAGCGACGCGGAGTCGGTGGTCGATTGCGAACTGCGCGTGCGGGGCGTACGCGGCCTGCGGGTGGCGGACGCCTCGGTGATGCCCCGGCTCATCGGTGGCAACACCAACGCTCCGGTCGTCATGATCGCCGAGAAAGTCGCTGACAGCATCCTGGCCTGACGAGGCCCGCCATTTTCGCGGCCAGGCCCATCGCCGGTCAGCCAGGGTCGAAGAGTCCACGCCGAAGTGCCACAATCCCAGGCTCATGGCTGAACCGCTTCCTTCCGCGCAGATCCACTACGTTGCCGCTGGCCCATTCGAGCATTGGCTTTCGCAAGCTCGCGCGTCCCTGCGCGGTGACGGCGGAACCGAAGTGCCCTGTGGGGACTGCGTGGGCTGCTGCACGTCGTCCTATTTCATTCCGATACGGCCCGAGGACAAGGAGGCCCTCGCCGGAATTCCGGCCAGGCTGCTCGTCAGCGCACCGGGAGCGCCGCCGGGACACAGAATGATGCGCTACCTGGAGGATGGGACGTGCCCGATGCTCGATTCGGGCAAGTGCACGATTTATCGGCATCGCCCCCAAACCTGCCGCGACTATGACTGCCGCATCTTTGCCGCGGCGGGAATCGATGCGGGCGGAGCGGACAAGTCCGTCATCAATCGACGTGTTCAGGCGTGGCGCTTCACCTACCCTACGGACGCCGACTGGCTGGCGCATCGAGCGGTGCTGGCCGCCGCTTCGTTCATACAGGCGAAGAGAGCCCGTTTTCCGGGGGGCCGCGCTCCAACGGCCCCCACCGGCATCGCCGTGCTCGCAATCAAGGCCTATGCGGTTTTCCTCGATCCCCCCATACAGGCGAGAAGCGACGCGGACATCGCCAGTGCCATCATTGAAGCCAGCCGGGCATTTGACTCGGCCGCGTGAGTCGTCGAAGTCGAATGCCTGCGAGTGACCGGATGAAGCCCATTCTCAATATCGCCGCCTATAAATTCCTGCCGTTATCCGATCTGAAGCCCCTGCGCGCGCGCCTGCAGGCGCTCTGCAAAGCCTGGGATCTCAAGGGCACGATTCTCCTGAGCCCGGAAGGCATCAATCTCTTCGTCGCCGGCCTCGCGGCGCCGATCGGGTTGCTGCTCACCGAGCTGCGCAGCTGGCCCGGGCTCGAAGACTTGCAGCCCAAGGTGAGTGAGACCGGGCATCAACCTTTTCGGCGCATGCTGGTGCGCCTGAAGAAAGAGATCATCGCCTTCGGCGTCGAGGGCATCGATCCGGCACGGCGAACTTCTCCGAAGCTGGCCCCCGGAGAGCTCAAGCGCTGGCTGGATGAAGGGCGCCCGGTGACACTGCTGGACACTCGCAACGACTACGAAGTGAAGCTGGGGACGTTCAGGAATGCGCTGCCGATCGGTATAGACCACTTTCGCGAATTCCCCGATGCCGTCGACAAGCTGTCGCCCGAGTTGAAAGAGCGGCCGATCGTAATGTTCTGCACCGGCGGCATTCGCTGCGAAAAGGCGGGGCCGTTCATGGAGCGCGAAGGGTTCAGGAACGTCTTCCAGCTCGACGGCGGCATACTCAAATATTTCGAGGAGTGCGGTGGCGCTCACTACGACGGCGAATGTTTCGTGTTCGACCGGCGCGTGGGCCTCGACCCGAGCCTGCAGGAATCGCAGTCACTGCAGTGTTTCCGATGCCAGGCTCCACTGAGCGAAACCGATCAGCGGCACGAGCACTATGAGCCGGGGCAATCCTGTCCGTACTGCTTCAAGACCCCTGCCGAGCACATGGCCGCCAGCATCGCACGCCGCCACGAGCAGATCAGCCGGCTCATTGTGCCGCTGCCGGGCAGTCAGCCTCACGATCACTTCAAGCCCGTCAACGTTCCCGCGCAATGCGACGGGCAGCGATTGCTGGATGCGCTGTGTCGCGTCGTCAGCCATATCCCGGCCGACATCTGGGAGGAACACTGCTCGCAAGGCTTGGTGCTGAACGCGGAAAGGCAGCCGGCTCTCGCCAGCCAGGTGGTGCGTGCGGGAGAGCGCTACCTGCACAAACTCCCCGCGGTGATCGAGCCAGACGTGAACATGCAGATCGATCTGTTGCATGAGGATGAAGCCCTGATCGTGCTGAACAAGCCAGCGCCCCTGCCGATGCACGCGGGCGGCCGCTTTTATCGCAACACCCTGAAGCACGTTCTCGACGCGGTCTATCATCCGCAGAAGCCACGCCCATCGCACCGACTCGACGCCAACACCACCGGCGTCGTCGTGGTGGCTCGCACACGACATTTCGCCGGACAGATCCAACCGCAGTTCGCGCGCGGCGAGGTGGAAAAGGTTTATCTGGTGCGAGTGCAGGGCCATCCAGCGACAGATGAGTTCAGCTGCGACGCGCCGATCAGCGCAGAGGCGGGCAAGTTGGGCTCGAGAACCGTCGACCGGGACGGTGGATTACCGGCACGCACCGAGTTTCGAGTTCAGCGGCGCAGCGCCGACGGCACCGCCGTGCTGGAAGCGCGGCCCCTCACCGGCCGCACCAATCAGATTCGCGTGCATCTGTGGCATCTGGGGCTTGCGGTGTGCGGCGACCCGGCCTATCTGACGGGGAACGTCCTGGGCGACAGCCAGACTTTGAATGTCGATGCCCCACCCCTGTGCCTGCATGCCTGGCGCATCGGCTTCAAGCATCCCTTGCACCCACAAACGATGACATTCACCGCGGCTCCGCCCGCCTGGGCGGCTCGCGAGTAGACGCAGGACGAAGCGCCGCCTGCCCGCTCAAGCCGCGGGCCGTGCTGGTGCGCGCGCAAATGGGTTGCCGCCCGCCAGGCTGGTTCTCAGCAAGCGGTAGAGCCATCTCACAAAGAGCAGCGTGAGAATGGCCTCCGCGAACGTCGCGAGGAACGCGATGAAGGGGTTCGAATTCGCTTCGCGAGCGTGGAATTTGGCGATGGCGCGCTCGCGCGCGATCTCGATGCTGTCGTAGAAAGTCGGCACCACGAGCAGCGTCAGCAGCGTCGAGGTGATGGTGCCGCCGATGATGGCGACCGCCATCGGGCGGTAGAACTCGCCGCCCTCGCCCATGCCGATCGCCACCGGCATCATGCCGGCGATGAGCGCGAACGTGGTCATGAGGATGGGGCGCAGGCGCACGCGTCCGGCGTGCATCAGCGCCTCCTCGCGATCCACGCCCTGCGCCTCCTCCTTGCGCGCGCAGTCGAGCAGCAGGATGGCGTTCTTGGCCACCAGGCCCATCAGCATGATGACGCCGATGAAGCTCATGAGATTGAGCGTGCCGCGCGTGAGCAAAAAGCGCGAGCGACCACGCCGATCAGCGACAGCGGCAGCGAGAGCATGACCGGCAGCGGGCGCGGTGAACGAGCCGAACTGCATCACCAGCACCAGGTACATGACGCGCGATGCCCATGATCAGCGCGATGCCCATCTCGCTGAAGATCTCCTGCTGGTCGCGCGAGGCGCCGCCGAGGGAGATGCCGTAGCCGCTCGGGAAATCGATCGGCTTGGCGATCTTCATCGCATCCGCCGTCACTTCGCCGGAGGCGCGGCCCTGCGCGTTGGCCGAAACCGTGATCGTGCGCTTGCCGTCGCAGGTGCTGGATCTGCGCCGGGCCCTTGCCCATGCGTGATGGTCGCGATCTGGTCGAGCGGCACCATCATGTTGCTGCCGCCGACCGCGACGGGCAGGTGCTCGATGTTGGAGGCGTCCACGCGATCCTCGGGATGCAGGCGCACAGCCACGTCGCGCGATTCGCCGACGGGGTCGACCCAGTCGCCCACTTCGACGCCGGCGAAGGCCACGCGCAGCGCCTGCGCGGCATCGCCCACGGAGATGCCGAGCTGGTTGGCGAGTCCGCGGTCGAGCTCGATCTTGCAGCTCGTCCTTCGGCTCCTGCTCCGAAAGCCCCACGTCCACGGCACCCGGCACCTTCTTCATCTTCTCCATGAAGTCGCTGGTGATCGCCATGAGGCGCCGCGAGTCCGGCCCGTAGAACTGGATCTGCACGGGCTTCTGCACGCCGTTGTTGAGGTCGTCGAGCACGACGTACTCCGCGCCCACCAGGCTGCGCAAGGTCGCGCGCGCAGTCCTCGGCGATCTCGCACCGCCGAGCGGCCGCGCTCGTTGCTGCTTGCCGAGGTCGACGTACACGCGCCCGCCGCCGGCGTTGACGTTGCTGTTGGTGGCCTTCGTCTCGGGAATCGAGCGCGCGAGCTCCGCGGCCTTTTCGACCTTGAGCTTGGCGTACTCGAGGCTCGCGCTGGACGGCGTGCGCACGTCGATTGCGACCATGCCCGTCGTCCGATCTCGGCAGGAAGCTCGGTGCCGCCCACCGTTATCTGCAGCGCCAGCGCAAGGCCCAGGCAGCGCCACCGCGATCGCGGCCATCCACTTGCGATGGTGCAGCGCCCAGGCGATGACGTTGCCGTAGCGATCGGCCTGGTGGTCGAACCACGTGTTGAACCTGCTTGAGCACCTTGCCGAGGCCGCGCCGTCTCCCGATGCGCTGGTAGCCGACCGGGTCGCCCCAGTAGGCCGAGAGCATCGGGTCGAGCGTGAAGGAGATGAAGAGGCTCACCAGCACTGAAGTGGCGACGGTGACCGCGAACGGGCGGAACCACTCGCCCGCCACGCCGCCCATGAAGGCGACGGGGACGAATACCGCCATGATCGAGAACGTGGTCGCCGTGACGGCCAGGCCGATCTCGGCCGTGCCGTTGCGCGCGGCGGTCACCCGGTCCTCGCCGCGCTCCATGTGGCGCACGATGTTCTCGCGCACGACGATCGCGTCGTCGATGAGCACGCCGATCGCGAGCGACAGGCCCAGCAGCGTCATGAAGTTGAGCGTGAAGCCGCACGCCCACACCGCGATGAACGCGGCGATCGCCGAAGTCGGCAGCGAGAGCGCCGTGATCAGCGTCGAGCGCCACGAATTGAGGAACGCGTAGACCACGAAGATGGTGAGCCCGGCGCCGAAGATGAGCGCCTCGATCACGTTCTTGCAGGCTGTTCTCGGCGTCCTCGCCGCCGTCCTGAGTGACCTCGAGCTTCGTGCCCGCGGGCAGCGTCTTGTTGATCTCCTCGACCATGTCGCGCACGCGCGTCGGCCACCGTGACGGTGCTCGCGTCGCGCGAGCGCGTGACCGACAGGCCCACGTTCGGAGTGCCGTTGCGCAGGCTGATAGCCCGCGATCTCCGCGAACCCGTCCTGCACCGTCGCCACCTGGCCCAGGCGCACGATCTCGTTGCCGCGGCGCTTGAGCACGATGTCCTCGAACTCGCCGGGCGACTCGATGCGGCCCACGAGGCGGATGCTCTGCTCGTCCAGCTCGCCCTTGACGCGCCCCACGGGCGCCGTGGTGTTCTGGGCGCGCAGCGCGTTGACCACTTCGGTCACCGAGACGTTGTACTCGCGCAGCTTCTGCGCGCGCAGCAGCACCGACAGCTCGCGCCGCAGCGAGCCGTTCACGTTCACCGTCGGCCACGCCGTCGATCGCGCGGAAGCGGTCGGCGAGCACGTCCTCGGCCAGGCGCGAGATCTCGGCGTAGCGTCTGCGTTCTGCGACGAAAGCGCCAGCTGCATGATCGGCTGCGCCGACGGGTCGATGCGCGGCAGGACCGGCTCGCGCATCTCCACGCGGCAGCTTGTAGCGCACCGAGGCGATGGCATTGCGGATCTCGTCGGAGGCCTCGACCATGTTCTTCTTGAAGTTGAAGATGATGACGATCTGCGCCTGGCCCTCGGATGGCGGTCGAGCGGATCTGGTAGACCTGCGGGATGCTCTGCAGCGACTTCTCGACGCGGTTGATGATCTCGCGCTCGACCGTCTCGGGCGAGGCGCCGGGGTAGGGAACGTTGCACCACCATGCACCGGCTGCTCCACGTCGGGAATCTGGTTCACCCGCAGGTTCTTGAGCGCCAGCAGCCCCAGGCACATCAGCACGATGATGATGGCCACCGTGGTCACCGGCCGCCTGATGCTGAAGTCGGAGAGGAACATGGCCTACTTCCCCGAGGCGGTCGCGAGCGACGCCCGTTCCACGTGGTCGGAGACGAACCGGCCTGCGACCGCCATCTCGACCCGCTGGCCGTCCTGCAACGTGGAGGTCGGATAGCGCAGCAGCTGGTCGCCCTCCGCAAGGCCGCTCTTCAGCACGAATTCGCCGCTGCGCGCGTCGCGCTCGCCGACGCTCGAGCCGCGACCTTTTGCAGCTGCGCGGTCCTTCACGCGCCAGGCGAAGGCGTTGTCGCCCTCCCGGACCAGCGCGGTTGCCGGCAGCGTGAGCCCGGCCGCATTGCGGGTCTCGATGCGCCCTTCGGCGTACAGGCCGGCCACTCCCGGCTGCTGTGTCCGCATCGGCGAAATTCACCAGCACCTCGACCTGGCGCGTGGTGGCGTTGGCCGCGGGGTTCACCCGCGCTGACCTTGCCGGTGAATTCCTGCTCCGCATAACCCGTGAACGCGGAACATCACCCGCTGCCCGGCTTTGACCTCGCCGATGTTGTCGGCCGACACCAGGCCTTCGAAGCGCAGGCTGTGCGGGTCGATGACCTTGAGCGAGCTCCTTGCCGACCTGCGCGGTATCGCCGGCGGAAACCTTGCGGTCGCTGACGATGCCGTCGAACGGCGCGCGCACTTCGGTGCGCTGCAGCTGCTGGCGCGCGGACACGACGCGCGTCCTGGCCGCCTCACGGTCGCTCTGCGCGGTGTTGCGCCGGATCTCGGCATCCTCGAGCTGCTGGGTCGAGACGAGGCCGGCCTCGCGCAACTTGGCCATGCGCTGGAACTGCCGCTCGGCCTGCTCATAGGCCTGGACCGCGGCGCGCTCGCGGCCTCGGCGGAAGTGAGCGTGTCGCGAATGGCGGTGTCGTCGAGGCGCACCAGCAGATCGCCGCGCCGCACCGGATCGCCGTTTTCCTTGAGCACCGCCAGGACGACGGCGGAGACTTCGGCGCGCAGGTCGGCCCGCCGCTCGGGCTGCACGGAACCCGTGATCGACGGCCCGGATGCCAGGGCATTGCTGCGCACGGTGATGAGGTCTTCGGGGGAGATCAACAACGGAGGCTGAACCGCTGCGGCCGCGGCCGGCACCCCGTTTGCAGCGCTCGTCGCGCCGGCCCCGGGCGCCTTGTTGCACCCGGCGACCCCGGTGAGTGAAGTGACGAGGACGGCAACGAGCCCGGCCAGGCGAATGGTTGGAATTCTTGATGTCACCCGATTTCCCTTCAACACTCGATGAATGATGCTTCCGCGGCGACATGCGTCACACGACGCCGGAACATACCTCGCATCATCGCCGAGTCGCGTTGGATGCGCCGGAACGGTCATTCGTTCCTGCCGTACGGAGCAGAACACGGCACCACCATCTTAGTTGCGGTTTCGCACGCCGTCGCGGGCGGCGGACCTCCATGGCGGTAGCCTGGGCAGGTCGCCTTCCGCGCTGTGGTCAGGGCGCTCGAGCTGGATTTGCCTGGAGCCGAGGCGGCTCATGCAGGCAGTCGGCAATCGCGAGCCGTGTGACAAATGTCAGCTCGGCCACGACACATTCGACGATGCCGCGACAGTGGCCGTCATTGTCGACTGGCCGTTGGCCGCGGGTACAATCGCGCCATGAAGCTCACCGAGAAACAGCGCCGACACCTTCGAGGCCTCGGGCATTCCCTGAAGCCCGTCGTCTTCATTGGCCAGGCTGGCGCAAGCGACGCAGTGGTTGCCGAGACTGTCCGCGCGCTCAGCGATCACGAACTGATCAAGGTTCGAGTCAACGGCATGGAACGCGTGGCGCGGGACGAGGGGCTGGCGTCATTGGCCACCCGTACAGAGAGCGAGCTGGTCGGCCGCATAGGCCATACCGCAATCCTCTATCGCCGGCATCCTGACAAGCCGCGTATTGCCCTGCCTGCGTAACAGCGGACATTTTTTTCGCAAAGACGCTGACAACGCGCCGCACTCGTGCGCGTTTTCGGCACCGAAAAAAACGTTGAGCAGGCGGCGCTCCCTCGAACCACTTACTGCTCCGGGAACGTCGTCGTCCACGAAGCGTCGGGGACGGGCGTGGTGATGTTGGACGTGGAGTGCTTCTTCAGCTCGAATTTCACGCGCACGCGCGACTGGGTGATGACGCCTCCGGGGTTACTGAACCGCAGGGTGCGGGCGACGACCACGGCGGCTTGTTCGAAGCCCCATTCCGCGTTGGCGGCATTCGGATCGAGGATGTACGCATCGAGCACGTTGCCGTCGGCATCCAGCGTCACCCCTACGGTGACGAGTGTCTCCTTACCGACCTGCTTCGCCCGCTGCGGATAGAACTGCCCCAGGTTCTTCAGGTCGCCGGCGTCGATGACCTTGGGGGCTGAGGGGTCTGCGTCGCTCGCCGGGCCATCGGGCGTCTGTAGATTGGCCGCCGCCACTGCAAACAGGGGAATGAGCAGGGCGGCGGCCAAACCGCGCACCCAGCGCCGCGGCGGGGAAGCGGGTGGGATGTCGGAGATGATGCGCTCGATGCGCGCAGTAATGTTCGAGCGCGCGGCGGACATCGCCAGCTTGCCAGCCGGCGGACTCCGGGCGATCTCCAGCAGCAAGCCGGCATATGCCGTTCGGTCCGGCGCAGTCTCGATGACCGCGTCGTCGCTCGTGGTTTCCGCAAGCTCGGCGAGCCGGCCCTGCAACCACCATGCGAATGGGTTGAACCAGAAGATGCAGGTGTGCAGGCGAGCCAACCACTGCACGTAGCAGTCTTTGTGGCGCACGTGCGAGCGCTCGTGCGACAGCACGGCGTCGAGCTTCGCATCGGCCCATTCGACTGCGCTCGCGGGCAACAGAATGGTCGACCCGAACGTGGCGGGACTCAGCACCTTCGGGCTCACTCGAACGTCGAAGCCTTCGCCCGCAGTGCGCGCCAACGGCACAGTGGCGCGCTGTATGCGCCACATGCAGACGAGGCCGAACGCGAATCGCGCGAGTAACACGAGCGCGACCGCGGCGTAGGCGACGGACAATGCTTGCGTTGGCAGTGCAGACAACAGCCAGCTGCCGGCCGTGACTTGCGCATGCGAGGCCGCTGCGTCTGCAGTGAGCGTCACCAGAAATGCCGGCGCGTGGAAGCTCGGCGCCGTTTGCCATTGCACGGCGAAGGGCATGGCGACGGACGCCAGCAGCACCGTGAGCCACACAGTCTTCAGCAAGTGAGGATTGCGCGGCCGCAGTGCGACCACGGCCACCCACACCACCACACCGAGCGCGAGCGACCGTAAAGCCGCTTCGAAGAGGAGCGCGATCATGATTTCCGGCCTCCCGGGTTGTCTGCATGCTTTCCTGCTGCGTAGCCTTCCGCATTCCTGGCTTTGGCAATCTTGTCTGCGAGCCGCTGCAACTCGCGCCGGTCGAGGATCTTCGCGTCCACGAGACCGGTGAGCACTTCTTCCACGGAGCCATTGCAGAAGCGGTCCACGATGCGCTTTACGGCACGCGCGGCGGCGCGGCCGCGCGTGTCAGCAGCCTGGTAGATGAACGTGCGGTTGTCGACGGTATGGGTGAGATGGCCTTTACCCTCGAGCCGCTTGAGCACCGTGCGAACGGTGGACTCCTTGAGCGGGCGGGAGAGCGCCTTGTGCACCCAGCCCGCGGTTGAAGGCCCGTTCTGCCAGACGTGGTGGAGCACCTCGTGCTCGAGGTTACCGAGGTCTGAAACACTGTGGATCATTGCTTTACTCCACGTAGTGCTACAGAACGTAGCATACCATCCAGCCGCCATCAAGCGCGCTCCCGTGCGGGAAGGCGGTATTCGTGCCGAAGGTGGGATTTTGCCTACTCGGGCTTCGTCCATAGGGGGAGCGGCAGAAGGATCGCCGGTCGTGCCACGAGTTGGCGCGCTCGCAGCAACATCAAAAACGATCCTCGCCCTCAGCGCAAACGCACGGCTATTGCTTCGTGAAGGTCAGCGGATTGCTCTTTCCGCCCTGTGTCCACTGGCCTGTGAGCGTCTTGCCTGAGAGGTCACCACGGTACTCTGCTTGCACCGCGCCCACTTTCACGGCCAGCTTGCCCGCGGCGAGACTCGCTTCGATTACCGGAATGCCCATGACTTTCTGATCCGGGCTGTCGATGAAGCCGATGACCTGGCCGTTCCCGTTCATCTCGAATCGCAGCACCAGGTTCAGGTTCACCGGACCGTTCGGGCCCGGCAACGGGCCGAGCTTGCCCTGCCATTTCCCGGCCAGCGGGGCAAACGACTCCATGTTCAACGCCAGCGCATGCACGGGGGCCGCATAGTCACCCTTCTTGACCGCCACGGGCAGGCCCGGTCCGCTTCCCTGCTTCCAGGTTCCCGTCAACGCGCCATTTGCATAGCTTGCCGTGTAGTCGCCCTGAACGCGCGGAACCTTGAGCGCCAATCTGCCGTCCGCGAACTCGATGTCCGAGATCGGAGTCTCTACTCCGCCCCGCTCCGGAACGGCAAGCGAGCCCTGCAGCTCGCCCTTGTCATTCGGCTTGAACCGGAACACGAAGGTGAGCGTGCCGCCCGGAATCGTCACCGGCCCGTGCCAACTGCCCGACAGCGTGTCGATGGCCGCCTTGGAGAGCTGCGGTTTCTGATATGGGCCGAGCGCCAACGGCAGGGCCTGGCCTTGCTGCGTCCACTGGCCTTCGAATCGGCCGTCCTTGAACGTGCCCGCGTACGCGCCGCTGAGCGAGGGCACCTGCACTTTCAGCGCGCTCGCATCCCACGAGACCGCGCTGGCCGCGACATTCTTGATGCCGCCGTTGTCGGGCGAGTTCAGCACCGCCGAGTAAGTGCCATCCGGCCGTTTGGTGAAGGTGAACTGGATCGTCAGCGACGTTTGGGCGTCGACGGCGAGCTTGCCTTGCCAGATGCCGGCCAACTCCTGCCGTGCGAACGCCTCACCCGCAACCAGGACCGCCAGCAGGCCCAGAATCCGCAAACAGGTTTTCATCGTGCCTCCCTTCGCTCATAGAGTTTGAACATTTCACGTGTCTCGAGCGCGCCAACCTTACACGTGGCGCAACGCTTCCACCGGATCTGCGCTGGCCGTCTTGAACGACTGCAGCGCCACCGTGCTGAACGCCACGGCCGCCGCGGCAGCCGCCGACAGCACGAAGATGAGCGGATTGATGCCAGCCCGATAGGCAAAGCCGGTCAGCCACTCGTCGATTGCGAAGTAGGCCAGCACCGAGGCGAGCGCCGCGGCGATCACCACCAGCAGCATGATGCGTCGGGACAGCATCAAAATGATCTGCAACGTGGTGGCTCCGAGCACCTTGCGCGTGCCGATCTCTCGCGTGCGCAGTTCGGTTGCGAAAGCCGCAAGGCCGAACAGACCGAGGCAGGCGATGAAGATGCAGACGGCGGCGAAGATGCCGATGAGCTTCATGAGCTGCTGTTCGGACTTGTAGAGGCTGTCGAGCGAATCGTCGAGGAATTCGTACTCGAACGGATGCTTCGGATCGGCCTGGGACATGATCCGCTCGATGAAATTCAGGGTCTGGCCGATATCCTCGACCGAGACATTCAGCACGAGGTGCCGCTGCACGAATGGCTGGCTGACAACCGGTATGCGACGCCAGGTCTTCGTTCAGCGGGTGCATTGCAAACGGCTCGATCAGCGTATGCAGCGACTTGAAATTGAAATCGCCGCACGACGCCGATGACGCGGCCGCTCTGGTTCCCCAACTGCAGCCGCTTGCCGATGGGCGTGGTCCAGCCCATCTTGCGCACCAGGGCCTCGTTGACGAGGACGTTCGTGCCGATGTCGGTAAGCAGGCGCTTGGAGAAATCTCGCCCTTCGAGCAACTTGATGCCCATGACCGACACGAAATCGTCACCGATCGGCATGTGCGTAGAGCTGCGGCGGCTCGAGCACGCCTGAATCGTTCTCGATCTGGATCAGGTTAACCGGCGTCTGCTGGCCGATCATGATATCGGCCTGATGAGACGCCGAGGATGTGGCTGTTCTTCGCAAGCTCGCTGCGGATCGTGGGAATCTTCTCGAGGGTGGTCACCCCGCGCAGCGTCACGACCAGACGGTTCTCTTTCTCGAAGCCGAGCGATTTGTTGGCGACGTAGCGCATCTGCGCCGCCATCAGCAACGTGCTCGCAATCACCGCGGCGGAGATCGTGAATTGCAGCAGGACGAGCAATTCGCGAAATCGCAGGTTGCCCTTGCCCGCGGTGACCTGCTTGCCGGTCAGTGCCGTCAGCGGCGCCCACGAAGACAGATACACTGCCGGATAAGCCCCCGACAGCAGCGCCATCAGCACGCCGAGGCCGACGAGCCAAGCGGCAAGCGCGGGTTCCTGGAGAAGGTTCAGGCTGACCTGCTGCCCCATCAACGCGTTGATCGGCGTCAGCGTCAACACGACTTCGACGATCACGACGCCGAAAACCAGCGCGATCAGCGCGAACATCATCGCTTCACCGAGAAACTGCAGGCCGAGCGTCAGCCGGCTCGCGCCGAGGATCTTGCGGATGCCGACCGAGCGCGCCCGCCGCGTCGCGCGCGCCGTCGCAAGATTCATGTAATTGATGCAGGCCACCGCGAGAATGAACAGCGCAACGGCCGCGCAACCGTAAAGATACATGCGGTTGCCGTTCGGCAGGTCATAACCCACTTCGGACTGCAGGTGAATGTCGGCCAGCGGCTGCAACCAGCTATGCCACTGGCTCTTGGACGCCCTGCCCCATTCTTCCATGTTGCGCTTGTAGAAGTCGTCGTTGATGCGCGGCCAGCTCGCCGGATTGAAATCCGGTGCCATCAGCAGGTAGGTGAACACGCTGATGCCCCCGAGCTGCTGTCGGCGCATCGTCGGGTTATCCGCATCGCGCAGAAACGGCAGATTGCTCGAGAACAGCACGTCGTACTTGAGGTGTGTGTTCGCCGGCAGATCGGCGAACACCAGGGCGATCTTCTGCGCAATGCCGGAGTCGGTGCTGACGGTTTCGCCGATGGGATTGGCGTCGCCGAAGTACTTCCTGGCAAACGTCTGGCTGACCGCGAGCGCGCCGCCCTCTTTCAGCGCGGTTTTCGGGTCGCCGTAGATGATGTCGTGAGTGAACACGTCAAAGACGTTGTCGTCGGCGAAATAGGTGTTCTTCCAGTAGAAGACTTCGTCCCCGTGGCGTATCGCGGTGCCGCCGTCGTTGTTGCCATTGCTTCTGGAACCTGACATAGGCCTTGACCTCGCGGGTAGTCCGCCGCGAGCATCGGCCCGAGCACCCGGGAGGTGACCGCAAACCTGTCGTTCGTCCCGCCGGTGGTGAACTCGTTGACGATGCGATAGATCCGGTCGTGCTTCACATGATGCCGGTCGTAGGTGAGCTCGCTGCGCAGAAACAGCCCCAGGATCAGGCAGCACGCGATGCCGAGCGACAGGCCCGCGATGTTGATCGCCGCGTACAGTTTCTCGCGCTGCAGGTTGCGCAACAGGACGACGAAGTAGTTGCGCATGGCTAGCGCCCCGCTGCCTTGTCCGACACGATCTTGCCCGTCCAGCAGGTTCACGATGCGTCTGCTGAAGGCTGCATTGGCGGCCGAGTGCGTCACCATCAGGATGGTGGTGCCCTCCTCGTTGAGCTTCAGCAGCATCTTCATGACTTCATCGCCGTGCTCCGAATCCAGATTGCCGGTCGGTTCGTCCGCCAGGATCAGGTTCGGCTTGTTGACGAGCGCGCGCGCCACGGCCACGCGCTGCTGCTGACCGCCCGAGAGCTGCGCGGGAAAGTGGTCCCTGCGATGACGCGATGTCCATCTTCTCCAGCACGGCCTCGACACGCGCCTTGCGCTCGCTGGCGGGCTACTTGGCGTAGACCAGCGGCAGCTCGACGTTCTCGTAGACGGTGAGCTCGTCGATGAGATTGAAGCTCTGGAACACGAAGCCGATGTTGGCCTTGCGGATGCGCGCGCGCTTGCGCTCCGGATAACCTGAGACATCCTCACCAAGGAAGCGATAGGGCCCGTCGGTCGGGCTGTCGATCAACCCGAGCATATGCAGCAGCGTCGACTTGCCGCAGCCCGACGGTCCCATGATCGAGACGAACTCGCCCTTCACTCAGGGTGAAGTTGACGCCATCGACGGCCGTGGTTTCGACCACGTCGGTGCGATAGACCTTCTTCAGATTCTCGGTTTCGATGATCATGTCCTGTCCTGGGTTGGCTTCGATCGCTTCGGCTGAATCGCAGTTCATCGACGTTGTTGTACGCGTCGTAGCTCGAAGTGATGATGCGGTCGCCCTCGCGCAAGCCCTCGAGCACCTCGACCTGGCGCGGGTTCTGCCGGCCGAGCCGCACGTCTGCGCGGCGGGCTGTTCGCCCGTCTCTGGAGATCAGGTAGACCCAGCGACCGCGCGGTCTGCTGGTAGAAGCCGCCTTTGGCGACCGATCAGGCTCTGCGACGGGGAGCCGAAACTCAGCTCGACGGTCAGCGTCTGGCCGCGCTTGAGCGAGTCGGGCACCGCGTCGGCGAACACCACGTCGGCCTCGAACGCGCTCTGTCTTGACCTCGGGGTAGATCTTCTGCACTTTGACGGCCCAGGTCCGGCCGTCCAGGCTCAGGTGGCCCGGCGTGCCGACCTCGACCCGGCTGATGTAGTACTGGTCGATGCGCACGCGCAGCTTGAACTTGTCGAGCAGGTCGATCTGGCCGATGCGCTGGCCGCGCTCGATGCTTTGGCCCACCTGGGCGTCGATGGTCGACAGGAAGCCCGAGATCGGCGCGCGCACTTCGAGGCTCTTCACGATGCGGCCCAGCAGCTCCATGCTCTGTTCAGCCGTCCGATCGACGTTTGCGCCTGCGCGATCTGTTTCGCGCTCAGGATGTCTTCCTGCCGGATGCGCTCCGCCATCAGCGCGCGCTTGTCCTTCAGGTACTTGAGCTGATCGCGAGTGGTCTCGAAGCCTCCAGCCGAGATCGGGCTGTCGCCGCTCGTCATCAGCGTCTCGTAACGCCGATATTTCTTCTCGAGTCGAGGATCTGGTGATCCAGGTCGAGCAGCGTTTCCCTGCAGCAGCAGGCTGCTCTGCGCGCGGTTGAACTGCGTGTTGCGCTGGATGTCCAGGTTCTCGAGCAGGCTGCGTCTCGGTGTCGATGGCCGTCCGCTGCAGCGGGCATTCGAGAAGCGCAGGATCAGATCGCCCTTCTCCACGTGCGCGCCGCCTTCGACGAAGATCTCGTCGACCCGTCCGCCCTCTTCGATATCGAGGTACACGGATGTCGCCGGCTCCACGGTGCCGTCGAACGGGTAGTACTCGAGAAACTCGCCGTTCTGAACGGCGGCCATCGTCAGTCGGCCCGGGTCGACACTCAAGCGCGTGCCTGACGAGCGGCTCAGCACTTGCCAGGCGAGCGCCACGCCGAACAGGGCAAGTGCCGCGATTGCGATCCAACGGCGGACGGACCGAGCCTTTCTTTTCAATGGTTTTGTCCATGTCCTGGGCGCGGCAGTACAAGTTGTCGTGCCAACTGGCGGCAGGCTGCTCCGTGGCGATGCCGTTCAACGGGTTACGGCCGTCGCGGCATCAGCGGCGAATCAGGCCGCTGATCATGTGTTCCGATATCGGAACAACTCTGTGTTTCACTGTGGAACACACCGATGGCCATGAAACCCGAACCCTGCGACATCCTGATCGTCGACGACGATGCGGAAGTGCTGCTCGCCGCCGAACTGGTGCTGAAGCGGCAGTTTCGAACCGTGGCGACGGCATCGCACGCCGGCCCCGATCGACACTGCTCCTCGCCAGCGCCCCTTCGACGTCATCCTGCTCGACATGAACTTCTCCGCCGGGGCGACCTCCGGGCGAGGAAGGTATCGACTGGCTGAAGACGGCGCAGTCGCTGGCGCCGGACACCAAAGTGATCCTGATGACGGCCTACGGGGGCGTGGAGGCGGCCGTCAATGCGATGCGCGAAGGCGCTGCCGACTTCGTCGTCAAACCCTGGGACAACGCCAAGCTCATTGCCACGGTATCCGCCGTCTCGCGACTCGCGCGTGCGGATCGGGAAGTGGCCAACACTTCGCGGCCGGCAGCGCTCGCTGAATGAGTACATCGGCCAGGGCTTCGAGCAGATCGTCGGCAGACTCGGAGGCCTGCGCCAGGTGCTCGCCGACATCGACAAAGTCGCGCGCACCGATGCCAATGTGCTGATCCTCGGCGAGAACGGCACCGGCAAGGAACTCGTTGCGCGCGCGATCCATCAGCGCAGTCGGCTGCGCGGCGACCAGCCCTTCGTCAATGTGGACCTGGGCGCGATATCCGAAACGCTGTTCGAGTCCGAGCTGTTCGGCCATCGCAAGGGCGCGTTCACCGATGCGCGCGAAGATCGCGCGGGCCGCTTCGAGGCGGCCACCGGCGGCACGCTGTTCCTGGACGAGATCGGCAACCTGAGCCTGCAGATGCAGGCCAAGCTGCTCGGCGCGCTGGAAAGCATGACCGTCACGCGCGTGGGCTCGGACAGGCCAGTCAAGGTGGACGCGCGGGTGATCTGCGCCACCAACCTCAGCGCCGGCAGATCTGCGCGACCCGGGAACGGCTTCCGGCAGGACCTGCTGTATCGCATCAACACCATCGAGATTCGCGTTCCGCCGCTGCGCGAGCGCGTCGACGATATCCCGCTGATCGCAGCCCACTACGCCGCGCTGTACGCGCGCAAGTACAACAAGCCCGAGCCGGGATTCGATGCCGCTGCGATCGACGCGGCTGCAAGCGGTATCACTGGCCCGGCAACGTGCGCGAGCTGCGGCATGCGGTCGAACGCGCTGTCATCATGACCGACCACGAAACTTCCGCAACTCGACGGCGTGCTGCTCTCCGCTGCCGCAGCGCTTCGGAGCCTGCCACGCTTGAACCTGGAGGCGCTGGAGAAGCAGGCCATTCAAAAGGCCATCGCGCAACACCAGGGCAACCTGAGCAAGGCGGCGCAGGCGCTCGGGCTCGGCCGCACCACGCTATACCGGAAGATGGCGCGGCATGGGCTTTAGCAACTTTCGCGCTCAATGTGCTCTTGCGCGTGCTGGTGCTGGCGGCGCTGTGCCTCGTGTCGCGTGCTGGAGCTGGCTGCAACACGACCTGGCTCGTGACGCCGACCCTGTGTGCCGCGCTGGCATGCTGCTGGGCTGCGTCGAGCTCGTCCGGTACGTCGAGAAGACTTCACCGCGACTTCAGCACTTTCCTGCGTTTCGTCGCGCACCACGATTTTTCGACACCGCTCGCGAATCCGCACCAGGGCCGGGTTTTCGCGCCAGCTACACGACGCCTATCGATTGTTGAGCGGCGAATTGCGCCGGCTGAACCGGCAGAAGGCGGCGAACCATCAATACCTCGAGGCCGTCATCGAACATGTCGGCGTCGCCCTGGTCTGCCTCGACGAGCAGGGCGACGTGAAGATGGCGAACGAGCCCGCGCGCCGCCTGTTCGGCGTGCCGCATCTGAACAGCGTCGCACGTTCAGCCGTGTGGACGAGCGGTTGCCGGACCTTCTGCAGCAACTCGACGATGGCAAACGCGGCGCTGTTCAGCGTCCAACGTGGCGATGACTGCCTGCAACTCGTGCTGTACGCAACGACGTTCGAGCTGCTCGAGCAGCGCTACAAGCTGGTGTCGTTCCAGAACATCCGCGACGAGCTCGACCAGCAGCGAAATCGATTCCTGGCAGAAACTCATCCGCGTGCTGACCCATGAGATCATGAACTCCGTGACGCCGATCATCTCGCTCAGCCGGCTGATCCGCGAGACCATGATCGACGACAGCGGCGCCTCGCCTGCGTTTCGCGCTCTCGCGCCACAGGAGCAGGACGACATGCTGCGAAGTATCACCGCCATCCACACGCGCAGCAGCGGCCTGCTGGATTTCGTACAGGCGTATCACAGCTTTGCGAAGCTGCCGGCACCTGTTGTCTCCGACATAAACGTTCGATCGCTACTGGAACGCGTGCGCACGCTGATGGCTCAGGAAATCGATGCTCAGCATATCTCTCTGGAGCTGGAGTGCGACGATGCGGGGCTCAGCATTCGAGCCGATGCGCGCCAGACAGAACAGGTGCTGATCAACCTTCTGCGCAATGCAGTCGAGGCGCTGGCCAACAGCCCGGCACCTCGCATAGATCTGCGCGGCCTGCGCGACGACCAGGGCAAGATCCTGCTGCAGGTGATCGACAACGGGCCGGGCATCGCGCCAGAGCATCTCGATGACATCTTCGTCCCGTTCTTCACGACCAAACGCAACGGCACCGGCGTCGGGCTCAGCATCTCGCGCCAGATCATGCAGGCGAACAAAGGGCTCATCTCCGTCAGGTCGGCGCCGGGTGAAGGCTGTGCGCTGACTCTGAAGTTTCAGTGACTGTGCGGGCCTGCAATCGACTCCCGACGCGTCTCATCTTCTGCTCATGAAGGAGCGGTCCCTCGGGACCGCCGCGATCAGATCCCCGCGAGACGGCCGGTGCTGTCGCCGACGCTCTGCGCAGCCACGCCGAACATATCCAGAATGCTCAGCAGCAGGTTGCCGGTCGGCACCGTCCGCTCGGAACGCCAGGTGGCGGTCGCCTTTCAGCTCTCCCGATGCACCGCCGACCAGCACGTGCGGCACGTCGTAGTGCAGGTGCTGGTTGGAGTTGCCCATGTTGCTGCCGTAGAGCACCAGCGAGTGATCGAGCAGCGTGCCGTCGCCGTCCTTGGGTCCTCGCAGCTTCTCGACGAAGTACGCCAGCATCTTGACGTGATACTGGTTGATCGCGCGAACTGCGCGATCGCGGCTCGGGTCTTCGCCGTGATGCGAGCCGCCGTGGAAGCCGACGTCGGCGCCTCGCTCTCCGGGTACGTGCGGCCGGTCAGGTCGCGCGCGAAGAGCAGCGTGCCGACGCGCGTGATGTCGGCCTGGAACGCCAGCGCCAGCAGGTCGAACTGCAGCTTGATGTGCTCGTCGAAGGACTGCGGCACGCCGACCGGCACGGCGATGTCTCGGCGCCATCGGCGGACGCCTTCGTCGCAATCTGCAGCCGGCGCTCGATCTCGCGGACGTCCTCCGTGTACTCGTCGAGGCGTACGCGATCGGACGCGACGACACCTCGCGGCATCAGCCGCGCAGGCTGCCGGTCAGCGAATCGAGATGCTCGCGGTCGCGCTCGCGGCGCGCACGCCGCTGCTCGGCGTGCTGCCGTCGCCGAACATGCGCTCGAACACCACCTGCGGGTTCAGCTCCATCGGCAGCGGCCGCGTCGGCGACGGCCACGAGATCGTGTTCGTGTAGGTGCAGCTGTAGCCTTCGCCGCAGTTGCTCGAGTTCGCGCCGGGATCCTCGACGGCCAGCTGCATCGACGGCAGCAGCGTGTCCTGGCCGATCTTCTGCGCGATGATCTGGTCGATCGTGGTGCCGGCGTAGACGTCGGCGCCGGCGGTCTTCCTCGGCTTGTTGGCGCACAGGAACGCCGCGGCCACCCAGTGGTCGGCGCCGGTGACGCCCGGCGGCGGCTCGGCCGATTGCGACTACAGCCCGCTCAGTATCACCACCTGTTTGCGGAACGGCTCGAGCGGCTTGTAAATTGAACGGAAACTTGAAGCCCGGCGCGCTCTCTTGCGGCACCCAGTAGCCCGGCGCCATGCCGTGCGGCACGAAGCTGCCGACGAAGCGCGGCTGGGCGCCGTCTCGCCGTCTGCGCCAGCGCCGTCGCGCGCGGGCACCATCGAGTCGAGCAACGGCAGCGCGAGCGTCGGTCCGGCGCCGCGCAGGAACGTCCGTCGCGGAGTGCTTCTTGGTAATAACATCATGGTCACTCTGCTGCCGACGCCGTTTTGACTGGCGGCACGTCGCCCAGCGGTTCGCCGCCCGGCGGTTCGCCGCCCGGCGGTTCGCCGCCCGGCGTAATGTTCATCTGGAAGCTGTCGCTCTTCACGACGCTCGATCAGGCGCTTCGAACCGATAGTTGTCGCGCTTCGCCGTGTGCAGAATGGCGCGCACCGCGGGCATGTCCTGGTACTCGACGCCGCGGCCGAGCGCGTAGGTCAGCAGCTTCTCGGCCACGATGCGCACGAACTGGTCCTGGTACCTCAGCAGGAACTCGCGCACATCGGCCGGGCCGTCGACCTGGGTGCCGTCAGACATGTGCGTCGCGAGCGTCGATCGGCTGGCCACCGTCGTCGCGTGCGCCAGCGGCCGACGGCATCGAAGTTCTCCAGCGCGAAGCCCATCGGTCGAAGATCTTGTGGCAGGTCGAGCACAGCGGCTTGTCGCGGTGCATCGACATCTGCTCGCGCATCGTCGGCACCTGGGCATTGCCCGTCGTATCGCCAGCCTTCGCTTCGAGCGCCGGCACGTTCGGCGGCGGGTCCGGCGGCGGAACGCCGAGGAATGTCTGCAGGAACCACTTGCCGCGCGTCACCGGCGACGTGCGGGCCGGCTGCGACGTGACGGTCAGCAGCGCGCCCTTGCCGAGCAGGCCCCGCCGCACGTCGAGCTCGGCATCGAGCGTCACGCGGCGGAACTGCTGCCGTAGATGTTCGGGATGCCGTAGTGCTTGGCCAGCCGCTCGTTGACGAACGTGTAGTCGGCCGTCAGCAGATCGAGGACGCTGCGGTCCTCGTGCGACGATGCTGTCGAAGAACAGCTCGATCTCGCGCCGGAACGCCTGCCGCAGGTTGTCGTCGAAGTCGGGGAACAGATCCACCACGGGCTCGCTGCGCCTGCAGTCCGCGCAGGCTCAGCCACTGGCCGGCGAAGTTCTTCGTGAATGCAGCGGCACGCGGATCCGCCAGCATGCGGCGCACCTGCTGCACGCAAGGTGTCATCCTTGCCGAGCTCGCCGGATCCGGCGAGCTTCATCAGCTCGTCGTCCGGAATGCTGCTCCACAGGAAGAACGACAGCCGGGAGGCCAGCTCCAGATCGCTGACGCGGTATGCCGCGCCGGGCGAAACCGTCGCCGGCGTGGTTTCCACGCGGTAGATGAACTCCGGATCGGCCAGCACGCGCTGGACCACCGCCTCGATGCCATCGTCGAAAGAGCCCCCACGGCGACCGAGCGCGTAGAACTTCATCAATGAATCCACATCCTTGCTCGTGCCGTAGCCGCGATATGCGCGGCGGACAAGAGACGTGGCGATCTGGCGCGTGCAGGGTTCTTCGTCCGCGGCACGCGTGGGGTGGCACGTGACTATTCGCGCGCGGCTCGGGGAATCGGCTGCCGGCGAAGCATCCTGCGGCCCATCGACACGCACGCTGCCGATGTGCGGATAGAACGTGAAACCGGGCAGGCCGCCGGTCTCGATCGTGCTTCGCTCGAACGCGTGATTGAGATCGAGGCCCGGCGCATAGTTCGTGGCGAGGAAGGTCACGCCGATGTGATGCTGACCTGCCCTCACGGGCAGCGTCGCATCGATGGTGCGAAGCTGACCGCCCCCCTCCTCGTCGAAACGGCGGCCCACGCCGAGGGCTTTGTCCCAGTCCACCTGCGCGACACGCGCGCCGTCCAGGTAGATCAGCAGCTGCTCGCCGCGAATCTCGCCGAAGGGCCGGAAATTACCCATATTGCCGAGGTTCACGGAGAAAACTTTAAGAGTGTACGTGCCGTCGGAAGGAAAGGTGTGGTCGATCGCGAGCCCGCCGCGCGTGCCCAACGGCAACCCCTCCACCTGATAGTTCTGCGTCGTGTCCTCGGAAACTCGATACGTCACCTGCGTCGGCGCCGCGGGCGTGCCCACGGCAATGCGGCTGATACGCGCGGCGGCGGACAGATATGCATCCAGCAGTGCCGGCGAGAGGGTCAACGTGTCGGCCTGGTTGTCGAAGCCACGGCTCGCATCGTCCGAAGGCAGGAACTGCGTGGAGTCGAGCTGGAGCGCGAGCAGGTCGCGCACGGCGTTCGCGTACTCGGTGCGGTTCAGGCGATGCAGCTTCGGGACGCTGAGGTTCGGCTTCGCCTGGCTGTCGATCGAGCTCTCCAGCTGCGTGGAGAACGCCTGCAGCGTCGCAAAGTCGGGCCGCTTCTCGCCGGCCGGCGGCATCATTCCCGCGCGCACTTTCTTCAGCATCCGTTCCGCAATCTTCGCGTCGTCGTGCGGATTGCCCGGATCGAAGACCTCGAGCTCCACCCCACCGGCATAGTCCGTGAAGTTGTGGCATTTGAGGCAGTACTGGTCCAGGAGCTCCAGTTGCGCGGCGACGGGCATTGTCTCCATCGTCTCGGAAGCGAGCGCCGCGCAAGGCAAGATCAGCGCGCCGAGTATCGGCCAGACTGTGGAGTGGCGGGTCACCTGCAAAGATCCGTGACGCAGATCGAAGCCAATGTGCGCCCTTCCGCCGGCACCGGCAACCCTCGCTCCTTCATGAGCTGGCGTAGTAGCGCGGCGGTGCTCGGGTGCGAGATAGCCGACTGCACGCCCACACGCACCAGGCCATCCGCATAGTCGACGGCCTGCCAGGTGGTGCCGGCCAGCGCGTGAATGGTGTCGCGGCTGCCGATGTCGCGCATCGCGAGGTCCGCGCCATGCTTCACCAGCGACTCGATTACGTCGTTGCGACCTTTGTGTGCCGCGCCCATCAGCGCGGTGCGGCCGTCCAGTGTGTCCTGGGCGTTGACGTCGGCGCCGAGCTCGAGCAGCAACTCCGCGGCGTCATAGGTCGCCTGAGGCGACCACTCGTAAGTAACGCCCTCCACCCAACCGATGCCGCTCGCCACCATCAGCGGCGTCACATTGCCGGTGGTGGCAATCGAGGGGTCCGCGCCCTGCTCGAGCAGCAGCTTCATCAACACCACATCCCCCGACTGCGCGGCGCGCAGGAAGGGCGTTGCGCCCTCTTCCAGCAGCCATTGATGCGTGAACACCGTGCGCGTCTCGGTACTGGAGCGCATGCGCAAGTTCGGGTTCGCGCGAGCGGCCAGCAGGCGCTTGATGTAATCCAGATGGTCCATGTCCGGGCGGCGTGTCGGGTAGTCGCCCCCTTCGATGTTCCGGTTGTCCGTGGCGATATAGAGTGGCGTCCAGCCGCCCTCATTGGCGAGGTTCGGGTCGGCGCCGTGCTCCAGCAGATACAGGCCCAATCGATAGAAGCGGTTGTGAGTGGCGACCAGCAGCGCGGACCAGCCGTACTCGCTCGCCTGGTTGACGTCGGCGCCGGCGCCGAGCAGCACTTTGACCGACTCCAGGTCTCCTTCGCGCGTGGCGAACAGCAGCGGCGTCAGGCCACCCCATTGTTTGTCGCTGCGACGTGGGGCTTCCGGCGCCGGGAATTTGGTGAGCACGCGCCTGGTCTGGGCAATCTCCGCTTCCAGGCGCGACTTCGCAGCCGGGTCGTCCACCGCGACGACCGTGCCGCCCTGGCCCTTGCCCTCGATGAACTCCTGCAGGCGTGCGCGCCCCGTGTCGGCGAGATAGGGCTTGCGGCCGGGAGCTACCGTGGCCGACCGTGCACTGAGGTCCGCGCCCTTCGCCACGAGCAGGCGCACCGCTTCCGCGTTCGAATTCGCCGCCGCCCACATGAGGGCCGTTGTTCCGCGCAGCTTCTCGCGCGCGTCGATCTTCGCTCCGCCCGCAAGCAAAAGCTCGATCACCGCAACGCTGCCCGTGCGCGCGGTCATCATGAGGGGCGTCTCGCCGTTGCCCAGAGTCTGGTTGGGATCCGCGCGCGCTTTCAACAACAGCCGCACCAGATCCGCATTGCCGGCCTGGCAGGCCAGTGCCAGTGGCGTCATGCCCGTGCCGCTGACCGCAGCGGGATTGGCGCCTGCGGCCAGCAGTTTCGCAGTGGCGCCGGAGTCGCTGTGGTATGCCGCCCAATGCAGGGCCGTGGTGCCGTCCGGCTGCGCGGCGTTCACATCCGCGCGAGCGGCGACGAGTTGCTGAAGTCGCGCCGCATCTTTTCGCATGACGGTGTCGGCGACATCGCTGGCCGCCACCGCGCCACCGTGGCAGAACACGAACGCCAGCGCGAGCAACGTCAGCTTCGTTCTTCGGCGAACCAGGCTGGCGTTGACCCTGTTCATCTTCTCAACCGGCCTCGCCGGACTCCGGGTGCCACAGCTTCTCGGCGCAGGCGTTCTCCTGCAGCCGCAGGTCTGGCCGTCTCTTGAACGTGAGCTGCATCTCCCACGGCGCCGTGAAGGTTTCGGGGTCGGTCACGGTGACATTGACGCGCAGGCGCTCCGGACTCGCCAGCTCGTAGCGCTCGACCACTCGCAAGGCTTCGCTGTGAGGCAGGCCGACATCATCGAGCCATGTCTGGTCGTTCATTGCGATGGTGTCCACCACCAGCGCGTTTCCGACCCAGCGCGCGACCGAAAAGCCGTCGTACGTGACATCCGGCGCATTCTCCGGTGCCGGCAGCGGGTCGTCGATGTAGAACAACCGAGACTGGTGGTTCGCCTCATAGAGCACGGTGATCTGCTTCGGCTTCTGCAGAATGTGAACCGGCCGGGTCGCGCTCAGCAGCCGTGGGACGCCGTGCGGAAGGCACTCCTCGACGGGATCGCCGGCGCTCTTGCCGCCGGCTTTGGCCTGCTTGCGCTGCGCGTAGATTTCCGCGGCCTGAGGGCGCAGCGGCGGTGTCTTTCCGGCTGCCGTTTTCGCTTCGACCTGAGGCTTTTCGACCAGCCACACGCCGCCGATGTAGGGCTTGCCGTCCTCGCCTTTCGCCGGCACGGCAGCAGCGGCGCCCGCCTGAATGGCCGCAAAACCCACGAGTGCCGCGAATGCGCCGGCGCGTGAGAACCAGGCGCGCGTGCTCATTTGGCCCTCGTGACGCCGTCCACCGGCGCGTTGCGATTGTTCTCCTCGCAGACGTATTCCATGACGCGCACTTCCGGGCGCGCCTTGTACAGGCGCTTCGTCGTCCACGGCCGGGTGAACATTACCGGGTCCGTGATCTCAATGAGGTTCTCCAGCTGCGCGCCGCCGTCGATCTTGCGAATGCGCTCGACCACGTGCAGCTGGTCGGAGTGGGTAATGCCTTCCTCGTCGATGCGGGTCCTGTCGTTCAGGGCGACGGTGTCGATGACGAGCGTGTCGCCGTCCCAGCGCCCGACCGAATGGCCGAGGTAGGTCTTCGGCGGATTCGCGGGGTGCGATTCGTTCATGTAGATCCAGCGCTGGTTGCGATTCACTTCGTGAATCCAGGTGATCTGCCCCGGCGTCGTGATGATCTGGATGGGATAAGGCGAGGCCAGCAGCCTCGGGATGCCGTGCGGCAGGCACCCCGTGGGCGCATCGGCGACGGGTGTTCCGGCCTTGTCCGCGGCGACATTGTGCTCCCACTCGCGCCGGCCCCTTTCGGTGAACGGGGGTAGCTCGCCTTCGACAGTCCTGAACTTCCGGTCATAGCCGGGCGTCCACCACACGCCGTCGATGTCGTGCGGATCGTTGGGCTTCGGCGCATCCTGCGCGGCCACGGTGCCTGCCAACGCGAGGCATATCAACGCGATATATCCGGCTTGCATCCGACATCGTCCCCCTGCCCTTCAGTGTCGTGGATTTCCAGGTGGCGCGCACACGGCGCCTCCACGAACGACCACTGCACGAACTCAAGTTGCTGGGGCAACCCTTTCGCCGCTCGCCGGCGTCCTGTTTCCGACACAGGACATATGCGCTACGGCTTCACCGCCGGCGACCCCAGGACGTACACTCCGCCGAACACCCTCAAAACGAAAGTGGTGATATGAAGACCATAATTCTCTCCGCCGCAGTCCTGTCGGCGCTGTTGTGCAACGGCGCCTCAGCGCATCACTCGTTCGCGATGTTCGACAATCAGTCGGAGAAGACGCTCACCGGAACGATCAAGGAGGTGCAGTGGACCAACCCTCACATCTGGGTGCAGGTGATGGTCGCGGACCCGGCCACCGGCAAGGACGTGGAATGGTCGGTCGAAGGGGGCAGCCCCAACAATCTGTCGCGCAAGGGCTGGTCGCGCAATTCGATGAAGGCCGGCGACAAGGTGAGCATCGTCATCCATCCGCTGAAGAACGGCGACAGCGGCGGCAGCCTGGTCAGGGTCACCGTGAACGGCCAACCTCTCCAATGATGTAAGTGGATCGCCGGTGATCTGGCGCGCTCTGCGAGGTGACATCCGCCAGAAGCCGCGAATCTTCGCAGCCGCGCCTGGCGCGACTGCCTCGCTCAGCATGGCCATCACGTTGCGTGCAGCCGACAATCACCGGGGTCGCTGTGCGGGTTCCGGAAACTCCAGAACCTCTGACGTGTAGGTTTCCACCACCATGCTGAACGGCGTACCGTCTGGCAGCGCCAGCACGGCGCGGTGTTGAAGAACCTCGGGCGGCACCCGAAGCGTGCGCGCGCTTTCCGCTCGCACCGGCGCGCCCATCTCCCAGCCTTCCGGCAGAGGGGACCACAGCAGCGTCGCCGACACCGTGCGGCGTTGGAAGTGCAGATCTTTTACGGCGCGCCCGAACGCGATATCCGTTGTGTCCAGCGCCTTATTCATCTCCGGTGTGAGCCGCGCAGGCACGTACCAGTTGTCTGCCTCAGAAAGCACGTGCTCACCGCAGCGAAGCCGCACTCTGCGGTAGCGCACGGCTTCATTGGCATTCACTCCGAGAATCTCGCGCTGCTCCGCCGTGGGCTGCTTGTCGACATCGCGCTGGCGCTGCGCGACGATGCGCGCCGGTGAGGCCATGCGATGCGCCTCGCACCATCGGTCGAGCGTCAACGTCGCGCTGTCGTGACTCAGCAGGTCCGCATTCAAGGACTGGAGCAACGCCAGCGCTTCCAGACGCGTGGTGAAGTTGTCTCGCCAGGCAGTCGTACGTGCAGTAGCGTCGTCAGAGGCGCCCACCGCGGCACTGACAAGCAGCATGGGCAGACATGGCAACAGACTTCTCAGCGTGATGGGGCGCATGCTTCATATCCTGTAACAACCGCATCTATTTTCAGCTCACTGGAGATCGGTTCGATCCTCTCTCTCTGGAGGGACGGCGTTGAGCGCGACGAAGTGGCACAGTGTGAGCGAAACCTCATGGCTGAAACGACCCACTCCAGCGCGGCAACGAGCACATCTGCGCCGCCAGCTCGATCGAAAGCAACGCTCTCGAGCCGAGGGCTTGCCTCTGGCGTGGCCGCTTTCTTCATCTGGGGACTGTTTCCCCTCTACCTCTTCGGCCTCAAAAGCGTCTCCGCACTGCAGATCACAGCACATCGCGTCGCGTGGTCCTGCCTGTTCATTCTCGTCTGGATGGCCGCACGCGGAGAGCTTGGAAGGCTCAGCTCCGCCGCGACGCGCCCTGGTGTGCTCCCGCGCCTGGCCATCACCGCGTGTCTCATCAGTGTCAACTGGCTTGTGTTCGTCTGGGCCATCAACCACGACCGCGTGGTCGAGGTCAGCCTCGGCTATTACATTAACCCGCTGGTCAACGTACTGCTCGGCATCCTTGTCTTGTCGGAACGCCTGAACCGGGTGCAATGGGCAGCGGTGGCGCTGGCTGCCGGGGGCGTCACGTATCTCACGCTCGAGACAGGTCATATTCCCTGGATCGCGCTCACAGTCGCCACGTCGTTCGGGCTTTACGGGCTGATTCGCAAGACCGCGAGCGTCGATGCGCTGCCCGGCCTTGCCATCGAGACGATGATGCTCGCACCGATCGCCATCGCATACCTCCTGTGGAGCGAGGTGAATGGAACAGGCGCTCTGGGAAATTCCAGTGCACTCATCGTCGCGCTCCTCGTGGTGAGTGGACTCGTGACAGCGGTTCCGCTGTTTCTGTTCGCTTACGGCGCACGGCAGATCCCGTATTCCACAATGGGCGTGCTCCAGTACATCGCGCCGAGCCTGCAGCTCGCGAGCGCCGTTCTGTTTTTCGCAGAGCCCTTCGAACGAGCCCGCGCGATCGGGTTCTCGCTCATCTGGATGGCGCTGTTCATCTATGCCGGCGACGGACTATTGCGAGCGCGCCGAAAACGGCTTTAGTCTCGCCGCGAGTTCCACCCCGCAACGTCGTTCAAACCCGCTCGAACCTCAACAGCGCCCATTCATCGAGGCGACACACGCTTACGAACACACTCCAGGGTGACAAGTATCACTTGTCACTGAAGCGCGATACGGCTTGAATCAGCGGATGCCCGGCACCAATCCAGCGGCACCGTTTCCCGGGAACCCGAATCGGGACGCTTCGCTATGGCTGGCGAGGCTCAAGCGGGGCCTGCGCGAAAGCGAGGGCCTGGGCCTGCGCGAGTGGTTGAAGGCGCCGGCGAACCGCAAGGCGATTCTGGAAACGGCGAGGCTGTGCCACGGCCCTGACGTGATCTGTATTCTGTCCGCCCTCCTCCCGAAAAGCCCCGAGCTTGCAGAGCCGAGGGCACGAAAAAAACCTTTCAACGTGTCGCTCGCGGCCGGCGCGACGGTTTGCATACTCCTCTGCGGCACTATCCTGCTGAACGGCCGGACACCGTGGTCGACTCCGCGGAGAGCGACCACGAAAACCTATGCCACGGCCGTCGGCGAGACTCGGGAAATAAAGCTGGCGGACGGCAGCACCATCACGCTCAACACCGGCACGCGCGTGGGCGTGACCTACTCTCCGGGCTCGCGAGAGGTGCAGCTCGCAATCGGAGAAGCGAGCTTCAAGGTGGCCAACCAACCCGAGCGCCCCTTCAACGTAAGCGCCGGCAGGCGCCAATTCCAGGCGCTGGGCACCAGGTTCAACCTGCGCGCGCTCGCGCGCGAGAATGTCGAGCTCATCGTGACCGAAGGCCAGGTGAAGGTGCTCTACGCGCCACCGCGGTTGCCAGACACACCGGCCCGGCGGCGCGACGCTGTCACGTACGGCGAGGCCACCGTGGGCGCCTTCGAGGAGGCGCTGGTGGAGCCGGGCTTGCAGTCCGTGACTCACATAGACGAGAGCGAGGTGGAAGCCCGGCTCGCATGGCAGCGGGGCATGCTCATCTTCGACAACAAGGCGCTGGAGGACGTGCTCGCTGAAGTGGAGCGCTACACCGCCACGAGATTCGTGCTGGCAGACGACAAGCTGCGCAGCGTTCGCGTCAGTGGTCGCTTCCGCGCCGGGAACGTCAACGCTCTGCGGCTTGCACTGCGCGAGAACTTCCTCATCAGCTCACGGCGGGATGGGCTTGGCCGCGTCGTGCTGACGGCGCTACCCACTTATTGACCGGGTTTGGCATGCGCGGCGAAGTGCCGCAGCGCTTCGGGGACGAACGAGAGATCCGATGCCTCACGCACCGCCAGGCGCATCTGAGTTTCGAGCACATCTTCCGGCACCGGGTTCTGGTATCCGTCGAGACAACGCGCGAGCGCTGCCGCGGCTCCAACGTTCCCGGTGCGCGCGACACGGTACGCCTTGACCACCAGTGCCTCCGCCGCCCCCGGCGTGAGCAGCAAGGGCAGTAGCGGCTCGATCTGCCGCATCTCGTCTGGCGAAATCAACAAGCCGTAGCGCCGCGCCAGCGCGGCGATCAGGCCGCCACTCTCCGCGCGCGTGCTCGTTGGAAGAATGGGCACCTTGAGGTCGATGCGACCCGGGCGCTTCAGATCCGCTTCGATCAGGTCCGGCCGCGACGACGCGAGAACCCACACGACTTTGCCCCGATTCGCGGTATCGGACATCGCTTGCGCGATCATCGAATACAGGCGCCCGGACAACCCGCTATCGCCGGAGCCCGAATCGCGCCGGCCGAGCGTCTGGTCCGCCTCGTCGATGAACACGATGCAGCGGCCCAGCGCGCGGATCAGCCGAAAAATCTTCTCGAGATTGCCTTCGCTGGAGCCAACCCACTTCTCCCGAAAGTTCTTCAGCTTCACCACCGGAACGCCCGCCTCGCCGGCCAGGCACTCCACGAGGAAAGTTTTGCCGGTGCCGATGGGGCCGCACAGCAGGTAGCCCATGGGCAGCGCCTTCAGATCGTTGGCCCGCCAGAGCAACACGTCCTGCCTCAGCCATTCCTTCAGCGCATCCTGGCCGTGGTAGTCCTCCAGTGTGCGCACGGATTCGATGAACTCGACCAGCCCGGGCGCGTCGCGCTCGACCATCTCCTTCTTCAACACTGCGAGATCCGACGACTGCAGCACCTGCTTGCTGTGCGCCCGGACTTTCGTCAGCTGCTCGAGCGTGCTGACCGATACGCCCGTCATCGCCGCGGCGAGCGCGGCGAGATCCGTGCCGGCAGGAATGGTCTGCGTGAACTGCTGCTGCAGCAGGCTCAACGCCGACTGCAGCTCTGAGACCGGTGGCAGCGGAATTCGCACCAGCGCGGACTGCGGCGCGAATGCGATCAACGGCTCGAGGTCCGTCAGGTTGTCCGCGATCAGGAGGCTGGCAAACGGTAACTGCGTAAAAGGCGCGTCGCATCCCCATGCGCGCACGAGACTCGTAAGGCTGCCGTGCTCGAAGCCCTTGCCGTCCGCGGGCAGAAGCTGGTCGGCGCCGCGGATGATTACGGCGAAGTGCACGTCGTCACTGTGCCCGAGTGTGCTGAGGTTGCCGAGATAGCGTGCGTAGCGGTTGACGAAGCGGATGGCCTCGAGCGGCTCGTGCGGCAGGCTACGCATGGCCGACGGCACCCACTCCGAAAGACGCTCGGCGCCACGCTCCACGGTCAATCCGTTGCCGAGGTCGTAGGAGAAAATGACGCTGAAGCTCGCGAGCAGCTCGTCCTGGATGTAGCGCTCTATGTTGACCAGACGTCCGCCGACAGCGAGACGGTCGTGAACATTGCCGTAGAGGATGAACTGGCCGGCGGCGCGGCTCTCGAATCTGACGGACAGCGCCGCCGCCCATTCCGGAGCGCTTTGGGATGCCAGCATTTCAGGTTCCCGGGTCTTGCTGTTTCGGGGCTCGTGGTCGCGGCGCAGTCGCCGGCCTCGCCCGTCAGTCTAACGCTGGCTTCGCAAGCGTTCCGCTGACATTTGTCATGGTGGCACCGTTGCGGTGAGCCACCCGCGGGTCACACGGGAAGATCCGCTTGTGCGCCGAGGACGTGGCCGGCGCGCAGCCGCTCGAGGTATCGAGAAAACTCCAGGCCCATGCCCTGCTCGAGATAGTGCGCCCGGTTCTGCAGGAAGTCCGGTAACTCGGCCCCTTGCAGGGGCCCGAATGCAAAGAGCAGCACATTGTCATCGCCGTTCACCGGCACCAGACGGATGGGCCCTGAAAACGCCGCTCGCAGGCGCTCGACATGGGCCGCGTAGCGGCTTTTCAGCCCCGACAGGTTCATGACGAGCACTCCGTCGGGTGTCATGCACCGACTCGCCCGCTCGTAGAAGTCGGACGAGGCCAGCGAGGGCGACACTCCGACATCATCGAACGCATCGATCAGAACGATGTCGGGCGTCACGCGCGCCTTCGTGAGGTACGCGGCGCCGTCATCGTGAATGATCTCGAAGCGCTCGTCGTCCCGCGGGATCGAAAATTCGTCGCGCAGCGCGATGATCTCCGCACTGATCTCGACCACCGTGATGCGTGTGCGCGGCAGGTGGCGGTAACAGAACTTCGCCATCGAGCCGCCGCCAAGGCCAATCATCAGCACGTGGCGGGGCGCGGGCAGGAACAGCAGAAACGCCATCATCTTGCGGGTGTAGGCGGCCACCAGCGCATCCGGATCGTCCAGGCGCATCGAGCTCTGCACGGCGGAAATAGTGAAGAACAGGTTGCGCGTGCGGCCGTAGTCGATGATGAACGGACGGCCGAGCGTTCCCTCGCGCAACTGGTCGAGCTGCTCGCCGCCGAAGCCCGCCGCGGACTCCAGCACGCGCACCGTGCCGGGCTCGAGCGCGAAGGGGCTCGGCACTTCCATGAGGCGCGGCTTGGGATCATCGGTCGAGTCATTGCTCATCGATTGAGAGCTCCAGCGAGTGCCATGGCTGCGGACGTGCGGAAAGCCCGTCTCGTTCGGCTGCGCCACGAGCTCGCGCGGGTGGGGAAGCGCGAGCCCCGCCCGACGTGCGCGAAGCGTCAGCTGCGTGACGTACGGCGCTTGGCGACGCCACGCGAAGATGCCCCGCCGCCGTTCGCCGGGTCTGCCTCACCGGGAGTCCAGGGGTGCCCGAGACGCTCTTCGATATACGAGCGAATCATGCGTCGCACGACCTGCGAGGACGTGAGGTCTTCCTGTGAGCACAGCCGCTCGAAAACCGCTTTCTTGCGCGGATCGATCAGGATGGTCAGACGCGCGGTGCGCTCTTCCAGGTGCACGACGTTGGGCTTTTTCATTTACATGAAAATCACATTAGAGAATAATAAAAGAATAATCGCGGTCGAATCACCGCGCAAGCGGCCCGCATTGACGATGCCCGCCCCCGCTCATTGGATATTCGCCTCAGTGCAGACGTGCGTTGCCATGGCGCAATTCCTCGAGCGCGTGCCCGAGACGAAAACCGAGCCGCTCGACGAGCACGAGGTTGTCGGGTGTCTTCGGCTCGAGCGCAGGCCCCAGAAGCTCGATCACCCCGTACACGGATGTGTCCGTCTTCACGGCGAACCAGACTCCGCCGCGCAGACCCGCCTCGAGCGAGGGCGGCAGTGCGCTGTCGAGCACGAGACTCGTCGACCACAGCGGCTTGCGGCTGCGCCAGACGTGCCCCGCATTGCCCTGGCTGAGCGAGACGGTGCGATGGCGCATATCGCCCTCATGCGCTGGCGCGCCACACCCTGCCGCGCTCCAACTCGCAATCGCCCGCAATCGCTGCTGCCCGGAATCGACCACCCAGAACGTTGCCCGTTCACTGCATGCCGCCTGGCCGAGCAGTTCGAGCACGGCCTGGGCGACTTCCTCCACATGCCGCGCGGCGCGCAGCATCTCCACGGAGCGTGCGACGGCACTGCCCAACTCGGAAAGTCGGTGGCGGATCATTCCGGTAAAATCTCGGGAATTTATGACTTCTGTCGCGCGCTACAGTGACTGTCATTGTAATCTAACGCAAATCTGAGTAGCAGACTCTGTGACGCCACTGATCCATTCGTCGCTCCCCGCCTGCCTTGCGCTCCTGGCGCTGTGGGGCGTCATCGGGCTTGCCGGTCTGCTGCGGCCGTCGAGCGTGGGCTTTGCCGGCCGCACGCTGTTCCCGCTCGGCGCGTTGTGTGGCGTGGCGCTTGCCGTGGTGGCGGCCTCGAGCCTCTCCGCCCCTCCAGAGCAGCTCACGCTGCAGATCGGGCTGCCCGACCTGCCGATGCACGTGCGGCGCGATGCCCTCACGAGTGTCTTTCTCTTTCTACTCGGAGCGGCCTCGGCCGGCATCTCGATCTTCGGTGCGGGCTACTTTCGCCGCGGCCAGGGCACGGCTCCGGGCCTGCTGTGCCTTCAATACCACCTGTTTCTGGCCAGCATGGGCTTCGTGCTGCTGGCCGACGATGCGTACGCGTTCATGGTGGCGTGGGAAACCATGGCGCTGTCCTCATACTTTCTCGTCACCACACAGCACGGCCTCGCCGAGATCCGTCGCGCGGGCTTTGTCTACCTGCTGATCGCGCACATCGGGGCGATTGCGATCCTGCTGAGCTTCGGCGTGATGCAGGGTGGGAGCTGGCAGTTCACGTTCGACGCCATGCGCGGCGCGCAGCTCGCCCCACACTGGGCCGCCGTTGCCTTCCTGCTCGCCTTGTTTGGCTTCGGAGCCAAGGCGGGGCTCGTGCCGCTGCACGTCTGGCTTCCTGAAGCGCACCCGGCCGCCCCCTCGCCCGTCTCGGCGCTGATGAGCGGCGTGATGCTCAAGACCGCGGTGTACGGCGTCCTGCGCGTCACCTTCGATCTGCTGGGGACTGCCGAATGGTGGTGGGGCCTCGTGCCGCTGGCGTTCGGGCTCTTCAGCGCAGTGTATGGCGTGGTGTTCGCCGCCGCGCAGACCGAAATGAAGCGGCTCCTCGCGTATTCCTCCATCGAGAACATCGGCATCATCTTTGCCGGCCTCGGCCTTGCGATCGTGTTCCTCGGTGTCGGCATGCCCTCGCTCGGCGCACTGGCACTCATCGCGCTTCTCTATCACAGCCTCAATCACGCGTTCATGAAGAGCCTGCTGTTTCTCGGCACGGGCGCGGTTCTGCATTCCACCGGCGAACGCAATCTCGGGCGCCTGGGCGGCCTCATCCATCGCATGCCGTGGGTTGCCTGGCTCACGCTCATCGGGGCGCTGGCGCTGGCCGGCCTGCCGCCACTCAACGGCTTTGTCTCCGAATGGCTGCTGCTGCAGGCGTTTCTGTTTGCGCATGAGGTGCCGCACACCTTCATCAACATGCTGCTGCCGCTTGGGGCTGCGATCATTGCGCTGGCCGCGGCACTCGCAGCCTATGTGATGGTGAAGTTCTTCGGGGTCATCTTCCTGGGCCAGCCGCGCGAGGCCGCTCTGGCGCACGCGCACGATGCCGGTGTCCTCGAGCGCATCGGCCTCGTCTGGCTCGCCCTGGGCTGCTTCGCCCTGGGCCTGTTGCCAACACAGGTCATCAAAGCGCTACGCGTGGTGGTCGAGCAGTTGACTGGCGCGCCACTGGCGCATCAGGAGGAGCCCTGGTGGCTGCTCGTGCCGCTGCCGGATCGACACACCTCCTATTCGGCCCCCCTGTTCTTCGCGGCGCTCAGCGCCATCGTGATCCTGGCGATCTGGGCGGTGCGGCTCTTCTATCATCGCCGTGCGCGGCTCGCGGCGCCGTGGGATTGTGGATTCGGACGCTTGACCGCGCGCATGCAGGACACCGCGGAAGGCTTCGGTCAGCCCATTCGCCATATCTTTGGGTCCTTCTTCGCGATGAAGCGCGAGCTCCCATCCCCGTTTGACAGTGCGCCGCGCTATCGCGTCACGGTGGGCGATCGGATCTGGCAGACCCTGTATGTGCCGATCGGCGCCCTCGTGCAGCGAGTCGCGGATGCCTTCGCGTGGTTGCAGCAAGGCCGCATCTCAACCTACCTGCTCTACAGTTTCATCACACTCACCGTGCTGCTCGCGCTCGTGCTATGAAGCCGATCGAAATTCTCACCCAGCTGCTGGAGGTGTTCGCGGCGCTCGCCGCGGCGCCCCTGTTTGTCGGCTGGATCAACCAGTGCCGCGCCTGGTTGCAGAACCGTAGCGCACCCAGCCTCTGGCTTCCCTACCGCGGCATTCGCAAACTCTTCCAGAAGGATGCGGTAATCGCCGAGACGGCGTCCCCGCTCTTTCGCCTGGCGCCCTACGTTGTGTTCGGTGCCATGGTCGTCGCCGCGGCGATCATTCCTTCGATGGGCACGCGGCTGCCGTTCACCGCTGCGGCCGATGCCATCGCGCTGGTGGGGCTGCTCGCCACCGCGCGGGTGTTCCTTTCGCTCGCCGCCATGGATATCGGCACCGCGTTCGGCACGCTCGGCGCGCGCCGCGAGATGATGGTGGGGTTCCTGGCGGAGCCCGCCTTGCTCATGGTCATTTTCGTCGCCTCGCTGATCTCAGCGACCACGGCGCTGCCCGCCATCACCGAGAATCTCGCCACGCAGAGTCTCGGGCTTTACCCGAGCCTTGCGTTTACGGCCATCGCGTTCACCATGGTGCTGCTCGCCGAGAATGGGCGCCTCCCCATCGACAATCCGACGACGCACCTCGAGCTCACGATGATTCACGAGGCGCTGCTGCTCGAGTACTCGGCACGGCACCTTTCGCTCATGGAGTGGGCGGCGGCCCTCAAGCTCTTCAACTACGCGTGCATCGGCTTCGCGCTCTTTATCCCGTGGGGCGTCTCCACGGGCGAAAACGGCCCCGCGGCGCTGCTTGCCTCGATACCGCTGCTCGCCGCGAAGCTCGCGGTGGCCGGCGCCGCGCTCGCCTTCATCGAGACGATGTTGGCAAAGCTGCGCATTTTTCGCGCGCCGGAGTTTCTGGCCACCGCATTTCTGTTTGCGGTGCTGGGTCTTCTCGTGCATCTGCTCCTGGGAGCCTGACGCAATGGCTGGCACGCCCTTCGACCTGCAACTGCTGAACGTCTGTGCGGCGCTGCTGCTGCTGTTGTCCTTCGCGATGCTTGCGCAACGGCGCATCGTGAGCATGGTCAACCTGCTCGCGGTGCAGGGGGTTGTCCTTCTCGTCGCAACACTGCTGCTCGCCTGGCGCACCGGCCAGAATCATCTGTATCTGTCGGCCGCGCTCACTCTCGCACTCAAGGTCATCCTCCTCCCGTGGATCCTGCACAGGCTCATTCGGCGACTGCAGGTTTACTGGGACACCGAGCCGCTGCTGAACATCCCGGGCACGATGCTCGTGGGCGTGCTGGTGGTGGTGTTCGCCTTCGGCCTGGCACAGCCGATCTCCGCGCTCGCCAGCACCGCCACGCGCAGCTCCATCGGCATCGCGGTCGCCGTGGTCCTGCTCTCCTTCGTCACGATGATCACGAGGCGCAAGGCCATGTCGCAGGTGGTCGGCTTTCTGTCGATGGAAAACGGGCTCTTTTTCGGGGCCATGAGCGCAACCTACGGCATGCCGATGATCGTGGAGTTCGGTGTGGCGCTCGATGTGCTGGTCGCGGTGCTCGTCCTCGGCGTCTTCTTCTTCCAGATCCGCGAGCAGTTCGACAGCCTCGATCTGCATCACCTCGAGTCGCTCAAGGAGGAAGAGTAAGGTGGAATTCCTGCTCCTGCTCGGTTGCCCGCTCGCCGGCGCGCTGCTCCTCGGCGTCTTCGGCGCACGGCGCTGGGCGCCCGAGCTGAATGTGGCGGTGAGCCTCGCCACGTTCCTCGCCGCCTGTGCGCTCACCGCGCGCGTCATCGGCGAAGGCAACCTCGTCGTGGCGAACGAGCAGTTCTTCATCGATGCCTTCAACGTCTTTCTCGTCACGCTGACGGCATTCGTTGGGCTGACCACGTCGATCTTCTCGCGCCCCTACATGCGCGTGGAGATGGAGCACGGGCGCGTGAGCGCCGCCCGGCTGCGTCTCTATCACAGCATGTATCAGCTCTTCATGACGACCATGCTGATCGCGCTCACGACCAACAACATGGGGTTGCTGTGGGTCGCGATGGAAGCCGCAACCCTGTCCACCGTGCTTCTGGTCACGCTCTACCGCACGGCGGCGAGCCTCGAGGCAGGCTGGAAATACTTCATCCTGTGCGGCGTCGGCATTGCCCAGGCGCTCTTCGGCACGATCCTGCTGTACTTCGCGGCCGAGAAGGCGCTCGGAGCCGAAGGGGCGAGCGCGCTCCTGTGGACCCATCTCAACGACGTGAAGGGCGAGCTCGAGCCTGCCGTGCTGAGTCTCGCGTTCGTGTTCCTCCTGGTGGGCTACGGCACGAAAGTCGGGTTGGCGCCCCTTCATAACTGGCTCCCCGATGCGCACGCGGAAGGCCCCACGCCGATCTCCGCCGTGCTCTCGGGGCTGCTGCTGAATGTGGCCATCTACGCGGTCGTCCGCTGCAAGATACTCGTCGAAGGCTCCCTGCAATCGCAGCTTCCTTCGCAGATGCTCATGGGCTTCGGCCTGCTCTCGGTGGTGCTCGCGTCGTTCTTTCTCTGGCGCCAGCGCGACGTCAAGCGTCTCTTCGCTTATTCGTCCATAGAGCACATGGGGATCATCACTTTCGCCTTCGGGATGGGCGGGCCGGTGGCGAATTTCGCCGCGCTGCTGCACATGACAGTGCATTCACTCACCAAGTCGGCGATCTTCTTCGCGGTGGGGCACGCTGCGCAGAAGGCGGGCTCGCAGCTCATCGAGAACATCCGCGGCCTCATCACGCTGAGTCCGACCATCGGCTGGGGCCTCATGATGGGGTCGCTCGCGATCCTGGGCATGCCGCCGTTCGGCGTTTTCGCGAGCGAATTTCTGATCCTCACCACGGCGATGCGCGAGCAGCCCTGGGCGACGCCCATCCTGCTCACCGCGCTCGGCGTCGCCTTCGCGGCGATCTTCGGGCGAGTCCAGCCCATGGTGTTCGGTGAGACAACCGCGAAGCGCTTGCCGCACCCCCCAGCCCTGCTGCCCGTCTTTGCGCATCTGGGAATCGTCCTGGTGCTCGGCCTCTACGTTCCACCCTATCTTGCGAATTGGTATCGCGCGGCCGCGCGCCTGATCGGGGGCGAGTGAGATGCCGCTGCGAGCCTTGTACGCGCGTAGCGAGATACAACCCGGCGCCCCCGGCCTGCGCGCGTTGACCGTCTCACGCGAGGAATGGCGGCCGGCAGTGGAAGATATGGCCGCCGCTGGCAGCAGGCTCGTTGCACTTTGGGCGAGCCGCGACGACCGTGCGGCTCCCACGGTTCGCGCTGCATTTCTGTCGAACGGCGGCGGGCTCGTGCTGTGCCTGCGGCTCGCCGACACGCACGCCCCATACCCGGGCATCGAAGATCTCTTTCCTGCCGCGGCACGTATGCAGCGTGCGATGGCAGACCTCTCCGGAGTGCGCTCCACCGATCCGGATGCCCGACCATGGCTGCGCCACGCGGCGTGGCCGCCCGGCTTTCGACCGCTGGTCGATCCGCTCACTTCGCTGGACGCCGGCGAAGCGGGCACCGATGACTACGACTTCGTCCGTGTCGAGGGCGAAGGTGTGCATGAGATTGCCGTCGGCCCGGTGCACGCGGGCACCATCGAGCCGGGACACTTCCGGTTCTCCGTCGTGGGCGAAAAGGTGTTGAGGCTCGAGGTGCGGCTCGGCTACGCGCACAAGGGCATCGAGCGGCGTTTCACGGAGCTGCCGATCCTCGAGGGCCACCGCCTGGCGGCGCGCGTGTCGGGGGATTCGGCCGTCGCGTTCGCATGGGCGTACTGCCAGGGGCTGGAGGCAATGTCGGATATGCAGATTCCGACGCGCGCCGCGTGGTTGCGCGCGCTCTGCCTCGAGCTCGAACGCATCGCGAATCACCTCGGGGACCTGGGCGCACTCGGGAACGATGCCGGCTTCGCCTTCGGACTCGCGCAGTTCTCGCGTCTGAAGGAGCACCTTCTGCGCGCAACTCACCAGACGCTCGGGGCCCGCTATCTGATGAGCGCCATAGTGCCCGGTGGCACGCGTTTCAACCTCACGGCCGACGGTGCACTGGCGCTCGCATCGTGCGTGCGAAAGCTTGCGACCGAGGCACTGACGCTGCGCTCGATCTATGACGAGCACGAAGGCGTGCGTGACCGGTTCACCAGCGCCGGCACCGTTACACCAGAGCTGGCCGTGCGGCTGGGCCTCACCGGGCTCGCCGGCCGCGCGAGTGGCCAGGCGTTCGATCTGCGCATCGACCTGCCCTGCGAGCCGTATGCGCAGCTGGCGCCGGAAATGAGCGTACAGAGCGCGGGAGATGTCGCGGCGCGCGTCGCCGTGCGCTTCGATGAGCTGCAGGAATCGTGTCGTCTCGTCCAGTGCATTCTTGAAGCGCTGCCGCCCGGCCCCCACCTTGCATCCGTGCGCGTGCCCGCAGAGGGAGCGATCGGTGTGGGGTTGATCGAGGGCTGGCGCGGGCCCGTGCTCATGGCGCTCGAGGCGGGCACGGCAGGTGCGATCCGTCGCTGTCATCCGCACGATCCATCGTGGCAGAACTGGCCCGTCATCGAGCACGCCATCATCGGCAACATCGTCCCGGATTTCCCGCTCATCAATAAGTCCTTCAATCTCGCCTACAGCGGCCATGACCTGTAGATCACGCTCATGCTGAAAACACTGCGTCAGATTGCATCGGTCGGTATCGTCACCGAGCCCCCGCCGCAGGCGGATGAAAGCCTGCGCGTTCTCGACGGTCTGCAGGATCGCATTCGTGCCGTGCTCGGCCGTGCGCTGTGCATTCGCCAGATCGACGCGGGCTCCTGCAACGGTTGCGAGCTCGAGATCCACGCCCTGGGCAATCCGATCTACAACCTCGAAGGGCTCGGCATCCGGTTCGTCGCGAGCCCCCGCCACGCCGATCTGCTGCTGGTCACGGGGCCCGTGTCGAAACACATGGAAGTGGCTTTGCGCCGCACGTATGCGGCCACACCCGACCCCAAGCTCGTGGTCGCCCTCGGCGATTGCGGCTGCACGGGCGGCATCTTCGGCGAGAGCTACGCCAGCTCGGGCCGCGTCGCGAACGTCATCCCCGTCGATGTCACCGTGCCGGGCTGCCCGCCGGGCCCCACGCGAATTCTCGAAGGCATCCTCGCGGCCATCTCGCGATCGCCGGCAAAAAAGACGCCGAGCCCGGCGGGCGTGGCATGAGCCTGAGGGCCCTTTCGGGCCAGTAGAGAAATGAGCCGCGCAAAGTCACGACTGCTGTCGATCGAGAGCCCGTTTCCCGACGCGCACAGCATGCTGCGCCTCCTCGAACCCCCCGACAGTTGCCAGGAGGCACTCTGGGGGCGTCTGTTCGAAGGCACCTACGACAAGCCGTTCATCGTGGATGACGGGCGGCGCCGATTCCTGCATTTCGACCTCGACGCCGTGCAAAGCGCGATGGAGCTGCAAGAGCCGGACAAACTGGCCCTCGCCTACACGCGCAGGATGATGGCGTTCCTGCTCTTCAATCGAAAACCCAAGCGCATCCTGTTGCTGGGCCTGGGCGGCGGCTCACTCGCGAAGTTCTGCTACGGTCACTTGCGCTCGGTTGCGCTGACGGCCGTTGAAGTGAACCGCGATGTCATCGCGCTCCGCGAGGAATTCTGCATTCCCGCGGACGACCAGCGCTTTCGGGTCATCAACGCGGACGGCGCGGCGTACATCTCGGTTCTGGCGCCCTGCAAGGATGTGATCCTCGCGGACGCCTGCGATCGAGAAGGAATCGCGCCGGAGCTCAACTCGGTCGAGTTCTACCAGAACGCCCGCCGCTGTCTTGCGCCGGGCGGTGTGTTCGTCACCAACGTGTGTGGCAACCCGAGCTCCCGCGCCGCTCATCTCGTGAAATTGCGCAACGCGTTCGACGATGAAGTGCTGACGTTGCCGGTGAGCTCGCACGGCAACGTCATCGTGTTCGGCTTCAAGGAACAGCGCACGCAGGAGCCCTGGGAGCACCTCGAGGCCGACGCGGTCGGACTGAAGCGCCGATTTGGCCTGGATTTCCCAAAGTACCTGCGGCGCATTGCGCTCGACCTGACGCTGCGCCGCTGGCAGCCCGTATTCGCCTGAGATCAACCGTACGATCGTCAACTGTCTCGCATGAATTTCCGTACCCGGAGAGTTTTGAGCCATGACCAGCCGTCAAACGTTACGTATGCCCGCTCCGCCGCACCTCAGGCACGAGCGCCTGCGGCAGTGGATTGCGGAAATCGCGACCCTCACGCAACCCGATCGCATCTCCTGGGCCGACGGCTCGCAGGAAGAGTACGACCGGCTGTGCGCGGAGATGGTGGCCTCGGGCATGCTCATCAAGCTCAATCCGGTGAAGCGCGCCAACTCGTACCTGGCCTGCTCCGATCCATCCGATGTGGCGCGCGTGGAAGAGCGCACCTACATCTGTTCGGCAAAGCAGGCGGACGCCGGCCCAACGAATAACTGGGAAGACCCGCACGTCATGCGGCAGACGCTGGCGGGCCTGTTCAAGGGCTGCATGAAGGGCCGCACCATGTACGTGATCCCCTTCTCGATGGGGCCTGTCGGCAGCCCCATTGCGCAGATCGGTGTCGAGATCACCGACAGCCCATACGTCACCATCAACATGCGCACGATGACGCGCATGGGGCGTGAGGTGCTCGACGCCCTCGGCAGCGACGGCGAGTTCGTGCCGTGCGTGCATTCGGTGGGCGCGCCGCTCGAGCCGGGCCAGAAGGACAGCCGTTGGCCGTGTAACGCCACCAAGTACATCGTCCACTACCCCGAGACGCGCGAGATCTGGTCATTCGGGTCGGGCTACGGCGGCAACGCGCTGCTCGGCAAGAAGTGCTTCGCGCTGCGCATCGCCTCGAACATGGCGCGCGACCACGGGTGGCTTGCCGAGCACATGCTGATCCTCGGGGTGGAAAGCCCATCTGGCGAGAAGACCTATGTCGCCGCCGCTTTCCCTTCCGCGTGCGGCAAGACGAACTTCGCCATGCTCATTCCGCCGCGCTCGTTCGATGGCTGGAAGATCACCACCGTCGGCGACGACATCGCCTGGATCAAGCCCGGGCCTGACGGGCGTCTCTACGCCATCAACCCCGAAGCGGGCTTCTTCGGCGTGGCGCCCGGCACCTCCGAGCAGACCAACTTCAACGCGATGGCCACGCTCACGCGCAACGTGCTCTTCACCAACGTCGCGCTGACCGACGATGGCGATGTGTGGTGGGAAGGCATGTCGAAGGAGCCGCCTGCGCACCTCATCGACTGGACGGGCCAGGATTGGACACCGGAGATTGGTGCGCAGACAGGGCGCACGGCCGCGCACCCCAACTCGCGCTTCACCGCGCCTGCAAGCCAGTGCCCCTCCATCGACCCGGACTGGGAGAACCCACAGGGCGTGCCCATCTCGGCCTTCATCTTCGGCGGGCGGCGCCGAACCACCGTGCCATTGGTGTACGAGGCGTTCAACTGGAACTCCGGCGTCTACATGGCGGCAACGCTCGGCTCGGAGACAACGGCGGCGGCGGTGGGCCAGAAAGGCGTCGTCCGGCGCGACCCCTTTGCCATGTTGCCCTTCTGCGGCTATCACATGGGCGACTACTTCTCCCACTGGATCAAGGTCGGGCAGACCATCGCGGACAAACCGCGCATCTTCTGCGTCAACTGGTTCCGGCGCAGCGAGTCCGGCGATTTCCTGTGGCCGGGGTTTGGCGAGAACATGCGCGTGCTGAAGTGGATCGTCGAACGCGTTCATGGCCGCGCAGGCGCTGCGGAAACGGCCCTCGGATGGATGCCACGATTCAAGGACATCGATTGGCAGGGCCTGCAGATGAGCGAGGCCGATTTCGCCGCGCTCACCCATGTGGACGCTGCCGCGTGGCAGAGCGAGATCGAGCTGCACACGGAATGGTTCACAAAGATCAAGGCACGCATACCCGAGCCGCTGCGACTCAAGCAGCAACTGCTGGCATTGCGCCTTCCTCGCAGCGCAGCCGGCTGACGCAAGCGCTCGAGCGGCGGGTAGCAACGCTGAACAGCTGAACGCGCCGACACGTCCCGCTACCCGGCTCAGTGAAAGTACGGTATTCCGTCCCGCCTCGATTCGGCCATAGTCCGCCGGGGCAATCGAGGTTCGATCATGGCCGAATTGAAGTCGTATTCAGTCTGGGACGCGGGGGTTCGCTGGTTTCACTGGATCAATGTGCTGTGCGTACTGGGATTGATCGCCGTGGGCGTTGGCATACTCAACGACAAGGCTCTCGGGGTCAGCGATGATGGAAAGATTCTTCTAAAGACGGTCCATGTCTGGATCGGCTACGTGTTCGCGCTGAATCTGCTGTGGCGCCTGGTCTGGGCATTCATCGGCGGGCCGCATGCGCGTTGGCGCACCATCCTTCCTGGCGGACGCGGTTACATCAGCGAGTTGGGCCGGTACATCGCCGCCGCGCGCACCGGCAGGCCGTGGCAGTATCTGGCACACAATCCGCTTGGCCGCATTTCGGTCACCGTGCTGCTGCTTCTGTTGCTGGTGATGGCCGTCACGGGCCTGATGCTCGCCGGCACAGATCTATTCCTGCCGCCCATTGGGCGCTGGATTGCAGGTTGGGTGGCCGCGCCCGGCGTCGACCCGGCGACATTGGTGCCATATGCGCCAGAGATGTATGACAAGACCGCCTACGCGGCCATGCGAGACTTTCGCGCACCCATCGTTAGCATTCATTACTACGGCTTCTACACGCTGCTCGCCGTGGTTGTCGTGCATATCCTGGCCGTAGTCGTGACGGAGTTGCGCGCGGGCGGCACTCTGGTATCGGCGATGTTCTCGGGCAAGAAGATACTGGGCGAGCCGCCGGCGGATCAGCCTGCGGCGCCAACATCGGTGCGCGCCTCTCGCATAGAATGAGTCGAGCCGAGGATCAAGCATCGACCCCATGAATCTGGAACCAGAGCAGAGCCCTCCCGTCGAGGTGCCCCACACCGAGCTGTCGCAAGATGCGCTGCGCGGTGTTATCGAATCATTCGTGCTGCGTGAAGGCACCGATTACGGCGAGGCGGCGTTCTCCCTCGAACAGAAAGTCGCCCACGTTCTTCGCCAGCTCGAACGCCACGAAGCGCGGATCATGTTCGACCCGAACTCGGAAACGATCAATCTGGTGGTCACGTCGCGCTAACGCGCGGCGTTCACCGAAAGGCACACGATGTCGTCAATGCCCGCATCGCGGAAGCTCTTCAGTTGCGCCACATAGCCGGGCACGTGAGCCGTGCTGCAGGTGGGCGTGAACGCGCCCGGCAGCGCAAACAGAACGACGCGACGCCCGCCGAACAGCTCGTTGCTGCGAAAGCGATGCACCTTGCCGTCGCTCAACTCCGCCAATTCGGCGTCAGGCACGCGGGATCCTTCAAGAGAGATTCGCTTGCTCATATGGCCGCGAAGAATGCGGTGAGAGGCGAGCCATTGATGTAGGTGAACGCCGCATGCGAAGGCCGGAGCCTTCCTACCGCCACAAGAGGCCGCGCTCAGCTGCGAAGGTTGTCGATCAACGAGGCGATCTTCATGGTGGCGAAAGTCGAGTACGTGTCTGAGATGGCGTACGGCAGGATCACCCTCTCCTTGTGCCGCATGCCGCCGCACGTGTAGACGACGTTCGGCACATACCCCTCGCGTTCGGACGTTTCAGGCCGCACCAGAGGCTCGCGCGAGCGTGCGAGCACCTTCGAGGGATCCTGCCTGTCGAGCAGCACCGCGCCGATCGAATATCGGCGCACCGGCCCGACGCCGTGCGTGAGCAGCAGCCAGCCTTCATCGAGCTCGATCGGCGAGCCGCAGTTGCCGATCTGCACGAACTCCCACGGATACTCAGGCTTCAGGATGGCCTGCCCGCCGTTCCAGCTGTGCAGGTCGTCGGAGTAGATGAGGTAGAGATTCTCGTTGTCCTGCCGGGCGATCATGGCGTACTTCCCGCCGATCCGGCGGGGAAACAGGGCCATGCCCTTGTTGCGCGCGGCCGTTCCGGTGAGCGGCGCCATGCGGAACGTCACGAAGTCGCGCGTTTCGAGCAGCTCCGAGCGGATCTCCCGTCCTGTGTAGGCCGTATAGGTCGCGTAGTAGATCCTCTCGCCGCCGTCGTCGAATTCCACGAAACGCGCATCCTCGATGCCGTTCGACTGGGACGGGAGCACGGGAAAGATCACCCGCTCGCTGATGTCCTCGTCGGGCCTGAAGACGAGCTCGACACTCTCCGCGCCAGCCGCCAGCGGCGCGCCCCGCACTTTCGGAATGGAGGCGAGGCGTGCCGGCGGGTCGACGGTGACGTTGCCATCTGCCGCGACGCAGCCCGATCGAAACGTAAGGGACGAGATGTGCCCTTCGCCGGTGGCGCGCAGGCTCAGGATGAATCGCTTGCCCCCGTCAGGCGCGCCGGACTGATCGGGATGCGCCACGATGCTCGGATTGAACAGCGCCGCCGCTTCGAAGGAATACTCGTGCAGGAAATAGGCGCCGACGAGCCGCCGCTGCTCCTTCGTGAACGGAGCGTGAGCCGCAAAGGCCTCTTCCATCTCATCCGCACGCGCCTCGAACGTCTCGAGCAGGTTGCGGTGGCGCCCGAGGAAGTTCACCAGCACATCGGCCAGCTGGGCGCTGACCGTCGCGGCGTCGAGCGCGAGCACCCGGTCGACGATATGGTTCGCCCGGGTCTTGTCGGTGGGGTTCAGGTCGCGGGGCTCGGTCGCCGGCTTGAAGGGCCGCACTAAAACTCGCGCCGGATCGGGGCGCAGGTGGAATGCCTGCCTGTTGAAGAACGTGCTTTGTAACAAAGGGCCTCGAAAGGTTGCCTGAACGGGTTGTTTGTTTTTCTAGTGTACCCGCGCACGCACCACCCGAAGCTGCGCAGGCGGCTTCGTGTAGTTGCCTGCGGAACGGGCCAGCCGGCGCATCTCTGCGAGGCCGAGCAGCCAGGAGACGACGGACTCACCGCCCCTGTTCTCATTCGTGCGGCCGGGGTGCAAGCCGTCGCAGCAGCTTCCGGTTTCCAGGTCCACCAGCGGCGCTGACAGATCGTTGGTGCCGAGGAACCACGCGAAAGCTCGCGCGGCATCGCCCCTCCACTTCAAATCTCCATCCGCGCGCCACGCGGCCAGACAGGCCGAGATCGTCGCCGCAGCCTCCAGGGGCTGCTGATCGAATGCCCGCGGCATCGTGCGCTTGTCACCGAAACTCTCGGAACCCACAGGCCGGAACACCCCCGCCTCCGTCGTTTGCAGCGTCATGAGCCAGCTCAACGATCTCAAGCCGGCAGCGGCGTAAGCGGGGGTGGCAGTGGAAGCTCCGGTGGCAATCAGCGCCTGCGGCAAGCGTGCGTTGTCATACGCGAGCTCTTCCTCGAACCAAACCCAGTCCGGCGTTTCGACCGACGACAGGAGGGACATCAACCTGTCGGCCAGCAGATGCTGGAGCTCTGCCGCGCGGCGGTCATCCGCGTAAGCGGCGCGAAAAGCCTCCAACCCCAGGAGCGTAAAGGCCCACGCTCGCGGCGACCGGAAGCTCTCAACAGGTGGCGCCGCCTCGGCGAACAGCGCGGCGGCCCAACGCCGGCGCGAGAGGCTCCCGTCGCTGCGCGCGCACTCGCCCAGCGCCCAGAGCGCGCGGCCGTGGCTGTCTTCCGAGCCGCTGTCTTCGAGCCAGCGGCGCTCGAAGCTCATGAAGTTGCGAAACCGGCGCACATCGGGGTTCCACGCGTGCTGGACAAAAGCCGCGAGCCGCGCAGTGAGCGTTTCGGACAAGCGCTCCTCGCCCGCCGCAGTCAGGGCACAGGCCACCAGCAGTGCGCGGGCATTGTCGTCCACGCAATATCCGTGCGCGCGATCGGGCACCGAATGGATCGCATGCTGGAACAGGCCCGTGTCGTCACACATCGACCGGAAGTGGCTGAGCTGCATCTGTGGCAGGGTCGCACTGACCGGCGGAGCGATCACCTCGCTGTGCCGCGCGATCGCCGTGATGCCATGACCACGACGAGCTTTTTCGAATACGGCGAGGTAGCGATCCGCGGTGCGCTGCCAGGTCATGGAGCGACTGTATGCGTAGGCGTGCTCACGCAGGGCCTGCCGCCGCACATCGTCGGTAAGCAATGCCGCGATTTCGGTGCCGATGGCACTGGAGTCGCCAAACGGCACGAGAATGCCGCGCCCGTCAGCCAGCAGCTCACGCGCGTGCCAATAAGGAGTGGAGACCACCGCTTTGCCCAAGCCGAAACTGTACGCCAGCGTGCCCGATGTCATCTGCGCCTCATTGAGATAAGGCGTGACATACACGTCGCACATCGAGATGAAATCCACCAGCGTCGCCCGGTCGACGAACTGATCGAGAAACACGACATGGTCTTCGATGCCGAGCGCCCGCGCGCGCGCCTTGAGACTCTCGCGGTAAGCTTCCCCTTCACGTCGCACGAGATTCGGATGCGTCGCGCCCAGCACCACATACACGGCGTCGGGGCGGCTCTTGAGGATCGACGGCATGGCTTCGATCATGATCTCGATGCCCTTGTTCGGTGAGATGAGCCCGAAGGTCAGGATGACGGCCCGCCCTTCGAAGCCGCGGCCGAGCTTGGCCGCATCGGGCTCGACGAACGCGCAGTCCGGAATGCCGTGCGGGATGACCTCGATCTTTTCCGCGGGAACGCCATATTCGGCCAGCAGTAACTCACGGCCCTTCTCGGCCATGACCACCAGAGTTGCAGAGACATCGGCGATTTCACGCAGCACCCGGCGCTGCGTCGTGTTCGGCTCAGCCAGCACCGTGTGCAGCGTGGTGACGATTGGCATGGCCAGGCGCGCGAGCAGCGTGGTGATGTGGCCGCCCGCATCGCCGCCAAAGATTCCGAATTCGTGCTGCAGGGATACGGCGTCGAAATGCCCTGCGTTCAGGAAGGTGGCAGCCCGCCCGTAATCATCCAGTTTCTGGTCGTTGACCTGCAGGCGAACCACGGGCGGATAGTCGTAGTCACGACCGTCGTCGGTCATTGCCACGATGGCGGTGTCGGGGCTGGTGGCCGAGGCCGCGATGGCCTGCTGAAGATCGGTGGTGAACGTGGCGATTCCGCAGCGGCGGGGGAGCGAATTGCCGATGAAGGCCAAACGGCGAGGTAGGGTCAATAGCGCCTCCGGAAGGTGGTCAACAACACGGGCCTGGGACTCTACGCGACGCGCGTTTGCCGTCTGTGCGGCAGCGTACGGTCGTCGAACCCCAAAGTGCCGTGCGAGCCCTGTTTGATGTGCTTGGCGATCTGCGCCTGGGCGGCGTAGCGCCCGGCTGCTTCGCGGGTATGCCGGCATGCGTCGGACGCCTGGAAGTCCGCGCAGCCGCAGGTCCAGCCCCCGCCAAACTCGTAGGCGACGCGAAATCGATCGATCAGATAATCGGCTCGCTCGACCACCCCACGGCGCCCTGTCTTGTCCACGCTCTTCTCCATTTGCAGTCCGGCCATGAAACGGAACGCGTCAGCCACCGTTTCTCTCATCACCACGCCACCCTATACCAAATGTTGAGGCGAAGATTTCACTGTCAATGTCTCAGCGGCGAGCGCACACTGCCTGGGTGAGGAGCTTTGCTCCGCGCCAAACGCCGCTCGCGCAATCCCGCCTGCCTAGCGTCAACCCGGCTTGCAGATTCTCATCGAGATGAGATCAAGCATCGGTCCGTGCGGCTCACCGCACGTCGTAACGCTCTGGTCGATCGGCAGAGCAAGAGAGAATCTATGATCAGCCAGAAATGGGCGTGGCACGCGTGGCGACAGCCATTTTCCAGCATTGCCCTGCTGCTGATGTGCGGCGCTGCCTTCTCCCAGAGCACTGCCGCCCCAGCGCCGCAGAATTCACGCGCAAGTGCGTACGGGTCGCGATGGGAATGCAACCGCGGCTTCCTGAAGGAAGGCAACGCGTGTGTCGCCGTCAAAGTGCCCGCCAATGCATACCTGAACTCATCCGGAAGCAGCTGGTATTGCGACCGCGGCTTTCTGAAGAGCGGCGAGACCTGCGTGCCGGTCACCGTTCCGCAGAACGCATACGCGGACGACGGCGGGCTCGGCGCCGGCTGGCAGTGCAACCGCGGTTTTCGTCAGGCCGGTAACTCCTGCGCGCGCATCGTCATTCCGGAAAATGCATACGCACTGGATTCGACCTTCGGCAACGGCTGGGAGTGCAGCCGCGGGTACCGCGCGAGTGGCGCATCCTGCACGCCGGTCAACGTGCCCGCCAATGCATTCCTCGTGCGCACCGGCGATGACTGGAAATGCGAGCGCGGCTACCTGAAAGCCGGCGCGGCTTGCGCAGCGGTGCAAGTGCCCGCGAACGGCTACCTCGATTCGTCCGGCAACGACTGGAAATGCAATCGCGGTTTTCAGCGTGACGCAGCGGCATGCGTTGCGGTGGCCGTGCCGACCAATGCCTACATCGACTATTCCGGCAGCGCCTGGCGCTGCGCGGATGGATTCCGCAAGCAAGGTGCCGCGTGCATCGCCGAAAGATGACGCGGACGCGCAATGACCTTCGTCGCGCTAACTGGAGAAACTCGTGAGTTCAATGTCCTGGCTTTTTACTAATGACGCTTCCCCGCGCGCAGCCGCGGGCGATGTGATCAAGGATCACCGCGCACGTCTTGCGCTCGAAGAAAGTGAGCGCGCACACCAGCGGCGGCTGGAGCTGGCGGAGCAGCGTTCGAACCTGAACCCACCCGAGGTCCGCATTCGGGCCTGGGAGAAGGTGCACGGGTTGCGCCTGCCATCCGATTCGGCGCATCCCATCCTGGACGTCATCGCTGTCAGCACCCGATTGACGCTTGAAGAGGTGCATGAAGTGCAGCGGGCGCGCCTCACACGCGTTTGAGGCCCCGCATGAGCGACTACGAATTCACCATGTCGCTCCGCATCCGCCATCCCCACGTCGAGCCGGCGGAAATCACACGCGTGCTCGGCATCGAACCGCAGCACACCTGGCGCGCAGGTGAGCCGCGGCGCGACCCAGTCGGGGGCGTGCTCGAAGGGACATACCGCGAGAGCTACTGGATGGGCCGCCTCATGGTGAAGCCCGAGCTCGCATCGGATCAGGTGAGCGTCGAAAGCGAAGTGCTGCGCACGCTGGCGCAACTGCGCAAATCCTTCGGCTTTCTCGAGACGCTCGCGCATGAAGGGGGCGTGGCCGAGCTGAACGTGAGCATTTTCGCGCGCGAGGAGTTCCGCCTGGAGCTCCTGCCGGAAACGCTCGGGCTGCTGGGCCGGCTCGGGCTCACCGTGTCGCTTGAAGTGAGGCCTCATCCAAATGCCGTGGCTGGCAACAGCAAGCCCGCCACTCAATAGGTCCTGGCTACCATGTCTATGAAACAGAGGCTCAGAGATGTTTACCGCGCGTAAGTGCGACGTCGGTGCCGACGTTGGTAAGTGGTTCACGGTCGTCATCGATCGGCAGGGAACGCGACGGGGCGGCTACTGCGCGCATGGCTGCGACGGCCATGACTCCTCGGAGGAAGCGCTCGCTCATCACCTGCGCTACCAGCTCGATCGCGAGACGAACCTCTGGCTCGTCCGGCGTGCCGAATTGCGCGATTGCGAGATCTGCGGCGAGGGCACCACATTGCGCGCCCGGCTCGGCCGCGACACCCCGCTCTTCGTTCTGTGCCAGAAGCACCAGTCGACGAATAGCCTGCAAATACTGTTTCGACAGCGCGTAGCCCAGCAGCCTGCGTCGGCTGTCGCGCGATCATCGAGGTAACGCATGCTGATCACGTTAATCGTGGGTCTTATCGGCGTCTCGCTCTATCTGCTCAAGCGAGTGAGCGACACGAACACCGAGAACGCGGCGCTGCGCGACCAGATTGCCTCGCTCAAGCGCAAGCTGGTGACGCGTCGGGGTTGAGCGGGACGCTTGACCGCGCGCGCCGGTCGCATCACTGGCGTCAGAACATCTGCATCTGCCGCTCGTCGCCGATCATCAGATCGAAGTCGAGGCCGAGCGTCGCCAGCACGGGCTCGGCCACCGGCTTCACCTGCTTCTCGACGTAGTGCTCGCGGTCCAGCGGATGCTGGATGTTGTCGACGGGCTCCGGCGCCGGCGGTGGTCATCACGTAGCTGATGGAACGGCCAGCAGGCTCGCCCGGACTTGCGGGCCGCCGCCACATGCGGCGGCGTGGTGGCCGTGTATTCCTCGGCGCCCTTGCGCAGGTTCTTGCGATAGACGAGCGTGTCGTCCAGCGCGCCGGCTCGCACGCTGCTGCACGACGTCCGCGAGATAGGCATCGACCGGCTGATCGGTGAAGAGACGCTGGTAGAGCTCGCGCTGAACCTGCTTCGCGAGCGCGCGTCCAGTCGCGGCGCACGACTTCCATGCCGACGAACTCGACCACGTTCTCGCTCTTGCCCGGGTTCTGGCCCTGGCGCAGCCCGGCGTAGCGCTTGCTCGCGCCGCGCGTGCTGTTGCGCGCCCTTGGCAGGAACAAGCTTCAGATACAGCTTCTCGAACTTCGAGTGCGAGCGGCTCTGCACTCGCCAGCGCCCGACGATGTAGCGGGCGAGCGCCGCGTTCAGCGTTGCGGCGAGCTGCGCGCCCTGCTCGCGCGGCCTGCGCCTCGTCGAGGCTGCCCGACTGCACGAACAGGCTGTCGGTGTCGCCGTAGAGCACACGGAAGCCGCGCTCTTCGAACCACTGCTTCGACCACAGCAGAATCTCGCTTGCCCGTGCCGGTGATGGAGTTCGCGAGCGCCGGGTTGTAGAAGCGGCAGGCGGGCGTGCCGAGCACGCCATAGAACGAGTTCATCAGAATCTTGATTGCGTGGGAGGCCACGCCATCGCCCGCCTCGCGTCGCGGCTTCGCGGCGCGGGAACAGCTCGTCGAGCAGGCCGCGGCAGGATCGCGGGCGCGCGCCGGAACGCGCCGCCGGGCGTCTCGATCAGATCATCGCGTCGGCGCCGGGTCCGCCACGTAGCGACAACGGGTCGATGTTGAAGGTGCGGATGATGCTCGGATACAGGCTCTTGAAGTCGAACACCCACACGTTCCGGTGCAGGCCCGACTCGGATTCGAGCACATGCCCGCCCTGCTGCGCGGCATGCACGCGCGAGTCGCCGCGAGCGCACGGTCGGCGCGACGATGCCGCGTTTTTCGAGCTCGCTCAGGTACAGGAAATCGAACGACGCGATGCTCGCCGCGACGCGATCCGGCGTCATGCCGGTCAGTTGGCTGCGCGCGAAGGCAAGCGCGCACCAGGTCGAGTTTCTGCACGATCTCGTAGGCGAGGCGTGCATCGGTGCGCGCATAAAGCGCGAACGCGGGCAGGTCGTTCCGGTAGTTGTGCAGGATCTCGCCGATGCGATCGCTGTCACGCTCGCCCTCCACCGCCTTTCCTTCGCCGAGCACCTCGCGCGCGACGGCATCGAGCGAATAGTCGTCCATGCGCACGAACGCGCCGCGCAGCAGGTCGATGCCGTCGAGCACCAGCGGCCGGGAATCGCGGCCTGCCCGCTGCCGAAGTAGCCTTCGGCCTTGCGAATGCGGATGGCGCCGGCGTCGCGGCCGAGATTGAAAGGATGGCGCATGCGCGCGGCGATCCGCTCCAGCACCGTGAAGTCGAAGTCGATGGTGTTCCAGCCGGTAATCACGTCCGGGTCGAACGTGCGCACGCGGTTGCAGAACGCGTCGAGCGCGGCGCGTTCGTCGATGCAACGTGTCGCCTTCTCGGGCATCGGGCGGTCGCTGCCGTCGACGATGAGCACTTCGTCGAGACCGGGCGCGTACAGCGAGATCGCGAGCAGGCGCTCGCCTTTCGCATCGGTCTCGATGTCGAACGACAGCACGCGCGGCTCGACATCCACATGCGCGGGGCGGATGACGGGGTTGTCGAACACCGGTGATGTGCGCGCCCGCCACGGCCTCGCCTTCGATCTCGCAGCCGCCCTTGATACCGCGCTCGATCAGGTAGCGCACGGCGAAGCGCACGTCGGCCTCGAACGTGTCGATGCCGGCGTCATGCAGGCGATCGCGCAGGGCCGGGACATCCGCGGGTGTTTCCATCGCTATCAAAGCGACGGGCGCGCCATCGAAGGTGCGCTTGTCGATGGGTTGTGGCTCGGGCGCGCCGAGCTTCCGAGCGCGCTCGGCGTCGGCCGCTCGAATGTAGAAGTGCGGACGCTGGCGATCGTCCCGCACGAGGAACGTGCCGCCGTCCGCGAGCCGCCCGTAAATGTGGACCACGGGCCTGCGCCCGCCGCCGGGAGGCGAGATGACGCGATAGCTGGCCTGGAGGATGAAGCCGCGAGAGGTAGGCACCGTGTGGGAGTTTACTCACTCCGCCAAGCCGGCGTGACGTTGCGGGAATTCATCCAGTAGTCCGCGAGGCAGAGCACTGGATGGCAGCAGGAAAGCGGGCAAGCGACTCACCCGGCGAAGCCCGGAATGCGATGCCGCTCCGCCGGCCAGCCGCCCTGCTCCACTCCCTGAATACCTCACAGCTCACCTACCTCCTGTGTGGACGCCGCCTGCGATTCGGCATGCTAACGCAGCCCGTCGGTGCAATCCTCGCTAGTGCGGGGGCACAACAGGGGGACACATGAAAAAGCCGACTTCTTCCGGATTCCGCTGTTTCAAGTTCGTGGCAGTGACCTGCGCGTCGCTGCTCGGCCTGGCCGGCGCGGCCTTTTCCCAGGCCCCGGCGAACCCGGGCCCGGAGCAGGGAAAGGTCGTTGGCATTGCGTTCGTCGGCCGCATGGTCGCAGACCTGGACAAGTCCGTCGCCTTCTACAAGGCCATCGGCTTCACGCAGGATCTGCGGGCCGACCCGGCGTGGCGCAAAGACGAAGTGCAGGAGCACCTCTACGGCATCAAGGGCGTGCAGACCCGCATGGCCAAGATGATCCTCAACAGCAATGTCTCGGGTAAGCCCTTCGCGGTCTACCTGCGGGAATTGAAGGGCATCCAGCGCAAGACCCTCACCGGCTACACGCCCTGGGAGCCGGGCGCGACGCACTTCGGCCTGGTCGTTCCCGACGCGGAAGCGCTGTGGGCGCAACTGAAATCGAGCGGCCAGCTCCAGGCGCGATCCTGGGAAGGCAAGCTGATCGCCCCGCCCGGGCAGGCCAAAGGAAGCCTTGCGTATCTCACCGACCCCGACGGGTTGGACATCGAGATCATCAATGAACGACCCGCCGCCCCTGCCGGGAACGGCCGCCCTGCCAAGCCCGCCATGCCACCGGGCATCAGCCACGCAGGCCTCGTGGTGCTGGATTCAGCGAAAGCGCGAGCGTTCTACGAAGGCCTGTTCGGCGGGCAGCTCGTCAACGCCGAGTCGCCCTGGCTGAAGGGAGACTTCTACGATTTCGTCGTCGGCGGCCACGGCAATGTTCTGCGGTTCTACAACGAGTCGTTCGCGGAAAGCGCAGCGCCGGATTCGCGGATGAATCTGGAACTGGTGGAGTTTCAGAACCGCAAGAAGCCCGTCGAGACGTACAGCATCTACGACGTCGGCGTTGGTTACGTCGGCTTCGAAGTGGATGGCCTCGACGCGTTTCTCACGCGGGTGAAAGCCGCGGGCGCGAAAGTGGTGTCGGACAGCGAGACCGTGACCATGAGGAGCGGCACCCGCGTCGTCATGCTGCGCGACCCGGATGTTGGCGCCTTCGTCGAGCTATTCGAGCACCCGAAGCAGTAGCCGGAAACTCGAGCCGCCACCGCGCGCCGGCGGCGGCTCACAGGCTCGGGGCCGTTAGCGGGACGGCCATGTCGTGCTCATGGACACCAGGCGAGAGCGAACTCACGGCGCAACTCATCTTCTCGCCCCATATAGCGTGGTGAGAAGTGAAAGGGCACGGCGGATTTCACCGCGGCCGCGCGAGCGATCTGCCCTGCGCACCGGGCGGTGAGATGCGCCTTGCGCCGGGCGTGTTCCCGGTCCGCATCGAGGAACACCGCTTCGATGAACAGCAGATCCGCATGGCGGATGAACTCCACCAGCGTCTCGATGTTGCGCTCGTGCCCGCTGACGTCGGTGACATAGCAGACTTTCTGGCCAGGCACGAATTCCAGCACGTCTGCCTTGAGCTGCCCCAAAGCGAAGACCCGCTCGCGCGAGCCTTCGCGCGTGCGCCAGTGAACATGGATGGCCGTGTCGTCCGGCGCGCCCGCACGCACTTGCCGCTTCAAGTCAGTCAACCACTTCCCGGTTGGCAATTGCAGCTGCTCGAGGCGGTTCTTCCACACATTGATGTGCGTGCCCTCCTCGAAGGAAAATGCGAGAGAAACGATGTCGTGATGCTCGAGCGGCACGGTGCGCACACGGAACTGCTCGTCATCGAGCAGCACGCCGCCCTCGGCGCGAGCGGCCGGCAACGGCTCACGCTGAAAGCGGTTCTTGCTGCGGAACCGGGCGCGCTGCATGCGCCCTTCGGCGCCCAGCTCGTGCGCGACGATGTCGAAATCCGTTTCGTAGTTCTCCACCAGATTCCACGTATACGCAGCGAGCTTGTGTTCGAGCTGTGCGATGAACCCCGGCGGGCCGTACAGCCGCACGCCTGTATCGCGGCCCAGGCAGACGCGCAACAGGTGATCGAGCCCGCAGAAATGATCCATGTGGGTGTGCGAGACGAAGACGTCGCTCACGCGCAGCAGCTTGCGCGTCGGCAGCACCGAGATATTGCCGATATCGAAAAGGATCGCGCGGCGCTCGAACTTCAGGTCGATGTAGACACCGGGGTCGCCAAACGTTGCATTGACGAGCTCCGCATGGAAAATGGGCCGCATGGTGGCTCGCTCCGGCGCAGATAGTCCGTCAATGATAACCCTGTGCCCGCGCCGGCCCCGTCAGCCGCCTTCGCTGGAGGCGGCCCAGAGGTTCAGGTTTCCTTCGACGGCATGGCGATCGATCTGCTCCAGTTCCGCCGCGCTGAACTGCAGGTTCCCCAGCGCACCGAGACACTCTTCGATCTGCGACCAGCGGCTCGCGCCGATGAGTGCGCTGGTAACCACCGGCTTGCGCAACACCCACGCGATTGCCATTTGCGCGAGGCTCTGCCCCCGCTGCCGGGCGATGTCGTTCAACGCGCGCACGCTGGCAAGATTGCGTTCGCTCAGCATGGCAGTACGGAATGTAACGTTCTCGGCCGCACGCGCCGAAGCGGGCGTGCCATCGAGGTACTTCGTCGTGAGCAGACCCTGCGCCAGCGGCGAGAACGCGATACAGCCGAGGCCCTCGCTCTCGAGCACGTCGAGCAATCCTTTTTCGACCCATCGGTTGAGCATCGAATAGGACGGCTGGTGAATGACGAACGGCGTCTTCAGCTCCCGCAGCATCGCAGCCGCCTCGCGGGTCTTTTGCGGCCCATACGAAGAGATGCCGACGTAGAGCGCCCGCCCGCTGCGCACGGCCGTGTCGAGGGCGCCCATCGTCTCCTCGAGCGGCGTTTGCGCGTCGTAGCGACTCGCAAAGCGCGCGGTCGTGGAAACTCGTATTTCAGCGTTTATTTATTGACAAACGATAATTTCATATCGTCTAATGCCCAGCACTGCCTTATCGGAAACCACAGGCGGGCGAGCAATGACTTCAGAAATCCCCACGCAGCTGCAGGCCGTGCAGAGGGCGAGCCGCTCCCTGCGTCGTTTCTTCATGGTGCTGTTCGGCGGCACCCTCCTCGGCTCGCTGGCTCTGCTGTTCGGGCAGCGCACGATCACGCTGGCCGGCATCGCCTTCGCGGGTGATGCGGTCACCGGGAAAATCCAGACCCTCTGGGTCATCGAAAGCGTGCTCACCGCAGCGGTTCTGCTGAAAGGGTTGTTTCACCTCATCAGGCTCTTCGGCCTGTATGCCGACGGCAAGATATTCACGCGCGAGAACGTGCGGCAGATTCGCCAGCTCGGCATCACGCTGCTGCTGATGCCTGCCGTGTGGCTGCTGGTGGTGCTCGCAGCCGTACCTGAGCTCACCAATGTTCCGGACGTGCTGGTCAGGCTTGTGCCGTCGTTTCCAGGAATGGCGTTGATCGGCGGCGCCATCGTGCTGCTCGTCGCCTGGATCATGGACGTGGGGCGCGAGCTGCGCGAAGAACAAGATCTGGTCATCTAGGCGGGGGCAGGCACATGCCGATCGTAGTAAACCTCGACGTGGTTCTTGCCCAGCGAAAGATGCGCCTGAACACCGTGGCGGAGCGCGTCGGAATTACCGCCCAGAACCTTTCGGTTCTCAAGACGGGCCGCGCCAAGGCCATTCGCTTCAGCACGCTGGAGAAACTGTGTGAGGTACTCGAATGCCAGCCGGGCGATCTGCTGGTTTTCGAGAATACAGAGCGCGGTGGCAAGGCGCGAGATTAAGGAGCCAGGAATGACTCGAGCTTTCCGAAGAATTCCCACCGCCCTTCGCAAGCCCACCGGGAGCATCGCGGCAGTGATGGTCGCGCTGGTGAGCGCCACCGCGCTTGCTCAGCCCGCAAACGACCCGCTCGCTGCAAAGGTCGACGCCCTCTTCGCGCAGTGGAACAGGCCAGATTCGCCCGGCTGCGTGTGCGGCGTCATGAAGCAGGGAGAGCTCGTCTACGCAAAAGGCTTCGGCATGGCCGACCTCGAGCATAACGCGCCGCTCACGCCAGACTCGGTGTTCTACATCGCTTCCACGACCAAGCAGTTCACGGCAGCCAGTGCCGGGCTGCTGACGCTCGACGGAAAACTCTCCCTGAAGGACGACATCCGCAAGCTCTTTCCGGAGTTTCGCGACTATGGCGCGCCAATCAGCGTCGACGACCTCGTCCACCACGAAAGCGGGCTGCGCGACTATCTCAACCTCGCGAGCATCGCCGGCTACAGCGGGCTCGAAAAGCTCGACAACGATCGGGTCGTCAAGCTCCTCGCCCGCCAGAAGGCGCTGAACTACACGCCCGGCGCGCGCTTTCTCTACAGCAACTCGAACTACGTGCTGCTCGCGGAAATGGTGAAGCGCGCCTCGGGAACACCGCTCCCGGCATTCGCGCGCGAACGCATCTTCATGCCGCTGGACATGCTCTCGACACGGTTCGGCGACAACCTGAGCGAAGTCGTTGCCGGCCGCGTCATGAGTTATGGCGACAAGCCGGGCGGCGGCTACTTCCAGTTCATCAAGACGATCGAAGCCTATGGGGACGGAAACCTCCTGACCACCGTGCGCGACCTCGCGCGCTGGGACGAGAATTTCTATAGCGGCAAAGTGGGCGGCACTGCGCTTGTCGACCTGCTGCGGACTCGAGGCGTTCTCGGCAACGGTGTGCGCACGGACTACGGCTTCGGCCTGCAGCTCGGTGAGTATCGGGGGCTTCCAATGGAAGCTCACGGCGGCGCTTTTCAGGGGTTCCGCACAGAGCTGACGCGCTTTCCGACGCAGCACTTTTCCGTTGCCGTTCTGTGCAACGTCGGCTCGGCGAACGCAACCGGGCTGGCTGCGCAGGTGGCCGACGTGTATCTGGCTGCAGTTCTGAAACCCCGCGCCCCCGCGCCAGCCCCGGTCGCCCTGGCAACCCGCGAGGTGAAAATCAATCCCCAGGTATTCGACGCCTATGCTGGCAACTACGTCGTCGATACTGGCAACGGGCGCTACACGCTGAGCTTCACGCGGGAGGCAGAGAAGTACTTCCTGCAAAGAAGCGGCCAGCCCCGCATCGAGATCTTCCCGTCTTCGGAAACCGAATTCTTCCTGAAAATTGCGAACGGCCAGGTGACGTTTCATCGTGAGCCCGATGGCACGGTCAAGCGCGCGACGTTGCATCAACCGGGCAGCGATCGTGAAGCGAACCGCGCCTCCGGGTACTCGCCGCCGACGCCCGCGGTGCTGGCAGAGCTCGCTGGCACCTACTACAACGATGAGCTCACCGTCGCATACCGGCTCGCGGTTGAAGACGGGCGACTCGTCGCGCATGACCCGAATGACACACGCTGGCCGCTCGAGCCGATCGGCCGCGACGAGTTCGCGGTAGCGGGCGACATCAAGCTTGTCTTCCGCCGCGACGCGCGCGGCACGGCCGAGGGGATGGCCTACTCATCGTCCAGGGTCTTGAATCTGGATTTCGTGCGCACAGCGTCGCCATGAGGACGTGAGTCAGGTTCGCGCGTGGATCGCATCCGGCGCGCGCGACGCCGCCTCGACCGGCTATCGCGTACGCCCGCAGGATGTGCTCAGAACCTCCGCTTGATCGTGATGGCCCACTCACGAGGGCGCGCGGGTTGAGCATTGGCAACCGCCGCTGCCGCGGCAAGCTCGAACATCGTGGTGTAGTAGTACTTGTCGAACAGGTTCGTCACCTCGAGCGAGCTCTCCCACGCCGCCTTCGCATCGCGCCAGGTCAGGCGCGCATTGGCGACGGTGTAGCTCTCGATCAGCGTGCGTGGGTTGTTCACCGCGGTGGTGTACACGTCATCCTGAAATGCCGCATCCACCCGCGGCGTGATCGAACCGGAGGTGCCGATCGGGATTTCGTACTGGATGCCCGCGCTCCACTTCAACTTGGGCGTGTAAGGCGACGTCATCCAGGGCTGCACGCCCGCCAGATTGGTCGGGCCGCCGGCCAGCGGATCGATGCGCGTGTATTCGAAGTCGATATAGCTCACGGCAGTGTCGACGAGAAGCCCGTCGAGCAGCCGGAAGTTCGCCTCCAGCTCAGCGCCCTTGATCTCGGCCGTGCCAACGTTTGCCGGCATACCGCACGGGAACGCCACTCCCGCAGGCAAGCCCGGCGGGTTGAACTGCGGGCACGAATTCAGCGTGAGCTGAATGCCGTCGTACTCGCTGTAGAAGACCGCCAGATTCAGGCGAATCGTCTGGTTGAGCAGATCGGTCTTGAGCCCAAGCTCGTAAGTGTCGAGTGTTTCAGGGCCGAAGGGCTGCACCTGCGCCGCTACGAACGGCCGCGGGTTGATGCCACCGCCCTTGAAGCCTGTCGAATACTGCGCATAGGTCATCAGGTCCTCGGCCCATTGATATTGCACACTCGCGCGATAGTCGATGGTCTCGTCCTGGTAGCTGCCGGTAACGCCATTCAGCAGCCCGAGATTTCCGGCAAGCGGCTGGCCCGCCCGATTGAGCCGCGCAAAGGTGTAGTCCTTGCCTTCCTCGGTATACCGAACGCCGCCCGTCAGGCTCAGCTGGTTGGTAGCGTTCCAGGTGGCGTGCACGAACAGCGCTTTGGTATCCGCCGGCACCGGGTCGCCGCTGACGAAGACCAACCCGCCGGGAACATAGCGAAGGTCCTGAGCCGCGCTGTAGAACGCCTTCTGATCCATGTAGAAGCCGCCCACTGTGTACTCGATGGTGTTCGTTCCTAGCGAGCCGTTCAGCCGCAGCTCCTGGCTGAACGCGTGGAAGTCGAGCGTGTTCGGGCCGCCAAGGCTATGCGTCATCGGCGACAGATCGTCTTCGTTCGAGAAGATCGACGTGTAGTCGCGGTACGCGGTGATCGAGACGAGCTGGAGCGTGTCCGACAGCTGCCAGTCGACCTGCCCCGACACACCCCAGCCTTCGAAGTCCACGCGACCGGGGATTCTCGACTCCTGGAACGGCCCATCGGCGGGCGAGCCATAGGTGGAGTAGTTGCAGAACCGGCCGCACAGGAAGCGCGAGTCGAACGCCCGCGGCGTGGTAAACGGATTGATGTCGCCGGGGCCGGTGTAATTCGCGTAAGTCAGCACGGTGCCGGCAATCGGGCGATCGTCACGCGTGAAGTCACCGATGAGGTTCACTTCGAGCGCGTCGCCCGGAACGAAGCGCAGCTGGCCGCGCACCGCCTGATAGTCGACACCGCCCTGCTTCGACACGAGGCAATTGCCAGCCGGCCTCACGCTCGGAATGCCACTGCCCGGATTGACGCAGCCATAGTCCAGCACGTCCACATAGCCGTCCTGCGTCTTCGACACACCTGACACGCGGGCAAACAGCTCGTTGGAGAGGGCGAATTCACCGCTCGCCCGCACGCCCACGCGATCGGCGCTGCCGTAGGTGGCGGACACATAGCCCGGCCCTTCCCCCGTGGGCCGGCGGGAATAGAGTTTCACGGCGCCACCGATGGAGTTCTTTCCGGCGAGCGTGCCCTGCGGGCCGCGCAAGAGCTCCACGCGTTCGAGATCGAGCAGGTCGAGAATGGAGCCGGTGAGCGTGGAGTAGTAGACATCATCGACATAGATGCCGACACCGGGCTCGAGCGCCGGATGGAAATCGAACTGACCCACACCGCGAATGTTGGCGGCGAGCGAAGGCCCGTAGGCCGCGCTATTTGCCTTCAGCGTGACGCTAGGCGCCTGGTTAGCCACCTCCGCGATGCTGGTCTGGCTGCGCGCTTCCAGCATGTCGCCCGACACGGCGGTGATTGCGAGCGGGGTCTCCTGAAGATTCTGCCGACGAAACTGCGCAGTGACGATGACCTCTTCGAGCGCCCCACCCTGCGGCGACGAGTCGGGACTTTGAGCCTGGGCAACCCCCGAAAGCAGCAGCCCTGTTGAAACGAAGAAGACTCGGGGCGCGCCACAACACCGTCCGCCCACCGATATCGACCGCTTGCCAGCGCTTCGAACCGACTGACCTGCCATCTCAGACCCCCTGTTCGCGTCGTGTTATTTGAATGCGATGGATCTTACTCCTCACCCCGCGCATCGGAGCCACGCGAATGACCGATCTGCAATCGTTGCTCGAAATGTTTCCCGATTCCCGGTTCCCGCGCCGGGGCGTAACGCCGCGCTCTCGCACGATAGTTGACTCCTGATTGGCCCGCTCGGCGACGGCCGCGGTACGCTATTGGCTTCGCGGCTGCCGCCATCGCTCGTGCGCGGTCGCCCACAGGAGAGGCTCATGACTCAACAGTCCGGCGCGGGCGCGCGGCGCGGCCATCAGGTTCTGCAGCGGTTGCGGGAACGGCCTCCCGCAATCTGGTACCGCGGCGAGGCCGTGAAGGACGTGACCACCCATCCCGCCCTTCAAAACGGCGTGCACACGCTCGCGAAGCTGTATGACCTGCAGTGGGAAAGGCCGGACATCTGCCTTTACGACTCGCCCACCACGGGCAACAAGGTCGCCCGCTCGTTCATGATGCCGAGGACGCACGATGAGCTCGCGAGCATCAGCCGCGCGATGAAAGTCTGGGAGGACTACACGCACGGAATGATGGGCCGCGTGCCGGACTACCTCAATCGCGCGATGACGGGCTATGCCGCCGGCGCCCCGTTCCTGGCCGAGGCGGACCCGCGCTTCGGCGCCAATGCCATTCGCTACTACGAATATCTGCGCGAGAACGACCTCTGCCTCACGCACACGCTGATTACGCCGCAGGCGAATCGCGCCGTGAGCGCCGCGCAGCAGGCCGACCCGTTCCTCGCCGCGCGCATCAAGGAAGAGACCGACGCGGGCATCGTCATCCGCGGCTGCCGCATGCTCGCGACCCTGCCGATCTCCGACGAGATCATGGTGTTTCCGTCGACGCTGCTGAAGAGCCAGGAAGAAGACGCGCCGTACGCGTTCGGGTTCTCCATTCCCAACGACACGCCGGGCCTGCGCTTCATCTGCCGCGAGAGCGTCGACTACGGCCGCTCGCACTTCGACCATCCGCTCGGCTCGCGCTTCGAGGAGATGGACGCGGTCGTCATCTTCGACGACGTCTTCGTGCCGTGGGAGAACGTGCTCCTGTATCGCGACGTCGAGCGCTGCAACGAGGCGTACGCGCGCACGGGCGCGGTGGCGAACATGGCGCACCAGGTGGTCGTCAAGAACATCGCCAAATGCGAGTTCATGCTCGGCCTCGCGTCGCTCATGGTGAGCACCATCGGCGCCGAAGTGTTCCAGCACATCCAGGAAAAGCTCGCGGAGCTCTGGGTGAATCTCGAGACCATGAAGGCGTTCCTGCGCGCGGCCGAAGCCGACGCGCAGCTCGATGAATGGGGCGTGATGCGGCCGGCGTGGGATCCGCTCGATGCGGCGCGCAACCTGTTCCCGCGCCTCTATCCGCGCATGGTCGAAATCATTCAGCAGATCGGCGCGAGCGGGCTCGTGGCCATGCCGACCGAGCAGGACCTCAAGGGGCCGCTGGCGGAGGACATCCGCAAGTACTACCAGGCGGCGCGCGCCGACGCGTTCGAACGCATACCGCTGTTCCGCCTTGCCTGGGACGCGTCACTCTCCGCGTTCGCTTCGCGGCAGGTGCTGTACGAGCGTTTCTTCTTCGGCGATCCCGTGCGCATGGCAGGCGCGCTCGTCACCGGCCACAACGCACAGATTCAGCAGTACGCGGAGAAAGTGCGCGCGTTCGTGAAGGAAAACCGGGACGAGGCGTTCGGCGAAGCATCGGCCTCGCCCCGCTGAAGGCCATCGCGGTCGGGCCGCTACCAACGAAAGCGGCCGCACGGGTTACGCACCCGCGCGGCCGCCAGATCGGCTTACTTCAGGTCGAAGCGGGCTCTACTTCCCCTTCTCCTCGTGCTGCTGGGTCGCCTGCGGCGCCAGCGCGTCGAACGGCGGGTTCTTCTTGAGCTCGGTCGCGCGCGCGATCATGAACGCGCGCAACGCCTGAGTATCCTCGGGCTTCAGCACTTTCGCGAACGAGGCCATGCCCTTCGCCGAGAGCACGCCGTTCAGCACCACCGCGTCGAAACCCTCCTGGGAGTGCAGCATCGGCGTGCGGGTGAGGTCCGGGAAGTTGGCGCCGCGGGTCTGCCCGTTCTCGCCGTGGCATGCCGCGCAATACTGCGAGTACTTACCCTGGCCCGCCTGCACCACGTCGGCCGCAGCGGTCGCGGGCGGCGGGTCGAGTGGACGCGGCGTATACGGCTTCACCGGCGGCAACTGCGCCGTGCCGCCCAGAGTGAAGACCAGCATGCGGGAGTAGTTGGGCGCGTAGTAGTCACCACCGAAAGCGGTGGCGCCGACGCTGGCCGCCACGTACTGCTTGCCATCGAGCTCGTACGTGATCGGGCCCGCGATGACGCCCGTCTGCGCGTCAAAGGTCCACAGTTTCTCGCCAGTCCTGGCGTCGTAAGCGCGGAACTGCTTCGAGCTACCGCCACCCTGGAACACCAGGCCCCCCGCCGTGGCCACCGCGCCGCCGGGGGGACCCTGGTTCGGTTCACCCTTCCACACCGGCTTGCCGGTCACCGGATCCCATGCCTGCAGATAACCCGTGAACCCGGTCTTGGCCTTCGGATTGGCGCGGTAGTACGTGTCCTGTGCGCCGAAGTCGAGGCCGAGGTTGTAGCCGACCGAGCTCGGCTTGTAGTTCGGGTCTTCCACCATCGGGAAGTACGCTTCCTGGGTCGCGATGTAGATCAGGCCAGTCTCGGGACTGAAGGCATTCGCTTGCCAGCCGTGCGCGCCCTGCACGCCGGGCGCCAGGTTGAAGGGCTTGCCTTCCGAGTAGCGCGCCTCCTTGCGGACGCGCGGCCGGCCGGTTTTCATGTCTACGCCATCGGCCCAGTTCATTTCGGTGAACGGGTCGGCTTTCAGCAGCTCGCCGGTGGCGGCATCCAGAACATAGAAGAAGCCGTTCTTGCAGGGCTGGAGGAGAACGTGGCGTTCCTTCCCGTCGAGGGAGAGGTTCACCGTCATCATCGGGCTCACCGCGTCGTAGTCCCAAGTGTCGCCCGGGGTCGACTGGTAATGCCACACGTATTCGCCGGTATCCGCCTTCACGGCCACGATGGATGCGAGATACAGGTTGTCGCCGCCGGTGGGGTCGCGCATGCGCTGATTCCACGGCGTACCGTTGCCGGTGCCGAAGTAGACGAGGTCGGTGGTGGGGTCATAGACGATGGCGTCCCACACGGTGCCGCCACCGCCGAGCTTCCACCATTCCCCGCCCCACGTTGCAGCGGCCTTCTTCATGGCTTCGCTCTCGAAGCCATCCGCCGGATTACCGGGCACCGTGTGGAAGCGCCAGGCGAGCTTGCCGGTCTGCGCGTCATAGGCGCTGACGTAGCCGCGCACGCCGAACTCGCCGCCCGAGTTGCCGATGAGCACCTTGCCCTTGGCCACGCGCGGCGCGCTCGTGATGGAGTAGTGCTTGGACTGGTCGACAGTCATCTCGGACCAGACTTCCTTGCCGGTCTTCGCATCGAGCGCGACCAGGCGGCCATCCAGCGTGCCGAGATAGATCTTGCCGTTCCAGGCCGCAATGCCGCGGTTCACGATGCCGCAGCAGACGTTCTGGATCCATTCGCCGGACGTCTTCGGGTTGTACTGCCAGAGCTTCTTGCCGTCGTGCGCGTCGAACGCGTAGACCTTGCTCCACGCCGTGGAGACGTAGATGACGCCGTCGATATACAGCGGCGTGCCGTCCTGCGACAGGTTGGTGTCGTAGTCCGCGAACCACGCCAGACCGAGCGTCTTGACGTTGTCTTTGTTGATCTCCTTGAGGCGGCTGAAACGCTGCTCGTCGTAGGTGCCGCCGTAAGTCATCCACTGCGACGGCTCGTTAGCCGCGTTCAGCAGACGTTCGGCGGTGACTTTCGCGGCCGTGGGCTGCGCCTTGGCGGCGGCCTCGTCCTGCGATCCGGAAGGCGGCGCCTCGGTGCGCTGGCACCCTGACAATGCGACGGACAACAGTGCACTCAGCCCGATGGCCAGAATACGTGTCACTCGGAAACCCCCTGCGAAATCGGAAAATGGATAGCCCGCTATTCATGCGGGTTCACGGCCGCCTGCGGACGGCTCATTGTAATAGCAATGGGGTTTGGACCTGCAGCCGCGCCGGGGCGGCAGGTGGGGGGAGATGGGCTCCTGTCCGGCGCTTGACGCAGGTCCGACCGCTGGATGGCTGCGGTCGGAGGCGCGGACGCCAGACGGAGGGCTGTCATACAGGGTTTCCTTCCAGGAAAGCGGCAGCTGAGCGCCACAGTGTAGCGCTGGCATCGCAACGAAAGACTGATAGCGGGGCGCGAATGCAGTTCGGTATTTGCCCCGATTGCCGTTCGCTCCGCATCGACGAAAATCGCTTCCCTGAGCTTTTCGCAGGAGCCACGAGGAATGAAGCCTTATACGACCCGCATCCTCGTCGCGTTGATCACCAGCGCCGTTGTGCTGACCGGCTGTGAAACCGCCAAGCAAGCGTCGACCAGCCCCGAATATGCCAAGACCCGTCGTGGAGCCGGTTACGGTGCGGCAGCAGGAGCGGTCATCGGTCTGCTGACACGTGGCGACAAACTCCAGAACGCCCTGATCGGCGCGGCGGTCGGCGGCATCGCTGGCGGCGCCATCGGTAACTACCAGGATCGCCAGGAACGGAAACTCCGCGAGCAACTCGCCGGCACCGGTGTCGACGTCGTTCGCAAAGACAACAATCTCACGCTCAACATGCCCGGCAACATCACCTTCAGGAGCGACAGCGCCGACCTGAGCGCGAACTTCTACCCGATCCTGGGCAAGGTCAGCAGCACGCTCAACGAGTATGGGGAGACCGTCATCGAAGTGGCGGGCCATACGGACTCGACCGGGAGCCCCGACTACAACCAGGCGTTGTCCGAGCGGCGGGCGCAGTCGGTTGCTACTTACCTGACGAGCCAGGGAGTCAAGCAGCAGCGCCTCATCGTGGTCGGCGATGGTGAGAACCATCCAGTCGCCAGCAACGACACGTCGGATGGCCGTCAACAGAATCGGCGCGTTGAGCTCACGATCGTGCCGGTCGAGAAGAAGGCCTGAGGCCGCTCGCTAGCCGCAGCGGTGCCGCGCCGTTCGCCTTCGCGCAGGAGGTACCGACATCATGCGCAAATCCCCTATTCAAAAGATCGTGCCGCATCTGTGGTACACCAAGGAGGCCGAAGAGGCCGCCCGGTTCTACGCGACTGTGTTCCCCGACTCACGCGTTCGATCGCGTTACTTCGTTGCCCGCCGATTCGCCGAGCGGGCCCGCCGGCCCGATCGATGTCGTCGGGTTCACGCTGTTTGGTCAGGCGTTCATGGCAATCAGCGCCGGCCCGCACGACTCATTCGCTACTGGAACGCGCTGCTCGAAAACGGCGGCAAACCCCAGGCATGCGGCTGGATCATCGACAGGTACGGCGTCCGATGGCAGATCGTGCCGACCGTGCTCGGTGACATGATCACGGACCCGGACACGAACAAGGCAAAGCGTGTGGCCGAGGAGATGTTGAGACAGGTGAAGTTCGACATCGCGAAGCTCGAGGCTGCATTCCAGGGCAGCTGAGGCCACAGCATCACGGAATGATCCCGTATCAGTTGGTGCTCCCCACGAAGATCGTCGCCTGGCTCGGCTGCGCATCCGTCGCCGCATCGGCTATGGCTCGGGCAAACTCACCGACGGTGGCTAGCGACCCGGCTTCATCGCGCCGGGATTGCGTGAGACCCCGGTTCATTCTCTCGAGAAGCCTGGGCGTGATCGTGCCTTCGATCATGTCTGCGCTCACGACGACAAGGGCGATCCCCATCTTGTCGAGCTCGGCGCGCCGGGCGCGCAGCGCCTGCTCACCCGCCAGGACTGAAGTCGCCTGGCCGCTCAGGGTCGAGACCGCCCGCTCAACGCCACGACGTTTCCGCGGGAACCTCCCGCGCTCGCCGGACCTCATACAGCAGCCCATCGATCGCCATTCCGTAATCCATCGACTCTCCGCGCCAACGCGTGGTGGCAGTGTGCCGGTCGATCACAATGCCTTGCTCGCGGTGAGTGGCGGGCAGTCGAGTCCAGTCGCCCTGTGTGGGCGCATGGCCCGGCGCAATTGAGTCGAACGAGCGGCCATCGGGCCTCACGAACCGCAGGGCGCCGTCGTCAAGCCTCTGGATGACCACGCCGCCCTCGTGCACTTGGCGGTGATGAAATCTGCACAGCGAGACGAGATTGGAGAGTTTCGTCTGCCCACCCTGCGCCCAATGGCGAACATGATGGCCATCGACGAAGCGCGTGTTCGGGCAACCCGGAAAACGGCAACCGCGGTCGCGTGCGTTCAGCGCGCGGCGGATCGCCGGCGGGATGCTGCGGGATTTGCGCCCGATGTCGAGCGGCTCGCCTTTAGCGTTTTCGACAAGCGCGACCACGCTGGCATCGCACGACAGACGCCGTGCTGTTTCGGCCGGAACCCCGGGCCCGCGTTCGAGCTCGCAGCGGCCGGCAGTGTCATCGCGCAGCGTGATTGCATCCACGTGCACGACAACCTGGTGGCGCTCTCCCCCCGCAAGAGCCGCCGCGCCGTTCGCGAGGAAGCTCTCGGCGATAACCGCCAGCGCATCGGCGCGCCGAGCGGTGTAACTCGGTTTCTCTTCCGTCGGCCGCTGCTTCGACTTTTCCGCGGAAACGTTCGGCGATGAACGCTCTTCTAAAGCAGCCTCGAACGCCTTGACCAGCAGTGCGCCCGCTTCCGCCGGCAGGGACGCTTTCAGTACCAGCGACCCGTCGTCATCGTAGTAATAATCCACGCGACGATTCGCCTGCTGGCGCGCTTCGCGCGAGAGCTCTTCGGTCTGCCGGGCGCGGCGGAAATGCCGCACCACCGTCTCGACGTGGTGTGCCGTGCCATGCAGGGCGATGGACAGCAGCAGATCTTCCGTTTCCGCAGCCGCCACGCGCGTGAGGGCGCGCACCTTCGAGTAGCTCAGCTCGCCGCGCGCCATCGCGTCGGAGATCTTTGGCAACTTCTCCAGCGCGTGGGCTACGCGCAGCTTCTCGCGGGCGGCGCCCATATCGATGCCACATCGCCAGTTCAACCAGTGTGCGCAGGACTGGGTGGCGGAGTCAGACCAGCCTTGGCGGCGGTCGAAATCCGCGATCAGTAGAAGCCAGCGGTGGTTGGCGGCGTTCAGGTGGCCGGCGAGCTCGGTGATCCGGGATTCGAGCTCGGGGATTGAGAGTGCGGCGGCGGGATTTGCGGCTGATCCTTCCATGGAAGTCACCAATGACTGTCTTTCGATACAGCATTGTAACTGGGTTTCGCGTCCATGCAATCGTCGTTCGCGTGAGATTCGGGCCAGGAGCAAGTGCATCGTGGCGCTACAGGTTTCCAATTGAGCAGCGTGCAACTGGCTGCATCCGGCCACGAGCGGACGCTAATAAAACAGTGAATCTCACCAATCTCAACGCGGCTGGCGCGCGAAGCAAGCCTAAATCGCTGACAGGTCGTTTGACTCAATGTCATGAACCTCCTCTACTCCGATCAGCGACGCCGTTTGCTGCACCGATCAATCACAGTTCTCCAAAGCGCTTTCGAGAATGCTCTGATGAACGCGACCGCGTCGTCGAACTCCGCCGTCGATATCTCAAGGCTCTCATCGCCAGCGTGGGCGATGAGGTTCCGCCATCTGGAAAGCTCCGCCAGCCTGCGCTCTGCATGGTTGGATGTTTCGCGCGACTTCCTTGTGCCCAGTACCTTTTGCAGTTCAGGGTCCGCGCCCACATCATCCCACCAGTTCTCGACATCAATGTTCCTGAGCGCTCTTTCCAATATGCCTGGTGCACCACCGGTCACCATTGCGGAAAAAACGGCCTCGTTCAACTGAAAGCTCGCCGTATCGCTACGACAAGACGCTAAGTTGCTGACAAGATCGTCGTAATTGAAGCTCAGATGATCTCGCGGCGAATCGATCGCCGAAAGTATGCGTCCTGTTAGCTTTCGGTTCTGAGTACCGAGCGTACCCTCAATTTCGTCGTACGTGACACCCTGAACTTTCGCTCGGAGGGCTGCCTCGATAAGCTGCCTACAGAACCGCTCGAAAGCGGCCGATATTGCGACAAACAGGGCTGCATAAATTATCGCGTATCGCACATCCTTGGCGTCCATAAAGCCGCGCGCGAGCGCAAGCTCCTGTTGGCCCAACTGCTCATCCCAATTCAGCACTCGACCTAGACGTGGGCGCAGCGCAGCCGCAGTTGATACGAATTTCGCGCTGATCTGCACCTCATCGAGGCGCATAGATAGCTCATCAAGTGCGCTAGTCTGCACTGAACTGGACCCCGCTACGGGATCGCCGCTGATATCGCTCGCTGCAGCAGGTCGATTCTCGCCTGGATGGCCTTGGAGGTATTCGGCCGACCGACAATTACTGCGAAGGCCTTCTCTCGTCGCAGGAGTTTTGTGACCGCCGCCACAACGGCCGATCTCTTTTTCAGCAGCGTGCTGCGCTGATCGCACAGATGATCCAGTGCGATCATTACTGCATCAAAAAGTGGGCGCGACAGTCTTGTCTTATTCTTCGGATCTCTGTAGCGAAATGTCTCTGCGCCGAAGATATCGCGCGCCAATTTCAATGCGCGATTGAAGCGCTTCTCCAACTCAGGGATGTCGTCATCCGCCATCGACAAGTTGTCCGCCATGCACTTATCCAAAATCGAGCGAACAGATCCACGGAGTCTCTTTGGATCCGAAAATGCGAAGAACCGCAATACAATCTCACAATCGAGCATTCGGCTGTACAGTTGGTTCTCATTGAGTCGCGCGTAAAACTCATCCTCGTCAATGGTCAGGCGCGAACCATGTTTCGGATGAACACTGATATCCCACGTGGTACGGAATTGCTTTGTGCTCGCGAGCCGGATGAGCATATCGTTGAACGGCCCTGCGTATAGGCAGTTTCGGAGCTCTTGTGCATTGAGATGCTGACCACCCGTGTTCAATCTTTCGAACACTATCTTGCGGACGTCGTCGCCTTGAAACACGGTTGACATTGGGCGCGGCTTCGCCGTATCGGCAACAACCACGGTCGCAGATAGTCTTCGACGATCAAGGCCACGCTGCAAGATCTCTGGCAAATCGCCAAACTTCAGGCCATTGATCTCCGGCCACTTCTCCAACCCCTTGAGCGCGTATGCCCCGGCGTAGAAGTCGACGACTGCGTTGATTCGCTGCTGCCCATCCATAACCTCATAGCGCCCGAGTTCGCGCTCGTACAGAAACAGAGTCGGAATTGGGATATTGAGCAACAGTGACTCAATGAAGGCGCTCCTCTTTTCGACGCTCCAGACCAACCTGCGCTGATACTCAGGGCGCAGATTCATCCACTTCTTCGCGGCCACGAAATCTATGATCTGCGGGAGCAGAAAGTCACTTCGCTCCTGCGTGAGGGTGAATGCAGTCCGCTCAAACTTTTCTTCGATTTGATCCGATTTTTGCTTTCCGAGCGAATTCATAGCACTTCCACTTCGGGGTCGTTGTATTAACTGCACAGTAAAGCATGTCAGTGGCTCGCCCAACAAGGAGGCACGTTGTGGGAACGCTCCCGCAATGGTGCAGGGTGATTAGACTCATGCGTTCTCAGACTTCCGAACGTCCGCTTCAGGTCGACAGCGGACATACGGTGATCGGGATCGTTAGTGTCGGTGTACTGATCGAGATTGCTCGGTCCCGGTGATCAACTACTTCGGTGCCTCCAGACAACGATTTTGAGATAGGTTCTAGTCACTAACGGAATCGATCAGGTGAGACATGCGACAGCGGCCTCAGGAAACGCTTCGGCAACTATCGGAGATCTTTCCCGGCTTCAGTGAGTGGTGGAAAGATGAGGACGCGCCTCCGGAGGATGGCCTCGTAGGCGGTGTGTACTATGAGTGGACGCACCACGCGGTGATGCTGATATGAAACGGCGGCAGCCGATAATCACACTTGGTAGCTTTCCGTCGCGCAGCATTTGGTAAATGGAATTGCGCGAAATTCCACCCAGGCGCTGCCGTGCTTCTTCGATTGAGTAGAGGTCGCGATCCTTCATCCGAATCCTTGACCTGGTGTCGATAGATAACGGACTTACTTTAGCCCCGGATGAATTGCAAAGTAAGCCAGAGTTTCTGGTGATTTCTCGGTGAAACTCGCGGGGTGCTATTTGGTGCCCTAAAGCTGAGTTAATACCCCAGCTTGAGTTGCTGGGCCACGTGCCAACCGAGCCGTGTTCTCTCGGCGTACAGCCTTCCCGTCTGAACTCGTACTGGCTCATCCTCGCCAGGCGTTCGACCTCTAGTGGAGACATTGGCTGTTCATTCCAGGCCAGATAAACCGGCGCATTAGACTGAAGAAGCCGTTTCAAGGCTCACCTTGCACCAAGTGCTACCGTAACAGGCAATCGCGCCGCCCGTATAGACGGAAGGATACCGCCAATCATGCCGATGCCCAGCGACCAGACAATACCGATGATCACGAGGCGCGGGGTAACGGCCATTGGAAAGGTGATCCCCTGCGCCACGACGACGTGTCCATTGAACAGATACGAGGCGATGCCCGCGCCTAGTTCGACTGTGTTAGAAAAGTAATTGATTCATGATATTGTCTCAAGCAGTTCAGCCATTGCAAGAGGTTTGTCGGTGGGCAAGAGTCTTGAGGCGCGATTTGATGAGTACGCACAGATGATTGGCGCGACGCTGGCGCATGCGGATCGGCGGCAGCCGGCGCAGTGGTATCTGAAGGGACTGATGCTGCCCGGGGAGCGCAAGAGCGTGGAGCCGATGGCCGCGCGGGTGCACCCGCAGAATGTGCGCTCGGCGCATCAGTCGATGCATCACCTGGTGGCCGATGCCGACTGGAGCGATGCGGCGCTGCTGGCGGCGGTGGCCGCGCAGGTGGTGCCGGTGCTGATGAAGAAGAGCAACGCCGTGCTTCTGGATCGTCGATGACACGGGGTTTGCGAAGAAGGGCGAGCATTCGGTCGGCGTGGCGCGCCAATACTGTGGGCGGCTGGGCAAGACGGACAACTGCCAGGTGGCGGTGAGTCTGTCGCTGGCCACCGAGCGACGGCAGCCTGCCGCTGGCCTATCGGCTGTATCTGCCGCAGAGAGTGGGCCGACGATCGGCGCGACGCAAGACAAGCCGGCGTGCCCGAAGGAGATCGAGTTTCGCACCAAGGGCGCGATCGCCCTGGAGCAGATCGAGCAGGCGCTGGCGGCGGGCATCCCGCGCGGGCATCGTGCTGGCCGATGCCGCGCTATGGCGATGAGACGCGGACTTTCGCGATGGGCTGAGCCGAGCGTGGCTCTGCTCTACGTGGTGGGCGGTGCGCGACAACACGACGGTGTGGTGGGGCGCGCATCAGCCGGCGCCCATGCCACCGGCCAGCCCGGCCGCGGTCGGCCGCGCACACGGCTGCTGCGCGATGCGCGCCACCAGCCGATCGTCGGTGCTCGAACTGGCGCGCGCTTGCCGGCGCAGAAGCTTTCGCACGCGTCACCTGGCGTGAAGGCACCAACGGCGCCGCTGCGCTCGCGCTTTGCCGCGCGTGCGGGTGCGCGCCGCCCACGACGATCTGCCGCGCGACGAGGAATGGCTGCTCATCGAATGGCCGCACGGCGAGGCCGAGCCGCGCCACTACTGGCTGTCGACGCTGCCCGCAAACACCTCGTTCAAGACGCTGGTGGCCACCGCCAAGGCCGCTGGCTCATCGAGCGCGACTACCAGGAGCTCAAACCCGAGCTCGGCCTGGGCCACTACGAAGGGCGCAACTGGCGCGGCTTTCATCATCATGCGAGCCTGTGCATCGCCGCCTACGGCTTTCTGATGCTCGAGCGGCTCTCGGGACTTAAAAAAAACTCCGCTCGACTCAAAACGCCTGCCCTACCCGAAGGCTTCCGCCCGCGCGGGGCTCGCGCCGATGCAGCGCCACATCCCTGGTCCATCGCCACCACTCGCTTTCGCCTGGCGCGCGCCATCGCACGAGGACTGCCGCTATGCCCCTGCTGCGCACGGTCACCGACTAGAGGGGCACGGAGTTCTTAACACAGTCGAACTAGGAGAGCAGCGACAATCGCGAGCAGCATTCCTTCCACGAGCACCGAGACGACCACCGGGACTGCGTTGAACCCGATCGCACGCAACGTGCCGATCTCGAAGGTCCGGGCATCGACGCTTGCGTAAAGGCTCGCCAACGCGCCGCAAGCCGCACCGAGTCCCATCAAGCCGCCGAGAAAATAGCTGATGAAGTCGAACAGCTTTCGCTGAGGCCTGAGCACTGCCTCGTTGCTTTCAGCCTGTGTCATGACCCTCACCGTGAGCGTCGGGTCGTTAGTGACGGCCTGCTTGAACATCGCGAACGCGGCGGGTGATTCGACAATGACGTTCACGGTGTTGAATGTAGAGCGTGGGAACGCCGCCAGCATGGTATCGGCATCCCCGATGACCCAGTCCTGGAGCGATTCGCTGTGGTACGCACCGACGATCTTCCAGGAAGTGCCTCGTATGCGTACCTGATCGCCGACATTCATGTGCCTGAAGCGGCGGCGAATCACATCGCTCACGATAAGTTCGCGCAGCCCCGGCCGCACGTTGCGGCCCTCGATGATGCGAACCCCAGAATTGATCTCCCAAAATCCAGGCGTAACGAAGTAAAAGCTCACAGCACTACGCCGATTCTCCCGACTCACAGCGTCCATGTACATGAATGCGGCGCCGAACATCTCGGGCTCACCCCGCGGGTCGCGCATTATTCCCGGCTTGTCGGAAATGCTGCCCAAGATCGTCTTCGGCAGGGAACTCTGCACTGCCGATTGCGCCCCGGCTGAGAGCACGACGGCTTGGTCCGCGCGGACATCGGCTCGGGCAAGCTCTTCAAGCCCTTGGCCGAGTGCGAGCATCGCCACCAGCACGCTTGTGACGGCAGTGATGCTGATCACGATGACGGCCGAGGTACCGAGCCGCTCGGGAATGCTGCAGACCGCAGTGACAGTCAGAAGCCAGATATGATGGATGGCGCGCATGCCAGATCCTCAGCGGTTGGCGAGCGCGTCGGCCACGCGCAGCCGCAACCCGCGCCAGGCCGCGACGCCACCGCCCGCGACCGCAAGCGCCACTGCGCAGGCGAAGCCCAGCGCGAACACGCTCGGCGGCACCGTGACCTTCCCGATCGATTCGCGGGCCACGGGGAGCAGCAGCGTACCGAGCCACAAGCCGATCGCGGCGCCGGCGAGGTAGAGCACGAGCGTCTCGGCGAGGATCAGCGCCATCACGCGGCGGTCGGAGAAGCCGAGCGTCTTGAGAACGGCGAGCTCCGGCGTGCGCTCGCGTATCGATTGCATCATGAGCGCTCCGGTGGCAAAGAGCAGCACGAAGAACGTCGCTCCGACAATCCGGTGCGCGACGGTGTTGAGATCGCCCAAACGCCTGAGGTTGACTTCAGCCAGCTCTTGCTCCGACTGCGTGAGTGTCTCGTTCGGTGAGTTCTCGTATCGCGAATCGATCATCTCTTTGACCTGCCCGGCACGCGTGGGATCGTCGATGCGCAGCACCGCAAATTTGAACGTGTCGCGTGCAGGACCCTCGGGCAACGACTCGTTGACGTAGCCGTAATTGGCGATCAACAGCTGAGGTTCCTCATCGGACTTCTCGGTGCTCGCCCACGTTCCGACGATGTTGAAGGTCCAATTGCCGGTCCCATCCGTGCGCTTCAGCTTCGATTGAAGCGTCACGCGTTGGCCGACCTTCCAGCCGTACTTGTGCATCGTTCCGATCCCTACGATGGCACCGTCCTGAACCTGACGCATCGCGCTCAGCGCGGACGCGGGAGTGACCTTGGACGGCGCGTAGACCGCGAGGAAAGAGCCGATGTCGGTTGCGCAAATCGGCACGAGCTGCTCGGGACGCTGATAGATCGAGGAGAACTGATAGCGGAACGTGACATTACGGACGCCGGGGACCGCTTTCAACCACTCGACGATTGACATCGGAAGCGCGCCTCTTTGATCCAGCTTGCTCGCCACGTACAAACGATCGGCGGCCGCAGCAGCAATGGCGTGGTTGACGCCGCTCGTCAATCCCTGCAGTGCGCCGAACAGCGCAAACGCGACGATGACCTGTGCGAAGATGAGAATGGATCGGCTGAACTTGCGCCGGATCGCCGCCCAAACAAGTGGGATGAACTTCACCACCCGCTCCTTCCATTTAGCTGATCGACGTCATTCGGCTGTACGGCCTGTGTCTCAAAATCGCGCTGTCCTTCGAACAGGCTTTGCGCGTGCTCAGTTTTCCTGAGGGCTGAGCACGCCGATGGTGTGCAGCCACTGCTCCACCAGCGCGGGCCAACGGCCGATGGGCAGCTTGGTGGGGCGCAGGCCGAAGGCGTGACCGCCCTGCGCATACAGGTGCATTTCCGTGGGGACGCCGACTTTCTTCAGCTCGACGTAGTAGGTCAGCGAATGCTTCACGTCGTCCACGTTATCGTCCTCGGCGTGCAGCAGGAAGGTCGGCGGCGTGTCGGCGCGGACGCGGATGTCCGGGCGCAGGCTCAGGGTCGTCCCAGGCGTCCACAGGTGGCCGGGGTAGATGACAATAGCGAAGTCCGGTCGGCAGCTCAGCTCGTCGGCGGCATCCACCGGCGGATACGTCCGCTGCGCGAAGTGCGTGCTGACGGCAGCGGCGAGGTGCCCGCCGGCGGAAAAGCCGATCACGCCGACCTTGTGCGGGTCGACATGCCACTCCGCGGCGTGCTGGCGCACCAGCCCTAGCGTGCGCTGCGCGTCCTGCAGCGCCGTTTGCACCTTCGGGTAGAAGGTGCGCCCGTTCTTCATCGTCGGGCCCGAGTCGGGCACGCGGTACTTCAGCAACACGCAGGTGATGCCGCGCGAGGTCAGCCAGTCACAGATCTCCGTGCCCTCCAGATCCATGGCCAGGAACTGGTAACCCCCGCCGGGAAACACCACCACAGCAACGCCAGTGTTGCGGCCCTTGGCTGCATACACCGTCATTGTCGGCCGGCTGACATCGTTAGCCCTGGGCCACCACTCGCGTCCTGCGGGGGGACCGACAGACTCCGGTTTCGGGTTGGGCATCGCGTCGGGCACCGCGCCGGGCCAGATTGGCTCTTGTACATGGCCGGGCGAGGGTTGCCAGACGGCAGCGTCCGCCTGCAAATGGGCGCATGCAAGTACGAACAAGAAAATTACGAGGATCGGCTTGTGCATGGTCTCGATGGAAGTGGCGGGTTTCGACCTGAATATTGCTGTCAGAAGTGACCTCTGCCGAGCACGATAAGCGGTCTTTTTGGCAGAAGAAGGGCACGATTCGGGCAAATTGTGGAAGCGTTCTCAAGGTTAGCGAGCTATGAACCTACCGGCGAAAGTTCAGGGGACGAATTCGCGCGGCAGTCAATGAGCCGAAGCCATGTTGATTCACTGACCGCTTCGGGTCGCACATTGCCCGTTCCCACCGTACACAGTGGTTCCGGATTTCACCAAACGAGGGATCCGTTATGAACCAGCTTATCGACACAGCTGCTCATCATCACGAGCCGTGGAACAAAGGGAAACTCATCGGGCAGAAGGCACCCCTCAGGCTTCGAGAGATCTGGGCGATCCGGATTCGATTGCAACTCGCTGAGCGAACTCGCGACCTCACCTTGTTTAATCACGCCATCGATAGCAAGCTCAGGTCGTGCGACTTGGTAAAGCTCCGCGTCCGTGACATCTCGCACGGAGATCGAATCGCGGCGCGGGCGACAGTCATGCAGCAGAAAACTCAACGGCCGGTGCAATTCGAGATCACCGAGCAGACCCGAGCCTCACTCGCCGCCTGGATTAAATGCGCGGGCCTGAGATCTGAAGACTTTCTATTTCCGAGCCGGCTTCGTGGCTCGCCGCATCTATCGACTCGCCAGTACGCACGCATAGTGCGTGGTTGGGTCCGCGAGATCGGGCTTGATCCTGCTGCATATGGAACGCACACGATGCGGCGAACGAAGGCGTCGCTCATCTATCGGCGGACGAAAAACCTCAGAGCGGTGCAGTTGCTGCTCGGGCATACCAGGCTCGAGAGCACCGTGCGCTATTTGGGCATCGAAGTGGATGACGCTCTGGAGATGGCAGAACAGACAGAGGTGTAACCCGACAGGCTGGCTCAGCGGCCGCAGTCGCTGACCGGCCAGAAGCGGCCATCGTATGCGGCCGCACGAATACGCCGAAAGCTGGCGCGTCCGCGCGCCAGCACTTATGGGTCACGGACCGCTGCAACGGATTGTCAGGCGGCACCATTAGGACTCTCTTGCCCATGCAGCTGAAACGTCACGCGCCTTAGCAACGTCATCTACAACGAGAATCAATTGATGATCGTGGTCGCTGTAGAGAACTTCGATATTGATGCCGGCATCGGCCATCCTGCGCGTCAACTGCCCCAATTGGCCTGGCACAGCTTGCTTTAGACGTTGGACCACCACATCTCGCACAGCCAGCACTCTTATGCCAACGGCCTGAAGTGCCTGGCGAGCTGCAGCCCCGTCAGCGAAGAGGAAATGGGCAGCGCCGCTTCCCCCTACCACCCATGCGCCCCCACCCTCGATGCTAACGCCGGCGCGACCCAATGCCTCCCCCATGTCGGCGAGGGCGCCGGGACGGTTGTCCAAGAGTATCGACACATCCTGCATGGAAAGTACCTTCGCTATACGTCGTGCCGCCTAACGCCATGTTTGAGCCGCGCATTGCTTTGAAAGCGTTCGGCTCGAAGCATTTGTTGGACGGAAACATGTCAGAACTTGGTCTCGGCCAACCAGGCCGTGAACGATGCTCGCGCCCCGCTCTCCGTTTGTTCTTCACGATCGAAGAATACAACCGTGGGCTCTGGTGAGCCGTCGAACAACCAGCAGTACGGATCGCCACATCCATTATCCTCGAAGGCAGAAGATTCTTCTTCAGAACATGGCGCCGTGCTTCCGCCATTTCTTCCGGTCACGTCCTCCCTGCATTCGCGCGGATTGCTGCAGCTGGAACAATCTGGAAGTCAGTAGTCTTCGTCGGAATGGTTCGGGAGACGCGTTACACGCTGTTCCTGCAGTTTCCATACACGTACGCGTCAGGTGATCGCGGAAACTTCTGTTCTCGGCCAGGAGCAGCTATCGGAAACTGGGGCACCAGTTTCAGTTTCCCGAAAGCGGACACTCAACGTTGTTAGGCACTGTCGAGCCTCGCCCATGCGTCGTGGATGTGGTGATAGAGAGCAAGCAACTCGTCAACTCTTGGCCGAGAGGCCGTGTTTGGGATGTTAGTCGCGTCGATCGTCTCCGCTCGGCCCGCAACCGTAGAAGGAACGTCGTACTCCTCCTTAAAAATCTCCTTCGTCCACTTGGGCGTGGGATACCGGCCCGCCCACACTACATATCGTTGGGCATGCAGCATCAACTGCCGCTGTTCAGGACTGAAGAGAGAGTCGCCGCATAAGTCCAGCACGTCGTGGCGATATATGGCTTCTCTTGGCCCCGAATTCAGGCGCAGATAATACGCTTTGGCGATGAGTTCTACGGCGAGCGATGCGAGAAATTCCGCTGTCGGAAGAAGCATCACGCTCTCGAAGGTCAGTGATTCGACAGCGGCGTCGAAATCTGTGAGAAGTTGTTTAGCTGATGAGGAGAACTGCCGCGACTTAAACTCCCACATCTCGTGGTCGTAGGCGGTCGCATCTCCGTCTTCTCTCCAGCTAGCCGATGACCCCGGTTTCATTCTTGATGCCTAACGCCCTGGTTCTGCGGCCGCGTGCTGCGCCAACCGGCGCGCGCTACCTATGACGGTCCGCTGCAACCGGTTGTTATGCGAGGCCACTGAGCGGCACCATCCAATTCTCGGGACATACCTGAATGATTTCAGCGTCCATGATGTCCCGTCCGTCCCATATCCTAAACCTCAACCCAACGTGCACCAGGGGAGCCCAATACGGCTCGTCAAGCACGTTGCAACGAGCCTCAAAAGAATCGCCATTGTCTACTCGTGCGTTTGGCTCGTAGCGGATGCCGATCGTCGCCATGTTGTACGATTCGTCGAATCTGGATGGGACGTTTCGCTGTCCACTCTCAGGAAACAGGATGAACCCTTAGCGAGGACCGCCATCTTCGGTTCGCCTCACAAAAAATCGTGCGATGAACAGTGGCTCGCGCGGCGTCATGACCTACGCGCCTAACGTCGCCATTGAGCGGCCGAGCAAGTGGGCGAAGCCCGCCTGCGAAGGTCCACCTCGACTGGCTTGTTAGCTCTCACAACCTATCGCTCCCAAGTTCGGTACGCATTTTCTCAACGAGCGCCTGCTTCCGAACGCGTATCTCCTCTGCGAGTGCCTTCATCTTCTTCGCAACGGGAGTTTCCAGACTTGGCTGGACCATAGAATCCTTTCATTTCGCCGAGCCAGTCTGCACTCATGTCGAGAAGATTTTTGTTCGCCGCCTCGAATTGCTCTGCCAACTTCATCAGTGGCCTCGAGCACACGATCTGGAGGGCCGTAATTTCCGAAGACGCTTTCCGATATGCCATCTGAATGCGTAGCGGAAAGTCGCCCACAATCTGCTGAAACTCTACGATCGACTCTGGAGAATTGTTGCTATGCAGAAGTTTCAGGAAGGCCTTCGGCATGACCTCACGAGAAAATGTTTCATATTCTTGGGCGGCGTCCGAAACAGCGGACTCGATCTTCTTGAAGTACTCGTGATAGGCATTTCTTCGAGCTTCGAAGAGCCGTTCCTTTCGCTCGCGTGCAAACTTTAGGTGATGCAAGAGCAACGGAATGATCACGGAGGCGATCAATACGCCGACGAGCGGCACGACCACCTTAGTGATCCACCAAATCTCAGCTACGGCTTCAGACCCGTGTCCAGTCATTCTCGTGAGAGCGAGCGGTTGAGCTGAGCGCCGCGCGCGCTGTGATTTGGGCTTCGTACTTTATCGTTCACGCGTGCGCTCCAGCGATTTGTTAGGCGGCTTCCCATGACCTTAGGCAGAGTCGCGAATCATCAGCCACGTGTAGAGCAATGCTAATCCGAGAAACAGTGCAATAACGACGAGTCTCGAGGTCACTTTGTCCTTCCTACTCTCGTAGCTGCCGCGGGTCCCTCTGACTTTGAACAAGAACACCTTTATGCGGCCGTTCGGAAGTAGACGGTAAAGCACCCAGACCGCCGCTGCCACGAAAAGGACGAGCGCGAGGCCGAACAGGATGCGACCGATGGCGTTGGCTATGAAGTCCATTGTCAAATACGGTGGTTACTGCGACGGAAGTCTGAGCGCAACGCGGCGAGCGGGCGACGACGTGGACTGCCGCTTGACGCCACGGTTCAGCGGCGGTGTTAGGCCCGCTGGCAGGCGCTCACAGCTTCATTCCCCCGCACTCTTCGACGGCACTCCCGAATCGCGCTGGAAAGGCCCTCAGATTCGGCGCTGAGGCTTCGGATTCTTTGCCTCGCGCAATCTGCCCCGAAGTTCTCCGCTCCCAGCTACCAAGACGCGCCCAGATGCAAGCGCACAGAGCTGTTTCCTGTGCTTGCGTCGGCTTCGAAGCGGGGCCAAGAGTGAACTCCGGTAACGGCTCGGTGCACTTCACAACGTAACCGGTACCCACCGACCGTTCAGGTGATGAGGAATCAGAACACGCAGCGATGACGATCGCTGCCAGGACGCTACCGAAAGTACGCATGAAGGTGCGCTGCATACTGTGAGGCCTAACGGCCTCGTTCAGCGGCCGGCCGCGCGCCAGCACTTTATGGTTCCCGGGCCGCCGCAACAGATTGTTAGCCGGCATTTGCGGAGTCCATTTCTCCACGAAACGCCTCACGCATCGCTTCAACTTGTCCAGGAAGAGTCTCGGTCATTGCTTCCTCGACGCTAGAGGGAAAGTCCTTGTAGTTGAGTTCATGCCAGTAGTCCGGTATCTCGAACTGGTCGGCGGTGAAATCATACCGGCGTCCGTCGATCCTGTTGTAGAAGTGGCGAATGACGTGCCCGTCGTACCTGCGCACTTCGGTCCTGAGAATCTCGCCACCAAACCGCTCAAAGACGACTATGGCTGTTGGCGCACACTGTCCATAGGAAAGTGGCGCAATGCTCGGATTGAAGCAAACACTCGTTCGTTCCGACCAGCTGCGCGCGAGGGATGTACGCACCGCCGCTTCTACTGCCGCTGAGAGGAGCTGTCGCGTCATGCCGGCTAACGGCTGAGCTGAGCGCGCCGCGCGCAGGCGCTATGACAAGGCACTTTATCGTTCACGGCTGCGCTCCAGCGAGATGTTAGGCATCGGGGTCGTCACCGAGCGAAAGATGAGGCGTGACGCCTTGCAGTCTAGTCCGTGCCCTTGGTCTTACACTCACGCTCGCCCTCAGAATATCCCTCCCTGTACCCGCGCGAATACGCCTCGTTCTCCCAATCACCGTCTATGAGGGTTGCTCGAATCTTGCACGTCGTGTTGTAGCCGACGGCGAAGCCGTCGTCGTAGCCAACATCGTATCTCTCATCGGCAGATTGGCTACACGCCTGGAGCGAACCGACGGCTACGAAGCCTATCGCCAGCGCCACCATTCTCATGGTGACCACCACCCATACTTTTGGCACGCCAACACCTAACAAGTAATGGAACGACGCCGGAGTCCGGACATTTTTTTAGTACTGACAGCCCCGAGTGGCGCGTAAACCATTGGAAGTACGCCATCCTCTGTTCCGCTGTCAGTATAACAAGCGTGAAAGGGCTTACGGCGCAGGAATGGATGTCGATCCTCGGCGGCGTCCTTTGGGTGGGGTTCACATAAGAAGGCGGTCCGGGATTCCGCCGCCCATTCCGTGCTCGGCGTGCACGATCAATGTCCGCTTTTTCCTCTCGGATTACTGCTTTGGAGCAAAGCGAAGGGCGGCTCTGGGTCGAATGCTGCCGGTCAAGTTCGCCCACTTAAATTGCGACGCGAGCTCGCACCAGCCACCCTGATCCGCGTCGAGCCGGCAGCGGTGTCGTCCTGCCCCTGCACAACTATCTCAGCGACACCACCTGCATTACCGGTGCAAATCACCATTTTCAGAGGCAGACATTCCGCACTCCGACGCTTAAAGTTCCCCCGTAGCCCCCAATCAAGCGGCGCGCGACGGTGTATCTAGCACCGCCGCGCGCCTCACAAACGCCCACGGGAAAGGTAGGCGCCTATGTTCCAGACAATCGAAAGCGGCACTCCCGCGCGTACAGTACCACCCCTCCACCCAACCCTGGATGAGCAACTCCCCCACCGCCTGCGCACACATGTGCAGCGGCTGAAGCTCATCATCCCCGTCATCAGCGTTTCCGTTCTCGCGCTCAAGGCGCAAGGCGCGGACCTCGACGCCGACATCGCCTCGCTGCTTCATCACCAGGCCAGCGCCCCGCTGGATCTGGAAATCGAAGACCTCGAAGCGCTGCTGGAATCGCTGGCCGCCCAGCGCGCAAAGGAGGCAGCATGATGGCGAAGGAATCCATTCCAACCCTCCAGGCCACCGCCGCCATGCTGTTGCCCGGCATGAGGCACGCCCGCTCGCTGCTGGATGTGTCCATCCGCGTGCTTGAGTACTTCGAGAGCCACGCGGCGCACGACACAGCCGTTGGCAAAGTCACCGCCCAACAGAAGACGGAGCCGAACCTCGTCGCAGAAGCCGAGAACGTGAAAGCGCTGCTTTCCGCGTTCGGCCGGCTGAATGGAACGAGCCACTGATCGCGTCACCTGGTGACGCCACGCCGCCCTTGCTGATGTACCCGGCACCAGCAAGGGCGCGTTTCCGCGGCCGTCACCGCTGCGCGCCGCAGCACCACGATTCGCGCAGACACCAAAAAACCCCGCCACCTTCCAGCGTGGCGGGGTTTTTTGGTGTCTGCGCGAAGTTCAAGCCGCGCCGTTGGATTTCACTTGGTCTTTCGGCTGTCGGCGCATCAGCCCGCTGCTGCGGAGGCTCTTGCGCACAAAGCCCATCGCGGCATACAGCTCGCCGTCCTCACCTTCTTCCATGTCGCCTTTCACGCCGTGGACGATGCTGTTGACCGTTGCCATCGAGACGGCGTCCAGCGCGTCGCGCCGCAGGACGGCCGCCTGCAACCGGCCTTCGAGGTCCGTGATTTCCGCCCGAACATCGAGGCTCGGCTTCACGGTTTCCCTGAACTGGTCCAGCGTTTGGCCCGAGAAGGATTTTGCCGGGCGCAAATTTGCCCAGGCCGTCGTCACCGCCAGGACGCGGGTCAAAATGTCTTTTGGAGAGGCCATACAAGTTCCTTTCATGTGGATTGCACTGTTTGGGTCGAGAATGCTTTCACAGGCAAAGTCCTGCTCCTCACGGGCCATAGAGTGCGCCTTGCATGGTGAACGGCGGCTGAATGGAGTTTTCATGTGCTGTGCATCTTCGGCGCATCGCTGCATCGCGAACATCGTGGTTTCAGTCGCGAGTGGCGCCGGCGTGCTGACTAATGTGGCGAGCTCGATGAGCAACTCGATGCCGCAGGCGAGCAGCGTCGCGGGAGACGCGAGCAACACATCCGCGTAAGTGACCAATGCCGGCGGAGTGGCGAGCAACCTCGCCGCGGATGCGATCAACTCGCGCGCGCCTGCGACCAGCGTGGCTGGCGAAATGACGAACGCCGCCGACGAGATGAGGAGCGCGGCCGCGCAAGCGACGAGAGTCGTGACTCCATCAACCAGAGTCGCGATTCCGGTGACCGGCGTTGCAACTCCGGCGACCAGAGTTGCAGGTCTGTCGACCTGACTTGGAACACGTTTCCGCGGCGGCCGATTTTCGCCTGCAAGCGCTTGCTTCGGCGAAGAAATCAGTTTGCCCCAGAACCGTGCAACCAGTCGCCAGAATCGCGATACCTGACGCGAGAATCGCGATTCGCGGCACCAGCATCGCAGTACGCGTCACCAGCGCAGCGGCGAAGGTCGCCAATCTGCGCGGGAGTGCCTCCAGACTCAGGCCGCCACTCGCATGTTGCTCCGCCACGGTCACATGCAAGCGCGCGCGGCTCAGCAAGTGAACGCGCCCAGCGACGAGCGCGCGGCCGACCATCGCTTGTACGACGCCACAATCGAGCAGCCCGGCGTCAGCGTGCGCCGGTCATGACGTCACGGTCGTGTCAAAGGAGGATCGACGCTGCGCGTCAGTCAACCTTACCGAAACTACGACGGACATCTCGCATTGTTATATCGATTCGGATATCCTCCGACGAACACCAAAACCGATCCGGCTCGTGGGCTCGACAGTCGCGAACTTGCGCGTTCCCGGACGGGGCGCGATCAGAGGACGTAGAAATGAAAGCCTACGACAACGTGTGGGATGCGATCGAGGACTCCCCGGCGGCGGCAGCAAGCATGGAGGCGCGCGCCACGATCATGATGACGGTGCAGAAAGTAGTGCGTGGCTGGAGGCTCTCCCAGCAGGCGGCCGCGTCGAAGCTGGGCATCAGCCAACCGCGCCTGAACGACCTGCTGCGCGGGAAGATCGACAAGTTCAGCCTGGATGCGTTATTCGATCTCGCGTCGCTTGCGGGGCTGAAGGTGTCTGTGAGGCTCAGGAAGGCGGCATGATGGTCCATCCGACCTGCGATAGCGGCGATCTCTGCTGCGTTGAGTCGATCTCCAGCCCAGCCCTCCGCAAATCGGACGATTGCCGATCTCGGAAGCCTCGATTCTAGCTAGAGGTGGCCGACGCGAGCAGCGCGGCCGCGATAGTCGCCAATCGGCGCGGGGCTTCGTCAGGCTCCAGTGGACTATCGCTCGTACGACGTCACGAGCGACCTGCCTGGTGCCTAAGCACCTACGAGGAGAAATCTAACTTTTTCCTCTAACAAGCACTGCAACATCTCTTTGTAGTCGCTGTTCAGCATCTGTTTCCTGGAAAAAAGCCCAGACTTCCCGAGTCAGCTCCCACACTTCCAAAAAACGCTCTTCGGGCGTCCCAGGCATGTAGCCGCCGTCGTCGGCTTCGGCATGTGAGCGGTGGAGAGCGACCCGACGTCGATTCAGCGCACGCATGATACAAATCCCGATGGTCCGATCACTCAGGTCAATGACTATAGGTTATGTAAGTACCTGATCGCAATTAGCATTCAGGCGCTCGTGGGCGCTATTGAAGGCAATGCCCGGACAAGCGTCTAAACTGCGCCGCGAGGAGCCACGCACCCCATGACCACCACCCCCGTCAAACGAATCCGCCCCCTGGGCTCCCCCTGGGAAACCGCCGACCCCTTCCTGTTCTGCGTCTACCACCAGGACGCCTACCCCGCCGGCAACGAGCGCATGGGCCCCGCGGCATCGCTTGCCGGCCGCAACATCGGCCAGGATTTCGAGGGTAAAGACGGTTGGCGCATGTACCACGGCGATGTGGTGCCCGGCTTCCCGCGCCATCCGCACCGGGGGTTCGAGACGGTCACGCTGGTCCGTCGCGGGTTCATCGATCACTCGGATTCTCTTGGCGCCACCGCGCGCTTCGGTCACGGCGACGTTCAGTGGCTCACCGCGGGCGGTGGCATCGAGCACAGCGAGATGTTTCCGCTCGTCCATCGTGACGAGCCCAATCCCCTCGAGTTGTTTCAGATTCTGGCTGAACCTGCCAGCCGCGAACAAGCTCAGCGCACCCCATTTCTCCATGTTCTGGGCCGGCGACATTCCGAAACTCGTGACAAACGACGCTGCGGGCCGCGCGACAGAGGTCACGCTCGTTGCGGGCGATCTCGGCGAGTTGAAAGCCCCTGCGCCACCACCACACTCCTGGGCGTCACGTGCCGACGCGGACGTTGCCATCTGGACCATCAAGATGGCCGCGCACGCCAACTGGACTCTGCCGCCCGCGCGCGCGGGGTCGAATCGCGCGCTGTACTTCTTCAGCGGCGATTCACTGCGCGTCGGTGGCGAGTCGGCGCGGCCGTCGTCCGCCATTGAGCTGCATGCCGACCAAAGCGTCTTGCTTGAAAACGGCGCAAGTGAAGGCGAAATGCTGCTATTGCAGGGGCGGCCCATCGGCGAGCCCGTCGCGCAATACGGGCCGTTCGTCATGAACACGCAGGAACAGATCCAGCAGGCCTTCGCGGATTATCGCCGCACGCAGTTCGGGAAATGGCCGTGGAACTCGAACGCGCCGGTGCATCCGCGCACCGAGCTTCGATTCGCGCGTCACGCGGATGGTCGCGAGGAGCGGCCGCACGTCATCACGGCTGGCGGCTGAGGCAGCTCCCGGCTCAGCGCGGGTCGTCACGGCTTTGGCGGTGTGGCGCGGACAATCGCCGCGACGTCACCGCCGCACCGGAACGTCGATATAGCTGCTGTTGTACCAGCGAATGCGCAGCGGCACCGCCGCGTCGTCCAGCGACTCTTCGCTCACGTCGTCCCCGGTGCCGTAGTTGATCTGCCGGTCCGCCCGCTTGTTGATGCCCAACACGAGCACAACCCGGCTGCCCGCCTGCAGGTTGCGGCTCGTCAACCGCTCGCTCTTGAACGCGAGCTGCTGGCGCACGCCCGCGCTGAACAGGTGGCGACGCACGCGATCCCGCGCATAGCTGGCGCGGAACTCATATGGCTCGCACAGCCTCACGTACTCCCCGCCCGGCAGCAGCTCATACAGGGAAACGTTCAAGTCCATGTCCACCTTGTTCACGGTGAAATCCAGACGGCCCGCAAGGAGTCCACTCACCTCCGTAGCCGCCTGCAGCGGCTCGCTCACGAAGATCTCGCCGTTGGGCGGCTTGAGCCTGCGGCTCACGATCTCCGGCTGCGGCCCCCAGTTCGCGTCGCTGCGGTCGGCCAGGTCGAACGTCTGCGGCAGGAACGTTGCTTTGGCGGGCTTGGCCTGCAGGAGGCGATTGAGATCCCCGTGAGGTTCTCCTCCAGGAAGAACCTCAGCGCGCCCTTCCCCATGGCGTCGATCGACGCGGCGTGCCGCCACTCGTTCGACCCCATCACCTGATAGTTGACGCGGTCTTTCAGCAGCGCGGGTTGCTTTGCGCCCTTGAGCGCGTAGTTGAACCACTGGTAGCGCAACTCGCGAAGCTCGACGAGCGCAGCCGGGTCCAACTGGTAGCCGTGCAGCGCACCCGCTGCTGAGCGCTGAATGACGCCGTCGTCGTAGGGCCCGATCAGCAGTGTGTGGTTCGCTTTCGGGTTGTGCTTGTAGTGCTGGCTGAAGTAATACAGCGCGCCGAGCTCGCCATCTGCGTAGTAGCCGGTGGTGGTGAGCACGGGGATGTCGATTTGCGCGAACTGCTCCCCGAACGGCACCATCTTTTGCCAATAGCCGTCGTAGCTCGGGTGATTGAGCCAGCCGCGAAAAATCACGCCATGCCGGCCCGCCGAGCTCGCGAGCTCCCGGTAACGCCGCCCGCTCGTGTACCAGGCCAGGTTGAACGCGCGCCACTGCGCGTCGTCCGCAAAGGTCTTCTCCTCCGGCCCTTCGTCATGAGTCACGTGATAGAGCCAGCGGTAAGCGGAGTTTCGGAAGATGTTTCCGGCCATGGGGCCGTCGACACCGGGCGCCGTAGCGTCAGACGTGGCAATGGCTTTCAGCGCAGGTGGCAGTTTCTTCGAAGCGGCCCACGCCGCGAAACCGCTGTAGCCCACGCCATACATTCCCACGCGGCCATCGCTCCACTTCTGTTTGGCGATCCAGCCGATCACCGCGCGCGCATCGTCACCGTCATTCTGAAACGGTGCGACCTTGCCGCTGCTTCCACCCACCCCGCGCGCGTACGCCACCATCGCCACATAGCCATGCGATGCGACTTCGCGCGCATAGTGCGGCGACTCGTAGATGGAGAACTCGAGCAAGGTCGGTATCGGCTTCGTCGCGCTTCTCGGGCGAACCAGCAGCGCGGAGAGCGTGGCGCCGTCGGGCGTCTTGATGAGCACGTTCTCGTCCGTGATGTAGCGGCGGCGATCTTCTTCGGCATCGAGCGCACCGACCAGCGCGCTGAAGCTGCGGTAGGCCTCGAAGGACAGATACGTCCAGATGAGATCCACCGCCTGCGGCAGCGGAATGCTTCCCTTGGGGCGCCACTGGTCCAATGATTTCTGCAGGGTGTCCTGCAAGGTGGACAACGGCGTGCCGAACCATCTCGTGACGGAGTACGCGTCACGGTCATTCAACCGCGGAACCGTCTCCCGGTAAGACTGGGAGAACGCCTGCGGAAACTGAACTTTGTCTTCCGCCTCGAGGGCGCGGGCGCGCGCATAGATGTCGTAAAGCACGGCGCGGTCCGCGGCGCGCGCTGCGTTCGCGTTCCTTCGCCGCTCGCGCAATGACTTTCGCGTGGCAAACGCCGAGGACGGGTCGCCCGCGACGAGCTGAAGCGCAAAGAGATTCGAGAGGTAGCGCTCGGGCTCTTTCTCCTGATACACGGGCAGAATGCGCACGGCGAGGTCGCGCATCACGGTGGGCAGGGAAGCGTCTGACGCGCTGGCCGGTGGGTGAAACTCCAGATCCTGCGCGGCGGCCCATGAAGCGGTGAGCGCCAGCAGCACGAACAGGCAGAACGATTTGGCTAACGGCGTTTTCACTGTCGACCGATCATGGGTTCTTTCGTGCCCGGCGCATCGGTTGTGGCTTCGCGCACGACGGCGGGTCTGGCGGGCGACTTAACAAGGTGCAACACGCGAGAGAAAAGGGGATGGTGGGCCTGCGCGGCCCGCCCGATATGGATGATGCTGGTGCGCTTGAGCTCGTTCGTAAACACATCGGTGATGCGCTCGAGCGCTTCATCGTCGAGCGAGCCCAGCGCGTCATCCATGAGCACCCATGGCGGGGCCTGCAACGCGATGCGGGCGAACACCAGGGCCTGTTGCTCGTCCTGGCTCAACTCGCGGTCCCACCTGCGCGTCTCATCGAGCTGTGGCGAAAGATGCGCAAGCCCAAGCCGATCGAGCGCGCGGCTGAACGCGCCGTTTTCGAAGCTGTCGACCTTCTGCGGGTAAGCAAGCACCTCGCGAAGCGAGCCGCGCGGCAGATAAGGCGTGCCATTGGGCAAATAGAGAATCTGCTCATCTCGCGGGCGCGTGATGCGGCCGGCGCCCCAGGGCCACAGGCCCGCGAGGGCGCGGAACAACTGCGTCTTGCCGGTGCCGGGCGCGCCCACGATGAGAACGCGCTCCCCTGCCCGCACCACGACCTGCCGTTCCTTGAGCATTTCCCAGCCGGCATTCGAGACCATCTCGAGACCTTCGAAGATCATCGCCCCGCCGTCACCCTCCACATACGTGATGTGGCTGTCGAACTCTCGTTGCACTTCGGGAGAGGTCAGCGCTTCGCGGAACATTGCCACACGCAGCAGCGTGGCGCGCCAGTCCGCAATGACGGGGAAGTTGTCGACGAACCAGCGCAATGACGACTGCGCCTGGCTGAACGCGGCCGCCGCCATCATCAGGCCGCCGAACGAGATCTTGCCCGTGAAGTACAGCGGCGCGGCGACGAGCGTGGGCGCGACGCTCGTGATCCAGCCGAAGCCCGCCGTAACCCAGGTGAGACTGGTGAGGCCGGATACGAGGCGGCGCGTCGCGAACATCACGTTGCCCAGATGCAGCTCCACGCGCCGCCGCTCGTCCGCTTCGCCGCCCGCGAGCGAGATGCCGTCGAGGTGCTCGTTGACGCGCACGAGCGAGAAGCGCAGGTCTGCCTCGCGCGCGTAGCGCTCTGCGTTGCGATTGATGAGGCTGCTGCCTACCCAGTAGCTCAGCAGCGAGCCCGCCCCGGCGTAGAGGATGGCCGCCCACAGCATGAACCCGGGCACGGCGTAATCGACGTTGCCCACGCGCAGGGCGAAGTCGCTCGACAGATTCCAGAGCACACCGGCAAAGGTCACGAAGAGAATCGTGGCCTGCAGCAGGCCGACCCCGAGATCGGCGGAAAGGTCGCAGAGCTTGCGCGCATCCTCGTGCATGCGTTGATCGGGGTTCACGCCGATGGGCCCGGCGTTGGCGAGCCAGAACGCTCGCCTTGGCTGCAGCCAGTGAAACAGCAGGTCGTGCGCGAGGCCCTCGCGCAGTCTGTACTTGGTGGTCTCCACCAGCCAGCGCTGCGCCACGTTGAGCACGAGCAACGCGCCCGCGATCACGAAAAACACGCCGAGCTGCAACAGAAAGTCATGCAGGTCGCGGCGTGACAGCGCATCGTAGAACGGCTTGTTCCAGCTGTTGAGGCGAATCTGCCCGTAGGCCGTGAGCACCACGATCAGGAAGATCGCGATGAGCAGCACCACGAGCGTCTTGCCCAGCGGCGAGCCGAAAACCGCCCGACGCATCATGCCGAGCTGGTGACCGAGGCCAGACGCCACGGCCGGGTCGGCTGCGACGGCGCCACTGTCGGTGCCGCGGGCTTCTGGCCTCTCCGTCATCCCGCAACTGCCCTGCGTGCCCTGATGCACGAGATGAACGCCGCGTAGCTCCACGCCAGGTGATGCGCGGAAGTCTGCGCTCCGTTGCGCTGATCGAACTGCTCGGAGAGCTCGCCACTCGGCGGCGTGAACGCGCGAACGGTGGCGAGATAGGCGTCGCCGCGCTCGAACCACGTGCGCAAGTCGCCGTTCGCCGCGGCCCGAAAGCAGAACTCGGCCGCGCCGAGCGTAGAGAAGTAGTAAGCGCCACCGGAGTAGTACACGTCCCCGGCGTAGCGCCCCATTGCGGGGCCGCGCCGTGCGCCGCGGTGCTGATTGATCGGGTAGGCCATGTCGAACAACGCTTCGAGGCACGCCAGGGTTGCGTGCATTCGAGGGTCGTGTACGGAGTGGGCGCCAGCGCCGCCCGCCGCGTGAATCGCCGCGAGAATCACGGCTATGTCGAGCTCTTTGGTGGAGCGGGTTGCCGACGCCAGAACTCGAGACCGGTAGTGCCCCGCTTCGTCGAGCCAGAGCTCATCGAGCCTGTGGCGGATGGCATCACTCTCCGCGCGATAGAGCCGCGCGAGTTGCGCATCGCCGGCGGCTTCGAGCCACTCCGCCCCTTCGCCCAGTGCCGCGGCGGCCACACACAGCGTGTAGTAGTGCACGCCCTGCTCTTCCTCCCAGATATCGAACGACGGCTCGCGCCAGTGTGTGAAGGTGAATGCGAGATCGGCACGAACCAGTTCCGACACCTCTGCGAGCAGGCTCGCGGGCAACGGCACACTGCGAACCCAGCGCAGCAGCGAAAGTGCGCGCAATGGCGGGCCGTCGTGCTGCGGCCGTGCCCACTTTGAAATGTCGAGCGTGCCGTCGGGATTCACGCGCGTGTCGCCAGCAACACGCTCGCCGCGAACCGATGCAAGGTCCGCATCGTCACGCACGTATTGCATGAAGTCTGGCGCTACGTTGGCACGCCACGCCGGCTCCGCAACGAGTGCGCGGCCGTCGAGCGTTCGCAACGAAAGGCTGAAGTGCACGAAGTCCGCCAGATGCGTGAGCGCTTCCTGCCCCACCGAGCCGTCCTCCAACAGCAGGCGCAGGGCATCGATGACGATCGCCGAGTCCCGATACCAGTGAAAGAAATAGTCCGGATCCGGGTCGTACGACGCGAGCACGGGCGATGCGACGATGGAGCCCTTCACCGGCCGCATGGTCTGCCCGAAACCCGGCCGCGTCTTGATGATCTCGACGGGCGATATGCTCCGGAGCATTGCCGTGGCTGCATGACGATACTGCCCATCCAGCCACTCGCTGAAAGAGGCGTCACGCGTTACTTCACTCACGGTTGCGTCCGCAGGTGCGGGCTCGTGAAGCCGAGCTTGAGCAGGCCGGCCTGCACTTCCGGCACGCTCATGAACAGCTTCCACAGCAGCCCGCTGCGGTGGTTCTCCATCATCACGATGATCGGCCCCTGGTCGATGGCGAGAAAGGTGTCGGCGTACCAGTCCAGGCGTTCGCAGAACGCATCGACGAAGCCGTAGCGCCCCCAGATCTTGTTACCGTGGCCGGTGAGGAAGTGCCGCAACGCCCGCATCACTTCGCGCGGTGCGTAGGGCAGGCTCGCCAACGCCGCAGTCGGCGCGATGGTGCCGTTGTCGTTGTCGGGCGCATGCGCCGAGTAACCGCCCGGATCGTCACTGGCGGTGAGCCCCCAGCAGGACTCGCCGTACCCCTCGTGCTTGTGGGGATTGGCAACGCAGTGCGCACGGTTGATGCTCACGTGCCGCACATTCTGCTCCCAGTAGTCGGCGTACTGATCCTTGAGCCCACGCGGGTCGAGGCCGCAGAACGAGTAATGCGAGAAGAATAGCGGCCCGCCATACGGCATGCCCAGCGGCAGCTCGATGCCGAAGTACGACTTGCCGTTGAGAAAGCCGCCGCCTGTGGCGAAGCCCTGGTGATACACGATGGGGTCCACGGCGTGGCGCGGAGATGATGCCGCGAGCACGTAAGTGATGAGGCACTCGTTCCAGCCGCGGATCGCATGATCCATGGCCCAGCCGTTGTACGGGCTCCAATGCCAGTACAGGACGTTACGGCCACCTTGCGTGAACCAGTTCCACTCCACGTCTTCCCATAGCAAGGTGATGAGCGCGCGGATGGAATTCTCGCCGGGCAGGTCGCGCGTGAAATATTGCCGCGCGCACAGCAGGCCCTGCATCAGAAGTGAGGTCTCCACGAGATCGGCCGCGTCGTCCTTGCGGAAGAACGGAATCGTGTCGCCGGTGCTGCCATTCATGAAGTGCGGGTACGCGCCGTGATAGCAGCGTGCGCGCATCAGAAGGTTGAGCATGCGCCCCAGGCGCTCCACCGCCGCCTCGCGCGAGACCCAGCCCCGCTCCACCGCGACGATGAGCGCCATGACTCCGAAGCCCGAGCCCCCGATAGTGACCTTGTCATCCATCTGCTGTTTGCGTGTGGTGAGCCGATCGAAGGCCAGGCCGCTTTGCGGGTGGCCGCCTTCCCAGAAGAAACGGAAGGTCTGCCGCTGGACGGCATCGATGAGGTCTTCATCCGGCAAGGCGGCAAGCTGCGAGGGGCGGCGCTGGGCCGCGGCGGAGGCGCTTTTACGGCGTGCAGGCTTCGTTTTGGAACGCTTGTCGGACTTCGGCACAGGTACCTTACTCACGGGGTGAACCGGCAGGTGGCCCGCCGAGATCGCGGTGCCTGTCGCGCCAGCGATTTGTTCGGGCCGCCCCATCGATGATGGTAGCCTTTTTTGCGCCGACGCCGGCACACGAGGACGCAAATTCGATGAGTCGCATCGAGAAGCTGATCGCCGCAATGACCCTGGCCGAGAAACTGGGCCAGCTCACCATGACGGCGTCCAGCTACGCGGTCACAGGGCCCATCATTGCCGGCGATTCCACCGAATCCATCCGCAACGGCACGCTCGGCAACCTGCTGAACATGGTCGGCCAGGGGCAGGTGCACGAGATGCAGAAGCTGGCGGTGGAGGAATCCCGCCTCGGCATTCCGCTGCTCATCGGGCTCGACGTCATCCACGGGCACCGCACGCTGTTTCCCATTCCGCTCGCCGAAGCGGCCTTGTTCGATGCGCAGGTGTGGGAGCAGACAGCGCGCGAGGCTGCCCGCGAAATGGCTGCGGACGGGCTCGCCATGACGTTCGCGCCGATGCTCGACGTCTCGCGCGATCCACGCTGGGGCCGCACCGCTGAAGGGCCGGGCGAAGATCCGTGGCTCGCCGTGCAGATCGCGCGCGCCAAGGTCCGCGGGTTCCAGGGCGCGGATCTCGCGTCGGCAGAGTCTGTGGCCGCGTGCGCCAAGCACTTCTGTGCATACAGTCCGGTGACGGCCGGGCGCGAATACGCTTCGGTGGACATCTCCGAGCGCACGCTGCGCGAAGTGCATTTGCCGGCATTTGCAGCGGCTGTGGAAGCTGGCGTCGTCTCGATCATGCCCGCATTCACAGACCTCAACGGCATTCCGATGACCGCCCACGCGCCGCTTCTGCGCGATTACCTGCGCGGCAAGCTGGGCTTCGATGGCGTGCTCATCAGCGACTACAACGCCATTGGCGAGCTCATCCGGCACGGTGTTGCCGCAGACGCCGTCGAGGCCGCCACGCTGGCGCTGAAGGCGGGCGTGGACATCGACATGATGGCCGAGGCGTATCGCAAAGGGTTGCCGGTTGCGCTGGAGCGCGGGCTCGTCACCCTGGACGAGATCGACACGTCTGTGCGCCGGGTGCTGCGGCTCAAGGAACGATTGGGGCTGTTCGACGACCCGTACCGAAGAGGCTCGAAGCGTGAGACGCCTGACGTGCTGGCGCAGCGGCGAGAACTGGCACGCAATATCGGCGCGCGGGCCATCGTGATGCTCAAGAACGAGAACCACGCGCTGCCGCTCGCACCCACTGTTCGCAACCTGGCGGTCATCGGGCCACTGGCGGACGCGCAGGGTGAAATGCGCGGGCCGTGGGCCGCGGCGGGCGAGCCTGAGAGCCATGTCAGCGCCATCACGGGGCTGCGTCAGGCATTGCCTGCGGCACACATACGGCACGCATCGGGCGTCGAGATCTCGGGGCACGATCGCTCGGGCATCCCCGCGGCTGTCGAACTTTGCGACGGCGCGGACGCCATCCTGCTTTGTCTGGGCGAGGCGGCGAACATGAGTGGCGAAGCCGCGAGCCGCGCCTATCCCAGGCTTCCAGGGCAGCAGCGCGCGCTCGCGGAGGCAGTTCTGGAGCGCGCCCGCGAGATCGGTGTGCCCGTTACGGTGGTGCTCTTCTGCGGGCGACCGCTAGTGATTCCGTGGCTCGCGGAAAAAGCAGATGCACTGCTCGCCGCCTGGTTCCTCGGCATCGAAGCGGGCAACGCCATCGCAGACGTAGTGACGGGGCGCGTGTCGCCCAGCGGCCGCACGCCCATGACCTGGCCACGCGCGCTCGGCCAGGTGCCCATCTTCTTCGGCCAGCGCCCCAGCGGCCGCCCCGCGGACCTCAGAGACTTCTTCACCAGCAAGTATCTCGACGTGCCGAATGAGCCGCTCTACCCGTTCGGCCATGGCCTCACCTACGGCCGCTGCACGCTTGCAAACCTGCGCGTGTCACCGGAGGCGGTCGCGGAAAACGAAACCGTCACCGTTCGAGTGGATGTCACGAACGAAGGACAGCGCGCGGCGGAAGAAGTGGTTTTTCTGTTCACGCGCGACAACGTCGCGAGCGTTGCGCGGCCGCTGCTCGAGCTCAGAGGCTTCGCACGCATCGCCTTGAACCCCGGCCAGACGGGCACCGTCGAGCTGTCACTCGCGGCGGCCGATCTGCGCTTCCTGGGGCAGGATCTCGAGCCCGTGTTCGAACCGGGCGACGTGGATATTCTGGTGGGCCCCTGTGCAGACCGCGCGCAACTTCTGTGCGCTCAGGTGCGCCTTCACCGGTAATCGCACCGGGGCGCGACTCAGCGCAGCTTTCGCATCATCCGGCTCTGTTCGCCCAGGTTGACCATGAAGCCCGTGACTGCGCCCTTGCCGTTCTCCATGGCCACGGCATCGCCTTCCACGTCACGCAGGAAGAACGCGGACTCGGACTCCGCCAACAGCTCGATCTCGGGCTCCGTGACGTCGCGGCGTGCGAAGAGCCGGCCGTCGCGCGTGTAGAGCTTCCACACGTCGGTTCCGAGCTGGTACTCCCCGACATAGCGACGAAGCACTTCCGGCGCGAGCTGAACGGCCTCTCGCATATACGACGGCACAAAAGGCTCGTTCAGAACGAGCGCCGCAAGGCTTTGAGCGACGCGCGGCGGGCTTGTGGCCATGTTGTTCGCGAGCACGATCACCGTGAGCTTTTCATCAACCGCGTGCCAGAAGCGCGCGAGGAAACCTGGCGCGGCGCCGCCGTGCTCGACCACCCGCCGGTTGAAAGTGAAGCGCGAACGTTGAGGCGTCTGCCAGCCATAGCCGTAGACGTCCCGCACCGGCTGCCACATGCGTTCGAGCGCGGCTCGCGGCAGCAGCGCTTCCGATTGCAGCGCGTCGCTGAACTTCTCCATATCTTCAACGGTGGAGTACATCGCTCCGGCGGAAAACGACCAGCTCTCATCCATCGCAGGGTCGTACTTCAATCGACCGGTGCGGTCGGGCCGATAGCCGCTGGCGTGCAACGGCGGCGCGGCGCCGCGGTGCTCGATGCCAGTGTCATGCATTTCCAGCGGTTTCAGAATGCGTTCGCGCAGAACGACTTCGTAAGGTTGGCCCGTCACCTTCTCGATGACGAGGCCGAGCAGGTAGTAGTTGGAATTGCTGTACTCAAACTGCTCGCCAGGCGCGAAGGCGAGCGGTTTCGTGAGAAACCGCGACATCATTTGCCTGCGCGTCTGCGGCGTGGCGCGCTGCGCTTCGAGCTCGGGTACGCGCGTGACGTTGAAAATGCCCGATGTGTGCGACAACAGGTGGTGCAACGTAATGCCGCCCCAGCCGGGCGGGCACTCTTCTATATAGCGGCAAATGGGGTCGTGCAGCGCAAGACGGCCCTGCCCTTCGAGCTGCATCATCAGGATGGCTGTGAACGTCTTCGTGATCGACGCGATCTGGAACTTGGTGTGAACGGTGTTCGACACGTTCCGCTCGACGCTCGCAAGACCATAGGCCTTTTCGAACAGAACGCGCCCTTCACGGCTCACCAGCACGGCGCCACTGAAACGCCCGCGCGCCACTTCGCGCTGCATGACCTTATCTGCTTCACGGGCCAACGACCCGCTCGCGTAATACGGCAACCATGCTATACACGCCAGCACCGCCCCGGCGAGAAATGTGCCGCCGGAGATGCGCAATTTCACGATGCCGCTCGTGCCGTGAGCGCGCGGTCTGGCCGGCACATCATCCAGTCGATTTGCGCCCAGCGCCTGCGCGCGGCGGCCCTGAACACGAATGCGAGGCACGCAAGCGCCACCTCGAGAACGGTAATGATTGCGAGATTGTCGGTGGAGCGGGCAGCCAGCACGGCCACAGCCATCAGCGTCAACATGACCGAGATGGCGAGCACGGCTTCCAGCCAATGAAGGCCGCGCGTGATCATGAGCCCGAGGTACGTGCTCATTACCGTGCCGAGCACGAGCAACGGCAGCCCCGCCGCGAGCAACGACGTCGGAAGCTGGGTATAGCTGCCGATGGCAACCATCAACACCAGCAACACGCCGAGTGCGTAGCTGTTGTGTCGCCAGAACGAGCGCTCCACGAGCGAGAAGAGCTCGGCTCTGGACCAGCTTCCCCGCAACCAGAGCGCGCGACTGCGCTCCGCCGCCTGCCCGGCAATAGCGCCGGACACCGTGCTGAAGGTGGTGAGATAGAACAGCCACACTGCCGCGGAGTAGAAACCGATCTTCGTGGCGAGGAGGATGGGCACGGCCTGTGCCGTGACCAGAAACCAGGGGTTCCCCGTGCCGAGCAGAAGATCGATCTCCCGACCGGCAATCCTCGGCTTCACCAGCGCGCCCACGGCGGCGTCGGACCGTGAGCGCAAACGCGCAACGAACGCTCTCAAACGCGGCCAGAGCAGGAACCCGGCGCCAAACACGGACCACAGGACTGCGCCCTGGATCAGGTTCCACTGCAACGTGCCGCTCAGTGTCTGAATGTCGCGCGTCGGCGCGAATATGACGATGACGATCACGAGCAATCCCTTGAGATAGCCCGCAATCGTGCGCTGGCTCGTGACGAACCACAGGGCCAGATAGAGCCAGCTCGTCAGCAGAATCGACGACGTGTAGAGGACCCAGACGAGATTCATGAGCCCGGCATACATCTTCGCGGCGAGCGCCGGGTCCAGCGGCTTGCCGCCGTCGTGAACCGTGGACGTCAGGTACATGTATATCGGCGCGGGTGCCGACACCAGGGCCACCGTGATGAACGCGCTCACGAGCAGCTTGAGTCGCCCCCACGGCAACACGCCGATGAGGTGGCTGCGCGCCAGGCGCCCGAACATCAGCGGCATCAGGCCGCTGCCGACGTAGATCGACGCGATGCCCGCCATGGCGAGGGCCGACATGCCGACGCCCAGCATGCCCACTGTCAGGGCGAGATCCGGCGCGCGCGTCGCGTAGAAGGAAATGACGAGAGCAACGAGCCCCGCCGAGGAGAACACGCGCAGCGCAGGCGTGCACGTGAAGTACGACAGCACGAGGCGTGCGACAGCCTTCATCTGTGCAGCTCCAGGAAGATCTCTTCGAGCCCGAGGGATTCAACCTCGATCTCACCGTCGATTTGCCGCTCCAGCTCGCGGTGCGCGGCCGGTGCCCAATCCCGCACCACCGCAGTGGCGTACGTCGCCTCCCGCCGCACGGACAGCGCGCCCGGAATTTCCACCGACTCGGGAAACAGCCGTGTGCCGCGCAAGTGGAGGCGCACGATGGACTCCTTCAACGAGTCCAGATCGCCCTGCCAGTCGAGCCGCCCTTCCTTGAGAATCCAGATGCGGTTGGCCAACCGCTCGATGTCCGAGACGATGTGGGACGAGAACACCACGGCGCGCTGCCCGTCCGCGGACAGCTCCACCAGCTGCGCGAGAAACTGCCGCCGCGCCATCGGGTCGAGGCTCGCCACGGGCTCGTCGAGAATCAGAAGGTCTGGCCGGTGGCCGAACGCGAGCACGATCGACAGCTTCTGGCGCTCGCCCACGGACATGCCCTTGATGCGCGCGCCCGGGTCGATGCTCCACTCGCTGCAGAGGCGCTCGATCAGCTCGCCGTCCCAGTGCGGGTAGAACGAGGCGATGACGCGAATCTGGTCGCGCACGGTGAGCGGGTCGAGCAGCTCATCCTGCTGGGGCACGAAGCCTACGCGGGCTTTCGCGTTTCCCGGCAGCTTGTAGCTTTCGTGCCCGAACACGCGCACTGCCCCGTCGCTTGGCGAGGTGAACCCGAGCATGAGCTCCAGCAGCGTGGTCTTGCCGGCGCCGTTCTTTCCCAGCACGCCCACTACGTCTCCCGGTGCTACGGCGAACGACAGATCCTGCAGCACACGCCTGGCGCCGAAAGATTTGCCGAGATGTGAGGCCTCGACTGCCACGTTATTCATTCGTTTCCTCCCATTTGCGCCGCAGGGCTTTCATGAGCTCCGCTTCGCTCAACTGTAGTTGGCGCGCCGCCAGCACCACCTGGTCGACGAGCGGCTCGAGCTGCTGCAGGCGTTTGGGAAGCTGCGAGTGCGCGCGCGACTGGCTGGCCACCGTCATCGGTTTGCCGCGATTGCGCTCGAGCAAACCTTCCGCTTCCAGCAGGGTGTATGCCTTGGAAATAGTCATGGGGTTCACGGCGTGCGCGACCGCGAGCTCGCGCACCGACGGCAGCGCCGCGCCGGGCTGCAGCTGGCCGCTGGCCACCATGCGCCTCACCTGCTCGAGGAGCTGGCGATAGATCGGGACGCCCGACTGAGGATTGAGGATGAACACGCCGTGCCATGTGAACCTGTGTATCAATACGATAATACACCTGGACGAGCCGCGTCGAGAACTGCGTCACGAAGCTTGCCCCCCCGCCGACTTCCGGAAACCGGCCGAACGCCTTGCCTGTTCGCGCCGGCGCCCGGTGGTTACAATGCCGCCCAACAAGAATTTGCTGATCCGGGAGGGTCTGCGTGACATATCAACGGCTCGCGGATCTGTCCCGATGAATCGCAAGAAGCTGGATGCTCTGGTCGAGCACCACAACCTCACCCGATCAGGGGTCGATGCGTTGCTGGAAATTGCCGGCGCCCGGCCCTCGGGAGCCGAGCAGTTGCGGTTCGGCATTCGAATGCTCGCGCTGGCGGGCATTCTTTCGCTCGCGGCCGGGGTCATCTTCTTCGTCGCCGCCAACTGGGACGAGCTGCGGGTCGTGGGCCGCTTCGTCCTGCTGGAAACCCTGTTCGTCGCCAGCATCGCGCTCGCCATCTGGCAGCCGCCGCCGCTGGCACTCGGGCGATATGGGTTGCTCGGCGCATTCATCGTCGCGGGTGCGCTGCTTGCCCTCTTCGGGCAGACATACCAGACCGGCGCGAATCTTTACGAGCTGTTCCTCACATGGGCCCTCCTCGGGCTGCCGCTCGTCATCGCCGGGCGATGGAGCGTGCTGTGGGCGGCGTGGGTCGCTGTGCTGAATACGGCGCTCGCCCTTTACTGCGGGTGGAGGCCCGAAGGCGGGCTGCTGTGGCTCGTGTTCTCGGGCTTCGCGATGCCGCCGTCGCTGCTGATCATGGTGCCGGCGGTCGTCAACCTCGGCCTGTGGGGCCTGTGTGAAGCCACACAGAACACGCCGTTCGAGAGCACCTTCTCGCAGCAGGCACCGGGCTGGGTTCGGCGTTTCATCATCGCGTGCGCAATCGCGTTCGGCACCTGGGCGGCCAGTTTCGCGATCATGCGCGATCTGTTCGATTCCACGGAGTTTCAGAACGGCGATGCGGAAACGCTGCTGCTGCATGGAGTTGTGCTGGCCGTGGCAGGTTTTCAGACCGTGCGGCGCCGGACGGACGTGTTTCCGCTCGCCATGATTGCGGCGAGCCTCATCGTGCTCGGGGCGTTCGCCATTGGGCGCGGTTTGCGCCACGAGGATACGGGCATGCTGTTCGCGCTCACTGCGTGGCTCGTCATCAGCTCTACTGTGGCGGGCCGCGTGTTGTTGAGCCTGGTGCGCTCGTGGCGAAGCGAGGAGGCACGAGCATGAGCACGCCGCACACGGCCGCCGACATCACCGCCGCGTTGGTTCAGCGCGGGCTGCTTCGGGCCGATGCCGAGCCCCTGCCGGCACGGCTGGCGGATCGGCCGTGGTTCATTGGCGCCGTGCTGGGTTTTGCCGGCTGGCTGGCCGGCATCTTCGGAATGGCCTTCGTCTGGATCGTGTTCGACCCATCCTCCACGGGCGCGTTCGTGCTCATCGGCGCGGTGCTGCTCGCCGCGGCATTCGGTCTCTACAAGGTAGACCGGGACAGCGCTTTCTTCGATCAGCTGGCGCTCGCGCTGTCGATTGCGGGGCAAATCGCCCTCTGCGCGGCCGCTGGCAAAGTGACCCATTCCTCTGCCGCTTCTGCGGCTCTCATCGCAGTCGTGCAGTGTGTTCTGGCAGTCGTAATGCCAAATGCCTTTGCGAAGCTGCTTGCTGCATTCTTTGCGTGCATCGCGTGGGCACTCGCGCTGCGCTTCGCGTGGTGGGGCGACGATCTCTTCTCGACGCGGAACGCCGTGGCACCGGCTCCGGCACTCCTCACCTGGGCCCTGATCTGGACACCGGTGATGGCCCTGGCCTGGTGGCTGGCCACACGCGAGGTCGTGTGGATGGCGAGCGGCCTTCGCAGAATACTCCGACCCGTGCTGAGCGGCGTGCTGCTGGGCCTTTCCATCGGCACCGCGTTTACCGACCCGCTCATCGTGCTCGATTTCTGGACATCGAGCGGGCCGCGCGCGACCAACTGGCTTTCGGTGTGGCCGTTGCTGGACGTCGCGGCCGCATTGGTCGCCGCGCTCTGCGCATTTCGTGTTCGAAATACCGCGCTGGTGGGTGTCGCCATCGCGGCTTCGCTGCTTCATGTGGTGCAGTTCTATTTTCTGCTCGGGACCACGCTGCTCGTGAAGTCCGCCATCATGCTGGCGGTGGGCGCGCTGCTGCTTGCGGCGGGCATGATGCTGCGGAAACGATATGCGCTTGCGGATGGGGGCATCACGTGAGCGCGGCCGTCGTTCGCGGCCTGATCGTGCTCGGCGCCGTGCTGGTGCTGGGCGCGGTGAACTTTTCGATCCAGGGGAAGGAGCACATCAAGGCCCATGGCGAGCTCATCTATCTGGAGCTTGCGCCGGTAGACCCGCGCTCGCTCATGCAGGGTGACTACATGGCGCTGCGCTTCGCCATTGCCGCTAGCATCGATGTGTCACAACGCTCGGGCAACACCGTTGCGCTGAAGGTGGATGAGCGTCGCGTAGCGAGTGTGGCTCCGGCCGCCGCCACAGGCAGCCTGCGCATGCGCTACCGGGTGCGCGACGGCCACGTCTGGCTCGGCACGAACGCGTTCTTCTTCGAGGAAGGCTCGGCCGCGCGATTCGCGCCCGCTCGCTATGGGGAATTCAGGATCAACCCCGACTCGGGCGAGGCTGTGCTCGTGGGGCTGCGAGACGGGAGTTTTCGAAAGCTCTGAGCCGCGGCCGGCAGCGCGCTACCGCTGTCTACCGCTGGAACGCCGAGGGAACCCGACCTAACCTTGCTTCGTCCGGCGCGCAGGCGGCGTGCTCGTGCCGGTGCCCTGCGCCCCCAGCTCCACCCACGCCGGGGCATGATCGCTCGCATGCGCCTCTCCGCGCACCCACCGATCCACGTTCGCGTCGCGCAGTTGCGCGGCCGCGGCCTTGTTGAGCAGAAGATGGTCGATGCGCAGCCCGCCGTTGCGCTCCCAGTGATTTCGGAAATAGTCCCAGAACGTATACACGCGCTCTTGCGGATGGAGCGCGCGAATGGCGTCTACCCAACCCTGCTTCAGCAATCGCGCATACGCGTCGCGGCTCTCGGGCTGCAGCAGCGCGTCTTTCTTCCATGACTTCGGGTCGTAGATGTCGAAGTCAGTCGGCACCACGTTGTAGTCGCCGCACAGCACGACCGGCTGCTTCAATCGATACAACGCTTTTCCATGCAGGTTCAGCCGCTCGAACCACGCGAGCTTGTAGTCGAACTTGGGGCCCGGCTGCGGGTTGCCATTGGGAAGGTACAAACAGGCGACGATGACGCCGCCGACTTCGGCCTCGAGGTAACGGCTATGCGTATCGTCGGGGTCGCCCGGCAGGCCACGGCGTATTTCCCTGGGCGGCTCGCCCTTCGCAAGAATCGCAACGCCATTCCACGACCGTTGCCCCTGCCAGATAGCGCCATATCCCGCCTTGGCCAGATCGCTCGCGGGGAATCGCTCGTCGGGCGCCTTCAGCTCCTGCAGGCAGGCGACATCGGGCGACTCCTTCGCCAGCCACGCCAACAGGTTCGGCAGGCGTGCACCGATGCCATTGACGTTGAACGTGGCGATTTTCACGTGCGCATCAAAACCCGGCGCGGGGAACCAATCAAGGCCTGGCCCACGGTTCAAGTCGTGTGGGCTGTCGAAGTTCCCGCACGCCGGGCGATACGGGTTTCGATTAAACCGTCCACATCTGCTAGCGTCTTCCCGAACCAGAGCGTTCCGCGATTCCGCGCTTCGTCTGAGCAATCAGGTCGATTCGCGGCACTCGAAGCTGGCGGCGCTCTGCGGATCGCCCTTGCCCTTGTAGTACGCGTGTTGTGGGAGCGGGCACAGCGGCCGGCCGCGGCCCGGGAATGATTTGCCCGTGGCCGTCACCGAGTCTGGCGCCACGCCCTTCTCCACCCAGTTCACGATGGGGCCGAGCATGTCGAAACGATCGAGCGTGGCGTCGCCGCCGCCGCAATGGCCCATGCCGGGAACGAGGAACAGGCGGCTCCATTTCGTCACGGCCGCCGGCCCGCCGTTGTCGGCCGACATCCGCTCGTAGTAGCGGACGGTGTCCTGCGCGGAAAACCACGGGTCGCTGACGCCGTGATAGAAGATGAGCTTGCCGCCGTGCTCGCTGAAGGAATTCAGCTGCGTCCAGTGCGCGCTGTCGCCCACTGAAGCGATGGGGTTCGCTGCGAGGAACGCCTCGCGATCGACATCCATCTGCGTGCCAACGATCGGCGGGCCCACCGGGCTCGGGCCCGGGTTCAGCAGGCCCGGAATGAAACCCTTTGCCGCAATCCCGGTGTCGAACCAGAAACCCGGATACACCTGTGTGCCGCGGGAGTCCTTCGGGCCCGCGAAACCCTTGGCGATCGCGGCAGCCAGCTCCGGTGCCAGGCATGCATCGGTCTTCGCGCCCTTGCAGGCCAGTGTCCGCGGATCGAAGCCGCAGCCGCGCACGTCGAACACCATGCCATCCGCCACACCATCTTTCGCGTCGCAGGCCTTCAGCAGCGAGTCGATGACGAGCTTCTTGTCGCTCTCGGAAACGGCTCGAGCGGCAATCGGCTTGCCGGACTCATCCTTCGGCGCGACGGAGTTGAGCGCAACGGCGACGTACTTGTCCGCGAGGTTCGAGTAGTTGGTGCGCATGGCCGGCGCGCCGGCCACGATTCCATCGAAGTAACGCGGATAACGCTGCGACATGATCATCGCTTCGCGACCGCCCGTGGAGCAGCCCACGAAATACGAACGATCGGCCGGCTTGCCGTAGTGAGCGGCGACTATCGCCTTGCCCACCGGCGCCGCCTTGCCGATCGCCTGATACAGGAAGTTGAGCGTGGCTTCCTGGTCATTGAAGAAACTGGTATCGAAGACGGCGCCTTTGTGGCCGCTGTCCGTGGAAACGATGGCGTAGCCGCGGGCCAGCGCGGGCGTGTATCCCACTGCGGCGTTGCCGAGTGGCAATTGCACCGTGCCGTTCAACCCGCCGCCACCCTGGAAGAGAAACCGGCCGTTCCACTTCTCCGGCATCGCCACGGCGAACCCGATGGCATAGGGCTTGCCGTCGCGCCCCACTCGCTCGTCGATGACGCCATCCACACGGCAATACGCCGGAAGCCCGCCTTCGAATTCCGGCATATTCGGCAAAACAGGCACCGGCCCCGCGGGAACCACAGCGGCCTGCTTGATGACCATGTCGAAGCCGGGAGCCTTGAACGACGTGAGAGATCCGCAGGCCATTGGCTGCGCAACCGGCGTGTCTGCCGATGCGGGCAACGAAACGCCCGCGGCCGCGAACACCAGGACCACAGGGGCCGCAAGAACGCTCGCACGCGGCGCCTGACGGCCGCGCGCCGACTGCTTCAACAATGACTTCACCGGAAACCCCTGGGCTTGGTTGTAATTGATTACAACCATGCTACGGGCGAGATTTTGACGCTGTCAAACGCGCCCGGCACCTTGTTCACGCGGCGCCCGATGGAACCGCGCGCACGCGCGCGCCCTTCATGCCGCAGGTCTCCGCCCGACTGCCACGCGGAAGAGCGCGCGCTCGCCTTGACGCCCGTTCATGGCGTGCCACACCCTTTCGCCAATGCCTTGCGCAGGTTGGGTCTGATAATGATTTCGCCAAAACGCGTGAGCGCGTTGCTCCTGCTCTGCTTCACGTGCCTCGCCGCCGCGCCGGCGTCGCGGGCCGAGCAACAGGCCGACGGCTCTGTCATGGAAGAAGTCGAAGTCACCGGGGAGCGCGCTGGCCCGCGCTTGTGGCGAGTCTCCAATGGCGATCACGTCGTGTGGCTACTCGGCACGCTCGACCCGCTGCCGAAGCAGATGACGTGGCGCTCGCGCGAGCTGGAGTCCGTGCTCGATGAGGTGAACCAGGTGCTGCCCACCGAGCCGGACGTGGACGTGAAAGCCGGCCCCATCACGCTGATGCGCCTCTATTTCCAGTGGCGCCGCGTGCAGAAGATTCCGGGCGAAGCGTCACTGAAAGACTGGCTCTCGCCACAGTTGTATGCGCGATGGGCGGCGTTGAAGACACGCTATGACGTTCGCGACCGCGACATCGACAGGCAGCTGCCGGTGCTCGCGGGCGCGCGCCTCTATCGTCGGGCGCTCGACGTGTCGAAACTGGCCCCCGGCACCAACATCGAGAAGACCGTGCTCAAGCTCGCTCGCAAGCACCACGTGAAGATCAAGCAGACCCCGCTCAAGGTGGAAGACCCGCGAAATCTGGTCACGCAGCTCAGCGAGATTCCGCGCGAAGCGCAGATCGCCTGCCTGGAAGCCATCGTGGAGCGACTGGAGAAAGACATCGACACCATCAAGGCGCAGGCAAACGCCTGGGCGCTGGGCGATGTCGAGACGCTGCGGGCGCTGCCCTATCCGCGGGAAATCCAGGCGTGCACGAGCGCACTGGAAACGTCCGGCAACATGAAGGCGCTCATCGACGGCGCGAACCGGGGCTGGGATTCAGCGCTGGAGGACGCTCTCACCACCAACCAGCCAACGCTCGGCGTGAAGCCGATCTACGAGCTGCTCAAACCGGGCGGCACGCTCGCGGCGCTGCGCGCGAAAGGCTATCGCGTCGAAGGCCCGTGACGCGCCGGGAGGTGGACTGCGGCCGCAGCGGGGGCGTATCGTCCGCCCCGGAGTCGCCTCACAAAAGAGAACAACATGCCACTCACGAATCGTCTCGCCGCCGAATTCTTCGGCACGTTCTGGCTGGTGCTCGGGGGTTGTGGCAGCGCAGTGCTCGCCGCGGCCTTTCCGGGTGTTGGCATTGGCCTGCTGGGTGTCGCGCTCGCATTCGGGCTAACGGTGCTCACCATGGCCTACGCCATCGGGCACGTGTCCGGGTGCCACCTGAACCCCGCCGTGTCCGTGGGGCTGGTCGTCGGCGGCCGCTTCAAGGCAGCGGACCTCATCCCTTACATCATCGCGCAGCTGCTGGGTGCCATCGTCGCGGCGGGCGTCCTGTATTTCATCGCCAGCGGCAAAGCCGGCTTCGACGTGCAGGGCGGGCTCGCTTCGAACGGGTTCGCGGAGCATTCCCCCGGCGGCTACTCGCTGCAGGCGGCACTGGTCTGCGAGTTCGTGATGACCTTCATGTTCCTCATGGTCATTCTCGGTGCCACGGACAAACGCGCGCCGGCGGGGTTCGCACCCATCGCCATCGGGCTGTGCCTGACGCTCATCCACCTCATCAGCATTCCGGTCACCAACACATCGGTGAACCCGGCTCGCAGCACCGGGCCCGCGCTGTTCGTGGGCGGCTGGGCCATCGCGCAGCTGTGGCTGTTCTGGGTTGCACCCATCGCGGGTGCGGCGGTGGCGGGCGTTGTCTATCGCTGGGTGAGCGGCGAACGCCGCGAAGCGGCGTGACTTCACGCGGCGGCGGCGTGCCAACGCACGCCGCCGCCCATGAAACCAGCAGAGACTCAGCGCTTCTTGCTGACGTCGTACGTGCCGAGGCCCGGCTTGTACGTTTTGTCGTCGATGAACTGGCGAATGCCTTCCTTGCGGCCTTCGCTGTCGAAGGAGTTGGCGGCTTCCTGCGCGCGGATGAGGTAATCCTCCGCGTTTTCGTAGGTCATTTCCTTCACGCGGCGAACAGCGTCTTTCGCAGCCTTCACCGTGACGGGGTTCTTCTTCAGCAGAACCTCAGCAAGCTCGACCACGCGGGCCTTGAGCTTCGCGAGCGGCACGGCCTCATTGACCAGCTTCCACTGTGCCGCCTTCTTGCCGTCGATGGGCTCGCCGGTGAGCGCGTGATACATGGCATCGCGCATGCTCATGAGCTCCACGGCCACCTTCGTGGCGCCACCGCCGGGCAGGATGCCCCAGTTGATCTCGGACAAGCCGAACTTCGCTTCCTCCGCCGCGATGGCCAGATCGCACGCGAACAGCGGGCCGTAGCCGCCGCCGAAGCACCAGCCGTTGACCATGGCGATGGTCGGCTTCTGGTACCAGCGCAGCTTGCGCCACCAGGCATAGGCCTCGGACTGCGCCTTGCGCGTGCCCTTGAGCCCCAATACTTCGGTGTCGCGGAAATATTCCTGGAGGTCCATGCCCGCGGTCCAGGCGCTGCCCTCGCCCGTGAGCACGAGCACGCCCACGTCTTCACGGAACTCGAGCTCCTCGAGCGCGCGCAGCATCGCGCGATTGACGGCGGGGCTCATGGCGTTGCGCTTGTCCGGGCGGTTGAAGCTCAGCCACGCGATGCGGTTCTCGACCTTGTACGCGATCACGTCATTGGTATCTGTCACGGCTCTTTCCTCGTATGAATCGGCACACCGCGCACCGCGCGATGATCAAACGTAAACCGGGCTAGGCGGCGCACTCCCGCCCCTCGTCCGAGTCGGCGGCAGCCTGAAGTCTGGCGAGCAGCCGGCGCAGGTCGCCCTGTTCCTGGCGCGTCAACACGCCGAAGTTCACTGCATCGGTCTGCGCGCTCACGGCTTCGATGTCGTGGCGCACGCCCTGCCCGCGCCTGGTGAGATGGAGCGCGTTGGTGCGGCGATTACGCCCCTCGCGGCGCGCGACGAGGCCGAGCGAGACCAGCTCGTTGACCACTTTCATGGTGCTGGCGCGGTTGATGCCGAGCGCGCGCCCGAGGGCGGCCTGGTCGCAGCCCTCATGCAGGCCGATGTACACGGCCGCAGTGGCACGCGCAGGCGTGAGCCCGAGGCTGTCGAAAGCAGCCGCGGCCTTCCTCATCAGCACCGCGTCGACGCGGTGAAGGAGATAGCCCAGATGCTCCGAGAGCTTGCCGAACTCCTGCGCCTTCACTCCAGCCCCTCACGTCCGTAGCGGGGGCCTATTGTATGCCAGGCATACACTCTGTCAATGCACGGCGCTCAGCCGGGCGGCATGCGTGGAAAACGCACGATTCCACTATGGAAATCGCTCGCGGCCTTGAGCCCGCCGCCGCCGCTGTTCGATCGCATCAACGTGCTCACCTTCGAGGAAGGCACGCCCAAAACCAAGCTCTCCGGCGCCGTGAACTGGTCGCTCGCGCGCTTCGGCGGAACACTGCGGGCCACGCGCTACGGCAAGGCGCTCGACCCGGGCACCAGCGCTGCGCTCGACGTCGAGCTCGGTGCAAAAACGCTAGTAGACCTTGAAGGGCGCGCGAATATTTCAGACCATTTCAAGATTGCCCTCGGTGCGGAGAACCTGTTCGATGAATACCCGGATGCGTTCCCGGCGTCGCGCAATACAACAGGCAACACGCCGTTCTCGAACTACGCACCGTTCGGTCGCTCCGGGCGCTTTATTTACGGGCGAGTGTCGATTTCGTTTTGAAACAGGTATCACGTTTCTGACACACCCTCACACCTGAAGTGGCGGCACTTTTCTCGCTCGGAGAAAAGTGTTCGCCGTTTCCGTTGAGTTCCCGCGTTTGGGTTTCGGTGCTAACGTCATTTCAGAATAAATCCAGGCTGTTGACGCCTGCGGCCGCGTCGCCAGGCCATCGAAGGGGGAACCATGCATATTTCCAGCGCATGCGAGCGAACCGCGCCCGTGTGCCGTCTTACTGTTCGTTCAACGGTGGCGGCGCTCGTTGCCGCATCGGCTCTTCAGTTCCTGGCCGGCGCGCCGGCACGCGCCGCGGAAGGCGACCAGACGGGAGCGCTGGAAGAAGTCGTGGTCTCCGCTCAGTTCCGTGAAGAGCGGCTGCAGAACACGCCCATTGCCATCACCGCGTTCACGGCCGAGAACCTCGAAGCCCGTGGCATCGCGAACGTCACCGATCTGGACGCGTTCGTACCCAACGCGGTCATCCAGCCCCTCGGCGCCGGCTGGGGCGCCACCATGGCGGCCTTCGTGCGCGGCGTGGGGCTCGGCGACAATATCCTGTCGTTCGAGCCGGGCGTGCCCATCTATGTAGACGATGTCTACATCGGCCGCCCCCAGGGCGCGATTTTCGACCTGCTCGACCTGGAGCGCGTGGAAGTGCTGCGCGGCCCGCAGGGCACGCTGTTCGGCAAGAACGCCATCGGCGGCACCGTGCGCCTCATCTCGAAGAAGCCCAAGGGTGACGGCACGGGCTCACTCAGCGTGGCGATCGGCAAGTTCAGCCGCATCAATGCGCGCGGCTCAATGGATGTCTCACTCATCGACGAGAAGGTCTTCGCGCGCTTTTCGTTCTCCAGCAAGAAAGCCGATGGCTACTTCAACGTGCTCGACTATGAGTGCGTGAACGGCGCGGGCTCCCTTGGCGCGGGCGGCGCGGGGTTGCCCGCGGGGGCATACAACACACCCGGCGCGTTTCCGGGCGGGCTGGGCGGCGTCCGCCTCGGCTCACAGGTGGTGAGCGGCGGTGACTGCGTGGTCGACACGCTCGGCGATGAGAACGTGCAGTCCGGGAGGGCCGCGTTCCGCTTCCTCATGAACGACCGCGCGGAGCTCAACCTCATCGGCGACCTCACCGTCCAGCGCCAGCATGGCCCCGCCGACAAGTACACGGTGATAGACCAGACCAACGGCCTGAACGCCTTCTGGAACGGCGCATTTGCCGCGCCGGTATTCGGCACGGGCGTGGGCTGGGACTCGCGCTTCATCACAGGCGACCTGTACTCGAACTACAGCCGCTACAACGACCCGGTGACCAACCGCCTCGTGCCGAACATCAACGACATGGATCACTGGGGCGTCTCCGGCACGTTCGAGTGGAGCCTGTCGGACTCGGTGAAGCTGAAAACCATCACGGCATATCGCCGCTTCTGGAACAAGTTCGGCCGCGACTCCGATGGCACGCCACTGCCCCTGAACGCCACCTATGACGACAGCCGCCACCGCCAGTTCACGCAGGAGGTGCAGCTCACGGGCACCGCGGGCCAGCTCGACTGGGCCACGGGCGCCTTCTATTACGATGCGCACGACTCGAACCAGGGTTTCGATTTCCTCTACCCGACCATCGTTTATGAGAACGATGCGTTCGATCAGCAGGACACGAAGAACTGGGCCGTGTTCGCCCAGGGCACGTGGCACTTCACCGATGCGTTCTCGATGACGGGAGGCGTGCGCTACACCGACGACCAGAAAGACGCCACCATCTTCCGCTCCAACTTCTTCGGCGGCATCGTCATCAACAATGCGTTCGTGCCGCTGGGCACGACGAACACGGACTACACCGTTTCCGCGGACTACCGCTGGACCGAAACGCTGATGACGTACGTGAAGTACGCCACCGGCTTCAAAGGCGGTGGTTTCAGCCCTCGCCCCGCAACGAGCCTGCAGACGGAGCCGTTCGAGCCGGAGAAGCTCAAGACGCTCGAGCTGGGCGCCAAGTCCGAGCTGCTCGAGCGCCGCGTGCGCCTGAACGGCGCCGTGTTCTTCTCGCGCTACCTCAACCAGCAGACGTTCGCGCAGCAACTGGATGCCTCCGGGGCCAACTGGTTCCGCGAGGTGAATGCGGGCAAGGCGCGCATCTGGGGCCTCGAAGGCGAGCTGCTGGCCGAACCGGTCGATGGCCTGCGCATCGAAGCCTCGTTCGGCTACCTCAACTACAACCTGTATGACAACGAGGGCAACGTGCTCCTGATCGAAGGCGACGGCTGCGACGGCCGCCGCTGCTATTCGCCGCGCACGCCGAAATACAACGGCGCGCTGGGCCTGCAGTATTCCTTCGGGTCGGTGATGGGCTCCATCACGCCGCGCGTCGACGTGCAGAACCAGTCCACCATCTACTTCACGACGAACAACCAGGGCGTGCAGGATGCCCTGACACTGGTGAACGGGCGGGTGACGTGGCAGTCCGAAAGCGAGGAGTGGGAAGTCGCGTTGTACGGCGACAACCTCACGGACGAACGCTACTTCAACGGCAAGTTGAATCTCGTTGGCTTCTTCGGCCGCGAGCAGGGCAACCCGGGCGCGCCGCGCACGTGGGGCATCAGCTTCAAGCGCAACTTCAAGTAGCTCGTCGCGCGCGCGGTCGTATCGCGCGCGCGAGAAGGCTCGGAGAAGTGCCATCGCGGGCAACAGGCCGTTAGCGTGGCGGCATTCCGCTTCGCCAACTGATGGGTGCGCACAGGTGGCGGGCCGTGCGGCCCGCCACCCGATTCACGCATCGTCAGCAGGTTGCTCAGAAGCTCAGCTTGGCCCCGACATACAGGCGCCGTCCCAACACATCGTAGTAGCCCGCGTTCGTCAACCCCTTCGCGTTGGTGACGCCGCGATTGGCCCCAACGATCTGTGGCTCCGCGTCGAACAGGTTGTCGATGCCCATGCGCAGCGCAAGCCCGTCACTCACGGTCCAGTTCGCCGAGAGGTCGAACAGGTCGTAGGAGTCGGCGCCCTGGATCGTGGTGGTCGGGTTCGTGGCGGCTGCCGCGTTCCGCACCGACGGCAGGTGCTGCCAGTTGAGGCCGATGCTCCATGGCCCAGCCGCATAACCGAGGTTCATCACGGTGCGGTATTCATACTGCCCGCCCTGTGCGAGCGTGCCTTCATTCTCGATGAACGATGAGTTCGGAATGCTCTGCGTCTTGTAGTTCAACAGATAATTGACCGAGATACCGGCCGACACGGCGCCCGGCAGGCTTTGCATTCCCATGTCCGAAAGATTCGCCCGCCAGTTGATCTGCGCGTCGATGCCCGAAGTCTCTATGGCGCCGAGATTGAAGTACGGCGCATCGACCGACACTCGCCCGCCCGTCACACCGTCGCGCTTGATGAGCGCGCAGAATCCACCCGGATCGTTGAGCGAGTAGCCAGGATTGCTCGTGCCGTTCACGTTGAAGCAGTTCTCGTACACGGTGGTCGAGGGCAGCGGCGATATCGCATCCTCGATCTTGATGGAGTAGTAGTCCACCGCGGCGGAGAGCCCGCTCGCCAACGCATTCTCGAACGGCGAGCGGAGCACCGCGCCGATCGTGATTGTCTTGGCCTCCTCCGACTGCAGGGCCTCGTTGCCGCGGCGGTTCTCCAGCTCCAGGGGAAAGTATCCGTTGTTGCCGCCAATAAACCCGTTGGGGTTCGCATCGAACACCGATGTGCCCGTGCCGTTCAATGCGGAACACAGCGCCTGAACCTGCGCGCGATTCGGATTGCTGGCGATGTTGCCCCAGGGCGCGAGCGTCGTGTTCGCGCACGGGTCGCTCAGCGGGAAGCCCGCCACCGTGACCGTCGGCCCCGTGAAGAGCTCCGCGGTATTCGGCGCGCGATTGGCGAGCTGGTAGCCGCCACGGAAGCTCACATAGTTGCTGATACTCCAATTGGCGAGCGCCTTGTAGGTCCAGATGCCACCGGCAGTGTCGTAGTCCGAATGCCGGCCACCCAGCTCGAGGCTCAACTCCTTGATGGCGGGCAAATCCTTCAGCAGCGGCACCAGCACTTCCGCATACAGCTCGTTCACGCGCGTCGAGCCGCTCGTGTCGTTCGCGGCGAACAGGCCTATGGGGCCGTCGAGAATCGACTCCTGGTCGTTGAGCACGTCCGGGTCGAAGTCGAAAGCGTTGATGCGGTGGGTGAAGCCTGCCGCCGCGCGTAACTGCCCGGCCGGCAGGTTGAAGAGACCGCCCTGGAAGTTTGCTTCCACGATGTCCTGCTTCAGGTCGGTGACGTTCTTCAGGCGCGCGGAGATTGCGTCCAGGCAATCCTCCGACGGCGTGAACACTTCAAAGATCGGCAGGCCGGTCGTGCACGTTACCTTGTAGCCCAGAATGCCCGTGGGGTCTCCAGCGGTGTAGTTCTTGCCGTAGTTCGGCGCCGAAACGAGGCGGCGCCAGCGCTCGACGGAGACGAAACCGCCATTGAGGTAATTGGTGATGTGCGTTTCGCCATGCGAGACGTAGGTCTCCCACGTCCAGTCGCCCAGGCCCAGCTCGCCCTGCAGGCCCGCAAGCACTTGATACACGCTGCTGTCGTTCGTCGAACGGCGTGGCCCGGCGAAATCCAGGACGCGCTCGAGCTGCCACGAAGCATTGGGGTTGGTTCGCGAGTCGAGCAGCGTGGCGAGCTCCGCCGGAATGGGGTGCGCGGCATCGCGTGGAATCGACGCGCCCCAGAAGCTGGTGGCGGGCGCATACCCGAGAATCGAATCCACCTTGATGGAGCTGAGATTGCCCTGGAAGAACGCTGACACGTTGTCGTTGATGTCGAACGTGCCCCGGGCAAAGATCGAATAGCGTTGCAGCGGGCTCGAGACGAGCCCCGTCCTGTCGGGCTGGCCCAGCGCCCCGTTGGTCTGCGCCTTGATGCCCTCCTCCATGCTGTTGAAGCGCGTCGAGGGAGGGTTCTTGAACAGCGTTCCGTCGCGGTTGAAGTTGAAGTTCGTCAGCCTGTTGACACCGTTGATGCCGGCGAACACTCCATTCACTGCCACCTGCGAAGGCGCCGTGGCCGGTGACACGGGCGCATACGACGAAAACCCCGTGAGACCGCCGGAAGGCGTGCCGGGGTCTTCCCAACCTTCCACATAGAAGTCACGGTCCGCCTGCAGCACCGCCTCGCGCTTGGCGAATTCGATGCCCGCGATCACGTTGGAGCGGCCCTCGTTGAAGTTGCCGCCGACCAGGGCGCTGATACGCGTCTCCGAGCCGTCCCCCTCCTGCGTGATGCCGCTCTTCGCGTCGACGACAAAACCCTGAAAATCCCGCTTGAGCCTGAAGTTCACGACACCGGCAATGGCGTCGGCGCCATACACCGCGGACGCCCCGCCACTGATGATCTCCACGCTTTCGATGGCGGCCGCGGGAATCGAATTCACATCGACGGTGAGCGTGGCGTTCGCCGGCTGCGCGCGGCGGCCATCGACCAGCACGAGATTGCGGTTTGCGCCAAGGCCGCGCAGGTTGAGGCTGGAAATGCCGGGATTGTTGAAGGCGCTCGCCTGGACATCGCCCGCGACGAACTGCGTGCCGGCCGGCTTGAACTGCGGCAGCTTGTTGAGCACGCTTTCCAGGCCCACGGTGCTGACGTTCTCGAGCTTTTCGGCCTCGACCGTCACGATCGGGCTCGAGGCCGTGAGGTCACGCCGCACGATGCGCGAGCCGGTGATGGTGACTTCCTGTACCTGCGGCTCGTCGGCCGCATGCGCCAGCGGCATGCCGCCGGCGATGGCCGCGGCGACCGCAGCGGAAACGAGCGAACGCGAATGACGGGCGAACGGGTAGAACGGCGGCTGGGCCGCCTTGAGCATGGACATGTCTATCCCCCTTGCGTTTTGAGTTGGAAGCCCGGTGCGTCCACACGGGGCCTTTCGAGCAAGGGAAGTCTTGCACGCGGCTCTGCTACGGCTCCACGCCGAAGACGTGCTCTATCCGAAAACGGTTGGACCGCGTCTGAAACAACTTGGCGCGAGCCGCTTCAGGCGGCAGGCACGCCCGCGCCCCTCTAGCCGGTCTCGTTCCCGAATGCCGTTGGCGGTCTAATGGAAACGTCGAAACTCCGGCGCGGACCCTGTCGGAATCGGCCGGGGTGGCCCGTCTTTAGAGTAAGAGCCGCCGCAGCGGCTGCTGCCCCAATTCCCACGCCCTGGAGACACCCATGCAACTCCCTCAGATCGTGTCCCGCGAGCAATGGCTGCTGTCGCGCCAGGAACACCTGGCCAAGGAGAAACAGGCGACCCGCATGCTGGACCAGTTGCGGGCCGAGCGGCGGGCCCTGCCCTGGGTCAAGGTCGACAAGGCCTACGTGTTCGAGACACGCAACGGGCCCAAGACCCTGGCAGACCTGTTCGGCGGGCGCAGCCAGCTGCTGGTCTACCACAACATGCTCACGCCGGACTCGGACCACATCTGCCCCGGCTGCTCACTGCTCTGTGACCACTTCGACGCCGCGCGCCAGCACTTCGAGCATGCGGATCTGTCGCTCGCCGTCATCTCACGCGCAAAGCTGCCGTGGATCGAGCAGGTGCGCCAGCGCATGGGCTGGCGCTTCCAGTGGGCCTCGTTCTTCGGCAACGACTTCAACTACGACTACAAGGTGTCGTTCACCGATGCGCAGGTGGCGAGCGGCAACGTCGGATACAACTTCGGCACGTCGCCGCACGCCGCGAAAGACCTTCACGGCACCAGCGTGTTCGCAAAAGACGATGCCGGCGCCGTCTATCACACCTATTCAACCTATGCGCGCGGCGCCGAGCTGCTCGTGGGCGCATTCAACTTCCTGGACCTCGCACCGAAGGGGCGCAACGAAGAAACCATCATGAGCTGGGTGCGGCTGCACGACGAGTACGAGGACGCGCCGAAAAGCGCGCCCTGCTGCCGATGACGAGATTGATTCCGGCTTGCCGGAACGTCGAACGGCATGCGACCCCGCACTTGTAAGGCCACGGGCAGGAGCTGAGCCTGACGCGTCGATTCTGGACCACCCACGCGGTGCTGCCCGTCATTTTCCTTGCGCTCGTCATTGCGTGGATCCATGCCGCGGGCGTCGACTTCAGGCTGGCGGGCTCACAGTTCTACGACGCGGCGAGCCACACGTGGATCGGCGCTCACACCTGGTGGGCCGAGCGATTGGTGCACACCGGGGGTCGCGATTTCGTGCGCGCCATCACCGCGGGCGCGCTGGTCATTTTCGCGGCAAGCTGGATATCAACCCGATGGCAGCCGCTGCGCCGTGAGGCCGGCTACGTGGTGCTCGCCATTGTGCTGAGCACGGGCATCGTCGGCCTGCTCAAGCACGTTACGAACGTCGACTGCCCCTGGGACCTCACGGACTTCGGCGGCACGCACGACTACGTCAGCCTGTTCGGGCAACGCGCGGCGGGCCTGCCACGAGTGGCATGCTTTCCGGGCGCACATTCCTCCGCGGGCTTCGCGCTCATGTGCTTCTACTTCATTCTGCGCGACCGCTCGCCGCGCGCGGCGCGAATCGCGCTGCTCGCCGGCATTCTCACCGGCGCCCTTTTCGCCTTCGCGCAGGAGGCGCGCGGCGCGCACTTCATCTCGCACGACCTTACGAGCGCGGCAATAGTCTGGTTCGTGCAACTGGCGGCGTATGTCATATTGCTCTCGCCGCGCGCCGCCGCAGCAGCCACCACGGCCGCGCATCCAGTACCACCTGCCTGCCGTAATGGGTTGCGAGCCCCGGAGTAACACCCGAGGGGGCACCGTCGCTGGCGGAGGCGCTGAAGCAGGGCCCGGTGGTGCTGTACTTCTACCCCGCCGCCTTCACCAAGGGGTGCACGATCGAGGCGCACAACTTCGCCGAAGCAACCGATGACTTCAAGGCGCTCGGCGCCACCGTCATCGGCGTCTCGCACGACGACATCGAGACGCTCAACAAATTCTCCGTGAGCGAATGCCGCAACAAGTTCGCCGTGGCCGCGGATGCGGACAAGAAGATCATGAAAGCCTACGACGCGCAGTTGCTGCTCAAGCCCGACTGGGCGAAGCGCACGTCGTACGTCATCGCGCCGACGGGCGAAATCGTCTACTCCTATAACTCGCTCAATCCCGACAAGCACGTCGCCAACACCATGGCCGCCGTGAAGAAGTGGGCCGAGGAGCACAAGGCGAACGGGGCGTCCTGAAGATCGCGGCGCCCAGGGGCGCCGCCAGTGACCCGAAAACGAAAAAAGGCCGCACCCCCTTGCGGGGATGCGGCCTTCAGTTCGTTTGCCTATCTCTTTATCGAAAGGAACGTACGATCAGAACGACGTGCGCAGGCCGACCTTGAACGAGCGACCCATGGTGTCGAAGAAGATCGCGTTCGTGCCACCGTTCACATTCGAGGGGCCGAAAACACCGCCGCCCACCGCGATCGGCGGATCCTTGTCGAACAGGTTGTCGACCGCGCCCCAGACCTGCAGCGTCTTCATCGGGCCCACGTTCTCGAACATGTAGCTGCCCGTGAGGGCGAACACCTGGTAGCTCGGCACGTGGTCGATGCTTTCCACACGGCCACCGACGGGTACCGTCTGACCCGGCAACACGCCCAGGTAGTCGATCTTGCCATCGCTGACGTAGCGCACCTGGCCGGTGACGCTCATCGGCCCATGATTGAACGTCGTCGAGAACGTCGCCTGCCACTCGGCTGTCGGCTGGTTGTCCGACAGGAACGAGTTGCTCGTACCGGTCTGGCCCACCACGTTGACGAACGGACCGCCCGGCACGCTCTGGAAGTTCTGCTCGATCATCTTCGTCGCCAGCAACCGGAAGTTGAGGTTGCTCGCGTCGCTGACCTGCCAGAGGTAGTTGCTGCTGAAGTCGATGCCCTTGTACCCATAACCGCTGCCGTTGAACGACAGCGCGCGGATCGTCTCGACGCGGCTGAAGTCCCCCGGCACGTCCGGCGTGATCAGGTCGCAGAACTCCTGGATGCCCGAGATGCGGCAGCCCTGCAGCACACGCTGCGTGCTGGCCTGCTGGATCGCGTCGGTGATCTTGATCTTGAAGTAGTCGGCCGCGAACTGGAACCCGGGCAGCGCCTCGTCCGGCGTGAACACGATGCCGGCGGTGGTGGTGTCCGCCTTCTCCGGCTTCAGGTCCACATTGCCTTCGAGGCTGAAGGTACACGGGTCATCCGGATTGCGGGAGCAGAAGCCGAAGAGGCCGCCCGCGCCGATAATCTGCCCGTAGTACAGCTCGCGGAAGTTGGCCGCACGGCTGTCGCGCGACTGGGTTGCGCGGAAGCGCAGCCAGTTGAGCGGCTCCCAGTTACCGGAGATCTTCCACGTCGTCATGTCGTGGGTGCGCTCTTCGCCCGTCGTGCCGAAGCCGCCCTTGTTCTTGTACTGCGAGACGCGGGCCGCGAGGTCCAGGTCGAGGCTCTTGGCGCCCGGAACGTCCTTCAGGAACGGGATGAACGTTTCGACGTAACCTTCCGTGACGTTCACCTTGCCGGCGAACGATTCGCCGTACTGGATCAGGTAGTCGGTGCGCACGTAGTCGGGCGTGCCGGGCGGCACCGCCGCGACGTTCTCGCCTTTCTCGATTCGATACTCAGCGCCCACTGCGGCAGTGATTGCGCCCGCACCGAAACCGTCGAACAGTTCGCCGTTCGCGTTGACCGCGAGGACGGTCTGCTTGTAGTCGAGCTGTTCGTCGAGATTGCCGAAGGCGTAGTCATGCTGCGCCTGGGTGAGCGCGCCGGTGCCGAACGGATTGAGCGGCACGCACCCTTCCGCCAGGCGCGGGTCGAAAGTCACACCCGCCGCGATGGCCTCCGCCGTGCTGGCGATACGGCACCGGGCAACCCCGTTCACCACGACCGAGTCGATGGCGAGGTTGTAGGCATTGAGGTGGCGATTGTCGTTGACGAGCTGCTCACGCTCGGTTTTGCCGTACTGGAGGTAGCCGTCCCACGCCCAGCTCGACGCGCCGAACTTGCCGTCGAAGCCGAGCGCGCCACGGCTGACTTTCGTGCCCATGAATGTGTGGGAGTTGAGCTGGCTCGTCCAGTCCTTGTTCAAGAACGCGGGGCCCGTCGGAAAGATCTGGTTCGCCGCCTGTGCGGCAATCAGATCCGGATTCCCGACCAGATAGGCGTTCGCTGTCGTGATCGTGGTGAACTGGGCGGCCAGGGACTGGGTCCGGTTATCCGTTTCGACCTTGCCGTACGACAGGTCGAGGCTCATGTGCGTGTCGTCCGTCACGTCGAACATGAACGCCGCCGTCGCCACGTTGCGCTCGACGGGCGCGCGCAGGTTCGTGTACTGGTAGATTGACGCGCCGTCGCCGCCAGACACGCTGTTGAACGCGGAAAGGCCCGCGTACGGCTGCTGGCCGAGATTGAACACCGTCGTGCCGGTGCCGGCGGCATTGGCCTGAAGGGTCGTCGTCGCGGCCGTGTTGCCAGTGTAGAAGACGCCCGACTGGCTGATCTGGTTTGCGCGGGCATTCTGCACGAGGATGAGGCCCGCCCCGCTGGCTGGGCTTCCGTCCGCGCGGAGCCCCGTGGCAGGGTTGACCGGGTTCGCGATGAACCCATTGCCTTCGCGGCACCAGTCGCGCGCGTTGTAGCAACCCACGGCGTCGGACTTCTCGAACTCGTAGCCGACAATCAAATGGCCGCGGTCGTTGAAGAGGCCCGTGCCGTACGCAAGGCCGATGTGCCGCTCGCGACCGTCACTCTCGCCCGTCTGGCCGAAGTCCATGTCGACGCGCCCACCCTCGAGCTTGCGGTTCAGGATGACGTTGTTCACGCCCGAGATGGCGCCGGAGCCGTAGGCAGCGGAGGCGCCGCCCGTGACCACGTCCACGCGATCGACGAGGATGAACGGAATGAAGTTGAGGTCGACGCCGTCGCCCTGGTTCGTGGGCACGAAGCGGCGGCTGTTCACGAGGTTCAGCGTGCGGCTGCCGAAAAACGGGTTCAGGCCGCGCAGGTTCGCGATGGTGGAGCCGGCGAAGAAGTTGCTGTTACCCGTGTTCGTGGCCGAGAACGTGGACACGTTCGAGGGCAGCATTTCCAGCGCCTGCGAGATGTTCGAAACACCGAGGTTCTTGAGGTAGTCGCTGTCGACCACCGTGGTGGGGTTGGCCGAATCGAAGTCTGTGGAGCGGCGGATGCGAGAACCGGTAACCGTCACTTCATCGAGCGCGAGGTTGTCCGAGGCGGAAGCGTCCGCGGCGGGCGCCTGTTGTGCGCCGACCGCGCCGGCGAAACCGAGTGAAAGTGCCATCGCGGCCAACGTGGCGCTGCGAGGAATGAGTTTCGAAATGGATGAGTTCTGCTGCTCGAACGCACGCTGCCGTGCCACCGCGCCGCGCAGAAGCGCGGACACGGTTTCCCGTACTACGGTCATGAAAAGCCCCCTCGAAAAACCAGGATAGAACGTGTCAGAACGTCACGTCTTCGTGCTCGCGTGCGCGCGTATTCGCGTCGACGCCGCGGCCAGTCTTTGGCACGTCTGATTATTGCAACGACGAAGCCGCGTGCAGCAAGGCAACACGTCTCCGGCATCCGCTACGCGGCAACAACGACAGGGAAACTTGATACGGATGTATAGCAATCGACCCAAATTTAGTTAGCGCGCGATCCATCGTCCGAATTCGTGGCGTATACGCAACGAATCTAAATAGCGACCGCGTGGCGCGTGCCGACTACTCTTCGGCTGTGAAGCTCAGGCTGACTCGCCAGCCGCGCTGGCCGGATGGCACGGCGACGGAGGCATGCGCCTCCGAGTGGTGGTTGTTCCAGAAGGCCACCTGAGAGTCGGAGCGCGCGAGCGTTGCACCCGCAGACTGCATCTTTCGACGGTGCTCGGCAGAAGCGAAATCGTAGGAGGGCGCACCGCGTTCGCGTGTCACTCTTCGTTTCAATGCCGTGTAGAGCGCGGTGGCATCGGCTTCATCCCGGGCCGCGAAAATGTACGCGCCTCGAAAAAAGCGCCCTTCCCGGCAGGCATAGGCGACGACCACATCGCGGTCCATGTCCCGCGCGCGGAAGGCGTACTGAAAGCCGGACGGCAGCGGCTCCTCGAAGGGTTTCGAGTCGAGGCCGGCCTCCTGCGCAGGCAGGTTGTCGCAGGCGGCGTTGAAGTCCAGCGCCCGAAAATCGGCGGCGGATACGCCCGAACTTGCGAGAACGCCCGCCAGGATCGATAGGGGTGCAAGTGGAACTCGACGCATTGGCGCTCTGCCCTGTTTCAGTGAACCGGCCCGATTCTGATGAGGGCTTCGAGTGAGCGTCAACCGCCGACGCTCTGACTTTCCCTATAGCAGCGCCGGGTTACGTTGCCACACCGCTGCCGTGAGCGCAGTGGCGAACGACACCCACGCAAGATATGGGATCATCAGTGCGGCCGCGACGGGGTGCACACGGCAGAAGGCGACCATCGTCGCGACGATGAGAATGTCCAGCAGCACGATATCCGCAAGCGCCAGGCCGCCCGTGCGCCAGCCGAAGAACAGCCATGTCCAGAGCGCGTTACAGGCAAGCTGCGCGATGAAGAGCGCCAGACCCACGCGCGCCCCGCCCCAGCCGCGCGCTCGCCAGACCAGCCACGCCGCCACGGCCATGAGCAGGTAGAGCACCGTCCAGACCGGGGCGAAGAGCCACGCCGGCGGCGCCCAGGGCGGCCGGTTCAGCATGGCGTAGAAGGTGGCGGCATCGGCCGACGCCATTGCGCCGATGGCGCCGGCAACCAGGCAAACCGCAACCCACCCGACCAGTCCCAACAAGCGGCCACTCCTTACCACTGCAAGCGGTCGCCCTTAGCCGGAGCTGACGGCGTCTGCGGCACTCGCCTCGGGTAACACGTTTTCCCGCGCGGCCTCGATGACCGGTCGCAGCAAGCGCGCAAGCCCCGGCCGGCTCGCAAGCCGCAGCGCTGCATTTCGCGCGGCGAGACACGTGCCACTGGAGGGCACCAGCAAGTCCGCCGCACGTCGGCCCTTACGGCGCATCTGTATGAGCGGCGGGCGCACCTGATGCTCATATCGGGCCAGCGCTGCTTTCACATCCAGGCCGTTGCCCAGCTCCTCGCCGAGCACGAACGCCGCGGCCAACGACAGCGACGCGCCCTGCCCCGGCAACAATGAGACGGCCTGACACGCGTCCCCAAGCAGCGCGATGCGGCCTCGACTCCAGTGCGCCATCACCACCTGGCCCACCTGCTCGTACACGAGCGACGGCAGTGCCCGCGCACGCTCCAGCACCATGGGCACGCGCCAGCCAAGATCCCCAAAGGCCTCGGCGAGCGCCTCGGATGCGGAACGCGGCGGTGCGCTGTGCGCCGCCCGGCGCACGAACGTCGCGGCGATCTGCCCGTCGCGCAGCGGGTAAAGGCCCACCTGCCGGCCTGGCACCGACACGATGTGCAACTCGTTCTTCAGCTCCTCGTTCAGATCGGGCGCGTCGATCACGACGGCCGCGGTGTGAAACCCGAGAAACCGGAACCACGAGGCGCCGTCGCCGAATACGAGATCGCGGATGCGCGAGTGAATGCCATCCGCGCCGATCAGCACATCCGCGCGCTCGACGTCGCCGGAGGCGAGGTGAAGCTCGACCGCGCCCACCGGTGCGCGCACCTGCGCAACCCGGCAGTTGAAGCGCAGTTGCACGGACGTGGGAAGCTGCCCGAGCACCGCGCGCTGCAGATCGCCTCTCAGGAGGCTGAGCAGTCGCCCGTGGAACAACGCGATCAGGGTGCGATATGGCAGCCGCGCAGCCGTGCGGCCGGAAGCGCTGACCCAGCGGATGGCGTTGAAGTTGTAGCTCATGCCCCGAAGATCGGGCAGCAGGCCCATGCGGAACGCCGCCTCGTAGCCCGAGCCGAACAGATCCACTATGTAGCCTTCGTTGTGCAGGGCAGGCAGCGATTCAACGATCGTCACCTGCCAGCCGGCCCGCGCGAGGCGCGCTGCCAACGCCAGTCCCGCGATTCCCGCGCCACAGATCAACGCCTTCATTTCACCCAGGCTGAGCAATTCGCGTGCCGGGCAGGCGCGCGTCGCTTGCGCAGCCCGCTGCATGCCACGGTGAAGCTTCGCGTTGCCACGAGGTCACGGGCTGGCGGTTACACAGCCCTTTGCCTCGACGATCACGACTCCGCACGCGGACTGAATCTCAGAGCCAGCCCTTGCCGCGCGCAATGCGCGAGGCGTCCACACGATTGGCGGCGCCGAGCTTGCCTATGGCTTCAGACAGGTAGTTGCGAACGGTGCCGTCGGAGAGGCCGAGCCGCTTCGCGATCTCTTCGCTGGATGCGCCGTCGCCCGCAAGGCGCAACACCTGTCGCTCGCGATCCGTGAGCGGGTCTGGCTCGCCGAGCGCCTCGGCGGCCAGCTCCGAGTTGATGACGCGCTGGCCGGCGTGCACGCGCCGCACGGCATCCGCGAGCTCGCGCGCGGGGCTGTCTTTCAGCAGGTAGCCCATCGCACCGGCGTCGATGGCGCGCCGCAGGTAGCCAGGCCGCGCGAACGTGGTGACGACGATGACTTTCGGCACCGCGCACCCCTTCAGATGCGCCACGAGCTCGAGGCCGGTCATCTCAGGCATCTCGATGTCCGTGATGAGCACATCGGGCTGCCTCGCCTGCACGGCCTCGAACGCTTCGCGGCCATTGCGAACCTGCGCGACGACCTTGATGTCGCCCTCCATGTCCAGCAGCGCGGCGAGCGCACCCAGCACCATGGCCTGATCCTCGGCGATCACCACTCGAATGCAGCCTGGCGGTGTCGCGCCGTTCTCTTCAACCTGCGTCATTCATCCGCCCCTGTTCCGCGCGCGACTCCGCGCGGTATGCGCGAATGGTCTGCCTCACATCCGCGAGAGCGTTCCGGCAAATGCGCTCGGCGGCGGCCACTTCCGCGCGCGCGCGCGGACAGTCGCCGTACTCCTCCAGCAGCCGGCCGGCGAGTTGCGCTTTCAGCGTGATCTTGGACAGGGCTTCGCCCAGCAGGTCGTGCAGGTCGTCGGCAATGCGCTCGCGCTCCGCGCCCGCGGCGAGACGACGAAGATTCACGCACAACCGCACCACCCACACCTGGCCGGCAATGGTGAGTGCGTAGTAGAGCGACGCATTGATCCACCTGATGCCGTACTCCGGCATGATGACGTATCCGGCGAGCACCACGGCGACGAGCAGGGTGCCGTGGATCGCGGTGCGCAGAATGTTGCCGCCCAGGGCCCAGGGAAGCATGTGCGCGGCCAGCGCGAAAAAAATGGTGCCCGCGAACGTCATGCGCGTGTACGCAAAGCCTAGCGCCACGAGCAACACCACCGCCCACAGGAACGGCCGGTGCCGCTGCCACGAGTAAACCGCGACTGCGCTCAACGCAACGAACGCGGCCGCGCCGAAGCCCGCCATCACCCACTCGAACGCGGTGGCGCCCCCACGCATGAAGAGGCCGTTCGGGACGAGCAGGCCGAACACGGAGAAAATCATGGGCCACCAGCGAACGGGGGCCGGCGCTGAGTCTTCCGCGAGAGCAGCAGCCGCGAAAGCGCTGGGCTCGCTCATGACGTGGCCACCATCGAGCCCGGCAAACGCACCAGCACGCGCGTGCCGGCGGATATGTCCCGCCGCACCGAGCCGCCGATCGCTTCCACCCGCTCGCGCATGCCGCGCAGGCCCTCCCCCTCTTCGCGGCAATCCTTGTCGACGGCGCCGTTGCCGTCGTCCTGCACGTCGAGCAGACAACCCTGCTCGCTCTGCTGCAACTGGATGCGGCACCGTGTGGCATGGGCGTGCCGCACGATGTTCGTCACCGCCTCGCGAAGCGCGAAACCGAGAATGCTTTCCTGAACCGCATCCACCCGCAGGGGCTCGCGATGGCACTCCAGCGCGATGCCGGCCGTGCGCAGCGCGACCCGGGCACGCTCGAGCTCCTCTTCGAGCGTCTCGGCGCGATCGCCCAGGATGGTCTGCTGCACGTCGGCGAGCGCCTGTCGCGAGATGTTCTCGACATCGGCCATCTCCGCGCGGGCGCGCTCCGCATCCTGGTTCTGCGAGAGCAGCCGGCCGGCCAGCTCCGTCTTCAGCGCAATCAGCGAAAGCGTGTGGCCGAGCACATCGTGCAGGTCCCGCGCGATGCGCTCGCGCTCTGCCACCTTGGCCAGCCGGTTCAGGCGCAAGAACGTGCGCACCACCCACGCGAGGAACGTGGCGCACGTGATGCAGAACGCGGGGCACACGACCCAATACCAGTTGCGTAGCTGCGGGTCGGGCGTTCTGAGGCCGAGCGCGAACAGCACCCCGAGGATGAGCACGGTGTAGCGCGCAGTGGGCAACCGCGCGCCATCCACGGCCCACGGCACGATGAACGCGGCGTAGATTATGAAAACGACGGCGGTGTAGACGTAAGGTGCGAATGCCGAACCGAGCACCGCGAGCGGCACGACGACCCACAGGAAAGGCATTCGCCGCTGCCACGACACGAGGGCCACCGCGAACAGCATCAGGAACGCGGCCACGCCCAGCCAGACGAGCACCCACCCGTAAGGTTCTACGAAACCGCGCCGCTCGAAGCCCAGCGGCAGGAAGACAATGGGCGCCGCCAGGATCATCGGCCACCAGTTGAGGGGCGCCGGCTCGTGTTGTGAGACTTGATAGCGGTGCACGTGGGGCTATTGTTGCGCGCGATCTCGAAGGGCCACCGCACGCCCGCGGCGCACCCTGTCCACTGACAGGATCGCAGGTTACGCCAAACCCCGTACGGCGCGAACATTCATGACAATTGTCATGCCCGCAGTCCGGTCGGCCGGCCGGCACGGGAGCGGCACGAGGATCGGTTCGCTATATTCCGGCAGATATCTCGTCACACCCCTCGGGCGTGGCGATAGCGGTTTCATCAGGGGATTCACCATGACCTTTCGACATGCACTCACCGTGCTGGCGCTGGCTGCCTGCGCCACGCCGGCGCTCGGCGCCGACGCCAATGCGGGCAAGACGTTCTTTCGCGGGCAGTGCGCGCTGTGCCACAGCGCGGAGCCCAACGACAACGGCGGCGCACAGGGCCCGAGCCTGAATGGCGTTCTCGGCCGCGCCGCCGCCAGCAGCGGCTCCTTCGGCTACACCAAGGCGCTGAAAAATTCGCACCTCACCTGGGATGCCGCCACGCTCGACAAATTCCTCGCCTCGCCCACCACCGTGGTGGCGGGTTCGGCGATGGTGATCCCGGTGCCGAAGCCGGGCGACCGGGCGAATGTCATCGCCTACTTCTCCGCGCTCAAGGACGGCACTTTCAAGGAAGCCGCGCCCCAGCGCCGCGGCCCGCCGCCGGGCATGGCGCCGCCGCCGAATGCCGGCCCGCCCAAGGGCGAGGCGGACTGGAAGAAAGACGTGCCGGGCCGCGTTCACAAGATCGACGTGGCGAACCTGCCCGCGCCGTACGACACGCCCCCCGCTGCCAACTTCCCGCGGTTCGTCGACAAGCCGGCAGACGCGGCGATCAAGCTGCCGGCCGGCTTCAAGGTTGAAACGTTCGCAAGCGGGCTGACCGGCCCGCGCGCGATGCGCGTGGCCCCGAACGGCGACATCTTCCTGACGGAACCGCAAAGCGGCCGCGTGAAGGTGCTGCGCCCGTCGAAGGATGGCTCGAAGGCGGAAACCGTCGAGACGTTCGCGCAAGGGCTGCTGCTGCCGTTCGGCGTGCAGTTCTATCCGGCCGGCGCCCAACCGAAATGGGTGTACATCGCGGAGACGAACCGCGTCGTGCGCTACGCCTACAAGGTGGGCGACACGAAGGCGAGCAGCGTGCCCGAAGTGGTCGTGCACGAGCTGTCGCCGGTTGGCGGCGGCCACTTCACCCGCGACGTGGCGTTCTCGCTCGATGGCAAGCGCATGTTCGTCTCGGTGGGCTCGCAGTCGAACGCAGCCGAAGACATGCCGAAGAAGTCGGCCGCCGAGATCAAGGAGTGGGAAGCCAAACATGGCCTCGGCGCTGCGTGGGGCAACGAAGAAAACCGCGCCGGCGTGATGGTGTTCGAGGTGGGCGCGAACAAGCCGGGCAAGATGTTCGCCACCGGCATTCGCAACTGCGTCGGCCTCACGGTGCAGCCGAAGACCGGCGACCTGTGGTGCACGACGAACGAACGCGACATGCTCGGCGATGACCTCGTGCCCGACTACTCCACGCGCGTGAAGGAAGGCGGCTACTACGGCTGGCCCTGGTACTACATGGGCAAGAACGAAGACCCGCGCCTCAAGGGCGACCGTCCGGATCTCGCCGGCAAGGCCATCGTTCCGGACGTGCCTTACCAGGCGCACTCCGCCGCGGTGAACCTTGCGTTCTACACCGCCACTTCCGGAGCTTCCGCATTCCCGAAGGAATACGTGGGTGACGGCTTCGCCGTGCTGCACGGCTCGTGGAATCGCGCGTTCCGCACCGGCCACAAGGTCGTGCGCGTGCGCATGAAGAACGGCGTGCCGACGGGCGAATACGAAGACTTCATGGTCGGCTTCATCGCCGACAACGGCAACGCGTGGGGCCGCCCGGTGGGCGCCACGGTGGCCAGCGACGGCTCGCTGCTCATCAGCGACGACGGCGCGAACCTCATCTACCGCATCTCGACGGCGCGCTGAGCGCATACCCATTTTCCACAGGAGCTCGGATCAATGAGAACGAAGAACAAAGTCGGCGTGCAGGTCGCCCTGCTCGTAGCCGCAGCAGCAGCGTCGCTCGCGCACGCAGCTGCGCCCGCTGAGATCGTCATCCCCGGTGAAAGGATTTTCCCGGAGAGCCTGACGTCGGCCGCGGATGGCAGCGTCATCATCGGCAGCGTGGGCGCGCGCACCATCTTCCGTGCGAAGCCGGGCTCGGCCGCGGCGGAAGCGTGGATCCAGCCGGGAACGGACGGCATGCAAGGCATCTTCGGCGTATTCGCCGACAACAAGTCGAACACGCTGTGGGCGTGCTCCGGCTCGTTCGGCGCGCCGGGCGGCGCACCGTCACCGCCCTCCGCGCTGCACTCGTTCGACCTGAAGAGCGGTGCGCCGAAGGGCAAATACCCGTTGCCCACGGCCGGCGCGTTCTGCAATGACGCCGCCGTCGATTCGGCCGGCAATGTCTACGCCACCGACACCAGCAACATGGAAGTCGTGCGTCTGAAGAAAGGCGGCACGGCACTCGAAGTGTGGGCCGGCAACGGCGCGTTCGGGCCGAAGGGCGGCATCCTCGACGGCATCGCGGTGCTCGGCAACCGCGTGCTCGTGAACGCGCTCGGCACCAGCAAGCTGTTCAGCGTGGCGATCGACGGTGACAAGGCCGGCGCGGTCGCCGAAGTGAAGCTCGATCGCGCGATCGAGCGGCCGGACGGCATGCGCAGCTTCGGCAAGGACAGCCTGCTGGTCGTGGAAGGCGGCGGTGGCGGCCGTCTTTCGCGCGTTACGCTGAGCGGCGACGCCGGCAAGACGACGACCATCAAGGAAGGCAGCTATGCGGACGGCCCCGTTGCCGTGACCGTGGCGGGCACCACGGCGTATGTGCTGGAAGGACAGCTTGCTGCGATGTTCGGCCCGCCGGGCGGCACGCCTCCTCCGGCAAAGCCGTTCCGTGCGACGGCGGTCGAGGTCGGCAAGCCCTGACGCGAGGGGATCCGCGCGACGCACCCCGAACCGCTCGACGGCAAGGGCGAATCGCGCGGATCCCGCGCGGGAGCGGCGAGAAATGTACGCCTGCGGGCTGGGGCTAGCAGCTCGAATAATTGCCAGATTTTCGAGAAATGCAGGCGGGGTTGCGGTTACTCGAGCGCCTGAATACGTGAGTGCCACAACGATCGAGAAATGCCGCCTCGCGCTTTATGTTTCACAATCAATCCGGAGGCATCCTCGGAAAGCCGCGCCTCCACGACGATGCAGAACACCGGGTCATCGTCAACCCACGTAAGCTTCTATAGTGTCGAAAACGCTATTGGAGAGTAGACCTCGGGAGTTGCACCCAAAGCCCCTCGCAGAACCGTACGTGACACTCTCGCGTCATACGGCTCCCATCGTTCGTACCGCAATCCGGCCAAAGGCGAGCCAATGGTTGAACAGTCTGGGCTGTCGCATCTTCATCCGCTGCAACCAGCGATGGGCACGGGCCGGACTGCATAGCAGCCGGCGATATTTCCGGCGCGCCCAACGCACAAGTCTTTCATCAAAGCGATAAAAGACCTGCCGCATGGCAGACCTGTAGAAGCGACCGTAGTAGTTCAGCCATCCTCTCAATCGAGTGTCGTACCGCGCGGCCAGCTCACTCAAGCCGACGGAGGTTTGTCTGTGGAGGCTCCACGAGCGGATTTCTCGGGTCATCCGCTTGATCGCCGCTGCACTCACGCCAGGCAGGAAGCTCGTCCATGACTGCCCATCGCGCCTTTTGGCTTGTCTCGGCCGGAACGTGAACCCCAGGAACGTAAACTGTACCCGGGGATAGTTCCCGCGCCGACTGTCGTCCTTGCAATACACCACACCGGATTTCTCCGGATGCATCTGGAGCCTGCATTCCTTCAAACGCATCTCGATAGCGGCTAGCAGACGCCCTGCCTCGCGTTCGCTTCGGCAATGAACGATTGCGTCATCCGCATATCGGGCAAAGGGATTGCGCGGGTGTTCCCGCTGCATCCACGCGTCGAAGACATAGTGCATGTACAGGTTCATCAGGACGGGACCGATCACTGAGCCTTGCGGCACGCCTTGGGTGCGCTGAAGGGTTTCCCCTTCCACACTCACCGCAGGCGCTGTCAGCCACCGCTCGATGTACAACACTGCCCAAGGGTCCTTGACGTGCTTGCTGATCGCTTTGCGCAGCAGTTCGTGATCGAGCTCATCGAACGCACGACTGACGTCGAATTCGACGCACCAGTCGTACTTCCAGCATCGCTCCCGGGTCACGGCCACCGCATCCGCGGCCGATTTATCAGGCCGATACCCGTACGAGTCGGGATGAAAGAGCTGTTCCAGCTCCCCTTCGATCCTCATCTTCACAACCTGCTGGGCGATCCTGTCGGCAACCGTCGGAACTCCCAGAACTCGCTTGCCGTTTCCGCTCTTCTTGGCAATCTCCACCTGCTTTACCGGCGGTGGGAAGTAGCTCCCCGAGGCCATCCGGTTCCATAGCTTGTAGAGATTGCGGCTCAGGTCCGCCTCGAACGTCTCGATGCTCTCATCGTCGATGCCCGCCGCGCCCCGATTGGCTCTCACGTGCCGGTACGCTTCCAACACTCTCCTTCTGGATATTTCATACGGCTTGGCTGGTGTCATGGGCTCATCCTCGTTGCCGAGTTGACCCCTGCCACCAACCGAACGACGCCACCGCTTTGCTCCGCGTCCATTACAGACACTTCAACGCTCATACCGGGGGCTCCGCCACTGACTGACGCATCGGTATTCCTCCTCGTGGTGTTCGCCACTTGTCGTTTTCCTACACATCATCAGTCAGCTCTTCGCACGTTCCGCAATTGAAGCCAATGAGTCGGGCTCGTGCCGCCTTTACACCGGCTGCCGCTGGGTCGATCAGCAGAACACTCTCCCAGCTCTCTCCCGCGGGCGAGAAACAACCGCGGTTCCGACAGCAGCTTAAATTTTCGATGCGTCTTCGGTCGGTTCACTTTCGTTCACCTTCCCGACTCTCACTTGCCGATCTTCTCGACCCGCTTTTCACCAGTTGCTCACTACCGTGATCTTTTGAACCACAGCAGCACTGGCGTAGTTTGGAGCCCGCTTCTGCACGCTGACTCCGAGGGGCCCACCCTCATCTTCAATCGCAGCACTGAAAAACCAAGTCCTTTCGTTTTTCATTTCGTGCCGCACTTTCTCGTACTTTTGTGACTCTCTTGCTGTGGACCGGTTGATTCGAAAAGCAGATACTTTGCCTCCCAAGGAGGAGGAGGTCGTCATGGCGGCAGCAGCAAGAAAAATTGAATTGGAGCCCCGAATGCACGAGCGCACGGTTATCGAAGAGAAGGTCGATCACCTTCAGAAGGATGTCACCGAAATCAAGGCAGACGTTCGGCGCCTCGACGGGAAGATCGACGCGGTCAGCGCCAGCCTGAGCGAACATCGCCTCGAAACAGAGAAGTCCATCGGGAAGCTGCGCGACGAAACGAAAGACTCGATCGCGGCACTTCGGAACGAGATGAAGGAATCGTTCGCGAAGCTGCACGGCAACCACACTTCGCAGATTGCCTGGACGGTCAGCACAGTGATTGCCGCGGCAGGCGCCGCCTTCACCGCCGCGAAGTTCTTCTCCACCCCGTGAGCGTGACGCCACGGGGTTTCGCTTCAATGCGGCTCCTTTCGCCAGGAAAGCCCTTCTCTCTGCCGCAATCAATACGTTTTCTTGTCGCTCAAAGCATCCTCCGTGAATTGGGGGTGAAGCTATGACGTATCTGCGGCGTTGTCTGCGAAAGAACGGTTCTCAGGCGCGTTATTCATCGTTACGCGGCACGTTGATGGCCCGAATCGGGGGCTGGTCGCCAGGCACGCGCTCCGCAGACCCCGCGCCTCGCGGCAGCAGCCGGGCCGAGTTGAGAATGAACGCCAGCTCGGAGGCGACGTGGACGAACGCGGCCGACAGCGGCCCGAGCAACGCCGACAGCCGCGAGGGCGATCCCCACCAGCGGACGAGCTCTCGAATTTCGTGCGAGCGCATGGGCTACGCGACGGCGGCGCCGGCGGACTGCTCCGCCTGCGTGCGCGCCGAGATCAGCACCTTGTCGATCCGCGGTCCGTCCATGTCCACAATCTCGAACCGCAAGTCGCGCCACGTGAGCGACTCCCCCACCACCGGCAGTCGTCCCAGGTGCCACAGCACGAACCCGGCGACCGTGTGGTAGTCCTCGCCGTGCGCAAGATCATTTCGGCTCAGCAGCCGCTCGGCCTCATGGATTCCCAGCTGCCCGTCGATCAACCAACTCCCGTCGTCGCGCCGGGTGGCCTCGGCAATTTCGCGACTACCCAGCTCGGGCAGCTCGCCGGCAATCGCCTTGAGGATATCGATGGGCGTGGCAACTCCCCGGATCTCGCCGTATTCACCCGTGACGATCGCCAAGTGAACGCTCGCCTCCCGGAAAAGATCGAGCAGCTTCAGCAAGGACACTGAGGGTGGGACATGCAGTGGTGCGCGGATGTGACGCTCCACGTCGATACGGCCCTGCCGCAAGGCGTCGGCCAGGTCCGCCAGTGTGATGACACCCAGCAGTTGCTCGAGCTCTCCCTCGCACAGGAGAAAACGTCCATGGCCGCTGGTTCTGGCCTCATTCCACAAATCTTCGAGCGGCGCTTTGCTGTCGAGCCAGATGATGTCTCCCCGCGGCACCATTACGGATTCGACGGAGCGGTCTGCCAGGCGCAGGACGCCGTCGATCATCTCCTTCTCGCGACGAAGAAAGACTCCCTCCCTGGTGCCTGCGGCAATGAGTGCGCGAACTTCATCTTCGATAACCGAGGCGTGCGGTGCGCTCTGCAGCGGCAGCAGTTTCGTAACAGCTTCCGTGGAGACCTGAAGCAGCCACACGAGTGGCGCCGCAACGCGCGCGGCCCACAACATCGGAACCGCAACGAACGCCGCAATGGCTTCAGCGTGCGCCAGCGCAAGTCGCTTCGGTACGAGCTCTCCGAAGATCAGCGACAGGTACGTAACGAACACCACCACGATTCCGAACGCGGTCTCTTGCGCGTAGGGAACCAGCCACGAAACCCGCTCAAGGATGCGCGCCAGATCCTCCGCAAACACCGCACCGCTGTAGACGCCCGTCAGAATGCCGACCAGCGTGATCCCGATCTGAACGGAGGAAAGGAGTCGAGTCGGATTCTCCAGCAGCTCGAGCGCCAGGCGCGCGCCCCGGTGTCCTGAGTCGGCACGTGCGCGCAGTCGTGCTTTGCGCGCCGACATGAGCGCGAGCTCGGATCCGGCGAAGAATCCATTGACGAGAATCAGTGAGAGGATGATTCCGGTTTCGATCCAGTTCATCAGATCCTGGGGGCGAGTGACGCGGGGTGCGTCGGGGGATGCATTCTCTCACAGCGTTACCGCCGGGACGTCGAATGACCCCCCACGGCCAAACCGGCGGGTCGATCCGACATATAGAGCCGGAGCATCCGGAGCGGCGCTCAAGCTCGCGTGAGGAGATACCCGGCGAGCTGATAACCGAAGAGCACGAAGCCTGCCGTCCTGATCAACACGTTTGCAGGATATGCGCCCCGGTAGAACGAGCCGGCGCGCCGCCAAAGCTGAAAAGCAATCAGGATGACCGCGAGCGCCGCGAACTGGCCCAGTTCCACGCCGACGTTGAACGCCAGGATGTTGCCCACCAAGCCGTCAGTTGAGAGCGTCAGGTCCTGCTAAGAAACGCCAGAGCTATTCGCCCGCACGCGCAGCCATATATTTCTTATGGCAGCCGTCGCAGACCTCGTAGATCTGGTTGCCTGCCTCTAGCACTTTGTCGACATCACGTGCCTGCCCAGCCTGCTGGGCCACTATCGCCGAGTCGATCAGCGCTTTCGAGAAGTTAGTCCACTCGGCAGAATCGACCGCTCGCGGAGCAAGCATCAGCAGGTTGGCCGACTCCGCCAGGACCGCAGCGTTGGCCTGCACCTTCTCCCACTCTGCGTCATCCTTGGGCGCCGCGCTGCCGACCTGAAATATCACATCCGAGGACGGGATCGTCATGGCGAGCATTACCTGGCGCGTCGTGGCGATGGCTTCCAGGGCGGGCGCTTGAGGCTTTGCTTCCAGTCCACCGGGCGCCTCCTGTTTTGCGCAGCCGGCGAGCGAGACGACGACCGTCAGGCCGAGGAGCCATCGCCTGGCCGACAGAATGGATTTTCCAAGTTGAGTCACGATTCCCCCCCCCTTCTATCATTCCGATTTTTTGATCATCTCCGAGTCTGCGCACGAGTTCCCGTAATTTACGGTTATAACGACCGTTCGCTAACGTTGTTGAACGCGCCTCGCACGCCCTGACGCCTGATGGCCATTCTTGTGATCGTGCTGGTGATGAGCGTCGGGAAAGTGGTGGTGCGTGTGGGTCATCGGGTCGTGTACATGCGGATGACTATGCGATACGCCAGGTGCCACAGGACCGGCGTGCGAATGCTGATGATGCTCATCGTGCTCATGTTCGTGCTCGTGTGAGAGCGCCTCATGCTTATGGGTATGCTCGTGGCGCTCCGTGAGATGAAGCCAGACGCCCAGCCCCATGAGCGCGGCGGCGACGGCCAGTTGAGGAGTGATTGGGTCCCCGAGCCAGACCACCGACACCAAGGCGCCGATAAATGGCGCGGTGGAAAAGTAGGCGCCTGTCCTGGCAGTGCCCAAAAAGCGAAGCGCAGTGACGAAGAGCACCAGGCTCACGCCATAAGCGCCCGCCCCGAGAACAAGCGCCGTGCCAACCGCAGAAGGCTGCGGCCAGGATGCATGTGTCAACAGCGCAAGCAGGAGATTCGTAGCGCCCGCCACGAGTCCCTTGATCGAAGCCAGCCACGTGGCATCCAGCAACGAGAGCTTGCGAGTGAAATTGTTGTCGATTGCCCACGCAAGACACGCAGCCAGCACCAGTATCGTGGGCAGAAAGCCGGCCGACGACGCACGTGGCGCCCAGGAAATAACCGCCGCACCGGCAACGATCACAAGCATCCCCAGGGCAATGCGTCGATCCACGTTCTCGCGGAACACGAACCAGGCCAGCAGCGCAGTGAAGACGCCTTCAGCGTTGAGCAGCAGCGACGCATCCGAGGCAGGCATCGCGGCGAGGCCGCTCATGAGGAGCACCGGCGCCGCGATACCGCCGAACAGAATCGCGACTGCAAGGTAGCCCAGGTCTGAGCGCACGAGCCTGCCTCGCGCACGTGGCCGCGCGAGCCTGAAGAGCGTCAACCCGATGCCCGACCCTGCGTAGAGCAGGCCGGCCAGCAGCCACGGATCTGCGTGGTTCAGAAGAACCTTCGCGACCGGAGCCGCAACTCCGAAGAGCACAGCCGATCCCAGCGCTGCGAGCACGCCGGGACGAAGCAAGCCCTCCAGTGTCCGAGTCATACGCTCATTGTGTCCTGTTGTTCAGGCGGTCCGAGTCACGCCATCGACGACTGGCGACTCCTGTGGATGCAACCACGAACGCGCCAATCGATACAGTGCCGGAAGCACCAGCAAGGTCAGCAATGTCGAGGACAGGACGCCGCCGATGACAACCGTGGCGAGCGGCCGCTGTACTTCGCTTCCGATACCGGTGTTGAAGGCCATTGGAACAAATCCCAGCGCAGCAACCAGCGCGGTCATCAATACCGGACGAAGGCGGGTCAGCGCGCCTTCTCGAATCGCATCGTCCAAAGGCTTCCCCTGGGCATGGAGCTCGCGGATGAAGCTCACGAGCACCAGTCCGTTCAACACCGCAACGCCCGAAAGCGCGATGAAGCCCACACCCGCTGAAATGGACAGCGGAATACCACGCACCCACAGCGCGAGAACGCCACCCGTAAGGGCAAGCGGCACGCCGGTGAAGATGAGGAGCGCGGCGGGCAGTGAGCCGAACGCGAGCCACAGCAGCGCAACGATCAGCGCGAGGGTGATCGGCACAACGATCGCCAGACGTTGGGACGCCGATTGCAACTGCTCGAAGGTGCCCCCGTAATCGACCCAGTACCCGCTCGGGAGCTCAGCTTCGCTGGCGACGCGTGATCGCAGATCGGCGATGAAGCTTCCGAGGTCACGTCCACGAACATTGGCCGTGACTACGACGCGTCGCTTGCCATTCTCCCGGTTAATCTGATTCGGTCCCGGAGCAAGCTCAAGAGTCGCAATCTCACCGAGCGGCACATAGCCCGACCCCGGCAAGGGGACCGGAAGACGCGCGAATGCGTCAACATCCTCGCGCAACCCTTCGGGCAGTCGAACGACGAGATCGTGTCGTCGGTCGCCGTCGAAGACGGTTCCTACCGCCTCCCCTCCGTAAGCCGAAGCGACGACATCCTGCAGCGACGAGACGTCGAGTCCGTACCGTGCGAGGGCTTCGCGACGAGGCTGCACGCTCAGGACTGGAAGTCCGGTGACCTGTTCCAACGCCACATCGCGCGCTCCGGGCACGGCGGCTGCGATCGTCTGCAGCCGCTGACCGATCTGTGCGAGCTGCTCGAGATCATCCCCATAGACCTTCACTGCCACGTCGGCGCGAACCCCGGACAGCAGCTCGTTGAAGCGCATCTGAATGGGCTGCGTGAACTCGTAGTTGTTGCCGGGAATGAGGCGCACCGCGCGTTCCAGATCCGCGACGACTTGCGTCTTGGGCTTGCGCCGGTCCGGCCACTCCTCGCGGTCTTTCAGGATGATGAAGTTGTCCGCGACGCTCGGTGGCATGGGATCTGTTGCGATGTCCGCCGTACCGAGTTTGGCGACGATGTGATCGACCTCCGGTAATTCGCGCACGGCCGACTCGAGCTGTGTCTGCATGCCGACAGCCTGAGTAAGGCTCGTGCCCGGAATTCGAAGCGCATGCATGGCGATGTCGCCCTCGTCGAGGCTCGGGAGAAATTCCGACCCCATCCGCGCGGCGAGAACGCCTGCGAGCACAACGAGTACCGCCGCGGCAGCGACCACCCCGAGCCGCGCCTTCAAAGCCGCTGCCAGGAGCGGAGCATAAAAGCGCTGCGCCAGGTGCGCGAAACGATCGTCCGTGTGAGCCCGGGGTGGCCTGCGCACGAACATCGCGACCGCGGCAGGCACGACCGTCACCGAAAGAACCATTGCGGCGATGAGCGCGATCACCACGGTCTGCGCCATCGGATGAAACATTTTCCCTTCAACACCGCTCAACGCGAAGATGGGCAGATAAACGGCGGTGATGATGAAGACCCCGAAGAGCGCCGGGCGAATCACTTCCCGGGTCGCTTCGAACACGATCTTCAGGCGCTCTGCGGTGACGAGCGCCGCGCCGCCAGCGCCTGCGATGGACAGTCGGCGCAGGCAGTTCTCCACGATGATGACGGCGCCGTCGACGATGAGGCCGAAATCGAGCGCACCCAGACTCATGAGATTGGCCGAGATACCGGCACGCACCATTCCGGTAAGGGTCATGAACATGGTCAACGGGATGACCATTGCCGTGATCAGCGCGGCGCGCAGATTCCCGAGCAATGCGAAGAGCACGGCGATAACGAGCAGCGCACCCTCCACGAGATTCTTCTGCACGGTCTTCAGCGTCTTGTCGACGAGCCAGGTGCGATCGTAGGTGGGAACCGCTTCAATGCCCGGCGGCAGGCTGGCATTGATCTCTTTGAGCTTCTCGGCCACCGCGTGCGCGACCGTGCGGCTGTTCTGCCCCACCCGCATGAGAACCGTGCCCAGCACGACTTCGTGCCCGTTCTGGGTGGCGGCACCCGTGCGCAGCTCGGAGCCGGTCGTGACGCTTGCCACGTCGCCGATGCGAATCGCTGCGCCGTTCAGGTTCTTGATGACGATACGCCGAAGGTCCGCAATCGCGTCGTCACCGGACGTGACCTGCCCCGGAACCCGCAACAGCATCTGCTGGCCGAAGCGCTCGATGTACCCCGCGCCCCGATTCGCATTGTTACGTTCGAGCGCCTGCGCGACATCCGCCAGCGACAGCCCATACGCCAGAAGCTGAGAAGGCTGCGGCTGAACCAGAAACTGCTTCTCGTAGCCCCCGACCGTGTTGACATCCGCGACACCCCGGACCCGCAGAAGCTGCGGTCTCACGATCCAGTCCTGTGCCAGACGAAGATCCGTGGCGGTGAGCGGTTCGCCCGCGCTATTGGTTGCACCCGGCTTCGCGTCGACGGTGTACATGAAGATCTCGCCGAGACCGGTCGCCGCAGGACCGATCTGCGGCTCGACGCTCCGGGGCATGACACCGCGCACCGCCTGCAATCGTTCGGCGACCTGCTGGCGAGCGAAGTAGACGTCCGTTCCGTCTTCGAACACGATCGTGACCTGGGACAGTCCATAGCGAGACAGCGAGCGCGTGTAGTCGAGGCCTGCAAGGCCGGCCATCGCATTTTCCAGCGGCACCGTGATGCGCTGCTCGGCTTCGAGCGGTGTGTAACCCGGCGCTTCGGTGTTGACCTGCACCTGGACGTTCGTGATGTCCGGCACGGCGTCGATCGGAAGCTGCTGATAGCTCCAGATCCCAAGCGCAGCAATGGCGAGCGCCGCCACCAGCATCGCGAACCGATGGCGGAGGCTGAAATGAAGTATGCGTTCGAGCATGGCAGGCGCTCCTAGTGATCGTGGCTCGCGCCGGATTTCTCGATGTCCGCCTTGATGAGATAGCTGTTCCCGGCAACGTACCTGACGCCGGGTTTCAGACCAGCGAGCACTTCGACGAACGTGTCATCCTGACGCCCGAGCTCGAGCATGCGCACTTCGTAGGTTTCCCCGACCTGTTCGAAGACGACTGTGAAGTCGCGAAATGCCTGCAGGCCGCTTCGTTTAACTGCCAGGGGCACTTTGGTTTCGCCAATCCGCACGGCGCCTTCCAGAAAGAGACCGGGAGTCCAACGCCGGTCGGCGTTGTCCAGCATCACGCGGGCCGTGTAGACACTTCCCACGGCGCCGGGCTGTGCGGCTGCAGCCGGCGCAACGCGCACCACTGTGCCTTCACCGGACAGCTCGCCGTCGACGCTCTTCAGCGCGACCTTCTGGCCTACCTTCACGCGGCCCAGATCGCGGGGAAACAGATTCAGCTCTGCCCAGAGCGACCCGTAGTCGGCGATCACAAAGAGAGGTTCGCCCGATGCGTTCTCGCCCGGATTGGCGCGACGCTCTGTGATGACCCCCGCAATCGGCGCCGTGACCGCATAGGTCTCCAGACTCTCGTTGCTCTCAATGCTGGCAAGGCGATCACCCGCTCGCACGGTGTCGCCGACTGAGCGAACCACTTCGCGAATGGCGCCCGGAAATCTGGCGGAGACTTCACGCACCCGCTCCGCGTTGGGCACCAGACGCCCGGTGAGCACCAGCGTGTCTTTGAGCACCGCGGGACCTGCCGTATCCGTCTGAACTCCGGCGGCCGCTGCAGTCGCAGCCGCTATCGTCGTACGCCCTTCGAAACTATCGAACTTCCATCGATGGTTCGTCGCGCCCTCCTGCGCGGTCACCACCACGCTGAAGGAATGCGGCTCGTGCACGACGGCATTTCCCTTCAGGAAGTCACCTTCGGGATCGAAGGCGATGCGATTGACTTCACCGTCCAGCCGCGAGACCTCGACGCTTACCGTTGCGGAGCCAGGAGGCAGAGGCTTTTCATCCTTGAACAGATAGACGTGAAATTCCGGCGGCACGCCTTCCTCGAAGATCTGCAGCTCGAGCGCAAAAGTGCCGTCGCGCAAAAGACGTCCGCGGTGGGGACCCCGCTCGAATTGCGCGGCAGCAGGCGCATGACCTTCTGCGGCAGGCACTGCCTCTTCCGCCGGCCTGCACGCGGTAATACTGAAGAATCCCGCAAGCACGAGACCGACAGCGATGACTGAGTGGATAGATTTCATGGCGTAACCCCGTGCGCTTCGAGACTCTGGCCCGTGAGTCGCTCGATCTCGATGCGAAGAATGTGAAACCTGGCGGCGACGTCGGTCAGGCGCCGACGCGCCTCGATGAGCTCGCGCTGCGCATCCGTCCATTCAAGGTACGAGTAGCGACCGCGCTGATAGGCGAACTCGGTTTTCTCGAGTGCGTTCGTGAGTTGCGGAATAATGTTTTCCCGCAGGATTCTTGCCTCGAGCTGCGAGTGCTCGAGCTCCCGATATTGCGCGAGAAGCTGGGCCTGCACTCTCAGAAACGCGGCTTCGCGTTGCGCATCCGTGCGGGAACGCTCGGCACGCGCCGCATCGATGGCATACGAAGCCCGCCGGCCAGACTGAAGCGGAATGCTGAATCCGGCGACGAGTGCAACGTCATCGCCCTCCTCGTATCTGCGCACGCCGACTTGCCCACGAACGTCCGGGCGCCGCTTGAGCTCGGCGAGACGCACTTCTGCGTCACGCACTCTGGCCTCGTCCGCGAACAGCACGAAGTCGGGTGACGTCTCGATGCGCTTCAACAAATCATCCAAAGGCGCAACGCCGCTCATGGCATACAGATCGCCGACCGTTTCGCCAAAGCGGATGTCGCGCTCACCCATGGCGGCGGCGAGAAAGCGGCGACTGCTTTCGAGCTCGTGCTCGGCATGCCCGGCGTCGAGTCTGGCCTGCGCGATGCGCACTTCAGCGCGGGCGGTTTCGGCTGCAGGTGCCAGGGCTGCCTGCACACGTCGGGCGACTGCGGCTTGAGTCCGCTCGGCGACGCGCAAGCCCTCCTCGGAGATCCGAAGCAGCTCTCGCTCGTGCAGCGTCTCGACAAATCGCCGGGCGACCTCGGCGGCCACATCCAGCTGCCGAGCGGCCTGGTCGGTTTGAAGACGCGAGTGCACCGCCTCGGCATTGGCGACACGGCCTTCACGCTTGCCGCCGAGCTCGAAGACGTGGCTGAGGCTCAGAGTGGTCTGGGCAGCGTCAATTCCGCTCCGATTGCCGGTTCCACCCGCGTCTTCGAGAAAAACCTCCGCCGTCGTTACCGGTGCGAGGCCTGCCTCACCTACGCGCGCTTCCTGCGCCCGAAGCCCGAAGGCGAACCCCTGCAGTTCGGGCTGCTGCGCCAGAGCCCGCTTCAAGGCGGCCGGAAGGGCTAGTGGTTCAGAGCCGGATTGCGCATTCGCCGCCGATCCGAGCAGCAGCGCGCAAATGCCCGCCATCGCGGGCAAAGAAACAAATCGCATGAATGCCTCCCACAGGCATTGAACCCCGGACAGGGGCGAACGCAGTTACCGCGACAAGGCGGTGCAGGGAGGCGCGTGAGATGGGGGCAGGAGCGAGAACCGGAGACGGTTCTTCGGGGGCCGACGCGGAGGGGGAAATGCTACGCGCTGGCCTGGCAGCCGGTTCAGGAGGCCAAGGACGACGAATACGAACGCAGCCGCGGCAAGGACCTTCAGGAAGGTGAGTTTTCCGAATGCCTTCGTCACGGGATCGATGTCGATGTCACCATGATCATCGTGTGCCTGGAAGTGGTCGGCACCGAGGAAGGTCACGAGCCCGGCGTGATGGCCGTGATCAAATTGACCGGCTGCGTGACCGTGCGAGTGATCCGGACCAGAAGTGCCCGGCAGATGCGCGTGGACCCCGGACACTCCGAGGAATGCCAAGGCAACGCACAGCGTCCCGATGAGGATGATCCGAGCCATAACTCGGGCGATGATGGCACAGTAAGCCGGCCGGGTACCACTGGGGGGTCACATCCAGTCCGCCTGCCGTGCTCTGATTGCCACGTGGTCCTGCCCAGAGCCAACTGGCGAGCTGCCGGAACCGCCCGCCGGCGCTGCTCCTCGCACCAAGGTCCGCGTCAGAACGTACGGGCTTCACTCTTCCCGGCGTGGCCGTTCCATAATCGGGCAATGCCCGGCATCCTCATCATCGAAGACGATGCGAAAACTGCGAAGGCGATCGCTCGCGGCCTCGAAACTGAAGGGCATCGCACAGAGGTAGCCCTGACAGGCGACGAAGGCCGGGCGCTTTCGGCTTCTCGCGCATTCGATTGCATCATCCTGGATTGGATGCTGCCAGGTACCGATGGCATCGAGATCCTGCGTGAGCTGCGCGCCAACGGAAGGAAGGTGCCGGTTCTGCTGCTCACCGCGCGCGACGCCGTTGCCGACAGAGTCCGGGGACTGGATTCGGGAGCAGACGATTACCTGATCAAACCATTCGCCTTCACGGAGCTGTTGGCGCGCATACGGGTGCTGCTGCGTCGATCCGGCGAGCGCGAAGATCAGATTCGGATCGCCGACCTGCATCTGGACCTGACGAACCGCCAAGTCCGACGCGCCGGCCGACGCATCGCGCTCTCACCCCGCGAGCTCGATTTGCTGGCGTACCTCGCGCGGCATCAGGGACAGACGGTAAGCCGCCGGATGCTCGCCAAAGATGTGTGGCGGGAGCTGCAGCGAGCAACGCCTTTGGACAACGTCATCGACGTCCACATCGCGCATCTTCGGCGCAAGATCGACGAGGGACACGCGGTCAAGCTCCTCCATACGGTGCGCGGTGTCGGCTTCGTACTAAAGGAAAGCGTTCCACGTGCGTAGCTGGTGGAAACGCCGCTCGTTCAAAGTGCGTCTCACTCTGTGGTATGCCGCGGTTACTGCATTCGTGCTTGCGACGTTTGCAGTAGTGGCGTACGAGGTCGTCGAGCACCGCCTGGCTGCAGAAATAGATCGACAGCTTCGAATCGATTTCGACCTTGTCGAAGCCCAGCTCGACAAAGATTCTACAGGCAGGATTCGCTGGCTCGTTCACGGCGCGCATGGGGATGAAGGATTCGCGCGACTGTCCGCGTGGTTCGAGGTCTGGTCCGAGGACGGGCGACTGTTGCTGCGCCACTGGCCCGTTCCCGAAGAGAACATCAAAACCGCTCTTCCACCGCCACTCGGTTCAACGCTGCGCTTCCATGGGGTCGAGCTGGAGCAGGACTTGCACGTGCGCCTCATGGAGCGGCCTGCGCGCGTCGGAGAAACGGGCGTCGTGATGCGGCTGTTTCGTGACGAAACCGACATGCGACGAACATTGCAGGAAATCGTCGAGGTGTTCCTGCTGGCACTGCCTTTCGCTGTGCTCGCGGCGTCGCTCGGCGGATTCCTGATGGCACAACGCTCGCTTCGACCCATTGCCGCCATGGCCGATCAGGCGCAACGAATTACATCGGAGTCGCTCTCCGCGCGGCTGCCGAACCCGAACCCTGATGACGAATTCGGCCAGCTCGCCACAGTTTTCAACGCGACGTTGCAGCGGCTGGAGAATTCGTTCGCGGAACTGAAGCGCTTCACGGCCGATGCGTCCCATGAACTTCGCACGCCGTTGACGGCGTTGCGTACCGTGGGCGAAGTCGCTGTCCGCGCGGACCGGAATCCGGGCGCGTTGCGCGAAACCATCCTCAGCATGCTGGAGGAAGCGCAACGGCTCGATGAGCTCATTGAGTCGCTTCTGGCACTTGCCCGTCTCGAGAGCGGGGAAGGATCGCTCCGGCAGGAGAACGTGGACGTCGGAGAACTGATTCAGGAAGTCAGAGAGACTCTCTCGATTCTCGCGCTCGAACGGCGGCAAACCATTCAGCTGCGCGATGGTCACGGCACTTCGGTGAGAGCGGATAAGGTATTGCTGAGGCAGGCACTGCTCAACATCGTTCACAACGCCATCCGCAATTCGCCCGAGGCAGCGACAATCACGATTGGAAGCGACTGTACAAAGTGCGAAGTCGTCATTGCCGTGACCGATGAAGGTCCGGGGATCGCGCCTGAGCATCAGGGTCGGATCTTCGAGCGCTTCTTCCGCGTCGATCCGGCACGCTCGCGCGCGGATGGTGGGTACGGCCTCGGACTTGCGATCGCCAGGCAATCCATTGAGCGCCAGGGTGGGCGCATTGAAGTCGAGAGCACCGTCGGCAAAGGAAGCACGTTCCGAATGCGGCTTCCGCTGCCTTAACGAACATTCAGGAACGTCCGACTCCGCGCGTTCTAGACTGCCCCCATGATCGGAGCACGCTCGACGAGGAACCGCCTGCTTGCAGGCGCGATACTGCTAAGCGCCGCCGCGAGCCTCGCGCTGGCGAGCGCAAGTGTGGGATTCGACGATATGAACACACTTCCACAGAACTGGATCAGCGGCGTCACCGGCAAAGGCGCCGCGAAATGGGAAGTTGTCGCGGACGACGCGGCACCGTCCGCGCCCAAGGTGCTGAGGCAGTCCGGGGAGGCCACGTTCTGCTGGGCCGTAAAGCGGGACGAGAAGCTCAAAGACGGCTTCGTGGAAGTCAAACTGAAGCCTGAATCCGGCAAGGAGGACCAGGCGGGCGGCCTCGTCTGGCGCTTCAAGGATGCGGACGACTACTACGTCGTCCGCGCCAATGCGCTCGAGGGAAATGTGGTGCTCTACAAGACCGTCAATGGAAAGCGCTCCTCGCTGCCGGTGAAGGGACGCATGCTCGGCTACGGCGTCGATGTGAAGGTGCCCAGGGGACGATGGAGCACACTGCGAGTCGATTTTTCGGGGAGTCTCTTCACGGTGTCGTTCCAGGGAAAGCAGCTCTTTCAAGTCGAAGATGACACTTTCTCCGATGCGGGGGCGGTCGGCGTCTGGACCAAGGCCGACAGTGCGACCTCATTCGATGACTTTGCCTTCGGCCCTCCGCAAGGTCCCGGATGAAATCGAAGCCGAAGTGAAGCGGCGATGGTGAAGCGGAGTCTGCTCGCCGTTCTCCTGCTGATCGTTGCCGGCTGCGGACGCGCTCCGCAGGAAGTCGTCGCCTATACCTCGGTGGACCAGGTCTTCTCTGAGCCGGTCTTCAAGGAGTTCGAGCGGCGCACCGGCATTTCGGTGCGTGCGGTGTACGACACCGAAGAGACCAAGAGCACCGGTGTGCTCAATCGACTCATCGCCGAAGGCGCAAGCCCGCAGGCCGACGTCCTCTGGTCTGGCGACCCGGTGCGACCGTTCCTGCTCGTGAAGCGCGGTCTCGTTGAACCGTATCGCTCGCCGAACGCGGCCGGTATTCCCGCAGCATTCAAAGCGGCCGATGGCACCTGGACCGGATTCGCCGCCCGAGCGCGCGTGCTGCTCGTGAATCGCAATCGGATGGGGTCGAGCGAACGGCCGAAGTCCATCAGGGACCTCGCAGACCCACGCTGGAAAGGCCAGACGGCGCTGGCCAATCCGCTGTTTGGAACCACCACCATGCATGCCGCCGCGCTCTTTGCTGCCTGGGGCGACGCAGACGCACGGGCCTTCTTCGAGCAGCTCAAGGCAAATGATGCCCGCATCGCCAGCTCCAACGGCGAAGTGAAGCGCCTGGTCGCCTCGGGCGAAGTCAGCTTTGGTCTCACAGACACTGACGATGCGAACGAGGCACTGAAGGATGGCGCGCCGATCGAAGTCGTTTTTCCGGACCAGGATGGCGCCGGAACACTCCTGATGCCAACGACGGCCGTGCTCATCAAGGGTGCGCCGCATGCCGATGCCGGGAAGAAACTCATCGATTACCTGCTTACGCCCGACGTCGAAGCGCGAATGGCCGAGTCCGCCGCACACATTCAGCTCCGGAATGATGTGCCCGCGCCGCAGGGGCTGAAGCGCTTCAGCGACATCAAGGCGATGCAGGTGGACTACGCGCGCGTCGCAACCGAAGTCGAGCGCATCGAGCCATGGCTGCGAGAGTGGGTGGGTCTTTGAAATTCACCCTGCGCCATCATGAACAACCGCTGCTCCTTGCTGCGGCCGGAGCGGCTGTCGTCGTTTTCTGCGCAGCACCGCTCGCGCGCCTGCTTGCTGACATAGCCTTCGCCGGCACATCCACGCTCCATGTGCTTGCGGACGCTCGCCCGTGGATACTGCTTGCTCGCTCGCTGCTGCTCGCCACCGCCGTGACCGCCGGCGCACTGCTTATCGGCGCCCCCATGGGGCTTCTCATCGCACGCGCAGACCTGCCCGCGCGGCGGGCCTTATGGATGCTGCACGCCTTTCCCATGTTTCTGCCGCCTTTTTTGCTCGCTCTCGGCTGGTTCCAACTCTTCGGGCGAGCGGGGCCGCTCGGCGGTGAGACAACCGCGCAACTGCTGTTCAGCGAGTTCGGGCTGATAGCGATCCTCGTCCTGACCTTCTCGCCTGTCGTGAGCTCGATGGTCGCGCTCGCGCTGCTCGGGATGGACGCATCGCTCGAGGAAGCGGCACGCGCCATCGCACGGCCCTGGAGCGTGGCCACGCGCATCCTGCTTCCCGCTGCACGCCCTGCCCTCGTGCTTGCTGCCCTCGTCGTCTTCACGCTCACGGTGTCCGAGCTCGGCGTACCCATGTTCCTGCGGGTCGAGGTGTTCCCGGCGGCGGTCTTCGCGCGGCTGGGCGGAGTTTCCTACGCGCCGGGCGAGGCCTTCGCACTTGCGCTGCCACTGCTGCCCGTCGCATTGGGTCTGCTTGCGATAGAGCGGCGGTTCGCGGGCGCACGGGCCTTCGCGGTGGGGGGCTTGCGCGGCATGTCCCGGGCGCCACTTCCGCTTGGGCGGTCTCGCCGAATCTTGACGGCAGCAGCCTGGACCCTCGCGATGATTGGCGCACTTCCGATCGGCGCGCTGGCAGTTCGCGCGGCGGTCGGGAACGGGTACAGCAGTCTGCCTCAATGGATAGGCCGGGCCCCGTGGACCAGCGTCACTACCGCTGCCGTCGCTGCGACAATCATTGCCGCTCTGGGCCTCGTGGTCGGACACGCCGTCGCGCGTCATCTGCGCGGTGCGTCCACCGTGGATGCAATCGCAGTGCTCGCGTTCGTGACGCCGGCATCCGTCCTGGGGATCGGACTGATAGGGACGTGGATGAATCCGGCAACCCGGGCGGTGTACTCGAGCATCGCCATTCTCATCATTGGCTACGTAGCACGCTATGCGATCGTCGGCATCCGCGCGGCGGCTGCGGTCATCGTTCAGAGCCCGGTACATCTGGAGGACGCAGCCGCCGCGTCTGGTGCGGGATTCTGGCGCCGCCTTACCCGCATCGTCCTTCCCGTAAACTCGAGAGGCATTGCGGCCGCGTGGCTGCTCGCGATGGTCTTTTGCCTGCGCGACTTTGAGACGGCAGTCCTCTACTACCCACCGGGAAGCGAGTCTCTGCCGGTCCGCATCTTTACGCTCGAGGCAAATGGGCCAGGTGCAGTCGTTGCCGCGCTCGCTCTGACCCATGTGCTGCTCATCGCGATCGTTCTCGGCGCCGGCCTCCTGCTCGCGACCCGGCGGAGGCCGCAATGACGCCGGCGCTCTCACTTGAGGGGATCGTGCTGCGATATGGTCAGCGGACCGTTCTCGACGGCCTCTCGCTCACGATAGAGCCGGGCGAAGTGCTCGCGCTCGTGGGCCCATCAGGCAGTGGCAAGACGAGCGTACTTCGGGTTCTGCTGGGATTTGAGACACCCGTGGCCGGCGCGGCCGCACTCTCTGGCGAGCTAGCGAGCGACAGGGGGCGGCTCATCATGCTTCCCGAGGATCGGGGCCTTGGGGTTGTCTTTCAGGATCTCGCCCTGTGGCCACACCTCACCGTCGCCGGCCACCTTGGGTTTGGTCTGGACGCCAGGCGCGTGCCGCGGTACGAGCGGGACACACGCATTCGGAAAATGCTGGAGCGAGTGGGCCTTTCAGCGAAAGCGCAGAGCTACCCGGGCCAGCTCTCCGGTGGCGAGCGACAGCGCGTGGCGATTGCGCGGGCGCTGGTGCTCGATCCTCGTGCAGTGCTGCTCGATGAGCCCCTCTCGAATCTGGATATCGTGCTCAAGGACGATCTGCTGCACGTATTCCGCGAATTACTGCATGCACGTAAGACGACGGCTCTCTACGTGACCCATGACCTGCGCGAAGCCGCGGCACTCGGCGACCGCATCGCAGTCATCGAGGCAGGCCGAATCGTGCAGGCGGGACGCCTGGATGAGCTTCGCGCCCGTCCCGCAACGGACTTCGTGCGACGGCTCGTTGCGGAACATGCGCGCACGGAGCTTCAGGACCGTATCGCAGTTTCCACCCTCACACCCTTCACGCAGGAAATGCACACATGACTGACTCCTCACGTCGAGACTTTCTTCAGGCCACCGCTGCCGCTTCGTTGTTCGCGGCAGCCGTCAGCCCGTCAACCCTGAATGCCGCCGAGGAAGGCAAAACGCCCGCCGCCGCAACTGCATTTGGCTACCAGCATTCGGCCGCGGCCTTGCCGTTCGATGCAAAGACTCTGAAGGGCCTCTCGGAGCGACTCATCCTGTCCCACTGGGAGAACAATTACGGCGGGGCCGTGAAGGCTCTTAACACGATCCGCGGCCGGCTAGCGCAGGCGCTGAATGACGCGAACACACCGCCGTATGTCTACAACGGGCTGAAGCGTGAACAACTCATCCGCACAGGCTCGGTCGTGCTGCACGAACTGTACTTCGCCAATCTCGGCGGCGATGGGAAAGCGTCCGCCGACCTGCGCACCCGTCTTGCGGCGAGCTTCGGAACCTACGATGCGTGGGAGTCGGAACTCCGCAAGATCGCCCAAGGCCTCGCCGGCGGCTCGGGTTGGGTTGTGCTCGGGTACAACACTCGCCTGAAGCTGCTCGAGAACTACTGGATGGCGGATCACAGCACGCATCCCGCGGATACCACACCGGTGCTGGTGATGGACATGTACGAGCACGCCTTCCACATCGACTACGGCGCCGCGGCGGCGAAATACATCGATGCGTTCTTTGCCAATATCCAATGGGACGCGGTCGCGAAACGCATGGCGTAACCGCTCAGATCGGCGCCTGGGCTCACAGTGAGTGACCGCGGAATTCTCTACGCGTGCGCCGTCCTTCGCTCGTTGGGGACGAGTCTCCTCGGCGTACTTCTGGGCATCTACCTCGCAAAGCTGCAGTTCGCTCCTGCTGCGATTGGTCTGATTGTTGGAATCGGGCTCGCCGGAGGGGCGGCCGCCGCCCTTCTGGTCACGTTCGCCGGCGATTGCTTCGGCCGTCGCAAGATGCTTTTGGCCCTCGCGCTCATGGGCGCGCTCGGAACGAGCATCGTCGCGACCTCTACGCAGTTTCTCGTTCTCGCGACGGCGGCCTTTGTGGGCATGCGTCGCGAGCGCGGCGCTCTACTGGCGTTTGTCGCCGGCTGCCGAAGCGCCGATACCGGCTCATCACATTTCAGTTTCGGCCGACAGCCGGCGCGCGGTGTGGAGGATTTCCGCGCTCTTCGGCATCGACAGTCTTGCCGGCGGATTCCTCACCGCCTCACTTCTCTCGTTCTTCTTCTACGAGCGCTTCGGCGCCTCGGAGGCCATGATCGGCCTGCTCTTCTTCGGCGCCAGGGTTGCGAATGCCGCATCTCACCTCGGTGCCGCGTGGCTGGCGAGCCGTATCGGACTCATCAAGACGATGGTCTTCACGCACATCCCTTCGAGCCTCCTGCTCATCACGGTCGCGCTCGCACCCAACTTCCCGATCGCCGCCGCGCTCTTTCTGCTTCGCGAAGGCCTCGTGGAGATGGACGTGCCGACACGGCAGTTGTACGTCATTGCGATGGTGCGGCCCGGGGAGCGCACGTTCGCCGCAGGCATTACGAATCTGGTGCGCCTTGGCGGCTGGGCGGTCGCGCCCGCCTTCGCCGGTCTCCTGATGCAGGGCTCGTCGCTTGTCGCGCCGCTGTTCGTGGGCGCCGGAATGAAGATCTCCTACGACGTGCTGCTCTTTCTGGCCTTCCGTCATCGCCATCCGCCTGAAGAGCGCTCGTCACCGAGTGCGTGAAGGAGGCACCGGATGGGACGCGGATCCATCAGCAGCGGGCCATGCAGACGACCGTTCGTCTGTGTGCTGGGCAGGGTGTGGCGAGCGCCCGCGACGGAGCACTTTCGCTCCTGAACAAAGCCCCACCTGTGCAGAGGTTCTAGCGCGCACTGCCCCCGAGCGCCTGGAACAGTCTCGAGTCGTTCTGCAACTGAGTGAGGCGCGCCTGCGCCAGTGAGAGCTCAGACGAGCGTCGGGTCTCTTGGGCATCGAGCCACGAGCGCAGCGGCGTGGCGCCGGCGCGGTAGCGCACTTCGTAGAGGCGCTCCACTTCGACGGCGGCGTCGAAGGACTGCTGGGAGAGATCCACTTGCCGGGTCAATTCCTGGCGCGCCGACAGGGCGTTGTCGACTTCGGTGAACGCCGTGTACAGCGTTCTGCGGAAGTCGTTTGCGGCAACCTCGTAGTCCGTTCCCGCGATCGCCGAGTTCAGGCGCGCCTCGTTCCAGTGGAGGAACGGCAGCGAAAGACCCGCACCCAGCGTCTCGACCGGATGGGCCAGCACATCGGACAACGACGTGCTCGACCCGCCCACCGAGCCCGTAAGGCTGATGGCCGGGTAATAGCTCGTGCGCACCACCTTCACCTGCGTCAGCGACTCACGCAGCCGCAACTCGGCGGCGCGCAGGTCTGGCCGGCGGCCGAGAAGCTCGGCCGGAACGCCGGCGTCAATCGCGGGGCTGTGCGCGTTGGTCATGCTTTGCGGCTCGTCGGCCTGCGGCCACGGGCGGCCATCGAGCAGGACCGTGAGCGCATTGCGCGTTTCCACGCGCTGCTGGATGAGCTGGCTCTGCGCGGCCTGCTGGCTCTGCAGGTTCTGCTCGGCCTCGCGCACTTCGAGCCGCGACACGGCGCCGGAGTCGAACTGCGTGCGCACGAGAGCGAGCGTGCGCTCTACGCGCGCAAGGCTTTCCTCGCCCGTGGTGATGCGCTGATTGAGAAATGCCAGCGTCCAATACAGGTCGCACGCATCGCCGACCAGCGCCAGGAACGTGCTCTGCAGGTCTTGTTCGGTCGCCTGCGCTTCCCAATTCGCCACATCACGCTGCGCGCGCAGCCTGCCCCACAGGTCGAGCTCGTAGCTCAACGAAGCGCTCGCGCTGTAGCCGCGCACTCCCGGATTGTTGCCGCTCAACTGCTTCGTGTAACCCGCCGATGCCGACGCGTCGACGTGCGGAAAGAGATCGTCTGTCGCAAGGCCTGCGCTGAGCCGTGCGCGCTGCAGGCGGAAGCCCGCCGACGCAAGATCGGTGTTGACCTCCAGCACCTGCGCGACGAGGCGATCGAGCCTGTCGTCACCGAAGCCGGTCCACCAGGTGTCTTGCGTCACATCCCGTGCGGCGTGCTGCTGGCCCAACGGCACTTCGGCGGCGGGCACATTCCTGGCGCTGTCGCCCAGGCCGTAGGTGCCCGAGATGGCCGGGTCTCTCAATCGATGCGAGCCCGTTCCGGCGCACGCCGACAGCAACGACGCCACCACGGCCACAACAGATAAATGAGTAGCTTTCATTCGCGTACCAGTGCATCCACGGGATCGAGGCGCGCGGCATTGCGCGCCGGAAGGAAGCCGAACGCCACGCCGATGAGCGTGGAGCAGGCGAACGCCGCGACGATCGACGTCGTCGAGAAGATCATGGCGATGGGCCCGCCCGCCGCCGACAGCAGCCAGCCGAGCCCGAGCGCCATCGAGACGCCCAGGAAGCCACCGATGAGGCAGACGAGCACGGCTTCGATGAGGAACTGCTGCAGGATGTCCCCCTGCCGCGCGCCCACCGCCATGCGCACGCCGATCTCCTTCGTGCGCTCCGTCACCGACACCAGCATGATGTTCATGACGCCGATGCCGCCCACGATGAGCGCGATGGCGGCGATGGCGCCGATGAGCATGGTGATGTTGCGCGTGGTCGCCTCGATGGTCTCGCGGATCTCGGAGGTGTTGTTGAGGAAGAAATCCTTGCGGCCGTGGCGCAGCTGCATGAGCTTCGTGATGGCCTGCTCCGCCGCGCTCATGGGCGTGGTGTCGTCGACGCGCACCGTGATGCTGGAAACGTAGGTCTGGCCGAGCATGCGGCCCATCGCCGTGGTGAACGGAACCCACACGCTCAGGTTGTTGTTCTGGCCGAAGCCACCGGTCGTCTTCTGCGTGACCCCGATGACGCGGCTCGGAACCTTGCCGAGCAGGATGAACTTGCCGATGGGGCTCTCGCCGCTCGTGCCGAAGAACTGCGTGCGCGTGTTCTGGTCGATCACCACGCTTTGATCCATGCGGCTCACGGCGTCCGCGTCGAAGAAGGAGCCTTCCGCGAGCTTGAGGCCGCGCACCCTGAAGTACTGCTCGCTCACGCCGGTGACCTGCGCGGTGGCCGAGACGTTCCCGTACCGGGCTGTGACAGACGTCTGCACGCTCGGCGTGGCGCTATCCACGAAACTCTGCGACGCAAGCGCCGTGGCGTCTGTGGCACGCAGCGTCTGCACCTTGCCCGAGCGCATGTCGCCAAAGTCCGTTCCGGGATACACGTCGATGGTGTTCGTGCCGAGCGCGCTGATGTCGGTGAGGATGCGTTGCCGCGAGCCATTGCCGAGCGCTACCACCGACACCACGGACGCGATGCCGATGATGATGCCCAGCATGGTGAGGAACGTGCGCATGCGATGCGCGGCCATGGCGAGCGTGGCCATGTGGAACGCTTCGATGAACCGGTCGCGCAGCGCCTGCCACCGCTTGCCCACGCCCGTGTGGTTGCTGGCCAGTCGGCCTTGCCCGGCGGGCGCCTTCGGGTTCATGCGGTCCGCGACGATCTCGCCGTCCCGGATCTCGATGATGCGCTGAGCGTGCTCGGCAACGGCGATGTCGTGCGTCACCAGGATGATGGTGTGCCCTTCGGCGTGCAGCTCGCCGAGAATCTTCATCACCTCTTCGCCGGAGCGGCTGTCGAGCGCGCCCGTGGGCTCGTCGGCGAGGATGACCTTGCCGCCGTTCATCAACGCGCGCGCAATGCTCACGCGCTGCTGCTGGCCGCCCGACAGCTGGCCGGGCTTGTGGCCCATGCGATCCGACATGCCCAGGCGCGTGAGTATCGCCTTCGCGCGCTCGTGCCGGGCGTTGCGCGTTAGGCCGGCGTAAATCGCAGGAACCTCCGCATTCCCCAGCGCAGACAAATCTCCCAGCAGGTGATAGCGCTGGAAGATGAAACCGAAATGCTCGCGACGCAGCTCGGCGAGCTCGTCCGGCTGCAGGGACGCCGTTTCGCGGCCCTCCACGCGATAGGTGCCGGAGGTGGGCCGATCCAGGCAGCCGAGAATGTTCATCAGCGTGGACTTGCCGGAGCCCGAGGTGCCGATGATGGCCACCATCTCCCCGGCACGGATGTCGAGGTTGACGCCCTTCAGCGCGTCGATGGTCTCCTCGCCCGCCGGATACGCGCGGCCCAGGTCGCGAAGTTGTAAAAGCGCTTCGGTCATTGAAGGCGCGCCGTTACATCATGCGCGGCGGGCCGCGCCGCGCGTTCTGCGTGGGGTCTGGCGTGGCCAGCGCCTCGCCCACCACCACCTGCTCACCTGGCTCGAGCCCGGTCAGCACCTGCGCCGTGGCGTTGTTGTTGATGCCGACGCTGACGCGCCGGGGCGCCGGCTTGCCCTCGCCGTCCACCACCATGACGGTATAGCCGCCGTCCGGGCCCTTCGCGCCGAGCGCAGCCGATGGGATGGTGAGCGCGCCTTTCGCCTCGCCCAGCACCAGGTACACCTGCGCCGTCATCGAGATGCGCAGCTCGCCGTCGGGGTTCGGCACTTCGAACAGGCCGTTGTAGTAGATGGCCTGGCTCGATGAGCTGGACGAAGACGAGCTCGTGGCGCTGCTCTCGGACTCGATGGACTGCGGCGCCGGCTCGATGGTGCGCAGCTTGCCGTAGTAGCGCTTCTGCGGGTTGCCCAGAATGGTGAAATACACCGTCTGGCCGGGCTGCACCTTGATGACGTCGGCTTCGGAAATCTCCGCGCTCACCGTCATGGTGTCGAGCTTCGCGAGCTTCACGATGGTGGGCGCGGCCTGGTTGGCGTTCACCGTCTGCCCTTCCTTCGCCACCACCGCGACCACGGTGCCGTCCATGGGCGCGAGGATCTTCGTGTAGCCGAGGTTCGCCTGGGCGGTGTCGAGTGTGGTCTGGCCCTGTTCGATCTGCGCATCGAGCGCTTCGATCTGCGCGCGCGTCGAGGCCAGCGTGGCTTCGGCGTTCTCGTAATCCGCGCGGGAAGTGGCTTCCTGCGCCAGCATCATCTTCTGCCGCTCGTACGCGAGCTGCGCCTGCTTCAACGTGGCGGCCTGCATGGCGCGCTGGGCACGCGTGCTGGTGAGCGCCGCGTGCGCATTGCGCAGGTTGTTGAGCTGCGTGGTCGAGTCGATCTCCGCGATGAGGTCGCCGGCCTTCACGCGATCGCCCAGCTGCACTTTCAGCGACTTGATCTGGCCCGACACCTGCGCGCCCACGCTCACCATCTGCGAGGCCTCCAGCGAGCCGCTGGCCACCACGGTGTTCTCGATGTCGCCGACCGTTGCGGGCGATGTGGCCAGCGCTGGCGGCGGCGCCGGGCGCAGCTTGAAAAAAACCACGATCGCAACGAGGGCGACGCCGGCGAACAGCAGGGTTCGGGCGCGTCGGCTGGCGGGCAGGCTCAGTTTCATGGCGAGGCCAATCTCATCAATGGTGCAACCGCAGGCGCGGCCGGTGGGGAGCCAGTCTGGTGACCGGCCCAGCGGCGGACAACGCACGAAATGTGTCGGCCTGTAACACGCCGCGGCGCCCGTGTATCGGCCTGTAACAACGGCCTTTGCCGTGACAGGCGGAAACAAGAAACCGCGCGCGGACGATTCGGATACGATGGATCATCCGCGCATGAATGAGGGCACCGCCGTGCAACGCCTGTTGGTTGTCGATGACGACGTCGACATCCGCACCCTGCTCGCCGAACAGCTCAGCAAGGCTGGCTTCGTGGTCAGCACCGCGGGCAATGGCACGGAAATGCGCCGGGTGCTCGAGCGCGAGCATGTAGACCTGGTGGTGCTCGACCTCAACCTGCCGCGCGAGGATGGCCTCACCCTGTGCCGCGACCTGCGCGCCCGCACCAGCACCCCGGTCATCATGCTCACCGCGCGTGGCGAGCCCATCGACCGCATCGTTGGCCTGGAGATGGGTGCGGACGACTACCTCACCAAGCCGTTCGAGCCGCGCGAGCTGCTGGCCCGAATTCGAAACGTGCTGCGCAGGACGCAAGCCCTGCCCGCCAACCTCGAACCCATGAGCACCGGCAAGGCGAAGTTCGCCGGCTGGACGCTCGACCTGCAGAAGCGGCACCTCGTGGACCCGGAAGGCCGCGTCATCGTGCTCTCCGGCGCGGAGTTCCGGTTGCTGAGAGTGTTCATCACGCATCCGAACCGCGTGCTCACGCGCGAGCAGCTCGTGGCGCTCAGCAGCGGCCGGTCCTATGAAAGCCAGCAGCGCGCCGTCGACCTGCAGATCAGCCGCCTGCGCGGCAAGCTCGGCGACGACCTCGCCACCTCCGCGCTCATCAAGACCGTGCGCAACGAAGGCTACGTGCTGGCCGCGGCGGTGACCGTGGAATGATGCGCGCACGCGCATTCTTCGCCTCGATGACCGGGCGCGTGTTCGTCATCCTGGCGCTGGGCATGGGCGCGGCCGCGCTGATCGCCGTTGCTATCACGGATGCCAAGAGCAAGCGGGATTTCGAGAGCCAGCTCGTCGAGCGCGCGGCGGATCGCCTGCAGAGCTACGTGGCCTTTCTCGACGTGAGCCCCGCGAGCCTGCGCGAGACGTTTCTCACCAGCGGCGGGCCGGGCATTCGGCTGCAACCCTCCACCGCAACGGGCGTCGCCGCCGACACCGCATTCCAGAACGCGCTACGGGCGCGCGGCGGGTTGCTCCAGAACGTGACGGCGCAGACCGCGGACTTCGTCATGTGCTTCCCGGAGATCCGCAACCTGGCATCGCAGGACATCCGCCGCGCCCTGGCCAGCGAGGAATTTCGCGCCGCGCTAGCGCGTGCGAGCGCGAGCACCCAGGGCAACCGCCCTCGCCCGCAGAGCCTGGTGAACATGATTCCCCCCAAGTGCCGCCTCATCTCCGTGACGCTGAACGACGGCACGCCGCTGAGATTCAGCATGGATACGCCGTGGATCCAGCGCGAGCGCGGGCGGCTGGTGAATCCCCCGTTTCTCACCATGCTGGCGCTGGCCATCGTGATCCTGGCGTACGTCGTGGCGCGCATCGCGAGCGCGCCGCTCAAGCGCTTGTCGAAGGCCGCGGCGGAGCTCGGGCGAGACCTGGATCGCGCGCCCGTGGAGGTCTCCGGCCCCGCCGAAGTGCGCGGCGCCGCCGAGGCGTTCAACGCCATGCAACGGCGGCTGCAGCAGCACGTGAGCGAGCGCACGAACATGCTCGCCGCCATCACGCACGACCTGCAGACGCCGCTCACGCGCATCCGCCTGCGTCTGGAGAAAGTCGAGGACGAAGCCCTGCGAGAGAAGCTCGTGGCGGACCTCGCCGCCATGAAGGCGCTCATCGATGAAGGGCTGGAACTCGCGCGCAGCGCGGAGACCTCCGAGCCGCGCGTCATGCTCGACCTCGACTCCGCGCTGGAAAGCCTGGTGGAAGACGCGGTCGACGCCGGCGGCGACGCGGTGTTCGAGCAGGGTTGCCAGGCGGTGATGCTGCTGCGGCCGCTTGCGATTGGCCGGCTGTTCTCCAACCTCATCGACAACGCGCTGAAACACGGCGGCTCCGCCGCGGTGTCGGCCAGCAACGTCGGCGGAGAAATCTGCGTGCGCGTTCGCGACCGCGGCCCGGGTCTACCGGAAGACATGCTGGAGAAAGTTCTCGACCCCTTCGTGCGCGTGGACAACTCACGCTCGCGCCAAACAGGCGGCGCAGGCCTCGGCCTCACCATTGCACGCACGCTGGCGGAAAAGAACGGCGCCACGCTCAGCCTTCGCAACCACCCCGAAGGCGGACTCGAAGCCATCGTGAAGTGGCCGGCAACCGCCGCGCCGTAGAACATCCCGGGACGAGTCCTTCAGACTCGTCCCGGGCGGCTGGAGACGCGCTCAGTGCGTCATCGCGTAGACGGCGAAGTTCACACCCATGCGCATGCCGAGGCTTGCGCCTTCCTGCGGATAGTCCGGGTCGTCCGCCCACTGCCACGAATCGCCCATGTCGTTGTTGAACGCGATGGCCACCATGACGCGGCCCGTGTCATCGACGATGGCGCGCCAGTGCGGTTTCACGCCATCCGCGCGGTAGGGCACGCCGCCCTGAAGCGCGTTCCAGTTCGGCACCTGCTCGCGCGCGCTGAGATCGTAGACGGTGTGGAAGATGGGGTGGTCGTCCGGCAGGTCGATGATGGGCCTGTCGGGGAACACGCGCCGCATGCCGCTCACGAAGCCAGCCCACTCCTGCGTGCCGAAGAAGCTGTCGCAGAACAGGAAGCCGCCGCGCAGGAGGTACTCGCGCAGCTTGTGAGCCTGGTCTTCGGTCAGATCCCACATGCCGGGCAGGCCGACCATGAGGAACGGCCAGTCGAACACGTCGTCGCCATCATCCAGATTCACGGGTTGCTCGACGGAGCGCACGTTCACGCGCGTGAGGCGCTTGAGCAGCTTCGCAAAATGCCGATCGGCCCTCGGGTAGTCCACGGCCCACGTGGTGCCGCCGTAGTGCCAGTCGCCCCCGAAGCCGAACCACCGGAAGTTGCGCGACGTCGGGTACATGAGCCGGCCGACGACGAACTCGCCGGGCACCCGGTAGTCCGGCGGCAGGTCGACGTCGGCCTGGGCCTCGAGGCTGCGATACACGCGGAACTCGCGTTCCGCGCGCACGGCGGACGGGGCCACCAGCAATGCGGCCAGCAGCAGAGCGGAAAAACGGCAGGCGAACAGCGCGCGTCTCATCTTGCTGGCTTCGAGCTCATTCGAGAGACCTGGCGCAGGCGCTGCGCGAACGGCACGACGAATCGCTGCTCGTCTTCGGTGGCGTGACTGACGAAAACCTGGGGAGCCATGGTGCCGTTCCGTGTTTGCCGCTGCCGAATCATCGCCAGCGCGGACGCCGCGGTCCAGTCATTCCCGCATCAAAACCGAAAGGTGTTTTCTCGGCCACGGGGACAATGCGGCGGCGCTGCGTCCACTGTGAAGCGCGAGCCGTTTGTAGCGGGGCGAATACGTCAACTTACGCATTGTTACGGGTTGAATTCCGCAGTGAACCCGTCATGGTAGCGACACCGTTCACGATTCACGATGCGATGTATCGAAGATGCACAGGACCACAAGCGGCTCACCCAACGCTCGGCGCCATCGCACGGCGCGCCTCACTACTGTGACCTGCGCACTGGCCTGCGCATTGGCGACCTCGAGCGGCTGGGCTGCCGAAACGGCCAAGCCGCAAAGCGCCCCGCCCCCGCTCATTGCGCCCCGCTATTCGCAGCTTCGCTACGACCTCGACTACCCGGTGATCGGCTACGCCGACAAGGCCACTCACAATGCCTTCGCAAGACTGCAGGAGCGCCTGCACCATGGCGAGGTGAAACTGGAGTGGCGCGCGCCGCGCGGCTATCTCGACTCGATGTTGAAGGCACTGCACATCGACAAGAGCTCGCAGGTGCTGGTGTTCTCCAAGACCAGCCTCGAGTTCCCGTTCATCAGCGACCAGACGCCGCGCTCCCTCTACTTCGATGACGAAGTCTACGTGGGCTGGATTCCGGGTGCGCCCATCCTCGAGCTGATGGCGGTCGACAGCAAGCTCGGCCCCGTGTTCTACTCACTCGACAACCGCCAACCGGCCGCCACCGTGACGATGGAGCGCGAAACGCTTCGCTGCCTCACCTGCCACGACTCCTTCTCGCTCCAGGGCGGTGGCGTACCGCACTTTCTGATGGTCTCCACCTACGCCGGCATCGAAGGCGATCGCGCGCAACGCAATGCTTCGATCGACACCACCGACGCGACGCCCCTGAAATATCGCCTGGGCGGCTGGTATGTCACGGGCCAGCATGGCAGCGAGACTCACCTCGGCAACATCGTCATCAAGACCCAGCAGGATCTCGACAACGTCGAGGCCTTGCGCAAAGGCAACCTGGAGACGCTGCAGGGGCTCTTCGACACGAAGCCTTACCTCACCGATAGCAGCGACATCGTCGCCCTGCTGGTGCTTCAGCATCAGGTGACGGTGCACAACCTCATCACGCGAGCCCAGTTCAAATCACGCTCGATCGTCGCGCGCGAGCAGGACGCGGGCTACGCCGACCCGGCCTGGGACGACCTTTCACCCACCACGCAGAAAGCGATCACGGCCGTGCTCGAGCCCCTGTTGCACGTGATGCTGAACGTGGATGCGGCCGGTTTCACCAGCCCCATGCGCGGCAACGCGGGCCACGACGCGTGGTTTCAGAAGCAGGGGCCGCGGGATTCGCGCGGCCGCTCGCTGCGCGACCTGGACCTGCAGACGCGCCTCTTCAAATATCCGCTGAGCTATCTCATCTACTCGGATGGCTTTGAAGGATTGCCCGAATACGCGAAGCGCTACATCTACACGCGTCTGGCGGAGGTGCTCAGTGGCAAGGACCAGAGCGCGCCCTTCTCGAAGCTGACGGCGGCGGATCGCCAGGCCATTCGGGAAATTCTCACGGCGACGAAGCCGGCCTTCGTTCAGGCGACCTCGGGCACGTAGGCGCGCCCCTGGGGGCGCCGCAGCCGCCGCGCCCCGCCCCTGCACGGCAGCCGCGTTACGCGGCCGCCTTCTGCGAAATCAGCTTGCTGAGCGAGGCCCAGTTGCTGAGCGACTGCAGATGGAAATGCAGCAGCGGCAGCCAGCCTTTCTTGTGCAGCTCAAGCACCTGGGCATCCGTGAGCGTACGCATCTTCTCGGGGCTGATGAGACGGAAGCCACGCAGCGTGTAGCTCTGGCCGCCCGGAAGCTCGGCGCGCGCCATCTTCTCTTCAAGCATACCGTTCTCTTCGAGCCAGGCGCCGAAGCGGCGTGTGTCATCGAGCTGCGAGTGGAACATCTCGTTGAACTTGAGCGCGCGCTGCAGGTTCTCGCTCGGCTTGCCGTCGATGAAGAACGGCTGGCTCGACTCCGTCTCGAACTGCTCGGCGCCCTCGTCCACGCACAGGAGCAGGCGGTCTGAGCTCGGAATCTCGGAAAAGATGAAGGGGTAGCGGCGCACGTAGGCCGGCACGTAGGCGTCTTCCTTCCACTGCCCGCTCGTTTCGAGGAACAGGTTCTCGTTGTCGCGCACGCCGATAACGGCGAACGGCACCACCGGCGCCGCAGCCGAGAACACGATGGGATAGTGGCGCGCGGCCATGGCGAATTCAGACAGGGTGAGCGCAACCGCGTTGGTATTGCGCGCAAAGCTGAAGTCGGCGTTCGGGCTCAGGCCCGCCTTCGCGTGGCGGCCCGGCTCGAGCGGCATGGGGTTCTTGTAGAAGATCGGCAGGCCGCTCGCGGCCGGCTGCGGTTGCTGGGCTTCGGTCATGGTCGTGCTCTCGAGGTCGGGTGGCGGCGGCATCAGGGCGGCGGATTCTACAGGAAGGCCGGCGAATTCGCCGGTAACGGCTACCGGCAGCCTGCCGGCAACTCCTGAACGCCGGCGCGGCAAGGCGCGCGGCTAGCCGTGCAGAATCTTCTGCACCTTGGCGGCGAGAGCGGCAGCCGTGAACGGCTTGATGATGTAGCCGTTCACGCCGGCCTGGGTGGCGGCGATGATCTGCTCGCGCTTCACTTCAGCGGTGACCATGAGAACGGGAAGGGCGGCCAGCTTCGGCTCCGCGCGCACGGCACGCAGCAGCTCGATGCCTGGCAGCTTCGGCATGTTCCAGTCGGTGATCAGCATGTCGAAGGGGTGGGCCTCCAAGAGCGGCAGCGCCGTTGCGCCGTCATTCGCTTCCAGAATGTGCTCGTAGCCGATCTCCTGAAGGACTTTTCGCACGATCTCGCGCATGGGCGCGAAGTCATCGACCACCAGGAATCTATGATTCGGATTCATGCGTGGGTGTCACTATAGGGGTACGGACTCCGGCAATACGTGAAATGGATCGCAACGCCTGCAGCGCCGATTCCCGCGGCGGGAGCCCTTTTGGGCGCCAGTGACCGCCCTCCGGCCACCGGGAAATTCCGCAGGCCTCACCTGCATGCGCTCCGCGGCGTGAAGCAGCGGCATGGGAGAAGGCTTGCGCTAGCGGCCTACGCGTCGGGCGCGAAGTGGCCCCAAAGGCTGCGATAGCCGCTATCCACGAACGTGTTCGGGTCGCCCCACTGCGCGGCGTATTCCCTGGCCAGCGCGCTGGCGACCACCTCGTCCGGGCCGAGGCCTTTGTTGAGGCAGGCGACGAGGCGCTCGTAGATCGTCATGTACATCTTGCGATGGCCTTCGAGGTCGCCGCGCGAGATCAACGGGCCGTTCGCGGGGACGATCCGGGTGTTCGCGTTCGCCACCTTCAGCAGTTTGTCGTAACCGGCGACCAGACCGCCGATCCAGCCGCCCGTCTCCCAGTCGAGCGTGGGCCAGCCATCGGCGGAAACCACGCCGCCCGTCGCCAGCACGTTCGCATTCTTGAAGTGCACGTACAGGTCACCGTCTGTGTGCGCCTGGAGCATGTAGCCGTAGTCGATCTCTTCGCCGCCAAAGCTCAGCGTGTCGTTCGTGTAGGTGGTCTTGCTCGGCCGCGCACTCGCGGGCAGCGGCCCGAACGGCTTCGGCAACCAGGTGGTCTTGATGGGGCGACTCAGCCAGAGCTTCGTGTTCTCGTGCGCAATGACCGTGGCGCCGCCCTTGGCGATGCGCTCGTTCGAGCCCGTCTGCTCCGGGTGCCAGTGCGTGTTGATGAGCACGCTGACCTTGGAAGCACCGGACTGCCTGAACACTTCCTTCAGTAGCGCGGCGGAGTGCTGCGCAAGCCCGCCGTCCACGAGCAGCGCGCCTTCCTTCGTGCCGAGCACAACTACGTTGCCACCGGCCCCGCTGATGAGGCTGAGATTGGTGCCGAGCGCCGTGGACGCGATCGACGGCGCTGCGGCTTTGGCGAACCCGGGCGTGGAGATGAGGCTGGCAGCCGCACCCGACACGGATGCGAGCGCGGCACCCTGCAGGGCACGCTGGACGAACAGGCGGCGGGACAGATGGTTCATTTTTGAGCTCAATCGGGAACCTGTGCGGTAATGGTCGGCGTTGGCACCGACGGCCACGGCGGCAGATTGGGATTCTCCACATTCGCGCCGACGTCTCTCAGAACTCTGGCCAGGTCGTTGCGCACCGGCGGCTTCTGCTGCAGGAAGCCGATGCGCGCGCGGGCCAGGGAGTAATCCAGGGCGGTGAGCCCGTCAGCGTCCTTCGCGTTGACGTCTACGCCGTAGGAGGCGAGCTCCTTCATCACGTCCGTCCAGCCGCGCGTCGTGGCCACGTGCAACGGAGTGCTGTCTTTGGTGCGCACGTTCGGATTTGCGCCCGCCGCCTTGAGCACCCGCATCGCCTCTAGCGCCTGCGCCTGAGTCTTGAAACGCGCGCGCGTGCCGGCGGTGAGCACCGTGGCGAACAGCGGCGTGGTTCCGTCTGCCAGCGGCAGGTCGACGAGCGCACCGTGCTTCAGAAGCACCTCCATCACAGGGATGTCTGCGGCTACGGCCGCGCGCATCAGCGGCGTGGCGCCGATGGTGAGCACACGCACGTCTGCGCCACGATCGCCGGGCAGCAGCGAGCGAACCGGCGGGCGCAGCTTCAATTGCGCGTTCACGTTGGCGCCCCGGTCGATGAGCATCTGGATGAGATCCATGCTCGTCGCCGTGTCGGTGGAAGGCACATCCGCGCGGAAGCCCTGCGGCACGGTGTGCATGTCTACGGCCACGTAGAGCGGCGTCTGGCCGTAGTAGTCCCACAGGCTGATGTCCGCGCCCTGCTCGATGAGGAACTTCGCGGTGTCGAACTTCAGGTTCATCAACGCGAGCACGAGTGGTGTTGTGCCGTGCGGATCTTCGAGGTCGATATCCGCCTTGCCCTTCAGCAGCTCGCGAACGCACTCCACGCAGCCCTCGCGTGCCGCATAGAGCAGCGGCGTGAAGCCGCCGCGATTCATGTCTTTCGGGCGCCCTTCGGCCGTGACCTTGCGGGCCCAGTTGCGCACCACGCCGCGCGCATTGACGTCTGCGCCTTTCGAAACGAGCAGCCTCACCATCGCCGGTTGCTGGTGCGCGGCGGCCCACATCAGCGCCGTCTGCTCGCCCCACTTCTCGCGCGCATTCACGTTCGCGCCGCGCTGGATGCAGCAGTTTCGCGGCCTCAACATTGCCCGTGCGCGCAACCGCCATGAGTGCGGTCTGCCCTTCGGCATTCGGGGATTCGACATCCGCGCCGGCGGCGAGCAGCAGCTTGATGATGGCCGGGTTGCCGGTGGTCGCGGCGAGGGACATCGGCGTGGCGCCGTAGCTGTTCGCCATCGACACGTCCGCGCCCGCCTTGATGATCCGCGCGACCTCGGCGACATCGCCGTTGTAGACCGCCCACTGCAACGGCGTGCTGCCGTCGCCCTGGCGCGCGTTCACATCGCCGGATTTGCCGACGCCGCCCGCAGCGGCAGTGACTGACGGCGCAGTCGCGCCGGCTGCGGCAGATGCGGTCGGTCTTTCAGTTGAGGTGCCAGCGGACTGCGCTGCGCAGGCTGCAAGGCCCGCGCACACGGCAGCCAGCACCGCGAGCCGCGCGGTGACAGCGCTCATGTCAGACCTCCGCGAACGTCCCGGTGCTGTTGCCGAGCGACTCCACCGGCACGCCCGCGCGCTGAAGCAGCGTGAGCAGCAGGTTGGCGTGCGGCGTGTCCTGCGGGTAGTGCAGGTGCTGGCCGCCTTTGATCTTGCCGCAACCGCGGCCCAGCACCACCGAAGGCAGCGGGTCGTTGTTGTGCAGGTCGCTATTGCTCATGTTGCTGCCGAACAGAATGATGGACTGGTCGAGCACGGAGCCGTCCCCTTCCTTCATGGCCGACAGTCGCTTCACGTATTTGGCGAAGCGCTCCGTGTGGTACGTCTGGATCGTGGTCAGCCGGTCGAGCTTCGCCGGGTCGTTCTGGTGATGCGACAGCGGATGGAACGCATCCGACACACCCACCATGTTGTACGTGCGCATGCTCACTTCCTTCGCGATCATGAAGCTGGCGACGCGTGTCTGGTCCGTCTGGAACGCGAGCGCCATCATCTCGAAGTGCACGTCGAGCAACTCGGTGAAATCGTCGGGCACGCCCACCGGCGCGTTCGGCAGGTTCGAAAGGCCCTTGCTGCTCGCGGCCATCTTCTGCACGCGGCGCTCGACCTCACGTACGGAATCGAGGTAATCGGCGAGCGACGAGCGATCCGCCCCACCCAGCTTGCGCTGCAGGCTCGCGGAGCTCTCCATCACGTAATCGAGCACGCTGCCGCTTTCTTCCAGCAACGACGAGCGCTCATCGGCCGTGTCGCCCTGGCCGAACATGCCGTAGAACACCTTGCGCGGATTCGTCTCCATGGGCAGCGGCTGGGTCGGCGTGCGGAACGCCACTGTTCCACCAAACCCGCAGCTCGCCACGCCGGCGGCACAGGCGGAGCCACCGCCCTCGCCCGCGATCTCGAGCGACGGAATCGCCGTGTCCTGCCCGATGTGGCGCGCGGCGAGCTGGTCGGCCGTCACGCCCCGATCGCCCGTGCCGTCCCGATCCTTCGGCCCCACGCAGCTCAGCCACGTGCCCGCCATGATGCCGTGGGGGTCGGAGCTTTCCCCGCCCTTGTTGCGCAACCCGGTGACCACGGTGACGTGCGACTTGTAGGGCGTGAGCGGCTTGAGGATGGGTGACATCTCGAACGCACTGCCGGTCTCTTTCGGCATCCAGCGGCTCATCACGGCGCCATGCGGGAAGTAGATGAACGCCATGCGCGGCTTCGGCTTCGCGGCCGTCTGCGCAAGCGCGGTGCTTGCGGGAATCATCGCGTCGAGCAGCGGCAGCGCGATGGCGGCGCCGGCGCCACGAAGCAACGTACGACGGGAAATGTGCTTGCGGGTAATGAACACGGAGCTCACCTACTGTTTCGCGGCGGCCTGGAGTGTGGGGCTCTTGCTTTCGGCGGCCGGCGGCGCCGTCTTCTGGAAGGCATCGCTCGTCACGATCCGCGTGATGAGAGAGGAGAAACGATAATTGTCGGCGGTCAGGCTGCGCGCGATGCTGCGCACCGTTGGCATGTCCCCGTACTCCACCGGGCGACCCAGACCATAGGTCATGAGCTTTTCGGTGAGGGTCTGCACGAACTGCTCCGGCTTCGCGAGCAGCGCGTTACGCAGGTCGTCCGGGCCTTTCACCTGCGCGCCATCCGGCAGCTTGCCGGTTGTGTCGAGCACCTCGCGCGTCGCGCGGTCGAGCTCGCGGTACTGCCCCACGGCGTCGAAATTCTCGAGCGCAAAGCCCAGGGGGTCCATCACGCCATGGCACGCGAAGCAGCGCGGATTCTGGCTGTGCTGCTCCATGAGATCGCGGAACGTGGGGTTCTTCCTGCCCGGCAAGGATTCCTTCAGATTCCCCACGTTCGGCGGCGGCGTGCCCGGCGGCGTGCCGCTGATGCGCTCCAGGATCCATGCACCGCGCAGCACCGGGGCGGTGCGGTTCGGGTAAGACGTGAGCATGAGCACGCCGCCTTTGCCCAGCAGGCCGCGGCGCGCGGACTGCGTCAGCGTCACCGGCTGGAACTGGTCGCCCTTCACGGTCTGGATGCCATAGTGAAGCGCCAGCCGCTCGTTCACGAACGTGCGGTCTGACGACAGCAGGTCGAGCACGCTCGCGTCGGCACGGAACACGCTGCCGATGAAGAGCCGCAGCTCCTCACGGAAATCGTTCCGCAGATCGGACTGCCCCGATGCATGAGGGAACAGCCGCGGATCGGGCGTGATCTCGTCGAGCCGCGCGACGTTCAGCCATTGGAACGCAAAGTTCGTCACCAGCGTTTCGGATCTCGGGCTCGCCAGCATGCGTTGCACCTGCTGCGCGAGCACGGCCGGCTCATGCAGCCGGTTCGCCTTGGCCGCGGCCAGCAGGTCCTCATCTGGAATGCTGCTCCAGAGGAAGAACGACAGACGCGACGCCAGCTCGAAGTCGTTCAGCTGGCGCGGCCCTGCGCCCGCACTCTGCGACTCCAGATCGGCGCGATAGAGAAAGTTCGGGCTGGCGAGAATGCCGGCGAGCGAGCGCTTGATGCCCGCTTCGAAGCCCGCGGTGCCGCTGCCGGCATCGTAGAGCTTCATGAGTCGCGGCAAGTCGTCCGACTCCAGCTGTCCGCGAAACGCGCGCGTGGCCAGCTGCGACACGATCTGCTGCGCGCAGGCGCGCTCTTCGGCCTTCGCATGCGGGTAGCAGCTGAACACACGGGCGCGGCTGGCCGTCATGCTCACGCCCTGCGGCTCGAACGGCCCGCGCACTTCGAACGAAGTGAGGCGCTTCACCTTGTCCTGCCCGCCCTCCGGTGCCACGGTGAAGAGGCGGGCATCGGACTCGGCGAACGTGCGCTCGAGGAACGTGACGCCCACCTTGTGCACGCCCGCCGTGGCCTTGAACCGGATGTTCTTCAGGCGCTTGTTGATGGCATCGACCGCCGGATCCTGGAGCTGGTCGATGGCCTTCAGGTCTTCCTCGCCGCCAACGTGCGTGCGGTAGAACTCCTTGCCGTCGAGCATGCCGATGATGGTGTTCTCGAACTCCATGTCGTGCACCCACAGGGCGCCCGCCATGTCCGCAATGGTCAACGAGTATTCGCCGTCGGCGGGAAAGTAGTGGCTCACCACCGTTCCGCCGCGCGTGCCGAACGGCAGCCCGTCGCGGTGGAAGCGCTGCGTGCCGCCGCCTTCAACGGTATAGGTGGTGGCTGCCGGACGGGCAGCGGCGTTGCCCAGGGCCTGGGCCGCCACCTTTTGAGCGGCGCCGAGGTACTGGTCCATGAAGGACGGCGACACCTGCAGCGCCGTGGCGATGTTGTCGAAGCCGTCGTGCGCCTCGTCCCGCGGCAACAGGGCCACGGGGTCGATCGACAGGTCGAGCAGATCGAGCACGGCGTTCGCGTACTCGCGGCGATTCAGCCGGTGCAGCCCCACGCGCCCCACATACGGGTGCCCGCCTGCGGACGAGTCGAGCGTGGTCTCCAGGAACGAGACGAGCTGGCCGATGGATTCGTTTTGCGGCTGCGGCTTGCCCGGCGGCGGCATCAGCCGGCCGCGCAGCTTGCGGATGGCCTTCTCCCACACCTCGGCTTCCTCGCCCACGTTGTCCATCGTCATGGAGTCGAACGCGAGGCCGCCGGCCCAGTCGGTGGTGTTGTGACACTCGAAGCAGTACTTCTCGATGACGGCCCAGTGCTTCCGGACCCCATCCGCGTGTACCTGGTGATCCACGGCCGCCGCTGACACAGGCGTATCGGAAGCGGCGGCGTAAAGGGCGCCGCCCGGGGCGGCAACGGCCATGGCGCCGACGAGCGCGGCCAGGCCCGCCCGGGTGGTGCGAGGCGAGCGGGATTCGTAACCGACGCAGGTCATGGGTTCCTTGGAAAAGCCGCAATTTGCTGACGTGGCGGGAACATAGCGCCTGCAATTGCGAGGTAACACCGCATTGTTACGTAGCGTCCACATTTCGGCTCGAACTGCGGAAATTACCCGCGCCGCCGGCAAAACACCTGCGCTCGCAGGCTTCAGTTCGCGGCGGAGATGACAATGTCCGAGAGCTTCTGGAAGCGCTCGATGTTGGCGTTGCTCTCCATCACGCCGGCCGTGAGGCACACGAAGGTGAGGTCGCGCTCGGGGTCGATCCAGCAGAGCGTGCTACCGGCACCGTAATTGCCGAACGTGCCTTCCGAAGCCAGCGTGCCGAACATGTGGTGGCACAGTGCCGGGCCGCGCAGCGAGAACCCGAGCCCGATGTAGGCCGGCACGGCTCCCCAACCCCGCTCTTTGGCGCGCTGGGTATACAGCTCGTTCGGCTTCTCGCCCGTCCAGTTGCGGCGCGCCTGCGCCAGCATGGCGGGCGAGAGAATGCGCGCGCCATCGAGCGTGCCGTCCTGCCGCAGCATCTCGGCGAGGCGGAACATGTCTGGCACCGTGGATGCGATGCCCACCCATGGCATCTCGGCCTGCTCTTCCTCGAATGCGCCGTTCGGGCCGAGGTTGCTGTGGCCGCGGTGGCCGATGGGATAGTTGCCGCGGAAGTCCGGCACGACGTGGCGCTTCTTCAGGTCTGCGCGCAGGCCTACCGAGGTGTCTTTCATCTTCAGCGGCGTGAGCAGCTCATCCTGGACGATGGCGCGGTAAGAGCGCTTCTTCGGGTCGGTCTGTCGCAGGGCTTCGGCCATCAGCACGTGGTTCACGAGCGGCGAATACGCCACGCGCACTCCCGGCGGCTCCGCGGGGTACATCACTTCGCGCACAGCGGCGATCATCTCGTCGAAGTGGTCGATGTACATGCCCGGCTTCACCTCGAAGGTGATGGGGAAACCGGACTGGTGCGACAGCAGGTGGAAAACGGTGATCGCCTCGCGCCCCTTGCCGGTGAAACCCGGCACGAGGTCGCTGATGCGCGTGGTCAGCGAGAACTGCCCCAGCTCGATGGCGCGCATCACGAGCAGGTTCGTGAACGCCTTGGTGATGGAGAAGATGCTGAAGACCGAATCCGCCTTCAGCGGCTTCGTCTGGGCGGCATCCTCGGCACCGATGGCCTTGTCGAAGGCCAGTTCGCCGCCACGCGCCACTTTCATCACGGCGCCGTGGTACAGCCCGGCGGCAATGTCCGCCCGGATCACCGCTTCGAGATGCTGGAGACGCTGCTCGTTCATGCTGGCTTCGCTCATCGAGTGCTCCGCAATGGTGCTTGAAGGCCGCGCAGGGCCATTAGCGCGGCATTCTGCGCCCTGCCGGGCGCGCGTCACCGACATCACGGGCGCGCCTTCCGACCAGTGGTGCGAACCCTTTCGTCAAGCCGAGGCCAGCGGAGCGCGGATGGATTCCCGTGCGTCGCGCGCCTACGTGCAGCGGAAGCTCTCCGCGAGACTCGGGTCGCCGTTGCCGTTGTACCGCGGCAGTGCCGGGTATTGGCACACGGGCCGTGACAGCGCGCCATCCGATGAGCGTTTGGCCTTCATGGCCGTAGGGGCCTGCCCCTGCTCGACCCACCGGTCGAGCGCCGTCACCGAATCGAACTCGTCCGCGCCCGGGCCGCCTCGGCAGTGGTACACGCCCGGCAGCACGAAGAACCGCGCGCTCGAATCCAGCGATGTGGCCGGCGCCCGCACCTTCGCCGCCGTTGTCGCCTTCATCCGCTCGTAGTACTCGATGGTGGCGAGCACGCTCGGGCCCGGGTCATCCATTCCATGCCACAGCAGCAGCTTGCCGCCGGCGTTCACAAACGGGCTGATGTCCGGATCCTTCGCTTCGTATTCCGCGGCAAACGGGCTGGCGCGCACGGTGCGGTAGTCGCGCTCCGGATTGAAAGCCGGCAGGTCGAAGCTCGGGTCGCCGAAGACCTGCGCGCGCAGGCCGCCGAGGCCGGCGCCGGCCGCGCCGGTGAGGAAGCTGTCCCGATTGGCCTGCGTGCTCGTGGAGATGAAGCGCGCCCAGCCGGCTTCGCTGCCGCGGGTGAGCCCGTATGAGACCGTGTCACCGCCCGAGGTCTTCGTTCCCGCGTAAAGCGAGCGGACGGCTTTGAGCTGACGGGCGGATAAGCACGTGGCGTCTTTCTGGCCGTCTGCGCACTGAAGCGCGCCCGGGTCGAACGCGCAGGAGCGCGGGTCGGTGACGATGCCGTCGACGAGACCGTCGCCACCATCGCATACCGCCAGCGCGGCCTGGTTCAGATGCTTGAGCTGCGCTTCGGTCAGATTCGCGTCAGTGCTGGCGAAGATCTGGTTTCGCACCACGCTCATGGTCTGCGTAGTCAGCGAGTAGACGGGCGCGCCGGCGATGACGCCGTCGTAATCCTTCGGGAATCGCTGCACTTCCATCAGCGCCTGCCGGCCACCGGTTGAGCAACCCTGGAAATAGGCGCGCTTGTGCGGCTCGCCGTAGTGCTTCGCCACCACCTGCTTGCCAATGCCTGTCATGACATGGATGGCGCGGTAGCTGAAGTCGGTGGCAGCTTCGGGGTTCACGGCCCAGGCCGTGTCCCACACGTTATCGACGTCGTGGCCACCGTTGGTCTGCGCCGTGGCGTAGCCGTTCGACAGACCCTGCGCGGCCGTCTCGAGCCGGATGTTGCCGGCCCAGCCGCCGCCACCGAGACCGAGCATCTTGCCGTTCCAGCTCTCGGGCAAGCGATAGACCACGGTGATGTTCGAGCCTTCCACCGGTTTCACCGTCGCGGTGACTTCGCAGAAGGCGGGCAGATGCCTGTCCCGGTCTGCCGGCACCACTTTGGCGGCAGTCACGGTCGTGTGCTCGAACGTGCCCGGTGCGCTCAACGCCTCGCAGGCTGCGGGACTGCCCGCGGCGTATGCCGCTTGCGCAAGAAGAGCCGTGACTGTGAAAGAAATGAGATGGAGGGGCGATACCGGGCGGCAAGGATGGCGGTTTGACATGCGGCACCGTTGATGATGAATGGCGATGGCGAACGCGCGAGCATATGCCGCGCCACCCGCTTGCGCTGCACCGACAGCGAAACCGGATCAACGTGCGGTCCGCGCCGGCTTGTGAAGAACGGCGCCGGCCATCTCATTCCAGAAGTTGAATCGAAGGCCCACAGAGCGCGGCGTCGACGCGGTTTCGCCGGCCCGTAATGGAGGGTGTCAGGCCGAGACGGGCTGAGCAGCCGGCGGCGAGAATTGCAGCGGCTGCGAATCGCTGAAGCCGGTGCGCGCATCGAGCGCGGCGTGCATCGAGAGCAGGCGCTCTTCGAGCATCGAACGAGTGCGCTCGAGCTGCGCTTCGTCGAGCCTGGGGGCCACTTCGATCGGCTCGCCGATGAGGATGCGAATCTGCGCGTGCCGTTTGGGGATCACCATTCGATCCCAGCACTTGTGGCACACGCGGCTGTGCGCCGTGGACGCGGCGACCGGCAAGAGCACTCCGCCCGTCTTCTGCGTCAGCGTGATGGTGCCAAGTTGCGCAACACCGCGCGGCCCACGCGAGCCGTCGACGGCAAGACACGTGCTCAAGCCCGGGTCTTCACGCTGGGCCTTGATCATCTGCACCAGCGCACGCGCGCCACCGCTACCCGACGAGCCGCGCACCACGCGAAAGCCCATGCCCTCCTCCAGGCGCGACATGAGCTCGCCGTCGCGACTGCGTGAGCACATGAGCATCCAGCGCCCACGCTCGGGCTGGCTGAAGTAGTGGAGCAGCTGGAAGGTGCGCGCGTGCAGGAAAGCGCCCACCACGGGCCGCGAATCCTTCAGCAACTCATTGAGCCGGTCTTCGTTCTCGGTGACGTACCGCCACGTGTTGCCGAGCCGCCGATACATCCAGATGGCGACGGGTGGCAGAACGGTACGAAACAGGAGCCGCCGGATCGGCTTGCGGTTGCTGCTCAAGACTTGCTTTCACATCCGGGCGCCAGCGCCTTGCGCCCGCCGGCGGCATGCGCGCCGGCGAAATTGCCGCTGGCCATGGCCCCGACGATCGCCAGCTCTCCGGCGAGCGCGACAACGGCGCAGATCTCGGCGAGCTTGCTGCCCTTACCTTCGCCCAGGCATCCGAGCAGGGTGAGACACTCGCGCGCGGTGGGCAGATAGGTGCCGCCTCCCACGGTGCCCACGATCAGGTTGGGCATGGTGACTGATGCATACACATCGCCGCACGGTGTACGTTCCACGCGCGTGAGGGCGGTGGAAGCTTCGACCACGCAGGCCGCATCCTGGCCGCACGCGATGAACAGGGCCGCGACGGCATTCGCAACGTTGCCTTGCAGGCCAATGGTGCCGGCCTGGGCCGCGCCGTTCACGGCCTGGCGCCACGCGCGAGCCATGCTTTCAGCATCCGTGCGCCAGTAGCGCTCGACCTGTTTCGCGGACAGCAGCACTTCAGCGCTCGCATTTCGACCACGCGCGGCACGAAACGGCAGCGGCGATGCGCGCTTGTCGCCTGAGAGCATGGACTCGACCAGCCATGAGCGGGGCGCCACAGGCGTATCCGCGAGCACCTGCTGGCAGACCGCCTGCGCCGCCAGCGTGACCATGTTCTGGCCGGCGGCATCGCCCGTCGAGAAGTCGAAGTGCGTGTAGACGGTGTTGCCGACAATTGCGGCGCGCAGCTCGATGAGACGGCAATAGCGCGAGGTGCCGGCGACGGTTTCGCGTAGTGCATCGAGCTGCGAGGGCAGCCATTCGGCGAACTGGCCGGCCTCGGCCAGGCTCGCAAACTCGAAACACGGCGCGCGCCCCACCTGCTCGTGGCTGCACAACGCACGAGCGCCGCCACAGCGGTTGATGGCATTGAATGCATGCTGGAAGGATGCGACCAGCGTGCCTTCGCTCGTGGCGAGCGGGATGAAGAAGTTGCCGTTGGCCGCGGCGCCGTCGATGCGCACCGGGCCGGCGACTCCGAGCGGAACGCGGGCAAAGCCGACGAACCCTTCGATGCTGCCGGCCAGCAACGCAGGCTCGATCTCGCAGCCCTGGCCGGCGATCTGCTCGACGCAATAGCCCTCGTCACGCAGGCGTTGATGTCTCACGAGCATCGCTTCTCGGGACGAATCCGTCGTCGCCGGAAGGCGGCGCGGAGCGACCGCTTCCACGGGAGGCTGTGCCGTGCCGGTATCCAGCAGCGGCTCTACGCCGCCGTTCCTCAAAGCTGTGTTCATCGCCGCATTCTGCGTATCGCAAGCGCAACAGGCAACGATCGCCACGTCGGCGCGTGAAACGCGTCGTCAATGCAACGTTGTTTGCACCGGGTACAACAGCCGTTTATTCGAGATTGGCAGTGTCTTCCAAAGTGGCGACGCTCGGATGCAACGGACCGGCCTCAGGGCCTGATGCGCAGGCGGAGGCAATGCGCGACCACCACTCGGTCGGCCACGCCCTGCAAGAGCGCGAGCGCCGGCGAGGCGGCGGGCGTACCGGTGCCCTGGGGAGGAGAGCTGACTCTTATATATAGAGCCAGCCCCTCTTCCGGAAACGCTCAGTCGCCCCAGACTTCCCGCGCCGTCTCGACGACGAGGCGCAGCTTCGCGATCTGGTCTTCCTTCGTGAGGGCATTGCCCTCGTGCGTGGACGAGAACCCGCACTGGGGGCTCAGGCACAGCTGGTCCAGCGGCACGAATTTCGCGGCCGCCTCGATGCGGCGCTTGAGCTCGTCCTTGCTCTCCAGCTGCGGGCGCTTGGAGGTGACGAGGCCCAGCACCACATATTTGCCTTTCGGCACGAAGCGCAGCGGCTCGAAGCCGCCCGAGCGCTCGTCGTCGAACTCGAGGAAGAAGCCGTCCACCTTCAGCTCGTTGAACAGGGCCTCGGCCACATAGTCGTAGCCGCCCGAGGCCACCCACGACGAGCGATAGTTGCCACGGCACAGGTGCGTGCACACCGCCATGTCCGCAGGCTTCTTCGCGAGCGCGCCGTTCATCACGTCGATGTAGACCAGGTGCTGGTTCTTCGCATCCCCGCCCTGCTTCGCCACGTATTCGCGCTGCGTGGGGTCGTTGAGGTAGGCGAGGCTCGTGTCGTCGAGCTGCAGGTATCGGCAACCGAGCTTGCCGAGCGCCTCCACCTCATCTGCGTAGACGTGCTTCAGGTCGGCCCAGAACTGATTGATGTCCGGATACACGGACTCATCCATCGCCGCCTTGCCGCCGCGGTAATGAATCATGCTCGGCGCCGGAATCGTGAGTTTCGGCGTCGCCTTCGTCACCGACTTCAGGAAGCTGAAGTCGTCGCCGAAGATGGTCTTCGTGAGCTTCAGTTTGCTGGTCACCTTGAGCGCCGAGGGCGTGAACTCGATGCCGCCTTCCGCATTGTTGAATTTGACCTTCAGGTTCTCTTCATACTTGGTGACACCACCGATCTGGTACAGGAAATCCATGTGCCAGGAGCCGCGGCGCACTTCGCCGTCGCTCACGCCCTTCAAGCCGATGTCTTCCTGCATCTTCACCACTTCGCGCACGGCCGCGTCTTCCGCCTCGCGCAACTGCGGGGCGGAAATGCGCCCCGCCTTGTGCGCCTCGCGCGCCGCTCTCAGCGCCGGCGGCCGCAGCAGGCTGCCGACGTGATCGGCGCGGAACGGGGGAGTCGTACGCTTCATCTGACCCGACATTGTCTTACCCTCATGAGAGATTCATCACCGCGACCGTGCAGCCGACCGCGAAAATTGGAATGGGCGCATAGAACCACAATTCGCCCGTGCAGCCTTCCGTGGCGCCTGAAACCGCGATGAACGTGCGGATCTCGAAGCCGCCCTGCCCGGCCTCGCGCCACGTTTCATCGTCCCGGTAGGCCAGCAGCTCCTCGCGCTTGCCGTTCAGGAACCGCTCGAGAAAGGCCCGGTCCCACGGCTCGTTGATTTTCCCGGAGTCGGGCGTCGCCGGCCAATGCGAGATGCCGCCCGTGCCGACGAGCGCGATGCGCTCCGGCGCGCGCTCGCACGCCCGGCGCAGCGCGCGGCCGAACTCGTAGCAGCGCTTCAGCGGAATGAGCGGCGGCCCCTGGCAATTGATGTTCACGGGAATGACGGGCAGGTCGTAGCGCGGCGTGAGGAAATTGAGCGGCACCATGATGCCGTGGTCGAACTTCCACTCCTGGGCGTAGGCCAGGTCCACGTCCTGCATCATGTCTTCGATGAGGCGCCTGGACAGCTCGGGGGCGCCGGCGACGCGGTGGTGTTTGATGCCGAGCCAGGCCTCGTCTTCGATGGGGCCCTCGTACACGTCGCCCATGCCCACGCACAGCGACGGCATGTTGTTCATGAAGAAGTTGGCGAAGTGCTCCGCGCCGATGACGATGAGCGCGTCGGGCTTCGACGCTTCCAGCGCCTGGCGCATGCGATCGAAGCTTGCGTAGAAGGCATCGCGCACCGCCGGGTCCGCGCGCTCGCTGCGGCCCGTGATCCCCGGGGCGTGGCTGCAGACGCCTGCGAATACGAGGCTCACTTTCGGCCCTCCGCGCGGGAATAGAGGCCGGTGCGCACGGGGCCGTATTTGCGCTCGCCGGCTTTCATGGCCTCGATGTACTGCGTCCACTCGTAGCCGCGAAGCGCGGCGTAGTGCATGAGCAGCTGGCCGTTCACGCCCATGACGTAGAGCAGGCCGATGTCGGGCTCGCGAATGGCGCGCCGCTCCTCGTCGGTCAGCTCGTACTCGGCGAGCAGGGAATCGATATCGGCGTTGTGGCGGGCGCGAAGCGCGGGCTCGCGGTTCAACTGATAGATGAGCTTCTGGACGGAATACAGACTCATGATGGCGGTGGATAGCTATTCAGCGGGCGCGCTTCGCGCTGCCGGAGCGCGATCGGGAGCGCGGGACGGGGGCGGTGCTGTCGACTTTCTGCAGGGACTCTTCCAGCTCGCGCAGCAAGGTGAACAACTGCGTGAGCCGCTCGGGGCCGAACGTTGCCGCGATGTCGTCGTACACCTCTTCGGAATACGGCGCGTGCGTGGCGATGAGCCGCAGGCCCTTGCGCTCCAGGCTGATGACGCTGCGTCGAAGGTCCATATCGGCCTGGCGGCGGCTGATGAGCTGGCGCCCTTCGAGCTCCGGCAGGATGCGCGACAGGCTCGGCGCGAGCAGGCACGTGGCCTCCGCGAGATGGCTCACTTCCAGCGGGCCGGCGTGCGCGAGAGCGCGCAGAATTCGCCACTGCTGCTCGGTGACACCGTGGCCTCGCAGGCCGGGGCGAAACCGGCGCATCACGGCTTCGCGTGCGCGCAGCAGCTCCATCGGCAGCGACTTCGAGAACGCGCGCATGGGCAGCGCGCGATCGGCCACGACACCGCTCGCTTCGGCGGCCGCGGCCGTCAGATTCGTGGCGGCCGGCATCTGGCCGGCGGCGCCCGTATTGCCCTGAGCCTTTGCGCCGGCTGGCCCCGGCCGTTTGCGCCTAGAGGACATCGTCCACGACCTTGTTTCGCAGCAGCCCGACGCGTGAGATCTCCACTTCGACTTCGTCGCCGGCCTTGAGATAGCGCGGCGGGTCGAAGCGTGCCCCGGCGCCGCTGGGGGTGCCGGTGAGAATGACATCCCCCGGCTCGAGCGTGCAGAACGTGGAGATGTAGTGGATGAGATACGGCATCTGGAAAATCATGCGATCGCTCGTGTCGTCCTGGCGCACCTCGCCATTCACGCGCGTGGTCACGCGCAGCGGCGCGGTGCCGACTTCGTCTGCCGTGACGAGATAAGGACCGATGGAGCCCGAGCGGTCGAAGTTCTTTCCCTGCGTCACGTTGAACTTGGAGTGACGCAGCCAGTCCCGCACCGAGCCTTCGTTGGCGCAGGTATAACCGAACACGTGGCTCATGGCGTTCGCCAGCGGAATGCGGCGACCGCTCTCGCCGTTGCCTTGGCCTATGACGATGACGATCTCGCCTTCGTAGTCGAGCTGCTCGGACTCCCGGGGCCGCACGATGGGCTCATCGTGCGCGCTGAACGAAGTGTGCGAGCGGGTGAAGATGCTCGGATACTTCGGGCGCTCGCTGCCATCCTTGTATTCTTCGTTGCGGTCGGGGTAGTTCACGCCGATGCAGAAATAGCGCAGCCCGCGGCCGGCGGGCTTCAGTATCTGCACGTCGCCCAGTGCGTAATCGCGGGGATCGGTATCGACAATGGCGCGCGCCTCGCCGACGAGGCCGGCGCGCAGCAGTGAGATCACATCCGTGGCGCCAGCGGTTGCAACGGCTGTTGCACTCGCGGTTCCACCCGCTGTTGCACGCGTCCCCAACCGCGCGCCAAGGTCGATGACACCTTCGGTGCCGAGCGCTCCGAACGTCTCGCGGCCGCCGACCCGAAAGTTCAGCAGCTTCACGCGGCTTGTTCCTTCAGCAGGCCCGCGCGTTTCAGCACGCCGTCCAGCCGCTTTTCCAGCTCCGCCGTGGCGGGCACCATGGGCAGGCGGTGCTCGTTGGCAGGCATGAGCCCCAGGCGCTTCATCATGTACTTGATGGGAATCGGGTTGGTGTCGAAGAACACCGCCTGGTTGATCTCGAACAGCTCGTGATGCAGGGCCTGCGCGCGCGGCAGGTCGCTGCGCCACACGGCATCGCAGAGCTCCGAAAGAATGCGCGGTTGCAGGTTACCCACGGCATTCATGAGGCCGCAGGCGCCCACCGCCATCATGGGGAAGCTGAGCTCCTCGAGGCCCACGAAAATCCTGAAGTCCTTGCCGAACGCGCTCACGCACTCCGACACGAAGCCCAGATCGTTTACCGCGTGCTTCATGCCAACGAACGTCGGCGACTTCGCGCGCAGCTCTTTCAGCGTGTCGATGGTGACGTTGACGGCTGTTCTGCCCGGGGATGTGATAGACCATCCACGGCAGGTTCGAGATAGTCGCCAGCTCCAGGTAATACGCCATGAGGCCGCGCTGGGGCGGCCGGATGTAATAAGGCGTCACGATCAGAAGCGAATCTGCCCCAGCCCTCGCGGCGTGCTCGGTGAGCTGCCTCGTCTCACGCAGGGACTGCGAGCCCGTAGCCGCGCACACGTGCACACGCTTCGCCGTGACCTGCACGGCAACGTCGATGAGCCGGTTTCGCTCCTCCACCGAGAGGGTCGACGGCTCCGCCGTGGTGCCGTTCACGAGAACGCCATGCGAGCCGTTCTTGATCTGGTGCTCGACGAGGCGCGCGTAGGCGTCGTAGTCCACTTCGCCGTTGCGGAACGGCGTGACGAGCGGCGGGATGGAGCCCTTCAGGGTGTCGAGTGAAGCGGTCATATCGGTCGGTCCTCTAAACGCCGAGTTTCGGCACGCGATGGGTGCCGTGCGCCATGCAGACGTTCTTCGTCTCCATGTAGAAGTCGAAGCTGTAGTCGCCGCCGTCGCGGCCGATGCCACTGGCCTTCATGCCACCGAACGGCGCGGGCAGGTGGCGATTGTTCTCTGAGTTGACCCACACCATGCCGGCTTCCACCTGGTGAGCCATGCGGAAGGAGCGGCCGGAGTCGCCCGTCCAGATGTACGCGGTGAGGCCATAGGGCGTGTCGTTGGCGATGGCGATGGCCTCCGCCTCGTTCTCGAACGCAATGGCCGTGAGCACGGGCCCGAAGATCTCTTCACGCGCCACACGCATGGAATTGGTGGCGTTCGCAAACAGCGTGGGCTGCACGTAGTAGCCGCCCGCAACACCTTGGGCGCGTGCGCCGCCCACCCGAACGTCCGCGCCGTCCTGGCGCGCGATGTCGAAGTAGCTGACCACTTTTTCGAGATGCCGCGTGTGAATGAGCGGCCCGACTTCCGTGGTGGGGTCGAGCGGGTGCCCCACCTTCAGCTTCTTCACGCGCTCCGCCACTTTGCCGACGAACTCGGCGTAGATGGACTTCTGCACGAGGAGGCGGCTCGACGACGTGCAGCGTTCCCCGTTCAGGCTGTAGATCATGAACACGGCGGCATCGAGCGCGCGGTCGAGCGCGGCGTCGTCGAACACGATGACCGGGTTCTTGCCCCCGAGCTCCAGATGCACCCTCTTCAGGGTGGGCGCGCCCTGGCTCATGATGAGACTGCCGGTCTTAGATTCGCCGATGAACGCGGTGGCCTTGATGGCCGGGTGCTCGGTGAGCAGCTTGCCGGCACGCTCGCCAATGCCGTTGACGAGGTTCACGACGCCTGCGGGCACGCCGGCTTCCGTCATGATCTGCGCGAGCAGCATGGCGGTGAGCGGGCTCCACTCCGCAGGCTTGTGCACCACTGTGCAACCCGCAGCCAGCGCTGGGGCGATCTTCCACGTGGAGAGCATGAACGGCGTGTTCCACGGCGTGATGATGGCCACCGGCCCGACAGGCTGGCGCACCGTGTAGTTCATGTGCTCCGCGGCGGGCAGCGAAAGGCCATCCGACGCGCCGGGCGCGCGGTCTGCGAAGAAACGAAAATTCTCCGCCGCACGCAAGGCCGCGCCGCTCATGAAGCGCAGCGCCTGGCCGGTGTCCATGCATTCAACCAGCGCGATCTCCTCACGACGCGCTTCGATGAGATTTGCCACCTTGTGCAGGATGGCGCGCCGCTCTTCGCCGGTCTTGCGCGCCACGCGGGGAACGCGTTCTGCGCAGCGGTGGCGGCGGCATCCACATCGCGCTCATCGCCGGCAACAACCTGGCCCAGAACGCTGCCATCCACGGGCGAAAGGTTGTCGAAAATCTCCTGGCTGGCGCCACGCTCCGCCTTGCCGGCGATGAAATGCGCCAGCGGCTGATCGCGAAAGCGCTTCAGGTAGCCGGTGGCTTTCGCGACATTCGCGGCCAGCGCCTCGGCCGGACTGACATTCGACGTATTCGTGGCATGGGCCGCCATCACGCAGTACCTCTGGTGACTTGCACCGAAGGAGTCACGCCGCCGGCCTCCTGCCGCTTCTTTACATACTCATGCAGGTTGTTCTTCTTGCAGGTGAGCACCGCGTCCACCTCCTGCATCTCGAGCGAGATGCCGAGCGGAATGCGGTTGTAGACCGCCTCGAGCTGGCCGCAGGCCGTTGCGAAGATGGCGTCGCAGGCCCGCTTGCGTGTGTCGAGATCCCGCCCGTGACCTACGCGCAGCATGATGTGAACGAAGGCGTTATCGGGGTGGCCGTCGGCCACCACATGGTGATCGGCCCGGTAGGCCCGCACGCGGATGCCGCCCAGGGGAAACACGCCCGTAGACAGCGCCGTGTCGCGCAAAGCCGTGAGAAAGCGGGGGAAATCGAGCTGACCGTCGAGATTCGACGAGTACTCGACCAGTACGTGTGGCAAGGAAAGCCCCTCCAGAGCCGCCGGACCGTGAACCGGGCGTGCGCGAAAGTATACGCGGGAGATACTTAACATCATAATCATCTTCCGGCGCGGCGGGCTGTCAAGCGGGCCACGCGCGCAAAATTCTCCTGCACGCGCACAGGTGAGCGGATGCATTCAGGGCGGCTCGAACGCTTCAGGCTCGGCACATTCTCGGGTGCCGGCAACGCTTTTTTTCCCGGCCTCGTGCTCGCCGGCGACCTTGTTGTGCCGCTCGAGCGGCTCACGCCTTTATTGCAGCAGCTTGATCTGCGCCTCGAGGGCGCGGAGTCCGTGCTACGGCTGCTTTCACATTGGCAAGGCAACCTTGCCGCGCTGAAGACAATCGCGGCGACCTTGAGCGAGCGGGACACGCTGTCGCCAGCGGACTTCGGCGCCGTTCCGGTAAGCAAGCTGCACGTGCACGCGCCCATTCACGTGCCACGGCAAATCTTCTGCACCATCGCCAACTACCGCAGCCACATCGTCGACTCCGTCCGCGATGCCGCGCTCAGCCCGAGGCTCGGCGAGCCGGACACGCCGGAGTGTCTCGCGAAAGCGGATCAGATCATTCAGGAGCGGCTGCGCGGCACGCCTTACGCCTGCTTCAAGCTGCCTTCAACAATCATCGGCCCGACAGACCCTCTGGAGATTCCGCGCCACGCGCAGAAGACGGACTGGGAGCTGGAGCTGGGCGTGGTCATCGGCTCACCCTGCCGGCGCGCGAGCCGCGAGAACGCCATGAGTTTCGTCGCCGGGTACACGCTGGTGAACGACATCACCGTGCGTGAGCTCGTGGCGCGGCCAGACCTGCCCCGCCTCGGCTCGGACTGGCTGCGGTCGAAGAACAGCCCCGGCTTCCTGCCCACCGGACCCTGGCTCGTGCCGGCCGATTTCGTTGCAGACCCTTATGCCCTGCGCCTGCAGCTCACGCTCAATGGCGAGCTCATGCAGAGCGAACTGGCGTCGGACATGATGTTCGACATCGCCGCGCAGATTGAGTACCTCTCACAGCACGCGCAGCTCCTTCCCGGCGACATCATCTGCACCGGCACACCCGCCGGCTGCGGCACGCGCTACAAGCGATTTCTCAAGCCGGGCGACGTGATGGAGTGCACGGCGGACGGTTTCGGAGCTCAGCGCACGCCGTGCGTGCCGGAGCACGCGTGAAACCGCCCACCACTGCGCACGTCAAGAGATCTGTGGTTGTCGCATAATCCGTGCGATGAGCAACACGCCCACCTCGCCGGACCCCCGCCACTTTCGTAACGCCATGGGGCTCTTCGCCACCGGCGTCGCCGTGATCACGGCACCGGCGGGCGAAGAAGTCATGGCCATGACGGTAAACGCAGTCTCTTCCGTTTCACTCGACCCGATGCTCGCGCTGTTCTGCCCGAGCCGCAAATCGCGCTTTGCCCAACACATCGACAGCCTCACAGGCTTCACCATCAACTTTCTGCGTCACGACCAGCAGGCGCTGTCGACCTTCTTCGCCGCCGGATGGAAAGATCCCATCGCTCCGCCCTTTCGCTTCGTGCCGGCCCGCTGCGCTCCACGCCTCGAAGGCTGCCTCGCATCGCTGCATTGTGAGCGCGAGCAGCTGATAGACGCTGGCGATCACTGGATCGTGATCGGCCGCGTGCTCGACCTGCAGGTGGGCATTCCGCCGCACAAGCCGCTGCTGTTCTTCGGCGGCCGTTACCGGAACGTGGATTTTTCCGAGAGCACGCCCGCACCCGATCTCGCCGACGTTCACGACGAGCCCGCGCACATCTTCTACGACCACTGGTAGTGGTTCCTGGCAGCTCTTGAAGGCTTCCGCGCATGGCTTGTGCGCAACATCCCTGCCGCGCCTGAAAAGCGTTCGCACAGCGAAGGAGCGATAAAAAATAGCACACCCCAATGTACTGATTTCCCTACGTCATCGCCGCCGTTTTTCGCTATACGAAATAGCTTGCGGCCGCCGAAACTGTTAGATTTTTTTCTCAGCGTCGATATTCCAACAACGAGCAAGGGGGCTTGGCTCATGACAGAACAGACGCGTTCCAACGACTGTGGCTCGTCGCATTCCCGCGTGGCCAGAATGGCCGCGCTCATTGCGATGACCACAGCGTTCGGCGCCACGACCGCATGGTCGCAGAATGAAACAGAAGACACCGGTGGCAAGCTCGAGGAGGTCACCATCACCGCGGAGTTTCGCGAAACCAACCTGCAGGAGACTCCCATTGCGATTACCGCGATAAACGCGGAAATGCTCGAACAGCGTAGCCAGACGAGCATCTTCGAGCTCACCTCGCAATCGCCGAACGTCGTGCTGGCCCCGCAGGGCCAGGCGAACGGCTCGGGCATCATCGCGTTCATCCGCGGTGTCGGCCAGACGGACTTCAACTTCGCGCTGGAGCCGGGCGTCGGCATCTACATCGACGATGTGTACTACCCCACCCTTACCGGCTCGCTGGTCGACCTGCTCGACCTCGAGCGAGTGGAAGTGTTGCGCGGCCCGCAGGGCACGCTCGCCGGCCGCAACTCCATCGGCGGCGCCATCAAGCTGTTCTCGCAGAAGCCGCGGGGCGATGGCACGGGATCGCTCTCTCTGACCTATGGCTCGTTCAGCCGCGTCGACGTCCGAGGAGTCGCGGACTTCTCGCTCGTCGACGAAAAGCTGTACGCGCGCGTGTCCGGCGTCACCAAGAACCGTGACGGCTATGTCGACCGCGTGGACTACGCCTGCACGCACCCGAACTCCGGGCTGCCCACCCTGAACGTCGGCACGGGCTGCAAGCTCGGCACGCTCGGCGGCCAGGCGTATACGGCGGGCCGCGTGTCGCTGCGCTGGATCACCACCGACCGCGTCGAAGTCAACCTCATGGGCGACGTCACCAACGACAACTCGGAAGCCGGCGCAGACGTCTTGAGGCGCGCGAGCATGGGGGACGGCGTGCCGAGCCCCGCCGATGGCGTGACGAGCTGGCAGGTCGCGCTCGACGACGGCAACCCGGCCACGCCCATCGTGCCGTACGACTGCCGCTTCGTGCCCTACGGCCCGTCCTCGTGCGACCCGAACGGCCGCGATGCGTATCTCAGCTACGCGAACTTCCTGGACCCGGGCGTCATCACGAACCCCGGTTCGCCGCTGCCGTTCAAGCCGGCGTACGTGCCGCCCGTGCAGACGCTGGACCAGTACGGCGCGTCGGCGACGGTGGACTGGAGCCTGTCAGACCTCAACTCCATCAAGTCGATCACAGCCTGGCGCCGTTACGACTCGTCGTGGGCGCAGGACGTGGACGGCTCGCCTCTGCCGAGCCAACAGCTGCTGCAGACGCTGAAGCACTGGCAGTGGAGCGAGGAGCTGCGCTTCAATGGCACACTTCCGGCCGCGAAGCTCGACTACACGCTCGGGGCGTTCTATTTCGAGCAGGGTGGCACACTCGAAGCGCGCGTCGACCTGAACTACGCGCACATCGACTTCATTCACGGCCCGGACACCACGCCTTCGAGCTCGAAGGCCGCGTTCGTGCATGGCGCATTCCACCTCACCGACACGACGAACCTCTCCGCGGGCGTGCGCTACTCGAAGGACGAGAAGGAGTACACCTACTTCCGCCGCAACCCGGATGGCACCCTGCCGTCGTGTAACTTCCCGTTCACCGCCGGCCCGTTCGGCGCGGACCAGCCGACCAACTGTGCGTTGGGCGGCCTGTTCAACATCAGCGACAGTTTCTCGGGAGACCGTCTCGACTGGCGCGTGGCGCTCGACCACAAGTGGACCGACGACTTCATGACCTACGCGCAGGTCTCCACCGGCTACAAGGGCGGCGGCGTAAACCCGCGCCCGTTCTTCGGCCCGGCCACGCCGGCCATCAACCAGCTGAAGGCCTTCGACCCGGAGACGCTGCTCACGTACGAGCTCGGCTTCAAGAGCGACCTGCTGGACAACCGGATGCGGTTCAACACCTCGGTGTTCTACAACAAGTACAAGGACATCATCCTCACCTCCACCGCCTGCCCGATCGCGCCCTGCCTGCAGCCGAACAACGTCGGCGAGGCGAACGTGAAAGGCATCGAGGTGGAGACGGAGATCCACCCGACCGATCGCTTCCTGATCGACAGCTCGGTGAGCTACCTCGACTTCGGCTACACGGAGACGAACTTCGCGCTCACCAACATCTCGCGCGACATGGTCACGCCGTACACCCCGGAGTGGAAGGCGAGCGCGGGCCTTCAGTACACGTTCCCGATCGGCGAGCGCGGCCACCTCGTGGCGCGCGTCGATGGTTCGTACACCTCGGAGGTGTTCGGCAACGCCATCAACGAGCCCACGAACCGGATCGACGGCTACACGGTGGCGAACGCGCGCCTGACCTGGCGCGCGGCGGATGACAAGTGGCAGACCGCCCTCGAGGTGACGAACCTCACGGACAAGGTCTACTACTACTCCGTGTTCGACCAGGCCCATAGCTCGGGCACGACGAGCTACGCGCCCGCCCTGCCGCGAGTCTGGGCGCTGACGATCAAGCACAACTTCGGAGGCTAAGCGCCTCGTTCGACGCTCACGCCCGCCGGCGCAGCGAGTAATCGCTGTGCCGGCGGGCAAATTTTACGAACCAGTCGAGCGAGCCCGGCACCGCCAGCGTGCCGGCATCCGCGGCCTTCCCGGGTGGGGTGCCCATGAGAATGTGTTTCACCGGCAACTCGAGCTTCTTGCCCGAGCGCGTGTAGGGAATCACATCGACCTGGTAGATGCGGTCGGGCACGTGGCGCGGTGAGCACTCCTCGCGCAAACGCGCGCGAATCTTCGCCTCCAGGCGCTCATCGAGCTGCCGCCCTTCCCGCAATGTCACGAATAGCGGCATGAAGAACCCGCCGCCCGGCAGTAGCAGGCTCACGATGAGGCCGTCGTCCACCTCCTCGAGGCGCTCGAGCACGCCGTAGATCTCCGCCGTCCCGATTCGCACGCCGTGCCGCTTGAGCGTGGCGTCCGAGCGGCCAGGCAACTGGCACGTGCCGCGGCGGGTGAGACGAAACAGGTCGCCGTGCCGCCAGATGCCGGGATACACGTCGAAATAGGAATCCAGATAGCGCCTGTAGCCCGGATCGCGCCAGAAATACAGCGGCATCGATGGCATGGGCTCGGTGATGACGAGCTCGCCAATTTCATTCTCCACGCGCTCTCCGCGCGCATTGAAGGCGTAAGCCGCGCAGCCAAGCGCGCGTGCCTGAATTTCGCCTGCCCGCACCGGCAACGTAGCCACGCCGCCGACGAACCCCGTGCACACCTCGGTACCGCCGCTGCCGGGCGACACCCAAAGGTCGTGCTTCACGTTGCGGTGGCACCAGGCCATGCATTCCGCACTCACCGGAGAGCCCGCAAGCGACATGGACCGCAGATGAGTGAGATCGAACCGCTCGCGTGGCACGATGCCGGAACGCTGAAGAATGCGGATGTACGCCGGGCTCGTTCCGAACACGGCCGCCTGTGACTCCTCCACGAGCTTCCATAGCACGCCCGGGTCGGGGTGCGTGGCGTGGCCTTCGTAGAGCACGGGAACCCCATCGGCCAGCAACGCGCCGGCCAGGAAATTCCACATCATCCAGCCGGTGGTGGTGTAGACGAATATGCGCTGCCGCGCCTGCAGGTCGAAGTTGAAGCTGAGGTGCTTCAGCTGCTCCAGCAGGATGCCGCCGTGTCCCTGGACGATGGGCTTGGGCGGCCCCGATGTGCCGGACGTGAAGAGGATCCACAGCGGGTGATCGAACGGCACCTGCTCGAACGCGAATGACTCGGGCGCAATGGGCGGCGCCCTCATCAGGTCAGACCATCGCAACGCGTCCAGCGCATCGGCGGCTTGCGGGCCTTCGTCGTGCTGGGCCACGTGTATCACGTGCTGGAGCGAACCCAGCCCGTCCACCACGCCACGCATGGTGGCTTGCCGGTCGAACACCTTGCCGCCGTGACGATAGTGGCTGACGCAGAAGAAGACCCGCGGGCCGAGCTGGGAGAAGCGATCGAGCACGCCGCGCGCGCCAAAATCCGGCCCGCAGCTCGCCCAGATGGCGCCGATGCTGGCGCTCGCCAGCATGGCGACAATCGCTTCAGGACTGTTGGGCAGGCATGCGACGACGCGATCCCCCGGCTTCACGCCGAGCTCGCGCAGGCGGGTGGCAAGCACGCGCACCTGACCGCCGAGCGCCTGCCATGACAGCCGCTGCAGCGAAGTGCCTTCACTCTGATACAGGAGGGCATCCACCCCCGGCCGTTCGTTACGCAGGGCGTGTTCGGCGTAATTGAGCCGCGCGCCGGGGAACCACTGGGCACCCGGCATGCGCCGCCGGCCGAGAACTCGCGCATGAGGCACGGACGACTGGATGAGAAAGTAATCCCAGACCGCGGCCCAGAAGCCTTCGAGGTCGGTCACGCTCCACTGCCACAGCTCGTCATAGCTGACGAATGTTCGGCCGCGTCGCAGCCGCAGCCAGCGCATGAATGCGGTGAGGCTCGACTGGGCTACGCGGTCGGCATCCGGCCGCCACAGAACCTCGCCGGTGCGGACTGGATTCGGCCCTTGCACGTGCCCCCTCTCTTTGCGGTGCTGAAAGACTTCACGCGCCAGACACTGGCGCCTTCCTGAGATGGCTGCGGTGAATGCCCCACAGGAAGTAGACGGCGATGCCGACAGCGTTCCAGATGTAAAACCGGGTGCGGGTGATTTCCGGAAGACTGAAGAACAGGTACACGCATCCCAGCACCGCCAGCGGCCCCAGCAGCCACACGAGTGGAGTGCGGAACGGCCGCGCGCGCGCTGGCTCGACGATGCGCAGGGCCATCACGCAACCCGCTACCGCGATGAACGCGGCAAGCGTGCCGGCATTCGCAAGCTCGGCGATCTGTGAGAGCGGGAACACACCTGCGATCAGCGCCACGATAATTGCCGTGACCAGAGTCATGGCGACCGGTGTGCCCGTCCTGGCGCTTACGCCGCCGAGCCGCGCGGGCAGCAGCCCATCCCGCGCCATCACGAAGAAGATGCGGCTCTGGCCGTAGAGGAACGCCAGGATCACGGTCGGCAGCGCGACGATTGCCGCCGCCGCGATGAGGTTCGCCGCCACCGGCGATCGCAAGGTGCGCAACACGTGCGCGAGCGGCTCCGGGCTCGCCGCGAACTCACCGAAGGGCATGGCGCCGAGCGCCGCGGCGGCCACCGCGATGTAGATGACGGTGCACACGACCATGGAGCCGATGATGCCACGGACCAGGTCGCGCCCCGGGTTGCGGGTTTCTTCGGCGGCGGTGGACACCGCATCGAACCCATAAAACGCGAAGAAGATGATGGCCGCGGCCGCCATCACGCCGCGCGTTTCCGTGCCTTCCACGTGCGCGGAAAATCCATATGGCATGAACGGCGTGAAATTCGAAGCCTGGAACGCCGTGAATGCGATGGCCATGAACACGAGCAGCGCGATCACTTTCACCGCGACGAGAATGCCGCTCACCGTGGCGCTCTCCCGCGTGCCCACCATCAGCATGCCCGCGACGGCGAACACGATGACCGCGGCCGGCAGGTTGAAAAACCCGCCGTCCACGTGCGGTCCCGATAACAGCGCCGGTGGAAGATCGACGCCGATCGATTTGAGGAACCCCGCGGCGTAGCCCGACCACCCCACCGCCACGGCGCTGCAAACCACCGTGTATTCGAGGATGAGGCTCCAGCCCACGATCCACGCCGGTAACTCACCCGCCACCGCATAGGTGTATGTGTAGGCGCTGCCGGCCACCGGCATCATGGTTGCCATCTCGGCGTAAGCGAGCGCCGCACACGCGCACACGATGCCTGCAATGACGAACGCGAGAATTACGGCGGGCCCGGCGCGCCCTGCGCCAATGCCGACGAGCGTGTAGATGCCGGTGCCGATGATGGCACCCACGCCAAGCGCTACGAGGTGAGGCCACCCGAGTGTTCGCCTGAGGCGCTGACCGCTGCCAATGGAGTGTTCCGCATCGAGAGACTTGCGCCGCTTCAGGAATGTCATCGTGACCTGCCCGCCCTGCGATGGGCGGCTAGTCTACGCTGGCGCGGCGCGCGGGCGTCGAGAGCTTCGACGGCCCGCGCGGTGGGCGCGGTGACTGGAAGAAGCTTGCCCCGGGCTAGCGCGCCGCGCCCTTTTCAGCCGCCTGCGCCTCGAGCGCCAGGCGAGCCTTGTTGCCCGGAATGTGCGTGCGCAGTGAGTAGAAGCTGATCACCACCAGCACGATGGCGATGGCGACGCCGAAGAAGAAGTAGCTCACCGGCGGCTGCGGTTTCAGCGCGAAGAAAGAGCCGCCGGCGACGGTGCCCAGGAAACCCCCGATGCGCGAGACGGTCTGCGCGCAACCGACACCCGTGGCGCGGATATAAGTGGGATAGGAGTGCGCGCCGACCGTGTAGAGGAAGCTCTGCATGCCGTTCACCGCCACGCCCGCCATGGTGAGCAGCACGAGCGACTGGCTATTCAGGCTGCCGACGTTGTCGAGAATCGTCATCGCGATCAGGAACGTGGCGATGGCGCCTATCGACGCGAGCGCGGCACCGACATAGCGCGAACCCCACCAGCCGATCAGCACCGCACCGCCGACAGCGCCGAAGAACCCGCCGAAGTTCAGGTATTTCGAGCCCTGAAGCGAATCCGCGGTGGACATGCCCGTGGACGAAAGCACCGTGGGCAGCCAGTTCACGTAGGAGTACAGCGCAAGCGTGTTGAATGCGAATGCGGCCCACAGCAGCAGCGTGGTGCTTCGGTAAGTGGGGCTGAGCAGTGTGGCAAACCAGTTGCCGGGCAGCGCCGGCGGCTCCGCGACCACGAAATTCTCTTTGCCGGTGAAGCGCTGCTCGCGGAACAGACGATTCAGCAGCTTGGCGAGCCTGCCGTGCAGGTGCGGGCGCTGCGCGAGATACTTGGGTGACTCGGGCAGCAGGAACATGGCGACCACGAAGAACACCAGCGGCAGGATCGCGCCGATCCAGAACACGCCGCGCCAGCTGTACGCCGGTATCACCCACTGCGAGACCGATGCACCCACCATGCCGCCGAGCGGCACGGCGACGATGGCGCACGCCACCGCGACGTTGCGGGCGTGCTTTGGCGTCCACTCGGAGATCATCGTTGCGGCCAGCGGCGTCACGCCGCCGAGGCCGATGCCCGTGACCACGCGCCAGATGGTGAGATCGGTGAGCGTGTTGGCGTGGGCGCTGAAGAACGACCCCACTGCCAGAAACGCGATGCAGATGATGTAGGAGCTCTTGCGCCCGATCTGGTCGCCGGCCCAGCCAAGCAGCACGGAGCCGATCGCCATGCCGACCATGCTCGCCGTGACAGCGGGCGTGAGATCCGCGCGCGCGACGCCCCATTCCTTCACGAGCTCGGGCGCCACGAAGGCCATGGTCTGCAGGTCGAAGCCATCGACCAGCATGATGAAGATGGTGAGCACCGTGATGGCCAGCGGCAGGCCGAAGTACTTCGCCGAATCGATGAGCGACGTGATCTCGATTTCTTTCTTTTCCATCTCGCCTGCTGTTTTGCGGACCGCCGTGAAGGGGCTGAATCTAATACTAGAGTTGACCGGGGGAGTCCATCGCGGCGTGCCCGGCGCGCCGGGGAACGGATCAGGCCGCGCCGGCCAGGCGGCGCCGGCCCGCGCGATGAACGCGGGGTGCGAAAAACTGCAGCCCGAGCGCGGCCAGAACGGCCAGCAGCGTCGGCAGGTCCAGGGCGCCACCGCCGCCTCCGCCCCCGCTGGGCGTCGTTGCGGGCGCGTCGGCGTTGGTCACGGTCACTTCGAACGAAGCCGCACCGTCGACCGTAGCGCCGCCGCCCGCATTCGAAAGCGTGATTCCAAAGACCTCATTGCTCTCGACATCGCTGTCGTTGCGAATCGCTACGGTGAATGATTTGGGGGCGCTCTGGCCGTCTTCCCAGCGGAGCGTGCCGCTCGTGGCCGTGTAATCGCCAGCCGCCGTCGCCGTGCCGTCGACCGTGGCGTATTGAATGCTCACCGCGCCGGCGTGTCCGCCGTTCCTTTGCAGGCGAACGGTCGCCGTGCCGCCATTTTCGGAAACGCTGGTGGAGGTGCCGATGAACCCGACGCTGCCCGCGCTCGCATCGAGCGCCGCGGTGTTGTCCTTCAGCACGAAGAGCCCGTTCGTGATGTCGCTGATGAGCACGTTGCCCGAAGGCAGGAACGGATAAACGCCCCAGGCGCCGTCGGTGCCGGCGCTGTCGGCCGCCGGTGCGAGAAACGTGTCCAGCGCGCCGATTTCGCGCATCTGCGTGGGGGAGGAAACATCGAAGATCACGAGCCCGCGGCGATAGTGCGAGACGAAGTAGCGGCTGCCCCTGGTGTAGCCGTTGTGATCGGTTGTCGTGTTGACGCCAAGAAAGCTGGTAACGATGGTCGGCGCGCGCAGGTTGTCGAGGCTCATCGTGTAGAGATGCGTGGCAAGCCCTTGTCGCACTTCCTCCAGCTCGTCGTGGAAGAAGAGATGACGTTGATCTTCGCTTGGCCAGCCGGAATGCGTGTAGGCCGCGGTGGAATACGTGGTTGAGGAAAGGCGCACGGGCTGCGATTTGTTCGTGACGTCCCACAGGTCCACGCTGTTCTCGTTGAAGTCCACGAGCACTTCGCACGGGTTGTGTCCCTGGTCGCACTGGGCTGTGCGGCTGTCCGTGATGTAAAGGCTGGTGGAGTCGTGCATGTATTGCGTGCCGGCCGGCGCCGCGGTGAGCAGTTGCGGCTGCGCCGGGTTCGCGAGGCTGTAGATGCGCCACGAACCGCTGTTCAGGTTTGAGCCGGCCACGTACAGGAACGCCTGTCGCCCCGGCAGCGCTACATTGGTGCCGTAGTCGATGTTCGAAACGTAGAGCGTGTGCTGCGAGCCCGTGTCCGTGAGCGTGGTGGCGAGCGCCGCGCTATTGGGCAAGCCCGAAAGGTCGATCACCTGCAGGCCACTGCCCGGCGCTTCCGTCGAAATATATGCGTACGCGCGATAGCGATTCGCGACGTCGTCTCGCACCTGGTACACCTTCACTTCGCGCCAGGACGACGCATTGCCGGCCACCGTCGTCACTTCGCGCGGATTGGCCGGGTCTGTCACGTCGACGATGCCCGTGCCGTTTCGCAGGCCGATGATGGCGTACTCGCGGTTGTCGTTCAGGTCGACAAAGCCCCACACGTTGGCCGCGGACGCGGGCCGCGTGGAAAACGCGCTGAGCGGAATCTGCGAGAGAAAGCCGACATTGCGGCAAGGAAACTGGCCGGCGAATCCTTGAACACAGGTGGCCGCGGCCGACTGCGTTGCCTGCAGCGCCTGCGCGGGGCTTTCGTCGACGATGCCGCTGCGAGCGGATGTCATGTCCGCCGCCCACTTGAAACCCATGCGGCCCATGGCCTGCCGATACTTCGCGTCCACGCCCACCAGAATGGTCTTGTTCGCGTCGGGGTTCGGGTAGTGATAGTGGTCGGCGGCGCTGTAGCCGCCCGCGGCATGCGTGGCGCCGAAGAGATAGCTCTCCGGATCGATGCCGCTGACGTCATGGATGCCGGCAGCCACTTTCACGGTGTTGCCGGGCTGGGCGAGCTGGAGCGCGTACTGAATGCTTCGACAGGGCAGGTCGTGGTCGAGGCAGTCGGAGGCGTTCGCGCCGTCCTCCTGCACATAACGCGCGCCCACTGTGTCGTCGTGGGATGAGGAGACGGAGACCAGCAACAGGCCTATCAGGGGCAGCACGCGTTTGGGAAGTCTCATCGGCCCTCCTTGAACGCAGCGGCCCAACCGCCACAGCGTGCCGGAAGCATAGCCGAGGCGGGAATCGCGAGCCGCACGGCGTGCCGCAAGGCAGGCCGTGCGGGTGCGGTGCCTGCTAACGAGTCGCCGGCACGCGACGCTGGCGGCGGGCTGGCTGCTTTACGAACTCGGCTTCCATGCCGTCGACCCAGCGGCGCAGGGCCGCCGTGGTTCGCTCGTACGCGGGGTCGACCGTGCCTTCCGCCGCGATCCACTTTGTTTCCCAGCGCGTCTCGGCGATCAATGCGTCGTCGCTGAAGCGGGGCAAGGTGTCGTTGTCGGTATCCATGACTGCTCCAGACATCCCCGCCAAGGCCCTCTTCGAGCGAGCCGCCGCTGAGACGCTGCCCGAGGTGTGCGAGAGCCCTTTGGGCCTGCGGCATTCGGGAGGTCAGGGTCCACTGACGACTTTTTGCAGGGCGGTGGGATTTTCGATTGTGATGCTGCCGCGGCCGAGGGTGATCCAGTTGTTCGCGCGCCAGGTTTGCAGGTGCTGGTTGACGATCTGGCGGGAGAGGCCGAGGAATTGCGCGAGCTCTTCCTGGGAGATCGTTACTTTCGTGCCGCGGGTGGCTTCGCGGCCGAAGGCGCTGGCGAGGCTTGGCAGTCGTTTGGCGAGGCGTGCGGGGACGCTGAGGAGTGCGGAGTCTTCGATGAGCTCGGTGCGAGCCATCGCGGTGGCGGTGGCTGTGCGGGGGCTGCCAGCCCCTCGGGGGCAACAGATCACGCCCCCCCGGATGCAGGCAGGTTCGCTCACTTGCCGGCAGACAAGCGAGCGAGCATTCACGTCATCTCACTTCGGCGCGGGCAATCGCGCGATGCGGCTGCCCTTGAAGCTGCCGAGCCAGATTTCGTTGCCGACCTCGATGGCGGTGGTCGAACCTTCGAAACCTGCGCTGCCGGCGTATTGCACGAGGCGAGTTGCCTTGCCTGTGCGCAGGTCGATCTTCACGGCGGCAGAGCCCACGCGGCACGCGGGCGCGCGGCACTCGAACACACCGGGCATGTCCGCATCCTGTCCGCCCGCGAGCAGCGAACCGTCCGCCATCCAACGCAGGTTGTCGGTGAGAATGCCGGTGCCGATGGATTCCTTCTTCACCCAACTCGTGCCACTGCGCTCAAAGCGCGTGACGTTCTTGCCCGGCCACCCTGCAACGTAGAGGGACTTGCCATCCTTCGAGAGGGCGAGCCCGTTCGCGCCTGACATGGCGCTGTCCGGCAGCGTGGACCAGCCCTTCCCCGGCTGCCATTCGAGCACGTCACCCGTGACTTGCCCGGCCGACATCTTCTTGAACGCATCCGCGTCCGCCGGGTCCTTGAAGTTGGTCGTGACGAATCCGCCTTCAGGCAGCCCGACCACGCCATTGCCCGACGCCTTCGCCGGCAACACGACGCAACCCACCCAGGTGAGCGCCGGCAGCACGCCGGTGGCATCGAGCTCGAAGACTTCCACGGACTCGCGCACAGCGTGATTCACGGCATAAAGCGTGTGCAATCCCTTCCCTTTCGGCCGCACGTCGATGCCGTGCGCGCCGAACGTCTCGCCCGGCAGCGGGCCGGGGCACGCGCCGTAAGTCTTCCTGTTGTGATTCACGCGCGCGCTCGCGCTCGGATACACGATCTTGTAGGAGCGAGTCTTCGCGTCGATCGCGTACAGCTCGCTGCGATGAGTGGCCGCGTCGGCCATGCCGCTCACGAGCACCCAGTTGCTGTCCTGAACCCGGATCAGGTCTTCGGGGCTTGCGAGCCCGCAGATGAACCGGGTGGTGCCATCGGCATCACAGCTGGCGGCATTTTCCGCCGCACCCGCGAGCTGCGCGCCCCCCGCCGCCACGGCGCCCAGCACCCATGATCCAATCAATGTCCTGATCTGCATGGCCGACCCCCTTCGTTTTCCACAGCATAGTGCATACCTTCGTGCGGGCCACCCACACGCGCCCGCCGGCGCGCGGCGTGGACAGCGAAGGATCGGGTAACCTTGCCGCCGCAATTGAACGGAGAACAAAACCATGCGCCGGGCATTCCTGAAAAACGTCGTTCGTCCCCTGCTCATCACAGGCGTTGCGCTGCTCGCCGGCGTGGCGCCTGCCCAGATCCCTCCGACCCCGAAGGTGAAGCCCATGAACATCCTGCTCGTCGGCGCCAGTGGCATGATCGGCTCGCGCGTCCTTGCTGAAGCGACCTCACGCGGCCACCACGTCACCGCCGCCGCCCGTCACCCCGAAAAAATCGTTGCCGGTCCGAACGTGAAAGCCGTGAAGCTCGACGCAACCGACAAAGCCGCGCTCACCGCACTCGCCCAAGACGCCGACGTCATCGTCACCGCCACCAGCCCCCGCGGCGGCGGCGACCCCATCCATGAAGCCAAGGCCGTCGGCGACGCCGCCATCGCCGCCGCGAAAGCCACCGGCAAACGCCTGTTCGTGGTGGGCGGCGCCGGCAGCCTCAAAACCGCCGACGGCAAATCCGTCGCCGACACCCTCCCCGCCGCCTACCGCGGCGAAGCCCTCGCCATGCGCGGCGTGCTCGAGTCCCTCAAGACGAGCGGCACCGACTGGACCTTCTTCAGCCCCGCCATGTCGATCGCCCCCGGCCAGAAAACCGGCAAGTTCCGGCTCGGCACCGACACCGTCATCGCCGACGACAAGGGCAACAGCAGGATCAGCGCCGAAGACTTCGCCGTCGCACTCGTCAACGAGCTGGAAACCCCGAAGTACCACCGCAGCCAGATGACGATCGGCTACTAGTACCTCGGCACAGTCATTCCGACCGGTTCAGGATTCAGTGCGGATTGGCGCATGAACGGGGAGCCGGCTCGCTCGAAAAGATTCGGAAGTGGCGTTGTCGCAGGCGGCGGCTCACTCGCCAGCAGCGAAGCTCGGCGACTGAAATAAGAACGCGCGCGTGGGGGAAGAAACGAGAACCCTCAAGGCGAAGGGCCGGCCGCCGCCAAAGGCTCCTGACGGGGATGTGCAAATGCATGGATGCATTTGCCCAAGGCCCCGATGGACCGGTCTTACGGCCGGTCCCCGGCAGGAGCCTTTGGCGGCCGGCCCTTCGCGTGCGACGGCCCCCGGCAGCTGACCCAACCCGCCAACAGACCCCGCACGACTCGCGCGGTTACGCGACGTCCGTCGCCCAGGCCTGAGGCGGCGGAACGTCCTGCTGGTAGCCGTGGAAGCTCGCGATCGCCAACCCGCCCGCAACGCTCGTAAAAGGGTCGTGCACCGTGACCTTGCCTGGAAACAGGTCTTCCAGAAACGCGACAGTCGAATTCGAAGTGCCGAAATCCACGCCAACGCCGAGCATCCAACCGTTAGCCAATTATTTGTAGCGCAGGTGCTCACCCGCGGCCTCGAGGTCGCAGGGCGGCTGATTCGGGAAGCTCGCGTCGTTCGACTTCGTGAACGTGCCGGCGCCGGTGACCGGTGCCGTGAAATACACCGGGTCTTCCTGCGTGTAGCTGAGGCTCATGCCCATGCCGCCGTCGATGAGCTCGTAGCGCTCGACGATCTTCTTCTTGTCACTCGAGTCCACGGAAGGCTGATTGCCCCACCGCACCGGGCTGAAGCCGGTGGTTTCCACCACCAGCGTGCCATCCGGCTCGAAGTGGCCGACGGAGAAACCCATGGGGTTCGGTTTGTAGTTCGCCGGACGCGGCGTGGGCTTCAGCCAGATGGTGCGAGTCATGTCCGTGTACTGCTCCTTCTCGATGACGATGCGATCGGGGTGGCGGATCCACTTGTACTCGTACACGGTCATCAGGATGCCGGGCATGCTGATGGGCTCACAGGTGAGCGCTGGGGCCTGTTTCGGGTCGTACTTCGCGGCCTGCGCCCTTGCAACTTCGGTGTAAGGCAGATCGGGCTTCGGGCCGCCCGAGCCGAGCAGCACACGGCGACGAACCTCTTCCGCTGTGCCCGGGAACTTGTAGCGCCAGTTGCCGGAGAAATCCTTCGACGGCTGGATGGGCGGGCGCTTGGCCACCTGGTCCGCCGGCGGCAGGCCGATGGAGTAATACGTCTTGCCGCTCGCAAGCGTCACACGATCCAGCAGCGCGAAACGCTGGGTGGAATCCCGGTGACGGTTCACCATCACATCGATCTTGTCGCCCACCTTCACGAGGTTCTCGGACCAGCCCTGGCGCACGAGCCCCGAGATGGAGTGGCCTTCGAACACCCACTCTTCCGCCACGCCTTGGTCGTTGACCACGGTGCCGGCGAAGAACACGTGCGGGTTGCTCCAGCGCACGCGGGTGATGGTGGCCGTCATGGGCGTGAGCTTGTCGAGCTGGAATTGCGCGCGCGAGTGGTGAGCCTGGGTGACGGGGGCGGCCACCGCAGTGAGCAGCAGCGCCGCAAGGGCGATTCTTTTCATGGTGATACCTGGCCGGCCTCGAATGGCGCCGTAGATATATCTGAATGGTGCGGGTCGCGCAGGGGTGGCGGCATCCGGCGAACGCCCTGCGGGCAGGGCAGCTACTCGCTGCGCCGGCGCTTCACGATGTACCACTTGCCGTCGCGCTTGCCGAGCTCATCTTCGTAGCGCCCAACGGCCGAGATGTGGATGTTGACGTTCGTGTGCATCACCACCATCCACGTCGACATATGGCGCGCGTGAGTCGCATCGAGAATCTCGATGCGGGAGTCGGTGTTGCGGTTGAAGCGGCGGAGCGTGGCCGGGTCGTACGACAGTGACTTGGGGTCGGTGTTGCGGGCCTTGGCAACCCGGTCTGCCACGATGGCGCGGATCTCCGCGCGGCCGTTGTACGTCATCTTGTCGTAGCCGAACACCGGCCCTTTGCCGGCCAGCTCAAAGACGCCGTCTGTGGCAAAAGCGTTGGCGAACTGGTCCGGGTCGCTGAGCTCGAAGCCGAGGTTCGCGCGGCTCAGCACGTCCTCGATGGCTTCGCGGTCGGCGAAACGCCGTGCGGCGGCAATGTCAGCGGCAGATGGCGTGGCACACCCGGCCACGAGCGCCGCGGTGGCGAGCAGAACGCCGGGCGCGAACCGATGCGGATTCTTCGTTGCCATGATCTTCCCCCCTGAAAGCCGGCCCCGTGCGCGGCGATTCTATCCATCACCCAGGCGGTCGGCATAGAGCGAGCCATGCGGCAGGCTCAGCGTGAACACCGAGCCACACGGATGATTCGCGCGCACGTCGAGTTGCCCGCCATGGCCAAGCGCAACGTGCCGGGCGAGGTTCAGCCCGATGCCCGAGCCGCCGGGCCTGGTTGTGAAGAACGGCACGAAGATCTGATCGCGTTGGCTCTCGGGCACGCCGGCACCATTGTCCGCGATGGCGAGAACAACCTGCCCTTCGCGGTGCTCGCACGTAACTTCGATTCGAGGCGACCGCGCGCCGTGCGCCGTCACCTCGCGCGCTGCCGCGCCCGATGCATGCAGGCCCACCACAGCGTCGGTCGCATTGCGCAGCAGGTTGATCACCGCCTGCTCCAGCAACTGAGGGTCGGCCTCCAGACACAGATCCGGCGGGGTGATAGACATGCGGTATTCGATGCCCTTCTCCCGCAACACCGGGCTCATCAGACGATCGATGCCGGACAGCAGCCGGTCCATGCGCACCGTCTGTCGCTTTGGCGACGGCAGTTCCGCCACCGTGCGATAGCGCTCCACGAAACTCATGAGCCCGAGGCTGCGGCGCTTGATGGCTTCGAGGGCGCCTGCGACATCATCTGCCATGGCCGCCTGGGCGGTGGCATCTGCGGCCGGGGCACGCGCGCCGTTCCTGAGCAGGCTTTCCAGGCTTTCGGACAACGATGAGATCGGCGTGAGCGAGTTCATCATCTCGTGCGTCAGCACCTGCACCATGTCCTGCCAGGCTTTCAGCTCCACCGCGTCGAGATCGCCCGCGATTCTCTGAAGCGCGACGAGCCGCTGCGGCGGCCGCCCGGGAACGGCGAACTGCGACACCACCACGAACATCTGCCGCCCGTCGGCAAGCGGAACGACCTGCCGCGTGCCCGGCCGCAGAGTGAGAAGATTGCGCGCGCCCTGCGCGCCGATTGCCGCGATCTGGTCCAGCCGGTCAACGGCGGCACCCGCCAGGCGGCGCGCCGCGCGATTGACGAGCGCCACGCGACCCTCGGGCTGCACGACGATGAGCGACGCAGACACGGTGTCGAGCAGCGTCTGAAGGTAATCGAGATGGCGTTGCCGCTCGGCACGGGCAGCGTTGAGCGCGCTGGTGGCACGCTCCAGCGGGCTCTGGCTCGCAGCGTGCGATACATGGGTGGCGACAGGCGCATCGCTCACTTCAGCCGTAAGCCGTTCCAGATCCAGCTCGACCCAGCGGCTCGCACGCGCGGCAACCCGCGCAAGATCGGCCCCCACCGCGATTCCGACTATGACTACCACAAGCGCCGTTGCGTAAAGGTGCGCCACGGCCACGAGATAGATCGCAAGAAAGCTCAGCACGCCGATGAGCGCCGCGCGCACGGCCACCGCGAGCACGAAGCGACGAGGTCGCGACAACTCAGCGCCCATGCGCGCAAGCCCGGCTCACAGCCCGAACTTCGACATGCGTCGATACAGTGCCGCGCGGCTCAGGCCGAGCGCCGAGGCCGCCGACGAGATGTTGCCTTCATGGCGCGTGAGGGCGCGCTCGATCGCCGTGCGCTCGAGTGCATCGAGAGGCAGGTTGTCCACCTCGCGCCGCGTTTGGCTGATGCGTGCGGCGGCGATGACAGCGGCGACCAGCTTGTCGTTCCGCCAGGGTTTCAGCACGAAGTCGACGGCGCCCTTCTTCAGCGCTTCGACGGCGAGCGTGACGCCGCCATACGCCGTCATCAGCACAACCGCGAGCGTGGGGTCGAAGGCCTGCACGCGAGCGAGCGCACCAAGACCCGCCGCGCCGCTGCGCACGCCCGCGACGAAGTTCATGTCGAGCAGCACGACATCGTAGGCCGATGCCGCCAGCGCTTCATCGAGAGCTTCGAGCGACGCGAGTAGTTCTACACGCTCGACGAATGAGGTAAGCGCGATGCGTGCGGAGCGCCGCACGTCCGCGTCGTCTTCCACCACCAGCACCGCCCCGCATGCATTCATGCGTGAAGCCTAAGTCGTGGATCGACGCGTGGACAACTATTACCGTGAAAACACGGTTCGCCGTCCCGGCCGGTGTTCGTTTCCGGACAAGCGCGCCCGTGCCGTCGCGCCGCGTTTCGGTTAAGTCATGGATTCGTTGATGGTTTTTGAAGGGGCCGCGGCACCGTAGACTGCACGTGCCGTGGATCAGCTGCACACGAGTGATGTGATGGACCGCCCGATCCGGCGGCCCTGGTGGCGTAAGCGACTTTGGGTGCAGGCAGGCATCGCCGCTGGCGTTCTGGCGCTCATTGCCGCGAGCCTGCCGCTGTTCCTCGGCAACCCGGAGCGCACGCTGCGAGTGGATGCGGAGAAGATCACGATTGCGCAAGTCGCCAAGGCCGCTTTCCATGATTTCATTCCCCTGCGAGCGAGCGTCGTGGCGCTGAACACCATCTACCTGGATGCGCTCGAAGGCGGCCGCGTGGAGCGCGTGCTCGCACAGGCCGGCGACACGGTTGCCGAACGGCAGCCACTGGTGGAGCTGAGCAACACGCAGCTGGAGCTCGATGTGCTCGATCGCGAGGGCCGCCTCATAGAATCCCTCACTCAGCTGCAGGCATACGAAACGCAGCTGGAGCAGAATCGCATCGGCAACCAGAAGGCGCTCGCGCGGATCGAGTACGACATCGTGAGGCTCGAGCGTTCGCTCGCCCGCCGCAAGACGCTCGCGGCCAGCGGGCTCGTGGCCGCCGAAGCGCGCGAGGCGCTCGAAGACGAGCTGAGCCACCAGAAGACGCTGCAGCCCATGCAGGACGAGAGCAATCGCAAGCAGGAAGAGTTGCGCCAGCGCCAGCTGCCGCAGATCCAGAGCCAGATGGAAAAATTGCGGCGGGATCTCACCATTACCCACGGCAAGCTTGCGAACCTCACGGTGCTCGCGCCCGCGAGCGGCCGGCTCACGGCGATGGATCTCAAGGTGGGCGAGAACCGCAACCGCGGCGAGCGGTTCGCGGAGATCACGCCCGACACAGGCTACAAGCTCACTGCCGCTGTCGACGAGTATTACCTCGGCCGCGTGCGCAACGGCCAGACCGCGGACGTGGAGATCGACGGCAAGCGTTGGCAGCTCACCGTGACGCGAATCTACCCGCAGGTCAAAGACGGCACGTTCAACATCGACCTGCGCTTCACAGCCCCTGCGCCGGAAGGGTTGCTGCCCGGCCAGGCGTTGCAGGGCAAGCTCGCACTGGATCGAGACCGCGACGCGCTCGTGGTGCCGGCCGGGGCCTTTCTCGAACGCACCGGCGGCGACTGGATCTTCGTGGTGGCGGCGAACGGCGCCTCGGCTCACCGCCGCACCATCAAGGTGGGCCGGAGAAACGCCGAGCAGATAGAAGTGCTGGCGAACCTCACCGCCGGGGACCGCGTGATCGTCTCGGATTACAGCTCGCTGGACCGCATCGATCGCATAGACATAACGAACTAGCGCACCAGGAGCGCGACATGCTGAAGCTGCAGAACGTCTCCAAGGTCTATCGCACCACCGACGTCGAAACCCGCGCCCTGCAGGACGTGTCGTTCGACGTGGCCGCGGGCGAGTTTCTCGCCATCATGGGGCCATCGGGATGCGGCAAATCCACCCTTCTCAACATCCTCGGGCTGCTCGACAGCCCGACCGGCGGCGTCTACTCGTTCTTCGATGAAGATGTGGCGCGCGCCTCCGAGCGGCGGCTCACCGAGCTGCGGCGCGCGTCGGTGGGCTTCATCTTCCAGAGCTTCAACCTCATCGACGACCTGTCGGTGCAGGAGAACGTGGAAGTCGCCCTGCTCTACCGGCGCGTTTCCAGCTCCGAGCGCAAACGGCGCGTCGCGGAGGCGCTGGAGCGAGCAGGCGTTGCGCACCGTGCGCGGCATCTGCCCCAGCAGCTATCGGGCGGCCAGCAACAGCGCGTCGCCATTGCACGCGCGCTCGTCTCGAACCCAAAACTCATTCTCGCCGACGAGCCCACCGGAAACCTCGACACGGCGAACGGCGATGCCGTGATGGCGCTGCTCACCGGCGTGGCACAAGCCGGCACTACCGTTGTGATGGTGACGCACTCACTGGCCTACGCGGGCTTCGCGCAACGAACCATCAAGCTGCTCGACGGGCGCGTGGTCAGCGAGACTTCGCTCGCGGCCTAGCCACGCAAGGCACGGACGCGCCGCCAAGGCTCTCTTCGAGTGATCCGCCGCCTGCGACAACACCAAGCCACCGCTCACGACGACGAAGCAGGCGCGGAACGCTCCTGCGCATCACAAGCCGTAGCCGCAATCCCCCGCAAATCCACCACTTCCCGCGGCCGCCCCGCATTCCACAAAATCCCAACCCCCGCCACAGCAGCAGCAACCGACGCCGTGAACACCGCAATCTTCGCGGCAGCAAATGCAGAGGCATCGGGAAACGCCTGCCCCGCAATGAACAGCGACATCGTGAACCCGATACCCGCCAGCGCCCCCGCCCCCGCCAGCTGCCGCCACGAGTACTCGGCAGGCTTCAGAGCCCACCCCATACGCACGGCCAACACACACGCCAACACCATCCCCAGCGGCTTGCCAATGACGAGCCCGCAAATGATCGCCAGCATGAGCCCCTCATGCCCGCTCAACACGCCCACACTGAGCGCCACTCCCGCATTGGCCAGCGCAAACACGGGCAACACCGCATAGCTCGACTTCGGCGCCACCTGCCGCAACATGCGATCCGCGGGCGACTCGAGCCGATCGTGAATCGCATCGATCGCACGCAGCGTCGGCAGGGACGGCCCATGCCGCAGCACCTCGCCCTCATGCTCCGCCTCAGCCGCGAAAATCGTGTTCGCCTGAGTCATGAGCGAATTGAGATTGGGCGGCGGCCGCGTCGGAATGAACAGCGCCAGCACCACGCCCGTGAGCGTGGCGTGCAGCCCGCCTTGATGCACGAAGTACCACAACACCACACCCAGCAGCAGATAAGGCGCAACACGATAGACGCGCGCCCAGTTGAGCAGTGCAAGTGCGCCGATCACCACGGCAGCACCGCCGAGGTACATGAAACTGAGCTCGCCCGAATAGAAGAACGCCACCACGAGAATGGCGCCGATGTCATCCACGATGGCGGCGGCCGTCAGGAATATGCGCAACTCCACTGGCACGCGCCACCCCATCATCACGATGAGCGCGACCGCGAACGCCGTATCCGTAGCCATGGGCACACCCCAGCCACGCGCCCACGGCCCCGCCGGAATCAGCAGCGAATAGAGGAGCGCCGGTACCACCATGCCACCGATCGCCGCGGCAACGGGCAAGGCCGCGGACCGGCGGCTCGCCAGGTGCCCCACCGTGAACTCGCGCTTGATCTCGAGCCCCACCACCAGAAAGAAAACGGTGAGCGCCCCGTCGTTGATCCACTCGAGAACCGGCAGCAGGAAGCTCGTGCTGCCGAACGTGAGCCCCCAGTGCTGCTCCCAGAACGCGGTGAACGCGGGCCCCCACATCGAGTTGGTGAGGATCACCGCGAGTATCGACGCGAGCAGCAACAGCAGGCCGGCCGATGGCGCCCACGAGGCAAAGTCGAGCGCCGCCGAGCGCACGCGATGGCCGAGCGAGCCGAGCATGGCGTCCGAGAATGAAGTCTCGTCCCACGGGCCGTCATAACGGCGGTCGTTGATGAAGAACGTGGGCGTGTAGCGCACGCCGCTCGCGCGCGCGCTGCGCTCGTCGGCTTCCACGCGCTCGCGCGCGCGGCGGGCTGCGCGCTGCGCTTCCTCCGCCGACTCGCGCGCAAGGCCCAGGTCGCGCGCCACCGCGGTCAGGTCGTCTTCGGTGAGGGCCGGCGAACGTGTCATCAGCGCAACGTGCGCGTGCCAGAACTCTTCGGCGCTGTCCGCAAGCTCGGCCAACTCAGCGGCCCGGCGCGCGATCTCGCTGCCCGTGAGCGGGCGATGACGAAAGACATAGCGCAGGCGATCGCCGAACTGGTCTCGCACCTGTGAGATGCGCTCGTTCGCGGCGCGGCAATGCGGGCAGGCGTAGCTGCCGTATTCCACGAGCGTGATCTCGGCGTTGTCGGGGCCCAGCACGTGGTCGTAGGCGGCATTCACCGGCCGATCGAGCCGGCCTGCGATCTCGTTGTCGGACACTTGGCCTCCGGAGGTTACGCAGTGCGCGCCATGCTGCCCGCAGACCCCTGAGTGAACAACGCCCATTCGGGGGAAGGTGTAATTTCCGCGCTCATGCCCTTGTCCGCCCAAATGAGAATGACTACTATCTGGCCGGTGATACCAAACCCGCCCTCATGGCTCGACAAACTCGCCCGCATCCTCGTGCACGTCGGGTTTCTCGCGGTAGCGGTGGTGGGCTTGCTCATCGCCACGCTGGCGCGGGCGGATGACGTCGCCGCCGGCAAAGCGCCGTCAGGCGATGCGACGAAGCGCTACACGTTTTCGTGGCCCCTCACGAGCGACCCGGCGCTCGCGCCCCGCGGTGGCACCACGCGCGGGCCACAGCTCACGCTGGACAAAACGCCCTCCGACGCCTGGCGCGCCCTGCAGGTACCGGGCCTCTCGAGCTTCGAGCGCGACCGACGCGCCATACTCGCCATGGCCGGCAGCTATCGCGTGACCTTCGATTTCCTGGAAGTCACGCCCTTCAGCGCCGACGCGAAACGCGAGCGGCCGTACCAATCCTGGGGCACCGAGCGCGTTTACGTAGATCGCGACGACGGCAAGCTCATCAGCCTCTCGCACATCCTCGCGATGCGCGTCGTGCGGAAAGACGGCACGCTGAGCGAGCCGATGGTGACCAAGCACTGGCGCCAGGACTGGCGCTACGAGCCCATCGAGCTCGTCGAGTACCGCGGCCGCGAACAGTGGGAGCGCCACGGGCTCAAGCGCAAGGACGTGGCGGGCCAGTGGTCGCAGACGGTTTATCAAGTGGATGAATCACCGCGCTACGCAAGCGTGGGCACGTGGCGGCACTCCGCCAGCTTCTCGTCGTGGCTCAGCGGCGACACGTGGCGCCCGCTACCCCGCCGCGAGTGGAGCGTGCGCAAGGACTACCAGGTGCTCATCGGCACCAACCGACACACTGTCACGCCTACCGGCTGGATTCAGGAAGAGAACAACCTCAAGGGCGTGCTCGACAACGCCCGCGCACTCGCGGCAGACACGCCGTATGTGGCGCGTGAATACGGCGTGGCGCGCTATGAGCGCCTGCAGGCGCCGGACTTCGACCCTGCAGACGAATACTACGAGCGCACCAAGAAATTCTGGGACGACGTGCGCGACGCATGGGTCGACAGCTTCCACCAACAGCCGACCATCACGCTGCGCGCTCCAGTGGACCAGGCTGGCCTGTTCGTGCCGCTGTTCGAGCATGCGGACAAGCTCGCCGCCGGCGAGACACCCGGCACGGACAGCGCCACCGTGATCAGGAAGACGTTACAGGGCATGGGCGCAGCGGCACGCTAGTACCTGTGCACAGAGATACCAGTCTGCGCACGCATTGAACGTCACGGCGGCTGACCGCCGCTCACCGCCCGCTCTCAAGCTCGCGCCACCTCAGCCAACGAGCTTGGCTGTGGCCCGAAACGGAACCGCGCACGATTCCGGGGCTTGTATACCCCTGCCCCAATCACCGAACGAGGCGACGTCCATGACTGGCAGGAAACTGTTGATCGCTGCCACCGCGGCTTGCTGGGCTCTCGCGACCGGCGGTGCGTTTGCAGAAGAGGCCAAGAGCTCTCAACCCATGGCGGACACCGTAATCACCACGAAGGTGAAGGCCGAGCTCGCGAAGGACAAGGCGACGGACGCGACCGACATCCACGTCAAGACCACGAACGGCGTCGTGATGTTGGACGGCGCGGTCGCCTCGATGGCCGAGAAAGAGAAGGCCGAAGCCGACGCGCGCGCCGTGAAGGGCGTGGTCGGTGTGAAGAACAACCTGAGGGTTGCGTCGAAGTAAGCCCACCGGCCGCATCAGGTACTGGCAAACGGCGTCGCCCGGCCTGCGCGGCGCCGTTTCCTGTCACGCTACTTCCCCTGCGGCGCGAAGCGCGCAATCAGGTCGAAGCCGGTGCCCGGGAAAATCTGTTTGACGTGAGTGATGTGGTCTGGCCCGCGCCAGGTGCGTCGCTCGAGCGTGAGGCACGCCGAGTTTGGCAGCACGTGCAGTGTTTCGGCGGTATCGGCGTCCGCATTCACGGCGGTGATTCGATGTTCCGCCTCCGTCCAGGGGACGTGGCCGAGCAACCACGAGCCCGGCGGCTCCACGGAAAAGTCGATGTCGCTCGCTTCAGGCACGGTGGCAAGGCTGATGAGGCGCTCTTCCAGCGCGAACGGCCGCCCGTTGGCGAGGTGAAGACATCGCAGGGCGAGCAGGTCGCCTTTCGCGGCCAGCGTCTGCTCATCCACGTGACGCCCGGCTGGCTTGCGCCGGCGGCGCGACAGCAACTTCAGCGAATAGGTTTGCCCCCGTGCCGTGACATCCGCGCGGATATCCGGGATCTCCAGCACGGCGGACTGCGCCCGCGGCTCCGCCACAAATGAGCCGACCCGTCGGCGCCGCACGATGAGCCCGGCAGCAACGAGGCTCGCAATGGCCTTGTTCACCGTCATGCGCGCGCAGCCGTACTGGGTCATGAGCTCGTGCTCGAACGGAATGCGGTGCCCCGGCCGCCACGTGCCGCCCAGAATGCGACGCTCGATATCGGCGCGGATGCGTTGATGGAGCGTCGAGGGCTCGGGCTGGCTCTTACGCGGGCTCATGGGGTGAGAAGGCGTTGCAGGGTTGCGCGAAAGCGCGCGGCGATCGGGCCGCGCTCGAGGTGAGCGCCGCCGGATACCACCTTGCGGCCGGCGCGCCAGACGCCGTCGATGAGGCCGCGTGAATTCGCAAAGATAAAGGTGTCGAGAAACTGGTCTGCCGCGCGACCTGCCAGCGCGACATCGTCGGCAAGCGCAACGATATCGGCGGGCGCGCCCACGGTGAGACCCGGCGCAACGGCCGAAGCGGTCACGGACGAACTGTGCAGCTTCGCTGCCCCGCCCCCCAGGGCCTGCGCGCCGCCGCTCACTGCCGCGTCGAACAGCACGCGCCCCGTAGACTGAGATTGCGCACCCGCCATCACGTTACGCGCGTGGTCCCGCAATCGCTGTCCGTACTCGAGCAACCGAAGCTCTTCACTCACGCTGATGAGCACGTTCGAGTCCGAGCCCACGCCAAATGCGCCGCCCTTGCCTTGAAAGGCAACGGCAGGAAACACGCCATCCCCCAGGTTCGCTTCGGTGATGGGGCACAGCCCTGCGACGGCTCCGCTGGCGGCGAGAGCCGCGACTTCGCCGTCCGTAACATGCGTTGCGTGAACCAGGCACCAGCGCCGATCCACTGGCATCTCGTTCAACAGCCACTGCACCGGCCGCGCGCCGAGCGACGCTACGCACTCCTCGACCTCGCGAAGCTGCTCGGCCACGTGGATGTGCACCGGCCCGCCCGCCGCAAGCGGAAGAATGTTCCGCAACTCACTGGGCGTGACGGCGCGCAGGCTGTGGGGGGCGATGCCGACCACCGCGCCGTCGACACCCGCCAGCGCCTTTCGACTCGCGTTGACCAGACGACCGTAACCTTCCACGTCGCTGAGAAACCGCGCCTGGTGCGCGCTTGCCGGCGCGCCGCCAAACCCGCCGTGCGCATAGAACACTGGCAACAACGTGAGCGCAATTCCGGTGCGCGCCGCCGCGGCCACAACGCGCTCGCTCATCTCGGCCGGGTTGGCGTAAGCCTTGCCCTGCACATCGTGATGCACGTAGTGGAACTCCCCCACGCGGGTGAAACCCGCTTCGAGCATCTCGACATACGCCTGGGCCGCTATCGCTTCGAGATCCTCAGGCGTGAGCCGGGCGACAAACTGATACATGAGCTGCCGCCAGCTCCAGAAACCGTCGCCTTGCGCCCCGCGCCGCTCCGCGAGACCCGCCATGCCACGCTGGAAGGCGTGGCTGTGAACATTCGACACGCCCGGCAGCGCAATGCCCGCACGCTCATCGCCCGGCAACGGTGCCGCGTTGGTCTCAATGAATGTGATGCGACCGCCGGCATGCTGGATGCGCACGCTCCGCGCCCAACCGCCGGGCAGCAGCGCGGCGTGAAAGTGCAGTCCGGGCTCTCGAAGAGGTGTGTTCACCGGCTTTTCGCTGGACATGGATTCACGGGTTGCGATATGTATAGACATTATCGGGCCCGCCGGCAAGCGCGGAAAAGCGAGGAACAGGCTATGCGATGCGACCGACTCTGGCGTAACGCCCGGCTCGCCACACTCGCGCCTTCGATGCCCGGTCTCGGCGAAGTGGACGACGGCCTCATCGCCTGCCGTGACGGGCTCATCGCGTTCGCCGGCCCGGCGCGCGACGCGCCCGGCGGCCTCGATGCCCGTGACGTCATCGATTGCGAAGGTCGCTGGATCACGCCCGGCCTCATCGATTGCCATACACACCTGGTCTATGGCGGCCATCGGGCGCACGAGTTCGAGCAGCGGCTCGCGGGTGTCTCGTATGAAGCCATCGCGCGAGCGGGCGGTGGCATCGTCTCCACCATGAACGCCACGCGTGCCGCGAGTGAGGCAGAGCTGGTGCGCTCCGCCCTGCCCCGCCTCGACGCACTGCTTGCGGAGGGCGTGACAACGGTCGAGATCAAATCCGGCTACGGTCTGTCATTCGAACACGAGCGCAAGCAGCTGCGCGCCGCACGCGAGCTGGCGCGGCTGCGACGAGTGGCAGTCACCACAACATTCCTCGGCGCTCACGCCCTCCCGCCGGAGTTCGCCGGCAACGCGGGCGGTTACATCGAAAATGTCTGTGAAAAAATGCTTCCCGCGTTGGTGAAAGAGCAGCTGGCAGACGCAGTCGACGTGTTCTGCGAGGGCATCGGGTTCACCACCGCTCAGACCCGCCGGGTCTTCGAGGCGGCAAGGGCGCGGGGCCTGCCCGTGAAGCTGCACGCGGAACAGCTTTCGAACCTGCATGGCGCGGAACTGGCTGCCGAGCTCGGCGCGCTCTCGGCAGACCACCTGGAACATGCGGACGAGGCCGGAGTCGCTGCGATGGCGCGCGCCGGCACAACCGCGGTGCTGCTTCCCGGCGCGTTCTACTTCGTGCGGGAAACGCAATTGCCGCCGCTGGAGCTGCTGAGATCGCACGGCGTCCCCGTAGCGCTCGCCACAGACAGCAACCCGGGCACCTCCCCGCTCACTTCACTGCTGCTCGTCATGAACATGGCGGCGACGCTGTTTCGCATGACCGTGCAGGAGTGCCTCGTCGGCGTCACCAGGGCCGCCGCACGCGCCCTGGGCCAACGTGAGCGCATCGGCACGCTCGAAGCCGGCAAGCAGTGCGACCTCGCCATCTGGAACATCGACCGTCCGGCGGAGCTCGTCTACCGCATGGGCTTCAACCCCCTGCACGCACGCATCTGGAGAGGACATTGAGCATCGTCTTGAAGCCCGGCGAAGTGAGTCTGTCTCAGTGGCGCGCCATCTATCGCGGCGCCTCCGCGTCACTGCACGTCGCGAGCGCAGAGCGCATCGCGCAGAGCGCGGCGGCTGTGCAGCGAATCCTCCTGAAAGGCGCGCCCATCTACGGCATCAACACAGGGTTCGGGCGGCTCGCGCAGGTGCGCATCGAGAACGAGGATCTCGCCACGCTTCAGCGAAACATCGTGCTGTCTCATTGCGCAGGCGTGGGTGACCCACTGCCGGTTTCCATTGCGCGACTGATGATCGCATTGAAGCTCGCAAGCCTCGCGCAGGGCGCCTCCGGGGTTCGGCTCGAGACCACAGCCTTGCTCGGCGCGATGCTCTCGCAGGGGCTGACGCCGGTCATTCCCTCGCAAGGCTCGGTGGGTGCATCCGGCGACCTCGCGCCGCTTTCGCACATGGCTGCTGCGCTCATCGGCGTCGGGGATATCTTCTACTGCGGCGAGCGGCTGCCCGCCGCGACGGCGCTTGCGCAGGCAGGCCTCGAGGCTGTGACGCTCGGCCCGAAGGAAGGGCTCGCGTTGCTCAACGGCACCCAGTTCTCCACCGCATGCGCGCTCGCTGCGTTGTTCGAAGTCGAATCGCTGTTCCGGAGCGCGCTCGTGACGGGCGCCCTGGCCACTGAAGCCGCGAAAGGGTCTGACACGCCTTTCGACCCGCGCATCCACGAGCTGCGCCGCCATCGCGGGCAGATCGAGACGGCGGCCGCGCTGCGCGCGCTCATGGCCGGCTCCGCCATCCGCGCCTCGCATCTCGTGGGCGACGCGCGCGTGCAAGACCCCTATTGCCTGCGCTGCCAGCCGCAGGTAATGGGCGCGGCGCTAGACATTCTGCGGCACGCGGCAAGCACGCTCAGCCTCGAAGCCAACGGCGTGTCGGACAACCCGCTCATCTTTCCCGGCACGGATGAAGCCCTTTCCGGCGGCAATTTTCATGCAGAGCCGGTGGCCTTCGCCGCGGACATCATCGCGCTGGCCATCTGCGAGATCGGCTCGCTCGCCGAGCGGCGCATTGCCATGCTGGTGGACGCAGACCTGTCGGGACTGCCGGCGTTTCTCACACCGAAGCCCGGGCTGAACTCCGGCTTCATGATTCCTCAGGTCACCGCGGCAGCACTCGTGTCGGAGAACAAGCAGCGCGCCACACCAGCGAGCGTGGACTCCATCCCGACTTCCGCGAACCAGGAAGACCACGTGTCGATGGCCGCGCACGGCGCGCGCCGCCTGCTACCCATGGCGCAGAACGCCACCGCCATCGTCGCCATCGAACTGCTCACCGCCGCGCAGGGTTGTGATTTTCACCGGCCGCTGAAGTCGAGTGCTGCGCTGGAATCCGTGCGCGGCGTCGTGCGGGGCCGCGTAGCCACGCTCGAGGACGATCGCTACCTGCATACGGACATCAACGAAGCCACGGATCTCGTTCGCAGCGGCGCTGTCGTGAAAGCCGCCTCAGCCATCAACCTGCCGGGCATCACGGAGCTCGTGTGAGCGATCGTCCACCGGTTGCGGATGAGGCGTGGCTCGACGTCTGCCGCGGCGAGGCGCCGTTGATCGTGAGCTTCCCCCATACCGGCACCGACATTCCGGCAGACATCGAAGCGAAGCTCGTCTCGCCCTGGCTTGCGCGCAAGGACGCGGACTGGTGGGTGCACCTTCTCTACGATTTCGCCCAGAGCCTCGGCGCAACCACCGTTCGCACCAGCCTCTCGCGCACGGTGATCGACGTTAACCGCGACCCGTCGGGCGCGTCGCTGTATCCCGGCCAGGCCACGACAGACTTGTGCCCCACCACCACTTTTGACGGCGAGCCGCTCTACGAGGCCGGCCGCGAGCCAGACGCTGCCGAGATTGCGCGCCGTCGCACGGAATATTTCGAGCCGTACCATGCAACGCTTGCCGCGGAATTGCAGCGACTGCGCGCGCAACACGCGCGCGTCATGCTCTATGAAGCGCACTCCATCCGATCGCGCGTGCCGCGCCTGTTCGACGGCCTGCTTCCTCACTTCAACATTGGCACGAACAGCGGCGCCAGCGGCGACCCCATGCTCGCTTCCGCCATCGAAGCCGCATGTGACAAATCCGGCTTTACGCGCGTGACCAACGGGCGCTTCAAAGGAGGCTGGACCACGCGTCACTACGGCAACCCTGCACGCGGCGTGCACGCCGTGCAGATGGAGCTCGCCTGCCGCGGCTACATGACCGAGCCCACCGCGCCGTTCACGTCGAACAACTGGCCGCCCGCCTATGACCCCGCGAAGGCGGTGCCGATGCGCAACACGCTCACTTCGGTGCTGCAAGCGTGCCTGGCCTTCGCCAACGATTCCTCCGGGAGAACCCGATGACTGCTGCGCACACTCGCGTCGACACCACCCGCCTCATCCGTGCGCCCACGGGCACGCGGCTCTCCGCGAAGAGCTGGCTGACCGAAGCGCCGCTGCGCATGCTCATGAACAACCTCGACCCCGACGTCGGCGAGCGCCCGCACGAGCTCGTGGTGTACGGCGGCATCGGCCGCGCCGCGCGTGACTGGGAAAGCTACGATGCCATCGTCGCCACGCTGAAGCGGCTCGAGGCCGATGAGACGCTGCTGATCCAGTCCGGCAAGCCGGTGGGCGTGTTCCGCACGCACGCGGACGCGCCGCGCGTGCTCATTGCCAACTCGAATCTCGTGCCGCGCTGGGCCACGTGGGAGCATTTCAACGAGCTCGACCGCAAGGGCCTCGCAATGTTCGGCCAGATGACGGCCGGCTCGTGGATCTACATCGGCGCGCAGGGCATCGTCCAGGGCACCTACGAAACGTTCGTGGAAATGGGTCGGCAGCACCATGGCGGGGATCTCGCGGGCAAATGGCTGCTCACCGCGGGCCTCGGCGGCATGGGTGGCGCGCAGCCGCTCGCGGCCGTGATGGCGGGCGCCTCGTGCCTCGCCATCGAGTGCCAGCCTTCGCGCATCGAGATGCGCCTGCGCACCGGTTACCTGGACAAGTCCACGACGAGCGTCGACGAAGCGCTCGCCATCATCGAGCGCGCCTGCGCGGAAAAGAAGCCCGTGTCCGTCGGCCTGCTCGGCAACGCCGCGCAGCTGCTGCCGCAACTCTTCGCTCGCGGCGTGCGCCCGAGCCTGCTCACGGACCAGACTTCCGCGCACGACCCCGTGAACGGTTACCTGCCAACAGGCTGGACGCTGGAGCGATGGACCAGCGAGCGCGAAACCAACCCCGCCGCGGTGGCGAAAGCAGCGAAAGCCTCAATGGCGATCCACGTGCGCGCGATGCTCGACTTCCAGAAAGCCGGCGTGCCCACCGTCGACTATGGCAACAACATTCGGCAGATGGCGCTGGAAGAAGGCGTCGCCAATGCGTTCGACTTCCCCGGCTTCGTGCCGGCGTACATCCGCCCGCTGTTCTGCCGCGGCATCGGCCCGTTCCGCTGGGCCGCGCTGTCAGGCGACCCCGAAGACATCTACAAGACCGACGCGCGCGTGAAGCAACTGCTTCCCGACGACGCGCATCTTCACCACTGGCTCGACATGGCGCGCGAGAAAATCAGGTTCCAGGGCTTGCCCGCACGCATTTGCTGGGTGGGGCTGGGCGATCGCCATCGCCTCGGGCTTGCCTTCAACGAGATGGTGGCGAGCGGTGAGCTGAAAGCTCCCGTGGTGATCGGGCGCGACCATCTCGACTCCGGCTCTGTCGCCTCTCCCAACCGCGAAACCGAAGCAATGAAAGATGGCTCGGATGCTGTCTCCGATTGGCCGTTGCTCAATGCGCTGCTCAACACGGCATCCGGCGCCACGTGGGTCTCCATTCACCATGGCGGCGGCGTGGGCATGGGCTTCTCGCAACACGCCGGCGTCGTCATCGTCTGCGACGGCACGGAAGCCGCCGCAAAACGAATCGCCCGCGTCCTGTGGAACGACCCCGCGAGCGGGGTCATGCGTCATGCCGATGCCGGCTACGACATCGCCATCGAATGCGCCCGGCAGCACAAGCTGGATCTGCCGGGCATCCTGCGCTGAATGTGATAGCGCCCGTCTCAGTTCAGAAGGTGAAGCGTGCTCCGGCATATGCGCCGCGACCTGCAGAGCGGTAGGTGAGCACTTCTTCGTAGTGCTCGTCCAGCAGGTTCTCGACGCGGCCGTAGAGCTGCACGTTGTCCGTGAGCTTGAAGTCCGCGCCGAGGTTCACGAGCGTGTACGACGCGAGGCGGACGTATGGGTCTGGGGTCAGCAGCGTGAAGTTGTTGTCGTTCGTGGAGCCGTTGTAGCGCACGGTGAGCGCAACGCCAGCTCGCCCTTCAGGTGCGCGCCAGCCGACGTTGAGGCTCGCGATATGCGGCGGGCGGCGCACTTCTTCCACGCCGTTCTCCTTGGCGTCGATGTATGTGTAGGACGCATCGATGCGCCACGATGGCGCCAGGTGCGCCTGCGCATACACCTCCACGCCTTTCTGCGTGGAATCGGTGGTGCGGTTGAGTGGCATGGTCGTCGAAGTTCGGCGGCAGGAAGTCGGTGTAGATCTCGTCCGTCAGCTTGCTGTCGAACCAGGTTGCGCCCACGAGCGCGCGCCCATCGGCGAACGACTGATCGACGCCCACTTCCCAGCCGTCGGACTTTTCCGGCTTCAGGTTCGGGTTACCGATGAAACTGCCCGGGTCGAAGCCGAAGAGCTCGAAGATGCCCGGATTCTTGATGCCTGTGCCCGCCGCGGCGCGCAGGCGCGTGCCGCTGTCGAAGCGGTAGCTGGCTTGCACGCGATAGGTGGTGTCATCGTCGAAGCGGTCGTTCTCGTCGTGGCGCAGGGCCGCGCCGAGGCCGATGCGGTCGTTGATGCGTGCGTCGTACTGCAGGACCACGCCCTTGTTGGTGATCTGCCGGTCGATCGACTGCGCGGGCGTGAGGAACTGGCCGAGGTTCTGGAAGTTCTCCTGCTCGTGATCGAACGCGCCCGTGAGGCGCTGCGCGAACGATTCGCCGCCGAAGCGCAGCGTGGATTCATACGAGTAGCGCACGCGCTTGCCGTTGTCGCCACCGTCGAGCGCTCCGCCGGAGAAGTTGTCACGCGACGCGTCCACGCCCTGCACGGCGACCGCGTTCGTCCAGCGGCCGTCCAGTGAATCGAGCTCGCCGCGCACGAGCCCGTAGAACGCCTCGTTCCGGTAGTAATCGTCGCTGTTGATGACGAAGCCAAACGTGGGGCCGGGCGGAAAGTTGAAATCCTGGTCGTTGCCATCGGCTTCGGTGCGGCTGTAGCGCGCAACGGCCTTGAGCCGGAACGTGTCCGTTGGCGCGTACTCGAAGCGTCCCGAGGCCGCGCCGTTCTGCGTGCCCAGGTCGCGCGTGCCGACGCGCGAAACGGGGAAGCCCTCCGTGTCCGCAAATCCGGCGCTCAGCGCATAGTCGAACGGGCCGGAAACGCCGGCATAGCGTGCGGACGCTTCTTTCGTGCCGAACGAGCCGCCTTCGACGCGCACTCGCCCACCGGGCGCATCGTGCCCGTTCAGCGTGATGTAGTTGATGACGCCGCCGACGGCATCGGAGCCATACAGCGCACTTTGCTGGCCACGCAGCACTTCCACGCGCGCCACGTCGTCTGCAACGAGCATGGCGAAGTCGAGCTCGCCGAAGAACGGGTTGCTCGCTTCCATGCCGTCGATCAACACGAGTGTGTGGTTCGCCTCCGCGCCGCGCAGGCGCACTTGCGTGACCCCGCCGAGCGAGCCCGAGCGGCTCACGGAGACGCCCGGCACATCGCGCAGAATGTCTGACACGTAGCGTGTCTGGCGCTGCTCGAGGTCTTCGGGCAACAAGATGGTGTACGAGGCGCCGAGCAGGTCTGCGCGCACGCCGTCGTTGGCGCGCGTGGCCGTGATGACGACCTGATCGAGCGGATCCGCCGGGCCCTGCGAGCTGTTCCGGGCGTGTGCGGAAACGGCGGGCAGCAGCGCCGCGACGGCCGCGGCCATGAGTGAATTCCTGTTGAGCATGTCATCCCCTTGCGAACGAGCGTCGACGAGTCGAGGCTTCGTGGGCACGGGCAGGAACGCTACGCACGTCGCGTTCCCGCACGCTGCCGCTTGTGACGGACGGACGCATTGCGTCCGTACAGCAGCACGACGAGGCCCAAAGCCTGTCGGTAACTCGCTCGAAGGGATTTTCCCGCGCCCGGGGGCTCACCTGGCCCATGGCATGAGCGAACGCACTGGCCGGTCTACTGACTTGCGAGTCCTGGTTCGATACGCACCTTCCCGGGCCTCGTCCGGATGGATTTGGCCCAGTGGCTGCGCCGGCCTTACGGGGCCGGACGCGCGCGCGTCTCACTCGTCGCTTACAGTTGCAGGGACAGCCGCGGATTCGAAGACGAAGGCCCTTGAGCCTTCGAGCACCTTCCCACCGCGTTCCCGATCAAGCCCGTTATGGGCACCAGCGCGAACAGAAACTGTCGTATACCCGACGGGGCGGTACTCTATGCGTTTTGACGGCTGTTGTCCTGTGGAGAATTGACGTGCCCCCGACCATCGACCCCGCCCCTTATCGCGTCGCGCACGATTTTCTCGGGGCACATCACGATCGCAATGCGCGGCGTACATGGATCGTGGTGGCCATCACGTTCGCAATGATGATCGTGGAGGTCGCGGCGGGCATCCTCTACGGGTCGATGGCGCTGCTGGCCGACGGCGTGCACATGGCGACGCACGCGGGAGCGCTGACGATTGCGGCGATGGCCTACCAGTACGCGCGGCGGCATCAGCACGATGCGCGGTTCGCTTTCGGCACGGGAAAAGTGGGAGACCTTGCCGGGTTTGCCAGTGCGCTGGCGCTGGGGTTGATTGCGCTCCTCATTGCCATCGAGTCCATTGCGCGCCTGCTCCATCCGATTCACGTTGCGTTCAACGAAGCGATTTTCGTCGCGGTCGTGGGACTCGTGGTGAACCTGGCGTGCGCGGCGCTGCTGATGCACCCGCATGGCGATGAGCATGTCCTCGAGCGCGAGGAAGAGGACGACGATGAGGATCATGACCCCGATCATGCGCGCGATGAACTTCACGAGCATGAACACGAACATGACCACCACGGCGCGGCGCACCACAAGCATCATCACGCCGATCACAACCTGCTGGCGGCTTACGTGCACGTGCTGGCAGACGCATTCACTTCGGTGCTCGCCATCGTGGCGCTCGTCGCCGGCCGATTCATGGGCTGGGTGTGGCTGGATGCGACGATTGGGCTCGTAGGCGCAGCGGTGATCCTGCGCTGGTCGTTCGCGCTCATGCGCCAGACCGCGCGCGTGCTACTCGACAGCACAGACCCGGCGCTGCTTCGTCGCGTGAAGGAGCAGCTCGAGCGCGATGGCGCGTGCGTTTCCGATCTTCACATATGGCGGCTGGGGCCGGGCCACAGCGCAGTGGTGGCCACCGTCGTCTGCCCTGCGGGCAACAGACCCGAATACTTCAAGAAACGGCTGCGCGAGGTGCCAACGCTCTCGCACGTGACCGTTGAGGTACTGAACCCTAAGGTCTAGTCGTTCGCGCGCTCCCGAGCGCGCAGCCGCAGGCGCATCGGTGGTAGAATTCCGCGCCTTGGAATCAGGTCTTCCCGTCATGCGCAGGCTTTTCAGCCAGGACCAACGCCGGTGGCTCATCAGCGCCCTGCTGATCGCCCTGGTCGTTCGCGCACTGATTCCCGCGGGCTTCATGCCCGCCACAGATCGGCCCTTCAGTTTCCAGATCTGCCCCGACGGCTACCCGGCGCACCTGCTGAAAGCGGCGCACGATCCGCACGCGGCCCATCAGCATCACGACGACGGCGCCGGCGACACGCACAACCACAGCTCGGCGAGCTTCGAACACTGCGTCTTCGCAGCCGCGGCTGGCGCTGGCCCATTCGCCTTCGTGCCCACGCTCTCCGCCGTCGCAGTCAGCGTCGGCGCGCCTGAGTTCTTCCTCGCCTCTGCCAGCGTCGAATCGCAGCGGCACCGCATCCAGCAACCGCGCGGGCCTCCCGCCCTCTCCTGACGAACAACCCAGTGCGATGGTCCGCTGCCGCGCGAGCTGCAGCGCCATCTGTCACGTGATCCTGTTTTTCGTGGAGAGAATTCATGAACGCCTTTTTGAACGGCGTGCGACTTTCCGTCGCGCGTCGCGCCGCTGCGCCTCTGGGCGCGGCCGTCTGTTGTTGCGTGTGTGCCGTAGCCACCGCTCAACAGGCGGCCCCGCATTCGTTCGATCAGATCACCGTCACTGCAGACCGCATCGCGCCCACCGCGCCAGGTGAAGACGCGGCACGTGCCGACGCCGCCCGGGTACCCGGCGGCGCGGATGTCGTGAGCGCAGCGGATTACGGGGACGGCCGCGCATCCACCTTCGCGGACGTATTCGCCTTCAGTCCCGGCGTGTTCGCGCAGCCGCGCTTCGGCGCGGAGGAAGCACGGCTCTCCATTCGTGGGTCCGGCCTGCAGCGCACGTTTCACATGCGCGGCATCTATCTGATGCAGGACGGCGTGCCGATCACGCTTGCCGATGGCAGCGGCGACTTCCAGGCCGTGGAGCCACTCGCGCTCGCCTACACCGAAGTGCGGCGCGGCGCGAACGCGCTGGAGTACGGCGGCACCACGCTCGGCGGCTCCATCAACTTCATTTCGCCGTCCGGCCACGATGGCGGTGGCTTTCGTCCGCGCATCGAAGGGGGCAGCTTCGGCTACCGTCGCGCACTCGTCAGCGCGGGTGACGTGCTCGGCAGCAGCGACTATTTCGCATCGATCTCCGCGTACGAGCAGCGTGGCTATCGCGACTGGTCCCGCCAGAAGAACGAGCGCTTCTTCGGTAACGCCGGCCTGAAACTGGGCGCCGCCGCCGAAACGCGCTTCTTCGTCTCTGCCGTGCATTCGCGTTCGCAGCTGCCCGGCTCGCTCACCAAGGCGCAACTCGACGCCAACGCCGAGCAGGCAAACGCCGCGAGCCTCGCGGGCCGGCAGAAGCGCGACTTCGACCTCTATCGCCTGGCCAACCGCACCGTCATCGACTTCGGCACCAGCACGCTCGAGCTGTCGGCAGGCTACAGCTACAAAGACCTGTTCCACCCGATATTCCAGCTGCTCCAGCAGCGTTCGAACGACTACAACGCGGGCATTCGCTACATCAACGAAGGCACGCTCGCGGGCCGCGCCAACCGGCTGGTCTTCGGCGCCTCGCCTTCGTGGAATCGCGTGAACGACGATCGCTTCGTCAATCTTGCCGGCCGCAAAGGCGCGCGCACGGGCGCGAGCGACCAACGGTCCAGCAACTTCACGGCCTATGCGGAAGATCAGCTCGACGTCGGCTCGGCCTGGACGCTGGTCGCGGGCCTTCAGTGGACGAGCTCACAGCGTCGCTACGAAGACCTCTTCCTGTCGAACGGCGACCAGGGCCTCGACACCTCGTACACCCAGGTTTCGCCGAAGGCCGGCTTTCTGTGGCGGGCCGCGCGCGACTGGACCGTGTACGGCAACGTGTCCGACAGCTTCGAGCCCCCGAGCTTCGGTGAGCTCGCGGGCGGGGCCGGCGTCGACCTGCTCGACGCGCAGACCGCGCGCAGCGTGGAGATCGGCACGCGCGGGCAGACCGCGCGCGTTCAGTGGGACGTCTCGGCTTACTCGGCTCGCGTGCACGACGAGTTGCTTGGGCTCAACGGGCCCGGTGGGCAACCGCTGGGCACGGTGAACGCGCCTCGCACCGTGCATCAGGGGCTGGAGCTCGGTGCGCAGATCTCCATCACACCCATGCTGTCGTGGCGATCTTCATATCTATGGAGCCGCTTCCGCTTCGACGACAACGCAACCTACGGTGACAACGCGTTGCCCGGAATCCCGGAGCACTTCTACCGCGGCGAGCTCAGCTGGACGCCCGGTGGCGGCTACTTCGTCACGCTCAACACGGAATGGTCGCCGCGCCGCTACGCCGTCGACATGCAACACACGCTATTCGCCGACCCCTACGCACTGGTTGGCCTCAAGTTGGGACGAAACCTGGACGAAGGCCTGTCGTGTTTCCTCGAGGGACGCAACCTCGCGAACCGCACGTACGCCGCAACCACAGGCGTGATCGCCGATGCGCGGGGGCTGGACGCCGCCCAGTTTCTTCCCGGCGACGGACGTGCCGTCTACGCAGGCGTTTCGTGGAAACCGCGGTAGGCCAGGGCCGTGCCTGCCTATGTGAACTTCGGCAGGCCCCCGAGCAACACAACGACGCCGATCACAGCGAATACCGCAGCACAAATTGCATGAACGAGTCGCAACGGCAGCTTCGTCGCCGCCACCTCGCCGAGCAGCACCGCGGGCACGTTCGCGAGCATCATGCCGAATGTAGTGCCGGCCACCACGGCCACGAGCTGCGTGTATTTCGCGGCCAGCGCGACGGTGGCCACCTGCGTCTTGTCACCCATCTCGAGCAGGAAGAACGCGAACAGTGTCGTCAGGAACACGCCGAAGCGCGGCGGCCTTGCCAGCCGCTCGTCATAGCGGTCGGGCATCAGCATCCACACTGCCATTGCGATGAATGAGATGCCGAGCACCCAGCGCATGGCGTGAGGGTCGACGAGACGCGCGACCACTGCGCCCAGCGTTCCGGCAAGCGCGTGATTGAGCAGCGTGGCGATGAGTATCCCGAGCACGATGGGCACGGGCTTGCGATAGCGGGCCGCGAGAACGAGCGCGAGCAGCTGCGTCTTGTCGCCGATCTCGGCGAGCGCGACAACTCCGGTGGAAATGAGGAAGGCTTCCATCAACAACTCCAGGGCCGGCGTGAACACGATGACCACACCTTCCCGCGGCCCTTGAAGCCGGGACGGTGTGGTCAAAGGTCTCGCGAGGCTTGCTGAAGCTGCCTGCACCATGGCCTTGCTGCTCGATGCAGGAAGGGCCAAGTCTGTTGATGCAGGCCCCCGTGCGCCTGAAGGCTCAGGTGCCGGGGTTACTACTCCCCAATGACGGTAGCGAGTCTAACCATCCTGCAGCGTTCCTGTTGCAGGAGTTCGGGGCCGCGCGGCCGGGAGCAACCGCAGCGTCCACTCGATGGAACGGCCGAGGAGTCCGGGTTCAGGATTCAGCGATGTGGCGCCTGCGCGGGCGGCGGCTCACTCGAAGAGCTTCTTCGGAGAAAGGCATTCGCAGGCGGGGGCTCACTCGAAGAGGGCCTTGGCGGGGACCGGCCGTAAGACCCGTCCATGGGGGCCTTGTCGGAATGCGTCCCTGCATTCCGACATCCCCGCCAAGGCCCTCTTCGAGCGAGCCCCCGCTGAAAGGGTCTGCCAGCGTGGAGTTCGCCACTTCGCATTGGTGCCCGCAGCCTGAACCCGCGCCGTCGATTCCTGACGGCGCGTTCGTTGCCTGTGTTGTTCGCATCGTCTCTTACGAGCGTGGACTGCTCTTCTGCCGCGGCGGCGAAGGACTCACGGGTGAGAGCAGGTGACCGGGGAATTCGGGTGCCGATGCTCCAGCGCTGGCTCGTAACTTTCGCGCACGCACTGGTGAAGGCAATCGCGATACTCGCGACCCTTCTGAACGCTTTGCTCGCTCCCACGGCGCGAAAACGGAGTTTTGAACTCCATATCGGCAAAACGTTTCAGCGGTGACTTGCTCGCAGAGGGCCTTGGCGGGGATGTGCAAATGCATGGATGCATTTGCCCAAGGCCCCGATGGACCGGTCTTACGGCCGGTCCCCGCCAAGGCCCTCTGCGAGTGAGCCACCGCCTGCGAACGCGCCTCTCCGAAGAAGCGCAAGACTAGCTGCGGCGCAAGCCTTGCGCCAGCCTCGAGGCTTGCGCGCATGTGACGAGTGTCAGGTTTTTGCAGGCTCGCGCGCGACATCTGCGGTTTCCGCCATCAGGAAGCCGACCACCGCTTTCAGTGCTTCGCGGTCGCTTGCGCCCCGTTGTCGTGCCTGGTCATACACCGCAAGTTGGCGGTGCGCACTCGTACCCCGCTGCAGAATCTTGCGGGCATGCGCCACCTCGCGCGAGCACGCGAGGGCCTCGGCGTCTTCACGCACGAGGTCGAGCAACTCGTCGAGCAGCGTAGCGAAGTCCACCAACTCGCCCTTCGCGAGATCCAGGAATTTCTCGTCGAAGCTGTAGCGCATGGCGCGCCAGCGGTTCTCCGCGATGAGGAAGCTCGGATAGCGGCGCCAGGACTGGTTGGCCCGGCGTAGCCGGTAAAGCATGCGCGTGAGCGACACGTCGAGCGCCGCAAGGCAGACGGCGTCGTCGAGGCTCGTGCAGCAATCCATGATGCGCGTCTCGAGCGTCGGGTAGCGGGAGCTCGGCCGGATGTCCCACCAGATCTTGGTGGTGTCCTCGATGAGTCCGTTGCGAATGAGTGTATCGAGGTGGCGGCGGAACTCGACGTAGCTGTCGAAGCGCTCCGGCAGGCCGGTGCGCGGCAGCGAGTTGTACACGATGAGCCGGAACGACATGAGCCCCGTCTTCTCCCCTTCCCAGAACGGCGAGGAGCACGACAGCGCCAGCAGGTGCGGCAGAAAATACGAAAGCTGGTTCTGCAGGTCGATGCGCAGGTCGTCGTCATCGATGCCCACGTGCACGTGCATGCCGCAGATCATGAGGCGCCGCGCGGCGGCCTGCATCTCGTGCGCCATGGCGGAGTAGTAGTCCCGGTCGGTGGGTTTCTGCGCGGTGGCGCGCGCGAACGGGTGCGTGGAAGCGGCGATGGGCGCAAGCCCGTAGCGCCCGGTTACGTCCACGACAATTCCGCGCAGGCGCGCGAGATCGGTGCGCACTTCGTCCATGGTGCGGCACACGCGCGTGCCCACTTCGATCTGCGAGCGCAGGAACTCGGGGCTGATCTGGCCACCGCCGCGCTCGGTGCACTCCTTCAGCAGCTGCGCCGGCGGATCCGCATCCACGTCGCCCGTGTCCTGGTGGACCAGCAGATATTCTTCTTCGACGCCAACCGTGAACGGCGGTTCTTTGTCGGTCATGGAACCCCTCGCCACTGCGTAGGCCGGCAAAGTCGCGCCTTTGCCGGCCGGAAACGAAGCTACTGTCCGAAAAAGCGCCGGGCCGCGCAGGCCGCAGGCGACTTTTTCCGATGAGCTCAGTTTAGCTGTGCAACGGGCAGCGGACGAGCAATGTAATAGCCTTGAGCGAAATCCACGCCGATGCGCTTCAGCTCCTCGAGCACCACGGCGGTCTCCACGCACTCGGCGATGGTTGCGATGCCAAGCGCGCGCCCCACCTTGCTGATCGCCTCGACCATGCTCCGGTCGACCGGGTCGGCGGCGATCTGGCCGATGAACTGCCCGTCGATCTTCAGGAAATCGACCGGCAGCGTGCTGCAGGTACATGAACGACGACACGCCGGTGCCGAAGTCATCCAGGGCGAACTTGCAGCCGCGGGTCTTCAGCTCCCGCATGAAGTGGATGGCATCCGCGAGGTTGGTCACCGCCGCGGTCTCCGTGATCTCAAAGCACACGGCGCCGGCGATCACCGGGTCTGCGAGGCTGGCGAGCGCAAAATCGACGAACGACTGTTCGTTGAGCGACGTGCCCGAGACGTTGACGGCCAGCATGGGCAGAGGCGCTCCGCGCTGCTGGCGATCCTTCAGCAGGCCCACCGCCTGCTGCACCACCCAGCGATCGATCGATCGACATGACGTTGTAGCGTTCGGCGGCCGGAATGAACTCGCTCGGCTGCACGAGCTGCCCGTCGTCGCCGCGCAGCCGCACCGTGAGCTCGTGGAAGTCGCGGCGCGGCTCTGCGAGCCGATGGCGGCGATGGGCTGGAAGAACAGCTCCAGCCGGTTCTCTTCCGCCGCCCGCGTCACGCGCGCCACCCAATGCATCTCGCGGTGGCGGCTGGAGATGCCGCTCGGAATCATAGACGTGAATGCGGTTGCGGCCGCCATCCTTCGCCGCATAGCAGGCGATATCGGCCGCGCTCATGACTGCCGCCACGTTCTCGGTATCGCGCTTGATCTCGCACGACGCCGATGCTGGCGCCCACCGACAGCGCGGTGGCGCCCCACACGAAGCGATAGTCGCGGATCGACTGCCGCGCGCTCTCGGCGATGCGCGTCGCCTGATCGAGAGTGCAGCTTTCGAGGAGCACGCCGAACTCGTCGCCGCCCAGGCGGGCGATGGTGTCGGAGGAGCGCACGCGGGTCTGCAGAAGCCCGGTCACGTCGCGCAGCAGCCGGTCGCCGGCCTGGTGCCCGCAGGTGTCGTTCACCACCTTGAACTGGTCGAGGTCGATGTACAGCAGCGCGTAGCTGGCCTTCGCCGCGCTGCGCACGCTGCACGCGCCGCCTGCAGGCGGTTGTCGAACTCGCGACGGTTGATGAGCCCGGTGAGCGCATCGTGGCTCGCCTGGTAGGACGAGCGCGCGTTTCAGGCGACGCTCCTTGGTCACGTCGTGGAACACGATGACCGCGCCGATCATGCGGCCCTGGCGGTCGCAGATGGGCGCCGCGGATTCCTGGATCGCGATTTCCTGCCCGGAGCGGGTGACGAGCACGGAGTGATCCGCGGCGCCGCCGTCCGCGCGGCCTTCGCCGCGGCCCAGCGCTCGCAGCAGCGGGTTCTCCAGCGGCTCGTGCCGCGTGACTCGTAGACGAGGTTCAGCACGTCGCCGATGGCGCGGCCGCGCGCCTCGTCGAGCGTTCCAGTCGGTGAGGTTCTCGGCCACGGGATTCATGTAGTCGATGCGTCCGTCGGCATCCGTGCTGATCACCGCATCGCCGATCGACTGCAGCGTGACTTGCGGCGCGCTCCTTCTCTGCGAACATCGCCTGCTCGGCGCGCTTGCGCTCGGTGATGTCGTTGAGCGTGCCCTCGTAGCCGTGAGACGCCCGCGCCGGATCGCGGATGGCGCGCGCGTTCTCGAGCATGACGAGCTGCTTGCCGTCTGCGGCGGCGCGCGACGAACTCGAAGTTGCGAATCTCGCCCTCCGACTCCAGCCGCCGCACGAATTCCACTCGCTCCATCGGGTTCCAGTACAGCGCCTCGGCATTCTGCAGCGAATAAACCTCCGCGGCGCTGGCGATAGCCGAACATCTCGACGAACGCCGGGTTCACCGACAGGAAGCGCCCATTGCGCCGGCTCTGATACACGCCTTCGGCAATCGCTCTCGAACAGCCCGCGGAACTTCGCCTCGCTGTCGCGCAGCGCCTCTTCGGAAAGCCGCCGCTCGATGGCAATGCCCGCGAGCTGCGCGGCGTGCGCCATGGTTTCCTGCTCGCTGGAGGTGGGCAGCCCCACTTCGCCACGGAACACGCCGAGCGACCCCAGCACTTGCCCGTTCGACGACTTGATGGGCGTAGACCACGCGGCGCGCAGGCCCGCATCGAGCGCCACCTGCCGCTTCTGCTCCCAGAAAGGGTCTTTCGCGATGTCATGCACGAGCACCTGACGCCCCAGATAGACGGCGGCGGTACACGAGCCGTTGCGAATGTCGATGACGGCGGTGGAAAGCGCGGAGCGAAGCGCGTCTGGCAGTCGCGGCGCCACGGCGTACTGGAACGCCACGCCTTCCGGGGCCAGCACGCTGACCGCGCACAGGGTGCCCAGGCCCTCGGACTCGATGAGGCGCGTGATGGATTCGAGCACCGCCGGCAGCGGCGCGTTGCCCGTGAGCTTCTCGAACACGGCGTGCTCGGCCGCCGCGCTGCCTTCCTGGCGCTTGCGGTCGGTGATGTCGGTCATGCTTCCACGCACGAGCCGGCGGCTGCCGCTCGGCAGGCGCACGAGCCGCACGTCGCACATGAATTCCTTGCCGAATGCGTCCCGGTTGAGCCACTCGAACATCAGCGGGCCGGCATCGAGCGCGCGCTCGACCTGCGCGCGAATCAAGTCGCGCGACACGGAGCCATCCGGCTGCAGCGGGGGGCTCAGCTGCGCAAGGCCCACACGCAGCAGCTGCTCGCGGTCGAGGCCGAACAGGCGTTCCGCATTTTCGTTCGCGTCGACGAAGCAGCCCGCGTCGGCATCGAGCACGACGATGGCTTCGGGAGCGTGATCCACCAGCAGGCGATAGCGCGCCTCGCTCTCGCGCATGGCCTGCTCGGATTCGCGGCGGTCCGTGACATCCCGCAGGCAAACCACATACACCTCGCGGCGGCTCGCGCGCGCGTTGCTCACCGCGAGCTCGAGCGGAAACGTGCGGCCGTCTTTACGCAGGCCCCACGACTCGCGCGCGGCCAGGTCCATGTGCGTGTCGCCGGAGCTCGCGGCGAGCCGCTGCAGCGCCTGCGGCACGCTCTCGTGTTGCGCGATCTTCGGAATGAGCAGGTCGATGCGCTCGCCCACCACTTCGGCCTCGCCGAAACCGAACACGCGCTCGCCGGTGGGATTGAAGGTGCGGATGACGCCCTCTTCGTCCACGGTGAGCACCACATCCTTGATGTGGTCGAGGATGACCTGCAGGTGCTCGGAGCTCTGCGTGCGCACTTCGTGCGCCATGGCGCGCGCTTCGTCAGCCATGAGGCGCATCGACTGCACGATGCCGCGGCGCTCTTCGTCAACGGCCTGGTAGTGCGCGCTCACCAGGCGCAGCAGCGCGCCCACGTCGATGACGGGCGAGCCGCTACGCAGGCGCAGCTCACGAACCTGCGTTCGAAGATGAGGATGAAGCTCGGGACCGTCTTCGCCAACGAACGTATTCGGGTCGACGCGCACGACCGTGGTCGCGCCCGTGAGCGTCCGTTCTCCGGCGTGCGCGGACTGCGCATCCCGCGGATCCTGCCGCGCCCGGAATTTCGAGGTGTTTGACATAAACGCTGGCGTCCCGTCCCGCACGAATCATAAGAGGCGGGGGTGCAGGTGCCGCGTGACGTGGCTCGCGCTTTTTCGGAAGCGGCTTGCCGCGGTGTGCGTGGAGCGCTACGGCCGGGCTGGTGCGCGTTGTGGATTGGCGACGCTGGCGGCGGCAGGCCCCGCAGGAAGCTCAGCCAGCCCCTGGCCGGCGATGATGGGAATGGTGAACGTGCGTGCGATGGATTCCTTGTCGGAATCGGCAAGCACCACGGCGGTAATGTAGAAAATGCCGTCGGTCTTCGGGACGATCGTGAGCTTGTGGCCGAGCGGCACGCCGGGCGCGGGATGCTCCAGGTGCTCGGTCTCTTCTCCGGACACGAGCTGCAGCCCCTCGGCCACCTGGAAGCGGGCGAACAGGCGCTCCAGGTCCACCATGGGCGTCAGCGCAAGCTCGATCTCCACCGGCTCGCCCACCCGCGGGCGCCGGGCCAGCGAAAACTTCAGGTCGACGAGTCCGGCGCTTCGATTGACGCTCACCGCGGCCACCATGTCTGCCTGCGCGGCCGTGGGCGGCCGGGCGCCGCCAGGGGCCGGCCCGCCGGACGAGCCGGATGCCTCATCGGAACCGGCCGAGCCGCAACCGCTCAGTGACGCAGCCGCGGCCAGCAGCAAGGTCGCAAGACCCGCCGGCACGGTGCACGTCCCGGAAACTCGCGTCGACATTCGAATCGCTCCCACCAGCAATCCGCTGGCTCCCTTCTAGTTGCCGCCGGGCTCTTCTCGAGCGGCCCGAGGCGGCCGGCGCGGCGTGGACAATACCCCGCTGCACAGGCTCCTGGCACGCCCGGCGTCTCAATCCGTGCCGGGACTTCAGTCGCGGGTTACACCCCGGCGGTGTCGCCGGACAGATTCGCTCCCGGACTTCAGCCGCTGAACAGGGGCGGGTCGTCGACGGCCGCCACCTGGGCCAACAGGTCGTTGACGTGCTCTTCCCAGTAGCGAACCCCGCCAAACCAGGGGAAGGCGCGCGGAAATGCCGGGTCGCTCCAGCGGGTGGCGAGCCACGCCGCATGGTGCAACATGCGTAGCGACCTCAGCGGCTCGATGAGACGCAGCTCGCCGAAGTCCAGCACATTGAACTGCTCGTACCCTTCACTCAGCTCGCGCCACTGGCTTTGCTGCTCGGACGCCGGCCCCGACAGGAGCATCCACAAGTCCTGGATGGCGGGGCCCATCATGCTGTCGTCGAGATCCACGAAGACGGGGCCATGCTCGTTCCATAGCAGGTTGCCCAGATGGCAGTCCCCGTGCAGCCGGATCTGCCGCGTTGGCCCCACCTCGTCGAACACGCGCTCCACCCGCTCCAGCAGGGCATCGGTGGCACGCAGATAGGACTCTTCCATGTTGGCCGGGAACATGCCGCTCTCCAGCACCTGCTCACGCGCCTGATAGCCGAGCCGCTCCACGGAAAGCGTCAGGCGATGGCGGAACGGCTGCACCGCTCCGATGCGGTGAATGCGGGCGAGGCTGCGCCCCAGCATGGCGCGCGCCTCAGGTGCATCGAGCTCCGGCGCACGGCCTCGCAGCCACGGGAACACGGCAAAGCGGAAGCCTTCAAAACGAAACAATGTCTGGCCGCCCAGCATCAGTGGGGCGGCCACGGCCATCTCGGCCGCGGCAAGCTCGGCCGTGAAGGCATGTTCCTCGGCAATCTGGGCGTCGCTCCAGCGTGCGGGGCGGTAGAACTTGAGCACCAGCGCACCTTCGGGGCGCCCGATCTGGTACACACGGTTCTCATAACTGTTGAGCGCGAACAGGCGCCCATCGCATTCGAATCCAAGCGATGCCGCGGCATCGAGCACCACGTCGGGGGAAAGCCCTGCGAAAGGCATCACGGCGTCGACATCTGTTTTGTCTATCATCTGCGCCTAAATTCCAGGAACGGATCGATTCATGAATCACGGCACCATCTTAGTGACCGGCGGCGCCGGCTACATCGGCAGCCACACCGTGCTTCAGCTGCGTGCGCGCGGCCTGAAGGTGGTGGTGCTGGACAACCTGTACTCCGGGTTCCGCCAGGCCGTGCTCGATGCGCCCCTGGTCGTGGGCAATGTGGGCGACCGCGAGCTCGTGCTGCAGACCCTGCGCGAGCACAAGGTCGACACAGTAATGCACTTCGCCGCCCACACCATCGTGCCTGAATCCGTTAGCGACCCGCTCAAGTACTACGGCAACAACACGTGCGCCACGCGCGGCCTGCTGCAAAGCTGCGCCGAAGCCGGCGTGAAGAACTTCGTGTTCTCCTCCACCGCCGCCGTCTACGGTATTCCTTCCGGCGACTTTGCCGAGGAGACCACGCCCACCGCGCCCATCAACCCCTACGGCACTTCGAAGCTGATGTCCGAATGGATGCTTCGCGACCTCGCGCAGGCCTCCTCGATGCGCTACGTGGCGTTGCGCTACTTCAACGTGGCCGGGTCCGACTCCGGCGGCCGCATCGGCCAGTCCACGCGGCTTGCGACCCTGCTCGTCAAGGTGGCCGTCGAGGCCGCCGTGGGCAAGCGGCCGCATGTGTCCATCTTCGGCACCGACTACGCCACCCCGGACGGCACCGGCGTGCGCGATTACATCCACGTGGAAGACCTGGCCAGGGCCCACCTCGACGCCCTCACCTACCTGCGGGGCGGCGGGCCGTCCATCACGCTCAACTGCGGTTACGGCCACGGCTACAGCGTCCGGGAGGTGATCAAGAGCGTGGAACGTATCGGAGCCCACCCACTGGCCGTGAAGGAAGAGCCCCGCCGGGCCGGCGATCCGCCCATCCTGGTTGCCAGGGCCGACAAGGTGCGTGCCATCCTTGGCTGGAAACCCCGGCTGGACGACCTCGACACCATCGTCCGCACCTCCCTCGATTGGGAACGAAAGCTCCAGAGCGCGCCCTGGTAAAGGGGCCCTGCCTGACAGATGGGGCCAAAGCGGCCATGACACCGCGAGTCAAGCCGCTACAATGAGCGACCATGCGTTGGCCAAGGCCCAAGTCCTTGAGCGGCTTGATGCTGCTCGGTCTGGCACTCATTGCCGTGCCACTGCTCGTTGCGCTCGTCGATGCGGGCCTGCAGATCCGGGTGCTCGCCGATCAGGGCCAGAAACTCGTCTCCGAAGGCGTGGCGGCCGCGCGCGCCAGCCAGGAACTGGCCGGGCAGATCGCCGAGCTCGAGCGCACGGCACGCCTCTACGATGTGCTCAACGACAAGACGATGCTCGACGTCTACCGCACCAAGGACGAAGGTCTCTCTGCGACTCGCACGCAGCTCAGCCGACAATTGCGCGCCCCGGCGGCACACCAGGCGCTCGAGCAGCTTGGGCAGCAGCAGGGAACGATCCGGCTCAGCGTGATGTCCATGTCGCGGGGCGCGGCGGATCTGGGCGACCTTACCCAGCGCTTCAGTGAGCTGGCGGCGCTCGCCACCCAGGTGCGCGAGCAGAGCAACGCCCAGATCGACGCGGAGGTCGCCGCGCTCGAGCTTCGCACGCAGGCCGCCCGACGCCGCACGCTTTGGCTGGCGGCGTTGCTGATACCCCTGACGGCTATCGCCATCATCGCCGTCACCCTCGCCGTGGGACGGCCGCTGCGGGCATTGGACAAAGCCATCAGCGAGCTCGGCAGTGGCACCCTGTCGAGCCCCATCGCGGTGTCGGGTCCGCAGGATCTGGAGCGCCTCGGCCGGCAGCTCGAATGGCTGCGCGGGCGCCTGCTCGACCTTGCGCAGGAGCGCAAGTCGATTTCTGCGGCACATGTCGCACGAGCTCAAGACTCCGCTTGCGAACATTCGCGAGGGTACGGAGCTGCTGATGGACGGCGCCGTGGGCGAGCTCGACGGCAATCAGCGCGAGGTAACGGGAATCCTGCGGGAGAACGGCATCAAGCTGCAGCGGCTCATCGAGAACCTGCTTTCGTTCAGCGCCTGGCAGACCTCCAGCGCTTCGCTCGACGTCAGCGAGTTCAGGCTGCGGCCGCTCGTGAAGCAGGTGCTGGAGAACCAGCAGCTCACCCTGCTCTCGCAGCGAGTGCGCCTCGACGTGAAGATCGAAGATGTCACGCTGGTCGCCGACCGCGGCAAGGTGCGCCTCATCCTGGAGAACCTGCTGTCGAACGCCGTGAAGTATTCCCCCAAGGGCGGCGCCATTCACATGGGCGCCGTGCAGGTGGGCCAGGCTCTGGTGCTCGACGTGGCCGACAACGGCCCCGGCATTCCCAATGAGGACCGCGCGCATATTTTCGATGCGTTCTACACCGGCCGCGCCGCGAAAGGCGGCAGTCTCAAAGGAACGGGCATCGGCCTCTCCGTGGTGCTGGAGTTCGTGAGCGCGCACGGCGGCAGCGTGCAGATCATCGACGGCGAATATCCCGGCGCGCACTTCCGCATCGCCATGCCCATTCGCGCGGCCGGCACGGACCCCGCAAGCGAGTCTGCGAAGGAACAAGCGCATGCCGCATGACCGGTTGCGCACGCGCGCCCTGGGCGCCGCGCGGCTCGCACTTGCGGGCGCGTTGCTTGCGACGCTCGCGGGGTGTGCCGGGGGCTTGCTCACGCGCAGTGCGCCTCCCGCGGAACAGGCACCCGTGGTCGATCGCGCAGCGGCCTCGGGCGCGCTCATCGCCGGTTATCTCGAGGGCTTGCAGCGGCTCGTGCTGAGCGCGCCCGCGGAACAGGCGGAGATCGTCGCGGCCTCGCAACGCGAATACGAGCTGGCTTCCACACCCAGCCATCAATTGCGCTTCGCGCTGATTCTCGCGACACCCGGCCATGCCGCCACCGACCTGCCGCGCGCGCAGCGACTGCTGCGCGAGTTGATGGCGGCACCCGCCGCGCTGCTTCCGGCGGAACGCGCGCTCGCGTTCCTCGAGCAGCAGAAGGTAGACGCGCAACTTGCGCTCAGCGCCGAGAACAAGCGGCTGCAGAACAGCGTGGTCCGCAGCGACAAGGACAGGGCCACGGCGGCGAACAAGCGCCTGCAGGCCGAGATCGACGAGAACGCGCGGCTGCGCAGGGAGCTCGAGGCGGCGCGGGCCAAACTGGACGCCATTGCCAACATCGAGCGGTCACTGAGCGAACGCAAACCGAGCGCTGAGTCACGCTCGCCTTGACTCCAAAGTGCGACAAGCTTCGTACGCATTACGATCGGTTTACCATGGGCAATCGTCGCGCAATCAGTGAAGGTGAGATCCGTGTTACAGCCTGCCGTTTATGCTGAGAATCGAAGGACACCGATCGTGAACCAGACCGGCAAACGCAAGGCGCGCATCCTGGTTGTCGATGACGATCCGGGCCTGCTGCGCCTGCTCACCATCCGCCTGCGCGCGGAGAACTACGACGTCGAAGCCGTGGAGAGCGGCATGCAGGCGCTCGCCGCGGCGAGCCGCTTCCGCCCCGACCTCGTCATCACCGACCTGCGCATGGACCAGATGGACGGCATCGGCCTGCTGAAGGAACTGCAGAACCGCTGGCCCGGCCTCAAGGTCATCATCCTCACCGCACACGGCACCATTCCCGACGCCGTGCAGGCCACGCAGATGGGCGCGTTCGGCTTCCTCACCAAGCCCGTCGACAAGCAGGAACTGCTCGACCAGGTGCAGAAGGCGCTGCGCATCTCCGGCTTCGGCGCATCGGACGAAGACTGGCGCGCCGAGATCGTCACGCGCAGCTCCGTCATGGAAGAGAAGCTCGCGCAGGCGCACATGGTCGCCGGCACCGATGCGCGCGTGCTCATCACCGGCGAGAGCGGCACGGGCAAGGAGTTGCTGGCGCGCGCCATCCACCGCGCGAGCCCGCGCAAGAACAAGCCGTTCGTCGCCATCAATTGCAGCGCCATGGCGGAGAACCTGCTCGAGTCCGAGCTCTTCGGCCACGAGAAAGGCTCGTTCACCGGCGCCACGCGCGCGCATCGCGGCCTGTTCCAGGCGGCCGATGGCGGCACGCTGCATGCTCGATGAGATCGGCGACATGCCCATGCGCCTGCAGGTGAAGCTGCTGCGCGTGCTGCAGGAAAACGTGATCCGCCCCGTCGGCACCACCGACTGCCATCCCGGTGAACGTGCGCGTGATCTCCGCCACGCATCGCGACCTGCAGCAGCTCATGACCTCCGGCCAGTTCCGCGAAGATCTCTACTACCGCCTGAACGTCGTGCACATCGAGATGCCGCCGCTCAACCGGCGTCGCGAAGACATCCCGCTGCTCGTGGCGCATTTCCTGGCGCAGATCGCCAAGGAAAGCGGCGTGCGCAAGATCTACGCGCCGGAAGCCGTCGAGCTGCTCGCCACCGCCGACTGGCCGGGCAACATCCGCCAGCTGCAGAACGTGGTGCGGCAGAACGTGGCGCTGTCGCAGACGCCCATCATTCCGGTGGAGCTCGTCCAGCAGTCGCTCGGCGGCGGCCCGGGCCGCCTGCCCTCGTTCGACGAGGCGCGCGACGAGTTCACGCGCAGCTATCTCTCGCAGATCCTGCAGATCACGGGCGGCAACGTGAGTCAGGCGGCGCGCCTGGCCAAGCGCAACCGCACCGACTTCTACAAGCTGCTGGCGCCGCCACCAGCTGACGCCGGAAGAGTTCAAGCAGCGCTGATCACGGCCTGCGGCCGGGACGGGAACGCTCCTTGCTCGCCTCGTTGCCTCGACGCTCCGGACCCCGTCCTGCGATGCAAGTGGGAGCGGACAAGAACAGATGCACCGAGATCTTCCCGAGCTGGCGCGGACGGAATACGACGTACTCATCGTAGGCGGCGGCGCTGCGGGCGCGGCGGCCGCGCGCGAAGCCGCCCTGCGCGGCCTGAAGACGGCGCTGATCGAGCGCGACGACTTCGGGGCGGGCGCTTCGGCCCATTGCTTCAAGGTGGTTCACGGCGGCATTCGCTATATCCAGCACGCCGATGTGCGTCGCTTGCGCGCCTCGTGCCGCGAGCGCTCCGTGTTCCTGCGGCTCGCGCCCCATCTCGTGAAGCCGCTGCCGTTCGTGGTTCCCACCTATGGCATGGGCAAGAGCAGCAAGTGGTTTCTCGGTGCCGGCATGTTGCTGTACGACGCGCTGAGTGCCGACAGGAACCTGCGCACGAGCGACCCGAGCCGCCGCATCCGCTGGACGCGTTTCTTCGGGCGAGACGAGACACTCGCCATGTTCCCCAGCGTGCCGTCGCGGGGGCTCACCGGCGCCGCCGCGTTCGAAGACGGCCAGATGCACAACCCGCCACGCCTGGTGCTCGCGTTCGTGATGGCCGCGGAGCAGTTCGGGGCAAGTTGCGCGAACTACGTGGAAGCGGAGCGACTGCTAATGCGCGACAAGCGCGCGTATGGCGTGGTCGCGCGCGACGTGCTCACGGGAGAGCGCTTCGATATTCGCGCACGAGTGGTGTTGAACGCTGCTGGCCCCTGGGCGGAAGGCTTGCTGAAGGGCGTGAGCTGCTCCGTGGCCCGCACCCCGGGCACGTATTCGCGTGACGCGTGCTTCGTGGTCGACCGGCGACCCACAGGCCCGTGGGCGCTGGCGCTCCAGGGCGCCACCCGCGACGCAGACGCGGTACTGGCGCGTGGCGCTCGTCATCTCTTCATGGTGCCGTGGCGTGACAAGACGCTCGTCGGCGTGTGGCACTCCGTGGTGCCACGCGATCCGGATGGCGCGCGCCTCACGCGCGCCGAGCTTCGCTCGTACATCGACGAGATCAACGTCAGCCATCCCGGCTTCGACCTGCGCGAACCGGAAGTGGAGCGCGTCGACTTCGGCCTCGTGCCCTTCGGCGACGCCGCTCAACAGGGGGACGCGCGGATCCGCTTCGGCAAGCAGTCGCGGCTCATCGACCATCGACTGGCCGATGGCATCTCGGGCCTCGTCACGTCGATCAGCGTGCGGTACACGGTCGCCAGGCTCGATGCCGCAAGAGCCTTGAACTGCGTCATGAAGCAGATCTGTCGGGGAGATCCCGACCCGTTCGATCCGGCAGACGTCCGCGCCGCCGTTGGAAAACGCGAGCGCTCGGCGCGCATTCGCTCAGCTTCCGACCCGCTTCCCGGTGGCGAGGTCGATGACTTCGATCGGCTGCTCGCGCGCGCGCGTCAGGATCGCCCGCCGTGGCTGCCGCCCGCGTCGATGGACGCCATGGTCGCGAACTTCGGCACGCACTTGCCGCGCGTGGTTGCGATGGCAAATGCAGATCCATCGCTGCAACGTTGTGTTTCAGGCAGTCACGTCACGCTCGCCGAAGTGGCTTACGCGGTGCGCGGCGAGATGGTGCAGACCCTGCGCGACGTTGTGTTCCGGCGCACTGAGCTCGGGACAGGCGGTCACCCCGGCGAGTCCGCGCTCGCGGAGGTTGCAGCGTTCATGCAGCTGACTCGTGGCTGGTCGACGAAACGCGCGATCAAAGAGCGGCGCGCGGTCGACGAACAGTTCGAACGCTATCTCGGCGCGACGAAATCGCTGCGTCACGTCGCGCAAGCGTCCCCCACCGAAACCGAAGCGGAGCCTGCGCTGTTGAGGAATACAGTGTGATCACGGCGACGGGCACGGCATCCCGCATTTTCCTGACCGGCGGAACCGGTTTCATCGGCTCGCAACTCGCACTGCAGGCGGCGCGAGCCGGACACCGCGTCACCGTAGCGAGCCCCATCAACAACGACGCAGAGAAGTTCCGCTGCGACCTGCTGGAACACTCCGGCATCCGAATCGTTGAGGCCGCGCTCGCGGATGTTCCGCGCATCCGTGACGCACTCTGCGGCCATGACAGCGTCATCCACCTCGCCGCCGCCCAGCACGAGGCCGGGGCGCCCGAGAGCTACTTCCGCAAGGTGAACGTGGAAGGCACGCGCACTCTGCTCACCCTCTCTGTCGAGGCAGGCGTCCGGCGCTTCGTCCACGGCAGCACCATCGGCGTCTATGGCAACGGGCACAACGGTGTCATCGACGAGCTGAGCCCCCTCTCGCCCGACAACCCTTATGGCCGCACCAAAGCGGAAGCCGAGACGGTCGTCCGGCAGTTCGCGGACCGGCTCGAAGTCACGATCGCGCGAATCGCCGAAACGTACGGGCCCGCGGACTTGCGCCTGCTGAAGCTCTTCCGCGCCATTCAGCATGGCCGTTACGTCACGCTGGGCAGCGGTCTCAACGAGCACCAGCTCATTTACGTGGATGACCTCTGCCGCGCGTTGCTCACCGCGGCCAGCACCGCCGCCGCTGCCGGTGAAACGATGATTCTTGCCGGCAGCGAGCGCCTCACGACAGACGCAATGGTCGCCTCGATCAGCGCGGCGCTAGGCAAGTCGCCCCGCTCACGCCACGTGCCGCTGTGGCCGTTCGACGTCGCGGCACATATCTGCGAGACCGTGCTGCCGCCGCTTGGCCTCGAGCCGCCGCTTCACCGCCGCCGCCTCGATTTCTTTCGAAAGAGCTTCAGCTTCTCCGCCGAACGCGCGCGCCGCCTGCTCAATTTCCGTCCACAGGTGCTCTTCGCCGAAGGCGCACAGCGCACTGCCCAGTGGTATCAGACGGCAGGCCTTCTCGGCTGACGAGAACGCGAAACGCTACGCATCACCCTTGACGGCGGACGCGGCCACCTTCTTGCTCAGCACCCTGACCTTCTTGCCGTATAGCACGAACACCGCGCGCAGCAGCAGCTCCAGGACGCCGGTCACCGCCCAACCGACATAGTTGAGAGGGTTCTTCCAGAACACGTACAGCTTCAGCGCGAAGACTCGCACGTCGCGGAAGCCCGCGAGCTCCAGGATCTGCCGCAGGCTGTACTCCGTCACGTTGTAAAAATGATCGATGTTGTGGGACAAATTTTCCGATCCCACCAAGGGATTTGCGCCGTTCATCGCATACACCACGACGCGTCCGCCAGGGCGCAGCGCCTGCCGGCACAGGCGCAGAAAATCGAGGGTTTCATCGAGCGTGAGGTGATTCAGCTCCTGCTCCGGAATGATCGCGTCGTACTGGGCGACACGGCCCTCCAGATACTCGAACGCGCGCGCCGTCTCGCACGGCAGCGCGTGTCGGCGCGCGTGCTCGACCTTGCTCGCGTCCGAGTCGATGCCGAGCACGTTCCGGTATCCGTGCTCGCGCAGCATATTCACGAGATATCCCGGCCCACAGCTCACCACCAGAATGCCCGCATCGCGGTCGCTCGGTAGCTGTGCCAGGTAATTGGCCCTGTAGTAGGCGGTGAACGACTTGAAACCCTTCTCCACGTCCTGCGGCGCCTGCCAATAGGAGTCGAAGGGCTCGAGGCGGGCCGCGAGCGCGCGTGGCTCACGGGCCACCACCGGTACCGGTGGAGTCGGTTGCGCACGCGGCATCGAGCTCATGTTCAGGATCTCCGTGGGTGAAGGGCACAATGCCCGGCGGACGGTGGCGCTGGCACGCGGGATGCTTGACCCGTGCCGTACGCCGCCATTGCTGGGGACTGCATGCAAATTCTGTTCACCAACTTCGAATACCCCCCGATTGGAGGTGGTGGCGGTGTCGTAATGGCTGCCATGGCGGTGGAGCTCGCGCGGCGGGGCCACGCAGTCACCGTGCTGACGTCGCGTGCATTCGATCTGCCCGCTGACAGGGTGGAGGATGGAGTGCGCGTGGTGCGGGTGCCGGTCTTCTTCCGCCGCCAGCTCGCCGTGGCGAACCTGCCTTCAATGGTGGCCTACTTGCCCATGGCGTGCCTGCGCGGCCTCCAGCTTGGCCGTGAACGGCCGTTCGACATCATCAACACCCATTTCGTCGTGCCGACGGGTCCGGTTGGCCACTGGCTCTCCCGGCGCCTCGACATTCCGAACGTCGTGTCCGTCCACGGCGGAGATTTCTTCGACCCGTCGAAGCCGATGTCGCCGCATCGACACTCGCTGCTGCGCGCGCTCATCGCGAACATGCTGGCCGGGGCGGACGCCGTGGTCGCCCAGTCGCGCGACACTGCTCAGAACGTCGCTCGCCTCTACGGTGTCGAGCGGCCCGTCGAGCTGATTCCGCTCGGCATCGCGCGGCCGCCGACCGGAGTGCAGGGCCACCGCCGCGCGTTCGGCATGCCGGAGCACGCCTTCGTGATGGTGACCGTGGGGCGACTCGTTCCACGCAAGTCGACGACACAACTGGTCTCGGTGCTCGCCGCGGCGAAGCGCCGGGACATCTTCCTTCTGGTGGTTGGCGACGGGCCAGAGGCGGCGCAGATCCAGCAGGCCGCGAGCGAGCTCAGGGTGTCGGACCGCGTGAAACTGCTGGGTCATGTCACGGAGCAACAGAAACACGCGGCCCTCTCGATATCCGACATTTTCGTTTCGACGAGCCAGCACGAAGGCTTCGGACTGGTGTTCCTCGAAGCAATGGCTTTCGGCCTGCCGGTCGTCTGCTACGACCGCGGCGGCCAGGTGGACTTCCTCTCGACGCCGACCACGGGGCACGTCGTGCCGCTCAACGACGTCGGCGCATTCACCGCCGCGGTGCTCGACCTGTACGACTCCGCGGAGCGCCGCGCGTCGATCCGACGCCACAACCTCGCGGCCGTGGAAACCTATTTCATCGACCGGTGCGCGCGACACTACGAATCGATTTTCCAGAGCGTGCTCCTCGCGAGCGCGGTTGCGCTGGCGCCGGCCAGGCGGAAGTAGCGCCCCATGGGTGGGCTTGCAGGAATCGTCGGCGATGGCACGGCGCATGAAGTCGCGGCCATGGCCGCGTGCATGTCTTATCGCGGCACGGCCCGCGTCTGGAGCCCGGCACCGCACGTGCATTTTGCGCAGCTCACCCGCGACGATGAGCTCGCAGACCTTGCGAATGGAGACCTCGCCATCGACGCGGCTGGCGATGGCACCCGCAGGGCCGACACCGAAAGCGCTTTCGCTCGCGGGGTCGCCGCGCCGCCGGCCACATTCCGGGGCTTCTTCGCGCTCGCGCGCTGGAACGCGACCGCGCAATCGCTGCAATTGATCTGCGATCGTCACGGCTACAAATCGCTGCACGTCGCGAGACTTCCGGGCCGCGTCGCCTTCGCTTCGGACTACAAGGCGCTGCTCGCGCTTGCCGACGTGCCCGCTACCGTCAATCGGGACGTCTTGCACACCTATCTGCGCTCCCGTTCGTTGGGCCCGGATCAATGCCTGCTCGAGGGCATCACTGCGATCCGCGGACCCTACACGTGGACCATCGATCGCAGGCAGGAGCTCACCCGCGCGCGGTACTGGAAGCCAGTCGGCACGGACACCGGCATACGCACGTTCACGGAGGCCGCGCAGCACCTTCGTTCGCTGCTGCAGGCTGTGGTGCGCCGGCAGCTGGAGGGGCGCGAGAGCATCGCGCTGGCACTCAGCGGCGGCCTCGACTCGGTCTGCCTGCTCGCACTGGTCCGCAACGTTCGCCCGGACATGCGGGTCACCACCTACACCGTCGGCCACGGAGAGTCGGATCCGGACATTCTTGGGGCACGCGAAGGTGCAAGGGTGTTCGGCACGGACCACCATGAGTGTTACGTGGAGACCGAACGCATTCCGTCGGAGCTGCGCCGACTCGTCTGGCACTCCGAGGATCTGGCCGGCCGCGAGGAGGCAGTGCTGTTTCAGGTGCTCGTGGAGCGGATGGCCCAGCGCGAGCGCGCCTACCTCATCGGACAGGGCGCGGACGCGGCGTTCGCGGGCATGCCGCGTCATCGACTGATGTGGCTGCGCGATCACGCGCCACCACCACTGCGTGGCGCACTCGGCGAGCTGTTCATCTACGCGCAGAAACGACAGGAGCCATCGTCGTGGCTCGGCCGGCGACTGGCGGACATGGCGTTCCACGGCGATCGGCCGACGATGCCCTCGGTGATCGGCGCGCACGAGCAGGCGGCGCGCTTGCGTTATCGCTCGCTCGGTGACTACCGTCGCGCCATTTTGTCCATCAGCGACAGCATGCACTTTCACGAGCCCACGGACGCGGCGAGCGGCATTCAGATGATCGCGCCGTTCAGCGACCCAGCGGTGCTGGATTTCTCAATCGGTTGCCCGACCGCCTTCATGATCGATGCGCGACGGCAGAAGCGCATTCTGCGCGCAGCCATGGCGCGGCTCATGCCGCCATCGATGTCCGGCCGCCGCAAGGGAAACGAGCGGCGGCAACATGATTCGCGCCTGAGCGACGTGCTGGACGACTTCGCCAGCCAGCTGCGCCTGCGAAAATCGCTCGGCGAACGGCACCTCGTGCCGGCGGAATACATCGCTGCGCTACAGAACCGGCGCCGCGACGCCTCATACTCCTCCGAGAGACTCCACATCCTGTGGTCCCTCATTTGCGCGGAGCTCTGGCTGCGCCAGTTCATCGACCAGCGCGGCCGTCACGAAGTGCCGCCGCTCGCGACGGTGCGCGCTCCGATGACCGAGCCCGCGATGGCAAGGCCGAGCCAACCGACCCCCACGCCGTAGACGATGCCGGTGAGTCCGAAGCCTCGCGCCGCGTAGGCACTCGCGGCAGCCACGAGGAGGGCGACCCAGCTGAGCGCGTTCAGCATCGCAAGCTGACGCGCGGTCCCGATTGCGATAGCGGTCGCTCCCGAGATTCCACCCCACACGCGCACCAGGCCGACGATCACGAATGCGACCAGCAGCCCGCGGGAGAACTCGTAGCGGCCCTCGAGAGCGACCCGGAGCACCCAGTCGGTGAAGACCAGCACGCCGAGGCACGCCAGCACGGCGGCGCCGCAAGCGATGCCGATTTCGTGTCTGATCAGTCTTCGCACCTCCGCGCGGCTGGCACACGCTTTCAGGCGCGGCAGCAGGGAGAACGCCAGCCCCGTCTGCAACATGCGGAACGGCGAGGCGGCGACGGCAGATACAACGGAATAGGTCGCAAGATCCTGGATGGTGAGCGCGCGCGGAATGATGAGACGATCGAGTTGGTACAACGCGGCGAACGCCAGCTGCATGCCCACCACCATGAGTCCTTCGTGCAGCATGACCGGCCGCGGCGGCACCTCACCGGAAAGTGCGGCTTGCTGCGCATGGCGCTCGGGCCCCGCATGGGCGCGCAGTGCCCTGCTCCAGCCCCGCAACGCCGTTGCGGCATATGCGGCGGTAATCGTGAACGCAGCGGGCAAAGCATCGCGCCGGCCCGTGAGCAGAACGACGGGCACGGCCAGCAGCACGATCCAGTTGTGCACGAGTATCAGCAACAGCGACTGGCCGAATTTACGCTGCGACTGGAAAAATGAGGCCGCGACGCGATTGAGCGCGGCGCTCGCGATCGCCAGCGCAAGCAGCGCCGAAAGCACGACTCCCACGTCGTAAACCGCGAAAGCAACGGCCGCGAACAGCAACCCTGCCGCGATGCCCGTCGTGCCCACGCGCGTGAGCAGCGCCCGTCCGGCGCTCAGCCGGTGACGATTGATGAGCGTTTCGACGCCAACCGGGCCGAGCACCGTGCCGAGCTGAATCAGCGCCAGGAACAGCGCAACGCGGCCGTACTCGATCTCGGGCAGCACCCGGGCAAGCAAGAGGTTGCCGAGCGCGAAGCCGATGCCCCCCGCCGCGAAGGCCGCCCCGGAGCGCAGCGCGGGCGAACGCAACAGGGCGAGCCGATCCGGGCGCGCCGCCACAGGTGGCGTCATTTGGACACTCAAGAGGGTTCCCGGCCAGCCAGCGAAGCCTTCGCTCGCGCAAGCGCCGTACCCGTCGGCGCCGACAGGCTGGGAACGAGGTTTGCTCAGCTTGCGCTCCACCAGCCGCAGGTCTCGCCGAGTTCCGCCTCGATATGAACAACGTGCTTCCAGAGCTGTCGATCATCGTGCCCTTCTACAACGAGGAGGAGAACATCCGGCGGCATGCACGCGGCCATCGTCGCCGCCGTAGAGCCGCTGGGCATCTCCTTCGAGATGGTCCTCGTCAACGACGGCAGCCGCGACGGCACACTGGACACATCGCCATCGAGATCGCCCGCCGCGACCCGCGCGTGCGCGTCGTGAAGTTCCGGCGCAACTACGGCCAGACGCCGGCCATGGCCGCCGGCATCGAGCAGGCGCGCGGCGAGGTGCTCGTCACCATGGACGGCGACCTGCAGAACGACCCGCGCGACATCGGCACTGTTCCTCGCACAAGATCGACGAGGGCTACGACATCGTGGTCGGGCTGGCGCTTCAACCGCCAGGACAAGCTGGTCTCGCGCAAGATCCCTTCGCGGATCGCCAACTGGCTGATCGGCAAGGTCACCGGCGTGCCGATCAAGGACAACGGCTGCTCGCTGAAGGCCTATCCGCGCGTCGCTGATCAAGGAGATTCCGCTGTATTCGGAGATGCACCGCTTCATTCCGGCGATGGCCTCGATCGCCGGCCCGCGCATCGCGGAGATCAAGGTGCGCCATCACGCGCGGCAGTTCGGCCAGTCCAAGTACGGCCTGTCGCGCGTCTACAAGGTGCTGCTCGACCTCATGGTCATCAAGACGGTGGCCTCGTTCACCGTCGCGCCCGCTGCTGTGGTTCGGCCTGCTGGCCCTGCCGCTCGTGCTCATTGGCGCTGCCGTCGCATTCGGCTGACTCGCTTCGTGGCAGCTGGGCGCGCGCACGGCCGCTGCCGCTGCCGATCGCGGGCACGGGCCTGATCTTGCTGATGCTCCGCCTTCATCCTGGTCTGCGGCGGCGTGCTCGGCGAGCTGATCTACAAGCTCGGCGACGTGCGCGAGCACGAATTCTCGCGGCTGACCGCAAAGAGTCTGGGCTGCGGCGACCGCACCTGGAGCGAGATGGGCACTCATGAACCTCGACACAGCGTCGACGCCGAGCTTTCCGTCATCGTGCCGGTCGGCAGCCGCGCACGCCGACGCCGCGCAGCTGCATGCCGAGTACAAGGCCGGCCTCGACGCGCTCGGGCAGTCCTACGAACTCATCTACGTGCTCGACGGCCCGCAGCCGGAGTTCGCCGCCGGGCTTGCGCGAGCTGCGCGACCGGCGGCGAGCGCTTCACGGTGATCGCGCCTGACGCGCTCGTTCGGCGAGGCCACCGCGCTGATGGCGGGCTTCGAGCACGCGACCGGGCGACATCATCGTCACGCTGCCCGCCTACCACCAGATCGAGGCGGCGAAATCGCGCAAGCTCGTGCGCCGCGCTCGATCGGCTGCGACCTGGCCATCGGCCGGCGCTGGCCGCGCGCCGGCGGCGCTCTTCGAGCGGCTGCGCCGCTGCGGCCTTCCACGGCCTGCTCGGCTGGGTCACGCGGCTGCGCTTCCACGACCTGGGCTGCGGCGCGCGCGCCTTCCACCGGCGCGTGCTCGAGGAAATCCAGCTCTACGGCGACCAGCACCGCTTCCTGGCCGTGCTCGCCGACCGCCAGGGCTTCCGCGTGCGCGGAGGTGCGATCTGCGCCAGTCGCCGCAAGGACCGCTTCGACGGGCGTCTACAGGCCGCGCGAGTACGCGCGCGGCGTTGCTCGACATCTTCACGGTCTTCTTCCTGGTGCGCTTCACCAAGAAGCCGCTGCGCTTCTTCGGCATGGTGGGTGCTTCGCACGTTCGGCATCGGCGCGCTGCTGACAGCGTGGCTCGTGCTTGACCGCCTGTTCTTCAGCCAGCCGCTGGCCGACCGGCCCGCGCTGCTGCTGTCTTCGCTGCTGGTGGTGCTCGGCCTGCAGCTGTTCGCGCTCGGCCTGCTCGGCGAGCTGATCATCTTCACGCACGCGCGCGCCATCAAGGACTACCAGATCGCGGAAGTGGTGCGCCACCAGCCAGTGGAACCGGAAAGCACCCCGAATGCGCGTCGCGGAAAAAACGAGCTGATCGCCGATTGAGCGCCACCGCGTTCGAGCTCGTGGAATGCGTATGAGCGCGAGAGTCTGGCTCCTGCTGCTTGCAGTCGCCGCAATCGCTTTCGGCTGCTATGCACGTTTCAAGGGCATCGCCACCTGGCCGGTGGCGGTGGACGAGTACTACATCCTGCGCTCCGTGCAGAACGTTTTGAGCTCCGGCCTCCCGCGCTATGACTGCGGTGGGCTCTACACGCGCGGCATCGTGTTCCAGTACATCACCGCCGGCCTGCAACTGGGCGGTGCCACGCCGGAGCTCGCGGGCCGACTGGTCGCAGCGGTCGCCAGCCTGATCACGCTGCCTGCGGCATACCTCATCGGTCGTCGCCTTCACGGTCACGCTCTCGGCCTGCTCGTCGCGGTGCTGCTGGCGCTGTCCGTCTGGGAAGTCGAGATCGCGCGTTTTGCGCGCATGTACGCGCCTTTCCAGGCCGTGTTCACATGGTACGTGGTGTGCTTCCTGCGCTACTACGTCGACGGCGAGCGACGCGCACTGTGGGGCATGCTGATTCTCTCGGTACTGGGCGCGCTGATCTGGGAAGGCGGTCTCTTCCTGGCCGCGCTGAACCTGCTGCCGCCGTTTCTCAGAACGCCATCCGGCCGCCTCACCCGGGGCGATTGGGCCCGCGTGGCCGGAATGCTGCTGCTCCTGGTCCCGATCGGCTGGTTCGTCATGGCAAATCTGCGGGCGAGCGGTACCGGCGCAGAGCTGCCGGTCGGGTTCTGTGCCAGACCTCCACGCGTCCGATGGGCCCGGGATAACGGCGCCCTGGCGAACGATCACGAACTACCCGCTATGGCTCGCGGCGGTGTTGGTGCCGTTGGGCGCGGCGCTCTTCTCGATTCCCTGGATGTGGCGCTTGCGGGATCGCTGGCTCGCGGCAGCAGGCCTTGGCGCCGCGCTGGGGCTCGCTCTCGTTCACCAGTTCGCCGCCTGCGGCCTCGTTCTGGTTCTCCTGCTGGTAACAGGAGCGATGCAGTGGCGGGAGTATCTTGATCGAGCCGGCTTGCGATATGTCGGTGCGCTCCTCGTCGCGCTCGCCTTCTGGTCTGCGTTCGGGCTCGCAACGCACGCCTGGATCGCAAGCGACGATGTCGGTTTCGCACACAAGGCGATGCTGCTTTCGTACGAGCTCGTCCGATTCCCGAATTTCATCCAGGAAGTGGTGCGGCCCTGGGGCGGCGCGGTGCCGCTGCTGTCACTGGGCCTCGCGCTCACCATCACGATCGCCGCAATTCGCGTCATCGTGAGGCCGAACGATGCTTCGCCGACGGAGCGTGCGCTGCTGGTCATCATCCTGGTCATGATCGCGGCCGCTAGCGCGAGCGGGCCACCGCGACACGAAACCCGGTACATCTTCTTTCTCTATCCGCTCATGCTGCTCATCGCGACGCTGACGACATTCAGGGCGTTCGAAGCACTGCGCATGCCGCGAACGGCCGTGACGGCTGCCGCAGTGACCGCGGTGGCCGCCCTGTTCGCCGCGACGGAGGACTTCAGCATTTCGCGCCTCGCGCACATCGACAGCGCCAACGTGAATTTCCGTGTGGGGGCCACACGCAGGGAAACGGCACACCTGCTGCCGAGAGCGGACGTGCGAGCGGCTGCAGACTGGCTCGCTCTACACCCGCAGCGTGGCGCCGTGGTCATCAACGCTTTCCCCAGCGTCGACTTCTACTATCCGAGCTTCGATTTCACCTACATCGACTCGCGCACGGCGCGGTTCGAAGCGTATGCGTGCCGGCGAGGCACGCGCGAGCGATGGGGCAACCTTCCGCTTCTCTACGAAGCCTCCGCCATCGAGTTGCGGCTCGCCTCAGGCACGCCGGTCAGAGTGGTGGCGAGTGCGCACGATTCGGCAGGGATGCTCCGCCAGTTCGACAAGTGGAACCCGCAGGTGGCGTGGCGGTCGCTCGATGGCGGCGTAATGATCCTCGACTTTCGTCCCCAGCCCACCCGAATGAATGCCGTGGCGAAGCAGGCGCGCTCGCCCAATCTGCCCGGGCGTTGAAGCCGGGCGCGCGCCCGGCTTCATTCGGCAGCCTACGGTTGGGTGCGCACCGCCAGCGGCGCGACGGGGCGCTTGCCCGTGCCGCCCGGCGCCACGTCCGCGTATCGGCCCGCGCCGGAAGCCACCCGGACCTCGTCGTGATAGAGCGTGCGCACGCCCACCACGCCCACCGGCGTCGTGCGATCACGCCAGCCCTTGTAGATCCCGAACTTGAAATACGGGCCGCGCGGGTCGTTGAATCCGATCGGGCCGGCGGTGTCCACGACCTTCTTGCCGTTTTGCCAGATCTGTATCAGGCCATCGCTCTTCGGCGACCACTTCATGTGGAACACCCAGTCCGTCCACGCGCCGCGCTTGTACTCGCCGAGCTGGTAGCGACGCGATCCTTCGTAGGTAGCGGCTTCCGTGATCTTGCGTGAATCCCAGATCGTCGACACCATCCACACGCCTTTCTCGGAGTGCAGCGACACAGGCGGATTCAGGGTGTCCTCGGCGGTGGAATCGGGCACGCCGTGCCACTGGGCAAGGATTTCATAGATGTTATCAGCGACATAATCGCTGGGCAGATAAATGCTGAAACCGTACCAGTACTCGCCGCCCATCTGCGTCGGAGGCTCGCTCAGCGAGAATTCGGTGCGATAGGACCTGGGCGAGGTCGCGCGGTTCAGCACGGACTTCGCCGCGTAACTACCGCGACGGCTGAAATCCTTGGTGACGATCGGCGCGTTGCCCGACACCTTGAGCAGGGTCGCGTTGTAGACCCCATTCTCGAAATCACCCGCGAACATGAGCGGCGGGTTGACCGCCGCGCTCGCCAGGGAGGCAAACATGAGCGTGGCCAATGCGCCTGCGATGACGGCGCCCGCGCGAATCCACCGACCCGGCTCGCGAGCGCCACTATTTTTTTCCAAACCCCCGAAACTGCGTCTGATCAACTCATTCTCCTCGATAGCGGAAAGTGCCGATCGAGCAGCGCCTTCGCCGGGAGCCTGACCGTACAGATGCGGGGTGGGTGACAAGTGTTTCGAGCGCCCGCGACCAGGCGACCACTCGGCAACCCCGCTATCTGGAAACACGTGGGCTCCAGCACCGGAGGCTTTGCGTCCCCGCCTCGCAGCGGGTTTGCTCCTCGACCGGCGTGTAACCTAATCCCTGAAGCCGCGTACCACAATATCGGCAAATGGCGACAAGCGGCTTCGTATAGCCAGAGCTGAAACTCAGCCGTACGTCGTCAACGCCATAGCTTGTAGAGCACGCGCCCGTCGGCACACCGCTCGATGAGCTCGGCGTGGCGCAGCGATGACTGCGACAGGATGAAGCCGACAAACTCGCGCGGGCCGAAGTTCACGTGCGCGCCCGCCATCTGCGGCTCATCGGGGCAATGCGGCTCGAAGAACATCGAATCCGCGCTCAGGCGGGCAAGCCACGCGCTGAACTTCCCGAACGCATCCTTCCGCTTCAGGAAGTGATGGAAGATGCTCAAGCCGAGCACCACCTGGTAGCGCCGGTCGACCAGCGGCGGCTTCAGTGATGCCGCGAACAGGTCTTCGCAGATCACCGTGAACCTGCGGCCCTCGGCAACGCGAATCCGCTCGGCCGCGAGCGCGATCTGCGGCAACAGCTCCACCGCATGGCACTCATGGCCCAGGCTTTCGAACCGATGGCAGAAGAAGCCCAGATTCGCCCCGACATCCAGCACCGCGCCAGTGCCCGGATCCAGCGCTTTCTGAATGGCCGCGAAGCGGTCTTCGCAGGCGTGGGCCGCGGGAATGTCCTGCAAGTCGGGATGCACGGGGTTCTGATACAGCTCGTTCTGGCGGGACGAGCCGCCGCCGCCTTGCGCCAGCGAGCGCACGAGCTCGCGGAACTCCGCCCACTTTTTGTGGCGCACGAGAACCTTCACCGGCACGCGCGGCAGGCCAAGCGCTTTCGCGATCGCCAGGCGATGCCGGCCATCCTGGAACAGGTAATGACCGTTGCGATCGATGTTCACCGATATCTCGGCGCCGTAGCGCTCGTCGCCGTCGATGCCCTTGTCCTCGCCTGGCAGCGCGACCTCGTGGCTGAGCCGAAAACCTTGCTCGCGGATGTTCGCGATGAGCCCGTCGAGATAGCGGTAGCGGGCATCGAGGTCCTGGCCCGACGCGATTCTCCACGGCGCACGGCCGTCGCGCTGCAGCCGCGCGAGAATGCTCGAATGGAACTGTGTCGCGTGCCAGTCGGTGCCCGCCTCGACGCGCTGGCGCACGGCACGGGCAATGTCCAGATCATCGAACTTGATCTGGGGGATGTCCCAGTCGCCACCACAGACCCGGCCGCGATCCGCCTCGGGATCGAAAACCCGATCCTCGGGCGGCAGGCTCGCACCGGGGGCGAAATAGTTGGTGTGATTGACGATGCGCGCCGGGTCGATCCAGTAGACCGTCTCCAGGTCCGGCAAACCTTCGGTGCGAGCGGCGCGCAGCTTCGTGCGCGCGCGGCGCTTCAACAGCATGAGCTGGCGATACGCGTCGACAACCGCACGACCCTCGCCCGGCAGGCAACGAAGCTTGCTGCGAATGGACTGCTTGACCTGGCTGAGCAACTTGAATCTCCGGCAGTGATGCGTGGTCCGTTGGCGCGCGGAGCGAGCGGCAAGGGGAAAGCCGTATTACAGGCGCTGCAAGAAGCATTCCGCTCATACGGAGCGCCGCCGGCCGCACCCGGCGCGTCCGCGCACACGCCGCCACCCGCGATCCTCGTGCAAGTTTGCTGAGCTCAGGAAAAAGCTACACGGCAAGAGCGCCATCGCTGCGATAGCTTCTTCGGCATCCGCAGGCGGCGAACATCGAGCCGACAGCGCCTGATCCGGGCTACCGCCCGGGCAAGTCACTCAGCCGACCCTGGGGTCTCGCCGAGTACAATCCTTGCTCAGGTAGAGGGCGTCTCGTCTGCGCTACGCGCGGGCGCACGCAACAAGGTGCTGAGGTACAACTGATGCAGGTGCATTCGGCCGTGGAACCATTGCATGCCGATGCGGGCCATTCTCCGCGGCGCCGCCTCCACGCGCCTGCGGGGCCTCGCCGCAAGACACTGTGCATCGTGGTGCCGTCGCACTGGGAGCGCCTCATGGGCGGCGCGGAGTATCAGGTGAGCCTGCTCATCGAGCGGCTGCGACAGCTGGATCGCTTCGACATTCATTACGTGACCCGACGAGCCCCGCCGCGAGACACCACGCGCGGCTATGAGATACATGCCCTCGGCGACGGCCGGCCGGCCGGGGGCGCGTACTTCCTCGACGCGCCACGCCTCTGGACCACCCTCGCCCGCCTGCGGCCGGATGTGATCTACCAGCGCGTCGCATGTGGCCATACCGGAATCGCGGCGCGTTACGCGCAAGCGAGCGGCTGCCGCATGGTGTGGCACGTGGCAAGCGACATGGACCTTCTGCCGCCGCCGCGCAAACTCTCCTGGCGCACGCCGATCGTGCAGGCAGAGCAGGCGCTTGTGCGCTACGGCGCCCGGCACGCAAGTGCCATCATCGTTCAAAGCGGCAGCCAGGCGGAGGTCTTGAAACGGTATTACGGCCGTACCGATGCCACGTGCATCTCGAATTTCCATCCGGTGGCAACCGAGCAGATCGTGAAACCGCAGGACGTGGTGCGCGTCGGCTGGGTCGCCAACATGAAAGCCGTGAAGCGCCCGGAGCTCTTCCTGCGGCTCGTGCGCGACCTTGCGCATCTTCCCAACATCGAGTTCGTCATGGTAGGCCGTCCCTACGATGTCGCATCCGCGCGCGCTCGCATGGCGCAACAGATCCAGAGCCTGCCGAATCTTCGATACATCGGCGAGGTGCCCAGCGTTGAGGCCAACAGGTTTCTCGCGGAAAGCCACATTCTCGTCAACACGAGCGCGCAAGAGGGCTTCTCGAACACGTTCATCCAGGCGTGGCAACGCGATGTAGTAGTGGCGAGCCTCGCTGTGAATCCCGACGGTGTATTCGACGACGATCGCTACGGTGTGTTTGCCGGTGGTCACTACGACAAACTCAGTGCCTCGATCGCTCAACTTGCACAGAACGCGCAGCTGCGAGCGGACATCTGCGCGCGAGCAAAGCGTTTCGTGCGCGAACAATTCTCTCTGTGCAATCTCGATGCGGTGGCGCGCGTGCTCGACCCCAGCCTCGCCAGCCCGTCCGAGTAGTGGCCCTGGAACGGCTGGCGGATGCCAATGCCGCTACGAAGAAGACTCGCGCGCCGCCGGATCCGTAGAGGGCGCGCAACGGCGCGGTCGCCGGGTGCTTCGAAGCTGCAGATAGGTGCGTTCAACCTCATCGGCGATGCGTACGTAGCTGCGGTGCGCGGCAACCCACTCCCTGCCGCGCATGGCCATGCTTCGCCGCTGCTCCGGCGTGAGTCGCAGAAGCCACCGCACCGCTCGTGCGAAGTGCCGCGCGCCCCACGGAACACACACACCGCCGCCACTGCTGTCGAGCACTAAGCGCTGGTCCGGGTGGTCGTTTGCCACAACCGGCAGCTCCAATGCGAGGTACTCCACCAGCTTGGTCGGGGATGCCACGCGGAACGTCGCACTTGGGAAGATCGGCGACAAGCCGATCTGCGCGGCGCGCGCGCGCGCGAATGCCTCATCGCGCGGGAGAAACCCCGTGAGATGCAACCACTGCGATACGCCGAGCTGCGCCGCACGTGCTTCCAGCGCGGCCCGATCTGACGGCAGAGCCGAGTCGCCCACGATGAGCATGACGGCCGGAATGCCTTGTCGTCGCAGAATGCCGAGTGTGTCGACGAGAATCTCCAGCCTGCGTTCGGCCGCAATGGCGCCTACATACACGAGCGTGACCTGCGAGGAGCCACTGTCCGGCGGCACACTTGCGACGTCGGCCGCGCAGAGGTCTATACCCATCGGCACCGCCGACAGCTTGCGCGCCTCGATGCCATGACCGATCACCCCTTCCTTCATGCACTCGCTCTGCAGGAACGCATGATCGCTCCGGGGCAGAATCCAGTGGTAGAGCAGCCAATGCGTCACCACGCCACGCAATCGGGTGAGCAACGGGTATCGGGCCGCTCCCATGCGCCCGCGCTCCACCCAAGACTCGGGAAATGGAAATGACAGCCAATAATAGAACTGCAGGCCACGCAGCCGGGCGACGGCCAGCGCGAAGCATGCAATGAGGAAGCGATCCTTCACCTGGATCGCGTCGTACCGATCGGCGTGCGCCAGACGCAGCATGCAGCGCAACTCGTGGACGAATCCACGCAGGTAGTCGCGCAGTCTGTGCAAAAGGCCTCGCGCGGGGTCGCAGGCACCGACAAACACTGTGCCGCCGTGCCAGGAATGCAGGCCAGGCCTCACGCCGGCATTGCCTGCCTGCATCACCAGGTCGATGTGATGTCCGCGCTCGAGCAGCTCACGCCCGAAGAGAACCTCCACGTCGACGCGATGCGTCGGGAATTTCTCGCGCACGATATACAGCAGACGTATGCGCTCGGCGGGGCCTGCCTTGCTCATGCGACGGCTCCGCGCACCTCGGCGGCCGGTTGATAAACCTCCGCGGAAGCCACTCGTGTGACCGCAGCACGCTCGAGCCTCATGCGTTCCGCGGCGACCAGTCCCGAGAAATACCAGAAGAGAAATGAGATCGAGCCGTACGCCATCAGCTCGGTGTAGAACATCGCCCCTGTCACTACCGCAACCACACCGACCGAGCCGGCGGCGAGCCCGCCCAGCAGCCCCGGTGCCCGCACCGCCAGGAATCTCGCGTCGCGGAAGATCATGAAGTTCAGACACAGCACCAGCGCCAATCCCAGCACTCCCGTCTCCATGATGAGCACCGAAGCGGTCGACAGACGAAATGGCTGGAAGCGGCGGAAGTGCTCGCCGGTGAACTTCTCACCGAGCGAGGATTCCGAGGCGTTGCCGATGCCGTACCCGAACGCGAGCTGCGCGGGCTCGCGCGCGATCGCCTTCAGCGGCACGACGATCGCATCGACTTTGCCGGCTTCCCGGGTGCCCACGCCGGCACGGGGTCTTTCGAGATAGCCCTCGAGCCTCCCCTCCATGGTGAAGAACTCCACGATGCCATAGCCCCAGCGCGGCTTGACGTAGTAGTCGTAGACGGGCACGAAAATCGATCCGAAGAGCGACAGCGCCGTCACCGCGATCAGTCCGTTGCGCAGGCGCCGGTTGCTGGCGGAGGCGACGATGAACGTTGCCAGCAGCCCGAGCGGCAGAAGCACGATCGTCGCCTTCGTCTCGTTCACCGTTGTGGGGATTAGCACAACCAGCAGCAGTGGAATGAACCAGCGCAGCGGCAGGCGTTTGCGCATGTACAGCCCCGCCAGCACGCATGCTACGCAGATGAGGAAAACGGAAAGCACGCCGGAGTTGCGTAACGTGCCCACCACGAAGTCCCCCGAAATGTGCCCTTCTGACCAGCGAGCTATCCGCTGATAGATCGAAAGCGGAACCTGCACCAGCGCGAAAGCGAAGATGAGCCACAACTGCTGGCGAAGCTGCCGCACACTGAGTGCGCACACAGCTGGCAGAAAGAACAACGGAATTGCGCGCAGGTAATTGCGCAACCCCGCGAAGATGGGGCCGGTCTCTTCCGAGTTCACGAGCACCCCGCAAACCAGCACAACCGCGATGCTTGCGAAGGCTATCCAGTATGCAGCGCCTACATTGGCAAAGCGCGTGCGGACTCCCGAGAAGATCACGATGACAATTGCGATCAGCGCCAGTCCTTCCTGCAGGTATGCGGTGACGCCGGGAATGAACCGGGCGTTCGCGAGCGAGTCGACTCCGAGACTGGCGAGAACGAGTGCGAGAACGATTGCGTGCATCGGTGCGGGTAAGAAACGCTCGTCTTTGGAGGAATTCGGTACGACCTGCGACCGTTGCAATACGGATGCCAGCGCGGACGCGCTGACCTCCGCGATGCAGGTCGCAAGGCAGGCGGCTTGCGCGCGCTCACCGTCGATTCCGGTGCTCGAGGAACCTGCGCTCCATGTAAGGATTACAGCAAGGCTTGGCTGCTTTGCCGCCCCCCGCCCCGCGGTCCGTCGAGCTGAAGCTCAGGAACGGAACTTGCTCGATGTTCGCGGCGCACTCTCAGAACAGTGCAAGCCGCCAAGACAAGAGAACAAACGATGTCGGAAAGCGCTTCTGGAATTCTCCTGCCCGGAAAGCTCATCGCGCTGGCGGCGCTACTGGTATGCCTGTGCGCGCCGGTCCACGCTCAACAGGCCGCTCACTACGCGTTGCATGCTGGCGATCAGCTCGACGTGTCGGTGTGGAAGGAGCCGGACCTCACCAAGCAGATCATGGTGCGTCCGGACGGGCGCTTCTCGTTTCCGCTCGTGGGCGAAATCAATGCGGCGGGACGCGGTGTCGCCGAAGTGCAGACGGAGATCGAGACCAAGCTGAAGCGCTTCATCCCCGAGCCTGTCGTCTCGATCACCCTCATGAATGTCGGAGGCAACAAGGTCTACGTGATCGGCCAGGTAAAGACACCCGGCGCGTTCATCATGAATCCGCAGGTGAACGTGCTGCAGGCATTGAGCCTGGCCGGCGGCATGACGCCGTTCGCGTCTCTCAACAACATATCGATCATTCGTTCGTCCGGAACGAAGCAGTCCGTGCTGCCCTTCCGCTATGAAGACGTGAGCAGGGGTCGATCTCTCGACCAGAACGTGCTCCTCGAGAGCGGCGATGTCGTCATTGTTCCCTGAGCGCCGGCGGCGCCGCCCGCGCTCGCGGCGTTGTGCGTGGCTCGTCGCCTGCATCGCCCCGGCAGGCGCGTTCGCGGCCGAGACCTACTACCAGCCACGCCTCGAGCTGCGCGCCGAAGGCCACACCAATCGCGACCTGCGGCCCGATAGCAGCGACGACGGAAAACTGGCCGGTTACGTCGCCAACGCCGGCCTGCAATGGGGGCGACGCACCCAGACCGGCGAGCTCATGGTGTACCCGAGTCTTCGTTATACCGACTACCCGGAGCGCTCGAATCTCGAGAAGCTCGAGGAGTTTCTCGACGTGAAGGGCACGCACCGCACCGAACGCAGCGATTTCGCGCTGCTCGGGCGCTATGCGAGACGCGATGCCTACAACGCGGAGTTTCCGCGAGCGGGATTCGATCCGCTCGATCCGCAGGCACAGCCCGTCGACGGCACCGGGCGACTCTTCGTCGCCGTCACCCGTACGCAGTACCAGCTGCGGCCGACCTATACGTACCAGCTTTCAGAGCGGCGCGCGGTGACCAGCAGCCTCCAGTATCAGAAGGTGGAGTACAGCGGGAACGCGGCCACTTCGCAGATCGACTACACGTATGGGCGCGGCGACATCGCGTTGCGCTGGCGGCACGACGAGCGCTCTCGCCTCGACATCGGGCCATACGTCGCGCGCTATGAGGCGAGCGACAACAGTTATACGAACGATGCATACGGCCTGCGAGTCGAATACAGCCGCGACGTGAGCGAGCGCACCAGCACTGGCATCACCCTGCGCGTGGAACGGGAATCCGATGACATCCGCAGTGTCGGCAATCCGACGGTCAGCGGGAGCGATACCGGTTTCGAGCTCATGCTGAACCTGGTTCGCGAGGTCGAAGCCGGAAAATGGCGCTTCAGGCTCGGTCGTTCGATCGTGCCGACCGGCGCGGGGAGCGTGTCGGACTCCGATGAGTTTCACGTCGAGTTCATGCATGCCTTCAGCCCGCGCCTGAGCTCTGAGACGGCGCTCAAGGCCAGTCGGGTTCGCGCTCGCAGCGACCGGGGCGCGGGCGAGGACCGCGACTACGCTTCCGCGCGAGCCGCGCTGTCCTGGGCCCTCACGCCGACCTGGTCGCTCGGCGGCGGCTACGAAGCCACGTGGCGCGAATACGTTTCCGACAACGGCGGAGCGCTGGACCACGCATTGTTCATCTCCACGCGGTTCCTGGGGCTCGGCCCGCAACGCTGACGTTTATCGGACGCGCTCACCCATGGAAATCGAAAATGACACGACCTCGATCGGCGAACGGGTGCAGATCATGCGCCGGCGCTGCGATCTATCCCACGCTCATTACGCCGGCCTGCATCCTGATCGCGGTGTTCATCGCTTTTGCCACGACTCCGCTGTATCGATCGTCCGGCGCCATCATGCTGCAGCCCTCCGCGGTGCCCAAAGAGCTGGTGCAAACGGTGACGAGCTACGCGGACCAGCAGTTCGAGCTCATCCAGCGCGAGGTCATGACGCAGGCCGGCCTCGAAGAGCTCGTCGCCAAGGTGAACCCCTTTCCGAATGAACCGGGCCTGAGCGCCGGGGAAAAGGCGCAGCGGGTCGCCGAGTCCACCCGGATCGAGCGCGTGGACCCGGTGACGCTCGAGACGCTGGCCGAGTCGAACGCGTTTTCCATTCACTACGACAATCCGGACCCGCGCATCGCCCAGGCCGTCGCCCACGAACTGCTGGGGCTGTTCATGGACTACAACAGCCGCACGCGGCACGAGCGTGCGGCCGGCACCTATCGATTCCTGCTGTCCGAGTCTTCGAAGCTGAGCAACTCGATTCGTGACATGGAATCCCAGCTCGCGGACTTCAAAACCCGGTATGGCGACGCCCTGCCGCAGGCCGAGAGCCGCAACCTTCAGGCGCTCGATGCCGCGGAGCGCTCGTACGAGTCCACGCAGGCGCAGATTCGCCTGGCTCAGGAGCGGGTCTCGATGCTCAGCCTGCAGCTCGACGATCTGAGCCCCAGCCTGGAAGGCGCCGTCACCGACCGCCGCACCCAGATTGCGACGATGCGCGCCGAGCTCGCCGAGGCGCAGAAGCGCTACACGCCGGAGCATCCCGACGTGAGGCGCCTGCGTCGCGCGATTCAGGATCTGCTCGCGGAAGATCGCGCTGCGCGTTCACCGGGCGCGCGCGTGGACAACCCGCAATACCTTCAGGTGTCCAGCCAGCTCAGCGCCGCGCGTCGCGAGTTGGCGGCCCTGCGGGCGAGCGCCGGCCGCGCCGCCGACCAGGTCACGCAACACAGCCGCAGCCTGCGGCTGACGCCCTCCGTTGAACGCGAGTACGTGCAGCTGGCTCGCAACTACCAGCTCGCGCAGGAGCATTTCCGCGAGCTCCAGGCAAAGCTGACCGAAGCGGGCCTCGCCCAGGCGCTGGTGGACGAACAGCAAGGCGAACGATTTATGGTGGTGCGCGACCCCGCCTTGCCACGCGGCCCGCACAGCCCGAATCGATTGGGCGTCATTCTCATCGGTATCGTGCTCGGTCTCGCGCTCGGCGTCGGTTCCGCGATGTTCGTCGAGTTCAGCGACCCGACGGTGCGCGGTGCTCACGACCTGCGGGAGCTCACCGGCCACATCATGCTGGCCGCCGTGCCGGAGCTGCTCAACTCGTCGGACCGGCGCACGCGGCGCAGGCGCATCGCAACGGCGGCAATCGCCTACGGTGCGGGCGTGCTCGCCTGTGCCCTGGCCATCATGAGTGCGACCTTCTAGCGCGCCTTCGAACGATTTTCGAGGAATCAAACGGAAATGATCATCGAGCAAGCCATCGACCGGATGAAGCACCAGCGGCAGCCCCACTACCAGCCCGCAGTCGCCATTCAGCGCTATGAGCCGCCGGCAACGCGGCCGGTCGATCTGACCTTCCCTCGAGTCCAGTACGACGTGCGTTCGTGTGAGGAGAATCGCATCCTCGTTCCGGAATGCGAAGACAGCGGGACAACCGTCGGGGTTTCCGCATACCGCATTCTGCGCACGCGCGTGCTGCACCTCATGCGAACCAATCGCTGGTCGACGCTGGCGCTCACCAGCCCGGGCCCCGGCGAGGGCAAGTCCATGACCGGGCTCAACCTCGCGCTCAGCCTCGCCCGCGAGAAGAACCACAATGTGTTCCTGCTCGATCTGGACATGAGCAACCCGAGCGTGTGCCCATACCTGGGCGTCAATCCGCCGGGCCAGATCGTGCGCTACTTCGCCGGCGCCATCGAGCCGAAGGAGATCTTCTTCTCGATCGGCATTCCGCGGCTCGCCATCGCGGGCGGCGTGGAGGCCACCCCCCTGTCCTCGGAGCTGCTCGCGTCGACGCGGCTCGACGACCTGCTCAAGTACATCTCGGCCATCGCCCCGAATTCGATGACCATTCTGGATCTGCCGCCCGTGCTCAGTACCGACGATTTTCTCATGGCCGCGCCACGAGCCGACGCGACGCTGCTCGTGATCGCGGAAGGCCGCTCGCGCCGCGACGGCGTCGAGCGGGCGATGGAAGTGCTGTCGGGCTTTCCGCTCGCCGGAGTGATGCTGAACCGTTCTCACGAACGCGTCACCGACTACTACAGCCGGCGCTACTACTACGGCTCAACGGCGGGAGCCAAAGGCAAACGCGACAAATAGACGCCGCGTGACGCGCAGGGGACTTCATGTTGTCGGAAAGCGTTCCGGCCTCGGTGAGCGAGGCAACCACCCATGTCCCATGCCGCAGCGTCATCATGATCGGCACGCATCAGGACACGCCGGGTGGCATTTCCACGGTCGTGCGCGGTTACCGGCAGGCCGGCCTCTTCGATCAGTTTCGTGTGCGATTCATCGCCTCTCACCGGGAGGGCAGTCGCTTCGTCAAGGCATCCGCCGCGCTGCGCGGAGGACTGCGGTTTCTCGTCGAGCTGCTGCGGTTCGACGCGCCACTGGTGCACGTGCACCTGGCCCCTCGCGCGTCGTTCTGGCGCAAATCGGTCTTCTGCAGGGTCGCCGAGATCACCGGCCGGCCTTATCTGCTGCACGTTCACGGCTCGGAGTTCATGCAATTCCACGACCGCGAGTGCAGCGCCCGTTCGCGGCGGCTCATTGCGCGCACGTTCCGCAAGGCCGCCATCGTCTTTGCGCTTTCCGAACAATGGCGCATCGACCTTCTGCGCATCTGCCCCGATGCGCATGTCGAGGTATTACCCAACGCGGTTCCGCTGCCCGATCTGTCGGCACCCGCGGCTCGCCACCCGAGTGGCAGGCTTACTGTCGTGTTCCTTGGCCGCCTCGGCAAGCGCAAGGGCACCTGCGCTCTGATTGAAGCGTTCGCTCGCGTGGCGAGCTCGCGACCTGACGTGCACCTTACCTGCGGGGGCGACGGCGACGTCGCCGGGGCAACCCGACTCGCGCAGCAGCTTGGCATTGCCGACAAGGTGACTTGCACGGGATGGCTGGGCCCGGATGACGCGGCACGCGCGTTGTCGGCGGCCGACGTCTTCACACTACCTTCGCACGCCGAGGGAGTTCCGATGGCTCTGCTCGAGGCGATGTCGTGGGGTCTGCCGGCGGTTACGACGCCTGTGGGTGGCATTGCGCAAGTCGTCACCCACGGCGAGAGCGGCTTGCTTGTTCCGCCGGGCGACGTGGACGCGCTGGCCGCTGCGCTTGGCGCGTTGCTGGATGATCCGCAGCAGCGAATGCGGCTGGGCGCCGCCGCCCGCCGCGTGGTCGAGCAGCAATTCTCGATCGACGCCGCGATGCACCGCCTGCGCGGCGTCTACGCCCGGTTCGGCCTCAAACCCGCCGCGAACGGCACCTGACGGAGGTTCCTTGAGGCTCTACGGAAAGAAGCAGGCAAGGCGCTCGATCTTCGATACCGTGCTGTTCCGCGCGGGCAGCCAGGTATTCACCGCGCTCGGCTACATCGTCATGGTCCGCGGCATGTCGGAGCGGGACTTCGGCGTATTCAACCTGCTCTACGCGATCATTCCGGTGATCAGCACCGGCGCCTCGCTGGGCCTGGAGCAGACACTGCGACGTTATCAGCCGGAATACCTGCAGTCCGGCAATACGGCGGCGGCCGCACGCCTCGTACGCTTCGTCGCAGGCGCTCGTTTCGTGTCGGGGCTCGTCGTGATCGGCGCAATACTCCTGGCCTGGAACAGATTTGCGCACTGGTTTCACCTCGACCCGTACCGGGACGAGTTCGCCATCTTCGCGATCCTGATCCTGCTGCACTTCCAGGGCCGCGTGCTGCAGATCGCGCTGGCGTCCCACATGCTCCACCGGTACAGCGTCGGCTCCATGAGCGTTCTTTCGCTCGGCAAGCTACTCGCCTACTCCGGCTTCGCCTGGTTTGGCGCGCTCAACCTGCAGACCGCGGTCTATTCGGACGTCGCGGCTTACGCGGCCTGCTATATCGTGTTGCGCACGGTCCAGCGCCGGCATTGTCACGACCCGACGGCCGCCGCGTATCGCTTCCCGCCGGCGGAACGCAGGCGGCTCACGAAGTACGCCATCATTTTCAACTTCAACGACGCGGGCTCGCTCGCGCTCAATGTCCGGGCGGAGAATTTCTTTCTTGCCGCGATGATGGGCCCGCTGGCAGTGGGCGCCTACGCGTTCTACGCACGGCTCTCGCAGATGGCGAACAACATCCTGCCGATACGGCTGTTCGAGAACGTGGTGAACCCGCTGTTCTTCTCGATTCGACGGGAACAGGCGCACGAGCGGCTGCCGCGCTACTTCACGGCGCTGCTCAACACCAGCTTCATGGTTCAGGTGCCCATGCTTGCCTACACGGTGGCATTTCACCACGAGATCGTCGCGGTGCTGTTCGGTGGAAAGTTCATCGAGTACTCGCGGTTGCTGCCGCTCATCATGGCCTTCGCCACGGCCAATGTCATCGCGACGCCCGTGACGCTCGTGGCGCAATACTCGGAACGCGCGTCCGTCGTGCTCATGAGCAAGATATTCGCCGTGTACAACGTAGTGGCATTGCTCGTCCTGGTACCGAAGGCCGGCGTCTTCGGCGCGGCCATCGCCGTGGGCTCCGCGGATCTGCTGAAGAACCTGTTTATCTGGTGGCACGTGCGCGGTCTTGCGCGCTGGAGCAACGTGTGGGGCGCGCTGGGCGCGGGGGTGCTCTGCTGGGGTGTCTACGTGGCGTTGGTCCAGACCCTCAGTGCCACCGTCGACGTTCCCGACATCGTCAAGCTGATATGTGGCGCGCTGCTGGCGGCGCCGTTCACGCTGATCTACGTGCGAAGCTCCGCGCTGTCGGGCGACGACCGCGCACTGTTCGGGTCCGTTCTCCACGGCCGCGAGGCGCGAATGCTCCGCTGGCTCGGGCTCACACGCGCCGCGCCAGCCGGCAAGCGGTAGGCGCGCGGCGTTGGCGCCGGATCAGTAGGCTTTCTGGTCGCGCAGCACGCGCACGACCGTCAGGAACAGGATTTTCAGGTCGAGCAGCGGCGTCCAGCGCCGAAGATACTCGAGGTCATAGTCGATGCGGGCCTGCATGTCCTCGATGCGCGGCGTCTCGCCGCGGCAGCCGTTGATCTGCGCAAGACCGGTGATGCCGGGCGGCGCCTTGTGCCGAACCATGTAGCCCTTGATGAGCCGGCGATACTCTTCGTTGTGGGCCACGGCATGGGGCCGCGGCCCCACCAGGCTCATACGTCCCTGCAGTACATTGAAGAGTTGCGGCAATTCGTCGAGCGAATAGCGTCTGAGGAACTTGCCGACCGGCGTGATGCGCACATCGTCGCGCCGCGCCTGGACGACGTTGGCGCCGTCCTCCACGACCGTCATCGTGCGGAACTTGTAGATGATGATTTCCTTGCCATCGAGGCCGTAACGGCGCTGTTTGAACAGAATGGGCCCGGGGGACGAGCGCCAGACGGCCCACCCAATGGCCAACATCAGCGGCGCCGTCACCACGAGGAGCATCAGTGTCAGCGCGAAGTCGGTGAAGCGCTTGGCGATGCCGCGATAGCCGTAGAACGGCGTCTCCTGCATCGCCACGACCGGCATGCCGAGAATCTCGCCCGTGCGCGCCTGGATGAGATCGAACACAAAGACGTCCGGCACGTAATAGATTGAAACCGTGGTATCGCGCAGCTCCTGCACTAGGTGCATCACGCGCTGCACGTGTCGGATCGGCAACGAGAGAAAGATCACGTCGACACGATTGCCGCGCGCGTACTCGACGAGGTCGCGAAGATTCCCCAGCAGCGACAGGCGGCCGAAGACGCCCAGACGCTGCGCGCTGCGATCGTCGAAGAAACCCTGCAGCTGAAGCCCGAGCGACTGCGAGTTCGCACCGATACGTTCGGCGAGCGCCAGGCTCACCTCGGTGCAGCCGGCGAACGCTACCTTGCGCATGCTCGATTCCTGTCTCAGCACACGGCGCAGCAGTTCCTGCATCAGCAACGTGAGCAGCAGCAGAAGCACTGGAGTAGCCACGACCCACGTGACGACCACACGGCGCGAGAAGTCTTCCGAGTGCTTCGTCAGGTAGCCAATACCGAGCAGCACCACCACGATCGCAGTCCAACGCCCCAACACGTTGAGCGTGAGCGGTACCTTTGCCGGAAGAAGTGGAGAGTTCCCGCGATAGCTGCGCGAGGGCAACAGCGTGGCGCACAGAACCGCGGAAACCACAGCCACGGACTCGAATTCGGTGAAGTCGACTCCGTAGAGCTCGCACGAGACGAACAGCAACCCGACGCAAAGCACAGGCGGCAGAACGGTCTCCATGAGCGCCGCAATCGCGAGCGATAACGCGCGGGAGAAAGTTACCGGTTCGGTCATACGCCTGGTTCTTGTGTCCGGTGTGCGACATCTGCTCGCACACCCCACAAAGCAAGATGCGCTCCCAGTACGAGCGCCTTTTCGCTGTCGAAAGCAGAGCGGTTTCCCAAATAAAATCGAGGTGAGCAAAGAAGCGTTGCGCGCATGAACGCGGGCAAACATCGCGCAATACGGTGACCTCATTCGGCGAATCGCACGCGCGCTTTTCCTCCGGCGCGCGGCTTCGGCAGGCACGGCCAAAGCACCCACCGATGTGACGGGGATGCGGCACGCAGTTGACCTCGCGCCGTCACTCTGTCGCCGCACGCCGACGTCAGCTTATGTCCTACACATCAAGCACTTGACCCTGTTGCTGCCACGACAGCGTCTGCGGCTGTCGGCGAACACCAACAATCCTGGCTTCAGCTTGGCTGGAAAGACGGGGGCTTGACTTGCGATAAGACCATTTGTGTCAGGAAGTTACGGGCACTGGCACGGGCGTTGCTTTTCTGTTTCGTCGCGATGTGCGGCAGCGGGATCTCGAGCGAGACGCGCGGCCGCGCGAAAAGCGAGCCACGAGGCGAGTGAGTCTGGTGTGTCACCGGAAGGTGCCGCTCACGGATGCGCCGCATCGGGGCCCAACGAAACAGTACTTTTTTGAACGGGGTGTCGCACGATGGAAGCCGCAAAGGTTTCTTCACGGATTTCTATTGTCTCGAGTATTTTGATTTCCAGTTTGGCGCTCACGGCGTGCGGGGGCGAAGGAGGCACGCAAACCGCCGCGCAGAGCACGCCCGTTTCATCGGCTCCGGATACGACACCGGCTGCGCCAATCGCGCCAACCAGCCCGCCCACGGCAACTACACCCGTCACGCCAACTACACCGCCCACGGCAACTACACCGGTCACGCCAGTTACACCGGTCACGCCGACTACACCCGTCACGCCAATCGCGCCAACCCCGCCGCCGGCGGTTGCGAACCGTGCGCCAAGCATCGGCGGTACCGCGAGCTCAGCAGTCATCGCGGGCGCCCCATATAGCTTCCAGCCGAGCGCGGCGGATGCGGACATGGACAAGATCACGTTCACCATCGCGAACAAACCCGCCTGGGCGAGCTTCACCGCTGAGACCGGTGCACTGGCCGGCACACCGGGCGCGACCGATGTAGGCGCGTATCCGAACATCGAGATCGCCGCGACGGACGGCAAGGACACCGCTGCGCTTCCCGCCTTCGCCATCACCGTTTCGGCGGCGCCGGCGACGAAATCCGTAACGATCGCCTGGACTCCGCCGACGCAGAACGAAGACGGCACCACGCTTGTGGATTTGAAGGGCTACAAAATCCACTACGGCGCGGCCTCGGGCACCTACACGAACGTCATTTCGGTGGATAACGCCGGCATCGCCAGCTACGTGCTCGACTCGCTGCCGGCCGGACTCAACTACATCGCGCTGACCGCGTACAACGTTGCAGGCGACGAGAGCGACTACTCCACCGAAGTCACCGCCCGCCTCAACTGAAGTCGACTCGCAGTTCGACGCGAAAATCCCGGGCCTTGCCAACGTGAGCGCTCATCACGGCGGCGACGCTCGGGACTTTCGTGTCGAGCGAGCCCGAGTGCCCGCCGGGCGGCGGTGCGAATCATCACCACTGAATAGAGTGAAATTTCGCGCAAGGCGGCGCCAATTTCCTCGCAAACCTTACGCACGAAGTCGAGCCGCGGGGTGCCATCAACTCGCTGGGCGCAGCCACGCACACCAGCGAGAAGTGCAGCACACCTCGGCCGTCATCTGAACCGTACGGTCGCGCGAAGCTTGCGGCCCCCGAGGCTGGCAGCCCCTAACCGGCGCCTGCTGCGGGAGCGCTGGTGCGCGCGAACTGCGAGGCGTCGATGTGATGCTTCTCGAGAAGGTCGTAAAGCGTTGGCCGCGTCACGCCCAGCAGCTCCGCCGCTCGTGAAAGATTTCCGCGCGCCACCGCCAGCGCCTGCCGCACGGCCTGCGTCTCGGCGCGCTGCCGCGCCACCCGCAGGTTGAGATATTCCGGATCGTCGCCCGGATCCTGCAGGCCGAGGTCATCGGCGGTGACGACCGCCCCTTCCGCCATGATGACCGCGCCCTTGATGCGGTTCTCGAGCTCCCGCACGTTGCCCGGCCAGCGATGCGCCTGAATGGCGCGGATGGCATCCGGCGCGAGCCCCCTCGTCGGGCGGCCGAAGCGCTCGGCCATGCTCTGGAGCAGGAACTGCGCGAGCAGCAGGCTGTCGCCCTGGCGCTCACGCAGAGGCGGCACGCGGACGGTGACTTCACTGACACGGTAGTAGAGATCTTCGCGGAACGTGTTCCCGGAGCTCAGCTGGTCGATGGGCCGGTGCGTGGCGCAGATGAACCGCAGGTCGAGCGGAATGGGCGTGCGGCCACCGATGCGATCTACCGTGCGCTCCTGCAGCACGCGCAGGAGTTTCGCCTGCAGCGACGCGGGCATCTCGCCAATCTCGTCGAGGAATACCGTGCCCGTGTCGGCCAGCTCCAGCTTGCCGGGCGTGCGCTTGGTCGCACCGGTGAACGCGCCTTTCTCGTAGCCGAAGAGCTCGCTCTCGAGCAGCGTATCGGGAATGGCTGCGCAGTTGATGGCCACGAACGGCTGATGCGAGCGCCCGGACAGGCGATGCAGCGCATGGGCCATGAGCTCTTTGCCCGTGCCACTCTCGCCGAGCACCAGCACGGTGGCATTCGTCGGGGCGACTTTCTCGATGGAACGGCACAGGCTGCGCATGGCGTCGCTCACGCCGATGATGCCCTCGAGCGCCATGGCGCCCGTCTGCTCGCGCAGGCGGCCGTTCTCTACTTCGAGCTCGCGAATGCGGAACGCGCGGCGCACGACGATGGACAGCACCGCCGCATTGATGGGCTTGTGGTAGAAGTCCGTGGCGCCGAGGCCCACCGCCTGCACGGCGAGCTCGCGCGCGTCGTGCTCGGTCATGGCGATGATCTTGGTGTCGGGCGCGATGTTGAGGATCTGCCGCAGCAGCTCGAGCGCCTGCACGGCGGATGCGGCCTCGACCGCGCTGCCCAGATCGAACAGCACCACGTCCGGCTCCGCGCGGCGAACGAGCGCGAGCGTCTGCTCCGACGCCTCGCTGAACGTGACGTCGAGATCCGCGAAGATCGTCTCGAGCTCGCGACGCAGAGCCCGGTCGTTCTCCAGGATCAGCAGCTTGCGTCGTTCTCTATCTTCTGAACCCATGACACTCCTCGTCCAGCCTCAGGCAGGCAATCAACCTCCTCATCGCCATCCATGACATCGAGCGCCCGACCCACACCGGACGCGAGCACCGCCGTGCTCACCGGGCCCCCTGCCCCATGAACACCACTTCGGCGGTCTGCAGAAGAATTGCCAGATCGAACAACAGGGTGTTGTTCTTGATGTAATACAGATCGTACTGGAGCTTCTCGAGCGCATCCTGCTCGGAAGAGCCGTACGGGTAGCACAGCTGCGCCCAACCCGTGATGCCCGGTTTCACGCAGTGGCGCTGCACGTAGTACGGAATCTTCTGGGACAGCTCGGCCACGAACTCCGGCCGTTCCGGTCGCGGCCCGACGAAGCTCATGTGGCCCCGGAATACGCACAGGATCTGCGGCAGCTCATCGATACGGCATTTGCGGATGCACGCGCCCACGCGGGTGACGCGCGAGTCGCCCTTGGTTGCCCACCGCGCCTGGCCATCCCGCTCGGCGTCCGGGCACATGCTGCGGAACTTGAGCACGTTGAACACGTGGCCTCCAAGGCCTACGCGCTGCTGCGCGTAGAAGAGAGGCGCGCGCCAGCCGTCCTCGAGCTTGATGGCCAGCAGCGTGAGCAGCATTACCGGCCACGTGATCAGCAGGATCGCCGAGCTTGCGGCCAGGTCCACGGCGCGCGAGGACAGGAGCCGCAGCGGGTCGCGCCGGAAACCTTCGCCGAAGATCATCCAGCTTGGATTGAGCACGTCGATACGAACCCGGCCGGTCTCGCGCTCCAGGAAGGTGAGCAGCTCGATGATATCGATGCCGGCGAGGCGGCACTCCAGCAGCTCCAGAATGGGGAACGCCCGGCGGCGGTCCTCCATCGCCACCACGACTTCGTCGACGTCGTGCTCGGCGCACAACTCACTGAGCCTCCCCGAGGGCACGAGCACCGTTTCCGGCGCCACCATGCAGATCTCGCCCTCGGGCTGCACGAAGCCGACGAGGGTGAAGCCGCGTCGATCGCTGCGGCGGCGGAGCTTGGCGATGGGCGCGGCATTACGGCCGCAGCCGTACACGAGCACTCGCCGCTTGAACAACGACTCGTCCACCACCCGGGAAAAGACCAGCCGTGAGACGACCACCGCCACTGCGGCGCCCAGCGTCGCGAAGATCAGCACGTCCCGGCCGATCCACAGGCCGGGCATGAGGTAGAGAAAAAGCGCAATGACGATGATGGCAGCGAGAAACGCCACGCAGATGCGCACGGCAACGCCGCCTACCCGGGCACGCTGCCGAGCGCTGTAGAGACCTAACGCGAGCAGACAGACCACAACCACCAGGCTGAACAACAGGGCGCGCGGCCAAACGTGTGCGACGAGAAGGCGGACTGCGCCAGCGGCGAACGTGCCCGGCACGAGCGGCACGCGCACCGCCGACGCGGCAATGAACGCCGCGAAGAACAGACCCGCCTCCACGGCCGTCAGCACCGCAAAAGGCAGGTTCAGAAATTGTCCGAACGCGCGGATTCGCATGCTTTACCCGGCTTCTCCCATTGCCGCCCTGGCGGGCCTCGAGGTTCTTCATTCACGCCATTCGGGACGCCGGTTTGCCGGGAATCCGGCTCGTCAGCAAGTGGCGCTGCACTTTACATGCAAGTGTAAAGAAAAATTGGCCCGGGTCCGTGAGGCCCCTCACAGTTGCACTGCGGGGGCCGGCCTGCAGTCGCCACGTCGCGAATACCCACAGGCCGCACCCACGGCGGGGCCATGTCCCAATCCACCCAAAAAAAGACGTTCGAGGCTCCCGAGCCTACGGAGGTGTGGCGAGAGCGGATTTTCGTCCCGCGGCGAAACGGCTGAAATTCGACCGCCGGCTCGATTTCCTGCTTCTGCAGCGTCCGATCGGTTGCGAGCGCGCCTGACCGCCGCACGGGCCGCGAATCCGTGAGCGCAGACAACTTTTTTAGTTTGCATAGTCTGGACCCTATGCGCCCGCCTCCCTGGAGGCCCAGGCCATCGCAGGCACCCGCGGCGTGTATCGGCTCGACTGGATCGAACAACTCAAACTGAAGCTCACGAGCGCGCCGACAGGCCGACAGATCGTGCTTGTCAGCCCGGTGGTCTGGAGTCTCGGCTTCACCAGCCTGCTCACCGACGTGTCGACGGAGATGGTCAACAGCGCCCTCCCGGTCTACCTCGTTTTGCACCTGCATCTGAGCCCGCTTCAGTACGGCGTCATCGACGGCCTCTACAACGGCCTCGCGGTGGCGTTGCTCAGCATCGCCGCCGGGCTGATGGCGGACCGCTGGGGTCGTCACAAGGAAGTTGCGGGGTTCGGTTACGCGTTGTCCGCCCTGTGCAAGGTGCTGCTGCTGGCCACCGCTGGAACCTGGGGCTGGATTGCCGCCGTAGTCGGGCTCGACCGGGCGGGCAAAGGCGTGCGCAGCGCGCCGCGAGACGCACTCATCTCGTTCAACACGCCGCGGCATGCACTGGCGAGCGCCTTCGCCGTTCATCGCGGCCTCGATGCCGGCGGCGCCCTGCTGGGCCCCGTGATCGCTTTCATGCTGCTCGCCCGGATTCCCGGCGCGTTCGACGTGCTGTGGATGACGAGTTTTGTGTTCGCCGTGCTGGGCATCGCGGTGCTGGCGCTGTTCGTTCCGGAGTCGGCTGGCGACGAAGCCAGAAAGGCGCGGGCTCGCGGAACGGCTGACACCGCGCCCGCGGCGGCGCGGCCCGCCGCGCCGGTCGAGGCAGACGAGACAATTGAGCATGGCGCCGATAACCGATCGGCAACGCGGCGCGCATTCGCGCTGCTCGGGACGCGCCGATTCGGCGCGATCGCGGCGTGCGCGATGCTGCTGGCCGCGACCACAGTGAGCGACGGGTTCATCTACCTCGTGCTCCAGGAACGCACTGGAACTTCCGCGAGTTTCCTGCCGCTCTTCTATGTCGGGACCGCCTGTTTCTACATGCTTTTCTCCGTGCCGGTGGGCGCACTTGCAGACCGCATCGGCCGTCGACAGGTGCTGCTGTGTGGGTACGCGGTGCTGGCGCTCGTCTACATTGCGATCATGTCGGCCCCGAAAGCCGGCCTGCCGGTCACGCTCGTGTGCCTCGCGCTAATGGGGCTCTACTACGCCGGCACCGAAGGGATTCTCATGGCGCTTGCGAGCGCGATCGTGCCCGCGCGCCTGCGCACGAGCGGGCTGGCGCTGATCGGCACGGCCATCGGCATCGGTAAAATGCTTTCGTCCGTCCTGTTCGGGTGGGTCTGGAGCTCGCACGGGCAGACGGGCGCCATCATCATCTTCACTTGCGCGCTCGCCGCTGTGCTCTTCATGGCGATCACATGGTTGCGCGTCGTTCTGCGGGAGCCGTCGAGTGCCGCTTAAGCGAGGCCAGGTCTTTGCCGGGTTGTGCGTCATTGGCGCCGCCACGGTCACTGGATATATCTATCACGCCAAAACCCGAAACGCGCAACCTGCGAACGCGTTCGAGCCGGCGCCGCACAGTGAGCCCGCTTCAGCACCGGCTGGCGAGGCACCATCGCAGCCGGGGCAGGCAGCGGCTGCGCCTGGCGATGTCGATTCGACTTTGGCTTCAGGGGTAAGCAGCGGCCCGGCCCCGACCGCGAGCGCTCCGACCGCGCCAGAAGCGGCGCCGAAGGCACCACTGATGCCGGCGACCCGCGTGTTCTATCGCTACAACGGCGTGGATTCGCACTATGGCCGCGTGGCATACATCGACACTGCCAGGCGTTCTTCGCCTCAGTTCGTGGAACAACTTTCGTGCGAGGTGGTGTACGTGGCCGCCGGCAACGGCATCTGCCTCAGTGCCAAGCGAGGAGTAGTCACCACCTACTCGGCCCGCCTGTTCGACGCCGATACATTCGAGACTCGCGCACAGCTCCCGCTGAACGGCGTGCCCAGTCGCAACCGCATCTCGCGAGATGGAAAGCTCGCTGCGTTCACGGTGTTCGTGACGGGGCACGGCTACACGGCGCTCGACTTCTCGACACAGACCTTGCTGCTCGACGCCACCACCGGCGCCGTGATTGCGGATCTCGAGTCCTTCAGCGTCACGCGCGACGGCAAGCCGTTCAAGGAATCGGACTTCAACTTCTGGGGCGTGACGTTCACGCCGGACGTGCGCGAGTTCTACGCAACGCTGTCCTCCGGCGGCAACCACTACCTCGTGCGTGGAAACATCGAGACGCGCACGGCCACCATCATTCACGCGAACGTCGAGTGCCCCTCCCTGTCTCCTGATGGCACGCGCGTCGCATACAAAAAGCGCTTCATCGTCGACAACCGCATCGTGTGGGAGCTGCACGTGCTCGACTTGAGCACCGGCAAGGAAACGCCACTCGCGGAGAAACGCAGCGTAGACGACCAGCTCGAATGGCTCGACACCGCGCACGTGCTCTATTCGGTGCCCGAAACCGCTGATGACACCTCAGCAAGCACCGACGTGTGGGTCGCGGCGGCGGATGGCAAGAGCAAACCGAAACTCTTCCTGCGCACGGCCTACTCGCCTTCCGCCGTACGCTGACGCGACGGCTCCCTGAAAAGAATCGGCCCGGCCGTCTCTCGCGAGACGGCCGGGCCGTGTTACGTCGGCGGTGCCCTTACGGCGTGGTGAACACTACGTCGACCCAGTAGTTCGTCGCGCCCCAGGTCTGGCTCGGGAACGAGGCCGAAGAACCGTAGACATAGACGCCGTTGCCACCGCCCTCGGAGTCACTGAGCGCGTGCAGCGGACCGAAGTCATCGCCGCCGCTGGCGAAGTAGCCGGTGTCTGCCGAGTAACGACCGTTCGGGGCGGAATATGCCACCACATACGTCGTGTTCGCCGCGATCGGGACCGGCGAAGCGAAGTTCACCTGCTGCCAGCCCGAGGCGGTCTCGCTCATGAACGTGGCGCTCGCGATCAGCGAGCCGCTGGCGGTCCATAGCGAACCGACGTGAGTGCCGGTGTTGTTCGGGCCCTTGTAGAAACGGACGCCCGTGATCATGCCGGCCGTGTTCGAAGTGAACTTCATGCCGAGCTGCAAGCTGAGCGCTTCCGGATCTTCGATCACCGACGGCGTTACAGCGTCGTTCCAGATGCTGCACGGGCAGCTGGCCGGCGCGCTCGTGGCCACGTTGACCGTCACCGTTTGCGCAGCTGAGAGGTTGCCGCTGTCGTCGACGGCGCGCACACGCACCGTGGTGCTGCCGAGAACCGTCGGCGTCCACGAGATCGACCAGCTCTCACGACCCGACGCCATGCGCCAGGTGGCGCCACCGTCGAACGACACTTCGATGCCGCCGACCACGCCGCCCGCGGTATCCGCAGCAGTGCCGGAGACTACGGTGGCCGCATTCACCTGAATGGTGCCGCCCGCTGCCGGAGCGGTGATCGTCACCGTCGGGGCAACCGTGTCTGTCGACGCGCTGGCGGCGATGAGGCCCGCCTGCAGGGTCATCGCGCTGCACACCCATGTCGGCGAACAGGTTGACTGTCGCCTGGCTGAACACGGACGTCACTCGGCGTGCCGCTGCGATCGTGCTCTGCATCGAGGCCCCACGACCACTGTATCGTGCCGGCTCCGAAGACGAGCGCGCCACTCGAGTGCTTGTAGAGAGTCAGCGCGTGCGAGGCGGTGCCCGCCGCGTAGGTCGAGCCCGAGATCCTGCAAGGCGTCGACGCCCGACACAGTGGTCGCCGACATGCGGATCAAGCCCGCGGGCGAGAAGCCGTTGTCGGACACCTCGTCCCACTCGTACCCGAGCAGGCCATCGGGCAGGTCCGCGGTCTGACCGGCGCCGAGCGTCGCGATCGTCGTACCGCGCCACAGGCGCATCTTGCCCAGGGCTGCCGGCACCGAGATCACCGCGGTGCCCGAGTTCACCTTGAACAAGGTGCCGGTCAGCGCGTTCTCCGGGCGGCCGCCGTCGGCCGGCGGGCTGAAGCGCGCGTCACGCCACGTGCCGGTCCACTCGGACGACGGGTCGATCTTCGCGTTGGCATGCGTCTCCTTGTAGGAGACGAGCGTGCGGTTCGGCTGTGCGCCCGCCGTCGATGCTCGGCTCCCAGCGCGTCTTCCAGAACACCTCGTTGCCGCTGAAGAACGCGAGGTTGCACGCCCGCATTGCGCGCGCTCTCCACGTTCGTGCGCTGCGTGCCCGACCAGTACTCGTCGTGGCCGACGGACATGAACGCCTTGTGGTTCGTCAGCAGCGCGCCAGCGCGATCGCGTGTCGACGCCCGAGATGTAGCTGACGTCGTAGCCGTTGCCTCGAGCCACCGGACCATCGGGTACTCAGCGTTGAACACCCAGTCCTGGCCGCCGTCGACGGCGCGCGTGTTGAACGGACGGTTGTAGCTCACCTTGTAGGCGCGGCCCGGGTTGGTGCCCGGCGAGCCCGTGGTAGAGGCTGTTGCCGCCGTAGTCGTTGTAGGCCTGCCAGGTGGTGTCCGACGTCTGGAACAGCATCTCCGACGTGCTCGCGTCGTCGCGCACGACGAACACGATGTGGCTCGCGCCCGCCGTGTCTGTGCGGACGACCTTGGCGATGTAGATGCCCGACACCGCCGTCGGACGGCACCGCCCACGAAGCCGACACCGCCCAGTTGCCGCAGTCGATGAGGCCGGTGGCGCGTCTGGTTGACGCAATCAGGCTGGGTCTGCGGCAGCGTGGCCGACGGGTTCACCGTGGCGACTTTGCGGGCGCCGCGGCCACCGTAGTAGCCCATGCGGTAGATGTCGAGGCGATACGCCGTGGCGGTCGTGTCGATCTTGAACTGGATCGTGCCGCCGCGGTTCACGCTGATGTCGGTTGCGTAACCCTGGATGCTGGTGTCGCCGGCGCCAACGATGTCCCACTCGGTCGGCAAGTTGCCGGTGAGGCAGTTCTCGGCAGCAATGGCGTTCGCCGAGCATGAGCCGAACGCGCCGGTCGTGAACGACCAGCTGTAGTTCGCGACCAGCGCGTTGCCGGCGGCGTCCTTCACACGCGGGTCGGTGGTGCCGCCCTTCACAGTGACCGTGTACGAGCTGGACGCCGTGAGCGACGCGCTCGGAGTCAGCGTGGCCGTGTTGGTGGACGCGTTGAACGTGACAGTGGACGTGACCAGCGTGTTCGAGGCGTTACGCAGCTCGATGGTGCTCGTGCTGATCGTCAACGCCGTCATGGCCTCACTGAACACCACGGTGACCGCCGAAGCCGGGTTGACCCCTGTCTGGCCGGCCGTCGGTGAGTTCGCCTGCACGGTCGGCGGCGTGGTGTCGACCGGCGCGTTGTACGTGACACCGATCATGGCCGTCGCAACGTTGCCGGCCGCGTCGCGCGCCGTCACGGTGATGGTGTTGAGACCGTTCTGCAGGGTGATGGCGCTCGTCGACCAGGAGGTCGTGCCGCTCGCCGTGCCGCTTCCGCCGAGGCTGTTGGCCCAGGTCACCTGCGTGACGCCCACGTTGTCGGAGGCCGTGCCGCCGAGCGTGACCGTCGAAGTCGTGGTGGTGTACGTGCTCGCGCTCGTCGGCGACGTGATCGCCACCGTCGGAACCGTGGCGTCCGCGCCCGCGTAGGTCACAGTGATGACGTCGGTGGACGCGTTGTTGGTCGCGTCGCGCGCAGTCACGGTGATGACGTTGGTGCCCGTCTGCAGGGCAATTCCAGCTGCCGTCCAGGCGAGCGTGCCACTGGCCGTTCCGCTGCCGCCGCGGTCGTTCACCCAGGAGACCTGACTCACGCCGAAGTTGTCCGAAGCCGTGCCGCCGATGGCGAGCGTGCCGTTCGTGACGCTCAGCGTGGCGTTAGACGTGGGCGAAGTGATCGTGACAGTCGGGGCCGTGGTGTCGGCCGCGCTCGTCTGGAACACGACGTCGACCCAGTAATGCGTGGCACCCCAGGTCTGGTCGGGGAACGAGTTGGACGTGCCGTACACGTACACGCCGTTGCCGCCGCCAGCCGAATCGCTGAGTGCATGCAGCACGCCGTTGTCGTAGCCGGCGCTCGCAAAGTAGCCGCCGCTGTAAGAGTAGCGACCGCTCGGCGTGTAGTAGGCCGCGACGTACGTGGTGTTGGCCTGGATGGCAACCGGCGATGCGAAGTTCACCTGCTGCCAGCCCGAAGCCGTCTCATTGATGAACGTGGCGCTGGCCAACTTCGAGCCGGCGGCATTGAACAGCGAACCGATGTGCGTGCCGGTGTTGTTGCCACCTTTGTAGAAGCGGATGCCGGTGACCATGCCGGCCACGTCGCTGCGGAACTTCACGCCGAGCTGCACAGCGTTGCTGTCCGCCTCTTCAATCACCGCGGGCGTCGCGGTGCTCGGCCAGATGGTGCAATTGCAGGTGACGGCGCCACCAGTCGTGAACGACCAGGTGTAGTTGGCGGCAAGCGCATTACCGGCCGCGTCCGTGACGCTCGGGGCCGTGCCGCCCTTGATCGTCGCCGTGTAAGTGGTGTCGGTAGCAAGCGCGGCGCTCGGGGTGAGCGTCACCGTCTTAGTGCCGACGGAGTAGCTCACCGTGGCGGCAACCGTCGCATTCGACGGGTCGCGCAGGTATGCGGTGCTGGTGGTGAACGATGCGGCAGTCATCGCCTCGCTGAACGTGGCGCTGACGGTGGCCGACGTGGACACACCCGTCGCAGACGCCGTTGGCGACACCGCCGTGACCGTCGGCGCAGTCGTGTCGGCACCACTCGTGCCGGTGTACAGCACGTCCACCCAGTAATTGGTGGCGGAGTATGTGTTGCCGGGGAAGGTGCTGCCCGTGCCGTAGGAGTAGACGCCGTTACCACCCGCCTCTGAATCGCTCAACGCATGCAGCAGCAGGCTGTCTGTGCCGGCGCTGGTGAAGTAGCCGGCGTCGCCAGCGTAGTTGCCGTTCGGGGCGTAGTACGACGCAACGTAGACAGAGTTCGCAGTGACCGGGATCGGAGCGGCAAACGTGACTTCCTGCCAGCCCGACGGTGATTCGTTGACGAACGTGGCGCTGGCGAGCGGAGCACCCGCTGCAGTCCACAGGCTGCCGATGTGCGTGCCGGTGTTCGAAGCGGCCTTGTAGAAGCGAACGCCTGTGATGTAGCCATCCGCGTCAGCGCGGAACTTCACGCCGAGCTCGACGCCGCTCGGGTCATTGACAGCCGGGGTGCCCGGCAGCGTGCTGGTGCTCCAGATCGAGCACGGGTTGCACAGCGGAGTAGCCCAGGTGGTGAACGTGGCGCTCGAGTTGGCAGCGAGCGCGTTACCCGAAAAATCCTTCACTCGCGGGTCCGTGGAACCACCCTTCACCGTCACGGTGTAGGTGGAAGAAACGGCGAGCGAAGCGCTCGGCACGAGGGTCGCCGTGCGTGTTGAAGCGTTGTAAGTCACCGTCGAGGCGACCAGTGCGTTGCCGGCGGTGCGAAGCTCAATGGTGGACGTGCTGATGGTCGAGGCGTCCATCGCTTCGTTGAACGTCACCTTCACCGACGGCACCGTTGACACGTCGGTGGCACCATTGGCCGGCTCGACCGTCGTGATGGTCGGGGCGGTGCTGTCCACCGCGTATGCGGCGATGTAGTTGCCGGCAGTGGCCGGGAACGAAATGTAGTCAACGCCCTTGATGGTGACGACCGAGAACGTGACCGCGCTGCCGTCGCGCGTGAGCGTGCTCACCACGCCACTCGAGCTGCGGAACGGCACGAGGCCGCGCAGGCCGTTCGCGCCTGCGCCCTGGGTGACGGAGAAACTGAGCGCCGCGCCGTTCCAGGAAATGGAGCCGAACGACGAAGCGTTACGGCCGTCGAGCCAGGTCAGCATCTGGCGGGCGGAGACGATCGGCACGCCGCGCGCCTGGGCGGAAGCGACCGTCGCGTCCGAGGCGACCGTGGTCGGGTAGTCGGTGTGCGCGTTGACCGTGTAGGCGCCGTACTGCTCTTGCGTGCCCAGAGCGCGGTCGAGCAGCGTGTTCACCGTGAACGGATATTCCTGGCCCGACTCGTCCGTCATCTGCGTGACGGCCTGGAACACGTCGAGCGTCGTGCCATCGGTGTCCGCGAAGCGCATCGGCATGGCGGAGCCGGTGAAGTGGCCCGGGGTGTTGTTCACCCAGCCCGGCGGCCAGTAGTAGTAGTTCGTGTCGAGACGCACGCCGTGCGCGGCCTCGATCTTGGCGCCCGTCGCCCAGTCGCTCCACACGATGCAGTGGTGGCGCATGGTGGTGGGCACGGTCAGGCCCGGGAATTTCGTCGCGAACGCCGCGAACTGATTGTTATAGAGCGTGTTGAGCGAGCTGGACGTGTAGTTGAGGCAATCGTTCTGCGCGCTCACGCCCGTGAGGATGTGCACGCCGATTTCGAACCCGGCGGCCGTGAGGGCGGCGGCATCGGTGGTGGAGATGTCCGAGCTGTCGAACACGTAGGAGGTGCCGCGGACGCACTCCCAGTTGTCGACGTTGCAGCCCGCCGGGCTGGCCGCGTCGAACTGGTTGAAGCGATAGACCGTGGAGCCGGTGCCGCCGCCGTAGTAAGCGCCGTGGTCGTCACCGGTCATGATCACGACGGCCTTGTGGCCGTTCGGGAAGTACCAGAAGCGCGGCAGCGGCTTGCGGTCGAGCGTCATGCTCGTGATCAGGTTCGCGAGCAGGCGCTGCTGCTCGTCCGCCTGGGGGATCGACACTTTTGACAGATCGACCCAGTCCGACTGCGGATCGGAGCTGGAGGCACCGTAAAAAAGATCGTCAGAACGGACCGGGAACTGGCCGTCGCGGTCCTGACCGTTCCAGGCCGGGTTGCCCTGGCGGGTCTGGACGACGGAGGTGGCGAGGTCATAGGCAAACATCGCGGCCTGGCCGCCACTCGTGCCGACATTATTGAGCGTGACGGCGGGGTTCGAGGTGGCTGTGGTGGCGGTCGAATAGAGCGTGGCGAGAGCCGTGGCGCCATTCAGCGTATAGAGCGCGGCCTGCCCGTGGTACTGGATCGTCTGGTTGACGATGCCGCTGCCGATGGGGTTGCTCGCATTGACGAGCAGGTAGCTGTTCGAGAGCGTGGTGCCGGCCGGCGTCACGCCCAGGAGCGAGGCGAGCTGGGCGTCGGGCTTCATGGCGACGAGGTTGCCGCCAGCGGTCACCCAGTTGGAGAGCGCGGTGACCTGCGTGGCCGTCAGGGCGACGTTGCCCAGGAGCACGGTGTCGTAGTTGTTCAGCGTGGCTGCGGTGAGCGTCGAGACATCGGCCACGGCGAAGGCGTTGAGGCCTTCCGTGCGCAGGATCTCGGCGTAGTACTTGCTGAACGTCGCGGTGGAGGACGTGACGACCAGGATAGGTCCGCCGGGGCCCGTGTTCGGGTCCGCGGCATAGGCTGGGCGGACGGCGGCTGCCAGGGCGCACGCCATGACAAATGCAAAAACCCCCAGGACCTCGCGAAACCGTGCGAGGTGAGACCGACTGATCGTCATGGACACTCCAGTTGCAATTTCTTCGGGTGGGTGCGGTAGCGAAGCCGCCCGCCCTGGTTCTGCTTGCAACATATCAAGCAAATTCCACGCCATGCCGTATGCACGACCCCGCAACGCATCCGGCGGGGTGACAAACTGCGGGCCAGTTCGCAGTTCATCACCGAAAATCAGAGAGTTATGACACCTGCAGCCGGCCCTGAAGGGCCCGCGACGCGGTCCGATCCGGATGACTGTCAAATATTCCGACAGCGGTGCATTGGGTTTTGAAGCGGAAGTCCGAGTGGACTCCTGAAGATCAGGCGAGCCGCTCCTGCGCCATCAGGGTCGGCAGGCGCAGGCCGGCGGCGAGCCGGGCATGGGCGTGCAGGGTCAACGGCTCCCGGCCCCGCGTGAAATCCGCGAGGCACTCGTCGACGATCGCGAGCTTGCGGTCCCGCGGCAGATTCATGCCGGGGAAGAAATCGAGGTCGGTGCAATCTTCGCGCCCCAGGAAATCGAGCGGATGCAGGAGCAGCGACGGAGTGGTGCCCGTGAGCGTGCACATGGCGAGCGCCGTCTTGCGATACAGCCACGCGAGCGGGCGAGAAAAACCCGCCAGGTACACCAGATAGCTCAGATGCATCGGCAGCTTGAACACCGGCATCGTCGTGACGGGAATCTCGAGCAGCCGCGCGTTGCCGACGCCCCAGTGGAACGGCTTGGCGGGACGCAAGGCGTCTTTCCACGTGCCAAAGAGCGCGCGTCGCTGGCGCTTCTCTTCGGCGCTCAGGCGGCTGGATGCAAAGAAATAGGCACGCGCGAGCGGGTTCAGCAGATTGGGGAACACGCTGGCGTCGTAGGCATAGCCGCGCCGCACGAGCACGGCCAGCAATGTCGGGGACAGGCTGTAGCCCGGCCCGCGAAAGCCGGTGGTGCGAACGCCGGTAGCGGCGAAGATCGCCTCTTCCGCTCGCGCGAGCTCCGCGTCGAGTTGCTGCTCCGAGTACAGGTGCAGCCACGGCTCGTGTGAAAAGCTGTGGTTGGCGATCTCATGCCCCGCTTGCGCGATGGCTCGCAACAGCGGCGCGTTGCGCGGCTCGGCCGCGTCCTGGCCGACGACGAAGAACGAGATGATGAGCCCCCGAGCCCGCAGAAACTCGAGAATCCTGGGGATCGCGACGTCGAGGTACGACGGCAGCGACCGCCAGCCCGGGTCGCCGTGCGTCTTGAGGTAGGACCACTTGTTGTCCAGGTCCAGGGACAGGCTGACGGCCCGCCGCATCGTGGCCCGCGTCACTCGACCGCAACCGGCGCGCCGTTGCGCGCGAGTGAGCGCTGGGCCGCTTCGAGCACGCGCACGACGCGCAGGCCGTCCTGCCCGTCGCTCAGCGGCTGCCGCCGGGTGCGCACGCAATCGATGAAATGCTGGCATTCGGCCTGCAACGGCTCGCCCGCCTTGATGTACGGCACGCTGATGTCGCCGAAGCGCAGGGACACGTACTCCGCGAAAGTGTCGTAGTCGGTGCCGAGCTTGGCGCCCTTGTCGTAGATGCGCAGCTTCTCGCGGGTCTGCAGATCGTCGAAAACGGCCATTTTCCGGCTGCCGACGATGGTCATCCGCCGCACCTTGTCCGGCTCGAGCCAGCTCACGTGCACGTGCGCCATGAGCGCGCCGGCGAAGCTCATCGTCATGAAAACCACGTCCTCGATGCCCGGGCGCAGGCAGCACTGGCCGCGCGCGGCGACGTCGGTGGGCTCGCGGCCGAGCATGTACAGGATCGAAGACACGTCGTGGGGCGCGAAGCTCCAGAGCACGTTCTCATCGTCGCGCACGGTGCCGAGATTCAGGCGCTGCGTGTGAATGTAGTGGACGTCACCGAGCTCGCCGGAGCGGATGAGCTCGCGCAGGTGAATCACCACGGCGTGAAACTCGAGCAGGTGCCCCACCATCAGGATGCGCTTCGCGTCGCTGGCCAGCGCGATCAGCTCGCGGGCGTGCGTGGAGGACAGCACGAAAGGCTTCTCGACGAAAACGTCCTTGCCGGCGGCCAGCGCCCTGCGCGCCAGGTCGTAATGGGTGGGGCCGGGCGTGGCGATCGCGACAGCGGTGACTTGCGGGTCGGCGAGCACGGCGTCGAAATCGGCGACAGCCTTGGCAGCAGGAAAGTGCGCGGTCACCCTGTTCAGCGCCTGCTCGTCGCGGTCGCAGATGTACCGCAGCGATACATTCGGGAGCTGGGCGAAATTGCGGATGAGGTTCTTGCCCCAGCCGCCGGCCCCGATGACCGCGATGCCGACCCCGCCGCTCATCGATTTTCGAGGCAGGCGAGCAACGTCGCCACGATGCGGCTCGAGGCGGCACCGTCGCCGTAGACCGCGGCCACGTCGGACACGCCCGCCGGCGCGCTGCCGTGCCCGAGCATCGAGCCCACCGCCGCGAGGATGCGCGCGGCGTTATGCCCGGCGATGACGTTCCGCCCCGTGTCCACAGTTTCGGTCCACTCCGTTTCGGCGCGCAGCGTAATGCACGGCCGCCCGAGAAAGTACGCTTCTTTTTGCAGTCCGCCCGAATCCGTGACGACGATTCGGCTGCTGCCCGTGAGATGCAACATATCCAGATAGGAGAGTGGATCGATGAGTCGCAGACGTGGATGAGCGCGCCAATGTGAGAGCTGCGTCGCGATAACCCTTCGAGTGCGTGGGTGCACCGGAAACACGAGCGGCAGGTGCTCGGCGGCCACCTGATCGAGCGCGCCCAGCAGGTCGGCCAGGACCGCCGCGCCGGTGCTCTCGGCGCGGTGAATGGTGACCACGCCGTACTGGCCGCTCGTCAGATCCAGCCGCTTCAGAACCTGCGATTGCCGTTCCGCGCGCGCGTAGTTGAACAGCACGGCGTCGAGCATCACGTCGCCTGTGAGATGGGCGCGGGCCGCAAGCCCTTCGCGTTCGAGGTTGCGCATCGACACAGGCGTGGGCGCGCACAGCACGTCACACAGATGATCGACGGCGACGCGATTGATCTCCTCGGGCATCGCGCGATTGAAACTGCGCAGCCCGGCTTCCACGTGCGCGAGCGGAATGAGCAGCTTCGCGGCCGCGAGCGCCCCCGCGAGCGCGGAGTTCGTATCGCCGTAGGCCAGCACGGCGCGCGGCCGGTGCGCGAGCAGATGCGACTCGATACCCGTGAGCATCCGCGCGGTCTGCTCGCCATGCGTCCCGGAGCCTACGGCAAGATCGACGGCGGGCGCGGGAATCTGCAGATCGTCGAAGATCGACTGCGCCATCTGCGGATCGTAGTGCTGCCCCGTGTTCAGGATGGTGTGCTCGATGCGCACTGCGCCCGCCGCGTTGTGCACGTCGACGGCTCGACACAGCGCCGCCACTTTCACGAACTGCGGCCGCGCGCCGACGATGCTGAGCCACTGCACGGCGCGTACCCCCTACTCCGCGGACAACAACCGGTCGCCATCGGCACGGTATCGACGGCCACAGTCCGCGCATGCGCGCTGCGCGTTGACTTCGGCGGGCGGCAGCGGCACGCCGCAGAAGCATGCCCACCCGCGCTGACTGGCCGGATTGCCGTACACGAGCGCGTGAGCGGGAACGTCTCGGGTGACGACCGCGCCCGCGCCGACCACGCAGTATTCGCCAAGCGTCACCCCGCAGACGATGGTCGCGTTCGCTCCGATCGACGCGCCGCGCCGGACGAGCGTCGGTGCGAACTCATGCTTGCGCTCGATGAACGCCCGCGGCGTCAGCACGTTGGTGAACACGCAGGACGGCCCGCAAAATACGTCGTCTTCGAGCGTGACGCCGGTATGGACGGAGACATTGTTCTGGATCTTCACGCCGTTGCCGATGCGGCAGCCGGGCGAGACGACGACGTTCTGCCCGAGATTGCAGCGCTCGCCGATCACACTGCCGGCCATGATGTGCGTGAAGTGCCAGATCTTCGTTCCGTCGCCAACACGCGCGGTGCTCTCGATGATGGCGGAAGGGTGCGCGAAGTAGCTCATTTCAGGCCGCCTTGTCAGTGCTCGCACCGGCGCGCAGCTCGCCGAGCTCGCGGCCATGCGTGGCGAAGAACCCGTTCACGGCGCCAATGACTTCGTTGTTATTCAGCGTGCCGCCGACGAGCTGTGAGGTGTTGAGCACGTAGAGATCCTCATGCCTGGTGCGAGGCGCCGGCACGAGCGAAGAATATCCAATGACCTGCAGGGGCTGAACCCGCGTGGCACGGTTCACGTGCACGCCGACGAGGTCGCCTGGGCTCCAGTGCGGAAACATCGACTGCACGCCCTCCAGAGCCTCACGCCGCACGTCGGCGTCTGGCCGCTGCAGGTAAGGGTCGTCCGAGAGTACATACTTTGGCAGATAGGTGAGATGAAGGCCCGCGGTCTGCGCCGGATCCACGACATTGCTCATGCCGATGACACCCGTGAACGGAACGCGGCTGTCCGCGATGTTCAGCACGTAGTACGGCACTAGAGGCGCGCGCGTGACGAGCACGGTGCACACCACGCCGAGGTATTCCACATCCCCGCCCACCGTGGGAAGAGAAACGAGCGCGCTTCCCGTTGTTGCGCGCAGCACGTCGACCGGCGCAGTGAAGATTACCTTGTCGAACTCGCGCACGCGGTCGGTTGCGACCACGCGCATGCCGCGGGCGCCGGCGGGCTCGATGCGCTTCACGCCGACGCCGAGCAGCACTTCGCCGCCAGCGCGTGTACAAATCTGCTGCTGCAACTGCTCGAAAACGCGCTTGTAGCCGCCGCTCACATGCCCCAGCTGCGCGCGCCTGGCCGTGGAATGCCGCGCGGAGAACAACCGGCGGATGTACGACCAGATGAACACCGCCGACACGCGCCGATAGCCGGGGCCCAGCTTGGCGAGCAGCAGCGGCTTCCAGAACTTCTCGAAAACCGGCCGGCCGGCGCCCGACACGAGGAATTCCTCAACACCGATCTGCTCCAGCCGCCGCCAGTCCGTGAGCCGCGAGCAGTAGAGGATCTGCATCGCCAGACGCGTCTTGTCCCACAGTCCCAGCAGCGGAAAGCGGATGAAATCGCCCACGGCGTCGAGCGAGTGGCACTGGCCATCCACGTAGTAGCCGGTGCGCGTACCGCGCCAGCGAAGCGCCGTTTGCAGGCCGATTCCGCCGATGAAATCGATGAGCGCCGAGTCGCTGGGCAGCACCACGTGATAGAAGCGGTCCCAGAAAAAGCCGCCGAAGTCATGCCACGTTGCCAGGCCGCCAGGCTGCGCTGCGTGCTCCAGCACCGTCACGGCGTGGCCCGCGGCCGAGAGCCGGTGCGCCACCGCGAAACCCATGAGACCGCCGCCGACGATGCCGATGCGCATGATGAACGCAGCCTCAGGATTCCTGGAACGGCCGGGTGCGCATGGCGTCGCGCTGCCACTCCAGGGTGCGGGCGAGTCCTTCGTCGAGCCCCACGCGCGCCTTCACGCCCAGCAGCTTTTCGCACAGCGAGACGTCGGGCACACGCCGCATCACGTCTTCGTATTTCCTCGACGTGAACGACGCATAGGGCACCCATTTCACCTCGAGCTCTCCGGGCGTTCCCGAGATCCGCTTGATGCGGCGGGCGAGCTCGAGAATGGTGATCTCCTCCGTGCTGCCGATGTTGATGATCTGCCCGTCGGCCTCGCGCAGCATGGCCGACGCGTGCAGTCCCGCAACCGTATCATCGACGAACGTGAAGCTGCGGGTCTGCAGGCCGTCGCCGTGAATCGGCACGGGCCTGCCGGTGAGCACCGCGTGAATGAACACGGACTGCGGGCCGGCCCACCAGCTCAGGTGCTGGCGCGGGCCATAGGAGCCGAAGATGCGCGCAATGGTCACCGGGAACCCGTACGCATCCTGATAGGCCAGCGCCAGATGCTCGTCGTAAAGCTTCGACACCGCGTAGGCCCAGCGCGGCGACTTCGATGAGCCGATGACACTGTCCGTGCCGTCTTCGCTGAATGGAAGGCTGGGGTTGCGCCCGTAGACGTCACTAGTGGAAGCGATGAGGCACTTGCTGCCCAGGCGCCTGGCAAGCTCGAGCGTTCGCTCCGTGCCGGCGTAGTTGATGCGCAGGGTATCGAGCGCCTTGCCGTAGCGGGGAATCTTGAACGCCGCGAGATGCACGATGCGGTCGACGGGGCCGCGAATATCCGCATAGGCGTCGTCGCGTGTGATATCCCGCTTCAGGAACGAGAAGGCCGGGTGCTGCGCGAACGGCACGAAATTGAGCTCGGTGCCCATGGACAGGTCGTCGAGGCCGACCACCGTGTGGCCCGCCGCGAGCAGCCGCTCGATGAGATTCGAGCCGAGAAACCCCGCCGCCCCGGTGACCAGGAACGTGAGCGGCGCTTCGGTGCGGACCGTCATGTGCCTACGGCGCGTCGCGCCGGTTCTCGCGCATCTGGCTGCGCAGGACGGACCCGAGGTAGAACAGTTCCTCGAAATACGACTTCGCCTGCAGCGCAGCCACACCGAGGCTAACGAGCTGAATCGACAGCATCAGCGACAGCAGGCCGACGATGAAGGTGTGCGGGAACTTCTGGTAGGCGATGGCGACCGCGGCGGACGCCATGTTCATCACGGTGTCGGGCGGCAGCCCGTGCAGCGCCTCGAAGAAATGAATGACCATCCACGTGTTCACGTAGAGCGAGAACAGCAGCAGCAGCAGCCCCGGCAGCACGAAGATCATGAACGGGCGGAACACGAAGCCGGAAAAGATCGTGGCGACCGTGTGCCGCAGGATGCGCACGCTCGAGCGATGTTGCGGCCCGGCCGCGATCTGCCGGCTCCAGTCGAGGTGCGCCGGCATCTGGTCGATGCCGGCGCGCATGATCATCGACTTGTAGACCGTCTCCGGCATCACATCCATGCCCATGGCGCGCAGCACGAGTGAGCGGATGAAGGGCCCGTCGTAGCCGCGCACGAGGCACGTGAGCGTGGACAGCCGGCCCCGCGCGAAAAATGCGAGGAACCGGTTTGCGCACACGCTCAGCACGCGGCGCAGCCACGGCACGCTCGAGAGGCTGCCGCCTTTCATGTATGGCGAAGCCAGCACCACCCGACTGCGGCCGGTGCGCAGTCTGTCGAGCAGGCGACCGATGTGCTCCGGCGAATAGCTGAGGCCCACGTCGAACGTGATGACGAAGTCGCCCGTGCTGCGCGCGAATGCCGCGCGAAACGCCTGGCCGAGCCCGAAATTGCGCGGATGGTGAATGACGATGAGCCCGGGGTAGCGCGCCCTCGCCTGCTCCACGATCTCACGTGTGCCGTCGGTGCTGCCGTCGTTCACGACAATCACTTCCCAACGGTACTCGCTCGCATGCGCATCGAGATACGCATGGATCTCGGCAAGGCTGCCTTCGAGCACCTGCGCCTCGTTGTAGGCCGGCAGCACGAGCGAGACGAGCGGCCTGCCATCGTCAACGGCCATCGCAACCTCTCATCCTGACACCATAGACCACTATCTCCGGCGAGCTGAAATCGAGCCGCAGCCACTGCGCGACGCGCCCCGCGCGCAGATCCGCGAAGAACTGCCGGCCTCCCGACGCTCCGCCCTCAGTATCGCGCGCATGCAGCAGCACCCGGCATACGCCGTAGCGCGCGACCATGACTTGAACTTCGTCCGTCGTCCAGCGGCGCGCCGAGAATATCGTGGGGGCGAGCGCCACCACCGGCACGTGCGTGAGCCCGCCGACGAGCTGGCCGCTGGAAGACAGCACCGGGTGGGCGAAGCTCGCGTGCTTCTCGAGGAAACCCGCAACGGTGTCGCCCTGGAAACGCCGCGCAAGCCCCAGCGTGACGACGTCGCGTGCCGCGTCGAACTTCAGCTCGCGCGAGTAGCGCTCGAATTGCCGTTGCTGGCCGATGGCAAGGCTCACGAACGCGAGTATCGCGGAAATGCCGAGCGCCGCGCGCACCCACGGCGAATGCGTGGAGACGTACTTGCCGGTTCGCGTGGAGATCGCGCCGGGAACCCACGCGAGCGCGCAAGCGATTGCCACGAACGGAACGAGTGGGAAGAAATAGCGATCCACCAGCGTGTCGGCGCCGCGCTCGAAGGTCATGAACACGAGCGCCGCCACGGTCGATGCGCTGTAGCTTGCACAGAGGATCCACGCCCTGAAGCCAGGCAGGGTCTCGGAAGCGGCCCGCCGGCGCACAGCCGTCGATTCCCGCGCCGCAAGCCATGCCCCGCGGGCGAGGCTGACTGCGATGAACCCTGCAAGCGCCAGCACCGCAACACGCTGCAACGTGACCTGCAACGTGAGCCCCGTGAGGGCAACCGCGGCGGCCACCGTGCTTTTCAGAACGGCGCCCGCGTCCGCCCATTCACGCGGCTCCATGCCGCCCGAGGCGTTGCCCGCATCGACGACGTTTCGAACCAGCAGCGCCGAAGCGAAAATCACGGGCACGACGAGCGCGACCACCCCATCGCGCAACGGAACACGCGAGCGCGTGGCAAACGCCTCGATGGCGAACGAGGCCGCAACTGCCGCGAGCAGAAACAGACCGGCATACCGAAACGCAACAGCCCCGGTTACGCCTGCGGCAATCGCCACGGCTCGCCCTGTGCGCCTGCCGGGCGGCATCACGAAACCCAACAGGGCCAGCAAGCTGAAGGCAATGAATGGCCCTTCCGTGCCCGCGCGAGCCGCGAAGTAACCGTTGCCGACCACCAGCAGCGGCACCAGCGCGGCAAGCACCCACTGGGTCGCGGACGCACCGGCGCGCCTCAGCACGAGAGCGACGAGGAACGGGCTGGCGACGTAACCGGCAAGGCTCACGGCAAACATCGCGCGATCGAGGTCGAGCCCCAGCAGTGCAAGGCCAGCGGCCGCGAACGGCATTCCCGGCGGCCACACGGTCTGCGGCGCGGGCATTGTGCCGGCGGCGTACTGGGCGTCGTAGTAGACGATGCTGGTGGCGATTCCGTGGCCGTCGAGCAGGCTGCGGGCGACGCTGGCGAGCTGGAACGAATCGTTGAACATCGAGGCGGGATGGAACCACGACGCCACGACGGCGGCGGCCACTGCCGCGGCCAGCACGACGGCGATCCAGCCCACCCCATCTGCCGATATGTTCCCGGCCGACCGCAGCTTCACCCACGGCTCCGGCGCGGCTCGGGTGAGCCGGCGATCTTCGATCACGTAGCCTGCTTTGTCGTTGTTGGAAAAATCGGGAGCGTGCAGTGTGCGCGATCGGCGGGCGGCGGTGAAGGCGCGCCCTGTGACGACTTTCACGGATCGCACCGTCCGCCCGCCGCAGGGGCGCGCGATGGCGTGCGCGCGCGATCACACCCGTGCCGCGCACCGATGGTGTAGCCTTTCCGCCGCCGCAAATGCCGGCCCTGTCCGGGCCCGGCGCATACGAACGGACAACCCAGGCGGAGCGCTCGATGTTGACAGGTCTGATCCGGGCACTGCGCCACCGGCTCGAATTGCGTCGCTACGACGATTTCTCGATCGCGGAGTATTTCCGCGCGTGCGGCGCGAGCATCGGCCCGGACTGCCGCATTCTCGTGCGCGATCTGGGGCCCGAGCCCTACCTCGTTCACATCGGCCGCCACTGCACCATCTCCACCAATGTCACCTTCGTGACCCACGATGGCGGCACCTGGGTGTTCACCCAGGAGTTCCCGAGCCTGCAGCGCTTCGGCCCCATCCACATCGACGACAACTGCTTCATCGGCACCGGCGCCGTGCTCATGCCCGGCGTGCGCATCGGCCCGAACGCCATCGTCGGCGCGGGTTCCGTGGTCACGCGCGACGTGCCGCCCGGCGGCGTGTTCGCCGGCGTGCCGGCCCGCAAGGTGGCGGACCTCGAGGACTACAAGCGCAAGTGCCTCGAGGCATGGCAGCAGCAGCGTCCGCCCGGCTACATGAGCGAGCTCGCGGATGGCGTGCGGCATTCGCCGGCCAGGATCCACCAGTCGAAGGCGACGCACTCCGGATTGCTGAAGCGCCATCTCACGAAGCTCTTCCGCGGCGGCTGAGGCGCGCCGGCCGGGCGCGGCGCGCAGATGAAGCGCGCTCGCGTGCCCTGTATCAGACGTCTTTGTCGCCGGGCGTGAGGCGCCACGCCTGCGCGTTGGTCGCGGCCTCGTCCTGCCAGCGGCCGGCGACGAACACGTGCTGGGTGTCGGAGCGCTTCATGAATCCGAGGCGACCCCAGGGAATGGTCGCGGCGCTCGTGTCGGCCGTGCGCGTCTGAAGCGTCGCCGCTTCGTTCGTTCGGCGGGCCCGTTCGACCAGCCTCTGGCCCAGCGCCAGGCCCGCGCGCTCATCGCTGACGAGCCAGTCGTCCACCCAGAGGTCGCCGCCGTCCCGGCGTGTCATCGCGTAGCCGCGCAGCTCGCCCCGCTCCGTGAGCACGAGCAGGGTGTATCGGTAGAGGGGATGCCGGAGGTAACGCCATTCCAGATACGCCGGCGCGCGCGACGCGATGAGCGCCGCCGAACCCGCAACACGACCCCAGAACGCCGCATATTCGAGCGGCAACCCGTCGCGTGGCTCGAGGCGAAAATCGTCGGGCACGCCCGCCCCACGCAGGACGTCGAGCATCGAAGTCGCGCCCGCGAGCGTGCCGCGTACCAGCCGGCGGATGGACCCCTTCGGCCCACCCGAGCCCCCGGCCCCGGCGCCGATGAAGCGAACGTAGCGTGCGAGCCCCGCAACGTCGCGCCAGCCGACACTGCGTAGTGCGGAAAAGACGGGCGGATTCGGCATCACGAGCAAGCCGTCAAGCACCGCCGCGGACTCTTTCACCACCGCCTCGAGCAGCGGACGCGCGAGACCGCGCCCGCGGGCGGCGGCCGCAACGGAGATGTCGCCGACGATGCCGACCTGCCGCGCGCTGCCGTTCAGAAGTACGTCGTGAGGCGCCACGGTGGCGGCAGCCAGGCGCACCCCTTCATCTTCGAGCCAGACGACGAAAGCGCCTCGCTGCGCCGGCCGGGAGAGATAGCGCCAGGCGATGTAGCCGTCATCGCGCGCGGCCGAGCGATTGGCATTGCGAAACTCGAGTGCCGCCTGCCGGCAGTCCGCGAGTGGAACGACTCTCACCAGCACTAACGGGCAACCGGCGGCGCGGCCAGCGGCCCGTTCGAACGCGGGTTGCCGCCAAGCTTCACATAGAGCGCATGGAAATGGTCCACCATCGCATGCAGGTCGAACTGCGCTTCCGCGTGGCGCTGGGCGGCCTCCGCCAGCCTGCGGGCGAGCGCCGGATCCTGCACGAGCCGGCGGATGTTGGCGGCCAGGCCCGCCGCGTCATCCAGCTCGAACAGCAGCCCCGTCTTCTCGTGCTCGATGAGGTCGGGGTTGCCGCCGCTCGCGGCGACCGTGGCCGGAATGCCCGCCGCCATGTATTCCATGATCGCGTTGCTGAGCCCTTCGCCTTCGGAGCAGTTGATTCCGATGTCGCAGACGCCCAGATACGCCGGGACATTCTCCGTGTCCTCCACGAAATGCACCGCATCGGCCACGCCCAGCTCCGCGGCCTTCGCGCGAGTCTGCTCACGCAGGTCGTGAGGCATGGCGTTCGCGCCAATGAAAAGGATGTGAACGTTGTCGCCGGCCGCTTTCAACAATTGCGCGGCACGCACCGCCGTCTCGTGGCGCTTCATCGGGCGGAAGTTGGCGACGAGCGCGGCCACCTTTGCGCCTTCCGGCACGCCGATCTCGCGCAGTAGCGCTTCATCGCGCGGCAGCCCACGGAAGGCGCCGACGCTCATGCCGTTGTAGATGACCGAGACGCGCTCGAGCGGAAAGCCCTCCTCGTCGAACGTGAGCTGCCGCACCCTGGGCGCGTTCGTCACGATGTGATCGACGAAGCGGTTGGCGAACCGCGTGGCCGACAGATACGCGGGCGTCATCCACTCGCCGAAATCGCGGCGGCTCGCGAGAATCAGCGGCACGCCGGCCACTTTCGCCGCCAGCACGCCGATGATGTTGGAGACCGGGAGAAATGTGTGCACCACATCCGGCTCGAGGCGGCGGATGCAGCTCCAGAGCTTGACGAGCCCCGCCCAGCTCGACGGCGAGCGCAACCCGCTGAAGGGGACGAAGTGCGCGGTGACGCCGAGCTCGCGCGCGTTCTGAAACAGCCAGTCGCTGCGCCTCAGCACGATGACGTGCACCTGCGCGCGCGGCGACAGCGCCTTGATGAGAATGGAAAGCTGGCGCTCCGTGCCGGCACGGGCGTGCGGAAAGCCATCCACGACGAACGCGATGCGCATTCGCGCGCCGCTCACATCAGCCGGTAGCCGCGGCGGCGGAACTCGCGCACGTCCGCGGACGTCGGGAAGGTGAAGTAGGTTCCCTGGTCCTGCGGGTTGGGCATTTCCGTGACCGTGCCCGCCTCGAGCGCCAGCAACGTCTTCGAAAGAAGGTGCGCGCCGAGCTTCTTGGTTCGGCGGATGAGCGCATCGAGGCTCTCGCCCTTCACGATGGGCGACTCCACCTGCGCGAGAATCGCGCCGTCGTCGAGCTGCTCGTTGATTCGATGGACGCTCGTGCCCACCGAAGTCTCACCGCTATACATCTGCCAGAAGTTCGGCAGCATGCCGCGATACTTCGGCAGTTTGGAATTGTGGATGTTGATGCAACCCAGCCGCGGCGCGCGGATGAGCGGTGGCTTGAACACCTGGGGCGCGGCTACGGACGCGATGACGTCGATGCCCATCTCCCGAACCGCGCTGACGAACTGGGGCGCATTGAGATCTGGCACGTGCAGCACGCGCACGCCGTGAGCGGCGGCCACCTGCTCGATGGAAAACGCGCTCTTGCCCAGCAGCCCATGCGGCAGCTTTGCGGCAATCTTGTACAGCACGAACCGCGTGCCCTGGCGCATGAAATTGAACGTGCCGTAGAAGCCCCACATCTGCCGGATGAGCCCCATGAGGCTCGTCTTGCCCATGGCGGGCGCGACCACGATGCCGGCGATCTGGTCGCGGCGCGGGTGCACTTTCAGGATCTCTTCGAACAATTCCCGGACGTAGAACGGATCGTTCTGCGTGATGAACAGCACTTTCATTCGGATCGGCTCACCTGCGCACGGTTTCCCAGGTCGTCGCGCGGATTCCCTTGAACACCCGGCGCATGGCGACGAGTGAGGCGAAATTCACGGTGACGAAATACAGCGGCACGCCCAGAAGCTTCGGAAAGCGGGCGCGGCCCTCGAGGAGATACGCCAGCAATGCCGCGCAATAGAAGGCAACCTGCAGCGCGAACGTGATGTTGTAGAACGGCCGCCCGATGAGCGTAGCGTTGGCGATGAACGCGACGACGGCGAACAGCGGCACGAGCCAACGCAGCCACTTGTGCGAGATGAGCTGGAACGCCACGAACGGCGTGCGGAAAGGGTTCAGCAGCTTGCGCATGAACACGAGGCCATGCATGCCGCGGCTGATGACGCGGACTCGCATGGAGAACTCGCGCTTCGACTCCTCGAGCGCATCTTCGTACGCGACGGCTTCACGCTCGAACGCGATGCGGTAGCCGGACTCCAGAATCTTCAGCGGCTGGCACAGGTCGCTGATGATGTCGCGAGGCAACGGCACGTAGGCCGAGCGCCGGACGGAGTAGATGCAGCCACAGCAGCCGGTGATGGTCCAGATGCGGGTCTGCATCGACTTGATGGCGTTCTCGTACTTCCAGAAGAGCACGGTGCCCAGGCCGATGGGCGCGCCAGAAGGGTTGCGGTATTCGTAACGGCCACTGACGGCGCCCACGCGCGGATCGGCGTAGTTGCGCACGAGCTTGCGCAGCGCCTGTGGGTCGTAGGTGGTGGTGGCATCCGAGAACACGATGATGTCGCCGGTGGCATGTTTCACGGCCTCGTTCTGCGTGCCGGTCTTGCCCAGGCGCCCTTCGACGCGCACGAGCTTGACGCCGCGCGACGCGAAGCCGAGCACGATGTCGTCGGTGCCATCGGTGGAGCCGTCGGAGGCGACGATGATCTGCAGCAATTGCGGCGGGTAATCGAGTTTCAGGGACTCTTCCAGCTTGCGGGCGATATCGAGCTTTTCGTTGTAGGCGGTGATGAGCAACGTGACGCGGGGGGTGATTTCCGCCTTGCGCACGGGATTCCGGATGAGCGCGGCGAGCAGGAAGATCACCAGCGAGTAGGCGCCGTAGGCATAGGCGGTGAGGGCCACCGCGGCCCAGAAAACCACTTCACTCATGATGCTTCGCTCATGTTTTTTCTCGGAATTATCCTCACTGCCCCGCGCGTCTTCTGGCCGGACGCGTGCTTGGGCCGGGGGTGCGGCGAATTCTACCTGCGAATGTGACCGGAACCGTATGAATTGATCCCGGATGAGTGTCCGGAATTGCGCGCACCGTCACGTTTTTTCGCCGCGCTGCCGCCACCAGGGGTGTATCCGCAAAAAGGCCGCGGAAAGTCGCGACGGCTCGCACCGCGCGGACGCGCCGGAATGTGAGATGGTTCGCGGCAATGCAGGCGCGCTAACCGGAAGTGCCGTGCGGAATCAGCATGTTGGGTATTACAGACACGTTGACGCTTCATTGGTGAGCGGGCACTGTCGCCGCACGCACTCAGAACCCAATTGCCTGTCGCCGCGCAGCCTCCTTGCCTGGAACACACGTGACGAAGCATCTTTTCCTGGAGTAGTGGAATATGCCGATTCGGACGTTCGCGATCACCCCTCACAGCAAGCGCGTTCGCGGTGCCTCGGCACTCGTCGCGTTGTTTGCGGCCGGCCTGGCCCAGGCCGCTCCCGCCATTCTCTACACCGACCTCGCCGCCGCGCCCGCTGGCGCGTTCGTCACGGTGTTCGGCAAGCGCCTCGCCGGCGCGGCTGTCGTTGGTGCAGATGTCATATCGCAAACCGATTCGCAGGTGGTGCTGAAGTGGAAGGGCACGAGCGCCACGATCGGCGGCATCGCGGTTCCCGTCACCACCACCGCGGGCCGGGTGCTCGAAGCCACTCCGTCGAACTTCGGCAGCCTCGTGAGCGGCGTGAAGAGCGGCGACATCATCTATCTGCACGGCGGCACCTACAGCAGCCAGTACGGCACCACGACGTGGGGCTCGCAGAACCTGATCCTGGGCTCGTGGGCCTCGAACACGGCCTACATCGGCTACCCGGGTGAGGTCGCGAAGATCAACAACGCCCGCACCGACGACGGCGCCGGCCTCGCACACAACGTGACCTTCGCCAACCTTTCCATGAGCGCGTCCCAGTGTATTCACGGCGGCTCGTGGTGGGAGACCGAAGAGTCGGGCTCCACCGGCGTGCGCGTGGTCAACGTCACCTGCGCCGGCAACTACGGCTCGGCCAACACCATGACCGGCCTCATCGACCTCGGCGGCGACAACTGGAAGGTTCTCGGCAGCACGTTCTCGAACAACGCGCCGTCCCCCATCAACAACAACCACGCCGTGTACATCAACGTGGGTGCGGACAACATCGAAGTGGCGTGGAACAAGTTCGCCAACATGAAGATGGGTCACGTCATCCAGCAGCACACCGACGGTGTGCTGCGCCAGTACGACAACATCAGCATCCACGACAACGAGCTGCGCGGTACCAGCGCGCAGGACATCCGCGGTATCAACATCTCAGGTTGTACTTCCACGTCGACTTCCGACATCTACAACAACGTGCTCATCAACCTCGGCCAGGACTTCTCGGGCATCACCATCTACTGCGGCCAGGTCAAGATTCGCCATAACACGCTCTACAACATCGCAGCGCCGACGCTGAACATTCAGGGCGGCACGGTGGTCGCGCAGAACAACATTCTTATCGGCAGGGCCGCGAGCGGCAGCTTCACCCAGAGCAATAACGTCACGTCCGGCACCGTCGACTCGACGGGTCGCATGACCAGTGCGCCCACGGCGCCGAACGTCGGCACCAGCTCCGACCACGACGGCCTCGGCCGCGGCTCGACCGTGTCGGTGGGTGCGTTCGAGGGAAACGCCATGCCCCTCCCAAACGCGCCCACTAACGTGAGCGTGCAGTAGGCCCGCCTGCCGAGCGTTCAATAGTGCATCACCCGGGGCTCGCATCCAGCGCGCCCCGGTAGATCTGCGCATAGGCCGCGGCCATGGCCGCGGCCGAATGCGTTTCCCGAATCCGGCGGCGCGCAGCCGCACCCATCTCCCGAAGTCGCGCCTTGTCCGACAGGGCGTTCGTCAGCATCTGCGCGAAGACTCGCGCATCGCGGGCCGGCAGCAGCCACCCCGAGCGCCCCTCTTCGATCAGTGACGGCAACTCGCCCACGGCAGTTGCGATAACCGGCCGCTCGCACGCCATGGCTTCGAGCACCGTCATCGGCAGCCCTTCGGTCAGCGAGGGCAGCACCACCAGGTCTACCGCGCCGTAGATGGCTCGCGTGTCCGACACGTTTCCGGCGAAGTGCACGCGTCCTGCGAGGCCACGCGCACGCACTTGCGATTCGAGTTGATTGCGATCGGGCCCATCGCCGGCGAGCAGCGCGTGCACCGGCCTGCCGTTCACAGGCGGCATGAGCGCCAGCGCGTCAACCAGCAGACCTAACCCTTTCTCCTGTGAGAGCCTTCCAACGAAGCCGATCGCGGGCACATCGCCGAGCCCCTGGGCTTCGCGCGCCGACGCGTCGACTGGCGCGACCCAACGATCGAGGTCGATGCCGTTGGCGACCTGGTGCACGCGACCGGCGGGCACATAACGCTCGAGCTCAGCGCGAACTTCAGCGGAAACCGCAACGCAGGCGGCGCACCAGCGCGCGAGCCGTTTGTCGATGCGTGCGTACATGCGCAGGTTGCGATCGGTCAGAATCCAGTTGTGATACGTGGCGACCACCGGCACGCGGCCGCGCGCCGCGGGTAGCGCGTGAAACGTAGCCTTGTATTTGTGGCTATGAAGAATGTCCACGACCCGGCTGCCGATCAGGTTGCCGAGCTCGCGAATCAGGCCGAGATCGAGCTTGCCGCGGCACTCCAGACGCCGCGTCCTGATGCCCGCAGCGGAGAACCTCGACTCGATGTCCTGCCGCGCGACATCGCCGGCGTCGAGCAGGCCCACACAGACTTCGTGGCCCGCGTTGCGCTGGGCGACCGCGAGCTGCAGCGTCATGGATTCGGCGCCATGAAACGCCGTGCTGCTGAGCAGATGCATGACCCTCACGATGCGATACTCAGGTCGAAGCGGTGGCGGCGGGCTCCGCGACCGGCGCGGTTTTCGGGCTCAGTCCCTTTTCTGCCGCCGCGGCAACCGCCGCTGTATACGAACGATCGACCACGGCCCAGATCAGCCAGAAATACGCGCCGATCTCGAAATAGGACCAGCGGTCACCGAACAGGTTGGTGGCCATGGCGGCGAGCACGCAACCCGTAAAGCCGAGCCCGAGCCCGCGGTCGAACGGGGTCGCGCCCTTCAGGAACAGGCGGAAGCCGCTGAACAGCGCCCGCAGCATCACCGCAACCAGGAACAGCAGCCCGATGACCCCCTGCTCCGCGAGCGTCTCCAGGTAGAGGTTGTGCACGCTCGTGTACTTGCCGCCCGCGTGCGACAGCCCGAAGCCGCTGAGACCCACGCCGATGACCGGGCTGCTCTTGAACAGAGCTACCGCCTCATCCCACAGCACCACGCGATCCGCCGCTGAAGACTCGAGCTCCCCTTGCGAGTTCTCGGTCATGGTGATGCGCTCGACCACCGTGTGCGGCAGCAGCGCCTGCCATGAGATGCCGACCACGAGCAGCAGCACGAGCAGCGCGCGTTTTTTCAGCAGCCCGTAGACGAACAGCACGAGCAGCGCGGCCAGGTAGGCGCCGCGCGAATACGCAAAGAACAGCGGCTGCACGGCAATGATGCTCGTGAGCCAGAGGAACCAGCGCCCCCAGCGGTTCTCCACGAAGAACGACAGGCCGAGAGCCACGGCCGCGAAGTGCACGACGAACGCGGCGAAGTGGTTGGCCCCGAGGCCCGCCGCCCAGAATGGGCCCGCCGCGCGCTTGTCGTAGTTGAACGAGGTCGACTCGCTGAAATTGCGCGCCTCGCGCAGCACGATGAGGAAGAACACGGCCATGCAGATCCAGATCAGCGTACGGCGGTGCTTCTCGTCGTTGGTGGCGTGGTAGGCCACCATGTATAGCAACCCCATTTCCGCGTAATTCTTGAAATAGACGAACACGCCGTTGGCCGGTGTCAACGGCAGCGGCAGGTCGTAGCGGAAGGTGGAATTGCACACTTCCAGGTAGACGTAGAAGAGATACGCGAACAGGAACCAGCCGGCGCGCGAGGGCGCAAGGTTGTGCTTGCCGACGAATACACCGATGAAACCGCTCAGCACGAGCAGGTCGATGACATCCTTGCCGAACGGAAACTGGTGAATGGCGTACCACATGTTCGGCAGCGGCGTGAGAATTGCGAGCAGGAAGACGGCGTAGTGCGGCTTGCCCATGGCACTGCGCACGCACACCGCGAGCGCGCCCAGGTACATCCCCAGGGGCAGCATCGCCTTGATCAGCCCCTTGATGAACGTCAGCACGAGCCAGCTTCCCCCCGTTCAGGCCCGCGCGGATTGCGCCGTGTACAGCGTGTTCGGCGAGCCGGCCAGGCGGCGTGACGTGTAGCCGAACGACGCGAGGAAATCGCGCACCGCCGGCTCGTCGCCTTCCACCATCAGCATGGGCCGGTCGCGCTCGAGCAGCTTGCGGCAGCCGTGCAGGCACGCGAGCTCGTGGCCTTCCACGTCGATCTTCATGAAAGACACCCTGCCCGGCGGCACCACGGCGTCGACCGGCAGCCCGACCACCTCCGTCTTGCCGCCCTCGCTGACGCGAGACTGGTAGTAGTTGAGCCCGCCCCAGGACCAGTTCGGAATGTCGAAACGCAGCCGCGCCGGCTCGCTGGTGGCCGCCGCATTCACGAGCGTGACGTGACCGAGCTGCGCCGACTCCAGGTTCTCCACCAGCATGGCGAAAGTGTGCGGCACGGGTTCGAACGCGATCACGCGGCCCGCCGCGCCCACGAGGCGCGCAAAGCGCACGGTGTAGTGGCCCACGTTGGCGCCGCAGTCGATAACGGTATCACCCGGCTTGATCCACTGCTCGAGCTCAGTGAACTCGGGCTCGTCCGTAGAGAACGTGCCCTTGCGGATCTGCGAGGCGTAACGCCAGCGGCGCATGCGACGGCGCACGCTGTCGGGAAGCAGGCTTGAGGCTCGGCCCAGCACATTGCTCATCGGAAACCTTGTCGTTGTTCTGTGGATCGCGCGTTCATGAGGGCGGAACGCTCGCCGGCCCCGGCAGGGCCCGGTGTATGCCGGCGCGCGCCATCTCACGGAGCGCCGGATTGAATGTCAATACAGGCACGAGGTACAGCGCCACGCCCGTGGCGGATTTCACAGCAATCGAGACCAGCTCGCTGTCGAAGCTCATGAGGCGCAGCACCGCCGCCGCGACCAGGCCCGCGGCCCCGCACGTTACGAGCGCGCGCACCGGAATGGCGATGAGGATGTAGCGGCGCGACAGCACGACCATCACCACCGTCAGCACGCCGTAGGACCCCACGGTGGCGAGCACGGCACCTTCGAGCCCGTACTTCGGAATGAGCAACACGTTCAGCGCGACGTTCAGGATGGCGGCGCCGGCCATGAGCGAAGCCAGCAGGCCCGTGCGCCGCTGCAGATGGAAGCCCGCGCCGAAGATCCACGTGCTGCCGTACACGAGCAGCACCATGGCCACGATGCGCAGGATGTGCGCGGACTGCGCGAATTTGCTCGATGCAAAGAGCGTGATCACCTCATCGGCATTCGCCCCGACCAACAGCGCAATGCCGCACCCGACGAAGACATACACGAGCAACAGGCGGGAGAGGAAATCCTCCGCCTGCGCGCGGCCGGATTGCTCCCACAACCGCGAAACGGCAGGAAACAGCACTTGCCACATCGGCATGACGAGCCCGAGCGTGACGTACGTGGCGAGGTTGTATCCCACGGAGTACACACCGACGTGGCCCAGGCCCATGAAGTGGGCGATGAGATACCGGTCTACGTATTCGTTGGTGAGCGCCGAGACCTCGAACACCACGAGCGGCGCGCCGTAGGCGATGAGATGCCGCACGATGATTGGCGAAAACGCCGCCGGCGGCAGTTGCCCCGCCCGCGCGACGCCCATCCACAGCAGCGCGATCAGCGCCAGCTCCCAGAAGGCCGCGCCGACCAGGTAGCCAAGGATGCGCTCCGACAGGAGCCAGCACAGCGTCAGCCCGAGAGCCACCGACCCGAGCCGCAGCAGCATGGTGACCAGGCTCACCCGCAGGAAATCGCCTTCGGCCCGGACCACGGCGTAATAGAGGTCGCGTGCGGCGGCTGCGACCACCAGCAGCGCGATGAGTGGCGGAATGTCGGCCGGAAGGCCGCCCGGCACGAGACCCAGGCCGCCCGCGACGAGGAGATAGGTGCCTGCCACCACCACCGCGATGCCCAAGGCCGTCCAGAAGCTGGTGGCGGTGAGCGCCGTGCGCCCGGCAGGCGCCAGGGCGGCGTGCTCCCGCAGGTAAGCCGTGCTCAGACCGCACTTGGCGAGGCCGGTGAGCAGTGCCGCGGTGGCGTTGGCCACGGCGAACAACCCGTACTCCTCGGTCGAGAGCAGCCGGGTCAGGATCGGAAAGGAGATCAGTGAAGCGAGCAGGACGACCCATTGGGCCCCGCCGTACAGCGTCATCTCCCGAATCGCACGCTGCAAAGGCCGCATCGGTGGCTACAAAGGCTTCCGTGTTGGAAAGCGCCGGGCTCACCCCCGGTTATGTCGCCGCGACGCCACCGACCGGCTCGAACGGCCGGTCCACTGAAACGCAACGGACTTTACAGTGGAAGTGTAAGGCAATCGCACCGCCGGGGCGTGGAGCGGGTCACGTTTGGATCGACCGGCCTTGAGCAGTCTGCAGAGCCGCTCCGACGCGCCGGACCGCGGCGCAACGCCCATCGGGCGCCTCGACCGGGACGAATGTCGCGGTGTCCCGTAAAGTGAAAAACTGCCGACTCCGACAAGTTCTGTAAGTTTGTTTACAGCTAATCTGTAAAGGTTGGCGTACAGGTCGAAGGGGATACTGGCGCCCGCGGTCGGCGATGGGCGCTCAAGAAGCCCGGCCGGCCTGGCGCAAGACGCGTCAGGCCCTCAAGAACAGCGAAGCGAACTGACCAGGAGCGCATGCATGCCGATCGCCGATACCGTGCAACTCGGAGAGAACGTCAAGATCTTCCACCCTCCGCTCGTCAACCTCTACGGCTGCACGGTCGGCGCGGACACCAAGATCGGCGCGTTCGTCGAGATCCAGAAGAAGCGCCTCGATCGGCGCGCGCTGCAAGATCTCCTCGCACACCTTCATCTGCGAGGGCGTGACGATCGAGGACGAGGTCTTCGTCGGCCACGGCGTCATGTTCACCAACGACCGCTATCCCGCGCGCCACGAACGCCGACGGCAGCCTGCAGACCGAGGCCGACTGGAAGGTCGAAGTCGACCGCGGTGAAGCGCGGCGCCTCGATCGGCTCGAACGCCACCATCATCTGCGGCGTCACGATCGGCGAAGGCGCCCTGGTCGGCGCCGGCGCGGTGGTGACCAAGGACGTGCCGGACTACGCCATCGTCGCGGGCGTGCCGGCGCGAGTGATCGGCGATACGCGAAGCGCGAACGCACGAACATGAAGTCGCGCGACAGAACAGGCAGCATCCAGACATGATCAACATCGGCGTCATCGGCTACGGCTACTGGGGCCCGAACCTGGTCCGCAATTTCGCGGAGACTGCCGGGCGCGACGGTCGCGGCCGTCGCGGACCTCGACCCGAAGAAGCTCGAGCTGGTGCAGCGGCGCTATCCCGGCGGTGAAGACGACCACCGACTTCCAGGAGCTGCTCGACGACCCGTCGATCGACGCCATCGCGATCGCGACGCCGGTCAGCACGCACTTCGAGCTGGGCATGGCGGCGCTGAAGGCCGGCAAGCACCTCTGGCTCGAAAAGCCGATGACCGAGACCTCGCTGCAGGCGCGCAAGCTGGTCGACGAGGCCGAGAAGCGCAAGCTCGTGCTGCTCGTCGACCACACGTTCATCTACACCGGCGCGGTGCGCAAGATGGGCGAGCATCATCAAGAGCGGCGATCTCGGCAGCGTCTACTACTACGACTCGATCCGCGTGAACCTCGGCCTGTTCCAGCGCGACGTGAGCGTGATCTCCGACCTCGCGGTGCACGACTTCTCGATCCTCGACTACCTGCTCGGCGAGCACCCGGTCGCGGTGTCGGCGAGCGGCATCAACCACTTCCCCGGCACGCCGGAGAACCTCGCGTACATCACGCTGTTCTACGACTCCGGCACCATCGCGCACGCCAACGTGAGCTGGCTTGCGCCGGTCAAGGTGCGCCAGATCCTGATCGGCGGCAGCAAGAAGATGATCATCTACGACGACCTCGAGCCGAGCGAGAAGATCAAGGTCTACGACAAGGGCGTCAGCTTCACCGACGACCCGGAGCAGATCCAGGAGATGCGCGTCGGCTACCGCACCGGCGACATGTGGGCGCCGAAGCTCGACGGCGACCGAGGCGCTGCGCGTCGAGGGCGAGCACTTCGTCGACTGCATCGAGCAACGGCAAGACGCCCGAGACCGACGGCCAGCTCGGCCTGCGCGTCGTCGAGCTGATCGAAGCCGCCACCAGCTCGATGCGCGGCAAGGGCGAAACCGTCTACATCCAGCGTCAGGAGAAAGCATCGTGATTCCGTTCGTCGACCTGAAGGCCCAATACGCGTCGATCAAGGACGAAGTCAACGCCGCGATCCAGGGCGTCCTGGACAGCTGCCAGTTCACGCTCGGCAGCGAAGTGGCGGCGTTCGAGCAGGAGTTCGCCGCCTACTGCCAGGCCGACGCACGGCATCGGCGTCAACACCGGCACCAGCGCGCTGCACCTGGCGCTGCTCGCCGCCGGCGTCGGCCCGGGCGACGAAGTCATCACCGTGCCGTTCACGTTCGTCGCCACGGTCGTCGGCGATCGACTACACCGGGCGCGACGCCGGTGTTCGTCGACATCGACCCGCAGCACCTTCACGATGGATCCGACGGCGGTCGAGGCGGCGATCACGCCGCGCACCAAGGCGATCATCCCGGTGCACCTGTACGGCCAGCCGGCCGACATGGACCCGATCCTGGAGATCGCGCAAGCGGCACGGCCTGGTCGTGATCGAGGACGCCTGCCAGGCGCACGGCGCCGAGTACAAGGGCCGGCGCGCCGGCAGCATCGGCGACATGGGCTGCTTCAGCTTCTACCCGGGCAAGAACCTGGGCGCCTACGGCGAAGGCGGCATGGTCGTCACCGAACAACGCCGAGTACGCGCGCACGATCCGCATGCTGCGCGACTGGGGCGCGGAGAAGAAGTACCAGCACGTGCTCAAGGGCTACAACTTCCGCCTGGAAGGCATCCAGGGCGCGGTGCTGCGCGTGAAGCTGCGCCACCTGGAGGCCTGGACCGAGGCGCGCCGCGCGGCCGCCGCGCGCTACGACCGGCTGCTCGCCGGCAGCGGCGTGCCGACGCCCGCGGCGATGCCGTACGCGCGCCACGTCTACCACATCTACGCGATCCGCACGCCGCAGCGCGCAGGCGTGGCAGGAGGCGCTGCAGCGCGCAGGGCATCCAGACCGGCATCCACTACCCGATCCCGGTTCACCTGCTGCCGGCGTTTGCCGATCTGGGCTACAAGCGCCGGCCAGTTCCCGCATTCCGAGCAGGCGGCGAACGAAGTGCTGTCGCTGCCGATGTTCCCGGAACTGACCGCGGCGCAGTGCGAGGCGGTGCGCGAGGCCGTGCGCAAGCTGGCCGCGCAAGCAGCCGCGGCCGCGCTGACGGGCACGCATGGCCGGGGCGACGGCCGCTGCTGATCTTTCCGTGCAACGGCAACGCGCCTCGAGGCGCTCGATTGCCTCGGTGACGCGTTACCGCTGCGTCGGCTTCGTCGACGACACGCCGGAGAAGCAGGGACGCAGGTGCCACGGCCATGCCGTGTATCCGCGCGAGGCGCTGACGCGACGAGCCGAAGCGCTCAGGTGCTCGCCGTGCCGGGCAGCCCGCGTCGTTTCGCGCACGACGCGACGTGATCGAGGGCCTCGGCATCGCCGGCGAATCGCTTCGCGCGCGTCGATTCATCCGCGCGCGCGCGTGTCGCCGCTGGCGGTGTTCGGGCACAACGTGCTGATCATGGCCGGCGTCGTCGTCACGAGCAACGCGGTGATCGGCGACCACGTGTGCATGCTGCCGAACACGGTGGTCCATCACGACGCCGTGATCGGCGACTAGAGCCTCGATCGGCTCGAACGTGACGATCGCGGGCAGCACGCTGATCGGCGAGAACTGCTACATCGGCAGCGGCACCAGCATCATGAACGGCCTGCGCATCGGCGACGGCGCGCTGGTCGGTCTCGGCAGCAACGTCATCCGCGACGTCGCCCGCGGGCGTCGTCGTTGCCGGCAACCCGGCGCAAACACGCTTGTCGAAACGCCTGGCACGATCAAGAACGAAGCGACTGATGGACATCAAAGGCGCGAACATCCTGGTCACCGGCGGCTGCGGCCTGATCGGCTCGACGACGATCGACCATCCTGCTGCGCGAGCATTCGACCCGGCCGCATCGTCATCCTCGACAACCTGATCCGCGGCTCGCTCGCCAACGTCGACGAGGCGCTGCAAGGACCCGCGCGTCGACGCTGGTGCGCGGCGACATCCGCGACGTCGAACGCCGTGCACGAGGCCACGCGAGGGCATGGACGCGGTGATCCACATGGCCACGCTGCGCATCACCGCCTGCGCCGCCGAGCCGCGCGAGGCGCTCGAGGTGATGTGCGACGGCAGCTTCAACGTGCTCGAGGCGGCGCAGGCCGGCCGGCGTGAAGAAGGTCGTCGCCGCCTCGTCGGCCTCGGTCTACGGCCTGGCCGACACGTTCCCGACCCGCGAAGATCACCACCCCTACAACAACCGCACCTGGTACGGCGCCAGCAAGATCATGCTCGAAGGCCTGCTGCGCTCGTTCAACGACATGTACGGCCTGCCGTACGTCGCGCTGCGCTACTTCAACGTCTACGGCCCGCGCATGGACATCCACGGCAAGTACACCGAAGTGCTGATCCGCTGGATGGAGCGCATCGCCGCCGGCCAGCCGCCGCTGATCCTCGGCGACGGCAAGCAGACGATGGACTTCGTCTACATCGACGACGTCGCGCGCGCGAACGTGCTGGCGCTGCAGTCCGACGTCGACCGACGACGTCTTCAACGTCGCCAGCGGCGTCGAGACCAGCCTGAACGAGCTCGCCGCGGCGCTGCTGCAGGTCATGGGCTCGACGCTCGAGCCGGAGTACGGCCCGGAGCGCAAGGTGAACCCGGTGTCGCGCCGGCTCGCCGACACCAGCAAGGCCGAGCGCCTGCTCGGCTTCGAGGCCGCAGGTCGGCCTCGACGAAGGCCTGCGCCGCCTCGTCGATGGTGGCAGCGCCAACCGGACGCAGGTGGCCGCATGATCCCGATCATCAAGCCCGTCATGGACGAGCGCGAGGCCGACGCGGCCCGGCGCGTCATCCTGAGCGGCTGGATCACGCAGGGACCCGAGGTCGCCGCGTTCGAGAAGGAGTTCGCGGCGTACGTCGGCGCGCCGCACGCCTGCGCCGTGTCGAACTGCACGACGGCGCTGCACCTCGCGCTGCTCGCGGTCGGCGTGGGGCCGGGCGACGAAGTCATCACCGTCAGCCACTCGTACATCGCGACGGCCAACGCCATCCGCTACTGCGGCGCCGAGCCGGTGTTCGTCGACATCGACCCGACGACGTTCAACATGGACCCGGCGCTGCATCGAGGCGGCCATCACGCCGCGCACGAAGGCGATCCTGTGCGTGCACCAGATCGGCATGCCGTGCGATCTCGCCGCGCATCGTCGCCGATCGCGCGGCAGCACGGACTGCCGGTGATCGAGGACGCCGCCTGCGCCATCGGCAGCGAGATCCTGTGGGAGGGCGAGTGGGAGAAGATCGGCAGGCCGCACGGCGACATCGCCTGCTTCTCGTTCCACCCGCGCAAGGTCATGAGCACCGGCGACGGCGGCATGCTGACCACGCGCGAACGCCGAGTGGGACGCGCAAGTTCCGGCTGCTGCGCCAGCACGGATGAGCGTGCCCGACACGGTGCGCCACGGCTCCGCGCAGGTGATCTTCGAGTCGTACCCGATGCGTCGGCTACAACTACCGCATGACCGACATCCAGGCCGCGGTCGGCCGCGAGCAGCTGAAGCGCCTGCCGGAGATCGTCGGCGACGCGCCGCGCGCTCGCCGACCGCTACCGCGAGCTGCTCGCCGACGATCCCGGGCCTCGCGCTGCCGCAGGAGCCGGCGTGGGCGCGCAGCAACTGGCAGAGCTACAGCGTGCGCCTGCCCGACGCACTGCGACCAGCGCGGGGTCATGCAGGCAGATGCTCGACGCCGGCATCGCCACGCGCCGCGGCATCATGTGCAGCCATCGCGAGCCGGCCTATCGCGACCAGACGCAGCGCCATTCGCTGCCGCATTCCGAGGCAGCGCAGGACCGCACGCATCATCCTGCCGCTCTATCCCGCAGATGACGCAGGACGACCTGCAGAAAGTCGCGGACTCGCTGAGCGCCGCGTGCCGGAAGCGATGAGCGCGGCGAGTCGCCACCGCGGGGCCGGTCGCGCACGGCAGCCGTCGCGTGGTCGAGCTCCGCCCGGGCCGTGGCCTTTCGACCTCGAGCTCGGCGAGGTCTGGCGATTATCGCGAGCTGCTGTACGTACCTGATCTGGCGCGACCTGCAAGGTGCTCTACAAGCAGGCGGCGCTCGGCGCCGCCTGGGCGATCGTGCAGCCGGTGTTCGCCGTGATCATCTTCACGCATCGTATTCGGCCACTTCGCGCAGCATGCCGTCGGACGGCATTCCCTATCCGATTTTCGCGTTCGCCGGCGTGCTGCCGTGGACCTATTTCGCCGAAGTCCGTGCGCCGCAGCTCGGTGGGCCTCGGTCAACGACTCCGAGCTGGTCCGCAAGGTCTACTTCCCGCGGCTGATCATCCCGCTCGCCATGGTCATCGCGCCGCTGGTCGACTTCGCCATCGCATTCGTCGTGCTGCTGATCATGATGGCGTGGCTACGGCATCTGGCCGGGGCTGCAACATTCTGGCGGTGATTCCGCTGCTGATGTTCATCGTCGTGCATGGCGCTGGCCGATCGGCCTGTGGCTCGGGCCGCATCAACGTGCGCTTCCGCGACATCAAGCACACGCTGCCGTTCATGCTGCAGGTCTGGATGTATGCCTCGCCGATCGTGTATCCGCTGAGCATGGTCCCGGAGAAGTGGCGGATGCTCTACAGCCTGAACCCGATGGTCGGCGTGATCGAAGGCTTCCGCTGGGCGCTGCTCGGCAAGCAGAGCCCCGACCTGCACGCCATGGGCGTGAGCCTCGCCGTCATTCTCGTGCTGCTCGGTGGCGGCCTCATCTTCTTCAAGCAGCATGGAGCGCTCGTTCGCGGACGTGATATGAGCCAGGACATCGCCATTCGCGCCGAGGGTCTCGGCAAGCGCTATCAGCTGCGGCGTCGCGCGCCATCGCCACAATTCGCTGCGCGACCTGCTTGTGGACAAGCTGGGCGCGTTCTTCCGCCGCGTCCGGCTCGCACGCCGCGACGAAGACGTTCTGGGCGCTGAAGGACGCGTCGTTCGACATCCGGCACGGCGAGAACGTCGGCATCATCGGCCTCAACGGCGCGGGCAAGAGCACGCTGCTCAAGATCCTCTCGCGCATCGTCGACGCCGACCGACAGGCCGCGCGCGCATCGACGGCCGCGTCGGCGCCCTGCTCGAAGTCGGCACCGGCTTTCACCGCGAGCTGACCGGCCGCGAGAACGTGTTCCTCTACGGCTCCATCCTCGGCATGAGCAAGCGACGAGGTGCGCCGCAAGTTCGACGCCATCGTCGATTTCTCCGAGATCGAGCGAGTTCATCGACACGCCGGTGAAGCGCTACTCCAGCGGCATGTACGTGCGCCTCGCCTTCGCCGTGGCCGCGCACCTCGAGCCCGAGATCCTGCTGCTCGACGAAGTGCTGGCGGTGGGCGACCTCACCTTCCAGCGCAAGTGCATGGAGTTCGCGAAGGAGCTGCAGCAGCAAGGACGCCACGATCCTGTTCGTCTCGCACAACATGTTCAGCATCAAGACCATGTGCGAGCGCGTGATCTACCTCAAGCAGGGCAAGATCGTCTACGACGGCCCCACCGAGGGCGGTATCGCGCTCTATGAGCAGGATTCCCCGCTCAGTGCGGTGCCCTGGGTGCGTGACGACCCGAGCCAGTGGCCCATCCGCCTCACCGAGGTGGCGCTGCTCGACGCGAGCGGCGCGCGCCGCACCGTGTTCGACTTCGGCGAGCCGATGACCGTGCGGCTGGGCTACGAGACGCGCGGGCCCGTTCAGGAGCCGAACTTCATCGTAGCGATGATCCGCTCCGACGGCGTCGCCTGCTGCAACTTCAGCAACGAGGCCGACGAAGTCACGTTCCGCGAAGTGGACGGGCGTGGTGTCGTGGAGCTGAAGATCCCGCCGCTGAAGCTCATCTCCGAGACCTATACGGTTTCCGTTTTCGTGCGTGAAAAGGGCTTCCAGAAGCTTCTGTGCGCGCAGGTGGGCGGAACGTTCCACGTCCGCCATCACCTGTACGACATGCATTTCGGCGTGTTCCACGAGCCGGCCCAGTGGCGCTGGGAACAGACTCGCGAGCCGCTTCCAGCGCCGCTCGAGCAGGAAGCGCAGTCGTGAGCGCCGTCGATGTGGTCATACCGTGCTACAACTACGCGCGGTTTCTGGAACGCTGTGTCGGCAGCGTGCTCGACCAACCTGGGCGTCGATGTCCGCGTGCTCATCATCGACGACACGTCGAAGGATGACAGCGAAGCCGTCGGCCGCAAGCTCGCGGCTGCGGATTCGCGCGTCGAGTTCCGGCGTCACGAAGTGAACAAAGGGCACATCGCCACGTACAACGAAGGCCTGCTCGGCTGGGCCTCTGCGGAGTATTGCCTGCTGCTTTCCGCGGACGACGTGCTGGCGCCGGGAGCGCTCGGCCGGGCAACGCGCGTGATGGACGAACACCCTGAAGTGGCGCTCGCCTATGGCACGGCGCTCATCTTTACGGACGACAGCAAGCTCGAGCAGCCCGTCGACGCGAGTTCCGACGACTACCAGATTCTCTCCAGCGCCCAGTTCCTGAAGCGCTGCTTCGAGCGCGGCAACCCTGTTCCCACTCCAACCGCCGTGACACGCACGAAAGTGCAGCAGGCGCTCGGTGGCTATCGCGCCGACCTGCCCCACGCCGGCGATATGGAAATGTGGATGCGCTTCGCCGCCCATGCGCCCGTGGCGGCTCTGCGCTCCGTGCAGGCGTATTACCGCATGCACAACGCGAACATGAGCAACTTCTACTTCGCGCGCGTGAGCGGCGACACCCACGAGCAGCTCAAGACCTGCTCGGACGTGCTCGACAAGCTTGGCCCCCGCACGGCAGAGAGCGCCGGGTGGGAGAAGTCCATGCGCCGTCGGCTTGCCGAGCAGGCGTTCTGGATCGGCAGCGACCTCTTCGACCGTGGCGACAAGTCGTGGGTCGAGTGCCACGCCCTTGCTGACGAGATCTGTCCCGAGCTGCGCACATCGCCGCTCTACGACCGCTTCCGCATCAAGCGCGTGCTCGGCATGCGCGTGTGGGGCCTCGTGCGCCCGGTGCTGGATGCCTTACGCGGCCCGCCCGCGATGAGCTCGATGGCCTCGAACCGGCCCACCCCGGTGCAGCCGAACAAGCGTGTCGGCTGGTGGCCCGGCGCCGGCGCGGCCTGAGAAAGGCGGGGTTTTCAGTCGAATGGCCGGCTCCATCTGCATCATCTATGAGAACAAATCGTTCGGCGGCATGGAGGTCCACACCGTCGGACTGATCGAAACGCTGCTGGCGCGCGGCCACACGGTCGAGATCGTGTCGAATGGCAAGAACACGCTTGAGCCGCTGCTGGATCGCAAGGGCATCACGCCGCGCGTGAAACTTTACCGCACAGACCTCGGCGGCATCCTCGACAACCGTCCCGAAGCGGCCGCGAACTGGCGCAGGCAACTCGAGTCCATCCGCAGCGACACGCTCATCTTCCCGAAAGGCGTCTTCGCCTCCGGGCAGCTGCCGTTCCTGCGGGAGTGCCGACGGCGCTTCAAGCGCGTGGTGTTCATCGAGCACCTGGAAGCGCCCGCCTGGAGCGCGCCCGGCTCGCGCAAGTGGCTCGGCATCTTCCCCGGCCTCGGTCTTTGGCGCTATCGCGAACGTCGTTATCGCAAGGCATGCGCGAAATGCGCGGACTACATCGTCACGGTCAGCCAGGGCGTGCGGGATCGCCTCGTCAACGACTGGCGCCAGCCAGCCGACAAGATCGTGGTGGTGCGCAACGGCGTGCCATGGCAGCAGTACCAGCGCAGCGAGTCGCGCGGCGCGCAGTTTCGGCAGCAGCACGACATCCCGCCGGACGCGTTCGTGTTCGGCATGCTCGTGCGCCTGAGCACCCAGAAGGCAGTGGACGTCGCCATCCGCGCGCTCCATCTGCTCGGCCGCGAGCGCTCGCTGGACAAGGTGCGGCTGGTCATCGCAGGCGAAGGCGCCGAAGAGCAGGCGCTGCGCAGCCTGACGCGGGAGCTCGGCTTGGAGGCCAGCGTTCATTTCGTCGGCTTCGTGAGCGAGCCCACCGCGGTACTCTCGGGCTTCGACGTCATTCTGTTCTCGAGCGCGAACGAAGGGTTGCCGCTCGCGCTGCTCGAAGGAATGGCTACGGAGTGCGTGCCCATCGTCACGCGCATCGGCGGCATGCCGGAGGTGGTGAGCACTCCGGAAGTCGGTTGGGTGGTGCCCGCAAGCGATCCTCATGCGCTGAGCGCCGCCATGGGCTCGGTGCTGTCGCTCGAACGCGCCAGGCTGGCGGCAATGCGTAGCGCCGCGCTAGGACGGATCCGGCAGGATTTCGATCTCGCCCGTTGTCACGAACGCATTCTGGAGCTGTGCGCGCTGTAAGCGCGCTCCACCACCGCGGCGAAAGCGTCGGCCGCGGCATCCCACGAATAACGGCTCACGGCGATTTGCCGGCCGTTCTCGCCGAGGCGCGTGCGCAAAGCCGCATCGCCCAGCAGGCCAATCACGGCGCCCGCAAAGCCCGCATGGTCGTCGGCTACCCGCAGCGAATCCGGGCTGCCATCGAGACCTCGTGAAGCGGTTGTGGTGGCCACCACGGCGCGTCCCATCGACCAGGCTTCCAGAATCTTGTTCTTGATGCCCGAACCGGAAATCATCGGCGCGATCGACACCTGCGCGGCGAGCACGTGCTCGCGAACGTCGTCGACGAACCCGAGCGCGGTGACGTTGGCGTGCCGCTCGAACGACTGCTTCTGCGCCGGCTGCATGCTCTTGCCCACGATGACGAGGGTGGCGTCGGGCCGTGCCTTGAGGATCTGCGACCAGCAGCCGGCGAGAAACCACTCGACGGCCTGCACGTTCGGCATCCAGTTGAGGCTGCCCGTGAAGATGACGCGCCCCGGCACTTCCTGAACCTGCGCGTTTGGCGCATAGAAATCGCAATCCACACCGTTCGAGATCGTGGCGACATCCCGGTGCGACGCGAGCCATCGCATGTTGCGGCTGTCTTCGTCGGCGACGGTGACGATGGCGCCGCTCGCCGCGAGCTGGCGAGCCAGCCGCATCGAGGTCATCAGATGCTTGAGCGTGGTGAGCGAGACGGCGCCCCGCCTGATCTGGCGCCACAGATAGAGAACTTCGGAGTCGATGACATCGGCCACCGTGGGGTAGCGATCGCGCACGGCTTCGAGATACGGCGCGGTGTCGTAGCCGAAGCCGAGCACGGCGTCCGCGCGGAATGCGTCGAGCTTGCCGCGCAGCCACTCTTCGCGCTCCAGTGTCACGCCGTAGTAGCGCGCGACCTGGTTGCGGAATCGCCCGCCTTTCACGCGTGCGCCCTGGTCACCATAGCCACTCGGGCCGCACGCGTGCAGGGGCGCGCCGTTCAGTACCCGGGCCTTCGGCTCGCCGTCATCCGTGAGGAAAACCTGCACGTCGTAGCGCTGCGCCAGGCGCACGGTGATGTTGTGAATGATGAGGCCGATGCCGCTGAACGGCGGCAATGTCGCACGCCGTGCGACGATGGCCAGCCGCTTTTTCTGAGCGCTCATGGCCTCAGCCGCCAATGCCGTACTGCTCGTGCCACGTCATGAACATGAGCAGCGACCAAAGCCGGGCGTGATGGTTCTGCTTGAGTTGCACGTGCTCGTCCATGAGGTCGCGCACGCCTTCCCAGCGGAACAGGCCCGTCTTCTCCACGCGCTCCTTCGACAGCACCGAGCGCATGAACGGCTGCAACTCGCCGCGCAGCCACACCGTGAGCGGAATGGTGAACCCGCGCTTTTTGCGCTCGAACACTTCGGCCGGAAGCCACGGGCGCACGGCCTCGCGCAGCAGGTGCTTCTTCTGCCGGCCCGGCACTTTCGCGTCGGCCGGCACTCGCGCCAGCAGTTCGACGAGATCAGGGTCGATGAGCGGCGCGCGGGCTTCCACCGAATGCGCCATGCTCATGCGATCTGTCAGCGTGAGCAGGTCGCCCGGCAGGTACATCATGGTGTCGACGTACAGAGCCTGGTTCAGCGGATCGCGGTCGCCTGCAGCGTTGAACAGGCTCGCGAACTCGGCGGCCTCCACGTCCGGACGCAGCGCGCTCGACATGGCGCCCGAGTAGAGGCTGCGGCGCTGCTCGACACTGAATGCGGTAACGAGCAGCCGATACGCATCTGCCGGCGGCAACGCCGCCGCCGCGGCGAACCGCTTGATGCGATCGACCGTGCGGCCGCCGTCGCGCGGCTCGGGCAAGAGGCCCGCGAGTGCCGGCAACACCGAGCCGCGCACCCAGTGCGGCAGACCCGAGATGCGCTCATGAACCCGCAGCGCCACGTGGCGCTCGTAGCCGGCGAACACCTCGTCGCCGCCCAGCCCCGACAGCACCACTTTCACGTGCTGGCGGGTCTGCTGAAAGACGTAGTAGTTGGCCACCGCCGAGGAGTCCGCGAACGGCTGGTCGAACGCGCTCACGAGCTTCGGCATGAGATCGACGATGTCCGGCTTCACGATGAACTCGTGATGCTCCGTGCCGAGCTTTGTCGCGAGCGCGCGGGCCTCATCACGCTCGTCGTAGACGCGGCCTTCTTCGCCGTAGCCGATGGTGAACGTGCGCACCTGGCCGGGCGAGGCGCGCACCATGGCGCCCACCACAGCGCTGGAGTCGATGCCGCCGCTCAGCAGCGCGCCAAGCGGCACGTCCGCGACGAGGCGGCTCGCCACGCTGCGCTGAACCTGCTCGCGCACGATCTCGATGAGCTCGGGCTCGCTGGCGCGCAGTGACGAATCGAACTCGAGATTCCAGTACCGCTCCAGGCGGGGCGGCTGGCCGTTCTCGACGATGGCGAGGGTGGCTGGCGGCAACTCCTGCACGTCGCGGAAGAACGTGCGCGGCGCGTGCACGTAGAGCGAGCGCAGGTAGGAGTCGACAGCGTGCGGGTCGATGTCCTTCGCGACCATGCCGGTCTCGAGAAGGCATTTGATCTCGGAGCCGAACGCGAGCGTGCCGTTCTTCCAGCACAGGTAGATCTGCTTTTCGCCGATGCGGTCGCGCGCGAGCACGAGGCGCCGCCGCTCGCTGTCCCACAGCGCGATGGCGAACATGCCATTCAGGTGCTCGACGAAGCGATCGCCATACTCCTCATAGAGGTGGACGATGGTCTCGGTGTCCGAGTGAGTGTAGAAGCGGTGGCCCAGCTTTTCCAGCGAGGCGCGCAGGCTGCGGTAGTTGTAGATCTCGCCGTTGAACATGACCCACACGGTGCGGGTCTCGTTGTGCAGCGGCTGCTTGCCCGACGACAGGTCGATGATGCTGAGCCGGCGCATGCCGAGCCCGACATTGGCCTCGAAGTAGAAGCCGTCCTGGTCGGGGCCGCGATGGGTGATCCGCTCGCACATGCGCTCCACGATCGAGCGCTCTACGCTCTGGCCGGGAGGTGCGAGGATGCCCGCGATACCACACATCGGGTCAGCCCTCCGCCGTCGCGTGAGCCAGCCCGCGCGCGCGCTCGTAGGCCACGTCCATGAGCTTCGCCGCCGCGGACCACTGGTAGTCGCGAACCACGCATTCGCGGCCGGCGGAACCGAGGCGCGAGGCGAGCACCGCATCGCTCAGCACGCGCACCGTCTCGCGCGCGAAGCGCTCCGCATCGTCTGCCACGAGCACGTCGGTGCCATGTGTCACGCGCAGCCCTTCGCACCCGATCGACGTGGTGATCACAGGCTTGCCCATGGAAAGCGCATCCAGAATCTTCAGCCGCGTGCCTCCGCCAATGCGAAGCGGCACGACATAGGCGACTGCATCCGCCGCGAACGGCCGGATGTCATCGACGAGGCCGGCGAACCGGATGTTCGGGTAGTCGCGGAAGCGTTCGAGCAGGGCCGGGGCCGGCACCTGCCCGACGACCGTCAGAACCACCTCCGGAATCTCGCGCGTGATCCGCGGCAGGATGTCCTGCGCGAAAAACTCGATGGCGTCGAGATTTGGAAACCAGCCGAGGCCGCCCACGAAGATGAGCGAGCCCGGCCGCGGCTGCGATGTGAACGGCTTGAAATACTCCACGTCGACGGCGTTCGGCACGGTGACCGTGTCAACGCTGTTGCTCATCTTGCGCAGCAGGGCCGCATCGTTGTCCGACACGCACACCACGCAATCCGCGGCGCTGCAGGTCTGCGCTTCGAAGCGGCTGAGCTTGGTGAGCTGCCGCCGCAGGTAGGCCTTCATCGGCCCCGAGGCCCGCTCGATGCGCCGTTCGAGCAACGCGCTCTCCACGTTGTGCTCCACGAGCACGGTGGGCAGGCCGTTGGCGCAATCCATGAGCAGCCCCAGATGCAGCATGTCGAGGTGAAGCACATCGAACTTCTGCCGCGAAATCAGCCCACGCAGCAGAGCGACCATGGCGGGCTGGCAGTACTTCGTCGCGAGGATGGGCGCGTCGCTCACGAGATCGCGCATGACGTCGCGCGCCAGCTCGGCCTTCGGAAAATTCAGGTACAGGGGAACGGCGTGCACGTCCGCGCAGAACTCGCGCATCTGCTCGAGGCCCCGCACTTCCGCTTCGCTCTGCACGTAGCTGCACAAGGTGATCTCGTGCCGGCTCGCGAGCTCGCGCAGCAGGTTGTAGGTTCGAAGCGCGCGCCCTTCGTTGAGTGGCAGCGGGCTTTTGGTGGTGACCGCCAGGATCCTCACTCGGCGCGGCCCTTGCGCTGCTCGGCAACGCCGAACAGCGCGTTGTACAGCCGGTCGTAGCGACGCTTGCCGATGAGCGCGGGCACCATGCGCTTGACGCGCGCCTTGCCCATCGCCCAGCCGTAGTTGAACGAGTCGCGCAGCACGTAATCGGAGATGTCCTGGGCTGTGGTGCTGCGCTTCATGGCGATGCGCCGCAAGCAATAGGGGTCTGCGCCGCGATCGTTGCAGCCGAACTGCGAACCGCAGCCGCCGACGTAGCCCGTCTCACGCGCGAGCTCGTGATACCAGCCGTTGGAATCGCCATTCGGCAGTGAGATGAACCGCACCTGTGTGCCCAGCTGCTGCTCCAGCACCTGGCGGGACACCGCGAGCTCACTGCGCGTTTCGTCGCGCGTGAGCGTCGACAGCAGCGGATGGCTGGCCGTGTGCGACTCGATGGACATGCCGCGCGAGCTCATCTCGCGAAGTTGCGCCCACGACATCATCACCTCGTCGCCAATGCGATTGGTGGCGACGAAGAACGTTGCAGTGAAGCCGTATTTCTCCAGCAGCGGCAGCGCCGTGGTGTAGTTGCCTTCGAAGCCGTCGTCGAAGGTGATGACGACCGAGCGTTCCGGAATCGGTGTGCCATTGCGCACCCATTGCGTCACCTGCTCCAGGTTGACGCTCTTTGCCCCAAGATCGCGCAGGGTGCGCAGATGGCTCTCGAACTGCTCCGTGGTCACCACGTAGCCGAGCTGGATGCGGCCGGCAATGGCCTGCATGCCCTGCGGGCTGGCCACTTCGTGATACATGAAAATGGGGACTTCGTGACGCATCGTCGCCGCAGAGTACCTGCCCCGAAAGGGCCGATCGCCTGCCGATTCCTCAGTTCGCGCCGACGCCCGCACGGGCGCGGCCGCCGGAATAGACGAGCGAGATATAGGCCGTATTCTCGTCGTAAGTATTGGTGCCCACCACGCCACTGCGGTCGGTACGGCCGGCGCCGAACTGCAGGCTCAGGTCGCGCGTGAGCTGGCGGTCCGCGTTGGCGTAGTAGGAGACTTCCCTGAACTGCGCGTTGGTGACCGGAAACTCTTCCCGTGCCCAGTCCCCGCCGAAGCCGAGCCGCCAGGAGGGGCCCGCTACCCAACTCACGCTGACCCGCGCGGTACGCCGGTCGCGGTCGTTCGAGGTGGTCAAACGGTACCGATCCCGCTCGCCGATGACGCCGGCGGACACGCCAAAACGGCGGCCGGTGAGCGAATAGGTCAGGCTCGCGTAGTCGATGTCGAACGGATCGGCCGTTCCGGCACGCGGCTGCGTGCCTGGCGTGAGCGGCCCCGCGCCCTGGTCGATGCGGAACGCCTCGGTGGTATTCGCCGTCTCCGAACGCGCGACGAGCGACAACTCGCCACGCCGCCCGATGTCGCGACTTGCGTCGACGTGCAACAACAGACTGCTGTCGTTGCGGCCGGTGGTGGACAGCTTCGACTGTCCGGCTTCGATCTGCAATCGGGTCTTCGCGCCCTCGGCGGCCCAGGTCGCGTAGTACTGAGTGATGTCGTAGTCGTCGAACGCGCCTTCGTCGTCGAACGTATAGCGGCGGGTGGAGGTGGTCGCGGAGACGTACTGCCGGCGAGTCAGGTCATGCCTCAACACGGCCTCGCCGCCGACGCTCGAAGCATCGAGGGGCGAGATCTCATACGTCTCGAGCTCGTAGGTACCCTCGAGCAACAGCCTGGTGCGCGAGCCAAGATTCTGCGTATAGCGCGGACCGGTGCGCAGGGAATTCACGTTCTCACGATTCGCCGGCGTGTCGGGCGAAAGGGTGTCCTGACGCAGCTGGCCGAAATTGTCGTTGAGAAACCAGGCGAGCCGATCCTCGAGGATCTGGGCCTCGGCCTCGAACATTCCGTTGCCGCGAACCTGGGAGTCGAACGAGTTGTTCAGGTACTCGTTGTAGGAGAGCTCGGCATTGAGTCTGGTTTCGAGGCGGGACGTCGTCCGCGTGAAATCGATCGACGCATCCACGGCGACGGTCGTCTCGTCCTGCTTGCCCTGCGCGACGCGGCCGATATTGTCGCTGTACTCGGCGCGCCCGCCGAGCGAGTACGACAGTTCCTTCGTCTGGCCGCAGGCCAGTTGCGGCACCACGATGCCCGCCAGCGCCACAGCGCAGCAGCCGGGCCAGAAGCCAATCGAATTTCGCCCGCTATGCGGGTCTTGTGTTTCGGTTCCCATGATCGTCCGCTTGTAGTCGTTCGGCGCGCCGACCCCTTCGCCGGCGTACCCGGGCTCCTCGTCCGTCAGGGCTCGGAGTCGTTCGCGCGATCCGTCACCGGCGCACGCGTCTTGTAATGGTCGCCATAGTACAGGTAGCCGGAGTTGACGGGCCCGGTGTACTTGTTGAGCACCATCGAGACCGGCCGGTCGGGCTCGATCATCGCCAGGGAGTCGAGCACCGACTGGCGCGGCGTGCTGCCGGCGCCGACGACGAACACCACTTGGCCAGCGAGCGACAGGAACGACCGCGCCTCGTTGGTGAGCAGCGTGGGCGGCGTGTCACAAACGACCAGACACGAAGGAAAGCGCGTGGAAATCTCGCTGAGCAGGCGCGCCAGGCGCTGGCTGCCGAGCAGTTCCGGCGCGTTGTCGCGCCACGCGCCGCTCGGAAGAAAATACAGACCCTGATGATCCGTAGCGCGAATCGCGTTTTCCAGCAGGCGCGGACCGTCTTCGATCAGGTCGAGCAGGCCCGGCTCGCCGGTGCACTCGAGAGCGGTGGTCAATGCATGCCGGGAGACGTCGCCGTCGATCAGCAGCACGCTGAAGTCGCGCTCGATGGCGAGGCTCAGCGAGAGATTGAGACTGGTGAACGACTTGCCTTCGCCGGCAATGGCGCTGCCCACCGCGATGATGCGCGGCGAAACGGCCAGATCGCGCTTGAGAGCGTTCACGACCAGCGGCCGCTTCAGGCGCCGGTACTGGTGCGTCATCTCCGGAACGGCTTCCTCCATCGGCAGGTAACCCATTCGACGCAGCGCATTGGTGTCGATCGCAAGGATTTCCGCACGATGGGGAAAATTGCGCGCATCCGCATCCATTGCCGGAGCCGGCTCCGGGGCGGCCGGCGGGGCCGCCGCCTGCGCCGGCACCGCGGTCGGCGGCGGGCGGTCGTTTTGACGCCGATGCTTTTCGAGGGCTCGCTCTATCAGGCTCATGGGGTTATCGCAGCACGCTCTGGACCCAGGGGGTCACGGAATGATGAGTGAGTTGCACGACGAAGAACGTGGCGATGAGCAGGCCCATCGCCAGGATGAGCTTGCGTCGACCCGACGCCTCCGCAGCCTTCCACGCGGTCGGCGACGTGAGGCCGATGACGGTGACGATGCTACGACCGGTTACGGCCTGCAGGTGACGCGCGCTCTCGAAAACCGGTGTGGCGAAATGCCGCGCGAATGCCACCGCCGCGCCCATCACGAGGCCCGCCACGAGCGCCGCAGCGACCAACAACCCGCGGTTGGGCGCGATGGGCTCGATCTTCGCGACCGGCGGGTCGATCACCTCAAACTTTACGACGCCCGATTCGTCCGCGCGCTCGGACAGGCGTGCGGTCTCCAGGCGTTGCACCAGCGAGTCGTACTGGGTGCGCGTGACGCCGTAGTCGCGATTCAGGCGCGCGAGCTCCGCTTCGACTTCCGGTGCGGTGTTGAGCAAGCCTTTCAGTTCCGCGATGCGCCGCGTTCGGTCGGCAACGTCACCGTTCAGGGTGGCAACTTCCACTTCAGCGGCGTTGAGGTCCACCTGCAGACGCTGGTACACGGGATTTGCCGAGGCCGCGCCGACACGACCGCTCCCCGCCATGCGTCGGAAGTTCTCGATTTCGTGCTGGCGACGCTCCTGCAACTGCTCGATGGTCTGGCGCAGCGCGATGACTTCAGGGTGCTTGTCCGTGAAGCGCAGCAACTGCTCCTGCAAGCGAGCCTGCGCATCTCGCAGCTGCACGGAAGTCTCCGTCTCCGCCTCGGCGGGCGTGCCAGACACGCCACCGCCTATGGCGGGCGCCTCGCCGCTCAACTGCACGCGCAACTGATTGCGCTTGCGCTCCGCGAGCCGCAGGGCCGCCCGCGCGTTCTCGAGCTGCTCCGACTCGGTCTGCATGCGCGAGAAATAATCGCCGCTCGCGCCGGGCATGAGACCCATGTTGCGCTTCTTGAAGTCCGCGAGCCGCTCTTCGGCTTCGGACAGGCGGCGCTCGTATTGCTGGATCTCGTCACGCAGGAAGCGCTGGGCCTGGGCCTGCCCGGCCGCCTTGTTGCCGATGACGTCTTCCATGAATGAGTCGAGCACCACGCGCACGACCGCGAGACTTTTCTCGCGGCTCGAGTCCTGGAACGTGAGTGTGTAGACGTTGTCGCCGCTGCGGCCGCTATCGGCCGACACCTTGATGCGGGTCTTGAGCAATTCGATCTGGCGCTCGCGATCGACGGCCGTGGGCGAGCCGGCGAACAGGTCGGTCTTCGCGGCCACCTTCTCGAGCTGCGGCTTGCTGAGCATGGCCTGGCGCACGAGCTCGAGCTGCGATTCCACGCCGGAATCGATGGCGAGGCCCTGCAGAAGCGGCTTGAGCGCGGTCGAGGTATCCACGAACACGCGCGCCCGCGCTTCATATACGTCGGACATGGTGTACACCACGAGCCAGCCCACCACGGCCACGGCCCAGGCCACTGCCATGCCCGTCCAGCGGAAGCGCCAGGTGCCACGAAGCTCGTCGCGGACCATCTCGATCTGCGAGTGAAGGCTGAAATTCTCGAGCGTTGCCATCGTTTGCATGCCGAATGTGTTGCGCCGGGCGCCGGGTGTCAGAACCGCGCTTCCGGGACGACCAGCACGTCGCCGGGCTTCAGGAGAATGTTGCGGCTCATGTCACCCCCTTCGATGATCGCGTTGAGCTTCACCCGGATGTCCACCGTCTTGCCATCCTGCTGCCGCACCACCTTGGCGCGATTGCCCGCGGCGAAATCCGTGAGACCGCCGACGGAGAGCACCAGATCGAGCACCCTCATGCCGTCCCTGTAAGGCACGCCCTGCGGTGTGCGCACCTGTCCGACCGCCTTTACCTCGCTGATGATCCCGCGCGGCGTGGTCACAATGACATTGACCTGTGGCGAACGGATGTACTCCGACAACACTTGCTCGATCTCCCGCGCGAGCTGCCCGGCCGTCTTTCCAGACGCGGTGACCTCCTCGACGAGCGGGGTCGTGATGCGGCCATCGGGCCGCACGGGAACGCTCACTGTCAGCTCGGGATTACGCCAGACGAACACCTGCAGCACATCGCCAGGGCCAATCACGTAGCTTTCCTGGACTTGCGCCGCAGGCGCCGCGGGCGCTGCGGTCACGGGGGGCGCGCTGGCGTCGGCCTGGGCCCATGAGGCCGGAGCGAATGCCATGATCGCCAATAGAAATACGAGAAAATTCTGTGTTCTGCCGCACAGTTTCACGAATACGCGCTCCAACTCGCCGATCCCCGAACCTTCAGTCCACCCAGGCTCGGCGGCGTCTCTCCCGGGAACCTGACTGGCGCAGCAGGCCACGTGCCCGCCGAATTGTTGTGTTTGAACACTATCACGCTACCTGCGCGCCCACCGTGCGCTGTGTCGACTTGTACGAAGGTCACTCAACTCAACCCGGCCACCGGCGCTTCAGCTCACGCTGCATGCGGCCGGTAGACCCGCCGCGCCACGTTCTGTTCAGCCGCCCGCGGGGCTGCCGGCCGACCGCTTCGCTTCGGCCAGATGCCCCACGACCTGCTCGTTGGCCGGCGCCAGTTTCGCGGCCTGCTCCAGCATCGGCAACGCCTCGTCACGGCGGCCGATGCTGAAGAGAATCCAGCCCAGGGTGTCCATGATCTGCGCCGAGCTCGGGGCCGCCGCGTGCGCACGCCGCGCCAGCTCGAGCGCCTCGGCCGGTGCGCCGCGCTTACCCTCGAACAGCAGCCACGCGAGGTTGTTGAGCGCCACCGGATTCGCCGGCTCGGCGGCCAGCGCCTTGCGGTATTCAACGATCGCGCCAGCGGCATTGCCAGCCTTCTGGTGCTGCATGGCCAGGTCGAGTCGCAGAGTCGGGTCGTCGGGCGCCTGCTCCAGTCGAGCCAGCAGCGGCTGCTCGGGCGCCGGAATTCCGGCCGCGCGTCGGGCCGCCACCCAGCGCATCAGCACGTTTCTGTCGGCACGCCGTCGGTACACCGCTTCGTAAAGCGCCGCGGCTTCAGCGGGCCGGCCCGCTGCCGCGCGCGTGTCCGCGTCCAGAACCATCAACGCGAGATCGTTCTGGCGCTGTTCGCGCAACTCCTTCACCACTGCAAGCGCCCGAGTCGGGTTCTGCCGCTGAAGACTGACACTCACGAGTTGCCGGGCCGCTGGCAACCACGCCGGCCGCGCGACCAACGCCTGATTGAGGGCGTTCTCCGCGGCCGAGAGCTCACCGAGCGACGCTTCCGCCTGCGCGAGGCGCAGCCAGTACTCCGGAACGTCGGCACGCGCTTCTGCCGCTTTTCGCAACCGATCGCGCGCCGCGCGCACCTGGCCGGCGTCGAGATAAATGCCGCCCAGCGCGTAGTTGGCGATGGCGGGGTCCGCAATCTCTTCCAACAGCGTCTTCTCGGCGCGCTGGGCACCGAAGGTGTCCTTCTGATATAGCGCGAGGCGCAGCGCTTCGACACGCACGCGCGGTCCACTCAGGCGATCGAGCTCGGTGCGCCAGCTCGCGAGCTCACCGGTGTCTCCCCGCCGCACAGCCAACCACGCGAGCCCGGAAATCGCGCTCACGTTGTCCTTCTCGACCTTCAGCACGTTCATGAACGCCGCCCGCGAGGCATCGAAATCGCCGGTGGCCGATTCCAGACGCGCGAGCGCCATGAGCACGCGCGTGTCCGTGGGCGCACGGCGGAGCGCCTCCTGAAGATGCCGACGGGCGGCCGTCGGCTTGTCGAGGTTGCTCGTGTATACGCCGGCGGCGAGCAAGCGCAGCGGGATATCGTCCGGCAGCTTGCTCACCATGTCTTCGATGGAGCGATCGACGTTGATGCCGCTCTCGAGCACTCGCACGAGGAATCGCACTCGCTGCAGCCGGCCCTGCTGGTCCTTGCTGACCGAGGTGACTTTGCCGAGCGCGTCCGACGCCTGCTGGGCATCTCCGACGGACAGGTATGCCTCCGCGAGATCGAGCGCGCGCCCGGGGTCGTCGGGCTTCGCGGCGAGGCTCGCGCGCAGCAGATCGATGGCCGTGGCGCTGTCGCCGAGGCGCAGCTTGATCAGCCCGAGCAGCGCGGATTTCTCCGGCCCGGCCTCGCCCTCTTCGAGTAACGCCTGCGCCGCGTCGAGCCGACCCTGCATGAGCTGCAGACGCGCGAGCGCGAGGCGCGCCTGGGTGTCGTCCGGGCTCTTCGACAGAATGGCGCTGAGTTGCTGCTCGGCCTGGTTGTAGTTGCGCGATTCGACCAGAGCGACCGCGAGCAGGAGGCGCACGTAGGAGTCTTCCGGCTGCTCCAGGAGCAGCCGGCGCAACTCGGCAACCGCGTCGCGCGAATTTCCATCGAGCACCGCCATTCGCGCGGCGAGCACATGGGTGCCCCGCGCGCCCGGATCGGTACGCTTCAGATCGGCAAGCGTCTTCCTCGCCGCATCCAGCTGGCCGATGCTCAGATCGATCTCGGCTTGCATCCGTAGCAGCCGGGAACGCCACGGGTCCGCGCCGGAGGCCGGACGCAGGGCCAGCGCTGCCTCGAGCGCCTTGCTGGCATGCTGCGCGTCTTGCTCGCGCAAACTCAGCTCCGCGAGCATGAGCGACGCTTCCGGCTGCCCGGGCTCGGCTGCGAGCAGCGCATCGAGCTCCTGGCGCGCGTTCTTCAGATCGCCCGCACCGGCATAGGCGCGCGCGCGCAGGCCACGTGCTCGTGTTTGTTGCGCCACCTGCGACGGCTCCGCGGCACCGAGCAGCGCGAGCGCGCGGGTGAAATCGCGCGAGCCGATGAGCGCCTCCGCCCGAAGGTAGCGGCTCTCATCGGCATTCAACGAGGCGCCGGCGTTCGTGACGAACGTCAACGCTTCGTCATAGCGGCCGGTGGCGAGGTACGCGCGGGCGCGCAGCCCGATGAGGTCTTCGCCAGTGGCGCCGAGTGCTTTGGCCCGTTCGAGGTTGTGCTCGACGGCGTTGAGATCGCCTTGTGCGTAGCTCACGTGCGCGAGCAGGCGGCGGGCCTGCGCGCTCTCCTGGCCGTCCGCAATGAGCTTGTTGAGCTCCACCTGCGCCTTGCTGTAGTCGGCCGCGGCGGCCAGCTCGCCTGCGCGCGCGAGACGCGCCTCGGGCGTGGCCCCCGGGCTGCACGCAGCGAGGAACAGCAAAGCGCAACTGGCAAGCGCGACGAGCTTCATGCTCATTCGAGAATCTGCGCCGTGAGCCCAGGGCCAGCCTGGGCGGCGAGTGCATTGACCATGCGGATCTCCGATTCGCAGTTCTCTGCGCAAACGCTTCCCAACACTACTAGCGCGAACGGACCTGGGGCGCCCGCAAGTCGCCCTGCCGAAAATGCCAGGCGCGCTCGTGCGGCAGAGTTATAAGTGCGCTCACCCACCTGGTACCAGTAGACAAACACCCATTTGATGCCGGTGGGGTCGGTCGCGATGGCCCGCCGCACGCTTGTGGGCGCGCGCCCCGCCCAAGGCGCAGCCTGGACCACTGAGCCGCCCGATGCCCAATCCGGCGCCGGCAGGAAGCCCGTCACCGACAACAAAGTCTGCCCGACATGCTCGGGCGAAGCATAGCGGGCCAGAAACACCGAAACACGCGGACCACCGCCGCGCGGCAGGTAATCCGCGACCACCAGGCGCTGCGCGCCAACCGCCTGGGTCGCCCAATCCGACCAGCTCGAGACCGGTCCCGACCAGTCGGCCGAGCGAAAGCGCGCGGCGTCCGCGCGGGCAGCCGCCGGCGGGGGTATTGACGCCACCGCTGCAAGCACCGGTACCACCATCATCACCAGCATGCTGACCCAGGCACCGCGAGGTGGAGGCCCCGCCAAGCGGGCGCCCGCCTGCTCGCTTGCGCCACTCCCGCGCACAGGCCAGTGCGACACCCAGAACACATACGCAGCAATCCCGACCGCGAAGACAGACCAGCCGAGCGTGTAATGCTCGGACTTCACCAGGTAGTTCTGCATGTCGGTCAGGTGCCCGACCACGATGACGGTGGTCACGCGGATCCAGTTGGCGAACAGGCCGACCAGCGCCGCACCCACGAGAATCCTGGCGCTGTCGAGCCAGTGATCGCCGCGCATGGAAGTGAGCAAAGCACCGGTAGTGACGGCCGCCAGGAACAACTGCAGACCGTTGCAGCCGAGCTCGATCTCGAACCGGCCCGCGGGAAGGATGACCAGTGGCCCGTCAAACTGCGCCGGCAGGCCGAGCAGCCGCACGGCCGCCCCGACGACGACAATGGTCATCTTCTGGAACGGCACGTTCATCGTGTCCCAGAGGGGCAGCGCCAGGCCGACCACCGCCACACAACGGTCGGTGACGCGCGAAATCGGGCGCCCGAACACCGCATGCAGGGCCGCCATGAGAACGATGAGCGCCGCGAACTGCGCGACGGATTCCACCGACAACAGGTCGCCGAAGAGCCAAAGCAGGGATGCCAGCGCCCCGACGGCGCAACCGAGCCACCGATGGCGCGGTTGCGACCACGAAACGCGGCTGGGCAGGTTCTGGAACAACACGAACAGCGACGCGCCGACGATCAGCCAGCCGTGCGAGTAGCGCGACTCGAAGTCGCTCCACAGCTCCGCGACCTGAGCCCACGACCGCATGTACACGAGAACGATGGGGAGCGAAGCGAGCAGCACAGCGGCGAACGGCAGATGCGATCGCCATTTCGGGACGGACGCGGACGCTGCCGCGGCGGACGCTTCGGTCGCCAATGGACGAATCCCCTCTTCTGGTGTTCTCGAGCTGGCGAGCCGCATCGCGTCGGCCCGTTTCATCGAGGGCCGATGATTGTCGGCGCACTCGCCGCAATCGGGACGTGACGGACTCGCATTTCTCTTCTTCATGTATCGCGCGAACGAGCCTACATGAATTGTCGTCGTTAACTTATTGGCGTGCCGCAAATCCAGCCGATAAATCTTCGGCGGAATACGTTCACAGATCGCTACGATGTCTCTGGAACCAGACACTTACGAGTATTGCCACCGCGCGCATCGCTGCCTAACCTGCGCCCTGCTTGCTTGTACTTGAGCGTGTAAACGGCAAACCCACCGCGAGGTGGGGGCGCAAAACTACCGATCTCGGGCCTGGTCGCCACGAGACCGCGGGGTTGCCACGATGACAGCGATTCGTACTTGTTCCATTTCGGCCCATCGCACGTCGCTGCGCGGGGTCGTGTTGTCCCTGGCCTGCGCCGCGTTGCTGCAGGCCTGCGGCGGCGGCCCGGACACCGTCGAGACGGGGGGCGCCACTTCGCCCGGCTCCACCTCACCGCCACCCACAACCACGCCGCCCGCCTCCACCAATCACGCGCCGACCATTGCAGGCTCGCCCAGCGCGACCGTGCAAGCGGGCCAGGCCTACACGTTCACGCCGTCAGCCACCGACGCCGACAGTGACACGCTCTCATTCAGCATCGCGAACAAGCCGGCATGGACCACGTTCAGCAGCACCACGGGCCAGCTGAGCGGCACGCCGACCACGGCGCAGGTGGGCGCGTTTGCGAACGTCACCATTACTGTGAGTGACGGGTCGGCCAGTGCCAGCCTCAGCGCGTTTTCCATCAGCGTGACCGCCCCGCCGGTGGTTACGGGAAGCGCCACGCTGTCCTGGACGCCTCCCACTGCGCGAGAAGACGGCACCAGCCTGTCCAACCTCGCTGGCTACAGCATTCACTACGGCACTTCGTCAGGTAACTACACGCAGACCATCAGCGTGTCGAACCCCGGCCTGTCGACCTACCAGATCGACAACCTGAAATCGGGCACCTACTACTTCGTGGTCACCGCGGTCGACGCGCTGGGCTACGAGAGCGCGAATTCCACGCCGGTGTCGAAGACCATCAGCTAACCGGTCATCGGAGCGCGGCGGCGTGGCGCGCGGCCGCGCCGCCTGCTCGGGTACGATTCGGCGCTGTCCGAGCCACACCGCGCCCCGTAGCCATGCGCTTCTTGTCTGCTGAGCAGATCCTGTCTGCCAACGTCGCCCCCGCGATCGCCAGCGGCGCGATACACGTCTGGCCCTTCGAGCTGAGTGGGCCGCCGCACTGGCACGGTCACTGCCTCCACACGCTTTCACCGGCGGAGCTCGAGCGCGCCAACCGTTTCGTCTTTGAGCAGCACCGCCTGGCATTCGTGTTTGCGCACGGCCAGATGCGGCATCTCCTGGCGCTATACGCGGCGAGTCGTCCGGCAGCGCTGCAATTCATCGTCGGCGACTCGGGAAAGCCCGCGCTCGCGCCACACCAGCCGTCTGCCGCGGCCATCTCGTTCAATCTGTCGCACTCGGCCGGGCGCGCGCTGCTGGCCGTTAGCGGTGGCCCACCCGTGGGCGTGGACCTGGAGCAGGTTCGGTCCGAGACCGACGCGCTGGGCATTGCCGGCTATTTCTTCGGGTCGGAGCTGGACGCACTCCAGGCGACGCCTGCGCCGCTACGCCAGCAGAATTTCTTCCGGCTCTGGACCGCGAAAGAGGCCGTGCTGAAGGGCCAGGGCACGGGCCTGGCGCTGCCGCTGAATGCTTTCCGCGTCGCCTTCGCGCCCGACGGAGCCAGCGCTCAGGTCGAGAGCTTCGATGCGTCGCGCCTCGACGCAGACTGGTTCGTTCGCACCCTGCCATGCGAGCCCGGCTGGTGCGCGGCGGTGGCCTCACGCACGAGCACCTGGCGCGTGGAAGTGATGGGGCAGGCGGCGAGCTGAGCCAGCAAGGGCGGCACGGCCGCCGGGCTCCGGTGTTTGGCGGGCGGTCACCCGCACGCGAAGCATTCAGAATTCGCCGGTTCTGGTATTCTTCGCGCCCCGCCGGCGGCGCGGCTGCGCGAGCAGTTCGGCGATCCTCGGGCAGGTTTAAAATTCGCTTTTAAATACAGTATCTTACGATTACGGGGCCATAGCTCAGCTGGGAGAGCGCTTGCATGGCATGCAAGAGGTCGGCGGTTCGATCCCGCCTGGCTCCACCAAACCGATCCCGACGTCCCCATCGTCTAGAGGCCCAGGACATCGCCCTTTCACGGCGGTAACACGAGTTCGAATCTCGTTGGGGACGCCATATCGCAGACAGGCCACCTTCGGGTGGCCTTTTTGTTGCCGGGCTCGCGCGTACGTCTGACACGCGGGACATCGCAAGCAAACGACGCCATGTCATGGCGCTCGACTTCCCCGCGAACACTGGCGATGTCTCCCGCCTCTGAATCGCGCAAGACGGCGGCACCGCTCGCGGCTTTCTCGATCGTCGTTTCCACTGCCACCTGAAGCACAACCGGCGCGGTATCGCTCAGCTGTTCAGTAAAACGCGTTTTTGAAAAACGCAGTGCGGAACAACGCGCGGTGTGCATCGCAATCAATACACGCCGCGCTCATTCTTTTTTGTCGCAAGACACACTCGTCTGCGAGTGCAGACAGGTTGCAAGTCACGACGTCCGCCGATTAACTCCACGCGACGTTTGGGCAAATCCGCCGCGAGGTGGGGACGCAAAGCCTCCGGTCTCGAGCTCATCGCTCGATGAGCATGAAGATAGCGGGGTTGCCGGCAGGGCGCTGTGGAAGCACGGAGCACCTTGTCGTCATACCTTGATCAAGACCGAAATCTGCGCGGCCCGGGCATGTGGGTGCTTGTAAACGGGGTAGTCGCACAATGATTGAAAACGGGTCTCGCCTCGGCCTCATGGCCCGGCTCGCGCTCTGCGCGATCATCTCCTTCTCGCTTGCCGCCTGCGGCGGCGAGCAGACGAAACCCAACGCCGCGTCGTCCGCGCCCGCTGATACACCAGCTGACACACCCGCCGCGCCGCCGCCCGCTCCTCCCGCGAACAATGCTCCCGTCATCGACGGCCAGCCCGCGCTCACCGCGCAAGTCGGCGTCGCGTATTCATACGTGCCGACCTCGAGCGATGCAGACAACGACACGCTCACCTTCACCATTACCGGCCTGCCCGCATGGGCAACGTTCGATGCAACGAACGGGTCGCTCTCCGGCACGCCGAACGATGGGCATGTCGGACAGAGCGATGACATCGAGATCACCGTCAGCGACGGCAAGGCGCAGGACTTCATCGGCCCGTTCCGCATCCAGGTGGCCGCGCGCGACGTCGTCGCGCCCCCAGCCGCAGTGAATAACGCGCCGGTGATCGCCGGCTCGCCGGCGACGATCGTGGGAGCGACGCAGCCCTACATCTTCGTTCCCACCGCGACCGACGCGGACAACGACACGCTCTCGTTCTCGATCACCAATCGCCCGACGTGGGCCACGTTCAGCACGACCACGGGCCAGCTGTCGGGCACGCCTTCGCGCACTCAGACGGGCACGGTCTCGAACATCCGCATCACCGTGAGTGACGGCAAGGCGAGCGCTTCGCTGCCGGCGTTCTCAATCCAGGTGCAGGCAGCGCCGAACAGCGCACCGGTCATCTCGGGCTCGCCGGGCACGGCGGCCACGGTGGGCACCGCCTATCTGTTCAAGCCCTCGGCGACGGATGCGGATAACGACACGCTCACGTGGGCGATCCAGAACAAGCCAGCCTGGGCCACGTTCAGCACCTCCACGGGACAACTCTCCGGCACGCCGACCACAGCGAACGTGGGCACGTTCTCCAGCATCCGCATCAGCGTGAGCGATGGCAAGACGAGCACGGCTCTGCCGGCGTTCTCCATCGTGGTCTCGGCCGCGGCGAACAAGGCCCCCACCATTACGGGCACCCCGGCGACGACGGTGCAGGCCGGCACGGCCTACTCGTTCACCCCGACCGCCACCGACCCTGACACGGCGGACACACTCTCGTACACGATCTTGAAACAGCCCTCGTGGGCCACGTTCAGCAGCACCACCGGCAAGCTCTCCGGAACACCGACCGCACAGCAGGTCGGCACTTACGCGGACATCATCGTCACCGTGAGCGATGGCAAGGCGTCGGCGTCCCTCGCGGCCTTCACCATCACGGTGTCAGCGGCGGCAACGGCGAACAGAGCGCCCACCATCACAGGCTCTCCGTCCACCACGGCGAATGCCGGCACGGCCTACAGCTTCACGCCAGGGGCCGCCGACGCCGATGGCGACACGTTGACGTTCAGCATCCAGAACAAGCCGTCGTGGGCCACTTTCAGCACCACAACCGGCAAGCTCTCGGGCACGCCAGCCGCGAGCGACGCAGGCACGACGTCGGGCATCCAGATCTCGGTAAGCGATGGCACGGTGACGGTGTCCCTTGCGGCGTTTTCGATCACCGTGTCGCAGATTGCGACGGGCTCCGCGACGGTGGGCTGGACGCCGCCCACGCAGAACACGGACGGCTCATCGCTCATGGACCTCGCCGGCTACCGCATTTACTACGGCACTTCGTCCACGAACCTCGACAAGACCGTCGAGATCACGAACCCGGGTGTCACGTCGTACGTGGTGGACAATCTGACGGCGGCCACCTGGTACTTCGTCGTGAAGGCCTACACATCGTCGGGATTGGAAAGCGCCGCGTCGAACATCGCGAACAAGTCGGTTCAGTAGCGACAGGGCCGTCGCCCAGCCAGGTGCCCGGCGATCTTCCGGCGCCGGCTACCAGGCTCCGCGCTGTCAGCCGGAGCCTGGTTTTTCTTCCTGGGTTTTCTTCCCGGGCCTGCTTCAGGCCGGAATCTTCGCAATCGCGGCTTCGATGCGCCCGAGCGTGCGCTCGCGCCCGAGCAACGCGAGGGTCGCGTCGATGGGCGGTGAGACGGTGCCGCCCGAGATGGCCACGCGCACCGGCTGAACGATCTTGCCCAGGCCCACGCCACGCTCCGTAGCGAGGCCGTTGAGGGCCTCGTGAATGAGCGGCGCCGACCACTCCGCCAGAGCGCCGAGCCGCTTGCGGGTCTCGCGGAGCGCTTCCGCAGCGTCCGCCGTCAGGTGCTTCGCCGCGGCCTTCGGGTCCATCTCAATCGCATCGGTGAAGAAGAAGCGGCTGTTGAGCGCCATCTCTTTCAAGGTCTTCGCCCGCTCGCGCTGGGCGACGATGAGGCCTTCCAGCATGGCGGTGTCGCTGCACTGAAGCCCGAGGCGGTCGAGCTGATACTGCAGGTGAGGCACGAGATCCGCGGGCGGCATGCGCATCATGTGCTGCTGGTTCAGCCACAGGAGCTTCTCCGGGTTGAACGCCGACGCCGCCTTGTTGACGTCGTGAATGTCGAACGCGGCGATCATCTCCTGCCGTGTGAACACTTCCTGGTCGCCATGAGACCAGCCGAGGCGCACCAGGTAGTTGAGCAGCGCATCCGGCAGGAAGCCCTCTTCCTGGTACTGCAGCACGCTGACGGCGCCGTGGCGCTTGGAGAGCTTGGCGCCATCCGGGCCGAGAATCATGGGCACGTGCGCGTACACGGGCAGCGTGGCACCGAGTGCGCGCAGCATGTTCATCTGGCGCGGCGTGTTGTTCAGGTGATCGTCGCCGCGGATGACGTGCGTGACGCCCATGTCCATGTCGTCCACGACGACGCAGAAGTTGTAGGTGGGCGTGCCGTCGGAGCGGGCGATGATGAGATCGTCCAGCTCCGAGTTCTGAAACGTGACGCTGCCGTGCACGAGGTCTTCCACGACCACGGCACCGTCGAGCGGGTTCTTGAAACGGATGACTGGCTCCACGCCGGGGCGCGCATCCGTGCGATCGCGCCAGATGCCGGTGTAGCGCGGCTTCTCCTTGCGCGCCATCTGCTCCTCCCGCATCTTGTCGAGCTCTTCCCTGGTGCAATAGCAGCGATAGGCGGTGCCGTCCGCGAGCATGCGCGCGATGACTTCCTTGTAGCGATCGAAACGCTGCGTCTGGTAGTAGGGGCCGAGGTCGTGATCGAGACCCAGCCACTTCATGCCCTCGAGGATGACGCGCACGGCTTCGTCCGTGGAGCGCTCGCGGTCGGTATCCTCCACGCGCAGGATGAACTTGCCCCCGAAGCGGCGGGCATACAGCCAGCTGAAGAGCGCCGTGCGCACGCCACCGACGTGCAGCAGGCCCGTGGGGCTGGGGGCGAAACGCGTAACGACTGACATGGCTGAAAACACCTGGGCGAGGGGCGCGCATGTTACCAAAGGCGGCGGCCGGGGCGCTGTCAGGCCTGCCCCGGCTGCCGATTTCCCAGGATGCTAGCGTCGGCGCGTGTTCTGCAAATACCTGAAGTAATCCGACTGCGCGTCGATCATGAGCGTGGTGTTGTCACCCAGCGATTTGTAGCTCTCCAGCGTCTTGAAGAACGAATAGAACTCCGCGTCCGCCGAGTAAGCGCTGCCGTAGATGCGGGTCGCTTCGGCGTCGGCCTTGCCGATGACGCCCTGGGCGGTGCGCTCCGCCTCGGAGCGAATGGTGCGCAGCTGGCGCTCCATGTCGCCGAGGATCTCCTGGCTTCGGCCCTGCCCCTCCGCGCGGAAGCGCGCCGCGATGCTCTGGCGTTCCGCGATCATCCGGCTCTCCACCTGCGCGCGCACGGAGTCGATGTAGTTGATGCGCTTGATGCGCACGTCCACGAGCTCAATGCCAAGGCCCGGCATCAGCCGCGACGCCGCCGCGAGCATCTCCTGCTCGAGCAGCGCCCGGCCCTTTTTCGGCCGCTGCAGCTCGGCCGCGTCCACGGTGATGCCTTCGTCGGCGGGCAGGTCTGCCACGTTCACCTTCCAGTCCGCGGAGCGCACGATCTCCTCGATGTCGGTGCCCGAGACGATGTCGCGCGCCACGGAGTCGATGATGTCGTCCAGCCGCGAGCGCGCGCCGTTCTCGTCACGCACGGAGCGCAGGAACTGAAGCGGGTCCTGGATGCGCCACCGGGCCGTCGTGTCGACGATGACGAACTCGCGACCGAGCGTGGGGATTCTGGCTCACGTCGCCGTCCCACGCGAGCAGCCGCTTGTCGAAGCGACGAACCTCCTGCACGAAGGGCACGCGCCAGTGCAGGCCGGGCCTGGTGATGACCGTGCCGACGGGCTCGCCGAACTGCACGATGATGCCCTGCTCGGCCTGATCGATGACGAACAACGAGCTCAGCGCGACGAACAGCGCGAGGAGGACCGCCGCGGCGGCCATGAGAATGCGGTTCATCGGGCCTTCTCCTCAACGGCAGGCTTCGCGGGCCTCGCAGGCTCGGCGGAGCGGCCGGGCTGCGCGTCTCGCAGGTTCAGCAGCGGCACGGGCGACATCTGCCCGTCACGCACGACGAGCACGGAGCCGATGCGAGGCAGCGCATCGTTGAGCGCTTCGAGATACATGCGAGTGCGCGTGACTTCCGGTGAGCCGCGATACTCCGCCAGCACTGCGCTGAACCGCCCTGCCTCGCCCTTGGCGCGATTGACGCGCTCGACCGCGTAACCCTGCGCTTCGGCGATCACACGATTGGCCTCGCCCTGCACGCGCGGAATGGCCTGGTTCGCCTGCTTGGTGGCTTCATTGATCATGCGCTCGCGCTCCTGCCTCGCCTCGTTCACTTCGTTGAACGCAGGCTGCACCCGCGCGGGCGGCACGACATCCTGCAACTCTACGGTGATGACGTGGATGCCGTTGTCGTAGCGATCCATGGCGGCCTGGATCTCGTTGCGCGCGGTCGCCGCGATCTCGACGCGGCCGGTCGTGAGCACGTCGCTGCCGACGTTGTTGCCGACCACGCGGCGCATGACCGACTCCGAGAGGTCGCGCAGCGTGCGCGCGGGCTCGCGCATGGCGTAGATGTACTTGATGGGGTCGGAGATGCGGTACTGAACCACCCATTCGACGTCGATGACGTTCAGGTCGCCCGTGAGCATGAGCGACTCCTCGGGAAGGTCGGGCCCGCTGTAGCGGGTGCGACCTTCCGCGTCGGTCTTGCCTTCTTCGGAGCGAAATCCGAACTCCTGCTTCAGCACACGCTCGGTGGCGACCACCTGGGCCCGATCCACGCCGAACGGCAGCTTGAAGTGCAAGCCGGGATCGGAAATCCCCGTGACCCGGCCGAAGCGCTTCACCACCGCGCGCTCTTCGGGCTGCACGGTATAGAAGCTGGAATACGCGCCCCAGATGACGACGAGCGCCGCGGCGATGAGCCCGAGCTGTATTCCCTGCGCGCGCGAGGGGCCCTGCCCGGGCGGGCCATCCGGCTCTCGTGGCGGAACGCTGCGCTCGTGCCAGCCCTTGCCCACGAGAATCTTGTTGATCCAGTCGCTGCTGCCGCTCATTGATTCCCCCTCGCCATGGCGATCGGCGCGCAGCCTACCGCGAGGGCGGGGCTCACGCTCGTTTTTCCCCGCGACCCCCCGAACGCCTCACTTGACGCCAGCGGCACGCAGACTTCAGCATGCCGCCCGCCCGGCAGGATGCCCGGCTGCCCGTGGCGCCCGCCACAACGTGGCACGCGCGCCGTACGCATCGTCCGTGCATTCCTCCCGCAGTTGAATCTGTTACGAGGAGACGAGGATGCAGACTCCAGTCGATCTGCAACGAACCCGCCCACCCTTTCGTGCCGAGCATGTCGGCAGCCTGCTGCGCCCGCCGGCGCTGCTAAGAGCGCGCGACGCGCACAAACGCGGCGAAATCTCCGCGGCTCAACTGCGTGACGCGGAGGACGCGGCGATTCGCGACGTGGTGCGTATGCAGGAAGACCTTGGCCTTCAGAGCATCACGGATGGCGAACTGCGACGCGGCTCGTGGCACATGGATTTTCTGTACCAGATCGGTGGCGTCGAGCGCGTTCAGGACGACATGAAGGTAACGTTCCACAACGAACGGGGCGATATCGAGTTCACGCCCTCGGCGTTGCGGGCGAGCAGCCGGCTCACGCTGACGAAGACCATCTTCGGCGAAGATTTCTCGTTCCTGAAATCGGTGACGCGTGCCACGCCGAAACTCACGATTCCCTCGCCGAGCATGATGCACTACCGGGGTGGGCGCTCCGTGCTGAACCCCGAGGTGTACCCCGACATCGACCCGTTCTGGGGTGACTTGAAACGCGTGTACGCCGAAGAGATCGATGCGCTCGGCCGGCTCGGCTGCACCTACCTGCAACTCGACGACACGAGCCTCGCCTACCTGAACGACCCCGCGCAGCGCGAGTACGTGGCGCGGCTGGGCGGCGATGCGAAGAACCAGCACCTCACGTACATCGATCTCATGAATGGCGCGCTCGCGGGCAAGCCCGCGAACATGACGGTGTGCACTCACTTGTGCCGCGGCAACTACCGCTCGTCATGGGTTTCCTCCGGCGGTTACGACTACGTGGCCGACGCGCTGTTCAACGAGCTGCGCGTGGATGGGTACTTCCTGGAATACGACGACGAGCGATCGGGCGGCTTCGAGCCGCTGCGTTTCGTGCCGAAGGGAAAGTATGTGGTGCTCGGCCTCGTCACCACCAAGCGCGCACAGCTCGAAAAGAAAGACGACCTCGAGCGCCGCATCGACGCCGCAGCCAGGTTCGTGCCGCTCGAGCAGATTTGCCTGAGCCCCCAATGCGGGTTCTCATCCACGTACGAAGGCAACGATCTCACGCTGGACGACCAGATCGCCAAGCTGCGACTGGTGGTGGAAACGGCGCGGGAGGTGTGGGGCTAACCGTGCGCCGCCGCGACGCTGCTCGTCGCTCCCTGAGACGAGCATTTCATCTCAGGGAGCGTCCTGGCAGGCAGTCGAACCTCAGGCGTTGACGACGATGGTGTCCGCGATCTTGTCGTGCAGGCACTGGCGGCGTTCGCCGAAGATGAACAGGTGATCGATCAGCGGGTACAGCGGAATGATGCCGAGCAGCGTGTTGACGACATTACGCAGCCAGAAGATGCGCGCGAGCGTCGCCCGGGAGCCATCGCCGCGCATCACTTTGATGTTGAGCAGTTTCTTGGCGATGGTCTGGCCGTTGCGGGCCACGAGCCGGAACGTGATCACCGCCCAGACGATGAAGCCCACGAGACTGAGCGCCCCGCCAATTCCGGCAAATCCGCTGTAGAACGCAAGCGGATTACCGGAGCGAACCGCCAGTTCGATGGCTGCGCTCAGGTCGCCCGTCAGCACCATCGGCAGGTAGACGAGCACGCCGCCGATCAAACCATCGAGAATGGCGGCCAGCAGGCGCGTGCCGCGGCCGGCCAGGACGAGTCCCGCGGAAGTGGGGTCGATATCTGCGACCGGCGCCTTCGGCGGGGCATAGGCATTGGAAGCGTTCATCGTGCCAGACCCTCCCATTGTGTTTTCGGCGCGCGATTATAAGCGCTCTGCGCAAGCGAGGCGGCCGGTTTACGCAGGTTCAGGGCAACACTCGCCGCCCGCCACGATCATTCGGCCGGTCTGGCCCTGAGGCCGCCGGCTCGCGGTGTGACTGGCGTCTCAGATTCAACGCGATTCGCCTGTTGCTGATTTGCGTTCACAGGCGGGCCGGCACCGTTGATCTACACTCGCGCCTGGAATTTGCAGCCACCATAACTAAAAGATTTCCGTAGTGACCCCGACGTACAAGCTGCGCCGTGCGCACGCCGCCAGAGGCGGCTGAACATGTGCGGAATTGCCGGCATCCTGGACGAGCACGCCAGTGGACCGCCGCAGGCCGGCGAGCTGCGTACCATGATCGAGACCCTGCATCACCGGGGCCCGGATGGTTACGGCTTTTTCACCGACGCGGCATGCGGGCTGGCGCATGCGCGCCTCAGCATCATCGATCTGAGCACCGGCGAACAGCCCATTCACAACGAGGACCGCACCGTCTGGGTGGTCCTGAATGGCGAGATCTTCAACTACATTGAGCTGCGCGCACAGCTTCAGGCGGCGGGTCACGCCTTCTACACGCAGTCCGACACCGAAGTCATCGTCCACCTGTACGAGCAGCACGGCGACGATTTCGTGCATCACCTGAACGGGCAGTTCGCGATAGCGCTGTGGGACCAGAAGCGCTCACGGCTCGTGCTCGCGCGGGATCGCACCGGCATCCGGCCGCTGTTCCACACGCGCCACGACGGGCGCCTGCTGTTCGCCTCGGAGATCAAGGCGCTGTTCGCGCTGGATGGCGTGCCACGACGCCTGGATCCCGTGGCGCTCGGCGATACGATGACCTATTGGTCCACGCTCGAGCCGGACACCGTTTTCCAGGGAGTCCGGTGCCTGCCCGCCGGCTGCCTGCTCGCAATCGAAGCGGGGCAGGAGCATCTCACGCAATATTGGGATTGGTCCTTCGCGCGCGACTCCAGCGCCAGCACCCGCTCGATCGAGGACTGGGCGAGCGAGCTGCGAGCGCTGCTCATCGACTCCGTGCGGCTGCAGCTGCGGGCAGACGTGCCGGTGGGTGCGTACCTGAGCGGCGGGCTCGACTCCTCCGCGATTGCCGCGCTCGTGCGACTCTATACGGGCGCGAAGTTGCGCACGTTCTCCGTTGCATTCGACGACCCGGAATTCGACGAGAGCGGCTACCAGGAGCAGATGGCGAAGCATCTCGGCACGGAGCACACGCGCGTGTTGTGCCGCCCGGGCGACATCGCGCGCATTTTTGCGCGCATGGTGTGGCACACGGAGGCGCCGGTGCTGCGCACGGCCCCTGCCCCGCTGATGCTGCTGTCGGAGCGTGTGCGCGCCGAAGGGTACAAGGTTGTCCTGACCGGCGAGGGTGCCGACGAAGTCTTTGCAGGCTACGACCTGTTCAAGGAGGCGAAGATACGCCGCTTCTGGGGGCGCTTTCCGCAATCGGGAATCCGGCCTCTGCTGCTGCGGCGTCTGTATCCCTATCTGAAACATTCACCCGTCGCCGGCGGGGCGTTCGCCGAGCGTTTCTTCGGTTCGGATCTGGCCAGGCTCGATCATCCCTGCTTTGCGCATGCCACGCGGTGGACCGCCACACGCCGGATCTGGCAGTTCTTTTCCCCGGAATGGCGAGCGCAGCTTGGCCAGCGCGATCCGTTCGCGAGCGCCCTCGCCCGCCTCGGGCGCGACTTCAGCGACTGGCCGCCGCTGGGCCGCGACCAGTATTTCGAAGCGCATACGCTGCTGAGCGGCTATCTGCTCTCATCGCAAGGCGACCGGGTAGCCATGGCGAACTCGATCGAGGGGCGCTTCCCGTTTCTCGATCATCGGGTGATCGAGCTCGCCAGCCGCATGCCGCCGTCGCTCAAGATTCGCGGCCTGAACGAGAAATACGTCCTCAAGCGCGCTGTGGGCGATCTGCTGCCGGCGCAGGTTGTCGCGCGCACAAAGCAACCGTATCGCGCGCCTGACAGCCAGAGCTTCTTCGTCGGCGGGCGGCCCACGGACGAGGTGGCCGACCTCTTGAGCGCCCGGCGCCTGCGCGCCGCCGGCTACTTCGACCCGGTCGCCGTCGGCAAGCTCGTGGAGAAATGCCGCGCGGGCCGGGCCATCGGGTTCGCGGACAACATGGCGTTCGTGGGTATTCTGTCCACGATGATGCTCGATGAGCAGTTGATACGCGGGCGTGCGCCCGTTGCGACCCCGGCGCCGATGTCGGCGGCGGCCTCCTGAAGGTGCTGCCGCCACGGGCGTTGCCCAAATGTGAAGTTCGTCGATAGTCTGCCCACGACGGATTCTGGCAAACTTGTCAAGTATGGGGCTGCAGTGATGCTGCCGCCTCCGGGTCGACCACCCGACAGCCGAACCCGGATGTACGTAAAGAAGGCTGTTTTACATTTCGCGAAGACCATTTCCGCAATCGACCCTGAGCGGTGAGCCATGCACATCGAGTCCAAAGTTCGTCAATTCATCCTTCGCGACTATCTGTTTACGGACGACCAGGCCGCGCTCAAGAACGACGATTCCTTCATGAACGGCGGAATTCTCGATTCCACCGGCATACTCGAGATGATCATGTTCCTCAGCGAACAGTTCGGAATCATCGTCGAAGACGATGAGATGGTTCCGGAGAATCTCGATTCCGTGAGCCGCGTTACGGCGTACGTCCGGCGCAAGTCGGCAACCGCTGCTGCTTGAACGGGTCTCCTGCAGACTGCATCCCGCTTCTGGGTCGCCTGCTGAGCGCCGCTAACGCGCGCCCGGAGGCCACTGCGCTCATTCAGGACGGCAGGCGTTGGAGCTACTGTCAGCTTTGGCAGGAAGCGCAGAGGGTCGCGCGCGCTCTGCGTGCTCAGGGCATCCAGCCTGGCGCTCGCGTGGCGTTGATCCTGCGGAATTGTCTCGAGTACCCCGCAATCTTCTACGGCGTGCACGCCGCGGGGGGCGTGGTCGCCGCGCTCACCACGGCAGGTCGCGCCGAGGAACTGCTGAACTGGGTGCGGCACTGTGGTGCGAGCTGGCTGTTTCTCGGGTCTGATCATCCCGATGCGGCCGCTCTCGTGCGAGATCTTCCTGAGAGCACTCGCGTGGTGCTCGTCGGAAGCCCGCCGGGCTCGGCGCTCTCAGGTGCGCGATACGAACAGCTGGATGACGCGAATGCGCCGCCGGCCATCGATGCCGCAGCGATCGAGCCGGATGCGCCGGCCCTCATCCTCTACACATCCGGCACCACCGGACGACCCAAGGGCGTGACGCTCAGCCACCGTAACCTGAGTGCCAACACAAGCTCCATCCTGGAGTATTTGCGGCTCGGCCCCGACGACTCGACCGTTACGGTGCTGCCGTTCCACTATTCATACGGCAACTCCGTCTTGCACACGCACCTGGTCGCAGGCGCCTGCGTCACCATCGAACGCAATCTCACTTACCCACATCGCTTCATCGAGCTGCTGGCCAGCTCGCGTGCCACGGGATTGGCGGGCGTGCCCTCCACCTTCGCGCTGCTCGTCTCGCGCGTTCGCCTGCCTGACTACGATCTGAGCCACCTGCGATACGTGACGCAGGCGGGTGGCCCCATGGCTCCGGCGCTGCAGACACGACTCACGCAAGCTCTGCCGCACGCGCAGCTCTTCATCATGTATGGCCAGACCGAGGCCACCGCCCGGCTGACTTACCTCCCCCCGGAACGTCGGCAGCAGAAACCGGGCTCGGTCGGCATACCGCTGAATGGCGTCGAGCTCGTGGTGCGCCGGGAAGATGGAACCGAAGCCACGCCCGGGCAGAGCGGCGCAATCTGGGCTCGTGGCGCGAACGTGATGCTCGGATATTGGGACGACCCCGAAGCCACGGCCAGGGTCCTCGTGAACGGCTGGCTGCATACCGGCGACACCGGGCATTTTGACGACGAGGGCTATCTGTACATCGACGGCCGGCGCTCGGACATCATCAAGACCGGCGCGCATCGCGTGCAGCCCGAGGATGTCGAGGCGGCAATCGCGGAGCTCGATGCGGTCGAGGAAGTCGCCGTGGTGGGCTGCGACGACGAGATACTCGGTGAGGTCATCAAGGCTGTGGTGGTGCGAAGACACGGCATGGCACTCGACGCCATGCGAATCCTGGCCCACTGCCGCGAGCGGCTGGCCGCGTACAAGATCCCGAAGATCGTGCAGTTCGCGGCCTGCCTTCCCAGGACCCAGTCGGGGAAGCTGCAGCGACATTTGATCAATATCCAGGAAGAACCAGCATGAGCGTCGCGTCCCCGGCATTGCATCCACAGATCCTGAAGCTCGACGAGGCGCGGGAGATCGAGCGCATCTGTGCCGGGCTGCGCACCATCACGGCCCGCACGCTGCGCAAACGCGGCCTGGTGGTGGCCATCTCCGGTGGCATCGACAGCTCCGTATGCGCGGCGCTGGCGGTGCGCAGCCTCGGCGCCGACAAGGTTCAGGCGCTGGTCCTGCCCGAATACGATTCCTCACCAGAAAGCGCGCGCCGCGCGGGCGTTCTGAGCGAGGCGCTCGGCCTGAAACCGCTCACCGTGCCCATCGGCCCGACACTCGAGGCCATCGGCTGCTACAGCTGGCGCGATGACGCCATTCGCAAAGTCCTGCCGGGATACGGCGCGGGCTGGCGCACCAAGATCGTGATTCGAGGCGGAATCGAAGGACGCATCAACCACTTCTACCTGGTGGCGGTCGCGCCGGACGGCGGCGCTCATGAGATCCGGCTGCCGCTCGCCGAGTATCTTCAGATCGTCGCGGCGACCAATTTCAAGCAGCGCATCCGCAAGACCCTCGAATACTTCCACGCGGACCGCCTGAACTACGCCGTGGTCGGCACGCCCAATCTGCTCGAATACGACCAGGGATTCTTCGTCAAGAACGGGGATGGCTCGGCGGACGTCAAGCCGATTGCGCATCTCTACAAGACGCAGGTGTATGCGCTGGCCCGCGCGCTCGGCCTGCCCCGGGAGGTGTGCGAGGCTACGCCGACCACCGACACTTACAGCCTGGCCCAGGGGCAGGACGAGTTCTACTTTGCCCTGCCGTATCAGCAGATGGATCTCGCCCTGTGGGCGCACAACCATTCGGTGCCTGCGCGCGAGCTGGGCGAAGTGCTGGGCATCGGCGAGGAGCGGGCGCAATACGTCTACGCCGATATCGTGGCCAAGCGCCAGGCCGCGGCGTACCTGCACGCGGCGCCGGTGATGGTCGGGACGTAGCAGGTGCCAGTATGAGATGTGCCAAGAGACCGCGATGAATCCATTCAAGGTCCTGCGCTCGGCGTGGCGCAAGCTCGCGCGCGCCTACGATCTGCGAAAATACTCGCCCGCCACGCGGGCGGTTTATCTGCGCGCACAGGGCGCCCAGGTCGGCGAGGACTGCTACATCGTGCCGACCAGCCTGGGCACCGAGCCCTATCTGGTCAGAATCGGCAATCACGTGGCAATCGCGTCCGGCGTCCAGTTCATCACTCACGATGGCGCGTGCTGGCTCTTCAGGAACGAGGTCCCCGACCTGCAGGTGTTCGGGCCGATCGTCATTGAAGACAACGTCATCATCGGGCAGAACGCCATGCTGTTTCCGAACGTGCACATCGGCAGCAACTCGGTGATCGGAGCCGGCTCCGTGGTCATCACGGACGTGCCACCCAATTCGATCATGTTCGGCGTGCCGGCGCGGCCGTTCGGCGCGCTGGAGAAATATCGCGAGAAGTGTCTCGAGCGGTGGCGGGCGCAACGCCCGGCGGACGTGGTCATCGAGCCCGGCACAACGTGGTGGACGTCGGCGCACTTCGAATCGAACCGCAGCAAGCTGCGCCGCCATCTGCTCGAGCTGTATCGCGCGGAGCTCGGGTGACGTGTCGCGGAGTGAGCCATCATGGCTGACAACAGCGGGCTGCAGCGAATCGGCAAGCGAAGACTCATGGTAGCGACCGTGACACTGCTGGGCGTCGGCGCGGTCGCCGTGGCCTCGCTTGCCTGGTGGCGGCACGAGCTTGCCCGGCAGGCTGCGCAGTCCGGCGATCGCCGGGTCGTGGTGATCGGGGCATCCATCAGCCAGGCATGGCGGATCGAGCAGTTGCCAGGGCGACAGCCCACGCCCGGCTTCTCGTTCGAGGCCGTGCAGGCGTGGCAGTTCGACAAATCCGCGCTGCTTGCGGAAACGCTGATGCGTCCGGCGCGCAAACCGCGATTGACGCGCAGCTATCTGCTCGGGTTCATCCGCCCGCCGCCGCGAACCGCGGACGTGATCGTCCTCAAGGAATGCTCCGCGTACTTTCCCGGCGACGCGTCTCAGCATCAGCAGCTCGTGCGCCGCTGGGTCGACGAAGTGCGGAAGCGGCAAATCGACGTGATGCTCGCGACGGTCGTACCCGTCACCGCGGAACGAGCGGCTCGGGATGCAGGCAAGCAGGCGGCGGTCATAGCGTTCAATGACTGGCTCCGGGAGTACGCGTCCGCAGAGGGCATCCCGTTGCTCGATCTGGAACAGGCCACGCGCATCAGTGAGCTCGACCGTCACCTCAGAAAGGAATTCGACGTCGGCGACGGGGCGCACGTGAACCGCGCCGCTTATGTCGTCCTTGACGGGATGATGGCGGAGAAAGTGAAGGCGCTCACGGCCTCAGCCGTTGCCTCCGCGCCGTGATGGTACGCGGCCCTCACATTGCCAGCTCATAGCGCGCCGAGCGGCCGCTGCCGACGAGAACGAGACATCCTTTTGCGACCAGCGCGGCGAGGTCTCGCTGCGCAGTCGCCGGGCTGGCCCGTGTGAGGCTGGCGTACTGCCTGTTTGTCATCCCGCCGACGAAGCCGTCCGGCCCCGCGTCGAGCATGCGATTGAGCGCTTTGAGCTGACGCACATTGAGCTCGCTCTGCGAGTGCCCGATCCAGAATCGGGCTTTCCGCAGCATCGCGTTGACGACGGATTCGCTGGACCGGTTGGCCGCCCGCGCCTGCTCGAGAAACCAGACAAGCCAGGGTGTGACATCGAGACTGCCGGACGAGGCCCGCTCCAGCGCGGCGTAGTATTCATCGCGCTGGTCCATGAATCGGGCGGACATGCTGTAGAGGCGCGTCGAACGTTGCTCATCCTGCGCAAGGGCCATGTCGAGCAGCGCGCGCCCGACGCGGCCGTTGCCGTCCTGGTAGGGATGCACGATCTCGAACCACACATGCGCGAGGCCCGCTCGCACGAGCCCGTCGAGCGAATCCGGCGGATGGTTGAACCAGTCCAGGAAGGCGCGCATTTCCTCACCGAGACGCTCGTGAGGCGGCGCTTCGTAGTGCACGCGCTCGCGACCGACTGGCCCGGAGACGATGCGCATCGGCGCCTTGCCCCGAAGCTTGCCGACGCGGATCTCGTGCAGGCCGGATCGCCCCGTGGGGAAGAGCGCGCCCTGCCACCCATTCAGGCGCTTGAGCGTCAGGGGCTGGTCGTGGCGCTGAGTGGCATCGAGAAGCACTTCGACCAGCCCATTGGTCGATCGCGACGGACGCGGCAGCCCGGCCGTGGGCAAACCCAGACGCCGCGCGATCGAGCTGCGAAGCCCGGATGGATCGAGTTTCTCGCCTTCGATGGCGCTGGTGGCGAGTCCTTCGACGGTCAGGACCTCCAGCTGGGTTGCAAGATCAAGCTTCGGATCGAGCAGCCGCGCCATGCCGGCCAGCTCACCCTGCGCGCGCCGGGCGCCGGCCAGGCTGGCGGACAGCGCCGCGGCGTCCCACGTGAAGCGGGGCCATTCACGCCGTTGCCAGATCCATTTCGAAGCCGCGCCAGGGGGCATGCCAATCACCTCAAATTATGAGGTGATTATGACGGAAAACACCGGCCGTCGAAGCCGCGGGCGGTGTCGCCATGTCCGCACGGCCCCGCCTGCGCGATGCGCTTCTTGAAGTGGCCGGTGAGCGCAATGGCGAGATCAATGCGCGCCGCCTGGGCCGCTATCTCACGCGCCAGCTACGCCGGATCGAGGGCGGCATGCGCTTTGAGGACGCCGGCATCGACCGCATCAGTTGCCGGCGGCTCTTCAAAGTCGCCAGCGTTACCAGCGTATCCAGCGTTTCCCCATGTCCTACGCGCGCGATGCATGCAAATCATGGGGTATGGAGTGGAACAGACGCTGATAACGCTGATAACGATGGAGTGCCCCAGCCGTGGAAGTGAGGGTACTTCCACGCCCGGCTATCTTCGGTAGGGATAGCTCGCCGCTCGCGTCGGAGCCATCCTGCGAGACCTCGGCTGGCAACGCGGCCAGCGTCACAAAAGCCGGGGGCAGCTGTACGTGGTGACCCCGTGAAAGAGGCCTACGAGGTGAAGCTGATGAAGCTAGCTCTGTTACTGGCATATGGGGATGTGTTGTGGTGACTTATATGCAAACAGCTTCACCCCAAGGCGGCGCCGTGGCAGAGAACCCCGCGCTCCGCGCGGCCGCGCTTTGCGCGGGATCCCTTCGGGGGTTCGCATGACCCGCCCGAACGTCGGCGGCCCGCTCAACTACGCCGCGCTCGCCGCACTCCATCGCCCGAAGGACGTCGACACCATGCGCGTTGCCGTCCACGAGCTCCGGAGCCGCGGCTACAGCGCCTTGGCGATCGCACAGGCCACGACGTATCGATCGAGGCCGTGCGTCGCCTGCTCGGTCACCAGACGACGGCCGAAACAGCACGGCCGCCGGGCCAAAAGGAAACATCCCAGGGCGTGGGCGGCCCGACGCGGAAACCGTCCGGGAGGCCACGCGCACTTGCCGGTTTCGGTGGTGTCCACCACGCGCGCCGGGAAGCGCTGGGCCCTGTGCCCGGGGTGTTTCTGCGTGGCCTCGCCCCTCGCCGCGGCCGCAGCCCGCCACCGCTGCGCGCAATGCTCGACGGAGTTCACCCTCGCAGAAGACGGAGGCCGCACCCCGTGGCCGTCCATGAGATCGACTACACCGCCCGGGCCCGCCGCTATCGACCCCATCGCGCCGAAGAGATGCGCTCGGCCATCTGCGAGCTGCGCGCTGCTCGCGCGGCTGCTTTGGTGCCTGTGGATCGGCGGGGCGAGATTTGACGGCGTTATAGGCGGTTTTGACGCACCTTGCCGCTCTCGATCTGTTTGAATAACTCCGGATCGCTCTGGTTTACCGTCTTCGCGTATTGAACGAGCGTGCGACCCACGCCCACCAAAACCGGCGCAACCTTGGTGCTCACGTCAGCGCAAGCCTGTGTTTCTCCCGCAGTTCGATCCGTCGCGATGGCGAGTTCGCCGCTCAAGTTGCAGCACAGGTTGCAGATCAGTAGCGCGAGCGAGCACAGCGCGGCCCGAGCTCCGCAGTGACTCAGGCGTGGGCCGATTACCTTGACGGGCTGAGAGCCGGTGCAAAGGCGATCAACATCGCGGCAGCGCGCGGTAGTCTTGGGATGCAGGGCACCGCGATTGCTGTTTAACGTTATCCGTTATACTATTGCCGCATGATCAAGAGCTTCCGCTGCCCAGATACGCGTGCGCTCTTTGAGACCGGAAAGTCGAAACGCTTCGCGCGAATAATCAAGGTGGCGACGCGCAAGCTGACGCAGCTCGAAGCCGCCGCGACTCTCGAGTTCTTGAGATCACCACCAGGCAACCGGCTGGAAGCGCTCAAGGGCGACCGGCGGGGCCAGCACAGCATCCGGATCAACGACCAGTGGCGTCTTGTGCTTTCGCTGGACAGCAGCGGGAGTCGAGGACGTCGAGATCGCGGACTACCACTGAAGGAGCAATCAGTTATGGCGACGAAAAACGGCATGCGGCCGGTTCATCCCGGCGAGATATTGCGCGAGGACTTCCTGCTCCCCGCAGGCCTCACCGCGAATGCGCTGGCCAAGGCGCTGCATGTGCCGGCACCGCGCATCAACGACGTCGTACGCGAGCGGCGCGGCATCACGGCAGATACTGCCATGCGCCTGGCGCGCTACTTCGGCGGTGATGCGCACTCCTGGATGAACCTGCAGGCGATCTATGACCTGCGAGTCGCCGAGCGTGCGAACGCGCGCAAGATTGAACGCGAGGTCATGCCGAGCGCGGCGTGCCACGGCTGAAGGACGCAAAGGTCATCAGTCGGCGAAGTGCCTGATGCCCCGACCGAAGAAGCCCGTCAAGACGATGCCGGCAAGGGAGCACGTCGTCGTGCCGACGGGCGGCGAGATCCTTCTGCCGGTCTGCGGTATCACCATGCCGCCCATCCCGAGGCACAAGCTCGCGAACTTCCTCGCTCATGTCGTGCGCGAGCATGGCCCCGACACGATAGTGTTTGGACAAGGCGCGCTCGGGCACCTGGTCGAACTATCGAAGCCGCAGGCGAAGAAACGCGCAGGAAGCAAACCTGCGTGCAAGTTCGGGCGTATCGGTGTACGCCAGCGATATATGGCGTATGAAGTCGTGCGGCTGGAGACTCGACTGCGGCGCATCCATCGACTGGCACCGGAACATGCGCATGCGGTCGCCGTGGCCGAAGTTGCCGACGCCTACGATATGACCGGGAAAACCGTAGGCGATGTCCTCAAGCTGAGCGTCTACCACAGGTGATCGCAGCCCGCGGCGTCGGGCGAACCCGTCAACTACGAAGACGTCTCGAAAGGCCTCTGTACCGAGCCCGTGCATGTGGGCGAGCGTGCCGTCGCCTGGCCGGCGCACGAAACCGCGGCGCTGGTCGCTGCGCAGATTGCCGGGCAATCGCCGAACCAAATCAAGGCGCTCGTCTCTCGGCTGATGGCCGATCGCAAGCGCATCTTCGCGCGCTTCGAGCCGGCATCGGCCGCGGCAGCCTGACCCCATCCCCAGATACGAGAAAACCCCGCGGGCCGGCGAAAGCTGCGGGGTCTCTCAGGAGCGAATCGACGTGATGGCCCGAATCCTACACTTCCACTGCGCACGACGCACACTCAGACCGGACCGAATCAGCGTCTGCGAGAACGCGGAGTCCCGCAGCCACTTCAACCCAGCCCGCCCGTGGCACCGACTGTGCACCGCCTGCTACTGGTGGGACCGCGCGCTCACTGCCCTGCTCGATGCCAACGCGTTCCTTCGCGAGCAGCGTTTCCCGATCGTGACCGACCGGGAGCAGATCGCGGATCTACCCGAAAAAGACCGTGACGACGCTGCAGTAGCGCTCGTGTTGAGCGGCTGCCTCTCGAAACGGGCGGTCGCAGACGATTACGCGAAGCACGCGCCGACGATCAAGCGCAGCGAGTTCGACGCGAAAGCTCCGCGCGAGCGAGCGCAGTTCATGAGCTCGGGCGGCCGGGTAGTGGATTGAGACGCCACTTTTTTCAGACTGAGGAATACAGCCATGAGCAGCACGAACCCGAAGAAGATTCTCCGCAAAGAGTTCGACGCGTTGAGCCCGGCCGATCAGATGGCGCACGTCAAGGACGGTGGGACCGTGGTTGACTCGCTCACGCGCGCCGAGTTCGACAAGCTGCGATCTCTCGAACAGGAGAGGTTCACGAGGAGCGGCGGAATCATTCGTTGAGTGTGTTGAGGGCCAAGGACGGCCCACGTTTCGGCGCCGTGTATCCGCGCGGCGCCCTTTTTTCGAGGTAAAGCGACATGGCAGCAACGATCCGATGCCGGCGAACGTGGCGAGGCTCGTTGACGCCCACGCTTGGCGGCAGGCTCATGCTGCCGCCACGCCGGCGCTGCGCTTGACGACCGCAATGCTTGCGCGTCCCGATATTGAGGCATGGCCGCGGCTGCTCGCGCTCGCGATCGCGTCGAGCGACTACCCAAGGCGAGAGTACGCGCGGCTGTGCGCCATCCTCCGCATGCTCCACCGCTGCGGCCTGCGTGTCTTCGACGGCGAGGCCGCTCGAGACGCACACGCGGCGCTGCCGATGCGAATCGAGATCCACCGCGGCACCTGCCTGGCGGAGCACGAGTCGCGCGAGTTCGGCGCACGCTGCCGAGCATGTGAACGCGCGTTGACACTCCGTGAACGCGCGTTTACACTCGCGCCATGGTCGAAGTTATCAAATCCGCTGCGTTTGCCGCTTGGCTGGACGGCCTTACCGACCTGAAGGGTCGCGCGCGCATTCAGTTGCGGATTGATCGACTTGCGCTCGGCAACCCCGGTGATGTGAAGCGCTTGAAGGGCGGCATCAGCGAGCTGCGAATCGACCATGGCCCCGGCTACCGCCTGTACTTCACGCAGAAGGGTCCGTTGCTCGTGATCCTGCTATGCGGGGGTGACAAGCGGACTCAGGATGCGGACATCAAGCGGGCGAGGAAGATGGCCGCTGACTGGGGCGCGCAATGAACCACGAACCACTGACCACAAACTATATTCACAGAGGCAATTACCATGGCTGGCAAGAAGCGAGCAAAGGCAACGCGAGAAACCTTCTCCCGATACGACACCGCTGATCACCTCCGATCCGAGGCGGAGATCGAGGCGTATCTCGAAGCCGCGCTTGAGGAAGGCGGCGACGACCCAGCTCTCGTCACTGCGGCGCTCGGAAATGTTGCGCGCGCTTACGGAATGATGCGCCTCTCGAAAGAGACGGGGCTCACGCGCGAAGGGCTCTACAAGGCGCTGAGCGGCAATGCCAATCCAGCGCTCGGCACGGTGCTCAAAGTCGTCAAGGCGATGGGCCTTCAGCTCTCGGTGAAGAAAGCGGCCTGACTATGGGGGAGCAAATGCGTCCACGAGTCGCACACGCCGAGCAAAGCACCCGCGCTTCCATAAGACTACGAAGGGGCACCATCCGCGACGGCAGCCCGCCGCAGCATGTGGCCGCGTCCTGCGAGCACGGTGGCGACTGCCCGTGGTGCCGTGGAAATCGCACGTTCGCTTCGAAGCGGCGCGCGCCTCTGTCGCGGACAACCTAACCGAATACCGGCGCAACAGGCTGGATTTCGAGTTCGGCGACGAAATCATCGTTCGCCTGAAAGAATTGCAGTCCCAGGGCCTCGCTGGCAAACGCCTGATTAACGAGCTCATCACCGACGACTGGGGCCCGCCTCCGAAATTCATCGAGATCACGGGCGCGACGTCGCAAGCTGTTACCTGGCTGTCAAGAGGGGGTTCGAGGGGCGAGTGTCTAAACTCGCGTCTAACTCGTTGATTTGGTGGACGGTACTGGGATTGAACCAGTGACCCCTGCCGTGTGAAAGCAGTGCTCTACCGCTGAGCTAACCGTCCCCAAAAAGCGGACGCGAAGTCTAAGGCGCGAATGCCGATCAGGCAATCCAGATGCGCGCCACACCTTGAACGCCAGCTGCGAGCCCGCCTTCAGGTGGCGCAACAGGCTGGCCATGGTGATGCCGCCGTTCGCGCCGCTCTGCGCGCCGCCCTTCGCCGCATCGGCTACGGGCTCGAATGGCCATGCCGTTTTCACGACCGCCGCGCCGCCAGTTGTCGAGTTTCGGCGAAGAGCTGTCTTCCCACGACGTGGCATCGCGCTTCGGCACGATGAATGCCTCGTTCAGCCAGCGCTCGTGGCTCTGCTCGCCATCCATGACGAGCGTGAATGCGGCAGGCCGATCGATTGTTGTGTGGACTACTTCTTACTCGTGGGCTGGGCGTGTTTGATCGCCGGCGGCCACGTGGCGAGCCGTGGCGAACGCCCCCACCGCGCCCGCGGCGATTGTGAGACGCTGCGGCTTGCCGGATGAGGGGGGGGTCCCGATGAGCGCCGAGCCATATCCACGCGGTCGCACCGCGTGGTACGCCCTGTTCGTTCTCACGATCTGCTACACGCTTTCATACGTGGACCGGCAGATCATCGCATTCCTCATCGATCCCCTGAAGCAGGAGCTTGCGATCTCCGACACGCAGATCGGCCTGCTCCAGGGCATCGCGTTCGCGCTCTTCTACACGTTCTTCGGGCTGCCCATGGGCTGGCTCGCGGACCGCTACAGCCGGCGCAACATCGTCGCGGCAGGCGTGTTCATCTGGAGCGTGATGACCGCGTTCAGCAGCGTGACGCGCAGCTACGCAACGCTGGCCATCGCGCGCATGGGCGTGGGGCTCGGCGAAGCCACGATGAACCCGTGCGCTTTCTCGATGGTCTCCGACTACTTCCCGAAAGAGCGGCTCAGCACCGCGCTCAGCGTGTACATGATGGGCATTCAGCTGGGCGCGGGGCTCGCGCTGATCATCGGAGGCGTCGTCGTGCATGCGATCACGCTGATGCCGCCAGTGGAGATTCCGGGATTCAGCACAGTCTCACCCTGGCGTCTGACATTCCTGGCGGTGGGGCTGCCGGGGCTGCTGTTTGCGCTGCTCGTGTTGACGGTGAAGGAACCCGCCCGCCGCTCGCTTCTGCGAAACGCAGAAGGCAAAGGCGTGCCCATGAAACTGAGCGTGGCGCTCCGGCAAGTGCTCGCGCGCTGGCAGTCTGTGCTGGGCATCGCGCTGATGATCGGCAGCCAGGCGCTGTGCAATTACACGCTGCTCGGCTGGGGGCCGGCCTTCTTCGAGCGTGTGCACGGCTGGCCGCGCAGCCAGATCGGGCTGACGCTGGGGCTGATCACCCTTGGCTCCGGCTGCTTCGGTCTCTACTCTGGCGGCCGGCTCGCAGACCGCTGGCAACGCCGTGGCGTGACCGACGGTACGCTGCGCGTGGGGCTCATCAGCCTCATCGGCGTGGGCCTCACCCTGCCCGTAGCCATGATGCTGCCCGAAGCGCGCTGGACGGTGGTGATGCTCATCGTCGCGGTGTTCTTCATCGGCCTGCCCATCGGCTGCTCCTACGCAGCCCTGCAGTACATCTTCCCGAACCAGATGCGCGGCGTGGCCTCCGCCATCGTGTTGTTCATCGTGAACTTCACGGGCCTGGGCCTGGGCTCACTGCTGCCGGGCCTGCTGAACGACCGCCTGTTCCAGGACCCGCTGAAGGTCGGCCAGTCCATCGCGCTGACGGTGGCCATCGCCAGCACATGCGGCGCCACCATCGTGCTGCTCACGATGAAGCCCTACCGCCGCCACTACGCCGAGATGCGCGCCGTTACGTGAGGGCCGCGCGACGCGCGCCGCCGCGCCGGGATGGCGCGCGAATGGGTTGAATGGCGAGCCGCATGCCCATGGCCTTGAGCAGGGCGGCGAGGCTGCGCACTTCAGGATTGCCGTTGGCCGACAGCGCGCGATAGAGCGACGTCGCATTGAGCCGGGCCCCGGCCGCGAGCTTCGCCACGCCGCCGAAAGCCTGCGCCACACGGCGCAGGGCCATCAGCAGCTCGTCGACGTCTCCATCTGCGAGCACGGCATTGAGATATTCCGCGGCAAACGCGGGATCTTTGCCGAGACTTGCAACGGTCGCCTCGTCGTGGCTACGAGAAGCGGGCACTTTCACTTTGCGACTCATGTTCCTCTCCGCTGGAAATCCGCCCAATACTCGAGGGCTTTCACAATATCCACGCCCTGCGTTCGCTTCGATCCACCGCACAGAAGCAGCACGGCCGCCCTGCCGTGATGACCGTAATACAGCCGGTAACCCGGCCCGACGTCGACGCGCAACTCCCAAACGCCACTGCCGATGAACTCGTGATCCCCGAAGTTGCCGGGAATCAGCCGATCGATGCGGCGAAGGATCGCAACGCGGGCCTTGAGGTCTTTCAACGCATCGAGCCAGGCCTGCACCGGGTCGTTGCCCGAAGGCGTCAGATAGTGCCGAACGTCCATGTGCATACTCGCTTATAAGCGAATCCTGTGTCAACCCCACGAAAACGGGGACACGACGATACGTGGGCAGCCCTGCGGCGGGCCAGCCTCGAATCAGGCGATTTGCACTACGAATACGGACTTGCGCCCGGGCTGCGCATGTCGGGGGACGGCGGATCTGCGTCCGGCGCTACTTCTGGTTCTGGTATTCGAGCGCGAACGTGGGGTCGCACTCGTAGGGGTAGACGTGGTCGCCCGCTTTCTTTTTCCAGGCGATGAAGCGCGCGCCGCGGTTGTCGAGCACTTCGGGGTCTTCGAATTCCTGCGTGGCAAGCAGCGTGGTGCCGTCGGCGCCCAGGCGGAAGCGCTCGATGACACGAGCCTTGTTACTGTGGCTCAATCCGTTGTTGGTAATGGTGGCGGGCGAAAGGTGCGTGGTGTCGACCACCAGCGTGTCGCCTTCCCAGCGGCCTGTGGAAAAGCCCACCTTCGAATCCGGCGTGTCCGCGTCGGGCTTGCGGCCATCCATGAACACCACGCGCATGAGGTCGAAATACTCGAGCTTGATGAGGATGAGCTCCGTGCCCTGGTAGATCTCCAGCGGAAACGGCCCCTGCATGGCGTAGACGATCGATGGCGGCTTGCACGCGTTGGTGAGCGACATGTCGTCCTTCGGGCTCCACGCGGCCGCCGCGGCAAGCGCCTTCGGCTTGACCTTGAGCCCGCCGAAGTCGCCCCGCGGCAGTTCCACTGCGCCGGTGTCTTCGACGATGACCGTATTGGCGGGCAGCCGGTCGATGAGCGCCTTGTCGCGCGGCACTTTCGCCGAGAGGTTCCAGAACCCGGACAGGTCTGGGTGGCCGCCGGGCCCCATGGCGGGCTTGTCCGCCGCGGCCGCGGGCCCCGCGAGCGAACCGATGAGCAAGACCAGGGCCCATCGATACATACGACCGTATACCCCTCGCCCCGCACGCCTGGCCATGCTCATTCCTCCGTCCCGAACGGCTTGCCGATGGGTTCCCCGTTGGCGCGCTTCGCGCTCCGCAGCCGTGCGTAGTGGGCATTCTCGCGTCCCGGCCAGCCTTCGATGGTCACGGTTTCCCCGGCCTCGAGGCTCTCCGGCGTCCAGCCGCGCCGGCGCAAAATCGATGGGGAATTGGTCTCGACTTTCCACTCTTCCGCCACGCCTGCCGCGTTCTTCACCTGCAGAACGATCACTCCGTGGGGGTTCACGAACTTGAACGCGGTGACGACGCCCGTGATGGTGATCGACTTCTGCGAGTCGAAGAACACGGCGAACGAGTGGTGAGCCAGCGCGGCGCCGGGCGCGAGCACCGCCACCCACAGCGCGAGCTGAATTAATTGTCTGGAATGCATGGGGCCCCCTTTTTGCCGAATGCGAGGATTCTGCCACGGCCCGCACGATGGAGGCGCAAGCACCTTGCCCGCAGCGTGAATGCCCATCCATTACGCGCTTTGTTTATAGTGCGGCCAGGCATCGGATATCGACCGCAAAGGGGGGAATGTCATGACGGATTCACGCAAGAAGAACGGCCACGCGCAGGCGCCCGCCGAGGGCAACAAATACACGCGCCGCGAAGTCGTCAAAGGCGGCGGCACCGCGGTGACGCTGGGCATGCTGGCCGCGGCGTTCGGCGCCACGCTGCCGAAGGGGGCGCGCGCAGAGGAAAGCACCAAGGGCGTGAACTGCCTCACCATTCTGTATCCGGCCGGCGAAGGGCTCACGTTCAACGCCGACTACTACCGCGATCATCACCTCACGATGATCATGAAGCTCTACGGCAACACCATCCAGCGCTTCGAGCTGCGCAAAGTGAACGCGCCGCCGGCGCCGCCCGCCGGCGCAGCCGCACCGCCTCCGCCGCCCGCTGGCGCCCCGCCGCCGCCGCCGCGTTTCGCCGCTGCCATCAATATCTGGATCAACGATCTGGAAGCGTTCAACGCGAACAACCAGAAGCACGGCAAGACCATGACGGATGACGTGCCGAACTTCACGAACAGCCGCCCTCTCATTCAGTACGACAAGTTGCACGGCGAGATGGGCGCCAGGCGCTCGGCGCCGAAGGTGGGCGACACCTGCCTCACCATCCTCTACCCCAATAGCGACGGCGTGCGCTGGGACGTGGACTACTACAAGAAGGGCCACATGCCGCTCATCATGAGGTTGTATGGCGAGAAAGCCATCAAGCGCTTCGAGCTGCGCAAGGGCGATGCCGGCATGGGCCCCGACACCAGGCCCGGGTTCATCGGCACGGTGAATATCTACATCGCCAACCAGCCCGCGTTCGATGCCGCTGGCAAGGAACACGGCCAGACGCTCGTGAAGGACGTGCCCAACTTCTCCAGCGTGATGCCGAACGCGTTCCCGACTGTTATTCACGGCCTGGGCTGAGCTCACTGGGCTCGTCTACCAGGAGCTGCGCGCCCTCGCCCAGCGGCACCTGCGCCGCGAACGCTCGAACCACACCATGCAGCATGACGATTTCATCGAGCGCCCCGCGGCCCACCACGCGCTGGGAATAGCGGCGGAAGAGGTGGCCCCTTCCTGGATCGGCCGTCGCGTCGGTGACTACCGCCTCGTCGAGGAAGTGGGCCGCGGCGGCATGAGCGAGGTGTACAAGGGCGTTCGCGACGACGACGAATACCACAAGGAGGTGGCGGTCAAGGTGCTGCGGCGGGGCTACGACACGAAGTCGCTGCTGAAGCGCTTCAAGGTCGAGACGCAGATTCTCGCCACGCTCGACCACCCCAACATCGCGCGCCTGCTGGACGCGGGCAGCACCGAAGAGGGTTTGCCGTGGCTCGTGATGGACTACATCCAGGGTCGCCCCATCGACGATTACTGCAAGCACCACAAGCTGGGTGTTTCCGCCCGGCTCGATCTTTTCCGCCAGCTCTGCGGCGCGGTTCAATACGTGCACCAGCACCTGATGGTTCACGGCGACCTCAAGTGCAATAACGTGCTGGTGTCGCAGAACGGCACCGTGAAGCTGCTGGATTTCGGCATTGCGCGGCTGTTGAACCCCGCGCCAATGTCGGCGTTGAACCTCCCGGAGCAGCAGCTCACCAGCCTGCTCGCGCTCACGCCGGAATACGCAAGCCCCGAGCAGATACGCGGCGGGCCCATCACCACGGCGAGCGATGTTTACTCCCTCGGCGTCGTGCTCTACCGGCTGCTCACGGGAGTGCTTCCCCACCGGCTGCGGGGAAACTTCTCCTTTGAGCTCGCCACGCAGATCGTCGAGCGCGAAGCGGTGGCGCCGAGCATTGCCGCCAAGACGTTCGAGAACAGCGAGACCACGGGGTTCGGGCGCCACCTGCGCGGCGACCTCGACAACATCGTTCTCATGGCGCTGGAGAAAAACCCGGCGAGCCGGTATTCCTCCGTCGAGAAGCTGGAAGAGGACATCCGTCGCCATCTCGAGGGCTTCCCGGTCGCCGCGCGCTCCGCGGGCTATTTCTACCAGCTGGGCAAGTTCGCGGGGCGCCACAAGGCCGGCATCGCGGCCGTGGCGATCATCGGCATCACGCTCATCGGCGGCATTCTCACCACGACGCGTCAGGCGCGCATCGCATTGGATGAGCGCCAGCGCGCGCAACGCCACTTCGACGAAGTGCGCAAGCTGGCGAACGTGTTCATGTTCGATGTGCACGGGGCCATACAAGACCTGCCCGGCTCGACACCGGCACGCCAGATGCTGGTGGAAAACTCGCTGAAATATCTGGAGACGCTGTCCGCGGAATCCGCGAACGAGCCGTCGCTGCAGCGCGAGATCGCCTCCGCCTACGAGAAACTCGCGGACGTGCAGGGCGGCTTTCGCATCGCGAGCCTCGGTGACACACCCGGTGCGATCGCAAGCTATCGCAAGGCGCTCGCCATGCGCGAGGCGCTGGCCGCCGCCAACCCGCGGGACCGCGACGTGCGCCGGGAGCTGCTGCGCAGCCACGGCAAGCTCAGCGAGATTCTCACCGGCGAAGGCGACATGACGGCCGCCATCGACAGCTCGCGGCGCGCGGCGAAGCTGGCCCGGCAGCTCGCCGCGCTGCCTGGCCCCACGATAGAAGATCGCCGCAACGTCGCCACCGCGTTCCTGAGCCTCGGCTGGCAACTCGCGCGCACCGAGCAGGTGGGCGATGGCGTGCTGTTCATCCGCCAGGCCATCGCCGTGTTCGACACGTTGCGCGCTGAATTGCCGGACGACCCCGTGATCCAGCGCAACCTCTCGCTCGCCTACGGCCGGCTCGGCGAGACGCTGCTGGACAACACCGAGAGCTACGAAGAGGCGTTCAACGCCCATCAGGAAGGCTTCGAGATCGCGGACAGGATGCTGCAGGCCGACCCACACAACACCCGTGTCAGCAAGATCGTGGCGTACGCGCAGCTCGGCATGGGCACCGCGCTGTACCGGATGAACCAGCCGCGCACGGCGCTCGCGGCACAGCTGAAGGCTGTCGACATGCTGCGCGACATGCTGAGCGCGGACTCGAAGAACGAGATGGCCCGCTACGACGCCGCGTTCGCCCTCGGCGAAGCCGGCGCCACGCTCATTGCGCTCGGGGAGCTGGCGTCGGCGGAAGGCCAGCTCACCGAGGCGCTGAATATCCTGTCCCGCTCAACCGGCATCACCGACCCGAACCTCAACGATTCGAAAGTGTTGCTGGGGCTCGATTACTTTCGCCTGGGGCTCACGCACGCACTGCGCGCGAGCCAGCCTGCGACATCACGAGCGCAGCGCACCAAGGCATGCGAGGAAGCGAAGAAGTGGTTCGCGCTCGGCGAGCCCATTCTCACCGCCGCCAGCGGGGCGGGCGACGGTCAGTGGCGCACGCTGACGAAAGAGACTGTCGCGCAGATGGCGAAAGAAGCTGATATCTGCACGAAGGTGCTCACCGTAGCGAAGTAACATGAAAGACCGTCAACGCCAGCGAGCCAGGCGGCTCGTCCTGTATCGATCGTGAGCATCGACAGCGCTGGCAACAATGACAATAATCCAGGGCTTTCCGCCACCTGAAGACGTGCACATGACATCGCGCACCGTTCTTTTCATTGGCTACGACGGCGTCGGGCTGCTCGATCTCACCGGCCCCTTCACCGTGTTCTGGTCGGCGTCGCTGTTCCTCGCCCAGCGTGGCGAGCCAGCGTATGACAGGCGAGTGGCTACCGTGAGCGGCGGCCCCCTCGCCACCGCCGACGGCATCACCCTCCTCGCCGAGCCGCTCTCGAATTTCAACGACACGCCCATCGACACCCTCGTGGTGCCCGGCGCACTGGACCTCACCGGCGCAATGACAGATCGGGCGCTCATCGACTGGCTCGCCAATCACGCGCCGCGCGCCCGGCGCATCTGCTCCGTTTGCACGGGCACCTTCGTGCTGGCCGAAGCCGGGCTGCTCGACGGCAAGCGCGTCGTCACGCACTGGCAGGCAAGCGAAGCGCTGCGCACGCAGTTCCCCACGTTGAAGCTCGAGCCAGACGCGTTCTTCGTGCGTGATGACCCCGTGTGGTCGTCTGCCGGCGTTTCCGCTGGCATCGACCTTGCGCTGGCACTCGTGCAGGACGATTGCGGCCGCGAGGTCGCCATGAGCGTGGCCCGCCAGCTCGTGGTCTACATGAAACGACCCGGCGGCCAGACGCAGTTCAGCGAGCCGCTCACCACGCAGGCGAAAAGATCCGGCCTCGGCGAGGCAACGGGCAGCGAACCGTTCGCGGAGTTGCACGACTGGCTCACGAGCCACCTGAATGACGCAACGCTTTCCGTGGAATCGCTCGCGCGTCGCGCATGCATGAGCGCGCGCAACTTCGCGCGCGTCTACAAAACCAGGACCGGCCGCACGCCCGCCAAGGCGATCGAGCTCTTCCGCCTCGAAACCGCGCGCCGCCTGCTCGAAGACACCGACGAGCGCATCGAGGCCATCGCCCGGCGCACCGGCTTCGGCGACGAAGACCGCATGCGCAACACCTTCCAGCGCCACCTCAACGTGAGCCCGCGCGACTATCGCGAGCGCTTCGGTCATCACGAGCCGCTCACCCGGCTCTCATAACGAAAGGCGCTTGCGTCAGCGATCGAACTTGGTCGACAGCACCACGGAAGACGTCGTGCGCTCCACGCCCTCGAGAACGCCGATGGCGTCGATGAGGTCGTCCATCTCCCGCACCGACGGCGCCACCGCGAGCGCGATCATGTCGAACGTGCCGCTCACCGACTGCAGCAGCCGCACGGCCGGCATGCGCTTGATCTCCGCGCTGACGGTGGCGGCGCGCTTGGGGCCCACGGTGATCATCACGTACGCGTGAATCTGGTTCTTGTCGAAGCTCTCGGCGACGCGAACCGAATAGCCCGTGATCACCTTCGAGCGCTCCAGCCGCGCGATGCGGCTCTGGACGGTGGTGCGCGAGACACCCAGCGAGCGCGCCAGCTGCGAGACCGGCGCGCGGGCGTCCTCGCGCAGCCGCGCGATGAGCAGGTGGTCCAGCTTGTCCAGGTTCGTCATTTTGACCCGTCCGGGGTGAAATCTGCCGAGATTATCCCGGCAAATCGTCGGATTGTGTATGGCGATCCGCTCAACACCCGGTCAAATTGCGGGTCAGTCCACAGAGATGACGGCCGCCGGCCGCACCTTCACCACCGGAGCAGCGACATGAAAAAAATAGCGGTAATCGGGGGCGGCAAGATCGGCTCGATGATCGTCGACCTGCTGTCCCATTCCGGGGACTACGCCGTCACCGTGGCGGATCGCTCGCGCGACCAGCTCGATCGCCTCGAGACGGATGCGCCGGTGGAGCGCGTGGCGCTCGACATCACCGACGCGCAGGCGCTCGAAGGGCTGGTTCGCGGCAAGTTCGCGGTGCTCAGCGCCGCGCCCTACCACCTCACCACGCGCATCGCCGAAGCGGCCAAGGCGAACAACGCGCACTACCTGGACCTCACGGAAGACGTCGCCAGCACGCGCTTCGTGAAGAAGCTCGCGGCTGACGCCAAGTCCACTTTCATTCCCCAGTGCGGCCTTGCCCCCGGCTTCATCACCATCGTCGCGTACGACCTGGCGCGGCACTTCGATACACTCCAGGACGTGCGCATGCGCGTGGGCGCGCTGCCGAAGTACCCGGCGAACGCGCTCAACTACAACCTCACCTGGTCCACGGACGGCGTGATCAACGAATACTGCGAGCCCTGCGAGGCCATCGTGAACGGCGAGCTTCGCGAGACCCAGCCGCTGGAAGAGTGCGAGGAGTTCTCGCTCGATGGCGTCACGTACGAGGCATTCAACACCTCCGGCGGCCTCGGCACGCTGTGCGAGACGCTTGCGGGCAAGGTGCGCAACCTCAACTACCGCACCATTCGCTACCCCGGGCACGCCGCCATCATGAAGGCGCTGCTGAACGATCTGCGCCTGCGCGACCGCCGCGACGTGCTGAAAGACATTCTGGAGAACGCCCTGCCCGCCACGTTGCAGGATGTGGTCATCGTTTTCGTCACGGTCAGCGGCAGCAAGGATGGGCGGCTCATCCAGGAAACGTACGCCAACAAGATCTACGCGCAGACCGTGAACGGGCACATGCGCAGCGCCATCCAGATCACCACAGCCGCGGGCATCTGCGCGGTGCTCGATCTGCTCGCCGAGGGCGCCCTGCCTTCGAAGGGCTTCGTACGGCAGGAAGACATTCCGCTCGAGCGCTTCCTGCAAAACCGATTCGGCCGCGCCTACGCGCAGCAGGAGCTTGTATGAGTATGAGCGCACAACCCCGCCCCAATTCCGTCGCCGAAGAGATCGGGTCGCTGCTGCAGCGGCTGGGCGTTCGCATGGAACCGGTCACGGGCGGCACGCTCGCCGTGCATTCGCCCCTCACCGGCGGATGCGTGGCACACGTGCAGACCACCAGCGTAGCGGCTGCTTCCGAGGCCATCGACACCGCTCACGCTGCGTTTCTGGAATGGCGCAAGGTGCCGGCGCCTCGCCGCGGCGAGCTCGTGCGGCTGGTGGGGGAAGAGCTGCGCGCCGCGAAGGCGGATCTCGGGCGTCTCGTCACGCTCGAAGCGGGCAAGATCGCTTCCGAAGGCCTCGGCGAAGTGCAGGAAATGATCGACATCTGCGACTTCGCGGTCGGCCTCTCGCGCCAGCTCTACGGGCTTACCATCGCCACGGAGCGCAGCGCGCACCGGATGATGGAAACGCTGGCACCCGCTCGGTGTCGTCGGCGTCATCTCGGCATTCAACTTTCCGGTTGCGGTGTGGTCCTGGAATGCCGCGCTCGCGCTGGTGTGCGGCGAACGCGGTGGTGTGGAAGCCCTCCGAGAAAACGCCGCTAACGGCGCTTGCCGTGCACGCGCTGCTCGAGCGCGCAATCCTGAAGTTCGGCACCGCTCCCGCTGGACTCGCCGCGCTGTTGATTGGCGCGCACGAAGTGGGCCAAGCGCTGGTGGACCATCCGAAGGTGCCCATCGTGTCGGCGACGGGCTCGACGGCGATGGGCCGCCAAGTGGGCGCGCGCCTCGCTGCGCGGTTTGCGCGCAGCCTGCTCGAGCTCGGCGGCAACAACGCAGCCATCGTCTGCCCCACGGCGAATCTCGACCTGGCGCTTCGGGGCATCGCCTTCGCGGCGATGGGCACGGCGGGCCAGCGTTGCACCTCGCTTCGCCGGCTGTTCGTTCATGAAAGCGTGTACGACGCGCTGGTGCCGCGGCTGAAGGCCGCCTATGCCTCGGTGCCGGTGGGCGACCCGCGCGAGCCAGGCACGCTGGTGGGCCCATTGATCGATGAAGCCGCGCTCACACGCATGCAGCACGCACTCGACGCGGCCAGGGCCGCCGGCGGCGCCGTGAGCGGCGGCGAGCGCATTGGGCCAGCTGGCGCGGGCGCCTACGCGCGCCCCGCCCTCGTCGAGATGCCAACGCAGGCGGACATCGTGCGCGAGGAGACCTTCGCGCCCATTCTCTATGTGATGCGCTACAAGGATTTCGCCGAGGCCATTGCCCTGCAGAACGATGTGCCGCAGGGCCTTTCGTCCTCGGTGTTCACGAACGATCTGCGCGAGGCGGAGCGCTTCACTTCCGCGGAAGGCTCGGACTGCGGCATCGCCAACGTGAACATCGGGCCCTCGGGCGCGGAGATCGGCGGCGCGTTCGGCGGCGAGAAGGAGACCGGCGGCGGCCGCGAAGCCGGCTCCGATTCCTGGAAGGCGTACATGCGGCGCGCGACCAACACGGTGAACTACGGAACGACGCTTCCGCTGGCGCAGGGAGTCAGGTTCGACGTCTAGCGGCGAGCTGGAACAGCGCGCGCTCGCCGTTGCCGTGGAAAGCTTCCACGACCTGCCGGTGCTTGCGCGGCCTCAGCCGGCCGTCCAGCCGAACAGTCGCTCCGCAGCGGGGGCTCCTAGGGCTTGATGGCGACGAACGCGGCCCAGTTGAACCAGCGGAAGCACGTGTCGACCGTGGTGAAACCACAGCGCTTCAGCAACTCCACGTTCTCTTCCACGCGGTAAGGCACCAGCACGTTCTCCAGCGACTCGCGCTTGCGCTGGATCTCTTCCGCCGTGTAGCCCTGCTTCGCCTTGTAGCGATAGTAGAGCTCGATGTACATGCGGTTGAGGAGCGAATCTTCCACCAGCACTTTCTCGGCGAGCAGCAGCGCGCCGCCGGGGCGCAGGCTCGCGAAGATGCGGCGCAGGAGGCCTTCGCGATGAAGGGGGCGCACGAACTGCAGCGTCCAGTTCATCAGCACCACATTCACGCCCGGCAGTTCCAGCGCTTCGTCGAGATCGGCCGTGAGGAGCGTGACGCGGTGGGCGTGCACGTGCTGCGCGAGCTTCTCGCGCGCCTGGTCGAGCATGGCCGGAGCGTTGTCCACGCCGAAGGCGTGTGCGGTGGGCGGGCAAGACGGGTTCGACAGGATGAGATCGATGGTGGTGCCGGTGGAGCAGCCGAGGTCGCAAATGCGCCCGTCCTGCGCGGGTGTGAACTGCAATGCGAGGTCTGCCAGCATTTGCTGCAGCTCCGCGTAGAACGGCACGCTGCGGCCAACCATGTCGTCGAACACCTTGGCCACCTTCGTATCGAAGGTGAAGTCGCGGGTGGCGCTTGCTTCCTGGAACAAAACGTCGCGGGCCATGGGGGCGATCCTCATTTACCGGAAGGGTCGGCCGGGGAGCCGGCGTCTTCAGGGGGTGCGTAGCGCTCGACAAAAAACTTCAGCAGCGGCTCGAAAATGGCGCGGACGTCGTGCGCGGAGAGCGGGCCCGCGCTGGCCTGCGCCAGCCTGTCGAGAATATCGCTGGTGCGAGCGCGATCGAGGCGAATCTTGCCGTGACGACGCTTCACAGCATAGATGTCTGCCACGACCGCAGCCCGCGCATTGAGCAGGGCCAGCAACTGCAGGTCGATCGAATCTATGCGCTTGCGCAGAGGCTGCAACGAGGCATCGAACTGCGACGATGGCTCGCCCTCTTGCGCCGGCGCCAGCTGGCCGACGGTGCCCTTCATGCCTTGGCCTCCGCCGCGGCGGAGGCCTTGTTGATCTGTCTCGCCGCAAACCAGAGGCCCACGCGCACCGCGATGACGAGCACCATGGCTGCAGTGAGCCCTTCGTGGTCATCCAGCACATCGCCGCGCCACAGGTTCAGCAGCACCACGACGGCCACGGCCGAGAACCAGTCGAACGTGGCGGCATATTCTTTCGCGACAACCCGGCGCCATTCGAAGTGCATGCCGCTCACCGTGTGAGCGAGCCCCGACAGGCGCGGCACCCAGCGCGGCACACGTTCACAGTACGCATCGAACTGCGCGCCGAACTTGTTGCGCAGGAAATTCTCTTCGGCCGCGACGATGGCCTTGTGCATGCCGAGGCTGAGCGGCACGCCGATGAGCGCGAACACCCAGGAGTTCGAGGCGATGGCAAGACCGATGACGAGAAAGAAGTTGCCCACGTACATGGGATTGCGCACGTGGGAATAGAGCCCCGAGGTGACGAGCTGTTCCGCGTAGACCTTGTGATCCCGGCCGCCGCGGATGATGTACGCAAGCCCGATGGTGACCACTCGGGCCGCCTGGCCCAGCACCGCCACCAGGAAACCCACGAGCCCTGCCACGGCCGGGTCGGCGCTGAAGTGAGCGCTGGGGATGAAAAGCAGGATGACGGCCACCGGGAGCATGTAGCCGCGGTACTTGAACGCGAAATTACCGAGCTCGACGAGTCTCACGCCCACGATGTCTTTCGCCTTGCCTGACGCCCTGTAGTTCTCAGCGGCACACGGTCGACGGGCTGAAACCGCCGGCGCCTCGGGCGCGCATCCTGACGTATCCCTACGCGTCGCGCTAGCACCGTAAGACGGTGCGGCGGTGCGAAATCAATCGCATGGACGGAAAAGCTCTGGCCGACGCCGATGCCGGGGCGCCGCGACGCCGTGACCGGCGTGCGGACCCACGGCGATCCTAGCGTTTGCCCCGGCCGAAGGAGCCCGAGTACGGGTCGCCCGGCTTGGGAGGCGCCAGGATGGTCTTCGCTGGCTGAAGCGGCTGGCTGGGTGGCGTGGGCGGCCGGGCCGGCACCGCAGCGGGCGGCGGTGTGAAGGACGCAGGACGCGCCACACCGGCCGACTGCGCGGCTGACACAGCCGGTCTCTGCACCGGCACCGCCGCCGACCTTGGCGGCATGACATCCACCGACAGGCTGACCGTGCGCTCCTCCGCGACCGCGAGCGCGCCCACGTTGATCACATGGCGCGCGACTTCCTCATTCCGCTCGTTGCGGACGTAGACGACCACGCTGTACTCCCACGGCTCTTCATCCGCGGGGTGCCTGATGCGCCCTTCGATATGAAGCGCATTCCGGGACTCCACCTTCTGGGCGGCATCGGAGCCGAACCGAAGGTGGTGCTGGCAGCCCGGGCAGACGCTGGCACTTTCGAGGATGACCGCCTTGCAATGGGGGCACGTGCGCGTCTTGCCCGGAGAGACCGGGCGGACGGAGCTCATGTAGCGGTGCCGAACCCTTTGGTCTCGAGCGAGGACTTCTTGCCGTCCTCCTCCCAGCCGAACTCGACCTGGCCGCGCATGCGCGAGCCTGCCGCCACGGTGAGGGAGCCGGCCTTCACGTCACCCGTGATGATGCCGCCCTCGAGCAGCTCGACCCGCTTGGCGTTCTCGATGTTGCCCTTGAGCTCGCCGCCGACGATGACCGTCTGCGCGCGCACCTGGCCATCCAGCGTGGCGCCGGAGTCGAGGGTGAGGTTGCCATCCACCTGGACGTCGCCCTTGAAGCGGCCCGCGAGGCGCACGTGGCCCGACCCGATGATCTTGCCCTCGATGGTGAGGTCGGATGCGATGACGGACTCCCTCATCTCCGGCCGGTCCTTGTGGCGCTTGGCGGCTTCGGGGTTCAGCGGAGCGACGTTCGTGACGGGACGCTCAGGCTCGCGCGTGAACGCGTCCTTGGCAGGCGGCACGGGCGTTTGTGCGGGGGTTCCAGTCGTGTCCTTCCAAAGTGCCATGGGTCACCTGCTCTCGAGTTTGAAAAGAGGCTGGAAGTTACCCGCAGTCGGTGTCACGTGACCAGTGTCGGCCACGTGCGACAGCGCGCCAGCCGGCAGGTGCAACCGAGCTAGGAGGTGGCGGCGGCGCGCTGCGCGCCACGCCTGAGCGCCCCCAGCAGCACGTCGATATCGCTGCCCTTGGTGACAAACTCGGCCGCTCCGCGGCGCTTGATCTCGCGCTCGGCCTCCTCGGAGTTGGCGAGGCCGCTGAAGACCACGATGTGGAGGCCGGGAATGCCGGCGACCAGCTCTTCGATGAGCTGCATGCTGCTGCCGCCGGTGAGCGAGAGATCGAGCACCAGCGCCTGGGCGGAGCATTCGAGCGCCACCGGCAGCACGTCCGCCACATTCGCCACCTGGCCGACACAACTCATGTCCGGCTCGGTGTCGACGAGGCGGGCCACCGCCTCGCTCAAGTCGGGATGATTTTCAGCGACCAGAACTCGCAACGGATTCTCCACGGCGCCTGGACCCTCCTCCCTGCGCCAAAGCGTCGCCCGGCCGCACGATCGGACGTACCGCGACGCTTGCCATCCATAGCAACAGATGTTCCCGCGCCTACCGGTCCAGCAGCGCCAGCAGCTCCTGCGTCTTCTCGCGCATGAGCGCCTCATTGCCCCTCGACTCGACGTTGAGGCGCACCAGCGGCTCCGTGTTCGAGCCGCGCAGGTTGAAGCGCCAGTCCGCAAACTCGACGGACAGGCCGTCGGTGAAGGCGACGGACTCTGCATCCTTCTCGTAGAGCTTCTGCACGCGGGCCAGCACCGACCTGGCGTCGGTGGTGAGGTGGCGGTTGATCTCGCCGCTCGCCGGGAAGAGCCGCATGCGCTCGCCCACGAGCTGCGACAGTGACTTGCCACGCTCGCAGATGGTCTGCAGCACGAGCAGCCAGGGGATCATGCCGCTGTCGCAGTAGGAGAACTTGCGGAAATAGTGATGCGCGCTCATCTCGCCGCCGTAGGCGCCATCCACCTCGCGCATCTTCGCCTTGATGAACGCATGGCCCGACTTGCACAGCACCGGCTCGCCGCCGTGCCGGCGCACGATGTCGATGGTGTTCCAGGTGAGGCGCGGGTCGTGGACGATGCGCGCACCGGGCTCGCGCTTGAGGAAAACTTCCGCCAGCAGGCCGACGAGGTAGTAACCCTCGATGAACGTGCCGTGCTCGTCGAAGAAGAAGCAGCGGTCGTAGTCGCCGTCCCAGGCCAGGCCCACGTCCGCGCCGGTGCGGCGGATGGCATCGGTGGTGGCCGCGCGGTTGTCTTCCAGCATGGGGTTGGGCACGCCGTTCGGGAACGTGCCATCGGGGTCGTTGTTCAGCTTGATGAACTCGAACGGCAGGTGCGGCTCGAGCTGGTCGACCACGAGCCCGGCGCCGCCGTTGCCGGCGTTCACCACCACCTTCAGCTTGCGCAGCTTGCCGAGGTCGACGTAGCTCAGGAGGTGCTCGAGGTAGTCCTTCGTGATGTCGTGCGTTTTCTCGGTGCCGCGCTTTGCCACGGGCGGGGGCAACGAGCCGGTTTCGATGAGCGCCGCCATGTCCTTGAGCCCTGTATCGGCGCTGATGGGGCGCGATTCCTCGCGCACGAATTTCATGCCGTTGTAATCGGGGGGATTGTGGCTGGCGGTGACCATGATTCCGCCGTCGAGCCGGCCGGCGAACGTGGCGTAATACACGCCTTCCGTGCCCCACAGGCCGATGTCGAGCACATCGCAGCCGCCATCCTTCAGGCCTTCCTTGAGGGCCGTGGCGAGCGCGGGGCTCGACAGGCGGATGTCGTAGCCAACCGCCACGCGCCGCGCCTTCACGAACGCGGCGTAGGCCCGGCCGATGTCGCGCGCGAGACGCTCATTGATCTCGTCCGGCATGCGCCCGCGAACGTCGTAGGCCTTGAAAGCGGTCAACTTCTGCATTGGTTCTGTCCCTCCCGAGGGGGTGCAAGGATTGCAGGGCGACCCGCTTGCAGCAAGCGGGCCGGGCCTCAAAATCTGTCCAATCGCGGGTTGGTGGGGCGGAGCGTTGCGGTATTCTTCCCAACCCTCATTTCGCGGCTGGCGCCGTGCCAGGAGACTTCTCGATGCAGCGGACGATGCTACAAGCCAAGCTTCACCGGGCCCGGGTCACCTGCGCGGACCTCGACTACGAGGGCTCGTGCGGCATCGACCAGGCGCTGCTGGAGCTCTCCGGCCTGCGCGAGAACCAGTACATCGAGATCTACAACATCAACAACGGCGAGCGCTTCACCACCTACATCATCACCGCCCCGCGCGGCAGCGGCGAGATCTCGCTGAACGGCGCCGCGGCCCGCAAGGTGATGGTGGGCGACCTGCTCATCATCGCGGCGTACTCCGGCTATAGCGAAGCGGAGCTGGCCACGTATCGCCCGGTGGTGGTGCTGCTGGATGAGAACAATCGGCCGAAGCCGATGCCGGTGGCCAAACAGGCGCCGTGACGCGCTGGGGCCGGGGCGGGCCGGGCCGATAGCTGTCTGCAGCGAATTCCAGGGAGGGGTGCCTGCGCAGGCGGTGGCAGCCGCTGCCGTTCGCGCGGCCTGCTGAAAGCCTACTTGCTGGTGCCTTCGCGCCCGTAGCGGTCTTCGAAGCGAACGATGTCGTCCTCGCCCAGATACGAGCCCGACTGCACTTCGATGACCTGCAGCGGGATCTTCCCCGGGTTCTCGATGCGATGCTTCACACCGACGGGGATGTAGGTGGACTGGTTCTCTTCGAGCAGGAAAGTCTCCTCACCGCGCGTGATGCGCGCAGTGCCCGACACCACCACCCAGTGCTCCGCACGGTGGTGATGCAGCTGCAGTGACAGCTGCGCGCCGGGCTTCACGGACAGGCGCTTCACCTGGAAGCGCGCGCCGTTCTCGAGGCTGTCGTAGCTGCCCCACGGCCGGAACACTTCCCGATGCAGGGAATGCTCGTAGCGGCCCATCTCTTTCAGGCGGGTGACCAGGGCTTTCACGTCCTGCACGCGGTCCTTCGGGGCCACGAGCACGGCATCCTTCGTCTCGATGACGACGTGGTCCTTCAGGCCCACGGCCGCGACGAGCCGGCTCTCGGAGTAGAGATAACAGTTGAAGGTGTCTTCGGTAATGACATCGCCGCGAGCGACGTTGCCGGAAGGGTCGGAGTCGCTCGCCGCGTGCAGGGACGCCCACGAGCCCACATCGCTCCAGCCGGCATCGAGCGGCACCACCACGGCATCGGCGGTCTTCTCCATCACGGCGTAGTCGATGGAGTCGCTCGGGCAGCTTTCGAAAAGCTTCGCGTCCACGCGGGTGAAGTCCAGATCGGATTTCGCGGCGTCGAACGACGCGCGGCACGCCTGCGCGATGGCCGGCGCGAACTTCTCCAGCTCCTCCAGATAACGGCGCGCGCGGAACACGAACATGCCGCTGTTCCAGTAGTGGTCGCCGGAGGCGATGAACGCCTGCGCGCGCGTGAGGTTCGGCTTCTCGACGAACTGCGCTATGCGCTGGACGGAGCCAAGAGATTCGCCGCGGCGGATGTAGCCGTAGCCGGTCTCGGGTGAGTGAGGCACCACGCCGAACGTTGCAAGCAGGCCCCTTTCGGCCGCCGTGGAGGCCGCCACCGCAGCCGCCTGGAACGCCGCGACATTACGGATGACGTGATCCGCCGGCAGCACGAGCAGCACCGGGTCTTCGCCCTTGGGGGCGGTCTTGAGCGCCGCCAGCGCGGCCAGCGCGATGGCCGGCGCGGTGTTGCGCCCGAACGGCTCGAGCACGATGGCCCGGGGCTCGATGCCGATGAGCCGCAGCTGCTCGGCGACCAGGAAGCGATGCGCGTCGTTGCAGACGACGATGGGGGCGGCCGCTTCCAGGCCGGCCAGGCGTTGCGCCGTTTCCTGCAGCATGGTCTGCGCGCCCATGAGCGGCAGCAGCTGCTTCGGGTAAAGCTCGCGTGAGAGCGGCCAGAGACGCGTGCCGGCACCGCCGGAGAGAATGACCGGTACGAGCATGAGTTACTCCGCGGGCAGCGACTTGCCGCGCCCGATGCCGTAGTACGTGAAGCCGAAGCGCGCCAGCATGCCCGGGTCGTAGATGTTGCGGCCGTCGAAAATGAGCGGCGACTTCAGCAGCTGCTTCAGGCGATCGAAATCCGGGCTGCGAAACTCTTTCCACTCGGTGACGATGACGAGGGCATCCGCCCCTTCGGCCGCGTCATAGGCGCTCTTGCAGAGGGTGAGGCTCTCGAGGTCGCCGAACACGCGCCGGGCCTCGTCCGTGGCAACAGGGTCGTAGGCGCGCACGTTGGCGCCATCCTGCGAGAGCAGCTCGATGATGGTGCGCGAAGGCGCCGCGCGCATGTCGTCGGTATTCGGCTTGAATGCGAGGCCCCAGAGCGCGACGGTGGCACCCTTGAGCTTCGTGCCGAAATGCCGCCGCAGCTTGCGGACCAGAAGCTCCTTCTGCCGGTTATTGACGGCCTCGACGGCCGCGAGGATATCCGGCTGGTGCCCCACGCCGCGCGCGGAGCGCACGAGCGCCTGCACGTCTTTCGGGAAGCAGGAGCCGCCGTAGCCGGCGCCCGGGTAAATGAAGCTGTAGCCGATGCGCGGGTCGGAGCCGATGCCGATGCGCACCTTCTCGATATCCGCCCCGACCAGCTCTGCGATGTTCGAAAGCTCGTTCATGAAGCTGATCTTGGTGGCGAGCATGGCGTTCGCCGCGTACTTGGTGAGCTCGGAAGAGCGGATGTCCATGACGATGAGCCGGTCGTGCTGGCGCGTGAAGGGCTCATAGAGCGCGCGCATGAGCTCCTGCGTGCGCGGGTTGTCCGTTCCGATGACCACGCGGTCGGGCTTCATGAAGTCTTCGATGGCCGCGCCTTCCTTGAGGAATTCGGGGTTCGAGACCACGTCGAACTCGAGCGTGGCGTTGCGCGCCTCGAGCGTGGAGACCATCTCGGCACGCACCTTGTCGGCCGTGCCAACGGGCACGGTGGACTTGGTGATGACGATGCAATAACGGCTCGCGTGAGTGGCTGACGGTGCGCGCGACGGCGAGCACGTAGCGCAGGTCGGCCGAGCCGTCCTCATCTGGCGGGGTGCCGACGGCGATGATCTGGAACAGGCCGTGCTCCACGCCCTTCGCCGCATCCGTGGTGAATTCGAGGCGCCCGGCGTCGGCATTGCGCTTGATGAGCGCATCGAGCCCGGGCTCGTGGATGGGCACCTCGCCCTGGTTCAGGCGCTCGATCTTGCCGGCGTCGACATCGACGCAGACGACGTGATTGCCCGCCTCGGCGAGGCAGGCGCCCGTGACGAGGCCCACGTAGCCGGAGCCGAAGATGGTGACTCGCATTAGAAGGTTCTTTAGCAGCCCTGTTGGGGCCGCAAGCCTAGGGGAACGCTCCCGAAGGCTCAAGCTGAGCAAGTCGCGTGCCATAACACCGCAACTGTGACGCGCGTCTCAGGTGGCGGTGCTGGCCCTGGCGTCGGCTTGGCGGCAGCGTCGGACAGGCGTCGCTTGGCGGCGAAATCCGCCACCTTGCCGCCGTCGGCCGCCGACGGAAGCGCCTTGCGCGTCCAGATGTAGTCGTGGATGGCGTGGGTGCGCGTGGTACTCAGATACCGACTCGGAAAGCAAAGCGCAGCGACCGGCGGCAGTCGAAGCTCGCCAGCGCGATGAGCAGCTCGTTGAGCAGCTGCTGCATGCGGGGCCACGGCAGCGAGTGCTCCATGGCACGCATGATCATGGGGTGATCGGTGCCGGTGACGTTGGTGCCGATGAGAAGCTCTTCGAACAGCTTCTCGGCCGTGCGCAGACCGGTGTACTCGATTTCGATGTCGCCGTCGGGGTTGGCGGCGTCGCGCACGCGTGAGGCCCATGAGGATGATCATGCGGCGGGCCAGATCGTCGATGCGCACCGGACGGCCCATGTCGAGCACGAACACATCGCCGCCCTTGGCCATGGAGCCCGCCTGGATGACGAGCTGGGCGGCCTCGGGAATGGTCATGAAGTAGCGGATGACTTCCGGGTGGGTCACGGTGACTGGGCCGCCGCGGCGGATCTGCTCGCGGAACAACGGCACCACCGAGCCGGACGAGGCGAGCACGTTGCCGAAGCGCACCATGCAGAACCGCGTGGTGCGTTGATCGCTCCTGCAGCGCCTGCAGCACCAGCTCCGCAAGGCGCTTGGTGGCGCCCATGACGTTGGCCGGGTTGACGGCCTTGTCGGTGGAGATGAGGACGAACGTCTCCACCCCGCTCTCGAGCGCAGCCTCGGCCGTGTACCAGGTGCTGATCACGTTGTTGTGGATGCCCTCGACGACGTTGTGCTCGACGATGGGCACGTGTTTGTAGGCGGCGGCGTGGTAGATGGTCTGCACGCCGCAAGTGCCGATGACTTCGCGGACGCGGTGGCGGTGGTGGGCGTTGCCGAGGAGCGGGAGGATTTCCACGCGCAATGCCTTCGTGCGTTCGCATATCTTCCAGCTCGCGCTCGATCTGGTAGAGCGCGAGCTCGGACATCTCGAACAGGACCAGCCGGCGAGGACCCAGACGCATGATCTGGCGGCACAGCTCCGAGCCGATGGAGCCGCCGGCGCCGGTCACCATGACGCACTTGTTGCGGATGCAGGATTCGAAGAGCTGGGGGTTGGGTGGGACGGCGTCGCGGCCCAGGAGATCGCCTACATCGACGTCACGAAGCTCGTCGATGCTCGCCTTGCCGGCAATGATGTCGGAAAGGTCGGGAAGGGACTGCACGTGGACGCCCAGAGGCTCGAGGGACGCCAGGATCTCCCGGCGGCGGCGGCGGGAGGCGGACGGCATGGCGAGCAGAATGCGCTCGATGCTGTGCCGGCGTATGAGATCCGGCAGATCTTCTGCGTCACGCACCCGCAAGCCGTTGATCTGGCTACCTTGCAGCGCCTTCTTGTCGTCGACGAACACTACCGGCTCGTAGTGCGGACCGCCAATGAGCACGGACGACAGGCGAGCGCCCGCATCGCCGGCGCCATAAATGGCGACGCGAGTCGGAGGGAGGCCGTTACGCGTGCGGGAAAACAGGTAGCGAATGAAGAACCGGCTGCCGATGGCGTAAAGCAGCGCCAGCGCCCAGTAAATGGCAAACGCGGACAGCGGCAGCTGTGGAGAGCCAACTACACGGTCGTACGCCCCGACGACCAGAACCGAGAGGCTGACGCCACACACAACCGTGAGCATCGCCTTTGCGCCCATGAACCGGATGACGGCGCGGTATAGCCCGAGGAGCGAAAAGATGATGAGCGCCGAACCGACAGCGATTAGGCAATAGCCTGCAGCGTTAGTAACTGGCGGATACATGCTATCGAACTTGAGAACCATCGCGACCCAAAGCGCCGCGGGGATGGCAAGCGCATCCGCCACAAGCATGATCGCGCGCTTGGCTGAACGGGGAAGCCCGACCAGCGTGTCCGCGATTGCGGGAACTCTACGGATATGGTTTCCGTCTGCGTGCTTGTCCGTCATCGATCACTCTTGAGCGGGTGCAGCGCGCCCGTACACTGGCTGTCGCATCATGCTTCGCTCACGTCCCCTGGTAATCCGTGTTCCTCAGGCGCGCGCGATTCTATAGGAAGCGCGAAGCACAATCGACACAGATTCAGCTAGTTAGTCCGTTCACCGCAACAGCCCTGCGGTTCTCGTCTATCGCGCTCTGGCTAGCAGCAGGTCAACTGCACCTACTCTGGAATGCGTAGATTTAGGCCTCGAACGCTAGCGCTCGGCACGGCCGGCGCCCGCGGCAAGAGCCAGAACCACGAGGGGCACGAACGCGCCGATCAATAGCCAGCCGGCAAAACGCGGATAGATCGAGGCCAGGTAAGCGCACGGCAGTAGGAAAAACACGTTCAGAAGATTGACGGCGACGCTGACCGTCAGATGGCTCCCCCACCGGCGGGCGAGCCACTGGTACGCGTGACTTCGATGGGCTTCGTGCACGAGTTCGCGGCGGGAGGTTCGGCGAAGAAGGGTGACGGTCGCATCGACAAAGAACACGCCGCACAGAATCAGCCATGTCAGAACCGCATGTGGTTGCTCACGGCCGGCGCTGACGGCCAATACTGCGATGATGTATCCCAGGTAGCCGCTACCGACGTCGCCCATGAAGATGCGGGCAGGCGGCCAGTTCCACAGCAGGAAACCAAAACAAGCCGAGCCGAGGACAACCGCTGCCGCAATCACCCCAGCGCTGCCACCCGTCGCCAGGCCGAGCAACGCTGCGCCCAGACTCACGAACATCGCCTCGGAGGCCGCGATGCCGTCGATGCCATCCATGAAATTGAAAAGATTGAGCGCCCACACAACGCCCACGGCTCCGAGCACGTAACCCGCCCAGCCGAACGAGATCACCTGAAAGCCGATCTGCAATGGCGGCAGCCCACGCAGGCATACCATCGCCCATACCGCGGCGGCGAAATGCACAGCCAGCCTCGTGCGTGCGGACACCGGCCGTCGGTCATCGACGAAGCCAACGAGCGCCACGGCGACGCCTCCGACGGAAAGCGCCAGGAACAGCTCGACTGAGATTCTGCCGAGCAGTGCCAACACCAGATAGAGGACGCAGGTTGTGATGACGATGGCCAAGCCGCCACCGCGAGGCGTGGGCATCTGATGCGAGCTGCGGGCATTTGGGATGTCCAGCATGCTGCGTGAGAGAGCGAATTTTCGTGCCAGCGCCGTCAAAGCAGCTGCAGACGCGACAGGCATGAGCACGTGAATCGCAAGGTCAAAGAGCACACATCACCTATTCAATCCATACCGAGACACATCGCTGTAAGACCCAAATACTCGTGCAGCGCCCGCTCGGTGTTTCGTAAACCCCACCCACTCGGGACCAATGCGCGCCACCATGTCGCCGGAGGCTTTCCGAGGCGTTCGCCCGCCGGAGCGGGAATGGGATGTGCGCCGGCACGCCGCATCAATTGCATGGATCGGGGCATATGGTAAGCGGATGTCACCAGCACGAACGGCGCGCGCCCCAGAAGATTCGCGACCGCTCGGGACTCGTCGTCTGTATCGAGAGGGAAATCGAGCATTACGATCCGTGACTCAGGCACGCCCAGCTCACGGGCGAGAACGGCATAGCCCAGAGCAGACGGAGTCTCGCCTGACTGCCCGCCTCCGGACAGGACGAGGCGAGCGTCAGGAAAGCGCTTGGCAAGGCGAATGCCTTCGATGACGCGCGCGAGCCCGTCTTCATCGATCGCCCCCGTTATCGAAATACCCGGCGCGGGAGAATAGCCGCTCCCGAGAACGACAATTGCCTCTGGTGAATAAAGCGACTGAGCAGAAACCCCACCGTAGCCGCGCTCAAGCGGAGCGATCAGGGCCATGCCAACCAGCGGCAAAGCCCCAAGATAGGCTACGCCGATCGCAAGTGACACAAACACGATCGCAGCCCGGCGCCGACCGCGCCAGCGGAAGAGCGCGCCGATCAATGCGAGCATCAGCGCAAATGCGAGCGGCGTGGCGATTGCCGCAATGAAGTGCTTGAGGCCTGTCATCGTGTTTTTCGGACGTTAGACCCGGACAGGCTCACCGTGCAGCCGCTCTCGAAACCGCATACGACGCGCACATCGCGTTGATGCCGGAGCGAAAGCTCGCCGGAGGAGTCCAGCCCAGCTCAGCCCTTGCGCGACTGGCGTCAATCTGCAAAGAGCCGGCGAGCCGATCGAATTCGCCGGCCCGGCCCGCGAGTTTCGCAATCGTCCGAACGACGTTCACCGGGAACGGCACGACGCGCGAGGGGCGCCGCATCGCCTCGGCCATCACCCGCAGCAGCTGTGGGGTCGAGACATCTTCCCCATCGGCGAGCAGGAACAGTCGACCGGACGCACGCACATCGCTGACGCAGCGGGCGAGAAAATCAACGACGTTGTCGAGGCAGGCATAGCTGCGCAAGTTGCGGACCGAGCCCAGCGGCAGCGGCAACCCAGACTCCACGAGACGCAGCAGACGCAAGAAATTGCCTTTCACCCCCGCTCCATACACGAGCGGCAGGCGCACGACTGTTAGCCCTAGTCCGCTATTCGACGCGAGGCTCCACAATTCCTGCTCTGCCTCCCACTTCGAGACCGCGTAGGGCTCCACGGGCGCTGGTAACGACTCTTCCGTGAACGCCTCGCCATATGTCGCATTACCATTGACGCCGATCGAGCTGACGAACACGAAGCGGCGCACGCCATCTTCGATGGCCTGCCTCGCCAGCCGCAGGGTCGCATGCACGTTCGCGCGTCGGAATTCTTCAAGTGGATGCGTGCTCGTCTCGCGTGTGACATGAGCGCGTGCCGCCAGGTGTATCACCGTGTCGACGTCTTCGGTGGCACCCTCCCATCCGATCTCTCCAGACCGCACCGAGGGCCGGCGATGCTCCACAGATTCGAGATCCCCAAACTTGGTGGCTGTGCTGACGGCGCGCACGCGATACCCACGCCTGGCCAAATCGGCGACGACACAGCGCCCGATAAAGCCTCCAGCGCCGGTCACAAGCACACGCCCCGACATTCCTGTGGACCTCCTGCGTGACGAGCCTAGCTAGACGACGCGGGCCAGTATTTCTTTGTATGCCGAGCGCGTCTGCTCAACAACCGATTCAATGGAAAAACGCGCGGCGACATCCGCCCGTGCCGCTGCGCCCATGAGCGTCCTGCGCTTCGCGTCTGTCACGAGATCAAGCATGGCCCGCGCGAGATTTTCGGCGTCCCGCGGCGGAACGACAAGAGCGGAAACACCGGCGAGCACGGCATCCCGGCATCCGGGGACATCCGTTGTAATGAGCGGCAGCCCTGCCGCCCCGCCTTCCAGCAGCGCGCGAGAGAGGCCCTCCCGGTACGAGGGCAGGCAAAGAACATCTGCCTGCTTCAACGTAGCGGGCACGTCTGACCGCCATCCCCAGTACTCGACGACACCTTCATCGTGCCAAAGACGAAGCACGTCCGCGGGAATCGACTCCGGATTCGGATCGGTCGCGCCAACGAGCACGAATCGAGTGGCTGGAACCTGCTGCTTCACAATGCGCGCGGCTTCGACGAACTCGCGGACCCCCTTGTCCCAGAGCATCCTGCTGAGAAGCATCACGGTGACATTCCCCGCACGGTGCTCATGAGACGCGAATGCCGCGGGGTCGATGCCCGAGCTTGGAATCACTCTCGCCCGCGAGGCTGTCGTGATGCCAAACGAACAGTAAGTGTTCAGGTTGTCGGTGTTCTCGAACAGCATCATCACATTCTCGCGGTTGCACCCCGCTCGCAATACCGGCAGCACGGCTGACTTCATGATTCTCGCGTCCCGCTTGCCGGAGCTGAACACATAGCCGAGGCCTGTCACCGAGTTAACTACGGCGGGGGTTCCCAGGCAGCGGGCCACAATGGAGCCATAGGCAACGGGCTTGATCGTCACGTGATGCACGAGCAACGGGCGGACTCGACGCGAAACCGTTGCCAGATCCGCCAGGGTTCTTGCTTCCTCGAGTGGATTCTTGCTGCCCCGGCGCAATTTGAGGGCATGCAGCGCAAACCCAAGATCGCGGAATCTGCCGTCGTCATGTCTAAAGGGAATCGCTACGTGCAGGTCAACACCGTCAGCGGCCAGTTTTTGCGCCAGCGAGAGCCGATGCATCAGGAAGTATTCCGGATCGTTGCCGACCAGCAGAATTCTCAGACCGCGCAAGGAGCCACTCAAGCCGGCAGACAAGCCGGCTCTCGCAGAAATTTTCGAAATACGAGCTTGCCTTCGGCCCTGTACTCCGCCACGACATCACAGAACTCCGCGAACCGCGCAATGATCGCCGGCGTGTCGAGATTGTGCGGGTGAGTAAAACAGTAGACAGAACCGCGACCCGCTCCGAGCAGCGATCGAAGCATGCGCAACTGGCGTTTCCAGAACATTCGCCCACGATCGATCCGCAGGAACAAAAGCCGGGCGTTTTGGCCGGATGGCTCCGAGTGATCGACTGGCGCGACAAAATCGTTCCAGAGCCGTGCGAACTTTGCCGCCGTGTCGGGCGCGCTGTACGAATGCCCGAAGACCGTGGGCGTATGCCGGATATATTTGATGCCGCTCTGGCTGAAGGCACCGTCCGGCCAACGATAGTTCTGCGGCGGGATGAACGACTCGATCGCCTTGCCCGTTAGCTCGCGCAGGACGCGAACGCTGGCGACTATATCCGCCTGCAACAAAGTGACCGGAAGGTGCGTGGGAACAAGATGCATGAAACCGTGGCTGCCAATTTCGATGAGCGGCGAGCCGATGATTGGCTTCATTGCGTCGGGGCAGAACAGTAAACTTGCATATTCCGGACGCCGGCTTTTCAGCTTCTCAAGCTGGGTCGCTACAACGTTGTATCCCTGCGCAGATCGCTCTCGCAATTCCTCAAGGCTACGGCAACAGCAACCGCCGACGATGCCCCACGTGCTGGGGATCCCCGCCCGTTGAAGCACATCGACAACGTTGCCGCACCGATCCAGTCCGGACCGAATGCGCTCGTAGAAGGAATCATCCTGAGCCGCGCGATCCAGATCGCCCCATGCCAGCTCGAAATCGACGGAAAGATTGAACGCAAGCATTGCGCGAATGACAGTGCCGTAAGCGAATAGCTGCGCAATCGTACCGAGGATTGCGCCCGGAGTCGCCTGCCCGCGGAGCGTTTCGATTGTTCTTACGCGCTGGGAGCGCACGGATTCGTGTGGCCGCGGGTGGCTTTCGCGAGAAAGGCACACTATTCTGCGCACTTCTGCGCGGCCGCTCAGCGGGCGGCTGCCCAACGTCAACTCAACCGCGAGAATCAGAGGGAGATCCATTGGGGGCGAGGTCATATGTGCCATGGTTCGTCAAGGCCATGGCAAAAGTGGTCATCTCGCGGCTGCCGATAAGCTATGGATTCTGGTCGAACGCGCAACTGTTCCGGCATGGGCGCAACGACGACCCCGCCTATTCGTTCCAGGTTTTTGACGACCATGTCTCGATCGCGAACCCGCGGCCGGGTTTCGTCTGCCTGGAAATCGGCCCAGGGGACGCCATCGCATCGGCCGTGCTGACGCCGGCCTTCGGGGGCCACAGCTCGTATCAGGTCGACGTAGGGGCGTTCGCGACCACCCGTCTGGATATCTACCGACCCATCGCCCGCTACGCTTCAGAGCATGGGCGCGCGGCCCCATCGCTGGAGACGGTGAAGGACTTCGAGTCAATGATGGCGGCCTGCAATGCTCACTATCTGACAGAGGGACTTCGGTCGCTTCAGAGCATCCCGGACGAAAGCGTCGACTTCATATTTTCTCACGCGTGCCTGCAGCTCGTTCGGGCCGCGGAGTTCGATTCGTTCCTGCACGAGTTTCGCCGCGTCATTCGCGCCGACGGCTGCATGACGCACCGAATACCCTTCAACTGCCACCTGGACCAGGACGCGAACAGCCTGCGGTTTCCGGACGCGGTCTGGGAAACAGACTTCGTGGTCAAATCCGGCTTCTACACGAACCGGCTGGCGCCATCGGAAGTTATCGCCGCATTCGAGCGCGCAGGATTCTCCTGCGAGATCATTGCGCACGACCGGCGCGAAAAGACGCCGAATCGACGGAAGTTCGCGGCGCGATTTCGTAACATGAATGAGCTGGATCTGAACACGAAGGCGCTGACCCTTCGCCTGCGTCCAATCTGAGCGAATGGTGCTTTATTAAGCTACCACGCATCGCATGGAAACTCCCGCCACCAGTTCGACAGACTCAGTTTATTTCAGGGGCGACTCCGTGCGTTTCGCACCAAGTTGCGAATGGCGATACTGAAAGCTCGCCCGCGGATCTCTGATCCATTCGCCTCAGCGGCAGCGTTGGTTTAGGCTCACGCCTCGCTCCAGGGACATGTGGGGAGAGTAGTGAACACGTACGAATTCTGCGCCGACCAGGTCGCCCGATATGCTGGATCAGGCTCGCGCGTGCTTGACTATGGCTGCGGCGCCGGGGAACTTGTTGCGCTCATGCGCTCGCGCGGTGTGAATGCAAGCGGGTGCGATGTATTTTTTGATGGCGGCGACTTCTCCAATCTCATGGAAGCAGCGCGGCCCTATATTTCCAGAATGACAGACGGCCGCATTCCTTTTGCCGACGAGAGCTTCGATGTCCTTGTCAGCAACCAGGTGATCGAACACGTGCCCGATCTGGATCTGGTCGTGCGCGAAACCGCACGGGTCTTGAAGCCCGGCGGCATCTGCATTCATCTTTTCCCTGATCGAAGTGTCTGGTTCGAAGGCCACGCATCGATACCCTTCCTTCACTGGTTCGGAAAAGGAACGCGCGGCAGGGTCTACTACGCGGTCGCGATGCACTCGCTTGGCTTCGGACTTCCGCTGAGGGGAATGACCCGATTGGACAGATACAGGGGCAAGTGCCTGTGGCTGGATCAGTGGACGCATTACCGCTCCATGGCCGAACTCCATGAGAGCTTCGCCAAATCGTTCAGTATCGCGCACGTTGAAGATCGCTGGTTTGATGCGCGGTTCGGGTCAATCCACGCGCCACGATTCCTGAAGCGCTGGGTCGTGCGCAAACTTGCGGGTACCGCAATGGTGTTGCGCAAGCACTAGCTAGTGATGGAGGCGCAGACAGGGTAACGTCGCCCGGTCGAACTCGACACTCAGGGAATGACTTCGGCAGTGACTGCGTCGAGCGCCGCGAAATGCCCACGTGGCCGGTCGTGCACTCTGGAAAGGTACCCGCCCACATAGACCGTGTTTTCGAAAACGGCGAGCGCCTCCGGATCGCTGATCTCAGCGCGCGGATCCCAGCGCAGCAACGTTCCGGCAGTATCAATGGCTGCTAGTGAGTCTCGGACGGCCGCGCCAATGGTGCTGAAGACTCCGGCCACATAGACCGTGTTGCCCGAGAGGGCGAGAGCGCCTACAGGGTTATTCGCCTCCGGCGCCCAAGACGCAAGCGTTCCGTCAGTATTGACCGCGGCAAGATAACTCCGCGGAACGCCGTCTATGGTGCTGAAACTCCCACCGGCATAAATCGTATTGGCCGAGGCTGCGAGGGCATGCACTTCGGCGAACACGCCGGCGTTGGGACTCCAGGGCAGGAGGATCCCATCGGCATCAATCGCGGCAAGGCAGTGGCGCGTCATGCCACCCACGGTCGCGAACGCTCCGCCCGCATAAATGGTGCGGCCGGAGATGCTCAGGGCGCAAAAACGGACCCGAGACTCCCCGCGAGGTAGATCGTGTGGCCCGAAAACGCAAGTGCCTTAACACTTCCGACTGGATTCGGATCCCACGGCAAAAGCGCTCCACTGGAATCGATCGCGGCGACAGTATTGCGCGCGGTGCCCGCGATGTTCCTGAACGGCCCTGCGGCGTAGACCGTACTGCCGAAGACGGCGATGGCGGAAACTATGCCGGTCGCGCCCGGATTCCAGGGCAGAACGGTTCCAGATATGTCGATCGCGGCGAGATGCGCCCGCTGCTGTCCGTTGATGACTGTGAAGTCTCCACCCACGTAAACCGTGCTTCCGGAGACGGCAAGGGAATTGACGGACGATGGGAGGATGAGGTGCGGCACTGGTGGCAAGTTGTGATACGCCTCCGGAGCCCACGGCAAGATCGCTCCATCCGCGTCGATGGCAGCGAGACGATGGCGGACGGCACCACCAACGAAACTGAAATACCCGCCCACGTAGACCGTGTTACCGGAGACGCCGAGCGCATCCACCCAGCCGTCCGCATCGGGATTCCACGGCAAAAGCGCACCGCGCGCATCCACTGCCGCGAGATGATTGCGCGTGACGTCACCGATGGCGGTGAAGCCCCCACCCACGAAAAGCGTGCTGCCGATCAAGGCCATCGCATTGACGGATTGGTTCGCGTTCGGACTCCAATCCGGGTCCACCGTTCCGTCTGCCCGAATGTGCGCCAGCCTGCCGCGCGGCGCATCTCCGACGTACGTGAACTCCCCACCAATGTACCAACCTCCAGCGCCATCGGAGACAGTCGCATTCACTGTGCCGTTTACCGTGGAGAAACGAGCCGATGCCAGGCGGCCCGTGGTCCTGTCCAGCGGCACACCGGAACCAACGGTGACGCCAACCTCGGTGAAATATCCGCCCACATAGACCGTGCCGTCTGACCCGACGGCAAGCGCCTCGACTCGCCCGTTGAATGACGGCGCATTCGGACGAGCACCCACTTCCAGTGAAACGCCGCGCGCTCCATTCGAGTATTGCGTCTCGACCCGGAAGTAGTAGGGCACGGCGTTGCGAAGTCTCACGACGTTCTGAGGAGAAGTTGCATCTAAGGTCAGCGCTCCACTCTCACAGGCCTTGTAGCGCCGGATGTCGCAGTGTTGTTCCGTGGAAACCAGCAAGTTGTAGTTGCGCGCCTGAGGGACTTCATTCCAGGTGATCGTGGCTTCGTGGAAACCGGCATCGGCCTGAATCTCAGGAACAGGCAGAATCAAGCACATAACAGAGACATTCATCAGATTCGCGCTGCCGACCGTGCCGGAGCCATTGGCAACGACGCAGTCCTGAGCCGGGTACGAGGGTTGTGTCTGCACTGTTATGTTGTACGCGCGACCCTTGGCGACCCGGAAAGCGAACGTGCCTCCTCCCTTGAGCCGGATATCTTCCACGCCGTTGTTTTGCAGAACGAGCCCGGTGCCCGCAAGACCGGTCACCGAGCCACCCACGGTGCGTGAAGAGGAGCAACTGGTCAGTGCGACAGCAACGACTAGCGTCGCAACGACTTTGCGCGCGAAATTGCCGTGACTACGTAGCTCATGATGCGTCCGGCTCATATGACGTCCTTCGACAGCTGCGCTCAAGCCAAGAGTTCCTCTTCGGAACGTCGCTTGACATTCGTAGATCAACCTAACGTCTATGGGCTAATCCTGACTTCGGCGCCGCAGAGGTGGCTCGCATGTCGCGGACCGCCGATGAATAGTCGACCTGAAACTTGCCGCCGACGCTGGCGTATCCGGCCGTGGCACCGTGAGCGAGCAGGTCGACGAAGTTGTCCCGATCGGGTCGGGCCAGGTAACAGCCATAGATTCACTGCAGCCGCTTGGTGTCGTTCACGTCGTAGAGCAGCGTGGCGCTGTGCTCCAGAGATGCGACCTCGGACGTTAGAGCCGCAACGGTGGCAGTGGCGGCGTGGGCAGCTGAGACGGCACCGTTGATTGCAGAGAGCAGCAGCTGCGGGCAGAAAAATTCCCGAGCGCTTTTCGAGCCAAGCATCCGGCGTGCAGGCAACCTGGGGCCACAGTCATTCGCAGCGCAGCGTGCGTCTGTAAAAGGTGACGAGAGGATGTTCGGCGAAAGACGAATCCGCGCCCTCGATGGTGCGCCGACTTGCCGGCATGGACGCGCCGCCAACTGCATGCGCTTTCATCGCCTCGACTAGCTGGTCCATGTCGCGCCCATTCAGTCTGCACACGAGGGGATCACTAAGATTCTCCGTGCCGAGCGTGCCGAGAATGATGACCGGAAGCTGCGTAGCCATTGCCTCATACACGGCGTTGGGGCTGCCCTCGCTTTCTGACGTCACGACCAGGCAATCCGCAGCGCTGTACATCTGCTGCTGGTCCGAAACGAAGCCCAGCAGCGCGAACCGCTCGCCGACGCCGGACTTCTCCAAGGCCTGCACCAACCAGGGGTTGCCGGCATCCATGCCACGTCCCGCGATCTGAAAGCGCAGATTCCCGCCGAGCGCGCGATACAGTCTGGCGCAGGCGTCAATGTAGACGTCGACACATTTCACAGGATCGAACCGGCCGACAAACAGAAACTGGAACTCTCCATCGGCGTTGCCGACTCTGGCCGCACTACGCTTGTCTGCACTGAACGTGAAGGGAACGGCGCGGATCGAGTTCTCCACGACAGGATCGTCGCTGCTGCGATAGCCGATGGATTCATGCTGCGCCTTTGCCAGGTGCGAGCAATACACCACCGTGTCCGGTACAAATCGCGACACGAACCCGTTCAGCCTGGAAATGGCAAAGGTGGAGAATCCGGTGCGGCTGCGTGCGAGCACATTGTTGCGAATGTTCCAGAAGACTCTGGCCCGTCGCAGGAGCAGTCGCGCCAGCACGCCGCCGAATAGATCCGCGATATACAGAAATGTGATCACTGTCTGGGGGTTGTGTCGCCGCATCACTCTCGCCAGCTTCGCAAACGACCAGAGCATACGGCGCATGTTGTCCGCCTGAAGCACGGTCACTTTCACCCCCAGATCCCGCAACTCCTGCTCGGCCGGCCCGCCAATTACCAGCGACACCACTTCGAGGTCGCACCTGCCGTTCAGATATCTGGCAAGCTCGATGCAGGTCTTCTCGGTTCCGCCGGAATGCAAGGAATTTATGACGATCAGGACCGAAGGCCTCAAGCGACCTCCAGCCACGCCTGAAACATGAGGACATTCCACAAGTCGTGGTGCCAGTTGCGAATGCCGGAAAGATGCTCCTTCCAGCGGCGCCGGACGACTGCCACGTCCAGATAGCCTTCGCGCCTCAACCTCGATTCGGCGAGTTGGCTTTCCGCCCACTCGCGCAGGGGACCACGCAGCCACGCATCCAACGGAACCGCAAATCCCTTCTTCGGTCGATCGATGACGTTGCGGGGTATATGACGATACAACACCTGGCGGAGGAGCCATTTGCCCTGCCCATCTCGAACTTTCATGTGCAGTGGCAAGCGCCATGCGAACTCGAACAAGCGATGGTCAAGCATCGGCACGCGTGTTTCGAGACTCACGGACATGGCGGCACGGTCCACCTTGACGAGAATGTCGTCGGTCAAATAGGTCACTGTGTCGGCAAGCATCATCTGGCTCACCGCGCTGCCCATCGTCCGCCAACTCATCGAAGACGCCACCGTGTCCGGGTTTAGCACGACAGACTGCCGCCACCAGTAGCTGACGAACCGCTGGTACACGTCCTGCTGATCCCGGCAAGCCAGCACGTCGGCGGCCTTGTGCAGCGTGTCGCCTGCCATGCGGGTATCAACCCGGCCCGGCAGCAGCGGCCTCGCGAGGGCCGCGAGACCATTGAACGCCACCGGGGGTATCGCGCGCACGCCGTGCGCGACCACATTCCGCAATGACAGAGGAACGCCCGACATTTTCGCCCACGTTCGTGCTGCGAGCCGATAGTGGTTGTAACCGCCGAATAACTCGTCGCCCGCGTCGCCGGACAACGCTACACTGACGTCGCGTCGTGCCAGCTGCGCCACGAGCACCGTTGGGAGTTGAGAAGAGTCTGCAAAGGGCTCGTCGTACACCCGCGGCATGCTCGGTACGAGCGCCAGTGCATCTTCCGGAGTGACGGTGATCTCGGTGTGTTTCGTCGCCAGGTGCCGGGCGACCTGCCGCGCGTGCACGGATTCGTCGAACTCGTCCTCGCTGAACCCAATCGAAAACGTCCGCACGGGCTGCGTGGACTGCGCCTGCATGAGCGCAACGATGATCGACGAATCGATGCCCCCGGACAGAAAAGCGCCGAGCGGAACATCCGACAGCATCTGCGATTTGACCGCGTTGGCGAGCATCTGCTCCAGCATCGAAGCCGCGTCGGCATCCGATACATCGAACGGCTCGCGCTCGCCGGCCAACGCAACGTTGACGGCCGACCAGTACGTGCGCGGGTTCTGCGCGGTGATGGCCGCGACATCCCCCGGCGTCACCTCGAGCCAACAGCCTGCCGGCAGCTTGTGCATCGACCTGTAGATCGAACGCGGCGCCGGCACGTAGCTGTATTTCATATAGAGCGCGAGCGCGCCACGGTCGACCTGCGCGTCAAAGCCCGGTGCCATGCGTAACGGCCGCAACTCGGACGCGAACACGAAAGCTCCGGCGGCGTAACCGTAGTACAACGGCTTCTCACCGAAGCGGTCGCGAGCAAGTATCAACCTGCGCTCTGCCGAATCGAACACGGCAAACGCGAACATGCCCACGGTCGCGGCGAGGGCGCGCTCGATTCCCCAATTCGCGATGCACTCGAGGAGCGTCTCGGTATCCGAATGCCCGCGCCACACCGCACCGGGCATATGCTGACGCAGCTCGAGATGATTGTAGATCTCGCCGTTGAACACCATGTGGTAGCGCCCACAAGCCGACGCCATCGGCTGGTGCCCTGCTGCCGAAAGATCGAGGATCGCAAGACGCCGATGTCCCAAGGCAACTCCGGCTGCCGGCTGGGACCAGATGCCTGTGTCGTCAGGACCGCGATGAGCGAGCGCCGCGCAGGCACGTTCCAGCCAGTCCGACCGCAGTCCGGGGGCACCAAACGCCCCAACTATTCCGCACATCGCTCAAGCCCGGCAGTATCGCTGGACGAGATCCGCTCCGACGCGCTGCGCGACATCAGACGGCCGACGTGCGCGAGAAGACGAATTCATTGCAGCCTGCTCGCCGGCCGACCGTTTGCAACTGCTGGACGCGATATCCTCTGCCGGAAAAGAAGCCCGTGATCTCCTCGGGCCGCGACACTTCGAAGGGCCATCCGCCGAGCCAGTCGATCATGTCGTACCATAGCGTCATTCCTCGCTCCAATTGGCCCCGGCCACTCAAAGTGCGCGCAATGAAGCGCCCGACAAAGAGATAGGGCGCATGAGCCAACGTCAGCAGCGGTCGCATCCACGGGTGCAGGTTGTACTGGCGCTTGACTGCAGACCAGTAGGACGAGATCCAGCCCTGATCGTTGTAGAGAGCCACGAAAAGCTGGCCGCCCGGGGCAACGATCCCACCAACGTTGCCGAGCGCGAGTTGCATGTTGCCGGTGTGGTGTAGCACTCCCCAGCTGTAAACGACGTCAAACCGTCCGAGCGACGCAAGATATGTTGAATCTAGAACAGAGCCCGTATCGACACGCCAACGTTCATCGTCAGGAAAAAAACGCCGCTTCAGCTCCTGAGTACAGGCGACGGAATGCGGGTCGTAGTCGAATGAATGAACGGTGGCGCCGAGCCGCCGCGCGGCCAGGCTAAACAGGCCCGAACCACTGCCCGCGTCCAGGAAGCGCTTCCCCGCGAGATTGTCGAGTGACAACATGCTTTTGAGAGACTCTTCCGCCTGCTTGATTCTTGTTTCGTTCAAGCTGCGCAGGAAACGCGACCAGTTCGCGCCAAACTCGAAGCGCTCACCCGCAGCTACTTCTCTTTCGTGCTGATTCATCTTGCTGACTTCTCTAAATAGTGCCCGCGACAACACGCCGCAGCACGTTGCCCGTACGATCGGCGAGCGCGCAGGTGCTGAACGAGTCCACGATCCGGGCGCGAGCCGCGCGCCCGCGCTCTGCCCGGCCTTCCACTGCCGCGCGCAGAACCTTGTGCCAAGCCGCGGCAAGCGCGGCGGGCTGTCGCGGCGGAACGATTTCGCCTGTGTCACCGACCACCGTGCGAGCGTCGCCGACGTCGGTGGCCACGCAAACTGTCTCGCAGGCCATGGCTTCGGCAAGGCTGTTGGAGAACCCTTCCCCAAATGCGGACGATGAAGTCGCGATGTCGAGGGCACTGTAGACCGCGGCCATGTCCGTCCTAGCGCCGGCCCAGATGACCTGCTCCGCTATCCGGCATTCATTTGCCAATGTCTCGAGACGCCGCAGCTCCTGCGCGGACCCAGGGCCGACAACCACAAATCGCAGGCGGCGCTCGACGGAAGCCAACGTGCCGGCGCCTCGCAGGAAGGTGTCGTGATCCTTCATCGGATCCATTCTTGCAACGATCCCTATCAGCACGTCGTCCTCACTCACGCCCCACTCGGCCCGCACCCGTTGCCGCCCGCTTGCATCGCGGCGGTAGATCTCGACATCGATGCCGTTCGGAATCACAAGGAATCGCCGCGCGGGATAACCGAGCCCGATGTGATAGCTGCGCCCGGCTTCGGAATTGGCAATGATCGCATCGGCGCGCGCGGACAGGAATGCCCCCGTCTTCGCCAGCAGGCGCACTGACCAGGCGTAGCGTGTCATGTCCAGCCCGGACGCACGGATTCCCCACACGACACGTGCCCGCAGGCCGTATGCGAGCAGCAGGGCAAGCTCGTTCACTCCGTACATGTAACTGTGAATCACGTGCGGCCGCGCCTCGCGGACGAGCTTCCACATCCGCCACAGGAAGCCAACGAAATCCCAGCGACCGCGCTTGCCCGCGCTTACCAGGCGTACGTGCGGGCAATCTTCGAGGCTGCTCGCGAGCGCTCCGCCGGCGTAGTACGTAACAACCGTCACGGAAAAATCGGCCGGATTCAGGCTCCGCGCTAGCGCAACGAGCTGGCGCTCCGCGCCTCCGGAGTCGAGGCTGCGCGTCAGTAGCACGACGCGCATCATTGCTGTGCGCAGCAGACGTGCGAACCGCCACGCGTACACGTGACGCGGCGTTTGCACGTGCCGGGCGCCCTGAATCGGGATGCAAGCACCACACTCGTCTACTTGTTTGCTTTTGCGTATAGAAGCGAGCCGACGCTTGCCGCCTTGTGCCGCAAGGCCCCAATGGGCTGGAGGAAGGCCGCGGTCCTCGAACCGGAGAGCGGCTTGCCGCCCCTGTGCAGCAGATACTGGCCGTTGAAAGACACAAAGGTGCCAACAGGCCCATTCAGCACTTTGAGCGAAGCCTTTACAACTTTCACCTTGTCGTCGTCTAGAAAATTGCCGAGCGCCGGCGACCCACGAAACTCCAGGGGAACGCAGCCGATCTGCTCAGGCGTGGCACGCCCGATGTCGAGCTTCATATCGAACGCAACGCACTGATGCAACGCCGAGAGCACGAGCGAGCGAGGCACGAGATGAGATCCTTCGACGAAGGCAAACGCGCCATCGCTCTCCTCTTTGACATCGTTCAGGTACACGATAGTGCTGATGCCCTTGTACTCGTCATTGTGGACGTCGGACAAAGGGCCATGGCCGGTGACATCGATCTGCCGCTCGTCGGGCTTTGCAAAGCGCACGGTGCATCTCGTTCTCACCAAATCGCCACCATATTGCGATTTGTAGATGCGAACCGTCTCGCCGATGAGGCCGGCAAATTCGCCCCTGCGCGCGAGAGCGTATTCCGCACGGGTCGCCGGCCCCGAATACCGGTTCGCCGCGATCGCGTCGCTATCGAGCTCCAGCCGTCCGGTTACGTAGCCGAACTGCGAACGGTAGAGCCGCAGCCGATGCAGCCGCCGCAGGAACTTCTCGAACAGGCGTTCCTCGGGAAAGCACTTCTTGAGACGGTGCAGATGGCGTGCCGCGGCAACGAGTTCGCCGCCGGAAAGCATCGCTTCGGCGTCTGCAATGATGCCTACCAGGCTGAATTTGTCGCCCGGCCAGTACCTGTTATTGAGCTGAATCGAACGCTCGGGGTCGAGCGGGTTCGAGAATGTCTCGCTGAGTGTCATATGTATTCGATACCGTACGACGAAATACCTTCAGGCCATCCAGTAGAAGGCGAACAGAATCAGATTGAAAGCCAGTGTACCGGCAGCAGCGCCGACCCGCAGCGCCCGGTTGGGGAACGAGCGAATGGCCACACATGCCACAGGCAGTGAAAGCGACAGGAACCGCAGAGCGCCGGCGCTGAAAAGCGTGCTGAACACGAACGTCGCCTGCAGGAACACTGCAGCCAGCACGAACTGGCCGTTACCGGGGCGCGTCCACAGGCGCGCAAACGCCACCAACATCGCCGTCAGCACCATCCACCACACCGCAAAGGCAACTGACGAGGGCAACAGCGCCATCTGGAACGCGCGCCGATCGCCAATCGTCATCAAAATGATCTCCGCGATAAACGCCAGGACTGCGCTGGCGATCAGGCCGCCTATCGCCACCGCAATCAATTTCTGGCGCGTGCCAAGTTGCCGGCGCGCGAGTACAAAGGCACTGAAGTGGTACAACGCGAACAGGATGGCGCCAAAGGTATGAATCAGGAATGCACCGATGAGCAAACCGTATTTCGACAGCCTGCCCCGTACAGTCAATGCGAACAGGAAGACGGCAAACGCCAGGGCGCTGCGTGTCTGGGAGATGATGAGATCGACCGTGAGCGGGGAAAGTAGAAACAGAAACGCGTAGAGAATTCCGGCGCGGCGAATGACGTGGAATGTGAGCAGCGTGCAGGTGATGACGGAAACGACCAGGAAACCCTCAAGCGGGTGCTCGAAATACGTGCCGAGAATGATCAGCACTTCGCGCCACAGATATTCGTTGAGGAACAGGGCGAGAAGGTCGGCACCGCTGAAATCGAACGGTTGGGCGCCGCTTGCCATGAGGGTGTCAATCGCCTGCAGGTAGTTGTCGCGATCCGGGAACCCCCCTGCGGAAATCAGCTCCCATGGGATGTAGACGAAGCCGACCGACAGGCCAAGAGACAGCAACAGCGCAGCCGCCACACCGACGGAGCCGGGCTGCGACCGGTCGTGAGGGACGGTGACCGCCGCGACGACGGCCTGCATGCCGCTCGGCATTGCCATCGAGTCACTCACCGCAGCTGCCGCCCGCCCACTTGCCTCATGACGTCGCCGACCTGCGCATGAGTTGCCCGAGGTTCTTCGCCAGATACGAAAACGCTTCGACGGTCGCGATCTGCTGCGACTGGAAGTTCGTTTCGTTACCTTCCACTTCCGCACCCATCGTATTCTTCAATTCCGCAAGTAGATCTTTCTCGGTTTTTGCGGGATCGTGGCCCGCGCCGTCAACGACGGCGCCGAGATCAGCGCCCTCGGCGTCGAGCTCGTCCAGGCGGGTCACCCCGGCGAAATTCTTGTAGGTGGCGTTCCCGAAGACGATGACAGGCTTGCCCCGGCAAAGCGCTTCGACCCCGACGGAGCCTGAAATCGTAGCGACCGCCAGAGAGTTGTCTACAAGATTGAAGGTGTCGCGTCCCATCGGAACAATACCGGTGCTGGGCAGGCTGGCGATGGCGCGGTAGTACTCGCGGCTTCTCACGCTGATTGCGAGCGTTAACGGCGTTCGGAACGTGGCGCGGTTCTCCTTCACCACGATGCTCACTGCATCCGGCAGAACCGCGCGCAGTTTCAGAATCGCGTTCAACTGCTGTGCATATATACCCCCGCGCGGGATAGTCGACTCCTCGGGCTGGTAGTGCATCAGGAACACGACGTAGGGACGCTTCACCTCGTCCTTTACGAAGCGCGTGAAATCCCGGTAGAGCGCCCATTTCAGCACGATGCGCACCAGATTCTTCAGCATCGAGCCCCGGAACGCCGCGCGTAGCTCGGCCCCGAAGTACAGGTCCCCGCGCCTCCCGGAGATGAACTTTCGGTCCACGGCCGGCATCGCGCCATCGTGGCTTCCCTGCAGCCGCTTCATGTATTGCCGGATCGAGTCACGCTCGACATCCGTCAGTTCGGCCTTGATCGGTATCACCTGCGTGGAGGCGTCACTGGAGTACCGCGAGACTCCCATTCGCCACGGCAGCACGGAATAGTGCACGAGGAACGTCGGGATCTTGAGACGCAGCGCCAGCTTGAGCAGCGCATACGTGAACACTTCGTGAGGGGCATTGTGAAAGATGAGCACATCGGGACAGAAGTCGCGCAGGCAGGCCCACGCGTAGCGCGCACAGTCCGCGATTTGAACAGGCGCGAGCAGCGCGCCGACGAACATGCCGTGACGGTCTCTCTCCGCCATCAGGAAACAGCTGGCATCCGTGCCGAGTTGCAGGATGACATCCGCGAGCGTCCCATCCATCGGCGCACGATCGACGCCCTGGGCGATGCTTTCGGCATCATAGTAGATAAAGTCGGACTCCCGCACCGGCCGCTTCGGTCGCTGCTTGAAATAATCAACGGTCGCCTTCTTCCACGCGTCCGGTTCGGTTTGGCCTCGGTCCTTCTTGAAATATCTGACCGTCGCCGCGCCCCAGTCGATCTGCTGAATCGCGCCCAGCTCCAGATAGGACGGCCCGATCAGAACCCTCAATCCTTCAGCGTCCGGCCGGGTGCGCGCATCGCTAGTCGTGCTCTGCGCGTGCGCCATTGCCGAGAGTCCCTGCGTTGATTGCATCGGCTCTCGTCGCCCGATGGACGAATGCACGGTCATTTGCGGCGCGCGACCAGACGCATGTGGGATGACAGACCGTTGGCCATCAGAAACTGCTGGAACGGCCATCCGAGGCTGTCCCATTCTTCGATGAGAACCCTGCGCAGGAACGGGTTTCCGGAAAGATCGATCGCCCCTTCCGATGCGGCCGTTCGCACCAGCTCCGCGTCGAGTCGGCCGGGCGTCGTCGCCTCCAGCACGTCGAATCCCGAACGCTCGAGCAGGCTCGACAGCGACGCGGGGTTGAACAGGTTCACGTGCTCGCTATCCACTGCCGATGCCCCGGCGCCGAGCATCGCGACGTCGAACCCGAGGCCATTCGGGCACGACAACACGAGCAGCCCCCCAGTGGAAAGCAGCCGGGCACAACGCTCAATGTAGTTGCGCGGCTCGAACAGATGCTCGATGACTTCGAAGCTGACGACGACGTCCGCCGCATCCACTTGCGCGGGCGACACTTCCTCGACCGCCCGCTCTATAACCTCGACGCCGCGCCGGCGGCAAGCATCTGCCATCTCTGGAGTCCGCTCGACTGCCAGCACGCGTTTGAACGCGCCGCTTTGTCCGGCCAACGCCGCGAAAGTGCCGAAGCCAGGGCCCACTTCCACGAGCAGGTTGCGGGGCACGGAGTGACGCTCGCAGGCTGCCACGATGTACTCGAGCATCGGGCGATGGATTTCTCGCGCCGCGCGGCCTCGGACTTCGGAAAAATATGCTCGGCCCAGAACTTGTAGTTCTCGGAATTGCTGTAGTACGCGCCCATGATCTCGGGCGTCGGGCGCGGTGACATGTAGATGGTGCGGCACTGACGACAGCTGCGGAACTGGAATCCGTACTTCTGAAACACGGGCTCGCTTTGGTCCGCCTCGCAGGCCGGACAGCTCACTGACGCGAACTCCGGCAGGCGCTCTCGCAAACGCTGCAGGTCGTGCTCGTACGCTTCCACTTGCCCGCGTCGCAGGTCGTTCGGTCGAATGTCGTTCTCCCGCATGGCTGCGGGCGCCGAAGAATCAGCCTTCGTCACTTTGCTTTCTCCCCGTCCCACAAATTCTGCTTGCGCCACTGCCCTTCCTCCATCCACCACACCCTCGGATCGCGGAAAGTGTCTGCGATGGCATCGAACTGGGCCTCCGTCATGCCAACGTACTCGCACCAACGCGTGATATCGCTGGGCTTCACGTGATCGTACTGGCGAACGCGGGCAATAGCCTCCGCCCTGGCGAGCGTCCCCAGCCGAATGTCCTTGCTCGCATGATCGGTGCAGCGCCCGTAGCCGAACTTGATGAACTTCAGATAGTCGTGCGCGCCGTTCTCGTGCATGTCGTCGAGATTCGATGCCCGGCGATACGTGCGCTCGAAAGGCAGGTCGCCGAACTCGAAGCCGTACAACTCGTGCATCAGCCTGGCGTTGTGGTTGCCGTCCCAGGGAATGTAGTTGCCGAGATAGATCGTGCGCAGATCGAGCGCGTAGAGCTCGTCGTCGCTCGGATACTGATAGGCTGTCATCTGCCCGGCGGTGATGCCCTCTCGCCCCACCATGTAGTTCCAGTCGTAGCCGCGCCCGAAATGTTCGAGCCGGTTGCGATAGGTCCACTCCACGAAATCATTCATTGAAAACTGGCCGCACAGATCCGCGTAGCCGTGCTCCCCGTAGATCACGAGCGGGATCCGGTTCTGGGCGGCGATGCGAATCGGCAGCGTGGCGATGCCGATGTGGTTGTGCCAGTTCATGTCGCCCATGATCGAGAAACCGAGCCGGTTCAGTTTCTTCAGCAGCTCGACGCCGGGCGTGTAGATGATGTGATCGACATCAAACACCTCGGCCATCCTGCGCAGGTTACGCTCGCCAGCCGGGGTGTAGTTGTTGCCGTAGTAGGTCACGAGCAGCGGGTTGTAGCCCATGACGTTCTTGACGTAGTGCGTCTGGAAATAGCTGTCCTTGCCGCCGGAAACGCCGATCACACAGTTGTGGCGGGTGCCGTTCGTGCTGCGCGCCTGCTGCATGATTTCCGACAGGATTGCGCTGCGCCGGTCCCACTCGTACTTAGGGGTGTCGACGCGCATGCCCGCCATGCGACAGCCCATGCACACGCCGGCCTCGTCGAACTCCATCGGAGTAGCGCTCAGCGACGGATACAGACAGCTGCTGCACCACTTGACGTTGCGCTGGTCAGACTTCTCGGCTGCGGCGAATCGCCGTGTACTGGCACGCTCGAGACGCTCTTCGTGACGGGCCGTCTCGGCGGCGAAGTCGTACTCCGGCTCGCGCGGAAACCAGCGGCTTCCGAGACTCGCCGGGCGCATCGCTACGCCGGCGTCCAGACAGGTCTTCTTCGCTTTGGGATAACTGAGCTCGAAGAAGTTGAAGATGTTGGCCGCGGCGGCCGCGCTGGCGCCACCCTCCAGAACGGCGGTGGGGAAGTGCTCGTAATTGCCCACGCCTCCGCAGGCAATCACGGGAATCGAGACACTCGCCGTGACCTCCCGGATCAGCTCGAGATCGTAGCCCCACCCGGTACCGTCGCGATCGATCGAATTGATGAGGATTTCACCGGCACCGAGTCGCTCGCATTCAGCGGCCCACCGAGCCGGATGCAGTCCCGTAGCCGTCTTGCCGCCATCGATGAATACCTCAAGCCCGCCAGTCGCCGAACGTAACGCATCGATGCTGGCCACGATGCACTGTGACCCGAAGGCCTTCGCGCCTTCGGTTAGGAGGCCCGGCTGACGGACTGCTTCGGAGTTGATGGCACATTTGTCCGCCCCGGCCACCAATCGGCTGCGCATATCCGCAACGGTCTGAATGCGGCCGCCAACAGTTAGTGGCATGAAGCAATGCTCGGCAACCTGCCTCAATACGCCGATCGACGTATTGTCGCTGTATCGCAGCTGCATGTCGTCACGGCGCATGTCGTGAAAATCAGTGCTTGAGATGTCGAGCAGCACAAGCTCGTCCACGTTCCAGTTCGAGAGGCGCCGGACCGTATGCATCGGGTTGCCGATCGTCTGATGAACGCGAAACAGCTGACTGCGAACGATGAGACCGTTCTTGAGCAGGATGACCGGAATGAGGCGGGGAAGTGTCATGGTTCAGGTCGCGCGGGATTTCAGATGACGCAACAAGGAGTTCAACAGATTGAGGCCGGCATCCTGGCTCTTCTCAGGATGGAACTGCATGCCGAACACGTTGCCGCGCTCGACCGCGGTCACCACCCGCTCGCCGCCGAACTCGACGGTGCCTGCGACGTCACTCGGATCGCTGCAGGCCAAGTGATAACTGTGGACGTGGTAGAAACTCTCCCCGTCGACTCCCTCGGGAAACATGACGGACGGCTTCGCAGCCCGCACAGGCATCCAGCCGATGTTCGGTACCCGTTCCCCGGCTGCTTCAGCTTCCAGTCGCACCACTTCTCCGGGGATCAGGCCCAGGCCGTCGGTGATTCCGTGCTCGTAGCTACGATCCGCGAGCAATTGCATCCCCAGACAGATGCCGATGAGCGGAGCCTGTCGTTCCCGCACATGCTTGCTGATCAAAGGACCGAAGCCTCTCGCGTGCAGGTTCGACATCGCGCGTTCGAAGGCCCCGACTCCGGGCAGCACAAGAATGCTCGCGCCCTCGGCATCGCGCACATGCGTGGCAATCGATACGTCGATGTGCACGCGGCGAAAAGCGTTGACGACAGACTGAAGATTGCCGATATCGAGATCGATGACGGTGACCATTTCTCAGCCCTTTCGGAACAGCCACCAGGTGATGTCGTCGAAACCCGCACTATCGTAAATCTGTCCCCACAGGAAGCCGTAGTCCACGACCTGCGCCGCAAAGCGCTCGAGAAAGAATTTGCCGAAATCGCGCTTGAACAGACGCTCCCTCTCACCCTGATAGTCGATCATCACCGGCGTGCGGTTAAAGTACTCCGCGATCAGCACATAGCGGCGAGAGTACTCGAACATCCGTTCCATGTTGGCAGCGAGGTGATCCGGGTGGATGTGGATCAACACGCCACGAGTGAACACGAGATCGAAGCCACCGCGCGGCAGGTCGGAGTCGAGAATCGAACCGTTAAACGCATGCTCCAGCCGGTACGATTTCGAGACGACCTCGAACGCCACGGGGTTCAACTCGATGACCGATTTTTTTGCCTCAGGCAGGCACTCGTTAAGAAAGGCAATGTTGCCGCCGATGTTGCTTCCGCACTCGAGGATCGATTCGATGTCTTCGGCCTTGCGCAGCATTTCACGCCAGCCGCGAACGCCCAGCGCCTGATCGAAGCTCGTGTTCTTGCGGACATACTCTTGGCCGTACGTCTCGGCCCAAAAAAGTTCTTGCTCGTTCATAGATCAAATCCACGTAATGGGTAGCCAACTGCACTCAGCAATGCCACCGTATCTAGGCTCAGACCAAATATCGCGTGATCGCTCACAGCATCCCTCCGCACGGTGTTTCGTTGAGAATCGGTGGGGATGACAACGAGCGGATGCGGCAAGCAACCGCGCGTGAAGTAGCGCCCACGGCACAGGCTTGCCACACATCAGACCAGATCCCATGACATGGGCGTTCCGCGGGCAACGGCCCGACTGACGCGCCGACCAATGAGTTCGTCGAGGTATTTTGGCGCGAGCCCGTACCCCGGCCGGATCGCGCGGAGATTGTCTCTCGTCAACTCCTGGCCAGCGGCAAGATCACTGCAAACGTAAAGGCTGCGACGGAACACGAGCGACGGGCGCTCCTCTTCCGTGGGCCCGGCCTGCACACTTCCCAGCGCCTGCCATGCCACACGGCTGGATAGGACGAGTTCCCTGAGCTCGGCGGGCTCAAGTGAAAAAGCGGCGTCGACGCCGCCCCCTGCCCGGCTCAGGGTGACGTGCTTCTCGATGACGGTCGCCCCCTGCGCGACACTCGCTATCGCTGCCGCGATACCCAGAGTGTGATCCGATAAGCCCACTTCACAGCCGAACTGCTCGCGCAGGTATGGAATCGTCCTGAGATTTGACGATGACGGATCGGCGGGATAGTTGCTCGTACACTTGAGCAGTATTAGATCGCGACAGCCAGCCCCTCGGGCGGTCTCGACCGCCTCTCGCGTCTCCTCGATCGTGGCGAGCCCGGTAGAGATGATGACTGGCTTTCCGGTGCGCGCAACGCGCCGGATCAGGGCCAGATCGCAATTCTCGAACGATGCGATCTTGTATGCGGGAACGTCGAGCGATTCCAGAAAATCCACTGCGGTGGCATCGAAAGGCGAGCTAAACGCGGCCAATCCGTGCTGGCGGGCGCGGTTGAACAGTGCCTCGTGCCATTCCCACGGCGTATGAGCCTCATGGTATAGCGAGTACAGGTTTCTCCCGAACCAGAGGCTGTCGGGATTGGAGATGACAAACTCGCGCTCCGCGATGTCGAGCGTCATCGTGTCTGCCGTGTAGGTCTGCAGCTTCAGTGCATGGGCGCCGCTCGCCGCGATCGCATCGACGATCGCCAGGGCTTTCTCGAGAGAACCGTCATGGTTTCCCGACAGCTCCGCGATGATGAACGGCGCAGTCCCCGCGCCAATCTCGTAGTCTCCGATCGCAATCATCTTTGCTTACCTCACATCCTGCGGCGACGCTGCAGCGTCGAGGCGAAAGACACAATCGCCTCCTGCAGCGGTTTCACGCCACCCCAGCTTCTGGAAAACACGGCGGCTGGCCATGTTCCCGGCTTTTACGTTCGCAATGTAGCCGGCTGCAGGAACATGGCCCGCGGACCTGACCGCGCGTTCAACCAGCGCCGAGCCGAAACCCAGGCCCCGAACGTCCGCGTCAACGCTGTAGGAAAGAACGGCTTGCGACGCGCGGCCGTCCAGCCGTACCTGGCCCACGGGCAACCGGCCCGACCGGCCGATGAATATCTGAACTCGCGGATCCGCCAGCTGAGCACGGTACCAGTTCACGTGCGCATCCCATTCGATCGGGCCGTCGTTGAAGGACATGGCTCGTGCCTGGGGGTCGTTGCGCCAGTGATAGAGAAGCTCCGCGTGCGCGACACCTGCTCGCTCGAGCCGCAGGGTTCGCGAAGGAGAAACGAGCGCCGCCGTCACGCGATCAACGCCATGACCGTCGACGAGCCACGGCCGTTTCAATGGAGTGTGCAGCGACTCCTGCACGGCAGAAAATATTGAGTCCGCCGTGACTTCGGGAGCTCGTCCGAGCCACCGGGCAAGCCCTTCGTCGGCGAGGCTGGACGTCTGCGCTTCCTGATTTACGGCAACAGTAATCACGATGCTGGGCAGACCCAGGCACAGACGTTCCCAGCTCACCGTACCGCCAGCGCCAATCGCGAGATCGGCACGAAACATGAGCCCGGCCAGCGTCGGGAGATTACGGTGCAGCGTGGTGCGGGGACGGCCCTGAGCCATCGCCTCTACCCGCTCTGGTGCCGGATGATTCGCCCCCAGCACTACGTCCACGGCGAGGTGCGCCAGCTCCGGCCGTGCGAGTGCCTGCAATGCCTTGCTCGTTTCGTCGGTGGCGTCGGTTCCGCCAAAAAAGACGAGCACCCGGCATGCATCGCCCGTGCGCTCCACGAGTGCCTCATGCAAGGCTGCGTACTCCGAGCTCAGCAGCGCGTAGCGCGGCCCGAGCAGCGTTCGGCAACCATCAGGTACCAGTCCGACATAGCGCTGCAGGGTCGCGCGTCCGACGTAGGACTGATCCAGCAACAGGTCGCAGTCGAGAGCACGATCGGCAAGATCGTCGACCACAAAAATGGATTTCGCCGGGCCCCGCTGCGCACGGTGCCACTCGGCCGAAATACCGTAGTGATCGACGACGAGCCAGGCCGGGCGGACTCTTTCGAGCACCGTGCGCGTTTCCTCCGCGTCCTGGTGAAGCGGCACCTGCAGCCAGGGACAGGACGAGGCCCGCTGCTCCTGAGGTGCGGGCAACCGGTAGACGACGTATCCCTCGCGCTGTATGCGATCGATCAGATTTCCGCGGATATCCCGACAAATGAACTGAATACGCGCCCCATTGCCGGACAGCTCGCGCGCCAGCGTGAGACAGCGCATCACGTGGCCCGACCCCATCTGGACGCCACTATCGACGCGGAATACGAAGTTGAGAGCGGCGTCAGCCACCTGGCTCGTCCCGATGCAGAATCCGAAAGATCATCTCCGCGCGTTCCCAATCCTCAGGAACATCGATGTCCTGAACGCGTGCTCGCGGAAGCTCCAGCAATCTCGAGCGGGCGCCGAATATCGGCGCGCCCGTCATCCAGGCGTCGCGGGTACCGAAGTAGAACTGTCCGGCGTCGTGGTAAGCGGACTCGAGATCCTGCGAGCGTGTGTCACGATGCTGCGGCCACATCATTTCGCAGCCGCCTTCCGGGGTACGGCGCAAGGCCCGCTGAATCGGGTAGCCGAAGGTGGCCGCCGCAAATACATAGTCGACCCCCGGACTGCGAACCAGCACCAGGGCTTTGCGCAAATCACTCGGCAACGAAAGAACCGCCGCGGGATACACACAGCACACGTGATCGGCTCGCCCCCCCCCAGCCTCCGTTTCACCTATCGCATGCGCGACGACCGGCAGCGTTGCGGCAGTGTCGCTCGACAGGGCTGGCGGACGACGGAACGGCACCTCGGCGCCGGCCCGCAACGCGACCTCGGCCACTTCATCGTCATCGGTAGAAACGATGATCCGATCGAAGATTTCCGATTCCGCGAGCATTGCCACGGTGCGTGCAAGCATCGGAACACCCAGAAACGGCCGGATGTTCTTGCGAGGAATCCGCTTGCTGCCGCCGCGCGCGGGTATCACCGCAAGAGTGGAAAGTTGTGAGGCACTGTTAGCCATGGCGCTCCAGCAACTCGCGCAGGCGTGAAACAACGCGGGCCTGGCCTTCGTCGGTCAGGCCATGCCACATCGGAAGAGACAGCAGCGCGTCATATGCGCGCTCGGCCTGAGGGCAAAGCCCTGCACGGTATCCGAGTTGCCTGTAATACGAATGCATGTAGACCGGAACATAATGGACGTTTACTCCGATGCCAGCGGCGCGAAGCCCGTCGAACACCTTCTGCCGAAGCGATGCGTCGTCACCTGCCCGAACGCGTACGGGATACAAGTGCCACGCGTGCTCTCTGTCTTCGGGCTGCGCCTGAAGCGTCAGGTTGCGCAGGCCGCTCAATGCAGAACGATAGGCCTCTGCAAGACTCCGCCGACGCGCAATCGCTCCGGGCATCTTTGCAAGTTGAGTGAGACCGAGCGCGCACTGGATGTCCGTCAACCTGTAGTTGTAGCCGAGTTCCACCATGTCGTAGCGCCACGTGCCCTGCGCTTCGCGCTGGCGGTGATCAGTTGCTATGCCATGGTTGCGCAGGAGCCGCACTCTTGATGCGAGCGCCTCGTCGTTGGTCGTTACCACGCCGCCTTCGCCGGTTGTCATGTGCTTCACGGGGTGCAGGCTGAAAGCGGTAAGGTCTGCAATCCCTCCAACCGGGCGTCCGCGATAGCGCGCCCCCGGCGCGTGACAAGCGTCTTCGACGAGCAGCAGGTTGTGCCGATTAGCGAGGTGACGCAACTCGTCGAGATCGGACGGCAAGCCCGCATAGTCCACAGTGACGATTGCGCGCGTCCTGGAGGTGATCAGGCTCGCAGCATGTTGCGGGTCGAGCGTGAGCGTATCGCTGCGAACATCGGCGAACACAACATCCGCACCCACATAGCGTGCACAGTTGGCGCTTGCGGCAAATGTCAGCGCCGGAACGATGACCTCATCTCCCGGACCGATGCCGCCTGCGAGCATGCACAGATGCAGCGCGGCCGTGCCGTTGCTCACGGCAGACGCATGAGCGGCGCCCACGTAACGAGCGAACGCCTCTTCGAACCGAGGCACTACCGGCCCGGTCGTCAGCCAGTCGCCGCGCAGAACCTCGACAACCGCCGCGACGTCGGTGTCATCGATGACATGCCGTCCGTACGGGATGAACGCGTCAGACATGATGTTCCTGCAATCTCAGATGAGCATCGGTGGTGAACGATCAGGCTTCCGCGATCTGGTTCATCGCGAGAATCTCCGCGGCGCTCAGGAAGTGGGGATTCCGGCCCGAGTTGAACTCGAACCCCTCCTCGACGGGCCGACCGCGCTCGCCGCGCCGGTTCTCCGCGAAAGCCACGTGATCCGCGAACCGGATGGACGGCGTGATGACGAAATGATCGCCAAACTGCAGTGTCAGATGCGAGTCATCGGCCGGACACATGATCTCGTGCAGCTTTTCCCCCGGTCGTATCCCGACGTTCTTCAGGGGCAGATCGCCTGCCATCGCCCTGGCCAAGTCCACAATCCGCACGGAGGGAATCATCGGCACGAAGATCTCCCCGCCGTGCATGCGAGCAAAATTGGTCAGGACGAAGTCGACTCCCTGTTGGAGCGTTATCCAGAAGCGCGTCATCCGCGGGTCGGTGATCGGCAGATGATCGCAGCCCTGCGCGATTAGCCTCCGGAACAACGGGACGACGGAACCGCGCGAGCCGACAACATTCCCGTAGCGTACGACCGAGAAGCGAGTGCGATATCCGCCCGCCATGTTGTTCGCGGCAACGAACAGCTTGTCCGAGGCGAGCTTCGTGGCTCCATATAGATTGATCGGATTGGCGGCCTTATCGGTCGACAGCGCGATGACCTTGTCGACGTTGCTCGCAAGCGCGGCATGGATGACGTTCTCCGCCCCGTGGATGTTCGTCTTGATGCATTCCATCGGGTTGTACTCGGCGGCAGGCACCTGCTTCAGTGCCGCCGCGTGAACCACGTAATCCACGCCCCGCATTGCCTGTGTCAGCCGGTCACGATCACGCACATCACCGATGAAATAGCGCATGCAGTCCGCGTCGTACTCCTGCTGCATCTCGGACTGCTTGAGCTCATCACGCGAGTAGATGATCAGTTTCTTCGGCTTGTAGCGCTCGAGAATAGTGCGCACGTAACGCTTGCCAAAGGAGCCGGTGCCCCCGGTAATGAGAATGCTTTTGTCGTTGAGCATGTCGACTCTTGTGTCCCGATTCAGGTTGTGACGGTGGCGGTGGGAGCTTGCGAAGCCGGCGCCGACAGCATTGTGGCAACGTTGCCCATCCCTGCCACGACGCCCTGCTCGAGCCGCACGATCATGTCGCAGTGCTCGACGGTGGACAGCCGATGGGCCACGAGCAAAATGGTTTTCTTGCCTTGCAGGGCCTTAACGGCTTCCATGACGCCGCGCTCCGTCGCTGTGTCGAGCGCGCTCGTGGCCTCATCCAGAACCAGCACCGCGGGGTCGTGATACAGCGCCCGCGCGATTCCGATGCGTTGACGCTGGCCGCCGGACAGCCGGACTCCGCGCTCGCCGACCACGGTATTCAACCCGTCCGGCAGCTCATTCGTGAACTCTTCGAGCTGCGCGAGCCGCAGCGCGCGCAGGACCGCCTGCTCGTCCATGTCGGCGGGCGCGACACCGAACGCAACATTGCTGCGCAGGGAGTCGTCGGTCAGAAAGATGCTCTGCGGGACATAACCGATCTGATCCTGCCAGTCGCGCAGATTCGAGCCGATGTCATTGCCGTCCACGAGCACCGCTCCCCGCGTGGGGGTCAGCAGGCCGAGAACGATGTCCACGAGCGTGCTCTTGCCTGCGCCGCTGCCCCCGATGAATCCAATCGAGGAGCCATGCGGAATCTCCAGATTGATGTTTTCCAGCGCGTTGGAGCTGGCATCGGGATATCGAAAGCTCACGTTTCGAAGCGCTAGGCTGCGACAGATGGAAAGAGAGCCCGTGCGGCCCACCGTGCCTCGTCGGTCCATCTCCCTGAGTTCGTTCGTGAGCGTGTCGATCACGGGCTTGGCGTAGCGCAGGCTTTGCACCGCCGTCACCACCTTGCTGAGCGAAGGTATGAGGCGAAATGCCGCGGCCGCGAAGAGACCCAGAGTCGGCACGAGAGAAGCCGCAGGCTTGCCCTGGCTCATCAGGGTCAGGACGAGGGCACACAGCCCCGTAACGCCAAGCAGTTCCATCCAGATGCGAGGCAGACCCTGCAGCGTGAGCTGCCGTTCCTGCACGTAGGCGACACCCAGATCGTGAACCGCGTAACGCTCCAGAAACTCGAGTTCCCGGCCCAGGAGCTTGACCTCTTTTACCCCGCCCAACCCCTGTTGCAGATGCTGGATGCGCATGCCCTCGTGATACTGGCGGTCGATGCCCCAGCGCAGCACGCGTGCGCGTGTAATGCGGTAATACGCAAAACCAGCGACCCCTATCGTGAGCACCACAGTCAGCGCGCCAACCGGCTCCAGCACGAGAAGCAATGCGGATATGGCCGCGAGCACGAATCCCTCCGACAGCAGAGTCAGTCCTGGAATCGTTGCGACGTGAGAGAACTGACTGGTTTCCGTGACGACATTGCGGATCATCTCCGCGGAGTTGCGCTGCAGGTGAAAAGTGTAGGGTTGACGCAGGTAGCCATCGAAGAGCTGGCGCGACAGGCTGACCTGCACGCCGAAGACGAAGCGCGCCTGTTTCCATGTGACAAAGGCGAGGTACACCGCCTTCAGCGCATACGTTCCAACCAGCACGAGCGTTGCGCCTGCCAGCAGCTGAGTGATCGATATGGGGCCGAGCATTTCAGCCAGCCATGGAAAGCGCGCCATGGGGTCGCTCTGGGACATGAAGATAAGCACGGGAATCACGAGACCGACGCCGAGCGTCTCCAGCACCGAGCCTGCCAGCATGAGGCAGAGCAGCCATACGGCGCTTCGCCGTTGCGGCGGCGTCAGGAGGCGCCAGAGATCGCGGACGGTTGATGAGGCTCTCAATGTGGGCTCTCGCAGGTCCCGGGCCAGTCAGCTTGGCAAGCGGTGATACGCGTGAGGTCCGCGGGCCTACCCGCCGCTCGCCAGATTTCTGGCGAAAAGATTGCGGACGAACGCGACCACCAATCCCAGCAGGCCGCCCAGCACCAAGCCGACGAGTACCATCATCGTGCGCTTCGGCCGCACGCGCAGCTCCGGCTTTACGGCCAGATCAACAATGCTGAAGGCATACTCCTGGCGCGCATTCGCGAGCATGAGCGTCTTCGTCTCGTTCTCGATCAGGTTGTACAACGCCCGGCGCATCTCGACCACGGTAGTCTTGCCGAGCTGCTCATTCAGATACGCGATATTGCGGCTGGCGTCGCTCACGGCGCGCTTTCGCAGCACCTCGTTTGCCAGCGCCACGTATCTGTTCGCCCATTCCGCCGCCACACCGGCGTCGGTCCACTCAATGGCGACGGTTGTCGTTCCCTTCAGCTTGTCCTCGCGGACATGCAACACGCCCTCCCTGAAGCGCTCGACGGCCGACCAGAGCGTTGGTGTCGATTTCGACTTCGCCAGCAACACCGCAGCGAGGCCGCCGCGATTCACGAATTCCGTGGCAAGGCCCCGCGAAACGAGCACGGCCTGCCTTTGCGGATCGGCTCCGTCACCGGTGCCCAGATTCACGCCAGCAAGGCTGGCAATGCCGCCAAGCTGACTCGCAAGGCCAGACACGGCGCCCAATCCGTTGGAGCTGACCTGCGTGACGATGACTTCCGCCCGATACACCGGTGTAGTTGTCAACGCAATGATGGCGGCCACCACGCCGAAGACCAACGCTACGCCGATTATCAGATATTTGTAGGCCCAGACGATCGCCCAAGCTGAAACCAGGTCGAGCGCCCCCTCGGCGGTGTCGGACTCTCGCGCGACTGCGTTCATCGATCCTGGCTCTCGGCTTCCTGCCGCATCTGCTCGATTTCGATGCGAAGCATCTCGTATTCCCGCATCTTGTTCTGAAGAAATTCGATCGTCAGGCTCGCCTTCGCTTCAATGCCACGCGGCGTCAGTAGATACATGTATGCGGACTTGTTCTGGTGGTTCTTGAAGTTGACGGCTTTGATCCAGCCTTTGCGGACCAGCGCGCGAACACAGTAGTTGACCTTGCCCAGACTGATTCCGAGTTCCCGCGCCACCTCCCGCTGGCTCAAGTGGGAGTTCGCTTGGAGCAATCGCATTACCTTGTATCTCATCTCATCGGAAATCATCGGCCGCCTCGCAAAGCCACGGCAAATAGGCAGACGCCGGCATCAACGACGTTGCGGGCGTCGGTCGCGCGCGTGCGAGCACACATGCGTTCAAGCCGTGAACGCGCGCAGTCTAGGCACGACGAACCAGTGTGTCAACGTGCGGCCATGGGATACAGCCAAGCCGAGACCTGAGTGGCTCAGAAGGAATTGACGGCAGCTGCGGAGATCGCGAGGTTGTAGACGATCGACGTCACCGCCTGCCAGAACGGCAGCGCTGGCAGCCGCTCGGTATCGAGCGGCACGACGACCGTGTCGCCCGGCCGGATATCGATTCCACCACGGCTGAACCAGCGGCTGCCCTCGTTGGCGACGACGCTGCCGTCTGCGCGCACGACGTATATCTTGTCGCGGTCCGCCCGGCGGGTGACGCCACCACTCAACGCTATATAGTCGTCTCGGCCAAGCTCAGGCCGATAGAGATGTGAGGTTGCAGTCTGCACCTCACCGATAACCGTCACTTCCTGCTGGAACTTCGGCACCATCAGCCGATCGCCGTCGCGCATGATGATATCGTCGCCCGACCCGGTCGGCGCGCGCAGTGTGCTCGGCAAGTTGATCACCAGCCGCCCAACAGCCTCGGAAGAGCGGATCTGCGCAAGCAACGATTGGCCAATCGTCAACGCGGTGCCCGCCTGCGCCTGGTTTGCGACGGCTGCACCCTGCAACGCCAGTGTGACGAGATCGTTCTGCACCCGGTCGGCCAGCAGGTCGAGCTGCTTCTGTTCCCGCTCCTTAAGCTCATCACGAGTGAACACACTGCCCTCGGAGAATGCAAACTCGGTGAGGCCGCCGGCCCGCGCGAGCACAGACTTCAACGTCTCGCCGCGCTTGATCGAATAACGCCCCGGAAATCGCACTTCGCCGACCAACGTCACGTGCTCCTGATTGTTCCACTCCGGCACTTCCTTGATGCTGACGGTGTCGAACGGCTCCAGCACGATATTGGCACTAGCATCGCCGCCAATGATCGCAGCGAGATCGATCTCGATTTGCTGGGTGCGTCGTGAATCGCCGTTGACGACACGATAGCGTGTGAGCTCCGCCATGCCCCCATACGCCGCATCGGCGAGATTGCCGCCCGCGCGAATCAGATCGCTCACGGTCATGCCGGGTTCGAGAGGATAGTCTCCCGGCGCCTTCACCCGCCCGTCGATACTGACCACTTCGGTCGGGCGGCTGATGGTCGACTGCAGCCGCAGGTCTTCCAGCAAGGGACGGATGATGCGCTCGCGGCCGGACTCCAGATCGAACACCGTGATGCGATCGCGCGGCATGAGCAGCACATCGGCCGCCGAGCCGGGGCTGCTCAAGGCCGCGCCCAGATCGGCCGAGACGGCGGCGATCTCGCGGTTGGGCGGCAGCTCGCGGCGGATGAGCACGTAGTGAATATCGGCGTTCGGCTTGAGGTCGTCGACGGAACGAATGATGTCGGAGAGCCGCAGTCCCTCTCGATAAGCATAAGTCGCCGGCGAATGCACGTAGCCTTCGATGGTGACGCCCGCCTCAAGGGTGGGCTTCAGGCGCGACACCCGCAGCAAGTCGCCATTGCGCACGGCTTGGCCAGCCGCGGCGCGCCCCATGAGGTCCACAGTTACGACGGATCGATAGCCGTTGTCGCCAATACGCGTGAGGGAAGCCTTCGCACGGTCGGCCTCGGGCGTCAGCCCGCCGGCGAGCCCGACAACGTCCGCCGTGGTCGACTCGGTCTTCACTTCGTAAATAGCCGGCCGCTTTACCTCGCCATCGACGGTGACGGTGGCACCGATGGGCGGAATGAACACGACGTCGCCCGGCAGCAGTTTCGCATCGTCGGTGGTGTCGCCGTTGATGAGCATGTCGTACAGGTCGAGGGTGCGCACCACTGCGCCCTGCCGCTTGAGTTGGATAGTACGCAGTGAGCCGATCGGCTTGACGCCGCCAGCCGCGAACAACGCCGATGTGATGGTGCCGAGACCGCTGATGGTGAAGGAGCCAACCCGCTTCGCCTCGCCGAGCACGAACACGCGGATCGATCGCGTGTCTCCCATCGATACGCTCGCACGCACCCCGATCATCTGCCGCTCCACGCGCGACTCGAGGCTGTCCTTCGCGCTGTTGAAGCGCTGGCCGCCTACGTTGATGGGGCCGAGCTCGGGGAAGTTGATGCGGCCGTCGCGGCCCACCACGAGCGTGAGGCTGCGATTCTGGTTGCCATACAGCTGAACGCTCAGCTCGTCGCCCGCGCCAATGACATAGTCGGCGGGCACCGGCACATTGGTCACCGGGGCGAATGTGGAGGGCGCGCGATCGAACAGGTCGTAGCCGAATGGCTTGAGCGCTTCCGTTCCGATTTTCTTCAGGGGCAGCAGCACGAGAGCGACGTCGAGGCCGCGCAACTCGCGCTGGGCCTGCAGGCGCACCGTCGCCTGAAACTCGGTGAGTCCGGCGAGGGGAATCGGCTCGAAGCCGGGCAAGCTCAGCACACCGTCGCGCGACAGGCGATAGGGGTTTCGCGAGCGAACCAGATCCACGAGTTGCTGGCGACGCTCGCGCTCTTCCTGCGTCAGCTCGACAATTCGTTGCGACTGCGCGGTTGGCTGAGGAGCAATGGCGGCGCCCGGCTGGGAGGCTTGTCCGGGCAACGTTGACGATAGGACTACGGCGGCCTGTGCATCCTGGCCAGGCTGCGCCTTCTGCAGATCGATGTTGATGATGACGGTGTCGTCACCTTTCAGCACGGGAACCTTGGGTTCCTGGGTGGCTAGCGCTTCGAGCGATCGGCCGTCAAGTTCCGAATCTGCCGTGGTGCCCCGATCCGTTCCTCGGTCCGGCCGGTCGCGATCGCGACTGGTGCCCTGAGCTCCGCCTGTGATCTGGCGCAGGATGGCATCACGCTGCTCCGGCGACAGGTTGCGCAGCATCTCGAGTTGCTCGGCCGAGGGAGTGGTCGTCTGGGCAACCGCCGGCTCGATGCCAAAGGTGCCGGAGAGCGCCAGGATGGCGGCCACGAGAAGCAGATGCGGGCGTCTTGTCACTCTGTTCTGAATCCTTGTCGCCACCGTCCCCGGCCGGCGAAGGGCGTGATTGTACTGAAGCGCACGCCTCTTGTGAGGCTACCGACATTCCCGTGCATGCGATACTTGGCAGATGAAAATCGCCGCCATGGCCACCCTCGGCCTTCTGTGTCTCGCGTCGCTTCCGGCCTGCGCGCGGGGTGTTACCCCCTACCTGCCTCTGAATCTCAATCCGGCTATCGAGCGCCAGATCGAAAGAGTGCTGATGCTCGCCGGCAAACCCGTACTCACGAGACCGATCGCGGCGGCGACCGTGCTCGAAGCGCTCCCGCAAGTTTGCAGGGACGAGCCCGCCCTGTGCCAGGAAGTCCGAAGCTACCTTGCTCGCTATATGCGCAACTGGAGCGTGACGGATGCGAGCGTCGAAGTCGCCGCGTCCCGCGGCGCCCTGGAGACGGTGCCAAATCAGTACGGCCTGACGACCGAGTCGCACTGGGTCGCCTCCGCCCACGGACTCTGGCAGCCGTACGACCATGCCATCGTGAGCGTTGGCGCCGTCGCCTATCAGGGCGAGGCAGTCATCCCGGAAGGCACGCTTCTGAGCCTCGGTTTCGACCGGGCCCAGCTCGACATCGGCTATCGCACGCACTGGTTTTCGCCAAGCGCCGACAGCAGCATGCTCATCAGCACCGAGGCGGCGACGATGCCGTCGATCACGCTGTCCAACTATCAGCCCCTCACTCGCTTCGGCCTGCAGTACGAGGCCTTCGTCGCCTCGATGTCGAAATCCGAGGCCATTGCATTCGATGGGGGTCACGTCAGCGGCCGTCCGCGGCTCGCCGGCGTGCACGTTGCGATGGAACCCGCATCCGGGTGGGCGCTCGGCGCGAATCGTCTGCTGCAGTATGGCGGCGGACCTCGACCCGGAAGCTTCAGCGATCTGGTCTCCGCGTTCTTCAACCCCGCGCGCTACGACAACACCGGCCAGCCCGGCAGCGCACGGGAGTTCGGCAACCAGGTTGCCTCGGTCACCAGCGCATTCGTGTTTCCCGGCAAAGTGCCGTTCACCGTCTATTTCGAGCACGCCGGCGAGGACACGTCGGACTTGAAGCCTTACCTGCTCGGCAACGCCGCTCTCTCGATCGGAATCCACTTTCCGAGGCTGTGGCACACCTTCGACCTGACCTACGAAGTGTCCGAGTGGCAGAACGCGTGGTATGTGAACGCCAACTATGGCGACGGCCTGACGAACAGGGGCCACGTCATCGGCCACTGGGGCGGAGACGAACGACGCTTCGGTGACGCAGTCGGCGCTCAGAGCCATATGCTGCGCATCGGCTGGGAGCCCGGGCTCGGAGGGCTGCTGGAGCTGCGCCTGAGCACGCTCGCCAACGAGTCGTACTCCGGCGTTGGGTACGAGCGTGCTTACAATGGCACGTTGCGCTACGCGCGCCCTTTCGGTCCGTTCATGGCAGGGGCCGAAGTGTTCGCCGGACGCGACGTATTCGGAGGGAGTTTCGGCCGTGCCGGCGCTTTCTTCCGCTACGCGGGCGATATGAACATGGCGGTGTCGTCCTACGGAGCGGACTTCACCGGCACGCCCGACAAGACCGCCGAGCTTTCGTCGAAGTCGGCGTCAGTGCCAACAAAACCGACATCGTGCCCGATGAAAATGTGCTCTTCACCAGGCGCAACACCGGCGCCCACCTCGGGCTCGGTGCACGTCGCGCGGTGTCGGACCGAAGCGACCTGGGAGTGCGGCTCGAGCTGGACGATGTCGACAGCCACACGCTCATGAGCGTGCGCGCGCTCGACTATCGTTACCGTTTTGCGAACCCTCTTGCCCTGAGCGTATTTCTAGGTGCGTCACGCTACGATCTCGCCACTCCCGCGTACGGCCTCTATTTCGGGGGCGGCCTGCAGTGGCGCGACGTGCGTCCGGGTTGGGATGTGGGGCTCGATGTGCGCGAAGCGAAGAAAGTTGCCCGCGATCACCTGCTGCCGAGCGACCCGCAAAGCCCGATTCGCCCTGACAGTTTCTACACCATCGACAGCTATTCGCTCTCGCTCACGAAGCGGTTCTAGGCTTCGCGTCGCCCGGATGCGGACTAGGCGCCTGCATCGACATATCGGGCCCAGAGCTGCTCGAACGGCGAGTCCGCCGGAAAGCGCGCGTTCTTTTCGAGCGCCCTGCGGTCCTCGATGAGCTGATTCCACAGGTGCACGGCACGGCTGCCGTTGAACGTCGCCGCCCCGCCATCCCGCGGGCTTTCAAACAGCACCCGGTGGTCTTCGAATGGAATCGGATAGAAATGCCACGTCGGCAACGCATGCTCCGTGTAGCCCAGGTGGCGCGCGGCACTCGTCAGGCCGTATGGGCCGGTGTCGCCCCAGCGAACGTCTTCGCGGCCCCTGCCTTTCAACCACCGTTTCAGCTTGATCAACCGGGTGCCCAGGTCGTCGTACGGAAGCATCTTGTTGGGATATTCGCAGCACATGGCAAGCCATTTGGCCAGTGCATCGCCCGCGGGCAGTCCCAGAACGGCGTTGTTGAGGTGACGGTCGTCCTGCCATGCGAATACCACGGGATCCGTGTAGTCGAACGGCTGAAGGCAGACCATATCCGTATCCGCCCACAGTCCGCCGCGGTCGAACAGAAGGCGATAGCGGAACCAGTCCGCGAAATGAGCAATCGACTTCTTGCGCCGATGCAGGAACATCTCGGTGCGCGGCAGGATCTCCGACGCGTCCATCACTCGCACGCCTTCCGGCACGCCGCTCGGCTCTTCGTATACGTACAAGTGGACCGAATGCCCATTGCGCATGAATGACGTCATGGACAGCCGCTCGATCCGGGACAGCGGCCGGCCATGCCAGAACATCTGGATGGCTGGCAACTTGCGGGTGCCCGGGGAAGCTCCGGGGTCACGATCGCGCATGCCAAGCGCATCGCAGGCCATATTCATATGCGCCACGGCGAGCGCGCGCTGGCCGGGATACCCTCGGCAAATTCCACCAGATGCTGATCGAGGCCGGCATCGCACCAGGTACTGCGGCTCGCCAGCGTGGCGGCGAGGATTGCGTCGTTTGGGTTCATGCCCGCTGGCGCGCGAGTCGGGTGATAGAGGTGTGTCGCCAGCGCCGCGAAGCGGAGCTGCACACCGCGCACACCCAGATGCATCAGCCGCGCCACGCACTCCTTGTCTTCGGGTCCCCAGCCGCGGATCTCTTCGTTGAAACCGTTGACCGCGATCAGATCGGAGCGCCAGAACCCCTGGTTGCAGCTCTTCACGCGCGGCATCGGGACGCCAGGGCTACTGAAGTACTTCGACAGCAACGGGCTGCGTACCGCCAGGTGCGGCCGGCGCACACCCGGCGTGAGTGGCCCGACCGATGTCACCCGGTCCTTCAGCATCCGCGCCGAGCACGACGCAGTGGTGAAGATGCGGACGCCTTGAACGAAGTAACCCGGCGCGCTTGCATGCTCGTGATCCGCCACGAAGTGTTCCTCGAGCACCATGTCGCCATCGAGAAGGATGATGTACTCGCCGCGCGCAGCGGCGATGGCGCGGTTGCGCGAACGACCCGCCCGGAAGCCCTTGTTCTCCTGCCAGAAGTGATGGAGCGGCGTGCCAAGCCGGCTGGACCACGAAGCAACGAGCCTTGCCGTGTCTTCGCCCGATCCATCGTCGGCCACGATTACTTCGTCGGGCATGCGACGCTGCCCGGCGACACTCGTCAGGACGAGATCGAGCGCCTGCGGCCAGTTGTATGTGGTGATGATGAGCGATATCCGCACGTCACCCAAACGCCGGGCCTCAGGTTCGATGCCACTTGTCGATTTGCTGGAGAAGTCGCGTAACGCTTGAGGAGGCATGCCTACTGCCCGGGTCGCGGACGGCGGGTGCGAGCTGCTCCGCCAGTTTCTTACCCAATTCCACGCCCCACTGATCGAATGCATTGATACCCCGGATCACACTATGATATTTGGCTGAAATACACCCGTCGCGAGCGTGGCTCGTTGTAATTTCGCGACGAAATGACTTGCTTTGCCCTGGCTAGACCAGATTTTGTCCGCGCTGTAGTCATATTTTTGCCGCCGGCGACAGAACGGCCGGCCGGACTGTCACTTCAGCGTCCAGTTAACGCTTGATTTCTCCGATCACCTGCAGCAGCCGCCCCTCAGCTCACCTTCATCGCCATCTGCCGGAAACTCGAGCTGCTATCCATCAGCGCCTCGTACGTCCCCTGCGCCACCACCTTCCCCTCGCCCACTTCGACGATGAAGTCGCAGTTGCGCAGCGTGGTGAGGCGGTGGGCAATCTGGATGATGGTGAGGCTGCGGTCGAGGCTGGCGATCGCTTCCATGACCGACTGCTCGGTGGCGTGGTCGAGCGCGCTCGTGGCCTCGTCGAACACGAGCACGGTGGCGTCCTTGTAGAGCGCGCGGGCGATGCCAATGCGCTGGCGCTGCCCGCCTGAGAGCCGCACGCCGCGCTCGCCGACCATCTGCTCGTAGCCTTCGGGCCGGCTCTCGATGAACTCGGCGATCTGGGCCCGCGCGGCGGCGCGGCGCACCTTTTCCATGTCGATGTGCTCGCGCGCGGTGCCAAAAGCGATGTTCTCCGCAAGCGTGGCGTCCGCCAGATAGATGCTCTGGGGCACGTGCGCAATGCTCCGCTGCCAGGCGCGCACGCGCTGCCCCACCAGTGCCTCGTTATCCACCAGCACCGCGCCGCTCGCGGGGGTCAGAAGGCCCATCAGCAGATCGATAGTCGTGCTCTTGCCGCTGCCGGTGCTGCCGACGAAGCCAACACGCGCGCCCTGCGGAATGGTGAGGTCGAGCCCGTTCAGCACCCACGGCCCGTCCGGGCTGTAGCGAAACCGCACGTCCCTGAATTCGATGGCTTGCTGCATTACCAGGGGCTGGGGCTCGGGTCCGTCCACGTCGGGCGGCAACGGCTGCTCCAGCAGCTCGATCGCTTCGGTGATCGAGGCGTGGCGGCCGACAATGGTTGCCCACGAGGAATACAGCTGCTGCAGAACCGGCAGCACGCGCTGTGCGCCCATGGCCAGCACGCCGAGCGTGGGGATGGCCTCGCGCACGCCGCCGGGCTGGTTGCTCAGGCCGTAGGCCAGCGCCGCGATCAGCACCATGCCCACAGTCTCCATCGCGAAGCGCGGGCTGGAAGAGATGAAGAGCGTGTTCCCCTGCGCGCGGCGCAGGCGCAGATCGGCTCGGCTGTAGATCGTGCAATACAGGGGCTGCGTGCCATCGAGCAGCACGTCGCGTATGCCGCCCAGGCCTTCCTGCAGCGCCTTGATGAGGTGGGTCTGGTCGTTCGAGATGCGCTGGCTGTATCGGCGAAGCTTGTGGCGAGAGAAGAATGCGATTGCCCCATAGCTGGCGCCGAACCCCGCCGTCGCGATGAGCGCGACCACGGGGTTGATCAGCAGCAGCGCCGTCGTCACGGCGAGCAGAATCAGCAGCGAGCTGATGAACACCAGCACGTTGTTCAGCCCGTCGATCACGGCAGTCACCTTCTGCGTGATGCCGCTGATGACTTCGCTGCTGTTGCGGTAAACGTGCACCTGGTATGGCTGGTACAGCGTGCGGCGATAAATCTGGCGGCTCAGATCCGCGCCGGTCGCGAAGGCGAGGCGGGTGCTGGCCCACAACAGGGTGATGCGGATGACGCCGGTGAACAGCGCGGCGGCGGCGAACACGGCCGCGATGGGCAGGATGAGCTGCTCGGGTTGCGTCCAGCCCCAGCCGCGCGCCCAGTCCGCAACGCCGGGAACGGCAAAGAGACGCTGTGGATCTGTGAGCACAGCGAGGAACGGCAGCACCGCCCCGAGGCTCACGACCTCGGAGAGCGCACTCGCCAGAACCAGGCCCAGCAAAAGATAGAACTGCGCTCGACGTCGCCGGCTGAGGTGGTGCCAAAGTCGCCCCAGGGTCGCGGCACCCGCGGCGGATTTTCCGACAGCGGTTACCACTGAGCTGTTCCCACCGACCTGAGCCTGTCGATCGCGGCCAGCAGTTTCGCCACCACGGGCGACTCCGGCGGTGTGCCTGAAGGGTCGCGCACGGCCGGCGCAAGCCGCTCGGCCAGCTTCTTTCCCAGCTCCACGCCCCACTGGTCGAACGCGTTGATGCCCCAAATCACGCTCTGCGTGAACACCTTGTGCTCATAGAGCGCCACCAGCCGGCCCAGCGTGACGGGGTCCAGCTGCGCGAACGTGACGATGGTGCTGGGCCGATCGCCCGCATGCACCTTGTGCAGAACGAGGTAATCCACCCGCTCCGGCGCGAGCTTCTGCTTCTCGAGATCTGCCCGCACGGCCGGTGCCGGGTTGCCCGCCATGAACGCTTCCGCCTGCGCCAGGCAGTTGGCGATAGCCAGATTCTGCTGCTCCTGGTTTCCGCAGGAGGACTTGCGCCGGCAGCAGAAAATCCAGCGCCGCGCGGGGCGTACCCTGGTGCAGCAGCTGGAAGAACGAATGCTGGGCGTTGTTGCCCGGCTCGCCCCAGATTACCGGCGCCGTGTCCCACTCCACCGGCAGCCCCGCCAGCGTGACGTGACTTGCCGTTGCTCTCCATCTCCAGCTGCTGCAGGTAGGCCGGGAAGCGACGCCAGCCGGTCGTCGTATGGCAGCACCGCCAGCGTGGGCAGGTGGCGGAAGTTGATGTTCCACACGCCGAGCAGCCCCATGAGCGCCGGCAGGTTGTGCCGCCACGGCGCGCAGCGGAAGTGCTCGTCCATCTCGTGCCCGCCGCGCAGGAAGGCGAGGAAGTTGCTCGCGACCGATGGCGATTGCCAGCGACACGCCGATGGACGACCAGATCGAATAGCGCCCGCCCACCCAGTCCCACATCTGGAAGCGGTAGTCCGGGTGCACGCCGAACGCATCCATCGCCTTGTGATTCACGGAGACAGCGGCGAAGTGCTCGCGCACCGCCTGCTCGCCGAGCTTGCCGCTTGAGCCAGGCCCGCGCGCGTGTTCGCGTTGGTGAGCGTCTCCAGTGTCGTGAAGGTCTTCGACGCGACGATGAACAGCGTCGCCTGCGGGTCTGCCGTCTCCAGCACATCCGCCAGCCGGCAGCCATCGACGTTCGAGACGAACGCGCAGCGCGGCCCGCCCGCGGAATAACGCTGCAACGCCTCCACCGCCATGGCCGGCCCGAGGTCCGAGCCGCCGATGCCGATGTTGACCACGAGCGTGAAGCGCTTCTTCGAGCTGCCGACGATGGCGCCACTGCGCACGCGCTCCGCGAAAGACGAGCATGCGCTCGCGCTCGCCGAGCACGAGCTTCTCGATGTCCGCGCCGCCGATACCGGCGCCACGCGGCTGGCGCAGCGCCACGTGCAGCACGGCGCGCACTTCCGTGGCATTGATCGCATCCCCGCGCCACATGGCCTCGATGCGCTCGCGCAGCGAAACCGCGTCGGCCAGTGCCGCAAGCGTGCTCATCACCGGGTCGTCGACTCGCTGGCGCGAGAAGTCCAGCAGCACCCCCGCGCCTTCCGCGGAAAAATGCTCGAACCGCTTCGGATCCCCCGAGACGAGCTCGCGGGTGTGCACGCTGCTCAGCCGGGCCGCATGGCTCTCGAGCTGCTTTCCAGATGGGCGTGCGCGGGCCGGGGACCGTCGTGTCAGCCATGTCTGTTGCCTGTGTTATCGCCTGTAGAAATCCGCGACGCTGTCGACGACGTACTGCAGCTGCGCTTCCGTCAACTCCGGGATAGATGGGCAGCGCCAGCGTTTCTGTCCGCCGCGCGCTCCGACTGCGGGAAGTCGCCCTTGCGGTGCTTCGAAGTACGCGAAGCATTGCTGCAGGTGCAGCGGCACGGGGTAGTAGATCTCCGTGCCCACGCCGGCGGCCATGAGGTGCTGGCGCAGTTCGTCGCGGTCGCGCACGCGGATGACGTACTGGTTGATAGATGTGCCGCGCACCCGGCACCACCGCGGCGTCTCCACGCCCTTGCCCAGGTCTGCGCGCCTCGAAGGCACGGTCGTAGAATGCGCGCGTTGCGCTGCCGGCCCTTGCTCCACGTGTCGAGGTGCTGCAGCTTGATGTTGAGCACCGCCGCCTGGATCTCGTCGATGCGGAAGTTGCCGCCGATGAACGCGTGGTAGTACTTCGGCTTGCCGCCGTGCACGCGCAGGATCTCGCATGCGCTCGGCCAGCGCGGCGTCGTTGGTCACGCACATGCCGGCATCGCCGAACGCGCCGAGGTTCTTGGTGGGAAAGAACGACAGGCAGCCCATGTCGCCGAAGCTGCACGGCGCGGCCCTTGTTCGCGTCTTCCGACGCCGATGGCCTGCGCCGCGTCTTCGATCACTTGCAGGCCGATAGCGCGCGCGATCTGCATGAGCGGCCCCATGTCGGCCACCTGCCCGTACAGGTGCACCGGCATGATCGCCTTGATGACGCCCTGCGTGTCCTGTTGATGCAGCTTGCCGTCCGTCACGCTGGCAGCGCTCGCTCGATGAATGACACGCACGGCGGCCGGCGAGATGTTGAACGTGTCCGGCTCGATGTCGCAGAACGTGCGGCCGCGCGCCGGTGCGCGCGATGGTGCCCGCGGTGGCGAAGAACGTGAACGGGCTGGTGATGACCTCGTCCCCCGGCCCGATCTCGAGCGCCATGAGCGCCAGAGCAACGCGTCCGTGCCCGAGGAAACGCCGATGCCGAACCGGCACTGGCAATACGCCGCAACGCTCGCTTCGAGCTCGCTTGACGGCCGGGCCGAGGATGAAGCCTGGCTGGCGCACACCTTCTCGATGGCGGCGTGGATCTCGCTCTCGAGCGGCTGGTACTGCGGCTTGAGGTCGAGCAGCGGCACCTGCATGGAAGGTGCCTGCTGCGCTTTCGAATCCGGCATGCGATCTCCGCCCGATGGCCCGCAATAGGGCATTTGAAGGGGGCGGATTCTAGCAGCGATGGGGGCCGCCGATCCGCGCGGCCTGCCGCAGACCGCGCAGGCGCCCGTTACTTCTTGTGCCCGTAGTACTCGCAGATACCAGTCGACGAACCGCCGCACGCCCACTTCCACCGGGTGGCGGGCCGGTAGCCCACGTCGCTGCACCAGGTCGTCGACGTCGGCGCAGGTGTCCGGCACGTCGCCGGGCTGCAGCGGCAGCATGTTCTTCTGCGCCTTCTTCCCGAGGCACTGCTCGAGCACCTCGATGTAGCGCATCAGCTCCACCGGCCGGTTGTTGCCGATGTTGTAGATGCGATAACGGCGCGCTGCTGGTGGCGGGGTCGGGGTTGTCGCTGTCCCACTTCGGGTCGGGCTGCGCGATGCGGTCGAGCGACGCGCACCACGCCTTCGGCGATGTCGTCGACGTAGGTGAAGTCGCGCTTGTGGTGGCCGTGGTTGAACACGTCGATGGGCTTGCCCGCGAGGATGTTCTTGGTGAACAGGAACAGCGCCATGTCCGGCCGGCCCCACGGGCCGTACACCGTGAAGAAGCGCAGGCCCGTGGTCGGCAGCTTGAACAGCGCCGAGTAGTTGTGCGCCATCAGCTCGTTGGCGCGCTTGGTGGCGGCGTACAGCGACAGCGGATGGTCGGCGTTGTTGTGCACCGAGAACGGCATGTTCGTGTTGGCGCCGTAGACCGAGCTGGTGGAGGCGTACACCAGGTGCTCGACGCCGTTGTGGCGGCAGCCTTCGAGCACGTTCAGCGTGCCGGTGACGTTGCTGTCGATGTAGGCGTGCGGGATTCTCGAGCGAATAGCGCACGCCGGCCTGCGCGGCGAGGTGCACCACGCGCTGGAATTTCTCGCGCGCGAACAGCTCGCGCCATGCCGCCGCTCGTCGGCGAGATCGAGCTTCACGAAGCGGAAGTTGGGCTGCGTCGTGCAGCCGCGCGAGGCGCGCCTGCTTCAGCGTGACGTCGTAGTAGTCGTTGAGGTTGTCGAGGCCGACCACCTCGTCGCCGCGCGCGAGCAGCTTGCTGCGCGGTGTGGAAGCCGATGAAGCCGGCGGCGCCGGTGACCAGTATCTTCATCAGCCGCGCCTCACAGTCGCCCGTCGGTCTGGCTCGCGCGGAACACGTGCTTGATGTCGTACATCACGTGGTTCTTCTTGCACGAGCTTGCGCACGCCCTGCGCGCCCAGCTCGCGGAACTCGCTGTGGCCACCGCCACCACGGCCGCATCGTACGCGCCCGTCCGCAGCGCGCGCACCGGGCGCATGCCGTATTCGTGCTTGGCACTCGGCGCCGATCGACCCACGGGTCGTACACGTCCACCTTCGCGCCGTACTTCTGCAGCTCGCGCACCACGTCGACGACCTTGGAGTTGCGGATGTCGGGGCAGTTTTCCTTGAACGTGAGGCCCAGCACCAGCATGCGCGCAGCCCTTCACGTGGATGCGCTTGCTGCGTCATGAGCTTGATGACCTCGCCCGCGACGTAGATCGCCATGTTGTCGTTGAGGCGGCGGCCGGCCAGGATCATCTCGGGGTGGTAGCCGATCTCCTGCGCCTTGTGCGTGAGGTAGTACGGATCGACGCCGATGCAGTGCCCGCCGACCAGGCCCGGGCGGAACGGCAGGAAGTTCCACTTGCGTGCCGGCGGCCACCAGCACCTCTTCGGTGTCGATGCCGAGGCGATTGAAGATCAGCGCCAGCTCGTTGATGAGCGCGATGTTCACGTCGCGCTGCGTGTTCTCGATCACCTTCGCGGCCTCGGCCACGCGGATGCTCGAGGCCTTGTGCGTGCCGGCCGTGATGATGCGTGCCGTACAGCTCGTTCGACGAATTCCGCGACCTCCGGCGTCGAGCCCGAGGTGATCTTCCGGATGGTCGTGCAGCCGGTGCTCCTTGTCGCCCGGGTTGATGCGCTCGGGGCTGTAGCCGGCGAAGAAATCCTTGTTGAACTTCAGGCCCGACTCGCGCTCCAGGATCGGCACGCAGATCTCTTCGGTGCAGCCCGGGTACACGGTGATCTCGTACACCACGACGTCGCCCTTCTTGAGCACCTTGCCGACGCTCTCGCTGGCGCGCATCGAGCGGCGTCAGGTCGGGCCGCTTGTACTCGTCGATCGGCGTCGGCACCGTGACGATGAAGACGCGGCAGCGCTGCAGGTCCTGCAAGACTCGGTGGTGAAGCTGAGGTGCGTCGGCGCTCTTCAGCTCGGCGCGAGTGGCCTCGAGCGTGCTGTCGCGGCCGCGCTTGCAGCTCGTGCGATGCGGTCGGCCTTGATGTCGAAGCCGACGGTCTCGAAGTGCTTGCCGAACTCCACCGCCAGCGGCAGGCCGACGTAGCCCAGACCGACCACGCCGATGCGACACTTGCTGAATGCTGAGCACGATGTTGACATTCCCTCAAGTCACTGGTTGCAGTTGAATCACGGCGCTTGAAGCCGATCTGCGCCGCCTTGCGACTGAGCGGCCTCCAGCAGCCTGCCAGAGGCACTTGCCCGCCGCTGGCCTTGGCGATGATGGCCAGCATGCGCCTCGTGCAGCTTCAGCTCTTCGGCGGACGCGCTGACCACCACGCAGCGGCACGGCCGGCGCGCACCGAGCGCCCGCACCTGCCGCACCCGTGCGCGGCTGCGCGCCGCGTCGGCCTGCTCGCCCAGCGCCAGGCGCGACTCTGCCCGCCGGTCATGGCCAGGTAGACGTCGGCCAGGATGCGCGCAGTCGAGCAGCGCGCCGTGCAGCTCGCGATGCGAGTTGTCGACGCCGTAGCGCTTGCACAGCGCGTCGAGGCTGTTGCGCTGGCCGGGGTGCATCTCGCGCGCCAGCGCCAGCGTGTCGAGCACCTGCAGACCGCGGCGACCTGGCGGCCGCTCGACACCGGCACGTCGTGGCGCGCGTAGCTCCGCGTCGAGGAAGGCGACGTCGAAGGCGGCGTTGTGGATGACGAGCTCGGCGCCGCGCGATGAACGCCATGCAGCTCTTCGGCGATCTCGGCGAAGCGCGGCTTGCCTGCCGAGCTCGCTCGCGCGTGATGCCGTGCACCGCCAGCGCGCCCTCGTCGATGTCGCGCTCGGGATTCAGGTAGCGATGGAAGTGCGGCCGGTGGCGCGGCGGTTCACCAGCTCGACGCAGCCGATCTCGATGATGCGGTGGCCGAGTTCGGGCTCGAGGCCGGTGGTTTCGGTGTCGAGGACGATCTGGCGCATGGCGCGCGAGTCTACCCGCCGCGCGGGCGCGCAACCATCGCATCGATCGCCTCGTTGGCGAGCCGTCGACGCGCTCGTTGCCCGGGACGCCCGCATGCCCCTGCACCCAGTGCCACTCGACCTCGTGGCTCGGCGCAAGCGCGTCGAGCTGCTGCCACAGGTCCTGGTTCTTCACCGGCTTGCGGTCGGCGGTGCGCCAGCCGCGCGCCTTCCAGTGCGCAGCCACTCGGTGATGCCGTGCGCACGTACTGCGAATCGGTGTAGATGTGCGCTCGCGCGCCGGGCGCTTCAGCGCCTCGCAGCGCGCGGATGACCGCGTGAGCTCCATGCGGTTGTTGGTGGTGTGCGGCTCGCGCCGGACAGCTCGTTCTCTGTGCCTCGCCGAGCAGCAGCAGCGCCGCCCAGCCGCCCGGGCCCGGGATTGCCGCGACAGGCCCCGTCGGTGTAGATGTCGACGGACTCACGAGCGGCGAACGCGTGGTGGGCTTGACCAGGCCGCCGATGCACCGCCGGCTTCTCGCGCACCCGCGGCCGGATGGGCGTGAGCGTGTAGACGCGCTTGCGCGCCTTGAGCAGGTAGGCGCCGGCGGGCAGACGGGTAGTGAGGCCCGCGCGCAGCAGCGCCCCGTGCCTTCGCCCGGCGCCAGAGCCCGGCTCCACGGACAGCGGTACAGATAATGCTGCGCAGCGACGACCTCGTAGCCGAGCAGCACCAGCCAGTCGCGCACGCGCCGCTCGGACAGCACGCGCCGCATGCCCGGCGGAAAGCCGGTGCGGCTCGCAGCGCGCGCGCAGGCCCCACAGGCTCCACGGCCGGAAGCCGAGCACGAGCAGCTGGCCCTCGCCGACCAGCACGCGGTCCGCCTCGCGCACGACGGCGTACGGGTCTGGCGCGAATTCCAGGGTGTGGGGCAGCAGCACCGCATCGATGCAGTCGCTGTTGACCGGCAACTGCGACGGGGCGCGCGATGATGTCGGCTGCCGTGCCGATTCGAGCGGCGCCAGCAGACCGTCTGGCGGCGCGTGCGGCAGCCGGCAGCAGCTCGCGCCGCTGCCCCAGGCGCCGACCTGCAGCAGCTCCCAGCCGAATACATCGTCCAGCGCCTCGCCCAGCAGCTCGGATTCGGCGGCCAGCAGGCCCGCGCCCAGAGGCGAGCCGCCCACCAGGAGCTGAGGGCCGCGTCACGATCCGGAGGCCTGAACTTGCGAACTGGCACGATAGAAGTGCTGGCAATACTGTGAACTTACCGGTTAAATTCCGCGGCCCTGAACCCGTAGTTTCGTGCCCGGGCCAAACGACCCGTGCGCGGGCGCGGACATTAGCACGCGGACAGCGCTTACGAAGACGTGAACGCCCATCGCGACGCAGCATTACGCGACTCGCTCGACGGGCACGAAACTTGACTCGCAGCCATGCGCTCACGGCGCCACTGCGCCTCGGCCGCTGGTGCCGCGCTCGTCATCGCGGCGCTGCCCGCACACGCCGCCACCGATCGCACCTGACCGACGCAGCCCCGGACGAGCCGGTGCGGTCGCCGCCGCTGCCCCGCCGCGCCGACTGCAGCGCCACCTGGCCGCGGCCCACCGACGCCGCCGGCCGCCCGGCCGCCCGAGATCGACACCACGCCGGAGCCGACGCCAGTCGCCGGCCTCACGCCCGCGCAGTACGGCGACCTGTTCGACCGCATGCGCGCCGGCTTCAAGCTCGATGACGTCCGAGCGCAACGCCGATCGACGAGCAGCTGCGACTGGTACGCGAATCATCCCGGACTACCTCGAGCGCGCCTTCGGCCGCGCCGAGCTCTACCTGCACTACATCGTCACGGAGCTCGAAGCGCGCGGCATGCCGCTGGAGCTCGCGCTGCTGCCGGTGGTCGAGAGCGCCTTCGAGCCCTACGCCTATTCGCGCGCGCGCGCCGCGGGCCTGTGGCAGTTCATCCCCGGCACCGGCGCGCGCTTCGGGCTGAAGCAGAACTGGTGGTACGACGGCCGCCGCGACGTCGTCGAGTCCACGCGCGCCGCGCTCGACTACCTGCAGTCCCTGCACGATGAGTTCGACGGCGACTGGCTGCTGGCCATCGCCGCCTACAACTGCGGCGAGGCGCGCGTCGCGCGTGCGGTCGACAAGAACCGCGCCGCCGGCAAGCCCATCGATTTCTGGAACCTGAGGCTGCCGGCCGAGACGCGCGCCTACGTGCCGAAGCTGCTGGCGATGCGCGCCTCGTGGCCGACCCGGAAGACCTACGGCCTGGCTTCAGCCCGCATCCCGAACGAGCCCTACTTCGCGCGCGTGCGACACGAGCGGCCAGATCGACCTGAAGGTGGCCGCCGAGATCGCCGGCATCACGCACGAGGAACTGTACGAGCTGAACCCGGCGTTCCATCGCTGGGCCACCGACCCGAGCGGGCCCGCACTCCTGCTGCTGCCGATCGACGCCGCGGACGCTGTTCAAGCAGAACCTCGCGCAGCTCACCGCCGAGCAGCGCCTGCGGCGTCACGCACTACACGGTGCAGCGCGGGCGACACGGTGGCGTCGGTCGCCAAGCAGTTCAACACCACGATCGACGTCATCCGCGAGCTGAACGACCTGCCGAGCGGCGCCGCTCACCGTCGGCACCGACCTGCGCGTGCCGTCGGCAGTCGTCGATGCTGCCGGCCGAAGGTGATGCTGGCCGCCGCGCGTGTCGACGGCCGCGAGGCGCCGCTCCGCGCGGCCGCGCAGCACGTGCACGTGGTGCGCCGCGGCGATTCGCTGTGGACCATCGCGCGCCGCCACGGCATGAACGTGGACACGCTCGCCATGCTGAACGGCATGCACCCGGCGACACGCTGCGCGCCGGCCAGAAGCTGCAGCTCACCGCCGCCACGCCGGCGCTCGTGCGCACGCGCTCGCTGCCACGGCGTCCACGGCAGTGCGCGCCCCGTCACCTACACGGTGCGCGAGGGCGACACGCTGTCGGCCATCGCGCGCCTGTTCCAGGTCACGTGTCGCAGCTCATCGGCTGGAACGGCATGACGCTCCAGCTCGCCATCACAGCCGGGCCAGAAGCTGCACGTCACGTCCGCCGCGGCTGATCCTCGTCGCCGCGGCTGATCTCGCCGCGTCGGCCTTGCGGCATAATCCTGCAGGAGGTACACATGGGATTTCTTGCGCGGCAAACGCGCGCTCATCGTCGGCGTCGCCACCGATCGCTCCATCGCCTGGGGCATCGCGCAGGCCATGCATCGCGAAGGCGCCGAGCTCGCCTTCACCTACGTCAACGACAAGATGAAAGAGCGCGTCGAGCCGCTCGCGCGAGTCGCTCGGCTCGAAGCTCATCGATGCCGCTCGATGTGACCGTGCGACGACGCAGATCGACGCCGCGCTTCGACCTGCTGCAAGCGCGAATGGGGCCACCTCGACATCCTGGTGCACGCCGTGGCGTTTCGCGCCGCGCGAGGCGCTCACCGGGCAGCTTCATCGAGAACACCACGCGCGAGGCCTTCCGCATCGCGCACGACGTCTCCAGCTACAGCCTCACCGCGCTCGCGCGCGCCGCGCAGCCGCTCATGGCCGGCCGCGCCGGGCGCGATGCTCACGCTGTCCTACCTGGGCGCCGTGCGCTCCATCCCGAGCTACAACGTCATGGGCCTCGCCAAGGCGAGCCTCGAGGCGAACGTGCGCTTCCTGGCCGCGGACCTCGGGCCCCAAGGGCATCCGCGTCAACGGCATCTCCGCCGGCCCGATCAAGACGCTCGCGGCCGCGGGCATCGCCGGGCTTTCGCAAGATGCTCAGCCAGGTCGCGGAGGTCGCGCCGCTGCGCCGCAACGTCACGCTCGAGGACGTCGGCAACGCCGCGGCGTTCCTGTGCTCGGACCTGGCCGCCGGCATCACCGGCGAGATCCTGTACGTCGACTGCGGCTTCAGCACGGTGGGCATGAGCTTCGGCCACGAGGGCGGCGAAGGCTAGGGCCAATGGCACTTACTGTCGCGGGGGCATGAACGGGTTGAGTCGCGCGCGGCGAGGGCAGCCTCTCCGAGGGGTCGTCGGGGACCGCCCGTAAGACCGGTCCCTCGGGGGCTCGGGAAAAAGCATCCCTGCTTTTTCACGTCCCCGACGACCCCTCGGAGAGGCTGCCCTCGCTTTGAGGCTGGTGGCCGTTCATGCATTGACGCTGACGTCGGTGCGATTCCCCGATGCACTGCCAGTGGCAATGACTTGAGGATTGCCGCATGAACGGCACGGGAGCACGAAGCGGGGTCTCGCTCAAAGAGGGGTCGGGAGGGATGTGAAAAAGCAGGGATGCTTTTTCCCAAGGCCCCGATGGACCGGTCTTACGGCCGGTCCCTCCCGACCCCTCTTCGAGTGAGGCCCCGCCTGCGCAGGGCTCAACCGTTCATGCGGCAATCCACACCTTAAGTAAGCGCCATTGAGGCCAGGGCGAGTCTGAAGAACTTCCCTGAATTCGCATTGAGGCGTTCGCGGCCGGGGTGCGGAAGTGAGAAGGGGGGTCCCTGACAGGCCACAGGCGGCATGCAGGCCCAGCGCCGGGGCCCATGCCCCCAGTGCAGTAGCAGCAGACGGCGCGCCTATCCCAGCGCCCATTCGTCGTTCAGAACCTCCGACACGCTCAGCGGCAGATCGACGCCGTTGTAGATCTGCTCGAGGGTGAGCGAGCAGCGCAGACACGTAATGTCTATTGCCTGCTCCGGCTCACGGAGAATCGCGAGATTCCAGCCGCCTTCCGTGCGCTGGTAGACATCGACACGCATGCGGTCCTGATAAACGAGAACGTACTCCGTGAGCGAATCGAGCGTCGTGTACGCAAGCCGCTTCTCCCGGCGGTCGATGCTCGCAGTGCCGGGCGACAGCACTTCAACGATGAAGCACGGCTCATTGATGATGTACTCCCCCTTCGTCACCGGCTCGCAAGTAGCGACGACATCGGGGTAGTAATAGCTATTGCGCGCGGCGACGCGAACTTTCACGCCCTGAGAGTGCACGTGACAAGCACCGCGGTTCGCCACAGGCAGGACAACCGCCACTACGTTCATGATGAGCTTGCTGTGACAAACGGACCCGCCTGACAGGGCATAGACCGCGCCGTCGACATAGTCGTGCCGAGCCTCTTCCCTGATCTCGTGTTCGAGATAGTCCAGCGGGCTCAGGAATCGCGGTGAGTACACTTGCATGGCCGAGATCCTTCCAATGGATGACGCGCGCAAATATGCCCGCCCGCCTTTTCGCTGGCAACGGCCGAACGATAGATCAGCGATCTTTTTTCGAGACATCACGGTGTCAAGTGCGCATCGACACGCGTTCAACACAAAAATACGAATCGGCACCCCGGCCGCGAACGCCTCAATGCGAATTCAGGGAAGTTCTTCAGACTTGCCCTGGCCCGACGCGTGGCGCGTCTTCGCATCAACCACCACGGTGGTCACCACGTCCGAACCCACGTTCACCATCGTGCGAGTCATGTCGAGCAGGCGATCCACGCCGAGCACGATGCCGATGCCTTCAGGGGGAATGCCGAACGTGACGAGCAGGCCGGCGATGAGCGGCAGCGAGCCGCCGGGAATTCCCGCGACGGCCACGGCCGACAGCACCGAGAGCAACAGCAGCGTGACCTGCTGAGCAATCGATAGATCCACGCCGAACACCTGCGCCACGAACAGCACGACGCAACCTTCGTACAGCGCGGTGCCGCTCATGTTCATGGTGGTGCCCAGTGGCAACACGAAGCCCGCCGTGCTCGGCGTCACGTTCAGCTTCTCACGCGCGGCAGCGAGCGCCGTCGGCAACGTGGCGCTGCTCGAGCTGGTGGAGAACGCCGTGATCAGCACGTCACGAATCGCCTTGAAGAACTCCAGGGGTCGCCATGAAGTCCAGAGGCGCAGCCAGATCGACATGGTGCCGAACAGGTGCAGCAGCATGACGGTGGCGCAGCCCGCCACGAACACCCCCAGCGCCACCAGGATGTCGAAACCGATTTTCACCACGACGCTGTAGATGAGCGCCGGCACCGCGTAGGGCGCCAGCCGCAGCGCGAAATGCACGATGGTGGTCATCAATTCCGCGATAGTCTCGAGCGCGTGCTGGAGCTTGTACCGCCGCTCCGGCGAAAGGCTGGTGCCGGCGGCACCGACGAGAATGGCGAAGAGGATGAGCGGCAGCACATCCCCGAGCACATTGCGCTGGCTGCCGACGAACGCGCCAATGAGGTTGCGCGGCATGAACATCTCGACGACCGTGGCCGGCGTCAGCTCAGGCGACTGCGCCTGCGCGGCCACGTGCTTGCCGGCCGCGTCGCCATACTCCGCCATCAGCCGCGTCTTCGAGGCCTCGTTCAGGTGATCGCCCGGCGACAGCACGTTCATCATCACGAGGCCCATGGCCACGGCGATCGCCATGTTAAGGAAGAACAATGTGAACGTGCGCGCGGCCAGCGGCCCCAGGCGTTTCAGCTCCCCGAGCTGCACGATGCCGAGCGCCAGCGACGCAAAGATGAGCGGGACGATTACGAAGAACAGCAGCCGCAGGAACACCTGCCCGAACGGGTCGAGCACGAATGCGGAGAACTTGCGCGCGCCTTCGAGAAAGGCGGGAAAGGGCGCGCCGAGCAGCAGCGTCAGCGCACCGGCCGCGGCGCCGACGCCGAGGCCGATGAGAATGCGGTTCGCGAGAGTGTTGTTGCCCGTGCCTGCCATGGCCGTGCCGTGCTGACAGCGCGCGGACGGAGGCGGGCTACTCGAATGCCTTGGGATTCTTGCTGACGTCTGCTGAGCGTCGCAGCTCTTCGAGGTAGGCGATGGCGTCGCCCTGCCCCTGGCGGCCCATCAGCTCGCGCTGCTGCGCCACCTGGAGCTGCGGAGTGGAGCTCGGATCCATGCGCACGCCGGACACTGCGAGCACGGCTTCGCCGCCGTTGTCGAGCTTCGCCGTGCGGTAGATGCTCTTGCCGATTGCGGGCTTCGCGCTGTCGAACACCGCCGTGCGAATCGACGCGGGGACGGAAGGATCGTTACGGCCGATGAATCGAGCCGGCTCCGCCGTCACGCCGAGCTCCTTCGCGACATCGTCGAACGACGTGCCGGCGGCAAGCTTCGCGCGCGCGCCTTCCGCCGCCTTCGCCGCTTCCGCGCGACCGAGCTCGTCGCGGATCGACTTCACGATCTCTTCACGCACCGCCGTCAACGGCTTCGGCTGCGGCTTGCGGTGCTCCAGCGCCTTCACGACGACGATGCGATCTTCACCGAGCGCCACCGGGCCGCCCACGCGTTTCTCGTCGAGCACGGCGCTGCTGAACACCGCCTCGTCGAGCTCGGGCGACGCGCCCAGCGGAGCGCCACCGACGCCGCGCTGGTATTCCGCGACCTCGCCTGCCTGCAGGCTGAATTCCTTCACCAGCGCGTCGAAATCCACGCCGGGCTGCTCGAGCTTGCCCTGGATGCTCTCCTGCACATCGCCAAAGCGCTCCGCGGCGCGCTCGCGGCGCACCTGGCTCTCGAGATTCCCGCGAGCTTCTTCGAGCGTTTTCGCGTGGCCGGGCTCGATGCCCTCGAGCTTGATGATGTGATAGCCGAACTTCGACTTCACCGGGCCGCGGACCTCCCCGACCTTCATGCTGAACTCGGCGTCTTCGAACGCCGGGTCGAACGAGCCGCGCTCGGACCAGCCGAGGTCGCCGCCCTTCCGGGCTGAGCCGGCATCCTGCGAATATTTCTTCGCCAGCTCCGCGAAGTCCTTGCCGGCGTTGGCCTCGGCGAGCACGTCCTGCGCTTGCTTCTGCGCGGCCGCGTCGTCCTTGCCGGCCTCGATGAGAATGTGGCGTGCCTGGCGCTTCTCGGCCTGCACGTAGCTCGCCTTGTTCGCCTCGTAGGCCGCCGCCAGGTCGCCGTCGCTCACAATGATCTGGCTCGCCAGCTGCTCCAGCCGCAGCTCGCCGTATGCGAGACGCACGGACTCCGGCGTCATGAAGCGGTTCTGGTTCTTCGTGTAGTAGGCCTGCACGGCCGCGTCATCCACCACGGCCTTGTCTGCGTACTTCTCGGGCGGCAGCGACACGAAGCGCACTTCGCGCTGCTCGGCCTGCAGCGACTGCAGGCGCTCGAGCTCGGTGGGCGTGAGGAAGTTGGAAGCCGTGACGGCTTGCTCGATCTGGCGGCGCTCGAGGTCGCGGCGCAGGGAGACTTCGAACTCCGCCTCGGACATGCCGGCGGACGCGAGCGCAAAGCGCGCGGCGTCTGGCGAATACCTGCCTTCGAGCTGGAACTGCGGCACCTGGCGGATCTGGTCGTGCACCTGCTGGTCGCTGACGCGGTAGCCGAGCTTGCGCGCGTGCGCCTGAAGCAGCGCATCGCTGACCATGGCTTCGAGCAGCTCATCCTGCATGCGGGCCCTCAGCTCCGCGGGCAGCTCGCCGCCAAAACGCTGCTGCCACATGGCCTGCTGGCGCTGCCACTGGTCGTTGGCCTCCTTGACGGAGATCGTCTCGCCCTCGGCCTTGGCGGCGTAGTTGCCGGCGCCGATGCTCAGGTTGACGATGCCGTACGCCCCCCACACCGCGAACACGAGAATGAGGGCGCCGAGCACCAGATAGGTGAGCCATTTCTGTGACTGGAGGCCGTCTCGGATCCGCTGGAGCATTTCTAGACCTTCGGAACTTACGGGCGTGCGACCGCCCGATTCGCTTGAACAAGCGGGCGATCATACCAAACGGCCGCTCCCGGTGCGGGCCCGCTCAGGACAGCAGCAGTTCCAGGTCTTCCCGGCCCAGGTTGCGGATCAGGCCGTTATCCGCGTTGACAATGGCATCGGCCAGGTCGCGTTTCGTGTTCTGCAGCTCCAGCACCTTCTCTTCCACCGTGCCGCGAGCGATGAGGCGGTAGGCGAAGACCCGGTTCGTCTGCCCGATGCGGTGGGCGCGATCGATCGCCTGCGCCTCGACCGCCGGATTCCACCAGGGGTCGAGCAGGAAGACGTACTGGGCCGCCGTCAGATTCAGGCCCAGGCCACCGGCTTTCAGGCTGATCAGGAAGAGCTTGCAATCGGGGTCGCTCTGGAAGCGCTCGACGCACGCCTGGCGGTCGCGGGTCTTGCCGTCGAGGTATTCGTAGGTAAGCCCCAGGCGATCGAGGTGCTCGCGCAGGATGCCCAGCATGCCGGTGAACTGCGAGAAGACCAGCGTCTTGTGGCCTTCGTCCAGCACTTCCGCGAGGCGCGGCAGGAGCATGTCGAGCTTCGCGGAAGGCTCCGACGTGCGTTGCTCGTCGATCAGGCCGGGATGGATCGCCGCCTGGCGCAGGCGTAACAGCGCTTCGAGAATCTGGATCTTCGCCCGCCCGATGCCGCCGCTGTCGATGCGCTTCAGGAGCGTCTTGCGGTAGTGGTCCCGCAGCTCGTCGTAGAGCTTGCGCTGTTTGCTTTCGAGCTCGCAGTAGAGCGTCTGTTCGACCTTGGGCGGCAGGTCCGAAACCACCTGCGCTTTCGTGCGGCGTAGCAGGAAGGGACGCAGCGCGTGCGCCAGCAGCTTGCGCGTTTCCTCGTCGGGATTGCGCGCGCCGGCGTGAGTGAGCTTGAACACCGAGGCGACGCCGAGCATGCCGGGGTTCAGGAACTCGAACAGGCTCCACAGCTCGCCCAGGTGATTCTCGATGGGCGTTCCGCTCAGCGCCAGGCGGTGGTCGCCTTGCAGGAGCCGCGCGGCCTTGGCCGACACCGAATCCGCATTCTTGATCGCCTGCGCCTCATCGAGGATGAGGTAATCGAAGCGCACGTCCTTGAAATACACGGCGTCGTTTCGCAACGTGCCGTAGGTGGTCAGGATGACGTCGTGATCGTCGAAGTGCCCGTTGCCCTTGTGGCGCAAGGCTCCGGTGTGATCCAGCACGCGCAGGCGGGGCGCAAAACGCGCGGCCTCCGCCTTCCAGTTGAAGATGAGCGATTTCGGCATCACCACCAGCGAAGGGCCGATGCGGGCAGGCGGCTGGCACTGCTCGCGCAATTCGCGGCGCGATTCGAGCAGGGCCAGCACCTGCACCGTCTTGCCCAGGCCCATGTCGTCGGCCAGGCACCCGCCAAAGCCGAACTTGCGCAGGAAGCTCAGCCAGCCGAGCCCCTCTTTCTGATAGGGACGCAACGCGCCGCTGAACCCGGCGGGCGGGTCGATGGCCTGAATACCGGCAAAGCTGTTCAACTCGTCGCGGGCTTGCGCAAAGAGCGCATCGCATTGGGCTTCCGGTTGGGCGGCCAGCAGGGCATCGAGCAGGCCGACCTGGCTGCGCTTGAACCGCAGATGGTTTTCGTGCGCGGTGCCAAGGCCTGCGAGCTGGCCGAATTTCTCCAACCATTCCTGCGGCAGCAGGCCGAACGTGCCGTCGCCGAGCCGCACCCGGTCCTCGCCGCGCCGCAGGGCCGCCAGCAATGCGGGCAGATGCGCGACCGTGTCGCCAAACTCAACGGTGCCGTGCAACTCGAACCAGTCGACCCCGGAGTGGACTTGAATGTCGAGCTTGCCGGGCGAGCGATAGACCGTGCCTTCGGCTTCGACGTGCCAGCTTTCCGCCGTCAATTCGCGCACCACGTTCGGCAGCTTGCCGGCCGACAATTCGAGTTTCGAATTGCGGTCCGGGTAGGTCGGCGCCGCCCGGCGCCAGCCGAGCTGCTGCAATCGCTCGTCGGCGGCACGCTCAGCGGCGAAGTCCCGCAGCAACATGCGCCGCTGTGCCGTTTGAACGACGCCGCGGCTGGCATCGTCGTGCGCCACGAGCATGCCGCCGTAGTCGAAGGCCAGCTCACCCTGCAATTGATCGCGCCGCCAGCCGTTCTTGTCCGCTTTGATGGTGAGCCGCGGGCGCGGCGCGAGGGTGACCTCCTCGTAGCGGAGCTCTTCCGGCAGATCGAGCGGCGGCAGCTGGGGTTGGCGTAGCAACTCGGCCAGGAATTCCTCGCCCTCCCCGACGGGAACGAGCAGCGGCCCGTGCCCGCGCAGCAGGCCAATCCACTTGAACGCGCCGTGATGCTCGTAGCGCATGGCGCGTTCCCGCGTGAAGAGGACGCCTGCATCCACCAGCATCACCGGCGCGCTCAGGTCCATCCGTTCTGCGCCACGCCGCAAAGTCCCGAGCACCTCATATTGCCCGCGCCGCTGCGAGTGGCGCACTTCGAGGTGGAACTGCCACGGCTCGCCTTCCTCCCACGTCACGGGCAGCCACTGCGGCTCCTCATCTTCCAGCTGCAGGCGCAAGCGACAACGCCCGGTCTGGCACAGCGTCGGCAGAATCAATTCCGGCTGTGGGTCGATCAACCGGTAACGAAACGGCAGCGTAGTGTCGTAGTGGCTGCCGGCGTCGTAGATAGATTCAGCGTGGCTATACAGCTGGGTCGCGCCCGCCAGAAAAGCGAGGATGCGGCGGTCGCTGGCATCGGGCAGGCGATGCAGCAGCTCACGCTGCAGGTATCGCGATTTCGGCTTGCCCCAGGTGCCGTCTTTTTTCAGGTCGCGGAAGAAGATTTCGAGATGGAGACCGCTTCCGGTGCGCGTGCCCGCTACGTCGATGACGTAGAGCAATTCACGTTTCGACGGCCAGGGTTCGCGCGCGGGCGAATACGCAGGCGGCGTCGCGGGCTGGAGTTGGCCAATCTGTTTGCGCCAGCCCGTTGCGGCAGGCTTGCGCGGCTCTTGCGGGGGCAGCGCCGGCGGCAGGATTCGTGCGGGGAAAGGCCGCGGAGACAGGAGAACGCCGTCGTCGTCCTCGAGGAAATCATCTTCGATTTCCCGGCGCACCAGCTCGAGGCGGCCGTTGTGTCCCACGTCTTGAAACAGACGCTTGGTTTCGGGGGACATGATGACGGCGCAGATGTGTTTGCACAGCGCGACGTCGAAATAAGGACAGGTGCACGAGGCACGCACCTGCCGCCCTTCACGCACCAGATCTACCTGGTAGCGGGTGGTGCCGCGCACGGTGGCCACGACGCGCCACGCGGTAGCCTGGTCGATGCGCACGCGGCCGTTGCGGAAATACTCGGCGCCACGCTTCAGGATCGCGCGATCGATATCACCTGCGAATTGTGTCATCAGCGGAGCAGCGGACAAGAAAATTATACTAACCCTATGAATACAGACATGAACTCTTTCGCCTGAGTGCAGCGTTCCCTCATGCGTACGCTGCAGCTCGGCAAGCCCTCGCCAGCGCGCGAGAACTCACCATTATACAGAGTCAATGGAGCCTGTCCGGGCAGTCAGTCCCTGAACACGGGATGCCGGGCCAGGAAGGCAAGCGAGCTCCTTCTACGCCGCTGCATACGCGAACGCCGCATCGTGCTTACGCAAACAACCGCATGTAGCGCGGCGGCACTGTCCTTACGATCGGCAGTAAGCACGCGTGGGACAACGGACCCGTGGATTACCAGGAGACGTACGATGACGATCACGACCGATCTGAAGAAAGAGCGCTGGCAAGGCTATTTCGAGGCCGTCACCCGCTCCCTCGAAGGCAAGCAGGCGTTCGTGGAAGTCGCAGCGTTACCGCTTGGCGATCAGGTCGCCGTGGAATGGCTGCCGCTTCGTGGCGTCACCTATGACCACAAGGACGACATCATCGATCTGAATCTCGGCGATGTGGGCCACATCATCCGGCACCCCGCCTCCATTCATATCGAGACGGAAGGGACCGAGGTCCGCTCCATCGAGGTGATCGATGCGCAGAACGCCGAACATATCGTCCGCCTGCGCGAGCCGCTGATGCTGCCCAAACCCGGCTAAGCATCTGTCCCCGCTGCCCGCCGGCGCCGTGGCGTGCTCTGACCCGCGGGGAGGAAATGCCGAAGGAACGAGCGATTCCTGAGCGTGGAGCTGCGATCCCGGGCGCCACGCTGGGCCTCACACGTTCAAAACGGCAGACCGACATAGTTCTCGGCAAACACCTGCCGCGCCACAGGTGAACGGAACAGATAATCGAGCTCGGCCTGCTGGATTCGCCTCGAAAACTGCGTGTCATCGGGAAAACGGTGCAGTTGCGTCGTCATCCACCAGGAGAAGCGCACCGAGGCCCAGATGCGTTGAAGCGCACGCTCCGAGTATCGATCGAGCTGCGACTCCGAGGGCTTTTTGTAGTACTCCTGGAGCGCTTGCGACAGGTAGTACACGTCACTTGCAGCAAGGTTGAGTCCCTTGGCACCCGTTGGCGGCACGATGTGAGCCGCATCGCCTGCCAGGAATAATCGGCCACAACGCAGCGGTTCCGCTACGAAGCCGCGCAACGGGGCGATGCTCTTCTCGATCGCAGGCCCCGTGACGACTTGCGCCGCCACGTCAGCTCCCAGTCGGCGCTTCAGCTCCTCCCAGAATCGCTCGTCGGACCACGCTTCGACGCGATCGTCCAATGCGCATTGCACGTAGTACCGACTACGCGACATCGAGCGCATGCTGCACAGGGCAAATCCGCGCTCGGAGCTCGCGTAGATCAACTCGTCTGAGACCGGCGGCACATCGGCCAGCAATCCAAGCCAGCCAAAAGGATAGGCACGCTCGTAGGTCGTCAACTTGCCATTCGGTATCGAGCGCCGGCTCACGCCATGGTATCCATCGCAGCCCGCGACGAACTCGCACTCGAGATCTACGGTGGCACCCTGCTTGCGATATTGCACGACAGGCCGATCGGTCTCGCAGCCGCGCACGGCGACGACTTCGGCTTCGTAGATCGAGGGCAGGCCCTGGCGCGCACGCGTGTCCATCAGGTCGCGTGTGACCTCGGTCTGTCCGTAAACGGTGACCGTCTTCCCGACGAGGCGCTTGAAGTCCATGCGGTGACGAGCGCCGTTTACGCTGATCTCAACCCCGTCGTGTACCAGGCCTTCGGCATGAAGTCGGGCGCCGGCGCCCACTTCATCGAGCAGATCGACCGTGCCCTGTTCGAGGACGCCCGCGCGAATACGGCCAAGCACATACTCCGGGCTGCGCTGCTCGATGACGATGTTGGCGATTCCGGCCTGATGCAGCAGTTGGCCGAGCAGGAGCCCTGCCGGCCCCGCCCCGATGATGGCCACTTGAGTCTTCACCTCGCGCTCCTCGAAGTCATTCCGACCTCAACGATGCCCCGCCGAGGCACGCCGGACCATGGACGGATCGCTGAACTCCTTGGACTTCTTGCGTTCGCGGCCCGCCGCGGCCGATCTCACGTGCGTGGACGGGGGCGCCTTCACCAACGCGGCTGTGTTCGAGGCGGGCTCGAAGCGGGCCTGGCATTCGCCGGCCAGGTTGCCGAGGCGCGCGCAGGCAGGCTCGCCCGCGCGCGTGAGTCTATTGGAACTTGAAGCGCAGCTCGTGCAGCGTGTAATCGCGCAGCTTGATCGTGAGCTTGCGGCAGCCGGTCCAGCTCGCACTCGTCGCCCAGTTGTAGGTGAACGTGCCGGTCGCGGCATCGAAGCTCAGGCCCGCCGGCCCTGTTCCCGTGTCGTTGAGCGGCACCACGGGTGCGCTGCCGCAGCTCAAACTACCCACGGTAGCCGAGACGAACGAGGCGGGCTTCGACACGAATCCGCCTCGCCCATCGGGCAGCGTCCAGCGGACCGGCACGATTGCGCCGCGAGACACGAGGTTCAGCGTCGGCGGCGCGCTCGCGGGCGCGAGGAAGCCGTCGAAGTTGAACAGCGATTCCACGGTGAACGAGTGCGTGTCCGACGTGGTGAAGTTCACGAGGTCCTTGCCCGTCACCTTGAACGTGCGCGCGCCCGCGGTGCGCGTGTTGATGAGCTCGCCGGCCGGCGTCGGCGCCGTGCAGCTCAAGAGAGAGACATCCGCGCACGCATAGTCGGCGACCACGTCCTGGTAGAAGCCGTAGGTAGCTCCGTCCGCCGGGCTCGTGAGCGTGACGACCGGTGGTGTCTTGTCGATGTTGCGCGGCACGCTCGTGAACGTCGCGCTGTTGCCTGCGTCATCGGTGACCACCACCTGTCCCGTGACATTCGCGCCTTCGGCGCTCAACACGAGCGGGCTCGCAACGCTCGTGGAAGCAACACCCGACAGTGCATCGCTGGTCGTGAACGGAATGCTCACGTCCGGCTTGTTCCAGCCATTGGTGTTCGGCGCGGGCGAGGGCGTGCCGAAGGTGAGCACGGGCGCCGTCGCGTCGCGTTTCACGGTGACCGAGCGGCTCGTGGTTCCACCCGTGGAAGTGATGCCGCAGGTGAACGTGACACCCTGGCTGTCGCTCGTGACGCTGCTCGATTCGCAGCCGCTCGACGCCTGGATGCTTCCCGGCAACTCGCCGATCGACCAACTCACGGCGACGTCGCTGCGATACCAGCCGTTGTTTCCGAGCACGCCGTTGATCACGGGCTCCACGACCGGCGGCGTGCGATCGATGTTGAAGGCGGCCGTCGGAAACTCCGCGGAGTTGCCCGCGCCATCGACCACGACCACCGTCGCACGCACGCCGACCCCTTCCTCGTTGAGGACCACGGGACTGGCGCGGCTCGTGGAGGCCACGCCCGACATCGCATCCTGCACCGTGAACGGGACGCTGACCTCGACGTTGTACCAGCCCGAGGCATTCGGCTCGGGCGACGGAGCGCCGAACGTGAGCGTCGGCGCAGTGGCATCGCGGCGGATGGTCACGACCTGCCCGGAGGTGCCGCCCGCGGAGGTTGCGACACATTTAAACGTCGCGCCGATGGTGTCTTGCGTGACCGTGGTATCGCTGCAGCCTTCGCGCGACGTTACGGACGATTCGGGATCCGTCACCGTCCAGCTGAGCGCGACGTCGCTCGTGTACCAGCCGTTGGTACCCGCGGTGCCGGCGATGTGCGGCTCGATCACGGGCGGCGTGCTGTCCGGTTGCATGTATGGCAGGCCCGAGATCCGGAACACTACGAACTCGAGGCGATCGCCCACATAAAGGCGACCCTGCGCGTCGAATTCCATCGTCGTCGGCATCTGGATGCTGGCGCCCTCGGGCGTTCGCAGCCCTCCAGGTGGTGTCGGAACACTATTGATGATGCCGGTCGTCGCGTCGATTCTGCGCAGCCGGTTCGAATACGCGAGATAGATATTCCCCGCCGGATCGAACGCGAACGCCGTGTACGTGCCGATCCGTGCCTCGGTCGCCGGACCGCCGTCGCCCTCTGTGCCCGTGGTGCACGTGCCATTGCCGGCGATTGTCGTGATGATGCCGGTCGCGGCGTCGACGCGGCGCAGTCGACAGTGCAAGCCGTCGGAGATCACGAGATTGCCGGCCGGATCGAACTCGACGATGGTCGGATTGTTCAGTGAGGCCGCAGTCGCGGGACCGCCGTCGCCGGTCGGGCCGGTCGAGGAGAACGTGCCCGCGTACGTGCTAATGATGCCGGTGGCGGCGTCCACTTTTCGGATGCGGTGATTCGCCGTGTCCGCGATGTACGCGTTGCCGGCGGCATCGAAGGCAATATCGCTCGGCGCCGCGAGCCGCGCCGCGCTGGCGGGACCGCCGTCGCCGCCGAAGGCATACTGCCCGCTGCCCGCGAACGTGCTCACCGCGTGCGTCACCGCGTCGATGTGGTAGACGCGGTTGCTGAAGCTCGCGACGTAGACGTTGCCCGCCGCGTCGTGCTCGAGGCCGCGGCCGGAAACGTTGGTCGGCAGGTTGGCGAAGGTGGTGACCAGTCCGTCGTAGGGCGAGACCTGGCGCACGCGGTTGATCGCGTCGCCCGTGAACAGCAAATTCTGCGCGTCGTCGACATCGAGGCCGTACGCAATACTGAGACATGCGGTGCGCGCCGGCACACCCTCGCCGCAGAAGATATATTCGCCGTTGCCGATGACGGTGCTGATGATGCCGGTGCCCGCGGCCACCTTGCGCACGCGGTAGCCATCCTGAAAATACAGATTGCCAGCGGCGTCGAACGCCATCGAACCGGGCGTGCTGAACTGGGCGACGGTGGCAGGACCGCCGTCACCCGAGAATCCGTATGTGCCATTGCCCGCGACCGTAGTGATGAGACCGGTGGCGGTGTCGAGGCGCAGGATGCGGCTCTCGGCGGCGATGTACAGATTGCCGGCCGAATCGAACGCGAGCGCCTGGGGGAAACCCAGATTGGTTTCGAGCGCCGGGAGATTGTCGCCGTTGTAGCCCCAGGTCCCGCTGCCGGCGATGGTGGTGATGACGCCGGTCGCTGCGTCGATTCTGCGGACGCGGCTGTTCTGGGTGTCGGCGACGTAGAGGTTGCCACCGGCATCCAGCGCGATACTGGTTGGATAATTCAGGTGCGCGAGCAGCGCCGGACCGCCGTCGCCGTCGAAACCGGATTCGCCCTGGCCCGCGATGACAATGACTTCGCCGGAAGGCAGGCGGGCCCGCACGCGATGATCGTCGGCCGATGCGTAGTAAAGAGTGCCGTCCGGGCCGTAGACCATGGGGCCGCCCTGGCCCAGCTCGCCCACGTACGGCGTCGTGCCGCCCGCGATGTCGATGCGGTGCAGGCTGCTGCCCGTCGCGACGAACAGTTCGCCGGCCGGGTCGAAGGCGATGCCGTACGGCGTGCCGAGATCGAAATTCGCATGCGCCGGAATGCCCGGCAGCGCGGTGACCGTGCCCTGCGCGGGATCGAACCTGAGCAGCCGTCCGTTGTAATCCGTGATGTAGACGAGGCCGTCGGGGCCCACGGTGAGCGCGTGAGGTGTGACCTGCACGCTCGTGCCGGGCGCATCCTGGTAAAAATTCCCGCCTGCGTAGATTTCGATCGTCTGGGCGGCCACGAGCGGCGCGCAGGCGGCGAGAGCTAAACCCGCCCAAACTCGGGCGTGACGAGACGCAATCGACATGTTTTTTTTCTCCCTGATGTCGCCGCCGGATCATATCGGCAAACGCGCGCGCGAGCCCTGCCTTTTTCACGGTTTGGGGCTGACTTCCCGGAGATCTGTCGCGTATTACCGCTTCATGCGCGTCGGCACCGCAGGTCGAGCCCGCGCCGCCCGTGATGATCTCGACGCTGTCTATCGCCGACGACGGGATGGTGTTCAGGTCGACCACGAGGCTCGCGTTGGCGGGCTGCGTCCGCCGGCCGTCGAGCAGCACCAGAGTACGGTTGGAGCCGAGGCCGCGAAGGTTGACCGTGGCGATGCCGAGGCTCGCGCCCGTCGGAGTCCTTTTGGCGCCACGAACGATCTCCCGGCCAAGCCCACCGCGATCCTGTCTCGACAGCCTGCTTCGCCGTGATCTAGTATTCAAGCGCCTACTTGAATATGGGTGAATACGAAAGATGCGAGCGCGTGAGATGAAAGACGGCGTCTACGGCCAGTTCGCCCGGATCGGCAAGGCGGTTTCGGCTCCCAGGCGCATCGAGCTGCTGGAGCTTCTCTGCCAGGGGCCGCGCACCGTGGAGGCGCTGGCCGAACAGGCTGCCGTGAGCGTCGCGAATGCGTCCCAGCACCTGCAGGTCCTGCGCGCTGCCCGGCTCGTGGAAGCGCGGAAGAAAGGCCTCTTCGTCGAATACAGGCTGGCGGATGAGGACGTTCTCAGGTTCGTTCATGCCATGCGCGCTCTCGCGGAAGCGCGCCTTGCGCAGATCGGCGAGATCACTCACGCGTACCTCAAGGAACGCGGTGCCCTGGAACGCGTCTCCGGCAAGGAGCTCATGCAACGTGTTCGGGATGGCGAAGTCGCGGTCCTCGATGTGCGTCCGGCCGAGGAGTATCGCGCCGGCCATATTCCCGGGGCGCGCTCGGTCCCGGTCAGTGAGCTGCGAAAGCGCCTCGCCGAGTTGCCGAAGAATCGCGAGATCGTCGCGTACTGCCGCGGCCCACAGTGCGTGATGGCCATTGAAGCCGTGGAACTGCTGCGCAAGGAAGGCTTTCGCGCGCATCGAATGGAGCAAGGCGTGATCGACTGGCGCGCGCGGGGATGGCGGATCGAGAGGTCACGACCGGAGGTTTAGCCCATGATCTTCAGGCCCTTCTACTATTTCGATACCGGATGTGCCGCCTACGTTCTTGGCTGCGGGACGTTGGAAAAATGCGCCGTGGTCGACCCTCAGGCGCGCGATGTCCAGTCGTATGCTGACTTCGCTGCTGCCAAAGGCATGCGCATCACGCACGTCATCGACACGCATGTGCACGCCGACCACCGCTCCGGCGGGTTCGAGTTGGCACGGCGAACCGGAGCAAGCTACTGCCTGCACGAGGTGGCGGACGTGGATGCGCCCTTCACGCCGTTGCACGATGGGCAGGAAATCGAGCTCGGCAACACGCGCGTAACCGTGTTGCATACGCCGGGACATACGCCCGAGAGCGTGTGTCTGCTCGTCAAGGACTTGCGGCGTGGACCTGACCCCTGGTTTGCGCTCACCGGCGACACGCTCTTTGTCGGCGCGGTGGGCCGGCCGGACCTGCCGGGCCAGTCGCGCGAGAATGCGCGACAACTCTTCGCGAGCCTGCATGCCAAGCTGCTGAACCTTCCCGGCGATCTCGAGATCTACCCCGGCCACTTTGCAGGCTCGAGCTGCGGCGCCGGAATGAGCGGCAAGCCCTCCAGCACGATCGCGTTCGAGAAACGCTGGAATCCGCTGTTGCGCGCCTCGATTGACGAGTTTGTCGAGATGCTCTCGAACGTGCCGCCGAAGCCGGCGGAGATGCACGACATTCTGCGCGAGAACCGCGGCGGCCACGCCGGCGGATAGCGGTGAACGCGGGCAGCATCCGACTGGGCTTGCGCGAGAACCGGGCGCAGTTCTCGCTGCTGGTTCTCGTCAATGCGTTCGTGGGCGCCATGGTCGGGCTCGAACGCAGCATCCTGCCGGCGATCGCGGAAGTGGAGTTCGGCCTCGCCGCGCGCACAGCGATCCTGTCGTTCATCGTGGCCTTCGGGGTCACGAAAGCCGCTGCGAATTACCTGGCGGGGCGTCTCGCCGACCGCTACGGACGCAAGCACGTGCTGGTGGCGGGCTGGCTGGTGGCCGCGCCGGTTCCCTTCCTCCTCATGGAAGCGCCGAGCTGGAACTGGGTGATCGCGGCCAACGTCCTGCTCGGAATCAGCCAGGGACTGACCTGGTCGCTCACGGTCATCATGAAGATCGATCTGGCCGGGCCTCGACAGCGTGGGCTTGCGATGGGCCTGAACGAGTTCGCCGGCTATGTCGCGGTGGCCGCGAGTGCCTTCGCGACGGCATGGATCGCAGCCGCGTATGGCCTGCGCCCCGAGCCGTTCTATCTCGGCGTCGCTTTCGTCGTGCTCGGCCTCGCACTCTCGGTCTTCGCGGTTCGCGAGACGCATCACCACGTCGCACACGAATCGGCAATGAGGGGGACCGAGCGCCTCCCCTCGCAGCGCGAGGTGTTCTGGCGAACGACGCTCACTGATCGCAATCTATCGAGCGTTACGCAGGCCGGAATGGTCAACAATCTCAACGATGGGATGGCGTGGGGCCTCTTTCCGCTGCTATTCGCCGCGCGACACATGAGTCTCGAACAGATCGGTGTTCTCGCGGCGATCTATCCCGCCACCTGGGGCATCGCACAGCTCGGCACGGGAGCGTGGTCGGATCGCGTCGGGCGAAAGTGGCTCATCGCCTGGGGCATGTGGGTCCAGGCCGCCGGCATCGCGATCATCATCTTCGCGCAAGGGATGACGGGCCTCGCGATGGGCGCCATTCTGCTCGGACTCGGCACGGCCATGGTGTATCCGACGCTGCTCGCCGCCATCTGCGATGTCACCCACCCCGCCTGGCGTGCATCCTCGGTCGGGGTCTATCGCCTGTGGCGCGACCTCGGGTATGCCTTCGGGGCACTGCTCTCTGGCCTCATCGCCGATGCCTTGGGGTTATCCGCAGCGGTGGGCGTCGTGGCTGCCTTGACGTTTGCGTCAGGGCTCATCGTAGCGACCAGAATGAAGGAAACACTCGTGGACGCAGGACGGAATTCATCGCAGGGGCTCGCGCGCGTGGCGGTTGCGAAGTCGACGCGGCAGCACCGGGCGTAAGCAGGAGGCGAAGTGAGCCGGATCTATCTCGACTACAACGCGAGCACTCCGCTCGACCCACACGTTGCAGAGGCAATGCGCCGCGCGACGGAGGATGGCTACGGCAATCCTTCGAGCCTGCACTGGGCAGGCTCACCAGCCCGAGAGGCTGTGGAGAAGAGCCGCAGAGAAGTCGCCACCCTCCTCGGCTGCACACCGCAGGAGGTCGTGTTCACGAGCGGGGGAAGTGAGGCAAACAACTTCGCCCTGAAGGGGACGTTCTTCTCGAGGCTCGGACAGCCCGCGCACCTCATCACCACGCAGATAGAGCATCCGTCCGTTCTTGCCCCATGCAGATTCCTCGCAAGGCTGGGCGCTCGCGTCACCTGTCTTCCGGTCGACGGCACCGGACTCGTCAACCCCGATGACCTGCGACGGGCAATCACGCCTGAGACCTTATTGATTAGCGTGATGCATGCGAACAACGAGGTCGGAACCATTCAGCCGATCGAAGCCTGTGCCCGCGTCGCCAGGGAGCATGGAATTCCATTTCACACGGATGCCGCGCAGTCCGTCGGCAAGATCGCAACCCGCGTGGCAGATCTTGGCGCTGACCTCCTTTCGATCGCTGGCCACAAGCTGTACGCACCCAAGGGCATCGGTGCACTTTACGTGCGGGCAGGCACAAGACTCGAACCGCTCATTCATGGCGCAGGACATGAAGGTGGACGTCGTGCCGGGACAGAGAGCGCGATGCTTGCCGCAGGGCTTGGAGCCGCCTGTGCTCTGGCCAATGATCTGTCTGCAATGGAAGGAGTGCGTGAGCTACGGGACCGGTTCTGGGGGCTGCTCCAGGAGCGATTCGGCGCTCAGGTCGCGCTGAACGGCCACCCCGCGCAGCGGCTGCCGAATACGCTCAACGTGTCATTCGTCGGGCGCGTAGGTGCGGACATCCTCTCGGCGCTCGACGGCGTTGCCGCCTCGACAGGGTCTGCATGCCACTCGGGCCACATCGAACTGTCGCCCGTCCTGGCGGCAATGCACGTTCCTCCCGAGGTCGGGATGGGAGCTGTCCGCTTCAGCCTCGGCCGGGCAACACGGATTGAAGAGATCACCGAAGTCGTCGAGCTTCTCTCGCGCGTTCTGTCATGAGACAAGATCACACCGGGTCGGATGTCGACGGCAACGTACCAACCGGAGCTACGCTGCATGAGAGGCTCTTCGAGCGCGCACTCGAGCACGCGAGTGGTTTCCGCGACCGGATTGCCGACCGACCGCCACGGCCGGTGATTCCGGCCGACGAGCTGCAAGCTCGGTTCGATTGTTCGGGACACGCACGCGCATCGGCGTGCGATGTCTATCACGGCAAGCTACCTGCCTGTAGTCGATGGGGCGGAATACGATTTCCGCGTGGCGCCACGTGCAGCGCGAGGTGCGGCTCAGGCTCTTGCAAGAGCGATTCCCCCGAGCGCGCTGACGATGACGACGAGCAGCGGCGGAGCGCGCCAGGCCGTGAGCAGGACGAAGCCGACGAGAGCGAGCCCGAAATCTCCCGGCGTCCTGACCGAGCTCGTCCAGACCGGGCTGTACAGGGCCGCACCGAGAAGGCCCACGACGGCTGCGTTGACTCCACCCATCATGGCGCGGGCGCCGGCGCGCTGACGGAACGTTTCCCAGAACGGCAGCGTGCCCAGAAGAATCAGCGTGCCGGGAAGAAAGATGCCGATCAGACCGAGCGCAGCGCCCGCCAACCCGTTCAGCGATGAATTGACGACGGCGCCGAGGTAAGCCGCGAAAGTGAAGAGCGGACCCGGAACGGCTTGCGCGGCCCCGTAACCGGCCAGAAAGGCATCATCGGTCACCCAGCCGGGCGTCACGACCGCCTCGCGCAGCAACGGCAGCACCACGTGACCGCCGCCGAATACCAACGCACCCGAGCGGTAGAACGACTCGAAGAGCGCAACGCCCGGCGATGTTCCAAGACTGCGCAGAACAGGAAGGCCGACGAGAAGAACGAAAAAGGCAGTCAACGCAGCGAAGCCCACGCGACGGGATACCCGAACGGGAAGATGCCCACCCGTCGCCACGGCAGACGCCGCTCTGCAGAGTCGCAGCCCCAGGAGGCCGCCCAACACAATCGCGGCGATCTGCGCAACGGGCGAGGCGCTGAACAGAACGATCAGCGCCGCCACCAGCGCGATGGAGGCCCTTTCGCGATCCGGACAGAGCGTGCGCGCCATCCCCCAGACCGCCTGCGCGACGATCGCGACCGCAACCAGCTTCAGGCCATGAAGCAACCCGTCGGCAGTCGGACCACCGAGGGCGCCGGCTCCGTAAGCAAAGAGCACGAGGGCGAGGGCCGAAGGCAGCGTAAAACCGGCCCAGGCCGCAAGTCCGCCAAAATAGCCCGCGCGCATGAGACCGATCGAATACCCCACCTGGCTGCTGGCCGGACCCGGAAGGAACTGGCACAGACCCACAATATCCGCATAAGCGTGTTCGTCGAGCCAGCGGCGCCGCACGACGAGCTCGTCGCGGAAATACCCGATGTGAGCGATCGGCCCGCCGAAGCAGGTGACCCCGAGCTTCAGGAAAGCCGCGAAGACTTCCCGCACCGAGCCCGCGCCTGCGCCCGCCGCATGCTTGCCGCCGTGATGACCGCCCGATTCTTTCACCGCTACTTCACGCGTCGACACGGGGGCTGAAGCTGGCTCTCAAACGCACCTCATCGTCACTTTGCGGGAAAGCTCGCCGTGTTCTGCGTATCGAGGAACATCGCTTCCGCATTGGGCGTGCGATTGGGGCGCTTCATCAGGGCGACGTTGAGCACGTCGCGCAGCTTCGTCCAGTGATGCCGGTCAGCTCCCAGTTCTGGTCGATGATGGCCTGGTACACCGTCCGTGAGGCCTCGAATGCCCTTTGGCAGGCGCGACTCACCGCCACCGGGCGCAGATACCTGCGCCTGAATGGCGACGACTGCATGACAAGCACCCAGTGCGAGCAGAATTCTGTCGATCGTCACGCGGGCTCTCCCTTAGCTCAGACTGTGTTCGGCGATGGCGGCGCAGTGTGCGCGATAACTGATTGGCGGCGTCGCATGAGCCACCCATCGAGCGACCAGCGGCCGCCGGCGACGATGAGCAGGGCGCCGCCCTCTTCCAGCTCGCCAGACAGCTCACGCACGCGGTGGTGGCGTCGGTAGCCTCAGTAGTAGTAGTACGTTCACGGGTACGACGTTTCACGCTGGTCGGCAGCCGCACGGCCCGACATGCTTTAGCGTAAGGTCGGCTTCTCCCCCGATACGTTTTTGGAGTGCAGCTGCAATGGGCTATCACGGCGCTTGGATGGGGCTTTGGGGTGTCATTCTTCTGGTCGTCTGGCTGGCCCCGCTCGTATTGTGCTTTTACCTTCTCAACCGGCCGCGCCCTCCGCAGAACGAGGTGCGCCGTACGGCACGTGAGGTGCTCGATGACGCGTACGCTCGCGGCGCAATCTCGCGCGACGAATACCTCCAGAAGCGAACCGACCTTGGCACCGCGTAGTGGCCCGCTCCCGTTTTGCGGTGCCGTCACGGTCGAAGCCGCTTCTATCGACATCCGAAACAGCACACAGGCGCACACCTTCTCCGCGTTGGCGGCGCGCGATGATGCCGACAACGCGTACATGCAGGGGGGCTACCTCCTGCCCGGGAAGCTCGGCCCGGGGCGTCTTCAGCCATATGCGCGCGAATGGTCATCAGGGCTTGCGTGCAGCCGTGCAGAGGAAGGCAGCGCCGAGCGTGCCGAGCCGCGCCAGCATCGGGTCGATCGGCGCCATGAGTCGCGCGGCAACCGTGATCGGCGGGAAGTAAACCGCTCCACGCGTTGCCTCGACTCGAAGGCCCGCCTCGGTGAGCCTCTGCTCAAGCTCACTCCGTGTCCAGAAATGCGCCGCGCTCCAGAGAGCCTGCTTGCCGCGTGACTGCAGGCGCCGCTTCGCCGCCCACGCGCTCCAGCGGCCGGCGAGCGAGCCTGCAAGATCAAACACCAGACGCAACTCGGCTTGCTCGGTCAATCTGTCAAGTGGCGTCGCCCTCCAGTGCTCATAGGCCGCCGGAGCGAGCGACGTGGTCACATTCTCCACACGTGCCTCGCCCATCAGAAAACCAGCACCTTGTCGGCGGCCATGGTCTCCGCCGCAAGCTCGTCCATTGTGCTGCGCGCGGCGCCTTCTATCAGGTCATTCTGCTGGAGCCCGCGTGCGTCCATGCACGTACCACAGAGCAGCACGCGACCCTTTCCCGCGAGCACGCGATTGAGCATCCGCTCGATGTTGTAGAAGCCTTCCGGAGTCTTCTGCCCGCTTCGCGCGGACACGACGGCGTCCGCCAGCAGGAACACCGTCACGTGCGCATCCGCGTCGTTCGTCAAGAGCGTGTGGGCAACGCGCAGTCCGTTATAGGTGCGTTCAGTGCCATAGGGTGGGTCGTTCAGTATGAGCAAAGTCTTCATGGTCGTCTGTCTCGAGTGTGGTGTTACCACTAGCTACCACTAGCCTGAGCCGGTGCGCGCATCCACGTCAACGACCGAAAATCCGCCAATCCGATCTTCCGACTGTCGCACGACCACGTTACAGGGCACGTCGATCCCGGTCAGCACTCCGAAGCCTTCCTTCACATCGATCACTTCGCGGGCGGGGTCGCAGGTGCCGGCTGCATCATCCAGTTCTGATGCTGCATCATGTGATCCATCATCATCTGCTGCATCGGCATCCACCGGTCCATCATGTACTGGCGTTCCTTGAGTTGCTCGGGCGTCAGATTGCGGTAGTCACCCCACATCATCATGCGCCCGCCCATCATCGGGCCTCCCATCATGCGACCTCCCATCATGTGGCCGCCCATCGCCCCTTGGCCCCACATGCCGTGCATCATGCCCATCGCGCCTTGCATCGTGCTCCAGTGCTCTTGCAAGAGGCGCTGCCGCTCCTGCGGATCCTTGGCCTCTCGAATCCTGCTCATCTGTTCGTTCATCTTCGCGATCTGCTCCTGCATCTTCGCGAACTGCTTGTCCATCTCAGCCGGCGTCGGCGCTGTCTGTTCTGGTTGTGCAGCTGATGGAGGCGGCGATGCAGGCTGTTGCGCAAGCGCAGGTTGTAGAAAGCAGGCGATCATCGCAACAGCGGCGATGTAAGTTGGATTTTTCATGAGATCACTCCGTTGAGATGGAAATGCACCTTCGCAGTGGAAGCAATCCGGTTCGTGCACGACGCGGCCGAGTCTCTTCGGAGATCCAGCCCTGGCCCGTCGAACACTGCGCACGCGACGGCGCTCAAGAATCCGCCGCCCATCGATTCGTTGAATCCGTAGAACCACTTGGACAGGCACGCAGAACACGCGTCGGCTGCTCCTGCCCAGCGCTCACACAGAGATCGCCGCACCGAATCGAGGCAGCCGCGAGACAACGTCGCATCACTGTCATCGCCTTCGGACGCACGCGGAGAACCGCACCCTCGCGGATCGCCTCATCGAGCAGCGGCGGCGTATGCTAGTAGAGGGCTCGGTCAACCCGCTGACACCGGAGAGACTGCAATGCGTACCGATTCTCCGTCGCGCGCAGCGCGAGCGTTGCTTTGCATCGGAGCACTCGTCTTCACGACATCGGCGACAGGCGCGACGCCCACAGTTGCCGATGAGGCCAAGCTCCAGGCACTTCAACAGCAACTTGACGAGCTGAGTCAACAGCTCGAGCGCCTCGAGGCCGCTCGCACCGCGCCCGCGCAGCGACAGCCGATGCAGACTCGCTGGCCGATGCAAAACCGTATGCACGCCTTGCGGCAAATGCCGGGCATGGAAGCACGCGGCTGCGGCGCTGGAATGATGACCGGTGCGAGCGGATCGATGTGGGCTCCGACTGCAGCCCCCTCGTTGCCAGAGGCCGACTCGCGCGGGGCACGGCTGGTTGGAAAGTATTGCGCGCAGTGCCACGCACCCCCATCGCCATCTCTGCACACAGCGGAGGAATGGGCAGGCGTCACACAACGTATGCGGGGACACATCGGAGAGCTGGCCGCGTCCGGCGTCGGAGTTCAGATGCCTGACGCTTCCGATCTCAACGCGCTCACCCAGTACCTCGGCAAGCACGGCAGGGCGGAGCCCTGATCAATTCCTGGCGCGAAGCACGCGCCACGCGATCAATGCGGAATCTGCACATCTTCATGGGCGGACCGGCCAGGGCACAACTCGCGCAAGACACTCACGGCTGAACGGGTGCCGGTTCAAGTGTGAGCGCGAGCAGAACACCGGTGAAGATGAGCAGCGCCGTCGGCAGCGAGCGGAACGCGAGCCACAGCAGCCCAACGATCATCGCGAGAGTCAACGGAACGACTATCGCAAGGCGCTTCGCTGCGGACTGCAACTGCTCGAACGTTCCGCCGTACTCAATCCAGTACCCCGCGCGCAGCACGGATTCGCTGCTCACGCGGGCACGCAGATCGCGGATGAAGGAGCCGAGGTCACGCCCACGGACGTTGGCGGTGACGACGACCCGCCGCTTGCCGTTCTGGCGGTTCACCTGATTGGGGCCCTGCGACAGGTTGAGACTCGCCACCTCCCCCAGCGGCACGTAACCCCGCTCGGGCAACGGTATCGGCAGGCGCGCGAGCGCCTCGACGTCGTTGCGCAGGGTCTCCGGCAGTCGAATCACGAGATCGTGACGCCGATCGCCGTCGAAAACGCTGCCCACCTCCGTGCCGCCGTAGGCGGTGGCGACGGCGTTCTGAAGTGCGAATACATCGAGCCCATAGCGCGCAAGCGCCTCACGACGCGGCTCGACGCTCATGACGGGGAGCCCGGTGACCTCAGGTTGCCGCCAACGCGGCTGATCGGACGAATCGCATCCATGCCTCCCACGGCACGAGACAAGCCCGCGGAAAAACCGGGGCAGCACCGAGACTCAACGCAGGCTAGGGCTGCGAGGGAGGCGCGTGGGGAGGCGGGAGAAAGTAAAGGCGGAGACTACTTTTCGGCGGGCGCAGGGGCCGCGATGCCGGCAGCGGCAGACCCCGGCCATGCAACGCGCGCACGAGGAAGCCGAGAGTCAGCAACAACAGCAAGACCGGCATGCTCAGCGCAGCCTTGCCAAAGGCTTTCTGCGGCGGATCGATCCGTGCGAGGGAGCCATGGCCCGCTGCGCGGGTAGGCACCCAACGGAACAGCGCGTTACGCAGCACCGGTAACGTTAAGGAACGTCTTCGCCAACTGTAATCTTCGAGACAGCGCGCCTTCCCGCACAGATGATGCGTGACGGCCTGCGAACCCCTTCCACCCTCCGACAAGAAATACGACTGGGAGCGACCCCATGCTGACTGACCGCCGCCGAACCGGCCGGCTGGCCATTGTCACAGCCCTGTGCGGCGTGACCGCGACGATCCTGTCTATGCCCGCATCGGCGCAAGACGCTACGACCGAAGCGCTCCTGCGGCGGGTTCAAGTGCTGGAACGGCGAATACAGGAACTCGAGGCCGAGCGCCGTTCGGGCACGGCAACTCCTGCAGCTCAGCAAGGCGCGGCGCCTGCTGCGCCGGCCGGTGCAGCACCAGCTGCCCTGCAGGCGCTGCTGGATCGCTTCGGTGCGTTCGAACAGCGGCTGGGAGACCTGGAGTCGAGCGCGGTGCTGTCCGAGCCGGAGACCCGCGTCAAACGCGTGGACGTGTGGGTGGACAAGAACGGCAACGAGTACGATCACCCCGCTGAAAACGCGAAGAAGTCCGTCACGTATCAGCGAGAGAGGGTGCTACGCCGCCAGACGATCAATGAGAAGATCGAAGAGGCGCTTGCAGGGGATTCGGCGAAGCGCGTGACGATTGGAGTGGATGCCACCTCGGCGACACAGGTGGCAAGCCAGACAGGCGGCGCGGACTCGGATGCGGACGGCCATGCGTACCAGCTTGCCTCCGCCGATCTCACGTTCACCGCGAGTCTCGCACAGAACACCCTGTTCTTCGCGGACGTCGTCGGCCTCAGCGGCTCGCCGCCCGACAGCGAGATTCCTTCCCTGACGCTGCTCAACAGCTACACGGCGCGCCTGGTCCGCCAGAACGAGATCAACCTGCGCGAAGCGTGGCTGAAGACGGAGCTGTTCGACCAGCGCCTGGCGCTGAGCCTCGGGCGGCTCGACCTCACGAACACGTTCGATCGCAACGTCGCCGCCAATGACGAGACGACGCAGTTCATCAGCGATGCGCTCGTGAACAACCCCACGCTCGGACTCTCCAGCAACGGCTCGGGGCTCGTTGCGGTCTACGACGCCAGGAACGGGATCAACTTCAAGATCGGAGCGCAGCAGAGCAACCCCGATGCGACGAATCTCTCCGATTCGATTTTTTCGCTCGCGGAGGTCGGCTATCTAGCACGCCCGTTCTCGCTCCCCGAGGGCAACTACCGGGCGTGGTATCGCCGGGACAACGGCTCCAGGCGGCAACGCACGGCATTCGGCGTCTCGCTCGATCAGAAGATCACGCCGGAAGTCACGCTGTTCGCGCGGTATGGATCAGCCGATGCAGACCTCGGGCACGATCGCTTCTACAGCGGCGGCGTGCAGTTTCAGTACGGCGCCGTGCTGAACCCGCTCGATACCTGGGGACTCGGCCATGCGCAGACGGATCTGGGCTCCGGAGAGCTCGAGCGCCTCGAGGAAGCGTACTACAACTTCCATCTGGCCGAGCGCCTGCGCCTCTCGCTGCACCTTCAGTACGTCACTGAAGAGCGGCCCGGTGCCGATACGTTGAGCTTCCTGCTGCCGGGCCTGCGACTGCAGGCCAGTTTCTGAAACGTTACCAGGAGTGAGTGCCATGAAGAATCTCGTACGTCGGTGCACTGGACTCGGCGCTCTGTTCCTCGGCTGCAGCGGGACGCTTCTCGCGGCCGAAGGCGGCATGGCCATGCCGATGCCTTCCGGCGATGCCAGGATCCTGGTCAGCGATCCGACCTCCGTCGTCATGATCGTGAACCGGGACTCGAACGACATCTCGTTCATGGACATCGAGTCCAGGAAGCTCGTCGGCAAGACCTTCCTCGGCAACAACGTCAATCCGCACATGGTCATGATGTCGCCGGATGGCCGCTATGTCGTGACCGGCGGCACGCGCGCCAACAAGGCGTACATCATCGATGCGCGCACGCTCGAGCTCGTCAAGGTCATCCCGGTGGATATCGCACCGGAGCACCTCGCGTTCTCGCCCGACAGCCGCTGGTACTACCAGGGCAATCCCGAGGGCGACTCCGTCTCCGTGATCGACATGACTTCGCTCACCAAGGTCAAGACCATCCCCGGGCTCGCCGAGCCGCTCAATGTGACGTTCACTCCCGATGGCACGAAGGCGTACGTCGGCAACTACGGAGCACACTGGGTCGGCGTCATCGACGTGACGCGGCATGAGTTGTTGAAGAAGATTCAGATCGCCCCCGTGCAGAGCCGCGCGGGCCTGGATCCCGAGCGTTATCTCACCGAGATTCAGGGCATCAACATCGCCGCCATCTCGAACGACGGACGCTACCTCTATGCAGCGGACACCGACCTCGGCGTGGTGGGCGTCATCGACACGCGCGAGGACAAGGTGGTGAAGGTCATCCGCGTGGGCAAGGAGCCGTGGCGCGCGTACATGGGGCACGACGGCAAGTATGCGATCACCCCGAACAATGGCGATGAGACGATCTCGATCATCGATCTGCGCACGAATTCGGTCGCCGCCACCTTCGATGCCGGGCCCGACATGACCGGCGTGAACTTCGCCGCCGGCAAGGCGTTCGTGATCAGCTCCACCAGCGGTTTCGTGTATGTCTACGACATGGAAAAGCTGAAGCCCGCGGGGCGCATCAAGGTTGGCACCAATGTGCAGCTGGAGACGGCCACGACGGATGCCGCCGACCAGAAGATATATCTCGCCGACTCAACCGAGAACGCCGTGGTCATCATCGATGCAAAGACCCACGCCATGGAGAAGGTGTTGAACGTTGGCCTGTATCCCTGGGGCACGCACATCATGGACAGCAAGGACAACTACTGTCATTGAGCGACCGCGCCCGCACCGGCCGGAACCGACGCAACCCGCGTCGTGAGATCCTGATGCGCCACACACTGATACACCTGCGATGAAGCGCCCCCAGCGTCGCGGCCCGTCGCGTGGCTTCCGTGGCCTGCTCGCATCGCTCATCGTGGTTACGATTCTGCCGGCGGATGCCGCGAGCGTCAGGGAACACACCCGTCCCAGCGAGACGCCCTCAACCGCTGTCAACGAAGCACAGGCGGCCGATCTTGCGCTCACGATCACTCCCGCTGCGGAGCAGGCGATTCAAACCCGGGTGCGCACCGCCGCCACTCTGGAGGCCTCGGGAAGAACGCTCACCGCGGAACTGAACGGACGCGAGGGGGCGCTGGTGCGGGTGGGCCAGCGAGCACGCGCGTTTCAGGTGACCTCCCGATCCTCGATGTATCAGGCGAAGATCACGCGCGTCACGGCGCGGGCTGATCGTGTTGTCGTTGAGGCGACGTTGACCGCCCGCGGCCCAAGTAGCGATGCGCCCTACCTCCTCGAGATCGTCGCGGACCGCGGGCGCTTTCTGGCCGTCCCCAATGCCGCGATCATAGAAGAAGAAGGCGCACACATCGTCTATGTGCAGCGCCACCCCGGCCACTACATGCCCACTGAGATCCACACGGGTTTGCAGGGCGAGCTTTACACACAAGTGCTGCATGGCCTGGAGGCGGGCGAAGAGGTCGTCACCTTCGGCAGCTTTTTCGTCGATGCCGAATACAAGCTGAAGTCTTCCGGCGGGGGCGACGGCGCGATGGGTAATGAACACCAACATCATTGAAGCGATGCTGCGTCGGCGCCTGCTGATCTGGCTGGCCGTCGCGGTCGCCACGTTTGCGAGCGTGTATGCGCTGCGCACCGCCCCGCTCGATGCGATCCCGGATATTTCCGATCCACAGATCGTGATCTACGTGAAGTGGCCGCGCAGTCCCGAGCTCCTGGAGTCCGCCGTGAATGCGCCGGTGATCCAGTCGCTCTCAGGTCTGCCGGAAGTTGCGGCCATCCGCGGCACCTCCCACATGGGGTACTCCTTTATATACGTGATCCTGGAGAACGCCGCGCGGCGGCGGGATGTGGAGCAGCGCGTGCAGGAGCGCCTGAACTCCCTCCGACCGCAGTTACCGGCGGATGCCAGCATCACGCTGGGGCCCAACGCAAGCAGCATGGGGTGGGTGTATCAATACGCGCTCGTCGACCGCGAAGGCGGGCACGATCTGCGCGAGCTGCGACGACTCAACGAGCGACAGATCGAGCCTGCACTGCAAGGCGTGCCCGGCGTGGCCGAAATTGCCTCAGTCGGTGGGCTCGAGAAGCAATATCAGCTGAAGCTGTTCCCGCCGCTGGTTGCCCGCAGCGGCCTCTCGCTGGCGCAGCTCAACACGGCCCTGCAGACCGCGTTTCAGGAGGTTGGCGGCCGCGTCGTTGAAGTCACGAATCGCGACTATCAGATCCGTGGCGTCATCAAGCAGCAGGACATCGACCAGCTGGAACTGCTCATCGTGGGTCGCACGACGCAAGGCGCACCCATTCTGCTGAAAGACATTGGCTACATCCAGGTCGGTTACGATCAGCGGCGCGGCATCGCCGACCTCGACGGAAAAGGCGAAGTGATCGGCGGCATCGTCATCATGGAGCACGACCAGAACGTGCTCACCGTGACGCACGCCCTGGAGGAGCGCCTGAGTCGGATTCGCGAGCGGTTGCCGCGCGGCGTCGAGCTCGTGACCACCTACGATCGCTCGGCACTCATCTGGGACACGCTTCGGCACTTCTTCGCGACGCTGCTGTACGAGCTTGGGGTCGTAATCCTGGTCACGATCGTGTTCCTGAGAAATGTGCGGATCGCGATTGCGCCCGTGAGCGTGCTGCTGCTGGCCACATTGTTCACGGCGTTGCCGCTTGCGGCCTTCGGGCAGACGATCAATCTCTTCGCGCTCGCCGGACTCTTCATCGCGATCGGTGAGATGGTCGATGCCAGCATCGTCATCGTCGAGAACTGCACGGCAGAGCTCGCCACGCGCGGCGCCGTGAGTGCGCGCGAGCGGCGCGAGGTGATCGTCCGCTCGATCGCAAGCGTGGCGCGTCCTCTTCTCTTCTCGCTCCTCATCATCCTCGCTTCGTTTTTGCCAGTTTTCTTTCTGGGCGAGCGGGAAGCGCGGCTCTTCGACCCGCTGGCGCTCAGCAAGACCTTCGCGATGGCGTTCTCGACGCTTCTCACTCTGTTCGTGCTCCCCATCGTGATTGTTTGGGTGTTCAAACACGGCTCCCCGGCGCAGCGCAGCGCGGAGCGGCCACTGCTCCGCCTCTATCGGTCGCTGGTGACCTGGACGATCCGCTTCCGCTATCCCTTCGTGCTGGCCAACCTCGGTCTGCTCATCGTTGCGCTCTGGATCGCGAGCAGCTTCCGCACCGACTTCATGCCCGAGCTCGACGAAGGCTCTCTGCTCTACATGCCGTCGACGCTGCCGGGCCTGCCAGCGAAGGAGGCCGGTTGGATCCTGCAACGGATGGATGCGAAGCTCAAAGCGTTTCCCGAGGTCGCACGTGTGTTCGGCAAGCTCGGTCGCGCGGACACCTCGACCGATCCAGCGCCCGTCACGATGATCGAGACGACGATCCTCCTGAAGCCGAAGGCTCAGTGGCGCGCCGGAATGACGAAGGAAAAGCTGGTCGCGGAAATGGATCAGGCCCTGCGCGTCATCGGCTACGTCAACACGTGGGTGCAGCCGATCAGCGCGCGGGTCATGATGCAGGGAACGGGCATCCAGACGGCCGTCGGAATCAAGGTTCGGGGCGAGGACATCGCGACGATCGAGGCACTGGGCCGGAAGATCGAAGCGGCCCTGAAGAGTTTCCCCGGCACGAAGTCCGTCGTTGCCGAGCGCATATCGCAGGGTTACTTCATTGATGTGCAGCTGGATCTGACGCGCATGGCGCAGCGGGGTGTCGCCGCGGATGAGGCGGCGGCGGCCGTGCGTTTCGCGGTGGGTGGTGACAACGCCATACGAATCACAGAGGCGGACGGCACGCCGACACCGTTGAGCATTCAGTACGCGCCCGAGTACATTGATACCCTCGAGAAGGTGCGCGTGACGCCCGTCTTTGTGCCCGGCGGCCAGGCGGTTGCGCTCAGCGACATCGCCGATGTTTCGGTGCGAAAGCTTCCCGACATGATCCGGAACGATAACGGCGCCCGCTCCGGCTACGTCTACATCGATCTTCAGAACACAACCGCGCCGGACTACGTGCGAGAGGCCAGGACATATCTTGCCAGGACTGTTCCGGTGCCGAGCGGATACTCACTACAGTGGACCGGCCTCTATGAGTATGCCGAGGCAGCGCAAACTCGTTTGCAGTGGATCGTGCCCGCCACGCTTGCCATCATCTTCGTTCTGCTCATGGTGGCTTTCCGTTCCCTTGCCGACAGCCTTCTGGTGGCGCTGTCTGTTCCGTTCGCCCTCAGCGGCGGCATATTCCTGCAGGGGCTGCTCGGCTATCCCATGACCACTGCGGTGATGATCGGCTACATCGCGCTCTTCGCCGTGGCGATTCAGACCGGCATCATCATGATCGTCTTCATTCGTCAGGCGCTGGCCCGCCGTGGCCAGGACTCACCCTACATGGACGCCGTGCTCGAGGGGTCAGTCGCTCGCCTGCGTCCCAAGCTGATGACCGTTGCGGCCACGACGCTGTCCCTGCTTCCGGTCATGCTCTCGCACGGGACGGGCGTCGAGATCATGAAGCCGATCGCCGCCCCGACGATCGGTGGCATGGCGAGCTCGACGGTGTATGTGTTGTTTCTGATCCCCTGCCTGTTCGCGATTCGCGAAGACTTTCGCACATGGCGAAACTCATGAGTACGACTGGCTCACCGCGCCGGCACTGGCAGCTTCACGCTCGCGCCATGCGAGACGATACAGACCGGGCAGCACAAGGAGCGTGAGCAACGTCGATGAGAGAATTCCGCCTATTACGACCGTGGCCAGCGGCCGCTGCACTTCGGCACCGGTGCCGGTGTTGAGCGCCATCGGCAGGAATCCGAGCGCCGCGACCAGCGCCACCATCAGGATGGGCCGCAGTCGCAACAGCGCTCCGTCCCGAATGGCGTCGTCAATCGAGGCACCATTGGCGAGGCGGTCGCGGAAAGCGGCGACCATGACGACACCCGTCAGAACTGCCACGCCCGACAACGTGATGAAGCCGACGCCCGCGGTGATCGCCTCCTGCGCCGCGCCAAATTCTTCAGCTCACTCGCTGGGGTTCCAGGCAAGCTGAGTGCGCAGGCCTCCGCGGCTCGCCTCCGGCAATCTGCCTCTACCAACAATCAACGGGATCTATCAGGCGCTGCGCCCATCGTAGTTCTGCTACTGACGCCCACTGCGTCACCACGCGTGCCCGACCTCTCGACGTTTGCTTCCTCGATGGTTCGCCGCTGAACGCGGATGTTGTTTTCGATGTCCTGCACGCCTATGCAGCTGTCCGCGATGTTCTCGATCTCGTGCCGCATCCAGCGTACGGGCACGGTGCCAGAAAACGTCACGACTCCATCCTTCACTGCGACCGAGACCTCGCTCGAGTCGATGTACTCGGTTCGCCACAGCCGCTCGGAGATGTCCTCTTTGATCCGCTCATCGGAGCGCGTATATCCTTTCGGGCCTCGGGCATACAGCCTCGCCAGCAGGGCGGGCGGTGGTTCCTTGCTCCGCTGCCATTCGTGCTCTCGATAGGGTTCTGCGCCGCGGAGCTCGCCCCGGTAGAGGCTTCCTGCATAGCGAGGCTCGCCATACTCAGTCCAGCCGTATTGATCCTCCCCGTACACACCCCGGCCATACGGACCTTCCCGATAGCGGCTCTCGTACCGACTTGGGCCGCGCGGTCCCTGGCCATATCCGCCTCGACCGTACTGCCGTGAGCCGTAGCCGTATTGGCCTCGACCGATCCCGCCATCGTCGAAGCGTCCTTCCCCGGACCACACCTGGTCGGACCAGCCCCAACCTCCGCCGTAGCCTCCACCTGGACCGCGGTAGCCCTGCTCCTCGCGCCGGCCGAGGTACGGACGGCCATACTCTCCGCGGTCACTCTCGCCCCGACCGGGCCCCGGGCCCTCACCGCCGCGATAGCCGTGCCGAACCCCGCCGTGCTGCTGGCTTTCGCCGGTTTCGCGCTCATCCTCGTATCGCCGACTCATGGAACCCCTCCAGCGTGCATGCACGCGAACGAAGCGCTCTTGGCTATGCAACTCAGACACGAGCCGGCGCCGACTGAATGGCACGAGAGGCAAGCAACTGATATGCCGGCTCTGGAACATCCGCAGAACCTCGCCTGGTCGCTCGGCTTCGGGCAGCAGCCAGAACTTGACAGGCTGGTGAAAAAAACGCCTTTGCGTATGGCAAAGAATGACGGAACTGAAGATCGAGCCTCGCACGGAATCCGACATCGACGGCATCGCCCGCGCGGTGGTGCCTGCTGAGCAGGTGGTCGAAGTGGCGCTCGGGTTGAAATGCAGAGTGCGAGATCGAGTGGCATGAAGGAATTCAGAATCAAGGATCCGGCCGGCTCCAGATCAACTCCCGATCCCGGTAAACCTCGCGAATGCGATGCAATGGGATGGAAACCCAATGACCTTCCGGATCGAGGAGCTGGAATGAAAAGCTGTTGTCGGGATCGAAGCGCAGATCGCGAACGGATACACGTTCGAGCTCCGGCTTCGTATGATCCACGAACGCGATCTCGAACTCGCCTCGGAAGTTCGGATCCCAGCGGATCTGGTTGAGGAGCTCGCGTATCGGCTGCATCAGGCGGTCATGGAGGTTTTGCGTCACGCTCCCGAGCCGCTTCGGATTTCGGTACTGCGGCCCGGGGCGCCCCATCAGAATGAGCCCATCGTCGCCGAGTGTCATGTCCGCGTGCGCAGGCTTGCCATCGACGAATGTAGGCCGACGGCCTCATTCCGGCAAACTCACGGAATTCATGGGTGGAATGGGCCTGGTCGAAGTAGCCGCATGCCGACGCCGGGGCGCAGGAGCCGGCGGTCGCTGATCCGCGGGCCGATTCGACCACTCAGTGCCGGCCGGACGGTCGCAGCCGACGGTCTTCCCGGCGGGCAATCCGGGTGCCACACTTGAAAAATAGAATCGACGCTTCTAATCTTCACAGAAAATATCCCGGAGACGCTCGCCGGGCGCGTCGGCATCCTGGAGCTCACTCCTTTCCTGCTTCCCGAAGTGGCAGGCATGCCAGGAGAGTTACGTCCGCACGTTCATAGAGCGAGACGTCGCGCGGCATCGGCTCACGCTTTCGTCTTCCGACGTCCGGCGCCTGATGACGATGCTCGCACATTCACATGGTGGCGTTCTCAATTACTCGAGTCTTGGCCGCTCGCTCGGCTACTCGTATCACACGGTGCAGAGTCTGCTGGACCTGCTCGAGGGTTACTTCCTGGTCCGTAGACTTGCGCCCTACCACGTAAACCTGGGCAAACGCCTGGTGAAGGCGCCTAAAGCGTATATCCGAGACAGCGGAGTGCTGCACCACCTGCTCGGAATCCGAGATCTGGAAGCACTGGTCACCTCACCTGCGCGCGGTAACAGTTTCGAAGGATTCATGATTGAGCAGATCGTCGCCCTGGAAAACCAGCACATGTCCGGCAGTGGGTTCTACTTCTTCCGCACGCATGCAGGCGCCGAGATCGACCTGCTCATCGATCGCAGCCAGACGCGCATCGGCTTCGAGTTCAAGGCCGGCGCGTCGACGACGCCGCGCGATTGGGCACATCTGCAGGCCGGCATCGCCGACAAGGTGATCGACAAAGGAATCCTCGTCTACAACGGGACAAGGACATTTCCGGCCAGCGACAAGATCCATCTTCGGGACCATTCCACTAGACGAGCCGGGCCCGCTGCTGCCCGTCGGCGGAGGACTGCCGAGACAGATCGAGGGCATCGCCGATACGGGTTGCATAGCGACGCACGCCTCTGCGGTCGCAGTGGTCGCCGCCGCGCCTGTGTTCTGCGAGTCGAGCACACTGGCGTTCGGCTGTCCTACACCGACATACCACATTGAGCGCAGTACTTGGCTGTCGCAGTGACAGCGGCTCCGCAATCGCAACGTCGACTGCCGGTCCCTGGCTCCGCGTCATTCAGCGCCGCCGAGAAGGCTTCGCCAGTGTCGCTCGCGTGGGTTTGTAGCGGGCCGGACGACCCCAGGACGGAGAGCACCAGCCACGCGGCGGAGGCTAAGCAGGCAGCTACGAAGAGCCAGTTGAAGACCCCACGCAAGTCGCCGCCGAGAAAGGGTTTCAGCACCAGCAGCAGTACACCGTGTGCGGATGCCGCGACAATCAACGTCGCTAACGGCACCAGGACCTCGCCGAGCAGGCGCACTCTCGTAGTCGCGTTGCGCAGTTGAAGCGCGGCGCGCTGCGCCGCGAGAAAGAGCATCGCGAGCGCCCCGCTGTAGGCCAGGAACTTCACGATATCGGCTGCAGTAAGTTTGCCCGGCACAGCAACTGTCGTCTTGAACAGAGCCATGTTGCCAAGCGCGCCGGCAATGATCAGCACCGTTGCGATCACGGCTGCGTGTCGCAGTAACCATTGCCAGGCGATACGTGCTTCGATTGCGCGATTCATAGTCTCATCTTGAGTAGGGCTGTTATCGGGACACCGGGTCTTTCAAGAGTGTGAATAGTGCTCGATCCGTTCGAGAGAAACGGGCAGAGAATGCCAAACAGCCTTGGAAATGTGAGCGCGTTCTCATTTTCCGAGGACGTGAACGGACCCTTTTCAGTTCAGGAGACCTTCAGCAACCCGGCCATAGCGTGCAGACGATGCTAAGCACCTATGCCGCCTGGACGGAAGGAGCGACCGAGGCGGACATCGCGACGATGCCTACGCTTCACGTGCATGTCGCCATGCCCTGTGCAAGCCTCGCTTCCGGCGGGTGGCTAACCTCTACCGGGTGGGAGTCGAACCCAATGGATTCCATCGAAGAGTTTCCACTACTTACATAGTTTTCTCCCTTCCCAGGCTTGACCTGGCGCGACCCAGACGCGCTGGCGTTCGCCCTGTCGCTCGGACTCTCGGTCCCCGCCGCACTGCTCGCCGCGCACCGGCCCAATCGACTCGTGGATCGGCTGACGATGCTGCTGAGCATGGGTGGCCTCTCGATGCCGAGCTACGTTCTGGCGCCCGTCCTGGTGCTGATCTTCTCGGTAAACCTCACGTTGTTCCCATCGATCGGTTTCAAGCCGCCCAGTGCGGGCGTATTCGAGAATCTGCATTCGCTCATGCTGCCCACCGTCGCCATCGCGCTGCCGCTCCTGTGTTTCTACACCAGGTTTCTTCGTGGCGACGTCGTGGAGCAGATGAACGGTGAAGACTATGTCGTGACCGCGGTTGCAAAGGGCATCGGGCCCTGGCGCGTGCTGGTGCGACACGCCTTGCGCAACTCCCTGTTCGGGCTGTTGACGCTCGTTGGTCTCAACTTCGGCGCGCTGATCGGTGGCACCGTGATCGTCGAACGGATATTCGCGCTACCGGGCCTCGGCCAGCTTCTGCTTCAGGCGATCAACACGCGCGATGCGCCGATCGTCCAGGCGATCGTCCTGCTGCTCGCAGTGGTCACGGTTCTTGCGAATCTCTGCGTGGATCTGCTGTACGCCGCGCTCGACCCGAGAATCCGATATGGCGATCGATAGCACTGCAGAGACTCTGAAGCTGGCGACGCTACCAGCACCTGCCCGCCCACGTCGCCACCCCTTGCGCTGGGCATGCTCGGCGGATATTGCGGTTCCGCTCGCAATGCTGTCGATCATCCTCGCTGGCTTGCTGCTGCCCGCGCTCTACGCCATGCCAGAGCCTGTCGGCGGGAACATCCTCGATGCGGACCAACCGCTGCTTTCGCCCGGGCACCTGCTTGGCACGGACGCGAACGGCAACGACATCCTCTCGCGCCTGTTGCACGGTGGCCGCACGTCGCTGCTGATCGCGATCACCGTAAACCTCTTCGGTCTGCTCGCGGGTGGCTCGCTGGGCGCCATGAGCGCATACCTGGGAGGCGTGGCAGACACGGTCATCATGCGTGTCCTCGACGTGCTCATTGCATTTCCCTCCCTCATTCTGGTGCTCGCCATCGCACAAGCCCTCGAGCCAGGAGCGCTCAACACGATCTGGGCTCTGACGTTCTTCAGCGTCCCGGCATTCGCGCGTATCGCGCGCGCCGCGACCCTGCGCCTGCGCGAGCAGCCGTTCATGGTCGCCGCCGGGCTATCGGGCACTGGCACGTGGCGCGTGCTGGCCCATCACATCGCGCCAAATATCTTTCCGCAGCTCGCAAGCTTCGGCCTGCTCGGCATTGGCATCGTCATCAACATCGAGGGCGCAGTGAGTTTCCTCGGCCTGGGCGTTCCGTTGCCGCAACCGAGCTGGGGAATCATGATCTATCAGGGGCAGATGACGCTCTCGGCACGGCCAGCGCTCGTGCTGCTTCCGGGCATGCTTCTCTTCGTCACCGTACTTTCGTTCAATCTGCTGAGCGAGGCGCTGCGAGCGAGGTGGGCGCGGCAATGAGCGATGCCACCGAGCAGATCGCCGTTCCACCTCCCCGGGACCGCGCGCACGAGCGCGCCCCCGCGAGCCGCGAGGTGCATTCGTCTGCGGCGAGTGCCCCGCTGCTCGAAGTGCGCGATCTTCGGGTCCGGTTTCATCAGGCCGACCGTTGCATCGCTGCGGTGGATGGACTGAGTTACCGGCTCTCCGCCGGCAAGACACTGGCGATCATCGGCGAGTCCGGCTCAGGCAAGACCGTCAGCTGCCGAGCCCTCATGGGGCTGCTTCCTCAAACGGCGTCGGTGACTGGCTCGGTACTGCTCGAGGGGAAGCAGCTGCTCGCTCTGAAAGAAAGCGAATGGCGCCGGCAGCGCGGCCGCAAGATCGCGATGGTATTCCAGGACGCCGCCCGCTCGCTGAACCCCACCATGCGTGTCGGCCAGCAGATCACCGAAGCGATCCGTCAGCACCAGGGCGTGGATGCCGCGAAAGCGCGGGCGCGCGCGATCGAGCTGCTCGACCTGTTGCGAGTCCCGGATCCACAGCAACGCTTTCTCGCATACCCTCATGAGCTCTCCGGTGGAATGCGTCAGCGTGTGATGATCGCGATCGCCGTCTCCGGCAATCCTCAGGTTCTGATCTCGGACGAGGCGACGCGCTCGCTCGATGCGATCACGCAGGCCGAAACACTGAAGCTGTTGCACGATCTGCAGCGGCAGTTCGGCATGGCTCTCATCATGACCAGCCATGACCTGAAATTAGCCTCGAGCTTCGCCGACGACGTACTCGTGATGTACGCCGGGCGTGCCGTAGAGCGCGTACCGCGGGGCCACCTCTTCTCCCGCGCCCGCATGCGATATACGGGAGCGCTTCTGGATGCGAGCCCTCACATCGAGCGACCTCCGCATACGCCCTTTCCGGTGATTCCGGGACAGCCACCCGATCTGGCGGCGCTACCTCCCGGCTGTGCCTTTGAGCCTCGTTGCGCGAGCGCACGGGAGCGCTGCAAGCTGTCCCGTCCTCCCCTCGAGGAGCACGAGCACGGCCACTGGTGGGCATGCTGGCATCCCTGCCAGGACAGCGAGCTCGTGTAGCATGAACGTCAACTCACAAACCGAGCCTCTCCTGCAAGCGCGAAACATCGTGCAGGAGTTCCCAGCCCGGGGGAGTGCTTCGGTCCGCAGCGGTGTAACCCGCGCGGTGTCGGACGTATCGTTCGACCTTGGAAAAGGCGAAACCCTGGGACTGGTCGGCGAAAGCGGATCGGGCAAATCCACCCTCGCTCGTGCGCTGATGCAGGCACCGAAGCCGACATCGGGCTCGGTACACTTTCGCGGCACGAACCTCACTGCGCTGAGCGGCCGCGCCCTCCTCGAGCATCGACGGCACATGCAGCTCATCTTTCAGGATCCATTCGGCTCACTCAATCCGCGATGGAGAGTGACCGAAATCGTGGAAGAACCCCTGATCGGCTACCGAGCGGGAGATCGGGCACGGCGTCGCCACAGGGTGAGAGACGTACTCGAGCTCGTGGGTCTGCCCGAACCCGTGTACGGCCAGCGGCGGCCGCGAGAGTTATCCGGCGGTCAGTGCCAACGGGTGGCCATCGCGCGGGCTCTCACTCTCAGCCCTGCATTGCTGATATGCGACGAAGCCGTGTCAGCACTCGACGTACTGATTCAGGCACAATTGTTGAACCTGTTCGAGCATCTGCGCAGCGAGATCGGGCTTTCCTATCTGTTTATCTCGCACGACCTTGCGCTGGTGAAGCAGATCAGTCACCGCGTAGGCGTCCTGCACCTGGGTCGGCTCTGCGAGATCGGTCCTGCCGAGTCAGTGTACCGCGAGCCCCTTCACCCCTATACGACGCTGCTTCTCGCTTCCGCGGCCGGAAGCGAGCGAGCATCGGCTGCAATCCATCACCCGGTCCACACACCACGACGCGATCCGCCCTCTTCGCCCGATCCGCCGAGCGGTTGTCGATTCCACACGCACTGTCCGCGCGCGCAGGAGCGATGCACGCGCGAGGCCCCTGGCCTGCGCAAGGCCAAGGGCGAACACTACGTCGCGTGCCACTCGCCTCTCCGAGACATGGCGTCGCCCTGACTTCCAGTGTTGCTTCGGCATGTGCCCTATCTCCGCGTTCAATGGGCTCAGGCCACACGCTTACCCGAGATCCACGTCCGCGTACAACGCCAACCACTTCAGAATGTCCTCGCGGCGCACCAGGCCGCGCAACTCGCCCTGCTCGATGACCGGCATCTGGTTCAGATCGAGTTTCGCGAGCCGTGCCAGCACCTCGAGCGCATCGTCGGATGGGCTCGCCGTGGCAAGGCGGCCGAGAGGAGTCATGACCTCGCGCACAGCGACGGTCTGCCACGAGGAACGGTCCACTTTCCGCACATCCTGCATACCCACCATGCCTTCGAGGCCCTCCGGGCCGACTACCGGAAACGCGCGCTGACTGCTGCGGAGCAAGTGCCGGTCCACGAATGCGTCGAGCGAGGAGTCCGGCTCGGCAGTTGCGAATTGCGTCTGCATGAGCCGGGAGACAGGCACATCCTGAAGCGCTTCCTGCAGCAGGAGCTGCCGGTAACTCACCAAGGCCGCGTTGTTCAGAAACCAGCCGATGAACGCGAGCCACAGACCTCCGACAGGCCCCCCGCCGAGCAAAGGTATACGCGCACCGAGAAGCATCGCGAAACCCGCGGCGATGAGAAGCCAGGCGAATGCCTGCCCCGCCGAGGACGCCCAGCGCGTCGCCTTGCGCAGATTGCCGGTAACACCCCACATGAGCGCGCGCAGCACACGGCCACCATCAAGCGGAAACCCGGGCACGAGATTGAACAGCGCGAGAACGACGTTCACTTGCCCGAGCCACAGCAGCAGCGTGGGCACTGCGCCAAGTTGCCGTAGCGCCTGCGCGGGATCCTCCGGATCGATCTGCACGGAGCCGGCGATGAGCGCCGACAGAGCCAGAAAACCAATCCCCAGCGTGAGGCTCGTGAGCGGGCCGGCGATCGCCATCAGGAGCTCTGCGCGCCATCCATGCGGCTCACGCTCCAGCTGCGCCACCCCACCAAACACGAAGAGCGTAATCCTCTCGATGCGCACGCCCTGCGCACGCCCTACGAGCGCATGCGACAGCTCGTGTGCGAGCACCGATGTAAAGAACAGCAGCGCTGCCGCGAAAGCGGTAGCCCACGCGAGCCAGGAGGGCCACTGTGGATGCCACGCCGGAAAGACCCCCGCCGCAAGCGTGGTGGTGATCAGCACGAAGATGATCAGCAGGCTCCAGTCGATGTGGATGCCGATCCCTGCGATGCTGCCGAGACGAAATGCGCTCCTCACTTCATCAGAATCCGTTGATGCCGATTCTCATGACGGGCTCCTTCGTCCACTCCGAACTTCCGGGGGAGCACTGAAAGTCGCCGGCGCGGAGCCAGTCACCCCGTGTGAGGTCTTGATGACCAGGGGAATCTTCGGCTTCACCGCGCCAGCGGCCGTTCCGCAGACGATCCTACGGCTGCGGTCGAGGAGTTGCAGCGACGCTCGGCGGCAGAATCGGATAGCTGATCTCCGGCTGCTTTCCCGTGAGGGCCCCAAGAAACGCAACGATGTTGTCGGTTTCCTCGGCTGAGAGCTGCGCCCCCAGTTGACTGGTTCCCATTACAGCCACGGCCTGGCGCAGATCCCACGAACGCCCCGTGTGAAAGTACGGTGCCGTCAGCGCGATGTTCCGCAGCGTTGGCACCTTGAAGACATACTCGTCCGTCGCAGTCTTTGTCACTGAAAACCGGCCTTTGTCGTTCGGCGGCAGCAGCTCAGCCCCCGGCTTCTCCACCACGCCAAACGGCGCGTACATGCCGCCACCCAGGTTGATGCCGTTGTGGCACGCTGCACAGCCCTTGTCGATGAAGAGTCGCAATCCCGTTTGCTGCTGCGTCGTGAGCGCTGCTCCATCCCCTTTCAAGTACCGGTCGAACGGCGCGTTCGGTGTAATCAGCGTCGCCTCGAATACCGCGATCGCCTTCTGTGCGTTCGCGAGCATGGCCGCGTTCCCCTCACCGGGGAATGCAGCCTCGAACGCCGCCACATAGCCAGGGATCGCTGCGAGCTGCTCGCTGACGTGCTGCTTTGGCGAGGCCATCTCGACGGGATTGAGCATCGGGCCGCCCGCCTGCTCTTCGAGGTCCTTCGCACGGCCGTCCCAGAACTGCGCCGTGTTGAAGACCGAATTGAGAACCGTGGGCGCGTTGCGATCGCCGCGCTGCCACTTGTGACCGATCGACGTCTGCTCCGCATCCGCGCCGGCGAGGCCGACGTTGTGGCACGAGTTGCAGCTGATGGCGTGGCTTGCCGAAAGCCTCGGATCGAAGTAGAGCATCTTGCCGAGCTCCACCTTTGCCGCTGTACCGGGATTTCCCGGCAGAGCGGGCGGCGAGGCGGGAATCGGTTTGAATAACGCCTGCGCGGAGGTCATCAGCTCATCGGCCCCGAACGCATGAGCGGCGAAGCCCAAGATCGCGGCCGTGCCGAGGTAGCAGAGCGAGCGCATGAAACTTCCTCCTGCGACCCAAGCGCGTCAGCAAATGACGCTCCTGAACGCGCAATCGGCGGAAGGCACGCTCGTAGTAGGCGTTCGGGTTCGGGAAGTCAGCGAAGAACCGCATCGGCCCGTCCTTGTGATCGTGATTCACGGGACAGCGAGGCGCATTCACCGGCAGCGCTTCGTAATGTGTGCCCGGCCGATACCGGCTCCATGAGCTCAGAATACCTGTTCCGTGCGTTTGCCGACTTAACTGGTTACGGCGAAGCTGCTGCACTCAATACGGATTGCCCGCTGCCGCCTCAGGCGCAGGCTGCACTCTGGTGCGAACCCCTCCCCGGCCGAACGGTCTTTTCCGAGCGTCGCCATGATCGATATAGACGCATCGATGGGGAAGGCGGCGGCCACATCGTTCGGACCTCGCTCGCGCTTGCGATGTGTGGGCACAGCGGGCAGCAAGAGTCTCGCACTTGCCCGAACACAGCGCTCCGAAGGAGAAGACCATGACCGCGACGACCATGCAGCTATTCGCCGAAACCATGGAAAAAACCGCAGAGTGGATCCAGGAGCTGACGACGGCGATCGGCGACTCGGAGCCCCGCCGGGCGTATTCGGTTCTGCGCGCCGTGCTCCATGTGTTGCGCGACCGCCTGACCGTTGATGAGGCGGTCAATCTAGGCGCCCAGCTCCCGCTGCTGATACGGGGCGTCTACTACGAAGGTTGGCGGCCGGCCGGCCGGCCGCTCAAACATCGTCACAAGGCGGAGTTTCTCGGGCTCGTCGCCTCGGCGTACCCAGGTTTGACCGCGACCGAACTCGAGCCCGCGGTGCGCGCCGTGTTCAAGCTCCTGGCTCGCCACGTTACGGCCGGAGAAATCGGACACGTGCGGGATCAGCTGCCCGCTGAAGTGCGCAGCCTCTGGGACCTGGGCGCCTAGCGCGCGATCCGGATCGCGCCGGCAGCGGCCCCCCTCGGTGCTCGGGTATGGAGTTACTCGTTTCCCATCAGCGCGGCCACTACCGGAAGGCCAGGCGCGAGATCCTCCTGATCCTCGGACATCTGGGTGACGAGCATGCGCTGGTTGAGCGAACGGCCGTTGACGGAATCGCGCTCGCACGGACCGCCCTCGACGCGCGAGACGTCGTGCGCCGTTGCCACGAACTGTTCCGTCAGGGTTTCGCATTCGAGCACGCGGTCAAGTGGGTCCCTGTGGATTACTGGTGTGAGGCGGATCTGGGATCGGGACAGATTCGGCTTTGCTCAACTTGCGTGATCCGCCGCCAGAACGGTGCGGCACTGGAAGGATTAAAGAGAAAGGTCACGAGCCAGCACCCTTGACGTGGGCGGGCCAGGAAAATGCAAGGGCCACGTGTACGTAGATGAGCGCATTGTGCGGCCCGGTAGATGTGGACAGCATGTTTAGCGGCAAAGGGCTGGGCGACCTCGGGCCGCACGCCAGCATCGTCTACATCGTTCCCTGACGCCCTGCGCGCTACCCATAGCCATCCGGGCGCCACGCTTCAACCGGTGAAGTAAAACGGAAGGAACTCGAGCCGTGGCCGCCATTCGCCGCATTCTGGTCGCCATCAAGAATCCGACCGCGAGGCCCTTCCCCGCCGTCACGAAGGCCGCGCAGATCGCTACCGCGTTCGGCTCGAAGATCGAGCTGTTCCACGACATGACGACCACCCTGTACACGGGCTTTCCAGGCGGAATCCCCTCGGACGCGCACGCATTCGAGCGGGAGCACCGCGCGGCGCGGCTCGATCAGCTGGCGAAGATTGCCGCGCCTCTGCTGGACCGCGGCCTGAGGGTCTCAGTGGCGGCCGAGTGGGACTATCCCCCGCACGAAGCCGTCGTGCGCCGGGCAGTGGCGACCCGGGCGGATCTGATCGTCGCCCAACACCACCCCGGCACGCATCACATGACGTGGCTCCTGAGTCTTACCGACTGGGAATTGCTACGGCTGAGTCCGGTGCCGGTGCTGTTGGTGAAATCTCCCCGGCCGTACAGTCATCCTGTGGTGCTGGCCGCAGTCGATCCGCTCCATGCGTTCGGCAAGCCTGCCCGGCTCGAGAGCCGCATTCTGGGCCTGGGCGCCCTGATGGCCGAGGGTCTGCGCGGCAAGCTACACGCGGTGCATGCTCATATGAGGATGCCAGCGGGCGCGGGTCCCGCCGCTGTGACAGATGCCCGCGTCGGCATGGAACTCGAGCGCGAGACCGCGGCGATTGCCGGCGCGGCATTCGATCGCGCCTTGCGATCGACGAATATCCCACGGGGCCGGCGACATCTCGTCTGTGGCGATCCGGCCAGCGTCATCGTGGACGTCTCCCGGAAGATCGACAGCGCCATCGTCGTGCTCGGTGCGCTGTCTCGATCCGGAATCAAACGGGCGTTCATAGGCGACACCGCCGAGCGCCTGATCGACGAACTGCGCAGCGACTTGCTGGTGGTGAAGCCGGCGCACTTCACGATCCGGATTCCGCGGGTGCAGCGAGGCGTTCGGGTCGCCCCCGCCCCTGCCCCGATGCCGTGACTGTCAGCATCCAGCCCGAGCGTTCGGATTGCCCATAGCGACTCGGGAGAACGGCAAAGCATGGCACTCCTCTGACGGTTCCGCCGCACGACAATGAACGATGCGGATTGCGTAGCTTTTCTCCAGTGGGCGTTGCCCCGCATGCGGCTCGCGTGGCCCGGCTTCCGAAACGTCCGGAGAACCGTTTGCAGGCGCGTCGATCGCAGACATCGCTCGCTCGGCCTGGTCGACGTCGCCGCATATCGTGCCCACCTCGAAGCCAGTCCTTCCGAGTGGGAAGAACTGCGAATGCTCTGCTCGATCCCGATCTCGAGGTTCTATCGGGACCGGCGCGTCTTCGAGTCTCTCGAGCATCTGGTGCTCCCGGAGCTTGCCATCGCCGCCATCCAGCGGGGTGATCCGACGCTCGAGTGCTGGAGCGCGGGCTGCGCTTCTGGTGAGGAGCCGTACACGCTCTCGATACTGTGGCGACTGAGGCTCTCGGCCCGGTACTCATCGCGCCTGCAGTTTCGCGTGCTCGCGACAGATATCGATCCAGTCCTGCTCGACCGTGCGGTCGCTGCCTGCTACCGGGCGAGCGCCCTGAAAGAGTTGCCGGTCTCGTGGCGCGCGCAGGCGTTCGACCAGCACGCTGGCGAATACTGCGTGCGCGCACCCTTTCGCGCGGCAGTGAGAATTGCACACCAGGACATCTGCGCGACGATGCCTGATCAGCAGTTCGATCTCATCCTCTGCCGCAACGTGGTGTTCACCTACTTTGCACCGGAGTTGCAGCACGAGCTTGCGCGGCGGCTCATCGACAGATTGCATCCCGGGGGTGCTCTGGTCCTCGGGCTTCACGAATCCCTGCCCCCAGGCATACCGGGCGTCGTCCCCTGGCCGGGCGCGCGGGCCACTGTTCGCCGAGCAATGCCCTCGGCGGTCCCATCAAACCATCCGGCAGCGGCCCAATGAGCAGGTCCCTGCGGGATCACCTTAAACGAGGAGCCGCCGTTTTTCTATTCCCGGCAGATGGGAAGTGCAGTGTACGCACGTGCAGCTCGCGCACGCGGCGACGACTGCCTCTTTGGGCACGTGAATCAAGCCTCCGCCACGATCAACGGCACATACATCTCTTGCGCGCTCATGCCGCCGTGGACGCCAATGTGCACGTACCGCGGCTCGCCCGGCAGCCAGTCTTTGATGAGGAAACGGTCTTTCATGAGCAGTGTGTAATCGCCAATGCGCCACAGAGCGGCAGCGACAGCGTGCGCGCGAGTTGCGGATGCGCGTCGAGCTCGATCGTCTGGTCCGGTCGCGCGTCGATGAAACCGTGGTCTGCCGTAACGATCACGGTCGTGCTCGTCCCGCCGATCCTGGCCAGAAAGTTACCGAACGCCACGTTGATTTCCGCGAGGTGTGCCACAGCTTCGCGGCTCGCAATGCCGTGCTCATGTGCCAGCCGATCGAGCTCCGGCCAGTACGCGTAGATGTAGTTGCGCTCACCCGGCGCGCGCACGATCTGCGCGATGGTCTTGAACATCTGACGGAGGCTCGTGAAAGCGTGCGTCCGAGCTTTACCGTTATGCGCGGTGTTGAACTCGGAATGCGCAATGCGATGCGGCGCGACTACATGGCATCGTGCCTCGAGACGAGGCGGAGTCGGGATCGGGCGGCACTCATGCGCCTCCTTCATTTGCTGGTGCGCGGACAATAGTAGCCCGCATCACCTTCCACGCACTCGCGAGGCAGCTGCGGGAGCCGACCAGGTCTCCTCCTTGGTACTCCCTGCGTCGGAGTGTTAGCCGCCTGAGACACTCTCTCAGCGCCGGTCGGGCTCCCGCTGGCGCATCGCTCCTCGTCGCGCTAATCATTCGCCCAAACGGGATAGATGCTGCTCATCCGCGCTGATCGGAGCTGTTCGCTCCGGTGGTCGAGACCCCGGCCGCCCGCGGAGATACTCGAGCCTGTTCCCGTGCCGTGACGCCACACCAATCCATGCGATGGAGGATTCTAATGCAAATGCAGCGGAGGCTCGCTGGCTGGACGACCCTTGGAGCGCTTGCCTCGAGCGTCATACCGGCGATTGCGCAAGTGCAACCGCAGACGCAGGAAATACACGGCTACGTGGGGGAGCTCTTCGGCGATGAGCTCACGGACACGCAGGTCTCGGGCCTGACACCCACGCTCGATGACGACGTGACATACGGCATCCGCTATGGGTACAACGTCACGCAGACGTGGGGCCTGGAGCTGTCGCTCGGTTACAACCCGAACAAGGTCACGGAGCTGACGGGCGGTGATAGCGATCTCGACCTTGCGACGCTCGACGTGGATATGGTCTGGAATTTCAATCCGGGCGGCCGGCTGGTGCCTTATGCGCTGGGGGGCGTGGGGCATGCCTCCGCGAACCTCGATCGACCGATTCAGGGGATAGCGAACGGCCAGGCCGTTTCCATCGATGACGACAGCAGCTTCACACTGAATGCGGGCCTCGGAGTGAAGTACTTCACCACCGACCAACTGCTGATTCGCCTGGACGGGCGCTATCGTTACATCGACAAGCTGGTGGACACGCTCGATGATTCCTTGAACTCGTTCGAGATGACGCTCAATGTGGGCTGGCAGTTCTAGCAGGGTGATGCAAATCACCCTGCTGGCCGGCGCGAGGATGCGCCGTGTACTTCATGACCGTGACAGCGCTCACGTTCGCGCTGCTCCTGTCCGCGAGGTCGCGCGCTTCCCCTACGTGCCGAGCGATGAGACAAGGCTCGATGAGCGCTGTCGCGAGGTCTATCAGATCCAGGTTCAGGGTCTCGCGCGGCGCATGGAGGCAACGGGCATCCAGAAGCCTGTCATCGGCGTCTCTAGCGGCCTCGATTCCACGCAAGCGCTGATCGTCGCCGCGAAGGCGGTGGATCAGCTCGGCCTCCCCCGCTCAAACGTTCTGGCCTACGCGCTGCCAGGCCTTGCCACGAGTGAACGCACGCGCGGCAATGCGTGGCGATTCATGCAGGCGTTGAATGTGACGGGATCGCAGGATTCGAGAGGTGGGTCGAGAACGGGTAAGCGAACTTACCGTTCATCAGGGCGTCGATCAGTTGCTGGCATCCGTGTCTCTTCGCAGGTCGATCATCACGCCCTGCTAGTACGTGAATACGCCAACTCCTTCCTCACGGGGAAGGTGCTTGTCATGGGTACCGGCCACGCAGTGCCTCGCGCATCCTCAGACGGAGGGCAGTGCCGATCGGTCCAGTCCATCATTGGGCCGACGCTTCTGCGGCTCGACCCCTGCCTGATGCACCTAACGCCGCGTGGCAAGCAGGCCGAGAACTCAGCATGCCGCTCGTCTCTCCTTTAATCGAGAGGAGCAGCAGAGGAACGACGGCGTATCTTTGCCCGAGGACGACCGAAGGCGCTGTCCTCGAGCATCTGGTTCGAGATGTCGATCAAGGCATACATCTCGGTCACTCGTAACGGCGCCTTCGCACCGTTCGTGCGACCTACTCCTCAAAGCGACCCGTGGCGTCACGATCGCGCTCGTATCGTCTCGTGAGCGGAAACGGCGGCAACCAGGACTCGCGACGGACGATCCAGCTTTCGTAGGTTGGCATCAGTTGGTCAGGGGCATCCAGGGATCCTAGGTTCACTTCGATTTCGTCGGCGGTGCGTGCGAAAATGGACGAGCCGCAGCGGGGACAGAAAAACCGCCCGGCGTAGTCGCGTGTTTCGCCATCGATCGTCACCGCATCCTGAGGGAACACCGCGGAAGCGTGAAAAAGGGCCCCATGATGCTTGCGGCAGTCGAGACAGTGACAAAGGCCGACCCGGTATGGGAGTCCCGACGCCACAATTCGGACGTTGCCGCACAGGCAACCGCCCGTGAATCGGTCCATGCTGCGTCTCCTCTAAAATCAAGCGGTCGGAATGTTTACAACGAACCCCGTCGGGCGTCCATGAAAGATGCGCCAGCCTTTTCGGCTGTAGGCTTTACAGCGTCGAGAAAATAAACCTTCGACTGCGCGTGCCGAATTCTTGTGAGCAGTATGTCGAGATCTATAAAGCCGGCGTCCACGATGCTCTACCCACTGGGCCACGACGGAGCCATTCCGCGACGCTGCGACGCTTGAGCATTTCGTTGATGGCTACCGCAAGGCCGGTCTTCCCGAGTGACGCGCCGGCGTGACCTCGCAAACGGCCATTATCGGTGGTTGTGAAAATAGCAGCTAAACGACTGCAAAGGATCGGCACCGCCTCTGATTGGCGGCGCCCATCCGCCGAAGCGATCTCGCTGACGGGTGCCTTACGGCCGGGGGCTTGCTCGCGGGCCTCGATCTGCGCCTGGAGCGCGCCGCGCTCGCCGCGCGACACGTAGAGAATTAGCGTGATGTCGCCTGTCGGCGCGGCTACCGAGCCGTGCCATTCACCGACCGGATCGGGCGCCGTCCGGGCCATCGCCGGGCTGGCGAGAAAAGCCGCCAGGAGCGCGCTCAGCGCGAATACGAACGTCTTGAAACCTGTCATCGCACGCTCTGTCCGGTAAATATCATTCGCTCGTGTCCAGGATTTCGAGCAACTCGCTCAACCGACGCCTGCGCGGCAGCAGCTCCTGCTTCGTCTTGCGGCTGGACCAGATCGCACTCACCGCAGCGTTCACTACGAGGAAGAAATGCACCAGCTGGAGGAGATCCCGGTTCACGCCGTAGAGCGGTGTCTCGTCCTGCGCGCGCCAGGTCTTCAGCATTTCATCAAAGTTCATCTTGTGATTCCTTCGCGAGCTTGCCGGCCAGCGCGGACTTGATTGGGGCGGGAGAGTGTTGCCCGACACGGGCGTGCTTCCCTGAGAGCGACCGCCCGGTGGCATCACGACTAATCAGGACAGCAATACACGCGGGTTATTCCTGTACTCTTCAGAAAAATGTCAGGGGGAACCATGCTTCAGGAACGTCGCGCACCCATCGCAAAGATCGTCGCCGTCACGTTTTCATCACTACTGTTGCTTGGCTTTTCCCAGGCGCCCGCAGCGGCGGAGAACTGCGACCGCGCATGCCTCAGCGGCATGATCACGCAGTATGTCGATGCTGTTGTGGCGCGTGACCACTCGAAGCTCCCTCTGGCCGAAAACGTCCGTTTCACTGAGGACTCCAACGCCCTCAAGCTTGGCGAAGGACTTTGGCAAGCCGTGACGACCAAGGGCGAGTTCCGTCATGACTACCTGGACACGAAGAAGCAGATCGCGGCCACGCACGTGCAGCTTCACGAGGGCAAAACCCAGATGCTCTATTCCGTTCTGCTTCACGTGAAGGACAGGAAGATCGCCGGTATCGAAACGCTGGTGCAGCGGGTAACGCCCGAGTCCCACTTTCAGCCGACCGAGCTCGGAAAACCGATCAGGGGCATGAACGATCCCGTGCCCACGAAGAAGAAGCAGTCCCGCGAGTCGATGATCAAGACCGCCCTGACATATACCGAAGGACTGCGCATCGGCAACTTCACCGACGGAGGAACACCCTTTGCGCCGGAAGGCTACCGTGTCGAAAACGGGGTGATTACCGCGGGCGACGGCTGCGGCCGCGCCGATTGCGGCCTGTACTCGCAGAACATCATTGTGCACCCGGGCATCATCGCAAGCGTTGCCGCCGTGGATGAAGAAAACGGCGTCGTGCTGCTGTGGATGAATTTCGGGCACACAGGTTCCGCGTATGGCGAAGGCAACGCGCTCGTGACCTTCGAAGCCTTCAAGGTGTGGGGCGGGCAGATTCATGCCATCAACGCGTTCTTCCGCGGGCTGCCAATAGCGACCGCGCGCTTCTGGCCGTCTTCCGACCCGCTTCCAAAATAAGCCCGCGGACCGTGGATTGAGGCACCATGAAAACATCAACCTCGCTGTGTCTTATCCTGCTGACCTGCTCCTCCGCCGCGCAGGCCCAATCCAGATCCGCACCTGTGCCTGCGCCCACCTGCGACCGCGAATGCCTGCGCGGCATGGTCACGACATATCTCTACGCGCTGCTCAAACACGACACGAGCAGGCTCCCGGTCAGTGACAAGCTACGCGTCACCGAAGACGCCATCGAGAAGCCGCTCGCCAAGGTCAGCCTGCTGACCTCCGTGACCCGCCTCCGCGGCTTCCGGCAGGACATCATTGATGAGCGTGCGGGAATGGCGGGCGCGCACGTCGTTGCGGAAGAGAGCGGTGCGCCGACGATGCTGGTCGTGCGCCTCAAGGTGGTCGACCAGAAGATCACCGAGATCGAGACCGTGGCGACCCGCAGCCGCGCCGACGGGCTCATCTTCAATATCGACGGCCTGAGCGCGCCGAGCGAAGTGACGAACTACGTGCCGCGTCCCGAACAGCTCCCCTCGCGCGACGAGGCCATCAAGGCAGCGATGCACTATCCCGACGGGCTCAACGCTGCGAAGACCTTCGCCGCGGTGAACGCGCCGTTTGCTCCGAACGCCTATCGTTACGAGAACGGCCAGATCATGGCCGGACCGGGCTGCAGGTTCGCTCCCGGCTGCCAGAACATCTCTACGCAGCCGCTCGCGATCTTCAACCGCCTCGGCAAGGTTTCGACGCGCGTCATCGGCGTCGACGAGAGAATGGGGATCGTCTGGCTGCGCATGGCATGGGGGGTGCGCGAAAGCGGCGGGGATCAGCTCACCGTCTGGGAAACGTTCAAGATCTACGATGGACAGATCCACGCGGTCGAGGCGTTCATGAAGATCCTGCCGGTGGAGTTGAGCAAGGGCGGCTGGGACTGATCCACCCTGCCGACGAGAAGGCAGGCCTCGCTGTGCCGGGAGACTCAATCCGGTATGCGGCACTTCCGGGAGCACCGCCGGGCGTGCTGTCCGCTGTGATCGCGGGCGATCTCTCGAAGCCTGGCATATACGTTCTGCGCAACAAGTGGCCCGCCAATACGACGCTTCCCCCGCACACCCACGGAGATAAGTGGCGCGTGTATACGGTGCTTGACGGGGAGGTCCACTTCGGATTCGGGCCTGCGATCGACAAGGCGAAGATGGTTCGCCTCGGCCCAGGCAGCGTGGTGACCGGCCCCACCGACCTGCCGCACCCCGAATTCTGCAACGCGACTATTTCTGAACGATCGCAGCAGATTTGCACATATCCCGGAGCCCGGCGAACGATGACGATTGGGCAGATGCCCCAGACGCATACGTACCACTCGGCCAGATCTGAACAGAAAGAGCACGCACTACACATTTCCACGCCGCGCTCGTATTTTTGTGAGCGAATTTCCTGTTGCCCCATGTTCGATACATCCCTACAGTTGCGACGTCTCGAGCACGGAGGCTCGCACCATCAACAAGGAGCAGACCATGACTGAAGATCAATCGAGCAACCCCATTCACGCCGGCAATGGGGAGGGCTACGAGGCCCCAACCACGGTGACATTTCCCGACCCCGCATATCCGGATATCCCGTATCCGATCTACCGACCTGCTCGGGGATCACCCTATTACGTCAACCCGCGTACCGGTAGAAAAGCGCGTCTTTTTCCACCAGGTACTCCTCCATTGACATCGGAAGATGTCCGTCGCGCGCTGGAGGACTTCCCATGATGTTTCTTCTGGACGTGAACGCCTTGCTCGCCATGTCCTACAAGGATCACGTTCACCACGCACGAGTAGATACGTGGGCCTCTCAACTGCTCGCTGAACATGAACAAGACCGCGTAATGTTCGCTACTTGTCCGATCACTGAGCTCGGTTTCGTGAGAGTCGGCAGTGGGCCAGCCGCGAAGGCTCGCGTGGGATCGTCATCCGATAATTCATGGGTCGAGGCGATCGCAAGCGTCGTGCTGATGGCACTCTGGTGGCGCGCCCTCCGCGCGACGAGTCAGTTCATGAGCACCCGATCGTAAACTCGCTTGATCCGCAGTCCCGAAAGCTGCGTCTTGCCGCCTTTGATCTCACTGATCATGACGAGTTGCCGGCCGCCCTTTTTCAGCTCGTAACGATTCGTGTGCATCACACCATTCGGTGCCTTGATCTCCGTCACCCAGGTGTCGCCCTGCCAGCCGCAACGACGGTCCCCGAGTTCCCCACCAGGAAGGGGCGCCTGGCCGGGATCGGCGGGCTTGCATGTGCTCTTCTCATCCACAGTTGCGATCGTCAGCGAATCCGGCTGCTGCGCGATCTCGAATTCCTCGCGTGTTGCGAGGAACGAGTCGAGCGGGATGCGCATCGAGGAAGGCTCGGGATCTCCCGCCGGACGGTCGCTCGTACCCCCACCCCCGCCGGGCCTGCGCCCGCCGACGGTGCCACCTGTCGAACCGCCAAAGACGCCGTCGAGTACGTCACCGGCATCTATGACTATCCCCCCTCGGCGGCTGCCAGTGCTGCCACCGACGGGTCCCCCACCGGTGGGGCTGCCTCCGGCACTATCACGCCGTTTCTTCTCTACGGCGTGATAGGGATCGTCACTGAGATCCAGGTTGATCTTCCACAGACCTGCCAGGTCCACCTTTGCCGGAGCCGTGTGCTTCAGCTCCGCACCTGCGGCGACGTTCAGTACGGCCGTGCCCACGATTACGACGAGAAGTATCGACGGTTTGGCTTTCATCGTGATGTTCCGATCCGTCGCCCTGGATATCGTTCCTTGCCCGGGATGCGACCAGAGGTTCCGTGCCGCCCCGCCGAGGAATAAATCATTACCCTGCTTCACGCTGAAGCAGGGCAATGAGCTAATTGACCGACGCCGCGCCCGGCGGTCCGTTCAGGAACGGACTCTCATGGCAAGAATCATCGACGCGGATCGCTTCCGCGACAAACCTGCAGCGCGCACCGCTATTTGATCGAAGACAGCCAGGGAATGAACACCTTCTTCGCGATCTCGCCGTTGTTCAGCTCTTCGTTCATGAAGTGCCCGTTGCCCTGGATGCCGAAGTCTTCCTTGAGCCGCGCCAGCTTCGCGGTGGCGCCGAGCTGGTTCAGCGTATGGACGGAGCAATGCACGTTCGGCGTGAACATCGGGGAGGACAGCGGCGCCACCACGAACAGCACGGGCTTGCCATCATAGGCCGGCACGGTGCGCACCTTGTCCTTCGGCTGCAGGCGGCAGGGAGAGAGCCCTTCGCCCTCTGACGGCAGCGACTCCGTCTCGATCCGCTCGCCCGCGGCCAGGTCCGGCTTGAACGTGATCAGCGGCGCGAGATTGTCGGTAATGCCCATGACCGGCTCGATGGCGAGCACGCCCTTCACCAGGTTGGGACGCGCCTCCATGGCGAGCCATCCGGACGCACCGCCGGCCGAGTGCGTGACGATGATGGCCGGGCCGATCTTGTCCAGCAGTTCCGCCAGGTTGTCCTTCAGGATCGCATTGGATGCCGTGGGCCCTGGCTCGGAACTGGCCGTATGCAGGGCTACTTCACGCGAATCCGCGCCTCCTCCTCCAGGATACTGCTTGCTCTGTATGGTGAAGGCGCTGGCGATGAAGTCAGTGGTGGGTGGCGCGCCCAGCTGCTCGCCATAGGCGCGGGTGTTGGGCGAGCGACCATGCGCGGGGCGATCGACGAAATACACGTCGAAGCCCGACGCAAGAAAGTAGTCGAGCCAGCCATCGCGCCCGTCCGGTGTGCCCATCCAGTCGGTGGCCTGGCCGCCGCCACCGTGCACCAGCACCAGCGGATAGGGATAGCGTTTCCGTGCTACCAGCTGGAAGCCGACGTGCATCTGGCCTTCGATTGCCGTGCCCTTGCTCGGCGGTGCGCCGCGCGGCCCGCGACTTCCACTTGCTTCGTGCGCACGCCCACCCAGAAGAAGCCCTGATCCCGCAGGCTGATCGATCCGGCCTCGCCACCGGCGGCCGAAACCGGGCCGGCGAATGACAGGACAGCGCAGGCCATGAGGCCGACCGTTGTGAGCGCGGCCCTGCGGACGCTCTTGAGCTTCGTCATTTTCTGCCCCCCGGTGCTTTGCTGGATGTGTCTCGATCGTATCCGATCGGTTCGAGATGGGGGAGCAAGAAGAGGGAGCGTTTCAGCCTGTGATCAAGCCCGCTGATTGCGAACCGCGCGCGATGACGTCGGTCCGAACCACCGATCCGTCCGGCTGGCATTTTGGGGCGTTCAGGGACTTCTCGATGCTGACGAAGGGGCAGATTCACTCGTGCGCCTGCGCAGCAAGCCGCACAGCGTTGCCGCGATTCGGCGCCTGGCGCAGCACGTGCTGGACTTCCGCCAGCGCATCGTCGCGGCGGCCGTATTCGAGCAGCATCTCCGCGAGCTGCTCACGCGCCGGGAGAATCGCACCCGGCGTGACCGGATGCTTCTCCGTCGTCTCTTCGAGATCGGCGGCGGTGCGCATTAGCTTCAACGCACTCTCATGCTCCCCCTCGGCACGCGCAAGCCACGCCGCAGCGGCGAGTCGCTGAATTTCGACCTGGTCGGCCCAGTAACTATCTTTCTGGTCGAGCAGTGCCTGGCGAATCGCCGCAAGGCGAGCGATGGCATCGCGAGCGATGGCCCGGTCACCTGAGCGTGCCCCGCCGACGCCGCGTGCGAAGTGAATGTTCGCTTCGGCGTACGGTGTCTTCGCCCAGTCGATGATCGCCGGAACCGGGAGTGCCGCCGCTGCCTTCCATTGTTTTCGCTCGAGCGCGAAGCGAGCGGGGATTGCGCCGATCGCGAACGCCGCCGCGAAGTTGTCGTTGTCGACCACCGTCACGCGCGCCGTCCGCTCGACGAGCTTGCGCGCCTTCTCTTCCTCGCCCTGCTGCAGATACGCATATACGAGATAGTCGATCGCATGCAGCTCGTCAAACGAAGCAGCGCCGGGCAGCACGCTCTCGACGTAGCGATGCGCCTTTTCAGCGGACGCGAGATTCGAGGCGATCGACTCGTCCCACAGCCCGAGGCGCGTAAAGATATGCGACGGCATGTGCAGCGCATGCGGCGAACCCGGCGCGAGTTTTGCGTACACACGCGCGGCCGGCAGTGCCAGCTCGGCGAGCTCCGGATAGTCGAAACTGTGGATGAGGTAGTGCGCGACACCCGGATGCGCCGGGGCCTGCGGCAGCACGCGATTCAGTATCTGCGCCGCCTGCCTCTGGTGCGCGTAGGTCTTGTCGTTCGGCGCGGCGGCGCCGAGGATCGCGAGCGCGTGAAAGATCGCGGCTTCCAGGTCCGTGGGGTTTGCGCGCTCGACGCCCGCCATCGATCTCTCGTACGCGATCATGCGCGTGCGGTGATCGAGCTTGTCGGCGCCCGTATAGAACGCGTTGATGGCATCGATGAACGCCAGTTCGCGCGGCGTCTTCGCTCCAATCTGCTTCGCCTTCGCGGCGGCCTGTCGCCCTGCATTGAGCTCATCCGCCGTGGGGGGCGCCCACAGCGGGTGCAGATTCGACATCGCGACGCCCCACCAGCCCATGCCACATTGCGCATCGGCATCCGCCGCGAGGCGAAACGATTTCTCCGCCTCGAGGTACCAGAACGAATGAATGAGCGCGACACCGCGGTCAATCTCCTGTTGCGCGGTCGCATTACAGGAAGTCGCAAGGTGCGCGGCTCCGATGGCGCCGAGATCAGGCTTGCCGTGCTGATGCTGAGCATGCGACTCGTCGGCGACAGACGCGAGCGGCACACAGAGCAGGATCGCTGCGAAAAGAATGCGCATGGCAGCCTCCCTATCGTTCTCAGAGTGGAAGGACACGCTGATTGTCGCGCAATCCGCGTCTCCGCGTTCGAATGATTCCCGCGCTGAGCGGGCGACCGCAGGCCGGCCATGCAAATACGCTGGTGGCCGCGCGTTGAATCCGCACGGGCTCTGCCCTAGTCTCGAGTGAGCATCGGATCCCGCGTCCTGCGGAAGGTAAGTCATGAGCATCGTCAAACTGCACGTCAACGGCGCGACCCGCGAGGTGGACGTAGACCCGTCGACTCCTCTGCTCTACGTGCTGCGAAACGACCTTGACCTGCGTGGGCCCCGCTTCGGCTGCGGGCTCGGCCAGTGCGGCGTGTGCACCGTCATCATCGACGGCGCGGCCGTGCGCTCCTGCATCACTGCCCGTGTCGGCGGTGCGCGGCGAGATCACCACGCTCGAAGGCCTTGCGAAGAACGGCAAACTGCATCCGCTGCAGCAGGCGTGGATCGACGAGCAGGCGCCGCAGTGCGGCTATTGCCAGAACGGCCAGATCATGACGGCCAAGGCGCTGCTCGACCGGAATCCGAACCCGAGCGATGCCGAGATCCGCGAGGCGATGGACGGCGCGCTGTGCCGATGCATGACCTACTACCGGGTCCAGGCGGCGATCAAGCGCGTGGTGCGCGGGGCGAAGGACTGCAGGAGAAGGCAAATGAGCAACGCCCTGCAGCTGCCGAAGGCGGTCGAAGACGCGATCCTCGGGCTCAATCAGGCCGTCCGCGTCGTCGCGCCGCAGCTTCCTCAAGGCTTCGGGCGCGCTGGTCATCAGCCTGAGCGTCAGCGCCCTGCCCGGCGCCAGCGCGCTCGCTCGCGGAAGCCCGCGGTCGCCGCCGGCCCGTATCCCGATCCCGACTTCCTGCAGCTCGACACCTGGATCGTGATTCATCCCGACAACACCGCGACGTTCTTCGTCGGCAAGACCGATGGCGGCCAGGGCACGGGCACTGCGTTCCGGCAGATGATGTGCGACGAACTGGACATCGCGTACGACAAGACCAGCCTCGTCATGGGCTGCACGGACATCACCCCGGACCAGGGCGGCTCGGGCGGTTCCGACGCGCGTCGAGCGCGATGGCTGGCCGATGCGCCGGGTGGCCGCCGAAGCGCGGCGGGTGCTGCTGGAGCTGGGCGGCCAGCACCTGGGCGCGCCGGTCGAACATGCTCGCGGTGAGCAACGCCACCATTTCGCTGAAGTCCGATCCTGCGAAGAAGGTGACCTACGCCGAACTGATCGGCGGCAAGCGTTTCAACGTCGCGCTCACCGGACGCAACGTCGACTGCCACCACCGGCAAGGCCGAAGTGAAGCCGGTGAATGAGCTGCGCGTCGTGGGACAGTCGCTGAAGCGCTACGACATTCCCGCCAAGGTGGACGGATCGCTGAAGTGGGCCGTGGACATGAAGCTGCCCGGCATGGTCCATGCGCGCAATGTCCGGCCGCCGTTCGCGGGCGCGACCCTGCAGCGCATCGACGAGTCGTCGGTGGCCGATGTGCCCGGCTTCATTCGCGTCGTCAGCCGCGGCAACTATGTGGCCGTGATCTGCGAGCGCGAGGAACAGGCCATCCGCGCCGCGCGGCAGCTGAAGGTGGAATGGAAGACGACCGGCCGACCGCGCCGTTCCCGGCATCCGACGAGCTGTTCGACTACATGCGCGCGCGCGACGCCCACTTCGACCGAGCGAGCCGCGAGGTTCAGGGCGACCCGGACGCGGCGTTCGCGGGCGCCGCAGCGCGTCATCGAGGCCGAGTACGAAGTGCCCTTCCAGGGACACACGGCCATTGGCCCGGCACACGCGCTGGCCGACCCTTCCGACGGGCAGATGACGATCTACTCCAACGACATGAAGGCCTACGGCCTGCGCAACGGCGTCGCGAAGTTCCTCGACATGCCGCGGGAGAAGGTGCGCGTGGTCTACATGGATGGCCCGCAGGTGTACGGCCGCACCGCGGCCGACGATGCCGGCTTCGAGGCCGCGTTCCTGGCGCAGGAGCTCGGCCGCCCGGTGCGCATGCAGTGGATGCGGGACGAGGAAACGGCGTGGGACACCAAGGGCCCGCCCTACGTCTTCAAGCTGCGCGGCGGGCTCGATGCCCAGGGCAAGCTGGTGGCGCTCGAGTACGACGCCTGCGCCGCGGACCACAACCACCTCGGGTACAACGAACCCGATACGGTGCTGATCGCGCAGCTCATGGGCCGGCGGCCCGAGCGCCCGGCCAGGGGCAACGCCGAAGCGCCTTCCGTGATGTACGCCATTCCGAACCGGCGCACGACAACGCGCGTCGTCGGCCTGCCGATGATCTGGGAAACGCCGCTGCGCACCGGCAACCTGCGCGACCCCAATGGGCCGCAGGTGACGTTCGCCTTCGAGTCGTTCATCGACGAGCTGGCCGCGGCAGCCAAGGCCGATCCCGTGCAGTTCCGCCTCGACATGCTGGAAGCGGCCAAGGAAGACGGCGTGTTCCGCAAGGCGCGCTCGCTCGCCGTCGGTGCGCGCGGCCGCGAAGGCCTATGGCTGGGACGCGCGCCCGTCGCCGAAACCGCGCACGGCCGCATCGCGCGGCAAAGTGCTCTCGGGACGCGGCATCGCCTACACCTATCGCAGCAACACCATTGCCGCCATCATCGCCGAGGTCGAGGTCAATCGCGAGACCGGGCGCGTCTGGGCCAAGCGCCTGGTGTGCGCCCACGACTGCGGGCTGGTCGATCAATCCCGAAGGGCTGCGCCACACCGTCGAGTGCGGCATGCTGCACGCTCTGAGTCGCGCGCTCTGGGAAGAAGTGCAGTTCGATACCGAGAAAGTCACCAGCGTCGACTGGGTTTCGCATCCCGAGCCTGCGGCATTCCGATACGCCCGAGGCCATCGACATCGTGCTGGTCAACGGCGATCCCAACCCGGACCGCCCCGACCTGCCGCACTACGGCGCCGGCGAAGCCAGCCACAAGCCGGTGATCGCGGCGATCGCCAATGCGATTTACGATGCGACCGGCGTTCGGCTGCGTCGGCCACCATTCCGCAGCGAACGCGTGCTGGCGGCGCTCAAGGCGGACCCGCGGACTGCATTGGCCGATTGAGTCTGCGTGCTGGACGAAATCATGGCGTGGCGCCTCGGGCAGCGCATGCGCCCCTCCGACCTGGACTATGCTCCGACCGCGCAAGGCGCGAGGGCTGTCTTAGGTCACACGGGAGCGTTCCATGACGTTGAGTGAACCGGTTGCGAACTTGGCACGTCGCTGGCGTATGCCGGGCATGACATGTATGACGTTCGCAATTGCCTTGGCCACGCTCTGCCTGACCAGCGCCACGCAAGCCCAACAGGTCGCGGACCCCGGCTTCAAGAGCGTGGGTCGCGGCGCGCCGCTCACACCGCCGTTACCGCAGATGTCCATGCCGTCTTTCGGCACGCCCCTTTCGGCGGCCCAGGCGCAACAGATCGCGCAGGAAATTGCGCGCTTCCCGTTCGTCGGCCCCGCGAAACTACCGGTGCCGTCTGGCGGCAACGCTCCGCCCACTCTGCTCGAGGTCGCGTCTGCCTGGAACGGTGGTGCGCCGGCCGGGGTCGCGCCGCTGCCCGTGGACATCTTCACGTCCAAGGACTTCTACAAGGATCGCGAGCTCTGGAAGGATGCTCGCTACTTCCGCTGCAACAGCCCGCAAGGGCTGGAGATGCAGCGTGGCGCCATCTTCCCCGGCGACGATCGGGAGCGATCCGCCGCGCACGGCCGCCTGGGGACATTGCGACCGAGACCATCCGCGCAGAGCGATCGTCAGCCCCTACACGTTCAAGACGGCACAGGCGCACTACGAAGCGCTGCTGGCGGAGACCCGCAAACGTGGCGGGCCCACGCAGCACACCTATAAGACGGTGCCGGGCGAGCTCAACGGTCGTTACGCGCCCGGCCCCGTCTTCGAGAACTGGTATACGCTGATGCTGTCGGTGCAATTCCCCACCGTGCTCTCGCTGCTGACGCCGGAATATCAGCAACGCATGGTGCAGGACGCCTATCACCAGGGGAACACCAACGCGGCCCAATGGCCTTCGCAGTACTGCTGGCCGGAAGGTTTCATGCGGCGCTGGTATGCGTTCTCGATCCAGTTCCCGCAATCGTTCATCGTGACGCCCACCCTCGTGCAGATGACGGCGGGCGTCGCCGATAACTTCGTCACCAACATCCACGTCGGCCGCCAGTTCCGTATGGATGGCGCCGTGCCGCGACTGGGCGCCGACGTGCCGCGCTGGTACGGTGAGACCATCGGCTTCTGGGATCGACGACGTACTGATCACATGGACCTCCAACATCCGCGGCTGGGCCGCACACGGCGCGTTCGAGTTCTCGAACAAGATGCAGACCATCGAGATCTATACGCCCGTCCGCGACGCCAAGAGGCCAGGTCACGGCCTTGAACCACGAGGCCGTGTTCTACGATCCGGAAGCTCTGGTGGAGCCGATCCGCATGATCCGCAACTACGCGAAGCTCGGTGACTTCGACACCGGGAATCCGATCGAGTACATCAAATGCATTCCGACGATCTACCCCGTCAAGGGTCGCGCAACCCCGGTCATCGCCGGCCAGACCATCGAGTACGAAATGCCCGACATGTACGGCCGGCCCTGGGCGCAGATGTGGGAGAAGTACTTCGAGCAGGGAATGGAACGTCCGAAGGAAGAGGACATTTTCGAGTTCAAATGAAGGGTCTTCGGTGCGCCGAGGAGCCGGCATGCAGTACTGACGCATGCCGGCAGCCGCTTGCGTAACGACGAACCTCAGAACGTCGACGCCTTGCGCCCCGTCTCAGTTGACGCGAGTACGTGCCGTGCGCCGGATTCACTGTTCCGGGCAGTCGCGGCCTGCACATCGGAGTGAGACAGCTCTGCTGCTACGACCGCGACCTGCAGCAGCGCGAGGGCAACCAGCAAGATCGAGAAAGCAACGTTACGCACGGACTTATCCTCTCAGGTTCAGTGGTGACTGGAAGCAATGACCTCATGTGCTTCCTTGAACACAATGCTCCCATAGCTGGTTACAACAATCTGCCAGCTACCGGCCAACGGCCGGTGGGTACCGGCGGCGGATCTGAGGAGCAGCCATGCATTCTTCTGGTTACCGGCGAACGGCGGATAGGCACCGGTGGGCGCGCAAGCGAGCAGCTATCCGAGTGGACCTCCCGCGCGCCGATTGACTGTTTTCCGGGCGCTCTGCCTGCATTCCCACCTCGAACTGACGGTTTGGCACGCGACAACCCCGGGGACTCATCGCTCCCCCGGAATTTTTCGCTGAAGACCTTCAATTTTTCAGGAATTAACCTTGGGGACTCACCAATCCCTCAGGTTACCGGACGGCATTGCACTGTTCTTCTGCGAGATATGAGACTTTCCGATCACCGCATGCCGGCCCCGCATCAAGCATGCGTCGTTCGAGACGTTTTGCTTCGCACGAACACGAGCCGAACAAGCGGATCTCACTCCCGGCACCTCGCCCGCCACTTCTACATGTTTGCCGCAATTATCCAATATCCAAGCGGTGAGCTTTCCGGCAGCAGCGTCGACTGCTGCCTGACGCTCGAAGTATTCGAGCACCCGGATGGAAACATCCAGACGTGAGCGGGCGTGCTTCATGCCTGGCAGCAACATTGCAGAGTTGGGAAAATCCGGCTGGCAGCACACGCTAATGCGTTCGCCACGACACAATTGCTGCAATCCGCGCAGCCGCTTCTCACCAGTACAGCGACCTCATCCACGGCCCGCCGCCCTAACGGCCTTCCCCAGCCACTAGAAAAACGATCGAACACCATGTTGACCTCCTTGATGCCAGGGACCACGACGCGATGTGGCTCACGCCATCGCCGGGTTCCGCAACGCGACCATTTCTCAACGATTGCATCAGATTTGCATATATCGCGGAGCGTCACGAACGACCACGATCAGGCCATGGCATTCCCCGCCGAATGGATACGACTCTTGCCCAACCTGAACGGAAAAATCCCGCGCGAGAAACGGCCATGTGTGATCGTACTTTCGTGAGCGATCGTCGTATTGCCCCATATTCGATTCATCTCTAAAGTTGCGACGTCCCGAGCACGGAGGCTCGCACCATCAACAAGGATCAGACCATGACTGAAGACAATTCGATCGATGCCCTCGACACCCGCGATGGAGAGGGGCACGTGGGCCCGACCACCGTCACGTTTCCCGACCCCGAGTATCCGGACATCCCTTACCCGATCTACCGGCCTGCGAGGGGATCGCCTTACTACATCCACCCGCGCTTCGGGACGAAGGCGTGCCTTTTCCCCCCGGGCACTCCTCCGTTGACGTCAGAAGATGTCCGTCGAGAGCTCGAGGATTTCCCATGATGTTTCTTCTGGACGTCAATGCGCTGCTCGCCATGCGCTACACGGATCACGTTCACTACGAACGAACGCGCTTGTGGGCTTCCCTACAGATCGCGGAACGTGGGAGAGATCACGTAGTGTTCGCCACCTGCCCGATCACGGAGCTCGGCTTTGTGCGAGTCGGCAGCGGAAAGGCGGGTTACGCCGCAAGCCTGGATACCGCGCGTGACGATCTTCAGGATCTGAAATCGGCTGAGAACATGCTGTTCATCCCGGCCGACCTCCACACCCGCCACCTCCCGCCGTGGGTGCGCAAATCCGCACAGACGACAGACGGCTACCTGCTCGCGCTAGCGAAATCTCACGGCGCCCATCTGGCGACTCTGGACAGGTTCATCCCTGACGCCGTGCTCATTCCCGAAGAGACCGCAGGGCCTGTGATGGTGAGAGACGAAGCTGTGCACGATGCGTGGGCGCACCTGATGCACAGTTCACCCGAAGGCTCGCGTGGGATCGTCATCCGATAATTCATAGGTCGAGACGGTCACAGGCGGCGGGCGGCTGGTGGCGCGCCCTCCGCGCCGCGAGTCAGTTCATGAGCACCCGATCGTAGACTCGCTTGATCCGCAGCCCCGAAAGCGGCGTCTTGCCGCCTTTGATCTCACTGATCATGACGAGTTGCCGGCCGCCCTTTTTCAGCTCGTAACGATTCGTGCGTATCACACCATTCGGTTCCTTGAGCTCCGTCACCCAGGTGTCGCCCTGCCAGCCGCAACGACGGTCCCCAAGTTCCCCACCAGGAAGGGGCGCCTGGCCGGGATCGGCGGGCTTGCATGTGCTCTGCTCATCCACCGTTGCGATCGTCAGCGAATCCGGCTGCTGCGCGATCTCGAATTGCTCACGCGTTGCGAGGAACGAGTCGAGCGGGATGCGCATCGAGGAGGGCTCGGGATCGCCCGCCGGACGGTCGCTCGTACCCCCACCGGACCTGCGCCCACCGACGGTGCCACCTGTCGAACCGCCGACGGTACCGCCGAAAACGCCGTTGAGTACGTCGCCGGCATCTATGACTATCCCCCCTCGGCGGCTGCCAGTGCTGCCACCAACCGGTCCGCCACCGGTGGGGCTGCCTCCGGCACTATCACGCCGTTTCTTCTCTACGGCCGCGTAGGGATCGTCACTGAGATCCGGGTTGATCTTCCACAGGCCTGCCAGGTCCACCTTTGCCGGAGCCGTGTGCTTCAGCTCCGCACCTGCGGCGACGTTCAGTACGGCCGTGCCCACGATTACGACGAGAAGAATCGACGGTTTGGTTTTCATCGTGATGGTTCCGATCCGTCGCCCTGGTTATGGTTCCTTGCCTGGGATGCGACCAGAGGTTCCGTGCCGCCCCGAGAGTCATCGACGCGGATCCCTTCCGCGACAAACCCGCGGCGCGCACCGCTATTTGATCGAAGACAGCCAGGGAATAAACACCTTCTTCGCGATCTCGCCGTTGTTCAGCTCTTCGTTCATGAAGTGACCATTGCCCTGGATGCCGAAGTCTTCCTTGAGCCGCGCCAGCTTCGCGTTTGCGCCGAGCTGGTTCAGCGTGTGGACGGAGCAGTGCACGTTCGGCGTGAACATCGGGGCGGACAGCGGCGACACCACGAACAGCACGGGCTTGCCCTCATAGGCCGGCACGGTGCGCACCTTGTCCTTCGGCTGCAGGCGGCAGGGAGAGAGCCCTTCGCCCTCTGACGGCAGCGACTCCGTCTCGATCCGCTCGCCCGCGGCCAGCGTCCGGCTTGAACGTGATCAGCGGCGCGAGATTGTCGGTAATGCCCATGACCGGCTCGATGGCGAGCACGCCCTTCACCAGGTTGGGACGCGCCTCCATGGCCAGCCATCCGGACGGCACCGCCGGCCGAATGCGTGACGATGATGGCCGGGCCGATCTTGTCCAGCAGTTCCGCCAGGTTGTCCTTCAGGATCGCATTGGATGCCGTGGGCCCTGGCTCGGAACTGGCCGTATGCAGGGCTACTTCACGCGAATCCGCGCCTCCTCCTCCAGGATACTGCTTGCTCTGTATGGTGAAGGCGCTGGCGATGAAGTCAGTGGTGGGTGGCGCGCCCAGCTGCTCGCCATAGGCGCGGGTGTTGGGCGAGCGACCATGCGCGGGGCGATCGACGAAATACACGTCGAAGCCCGCCGCAAGAAAGTAGTCGAGCCAGCCATCGCGGCCGTCCGGTGTGCCCATCCAGTCGGTGGCCTGGCCGCCGCCACCGTGCACCAGCACCAGCGGATAGGGATAGCGTTTCCGTGCTACCAGCTGGAAGCCGACGTGCATCTGGCCTTCGATTGCCGTGCCCTTGCTCGGCGGTGCGCCGGCGCGGCCCGCGACTTCCACTTGCTTCGTGCGCACGCCCACCCAGAAGAAGCCCTGGTCGCGCAGGCTGATCGATCCGGCCTCGCCACCGGCGGCCGAAACCGGCCCGGCGAATGACAGGACAGCGCAGGCCAGGAGGCCGACCGTGGTGAGCGCGGCCCTGCGGACGCTCTTGAACTTCGTCATTTTCTGCCCCCCGACGTACTTTGTTGGATGCGCCTCGATCGTATCCGATCGGTTTGGGATGCGGGATTTCGCGGCGGCTACGTCGTCGAAGTCGTCGCGGCTGCCCACTGCGCGGATCGAGGTATTGCAGTTGCCGCTGGTTATGAAGACGCCAGAGGGATTCGACGGACGTTCAAGCGGGTGATCGGATTGTCGGCGGCGGAGTACAGATGTCGGTTTCAGCGGGCGCGCAAGGGAGCGATCGTAGCGGCGCGAAGTTCCTGCCCCTCCCGCGCGAGAGCCGTCCAGCGTCAAGCAACCTCTGTTCGCTGAGCTCCGCTCGGCGTACCGCCCGACCAGCGAGCGCACCCGAACCTCTCGGGCCCGATGCCGCATCGCGACCATTTCTAAACGTTTGCACCCGATTCGCGTGTGTATCGACCTCCGCCGGTCAACGACGATGAAGGCATGGCGCTTTCGACCGCACATGCATGGCTTCGTGACGAGCTCTTCGTCGCCGAAGTATCGGCGACTCCAGAAATCCGGTGGCCGACTGTCTACCTCGACACGAGCGTCGTGAGCTATTTGACGGCCAGACTCAATCGCTCCCTCTCAGTTGCCCGCCGTCAACGTCTCACGCGAGTGTGGTGGCACAGATATCGGGATCGGCACACGCTCCTCATCTCGGACCTGGTGCTTGCCGAAGCCACCGCTGGCGATATGGAAGCCGCGGAGGGAAGACGACAAGCGCTGCTCGGTATCGTTGCGTTACCGATCAATCCGAGGTCGCGAAGTCTCGCCAAGCAGCTCATCGGCGGAGGACGACTGCCAACGAACGCTCGCGCAGACGCGGAGCACATCGCGGTCGCAGCTATAAATTCCGTACGACTGTTGCTTACGTGGAACTTCAAGCACCTCGCCAATCCATTCATTCGTGATGCCGTCGTACGAACGTGCGAGATGAATGGAGTTCGTTGTCCTGATATTTGCACGCCCGATCGACTGATGAGAACCTACGAGTATGAAAGACCCACTGCTTAGAGACATCCGCCGCGTCCGCGCGCAACGATCCAAGGAACTGGCACGGGATATCGATCGGGCGCTAGAGAAATCTCACGCGCGTCTCTTCACATGGGGGCACGACGTCGTGGATTACTCGAGCGGTGAGCCGCAGGTGATATTCGTTGCGCCTAAGAAGCACGTGCCGAAGAGCACTGCCAAGTGACGCGCACTGACATCATGTCCGTTGGCGCGCTGGCGAATGCATGATGCCTCCCGACGACAACAACGTCGGATACATGGCGCCGACGGTACCGACGCCGATGTTGACCGGATTGGTGAGAACCGCGGCGTCACCGCCGCCTGCGCGTTCAAGCACCAGTTCGCCGATTACACGCTCAATGCGCGCACGCTCGTCGTCGCGCAGCTGTAGTTCGCCGAGGATCGATTCGACAATCGGGTTGCTCCACACGATCCAGTCCCACAGCTCCCGGCCGCTGCGAAAGCTCGTTGACTCCGTTATCACCTCGACCAGCACGTTGGACAGTCCCGCCGCCTCGAGCTCGGCGCGCAATCGTCGCGGATCCTGCAACTGAAACGGCAAGGGCGGCGGATCGGACGGCGGTCCGTCGAAATCGGGCCGCACGGCCTGCACTGCGCGCGCGAAGAATCCGAGAAAGTCGATCCGGTGCGGATCGCCGTAGACGCTCATGAGCACGCGGCCCGCAGGCTTCACGACGCGCACCATCTCGCGGATGCCTCGCGGCATGTCCGGAAACAGCATCACGCGCCGCTGCCCGCGGCAACGTCGAGGAAGCGCATCCCGGCGCGAATGCCCGCATGCTGCAAACCAGCGTTTCCGAGCCACATCTGGGTCGGCGTATTGGTCCGGTCGTATCCTGGCGCGATACGGTCCCACGCGACGCTTGTTTCCATTGCTGCAGCCTCGATTGGCGACGACGTGACGCTGAATCTATGCTCAGCATCTCCCCGCGGTCTTTGCCGCAACACCGGGATCCTTTGCCTGCGCTCAGCCGATGGACGCGTTATCTGAAGCCCTCAAAGCCGTGAGCATGACCGGTGCCATTTTCTACCGCGCCGAATGCACTGCTCCGTGGGGATTCTCGGTGCCGGCGCTGCGCAGCGTCGCGCACATGCTGGCGCCGGGCACTGAGAGCCTGGTGCCATACCATCTGGTGACGGAAGGCCAGGCGCTGGTGAAGTTCGACGAACTGTCGCTCCTGCTCGAGGCAGGGGATGTGGTCATCATTCCGCACGGCGATGCGCATACGGTATCGAACGGCTCGCCAGCAACGCTCGTCGACAGCGCCGCCTCGCTCGGCAAATTCCTGGCAGGCGATCTCCGCACGATGCGCCTCGGCGGCGGCGGTGCGACAACGCGCTTTGTATGCGGCTATTTCGGCTGTGAGCGCCACGCTGAGCGGTTGTTTCTGGCGGGACTTCCACAGGTGATCCGCATCAACGTGCGCAGTGATGCGACTGGCGAGTGGCTGGAGAACTGCATCCGCTATCTGGTCGATGAGGCCGATGGCACTCGGCCCGGTCAGAGCGTGCTGCTGTCGAAAATGGCAGAAGCGCTGTTCGTGCAGACGCTGCGGCGTTACATGGAAAGCCTGCCGCCGGAGCAGTCCGGCTGGCTCGCCGGAGCACGAGATCCGATCGTCGGCGGTGCGTTGTCGTTGCTGCACCGGGACCCGGGTCATGCATGGAACGTAGAAGAGCTCGCCTCGCGCCTCGGCACATCGCGCACGGTGCTCACGGAGCGCTTCGATCGTTTCCTCGGCGAGCCGGCGCTCACGTATCTCGCGCGATGGCGCCTGCAGCTCGCGGCGCGAATGCTGCAGACGAGCGGCAAGAACATCGGGCAGATCGCGGCCGATGTCGGCTACACATCGCAGGCAGCATTTAACCGTGCATTCAGGCGGCAGTTCGATATGCCGCCGGTTCAGTATCGGCGCCAGGCACGCCGTTGACCTGAACGCCCAAAGCATCGGCGCTCTGATGTGACCGATGGCTGCCACACAGGGCAGACCGCGAAGTGCGGATGCAGGCGCCGGGCGGCGTCGCCCGGCGACCTGCGACCTGCGACCTGCGACAACGGCAGCTTGCCGCCGGTGAAAATCACTCCTTGATTTCCGCGGCCCGCGTCCGCCATCCTGACCGGTACAACGAATCGCAGAACGTTCCCCACACACCGGAAAGGCACGCACATGATCGTCGCAAGCCACGACGGCCGCACGCTGTTCACGAAGACAACGACAACATCATTCTACTTTCACGCGTGGATGACCTGGCTCCTTGTCGTCGTTGCGATTGTCGGCTTCACGCCGCGCTCGCTCGCGATTATCGGTGGCACGATGCCGAATCCGCCGCTGGTCGTGCATCTGCATGCGGCAGTGTTGGTATCGTGGGTCGCATTGCTGGCCGTGCAGGCGACACTATCGCTGGCGGGGCGCATGGACCTGCACCGCAAGTGGGGCCTTGCTTCACTGGTGGTCGCGCCGTTGGTGCTGATCATGCTGATCGCGGTGACCATCGTGCGACAGAACGATGCCGTCGGCACGCCCGGCGCGCCCATCGTCAACAACATCCTGTTCTTGCAGATCCGATCGATCCTGCTGTTTCCAACGTTTTTCATCTGGGCCCTGCTGGCACGGCGCACGGACCCGGAGACACACAAGCGCATGATGCTGCTCGCTACGCTGATGTTGCTCGACGCCGCGATCGCGCGCATGGACTGGCTGCCGTACAACCAATTCCCGAGGGACTACCTGGCGATCCACCTCTATCTGTTACTGCTGTTCGTGCCGGCGTTGCTGTACGACCTGATCCGCGTGCGCCGGATTCACCGTGCATGGGTTTGGGGACTCGCGCTGACGCTGCCGTGGATTGTTGCTACCGAATTCGTCTGGGGGTCGGACTGGTGGCGCGAATTCGGACCGAAGCTGGTGGGGGCCGGATAGCGCGTTGGAGGCCCGCCTCCCGCCCAGTACCACTTACAATCTACGCCCGCGAGGTCTAGGCTCCGCACCATAAAGGCCGCCAGGAGACAGCGGCCGAACACAACGATTCCGGCGGGGGCACCATGAAATACGCCGTGTGGTTCGTGCGACTCGCGTTCGCGGCGTGGATGATTCCCGCCGGCCTGAATCACTTCGTTCCCCTGTTCCCACAGCCGATGGGCTCCCAGCCCTTGAGCCATGAGCTGATCGTGGCCCTGATCGACAGTCGGCTGTTCGACATCGTCAAGGCCGTGGAACTGATCGCCGGGATTCTGCGTCCTGACAGGGCTCTACGCCCCGCTCGCGGTCCTCCTGTGCATGCCAGTTTCGTTCTGCGTGTTCTTCTGGGATGCGCCGCTCGAGGGGTGGGGCTCGCGCGCCGCGCTCTTCGGCTATGGGGCGCTGCTCTCCAATGTGCTGCTGTGCCTGGCCTACATCAGGAGCTACCGCTCGATGTTCGCCCTGCGCTCGAGCCCGCGGACCTTCGGAGCATCCCACGCACCGAGTGCCGACCAGCCTGCGGGGGCCCGGCCATGAAACAGCTCGTCCTTGTCGGTCGCCTGATCTTCGGTGCGTGGATGCTGGTCAACGGCGCCAACCACTTCTACTTGTCGCTCTGGCCCATGCCAACCGGGCACGAGCCGCTCGCCATTCAGCTGATGACCGCCCTGGCTCACTCCCAGTTGTTCGACGTCGCCATGGCGATCCAGCTGGTCACGGGAGCGCTGATCCTCACCGGCTTCTTCGTCCCGGTGGCGCTCTGCGCGGTGATGCCGATCTCGACCTGCGCGCTTTACTGGTCGGTGATCCTGGATCACCAGCCCCTCGGCGCGGTCCTGGCGCTCGCCGTCTTCGCCCTCAATGGCCTGTTGATGCTGGCTTACATCGATTACTACAGGGGAGCGCTACAGCGGCGCGCCCTGACGCTTGGCGAAGCGTGAGGAGAGCGCATGATCTTTGAATCCCTGTTCGTGAACATCAACGGCCGCACCTCGCGCGGTCAGTTCATAGCCGCCCTGATCACGCTGCTGGCGGTGGTGGCGTTCTACGCGTTCCTGGTGAAGGGCCGAACCGCGCAGTGGAGCATGTTGGTACTGCTGTTCCCTGCCGTCATCCTGCATGCCCGGCGCCTGCACGACATGGGGCACACCGCGTGGCTGTTGCTCGCCCCCGCGATCCTGATGGTCGCAGCCTTCGCCATCTGGCTGCGCATCGCCAGCCTCGGCGCCCAGTTCGACGCCGCCGTGCCGCTGACCGCGCTCGCCGTTTCCGCCGGCTTCGCGCTCTGGGGCTGCATTGGCTGCGGGCAGGTCGAAGCCAATCGTTTCGGGGCGCCGGTGGCGGCTCAGGGCCAGGGAGCGTAGCTCCCGCTCCATCCCTGCCCCTCCTGAATTGAATTCACACCGGCATCGAATCGCATTCCTCTGGCAACGCGATTCTTCGAGCAACGCGCCCCCTTCCGCGGAAAATCGTGCCGCACTTGTCACTCTCACCTCCCGCTGCTTCTCCCCAACACTGTCCCCGTCCGATCCACACAATCTTTCAGGAGAAGCATCGTGTTCGACATTCTGCATCGAGTAGGAATCAAGGCCTCACGTGACAAGGTGTACAAAGCCCTGGCGACGCCCGAAGGCGTGGCAGGCTGGTGGACCACCGAAACCACGGGCGACAACAAGCCGGGCGGCATGATCGAGTTCCGCTTCACCGACAACGGCCGCGAGCTCGGCGTCTTCAACTGAAGTCGCTCGGCGAGACGGGCAAAGGCCAGCCCAGCCCGAATGACGTCAGGATCGGCAACTGGCACTGACACCTTCGTCCATGGCGCGCCGGCGGCGGGTGCCGCCCGGCGGCTTGCCCGCCGCACCAGGGATCAGCGATTGTCCGCGTGACCCACTGGACGTTAACGCTTTGCTCGCCGTGCGCTACACGGATCACGTTCACTACGCCAGTTGCCCGGAAAGATATCGGTGGGCGGTCGAACGGCATGAGTGACAAGTGTGGCGGGATTCGATGTTTCACCGGCGCCGAACGGTCCGGCCTGATACACCGGTCTCCCGGACGCTGAGAAAAAGCTCGAGCAGCGCCGCGACGAGCTTGGCGGCGAGGGAGGGAATCCCGCCAGACTTGTCACTCCCACCGTTCGACTTCCGGCAGCGAAACTTGCTCATGACCAGCACTGAGCGATCGGCGATGAACGACATCTCGTTCAGGCCCGAAGACACGATCGCTCCAACCCGGAGGCGATCTCGTCTCGGCCGGCAAGGAAAGCGACGTTTCGCTGAGCGCGTTCTTCACGCGGCCCGAGCGCACGACGCAGCTCGACACCGGGGTGGTGTTCAGCTCGGAACGGCTCGCCTCTCGTTGTCGGCGTTCTACAGCGACATCAGCGATTACATTCTGATTCAGTCCAACTTCGCCAAGGGAATGCGCAACGCGACGATTGTCCGAAACATCGATGCCACCACCCTGGGAGGCGAAATGGATGCGAGCTATGCCATCTCGGGCAGATTGAAGCTTACGGGGACACTCGCGTACACACTCGGTGAGAACAACACCGACGGCAGACCGCTCGCGCAGATGCCGCCACTCGAGCTACGCATGGGCCTCGAGTACAGCGACGCCGTCTGGTCGGCCGGGCTTCTGACACGAGTGGTTGCGGCTCAGGAGCGCGTCGCGCTCGATCAAGGCAACATCGTCGGACAGGATCTCGGGCCCACAGGCGGGTTCGCTGTGATTTCGCTGAACGGCGGATGGCGGCCTGTCGCAAACACGCTCGTCACCGTTGGAGTGGATAACCTGTTTGATCGAACCTGCGCGGAGCACCTGAGCCGTGGCGGCGCGATGGTGTGGATCGCCTGGAAGAAAGCGCGGCCCTCGTGCCCCGTTATAGCCCGTGCCGCTATAGTAGCGGCGATGACGGTGAGGTCGGTTGCGGTGAGATAGCGCGCGCCGAGCAGGTATTATGCGGACCCCGCAAATGAGGTGAGTCGGTGCCTGAACTGCCCGATGTGGAAGGCTTCAAACGCGTGCTCACGAGGAATGCCCTTCGCAAAACGATCGAGCGGGTTGTCGTGAGCGATGCGCGTATCCTCGGCAAGCTCCCTGCCCGGGCATTTGCCTCGCGCCTCCAGGGCGCGAAGCTCGCTGCGGCCCGGCGTCATGGCAAGCACCTCATGGCGAAACTCGACTGCGGCGGCTGGCTGACCCTGCATTTCGGCATGAGTGGCGCGCTCCAGTTTCTTCCTGGTTGCGAGGAGGAACCGCCCTTCACGCGAGTGCGCCTCGATTTCGCCAACGATGGCTGCCTCGCCTACACCAACAAAAGGATGATCGGGCATGTCGGGCTGGTCGAGGACGCGGCCGGTTTCATTGCCGTTGAGAGACTGGGCCCGGACGCGCTCGACCGGCGCGTCGATTTCGATGCGTTCAAGAGTGCCGTGGCCGGCATCAAACGTGACGTGAAATCCATCTTGATGGATCAAGGAATCATCGCCGGAATAGGAAACATCTACTCCGACGAGATCCTGTTTCAGGCGCGCATCAATCCAGCTGAGCAGATGGGCGATCTCGCGCCAGGCCAGCTCAAGCGTCTGTTTCTGGAAATGCGCGAGGTTCTCGAGACAGCGATTGCCCACGGTGCCGGCGCGGAACAGTTCATCGAGCGGCTACCCAGCGGTTTCCTGATGCCCGAGCGCAAGAAAGGTGGGCGTTGTCCCCGCTGCCGATCGCTCCTGAAAGTCCTGAAGATCGGCGGCCGCACCGCTTATTGCTGTCCACGCTGCCAGCGTTGCTGACACTACCCCCTGCCTCAGAATCCCTCCACTGGACTGGCGTCGTCACAATCGACCTTCATCGGCAAACAACGGAGCATGCGCACATGGTGGCCGTATTCGTCACATTCCGTTTCGGGGAGGGCTTCGATGCCGAGAAGGTGCGTCAAATTGCGAATGCCTCCCGGGCGAAATTCGAGGGCGTTCCCGGACTTCGCTCGAAGCTTTTCAGCATCGACGCCGAACGCAAGGAAGCACGAAACGTCTACGTGTGGAGTGACGCACAGGTCGCGCGCGCTTTCTTTACAGAAGAGACCCGTCGCCGCGTAGCCGCTATCTATGGCGTGGAACCGCAGATTGAGTACGCTGAGGTCGCAGCATTGGTGGAAAACAAATGAACATGAATTGCGGTCTGTAGTGGCTGCACTGACGCGCTCCGCATGCCTTCGTGGCCGCGGAGGGTTCATTCGGCTTTGACGGCGGACAACGCCAGAAACGCTGCACCCATCGTGGTCTGTCGGCCGAGTCGGGCGTCGGCGGGCGCCATCAGCCGTGCGAGCGGGCCACAGCGGGGATAGTAGATCGCGCCTCGGACCGACTCGACGTCAAGGCCGGCCTGTTCGGCAAGCGTGCGCAACTCGCGCTGAGTGCGGAACCTGCCCTGGCGCCAGAGGGGCGACCCCAGCCATGCCCGAATGCGGCGCGCGGCTGCCCACGTACTCCATTTTCCGAGCTCGCCGATGACCAGTCGTCCGCCCGGTCGGAGCACGCGCGCCATCTCCCGAAAAACCGGGGCTGCATCTTCCACGAAACACAGAATGGTGACCGCAGCCACGATATCGAAGTGCCCTGCCGGGAACGGGAGTTGTTCTGCCGTGGCTGTCCCGAAGTCGATGGTGGCGCGCCGCACCTGTGCACGGGCTTGCGCCGCCTCGATCATTGTTGGCGATGCGTCGACACCCGTCACCCGGGCGTGGCGCTCCCAGAGGTCAATGGCGAGATCGCCATCGCCGCACCCCACATCGAGCACGTTGCGGCCTTCGACGTTCCCCAGCAGAGCGAGGATCAGTTGGCGCTCGAGACGCTCCGTGATTGCGCCGACTGTCGAGGCACGCCACTTCGCATAGAGCGGCGGCCCGAGCCCTGCGGCGGCACAACCGGGTTCGCGGTTTTCTGTCGTCATCTGGTTTTCCACGGGCACGAGCGTGCCCGACGCAAGCAGATGCGGTCATCGGGAGAACTACGCGCCGGCACAGCCCCGGTTGCCGCATGCGCCACGGCCATTCCCACATGCCGTTGCGTAGTTCCCCGGATTCGCGCGGTTGCCTGGGTGAATAGGCTACGTGGCACACGATGAGACTGCCGGGCGAACCGCCCGATCCGCTCGAGCGCAATGGCACTCGACCGCACGGCTGAAGGAGTATGACAATTGCGCCGCCGGCGACAACGCGACAGACACGGGTAGCTCGATCATGGCGAATCACACACGAGTGACACGACGCGATCTGTTGCTCTCGCTCGCGCCGGCTGGCGCGGCCTTTCTGGCCGGCAGAGGCGCTTATGCGCAAGCGCCTCTGCCGCGCCTCGAGGAGAGCGATCCGGCCGCAAAGGCTCTGGGCTACGTGCCCGATGCAAAGCGCGTCGACGCGAAAGCCAATCCGATGTTCAAGCCTGGCTCGACCTGCGCGAGCTGCGCTCAACTGCAGGGCAAGCCCGCAGACCCGTGGCGCCCCTGCACGATCTTTCCCGGAAAGCTCGTCAACGCGAACGGCTGGTGCAAGGTCTGGGTTGCGAGGCCCAAGCCTTGACGGGATGACGCCGCCCACGTTGTCCCTCGACGAGCTTCCGAGCGGCACCGACGCCCGAGTCGCCGGAATCGGCGGCGGGCGCGAGCTCGCCGCGCGGCTTGCCGCCCTGGGGCTCATCACGGGTTCGCAAATCAAGGTGCTGCAGAACACGGGACGCGGCCCCATTCTCGTACTCGTGCGCGACACGCGGGTTGCGATCGGGCGCGGTGAAGCGACACGCATTGCGGTTTCGGAAGTGATCGAATGAGTGGGCCCCGCGAAGCGCAGCGGCCGATTCTGGTTGCGCTCGCCGGCCAGCCCAACGTCGGCAAGTCCACCGTCTTCAACCTGCTGACCGGCCTCAACCAGCACGTCGGCAACTGGCCCGGCAAGACCGTGGAGCGCCGCGAAGGCACGTGCGTGCATGCGGGAGTCCAGCTGCGCATCGTCGATCTGCCTGGCACGTACAGCCTCGGTGCCAGCGCCCTGGAGGAACGGATCGTGCGGGATTTCATTCTGCACGAGCGCCCGGACGTGGTCGTCATGATCGCCGACGCGTCGGCCATCGAGCGCAACCTTTATCTGCTCGCAGAGCTTCTGTGGTTACCCGCCCCGATCGTCCTCGGCCTCAACATGATGGATGTGGCGAAAGCGCAGGGCATCGAGATCGAGCCGAACGTGCTTGCCGCCGCGCTGGGCATCACGGTGGTGCCATTGATCGCCACTCGCACCGAGGGCGTCGCAGCGCTCATAGACGAAGCTCAGCGTGTGGCGCGCGAGCCCGGCAGATCGACCCCCGTGCGGCCGCAGATCGCCGTGCCCCATCGCGAAGTGCTCGCATCCGTTCGCGCATCGCTGGCTTCTCATGTTCCGCCTCCGTATGAGCCGGAATGGGTGGCGCTCAAGCTTCTCGAAGGCGACAGCGAGATCACCGAGCGGGCTCGCGGATGGCTGCCCGAAGTGGCGTGGCAATCGATCGAGGCAGAGCTGCGTGCGCACGAGGACGCGATCCTCGACATCGCGGCCGCGCGCTACGAATGGATCGGTCGCATGGTGCGGGCTGCCGTGAAGCGCCCTCGCCTCGGCCAGATTGGTATTACGGATCGCCTCGACCGCTGTGCCGTGCACCCTTTCTGGGGCATGTTGCTTCTGCTCACGGTATTCGCGCTCGTGTTTGCGCTGACTTTCCGGGTCGCCCGTCCCATGCAGGTGTGGGCGGACAAGGGCGTTATCGCCCCGTTGCGGGCGTTCGTCAGAGCGGCGCTGTCGGGTGCGCCGGAGTGGGTCCCGGGAATGCTCGCCGACGGCGTGCTCGGCGGAGCGGGTATTGTCGTGACCTTCCTGCCCATCCTCTTCGTGTTCTTCGCCGCGCTGGCCGTGCTCGAGGACACGGGCTACCTTGCGCGCGCCGCGTTCGTCGTCGATCGGTTCATGCATTTCCTCGGCCTGCACGGCAAGAGCTTCCTGCCGCTGTTCCTGGGCTTCGGCTGCAACGTGCCGGCCATCATGGGCGCGCGCGTGGTCGAGTCGCGCACGGGCCGGTTGCTCACGATCCTGCTCGCGCCGCTCGTGCCGTGCAGTGCGAGACTGGCGGTGCTCGCGTTCCTCACGCCGGTATTTTTCGGCAACGGGGCCGCCCTCGTGGCCGCGGGGCTCGTGGCGGTAAATCTCGTCGTGCTCGCGGCAGTCGGCGTGCTGCTGAATCACACGCTGTTTCGGGGCCAGCACATGCCCTTCATCATGGAGCTGCCGCTGTACCACGTGCCGAATCTGCGCACCATCGCGCGTTTCGCCTGGAGCAACACGATCGCCATGGTCCGCAAGGCGGGCCGGCTGATCGTTCTGATGTCAGCGCTGGTGTGGGCTCTGGCGCACTTTCCCGGGCCGGGGCTGGAACAGAGCTACCTCGCGAAATTCGGACGCGCGCTTGCTCCCTTGGGTGACGCGCTGGGGATGGACTGGCGCATGCTGACAGCCCTGCTCAGCAGCTTCATCGCCAAGGAAAACGCCATCGCCACACTCGGCGTCCTGTACGGCGCCGGTGCGCAGGGAAAAGGACTCGCGGAGATACTCGCCGCGCAAGTGTCGCCGGCCGCCGGCCTCGCGTTCCTCACCGCGACGATGCTCTTCATTCCATGCGCAGCCACGGTCGCGGTCATGCACCGTGAGACGGGCAGCTGGCGGTGGACGTTGTTCGACGTACTGCTGCTGCTCGTCATCGCTATCGGTGGTGCGGCTCTCGTATATCAGGGCTGCCACCTTTTCGGGCTGGGCCTCAGCCATGCTTAGGAAGCTCCTGCATCTCGCGATCGGGCTGGATACCGCCGACACGGTGACGCTCGCACGAGCATTGAACGTGAGCCCGGAGCAGATGCGGCAGATGCTCGACCATCTGAAGAGACTCGGGTACCTCGAAGAGGTTGTGCCAGGCTGTGAGCAACCCTGTGAGCGTTGCCCGTTGCGCTCAGCCTGCTTGTACCGCCATCAGCCGCGCGTGTGGACGCTCACGCGCAAAGGCGATCGGGCTCTCGGGCAGTGCTGACCTGCGACGGACGGCTGAGCCGTCATGGCTCCCGCTGCCGTGGCAGGAACGCGCCGGCGCAGGACTTGAGGACGCCGGCCCATTCGCGGAACGCGGCATTGCCCGAGACGAATGGGTGTGGGTCGCCGGGCCGCCGTTCCTTCAGCAACGGCAGCTTGAGCATAGTGCCATCGGCGACTACGTGATTGCTCAGTTCGACATCGACAGCGGGGTCCAGGCCCATGAAACGATCGGCCGAACGCATGTAGGTTTCGATGTCCTTCGGCGGGAGGTAGCCAGCGCCGTCGCCTCCCCAGTAGGCGACGACATGGGTTTGTTTGCCGTCCCTGACCTTGAAGATCGGCGAAACCGTGCCGGGCGTGTGCCCCGGCGTGACGACGATGCGGACGGAAGTATTGCCCAGCGTGATCACGTCGCCGTCCTTCACCGAGATGTCCCGGTCGGGAAACGGCGCGGGGCTGCCGCGTTGCGGCCAGGTCACCATATGGGACCAATCAGCTTCCGACAGAACGATTCGCGCGCCGTAGGTGGCCTGCAGGTACCGGGCACCGCCAAAATGGTCGTTGTGACCGTGTGAAACGATCACGTACTCGATGTCGGCCGGATTGAGGCCCAGCTTTTTCATGCCGCCGACGATCGTGCCCTCGACGTTGTAATGAAAGCCCGCGTCTATCAGGATGATGCCCTTGTCAGTGGTCAACGCCCAGGACGACGTGGATTTGTCACCGACAAAGTACAGGTTGTCGAAAACCCGCGTGGGCTCGATGTAAAGATCCGCAGGCTCGGTTTTAGCGGCCGGAGCAGGCGCCGGCTCAGCCTTCGGACAGAACGCATTCCGGATGCCCGCATACTCCTGTTCCCGCAGGCTTGCCATGTCGGCGGCCGGTGCTGTCGTGTGCAGGAACAGGCTCGCTGAGGCGAGACCCCCGATGAAAATCATACGCTTGTTCAAGATGCCCCCCTTTCCCGTGACACAGAAACCATACATCAGTATAGCGGCACCTCGCCCCTGGCCTCGTGTTGACGCTCACCTGCCGGCGGTCATCGCGGCGGCATTGCCACGGCTCGCCTTCATCCCACGTTACGGGCAGCTACATGGACATCGATGTGCTCGCGTTTCCGGCGCCCGAGACGGAATTCGTCCGACGAAAGCGGCGCGGCTATCTCAGGATCGCGGCGCCATGCTCTGGCAGCGGGGGCAATAATATGAGAGGCGACCGCCGACGGTCGGACGTGCACCTTGCTGGATCTTCTGGTGTAACGCCGTGGCGTCAAGATAACGCTTGAAGGTCTCGACGTCAGGCAGCTCGGGCATCAGCGTGTGCGCCGGGCCACGGCCGCCGCGCTCCTTCTACAGCGCGCGCATGAAGGCCACCAGATCGGTCTTCTCGCGTGCGTTGAGCTGGGTTCCGAGGACGAGATTTGCGCGTGCTGAACTGCTCCTGCACGAAGACCACCTTCACCCGCTCGCGCCGACCCAGCTCGATCACGCGCTGCAGACTACGTGCGCCGGGCTCCTTGCCGCCGGTTTCGATGGGAATCTGGCGCAGCCTGTATGCATCGGCAAAATATCCCCAGGAAGGGTGGAACACCATGAAGCTGCTGCCTTCCATGCCGCGCAGCCGGCTGCGAATGTAGCGATCGAGCTCCTGCAGATCAGCGATGAAGCGTCGACAGTTCGCTTCGTAAGCCGCTCGCTGCCCGGGGTCCTGCGTGATCAGCGCGTCGCGGATCCGCGCTGCCATGCGCTCGACCAATCGCGGGTCGGTCCAGACGTGGGGTTCCTTGCGGCCTGAGCGTGCCTGGCCGCTATCGATGCGATCAACCTCGCGCAGGGTGATTCCATCGTGCAAGGCGACGACCCTCATGTTCGGGCTCGCCGCGCGGATGCGTTCCATCCAGACATCCTCGAAATCCACCCCGATCCGGAAGTACAGCTCCGCGCGCGCAAGGCGGGTCATCTGCCGCGGTGTGGCCTCGTACGTGGCGGGGCTGCGGCCCGGCTCGACCATCACCGAAACCGAAACACGCTCGCCACCCACGCGCTCCACGAAGTACTTCACCGGCAGAATGCTCACGAATACTTCGATGGGCTGCGCGCCCCACGCCGGTGCCGCCGCGAGGTCGGCCAGCATGACGAGAAGCGAAACCCATCCGGCCCAACGACCGCGAGATGCTTCCCTCACAATGGTTCTCTATCGAACCATCGCGTCAGGGAGAGTCCGCCCTCAGGTATCGCCATGGTCCCTGCTGGTGCCGTGACGAGCGTGTCATCGCTCACGGCGAAGCGTCCTTGCCCGCCGGCCACTCGATGCTGAATGCGCCGCGCAGGTCACCGACCTTGAAGCCGGTCGCCTGATCCCTCGGATAGTGCTCCTCGAGCGCGCGTCGCACATCGGGCGCGATTGTCTCTCCGTGGCAGACCACGCAGAGAGGCTGGGTGACGATTGCTTTCAGATAGCGTGCGCCACCGTCGGCGCGCGCTTCGAAGTGCTCGAGATCCTCTGGCTTGCCGCCGCCGGCGACCCGCTTCTCGAAAGTATCGAGTACCGCACGTTGCCACGGCTGCGGCGCGTTGCCTGGATTGCGCACCCTGAGACCCGTTCGAGCCACCACAGCGCCCTTCTCGGCAGACAGACGCGATGCGATCCGCGGCGCCTCATCTCTGCAGACGGCAATCGCCGCGGCGGGTCCTTTGTCCGTCAGCGCTGTTTGCAAGGCCGCTCTCAATTCAGCAGCGAACTCCTGGGAGATGGCGCGCCCGGCGAGCAGACGCGGATCCGGCACCGGCCCTCGTCCGGTCTGCCCCAATTGCGCGCCTGCGCCGGCGCTCACGAGCGCGAGGAGGATGAACGCGTGACGACGCAGCCTGCTCATCGGAGCCCTCCGAAGTTATTCGCAAACACGATAAACCGCGGACAGCGCATCGACCCGCCGATCCTGGCGATGCGCGCCCGGGTTCTCTTCCTGTACAGCCTGCGAGTGCCGTTTATGCGGCGCGCTGTGGACGCGCCTCGCGTCCGAGCGCCTTCGCAACCCCTGCAGCGTACTGCGGCTCGATCTTCTCGAACAGCGCGAGCTGCCGGTCCACGATTTCCGCCGGCACACCTCCCATCGCCGCTGCGATGTTGCCATACAGGCGCTGACGCTGCCCTTCGTCGAAGAGCTTCCAGAGCGCTCGCGGCTGGCTGAAGTCGTCATTGCCGACGCGGTGGTCGTAGCGGTCCGCGTCACCCGAGATCCGAAGTGGCGGCTCGCGAAACTCGGGCGACTGCGCCGGACCGCCGAAGGAGTTCGGCTCATAGTAGGCGTTCGGGTTCGGGAAGTTCGCGAAGAACCGCATCGGCCCATCCTTGTGATAGTGATGCACTGGACAGCGCGGCGAGTTCACGGGCAGCGCTTCGTAATGCGTGCCGAGCCGGTACCGGTGAGCATCCGCGTACGAGAAAATTCGGGCCTGTAGCATCTTGTCGGGCGAGAAGCCGATGCCGGGCACGATGTTGGAGGGCGAGAACGCCACCTGCTCGATCTCGGCAAAGTAGTTCGCAGCGTTGCGGTTCAGCTCCATCAAACCCACTTCGATGAGCGGGTAGTCCGCGTGCGGCCAGACCTTGGTCAGGTCGAAGGGGTTATACGGTGTCTTCTCCGCGTCCAGCTCCGGCATGACCTGCACGCACACCTTCCAGCGCGGGAAAACGCCCTTCTCGATCGACTGAAACAGATCCTCCTGCGTCGATTCCCGGGTTCTGCCGACGACCTGCGCCGCCTCGGCGTTGGTCCAGTGCTTGTGGCCCTGCTGGGTCTTGAAGTGGAACTTCACCCAGAACCGCTCGCCCGCGGCGTTGATGAAGCTGTACGTGTGCGAGCCGAACCCATCCATGTGTCGCACGGTCTGCGGCAGGCCTCGATCGGAGAAGAGGATCGTCACCTGATGCAGGCTCTCGGGCGAGAGCGACCAGAAATCCCACATCGCCGTAGGCGAGCGCAAGTGGGTCTGAGGATGCCGCTTCTGCGTGTGGATGAAGTCCGGAAACTTCAGCGCGTCGCGGACGAAGTGCGCCCCAAGTACGTAGGCCCCGAAAGCCGCTGCCCAGCTCAGATCCCGTCAACCGAAGGAAAGCCACTCGGGGCGGAAGATGAGCAACACGCCCACGATCAGAAGAACGACGCCCCCGACGAGCTGTGCGTAATGGGCGTATCGTGCCCCGCCTCCCGTGACTTCGAGCGTCACCATTGCGACGACGAATACTGCAAGGTCATCCAGCAGGAAGACAGCGACATAAAGTCCGAGCCACGCATAGTACTGCCAGGCTGGCATGGGGGTCAGCGCAAGAATCTGCGTGTACACGGCTGGGATGCCGGCCGAACACAACAGTTCGATGAAATTCACTCCGACCGCCAGGAGCACGATCGCAGCTAGCGCAACCATGAAGCGTGGCTCAGCGGACGCGGTGCGCAGCCGAGTCATTATCCGTTGACGCCGGGACTCGCCAGCCACGCGGCATATTGCCTCCGGATTGCGCACATATCCCCACACGTAGTACCCGCCGCCAGCCAGGGCCAGCAATCCGATTGCGATCCTCAACCACGGAATCACGCCGATGACCAGCAGGGTGCCGAGCCATGCGGCAATCACGAGGTAGTAAACGACCGCTGTCGTCAGCAGGAACGCCGCGCCAAGCATCCAGCGCCTGGCACGATCCTGCATACCGAGCAACAAGCCGATGAGGAACACCAGCACCCACATCGCACAAGGGTTGAATCCATCCATTGCGGCGAGAACGACGGTGAGTGCGGGCAAAGAGAGCGATCGAAGATCCACTTCGCCCACAAACGGCAGCGTAAACCGCTTCGCCTGACGCTCGCCCGGACCCGACGGCCGTGTTTCGTCGAGCGCCGGGCCCACCTCACGCATCGCGAGCGCACGATCGTCCACTGCGGCAAGATCACGCGCAACCGGCGCAAGCACATCAATGCACGCCGTGCGCCGGCATTCCGCGATCAGGTCGTCGGCTGTCGGACCCAGGTCGAGCTCCGATGTCGCACCGAGTATCGCGGTACCGCCGATGACAGTGAGCGGAACCGCGACTTCACGCATGCCGAGCGCCCTGGCGGTCTGCGCATAAAGATCGCGGTTTTCGGAACGCCCCAGCTCCAGATAATGCACGCGTACGGTGGCGTCGCGTGCCTCAATCGAGGCCAGAGACCTGATCTGTTGCTCGCAATGCGGACAGCCCTGTTCCCAGAAAAGGTAGACCTCGACCTGATGCTCCTGGCTCAGCGCATGCTGCGAAAGCCCAAAGAGCGCGCAGATGCCCGCCACCATCGCGAGCCACACCCGTACTCGATGCATTGTTCCGGTTCGTATAAGACTTGGCTGAGTACGCCACCTGCATGACGCTGATCGCAACGGTGAGGCGGACCTCACAAGGCTCAGGCAGCCTTGGGCATCGCCTTGCCTGGGAAACCCTCTTCGATGGGAAGCGATAGATCGCGCGACCACTCGTTCCAGGAGCCGAAATAGATCGTCACGTTCTCGACTCCCGCCTCCTCGAGGGCCAGGAACGTGTTTGAAGCCCGCGCTCCCTTGAAGCAATAGATGACGACCGGCGTGTCCATGGTGATGCCCACGGTAGCGCACTCCGCAAGAATCTCCTTCGGGGATTTGAACATTGGCCCGGTGGGCGTCGGCTTCATCATCCGGTACCACTCGATCCACACCGCGCCGGGGATGCGACCTTTCCGCGGACAGAAGTCCTTCCCATACGGAGATGAGCTCTCGCCGATCCACTCATCCACGTCTCGAACATCCAGCTTGACGATATTCTTGTCCGCGACGGCCGCTTTCATCGTCTGCAGATCGATGAGAATCCGCCCAGCCTGTGGGCCGAGCTTGAATTCGGCGGCGCGCGGAGCGGGAACGTCCGCACTGGTCGGCAAGCCCGCCGCGACCCAGGCAGCGAAACCGCCGTGGAGAACCTTGATCTTCGGATACCCGAGATAGCGCAGCAGCACGTAACCACGGCAGGACTGACCGAAGCCACCGATCATCGACTGCTCATAGATAACCGCGGTCTGCGCGCCTGAAAGCCCGGCGCGGCTGAATGCCGCTACGAACGTGTCCCGGAGTGCCGCAAGTCCCTCCGGTGTCGACGTGGCAAGGTAGGTGAAGATCTCATGCACATTGACGGCGCCGGGTACGTGCGCTTCCGCGTACGCATGGGCGTCCCGCGTGTCTATCAGAACGACTTTCTCCGACTTCATCATGTCGGCAAGCTCATTCGGCGAGATGAGTACTCGTTCGCTCATGGCGCGCTCCCAAGGCTGCGTACGCTGAACACTGATTGGTCGCGCCTATGCTAGGCAAACACTCCTGCCTCGCCATGCGCAGTTCTACGCAAGTTCCAGCGTAGAACAGGTAGGAGCGCGCCTCACTGAGCTCGTACAGCGACAGACTCTACGGCTACGCTAAGATCGCAGCACGGATCACCACAGCGCGAGGGAAGGCTTGCAGCTAACGGTCAGCCCTGACGGCTCCGCGACCGCAGTCACTTCGACCGCATCCTTCAACCATGAGTCGCGCGACTTCGCCGGCGGTTGGTCGAACTCGATCCAAGACCCACGTGTTCGTCCGGCTTGGCCGCCACAACACCCCCGCCCGAAGGACGTGAGTGGACGAACGATCATGGCCGAGAGAAGCCGATACCGAACACAACATCATCGCAACGCGCCGCAATCAAGCATCGCTGGGTCTCCGAGCAGACGATACGCATTCTTCGTCTACCCCAAGTGATGGACGCGGTCGGCCTGCGGAGGGCCGCAATCTACAAGTTGCGGCACGCTGGCCGATCACAGCTCGAGGTTGCACGGGATCAGGATGAGCGATTCGGCTTTTGCGCAGCGACGGCAGCACCTGCCGGTTGAGTTGTTCGAACAGATCATGGACAGCGCGCTTGGGCCGCTGGCCGATTCGACGCATCACCCGGATAGCTTCTTTGAAGGGTATCGGCTGCTCGGCCTAGACGGTACGCAATGGAATGTGAGCAATACGCCGGCGGTGGTCTCGGCCTTGCCGAAGGCGGCCAGCCGGCGATTGAGCGCAGCTTTTGCCAAGCTGCGGCTGGTCAGCGTGGTGGAACTGGGTACGCGCCAACGGAGTGGGACGCGATGGTAAGCGTTTCACGTTGCGACTATGGACAACGCTGACGGATCCGGAGCGTTTCCCAGCAGATGCCCTCGCGCGGCATTACGCCGAACGCCGGGAGCACGAGTTGTACTATCGAGAGCTGAAGCTCGATGTTTCGAAACTCGCCGGTTTTGGCCAGCTACACGGTAGAAACCGCCCTGCAGGAGATCGCCGCCCTGGTATTGGCGAGCGCCGTAATCGCACGTCTGCGCGTCGATTCTGCTACGGGCCTGAAGGTTCCCCCAACTCGCCTGAGCTTTTTCAAGCTGATGCTGGAGACACAGACGTTGTGGAGCACCTTCGAACTGCTGGGCAGTACGCTGACTCACGCCCAGTGGGCGCATGCGTTCGCACGGTATTTGGAAATGGTTCGCCAGACAGCCTTGCTCCCCGAACGTCGCGATCGTTCCTGTCCGCGCGTGCTGAGGCAGCCGGTCTCACCATGGCCTCGCAAGACCGATCAGCCATCGCATTCCGGGGAGATCGACATCACCGTCATGCGTTTCTGAACCGCAACTCGCTACGTCACCAACGGGTTTGACCTAAAGGCATTGTCACCAAGTCAGAACACCAACACCTTGTCGGCGGCCATGGTCTCCGCCGCAAGCTCGTCCATGGTGCTGCGCGTGGCGCCTTCAATGAGGTCATTCTGCGTGAGCCCGCGTGCGTCCATGCACGTACCACAAAGCAGCACGCGACCCTTTCCCACGAGCACACGATTGAGCATCCTCTCGATGTTGTAGAAGCCCTCCGGAGTCTTCTGCCCGCTTCGCGCGGACACGACCGCGTCCGCCATCAGGAACACCGACACGTGCGCATCCGCGTCGTTCTTCAAGAGCGTGTGGGCAACGCGTAGTCCGTCATACGTTCTCTCGGTCCCGTAGGGTGGGTCGTTCAAAATAAACAAAGTCTTCAATTTCGTCTGCCTCGAGAGTGGGTGCGCATGACAGCCTGAGCGGGTACCATCATTTGGGTCAACGATTAGAATTCGTTCATTCCAATCCCGAAACACTGTGGAAGATCCCGAACGGTTCCGCAACATTACTGAGTGCCCGAGTGAGCCTCTACAGCGAACACATCCTTCCGCATCTCATCAATCTGTCGATGCGCAACCGCGCGCTTCGGCCATATCGAGAGCGAGTCGTCTCGGGTGCGCAAGGGCGGGTGCTCGAAATCGGGATCGGCTCCGGGCTGAACCTGCCCTTTTATGGAACGCGGGTGGAGGAGATTCTGGGCCTCGAGCCTGCGGCACCACTGCTGGCTATGGCGCGAAACATGGCGGGCCGATCCGAGCAGCCCGTGACATTTATCGCCGGCTCCGCCGAGGCGATCCCGATCGAGGACCACAGCATCGATACGGTCGTGACCACATGGACCCTGTGCTCGATTCCGGATGCAATCGGTGCGCTGAAGGAGATGCGCCGAGTCCTGAGACCCACCGGTCAACTGCTCTTCGTCGAACACGGGCTGGCGCCGGAGGACAACATTCAGAGATGGCAAAACCGGTTGACGCCACTTTGGAAGAAGATCGGCGGCGGCTGCCATTTGAACCGCCCGATTCGCACCCTCATCGAGAGCGCAGGGTTCGATATCACGCAACTGGAGACAGGCTATATGAAAGGGCCCAAGCCGATGACATTCCTCTACGAGGGGCGTGCAACACCGGCCTGACGAGGCCCGGTCGCGTCCCACTGCTGCACGAATCGGACCCTGATGAAAGTCGACGTTGATCTGCTCGCGTTTCCGGCGCCCGAGACGCTGCGGCTGGAGATCGTCGAGCGCAAGGGCATCGGACATCCCGATACGATCTGCGACGCCCTGGCCGAGACGTTCAGCCGCGGGCTGTCACGGTTCTACCTCGAGCGGTTCGGCTCGATACTGCATCACAACGTCGACAAGGCGCTGCTGTGCGGCGGCGCTGCGCGGCCGGCTTTCGGCGGCGGCGAACTCCTTGCGCCCATCGAGATCCATCTCGCCGGACGAGCGACCTGCGAGGTCGGCGGAGTGAAGGTTCCGGTGGAGGAAATCGCGGTCGAGGGCAGCCGGCGCTGGATTCGGGAACATCTTTCGAATCTGGACCCGGTGAGCGGCGTACGAATCGTGACGCACGTGCGGCCTACATCAGCCGACCTCTCCGCGCTGTTTCGCCGCGCTCATGAATCGGGGACGTCAATCGCGAATGACACGTCTTTTGGCGTCGGCTTCGCCCCACTCGATGAGCTCGAGCGGGTTGTGCTCGCCGTTGAGCGCAGGCTGAATGCGCCGGCCACTCGGCAAGCGCATCCGGCCATCGGCGAGGACATCAAAGTGATGGGCGCGCGGCACGGTGGCGACATCGCCCTGACCGTCGCGTGCGCAATCGTGGACCGTCACGTCGCCGACCTTGCGGACTATCGTCAGAAGAAGGCAGACGCTCGCGTGTTGGCAATTGAGGCTGCGCACACCATCACGACAGCGCCGCTGCGAGTCGGCGTCAATGTGTCGGACACCGAGTCTCCGCAAGCCATCTACCTCGCCGTGACAGGACTCTCCGCTGAGTCAGGCGATGACGGCCAGGTCGGGCGCGGCAATCGCGTCAACGGCCTCATCACACCCTATCGGCCGATGAGCCTCGAAGCCGCCGCGGGCAAGAACCCGGTGACGCATGTCGGCAAGCTGTACAACATCATGGCCATGCGGGTCGCGCAGCGAGTGGTTACAGACCTTCCGGCGGTCAAGGAGTGCTATTGCTACCTTCTCAGCCGCATTGGTCATCCCATCGATGACCCGGAAATCTTTGACGTGAAGGTGCGGCCCGTCGAAGGCCAGCTGACCGCACCCTTGGTGCGGCGTATTGACGAAGTCGCGCGTGCGCAGTTCGCGACGCTGAATTCGATATGGCGGGAAGCAGTCGACGGGGCGCTGGTACTGTGGTGAGCCGATTTATCGCAGCAGGCAGGTTGAACCCCGACGCAATGTCCTGACGAGCGTTTCATTCCTCACGGCGAAGCACGCGTTCCGCCCGGCCACTCGACGCTGAATGCGTCGCGGAGGTCGCCCGCCTTGAATCCCATAGCCTGATCCTGCGGATAGTGCTCCACCAAGGCTTCACGCACGGCCGGGGCAATGGTCTCGCCGTGGCAGACCAGGCAGAGAGGCTGGGTGATGATTTCTTTCATGTAGCGAGCGCTGCCATCGGGCCGGAGCTCGAACTGCTCAAGTTGCGTTCTTGATGCCCGCTTCTTCGAGCGCCATGAACGTGTTGGACGCCCGCGCTCCCTTGAAACAATAGAGGGTCTTCGTGATTTCGAGTGGGTGAAAAACTGTGCGGAAGCCTGCGATCCCCTGTGCTGCCGCGCTGCTGCGAATGGCGCGGCAGCCACGAATCGAAATCGGCCACCGGCTTACGCCGCCCGCGCAATCTGCACACCCAGCCCTTGCAGCCGACGACGCTGCAGACGCATACGTGCCAGTGTCTCGCGTGTTTGTTCGTGAAACTCTTCCCGCTGAGTCTCGTACCAGAGCTCGCGGGCCTTGCGCCACCGTTCGAACGTCGCTTTGAAGCCCTCGTACTCTCGGGCCAGGCGCGCTCGCAAGCGCTCGAATTTCAGCTGCGGCAGCCGCGACCGGCACCGCGTCAGCTTCTCGTCGAGCCGCTTGAATTGCATCGCCAGACGCGCGTGCTGGATCTTGACGGCGGGTACCCGCTTGAGATTGCGCGCCAGGCCCAGCCCCGACAGAGCGCGGATCAACCACTTGGCCGGATCCCATTGCCACCAGCGCACGCCGTTGCGGTAGTCGCCGGCGTAACGGTGATGGAAGTTGTGATAGCCCTCGCCGTAAGTCAGAAACGCGAGGAAGCCGTTATCGCGCGCGGTATTGGTGTCCGTATAGGGCTGCGATCCCCAGGCATGCGCGAGCGAGTTGATGAAGAACGTGGCGTGGTGATTCACGACCAGCCGCAACAGGCCGCCGAGCAGAAACACGCCCCACACGTCGCCCGCGAGCCACCCCACGGCGAGCGGCACACCGACGTTCGTCGCCAGCACCAGCGGCACATAGTGGCGGTCCTGGAAAACGGCGATCGGATCGCGTGTCACATCCTTGATATTCGAATCATTCCGTTTACCGCTCGGATATTCGCGCAGCATCCAGCCGATGTGCGAGAACCAGAAGCCGCGGCGCGCGGAATAAGGATCGCGCAGATTGTCATCGATGTAGCGGTGATGGTTGCGGTGTCCCGACGACCAGGCGAGGATGCTGTTCTCCAGCGCCATCGCACCGAAGATCATATAGACGAGGCGCACGCTCCAGTGCGCCTCGTATGTGCGATGTGCCCACAACCGGTGATAACCGGCCGAAATCGACAGCCCCGTGGCGGCGAGCAATACCGCAAAACTCGCCCACGCCGCCGTGCCATAGCCATGTACCACGCCGTACCACGGCACGACGGTCACCGCGCCGAGAAAAGTGAACAGGAATAGCAGCGTGTTGACCCATGAGCGCGGCGCTTGCTCGAAGCCATCGAGAGCGCTCATTTATTGCCGAACCGCCGGCCGATGGACAGCCCGAAAGCGTACGGATCAATCTGGACCGTGCCGATGCCTGCGCCCGACAGTCTGGCATCGCTATCGATGTCGATCCAGCGCGCATCGACGTTCACGAACCAGTCGCCGTTGACGGCGAAATCCACGCCGAGCTGGGCGGCTGGTCCGAAAGAAGTGCCTAGCGACAGATCCGTACCGGCCAGCGCTCCGGTCGTCCGTTCGTCGAAAAAGATCGTCCCGTTCACGCCGACGCCGGCATAGGGGCGAATCTTCGCCTGTGGCGCGAAGTGGTACTGCAAGCTCACCGTCGGCGGCAGATGCCGGGTCTCGCCGACCTTGCTGCCGTCTGCGTTGAGACGGATGTCATGGGAAAACGGCACTGCCGCGAGCACTTCAACGCCCCAATGCTCGGCGTACCGGTACGTGACGTTGAATGTCAGACTCCTGCCGGCATCGACATGGACCACCGCGTGATTCCCGGACTTCGGCTCCACCGTGTGGGCTCCTGCGCGCACCAGCCATTCGGCTGCCTCCGCCATGCCACCTGCGGCGACCAGCGTCACGCCCGCGATCCCGAGAACCGCCTTTTTCAATCCGTTTGATGCATTCCGTACGATGCCCATGATGCCTGCTCTCTTTTCCGAGCGTTACCGACGAGGCATTCATGTTATCGGCGGCATTGCCGGCGCCGATTGACATTTGTCAACCGGCAATGCGTAGCGAACCTGTGGGAAGTACGATACCGATGGGCGAGCTCGTGCGTGTAGCCTGCGCAGGCCGTGCCCCAACCTGACAACCCTCGACTCCGTTCGCGCCCTCATCCCGCAGACTGCGCCGTGTGTTCGGCGTCGCACCGGTGCTGGGAAGGGGCGATCACGACAAACTCGGGCTTCGTCGTGAAACGGCGCGCCGTGCTCGAAAGAGGCACGACGCTGTTCCAGCAAGGCGAACGCTTCTCCGCCGTCCATGTTGTGGCGTCCGGTTGTTTGAAGCTGCGCGAGACCAACGAGGACGGCGGCGAACGCATTGTGGCCGTGCGCTTGCCGGGCGAGCTCGTCGGAATGGAAGCCTGGGCGCGCGGACGCTATCCGTATACGGCGGAAGCGGCCGCGCCCACCAAGGTATGCCAGCTGCAATGGCCTCATGCGAAAGGCTGTGCGCCCTCGACGGCCCTGCTCGAACGGCTGCTGCGCAAAACCGCGGTGCAACTCGAGCATTCGACGCGCGTCTGGATGAGCCTGCCGGCCATCGAGCGGGTCGCGGCCTTTCTGGATCACTTCGCGCAGCATGCGCGGCCGTCCGTCGACCTGCCCATCACGCGCGCCGAAATCGGCTCGCTGCTGGGACTCGCGGAAGAAACCGTGGTGCGCGCGATCGCGCGATTGCGCGCGCAGCAGCGGCTGGACATGCAGGGACGGCGCATTGCGCGCGTCGTGCGCGAGCGGCGGGAGCCCGGGACGCAAGGCCGATGAGACATTTCGATGTCGTGATCGTCGGCACGCTGGGCCGGATGCTCGAGCCGCTCATGGGCTTTGCAATGCGCCCAATGGCGCCCAACTCGCTCGCGGCGTTCAAGTGCCTTGTGGAGAATGGCCGACCGTACGAGGGAAAACATTCAACTCCGCCGCGGGCGCCAGTCTCCTGCTGAAGGTCAGCCAGGCCGGGGCCGAGCGACCAGCCGTCCTCAGGATTTCGGGGCGTTATCCACCGCCTGCGCCACAGCCCCGCGAGCGGCCGGCGATCGAAACGGCATGACGAGCATCGATCCCAGCCGAACGTGCGCCGCATCCGCTGCCCCGTCCGGCAAGCCGATGGGCGCGTTGCAGTCCGGCGCGGGCGCGGCGTAGGTGCCAAAGAGGCGATCCCACCAGGACACGCTGAATCCGAAGTTCGTGTTGGCCTGGGCTGCGACGGTTGAGTGATGCACCCGGTGCATCTCGGGTGTCACGAGAATCCGCCGCAGCACAGGTTCCGCGCCTCGCGCAAGCAGGGCATTGCTGTGATTGAACATCGCGGCGCTGTTGAGAAGCACCTCGAAGACGAGCACGCCGGCCGCCGGCAATCCAAGTGTCACGACGACAACTGCCTTCAGCAGCATCGAAAGAAGGCTCTCGATCGGATGGAACCGAAGCGCGGTGCTCACATCAAGCTCCGGATCGGCGTGATGGACGCGGTGAACACGCCAAAGAACCGGCGCGATGTGGAAGAGCCGGTGCTGCAGATAGATGACCAGATCCAGCACAAGGACACTCGCGGCGATGGCGGCTCCCCGGTGCGCCGGCCATTGATTCAGCAGGCCGACCGAGTGCCGGGAAGCGAGGACTGCGGCGCCGACCGCGCCTGCCGGAAAGACGATGCGCACCAGAAGTGCATCCAGCACCCCAAGTCCGAAGTTGCCCGACCACCGCACCCGTCTGGGCACGTCCCGCGAGCGCGCGGCAGCCCGCCACTCCCACACGAGCAACACGAGGAGACTCACGGCGAACGCCAGCAGCCGATAACCGGCCTCAGTCATCAGAGATCCTCGACGGAACGAATCGCTCGAGAATCCTCGCCCAAAGACCCGCGTGCAAGCTCCGCGCAGCTCGCTGGGGCTGTCGGGCGCTCGCGTTTTGCGCGCGAACCGGGTTCGGGCGAGGCATCCCTCGCCCCGATGCTGTAACAAGCCGGTTCGGGTTGCGTCTAACCGCAGCAGCAGCTCCGTGTCTGCTCTAATCTTGCGGCATTCCAGAACCGAAGGCAGGGCATGGCAGGCGAGGACTTTACATTGGTCTTGCGACTCGTCCGCCGAGAAAAGGCGGCGGTGGAGCAAGTGGTGCAGGCCCATCATGGATTTCTCGTAACGATGGTGACCCCGCTGGTTGGCGCCGAAACGGCCGAGGACGTGGTTCAGGAGGCCTGGATCAAGGCCTTTGACGCCATCAACGGCTTCGAAGGTCGCTCGAGCCTGCGCACGTGGCTTGCGCAGATCGCTCTGAACCTGGCTCGCTCCCGGTTGCGCACGCCTGTGCGCGAGATCTCTCGCGATGCGTGGGGACAGGACACGGGATCCCCTGTTGCTCACCGCTTCGGCGCGGACGAACGGTGGCGCGAGCCTCCCGAGGAGTGGCATCACAACACACCGGATGCCTTGCTCACGGAGGCTGAGCTCAGGGCCTGCATCGAGAAGCACCTGGACATGCTTCCGGCCGATCAGCAGGTTGTTTTGCGCCTGCGGGAGCTCGAGTCCGCGGAAATCGAGGAGATCAGCACGATCACGGGCCTCAGGGCAGGCAACGTGCGCGTGCTGCTGCACCGGGCACGACAAAGAATTCTGGCGATGGTCGAGCATTTCGAAAAGGTGGGAACATGCTGACGTGCCGGCAAATGTCCGAACGGGCCAGCGACATCATGGAGGGTCAGGCGCCATGGCGCGAGCGGCTCTCCGCCCGGATGCATGTGATGATGTGCGTTCACTGTCGGCGCTACTTCCGACAGCTGCGCCTGATGATCGCGACGCTGCACAGAATGCGTCGCCCGCATCCTCCGGTTGAGACGAAGCGCGTCCTCGACGCGCTTCGCAAGCCGAGCCAACGATAGCGCGCAGCAAACATGAAGCGTCTAATTGTCCCGCTGGCCGCTGCGCTGGCGATCACCGCGTTCTTCAGTTTCGGCCTGCATCAGTATCTGACGCTTGATGCACTAAAGCGAAGCCAGAGCGCGTTCGAGGCGATGTATTCGTCCTCACCCTGGCTTTTCATTGGTGGCTTCTTCGCGCTGTACCTGGCAGTTGCCGCGCTCTCGCTGCCGGGCGCGGCAGTCATGACGCTCGCCGCAGGCGCTCTGTTCGGCCTCACCACAGGCACTATCGTCGCCTCGCTCGCTTCGACGTTCGGTGCAACGCTGGCACTCCTCGCATCCCGTTACGTTCTGCGTGACAGCGTGCAGCGCAGGTTTGGCTCGCAGTTGCGCGCGATCAACGATGGCGTTCAGCGCGACGGCGCCTTCTACCTGTTCAGCGTGCGACTGATTCCGGTATTTCCCTTCTTCCTGGTCAACCTCCTGATGGGGCTCACGCCCATCCGGGTGCGCACGTTCTTCTGGGTCAGTCAGGTTGGCATGTTGCCGGGCACGCTCGTCTACGTAAATGCCGGCACGCAGCTCGCCCGTATCGATCGGCTCGCCGCGATCGCCTCACCGGGTCTGCTCCTCTCGTTTGCGCTGTTGGCTGTGTTTCCGTGGATCGCGCGCGCATCGCTGCGTGGCTTTCGCCGACGCCGCGTATACGCCCGATGGCAGCGTCCCAAATCCTACGACCGAAACCTTGTCGTGATAGGAGCCGGCGCAGCCGGGCTCGTGAGCGCCTATATTGCCGCAACCGTGCGCGCCAGGGTGACGCTCATCGAGGCCGGCAAGATGGGCGGCGACTGTCTCAACTACGGCTGCGTGCCCAGCAAGGCCCTGATCCGCAGCGCCAAACTCGCGCAACAGATCCGCGAAGCGGACCGCTTCGGCCTCGAGCCCAGTGCGCCCGCCATGCGCTTCAAGTCAGTGATGGCACGAGTACGCCGGACTATTCGGGCCGTGGAGCCGCATGACAGCGTCGAACGCTACACGCGACTGGGAGTCGAGGTACTCGAGGGACGCGCCAAAATACTGGACCCCTGGACGGTGGGCGTGCAGCTCAACGGTGGCAGTACGCGCCGGCTCACGACACGCAGCATCGTCATCGCCGCTGGCGCCTCCCCTGTGGTTCCACGAATTCCGGGAATAGAGGCGACGGGGTTCGTCACGAGCGACACGGTGTGGGACCGATTCGCCGAGCTCGAGCAGGCGCCGCGCCGGCTGGTGATTCTGGGCGGCGGCCCGATCGGATGCGAGCTTGCACAATGCTTCGCCCGCCTGGGCTCCCAGGTAACACAGGTCGAGATGGCGCCGCGCCTCATGACGCGCGAAGACGAGGACGTGTCCGCCTTCGCGCGTGACGTGCTGGAGCGGGAGGGTGTGCGTGTTCTTACCGGACACAAGGCGATTCGCTGCGAGAGCGCGGGCGGCGGTCACACGCTCATCGTGGAAACCGAAGGTCGGCAGATGCACATCGAGTTCGACGAACTGCTGTGCGCTGTCGGTCGCGCTGCGCGACTCCGCGGTTATGGTCTCGAGGAGCTCGGGATTCCGAGCGGCAAGACGATTGTGACGAATGAGTATCTCGAAACGGTTTACCCCAACATCTACGCCGCCGGAGACGTGGCCGGTCCTTACCAGTTCACACATGCGGCGGCTCATCAGGCGTGGTATGCCGCGGTGAATGCTCTGTTCGGGCGCATCAGACGATTCAACGTCGATTACTCTGCGCTGCCCTGGACGACGTTCATCGATCCGGAAGTCGCGCGCGTGGGACTAAACGAGCAGGACGCACGCGAACGCGGAGTCGCCTTCGAAGTCACTCGTTTCGAGCTGCGCGAGCTGGACCGTGCGATTGCGGACAGTGCAACGGAAGGGTTCGTGAAGGTTCTCACCGTGCCCGGCAAGGACAAAATTCTCGGTGTGACCCTCGTCGGCGAGCATGCCGGAGACCTGATCGCCGAATATGTGCTGGCGATGAAGCATGGCCTGGGACTCAACAAGATTCTCGGAACGGTCCACACGTATCCGACGCTGGCGGAAGCCAACAAATATGCAGCCGGCGAGTGGAAGCGGGCCCACGCACCACGGCGCCTGCTGGCGTGGGTCGAGCGCTACCACACCTGGCAACGCGGGAGGCCCCGTGGCAGGAGCCTGTCCGAGTAATAGCCGTCGTAGCGAGGGCTATTACTCGGACAGGCTCCTAGCGAAACTGGCGAGCCGCCATCACGCTCCGCTGAATCGCCGTGATCACGCATAGCCCGGCGGCGATCCATCCGAAAGTGGCGAAATGCGCCGGCCAAAGCGCCATGGCGACGAAGAAGGCGATCGTCTCCGTGCCCTCCATGAGACCCCGTGAATAGAAGAACGCCTTCGGCCGATGGGACGCCATCTGAATACCGCGCTTCGCGGCAAGCGCCGCGTAGGCCAGAAAACTCGAGCCAGTCAAAAGGAAACTCGCAAGGAGCGCCGCCGCGGGAAGCGCGTTGGCGGCGGGCGCGGCAATAGCGAAACCGAGTGGTACGCCCGCGTAGAACACGTAGTCGGAAACAATGTCGAGATAGCCGCCGAGGTCGGTTCGTGATGACGCTCTCGCCACCGCGCCATCGAGTCCATCGAGGATTCGGCAGAGCGCAATCAATATCAGGCCCAGCACGTAGTCGGCGCGAGCGAGCGCGGCGATGACGCCGAGCGCGGCGGCCGCGCCGGCGAGGGTCACAACGTTCGCGCTCACTCCGAGACGCGCGAGGCGCCGCCCCACCCAATCGAGCGGCACGTTGATCAGCGGCTGGATGCGGGCATCGAGCACGAATCACCTTCGTCTGGCGCAAGTCAGGTCGAGGGTACAGCCGCCGGCAGCGGCCGCATCGGCGTAGTCGTGTGTCACGAGCACTGTCGGAAGCCTTCGGCGGCGTACTTCCGCGAATACCAGCCGCCGTACTGTCTCGCGCGTGTGACTATCCAGATGCGCGAAGGGTTCATCGAGCAGCAACGCGCGGGGCTGCGAAAGAAGCACACGCAGAAGCGCTACCCGCGCCCGCTGCCCGCCCGACAGCGTGGCCGGATCGCGCGCTGCGAATCCGGAAAGGCCGATCTCATCGAGCGCCTCCTCGATCAGTGCCGAGCGGACGGTGCGCGAGAGCCCCGGTGCCCGCAGACCAAAAGCCAGGTTGCCACCGACACTCAAATGGGGGAACAGAAGGTCGTCCTGGAAGAGGATGCCGATGCGGCGTCTGTGCGGCGCAAGTGGTGTGAGGTCTTCGCCGCCGAGAAGAACGCGCCCGTGCCCTTGAATGCCGGGGGGAAGCACACCGCAGAGCCAGGCCAGCAGACTCGATTTTCCGACGCCGCTCGGCCCTCTCAACACGAGGATCTCCCCGGGCGCGACAGTGCGACTGAGCGGTCCCAGGAGATGGCGACCTGCGATCGACAGCGAGACATCCTCGAGCTGCAACTCGCTCATCCCGGCATGCCTCGCCGGTGTCGAAAGATCACGTCGCCGAGCCAAAGCGCGCTACCGAAGATCGTGAGGGGCAGGAGCGCTTGCGCCGCGCCGCTCGCCGCGGCAGACGCAATGTTACCTGTGGAGATGGAGGCGGCCGCCTCCGTAGCGAGCGTTGCGATTCGGCCCGCTCCGGCAAAAAGCGTCGGCAGGTAAACCGCAACACTTACCGAGAACGCCAAAGCGAAGGCAAGCAGTGCGGACCTCGACAGGAGAGGTGCGGTAACGGTCAGCCAGGTGCGCGCAGTACCGGCGCCCAGAACCTGCGCCGAAACCTGGTATCCGGGATGAAGTGCCGCACGGGCCTCGGCGAGAATGGCCCACACGTACGGAAGCGCGAACACAAGGTGGCTCCATGTGACGGCGAACGCGGTGCCGTCGAAGCCGAGCCGCACGAGCATGACCTGCCAGCCAAACAGAAACGCCATTTGCGGCAGAAGCAGTGGAACGAACAGCAGCATTCCCACACGCCGACGCCATATCGGTCGATCATGCACCGCCTCGGCACCGATCAAAACCAGTGCCACGCTGACGACGGCCGTGACAGCGCCAACAGAAACGCTTGTTCCGAGTGCCGCGCCGAGATCGGGTGCAACGTTGCGCCAGGCCTCGAGCGAGGTATGGCGTGGCAGGAGTTGTGGAAATCGCCATGTACCACCGACTGCACGCAGCAGAAGTGCGGCGACCGAAAGCAGCCCAAGTGCAAGAAGGAGGGCCAGTCCGGCAACGGCCACGCGGATGACCGTTACATCCGTCGCCGCACGCACGCCACTGGTAGCCGCGCGCCGCCAGATCCATCGCACACCGTGTGTCATCCAATACACGAGCACCAGAGAAACCAGAGTGGCGGCAAGCAGCAGCCACGTTCCCGCAAAGGCCTGCGCCTGCAGGGACAGATCCGCATCCGTGAACCAGCGGAGCAATAGCACGGAGAGCGGCGGTGGCGCCGTCGGCGCCAAAGGCAAGGCCATCTCCACATTCGTGACGGCAAAAACCAGTACGGCCGCGGTACCCAGACGCACTTGCCGCTGAAGCAGCGGTGCCACAGCGATGAACCACGCCTTCAGGCGTCCGTACCCGAGGGCACGGGCCTGCAACATGAGACGCTCGGCATCAACCTGCGCGAGTGCGGCGACCAGCACCAGTACAAGAAACGGCGTTTCCTTGATCACCAGTCCGGCGATGAGCGCGAGCCCATACGAGTCCTGAACAGTAGCCCAGTCCGGAGGTTGCTCGAAGCCGGTTGCCCACGGTGACAGCGCACGCAGAATGAGGCCGGACGGCGCGAGCAGCAGGACGAGCCCGATCGCCAGTGCAAGGTGCGGGCTGGCGAGCAAAGGCAGAGCAAGCGCTCGCAGCTTGCCGCTCCATCGACCGGTTGCTGCAACAGCCAGCGACGCGTGCGCGACCAGCAATGCGAGGCCAGTCGCCGCGAGGCCGGTCCAGACCGAGAGCCACAGTGCGCGGCCGAGTCCCGGTGTGTTGAAGAGCGCGCGCCATGCCGACACGTCGAGGCCGTAAACCATGGCTCCAAACAGGCCCGACGCGACGGGCACTATCGAGATCAGGCCGAGCAGTGCAAGCGGAGCCCGCTTCATGGAGCGCCGTAACGTCGGGTCCACTCGTGCTCGAGCGCAGTGGTCCAGGTGGGATGCGGCTCAGCGAGCGCCGGCCCCACGACGGCCGGCGAGGCGGGGCCTGCCCTGAGCGCGCGGAAACGCACCTGATCGGCCGCACTCAGCCGCTCCATCGCAAGCACAGTGGGATCGCCCCACAAGCTCTCATCCGCCTTGCGGGCCTGCGCTTGCGCAGACAGCAGAAAATTGGCCACGACCATCGCGCCCTCTTTCGCCCGCGCGTTGAAGGGAATCGCGAGGAAGTGACTGTTGCTCAACACGCCGCCGCGAAAGTGAGTGGCCCGAATGGAGTCCGGAAGCTCTCCTGCAAGGATGGCGCGATTGGCCTCGGAAGGGTTAAAAGACATGGCCCAGTCGACTTCACCGTCTCCCAGCAGACGACGCTGTTCGGCGCCGCTGCGGGGATGTATGCGCCCGCTGCGCCAGAGCTTCGGCCGCACCGAGTCGAGCCACCGCCACAGCGGATCGGACACTTCATTGAAGTCCGCGGCGACAGGTCGTTCGAGCCGCGCCCGGTCGGTGGCCAGCAGCAACAGCAGTTGTTTGAGAAAGCTCGTGCCGATGAAGTCCGGGGGCTGCGGGAACGTGAAACGACCTGGATGCGCCTGAATCCATCGCAACAACGCATTGGGGGTCTGCGGCACGGGCGCGGGCACGGCATGCGATTCGTAGAAGAGCGTGAATCTCGCCCTGCCCCACGGAAGCTCGAAACCTTCGGTTGGCTCGGTGAAGTCGACCGCGAACTCCGGGCTAAGCATGTCGATGCCCTGCGCGCTCGGAAGCCGTTCCGTCCACGGCCCGTAGAGGAGACCTCGACGCTTGAGGTTTACGAAGTTCTCGCCATTGATCCAGATGAGGTCGATGGATCCTTCGGACCGACGGCCGGCAGCCTCCTCGGCGAGAATGCGATTGACGGCCGCGGCGGTGTCCGCAAGTTTCACATGTACGACGCGAGCGCCATAGCGCTGCTGAACCTCCTTTGCCGCCCAGGCGATGTAGCGATTGATCGCTGCGTCGCCCGCCCACGCGTTGAAGTACACCGTCTGACCGCGTGCCGCTCGTTCGACCGCCGGCCACGCGTCCTGCGCGCCGGCCGCGGTCGACACGCGCACTGCGCAGAGAAGCACCGCTGCCAGTAGTGCGCGGATCACTCGAAGAGGTACCTCAAGCCGAATTGAAACTGGCGCGGCGGAGCGGCGTTGCGGGCGACGAAGGAACTGCCGGGCACCTGAATCTGATTCGACTGAGTGGCCGAATTGGCGAAGCCCGAGAGATTCGTTTCGTTGAACACGTTGAAAATGTCCGCCGTCAATTCCAGCCGACCCGCGCCGAATGATGGCGCATAGCGCAGCCCGAGATCCAAGCTGGTCGACCAGGGGAGCCGGCCGCTGTTTCGGGCCACCCCCGGCGCGCGGTCTGAATTGCCTAAATAAGCGTCTGAGAAAGACGCGCCATCGCCATTCAAATCCGTCGTGCCGAAGATCGTAGCATCGGGGATGTAGTTGATGGGTTGTCCCGACTGGAACAGCCCGGCAACAGTGACGGTTACATCCTGGCGGGGATGCAGGTACAGCAACGCCGAAACGACATGCCGGCGGTCGTTCACGGATGGCCCCCACTCTGCGCCAAACGAATTGGAGTTCGCCGATCGGAAGTTGATGTCGTCAGTGTTGTTCGTGAGCTTCGAAAGCATGTAGGACATCGCGTAGCCATACCATTGGCCGCCAGCGTCCTTGTCCAAGTGCAGTGTGAGCGCACGGTAGCGCGACTGTCCGCCCGTCTCCGAGACGACGATCTGGCGCGCGCCGCCAGGAGCCACCCCCACCGGCCGCGTCGCATCGGCCGCCGCCTGCGAGCGGATGAGGCCCAGTGACTCGGCGAGCGCCCGACGGTCTTCATCCGCCGGTAGTGAGCGCAAAAGGGCAATATTGGCGTCCGTCAGATTCTCCACGCGCGGGCTAAATGAGGCCGGAGCATTCAGGTCGCGCAACCTCAGGAGATTGTGGCCCGTCGCGTAGATGACATCCGCGCCGGCGACGATGCCGGGGAACGCCTCCCACTGGAGCCCGAGAGAAAACTGATCGGTGTACGGACTATCCAGCCCCGACGGGTTCAGGAGGCGCCGTTCGTTCGAGAATGCCGTGTCTCGCAGCGACTGCGATGTGGCCGGCCTCGGGCACTGCAGGTATTCAGTGCATGTGGGACTTACGCTCAGATTGCCGTCGAAGGTGACCCGCTCCAGATCCGTTCCGGCGGGCAGCACGCCGCGGTCGATGAGTTGCAGAAGCTGGGCTCTGAACGCGCTTGACGTGGTGTTCTGCTGGAGCGCATCCGATGCGACCGTGTACGGAATCCTTTCGTAGAAACGCCCGGCACCCCCGTGCAGAGCCAGCGTCGGATTGAGCCGAAAATTGAGCGACAGCCGGGGCGCGATATTGTCCTCGTCACCCGAGCCCGCGCCTGCGCGCGAGAGCGAGTCGTAGTCCCAGCGCACGCCCGCGGTTGCCGTCAGACGCGACGTGAGACTGATTCGATCCTCCACGTACAACCCGGTCTGCGTTTGCGAGCGGCCGAACCGGCCGGGCTTCAGCTCCACCGAGTAGCTCTGTACCTCTGCGGTTGCCGGAACGTCGCCGACATCGAGCGCCACACCGCGACCGGCGGCGCGCACCTGATCCAGCTCGGCCTGAGTCAAGCGCACGGTGTAGTTGCCCTGCTCATTTCGGCCGCCAGCCAGGTCAAATTCCGAGCTCAATACGTCGGCTCCGAATTTGATCGAATGCGCACCGCGAGTGAGCGTGAGCTTCTGCTGGAGCTGCCAGCTCTCTTCAAAATCATCGAAGACAAAACCCGGGTCGCCGAGCACCGCCACGGCCAACCCGTCGGGACCGTTTACAGTGACCTGAGGACCGCCGCCGAGCGGCCGGCCATAGTTCCAGCGGAACCGCGAGTAACCGAGCGTGCTTTCCGCGGTGAGGCTTCCGGCATCGTAGAGTGCCGCCAGCGATGTGAGAGTCGAGACACGGTCCTGAACCGAGCCGGCCGAGGGAAATGTCACTCCACCCTCCAGCCCTCCCCCCTGACGCTCGATGCTGACGTCGCCATGGTTGGCTCGCAGCGCCATCCGCCACCGATCGCTCAGTTGATGGTCGAATTTCGCGGACAGGAGAATCGAGCGGCTTGCGCCGGTCACCGTGTCGTCCACGCCGAGCGACGGCGAGGAAAGAAGATTGTCCTTTTCATCGCGTGTGTATTCGGCATCGACGAATACGAACGTTCGGTCGCGCACAATGGGCCCGCCGAACGCCACGCCCGCCTGGTTTCGTCGGAAGCCATCCTTGACCGCGTTGCCACTCAAGTCGCGCCCGGCAAAGGGCGAAGATGCATCCAGCGACGCGCCCGGGCGCGACAGATAGAACCCCTCGCCCTGCCATTCATTGGTTCCCGACCGGGTCGTTACGTTGACGACTCCGTTGCCGGTACGGCCGTACTCCGCGGAGTAGGACGCCGCGAGCACGGTCACATCCTGCACGAATCCGATGGGCATCGGAAACTTCGGCCCGCCGAGAAAGTTCTCGTTGTTGTCGATGCCGTCGATGAGATATTGAGCGAACAGGCCATTGGCGCCGTTGATCGACACCTCGGGTGCCTCGGGAAAGAACCCCGTCGAGGCGACGACATTCGGCAGCCTCACGAGCGCGCGCGTGAGATCGCGCGCTTCGACCGGCAACGCCTGCAGCTCCCTTCGGGACAGGCTGGCGCTCACCTCGCCGTCGATCGAGTCGATCGCTACGGCATCCCGATGCGCGGTCACGAGCACGTTCTGGATCGGCAACGAAACGGCCACTGCGCGCGCCTCGTTCGCGCGCAGTCGGATGTCGGTTACGAGAGTCTGCTCATCCACTCGAACCGAGTATCCGTCGGACGCGGGCACTGCGTTGAAGCGCGCACGACCCTGGGCGTTGGTCGTCGCCTTTGCGGAAAAGGCTTTGCGCTCGTTTTCGAGCGTTAGGCTCTGTCCCGCCGCTGCAAGCCCGGAACCGTCGCTGACTGCCACATCGAGCGTGGCCACCTGAGCAGCGGCGACCGCCGGCACCAGCGCAAACGGGATGAGCGCGAGCACGCGCCAGAAAGGCAGGCGTTTGGGCAGTCCGGCGGAGCCGGTCACCACGATTCGATCCGTCATTCAGTTGCGTCTCACCGCAATCAATATGCCTCGTCGGTTCATCGCAGTAAGCTCCTGTATTGGTGGCTATATGGCGATATAGACGCGCCCCACGCGGCTCTGTTACAGCGTCCGGGTGACGTCTTGGCACTCGAGTATCCGGATCGCCACGGAGTTTGCCTCTTTTCGCGGCCCAGGCTGTAACAGCCGGGTGTTCTCCGCGTCTCAGCGACGTACCCACTTCGCGGACACGGTGGAGAGCCTCCCCGGTGACATCGTCCCTCGCCGTTATCAAGCATGCAGTCGACAACGGCCGCGCGCGGCACTTCGCGGTCCTGCTGGGGGTGCTCCAGCCGGAGCTGAAGCGCTTCGCCCTGTGGCTGTGCCGCGACCCTTCCATGGCAGAGGAGATCGTCCAGGATTCGCTGCTGCGCGCGTGGCGCGCGGCGGACGGCCTGCGCGATGAGCGCTCGATCAAGGCGTGGCTGCTGACCATCGTGCGCCACGAGCATCTGCGGCGCCGTTCAAGAGTGAAGTCAGAGCCAGTCAGCCTGGAGGACCTCACGGAAGCCGAGGAGCAGGAACTCGCCACAGAAGACGATCTACCGCTGGAGGACCTGCGCAGGGCGATCTTTGCCCTGGACGCCGCATACCGCGAGCCGCTGGTGATGCAGGTCTTACAGGGACTGTCGACACAGCAGATATCGCATCGCCTGGGGCTGACACAAACCGCGGTGCTGACGAGACTGTTCCGGGCCCGAAACCAGCTCCGGGAAGAATTTCTCGGGACGCAGGCAGGTCGATCCGCAACCGCCAGGAGAAGGTGATGCGCGTCCGTCACTCCACTGGATGCGGCGGCCGTTCAATACCCTCAACGCGAACGATCCAGCCACGATCGATCCACTGACGCAGATTTCCCGCCGACCAAAGCGCCGCCTCTGCGTCCCCTGCCGCCCGCGGCGCCAACGCACAAATCTGTGCGAAGGGAACGCCGCGCATCGCTGCACGCAGCGCCTGCGCCTCCCGCGCCTGCAATGGAGCAAAGTACACGTCCAGCCCGGCGCGCCAGATCGCCCAGTGATGCCTGCTCTTTGACAGGACTGGCACAGGCGGCGTCTCTTCGCGATTCAGCGCCGACCACATCTCGGCGACGTTCCAGCGCGACGACACCACGCAGATCGCGTCATGAAACTCGAAACGAAGGTGTGGCCAGCGATCGAGAGGCACGTGTTCGAGCGCGTCGGCGGCCATCGGCATCGAGTCACGGGCATCGAACACGTCCGCCTGCGCCCACTCCCACCGCGCCATGTCGCTGAGCACGGGAGTGGACCGATAGGGCTCGTGCTTTTCGAGAAAGGACGCGAGGCGGTGACCGAAGTACCGCACGGAGTAATGGCGCGAAGGATGCGCGTCGATATACAAGCGAGCGAGCCATCCAGACTGCTCTTCGCCAAGGAGCGCGTGCAGGCCTGAATAGGTTGTTGCGAGCGCTTCTGCCAGACGCAGGTAGTACGCTTCCCGATAGATGTTGAGTCGGGTGTCGACGGAGACGTGGGGGGTACCCACGACGTGCTCATGCGCCGCCGGCTCGCCAGTGAGCACCGTCTTCTGAACGGCATTTTGCAGAAACGCCAGGCCGCTCATGCTGCGCGGGCCTGCAAGTGTCTGGCGGCGATGCTTCGTGCACGCCTGAGCTCATCGATCAGCACGCCAAGCTCCGGAATGTCCGCGTCGCGCTCGATCATCGTGGGCACGGCGCCGAAGAGTCCAACGGCCCGCTCGTATAGTGCCCAAACAGGCTCCGCCACCGGTGCATCATGGGTATCGATCAAATATCGGCCGCAGTTGCGGTGCCCGGCAAGGTGAATCTGCTTGACGCGCCCGGCCGGAATGGATTCGAGATAGCAGTTCGGATCGAAGTCGTGATTGACGCTGCTCACATACACGTTGTTCACGTCCAGCAACAGATCGCAGTCGGCACGACGCGCGATCTCGCTCAAGAAGTCCCATTCAGCCATTTCGGACTCGCGGTAGCTCAGGTAGCTGGAGACGTTTTCCAGCAGGATGCGCCTTCCGAGGAAATCCTGGACGGCAGAGAGCCGTCGCACCACGTGCCGCACCGCCCCCTCCGTGTACGGTAAGGGCAGGAGATCGTGAAGATTCGTTCCCGAGACTCCCGTCCAGCACAGATGGTCGGAAATCCACGCCGGCTCGATCCGGTTCGCGAGCGCTTTCAAATCCCGCAAATAGCGTTGGTTGAGGGGCTCGGTACCACCGATCGAAAGCGACACGCCGTGCATGACGAGCGCAAATCGGGCGCGAATCTGCTCCAGATTTCTCAGCGGCCGTCCGCCCGGTACGAGATAGTTTTCGGTGAGAATCTCGAACCAGTCGACGGCCGGCCGATCGGCCAGAATGGCCGCGTAGTGCTCCCGCCGAAGGCCGAGCCCAAATCCGCTCACGGTTCGCATCAGATTTTCAGTCTTCCAAAGGGCGGGTGCGGCGGCGCGAAGGGGATTGCGGGCCGCCGCACCGAACGACCGCGGCGAACAAGGCGAGGAAGAGCATGCCGCGGCCGTGCTGCGCGCTAAGAGGGCTTCTTCGCTTCCTCCTTCATCCTGGCCTGAGCAGCCGTGCAGTCGGACTTCGAGAGCTCCAGGTATCCCTGGCCCTTGCAGGAGTTCATGCCCTTGCAATCATTCTTGGCCGTCTTGCACGCGGACTGGCCCTTGCACGAGTTGACGCCGGCGCATTGAACCTTGCCGGCGTCGGCCGCGGAGGCCGTACCGACCATGACGGTGCTGAACAGCATTGCGGCGGCCGTAGCCACGGCAACACCCGAACGACTCTTCAAACGCATAGCTATGTCCTTTGATGGATGTAACAGGTTGAATGGCAATCGCGGCGTGCGTCTGCCGTTCGCCTAAGAAGACCCAGGCCACGCGGGTTTGTCACACGCCGCCGTCACGAGCACGGATTGTGGCCGCTGCTGCAGATGCAGCTGCAGCAGCCGTGGCGGGCAGCGCCGGCACCGAAGTGCCGATAGCTGATGACGGCTACCGCATTGAGCGCGAATGAGCCCAACGCCCCCCGTGCGACTGGCGAAGCCCGCGAAGAGCAGCAGCGGGAACGCCAGCTCAGCACCGGTGCGGCTTGCGATCGCTGCGTTCAGCGACAAAAGCGGTCGGGTGCGCGAAGGTGCGCACACGTTGCACTTCGCTCGTTGCGAATGCCCGGCGTATCGCACGATCCAGGCAGCGCAACTCCTCGAGGTATCGAGCGCACGAAGGACACATCCACCCATGCAATCGCCCGAGGACGCCCGGACGAGTGGGGTCCGAGCCTGCCCGCCGCCGGAACTGCGCGCAGCTCAGCATGGCCGCCTGAAAGTCAACGTCGGACGCAGATGATCGGGCATCACGCTGGATGTGACCCCGAAGTTCAGGGCGTTATTGCAGGTCGGCTCCGCGATCCGACGAGGCGGCCTGGAGCCTCAACGACATGACTCACCCGTGCCCCTGGGGTCGCGAAGGGATCGGCAGCCGCAGCGGTACGACCGCCAACCACAAGAAGAGCGCCCCACCGAACGGTGGCCTGCACCTGAGACGGGCCGGAGAACGAGAAATTACAGGCCTGCTCACGCGCAATATCTGACCCAGCGGAGGGTCTGGTGTGTGATAGCAGGCTGCGATGACTCGTCCGACATGACCCAGCGCACATGCCTCCGACCCACCCAAAGGGGCCGGGCCCTCGCCAGCCGGCGTCTACGCTCCGGGAACGTCCGGGGTTTCAAGCCCGTGCGATACTGGTTCCCAACCCCCGGTATTCGCGGTGTCGTGCATGTCGCGCTGGTCGAAAGTCTGTCTCTTCTGCATCTCGGAGGGTGTACCCAGGCGCTCGATGCTCGTGGCGCTGGCGGTCGGCACCCTGCTCAATCTGATCAATCAGGGCGACGCGCTGCTTGCGGGCGGGCATCTCGATCTGCTCAAAGCCGCGCTGACTTACGCGGTGCCCTATTGCGTGGCGACTTATGGCGCCGTGTCGTATCGGCTGCGGGTCGACGCCGATGCGGCACGGAGTTCGACTCGACGTCCATCATAGGCACTCACGATCGACTTCCGCCGATCGGAAGGCGGCCTCACCACCGGGCCCCAGCGTCGATTGACCGACTGAGCCAGGGCTTTGAGCACTTCCACGCGAGGTTGATCCCGCCCCAGCCTCAAGGAACACGAGAGCACTCCAGAACCCTCGACTGCCTGTCACAGGAGACAATGCATGCCGTTTCTTCGCTCGCTCCCGCCCACCGCCAGCCTGCTCGAAGTCTTCAAGGCTTTTCCGGAGACGTGCAAACCACTGATCGAGTTTCACGAGGTGCTGCTGCGCGGGCCTTCCCCATTCACGGAAATGGAGCGCGAGCTCATCGCGGCCTTCGTCTCGCGGCTGAATCATTGCGGATACTGCCACGGCGTTCATTCGGCAACTGCCGAGCGTCTGGGTGCCGCTCCGGGCATTGCGGAGAAGCTCTCCGAAAGCATCGAACTTCACGATGCGCCCGCGAAGCTCCGACCAGTGCTGCACTATGCGCGAAAGCTCACGCAGGCGCCGAGCAGCGTTACGCAAGCCGACATCGACGCCATCTATGCGGAAGGCTGGAACGACACTGCCCTGTACCATGCGGCCGCGGTAACAGCCCTGTTCAATTTCATGAACCGGCTCGTTGAAGGGCTCGGCATCGAGCTCAATCCCGCCTACGCAAAGGGTGCCGCACAAAGGCTCGCCGATGGAGGCTATCTGCCTCTGCTGGAGATGATGCGCCGGTAAAGCGCTGACGGACGCCATTCACAGGGCACTCTCACCCCACACCATGGCTGAAAAACTCAAGAACTTATTCAATACGCAAGCCGTTCACTCGATCGCGAGGGACCTGCGCCGCGCTCATTCGCCGTTTCAGGAGCGAGCGTTCGCGAAGGCGTGCATCGCGAAGCTCGACGGACTCGAGCTCACGCAGCGTGCCTGGCACATTGCCGACGTGATGTACGACCATCTGCCGCGCCCTTTCGCGGCGGCTGCAGGGGTCGTCATCGATTCGCTGGGACCGGAGCTCGTCCGCTCGGACGAGCTCGGTCTCGCGCCGCTGCGATACATGCCGCACGTGTTCTTCGTTCAAAGGTACGGGCTCGATGACTTCGTAGCAGCGATGCGTGCTCAATATGAGCTTACGAAGCGCTTCTCAGCAGAGTCGAGCATCAGGGCATTCCTCGTGAAATATCCGAAGGAGACTTATGCCCGCCTGCAAGAATGGACTCAGGATGAGAACGTGCATGTACGCCGCCTCGTTTCGGAGGGGACACGTCCACGGTTACCGTGGGCGCCACGATTGCGTGCTTTCCAGGCTGATCCGCATCCCGTAATTGCACTGCTGGAGCTCCTTAAGGACGACCCGGAGCGCTACGTCCAGCGTTCCGTTGCCAACAATCTCAACGACATCGGCAAGGATCATCCGGATCTGGCGGTTGACGTGTGCCGGCGTTGGTCGGCAAGCGCACCTCCGGGCCGCGTGTGGGTCGTGAAGCACGCACTGCGCTCCCTTGTGAAGACTGCTCATCAGGGCGCGCTGGAAATAATGGGCGTCGGTGCCAGACCCCGGGTGCAGATCGGCAGGGCGCGCCTCTCGCCTTCCCGCGTCAGACTCGGCGGCGTGATTCGGTTCTCGTTCGACGTTGAGAACCGTGGGAGGACGAGCCAGAATCTGCTCATCGACTACGTGGTTCACTTCGTGAAGGCGAACGGCGCTACACGCCCGAAGGTCTTCAAGCTTCGCAAGCTGGTGTTGGCCGCTGCGGGCAGTACGAAGCTCGCAGACACCATCTCCTTTCGGAACATGACGACGCGGCGTCACTATCCGGGCCGTCACCGGATAGACCTGTTGATCAACGGCGTGGTGCACCCATTAGCGGAGTTCACGGTTCAATGAGAATTCACAGACACGCCACGGTATGCCAGCGCGATCAGCGGCGAAACGATCGCGAACTGCACAGCGGTAAACGCGGTTTCCAGCTTCAGAAAATCCGCCACCGAGGTCATCTGATACTTGGCGGCCACGGGCAACGTCGTGAACGACCAGGCGAGCGCACCGAACGAGCCGAAGAAGCGTAAGGCGCTGCCGATCCAATCCTTCCGTCCGGTGCTGAAGAGGCGGGGGTACGCCCAGGCGAAGAAGAACGCCTGCATCAGCATCGAGCCAAGGCCGAACGGAATGATGACTTCGTCGCGGTAGAGCGCGATGCTGGCCGCCGCACTCGGCACCGCCTGCGTCCTCGCCGGCGACCTAACCCCAATGGAAGGCATCCGCGTACTCCGCGATCCGCGCAGCAGCCGTGACCGGCGGGAAGTAAACCGCTCCCCGCGTCGCCTCGACTCGAAGTCCCGCCTCGGTGAACCTTTGTTCAAGCTCGCGACGTGTCCAGAAATGCACCGCGCTCCAGACTGTCTGTTTTCCGCGCGACTGCAGGCGTCGCTTCGCCGCCCACGCACTCCAGCGGCCGAGATCTCCCACGACGAGCGTCCCACCCGGAACAAGAACGCGCGCGAGCTCGCGGAACGCAGAAGCGACATCGTCCACGAAGCACAGCACCGTCACCGCGACCACCACGTCAAAACAAGCTGCATCGAACGGAAGGTGCTCAACCCTGCCCTCCTCTAGCCGCAGCGACGCGCCGCGTCTTCCAGCAAGATGCCGGCAATCTCGCGCACGACGGCCAGAACCTCGGCCTCGGTATTCCGGAGTGCTGAAGCAGCCAAGTCAATGTCTCTTGTCGGGCGCCGGGCGTCGAGAGCCGCCAGCAGCACGCCACCCTTGAGCACGAGGTTCATCGCAAAGGTGGAGCGCGCCAGGCGATCGAGAAAACACTCCAGCGCGTAGAGTTGTATCAGCTCGTCGGTCGGCCGTCCGGTTTGTCGCGCTTTGCGCTGGAGATCGAGATACCGTGTGCCTGCAACTGATGTGCGATCTGCGCGCGTCACAGAACGACTTCCAGCGCGTCGCGGACAGCCCTTTCGGCGCCGTGAAAGTGCTTCGCCATGGCCAGAAGCGCAGCGGGCTTCGACCCTTTGCGAGCGATCCAGCGGCGCAGTGCTTCCCACGCGACATCTGTCCCTTCACGGTGACGCAGCCGGATGACGTCGACGAGTGTGCGCTCCGGCGAGTAAATGCCGACCGAAAGTTTGTCGCCGACGGCGAGCTCCTCTCGGCCGAGATCGAACGTCTCGCGAGCGAAGACATGAACATCGATCGTCTTGCGCAGAGCTGGAATGCGGCTGCCGCGCGGGAGTGCAATGTCGATACGCGGCGGTATGATGTCCGTCAGCCCGTGGCGGGCAAGTGCTGTAACCAGGCAGAGCGTTCCTCGCGGCGCGCGATGCGCGATCTCCAGCAGATCCTGATCGATCTCGGGCGAATCAGCCCAACGGTACAGCCCGCGGGCAATCTGATCTATGAGCCCCTTGGCGCGATAGGCGTAGAGCCGCTCGGCCGAGATACCTGCGGCCCTGGCCTGGGTGTATGTGAAGGCGGGAGGTAACGCCTTGCGTCCTGGAATGACTGCTTTGCGGCTCATCCGATGAAAGCGTATACAGGAGTTGCATTTCTGTCTACGGTTTCATCGGAACCAAGGCCCCGCCAAAACCGGCAGCCCGGCGACAACCTGCAAGTCACTGATTCGATTGAAGCGATGCGCAGGCTAGATCATGCTCCCGTGCGCGGCCGGCTCACGAGTGAAACTCCAAAGATCGCCGTCTTGAGACATTCCGCCACGATCGTTTCGAGGTCGTGGATCGGGTCTTGATGATAGGTCTCGTAGTACCTGAAGTACTTGCTGGCGTCGTAAACATCCGGCGCACCACCGTGGATAATTGCGGCTCGCAGGTCCATCAGTAGCCTGATTCGCGTCGGATCACTGGATGCGCCGAGTCTCCCATCGGCGGCATTGATGATCGCCTGCGTTGCTTGTGCTTGGTCGCCGAAAATCGCGTCTAGCGCCATGAAGAGGACCGGGAAGCGCTCGACTTCTGGTAGCGGCCAAGCTCGATAGTAATATTCAAGCGCCTTGATCTTCTTACGCGACGCAGTACTGTGCTCTTCGAGCAGGCTCGCGAGCTGAGACATCCAGCCATGATCGTCGAGTCCCACTACCAAGTCCTGGTAGAGAGCTGGCGTGTGCGGTTCTCCTAGCGAAGTGCTCCAGTGCTCATCATTAAGCGTGGTATGGCCGCCAAACATCTGCCGCATGGAAAATACATAGCGGTCGATTGGATCTGGCAGCAGCGCTATCGCGCCGAGAACGGCGGAGCGTATTTTCTTTGCTCTGGACAGCGTCGGTGAATGGATGCCGAGCCAAGAAGTTGGCTGGTGACGAACACCCTCCCAATTCTGGAATGGAGGAAATTGCGCTGGAAGGATATACCGAGCCTCTATCTGACGTCGCAGATAACGGGCATCGAGTGCAGCCGCGCGTATCAGAAAGAACGGTTCAGAGTCGAAATCGGCGTCGACGCAAATCGGAACAAGTGGGAAGAGCGTGCACGCATTGCGCGGGGCGTAGATATCAGACTGAGCAAGCGCTGCAGCAAGTTTCGTTTTGGTCTGGTCGGATACTTGTTCGGCATACGAAGTCTCGAATCGGTGGCCCCAGGCTTCATCCGCCAAGTACGCATAGTTCTCAGTCAGGAAGTCAGTGAGCTTCCGTCTGAGCTCGTCCATGGCGAGGTTGCGCAAATAGAGCGGGCCGGTACGTCGCACGTAGAGCGCAGCGGCAAGCATGCCCAGTCTCGTGTGGAATATCTCTGCGCCCATTCGGCGCTCCCACAGCGGCGCGCCCGGGCGACCATGGAGAAAGCTCTCGCTGCCGCCATCTTTAGGCGTCGCGAACGTTGCAGCCAGGAGCAGCTCTACAGGTTGCCGGATGTCAGAGGACGCTGCCGCAACTTCCAAAACAGACCACTCCCTTCGTCACGTTATGCCGCTACGTGCCTTCTGGCTCGTCGGGAAGGTCCTTGGGCAGTTGCCACCAAGAGCCCTTCCGCTTCCGCACCATGCGCTCGATCGCCATCATCTGCATATCATCGTCGGCTTCACTGGAGTGAACATCAGGTGCCGGAGGAGCCTTCGTCCATTCGCGCAGATCGCGGACGATTGATCCGTCTATCTTTGGCGGAGCCTTCGCGAAGGCCATGATGCCGCGTTCCTTCTCCGCATCAGGCAGCGCCATGAAGTGTTTGTTGATTCGCTGCAGACCGCTGGCGCAAGACACTGAAGCGCCTGCCGCTGCGCTATCGCAAGCCCTACACCGCGCGTCATACGTCGGTGAGCTGGAACCTCATGCTCGGCAAGAACCCGTTGTGGGTGGCGCTTCAGCACGGGCACCGAATCGCGACGATGCTGACCGTCTACGCTGCCTGGATTGAGGGTGCGCGGGAGTGCGACACCGCTGCGATCCGCCGCGCGATGGGTACCAGACGGCACTCCACTGACGGGATGGGGTAGAGAATCCGAGAAGTGGGTGATCCGCGTACGGCTGGATGCCGCGGCCTGCGGCGCCGTGGTTTGGCCCTCGGAAATGCGCGGTAAAGCAGAGCGGACGACGGAGCCCAAAGGAGAAGCCGATCGCCCCACTGGCCAGATATTGGCCAGTGCGAACGCGGCCGAGGCCGCCAGGTCGCTGAAGAGATTGAGGAATACTGGCGGAGCGGACGGGACTCGAAAACGTGGTCACCGGTTGAGGAATCAGTAAGTTACCGAATCTTCATGGGTGCGCGGTTCCCATCAGCCCCCTCCAGACCCCAGCGGTGCCACCAAGAGGTGCCACCACCGCATCTTTCAGTTCTGCGCCGGACTGCACTCGCCCATTTATCGCTGCACTGTCACTAGTCCGGCCATTCCACATCGATATAGTCATCATCGACCACCGCACCATGTTGCAACACTCTGCGACACGCGCATGCCAAGCACCTCGCTGGCCGAAGATCACCACTAAAGTCACTACTGCGGCTCGATCGCGGAAGGACGATCCCCCACAGCGCCGAGCAGTGCCTCCGCCGCCGCGATGCTTAGGCGTGGATCGTTGTGACTTGCGCCTTTCGCGACCCTGGAAAGCGCATCAATCGCGGGCCCCGGAAGTCTGTCATAGGCGCCCAAGGCAGCGGCGGCCGCTTGCGCGACCCGATACTCCGAAGCTGTCCGGTCCCGATACGGATTCGCATCGAAGTCTCTCCGGTCATTGAGTAGTAGCACCAACGTTTCGACCGCTTCGGGCCGCCATTCCAGGATTCAGCTCACGTCCCGGCGACTATGATGGGACTGACGAGCGGCTTTAGCGTGCGACGAGTGGAGCGATCGTGCAGTTTGCGAAGAATGGCGATCCGAACGGAAAGGGTCTGCCGAAGTGGAAGCGATATCCCTCGGGCGAGAGGTATCTCGAGTACGGCGACTCGGTCGTGCAGAAGGAGAAGCTTCGCTCGCAGTATCTGGACGTGCTCGACGAGGTCTTTGCCGCGCGGCGCGCTCCGTAGTCGCCGTGCGTCGTCAGCCGGGACGGATCCACCCTGTTATGCGGTTGATGATTGCGGTAAGGAGCCCGATCACTGCGCCGATCAGCTGGCAGCCGGGTATGAGCAGGCACGCGACCAGCAACGCGCCAATGACGATGAGCGCGAGCAGGGTCATCGATAGGCCGAAGTGATCGCGAACCCAGTCGTGGAACAGTTTCGAGAATCGACCCGGTGTCGGCTTGCCGATGAGTACCGCGAGATCCTTTGGTGACGTCACGATGGCGGTATCGGTGGTAGCTAGCGAGGTGCCCGGGAAGGTCACCACTGCGACCCGTATGACGAACTGCGCGTAAACGTTGATGGGAATGACCCCGTCGACGCGATGGTCAAAGATGCCGCCTCGCTGGAGCAGCGCGCCAGCGCGCATGTTGGCACCCACGGCGAACCGCCCGACGCTCGGAAATCGCCCCGGCAACGAGAGGGCGGACGCATCCCCGCCAGGCTGCGCATCCGGTCCACGCTGTCCAATGGATCGTATCTCGCGAAGCAGGGGCGCTGCGCCGCTCGGCGTCGCGACCGACACCTGCCACGAATTCACGTCCATGTGACTCGGCGGATCGTCGAGGTTGACGACCCCGGTGCTGCCCGGTGGGCACTTCCACAGCCCGCAGTCGCTCTCTTTATCCAGGAGCACGCCCTTGCCGCTCTCGGTTGCGGGGATGCGAACTTCCCCGATGCCCGTGCGCACGGCGGCGATGTCGATGCCGACGATACCCGCCGTCCGATTGCTCATCTCGCGCGTCGAATCGTCTTCCCACGGCTCGACTCGTACGGTGAAACCGACGCGATAGATCGGTGGGCCACCGTCTCCGCTGATCTGTTGAAGGGGGCCGAGATTGAGCTCACCTGATTTCTCGGCGACCTGCCCCCGCAGAAGCGCCAGCAGCCTTGGGTCCGAGCCATAATCGGTCTGGGTGTAGGACGCCCAGAGCAGCGGATGATTGGTTGCCTTGAGCATGGCGCTCGTTTCGTGCGCAAAGTAACGCGTGCTGCCGGACAGGCCCAGGTCTTTCGCGCTGTAGTTCGACACCGTTGCGTTCGTGAACAGTGTGACGACCGTGTAGTAGTTCCGTAGCGATACCTTGCCGAGGCCCTGGACCTGTTCAGTCCGGTCGGGCATCTCGTCCCATTTCAGCTGATCCACTTCGACGGAATGCTTCGACGGCAGCGACAACCGTTGCCGGATCTGGGTGTCCCAATTCTCCCGCGCGTGCCAGGGCTGGGGAGCCTGTATCCCGAGGCCGGGGGCGCCGCTCGAAGGGCCGTCGAGGTCGGCATCGGTGATCGGAAGTTGCATGCCGGCCAGCGAGTACCACGTGGCCGTGGTGGCGTCCTGAGTTCGCGGCAACTCGCGGGCACCTGCGGAGATCTGCACGAACGACGGAACAATGTCGACGGCCCACGCGCTGGCAGCCTCGGGGCCGGCCAGGCGCTGTTTGGTTTCCTCCGGCGTCGCCGTGCGGAAGGGAACCCAGGACAGCAGCGATTCGTCGCTTCTTTCCGCGAGCGTGGTGACGACGAGCAGGGGACCTTTGCCGAGCTGATCGGCGCGCAGGGTGTAGCTGCCCTGGAGCGCCGGGCCTTGCTGTGTGAAGGAAACCTGGCGCTCTGGAATCGAGGTGCCGGACAGGGGATTGCCGGCATATACCTTGATCGACTGGTTTTTCCCGAGCGTGCGATCGATACGCCACGAGAGGGTGACGTCGCTGCTTCGGTCAGCGAGACACAGAAGGTTTGGCGACGAATCCCCTTCGCAGGCGGTCGTCGGTATGCAACCCGCGGTGCAGGTCACCGCCGTCTCGGCCCATGTCGCAACGGAGCCCAGCGCTAGCGACAGTGTCGCGCCGACAATGATTCGATGACGCATCGTCTGACCGCTCCTTCGTTATCGGGTGTCAGTAGGCGGAGCGCGGGATCACATCGCAATAAGCCGCGTTGCAGGGCGACTCCAGCGCTGCGGTTCCCGGCAATCCGACGCCGCGAGCGCGTGCTTCGTTGAACGGGCGATACCGCCAGCAGGCGCTGAGCTCCATCGTGGCGCGATCCCACTTCTGCCAGTCCCGCTTCATCTTGATGAGCTGATACTCGACGCCGGTCTGCGGCTCGACTTTGAACTTCGCGGCATTGCCGTCCCAGCCGTGAGAGCCCCAGGCGATGCGCCTCTGAGGGTCTATGACGACTATCGCATGACCGTCGCCCTGATTCTCGTCCCGATAGACGAGCACGTCGCCGATCTGCAGCTCCTCGTTGACCGGGCACTGATCGAACATCTCGCTCATGCGCGAGTCCGCGGCGGTCATCTTTGCCGTGGCGAGGTACTCGTCGCCGTTGTTGTAGCGCAGGCCTGCTTTGCGGAATGCGTACCAGATGGCGCGGGTGCAATCGATGCCTTCGGCGAGGTTCTGCTCGTCGATGCGCGTCTTCGGCCACTCGTGCTGCTTGTACGAGTAATTGCGCCGGGTCATTTTCTGCGTCTCGAGCAGCAGCCGGTGCAGCGGCGTCTGGGGATCGTCGGGTAGATAGGGTCTGATGTCGAAGCCACGGATCGTGTACTCGCGCGACTTCGGATCGGCCACTTCGGCCGTCTGCGGCTCGAACGCCGGGTTGGCCTCGACGCGAACCGAAACGACCGTGCGCGTCCACGCGCTGTCCTCGAAGCGGGCCGTGGGTCGCGTCTGTCCGCGCTCGTCGCTGTCGCGCAGGTAATTGTCGATCGCACGATAGAGCGGCCCGAGGGGATGCGTGGGTTTCTCTGGGCCCCGCGACCGGACCGCCTGCGTGAGTCGATACCAGTCGACCGGATTGCTTTCCATCGTGCCGAATACGAGCACGTAATCGTTGATGCCGATCGGCGTCGAAGCGGTCGACTCCACGATGGTGACGGGTTCCTGGTCTCCCGGATGCAGCACGATGAGCTGTGTGTTGCTGTCCGGAAAGCCGAAGATGGACCCGTCGCTCGAGAGGATCAGTCCACCCACCTGCACCGGAGTCGTGACACCTGGCGCGAGAGATACCTTCATCCGCCACGTCATGCAGAGAGGCATGACCCACGTGCCTGAGCTATCCCGTGCCAGCTTTACTCCTTTGGGTGTACAGGGTGAGTCCGCACCCACCTTCTCGATCTGCACGCGCAACGTGTCGTCGTCCTTGAATCCCTTGCCCGGCTCGCTCCGCAGGTTGAGAAAGCCGCGCTGGCGGGCGTGGAGGCGAAGGTCTTCGACGACCTCGTCGTTTTCCTTCACCGCATGCCGAACGCGCCCTTCGGGGCCGAGGATGGCGATGCGCCCGAGATAGTCGGTGGCGAGCTCGAAGTCCTGCAGAGACTCGGTCAACTCGATGCGACCGGCGGCATCGGAACCCGCCGCGATGGCTTTGCGCAGCGCCGCTGCGCGGGCGGCCGGCACGCCGTCCAGCTCCTTCTCCGGACGGATCCGCACGCGCAGAACGACGGTGTCGTCGGAAGGCCTAATTCGACTGTGTTAGAAAAGTAATTGATTCATGATATTGTCTCAAGCAGTTCAGCCATTGCAAGAGGTTTGTCGGTGGGCAAGAGTCTTGAGGCGCGATTTGATGAGTACGCACAGATGATTGGCGCGACGCTGGCGCACGCGGATCGGCGGCTTCCGGTGCAGTGGTATCTGAAGGGCCTGATGCTGCCCGGTGGGCGCAAGAGCGTGGAGCCGATGGCCGCACGGGTTCAGCCGCAGAACGTGCGCTCGGCACATCAGTCGATGCATCACCTGGTGGCCGATGCCAACTGGAGTGATGCGGCATTGCTGGCCGCCGTAGCCTCGCAGGTGCTGCCGGTGCTGATGAAGAAGAGCAAGACCTGCCACTGGATCGTGGATGACACGGGGTTTGCGAAGAAGGGCGAGCATTCGGTCGGCGTTGCCCGCCAGTACTGCGGTCGTCTGGGCAAGACGGACAACTGCCAGGTCGCGGTGAATCTGTCGATCGCGAACGAGCACGGCAGCCTGCCATTGGCCCATCGGCTGTATCTGCCCAAAGAGTGGGCCGAAGACTCGGCGCGACGCAAGAAAGCCGGCGTCCCGAAGGAGATCGAGTTTCGCACCAAAGGAGCCATCGCCCTGGAGCAGATTGATCAGGCGTTGGCGGCGGGTGTCCCCAAGGGCATCGTGCTGGCGGATGCCGCGTACGGTACGGACACGGACTGGCGCGATGAGCTTTCCGAACGTGGCCTGCTGTATATGGTGGGCGCGCGCGATAACACGACGGTATGGTGGGGCCCACATCAACCGGCACCCATGCCACCGGCCAGTCCCAACGGCGGTCGGCGACGTACACGGCTCATTCGCGATGCGAGCCACGCGCCGATCTCGGTGCATGAGGTGGCGCGCAGCTTGCCTGCGCAGAAGTTTCGCCGTGTCACCTGGCGAGAAGGGGTCGCGGCGCCGCTGAGCTCGACATTTGCCGCCGTTCGGGTCCGTGCCGCACACGACAATCAGCCACACGATGAGCAATGGCTGCTGATTGAGTGGCCGCACGGAGAGGCGCAGCCGCGCCACTATTGGTTCTCGACGCTGCCGGCCAACACATCGATCAAGACGCTCGTTGCCACCGCGCAGGGCCGCTGGCGCATCGAGCGCGACTATCAGGAGCTCAAATCCGAGCTCGGTCTGCACCACTACGAGGGGCGCAACTGGCGCGGCTTTCATCATCATGCGAGCCTGTGCATCGCCGCCTATGGCTTTCTGATGCGCGAGCGGCTCTCGGGACTTAAAAAAAACCGTGGGCGATTCAAAACGCCTGCCGTACCCGAAGAGTTCCGGCCGCGCGGGGCTGGGGCCGATGCAGCGTCACGTGCCTGACTCCATCGCCACACTCGCGTTTCGCCTTGCGCGGCTCATCGCACGAGGACTGTCGCTATGCCCCTGCTGCGCACGGTCACCGACTAGAGGGGCACGGAGTTCTTAACACAGTCGAACTAAGCATCACGGCCAGATCGCCGGCGCGCAGCGGCGGTGCATTGGAAGCCGTCGACGCGATCCGCGCTTCCGCATTCGGGCCGGAGACACTGGTGACGATCAGAATCGCCTTCGACTTCGCCGGATCCTTGAGGTCGACTCCGCTCACTCCGCCGTCGTAGGCGCGCAGCTCCGCGCCGCTACCGAGGCCCGGCATGAGAGTGCCGCCGAGCTTGACGGTTGCACCTACGCTCCTGACGAGCAAGGCAGCGGGCCGGTCGCGATTGGCGGCGCCGAACACGATCTTGTCCTCGCCGCCTTCGAATGCCGGCACCTGCTCGCTGCTTGCGGCAAGCAGTGGGGGCAGTCTGCCCTTGAGCTGTGAATAAGTGAGCGGAGCCGCGTTGATTTCAGACAGGACGCTGACGAGCGCGCTGGTAAACAGTCCCGCCCCGTCGGATTCGATCGCGGGCGTGCCATCGACCGCAGCCGCCATGACGACAAGTCCGGGTCTCGACTGCGGCACCCAGGAAGCCGACTGGTCACCGTTCGTGGGTGCTCCCGCGGCCGGATTGCTGAGCTGAGCGTCCTCCGGCCGCGGGCGTTGAAACCGCTCGATGAGCCTCGCATCTGACGCACGCGTTGCTGAGCCCGATGTGCACGCGTCCATGATCATCACGATATTGCCGCTGGCTTTTCGCGCGGATTCGAGCAAATCGTTGAGCTCGTCGTCGCGCAGTAGGCCTTCCGGTGTCTGGCGGGCGTCCACCAGCATCAGCGCTTCATCGAAGCGATCGGGCTCATCGTCATTGTCGTCCGGGATCTGCGTGCCGTGACCCGCAAAGTAGATGACGAGTACCGCGCCCTGCGCGGCCCGTCCGACGAGCGCCTTCTTGAACGCCTCGCGGAAATTGCTTCCGGTAGCCTGCGAGTCGACGAGCTGGCACACGTTGTTCTCAGGAAAGCCGTAGCCGCCGCTCCCCGCGAGCAAGGCATGCATTTTCGCGACGTCTGCCGACGGGCCCGTGAGACGGCGGATGGAAGCGTCTTTGTACGCGCCAACGCCCACGAGCAGTGCAAGCCGCGTGATGCCATCGGCCGAGGGTGTAGCCGCCTCGAATGAGCAATTTGCGGCGCTTGTTGCTGCGACCCCAGGAGCGCTTGTTTCGCTGCGAGAGCAACCGGTGAGCAACACCAAGAGTGCGCCCAAGATGGTGCAAACGCTCGCAACCGCTGGAGTCTGCATGTGACGGCGGGTGACTCTTCTCGTCATGAGCTGCGTTCCCTGGCTGTGGCCGGCGTTCGTTCGTGTTCTTGTCAGCGGCCCGTAAGACTATAACCCGCGCAGCGACCCGCGACCATAGTCCCGTCACTTGCGCCAGAGCACGACGTCGTCGCTTTGCCGGTGGAAGTCGAAGAGCTTCGGCGTCTGGGCGTGCGCGAGAGCGCCGGGTAACTCCGTGGGCTTCACGATCTGGCCTTTTCGACTGAGCTTCCGTTTGCCCTCACGAACATCCTGGTAGAGCAGCGGAACGCCGCTCTCTCCGTACTGCAACCACTGCAGCAACGTGATCTTTCCGCTGTTGTCGAGATCGGCCTTTCTCTTCTCGAGGCCATCCCGAACCAGCGCATAGGTCAGCAGGCCCTGCCCGAGTTTGTCGCTCTCCAGTGCGATGTCAGATGCCTGCGTTGCAGCCAGAATCCGCATCCCCTTGTCGTAGGCCAGCTGACCGAGCCCCCGATCCCCCATCGGCCCGGGTCTGAACGGCTCGTCACCCCCATCAGCGGCTCCGGCGGCATAGCATGCGTCGACGATCAGGACGGTTTGCCCGGCATCGATGCCGCGCAGCCACTCCGTGAGCTCATGGCTGGAGATCAGCTTCGGCAGATCGGTCGCCGTAATCGTGTCGTTCGTTCCGGAGTCCGACGGCAGCATGAAGAACCTGCCGTCGCGCTCGGTGTGACCGTGGCCGGAGAACGTCAGCACGAACAGATCATCAGGCGTCGCTTTCGCGAATCGGTCCACCGACGCACCGAGCGTTCTGCGGAGCCGTTCGCGGTCGACCTCTCCCTGGCCCGACAGGAGGCGCAGCACATCGCGAATGTTCGACTTCGTGGCGTAAGGGAAAGCGCGCCGACCCACTTCGGAGAGCAGCGATACGGACACGGTCTCATACCCCTGCAGGTGCGCGAGCGATGCAGCAAGTGCCTTCGCATCCTCGGCTGCATATTGCAGCTTGCGGTTTGGATTCTCGTACGCGTTCACACCGATCGTGACGACATAGGCCCGCGCGGGTCGCGCAGAGATCTCGGGAGGCACCTGGTAGTCGGAATTGCTGACGGTCGCGCTCTTCACGCGATCCTCGTTGAACGCATAGGCCGTGAACCTGACCGGCTGGCCTCGATCCCGACTGGCAAGCCGCACCTTGAACGGCGGAAGCCGCGTGCTGCCGGCGGGCGGCACGACGCGGGCGTTACGACGCCAGACCTGGCGATCCGTCGTCTCGTCCTCGCCGTCCTTCGGCGGCGGCCACTGGCCGACCAGCTGGCCATTGCGAAAGAGCCTGAGATCGTAGGCCTCCGTGCGTGTCTTGTCGTTGCGCTGGGAGAGGTCCGTTCTGCCCGTCGCCATCACCTCGACCCAGACCTCATCCGGAGTCGCCCCGCGCCGGGGCTTCTGGATCGTCACCTCCGGCTGTATCCGGTTGAGCCCGGACAACGGCGGCACGGGTCGAAGCTCATCGCCGCGACCCGCGATCAGCCGCGGCAAGAGCTGGGGCTCGTAGTAGTCGCGCATGAATATCTCGAGGGGCAAAGGGCGGTAAGGGTCGTCCGGGAAGACCCACCGGAAGCCCTCGATGGTCGCCAGATCCATGTCGAAGCGGCCGACGGAGTCGATCACCTGCGAGTTCTGCGGCCCCAACAGCAATGTGGCGACCTCTTCACCATCGGTTCGGCGCACGACGCGAACGGTACCGGTCCCGCCGATGAGGACGTGCTGATCGCCGAGGAACTCCGCCACACTCGTGCAGCAATCGGGACCCTGAAGCAGACGGGGAGTCAGCGGGGATTGTGTGCTCGCAAGAATGACCTTCCCGTCGTCGGTCACGGCGACGACAGACCGATCGTCCTTCGAGAAGGTCGTGTAGGTGACGTAGTCGCTCGGGGATGTGGCGAGGGAGCCGAGCACGCGTCGATCCGACGTCCGCATCAGCTGCGCGTTCTGTCGGCCCGTCGTCATAAGCTGGCCGTCGTGCGACAGTGCAACGCCATCCTGAGCGCCAACGATGGTCAGAATCGATTCTGGAACCGTGGTGGTCCATAGCTTCTTGCCGGTGACGATCGACCACAAGGTTACGGCGCGCTCATCGTCGCCGGTCAGCAGACAACACGCATCCTGCGGAATGGCAACGGCGGTGATGGCTGCCGCGCTCGCATCCGGTGCCTTGCCCTGGGGTACGCAGAGAACTCTGGCGCCTGACGGGCTCCTCCAGATGCACGTCATTCCGGATTCGTCACCGGTGGCGATGAAGTCCCCGGAGGCAGAAAAAGCTGCGGTGGTTACTCTGGCTGGATGCTGCGGTCGAGCGAGAATCCGCTGTGTTCGCACGTCGCTCAGCGTCGCCTGGCTTCCGGGGCCCGGCGCGACGATCCATTTGCCGTTCGGCGATATCTGCACGACTCCGGGCGCGGGCTGCATTACCGTGGTGGACTGGCGCTTCATCTCGCGGCCGGCGGTCAGATCCCAGAGCGATGTTGCCGGCCAGGCACCAAACACTCCCAGGTGCTCATCCGGCGAGATGCTCGCCGAGAACACTACAGTGAGACGCCCGCCAAATTGCTGCTTTGGCTTCAGTGAGGCGACGTCGGTCAGGGTCGCCGCTCCCGACGCTGTAAGGATCGACGTACCCGATTGACTGAGGGAGAGCGAGTGAACCTGCTGGAAGGGAGCCGCGAGCTGTGCGTTCCGCAGTTGTTTCCCGTCGCTCGTCTTCCAGATGCGCACCTTGCCGTCGCGGCCGGCTGTGACCATCGAGGAACTGTCAGGGAGGAATGCGACGCCGGTTACCGCGACGCTACCGTGCTGTCGTGCGCCACCTGCGTCCCCGTGATGACCGATCTGTCGCACGGCGCCCGCTCGCGCTTGCGTGTCGATCGACCAGACCGTTCCCAACTGTTCTGCGCCCAGTCCGATCCAGCGATTGTCGCCTGAAACGGCGATGCTATTGATCGTGTAGGAAAATGGAACACGCGCGGTGATGGGCGGCAGTCGCCATTCCCCCTTGAGTCGCGCGGGGCGTGGTCGCAGCTCCCACAGTCTGATCTCTAGGCCTGTCGTGGAGCCGACGATGAACCGACCGTCGCGCGAAAAAGTGGCAGTAAGATATCCGCTGTCGTCGATAGTCTCGGTGATTGCACCGCTGGCGGGATCGCGGAGGCTCAAGGCGTCGCGGCTGACCGCCAGAATGGACCGGCCGTCCGGCGCGAACTCGACATGACTCACTTTCCACGTCGTGCCTTTGACCTGCCACAGTTCGCGGCCCGTCGCGCTGTCCCACATTCGAAGCGTCTGATCGTCGCCGCCCGTGAGAAGTCGGGATCGGTCCGGCGACAGGGCCACGCTCTGCACGTCCCCCCGGTGCCCGGAGAAGACCCGGACCTCCTCGCCGGTTTCCGCGACCCAGAGCCGCGCTGTTCCATCTCCTCCGCCCGTGACGACCAGTTGGCCGTCGGCCGAAAATGCGGCGTCGAGGGCGCCGCCGAAACGGTGGCCCGTCTGGGGAACCAGGATCGGCCGCGCGAGTTCGGCACTCCCGGCGCTTGCTCCCGACGAAACGCCAGCCCAGATCAGGACGACAACGCGGAGCGCGTTCCGAGCTCCGCGAGTGCAGCTGGACAGCATCACAGCTGCCGTCGCGGACGGGCAGCACTTCCCCGCTGACTATTGAGGTACACGCTGCTTGATCTTCTCGCCGTCGAGCACGTAGCCGGGATCGGTGATCTGACCGCGCTGCTGTGCCGAACGAATCAGTTCTTTGGCCTTCGTGACGCTATCCACGGAACCGAGCGTCGCGCTGAAGACGCCGTTGATACCGAGCACCACTTCGCTGTCATAGCCCTGGGACTGCAGCTTTCGCGAGACGTCCTTCGCTTCTTCCATGCTGGCACTGGAGGAGGCCACCGCCCAGAATCTCGGCGCGCCGCCCGGAGCGAACTTGAAGGGTGAGGGAGCCTGCGCGACCGCGATGAGCCCGGGCTCGTTGCGCAACGAAGCGAAGAGGCTCTCCGTCTTGCTCTGCGCCTTGCGCGCCTCGCGCAGTTTGCTGGATGCCGACTCGATGAGCTTGCCGAAGGTGCTCTTGCGACAGTCCGAGAGCTGGGTTGCCACGCGAAGACGGGAAACGGTGCCGGATCGCTGGATCGCGTCGAGTGCGCGGCCGAGCGCGGCCCTGCCATCTTCGAGGTAGTCCGCGTCCGTGCACAGATCCATGACGATCAGGGTGGGTCGTTCGCTTGCGAGCGCAGCCAGATCGGAGAGATGCAGCTCGCGCGGCACGCCCTGTTCAGACTCATTCGATCCCGGCGTCGCCGATCGCGTTCCGTACAGTGCGAGGTAGGGATCGTCCCGCGTGACGCCCCCGCGACCCGCGAGCACGATCAGCATTTCGTCGCCGAGCCCCAGCGAGCTCTGTGTCCGATGCAGCGCCTCTTGCACGCGCGACGGCTTTGCATCTTTATCGAAGAGCAACTCAGGCTCGGAAACGAACATCGAGCGCCGGTCGGCGGAGAACTTGTCGATCGCCTCGGGCGCGCCGCGCGCGTACGGAAGGTCCGGATACTCCCCGATACCCAATGCCAGAAGATGCAGGCCCCGGCGGCTGGTCGACCGCAAGGCGATGGGGCGTGTCGTGACGGCGCCATCCTTGTCGGTTGCGACGACGCGGATGGGGTTTGATCCAGGCGCCAGCGGTATCGTCAGGGGCGCGCTGAGAAACACGGGGAGCTGCGGTGTTGAAGTTTGCGGCGGCTGCCAGGAGTAGCCAGGGACCGCTGGGTTTTCCACTGTGAGGCTGGCGATGCCGTCGTCGTCGATCGCCGTCAGGACGATATCCAGCGTCTTGTCGCTGGTGGATCGCTCTGTCAGCGGCGTATTGCCCGCGGGCGAGAAGAACGTGACGATCGGCTCTTCCGGCGAGCCGTGCTCGGACGTAAAGGGAATCAGGCCGGACTTCAGCCAGCGGTTGAGCGCGTTGAACTGGGTACCGAGCTCCTGGCGCAGCGTGTCGGGCAGCTTCGCCACCGTCTGGGATTTCCAGGTACTCGAGAGCACCCACTTGCGACTTCGATCGCCGACATCGGCGAAAGAGATCACGAGGCTGATACGCGCGCGATGTACGCCGACCGGCGGACTCCACGCGAGAATGTTGATGCCGATGATGGCGTCCAGCTTCAGCGATTCGCCAATGATCGCAATCCGCCGTGGCGTGAGTGGAAACTCGACAGGGATGTTCGCAGGGAGGCTCGCAATCTCCTCTGAGGTGATGATGTGAGCATTTACCGGAGTTTTGCCGACGAGCTCGTCGTGCACCGCCTTCCGGATCTCCTCGAGGTCCAGCGAGGAGGAGGCGTACACCGGATTGACGCTCAACGGAAGGATGCCCACGTTCGAATGCGCATACGACCTGAGCTTCATTCGTGTTCCGGCCATCAATTGGCGCTGCGTGCTGGCACAGCCGGCGAGAGTGAGGCAAATGAACACCACTGTGATCAAGGCGCGCGAGATCGTGTTCATGGCGCCCTCCCCGCGACTGCCCAGAGCCGGTCCATGATGTCCGAGTCGCCCTCGGCGAGCGGCTGCTGAGGCCGCTCGCGGAACATCTTGGCGATGTCCTTGTCCGTGGGCACGTACGCCACCGTCTGCTTGCGCGCGTACTTGAATGCTTCGTCCAGGGAGAGGTCGTTCGCGTGCTCGCTGGCCGACTTCAGGAGAAAGGAGGTGAAGAGCCCGTGCTTGACGTCATCGGAAAACTCCCAGCTCAGCTCGTTCGCATGACTGGAATAGATTCGCGCGTTCCCGTTGAGCGCGGGCAGGTTCCCGGCATCGCCGGCCGCGGGCAGGCCGAGGATCTTCGCGCCCTTGCGCGAGGCCTGGGGCGAGCCGTTGAAGGCACGGACGATGCTGCCCGAGAAGCACGCGTCGAAAATACTGATCGTTCTGATCGAGTTGCCGACATTGACACCCGGCTTGGCGATCGTCTTGAACAGATCCTCCCGCGCGAGCATCGAGTGACCATTGGAGAGATCGGACTGACCCAGCACGATGTACCGATTGTTGTTGAAGAAGTACTGGTGACCCGAAAAATAGAAGAACACGAGCGCGCTCGTGTCGGCGTCTTCATAGATCTCTGACAGGCGGTCCGTGATTTCGGTCGGCGCTGCCGGATTGATGAGCGTCACTCCCGAGGGAAGCGTTCCGTCCGGAAGAGGCACGTCCGTATAGAGATAGACATTCTCGGGCTTGAGGCCGAGGCGGTTGATCAGGTGTTTGGCGACGTCGACGGCATCGTCCCGTGCGTACTGGAGCTGGAATGACTGCCTTGGGTAGTTGAAACCCGCAATCACCGCGAACGGCCCGAGCTTGCCTGTGTAGAGCTTGAACCTCTTGTATCCGCAGTATTGATCGACCGCGACTCCGTTGTCGTATGCGAACACGACGATATCGGACGGTTGATCATCCGACAGGTTGAGGTTGAAGGGGTCACGGCCATTGATCTGCACGATGGTATGGATCGTGAGGCGTCGGTCGGTGTTACCTTCGTTCGCGTCCGAACTGGCGACGATATTCGTGACCTGCTGCGGCCCGATTTCGATCTTCGAGCCGTTGTCCGCCAGGATCACGATGCGGTTGATCTTCCGATCGTTCCGGTTGGATCGGACCTCGAGGCTGACAACGCTGCCTGAGGTCACTTTCTGCGAGATGTCGCTCCTCAGGTCGACTGAGAGTTGCCCAGGAGCCCGCTCGCAATCCGGTATGGTCTGGGCCAGCGCCGGAGTCGCCGCTCCTGCGAGCACCATCCATCCGATCGCACACTTCACATGTTCCAGCATGAGTCCCTCTCTGCGGCAGGCGCCGCGGGGCACTTCTTGACGGTGTCATCTACCCAGGTGGCGATCCCGCTGGTGCGGGTATAGACGCCGGGGTAGTCCATCTGTCCGCAGTCCTTGCCCCAACTGATGATCCCCAGCAATTGATAGGTGACCGGATTGGTGGTGAGGGCGCGGAAGGCAGGGCCGCCGCTGTCACCATAGCAGGCGTCCCTTTTCTTCGCGGCTGCGCAGAACATGGTCTGCGTGAGCGGTAGATAGGCCATTCGATAGTTATTCCCGCATTGCTCGAAATCGATGGTCTTGAGGTCGGCCTGCAGGAGAAACTCCGACGAATTTGCGTCCTCCGAAGTGCGTCCCCACCCGAGTATCGTCAGCGGTGTGTTCTTGCGAATCTCGATCGAAGGATCGCGGTTCAGAGTGATTTTCTTGATTCCGAGGTCGCGGTTGAGTCGGACCAGGGCATAGTCCTCGGTGCGCGTGGAGGCGACGAACGGACCCCGAAAAACCCCTTTGATGAGCGCCGAAGGAGCGTGCACACCCGCCAGACTCACGACGTTGGCAGCGATGACGTCGTCTTTTTTCAACGTGCAGTGTGCGGCGGTCAGCACCCAGCCCGGGCCCACGACCGTGCCCCCACAGTACTGCACGAGACGGTTGCCGTTGAAGTAGCCGATGGCGATGACCCAAGGGTACTTCCCTTGTGGAGCGGGTACGCCACCTACGATCTTGGGTTTGGCATTTAGATCGTTCTCGACGACGCGGTCGTTCTCCGCGGCGGGAGCGTTCTCGTTCTGGCGGGCTTCCGCGGCGACGAGCGCGCCAAATGGGCGCGGTGGAGGTTGCGGATCCTGCGATCTGGCACGCGTTGCACCGAGCAGCATCAGCAATGCGAGGGGCGGTGCGGCCCACTTCCCGGCTCTTTTCACTGCGCTTCACCCGTTCTGATGTCGATGAGGTCGTCGGCTCGCGGGGTTGCTGCGGAGCGCGTCAGCTCCGAACCCTCTGCGAGCCCCTCGAAAAACAACTGGATTTCCCTTTCACGACGGGTGACGAGCCCCTTGTGCTCCCGACCGCCGGCTTTGATCCAGCGCCTGAACTGATACGGCACATCACGTAGGTCCTTTGCGTTGACGCTCTTGAGCAGGCTGGAGCTGGCAAAGTTTTCCCGGCCGACATTGAAAACGAAGTCGCACAGCGCCGCGTACAGCCCGTCGGTCAACTCGACGGTCGTGAGTCTTGCGACAGCGATCTGTGCGAGGCGCATGTCTAGCACCAGAAGATCGGAGCCCTCGATCCGGGTCATGCCCGGGTTCCACCAGGCCTTGGGCTCGCTTCGATCGCATGGACCGTGACGAGGAGTGCGCCCCTCATAGGAGATCAGATGACCGTATGCGATGGTGCAGAACTTCGCCACGTCGTTGTAGGGGCGCGGCTCGAACCCTTCGGACAGCTGCGTGAGCTCAAGTCCTGGAGGGTAGATGCTGCGCAGCGGAGTGCGCGCATCGGGTTCGCTGCGCATGACGTCCTGGTCCAGGAATATTCCTGCAGTCAGATGCTCTTGACGAGCGCACCCAGCGAGCGATGCGATAGCCAGGAAAATCAGGGCTGAAAACGAGAGGCGCTTTGGAGAGGTCCGTCCCACGCGCTGCATTCCGTGTAGTTAGATTCGAGCGGTACGGTCGCTGGGATACTAATACCGAACGAGCCGTATCGACAATGGCCCTTGCCGGGCCATGCCGTTGCCCGGGACCGCGGTCGCTTGGCGGCAGGGCTTGCTACTTGCGCTTGCGCGAGAGGTAGGCGCCGAGTGCCTTCAGATCCTGATCGCTGACCTCGGTCGGACGCACCGGCGGCATGACGCCGCCGGCGCGACGCGCACGACCAGCGCAGTCCATTCCGGCGTAAGGTCTGTTCGCTCTTCGAGCACCGCAGGTTTCACTCCCTTGTACCTCAGTTCTAGAGCCACCGTACCGGGCATCGGCGGCAGGGAGTACAAGCCGCTGCCCCTGCCTTTTGGTTTTCGTATAAGGCCCGTGACAGATAACAACGCGGTGAGCGCGCTGCGGCGGGCGTTCGCCTTCGGTTTCAAAGACCATCCCGAGGCGCGTGATCCGGCAACGCTATCGCGCAGCGCCCGCATCGGCAAGCAGGATCGGCCACACCTCGACCCTTCAGTGTTCAGGATGTGGAGACTTTGATCGCGGCTCTACGCCGCGACTGGGGCGCAGCGCAGGCGAACTACGATGCGTTCCGCTTCTTCAGCGGATTGCACCCGTCGGAAGAGTCGCGCTTGTCGTCAGCGACTACGACCGCCTCAACGGCGTCCTCTCGATCACCAAGGCGCGTGTGGATGGCATTCAGCGCGACGCGACCAAGACGGGCGAGGATCGCCGGATCGACGGGACTCGAACGCGGTCACAGACTGAGGAATCAGCAAGTTACTGAAGATTCAAGACCGCACTCTCCCCTCGCTCCCCCTCAAACCCCCGGCAGTGCCACCAGAAGGTGCCACCACGAAGAAGCCGCGGTTCGGGGACGATCATCGCTTGCCGGAAGGCGCTTCTCAGTCGTTTTATGGGTTGCCGGCGCTAGCAGCCGCCTTCGCCGACTGGTCTACACGGATCACTTCCTGCAAATCTGCAATGTGGAGCTTGGTGAAGTAAATGGTCATGTCCGTTTGAGCGAGCAGAACGTCGAGTTCGTTGGTAACCAACTCTCCGAATGCATCTCGGAGCGTCTGCGTTGAACCGTTGACGTACTGGAACATGGCCGAATGATTGGGACACAGAGCCAGGTAGTTCTGGTAATGTCGCCGTGTGAGTGTGGGTAGGAATTCGACGGTTTCGAAATAGTCTCGGCCGTCGTCCAGCCTGAACGGCAGTCGAACCTTACATATCTGGCAGACCATCTCACCATCGGCATTTGTATATTGTTGGCGCAGGTATTGCGCCGCCTCCTCCTTGACCTCGTCTCTGCCTACCGAAACAGATCGTACTCGTTCATCGGTGCGACGTTCCGGCGCCGCGGCTGCACGCAGGCCGACGCGTTCGGCCCGACGTTCGGGATTGCTGGGTTGATAGTCGGGTAGCTCTGCGGATTGACTGCGTTGACTGTCCGACAGGATTCGTTCCTGATCCTCGGGAGGTAAGGCAGCGAATCGTCTCGCACGCTCAAGGCTGGCTTGATCTTTGAAACCCAACTCTCGGGCGGCGATCTCCTTCTGGCGCTGGCCTTCGGATTTCTGGAGGGCGACCTTTCCGAATTCGATAGCCTGTAGCCAGCGGGCGCCTGGGTCGAATGCGAAGCCTGACGGCAGCAGGTTTGCGACGGCATCTTCGGGTCTGACAAGGAGGTCGTTGCCTTGGGGTATCCAAGAGGCTTTCCTCAGTTGGTGCACCAGCTGGGATGGGGCGCATCGGGAGCCGCCGGCTTGGCTCTTTTGGTACATCGCCGTCAGATAGTCGGGAAATGGGGGCAGATTGCTCAGCGTCCTCCAGAGAAGCTGAGCCATGTCGACGGTCTTCTTCTCCAACAGTGTTTCGAGATCCGCGATGATCCAATCCTGATCGATTGGCGAGGTGAATCGCTCGCCTGCAACGGAGCGCAGGTACCTATAGTCTGGATTTGAGCGACATTTCGCGTGCGTGGGGAGGAGCTGTGTCTGTACTCCGACAGCCTGGGCAAACGCCGTTATTCGCTTGATGGCGATCCCGAAGTCAGCGTAAGTGCCGGCCAGTGGGAATCGTGTTGCGTGCTCTCCCAGTGCTTCATAGTAAGTCGTCAATCCGGTATCGAGAAAGGGCTTGTCGAGGAAAATACCGGCGGGGCTGCGCCACATGCCGTCGGCACATTCGAAAACACAGCACCCACGGAACAGACTGGCCTGGCTGGAGTCCTTTTCGACCAGCATGATGAAGCGCTTGAGATCTTGTTTGTAGGGACGGAATGATTGAGTGGTGTAGCGCTGTTTTAATATCGACTCGATCTGTTCGGCGTCTCCCACCTCACGAACGCCGATTTCTTTCAGGAACTTATGCGCGCTCTCCTGCTGTGTTTTGCTTTTGCCGGACGAATAGGTTTTGCCGTCCACTCGCGGGAGGAGCTCGTCCTCGCGTATTTCGTCGGTTGGGAAGAAGGACCTGGCTCCGGTGGAGTACGTCCCATCGCTCAATCGGACGATTCGTGTGTCGGCGACACGTCTGCAGCCGCCGTAGGCGCTCAACTCCGCGAACAGCAGCGCGTATAGTCGCTGATGCCAATCGGGGGACTTTCCTGACAGCCAGGCCATGAATTCGGAATCGGGGCCGGTGACCCAGCGGCCTTGCCTGTGGCGGTTGTCTTCCGAGGCATTTGCGACCAGAGCTTCGACAAACTCGTCAACGTCCCACTGGTGGATCTTCAGCCCCGCAAGAAATCGATCGGCATTGCTGTTTCGCTGCGTGACGCCCACACACCACTTGGGCTGAGTAGCCAGGTCTGAAGCCAACAGGGCCAGATCGGTCTCGGCGAGGAGTTCCTTGAGCGAGGCTTTCGCCTGCAGGAGTTGCTGGGCGGGGGCATGCAATCGCCCATGAGTGGGCGTCAGCGCCTCCGAGTTCATCTCATCAACGATGGCGGTGCGAATGCATTGATATCGCGCCGGTATCTGCTCGTCCTGCGCGTTGGGAAGTACACCCAGAAACTCAACATTGAGCAGGCCTAGATCGCGAATGGGATGCAGCGAGCAGGCGGCAAGCTCGGCGAGCTGCTGGAACAGCGGTTCGTTGGCGGCTGATTCCTTGATACTGGCTCGGCTAACCTCTGCAACGAAAGGTGCGTGCACGTGAAACCGTAACCCGGAGGTCTCTTTTTCCGCGGGAAAGAACACCGCCACCCGACCGGGCTCGGCCGGCACGATTTTGAGCTGTTTTGCGAGCGGGTCGGCTTGATGAAATCGGGATATGCCGGGCAGAAAATCCAACGCAAAAGCGACGGCAACCCGCTGCGCCTCGAGATTTCGCACCGGTCGGTCGAATTTTAGAAAATGTGCACCGGATCGGGTTCGCCCGCGGACCTTGACGATCTCGACGTGGTGATCTGAGTGGTGGATCCGCCGCACTTCGCTGACTGGTCCCCCGCCTATCTGCCAGCGAATGACGCCGAGATTGGACAGGAACAGGAGGGTTGTCTCGGCGAGCTCATTCAAACCCTGTTCGATCTCCGCATAGGCAGCGCTCGCCGGTTTCTTGGGATTGTTGAACGGAAACCGGAACTGCGTTCTGAGTCCCAACTCGGACGTGCGCTCGTCCAACGGCGTGGGCAATACGAGATCAGTGATCTTGAAGGCGACCGAGGATGACCAGATGGATGGTGTCTCGCAGTAGGCAAAGACGGCCTTGAATCCGACACCGAATCGCCCGATTTGATCGCTTTTGGCTCCCTTGTCGCTTTTGCCGATGTTAGTGATTCGCCATACGTCGTCCTCGCTGAACGGGCGACCATTGTGTTCGAAGGTGAGGCAGTCGGCGCGCAGTTGGAAATTCGCTTCCGTGGCGTATGCGTCCTCGGCATTCTGCAGCAGCTCGTAAATGAAATGGGCTCGGTCGGGATAGAGTTGCTCGACGAGTTGTCGGATTCCGGAATACTCGCGATCTGCCAGCACCGCCGCGAGCGTTTGCCGCTTTACATACACGGCATCCAGGAACGTCATGCCGCGTCGCTCTCAATCACGAGCTTGCCAAAGACGAGCGGTATTGCGCTGATGTCTGCGCTGCCTGCGGTCGCCTGCAGCTCATGGAGCCGGCGCTGGAAATCGGCGTTCGCTCGGGCGAGCTCACTCTCCTTCATCAGTCGGATTTTGTCGTTCGTCGCCCTTCCCAGCTGATCTTCGATGGCTCGGCAACGGGCTTGGTGGCTGATGGTCAAACTCTGGATGCGGTGCCCCACAATTTCTCTGTTCTCATCGACGTGACGGCTACGTGCATCGGCCCATTTGCTGTGATGCCGGCCGTCCAGGAAATCGCATTCCTCGGAGTTCAGTGGAACCTCAAATGGCGCCTCAGTCGCTGTCTGCAACACGCTCAAAAGCGATGCTTCGAGTTGTTTGTCGCTCGTCACGGGCACCAACAATTCGTCCGGCTTGACACCGAGTTTGGACCAGCGATAGAGCGCGAAGAAATACTCGCCCCTTCTGACTGTCTCGCTGCGGGCTCTCAGACTGCACTGCTTGGCTTCTGTGATCTCAAGGAAGCGGGCTGCCTCGCGTACAAAGGGATGCAGGATAGAGAGGTAGACTGCTTTGGGGTTTTCTCGGGCGGTTTCCTGTTCGAAGGTCACGGCGATTGTGGGCTGTGAGCCGCGCAGGTACTTCTCCCATTCGCGCACAATCGGCTCCGTTGAGCGCGGAAGCGACTTTAGGTCATTCAGCAGGACACTTCGCGCTTCCTGGTTGAGTCGCAACGTCTTGAGGGGTCTGTCTCCGAGCACATGTTCGGTCGTGCTGCCGAGCCGCTCGGCGAGGTAGGTTCTGACTGTGCCTTCGATTGCGATGGGGGATAGCCAGAAGGTTTCGAAAGACTTCAGTTCGTCGCGCCAGGATGTGTTGGGCACATGCAGACCGAAGAGCTCTGATTGCTTGGATTCCAGCTCCTGCTCCTCGCGCACCTGGCGGATTGCGTTGTCGGAAAGCTGTTGCAGGCGCTGCGATCGCTCGACAGCGGTGAGAGTTAAGCTCTCAGCGATATCGTGCAGCCTCTTCGTAATTTCCCCGAGAATCTCTTCGTTGCCGCCGATGGCGCGCTGGAAAACGCCGATTCGCAACAGACACCGCTCGTAGATGTCGGCATCGATCGTTCCGGGCGTGACCAGGTTGATGATCGCAACCACCGGGCTTTTTTGGCCATAGCGGTCAATGCGGCCGATCCGTTGCTCGATGCGCATCGGGTTCCACGGAAGATCGTAATTCACCAGGAAATCGCAGAATTGAAAATCCAGGCCTTCGCACCCGACTTCTGATGAGAGAAGCACATCGATGGCCTCAGGGTCTTCCTTGGAAAGTTTGAAACGGCTCCGCAATTCTCGGCGCTGATCGTCGGGGACGCCGCCGTGAACCAGTCCAACACGCAATCCGGCAAGTCGCGCATGGTCGTACAGATAGGTCAGGGTATGGCGGAACGTGCTGAAGACGAGCGCCTTGTTGTTGTCTCGTGTGTGCTTGTTGCGCAGGCACTCGATGAAAGCTGCGACCTTGGGATCGCGCGGATCCAGCTGCTTAACATCGGCCAACAGCGCTTTGATATCGGCTCGAACCGCAGCGACGAAGCCCAGATCGGTCTCCTGATCATCGTCGCTAGCTTCCAGATATTCGAGTTGATTGAGCTTGCCGGCGAGCATGCCCTCCAGGAACGGGACGAGCCCATACAGACAACTTGCAGCCTGCCGACGCAGGGTGGTCATCATGAATTTGACGTTCTGCTGTCCATGGAACCGCTTCAATATGCGGGCCACTACATCGAGCAATCCATCGTGGACGCGGCGCTGATCGTCTGTAAATTCAACCATCAGCGTTTCGGGCTTGCGGGTTGTAAATTCGCCGATGTCACGGCGCCGCGTGCGATTGATCAGAGAACTGAACGTGTATAGGGATTCGACCCATTGAACGAGCTCTACGCGATCTTCTGGCCCCAGGTTGGTTTTCTCGAGGCGAGACACGGCATGCTTGAACGTCGGTGCATCAGCAAGGAAGAGTTGGCCCCATGCTGTGGCGGCCGCTTGTCTTAGTGCGCTGAGTGCCTCGTGCGCCCAATTCGAGCCGGCGGCGCGGCAATGTTGAACCGCTGCGTTGACGAACCGGTTGGGCGCCGCCATCTGTTCGAAGCTGGTGCGGTCCAAGATGAGATCGGGTCGCAGTACATTCAGGAGCGTGAATAGATCGTCGCTGCCCAGCTGCACCGGGGTTGCGGTGAGGAGCAGAACTGCGTGCGCATTGTCACAGAAGTACCGTACGCCCTGATGCAAAAGCGTGTCTGTGTTGCGGATATGGTGCGCCTCATCCACGATCACCAGGTCAAACTTCGGAGGCGGGTTGAGCTTCAGGAGACTCGGCGTGACGGGCTGAGCGCCTTCATTGCGACCGTACACGAGGTCTGAATCAATCAGCGAAAAGGGAAGAATCGCTTTTGCATATTGATCGGGCCACTGGCCTTCCAGGTCGGTCTCTTGCAAGCAATGGCGGAGCATTGGGCCGTCGAGCGCACAGAAGTACTCATCAAAGCGTCGCATTTCAGTCGTCCATTTGCGCTCCGCCACAAGAGCCTTAGGGCAGATGATGAGAATGGACGTCAGATCCAGTCGCGCGCTGAGTTCCTTGATGATGAGCCCGGCTTCGATTGTCTTGCCGACGCCGACCTCATCTGCAATGAGCAGGCGCGGACGATCAGCACGGATGAGTTTCAGAACTGGCCGATATTGGTAAGGTACAAACTGAACGCGGCCGGAGCGCAATGAAAAGAGATTCTCTGTTGAGGGTGACAGTAACTGCAGGCTCGTCAGGTGTGAGTGCAGCTGACGTGCAGTCAATGCCGTGATTTTCTCTGCAGCGGTGGGTGCACGCTGGATTTGCCGCTCGTAGAAGAAGGCTCTCTTGTTGTTCTGGAAGACTCGATACCGCGGCTCGGCACCCCCCGGAATGACTTCGATGATCGGCATCAAGACGGTTGGATCGGAGCGCAAGGCAACGACGTCACCCACGTTGTAGGTGGGCTCTTGCTTGCGCCGATTCTGAGGGATGGTCTGAAGGTATCGCTGAACCTCGGATCGCAGCCAGAAGCGGCCGCTCGCCAGTTCAGCCAGTGGGACTGGGAAGTCGTGTTTGTTCGCGAAATCGCGGACGAAGTTGGATTTCTCTACGCCCAGCATGTCGGCGGCTTCTTTGACGCCGACGATGAGGTCGCCACCGTCCGCAGTCGCATCGGTCAGATCGAGCCGCGCCGAGGCCTTTAAGAGCTCGATACCGATGAGCTGACCGTCTTGATCCAGGTCCAGCACGACGTCGTCGGCCACCCTGAGTGACTGTGCAACCTTTCGCGGCTGATTGCGCAACTCCGGGCGTACGAGGATGTAGGCCACGTCGTGCTCACGATCCATCTCGATAATCGACAGCATCTGTCAGCAGAACTCCGGGTAGGTTGTAACGATCAGGACGATATCCGCAGCCGGTTGCTCGTAGACAATTCGAATGGTGCCTCGTACCAGGTCACCGACGACCTCGTGCCGCCCCTCCTCTTTTCCTTGAAGATGGCCGCTCTGGGGCGTGGCCAGTGTGTCCAAAATTTCATGCTCCTCGATTTCCCGCTGAAGCATGCGTTTCTGGGCGTACGGTGTGATCACGACGTAGGCAGGACGCCTTGCCAGACGACCCTCAAGGACGATGTGCCCTGATTGGCGGTATAGCTCCAGATCGTCACGTTGCAAATTCCGCACGCTGGAAACGGCCTTCGTGAGCGGGCCGCGAGGATAACGTTATTATCATGCAGTTGGCTACAGCGGTTCTGTGCCGTCGGAAACCAGACGTGCAAGCGCCTTCGTGCGTCGGCGATAAAACTAGGTTTTACAATGGGATATTGGCTCGAATGAGGCCAGTCAGAGCCATCCTCTCAAGGGGCCATTCGCCGAAAATGCCCGGGCAGATCACCGCCAATCGAGGCCTTGAAAGGCAGGCGCTAGCGTACAGGTCGAATTTCTGGCGGAGCGCGTTCCGGGGGCCCTGAACGAGTTGTTGGAGTGCCGAACTCGCTATGCACTTCGAAATGGCCGGTTTGTATTTCGGCGCTCGAGTCCGCGCAGTTCAAAGCGTTATCGTCGTGCCATCGCCAACGACGACGGTAGTGCGATCAAATTCGCTTGAGGCCCGGCCTAGGTCTGCGTCCGTGCCGCCGACGATACTCGATGCGCTTTCGAAGCGCGGATTGAGGACGCAGACGCGAGACGCGAGACGCGACGAAGTGCCGCGACGACAGCTCACGTGCAATCGTGAGCAGACCAGATTCGGGTCGGGCGCCCAAATCTGTTACATCAGTGAGCGTTTCACTCGATGCATTGGAAGATCGGAGGCGGCTCGGCAGCACGCCTGGGACGCGCCTGCGTCAACCAGCGCCGGCAGATGGAGCCGCCTCCACCCATTGAGCCACGCGCACGAGCGCCAGCGTATCGTGTGCGCAATATCGGAGCATCGCGAGGCGAAGCTCCTCCTTCCGCGTCGCATTCGTCGTGGGATCAATGGCCGACAAGAACGCGCGTTGTGCGGCCTCCCCGTCCGCCACTTCCTCAAGATTGGCGTAGTCAAGCTCCGGGGCAATCGTTGGAAGCACCACTTTCAGCGACCAGGATCCCTTGAGATCTCGATGGTAGTAATGTTCGTGCAGGAGTTTGTGCAGATCGAAGAGGCGCCCAAGAACGTGCGCGATCCGTTCGGCGAGATCGGGGAGGCATCGCGCCAGATCCTTCAAGCACGTCGCCTCGAACGAGGTATAGACGATGATGGGACCGACGGTGCCCACGGCATCGAGCAGCGCCTCCGCACAGGCCCTGAGCGGGAGCTGGCCGGAGATATCCAGGAACGCCGAATGCGCAAGGGTACGCGGCTCCGTCTCCACGTGTAGTGACCATTGGAAAGGCAGCTGCTGGTACGGTCGCGTATCCTTCCAGATGGGAACCGCAAACGCGATCGTCTCAAAATCCAGATAGTGACGCGGAAACGATAGGGCCCGCACGATTTCCGCGGCGGCCGGATCGAGCTCGACCTGATTTGAGATGGTGACGCGGCGAATCCGCTCGTGAAGCGGCTTCTCGAGGCGTCCGTCCGGAATGTCGCGAATGTCCGCAATGCCTTCGGCCTCGAGCTGGCCTGCAAGCTTGCCCAGGTGCGGCAGTTTCTTTACCGGAAACTCAGGTTCCTCGAGGTGACAGCATTCAGTGAATGGACACGGGTACGGCGTCGCGCAATGACGGCCTACTTTGATCTCGGGGGCGCGCCGACTCTCGACGACGCTCTTCGCATCATGCACCCAACGGGGAACCTCCGCCCGCAAGGCGCCGATAGGTTCCGCCATGTCGACCTCAGTGAAGAGATTCCCATAGTGGCCGTCGCCCTGATAAGCAAACTGGTTGTTGATGTGCGCGAGCGCGAATGCGCTGAAGGTGAATCCGGATTGCTCGATGACCCAGGCTTGGATCGCGCAATCATCCGGATAGGTCTCTTTGACTGAGGTCGACTGCTTCACCTCGACTACACGTGCTCCAGCTGACGCCGGCAGAATGACGTCGGCTCGAATGAGAACCTCGTCGTGGAGAAATGTCCCTTCGTAAACGGGCGCACGCAGCGATTGCAGCAGAGACTGAGTGCGCTCGACCGCAGCGCTCACATCCCCATTCAGCGTGACAAGCGTTCCGCTTCCGTAGACCTCGCGCGCCACCACGCCGACTTCGTGGCCCTGATCAAAGCGTCGTTCGGTAGCGGGATCGAACTCAGCCAACTCCGGCCGGTGCACTTCCAGGTGCAACCGCTTCGGGCACTGCCGATAATGGAGCAAGCGCGACTTCGTCAGACGGTAGTTCGGCATAACGCCTCCCTGTTGCCGCTGACAATTCGATCATTGTTCGCGCAGAGGCTCCGTGATCACGTCGGCGCATTCGCGATCATCGGTGTTCAAGAGCCGGACTGACGTCACACTTGCCGTCATGAGGATCGCCGTGCGGGAAGAGAAGAAGAGGACGCCGGGGCCGCCGATCACATCACATCACATCACATCACATCACATCGCATCGCAACATGCTCCACGGCCGCGAGCTGGTACGCCTTCCGATGGGAGGCGCGCTCGTCATCGCCCGTTCACAACCACTCCTTGCCGAGGCACTATTTCAGGTGCCTTTCGAGGCGGCTCGCCTCATGCAGTGGGTACGGCAGAACGGTCTCGCCAGACCACGACACATGTGCGGGCCGGAGCTTGCGCACGAGTCCGGCCAACGTGTCGAAGTCCATCTGTGTGGAGCGCACCATGATCACGAGCTCCTCGAGAACGGGGGCGAGGCGATCCGCGCCGATGAGATCCGGATCGACCTCGCTGAAATCGCTCGCGTCAGGACTCATCGGCCTCCGCGGACTGCGCATCGCATGCTTCCATTTCGGATTGAGGTCCATGGACAGCGGCGGCTGGCGCACGGCCCAGTATGTGCGGGTGCGACCTGGCTCCTGAAACGTGCCAACCGTGAAGTTCTTCGCGCCCACGCGCGAATAGGACGCAGGTTTTGACAGTTCTGCGCTCAGGCGAATCACGCTGAGACTGGAAGCGCCATCCCGGATATGCAGCGGCGACGACCCCGGGAGTCCCTGTAGCTGGAGGTCTCCGAGGCACAGATCCTGGTTCGAGAACGCACTCACCTCTTTTCGAATATTGGCGGCATCTGCCATCACAACCGTTTCGGTGCCATCGGCCAGCAGGGATTCCAGCACCTCGCGATAGAACTGCGGAAACATCTGGGCGCGCTGATCGGCCCGAGGATAGGAAGGCAGCGCATGCTGTCCGATTCTCACCGCGGCACCCGCATACGAAAGCCATCTCCAGCCTCCGCCCTCCTCTGCATCGGGGAGCGCGACTCTGAGACCGCCAGCATCCGCCATGACCGCAAGCGGGCAGATTCTGACGCGGCCGCCGCTCGAAGGCTCGATCCTCTTCATTGCGCCGAATCGTCCACAATCCCACCCAACGGAATTGCTCCGGGATTTTCGTCCGCGTACTCCGCAGGCCATCGAGCGCAGCGATGCCACGCATCCGAAGGCCATCGCGCAGAGCGCCGGGCATCTTGTATTCATTCGCCTGCCCCTGGGAATCGAGCAAGATAGTTTGCGGGAGACCCCCGCGCTCGGCAATGAGATTGCAGACCCGCGCGTAGGGATCACGATTTGAGTAACGGCGAAAACTCTCGCGCATTTCCACGAGCGCAATCCATGCTGTGGGGTCGGTCCATGAGGCGAGAGTAGCGTTTAAAGACTCAAGGATTGCCTCTTCTCGATCCAGAATCATCCGGTCATGACGATCATCGAGAATGGCGTCCCACCGGTCTTTTCGCAGCCGCGACTTCTCCTGCGCCGAGAGTTCCGGCCGCTCAGGCAAGAGCTCTGCGAGCAACCCGCTTTTCTGTGCGAGCAGCTCAATAGTGAGTCCATCGGGATACCTCCAAAGATGCGCGCCGCGCTCGGCCGGTTCACCGATCAGGCCGACGAGGGACTGCGTGAGGTCGGAGACGGCCTCATCGCGCAGGAAAAAGAGCGCGATGCGCAACGGCCGCCCACCAAGCGCCTGCAAAAGAAGGCGACGCCTTCTCTGTTGGGTTGCCTCTCGCGCCGCCTCATACGTCGCACGCCGGGTGGGCTCCTCGGATCGGGGGCGCGGCGGATTGGTCCAGGGAACGAGCGCCTTGATTCCACGTGCGGCCGCCGTGCGACTCACCTGTTCGATACGCTCGAGGCCGAGCGAACCGAGGTAGTCATCGAGAATCACGGCAAACCCGTCGCGCTCGGGCCATCCCATGCCCTGTCCGCCAGGGAGCTGAGCGTCTCCGTGCCCCCGACCGAGTCGCGGCATAATCCAAATGCCGTGATCGGCACACACCGGTTCGAAGGGCACCGTATCCGAGTCGAGTGCGGATGATCCGCCAAAGGTCCGAAGCACTTTGAAAAGGTCTTGACCATTGGGATAGGAATAGACTGGACGGGTGCGTGCGTCGTCTTGGCCACGCAGGCGAAACGGAATCTCGCCGTGGCGGATCGCCCCGTTCGCCATGCCCCGCGCGTGGAAGAACACATCGAGGTGTCGCCGTTTCGTGCTGAATCGAGCCTCCGGCTTGAGCGCACCGTAGTTACGCACTTGGAGCGAGACCGCAAGGCGCATGCAGTTCGACTCCGGGGAGGTCATCGCTGCCACGCGAATGACCTCGGTCCAGTAACCACTTCCGGACTCGTCCGGGCCTTGCATCGGCGGAAAAAGAATGAGCTCGCGCCCAAAGAAAGGATTGCCCTTGTTCCCCGAGAGCACGAATTGACCGGAGGAGAGACTCCCGAAGGCCACTGGTTTGCCGGCGAGGTATTGCGCGACGCCCTGAGTCAGGAGATCAAACAAGACCGGCTCCTTCGGCCGAATGCAGCGATTCGGCGCGTGCAGGATCTCCGAGTCCACGTCCACACTCGACCAGTTGCCTTCCTCACCCAGGGCCTCCATGAGACGCGACTCAAGCGAGATGTCTGTTTCCCGTAGCGCCATCACCGAGAGCCATAAGAGAAACGCGTCGCGCAGGTCTCGTGCGGCCTCCCGAATCGCTGGAGAACCCAAGTAGTAGAAACGCAGACGCTGGCCTTCACGCCTCATGAAGGCGATGTCGGGTGCAAACCACCCGACAAGCGCCTCAAGCGACGGTTGCGGCACGGAGCCGTGGCCCTGCGCGTTGCGCGTCTTCAGGGCCGTCGCGAGCGATTCATATAACGCTTCCGGCAGCGTAAACGTTGTGCAGCCCCGGAACGCCTCAAGCGCCACGCCGGAAACGTTCCAGATAAGGGGTCGTATCGATCCCTGCTTCTTCATCGCGCTTCTCCTACCCTGCGGCCGCGCGCGGCACGGCTGCGGACTCGGGCGCGGACAGGTGATCCCCGTCCGCGCCCACTTTTTCGAACAGTCGCGCAAGGCCCTCGTACAAGGGGCCGTAAAGTTTCTCGGCAATCTGCCACTCGGGATTCCCCTCGCGATCCAGCGCCGCACGCAATTGCAGATACGCCTGCAGCAAGCAGCTCTTGGCGCCCGTTTCCGGCTCGCCCGCAAATAGGCCGGGCGAGAACCGCGCATCGACGAACCCCGCGTACACCGGCACACCCCCGCGTATACCGCGCCCGATCGCCTGCCAAAGCGGTGTGATGAAATCCCACGCGAAGCGGGCCTGCTCTTCGGGCGGCATCATCGAATAGCCACCACGCGCCGAGAGTGCGCGGCGCGCGATGAGACCCGCGAGATAACGCTGGAGCCGCGCACGCTCGAGTATCGTGCCGCGCGCAAGTGAAGGCACTTCACCTCTCAGGCAGTCGATGGCAAAGCGATTCACCTGCCCCACGATGCCCGAGCGATCATCCGGTCTCGGATGGGGACGATGCAGAAAGTACATCGAGGAGATGGCTGCGACCTTCGAAGCATTGAGGATGTTGTGTCCGCGGGCCAAGAGGACGAGTGGTGCGATGAGGATTGCGCCCTCGCCCACGTCCCCGAAGTCCTCAATCAATGAGCGGGGCAACGCTGCGACACCGGGGAGCCGGCGCAATGCCGGATCTTTAACGACATCGGGTCTAATGCTCTCGTCGCCGACCAGGGCGTAAACCCTGTGCGAGGCCGCGATCCCAGAATCAATCTGGCGCTGAACCGCATTGGCCACCGTCAGAACATCGCGATAGCTTTGAACGACGAACAGCGCGCGGCGCCGATCGCGCATGCTTTCGAGCCCCCACGCCGTTTCGTTCTTCGCCCACTGCATCTCGATCCGCGTCTGGTCGCCGACCTTCGCGGTGAGGTACTGCGCGATACGCTGAAGATGGCCGCGACGCTGCTCGGGATCCAAACCCGACACGGAAAGCGCCTTCCCATCCGCGTTCGGGACCGGAACTAGTGCGAAAATGCTTCTGCGCAGCTCCTGACGTTCCTGTTCGGGTTGCTCGAGGAATCCGGCGATGGGGACTTGGACGTCGTAGCTCGGTGAAGCAACGCTTGCCACGGACAGTCGCTTCGGCATCGATGGCGCCGCATCCTGGTCTTCCGATCCGCCGACTTGCATCGACATGCGTCCACCGGCCCAGCTTGTTCCAGAGAGGAGCAGCACATGCGGGCCCGCCTGTCCTTCTGCCGCCAACAACGTGTGTAGATGGGTCAGCAGATAGCGTCCGACGCCGAGATTGCTGATGAGTTTCAGGTCTCCACCCTCAGCCCCGCCCTGCAGCTTGCGCTCATAAACGAGGCCGAAGGCGTTCCCTCCGGGGCTCTCCGGAATGAGGCTTCGGTAGAGCCGCATCAGCTCGCGCGTTTGATCGAGACGCGTGTAGGAGTCGAGTTGAAAGGCGGCACTAACGGCGGCCTGATTGCGGACGAGGAAATTAAAACTGCTGAGCACGATGTTCGCATAGAGGGCGGCAAGGAGCGCCAGCGCGTTACGCTCTTGCGCCTGCAGGACGCGAGTGTTCGAATCTCTCACGAACTCGAACGTGTTGAACTCCCGTGCCGGTCCTCGCAGCGCCTCGATCGCCTCGGGAAGGAGCGAGCGCCAGGACACAGCGTTCCGCAGTTTGGCACGAAGCGTCACCAATGCCACACAGGCGGGATCGGTCGTGGATTCCTCCTCACTGCCCTCAAGCGCTTCCTGCTCCCGTGCGATCGGATCGGGTTCATCCAATTGGGCAAGGCGCCCGGCCATGGCCAGGACTCTCTGGAATGCGGCTTCCGTTTCCCCGGTGAGTTCGAAATCTTTGGTGCCGCGTAAGCTATCCGCGCGCGCCTTCCACAGACGGCACAAAATGGTCGCGGCCGTGAACTCGGACTCAAGGCTCAGATGCGAGACATCGCTCCAGCGATTCAGGAGCAGTGAGTAAAGCCCTGAAACGGCCACTTCCAGCCGCGACAGCCGAGCCTGCCACGCCACATTCAGACGCGAGGCGTATTGCGCACCACCTTTTTCCTGAAGCGCCGTATGCACGGAGCGCGCGGACTCTGGAAGATAGCTCCCCTCGCCCCCCATGATCGGCGCGGGGACGGCGAAGTGGCCATCAATCACACGCTGCACTTCATCCGCCTCATCGATGATGACGAGATCGCGGGTGAACTGTGCAAGCTCCGGAAACGACAAGGAGTCAGTGAGCACATGAGCATCGGGCCGCATCAGCAGAAACGCCGGTGCCGTCATGATCACGACTTGCGCATCCACCGCGGAGCGCTGCTGGGACTGCGCCGGGCAGTTGGAAAACAAAGGACACGATGCAGTTGGCCGCCGTTTGGGCGAGCCACTGTCGCTCTCGTCGTCCTCCTCTTCGCCAGGATCCCGCGTCGAATCTTGCTCGATGCGATCATGGCAAGGCTTCTCGGACATGAGGGGAAAGCGCGCCTCGCCGCGATCGGCGCCGGTCGTGGCCTTAAGTTCGGTCTGATGACCATCGAGCGGGCAGGCCACGCCGAAATCCGTGACCAGCCGTCCGATCCCGCGCATCGACCAGCCGCTGTGACCCGTCATCGCCTGGTGCCAATGGATGGCGCTCAGATGCTGATCACGGTTGCGAAAGCTTGCAAGCACGGTCGAGGAGACGCCGTGCGCACGCAAACGTGCGTTGAGTATGGCTGCCGCAGTCGTGTCGGGCGAGAGCACGAGAATCCGCTTCCCGTACTCTGGACGCGCGAGAGTGAAAAGGAGAGCAAACACCAACGTCGATTTACCCGACGAGAGCATGCCGACAATGTGGCGCACACCTTCGAGCGTCAGCAGGTCGTCCCGAAACAGATGCGGATCGACCGGTTGCAGCGAGATTTTCTTCAGGCGGCCGTGAAGACGAAGCGGCTGAAGTCCGGTCGCAGTCGACCATCCCTTGGCTGACTCGAGGCGATCAACCTCCTGGGCCACTTGAAGCAATGCGCTCCACCGCACGGTGATCGGAGGATTGTGCGCACGAGATGTGAGCGCATACTGCCGGGTGGCCGTTTCCTCCAAGCGATATGGCGGGATCGCGTACTCGAGTTGCGTCTTTCGGTGATCGACGTATACCCACCCGGTGCCGGGCTTTGCGAGGCGGAGTTTCCGGCGCGCTGCGGGCGCGGGCGCCTCCAGTGTGCCTTCGAGAAGTTCGAGCACTGTATCCGAGGCAGCAACACGCCGCTCGGCGCGCTCTGCGGAGTTGATCCGATACGCACGATTGACTTCCGGAACTTCCGCGAAGGATTCGAGCGCAGCGCTCCAGGCGTAGGCGGAGGAGAACACCGGCGCATAGTGACGCAGGTTCTGCAGGGCCCGTTGCGCCTCGGCTCTACCGTTCAAGAGGTGCGGGTAGCCTGCGAGCAGAAACGGCAATACCGCCACCGGCTCCTCGGGCAGAAAGCGCGCGAGAAAGTGCAACGAGAGATCAACGAGCGGCACTTCCCGGGCCGCATGCGTGCCGGAACCGTTGAGCTCGGGGATCAACTTCCGGTAGGTCTTTGTGAAATGCCGTGCGGTTCTCATGGCATCTCTCCAATGAGCTCCAGAAACTCCGACACCGTAGCCAGCTCGATCGGTCGAGAGCCCTGCGCGCGGCGCACCGCATTGAATCGGGTGCGATAACGGCGGTCGATCCGTGTTAGGTAGTCCGGGATCACGATGTAGCAGCGCGCCTCGCGCTCGTATCCGCGGAATCCGGCAAAACGCTGCGCCAGAAGGGTCGAGTGGAGATGATCTTTGATGTCGAGTGCGTACACCACCGAGCCCTTCTTGAGCAGCAGATCGACCGTGTCGAACTTTGGCCACAACTCACATTCCCAGCCCGCGTCCCTTGCGCGACAGTACAAATCGAGTTCGTAGAAGCCGGGCAGGACCCAGAACTGTCGGAAGATGCGCTTGACTTGGCGAGTTTCCGGCGTCCACGGGATGTAGCGCGGCTCACCTGCGCGCAGCGCCGCCTGAATGTCCGGATCGCGTGATTCCGAGATCCACTCGCCTTCAAACTCGATCGCCCGCGTCGAGGTCATGGGACATACTGCGATCGCCGCTGCGGGGCCGGAAGGCCGCGGCACACGCTCCAGAAAAAACTGATCGAGTTCGGCCACGACATCGATGTGCTGCATGAAGACTGGGTTCGCACGCAGCGCATGCGAGAAACTCTCGATGACGGGCGTCTCGATCAGCAAGCGTCGCCAGGCCGTGTAGAGCGCCTGCCCGTTGGACAGAGCGCGACATCGATTGATGAGTAGCTCATATCCCAGACGCTCTTCGAAGTCGGTCGGCGTGGCCGCAAGTAGCAAGCATTCAGTCGAGATGACGCCATTGCGGATCAGGCGCGCCGTCGTGAAATCCCCCGCTTCATCCCAAGACAGATCGGCAAACCACTCGTGAAAGGGTTGCGACGCCCGATCGAGGAGATCCGCGAGATTGTCCGGATAGTGCGGATCGGGGTTGCGCAGATCGAACGCGGCGGCAATCGAGAGGGCCCGAAGGAGATCTGGTGGGTACGGCGCAGAGACAAACCCATCACGATCGATGAGCTCCTGGATTTGGGTCAGGCCTTTTGCGTAAGAGGTCGCAAGTTCACGGGCGGAAGGAAGCTGGCGTAGTCCCTTCGCAAGATCGGTGATGCGATCTCGGATCTCATTCGGCACCGTCAGGGCCAAAACATCCTCGTTGACATTCAGATACCGATAGAGGGTAGGCCGTGAGATCTGCAATGCGTCGGCGGCAGCGGACTTCCAGCGCCGACCAGCTTGACCAAACACCAACTCAAGCTCGCGACCGAAGCTATTCACACTTTTACGATGTTTTCATAATTGTAAAATATGTAACACTGTACGCCATCGAGACGAACGATGAAAGCAACGGAGCGCTCCTCAGTGGGATGGTCTTTTAAATCAGTGGACTGGCTTTCGTTCGCGGCCGCCGCCTGACCAGCCTCGTCCCAGATCGGCGAACTCCCGATCCTGGGCCTGGCAGCTTGCTCAACGACTTCGCTACTAATCGTTTACAGCTTGCACAAAGATTAAATAATATTTAATGTTTGTGCATGAGGCCCCCTCCTCCGGCTGACCCCACCTGGCAGGCACTCTACGAGATTGCTGCCATTCAAGAGGGTCTATTCACCACCCGTCAGGCCGCCTCTGCTGGATATTCGCCGCCGCTGCTTGCCCACCACCAGAAGGCAGGCCGTATTACGCGAGTTCGGCGCGGAATCTACCGTCTCATCCATTTTCCGCGCGGGGAGCACGAGGAACTGGTCGCCGCTTGGCTGTGGACCGAGGGCAAGGGCGTGATTTCGCATCAAACGGCGCTGTCGCTGCAGGGTCTTTCCGATGTACTACCTGCGCAAATCCATCTCACGCTGCCGCTGGCATGGCGACAGCGGCGCTTTCGTGTCCCGGCAGACTTCGTGCTGCATCACGCCGATGTGCCGCCCCAAGAGCGTTCATGGATCGATGCCGTGCCGGTGACCTCGACACCTCGAACGCTTAACGATTGCGCCCTCGCTGGCCTCTCTCCCGATCTGCTCCGTCAAGCTGCGAAGCAAGCACTCGCTCGCGGCCTAGTGACGAAGGCAGAACTGGGGGACGTTGAGAAGGCGCTCAAACCTTTTGGAGGGATCAAAGGATGACAACACGGACGTACTTCTCGCCGCAGGCATTCAAACAAGCGCTGGAACAACGCCTGAGAACCGCATCGAAGAGTGGCGCCGATTTTGCGCGTCGGCGACAGTTGTTAGTGTTCGATCGTTTCTTGGCGCGCATCGTGGCCCTTTTTGGGGACGCGGTCCTGCTGAAAGGCGGGCTGGTCTTGGAACTTCGACTGGAACGCGCTCGGACAACCAAAGACATCGACCTGCGGCTGACCGGATCACCCGACGATCTGCTTGCCCGGCTTCAAGAAGCCGGCCGGAGAGATTTCGGCGACTTCATGGCCTACGAGGTAAATCCCGACGCGGAGCAGCCAACAATCCAGAACGATGGGATGCAGTACGAAGGCTTGCGATTTCGTGCCGAGTGCCGCTTGGCGGGCAAGCTATACGGGCAACCCTTCGGAGTCGACGTCGCCTTCGGTGATCCCATTCTTGGTGAACCCCAGACCGCAACCGCTGACGACGTGCTCGCGTTCGCTGGCATTGCGCCGCCGGTGCTGCGCCTGTATCCGATTGAAACCCACATCGCCGAGAAACTGCACGCGTACACGATGCCGCGTACGCGCCCCAACACTCGCGTGAAAGATCTTCCGGATATGGCGTTGCTTGCCACTACAACGCCACTCAAAGCCGGGCAATTGCGCGCGGCGTTGAAACGGACCTTTGAATTTCGGGCGACTCATCCGTTGCCATCGTCCTTGCCAGATCCACCCGCGAACTGGTCGACGCCCTACGTCGAGATGGCGCGGGAGAATGAGCTTGCATGGACGACGCTCGAACAACTCTCCGCAGCCGTCGGGACATTTCTCAATCCGGTGCTGGCCGGCAAGGGCGGCGTTTGGCACCCCGCCGCGTGGGCATGGGATTCGACCTCCGTAGCGGCGACATTCACGGCGGGTAGATTGCCCCAGTAAAACAGTCGGCGAAATATTCCCTAGCGATCCAAACGCGCCCCTCCAGCCGGGAGAGGCCATGCGGCGAGGGAGATAGCTTCTCGATGGCGCGCTCTGGCCTCACGCCCCCCATCGGCGTCGTGAGCGTACACGAGAATGTTCGCATCATCGAAGACGACGTCGCTCATGAAGCTCATCGCGAAGCAGAGGGTCGCCTCCGAGCGACTGCGGCGTCAAGAAAAGTGCCGGGCCCCGCTTCCGAGCGCCCTCATGGCGCGCGTCCTGCGCGACCAGTTCGCGCAACTCATCTGCCAGCAGTGCTCACACTTCGCCCCCGCCGCGCGCCGCGACCGCACGCGCTTTCTTCAGCAGCCCGGGCTCCAGTGCGACAGTGATTTTGTGTTTCGCGGCCACTCGGCGTGCGCTCCAGCTTCGCGCAAATTGTGCCACAAGGTCGATGCGGTAGTGCCCGCGTCCGGCATTTCGGCCCGCTCGTAAGGGTCTACGCATCCGGCGTGGCAGCAGCCACGATGACAAGGAGCAAGCACCCGTGACCAAGAGAGCGACTTCAGAGGGTGTCACACCCGCCCGCAACCGAATCATGTTCGACATTCACATCGACGGCACACGCTTTCGGCCGAGCCTCCGCTGGGTTCCGAACGAGTCGAATCTGCGTCGTGCCCGAGCGCGCATGCTCCAGATTAGAGCCCGGATTGCCGCTGGCACATTTTCATTTGCCGAGGAATTTCCGGACTATCGCGGCAGGAAGCGACTCGACGTACCACCGCGAACATTGACCTGCTCAGAGGTCTTCGACGCGTTTTTTCATCACAGTGAAGCACGTGTCGCGCGGGGCGATCTGGCGCCAAGCACGCTCGCTTCGTATCGCCAGATACTCAACTACACCTGGCTGCCCAAGATCGGGCGTCTGCCCTTCCTCAGCGTTCGGCATTCGACGCTGGCGAAGATCGCCGATGCCCAGAACAGCAGTAAGAAGACTTACAACAATATCGTGAGCGCCATTCGACGCGCGTTCGAATTTGGCTACCGCGATCACCCGGAGCAGCGAGATCCGGCCGCACTCTTGAGGAGCGCGCGCGTACGTCGCAGTGATCGCCCCGCGATTGATCCCTTTACTATCGAGGAGGCCGAGACCCTCATCGCTGCGATCCACCGGGACTGGGGCGAGGCCCAGGGCAATTACGATGAATTCCGATTGTTCACAGGCTTGCGACCCTCCGAGCAGATCGCCCTGCTCGTCTCGGACTTCGATCCCGTCCACACACTCCTCCATGTCACCAAGGCTCGCGTCCGGCGCATCGATCGGGATGTGACCAAGACCGGTGAGGCGAGGCAGATTCTGCTGTGTCCGCGCGCCGTCGCGATCATTGAACGTCAACTGCGATTACGGGAACGGCTCAAGAGTGAGGGTCATATCGATCACGAGTACCTGTTCGTCGATGGTAGCGGGCGCCCGTTCGCGGACATTCGCAATCCCTATCGCCGCTGGGCACGCACGCTGCGGCGGCTGCCGATCAGGTACCGCAAGCCCTATGCGGCGCAACACTCTTCAGTGAGCTGGGACCTCATGATTGATCGAAATCCGTTGTGGGTAGCTCAGCAGCATGGGCACAGCCTGATCACAATGCTGAGTGTCTATGCGGCGTGGACACGAGGGACGCTTGAAAGCGACGTCGCCGCCATTCGACGGGCGATGCATTCCTCCGGAAAGGAGTCGCTGGCGGCGGAAATGCCGCTCCGCGAAGTTTCGGCAGTTGCGTACGGAGCATAGGTCAGCCGTTACACGACCGCTGCGAAGCGCCGGGCCATCCGCGCGGGCATCTTCTCCGCTCGGCTTCAGATCCTTACTGATACTGCCTCGTCCGTGAGGAGCGCCGCGCGCACGTGAGATGATCCGAAAGCCTCCAGGGCTTGAGGAATACCAATGGGCAGAAGATCGATCAGCGGCGGAGTGACGCCAAAAGGCATCGACCGAATCCAATTCGCTTTCATGCTGGACGGTGTGCGTTATCGGCCCAGCATTGAGAGGAGACCCACCGAAGCCAATCTGCGGCGCGCACGCGAACAGCTCAAGGACATCAAAGCGCGGATTCGTGCAGGCACGTTCTCGTTTGCGGAAGAGTTCCCGGATTTTCGCGACTTGCACAAGGTGATCGACCCATCGCAGCTGCGCACCTGTGCGCAGGTCTTCGATGAATTCCTCGTTCATTGCGAGGCGCGTGTGGCGCGAAACGACCTCTCGGTTACCACACTGAGCTCCTACCGCAAAATCCTCGATAGTGCCTGGCGTCCCCATCTCAACATGCTGCCGTTCCTCAGCGTTGAGTTCTCGGTGTTGATCAAAATTGCGGATGCGCACAAGGCGTTGGGCAAAAAGACCTACAACAACCACATCAGCGCTTTGAGACGCGCTTTCGCGTTTGGATATCGCAATCACCCGCATGCCCTCAATCCCGCGAGCGCGTTGCGGTGCCTGCGCTTGGGTCCGCGCGAACAACCCCGTCCAGACCCGTTTCGGATTTTCGAGGCTGAGACACTGACCGCGGCAATCCATCAGGACTGGGGTGAAGCACAAGGCAACTACGATGAGCTGCGTTTCTTCACCGGCCTACGTCCCTCTGAAGAAATCGCGCTTACAGTTCATGACTATGACGTCGAGCGCGGAACGCTCAGCATCAGCAAAGCGCGCGTGCACGGCATAGACAGTAACCACACCAAGACTCGACGGGATCGGTTGATTCGTCTCTGTCCGCGGGCCGTAGCCGTACTGAATCGCCAGCTAACCCTGCGTGAACGCTTTCAGCGCGCGGGAGTGATCAATCACGAGTTCTTGTTCTTCCGGGACAACGGCCAACCGATCCGCGATTTGCTCGAGTCCGCACGTCGATGGCGGCGCAGCCTGGCGCGCTTATCGGTTCGCTATCGAAAACCGTATGCCGCGCGGCATACGTCAGTGAGCTGGAATCTCATGATCGGCAAGAGCCCGCTCTGGGTCGCCAAGCAACACGGTCACAGCGTCGAGACGATGTGGCGGGTCTATTCAGCGTGGATGGAGGGCGCCGTCGACTCCGACATCGACGCGATCAAACAAGCGATGCAGTTCGATGGGCCTCCGCTCGATCGGAACCCCGCCTTCGGGTGTTCGGGTCGATCGCCGCAGTGGTCGCCAAGGCCGTGGAGCGCGCTCGCACGCTCAACGCGGCGATTCGCCACTGTCTGCCACTGGATTTGCCACCAGAAACGGCTACGAAGGACGGAAGTCCTTCAATTTACAGGGAATTGACTGGCGGAGCGGACGGGACTCGAAGCGGGCATGTGAGCGAAATCAGCAACTTGCTGATTCGCTTGAAGTGCCAATCCCCGAAGAAACCCCGAAATCCCCGGATTAGCCACTAGAACTGCCACCAGGAATTCGGCGCTTGAACGCGTGTTCATCGATGCCCGAGCCGTTGCATTCCGGTGCAAACCGTTGCGTGCGACGAGAGTCGCTAAGGAGGTGTTCCTTCATTAGTGGCGCAAAGCCACGACGATGATTGTCGGCCCGCCTGCTCGAAGAGGCGAAGCCGACCTGATGTTCAGCCATCAGTAGCCTACGGGTTGTGGCGGATTCCGTGAGGAGCCGTCTAACGCACCTGGACAATGTACCCCCGCGCAAGCGGCGGAACCGATCCGCGAGGAACGGTTCCGGACTCTGCCAGCTACAGGCGGATGAGGGGCTAGGCTCGGTGGTCGGGTGAACGCAAGTGAACTGCCGTAACTATCGTCATTGCAAGCAGGCGAAAGAGCTGTATGCGCCTGAGCCAAAACGGCACGCGGTCGGGATGTCCCGTTGCAACATCGGGCCACGCTGACACGGCACCGCCGGTAGATAGGCAGCACCCACCCCACTGTGTCATCGCCGTGGAACTCGGTAAACCCTTTGTCTTCCCGTCCGGATGGGCCGGTCGGGTAAGCGCGTCGCAAGGCGCGTGAACAGGCAGCGGGCAAGGGATCGCGGAGCAAGCGAATGCCGGGCGGTAATGGTCCGGATAGGAGGCAACGTGCTCCACCCGAAAGGGGCGCTGACTTCCGCGTGGTGTGGAATGGCGAGAGCGTATGCCGAATCCCCTCAACAGGAGGCCAGCAAGTATGCGATCCGCGCGAGTGGATTCTGCGGCCTCCCGTACTACGAACGACTGGGGCCAGATCAGCTGGCCGATCGTTCATCGTCGCGTGAGGAGACTGCAGACTCGTATCGCCAAGGCAACTCGTGAGCGGAACTGGCGCAGGGTGAAAGCCCTGCAACGGTTTCTGGTCAACTCGTACTCGGCCAAGGTACTGGCTGTGAAACGAGTGTCGGAAAACGATGGCAAGCGAACACCGGGTGTGGATGGCGAGATTCGGTCCACCCCGGGAGCCAAGTGGCAGGCCATTCAGCGGTTGGGCAGCCGCGGTCTTCGACCGCAACCGTTGCGCCGGGTGTACATCCCCAAGCGCGGCAGTCTTACGAAGAAACGACCTCTGGGAATTCCCGCCATGATTGACCGGGCTCAGCAGGCCTTGCATCTGCAGGGTCTGGAGCCGGTGGCGGAAACACGAGCCGATCCTCACTCCTACGGTTTTCGTCGGAGCCGAGGCACGCAGGACGCCATCGAGCGCGTGTTTGATTTGTTGGCAAAGAAAAAGTCTGCGCCATGGATTCTCGAAGGGGACATTCTGGGCTGCTTCGACAACTTCGGGCACGGATGGCTCGAAGACCATGTCCCGATGAACAGGAAAGTTCTGTCGGGCTGGCTCAAAGCTGGATATGTGGAGTCCGGGAAGCTTTTCCCGACGGAGGCAGGCACCCCACAAGGGGGTATCGCCTCACCGACGATCGCAAATATCGCACTGGACGGACTGGAGGCGGTACTGGCTGAGCGATTTGGCCAGTCAAGGTCCGCCATCCACCGATTCCGCGTGCGAGCGGTGAGATATGCGGATGACTTCATCATTACCGGCAGCTCGAAAGAGCTACTGGAGCAGGAAGTCAAACCGTGCGTCGAGGCATTCCTCGCCGAACGGGGTCTTCAGCTTTCACAAGAGAAGACTACCATCACGCACGTCTCGGAGGGCTTCGACTTTCTCGGGCAGAATGTACGCAAATACGGCGGCAAGCTTCTCATCAAGCCGTCGGCCAGGAACGTGAAAGCGTTTTTGGAGAAGGTCCGGGAAACGATCAGGGCGAACCGCTCGGCGAAGCAGGAATCCCTGATTCATTTGCTCAACCCCATGATTAGGGGCTGGGCGAATTACCATCGACACGTCGTCGCAAAGAGGACGTATGCGACGGTGGACACCCACATTTGGCAGGCGCTTTGGCGCTGGGCGCGGCGCAGACACCCGAATAAATCGCGCCGATGGGTTCGGCAGAAGTATTTCCGAACCCGCGATCATCGGCACTGGGTGTTTGCTTCCCAAGCCCGAGGGGACAACGGCGAACCGAGAATGCTGTCGCTACTTTCGGCAACAGATACTCGGATCGTTCGACACGTCAGAGTTAAAGCGGACGCAAACCCATTCGATCCGGCTTGGGACTCCTACTTCGCGCAGCGCAAACGCTCGCGGATGTTGGAGCGACTGCGGGAGCGCAGCTTCCCAAAACGACTCTGGCAGCAGCAAGGTGGCCAATGCCCGGGATGCGGGCAACTCATCGACGAAGATGAACGGTGGGTGGTTCAACCCATCATCCCATTCGAGTCTGGTGGCACTCGCGCACTCACCAACTTGAAGATGCTGCACCCTTCCTGTCAACGTCCATTCCGTATCGCCAACGGGAACCTGCCCACAGGCGATCACCGGGTACCGGCTCCTTGAACGGGGGGCTTCATCCATGCTTGAGCCGGATGCGGGGCCAACTCGCACGTCCGGTTCTTAGAGGGGCGCGGGCCAGAAATGGCCCGCGCCTACTCGACAAGCGACCAGCGCTCCAGACCAGCGACTCTCGAGAGCGAAATAGCCAGCGAGGAGAGGAGACGCGATGAACTATTCCCGACGAACATCTGTAGGCTTCTTGCCGTTTCGCAGCCCGAGAAAGGCTGCATGTCGGAGCCGGCCGTCCTCGGTCCACTCCACGAAACGTATCTGGACGACGACCTCGGGTTGACCCAGCGCATTTCTCTCATTAGGTTCCCTAGCTACATGTAGCCCCTGACGGCTCCGCTAGACTCCCCTTACTAGGTCAACTTGCTGTCAAGGGGGGGGGTAATGAAGGTCGTCTGGGCTGCTCGCAGATCGGCGTCCGAAGATCAACTTACACTGAGGTCGAGGGGCTACGGACAGCCGTACATCGCGTATGACCAGCGGATCACTCACCGCTTGTCGAAGATGCAGCATGACAGAACGAACATGGGGTACTCAGGATCAATCGTCCTGAGGCCGTGATCGCCGCTCTCGTCAACGAATACGATGTATCCACCTGGCACATCCATGGCGCGAGCGTAAGAAGCGGACCCCCTCCGTGCCAATGTGAACAGAGACACCTACCTCGGGCAATTTAGAGTACAGGTAGGACCCGCTCATGGCCGCATTGTTGAAGTCTGCTCTCATGATTGAAGGTACTGGTTCCGCACACGAAGATGCGACGGCCGCCCGTAGGGCGGCCGGAGATCTGCCCTCGAGTGCGCTGACGCCCGATCCGGAGGTTGCCGCGACGGCAAAGCGTCGTCGATTCTCCGGTGCCGAGAAGCGCCGGATACTGACCGAGGCCGATCGGTGCACAAAGCCCGGGGAGCTCGGTGCGCTGATGCGCCGTGAAGGCATCTACTCCTCGATGCTGACGAACTGGCGCAAGCAGCGCGGCCAGGCCGAGCGTGACGCGCTGGCACCGAAGAAGCGCGGCCCGAAGCCCAATGCGGTGCTGGCCGAGACACGCCGAGCTGACCAGCTGGAGCGCGAGAACGCACGACTACGCGGCAAACTGGATCGCGCGTACATCATTATCGATGTGCAAAAAAAACTCTGCACATTGCTCGGTCTTCCGACAGCGGACGAATCGGACGAAGTGAAATGAGCGCCGCATTCCACGAACTGGGACCGCAGATCGGCGTCGCTGCAGCCTGCGCGGTGCTGCAGGTGAATCGCTCCGGCGTGTATCGCGAGCGCGTACGTTTGCTCGGGCGACCACGGCCGGTACCGGGGCCGCGGCCCCGACCACCCTTGTCACTGACGCCGGCCGAGCAGGATGTGCTGCTGGGCGTGCTCGACAGCGAGCGCTTTGCAGACGTGGCTCCAGCCACGGTCTTTGCCACCTTGCTCGACGAAGGCCGCTATCACGGCTCGATCCGCACCATGTATCGGCTGCTGGCCGCGCAGAACCAGGCCGGTGAGCGCCGTCGTCAGCGCATTCACCCCGTCTATGCGAAGCCTGAGTTGCTCGCGGTTCGGCCCAACGAGGTGTGGTCCTGGGACATATCAAAGCTGAAGGGCCCGGCGAAGTGGACCTGCTTCCATCTCCATGCCGCGCCGGAAATTATGCCGAGCGGCGCGGCTTTTCTCCGCTCAGCGCGCTGATTTTCAGCCATCGCGCTCGGCATAATTTCTCGTCCCCTCACAGCTCGTTGAGGAACTGAAGCAAGCGATCGTCGGGTCGGAAGCGACCTACGCGACTATTCAGCGGCACTGTTTTGGCAAGCGCCGCTTCCTTTAAGGCGATATGTGCGTCCAGATACTTCTGCGTTGTTTCGATCGACTCGTGGCCCAACCAGAGTGCGATGACCGACAGCTCAACGCCTGCCTGAAGAAGTTCCATGGCCGCGGTGTGTCTTGCCACGTGAGGCGAAACGCGCTTGGTACGCAGGGTTGTGCAGGTGCGCCGTGCGATCTCAGTGTACTTGGCGAACAGATACTGGACGGCGTCGGCGCTCATGCGCTCACCGTGAACGGTGGAGAACAGGAACTCACACTGACGGGGAGCCGGCACCCTGATCCAGGCTTTCAGCTCCCTCACCGTTTTCGCAGTCAGCGGCGTGCAACGCTCTTTGCGCCCTTTTCCCAGGCATCGGATGTGCGCACCGGTCTCAAGCACCACGTCGTGTCTGCGCAAGGCCGTTATCTCGGACACTCGCATGCCGGTCTGAAAGGCGACGAGTAGCAGCGCGTGATCGCGCCGCCCGTTCCACGTTGCAATATCTGGCGCGGCGAGCAGCGCCTCCATCTCCGGCCGAGTCAGAAAGCCCACGATTGTGCGATCGTACCGTTTTGCCGGGATGGCCAGGATCTGCTGGATGCGCCCTGCATGCATCGGCTCGTAGTAGAGGGCATAGCGAAAGAATGAACGCAGGGCACTTAAGCGCAGATTGCGGCTGCGCGCGCCGATGCCTCGACTCTGCTGCAGGTCTGTCAGGAACGACTCGACCAGGTCGACGCGGATATCTGCGAACGTCAAATCGGAGGGTGATTTCTGAGTTCGCCTGCGCAAGAAATGAAGAAAAAGCCGGAACGTGTCCCGATATGAAGCGATCGTGTGCGGACTGGCCTGCCTGTGCGTGATGAGCCGCTGAGTGAAGAAGCGTTCCACCAGCGGCGCAAAGCTTGCTTGGGAGTTCATGGGAACTTCTCCCATCGGCGCTCCAATCGCCGCATGGCCTGCCCCATCAGCTCCGGATGGCACGACAGGTACCAGTAGGTGGAGGAGATGCTGACGTGCCCCAGGAACGTGGAGAGCACGGGCAGCTGACGCTCGACATCCTGGCCTGCGCGATACCATCTCAACAGCGTCTGTGTCGCGAAGCGATGTCTGAAGTGATGCAGGGTGGGTTCATCACAATGTTCGGTCGCATGTAATCCGACTCGACGGCGAAGAAGGCGAAATGTCTTCATAGCGGCACCGACTGACAGCGGCCCGCCCCGTGAGGACACAAAGAAACGGGCTGTCGACTCAGCGCCTATGAACGCGCGGCGTTGTCGGGCGTATCGGCGCAGAGCGCGACTCGCAGAGGCATGCAGAGGAACGAGCCGTGTTTTGCCAAACTTGGTTTTGCGAATAGTTAGCAGGCCCTGCTGCAAGTCGACGTCTTGCGACGTAAGGCTCAATACTTCACTGATCCTCAATCCCGTGACGGCAAGCAAGCCTAACAAGGTCACGTACGTGGAGCCTCGCAAGCCGCCCGCCGGACGCAAATCCTTAGCGGCAATCAGCAACCGCTCGATGTCTTGCTCGGAATACAGATACGGACGGGCTCGACGGGGGCGATAGGGGAAAAGATCGGACGGTGGAATCTGCGTTCGAGGGTCCGTGGCACAGTGGTGACGGGCGAAGCAGCGCACCGCGATGAGCCGCTGTGCCAAGTACGACGGACGCGCGTGCTGGGGTCGCAAGGCCCACTGCAATGCTCGCTCGGCCGTAATGAACGACGCTCCACAATCTTCCATGAAGGAGGCAAACGAGCGCAGCGAAAACTGCTGCCGGTCCAGTTTGAAGCCCAACTGGCGGCGCAAGGCGATGTACTCTTCGATGGCCTGCCGAAGGGAGCTCATCTCGCACCTCCGGGCCACGGCATCGCCAGTCGTCGCAGCGCCGTCAGATCGACTTTTGCGTAGATCCGAGTCGTGTCGGGATGCTGATGACGTAGAAGCCGACCGATCTCGGCCAAGGACGCCCCTCGCCGCAGCATCTCGGTCGCCAACGCGTGACGAAAAATATGCCCTGCGGCACGTGGGTGGACGATCCGCGCACGAGCCAAAGCGCGCGAGGCGATCGTCGAGATCCGGCTCGCACCGCGAAATCCCCGCCAAGGTGCTTTGGTACAAACGAAAATGTGGCGATCGGGACAGCGCGGACGGCCGTGTTCCAGATAGTCCACGATCGCCTCGCCGACATCCTGCGGCAGCGGCATCTGTGACCACCGTCCGCCTTTGCCGCGTATTGTGAGAATCCCATCCTGCCAGTTGATCGAATCGAGCGTCAGCGCGGCCACTTCGCCGATGCGCAGTCCGAGTCGGGCAAGCAACAGTAGCATCGCGTAGTCGCGCCGGCCGGCGGCGGATCCACGGTCACACAGCCGGAGAACACGTTTGACTTGATCAGGGCGCAAGAACGCGGGCAGTTTGGCCAGAGACCAATGCGCTATCTTCGGTATGCAGGCGGTGAGTTCGATGGTGATCAAGCCGCGCAATCGTAGATATTGCAGAAAGGAGCGCAGCGCCGTCACCACCTGCTGAGCGCGGCTGGAGCTGTATCCGCGAGTGTGACGCCGGATAAATCCGGTGATGTCCGCGCCGACCAGTTGGTCAAAACGCAGGGGACCGTTCCCGAAGCACTCTTGCAGGAACCGTGAAATATGCCGCAGGTAGCACACCGGCGTGGAAGGCCTCAGTCCCTGATCTTGCAGCAGGTGCTCGGAGAAGTCCTTTTCCACGCGTTCGCGCTCGCTGAGCGCAGATGATCGGGCCGAGGGCTCCGTGACATGCTTCTGGCGCAACAGATCGACCATCTGCCGCAAGGCCGCCGTGTCGCCCAACGGCCGACGGGCGGATCGCCCGCGATCGGCAAGGAAACGCTGCACGCGATCGCTATCAACAGCATCTGCGCCAATCTGGCGTTTAGCCAGCCAGCGACTGAAGTCAGCAACGACTCGAATCTTGCATCGGATCGAATGTCTCGCGTAGTTCTGCCCTTGAAGCTGCGCGATGAGCTCGTCGATATGCGGACCCAGCGGTCCCGCGTACATGCGTCGACGTGTGCTCGCAAACGCGAAGAATGCTGCCGTACTCATGACTTCTTCTCCGTTCAAGGCTGAAGGGAGAAGACAGGAAACTATGCCGAGTGCGGCAGAGGCAAATCAGCGCGCTGAGCGGAGAACAGCCGCGCCGCTCGGCATAATTTCCGGCGCGGCATGGAGATGGTCATGCCGCATGCGGCATGACCATCTCTACGTGATCCTCGACATCTTCAGCCGCTACGTCGTCGGCTGGATGATCGCCGCGCGAGAGTCCGCGGAACTCGCCGAGCAGCTCATCGCCGACACCCTGGAGAAGCAAAACATCGCCCCGGGCACCCTCACGCTGCATGCCGATCGCGGCACCAGCATGCGATCCAAGCCCGTCGCTGCGCTGCTCATCGACCTGGAGGTCGCCAAGACCCACAGCCGTCCGCACGTCTCGGATGACAATCCGTACTCCGAGGCGCAGTTCAAAACCCTGAAGTACCGGCCCGACTTCCCCGATCGCTTCGGCTCGATCGAGGACGCTCGCGCTCACTGCCAGCAGTTCTTCCACTGGTACAACCACGATCACCGCCACGGCGGGCATCGGCTTCATGACGCCCGGCCGCCGTCCACTACGGCACGCGCCACCGCGCTCACCGCGCAACGCGCCGTCACGCTCGACGCCGCGTTCACGGCGCATCCGATCCGCTTCAAGCATGTCGCCCCATCCCCGCCGGTACTGCCCACCGCCGCCTGGATCAACCCGCCGAAAAAGGACGCCATATCGATCATCGCTACACCCGGTTGCTCACTAATCTCTTGAACCCAGGTGTCTCAAAGTCATTGACACGTTCCGGACGCGCGGGAAGCTCTTCGCAAAACGATCGCAAACGTCGAGAAATGAGCGCAGCGCGCAAGAGCGGCGGACAGGCAGCCCGACGTTTTCCCACAATTGGGAAGCGCTCACGGAAGTTGTCGCAGAACCGGACACGCCCCTCCCGCTCATCGGGGCGCGTGAGTCGCAAAATGCTGTGATTTCAGTCTGATATGCGCTTGGCATGGCGCGTGCTTTGTGTCCCTCATGGACAAACCTCGCACCGACCAGACTCACCGCCGCCGCAAACGCTGGCTCATTGTCTCCGGCATCGTGCTCGCGCTCGCGGGCGGCACGCTCGCCCTGGCACGCCTCAAACCTGCGGCCCCGACCATCGATAGAAGCGTCGTGTGGATCGACACCGTCAAACGAGGCCCGATGTTGCGACAGGTGCGCGGCGTCGGGTCACTCGTGCCGGAGGACATCGCGTGGATCACCGCGCGGACATCCGGGCGCGTCGATCGCATCGTGCTGCGGCCGGGGGCCACCGTGAAGCCGGACGATGTGATCCTCGTGCTCGGCAACCCCGAGGTGCGCGAAGCCGCCGCCAATGCCGACTCACAACTCAAGTCGACGCAGGCGGAGGTCGAGAGCCTCCGGCTCCAACTGGAGAACGGCGCTCTCGCAGCCGAGGTAGCGGCGGCGGATGCGCGGGCAAACTACGAGCAGGCGAAGCTCAGGGCGGAAGTGAACGAGAAGCTCTTCAAGCAGGGAATCGTTTCGGGCCTCGAGCTGAGATTGTCGAAGGTCACCGAACAGCAGGCGGAAGTACGCAACTCGCTCGAACAGAAGCGAGCCACCTTCACTCGCCAGTCGATCGCTCCTCAGCTTGCCGTGAAACGCGCCGAAGTCGATCGGCTCGTTGCGCAGGCCCGCATGCGCCACGATGAGCTGGAAGCGCTACAGGTCCGCGCCGGAATGAGCGGCGTGCTGCAGGTACTGCCGGTGGAGGCAGGCGCTCAGGTGGCGTCCGGTGCCAATCTCGCGCGAGTTGCCGATCCCGCGCGCCTCAAGGCCTCCATACGCATCCCCGAAACACAGATGAAGGATGTCCGGCTGGGGCAGCACGCAACGATCGACACACGCAACGGCATCATCCAAGGCCTTGTCGCACGCATCGATCCCTCCGTCAGGGACGGCACGGTAACCGTGGATGTCGCACTGACGGGCGACCTGCCCGCAGGTGCGCGCCCCGACCTCTCCATCGAAGGGACGATCGAGCTCGAACGCCTGCAAAACGTGCTCTTCATCGGCAGGCCTGCCGTGAGCGAGGGGACGAGCCAGCTGCGACTCTTCAAGCTCGATGCCGGTGGAGCGGAGGCCATCCGCATCCCCGTCACGCTCGGACGGCGCTCCATCAACGCCGTCGAAGTGCTGGGCGGCCTGGCGCCCGGCGATCGCGTGATCCTCTCCGACATGTCCCGCTGGGACGGCAACGACCACGTTCGACTCAACTGAGAGAAAAACGCCATGACTCACGACCCTGCCGCACCGGTCATCAGCCTCAGCGGTGTCACCAAGGTGTTCTTCACCAACGAGATCGAAACCCACGCCCTCGCCGGCGTGCATCTGGAAATTCGCAGCGGCGAGTTCGTTTCCATCGCCGGGCCCTCCGGCTGCGGCAAATCCACGCTGCTGTCGATTCTCGGCCTGCTCGACACGCCGACCGAGGGCAGCTACCTGCTGAACGGGCAGCCCGCGCAGGGGCTTTCGCTGGAAACGCGCGCCCGGGTCCGCAATCGCGAGATCGGATTCATTTTTCAGTCGTTCAATCTGATCGGCGATCTCACCGTGTTCGAGAACGTGGAGCTGCCGCTCACCTACCGCGACATGGCCGGCGGCGAGCGTCGAAGGCGCGTCACCGAAGCACTGGAGAGAGTGGGCATGGCCCATCGCGCGAAGCATCTTCCTTCGCAACTCTCGGGCGGGCAGCAGCAGCGCGTGGCCGTGGCGCGCGCACTCGCCGGCCAGCCCTCAGTGCTGCTCGCGGATGAGCCCACAGGAAATCTCGACTCGCGCAACGGCGAAGCCGTCATGAACCTGCTGGCCGAGCTGCACGCCGGCGGCTCCACGATCGTCATGGTGACGCACGACACCCGCTTCGCGCGCCAGGCCCGGCGAACGCTGCAGCTCTTCGACGGCCGCGTCGTCGACGAACAACTCGAACCTGCGGCGGCGGGCTGAGGGCTCATCATGCTTGCGGACCTGAAGTTCTCCATCCGGGCGTTGATGAAGACGCCGGGTTTCACCCTGATCGCGCTCGCCACGCTTGCACTGGGCATCGGCGCCACGGTTGCCGTGTTCAGCGTGGTGAACGCGACGCTGCTTCGTCCTCTGCCCTACGCCGAGCCGGATCGGCTCGCGCTCATCTACAGCGGGTCCCGCAACCTGCCGAACGGCAGCATCGACCGTTTCGGGCTCTCGGAAGCCGAGTATCTGGACGTGCAGCGCGAGTCGCGCTCCTGGCAATCGCTCGACGCGTGGATGCCGCGCGGCGCAAACATCACGACCGATGCTGAGCCGGCGCGAATTCCGGCGTCGTTTGTAACGGGTGGTCTGATGTCCTCGCTCGGCGTGGCCGCAGCCTATGGGCGTGTGATCTCCGCGCAGGACGACGAGCCAGGCGCCCCGCCAGTCGCCGTCCTGTCACATGACCTGTGGCAACGCGCATTCGGTGGCGACCGCGCGCTCGTCGGGCGTGACGTCGTATTCAACGGCAGCAAGCACCTGGTCATCGGCGTGATGCCGGCTGGATATCGCTTCCCCATCGGCCCGCAAGGTTCTGCAGACGTCTGGGTGCCCCTGCGGCTCGACCCGGCGCACGCCAGCAACAACAGCCACGAGCTGAGCGTCATCGGACGGCTGAAGCCCGGCGTCACACTTCAGCAGGCGCAGCTGGAGCTCGATTCGCTGGTCCAGTACTGGGGACAGACGCGGTCGGGCCATCATCTCGATCCGAAGGACCATCCGCTCGGCAGCGCGGATTTTCACGGGGAAATCGTCCGCAACATCCGCCCGCCGCTGCGGATGCTTTTTGGTGCGGTCTGCTTTCTGCTGATCATCGCGTGTGTGAATGTCGCCAACCTGCTGCTCGCTCGCGCTGAAACGAGGCAGCGGGAGATCGCCATTCGCGGCGCGCTCGGCGCCGGCATGCGCAGACTGATGCGTCAGTTCGCAACGGAGGGACTACTGCTCTCCCTGCTCGGCACTGTTCTGGGGCTCCTGCTTGCGCAGGCGGCTCTGCAAGCCACGCGGTTCGGGAGTGACGCGGGGTTCGCGCAAGCGGCGGACGCGAACATCGACTGGCGCGTGGTGCTCTTCGCCGCCGCAACGAGCGTGCTGACGGGTGTCGTATTCGGCCTCGCACCGCTCGTGCACGTCCTCAAGCGCAATCTGCATGGAGCGATGAAATCCGCGGGCGCCGCGACGACGGTCTCACCGGCCACTCAACGATTTCGTCACGCGCTCATCGTCACGCAGCTCGCGCTTGCACTGGTCCTGCTGACCGGCACCGGGCTGATGCTGCGCGCATTCTGGAAGCTGCAACAGGTGGAACCGGGCTTCGAGCCGAAGGGCGTGGTCACCGCACTCGTCTCGCTTCCAACGGATGTGTACGTCGGTGAGTCCGCACGCAACTTCTGGACGAGGCTGCGCGAGCGTCTCATCACACTGCCCGGGGTGGAAAGCGCAGCGCTGACGCGTGACTTGCCTCCCATGCCCACGGCCTTCGGGTGGGCCACACAGATCGAAGGGTTCACCCCGGTGAAGGGAGGCGCCATTCCTTCCGTACCGTCGGATGACGGCCTGGTTCCCATGGTCGACTTCAATCACACCGTGACGCCGGGCTACTTCGAGACGCTGAAGATTCCGCTCGCGGCGGGTCGCTACATCGACACACGCGACGGCACCGAAGGTCCGCGCGTGGTCGTGATCAACGAGACGCTGGCGCGCGCCGTGTGGGGCGACGGTGGCAGAGCCCTGGGTCATCGCCTCCGACCGGGCCCCCGGGCCCCCGAGTGGTACACGGTGGTGGGCGTCGTAGCGGACGTCAAGAACGACGGCCTCGATCGGCCTGCGGGCACCGAGATCTATTATCCGTACACGCAGCTGAATCCGAATACCGAAAGACTTCGATACCTTTACATTGCCATCCGCTCGCGCACTCCGGCGGAGGCAGTCATCAGCGCCGTGCGTCGCGAGGTGTCAGCCATCGACGCCACGTTGCCGATAACTCAGGTTCGAACGATGGAAGAGGTCCTGTCGGACGCACAATCGAAGCCGCGCTTCCTGACCCTGGTGCTCACGCTGTTCGCCGGCGTGGCGCTCGTGCTCGCTGCGGTGGGAATTTATGGTGTCATCTCGTACTCGGTGGCGCAAAGGACGAAGGAATTCGGTATCCGCATGGCACTCGGTGCACAACACAACAAAGTGGTCGGTCTGGTATTGGGGCGGGGTTTGCTGCTCGTGATCATCGGGCTCGGGGCGGGGCTCGTTGGAGCGCTCGCGTTGACGCGCTTGCTAGCGGGATTCTTGGCGGGATTCCTGTTCGGCATCACGGCGACAGATCCGGCTACGTTCGCTGTGGTTTCGTTGCTCCTTGCGGGCATCGCCATCCTGGCGAGCTACATTCCTGCGCGACGCGCGACGCAAGTCGATCCGCTCGTCGCCCTGCGTGAGGAGTGATCGATGCCTCCGCGTCTCCTCGTCGCCGATGATCAGCAGGATGTGCTGTCCGCCGTCCGCCTCGCGTTGAGCCGCGAGGACCTCGACGTCGTCACCGTCAGCTCTCCGGACGGGGCACTCGCCGCCGTGACCGGCGAGCCGTTCGACGCGGTGTTGATCGACCTGAACTACACGCGCGACACCACCTCGGGAACGGAGGGGATCGAGCTGCTCGGCCGCCTGCGTCAGGCCGATCCCGACGTGCCGGTGATCGTGATGACCGCGTGGGCAACCGTCGGCATCGCGGTGGAAGCGATGCGGGCCGGCGCACGCGACTTCCTCGAGAAGCCGTGGGACAACACGCGGCTGCTGTCGATCATCCGCAACCAGCTCGCGCTGGGGCGCGCCCTACGCCGCAGCCGGCAACTGGAGGCCGAGAACGCGCTCCTCCGGGGCGCGGCCGAGCCGACGATGATTGGCGAATCCTCCGCGATGCAGGCTGTGCTCGGCATGGCGCGTCGAGTCGCAACCGCGGATGCCAGCGTGCTCATCACCGGCGAGAACGGCACCGGAAAAAGCTCGCTCGCGCGGCTCATTCACGAATGGTCTCGCCGGCGCGAACGCTCGTTGATCGAAGTCAACGTCGGCGCGCTGCCGGAGGGCGTGTTCGAGAGCGAGATGTTCGGCCACGTGCGGGGTGCTTTCACGGACGCGCGCACCGAGCGCGTAGGCCGATTCGAGCTCGCTGATGGCGGCACGCTGTTCCTCGACGAGATCGGCAATCTACTGCCGGCGCAGCAGGCTAAGCTCCTCCGCGTGCTGGAAAGCGGCGAGTTCGAGGTGGTGGGCTCGTCGCGAACGCGCAAGGTGGACGTGCGCATGATCTCCGCCACCAATGCCGACCTGGATGCGTTCGTCCGCGACGGGCGCTTCCGGCCGGACCTGCTGTTCCGCATCAACACCGTCGAGATTCGCATGCCGCCGCTGCGCGAGCGCGTGGACGATGTCGTCCCGCTTGCGCGCGCAGCGCTCGCGTCGTTCAGCGAGAAGCACGGGCGCACCGCGCGTGGTTTCACGCCGGAAGCCATTCACAGCCTCCACGCGTACTCCTGGCCAGGCAACGTGCGCGAGCTGCGCAACGTCGTCGAGCGCGCTGTTCTCCTCGCGCCAGGTGAGTACATCGATACGCCGGACCTGCGCCTGAACGCCAGCGACGCAAGGCCGCCACGGCTGGAGCAGATGAGCCTGGAGGATGCCGAACGCGCCCTCGTGCACGCGGCGCTACGCCGCTTCGAAGGCAACGTCGCCGCAGCTGCCGAAGCGCTCGGCATTTCCCGCAGCGGAATGTACCGGCGCATGGAGAAGCTCGGAATCCGCGCAGAAGGTCGTACCGAGGAGTAGCAGCGTGAGTGGCCCAGAGCTTGGCGCCCCGCGCCGCGATTCCGCGGGGCCGGATCACACCGGAAGCGGCGCTCCAAGTGGGCCCGCAGCTCGGCACGCTCATCATCACGGGCTTCGTCGCGGTCCGCGACCTGCTCCCGCACGCAGTCGCTTCGAATCGCAGGTGGCGCTATGGGCCATCGCGCTCACCGCACCCGGGGCAGTATTCGGCCTCGTCTGCATATGGTTGCTTCCAACGGGCGCGCTGTGGCGCGCGGTTGCGTCGGCAGCTCTTGTGCTGTCGTTGGCCGCGGTTTTCCGCGCCCTGCTGAAGACCATCGAAATGCCGTTACGCGCTCTCGCGAACGTAGTGGAGGCGTATCGCGGCGGCGACTACACGATCCGGGGCAATCGGCATGCGGGACCGGGTGCGCTGGGCGAGCTGATCGCGGAGATCAATTCGCTCGGCGGCACGCTGCACGAACAGCGCCTCCGCGCGATCGAAGCGACCGCGCTGCTGGACAAGCTCGTGGCCCGAATCGGCCTCGCCGTGCTCGCGTTCGACAGCGAGCGCCAGATGAGGCTCTGCAATCCGGCGGCCGCGCAGCTGCTGGGATTGAAGCCGGGCGCGGAAGGTTGCCGGTCCGCTACGGACCTCGGACTCGAAGCATTGCTGAGCGACTCCGCGCACACGCAAGTGGTCACCACAATTGCGGGCCGTACGGGGCGCTGGCAAGTCACCCACGGAACGTTCCGAGAAAGCGGCCTCGCCCAGCACCTGCTCATCATTTCAGATGTGCAGCCCGCCTTGCGCGAAGAGGAGCGGGCCGCCTGGCAGCGGCTGATCCGCGTGATCGGGCATGAAGTGAACAATTCGCTCGCACCGATCAAGTCGATGGCGGAGTCCCTTCACGGCTTGCTGAGCGACGTGCTCGAACAGGGGAAGATGCGCAACGACACCCTGGACGCACTCCGCGTGATCGGCGAGCGAACCGCGGGGCTCAGCCGGTTTCTCGCGCAGTACAGCCGTCTCGCGCGGTTACCCACGGCGCGGCCGCGCTGGCAGCGACTCGCGCCGGTGCTCGCAAGGATCGGAGCGCTGGAATCGCTGCAAGGAATCGCGATGGACGCTTCGCCCGATCTCGAAGCGCGCATCGATGCCGATCACCTCGAGCAGGCGCTCATCAACCTGGGCAAGAACGCCGTCGAAGCGACGGGGCACTCGACAGGCAAGGTCGCGATGGCGGCACGCGCTCGCGGAGCGGATTCTACTGATCACCGTCACGGACGATGGGCCGGGGGTCGCGAATCCCGACAACCTCTTCGTGCCGTTTTTCACCACGAAGCCGGGGGGCAGCGGTGTCGGGCTGGTACTGTCGCGCCAGATCGTCGAAGCGCACGGTGGCAGCCTGTCACTGGCGAACCGAACCGATGCGCGCGGAGCCGTCGCCACGCTCGTGCTGCCCGACGCGGCCCGGCTGCGCCCGGAAAAGAGTTAGTTCCATGGAGGTCCTCCGTGTGCATCCATCATAACTGACGTACTCGCCCGAGCGCGCCAAGGCGCCCATAGGCCCAATAATGCTTGTCCCAAAGAGCGGGAGGCACCGAGCTCCACTCTACCGGGACGTGCGGAGCCTCCCAAACAGGATCGGGTTCCCAACTGCGCCAGCCTGCGAGACACGAATGACTGCCGCGTAGTATTTCACCGATCGCCCGCCTGCCCTCGTCCCACACCTCGCTCGCAAGACTCGCAGTGTAGAAACGGTGTTTCACGTGCTCGTTCAGCTCCTCGGTATCGCGCCATTTCCAACTTTGGTCCGGAGCGACTTCGATATCTAGCGTGTGATCCTGTGTGTCGAACCCCACCCGCGTCCGCCGGAATGGCTCTTCCATGTTTACGAAGTAACCGGAAAAGCGACGAGAGGAACCAGTATTCATCCATGACAGCCAGACCGAATGCTGTCGTCCGGGGAACATGAGTCGCAGCGTGTCTTTGCGCCAGACATACTCGTCAGGCGGAAGCGCGATTCGTGCCATCGAGAGCTTTTCCGCAGCCGTGCGCTTTGGCCCAGCTTTGTATCGGCTACCGGCCGCGATGAACAATGCGAGCAACTGCTCGTTGTCCTCGACGACGCGGCAGGGCCAGCACATCTCGATTCTGCCGTCCGTCGTCAGATACCTCAGAGCTACTACGTGCCCCCGATCACGGGTAGTCATTGAGTCCATAGCTCAAATATACACAGCTCCTGACGAGTCTCAGTAACCTGCAGGTCAGTGGACACATGGGCAGTCCGCCAGGAGAATCCGGACATGGCTTTCCTGCTCGATAGTTATGAAGAGTGCGGGTTCTGTCGCTACGTCACGGCCAGAAACCTGGCAGCCGCCGCTGAACCGGCGTTTGCGAGATTTCTCCATCATCTCTCCCGAAGAGCAGCAGGCAATCGCGGATGAGTTGAGGCACTACCTGTAGGCAACGAAGCGAATACGACCCGCCCCTATCCCTTACGGGCTACCGAGATTTCGGAGGGGCTGACGCATTATTCCGGCTCTCCGGACTTCGAATCCTTCCTCAGTGGCTCCACCTCGCCAAAGCCAAGGAAATCCGCGTGGCGCGTGGACCGCTGCGGTATGTCGAACCAGAGCTTGAACAGCAACTCCCTGGACGACTCACATAGATCGCCAGAACTCTTGTATCGGAGATGAACAGGTGGGACACAGATCAATGACCGGAGGCGTGAGACCATTCGGGCACGATCGCATCCAGTTCGACTTCAGCATTGACGGTAAGCGCTACCGGCCAACGCTGCGGTGGACTCCGCACGAAGCGAACTTGCGTCGCGCGCGTCAGCTCCTGTCGCGAATCAAAGCGCAGATTGCCGCTGGCACGTTCAGCTTCACTGAGGCATTCCCTTCCTACCGTTTCCGCAAGCATCTTGAGTTCCCGTTGCGGGCGCGTAGCTGCTCCGATGTCTTTGATGCCTTCCTTGCGCACGAAGCAGCCCGCGTACAGCGCGAGGATCTCGCGCCCATCACGCTCTCCGCTCACCGCCAGATCCTGGAGCAGGTGTGGCGTCCTGCAATCGGTGCTCTGCCCTTTCTCGCGGTCCGCTACTCCATGCTCGTCAAGATCGTCGACGCGCCTCGCTGGACGAAGAAGACCTACAACAATGTCATCAGCGCATTGCGCCGCGCATTCGCGTTCGGTTTTGAGGATCACCCTGAACAGCACAATCCTGCCAAAGCCCTGCGCAGTGCGCGCATCGGCAAGAAGGATCGACCGCCGATCGATCCCTTCAGCATTCAAGACGCCGAAGTCCTCATCGCGGCGATCCATCACGACTGGGGTGAGGCGCAGGGCAACTACGATGAATTTCGTTTTTTCACTGGCCTGCGGCCATCGGAACAACTCGCCCTCGTGGTTTCGGATTTCGATCCGGCGTACGGGACGCTGAGCGTCACGAAGGCGCGCGTCGCAGGTATTGATCGCGATCGGACGAAGACCGGCGAGGATCGCCTCGTGCAGCTCTGCGCCCGAGCTCGCGCGGTGCTTCAGCGTCAACTGCGATTGCGAGAGCAGCTCACGCACGCCGGCCGCATTGATCATGACCACATTTTCTTCAACGCGGATGGCACGCCCATCCGTCGTCTTCGCGAACCGTATGAGCGCTGGCACCGGACGCTTTGCAGGCTGCCGATCCGCTATCGCAAGCCCTACTCGGCGCGGCACTCCTCGGTGAGCTGGAGTCTGATGATGGGGCGCAATCCGCTCTGGGTTTCCAAGCAGCACGGACACAGCATCCTCACCATGCTCACGGTGTATGCGGCGTGGACGGAAGGTGCGCTCGAGGCGGACGTCGCAGCGATCCGCCAAGCCATGCGCGGACCAGCATCGGCGTCGCGCGTCGCGCCGATCGACTCAATAGCGGAGCCATCGACCGGGCTCGAAGCCGCGGAGAAGCCTCAGCGTGCAAGCGCGGGAAGACGAGACACTCGGCGGTCGGCGACGCCCGCATTCGAGCGCTCGGATTTGGCAGTGAATTTGTCAGTAGAAAGCGGGCGGACGCCCCTAAGTCCACGATTACCAAGGCATTTGACTGGCGGAGCGGACGGGACCCACAGAGCCAGTTGTAACTCGGTGAATCCTCAACAAAAAAATCAACCTTGGACTGCGTCGCGACTCTTCGACGCCCCCTGCGGTGCCCCCACGTTGTTCCAGCACTCAGCAGCTTTTAGCAGCGCTTAGCAGAACATGGTGGCAGCCAAAGTGGGAGGATTCGACTACTCGGACGCAAGCGAAGATTACTGAGACTCCGTCCCGCTCGTCAAAGTGGAGTTCCCAGGATTCCGTGGACACGCTGCTACGCGCGCTTCGCATTGGTTTCGAAGGTTTCTGGGCTGACGCCTCCGACGTGGCGATGGCGTCTGGTGCGATTGTAGAACGACTCGATGTAATCGGACACGTCTGCAGTCGCCAGTTCTCGGTTCTTGTAGATTCGCTTCTTGATCCGCTCCTTCTTCAAGCTCGCAAAGAAGGATTCAGCGACCGCGTTGTCCCAGCAGTTGCCGCGTCTGCTCATGCTTGGCTCCAGTCGATTCGTTCGGCAGAAGCGTCTCCAGTCATCGCTTCCATATTGGCATCCTTGATCGGAGTGGATCACTGTTCCCTTTGGATGCCGGCGGCGCACCGCCATCATGACGGCGTCCAGGACGAGCTCGCGGCGCAGACTCGATCCAGTGGCCCAGCCAACAATTAATCTGGAGAAGAGATCCATCACGACTGCCAGATAGAGCCAACCCTGCCAGGTGCGGATGAACGTGATATCCGTGACCCAGACTTTGTTCGGGCGAATGACGTCGAAATTCCGTTTCACCAGGCCGGGGGCGATTATAGCTGGCTTCCCGACAGAGTAATGGCGGGTTCTATAACCGTGCAGCGCTCTGATCTTGTTCACCCGCATCAACGCGCCACGCGATGCTTGCTGCAGGTCTCTCCAGCTTCTCGGAGATCGAGGAACACTCGAGGTGATCCGTAAATGCCGTGGCTTGCCTTGAACGATGCACGAATCAATCGAAGCAGGCGGGCATCTTCCTTGGCCCTGTTGGACAACGGCTTCTCCAGCCAGGCGTAGTAACCGCTGCGAGTAACTCCCAGCGCCCTACACATCGCCTTCACGTCGTAGGTCCGGCAATGAGCTTTGATGAATTCGTAGATCCGTCGCGTACTCCACGGGGTCGATCGCTTGGGCACTTGGCAACCCTCCGGCAGTTTCTGCACGCCGTTTTAGGGTGTCCACGGAATCCTGGGAACTCCAGGTAGCGAGCGAATTGCTAGACTCCAACGGCGTGGCGAATCAGGAGCTTGCATGCTCAGTTCAACTCAGCGCCATCCTTCGACTCCTCCTCTTCGTGCACAATCGCCCAACGATTTCGAGGAGCATCCAGAAGACTGCGCGCGCTCCTCGATCAACGAGGCATGTGACCTTCCGGGCGGCATCTCCCGAAACACGATCTACAAACTAATGAAAAGCGGTGAGCTCCCGAGCGTCGTATTCGGCACCCGCCGTTCATCTCGGCGAAGTCCATCGTGCACTCAATCACCAGCACCAGCCCTTCGCTCCACTCCTTGAAGTCATCGGTGGTTCGATCACAAGCACTTCGAGAATTCGCTACCGCTCCGCGCGTTGACGGTAGCCTCAACCGAAAGTCCTGAGGTCATCTTTGTGCAGTCGTCGCCCGTCGCAGCGGACATCATGCGATGACGCAGGAAGAAGCCCGCTGCATCCGTCCGCAAGCGGCGCAGGCGCCCGAACCAGGTCCTCCGCGCCTCACCCACCCACGCCACATATCCATCCGGCCGAATCAACGACAACCTCCGGCGAACTGACGGCGAGGCGGCAACGCTCCGTCGTATCTCAGCCATGCACTCATTCAGAGCCACAAAGCCCAGCCAACCGCGCGTGCCGCATCGCGGCCCCGCCACACCGACCGAAACCCCGCGCACCCGCCTCCCCAACCCCATAAACTCCCTCCCCGAAAACAATATCCCCCCACCCATGGGACGCCCGGCCCTCCCATGACAGGTATCGAGATACACCGGTTCGCCTTCGGGCCGCCGCGCAGGGAGAGATGGCGCAATGGCATCCAAAACCGAGTACCTGGTTGCCACCGGCCTGGTCGGCGCAGCGGCCTACCTCACCTGGCGCTTCGTCCTCAGGAAATCGGGCGATCCTCCGCCTCCTGCCGCCCCCACCCCCAGCCCCATTGACCTCACCTTCGCCCGGGAAGCCGCGGACGCAATCGCCGCACAAAAGAAACTAAAACGTCAGAACTCCGGCGAGGAAGGCCAGACAGACCGCCACCGCTACTTCTTTCTATTCCGACGGGCTGCCGCCCTGGGCACCGCAAACCCGGCCCTCCGCTCCGGCCCCGGCCTCGACACACTGCGACAACGTATCGCAAAGGAACTCGACCTGGTCGCAGCGTTCCTCACCGACCTGCTCGGCACGTCACAGGCGCGCGGCTCCTACTTCGGCGGCCCCCCAAAGCCCATCGACCAGGGCCAATCACAACGCCTCGACCCTGGAACGTTCATCCACTCGCGGACGATCGATCCGTTGCCGACGACCGAGCAGGAATCGGTAAACGCCGACCCGCCCGATGACCGCCACAAGCGCACGCTGCTCGAGCTCGATCTGCGGAAGAAACACGTCACCGGCATCGTCTGGCGAGCCGCCGCGATCGAAACCGAGCTGTGGAAGGGAACCGACGCCGCACCCGAGCTGAACAAACCCTCGCTCACCATCCTGCTCGACAGGCGACTGCAAACGCTGGAACGCCTCCGCTACCAGGCCTCCGCAGGCGCGGATCCAACGAAGGCCGATGGCATGGGTTCATCGTTCATCGAACGCATCTGGGACCCGCACCCCTTCAACAATCGCTCGAACAAAGAGGGCCCCTGGCGGGATGGCTACCTCGTGCGCCCCTTCGAGGCCCCGAGCGTGCCGCGCAGCGCGCGCAGCGACGATGGCTCCTGGCGGGCCGAAGAGGTCATCCCCGGCAAGCGCACGCGCATCCTGCAGCGCCTGTCGATCACCGGCGACCCCACCGGCGGCACGTTCAAGCTCGATTTCAACGGTACCGCGACCCATGACCTCCCTTTTGATGCGAGCGCAGACAACGTCAAGAACGAGCTCAGCGTGCTGGCGACCATTACGTCTGCGAACCTCACCGTCCGCTGCCGCTTCGGAGATCTGCCGCAGGACGCCATCACGATCGTGCTCGACGGCGCGATTCCTCCAGGGACGGACTTCCTCGTCGTGGATAACAATCTCACCGGCGGCACGAACCCCAAGCCGCAACTGGGCCCGGTGCTCGGCGACACCGACGTAGAGGTTGACGAGGGTATACGGTTCAACCTGGCGCCCCCTCCGCCTCCGCCCGCGGTCCCGCCCTCACCCGATCCGTGGTACCTGAGTCACGCGACGGACGAGTTCGACGCGAACGTCTGGCCCGCAACGCGCCCCGCCGGCACGCGATGGAATCTTCCCCAGGGCGGTTCCATCGATCCGGGTTACGGGTGGACTGTGGTGCCACCGCGCGACACCCAGCTGCTCACGATCATCGGAACACCGACGGGCGGCACGTTTGCCCTGAGGATCGGCAACGACGTCACGCCCGATATCCGGTTCGAGGCGACGGCAGACCAGGTGCTGAGCGCACTCCACGCTCTCCCCAACGGCTCGACCGACTTCGCCTGCTCGGGTGGCCCGCTGCCGGATAAGAGCATCACGCTGGAGTTCCTGAAGGACACGAGAACGGACGATTTCAATGCAGAGAATGTGCAGCTGACCGGCGGAACGAATCCCGATGCCACGGTGGGCTCCAGGAACCGCGGTGCCACGGACCCTGCTTCGAAGGTCATCTTCGAGCTCTTCCTGCCGGTCGTGCCGGGAACGGCCAACTCGCCCTCCATTACGCGTGCGGACTGGTGGAACCGCAGCTGGCTGCACTCCGACGGTCTGCTCGCGGCACTCCACATCGATGGGTTGCGACACGCCCTGAGCAGGCAGCCGGCGCAAGCCGGCGGGCGGCCGGACGACGCCTTCAATACGCTGGCGAAGGATTCCTTACTCGCCCTTGACGACTATTTTCACCTGCGCCACGTCACCTGGCCGCCCAACACCATCATGGGTACAGGCCCCGAGGACGGCCGGAGGGAGTGGTTTCAGAACGGTGCGATAGAGACGAACGATTTGCAGATCGGGGACCAGGTCCTCTTCGACACGAATCCGGCGCTCGTTGGGGTGGGCGCCATCGCCTTCGACTACCCGACAGTGCTCGTCACAGACGTCGACTCCTCACTCGACGCGCCAACCGTCAATCTCAACGGGCTGCGCCTGCAGGGCTTCAACAGCCCTGAGCTCGACTATCGCGATTTTCAGCTCATGCTCGCAAAGATGGCGGACCGAACGCTGGACCGCATCCGCGCTTTTATTCCTGCGCAGATCGACCGGCTGCGACACCTTGCCCAAATCGAGAACAAGCCATTCACGCCGCCCGTCAAACTTGACTGGGACATCGGCGGCATGACGGTGCAGCACCTCGACGACGAATCTACAGCGCTGCGACTGTGGAACCCCTACGGCGATACCTGGGACCCGCCCGGCCCATGGTGGATCTGGATCCACCTCGCCAGCAGCGTGTGGCAGGGCATCTTCAAAAGCACCCAGACGGAGGTGGACAGGCTCTTCAGGCTCATGCCGCGCGCGATCGCCTGGGACGAGAGCGAGAATGACATTACGTTCTCCGATCCCGCTCAGCCGCACCGAAAGGCCAATGCGCCGCGAACCGTGCCCACCGGGACGGGATTCCAGGATCCGCCGTGGGAAGACGATCGGCTCTCGAGCGAGCAGTCGCGCAAGGTGATCTTCGTTCCGCTGTTCCAACCCTTTGGCGGCTGGGAGGTGTACTTCGAGACGAAAGCGACCGTTTCGGACCCGTGGCCCTCGCAGCTCACGCCAGTGAAAACCGATGCGCGCTGGCTCGCGGAGCTCGCCCGAAGCCAGGAAAAGCCGGATCTCGTGCGGGTCATCCGGCCTCGCCCCAAACCTAACGCGTAGGACGCGCCGTGTCCGACTCACTATCTGCCGTCGCACAATACGTTTCGAACACGCTCTCGCCTCTCACGAGCGCACTCGGCACAGACGGCCTGCTGCTGCAGTACCTGAGCAAGCTCGGATGGACGCTGCCGTCGATCCCCCAGGTACTCGCGGACCTGCGCACGAGCACCGGGAAAATGGTGGGCGCGCTCGCGAAGGTGGAACGCGAGCTGCGAAAAAAAGAGGACGGCGCAGGGTCCGACGCCGAGCTCGCGATCGCCGCAACACAGCTGCTCGCAGCCCTGGCAGCGCTGACCGCTGCGATACGCGCTTTGCCTGATGGGCTGCAGTCCCAACTGCCACAGGCATTCGTCGACGGCAGCCGCATTGCCGAGCAGTTCGTCGAGCGGCTGTTCAACGACACACTCTCTCGCAAGCTCGAACGCGAATCCCGCGGCCTCTATCTCGCCGGACAGGTGCTCGGCTTCCTCGAAACCGTCGCTCACGCCGCGGACCCGGCGCGCTTCCAGCCCGCCTTCGAGGAACGCACGGTTCGGTGGGATCGCGTCAAGCTCCTGGGGGAATCGGGCCCGGGCGCGCTGATGCGCGATGTCTACGGCTGGGGCACGCACACGCTCGATGGCGAGAAGCTCTTCCTGGCCCTGCGCGATCTGTCGTTCGGCATGCTGGCGCCGGGGTACTTCGTTCACGCCTCCAAAGGCTTGATGAAGGCCACGGTGCCGAACCTGCCGAACAACACACCCCCGCAACCGGGATTGCTGATCCCTCTGCTCGTCGATTCGCCAATCGAGCTGGTGCTCGGTTGCTACACCCTGCCCACTACCACGCCGGATGAGCAGCAGGGCGTCATGCTCACCGTCAGCGGCTTCGGTTCGATCACGCAGTCTTTCGAGATCACGCCGGAGATGAAGCTCGAGATCGACGGGCAGGCCGAGCTCGCCTCGGGAATAGCGCTCGCGATCTGGCCGGACCGCTCGCCGAGTCTCATCGGCAACGCCATTTCCGGAACGCCTGCACCCCTCGCGGGTGCGTCCGCCACCATTCGGCTGCGTTACGCGCCGCCCGGTCCGAACGAGAAACTCTCGCTCCTGAACCTTGGCGCCCTCCAGCTCGACGCACGCGGCGTCACCCTGCAAGCGGGATTCACCACAAACCCGGACGGCACCGACCTCAACGTGCGCCTCGCGCTCCCGGGATTGCGCGCGCAGCTCGGCGGCCTCGGCCAGGACTCCTTTCTCTCGCAGGTGCTTCCGGAGAACGCCGCATTCGAGATGGACGTGGGCCTCGGCTGGTCGATGTCCCGCGGCCTCTCCTGGGAGAGTGGCGCGGGGCCCAACATCAGGCTTCCCGTCTCGATCACAATCGGGCCCGTCAAGCTGGAAGCGGTGGAAATCGAGTTCAGCTCTCCGGGAGACACGCTGGAGCTCGGCGTGCGCCTCACGGCGTCCGCGCAGATCGGCCCCGTCTACGCGCAGGTTCAGGGCGTTGGCTTTGCCCTCAGGCTGGATTCCGGGGGCGGCAACTTCGGCCTGTTCGATCTCGGCGGCGCCCTCAAGGGTCCGCGCGGCATCGCCCTCTCCATCGACGTGCAGGGCGTGGTGACCGGTGGCGGCACGCTGATCCACTTCGAATCCGAGGGGATGTACGGCGGCGCGATGCAGCTCTCCGTACACGACGAGTACACGGTGAAGGCGTTCGGCCTCATCGCTACGCGCCTTCCGGATGGCAGCCGCGGCTATTCGCTCCTCATCTTCATCACGGCGGAAGACTTCCAGCCGATTCCGCTTGGCCTCGGATTCACGCTGCTCGGCATCGGCGGAATGGTCGGCGTGAACCGCACGTTCGACGAGAACGTGCTGCGCCAGGGCCTGAAGAACGGCACGATCGGTTCGCTGCTGTTCCCGCGCGACCCGGTCCGTAATGCGACGGCCCTCATTCGCGGGCTTGCGAGCGCATTCCCGGCACGAACCGGCAGCTACCTGCTGGGGCTCCTGGCGAAGATCGGATGGTTCACGCCAACGCTGGTGATGCTCGATCTCGCGCTCATCTGGGAATTCGGCGCGCGGTCGCGCCTTCTCGCGCTCGGGCGCATCAGCGCGAACCTCCCCTCGGCCGAGAACGACCTCGTCCGCATCAACATGGACGCCGTCGGCGTCATCGACTTCGATGCCGGCACGGCGGCGGTCGATGCGGTGCTGATCGATTCACGGCTCGCGAAGAAGTTTCCGATCACCGGGTCCGCGGCGTTACGCGCCGGCGGGGCGTCAGGCGACGCGAACTTCATTCTCTCCGCGGGCGGCTTTAACCCGCGTTACGCGCCTCCCGCCAACTTCCCGCCGATCGAACGCGTGGCCATCGCGCTCAGCTCCGGAAAGAATCCGCGGCTCGTCTGCGACGCGTACTTCGCGATCACCGCGAACACCGTGCAGTTTGGCGCGCATGCTTCGCTGTTCGCCGCTTCGGGCGACTTCAACGTCACCGGCGATGTGGGTTTCGACGTGCTGGTGCGGCTTGCTCCGCTGCACTTCCTCGCCGAATTCCACGCGCGCCTGCAGCTCAAGTGCGGGTCGCACAATCTGTTCATGGTGTCGCTCGAAGGTGAGCTTGAAGGGCCGCGGCCGCTGCGCGTCAGCGGGAAAGCGTCGTTCTCGATCTTCTGGTGCGACTTCTCTGTCCGCTTCGACACCGCACTCGTGCACGGCGAGCCACCTCCGCCACCTCCGGCGGTCGACGTGCTTGCGCAGCTCACGCAGGCGCTGTCGGCTCCCACGAGCTGGAGCGTTCTGCGCTCGTACGCCGGACCGAGCGGCGTGTCACTGAGAAGCCTGCCGCCTTCGAGCACGACACTGGTGCTCGATCCACTGGGCCGGCTTGCAATCAAGCAGCAGGTTGTTCCGTTGAACACGGCGCGGGACATCGACCTCTTCGGCGAAGCGCCTGTCGCCGGCGCGCGCCGCTTCATGGTCAAGGCGGATCTCGGCTCCTCGCCGATGGAGCTTGCGCCACTGCAGGCCCCATTCGCACCGGCGCAGTACTTCGAAATGACCGATGACGAGAAGCTCTCGTCGCCCTCGTTCGAACCGATGGACGCCGGGTACGTGATGGGCAGCGATGCCACGAAGTTTGACGCGACCCAGATACGGCCAGCGCCCATCGAGTACATCACGATCACGCTCGATCTGGAGACGGGCACGTCTACCACTGAGTTGCCGAACACTCCCGGCAATACCATGACTCCCGGGCAGCTGCAGGTCTTCGCACTGAGCGGCGCCGTCGCACGGGCTGCCATAAGAAACGTGGGACGCGCGCGGTTCAGCAACGCTGCTGCAGGCGCCCAGACAATCATCAAGCCGGCACTCTGGACCGTCATGCCACTGGGCGACGGCGCCCCGGCTGCGACTGCTCCCGAAGTGCGTACGTGGAGCGAATACGAGGGCGCGTTGAAGACGCTCAATCGTGCACAGGCAAAGTGGCAGCTCGTGCCAACTCACGAACTTTCGAACTGAGGTGATCCGTGTCGGCCAACCTCCAACTGCTGCCGTGGGTCCGTCAGGGTGCGGCTACGGCCATCGCGATACCCGAGTTGCTGGGCACGCAACCTCAGTCCGCTGTTGCGAGCGTCGATATCACGCTGAAAGTGAACGACAGCCCGCTGCCGAAGACCACTGTCCAGCTGCGCGGGCCTGCAGATGTCATCGGGATCGACCCTCACCAGATCGTGCGCACGGACCCGCGCCCCGCGAGCAACGACTTCGAGCCGAACTGCTTTCCTTCAGTGGAGTTCGATCGACCGGACCTTCCGTGGCTGTTCACGCCCCTGAGCGCGAATGCGGAGTCGAAGCTGCGACCCTGGCTGTGTCTCGTCGTCGTGCGCCAGCAGGACGGCGTCACTCTCGGTAGCGCTCCGGGCTCTCCCCTGCCCGAGCTTCACATCACCACGCCTGCGGAACCCTTCGTCGAGCTGCCGGACCTGACGGACTCCTGGGCGTGGGCGCACGCCCAGGTGGCAGCGCTCGATGGCACTCCCCCAATCGTCGCCGGTGCGCTGGACGGCGCGCCACATCTGTCTCTTTCGAGATTGATCTGCCCGCGCGCGCTGGTCGCAGACACCTCTTATATAGCGTGCGTGGTGCCGGCCTTCGAGGTCGGTCGCCGCACCGGTCTGGGGATAAACGTCAGCGACACGGATGTGACACAGCTCGGCCTGGCGCCAGCATGGACCCTCGGTGCTGGCACGCCTGCAGACGTGAAACTTCCGGTGTACTTCTCCTGGGAATTTCGCACGGGCCCCGGCGGGGACTTCGCGACGCTTGCACGCAAACTGAAAGGCGAGATTCCCGAGGGCCTCGGGCGACGCGAGGTGAACGTCCGCGATCCGGGTTTCGAGCTGCCTCCGGATTTCCCCGACACCGCCATCGTGGAATTCTGCGGCGCGCTACAGCCGATGAGTGCACCACCTCAGCCAGTACTCTGGGCGGACGCGTTTGCGGAGGACTTCGAGGAAGCGCTTGCGCCCATCGTCAATTCGACCGCCTCGGGCCCCAACGAACCTCCCTTGCTGGCTCCGCCGTTGTACGGGCGGTGGCACGCCGGGCGTTCTTCGGCAACCGTCGGTGCAGAGAACTGGTTCGATGAGCTGAACCTGGACCCGCGATGGCGCGCCACCGCGGCATTGGGCACGCGCGTGATTCAGGAGCATCAGGAAGCGCTGATGGCGTCCGCCTGGAATCAGGCCGCGCAGATGCAGACAGTCAACCAGCGGATACGGCAGTTTCAGTTGAGCATGGCTGTTGGCGAGAGTTTGTACGCGCGACATCTCACTGCAATAGCCACGCGGCTACCCAACAACGAGGAAATGCTGCTGCGATTCGCCACGCCGGCCTTCGGCCGAATCCGCACTAGCGCGGGCCGCACGATCATCGCTCAGATGGAGAACTCACGACTCCCGGTAGGCGCGACACGAACTGCGATGAGGCGCATCGGTCGCCAACGTGGGCCGCTCACCCGCAGGCTCGTGGCGAAAGGATCCATCCGTCCTGCTGCGAACACCTGGGTCGCTCGTCTCAACTACGGAGGAAGCGCGGCCCCTCCCACACGGCCCATTGCAGTTTTCGCGAAACCTCCCGCGATTCCGACGACGCAGGAGGTCACCGCCGCAGTCTGGAACCGCGGGTTCACCATAGCGCCGGAGAACCGCGCAATTCCCACATTGCCGACCGTCGATCTGCTGCCAGGCGACTGGGACTACCCCGGGCACTTCCGCTCGGCCGTCTTCGATCACTTGAAGAGGCTGCGCCCTCGCCCTCCCGGCGTCGCGCAGGCGCCGCCGGTAACACTCAGCCCGACAGCCACCCTCGTACTCCAGCAGATGAATCCTCGCTCGGCCGTGGCGAACCTCGCGCAGGCGACCATCGCGCTGGGCGACCCCGTGCTGCAGCCCGCTGGCCCCGGCGTGACGCCCGTGGGCACCGAAACCGTAATGATCACACCGACGTTCCCGCAGCCGATGTATCAACCGCTCGCGGAGCTCTCGCAGGATTATCTGCTACCGGGCCTCGACACCGTGAAGCCGGATACGGTGCTCGGCCTCGAGACCAACCGCGCGTTTGTCGAGGCGTACATGATCGGCCTCAACTTCGAGATGGGTCGGGAGCTGCTCTGGCGCGGCTTTCCCACAGATCAGCAAGGCACCTGGTTCCGAAACTTCTGGGGATCCGACGCCGCCCCCACTACCACTCCCGACATGGACGATCTCCGCAAGAACCCCGATCGAACCCTCGGCGAACCTCCGGAAGGAGCCCCCGGCCAGCAGTTCGTGCTGCTGCTGAGAAGCAGCCTTCTGCGCCGGTACCCGAACGCACTCATTTATCTCAGTGACATCGCTGGCGCAGCGCCGGATGAGTTCCCGATCTTCAACGGCTCGCTGCAGCCGGACATCTCGTTCTTCGGCTTTAAGGTCTCCCCGGAAGCCGCTGCTGGGGATGGCACCACGCCGGGGTACTACGTGGTGATTCAGGAGCATCCAACAGAACCGCGTTTCGGTCTCGACCCCGGCACGCTCCCGCCGACGGTAAGCCACCTCAGCATTGCGCAGCAGCCAAACGTGCCGCTCTTCAGCAACACATGGGGACGCAACTCCGCACACATGGCGGGCATCACTCGTCGTCGCCCCGTGCGCATTCGCATCCGCGTGTCGCAGCTGCTGACTTCGCACTGACGGAAGGAATCGCCGCTCATGAGCACCAATTTCTTCTGGAGCAGCCTCGCGATCCCCAAGGCCATGCCGCCCGGGAGCGCAACCCCAGCCCCCGAACCCGTGTGCCCAAGCGATTTTCCGCTCGTGCTGCTGCCGGTGCGACTCGAGACACGCTTCTTCACGCTGGCCAATGGAAGCGTCGAACTTCGCGTGCGCGTGTATCCCGACAAGATTCATCTGGATAGTCACGAGCGTCTCCTCACACCCGACGAGCACACGTGGGGAAAGCACTATTGGGAGCAGGACTGGCGTGCTGGCAACGACACCTCCCTGCGTTCACGAGCCTGGCAGCAGATTGCCGATCGCTTCGGCGCGCGCCGCGCTGCGTGGATCGTGCGGACGTTGCGGCCCTCCAACGTGGCGGCACGACCGCAGTCCCCCACCCCGGACGGTCAAACGCCTGCTACCGCGCCGGTGTTCCCACAGATTTCCCTCGCCGAGACGGACTTCGCGTGGCGCCACGCGCCGCAAGCGCGCCTGCTCCCGGATCGCTGGATCGCTTTCGTCCACGCAGGTGGCCAGGCGGTGCTCAAGGCGACGGGCAATCCGATTACCCAACCGCTCAACGTCGGCCCCGATCCGCAGGCACCCGCTCCACAGGGTGAAGTCGAGGCGGCGATCAAGAAGGGTGAACGACTCGCCATCGACGACGGCATGAAGTGGATGGTCGATTTCGAAACCGCGGAGTCTGTCGGCATGGCGCTGCGGATCCCGATAACACCCGCGCTGCTCGCAGCGGGGCTCGACAGCCTGCTCGTGTTCGGCGTGAGGCGCTCGCTGAACGTCGCCGAAACGGCGGCACAGCTTGCCGACCTCCTGGACGCGCATCATTACACGGATGGCCTCGCCTTCCTGCGCCCCGGCGCGCCGACGAACAACACCGAAGACCGCCGCGCGGAATTCAATTCAAGCGATCCGGGGCACGCGCGCAGCTTCGCCAATGAGATCGCGCCCGCTCCCGCAGACGGCGTCACGAATTCACTGAGCGTCGGGACGGCGCTGGGGCTGCCGCCCGCCCGCATCAGCCCGACTCTGGACCGCGTCGAGCGTGGGCTCGCGCACGACGGTCTCGCGATGCGCAGCATGAATGCAGCGTTATGGCAGGCGGGATGGGGCTACTTCCTGAGCAACATGATCGGCAACGAAACCGGCCTCACGCGAGACTCGCTCGACTGGGCGCGCCGGCACTTCATCGATCACGTTCGCTGCTTCGGGCCTTTCCCGACATTTCGCTGCGGATCGCAGCCCTACGGCATTCTGCCCGTGACGTCGCTCGACCAGTGGCAGCCCGAGGCTGGCGCGACCGTCGCGCCCCAGGATGTCTGGCTGAAAGGCATGCTGCGCGATCTGCGCGACCGGGTGTGGCGTCCTGCTGCCTCGTCCGTGGCTCGTATCGGCAGCCGCGACAATCCCGCCGATCCGGATGCGGACCTTGTTGACGTCATGCGGGTGGACGGAGTGTCCAACTCGTACACCATGCGCAATGTGTTCGGCCGGCATCTGCTGCAACACCTGTATCACCGTTTGTTCACCGCCATGCCGGACAACGACCCGGCGCAAACGGCGTTGCTTCAGCAGCTTGGTGTTCCCTGGCGCCCGCGCCTCGCACAGCTTCGGAATGCGGACTGGGAGTTCCGCGTCTCGGCGCCGCTGATCCAGCCGGGCGAGGTTTCGCCCTGGGCGGCTCTTGAGCCGAACTACATCGCCGCGCTGCTCGAGGAGCGCCGCATCGACGCCCTCATCGGCAATCGGCCCGATCCCGAGACGACGGATCGAATCATCAGCCTTCTGCAGATGTTGCTGAGACACGCGCAGCTTCGCGAGATCGCGACCGCGGCGGCGCTGCTATTCGCGGCCGATACGGGAAGCGATCCGACTGCCCTGCTGAGGGATGCGGAGCTGGTCGATCTCGTGGCGGGCGCAGCTCCCACACAGCACTGGCGCCGCCAGCTTGAGCACACACTCTCGTCGTCGGGAAAGACGATCCGGGAGGTTCTGGAGAGCACGACCAGTTTCACTGAGCCTGCGCTCGCCGCACTCGGGGAGTTTCGCGACGGGCTTGGGCGACTCAAGGGCCTCGACAGCGAAGCGCTGCTGCTGCTCATGCAGGGCACGCTCGATCTGTCGGCACATCGGCTGGATGCCTGGATCACCTCGGTCGCGACGAAGCGTCTGGCCGCAATGCGAGCCAATGGTCCGGCCGGGCAATACGTGGGCGCCTATGGCTGGGTCGAGAATCTCAGGCCCGCACCGGCGGGACTCGTGCAGACGGTGAGCACGCTCCCGCGGGACGAGCCCGGCCCGCTGCAGACCTTCTCGAACGACAGCGGATTCATTCATGCGCCCTCGATGTCGCACGCCGCCGCGGCAGCCCTTCTGCGCAATTCTCAGCTCGGGCCGCAGGGCGTTCCGACCAACGACGGACCCTTCGCGATCGATCTTTCCTCACGGCGCGTTCGCGAAGCCACGCGCCTTCTGGATGGCGTGCGCCAGGGCCAGCCGCTGGGCGCGCTCCTCGGCTATCGCCTGGAGCGCGCGCTCCACGACACCGTGTTGCCCGACGCGCTGCACCTCGATCGCTTCATCGCACCGCTCCGACGGCTCGCTCCGCTGGTCGCGCGCGCGAACGAGTCGAATGCCAGCACGCCCACGGAAATGATCGCCGCGAATAACGTAGTCGACGGACTGGTGCTGAACCGGCGATGGAAAGAGGAACAGAGCACTGTTCTCAATGCCCTTGCGGCGCTGGTTCCGCCGCCGTCTGCCACCGAAGTCGCGGCCGTTTCGCGTGCGCTCAACGACCTGAACGAATCCATCGATGGCCTTAGCGACGCGTTGACCGCCGAGACGGCCTACCAGGTGGCTCGAGGGAACATGTCGCGTGTGGCAAGCACGCTGTCGTCAATCGCGCACGGAGACGCGCCGCCGCCGCAGCTCGATGTCGCTCGCACTCCGCGATCCGGCATTGCTCTCACGCATCGGCTGATCACGCTGATGAGCGGCACGACTAACCTCGCTACCCCGGGCTGGCCGAACGCCGACTCGGGCGTTCGCTCCAGTGCGGAGAAGCAGCTCAACCACTGGGCCGCGAAGCTTCTTGGCGATGGCAGCAAAGTCCGCTGCACTCTGGAGGGCGTGGACACCTCAGGTGCCGTAGTCGACACACGCACTTTGCCGCTCAGTGACCTTGAACTCGCGCCGCTCGACGTCGTGTTCGGCGTCGAGGCTGTGAACAACGCTACTCAGGTCGGGACGTCGCTCAGCGATGTTGAGCAACAGATTCTTTATCACGCGCGACGGATGCCCGGAGGCTTCGATCCTGACGTGACTATCAGCATCCAGCATGCGCGGCCGGCGGATCTGGCTGAGGACGAGATCACGCTGTTCGATCTGCTCGAGCAGGCGCGGGATGCGCGGAGGCTTCTCAGCGTCGCGCGCAGCCTGGCACCCGACGACCTCAATCCGCCGGAGCGCACCACTCAGGCGACAATCGATCTCGCGGAGCTGGAGGGCCGCGCCGTCCAGGCCGAAAGCGCACTGACCGCCGCCCACAACGCGCTGGAAGCTCTCACTCAGGATCCCGTTACCGCTTCGGCGGAATCGCTGCGGGCCGCGTTGATCGCGCTCGGCGCGTTCGGCGTTGGGCCGGCGGTTCCTGTGAGCGCGACGGGCGAGGATTCCGCGGCGATCTCTGCTCTCGTGCAACAGGGCCGAGCCCTGCTCAAGGCAGGCCGCGCACGTCTCGAGCAATCCGCCACGCTTCTCAACCAGACACCTGCGAGCGACCCGGGAGCCCGCTGCACCCAGCTGACGGCCCGCATGAGGGCTGTGTTCGGCCCGTCCTTCGTGGTGTTGCCGCGATTCACGCTCGATGCGGCCGGTGCCACGGAGCTGGCCAACGCGCTGTCCGCAAGCCGCCAGACGCAGGGTGGCGATCCGCTGGCCGTGAACACGTGGTTCGCCCGGTGCTCTCGCGTGCGCGATTCCGTTGCTCGACTGGGGAGCTCCCTGCAGCGCGCTGAAGTTCTCGGCACTGGAACACGGCTGAATCTGAGCGTCGCGCAGCTTCCCTTCTCAGCCGGCGAACTTTGGGTAGCACTGCCTCCGCAGGCGGGTGCATCGATTCCTCCGGGCAAACTCTCGCTCGTCGTTCACCCGCTGGCGAGCATTTCAACCGGCGCGGTGCTCACCGGCTTACTCGTGGATGAATGGGTCGAGGTGATTCCGAGCACCACCGAGACGACGGCTCTCGCGTTCCAGTTCGACGCGCCCAACGCCGTAGCTCCGCAGAGCGTGCTCGTCGCCGTACCTCCCGTGCCCGGGCAGGACTGGAACACCGAGTCCCTGAGAAGCGTGTTGATGGAAACGCTTGATCTCGCAAAGCTGCGCGCGGTCGACACGGACTCGCTGGGCGCAGCTGCGCAGCACCTCCCCGGCCTGTACTTCGCGTTCAACACGCAAGACCACGCCGTATCCACCGATTTCAAACCGCTGACGGCCTCGGTGTAAGGAACCCGCCATGTCGACACTGACCGTCACCATCAGCTCACCTGCGCCGCAGAGTACGGTGAGCGCGCGCACGTTCACGGTGAGAGGAACCGTCACGCTGCGCACGACCGGAGGTCGCACGCGGGAAGGGAATATCAGGGTATTTGTCACGTTCGGCGTCAATGGCCCGACGGTTGCCGCCACGGTGACCGGCAATGCCATGTGGGAATGCACGGGAGCGCCGCACGCCGGAGTAGCTCCCAACAGCGTCATCAACGTGACGGCCACCGCCGAAGCCACGCTCAGGTTTTTCGTCCCGGCCGATCGCACGTTTGATTTCGAAGACATCTCCGGATCGCGCAGTGTCTCCGTGCAGCTTCCCGGGCCGACTCCGCCGGCCATCGCGATCGATACGATTCCCGCCACGATCCTGAGCGCGGAACTGCCCAAAACCATTGCGTTTACGGGCACGGCAAGCGGCACCCAGGCGCCGATCCTGACAGTCCAGTATTCAGTGGAAGGCTTTACTGGTGCATTCCCGAGCGCGGTCAGCACCAGAGGGAACTTCGCGACGTGGAGCGTGACGTTGCCCGTGCCGCCGGGCGATCACAAGCTGATGGTCCGGGCCATCGATCGGTTCGGCGCCGCCCAGGAGATCACGAGGACCTTCACGCTCAAACCCGAGCCGCCGATCGTGATCCCACCGGGCATGAGGGCGGCGACGCTGTCGGGTGCGCCGACGACCGCCTCCGTCACAAGCTGGAGCAGGCTTGAGCCCCATTGCACAAACGCGGACGTGGGGACCAGCTCCAGCGCGCGGATGTTCGATCCACTGTGGTCGATGACACGGCAATGGCAGATGGGAGAGTTCCAGGCCGAGGATGCGGGAACGCCGGTGCAAGCGCGCGTACGAGCGACCAACGCGACGATCAGCCGCTACTTTAGCGGTGAGTTGCCGAAGCCAACTGGCCCAAATCCCGGTCCGGTCGCCGCCGCCAACTACGACCCCACAAAGACGCCGCTGGAAGTCCTGATCGAACGCCGCCGGATGCGCGCGGCGGATGCAGACGACGCGCGCATGCTGACTTTCGCGGTGGAGTCCGGACTGCATTTCCTGCGGATGCTGGAGCTGCAGCCGCTGACGGGGAACTATCGAAGGACCTTCCTCACGAAGCTCGCATTGAAACCGTTCGATCTTTCGACTTCCACGGCCAGCGATGACGCAACGGCGCGCTATCTGCAGAGCATGGCAGGCCGCGCTCCAGACGGGCGAATGCTTGCCTCTCTTCTGAGAAGCATGGGAGCCGCGCAGCTGGTGCTGGATCCGATCCTGAACATCGCGCCTGAGGATCAGGCCGAAGTGAGGGACGCCGCTAACGCATGGCTCTCCTGGTACGACTCCCTCTACAGCGAGCCCACGAGCGCCACGGACGAGGCCTGGAGTCCGTCCCGTCTCGAGTACGCCGTGTCGGTCGGCACGCAACTTTCCGCCGATCCGCAGGATGACATCACGCTCTCAGCAAGCGAGATCGACGGCGCTCCGCTCGACTGGAGCAACTTCGACGTCAACATGATCTCGCGCCTCGACGCGAGTGACGCGCACAGTTTCAATTCGCTGGTCGAAGCCACAGTCCCCACTCCGCTGACCTTCCCGGGAGCGCCGTCACCGCGCTTCTGGGAGCTCGAAGACTCGAAGCTCGCCTACGGCCTCGTGCCCGTCGGACCGACGGACATCGCGCATTTGATGATGATCGAGTACTCAAGCAGCTACGGCAACGACTGGTACGTCGTGCCCCTGAAGCTCCCCGTCGGCTCCGTGACGCGCGTGGATTCGCTCGTGGTCACGGACAGCTTCGGTGTGCGCAGCCTCATTCGCCCCATCGGCGACCCGGCGCTGCCGGCGCCTCGATTCTCGATGTGGCAGTTGGCCTATGCCTCACCGCCGGCTTCATCCCCCACTACCGTCGTCACGAACCGCTTCTTCCTCGCACCGACCATCGGGCGCGGCATGGACAGCGCGCCCCTCGAGGACGTGCTGCTGATGCGCGATGAGATGACGAATCTCGCGTGGGCCATCGAGCGCACGGTTGAGAGTCCGATCGAGCGGCCTGCGCAACGTTATCTCTCCGCAGACTCGACGCAGGAGGAGCCTGCCGACACGACGCCGTCCGCAGAGTTGCCGCGCTATCTGCTCTCGTCCACCGTGCCGCCGAACTGGATTCCCTTCCTCCCGATCCAGCAGCCAGACCCGATAGCACCCAACGATCCTCGTCGCGTTGTGAGCCGACTGCAGAAGGGCTCGGTGCTGCAGCCCGACGGGTCGAAGAAGGTGCACGTCGCCGTCGCGGAAGTTCTGAACGGGTCCGGGAACCTTCTGCTCTACGACGAAGAGATTCCCCGCGAAGGCACAAGACTCACCCGTCAGCGCCGATTCGCTCGCTGGACGGACGGCTCGACCTGGTTGTGGACCTCATTCCGGAACCAGGTGGGCCGGGGTGAAGGGGCAAGCCAGCTGCAGTTCGATCAGGTGCGCGAGGATTGAACAGCAGCTGCGCAGACGCGCCGAAGACGACACGGATCGCTTTCCCGAGATTGCCTATGTCTGCGCATGCAGCTGCACGTGCGCCCATTCCATCGTCCGAAACTCAATCGGACGCGGGAAGATGTAGGGCATCAGTCGCAGCGCGAGGCGCGTGAGCGGTTCCCCTCGATACACCTCCATTGAGCGCAGCAGCGCGCCAATCTTCGCCGGTTCGACAATCGCCGCCAGGTGCTCCGACTCGACGGGGATGAGGCTCCCGAGGAGATCCGCGGCCACATCCTCACAGTGACGACCGGTGGCGCGGGCATAGCGAAACACGCGGCTGCAGATCGAGCGCACGCGATGCGCCAGGTCATGCGTGCCGCGCGACTCGATCCGGCGCAGGACCTCCAGCAGCTCCGGCGCGCGCAGCCCACGCACGTCGCGCGCACCGATGTACGGGAAGACGTGCAACTCCAGGCGTCGCTCGATCGTGCTCACGGTGTCGGCGCTGATCGGTTCGCGGCGACGCGCCCGACGGTGGCGATAGTGCGGGGACTTCAAGGCCTGTTGAATGAGCTCCGCCGCGGCGGGCGAGGGGGTGTCCACGGAGAGGCTCGCGGCGCGCAGGACGCCGACGAATTCCCGCGCCACGGATTCGAACGTGTTGCCGAGGCAGATCTTCTGGCACGTCCGCCGCAGGCTGGGGCGAATCCCGTTGGCGATGTCCTTGCGAGCGAGGTCACGGCGTTCGCGCGCCTGCTCCAGGGAGACTTCCGGATACGGTCCCAGCGAGAGGGAGCTCGCATTACTCCCCGGAAAGCGATACTTCAGTCGCCAGAAGCGCCCTCCGCGCGGTGTCACGAACAGATAGAGCCCTTTCGCATCGAACACTTTGCGCGGCTTCGGACCCGGCCGGAGAACGGAGATAGCTTCGGTGGTGAGCATGAGACCTCCTCGCGATCGCGGTGACGTCGTTGCCACCACGCGATGCCGTTGAGTGGCGGTTCTTGAAGAGCACTTTCGTCGGGTTGAGCGAGGCGCTGAACGCGGACGCGACAGCAGCGCGAGCTCGAGATGGGCGGCTGCGGACGAGGGGCGCGCGATGGCGGAAATGGGTGGGAAGGGGCCTGATCGGAGGCCACGGAATCCCCTCGCGCGACCTCGTCGCAATCGAGGTGCACGCGCCAAGTCGTGGCGATGCCTGGAAAACTTGGAGGGGCTTTCGACACGTTGGGGACCACGGGAAGTGAGGTGATACCCCCACCCGTGCCCCCACCTACCAATCCGCAGAACTCAGCGGACATCCACAGACGTAGAAAAACCGCCTTCTTTCAGCGGCTTGTAGACGTCAGCGGACTCCAGCGGACTTCGTTGGAAAGTAGCTGGCGGAGCGGACGGACTCGAACTCAACCGTAACATCTTGACCCAGATGGATTTTTCTGGGGACAGCCTCTTGTTACCCCGAGAGTTACTCCTGTGAAGCTCCGGCTTTCCTTGGCCACCACTGGCGCTCGCTGGACTCTACTTACAGATTCACGTGAGTCCGCTGGGGACGTAGCTCACGAGTCTCCGATGCGTCCGTCACCGACATGTTGAGATTGCTACGCTCGGGACGTAGGAGTCGCAGGTTCAAATCCTGTCACCCCGATACCCTGTAGCGGCATCTTGAATCAGTGCCGCAGGGTGCATATCGTAGCTAGAGTCACCTCTCAGGCAGCGCGCGAGTCGCTGCGCAGCGGCCTCGCCGTTGAGCCCGCGTTTGACCAATGAAACACATGCGCGGTGAGACGCTGGAGCAACGGAAGTACCCTCTGTTGATCGGCGCACCCCATCGAAACACACGTTTCGTTGTGGCACATAACATCGAGCGCGCGGTAGATCGCAGGCTCCATTCTCTGAATCTTCAGTCTCTGCGCAACAGCGCCGTCGTACGACGCTCCGCCGAGAATGGATGCTTCCAGATCGATGAACTGATTTCTACACGCGCCATGGGCAGCCGCTCTACGACTGAACCCTACCACAAGATCCGCAACGCCCATCATTGCAGCCAGCAGCGCAAGCAACTTGACGTACCAAGGAGAGTGCGCGCCGATTGACTCCATCAGCACAACGCCCGCAATCACAATCGTCGTCAAGTTCGTCAGCCGATGGAGGTTCTCAAAAAACGCCGCTCGACGCTCGTGATAGCGCTGCGAACGGCGGACGCTGAACAACAGTGCCCACAAGTCGTCCGATAGCTCGCCTTCCGTCATTGACTGACGCGCTTAGGAATTCCGACGCGGTCTGGTCGGCGGTTCGACCGTATCAGATACGTCATCGACGCGCTCTCGCTCCTTTCGCTCCTGCTCCTTGCGCTCGAAGTCCTCGCGCTGCCTTTTGCGTTCCTCTTCTTCTTGTCGCCTTCGGTCGTCGTGAGCAACCACACGGTAAGGCCTTTCGGTCATTGACATCCCCCGCTGTTATTCGGTCCGCCATAACCATTTGTGAGACGGTACACCGAGGCATACGGAGCCGCAACGGCACCGCGCCCATACGACGCATGGCGGCGATGCCATTCTGCGCTTCAAGACTTGCCGAAAAGCGGCAGCATAACGAGCTGGGGTGCTTGCGACCGATCGCGCGGGGCTCCCCGCAGGACTGCGGCGCTAGTCGGGCATTGCGCCCGGGCCAAATCTCCAGCGCTGGTAGCGGGCACTTCGTTTTCGCCCCTTCACCACACTCTGCAGCTACCGTTCTGAAACGAGAAGATGATCTCTCCATCACTCCGCGTGGTTAGCACGTACCGCGGACCCTGATCTCGAAACAGCAGGACTCCTCGCGCCTTGCTCCCGTAGTAGTTGGTGGTCTCCTGAGTGTCGTACTGCTTGTAGTCGTCGGAGATCACAACGAGTTGCGGCTTGCAGCCGTAGATGTCGAACATCGCCGGGCAAATACCATTCTCCCTGCCATGATGAGCGGCCACAAGGACGTGAACCCCCGCCACTACATCCCGGAATGGCGAGCATGTCTGCAGCATGTGGTCGAAGCCCTTCGTCTCCATGTCTCCAGGAAACATGAAACAGAATCCATGAACTCTGAGCGCAAGCACTAAGCTCAAATTGTTTTCGTCGTCGAAGAACGGATATGGGTTCCATGCCCACGTCAGGTCCAGGCCAGGAATGATCGGCGGCACCTGTGCGAAGCCCATGCCTCTGCGAATGGCCAGCGCGGTGGCGATCGCCCGAATACCATCGCCCATCCCGTCTTCAGTTTTGAGCTTAACGATTGTCTCGGGCGCAACTGTTGGATTGACAAGGATGCAGCCAACGCTAATGCCCCGCCGCGTTAGATCGGGGTATCCCGATGCGTGGTCCTCATCGTAGTTGGTGCAAACGAGCAGATCGACATATTTAACACCCATGCGCTCCAAATGAGCCCCCGGGTACCAAGGGGCCCCGCCGAAGTTGACAGAGTGTCCGCAATCGATCAGTACATATCGCTTGCCAATCGGGCTCGGCAGCGTCAGCAGCGCGCACTGCCCGTGGTCAACGTCGAAAACTTGAAGGGCGCCGTCCTGTATGGGGAAACTCGCCACGATGTTTTCTAGCCTTTCCCGTATGCATAGGCGGTAAACACTTCGTTGGCATATAGCCGGAAGAATTTGAGGTATCTGAGCGTCATTCCGATACCGACGACGACAGCAAGGCGAGCCCAGAGCAGGTGTTCCGAAGGCCCACTTGGGCGCACGTAGGACCAATAGAGGACTGCCGCGTCTACGAAGGCGACGAGAGCCGTGTTCCGGCAGAAACCGTAGAGATTCAGAAAATTCTCGAGGCGAGACATAACTGCCGGCGTCGCTCGCGCGTATGCGTACGCCGGCCAGAACAACGCCTCGCCAGGGCTCGTGATCCCAATCTTCTTGCCCTTGCCCAAGGCCGCAGCCTGCGTCTCGGTCGGGAGCGGTTGGAAGTAGGCGCACAGCAACGCGCGCAACCAAGGTGGCGCATCAGATTGACCGAACAGAACGTTACGGGGATATCCCAGAACCTTTCCGACAAGGCCACGTTCAAAGACGAAGCTCGATACGCTCGCAACTATCTGACCAACGACGTATGCAACCGACACCGCGACTATGCCTTGCACGATAGTCCAGCTGTCGCGCACCAACAGCTGCGTACCTGCCGCTGCGTCGAAGGCGACAAGCAGAAGAAAACCAGCCGAGAGATACGCCCAGAAATCGTACGAAGTGAACGGGATCTTCTGATCCACCTATATCCCACCTTCCACGTCGATAGCAGCGACGCGATCATCTCCGCAAACGCCAACTACACGATCAAGTGCAGGTGCCAAGTTCTGCCCATGAGGAGTGGCCGACGTGATTCTGCCAGACGATTCGGGCTGAGACCGGGTCCGCTGAGCGGAAGAGCCATCCGCGCACTGGCAGAGGCCGTCTGTGCGTTTCCTATTTTCTATAGGACGTACACGCCGGCTTCTTCCGTTATCACGTCGAGATATTTCTGCGGTCGGGAAGACTTAACTTGTACGCGAGACAGGGCAAGGTCGGCGGCCGAAAGATGTGCCGATACCGCTAGAATCAACAGCCTGATGCAAACAGATTCCGAAGCAACCGAGCTCCGACGACGTGCCGTCGCGTACCACGAGGCCGGCCATGCTGTGATGGGCTACTATTTCCGTCGGCCGCTCGGACCCGCACGGCTCTATATGGACACCGGCCAGCTGCGCGGCGAAGCGAAGATTTATCCTGGCGATCGAGGGGAGCCATACATACTCGCGGCCGGGCGCGCGTGCGCTTTGTCCTTCGGTCTCCCGCAAGAGCGCAAGGACTACGCGATTGACTACGAGAAATTGGCAGAAGAGCTATCCAGATCAATACCACCGGATTCGGACGACGATGTATTCGAGTCACGCGAGCGGGAGGTACTCGAGACCACTGCCCGGCTATTTCAACGGCCTGACTTTCGAGCCGCAGCAACAGCTCTCGCCGAACGCCTGCTCGAGACGGGCTCAATCGACAGTGCTTACGAAGTCGCCGCGTTAATAGGCCCGCATCTGACCGGACCGGATCGATCGGTGCCGGGCACCGGAGGATAGTCATGTCGGAGTACGGTCAAGATCGCATCCCCCCGAGCGAGACTCAACCAGAACGCGAGCGCCGAGTCTTCCGATTCTTTGCCGTCGACGCGGCTCAGTACGCTGGCCTGCCGCTGATTGCTGAAACTATGACGAGCCGCGATCCGCCTGAACCTGACATTCTGTGCGAGATCGAAGGTCACGGATCTGTCGCGTTTGAGCTGGCGGAGATACTCGACCAGGCAAGCATGAAGATCATGGCGACAATGATGCGAGCACGAGACAAACTACTCGCATTCCCTTCGATGTTATCTGCCGCGGACCAATTGGCATTCCAATCGAAGTTCCAGAAGAAGTACGTGAAGGTAGCGTTTCGTCAGGACAAGCCGCAGCGAGAACTCGAGGCCGCTATCCCTGGACTTTATGAGTGGCTGATCCAGACAGTTCCCCATGACGTCTATGGCTATTCCGTACCCATCCCTCGGAGTCTCCAAGAGGCTATTGAGTATGTCTCGATTCTCTTTCCGGGACCGCCACTGATCGACATTGCGTTTGGGGTAAGCGTCGCCGACGCGACAGTCCCTGCAATCACACGCAAGGTGGAACTCAAGAAATACTCCACCACTGCGCCTATAGACCTCCTAGTATTCGCGCATGACCAGCCGTTGATTGAATATGAGAGGTGGCAGGAAACAGTCGCCCGCAGCGTTGTTCCTCTTATTGATTCATCGATTGCTCGAGGTCACATCCGCAGGGTATGGGTCTACAGCGTTGGCGAGCGTCGAACAAATAGAGCAATCAAGTTTGTATATCCGCCCTGGCGATCCGACTGATTCTATTTGCGCCAGCAACGCGCATACGACCTCGATACAACGCCGATCACGCTAACACACGCGCAAACAACTGCCCTGCGCCGATAACCGCGAGCGGTCGGCGAGCCTCCTGCCTTAGACGAGTAGAGGAATTCGATGCCCACTTGCACCTATTGCCACACCGCTCCGACCCTTAAGAGGAGTCACGTCGTTCCGAAATTCGTGGGGACGTATATCAAGGACAACAGCCCCGGCGGCTATATGCTCAACACGTGGGAGCGCACGCGCCAGCAAGATCTTCACAAAGGTCCTTATCTCTGCCAACAGTGTGACAACAACCTGTTCAGCGACTGGGAAAGCTATTTCAGTCGGACGGTTTGGCGGAATCCACCGACCAATAGCCCAGATTGGAACGATGAAAAGGTTATCCAATTTCTCGTGTCGCTGGCATTTCGGTACGCGGTTCGTCTCTTGGCGCCGGACCTACCGTATTCCACGCACGAGCCAGAATTGAAGTCCCTACTCGCATTGACCGAAAATGCCTTAAGGGATCCCCGATTGGTTGGGCGGACGCTTTTTGTGTATCCCTACGTACACCAGCCCATAGTCACAGACTGCCTTCTAACGCCAGGCGTGAACCACTTTTTGAGCCTATCGGCGCTGGGCGTCAGCTTGCCTGCTCACGAAGACTTACCGCCCGCCCTTTGGGTGGTGATTCCCAGAGTGATGCTTTTGTTCTGTGACCGCGACCTAGCCCTCTGCAAGGCCAATACGATGAACAAGCCGAGGACACTCGCCATCGGAGGAGCGTTCGATCCGACGACGGGCAACGGGACCATGCCGAAATTTCTGTTTCATCTGCTGAATACCTATATTCACAAGGGGCAAGCGCAACAGATGAGTCTCGACCTCTGGAAAAATCTGGGATATGAGAACGACAAACGCATTAATCCGCATAAGGCGTGCTACGTGGCTGCCCAGCACGATCACGCCCTTATGGATTGGCAGCGGGCAAACTGTCGCTGAGGCACCGGGATCGAAGGAACAGTAGCGCCACGGCAGCGCTGGGCCAGGTCCATCGCACAGAGGATGAAAGCACTCGATGAGCTGCATGAGCTCACCGACGCTTCCACCCTCGTGTTGCCTCACGTAATTTTGTTACCCGACGCCTCACGGAGCCTGTTACCGAAGCCGCTACGCGGTCCCAGATCCAGGATGCTCATCGAGGCTACGTGCAAGGTCTTCCTTGCTAAACCATGCCGGGCTCGCTCACCTCGGTAGGTAACATTCCTGCTGAGGCAACGGGTTCGAGCGGGTAACAGATCGGGTGAGGCAATGCGGGGGTCCAATGCCGTCGTCGACATGGTTCATGCCGGCCAGCTCGATGAGGCTGAAGCCGCCGCGCGCGATCTGCTCGTGCGCTTCCCCGATGTGCACGACGGATGCGATCGGCTGGGGATGGTCTACGAGACGCGCGGCGATCACAAACGCGCTGCAGACTACTATCGACAGGTCATCGACTTCGTCCGGACGCACCCTGACCAGTACGAACCGGAGTTCGAAGCCACCTTCCACAGGCTCATCGCAAAGCTCGACCCGCCAACGGTGGGCTGAATCCCGCTCCCACACCCTTGTCGGATGTTCACGATCCGTGAGGGCGCTGATACCGCCTCCCTCAGCGAGCGTGATCAGAAAGCCCGGACACCGCCCTCAATTTGCGTGCTCACGCTCACGCGAATGGCGTTCGCCAGTTCGGCGCGGGACTGGTGCGTCATCTTGTTGCCCATAGTGCCTCCGACGGGATGAAGGCAGCATGGTGACACCGACAGTCACCGGTAGCATTTCACGTGAGGCAACGACTCAGCCCAGTAACATCTTTCGTGAAGCAACGCAGACAGTCGGACGAGGTCCTATTCACTCATCCGCATCTGACTGGCCCACTTGCATTCGCTGCGCGATCGCTTTGTTAACTAGACCCTCCGCGGTGCTGTGCAGATTGCGGAGCTTGACTCGCTGAATGAATGCGACGGGTCCGACTGCCAAGAATAGCTTTGCGAATGCCTCATCAGCAAAGCTGCTCGACATTAGCGGTACGCCACTGAAATCTACGCAGACTGTGGTTGTGCCGCTCATTCTTAACAGGTTCATCAACTTGTGCCGGACGGGCTTTCCGGATACACGGCTACCAAAAGAGGTGCATTCCTCAAGCAGGCTGAAATGAATGTCCCCCGAGTCCTCAGAAACGTATTTCGTGTCAACGTAGTCAACCGGTGTGTAAGGCTCACCCTTGAAGCGAAGGGCGTTCTCCAGAAGCCTCGGATCAGAGAAATCGATAGTGGCTACAATCAGCGTGCCTGCATACGGGATGCCTTGGCCGCTGATGGATAGCCCAGCTGAAGGATCATATCGAAGCCGTGCGTAGCCAGAGTCAACGATAAATTCTCCTTGGGACTTACTACATATCTCGTAACTCCCGAAGAGGCCATTCCCCTGTCCGACCGATGCGTCACGCGTTACGCCCTCGCGAATTGCTTGATCTAAAGCGTCCGTATCGGAGCTGATGGCCGGGCGCCCTTGTCGAAGCGATGTCGGTATACCCACGCCTGCATCAGCAACCACGAACTGAACACGCTTTCGGCCCTTTATGAATGTTGATACCTGAACGAGGCCGCCTATCGGAGACTCTGCATGGACTAGCACATTGTCGGTCAGCTCGTTTACGGACCACTCGAACGCGGCAAAATCAGCACGTTGAAAATCAGGAATGGCGCCAAGCATCACGTTGACAATCCGATTGACCGCGGCCTGCTGTTCGGCAGGATTGGTGTACTGAGTCGCCGGGATCTGAGAATGCCCGCGGAATGTCGACGCATCAAAGCGTCTTGGATCGAGAAAGTGTCCCCACCCCGTATTCTTGAAAAGATTGAACAGCGTCGGCTTCGCAGGCGGGACCAAGTCGAAAGACACGCCAGCCTTCCGATAGGCCATCACTTGTGCACAGACGGAGAGCATTGCGTTCTGGAAGGCTGATGTGCAGTGCTCAAGATCCAAGATGAGATCCGGGTAGCCTTGCTTCTCGACAATCGTGTGAATCTGAGAAAGCAGTCGATGGAAGTCCAGGAGCTCGCCGGTGACGACAATCCTGTTTCCTATTCTGTCGATGTGATTCACTCGCTCTCCAAAGCGCAGTTCCCACACCTGCGTAGGTTGCGCCGACGTGATGCAATGGATACCCAGTCGCAGCCGTCAGATTGAGACCCGCGCCTAAGGTGCCGCGGAGCCAGATGTCGACGTCAAACCCACTGAACCCTGATTTCAGGGGCCGGAGTCTGTTCCTCGATGGTTGCGACGACTTGAAGAATGTCTTTCGGCAGATAGTAGGTCGCTGCTGTGAGTTCCTTTTTCGAATAGGTGACTCTCTTGCTATCTTCCGACACCGTTCCTGGCGCGCCGGTGGTGAACAAAACGCCGTAACCGGGGAGAATTGTGAGCGCACAGCCAATGATTACGCACGCCAGACGCTTGGCGGATGAAGCGGTGTGCAAGAGATCCTCCCTTCGGGCCGCGCCACACGGCAGTTAGTGTTGTTATTCCCTGGCGAATCCGTCCGCGAAAGCATACTGCAAAGCTTCAATAAAAGAACAGAGGCGAGCGCTTACGATGCCGCCTCGCGCGCCATCCACCACCCCTTTCTCGGTCTTTGAGGATCATCTGGAGCGACGCGGAAAATCCTAATCGCTGCGGTTCACATCACCGGGGCGAAGCGCGAGGGAACTATGAAGAGCTCCGCTTCTTCATTTGCTTGCGTCCGTCAGAACAGATTGCACACGTCGTGCGGCTGCGACGCTGCGAATCGAGTGTTGAGAGTGACGAAGCGCGAGTCGCTCGTCCGCGAAGGGCACATTAGTCACGACGCGCTCTTTTTCACGCATGACTTCCGAGCGATTCCGGACGTCCGCTATCCGTACGGGCGCTGGCACAGAACTCTCAAGCGTCTGCGGCTGCGACACCAGAAGTGAAGGAGAGCGGGGGTGACGAGAACCGGGCCCGCGCGCTCCGCGGGAATCCGGCTGCGCGAATCCCACTGACGTGTAACCACCTGAATCGCCAGATACCGGCCCGGCGGGAAAATTCATGCGATGCCGGCGTACAGCGCCGTCGGTGCCACCAAAGTGCCACCAACCTGCTACGAATCAAATGAAATCAAGAAGATATGGCGGAGCGGACGGGACTCGAACTCAACCGTAACATCTTGACCCAGATGGATTTTTCTGGGGACAGCCTCTTGTTACCCCGAGAGTTACTCCTGTGAAGCTCCGGCTTTCCTTGGCCACCACTGGCGCTCGCTGGACTCTACTTACAGATTCACGTGAGTCCGCTGGGGACGTAGCTCACGAGTCTCCGATGCGTCCGTCACCGACATGTTGAGATTGCTACGCTCGGGACGTAGGAGTCGCAGGTTCAAATCCTGTCTCCGAACTCACCGGCTAGCAGGACTTGTCTCCGACGCCACACTCGAACATTGCCCTATTCGTCTGCCGATGCGGAGCGCGTCTCCTTGATCATCACGTCGTGCGCGCCGCCTTCATGGATGCTGACTGCCGAGGCCAGCGTGAGGCGCGCGGTGCGCTGCAGTTCGGCAATCGTCAGCGCTCCGCAGTTGCACATCGTCGAGCGCACCTTGGCCAGCGTGGTCTCGAGGCTGTCCTTCAGTGGACCGGCATAGGGAACATAGCTATCGACGCCTTCTTCGAACGCGAGGTCGTTCTTCTTGTTGCCGCCACCGACATCGTAGCGTTGCCAGTTGCGTGCGCGGTTGCTGCCTTCACCCCAGTACTCTTTGACGATCGTGTGGTTGAGTCGTAGCTTGCGGCCGGGCGCTTCGTCGAAGCCGGCGAAATAGCGGCCCATCATTACGAAGTCGGCACCCATCGCGAGCGCGAGCGTGATGTGATAGTCACGCGTGATACCGCCGTCCGAACAGATCGGTACGTAGATTCCGGTTTTGTCGAAGTACTCGTTGCGGGCCCTGGCGACCTCGATCAGCGCCGTCGCTTGACCGCGACCGATGCCCTTTTGTTCGCGAGTAATGCAAATCGATCCGCCGCCGATGCCGACCTTCACGAAGTCGGCGCCTGCCTCGACTAGATACAAGAAGCCTTCGCGATCGACGACATTGCCGGCGCCGATGGGCGTCTGATCGCAGTACTTCTTCACGAACCCAATCGTGTCGGCTTGCCATTCCGAATATCCGTCCGACGAATCGATGCATAACAGATCGACGCCGGCTTCGACCAGCGCTGGGACGCGTTCGGCTTGGTCGAGTGAGTTGATGCCCGCACCGACGATGAGGCGCTTCTGATCATCGACGAGCTGCAGTGGGAATTCTTGTGCAGCGTCGTAGTCCTTGCGGAACACGAGGTAATGCAGGCGACGCATCTCGTCGATTACCGGCAAACAGTTGAGCTTATGCGACCAGATCAGATCGTTGGCTGCTTCAAGATCAAGGCCAATTTTTCCGCAGGTCAGCGCATCGAACGGCGTCATCAGCTCCGTGACCGACTTGGTCGGCGGGGTCTTGCCAGGGCGATAATCTCGGCCAGTCACCATGCCGACCAAGCGGCCGGTGGGCGTGCCATCTTCGGTGACTGCGATCGTCGAGTGGCCCGTGGTTTCGGTCGCTGCCAGCACGTCCGCGAGTGTTGCCGACGGGCGCACATTGCTGTCGCTGACCACGAAGCCGGCTTTGTGATTCTTTACGCGACGGACCATCTCCGCCTGTGACGCGATGGATTGCGAACCGAAGATGAATGCCAGTCCGCCGCAGCGCGCGAGCGCGATCGCCATCTTGTCATCGCTCACCGCCTGCATCATCGCCGCGGTGATCGGGACATTGATTGAAAGCGGTGGCGAGCTACCCTTGGTGTAGCGAACGATCGGGGTTTTCAAATCGACACGGGCAGGAATGGTTCCCTTGCGCGTCAGATTCGGAATCAACAAGAACTCGCCGAAGGTCCGACTCGGCTCGTCGTCTATGTGCGCCATGGACCGATTTACGGTAAAACCGCGTTTAAGTCAACTGCCGGTATCGCTCCAGAGCCGTGAGCAAGTTACTTCAACACTTGGCTGGTAACACCTTCCAAGTCGGGTGATTCGTCGTATTTGAACTCGAAGACCCAGCCGTCGCGCGAAAACGGCTTGGCGTCCGGTTGTCTTCGTGCATCGCTTTCTGCCAAAGGCAAAAGGAGGATTCTCTCTGGTCAGCCCGATGATCGCCCAGGATTGTCCGCCACCGGAACTAGATCAGGTCGCAGCCTGCTTCATGAACGGCGTCCATGAACATCCCCAGGGTCACTTGTGGCGGACATGGCATCTACCGTTATAGATCGCGTTACCTGACACGCACACGTATGGCGACTGCAGGAACATGACAAATCCCCCTCCCCGTCACCTTGTTCTTTCGCCCGGACACATCTTCGGCGATGATCACGCCCCAAGACGGGAGGGCGCTGGAACGTTGTCCGCACGAGGTACCAATGGAGCTTCAATCAAACGTGTTCGACGTGTGGGTATTCCGACGAACACCTTCCCGCAGCGTTGAATACCTGCTCCTTCACACGTCGCAGGAGAAAGCGGATCGCTGGTTCAACGGTGGGCGTTTCTGGCAGGTGCCGAGTGATATGACCGAGCCGTCGGAGCGGATCGTTCCGGCAATCGCGCGGCGCTTGCGAGAGTTCGGTCTCGAGCCGAATACCGTCTGGGCGGCCGAGCATGTCTACACCATCTACAACCGCCGATTCGACTGCATGCAGATCATTGCCGTCTACGCAGCGGAAGTGAGCGCAGAAGGCGTTGAACTCAACCCTGCGGAACATGCGGAGTATCGTTGGTGCACGTACGAGGAAGCCCACGACCTCGTCACGTACCGGGGCCTGAAGGACGGCCGTTCAACAAAGGAGTATGTGACCGGCCAGGTCGGTCCGCCTCGGGAGCTTCAGTTGCTGTGAGGACCACGCACCGTGGGGGCGTGTCGCTTCCCGGCCGAAGGCATCCTTGACCGCGTCACCTTACCCGTATTCGTATGGCGACTGCAGGAACAGCGTGTAGGGCTTCTGCGGAATTACCTGCATCCACTGAAGGCCTCCTGTGCGCCCAAGAGCTCTGCACCGGGCGGCAGCTTCCGACCCAAAGCAGTCGCCCAGATCTGATCGCTTTTCGGCAGCTCAAAGCGTCGATGGCCCGCTGCCCCCTAGTCTAGTCTTGCGACCAAATGAGCGGCCGGTGCATCTATCAGTCTTGGGAGCCGAGTGTCATGACGCAGCGGCTAAGCGGCGCGCGGTCGGCTCGCTATCGCCGTATTCTGTGGCTTACCTGGTATTGATGCCGGCGCTGTTCATCATCAGGCCGGTTGGTGGCACCCTCAGTGTTATGGTATGGCCATAGGAGTTGCGCTGATGACCGGCCGAACCGCCGCAAAGAGCCCCTGAGGCTGAAAGGCGATCGTGTGACGAAGTTGCTCCCGCTGCTCATTTGCCTGATGGCATGCGTGGAATTGCACGCTGAGCCGCTGGCCTTTCACGCGCCCGCGGCGACGGACCGTGACGGGCTGGCCAAGGCGATGGCGGAGCTCGCTCGCAAGGCTCTCGACGAGCAGCCGGAGTCGAACTCCGATGAATATCTGAGTGCCCGGTACGGCCTGCAGCTTGCGGCGGGTCTGTACTCCGACGCGGCCGCGACTTTTGACAAGTGGCGCCAGCAGCATCCCGCTCCACATGGATTCGATCCGTTCGTCCTCTCCGAGCTGTACTCGAAAGCCAAGGCCATGGAGGCCACCGAGCACGTCTCCTACGAGCAGGCCTTCAAGAAGACCTTCGCAGATCTCTTTGGACCGCTCGATGATGCCACGGCACTCGACAATGAGTACTTCATCCAAACACCGCTTTTCGTCTTTCAGGGTCAGCTCGATCGCTCGTTGGCACGGCTCAAGGACAAAGACGCGATTGCTTTCTCCGAAGCGCTGAGCTTGATTCGGGCTTACCTGACGACGATTGCACAACAGAGCTTCATGCCTTATCTCAGCGCCGCGATCGCCGCGGACGATGAGCGTCGTTATCTGATCCAGGACGATGTGCTCATCCGGACTGCCGAGGGCGCGACGCTATCGGCAGTCGTGGTGCGCAGGAAAGGCGTAACTGTGCGCCAGCCCGCAAGCTTGTTCTTCAGTATCTACGCTGATCTTGACGGCAGTCTGTACCAGGGAAAGCTCGCAGCGGCCCACGGCTACGTCGGTGTGGCGGCCGATGCGCGCGGAAAGCGGCTCAGCCACGACGAGATTGAACCATGGGAGCACGAAGTCCAGGACACGTACGGCGTTATTGACTGGATCAGTAAACAGCCCTGGAGCAACGGCCAGGTCGGAATGCATGGCTCGAGCTATCCGGGGTTTGCTCAGTGGGCGGCTGCCAAGAGCCTGCACCCCGCCCTGAAGACGATCGTGCCGGCCGTCGCCAGCTTCCCGGGCCATGGTCTGCCCATGCAGAACAACGTGTTCCAGTATGCGAACTACGCATGGCCGTTCTATGTAATGAACAACCGGTACCTGGATGAAACAACCTACAACGACCCCCGTTGGAACACGCTCAATCAGAAGTGGTTCGCGAGCGGCAAACCCTATCGCGAAATCGACGTGATCGACGGTACGCCCAACCGGCTGCTGCAGAAGCAACTGCTGCATCCCTCCTTCGACAGCTACTGGCGAGCGATGCAGCCGTACAAGAAAGACTACGGGCGGATCGACATTCCGGTGCTCTCCCTCACCGGATACTACGACCCCGCCAATTCGGCGGCCGTCAACTACCTGGTCGATCACTACAAGTACAACAAGAATGCCAATCACTATCTGGTCATCGGTCCGTACGACCACGGCTCGACCAAGGCGGCGTTCAAGCCTCCCATGGTGCAGGGCTACGCAATCGACCCGGTGGCGCAGATCGACACGGTCGAGCTGACCTTTCAGTGGTTCGACTACGTCATGCGCGGCGGTCCCAAGCCGGCGCTCCTCAAAGACCGGATCAACTACGAGGTCATGGGCGCAAACCTCTGGCGGCACGTACCTTCGATTCCGCAGATGAGCACCGAGTCCCTGACGCTGTACCTGAGCAACGTGAAACTCGGTGAGCGCTACCGCCTGTCGCCTTCTCAGCCTCAGCCGAATGGATTCCTCGAGCAGACGGTCGACTTGGCCGACCGCACGATCCAGAACAATCTCTACCCTGGTGGCGCCATTGTCGATACGGCGGTGACCGGAGACGCCCTGGCATTCGTCAGCGCACCCTTCGACACCGCCGTATCGGTGGAAGGCCTGATCAGTGGACGGCTCGATGTGGCGATCAACAAGAAGGATTTCGATTTCGTGCTGGCCGTCTACGAGCTCATGCCCGATGGGAAGCTCTTTTGGCTCTCGTACTACCTGAGTCGCGCCAGCTACTCCGACGACATGAGCGTGCGGAAGCTGTTGACACCTGGAAAGCGAACAACGATCCCCTTTGCGAGAACTCCGCTCGTGTGCCGCGAGTTTTCGAAGGGCAGCCGTCTCTTGCTGCTGCTGACGGTCAACAAGAACGCATTCGCGCAGGTGAACTACGGCACTGGCAGGGACGTGAGCGACGAGTCCGTCGCCGATGCAAAGGAGCCGCTCAAAGTTCGATGGTACAGCGACAGTTTTGTGAAGGTGCCGATCCGGCGTTAGAGCGCTGCGGATACCGTGACCGGGACCCAGAAGCGCCGACGAACGACAGGTTACTGGAAATCCGTGTTCGTGCCCCGAATGTCGCCTCTTGGGCCGAAAGGAGTTACCGGACGTGTACCCGCCAACGGAAGTGACCGATTACGATCAGTTACTGGATCCTGAGTGGAGAGGCAGGCATGTGTTGCCGATCGCGCACCGGAGGTGTGATCCCTGCGGGCACTGGCCGCATTCAGTTCGATTTGCGAATTAACGGAAGGCGCTTACGGCCAACACTGCCGTGGCCTCCCACGGAGGCAAACCTACACCGCGCCCGCGAGCTCATCAAAGCGCTCAGAGCCCGGATCGCCGCCGGCACGTTTCGCTTGGCGGAAGAGTTTCCGGACTACATCCGCCGACACGTGAAGGAGATGCCGCTCGCGCTGCTTTTCTGCGATGAAGTCTTCGATGCTTTCCTTGCTCACGAGGAAGCGCGCGTCGCACGCGGAGACCTTGCGCACTCCACACTCGAGGCGCATCGACAGATCCTCAACCACACCTGGCGACCCGTGCTCGGCGATCGACCGCTTCTGTCGGTGCGCTACTCGCAGCTTCAGCAGATTGCGGATGCTCAAGCCTGGACCAAAAAGACGTACAACAATTCGATCAGCGCGCTGCGCCGGGCATTTGCGTTCGGCTTCAAGGATCACCCCGAGGCCCGCGATCCGGCGGCGATGATGCGCGGCGCCCGCATCGGCAAGAAGGATCGGCCGCACCTCGACCCCTTCAGTGTCCAGGATGCGGAAACGCTGATCGCGGCTCTACGCCGCGATTGGGGCGCGGCGCAAGCGAACTACGATGCGTTCCGCTTCTTCACCGGACTACGTCCGTCGGAACACATTTCGCTCGTCGTGAGCGACTACGACCGCACGAGTGGCGTTCTGTCGATTACCAAGGCGCGTGTGCAGGGCATTCAGCGTGAGGTGACGAAGACGGGTGAGGATCGTCGGGTGGAACTCTGTCCGCGCGCGATTGCGATCCTTGAATCCCATCTCGCCTGGCGCGCATCGCTCGTACATGAAGGGCGCATCGATCACGACGCGCTCTTCTTCACGCACGATTTCCGGCCGATTCCCGATGCACCAAATACCCGTTCCAGCGCTGGCACAAGACGCTCAAGCGCCTGCCACTGCGCTATCGCAAGCCATACACCGCGCGCCACACCTCCGTGAGCTGGAACCTCATGTTGGGGAGAAACCCCTTATGGGTCGCCAGACAACACGGCCACCGAGTCGCGACGATGCTGAGTGTCTACGCGGCCTGGGTCGAGGGCGCGCGGGAATGCGACATAGCGGCGATCCGCCGAGCGATGGGCTACAACCCAGAGATGCTGGTGGAGCGAACCCTGAACGCTGTCGCCGCGGGGGCACCGCCGACCGCGTCGACTCCATGCGTTGTCGCCGGCAATTTCCTCACGGGAGCAGGTACGCAGTTCGAGCGGTTGACCATCCGGTTTCGCGTGGATATGTCAGCGCTTGAAGTCCCGGATTGGAGGGGAGAAATACGGCCTGGGTGCGAAAGGGAGCCGGGACCCGCGCCAACGGGCAAGAGCCACACTGGCCAAAAATTGGCCAGCGGCAAGAAGCCGAAATCGTCCAAGTCATTGAAGGGATTGAGGAAGACTGGCGGAGCGGACGGGACTCGAACCCGCGACCCCCGGCGTGACAGGCCGGTATTCTAACCAGCTGAACTACCGCTCCGACTTGGGTGCTGCAAGGGCATGGCCCAGCAGCCTCAACCCACGCGCAGGAGGCCGTTCAGCCGGCGTCCTTCGCGAGGGGGCGCATCCTAAACGATTGAAAGACCTGCCGCCACCTGCAATGCGGGTTGACGCTGGCGCCGTGAGCGGCCGTTGCGGGACGCGCCGCCTGCCGGTGGCCGGATTGCCCCGGCCAGGGTCGGCGGGCGCACGCCCCGCCCCTCAGCCCGTGCGGGACGACGCGATGAACTCCACCGGGTTACTGAGCGTTCCCAGCCCCGTGATCGACACTTCCACCGGCCCCGCCGTCTTCGCAAGGTTGGCCGTATGGATGCTCTTGCGCCCCTCCCCCGCCTTGAACGCCGTGCCCAGGGAAATGACGTCGCCAGGCTCCAGCGTCTGGTAGCGGCTGATGAAGGCGAGCACTTCGGCAACGTTGTAGTTGTAGTACCGGGTGCTGTCTTCGGCGACCAGGTCGCCTGCCACGCGGCAGGTGACGTCGAGGTCGTTCGGGTTGCTCACTTCGTCGCGCGTGACGAGCCACGGCCCCATGGGGCCGAATGTGTCGCTGCCCTTGTAGCGGCCCGCATAGGAAAGGTGCTGCTCGACCCGCTCCGTCTTCTCCGGGTTTTCCTTCGAGGCGTACAGCGCGTAGTAGTGGAAGAGGTCTTCCGCGCGCATGCCGTTGCTCGTGATGTCGTTGAAGATGGTGTAGCCGAACACCGCATCGAGCGCATCTTTCACGGCGATTTCGCGCGCGCGCCGCCCGATGATTACGGCGAGCTCCGGCTCCGGATGCGTGCTGCCGTAGTAGTCGTGGATGCGGATGGGCTGCAGGTGCCCCACCAGGCACGATGCGGGCTTCAGGAAAAAAGCGGGGTGGCTGGGCGCGCTGATCTTGCGCGCGTTGCTGGCCGAGTTGTTCATGGCCACGCCGCAGATCTTGCCCGGCCGGCGCACCGGCGGGCGCCATGTGACCTCCGACGCCGCAATCCGGTGCGACGGCTCACCGCGTGCCCGGAACGCGTCGAGCGCGGCGGTGAGCGCGGGCATCAGCACGGATGCGCGCTCGATGAGGTCGATCATGTCGGTTGTGGCAAGCCCCGCGCCCGATGGCACGTAGTGCCGGAGCAGGTCGTTCACGTCCACGAGTGAAGATTCGTCCACGATGGAGACGACGCGCTCGCGATTTTGATGTTGGATACTGGCTAGTTTCATGCAGGGTGTCGGGCTTGTGTGAAATCCGCTAGTGTGCCGGCCTGAATTGAGGAACCATGAGTCACGCAGAATCTATGACGAGCGGCACCGCGCTCGTCAAGTCGTTGATCAGCCACGGGGTAGACACGGTGTTCGGTCTGCCCGGCGTGCAAACCTACGCGCTCTTCGACGCACTCAACCAGCACCGCGACCAGCTCAATTATGTGGGCTCCCGCCACGAGCAGGGCGCGGCCTACATGGCCTTCGGCTATGCGAAGTCCACGGGTCGCCCCGGCGTCTACACGGTGGTGCCCGGCCCCGGTTTCCTGAACACCACGGCAGCACTGTGCTCGGCCTACGCCGCCAACGCGCCGGTGTTATGTATCACGAGCCAGGTTCCCACGCCCTACATCGGTTCCGGCGCGGGGCTGCTGCACGAACTGCCGGACCAGCTCGCCGTCATCAAGCTGCTCACCAAGTGGGGCGCGCGCATCGAGACGCCCGCAGCGGTTCCGGGGCTCATGAACGAAGCCTTCGCGCAGATGACGAGCGGCCGGCAACGGCCCGTCGCGGTGGAAGTGCCGTGGGACGTGCTGCTTGCCAAGGGCGACGTCACCATTACACCGCCCCTCGCGAAGCCGGCTCCGGCGCCGGTCGATTCGCGCGGTATCGAAGAAGCCGTGGCGCTCATCCGCAGCGCGCGCCAGCCGATGATCATGGTGGGCAGCGGCGCCATGGACGCCGGCGCGCAAGTGCTGGAGTTGGCTCAGCGCATCCAGGCCCCCATCGTGTCGTTCCGCAGTGGGCGCGGCGTGGTGAGCGATGAATCGCCGTACAACCTCACCTGCGCCGAAGGCTATCGCTGGTGGGAGAAGACAGATCTTCTCATCGGCATCGGCTCGCGCCTGGAGCTGCAGTATTTCCGCTGGCCGTCGCGGCCGGCTAATCTCAAGCTCATTCGCATCGATATCGACCCCGCAGAGCTTGCGCGCCTGAAGCCGCACGCGGGCATCCTCGCGGATGCGAGCCTCGCCACGGCGGAACTGAATGCAGCCTTGAAACGCTCTGGCATCAACCCGCGCTCGCGTGAAGAAGAGCTTGTCGGCATCAAGCAGCAGGTTCGCAAAGACATCCAGGAGATTCAGCCGCAGCTCGGGCACCTGGGCGCGATTCGCGACGTGCTGCCGCGGGATGGGTTCTTCGTCGAGGAAATCTCGCAGGTGGGCTTTGCCTCGTACTTCGGCTTTCCGGTGTATGAGCCGCGCACGTTCGTCACGTGCGGCTACCAGGGCACGCTTGGGTTCGGCTTCACCACCGCGCTGGGCGTGAAGGTGGGCAACCCGAACAAGCCCGTGGTCTCCATCACCGGCGACGGTGGGTTCATGTTCGGAGTGCAGGAGCTGGCCGCGGCCGTCCAGCACGACATCGGGCTCGTCACGGTGGTGTTCAACAACAACGCGTTCGGCAACGTGCTGCGCGACCAGCGCGAGCGCTTCAGCGGGCCGCTGGGGTCGCAGCTTCGCAATCCCGACTTCATGAAGCTCACGGAGAGCTTCGGCGCCACCGCCATGCGTGCGCAGTCGCCGGATGAGTTGCGCCGTGCGCTGGAGCGCGCGTTTGCCACGAACGGGCCGGTCGTTATCGAAGTGCCGGTGCCGCAGGGGTCGGAAATTTCGCCGTGGAAGTACCTCACGCCCGGCGGCTACTGAGCCTTTCTTTTTTGGTCGATTGTTTATCCAAGGAAAATGAATGCTTCTTGATGCTGTATCCACGGGCCGCGATCCGCCGAACGAAGTGAATGTCATCGTGGAGGTGCCGGTTGGCGGCGAGCCCATCAAATATGAGATGGACAAGGCTTCCGGCGCGCTGATCGTGGATCGATTCCTCTACACGGCGATGCGCTATCCGGGCAACTACGGGTTCATTCCGCACACACTGTCGGACGATGGAGACCCGTGTGACGTGCTCGTGGCGAACCAGCGCGGGGTGGTGCCGGGCGCGGTGCTGGCTGTGCGGCCTGTTGGCGTGCTCAAGATGCAGGATGAGGCGGGTGGCGATGAGAAGATCATCGCCGTGCCGGTGCCGCGTCTCACGCGCCGCTATGAGAAGGTGCATAACTACACGGACCTTCCTGAGATCACCATTCATCAGGTGGAGCACTTCTTCGAGCACTACAAGGATCTGGAGACTTCGAAGTGGGTGAAGCTGCTGGGGTGGGGGGATGCGGCGGAGGCGCGGCAAATGATCCTTCGTGGGATGGAGCGGGCTCGGGTCAATAAGAAGTAGGGATGTTTCCTGTTGAGGCCTGCGCGGGCGGTGGCTAGCCACCGCTTTGACGCTGTGTCGCGTTGGAGTCCTGCGGGAAAGTCTGGAGGGAGTCATGCGGCGACGAGCATTTCTGGCAACTCTTCCGGCGCTTGCGACCGCAAGTGCCTTCGGGCAGACGCGTGAGCGGAATCCTAATCGCGATCGGCGTGATGTCGCGTTTGGCGATCGCGTGGATGGCGCTACGTTTGCGTCTCGCTCTGCTGTGTGGGGCGTGCATGGGGCGGCGGCTACTGCGCAGCCGCTTGCCACGCTTGCGGCCATTGAGATTTTGAAGGCCGGTGGGTCAGCGGTGGATGCGGCGATAGCCGCGAATGCGTGTCTTGGGTTTCTCGAGCCTACGGCGAATGGCATTGGGGGCGATTGCTTCGTGATGCTGTGGGATCCGAAGGCGCGCAAGGTTGTGGGGCTCAATGGGTCGGGGCGCAGTCCGGCGAATCTGTCGCTGGAGACTGTGCGCAGCCGTGCGAAGAATGGGCTCGTTCCTTCGTATGGCGCGATCGCGGTGTCTGTTCCCGGCACGGTGGATGCGTGGTGGCAGCTGCATCAGCGATACGGGAAGCTGGCGTGGAAGAACTTGTTCGGGCCCGCCATTGGGTATGCGGAAGAAGGCGCGCCGGTTTCGCAGACCGTTGCGTTCTACATTGCCGCGAGCTTCAAGAAATTCACGACACCGGGCCTCGGCATCGAGGAGGTCGACAACTTCCGCAAGGTCTGGGCGCCCGAGGGGCGCACGCCGCGCGAGGGCGAGGTGTTTCGCAACCCTGCCCTCGCCCGCACGCTGGGGCTCATTGCGAAGGGTGGGCGCGACGCGTTCTATAAGGGTGAGATTGCCGAGACCCTCGAGCGCTACTTCAAGCGCATCGGCGGGTGGATGACGAAGGCGGATCTCGCCGCGCACACGTCTGAGTGGACGCAGCCCATCGTCACAAACTATCGCGGCGTGGATGTGTATGGGCTTGCGCCCAACACGCAGGGCTTGAGCACGCTGCAGATGCTGAACATCATGGAGACGTTCGATCTGCGGAAAATGGGGTTTCAGTCCGCGGCGCTCATTCACACGTCAGTGGAAGCGAAGCGCCTCGCGTTCGAAGACCGCGCCCGCTACTTCGCAGACCCGGACTTCGTGAAGACGCCCATCGAGTGGCTGAATTCGAAGGAATATGCGCGCGGGCGCGCGAAGCTGATCCGGCCCGACAGCATTCTTGACCCCTGTGCATGCCGGCCAGGCGCCAAGCCACGGCGACACCACCTACTTCTGCACGGCCGACGCGCAGCGGAATGATGGTGTCGATCATCCAGTCCAACTATCGCGGCATGGGCTCGGGCTCATGCCCGACGGGCTCGGCTTCATGTTCCAGGATCGCGGCGAGCTCTTCGCGCTGACAGACGGCCACCCCAACGTCTATGCGCCGCGGCAAGCGGCCGTTCCAGACCATCATTCCGGGCTTCGCCGTGAAGGACGGCGAGCCGTGGCTGGCGTTCGGCGTGATGGGCGGCGACATGCAGCCGCAGGGCCAGGCGCAGGTGATCTCGAACATCGTCGATTTCGGCCTCGCCGTGCAGGAGGCCGGCGACGCGCCCGCGCTGGCATCACGAAGGCTCCAGCGAGCCGACCGGCGAAGCGCAGAACGGCGTCGGCCTGCTGCGCGTGGAAACCGGCATTCCGGCCGCCACTCGGAAAGCGCTCGCAGAGCTCGGCTGGAAGCTCGGCGCGAGCGACGGCGGCTTCGGCGCGCTACCAGGCCATCGAGCGCTGGCCCGGCCGCTACGCGGCGGCGGCAGACCCCAGGGCCGACGGAGCGGCACTGGCGTACTGAGGCGGCGCACTACCTCGCGCGCCGCGGCCTTCAGGAAAGTCTGAAGAACGGCGCAGAATTCGCGTTAAGGCGCCCGCGGCCGGGCGAATTCTGCGCCGTTCTTCAGACTTTCCTGAACCGCCAGCCTCCGTCAGTCGATCAACCGCTGCGACAAATACGTGAACTCCAGCGCGATACGCTTGGCGCGCTCGCGCTGATTCGCCGCCGCAGAGTGCCCGCCGTCGATGTTCTCGTAGTAGAGGAACGGCATTCCGAGCTGACTCCATCTTCGCCGCCTATCTTGCGCGCGTGGCCCGGGTGCACGCGATCATCCTTGGTCGAAGTCTCAATGAACGGTAACGGGAAGTCCGCCCGTTTCACGAGGTTCTGATACGGCGACAGTTGCTCCAGCAACGCGCGTTCAGCGGGCACATCGGGCGAGCCATACTCGTCAACCCACGACGCACCCGCGAGCAGCTGGTTATAGCGAAGCATGTCGAGCAGCGGCACCTGCACGACGACGGCGTGGAACAGATCTGGCCGCTGCGTGAGCATCACGCCCATGAGCAGGCCGCCGTTCGAGCCGCCCTGGATGCCGAGCCGGCGCGGCGAAGTGATCTTGCGCTGGACAGATCCTCGGCGACGGCAATGAAGTCGTCGTACACCGCCTGCCGGTTCGTCTTCAGCCCCGCCTCGTGCCACGCCGGGCCGAACTCGCCGCCGCCCCGGATGTTCGCGAGCACGTAGACGCCGCCCTGATCGAGCCAGAGCTTGCCGACGGTGCCGGAATACGTCGGCGTCATCGACACTAGAAAGCCGCCATAGCGTAAAGCAACGTGGGCGCCTGCCCTCGCAGCTTCAGCTCTCGCGAGCGCACGACGAAGTACGGCACGCGGTGCCATCTTTCGACTTCGCCTCGAACTGCTCGGTGACGTATTTGCTGTCGCGTCGAACTTCGCAGGCATTGCCTTGATGGGCGTGACCTTCTGCGTTACGACGTTCGTGGTGTAAAGCGTGGTGGGCTGCAGGAAGTCTCGTGTATGTAGCATAGGCGATGTCTTCATTCACGTCTGCGCTGACGATGCTCACTGCGCCGGAGTCGTTCAGCGGCAGGCGCGTGCTGACCCATTGCCGGCCATCGAACGTGTATCGCTCGAGTTGGCCGCGCACGTTGGAGTAGCGCGCCACCAGTACGCCAGCGCGCGTCACGGCGACTTCTTCAATAGAGTCCCGCGGGCCTGGCGCGAGCACGAGCCTCACATTCGGTGTTGCGCTTGGCACTTCGGACTGCGGCATCGACAACAGGCTGCCGTGGCCCACTTGCGCCCGCCAATCTCCACTCCTGCTCGATGGTGAACAGCAACTCGCCCCGAGTAGCCCGCGCAGCGTGGCCTTCGGCGGCAAGGTCATGCGCGTAACGCCCGAAGGCGTGAGCGCGTGATACGAGGCGGTAAAGAACGTTTCCGACTGGCTGATGCCGAGAAACCGCGTGCCGCCGGTGCCTTCCATGCTGAACGGCGAAACCCCCACATCTTCGCGCTTACCGTGGTGGACTTCACGCGCCTCGCTAAGTGGCGTGCCGCGTTTCCACCGCTTGACCATGAACGGGTAACCGGACGCGGTCAGGGTGCCCTCGCCCCAGTCTGTGGCGACGAGCAACGAGTCTCTGTCCTGCCAGGTGAGGTCCGTCTTCGCTTCCGGCAGCACGAAACCATCCGTTACGAACTCACGCTTGCCGATGTCGAACTCGCGGTAGACGCTCGCGTCCTTGCCGCCGTTCGACAGCTGAACCATGCAACGCTCGCCGGGCGGCACCTCGCACGACACGCCCTTCCACACCCAGTTCCTGTCTTCCTGCTTCGCCAGCGCGTCGAGGTCGAGCACCGTCTGCCACTCCGGCGCCGGCGTGTCATACGACTCACGCTTCGCGCGCCGCCAGAGCCCGCGCACGTTCACGTCGTCCTGCCAGAAGTTGTAGATCCAGCCGCCGCGCAGGCTGCCGAACGGTATGCGGCTCTTGTCTTCGAGCACCGCGAGCGCGGCTTTGTAGAAGCGATCGAAGCGTGCATCGGCAGTGAGTTGCTTCAGGGAGCGCTCGTTCTGCGCGCGCACCCAGGTGAGGGCACGATCGCCTTCTATGTCTTCGAGCCAGAGAAAGGGGTCGGAAGGTTCCAGGGTATTTGCCATGACAGAGTGTGTAAGAGCCAGAAGAACGACGGCTGCGGCGCCAAGCGCCGCCAGCGGGTGCGCAAAGGGACGAACGCTTCGATTCACGAGAGTCACCCGTGGGAATGTGCCAAGGGCGGGCATGCTGACGGATCGGCGAACCGTCCGTCAAAGGCGACGCACGCCGGTGGTCGCAGGTTTTGGGCGCCGGGCCGCTTGCGCTTGACCCCTCTTGCCGCCGTGCCGTCTACTGCTTCGGAGCCCTTTTATTGGCACCGCTCATGCGAAACCCAACCGTCGGACTGGTGTGTTTCACCGCGGCCGCGCTGCTGTTCGTTCTGCCCTCGTGGGCAGCCGACGACCTGCGCGTGCGTCAGCTGGAGAACGAAGTCATGCGCCTGCAGCGCGAGCTCGACGCCCAGGCCCGCCGCATCGAAGACCTGGAGCGCTCGATTCGCAATGCGCCACCGAGCCGGCCCGCCGCGAGCACCGGCCGGCCGGCAGACACCTCGCCAGCATGGCTCGTCACCGCGAACTGGGATCGCGTGCGGCCTGGAATGAAGGCGGTGGACGTGATCGCCGCGCTCGGGCGGCCCACCTCCGTTCGCACGGAGCCGGACGGCAAGGTGAGCGCCCTGCTCTATGCGCTGGAGCTGGGGCCCAATGCCGTGCTGGCTGGTAGTGTGCGCATGGGCGACGCGGGTGTCGCCGAAATCAACCGACCGACCTTGAAATGAAGCTGTTCACAGACACCCTGCTCGATGACCTGGCGCTCGAAAGCCGCCGCCAGCCCACGCCGCCGGGCGCACCTGAACATCCATGCAAATGCCGCAGACCCGGTGCAGCGATTTTTCGTGGCGGCGAACCGGGACTCCTACTTTCGCCCCCACCTGCACTTCACGAAGTCGGAGCTCGCCGTCGCCCTGCGCGGCCGCTTCGACATCCTGACGTTCGACGAGAGCGGCCGCGTGCTCGCGCGCTATGCCATTGGCGAAGGCACGGGGCACTTCGCCTATGAGACCGCTCAGGGAACCTGGCACACGCTCGTCGCTCTGACGGATGGGTGCGCCTTCCTGGAAGTGAAGGAAGGGCCCTATGACCCGGCAGTGGCGGTGGATTTCGCCCCCTGGGCGCCGGCTGAGGGCGACGAGGCCGTTGGGCGGTTCCAGCAGTGGTTGCGAACCGCGCAGGCCGGCAGCATATTCTTGGCGTGATCTTCTAGCTTGGGCGCAGGCGGCAGCGCGGGAGTTGTCCCATGAAGAGAACCTTGGCAGTGAGCTTGTTGGCGGCCGCCCTCGCCCTCGCCTTGGCCGCTGGATGCGCAACCACCCCGCCAGCCGAAAGGCAGGTGGCCGCGAGCGCCACGAAGCCCGCCTCGACCGCGCTGTGCGTGCAGGAAACTGGCTCTCGCATCAAGCAGAAGCCGGGCGAATGCATCGGGGCGGGCCGCACCTATAGCCAGGAAGACCTCGAGCGCACCGGCGCGTTCACATCCGCCGAAGCGCTGAAGAAGCTCGACCCCAGGTTGTAACGAGCTTCAGGTGGTGGGAATCCGCAGTCCGCGGCGCGGGTCGAGCACGGTGCCGTCGGCTTTCGTGATGTTCACGGCGGCGCCGGCGGCGCGCCCGTCTTTCAAGGGCCACGCCTTCACGGTGACCTTGTCGCCCGGCTTGAGCGCGCCGGGCTTGATGCCCGCGCGCATGAGCGTGCTCGGGCCTTCCATCTCGAAGCTCCACTCCTTCTCCCGCCCGTTCTCGTCCTTCGCGAGAATCTGCAGCCAGGAGTGCGGGTTCGTGTAGTTGAACGCCTTCACCGTGCCTGCGACGGTGACTTCCTTCGACCGGTCGAACATGGCGAACGAGTGATGCGCGAAGGCCTGGGCCATGAAGACCTGGGCCGCGAGCGCAAGGCCCGCGAGAAGCAGCGTGTGGCGCGCGAGGGGTCTCATGGCTACTTCTCCTGGCTCTTGAGTTGCGGAGTCTTTTCGGCCTGCTCGCGGAAGCCGGCCGCGCCGGGCTGCTTCGAGCCGCCCTCCCCGGGCAGCACGAGATCGGTGCTGCCGTCTTTCACGACGGCGCGGTTGTCTTCTTCACACGCCCAGTGGTCGATGCGCAGGCTCGGGTCGTTGAGCTTCTTGTAGCGCTTCACCACGTGCCACGGCTTCGTGAGGACGGCCGGGTCCACGAGCGTGAGCTGGTCTTCGATGGTGTTCGCATCGATCTTGCGGATGCGCTCCGTCACGTGCAGCTGCGTGCTGTGAGGCGCGCCGGTGCGGTCGTAGATGCCTTCGCGAAGACTGATGGTGTCGACGACGAGCGTGCCGTCCGCCTCCCAGTGGCCAACGGAGTGGCCTTCCCACAGGGGGTAGAGCTCATCCGCCTGCGGGTGGCTGCGGCCATCTGTGTAGATGCGGCGAATCTCGTTCTGCTGCTCGTGAATCCAGTACACCGATTCCGGCCGCAGCACGAGCTCCTGCAGGAACGGTTCCGCCAGCACGCGCGGGAAGCCCGCCGGCAAGCAGTACGTGAGCGGGTCGAATTCCTTGCCCGCGACGGCATCCTTCACGATGGCCGCGTACTTCGCCTCGTATTCCGGCTTCAGCGGCGGAAACTGGCGAGTGGGATCCTTGCCGGAGTTGTCGAAGATGATGCGGCCTTCCATGACCCACAGGCCGCTCCAGTCCGGGAGCTTGTCCCACGTCATCTTCACAGACGCGGCCGCGGCTGGCTTGGTCTCGGCCGTCGCGAGCGTGCCCGTGAAGCACGCCAGCGCCGTGAAAGAAAGAACTACGCACTTCCGAAGGGTCATGAAGACCTCATTCTCGTTGTCGATTCGGGATCGGGGAGCCCCCCGAGCGGCAATGTAGGCTTGCGGTGGGCGAGGCGTAAACGCCGGGCGGCGGGGATCACCACGACGCGGTGCCCGCGAGCACAAACAAGAGCGCCCTCGCCGGTGGGGGGGATCCGGAATTCAGTGGCCTCGTGCAGCGGGCGCGCTACGGCCCTTCACCCATCGGCGGCCCTTGTCCGCCAGCTCCCAGGCTGTCATGGCCCGTTGCGCGGCGGCCTTGCCTCCGCGCGCGGTGCTGGTGATGTAGCCTTGCTCCGTCAGCCATTTGCAGGCGCCGCTCGCTTCGCTCGTCATGAGCCCGAGCGCGTTCTGGAGCTCACCGGACTGCAAAGGGCGCTGTGTCATCCCGAGCACTTGAAGGATGCGCTCGTGCGTGGAGCCGGGAGATTCGAAACCTGTCTTGCCAGCGGTGGCTGCCTTGTTCTTGATCGTGCTCATGACAACTCCAGCTCCGTGCGGGCCATGTGGTGAGGGACGCCGCCGGACGCAGAAATCGCGAGGGGGTCGCGGTTGGTGCGCCTGGCGGCGTTGCCTGGTTTCCCCGAAGGAACCATGCACCGGACGCAGAGGCGACGTCCGTGATGGCGGAGTAGCAATGCCCGTGCCACCTGGCGTTACGGCTCATAACGCGTAACAACAGCCACTTGCGCGCGCCAACGAGCGATGGCCGACCGCCCATGGCGCACGCGCGAGCGTGCCGGCACATTTTGAGTGCGAACCGACTCCGCTAACGCCGCCTGCGCAGGCGCCACGTCCCTGAATCCTCAACCGGTCCGAGTAGAGGAGAGCCGATCAAACCAGACCGACCCTCCCCCCTCACAGACCCCACCGTGCGCAATTAACGCAGCGGGTTCCTCAGCGATATCGGCCCAACCAAGTTCCAAGACCGGCTGATGCCCTCTCATGCTGGACTCCGTGAACTGGCCCAGGTATGGGTGATCTGCGGCTTCAGCAACGGATGGCGTTCCAGAAAGGCGTTGTAGGTATCCCAGTTCAGGGGGGCGCCCCGCGTACGGCGGCTGAGCCACTTCCTCCAAGTCTTCGCGACGACGCGATAGAAACTCCCGAGGCTTCGGAAGTTCGACGCTCGTCCGTAATACTGGTAGTGGCCCCGCAGCTTCGCGTTGAGGGTGGCTTGTTGTTTTACGACTGGTTCGTGACGATGCTTCCTGCACCATTGCTCAACCGTTTTCAGGCTGCGTTTCAGGCGCTTCTTCATCGTTCTCACCCCAGGTCTGAATTTCCCTCGCCGGCTTCGCTCAGCGATATGAGTAAAACCGAGGAAATCGAACGTAGCCGACGCTGTTGCCATCCTATCGGCCTTTTCCAAAGCCGACCGCCCAAATTCCACCAGGCGAGTCTTCTCCGGATGAAGTGTCAGACCGTACTTCGCAAACCGCTTTCGAGCACCTCTAGCACTTTCTGCGCATCCTCCGTGTTCTGGAAGCACAGCAGGCATCATCGGCGTATCGGATCTCGAACGCCTTGCCCTGACAAGCGGGGCTTCACCTCTTTCTCGAACCACTGTCGAGAACGTGGTGCAAGTAGATGTTGGCCAGCAGCGGGCTGATCATCTGCCCCTGACCGGTCCCCGTCTCGCTCTCCAGCAGTCGTCCTTCGTCCATGACCCCGACGTTGATCCACTTGCCGATCAGCCGAAGCATGCTGGCATCGCTTACCCGCCTTCTCGACCATCTCCATGAGTTGCTTTCGCACGATCGAGTCGAAGTAGGAGCTGATGTCCAGCTCCAGAACATACGTCGTCGGCCCGCGGCAAATGAACACGGCCGACTTCGTCCAGCGCGTCGTGTGCACTTCGTCCCGGTCGGAACCCGTAGGAGCAGTCGAGAAAATCCTGCTCGTAGATCGCGTTGAGCAGTTCCACCGTGGCCCGCTGCACGATCTTGTCCTCCAGGGCGGGAATCGAGATCGGTCTCTTGCTCGTCCCATCCTCCTTGTGATGTAGATCCGGCGCAGCGGCTGCGCGCGGTAGGTTTCGCTCTTCACGCTTCTCATGCAGTCTTGCGAGATTCTCGACCAGCTGCTTTCTGGTACTCCCGAAACGTGACGTCCGTCCACTCCGGCGGCGGCGTCCTTGCGTAGATCCTCGAACGCCTCCTACAACGACTCGTGGCGTCAGCAAGTGAGCGATCGAGTAGAACTTGCGTCCTGCATCCTCCTTAGCCAGTTCAGTTATTCGACTCAGTTCCATTTGACATGCCTTCCCGAGTTCAAAGTCTCGTGCATGTGGCGCTGCGCCGATACATCGACCTGTTCATCCCTTCCCTCCAGTGGATACCGTGGCCGCCCCTTGCGGGAGCCCTGCGGTTCTCCACCTTCATCGGTACTATGGGCTCGTAAGACTGCTCGCCTGCCCGTCCTGCGCCTCCGGTTTCCCTTGGCGGCAGGTGACTCCGCGAGGGTCGTTCGCTTCTCTCGGGGGTTCCCTCATCCCCCGGAGACCGGGTTCTTTGGGTTGGGCGTCACCTGACGCCCAGATTGCGGAGAGATAGCGGAGCTCTCCTGGGTTCACGGGAAATCCCTTGATAAGCATGCCCCGGGCTAGCGACTCCGGCGACTCCCGGACACACCTCGCATAACGGTGTGCCGGATGCTGCCTTCCGCCTTCAGAACGGCGTCGGCATCGCAACATCAGACGATTTCGGAGCTCAATCCCTCACGGCCTGCTTACTCGCTGTGTACGCTTCGCACCCGCCAGTCGCCCGACGAATGGCAACACTCGCTACCGGCCTGCCCGCTACGGCTTTGACCGGGCTGGACTTGCACCAGCTGGATTTCATCAGAGAGTTTCTACCACTCATCTGAGTTCCCCCTCTTCCGCGCTTTTCCCAGCGCGATCAGAATCACAGTGCAGACGCACTAGTGCCGGCGCGGCCGGATCGCAAGCCAACCCAGCGCCAGCACGCCGGCCACTGCAGTCGCAGACGCCACCGGAAACGAGCGGGCCGCGGTGCGGGTCATCTCCGCGGCATGCGGCTTCAGCAATTCCATGCGGCGCTTCGTCATCTGCCGCCCCAGCACGCCGAGTTTGTCTCCCAGCAGCTGCTCCGCCTGAGGCAGCAACGTGGTCTCCTCGTCGGCAACGTGATGCAGAACGACGCGCATCAATGATCTGAACGTCTCGTCATAGCTCGCATCCCCTGGCTGCATGGAGCGCAGGGTGGCGATCAGGCTTCCCATCTCGTCATGCGCCGACACGCTCTTGTCGAGCGCATCACTCGAGCCTGCGGCCTCGCGCAGCGCCGGGTAGAAGATCTCCTTTTCGAGTTGCGTGTGCACTTCCATCGCGAGACACGCGTTTGCGACGAGCGCGTGCTTCTTGCCGTCTGTCGCATGCGGCTTGAAGCGACGAAATACAGCGAGCACGTAGGTGTGATCCATGCGGATCAGGGTGGTGATGCCGGGGGTTACCGAAGCGGCTGCGGTTCTCATCAGCCGCGCGCCCTTGCGCCGGGCGGTATCCGCAGCTTCATTGAAGCGACGCTTCACGGACAGCCTTGCCTGGAGCGCATCGAGCGTGCGGCTGAGCTCCTCGCGTGTGCCGTCGATCTGGCGCTCTATTTCCTCAGGGGAACGACCTGCAGGTGAGGTGGCCGACGGTTTCTCGGTGGATGGCGTGTTCATGATGCACTCCTCGTGAGAACCTGCTTGTCCTGGAGCAATGACTCGGGGCTGTGGCGAGGCTGGAGGGTCGAGGGGTCGACTGCCTTCTTGCCCGCGTAAACCATAAGGAATCCGATCAAGCTCACCGCGGCGCCCACGATCAGTGCGGCAAGCCACAGCGCCACAACTGTTGCGAGCCCGAGTGTCGCGGCGGCGAGCAGCACCAGGAACCCGGCGAACAGTACGGCGCCGCCGGTCAGCATCGAGACGACGCCTGCGGTGAGCTTCGTGAGCGCGCCGGTCAATTCCGCCGTGGCGAGCGCCACTTCCTGGCGGAAAAGGGTTGCGAGCTCGTCCATCAGCCTGCGAAGCAACGCTACCGTCGAGTCCTCCTCGCGATCCGACGTTTCGTGGGAAGGTGCTGTGTAACGAGTGGCCATCGTCTTCACTCCCGAGAAGCCATGCTCGAGCAGGCCCTCTACATCCCGCGCGAACGCTCCACGGGCTGCCCGCGCCCGCGCCACGCGCCGTTGCGAGAGGCGCGACGACCCCTGCCCGCGGCCTCCTCGCCCATGAGCTCAGCCTTGCGCGCTTCGAGGCGCTTGCCCAGCTCCTGCAAATCCATCTCCGACTGGCGCGCCCTGGCAAACATGCCGTCACGCCGCTCTTCTTCCTTGACGTGGTGCTTGACCATTTCCGACAACACCGTCACCCGCGCGTCGTAGTACTCATCGTCCGCAGACGATGCCTCGATCTTGGCGATGAGATTCTTTGCGCCATCGTGCTCCACCGCGGCCTCGTGATGGAGCTTTACGTCTTCCGTCGCTTCGAGGAACGCCGGGTAGAAGATCTCCTCCTCGATGGTGGCGTGTACCGTCAGCGCCTTGCAGATGTTCCGCGCAAGCTCGAGCTTGCGGTCCGCCGAGCGGGTCTTCTCGAATTGGGCGAACCAGCTCTCGACCTGTCTGTGATCCCCCTTCAGCAAGGCAATGGCGTCCTGGGCGCCGTTGCCCCGGCGACGGGTCACCGCTGATCGCGTGCTTGCCTCGCGGGTGGTTTTCTTACGCTTCGCCATTTCTATTCCTCCTGCTTGCTTCCATCGAGGCTAGCAGGTGGTTGCGCGCTTCCTAGTCATGCTTTGCTGCAACCACTGTGAGGTTCGTCCTACAGGGCGCTGAGTTGGCGGAACGTAAGCCGGGCTGGGGTGTTTCGCAGGCGCCACATCCCTGAATCCTGCACCCGTCCGAGTAGAGGAGAGCCGATCAAACCAGACCGACCCTCCCCCCTCACAGACCCCACCGTGCGCAATTAACGCAGCGGGTTCCTCAGCGATATCGGCCCAACCAAGTTCCAAGACCGGCTGATGCCCTCTCATGCTGGACTCCGTGAACTGGCCCAGGTATGGGTGATCTGCGGCTTCAGCAACGGATGGCGTTCCAGAAAGGCGTTGTAGGTATCCCAGTTCAGGGGGGCGCCCCGCGTACGGCGGCTGAGCCACTTCCTCCAAGTCTTCGCGACGACGCGATAGAAACTCCCGAGGCTTCGGAAGTTCGACGCTCGTCCGTAATACTGGTAGTGGCCCCGCAGCTTCGCGTTGAGGGTGGCTTGTTGTTTTACGACTGGTTCGTGACGATGCTTCCTGCACCATTGCTCAACCGTTTTCAGGCTGCGTTTCAGGCGCTTCTTCATCGTTCTCACCCCAGGTCTGAATTTCCCTCGTCGGCTTCGCTCAGCGATATGAGTAAAACCGAGGAAATCGAACGTAGCCGACGCTGTCGCCATCCTATCGGCCTTTTCCAAAGCCGACCGCCCAAATTCCACTAGGCGGGTCTTCTCCGGATGCAGTGTCAGCCCGTACTTCGAAAATCGCTTGTCGAGCACCTCTATCACTTTCTGCGCATCCTCCGCGTTCTGAAAGCAGATCACGGCATCGTCCACGTATCGAACCAGGAACGCCTTGCCTGACAACCGGGGCTTGACCTCATTCTCGAACCACTGGTCGAGAACGTGGTGCAAGTAGATGTTGGCGAGGAGAGGTGAGACCACCTGCCCCTGACCGACACCGTCCTCGGCTTCCAGCAGACGCCCTTCGTCAATGACGCCGACGTTGAGCCACTTCCCGATTAACCGAAGCATGCTGCCATCGCTGACTCGCCTTTCGATCATCTCCACGAGTAGCTTTCTCACGATCGAGTCAAAGTATGACTTGATGTCCAGCTCCAGAACATGTGTGATCGATTCACGGAAAAGAACACGATCGATCTCATCCAGAGCCTGGTGTGCATTGCGTCCCGGTCGTGACCCATAAGAGCAGTCCAGAAAATCCACCTCGTAGATCGAGTTAAGCAGGCAGACCGTGGCAGCCTGGACGATCTTGTCCTCCAGAGCGGGAATCGAGATCGGTCTCTCGCTCTTCCCATCCTCCTTCGGTATATAGACTCGTCGCAAGGGCAGCGACCGGTACTTTCCGCTCTTCACCCGCTCCCAGAGGTTTTGGAGATTCCGGCCCAGCTCTTTCTGGTACTCCCGAAACGTGAGTCCGTCCACTCCTGCACTGGCGTCTTTCCGTAATCCCTTGAACGCCTCATACAGCGACCGTGGCGTGAGAAAGTGAGCGATCGAATAAAATCGGCGTGTCGGATCCTCCTTTGCCAGTTCAGTTAGGCGACTCAGTGGCGTTGGACATTCATCACCGAGTTCAACGTCTCGGGAATGTGTCACTGAAGCGCTCCGTCCATCTGTTCGCCCCTTCCCTCTGGTGGATACCCTGGCCGCCCCTTGCGGGAGCCCTGGGGTTCTCCACCTTCACCGGTACTATGGGTTCGTAAGACTTCTGCACTATCCATCACCGCCTCCTCCGCTTGTGCTTGGCGACGGTCGACTTCGGCGAGAGATTGTTCGCTTCTGCGGGCGTTCCTCTCATATCCCACAGACCGGGTTCGTTTGCTGTTGGGTGGAACCTGACACCCAGAGTTTTCCGAAGAGATAGCCAGACCTCCTGGGTTCACGGGAGACCCCTTGAAAAGCATGCCCTGGTCTTCGACTCCGGCGACTCCTGACAACCTCGCATCAACGCTTGTCCGGATTCTGCCTTCCACCTTCTGAACGGCGTCGGCTTTCGCAAACATCAGAGATTTCGGAGCTCAATCCTCACGGCCTGCTTTCTCGCTGTGTACGCTTCGACACCCGCCAGTCGCCTGACGAATGGCAACACTCGCTACCGGCCTGCCCGCTACGGCTTTAGCCGGGGCGGATTTCCACCGCCTGGGTCTCATCAGAGAGTTTCTACCCACTCATACTGAGCTTCCCCTCTCCCCGCGCTTTTCCCAGCGCGATCAGAATCCATGTGCAGACGGACTACCCGCAGCCCGAATGGGCCCGGATGCGTTGATTGAGCTCCGCCAGCATCAGCACGGTGCGCTCGGCTGCGGCCCGATCGGGTGTCGTGTCCGCATTGCCGAAGTCTCCCGGTGACGGCGATTGAAGCACGATGCCGTCTCGCCGCGGCACCATGTAGAAGCGCTCGTCGTAGCTGAGGCCATAGGTGACTTCGGGTTGCGGAATCAATCTCATGAGCTGGCCGCGCACCGGAGTAATCGATTCGTCGCCGAACAGCGCGCGGGCTCCGTAGCCCGTCGCGTTGATCACGGTTTTCTCGCGCAGCCGGGAGATGTCTGTGGGCTTCTCGAACTCCCGTGTCTCGATCGCACCGCCGTTCGCGAGGAAATCCGCGATGAGCAGGCGCGAGAGCGCGCTGATGTTGAAGATCATGTTCGTATAGCGGATGACCTCGGGCATGGGGAACGGATGAGTGCCCGGCGGCAGCAGCTGCCCGCGCGGCGTGAGATCGCGAATCTGCTGCTCCAGGTTGGGGTACTCGGGCTCGCCGTTGCCGACGTGGCCGCCCTGCGAGACGACCGGCTCGTCCCACACGCGATATCCATCACGCCACTCGATGGGGTCGCCAGGCAGGCCCAGCATGTTCTGGTAGGTGCGGAAGCTGATGCGCGCCATTTCTTCCCATCGTTGCGCGACTTCCGGCGTTGCGCCTTCCAGCGTGCAGAAGCGCGAATTGGGCGACCAGTTTCCCGTGGCGAACGTCGAGCGCGTTTCCGGCGGACGCTCCTTCGCGTAGATGCGCACCTTCAGGCCCGCGCGCTGTGCGAGCAACGCGGAGGTGAGCCCGATGACCCCACAGCCAATCACCGCGATCTCGCGCGCGCGTGTTGCCAGCACGTGGCGCACGGCGAGCGTGCCGGAGCCCCAGGAAAGCGACCAGCCACTGCCTCCATGACCATAGTTGTGGACGATGGTCTTGCGCCCCAAACGTTCGGTCTCGATGCGGGGGCCCTGCGCGCGAAACGGCCTGGTGCAAACCGTGAGGGAAATGATGCGGTCTGGTTGCGCGCGGACGAGCGGCAGCGACACGATCGCATCGGAGCCTTCAACCGAGGGTGGCAAGGCTCGACAACCCTGAGCCGCCGTAGCCCCCGCCGCAGTGTCCGGTGAGGGGAAAGGCGCCGCGGTCTCTGCACCCAGTGCCGCGACGGCTGACGTGGATGCCAGGCCGACACCCGCCTTCTTCAGAAACTCACGACGTTGCATCGGGCTACGCTCGGTGTGTGGCGGAAGACTGTCACTCGAATGTCACCCGCAATACTAACCGCTCGATACAAACACTCATAAGTGCGAGCGGAAAAGTCATTTTCGCCGATTGACCTGCCTCTCTGGCATCCCGGTGTCCCCTGCTTCAGGGTCGCCGGAGCTCCCATGATTCGACCCCCCGCACACGCCTGTTCGCCGCCCTCCTCCTGACGGGCCTCGCCAGTGCCAGCCTGGCCGCTGGCCGCCACGAAAGCGCCTTTTCCCAAGGAGGGCGTGTGGCGCCGCGAGTTCTCCGTAAACGGAGACAAGCTGCCGTTCAACTTCGAGGTGAAGGGCCGCGGCGAGAAGGCCGTCGCGGAATTTCACCGCGAGCCGCTGGCGCACGGGATGCGGGCTCATGAAGCCGGGTTTGCATGGACGGCGACCCCGTTCACGTTGACTTCCAGACATTTGTCCAAAATAATGTCGACAAATGACTGAAGCGCTATTTGGCAGCTACCCCCTCGATAACGACCTCGAGATGGCCCGTCTGGTCTCGGTCGGCTTGCCGGTCGCGGCGGTTAAAAAGCTTGGCGCGGCACTGGGAATGCGCCCCGCCAAGGTGGGCCCGCTCGTCAACATCAACGAAAAGACGCTCGAACGCAGGCTCCAGAGTGGGGCCCGGCTGAAACCGGCCGAATCCGAGCGCGTCGCGCGGCTGATGCGCATCATCGCCCTGGCGACGATCGTCCTGGAAAGCCAGAGCAACGCACGGGACTGGCTGCAGCGACCATTGAAGGTTCTCGCAGGCAAGACTCCGCTGGAGCTGACGACCACCGAGCCCGGCGCCCGCGAGGTCGAGCACGCGCTCGGGCGACTCGAGCACGGGGTCTTTTCCTGATCACGGCGTGGCGCATCTGCAAGGCCAAACGTGTCTCGTCCGCCTTTGACGGACGGGGCGCGGCGATGAACCCAGGTCGCTGGAACACCGCTGGCGTTCCGCTCGTCTATGCCGCTGAGAGCCGCTCGCTGGCTTCGCTCGAAATGCTGGTGCACGCTGAGGACACCAGGCTGCTTGCAGCGATCCGCTGGGCTGCAATCCCGGTGGAGATCGAGGACTCCCTGATTCATGTGCCGGCGACACTGCCCGACAACTGGTGGCGCACGCCGCCCATGAACTCGATCCGAAAGCTCGGCGTCGCGTGGGTGGAGGAGGCACGTACTCCCGTAATGCGCGTGCCGAGTGCCGTGACGCGAGGTGAGTTCAACTACCTGCTCAATCCACGTCATCCTGATATCGCGCGACTGAAGATTGGTACTGCGACTCGGTTTGCGTTCGATTCCCGGGCGCTGTAAGTCAGTAGCCGATACCTGGTGGCCTGGTGACTGAGGAGATTGCCGTTCCACCGTGCAACCAAATCGGGATCTGGTGTGTTCTGCAATACGCTGGCGGCGAGCGGCCGCGAACGGGAACGCGCGTTAGCGCTGGTCATGATCAAGTTTCTACTCTGGCTCATTCTGCTCATCCTGTGCTGGCCGCTCGCGCTGCTGGCCCTGGTGCTGTGGCCCTTCGTCTGGCTGCTGTCCATTCCGTTCCGGCTGGTCGGCATTACCGTGCAGGGCGTGTTCGAGCTGCTGCGCGCAATCGTTTTACTGCCGGCGCGAGTGCTGGGCGGGCGTCCCTAGTCGCGCGCCGGGCGGGACATTTCTGCGGAAACGCCAGAGGCGCTTCAGACAGACGTGCAGCCCAGAAACGCGCGAATTTCCTTCTCGTCGCAAGCATTGCACATGCCGCCGACCTCCAGTGTCTCACCGTCTTTGAAGTGAAACTCCCGGCCGTCAGGCGTCACGGTCGTGCTAACGCACCCATGCTTCCGAAGGAGATCCGAGACCGCGTCGGTGTCCTGCTGCATATCGCCGCCGCAGACCAAGCAGGTCAACATGATGAGCTTCTCGAATGATGTAGCGAACCAATGGCAGCATCATAGGCGCTACTTCCCCGCGTGGGCGAGCGCGCCCACGTGCGCACTGCGCCGTGCGAGGTGAACCACGGTGCCGACCACCGCCATGGCCCACACAATCACCGGGCTCGACGGCAAGTCCAGCAGCGCGGACAGGCCAAGCCCAAGCGACATAGCTTGCAAGCGTCATCCCGTAGCCGATGGCGAGCTGATGTTTCGGTGGGTACCGGTAGGTTGCGATTGCCGGAATGATCAGGCTGGTGAACACGAGATACACGCCGACCAGCTGCACGGAAATCGTGACCATCACCGCGAACAGCACGTAAAAGCCGCATGCGTCCCAGGCGCTCGCGCCATCTGAACCACGCCACCAGAAAAAGCGCCGTGAGAGCCGCAGCGCGAATCAGCTGCGGGGGCGACACCCACAGGATCTGCCCGGCCAGCAGGTCCTTCAGATCCTCGCCGCCGTGCGGATCGTTGGCGAGCAGCAGAATCTGCGCGGTGGAGGCGAGCACGAACAGCACGCCGATGAGCGCCTCCTGCGCCTCCGGCCGCTTGCGCTCCGTCCAGGTCAACAGCAGCGCACCCGAGTAACGCGGCGGCAACGGCCGCGACCTGCGTGATCCAGCCTTCCGCGCCGAAGCCGACCGTGTGCGCGGCGATGACGCCGAGCCCCGCGACCTGCGCGATGGCCAGATCGATGAACACGATGCCGCGCGAGAGCACCTGCTGCCCGAGCGGCACGTGCGACAGCACGACGAGCAAGCCCGCGATCAGCGCGGGCCACAGGATGCTGAGCTGCATTTCGAATGTGCTCACTTCAGCGCCCCCAGCAGTTGGTTCACGGTGTCATCGAAGAGACCGAACAAGTCCTTGGCCGCGGGAGTGCCGCCAACCGTGTACGGCAGCAACACCACGGGCGAGTGAATGCGCTCCGCCAGCCAGTCCGCGGCCTTCGGGTCGTTGTAGGCGCTGCGCAGGATCATGCTTGGCGGCATTGCTGTGAGCTTTGTGACGAGCTGGCCGAGATAGCCGGCACTGGGTGGCACGCCAGGCTTCGGCTCGATGGCCGCAAGCTCCTTCAGGCCGAGCCAATGGCACAGATAAACCTGGTCGCGATGAATGACGACCACGCCCACGCCCTTCAGTGGCGCGGCCTGCGACTCCCACCGCGCAATCGCTTCGCTCCAGCGAGATTGAAAGTCCGTGCCGCGAGCCTGGTAAGTACGCCGCATTCGGCGCATCGAGCGCTGCCAGGCGGGCAGTGAGCGCCTGTCGCGACCTTCGCGATATTGTGAGGATCGAGGTGCGCGTGCGGATTGCCGAGCGGGTGGATGTCGCCCAGCGAGCGGTCGACGCTGGAAGGCACTTCGAGCAACTGCAGCGCCGATGCGGCCTCGAAGTAGCCGGGGCTGCCCGGCTGGATTTTGCGCATTGCCGGATTCCTGCAGAAGCACCGGCAGCCAGCCAGTTTCCAGCTGCGCGCCGGTCGCCACGACGAGGTCTGCCGAACGCGCACGCGCGACGAGGCTTGGCTTCGCATCGATGCGGTGGACGTCCTGGAACGCGGATGTGGCGGTGTATACGTTGACCTTGTCGCCGCCCAGCTCGGTGGTGAGCGCACCCCACTCGGGTGTGGTGGCGAGCACTTTGAGCGCTGCGCATGGCGGGATGCGCTACCGCGCTCAGGAGGATCAGCGCCAATGCGCCGCGGATCATGCGAATCATGTAACGGCTCCTAGAACTTGTGGGCGCCGTGAGCGCCGATGCCGAAGATGTATTGCAGCAGGAACTGGCGATCGCGCTGATCGGGGCGAGCGTCATCCCACGCGTATTGCGCACGCAGGCGCGAGAACTCGCTGGGACTCCAGTCGAGCATCAACGTGACCCGCTCTGGCGAGGCCGAGAGCAGCGCGGGGAACGCGGCCCTCGGCAGCAACCCCGATTGCACCGAGCCGATGCGCGGGTTGCCCGAGCTCATCGAGTCGTACCGCAGGCCCACGCGCCAGCGTGGCTGAAAAAGATAGACGCTCTGCACATACCAGCCGGACTGGCGGCTGTGGTAATCGCCGCCGAGGTTCGCGCCGCTGGTGTCGAAGGCGAGCTGCCCGTCCTCGGTACGGCGCAGGTACTCGCCCTGAAGCTTCAACTGCCGCCGCGTTGAATCCCCGTGCGGCGCCCACTTCAGGGTTGCATCGACGATCCAGGTGCGCGCAGTGCCCGTAAAGGCGTTCTCGACAGGCGTGCCGGATTCATCCGTGTCGTCGTACGTTCGATCGTCCGCGCGCGCATCGAGCCAGGACAGGCCGGTGCGCCAGCTCGTGGAATCTCCCAAGTCACCGCCGACGTGCGTGAACAACGCGGTGCTGTTCAAGCCGTTGCGGTTGCGGTGAGTCCCCGGGAAGGCGCCGCCGTTGGCGCCCTCCGCGCCAAGCTCGATGAATGTGTCGGTGGGCGCGAGCCACTTCATCTGCAAGCCATCCTGCGCTAGCTGGCCACCCAGGAATGCCTGATAGACGAGCGGCTGGTCGACGAAGTCCCACGCGTGGGCGTGGAATTCGTTGAGATAGCCGAGGCCGGAGAAGAAGCGCCCGCCCTTCAGCGACAGCCCGTCGTGCAGCGCCGAGCGTTTTGAAGTACGCCTCTTCGATTGCGATCTCGTTGTCGCTCGAGATGGACGCGGTGACGTTTGCGAAGAAGTACGGATCGACGTTCGCGGCGACCGTGAGCTCGGATTCGCCGAGATTGAAACTGCGCTCACCGGGGCCGGTTTCGCCACCGCCCGGAATGAAGCCGGCAATGCGGTAGGTCGCGGGGTCCTGTGACAGATGGGCGTAATTGGCGCCGAGGATCATCGAGATGGCGGGATTGAATGCTGAAGCGCCACTCTGGCCGCCGGCCGTGGGTGCCTGGGGTGTGGGCACCGCTGCGGGTTCAGACACGGATGCGGTTGACGCTGGAGCCTGGGCCGACTCCAACTGATTTATGCGCGACTCCAGTGCCGTGACGCGGCTGGAGTATTCCGATTTGAGTGCTTCAAGCTCGGCACGAAGGGTGGCCACGTCGTCCGCGGCGTGCGTCACCACGGGTGTGGCGACAAGTAGAAACAGAAATGCGGCCGCTCTCGGCCTTACGCTCGTCATGAATCCGCTCCTCTGGCATCAACGCAGCCGCGCGCCACGTGTGGCACGCGCGTGTCATCGGTCAGAGATGCTCAGGTGGAGCGCGGGAACGGAATGCGTAGTGGCGAGAGCTCTGGGGATGAGAAGCGATCGCGGGGACGGCAAGCACCCGTGCCGCTGCGAACGAAATGACGCGCGGAGCGTCCGGGCTGCTGGCTGCGCCCAGCAGCGCAGCGGAGGACAGGCATTCGCTGCAAACCTGCCCGGCCGTAGCTGCGAAGTCCGAACTGCCGGAGCCCGCCTTCAGATGGGAATAGAGATGCGAGAGGGCGACGCTCTGCGCCACCAGCAACGCCAGCATCAGCAGCAGCGATACAACTGGCGTTCGGCGGAAGTGGTTGAGGCGCAGCGTCGTCATGGCAAGGGGGGCAGTATCGACCGGTTTGGCGCCTGCGACAAGGCGCCTGCAGCCGGGAGCATCGCGGTCGGGGGCCGCGTGCCCTAGACTCGCCCATGTCCTTCGATAACTTTGACTTCGGTCCGCAGATGGAGGCACCGTGAGAAATAGATCGCTCCTATGTTCCCTCGCCGCTCTGGTTCTGATGCCGCTGGCCGCGCTCGCTCAAAATGCCGGCAGCCCTTCGAAGCTCGACACGCAGAAAATCGAGCAGCTCACCGGAGCCAGGGGCGCGCTGAATGAGCAGGAAGGCACTTTCAAGGTTTCGGTCCCACGAAGCGACCTGAGCATCCGCGCGGCCGGCGCCCGCATGACGCCCCCGCTGGGCCTCACCTCATGGGCCACCTTCATGAAGGCCGGCACGCAGAGCATGGTGATGGGCGACACGGTGCTGACGGAAGCCCAGGTCAACCCTGTGATGAGCGTTGCACTCGGGAACGGCCTGGAAGTGACGGCCCTTCACAACCACTTTCTGTGGGAGTCACCGCGAGTGATGTTCATGCACATCGGCGGCATGGGCGATGAAGCGGCGCTGGCAACGGCGGTCGGCAAGGTCTTCGCGAAGATCAAGGAAACGAGCGGCCTGACCGATGCGCCCATGACGGCCGTCGATCCGGCCAGGACCAGCCTCGATCCGAAGAAGATCGAAGCCGTCCTTGGCCGCAAAGGCGATCTCAAGGACGGCGTCTACAAAGTCACCATCGGCCGCACGACGAAGATGCACGGCCACGCCGTCGGCAACACGATGGGCGTCAACACCTGGATGGCGTTCGCGGGGTCGGACGACGAGGCGATCGTCGATGGCGATTTCGCCATGCTCGAATCCGAGCTGCAGGGCGTGCTCGAGGCGCTGCGCGCTGCCGGCATCAACATCGTGTCGATTCACAATCACATGACCCAGGAGGAGCCCCGCATCATGTTCCTGCACTACTGGGGCGTCGGACGCACGACCGATCTGGCTCAGGGCCTGAAGACCGCGCTGGCCGCGACGGCGCAGTGACTGCCGGCGCTAGTGCTGGGCGGGCGTTAACGCAGTCCGCATACGGGCGAGCACAGCGGTGGTAGAACTACCGCTACAATTCAGCATTCGACGTCGTTCTGTATGCTCTTGATGAACACGCTGGCAGCATGTCCGGTGACATCGATCCTCTGCGCTCGTTCATCAAGCGACATGCCGAAACCACCGCGCTCCCTTTCCATCCCGTTCTGCGTGCACTGGAGTCTGAGCAGATACGCCAATCCCGCACAGATGCAGGCGCGATAGCGTTCGGCGCGCTGGTCCTTGGCGGCACGTACGAGCACATAGGCGTCGTTGAGGCCCTCGAGGGCACACGCAACCTGCACCGACACGTGCCGTGCCGGATGTCGTTGGACTGACTCATAGAAGCCCTGGCCGATAATCTGGTCGTGCATGCGATACAGGTACTTCGCGACATCCTGCTTGAGGGCCGCGCTTGGGCTGGACTCGAACAAGAGCCGGCAGGCTTGGGATTGCCAGTTCGCGAAGAAGACGAGCGTGTCCTCCATCACGCGACCGCGGCCGAAGTACTGCGCGTCGTAAAAGGAGAAGCCGCGTGCCACGCTGTGCAGGTACCGCTCCGCCGGGAATTGTTGATAGGTCTCCATTAGAGCGAGCATGGCTTCACCAGAGTACAGTTCCTCTCCGTAGTCCCGCAGATCCTCGAAGCAAACCTTGTACGAGCCGTCCGGTCGTTGCTGGCGGAGTATCCCCGCAGCGAGCGCTGCGATCTCACGAGCTCGGCGAGGCGGCGGGGCACGCAGCAGGGCCAGAATCATGAAGGCGCTGTGAGCGATGGACGAAGGCTCCTCTAGCCGGCGCGCGTCGAGTATCAGGCAGCCATCGCGTTCAACGAGGTAACTCTCGTAGTGCCGCAAGGATTTCTCGATCAGCGGTCGAAGCTCTCCCCTGTTCAGAAAATCGCCGAGCACTTCGGCGTCCCACACCGACGCAATGTCGCGTATCGGCGATTTCTCACGGACCAGCGCGTCAGTCTCGGGAATGTAGAGATACTCGAACATCCCGGTGGACGGATTGACCATGCCCTCGTACCAGCGATGGACGAGCTCGAGGCGTTTCTTGAGCAACTCGCCTGTCCGCACTACTGCCTCTTCGGGCACGTGAATCAAGCCTCCGCCACGATCAACGGCACATACATCTCTTGCGCGCTCATGCCGCCGTGGACGCCAATGTGCACGTACCGCCGCTCGCCCGGCAGCCAGTCTTTGATGAGGAAACGGTCTTTCATGATCAGCGTGTAATCGCCAATGCGCTCGTGCAGCCTCCGGTGCGGAGGATCCAGACCGAAGTAACCCGCCTCGATCAAGTATTTGCTGTCCTTCAGGTCCGCGTATTCCTCGAGATGCGCGGCGACGTATTCGACGAACTGCACGCGCTGGCTCGCATGCACGTAGCAATACGCCGCGCGTCGCTCGCCGCAAAGCGGCAACGACAGCGTGGCCGCGAGTTGTGGATGGGCGTCGAGCTCGATCGTCTGACCGGGCGGACGCGCGTCGATGAAACCGTGATCGGCCGTAACGATCACGGTTGTGCTGGTCTGGCCGATCCTGGCCAGAAAGTTGCCGAACGCCGCGTTGATTTCCGCGAGGTGTGCCACAGCTTCGCGGCTCGCAATGCCGTGCTCGTGTGCCAGCCGATCTAGCTCCGGCCAGTACGCGTAGATGTCGTTGCGTTCACCCTGGGCGCGCACGATCCGCGCGACGGTCGCGCGGGGGCCATCGGCGCCGGGTTGCCATGGCGAGGCTGATAGGGAAGCACCGCAAGCACCCCTCCGAGCTCGCGGAAATACATGAACCAACCCGTGACACCGTGCTGTTGCGCAGCCGTGCCGGTGAGAAAGGTCGTGATCGCAGTCGCCGTCGTCGAGGGAAAGACCGATGTAATTCGATCCTTCATATGCCGCGCCAGCACGCCGTCACGGCAATGTGTGATCAGGCTGTCGTGACCGAGGCCGTCAATGACGAGCAGGACAATATTGCGGCTCGTGAGGCGCGCCGGTGGCAGAGCGCGCAACGGTGGATACAGCCGCTCCTCTGCCCCAAGCGCCTGCACGATCGAAGCCATGAGATTGACGATACTACCGCCGTGGTAGTCGGGCATGATCATAGGGGCCCGGCCGCGCACGCAGGCAAGGGCGCTCGGGCATATCCCACCCTCCATGCGCACGCGAAGTGTCATGCGGCCATCCGCCGCGATAGGCGCCGCAAACTCGAAGGCGACGATTTGGTGGACTTCCATCACGCTATCTCTGCCGTCGTGCATTGCGACGCCTTCCTTACGGAAAGGTCGCTTCAGGTCCTTCCAACGAGCAATCCTGTGGCCCTCGACAAGGAGTTCGAGTGTTGCGTGATCTCGCAGGAGTCGGAGGCGCTATCGTATGTGGGCGCGATACAGGTTTTGGCGTTGCCAGTGAATCTCGTGAAATTCCGGAGTGACCGAATTTGGCCGGATTCGAGCCTGCCGATGCGTTGATGGGTGGCGGCAATCAGCTCCGCCGTGCAAGGCCGGCGAATCCGCGATCCTGGAACGGAGCTCATCCACGAATTTCAGACAACCTACCGTCCGGAAGACTCTCTGTTCGCAGATCTCCAGTTCGCCAAACAAGCTCTCCGCCAACAAACGGAAGTCGCACTTTGATTGGCTGCAGGACAACGAGGTGGAGCGATTCGAGCAGATCGTCGCACGGAGCTTTGATCAGAAATTGGAGGCTTAGGGCTAGGCTTAGGGCCCGCGCCCCATCTGCCCGTGCGTGGAACTCTCTGGAGGCTTGATTGGTGGGTGCTGAGGGGCTCGAACCCCCGACATTCGCCGTGTAAAGGCGACGCTCTACCAGCTGAGCTAAGCACCCTTCCCAAACCCCGAGCGTCGCATTTTACGAGTCGTTCAGGCCGTCCCGCAAAAGTCCCGCAAGTGCCTTTTTCCAGCATCCCGGCGGCGTCTAACTCTCTGATACTCCGCAGAGAACGGACTACTCATCATTCGGAGCGTGGCCTTGTAAGGGCCGGGGAGGCGGTGGGTGGGGCTCGCGCGGCGGGCGGTGGATTTGTAAGTGGTTGAGTGAACTGGCGTGTGTAATCCGGGCGGACGGCCGTTGCGAGGGCGAGTACACGGAGAATCGCCGTTCATCACGGGCCGGGTCCCGCAGAGATGCAGGGTGCCTTTTTGCGGGATCTGCGTTTTGCGCTCGGTGCCCAGCATCCGAGCGCAAGGGATCTGACGCACGTCGCACCCCACGTTCGTAAAGATGTCACGTAGCACCCCTCCGTCGCGTCTTGGCTCCCCTACGGCTCACCGATGAAAGCGTCTGCACGAATGTAGTTCCTGTAAACACCTCCCTCAGACAGCGCCTCACGTTGCATTTCGGTGCAAGCCATTGCAGGCCATCTCTGGGTGCTACGATGCAGACGCAGGGATAAGGCGTCAGAGGGCGCGCTTCGGCAGATGCTCCGATCAACGTGGCGATGCCGTCGACCGCCTTCCCCCCTCAAGCACCGCAAGTCGCGCGCCGAGAACGGCCGACGATCAGCTGAGCCCTTAACTCGCGACCAGCAGACCCAACGTTGCGGCTTGGGTTCGTTGCCATTGAGCATACGCGCGTGGCTCTGCCCAAAACGTGCTCCACGCTTGATTGAGCACCGCGCCGACTGACGGCATCCAGTTCGGGTCCGCTGCTGGACAACCCATCTGCAAAACGGCACTGCTGATGTTCGCGCCAATGGTTCCGAGCAACGCGCTCGGAAAGCAGCGCTCGTATTCCGGCGTGGAGTGAAAGCCGCCGAGTTGGACCATGGCGCTCCATTTGTTCCGAATCAATTCCGCTTGGCTAGTCCAGCCCGTCGCAACAAGCACCGCGATGATCGTGTCCAAGCGCGCGGCATCCGCGGGATGACTCGAACTTGTCCACAGCGGAACCTGGAAAGGGTCACCGCCACGTTTCGCAGTCAAATGAAAATGGGCCCACGCATACGCCGGTCCCAACGTGTGCGCGGCAAAGGCGTCGCATGTAAATTCCGTCAGCCAGGAACGCCAGGACTTCCGCCATCCTTCAAGATAGACGCGGAAAGCGCCTGGTGTTCGTCGCCGACGATTCTCACGTTCAAGTTCGCCGTGAATATGTGTTTGTGCTTCGTCCCAAAGATCCAGAAACGCTTTGTGTAGCGGCTCCACGTTCGAATTGTTGTCCTCAAGGAGCAGCGGATGTGCGAGCTCGTGATAGAGATCCGGCAAATGGAGCAGAAAAGCCCCCTCCGCCGGTGGTATCAGCAAGAGGTCGAGATCCGGCAAATATCGGTAGTACTCGCGCGACTGACAAGCGACAACAGGGGTCGGCAGCGGATAGCGGACTTCAGCAGCGATGCGATCGACGAGTTGGTTGGCTCTACCATCCTCCTCGTCCTTCCATCGCAGGAGCACCTGATAGGCGGTGTACTCGAGATCATCAAGCGCATTAACGAGCTTGCGAAAAGCCCGAAACCTCGCGGGGCCTGCGGCCGGCCGCAACCACTCCGCTTCGACGCGCAGCGCCTTCGCCTCACCCGCCGCCCCATCTAACCGATCTCGGCAGCTCTTGAGGAGTGTTGCGTTGCTGCGTGCCGAACCCGGCTTCAAGTTGCTCTTGAGGAACCGCGCTCTCTCCTCCAAATCGTGAAGCGCGCCGTCAAGATAACCGAGCATTCAGCGCACCGAATGCATGCGCTTGGCAGCGCGCACACGCTCCCGCTCAAGCGAGCTTGCGAGCTTTTCCAGATGCTCGACCGTCTGTCCCTGCACTACATAGCGCGCCAAGTCACGGAGCACTGACTGCCACGCGTTTGCCTGGGAGCTTAGGTGCTCTTGCAGGATCTCAGCCAGATACAGACTCTGGATGGTTTGCGCCGGAGGCGCAGTCGCCGACGCGAGGGCCGAGCGCAATGTGTCGCATGCGGTGCGGAAAGTACTGCCCGAGGAATCCGCTGCATTCACGAGCACTGCGTCCACCAAAGCACCCAGATGGCGCAGTCGCTTCAGATCCGACCCATGAACACCCGAATCACTCATGGGCTTGTCCGTGCATCTCGTCACCGCCGAACGACAGCTCGTCTTCATAGTAATCGACCGCTTCGTCGGCCAAGAAACGATCTGCAAGGCGCAACGTTACCGGATATCTGGAGCATCCTTCCGGTCGCGTCCATGCCAGCGTGGAAAGGGAGAACAGGTCTTGCGCGCACTCCGCAATGCTCATCGAACCATACACACGCTCAATGTGAATAGGGTTCGGTGTGCCCGGCTGCCTAAACGGCCAACCCGTGGTGCAGACGAAGGCTTGCGTCTCATCCGGAAAATATGCGGCTCCGATGCCGGGCTTGCGTGGTGGCGCGTCGGCGGCGCCCGCACTCTCGAAGATGCGTAGTGGAACACTGGGCTTCTTGTGAAGCTCAAGGACGGTGATATCGGCATCGTGCGGCAGGATGGACGCTCGTTTCAAGGTATCGACAGCACGGCGGGCGCCACTGATCTCACTGGTCCACGCCCGACCGTCACGATGAACAACGATGCGCCGTATGGGGACCAACGCGCGGCGCGCTTCATTGCCAATCACCTCGGTGAGATAGGCACACAGCTGCGCAGTGTTCAACTTCTCCTGCTGCTTTGACAGATTGACTTGGGACGAAACGCTTCGCCCTCGCTCACAGACTGTCACAAGGCAACAGGCGTTGTTCTTGACGTCGATACCAATTGTCAGATCAGCGTTCAGCGGCCCCTCGAGACCGAACGGCCAGTTCTCGTTGGGAAGCAAAACTTTGTTAAGCGCCACATTTCGCAGATAACCACGAGCACGATCCGCCAGTTCATGTCTAATTCGATAGACGCGGCCGCCACTGGCATTCGGTGCCCCGGGCTCATAAAAGCGCTCAGCAGTGTCGTAGTGAATGACACTTGCAATCGTGTCGAAGTACTCCTTGGCCTGTCGCAAGACGTATGCGGCCAGCCGATCTTCAGCACGTCTCGCGCCCTTGCAGCGGTGGACCATGACGACCGCGAATCCAGGCAAGGGCATCGCCTCAAGTGCCTTTTTGACGGCTCGTGCTTGTTCGGCGAAGGTCCGCCGAACGGCATCGTCGTACGTCACCACCTCGGGCCGATAACCACCGTTCGGGTGCAGGCGATTCACAGCAGTAATCACGTCGTTTACAAACGCGGGCCCGAAGCTCGCGGCGGCGGTTTGAGGTATCAGAATGTACTGCCGGTCAAACCGCTGTGTTGCGAGGATGCCGGCCTGGGGATCCTCAAGCAGCGCAAGGCGCTTTGTTCCTAAGTCCTGCAGCGAAGTCCGCGTCGTATTCGGCGTGCCGCGCACGGACAGAACTCTGCCACCACCGAAGCGCAGGTTGGGCACCGAAAGCTGAATTGGCGCGATCTGGAGCGGCTGGGGCTCGATGCAAAGCTCAGCGCTGCCCACTCGAACCTTGACCAGGTTCTGCTGTACGAATGCGCAGCTCCAAGCGAGTCGATCGGCCGGTTCAATAATGGTTGCCCTGCCAAGGGAAGTGCGGCGGATCTCGTCGGTATCGCGAACGGGGAAGCACAGCTGCGCCGGCGCGGCGCGCTCTTCGCCGCGCGCGTTTCGATACACGACCACGCTGCCCGCGGGGTCCAGATTGGCGACTTCCTTGGGCACCGGCTTGGGGAGCACATCGAGCAGGAATTTGAGCAGCGTCGTCACGCGCCCCTGCACGCGAATCGGGTACTCTGCGACAGCTTGGCGCGCCAACATCTCTACGCGAATCTCATACCAGCTGTCACCGTAGCGATAGACACAGCGTTGGCCCTTATATTGGCCTTCAAACTGCTCTCGCGTTAGATCGACCGGTAGCGGCTGCGTGGCGATTAGCCGTGAGGTCTTGTCGACGCAGAGACCTATGTTTCCGTCCGCCAAGACTGTCGGTCGCAAGCGCGACCCGTAGTACAGGCCGATCCCGCGATCCGTCTGATCTGGGTGTCGATTGAAAAACGCATAACCAGCGCCGGGCTGCCAGAACGCGTGCGAGTTCCGCAGATGCTCTTCAATTCCGAAGCGTACGATCCTCAGCCGCAGCGGGTCGAATGGCGACGCGCGCGTGAAATCGATATCGATCGTCTCATCGCGAGGTCGCAACGAAAGAATTCGGACGCCGAGATCCAGCGTAGTCGGAATCAGCGTTCCATCGGGAAACGAGATGACTGGCCCAGTGGAGAGCTCGAGAAAGCTGACAGGCCGACGCAACGTGCGACTTAGGGAGGTCAGGCGATCGACGCTGCGGAAGTAATCCGCCTGTTCCCTGTCGAGGCCAATGACGTCGGCCGTGCGGTACGAGGCGGACAGAGACTCAAGGCCGAGAATACGAAAAGTGTTGATAAACCTCTTCATGCCGGGCGCTCCTGACAGATTCGCTTGAAGTTGCACCGCGAACAAGACTCTGGCCAATGCGTGGCGAGGAATTCTCCTGCCTGTAAGTCCCCCGCTTCACTATCTCCGCAGGACAACCGAATGCTCTCGCCCGCCTCGAACAATCCGTCTATCAGCTCATCGATATCTTCCTCGGAAACGGAGTAGTCGTGCACTTCGTTATTGAGCAGTTGGACTTCCGTTAGCACATAGCGACCCAATGGGGCCGCAGCCGGATCGAATGCGAAATATGGGTGCGGCTGGCCCCTGCGCAATGCGCTGGCATAAACCGTCAACTGCTCCTTTGCAGCCCGTAGTCCGAATGAATGGACTTTCCAGTCCACAACCCGCAGCGTCCCATCCGACCCAAACCAGACGACGTCCGGGTTCGCAGCAACTTTGATTTCACCGATATCGAATGAGAGTCTCGGTTGAATAAGGATGCGGCCATTTTGAAAGCTCGCCAGCAAGGACGTCATGGCAGCGGCATTGCGCAGCGCTCGCTCGACATCATCCCACGCTGCCGCAAGAACCCCTGGGGCGATCTCGTGTCCGTACTCAACGTCGTAGAGTGCCGCAAACGCGTCTCCGCACTTCGATACTCGCAACTGTGGATCGCGAACCCGATGCGCCAACGCGAACTCGATCTGTCGATCGAACAACTCGCGCGCTTGGCGAATGACCTCTTCTATCGAGAGGCGCCCGCCGCGGCGGAGTTCCGGGAGCACGAACTTGGACAAGACCGTGTCGACCAGCGAACCGCGCCAAGCACTGATCGACTGTAGCTTGGACAGGATGTAAGCCTCGCGCCGCGCTGGATTCTTTGGCCAACGCGCTCGCGAGCGCATTCTTGAAGAACCACTTTCTCTGGCACTGGCGAAACTGACGCGCCTCGCTGTAGGAGATCATCGTTGCGTTCGGCTAACGACGACGTCGATTTCGAATGAATGCCAGATACTCAGCGAGCTGATCAGCTTCCTCGGCAGACACCGGGCCGATCCGACTCAAGCTCGTATGCGCGCGTCGTCGACCACTGGCCGCGGGCGGCGCATAGCCTGCCAACTCCATCGTTTCGGAGTAGTCCACGCCGTACAAGCTCGTGAGTTTGTGCAAAACGTTCGGTGACGGCTCTCGTACTCGCCCCGACTCGATCTGGCTCAGGTACGCGTTGGAGACACCAGTCAAGCGCTCGACCTCGCGCAGACTCATTTTCTTTGCCTCGCGCGCGGACTTCAAAAACGGACCCAAGGGACTACTCGTCATGCCGCTCACTATAGAACGCATGCTTGATATGTCAAGCATGCGTCGCGCGGAGCCTGCCTTGTGCGACACCCACGCGACCGTTGAGGCATACTTCACTCAAGGGGCAGGTCACGCGAGGCCGTACGAAGAATGGGACAAGGAAATAGCGTCTATCAGCTAATCGACATCGGAAAGCCCAACGACTTCGACGCACTGAGTCAGCTTCTGGACGGGGCATACGATCCGGCATCGGTCGCAGCAACGCTTAAAGGCAAGATCAACCCGCGCTGTCGAGCGGTCCTGATCGAGCATCCGTATATCGATAAGGACTACCGAAGTACGTACTACAACTTCTACGCCAAGAAGGGGTACCGTTACGCCGCCTCGTGCGCGAGACTCCACTTCTTCGAGGACCCGATTGAACTCGGCCCCGGGCTCCTGCTCAAGTCGAAGGGCCGCAGCCTGTCGGACAACTATTTCGGCTACATGGTCTTGCGCCCAACGAGACTCGCGACGATCGGTCGCTCAGTCTTGTCCCCTTCACTGGTCGACGGATTTCACGGCAACGTAATCGACGCGACGCATCGCGTTCATCTGCTGGGTCATCGATTGACGGTCAAGGGGTTCCCGTACATGTCACAACACACTGACATCTCGGTCTGCGCGCACGTGGCGTGTTGGTCGATTCTTCGACATTACAGCGAGCGATATTCCCAGTACGCCGAGTTCCTGACATACGACGTGACGCGTATGGCGCACGAGTTCGACCCCGGCGGCCTCTTGCCATCGAAAGGCTTGCAGCTTGAGCACGCAGAAAGAATTTTCGCAGCTGCAGGCACATACCCAATGGTCATTGCGAAGAGCTCCGCGAACCCCGGGCTTTTTTACCGACAGCTGCTCGCATATGTGGAATCTGGCTTTCCGTTGTTCGCCGCCTTGAACTCCCACGAGCACGCGGTCGCAATCATCGGGCACGGCGAGCGCATTCCCTCGCCGAGCACTGCCGCGCCCGCACACTTCGCAGCCGAGCTAACGAAGGGACTCGTCGTCGTGGACGACAACCACCTACCGTACCTCGCGATCGACCATGGACAAGCGAAGCCTTACGGCGTGCAAGACATTGACGCCTTCATTGTTCCCCTGCCCGAAAAGGTCTACTACTCGGCCGAAGCGGTCGACGAGATTTCTGCACTATTGGCGTCTGGAAACGTCCTCGGCTTCGACCACTCATCCATCGCCCCGCCGGTCATCCGCTACTTCCTGACAAGCGCGTCAGCACTGCGCGCGAGTGTGAACGACGTACGCTCACAGTTCGATCCCGACTTGGTGCAGGTCTTAATGGAACTGCCGTTGCCACAGTTCGTTTGGATCGTGGAAATCTCCTCCGTGGACCAGTGGAAGGCCGGCCAGGTGGCCACCCGAGTCGTGGTCGACGCCACCGCAAGCCCGTATGAGGACGATCCCGTCTTTCTGATGTACGATCTCGCCCATGCATACGTATTCGACCGGGGTGGCGATCACTCCCACTCTGTAATCAAGCTAAATAGCCCCGAGGGGGCCGTCCTTAGCCGTATGACAGGGAATCTGAAGCAGCACTGACCCTCTAATGCGCTCCAACCGTGAAGAATGGCAAGCCGCAGATTGTCAGGAGAGGCTCGATGAAAAAGCAGCAGCACACGAAATTCGACTTCGCCAAAGGTAAAGTCTCCGAGGCGGATCCGGACGAGCTGTTGCGCTTTAGGAAAGCCGTGCGCGAAGAGGTCGTAAAGCCCATTAGGGAACGTGCGGCCGAACAAAAGGCGGCGATCGCGAAGGCACGCGCGCGCTACGTCCGCTAGCTCTCCCGGCGCTTTTTCCCAGGCCTAACCCGCTCCGTCCCGCCGGCGATCGTAGCTGGACCGGGAGTTTTCAGTCGTTCATAGGCGCTTTGTAGCATGGCCTCCAGCGCGACGGCCGCGTCGGGCTTGAGCCGTGGATCTGAGCGCAGGAGCGAAGATATTCTGGCCAGCGGCTCAGCGGTCCCGCTGCGCTCGCGCAGGTTCACATAGTCCGCCGGGTTGAGTCCTGCCCAGGCCGATAGAGCAGCCAAACTGCCTGCATCCGGGCGCCGCCCTTGGGCCATGCGCGTCAACGTCGTGGCGCTCACGCCGGTGTCCTGGCTGACCTGTTTCCAAGTAATGCCGCGCGCCACGACGGTGCTCGCAAGAGCCGCATAGAACGCGCCCCCATCGAAGTTCTTGTCTTCCGGTTCCGTCATCTCTACCCCTACTTGCTACTTAGCAATTGACAGGCTCTTTAGCATGCAATATCTTACCCCCGTGATTGCTATTTAGCAATTCAAAACCTAACCCGCACCGAGTGCGGATTGTGAGGAAACGGTGGAAAACATAGTGCATGAGCAGATCCGCGGAGCGTCGGACAAGCGACCGAAACCTGTCGAGGTGACGGTGAACGGCCGTGCGGTTCGCCTTCCGAAGGGTGAGTTGACGGGGCTTGAGATCAAGCAGGCGGCGATTGCGCAGAGCGTTCCGATTGAACTCAGCTTCATCCTGCAGCAGGAGCTTCCGAATGGAAACAGCCGAATCATCGGCGATCACGATCACGTGAAGATCCGCCCTCACGAGCGCTTTACCGCGATCGCCAACGACGACAACTCGTAACGGAATCGCGCGCCATGAACTCGAATGTCGAGCAAGCGGTCAAGAGCCTGCGGGAAGCCTTCCCGCAGGCCACCCTTGTCGTCGAGGACGACGGCGGGGGCGGCGCGTACGTGAGGATCGAGTCGGTTGAGCTGGGTCCGCGGTTCATTCCCCAGCGCACGTGGGTGGGTGCACACCTGCCACCGCAGGTACCGTACGCAGACGTCTATCCCCTCTTCATCGGGTCGGACGTTGCGCGCGCCGATGGCGTGGCGTTCTCGGCACCGATAACTTCCGGACACAATTTTCGCGGCCAATCGGCGTTACAGATCTCCCGTAGGACGAATCGCCTCGATCCAGCGGTGCAGACACCAACGCTGAAATTCCAAAAAGTCCTTCATTGGCTTAGGTACATCACATGAATAGAACAAGCTCGCTCATCATTCCTCACGCGCTGCATGCCAAGCTCATACGTCACCTCTTTCCTGGTGATGGCGATGAGCACGCCGCCGTGATCGCTGCCGGTCTCGTAACCGACGGTGATCAAACTCGCTTGCTTGCTCGCGAGTTGTTCATCGCCGAAGAGGGCCGCGACTATCGGAGCAGCACTCGCGGCTACAAAGCGCTGCAGGCTTCGTTCATTCATCGGTGTGTCACGTACTGCCGCGATCAGCGACTCGTCTATCTCGCCATTCACAATCATGGCGGTTACGGCAGTGTTGGATTCAGCGCGGTCGATTACGAATCGCATGAGCGTGGCTATCCGGCCCTCCTTGATATTGCGGCTGGAATGCCGGTGGGTGCCCTCGTCTTTGCACAAGGTGCCGTCGAACTCGATCTATGGTTTCCGGATGGACGTCGAAGTGCCCTGCGCGAGGCACGTGTCATCGGCCAACGGCTTGAACGGCTATATTCCGGTTCTCAAAGGCAAGGTGAATCACGTCGCAATGTGATCGGAAGCGACACGCTCTACGATCGTCAGGTATTGATCTTCGGGGCCGCAGGGCAGCGCCTCCTCCAAACTGCGAAGGTGGCCATAATTGGATTGGGGGGCATCGGCTCCCTCGTCAACGAGTATCTCTCGCGCCTTGGCGTCGGTCAGATCGTTCTTGTTGATCCCGACCACCTCGAAGCGTCGAACTTCTCCCGCGTCGTCGGCGCCGCCACCCACGACCTGCCGAGGAGCGGTGGTCATCAGGGAACTCGGAAAATCGACATTGCCGCGAGGGTCGCACGCGATTCACAGCCCCAGATCCGCATGACTTTGATCCAGGACGACTTCTCGCACGATTCGGTCGCACGACAAGTGCTCGATTGTGATTACATTTTCCTCGCGGCCGACACAATGCGTGCGCGATTGGTCTTCAACGCCATCGTGAACCAATACTTCATCCCAGGCGTCCAGCTCGGATCGAAAGTGACTGCCGACCCTCTCACCGGCGCACTCGAATCGGCCTACAGCGTTGTACGCAAGGTATCACCGGGCAACGGCTGCCTGTTGTGCAACCAACTCATCGACGCCACAAAGCTCGCGGAAGAGTGGAAGACCGATCACGAACGCCTTGACCAGCAATACGGCACGGCTTCCCCCAATCCGAGTGTCATCACGATGAACTCGGTGTCCGCAGCACACGCAGTGAATGATTTTCTATTTTACTTCATTGGACTGAATCGCGCGGACGAACGACCGCCGTATATGCGATTTGATCACCTCTCGGGTTCACCACGGCTTGAGGAGCCACGCCGTAGCCCGACGTGTACCGAATGCTCCTCGGGTCCCACCTCACGCTACGGGATGGGCGACGTACATCAGCTTCCATGCGCAACCAAGCAGTAGTTGTGAGGTTCATGCCGAAGTAGGAGACGTCAGGAGTACTGACTGCGCTCTACGCGCAATCGATGAGGGGAATAGGATCCGGGGAGTAAACTGGGAGCATGAGCAACGAGCACAAGCCATTGACCATCACGCCCGGCACGGCTGGACTAGCCGCGCAGGGTTATGCACCCAGCCTCCAAGTCTTTCAGTTCTGCGGGCTACTCTGGGCCACCGAGTACAACGCCAAGCAGGCCGGGCTCCAGAATGGTCACAATGCCCAGACGGTCAACGGCATGAATACGCTGCTGATGGCTTACGCGGCGCTGGAAGCGCTTGTGCAGGAAACAGCGTTATCACTGTATCCCGATCTGTACTTTTCCGGCAAAGATCAGAGGGAGTTCTTAAGGAAGGGGTTGATTGCGAAGTATGCGGTGCTTCTCGCGAAGGATGGACGCGGTGGCGAAACCGTGCCTAGCGTAATCCAGGAAATTTCTGAGCATCGGGTCGCACTCACTCACAGCGAGCCCCACAACGAACGAACCGCGAAACTAGGAAACGTGATATCAGCCACGGATGCGATGCGGTTCGCATCGGAAGTCCGAAATGTTGCCGGGTGGTTGTGGAGAGAACGACGACCGGGACCAGTTGCTGCACCTTTCGACGGGCCGAATCCTTTTCTGACATAGCTGCTGCCCATCGCACTTCTCGACCATCCTGCGTCTGAAGAATCTGGCATTGGCGGAGCCCCGCCGTTACGGCGAGAGAGCTGGGCTATCGCGAACACGCGCGGACAGCTTTTCGGCAATCCACTCCCGATCCGTTCTAGCGCGGGGTATTACGTCCACGAACCGCCTGACCTGGGCTGCAGAATCACGCATCCCGTTTTGCTGCAGCAAATCGGCGAACGCACTCCAGCCCCGCTCTACATCGCGACGAGTATTCAGAAGTCGCAGCTTGCCGTTTTCAGTCCGAAATGTCCCGCGGCCCAGCTCTCGCGCGAGAGACTCAGCTCGCTCGCGCATGAATGTCGAATCGCCGCGCCGCGCCGCTCGATAGATGCCGTCCTTGAGATTCCTCCGCTGGGCTCCGCGGACCACGCGCTCGGTCGCATTGGCCTCGACACCATACTCCCGCAGGTGTTGCGCGAAGTCCCGCCGCCACTCCCGCAGCGTGGCCTTTCGGATATCGAGACGCTCGCCTTGTTCGCTGATCGCTTTCACCACAACGTGCACATGCGGGTGCGCCTGGTCCGTATGCAGAGCCATGGCGTAGCGATGCTGTAGCCCAAACTTTTCCACGGCGAACTTGCACACGGCTTTGTGCAGCCGGTCCGCTGGCGTGCCCTTCGGCATCGAGAAGACCAGATTGTGAACCAGCTTCGGCGGCTTTCGACCGGCGGCGATTGCACGCGAGGTGTGGCGGCGGATCTCATCCACCTCCAGATCCCAGTCCTTCAGCAGCTCACGCCCTAGCCCCTTCTCGGCGAGGACGGCTCCATCGTCCGTTTCGAGCTCCGCCCGCGTCTCGAGGTATTCCAGATGCGCGGCGACCCCTCGGATTGTTCGCGCACCACCGGACACCTTAATCATGACCTCCGGGACGCCGCGGACCGTCCGAATCGCGTGCGCCACCTCAGCGTGGGTGATTGCGGGCCGGTGGGCAGGGCCACGTCGGCCATAGGAGGCCACGTCCAGAAGCGGAACAGATCGCAGATCAACGACCCGCTTCGGCATGATCGCCCTCCCAGGCGCGCGCATTGGCCAACATCAGAGCCTTCACGTGGTCACGTAGACCTTCCAGTGCGCGCAGTATCGCCCGCATGTCAGCCGGCGAAGTACCGCTCACCGTGCCGCCCTGATGGACGGCTCGCGCAATCTGGTTGAGTGTGCGCCCAATCGCGCCCAGCGCGCCGACCGCGCGCCTGAGTTCAACCAGCTCTCGATCGGGAAGCGGAGTCACCGCACGGAGGTGCGCACGCAACAACATTGAGGCGTACGTTGCTGCTGCGAGTCCGCGCCCATTCGCTCGTTCTCGTAACAGCAGGTGATCCTCGGGCCGCAGCCGAACATACAGCCGTGCATCTCGCGGACCTGCTGAACCTGCCCGGCAACTTCCAACTGCGGGACGCCGACGTGTTGAAGCAGCGCCATCCCCACAAGCTTCTGCAGGAGCGCGGAGTCCGTGAGGTTCCGCGCCTGCGCGAGCGCATGGAGGTTCGCCTTCGTTTCAGGCGACACGCGAAAAGCGATGAGAGGATTCGCAGCCATCGCTGCGCAGTGTTAAACACGAGCGGCCGCTAGGCTATCCTGCACACGTCACGAGTTAGCCCACAAATGCATGGTGCACGTTCCGACAAGACTCCACGCACGCTCGTCCCCCGCCCACTTCTGCCTCGATTGATCGGCCCTCGCTGTGTTCCCCTTGTGCACAACGCCGGGAATGCCTCGCCGAATCGAGCCGAGCAGATTCGACGGTGCTGCACACCCTCCCCCGACCGACCCCGAATTGATGGGCGACCTTGAACCTTCGCGACTCAAGTCCGGCAGAGCGATGCCCCCGGATTACTGATGCCCGATGACACCGCGCCTCGTTCCGCCACCGCCACGACCAGACACTCTGCGAGACGTTGCGCGTCCGCGTCACGCCTATCGACGGACGCCTCACACCCAGGAGCCCGGCGAACGATGCCGTGAGAGTTGCCGGTGGCCGGAAGCCAACGTTCGCGCCGGGTGAGGAGCCGACGCGGACGTTGACGTGAGAGCGCACCGGAGGAACTAGCCAGCGGAACCGGACAGCCCGAGGATCGTGACGTCCTCATACGCGATCACCCGCCACTGATGCAGATGGGTCAGTTGGTCGCTCTCGACGTTCCACTCGAACTGCCCCCGCGACCCTTCAGCCCTCGCCCAGTCCGCGAACCGCAGCTCCAGCAGCTCGTGGAAAAAGACCTCGACCTCCTGGCGCGTCGCCCGTGGAACTTCCTGCTCAGTGACGCGCCCCGATGCGTCGAGGAACGTCACGGGCTTCCCTCGACGATAGTCAGATTGGCCGGCGTATTCGAACCGAACCAGTGCGACCTTCGCCGCGCGCAGGCAGGCCAAGGCCTCCGGCAGACATTGTCTGCCCGGCTGATCGACGTTCGGCCGACGGCTCGTGCTTCCTGATGGAGTGTCAGCGTGAATCATGGTCGCGCTCCGCATTGAACCCGGGCGGATTGCCCGCGTCCCGCGGGCCACGTCGCAGCGGAGCCGTCCAGAGCAACAGCCGGCCGTCTGCGGCCGGGCGCGCGTCCGCGCGACTCTGGACGGCGAGAACGGCGTGACAAGCTGCGCGCGACAGGCAATCCGAACGGGCCCTGAAGGCATCGCCGTGAATGATGCGAACAGGGCGTGCTCTTCTGCGGACGTGAGTCGAGACGCACACGATTTGGCGGAGTCCGTGCGGATCTCGCGCTGGGGTCGCCGCGAGTGGATGCCCACCGCGGCCTCATCGGCGCGACCGCGAGAGGGCCCGCAGACTCTCCCGCGGCTGGGCGCGTCATACCCGCTGAGCCGACGCCGGCGTGCGGGACGAGCTCCGCCGAGCGGCATCGAGCACTTCGGCCGGCAGCGCAAGACCGCGCGCCTGTGCCCAGGACGTGAAGGACTGAAGCGTGTGCACGAGATCGTCGCAGGGCCGACGATGCGCGAGTTCCGCAAGGCGGCTCCGCGCGAGATCGCAATAGCCCGCCTCGAGCTCAATGCCGAGGTAGCGCCGCCCGCACAGCGCAGCCGCGACGCAAGTGCTGCCGGATCCGGCGAAGGGATCCAGCACCAGATCGCCCGGCTTCGAGAAACTCTCAATCAGCGGACGCAAGACACTCACCGCCTTCTCGGTCGGGTGAGCGCGGTTGCCGCTGTACTCCCAGGGACGCACGTCGCTCAACGGCTGCGCGGGCTTCGCGGGCCGCCCCTTCGCGAGCAGATAAGCCTGCTCGTGGCGCGCCTCGAGGAACGCGCGGCTCGACGCGTAGCTCTTGTGCCAGACCAGGTGACCGACCGGAACGAAGCCCGCCCGTCGCCATGCCGTGAGGAAGGCATCGACGCGATTCCACCCGTAGAAGGACACGCAAAACGTGTCGGGCTTCAGCACGCGATAGACATCGTCGAAGGCGCTCAGGATGCGCTCGGGATGATCGTCATTGGCGATCGTGCGATTGAGTCGATCCCGATACCGCACGCCATACGGCGGGTCGGTCACGACGAGATCGACCGAGGCATCCGGCAGCGTGCGCAGAATGCGGGTGCAGTCACCCTGAAGAATGTGATCGGTGGGAAACATGTCGGACTCCGATGGAGTGCGCAGGCGGCTTGCCTGCGCGGCACGTGCGTCACGCCGTTGTCGGGCGTCAGGGGCCCCGCCGGCGAAGCCGGTCGCGCAGCGACCCTTGACGCCCGACTCGGCGTGATACGCTCGTGCGCAGGCAAGCCGGGCCGCGACGGCCGCATCGACAAGCGTCGCCAAAAAGAAGACCGAGAGCTCTCGCAGCCGGCCGCCCGTGACCTTTCCGGGGGGAACAGGGAATGAGATGGAGTTCGGTGGTACTGGTGCTCTTGGTTGTCGGGGCGGTCGTGATCTGGCGCACCAGTCCTCGTTCGACACCGCCCGCGCGCTGCAGAACTGTCCCGGCGTAGGTTGATCCTCAAGTAGCCGCCTTTTAAGGTGCCTGCCTATGAAACGCCCCTCTCTTCAGGTCCGCATTGGTGACGTTCTGCGCCGTCGTCGCGAGGCCGGCGAGTTCAGCCAGGAAGGCTTCGCGGACCACATCAAGATGCATCGCGCCTACTACGGCGCGCTGGAGCGCGGGAAAAAGAATCTGCAGCTCACCACGCTCGAGCGCGTCTGCGACGGGCTCGAGGTGCCGATGTGGGAAGTGATTCGCGAGGCGGAGACGCGTTAGGCCAGGACCGGCCCACGATCACCGATACCTGAAGGGTCGTGTCGTCTCCCATCGCTTCTGCGCGCGGACTATCATCAAGCACCCAAGAGTCACACACGCCGGGGGTAACCAATGAAAAAGCTTCCTCGCTTCAGTAGTTCACTCGCAGCAGTGGTGCTTGCAGCAGTATCGGTGTTGTCCTCACTCGAGACCATTGCCCAAACCGATGCTGCCACCAGTGCTGCGCTCGATGCCGCGCTGGCGGGTTCCCATCGCAGTGAGCGCAACAAGGCGCGCGATCGCTTTCGCCATCCCAAGGAAACCTTGACCTTCTTTGGCTTGCGCCGCGATATGACGGTCGTCGAGATTTGGCCCGGTGGCGGCTGGTACACCGAAGTGCTGGCGCCAGTGCTGAAGAGCAAGGGCAAGTTGTACGCAGCGCAGTACGGCTCCAACCCGGCCTTTGACTATCAGCGCCAGGAAAATGCGGCGCTACAGGACAAGGCCAAGAAGAGTCCCGAAGTGTTCGGCGAAGTGCAGTTCACCGCGCTGTGGGCGCCGAACGAGTTGGCCATTGCGCCGGCCGGCACGGCCGACCTGGTGCTGACTTTCCGCAATGTGCACAACTGGCTGGCACCAGGATACAAACAAGATCCGGCAAAACTGTTTGGAGCGTTTTTTACCGCACTCAAGCCGGGTGGCATTCTCGGCATCGTCGATCACCGCTGGCCGGATCCCAAGACCGAAGACCCGAACGCCTCCAATGGCTATGTGTCGGAAGAGCGCGTGATTTCCTTGGCCAAGGCCGCCGGCTTTGAATTCGTCGGCAGCTCCGATGTCAATCGCAACCCGAAGGACACTCACAATCACAAGAACGGTGTTTGGACCTTACCGCCGGACTTGTCAGTGCCGCAGGGCGAAGACAAACAGAAATACATCGACATCGGCGAGTCGGATCGCATGACGCTGAAGTTCCGCAAGCCGATGGGCAAATGAACGCGGAGTAACGGTCAACCCGCTGTCTTCGTGGAACTCGCTCATGTTTTCCGCGCTCCAGTGCGTTGTACTCCGTCGTGCTGGCCACCGGCTCCGAAGCGATTCTCCGTCGTGCGTTGCGTGCTCGTGATCATTCCGAGAATTTCCAGCCTCGATTCGATTCCTCGAAGTGTGCGGCCATGTCTGGCGGCCACTTGCTCCAGACTCTCCCCGCTCTGGAATGCCTGGCTTCGGCTGCTGTGCACGGCGGCTGGCGCGCGCAGTCCGTTCGTCCAGGGCGGGAGTGTCGCCGAGCTGGCGAACCTGCTCGAAGCCGCGAACAAGGTGGTTCGGTCCCGCGAAAGTCCCGCACTCACGGTGCTGCGGATTGCGGCGTGAGGGCGTAGCGGATGCAAGTGCTTGATGAAGGTTGGTGGGTGCTGAGGGGCTCGAACCCCCGACATTCGCCGTGTAAAGGCGACGCTCTACCAGCTGAGCTAAGCACCCTTTCCGAACCCGCAATTGGCGCATTTTACGGGACAAATCCGCAGTCCCGCAAAGCTCGGAAAACACATGCGGTGACGCTTCGGGCGCGGCGGCACCGGAGCCGGGCCGACCGCAGGCCGCGAAGTCTACACGGCCCGGCCCGAGAACGCGCGGATGGCACGCGCCTGCCGCCCGGGGGGCTACAGCGGGCGAGGCCGACGTGCCACGCCTCAATCCCCGCTCCGGCCCTGGCCAAAGTAAAGGATCGGTACGAGCTACGCGATGGCCGCGTCCACTACCGCCTGCGCCTCCGCCAGAATCTGCCGTAGATGTCCCTCGCCGCGAAAGCTCTCCGCATAGATCTTGTAGACGTCTTCCGTGCCGGAGGGTCGGGCCGCGAACCAGCCGTTGGCGGTCGAAACCTTGATGCCGCCGATGGGCGCGTCGTTACCGGGTGCCCGATCGAGCACTTGCTGAATGGGGTCGCCCGCGAACTGCGTCAACTTGAACTCGCCCGCGGAAAGCTTCGAGAGCCGCTTCTTCTGCTCACGTGTCGCCGCGGCATCCACACGGGTGAACACGGGGTCGCCCAGCTCGCGCGTCATCTGTCGGTAGAGCTCGCCGGGGTCGCGGCCCGTGCGCGCCGTCATTTCCACGGAAAGCAGCGCAGGCGCGATGCCGTCCTTGTCTGTAGTCCACACGGTGCCGTCGCGACGGCTGAAAGACGCGCCGGCGCTTTCTTCCCCGCCGAAACCAAGCGTGCCATTCACGAGGCCCTCGACATACCACTTGAATCCAACGGGCACTTCGTAAAGCCGCCGGCCGAGGCGCGCGGCCACGCGATCGATCATCTGGCTGCTCACCACGGTCTTGCCCACCGCAGCGTCAGCCGACCACTGCGGCCGATGGCGGAACAGGTAGTCGATCATCACCGAAAGGTAATGGTTTGGCGGCATGAGGCCCACGCTCGCGGTGACGATGCCATGCCGGTCATGGTCCGTATCGCACGCGAACGCCACGTCGAAGCGATCCCTGAGACCGACCAGGCGCTGCATGGCGTAGGGCGAAGACGGGTCCATGCGGATCTTCCCGTCCCAGTCCAGGCTCATGAAGCCGAACCGCGCATCGACCTCGTCGCTCACGATGGTGAGATCGAGCTTGTATTGTTCGGCGATGCGCCCCCAGTAGTGCACGCCGGCCCCACCGAGCGGGTCTACACCCATGCGCACTTTGCCGTCACGGATCACGTCCATGTCGAGCACGGCACCGAGGTCGCCAACGTACGCGGCAACGTAGTCATGCTCATGCGTCGTCGGCGCGCGCGCCGCCTGTGCGAGCGAGATGCGCTTTACTTCCGTGAGCCCCGCCGCGAGCAACCGGTTGGCTTCGTTCTCGATCCAGCCGGTGGCATCGGTGTCTGCCGGCCCGCCGTTCGGCGGGTTGTACTTGAACCCGCCGCTTTCGGGCGGATTGTGAGACGGCGTGATCACGATGCCATCCGCAAGCCCGCTGGTGCGGCCGCGGTTATAGACCAGGATGGCGTGTGAAACCGCGGGCGTCGGCGTGAACTCACCCCCCGCCGAAATCATCACTTCGACGCCATTCGCCGCGAGCACTTCGAGTGCGCTCGCGAAAGCGGGCGCTGAGAGCGCGTGTGAATCGGCGCCGAGGAACAGCGGGCCGTCAATGCCCTGCCGCCTGCGATAAACGCAGATCGCCTGGCTGATGGCCAGAACATGCGCTTCGTTGAAGCTCGATTCAAACGAGATGCCGCGGTGCCCTGATGTGCCGAACGCCACGCGCTGCGAGGGCACCGACACGTCCGGCCGCTCTGTGTAGTACGCGGTGATGAGCCGCGGAATGTCGATGAGGGAATTGCGGGGCGCCGGCTTGCCTGCGAGAGGATGCAGCGATGCGCCCATTCAACCGACCCCTTACTTGACCACCGCGCCCGGTGTGGCGCCACTGTCGGGCGCGGGTGCCAGGGCGGGAGCTTCCGGCGTGCCCTCCTTCGCACCACTGGCACCCATGAGGCGGTCCACCAGATCGCTCATGTAGCGAGGTGACTTCGTCTTGCGAGCAACCAGCGAATACACCGCGGGCACCACGAACAGCGTGAGGAACACCGACACCAGCGTGCCATAGAACACGACCACGCCGATAGGCTTGCGCTGCTCCGACCCCGCTCCCGTGGCGAACAGGAAGGGCAGCGCGCCGAACGCCGTGCAGAGGCTGGTCATGAGGATGGGCCGCAGGCGCGTGACGGCCGCTTTCACCACTGCATCCGTGAACTCGAGGCCCCGATCGCGAAGCTGGTTCGCAAACTCCACGATGAGCACGCCGTTCTTGGCCGCGATGCCCACGAGCATGACCACCGCGATCTGGCTGAAAATGCTGATGCTGAGCCCATAGAGCTTGAGCCCGAACACCGCGCCGAGCAGCGCGAGCGGCACCGTCACCATGATGATGGCGGGGTGGATGAAGCTCTCGAACTGCGCCGCCAGCACCAGGAACACAATGGCGATGGCGAAGATGAACGTGGTGTAGAGCTGCCCGCCGCTCTTCAGGAACTCGCCGGACTCGCCGTTGAACGCGAGCGACGCGCCGGCCGGCAGCTTGTCGCGCACGGTGTCCTGGAACCACTTCACGGCCTCGCCCATGGTGTAGCCCGGCGCAAGTCCGGTCGAAATCTCGATGGTGCGAATGCGATTGAAGCGATTCAGCGAGACGGCGCCCGCGGTCTCCTGAAGCGTGACCAGGTTCGAAAGCGGAATGAGCTGGCCCGTGCGATCCGACCGCACCTGAATGTTGGTCAGGTCGGTGGTCGTGGCGCGCTCATCCGCGCGGCTCTGAAGAATGACGTTGTATTCGCGCCCGCGGTCCACGTAAGTGGTGACGATGCGCGAGCCCAGCATGCTCTCGAGCGTGCGGCCCACCGTCTCCAGCGACACGCCGAGGTCCGCCGCGCGATCACGATCTACGGAGACGCGAATCTGGGGTTTGCGCTCCTTGTAGTTGGTGTCGACGTTGGTGAGACCCGGGTTCTGCTGGGCGAGCAGCATGAGCTGGTTCGACCACTGCGCGAGCTGCTCGTAGTCCGGGCCACCCAGAGCGGCCTGGATCGGCTTGCCGAAGCCACGGCCCAGGCCACCGGGGGAGAACGTGTTGATGCGCACGCCCGGAATGCCGCTGGCCTTCTGCGCAATCGACTGTGAGATTTCCTGCGCCGAGCGCGTGCGCTCGTGCCAATCCTTCAACACCAGGAAGATGCGCGCGGAGTTCACGTCACCGCCGCCCTCGAAGTTGCCGGGCATGCGCACCAGCGCGCGATCGATGTCCCCGTACTGCGCGCGCTCGGCTTCCACGATCGCCTCGACCTTGCGCGCATTTTGCTGCGTGTATTCGAAGCTCGCGCCTTCCGGAGCTTCCATGAACACGACGGTGCGCCCCACGTCCGCCACAGGCGCGAACTCGCTGGGGAGGAAATGGAACGTGAGTCCGCCGGCCGCCATGAGGCCCACCACGGCCCCAACGATGAGCCATGGGCGCCGGATGAGGCTGCGCAGGCGCCGGTCGTACCGCGCGGAGACGGCGATGAAGAAACGATCCACGGCGGTCGCGAAGCGGTTGTGCTTCATCGTGCTCCAGTTCGCCTTCGACGCGAGCATGGGCGTCAGCGTCAAGGCAACGAGCGCGGAGAACAGCACCGACGCAGCCAGCGTAAAGCCGAACTCACGGAACAAACGCCCGATGTCGCCGGGCAGGAACGAGATGGGCACGAACACAGCGGCGAGCGTGGCCGTCGTGGCGATCACCGCGAAGCCGATTTCTTTCGAGCCGTTGACGGCCGCCACCACCGTGGGCTCACCCGCTTCGGCACGACGGAAAATGTTCTCCAGCACGACGATCGCGTCATCGACCACGAGGCCGATGGCGAGCACGAGCGCCAGCAGCGTGAGCACGTTGATGGTGTAGCCCAGCGCATACATCGCCGTGGCCGTCGCGACGATGGACACCGGGATCGTGATCGCCGGAATGAGGGTGGCGCGCAGGCTCCCGAGGAACGCGTAGATGACCACCAGCACCGAGATGAAAGCCAGCGCCAGCGCGATGACGACTTCATGCAATGCGGCCTCGATGGCCACGGCGTTGTCTACGTTGACGACCAGCGCCATGCCCTTGGGCAACGTGGGGCGAATGCGCTCGAGTGCCGCGCGCACGCCCTGCGCCACGTCCAGCAGGTTCGCCTTCGACTGCGCCTCGATCGGGATGCCCACACCGAACTTGCCATCGGTGCGCATGACCGACCGCTCGTCTTCGGCGGCAAGCCGCACGTCCGCCACCTCGCCGAGGCGCACGAGCTGGTTCTGCGCGCCACGCCCGATCACGAGCCCGCGAAAATCGGCTTCCGTATCGAGGCCCACGTTCGTGCGCAACGAGAACTCGCGCGTCTGCGACTCCAGCCGCCCGGCGGGCAACTGCACGTTCTCGCGGCGCAAGGCGCTTTCGATGTCCGCCACCGTAAGCTGGCGAGCGGCCAGCGCCTGGCGGTCGAGCCAGATGCGCATGGCATATTTGCGCCCGCCGCCCACCGAGACTCGTGCCACGCCCGGCACGGTCGCGAACTGGTCGATGATGTATCGCTCGGCGTAGTCCGTGAGCTCCAGCGCCGACAGGTTGTCGGCGTTGAGATTCAGGAACATCACGGGGTCCGCGCCTGAGTCGGCTTTGGCGATCTCGGGCGCATCCGCCTCATCGGGCAGCGCGTTCATCACGCGCGATACGCGATCGCGAATGTCGTTCGCCGCACTGTCCACATCGCGATCCACCGAGAACTCGACGGTGATGTTCGAGCGTTCATCGACGCTGCGCGAGGTGATCTTCTCGATGCCTTCGAGCCCGGCGATGCGGTCTTCGATCACCTGCGTGATCTTGTTCTCGATCACGGGTGCGGAGGCACCACGGTAGTTGGTGGAAATGGAGACGACCGGGCGCGTGATGTCCGGATACTCGCGAACCGCGAGCCGCTCGAGGCAGACGAAGCCGAAGATGATCAGCAGCAGGCTGATGACGGTTGCGAAGACCGGCCGGCGGATCGAAACTTCCGAGATACGCATTGCGCTGCGCCTCAGGTGGCCGAAGCGACGGACGAAGCGTCGGCGTCGACCTCCAGCACCGCGATGCCGTCACGCACTTTCTGCGTGCCCTCGACGATGACGCGGTCGCCGTCGCTCAGCCCCTGCGTGATCTGCACCTGGCCGGGCTTCCTGCGGCCGATGGTGACCTCGCGCCGGGAGGCGATGCCGTCCTTCACCACGAAGACGAAGCTCTTGCCCTGCTCGGGCACGATGGCGCCTTCGGGAATCAGCAGCGCCTGCGTGGCCGCGGCGCTGACCTTCGCCGTCATGAACATGCCGGGCTTGAGGATGCCCTGCGCGTTCGGCAACGCCGCGCGCACGACGATGGAACGGGTGACCGGGTCGACGCGCGAATCGAGCGTGGTCACCTTGCCGGTGAAGGTCTGGTTCGGCACGCCCGCAATCTGCGCGGCGATGGGCTGCCCGGGCTGCAACGCGAACATGTAGGCCTGCGGCACGGTGAAGTCGAGCTTGATGACCGACGTGTCATCGAGCGTGCTGATGACGGTGCCCGGGCTCACGAGCCCGCCGACACTGATGCGCCGGAAACCCATGCGGCCGGAGAACGGCGCACGAATGATGGTGTCCTGAACCTTCGACTGCGCGGCGGCCACGCGCGCCTCGTTCGACTTGAGTGTGGCTTCGAGCTGATCCAGCTGCGACTGCGAGAGCGCCTGCGTCGTAAAGAGCTCGCGGCTGCGCTTGTACTGGCTCTTGCTCTCGGCGAGCGCGGCTTCCGCGGCGGCGAGCTCGGCACGGGCCTGCACGCTGTCGAATTCGACGAGCACCGCGCCCTTCTTCACCAGCTGGCCTTCCTTGAAGCGGATGGCCGTAACGGTGTTCACCGTTCGGGATGTGATCTCGGTGGACTCGTTGGCGACGGCACTGCCGATGGCTTCGATCTCGAGCCCGAGATCGCCGATGGCCGCTTCCGCCGTGACGACACTCACCGTCTGGGGCGCGCCACCTCGCGCACCGAATCCACCCGGGCCACCGGAACCGGCCGGGCCACCGGGGCCGCCATTGCCGGCGGGCGGCTTGCCGCCCGGCCCACCTGAAGACGCGGACTGCTGCCCGCCGGAACATCCGGCCAACAGCGCCACCACGCACAACGCAGGCAACAGTGCCCGTCCCGCGAACCGAGCGCGCACGACAGTGCGCCCACTTTGTGCCAGGGCTACAGCAGGCTCCGCAGGAGACGGAGAATCATCAGCGCAGCTAAGTGGCTGCATCGGGTTCCTCGAATGGGGATTCGCGCGCTATTTGGCGGTTCAGACCGGATCGCGGCAAGAGAAATGTCATCAATCGCACGTCTGCGGTATGAGTTTCCGACCGCATGACCACGCCGCAGCTCAACCGTGAAAGTGCTTTCGAAACAGGGGTCGGCGGCGACCCGATTCGGGGCGCGCGCAACATGCCCGCACCACACGCGGGCGCCGGTGCTCTCTCACACCACGGTCGCTCCCTTCCTTCCAAAGGAAAACGGCCGATGCTTGCGCACCGGCCGTTTTCTTTTTCCTTCGACAGCTGACGCGCCCAGCGCGTTGAGCCTTCAGTGCGCGGGCACCGTTTCCTTCACACCGCGCCGGCCGTTCCGGCGCGTCGGCTTCTCGATCTTCGGAGGAGCCACCGGCATGGGCGTCGGCTGGCGCGTGAGCGCCACCTGCAACACCTCGTCGATCCACTTCACCGGAACGATCTGGAGATTGCCCTTGATGTTGTCGGGTATCTCGACGAGATCCTTCTGGTTCTCGTCCGGGATCAGCACCGTCTTGATGCCGCCGCGGTGAGCCGCCAGCAGTTTCTCCTTCAGGCCGCCGATGGGCAGCACCTCGCCGCGCAGGGTGATCTCACCCGTCATGGCAACGTCCGAGCGCACCGGGATCTTCGTGAGCGCGGATACCAGCGCCGTGCACATGCCAATGCCTGCGCTCGGGCCGTCTTTCGGCGTGGCGCCTTCCGGCATGTGCAGGTGGACGTCGTTCTTCTGATAGAACTCCTGCTCCAGCCCCAGCACCTGCGCGCGACTGCGCACCACCGTCATTGCCGCCTGGATGGACTCCTGCATCACCTCGCCCAGCTGGCCGGTGTGCTGCAGTTTGCCCTTACCCGGGACGATGGCCGCTTCGATGGTGAGCAACTCACCGCCGACCTCCGTCCACGCAAGACCCGTGACCTGGCCGATGCGGTTTTCATCTTCCGCCTTGCCGTAGCGGAAGCGACGCACGCCAAGATACTTGTCCAGGTTCTTCGGCGTGACCTGCACCTGTTTCTGATCCTTCCTGGCGGTGAGCATCTGCTTGACGGCCTTGCGGCAGATCTTGGCGATCTCGCGCTCGAGGCTGCGCACGCCCGCTTCGCGCGTGTAGTAGCGCACGATGTCGAGCAGCACCGAGTCTGTCATCTTCAGCTCGTCGTCCCTCACGCCGTTGTTCTTCATCTGCTTGGGCAGCAGGTAACGGCGCGCGATGTTCATCTTCTCGTCTTCCGTGTAACCGGGCAGACGGATCACTTCCATGCGATCGAGCAGCGGAGCCGGAATGTTCAGGCTGTTGGCCGTGCAGACGAACATGACATCCGACAGGTCGAGATCGACCTCGAGGTAATGGTCGGCGAACGTGGCGTTCTGCTCGGGGTCGAGCACTTCCAGCAGCGCCGCCGACGGGTCACCGCGGAAGTCCATCGACATCTTGTCGACCTCGTCGAGCAGGAACAGCGGATTGTGCACACCCGCCTTCGACATGTTCTGCACGATCTTGCCCGGCATGGAGCCGATGTACGTGCGGCGGTGGCCACGGATCTCGGCCTCGTCCCTCACGCCACCCAGTGACATGCGCACGAACTTGCGGTTCGTGGCAGCGCGCGATGCTCTGCCCGAGCGAGGTCTTGCCCACGCCCGGCGGGCCCACGAGGCACAGGATGGGGCCTTTGATCTTGTCGACTCGCTGCTGAACGGCGAGGTACTCGACGATGCGCTCCTTGACCTTCTCCAGCCCGAAGTGGTCTTCGTCCAGCACCTTCTCGGCGCGGGCGATGTCCTTGATGATCTTCGTGCGCTTCTTCCACGGCACCTTCACGAGCCAGTCGATGTAGTTGCGCACCACGGTGGCTTCGGCCGACATCGGCGACATCATCTTGAGCTTGTTGAGCTCGCTCGTGGCCTTCTCGCGGGCTTCCTTGGGCATGCCCGCCTTCGCGATCTTCTGTTCGAGCTCGGTAATCTCGTTGCCGCCCTCGTCCATCTCGCCGAGCTCTTTCTGGATGGCCTTCATCTGCTCATTCAGGTAGTACTCGCGCTGGGACTTCTCCATCTGCGCCTTCACGCGCCCGCGGATGCGCTTCTCGATCTGCAGCACGTCCATCTCGCCTTCGATGGCGACGAGGATGTGCTCCAGGCGCTTGCGGATATCCAGGATCTCGAGAACCTTCTGCTTCTCGGGCAGCTTCAGCGACATGTGCGCGGCCACGGTGTCGGCAAGCCGGCCCGCGTGCTCGATGCCGGCAAGCGCGGTGAGCACTTCCGGCGGCACTTTCTTGTTGAGCTTTACGTACTGCTCGAACTGGGAGATGACCGAGCGGCCGAGAACGTCCATCTCGCGCTCGTCGTAAGCCTCCACATCGGGCATGAGCGACGACATCCGCGGAGTAGTGCTCCCCGGCATGCAGGCGCTCGATGCGCGCGCGGTCTACGCCCTCGACCAGCACTTTCACTGTGCCGTCAGGGAGCTTGAGTAATTGAAGGATGGTGGCGACCGTGCCGATGCGATAAAGGTCATCGGCCTTCGGGTCGTCCACATCGGCCTGCTTCTGGGCGACGAGCATGATGCGCTTGTCCGCACGCATGGCGACGTCGAGAGCCTGAATGGACTTTTCCCGCCCGACGAAGAGCGGAATCACCATGTGCGGGTAGACCACCACATCCCGCAGCGGGAGCACTGGAACGCTCTCGGGGCCCGGGGGTGGAGTGGCTGTTACCGCAGTAGAAGTTGTGTCGGACACGCTGGAGCCCTCGCTTTACATGTGAGAGACGGCTTCAGGTGCGAGCCGAAGCCGACTACGCGTGCGTCGTAGTCTATCGGGAAATAAGGGTTACAGGCCCACGTTTCAACGACGTGGGCCCGACTGACGGTTAAATGCTGGGCGGAACGCCCGGCAAGGCGACTAGTGATGATTGGTGCCGGAGACGCGCCGCGGCTGCGTCTCGTCATCGGACTTGTAGACGATGTAAGGCTTCGCGGAGCCTTCGATCACCGTCTCGTCGATCACGACCTTGCTCACGTTGCGCATGGAAGGCAGCTCGTACATGGTCTCGAGCAGCACGTTTTCAAGGATGGTGCGCAGCCCGCGAGCGCCGGTCCGGCGCTGCATGGCCCGCGTCGCCACGGCTCGCAGCGCGTCGTCGCGGAACTCGAGCTCCGCGCCTTCCATGTCGAACAGGCGCTTGTACTGCTTGGTCAACGCGTTCTTGGGCTCGGTGAGGATCGAGATGAGCGCGCCTTCGTCCAGCTCGTCGAGCGTGGCCACGACGGGCAGGCGGCCGACGAACTCGGGAATGAGGCCGAACTTGATGAGGTCTTCCGGCTCCACGTCGTGGAACAGGTCGGAGCCATGCTGCCGCGTATCGAGCGAGCGCACTTCGGAAGTGAAGCCGATGCCGCTCTTCTGCGTGCGGTTGAGAATGATCTTCTCGAGGCCGGCGAAGGCGCCGCCGCAGATGAAGAGAATGTTGCCCGTGTCCACCTGCAGGAATTCCTGCTGGGGATGCTTGCGGCCGCCCTGGGGCGGAACCGAGGCGATGGTGCCTTCGATGAGCTTGAGCAGCGCCTGCTGCACGCCCTCGCCCGACACGTCACGGGTGATGGACGGGTTGTCGGACTTGCGCGAGATCTTGTCGATCTCGTCGATATAGACGATGCCCGTCTGCGCCTTCTCGACGTCGTAGTCGCACTTCTGAAGGAGCTTCTGGATGATGTTCTCGACGTCTTCACCCACGTAGCCCGCTTCGGTGAGCGTGGTGGCATCCGCGATGGTGAAGGGCACGTTGAGAAGCCGCGCCAGCGTTTCCGCCAGCAGCGTCTTGCCGCAGCCCGTGGGGCCGATCAGCAGGATGTTGCTCTTGGCGATCTCGACATCGTCTTTGGACTTGACGCCGGTGCCACTGCGGGTCTGCAAGCGCTTGTAGTGGTTGTAGACGGCGACCGAGAGCGTTTTCTTCGCGCGCTCCTGGCCGATGACGTACTCGTCGAGAACCTTCTTGATCTCGTGGGGCTTGGGAAGCTTGTCGCGCGCACGCTCGGCGCGGTCCTCCAGCTCCTCACGGATGATGTCGTTGCACAGCTCCACGCATTCGTCGCAGACGAATACCGAAGGGCCCGCGATGAGCTTGCGGACCTCGTGCTGGCTCTTTCCACAGAAGGAGCAGTAAAGGAGCTTGCCGTCGTCGTGCCGGCCGCCGCGGGTGTCTTCACTCATCGATCGCCCTCGTGAAGCACCTCAACCTGGAGCAAGTTGCAGTGCCTTGGCATGTGCGCGCAGATTTATAGCACGCGCAGGCGGCGCCAAGCAAAGCGCCGCTGCGTACGTAAGCCGTTGTGCCCGCTGGGACTTGTACGTACCGGCGTCACTATTTTCCGGAAACCGTGGCGCTGATCTCACCCCGGCTTTCGAGAATCTTGTCGATGAGGCCGTAGCCGACCGCATCCGCCGCCGCCATGAAGTTGTCGCGGTCCGTGTCTTTCTTGATGGTATCGACGCTCTGGCCCGTGTGTTTGGCCAGGATCTTGTTGAGCCTGTCACGGGTATAGAGCATTTCCCGGGCGTGGATCTCCATGTCCGCCGCCTGGCCCTGGAAGCCGCCCAGGGGCTGGTGGATCATCATCCGGGAATGCGGAAGGGCGAAGCGCTTGCCATGGCTGCCACCGGCGAGCAGTACCGCACCCATGCTGGCCGCCTGGCCGATGCAGATGGTGCTGACGTCGGGCTTCACGAACTGCATGGTGTCGTAGATGGCAAGCCCTGCGCTCACCACGCCGCCAGGCGAGTTGATGTAGAGCGAGATGTCCTTGTCCGGGTTCTCGGACTCCAGGAACAGCATCTGCGCCACGACGATGTTCGCCATGTAGTCGTCGACCGGGCCGACGATGAAAACGACCCGCTCCTTGAGCAGGCGGGAGTAGATGTCGTACGCCCGCTCGCCCCGCGCCGTCTGCTCGACGACCATGGGGACCAGGTTCAATGCACGCTCGTTCATGTGTTGCCCTCGTTGCGCGGGTCGCCACCGCCCGGATTTCCCGCCGGCGGCGCTGCGCTCGATGAATCGTCTCTGCTTGCTGCCGGCCTGTGCCTACTGCTGGGCCTACTGCTGGGCCTACTGCTGGCCTGGTCCCCGATCCGCACCCTGGCCGAAGCCGGTGAGCTCGGTAAAGGTCGCTGGCTTGTCCGTGATCTTCGCCTTGCTGACGACCCAATCGACCACCTGATCCTCGAGCACCGCGGATTCGATCTGACGCATGGCCTCCGGATTCTGCAGGTAGGCACGTCGCACTTCATCCGGATTCGGGTAGGCGGCCGCGACATCCGTCAGGCGTGCCTGCACGCGCTCGCGATCTACCTTCAGGTTCTCGGACTTCACGATCTCGCCCAGCAGGAGGCCCAGGGCCACCCTGCGGCGGGCAGACTCTTCGAACGTCTGCGCCGGCGGAAGTTGCTTCGGATCGGTGATATTGGCGCGGCGAGCCATGTCGAGCTGCAACTGCTGGATCTGGTCTTCGACGAGCGCGCGCGGCACGTCGATCTTGTTCTCGTTGTACAGCGCTTCGAGCACCTGGCCGCGCACGCGGTTGCGCACGAGATCGTCCAGCTCGCGGGTCATGCTCTGGCGCACTTCGGCGCGCAGCGCATCCACGCCGCCTTCCTGCACGCCAAACGCGCTGACGAATTCGTCATCGACCTCGGGCAGCTTCTGCTCCTCGACCTTCTTGACACTCAGGCTGAACACGGCTTTCTTGCCGGCCAGCTCGTTGTTGGGATGCTCGGCAGGGAAATCAACGGCGACGTCGCGGCTATCGCCGGCCTTCGCCCCCTTCACGCCCTCTTCGAATTCCGTCATCACGCGCCTGGCGCCGACGATGAAGGTGACATCCTTACCCTCGCCGCCCGGCACCGGCTGGCCGTCGACCGTGCCGACGTAGTCCACCGTGACACGGTCTGTGTCCTGCGCGGCGCGCTCGACCTCGTTAAACACGGGGCGCTGCTTGCGCATGCTCTCGATCATGGCGTCGACGTCGGAATCGGCGACGGCGGCGGCGGGACGCTCGATGCTGATGGCGTCCAGGGGCTTCAGGCGAACTTCCGGCAGCACCTCGAAGGTGGCCGTGTATTTGAGGTCGCCCCCCGGCGGAACGGAGACCGGCTCGATGTGCGGACCGCCCGCAGGGTTCAGCTTCTCCTGGGTGACGGCCTCGGCGTAGCTGCTGCGAATGAGGTCACCGACGACCTCGCCGCGCACCTGCTCGCCGTACTGCCTCTGGATGACCGCGTAAGGCGCCTTGCCAGGGCGAAAGCCCTTGAGGCGCGCCGTGCGGGACAGCTGCTTGAGGCGCGACTCCACTTCCGTGGTGACACGCTGTTCCGGAACGGCCACTTCGAGGCGCCGTTCGAGACCCCCGGTGGTGGTCAGTGATACCTGCATCGCTCAAATCCTCGACTCGAAAGCCCGATCACGGCGGGTAAGCTGTTGGGACCTACGTGGCTTCCGGGCCGACGTGGCATGGTGCGAAAGGCGAGACTCGAACTCGCACGGGTTACCCCGCCGGCTTCTAAGGCCGGTGCGTCTACCAATTCCGCCACTTTCGCACGTACCGCGCGCCTGCACCCTGGTTGCACTCTTGGCGCCCCGCCCCGTATGGCGGTTACGGCCGTGCGTTGGGGCGCGAGATTATAGCTGAAGGGTCTGGCCCACGAGGGAAAGTGCGAGTTGCGGGACGCGTTTCCCAGCCGGCGGCACTGGCGTGTTGCGAGACGCGTTTCCTCGATGTGAGGGGGACAGCCGCCCCAAACAGGACGACCCTAGCGCCGGCGCCGAAGCCCAGGCGGGGCCAGGATGCGCAACGCGGACTTAATAGAGTCGATCTGGTCCTGGAGGGGGTCGGAGACGGTTCGCATCAGCAGGCGAGCGACATCCTCGTCGAGGTCGGCGCTCTGGGCCCGAAGCGCGGCAACGGCCACGGCTACGGACGACTGCATGACGCGAAGGCGTTCCACCACCTCCCGAAGACGTGCGCTGGCGCGCTGAACCGGCAATGTCGGTGAATGCTTGGGCATGCTGCCACTCCCTGGACTTCTTTCCGGCGCTCGCCCACTCCTCGAGCGCTGCCGGCGCGGTGATAACGGGCCGCTCCGGGCCACGTGCGAGTCGAAAACGTCACAAAAGTACGAGCTTACGGACTTCCATCATTCACTTCTGGCATTTTCGTGTCGTGAATATTACATTTCACGCCATGCTCAAGACAGGAGAATCAGTCACTCCCCCTCCTCCAGACGGATTTCCCGGCCGTCTCCGTCAGGTCCTCGATTCGTACGGAAGTACGAGCTCGTTGGCCCGCGCCATCGACCGCTCGGAAGGCGCCGTTCGCAAGTGGCTGCGGGGTCAGTCCGAGCCGAATGTGTCCGACCTTCGGGCGATCTGCGAAGCCACGGCCACGAGCGTGGAGTGGCTGGTCATGGGGCCGGCAGATCAGGCGGCCGAGGGCGGCCCGAACTTCGGCGTACGCGAGCGGCAGGGGCCCCTTGGTGCGCAGGCTGAACTGCCACCGCTCAACTACAAACTCATGGATGAAGTCGTGCGCACCGTGCGCAACGAGAGTCCCGTGCTGCTCGGCGATCAAGTGGTGCCGGAAAAGCAGTCGTCCGTGCTCACCACGGTCTACAACATGTCCCGCCGCACCCGAATGGTCGATCCCGAAGAGGTTTCGCGCATCGTCGGGCTCATGGCATAGCGAACGCTCGCCGGCATGGCGCCCGGCCAGTCGAGCAGCAGCCTATTGACCGCGCCCGGCGCCACCTAGACTCTTCGCGCTCCCCGCGGCATGGAGATCTATGTGCGACGTATTGGCCGGGCTCTATATCTCTGTCTTGGCTGCAGCTCCCTCGCCACCTTCAGCCTGGCCGTATGGGCCCAGGCTCCGGAGTCGCCGGAGACCTGCCGCGCCATTCGCATGGAACAAGAGCGCCTCACCTGCTACGACCGCCTCTTCGGCGTGCTGGAAGGGGAGCTCATCGAGCAGACGCCGAACCCGCCCGTGACGGCCGTGCCGCGGCCGCGCCCCTCTTCCCTGCTCGACCAGCGCTGGGAGCTGAGCCGCGAGCAGAAACAGGGCACGTTCCGCGCATCGCCCCACAAGCCCGTGTACATCCTTGCCGCGTTTCACTCGAGCAGCGCCAACAACCTGCCGTCGAGCCCGAGCGAGGGGCATTCCGTGCCCAGCCCCCTCAATCTCACGGACACCGAGACCAAGTTTCAGCTCAGCCTGAAGAGCAAGCTCTGGGAGGACGTGCTCGGCGCCAACGCCGACCTCTGGTTCGGCTACACGCAATCCTCACGCTGGCAACTGTTCAACGCGACCCTGTCCCGCCCGTTCCGCGAAACCGACTACGAGCCGGAGCTGATGCTCCAGTTCCGCACTCGATATCACCTGCCCCTGGGATGGACAGGGCGCATGTCGGGCGTGAGCTTCACGCACGTTTCCAACGGCGGGGACGTGCCGTTTTCACGTAGCTGGAACCGGGTGATCGGCCAGTTTGGCTTCGATCGGGCCGGATGGACGGTGATTGCGCGCCCCTGGTGGCGGGCGCACGAAGACCGCTCGACCGACGACAACCCGGACATCGAGGACTACATGGGCCGCGGTGAGGTGCTCGTCACGCGCAACTGGGAGGGCCACGAGATCTCTGCAATGGTTCGGCACTCGCTTCGAGGCGGCGACCGGTCGCACGGCGCAGTCGAGCTCAACTGGGCATTCCCCATCCATGGCGAGCTGAAGGGCTACCTGCAGTTCTTCAGTGGGTATGGAGAAAGTCTCCTGGACTACAACCACAGCGCCAACTACGTGGGCTTGGGCGTATCGCTCATCGAGTGGTACTCCAGCACCGCCGAGACCACACGAAACTGACGTCTTCATGTGGTTTGTGCGGATGCCGCGCCGTGACGAACGTGGGAGAAATCGGCTCGTTCTTTGGCCCGGAGCTCGCCGCGGTTCCAGATTCGTCAGGGTTGAATCGGCTCGGTGGCGGGCGCCGGGCCTCCCCACGCTGTCAGCCTTCCGCGGACAGCCGCGCGAACACGCGCCTCAGCAACTCCACCTTCGCGATATACGACGCCGCGCTGTGATCGCCGCAACGCTGCCCCGGCGCAAGATGAAATCTGCGCTGCGCGTACAGATTGCCCGCCCCCACTCCGCATAGATGCATGAGCGTTGCGAGGCTCTGCCTCTGGCGCAGCGTGGCCGAACGGATTCGGTGACGCTTCAACGCAGCGGCGACGCCGCGGTCCAGATAGGCCGAGGTCATCTCCACAGCGTGGCTCGGCACCACCCTGAAGTAGGCGCCGTTGAACCAGCACGAGTCCCAGTCGTTCCACGGGCCGTCTTCGACGACGACGTGATCGTGAATGCAGAAGCGCTTGGCTTCCTCAAACGTGCCATCGGTAATCTGGTACATGCCGACGGCGCTGGAGGCCGGCCGATACATCTCGAACGGCTCCGGCTTCCACGACCAGCGCCAGTACGTGCGCACGATGGGGTTGCCGGACCCTTCAACCTGCGCAAGCGCCGCGAGGAATTCCGGCGTCATCAAGGGCGTGGAATGACGGCGAAAGATGGGCGCGTACTCGTCCCAGGTCCGCGCCGGCGACTTGTAGAGCGTGCCGCTCACCGGGAAGAAGAGCTCAGTGGGCTTGCGAATGACCTGGTAAAGAAAGTTGACGGTGACGGCGAGGGTCGCAACGACGACCACCGACACCACCGCCTGCATGGGAAACGGCATGCGCCGGAACGAGCGCCACCAGCGGCGGCGCGTCGCCGCGCGTGGCCATAACCTGGGCACGCTCCAGCGACGCTTGCTCTTGCTACGGGACGGCGTCCGCGTGCTGCGTCGACCCCTCCGGGCGACCCTTCGACCCGCCATCAGTTGCTTTCCGTCTCCGACAGAATGCGCTCGAGCATCGGAAAGTCGACGGGTTTCACCAGGTGCCCGTCGAATCCCGCGGCCCGGGCGCGCTGGCGATCATCGGTTTGCCCGTAGCCGGTCAGCGCGACCAGCCGCAGCTGGCGACCTTCCTCCAGCTTGCGAATGCGGCGCGCGACTTCGTAGCCATCGATGTCAGGCAAGCCGATGTCGAGCAGCACCAGGTCGGGGCTGAATGCAGCGACCTGCTCGAGCGCATCGTGCGGCGTATAGACCGCCCGCGCCTCGTGACCGTCGAGCTTCAGGATCATCGACAGGCTGTCCGCCGCGTCGATGTTGTCGTCGACGATGAGCACGCGACGGGGCGGCGCTTTGCCCTGGGCCGGATGGACTCCGGGCTCGGCAACCTGCTCAATCCGAGGCAGGCGGATCTCGAACGTGGTTCCCGCCCCGGCGCCCGCGCTTGCCGCGATGACGCTCCCGCCATGCATTTCGACGAGACGCCTGACTACCGACAAGGCCGATGCCAAGGCCGCCCTGCGCGCGATCGAGCGTGCGAGCGCCCTGGACGAAAAGATCGAAGAGCCGGGGCATCAGCTCATCGGAGATTCCGACCCCGTTGTCGGCGATCGAGATGACCGCCTGCGCTGCCTCGGCACGGGCCTGCACCTGAATCTGTCCGCCCGCGTCGGTGTACTTGGCCGAGTTCGCCAGAATGTTCGCGACGCACTGCACGAGCCGCGCGGGATCGCCGTTCGGACGTGGAGCGGCTGGTGGTGGCTCGTGATCTGGAGGTTGTGACGCCTCTCGCGCAGTAGCGGCGCCACGGTTTCCACCGCCTGGGCGATTACCGTAGCGAGCTCCAGCGTCTGCAGCTTGAGCTCGATGCGCCCCTGGCTGATGCGTGACACGTCGAGCAGGTCATCGACCAGTCGCGTCAGGTAAACAACCTGGCGCTGGATGACGTCGATGGCCCCCTGCGCCCCGCTGTCCTTCGGCAGGCTGCGCGCGAGCAGCTCGCTCGAGTTGCGAATAGGCGCTAGCGGGTTTCGCAGCTCGTGCGCCAGCATGGCCAGGAATTCGTCCTTCTGCCGATCCGCCGCCTCGAGCGCGCGCCGCGCGTACACCTGCGAGGAGACCTCACGGAAATAGCAGACCACGCCGTTGCGGCCGTCGGGCAACGGGATTCGATGGATCTGCCACTCGTAGATCTCGGTCTTTTGAAGATCGCGTCGCTCCTCCATGCGTTCGGGCGTGATGTGGGGCTCGCCCGTCTCGAGCGTACGCCGGACCAGCCGCACCACTTCATCCGCATAGGGCTTCGGCCGCAGCAGGTGAATCACCTCGTCGAAATCCCGGCCGATCGGGTCCGGGATGTTCGCGAACACGGGGCGCGCGCGCGGATTGACTTCGCGCACGCGAAAATCGGCATCGACCAGGTAGACGCCCAGCGGCACGTCGCTGAACAGACTTTCGAACTGCGCCGTGCGGCTTCGCAGGGCGTCTTCGGTGCGCTTCCGTGCGGAGACATCCCGCGTGGAGCCCGCAACCACTTCGACGGAGCCGTCCGGAGCGAACACCGGCCTGAAGATGTACTCGTAATAGCCACTGGCTCCGGTGGGGCTCGTATAAGGCGCTTCGTCCGACAGGCCCTTGCCGGTATCGATCACCTGCTGAATCTGCCGCTGAAGCCGCGATGCCAGGGGCTCCGGGTATTTCAGCTCCTGGAAATTCTTGCCAACGACCTGGTCGAGCGTCAGGCCCCACAAGTCCAGCAGAGCCTTGTTGACGTAGCGAAACCGCCCATCGAGATCGAAGATGTAGACGAAGTCGGTAATTGAAGAGAGCGTGATATCGAAGATGCGGGCTTGTGTTTCCGCTCGCTCGAGCAGGCGTTCGAGGTCTGCGCGTGAAGCCGCATGCCTGGCCCTTTCAGCATGTTCCGAATCGCTCATCCCGGAAGGGTACTTCACCGAAAGCCGCGCTCCTATGCGGGATTTGGCGTTGCCCGAAGGCTTCGCAATGGCTCAGCTGCAGTCGATCTGAGGCGCCGGGCCGACAGACGACGATTGAACCAGGAGCGTGCGCGCGTCAGCTCGGCGCGCACGCCCGCACCAGCGCAGCTCGCCCGCTATTGACTCTCATCTGGCGTGGCATCCGACGACGCCGCGGATGCCGCCTGGCCGGCGACCATATCCTTCCAGTCGAGCTCCTGTCCCTTGCGCCGGCCTTTTTCGGTGACCCGCACTCCCTTGGGCGACAGCGTCACCGTGTACGCTTTGCCGTCAATCTCGATTTCGCGTCTCAGCTCTTTCTCGAGCTTCGTGGTCATTTTTTTCTCTTCCGTCTGGACAAGCCTGGCGTCATGGTAACCGTCCAACCGCTCGCAGCCTACACGCGCAGGCTCGGCGGGTGCCGCTCAACCCGGCGGAAAGTCTTTCAGGATCGCGGCAACGGCGGGCGGAATCTGCTCCGCGGCGTGCCTGACATCGTGAGCCGTGATGCGTTTCGAACCCCAGCCGTGCCATACCGGCTGGTGGGTGGTGCCGTCGAACACATCGATTGAGAGGGTGCCCTCGGTGTACGTCCGCACGTCGACGTCGTGTCCGTAATACGGCCCACCCCAGTACCACATGCCCTGATAGGGCGCTGGATACGACTGCACGTCCAACCGATCCCGCGCGCCCACCGTGTACGACACGACGAAGTCCGCAGCCGCCCGCTCCGTGGTCTTCTGAAAGCCTTTGGCGCCGAGCTCGCTCTCGATCGCATCCACGATCCGCATACGATTGAGGGGGCTCACCCGGGCCACCTGCTCCGGTGGGCCAATCATCGGCTCATCCGCCATCCATGCGAAGGTGCGGTAGCGCGAGAAGCTCTGGGAGGCGTCGTGGTCAGAGTGAGCTTCCATCGTGGTCGCGCAACCGGCAATCAACACCGCGCTCGCCGCAGCGGCAAGCAATAGTGACTTCATGTTCAGGTTCCTTTTGAATACAGGATGATGCCGATGCTGAAGGCGCCAACGCGGAAGCGGAATACGGGCATCCGGGTAGTCGCTACTGCACATCTGCGTATTCGTGACGCGCCGTTTGCGGTGCACGATTCCTGCCGGGGCTGCACAGAAGAACTCAACTAAATGAACAGGCGCAGCGTCTTCAAACTCGTGGCCGCCACACTGCTGATGATCGGCACACTTGGATTGCTTCTTCTTGCATCGCTGAGCTGGTACCGCAGTCGCTATTCAATGGTGGTTGCCACGCCTTTCGAGGTAGGGGAACCCGCGCTCCGGCAGCACGTGCTGATCGCGACGCAGGGCAGCGAATTCAAGTACGCCCTGGTCGAGCGCCTCGTTGACTATCTGAAGCAGCGCTCCGTGCACATCAAAGTGATCGACGTGTCCGGTCTGCCGGGCGTTCGGGAGAGCGAGTGGTCCGCGATCATCGTGATCCACACATGGGAAAACTGGCGGCCGCAGGCCGACGCCAGGGCGTTTCTCGATCGCGCCCGGGAACCGGGGAAGATCGTCTTCGTGACCACATCGGGAAGCGGCCGGGAGAAGATGCCCGGAGGAATCGACGTGATCAGTGCCGCATCCGAGCTGCGTGAGGTGCCGACGACACTGTCGCAGGTGACGCCTCGTCTCGACGCGCTTCTTGCGACACCCCGGCCGCCCTGAGTCGACGAGCGGGCGCAGAGAGCCGGCGCAGCCCGTGAGCGCCCGCCATGAGGGCCATTCCGACCATGGCGCCACTTGCGGCAAATACCATGTCCTTCTGGGAATCCCACTCGTCGCCCTGCGTGCCCAGATAGGCGGTGCCGAGCTCGCCGCCGAATACCACGGCCGCCGCCCACTCGATGAGCTCGTAGATTGCGGAATTCGACAGGATGAAAAGCAACGGCAACAGGTGGCGCCAGATACCGCGAGGCGGCGCAACGGCCCGGAGAAGCTCAATGGCGGGCAGCAGCACGAGCAGCCCGTAGGCGAAGTGGATCCAGCCGGTCGTAGTGATTACGCTCGCAGCCCAAATCGCTCCGACAGCGTCATCTGTGTCGCGCCTGGAAGCCAGGAATCGTACGGCACGAGGGAGTACGTGTAGTGCGCCCCAATCTCATGCAGCACGAAGAACACGAATAGCAGCGTGTATGAGGCATTGCTGAACCGCAGCCGGTTGCAGGTGGCGATGAGAACCGCCAACGCCGCGAGCACGAGCAGATTCTCGAGCAGCCAGTCCTGGCGGTAGGTGGGCGAGATTCCGAGAGCTACGAAGACTACAGCGAACGCGGCCAGCAAAACGGCCGGATAGGTGACCCCACCATGCCGTTGCCCGCTCGGCCCGCGGCGTTCCGGGCGGGCCATCATGAGGAAGGGTCTTGTGCCTGCCGCAGATCCTCGCGCAGCTTCTTGAGCTCGCCCTGGTAGCTCTCCGCATCGCCGTAGTCGACAAATTTCCTGTATCGCTCATGGGCGCCGCTCACACGCTGCGCGTGCTTGATCGGGCACCAGTACTGCTCGGTCAACGAGGCCACGTCGCGAACATACGCGATGAGGCCATTCGCGTAGGAGCAATACGCGCAATTGATCTTCTCGATCGCATTGAGATACACGAGCTGGCCGCGGTCGAGCACCAGGTAGTTGCCGCGGCGAACCCGCGCAATGCCGAAAACCGGGAAGCAGATGAGTTGATACAGCGACACGAAGACATCGAGCAGCACGAACGGAATGATGAGCGAATAGATGAGGGGTGCTGTGATGACCAGCAGTGGCCGCGCTCCAAGAACGTAGCGCGACAGGGGTATCTTCAAATCCCGGTGGCGCCTGAGCACCTGCTGCTCGAACCGCACGGCGCGCCCCTTGACGGTGTATGCGAGCTGCGCCCGCCGCTTGGCAAACTCCGATTCGAGCTCGGATTCGAGCTGGTTGATCCGCTCAGCGATAGCCGCAATGTGCTGGTTCATGAATGCTCAGTCTTGCCGCGCCTCCCGCAGGTTACTCCGTCTGTAGCGTCCGCACGTAATCCGCAAGCCGCCGAACCATGTCTTCCGTGCGTTTCTGCGCGTCGGCCTTGGCTTCGTTCTGGTAATAGAACTCGTAGCCCCACACCGGCATCTCGCGTGAGCCGTGCGGCACCATGACGTTGCGGCCGTCGATGATGCGGCGGAATCTGCTCGTCCGGGAAAACGCCGCCCTGACGTTTCGCGATGCGGGTCAAGTCCGGCACTTCGATCTTGAAGCTCGCGGCGACCACGCCGTCGCCGTGCCCCTTGTCACCGTGGCAGCTCGCGCAGAACCGTTCATATAGTTTCGCCCCCGAGTGGGCCGAGTAGTCCTGCGCACGTGCTACCACCGAGGCGAGCAGCATCAGGATGACCGCAACCACAACGGCGATTGCGACGTGGCGGGTATGGATGTTCATAAGCCACTCCGGTTTGCGCCAGATTCCGTCGTGCGCCGTGCGCTCACCGAATGGACTTTGTCCCGGGCCGGCTCCCGCCCCGCCTGGGTTCCGATCAACCGCGCCAGCGCGGCCATCTCCTCGGCCACCACCGGAAGCAGGTCGTCGAACGAGACGATTCCGACAAGATTGTCAGCCTTGTCCACCACCGGCGCGCGGCGCACCCCTCTTGCGCTCATCCGGCCAATGCCATTGGACACATCCCAGTCCTCCTGCAGCGTGAGCGGATAGGTGGTCATGACATCGCCAACGGTGAGGCAGAAAAGGTCGGCCTTGCGCTCGAACTGACCCCGCAACACGTCCCGGTCCGTCACGAGCCCGACCGCCCGCGTCGCCTCACCCTGACGCTCGACCACCACAACTGCCCCCACGTGCCGCAAGTCCATCTCGCGCACGGCCTCGGCAAGCGGTTCGGCCGGCCCAACCACGAACACGTCGCGGCTGCACAGATCGCCGATCTTCATGTCGCCACCTCCTGGTTCATGTGGCCATTCCAATGCCACGCAGTGGACGGGACAACAGGATGAACCCCTGTCCGCTCAGCATTCCTACGCATGGCGCCGGCGCTCCGGCAGGGCGAGATTTCGACGCGGAGGGAACATCGCATGAACATCGGAACTATCTGCAGCCGAAACCCTGTTACAGCATCGGTAAGCGCATCGCTGGCCGACGTTGCCCGGCTCATGTACGAGAACAATGTCGGCACGGTCATCGTGACGAGCAGGCCTGCGGATCGGCCGGTGGCCTCCGGCATCGTCACCGATCGCGACGTTGTCCGGGCCCAGCTCACGCATGCGGCCGACCTCAGCCGGCTGAGCGCCGCGGAGGTGATGACGCGCGATCCCCTCGTGCTCTGCGAGGACGATTCGACGGAAGACGGCTTGCGCCGCATGCGCGAGCGCGGCGTTCGCCGGGCCCCGGTGATCAGCGCCTCCGGTGCGCTCACCGGAATCGTCTCGACCGATGACCTCATCGCCCACCTGGCGCAGGAATTCGGCGCCCTGGCGCGATTGCTGGAACGACAGGCGGGGCGCGGCGTTGGAACCTCATGATGAGCCGCAAACCGCGACGCGCACGGCGCAAGCCCGGCCGAACCGCCAAGGCGACGGGCACGATTACCGACCTCGATGACGGGGGCCATTTCGGCGTCATCGATGCGGATGACGGCCGCCTCGTGCTCTTCAACCTGCGCGGCATCGATCCGTCGCTGTACGACCGCTTCAAAGTCGGCTCGCGCGTGGAGTTCGTGGCGGAGGAAAGCGAGCTGGCGCCGCGCGCGCAGACATTGCGCCCGTGCGAAGTCCATCACCACTGACCGGATCGTCGCAGCCAGCGCGCGATCGCGAAAGAACGTAATGGCACGGTGGCGACTAGGGAGTGCTACGCATGGCCGCAGCGCGGGCTCCGCGTAATTAATACGCCAACGATTCAGCAAGGAACAGTGGCCATGAGACCGGACAGCGATGTGAGGCACGACGTGGCGGCGGAGCTGCGTTGGAGCCCCCAGATCGATGAGACCGACATCGCGGTGAAGGTCAACGACGGCGTCGTGACGCTGACCGGGTTCGTTCGCAACTACTTCGAGAAGTACCACGCGGAGATGATCGCCAAGCGCATTGCGGGCGTTGCCGGTGTCGCCAACGATGTGCAGGTGCGCCTTGCGCCGACGGACGCGCTCGATGACCCGCATATCGCCAGAGCCGCGGTCGCCGCCATCAGAGCCAACCTGCCGCAGGTCGCGGACGACGTGAAGGTGCTCGTCCACCAGGGTCACATCACCCTCGAAGGCCGCGTGGAGTGGAACTTCCAGCGCGAGCGAATCGAAGCCATTGCCCGGCACCTGCGCGGCGTAATGGGCGTGGATAACCAGATCATCATCACCCCGCGCGTCCAGCCCGTGCAGATCAAGCACATGATCGAGGACGCTTTCCGCCGAAACGCGGAAGTGGACGCGGATCACATCACCGTGGTGGCCCACGGCGGCGAGGTCACGCTCACCGGCACGGTGCGCACGTGGTCGGAACGCATGCAGGCCCAGCAGACCGCGTGGTCGGCGCCCGGCGTGATGCAGGTCCGAAATGAAATCACGGTCGGAACCTGACGGCGCGCGGCAAACGGCTCGCATCATGGAAACAGCCTCGTCACGCACGTTCGCCGACCGCCGCAGCGCCGGTGAGGCCCTGGCACGCGCCGTGCGCAAAGAGAAACTGAGCCCGCCCGTGATCGTGCTCGGGCTGCCGCGAGGCGGGGTCCCTGTTGCCTTTGAAGTGGCGCGCGAGCTCAACGCCCCGCTCGACGTGCTGGTGGTGCGCAAGGTGGGCATGCCAGGCCAGCGCGAGCTGGCCGTCGGCGCCATTGCGGCGGGCGGAGTCCAGGTTCGCGAACCCACATTCGCGACGTACCTGACCAGGATGGGCGTCAATTTCGACGAGCTCGCCGATGCCGAGCGTGTCGAGCTCGATCGGCGTGAACGCGCCTATCGCGCCAGCGCGGCGCCGCTCGACCTCACTGGCAAGACCGTGGTTCTGGTCGATGACGGCCTCGCTACCGGCTCCACGATGCTGGCGGCGGTGCGCTCGGCCCGCAAGGCCCACGCAGGCTCGGTGGTGGTGGCCGCGCCGGTAGCGTCCGACGAAGCGGCGGCGCTGGTGGGCGGCGAGGCAGACAAGCTCGTCGTGCTGAAAATACCGGCGTTTCTCAGCTCCATCGGCCAGTGGTACGACGACTTCCGACAAATCGACGACGACGAAGTGCAAGCGCTGCTCAAACAACCATCGCCGGCGACGCAAGCGGCGTCCGATTCTGAATGACATTTTTCGGGGAATCCATCATGACTACACGTATTCTTCTTGCCGATCAAAGCACCGCCCGCTTCTACGATATCGACCAGGCCGACGCGCCATTGCGCCTCGTCGGGGAGCTCACGGACCCCAATTCGCGCCTGAAGGATCGGGACTTGAAATCGGATCGGCCGGGGCGTGTCTACGACCACGCTTCGACAGGCACGCGCCGCAGCGCGGTCCCGCACCACTCGACGGGCGGCGAGGAAACTCCACGACGTCACGGTGCGCAGGTCTTTGCCAACCGCATCGTGCACGAGCTCGAAACCGCCAGGGAGGCTCGCCTCTTCGACCGCCTGGTCCTGATCGCGGGCCCGCAGTTCATGGGCATGTTGCGTTCGGCGATGTCCAAGCACCTCACCGAGGTGATCGGAGCCGAGGTGCTCAAGGATCTGCTGCACGCGCCGGAGAGCGCGGTTCGCGCCCATCTTGCGGAAACAGCCTTTCCGAGTCACGAGCTGCCCTCCCACCCGTAAGACAGGAGCACGCCCGTGAATCGTCTGCTCGGTACTGATTCCTGGATGTGGGGCGAGGCGGTCGCCATGCTCGAACGCGCGGAGCGTCATCACAGGCGATTCTTCGCATTGACCGCCGGCCAGGCGTTGCAGCCCGCCTGGGCGCCGCCCGTCGACGTGTTCGAGACCGACGACGGATTCCGGATATTCGTCGCCCTGCCCGGCATTCGCGCCGAACAGGTCACGCTGCTGGTGGATGGGACAGGACTTCTGGTGCAGACCGAGCGCTTGCCGCCGTCGGCGCTCGATTGCCTGCGCATCCGCCGAATGGAAATTCCCTATGGCACTTTCGAGCGGCGTATCGATCTGCCGCCGGGGCGCTACACACTACGCGAGCAGCACATGGCAGATGGCTGCCTCGAGCTGCATCTCACCAAGGCATGAGCATGACGGACAATCAAGAAGAACTGATCATCATCCCGGTCCGCAACCTCGTGCTCTTTCCGGGCACCGTGGTACCCCTCGGCATTGGGCGCACGCGCTCCGTCGCGGCGGCGCAGGAAGCCGTCAAAGCTCGCCGCAAGGTCGGCGTGCTGCTCCAGCAAGACCCGGCGAAAGCCGAGCCTGCGCCCGCCGAGCTGCATCGGGTCGGCACCATCGCCACCATCGTGCGCTTCGTGACAGCCGAAGACGGCTCGCACCATTTGATCGTGCACGGCGACCAGCGCTTCACCGTGGCCGAGTTCACGCAGACCGATCCGTACATGCTCGCGCGCGTGACGCTACACAAGGAGGAGGAGCCGAGCGGGCGCGAGATCGAGGCACGTGCCCTCTATCTGCGTGAGCGAGCCATCGAGGCATTACAGCTGTTGTCGCAGGTGCCGGCGGAGGTCGTCGGAAGCCTTCAGACCGTCGAATCCCCGGGTGCGCTTGCAGACCTCGTCGCGAGCCTCATCGATCTGAAGCCGGCCGAGAAGCAGCAGATCCTCGAGACGTTTGCGCTGAAGGAACGACTCGATCGCGTGATCACCGCGCTGACTCAGCGCATCGAGGTGCTGCGACTCACGAAGCAGATCGGCGACAAGACCCGCGAGGCGTTCGATGACAGGCAGAAGCAGGCTGTGCTGCGCGAGCAGCTACGCCAGATCCAGCACGAGCTCGGTGAAACCGGGGAAAGCCCGACGCAGATCGAAGAGCTCACGAAGGCGATCGGCGCCGCCGGTATGCCGCCTGAGACCGAAGAGCACGCCCGGCGCGAGTTGCAGCGCCTGGGGCGCATGTCCGAAGGCTCCCCCGAATTCTCCATGGTCGCGACCTACCTCGAGTGGCTCGCGGCGCTGCCGTGGTCGAAGCTCGACACCGAAGACTACGACATCGACAAGGCGCGCCTCGTGCTCGATGAAGACCACTTCGACCTGGAGAAGATCAAGCGCCGGATCATCGAGTTCCTGGCCGTGCGCAAGCTCAATCCACAAGGCCGCAGCCCCATTTTGTGCTTCGTGGGTCCGCCGGGCGTCGGCAAGACTTCGCTCGGGCAAAGCATTGCCCGCGCGCTCGGCATCAAGTTCGCCCGCGTGAGCCTCGGCGGCGTCCACGACGAAGCGGAGATCCGCGGCCACCGGCGCACTTACATCGGCGCCCTGCCCGGCAACATCATCCAGTCGTTGAAAAAGGCGGGCACGCGCAACCCGGTGCTGATGCTCGACGAAGTCGACAAACTGAGCGCGAGCCACCAGGGCGATCCTTACTCGGCTCTGCTGGAAGTGCTGGACCCGGAGCAGAACAACACGTTCCGCGACAACTACCTGGCCGTCCCCTTCGACCTCACCCGCGTGCTGTTCATCTGCACGGCGAATGTGCTCGACACCATTCCGGCGGCCGTGCGCGACCGCATGGAAGTGATCGAGCTCACCGGCTATACGGAAGAAGAGAAGCTTCAGATCGCGAGGCGCTACCTCGTGCCACGCCAGCTCAAGGCCAATGGCCTCACCGCCGAGCAGGTGCAGGTTTCGGACGATGCGCTGACGCGGATCATCGGGGACTACACGCGCGAGGCCGGGTGCCGCAATCTCGAGCGCCAGATCGGCGCGATCCTGCGCTCGGCCGCCGTGAGAATCGCCTCGGGTACCGCGACACACGCCGCGCTGGCCGCGGACGATGTAACGGCGATTCTTGGGCCCCGGCGCTTCGAGAGTGAGCTGGCCATGCGTACGAGCGTGCCCGGAGTGGCCACGGGACTTGCGTGGACTCCCGTGGGCGGCGACATCCTTTTCATCGAATCGAGCCGCGTTCCCGGCAGCGGCAAGCTCATCCTGACCGGACAGCTCGGCGATGTCATGAAAGAGAGTGCTCAGGCGGCCGTCACGCTCGTGAAGGCACAGGCGAAAAGCCTGGGCATCGCCATCGACAGTCTCGACCGCCAGGACTTGCACATCCATGTGCCGGCGGGCGCGATACCGAAGGACGGCCCGAGTGCCGGCGTCGCCATCTTCATGTCGCTCGTGTCTCTGTTGTCCGATCGAACCGTGCGCAGCGATGTGGCGATGACGGGCGAGATCAGCCTTCGTGGGCTCGTCTTGCCGGTCGGCGGCATCAAGGAGAAGGTGGTGGCCGCGGCCCGCGCAGGCATCCGCACGGTCATCCTGCCTGCCCGCAACCGCAAGGACTTCGACGACATTCCGGAGAGTGCGCGCAACAAACTCGAGTTCGTCTGGGCTGAGCGCGTTGAAGACGCCCTGCCCGCCGCGATGAGCGATACGTCCGCGCAGACGCAGCGTGCCCGAACGGAGCTCGAGCGCGCGGCGGAAGCCGAGGAAGCCGTGCGCCGGGCTCATTGAGATAACTCTGGCGCGAGAAGCGGGCGGCAGTGTGGTCAATCCAGGAACTCGTCGATCTGCCGGCGCTCTTCATACTCATCGTCGCAAACAGCACGCCCGTCGTCGTCGCCCGGTTTTTGGGAAAACGCTACTCGGCCCCGATCGACGCGAATCGTTCACTGCGCGATGGGCGCACGCTATTCGGCGCACACAAGACGTGGCGGGGGCTGATATCGGGGATCGTGGCGGCAGGGTTCGCCGGCGTCATGGTCTCGCGCGGATTCGGCGTGGGCGCCCTGTTCGGCGTAATGGCGCTCACGGGAGACCTGTGCTCATCATTTCTCAAGCGGCGACTCGGCTTCATCAGCGGGCAGTCGATCCCGCTCCTGGATCAACTGCCTGAAGCGCTGCTCCCCATGCTCGTCCTGCGCGGCGCAATGGGACTCGACACGACCGCCATGGTCGGCACCGCCATCGTCTTTACGCTGCTCGACATCCTGACGGCCCGATTCCGCGCGTGAACGAACGCCTGTCCTCCCTGTCGTCGCAATGATCTATCACATCGCCGCGGATCTGGTGCTGATCGTCCATCTGACGTTCGTGGCGTTCGTGGTGTTTGGTGCCTTGCTGGTGCTGAGATGGCCCAGGCTGATGTGGTTTCAAGTAGCTGCCGTCGTCTGGGGCGCCCTGATTGAATTTGCCGGACTCATCTGCCCACTCACGCCACTGGAAGTGACGCTTCGGCAACTCGGCGGCGAGGCCGGCTACGAAGGTGGCTTCATCAATCACTACCTGATGGCGGTTCTGTATCCGGCCGGACTTACGCGGGAAATGCAGATCTGGCTCGGCCTTGCGGCATTGGCACCAAACGTTGCGATCTACGGCTTCCTGCTCGCGCGAAAAAGGCGCGCCGCTAGGCGCGAGCAATCACCCGCCCGGCATGGCTAGGGAAAGTCTGAAGAACTTCGCAGAATTCGCGTTGAAGCGCCCGCGGCCGGGGTGCCGATGCACCGGGCGAATTCTGCGAAGTTCCTCAGACTTTCCCTAGCCTTTGATGCAGACGAGCGGAGCGAGGCACGCAACCTTCCGGGCAAGACCCGCGGCGTCGGCCGCATCGACGACGGCGGTAACGTCCTTGTATGCGTCGGGTGCCTCCTCGGCAACACCACGCATGGAGGGGCTTCGAATCAGGATGCCGCGCGCCGCGAGCGCATCGACCACCTGCCGCCCCCTCCAGTTTCGCAGCGCCTGGTGACGGCTCATGGCGCGGCCGGCACCGTGACACGCTGAGCTGAATGCCAGCGCTTCGGAGGCTTGCGTGCCGGCCAGCACGTACGAAAACGTTCCCATCGAGCCGCCGATCAGCACCGGCTGCCCCGCCTCTCGCAGCGCCTCGGGTATGTCCGGATGGCCAGGGCCGAATGCACGCGTCGCCCCTTTGCGGTGAACGTAGAGCTGTTTCAACTCTCCGTCGGCGCGGTGCTGTTCGACCTTGCACGTGTTGTGCGAGACGTCGTAGAGGAGCGGCAGCTTTGCCTGCGGAAGAATGTCTGCGAACACCTTCCGCACGATATGCGTGAGTATCTGGCGATTGGCGAGCGCGCAGTTGATCGCGGCCCGCATGGCGCCGAGATAATCCTGCCCCACGCCGGAATTGATCGGTGCGCAGGCCAGCTCCCGGTCGGGAAGCTCGATCGAGAATTGCCCGGCGGACACCGCCATCCGCTTGAGAAACTCGGTGCCGATCTGATGGCCCAGCCCCCGCGAGCCGCAATGGATCATCACCACGACATCGCCCAGCTTCAAGCCGAACGTCCGAGCAATGGCTTCATCGAATACCGCAGTCACTTCCTGCACTTCGAGGTAGTGATTGCCACTACCGAGCGTGCCCATCTCGTCGCGCTGGCGGTGCTTTGCCTTGTCTGACACCTGCCCCGGCTTCGCTCCTTTCATCTGCCCCTGCTCTTCGATGCGCTCGAGGTCTTCGGGGACGCCCCAACCACGCTCGATGGCCCAGCGCGCGCCGCCGGTGAGCATGTCATCCATCTCTGCGGCATTGAGATGGATCAACCCGGTGCTGCCCATGCCGGCCGGAACGCGGTAACACAGAGCGTCTGCCAGCGTCTTCTGAACGGCCATCACATCCGCACGCACGAGGCCGGTGTGAAGGCAGCGCACGCCGCACGAAATGTCGAAGCCGACCCCGCCCGCCGAGACCACTCCACCCGCATCCGGATCAAACGCGGCGACGCCGCCGATGGGAAAGCCATAACCCCAATGCGCGTCGGGCATGGCGTATGAGGCATTCACGATGCCCGGGAGCTTCGCCACGTTGACCGCCTGCTCATAGACCTTGTTGTCCATGTCGCGCATCAGCGCTTCGCTCGCGTAGATCACGGCCGGGACGCGCATGGCGCCCTGCGCGGGAATTTCCCACTCGTGCTCGGAACGCCGTCTGAAGAGTGTGAGATCCATGGCTCAAACGTCCACGACCGTCTGCGCGACCCACTCACCGTTCTCGTGCGCGACGCGCAGCGCCGTGTAAGTGGCCCCCTTGATCTCGACGCCCGGGTGGTGCCGCGCCGGGTCGACACGCTCGCCCCACGCCTGCGCCCGAAGCCGGGTGCCTTCGAACCGCACGTTGAATCGACTGAAGAGCATTTTTCGAACCGACATTTCGTAGATCACGCTGTTCAGCCATTCGGCGAACAGCAATTCACGGTCGGGCGCCTCGCATTCGATAGGCACGACCTCATGCGCCTCTACCGTGCCAAGATCGGTAACGACCGCCGTCATGGCGCGCGCTGCCTGCTCGAAGGCTTCCGCCTCCGTCGTACCGAATCCGCGTACGCCCATGTCAGCCTCGTGCGGAAAATGTTCCCAGCGTGTGGTCATCACCCTGCCATGCTGCGTCCGGCCTGACGGAAACGGTATACGGAGAGTTACGGGCGCAGCCGCGCACTTCGCCCGACATTACGCGGAAGTACCCATTGAGTGTTTGGCGGGCCGGGCGCCTACTCGTGCCCCTTGAGTCCGCCAGGGTGCGGCAGATGAGCTCTGCGAGTCCGTATGACCCCGTCACGTCGGACGAGGAAAGCCTCGCTCTCGAACAAGCTCTGGCCGCCGCCCGGGCGCTCGCTTCCGAGTTGCACCCCGGGATGCCCGGCATCGACAAGCTCGATGCCGACGCGTCGATCGAGCGCGACTTCGGGCTCGACAGTCTCGCGCGTGTCGAGCTCGCGCTGCGCGTCGAGCAGGCGCTCGGCACGTTGCTGCCCGATGAAGCCGTCTCGCAGGCCGATTCCGTGCGGGACATCGTGCGTGCGCTGCATATCGCCCGAGGCGCAGCCGCGCCCGCGGCACCGATTCAAAGGCCCGCACGCATCGAGCCGGGCGCTGCGGCGCCACCGTTACCCGCAACGCTTCTCGAGGCGCTCGACTGGCAGGCGACGAAGCAGCCCGAACGCACGCACATTCTTCTGGCGGATCGCGAGACACGCGCTGAGCCGATTACCTTTGGCGATCTGCGTGCCGAAGCCACCGCAGTGGCGGCCGGACTGATCCGGCGCGGTGTTCGCCCGGGAGAAGCGGTGGCAATCATGCTGCCGACGGGCCGGGACTTCTTCGCCGCCTTTTACGGGGCACTCTACGCGCACGCGGTTCCCGTGCCGCTCTATCCTCCGGCGCGACCCAGTCAGATCGAAAGCCACCTGCGACGGGTCGCCGGAATACTCACCAACTGCGAGTCCCGGATACTGCTCACGTTCGATCGTGTGAAACCGCTCGCCTACCTGCTGCGCTCATTGAGCACGAAGCTCGAGACGATCCTGACCGTGGCGGAAGCCTCTGAAGCCCACGCGGCATTCCCGACTCCAGCCGCGCAACCGTCCGATACGGCATTCCTCCAGTACACCTCGGGCAGCACGGGCCAGCCGAAAGGTGTGGTGCTGACGCATGCGAATCTGCTGTCGAACCTGCATGCCATGCAACGCGCGACCGGCATCACGTCCGCCGACTGTTTCGTCTCCTGGCTACCGCTCTATCACGACATGGGCTTGATCGGGGCTTGCCTCGGCGCGCTGGTTTTCGGGTATCCGCTCGTGCTCATGTCGCCATTCGCATTCCTGTCGCGCCCGGTGCGCTGGTTGCGCACGATCGATCGCCATCGTGCCACCCTCACGGCCGCGCCGAACTTCGCCTATGAGATGTGCATCAACAAGATCGACGATACGGCCCTTGCAGGGCTCGACCTGAGCTGCCTGCGCTTTGCCTTCAACGGCGCCGAGACGGTGAGCGCGCACACGCTCGAGCGGTTTGCCGAGCGCTTCGCGCCGTTCGGACTGCGGCGTTCCGCGCTGATGCCGGTGTACGGCCTGGCCGAATGCGCTCTCGGCCTCACCTTCCCGCCGCCCGATCGCGGGCCGCTCATCGATCGGATCGATCGAGACACCTTCCTGCGCGATGGACGGGCCAGCGGCGCCGGTGGAATGGACCGGGCCGCGCTTGCCGTCGTCTCCTGCGGCAGACCGATTCCGGGCCATGAGATTCGCATCGCGGACGCCGCCGGCAGGCCGCTTCCCGAACGCATGCAAGGGCGCATCGAGTTTCAGGGCCCTTCCGCGACCAGCGGGTATTTCAACAACCCGACGGAGACCGGGCGCCTGTTCGATGGCCCATGGCTCGACACCGGCGATCTCGGTTACCTCGCCGGGGGCGAGCTCTATATCACCGGCCGCGCCAAGGACCTCATCATTCGCGGCGGCCACAATATTCATCCGCAGGAGCTCGAAGAAGCCGTCGGGCAGCTGCCCGAGGTGCGCAAGGGTGCAGTTGTGGTGTTCGCCGCGACGGACCGGAGCAGGGGAACGGAGCGGGTCGTCATGCTCGTCGAAACGCGCGAGCAACCTGCTCCCGCAAGCGGGGATCTCATCGCGCGCATCAATCGCCTCGCGGTGGATCTCATCGGGCTTCCCATCGACGAGGTGGTGCTCGTGCCGCCGCGCACCGTCCTGAAGACTTCGAGCGGCAAGATACGGCGCGCCGCGTGTCGGGAGGCGTACGAGCAGGGCAAGCTGGGTGCCGCAGGTCGGGCGCCGTGGGTTCAGCTTTCCAGGCTGGCCTTGCGAGGATTTGCCACGCAGTGCACGCGAAGAGCTCGGCGCCTTGCGACGTATCTCTGGGGTGTGCGTGCGGTGCTGGTGGCAGCGTGCCTGACACCTTTTCTGTTGCTCGCAATCGTGCTCACGCCCGGCCTCATGCGCCGACGACGTGTCGCCGCGCGGTTCGCTCGACTCGCCGTGCGCCTGGCCGGCATCTCCTTGCGGGTGATCGCACCCGCGCATGCCGGGCGCGACGCGCGGGTGTACGTGTCAAACCACTCCAGCTACGTGGATGCGTTCGTGCTCGTTGCCACGTTGCCACCCGATGTCGCGTTCGTCGCGAAGCGCGAGCTCAAAGAATCGATCGCGCTCGGGAGCGTGCTCAAACGGCTCGGGTGCGTATTCGTCGAGCGCCACGACGTGCCGGAAGCGGTGGTGGCGGCAGGTGAGCTGCAGGCAAGGCTTCGGGCGCATGAGTCGCTGCACGTGTTCGCGGAGGGAACATTCCAACGCGACCCGGGCCTTCTGCCCTTCCACATGGGCGCCTTCCTGGCCGCCGCAGCGGCCGGCGCCGCAGTGGTTCCGGTGGCGGTGTGCGGAACTCGCGCGATGCTCCCCGATGGCGCCACGCTCCCCCGCCCGGCGCCACTGGAAGTGATCATCGGCGAGCCATTGGCGCCCGAGGATGCGAGCTGGCGCACGGCGGTGAAGCTAAGACGACTGAGCCGCGCGCACATGCTCGAGCATGTGCACGAGCCGGACCTCGAGCAGGACCTGAGCTACATCAAGCGCCACGCCACCATTCCATGAACTCACGCCTGTCGACGGCCCCATCGCGGTCAGCATCGATCTCATCGAAGCGGGCCTGCCGGCGGTCCGGCGGCACCTCTGAACCGAGGTTCTCCAGGAGCTGAGAGAATTCGGTGAAGTCGATTCGCTGATCGCCATCCGCATCGCATTCATCGAACTGCTCATCCAGATCCGCGAGCTCGTCGCTGCTGAGGGGGCGCCGCACAGGCCCTGGCGGATTCTGTCTGCTGACCATGGTTCATCTCCAGTTGTTGTAATGGTATCGGGCGCTCACGGCAGGCATTGCCTTCAGTGGCCCATCTCGTACGTGCCGATGAGCTGCGCCTCCGCGAGCACGTGCCCTTTCATCGCCTTCAGCAGCTGCGCCTTGGTCGGATGCCCGAGATCGGCAAGAACGGCATCGAGTGCGAAAAGCTTGTGAAAATAGCGATGTCGCCCGATCGGCGGAGAAGGGCCGCCATAACCGGTGCGGCTCCAATCGTTGAGACCCTGGCGTGTCCCGGCCGGCACACCATGCTTCGTCGCGTCTTCCGGCAGCGCGCGCGTCTCGGCGGGAATGTTGTAGAGCACCCAGTGAACCCACGTTCTCTGCGGAGCGCGCGGATCCGGCGCATCCGGGTCATCGATGATCAGAGCGAGGCTCTTCGCCTGGGCCGGAACGTCGGACCACTCGAGCGGCGGCGAGATATTCTTACCCTCGCTCGTGTACCTGGGCGGTATGGAACCGTTGTTTGCAAATGCCGGCGAGCTGATCGAGAACACTACACTCTCCTCCCGTGCAGTTGCTGGTTAATCTCACACACGAGGCCTGCACGGTCATTAGGAGCATCCCGCCTGCACCCCCGCACTTCTACATAGAGTCTGCGGACGGACCTTCCCGCGTACCTTTCCGTATTCTCGGAGAGCGTCGAGGTGTGCATGCTTTGCCGCGTGGATTTTACGAGCCCGCATGTGGATGGGGTGACGCCATGAGCGCAAAGTCGAGCACGGCCCCGCAAGAGGTCTCGGTCGCTGTCGGGAATGTCAGGTTGCACGGTCTGCTACGAACCGCGCCCAACGCGAGCGCGGTCGTCCTGTTCGCGCACGGAAGTGGTAGCGGCCGGCTGAGCCCACGCAATAACTACGTCGCGGAGCGTCTGGGGGAGGCAGGAATTGCCACGCTCCTGTTCGATCTGCTGACCGAGCGAGAAGAAGAGATTGACGAGCTGACGGCGGAGCTGCGCTTCGACATTCCGTTGCTGACCGACCGGCTGGTTGCCGCAACCGAGTGGACGTTCGTACAGCCGCATCTCAAGGATTTCGCGGTCGGCTACTTTGGGGCGAGCACCGGTGCCGCGGCAGCCCTGGCTGCCGCTGCCCGCGTCCCCAGCATCGCGGCCGTTGTCTCGCGCGGCGGCCGGCCAGACCTCGCCGGCGCTGCGCTGGCTCGGGTACGGGCCGCGACACTGCTCATCGTGGGTGGCGACGATCGCGAGGTTCTGGCGCTAAACCGACAAGCGCTTGCGCAACTGACCTGCGAGGCGAAGCTGCAGATTGTGCCCGGGGCTACGCACCTGTTCGTGGAGCCCGGCACGCTGGAGCAGGTGGCATCGCTTGCCGCCGAATGGTTCACGAGCCACGCAGGAACGCGCCAGCAGCGTCACGGGCTCACCCAGTGAATCTCAGCTGCGTTCCGGCCGTGCGGCTCCGGCCAGGCTGTGGGATAGCCCATGACGATTGGCGCAACGACGTGATAGTCCTTCGGGATGCCGAGCTCCTCCTTCGTCTCGGGAAGATCCAGCCAGGGCCGGCCGAATCCGATCCAGCAGGTGCCGAGGCCCGCATCACGGGCGGCGAGCATCAGCGTCTGAGCCGCCAGGCAACAGTCTTCCCGCGCCTGTTCATCGCCGGACCTGGCCAGCACGAGCACCAGCGCCGGCGCGTGATAGAACATGCTGAACCTGGGGTCGTGCAGAATGTCGCGCGCGCCCGCGAACCGCTCCAGCACGTGCGGGTCGGCAAGAATCAGCTCCTTCGCACGTCGCGCATACTCGTCGATGCGAGTGATATTCGTCACGATGGCAAAGGCCCAGGGCTGGAGATTCATCGCGCTCGGCGCGAGGATGGCTGTATTGATGACGCGCTCGATCAGGCTCCGCCCGATCGGCGCAGGACGATACGCGCGGACAGCGCGCCGCTGCTCGACCACTTGCAGAAAGTCCATGCTGCCCTCTCTGCGCCCTGAGCGTCTGGAACTGCGCGGTGGAGGTTCACACACGCGATTTTCAGCGTGCATTCGTAGCATCCCGCAGATGTTGCGCATTTCTACGCGTAGCGGCGTTTCATGCGCGAAGCGTGCAATGAGATATTTGGGTTTGCCGCGCAGGAGCTACTCGTGACGGACACTTCCGAAACCAGACTCTCGCAATTCATCTGGCAAACACGCTATCGGGATCCGGACGCGGAGCCTCCCGAAGGCAGCATCGAAGACACCTGGAAACGGGTCGCCGCCGCCGTTGCCGCCGTGGAGCCCGACACCGAGATTTGGCGTGAGCGTTTCCTGAGCCTCCTGGGTGCGTTCCACTTCCTTCCCGCGGGCCGGATCCTCGCCGGCGCGGGAACGGCTCGCCACGTCACCCTCTTCAATTGCTTCGTCATGGGACTGATCGACGATTCGATGGAAGGCATCTTTGAAGCGCTCAAGGAAGGTGCGCTCACCATGCAGCAGGGAGGTGGCGTGGGCTACGACTTCTCGACGCTGCGCCCCCGCGGCACGCGGGCGCGCGCGACGGGCATGGTGGCTTCCGGGCCGATCTCGTTCATGCACGTTTGGGATGCGATGTGCGCCACGGTGCTGTCAACCGGCGCGCGCCGCGGCGCCATGATGGCGACACTGCGCTGTGACCATCCGGACGTCGAAGAATTCATCGAGGCCAAGCGCACGCCCGACGTGCTGAGCCACTTCAATCTTTCCGTGCTGGTGACGGACGCGTTCATGCAGGCCGTCAAGGACGATCTCGAGTGGCCGCTGATGTTCCCCACGCAGCCGCTGCGCGATGCCGGGGTCGCGGGGAATCTCGTTCAAAGGGCATGGAGCGGGCACCCATCGCCCGTCCCCTGCCGCGTGCAAAGAGTGGTGCCAGCGCGTGAGCTGTGGAAGCGGCTTTGCGACAGCGCCTGCGACTCGGCCGAACCGGGCGTGCTCTTCATCGACCGGATCAATGAAGCGAACAATCTCGGCTACTGCGAATCCCTGAGCGCGACCAACCCCTGTGGCGAAGAGCCGCTGCCGCCGTATGGCGCCTGCAACCTCGGCTCGATCAATCTCACCGCCTTCGTGTCCGATGCGTTCACCGCGGACGCCCGGCTCGACTACAACGCCATTCGGGTCACGGCCCGCCTCGCTGTGCGCTTCCTGGACGATGTCATCGAAGTATCGCGGTTTCCGTTGCTTCGCCAGCACGAGCAGGTGCACCGGTCACGACGCATCGGGCTCGGCATTACCGGCCTCGCCGATGCGCTGGCGATGCTCACCCTGCGCTATGACAGCGAGCCGGCGCGCGCGGCCGCCGCGAGCATCATGCAAACCATACGCGATGCTGCCTACGAAGCCTCCGCAGAGCTCGCCCGTGAGAAGGGAGCCTTTCCAGACTTCCGGGCCGATGCGTATCTGGAGCAGCCGTTCATCCGTGCGCTCCCGAGCGAAATTCGGGCAGATATCCGGCGCTCGGGAATCCGCAACAGTCATCTGACGGCGATTGCCCCTGCCGGCACCATCAGCCTGCTGGCGCACAACGTGAGCAGCGGCATCGAGCCGAGCTTCGGAATCGAAGCGTTCCGGCGCGTGACATGCGCCGACGGAACGTTTCGCAATTTCCAGACCACCAGCTACGCGTACGCGCTTTGGCGATCCGCACGTGAACCTTCGGTGGCCTTGCCCGACTACTTCGTTGACGCTGCCGGCGTGAGGGCGCGGGATCACTTGCTGATGCAGGCCGCGCTACAACCCTACGTGGACGGCGGCATCTCCAAGACCATCGCGCTCCCGCGCGATTTCCCGAAAGCGCACGTCGCCGAAATCTTCAGCACCGCGTTCCATCTCGGCCTCAAAGGCTGCACGGTGTATCGCGCCGGCGCGCGCAATTCCGTGGTTGAAGGCCGATTCCCGGCGACAGCCGGTCTGGAAACGGAGCGCGGCGCGCATTGTTGCGACGTGGCTCGGGAAAGCGACTAAGAAAGTCTGAATAACGTCCCTGAGCTCGCCTGCTGTGGTCAGGAGCCGGGGCGTCGAAGTGAACTCAGGGACGCTGTTCGGACTTTCCATAGCTGTGTGCCAAGCCAACCGAGCGGCGTCGATGGACGAATCACGCACTTCAGGCTTGAGGAGTATTCCGACGCAGGTAAGCCGCGCACTTGGCGAGGCTCATGAGATTGCGATAGTCGCGCTCGGGGATATCGACGCCGAAGCTCGTGTGGATGGCTGCCGCGAAATTGAAGAGATCCATGGAGTCGAAGTCGAACTGGTCGCGGAAGTCCAGTTCCGGGCGGACCGCGCCGGGGTCAATGTCTGGAGCCACGCCAACGAGCAGCGCCAGAATGCGCGATTCGAGCGAAGCGCCTGGGGAATCCGCAGCGTCTGTCACAGGTCACCGGGCTTCGAAAGCCAGTCACGGATTCGAGCGAGAAACTGCGCGCCCTGGCGTCCGTCGGTCACGCGGTGATCGGCGGCGAGCGTGAGATTCAGCACGGGCCGCGCCTCCAGCCGCCCATCCACCACCCACGGGCGCTCGACCACGGACCCGAAACCGACGATGGCCACCTGCGGCGGATAGATGATGGGGTACACGGCATCCGCTCCCTCATCGCCCAGGCTCGTCACGGTCAGCGTGGCGGAGGAAATCTCGCTGCTGCGCATGTGACCCGCCCGAACGCGGCCGACGAGATCCTGCAGCTCGCGCATGATCGTCGTGATCGGCTTTCGCTGCGCCTCGAATATCGCGGGTGCGACGAGACCGCCGCCTCGCAGGGCGATCGCCACGCCCATGTGCACCGAAGGGGACGGCTCGAATCCTCCCGCTCCGAAATACCCATTGAAGCCGGGTTTCTCGGCGGCGGCGCGCGCGGCCGCCTTGATGAGTAACACGGCGGTCAGCACCCGCTCGGGAACCGGCCGGGCCTGGTTGAACGCTTCGAGCCAGCTCGCGGCAGGCTGAAAATCCATCGCGAGTTGCAGGTAGTAGTGCGGAATCTCGCGTTTGCTTCGGCTCATGGACGCAGCGATCGCGTTGCGCATGCCGGAACGCGCTGCACCGGCCGCAGGTGCTGCGCCGGGTTGCGCCCTGCTCGCTGCGAGGCGCTCGATGTCCTGTAGCGTTACTACGCCCTGCGGACCTGTGCCGCGCACACTGTCCATCTCGATGCCAAGCGCCGCTGCCCGCGCACGGGCAGCGGGTGACACGCGCGCGCGCGCGCCGGGTTGCTTTACCGCCGGCATCGGCGGAGCAGCCGGATGCTCAGCGCTAATGGGCGCGGGAACAGCGGGCGAAGGCTGCGCGGCAGCCAGCGGCGGAACTTCGCCAGTGGCCGGCGCTGCGGGCGCCCCCTCGAACAAGGCCATAGGCGTGCCGACAGGCACGCGCGTGCCCGGCTGCACCGTCAATCGCTCCACGACCCCACCTTCGAACGACTCGATATCGATGATGCCCTTCTCGGTCTCGACCAGCGCAACGACGTCGCCGCGATGGACTTTCGTGCCCGGCTGCACGCGCCATTCCACGAGCGTTCCCGCCTCCATGTCGGCGCCCAGAGAGGGCATGCGGAACTCACGACTCACGCGACACCATTGTGCGCGCAGCGGCTACGATCTTCGCGACACTGGGCAACGCTGCATCCTCCAGGTGCTTCGGGTAGGGAATCGGAACTTCCGCCGTGCACACCCGCGCGACCGGCGCGTCGAGCTCGAAGAACGCCTGCTCCATGATCCGCATCGCGAGCTCGCCCGATATTCCGCCGCTGCGCCAGCCTTCATCGACGATGAGCGCGCGATGCGTTCGCCGCACGGACTGCATGATCAGCGCATCATCGAGCGGCCGGAGGGTTCGCAGGTCGACCACCTCGAGCTCAATGCCTTCGGTTGCGAGCTGGGCGGCCGCCTCGAGGCACTTATAGACACTCGCGCCGTAGCTGAGCACCGTGATATCCCGGCCCGGCCGCCGGACTGCGGCCCGGTCGATGTCTGCCTGCGCAGCGGCGCCTGTGAGCTCGCCTTCCATATTGAGCAGCCCGATGTGCTCGAAGATCAGCACAGGGTCGGGGCAACGCAGGGCCGCGCGCAGCATGCCGCGTGCGTCGTCGATGGTGGCCGGCGCCACGATCCGCAACCCTGGAATATGCGCATACCAGCCTTCGAAGCTGTGCGAGTGCTGCGCGGCGAGTTGCCGACCCGCACCGGTGGACATGCGAATGACGAGCGGCACCGGGCATTGGCCTGCCGACATGTGGCAGAGCGTGGCGGCGTTGTTGAGAATCTGATCGAGCGCCAGCAGGCTGAAATTGACCGTCATGATTTCCACGATCGGGCGCACGCCGCCGAGCGCCGCGCCAATTCCAGCGCCGACGAAAGCGGATTCGGACAGCGGCGTATCGCGGATGCGCTCCTCGCCGAATTCGGTGAGCAACGACTTCGTCACCGCATAACACCCGCCGTAGCGCCCGACATCCTCGCCCATGAGAAACACGCGCGGGTCGTCGTGGAGCGCCTCTCGCAATCCTTCCCGCAAAGCCTCGCGATAAGTCATTCGCTGCGGAGCATCTTCGGTCGCGCTCATGCTCTGGGCTCCGCATACACGAACCGTTCCAGATCGGCCAATGGCTCCCACTCGGAGCCGTCCGCAAATGCCACTGCTGCGTCCACTTCTGCGTTGGCCTCGCGCTCGAGCCGCAGGAAGTCTTCTTCCGTGATGAGCCCCTGCGACTTGCAGCGTGTAGTGAAGGTGATGAGCGGGCCGCGCTTGCGCCACTCTTCCACTTCGGCCTTGTCTCGATAGAGCTGCGCATCGAACATCGAGTGGGCCCGAAGACGATAAGTGCGGCACTCGAGGAACTGCGGCCCGGCACCGCCGCGTATTGCCTCTACCGACTGCCGTGCCGCGGATTCCACCGCGAGCACATCCATGCCATCGAGAGCGGCCGCCGGCATGCCGTACGACGCTGCCTTGGCCCGAATGTCGGTCACGGATTCCGAACGGGCGAGCGCCGTGCCCATTGCGTACAAGTTGTTCTCGCACACGAACAGAACGGGCAGACGCCACAGGGCCGCGAGATTCAACGTTTCGTGAAACTCACCCTCGGCGACCGCGCCTTCGCCAAAGAAACACGTGGCCACCCCATGACGCTTCTCGAGCTTCTCCGCGAGAGCAAGTCCAACGGCTATCGGCAGGCCGCCGCCCACGATCGCGTTGCCGCCATAGAACCGCCGGGCGACATCGAACACATGCATGGAGCCACCGCGACCGCCGCTCGAGCCGGTGCGCCGGCCATACATCTCCGCCATCAGCGCGTTCATCGGCACACCGCGGGCGAGCGCGTGACCGTGCTCGCGATAGGTCGCCACCACGGAGTCTTGCGGTTCGAGAGCCTGCATGACGCCGACGGCGACGGCTTCTTCGCCATTGTAGAGATGCAGAAAGCCGCGGATCTTCTGTTCGGTGTAGAGCTGTGCGCAGCGATCCTCGAACTGGCGGATGCGCAGCATCTGCCCGAGTATGCGCAGCGCGTGCTCGCGTGCGGCTGCGCTGGTGTCGGCCGTTGCCATCAAGCGCCCCCCTCCAGTGTCGACAAATCGCCTTCGGGCAGCCCAAGCTCGCGTGCGCGCAGCACGCGTCGCATGATCTTGCCACTGCGCGTGCGCGGCAGGCTCTCTATGAACGCAAGGTCTCGCGGCGCCACGGCTGCGCCGAGCCGGCGCCGAGCATGCGCAAGCAACTCCTGTCGAAGCTGCACACTGGCCTGCGAGCCGGGCTTCAGCTCGACGAAGGCCTTGACGCTCGCACCCGACACCGGGTCCGGCACGCCAATGACGCCCGCCTGGGCGACGGCAGGGTGAGAGAGCAGCACACTCTCCACTTCGAACGGGCTGATCAGGTGCCCCGCGGATTTGATCACGTCGTCCGCCCGACCGACGAACCAGAAGTAGCCGTCCGCGTCGCGCCGGGCAAGGTCGCCGGAAAGGTACCAATCCCCTGCGAAGCACTCGCGGTACTTCGCCTCGTTGTTCAGGTAGCCGCGGAACATCGAGGGCCAACCGGCCTTCAGCGCAAGCTCGCCAACCGTGTCGTCCGGCGCAACAACGACCTCGGCCGCGCTCTCTGAGACGCGCTGGACGATCGCCGCCTCGATTCCCGGGAAGGGCAAGCCCATGGATCCCGGTTTGATGTCGACGCTCGCGAAGTTCGCAACCATGATCGCGCCGGTCTCCGTCTGCCACCAGTTGTCGTGAAACGGCAGCCCGAATGCTTCGAGGCCCCAGACGACCGCTTCGGGATTGAGCGGCTCCCCGACGCTCGCCAGGAAACGCAGCTTGGGATAAGCCTGAGCGCGGGCCAGCTCCGTGCCGGCCTTCATGAGCATGCGGATGGCGGTGGGCGCGGTGTACCACACGGTGATGCTTTCTTCCGCAAGCAGGCGGTACCAGCGCTCGGGGTCGAACTCCTCCTGGTCGACCATCGACGTCACGCCGCACGTGAGCGGCGCAATCACTCCGTATGTCATTCCGGTGACCCAGCCCGGGTCTGCCGTGCACCAGTAACGATCGGTGGCCTGAAGGTCGAGCGCGAGCCTGGCCGTAAGATGATGAGCCAGAACCGCCGCGTGAGCGTGCAACACGCCCTTCGGCTTCCCGGTGGTCCCGCTAGTGAAGTGCAACAGCGCAATGTCTTCGTCTCTGGTCTGCGCGGTGGTGAATTCGTCCGACGCTGCGGCGAGCATCGTCTCGAAATCGTGAGCGCCCGGCGGCAGTTCGCGCCCGGGGCTCGCGACGATGAAGACGTGTTTGAGTTTCGGTAGCTGCGGGCGGATGGCGGCGACTTTGCGTTCGTAGAAAACATCGGTCGTGATCAACACCGACGCCTCGCCAAGCTCGAGGCGTGTGCGAACGGGCTCCGGCCCAAAGGCCGAGAAGAGCGGACAGAACACCATCCCGGCCTTCATCGTGCCGAGCGCCGCAATGTGCAACGTCGGCCCCCGCCCAAGCAGACTGAAGACCCGCTCGCCCCGTGCGAGGCCGATCTCGTGGAGCACGTTGGCGCAGCGATTCGCTGCACGCATCAGCGATTCGTATGTGAAGTCCGTCCGCACACCGTTCCGATCGATGTAACGCACGGCAAGATGCGCGCCCAGACCCGCTGCAACCTGTCGGTCGAGCGCTTCGCGCGCGATATTGATGCCGGCGTCCGGGCCGCCGCTGAGCCGCGCCCGTGCGGCACTCCATTCGAAGCGCTGCCGCTCGTGCGCGTACGAAGGCATGTTCGGCGCAACGACGGGCTCGTGCGGACCGCTCTTGTGAATGGTGGGGAAGCTCGTCGGCTTCATGGAACCGGAGTCTTGCGCCACGCGGCTATCCTAGGCGTAAGAATGCGCAGAGAAATCATCCGGCGAGATCCGGGATGGGCCTGCGCTCTGAAGCTTCTTGACGAATGCCGACAACTTCTCATCGTAGAGAGCCGCGGATTTCAGCTCGCGGCCATTGAATCCTGTAAACGTAATCGCTTTTCGGCCCGCGAGCGCTTCCATCGCAGGCACGATCTTCTCCGCACCCGTGGAACCGGAGGTCGTGAAGAACGCCACTTCATTCAATTTACCGTGCACCATGCGCAGATACGCGCGCACGGCAGGTGTCATCTTCCCCGCCCACACCGGTGTACCGATGATGGTCAACGCGTACTCGTTCGGGAATCTGCCGACGTCGGCAATTTGCGCTGGCCGCTCGCGCCCGCTGTCGAGCGCCGCGCCCAGATAGGCGAAGAACCCTCGCCTGTTCTTTTTGTCGTGGATCCTCTCGAGGTCGGCATCGAGACGTGTTGCGACATCCCGCGCCACCCGCTCGGTATTGCCGGTCAACGAGTAGCAGACCACCAGAATTCGTTTCTCGGCTGTCATGTCCAGTCCTTCTCATCTGCCTGCCTCGAGCAAGCGTGCGCTCGCCCGGATGTTCTTACGATGCGCTCAAGTCCCGAGCCGGCTGCGCGGTTGTACGTAACTCGCGCATGACCACTCACGCAGCGTCCAGGATCAGGAATGTTACGCAGTGTCCGGCAATCATACGCATTGCCTGAACGCGCCTGACGTGGCGATATCTGGCGCAGGAAGACAAACGCAGAAAAAACCCGATTACCAGGAGGACAAACAAGCCATGCAACTCCCGCTACAGGTGACGCTTCGTCACATGGACTCATCGCCAGCGCTCGAGACCCGCATTCAGGAGCTTGCGCAGCGGCTCGAGAAGTTCAGCACGCAGATCATGCGCTGCCACGTCATCGTGCAAGCGCCACACCAGCACCAGCACCAGGGCCGGTTGTTCGAGGTCACCATCGATCTCACGGTGCCGGGCCGGGAGATCACCATCCGACAGACGCATCCGTCCGACCACTCTCACGAGGACGTCTACGTCGCGCTACGAGATGCGTTCCGGGCTGCAAAACGGAAGCTTCAGGACTATGAGCGCGAACGGTCTCAGCAGGTGAAGACGCATGTCGACCTGCCGCAGGGTCGCATCTGCGAGCTGCGCCCTGACGAGAACTTCGGACGCATCGAGACCGACGATGGTCGGCTCATCTACTTTCATCGTCATAGCGTGCTCGGCCGGCCGTTCGAAAAGCTCACGACCGGCGTGGCGGTGCGCTTCGCGGAAGAGCAGGGCGAAAAAGGCCCGCAGGCGAGCACGGTTCACGTCATCGACTGATTCCGGCCCCCGCAGCGCGTGCCCGCAAGTGAGGCCGGTCGATCAGCCGGCGCCTGTTCAACAGCAACGCTTGCGCGCGACCCCATGCGCGTGTGTACACTTAGGTGTCAGCGGGCGTATTTAAATCGGGGGTCGCCTGTCGGCGCAATTACCAGCGACACACAGTCGGTCCGACCAGCCGATAGGTGGTACCTATGCTCTCATCCGACCTCGTGCGCGGAGTGCTCGATTCCGCACCGGACGCGATGGTAATTATCGACGCGTCCGGCAACATCGTTTTCGCAAATCACCAGGTTTCGTTGCTCTTCGGACATGAGCCGGACGAGATCACCGGCCAGCCCGTCGAGTTCCTGCTTCCCAAGCGCTTCCGCGACCGGCACGTCGCGCACCGTCGCAACTACACCGAGAGCGTGCGAAGCCGGCCGATGGGCATGGGCCTCGACCTGTTCGCCCTGCGCAAGGACGGCACGGAGTTCCCCGTCGAGATCAGCCTCAGCCCGCTGGTCGGCATGGGAGAGCTGCTGGCCGTCGCCGCGATCCGGGATGTGACGGATCGCCGTGCCATGGAGACGCAGCTCAAGGAAGCGCGCGAGGCAGCCGAGCGTGCGAATCAGGCGAAGAGCCGCTTCCTGGCCACCGCGAGCCACGACCTGCGCCAGCCCTTGCAGACTCTCGCACTGCTCAACGGCGCCCTGCGGCGCATGGTCACAGACCCGGAGCCCGCCGAGGCGCTCGCGCAGCAGGAGCAGGCAATCGGCGCGATGTCGCGCCTTCTGAACGCCCTCCTCGACATCAGCAAGCTCGAGTCCGGCGCCGTCAAACCCGAGGTCACGGACTTTGCGGTCGCCGGGATCTTTGCCGAGCTGCGCAACGAGTTCGCCGGCCTGGCCGCGCAAAAGGGCCTGCAGCTGAGCGTGGAGACGTGCCAGGACTGCGTGCATTCCGACCCGTCCCTGGTCGAGCAGGTGCTTCGCAACCTGATCTCCAATGCCATCAAGTACACCCGGCAAGGCGTCGTGCAGCTGCGATGCCTGCACGAGCAGGCTTTCGTGCGGCTGGAAGTGCTCGAACACCGGCATCGGGATTCCACCCAATGCGCTGGCACACATCTACGAGGAGTTCTATCAGGTCGGTGTCCCGACCAACACCTCGCGCGATGGATATGGCCTGGGCCTGAGCATCGTGAATCGGATCGTGAAACTGCTCGGGCACCAGCTCGAGGTGCGATCCGAGCTCGGCAAGGGCTCGACGTTCTCGTTGGCGTTGCCACGAGGCAAGCAGGCGCGTGCGGGCGCTCAAGGCGCGGACCAGTCCGCCAGCGCCGCGACGCGGCCTGCGGCTTCGCCCTGCGTCCTGCTGGTCGAGGACGACCCAGGCGTTCGAAGAGCCACGCGTCTGCTGCTCGTCGTCGAGGGTTACCGCGTAACGACAGCCGGATCGCTCAAAGAGGCGCTCGAACAGGCCGCCGAGCACCCTGACATCGAGCTGCTGGTGACGGATTACCACCTCATGAATGATGAGACGGGCGTGCAGGTGATCACGGCCGTGCGGCAGAAGCTCGGAGCGGATCTGCGCACGATCCTCATGACCGGAGACACCTCATCGGCCGTGCGCGATCTCCAGCGCGATGCTCGGCTGCGCATTACGAGCAAGCCCATCAATGCGGACGAGTTGCTCGGCCTGATGCGCGAGCTTCTCGAGTGCTGATACGCCGCTCACGGCTCGTCGGGTGCCGCGCCAGCCGCTGCGCGAACACGAGTCCTGGAATCATTGGCAGCCAGAAACTGAGCCCGCGAAACAGCAGTGTGGCGGCAAGAGCCGCAGGGACGGGGATTCCCGAGGTGTGCAGCATGAAGACGGATGCCGCCTCGAACACACCGAGGCCGCCCGGAACGACGCCGACCGTTCGCAGGAGCGAGGAGAACATGTAGCTCGTGAACACCACCCAGGGATGAGACTGCGCACCGACCGCGCGCAGTAACACCCAGATCGTTGCGGCGTCGAGAAGCACAATCGCCATCTGCCAGCCAACCGCGCGCGCGAGCAGACGCGGACGACGAGCAAGCCTGGGGTCGGCCTGCCGCAAGAGCCGCAAACCCCGCCGGAGAAGCGGTACACGCCCGAGCCAGCGCATGACCGGGCCGGGCTCCTGGCCGGGCTGGCGCAAGACGGCCACGGCAGTGATGGCGCTCACAATCAGAAATGCCGCAGCGATGCTGCTCACGCCACGGCTGAGATGCGTGCCCGCGGCCGTGGTGATAACCGCCGCGCCGAGGCACAGCACATAGCTCGAATAGTAGGAAAATGTCGCAACCACGACGCCCGCGAGAGCTGCACCACGCCTCACGCCTGCACGCATGAGCCCCTGGACGTAGAGGATCGTCCCGCTGATGCCGCCGGTGGGAATCGCCTGATCGACGAAGAGCTTGGCGACGCCGAGCTGATAGAGCATCCGCAGGGTTATTTTGCTTCCATCCGCACGCGTTACGGTACGCCACACTTCGCCCTCAGCGAGGTACGTCGTGGCTTGTAGAGCACCTGCAAGCAGTAGCCACCACGGCTGTGCCTGCTCGAGCAGCCGCGCAAACTCCCGTTGCTCCGAGGAGTGAACCGCGACGGTCACGACGGCACCGAGCATCGCCGCGCCCACGAGCCACGCCAGCAGGGTTCTTGAAGCCATTGGGCCGTAGATGTGTCAGTCGGCGGCGGCGTCCATCCGGGCCGCAAGCGCTTCGAGGCCCGGTGAGACGCGCACGCGATAGCTCGACTCGCTCGCGTCGAGCGCGCGCAGCGCCACCGGCAGCTCCGCAACCTGGCCGCGGCAATACTCCCGGATAGCCGCAAGCGCCGGGACCTCACCCACGCGGCGCCCATCGCGCATCACTTCGCGAAGCAGCGGCGCCCCTGCCATTTCTTCATTGGCCAGCGCAATGCAATCGCCCGTCATCGCGCCGTGCGCATCATGTTCGCGAAACACCTGCTTGCGGCCCGCCCACGTCTGCTTGCCCGGAGAGCGCTTGCGCCGCGCGCGCCCAGCGTACTCTTCGAGCTTGTAGGCCATGTCAAGCGCCGGCGCATCGGCCGAGACGTCCAGGCTCGTGCCAACGCCAAACGCATCCACGGGCGTATCCGCGGCCAGCAGTGACTCGATGCGATACTCGTCGAGACTGCCGCTCAGGATGATCTGCACGTCACCGCAGCCCTGCGAGTCGAAAATGCGCCGCACGGCAGCCGCCTGAGCCGCGAGATCTCCGCTGTCGATGCGCACGCCCTGCACGCCGCCGGCGCCCCGCATCGCCTCGAGCTCGCGGGTCAATGTGACCACGCGATGCGCGGCTCGCTCGGTGTCGTAGGTATCGATGAGCAGTGCGGTTGGGCGGCCCTGCGCGGCAATGAAGTTGCGAAAGGCGTCGATCTCGCGGTCGTGAGCTTCCACGAACGAATGCGCCATGGTGCCCGACAGGGGAATGCCGAACTGGCGGCCGGCCTCGACGGTGGCGGTGGCATCGAAACCGGCGAGGAATGCCGCGCGGGCGGCCAGAATTCCCGCTTCCGCACCATGCGCCCGTCGCATGCCGAAATCGACCAGCCGACGGCCCTGGGCCGCCAGGACGCAACGTACCGCCTTGCTCGCGATCAGGCTTTGGAAGTGGAAGAGATTGATGAGGCGGCTCTCCACGAGCTGCGCCTGGAGAATGGGCGCCGTCACGCGCAGGATCGGCTCGTTGGCAAAAAACGGCGTGCCCTCCGGCATGGCGTGCACGGAGCCTGTGAAGCGCAGGGACACCAGGTGCTCGAGAAAGGCAGCGGGAAAGATCTTCATGCTCGCCAGGAATTCGAGATCGGCCTCGGCGAACCGGAGGCTCTCGAGGTACTGCACCGCCTGCTCCAGCCCTGCGGCGAGCAGGAAGCGACGCGTTCGAGGCAGGCGCCGCACGAAGAGCTCGAACACCGCGGTGTCGCGCATGCCCAGCTTGAAGTACGCACTGGCCATCGTCAGCTGATACAGGTCCGTCAGCAGAGCCGAAGCGCTGCCGCTCACGCTCTCACCTCATCCAGCCGCACCCGATGTGCACCCTGCGCCGCAAGCTCCGCGAGCGCCCGTGCGCCATCGCCCGCATGCACTTCGACGGGTCGAATGGCATCTTCCAGAACGATGACTTCGAAGCCTTCCTTGAGCGCATCGACCGCCGTCGCACGCACGCAGTAGTCCGTGGCGAGCCCACCGATGAAGAGCCGCCTGCACCCGAGCTTGCGCAGACGCAAAGCGAGGTCGGTACCCTCGAAGCCGGAGTAGGCATCCGCATCGGACCGCATGGCCTTGAGAATGATCTCTGTCGCTGCGGGTAGCGCCAGCGTGGGCGGAGGCTTCGCGCCCGGCGAGTCCGCGACGCAGTGGGGTGGCCACGGGCCACCCTGCTGCTGGAAGGAGCAGTGATTGGCCGGATGCCAGTCGCGAGTGGCAAAGACCGGCAGGCCATGACTGACGAATTTCTCCATGTAGCGGTTGAGCACGGGAATCACGGCATCGCCGTCAGCGACGCCCAGTGCGCCCCCAGGCAGGAAATCCCTCTGCACATCCACGATGATCAGCGCGTCGCCGTTGCGCAGCTCGCCAGCACTGAGGCTCATTTCGTGTCCCGTCGTCCAGTCGTCCAGGTTACCGCCACGATTGCGCTAAGGGCCGTGCGCGAGCTCGGCCGCGGTGCCCGCCTCCGCACCGCCAGCGAGCCGCTCGACCCCAATGAGCTCCTGGCGATGCTTCGCCAGTTGCTCGGCCGCGCCGCCCGCCACCGCATTCCGTAACGGCGCAAGATCGCTTTCGACCAGCGTCTCCTTCTCCAGCAGCAACTCCGCTCCGCGCTGAAGCGTATCCCGAGCCTGGCTCAGGATGTCGAGCGAACGCTCGAAGGCAGCGTTCACCGCGTCGCGCACGGCGCAGTCGATCTCGCGAGCCGTGGCTTCACTGTACCGACGCTCGAACGGTGGGAGATTGAGGGTAGGCATGTACGCGTGCTGCTCTTCTTCGTACGCCACCAATCCCAGCTTCCCATTCATGCCGTAGCGCGTGACGCTGGCGCGGGCCAGGGCGGTGGCTTTGACGAGGTCGTCCGCCGCGCCGGTCGATGGCGTGCCGAAGATCAGCATCTCGGCCGCGCGACCGCCGAGCATCACCGCCATCCTGTTCTCGATCTCGTCTCGGCCCATGAGGAAGCGGTCTTCAGTTGGGCGCTGAATGGTGTAGCCCAGTGCGCTGATGCCGCGTGGAATCACCGAGATCTTCTGCACCGGATCGGTGCCTGGCAAGGCCATGGCGACGAGTGCATGGCCCATCTCGTGGAAGGCCACGGTGCGCCGCTCGCGCGGGTTGAGCACACGGGTACGTTTCTCGAGCCCGGCGACAATGCGCTCGAAGGCGGCCGTGAAGTCGTCGAAGCCCACCGCATCCGCGCCCCGCCGCGTGGCCAGCAGCGCCGCTTCATTCACGATATTCGCAAGATCCGCCCCGGCGAAGCCGGGCGTCATGGCGGCGACCTTGGCCAGATCCGCATCGGCGGCGAGCTTCACCTTGCGGGCATGCACGCGCAGCACATCGAGGCGACCCTTGAGATCGGGCCGATCCACCAGCACCTGGCGATCGAATCGGCCGGCGCGCAGCAGTGCCGGGTCGAGGATCTCCGGACGGTTCGTGGCCGCGAGCATGATGACGCCCACCGAAGGGTCGAAGCCATCCATCTCGGCGAGCAACTGGTTCAACGTCTGCTCTTTCTCGTCGTGGCCACCGAAGCCATAGGCGCCGCGGGCGCGGCCCAGTGCATCCAGCTCGTCGATGAAAATGATGGCGGGCGCGCACGACCGGGCCTGCTCGAACAGGTCGCGCACGCGCGCGGCACCGACCCCCACGAACATCTCGACGAACTCCGCGCCGTTGGTCGAGATGAACGCCACGCCCGACTCACCGGCGAGCGCCCGCGCGAGCAGTGTCTTGCCGGTGCCCGGAGGCCCGACGAGCAGTACGCCCTTGGGAATGTGCGCGCCGAGCCGCCCGTAACGCTTTGGGTCCTTGAGGAAATCCACCACTTCGCGCAGCTCTTCCTTGGCTTCGTCGACACCCGCCACGTCCGCGAACGTGACGCCGGTGGACTTCTCCAGCATGACTTTCGCGCGGCTCTTGCCCACGGTCGTGAGGCCACCGAAGCCCTGGCGTGCCGCGAGGTTCCGGATGAAGAAATACCAGATGCCGACGAAAACCAGCGCCGGCGCCACCCATGACAGCAGCGTGCCGAGCCAGCCGCTCCGGTAGTCGCGGGTGTAGGGCACATCGAAACGGGACAGCCGCGCGGCAAGGTCGGGCTCGACCCGGTTCGCGATCAGCAGCTGCTTGCCTTGCGCGTCCGGGGCCTTGAGGTAGGCGTAAACCTGGCGCTCCGAGACGACGACGCGTTCGACCCGCCCAGTGCCCAGCGCCTTCTCGAGCTCGCTGTAGGGCACGACGTCGGCCGTGCGCGCCTGACTCCAGAGCGACTGAAAGAACAGCACCGCCGCGACCGCTGCGACCACATATGCCGAATGCCACAGCGTCTGCCTGTCGTTCATGCCTGCCCGCCTTTATCGCGCTTGCGCGCGTATTGGCACGCATTGAAACGCTGTGGCGACAGCCGCGCATCGTGACATCTCGATAGACGACTGCGCGTTAATCCCCAGTATCGGCTACGGATTCATTCGTATGGCGGCGCGCGTTTGCGAATGCAAGGATGCTTTCAACAAGAGCCAATTCGTGCCCTGGGGCCACACCCGCCAATGGAGAATCGCGTCATGCAGGCCTTCCGCAGAATTCTCATCGCAGTCAAGGACCCCGGTGCGAAGTCGCTGCCGGCAGTGACCAAGGGCGCGCAGCTCGCCCACGCTTTCGGCGCGAAGGTCGAGCTCTTCCACGGCATCACGGAGCCCGTGCTCGCCGACGCCTACTTCTACTCTGAGGACGGGCTGCGCAAGTTCCAGCGCGACACCCGCACGCGCTATCTGCAGCAGCTCGAAGCCATCGCGACTGGCCTGCGTGCCAAGGGCATCGAAGTCGCCGTCGCCGCCGATTGGGATTTTCCGGCGTACGAAGCCGTCGTGAGGCACGCCCGTCGCCGCAAGCCCGATCTCATCGTGGCCGAGTGCCATGCCGGCCGCAGGCTCGCGCCCTGGTTGCTGCATCTCACGGACTGGGAATTGCTGCGCACGAGCCCCGTGCCCGTGCTGCTGGTCAAGAACGCTCAGCCGTGGGACAAGCCCGCGGTGCTCGCGGCGCTCGACCCCTCGCACTCGTTTGCGAAACCGGCAAAGCTCGATGCGCAGATTCTGAAGGCCGCGGTGGCGTTCAGCAGCGCCCTGAAGGGCTCGCTGCATGCGGTGCATTCATATCTCCCCGTGCCCGTCGGCGCGTTGCCCAGCACCGGCGCCAGCGGCGCGATGGTCAGTGAGATTTCCGCAGCGTCGACGGCGCGCGCGAAATCCGGGTTCGAACGAGCCCTGGCGTTCACGCGTATTCCACGCTCTCAGCAGCACCTGGTGCAGGGGCTGCCCGCAGATGCGATCCCGAAGGTTGCGAAGGACGTGCACAGCGACATCGTCGTGATGGGCGCCATCTCGCGCTCGGGCCTCAAGCGTGTGCTCATCGGAAACACGGCCGAGCGCATTCTGAACGCACTCACCTGCGACGTACTCGTGATCAAGCCGGCGCGCTTCGCGGCGCGCGTGGCTCTCAAGCGAAAAGGCGTGCGCTTTGTCGGCCTGCCCGTGGGCGGCATGGCCGTCTGAGCTCCCGGCCACCGACCGGAGCACGAAAACATGAGCGCGCCGCCCCCACTACTTTTTGCGCTCAGCGAAAGCGCGGCTCTCGGGCTCGAAGATCTGCCGGCGCTCGGGAGTAGAGCGGGCGCCGCTGGAGGAGCGCGCATTCGAGGAAGGTGAGTTCAAGCTGCGGCCGCTCGTTTCAGTGCGCGACCGAAACGTGTTCGTCGTGCAGTCGCTTGCGGGGTCGGCCGACGCCTCGGCCGCGCAGCGACTCGTGCGGCTGCTGTTCCTGCTGTTTGGCTTGCGCGATGCCGGCGCAAGCAAGCTCACCGCGCTGATACCCTACCTCGCCTATGCGCGGAAGGATCGTCGCACGCAACCGCGCGACCCGGTCAACACGCGGTATGTCGCGCAACTGCTCGAAACAGCCGGCATGGCACGCCTCGTCTGCCTCGACGTGCACAACCCTGCCGCGCTCGACAACTCGTTTCGCATTCCGGTCGATCACCTCTCCGCCATCCCGACGTTCGTCCGCCACTTCGCGGACCATCTGCCCGCCGCCGAGGTCGCGGTCGCTTCGCCGGATGTCGGCGGGGTCAAGCGCGCCCAGAATCTTCCGCGAGTTGCTGGAAGGGCAGCTGCAGCGGGACGTCGAGCTGATCTTCATCGAGAAACGAAGAGCCGGCGGGGTCGTGTCGGGCGGCACGGTGGTCGGCTCGGTAAGCGGCCGAACCGTGATCGTGCTGGACGATCTGTGCGCCTCGGGCTCGACGCTCACGCGGGCGGCGGGCGCCCTGCGTGAAGCCGGTGCGACAGCGGTGCACGTTGCGTTCACGCATGCGCCGCTGCCGCGTGGCCTCACCGTGCTGGCGGGATGTGCCGATATTTCGTCGATTGTGACGACAGACAGTGTTGGGTCGATGGTTCTCCCCAAGCCCATGCCAGCGGGGCCCAGTGTCACCTTGCTGCACGTGGCGCCGCTTCTTTCCGACGCGGTCGCACGTATTGTCGCCGGCGCGCCGTTGACTCCGCTGCTTCAGCGCTGGCCGCCGATCGGCGACCGCGGTAAGCGCGCGGATCACAAGGCAGACTGAGAGCGAGCCGCGCATACCGCCGGGCGTCTTCGAGCAACGACCGGGCGCGCGAGATCCACGGGCGCGCATCCGGAAACTGAGGGTCGCCCACGTGCCACGCGGCAAGCTTGGCCCGTGTGCCCGCCCGGTGGCTCATGTAAAAGGCGGCCACAGCTGGCGTCTCTGGCTTCTCACAGACCGCGCGGAATTGGCTCAGGAGCCTCGCGGCAAGTTTCGCGTGCCCCAGTCGCTCGATCTCCAGTGCCAGAAGCGACACTTCATCCGCGGGGTCCAGCACGCGCAAGGCGCGGTCGAATTCGAGCGAGTCGATGATCGCTATGGGCGGCCCGAGATAGACGTGCTCGGCACGCAGGTCGCCGTGACCCTCGACGACGCAGGCGCCCCGCGCGCCGAGCTCCGCACCAAGGTGATGAATTGCCCGGAGCTGGATTTCACAGACCTCCTGCGCGAGTGACTGGGGCAGACGCTTGCCGCGCTCGCGGATCGCCAGCCTGTTTGCCTTCACGTGTCGTGTGAGGCGTTCGACGTAGCGCGATCGGGAAACCGGATGCCGCGCGGCACGCTGGTAGAAGCGTGCAAGCACGCGAACCACGGCATCGATTTCCTCGTCGGCGACGGCATGCGCCGCAAGCGCCCGATCGAGCAGGCGCGCATCCGGAAGCCTGCGCATCTTCACCAGCCAGTCGACAACGCGCCCGCGCCCGCCGAGTGAAAGCCCGCCGCCAACCACGGTCAGCGGCACGGCACCCAGGTAAATGGAAGGCGCCAGGCGGCGGTTGAGACGAACCTCTTCGAGGCAACCACGCTTGCGCGCGGCGACCGAGCGGTAGTCCATGCGCAGCTGGCGCAAAGGCTTCTTCAGTTTGTATGCGTGGCGCTTCGTGAGAAACACCCACGCGAAGTGCGTCTCGATGCGCCGAATCGCGCCGGTCTGCCCCCGGTAGGTGCGCCGGTCGCTCAGGAAGTCGACCGTCTGCTGCAGAGTCGGGTCAACGCGCGTCACAAACGAGGACGACTCGCGCATACGTAATTCGCCGGGGTTTTGCGGCATCGGTTGCGCAAAAGTCCGTATGGGCGCGCCCGCGTGCCGCGCGCACGATCCACGCGAGTTTCTCGACTTGCAGGGTGCGCCATGAGCTCAAAGGGATGCATTGTTGCGGCGGCGTTTCTTCTCGGGCTGCCGGTCTGCGGATGGGCTGCGAATGCTGACACGAAACCTTATCAAATCGTGGATGGCAAAGTGGACGACGCCACCTTTCGCGGCTGGCGGGCGTTTCACACGGCGTGCCACGCATGCCACGGCGTCGATGCCGTGGGCACTGACGTTGCCCCGAACCTCATGGAGAGCGTCAAGCGTCTCTCGGCTCACGACTTTACCATCAAGGTGATCACGAGCTACCGCATTGTGTTCGGCTCCGGGGAGATTTCCGGCGACGACACGACCGCGCTGCGCGAGCGTTTTGCGGAAGAAGTCCTGCGCCGGGAGCGCGGCGACCTCGTCATGCCGGCGTGGGAGCACAACCCGAAAGTGCGCCCGCACGTGCTCGACCTGTATGCATACCTGCGCGCCCGGTCCGACGGAGCTCTGGGCCCCGGCCGGCCACAGCGAATGAAATCATCCGACACCGGGACGTCCGGAGAATCTCAATGATTGCATCGGCGGCACGATCACACGCTGCTCGAGCGGCGAGCGGCGCGGAGCACTGACATGGCGGCCAAGCAGGTTTTGTTCCGCGCGGCGGCGCGCGAGAAAGTGCTCCGCGGCGCCACCCAGCTCGCCGATGCCGTGCGCCTGACGCTCGGCCCGAAGTCGAAATCGGTGCTCATCCAGAAGAAATGGGGCGCGCCCATCGTCTGCAACGACGGCGTGACCATTGCCAAGGAGATGGAGCTCGAAGACCCGGAAGAGAACCTCGGCGCGCAAATGCTGCGCCAGGCCGCCGAGCGCACCGGCGACGTTGTCGGTGATGGCACCAGCACGTCGACCGTGCTCGCCCATTCGATATTTGCGGACGGCGTGCGCAACGTCGCGGCCGGTGCGAGCGCCATCGACCTCAAACGCGGGCTGGATCGAGCCCTCGAAGCCGCGGTTCGCTCGCTGAAGGAGCAGTCGAAGCCCGTCGGCAGCCGCAAGGAGAAAGCACAGGTCGCCACGCTCTCCGCGCACAACGACGCGGCCATCGGCGAGCTCGTCGCCGACGCCATGGAGAAGGTAGGCGGCGACGGCGTCATCACCGTCGAGGAGTCCAAGACCACCGAGACGGCGATGGAAGTGGTCGAAGGCCTGCAGTTCGACCGCGGCTACCTCTCGCCCTACTTCGTGACCGACACGAGCAGCATGGAGTCGGTGCTGGAGGATGCGTACATCCTCATCACCGATCGCAAGCTCAACATCCTCAAGGACATGCTGCCACTGCTGGAGCGCCTGGCGAAGGCCGGCCGGCCCATTCTCTTCGTCGCCGAGGACATCGAGAGCGAGGCGCTCGCCACGCTCATCGTCAACCAGATTCGCGGCGTGCTGAAGAGCGCGGCGGTGAAAGCGCCCGGGTTCGGCGATCGACGCAAGGCCATTCTGCAGGACATCGCCGTGCTGACGGGTGGCCAGCTCATCTCCGAGGAGCTCGGCACGAAGCTCGAAGATGTGACCCTGGAGCAGCTCGGTCGCGCCAAGCGCGTGGTGGTCGACAAGGACACCACCACCATCATCGGTGGGGCCGGCAACCGCAAGGACATCGACGGCCGCATCCAGATGCTTCGCAAGGAGATCGACGACACGACGAGCGACTACGACCGCGAGAAGCTGGAAGAGCGGCTGGCGAAGCTGTCTGGCGGCGTGGCCGTGATCCGCGTCGGCGCACCCTCCGAAGCGGAGATGAAGAGCCGGAAAGACGCGCTCGACGACGCGATCAGCTCGACGAAAGCCGCGGTCGCCGAGGGCATCGTGCCCGGCGGCGGCCTCGCCCTGCTTCGCTGCACTGGCGCGGTCGTGGCGGCGGAGGCGGAGTGCACCGGCGATGAGCGCACAGGCGTGCAGATTCTGCGCCGCGCACTCGAGGTCCCCGCGCGCCAGATTGCCGAGAATTCCGCTGCGGATGGCGGCGTGGTGGTTGATCGCATGGCGAACGCCACGGGCAACATTGGCTTCGATGCGGCGAAGAAAACGTACGTGGATCTGTTCGAGGCCGGCATCGTCGATCCGGCCAAGGTCGTTCGCGTTGCGCTCGAAAACGCGGTGTCCGTGGCGAGCGTGCTGTTGCTGACCGAGGCGACGATGACCGAGAAACCCGAAAAGCCCGCCTCCCACGAGATGCCGGGCGCGGAATTGTAAGCACCGCGGGCGAGCGTGGAAGGGATAACTACTTGAGCCAACCGCGTGGCATGCCTGGTAAGCGCACGGTTGGTACGGCAACGGCCACTGCTGGCATCGCGCTGGTGTCGCTGGCGCTGGCCTCATGCCAAACCATGTCCCAATACTCTGTGAATCCGCACGAGTACTCGGGTGTGCGCCTTTACCAGGTGTACTGTTCGGGTTGTCACGGGCTCACGGCCCGCGGCGACGGGCCCGTGGCCGCACTCGTTCGGGGCGGCGTACCCGATCTCACGCGCATTTCAGAACGGCGAGGCGAGCAATTCCCGGCAGACGAGCTCCAACGGATCATCGATGGACGCACGGCACTCGCTGCGCACGGCACTCGCGGCATGCCGGTCTGGGGGTTTGAATTCCACGGGGACGAGACGAACGACAGCCTCGCGCGCAAGCAGGCCGACGCCGCGGTCACTCGACTGGTCGAGTACCTGCGCACGATTCAGCCGGGGTACTACTACCGCTGATCCCGGGACGCTCGCTTTTCCGCGAATGCTCGATCCGCGCGAGGATGGTTTCGTGTGCCGGCGGGCGGCAGGGCGTGCCTGCCACCCGCCGTCCCTTCAGAAGTTGTAGACGAGCCGGCCGTAGTAGTAGCCGCCGTTGATCCCTAACGGGGAGAAGGAGGGATAAATCGCGACCGCCCCGGTGTTCTTCGCCGCCTGGTACACCGCCAGCAGCTCGCTGTTCGTCTTGTCTGGATATCGATTGAACAGGTTGTTCGCTCCCACACTGACCTTAAGCGCGGACGCCTGATACGCGATCTCCAGATCGGTGAGCGGCGTAATGCCGATCTCGGTTTCGAAGTACGGGCCGCCAGTCAGGTTCTGTTGCCGCGACGAAGGCCCGTAGACCGTTTCACGGAGGCTCACGGAAAGCCGATCTCGCGTCCAGACGGCGCCGAGCACCGTGCGATATTTCGGCGACGCGGTCTCGAGGTCCGAGATGGCGGTGCCGTTGTAGAGCACTTGTGGCGCGAGCGGCGCCGGCGTCGGTTTCACGCTCGTGACCTCGGTTTCGTTGTAGTTCGCACCGAAAGACCAATCGACGTGGCCCCACTTGAGATCGCTCGGGTAGGTGGCCGTCAGCTCGGCGCCCCGCGTGCGGGTATCGAGGCCGTTGGCGAAGATGGCGATGCCGGTGGACGTCACGCTGGGGTCGAGCACATTGCCGTTCGCCGCAATCGCCGCTCGAACCGCGGGCGAGTTCAGCGCCCCACCCGTGCCGAACAGAGAGCCGCTGCCGACAATGCGGTCCTGGATGTCTATTTGATAGGCATCGAGCGTCACGGTGAGGCGATCGGCCGGACGAATGACGACACCCAGACTGTAGTTGGTGGAGTCTTCCGGCTTCAGCCCATCGATGCCCACGAGCTGTGCCGCGGGCGAGTTTGGCGGCAGCTGCACGAACGCCGACGTCGGCGAGACATTGGTCGCTGAGTAATATTCTTCGGCAAGGGTCGGCGCGCGGAAGCCTGTGCTGTATGTGCCGCGAAGCGCGAAGGCCGGCGTGAAATCGTAGCGGCTGGTGAGCTTGCCCACCGTGGTGTCGCCGAAATCGCTGAAGTGCTCGAACCGCCCGGCGACGTCCACCTGGAGCTTCTCGACCGGCGAGACGGCGAAGTCCACATAGGCCGCTTCGTTGTCGCGGCTCACCGCTTTGGCGTCGGAGAGCGCAAAGCCCGGATACGACTGCGCGCCTTCCTTGTAGCGCGAGGCCGCGTCTCCGGCTTTGATCTCATAAGTCTCGTGCCGATGCTCGATGCCGACCGCAATGTTGAGCGGCGTTGCCAGACCCACCTCGAAATCGCGGCCGACGTCGAAGTTGGTGGTCCACTGCCCAGCGATGAAGTCGCCCGCATGAAAGTCCGTGGGCGTGGAGCCCGTGTCGTTGAACAGAGAGATGTTCGCCGAGTCGATCGTGTTGACCTCGACGCTGTCCTTTCCGTAGCTGCTGCTCAAGTCCCAGCTCCACGTGCTGAAGACCTTGCCCTTCACTCCGGCCGTGACGGCGAAATCCTCTTCCTTCGATTCTTCCTGAGGATTGAACCCGTTGGGATAGACGGCGGGAATGCGGTCTGGCGTGCGGTAGTTCTCGTAGGCCTGCGCGTGCTTGCGGCCGTAGGTGCCGAAGCTATAGACCTGCGTCGTGTCGCCTAAGCTGAACCCACCGTTGTAGGAGACGAGGTGCAACGTGTATTTCGCATCGCCCTGGATGTGATTCACATACGGATACCCCGGCGCCTGTAACAAGCCCGGCGTCGACGCGATCCGCGCTGGATCGAGCGCGCGCGGATCGATGCCGCCGCGGTCGCTGCGCTCGTGCGAGCGCGTTTCGGCCGTCACGTTCAGGTAGGAACCAAAGGGCCCGCCGAAACCCATGTTCGCCGCCACGTTGCCACTGTCGCCGCCGCCATCCATGTAACCGCCACCGGTGAGCCCGACCTGCCCACCGGAGGGCGTCTTGCGCAAAATGATGTTGATGACCCCGGCGATGGCGTCGGTTCCGTACTGGGCCGCCGCACCATCCTGCAACACTTCGATGCGCTCGATCGCGGCGACGGGAATGAAGTTGAGATCCGTCGCCGCGGAACCCTGGTAGGGGCCACCGAGCACGGCAAGGTTGGCGGTGGTGTGGCGGCGCTTGCCGTCGATGAGCACGAGGGCATGGTTCGGGCTGAGGCCGCGCAGTCGCGCCGACAGCGTGAGGTTCGCGGTGTCGCCGCCGAACGCCTGTGCCGTGAACGAGGGGATGTTCTGCGCGATGGCCTGGATGAGGTCGGGCTGGCCGACGCGTCTCAACGCGTTCGCGTCGAGCACCTGGATGGGGGCCGGGCTGCTCGCCGCTTCCATGCCCGACTGGCGCGTGCCGGTGACCACGATCTCCGCCGTGGACGCGCCATCGGCGGAGTCGGGCTCGGGGTCCGGCTCAGCATGCAACACGGGTGCGCTGGCCGCGAAGGCAAGCGCCAGTGCGGCGGCGACGGCTTTCGAGATTTCGCTGTGAGGGGTTGTCAGGGACTTCGACTTCATGATGGGGTCTCCCATGGCTGATTGCGTTACGGCCCCGGCTTCGCGAGGATCACTTCGATCTCGACCAGCATTCCGGGCGCCACGAGATTGGCGACCTGTACGGTGGAGCGAGCAGGCCGGTTCGGCTGCTCCTCCGTGCCGAAATGCTGTGAGTACGCCTCCATGAATCCCGCGAAATCCATGCGCCCGCCTTTGCCGGCATCGCCGCCGAGAAACACGGTCATCTTCACGACGTCGCCGAAGCCCAGACCCATGGATGTCAGCGAGTCCTTCAGGCGGCTCAGCACCGACAGCGACTGCGTTTTCGTGTCGCCCCAGTACTGCGCCGAGCCCTGCGGCGCCTTCGGGTCCGCGGGCGCGGGCGTGAGGCCGCTGTGAAAGATCAGGCGGTAGCTCGCCGGCACTTCGACCGCGCGCGCGATCGGGGAAGGCGTTGCGCCTGCGTTCTCGTGTCGCACGATGTCTGCCGCCTGCGCGGCGGGCAGCGCTGCCAACGCGGTAACCACGGCAATGAACGCAGCAACGGTCGATTTCATCAGCGACTCCCCTTCGAGTGAGAACGGAATTCCTTGGACGCGAAAATGCTGGCGGCTAAGTGCCGCGGCGACGCGAGGTCAACGCGTTGATGTAGGCGACGACGTCGTTGATGGCTTGCGAGTCCGGCAGCACGGCAGCCGCCGCCCGCATCTGGCTCCCCTGCTCATCCTGTGGCGCGAAGCCGCGTTCCCCGGCGCGGAAGTGCTCGAGCTGCGTGACGAGATACCAGTCCGTCTGGCCGGCGAGCGCCGGCGCTTTCACAGTGCCGTTGCCTTCGCCGCGCTCGCCATGACAGCCGCCGCACGAGGCATACAGTGCGCGGCCGCGTTTCGCGTCACCGTGCACCGTGACGGTCGGCGCCTGCGGTTTGAAAGTGCCCACATAGGCCGCGACGGCATCGATGGCCAAATCGTTCAACTGAACGCCGACCGGCTGCATCTCCATGCCGGGCAGATCCGTCGGCTTCGTGCCGCGCAAGCCCGCGCGAAACTGTTCGAGCTGGCGTTTCAGGTACCACGGCTCCATGCCCGCGATCTTCGGTGCGTTGATCGCGGGGTTGCCATTGCCGTGTGCGCCGTGGCACACGGTGCAGAATGCGTAGTCGGCGCCAGCGGTTACAGCAGCGGCGGCGTCGGTCGCTGAGTCGGGCGAAGCGTCCGCTGCGGCATCAGCGGCGATGGCGCAGGTGACGAGACACGACGCAAACATTCGCAGCAGCGTGCGCTTCATACCGCGACCCCTTTGCTGCCGGCTTCGGCACGCACGCGCTTGTCGATGTCCGACACAGCACGCAACGCCGAGTGCATCGCACCCTGTTGCCATCCGGGGTGATAACTCACCTGGTCGCCAATCATGTAGTGGCGCCCCGCCGGGGCCTGAATGCGCGCAAAGTGCTTCGCGCGCAGTTCCTCATCCCACTCCGAAGAGCAACCGAGCATGTTGTTCATCCGGTGCCACGGAATGCTGACGCCCGTTTCGATGTACTGCCGATAACCCGGGTGGATCTTCTCGCCCTGGCGGATCGCCGCCTCCAGCCGTGCCGCCGGCGCGAGCTGTTCGAAGCGCTCCGATGCCGCGCCACCGAACACGTAGGCGCCGAGAATCACGCCCTTCTGCCGGTGGATGCCGTGGCACGGATACCAGACCTGCGTGATGTCCTGCGTCGTCCAGGAGATGCCGCCGAATACCTGTTCCTTCTCCCAGAAGCGTTCGCGCACCTGGAACCCGATCTTGAACAACTTGCCGCGCGGCACGGCCGTGAGCACCTGCGCGTAGTCGGCGGGAAAGTTGTTCGGGATGCCGGCCATGAGGTGAAACGGAATGCTGTTGAGGCAGAAATCCGCCGTCAGTTTCTGGCGGCCATCGGGCCCGCTGCAGATCACCTCGACCTGCTTCTCGCGCAGCATTACCGACTCGACCCGCGAGTGCCTGCGCACGAGATGCCCCACCTTCGCCGTGAAGCCCTGCACCACTTTGTCCATGCCGCCGACGGGCTCCATCATCATGGCGGCCTGGTCCGCGGTTTCGCCGAACTGCATGACCGTCTGCCAGAGCCGCGTTTTCAGCAGCTCCGGCAAGGCTCTTGCGGACTTCAGCTGCTCCGGAATGGTGTAGTCGGCGGTGACGAGGCCCGCCCGCGCGGAGCCCTTGTATTGATTGCCCGGCGTGAGATCGCCGAACACGCGCAGGAATGCCGTGAGACGCTCGCCGTCTTCGCGCGTTACCGCCGCATCGAGATGCGCGCCACTCACGCACTTCGTAGCCAGTTCCGCGAGAAAGCCGCGCGCGTCGGTGACGTACTCCCGGTTTCGCACGGGTTTGCCGCCAAACGCGGCGTCGTCCTGCACCCACGCATTGCGGTTCTCGTTGATGAACGGCGCGAGCTCCACGCCGAGCTCCTTGCAGTAGTCGAGCAGCGTCGTGTGATGGCCGGGAATGCGCGCGGGGCCCGCGTTGAAATACAGGTCTGGGTCGACATCGAACTGGCAGGTCTGGGGGTTACCGATCTCGTCGATGAGATCGCCATGCCGCAACGTGAGATTGCGCCCGCCGGCGCGATGCGAAGCTTCGAGCAGGATGCACTCGTAACCTTTGCGACTCAGCTCGTAGGCGGCGGTAAGCCCCGCAATGCCCGCACCGAGAATGACCACGCGCCGTGCACCCTTTCCGAGCGGCGCAAGATCCGGGCGCGCAACGGCCCTGGCATCCGACATCAGGCCCAGACCGATCGCGGCCTGATATGCCGCAGTCGAACCGGCCGTCGCACCAACCAGATGCAACAGCCTGCGGCGGGAAATCGCTTGCGTCATTTTCGATTTCTTTCCGGACACGCCCACGTTGGCGTGACCGGCAATATCCAAATGACATGCCAGGTTCGCTAATTTTCGTTTAGCGCATCGCGAACGGGTTACGCGTCACGCACTTGCGAGCTCGCGTGTTGTTGTTTTTGATACGGGACGACTTTTCTCACACGCACTGCGTGCGAGCGTCTGCACGTTTTCGCTCGTTCTTGTGGTGCAAATTTGTCGCGCGCGCCGCGACGAAAGCCCCGGCGCGTGTAGCGCGGTGGTTTCGAATCAATCGGAGTTGTCGCGCCAGTACTCCATCTGAGTCGCACCATTGCGGTTCAGACGCACGCGCGCCGGTGCGTACCCTATTTCAAGAGCTCATATGGCGCAGCCCAGCCCGGCAACGCGCGAATGCGGTCAAGCCAGGCGCCAACGCAGGGCCACGCTTGCAGATCGAGTTGCGCCTGATCTGCCCAGAAGAGGTAGCCGCAGCACGCGATATCCACCACGGTCGCAGCCGCTCCCAGAACAAAGGGGTTCGATGCGAGCTCCCGATCAAGGCGGGCAAGGTCGGCCATTGCTCGCTCGCGTAACCAGGCTTTGATGGCATCCGGAGTTTGTGGCGCCCACTTCAGCGCGTGACGCAGGTTGGGCACCGACAGGCCAATGCGATTGGCCTCCCAGAAGAGCCATTGCGTCAGCTGGCGCTGATCGAGCTCACCGCCCAATCGACCCGTACGCCGGGCGAGGTGCAACAGGATCGCATTCGACTGGGCTAGCGGCACACCGCCATCGACCAGCACGGGAACCTCGCCATAAGGGCTCACCGCCCGAAAGTCGGCACGCCGTTGTTCGCGAGGCTGCTCCAGATCGACATCCCGATAGTCATGCGCGATTCCGAGCAGCGTCATCGCGAGCTTTGCCTTGTAGGCATGACCGGATTCGCGATTACCGTAGAGTATGGGCAGCGTCATATTGAATGCTTCATTCCGTTTAGTGGCTCACGGGGTATTCCGGTTTCGACAAGAATACAACGTTCATGCCGGCAGCCCAGCTTCTGGACATCGCCATAGCGCATGGGCATCGTGTGCGCCTCGGACAAATCGCAGGGGGAGCCATGAAGCGTCGCAATGGTGACACGAAGATTCCGCGGGCCTACGCAGCCACCTGACCAGTTATGAGGCGCGGCCGACAGAAAGCTCCGTATACTGGCAACTTTACGAAATCCGAGGCCGGCTCACGGGCCCATCCGGTCGGATTTTGACGGTCAAGTCAGTCTGGATGACCGAGCACTTGAGCGGGCGGACCAAGTTCATTCCGCTCGTCCCGGACCGAGGAAACCAGCCTTCATGAAATACCAGCTCTACACGGACATGGCGCTTGCGCGCGATCTGCCCTCGCACGATCTGCGGCGTGGCGACGTCGTGAGGCTTGTTGACCACCATGTTGGCCCTGGCGGCAGCGAAGGTTATTCGATCGAAGTGTTCAACGCCCTGGGTGAGACGGTGGCCGTGACCACGGTCGAAGAAGCGGCGCTCGAGCCGCTTCACAGCGATGAAGTGCTGAGCGTTCGACGAATCAAGTCAGCCGCTGCGTAGCTGACTTTCCGATGATCACTGCTAAGCGGCAGCAGTCTCCGCGCTTTGGCTCCAGGGCCAGCGAGCCCGACTGCTGGGGCTTGCCCTTCAGCTTGATATTCAGGCGTAGCTCGTTCGCCGAGTCGGCATTGCGAATGGCTTCATCGTAGGAGATCACGCCTTCGTTATAGGGCTCGAACAGCGACCAGTCGAATGTCCGCATGCCCAGCTCCTGCGACTTCGCCATGATGGCCACGGCGTCCGCTCGCGAGTCACACAGTTCCTGAAGGACTACAAGCCGGCGCCGTGGTAGGCGGTCAGGACGTGCAACGCTGGAGTCGCGCGCCGGGGTGTTGTTGCCGTGGCGGCCGCACGCTTCGCCCGCGCAGCCCTCGTTATCGATCGGTTCGATCGGCGATTAGGACAAGCGCCCTGTCGACTTACGATGTACTGGAGAGTCAGGCATGGCAGAGAACATGAGCGTCACCGGACCCGTGATGATCAACCACGACGGCGCACACCGGGTGGCATGGGACATGGTCAAGCACATCGATTCCTTCTCGTCCGTGGAAAAGGAAAAGAAGGACGAGCGCTACTGGCTCACCCTGTTCGAGCATGCATTCGCCATGACGAGCCGGGGGCAGGTCAGAGTCGTTCTGGGCGACAGGAGCTAACCTGCGCCTCAGCGCCACCTTCAGCGACAAGGCCGGGCCGGAACACGCGTTCCCCGGCAAGCGGCGGTATTGTCGTCCCGCTGATGAGCGCTTGCCAGCGCCCCATCACGGCGGCAGTTGCAGATTCCGGTAAAGGAATGCGCGTGCCTTCTGCCAGTCGCGCTTCGCTGTCGCCAGCGAAATCTGCAGCACTTCCGCTATTTCTTCGAGCGAGCTTCCGGGTCGTTGCCGCTCAGCGTGACGTGCAGCTCGGACCTGCCGCGCTTGCGTGCGCCACGCCTGCGCACGTAGTCGATGATGACGCTTCGCATGACTTCGGCCGCGTAGGCGAAGAACATGCGGCGGTTCTCGCCGGGAATCTGCGACTGCCCGATCAGGCGAAGGTAAGTCTCATGCACCAGGCTCGGCGCATCCAGTTGCGTGAAGGCGGCCTCGCGCGCCAGCTTCTGGCTCGCCAGGCGATTGAGCTCGGCATACAGGCTGGCGAACAGCTCATTGCGGGCCTGAACGTCGTCGCGATGCGCGCGCTCGAGCAGAACTGTCACATCTCCCATTGGCCTCCGGGCGAGCCGGGCGCGTCGTCAGCTCCCGGCTTCTGCCGGCACAAATCGATTGATCCAGTTTTCGAATGCGGCGAGGAGCGTGGTCACGATCTTGCGAGTATCGTCATTCGCAAGCTTGCCGTGCTCGTCAAACAACCCGGCGGCGCTGTGCAGATAGACTTCGGGACCGGGCAATGTCGGTGAGTTGAGCACCGACAGGGTGTGGCGCACTTGCTGATGAGCAGCCATGGCGCCAAGGGGCCCCGGCGTAAGGCTCATCACAGCCGTGGGCTTGCCGTTCCACACGCTATGTCCCCAGGGACGCGAGCCCACGTCGAATGCGTTCTTGAGCGCACCGGGCATGCCTCGGTTGTATTCGGGCGTGATGAAGAGCACTGCGCTTACCCGGCTTACTTCGGAACGAAATGCGGTCCAGGCGGGTGGAGGATTCGCCGTCTCGAGGTCCTGATTGTAAAGGGACAATTCGCCAATACCGATCTGCGAGACGCGCCATGAGGAAGGCGCGAGCTCTTCCACGGCATTGGCCAGCATCCGCGTGTAAGCGCCTTTGCGCAAACTGCCGACAATCACTCCGACATTTATCGACATGGGCAGGCCCTCCCGGTGTGGCCAAATCTACGAGCGTCGGGACAAGACCAGCATCGCTTGCCCGGTTGTCGTCGGGTTCGCGCTGTCGGCTGGCACCTTGTCTCACGCGCCCGGCGCTCTCATGAGCACCTGCAGCTCGCGACGCCTGTAGTCAATGATCAGCGTATCAAACAGACCGAGCACATCCATTCCGATCAACAGCACCGGGCCTTTGACCATTTGCCAGTGCTGAAAGATGTGCAGATCGCCGGTGGTGATGCGCGCTTGTCGGATCACCACATCGCCGAGCAGGATGGGTGGGGTCACCATCCGATCGCCGCGCTGCACGTCGAGCGTCGCGCCGGTGATTTCATCCGCGAGGATGTCTTTGGGCGCCAGCCGTCGCGATAGCGCCTTGCGAAAGGCCTCGTTAGCAAGACTTCCCTGCCCTCCCGTATCGATGATGGCCGTCGCCCGCATGGTGCCGACTCGCACGTTGGCGACCAACAGGCCGTCAATGATCTTGACCGGAATGGTGACGAATCCAGGCGGCGCGCGCTCGCCGCGTGAGCGAAAAATCGTGATGCGGTCGTGCCGGAAGTCGATGAAGATCCGCTTGTCCAGCAAACCATCGGTGCCCAGCACACCTTCGGCACCACCGAGCGCATCCACCACGATCGGCAGGCGCTTGGACAGCAGCTGCAGATCACCGACGACGAGGCTTTCCACCGAGATCGTTGGCACCGTGCGCGAGCCCGTGACACCACGGAGCAACACCATGTTCTTGTCTGTGAGCTCAATGCCAAGTGCGGCCGCCACTGCGGCATTCACAGCCGCGTGGCTCGACCCCGTGTCGAGAACCAGGCGGAACGGTCCCTGGTCGTTGATGAACACCGGCGCCCAGATGCGGCCGATGCGGTCACGGCGCGTCGGCGCCACATACCGGGGCTCTGGCGCTTCGATAACAACCTCGTCCATAGGACCATTCGGGACGTCGGTCGGGGGCGTGGGATGCTCAAATGGCATGGCGGTCGCGACGGCGAGCCCCGCGCAGAGCAGAAGCAGCACGGCAAGGAATACAGCACGCCCATTGCGTCGGAGCGCATGGCCGGGCAACAGTCGCAAAGTGATTCCTCCTGGTGAGTGCAGGGGTATGCTCCTGCGAGCGAATCGCGGATTCACACCACCTACCCAGTAGCCCATGTCGCGCGCTTACGCAAGGAATGCGACCGATATCGACGGGCGATTATCGCGTTCAGCAAAAAGACCCTCACCTCGCTCGCTACGACTCGGGGCCCGTGTGTGATTTTTCCCCGCTGGCGGCGAATCATACTGGTGTGACGCATACCACTGAAAAGCAAGCCGAGTTCCTCGCTCTCATCAAGGCTCACCGGGCGCTGCTATTCAACGTGGCCAGGGTCTATGGCCGCTCCCCGGCCGACCGAGACGATCTGGCGCAGGAAGCCATCGCGAACCTGCGGCGGGCCTTTCCGCGCTACGACACCCGCCTGAAGTTCTCGACCTGGATGTACCGGATAGCGCTCAACGTGGCCATTTCCTGGCAACGCAGGGAACGCACCCAGACGCGGCATCTCGTGCCCGCCGGCGAAGAAGTACTTCAGAACGTTTGTGCGCTGGACGCTTCGGCCGACGGCGAGGACGTGGCGTTTCCATACGCGGAGATCCAGCAACTCGACGACCTCGATCGGGCGCTCCTGCTGCTCTACCTCGATGGCCTGTCTCACCAGGAGATCAGCGAAGTGCTCGGAATCACCCGTACGAACATCGCGACGAAGATCGCTCGCCTCAAGGACCGGCTGCGCAAAGAGATTTGCGCGGCGGGCCACCTCTGACGCTGAAAATCAGTGCAGTTCGATCGGCGATTAGGCCAAGCGCCCTGTCGATTTACGATGTACTGTGGAGAAGAACTACATTGGAGAGTCAGGCATGGCAGAGAACATGAGTGTTACGGGACCCGTGATGATCAACCACGACGGCGCACACCGAGTGGCGTGGGACATGGTCAAGCACATCGATTCCTTCTCGTCCGTGGAAAAGGAAAAGAAGGACGAGCGCTACTGGCTCACCCTGTTCGAGCACGCATTCGCCATGACGAGCAGGGGGCAGGTCAGAGTCGTTCTGGGCGACAGGAGCTAACCTCGACTCAGCGCCTGGAACGCTGTTTTCCAGTCTGGCTCGATCGGGACACCGCGCGCAAGCGCGTCGAGGTCCGCGAGGTTTACGAGGAAATCGCCGTCCACCTGATAACGCGGCGGCGTTGCCTGGGCATCGTGGCCGCTGACCTCGAGCATGAAGTCCAAGTGGCCGCGTTCGATGGTTACGTGATAGCCGCGGCCCGCCATTTCCCCGAGCAACCTCAAGCCCCGGGAAGTTTCCCGCAGCACATAGAACGAATAGTTGCCATCCGCCGAATCCAGATCGAGCGTGACCACCACGATCGGCTCGCCGGAGTAGTCACGCAGACGATCGATCGTGCTGCGCGCCTCGAGCTGTTGGGCGACCAGAGGACTTTCTGACGTCGGCAGGCGGCAAACATTGGCGACGTGCGCGAAGAATTCTGCGTAATCCGCGAATCGCGGAACGGGAATGAGGACGTTCGGCCATGCCGCGGGATAGGGCGGCCGCGGCACGAGCTGAGCGATGCCTGGTGTCGCGATGGACATCGTGATGATCGCCATGCTCACGGCGATTGAACCGATTTTCATGGGAAGTTCTCCCGGAGCCGAGCGGTTCGTTAAACGCGACTTACCGCCGAACGGGTTTTTGCGCTGACCAAGCTGGTTTGATCGCCTCAACTACTCCTGGAGCCCAGGAGCGTCGCGACCCTGCTCTTCCTCCACCGCATTGGCGGCCTTGCAGGAGATGAGGCGTTGCCGGATGAGCTCAATCATTGGTCGAGCGCGCTGGCAAGCGAGCGCAGGAACTCGTTTGTCCTGATGTGTTTGTAGACTTTGGACAGTGTTTCGATGTCTTCGCGGGTGATCGTGCGCAGATTCTGCGGATCGACCCACACTCCTTAGGACATAGAGCCCGCGGCGAATCCGGACGAGCTCGTTGGATCTCAGGGCGCGATTGACCAGACCGTAGCGACTGGAGGGGCCGGTGAGAGTCGCACGCTCGAGCTGGCGCTCGGAAAGAATTTTGTTCGCAAGCCCTTGATGGATAATGGTTTCGGTAAGAGTTTGCACCGGGCGATAATCCAGATACTTCCGCTTTTCGCAAGTTTCCGGAATTTCCTGCCAATCAAACACCTCACGCCCCGGAACGGCGGCGGAATTTCATGAGCTCCAATGCTCCACGCCGGGCTTGCCCGGCAGATGCGGGCGCGGTCGTGACTTCCTAAGGTTCCGATGTCGTTTCGCGATTCCTGCCTGGTTCAGGGCATCGGCCAGCTTGTAATCTATATTACTCAAAATGACATCCGAAGCCCTGTTTCTGGGCCTATCTGAGTGATATACGTGTCACCCATGCCTACAGCATCGCGAAAAGCACAGCGCCTCTCCCGGAGCGCCGACATCGGCCGGCTGGTCGCCGAGGGACGCCAGCGGGCGAAATTGTCGCAGGAGGAGTTCGCCTCGAAGCTCGGCATCAGCCGTAAGACGGTATCCGATCTGGAACGTGGGGTGGCGCATCACGTGTCGCTCCAGACGGCTTTGCAGGCGCTCGCGCTGGCGGGCTTTGTTCTCGAGGCTTCCTGGCGGCGCCCCCCAACGTTGTCGGAAGTCATGGCGCAACGCGCCGAGCATCAGGCCCGCGTTGACCGGCTGACCGAAGCGGGCGCCACGTCTGTCGAGCCCAGCCCCTCCCAACCCAGGCGTTCGCGGCGGTAAGCATGCGCACTCTGTTCGCATGGATCGAGGATCGGCGCGTCGGCTCTTTCACGGAGGCCCCGCAGCCAGACGGCAGCACCGTTTACTCATTCGAGTACGAGCGCCTGACCAGCGAAGACATCGTGTCGCTGACGATGGTGCCCGTAGAAGGCGAGCTGCGTTTTGAGACGCGCACCTTTCCCGCGCCGTTCGACATGATTTTGCCCGAAGGTGAGCGGCGGGCGCGCATCGAGGCGGCGCGCAAGATTCTGCGGACGGATTCATTCTCGCTGCTGTCGTACGTCGGCTGGAACCCGGTCAATCGGGTGCGGTTCCTGCCGCCTGGGGAAACGCCACACGACAAGCCGCCGGAGTTGCCGACGCCCGCGCAGATCGCGACCCACACGAAGGGCAAGGAGATGTTCCGGGCACTCATAAGCGAGCTCGACTTGCGCCAGGGTATTGCCGGCGTGCAGCCGAAGGTGCTGGGGGCGCCCACCGAGCGCATCAAGCTGTCACCGGATCTGCGGCAGTTCCGTGGCAGCACGCACATCCTCAAGGCTTCGACGAGCCAGTTTCCCTTTCTTGCGGTGAACGAGCGCGTCTGTCTCGAAGTGTTCAGCGTGGCCGGGCTCCAAACTCCCAATACGACGCTGAGCGCGGATGGCGAACTGCTGCTCGTGGAGCGCTTCGATATCCGCGCTAATGGACGATGTGAGGGCTTCGAGGAAGCCGCCGCGCTGATGGGTGAGACTTCGGCGACGAAGTATCAGCGCGACTACGGTTCGATGATCGAGTCCCTGGTGCAGTTCGTCGGCCCGCACATAGGCAATCCGGTGCGCGCGCCACTCGCGAAAGCGCTGTTGCTGAATCATCTGCTCGGCAATGGAGATGCGCACCTGAAGAACTTCGGAGTGCTGTATGAGAATGCGGCGCATGTTTCGCTAGCGCCGTTTTACGACTGCGTGTCGACGTTGCCCTATATCCCCGATGACGTGCCGGCACTCGCACTCTCTTTCGAGTGGTACTCGAAGGCGTGGTGGCCACGCGTGAAGATCGAGGAGTTTGCACTCGCGTTCGGCGGGCTCTCCCCAGTGGAAGTCCGCCGGATGATCGAGGCATGCTCGACGGCCGTGATGCACGGTGTCGAGCGGGTTTCGCGCTACGGGCGCGAGATCGCCGGGTTCGGCAAACTCGCGAAGCAGATTGCGCAGTTGTGGAGGGATCGAGTCGATGCGTTCAATGCGGAGGACAGCGGGCTGAAGCGCGCGCGCACGCGCTCGTGACGGATACCTGCAGTGACAGGGAGTCCGACAGCGGTATCGACTAATGCCGTGTCAGCAGCCGTGGGCGGATTATCCTGTTCCGGCGATCCCCGTCAGGCCACATGTGAGAGAAGACTGGGAACCTTGGCGCGCAGATGCGGCGACGCCACGCCTCCGCATCGGTACAGGACGGGTTCAGCGCCCTTGCACGGGCCCCAGTGCGGCGATGCGGGCCGCCACGTCGAGAGCCACTCGGATCAGCGCTTCGACGAGCCCTCTGTCCACGTCAAGATGGCCTTCGTACTCCGCGACATTGCGTTTACGATGCGCTTGATCGAGCACACGCCATTGCTCTGGAGGAAGCTGAAGAGACTGTGCTGGCTCAGCCTTCAATTGGCGAATGCGAACGAGATTATCGAGTTGCGGCGATCCCATGCTCATCTCGCGCAAGCACAATGTGCTCGCCCGTTAGCACTTTGGTGACGAACGAATCTCCGACTTTACGACGCCGCAGGAATTCTTCCGTCGTATATAACGTGGGATTGATTCTTCTGGCGAGTTCCCGCTCTGCGGGCGTGATGGCAGCGTAGATCTGCTCGAGTGTCAGCTCATCAGAGACGATCAACAGATCGACGTCGCTCAAAGCTGTGTCGGTACCCCTGGCTATCGAACCGTATACGACTGCCAACCGCATTTGGGGCCTGACCTGCGCCGGCATCAGCCGGCTTCAGCACTTCGCCCTCACCGGCTTCATGACGAGTGTAGAGAGGCGGCAGGATTTCGCCGGTGCTCGTACGTAGAGGAGCACGCTCGTCATGAGCGCCGGCAGCGCTCTCCACGTCGGACTTCGTGATGCATCGGACTCGACGCCGACGCAGGCGCCTTGTGGATTCAATGTATTCGGGGTCGGTTTCGTGAATGTTGTCTGCCATGCCCGCGATCGCGCCGGGCAGCGGAGCGATCTCCACGCTAAGAAACGACATGACTGAGGCAATCGGAGCCCTCCGCGTCGAAATGAAGGACTCCCTCGCGGCGCTTCGCCGCGACCGCTCGGCACAGATTGGCTGGTTGATTGGTACGGCGATCACCGCAGTCGGTGCGGCATTCACTGCTGCGAAGTTCTTCTCCACCCACCAGGCATGCGTCACGTACGGAAATGCCGACATGCAAGAACGCACGGCCCATCAGCACTTCGATTGCCTCGGATAGCCTGCCCAATCGCTTCAACGCCCGGCCCTGCCAGACAACAGGCAGCTGATTGTCGCGCGAGAATGTGCATCGAACTGCAACAGGTCGAGTCGATGGTCCAACGCACGTCACGTGGTGACGCCTGCGGCGCCCTCCTCCGCGCGCAGCCGATATCCCAATCCCGCTTCTGTCAGAAGATATTTCGGCCGACGTGAGTCCGGTTCCAGCTTTGCGCGCAGATTCTTGATGCACACGCGCAGACTGCGCGTGTCGTCGGTGCGATTGGGCCCCCACACCTCGGCGATCAGCCGCTCCTGTCGAACAATCATGCCCTCGGCCATCGCCAGGCGTTCGAGCACACGGTACTCCAGCGGCGTCAGGTGTATCTCGCCCAGCGGGCCCTGTGCCTGACGGCGTTCCATATCGATTTCCACTGCGCCCATCCGCAATTTGCCGGGTCGATCAGCCGTCTTGACGCTCCTTCGGAGCGCCGCGCGGACGCGTGCAAGAAGCTCCGCAGCGCTGAATGGCTTCGTCACGTAGTCGTCCGCGCCAGCGTCGAGGGCCGCAATCTTCTGCGCTTCCATCGTGCGCGCAGACAACACGATGATGGGAACCGGTGACCAGGCGCGCACTCCGCGAATCACATCGACTCCGTCGCGATCGGGAAGGCCCAGGTCTACCAGAAGGAGATCGGGTTTATGGCTGCGCGCTTCGACATCCGCGCGCGCCGCGGTCTCGGCTTCGACGACGCGGTACTTCCCGGATTCCAGCAACGCACGCAGGACGTTTCGGATGGCGGCGTCATCCTCAACGACGAGAATACGATGCATGGCCTCAGTCATTGGGCCGGCCCCACGGTCGGCAGCGTGAACTCGAATCTCGCGCCGCCACTCTGGCCCACACCTTGGCGGTTGCGCGCGCTGATGGTGCCGCCGTGCGCCTGGATGATCGCACGGCAGATCGCAAGGCCGAGGCCCACGCCGACAATGGTCCCCTCACCGCCGCCACGCTGGAACTTGTCGAAGAGTCGTGCGGGATCGCCCGCCGGCAATCCTGGCCCCTCATCGTCCACTGTCACGAGGAGTGATGAGGCGTCCGCCACGGCCGAAATGCAGATACGCGTGCCGGGCGGCGTGTACTTCGCGGCGTTATCGAGGAGGTTGCTGAAAACCTGCACGATCAAACGCGCGTCCACGTAGACGGACGGCAGGTCGGAGGCCACTCGCAGCTCCACGGGATGGTTGGCGAGCCGCTCCTCCACTCGATGCAATGCCGCGCCTACGAGATCGTCGAGTGACTCCCAATCTCTCTGCAAGGCGGTCTCGCCCGATTCAAAGCGCATGAGATCGAGAACGTTCGAGATGAGATCCGACATCTCGCGCGCCTTGGTCTCGATGGAGCGCGCCAGTGACTTTCGCGTTGCCTCATCGAGCGCATCCCCGCGCTCCGCGAGAGTGCTGCCGGCGCCGGCCATCACTGCGAGGGGCGTGCGCAGGTCGTGCGAGATCGAGGCAAGCAGAGTGTTTCGGAGGCTCTCCCGCTCGCCCGCAACCCGCGCTGCTTCCGCAACTTCCGCAAGACGAGCGCGCTCGAGCGCGAGCCCGATCTGGCCCGCAAACGTCTCGAGCAGATGGCGTTGCTCGGGCAGCAGCACGCGGCGGGGGTTCATGGGCAGCACTGCAATGACCCCGAGCTTTCGCTCACTGTCGCCGAGTGGCAGGTAGACCGCTGGCGCGGCAGCCAACGTGTCAGACCCAAGTCCCGCGCGACGGCCGTGATCCGTCACCCACTGAGCAACCGCAAGATCGGCACCGCGAAATGCGCCCGCAATCGGCGCGTCGTGCGGATATCTGAGTTTCCCCGAGCCGTCCGGGAGCAGGATCACCGCCTGACACTGGAAGACCTCGGCAACGTGCTTGATGGCAATCCGCGCCATGCTGGCGATGCCACGCGTCGCGGCAAGCTCACGGCTCATGGCGTACAGAAGTGCGGTTCGGCGTTCGCGCGCACCGGCCACCCGGGTCTGCTGGCGCACGCTCGCGACGAGCGTGGCGATAACGAGTGCCACGATCAGCATGACGGCGAACGTGACGACGTACTGCGCATCCGCCACGGCCAGGGTGAACCGTGGCGGCACGAAGAACACATCGAACGCGACTACGTTCAGAACCGCAGTCAGAACAGACGGACCCCGCCCGAGTCTTAGCCCCGCAACCGTAACTCCTAGCAAATACAGCATCGCGATATTCGCGAGTTCGAGGTACGGGTACATCGGTGCCGCGATCCCGGTACACACGGTCGTGATGACCAGGGCCCAGATGTAGCGACTCCAGCGAACCGGCTGCCGGCTCTCCGGGGAGAGAAAGGCGCGTCGTTCTTCGTCACGCTCGAGACGATCCGGCGCGGCCACCGTCAAAACGTCGAAGCCGTGTGCACGCTTGATGATCTCCGTGGCGGCCGAGGGTCGAAGGAGCGCCCGTAGCCCACGGCGCTTGGGCGCCCCAACAATCACCCGGGTCACATGCCGCGTCTGCGCATATTCAAGCAGCGCCTCGGCGGCCGTCGGGCCGCTGAGCGTTACGGTCTCGGCGCCGAGGGACTCGGCGAGCCTCAGCAGGTCGATTCGCCGATTGCGCTGTTTCTCCGACAAACGCAGCAGCGCCGGTGTCTCCACATAGACCGCCGTCCAGTCCGCATCCAGGGCATCGGCCATGCGCTTGCCCGCACGAACGAGCTGCTCTGCCTGCGGGTCCGGCCCCAGCGCCACGAGCACGCGGTCGCGGGCGAATCGAGCTCGCGGCGTCTGGTCCTGCTCGAGTGAGGCGCGCGCCGCTGCTTCGACCCGATCTGCGGTCCGGCGCAGCGCGAGCTCACGCAGGGCCATCAGATTCGGTTTGCGGAAGAACCGGTCGACGGCCGTACGCACTTCGTGCGGCACGTAGACCTTGCCCGCGTGCAGTCGCGCCAGCAGATCATCGGGAGGCAGATCGATCAGCTCGACATCGTCGGCCTCATCGAAGACCCGATCCGGCAACGTCTCACGCTGCCGCACTCCCGTAATCTGGGCGACCAGATCGTTCAGGCTCTCCAGATGCTGGATGTTCACCGTCGTCCAGACGTTGATTCCTGCTTCCAGCAACTCCTCGACGTCCTGCCAGCGTTTGGGATGGCGCGGCGGCGGCTCACCCCCGGAAATGTTCGAGTGGGCGAGCTCATCGACAAGGAGGATCTCGGGCTTGCGGCGCAGGGCCGCATCCAGGTCGAGCTCGTGCCGCACGATGTCCCGGTAGCGCACGGGCAGCGTCGGCAGGCGCTCCAGTCCCTCCATGAGGCGCTCTGTCTCCAGGCGCCCATGGGGTTCAACGTAGCCGATGACCACTTCCGTGCCGCCAGCTGCGACATTGCGCGCGGCCTCGAGCATCGCGTAGGTCTTGCCCACGCCGGCGGACGCACCGAAAAAGATGCGCAGCCGGCCGCGACGCGCTTTGGCTTCTTCAGCCTGAACCTGCGCGAGCAGTTGATCCGGGTCGGGTCGGGCCTCGACCATGGTGTCGAGCCACCTGTCAGGCAAGTGCAGAGGTCATTTCTTCAGCGCGTCGAGCGCAAGATTGAGTTTCAGGACGTTGACGCGCGGCTCTCCAAGCACACCGAATGTACGTCCTTCAGTGGCATCTTGCACGAGCTTGCGCACCTGAGCCTCATCGAGCGCGCGAGTGCGCGCCACGCGCGCAACCTGATAGCCGGCCGCGGCCGGCGAGAGGTGTGGATCGAGACCGCTGGCTGATGCCATCACGAGATCTGCCGGTACTGGCCGTGTGTTGCCCGGGTCTGCGGCCCGGAGCGCGGCGATCCGGTCACGGACCGCCGACTCGAGCGCCGGATTCGTGGGTCCCTGGTTGGAGCCACTCGACGCCGCGCCGTTGTAGGGCTGTGGAGAGGTGGCAGACGGGCGGCTCCAGAAGTACTTCGGGCTCGTGAACGGCTGCCCCAGGAGGGCAGAGCCGACGGCACGCCCGTCCTGCTCGATGACACTGCCTGACGCTTCCTGCGCAAAAAACACGCGGCCGACGAGCGTCACCACACCCGGATAGATCACTCCGGTGATCACGGTCAGAAGCAGAAAGACGATCAAGGCCGGTCGTAACTCGCGCACCATAATCCTTATCCTCCTCAGACGAGCCCCAGAACGACCAGGAGCAGGTCGATCAATTTGATTCCGATGAACGGCACGATGATGCCGCCCAAGCCGTAAACCAGCAGATTCCGGCGGAGCAGAACGGCGGCTGACGCCGCGCGCGTCTTCACGCCACGCAAGGCAAGCGGCACGAGCGCCACGATGACCAGCGCGTTGAAGATGACCGCCGACAGGATTGCACTCTCCGGCGTCGCGAGCCGCATGATATTGAGCGCATCGAGGGATGGGTACGTCGCGGCAAACGCCGCTGGAATGATCGCGAAATACTTCGACACGTCGTTCGCGAGGGAGAACGTCGTCAGCGCGCCTCGCGTGACGAGCATCTGCTTGCCTACGTCCACGACTTCGATGAGCTTGGTGGGGTTGGAATCCAAATCCACCATGTTGCCGGCTTCCTTGGCCGCCTGCGTGCCCGTGTTCATCGCGACGGCCACGTCGGCCTGCGCGAGTGCCGGAGCATCGTTCGTGCCATCGCCGCACATCGCGACGAGCCGCCCGTCCCGCTGGTGACTGCGAATGAGCTCGAGTTTCTTCTCCGGTGTGGCTTCCGCGAGGAACTCGTCCACTCCGGCTTCGGCGGCAATCGCCGCGGCCGTGAGGCGATTGTCGCCCGTGACCATGATGGTCTTGATACCCATCTGCCGCAGCTCCGCGAATCGTTCCCGGATGCCGCCCTTCACGATGTCGCGCAGCTCGACCACGCCGAGCACGCGGCGCCCATCCGCTACCACCAGCGGCGTGGCGCCCTGGCGCGCGATGGACTCGACCGTCTCGTTCACCTTGGCCGGCCACGAGCCGCCCTCGCTTTCGACAAACGCGCGGATCGCATCCACGGCCCCTTTGCGGAGCTTGCGGCCCTCCAAATCCACGCCGCTCATGCGGGACTGCGCCGAGAACTTGTGGAACGTGTGCGCCGTCGAGGCAAGATCGCGCCCGCGCAGCTGGTGCTTCTCCTTGGCGAGAATGACGATCGAACGCCCTTCCGGCGTCTCATCGGCGAGCGAGGCGAGCTGCGCCACGTCCGCCAGGTCCCGGGCATCGATGCCGGGCGCGGGCTGGAAGGAGGTCGCGTGCCGATCACCCAGCGTGATCGTGCCCGTCTTGTCGAGCAACAGAACGTCCACATCGCCCGCGGCCTCGACGGCGCGGCCCGACGTGGCGATGACATTCGCGCGGACCATGCGGTCCATCCCGGCGATGCCGATCGCTGAAAGCAGCGCGCCGATGGTGGTCGGAATGAGGCACACGAGTAGCGCGACCAGCACGGTGAGCGTGACCACGGAACCCGATCCGGCGGCTGCCACGGCATACTGCGAGAACGGCGCCAGCGTCGCGGTCGCGAGCAGAAAGACGATGGTCATGAACGCCAGCAGAATCGAGAGCGCAATCTCGTTAGGCGTGCGCGAGCGCTTCGCGCCTTCGACCATCGCGATCATGCGATCGAGGAACCCCTCGCCTTCGCGGCTGGTCACACGCACGATGAGCCAGTCGGACAGCACGCGTGTGCCGCCCGTCACCGAAGAGAAATCCCCGCCCGCTTCGCGCAACACGGGCGCCGATTCGCCCGTCACGGCACTCTCGTTGACGGAGGCAACACCTTCGACGACTTCACCGTCAGCCGGGATGATGTCATTCGCCTCGACCAGAACGAGATCGCCGAGACGCAGCGCGCTCGACTCTACACTCTGGCGCTCCCGGCTCTCCCGACCAGACAGCCGCTTTGCCTGCACATGCTGGCGCATCGCCCGGAGTGTCGCCGCCTGCGCCTTGCCGCGCCCTTCGGCCACGGCTTCCGCGAAGTTCGCGAACAGCACCGTCAGCCAGAGCCACACGGCGATAGCGAAGACGAAGGCAGGGTGGCCGGCATCCTTGATCATGCCCGCCGCGGCCGCCACGCCGATCAGCGTCGTGAAAATACTGCCGACATAGACGACAAGCATCACCGGGTTGCGCAACTGCACCCGGGGGTTGAGCTTCACGAACGAGTCGCGAATCGCGGCCGAGACGATCGGCCCGCTCAGTAAGTTCATGGGTCGCTCGATGCGAAGCGCACTCACGTTCATGTAGTCAGCCTTTTCCAGTCATTTGCAGGTGCTCCACGATTGGGCCGAGCGCCAGGGCCGGCACGAACGTGAGCGCACCCACCATCAATACGACACCCACGAGCCAGACGATGAAAAGCGGGGTATGTGTGGGCAGCGTCCCGACTGTGACGGCAGTGGCACGCTTCGCGGCGAGACTTCCGGCAATCGCCAGCACCGGGATCATGATCCAGAAGCGCGACAGCCACATCGCGATCCCGAGCGCTGCGTTATAGAACGGCGTGTTCGCGGACAGCCCTGCAAAGGCGCTGCCGTTGTTGTTGCCGGCCGATGAGAACGCATACAGGATCTCCGAGAATCCGTGTACTGCGGGATTGGCGACGCTGCCGGTGCCCGCAGGCAACACGCTCGCGACGGCCGTGCCGATCAACACGATGGCCGGCGGGATGAGCAGCACGAGCGAGGCCATCTTGATTTCGTATGCCTCGAGTTTCTTGCCGAGGTATTCCGGCGTTCGACCCACCATGAGCCCGGCGATGAACACCGCAACGATGACGAACATCAGCATGCCGTAGAGCCCGCTGCCGACACCGCCGAACACGACCTCACCCAGTTGCATCAGCCACATCGGGACCAGCCCGCCCAATGGTGTGAAGGAGTCGTGCATCGAGTTCACCGAGCCATTCGAGGCCGCTGTCGTGGCAGCCGCCCACAGACCGGAGTTCGTGATGCCGAAGCGAGCCTCCTTGCCCTCCATGTTGCCGCCCGGCTGTGCGTCGGATGCGGCCTGATCAACGCTGAGTGCAGCGAGACGCGGATTGCCCGCCTGCTCCGCCGAGATGACGCCGATCGTGAGCGGCACAAAGATGATCAGCATGGCTGCAAGGAGCGCCCAGCCCTGGCGCCTGTCGCCGACCATGCAGCCGAAGGTGTAGCAGAGCGCCGCACCGATGAGGTTGATCGCCAGCAACTGGAGAAAATTCGAGAGCGGCGTCGGATTCTCGAAAGGGTGTGCCGAGTTCACATTGAAGAAGCCACCGCCGTTCGTGCCGAGCTGCTTGATCGCAATCTGGCTGGCCGCAGGTCCGAGCGGAATCGTCTGCTCTGTGATCTGCTCGGTCTTCGTCGTCGGCTTGCCAGCCGCATCGAAGACAGGCTCACCCGCTTCATTCCTGACGGGCGTCTCGATCGTGACGGGCTCGACCAGCGTGACGGTGCGATACGGGGAAAACGTTTGGACGACGCCCTGTGAGAGAAGGATGATCGCAAGCACCAGCGAAAGGGGGAGCAGAATGTAGAGCGTGCTGCGCGTGAGGTCGACCCAGAAGTTGCCGATCTCGTTCGTCTGGCGTCTCACGAAACCGCGAATGACGGCAACGAGCACCGCCATGCCGGACGCCGCCGACACGAAGTTCTGAACACCGAGCCCGAGCATCTGCGTGAGATAGCTCATGGTCGCCTCACCGCCGTATCCCTGCCAGTTGGTGTTCGTGGCGAAGCTCATAGCGGTGTTGAAGGACGAGTCGGGACTCACCCCGGGAAAGCCCTGCGGATTGAGCGGCAGCACACCCTGCAGCCGCTGCAGGAGATAGACGACCAGAAAGCCGATGAAGCTGAATGCCATCACTCCCAACGTGTAGCGCTTCCAGTCGACTTCGCGCGTTTCCTCCACGCCTGCCAAGCGATAGACCAGGCTCTCGACGGGCCGCAGCACCGGCGTCAGGAACATGCGGCGCCCTTCGTAGACCGCTGCCATGAATGAGCCAAGGGGCTTCGCGAGCAAAATGAGAACGCCCACATAGAGGGCGAACTGGAGCCAGCCCTGGGCAGTCACTCGAATTTCTCCGGCAGGAGAAGCGCGATGAAGAGATACACGGCCATGGCGATACACAGCGCCAGCCCAATCCAGTCCATGACGCTCATTTCTTCACCTGCAGGGCGGCCGCCATCCGGTACAGCAGCCAGGTTCCGGCCGCCAGGACGATCACGAGCACGACCACCGGCATTTCCACAGTCTTTCCTCACAGAGGCCGCAAGGTGCGAACGCGAAGATGATGCGCTCCCCGCAAGAGCGCAGGCAGACATCGCCGTGTGAGGATTTTTCCAGCGAAAACTCACAACTTGCTCACACGCGATTCCGTATGGTGCCGATCGCCGCCACGGCACATGAACCGAATTCGCGCCTGGCAAGGGTGATCATGCTCGGCGTCCTGAATACCTTCGGATCGCTCCTGTCTCTGTTCTCGCTCTTCTACGCCCTGCCGCTCGCAACGGCGCTCTGGTATCGCGACGGAACATTTACGAGCTTCGCCATTGCCGCCGGCGGGACGCTCGGCACGGGGCTCGTCCTGAAGACCCTCACGCGCCGGAGAATGCGCGAGCTCCAGGCCCGCGACGGCTACCTGCTGGTCGTGCTCGCCTGGAGCGGAATGGCGCTCGCCGCGGCGGTTCCACTCCTCATTCACGATCCCGATCTCTCGTTCACGAACGCCTATTTCGAAGTCATATCCGGACTGACTACAACAGGAGCGACGGTCTTTACCGGCCTGGATTCGCTGCCTCCCACAATCAACCTCTGGCGTCATGCCCTGAACTGGTTCGGCGGCATGGGCATCATCGTGCTAGCGGTCGCGATATTGCCCATGCTCGGCGTCGGCGGCCGGCAGCTCTATCGGGCTGAGACACCCGGCCCGATGAAGGATGAGAAGCTCACGCCGCGCATCACGCAGACTGCGAAGGCGCTTTGGTTCGTCTACGCAGGCATCACGGCAGCCTGTGTCGTTGCTCTCGTACTCGTCGGAATGCCGCTGTTCGACGCCATCTGTCACGCATTCGCGGCAATGTCCCTTGGTGGCTTTTCCACGCACGACGCAAGCGTCGGGTACTTCAACTCACCGGCGATCGAAGCGGTTCTCATCGTTTTCATGCTGATCGCCGCGCTCAACTTCGCAACGCACTTTCTCGCCATACGGCGCGGCAGCCTGTCCGTGTATCGGGCCGATCCCGAAGCACGATGGGTGGTCGGGCTGATACTCGTGAGCTGCGTGCTCGTGGCCCTTCACGTGTGGCTGCAGGGAACGTACGAGAGCTACCTCACAGCGCTGCGCCACGTCAGCTTCAATCTGGTATCCCTTGCGACAGACTGCGGCTTCGCGAGCGTCGACTACAACACCTGGCCAGCATTCGCGCCGTTCTGGATGCTCTTCCTGAGTTGCGTGACAGTGAGCAGCGGCTCCACGGGCGGCGGCATCAAGATGTTCCGGTCACTGATTCTCGTCAAACAGGCGCAGCGGCAGACGCTGATATCGATCCATCCGAACGCGATAGCGCCGCTCAGGGTGGGTGGGCGTGCGCTGCCGGATTCGCTCATCGAGTCGGTGTTGGCGTTCATCTTCGTGTATTTCATGACCGTGACGGCGCTCACGTTCGCGCTACTCGCGTCGGGGCTCAGTCTGGTGACGGCCGTTTCAGCGGTTATCGCGTGCATCAACAACGCGGGACCGGGATTGAATGAGATCGGGCCCGCCGCGAACTACGCGGGGCTCACGGACTTCCAGAAGTGGGTCTGTGCTCTCGCCATGCTCGCCGGACGAATCGAGATATTCACGCTTCTGGTGCTGTTCACTCCGACATTCTGGAGAAAGTGATCTCACAGCGTGGCGCGGGGCTGCCCGGACCCCAACGTTCATCGTCCGCAACAGCTCCCGAGGCGCTAGTATTGCCGCCGGCTTCCCTGCGGACCCCGGCTGGCGCGGAGTCGGTAATAAAGACCGCGCGCCTGGATTCCTCTTACTCGACACAAATCATGCTGGTCAGTTGCGTTGCCTATCAGGACGGCAGGAAGGTTGCCGAAATTGCCGCGGATGAGATTCGTGACTATCTGAGCCGCCCCAATTGCTTCGTGTGGGTCGCCCTGCACGATCCGGAACCGGCCGCGCTCGACCAGATGCGGGCAGAGTTCGGCTTGCATCCGCTCGCCGTCGAGGATGCACGCAGCGGTCATCAGCGCCCGAAAATCGAGGAGTACGGAGACTCGCTGTTCACCGTGCTTCACATGATCGAGCTCGGCGGCGGTGAGTTTCGCACCGGGGAAGTCGCGATCTTCGCCGGCAAGAACTACGTGCTCTCAGTGCGTAGTCATGCCGAAAAGGGGTTCCAGGAAGTGCGCGCACGATGCGAGCGGGAGCCCGAGCTCCTGCGCCAGGGCCCCGGTTACGTTCTTTACGCGCTCATGGATGCGGTGGTCGACCGCTACTTTCCGGTTCTGGATCAGCTCGAAGATGAGCTCGAGGCCATTGAGCAGCGCATCTTCGCGCCGCAAAGCTCGCCACGCACCAATATCGAGGCGCTCTACGAGCTGAAACAGCGCCTCATGATTACCAAGCATGCCGTAGCGCCGCTCCTCGAAGGCACCTCGAATCTGTCCGGAGCGCGCGTGCCGGCGCTGTGCGCCGGGATTCGTGAGTACTTCCGTGATATCTACGATCATCTGCTGCGACTCAATCAGGCCGTCGACTCGATACGGGATACGATCGCGACCGCGATCTCCGTGAATCTCTCGTTCGTCACACTCCAGGAAAACGAGACGATGAAGCGACTTGCGGCCTACGCCGCACTCGTTGCCGTTCCGACGATGATTGCCGGCATCTACGGCATGAATTTCGAGCACATGCCGGAGCTCACCTGGCGTTTTGGCTACGGCTTCGCGGTCACGGCCATGGTCGTAATCGACGCGGTCCTGTTCTATCGGCTGCGTAAGGCGAGGTGGTTGTAGCCGTCACGCGTGCTTCCGTCGTTGAACGCCGGTATCCTTCCCAGGCACCAGTCGGCATCTAAACGAAATGCACGCACACTGTTGCGACGTCGCCCGAGCGAACGATTAGCCATCGGTGACGGCGCGCGGCGCGTTGGTGGAAACCGCACATGAGCGCAGCTGATTCGTTCCACTCCATCTATACGCACGGATTCGCGCGAGTGGCCGTGTGTACTCCGAGAGTGGAAGTCGCCGCGCCCGCCGTAAACGCCAAGCGGACACTCGCGCTGGCGCAACAAGCCGTCGATAAGCGCGCCGTGATGGCCCTCTTCCCGGAGCTAGGGCTATCCTCATACTCCATCGAGGATCTCGCGCTTCAGGATGCACTGCTCGATGCGGTTGAGTCCGAGGTCCGCTCAATCATCGAAGCGAGCCGGGCACTGCCAGCGCTGCTCGTCATCGGCGCGCCAGTACGGTCGGAGCAACGGTTGTTCAATTGCGCGCTCGTCATTCACCGTGGCGCTCTGCTCGGCATTGTCCCGAAGACCTATCTTCCAAACTATCGGGAGTTCTACGAGAAGCGGCAGTACACCTCCGCCTCTCAGGCGGTTCGCGAGTCGGCGCAGATCGCCGGACATCACGCGCCGTTCGGCAATGACCTGCTGTTTGCGGCTCGCAATCAGCCGGGCTTCGTCCTTCATGTCGAAATCTGCGAAGACGTATGGGTGCCGATTCCTCCCAGCACTTACGCCGCGCTGGCAGGGGCTACGGTGCTCGCCAATCTGTCGGCGAGCGATGTCACGGTCGGCAAGGCCGATTATCGGCGCCTTCTGTGCACATCGCAGTCCGCGAAGTGCATCGCCGCGTATCTCTATGCCGCGGCGGGCTACGGCGAGTCGACGACGGACCTCGCCTGGGACGGCCACGGAATCATCTGCGAGAACGGCGAGCTCCTGGCAGAAGCGCAGCGCTTCGTTTGCGGCGGTGATGGTCTCATTCATGCGGATATCGACCTGGAGCATCTGCGGCAGGAGCGGATGCGCATGACTAGCTTCAGCGATTGCGTGCAGCTTCACCGGGAGCGCGTTGCGCGGATGCGCCGCATTGAGTTCGACCTGGACGTACCTGCCGCGCCGGTCCCTCTCGAGCGCGCGGTCGCGCGCTTTCCCTACGTGCCGAGCGATGAGACAAGGCTCGACGAGCGCTGTCGCGAGGTCTATCAGATCCAGGTCCAGGGTCTCGCGCGGCGCATGGAGGCAGCGGGCATCCAGAAGCCTGTCATCGGTGTCTCTGGCGGCCTCGACTCGACGCAAGCGCTGATCGTAGCCGTGAAGGCAGTGGATCAGCTCGGCCTGCCCCGCTCAAACGTTCTGGCCTACGCACTGCCCGGGCTTGCCACGAGCGAACGCACCCGCGGCAATGCGTGGCGACTCATGCAGGCGTTGAACGTGACGGCGCAGGAAATCGATATCGGACCTTCGGTCATGCAGATGCTCCGGGACATCGGCCATCCATACGCTCGCGGAGAACCCGTGTACGACGTGACGTTCGAGAACGTGCAGGCAGGAGAGCGGACGTCACATCTGTTCCGGCTCGCCAATCTCCACGGTGGCCTCGTCGTGGGCACGAGCGACCTCTCCGAGCTCGCTCTGGGCTACACGACATACGGCGTCGGTGATCACATGTCGCACTACGCCGTGAACGCATCGGTTCCCAAGACTCTTGTGCAACATCTCATCCGGTGGATGGCCGTGAGCGGTGAGTTGGGTGCCCCGGCAACGCAGGTGCTGCTGGATATCCTCGCCACGCGGATCAGTCCCGAGCTCGTTCCAGCGGCTGCCGGAGCGGGACCGCAGTCCGCCGAAGACGTCGTCGGCCCCTATGAGCTGCAGGATTTCAATCTCTACTACACGAGCCGCCTGGGGTTCCGCCCGAGCAAAGTGGCATTCCTGGCACTGCATGCCTGGTCGGATCGGAAGCGCGGCGCGTGGCCTGCAGCGATCCCGCCGGCCGAACGCCGAGAGTATGACCTGCCGACCATCCAACGCTGGCTCGAGGTATTCCTGAGGCGATTCTTCGAGACCAGCCAGTTCAAGCGCTCGGCGCTGCCGAATGGTCCGAAAGTAGGATCCGGGGGCTCACTTTCCCCACGCAGTGATTGGCGCGCACCGAGCGATGCGCGCGCCGATGCGTGGCTCGAGGAGCTCGCTCGCAATCTGCCGCCGCCCTCGTAACGTGGCATGAACCATGAGCGCGCGGTTGCGCGGCCCGCTGGATCGCCCTGCCCGCGTTCGAAGGCTGTCGCCTGTCTCTTGAAACGGCTTCTGTCAGCGTTCTCGGCTACGACCACGATCTGAACGAGCCCGTCATCCACAGACTCAATGTCACCTGAAAACGCGGGCTGACCGCGCTCGAATTCGACCGGAAGGGCGCGATTGGCCGGATCTCCCGGCTGTCGCGCGCCCCGACAGTCCACGGAACACGGGCAAATCGAGAGCTCCCGCGCAGGGTGGCCTCATGGTGGCAGGTACGGCAACGGGCGCCACGCCACCGTGTCCCGGATGCGGCCAGCGCAAGAGCTGCAGCTCGCCGCTCGCGCTCTCGACAACCGCTGAGCACGTCTCGACCCAGTCCCCGGTATTGCAGTAGAGCGTGCCACCAACGCGGCGCAGGTTTGCGCGATGAATGTGCCCGCACAGAATGCCGTCGTAGCCCAGCTGGGCAGCATGGCGAATCGCCGCATCCTCATAATGACCAATGTAACGTGCGCTCGCGTGGATGGCGAGTTTCAGGCGCTCGGCCACCGGCCAGTACGGTTGGCCGAGCACGCGTCGAGCATCGTTCAACCGGTCGTTGGCGGCTACGGTGAGATCGTAGAGCACATTGCCGAGCCAGCTCAGCCCGCGCGAGCAGTGCCGAGTCATCTCGTCGTCGAACTGGTCGCCGTGAACAACGAGCAGGCGCTGGCCCTGCGACGTCTGGTGAACCCATTCACGGTGAACTTCCACCTGTCCGCGCAGCATCTCGGCCACCATGGAGAGATTCGAGTCGTGGTTGCCGGGAATGTAGATGAGCCGCGCGCCGGCGCGCCGCTTCGCGAGCAGCATGCGCACTACCTGCGTGTGCTCGTCGTTCCAGAAGAAGCTCCGCGCCAGATTCAGATGGTCGACGATGTCGCCGGCCAGCACGATGCATTCCGCGTCGACGGTCCGCAGGAACTGCGCCAACTCTCGCGCACGGGCGCGTTTGAAGCCGAGATGGATGTCAGACAGGAACAGCGTGCGTACCGAACACGCGGGCAGTAAGTGCCCCATGAGCCTCCCACAGCTTGATTCTCAGGCGCCCTAGAGTGCGCACGAAGCATGTCGTGGACATGACAGCGCCGCGGACTATTTTCTTGCGCGCGAGTAGCTTGCGACAAAGACATAATGCGGTGACCAGGGATTGTGGGAATCTGTCGCACCATCCTGGCGCCGTACACTCCGGCAACGGGCGACCCCGTAAGTCGACGTTCGAGGCCGTCGCACCTGGAAGAACGCTCATGAGCATCGAGATCATTCTGGTCCGTCACGCCACCGCATTCGAGCGCGATCGTGCGCGCTGGCCAGACGATCGCAAGCGCCCGCTCTCACCTGAAGGCAAGGAGAAATTTCGCAAGGCCGCCACCGGACTCACGCGGTGGCTGCCTGACATCGATTGCGTGCTCACGAGCCCGCTGACCCGCGCCCGCGAGACGGCGGAGATTCTCGAGGAAATCGGCGGCTGGCCCCAGGCGGGGGCCTGCCCCGAACTGGCCCCGCAGAGCAGCCCAACGGCCGTCCTGGCCATGCTGAAAGCCCTGAAGGCGAAACACATCGCCCTGATTGGCCATGAGCCAAACCTGAGCGCACTGCTGTCCGTCTGTGTTGCAGGGTCGGGCTCTCGACCCTTTTCTGACCTGAAGAAGGGCGGCATTGCATGCCTCGCGTTCCCCACGGAAGTCAGTGCGGGAAAGGCGACACTCAACGCCCTGGTGCCACCACGCGCGTTGCGCAGGATGGGTTGAGGCACAGACGAACTGAGCGTCGTCAGCAGCGGAGGCCACGTTTCAGGTCCGGAAGCTGTTCGACCGAGGCGCGCCAGGTACAGCCGGGGAGCCAAGCCTGAACAAGGGCTCGCCTACCCTGATGCGCTGATTCTCACGCACCTGGTCACACAGCGAAACGCCTTCCGGCGCGAACGCAATGATCGTCGAGCCATGCTCGAACCACCCCATCTCCTGCCCCTTGCGAACCGCCGCATCGCACGGAATGCGGTTGGGGCCGCGATAGCGCAGGTGTAGCAACACGTCCACACAATGCAGCCGGATGCTCGCCACCAGAATCGCGGCAACCGGCACGAGCGCGATGGGGGCGCCATTCGCGGCCAGCCGGCACTGAAGCACCGCGCGCTCGTTCCTGCAAAACAGATTCTCGATCCGTCTCAGCGCAATGGGGTAGACGTTCCACGTGTCGCCGGAGATGTACGTCACCTGCTCCACGCGCAGGTCGTGCGGAGCGTGAAACCGGTGATACATCGTCGGCGTGATCCGAAGGGTGGCGTATGAGCCGTTCACATACTGCCGCACCAGCGCTTCATCGCCGAGCAGATCGATGAGCGCGTACGGAGATCCTTTTGCCTGAAGCACAGTGCCGGCCACCACGCGCCCGCAAGCGCCCACGATCGCATCGCACGGGCTCACGAGGATCGCCGGGTCCGGGTCGACAGGACGGGCGCCATCCTTCAGCTCACGCGTGAAGCAGTCCTGCAGGCTGGTGAAGCGCTGCTTCCCGGCCTCGCTCAAGTCGAGGTCGGAAAAGCGCTTCCACAGCGCGATGCATGCCGCGCTCACCAGCGGGTTCTCGATCGGGCTGAACCAACCCATGAACAACGTGAGCCAGCGCCGTGGAATTCGATTGGTGAGCAGGAAACTCATGTTCTCTCTGAAGAGCATCGGCGCACGTCATCGTAGTGTAGTTTGTCGGCAATACAGTCGTGCTCCATGAATCTCACGAGCCCAACTGTCATTCTCATTGTCGCCGGGGCAGTCGGCGCGCTGGCCCTGCTGCGCAAGGCGCAACTTCGCCTCGACCTCTCCCTGGCCAAGCATCGCTCGCTGGCAGGCCATGCACGCTGGGCGCGCCGGCTGGCCTCGTTCGTGCCGTTCTATGAATACGGCGAGCAGGAGTTTTTCCGTGCGGATGGCGCGCCGGACGATGTCGCGGCGGCGCGTCGCGCAGGCTTCATGCGCCTTGCCGCGCTCTACACCGAACGCTTCGCGGCTACCGCGTGCGCGACTGCGGAAATTGAAAGCGGGATCTCGGATCTGCAGTTCACGGCCCGGTATCGCGTGCCGTTCCAGTTCAACGCATTCGTCCGCCGGCATTTGAAGGCGGGCGCCCTTCTGCAGTCCTCCTCCGGGCCGATGGTGACGGATCTCGATGGGAATCGCCTTTACGACCTCACCGGCTCGTATGGCGTAAACGTGTTCGGCTACGACTTCTACAAGAGCTGCATCGAGCTGGGCATGCAGCGGGTGCGCGACCTTGGGCCCGTATTGGGCGCGTATCACCCGGTGATTGCCTATAACGTGCAGCGACTGAAAGACATCTCGGGCCTCGATGAGGTGTCGTTCCATATGTCCGGCACCGAAGCCGTGATGCAGGCTGTGCGCCTTGCGCGCTATCACACCCGCCGCACGCATGTCGTCCGCTTCTGTGGCGCGTACCACGGCTGGTGGGGTGACGTTCAACCTGGAATCGGCAACCCGGTCCCTGAGCGGGAGACGTATACGCTGAAGGACATGGGCGAAGCGTCGCTCCGAGTCCTGCGCAAGCGGCGGGACATTGCCTGCGTCCTGGTGAACCCCCTGCAGGCGCTGCACCCGAACGCCAATGCTCCCGGCGACTCCGCCTTGATCGACAGCGGCCGCAACGCGCATTTCGATCGCCGCGCTTATGGCGACTGGCTCAAGAAGCTTCGTGCGGTGTGCACGGAACGTAACATTGTGCTGATTTTCGACGAGGTGTTTCTCGGCTTCCGCCTCGCGCCCGGGGGCGCCCAGGAATATTTCGGCGTTCGCGCGGACATGGTCACGTATGGCAAGACGCTGGGTGGCGGGTTGCCCGTCGGCGTGCTCTGCGGCCGCAAGAGCCTCATGCAGCGCTTCCGCGAAGACAGGCCCGCCGACATCTGCTTCGCACGCGGCACCTTCAACTCCCATCCCTACGTCATGGGTGCCATGCATGAGTTCCTCGAGCGCCTGGAGAGTCCGGAGCTGCGCGAGAAGTATGTTGGCCTCGATGGGCTCTGGGACGGCCGCGCGCAAGGCCTGAACGAGCGCTTGAGCGCGGCGGATGTGCCGGTACGCGTGGCGAACCTGTCGTCCGTGTGGATGCTCACCTACACGCGGCCATCGCGCTACAACTGGATGCTCCAGTACTACCTGCGCGCCGAAGGGCTCGCGCTGAGCTGGGTCGGCACCGGCCGCCTCATCTTTACCATCGATCTGTCCGACGCGGACTTTGCCGGGATCGTGGACCGCATCGTAAAGGCGACTCAGGCGATGCATGGCGATGGCTGGTGGTGGCCCGGCACAGGGCTCACGAACAAGGCGATCAGGCGTCGCGTGTTGAAGGAGATGCTTCGAGCGCGCGGCCTCGCCCTGCCGTCGGGTCGATCAGCTGACCCCGCAGCAGGTAGAACGGCGCCCTCCAGTAGAGCTTGATGTCGTGAAAAGGGTCGGTGACGATCTTGGTGAGCCAGACGAGCCCGGTCTGCGCGTCCCGCAGGAAGAACAGATGTACCGTGCGGAATAGCAGCCCGCCGAGACCCACGGCCAACCAGATCTGCCCTACCTGATCGACAAGCTCTGCTGTCGTCGTATGGGCGTAGAAGAAGCCGAGCGCCGTCGGATCGAGCCACAGCACGGCGGGCGATAGCGCCCATATCGCCAGCAGCACAACCTTTCGCCGCAGGTTGTAGCCCACCTTGATGGCTTCCTTGTACTCGTGAGTGGCCTGGTTCACTTCGTCGTAGCCCTTGGGCTCGAAGAAGAAGTGCCCTGCCTGGCGGCTCACCATGGCAACGAGCCAGCCGACGAGAGCGGCGGCCGCGGGGTTCGTGAACATGAGCGCATACGCCGTGAGGAAGCTCAGGGCGCTGACGAAGTGCAGGGACTGATTGATGCGACTGTGATGGTAGTAGCGGTGGTCATCCCACCGTTGAATCCGCAGGGCCTCGAGAAAGCTTTGCATGGTCTTGTTCCTCCCGAGTGCGACGTACACCCGGCCGGAAGCAAATATCTCAGGGACATCACAGGAATATGACGGCCGCGTTCCTTGCAGACCGGCGCGCGACGTGCGTCACACAGCGCGGATGGCGTGAACTCATGGGCGGGCGCGCACATGGCGCGTAACGAAAGCTTCGCGCGCGCTTCATCCCGCGTTCACGCGCAGACGCAATTGTGGCGTCGCATGAGAATCATGATCGTCACCGATGCCTGGCTGCCCCAGACCAACGGTGTGGTGAATACGCTGAGGCAGACGGCTTTGTGGCTCGGCCGGTTCGGGCACGACGTGCGGCTCGTGACGCCGCAGGCCTTTCGGACGGTGCCATGCCCCACCTATCCCGAGATTCGGGTTGCCGTGTTTCCATACCGCCAGATGTCGGCGAGCATCGTGGAATACCGGCCCGACGCTCTGCATATCGCCACGGAAGGCCCTCTCGGCCTCGCGGCGCGCCGCTACTGCGTGACACACGGGTTACGCTTCACCACGTCGTATCACACGCAGTTTCCACAGTATCTGCGCTCGCGCTACCCGATACCCATGTGGGCGTCGTATCTGGCGTTGAATTGGTTTCACAGTGTGGCCGAGCGCTGCATGGTGAGCACGCAGACCGTACGCGATCAGCTTGGGGCCCGCGGGTTCAGGAACCTGGCTCACTGGCATCGTGGCGTGGATACAGAGTTGTTCCGCCCGAGAAGCAAGGCATTCCTGCAGCTCCCGCGCCCCATTGCAGCCTACGTCGGGCGCGTGGCGGTCGAGAAGAACGTGGAAGCCTTCCTCGGCATGCCCTGGGCCGGCACCAAACTCGTGATCGGCGATGGCCCGGCGTTGCCGCGGCTCAAGGCGCAATATCCGAATGCCGTCTATGCGGGATTCCGCTTCGGCGACGACCTTGCGGCCCACCTGGCCGCGGCGGACATCATGGTGTTCCCGAGTCGTACGGATACATTCGGGCTCGTGAACCTCGAAGCCATGGCGTGTGGCGTGCCGGTTGCGGCGTACCCGGTAACGGGGCCGATCGATGTCATCGACGACGGGCTTACGGGTGCGCTGGACGCGGACCTGGCACGCGCGTCCGTGCGCGCGCTTGCCCTCGATCCACAGGCGTGTCGCGATCGGGCTCAGCGTTCCGGCTGGGATACGTGCACGCGTGAATTCGAGGGCAACCTCGTTGCGTGCAACGGCCAGCGCAATTCGCGACCACTTCACGTCGCGCGCGACATGCAGCAGACCGTATGAGGCGTACGGCAGCCGCAGAGCTACTGCTGTTCGCGAGCAACTTCTTTCGCCATCCGCACATGCTCGGGTCGATTATCCCGAGCTCACGCTTCCTGGTGAATCAGGTGCTCGAGCCAATCGACTGGCAGCGAGCCAGAGTCATCGTCGAGTACGGCCCCGGAGTCGGCACGATCACGGGCGAGATTCTGCGACGCATGCACCGTGATGCTCATCTGGTCGCCATCGAGACCAATCAGGATTTCGTGCGATTCCTTCGAACGTCGATGCAGGATCCACGCCTCCACGTCGAGCATGACTCCGCCGCTGACGTGCAACGGGTGCTGCAGCGACTCGGATTGACCCGGGCCAGCTACATCATATCGGGCATTCCGCTGGGCAGTATGCCGGATCCGGTGCGCGCCGAGATCGTGGCCCGGACCCGCGACGCGCTCGAGCCGGGCGGAGGGTTTCTCGTCTATCAGTTCACGAGCCGCGTTCTTCCGGTCCTGAAGCGAACCTTTCACCACATTCGTCGCAGCTTCGAAGGGCGCAACTTTCCCCCGGCGCAGCTGTTTGTGTGCGTGAACGACCGCTGACGATGCTCGAATGCCCGCAGCCGGATCGCTCGTGGAGGTTACGGCGGCGAAGGGAAGTCGAGCTCTGCGAGCTTCAGTTCGTGCCTGATGACGGCACGACCCTCGATGCTCATCGCCTGAAGCGCGATCATGGGCGAAGGTTTCGTCCAGTCGATATCGATCAGGCCGAAATTCGGCTCGCGGAGGTGCGAGCCCACGCGGTTCGCGTTGGGCACGTCCACCGGCCACACTTCGGTCAGTCCGCTGGACGTGAGATCCCATAGCGGATACGGAACGTTCACATCCAGCCTCGACAGCTCCGCGTAATGCGTGTCGCCACTGATGAAGATGACACCGGACGCGCGCTTGCGGCGGATGGTCTCGATCAGTCTCTGATGATCGCGTGCATAGTTGATCCAGGCTTCCCAGCCGGGAAAATCTGCGAGTACCTGCAGACTTGAGGCCACGATTCGAACCTCGGCAGGCACCTCGAACTGCTGCTCGAGCCACGCCCATTGACGCTCACCGAGCATCGTGGCGGTCGGATCAGCCGATCGGGCGTACGGCCCCGGCACGAACCCTCCCGCCGCCCGCTTCGCCGCCTCCCATTCCTTGTACTGCTGCGTACCCAGATCCAGCCGCGCGATGGGGGTTCGATTGAACCTCAGGTCCGGCATGATCACCTGCACGCGTCGCCCCGGCGGCCCGAATACCTGCGATGTGTAGATGCCGTCGCGTGACCAGCGGGGCGAGCCAACGGGCTCTCCCCAGAACTCGAGAAAGATCCGCCGCGACTCTTCTTTCATCGGGTAGTCGGCCCCGGCATCGTCCTCGCCGTAATCATGATCGTCCCAGATAGCGAGCATGGGCACCGTGGCGCGCAGGCGCTGGAAGCCCGGCTTGGCGGCGAGTTGCGCATACCTGGCACGCAGCTCGTCCATGTTCCGCGTGTCCCCGTAGATGTTGTCGCCGAGAAAGAGGAACAGGTCTGGCCTGGACGCGAGTACCGTGTCCCAGATCGGCTGATCCTTGCTTTGCTTTGCGCAGGAGCCAAAGGCAATACGCGTCAGCGGGCGCTCCGCGGAATCCGGCGCTCGTTTACCCACAGCCTCCGCAGCCGACACCTGGCGTGAGTCGAGCAAGGTGCCCGCCGCCGCCCCCAGAAGCACGCCGCCGGCGGTCACAAACCGCCGGCGGCTTTCGTCGTGCCCTGCCATCAGAACCGAGCCTTCACCGAAAGGAAGTACTGGCGCGGAGCGCCGGGGAGCAGCGTCTGCGTCGTTCCGTTCGGGTCCGCATTCACGAACCCGTTGGAGTCGATGGTGCTGATGTAGTCCTCGTCCGCGAGGTTCGTGATGTCCGCCTGAACACTGAGCTGTTCGAGGAACCCGAGTCGCGTGAAGCGATAACCAAGGCCCGCATTGAGCAGCGTGTACGAATCGACGCCACCCTGATTCAGGTACGTGTAGTAGCGCTCGTCCGTGTAGTTCACGTCGGCACGGGCGAAAAACGCGCCGTCATCGTAGGCCAGCTCCGACTTGAAGAGCACCTTCGGAGTGTCCACCACCTGATTGCCCTTTACCGGAACGATGGTCTGAACGCCTGCGCCGCTGGTCGTGACGTAATTGTCTTCATACGTGGAGTCGTTATAGGAGAACGACGTGAACCAGTTGAGATTCGTCACCGGTCGCCAGGTGAAGGCGGTCTCGACACCCTTGGTCTTCACGCTGCCCACGTTCGCAAGCACGGACGGATTGCCTACGATCCCCGGGCCCTGTGTGATCCCGACGAGGCGATCGTCGAAGTCGACGTGATACAGAGCGAGAAGTCCCTCGAACGCGCCGCTGCGGAAGCGAAGGCCCGCCTCGACATTCGTTGCCGTCTCCGGCTCGATCACGTCCCGGATCGCGGCAAAGCCGGCAGCCGTCGTGCTGAATGGACCGGACGTGCCGCTGCTGGCGAACGTGCGAACGTTCCTGGAGGCGGACGCGAAGACCTCCAGGTCTTCCTGCACTCCCCAGTTGATGCCGACCTGCGGCAGGAACGGCTCGTCGGTCTCGAGCGTGCCGGTCTTCACAGGGCCGACGACGGTATTGGCTTTGTTTTCCGACCACACGGAGCGCAATCCCGCATTGAGACGGACGGTGTCCGTCAGCGACCACGTGTCCTGCAAATGGAACACGCGAGTCTTCGTGTCGAAGTCATATTCCCATTGGGTCAGGAAAGGATTGCGCTGGAAGTCTTCGAACGAGCGCGTCGGCGCGGCAACGGAGGGCTCTCCGTAGAAGCGGCGTGCCTGCACGAAATCGTTCGACTCGTACCACAGTCCACCATTGAGCTCGTGCGCGCCGAGCTTCCAGGTGAGAGAGGTGACGAGGCCTTCACGCTGAAGATCGTACTCGGTGGTACGGACGGACAGAGGCACGCCGTTCGGAGTGGGCGTGTACGGCGTGCCCCAGAGGCCCTGCCCTTCGTTGCTGTGGAAGTACACGTTGGCCTTCCACTGAATCCGGTCACCGAACGGCAGATCGAGCGCGAGATAGCCCAGATCGTCCTGACGTAGTCCGGATGCATTCCAGTATGCGTCATCGCAGGCGATCGAGTCGTTCTGGCCCGAAGCGTTGCAGGCCTGTGCCGCGGCGACCGCGGCGCTCCAGTCCGGATAGTAATTGTCCCAGTCGCGGCCGCGACGTTCGATGATGTCGAACGAGAGGTCCTGGTAGTCGAGCTCAGCGCGGTCGGAATAGTTGTAGTACGCGGTCAGCTTCGCCTGGCCGATGGGCTGCACCACCTTGAGATTGTAGTCGCGAACCTTCTGGTCGCCGCCGCCCTTCCATTTGCTCGTGTCGGCATCGACGACGGACAGGTACGCGCGCGTGCCCGCGCCGAGATCTCCGGTGTCGAGCTGAGCGAACGTGCGCCGCGCGGAATCGCTGCCAATCATCTGCTGCAGATTCGCCCCGAGCTCTTCAGCCGGCTCGACCGAAAAGAATTGAACAGTGCCGCCCAGATTGCTGCTGGAGGCGGTATCGAGGCCGCCCGTGCCCTGGGACAGCACCACGCGATTCACAAGTTCCGATGGAATCGCACGACTCACGTGCAGACCGTTGTGATTGCCATACGTCATATCGCCCAGCGGCACGCCGTCCAGCGTGAAGCCGATGCGATTCTGATTGAAGCCGCGGATCGTGATTCTCGTGGACCATTCATAGGCTCCGAACGGGTCCGCGGACTGGAAGTTCACCCCAGGGAGCTTTTCGATGGCCTTCAGCGGGCTCGTGCCCGCCGGCAGCTGATCGATCTGCTGCGCACTCACCTCCTGCACCTGGCGCGTCTCTCCGCGCCCGAGCACGACAACTTCCTGGATCTTTTCGGCGGCGTCCGTGGACTGCTGTGCATGCGAAACGCCTACGCAAATAACGCCCTGCAGGGCAAGCGCGAGTTGCAGCGTGCGTCGGACATGGCGAGAGATTTCCCCGCGATTCATGATGTTCATACGAGACACCGTGGCAGTGAATTGACCGCGGCGAGGCTAGCGAGGGTCCATCTCAGGCAGTTGACGTTTATGTTGCGGCTTGTTGAAAACGGCGGCCGGGCGATGTGACACCGAAACACAAGTGCAACAGACATAGCGCACGCTGCGCGGCCATGCGCAATTCAACCCTTGTCCTGGTGCTCACTGGTCTTCTCGCAACCGCCCCGGCGTTCTGCGGCTCGCTTCTGCTGATCTCGATCGACGGCCTCCCGCCGGGCTATGTGACCGACGCGGACCGCCTCGGCCTCAAGATTCCGAACTTGCGGCGCTTTCTCAACGACGGCGCCCATGCAACTGGCGTGGTCGGCGTGGTGCCGACGGTGACGTATCCCAGCCACACGACGATCGTTTCGGGCGTGCTTCCGGCCGAGCATGGAATCGTGTCCAACACGCCGTTCGATCCGTTGAACACGAATCGCGACGGCTGGTTCTGGTATGCGCAGGACATCAAGGTGCCGACCCTGTGGACCGCTGCTTCAAGGGCGAAGCTGAGGACTGCGAGTGTGAACTGGCCGGTGACCGTCGGCGAAGCGCACATTGCCACGTTGCTGCCGGAGTACTGGCGAGTTTCGAATGCCGATGACCTGAAGCTCTTGCGAGCCCTCAGCCGTCCGGCCGGCAGGCTCGAGCAACTGGAGGCGAAGCTCGGTCCGTTCGTCGACGGTTACGAGGACACTCTGGAATCAGATCGCATTCGCGGACGCTTCGCGGTGGAGATCCTGCTCGCCGACAGGCCGCAGTTCATGGCGGTTCATCTCGTCGCGCTCGATGGTGCCGAGCACCGGGACGGACCCTTCGCGCCGGCAGTATTCGAGGTGCTGGAGGCGCTGGATGCGATGGTGGGTGAGCTTTCGGCGGCGGCTCTGGCCAACGATCCGACCACGACGGTTGCGCTCGTCTCTGATCATGGATTCATCAAGACCCACACAGCCGTGAACCTGCGAGCCCGTTTCGTGGATGCGGGGCTCATTTCCCTGGCACGCGGCGCGTCGAGCGACACGCCGGAAAACGTTTCCTCGTGGGATGCGCAGATCTGGCCGGGTGGCGCAACGGCGGCGGTGATGCTGCGAGAGCCGCAGAATGCAGATGTTCGCAAGCGTGTGGCCGACCTGCTCGCAAGTATCGCGTCGGACTCACGCAACGGAATCGCGCGAGTGTGGAACCCAAAGGAGCACGATGGCGCGAGCGGATTTCCCGGTGCGGCGTTTCTTGTGGAGTTCGCACCCGGTTTCTACTTCGGCACCGCGGTTCGCGGCGAGCTGCTGACACCAGCCACGTCCAGAGGAACGCATGGGTACGCGCCTGAACGCCCCGAGATGCATGCGTCATTCTTCATCAAGGGGCCAGGCATCGCCGCTGGTCGCAACCTCGGCCAGATAGACATGCGACAGATCGCTCCAACGCTGGCACGCGTCCTCACCGTAGAGCTTCCAGCAGCCCGCCAGCCGATCCTGCCGGTCTTCGAAGCTGGGCAGCGTAAGTGACCCTCGACGAGTCTGACGACGTGCAGCGCTCTTTTGGCGCGATACTGCACCAGCGGTTCTCGCGCCGCGCGCTGCTCGGCACAGCGGGGTCGCTGGTCGCGGCGAGCTCGTTTGCCTCGCCCGCCGGTGCGCGCGAGGCGAGGCAGCCTTCCGGGTTCGTGCCGGTGTCGCCGCAGACCACCGACGACGTGGTGCTGCCGAAAGACTACACGTTCGACCTGATCGCCCGTTGGGGTGACAGCCTTTTCCCGGGAACGCCCGGCATCACGGCAGAAGACCTCAGGCGCGGCACGTTGCTCTCCGAGGCCGCCGCGCAACGGCAGGCGCGCCAGTTCGGCGCGAACTGCGACGCGGTGGCCTACTTCCCCGCTTCGGGCAATCGCAGCGATCGCGGCACGCTCTGTGTCAACAACGAGTACGTCGTTCCCGAGCTCATGTTCAGCGGGCGCAGGCGAATGGACGCGGAGACTGCGGAGGAACTGCAGCTCTGGAATCAGCAGCACCCGCATGCCGTTGCCTTGATGAAGGCCGCGCATGGCGTCAGCATCGTCGAAGTTTCTCGCACGCGCGGGGCGTGGCAGCTTCAGGCTGGTGCGCCTCAGACTCGCCGCATCACCGCCGAGACTGAATGCGAGATCACCGGGCCGGCGCGCGGCTCGCCGCTGCTGCGTACAAGAGCTGACCCTGATGGCAAGCGGGTGCGTGGAACCCTGGCCAACTGCGCCGGTGGCAAGACACCCTGGGGCACGTATCTGACGGCCGAGGAGAACATCGACGACTATTTCGGCTCCGGCCGCGTCTGGCTCGACGGCACAGATGACACGTCGACCGCGGAAGCGCATCGCCGCTTCGAGCTCCGCGATCGCAGCCTCTACGGCTGGGACCACGTCGATGCGCGCTTTGATGTGCGCAATGAGCCGCACGAAGCACTTCGCTTCGGCTGGATCGTCGAGATCGATCCGCGAGATCCATCGTCCACACCGCGCAAGCGCACCGCTCTGGGGCGGTTCTCGCACGAGGGCGCAAACACGAAACTCGCCGGTGACGGGCGCGTGGCCGTGTATATGGGCGACGACGAGGTGTTCGAGTATGTCTACAAGTTCATAACGCGTGGCAGGTTCGACCCGGCAAACCCGCAGGCCAACCGCGACCTTCTCGATGACGGCACCCTCTGCGTAGCGCGCTTCGACGCGGACGGCAGCGGCCAATGGCTGCCACTCGTTTACGACGAGAAGGGGCCGCTGAATCGGTCCACCGGCTTCGCGAGCCAGGCGGAAGTCGTGATCAGGGCGCGAGCCGCTGCCGACCTGCTGGGCGCGACGCCGATGGACCGACCGGAAGACATCGAGCCATGCCCGATCAGTGGGCGCGTCTACATCGCCTGCACGAAGAACAAGGAGCGGGCTGAAGGCAGTCAGCGCGTGGAACGATCCGGCCGCACGATCGACGTGGGCATCAACGCTGCGAACCCGCGGCCCCTGAACGAGTTCGGGCACGTCATCGAGCTGACAGAAGATGACGCCGGAGCGATGCGTTTTCGCTGGAACGTGTTCCTGCTCGCCGGCGACCCACGCACACCGGGCTCAACGTTCTTCAGCAAGTACGAGGATCTGGCTCAGTCCCGCCTGTTCGCGCCCGACACCTACTACGCCGGGCATGGCAACGCAGCCGACGTAAGCCCCTTCGCCTGCCCCGACAATCTCGCCATCGACAGCTTCGGCCGGCTGTGGATCGTCACCGATGCAGACGAGCGGAATTTCGCGAACAACGGCTGCTTCGTGTGCCCCACCACCGGCCCCGAGCGCGGCACGCTGCGGCAGCTCATGAGCGCGCCGGTCGGCGCCGAAGTGTGCGGTGGCGAGTTCACGCCCGACGGAACGACACTGTTCCTGAGCATTCAACATCCAGGCGAAGGTGGCACGGTCGATGAGCCACGCAGTCACTGGCCGGATGGCGGCGATCTGCCACCGCGCGCGTCGCTGATTGCCGTGCGACGCAAAGACGGCAACGCTGTCTAGTTCCATACCGCTGGAAAACCGAGCGTGAGCGTCACGCCGCTGACACCTGCCTCTCATCACGCTGCCATTCAGCCATGACAACTTGACGCCATTCGCGCGGTCGGTGCGCGCCTCAAGGGAAGGTCGTCATGCGAATCCGTTCTGCGGTGCTGGGTGGAATCCTCTCGTTCAGTGTTGCGTTGTCGGTTCATGCCGCGGACGAGCACCAACCACACCCGTCGGTCATACACAGCCACTCGCACGAGTCCGACCTCGATGATCCGCGCCTGTCGGACGGCAATGCGCGACGGCGGGCGGCAGAACGCGTCGGCTGGCGCGACGAGCGGGGAATGCGCGATCCGCTGGTTCGCCTCAAGCTTCTGGGCATCAACGATTTTCATGGGCAACTCGCGGCGGGGCGACGCGTCGGCACACGGCCCGTCGGCGGCGCCGCGGTGCTCGCCTCCTACCTCGAGGCAGCTGCGGCAAAATCCGAGGACGGCTACCTGATCATTCACGCCGGTGATCACGTCGGCGCCTCCCCGCCCGACTCGGCGCTGCTGCAAGACGAGCCTTCGATCAGTTTTCTCAACCAGCTCGCCAATACGCACTGCAAGTACATCGACGTGGCGCGCGGACCTTGGGACCCTTCGTACTTTCAGCCCCGCTGTAACCTCGTCGGCACGCTAGGCAATCATGAGTTCGACGAGGGCGTGAGCGAGCTGCTGCGCCTGATCGACGGCGGGCGTCATTCGAACGGCCCGTTCCTGGAGCAGCGCTGGCGCGGTGCGCGTTTCCCCTACGTCTGTGCGAACGTCGTATCCAGAACGAGCGGCGAGCCGCTGCTCTCGCCGTTCACCGTTCGTTGGATAAAGGGCGTGCCCGTAGGCGTTATAGGCGCCGTCCTGAAAGAAACGCCGACTATCGTGACGCCGGCAGGCGTCGCGGGCATCGAGTTTCTCGACGAAGCCGACGCGATCAATCGCTACGCCAAGGTGCTACGGCGGTTCGGCGTGGAGGCCATCGTGGTCACCATTCACCAGGGCATACGCCAGAGCTCCTATGAGGGCCCGACCGACTCCGCAGTTCAGGGACTGAGCGGACCTATCGTCGATATCGTTCGCCGCCTTTCGGATGATGTCGACGTCGTGATCTCCGGTCACGCCCACGGCTTCACCAATGCGCTGATTCCGAACTCGGCCGGCACGCCCATCCTGGTCACGCAGGCGTTCTCCGCCAGCACCGCCTACAGCGAGGTCGATCTCACTATCAGCCGCCGGACACGCGACGTGGTCGAGAAGTCCGCCGCTGTGATCACAACATGGGCCAACGCTGGCGTCGGCCTCAACCCGGACCCGACAGCCGCGGAGCTCGCCGCCGCGGCCGCCAAGGCCGTCGAGCCCAGGGTCAACCGGCAAGTGGGTATCGCGCAATCCGACATCACCGTCGTAGAGAATGCCGCCGGCGAGTCGGCTCTTGGAAACCTCATCGCAGATGCGCAGCGCGTCCGTACGGCCGCTCAGTTCGCGTTCATGAATCCCGGCGGAATCCGCGCGAGCCTTGCGTCCGGTGACGTGACGTGGGGCGAGCTGTTCACGATACAGCCGTTCGGAAACGATCTCGTCTCGATGGATCTGACCGGCGAGCAGATCCGCCGACTGCTCGAACAGCAGTGGCTCGGACAGAACCCAGCCGCGCCCCGCATCCTGAAGACTTCCGGTCTCACTTACACATGGGATGCCGCGCAACCGGTGGGCCAGCGCGTCGTCGAGATCCGCGACGCGTCGAATCAATTGCTCAGCGACGCACAGGTCTACCGCGTCACGGTCAACAGCTTCCTGGCCTCGGGCGGGGACAACTTTGTCGTTCTGACGGAGGGAACCAACCGGGTCGTCGGCCCGGTGGACCTCGATGCGCTCGTAGCCTACATAGAAGGGCTCTCTCAGCCGTTCAACGCCGCGATCGAGGGCCGCATTACTCGCCTGAATTGAACGTCGGGGAGGCCGGGCGCGGACCGGCCTCGCGCCCGTTTCGTACGGCAGCGCTCGGGCGAGCTCCTTCCGAGTGGATGGGGGACAAGCACGCCTTACTTGTCCCCCATCCATTAGCCTTTCCTGGCTACGAACCTGCGCGCGTCAACGCGCAGGCTTCAGTTGCCGCAAGAGCTAACCAGCTTGCCGTACAGGCTGTTCAGATTGAGGTCGGACGGAAAGCCGTTCGGCAAGTGGCTGGAGGTGTAGCCCGCCGCCCGCAGACTTTCCAGGAACGGATTGCGCACGTACTGCTGACTGAAGGTTCCCAGCCCGTCGAAGTAGTGATCCACGAGATGAGCGGGATCCAGTGCGAACTCACCCCTGTAGCTCGCGCCATCATCTCCGTCGTCCCAGCCCCACGGAGCGTTTGCGGAGTTCGTGCCACACGTCTTCAGGCCCGAACCGCAGCCGCCGCTCGTGTCCCCCTTGAACGTTCCCCAGCTATAAAACGTCTGGGCCTGAGCGCTCGAGACGTTCGCGTCGTTCAGCGCGGCGGACCACATGCCGTTGGCCTGCGTGATGCTCACCAGGCGGTACGGCACGTTGCGATCGTTGCCGGAGGACGGATACTCGGCCTGCCCCTGTGTGGGGTAATAGATGATTCCGTCCTGACTCGCGCCGCCGTTGAAATCCGAGGCGTACGGCCACGCCTTGAGGCCATGGCCCTTGGCTTCCTGCACGGTCTTCATGCGACTCACGCCGTTGACGGACTCGAACGAAAGCGTGCCATCGATACTCTCGCTGCCATTGGTCAGAGGGCTGCCGCTCGGCTTGAACGAATAGAAATTCGTGTGGAAAACCGTCACGAGCCCTTCGGCCACACCGTACGCGGTGCCGTCTTTGCGCACGACGAGCAACGCGCCTTCGAGATCGTTCTCGTGCTCCTGGTCGAAGATGGTGTCCGTCCAGTCACGCGGGTGATAGAACGCGTACGTAATGAAGTAGTGCGAGCAGCTTTCCACCACCGAATAGTAAGCCACCGCCGGCCACAGCCCGCCGGCGCGGTGATCCCAGTTGTTGTTGGCGACGAGATCCGAATCGTAGTCGAACGCGGTGACGTAGTCCGACGGATAGTCGCTGGAATCCGTGTCCTGGTAGTGAACCGGCGCGTAGTGAAACGCCAGGTCGTCATGGGTGACGGCACTAGCGTGATGGGCGCCGAAGATCAGGCCCAGCGCGGCTACGGATAAGATCGTCTGTCTTGACATGAACATGCTCCCTGATGTCGCCATCGACCAATGGCGACGGCGACGATATTGAGCGTTCATGCACGAACGATTAAAGCGGGATGAAATCGGCCGTATCCGCAGCGCGCGAACGTTGCGCAGAGAAAACGGCCCAACCACTCGAGGCGGGTGGCTGAGCCGCAAAAGCCCTGAGGGGGTCAGGGTGGCAATGTCCCACTGCCACCAAACGGTCATTCGTGCGTCATGTTCGGGACGACATCATTGATCTGAGTTTCACGACACTCTCCTTCAGTGCATCTCGAACCGCATTCAGCCCATTCGCGCACTGCCAGTCGGGCGAATCGGTTTGCCGGATTTCTCGGGATTCTCCTCGCCGCCTCGCCCGTTGGCGCGCAGATGCCGGCCGATTTTCCAGTCGGGCGTGTGCTGAGCACCCTCACCGACCCCGCCAGCGGGGCAAAGCTTCCATTGGCCTCGCGGTTCGACACCGGCCTCGAGCTTGCACGGCAGAGCTACGCCGACACCCGTGGCGTCTTGCCGACCGCCCAGCAGAGGCTGCGGCGGCATTTGCCCGCGGCGCGCGTCAACAACGCGGGACTTTTGCTCGTCGATGCAATTGCTCAAGGGAGCACCGCCGCACTGGCCGCGCGATTGCGCGCCGTTGGCGGGACAGGAATCAGCTCATATGGACGCGTCGTGTCTGGATGGGTGCCGCTCTCGGCACTCGACGCGCTGGCCGTCACCACGGAACTGAGATTCGCCCGACCTGCATATCAGACCCGCATGGCCGGTCGCGCCACGAGTCAAGGAGACGTCGCGCTGAGCGCTGCGTTGGCACGCACGAACACCGGCGCGAACGGACAGGGCGTGATCGTCGGAACACTGTCGGACAGCTACAACTGCCTGGGCGCCGCGGGAACTGATGTGGCGAGTGGTGACCTGCCGGCCGACATTCAGGTGCTCGAGGACGCCACCGCTTTCGGGTGCCCCGCGACAACCGACGAAGGCCGGGCCATGATGCAAATCGTCCACGATCTCGCGCCCGGAGCGCCGCAGGCGTTCAACACGGCATATGGCGGTACGGCCGGCTTCGCCAACGGAATCCGTAACATCGTCCTGGTCGCGGGCGCACAGGTCGTCGTCGACGATGTCATCTACCTGGCGGAGCCAATGTTCCAGGACGGCCCGATCGCGCAGTTGGCTCGACGCAGTGGTTCGACCTCGGGGCCGTCTATTTTTCCGCCGCCGGCAACTTTGCGAGCCAATCCTACGAAAGCGCCTTCAGAAACTCCGGAGTGACGGGCCTCTTGCCGCGCAGCGTCCGGCACAATTTCTCGACGACCGGGGTCGACACGCTGCAGAGCGTTTCAATTCCTGCTGGAGGGACGGCGACCTTCATCCTGCAATGGGATCAGCCCTTCTTTTCCGTGAGCGGCGCGCCGGGAGCGACGAGCGATCTCGATCTCGTGCTCTACAACTCCAGCAACCAGGTGGTTGCGGCAACGAGCACCAACAACATCGGCGGCGACGCCGTGGAGGTGCTTCAGGTAACCAATCCCGGCCCGGCGAGCGCATTCCGAGTCTCGATCCAGCTCGTGCGCGGTGCTGCCCCCGGCCTGGTGAAGTACATCTATGCGGGCAACGTTACGGTGAACAACTATGCGACCAACAGCAGCACGCTGTTTGGCCATGCCAACGCCGCTGGGGCGCGAGCCATTGCAGCCGCGTGGTACACGCGGACACCGCCTTACGGTGTTTCGCCGGCGGTGCTCGAGTCTTATTCCGCCCTCGGGGGCACGACCATTCTCTACGACACCGCGGGCAATCGCGTGAACGTTCAGCGTGCGAAGCCCGAGCTCACAGCGGCTGACGGCGTAGATACGACGTTCTTCGGCACGGACACGGACGGCAACGGCATGCCGAACTTCTTCGGCACGTCGGCTGCGGCCCCTCATGCAGCCGCGATTGCGGCGCTTCTCATCCAGCACGCTCCAAGCTCCACGCCGGCGCAGGTCTACGGCGCGCTTCAGGACACGGCCGCATCGATGAGCAGTGTCGCATTCGACTCCCGCAGCGGTTCTGGCCTGTTGCACGCTGCGGCCGCGCTCAACGCGATTGCGCCGGCCGAAGGCTACACGGCCTTCGGGTTTACGACGCTTCCCGACGGGACGCCTGCGAATGGCAGCTTCGCGGAGAGCGCATATGCCGCGGAAGGGCTCACCGTGTCAGTGAGCGGCCGCAACGACGGGCGCGTTGGTGTCGCAGCGGGTGCCACCGGCCCATCGAGTAGCGGGTTCCTCGGAGGATCAATCCTCGCATCCGGCAGTGTCGGCGGCACATACGTCATTCTCAGCTTCTCTCCGGCGGTCATGCAGGCGCAGTTCGCGTTTGCGAGCGCCTCCGGACTTATCGACCTGGAAGTGCTCGCGCCTGGCGGTCAGTCCCTGATGCGCAGGACCGTGGCGGGAAACGAAGCCCTCACATTCAACGGCCAGACGCGCCTGGCCGGGACGGCCGGTGTCTCCGGTGTTGGCGCGATTGGCCAGATCATCGTGCGAGCGGTCGGAGCCGATACAGAGCTTCGCATCGACTCCCTGTCGACCAGCACGTCTCCGGGCGCAGCGGAAGGCACCGGAGCCGCAGGTGAAGCGCCCTTGCCACTTTGGGCCAACCTCACGCTCGGTGCTCTGCTGATGCTAGGTGCGGGGCGCGCACTGCGGGCCGGGCAAATGGCTGCGTGACGTGTGCTGAGCCAGCACACTAGTGCCGCGTTACCGCGACGATCGCAAGCCCAGTGATCATTGCAAGCCCGACTGCGCCGCCGGCTTGCAGAAGCCGCGCCCAGAGCTCCCAGAGCGTCGGCGCGCTCACTCCACCCATAACTGCCTCCGCCTCGGCAAATGGCGCGAGCAACGCAAGGCCAACGCCCACCGCCTCGATGAGCAACAACCCGGCAAGGCCCAGCGTCACTCGCAGCACGCGGGCTCGCGCAGACCAGGCCGGCCACACAGACAGCACTGCTACGATCGTGATCGGGGTGCAGAGCACTCCACCCAGGCTCCATTGGCTTACGACGTAAGCACCGTGCGCATCCGGCATCTCCATTTCACCGACGGCGCCGGCCAGGCGGATGCGCCGCCCCCCTGCGATGCCACCCGGGGCGAGTGATACGCCCGCGATCGTCCAGCCGCGCACGGCCGCCACGCCTCGCGCCACGGCTTCATACTCACGCATGACGAGCCGCCCGTATGCATCGCCCATGGTGAGGGCAAGTGCGAGGCACACACCCACCGCGGCCAGCGCTCTTGCGAGCACCGGGCCTACGGCGGAGATAGAACGCGAGTGCGGGCTGCCCATACCGAAAAATGGACACTGACGATTGCCAGCGGCGCGAGGGGTGCAATAACGCCGTGAATGGCATCGAAGACATCACGGTGTCTGCCGAGCACCCAGGCCAGTGCCCCGAGCCGCACGACGCTCAGTGCATATATCAGGAGCGCGCCGGTCCCAAGAACCACCAAACGTCGGCGCCAGCGGCTTGGAAACGCGAGGACCGCTGCGGCGAACAACGACAAAGTCTCGCTGCCTTCGCAGCCGCGGGTAACGTTCAGGACTGCTCGCGCCGACGTGAGTCGCCTGTTCGACACGGCGGTCGGGTGCGCAGGGTCGAGCCACGTTGCGAGCAACGCTGCGGGTGCCAGCACGCCAGCGGCGAAGAGGCGCTGCTCCACAGCATTACCGCGGACGAGGTCGAAAGCGAGGATGAGCGCGAAGGCTGCAATGCCAAATTTCAGCGCAAAACCCCACAGCGAGCCGGGTGTCGCAACGGAGACTTGAGCCCCCGCAGGTGAGACCGTGCTTGAAGCGGACATCGCGCCACTATAGCGGTGCGGCGTGACATTTCAGCGACCGCGCCCCTGTAGACGGCGCGTCCGAAACCACTTGGAGCGTCGCGCTGTTTTACACAGCGGCGTGTCGCGCTTTCGGCTAGCGCTCAACCATTGTTCGAACCGCGTGTACGGGCGCTTGCGGCAATTGGCCGCGGTTGTCAGCCGCGCTTCGCATGGTGGGAGCCGGTGCGTGGATGAGGGATATGCTGATCCACACCCCGGTACTGAAATAGAGCGACATCCAGGCGACTTCGCTCTTCCAGTCCTCCCATGCGTACGAGACGACTCGGCGCATGGACGCATCGAGCACCCCCTGAGTGATGCTCAGGTAGTGACGTCCGCTGGCTTCGTCGGCGATCCATCGCGCCCAATACATGGGCACGTCGACCAGGAACATGAACGACACGTACGCCAATCCGGCCACGCACCAGGCGATCAGCACGGGGCGTCGCACCAGAGTGCATCGAGGCCTGACCATTACCATGCAGAGGACCACGAGCGCCGCGGACAGTCCCCAGATCGACTCTTCGAAGACGTGACCCAGATTCGAGGTCGTCAGCACCGAATACCAGGAGAACGACTCTGCGACAGCGATGAGCGGAACGAGCGCGCGCGACACGATGTTGGCGACGACGCTGCCGCTTGCGCGTGCCGTCTCGCGCATCATCAAGGCCCACTGCGCCGCGAACCACAGCTCCGCGACAGTCGCGACCGAGCGGCCGACGATGGCGCTGGATAGCCAGACGTCGAACAGGCTGAGCCGCGGAACGTCATAAACAGGCAGAACGGAACGGAAGGCGCAACCGAACACGTAGACGCCCGACAGCAGCAGCTGCTGCCGGCGTGCAGCGTAGATATCGCCGGACAACCCCGTTTGACGCCGTTTGAGCAGAGCCGCCGAAAATAGCCACGCCACGATATTGAGCGAGGCCACTCCACACAAAAACAGCCACCAGGAGAAGACGCTGATCGTCACCACGTCCACCGCAAGGGCGATCTGGCACGTGTGCAGGGAGCGGTTCGCCCCAACCCGCCCTCTCTATTTCGGATTTATGACACCAACGTCAAGACTGAGCACTTGTTCCATGTTCGCTCAACGACTGGTGGGAGCACTGCCGCTGGCGGAGCACCTCGCGTGCTCTTCGCCGCGCAATGATCGGAAGATACAAACGAATTCGGGCGTGCGACTCAAGGCTCGTCCTGTCTATTACACACATCTTTCGGAAGTTTCGTCCGGGGGGCGAGAGCGACGATCATTCACCCGGGCAGGGGTTTTGAGTCAGGCAGGAAGCGGTGGAGCTTTCGGCAGGTGGAGTCGAAGGAACGTTGCTCGGTCTCAGACATTCGCGGATAGATGAGCGGTCCGCCGTCCTCGTCAAGGAACTCGGCGAGCACGCGCGCGATCGCGCGCCTTCGCAATCGCGGGTCCTCGTGCAAGCGACGGATCATCTCTCCACCCAGGGTGCATAGATGATCGCGATGCCGGTGCAAGGTCTTGCGAGCGAGTCCCTGGCTCAACAGATGGTCGAGGAAGACCTTGAAGATGCCGAGCATGCGTTCCCCTGGCAGCAGATCGCGGGGCTCGACCCGCCAGCGGTGAGGCCAGTGATCGATGTCCAGATAATCTTGCTCGAAGGCCGGCGACGATGGGGTAATCGTGCCTGGCCGTGCTGATTTGATTTGCCGGCTCACGCTGTGGGCGCCTGCGATCTATCCGTTGCACAGATATCGGCGAAAGTCGTGCGCGAGCGGGTAAACCCAGATGCTCTTGATCGGCTCGCTGTGGCGATGGAGGGTGTCGAGTTTTCCGCGTCCTTGAGTGTCACCCAGATACTGCCAGTTGGCGGCCTTGTAGCAGGTGCCTGTAAAGCGCGGTTTCTCGACGAAGGTTTCCAGCAGGACGGGACGATAGGCGTAGCGAGCCTGCCAGTCATCCGCCAGGCGTCGGCTGATCAGGGCCAGCGCACGCGAGGCGAGATTGCGACACTTGATCCACGGCAGGATGAGGAAGCGCGCATTGTTGACGATCAGGTGCAGGTTGCGTCGGCGCTGTTCGCTCGTCCAGCCGATGGTGTTGTTGCGGGGTTTGACTTTCCAGGCGCTCGCGCCGAAGCCGAGCGCGGCGATGATGTGCCCTTCGGCGCGCACGAAGTAGCGCAGCTGCGCCCCTGGCATGAGTTGATGACCCAGGTAGTGGTGGCGCTGGATGTAAGCATTCCACAGCAACGAGTCGCGTTTGTGGAGAACGAGATCGACGCTGAGCCGAGCCAGATCGACACTCGGGGCGCTGCTGGGCTCGAGCACCGCGTGCTCGATGTCGGGATATTCCCGATAGGCGACGGGTTTGGCGTTTCTGGGCGGGGGCAGCGTGATCAGACCATCAGCCTGCATGCGCAGCAGAGCCACACGGCAACTCATGTCCTTGAGCTGGCCGTTCGCACGTCGCCAGTTCAGACGCTCGCACACTTCGCGCGAAAGCCGGAAGCGGCTGATCTGCGGGGTCGTGAGCAACTCGCGGATGAGCCCGATCTCGTGAGCCTCAAAATGCCGCGCGCAGTACTGCATCGTTCAGCGCGACTGGATCAGACCCAGGGATTGCAGCGAGTGCAGCATTTCCACCGATTCGTACAGGCGCATCCAGCCGCGCCAGAGCACGAGCACGCCGGGTTCCCCGTCACCCTTGCGCCCCAGGTGACCGCCGAGCTTGCCGAGCAGGCGTACCGTGTCCCGAAGCGTCGGCGGTTGCCCGGGCGGGGGCAGTGCATTCTTCACGCGAAGGTACAGCACCTGGATCTCCACCGCGGAAAACACCTCGATGGCTGGCAGGTCCGGTTGCGCACGTGCCAGGCAGGCCACATGCATCAAGCGCACACCGATGATGCTGAAGAGTGTCAGATAGCGCTTCAGACGCTGCGCCTCCTCGAGCAGGCAGTCCTCGACCTTGCACCCGGATTTCAACACCTTGTGCCAGGTCTCTATCCCCCATCTCTTCGCGTACCATTGAACCTTCTCGGTCGCGGCCTCGAAGTCCTTCACCGGCAGGTTCGTCAGCAACACCCAGCTGATCGCCTCGGTGTGTTCAGGTGGAGAGCTCTCCGTCGCGGCAATGACATTCACGGTGAGCGGCTCGGTCGAGCCCGACGCCTTCGCGTGGCCGCGCCGCGGGGGTGGCTTGATCGTCACCTGCGCCACGCGCACCTCCAGGTGTGCCGTGCGGGCTTTGCGGCTGCCGTTGCTGGGAATCGGCACCGTCAGATGGCCCAGCAGTGGGGCGTCAGTCAGCGCTTCGAGCATGCGGCTGCAGCCCTCGCTGTCTTCAGGCACGAGCTTTCGATCGGTGCGCGCACGGATCAGAAAGAGTGCCCGCCGCTCTTGGGCCTGCGTGAGAAATTCGAAGAAGTCCGACTCCCGATCGGCCACCGTGACAACCTTCACGCCCGGCGGCGCGCGCTCCACCGTCTCGCGCAGCGCCAGCAACCACTTGGAGCTCTCCTTCTCCTCGATCGCGGTGACCTGCAGGCGCTCGATCTTCTCCTGATAGTCCTCTTCCAGAATCTCTCGGCGTGCCCAGATACTCTGACTCAGGATCCCCAGCGGTACGCCGGAAGCCGTGAAGGCGAGCGCATTGTGCATGATCAATCCGCGCTCACTGACGCTGTTGCTCTTGCCGATCGGACCCAGGCCACGTGTTTTGACGTGCTGGCCGTAGGAGAAGAACACCGTGTCCTGCATCACCAACACCGGCCCGCCCTGAGCGGCCATGCGCTTCACGGTCTCCTGGATATGCGGCTCGAGAATAGCCTCAGGGCTGGCCTTCGGGTTGTCGAACAGACGATACGCCGCCTGCGTGCTCGCCCAGTCACCACACGCTTCGTTGATCGGCGAGGACGGAGACCTGGCCAGTTGTTCCGCAGTCTTGATCAAGCGACGATCCAGGCGTTTGTCGCACAGGTCGGCGCGGGCGAACTCCTGCGCCACCCACTCCGCCGACTGCGTGCCAGCCTCGATGATCGCCTGCACCTCGGGATCCTCACATCGCGCTGTCTTCGCCAATCAGTTCGGCACCGTTCATCGCACGTTGCGACGAAAACAAAGCTACCCAATGCGAGCCGCTGTGTCCAGCGCTTCCCCCTGCACGGCGCTCAGTATGGGTGGGAAGAACTCAAAACTTGTGTGTAATAGACAGAAGGCTCGTCAACTCAACGCGATAGACTCGTTCGACGAGATCAACAGGGGCCTGAGAGGTCGCCGCAAGCTCTTCGACCATTGATCGATCGAGCAAGGCTGTATTCGTCATCATCTCCTCCGACACTGTTCGCGCCCCTGCGCCAAGGCAACAAGTTCATCATGCTGCATGTAACGGGCGGAACGCAGGCGGAGCTATCCGGGCGTGCTAAGGACTGTTTCGTATTTGCGCGGGCGCTTGCTCCTGAGAGCATATCTGGCCTGCCGCGCCCCTCATTCTTGCCGTGCTTCAGACAGGAACCAGCATGACTGAACCAGCCCGTCGGGAGTGCGGCGGAACTCCCGATAGTCGTGCACAGCATTCGGCCCCGGAGCTGCCCACTTTGGTGCACGATCTCGAAGCTCTGCGCAACGCCATGGTGGCGTTCGAGGAAGAGCACAAGGATCTGCTGTGCTCACTGGCGCCTACGCACCGCGCGAGTGCGCGGAACCTGTTCCATTATCTTGCGATGAGGCGCCGGGACCTGCGTGCACTTCAGGCGAAGCTTGCAACCGTTGGGCTCTCATCACTCGGGCGCGCGGAATCACACGCACTCGCAGCCGTTGACGCCGTGCTTCAGATCGTCCACCGGTTGAGCGACATTGAAGGCAACCTGCCGCGTGGCGCGCCGGCGTGCGACCTGAGCTCCGGCGCGGAGTTACTGGACGCTCACACCACTGCCCTGCTCGGGCCGGAGCCGCAGACGCGAACCGTGCGTGTCATGGTCACGATGCCGAGCGAGGCCGCCGCGGACTACACCGTCGTGCGCAATTTGATCGACGCCGGCATGGATTGCATGCGCATCAACTGTGCGCACGATGAGCCCGCAGCATGGCTCAGAATGATTCAGCATCTGCGCCACGCGTGCAGGAGCTCCGGTCGTGAGTGCGCCGTGTTGATGGATTTGGCCGGACCGAAGCTGAGGACGGGTGACGTGGAGCCCGGCCCGGCCGTGCAGAAGCTCCGCCCGGCACGCGACGCATTCGGCCATGTCACGACCCCGGCGGCAGTCTGGCTCACGGCTTCGGACGCGCCGACCCTACCGCCCTCCGACGCTGCGGACGGCGTGCTGCAGGTTCCAGCCGATTGGCTGGCGGCCATCGAGCTGCAGGAGAAGATCACATTCCGTGATACCCGCGGGCGAAGGCGGGTGCTCACGATCCTGGACCGTGACAGGGGCGGAGTATGGGCCGAGCTGCGTCGCACAGCCTATGTGACAAACGGCACGAGGCTCAGCCGCCGGACCGCCCAATCTGAAGAACTGGCCACCGTTGATGTCTCGGGTATCGCGGCCACGGAAGGAGTCATCCACCTCGTGCCCGGCGATCTCCTCATCCTCACGCCTGATGACGCGCCGGGCCGAGGGCCCTCGTTTGATTCAGCCGGACAGATGCTGAGCCCGGCGCGTGTCAGCTGCACGCTCCCACAGGTGTTCGCTCAGGTACAGGCGGGAGAGCGTGTTTGTCTGGACGACGGCAAGATCACGGGGATTGCCGAGTCCGTCTCGCCCGACGAAATCCGGGTTCGCGTGCGCCATACTCCACCGCTCGGCGGAAATCTCAAAGCTGACAAGGGCATCAACCTGCCTGACAGCAACTTGGAGCTTCCCGCCCTTACGACGAAGGACAAAGCGGATCTCGGCTTCGTCGTGCAACACGCGGATATCGTCGGCCTGTCGTTCGTGAACCGCGAAGCTGACGTGCTCGAGCTCATCGAACAGTTGAGCGCACAGCGAGGCGAGCGGCTCGGGATCATGCTCAAGATCGAGACTCAGCGAGGTTTTGCGCGACTGCCCGCAATGCTGCTCGCCGCCATGCGCCATGAACGAATCGGCGTGATGATCGCGCGTGGAGATCTGGCTGTTGAATGCGGCTATGAGCGCCTGGCGGAGGCCCAGGAGGAGATTCTCTGGATCTGCGAAGCCGCCCACTGCCCGGCCATCTGGGCCACGCAAGTCCTCGAGAGCCTCGCCAAGGCGGGCACCCCGTCCCGCGCCGAGATCACGGACGCCGCGATGGGTCACCGCGCCGAATGCGTGATGCTCAACAAGGGTCCGCATATCGTTCAGGCGGTGCGAGCCCTCGACGACATTCTCAAACGAATGGATGCGCACCAATCGAAGAAACGCGCCATGCTGCGTTCACTGCGCCTGGCGACCGAATTTGAGAACGCGCTCCCCCTGGCAAGCTCAGATGGCAGGGCGTCATGATTTGAAGAAGACCAGGCCAGCCCAATCGTCGGGCCATTAGAACCATCGCGACCCGACATCGAGGAACCATCGATGAATTCAACAGAATCCCGCGAACTCACCGGGCCTGCAAGCACGCGGCCAGCAATAGTGACTCTGCTGCGCGAGCCAGCACGCTCTCGCATGATCGACGGCTTCACGAACGACATTCTCCAACTCTTCATTCTCGATCGATGGGACGAAGCGCAACGGCGGGCGGCGCTCGTGCCCATGATCGCGGTCGCGCTCGCCGACAGGGGCTTGAGCGTATCGCGTGAACGGTACAGTGATTGGTGCCGGGAATGGACGGACGAAGAATCGCCGGCGGTGATCGACGAGTGGTACGCGATCGCCGCGGAAGTCGAGGGGTCGCCCGAAGGCGTTCCCATGAACGCACTCCTGTCGCTTCGGCTGCACCGGCACCTGCGCGCCGTGGACGTTCGCTCGCTCTCCGCATTGAACGCGGCCAGGAGCCTGCCTCGAGCGAGCACGGCTGGAACGATGTGCGCGGCTCTGACGAAGGCGATGTGCACGTGGTACGGACAGGCTGGCCGGCAAGACATCGTGGTTCAGCAGAATCTTGCCCGACTGCTCGTCCACCGCTGACGCCGCCTTCCTTCCGCCGAACCCACCGACGTTGCAGCCCGCACATCGTTCAACGTGAAGTCGATGACGGCGAAGCCCTCTTCGACGCGCCAGTCCCGCGGATCGAACCGGGCTACGACCCGGGTCGTCGAAGCGTACGCCCGCTAGCGCTCCGCGGCGGAACGCTTTCGTCGACATGACACGACAAGTGCTTGCGGTTCCCGAACGCCTCGCGAGCCGGCCGCGCCATTCCATCTGTTCGTCTCCGCCCGTCCGACAGCCCGCTGCTGGTGCAGGCCGCCGCGTCGATCACGCCCCTGCTCGCGGAATTCGGTGCATTGCTTGTTTGGCGAGCCACTCGGCTGGTCCCTGAAGGAAATGTGGGGCAACGTGCTCGATACCGGTGGACGGCAGGCGATGCACAACCATGCGAACAGTTTCATCTCCGGCGTGGCGTATCTGACGCCGACGCACCCCGACGCCCGCACGGTGTTCATGAAAGCGCCGGGCGGCACCGATTTTTCTTTCAAGAATGACCATGCCGGCGTGCCCACCGGACCGTACAACGCCGACAAGTGGATCAGCATGGCTCCGGAGCCCGGTGACGTGGTGCTGTTTCCAAGCTTTCTGATGCACGCCGTTCCGATGAACCCGGGCGAACGGCGCATCACGCTGGCGTTCAACGCGATTCCGGCCCGGCTCGATTCGTGGGGCTACTCGATCTCCTTCAGCGGCTAACGTGCAACGCAAAGCGCTTCCAGCCGGGCTTGCACGCACGACGCTCGCGTGCGGGCTGATGGTCGCGTCTGGGTTTTCCGGCGGCTACTGGTCCACCGCTGACGAAGCAGCGCTCGCTTTCGCGGCGAGGCGTGTGAGCGCCGTCGCGATTTCAAAAGTCAGTTCCCCTTCGCTGCCGAATGTCAGGGAACTGTCATCACGCCCCATCAAGATGCCCGCCGAAACAACCATGTAGGTGAGGCACGGTGAATCAGACCAGGCGAGCCGATTGGAAATCCGCCGCGACAAACGCGGCGACCGCAACCATCAGCGAAAGATTGCACAGCGTGACGACAGTCTGGGCCGCCGCAAGGCACGACTACCTGAGGCTCTGGGACGCAGAACCTGCCGACGTCGTCGCGCTTCGCCGTGCCGCCCGACGACTTGACAACATCGATCGCATGCGACGCGCCCTCGCCAGCCAACTAAGCCCGGCAGCTTGAGGTCGTGCAAAGGTGCTGGCTCTGCTTTGATCCGACAGCGCTCCTGCAAAGAGCGCTTCGCGTTCTCCTCGAACGGCAGCGAGGTACGGGCGAAAACACGATATTGAAAGATTAGCCAGGCTCGCCCGAAGTTGCCCAGCCAGCGAGCCTGCTGCGATCGATACGTCACATTCTTCTGTGAAGAGCGGGCTCTCGCCTAATGCACCACGGGAGCCGTCGGTGTGCCCCACATCGCGGGGAACACGTGCAGGAAATCCTTCCAGTTCGTCGCGCCGATGTAGGTCGGCCCGCGCCAGCGCGTGGAGCCGTCCTGAAATCCCAGGTGCTCATACCAGTACAAGTCGCCGCCTGAGGTGATCGCGTAGATCCGTCCACCGCCGGGCGAAAACACTTCCTTGAATTGACCCCAGCCGATGCCAACCTGCCTCAGAGAGTCCCAGACGTTCCTGCCGTCGAGATAGCCGCGGTGACGAGACCACCAGAGCACGCCTTGCGCATCGATTGCGTACAGCACGCCTTCACCGGTGGAGAACACGCGGGTGAAGCGGCCCCAGTTCTGGCCGACGTTCTGAGGCGCCGCCCAGCTCGGAGTCCTCGCGGTGTCGCCGGAATCGTTGTGGCGATACCATCGAAGCGAGCCGTCCATACCGACGCCGTACAGCACGCCGTCGCCGGCCGCGATGATTTTCGTGAAGGAACTCCAGCCGGTGCCGACGTCCACGGGGCCTTTCCAGCGCGGCTCCCCGCTCACGAAACCATCGTGGCGATACCACTTGAGCACACCGTCCGAAGTGACGCCGTAGAAACTCGCGGCACCCGCGTTCGCGCTAACGGAGAAAATGCCGCCGGGGATGACATCTCGGAACGTCTGCCAGCCGGTGCCGATGATCTTTGGCCCTTCCCACCGGTGAATCAGCCGGCGGCTCGGCTGCTCGATCGCGCGGCCGTCGAAGCGTGGGTCGAGCACAGCCGATGCCGCTTTGGCCGCGGGACTTGCGGCGCCGCTGCCGGCAGCGGACGTTGAATTTGGGGTGTTTGCAGCTCCCGCAGCGAGAACCGCGCGGCCGCTGGCCGTTGTCGTCACGCCGACCGACGACGCCGCGCTCGTGACGGCCCGATCGCGCACCGCCGCGCTCGCCGATTCTGAGACCCCAGGTCCTCGCGCCCGCGCCGCGACGCCCGACACGCTCAGCGGCGGCGTGATTTTCAGGCGATCGCTCATGCCGGGCCTGGGCGGATTGCGGTCGTCGCCGATCAAGTGGCCGTACCACACCAACACGCCGTCGGGGCGAATGCCGTACAGATATTGCTTCGACCAGAACGTCATGTCGAACTGGCCTTCGAACGGCCGCACCTTGAGCCCTTCGCCATCGCGCAGCGAGCGATCAATGTCGTGCTTCAGCGTGAGGCCGGCATGCGAGATCGTGTACTGAGGCGCGCCCCACGGTGTGCGCGTGTACTCATTCTCGAATCGGGGGAAGTTCGACACATCGAGCGCCCCGGTGCCGTATCGAACCTCGCCGCTGCCATAGTCGAGCTGCAAGCGGTGGCCGCCTGGCGTCTTCGCCATGATCGGGTCCGGGCTGTCGAAGTTCACGAGCATGCCCACCAGCGGATTCGCCGGGGAGCGAATGCCCGCCCCGACGTAGATGCGCGCGTGCCGGCACAGATCAACGAAGCGATCGAAGGATCCAAATGCCTGCTCGCTGCCCACCTGGATCACGAAGGCGTTGCGCAGCCCGTTGCACACCACTTCCTTGCCCCGCCACGTCCCGGTGGTGACGGCTTCGCACGGCTGCGCCGAGTAGATTCCGACATAGGCCTCGCCGCCCGGCGTGTGCTTCATGCCGAACATCCACACCGAATCGTCAAGATCGTTAGACCAGTGAACGCGCTCGAAACGCACAGCATCGAACTTGCCGGGCGCCGCCTCGCCGAATCCATCGGCAGCCCTGTCGCCCTGCCAGTTCGCAGACGCGGTTGGAAACCACAGATGCGTGCGATGCCCGAACGCCATCGCCTGCGCGCCCACAGGGCTCGGTCCGTACACCGCAATCGCCGCGCTTTCTTTCTGCACGACAAACGGAATGACGGCGTTCCCCGTCCACCAGTTCGGGCCGTTGTGACTATCGCGCGCTGCCGGGTACGTGCCGAACACGCTCACGTCGTTGTCGACGGTGACCTGCCACGGCTGCATCTGCGGCCCCATCTGCCCGACGCGATAGCGCTGCACGCTCGAGAGCATGGCGCCCGCATCGCGATACGTGTAGAGGTTCGCGCGCGTGAGCGCGAGACCTTCGAAGAACACCGAGAACAGATCGTTGCCGTGACCGAACGGCGTCGGCAGGTTCGCGATCCACGCCAGGTCTTCGCCTAGCCCTTCGGGAAGCTGCCACTTCGCGATCATCTCGTTCGTCTTGCTTCGCATCGGGCCCGCGTAGTACGCGCCGCGCGACCACCACGTGAGGGCGTCCGCGTCCGTGCTCGTGCCCGGCGCGCCCGGCTCGTCGAAATCGACGCTGACGCGCGAGCGGTCGACGAAGCGATCGGGCTGGTGCTGGCCGATCGCAAGCAACACCGAGGGCACGCAATACCTCGTCGTGGTCGCCAGCGCATTCGCGGCCGGCGAGGTGCGCGACGTGAAACGCCCCCGCGTGCCGAACAGCATCTGGATGGTGTCGCCAACGGATTGTCTCCACCCCGCGGCCTTGTGCTCGCCGTATACGCGGCCGGCGGTGACGCCGAAGCTGCCACGCTGCGTGAAGCGCGCGAGATCGAACAGCAGAATGTCGAGCACCATCGACGCGCGCTGCGCGATGCGCGGGTTCTCCGCGAAGTCCACGAGATTCAGCAGCGGCAGGATCTCGTACTCGTAGTAGACCGGCGAGTTCCATTCGCTGAAGCCGAATCGCAGTCGATCGGTGAGCCAGCGATCCAGCCTCCCTTCCGCGCGCGCGCGATGCACGCTGCCGGGCTGCCCGTCGCGGAACGGCTGGCCCGGCATGAGCTGGCCGGCCAGCAGCTCGATCGTCGCGTACATCGCCTGGTGGTTTTCGCTCCAGAAGACCTGTTCGCTCCGATCATCCGGCGTGCGCTTTTCCTCGACCCAGAAACGGAACATACGCAGCGTGTCGGTAACCCTCAGACGCTCGTCGTTGGAGAGCACTGGATTCGAACGATGCAGATACAGCAGGCGAACCCATGAGTTGAGGCCCATGTCCTGATCGTTGTCGAGCCGGCGGGCCGACTCCAGCTGCGCCCAGATGTTTCCGGCGGACTGCGCCGCCGGCCACGGTGACCGCAAACTGGGATTAGAGCTCAGATAGCTGACGTACGCGCTCGCGCTGGTCTCGCCGGCCTTTGCGTTCTCCGTTCGCGCCCACGCACGGTAATCCAGCTTGCGTTTCTCCAGCTCCCGCTGCAGCGGCTCGCCCTCATCGCCGCCACAGCGGATGTTCGGCACCTCCACTGGAGCGGCGTGGCCTACGCATGGAGCGATGAGTAGAGCCGCCGCCGCTATCGTGGTGAACCGAGAGCCCGGTTTCATGTCAGCGCACAACTGGTGCCTGCGGCGTGCCCTGCATCGCCGAGAAGACGAATGCGTAGTCGCCCCAGGCCGCGCCAACTGCCGTCGGTCCGCGCCACCGCACGCTGCCATCCTGATAACCCTGGTGCTGATACCAGAGCATCTCGCCACCCTGCGTCAGCGCGTAAATGTAGCCTTCACTCGGCGAGAAGACTTTCTTGAAACCCGCCCAGCCAGTGCCGACCTGCTTCGGCCCTTCCCAATCCTGCGTGCCCGTGAGATAGCCGCGGTGCTTGTACCACCAGAGCTTGCCCTGCGGGTCCACCGCATAGATCACGCCCTCTCCCGTCGAGAAGACGTGCACGAAGTGGCCCCAGTTCGAGCCCACGACGTTCGGCCCCGTCCAATGCGACGGCGCGGAGACAATCTGCGCCGCGGCGCTGACACTCGTCCGCGTCCCACCGCCGACACGTGTGGCCAACGATGTCGCAGGGTCCGCTACGTCGTTCTGTCGATACCAGCGCAGCGATCCGTCCGCACCGATGCCATAGAGAACACCGTCACCCGCGGGCACGATCTTCGTGAAACTCTGCCAGCCACTGCCGACTTTCACAGGGCCTTTCCAGCGCGGCTCGCCGTTGACGAAGCCATCGTGGCGGTACCACATGAGAGCACCATCGGTCGTCACTGCGTAAAAGCTCGCGCCAGCGACATTCGGCGTGACATTCGCTATCGCCGCGGGAATGATGTCGCGGAAATTCTGCCAGCCGGTTCCGACAGTCTTCGGGCCTTCCCACTTGTGAACGATCGCGTACTCAGGGGGTCTCGGCACGATCGTCTCGAGCGCTTTGACGCGAGCCTGCGCCTCTGTCGTCGTCAGCGCGCGGCCCGTGGGGCCCGCGGCGGCGCCGCTGATCGTCGTCGCGGAATTCGCTCGCGCCGTCACGCTGGCGTTGCCGAGACCGCGCGTCGTCGCTCCACCCGCCACCGTGGCCGAAGTCACTCCAGTACCAAGTTGCGTGGCGGTGTACTTCCGCAGCCTGAGCCTCGGATCTTCTGTCTTGGGTGGATTGCGGTCCTCACCGATGAGGTGGCCGAACCAGATCAGCTCGCCATTCTTCTTGACGCCGTACAGGTATTCCTTGTCCCAATAGGTGTGATCGAAGGAATACTGCGGTGGCTCCATCAGCGTGCCGCTCACCGCGAGCTTGTAGAGACGATCTGCCAGCGCAGTCATGGTCTCGAGCCCGTGGAAATCCTCGAGGACTTCTTCTGCAGGCACGACGTAGCCGGTGTACTGACGCACGCGGATCAGCGCGTCGGACCCCCAGGGTGCCTGATCGGAGCGAGCGTCCCATTTCTGTTCCAGGTCCGCGCGATCCGCGGGCCTCATGGTGGGGGTGACGAGATTCATCGCCGCCGTGCACAGCGTGTTGGCGTTGTTGACGTGCCAGTCGCTGATTGCCGAACCCACAACCGTGCGGCGGCGGGCCATGTTGTCGTTGCACACGGCATACGCCGCCGAGCAGGTGCCGTCCCTGTCGGGATACTTCTGGGCGGCCTGCACCTCGCACTCCACGCGCGACATCAAGCGCTCGGGCAGCGTGATCTGCTCCTGCCCTTCGAGCCAGTACGGGCGAACGCTCAACGCCTGCACGTGACGCATGAGCTCGTCGTGATACGTCTTCTTGACGTAGGCCGTATCACCGCCCTCGTACTGAATAGAGGCCATCAGCAGCACCAGCGCGTTCATATACGACTCCAGCAGCGGTAGCGTCCTGAAGTCCGACTCGAACGGCTTGGCCTCCAGTTTCCCGGTCGCTGGATTCGTGAAGACGTGGAGGTCGGCCCATTGCCACATATCGTTGTCGAAGGAGCTGTCGGGACGATAGCGCGCCGCCATGCGCGCCACCTCCTTCGTGAACTCCTGCTTCTCGCGCGCGGAGGGTGTCTTTTCGCGCATCACGGACAGCGCGCCTTTCAGTTTCGCGAGCTCATCGCGCCGACGCTGCAGTTCGCCCACGCGGACGCGGTTCTCGAACATCAGCGTCTGGTCGTGCATCTGAAGCAGCACCTTCGCCAGATCCGAGACGTTCTTCTCCAGCGCGGCGATGCGCTTGTCCATGATCTTGAGCGCCTCGGCGACGGGATCGGGCCCGGCGGTCAGCCCCATGATGAAACCCTTGGCGATGCCAAGCGCAATGCCTGCCGGCGGATAGCCGATGGTGATCGCGGTGATGGCCGTGTCGATCAGCTTTTCAGTGCTCGGGTCTTTACCGAACTTGGCCCAGTCCACCACCAGGTTGATCGCCTCGGCATCGGACAGCCTGCCGTTCACCGCGGGCTGCACCTGCGGCTCGCCCGGCAACTTCGGATACGGGTCGTCCGCCGCGGTGGCACCGGCGCCGGCCATCGCGAGCGCGACGCCGAGCAGGGTCGGCGGAAGTTTTCGAGTGATGAAGAATCGCATCGCAGTCACCCTTCCAGTAGTTGTGTCTAGTGCACGTTGTTGACGGGTGTGCCCCACATGCGTGGGAACACCTGCACGAATCCGTTCCAGCCGCTCGCGATCTGCACGGGCTTCATCCACTTCACGGCACCTGTACGAAAGCCTTCGTGCTGGTACCAAAGGAGCGCGCCGTTGGGCTGCACGGCGTAGATGTGTCCGTCACCGGGCGAGAAGACGCGCGTGAACTGCGCCCAGCCCGAGCCGACTTGTATGGGGCCTTCCCAATCCGAGGCACCTGACAGGTATCCCTTGTGGCGATACCAGTAGAGCGTGCCTTGCGGATCGACGGCGTAAATCACGCCCTCTCCGCCGGAGAAGACGTGAACGAAGCTGCCCCAGCCCGTGCCGACAACTTCTGGGCCTTTCCAGCGCGGCTGTGCGGAAGCGTCCGCGACGTCCTGGTGCTGATACCAGCGAAGTGAGCCGTCAGGCGCGATGCCGTAGAGAACACCATCGCCCGCCGCGACGATCTTCGTGAAGGTGTTCCAGCCCGTGCCGACGTCGACGGGACCTTTCCATTTGAAGCTGCCGTCGGCGAAGCCATCGTGCCGATACCACTTGAGCACGCCATCGGGCGTGAGACCGTAGAGGCCGGAGAGTCCCGCGGGATAGAGGGCGCTGAATCCACTCCAGCCCGTGCCGACGCGCTTCGGGCCCTGCCACTCGTGATACACGCGAGGCTGGAAGCTCTCGGCGACCTGCGCGCTCAGGCGTGAATCGCGCGTGATCGCTTCAGACCTGCCCGGCGCCGGCGTCGTAGCCAGCCGGGGGTTCGCGATCGCAGAAGTCACCGCGGTCTTGCGGCTGCCACCGGCGGCGGAGGCACTGGCGCTGCCGGCGGACGCGCTCGTGCTTGCCGCGCCCGACACCTTGGCCGCAGCGCTCACCATGTCGGCGCGAGACAGCCCTGCGGCGCGGCCCGTTGAGGTCTTTGGATACTTCACGCCCTTGTCGTCGTGCGGACTCTCTCCCGGCGCATTTCGGTCGATGCCGATCTGATTCGCGTACCAGAGCAGCTCGCCGCTCGCGTTCACCGCGTACAGGTACTGCCTCGACCAGAACGTCATGTCGAACCTGCCAACGAACGGCTCGGCGAAGTTGAATCGACCGTGCACGGGATAGTGGTCGGACAAATCCCACATCGCGTACTCCCAGCCGAATTCCTTCCACTCTTGCGACGAGCGCACGATGCGAGGCTCGTTGAGCGACTGCGTCGGCTTCAGGTGCGCCTTCGACCACAGCACATAGTCGAGGTACTCGTAGCCGCCGGTTTTCTCGGCCAGGTCGTTGGTCGTCGAATCCCACGTGTACGCGTAGCCTTGAAGCGGCGGGCAATCCGCATCGAGGATCTGCAGCATCTGCCGGTATTCGTCCGGGAACTTCAGGCGGTCGACGTTGAGATCGCCGCCGATGAGCACCGGCTCGCCGGCGGAAATGCCCTTGGAGTCGATGAACTGCTTGATGAGGCGGAACTGCTGCGCGCGTACCTGTGCGCCTTCGGCATTCGGCCACGCCTGGGTGTGCGAGCCGAAGAGGTGGTAGAGCTTGCCGCCGCGATCGATCTTTGCGTACTTCACGCCCTTGTCGGCCTGGCAGTCCGAGCCCGAGCAGGTGTCGCCGAAGCGCCGTTGATCCTGCGCGACGATCGGCCAGCGGCTCACGATGATGACCCCGCCATCCTGCTCGACGCCGCGGTCGCTGCCGAGAATCGAAGTCGCGTACGGATACTCGGGGCGCAAGCCGTTCAGCAGCTCGGCACGCGTGTCGTCGTCGAAAGCTTCGGAGAAAACGATCGCGTCGTAACCCCGCAGCTGAGGCGGCAGCAGGCGCGCGCGAATCGACTGCCCGTTCTTGAACAGGCTCGTCGGCCGCATGTAGATGTTGTAGGCGAGAACGCTGAACGTATCCGCGTCGCGTGCTTCGATCGGGTAGGTGTACTGAAGGATGTACTCGATGTTGTCGTCGGTGCCGGTGAAGAACGCGCGATAGAGCACGCGCAACGACATCTCAGGGAAATTCCACACACCCGATCGCGTCGAGCGGTCGTCTGACCACGGGTCCGAGAAGCCCGGGCCGGAGAGCGTCTGCCACAGGTGGCTGTTGATCGTCTGGCCGAGCAGCTGCTGGCCGAGGCGCAGGGCGCTTCCGTCTTTGGAAAGCGTCGTCGTGAAATAGAAGCGCTTGCCGTCGGTGATGCCACCGTCCCGATTGAAGCGCACTACGACCTCGCGCTTGCCGGGGTTGAGGATCGGAGCGCCACGCCGCCAGTTGTCCCCGCCGAGGCCGGCGCCGGTCTGCTCCACCCCCACCCCGAACTGGAACGGCGTGTTGTTCTGAACGTAGACGAGGGTCTCGGCCCAGGCTGGACTGCCGATGCCGGCACACAGCAGGACGGCCGAAAGCCACGCCCATGGCGCCCCGCGCAGGGTGTCTTGTCCTTGATTGCACTGGAAAACCATCGCCTCGTCCCCCGGTCCTGCCGGCCGCGAACTCGCGGCTCCCAACTACTCAAAACAGGAAAGCGGCCCGAATGCGGCCGAGCAGGGCCTGTAGAATGCGGGCCATGACTGACGTGCCCAGCGGCCAGCCCGAGGACGACGAAGTTGGCTCATGGAGCGAGGCCGTGCCCCCGGCGATCAGCGCGCTGGCCGACGAGCTGGTGCCCGTTTTCTACGACGAGCTGAAGCGCGTTGCGCGACACGAGCGCTATCGCGTCGGCGCGGGCGTCACGATGCAGACCACCGCGCTCGTGAACGAGGCCTATCTCAAGTTACGCAGCGCAAAGGGATGGAACGATAACGCGCACTTCCTGCGCGCCGCGGCGCTAGCGATGCGTCATGCGCTGGTGAATCACGCGGAAGCGCACCTTGCGATCAAGCGCGGTGCGGGCGCCGTGCATCTGTCGCTCACCGCCGCGGAAAACGTGCCCGTCGACAGCGACGAGACACTCGTCGCCATCAACCAAGCGATTCAGCGCCTCGCGCAACAGTCTCCGCGCCTCGCGCAGGTGGTGGAGTGTCGCTATTTCGGCGGTTACGACGATGAGGCGACCGCGCGGGCGCTCAATCTTTCGACGCGGACGGTTCGGCGGGACTGGGCGCTGGCGCGTGCGTGGCTGCATCGCGAAGTGGCCGTTGCGTCAACGCCCGAAGCCTCTGCGTAAGCGGATGTTCCGCGCCTAGCGCCTTGTCGAGCTGCGCGAACCCTTCGCGCGCTTCGGCGTCCGCCTTCTCGACCTCTCCCAGACTCGCGTGAATGCGGGATAGCATCACGAGCGCAAATCCGCTGTCGCGGGAATAGGGCCGACCCGCCTGTATCTTGCGCGCGATCGACAGCGCCCGCTCGGCATCGCCGCGCGCCTCGTCGCGGCGACCCAGGTTGAGGCGCGCTTCCGCCCGTCCGCGTAGCGCCGTGACGGTCGGGGCGATCTCCATCTGGCGCGAATCCCAGAACTCGACGAGGCGCGTGAAGGCGGCCTCGCTCTGCGCGAAACGCTCACGGCCGGCGGCGATACGGGCGTCGCTGACCGTCATGTTCATGCCGGTGGGACTATCCGGTGGCACCGTGTTGCCCATTGCGGATCGCGCCAGCGCCAGCCAGTGCTCTGCACAGTCGTAATCCTGCTTGTCGAGGCAGACCTTGCACTTGCCCATCAAGCCAGCCACGCGGAGCTGCGTGTTGCTGCCTTTCTCACCCTGCAAGACGACGCGGTCGTACTCCAGCATGGCGTCGTCGTAACGCCCCACATCCTGAAGCGCGAGCGCGCGGTTCGCGAGCAGATAGGGCGGGATCTCGCCACCCGCGGCATGCGCCCTGGCGACGCGAGTCGCCTCGTCGTACATCTGCAGGGCGCGATGCACGTCACCCGCGGCGGCTACGGACATCGCCCAGTTGTTTCGAATGGGCACGGTGATGGCGTGCTCTGCACGGCCGATCGCCGTGAATTTGCGAATGGACTCGGCGAAGTAGCGATCCGCTTCGCCCAGCTTGCCGGACAGCTGGTAGCCGTAGCCGATATCACCGAGCAGTTCGGCTTCGAACGCCGGGTCGTAGCGGTCGGCTTTCTTCAGCGCCGCTTGTGCGCGCAAGCCGTATTCGAGCGCCGCCGCCGCATCGTTCGTGTTCTGCGCGATGAACGCGCGAAATTGCATGCAGGCGGCCGCGGCGTCGGGCGGAATATCGGGGTCGTCGACGATGCGCTGTATGGTGGCTTTCGCCTCGTCCATGCCGCCGAGTTGCGAGCGCGTGTTCTCATGGGCACAGGTGAGCCGCGCGCGCAGCGCGAGGTCGTCGGACGCCTTGCTGACCTCGAGCGCCTTGCTCAGCAGCGCTTCGGATTTTGCCGGCACACCGAACGAGTTGTAGTAGGTAGCCAGCAATTGGAGCATCACAGCCTGGTGTTCCGGGTTGCGCGTGACGCCGGAGTAGATCATCGACTCGCTGCGCTCCAACAGCGAGTCGAGCGTGATCGGCTGGTCGGGTGAGCCGGCTTCGGTGAGTATCAGGTTGACGAACTCGTTGACCGCCTCGTTGCGTCCGAGCAGGTCCAGCGCGCGAGCGCGCTGCCGCTCCGCGACGTTCGCCTGCCAGAGCGAGACGGCGGTCGCCACGACCAATGCCATGGCGATGACGCCGGCTGCTGAAAGCGCGAGCCGATTGCGCTTGGCGAATTTGCCGAAACGATAAAGCGTACTGTCCGGCCGCGCGTTCACCGGCTCGCCGGCGAGATGACGCTGCAAGTCCTGCGCGAAGGCGTCGACACTCGCGTATCGCTCCGCCGGGTCTTTCTTCAGCGCCCTGTTGAGAATCGCGTCGAGGTCGCCGCGCAGCAGGCGTTTGCGTGCCGCGTCCTCGACGGCATCGCTCGCCGGCAGCCGATCGCCGGCGGCGATGGCCTCTTCCAGTTCGGCGACGCTGCGGCGTTTCAGTTTGTAGGGCCTTTTTCCCGTCAGCAGCTCGTAGGTGACGATGGCGAGCGAGTACACATCGGTGGCGGTACCGATCACTTCGCCCTTCACCTGCTCGGGCGAGGCGTACTCGGGCGTCAGGGCACGGCCGGCCATCTGCGTGAGACGGGTCTCACGCGCGGTGTCGGTCTCGAGCAGCTTCGCGATGCCGAAGTCGAGCAGCCGCACGGAGCCCGCGGCGGTGACGAGAATGTTGCCCGGCTTCAGGTCGCGATGCACGACGAGGCGGCCGTGCGCGTGCGCGACGGCGCGTGCCACCTGCAGGATCAGCTCGAGAGTGGCTTTGATCGGGAGACTCTCGTTGCGGCAATAGACGTCGATGGGCAGGCCCTTGACGTACTCCATCGCCAGATACGGCCGGCCGAGCGAATCGACGCCGGCGTCGTATAGGCGCGCGATGTTCGGGTGCTCGAGCGTTGCGAGAATTTCGCGCTCGCGAGCCATGCGTGCCGCGAGATCGGGGCGCACCCAGCTCCAGTGCGGCAGCTTCAGGGCCACCTTGCGCTTCATCATGCCGTCGCTGCGTTCGGCGAGCCAAACGGCGCCCATGCCGCCTTCGGCGATCGGCGCGAGCAACACGTAGGGGCCGACTTGCGACCCGACCGTAGGGCCGGACGCGCCAGCGGCCGCGCCGTCTTCGCCGGGTGCCCCGGAAACAGCAGGCGGCGCGTCCAGGGGGCCTTCCGACGCGGTGTGCGCTTTCAGCAGCGATTCCAGCTCGGTGCGCAACTCCGGGTCGTTCGCGCACTCGCGCTCGATGAAGGCGGCGCGATCCGACGGCGACATCGTCGTCGCTTGTGCGAACAGGCGTTCGACTTGATTCCACAGTTGCGGTCGCATGAAGAGCCTTGGGGTGCCTCGAGCGCGGGCACGGTAGCGCCTGGCTCGCCCTGACCGCAACTTGTCCGGAAGTTGGCAGCATTCATCAGGGCTTGCTGTTCTTACGAGTACGACACCAGCGCGTACGCGCAGCGGAGCGGGTCATGTCCGGCAACTCGTCCTTACGAATCACGGCTGTAGCACTGGGGCTGGGCATCGGCTCGATCGCGGTCCAAGTCCTCGCGCAGGGCGCGCCCCCGGGATATCAGATGCAGCCACCCGGCGCGTCAGCGCCTGCGCCACGCCAGCCCGGAATGCGCGACGTGTTCGCGGCGACGCTCGCGGCGGTGGTGCAGACCACGGGTGTCTCGGCCGCCAGCGCCGTTTCGGCGGGACTGAATGGCGCGATCTCCGGCTGGCTCGATCGCAAGAACCAGCGCACGCCGAAGAACACGATGAACTACTACGGTGCGCAGCCCGGCAACGCGCCGTATCCCGGCGAGCAACCCGGAGCGCCCGGGCCGATGCCGCAAGGGTATCCCGGGGTGCCGGGGGCAGCAGGCAATGGATATCCGTCGACGGCGTATCCCGGCACGGAGCCTTCGAACAACGGCTATCCCAGCACGGGATACCCGGGTACGGGCGATTCCAACACCGGGTATCCGAGCACTGGCGCGCCGAGCCCGGGGTATCCAGGCACGAACCCTTCCGACAACGGCTACCCGAGTACGGGCGTACCGAACTCAGGATATCCGGGCACGAGCCCCGACAGCGTCTACAACTCCGTCGCGGGCGCGAGTGGCGGAAACATGGGCGGCTACCCTGGCGTGCCGGGCGGCGGCTCTCCGGCCACACCCGGCGCAGGTTCGCTCTACGCAGGCTTCGCCTACGAGATCCACGCAATCGGCACGGGTGGCTACGCACAGCCGGTAGACCCTGCGACGCATTCTTTCCGCACGGGCGACCGCTTCAAGGTGGTGTATCGGCCGTCGCTGCCCGGCCAGGTCGACGTCTACAACATCAACGCCGCCGGACAGACCTCGCGCATCGACACGCTCGGCGTCGCGGCGGGTCAGCTCGCCGAGCTCGGCCCCTACGAATTCGCGGACATGAAGGGTAACGAGACGCTGATTCTCTCGCTCGCGCCCTGCTCGACCGCCGCGCTCATGACGGCGACGCGCAACATCGTGAAGGTCCCCGATTCGGCGAGCGCCAACGGCTCCTTCCAGCTCTCACAATGCGGTGGCCCCGCCACTCGCGGCCTGCGCACCAAAACGCGCGACATCCGCAAGGTCTCGGTGGAAAACGGCACGAGCTTCGCGCTCGATCCGCTCGCGCCCGGCGAGATCACGTCCGGCGACGTCGCGCCGCGCCAGATCACCATCAGCCTGCAGCACCAGTGAAAACGCTGGTGAAAACCCTGGCCGTGAAAAAACTGGCCGGCAGCGCCGGACTCCTCGCGTGCCTCGCAGCCGTGAATCCGGCCGCGGCCGCGCCTGCCGGCGGTAACGTCACGGCCGGGAATGCGACGATCTCTTCGAACGCATCGACGACGACAATCACCCAAACCTCCGATCGCGCCGTCATCAACTGGAACACGTTCAACGTCGGCACCACCGAGACGGTGACGTTCGCGCAACCGAACGCGCAGGCTGCGGTGCTCAATCGCGTCACCGGAAGCCAGCTCTCCTCGCTTCAGGGGACGCTGAACGCCAACGGCCAGGTCTATCTCGTCAACCCCAACGGGGTGCTGATCGGTAACGGCGCGCACGTCAATGTCGCCTCGTTCGTTGCGACCACCGCGAGCATCGCGGACAGCCGGTTCATGACGAGCCCCGCCACGGCGAGCGGACGCTATGACTTCAACGAGCTGACGTCCGCGTCGTCCAGCGGAACGATCGTCAACGCAGGGACGATCACCGTTGCGGACGGTGGCATCGCCGCGCTCGTCGCACCGGCGGTGAAGAACACCGGAGTCATCGCAGCGCGGCTCGGCACCATCGAGCTTGCCGCGGCGACGAGATTCACGCTCGATCTGTTCGGTGACGATCTCGTGCGCGTGGCGGTGGGCGACTCGCTTGGCAGCGCGCTCACCGACGTTCAGGGCAACGCCGTGAAAGCGCAGGTCGAAGCTGGCGGACAACTGCAGGCGGACGGCGGCAGGATCGTGCTGCTCGCCGTGCCCACTGCCACCGGAATCGTCGACGACGCGATCAATCTTTCCGGCGTCGCGCGAGCTGTGAGTGTCGCCGCGGGCGATCGCGGCGAAATATTGCTCCTTGCGAATCAGGGGCGAATCACGATGAGCGGCACGGCGGACGTGTCCGCGAGTGGTGCGGGCATCGGTGGCGGCACCGTGACTTCAATCGGTCGCGACGTTCACGTGACGAGCACGGGCCGCGTCAACGCGTCGGCTGCGGGTGACGGCGGCTCAATCGTACTCGGCGGCACGTACTCCGCAGACGGCGCAACCGCGACGCGAGAAACAATGGTCGATTCCGGCGCCGTGTTGAATGCCTGCGGCACGGTCGCATGCGCTGCCGACGGCAGCGGCGGATCGGGCGCCGGCGGCAAAGTGCGCCTCTACTCGACCAACGGAACGCGACTCGCGGGCACGATCGACGTCTCCGCAGGCGCCGGCAAACAGGCGGGCACCGCCGAGCTGCTCTCGAACCAGGGGCTCACCGAGCTTGCATCGACTGCGCGTGTGCGGGCGCGTGCCGGCGTGGGCTCGTTCGCGGGCTTCGTCATCGGCGTCGGCGAGACGCTGTCGGTGAGCGCCGATGCCATCGTGGATCTTCGCGACGTGCAGGACGGCGCTCCGATCGAAGTGAACCGTGCCATTTACGAGGGCGGCGCGAACACGCCGCAGTACGTGCAGCCGCCCGACAACGACGGCATTCCGGGGCCGGACTTCGATCGCTTCGGCACCGACTCGCCGCTCGTCTTTCACGCGTACGCCGCGCAGGGGCTCTCCGGTTACGACCTTGCGCTGCCGCCGCTCGGCGGGAATCTGCTCGCGACGAGCCTGACGACGCCGGTTGGCACGGTGCGCCCGAACGGCGGCGCGCCGATGAGTCTCGCGGCAAGCGGCGCCGATGCGCTGACGGCGATTCCCGTTTCCTTCACGACTGCGCCGCTGCCGGTGCCACCGCCAGTGCCAGCGCCAGTACCGGGCAGCGATTCCGCGAACACGCAGGTGTCGGACACCGTCAGCCGCCTCGCGCGCGAGACGTTCGCCGAATTCTTCGGCCTGGACCTGGTCGTTCTCCCGCAACGAGATGAAAGCGGCCCGTTGCCCGTGATGGCCGGCGGACCCGGCGTCGCTCGCACCGCCGATCTCGGCCGCTCCGGAGATGTCGCCGGTGCGAGCCCGGATGTGTTCGGCGTGAACTATCACGTGCTCGCGCCGAGCCCCGAACAACAAGACGCCGGCGTCTCCGAATACCTCTGCAAAACACCTTATTCGCACAATGGCTGCCAATCGAAATAGTCCTTGCGCCGCGGCGCTTCTTGCCACGCTCGTCGCGGGCCTGGCCCATGCCGCAGACGTACCCGAGTCTTCTGAGACGAAGACGCGCAGCATTCGCAAGGTCGACACGCCGGCGCAGACGCAGGAGTCTGCCTTCGTGCTGCGCTCGGTGCAGATCGAAGGCGCGAAAGCCTACCCGGCCGAAGAACTGACCAGGCCGTTCGTCCCACTCATCGGCCAGGAGATCGCGGTTGCGCAGGTTTTCGAGATCGCGAACGGGCTGACGGCGCGGTATCGGCGCGATGGCTACATCCTTTCGCAGGTCGTCGTGCCCGAGCAGTCCATTTCGGATGGCGACGTGCGGCTGGTCGCCATCGAAGGCTTCATCGACGCCGTGCAGGTTCGCGGCGAGCGTTCGAAGGACGACTCCGTCGTCGCAAGTCATGTAAAGACGCTGCAAACCGCGCGTCCGCTGACTTCCGCAGTGCTCGAACGCGAGCTGCTGCTGATGAATGATCTCGGCCAGAGCAGCGCGCGCGGCACATTGGTGCCGTCGGTACGGACTGCGGGCGCCGCGGACCTGGTCGTCGATCTGTCGCGCGAGCGCGCTGCCGTTTCGGTGGGCACCAACAATCGCAACAGCCGATCGCTCGGGCCGCGCCGCGTAACCGCGGATCTCGAGTGGTACGGAGCCCTGGCAAGCTGGGATCACGTTTCCTTGCACGGCGGATCGAGCCTCGACAAGGAACTGGGCTATGTCGGCATCGGCTACGGGGGACTGCTTGGCCGAACCGGTGCGCAGTGGAATGTCGGTGTCAGCGGCGTTCGATCCGAGCCCGGCACGGCGGCGAATCTCACGGAGACCAACCTCGAAACGCAGTCGCTGTCAGGCGTGATGCAGGTGAGCTATCCGCTGCTGCGATCCCGCAGCCGCAATCTCTACGTGCGCAGCGCGCTCACGACCTTCGACGGGCAGAGCGAGCTGCTGCTGGCGCCGCTTTCCGACGACCGCATCCGCGCGGTGCGCGTCGGCCTCGCCTTCGATGCGGCCGACCGCTGGAACGGCATCAACATCCTCGACGCCGAGCTGTCGCAGGGGTTGGACGGATTCGGAGCACGCGAGACGGGAACGGCGGACTCGCCGTTGTCACGCATCAATGGCGACACGACGTTCACTAAGTTGAATGCGTACGCCGCACGCCTGCAATCCTTCGGCACGGATTGGTCCGGTCTGCTCGCCATCTCCGCGCAGCACGCCTTCTCGACTCTGCTGGCCCCCGAGCTGTTCGCCTTCGGCGGTGAGCTGTTCGGCCGTGGTTACGACGCGGCGGAGCTCGTCGGTGATGCGGGTGTCGCCGCGAAGCTCGAATTGCGCTACTCGCTGCCGATTCCGCAGCTCACGGGCGTCGCCACGCCTTACGCCTTCTTCGATTGGGGGCGCGTCGAGCGCCGCGATCCGATCAACGAGCCCGGGAGCGCCGATGCGAGCTCCTGGGGCGTGGGTGTGCGTTTCAGCGGCGTGCGGTCGCGAGTGCAGAGCTTCATCGAGTATGCCGCTCCCGTCGACCTCGATGTGGCTGCCGAAGGCAACCGCGATCCGAGAATCTTCGCGGGGCTGCAGATTCGGTTGTGAGGCGAGTCGCGCTCGTCGCACTGCTCGCGGCGCTGGTGAGCGTCGCGAGCGCGAACGAGCCTCTGCCAGCCGTTCCCTTCCTTCGCGTCGATACGGCGCGCCACACGGCCTTCGTTCACGCGCTGGCACTCGATGAAGTTGCGGGGCGCGTCTACACGGCTTCTGAAGACAAGACGGTGCGCGTCTGGCGCATTTCCGATGGGCGCCTGCTCGACACGTTTCGAATTCCAAGCGGCCTGCGCGCGGAAGGCCAGCTCTATGCGCTGGCGCTTTCCCCCGATCGCAGCCTGATCGCCGTGGCGGGCTGGACGTGCTGGGAAACGGAAGGTCGCGCCTGTGTGTATCTGCTCAACGCCGTAACAGGCGCGATCGTCGCGCGCCTTCGCGGCCTGGAAGAAGTCGTGTCGACGGTTCGATTTTCGCCCGACGGTCGCCATCTGGCAGTCGGGCTGATGGGCACACAGGGCCTGCGCGTCTTCCGGGTTCAGGATGGAGCGCTCGTCGCCGCAGATCGTGACTATCGCGACAAGTTGCTGGAGCTCGATTTCAGCCCGGGCGGTCGACTCGTCGCGGCGAGCCTCGACGGATTCCTACGCCTCTACGACGAACGATTCGCGCTCGCGGGGCGCGTGAATGCCGGGCTCGCCGGCCACGAGCCGTTCGGCGTTCGCCACTCGCGCGACGGGCAACTCATCGCGGTGGGTTTCAACGATGTCCCGCGCGTGAGCGTGCTGCGAGCGAACGATCTCAGTGTTGTCGCGACGCTCGCCGGATCCAGCACTCGCAATCTCACTCGCGTGGCATGGTCGCCGGATGGATCGGTGCTATTCGCGGCGGGAGAAACCGGCAACAGCGACACTTCCGCGCTATTCCGCTGGCGGATGTCGAAACCATTGCGCGCGGAACCGCTCCCGGCGGCCATCGGCCGTATCGGCGATCTCGCGGTGACGCGCGACAACCTGCTGCTCTTTGGCGCAGAGGATCCGGCTCTCGGCATGATCGACCCCGCGGGTCGCATCCGATACGCGCTGCGCACGGGTATCCCGGACTATCGTGGGCTCGCCGGCCGCCTGCGCGTCTCGCAGGACGGCAGCGTCGTCGAGATTCCGGTGGCAACAGGCGCGCGGCGCTTTTCGCTGACGACACAAAAACTCGAGCGCGTTGCTCCGAACGCTGTTCCTTTGCCCGCGCCCAGAACCAACGTGCCGGGATGGCGCATCGAAGGATGGGGCGGCGGCGCGCCGCCGAAACTCAACGGCCGGCCCCTCCCGCTCGAGCCCTTCGAGCTGACGCGTGCGCTCGCCATCGCACCCGACGGCGCGACGCTGTTCGTCGGAACCGAATGGGCGTTGCGCGCCTTCGATCGCGCAGGCGCGGTGACGTGGACGGTGCGCACGCCGACGCTGGTGCGCGCCGTCACAGTCTCCGGAGACGGTCGATTCGTCGTCGCGGCGCTCGGCGACGGCAGCATCCACTGGTACTCGCTCCACGAAGGTGCGCCCGTCGTATCGCTTTTCGTTCACGCCGATGGCGAAGGCTGGGTGGCGTGGACGCCCGAAGGCCAGTATTCGTCCTCGGCGTACGGCGACACGCTCGTCGGCTGGCACTTCAATCGTGGCACCGACACAGCGCCGGACTTCTTTCGAGCCGTGCAGTTCGAACGAGAGCTGTTTCGCCCCGACGTCATCGCGGCTCGCCTTCGCTCACTCGCGCCGGCCCCAGACGCTCGCACCCTCCTGGCGATCGCACCACCCCGGGTGAGCGTTACGGCGCTCGATGGCGGCCGTGTGAGAGTGGTCGCCGAAAGCTCCGGCCTGCCGATGCGCGAAATGTCCGTGTACGTGAACGACATTCCGATCATGCTCGCGAGAAATCGGGGCCTGGCACAGCGGGAGTCGATGCGCTTCATGCGCGACGTGCCCCTTACACTCGCGGGCCCGGAGAACGACGTTCGCGTCGAAGTGTTCAACGGCCGCTCCCTCGGCGTCACCGAGCGCTACGTGCAAGGCCCTCCAACCGCCGTGGCCGCGCAACGTGGCGATCTCTACATCCTGGCCATCGGCTCGAATCAGTTCCCCGAACTGAGCCCCAGCCAGTACCTCAGCTACGCCGCGCGCGATGCAGAAGAATTCGCGGCGACGCTCCGTGCGATCGGTACGAATCGATTCCGGCAAGTCCACGTGCAGACGCTGAGCGACGCCGGCCGCCCCGCGACGCGCGCCACAGTGCTCGAGGCATTGCGCTGGCTCTCTCAACCCACTGGAAACGATACGACGGTGCTCTTCATGGCGTCACATGGCCTGAGCGACTCGTCCGGCAACTATTATTTCGTTCCGCGCGACGTGCGCCGCGCCGATATCGACCGCCTGCTCGACGGTCAATCACTCCCGCCAGAGTCTTCGCTCGTCGGCTGGTTGCCGATCTTCGACGCGCTGCGCGCCACGGCCGGTCGCCGCGTGCTCATCGTGGACACCTGCCAGGCACGCAACGTATCCGGCCGCTTTCAGGACTATTCGCTCGTGAAGCGCTCCGCCTCCTCCCACATCGCCTTCGTGCTCGCCTCGAAAGGCGACGAAGAATCCCAGGAGTACGCGCAGGCCAGACACGGGCTCTTCACCTACGCGCTCCTGGAAGGCCTGCGCGGCGCTGCCGACCTCGACCACGATAAGCGCATCACCGTCAACGAGTGGTTCGGTTACGCCGCCAACCGGGTCGACCAGCTCCGCGATCGCACCATCGGCCCGCAGACACCGCAGCTCATCGCACCATCTGCGCTGCGCGCCATGGCGCTCATGCCATGAGTCTGGAGTCCCGCCGACCCCGCGGGCGCGCGCCTGAGGCCCAGCCGCCCGCGTGCGCCGCTGAGCAATTCCTGTCGTCAGCTCTCACGCGCCAGGCGCTCTCATGAGCACCTGCAGCTCGCGACGCCTGTAGTCAATGATCAGCGTATCAAACAGACCGAGCACATCCATTCCGATCAGCAGCACCGGGCCTTTGACCATTTGCCAGTGCTGAAAGATGTGCAGATCGCCGGTGGTGATGCGCGCTTGTCGGATCACCACATCGCCGAGCAGGATGGGTGGGGTCACCATCCGATCGCCGCGCTGCACGTCGAGCGTCGCGCCGGTGATTTCATCCGCGAGGATGTCTTTGGGTGCTACCCGTCGCGATAGCGCCTTGCGAAAGGCCTCGTTAGCAAGACTTCCCTGCCCTCCCGTATCGATGATGGCCGTCGCCCGCATGGTGCCGACTCGCACGTTGGCGACCAACAGGCCGTCAATGATCTTGACCGGAATGGTGACGAATCCAGGCGGCGCGCGCTCGCCGCGTGAGCGAAAAATCGTGATGCGGTCGTGCCGGAAGTCGATGAAGATCCGCTTGTCCAGCAAACCATCGGTGCCCAGCACACCTTCGGCACCACCGAGCGCATCCACCACGATCGGCAGGCGCTTGGACAGCAGCTGCAGATCACCGACGACGAGGCTTTCCACCGAGATCGTTGGCACCGTGCGCGAGCCCGTGACACCACGGAGCAACACCATGTTCTTGTCTGTGAGCTCAATGCCAAGTGCGGCCGCCACTGCGGCATTCACAGCCGCGTGGCTCGACCCCGTGTCGAGAACCAGGCGGAACGGTCCCTGGTCGTTGATGAACACCGGCGCCCAGATGCGGCCGATGCGGTCACGGCGCGTCGGCGCCACGTACCGGGGCTCTGGCGCTTCGATGACAACCTCGGCTATCGGCGCGTTCGGGTCGTCGGTCGGGGGCGTGGGATGCTCGACCGGCGCGTTGGTCGCGACGGCAAGCCCCGCCCAGGGCAGAAGCAACACGGCGAGGAGCACGGCACGCCCATGGCGTCGGAGCGGATGGCCGGGCAAGGGTGGCAAAGTGATTCCTCCTGATCGGTGACTCAGTCCCATTGCGAGCCTACGCCGGTGGCGCCGCTAGCGGACTAATTCGCGGAAGGGAGGTTGGCGGGCGGTTTGCGCTGTTCCTGCAGTAGCGCTGCGCATACGCCTCGGGTCGGCGCGCGGGTAGTCACGGCTCGGCTGTTGTGCCGCTCTCGCAGCCTTTTTCAGCCCTTGCAAGGCGAATGTCGGGGATTCGATCCCCTCAGCACCCACCATTCAAGCTTCCACCGAGAGCCAAGGACTTCTTCTGAAGGCTTGTTCTCGATCGAAAAATGCTTGTTTTACCGCTGTTTTCTATCCAACCGGATCTCAGGGCGTCCATTGACAGCCTAACACTGTCCGGGGTACACGACCGAGGTATGTTCACCCAGCAGGGATTTGCGTACCCCGGTCATGCTCACCGAAGCCGAGATTCGCGCCGCTAAACCCAAGGAGAAGGCTTACAAGCTCTTCGATGAGCGTGGGCTATTCATGCTCGTGACTCCCGCCGGTGGGCGGCTGTGGCGTGTTCGATATTGGATGGCGGGCGTAGAGAAGCTGCTCGCCTTGGGCGCGTATCCCGAGATCCCATTGAAGCGGGCTCGCGAGCGGCGCGAGGAAGCGCGGCGACTCGTGGCGGAGGGTATTGATCCAAGCGCCCAGCGCAGAGCTGAGAAGAACGCGGTGGAACATACGTTCGAGGCCATCGCGCGCGAGTGGCTAGCGCTCCAAGAAAAGCGTCTCAGTGAGCACACGATGGAGCGCGAGCGGAATCAGCTCGAGCGGTTCATCTTTCCGGAGCTCGGCAGTCGGCCGATTAACCGGATCGCAGCTCATGAGGTGCTTGCGCTGCTTAGGCGTATCGAGGCGCGCGGTATCCACGATACGGCTCACCGGACGCGCTCGATGTGCTCGCGGGTGTTTCGCTTTGGCGTCGCGACCGGGCGCGCGGAGCGTGATGTGATGGCGGACCTCCGGGGAGCGCTCGCTCCGGTCGTGAAGCGGCACTTGGCTGCAATTACAGAACCGTCCCGGATCGGCGAACTCCTTCGTGCGATAGATGGGTACGTCGGACAGACCACGACGCACATCGCTCTACAGCTCGCGCCGCTTGTCTTCGTGCGGCCCGGGGAGTTGAGGGCCGCCGAATGGCGCGAGTTCAGCCTCGAAGGGAGAGAGCCGGAATGGCGCATCCCCGGGGAGCGGATGAAGATGGGCGAGCCGCACATCGTTCCGCTTTCCACTCAAGCGTTGGCGCTCATCCAGGAACTTCAGCAAGTGACGGGGCACGGCCGGTTTCTGTTCCCCGCGTTAACGACACCGCTGCGGCCGATGTCGGAGAACACGATCAACGGCGCCTTGCGCCGCCCCGGCTACTCCAGCAACGAAATGACCGGTCACGGATTTCGCTCAATGGCTTCCACCTGCCTCAACGAGCAAGGCTGGCATCCTGATTTGATTGAACTGCAGCTCGCGCACGCCGAGCGCAACAAGGTGCAGGCGGCGTACAACCGTGCTGCCCGTCTCGCCGAACGACGGAAGATGATGCAAGCGTGGGCGGACTATCTCGACGGCCTGCGAGCGGGCGCGAACATTGTGGGAATAGGCACTCTGCGTAGAGCGTCATCGGCCTAGATAGACCGCCGTAATCTGGATGCGCTCGTGCCCGAGTTCGCGGCTGATAGTTTGGCGAGCGATGCTGTCTTGCTCGCGTTGCTCCGGCGTGAGTATCCGCGCTGTCGGCCCGCCGGAACGTGTCAATGACTTTGAGACACCTGGTGTCATGAGATTAGTGAGCAGCCGTGTGTAGCGATGATCGATATGGCGTCCTTTTTCGGCGGATTGATCCATGCGGCGGTGGGCAGCACCGGCGGGGATGGGGCGACATGCTTGAAGCGGTTCGGGTTCGCCGCGAACGCAGTCTCGAGCGTGTCGGCACGCCGCTGGGTGAGCGCGGTGGCGCGGCCGAAGTGCACGGCCTCGGGCGTCATGAACGCGATGCCCGAGTGACGGTGAACCGTGTTGTACCAGTGGAAGAACTGCTGGCAGTGAGCGCGAGCGTCCTCGATGCAGCCGAAGCGTTCTGGAAAATCGGGACGATACTTCAGCGTTTTGAACTGGGCTTCCGAGTACGGATTGTCATCCGAGACATGAGGACGGCTGTGTGATTTGGCGACATCCAGATCGATGAGCAACGAAGCGACGGGCTTTGAGCGCATGCTGGTGCCGCGATCGGCGTGCAGCGTGAGGGTGCCCGGGGCGATGTTCTGCTTCCCGATAGTTTCGGCGATGAGCTGTTCGGCGAGCTCCGCGGACTCTCGCGCGGCGATCATCCAGCCCACGACGTAGCGGCTGAAGATGTCGAGGATCACGTACAGATGGTCATGCCGCATGCGGCATGACCGTCTCCATGCCGCGCCGGAAATTATGCCGAGCGGCGCGGCTTTTCTCCGCTCAGCGCGCTGATTTTCAGCCATCGCGCTCGGCATAATTTCTCGTCCCCTCACAGCTCGTTGAGGAACTGAAGCAAGCGATCGTCGGGTCGGAAGCGACCTACGCGACTATTCAGCGGCACTGTTTTGGCAAGCGCCGCTTCCTTTAAGGCGATATGTGCGTCCAGATACTTCTGCGTTGTTTCGATCGACTCGTGGCCCAACCAGAGTGCGATGACCGACAGCTCAACGCCTGCCTGAAGAAGTTCCATGGCCGCGGTGTGTCTTGCCACGTGAGGCGAAACGCGCTTGGTACGCAGGGTTGTGCAGGTGCGCCGTGCGATCTCAGTGTACTTGGCGAACAGATACTGGACGGCGTCGGCGCTCATGCGCTCACCGTGAACGGTGGAGAACAGGAACTCACACTGACGGGGAGCCGGCACCCTGATCCAGGCTTTCAGCTCCCTCACCGTTTTCGCAGTCAGCGGCGTGCAACGCTCTTTGCGCCCTTTTCCCAGGCATCGGATGTGCGCACCGGTCTCAAGCACCACGTCGTGTCTGCGCAAGGCCGTTATCTCGGACACTCGCATGCCGGTCTGAAAGGCGACGAGTAGCAGCGCGTGATCGCGCCGCCCGTTCCACGTTGCAATATCTGGCGCGGCGAGCAGCGCCTCCATCTCCGGCCGAGTCAGAAAGCCCACGATTGTGCGATCGTACCGTTTTGCCGGGATGGCCAGGATCTGCTGGATGCGCCCTGCATGCATCGGCTCGTAGTAGAGGGCATAGCGAAAGAATGAACGCAGGGCACTTAAGCGCAGATTGCGGCTGCGCGCGCCGATGCCTCGACTCTGCTGCAGGTCTGTCAGGAACGACTCGACCAGGTCGACGCGGATATCTGCGAACGTCAAATCGGAGGGTGATTTCTGAGTTCGCCTGCGCAAGAAATGAAGAAAAAGCCGGAACGTGTCCCGATATGAAGCGATCGTGTGCGGACTGGCCTGCCTGTGCGTGATGAGCCGCTGAGTGAAGAAGCGTTCCACCAGCGGCGCAAAGCTTGCTTGGGAGTTCATGGGAACTTCTCCCATCGGCGCTCCAATCGCCGCATGGCCTGCCCCATCAGCTCCGGATGGCACGACAGGTACCAGTAGGTGGAGGAGATGCTGACGTGCCCCAGGAACGTGGAGAGCACGGGCAGCTGACGCTCGACATCCTGGCCTGCGCGATACCATCTCAACAGCGTCTGTGTCGCGAAGCGATGTCTGAAGTGATGCAGGGTGGGTTCATCACAATGTTCGGTCGCATGTAATCCGACTCGACGGCGAAGAAGGCGAAATGTCTTCATAGCGGCACCGACTGACAGCGGCCCGCCCCGTGAGGACACAAAGAAACGGGCTGTCGACTCAGCGCCTATGAACGCGCGGCGTTGTCGGGCGTATCGGCGCAGAGCGCGACTCGCAGAGGCATGCAGAGGAACGAGCCGTGTTTTGCCAAACTTGGTTTTGCGAATAGTTAGCAGGCCCTGCTGCAAGTCGACGTCTTGCGACGTAAGGCTCAATACTTCACTGATCCTCAATCCCGTGACGGCAAGCAAGCCTAACAAGGTCACGTACGTGGAGCCTCGCAAGCCGCCCGCCGGACGCAAATCCTTAGCGGCAATCAGCAACCGCTCGATGTCTTGCTCGGAATACAGATACGGACGGGCTCGACGGGGGCGATAGGGGAAAAGATCGGACGGTGGAATCTGCGTTCGAGGGTCCGTGGCACAGTGGTGACGGGCGAAGCAGCGCACCGCGATGAGCCGCTGTGCCAAGTACGACGGACGCGCGTGCTGGGGTCGCAAGGCCCACTGCAATGCTCGCTCGGCCGTAATGAACGACGCTCCACAATCTTCCATGAAGGAGGCAAACGAGCGCAGCGAAAACTGCTGCCGGTCCAGTTTGAAGCCCAACTGGCGGCGCAAGGCGATGTACTCTTCGATGGCCTGCCGAAGGGAGCTCATCTCGCACCTCCGGGCCACGGCATCGCCAGTCGTCGCAGCGCCGTCAGATCGACTTTTGCGTAGATCCGAGTCGTGTCGGGATGCTGATGACGTAGAAGCCGACCGATCTCGGCCAAGGACGCCCCTCGCCGCAGCATCTCGGTCGCCAACGCGTGACGAAAAATATGCCCTGCGGCACGTGGGTGGACGATCCGCGCACGAGCCAAAGCGCGCGAGGCGATCGTCGAGATCCGGCTCGCACCGCGAAATCCCCGCCAAGGTGCTTTGGTACAAACGAAAATGTGGCGATCGGGACAGCGCGGACGGCCGTGTTCCAGATAGTCCACGATCGCCTCGCCGACATCCTGCGGCAGCGGCATCTGTGACCACCGTCCGCCTTTGCCGCGTATTGTGAGAATCCCATCCTGCCAGTTGATCGAATCGAGCGTCAGCGCGGCCACTTCGCCGATGCGCAGTCCGAGTCGGGCAAGCAACAGTAGCATCGCGTAGTCGCGCCGGCCGGCGGCGGATCCACGGTCACACAGCCGGAGAACACGTTTGACTTGATCAGGGCGCAAGAACGCGGGCAGTTTGGCCAGAGACCAATGCGCTATCTTCGGTATGCAGGCGGTGAGTTCGATGGTGATCAAGCCGCGCAATCGTAGATATTGCAGAAAGGAGCGCAGCGCCGTCACCACCTGCTGAGCGCGGCTGGAGCTGTATCCGCGAGTGTGACGCCGGATAAATCCGGTGATGTCCGCGCCGACCAGTTGGTCAAAACGCAGGGGACCGTTCCCGAAGCACTCTTGCAGGAACCGTGAAATATGCCGCAGGTAGCACACCGGCGTGGAAGGCCTCAGTCCCTGATCTTGCAGCAGGTGCTCGGAGAAGTCCTTTTCCACGCGTTCGCGCTCGCTGAGCGCAGATGATCGGGCCGAGGGCTCCGTGACATGCTTCTGGCGCAACAGATCGACCATCTGCCGCAAGGCCGCCGTGTCGCCCAACGGCCGACGGGCGGATCGCCCGCGATCGGCAAGGAAACGCTGCACGCGATCGCTATCAACAGCATCTGCGCCAATCTGGCGTTTAGCCAGCCAGCGACTGAAGTCAGCAACGACTCGAATCTTGCATCGGATCGAATGTCTCGCGTAGTTCTGCCCTTGAAGCTGCGCGATGAGCTCGTCGATATGCGGACCCAGCGGTCCCGCGTACATGCGTCGACGTGTGCTCGCAAACGCGAAGAATGCTGCCGTACTCATGACTTCTTCTCCGTTCAAGGCTGAAGGGAGAAGACAGGAAACTATGCCGAGTGCGGCAGAGGCAAATCAGCGCGCTGAGCGGAGAACAGCCGCGCCGCTCGGCATAATTTCCGGCGCGGCATGGAGATGGAAGCAGGTCCACTTCGCCGGGCCCTTCAGCTTTGTTATATCCCACGACCACACCTCATTGGGCTGCACCGCGAGCAACTCAGGCTTCGCATAGACGGGGTGAATGCGCTGACGACGTCGCTCACCAGCCTGGTTCTGCGCGGCCAGTAGCCGATACATGGTGCGGATCGAGCCGTGATAACGGCCTTCGTCGAGCAAGGTGGCAAAGACCGTGGCGGGCGCCACGTCTGCGAAGCGCTCGCTGTCGAGCACGCCCAGCAGCACATCCTGCTCGGCCGGCGTCAGTGACAAGGGTGGTCGGGGCCGCGGCAGCGGCCGTGGTCGCCCGAGCAAACGTACGCGATCGCGATACACGCCAGCGCGATTCACCTGCAGCACCGCGCAGGCCGCGGCGACCCCGATTTGCGGCCCCAGCTCGTGGAAGGCGGCGCTCATTTCAGGTCGTCCGATTCGTCCGCTGTCGGAAGTCCGAGCAATGTGCAGAGTTTTTTTTGGACGTCGATGATCGTGCGGGCGCGATCCAGTTTGCCGCGCAGTCGTGCGTTCTCGCGCTCCAGCTGGTCGGCCCGGCGTGTCTCGGCCAGCATCGCATTGGGCTTCGGGCCACGCTTCTTCGGTGCCAGCGCGTCACGCTCGGCCTGACCGCGCTGCTTGCGCCAGTTGGTCAGCATCGAGGAGTAGATGCCTTCACGGCGCATCAGCGCCCCAAGCTCCCCGGGCTTCGTGCAGCGATCGGCTTCGGTCAGGATCCGGCGCTTCTCCGCACCGGAGAATCGACGCCGCTTTGCGGTCGCGGCAACCTCCGGATCGGGCGTCAGCGCACTCGAGGGTAGATCTCCGGCCGCCCTCCGGGCGACCGTCTCATCTTCGTGTGCAGAACCGGTACCTTCAACCATAAGAGCAGACTTCAACAATGCGGCCATGAGCGGGTCCTACCTGTACTCTAAATTGCCCGAGGTAGGTGTCTCTGTTCACATTGGCACGGGGGGCTCCGGGATTCCGAGCTGGGCGTTGTCGGCCGGAATCGCGCTAGCTTTTTCCACCTTTTCGGCCCACCAACGCAGATGCGCCAGCCTGTTCTTCATCGTGCCCGCTCCTAAGCCTTCCGCGCGCCACCGGGTGAGCAACACCTCGACGTGCTTGCCCTTTAGCGACGTGGCACGCATCTGCCGGAATCCGGCCTCGTTCAGCTGTCGACTGATCAAGCTCAGCGCATGCCGCCGATCGGCTTGCGTGCTGTGGCTGCAATCGCGGTTGCGCTGGCAGAGCTGCATCAATGTGTACGTGAGATCGTCCATAGAGCGCTTCCGTCGTCTGTCCTGTTCTGAGTCGCATTCGGTCAGTGTTACTGCCAACTCGCCAAAGCGAGATCCCCGAAGGGCAAAGGCCAGGCGCTCAGATAGCCTGTTGCCTCAAATGAGGCGCCCGCCGTGCTCCCTGTTGGGAGATCCGGCGAGAGGAGTGCGCGAGAAGGCGCAATGAAGACAAAGCGAACGGGTCGTGGTGATGAAGACCTCCTTTGAAGGTTGAAGATAGAAAGCGGCGCGGGGCGCCGTGGTTGATGGCAGCGAGTCGCCCGAATGCGGACGGAACCGGGTCGAGGCGCGAAGGGAGGCAGCAGCCGAAGCATGTCTGCCGATGACTACTCAGGCTCCGCCCCGAGGGTGTCGGGGCGACGCGCGCAATGGAGCCGAGGCGCGTCTGGTTTCCGGTGCTCAGCCCACCGGTAGGCTTACTGCGAGGACAGTGTGGCGGACCATCGTCACGCAGTCGCCACTCTTTACGTCACTACGCCAAACCGTATTGTTGCTGCAGTTACGCGGGCCGTCACTGCGGCTCGCAGTGACGGCCGCTGTATTACGGGGAGACGTTGCAGCAGCGATACTAAGAATCTTGTGCTTTCTGCCTGCGGTGCGCCCATGTAGGGGCAACAGCTCGCACCACGTCCTGCCATCGCGTCATACTCGCCACGACAGCTGCTAGGGCACGGCTGCCGTCGCAATGAAAGGATCGTTTCATCACCCCGGCCGGTTGAGGCAACCCGTCGTTGATTGGCGCGCGCGGATCTACGGCTTTGGGCTTTCCTCAAAGTCGAACGTGAATTGCGACGGGGCACTTCGTATGCGGATCGCGCCCCTCAACTCACCTTTGGACCGTCGCAGCTCGATTTCGAGCGTGACCTCCGGCCCCGGCGCTCCACCTAAGCTGGGAAGCGAGAACATGGTGGACCCTCGAATGTTTTCTAGCGAAGGCATTTCGGTAGAAAACGAAATGAGCTTCTCCAAAGAACCGCTGATAGTCCTCAGATCAGGCTTTACAGTGAGACGCGAGTTCGAGGCATTTGGTGGCTGGACTGTGCTTCCAACAACGACCTCGTCGACTGCGCCCACCAACTCATCCTTGAGCTGCAAGTTGTCCGACGTCCTGAGACTGTGCGGGGTTGAAGTCTTCACGAGCATCAGGCCTTCGTCGAACGCGCCGCGCTTTAGTTTTTTTCGTTCACGTTCAGAGTCGATCTCAGCAAGGGTTATGCCGAGTTTCTTTGCGATAGCTGCGACTACCTCCAGAACGTCGGCGAGTTCGCTGCGCACCTCGTCCGACTTTCCGGAGTCTAGGACTTCGAGTGCCTCTTCTACTAGCTTTCGCTTTAGCGCTAGTTCGAGCGCTTCTCCATCCAGTTTGACGACCTCGGCACGCTCGCCTCCCTGCTGAATCTGCCCCGGAATCTGGTCGCGGACAATCTTATTGAATACGAGGATGTCTTCATCAGCGCCATACAGGTCGATGCATTCGACCCTGATCCCGCCGCGTGTGAGTACGTAATAAATGTGAGAGAGCAATCCTCCGGCCAGCTCTACAACAAAGCCATGGTCATGGGCGAGTTTGACAATGCTGTCGGCAAACTCCGGGTTTCTGATTAGGTCTGCATCCTTGGGCTCGACCGTAACTCGATCGATTCGCTTCCCCTCCACAAGATCTTTGAGCCGTTGCCAATCCGCTCGATCTCGAATGGTAAAGTCCCTGTGGCTCGAGATTTTTCGTCTCGGTGCCGCGCGAATTTGGCCTTGATATTCCGATCGGCTATGAAACCAAGGTAGGACCGAGTGCGTGCTAGCCTGGGAGTGCACGTCAACGAACCACATCGCTGAAATCGGCATCCGCTCTTGAACGGCTATTTTTCGCGTTGTCGCCGCGATTTCGCGAAGCCAAGCGTCTTTTGCGATGCTTCGGCGCCAATCAAAGGGCGGTTTTGTCATATGAGTGATCCACTGGCCCTCCGGGCTGGGCGCAACAAAGATTCCCTTAAATCTCGTTCGTTCTCGAACCACAAATTTGTTTTGCTCTAGGTGCGACACTGCGGCGGGATCTGTCACTATCGTGTCGACCTCGAACGTGTCGTGCGAGTACCAGTAAAGCCCCTCAGGCACACCCCACAAGGACTCAATTCGTACCCATCGCCCAGATGGTTCCGCTCGTGCCCAGGCCGACGAAATGGCCGGTATAAAGTGGTGAGCAATTAGGCATAGCCCGCTCTCGGCCAGTTCGCTAGTCCGGATTTGAGAGCTGAATTTCTCCGTCATCCATTCCACGGCGGCGGCGCCCGAGCGCAGTTCGTCGCTGCGGGGAAGCATCTCTCTCTTTTCTTGGGGAACATTGGTTCCGTCAACGCGAATTATCAGTGGCTGAACGGTTAAGCGTTCCAAGTCCTGTACTAGCGACGGCGGAACATTTCCGGTCAAAATCGCACGTATCACACCTTGATCGTCCAACACGTAGAAAGGCGGCATCGAATAGCCGAGCGTTCTGTAAAGCGCGGCATTCTTCAGCTTGGCGAATGACCGGAAGTCGTTCTCTGAGGCTGGCCGAAAAACCTGCAATGTGGCCCGCTCCGGAGTCACGAAGACCCGAGGACTAAGAGTCGTGGGATCAACTCCTCGGGGCGACTCTTCAGCGTCCACTTGGACCACGTTCAGATAGGAACCGTCCCAGACCCACTCAAAGTGCAGCCGGCTGGAATACTGCATTCCCCACTGTGCTACTTGCTTCAAGGCGTTCGGAAGGTCAGTGGCGTATCGGCATGGAAGCCGATCAGTAGCAACAAACTCGCCGTCGCGCCATTGCCGCACGGCGAGGGGCTCGATGTGCGTGTTGGATGGATTTAAGCTTCGATTCTCAAATTCAACGATCCAGTCTCGTGGTTCTTCTCTAAGCCGGCGCTCATTCGATAGGTGCCCCTGTTCTCGCGCGTCCACTTTGACTTGCACGATCCAATGGACCGGCTGGGAACTCGCGCCGTCTATGTCGATTTTGAGCTGGCGCAACGTCGCCGGAAGCTGATCCAGTCGACATGTCGCGCTTTCTAGAGACCCGCGCCTACTCAGTGTTTCGGCAATGCCGCTGGACCGCACAATGAGCAACGATCCAGGCTGGGCGTTGAGCTGTTCGACCGCCTCTCGCAGGAAACTTCGAAGGCGCCTGCTGTCGGATGAAAACTCGGCGTCTTGAGAGAAGTCACAGCGATCGCTGACGACAAAGAAGGGCTGCGTCCAGCCCGGAGGCAACGCAGACACACCGTAGGCCTTTTGCCCCACGGTTGCAGGGGTTACGTCGTTTTGGGAGAGAAATTGAAGCCCTTCCGGCGTGACGACGCTGACAGGTTGTATGGGCTCCAATCGCGACCGGGAACCAGCTCTACGACGGCGCTTGGTCGTGGCCTGTTTGTTCATTCTTGCTCGGTTTTCGCCCGACATCTCGAACGCCGAACACGACATCCGCGATCTCGCTCATTTTCGCAAGAGCTTTATCGGCGAAATATCCAGAAAAGAACCCCATTGCTACGCATGCGGCGTGCGATCCCGCGCGAAATGAAATTCCCAATATGCCCGAGTCGATCGCGGCGGCAACGACTACCGCAAGACTGGCTGAGAGAAACGGCGAAAGTACCCGCCACAAACGCCTGTCCTGGTGCCAGTATCCACGCGCAACTACGTGGTAAAGGTACTTACCGCCAAACAGAATGCTGCCGAGCATTCCGGAAAAGAAAAAGTATGCGTACCGACGCAGCGTGACAGGCGAGCACGTTTGGCAAACCAGCCAGCGGAGCAGGGTGCCGTGCCATGTGAGATAGATCCCCACCAGCGCCACGGCCAGTACCAGAGCGACGAATATGGTCTCGCACCAAATCTGGAGCTTTGCGCTGCGCGGGTAGCCCGACACCCACTGGTAACGCTGACGACCATCCGTTTCGTCATGCAGAATCTGTTCCTGCACTCCAGTTCTTACGCTGACATCGGGTGTGACGGGAGTCTCTTTCGGCGACCCCTTATCTAAGGACGGCAATCGTGTCGCCGGATCCTTGCTCAGCTCCCCATTGTCCGTCATGCGGGACGCTAGGCTGCCCGGCGCCGAGTGCGTTCCGCGGAAGCGCGTAACCGCTCCGCCGTCGCTGCGCTCAACTCTTCCAAGGGAGAAACTCGATAGTCCGCCAGGTGCGGGACTTTCAGATGAGACGCAAGAAGTCGTCGAAAGAACTGAGACCGCGGCTCGGCAAGCCGCGCCAAGTAGCCAGCTGTTTCAATCCCGGTGTACCGATTCGCGACAAACAGATACTCATGGCCTTCAGAGGCCCTCGCCACATCAACGAGCCGTGTCGGGGCCCACACCAGAGAAGAATCGCCGCTGGTCGCTGCAAGATCTGCCAAACCTGCGGAGAACGGGACAACATGGAGATGAGCGTGACTTGTCCCGCACGCTGTCGCCGAGCCATCTCGGATTGACCCATGCTCAAAAATCGCCGATTCGCCAAATTCGGCAGTGACCGCGTCCACGACGGCTGAGGTGAGGCGATGGAGTTCCGGACTGCCGTATGCGGCTGACAGGTTATGGCGATGGTCAGAAGGGGATACCAAGGACCATCCCGGGATGAAGCCGCCAATAGACGCTAGGCCGAAATAGCCGTGTTCCGAAATGACCGGAGCGTCGCAGTCGAACGCATACCGACCTTCGGATATCGCACACAACCGGCAACCGTCCATTACGCAAGCCCTCTTAACTGCCGTTCCAAGACTGCGATCCAACGAATCTTACATCGCAGGCGCGATGGTACGAAATAAGCCAATTAAAATCAATACGTTATATAAGTACGAGAAGCACGAGGGAGCGCTAAACCGCTACGCTCGAGGTATCCGCATTCCTTCAGAAAAGAACAAAACTTCGCGGCCGATGCGGGAGTTACGTGCACTGTAGTTGAGCGTCATCCTCCTCGACCTGAATTTCGCGTAAAGAGCCCGCACGGGGCGAATGTCGTCGTAGGAAACGATCCAGTTCTGCCTCACGTGCTTGCAGATTGCCCGCCGTACGCCGAGGTGATCCTGATCGTTGTAGGCGTTCAAGTACAGATCCCGTCCCTTTTTATAGTAGGGCGGGTCAAGGTAGACGATAGCGGAGCGCGGGAGATCCGGCGTTACTGAGCCAAGGAATTTAACCGCATCCAAGTTCGTGAGGTGAATTTGTGCCGAATGCTCGGCTACGCGAACCAAACGCTCCTTCAGATCGTCACGATTGAATCTCGCGTCAATCTTCCATTTCCCGCGCTGGTTCTTGCCGCCAATCACGCCGCCATTCAGAACGCCCGACACGTTCGTTCTGTTGAGGTAAAACGTAGCGAAACCAAGATCAAAGAGATTTGATGTCGCCCGATTTCGATGAATCTCTTTCTGCTTTTCCCATTCCGTGACGGTGAGCCGTGTCTTGAACATTCGCCGAACGAACTCTTTGTTGTGTTTGAGAACGGCGTGCCAGAACGCAAAGATCGATCGATCGAGGTCATTCAGATGGACCTCAGACACCGTTCCACCGAACAACAGCGAAAGCGCCAGGCTTGCGCCGCCCGCGTACGGCTCAACGTACGTCGGTCTGCCCAAATCGTTTAGAGAGACTATCCGATGGAAGTAACGCTCCCAGCGCCACTTGCCCCCTGGATATCGCAACGGAGATGCACCCTTCACGGCCTCAAGCCCGCACGGGCATGTTTATGAGGTTTAGAGCCCGTTCGCGTATCAAGTGGTTCGATCTTCGGGCGTGCCTTCTTCTGTGCGTGCCAGAGGTCGTAAGCGAGCTGCATACGCAGCCACGACTCCGCTGAACCCCGGAGCGCCGCGGCCAAGCGGATCGCCAACTCCGCACTCACGGCAGCCTTTCCATTGACTACTCGTGAGAGTGCCACGCGCGAAACACCGAGCCGCTTCGCGAACTCCGTAACGGTAATACCGCCATCCTCGCGGAGCACCGTATCTTGAAGAATCTCGCCCGGATGTGGCGGGTTATGCATGCGTACCATATCGACCTCTCAGTGATAGTCCTGGTAATCCACCAGCACGGCGTTCGTGCCTTCGAACCTGAACGTGAGTCGCCAATTTTCGTCGACCCATACGGAGAAGTGGCCTGCGAGTTGGCCCTTCAGCGGGTGGAAGCGCCAACCAGGCCGATCCATGTCATCCGGCCCGATGGCCGCATCCAGTTGACCCAACTGCAGGCGAAGCCGCTTCGCGTGCTTCGGCTGGATGCCGGCCTTGGAGCCTGTCTCAAAGAACCGCTTCAGGCCAGCATGTCGGAAACTCTTGATCATAAGTGTATCGCCTCACGATACAGAGAACAAGAAAGTGTCTCACGGGTCGCAGCGCAGAAGGGAGGGCCGCCGACGGCGGCACCTCCCTCCCGCAACTGTTGCTTTCGATCGGCTCAGCTACCCGCCTGCTTCGCCCATTTTTTCGTCGTTCGCGGCGACTAACAGACTTGCCATTTGCGGATTCTTTGCGAACTAGGAGAGGTCGCTGGCCGCCCATTCGAGCGTGGACGCCATTGCCGTCAAACGCACAATTTCGGCGGGCCGCCGCACTTGTTCAGCTTTCGCCATCAGATCTCTCGCTCGTGCGCGCCACCGCTCTGTCAGGGCGGCGAAAGCATCTTCGGTTTGCTCGCTCATGAGCGTAGCTCCCGAATTGCGACGTCCAGGTCGTTGTAGGCGGCGCGCAAAGCGCTCACGCCGGCTTCGAGCGTGACAATTTCCTCACCAATGTCGTGCTCGGGAGTCGACGGGAGGTCTTCTTGAGCACGGCTCAGGGAGCGCGTTGCTGTCGCCAGAACCGACATCGCGTCGGAGAACCGACATAGAAGCGCGTCGAAATCGGTCGGCGGCCGACCCGGCTTGGTAGCGGTTGGAATTGTCTGGCGCTCAGTGGACGGAGACACGCCAGCCTTCGACGGCCGGCTAGAATTACGGCGTTTGGAACCCATGGTGCACCTCAATGCAGGTGTGCTGCGGACAGCCGCTCGTCCGCGTTAGCGCGCGGGCGGGCGGCGCTTAGACAGCCGTGGATCCAGCCGGGGTAGATTTGCGGGTATGTGGGTTTGTGAGACTCCGTGAATGCCAGCTAACTCAACCGCTTAGCCGCTCACTTCGTTTCCCTCAGCAGCACTCGAGTGGCTTGCGCCGCCTCGCGCCTTGGGCACACGAGGACGGATTTCTCCGCGCCTCGACGCAGGGGTTGGACTTGGGTGAGAGCAGTGCGGTCTGTGCCACGGATGGGTATGCGGTGCGCAAGTGCCCTGCTCACGGCAGGCCGAGCGTCGTCACACTCTCGAGAGGCGCAAATGCGGCACCGGCATTGGCACGTTGCGCGGCGTAGACGGCTCCGTCGCGACCCGTTGTGACGACTACTACCCGATTCGCGTCGGGGCAGCAGGCCCCATCAACCGAGCCGATTCGCATGTTGGCCACCGCGGTGGGCACCCGTGTGAGCGCGGACCACCTGGCAACGGGCTGCTGAGTGAAGCGCCGGTTGTAGAGCGATCCGTCGAGGCCCGCGACGAACACGTCGATCGAGTCGGCGTCCAGGCTGCACGCCGCAATCGAGACGAGCGGGTCGAGCGCTGAAACCGGGTCGGCGATCTGGGCGGTGTCCGCGCCGGCGACCCAGCCCGCGGCGGTCCATGGGATGCAGTAGAGATGCCACTCCTGCGGCGCGGGCGGTTGCGGAATGCCGAGGAAAAAAACTTCCATCCGACCCGGCGCGCGACTCACGACCGCGAGGTTCGCGAACGGATGCACTCGCACGTTGGGATCGCCGATCGGTATCGCGGCGCTCCACCGCAGAAGATCGTCCTCCGTCGCGGCTGTTGAAGAGGTGGTGCGGATGCGCCCATCGACGCCGACATAGAACAGATCCGCCAATCCCACATCACGGCTGACCGCGGCGGCCCGGTTGGTACGACGCACGGACGCCGTTGCGGGCTGCCCAGGCGCATCGACCAGCGTCGAGAGTCTCGACCATCTGCTTTTCTTCGGATCCCAGCGTGCGCCCGCGATCGTGCCCGCGCGGTCATCGACAACGAATGCTTCGATGGAAGGGTCCGATCGTCTCGTCGCCACGACGCCGGGCAGCGGGTCGATCGGAAATCCCGCATCGGCCAGCGTTTCATGTTCCCACTGCCGCCCAGGCGCTCGACGCAGCGCCTGCAGCCGCCAGATCTCCCGGCCTTCCGCGGTGCTGCTGGCGAGCGCCAGGAACAGATCGGTCGGGTCTGGCGTGACCAGCGGTGCCTGCAACGGTGTCGCGGGAATCCGCACGGCCGCGGGAACGGAATACGGGTTCCACGCATGGGGCAATTGATCGTCGACGGGCTTCGCTCTCGCGCCCGAAGCGCCCGGTGACCATGTGGCCACCACCGGCCGCCCGGCGCGAACGCTGTAGATGGCGCACGCCGCCGGGGCAGATGCGGTGACAGAGACCTTGCCGCCGGAAACACGCTGCGTCATCAACCGCCGCTCGGGGAATGCGGGGTCTTCCACGATGGAGATGTTGAGATCGATCCCGACGTTCAGGGTCGTCGGATTGGCCGGTGGTACGTAGTCGAGCCGCCACTGACGCGCGATCGTTTGCGGATGGCTGTCTACGAATGCCGTCGTCGTGTCCAGGAACAGCTGGTTGACTCCGGCCCCCACAGCAGTGTGAACAGGCGGATTGGGCATCGGGTTCGCGTTACCGACATGCCACACGAAGAGGCCGGGACACTCTTCCCGCAGAATCGGCGAGACGGCGGCCCGGCAGTACACGCCGGGGCGGTATCCCGATTCCGTGAGCTTGCGAAAGAACGCCACGCAGTACTCTTTCGCCGAGGCCACGACCGTTATCGGGGCAACGATGGTGCTCAGCACCCAATTGAGGTTCCCCCATTCCCAGTCCAGATAGATCACCGCGCCAGGCGGGATGTTGGCGATGCGCGCCTTGACGACCGCATCCGCCGCGTTGTCCTCGCCGATCTCCTTGCGCAGGTCGAACGGGCCCTTCGGCCGCCAGCCCAGCGTGTTGAGGGGGACGGGTGCGTCGAAAGCCTTTGCCGTATCCGGCTCGACGTTGTGCGGATCCTGGTGGCCGAAGTACATCGGCATCACTCCGAAGTGCGGCACGATGTCCCGCCATCTGTTCTGCCACGACTGGTCGGCGTGGCCCCGGAATACATCGAGCACGGGCCGCGGAGGCGGCGCGGGCAGCCCCGGCGGCGCGGGTGTGGGAGGAACGATGAAGCATCCCGAGGTAAATGTGGGCGAGCTGAACGGGCCTGCCGGCGCGCCCCCATATGCGACCTCAGGGTTTTCCGTCGGGGCCTGTGCCACGCGGGCGAGCCAGAGGCCAGTCCACATGATGTTCGACCTGGACCAGATGAGGTCCATCGTCGCTCCGGGCGGGTACGCGTAGACGTCGATGCCCGCGTACACCGAGATGGGTTCCGCGAGCTGCACGGCCTTGCGCACTGAACGGGCCGCGACGTGCGGATCCTTCCTCACGAGCTTCGCGACGTCCGTTTCGGCAACGACCGGCGGATTGCGCACCAGCGGATCGTCGGTCGACAGCACCACCGCGAGCAGCAGCCATCCGCGCTGTTCCCACTTGCTGGCATCGGGAGCCGCGAGGTTTACGTTGAACGTGACCACCTGCGGATTGTTCGCGTCGAGATCGGCCGGCAGCGCGCGAAATGGAACGGCGTCGGCGTACGACCACTCCCCGCCCGCGCCCATCCAGTTTCCGTTGGGTGCCGCCTGGTCCGCGACCAGCGAGGCATCCCAGCCCGCCGGCAGCGGCGGAACGCTCGAAGCATCGCGTCGGCCGAACATGTCGCCGGCCGATGTTGCGTACTGCGCTTTCAGGAGAACGACCCTCACGCTGTCCTTCGGCACCGCGCGCCAGTGCCTGCTGTGCACGGTGACCATCACCTGCGCGCTGTCGGTGCACGCGCACGACGTCTTCGTGCCCTTCAGCCAGCGATCGGGCTCGTCGGGCACATGTCGCGCAGCGTCGGCGTGGTCCGGGGGCGTGTTGTCGCAGGCCAGTGCATTCCCGGCCACGAGCGCCGTCCAGAGAGCGGCGTCGGTGGGCGCCGCCGCTGGAAACAGAGCGTTCCGCTGGTTCAGCAGAGCCGCGTCGCTGCCAGTCGTCCAGTCACCGTCCAGATCGACATCCTCACCTCTGGCACGCAGCGCGGACCGCAGCAGCCATGCATCGAACGCGTCAAAATTCGCGGCTGCGAGTGGCCGCCCAGCTGCCGCCGGTACCACCGGCAACCTGACGGGTGATGGTGCAGCTGCAGCCGCCGCGCGCCAGACTCGTATGTCGGGAGACGCGTCGAGACGAACCTGCGGATGCGCGGACGTATACATCACGATTTCAGGATCAACGAACGGGCTGCGCGGGCCGCCCGCCGGAACGCCCGCCCTTCGCGCTTCGTACGCATGCGAGCGCAGGTAAACGTCCGGGGCTTGCATGTGCGCGCCGACTGCAACCTCCCACACTCCCCGTCCAGCGAGCGCTGCACGCAGAAATCTCTGCTGTCCCGTCTCCGGCGCTGAGATGAGAAGGTCTACGCAAGGTGCTTCCGGCAGGCCGGTCGAATAGCGCGTCCACGTCCACGCCCGCCCGCCCGCCGCGAGCGCGTTGAGCCGTCCCTTCCACACGCCCTCGTCCGTGCCGGCATACACAACCTCGGGAATCAGCGGATCGACGGCCAGCGCATACACCGGGCTGTCGAGTTTCAACCCGGTGCCGACCCATGTGCCGACGCCATCGAACCACCAGACATGGCTTTCGGTGTGCGCGCCCGACGTTCCCACGTAGAGCGTGCCCTTTCCGTTCAGCGTCTCGTGCACGGCGAATGCGGTGAGGGGCAGATCGGCGGGAATCTCCCCGGCCGGCACTTTGCCCTTCCAGTTCCTGTGGGCCTTCTCCTGGTCGTAGAGCTGCGTCATCGTCCACGCGGCCGCGGCGTTGCGCTCGAAAAAGTAAACGCCTTTCCGGGTGAGTGCGTAGAGGCGGGTCGCGGAGCCCCAGCGTGTGACGAGCACGGCTTCGTTGAGCCGGTCCTGCGCACGATTGGGCGCCGCCGCGGAATAGGGATCACTCGCGGTGGGCAGCGTCACCCATCCCGATCTCGACGTATTGCGCGCGGCGCGCGTCAGCGTCTCGTCGGTGTACCAGACGCGGTCTGTGCCGAGCGCGAGCTGCGTGCCGCGCTCACTGCCCGCTTCGCTCAACAAGGCAAGTTGGCTGACGGGCGCCGATGTATCGATTTCGGCCTTGCGGGCACTCGCCCATGCGCCGGGACCATTGGTCATGAAGAGCAGATCGCTCCATGTCGCACCGCCGTCGGTGGACTTCTGCCAGGATCCATTGCTGACCTGGGCGTACATGCGATTTGCATCGAGGCCGTCGATGGCGACGCCGCCGCGCGCACCGGGCAGCGAAACTTCCCATGTTTCGCCACTCACGCGTCGCAGTATGCCGGAGCTTCGCGTGCTGAGCAGGAGAACGGCCTCGGAGCCGGGAGCTTGCGCGATCTGCGTGCACTCGATTGCCGCAAGCCCGGAGTTGCGCGGCTTGAAGCTGCGCAAGCCGCCATCGGCATCGGAGCGAAATAGCCCGCCGTCACAGGCTACCCACACGTGCGTTGCCGCCGGAGCTCCGGGTCCGCGAATCCAGGCGAGCGCGCGAATGCCCTTGGGAACTCTATCGCCCACCCACTCGGGCGGCAGGCCACCCACCGCCGCACCATGCGCAAACTCCCAGTTCGCGCCGCTGAGCGTCACATTGCCTTTGTAGAGTGCCGCCTGTTGCGCGCCCGCGGGCAGCCTCGCGAGCTGGCCTCCGACCATGATGAGATCCGGATGCGTTCCGTCCGTATTGGGGTGCACGGCCAGCGCCATCCCGCTCGGTTGCGAGTCATCGACCGGGCGATCCGCAAACAGTTCGGAAGGCAATCCCGTGACGACTTTCGCGACGTCGCCGTCGATGCGCCAGAGCCGCGGACCGTCGGCGAGCGCGTAGACCACGGCATGCGCCGCAATGTTGGCCGCGGCGAGACGCATGCGAGTGATCGCCTTGAGGGCAGGCCTGCCTGCTGGAGCTGCAATGGGAGGCAGGGCCACGGCAACCCACACGGTGCCGTCGACGCTGCGCGCGACGCGTCCGTCCACCGTGGCCGCATAGATCCGTCGCGGCTCGGCAGCGATGCCGGGCATGACGACCACATCCGCAATCTCGACGGCTCCGAGACCCGTGTTCACGAGTTGCCACGCAGTCACGGCAGCCACGGTGCCGCGCTTGTACAGACCGAGGCTCGTGGCGGCCCACACCTCGCCGGCGGGCGCGCGTTCATCGCGAGCGAGTCGATTCACCAGCACGCCGCTGAGCGTCGGCGCCTCGACCTGCCACGGATCCGCGGCAGGACCGACGGGTTCGGCGACCACCGGAGCAGGCACTGCGCCGCGAGTCCTGCCGACCGGATTCACTGCGCGCCGGATGCCGACGCCTCGCACGACGTTATCTATCCGCGCCAGACCCGTAGCGGGATTTTCTCCCGTTCCCACGTACACCACATCATCAACGGCCGTCGCACCCCACTCCACGGCAATCGCACCGACCACGTTGGCATCCGTAAAGACGCGAGCGCCGGCAGCGTTGCGCGTGGAAGAATAGAAATCGAGCGCCATCCATCGGCCGCCGCCATCTTCGCTGTACCAGAGGCCGCCGAGCGCGCTGCCGGCATACACGCGCAGTCCGTTCTGATGAACCGCCAGCGCGGTGAAACGACCGGATACGCGGGGTCGTGTGCGCGCGTCACCGCGCAACGTGACGGCCGGCCCCAGAGGCACCCACACATCCGCGTCAGCGACCAATGGCGCAACGGCACCCGGCGCGGCCGGAAAATCCGGCACGCCCGCACGCGGCTTTACGGTGCGCGTCATCGGGTGGTCCCGCCGGACCCGCCCGATCCACGGCCACCGCCGGCGCCGGGCGCATCCTGTTGCACGCGAATCCAGCCTTCCTGAAGCGTCGTCGGCAGGTCGGGCAGGTATGCGGTCTGAGTGGCCGCGACGATCGGATCGTCTTTCCAGGTGAGCGGCGTATCGCGTCGGGTGAATGTCTGCTTGTCGCCCAGACCGGTGATCATCGGCAGTCGCACGGTGGTGGGATCGACGAGCACCGGGCCCACGCGGAACGACGGTGAAAGCCGCATCAGCGCATCGTGGAACCAATCGCGCGCGAGCGCGACCGACTTGCGCGGCAACACACCGCACGTCGCGTGGACTTTTCCACCGGGCATCATCAGGAGGGTCAGGCGGATGGTTTGCCCCGAACGTACCGCCACATCCGTCGGGCCGTTCACGTACGGATGATCGATGACGCGCACTGGCGGATCGTTCTGCGATCCCACACCGTAAATCGAAAGCTGTCCCCGCAAACGGCCGGAGTCACGCGCCTGTTGCCGAATCTCCGGCGCCACCAGTCGCAGCTGGCGATAGTCATCGTCTACCGCATAGGCCAGAAGACCATCGTCCGTGCGCGTGAGCTCACCGAGCCGAACCGCCAGGGCACTCGCTGCGAAATCGAGGTAGGCCTGCGTGCGCGCCGCGCGCTCGGCGTCGCCAGCGAACGCGAGAGCGTCGACATCGGAAGCAACGTCGAGCCGGAGCACTGCGCGCACGACGGCGATCGGTCTTCCTACGAGGCCCGCTACCGCACCGGTTCCCACCGAGCCCAGCGGATCGACGGTCCAGATCGTCGTGTCGATCGCGCGTAGCAGTGCCGAGAGTGCGCTCTCTGCCGGCGCGCCTGCCGGATCGTTGCGCGCGGTAGCGTCCGCCTGCACCGCGCCCGCGGCGAGACGCGTCACGTGACGCGCACCGGGATCGCTTCCCGGATCCGGTGCACCACCGATCGGTCCGGGCCGGCCCGGCGCACCTTCCCACACCACAGCGCCGGTGAGCTCGTCATGAATGAGTTGACCGAGCGACGTGCCGGAGGCATCGAAAAACTCGAGCCCCTCATCGACGTGATCGGGGAGCAGCCAGCCGGCCACGGGACTCACCGCCTCGGCGGGGTGCTGCTGATCCACTCGTGCTTCGACGTCCGGATCCCCGTCGGCCGTGCGCGGATCGACGAAGCGAAAGGCAATGCGGCTCGGTCGCTGCAATCGCGGCGGCAGCGCGAGAGTGGGCGCGCCGGCGGGATGCGTGTTCGAGGTGGGAATCTCCGTTGCACGCAATCGCGCCGCCGGAACGTCGCGCCAGCGGCCGAACGCGTCAACCACTCGCAAGCGCGTGATCGTCGCGCTGCCCCCAGCGATGAGCATCGGCGGACCCTGCGCCATGGGCTTGCTCGTAGCGACGCCGGCAGGGTCGATGAACGCCCTCTCCTCATCGTGAGGATCGAGCCCGAGCAAGGTCTCGCGAATGCCGTGGAACGTGCCGCCCAGCACGTCGAGCCCCTCGGCAGCCGCCGCCGCCGCGGCGAGCTCCGCTTCGCGCGCGTCGGTGATCTGGCTCTGGCCCGCCAGATCGCGCGCGTCTTCATCGGACAACCACTGGCGAATCTGCCCGCTGAGAGCGCGAGCGGCAGACGACGCGAGCAGCGCACGCCCACTCACCGTTCGCGTCACCGGCGCGGCCTGCGGTATCGGCTGATTCGCGTCGAAGTCGATGGGGCCCAGCTGCCAGCGATCCAGGCTGCTTTCGACGCGAAGCTCCACTTCCCACTCGCACCAGAGCGGCACCCACGGCTGCGTCCACCGCGTAACACCCACTGGAGAAACGTCGTACCCGTCCTGCAGCGAGTAGCGTCGCAGGGTGTCGCGCGCATGTTCGTCCAGCTCCGGGATCGGCGATCGCGACTTCGTGCCGACGTGTCGCAGCGCCATCTCCGCCTTCACGCGATTCTCGACATTCGCGCCGCGCTTGCCGCTCGTCTCGTCGATGAAGCGGACGATCTCGCGCCAGCGATACGGGTCGGTGAGCACCGCTTCGCGCAACAGAAGATCCACTTCCGGCGGCACGGCGCCCGAGCCCAGCGAGACAAGACCGGCCGGAAGGCTCTCGCCTTCGAGTATTCCGTGCAGGCCCTTCACGAGCTGACTGGGCAGGCGGCACGCAAGTTGACCCGCAGCCGTGAATCTTCCGTCGCCACCGTGGCGGAAGGACCGCACGGCTCCGCGCAGCACGAACGCAAGGTCCGTGGGCACGAACCAGCGTGGCGTCGGCACGGGCACATCGCGAAAGCTGCGCGGCGTCGCCTTCGCTTCGGTCTCTCCGAAACGCTGCCTGCGCGAGGATTTTTCGGTCTGGTGCTTCTCCTGCCGGATGAGTTTCGATCGCAGGCTCCGCTCCTCGGGTGCGTCGGCACTGCCCTTGCGCGCGGCCTCGGTGCGCTCCTTCGTCGGCGCAGCGGCACGATCCGTCACCATCACGTCGCCTTCGGCGATCCGGTCCGGCCGGGCGCGGGTGCCAGTCGCAATTCCGCGGAAGGCGCTGGCGTGCCGGTCCTCATCCACCGCAACGAGGCCGCCCGGCGCGTCGATGGTCGACAGCAGTCCCGATGAGAACGCCGCCAGCAGCCGCTCGGAAGAAGCGCGCTGCTCATCCGCGCCATCGGCCAGCAGCGCGCTCAACGCCGCAAAGCCCGTCGGCCCTGCCGCCACTTCGAGTGTGTTCGCGGCCGGCGCGAGATCCGGGCCGCCCGCGAGCGCTACACCGACGATCACTCCGTGCAACAACGTCTGCCGCGGAATCGCCGGACCCTCGGCGATGACGAGCTTCGCGCCTTCCTCGATGAGATGATTGGGAAGGTTCACCATCTGCACGTCTTCGGCGAACGCTCCCCCGCCGGCCTTGGCCGTTCGCCCTGTTCGCGCGACAGGTGGGGACTCGAGTTTCAACGTTTCGCGCCGCTTGCGTTCCCCGGAGCGCTGCACGGTGGATTCGGCCAGGCCCTCAGGCTCCGGCGCAAGCCAGCCGAGCCAGCGCGTGCGCTCCTGGTATGCACCGACGGACGTGCATTCATGCAGGGGATCGAGCGCCGGATCGGACCACCATCCGCTCACGAGATATGAAATCTCGAGGGCGGCAAGGTTTGCGGCGGGAATGTCCTTCAGGTCATCGTGAAAAGCGAACCGGTCGACCACTGCGTCGTACGTGGCGGCCCAACTCAGATCGCCACCCGCCACCGCAGTGAGTCGTTCGCGCGGGAAGACTCGCCGTCCCGCCGCACCGGTCACGGTGTTCGCCGGCAAAGGGCCCTGTTCCGTCCAGCCGGTGAGATCGTGGTGATCGCCGCGATCGGACTCGATGATCCAGCGCCTGGTCGTGCGCGTGCCATTCACCATCCGCACCACGACCCAGCGATCGGGCAGGCAGGGAAGCTTCGATGGATTGCCGGCCGCAACAGCCGTGTTGCGAGTGCCGCCCGCGTCGCCTCGTGTAAGACCATCTGGCATGGCCCAATGCAGATGCACGCCCAGCGGCCGATTCACCGCAGGGCTGAACGGCTCCGGCGGCTGAGGCAGCGCGGTGGCGGGTGCATCGCCCGCATCCGCGAATGGGAGAATCGTTTCGGTGGGCACGGCCTGCACGGCAGCGGCCCGGCCAACCACCAGCGCCTGCACGTCGATCGGCACGAGCAGTCGCGGCGCACGCTGCAAGCCTGTATCCCACGACCGGATGGCCGTGTGGCGCAGATCGGTACGGGTGAGCGCCGCAAACTCCGGCGTGAGGATCGCTTTCGCGATCTGGTCCGCGGTGAGCTTGCTGCTCATCGATGCCCTCCCTGCTCCCACTCCCGCACCATCGCGATCCTGATCTGCGGCTTGAACAGGTCGATGAACTCCAGCACCACCGCGCCGGGCCGCGTGCCCTGGCGCGGATCGCCGAATACCTGCCGAAACGGAAACTGCAGCATCTCCATCGCGAGCTCGGCGCTCCCCACGCCCGGCCCGCCGAAAGCGTTCACATGCGTCGCCGGCTGCGCAGCGATGCGCTGTGCCAACGTCTGCACGTCGATGACACCGGGTGCGCCCTGACGGAACGGCACGTGCGCAACGGTTTCGCCGGCGGGCGCGGGCATCACCTTGTCGAGCCGTGTCGAGGTGAGAACGTCGCGCAGCGGAACGTCCGCGCCCGTCGTCACGCCGTCGCCATTGGTGACCAGATCGACGCCGAACTGGATTCCCTGGCGCGGCTCTTCGATGTGCACGATCTGCGGCACGCCGTCGAACAGACACAGGAGCACCGCCGGTGCGAGCCGCTCCAGGCGCACGAGGCGCAGACGGCGCGGATCGTTTTCGTCGACCTTGCCGTCGTCGGGACCAATCTCCTGCCGATAGCCGCGCACGTGAAGCGCCGGCCAGCCTGACACCAGTCGCGAGCGGAGCAGAAACCCGGTGATTGTCTCGGCAGCGGCGGCGCCCGGAACATCGGCACCCACCGTGCGTACCTTGCGCTCCTCCGCATCGACCTCGTCGCGGATGCGCGCGTGCAGGCCCTGCAAGTGCTGCCGATCCAGCGAGTTCACGGTGCCCACCGACAACGCGCCTTGCACCAGCGCGTCGGTCCACTCGCGATCGAGATAGAAGAAGCGGATCGACTCGGGCGGCAACAGCTCGCTGTCCGGAATCAGATGCGCGAACGGCACACCCTCGAGCAATCGCAGCCGCGCGAGCCAGCGGCGAGCGCTATCGGGAAGAATGTCACCGAGCGGCGTGGCCTCGGCGTCCTTGCGGCCGCGGACGACGGCCTTGGTCGTTGCCTCGAAGACCAGCGGGTTGGAAAGATAGGCTGAGCGCGTCATCAGCGTCCCTCCGGTTTCAGCAGCTTGTCGAGTGCGTCGCCCCGCCCGACCGGGGCGGCCCTGGCTTCGAGCGCGTCGGCCACGATGGCGGTGACTTCGCTCTCAGCGGCACGGCGCAGCGATGCGAACTCCTTGCCGGCCGTGGAAACGAGCCGGTCGAGGTTGCGCACCTGTCTGGCGACTCTCGCCTCCGGCAACTCCGTGCGCACGACTCCCGGCTGGATGAGCTCGCGCACGACATCCGCCGACACACCGAATCCGGTTGCGAGCAGTTGCGTCAGATCGGCATTGTCGATCTCCGCGATCGGGCGGCCTTCATCGACGCGCGGACGCACGCGGCCGAGCCGCTTCGCCTGGTCCGTGCCGAGCCGCACGATCTGCTCATGCCCGGCGCGCCGCGCATAACCGCCCATGAAATCCCCGATTCCGAGCTTGCCGAGCGAGGGCTCGGCGTCGAGCAGCTCCGCGCGGCGATCCTGCTCCAGCATCTCCTTGCGCCAGTTGAGCAGCGCTGCCACGACGCTGGGCTCAGCCAGCGCAAGCAGGCGCCCGATCTCGAATGCCGCGGCGAGTGACAGGTTTTCGCGGCCATCCGGGCCGACGCGACGGGCCTGATCGCTCGCGTGCAGCAGAGGCAGCCGGCCTTGAGCGTCGCGCTCATCCCGCCGCGTGGGACGCGGCACCAGCGGGCCGCGATACCAGACGGTGGCGGGATCGCCGTTGCGACTCACGTGCTGAAGCGCGATGTGCCCGGTGTCCACCACCACGGGAGGGTCGCGCGTCGGAGGCGGATGCGGTTTTTCGCCGGCCTGCACCGGCGGAAGCTCCCGGGGCAGCGTGCCGGTCATGCCCACGTCCAGATTCTGTATCAGCGACTGGAAATCGCCCGCGCCCGTACAGGTGAACTGCCAATGTGCGAGCACAGGGAACGTATAAAGCGTGGCGACGGGATCGATGATCGCCATGTCGACCGTATGCATGACGCCCACGATGGCGCCGGTCATGAGCGTCGGCTCCGAGGGCTGCGAAGCACCGGTCGACGACGTGCCGGCAACCACCTTCTTCGATGACCACCCGTCCGCCGTGGTCAACGAGCGCGCACCGACCCTGGCGCCGTGGGTGTACGAGAGCGTGTCCACGCCTCGCGCTTCGTTCTCGTACACCGTTTTCGCGGCGAACATCATGGCGTCCCGGTCTTCCGGCACGACGGCATCCGGCAGCACGCCGTACTGTCCTTCGATCGAGATCAGGCACGCGCGATAGCGCACACCCGGCTGCGGCAGCCGATTAGCCATCACCACGGCGAGCCAGCCGTCGTCGTCCCCGAGAGCGAGCTCGGTGTCGCTGAGATCCACGTTGCGCACGTGAGCGAGCAGCCCGAGCTCCAATTTGCTCGGGAACACCTGACTCACGACCCGATCGGTGACGACGATGGCGTTTCCCACGACCACGTCGTTGCGGCCTTCGAGCACGACACCGGGTGTCACGCACTCCGCAACCGGTTTCGCCGTCCGGAATTCGCACTCGGCGTCGGCGAGCACCACGAGCGCGAGCCAGGGAATCTCGCGCGGCAACGCGCTTCGCGCGTTCTTGCCATCGAGCTCGCGCTCCCACGGCAACGTGCGGCGCTTGAGCACGATGTGCGGCAGGCGCGAGCTGAACGCGCCTTCGGCCTGGTTGGGCGGAAACGTCGACAGAATCTGGTCGGGCGTCAGCGCAAAACGCGGCGCGGTCACTTCGAAGTGCGAGTCCACCTGCTCGGGCGAGGCGCCCGGCGCGGTGATCGTCTGCCGGAGGTGCGCGACATAGCCGCCGGCGGGGAGCGGCGGCACCGCGTTGCTGTGTAAGGTGAATGTGCCGGGATTGGGCATGACTAACTCCGCTTCTTCCGGGCCTTCGCCCGAGCTTTCGTCTGCGACTGCCAGCGCACGCGGGTCTTGCCGGTGGGCGCATCGAACAGACCGCCGAGAGCGCCGGCTACATCAGCGCGCTGCAGACTCTCCGCAAGCGCGTCCGCTCCGTTCTCGCTGCCGAGCACTCCGCCGAGGTGCACGTGCTCACCGCTCGCGACCGTCACTTCTATCGGGCGACCGTGCCCGTCGGGCTCGATGGCGTACACGCTGATCATGCGGCTGCCGGCCACGATCATCTGCGGCGGCTGCGGCGTGCCGTGCGCGTCGGCGGCGCGTTGCGCGCCGGTGAGACCCAGGTCGAGTGCGTCGGCGCGGTCGTCGTCCACGCGGGTCGCCGTCTCGAGCACAACAGCCACCGCAGCGAGATTCGACGGAAGACGCGTTGTGACAATCGAGTAGCCGCGCACGGCGTCCGCTGCGGTGACGAAGCCCGTTGACACCTGGCCGAGACCTCTACGCGTGACGACGGCAGATGAGGTCACGGTGCAAGAGGGGCCGATCAGCGCGCGTGCTCCGACTTGGATGAGTTGAGTGCCGGAATGCCAGCCCGAAGCTCCCGTGGGCGGGCCGCTTCCACCGATCAACACGACGCGCTCTGTGTGCTTCGGCAGCTGCACAGATGATCCCTTGGCGGTAACGACGTCCAGCGTCACCTCGCCGACGGTATCCATGACTACGACCCGCACAGGCAACTCGCCCGCGAAAGCCAGCGTGGGGCGAACTGCCTCGACGTCGCGGCCACCGTTATCGGTTGTGAGCACCGCGAGATCGCCAGCGACGAGGTCCACTCCCTGTCCCCGCAGTGCCTTGGAGAATTCATTCAGACGCTTTGCGCGCCACGGCGCCTGGCCTCGCTGACGCCGAATCTCGCCGCCCGCTCCGGCGCGCCCCGTGGAAGGCACGCGTGCCGCCGGAATGACGGTCTTATCCGCAGCGGCCCCGGTTGCGGGCCGGCGAAGGAGACGAACCGCCAGCCGCGAATCGAGCGATGCGCTCGCGTCCGCAAGCCTCGGGGCTCTCATCCGCGGAACGCCTTTGCCCGCTTCTCCTACTGTCGTGCGAACGCGCGTTGCGGCGGTTGCCGTTGCCACAGATGTCAGCAGAGCGTCGACGCGCAGCGGATGAGCGCGAGTGTCCGCACGCTTGCGTGGCCCCGCACCGGCGACAATCGGAACGACCACCGCGCCGCCCGGGTCCACGGCCATGCCGTGCGTCAGCGGCACGAGCTGCGGCGGCGCCGAGCGCGCGGCAACGAATGTCGCAGCCCCGATGCGCGAGAGGGTCGATCCGTTCGGTCCGCGCGTGAGCAGCGTCAATGCTTCGTTCATCGCGGCATCGACATTCGTCGGAGTACCGTGGACGAAGACTTCCGCGGCCTGCACGTCGATCGCCCGTTCGCCGCGAACGGCGGTTTCGGCGAGGAACGGAAGCGGCAGTCGCTTGCCGATTTCAACCTGGTGATAGTCGACCGGCACCGTGCCTTGCGATGGCACGGCCACCGCGTTGAGCGTCACGCCGTTCACGGCCTCCACCGTGTCGCCGGCCGGCACGGGCTTCGGTTCGCTTTGCGCCTGCGCGGCCCATGCCGCTTTCGGGAACTGCCCCGCGATGGGCACCGGATTCAGCGTGTGGGCGTACTCGTTTCCATCGGGCCCTACGACGGAGACGGACAACGTCGAGCTCACCGAGGCGGTCTGCATGACGCCGATAGCGAGGAACACCGGGAAACCGAGGGGAACAGGGTCCCGCGCCGTGACACCGGACGTGGCCGCGGTCGTCGTGACGGTGAAATCGAATTCCGCCAGCAGCAGGTACGGGTCTGAGCTGCCGCCCGTGGCCGCCTTCTTGTTGCCTGCGGTACTCGGCGGAATCACGCCGCGGCCCGGCACGAGAGTAAGCATCGCCGCGCCGTTCGGGCGCAGGTATTTGTCCCTGAAGTCCGGCCAGGTGAGCGCGGGCGTCGAGCGGTCGGCCCAGTCGCCGAACACGATCGTCGCGCTCGTGACATCGAGGTCGATGGTGGCGCGCCCGTGGAACTCCGGGCCCTCGAGCAGCACATCGGCGTGCAGGTGCACGCTGATCGTGATGCGGATGTGCCCGAACCAGCCCAGGTCGATGTCGACAGTGATGCCGGCGCCGAGCTCGGCGAAGGCGGTCACCTGGAAATGGAACGGTTCGAAATACACGATGCCGTCCGCGCCGAGACGCAGGTACGCCCACAGCGGCCCGAGCGTCAAAGAGGCCTCGAAACGCGTGCCGGCCATGATCGCCTCGGACACGAGCGCGAAGTAGCTCTCGCCCTTGATGACGAGGACGTTGCTGACGCTCCATACGAACCCGAGGCGCGGCACCACCGGATAGCCGTCGCGATGGAATGACGGGTGATAGCCGCCCAGCGTGACGACGAACTGGCCGTTCTTGTCACCCGCGAACCACATCACGAACGCGAAGCCGCCGGTGAGACGGCAGTCGCGCGTGAGCAGGAACGAGTTGTCAGTGAGCTGTGCCTGTATCCACAGCACCCCGTCCTTGCTCGAGAAGCGCGCGACCAGCGCCAGCTCGATCTGCACCAGCGGCGCCGACGGATTGGGCAGACCCGCCTTGCGCCAGACCAAGCAGGTTGATTTCGATCCCGTCACCGATGGCGACGGCCACCACCACGATGCCGTCGATCAGCGTGAACGAATTGAAGGAGAGGCCGGCCGCGAACCAGAACGCGCCGCGCGCCGGCGGGAAATACGCGCGCAGCCTGTCGAGCGCCGTGCCGGGATCGGCCATCGGCGAGGTGCGATCGAGCGCCTGCAGCAGCGGATAGCCCGGAAAGTCGTTGAGGTCGGTCGGCAGGAGCAGCCGCCGGTTGATGCCGACGCCCGCGCCGATGCCCGTGACGAAGAACGCCGGCACGCCACCGATGGGCGCGCACACCGCGCCGTAGATGAACAGCGAAGTGTAATCGCCACTGCTGTCGGTGAGCACCGCGTATCCGCCGTATGCGGTGATCGAATACACACTGAAGCGGATGCCGATCATGCCGACGTAGTCGGGCAGCGCGCTGTCGGCCTTGCTGAGGCCGCCGGCGAGCGACACACCGCTGGTGTTCATGCCGACAGCGAGGCCCGCAAGATCGATTGACCACGCGCGCGGATCGTAGAGCGGCGGATCGGTCGAGGTCTGGGGCCAGCGCAAGCCGACCGCCAGGTCGTCCACCGCAACGTTGAGGCCCAGCAGAGACACTTTGCCATCGACGAGGACTCGCGCGGCGATGACCTTGTCGCCGGCGCGACTCACGCCGAAGCCCACCTGTTCGATATACACCGGACCGAAGCCGTGCTGGATCGAGATCCACCACGGCCCGGGATCGGGGCCCGCGCGCAGATCGAAACGCGGCGCGCCGCCGCCATGACTCTGCACCGCCAGCGCCGGGCTGAACCGCGGCTGCGGTTTTTCCGCGCCGCTGGCGCTGTCCTTCAGCAGGCCCGCGGCCACCTTGTTGTTGCCGCCAGTCGCCGAGCCGAGCGAAATGCCGAGATTACCGAGCTCGAGCTGGCCACCGACGTCGGTCACTCCGCCGGCGCTCGTCACCGCCAGCAACCCGTGAACGGCAACGGAGTCGATCGAGAGAAACGTATCGAGCAGCTTGCCGCCCGTGCGGCCGATGCGCACGCCCACGCCGCGCACGCTGATGCCGAAAAACGGCGAAGGGTTCGCGCCCTGCATGCGCAGCAGCTCGATCACCAGACCGTCCGCCGCCGCGGGCCCCGACACCCACGACGCATCCACTTCGATCTGCACGGTGACGTCGTCGGTGACGAGATCGAAGCGCTTGCCGGGCGGCAGCGACACGGAGACGCCGTACGCGAAGTCGTTCGCCGCGAGATCGCGCCGGGAGATCTTCAGCATCAGCGGATCGATCGGCAGCGCCGGAGTGTGAGCCGCGATGTTCCCCGCGAGCCGCAGCAGCCGATTCCATATCTGCGGCGGATCGAGCACGCCTGCGTCGAATGCGTTGCCGGCGAGCAGCACGTGATCGAGCAGCTCCCGAACGGTGGGCCCGCCAAGCACGACGGTGTCGAGTAGCGTCTGGACCTCGGCCATCGCCAGAGCGGCGTTGAGCGCCGCAGGCACGGCGAGCCGCACGAGCACCTCGGCGAGCGGGCCGCCGGAGGCTTCGAGCGCGAACGCCGGCACGGGTGTGAATCGCAACACGCCCTTCACCGATCGCGTGGCATCGACGGCGAGTCCCGCCGCAACGCGTGCACCACCCGCCGGAGCGCTGCCGATGGCGAGCTCCGCAATCGGCGCGAGCGTGATGGGCCCGAGATGGATGGCGTTCGCGTGATCGACGGCGAACGTGACGACCGCCGCGTTCAATCCCGTCTCGTCGATCGTAATCGTACCGCCGAGCGAGGCGCCGGCAAATGGATGCACGCCCGAGACGGAAATGCTCACACGGATGCCGGTGGGCACGCCGCCTTGCGGCACCGTCACGCTGAGCTGGAACGAAATGGCGCCAGCATGAGTAAAGACCAGGTCGTTGCCGTTGCGTGCGAACGCATACCCGGCGGGCATCGCCGGCGCCACCAGCGCGGCCAACGCGTCGAACGCCGGCACGATGCCTTGCGACAGTCGCTGCGCGAGCTGTGGACCGGGGTTCGCCGCGAGCGCTGAAATTTCGCTTGCCGCGAACCTGCCGGCGACCCGCAACCCAAGCACATCGCCCAGGTCGCCAAGCGCTACACCAACCGGGCGGGCCGGATGTGCCGCGGGCAACCCGGCAATGGCATCGAGCACCAGCGGGAGCGCGTAAGTCACCGCCGCTGCCGCTGCCGCGCCGACCGCCGCGAGGCCCGGGCCATCGGGAAGCAGCCGCAGATCGATTCCGCTGTCCGGCAGCACCAGTCGCGCGGACAAGCCTTGCGGTCCCAGCGAGAGCGTGACTCGTCCAGCCGATGCGATCGGTCCGGCGCCGGGCAATGCGAGGACCAGGTCCACTGTCGGCGCCGCCAGGAGACTTGCGGAGCCCAGCGCGAGACCCACCGCGCCGGCCAGTCGCAAACCGGTGTCGGCCAGAGGTTCCTCGATGCTGAGCACGATGGACGTACGGCCGCCGCTGCTCGCCGCGCGCACTTCAATGCCGTACGGAAGTGACCACGCGCCGGGCCGAGGCTGCGGAACGTTGAGCAAGCGCGAGACGACATCGACCAGCGCGACGACGCGCGCCGCATCGAGACCTTGCGATGTATCACCCAACACGGTGCCATGCGTCAGCCAGTGCGCGGGGTCGGCGAGCAGGGCCGTCGGAATGGCAACGCGAGCATTCGCGCCACTGCCCGTGAGCAGACCCAACGCTCCGAGCAGCGGGTCGATGAGCGCAACGGCGCCCGGCTGCTGCAGCGATCGCACGAAGGTGATGCCTGCCCAGAGCGCTTGAGCGGGAACGGCCGTCGCGACGAGACGCGCTATCCCCTGGACATCGACGGTCGGCGACAGAGAGATCGTTGTCGGCAGCGCGTTGCCGGCTCCTTCCCATCGCAGTTGCACGCCGAGCGGTGCGGTGTTCACCTCCAGCACCGGCCGGCCATTCGGTGTGGCGGCCGCGCCGAGCGCTGCGGTGAGCTGCACGGCCACGTCGCCGTCGCTATCCAGCGTGACGGAACCGCCGAGCGTGATACCCGCCTCGAACGGCAGCGCCTGGGCCTCGACGCGCAGCGTTCGAGCGACGATGTCCGCGCGTACCGATATCGCACCGAGCTGGAACACCACTTCCGTCGGCAACGCCGTCGACGGCACCGTCGCGCCAAGGAACGAAGCGAGCGCCGAGGCCGTGCGACCGGCCCGCGCGGGATCAACGGCGTCAGCGAGAAGCCCGGTCGGATCGACAAGGAGCCGGCGGATACCGTCCACCGAAAGACTGGCCACCGCGCCTGCTGGAATCGGTGCACTGGTTTGCGTGAGACCCAGCGCGCTCAGCAGGTCTGCGAACTGGCGTATCGGCCCGCTGGCCGGCACGGGCCCAAGTGCCGCCGCCATGCGCCCCACCAGCACCCGCGCTTCGGGCAATAGCGGATCCGCACTGCCGTCCGCACTCACGACCCAGCGTCGCTTCGAGACGCCGAGCGCACTCGCCTCGTGAAAGACGAGACGAGCGGAAGCGGGAGCCCCGAGAGGCGCATCGATTTCGATGGACGCGCGACGCAATGACGGATGCCGCGAGATGTTCGCGGGCCGGGCGGGATCCGGACCGCCGGACAGCCAGCCGCCCACGCGCCCGATGCCGACGCGCACGCGCAGTGCCGGACGCGCGGCCGGCGAAAACACTCGACCCGTGAAAGCGACAGTTGCTGTGACATGCACCTCGCCCGCCGCGGCGGGCGGATCGAGCGTTACGCCGAGGCCGAGGTTCAACGCCTCGCTTGGCGCCTGCGCACTCGCGGTTCGGGAGTCGGCAATGTCCTGCAGGCCGCGCACGACGAGAGCGCACAACGCCTTGGCAACCGCGCCGGCATCGCAACGGCCGCGAATGCAATGTGCTTCGACGCCGGCGGGAACGGCGGGCGCCGTGGCAGGCGGCGCCAGATCGGCGAGCGGACTGCTCTGCGATTGGTACGCGGCAAGCAGTGCCGAAAGCAGTCCGCGTCCGAGTCCGATCGGCCCGCCTTCGGCGGTGCAGGTCGCGACGTTGGGCACGAGCGCGCCGAGCAACTGCAGTGCGCCGGCCGCTGGCTGCGACTCGAGTGCCTCGAGCGCGATGCCGACATGCGGTGTGCCGAGCGTAATGAGATGTGTGACGCCGGCGCGGCTCGCGGCCTGCGTTGCCGCGTGGCCGGCCGCGCCGTGACCGATGAGCACGACCGGCGCGGCGCCCGCGACGCGCGTGACCACCGCATCCACCACGCGAGCCAATCGCGCCAACTGAAGAGCGGCTCCATCGTCGCCAGGGATGACCGCCGCATCACGGCGACTCGGCAAGAGCACGAGCCATGGACCGTCGCCCGCGCTCACACGCGAAATATCGAAAGCTTCCGGGGCGAGCGCGGGCGCGCGCAGGTCGATGACGTGATCGTCTGAGATTCCGGGCCAGCTCTGCGGGCCGAGCGCGCCGCTCACCGCGATAGTGCCGGCGCCAGGTGGAATGCCCGTGAGCGCAGCGATTTCCACCGACGCCAGGTTCAGGTGCGTGATGCCCTCGAGACTGTGCACGGTGGCGCCGGGGAGCACCGCGTTTTCAGCGCGCACGAGGCCATCTGTGTCTGCCCAGGCCGCCGCGAGGCGCGCAAGTCCATCCGCGAGATCGGGGCGATCGGCGAGAAGGTCGGCGACTTCGCTGTTCTGGCCCGCCGCGCTCTGCAAGGCGGCGGCGAGGCGCTCGCCGCTCGGGCTGGGGTTCAGCGCGTCCGCGCGCGAGCGCAGCTCATCGATGAGCTGGCCGGGACGCAGCGCATCTTCGACATCCTCGATGAAGTCGGACCACAGCAGCGACTCGATTCGAAGGGCTGCGCTGGCAGCACCCGCGAGCGGGATCGACAAGGGCGACTCGAAGTCGCCGCGTCCGCTGTGCACTCCGGCCGGCACTCCCGGTGCCACCGGGCCCGTCACGGCGAGTGCAATGGCACGAGCCAGTTCGGGCAGCGCGCCCGCGTTCACCAAGGTGGCGGCCCAGCGTTTGACCGCTGTCACCGGATCCTGCGCGAGCGATTCGAGCGGCAGCCGCTCGACCGAGGCGCGCCGGCCGGGAAGCCAGCCGAGCACTCGCGCGAGATCTTCTGCCCAGAGCGGCCCGAGCCGGATCAGCACGTGCCCCGTGAGCAGTTCGAGGGCGCGCCAGGGAACACCGCCCGCAAGTGTTCCATCGGCAGCGAGCGTGGGCAGCTGAAAGGGAACGGCTTCGCCATCGACGACCGCGGCAAGGCCCGGCAGCACGACCGACGCTGCGAAGCCGTCCGCCGCGGTCCAATTCAGCGCTATGCCGGCGCGCTGAGCGACGAGGGCGGCCGTGGAATCGCCGATGCGGAGCGGAACGTTTCCGCGCGCTCCGAACGCGAGTTGCGCTGAGATTCCCGGCAGCGCGTGACTGCCACTGCCATCCAGCGCAATGCTCGCGAGCCGCGCCAGCAGATTCAACCGCACGGTAGGACACCCGCCGCCGAGGTCCGCGACGAACACATCCACAGCGGCGCCAAGCTCGAGACGCGTGCCCGTCTCCCAGGCCACAACGGACACCGCCGGCGTACCGGCCGCGAGCGTCAGCCGCCAGGGAACATCCTCGGTACCCGTGCCGCTGATGGGCACGTTGACGCCGAGCGGCGAGAGCAGTTGCCGAAGCGGATCGAGCACCAGCGCATAGCCGGCGCGATTCGTGGCAAGTACGCGCTGGTGATACGCAATGATCGCCGCAGGCGGATTGGCGAGCAGATCGGTAACCGGCGTGAGCGGCACGGGCCAGGCCACCTGGCCCTGGGGCGCAGTCAGTCCCAACAGCACGCGCACCGCGACGCCGGCCGCGCCGAGTTTGTCGAGCACCGCGGTGGAGAGGTCGGCGACTGCGTTGCCCGCCACGTCCGCCAGCGTCTGCGTGTTGGTGAGATCGAGCACCGGATACGAGTGCGCGCCGATCACAACGTCGTGAGCGGCCAGCACGAAGATCGCATTCCGACTCTCGTTGAGCGCAAGGCCCGCGCGCACCGACCCGACTTTCGGGCTGGGGTCCGGCAGATTCAGCAGCCGGTCGGCGGGCTGCGCGATCACGCGCGAACCGATGCGGCCCGAGAACTCGAGTGAGGGCAGTCCGACGATGGATGGCGTTGCGCCGAGCGTGATTCTCGCCAGCGTAGCGCTGCATTCGATGCTGCCTGTGGGCGCGCCGCCAGCCGAGAGCAGCCCCTCGACTCCCAGCTCCACGGTCGGCACGCCCGCGGCCGTGCGCGCGCTGCGCACGACAAAGGCAAGCGAAAATCCGTTCGCGAGCGTCCATTGCACTCGATGCGGCAGCCCGGGTCCCGCCGCGGGAATGACCGCGGCCCCGTGGCCCACGAGTTGCGCCAGATGAAAGAGCCAGCGATCGAGCGCCACGGAATCTGCGAGCAGCGCGTCGAGCCAGGTTCTCCAGGCGGGTAATCCAACGGTGAGCAGTTCCGCGATGGGAAGCGGAGGAACAGCCGGGTCATCCGTGATGCCGACGAGGGCCAGCAGCTCGGCCAACTGCCCCGCCGCCCCCTCGACCGAATGCTGTATCAGGCCGAGCACGAGTCGCAGCGCCTGCCCTTCGAGCTCCGCGGGCGTGCCATCGAGGCCGACATCCGTCGGCGTCGTCTGGCCGGGAAGCTGCAGCCCTTTCAGCATCACACGCAACTTCGGGTCGTTGCCGTTCGTTGCGACGTCGACGCCGAGGAGGATGGCCTGGAGGCCCGCCTCTCCCGGCGCGGGCGGCGGACCGTCGAACGTGATCTGCGCCTCGACGGAAACGACACCGGTGCCGTCTGAGAACGGCACGGTGGCCGCGCCGCTCACGGGCACACGAACCAGCGGCACGTACGCGCGCACCTGACTATCTGGCCCGGTGGTGTGCACGCGCGCGCCGATGCCCACTTCGGTGGTCGTGCCGACGGTGCTGATCACCGCGTGCAGCGCCACTCCGCCGTCCGCGAAGATCTCGATCCAGCGCCGGCCGGCGTCATCGACATACGGTGATGCACCGTGCGCGAGCAGCTGCTCCGCCGCGCGCAGGAGCGCCTCGCGCTGCGAACGCCGGCGAAGCATGTTGCCGACGTGATCACCGGGTGACGCGAACCATGTGGTGTCGAACTGGCCGTCCTCACCCACCAGACCCAGCGCGGTCGCGAGGTCGATGAGCGGGCCGAGTCCCTCGACGCTGACGCTCATGGCTTGTTCGAATCGAAGCGGTGGAGTGCCTGAGGCGTGACGCGGATGCCCTTCGCGTGCGCCACGAACGTGGCCGGCAGCAGAGCCTGATTTCGTTCGTCCACTCCGGCCGCGGCGGCAAGGCCACTCGTCATGTCGACCACGGCGCGCCAGGCCGCCGCGATCAGCGGCTCTCCCCAGCGCTCGACGATGAGAGACGGCCCGCGGGGCAGCGTTTCCGTCGCCATGATCAGCCCCTGCGGGGCGCCCGCCCGGCCGACGGCGAACGGCACGATGACCGACGCATTGCCACTCTGTTCGGTGAAGACCGGAATGCTCACGAGGACGAACCCGTCGGTGACGGCCATCTGCACGGCACCCGCGTTCACGAGAAGCTCGTGCTCGCCGGCGACCGATACGATCTGATTGGTATTGGTTGCGCCGCTGGCATTGGCGAACGCAATCTGGAACAGCTCCTGCGCCTGGCGGGCCGGCAGGCTGATCTCGGGTGCTACGCCACCCGCGGCGAGACGTTTGGAGGCGACCGTGCGGGGCTTGCGGCCACGGAAACGGGACACCGCCCGCGCACAGGCCTCGCCCAGCGACGGCCGCGCCGGTGTAGCAGCCTTACGCGGTGGAGCCTGTTTCTGACGTTTCCTTTTCATCGCGTCCTGCAAAACCCTGCGCGCGCTGCGCGCACGGCCATTCGCCGTGCGCGTGGCTCATCAGCACTCCACTGCGCGTTCAGACCCGAATTGTTTCGGGCGCACTGCCACTAATGAAATTATGAGGTTGGCCCAGACCGCATTGATTCGAAGAATTGACCGGTCGTCTCAACCTGCCCCACTGCTTACGCGCGGCCCGCTGCCGGGCGATGCGTATCCCCCCAAGTATTCTATGCCTGCGAGCCGAAGCATCGCACGGGCATCCTCAGTGCGCGCCGACGGTTCGTCAAGCGCGGCGTTCTCGCCGAAGTCCCGCGGCTGACGATGCACCATCGAGAATGCTTCAGACTGGCATGACTCCGCTTCGAAGTCTCACCCATCAGCGCGGCGGCAGATGCGCACCTGAAGAACTTCGGTGTGCAGTATGAGGATGCGGCGCATGTTTCGCTGGCACCGTTTTACGACTGCGTGTCGACGTTGCCCTATATCCCCGATGATGTACCGGCACTCGCACTCTCTTTCGATTGGTACTCGAAGGCGAGTTCGCACTCGCGTTCGGCGGGCTCTCCGCGGTGGATGTGCGCCGGATGGTCGAGGCATGCTCGACGGCTGTGATGCACGGTGTCGAGCGGAGTCCCCAGTGGCCTCGCGTAGCGAACCACGTCTATCCGGGGCGCACATCGCAACCAAATCGCGAGGTCGTCTGGCCGGGGTTTGATCTCCTTAGCTACTCCTGGAGTCCAGGAGCGTCGCGACCTTGCTGTTGAAGAACCGCTCGCTCCAGAGTGTGAGGCTTGCTCGCTCCGTTGGGCCGAGAAAGCGCTCGACATCGGCTGCGGCAGTCTTCCAATCGATGGTGGCGATCTTTTCTTTCAGGCGGTCCGCGAGCCATTGCCGATCGAGCTTGGGAACTTTGCCCTTCCAGGGGCCGAACTGATCCAGGGCCGCCTGAAGGTGCGGGAGGTTGCGAAATCGAGGGGGAAGTCGAGATAGGTGTAGGCGAATGTTGAGTGGGCCGGTGGATTGATGTCGATTTCGAGTTTGATCTTGAGTGGTGCGCGGTTGGGCTCGTTGAATCTCAGGTTGAGCTGCTGGCTGATGGAGTCGTTCTTCAGCACGGCCTTGCGGATGTTCTGATCCATTTCGCTTTTGTCGAGCACCTGGGATTGCAGGCCGAACTCCTCCAGACCTGCGATCAGCGGCCCCAGATAGTCGGCCCAGTCGAACGCGGTGTCGGGGCGCAAAAGGATGAAGTCGAGATCTTCGGAAAAGCGTGGCAGCTTGTAGAGGATTCGCAGGCTGGTGCCGCCCTGGAATGCCGCCTTCTCGAAGAAGCCGCCGCGCCAGAGCAAGTACAGGGCGACTTCCTGGAGTATTTCCTTCGTTGCCTGCTCTTCCTCCACCGCATTGGCGGCCTTGCAGGAGACGAGGCGTTGCCGGATGAGCTCAATCATTGGTCGAGTGCGCTGGCAAGCGAGCGCAGGAACTCGTTTGTCCTGATGTGTTTGTAGACTTTGGACAGTGTTTCGATGTCTTCGCGGGTGATCGTGCGCAGATTTTGCGGTTCGATGCGCATTCCTTCCGTGAGCCAGGCGAGGCCCTGCCATTGGAGTTTGCGAAACGCGACGAGATCCATGAGTGCGCGGAGCGGCTTGGCCACGAGTGCAACCTGACTTCCCAGCTGTCGACGCTCGACGAGCTCGAGAAAGTGGCCGCGGTTCAGCGCGAGTGGATGGAAGGCGAAGCTGCCGAGGGTTGGATGCTCAAGGGTCGAGGACTTCCTGCCGGGTACCACGCTTGCGAGGACTGGGACTGATTCGGGAATCCAGCCGTGATAGCTGAGCGCGCTCTCGAAGGAGACGTAGCTTCCGGGGGCCAGGGACTGCGCAATGGCGAATGGATGTGGCGGCTCGGTGCGATAGCGCGGCGCGAGGACATAGAGCCCGCGGCGAATCCTGGTTCAGGGCATCGACCAGTTTGAAACCTATATCACTCAGAATAGCGTCCGAAGGCCTGTTTCCAGGCTGATTTGAGTGATATACGTGTCAGACATGCCTGCAGCATCGCACTTCTGTTCGCATGGATCGAGGATCGGCGCGATCGCCCGCACTCGACATGAAATTCCCCCACGTAGTGGCGGAATTTCATGATATCGACCGTGTCAGGCGCGCCCTGAAGCGCAGCCGGGTCGTCGCGCTCATCGGCCCCCGCCAAAGCGGGAAGACCACGCTCGCGCGCACGCTGGTTCCCGGCAATTCGGGCAACTACTTCGATCTGGAAGATCCGGGGAGCCTGGCCCGCCTTGCCCAACCGATGACAGCGCTCGAGGGGCTGGGGGGCGTCGTCGTCATCGACGAGATACAGCGTCGTCCGGAGTTATTTCCGGTCCTGCGCGTTCTCGCCGACCGGAAACCTCTCCCTGCGCGCTTCCTGATACTCGGAAGTGCGTCCCCCGAGCTGCTGCGTCAATCCTCCGAATCGTTGGCCGGGCGCATCGAGACGATACCCGTAGCCGGTTTCACCCTGCGCGAGGTCGGCACATCGGCCCTGAATCGCCATTGGCACAGAGGTGGCTTTCCGCTTTCGTTCCTGGCACGAACGAACGATGACAGCTTTACGTGGCGGCAACAGTTCATTCAGACCTTCCTGGAACGTGACCTGCCGCAGCTCGGCATCAACATCCCTGCTCCGGCGCTGTTGCGCTTCTGGACGATGGTTGCTCATTGCCACGGTGGCATCTGGAGCTCCGCCGACCCGGCTCGTTCACTTGGCATTGGCGAATCGACTGTGCGTCGCTATCTCGACCTGTTTGCCAACCTGCTGGTCGTGCGACAGTTGCAGCCCTGGCACGAGAACCTGAGCAAGCGCCAAGTCAAAGCACCTGAGGTTTACGTACGCGACAGTGGTTTGTTACATGCCCTGCTCGGCATTCGCAGCGAGAGCGAGCTGCTTTCGCATCCCAAGAGCGGCGCCTCCTGGGAAGGCTATGCGGTCGAGGAGCTGCTCAATGCGATCGAGCCGGATCAGGCGTATTTCTGGGCAACTCACCAAGGCGCAGAGCTCGATCTTCTGCTCTTCAAGGGGGGTCGACGGCTCGGAGTCGAGATCAAGCGAACGGATGCGCCCACCCTGACGCCTTCGATGCGTATCGCCCTGACGGACCTTCATCTCGAACAACTGATCGTGCTCTATCCCGGCACGCACGCGTACGAACTGGGCCCGCAGACGCGAGTCGTTCCGATGGGCTCCGTTGCCTCCGGGAGCCTCGAAACCCTGTTTCCAAAACACCGTCCGCCTCGCGCACCTCGACGCGCCCGCGCGAAGTGATTTGCAACGCTGCCTTCGACGCAAGTCGCAGGTCGCGGGCTGGCGCCTCAGGCGGAGGCACAAGTCTCGGACACCGGGTGGATGTGGACACGTTAGCGTTTGAAGTTGGTGGGCCGTGGGGTTGGTCGGCTATTCCCAATTGGACGGGATCCCACTCCCAATTGGACGTTTATCCATTCCCAACCCGGACGGTACTCTGCCGATCATGGCTGCCTATCCCCGGCTTGCAGAACCGCATATTCGGACAGCGTTGCGTGACACGCGCGTCGTCGCCATCACCGGTCCGCGACAATCAGGCAAAACAACCCTTGCGCGGCGTTTTGCACGCCAAGGGCGCGCCTACCTGACGCTGGACGACCGCGCTACCCTCGCGGCCGCGAAAAGCGACCCCGTGGCCTTCATCAAGGCTCTCGACCGAGCCGTCATCGACGAAGTGCAGCGAGCCCCGGGTCGCGCTCGACCACAAGACCACGGATAGTTATCTGCAGGTTCTCGAACAACTCTTCCTCGTTCGACGGCTCCAGCCATGGCTGCGAAACGAGCTCTCTCGGTTGATCAAAACTCCGAAGCTGCACTTCGTGGACTCGGGCCTTCTTGCGGCCCTGCGCGGATACTCGACGGTTAGATTGAAGGCAGATCGAGAGCTCTTTGGACCTGTCCTCGAGGGATTCGTCTTCTCAGAGCTGCTGAAGGCCATTTCGTGGTCCGATCAGCGAGTCTCTCTTTATCACTACCGTGATAAGGACCAACTCGAGGTCGATTTCGTACTGGAGAACGACGGCGGCCAGATCGTCGGTGTCGAAGTGAAGGCAGCCGCCTCCATTACTCGACGGGATTTCGCTGGACTGGATCGGTTGGCGTCCGCGGCAGGCAAGCACTTCGTGCAAGGCATAGTTCTTTACAACGGGGAGCAAACGCTATCGTTCGCGGATAATTTGAGGGCCGCTCCGTTGGCGTGCCTATGGTCGTGATCATGGCATCGCGCCTGCGGTTCCCGCCTGCATAGGACTTTCCGTGGCCCAGATGTGCAAAAACCGCCTTGCGGCGGCTTTTGCGCCCAGTCGCCAATCCGTTCTTGTCGGATCAGTCAGGCTGGGAAGCTGGATTCATTAGACTGGTTAATTGGTACGGCGATCACCGCAGTCGGCGCGGCATTCACGGCTGCGAAGTTCTTTTCCACCCACTAAGCAGCGTCTCCGCAGTCAGGCTTTCGCGGAACTCAGGGGCATTCCGAAGCGCTTCGTTGAGCACTTCGATTACCGACCGCACGACTTCCGGCCGAAGGCGTTCCGGGCGACAAGAGGTAACCCCGACTCCGCGCCAACGCGCGCCAACAGTCGGGTCGTGGGGTCGCTGAGCGCGTGTTTGAGTGGTGGGCCGTGGGGTCCGAACACGCCTTCACTGAACGTGCCAGAATGCCGGCTTCACGCGAAAGACAGCCCGACATACGCGATTCATGACAACGCCTTCCAGCGACGCCGACTTCATTGTTGTCGGTTCCGGCTCCGCCGGGGCGGTGGTTGCGGCTCGGCTGAGCGAGGAGCCAGGGGTTCGGGTACTGCTGCTCGAGGCTGGGCGCAAGGACGATCACCCATTCGGGCTGATGCCCATCGCCTTCCCGAGGGTGCACGCGCATCGCGCGTATGTGTGGCCGTTCGAGTCCGAGCCGGAGCCCGGTCTCGACAACCGTCGTCTGCCGGCCTGGCGGGGCAGGATGCTTGGCGGCTGCTCCTCGCTCAATGCAATGATCAACGTGCGCGGCAATCCGCTGGACTTCGATTCCTGGCGCGATCGCGGTCTCGAAGGGTGGGGCTACGCGGACGTGCTGCCGTATTTCAAGCGGCTGGAAAAGAGCTGGCGCGGCGAGAATGAATTCCACGGTGCGCAGGGGCCGGTCGCCAGCGTGCCGATCGACTATCCGGAAGGACTGTTCCTGGAGCTTCAGCAGGCCGCGGTCAACATGGGCCTGCCCCTTTGCCACGACCATCACGCTGAGAGCCAGGATGGGTTGAGCCGCATCGAGCTCACGATAAGCCGCGGCCGGCGCGCGAGTACTGCACGCGCGTACCTGGAGCCGGCTTCCGAGCGGGCGAATCTCAGCGTGCTGACGGGCGCACAGGTCACGCGCGTGACGCTGGAGGGGCATCGGGCCACCGGTGTCGAATATCTGCGTCACGGCAAAGTGGAAACGGTGCGCGCCGCCCGCGAAGTGATCCTGTGTGGGGGTGCTTACAATTCCCCGCAGTTGCTGCAGCTCTCGGGGATCGGGCCGGCCGCGCACCTGGAGTCCGTTGGCGTGAAGGTGCTGCATGACCTGCCGGGTCTGGGTGAGAACCTCGTCGAGCATCCCAACCTGCTGAACATCTATCGGACGCGAGGGGAGCTGGGATTCACGAAGTTCCTGCGTCTCGACAGGGCGGCGCTCGCCGTGCTGAGGTGGTATTTCTTCGGCGAGGGGCCGTTCACGACGGCGGGCACCAGTGGGAACCTCATCGTGCGTTCGCGCGAGGGCGTGCACCGGCCGGATATCCAGATCATCACGATGTCCGTCCATCAACACGCGCGCCTGTGGTTTCCGCTGCTGACACAGCCGCCGGTTTACGCGCTGACGGCGCGCATCGGGGTGCTTCACGCGCAATCGCGCGGCTGGGTGCGGTTGCGCTCCGCCGATCCGCTCGATGCTCCGCGCATCTGTTTCAACATGCTCACCGAGCCGGCGGATGTCGAGGTGATGGTGAGGGCTGTTGAGATGTGCCGGGAGCTATATGGCCAGACGCCGATGCGCGAGCTCATTGAGATGGAGCTTCTACCCGGCTCGGCGGTTCGCACGCGCGCCGACGTGGTCGCTTACCTGCGCCAGAACGTTGAACATCGGCATCATCCGCTCGGCACGTGTCGAATGGGCGTGGCGAGCGATCCAGGAGCCGTGGTGGATGCGCGGCTTCGCGTTCACGGTGTCGACAATTTGCGCGTGGCGGATGCGTCCATCATGCCGGATGATCCGAGCGGCAATACAAACGTACCGACGATCATGATCGGGGAAAAAGCGGCGGATATGATTCGCGGGCGGACGTTGGCGGCGGGGTGAGGCTTGCGGCGGGGCGCTGGCGAGCGGCCGCCGTTGTGGCGGCGGCTCCGCGGAACCTGCGGCGCTGGCTCTCGCGATCAAGGTCTACCGATCTAAAACCTCGATGAGGACAGCCGCCTCACGACCCAGATACCCGGAGCAGCCAGTACGGCAGCATCAAGAAACTCGAATGCGAGCATCGGCGCCAACAATAAGCGCGGACGTGTGCTCGGTACCAGTCGCCCTCGCGCAGATCCAGGGAGAGGGGCGACTGAAATCCCCGGAGCTCGCGACAATCCGTTTGCGCGAACATCAGCGAAATCAACATGCCGCCTATCAGGACGGCGATGACGATCAACGTGCCGGAACGCAGACTCATGGGGAGGTGGTGGGCCGTGAAGGACTCGAACCTTCGACCAAGAGATTAAGAGTCGAAATTTCTGCTGTCCCGGGGCGTATCAGCAAGTCCCACCGCGTATCTAAGCTCATGAGATCCTTGCAATTTCCCTGAACAGATCGTATCACAGCATCCCACCCGGTGGCTTCCGTAACGGGGACCAGTACGGGGACTAGATTCAGGCCAGGGAGGCTGTCGATGGCCACGCGACTGTTCACGACTCAGGCGATCCGCGCTCTGCAGCCGGGTCCGATTCCGTACAAGGTGTGCGAGGCGGCGCCCCGCGGCGAGGGGCGGCTGATCGTGCGCGTGCACCCATCCGGCCTGAAGGAATTCTACTTTCGGACCCGAGTCGGCAACGCCGATAGGCTGATTCGCATCGGGCGGTTCGAGCAGACGCCGGGCTACGGGGGAATGAGCCTCAAAGACGCGCGAGCCGAGCTTGCCCGGCTCATCGAGATTCAGCGCTCGACAGGGGACGTCAAGGCTGAGCTGGCGCGTCGGGAGGAAGTCGCCGATCAGGAGCGGGAGTCGCGGGCGCGTGCGGCCCGGCTCGGGTCTTTCGAGCAACTGCTCGACGCGTACGTCGCGGACTTGCGAGCCCGCGAGCGAGTCAGCACTCGGTACGTCGAGAGCGCCTTCCAGCGCAGCGTCAAAACGCCCTTCGCCGCTCTCTGCCGGAAGCGGGCGAAGGAAATCGGGCCTGCGGATATTCAGCAGATCCTCGCTCGACTGGTGGGGCGCGGGCTGCGGCGACAGGTGAACCTCGTGCGCTCGTATCTCAGCGCTGCGTTTCAGCACGGGGCGAAGTCCGACCACGATCCGACGCGCGTGACACATGACAGCGCAGTGTTTGAGATCGTCTCGAACCCGGTCAGCCTGGTTCCGCGGAAGGCGGAATTCGAACGGGTCGGCGAGCGCGTGCTCTCCAAGGAGGAGCTGGCTCGCTATTGGCACGGACTGGACAAGGCGATTCCCGTCGTTGCTGCGTTCCTGCGCTTCGACTTGGCGCTGGGCGGGCAGCGAGGGATTCAGCTGCTGCGGCCGTCGTGGCGGGACTATGACTTCGATGCGAACACCGTCCTTCTGCGGGATGGAAAGGGCCGTGGAGGAACTGCGCGCGATCACCTGCTACCGCTGACAAGGCAGTGTCTCGATATTCTGGCTCCGCTTCGCGAGCTGAACGCTGACTGTGAAGGGCCGTTCGCATCGCGGGGTGCTGACCATCTGCATCCGTCGACGATATCGAAATCGGTGCGGGAGATATGGGAGAGCCTTGCGGCCGAGGACGTGGCGCGCGGAGTCAAGGAACCGATTCCACGGTTCAGCTTTCGGGACATTCGTCGGACATGCGAAACGCATCTGGCGTCGCTCGGGGTGAGCCGCGAGATCCGCGCGCAGCTGCTGTCGCATGGACGGAGTGGCGTGCAGGCGCGTCACTATGATCGGTACTCGTATCTCGAAGAGAAGCGGCGCGCGTTGCTGAAGTGGAACCGGTATCTGGAGCGGGTGGTTGAGGGCGGAAGCGAAGCGAAGGCCGCTGACGCCATTCGCAAGGCTCGTCTGGAGCGCAGAGTAGCTTCGCGGGCTGTTGATGGTGCGGAGATTCAGCCGTGACGCATTCGCCTCGAGGCTCGCGGTTCGCACATCGCTGTCACAACAGAGGCCCAAAGCCTACAATCCGCGCGCCCTACCTGGATGCGCTGATAACCAGCGTGAACGTGCCGACAGCCTGATCGTGACCAGAGAGAAACGAGCCCCTCACAAATGGCTGTTCCCCAGCCGAATCCGCCCTAACGCCTTCACCTGGAAATCCTCGTCGCCGGCAGCGACTCGGATCAGGGAAGCCGTTGCAGAGATCAAGACGGTTTCACGCAGCGATCCCGCTGCCGCGGCTGAAGGGGCCATACGCCTGATCGAGCGGCTCTCGCCCGCGCTCGAACACGTTGACAGCTCCTCGGGCGCGCTCGGCAACGCCGTCAACGGTGCGATCGAGATGCTGGTTCCGATCATCAGCGCGGCAGACGTGCCCAGCTCGGTGCGGGAGAAGTGGCTGGAGCGGTTGTACGAGGCGCATGCAGCGGATCAGGTGCCCTACATCGAAATTCTGGCGGACTACTGGGGTGAGCTGTGCGTGACGCAGGACCTCGCCAACGCCTGGGCGGACCGGATGATCGACGGCACGCGCATGGCATTGGGGCCGGACAAGGCGTTGCGCGGGCACTATCACGGAGCACCTGCCTGCCTGAGTGCATTACTGCATGCCGGTCGGTTTCAAGACATCTACTCGCTGCTCGCGAATACGGACTTCTGGCACTACAAGTGCTACGCGGTGAAAGCGTTGGCCGCAGAGGGCAAGCACGATGAAGCCATCGCGCTCGCCGAGTCTCTTCGCGGCCCGTGGACGCCTGACCGGGCAGTCGACAGGTTGTGCGAGCGGATTTTGCTGAAAGCTGGGCGGGCCGAGGAAGCGTATCGCCGCTTCGGACTCGTCGCGCATGCAGGAGGAACCTATCTTGCGACGTTTCGCGCAGTCGCCGGGGCCTATCCGAGCGTCGCGCGCGAACGGATACTCCGCGATCTCATCCAGCAATCGCCGGGAGATGAGGGAAAGTGGTTCACCGCTGCGAAAGAGCTGGGTTTGTACGATCTGGCCTTGGAGCTGGTTCGAGACTCGCCCTGCGATCCGAAGACTCTGGTCCGGGCTGCTCGTACTCACGGTGAGCGGCAACCTGAATTCGCAGAGGGCGCAGCGCTTGCGGCCTTGCGTTGGCTCGTGCACGGATTCGGCTACGAGATCACGGGGCTCGATGTCTGGGGCGCTTATTCTGCTGCCCTTAAAGCAGCGGCGGCTCTGGGACGCGCCGATGAGACGAAGGCGATCATCCGGAATGTGGTCGCCGCGGAGCCTCCGGGCGGCTTCGTTCGGCAGATTCTTGGCCGCGACGCGCCGCCTTCGGCAGCGGCCTGGTGGCGGCTGGGACTTCCGCCAGGACCTCCGCAACCTCGTCACCGCCCTGCCCCCGAGTCTCGCCGCAATCGATTTTCCGTATCTTCGATCGTGTCTTGCACCGGGTGCAACACGGGCTGATAGGATTAAAGGGGGAGGACGACAGCGAATGACAAAAACGACCTTCGACACCAACCCGATAATGCTTCACGAGCTGCTCAAGCGATGCGAGGACGGCCGAATGCAGCTACCGGACTTCCAGAGAAGCTGGGTGTGGGAAGACGAACGCATCATGAGCCTTATCGCCTCCGTATCACGCGGATTCCCGATGGGCGCTCTAATGTCCTTGAAGTCGAATGCAGGACTAGGAAGCGTCTTTGCGAGAAGGCCAATTGAAGGTGCGCCGCCTGTCGCGATCCAAACTCCACCAGAACAGCTCTTGCTCGACGGTCAGCAGCGACTGACCTCTCTCTTTCAGAGCTGCATGCGCCGAGAGGTAGTCGAAACCCTTAACGCGAAAAAGCGGCTGGTGCGCCGATGGTTCTATATCGACATTCGCAAGGCGCTGGACCCCAAAGCAGACCGTGACGAAGCGATCTTTTCCGTGCCTGAAGACCGTAGGCTCAAAGAGAACTTCGACAAGGACATTGTCCTAGATCTGTCGTGTCCCGAGTTCGAATACGAAAACTTCAAGTATCCCCTGAATCAGGCATTCAACTGGGATGATTGGCAGGACGGGTTTGGCGACTACTGGATCAAAAAGGGCAAGCCCGAGATGCGCGAGCTCTTCAAGCAGTTTAAGAACGAAGTACTCAAGAACTTCGCTGAATATCACGTCCCCGTCATCGCACTCAGTGCCGATACGCCGCACGAGGCCGTCTGCATTGTCTTCGAGAAGGTGAATACGGGCGGGAAAGCGCTGGACGCATTCGAGTTGCTCACTGCAATGTTCGCCGCGCAAGGGCACAAGCTGCGCGATGATTGGCTGGGGAACGAAAAAGTTGAGAATCCTGAGCAGCGGCTGGGTATTCAGAAGCGCTTAGCCAATTTTGGCCGCGCCAGCGAACAAGCCCAAGGTGTGCTTGCCAATGTAGCCGCAACCGATTTTCTGCAAGCCATCGCTCTGCTTCACACTAAGGCGTTGCGTCTCGCCGCGATGGCGGCCAACCCAGGCAAGGATCACGAGTGGCCGGCCGTCCGAGCCACCCGACAGTCATTGCTCAACCTTCCGCTCGAGGCCTACCTACGATATCGCGATCCCGTCCACGCGGGCTTCGAGAGCGCCGCCAAGTTCCTACGGCAGCAGCGCATTTATCGGGTTTTCGATCTGCCCTATCAGACACAGCTCGTGCCTCTTGCTGCCATCTTTGCCGAAATCGGCGGCAAGGCTGAACACACGTCCAACAACGAAAAGATCGCACGCTGGTACTGGTGTGGTGTATTCGGCGAACTCTACGGCTCCGCCGTAGAGAGCCGTTTTGCGAAAGATATTCTGGAAGTGCCCGTGTGGTTGGATGGTGGTCCCGAACCAACTACGGTGATTGATGGAGTAATACGCGCGGATCGCCTCCTTTCCATGCGCTCTCGTCTATCCGCTGCCTACAAAGGCTTGCAGGCGCTGCTAATGCGCCAAGGCGCAATCGATTTCCGAAGCGGGCAACCGTTCGATCAGATCGTGTTCTTTGACGAGGCGGTCGACATTCACCACATTTTCCCGAAAGCATGGTGCGAGGCGCATGGTAAGCCCGCGTCGCTCTTCGATTCCGTCGTCAACAAGACTCCACTTGGGTATCGGACGAACCGAATCGTTGGCGGTGCAGCTCCATCGGACTACTTGGCGAGGCTGGAAAACGGACGGGTCGCTAACGGTCAGATCAAAGACCCACCCATTCCCAAGACCGTGCTGACGAAGTATCTCGAGAGCCACTGCATTCCCGCGTCCGCGCTCTACAGCAACGATTTCGAGGGCTTCATGAAAGCTCGTCACAAATTGCTCCTTGAGATGGTCTCGGGTGTTACCGGACATCGCGCTCCGGTAGGAGTAGCCGAGGAAGGTGAGGACGTACCGACTGGCATCGCCCACGACAATCAGCTCGATCTCGTCGAGGTGGATTGAGGACTCTCTAGTGCGAACCAGCCGCTCTTCGCTCTACACGGGCGGGGAATTTCAAGGGGCCACAGGTTGGGGAGCTAGGGTGGCCGCCGGGGCGCAGCGACAAAGCGGATCGTTCGATGGGCGCTGGCAATAAGAGCACAGGGCGTAATAGACCCTTTCGAGACGCTGAATTTCCGGTGCCTCGTGGCCCTCATCGAACGGGCGCGAATTCACCAAGTGCAGGATCTCACCAGGCACACTGAATTCGCTCTGATCCGCGGCGATGTTCGCCCGCACTACAATCGACCCCACGTCCGGACCGATTCGCGGAGGTTCGTTGGGTCGGACTTCCGGGCCGCCGAGCGATTCGCCTTTGTTGCCCACCGGCGCCGCAGGCAGGCCAAGCGAGAACTCGAGGTCGTGAATTTCGACCGAACCCTCATCCCTCTTGTTCAGTGACCGGGCATGGGCGCGCAGGATCAGGTTGTCGTTTACGCGAACGTCGAGCGCCAAGCGCTCAAATAGCGGCCGGGCTTTCGAGTCCACTTTGACGGTAAGCGTTTCAAGGTGCCTTCTGCGGTCGTTTGCCAGTAGTCGATCCGTCGCGACAACCGGCATGACGAACTGGAACTTCGCAACACCGTCTCTTGGATCCGCGCAATAGAGCCCGAATTGCTCCAAGGACTCCTCCCCCTCAGTTGGCAGCTTGGTGCCGGCCTTGATGAGAGGCAAGTACGAATTCCGCGCCAGTAGCAATTCGACGTTTTTTGCCAACTTCAGGCGCGCCTGGTCATGAGCTACCCAAGCCGCGCCTTCCGATACCAGCGTTGCACTGCTGTCTGAAAGACGAACACGTTCCGGTCCGAAGAGAGCGCGGAGGCGCTCGCGAACGGCGGGCATATTCGACATGCCGCCGGTTGCGAGGCACAGGGCTACGGACGATCCCGAATAGCCACTCGCATCGAGCAGGTTGCGAACACGCCCCAATCCCTTCGCCAGCAGCGCACCGACGATTTCCTCGAGTTCGTTCCTGGATAGCCAATAATCCAAATCCGGATCATCTGCTCCAATAAAGAAGTCGGGGACAAAGACCAGGTTGCGATCCCGGTCCGACAGCTCAACCTTAGCTCGCTCACACCGGTGCAGCAGCCGCGCCCGGCCCTCCTCGTTGATGTCGACCTCTTCCCCAAGACCGCGAGCCCTTCGCACGCGATCTACAATCGCGTTCCGAATCTCCGCATCGAAAACGTCGCCTCCAATCTCATCCGTACCATCATTCGCAACCTGCACCAGCGCTCCATTCAGCAGGCGGCAAAGGGTTACATCCAAGGTACCCCCGCCCCAGTCGAATACCATCATCAACTGCCGATCAAATTTCCGGAGCATCTCCTGATAAGACCCGGAGGAGCGAAAATACGCGTACAGCGCCGCGAGTGGCTCATGCACAAACTGAACGATGCCGATGCCAGCCATGCGGAAAGCATCTCGCAGTTCCGCCCTGCGTCTGCCATCCATGTTGACAGGAATGGTTGCGACCGCCCTGTCGACCTTCAGGTCCGGAATCTTCCGGCTGCTCATTGCTTGATCGCGAACATACGTGACGACGTCGCGCACAACGTCAACCGGACTCTTCTGCACTCCGCCAACGTAAATTTGCTCCTGCCCAAGGTGCATCTTGGGTGATCGCACGATACTGCCTTGAATGCCAAGGCCTGCCTCCGCGAGACGCTCCTTCGCTTCACGCCCAACGACTACTTTTGATCCCTCGTACGAAACAGCGGAAGGAACGGGCAACCCATGATCGTCCGTCATGAGCACCACGCGGTCTCCTTGCACTACGGATATCAAGCTGTTGGTAGTGCCAAAGTCAAATCCAACCACGGACATCTCAGCCCCCCGATTCCAGTTTCTTTATTTCCTTCTTGAGCGCTCCGATCGCTCTCTCCGCATGGTCGCTCATCACGTCGACCTTCGGCGGCACTCGGCCTAATGCAACTAGCCCGTCCCCCAAGAGGGAGACGTCTTCCGTTAACCTCCGTAGCAGCCGTGTCCGCAGGGTTTCGAGATCATCCTTCAGATGAGTCTGTGCGATTCGCGCCGAGTCTCGTTCTGCTTCGGCTTCACGCGTCAGACTCACGATCCGGCCCTCGAGATCCGCAACTCGAGCCTTTGCGGCCTCGAGCTCCGTAACTACCCGTCGCAGCTCCACCGTAGCCGCTTCCGCGGCACGCCTCGAAGCGTCCGCGAAACGAGCTTGTTCATCAGTACGCCTCCTGAATTCGCCGCAGATCAATCCGGCGGACACGGGATCCTTTATGTCTGTTAGCGCTCGAAGGGCCTCCGCCTCCGACTGCGCATCTTGTGACCGCGACGCCCAGTATCCTTTAAGCAGCGCAGTGATAAGGTCAGCGATTGAAACGCCGCGCGTCTCCACAGCCCAAGCGCCGAGACAGCCGATGGCGTTGCGCTTCAACTCCTCCAGTTCGGTTGGCTTGATCGCGTCTCCGCCAGTTACGTCCTTGAGCTGCGACACACTCGTCGACGCGATGCGCGAAAATGCCTCCCGTAGATTCAGGGCACCATTCGCGTCCTGCATGGCTGGATCGAGCCCATTGGCCAAGAAGATGGGGTGACTGTGAAGCACCTCTCGCACGAATTCGCGCAGCTCGTTTCTTAGCGTTGGCACCTCGGTGAGATCGCGCGACAGCAGCAAGAACTGCCGCGGAACGGCAAGCAATCGGTCGCTCAAGATCGGGCTCTTCAGCTCGGTTCGATCCTGATCGGTTAGAGTCTGACGAGCTGCGATCTGCTTGAGGTCGTCACGCTTTACGAGGACGCGCTGCCCTCTTCTCGAGTAGCCGTACTCAATAAGCCCTCGGATAGAATCAATCGGGGCTCGGCGCTTCTTCTCTTTGGAGCTCGTACCACCGTCGCCTGGCCCTGACGGGTTCGCCCCGCCCACGGGTGATTCGGTGACTCCAAGTCCGTCTTCTTCAGGATCCGGCACGCTCGCAACTACCGGTGTGGATGCCGTTGTCGGCGATTCGCTCTGTGGGACCTTAAGCGTCTGCCGGCCGACCGTTCGCGCGCCGGTCGTCTTGTTGAGAATCTCGACGGCCTTTATCTCCTTCATCGTACCTACTCCGCAGCGGTGCGCGTCATGACGGATTCAGCCCACAGTTCCGTACTGACACTATTTCGCATCGCTCGCGCAATCTTGCGAGCCTCCGCCACGTCACCGACCGCTACAGAGTGCTCCGCGAGAATAATCCTGATCTTTGTCCGATCATATTCCACCAGATCTGCGTTGAGCAGATCCTTCAGCTGCGCCTGTTGGGCCCGAAGCGCGTCCGTACTCGCCAACGCCCACGAAATTATCCGATCCGAAACGAAGTCCGTGAGGGCCCGTTCAAAGTCACTGTGGTTTGCGGAGGATAGTGGAGGCTCGGATCCCCGAGACAGGAGATGCTGAAGGCGCCTTGCGGCGGCATGCAGCGCTCCCGGGGCGACATAGCGCAACGTGTCATCGAAATGATTGAATTGGAAGGCGACGAGGCCGCGGATCATGAGCGCCAGTGGGCGATCGAAGTCCGCCAGCGCACTCGCCGCGAGCTCGAATTTCTCGCGATAATCCTCGAACGCGAGCCCGCTGTCGGGCGCCCTTTCCTTTGCCAAGACTCCATAGAGGTAGTTGCAAATACCATCCATGTAGGTCGCCGCCGTGCCGTACTGTTGAGAGGCGGAAACGAAGGCGCCAATTCCTCGAGGGTCGAGGCGTTTCATCTTGACCATAGATTCGAAGCATTCCTCGACCCCTTTGCAGTCCTGTGGCTGAGCGATCGAGAAATCAATCTTGAAGGACGCCGACACTGAGTCGTTCTCCAGTTCTATCGTCACACGGTCCTGCGAAAACGCGGCGAGCGCATCGCCGAGCGCCGCGAGAGGCACTCGACCTCGATTCACACGAGCACGTGTGGCGTGGTCTGCTCGAAAGTCAAGGGGAGCCACGGCTCGAGTGACACGGCAGATCGTCGCGCCCAGTTCCTGGCCTCTAACAAAGAGCATCGGACGCCGATGCGGGTGAGCCTCGAACCGATGCTGAAGCAGCTTATCGAGTTCGTCGAACTGGCGGAGGCAGGTCGTGCACGTATAGAGAACCGGCTGGGGAGTAAAGGTCCATGACAAGCCGGTCGGCTCGTGAAATTCCATATAGCCCGTATGCCAAAAGCCCATTCTTGTTCTTCCCCTGGACGAGGCAGTCTGCCCCGATAAAGGACGGTGCTAACGAAGGTTCGACAGCCGATGATAAACCCTTCTCTCACCGCATCGTTGTAGGACTCGCGCGTTCCAAACGCGGTCTCGTATTGCCCCAACTCGAGATACGTCACCTGTATCTGCTTCACATCCTTCAACGCCATTATTAAAATTGCCTGACGTGTCAGACCGGGTCGTGAGGCAGGCTCGCCCCTTCTGCGATGAAACGAGCTTTGGCGAGCAAGATCGCCTGACCATCACTGAGCAAATCCGCGAATTTCACGGACTTGATCAGCTCCCGGCAGACCTGTACGGAAAGTTCTGGCTCTCCGCGTCCGATGGATAAGCCTCGCGGATCCGACGAGAAGTCAATCGAGATTCCATCGCAGCGAACTGCGCCTTCCTGCCTTCCGCTCAGCAGAAGCGTGCGGTTCACAATAGTACCCGCATACGTCCACACGCGATAACGATCATCGCCGACTTGCTGCACTGGCAAGTTGTCTGCCCCGACAGGAATCTCATCCCTCAGCCGCTCCAGTGCTTCGCTGGCACGCCGCGACATCGCCGCGCAGCCTACCTCGCCCATCCGCAGAACCTTGCGAATTGAAGCCGCCAGTTCGGCGCTCATGCCACGGCCACTGCCCATCCAACGGGCCTTGCCCCCACCCTGGCCGGGCTCGAGCCAGACCAACCGGCGGCGCCAGTCAATCTCGCGCACATCCCAGCTCTTCCCGGCGAGCAGTACGCTCACCGTGCCGGTCTTCTGTCCGGCAAGGACCGTCGGATCGAGAAGCCCGATTTCCGCTGCACCGTGCTTCGCCGTCAGCAGGTTTGCGCCGGTAAAGATGGCCATTAGATCGCGGTAGTGTCCACCACCCCAGTCGCGCTCGGCCTCTGGCCCCACCTGCAGTACACCGGGCTCGCTTCGAGCGAGGTAGCCCGTATCGGTCAGGTGCTGAATGGAAGCGTTCAGTTCGCCGGCTGCCAGTTCAGGAAAACAGCGGCGAAGGATCTCCAGCAGATGCCCCTCCGCAATCTGCCCAGCTTCGAGCGTCGCCAGGATCGCTTGCTGGACGACGACGTTCCACGGTTGGGACGGCGGCGAGGCCGCCTCAACCCAGCCGTCGCACCATAGCCCGCAGATACCTAGTGCATTGAGCAGCGCACTGTCGCCGGTAGCGAGGAACAGCAGGTTCCGTTTGCTTCCGGAACGCCGGCCGCTGCGACCCATACGCTGCAGGAAGGAACCGACAGTGGCTGGTGCATCGATCTGAATGACCCGATCCAGGTCACCGACGTCGATGCCCAGCTCGAGCGTCGAGGTCGCGACGATGACGCAGTCTCGCTCCTCGGCGAAGGCCGCCTCGGCCTGTCGCCGCTCGCTGGCGCTCAACGAAGCATGACTGACGAACGTACGCACGCCGCGCTGATTGAGTCCGGCGCCAAGCTGCTCGGCAGCGCTGCGCGAATCGCAGAACACCAGGCGCTTCTCGCCACGATGCAATCGCGAGACGACCGTCGCCGCGTTGTCGAGCGTGCCAACGGCATCGATGGTTACTTCGGCATCCGTCGAAATCGCAGAGGACCCGACTACCTGTCGTTCGCCGCGCGGCGCGAACCACTCCAGCAACTGGGCCGGGTTACTGACCGTCGCCGATAGTCCAATGCGCTGGACTGGCTTGGCGCAGTAGGCGTCTATCCTGGTCAGCACCGAGCGCAAGTGCCAGCCCCGGTCATCGGCTGCAAAGGCGTGCAACTCATCGGTGATCACGACGCAGAGATTGCCGAACCAGGCTTTCCGCTCGATGCGCGGAGAGACCAGCATGCCTTCGAGAGATTCTGGAGTGGTCAACAGGATATTCGGCGGATCGCGTAGCGCCCGTTGCTTGCGACTTGCCGCCACGTCGCCGTGCCACACTTCCACTGTACGGCCCAGGAATCCGGCATATCGCGTCAGTCGGTGCTCGAGGTTATTGAGCAGGGCCTTGATCGGGCACACGTAGAGCACGCTGGCACCCGCCCAGGCTTCGGACACCATCCGCGACAGCACCGGTATGATGGCGGCCTCGGTCTTGCCGCCCGCTGTGGGAGCCAGCAACAGACAATGCCGTCCTGCCTGGATCGGCTCGATGGCCTCTAGTTGGGTCGGGCGCAGCGTTCGCCCACCCCAGCGAGTTGACGACGTGGTACTGGACCGCAGGATGCAGGCGGTCGAACGCGCTCACAGCTCGATGTCGTCCACGGAGGCGGCACCGGACGCGGCGCGCTCGCTGACCGTCATCTCGGTTTCGGCCAGCGTCAGACTGTAATGCTGACGCGGATCGAAGTCGGCATGCAGTTCCACCCGGTCCAGCACTTCCCCGACCAGCTTCTTCAGGAACAAGCGCGGTGCCACGCCGACCTTGCCGCCCAGGCTGCCGGTCACGGCCCGGGCGAGAGTTTCGATATAGGCGTCGTCCACCACGCCGCGAATGCGCTGATTCCTCAGGCAGTCCGTCGGCGAAGATGTCCCGCACCCGCTGGCCCACGTCAAGCAGCGCTGCCTGATCGAACGGAGCTGAGCCGGATCTGCACGGCACGCGGATTGTCGAAACGACGATCCGCGCTGAAATCCACGTGCAGCCGTTGCGCCAGCGGAGCAAGTCGCTGCACGCCTTGCGGGCCGTCGAAGAACGCCGGCGTGCCGGTGACCACGAGATAGAGCCCGGGATAACGCCCCGCATCGATCTCGTCGATCCACTGGCGCAACGCATTCAGGCCCTTCTCGCGAGTGTCGGCGCGCATGCGCTGCAGCGTCTCCACCTCGTCGAGCACCAGCACCAGCCCGGAGAAGCCGCTGTCGCGCAAGATGGTCAGCAGACCCGACGAGGAAGTTCGCCGCGGCGAAATGATCCAGGTCGCCCTTGATGCCTGCGGCACGCTTCACGCCGGCCGCGACGTTGGGCTGGCCGGCCAGCCAGCTGATGAGGCCCTCGGCAAGCGCCTGATCGCTTTCGGCGCAGCGCACGCCGGTAGGCACGCAGCACGGCGGAAAAGGCCGGCGCACTACGGCCGATCGCCGCTAGGCGCGCCTCCATCAGCGCTTCGGTCTTCTCCAGCAGCGCCGTCGTGTCACCGGCATCGGTCTGGCCATCGGCCAGAACGTCCTGCTCCAGCGCGTAGAACCACCCGTCGATCACCGCGCGGAACGCGCCGGATGGTGTGTCGCTGGTGCCGAGCCGCTCAATCGCACGGCGGTAGACCGTCTCCAACCGGTGCAGCGGAGTCTCGGTCTCGTTGATCTGCACTTCACTGGCGGCAAATCCTTTCGAACGCGCCCGCTCCTGCAGCCAGCGCCCGAAGAAGGTCTTGCCGCTGCCGTATTCGCCGCGCACCGCCTTGAAGCCGGCACGACCCGTCGACACGGCGGCAAGCTCCTCGTCGATTGCCGGCGCGAAACGATCGATGCCCACTGCCAATGCGTCGAGGCCGGAGCCCGGCACCGTGCCGCGGCGCAGGGCCGCCACGATGCCGTTCGCGCCGGGCCGAACTGATCACGTGCCGTTCCCCTGGCTGCGCAGACCGGAACTGCTGATCAAGCAGATTGCGATTGAATTCCACCGTACCGGATGTTTCGTCCACGACCAGAACCGGGAACTGGTCGACATTGAGCAAGCGGCGAGCCGCGCTGAGCACACCACTGACGCGCAGTTCCGGAACTCCCAGCCGCTGCGCCAGCGCGGCGCGGCTGAGCTTGCCGCCGCGCTCGTCGAGCGAGACCAGCAATCGTCGCATCTGCTCATCCGGAAGGGCGACACGGGCTGCCAACTGGCGCTGAGAAGCGTAGACGGCAGAGACCAGCAGCTTGGCCACCCAATCGGTAGCGAGAGCGGAAGGCGCGGACTGAGGCTCGTCAGCGAAGAGCTTGGCTTGTCCCGCCGGCGGCGGCGCTGGCTTGCGAACCGCGGTCCGCGGCTGAAGTGGTGACACATAGGGCGCCGGCTGAACGAGCGCCGGCAACTCCCACCACTCCGGTTGCTGCGGAGGCGCAAGGTTCCAGCCGCTAACGTTGACACCATATGGCGCAAATACGCTGAGCGGCACCACAACCTCCGCTGGAGCTGCGCCCCCGTGGTAACCGTTCTTGCGCCCGGTGTAGCGGGCAGCCTCGCTCCAAAGACAAACGACTTGCTTCTCGCCCTCCGGCGTCAGCACTCGGTTACCGGCCAACACGATTTCATGCGCATCGGAAGCCGCATTGCCATTGCGCCAGCGATCGCTTGAACCACCGGGCAGCGCCGCACTGATCTCTTCGAGCACATGACCGTGGTCGGCCGTGACAACCAGCACTCGCCGCGCATTACGAGCCTCGCGCAGGAGTGGTAGCAGCAACCGCAGGTCTTCCAACCCCCAACGCTGATGCAGCTGGTCCGGGCCGCCCAAGTGATCGTCGACGGCGTTGTGAACCACGCCGACGATCTTCTGCGCCGGATTGGCGAGTGCGTCGCGGACAGATTGCGAGAGGTTGCCACCATCCGGCAGATCACCCTTGTGGAACAACTTCGGCGGCTGGCTGACATTGCTGCTCGCGAGCAGTGCCGAATGTCTAGCAAACCCGGCTTTCTCCGCAGGTGCTGCGCCTACACACACGCGCCCGCAGAGGAGGCTGGCCCGACTGACCTCGGTAACCGTCGGCAACGCAGCCACACCCAGCAGCGGCCGCGGGCTGTCCTCCTGCATGAGCTCTACCCACCCGTGCCGCTCCGGGTACTCGAACAGTTCGCGAAAGATTGCGACGCTGAGCCCGTCAACGATCAGCAGCAACACTGGTTGGGAAGCGGCGAGGGGAGCAATCACCCGTTCCAGGATCGATTCCACGGGTACGACGCGCGCACCCACAGCCTGCGCCTCCTTTACTTGCGCGCTCAACGCCGCGGCGAAGGCCTTGTTGGCTTCCTCGCGATACTTGGCAACGGAAGCGCGAAGCACGCCATAGGCCGCCGACAACTCTGGAAGCTCATCGCCACCCAACAGACGAAAGCGCGCCCAATCCACCCAGGCGCTGTCGTCAGCCTGCCGCGCTACGTGCGCGTCCAGCCCGGCGAGCGACGGCCGTGCGCGCAGCAGCCAGCGTCCCAGCCTTCGCGCCATCTCGACCCGTTCCCGGCGCAACGGAAGCTGCAACAGCAGCTTGTGGCGCAACGCTATGTTGGTCGCCTCTTCAAGCCGCGCCGCCGTCGTCCCATCGGGTGACGCTGTGTGTGTTATCAGGATCTGCGCCAACTGTGCGAGGCGCTGCTCAACGCCCGCCGGCAACCAGTCGCTCAGGCGCGCGAAGCCGGTCACACGCAGTTCGCGCAGGAACGCGTCTGCCCGATCCAGCACTGCGCGCCCCTCTTCCGATGAGAGACCGTCCAGCAATTGGAGTGCGTGTTTCGCCCAATCACGTCCCTCGGCGATACCGACGTGCTGATCGCCCACAAAGCGCTCGAGTCGAACCGCGGCTTGCGCCACTTCGGGCGAGCCTTCAGCTTCCCGTGAAAACAGCACATCGCAGACGAGACCCAATGCCACCGCATCCGCCGCGCGACCGGATTCCACGCAACGAACGATCAGGCTGCCTGCTGCGCCGGCATTGCTTGCCAGCCAGCTGAGCATGTCTGCCTTCGCTCTCGGCGGTATTGCACTGAGCAGCGCCGGCACATCCGGCTGCAAAGCCCAACGCATGAGACCCGCGGCATCCGGGCGGGCAGTGTCCAGGCGCAGGCATCGCGTCAGCACTTCGCGCCAAGCCGTGTCGAGATCCAGAAATCCGCTGGCCACTGGCACGAACCCGGTGCCATCAGCGCTGTCGATCAGCAGCTGCGGCATCCAGTCGTAGCGCACTAGTCGGGCATCAACGCCCTGCGCAACGAACATCTGTCGCAGGATCTCCCATCCCTTGGGCTGGAATATCCGGGCCCGGAACAACCGTGCGGCCACGTCGTCCGGCAGTTCGTTATCCGTCAGTGGCGTCAGCAGCAGCAGTCCCTCTGCAGTATCGCGGTCGAGGCCCAACAGAGCGTCGCGCATAGCCAGGCGACTCTCGCACCAGCGCAGCCGGAACGTGCGCCCCTTGCGCACGATGGTCTCCGGCAAGCCCAGCGGGCCCGGCGCACGAATTGCCACAGCAGTCGCTGTGGAATTGCTTTCGAGCACCGCATCTAGCTGCGCGGCGATCTGCGCGGTGGAAAGGGCTGGCATCGCCATCAGGCCGGCCTGCCTTTCCTGTGCAAGCGATAGTGCAAGGTCAGCTCCAGCTCCGGATCGCCCAGCAAGCGAGATTTCAGCCGGTCCAGCACGGCAGTCGCCGCCGCAGTATTGAGATCGATCTTGTCGATCTCCTCCACCAGCACCTTGCCGGGCGGCAGCGGCGGCGGGCCAGGCGGCGTCACCGGTGGCACGGGCGGCACTGGCGGCACTGGCGTTCCGGCAGACAGGAGACTGATCGCATCGCGCTCCAGCTCATTGAGCTTGGTCTGCAGCGGAATGACGTGCTCATCGTTGCGAAGCAATTCAGCCAGACGCTGCACGATCTGCTGACCGGCCGCCTGCCGCTGATCTGCAAGCCCACGCACGGCGTCAAAGAGTTCCCAGCGGGCATGGGAAAGCGCATTGACCACCTGCTGGGTCTGAGCGATCGCCTTCCCTGCTGCAGCCTCCGTCGTCTCAACGTTGGCTTCGGCCAGCGTCGCCAGCAGCGTCTGCTCATTTGCGGCAGCCAGGGCTGCCAGCAACGCCAGGGCGGATTCAGCAGTCCGCTGCCGATCACCGGCAGGACCCGGTGCGTACCGTCCGGCGCGATCCGCCACTGCTTTGACGAGACCGAAGACTGCTTCCCGCTGCTGCCCCACTTTCTCCTTCACCTTGACCACGAGGCTGCCCACGTTGGCAGCGTTCAGGCTCTCCGGAATCACCAGCCCGAAGACTCTCGCAGCCCGTTGCACGGCTTTCTGCCAATCGGCTGAGCTCGGCAGTATCTGCTCGCGCAGCTCAATCTCATCCGGCAGGCGATCGACATCCGGTTCGGGTCCACCGGCAAACATCAGGCGCCGATTCGTCTGTGCCGCGTACGTCAGAATGAGCAGGTTCTGCAATTCCAGCGGCAGCCCCATGGGCCGTGGCTGGTCGATCAACCGGCGCAACCGCCCGACAGTTACGGGCGCGGCCGACTCCTGCGCTATGCGCTGCGTGAAATGCGACTGCCAGTGCGTCTCGACCAGCAGATGGGTCTCCCCCATCTGGCCGAGCTTCAACGGATTGACGATCGAACGCACCAGACGCCGAGTGGCCGCATCGCTCACCAGCCCACGCTGCCCTTCGGTCTGGGCTGCGTTACGCACTTCCTGCCAGACCTTCTTCACCACCGATACCTTGATCTCGGTGTCGAACTCCGGATGTGCCGGATATTGGTGCGCGAACAACTGCTCGAGCAGATCCTCGAAGGCGGACTTGAGATCCGCACCCACTGGAGGACGGGGCGAGAGGGTGGGATCCAGCGAGCGGAACTGCTGATCAGGCGAAACCACATGCGAGAGGACTTCGCGCTGCCCGGGAGCAATGCCATAGGCGAGGTCCAGATAGCCCCGCAGCTTGATGCCAAGCGAGTCACGCTGGTTGCGAGCCAGGGACCTGGCCTGTGCCCGGTCGATCGCCGTCAGATGAGTTGCATACTGGTCGAAGCGCTCGCCCTGAAGGATGTACTCCAGGATCACGTAACGCCCGAGATCATTCAGCGCCTTCGGGCTGAGGAAGGAAGGCAGCCAGACGAGGGTAGGCGTATCCCCGCCGCGGTATTGCTGGAGCCGCGCCAGATCGTCAGCGGGCGTGCGGTTGGGTTCGTCGAACGGGAAATCCAGTACCACACTCCATGCGCCCGGACGGCCCCGCAGGCGATCATCGGCCATCTCGCGCACGTTCTCGTACAGCAGCTCAACCGTGCGCGGCGTTCCGCGCCACTGGAACTGGTATTCGAGGAACAACTGCCCCTTGTCCTCCACGCCCAGCTGCGCGAAGAGCAGTTCGCGGATCTTCTTCTTTCGATTGCCCGCATTGTCGTTGCTCGCGGCCGCCTGCATCACTGGCTCGAGGTCCACACCGGTGATCTGGATCGACACGAGCGCATTCGTGTCGTCGGTGAGCTTGATCTCACCCACTTCACCAGACCAGTCGCGGATCTTGCGCATGACCTGCTGAGCTTCCTGACCCGGGATGGGCGCGCGGAACGTGCCATGGTTGAGCGCAGCCAGTCGCGTCCCTGTCAGTGCCTTGAGCGATTCCACCTCGGGCACGAGCGCCGCCAGCAGCAGCGTCTTCAGTAAACGTGCGTCGTTGCGAAGGTTGCGGGCCGCTACCGGGTCCGCCTGACCCAGGCGAATCGCCTCCCAGGTGGTGCCGTTGCGCAGCTCGATCATCGGCAGCAGTCGTTGTGTGTACAGGCGCTTGGCGTTCTCGAAATGCAGACGCATGGCCTCGGAGAACGGCTCGTCACCGTCGACGATCACATCCCACAGATCGCCCACCGGGATCAGTTGACCCAGCTCCAGATCGTCACGGCGGTCCACCAGCAGTTGCATCATCAACTTCAGTGCCGTGCGCTCGCGCTGGAGAGCTGCCGAGACGGCGATCAGCGTCTGCACCAGCGCCGGACTGAACGGATAGACCTTGCGGAACATCTCCGGCGTGGCCGAGCCCGTCAGCAGCGTATCCAGCACGTCGCGGCGCAGCTGCAAGCCGTCAAACGCCGCGGCCAGGGTCTGGCGTGCCGCCTCATTCACCGGACGCAATACCCGCTTCTCGGCGATCGCGGGCAGGTTGCGATCCTCCAGCGTGATGCGGTGGAAACGCGCCTCCCAGTGCCGCAGAACATCGGTGAACTGCACACCGATGGCCCCCGGCAGGTTGTCGCCGACCAGTTCCCGCAGGTCTCGCTGACGGGCTACGAAACTGATGAGCGGAATCGGCCGATCCGCATGGGTCGCCTCGACCAGCTTCACGAGCTTGGTTCCTTCGCGGCTAACGAAGTTGACGTCCGCCGCATGGCTGGCGAGCCACAACACGAGCTCATCGAGAAACAGGATGACGGCATCGTATCCCAAGTCCCTCGCGTGGCGGCTCATGATGGCAAGGCCATCGTCCAGCGGGACGTAGGACTCGCCGCTGTTCGCCTGAGTGCCTACCGCAGAGAAGAACCTGGAGATCAGGTCACCCACGAGGCGCACACGCTCCTCGCCCTTGGGCGGTTCGATCATCGCGGCCTCGAAGCTGGTCGCGTTCCAGCCCGCATCGAGCGCACCCCAACCTCCGCCACCGCCAGCTGCTCTGCCGTCGTTCAGCTGGGCGAAGAACTTGTCGTCACCCATGCTGGTACGGAGGCGCCGCGCGTCTTGAAACAACCGTTCTGCCAGATAGAAGCCGGGCACCGGCGCATTCGGATGCAGCGTGCGCACATAGTCGGCGTACTGGCCCAGGACGGCGGACTCCATGTCGCGCTCGCCGATCAAGTGATACGGCACCATCAGGAACTTGCGTCCCTGTGTCCAGGTTGCCTGGGCCACTGCATCGGCCAGCTCCGGGATGGCCCGCGCCTGGGTATTGCCGGCCAAGAGCAGGTTCAACACCGCCATGAAGTGGCTCTTGCCCGAGCCGAAGCAGCCGTGCAGATAAGCGGCTTTGCTGCTACGGGAAGCGATGGCCTGCTGGATGAAGCCGAGTGCGTTCTTGAAGGCATCAGCGAGCTGTGGCGTCACTACATAGTCGCGCAAGGTCTGATCGGCGTGCGCGACACCCTCTGAGAGCTTCAGGACGAAATCGCCCTGGTGCACCCGCTCCGGGATGTCGATAAGTTCCCTCAGCAAAGTCATGCGCCTGCTCCCTTGCTCATTGAGCGGCGCACTCCCGTGCGCCTGCGGCGAGTCGGCGCCATCGCCGGCTTCCACGCCTTCAGCTCTTCTAACGTGACGCCCAGCCCACGTGCTTCGTCACGCACGAAACCTTCGTAGGTGTCGCCCATGCGTTCCCCGTACACCGGGTCCAACTCGTTGTGCCACTGCTTCAACCAAGGCACCAGCTCCAGTAGTCCCGCCAGCAGCGGATGCAGGCGTGCGGGCTCCCAGCCCTCGGTGTCCTTCATCGCAAGGTAGTAAGAAGCCAACGCGGTGGCCTGCTGCAGATGGTTCCAGCCAGCCCAGGAAATGGGCAGGCTGCCGTCGGCACCGCGCTCGCAACCGGGGTAGCTCACCCAGCGTTCCTTGGGCACATCCAACCCGCCACGCAGACGCCAGTAGTCTGGCTTGAGGAAATCAGCACTCTTGTAGTCGGGAGGCACCGGAATACTGCCAACGCTCTCGCCTGCATCCTGACGGCGCTGCAGCTCCCACGTGGCCTCCCATTGCGCACGCTTGCGCAGGCCGCTCTCTTTGTAGCGCAGTACCGGCAGGAAGGGCACGGACTCGGCACTCACCAGGTCGGCGACGAGCGCAGTCAGGTCGAAATCGTCACGGCCCGCATACAAGGTAGCCACCTGCATGAACCCAGCGTCCTCACGCAGCATGTCAGCGAGGCGGTTGACACTGGAGAGCTTCGGCGGGATCTCCTGGCTGGCCGGCCATAGCGATGGCGCCTCCATGCGGTCCAGCAACCAGGACTGCAGCGCCTGGTGCTCCAGTTCGTTCCAGGCCGGTGTGTTCCAGCGGCGCTTGTATTCGGGTCGTTCTATCAAACCGATGTTGCGGTCTCTCTCGATCAGATCGATGCGCCGCTGCACCAGCGAGCGGTAGGCAGCCGGCCAGCGGGCCGGGATCTCGGTGACAGGCGTCGAGCCATGACGCTCGAACCAAGTGGTGGTCTCTTGGCCAGCCGCGACGCGGCGGGCGAGCACGATCTCGAAGGCGCGTTCGCCCAGCGCCACTTCAATCCCGGCGTCCTGCTCAATCCCCGCGGCATCCAGCTCCTCTGGCAGCAGGCCATAGAGGTGGTAGCACTGCCAGTCGAGTGTCTCCTGCAAGGTGATCTGGCGGTGGCGCAGCGACTCCACCTGCTTCCGTGCTGCGTCCAAACTAGCGCGAGTGGGCAGAGGCTGGTTGCCGTTGGCCGATGCGGCCAACAACGCTGCGGGCAGCAAGGCGGCGATGTCGCGCGCCAGGCGGTCGAGTTGGCGGGCTAGTGCCAGCGGGCGTTGGGGACACAGCGGGATCTCGGCAACGTTGCTCGCGTTGATCGCGTAGCGCATCTCATAGCGCTCGTCTGCACCCGCTATCTCTGCGCCTGGTCGGCCCTTGTTATGGCAAACCTGCTGTAGCCAAAAGCACACTACGCACGAGTTGAGCAGACCGAGCAGCCCCAAATGCTCATCCTCACTGCTGCCGGCAGGCAGCTTTATCACCGGTGCTGTCTGCTTGAAGACCTTCCCGCCGCGGTCGAGGACGAAGTGGTTGTGGGTGGCGACTTCGCTGAAGGTGATGGTCAGTGGTGTTGCATAGCGCTGTCCTACCCACCTGTACCAGCCCCACCAGGGTGCACCGAGATCCTTCTGCGTCTTGCCTCCAAAGGAAACGATGCCTTCAAACACAGCCCTGCTTGGCCACAACCAGCGGGACCACCTTGCGCCCGAATCCAGAGGTACCAATAACTGCGCGTCGTCGTACGGAACGAAAGCTGCCTCGGCAGCATTCACCGACCAGTCCCGCACACCGTCACCGAGGATCATCGGACGAACCAGCTCACGTGGGACACCAAAACGGTAAAGGGCCGCTTCATCCGAAATGAAGTGGTCGTCAGCTCCAGAGAAACTCGCGAACCCAATTTCCAGCGTCTCACGGGTAATTAGCCGATCACCCACCTGCACGGTGAAACGCCTTCGTCCAATCACAGACTCCAGACGTTCCTCTGTAGCCTCCTCAATTTGCTCCAAGAGTTCTGCCGCGCCCCCACCGCCGATGCTCCACGGGTGCCTAGCAAACGTCGCCCGCGGCGTATCCCCTACGCTGACGAACTCGCTCTTTGATCCCACGCGGTCGATCTGGCCCACGATGGCCGACCACACCAGCCCCTGCGCCGGATCTTCGGGCGCGCTGGGCTCACCCTTGATGCCCATCACAGCGCGCACCACGTCGCCCACCGGCGCACGGTGGCGGCCGAACAGAATCACGGTCGGCGTGCCGTGCCCCGGAATGTAGGCACCCGAGGTGTCCACTACGTGCGTCAGATCCAGCTGAGGCAGCACCTCTTCGATCAGCTTGCTTCCGAACTCGCGCTTCATGAACGAGTTCGCCGTGATCAACCCGACGTAGCCCGCTGGCCGGCCATTGCCCGTAACAGCAAGCTCGAAGAAGCGCTCGGTGAATGGCGCGCCCAGCGAATACTTCATGTGGCAGCTGGCATAGCTCTGCCGGTATGCCTGCGTTCAGCGCCGCGTCCTTCACCGTGATGTAGGGCGGATTGCCGACCACCGCGTGGTACTGCCGCCCCAGGATGCGCTGCACCTCGGTCAGATCTTCGCTCGCGTACGCATGCGCCAGCCCAGTGCCAGCGTAGTGCTCGCCACCTTCGAACATGGCTTCGGTCTGCGTCAGGCCAAAGCGCGATCCGTGCAGCAGACTGTCGCCGATAGCCACATTGATCCTGAAGTCCGGCGCATCGGCCAGACGATGCACATCGCTCACCTTCAACGCCACCACCAGCAAACGGAAACGCGCAATGGCCACGGCAAACGGATTCAGGTCCACGCCGGCAACCGCATCCAGCGCCTTCTGGGCCACATCACGCACATTCCGCCCGGGCTCGTTGCGTGCCCACTCATCTACAAGACGCCGAAATGCTCCCAGCAGGAAGTGACCGGAGCCGCAGGTCGGGTCGATCATCCGCACCTCGCGGAAGCCGAACTCGCGGATAGCCGGCGTGAGCGTGCGGTCGAGGATGAACTCCTCGACGAACTCGGGCGTCTGCAGCAGCGCATAGCGCTTCGCGTGGCCTCCTCCGACAGGTCCTGATACAGGTCGCCCAGAAAGCGGGTGTTCCACTCCGGGTCGGTGAAGTCGTGCACGAGCGCGCCCGTGTTCGGATCCACGCTGCTGCCAGAACTGGCGCAGCGCCATTGCGGCATCGCCGCTGATCCCAAGGCGAAACACCGGGTTGTGGGTTTCATCGAAGAACGTCTGCAGGCCCGGCAATGCACCCGCCTCGCGGAACGCAGCGAGCAGGTAATCGCGGTCGCTCTCCAGCGGATGGGCGCGGAAATAGGCCTCGTGCCGGTCCTGCGCCAGGGCGAGCCGGCCGGATTCGTGCGGGCCAGCACAGCCACGGCCGCTCGACGAGCCGGTTGTCCTCGATGAATCGCAGGAACACGCAGGAAAGCAGCCAGTGCACTCCAGCCTGTGTGATGACCTGGTCCGCCCAGCTCTCGAAAGTCTCGGCAGTGCGCTCGGCGTCGCGCGCGGCCTGCCACTCGGCCTGCAGGCCGGCCTTCAGCTCCGGCACTTCGGCCATGCGCTGTGCGCAGGTCGTCTTCCAGGCGCTTGAGCAGGCGAGTGAGGTCCGCGAGCAGCTGAGGGGCGTTGATCAAGCAGCAGAACTCCCGGATGCGCGATGCACGTTCTCGACCCAGGGTTGGGCGAGCGCGGTGACCGCAGAAGATTGGACAAGAGGCACTGGCGTGCCATCGATGACCGCCACCGCAGGCTGACTGGTCGGCAACAGCAACCATGCAGCAGGCGTACGCCCGGGCCGGCCGGCCGCAGTTTCCAGTTCAGTAACCAGCGACAAGAGGTCGTAGCGGGCCAGCAGGCCCGCATTGACCACCAACAGCGGCTGCGTGCTTTCGAGCAGTGCCTTACGCAAGGCGGGGACCGCGCGCTGAACCAGCGATAGCAGATTGCGCCAGTCACGAGAGCTGGAATCGGCAGCATCCGCACGGAGCACGGTCGCCCAGTCCGCCCGCAGTGCATCGGCCTGCGTATGCAATTCGCGCAGCAGGAGTGCGTCGACATCCAGCACTTGCAACGCCGGTGCTGGGAATCGACGCCGTAGCTCGGCTTCGGCACGGCGCGCCAAACGCGGTTCCACCGTGAGCACCAGCAGGCCACCTTGCTGGAGCCCGCGTTGCAACCGGGCCTCCATCGCCTGCGCATCGACCACAGCTGCAGGCGGCTGCGGCCGACTGCTACCGCTCATCGTGGTGTAGCGGGCGTAGAGCGTAGTGGTGCCGGAAGTCTCGCCGCCGACAGAGCTATTGCGTCGATAGGCGCCAGCACCATCGGCTGCAGAAGGTTCCCACTGCAGTGGTGCGCCGACTTCTTCCAGTAACCGATCAAGCAGCGGGCGCTCGGGCAGCGGCTCGGCCTCGGGATAGCGGCCGCGGACACGATCCTGCAGTTCGTGCACCTTGCACTCGCTCGCGCCCAACAACGCGTTCATTGATGCCTTCAGCGCCTGCAACGCAGGCATGCCGCGCGGGTAGATTTCTTGGCGGCTGGAAAGGGCCGCCTTGCGCGATGCCATGGTGGCGAGGCGCAAGATGCGGGCGGAAGGAGTGGGCGAGAACATCGGCCCGTCCGCTTCGCCCACGGCGGCCGGGGGACGTACGGCTTCCAGGGCTTCCATCACACGACCCGGTGGCATCAAGGGATCCGCCAGCGCGCAGGCATCGGCCACCGCACCGAGCTGGCGTGCATAGCCGGCCCAGGCTGAAGACGTCGCCACCAGCGGCACCGGGTCGTGGTCGAAGACCTCGAAGCGAGGCTTGTCGAGATGTGACTCGGCTTCCATCACGGCGCGCACGACCGCGCTGGCCTGACGCAGGCGCTCGGTGTCGTCCTGGATGGCGCAGCCGCGCAGTGCAAGCAACGCCTGCGCCAGCTCGTGCGCCGTCATCACCTGACCCTGGCCGGCCAGCAGTGCGGCAAACTGGTTGCGCAGCTCAGTGAATGCCTTGTTTTTGAGCCAACGCTCGCGCGCTTTCACGAGCGCCGTCGTCAACGTGCCGCGCTCGACGCCTGTGGCATCGGCCACGGCTCCGAGTGTCGGCCATTGGCCGGCGGATACTGCGTCGTCGATGCCGAGGTAGTACGCCACCGCGCCTTCTTCTGGCCGGTCGTCTCCGGCCGGGCGGCGCGGCAGCAACGACTCGGCCAGCTCGTTGACGGTGATGGGAACCTTCGCGTCCTCTGCCTTCCCTCCGCCACGTCGTGCAGACTGCCGCGACCCTGCGTGAGATCGGACCGCAGGCGCGCGAGATCCTTAGCCTTGAGGCGGATCTCCTTGCGGATCTTGTCGCCGACGCCGCGCAGATAGCGGAACTTGATGCGATCGACAGCGAGCAGTTCGCGGGCGTTGTGGATACCCATGCGCTCGAGCACGTCTTGCGCTTCGAGGCTGTAGCCCAGCTCGGCCATCGTGGTTTGCGCCGTCGCAATCAGTGCGATGGCCTCGAAGCCATCGGCCGATGGATGAACTGTGGAGGCACGCTCGAAAACTGCACGCCAGGCGCGAAGCATTTCCTCGGCGTTGTCGTGACGTTCCCGGAAATCCCGTCGGAGGGCCTTGTTGAAGAACTGCGCGAGCGGCTCGCGCACCACCGGATCGAAGGCATCGGCCTCGATGGTGGCCTCCACATCGAGCATGGCCGGCGAGGTCTGACCGTCGCCCCAGCACGGGGCCCTGCCGACCGCCATCTCGTAGAGCGTGACTGCCACCGCGAAGCGCTCGGCATAGAGATCCCAGCGGCGATGGGATCGCAGCTGCAGGAACGGATCGAGATAAGGCGGAGTGCCAGCCGTGAGGTTCTCGGGCGCCGCCCGGGCGAGCGAGAAATCGAACAGCACCAACTTGAGTTTGCGGGTACGCGACTCCGTGATGCCGATGTTCTCGGGCTTGATGTCGCGGTGGACCACGGCATTGTCTTCGAGGTGACGCGCGGCATCGATGAGCTCTTCGCCGAACCGCTGCAGCATTTCGAGTGACAGACGACCCTCGTGCTTGAGCTTGTGGGCAAGAGTTTCGTTGCCCGCACTACGAAGCAGAAGTGCTGTACGCCCGGACACCGTCACCGTATCGCGCCACTCGACGATGTTCTGGTGGTGCAGCTTCTTCAGCGCTTCGGATTCGGCCTGCAGATTGTCGCTGTGGGAGGCGTCGATGGCCACCTTTAGAACCAGCTCTTCGTTGCTGCCGTCCTGCCGGACGAGCAGTGCGTCGCTGGAAGAGCCGCGACCCATGCGCTTGACGACCGTGAAACCGCCTTCCAGGCGATCGCCGGGCACTGCACGGCTCGGGTCTGCGTATTGTTCCGGATCGGGCGCAGTCAGTTCGTCCTCGACCTTGTCCAGTTCATCAAGGAAGTCCTTGATCGTTTCGAACCGGCCGAGCACATCGGGATTCGTCGCAAACTGCACCAGTTCATGCAGCCGATGACCGCAGCCATCGAGCACATCCGAGAGGCGCAGCCCTGGCCCCTGACGCAGTTGAGCCACCAGTTCCAAGGTGGAGCTTGCCGGCGGCTGTCCGCTGAAGACTGAGATAGGCGAGACAACCGAGGGAGAACACATCGAGCTCGGCGCCGTGAGCCGGATCGGCGCGCGCAGTCTCGGGGGCAAGATAGATAAGGCCCGGGTCTTCCACATAGGCCTCGACATGCTGGGTGCCAGTCGTGCGGTGAACACTACCCGAACTGCTGGCGGCATCAGCCTGTCGTGCCGCGGTCTGCCAATTCATCAGCTGCACGCGCAGGTCGCCGATTTCCACGCCGCGCACCAAGATGCTTTGCGGACCCAACGCGCGGTGATACAGCCGCTTGCTGTGCGCGTACTGCAAAACCTCGGCAATCTCGCGAACCAGCTGCAGGCGCTGGCTCGCGGATAGGCGCGCACCCTGATCGCGCATCAGGTGGTCCAGCCGCACGGCCTTGGGGTCGTGATCGAAGATCAACGCCGGACCGAGTTCGGTGTCCTTGTAGTCACTGACGCTTCAGGATGCCGGCGTGCTCGATGCCTTCGAGGATCCTGAACTCGCGCTGAGCCTGGTTGATGCGCGTCTTGCGCTCCTCCGGACTGGTGGCGCTGGCCAGGTTGTAGATGCGCACGCGACGTTGCACATCGACGCTGACGTGTTTGGCTTCCCATTCCTGGTAGCTCGGACCGTCGACGATCAGGCGGCCTAGCTGGTAGTCACCGACCTGTCGGTGCTTGTTGGAAGGGCGGATGCCCGTTTCGTAGAAGCCCTTGGAGATGGTGCGCGCATCCTGGGCGTCGAGCGGCGTATGAAGCGGGCGCGTGCCGCGAGTGAGCACGTCGACGATGCCGTCGTCGTTGACAGCACCGGGATGGCCGCGCAGATAGACGCCCGCGCGCGCCGGACCACGTAGCTGGCAATTCATCGTGGTAGCGGAAAGAAACACCAGCGGTTGCACGAAAGGCAGGCGGATCTTGGCCTTTACGATGGCCGGCTGCCGGCGCAGCAGGCTCGCCAGACGCTTGGCCTTGCGGTCCGTCAGCAGCAGCGGGTTGTCGACGGTGTATTCGCGGCCGTCGGTCCGCCACGTCCAGGTGTGCGTATCGCCGCTGACGATGCCGGGGCGCGACTTGATCTCGATGACGAACAGTCCCGCGGGCGTCAGTGCGAGTGCGTCGACCTCGTTGACCTTGCCTTCATCGTCGATGAATTCAAAGTTGGTCCAGATGTGCCAGGGATGCTGGTCAGGGAGTTGAGCGCGCAGCCATTCGAGCGCCTCGCGCTCCCAAGGGAAACTCGACTCGGCAATGACGTGCCAGCGACCGGAACTCAGGCCGAGGTTCAACGGGTGCCTCCGCCCTTGTCAGGCACGATCAGAAAGAGGTCGCCTACCTGGCAACGGAACAGCTTGCAGAGGGCTTCGATGGCCGGCAGGTCCACCCGAGTGGCCGTCTCGTTGTAAAGGGCAGTGACGGTGCTGCGATTCAGACCCGTGAGGCGCGCGACATCCGCGACGCGAAGCTTGTCGCGCCCCATGAGCTCGGATAGGCGGCAGCGGACCATGAGACCCCTCGGAATGCTGCGTAGCGTATCATAACCTTACTCTACGCAACACCCCTAGATTCCAACCCAGCCGATCAATGCCTGGAGAATCCACAAGCTCATCTCGTGGGAGGCGAGCGCTGGCGTACGGCAACAGCCAGCATCTGCTCAGCGATCCACTGCCGGTCGGTTCGAGCCGACGGCATCCGATCGACGAATCGTCTAACCAGGGCCGCCATCTCGCGCTGGCCTGCATGCTCCATGTGTTCTGCTAAAACTCGCCACCCGTGCTCGACTTCACGTCGGGTCTGCACCAAGCGGGGATGTCCGGCCCCGGCCTGAACGTCGCCGGTACGTAGCTCACGGGCGACCGCCGCTGCTCGCTCGCGCATGAAGCTGGAGTCGCCTCGCGCGGCGGCTCGGTAGATCCCGGGCTTGCGGTTCTGGTGGTACGAGCCGCGAACGGCGCGTTCCGTCGCATTCGCCTCGACGCCGTACTCCCGCAGATATTGCGCAAAGTCCCGCCGCCACTCCCTAAGCGTGGCCTTGTAGATATTGAGCCGCTCGCCGCGTTCACTCGTGGCCTTGACGACGACGTGCACGTGCGGATGTCCCTGGTCGGTGTGTAACGCCATCGCATATCGATGCTGGACACCGAACTTCTCCGTGGCGAACTTCTTCACCGCCTTATGGAGCTTGTCCGGCGACGTCCCTTTGGGCATCGAGAACACGAGGTTATGGACAAGCTTCGGCGGTTTCCGACCTGCCGCGATACCGCGCGGTGTATGACGGCGCCGCTCGTCCACTTCCAGATCCCAATCCTTCAGCAACTCCCGCGCTACACCCTTCTCCGTCAGCACCGCGCCTTCATCCGTCTCCAAGTCCGCTCGCTTCTCGAGATACTCCAGATGCGACGCGACGCCTCGGATGGTCCGCGCGCCGCCGGACACTTTGATCATCACCTCAGGCACACCTCGGACCGTGCGACTGGTATGCGCAATCTCCGCGCTGGTCAGTAGAAGCCGTTCGCTCGGGCCGCGTCGGCCGTATGACGCTATGTTGAGCAGAGGCCGGTCCCGCCATCGGAGGTCAACGACGCGCTTCGGCATTCCCGCTCTCCCAGCTTTCTATATTCGCCAGCATCAACTCTTTCACGTGATCCCTCAGTCCCACCAACGCGCGGAGTACCGCCCGCAGATCCTCCGACGACGGACCGCTCACCCTCCCAGTCTGATTGGCGACGCGAGCGATCTGGTTGAGGTTGCGCCCGATCACGCCGAGCTCGCCCATTGCCTGTCTGAGTTCATTCAGCTCGCGATCCGGCAGCGGCGTAACGGCTCGGAGGTGTGCGCGCAACACAAACGACGCATACGTCGCCGCAGCCATTCCGCGCCCTTCGGCGCGCTCCCGCAGCAGCAGGTGATCGTCCGGCCGCAACCGAACATAAAGGCGCGCGCCGCGCGCGACCTGCTCGACCGGCGTAGCTGCGTCGATCTGTCGAAGGCCAGTCGACTGGAACAGCGCCGTCTCGACAAGGCGCAGGAGCAATGTCGACTCCGTGACCTGATGCTCCTGCGCCAGCGCGCGGAGACGCTTCTTCGTCAGCGGACTCACTCGACACTGAATGCAGGGGCTGCCAGACATGGCACGAACTGTCTGACAAGAGCCGCCGCTAGGCTATCCTGCAAATCTGTCGAGTTAGCCCACAAACAGGTGTTGCACGCTAAATGTTGTCGGTGTGCGAGGTTTTCTGGACTGCGCTCCAAGTTTCGTGGACTGGTGCCAGGATGAGTGGATTCAGTTCAGGAAACTTGGAACCGACTGGCTGCTAAGGCGCTGATTATCCAACCGCGCAGAACACCGAATCGCTCGGTCTGCGCACCCGGCCGGCTTGCAGGTCAGTCCACGAAACCTGGGCACATCCATGGCCAGTCCACGAAACCTCGAACACGCTGCAGGAACGCAACTCGCTGAATCTCCGGAAGAGTGTCGTTGTCGCCAGTCTGCGAAACCTGGAACTCCGACAAATGTCGTTGTCGGAGGTTTCGTGGACTGGGGCGGAGGTTTCATGGACTGGCCGGAGGATGTGTGGACTCAGTACACGAAACCTCCGGCGTCGGAAGCTGCTAAGTTTCTGTTCGAACGCGCGCTTCTCCGAGACCACCACCAGTCTCCGGCACTCCAACGCGTTGCACGCCAGTCCACGAAACCTCCCACATCTGAGGTCAGTCCAGGAAACCTGCAACACGGGCCGTCATCGCAAACGATTGGATCTCTTCAAATCGACACCTGTCGCCAGTCTGCGAAACCTCCAAAACCGACACTAAACAAGTTCGCGCGCAAGCCCTGTCCGTACCGCTTCCTTCGGCCCTAACCACTCCGGCCGTGCATTCCCTGCGCACAGAACCGCCACCTCTCGCCAGGCTGACCCGGGAGGACTCGACCCAATCCGCACGTGAGCAGACGAACCGGCTTCGATGAGCGTGACTGGACGTTCACGACCCGACTGCGACGGCGGAGACGTTCACCACTGCGAACCGCCCGACGAAGACCCGAGTCACGCCCCGCTCGTCCAACTCAATCGCTGAGATCAGACACCCCGCGAGACGTTGCGGCCCCGCCTCAGTCTCGGCCGACACCTCATCGCCTGCGGTCGATCGAAGAACAGTGGCGAGAGTTACAGCGGAACAAAACCGAACGTCCGCGCCGGCAGTAAACCGACGCGGACGCTGACATGAACGTGCACCCGGACAACTATCCCGGTGCATTGCCGAGCCCGAACACCGCGACGTCCTCGTACGCGATCACCCGCCACTGGTGCCGATGCACGAGTTCATCCGTGTCGACGTTCCACTCGAATTCCCCTCGAGACCCCTCAGCCATCGCCCACTCCGGAAACCGCAGCTCCAGCATCTCGTGAAAGAAGACCTCCACTTCCTGCCGGGTGGCGCGCGAGACTCCCTTCCCCGTGACGCGCCCCGATGCATCGTGGAACGCCACCGGCTTCACTCGGCGATAGTCAGACTGCCCGGCGTACTCGAACCGAACCAGCGCAATTTTCGCCGCCCGAAGTTTGGCCAGCGCCTCCGGCAGACAGCGCCTGCCTGGCTGATCGACACTGGCTGGACGGCTCGTGTTTTGAGAAAGCGTGTCAGCGTGAATCATGGTCGTGCTCCGCGTTGGACCTGGGCGGATTGCCCGCGGCCCGCGGGTCACGCCGCGCGCAAGTTCGTCCAGAGCGGCAGCCGGCCGTCCGCGGCCGGGCGCGCGTCCGCGCGACTCTGGACGAACGCGCACGGCGTGACACACTGAAGCGGCCCGGCAATCACCAGTCGCTTCCCGGTCTCGAACCCGACCCCACGCGTCACAAATGAAATGGGCCGCGGAGCGAAAGCAACTCCGCGGCCCGGCTCACCGCGACTACGGAATGCGGCCGATCAGCTTCGAGAAGAGGATCCCGAGCCTGGCGTAGCCGACCTCGCACAGCGCGACACCCAGCTCGCGCGACAGCGCGGCGGTCCAGTGTGGCGGGTAGACAATGCCCTCCCAGCGCGACTGCTCAGTGACCTCGTCGAGATCGGGCAGCGTCTTCGGCCCGGCATCGGGATACGCACGCCCCCACAGCGCGATCACATCGAGCTGCCGATCCGCACACCAGTGACGCAGCAGGTCCACTGCACCGTGCATCATCGAGCCGTCGAAGTACTGCCCCATCCGCACCGGCCGCGGCGAAAACCGCCCGTGGATGCGCGCGTCACGGATCAGCCTGCCAACGCCCGGCTGATCGCCGTCGTACTCCGTGCGCAGGTAGTAGAGGCCGCACCTTGCGCGAGCGAATGTGCTCGTGTGCCAGTGCTGGTCGTCCTCGTGGAAGGAAATCCACGCGGCGACGTCATTCATCCGCAGGCTCCGCACGTACTCGTGAAATTCAGGAGTCGTCGAGTCCATGGCCGTCTCCAGCTGCATGGGCGGGATTGCCCGCGCCGCGCGGGTCACGCCGCAATCGACGCTGTCCAGAGCGGCAGCCGGCCGTCTTCGGCCGGGCGCGCGTCTGCGCGACTCTGGACGGCTAGCGCGGCGTGACAAACTGCGCGCGAGAGGCAATCACCCAAGTCCCACATCAGCACGCTTGCGCGGGAGGGACGATGCCCTCCCGCTGGCGACCGTCAGTGAGGGGGAGACTTCACGCTGTGATCAGTGCTCAGGGAATGACGCAGCGCTGAGACCAGAACGTCCCGCGGCAACGTGTAGCCACGGGCCTGTGCCCAAGCGGAGAATCCGTTGAGCGAGTCGACGAGACCGCCCGATCCTGACGACCGACGTGGCCCGAATTGGGCGAGCCGCTGCCGCGCGAGTTCGCAGTACCGCGCTTCCAGCTCGATGCCGAGATAGCGGCGCCCGCACTCGGCCGCAGCCACACACGTGCTGCCGGAACCGGCGAAGGGGTCGGCCACGACGCCGCCGGGCTTCGAGAAGCTCTCGATCAGCGGACGCAGAACGCTCACCGCTTTCTCGGTCGGGTGATTCGAGTTGCCGCTGTACTGCCAGGGCCGCACATCGCTCAGCGGCTGGGCGGGCTTCGCCGGGCGCCCCTTGGCCAGCAGATACGCCTGCTCGTGGCGCGCCTCGAGGAATCCGCGGCTGGAGGCGTAGTTCTTCTGCCAAACGAGGTGACCGACCGGAACGAACCCGGCCCGACGCCACGCGGCAACGAACACACCGGCGCGGTTCCACCCGTAAAAGGACACGCAGAACGTGTCGGACTTCAGCACCCGATACACATCGTCGAACGCGCCCAGAATGCGCTCGGGATGATCGTCGTTGGCGATGGTGCGATTGAGCCGATCGCGATACCGAACGCCGTACGGCGGGTCAGTGACGACGAGATCGACGGATGCATTGGGCAGCGTGCGCAGAACACGGGTGCAATCGCCCTGAAGAATCTGATCGGTGGGAAACATGCTCGACTCCGATGGAGTGCGCAGGCGGCTTGCCTGCGCGGCACGCGCCTCACGCCGCAGGTCGGGTGTCAGGGGCAACGCCGGCGAAGCCGGTCGCGACAGCGACCCTTGACGCCCGACTCGGCGTGATAGGTTGCGTGCGCAGGCAAGACGGG
>CAWIOP010000004.1:0-781236 GCA_963837755.1 uncultured Gammaproteobacteria bacterium | reverse complement strand
AGCATGCGGTCTCCGCGGCACGCCGATGATGCGGACTGACGCGGAAGCTCATGAACAGAACCTCGAGGCGGACGCGAACACGGCTTCAGGACACCACGCCCAAGCACGCGCGGCGAGCCGAGAATGTGTCGAGTTACTGCACAAATGGAGCGCTCACGGAAGAGGAATTCCACGCGCGCGCAACGCCCGGCACCGACTTGCAACACTTCGGAACCAATTGCACGATGCCACGCACGTCGGAACTCAGGGAATCGGAGGGCCTCATGAACATCGCCGTGGGCATCCTGACGGACATCATTCACTTCATTCGGCTGGTCGTATTCGCGGTGCTCGACATCCTGGGCGTTGTGGTCCGGCCCGTGCTCGCGGGCCTCGGGCTACTGGGATTCGCGATGTGCGGGTTCTACGCGCTCGTCGCGCCGAAGTCGCACTTTCCGCACGGACAGATGGCAGCAATCGCCACGGGATTCATCGTGCTGCTCGTGGTCTACGAGATGATCACGTACGCCATCAAGCCGAAGGCGCGCCGCGAGGAGTGATCGAGTCCTGGCGGTCAGCCTCGCCGGCATCGCTCTTTCAAACACGGGCACGGCTGCGCCGATGCTCGGCGAGCGCGTCAGTTCAGGTCTGAAGATCATCCGTTCCGGCGAAACATCGCTGCCGCGCGATCCCTTCGCGAAGCGCGCGTAGTTCCAGATACCGCCCGCACAAAGTCGTGGGATCTGCGCCGATGGCGATCGCTATCGCGACGAAGTCATCGAAGCGGCAGTACGCCTGGCCGCGTTCGACATCTGATATCCAGTTCTGTGGCCGACCCGACACGGCGGCCCACCTCCGACTGCGTCAGCCGGGCATTGCGCCGCGCCTCCGCCAACAAATCACCGATCAGGTTCGAGTTCAGCCGGCTGACGGCGCGCGACATCAGCGCAGCCGGCGGGCCGTATGCCGCGAAGAGCGGCCCGCTCCGCGGGCGAGCGGGCACTCCTTCGCACCGAATCGGGCGCGCCTGACGCGGCGTACGCTCACACACCCGCACGCTGAAGGTAGTGCTCCACGCGCTCATGCGCGCTGGCGAGCATGCTCACGGCATGCTCCAGCGACGCGCAGATCGCACCAATCTCGGGTTGCTCCTCGAATTTCTGCAGAGCGATTGAAGCGGTCTCGACCAGCGCGAGCTGCGCGCTGAGGTGTTCGAGCAGCTCCCCGCGCTCTGCATGCGCCTCCTCACCGGAGAAAGGCGGCACGGACGTGCGGCGGGTCGATGATTTGATGGACGAGCGGGACTTGCCGGCACGCCGTCGTGAAACAGCGGCCGTTGCGGGCGGAGCCGAGCTGTTGGCCCGGACACCCTTCGCGATAGACTTCTGCGCAGCCATGGTTGCCTCCCTTGTTGAGGTGGCTGTGGTCAGGCGTCCGTCCGGTGTTTCCAGCACTGGGCGGGCGCCGCTTGAATCTACTGGCATCAGTTATGGTGTGTGCGGGATTCCTTCGATAGCCATCACCTCCCTGGCATCCGCGTCCTGCTCTCTCGCAGTAGCGATTCGCTGCCTTTAAGCGGCGTACTGAAATACAAGTTGCTACTCAAGCAACCGACTTTTAAGGTTCAAATCATGAAACGTGCCTCTCTCCAGGTCCGCATCGGCGAAGTCGTGCGCCGGCATCGCGAAAAGGGCGAGTACAGCCAGGAAGGCTTCGCGGACCACATCAAGATGCACCGGGCGTACTACGGCGCGATCGAGCGCGGGAAAAAGAACGTGCAGCTCACCACGCTCGAGCGCGTCTGCGACGGCCTTGAAGTGCAGATGTGGGAAGTGATTCGCGAGGCCGAAACACGCTGAGGCTCCACCGCGGGCGGTGCTGAGTCGTCGCCCTTGCGGAGAGCGCTCACACTTGCCAGGCGCGGCGAATCGGCGGTGCTGCCGCACGGCGGCGCTCCCAATCGACTCCCTGTGAGCTGGCACGCCGCGCACGCGATCAACCCGCTGCCTTCTTGGAACTCGCTCGGGTTTTCCGCGCGCCGGTGCGTTGTACTCCATCGTGCTGGCCGCCGGCTCCGAAACGATTCTCCGTCGTGCGTTGCTCGCGCGTGATCATCCCGAGAATCTCCAGCCTCGCTTCGATAGCCCGAAGGGTGCGGCCATGTCTGGCGGCAACCGCCTCCAGGCTCTCACCGCTCTTGAATGCCTGGATCAGGCGCTCGTTCTCTTCGGACGTCCACGTCTGCCCAATGTTCTTCGGTTGCTGCGCCCGGCGGCTGGCGCGCGCAGTCCGTTCTTCGAGGGCTGAGCAGCCCGCCAGCATTGCTCGCATCACATCGGCGCTCTGTAACACTGTTCCGACCGATAAGTCTTCTCCAGTAAATGGATCTGCACCGTTCACCAGTGAATGCAGGATCTGTCGCGCTCGTTGATCTTTCATTCCTTCTCTCCCGTCGTCGATGGCACCGATGCCCGCAACGCGGAGCACGGTGACCAGTTTTCGCCAAAGATGAGCCAGTTGATATACGTGCCGGTCAGCTCACAAATCGAGCGCAGGTCTGACGCGTTCGGTTCGGAGGTGCCGCGAATCCATTTGCGCAAGGCGCCTTCCGATCTATCCATCGCGGCCGCCGTCGCCGTGACACTTCCGTAGGACGCAATCGTCAGTCGCAGCCGTTCGGGCAATCCGTCGATTCTTCGCTGGACTCGGTTGGCACGTTTGGCGCGCCTACCACGTCTGACTCGCATCGTCCCCGGCCCTCCGTATCTCGCGTCCACACTGTCACACAGTTTTGACGAAAGCTACTTTTAGGCAGCAACACCGGTTGAATCACCAGCGAGACTGAGGCGCGATCGTTGGCGAGTGCGGGCATCCCGTGCGCGAGGCATCGCTGCGTTTCGTCCCGTTGCACAACGTTGCATCCGGGCGCAAAACGCTGCAATTCGCGGCACCGGCGCAGGGGCGACGCCCGGCGCGCACCGGGTCTTTGTAGCGCAACTCGACAGATATGCGGCTCGTCGTCACTGGCCGCTTTCCGCAAGCTGACGATCAGAAGGAAGCCGACGTGCGCATGCGTCTGGATCAGGCGCGGCTCCGAGGACGTCGCTCCGCAGCCGAGGACTACGTTATGAGTGTGCTTCGAATGCAGCAGGTACTGGTCGCAACCGGGCTCTCTCGGATGACTATTTACCGGCTCGAGAAAAGCGGATGTTTTCCTTCGCGCCTGCAGCTTTCAGCCAATGCAATCGGCTGGCGCAAGGAGGACGTCGAGGCCTGGATCAATTCGAGGCCGGGCGCCTCCACATCAGCCACCACTCGCGGCAGGAGCCCATGAATCTCAGCACCACTCAGTCGCAACTCCTGCCGGCGCCGGCGGGGAGACGCAGCCAATCAAGCTTTTCGGAGTCGAGCGATGGCCTCCGTGAGATAGGTGCGGCGGCTCGGTGATTTGACGAGGGCCGCGTACTGCGCGAGCTTCGCCCATCGAAACTTGCGGGGAATCTCCAACTCCGGAAGGGTTGCGAAGAGGCGGCTTCGACCCGGAGCAAGGTAGAGAAGATCGAACAGCGCTTTCTCGGCGGTAGCGATCTTGGCGCCGCCGGCATCCTTCACTTCGAAGCCACTGAACAGCTCAGGTGGAAGACGGTGGAACGACACGACGCCGAGCGGTGTGCGGACCCGCCGGGGGCGGCCCAGGGTCACGGCATAGATGACAGCCGGTATCTGCTCAACGAGACCGTGGTGGAACAGCGCGGACTGAAGAGAGATGTACGCCGGATACGGCGCTGAGATGAGCTCGGGAAGCGCGAACGGCGAAACGTCTGCGCTCTGCAGCCAGCGTCCGCGGCTCACGTGGATGAGCAAGCCAGATTGCGCGAGCCGTCTCAGGATCATGTGCGCATTCGCTGCGGTCACATCGAGCGCCGCGGCCGCATCTCGTGTCTCGAATCCATGCGTGCCGAGACGCTTGAGACGCTGCACGGCCTCGACTTGGTTCATGACTGGAACCCCTCGAGTGCGTTGACTACCTGCGCCTGCAAGTCCTCCCATGCGTGACGCGGCCGGTAGTGATCCTGGTACTCCGGCTCGAGGTAGGCCAACACCTGGCCGGCAAACTCGTCGTAGCCAATGCTTATCGCATTCTCGATCGCTCGTGGGAGGTTCGACGCGATCCCCTTGGGTAGCGCAGAGCTGCCCGCCCCGGCATCCAGGAGGAGCTTCAAGTCAAAAATGTCGCGCGCTTGCGTTTGGGAACGCAGGGCGAGAGCGGCGATCTTCTGTGCAAGAGCGGCCCGCGCCGTGTAGTGCTGCACGAGGATCGGGTAGAGCCGATAGCGCCGAATGACCTCAGGGTCCACGGCCTCGTGCGCAACACCCTCGTCGAGTGCACGGCGTGAGAACTCAATCTTGGTTGGAATGTCAGGACCGGCCGCAGCGGACCGCAAAGCGAGTTTCCAGCGCTGAGTCGTCTCAGTCTGCTTGGGCCGCGACACCTGCGAGATTTCGATCTGCTGTGCGCGCAGCGTCTGCAGGAAAGGAGCTGCCTCAAGAACGCGATCGACGTTATTCCGAAGCGTGGCGACCGACATCGTTCGGATATCGAGGTCCATGTCTTCGGAGTAGCGGATGCTCTTGTGGAAGAAGCGGAGGTTGCAGCCGCCCTTCAAGGCGTACAGCGCCCTGTCCGTGCGAGCGCCGAAGGCTCGAAGGAAGAGCAGATGGAAGACCTCGATTGCCTCGCGCGCAGACCACATCGGCCCGCTCCTCGACATTGCTTTAAATCAACATTAGTGTTGATTACGAGCAATGTCAATTAAACTGCCTGGCAGCTCGCCGTCACGCCAGGCCAGCGTTATCAAATCCTGCCGACGCAGCGAGTGTCGCTCTGCGAAACACTGCGAACAGCTACGAAGTCGATTGCTTCGGAGTCGAGATCGCTGACGGGCTGCTCATCGAACGTCTCTACGCCAACGCGGCGCCCGCCGTGCTCACCGCGTATCAGTGGCTCTCATCCGAAACGGGGACCAGTACGGGGACCAGATGCCGGTTTTCAGCATCCACCGCCCGCCACGGAATCGCCAAGTGCTTGATTAGTTGGTGGGCCGTGAAGGAGTCGAACCTTCGACCAAGAGATTAAGAGTCCCGGTCGTCCACCACTGCAAACCAACCCACTCTAAATAATACAAGCACTTACCGACGTAGCGTCGCGTCACTTGGAGCCGTTTTGAGGCCCCAAGTGTGCCACCAGTGTGCCAAAGAGCGGCCCCCGCCAGTGCGGGTCGAGACCATTGAAGTCGCGATGCGCACGCAGGAGGACGACCCCGAGCTCGGCTCCATCTGCGTGTCTCTTCAACTGGCGCGCAAACAGCTCGCGCGTGCTCACGGCGCAGTGGACCTCGCTCTTCAGGGGACGCGCACGTGAGCGCCATCGAGGGCCGGACGTCAGCCGGCGAGACAATCGACCTGACTCGCCTCTACCGCGCACACATCCAGCCTGCGTCTCACGCGCTTCCGGAGCGCACGGCTTTCGTCGATGCATTTTCGGAAGCGGGCCGCGCGGCTGAAGATCGTTGCTGCCGTTGCTGTCCTTGAGGGTCGAGCGCCGGCAAACGTTGATGACCGCATCTACGACCTGAAGTCCGCCCAAGCGTGCATTGACGAGGGGGTGAGCGAGGAACACGAACTGCGCCTGTTTGAAATCGGCTGGGGAGCCGACGGCATCGTGTTCGTGAACGAACCGCTGTTCCTTCTCGCGCAACCCGGACGCCTGGTGCGGCTGTGGGCGCGTGCGCAGGGAATGGTGCGGCCATGAAATCCGCAAGTGCACGCAAAAAACGGCGCCGGCCGAAGGCGGCAGCAACGGAGGACCCGTCATTGACGAAACGAGTGGACGTGGCACGTCGCAATGTCTTCAAGGCCATGTCCATCGTCGCGTGCAGCCGGGGAGGATCAAGCGCCGGAATCATGAGCCGGGTGCGAGCGCTCCGACTCGCAACGAGAGCGCCGCCTTCGGGCGGCGCTCTCGTCCGTGTCGCCGCCCGGAGGTTGCAATCTTGTGCCGATGGGCTAGACTACTACCTGTTAGTACCTGTTAGTAGGACATTCCGATGCCCACCAGTGTTGCTCTGGGAAGCCATTTCGAAGAGTTCGTGAAGAAGTTGCTGGATTCTGGCCGCTTTAACAATGCCAGTGAGGTTGTACGTGCGGGCCTGCGGTTGCTGGAGGATGGCGAGCAGCTCCGCGAGATCCGGCGCAAGGATTTGAGATCTGCCATCCAGGAAGGGATCGACAGTGAAGATGCTGGCCCAATCGAAGACGTCGTTGCAAGACACCGGGCGAAGCGTGGTGCTGCAAAGGGCCGGCCCAAGTAATGCGTGTCCGGCTGTCTCGTCGAGCGGATATCGATCTTGCCGAGATCACCGATTTCATTGCGCTCGACAATCCAGAACGTGCGTTCGAATTTGAAGACGAGTTGATCGCACGGGCCCGCAAGATTGCGCAGGCACCGCTGGTCTATGTGGAGCGGCCCGAGCTGAAAGAGGGAATTCGCTCCTGCGCCCATGGCGCTTACGTCATCTTCTTTACGATCGACGACCACGGAGTCCGGATCGAGCGCATCCTGCACGGATCGCGTGATCTCGGTCCGCTGCTGAACCAATAGTGTCAATCGCGAGACGCCGCGACCTGAGGACATGAGCAAGGTCAACGCGAAATGGCACGTGAGGCATCCTCGGGCGCGTCCGCAAATTTCGCGGAGGACCTGCAGCGTGCTCTCTCAGGCACTGAAATAGGCACCGTCGAGAATGAGGACGTTGCCATTTTTTCGGTCGTTGTCATCGTCCAGTCGCGGCGGTGGCTGGGAGCGCCACGACCCTGATCAAATCGACACTCAGGCGACACAACCTGCCCGAAGATGTATCGGTCGAGCGGTAACGAACACCCGAATCACTCGCCCCGCGTCGCCCCACCCGCAATTCGATCGAAGATGACGTCTGCTGTGGACAGGCACACCGCACGTACCGCAGCCCAGTCGTGCCAGCGAGGATCGAGTTGCTTGTACTCGGCGAGCCGAACCTCATCCAGATCAAATGGCAATGGATTCGACAGTTGAATCTGAAGCTGCAGAAGAGCCGATTCGCCGTTTTCCTGCGGATACAGACTGTCAAAGTCCCGGAGCGCCTCGACCACCTTTTCCTCGCCGAGCCGGTTGGCGAGTTCGCTGCCGAAGGTCGCCCACGACATGATCGGCATCCTGGGAGAGTCGGTGCCGCGCGTACGCGGCAGAAGCCGTGCCTCCAACGAGCACGGCGTCAGGGACGATCTGTTGTAGATGCGCGGCGGCCGACAGCACGCGGTCCCAGTCAGGTAGCGCGTCGCTCGGCATAGTGCTTCCAGAAGTGATAGCGCTGCGCGTACGGATCGCGCACCTGTGGCTCACAGACACGCAGAATGCGCCCAGCGATGGAACGATCGGCAAGCAACGCCCAACGCAGCTCGGCCCAGTCCTGCCGCTTGCCGCGCGCAATCACGTCGTCGATGGCGGCGAGCGTAAAACGCTCGTGATTGAGGTGTCGATGAAGCATCTGCCACGCACCTCTTCAAGTAAGGTGGTGGGCCGTGAAGGACTTGAACCTTCGACCAAGAGATTAAGAGTCTCCTGCTCTACCAACTGAGCTAACGGCCCAAAATCAAAACTACTGCTTCAGACCCATTGCGGGCCTGGTTCTCTGCAGACCCTGCGGGTCTGGGGTGAGCGACGGGACTCGAACCCGCGACAACCGGGATCACAACCCGGGGCTCTACCAACTGAGCTACGCCCACCGTCGTCTCGAACGTGCGTGCCACGCCCGCGAGCGGGTACGCAACTCAAACCGAACCTTCCGTGCACCGGCCGCGCGAGCGGCCTTGCCGGCGGCGCACCCCCTTGCCGCGCTTTGGCCGCGCCCTGGCCGCGCCCTGTGGCCGCCCCATGTGGCGTGCCCGGCAGGACTCGAACCTGCGACCCTCGGCTTAGAAGGCCGATGCTCTATCCGCCTGAGCTACGGGCACACTGGCCAAGCCTGCAAGTCGATGCCGCGGTGAACTGGTCGGGGCAGCAGGATTTGAACCTGCGACCCTCTGCTCCCAAAGCAGATGCGCTACCAGACTGCGCCATGCCCCGAACGCCAGAGCCCCGCCATCGATCTTCGCCGGACCCGTTGCACGGGGGGCGGGATCATACGGAAACGCCACGACAAGCGTCAATTTAACTGCGAGGTTCCGGCCTGCGGCGCGGCTGGCCCCCGAATCGGGCCCGCGAGGCCCCGGTTCGCGGCCCGCACCGCAAACTCATTTCCGCCGCCAGGTCGCCTTGCCGCCCGGCTTGTCCTCCACGATCACCCCGACGGCCAACAGCTCGTCCCGGAGGCGGTCGGACTCGGCCCAGTTCTTCGCCGCGCGGGCCGCTGCGCGGGCGTCCACGAGGCTCTGGACCTGCTCATTGGTCAAAAGGAGTTCCGCTTCGGCCCCGTTTTCATCGCCCCCCAACCGGGGCGCGAACAGTGTGAACCACGCCGCCGGGTCTTGCCCGCCCAGCCCCAGCACGCCCGCGAGGAACCGCAGCTCGGCCCCCAGCGCGGCGGCGACGTCGTGCTTCTTCGTATCCCGCGCCGTGTTGATCTCGCGTGTGAGGGTCTGCAGCACGGCGATGGCTTCCGGCGTGTTGAAGTCGTCGTCCATCACTTGGTGGAACCGCTTCGTGTGCTCGCCGCGCGGCGCATACACATCGGTGGGCAGATCGCGAAGCGCGGTGTAGATGCGGTTGAGCCCGATATCCGCCTGCTCGAGCTGCTCGGTCGCGTAGTTGATGGGCCCGCGATACTGGCTCGACAGCAGGAAGTAGCGCATCACCTCGGGGTGGCGCAGCTTTTCGAGCACGTCGCGCACGGTGAAGAAGTTGCCGAGCGACTTCGACATCTTCTCGTCGTCGATGTTCACGAAGCCGTTGTGCATCCACACGTTCACGAACTTCGCGCCGGTGGCGCCGCAGCTCTGCGCGATCTCGTTCTCGTGATGCGGGAACTTGAGGTCGAGCCCGCCGCCGTGAATGTCGAACGTCTCGCCCAGCACCGCCGTAGACATGGCCGAGCACTCGATGTGCCAGCCGGGCCGGCCCTTGCCCCACGGTGAATCCCATGTGGGCTCATTCGGCTTCGCGGCCTTCCACAGCACGAAATCGAGCGGGTCGCGCTTGGATTCATCCACTTCCACGCGCGCGCCGGCCCGCAGATCCGCGAGCACTTTGCCGGAGAGCCGGCCGTAGCCTTCGAACCTGGCCACTGCGTAATTCACATCACCGTTCGGGGCGACATACGCGTAACCGCGATCGATGAGCTGGCTGATCATCGCCACGATGTGGCTGATGTGCTGCGTGGCGCGCGGCTCCACGTCCGGCTTCTGCAGGCCGAGCTTCGCGCAGTCCTCATCCATCGCCTGGATGAAACGCCCGCTCAGCGCCTCGATGCTCTCGCCCCGATCGGCGGCGCGCTTGATGATCTTGTCGTCGATGTCCGTGATGTTGCGGACGTAGCGCACGTTGTACCCACGATGCCGCAGGTATCTCTGCACCACATCGAACACCGTGAGCATGCGCGCGTGACCGACGTGGATGTAGTCGTACACGGTGATGCCGCACACATACATGCCGACCTGGCCCGGCACGATGGGCTCGAATACTTCCTTCTCTCCCGTGAGGGAGTTAAAGATGCGGATGGTGGGTAAGCGGTCGTTCATTCGTTCAGTGATTCCAGGTGCATATCTTCAGGCGGCAAACCGTGCCAGTCGTTCGCGCGCCTTTCCAGGCGGCATGGCTTTCAACAGCGGCGCCAGCTCCGGGCCGTGCGTGCGGCCGGTGAGCGCAAGGCGCAGCGGCTTGTAGAGCGCGGCGCCGGTGCGGCCTGTGGCGGCCTTCACCGCGCTCACGATAGCCGGCAAATCATTGTCGCTGCTCGCGGCGGCCGACGCCGCAGCGGAAAAGTAGCCCGAGCCGGCGCTGCGCACCACCTCTTCGTCATCGGCGCCAAGCGGCGGCAGCTCGCCGAACACGATCTGCGCCCAGCCCTGCGCGTCTTCCGGCAGCACCACGTTGTGCATCACCGCCTCGATGAAGGCGCGTTTTGCGCCCTCTTCCACATGCGCCGGCACACAGGGCGCAAGCCACGCCCGCGCCGCCTCGGCGGAGAGGCGATTCACCCATTCCTTCTGCCACATGGTGAGTTGCTGGTCGTCGAACTTGGCCGGCGCGCGGCCCAGATGCGAAGGGTCGAACGCCCGCGCCATCTCGTCCAGCGAGAGAAAGCCGTGCTCGGAGGTGGAATGGCCGAGGCGGAAAAGATGGTTCGCGATGGCTTCGGGCGCATAGCCCCGATCGCGGTAATACCGAACGCTCGGGTCGCCGTGCCGCTTCGACAGCGGCGCCCCGTCCTTCCCCACCAGCAGCGACACATGCCCGTACACCGGGATCGGCAAGCCGAGCGCCGCCAGAATCAGGAGCTGACGTGGAGTATTGGTCAGGTGGTCCTCACCGCGAAGCACGTGCGTAACGCCCATGCGCGCGTCATCCACCGCGTTGGAGAAGAAGAACGCGGCGGAGCCATCCGCGCGTCGAACGACGAAGTCGCCGATGTCGTCGCTCAGGAAGCTCTGCTCGCCATGCACGAAGTCCGTGAACTCGATGCGGCGGCCCGTTGGCACATGAAAACGGGTGGTGGGCACGGCGCCCGTTGCGCGCTTGCGCGCCTGCTGCTCCGGCGTGAGCTCGCGGCACGTGCCGACATATCGCGGCGGGCGGCCGGCGGCGAGCTGCGTGCGGCGGGAAATGTCCAGCTCGACCGCCGTGCAGAAGCAAGGGTAGGTGAGACCCTTGGCAGCCAGCTCGTCGAAGTAGTGCGCATAGACGGCGCCACGCTGCGACTGGCGATAGGGCCCGCGGTCATCCTCACGATCGGGCCCGGCGTCCCACTGTATGCCGAGCCAGCGCAGGTCGTTCATCTGCTGCTCGATGTGCATATCCTTGCTGCGCTCCTGGTCGGTGTCTTCCACCCGCAGGATGAAGCGGCCGTTCAGGTGCCGCGCGAGCAGCAGGTTGAAGAGCGCCGTGCGGGCATTGCCCAAATGCAGCTCACCGGTGGGGCTCGGCGCGAAACGGGCGGTCGCGACAGGGCCGTGAGTGCCCGCAATGGCGCCGGTGGCAGCATCGGCAGCCACGCCCGCAGCTACGCCCGTAGCCGAACTCGCCGCGCTCTGGACTGTCGATCCGGTGGTCATGAAAACAACACGCTTGGGAAACGGCCTCTATCAACCCCTTCAGGCCGCGCTTCGCAGCGCCGGTCAGCCGGGGGCGGCAATGGTACGGGAACCCGGCCGGGCCAGAAACGCCTGTTCGGACCCCACCCGCCCCGCTTGCTAGAATCCGCCCGCTCTTTCGCAGGCCGGAACCATGGAAAATTGATGCAATCAGCAACGCAGCTCGCGCTTCCCCGGCCCCTCAAACCGCTGTTTGGCTCCCTCAGCCGGCCGCTGCGCAAGCTGTGGGCCCCCTGCCTGGCCCTCTCGCTACTGGCCGTTGCATGCGCGCTGCCAGGCACGGCCAGCGCCCAAAGCCCCACTGCGCCCCCGGTCAGCACACCCACGGCCAGCGCCGTTCGGGTCACCACCAACATGGGCTCGTTCGTCGTGGAGCTGCAGGCAGACCGCGCGCCGCTCACCGTGCAGAATTTCCTGCGCTATGTGAATGAAGGGTTCTACACCAACACGCTGTTCCATCGCGTGGTGGGCAACTTCGTGGTCCAGGGCGGCGGGCACGACGCGGCCACCCTCAAGCTGAAATCCACGCACGAATACATCGTGAACGAGTCCGGCAACGGCCTGCAGAACAAGCGCGGCACGGTGGGCATGGCCCGCTCGGGCCCGGCGCACAGCGCCAACTCGCAGTTCTACGTGAACCTCGCGGATAACGCGGAGCTCGACCCGCTGCCCACGCGGTGGGGCTATACGGTGTTCGGCCGCGTCACGGAGGGTGTGGACGTGCTCGACAAGATCGGTGTCATTGCCACCGGCAGCGTGGGGCCTTTCAAGTCCGAGGCGCCGCTGAAGTCCATCGTCATTGAGAAGATCGAGCCGCTGGCCTCGGCATCGGCATCGGCATCGGCGTCGGCGTCGGCATCGGCGTCGGCGTCGGCGTCGGCGCCCGCGCCGGCGCCGGCCCCTGCGCCTGCGCCTGCGCCGGCCCCTGCGGCAAGCCCCACACCGCCGCCTCCCCCGCCTTCGGCGCCCGAGGCGCCGCCGCAGTAATGGCGGGCAGGAGCCAGGGATGATTCCGACCCACCCGCTGCAAGGCGCCTGAGCGTGGCACGCGTCTTCGTCTCAGACGTGCATCTGGATGCGAGCGCACCCGACGCCACGGAGCAGTTCTTCGCGTTCCTGCGCACGCAGGCGGCGGGCGCGGAGGCGCTGTATATCCTCGGCGACCTGTTCGAAGTCTGGGTGGGCGACGACGACCCCGACCCGGAGAAAGGCCGCATCATCGGCGCGCTGCGCACACTCACAGATAGTGGCGTTGCCACGTTCGTCATCCACGGCAATCGGGATTTTCTGCTCGGCCGCCAGTTCTGCGACCAGGCCGGCGCTCGCCTGCTGCAGGACCCAGTGGTGATCGAGCTGGATGGCGAGCGGGTGCTCATAACGCACGGCGATGCGCTGTGCACCGATGACCACGCCTACCAGGAGCTTCGTAGCAGCGTGCGCACGGCCGAGTGGCAGCGGCGCTTTCTTGCCCTGCCCTTCGCCGTGCGAGACAAGTTTGCCAACCGGGCACGTGCCGGCAGCAAGGCACACAGCGCGCGCACGGCTCCGCAGATTCAGGACGTGAACCCGGCCGCGGTCGAAACCGCGTATCGCACGGCACGCGTCCACCGCATGATCCACGGGCACACGCATCGCCCCGGCATTCACGACACGCTCGTGGACGGCGAGCCGGCACAGCGCATCGTGCTCGGCGCGTGGTACGAAGAAGGCAGCTACCTCGTCTACGACAACGGCAAGTACGAGCTGAAGACCCTGACACGCCCCTTGGGAAAGTCTGAAGAACGTCCCTGAATTCGCGTTGAGGCGCAGATGGTCTCCCTGCCCTATCGCTCCGACACGGGCTGGGATCATCCATGACGCGCACCCTTGTATCGCGCACGCGCCGATCCCTCGCCCGCAATCTGTCCATTGCCAGGCTGTGCCTCCTTCACGGCGTCAGCCGACTCGAGGCGTTCGGCTCGATTTTGCGCCCAGACTTCGACACAGAAAGAAGTGACATCGATTTCCTCGTCGAATTCGACTCGTCGGTGACGCAGCGTGATCCCGGCGTTATCGTCATCACACACGCGCGGCGCATGCCCGCGGCAACGTCCTCGTTTGCTTCGAGCTTGCCGCCGAGGCGAGTTGTACTGGCCAACGTAATTTTCTCCGCTCAATGTCGGCAGTGGTGACACCCGTTCGTCTTTAGTCCTGACAGGTCGCCGCGCGGACGGCGCGGCACAAGATCGCGGGATCCACTTGACGAACATCAGGAGCGCAACATGGCCAGCCAACCAGCGAAGAATGCGACTGCCGAGCTCACCCTCACCGAATTCCTGAGCCTTGACGGCGTCAGCCAGGCCCCGGGCGGCCCGGCGGAGGACACGAGCGGCGATTTCCGGCACGGTGGCTGGGTCGTTCCCCATTTTGACGCGGACATGGGCAGCGCCATGACCGATATTTTCTCGAAGGCGCGCGCATTTCTCCTGGGTCGCCGCACCTACGATATCTTTGCCTCCCACTGGCCACACGTCACCGACCCCGCCGATTCCATTGCGCGGGCGCTCAACACGTTGCCCAAGTTTGTAGCGTCGCGCTCCGTCAGCGAGTTCACCTGGCAGGGCACCACCGCCATTCGAAACGTGGCGGAAGAAGTTGCCGCGCTCAAGGCAAGACTCTCAGGTGAGTTGCAAGTGCACGGTAGCGCGGACCTCGCACAGACGCTCATCGAACACGACCTGATAGATGAGTATCGGTTAGCGACGTTTCCGGTTCTGCTCGGCAGCGGGCGGAGACTTTTCAATCGCAACGCCGTGCCCTCGACAATGAAGCTCGTGAAGTCCCATACGACCAGCAATGGAGTGGTGTTCAGCGTCTATCGGCGCGCGGGACGACTGACAACCGGCAATGTGATCTTGCAGGATGATGGGACTTACCGGATGGAGTCGACTTGACCGCGCGCGGATCGTCGAACGAGGAACAATTGGTCCTGCCGTCGCAGCGCCCAACGGATGCGCCCGTCGGCGCCGATGATCGCGCACTGGGTGAGTGCGTAATCCGCGCCGCCGATGGCCGTGCCATCGCTGGCAGCAAGCCGGGGCCTCGTGAGCAGACCTCAGAATCTTTTAGGCGAGACGTGTGAAGCCGTCGGCGCTCCACTCCTCGCTCCCCACCCCGTAGTGGACGAAGAAAAGTCCGTCGGGATCATATTTCGTCTTGATGGCCCGCAATCTGGAATAGCTCTTCCCCCAATACGCGTCCTGCCAGGCGCGGTTGAAGTAGTTGCTCTCCGAAACATAAGAGCCCCCGTTCGGAGCAATCTTGCGAAGTTCCGCGGCCGCCAGGTCGATGTCATGGGCACTCTTGTGGGCCGCGGCCAGATCCAATGGAGTGCGCGCGAGGCCAGGATAGGTGGGCCTCTCCCCGTCGGCGATGATGACGAGCGCGAAGGCATCGACCACCGTCGTGCAGCTGCCGCCCTGGACGTAGCGGCCGCCTTGCGTCGTCACGGCGTCGTAGAGGTCCATCCACACCGCACCCGCTTCGGCGCTGACGGCGGGAACAGGTGCGATGCGGCCTTCGCAATCTTTTCCCACGAACGCAGCATGCAGAGTGACCTTCTTCATCGCGCGGGTCCATATCAGCAAAGAGCCTGGTGCATTGGACGTGCCCAGATAGTTGTGGCCGCCACCCTTGACGACGAGCCTCAGATTGTTTGCACGGGCGAAGCTGACACCGGCGGCAACGTCGGCTGCGTTTCGTGCCTTGATCACGTATGCGCTTGGCGCCGGCGTCCAGGCATCCAGCCATCCCGAAACCTGAGTGCCTGCGGGCTGATCGCCGATCCAGTAGTTGCCGATATTCTTGAGCGCCTCGAGGCAGTCCGCGCCATTCGGTTCCGTCCCACACGATGCGACAGCGGCGCGGGCGCAACGCGCTCGCGAACCGTGTTGGCCCACGTGCGCACGGCAGTCGACCGTCCCTGCGCATAAGTCGCGGCGGTTTGTTTGACGCTTCGTACGATTGTGCGGTCGTGGGTCAGTACGATCATTCGAGCCACGCTTTGTTGTTGACCCACATTCGATACGTTGGAATACTTCAGCGCGCATTTGCCGCTTTCATTTTTTTGTCGCCATGAGCGACACAGAACCGTGCCATGAAACGCTTTCTAAACCGCTCACTGCTTGAATCGTACGCCAACGGCGCGGGCAGTATTCTTGACCTCTTTGGAACTCGCGCTCCCGTTGTGAAACCCGGCACGCTCGAGGACGATCTGCGGACCGTGTATCTCGACTTTCAGGAGGTCGGGAGGGATTTTGCGTCGGTCCTGTCAAAAGAGGAGCCCACTGGCTCCCGCAGATAATCGGAGGCCATGGCGGGCGAACGGCGGTAGTCACGATCTTCGCGTTCGGCAACAGAGCGCGATCGACTGACGAGAAGAAATCGACAACTACTCTTGAGCGGTGAAGTTGCGGCAGTCGATCGAACCAGCCACCAGAGATAGAAGAAATCGCAGGAGGCGCGTGAATTGCGCCGGCGCCGGCGCCGGCATAAACAAAGATCCAGAAGCTCAGATCTGGTCTGACAGTTGCTGACTCTCTGTTGTGTTGGTCCCTGGCCAACCGATGTGGAGAGAACGGCGGCGGCAATCCGCCGTCAGCGTCATCAACGATGATCGTCCTCGACGCGCCTAAGCCGGCGCGCCGGAGTGAAATCGAAACGCCTCATCCGGCGTGGTGACAAGCTCCGCTTCGCGTTCCGCAATCGCCTTCAGCCGGAGCTCCGACTCCGCCTTGCCCTTCGAAGCATCCATCTCGTGCGCGAGATTCAAATAGAGCTCAAAGTGCCGAGCTTCCGAACGCTCGAGCGTGGCGTAGAAATCCGCCAGTGGCTCCTGCAAGCGCGGCACGAGCAGCCGGAAGCGCTCCGCAGAGCGCGCTTCAATGAGCGCGCCGATGAGTAGCAGATCGAGCTTGCGGCCCGGGTCAGCGGTGCGCATGGTCGCGCGCAGCCCCGCCCCGTAGCGGCCGGGCTTCTGCCGAATGAAGGGAACCTCGAGCGTCTCCATCATCCGCTGCACTTGCTCGAAGTGGCGCAGCTCTTCGCGCGCCAGGCGCGACAGCGCGCTGGTGAGCTTGCGGTCTTCCGGATAGGCGAACATCAACGCGAGCGCGCTCGAAGCGGCCTTCTTCTCGCAGTTCGCATGGTCCACCAGCAGCTCGCGCCAGTTCGCAACGGCATGATCGACCCAGGCGGCCGGCGTGGGCGCCAGCAAAATCGTCTCGACAGTATTCACGGCAACATTCTCGCGGCGGCCATCGCTACGCCGCCAGCTCCTCCGACAGATGCTCACGCGCCGCCGCCCGAATGGCCTCGACCGCCGCTGCGGCATCGGGGTAACGCTCGCCCGGCGTCTTGCCGAGCAGCTTCGACACCAGCGGCTGCAACGCCGCCACGGCTTCAGGCAGCGCAGGAATCGGCGCCTTGCGATGCTTGTAGATGATGGCCATGGGGTTCTCCGCCCGGTACGGCTTTTCGCGCGCCAGCATCTCAAACAGCATCACACCGAGGCTGTAGAGGTCGCTGCGCGCATCGATCGGCTCGCCGTGGCCCTGCTCGGGGCTCATGTAGTGCGGCGTGCCGAAAATGGTGCCGTGGTCCGGTCACTTCCATGGCCAGCGCCGCATCTTTCGCAAGACCAAAGTCTATGAGGGCCAGCGTGCCGTCGTCGCGCATCATCACGTTGCCGGGTTTCAGGTCCCGATGCAGCACGCCGGCGCAGTGAATGCCGTCGAGCGCCCGCGCTATCTCCAGCGCGATGCGCAGCGCTTCTCGCACCGGCAGCTCCGAGCGCATGCGCCGTCGCAGGTCCCCGCCCGGAAATATTCCATGACGAGATACGCGTGCTCATCGCTCACGCCCAGGTCGTACAGCCGCACCACGCCCGGGTGACGAATTCGCTGCACGATCTCGTATTCCTGCAGGAAGCGCCGGAACGACGAATCCAGCTCGTTCTGCACCTGCTGGTCGCGCGCCACTTTCAGCACCACCAGCGCGCCCGCCTGCTCGCTCTCGGCGAGATACAGCTCCGAAACGGGCCCGCCAGCGAGGCGCCGGATGCGCCGATAGCCGCGGATGAACGCCTCGCCGAAGCGCTGCGACTGTTTGCGCTTCGTCGGACGTGCGCCAGTCCGCGCGCACCTGCATCTGCTTGCCGGCCGCGCTCGCGAACGCTGCCAGCAGCCGCGCGTGATCGATCTTCGTCTTGCCGAGCGCCGCGTGCGCGCCAAACTCCAGCGCCTGGCGCGCCTCGGCGTCGTCGTCGTGCTCGCTGAGGAAGATCACCGGCGCGAAGCGCGGCCGGCTCGCGAAATCCTTCACCCAGTCGATGCCACGGCCGCCCGGCCAGTCGTGCGACACCAGCACGGCGTCGAAGCCCTGCGCCACGTATTCCGGCGCGGGGATGGGATGCAGAACGGGGCTCGACACGATGAGCTCAGCATCGGGCCAGCGGCACGTGAGGTGGTGCCGGATGAGCGCGCAGTAGCGCGCGTCGTCTTCGATCATCAACAACCGCATGGGCGTTAGGAGCCTGTTCCCGGTGACCCGCGCTGCATCGGCCGCTTCTGCGATGGCGGCTTGAGCCGGATTACAGCACGCGCGAGGTCAGCGCGTCACGAGCGGTCGCGCACGCGCGCGAGCTCCACTGCGGCATCAGCCGAGAGTTTCAGGCCGATGACGATGTCGCCGACGTTCGTGCCGGTGGGCCCGGTGTGCATCAGATCGCCGGCCGCGGCGAGCGCATTGCCCGAGTCGGCCCGCTCCAGGCAACTGTGCACGTCGAGCTCCGCGAGCGCGATGCGTGAGCAGGTTTCACCGTCGACGAGCGCGCCGGCGTCCTGGGTGACGCCATCCGTGCCGTCCGTTCCGGCCACCAGCAGCAGCAGATCCTCATGGCCGGCGATGATTCGCGCCGCCGCCAGCGCCAGATGCTGATTGCGGCCGCCGCGCCCCGGCTTTTCCGGAAGTTGCACCGTGGACTCCCCGCCCCACACGCACACCTGGCTCGCGCTCATGTGCAGCTCGTGCGCGAAGCGCACGGCCATGCGCTCTGCCGCGCCGTCGAACGCACGCGAGTCTTTCCATACCGTGAGCCCGCGCTTCTGCGCTTCCTCCCGAACACGCTGCCATGGCGTGCTCGATGGACGCGACCACTGTGCGCTCGATGCGATCGTCCGCGCCGCCATTGCCCATGTTCGGGCCCATGAGGCCGGAGCCGATAACCGCCGGGTCGTGCCCCGGCACATCCGAGATGAAGAGCGCCCGCGCCGGCCGGCCGGCGAGGCGCGCGGCGAGCCGCCCGCCCTTGATCTGCGAAAGCTGCGCACGCTGGGCGTTGAGCTCGACGATGGCTATGCCGCTGGCGAGCCCCGTCGCGTTGAGCGCCGTGAGCTGCGCGAAGCTCGCCCCCGGCACCAGCGACTCCACCAGGCTCGAGGCTCCCCCGGAGATCAGGAACAGCGGCTCCACGTCGGGCGGCAGCTCATCCACCCAGCTCAACAGCCGCTCGCCCGCCGCGAGCGAGCGTTGGTCCGGCATGGGGTGGGCGCTTTCGAGTATCTCGACGTTCGGCAGTCCATAGGCCTGCGGCGCCACGTGGTCGTCTTTGGTGATGAGCAGCGCGCGCTGGAGCGAGCTCCCCAGCGCTTCGTGCGCACCAAGCGCCATCGAGCTTGCCGCCTTGCCGACTGCCGCCGCCCACACGGGCCGGGGTTGCGCCTGCGCGCCGGCCGATGCCTTCAGCGCATCCCGCACGCACAGCCGCCCGTCGACGCTTTCCAGCGCGGAGCTGAACAGATCTAGCAGGAGCCTGCGGCGCGGATCGCTACGCCCGGAGGCAGGCTCTATTACATGGTTCGGCACACGGCCCACTCACGGCAACACTCGCCGCGAATGCTGCCACGACAAACGCCGCGCGGCGACGGATTCCGCTCGCTCAGGTGCGGCGAACCACTTTCAGCGGGCTGCGGCCATCGCGGCGCAGGCTCTTCGCCTCGTCCGAGCGCTCGTGCTGCAGCCGCGCGAGGTATTCCGGCGTGACATCGCCGGTGACGTACTCGCCGGAGAAGCAGGAGGTGTCGAACTCCTTCGACGCGCGCATCGTCGTGCCGGCAGGCCGCCACGAGGTCGTCGCAGATCCTGGTAGATGAGCCAGTCGGCGCCGATGAGCCGCGCCACCTCGTCGACCGTGCGGCCAGCAGCGACGAGCTCGCTGGCCGCCGGCATGTCGATGCCATACACGTTCGGGAAGCGCACCGGCGGCGCGGCGGAGGCGAAGTACACCTTGCGCGGCGCCGGCCTCGCGGGCGAGCTCGATGATCTGCGCGGAGGTGGTGCCGCGCACGATGGAGTCATCCACCAGCAGCACGTTCTTGCCGCGGAACTCGAGGTCGATGGCGTTCAGCTTGCGGCGCACGGATTTCTCGCGCTGCTCCTGCCCCGGCATGATGAAGGTGCGGCCGATGTAGCGGTTCTTGATGAAGCCTTCGCGATACTTCAGCCCCAGGCGCTGCGCGAGCTGCAGCGCGCTGGTGCGGCTGGTGTCCGGGATCGGGATGACCACGTCGATGTCGTGGTCGGGGCGCTCGCGCTGGATCTTCTCCGCGAGCTTGTCGCCCATGCGCATGCGCGCGCGATACACCGAGATGTTGTCGATGATCGAGTCCGGGCGCGCGAAGTACACGTACTCGAAGATGCACGGCGTGTGGCTGCACGGTGGCCACGCACTGCTGCGAGTGCAGGCGGCCCTGCTCGTCGATGAACACCGCCTCGCCCGGGCCGATGTCGCGCACGAACTTGAAGCCAGTGCCCGTCGAGCGCCACGCTCTCGGAGGCGAGCATCCACTCCGCGCCCTTGGCGGTGTCGCGGCTGGCCGAGCACCAGCGGGCGGATGCCGTTCGGGTCGCGGAAGCCGAGGATGCCGTGGCCGATGACCATCGCCACCACGGCGTAGCCGCCGCGGCAGCGGCGATACACGGCGTTGAGCGCGGCGAAGATGTCCGCCCGGCGTAACGCGCGGCGTGCCGACGCGCTGCAGCTCTGAGGCAAACACGTTCAGCAGCACTTCCGAGTCGGAGGTGGTGTTGAGGTGGCGGCGATCTTCGCGGATGAGCACTTCCGCAAGCTCGCGCGGCGTTGGTGAGATTGCCGTTGTGGGCGAGGCACATGCCGTAAGGCGCGTTCACGTAGAACGGCTGCGCTTCGCGAGATGCCATCGCACCCGGCAGTGGGGTAGCGCACGTGGCCGATGCCGACGTTGCCCCGCAGCTCGAGCATGTGATGCTGCTGGAAGACATCGCGCACCAGGCCGCTGCCCTTGCGCACGCACAGTTCGCCTTCGACGGAAGTGGCGATGCCGGCGGCATCCTGGCCGCGATGCTGCAGCACGGTGAGCGCGTCGTACAGCCGCTGGTTGACCGGGCCTGTGCCGACGATTCCGACGATTCCGCACATAACGCTGTCCTCACGGCCTGCGGCCGCGGTTCAACTGCCGTGCTTCGCCATCTGCTCGCCAACGATGGCTCGCAGGCCGTTGGCGACGCTCTCGCCGTAGGGCATGAGGCGTGAATTCAGCCACCACTTCTCGCCATCCAGGCGCAGCAGCTGGGCGACGATCACGAACACGCCCAGCAGCAGCACTCCGCGCAGCATGCCGAACACGAAGCCGAGGAATCGGTCCATGCCGCTGAACAGCGAGAGGCGCACGAAATACGAAAGCAGCGCTGCGACCACCATGCCGACGAGCATGACGATGAGGAAGATGATGGCGCGCGCGGCCCAGGTGCTGGCCGGCGGATTCGCGAGCAGCCCGCCCAGGTGCGGTTCCAGGGAGCCCGCGAAAGTCCAGGCCAGGAAGATGGCCAGGATGAGGGTGGCGAGTGCAACCGCTTCGCGCAGGAGCCCGCGCACAGCGCCGATGACGGCGGAAAGAACGACAGCGAGGATTACCAGATAATCGGCAAGATTCATCGACGCTCGCGGCTTCCGCACGCGCGGGGTCGCGCGCGGCGCGAATTGTACAAGAGCCCCTGTGCCAAGTGGGCCGCCCAGGGACCGAATTTCGACAATTGGGGGGTGTGTCGCGGCCCGCCCGGTGACGGTGCGGCCCTTTGCCGCCCTGGAGGCTTCGTACTGCCGGCAACGCCCGCGGCGGGCAGGAGTCAGGGGTATGGAACCACCGTGCCGGCATGGCCGGCGGCGCGCAGCTTCGCGCCGAGCGCAACGGCCGCCGCGCGGTCCGGTTCCGGACCGACGCGGACTCGAAAGAGCCGCTTGCTGCCTGAAATCTCATGGACAACGACTGGATACCCTTTGCCCTTCACTTGCTTCGCGAGTCGCTCGGCGTTCTCGCGGCTTGCAAACACGCCAAGCTGGACCGCCCAACCCTTCGTGGCCGTGGACGCGCTGCTCGAAGCACGCGTGGCGGACGAAGGCGCTTCGACTGCACCGCTCGGCCGCGCCGACGGCGCACTGCCCGATGCAGACGATGAGGGTGACGGCTGCGGCTGCGCGCGGCTCACCGCGTTCGGGCCGAACGCGCTTCTGGGCTGCTCAGGCTCGGCTGCGTCGGGCTTGCCCGCCTCGGCCTCGCTGGCCTCGGCAAACGCCGCTTCGCCTGACAGGGTGTCGCTGCTCGCAGCGTCCGCGCTGCCGTCGCCGGCGGGCGATGCGCTTTCGCCAGCGCCTTCGGCGTCTGGCTCGGTGCTCGCCTGTTCAGCAGGCTCATCCGTCGCGGGCACCGGTGCCGTGCTGGTGGGCGCAGCGGCGCCCGGGCGGCGCGCGGCAGCGTCATCCGCTAAATCGATGGTGTAGGAGCGAAGCGGCACCCCTTCGGGGCCGGCGGGCTCCGTCGCTGGCGTGGGGCCAGGCCCGGTGAGTAGCTCCGGCACCAACAGCACCAGCAACGCAACCAGGATGATTGCGCCCGTGAGTCTCTCCTTCACGCGAGCTTCCAAAATGAGGGGCAACGGCTGGAAATCAAGCGCACGGTTATAGTGATCTATGGCGTTGACGGCGCAGCGCGCGCGGCGGCCGATTATATCTGAAGCCAGCGCATTGCCGACCCGACGATATTGAAGCCGCCGCAGACGACGACGCGGTCACCCGGCACCGCGAGCGCTTTCGCCGCCGCGAAGCCCTCTTCCGTGGAAGCAGCGAGCTGCACCTGTGCATCGCTCAGGGCGGCGCCCGCCTTCATTCGGCGCGCCAGCTCTTCCGCGGGCAGGCCGCGCGGCTCGTGCACGGTGCAGACGATCCAGCGATCGACCAACGGACGCAGCAGCCTGCCGATCGCCTCGCTGTCCTTGTCGCCAAGAATGCCCACCACGGCAATGGTTCTGCCCGACGACGGACGCGCGGCCAGATGGTCCGCGAGCACGCGCGCCGCGGGCTCGTTGTGGGCTACGTCGAGAATCCACTCCACGGGCCCGGGCACTACGTGGAATCTCCCGGCGAGCCTCACGTTACGCAGAGCCGTGCTGACCCCTTCTTTCGTGAGCCGCGGCGCCAACCCAAGCGACTCCACCGCCGCGAGCGCCGTGGATGCATTCCGATACTGGATGGCGCCGCCCAGCGCCGAAGGCGGCAGCCCTTCGAGGCGGACCGAAGGCCCGCGATAATTCCAGCCGCTCGCGTGCACGGCCCAGCTGAAATCGCTGCCCGGCCACCACCGGCTTCGCACCGACCGATTCGATGACTTCGAAGACGGACGACGGCATGTCGCGCGAGCCGAGCACCGCGGGCCGGCCGGCGCGGAAGATGCCCGCCTTCTCACGCCCGATGTCCTCGAGCGAGTTGCCCAGCCAGTCGCGGTGATCGAGGCCGATGGAAACGACCACCGCCACATCCGCGTCGAGCAGGTTCACGGCGTCGAGCCGGCCACCGAGGCCCACTTCGAGGATCGCCACGTCCACCCGCCTGTCCGCGAACAGCAGCAGCGCCGCGAGCGTGTTGAACTCGAAATAGGTGAGCGTGGTGTCGCCGCGCGCGGCTTCGATGCGATCGAATGCGGAGACCAGCTCGCCATCCGTCACCTCAGCGCCGTTGACGCAGATACGCTCGTTGTAGCGGACCAGATGCGGCGAGGTGAATACGCCCGTGGTGAGCCCGGCAGCCCGCAGCAGCGCATCTGAATGCGCAACCACGGAGCCCTTGCCGTTGGTGCCGCCCACAGTGACCACGGGACAGCGCGCCGTGTGCACGCCGAGCGCGCGCGCGACTTCAGTGACGCGCTCGAGCCCCAGGTCGATGCTCCTGGGATGCACCGACTGCTGCACCTGGAGCCATTCGTCGAGCGTCTCGTATCTGCTCAAAGCTCGTAGCCCTTCGTCGAAAACAGCGCGAGGCGCCTGGGTCCCGCAGTGGGGTCAGGCTGCTACGGAGGGCTCGGCTGGCACCGGAGCCGAGGGCGGCAGCTTCATGAGAATGCGCAGCGCGGACGACACGCGATCGCGCATGTCGCGGCGGTCTACGATCATGTCGAGCGCGCCGTGCTCGAGCAGGAACTCGCTGCGCTGGAAGCCTTCGGGCAACGTTTCGCGCACCGTCTGCTGAATGACGCGCGGGCCGGCAAAGCCGATCAGCGCACGCGGCTCGGCGAAGTTGAGATCCCCCAGCATCGCAAGGCTCGCCGAGACGCCGCCGGTGGTGGGGTCGGTCATCACCGAAACGTAGGGCAGTTGCGCCTGCGCGAGCCGCGCAAGCGCCGCGCTGGTCTTGGCCATCTGCATGAGCGAATACAGCGCTTCCTGCATGCGCGCACCGCCGGTGGCCGAAAAGCAGACGAGCGGCATGCGATGCTCGATGCAGTGGTCGACCGCGCGCTTGAATCGCTCGCCCACGACCGAGCCCATGGAGCCGCCGAGAAAACTGAAACTCGAATGCGCACGCCACGATGGGAAGCCCGTTCACCTTGCCCGCGAGCACGATCAGCGCATCCTTCTCGCCGGTGGCTTTCTGGGCCGCGGCGAGGCGGTCCTTGTAGCGCTTGCTGTCGCGGAACTTGAGCGGATCTTCCGGCGAGATGTTCGCGCCGATTTCCACGCCGGTGCCCGGGTCGAGGAACGCCTCCAGCCGCTCGCGCGCGCCGATGCGCATGTGATGGCTGCACTTGGGGCAGACGTAGAGATTGCGCTCGAGCTCCGCGCGGTAGAGCACCGCATCGCAGGCCGGGCACTTGATCCACAGGCCTTCGGGGACCGAGCGCGTGCGGCGCTCGGTCTTGATGCGCGAAGGCATGATTTTCTCGAACCAGGACATCGTCATATCCGCCTACCCGAAAGGTGCGGGGATGATAGCGGATCGGTCGGGCCGCGGGCGGTCGGGCCGCGTGACGTCCGGCCGCGGCCGGCGGCGGGCAGCCCGAACACCGCCGGATACCCCACGCTGCCAGAAGTACAGCCCTTCGGCCGGCGCCGTCACGGGCCGCGCGTGCGATCCCGCGATTCCAGCACCTCCCGCGCCCACTCCGGCGCCCGCTCGCCCTGCCCGATGGCGATGAGCAGCCCGGCGATATTGCGCACCATGTGGTGCAGGAAGGCATTGGCGGTGACCTCGATGGCCACCCAGTCCCCGTCACGCTCCACAGTGAGCCGCGTGAGCCGCCGCACGGGCGACTTCGCCTGGCACTCCGCCGAGCGGAACGCGCTGAAGTCGTGGCTGCCCACCAGCGCCGCGGTGGCCGCGCTCATGCGCTCGTGATCCAGCGGCCGATGAACATGCGCCGCCCGCTTCGCGACGAGCGCCGACCGCACACGGCGATTGAAGATGAAGTAGCGGTAGGTGCGCGCCTCGGCCGAATAGCGCGCATGGAAATGCTCCGGCACCGGCAGCGCCCAGCGCACGCTGATGTCGCGCGGCAAGTAAGTGTTGGCGCCCAGCACCCAGCCGCGCAACGGCCGGATGGCATCGGTATTCGAAGTGCGCCACCTGCCAGCGCGCATGCACGCCCGCATCGGTGCGGCCCGCGCAAACGAGCGCGACCGGTGCGTCGGCTACGCGGCTGAACGCGTGCTCCGCGTGCTCCTGAATGCTGGGCACGCCGCGCTGCTGCTCTGCCAGCCCGAGTACGCAGTGCCGTCGTACTCCAGGCCCGCCGCAAACCGCGTCAAAAGAGCACCTTCCGCGTGAAATGAAAGGCCGCGCCGGAACACCCGACGCGGCCCTATTTTGAGCTTTCAGACCGGGCTGAGCGCCAACTGCCTGCGCAGTGGAGCGCGCGGCCGAACTTAGCCGGGCAGTGACTCGATCAGGCGCTGGGCTTCCTGCTTCTGCGCCAGCGAGCCTTCGGTGAGCACTTCTTCCAGGATGTTGCGCGCCCCTTCCGGGTCGCCCATGTCCATGTACGCGCGGGCGAGGTCGAGCTTGGTGCCGACCTCGCTCATCGTGACCGGCTCCAGGTCGGGCAGCGCCAGGTCTTCGGAGGACAGCCTCTGGGTGGCCGTGAATGCGACATCCGGCACCGTGGCCGTGCCCACGTCGAGATCGAGTGTCGACGCCACCCGACCCGTTGGTGCAGGCGGTGATCGACCGGCTCGTTCGGCTTCGTTGAAGTTGAAGTCGAGCTCCGTCGCCCCTGAGGGCCGCGAGGCGCGAGGTCTCCGAGCCACGCGCCATTGGCGTAGGGCCGGAACATGTCTGCGGCGGCATCGTCTGGTCGAGGTCTTCGCCATTCAGGTTCCACGCGCCCGTGGAGGCAATGGCCGTGGTGTCGAGGTCGCGCTGGCCACCGCGGCGCTCGCGCTTCATCCATGATGCGGCGTGAGCGCTCGTCGAGGCCCGCCACCAGCGTGGGCGATCCGGCGTAGGCGCGTCGAGGCGATGCCGCTGGTCGATCTGTCGAGCGCCACCCAGATCGAGACCGAGGTCGTCGATCGCGAGCTCGGCGGTCTGCTCGCGTGCCGCCCTGCCGCATGCGCCGCTCGACCTTCTGGCGAATGGTCGGGTTGTCGCCGGCCGTACAGCTGCGGCTGCTCCACCGTGGGCGCTTCGAGATCCGCGCCGTAGGCCTGAACCGTGGGCGAGTTGTCGCCGCGCAGGTTCTGCGTCATCTGGCGCGTGATGCCCGTGCTCGCGTCGCCGACGTGAAGCCGTCTTCGTGCAGCGCGAGGTTCGCAGTCGGTGCACCGTCTGCGACTCGCGCGGCTCGCATCCAGCTCGCCGAAGGCGGAGCCGATGTCGAGGTCGATGCCATCGCCGCCGCTCAGCGGGCACCGGCATCGCCGAGCAGGTCGAAATCCACGCGGTCTCTGGCCGCCCTCGAGATCGAGGTCGATGCCGCCGAGCGGCGCTGCCGCCACGCCGCGCCGCCCGCGAACAGCGCGTCTTCGGGCGCGAGCTGCTTGCCCATGATGACGATCTTTTCCCACTCGCCCGGCGCCGCCTCGCTCGCGCGTTCCGGCCAGCTCGCGCGCGGTCTGCAGGAACTGCTCCTTGTTGCCCCAGACGAAGAACACTTCGAGGAGCTTGAGCTTCAGGTCGCGACGCCCTGGCTCGCGCGAGATGGCGATGCGGACCAGGTCCGCGGCCTGGTCGTACAGACCGTAGGCCATGTGGAAATCGGCTTCGGCCAGCGGATCGCCCTGGTCGAGATTGATGGCGGTCTCGCCGCTGATGGTCTCATCAGATGACGCGACGTTGCGCGGCGCCGTGGCCGGCGTGCAGTGGCGGCACTGAAGCGCGGGCGCTCGTGCGTGCCGGACTCCTCGACCAGGAACGCGTCGTCTCGCGGCCGCGGCGCGCGCAGAGGCAAGGTGTCGGCTGGAGAAGTCGCGGCCGCTGATCGAGTCCGCGGCCGCTCGCCGCGAGGCGGCTCGAGCGAGTCGTCGAACTCGGTGCGCTTGCGCGACCGCAGGGCGCTGAAGCCGAACAGCGCCAGGATGACCGCGACCAGCGCGGCCAGCGCCCACCAGTATTCCATCAGCGTGTCGAAGATCGAGCCGCCGGCTGCCCGCGCCCTTGTCCGCGGCGGGCGTGGCCTCGGCCGGCGGAGCGGGCTGGGCTTCCTCAGCCGGCGGCGGCGGGTGCTGCCTGTGCGACCGGCGGCTGCTCGGCGGGCGGCACGGCTTCGGCGGCCGGCGGCGGTGCGGCTTCGACCGGCGGCGGGGCCTGCGCTGGCGGGGCCGGCTCCGGAGCGGGCTGAGGCGGCGCAGCGGCCGCGGCCGGCTGGTCCGCGAGACGCGCCTGCAGCTGCGCGAGCTCCGCATTTCGCAGCTTCGAGCAGGCGCCGCGATTCCTGCAAGCTGCGCTTCGAGCTCGCGCACGCGGCCCTGCATGGCCGCGGCGTCGCGCGGCACCGTGGCACGTGCCGCCGGTGGCGGCAGGCGGCACCAGACGCAGGCGGCCCGGCTCCGGTCGCGCCGGCATCGGCCGTAGCGGCGCCACGCCATGAGGCGTACTGGCGGCGAATCTCCGCAGTCGCCTCGCCGGGGGCGACTGCCGCGAGCGGCCGAACCGTCGGGAATGCGCAGCACGGCGCCCGCGCGCAGCACGTTCATGTTGCCGTCGAACGCGGCCGGGTTGGCCTGATAGATGGCCAGCATCCACGCGCGGGCCAGCGTGCGAATCGCTCGCGACCTCGCTGGCGATGCCCGACAGCGTTTCGCCGACGCGCACGGTGCGTGAGCCGCCTTCACACGCGGCTGCGGACGTGGCTGACGGTGCGCGGCGACGCGGCGCTGCAGGGGCGGCAGCACCGGATGGAGATTCAGTTGCGCGACGGGGCTCGCCGGCGCGGAGCCGCTGGCGCGCGATCGGCGCCCTCGCGCGAGCCGCGCGCCCGTGGCCGGGCGCGGCGACTGGCGCGCTCGCCTGGCCGCTCGCCCGGCGCGAACACCGGCGGATCGAGCAGCATGGTGTATTCGCGCACCAGTGCGGCCGCGCGCCCAGTTGACCTCCACCAGCAGCGTGAGCGAACGGCTCGGTGATCGGACTGCGGTGGACCGCATGCGGATGACCTCGCGGCCATCGGCCGTGCGTCTGCGGCTTGACCGTGATCGGTGCCGAGGACAGCCGGCCAATCGAGGCCGTAGCGGGCGAAAGTGTCGCGCGAGGCCAGCTGCGCCTTGAGGTTCGCCATCTCCTCCGGCGTCGCGCCGACGAGCTCGATTTCGGCATCCAGCGGCGCGTTGAGCGGCGAGATGCAGGCGGATGTCACCCAGACCCAGCGCGAACGCGGCGGGCGGCAAAACGACGCAGCAATGCCAGCGCCCGAGCTTGACCGATTTGGCGACCATCAGGACACCCCGCGAGGCAAGACATTCGATGAATCTCTTTTAAAAACAATTAGCGTAGGCGGCATCTCGCGAGCCCATGCAAATTCGGGCGGCAATATAACTTAAATATAGTCGCGCACCAAAATCTCCGCGATCTGGACGCTGTTCGTGGCAGCGCCCTTGCGGATGTTGTCCGCAACGACCCACAGGTTGAGTCCACGATCAGTGCGAGATATCTTCACGGATTCGCCCGACATAAACTGTGTCGCGGTTCGCTGCCTCGGTAGCCGCCGTGGGATACCCGCCCGGCTTGCGCTCGTCCAGAACCGTGACGCCGGGCGCCTTTTCGCAGCAGCTCGCGCGCCTCGGCGGCCGTGATCTTGCGTGCGGGTCTCGATGTGCACCGCCTCGGAGTGGCCGAAGAACACCGGCACGCGCACCGCCGTCGCGTTCACCCGGATGGCTGGGTCCTCCATGATCTTCCGGGTCTCCCAGACCATCTTCATCTCTTCCTTGGTGTAGCCGTTGTCCTGGAACTTGTCGATCTGCGGGACGCAGTTGAAGGCGATCTGCTTGGGCAGCACCTTCGCCTCGACCGGCCCTTGCCGTTCAGCAGCGCCGCGGTCTGCGTCGGCCAGCTCCTCCACCGCCTCCTTGCCCGGCGCCGGACACCGACTGGTAGGTGGCCACGTTGATGCGCTCGATGCCCGACCGCGTCGTGGATGGGCTTCAGCGCCACCACCATCTGGATGGTCGAGCAGTTCGGGTTGGCGATGATGCCGCGCGTCTTGTACTGCGCGATGGCCTGCGGATTCACCTCCGGCACCACCAGCGGGATGTCGTCCTGGTAGCGGAACTCGCGAGGTGTTGTCGATGACCACGCAGCCGGCGGCCGCCGGCCTTGCGGCGCGTACTCGCGCGACACCTCGGCGCCGGCGGAGAACAGCCCGATGTCGCGCCTGCGTGAAGTCGAAGGTCGCGACGTCGATCACCGGGCAGTTCTTGCCGTTGAACTCGACGCGTCTTGCCGAGCGAGCGGTTGCTCGCCAGCGGGATACAGCTCGCCGACCGGGAACTTGCGCTCCTCGAGCACGCGTGATCATGGTCTCGCCGACGAGGCCGGTGGCGCCCAGCACCGCAACTCTGTCAACGCCTTGCTCATCTGACGATTCCGTCTGCACGCTGGCACGAACGCGACGAGATCTCAGTGATGGTCCGGCGTGCGTTGCGACGTGCACGTCGGCGTTCTGCGCCGCGGTGGCGCAGGTAGTGGTCCATCAGCACGAGCGCCAGCATCGCCTCGGCGATCGGCGTGGCGCGCAGGCCCACGCAGGGATCGTGCCGCCCGGTGGTGACGACCTCGACCGGTTCGCCCGCGACGTCGATGGTGCGCCCGGCACCTGGATGCTGGACGTGGGCTTGAGCGTCAGGTGCACGATCGACGTCCTGCCCGGAGGAAATGCCGCCCAGCACGCCGCCGGCGTGGTTGCTGCAGGAAGCCCGGCGGGCGTCAGCTCGTCGCGATGCTCGCTGCCGCGCTGCGCCGCCGACCGCGACGCCGGCGCCGATCTCCACGGCCTTGACCGCGTTGATGCCCATCATGGCGTGGGCGATGTCGGCATCGAGCCGGTCGAACACCGGCTCGCCCAGGCCCGGCGGCACGCCGCGTCGCGATCACGGTGACGCGCGCGCCGATCGAATCGCCTGCGCTCGCGGAGCTTCCAGATGTAGCTCCTCGAGCTCCGGCACGCGCGCCGGATCGGGGCAGAAGAACGGATTCTCGTAGGCGGCCGCCGGGCTCACGCGGCTCGAGCACGAGCGGGCCGATCTGGCTCAGGTAGCCGCTGATGCTGCACGCCCAGGCGCTGGCGAGGTACTTGCGCGCGATGGCGCCGGCGGCCACGCGCATGACGGTCTCGCGCGCCGAGGAGCGGCCGCCGCCGCGGTAATCGCGGAAGCCGTATTTCTGCTGGTAGGTGTAGTCGGCGTGCCCGGGCCGGAAGCGGTCCTTGATCTTCTCGTAGTCGCGCGAGCGCGCGTCGGTGTTCTCGATGAGGAGGCCGATGGGCGTGCCGGTGGTCACGCCCTCGAACACGCCGGACAGGATCCGCACCGCGTCCGCCTCGTGGCGCTGGCTGACGAAGTGCGAGGTGCCGGTGCGGCGGCGGTCGAGGTCGCTCTGCAGGTCGGCCTCGGTCAGCGCCAGGCCCGGCGGGCAGCCGTCGACGATGCAGCCGAGCGCGGGCCCGTGGCTCTCGCCAAAGGTCGTCACCGTGAAGAGCTTGCCGATCGTGTTACCCGACATCGATCTCATTGCGACCGCTGCGCTGCAGTTGCTCGCGCGTCAGCAGGAACACTCCGCCGCCGCCGCGCTCGAATTCGAGCCACACGAACGGCAGCCTCGGAAACGCGCGGCGCACCGCGCGCCTCGGTGTTGCCCACCTCGACCACCAGCACGCCGCGGGGCGCAGGTGGCGGCGCCGCCTCGCGCAGGATGACCCGCACCGAATCGAGGCCATCGCGCCCGGCGGCGAGCGCCAGCCGCGGCTCGTGGCCGTACTCGGGCGGCAGACTCCGCATCTCGCGCGCCCCACATAGGGCGGATTGCTCACGATGATATCGTAGGTCTGCCCGGCCAGCGCCGCTGAAATGGTCGGATTTCACGCAGCCGCACACGGCGCCGCGAGGCCGATGCCGGCGAAGTTGATGCGCGCCACTTCGAGCGCGTCGGGCGAGATGTCCACGGCATCCACCCGCGCGCTCGGGAAGGCCACGGCACAGGCGATGGCGATGCAGCCGGAGCCGGTGCCGATGTCGAGGATGCGCTGCACGCGGCCGCGCGTCGACCCAGGCGCGAAGCGCTGCTCGATGAGCTCGGCGATGGGCGAGCGCGGAATCAGCACGCGCGCGTCCACGTTGAAGCGGCAGGCCGGCAAACCAGGTCTGCGCCTGTGAGATAGACGGCCGGCATGCGCTCGCGGATGCGCCGCTCGAGCAGCGCCTCCGCACTGCGCCTGCGCCGGCGGCGGCTCACGGCGCGCTCGTAAGCGCGCGGCGTCGCTTCGTGCTGGCAGCCCCAGCGCGTGCCAGCACGAGCGCCGCGGCGTCGTCGCGCGCGTTGTCGGTGCCGTGGCCGAAGAACACGCCGGCGCGCGTCGAGCCGCCGCGCGCCGCGCTCGATCAGCGCGCGCACGGTGACCCGCGACGGGGCTTTTTTCCTGGCGCGCTTACGCCCGCGGGCCGTATGGAATAATTCGCTCATGTCTAAATCGCAATCAACGTGGGTCTGGGTGGTGCTCGCCGTGCTGGCGGCGGGCGCAGGCGTCTGGGTCGCGCAAGCGCACCAGCGACCAGGCTCCCCAGCTTGCAAGCGGCACGTGGCTTCCGCAGCCGCGCCCGTTGCCGGAGCTCTCCCTGACGGACCAGTCCGGGCGGCCCTTCACCCGCGAAAGCCTCAGGGGCATCCCACGCTCGTGTTCTTCGGCTTCACGCACTGCCCGGACGTGTGCCCGACCACGCTGGCGAAGCTTGCGCAGGTAACGCAAGACCGGCGAACGTGCCGGGCCTGAAGGTGCTGCTCGTGAGCGTCGACCCGCAGCGTGACACGCCCGAGCAGCTCGAGCACTACGTGCACGCCTTCAATCCCGACTTCGGCGCGGTGACCGGCAAGCCGGAAGAGATCGAGCGCGTCGCGAAGGAATTCGGCGTGGCGGTGGTCAAAGTCGACCTGCCCGGCGGCGACTACACCATGGACCATTCCGCCGTGGTGTTCCTGCTGAACAACCAGGGCCAGCGTCGTCGCGCTGTTCACGCCGCCCTTCAGATCGAGCCCGTCGCCGCCGACCTGCGAAACATTGCCGAGCGCCTATGAGCACACGTGATTCTTCAGCGCTCGCCACCGCGAGCGTTCCGCCTGCGCCCACTGTTGGCCAGCATTCTTCGTCGCGCTTCAGCACCTGCTGCCGCAGCACCTGCTGACGCGCGTGGTGCTACAAGGCAACGCGCAGCCGCTCGCCCACGGTGAAGAACGCGCTGATCGGCGCCTTCATGCGCGGCTTCAAGCCGGACATGAGCGACGCCGTGCAGCCAGACCCGTTTGCCTACGCCAGCTTCAATGATTTTTTCACGCGCGCGCTGCGCCCGACGCGCGCCCGTTCGACGCGCGACCCCGGCACGCTGATCTCGCCGGTCGACGGCACCATCAGCGCAGATCGGCCGCATCGACGGCAACCGATCATCTGCAGGCCAAGGGCCGCGACTACTCGCTGGAAGCGCTGCTCGCGCGGCCGAGCGACCGCACGGCGCAGTTCCGCGGCGGCTCGTTCGCTACGATCTATCTCGCGCCCTACAACTATCACCGCATTCACATGCCGCTCGATGGCACGTTGAAGCGCAGCCTGGTATGTGCCGGGCGATCTGTTCAGCGTGAACGCCACGACGGCGGCGGCTGTCGCCAGGCTCTTTGCGCGCAACGAGCGCGTGGTGTGCGTGTTTGAAGATGGGCCGTTGACTTACGTGCTGGTGCTCGTGGGCGCTCTGTTCGTCGGCAGCATGACGACGGTCTGGCATGGGGACGTCACACCGCGCCGCCCGCGCCGACCGCTGGAACTGCCCGTGGAGGGCGTGAAAGCAGCGCTGCTGGCCCGCCAGGGCGACGAGATGGGGCGCTTCAACATGGGCTCGACGGTGATGCTCGTTCTGCCGCCCGGCACCACGAACTGGCTGCCGGAGCGCAAGTCGATGGATACCGTACGTATGGGCCAGCCGCTGGCGCGCATTTCGCGGCCGGCGTAGCTATCGCGCCATCCACGCCGCCGCTTGCGAGCACGCACGATCGATCCCCGCGCCCCAATGCAGGCCTTTCGTGAGCACTGACCGTAACAACTGGCGACCGACCGCGACGCGCGCGGTGCTGGAGCAGCGTGCGAACGCGCTCGCCCGCGTGCGCGAGTTCTTCGCGAACGCGCCGTGCTGGAAGTGGACACGCCGGTGGTCGTGAACGCGCCCGTCACCGACGTGCACATCCACTCTGCCGAAGTGCGTTTTCCAGATGCCGCCGGCCGCTACTACCTGCACACATCGCCCGAATTCGCGATGAAGCGCCTGCTCGCCAGTGGCAGCGGCGACATCTTCCAGATCTGCCACGTGGTGCGCGGCCTCGAGCGCGGTCGTCAACACAATGCGGAGTTCACGCTCATCGAGTGGTACCGCCTCGGGTACTCACTTGAACAGCTCATGGATGAAGTCGAAGCCCTCGCGCGTGACGTGCTGGGCCCGGTGGCAACACCGATGCGCAGCGAGCGCATCAGCTACGTCGAAGCGTTCAAGGATGCGCTCGACATCGATCCGCTCACCGCATCGCTCCACGCGCTGCGCTCCGCCGCACGCGCCGTGGGTTTCGAGCCCGCCGCGACCCGGAGCCACGCGTCGCCAGCCGCGTCCGCAGACTCCGCGGCCGCCGAGCGCGATGAGCTGCTGGAGCTGCTCATGGGCACGAAGATCGGCCCGCAGCTTGGCAGGAACGCACTCACATTCATCCACCGGTACCCCGCCTCGCAGGCCGCGCTTGCCCGCCTCGACCCGAACGACTCGCGCTGCGCGCTTCGCTTCGAGCTCTACTGCGAGGGTATGGAGCTGGCGAACGGCTTCCACGAGCTGGCCTTGGCCGCCGAGCAGCGCGCGCGCTTCGAGCACGATCTCGCAGAACGCCGCCGACGCGGTCTTCCGGCAGACCGCATGGACGAGCATCTGCTCGGCGCACTTGCCGCCGGCCTGCCGGAATGCGCCGGGGTCGCCCTCGGCTTCGACCGCCTCGTCATGCTCCTCACCGGCGCGCGAGCCATCGACGAAGTCATCCCGTTTCCCATCGAGCGAGCCTGAGTATTCGGAAATGAGCCACGAAACCGCACGCTATGAGTTCAGGAACAAGCCGGCGGACTACGCGGCGCTCACCCGTGAGCTGGAAGGCCTGCTCGCCGGCGAGCGCGACCTGATCGCCAACGCCGCGAACGCGACCTCGCTCATTTATCACGCCCTGCCCGATCTGAACTGGGGTGGTGTCTATCTGCTCAAGGAGGGTGAGCTGATCGTTGGCCCATTCCAGGGCAAGCCGGCGTGCGTGCACATCGCGCTCGGCAAGGGAGTTTGCGGAACGGCCGCGGCCGAGCGAAGAACGGTGGTGGTGCCGGACGTGCACGCCTTCCCCGGCCACATTGCCTGCGATGCGGCCTCGCGCTCGGAAATCGTGATCCCGCTGATCCGGGCCAGCGCAGTGACGGGCAACGGCGAGCTGCTGGGCGTGCTCGACCTGGACAGCCCGAAGCGCGCCCGGTTCGATGAGGAAGATCGCCGCGGGCTGGAGGCGCTCGCGGCGGTATTCACGAGAAGCGTGAGCACCTGACGGCGTCGCTGCCGGGCCCGCGCACCCGACCTGAAGTCAGTCGGTGCGCAGCCAGGCCCACGCAGATACGCTGCGAATCAGCTCTTCGCGCGCGAGATGTACTGGCCCGTGCGCGTATCGATGCGCAGGATTTCGCCTTCGTTGATGAACAACGGCACGCGCACGACCGCGCCGGTCTCGAGCTTGGCCGTTTTCTGGCCGCCGGTGGCGGTGTCGCCGCGCAGGCCCGGGTCGGTCTCGACCACCTTCAGGTCGATGTGCGGCGGCGGGGTGACCACCAGCGGCTCGTTGTTCCAGAGCGTGATGATGCAGACCACACCATCTTTCAGCCACTGGGCGGCTTCGCCCACCGCGGCCTTGCTGGCGGTGTACTGCTCGAAGTTGTCCGGCACCATGAAGTGGTAGAAATCGCCCTCCGTGTAGAGGTACTGCATCTCCATGTCGACCACGTCGGCCGCCTCGAGCGACTCGCCCGACCGCCAGGTGCGCTCGATGGTGCGCCCGGTGCGCAGGTTGCGGATCTTGATGCGGTTGAAGGCCTGGCCCTTGCCCGGCTTCACGAACTCGTTCTCGACAATGGCGTAGGGCTCACCGTCCAGCAGAACCTTCATGCCACCGCGGATTTCGCTGGTCGTATAACTCGCCATTTGATGCTCACAATGAGGCCGTACAATGGCCTCGTATCTGTTCGGCGCGTTTCGCGCCGCTATATGAACAGGGTCGCTTCGACCCTGTTGAACCCCGGGCGCAGCCCGTGAAAAGTCGCGCATGATAACGGCATCCCCTCTCACCCGCCACCAGGCTCCGATCAGCTGGAAAAGCGAGATGGCCCAGGCCATCACGTCGCCGCAGGCGCTCGTGGAGGCGTTGGGCCTCGATCCGGCCCTTGTGGCCCCGGCCCGCGCGGCGGCCTCGAAGTTTGGCCTGCGCGTGCCCCTCGGCTATGTGGCGCGCATGCGCCGTGGAGACGTGAACGACCCCCTGCTCCGCCAGGTGCTGCCCATCGCGGCCGAGGGCGAGCTGGTGCCCGATTTCGTCGCCGATCCGGTGGGCGACCAGGCCGCGCGCCGCGCTCCCGGCCTCCTGCAAAAGTACCGCGGCCGGGCCCTTCTCATCACGACCTCAGCCTGCGCGGTTCACTGCCGGTATTGCTTCCGCCGTGAATTCCCCTACTCGGAGCAGGTGGGCGAATCCACCCGCTTTCGCGAGGCGCTCGACGAGATCGCCAGCGACGCCTCGCTGGAAGAAATCATCCTCAGCGGTGGCGACCCGCTCTCCCTGAGCGACTCGCGACTCACCTCGCTCACCGATGAGCTCGCGAAGATCCCCCACATCCGACGCCTTCGTTTGCACACCCGCCAACCGGTTGTGCTGCCCTCTCGCGTTGATGCAGGCCTCATCGAATGGTTGAAGCGCTTGCCCTGGCCAGTGGCCTTCGTGCTTCACGCCAACCACGCAAACGAGATCGATGAGAGCGTGCGCACCGCCTGCACGCAACTGCGCCAGCACGGTGCCACGTTGCTGAACCAGACGGTGCTTCTAAAAGGGGTCAACGACGACGCAGAGGTGCTGGCAGAGCTGTCCCGCGCGCTCTTCGACGCCGGCGTGCTTCCCTACTACCTGCACGTGCTCGACAGGGTGGCCGGCGCCGCGCATTTCGACCTGCCCGAAGCGCGGGCACAGGAGCTGGCCGGCGAGCTTGCCGCGCGCATGCCCGGCTACCTCGTCCCACGTCTGGTGCGGGAGGTGGAAGGCGCTCCGGCCAAGCTGAGCTTGCCCGCGCGCTTCATCGCAAAGTGAGTGGCATCGCAAGCGCACGGATTGCAACGCGGGCTAGAATTCGCCGGTCTTTGGCGAGCCTTGTGTGATGGAGTTCACGTTGACCGAGCCGAACGCAGTCCCACTCATCGTTCTGAGCGCGGCCCGCGATCCCGTCGAGCAGATCAACAGCATCCTGCGGCGGGCGGGACACCCCGTCCATTGCACGTGGATCCCTTCGCTTCGCGATCTCGGCGATGCGCTCGCCCAGCTGAACCCCGAGCTGCTGCTGTTCGTCGACAGCGGCAGCGATGAGCTCGCCGGCGCCGCCGCCGTGCGCGACCAGCTCGCGCCTTCCGTTCCCCTCATCGTGGTCGGCGAGAATTTCGACGAGAGCCGCGTGGCCGTCGCCATGGCCCAGGGCGCGCGCGACGTTGTCTCCATAGCGAGCCCGGCGCGGCTGCAGGGCGTCATGGCCCGCGAGCTGCGCTCGTTTCGCCTGGAGCGCGCGCTCGAAACCACTCTGAAGTCCGCGCGCGACGCGCGCCGGCAGCTGGAGACCGTGCTCGAGCGCTCGAACGATGCGATCGTGCAGATTCAGGAAGGCATCGTCGTCGACGCCAACCCCTCGTGGCTCGAGCTGTTCGGCGTCGTGGCCGCCGACGGCCTCGTCGGCCAGCCCATCATGGATCTGTTCGAAGAATCGAAGCATGCCGCGCTGAAGGGCGCGTTGGCCGCATGCCTGCAGGGCCGCTGGAGCGATCACACTCTGCAGCTCAACGCCGTGCTGGCCGATGGCACTGTGCTGCCGCTCGAAATGGTGCTCACCCCCGGCGAGCACGACGGCGAACCTTGCGTGCGCATGGTGGTGCCCGCAAGGCCGCGCGACGCAAGCGGCCTCGCAGAAGATCTCGCGGACGCGGTTCGCCGCGACCCTTCCACCGGTTTCCTGTATCGCCGCCCGCTGCTCGAGGCGCTCACCGCGCGGCTCGCCACGCCGGTGCCGGGCGGCGTTCGCTACTTCGCGCTGGTGAAGCCCGACAAGTTCGCCGAGATCGAAAAGGAAGTCGGCGCGGGCGCGAGCGAGGCAGTGCTCGTCGAGCTCGCGAAGGTGCTGCAGGAACACCTGAATGCCAAGGACATCGCCGGCCGGTTCGGCGGGGTCAGCTTCCTGGTGCTGCTCGAGCGCGGTAACGAGCGCGATGTCGAGGCGTGGAGCGAGCAGCTCATCGCCAAGTGCAACAAGCTGGTCGTGCGCATCGGGCAGAAGTCGATGAACATCACCTGCACGGTGGGCCTGAGCGTGGTCACGCCGAGCGGCCCGAGCCTCGACGCCACCATTGCGGATGCCGTGGATGCCTGCCGCAAGGGCCGCGGGCGCGGCGGCAACCAGGCCGTCACCTCCGACAAGGCCGACAACGACGCGCGCGTGCAGAGCTACGACAAGGTGTGGGTGAAGCACATCAAGGCGGCGCTCATGGAGAACCGCTTCCGGCTCGTGCAGCAGCCGGTGGCGAGCCTGCAGGGCGACGACCTCGGCATGTTCGACGTGCTCGTGCGCATGATCGACGGCCAGGGCAAGGAAGTGCTGCCGGCGGAATTCATGGCGGCGGCCGAGCGCAACGATCTGCTGAAGAACATCGACCGCTGGGTCGTGGGCGCGTCGCTGTCGTTCGCGGCGCAGAGAAAGCCGGGCTGCCTGTTCGTGCGCATGTCGAAAGACACGGTGCGCGATGGGTCATTCCTGGACTGGCTCGACAATCACATCCGCGCAAGCCGCGCAGACCCCTCGCGCCTGTGCTTCCAGATTCCCGAGTCCATCGCGGCCTCGCAGGTGAACGAGGCGGCGAGCCTCGCCAACAACCTGCGCCAGCGCGGCTTCCGGTTCGCGCTCGACTCTTTCGGGTCGGGGCGCGATCCGCTCGGCCTCATCACCACCTTCCCGCTCGACTTCGTGAAGATCGACGGCGCCATCGTGCAGAGCCTGGCCGCGGATGCGGACCAGCAGGCGAAGGTCCGCAGCTTCGTGGAGGCCGCCGACAAGCGCAAAGTGCAGACCATCGCCGAGCGCGTGGAGAACGCGAACACGATGGCGGTGCTGTGGCAGCTGGGCGTGCAGTTCATCCAGGGCTACTTCATCAACGCGCCGGAAGAGGTCGTGCTGCGCGCGGAGCGGTAGGGAAAGTCACGCCGGCCTGGCCAGGCCTGAGCGCTTCAGCGAGCCAGCTGGCGTTGCAGGCGTTCGAGGTAGCGGTCGCGCAGCTCGGTCTGGCGTGATGTCATCTGGATGGCGTTGCCCGCGATCCACACCTGGTCGGCAATCGACGTGACCTCCAGCGGGTCGCCGGACCAAAGCACGAGGTCCGCCACCTGCCCTTGAGCGATTCGGCCGCGCGTGCTGCCAACGCCGAAGATATCCGCGGGAGTTGCGGTAATCGCGGCCAACGCCACGTCTGACGCCAGGCCGTGCGCGACGGCGTTGCCTGCCACCTGGCGAATCCGACCGGCGCGCTGCGTGGGGTCTTCTTCCAGCGTGAAGGCGATGCGCACACCGGCGCGGCTCAACAGTGCGGCGTTGTCGAGGCGCGCGCCCATCTTGTCGAAGCTGGCCGGCAGGTTGACCAGGGGATCGAGCAACACCGGAACACCGGCGCGCGCCAGGTAGCTCGCCACCACCCACGCCTCAGCGCCCCCAGCGATGACGGGCTTCATGCCGTTCGACTGCGCAAACGCCACCGCTTGGCGAATGTCGACTGCGCGGTCTGCCTTGAACACGACACGACCGCCCGCAAGATAGCGCGTGAGTGCGTCTCTTCCCGCCGGGTGCAGCAGCTCGTGCCCCGACGGCGATGCGGGTGAACGCGTCTCGCGAACCGCCTGGTCGAGCAGCATGAACTGCGACGCGCGGCTGCCGCCTGAAACCGAAACGGTGTCGGTGCTGAGGTCCACGAACAGCGAGCGGCTGCCGTTCAATGCGGCGTCGAAGCGACCGTCGAGCGAGACCGCGGAGCCTTGTCCGGTGACGAACATGCCGCCGCCCGATGCCGGGTGGCTCGGGCTCAGAACCGTCCACGTAACACCGGCCACGCGTGCAACCGGCACAGCGACGGAGCGCGGATTGAACTGAGGCGTGGGGTCGAATTCGGGCCGAAGCTGCATGTCGTGCAACGGCATGGTGTCGGCAAGGTTGCCGTCGTTGGTGGAGGCTTCGATCTGCACTTCCTGCAGCCCGATACGCGTGAGGCCGCCGAAGATGCCCGGCGTGAGCGCACGGCCGTTTGCGTTCACCACCGTTACGCCGGCGGGCGCCGTGAGGCCGGAACCGACAGAGGCGATCTTTCCACCGCGCACCAGAACGTCCGCGTTTTCGAGCGTTCCCTTCGGGGTCACCGTGTGAACGCGCGCGCCGCGGATGAGCACATCGGCCGCTCGCGTGGCCTGCGCGCAGGCCCCTTGCCCCGCACCGAGTCCGAGCGCAACGGCAACAGCGAGCACAAACGCGTGCCTGCATGCGCCCGCGAAGGAAGGCTGACGAGCGCAGCTCATGGCGCGGCCTCCATCGGCTGCCCGAGCATGAAGTCGGACCTGGGCTTCGGCGGCGGGTTCGCGCGATCGAACACCAGCGCGCCGTCGATGAGCACCTGATCTGCCATCGCGTACACGCTGAACGGCGTGCCGTTCCACACCACGACATCGCCCATCTTGCCGACCTCGAGCGTGCCGGTCCTGTCGAGAATGCCCATCGCCTTCGCGGGGTTTGCCGTGAGCCACTTGATGGCCCGCTCCGGCGGAATCGAAAGGCCGACGCGCTCACCGAACGCCAGGCCCTTCGCCGCTTCCTGGTTCAGGCGCTGAATGCCCTCTTCAGAATCCGAATGCACGATGGCGCAGCCGTTCGGCGCGGCGTCGACGAACGCGAGGTTTTCCTGGATGCCATCGAACGCTTCCATCTTGAAGCCCCACCAGTCCGCCCAAAGCGCGCCGCACGTGCCGTTGTCCGCGAGCAGGTTAGCGATCTTGTAGGCCTCCACGCCGTGATGAAACGCGGCGACGTGGTAGCCGAATTCCTTCGACATATCGATCACCGCCGCCATTTCCTCCGCGCGGTAGCAGTGCATCTGCACGAGGATCTCGCCCTTCAACACGCCCGCTAGCGTGTCGAGCCGCAGATCCCGCTTCGGGGGCTTCGCGTCTTTGTCGCCCGCGAGGCGCTTCTGCTCGTACGTCTCGAAGTCGCGCACGTATTCCGTGGCTTCGAGCCATTGCGCACGGTAGCCCGCCATGTTCGCCATGTCGGTCATCGGTGCCTGATTGCGGCCGCCGTAGACGCGCTTGGGGTTCTCGCCGCACGCCATCTTCAGGCCGTAGGGCGCGCCCGGAAACTTCATGCCCTGCGCGGTGACCGAAGGCACATTCTTCACCACCACCGAGCGGCCGCCGATGAGATTTGCCGAGCCCGTCAGCAGCTGCAACGTGGTGATGCCGCCCGCGAGCGCAGTGGTGAACCCCGGATCCTGCGGATGCAGCGAATGCTCGGCCCACACGTTCGCCGTGACGGGCGCCGTCACTTCGTTGCCGTCGGCCGTGCCGCCCACCGTGGGGCTGGGGTACACGCCAAGGTGCGAGTGGATGTCGATGAGCCCCGGCGTCACCCAGCGACCGTTCGCATCGATCACCCGCGCGCCGGCAGGGGCCTGCAGGCTCGTGCCAACGCCAGCGACGCGGCCGTCGACGACGAGCACATCCGCGTTACCGAGCTTGGCGCCGGTGCCGGTGAGCACGGTGGCGCCGCGAATGAGCGTGGGCACGCTCTGCGGCGGCTTGTATGTGGAGGGATAGGGATCGGCAGGCGTCGTGTAGGGGCGCGCGAGCGGCACGGGCGCCTTCGACTTGCCTGCATCCTTGCCTTTGGCGCCATCCGCGACTTTCGATGCACTGTTGCCTGTCGCCGTATCCGCAGCGCTCTCAGCGCCTGCCTTCTGAGGCTGCGCCGCGCAGCCGGCGAGAACGCCGGCCGCAAGAAAAATCGCGAGAATCGCTTTCGGAGTCTTTCCGGGGGTCTTTCGGGGTGCCAGTCGTCGCATCGTTCTTCCTTTCGCCGCCGACACCCCACGCATACTACGCAGGCAGGGCCTCGAGCCGCTCCACCTCGCGCCAGCCCCGCATCAGCACCGAGCCGCGCTGCGCGCGCTGGCCGCGGAATTCCTTGATGTCGGCCCAGTCCAGCGTCTTCTGCTTGTCGCCGGAGTACAGGACGAGCTTGCCGTTCGGCGGCACCACGGCAATGGCCGTGAGCATCTCCTCACGGGCCGCTGCTTTCCTGGCGGGGATGTCGAAAATCTTGTTGCCCTTGCCTTTCGGCATCTCGGGCAGGTCCGCCACCTTGAACGCGAGCATCTTGCCTTCGCTGCTCACGGCGCACACCAGTGAATCCGGCGAAGCGACGAACGCGGGCGGCAGGACGACGGAGTTCTCCGGCACGTTCAGCACGCTCTTGCCGGCGCGGCGATCGCAGATGAGCTCCTTCAGGCGCACGGTGAAGCCATAGCCCGCATCGCTCGCGAGCAGCCACAGATCTTCCGGTTCGCCCATGATCACGCCGACGAAGCGCGCGCCATCCGGCGGGTTCAGGCGACCTGACAGCGGCTCGCCATTGCCACGCGCAGACGGCAACGAGTGCGCCGGCAGCGTGTAGGTGCGGCCGGTGGTGTCGACGAACACAGCGTTCTGCAGTGTCTTGCCACGGGCCACGCTCAGGAATGCATCGCCCGTCTTGTATGACAGCGTGCGCGGATCGATCTCGTGTCCCTTGGCTGAGCGGACGAAACCGCCCGTGGAAAGAATGACGGTGACCGGCTCGTTCGCGATGAGCGACGTCTCGTCGATGGCGACAGCCGCTTCACGCTCGATGATCTTGGTGCGGCGGTCGTCACCGTATTTCTCCGCATCCGAGCGGATCTCTTCCGCCACGAGCTTGCGCAGTTTCGCCTTGCTCTTGAGCAGCGCTTCGAGCTCGTCGCGCTCCTGGGCGAGCTCCTTCTGCTCTTCGCGGATCTTCATTTCCTCGAGCTTGGCGAGATTGCGCAGCTTGGTCTCGAGGATGGCTTCGGTCTGCTCTTCGGAGAGCTTGAAGCGCTTCATGAGGACGGGCTTGGGCTCGTCCTCGCGACGGATGATGCGGATCACCTCGTCGAGATTGAGATAGATGGCGAGCAGGCCTTCGAGGATGTGCAGCCGCTTGCTGACCTTGTCGAAGCGGTGCTGCAGCCGGCGCGTGACCGTGGTGATGCGGAACTCGAGCCAGCTCGGACAGGATGTCCTTGAGGCCCATGACGCGCGGCCGGCCGTCGAGCCCGATGATGTTCAGGTTGACGCGATAGTTGCGCTCGAGGTCGGTGGTGGCGAAGAGGTGGTTCATCACCTCCACCATGTCGACCCGGTTCGAGCGCGGCACGATGACGAGGCGCGTGGGGTTCTCATGGTCGGACTCGTCGCGGATGTCTTCCACCATGGGAAGCTTCTTCGCGCGAATCTGCTCCGCCACCTGCTCCTGCACTTTGCCGCCGGACACCTGGTATGGCAGCGCGGTGATGACGGCGTTGCCGTCTTCGATCTCATACGTCGCGCGCGCCTTGAAGCTGCCGACGCCCTTGTCGTAAATCTCCACGAGGTCGGAGCGCGGGGAGATGATCTCTGCGCCCGTCGGCAGATCCGGGCCCTTCACGAACTTCAGGAGCTGGCGCGTGGTGGCTTCCGGCTCTTCAAGCAGGTGAACGCAGGCGTTCGCCACTTCGCGCAAGTTGTGCGGCGGGATATCGGTGGCCATGCCGACGGCGATGCCGGAGGTGCCGTTCAACAGCAGGTTCGGCAGACGCGCAGGCAGAATCACCGGCTCTTCGAGCGTGCCGTCGAAGTTCGGCTGCCAGTCCACCGTGCCGTGCGCCAGCTCGGCGAGCAACACTTCGGCGTACCGGGTGAGCTTCGATTCGGTGTAGCGCATGGCCGCGAACGACTTCGGGTCATCCTGCGAGCCCCAGTTGCCCTGGCCGTCGACGATGGGGTAGCGATAGGCGAACGGCTGCGCCATCAGCACCATCGCCTCGTAGCACGCGCTGTCGCCGTGCGGATGGAATTTGCCGATGACGTCGCCGACGGTGCGCGCGGATTTCTTGTGCTTGTTGCCCGCCGACAGGGCGAGCTCGCTCATCGCGTAGATGATGCGGCGCTGGACGGGCTTCAGCCCGTCGCCGAGCGCGGGCAGCGCGCGGTCGAGGATGACGTACATCGAGTAGTCGAGGTACGCCTTCTCGGTGAAGACGCGAAGCGGCTGCTTCTCGATGCCTTCGAAATTCAGTTCTTGCTTGTCCATCTATTCGTTACACCTGCACATCGGCAAGGTTGCCCTTCTCTTCGAGCCACTCGCGGCGGTCGGACGCACGCTTCTTGGCGAGCAGCTTGTCCATGAGCTGATCCGTGTCGTCTTTCACGTCTATGGTGAGCTGCACGAGGCGGCGTGTGGAAGGGTCGATTGTGGTTTCTCGAAGCTGGGACGGGTTCATCTCGCCCAGCCCTTTGAAGCGCGTGACGCTCGGCCTGGTGCGCGCGTTCGCCGCTTCGATTTTCTTCAGCGTGGCGTCGCGTTCCGCCTCATCGAGCGCGTAATACACCTGCTTGCCGGCATCGATGCGATAGAGCGGCGGCATGGCGACATAAATGTGCCCGCCCAGCACCAGCGGCCGGAAGTGCCGCAGGAACAGCGCGCACAGCAGCGTGGCGATGTGCTGACCATCCGAGTCCGCGTCCGCGAGGATGCAGATCTTGTGATAGCGCAGCTGGCTGATGTCCGCGGAGCCCGGCTCCACGCCGAGCGCGATGCTGATGTTGTGCACTTCTTCGGAAGAAGAGATGGCGTGCGAATCCAGCTCCCACGTGTTCAGGATCTTGCCGCGCAGGGGCATGATGGCCTGGAACTCGCGGTCACGCGCCTGCTTGGCGGAGCCACCGGCGGAGTCACCCTCCACCAGGAACAGCTCACCGCGCTTGGGCTCCTGGCTCACGCAATCCGCAAGCTTGCCCGGTAGCGCCGGGCCCGAAGCGATGCGCTTGCGCACCACCTTCTGGGCGGCCTTCACCCGCTCCTGCGCGTTCTCGATGGCGAACTGCGCGATCTTCTCGCCGGCATCCGGATGCCGGTTCAGCCACAGCGCCAGGGAATCGCGCGCGTAGGTTTCCACCAGCGCAGCCGCGTCGCGCGAGGCGAGGCGCTCTTTCATCTGGCCGGCGAACTGCGGCTCCTGGATCTTGATGGACAGAACGAAGCAGACCTTGTTCCACACATCTTCCGGCGTGAGCTTGATGCCGCGGGGAATGAGGCTTCGGAACTCGCAGAAGTCGCGCACCGCCGACGCCACACCGGTGCGCAGGCCGTTGACGTGCGTGCCGCCTTCGATGGTCGGAATGAGGTTGACGTAGCTTTCGCTGACGAGCGTTTCCGCATCCGGCGCCCAGCAGATGGCGTAGTCGATGCTGTCGTGGGCGTGCTCGCTCTTGCCCGAGATGGGCTCGGCCGGCAGGCGATCGACCTTGCCCAGCTCGTCGAGCAGGTAGGCGCCGATGTCGCCGGAGAAGAACCACTCGTCTTTCTCGCCCGTGGCCTCGTTGAGAAACTTCACGCGCAGGCCGGGGCACAGCACGGCTTTCGCCTTCAACGTGTGCTTCAGCTGCGGGACGGAGAAATTCGGCGAGTCGAAGAACTTCGGGTCGGGCCAGAAGCGCACCGTGGTGCCGGTGTTGCGCTGGCCGACCGTGCCAACCACCTGCAGCTTCGAGTCGACCTTCCCATCCTTGAAGCCGATGCTGTATTCCTTGCCGCCGCGGCGAATTCGGCACTCGAGGTGCTTCGACAGCGCGTTCACCACCGAGACGCCCACGCCATGCAGGCCGCCGGAGAACTGGTAGGTCTTGTCGCTGAACTTACCGCCGGCGTGCAGGCGGGTGAGGATGAGCTCTACGCCGCTCACCTTCTCTTTTGGGTGGATGTCCACGGGCATGCCGCGGCCGTCGTCGGCCACTTCGAACGAGCCGTCCTTGTAGAGCGTGACGGCTATTTCCTTGCAGTGGCCCGCCAGCGCCTCGTCGACGCTGTTATCGATGACCTCGTGCGCCAGATGGTTCGGGCGCGAGGTGTGGGTGTACATGCCTGGCCGGCGCCGCACGGGCTCCAGGCCGCTCAGGACTTCGATGTCGGACGCGGTGTACGACGTGCTCATTTACTCAGTGTTTCGTGCGAAAAGAAGCAAGCGGAAGGTCCGCGCTGTCAGGCGCGGGCCGGGAATATAGCAGAGAGGGTCTTTTCGGGCAGGGGCGCGTGCGCAGGCGACGGCCCGAGCGAGAAGCGTGGAGAGGTGTCATCGCACGCGGCTTGGCCCCGGAGTCTCACGTGCCCTCAGCTCAAATCGCTCTTCAGCGACGCTTGCACTGCGGGCGGGACCGGGTTGAGCTCGTGGCGGTAGTGGTCGTGGTCGACGCCCACGGCGAGCGCGGCGCCGGCCTTCATGCTGGTGATCATCGGGGGCGTGAGCTCGAAGCGCAGGAAGTGGACTGACGAGGTCTTCTCGTCGTTCTCGCGCTCGAGGTCTTCGTCGGCAATGGCGAACACCTTGTCGTGACCCGCCACCTGTACCCAGCAGCGATCCTCCACGCCCTTGAGGTGCGTGAGCTGCACGCGGCGTTCGTTTTCATCCGGGAACTCGATGAGCAGCGTCACCTTCCAGTTGTGGCCGTCGGGGATGAGCGGGTTGTAGGCACCCAGCTCGTCCTCGATGCCTTCGGCCTCGAAGATGCGCTCGGCGCGCAGCATCTCCTGCACCTGATACTGAATGGTGATGCGGTCTTCGAACAGCCACATGGCGTTCGGGCCCACGGCGACCTGCCGCACGCGCTTGTGCTCCATCACCTTCGCGCGAATGGCGGGGCGGTCGCGGGAATACTGCTCCAGGGAGTAGAGGTCGTTGGGCTTGAGCTTTTGCATGTCGGGAGACTCGTCGATTGCGGCCGGCCGATTTCGCGGCGCCGGGCGCCGCCTCGTCGGTTATTGCAGGTCGTTCCTCGTCAGTTCAAAGGCCATAGGCAATGCGCAGCAGTTTGAGGGGGTGCGTGGGCTCCTTCGCATCCTTCAGCCCGCTCTCGATCTGGTGGCCCGCCATCGGGCAGTCGCTGGTGTAGTAGGCGGGCTGGGCGTTTTCCACGCGCGTCATCACTGGCCGGCCGATCTTCACGGACGCCGCGCGGAATTCCTTCTTCACCGCGTAGGTGCCGTTGTGGCCCGAGCAGCGCTCGATGACGTCCACCGTGGTGTCGGGCACCAGCTTGAGAATGTCGCGCGTCTTGAGGCCGATGTTCTGCACGCGCAGGTGGCAGGGCACGTGGTAGCTCACCTTGCCCAGGGTCTGCTTGAAGTCGGTCTTCAGCAGCCCCGCGCGGTGGCGAAGCATGAGGTATTCGAACGGGTCGAAGATGCGGGAGCGCACGGTCTTCACGTCCGCGTCGTCGGGGAACATGAGCGGCAGTTCCTGCTTGAACATGAGCACGCAGGAGGGGATGGGCGCCACGATGTCGTAGCCATCGTCGATCACGCGCATGAGCTGCGGGATGTTCGCTTCCTTCGCGCGCGCCACGGCTTCGAGGTCACCCAGTTCGAGCTTGGGCATGCCACAGCACTGCTCCTTCGCCACGAGGCGCACTTCGATGCCGTTGTGCTCGAAGATGGTGACGAGGTCTTCGTCGAGGTCGGGTTCGTTGCGGTTGCCGTAGCAGGTGGTGAAGAGCGCGACGCGGCCGGTGATGGCGCGCGTGGCAGACGCCGTTTTGGCAGCCGGGGTGGCTTCTTCGGCGGCGGACGCTGCTGGCGAGGCCGCGTCGATCGCAGCCGCCGGCGCAGTCAGGGCCGCAACGACGCCCGCTGGCGCACTCTTCGTGGCTTGCGCCGTGGTGCCAATACGATCTTTCAGCCGCTTGCGCGCGGTGTTCGAGTGGTATTTCGGAATCGGCGCTTCCGGGTGCACACCGAGCGCCTTGTCCAGCAGCTTGCGGCCCATGGAGCTCTTGTTGACTGCATTCACCACTTCAACCACGACGGGAATGCCAGCAATGGCGCCCACCATGTCCGTAGACGCGAGCACCTTGTTCCGAAGGCTCGAGCCTTCCTTCTTCGCATGCACGGCCTTCGCGCGCAGCATGAGATGCGGGAAGTCCACGTTCCATGGGTGCGGTGGAACGTAAGGACACTTTGTCATGAAGCACATGTCACACAGGTAACAGTGATCCACGACCTCCCAGTAAACCTTCTTGTCGACGCCCTCGACCTCGCCGGTGGGTGAGGCATCCACGGCGTCGAACAGTGTCGGGAACGAGTTACACAGGCTGAAGCAGCGCCGGCATCCGTGGCAGATGTCGAAGACGCGCGCGAGCTCTTTTTCGAGCGCCGCCTCGTCGTAGAACGCCGGGTTCTTCCAGTCGATGGGATGCCGGGTCGGAGCCCCGAGACTGCCCTCACGCCCGCCGGAAACTGATGAGCTCATGCAGGCTGCTGCCTTTCAATGCTGGGTTGCGCGCGAGGTGGAACGACGTAACCGAAAGCCCCGCCGAAATTGCTCCCGGCGGGGCTCCCGGACAGTCACGTCTCAAATGCACGCGGCGAGGCGCATGCGCAGGCCGACTTACAGCGTGTCCAGCGCCTTCTGGAAGCGGTTGGCATGCGAGCGCTCGGCCTTCGCCAGCGTCTCGAACCAGTCCGCGATTTCCGCGAAGCCTTCTTCGCGCGCCGACTTGGCCATGCCCGGGTACATGTCGGTGTACTCGTGCGTCTCGCCGGCAATGGCCGCCTTGAGGTTCAGCTTGGTGTCGCCGATGGGCAGGCCCGTGGCCGGGTCGCCAACAGCCTCGAGGTATTCGAGGTGGCCATGCGCATGGCCGGTTTCGCCTTCCGCGGTGGAGCGGAACACGGCCGACACGTCGTTGTAGCCTTCTACGTCAGCCTTGGCTGCGAAATAGAGGTAACGACGATTTGCCTGGGATTCGCCGGCGAAGGCGTCTTTCAGATTCTTTTCGGTCTTGCTGCCTTTGAGATTCACTGCCGTTTACTCCTGATTAAGCTTCGCACCGGTGCTCGTCATGAACGCAGGCAGAAGCGCGTTAGTCCGGAAATTCCCCAAGCCGGACGGGAATATGCCGCCCGTTAGACTGGTTCTAAGATGGGGCGAAACTTTATGCCCCGCGTCACAGGCCGTCAACCTGCGTTGACCCTCGCGTGGCGCCCTGTATAACGTGGCCGCCCTTCCAGGAGTCCCCATTGGCAAGCCCAGCGAAAGAACCCGATTTCGAGCAGGCGCTCGCCGAGCTCGAGCAGCTCGTTGAACGCCTCGAGCGCGGCGACCTGCCCCTCGATGAAGCCCTGAAGGCCTTCGAGCGCGGCGTGGCGCTCACCCGCCACTGCCAGACCTCCCTCAAGGCGGCCCAGCAGAAGGTCGAGATTCTGCTCAAGAAGAGCGGCCAGGAGCAGCTGCAGCCCTTCGCGGGCGCCGACGAGGCGCCTGCCGCCGCGGACGAATGAAAGAAAAGCTGGAGCGATACCAGGCGCGCATCGAGCAGGTGCTCGATCGCTGCCTCACGCTGCCCGCCTCCGGCACCGTCCGGCTGCGGGAAGGCATGCGTTACAGCGTGCTCGGCGGCGGCAAGCGCCTGCGGCCCATTCTTGTTTATGCGACCGGCGAGGCGCTGGGCGCGCCGCTGGAATACCTCGATGTGCCGGCGGCAGCGGTCGAGCTGGTGCATGTGTACAGCCTGGTGCATGACGACCTGCCCGCCATGGACGACGATGATCTTCGCCGCGGGCGGCCCACGTGCCATCGCGCGTTCGATGAAGCCACCGCGATACTCGTTGGCGATGCCCTGCAGGCATTGGCGTTCGATGTGCTGGCCCACGACGTCAGCGGCAATGTGAGTGCCACCGCGCGGCTGGAGATGATCCGCATCCTCGCGTACGCGAGCGGCACGAGCGGCATGGCGGGTGGCCAGGCCATCGATCTTGCCTCCGTGGGCCAAAGCCTCTCGGCCGAAGACGTCGAGAACATGCACCGTCGCAAGACGGGAGCGCTCATCCAGTGCAGCGTGCTGCTGGGCGCGACGGCCGCCGGGCTGGAGGCCGGGCCGAAGCTCGATGCGCTGAAACGCTTCGGCGCGGACATCGGCCTTGCGTTCCAGATTCAGGACGACATTCTCGACATCGAAGGCGAGACGGCGGTCATCGGAAAATCCGCGGGTGCGGACATCGCGCGGAACAAGCCGACGTACCCCAGCACCATCGGCCTGCCCTCTGCACGTGCCCGCGCGCAGGAGCTGTGCGATGGCGCCATCGCCGCACTGGAACCGCTGGGTCCGCATGCAGGCGCCCTCGCGGAGCTGGCGCACTTCGTCGTGAGCCGATCACAGTAGCCGCCGCTGACAAACCCGGGCGTGGCGGGAACCTGCGAGGCCGGCGGGCGCGCAGTGTACACTTCGCGCAATGGCCGGCCAGCCTGACAAGTATCCGCTACTCGCGCGGATCGAAACCCCACGCGACATCAAGCGACTGAATGTCTCCGAGCTTCCGCAACTCGCGGCGGAGTTGCGAGACTTTCTCATCCAGAACGTCGCCACGCGCGGCGGGCATTTCGCGGCCGGGCTCGGCACCGTCGAGCTGACCATCGCACTCCACTACGTCTACGACACGCCCGACGATCGCATCGTGTGGGACGTGGGCCACCAGGCCTATCCCCACAAGGTGCTCACGGGCCGCGCCGACCGGCTGCACACCATCAAGCAGAAGGGCGGGCTCGCGCCCTTCCCCACCCGCAGCGAAAGCGAGTACGACACGTTCGGCGTGGGGCACTCGAGCACCTCCATCAGCGCGGCGCTGGGCATGGCCGTGGCGAACGCGCGCCTCGGCACCAGACATCGCGCGGTCGCGGTGATCGGGGACGGCGCGCTCACCGCCGGCATGGCCTTCGAAGCCCTGAACCACGCGGGGTCGCTGCCGAACGACCTGCTGGTCATTCTCAACGACAACGACATGTCGATTTCGGAGAACGTGGGCGCGCTCTCCAACTACTTCGCCCGTGCCCTCTCCGGCCGCGTGTACGCGCACCTGCGCGAAGGCGGCAAGAAAGTGCTGCGGGCCATGCCCACGGTGTGGGAGCTGGCGCGCCGTTCCGAAGAGCACATGAAGGGCATGGTGCTCGCCGGCACGCTGTTCGAAGAGCTCGGCTTCAACTACATCGGCCCCATGGATGGGCACGACGTGAAGGCGCTCGTCGGCACGCTCAGGAACCTGCGCAAGCTGAAGGGCCCGCAGTTCCTGCACGTGGTCACGCGCAAGGGCAAGGGCTATGCGCCCGCCGAGGCGGACCCGATCAAGTGGCACGGCCCCGGCCCGTTCGACCCGGTGAGCGGCACCATCTTCAAGGAAAAGAGCACGGGGCCGACGTACTCGCAGGTCTTCGGCCAGTGGCTGTGCGACATGGCCGAGCGGGACGACAGGATCATCGGCATCACGCCCGCCATGCGCGAAGGCTCCGGCCTCGTGGAGTTCTCGAAACGCTTTCCAGACCGCTACTTCGATGTCGCCATCGCCGAACAGCATGCCGTTACCTTCGCCGCCGGGCTCGCGGTGGAAGGGCTGAAGCCCGTGGTGGCGATCTACTCCACGTTCCTTCAGCGCGCGTACGACCAGCTCATTCACGACGTCGCCCTGCAGAAGCTGCCGGTGGTGTTCGCCATCGACCGCGCCGGGCTCGTCGGCGGCGACGGCGCCACGCACCAGGGCAGCTACGACATCTCATATCTGCGCTGCATTCCGAACCTCACTGTGATGGTGCCGGCAGACGAAAACGAGTGCCGGCAAATGCTCTTCACCGCGAGCACGCTCAACGGGCCCTCCGCCGTGCGCTATGCGCGCGGCACGGGGCCGGGCACTGCCGTATCGAAAGAAATGTCGGCGCTTGCGATTGGCCGCGGCGACATCCGGCGCGAAGGGCACAGCGGGCTTGCGCTGCTCGCGTTTGGCCCATTGCTCGACTCCGCGCTGAAGATCGCGGAGCGGCTCGACGCCACCGTGGTGAACATGCGGTTCGTGAAGCCGCTGGATGAGGCGCTGGTGCTCAAGATCGCCTCCCGGCATCGCGCCCTCATCACGCTCGAAGAGAACGTGGTCGCGGGCGGCGCCGGCTCCGCCGTCGGCGAGTTGCTCGCCGCCGAGAGCGTCGCGATGCCCCTCATGCACATCGGCATTCCCGACCGGTTCATCGAGCACGGCTCCCGCGAAGAATGCCTGGCTGCCGCGGGCCTGGATTTCGCAAGCGTCGCCGGGGCGGTCGAGCGCTGGTGGGCGCTGCAGCCGGTCCGCCCCCGGGCCGCGCGCGAAGCCTGACTGCCGCCCGCGCCGCGGCCGGCCTCGCACGAAAACGCAGCTTCGTGGCAGGCCCGCGGACAGCCTCCCTCGAAAGCAGGTTGAACGCTCCCGGCCCCGCCACTACATTGACCGTCTGCCCGCCCGGGCCACGCAGGGCCATCCGGGGCGGGCCGACATAATCGAGGCCTCTCACGTCCATGACCGAAATCGTCGCCCTCAAGTCCACCCGCCACGCATCCGATGCCGTGGAAGACGTGCAGGGCCGGGCCGACACGCGCCGCATCCCCATCAACCGCGTGGGCATCAAGGACATCAGCCACCCGGTAAAAGTGAAGGACCGCGCGGAAGGGCAGCAGCACACCATCGCCACGTTCAACATGTACGTGAACCTGCCGCACAACTTCAAAGGCACGCACATGTCGCGCTTCGTGGAGATACTCCATGGCGAGCGCGAGATCTCGGTGGAGTCGTTCCGCGCGATGCTCGAGAAGATGACCAGGGCCCTGGAGGCCGACGCCGGCCACATCGAGATGAGCTTCCCCTTCTTCGTCATGAAGACGGCGCCCGTGTCGGGCGTGGAAAGCCTGATGGACTACCGCGCCACGCTCATCGGCGAGCACGAGAACGGCCACGCGGAAACGTGGATTCGCGTCGTGGTGCCGGTGACGAGCCTGTGCCCCTGCTCCAGGAAGATTTCCGAGTACGGCGCGCACAACCAGCGCTCGCACGTCACCATCAAGGCGAAGCTGCTCAAGCACATCTGGATTGAAGAGCTCATCGGGGTCGCCGAGTCGGAAGCGTCCTGCGAGCTCTACGGAATCCTGAAGCGGCCCGATGAGAAATACGTGACCGAACGCGCGTACGACAACCCGAAGTTCGTGGAAGACCTCGTGCGGGACGTCGCGAAGCGCCTGAACGATGACGAGCGCATCGGTGCGTATGTGGTGGAAGCGGAGAACTTCGAGTCCATCCACAACCACTCGGCGTATGCGCTCATCGAGCGCGATAAAGACACGGACGAGTAATCCCTGCGTTCTCGTTATTGGCGTGCGGGCGCAATGCGCGCAGACAACGATTCACGCTTGATCGATCCACCCCGACGCGACAATCCCGGCCGCCAACGTCAAAAAGAATCGCGGCCCGAGTTGTCTTTCGCCCGAACATGCGTGTCTCCATTGCCAATGGCTCGTAGGGTCCCACGAGAGGACCGGCGCATCGTGGTGCAATCGGCGGGCCGGAATCAAGGTACCTGAAGGTTACTGCCCGCGAACGTTACGGCTCGTCGCGCCGTCGGCCCGCCCTGTCGAACTCGAGGCGCGCCCGCTGGATGTCCGGATAGGTGCCGAGCGCCCACTGCAGGAAGCCCTTGATCGGGACCAGAACCGACGCTTCCACGCCGTTACCGGCGGATTGACGGCCTGAACCGAAGTCGTTCGTATGGGGGCTTCGGCGGCTGCAGACCGCGCCTGGGTCTACGCCCCAGCGGTGGCGAGAGCTGGTACCCCGGCCCAACTGGCACGCCGAGCTCGCGCAGAGCCCGATCCAACAACTCAAATTCGACAAGCAGACGTGCATCGACTGCCGGGTTCACCTTCGCAAGCTCAACAGTGTCCATCGCGGATGACATTTGTGTGCCTCTAATCAGGATTACCGCAGGCAGACGCCTGGAGTGTGAACCAGAACGCTAACGTTCTCCCTGGCCATGAAGTCGCTGACGAAACGAAAGTAGCCGTGAACCGTGGCTTTCAATTCCGGCGTGTCATCGAGATCGTCGACAACGAGCTTGAGATCGCGCCTCAAAACAGCCATCGAGATGGGTCGCCCATGCGAGCCCCAGTGCTCGTGATCCATCAGTTTGCGCGCGACCTCCAGCGCACGTTGCTCACGCATCTCTGTCGTAACCGGAATGCCGCGGGTCTCGGTACGGCACCAGTCCTTGAACTTGTACTTCGCGAGCCATTCCTTCAGGAGCGTGCTGGACAGCTCTCGCGCCTTCTCAAACGTATGGAGCTCGGCCAGATCCAGTCCCCGCAACATTAAAATCTCAGCCGAGGTCAGTACGCCCGCTCTTGCGCGCTCCTTCAGTCTCTCGAATTGAACCAGATAGGAAAGCGCGGGTACGAGAACTCCGCGCCGTTCGATCTGCGGATCGATGGGGCCGAGGCATGAGTAGTAGTTCATGACGATGCGATCGGCAGACATTGCGAACACGGTGCCGGCGGACATTGCGCTATCTGGAACGATGACGGTCACATCCTCGTAATGGTGACGAATGACGGACACCATTCGCTCGACAACTTCGATGACGCCACCGTCCGTCTCCAGCAAGACCGCTAACGAGCCTCGGTGTGGCCGACTCGAAACTCTGCGACTTTCAATCGCCACACGTACGGCCTCGTCGAGGCCCGGGTAGATCGGCCCGACGATGGCAATGACATCACTTCCCAGGTGGTGCTCGACCTCGCTCGCGAGACAATCGAGCTTCGCTTCCAGGAAGGCGCGCACATCCCATGCGCGCTCGCCTTCGCCGCTAACCTGATACGCACTCTCCGAATTGGAGTACGCAAGCGTGCTTGAGTTCTGTTCTGTAAGCATTTGCATAGGTCAACAATGGATGCGTTCCGAGAAGGCGATGGCGAATTATCCCTATGCGCACGATATGCGGCAAGAACATCGCGATCACAAAAGTACGAGCGCCAGAACGACAAAGGCCCGGACACTCGCCCGGGCCTTTGCCATGACTCTATTTAGAAGCCTGCGCGCAGCTTCAGCGCAAATCAGCTCGCCGGCTGCTCCCGGCTCTGCAGGCGGCCGATGAGCGTGCGCAGGAAGACGCGATTGAAGCGAAGCTGGCACGACGCGGAGACCTGCTCCAGCAGCGTCGAGCTCACCTTGAGCACGGTGACTGCGTTGGCCGCACGGATGGTCGCCGTACGTTTGGCGCCTTGCACGTAGCTCGCCTCGCCGAAACAGTCACCCGCGTCCAGCGCACCGAGCTTGTCGCCATGGCGTTCGACCGCACAGCTTCCCGAGACGATGATGTAGAAGCGATCGTCCATCTCGCCTTCCTTGACGATCTCCTCGCCCGGCGCGTAATCCTGCCATTGGCTCGCGCGCAGCACTTCCCAGATCTCCGCATGCGAGAACTCGTGGAAGAACTTCAGCCGGCGCAGCACGCCGAACTGTTCCTGGCGATCGATGCGCGAATTCTGCTCGCGCAGCTTCTGATGGCACCGCGTGAGCTCGGCCGCGAAGTCGAGGCCGCTCTTGTAGCGCTTGCCCGGGTCTTTCTGCAAAGACGTCGCCACGACGTTCTCGAGATCCTCGGGGATCTCCTTGCGCAGCGTATGGATCGGCGGCGGCGTGGCGTAGACGATCTGATGCAGCAGCTTCTGCAGGTTGCCCGCGCGGAACGGGCGCGAGCCCGTGAGCAGCTCGTACATCACCGCGCCGAGCGAATAGAGGTCGGAGCTGTTGGTGAGCTCGAAGCTCTGCACCTGCTCCGGCGACATGTAGGAGGGGCTGCCGGCGATGCCTTCGATGCGCGAGATGTCCGAGTCCTGCACCAGCGCGATGCCGAAGTCGATGATGCGCACGTCGCTGTCGTTGCGTGAGCATGATGTTCGACGGCTTGATGTCGCGATGGATCACGCCGCGCGAGTGCGCGTAGTGCAGCGCCTTCGCGCACTTGTAGATGATCTCGACGGTGTCGTCGATGCGCAGCAGGTTGTCCGGCCGGCAATACGCCGCGAGCGTGCGCGCGCCGTGCACGTGCTCCGTCACGATGTAGCAGTGGCCGTTCTCTTCGCCCGCGTCGTAGATGGGCAGAATGTGCGGATGCTGAAGCATCCCCACCAGGTGCGCTTCCGAGAGGAACATCTTGCGCGAGATGCGCGCGCGCTCCTCGTCGCCGCCCGCGTCCATGTTGTAGACCTTGATCGCCACGTCGCGCCCGTAGTACGCGTCGTGCGAGAGGTAGACGATGCCGGTGCTGCCACGGCCAACTTCGTTGATGACCGACATACTTGCCGATCTTCTCGGGAACCTTGCGAGTCGCGGACTTTGGAGCGGTAACACTCATGCTGCAGCGGGAAAGCTGTAGGCGGACGGCGGGCAGGATACGTTCGGCCCGGTGGCGCGACTGTGATGCGCCCCTCAGGCCCCGCCCCGCTCTGGCGCACGCGCGTTACAGGCTTGCGAAGTGGCTCGCCCGGCGCGCGCGGCGTCACGTGGCGAAGTGGTCGTACCCGGAATGCGAGAAGTCCATCACAGTCCCGCCGCGCGTGACGAGCGCTCCTGGCGCTTCGCTGAGCACGCCGATTGCACGGTAGTCCCATTGTGCGGGCGGCAGCTCGCGCATCATGCGATCTACATTCTCCGGGGCCACGGCGAAGCACAGCTCATAGTCGTCTCCGCCGGTGAGCGACAGCTCGCGCGCACGTGTCTCGCCAGCGACAGCAACGAGTTGTGGGGATACAGGCAACTGCTCCCACGCCAGGCTCACACCGCAACCACTCGCACGCGCCAGCTTGCCGGCGTCGCCGAGCAGGCCATCGGAAATGTCGATGCACGCACGCGCGTAGTCACGCAGCTTCAAGCCGAGCTCGATACGAGGCGTGGGGAAATGAAACCGCTGCCGCAGATACGCCATGGCGTCTTCCGAGGTGCCCGCCCTTGACGCCGCGTCGAGTTTGCCGAGCTCCAACGCAAGGCCACCGCCCGCATCCCCGGGCGTGCCCGAAACAAACACGACATCGCCGGGTCGCCCTGTGGAACGCAGCATGGCGACAGGCCGGGCGACGTGCCCTAGCACCTGCACGGTGACGCAGAGCGGCCCCGACGTCGTATCACCGCCGACGAGCGCAACACCGTGCTTGCGCGCCAGCGCTCCGAACCCCCGCGCGAACGCTTCGAGCCATGGCTCGTCCGCCTTCGCCAGGGTGAGCGCCAGCAGCGCCCAGGCCGGCCGCGCGCCCATCGCGGCGACGTCGCTGAGGTTCACGGCGAGAGCGCGGTGCCCGATGGATTCCGCGGGAAAGTGGGGCATGAAGTGCACGCCCGAAACCAGCGTATCGGTCTTGGCGACCAGCAACAGGCCCGGAGGGCTCTCGAGCAGCGCCGCGTCGTCTCCCACGCCGATGACGACATCCTTCCGGTGCGCTCCGCAATCCTGGAAGAACCGCTCGATGAGCGTGCGCTCGTTCAGCGCCACGGAGCTAGCGCTCGTGCGGCCGGAGCGTGCGAGCGGCGCGGTCGAGCACGGCGTTGACGAACTTGTGGCCATCGGTGGCGCCGAAGCGCTTGGCGAGGCTGACGCCTTCGCTGATGACCACGCGATACGGAATCTCCGGCCGCGACTTCAGCTCGAACGCCCCGATCAGCAACACCGCATGCTCGATGGGGTCGAGGATCGCCAGGTTGCGATCCATGAACGTCGCAAGCTCGGCATCCAGCTCCGCGCGCGCGCCGCAAACGCCTTGCACCAGCTCGCGGAAGTACACGCCATCGGCGCGATCCATGCCCTCTTCCGTGGCGAACTCGCTCACCAGGTCCTGCCAGGGCGCATCGTTGATCTGCCAGCGGTACAGCGCCTGCATGGCGAGCTTGCGCGCCAGCGATTTCGCGCCAGACGCGTAGCGTTGCGAGGACGGCGCGTTACTCGACATGAATCGCATCCAGCTTTACGCACAGATCCGCCATCTCGAGCGCGGTTTCCATGGCCTCGCCGCCCTTGTTGCTGCCGCCCGGCGCGGCACGCTGCACAGCCTGCTCCACCGTTTCCGTCGTGAGCACGCCGAACGCCACGGGCATGCCCGTCTCCACGCTCACGTTCTGCAGCCCGCGCGCGCACTCACCCGCCACGTATTCGAAATGCGCCGTGTCGCCACGAATGACGCAGCCCAGGGCGACGATGGCTTCGTAGCGCCCGCTCTCGGCCAGCCACCGCGCCACCACCGGCAGCTCGAAGGCACCCGGCACCCGCGCAACGAGCAGGTTCGCCTCGCTGCCGCCGTGCTTCACCCAAGCCTCCACCGCGCCCTTCACGAGCCCCGACACCGACAAACTCATTGAAGCGCGAAGCAATGACCACGATCGCGACGCTGCGCCTGCCGGCAGCTCACCCTGCAATGACCTTCGCTTCGCTCATGACCCTTCGCCAACGTAACCATCGATTTCCAGGCCGAACGCCGAGATGCCATGCATCTGCTTCGGCGCCGACAGCACGCGCATGCGGCGCACGCCCAGATCCTTGAGAATCTGCGCGCCGACGCCGAACGTGCGCAGCACCTGGCCGCCCGTGCCCATGGCGCGGTTTGCGCCGCTCGGCCGACGTCTCGACGTCCGTGAAGAATCGACGCGCGACACCGCGCGCCGGCACGCGCGATGCGCTCCATCGCCGCGCGCAACGTCCAGGCGTGCGTATCGCCGCGAACGCCGAACAGGTCGCGCAGCGTGTCGGCCACGTGCACGCGCACCAGCGGCGGCTCCGGACCGTCGAGCCGCCCGTGCACCAGCGCCAGATGCGTGCCGTTGTGCACGTGATCTTCGTAGGTGTACAGGCGGAACTCGCCGAACTCCGTCTGCACGGTCTGCTCGGAGACGCGCTCCACGGAGCGCTCGTTGCGCAGCCGGTAGCGAATGAGATCGGCGATGGTGCCGATCTTGAGATCGTGCTGTCTGCGCGAACGCTTCGATCTGCGGCCGGCGCGCCATGGTGCCGTCGTCGTTCATCAGCTCGCACAGCACGCCCGCGGGCTTGAGGCCCGCGAGCCGGCACAGGTCTACGGCCGCCTCGGTGTGCCCGGCGCGCACCAGCACGCCGCCCTTGCGCGCGCGCAGCGGAAAGATATGACCCGGGCCGCGCGAAGTCCGCGGGCACGGTGCGTCATGTCCGCCAGCGCCCTGATGGTGGCGGCGCGGTCGCTCGCCGACACGCCGGTGGTCGTGCCGTGCGCGGAAGTCCACCGACACCGTGAACGCCGTGCGATACGCCTCGTCGTTGTTCGGGACCATCTGCGGCAAGTCGAGCTGCGCGAGGCGCTCGTCTTCCATCGGCACGCAGATGATGCCGCTGGAGTAGCGGATCATGAACGCCACGGCTTCGGGCGTGGCGTGCTCCGCGGCCATGATGAAGTCGCCTTCGTTCTCGCGATCCTCGTCGTCCAGGATGATGACCATGCGCCCGGCGCGCAGCTCGGCGAGGATCTCGTCGACGCTTGCAAAGGCGGAAGACTGGGACTCTCCGCCAGACGCGCCGCCCGAGGGGCCCCGCGAAGTCAGGGAATAGATGTTGGACATAGCGGCAACGCTGGCCAGACGGGCGCCAAGGGCGCGGACACGCGCAGGATACCGTCTGCGGCGGCTCGGGGGCGGCGGTTGTCACCAATTTTTTTGGGGGGAACGGCCACGGCGAGGGCTTGCCCCAGCGAAAAACGCCGCCCGAAGGCAGCATTTCAAGGGTTGCTACCGTGGTTGGCGCACTCAGCGGAACGGCGCCACCAGCCGCTCCACGTAGCGCGCCATCTGGTCGACTTCGAGGTTGAGGCGGGCGCCAGGCTGCAGCTTGCCGAGCGTGGTTACCGCCTGCGTGTGCGGAATGAGGTTCACGCCGAAGGTCGCGCCTTCCACCTCGTTCACCGTCAGGCTCACGCCATCGAGCGTCACCGATCCCTTGCGCGCGATATAGCGCGCAAGCTCCGCCGGCACGGCCACCAGCACGCGCAGCGACCGCCATCACGGCTGGTTGCCGCGACGTGCGCGATGCCATCGACGTGGCCGGACACCAGTGCCCGCCCAGCCGATCGCCGGCGCGCAGCGCAGGCTCGAGGTTCACGGGCGAACCCACTTCAAGCTCGCCGAGCGTGGTCAGCGCCAACGTCTCGTGCGACACATCCGCGCTGAACGAATTGCGCGTGAGCGACGTCACCGTGAGGCACACGCCCTGCACGCGATGCTGTCGCCGATGCCGCGTTCGCCAGGTCGAGCTGCTGAGTGGAGATGACCAGCCGCGCGTCGACGCCGCGCCTCTCGCGCGAAGCGACGCGGCCGACGTCCTGGACGATTCCGGTAAACATGCTTGCCTGCGCTCCTCGTGCGAGCCCTGCGCCGGTTCAGACCGGGCGCATCCGCAGCCGCAGGTCTGAGCCGACCTGCTGCGAATCGAGGATGGCGAAGGACTTCGCCTGCTGCAGGTCTTCCAGCAGCGGCAGGTCGACAGCGGCCGGCCCTGCGGGCCGAGCAGCTTCGGCGCCACATAGATGAGCAGCTCGTCCGCCAGCCCGTCGCGCACGAAGGCGCCCGTGAGCGTCGGCCCGGCTTCCACCAGCACCTCGTTCACTTCGAGCTCGCCGAGCTTGAGCAGCACGGCGGACAGGTCGAGCTTGTCGCCGCCTGCAAGGGTTTCGACGCGTGCGCCCTTCAGCCGCAGCGGTGCCGCGCCGGGCAACGGCCCGCCCTTCGTGAATACGACCACCGGCCCGCCACCGCGTGAACAGCCTGCGCCGTCGGCGGCGTGCGCAGCGTTCGCATCCAGCACCACGCGCAGCGGCTGTCGTCGCGACTTCCGGCAGCCGCACGTTCAGTGGCGGATCGTCGGCCAGCACGGTGCCGATGCCGGTGAGCACCGCGGAGCTGCGCGCGCGCCAGCGCTGCACGTCGGCGCGCGCCGCCTCGCTGGTGATCCACTGGCTCGCGCCGTTCGCGAGCGCCGTGCGCCCGTCGAGGCTCATGCCCAGCTTCACGCGCACGAAGGGCGTGCCCTTGCGCATGCGCTTGAGGAAGCCGGCGTTGAGCTCTTCCGCCTCCGCTTCCAGCAGGCCCTGTCGACCTCGATGCCGGCCTGCGCGAGCGTGCGCGCCGCGGCCGGCGACCTGCGGGTTCGGATCGGCAATGGCATACACCACGCGCGCCACGCCCGCTTCGATCAGCGCCTCCGTGCACGGCGGCGTGCGGCCGTGGTGACTGCAGGGCTCGAGCGTCACGTAGGCCGTGGCGCCGCGCGCCGCGCTGCGCCCGGCCGCCGCGCAGCGCCAGCGACTTCCGCGTGCGCGCTCGCCGGCGCGCTCGTGCCAGCCCTCGCCCATGATCTGCCCATCCGCGCGCAAGCACGCAGCCGACGCGCGGATTCGGGTCGGTGGTGTCGAGCCCGCGCGCCGCCAGCTCGAGCGCGCGCGCCATGGCGCTGCGGTCGAAGTCGGTGAAATTGGCCATCGCGTGAGCTACTTGTCGCTCTGTCGGCTTGGTTCGTGTCCGGGGCAGCAGCGGCAGCTGCTCACGGTCGGCGTCCTTGTCGCTTGCGGCCGGCTTGCCGGCGGCGTGGATGCTGCCGCAGCTCGCTCGATCTCTCGCGGAACGCCTCGACGTCCTGGAAGCTGCGATACACCGAGGCGAAGCGCACGTAGCGCCACCTCATCCAGGTGCCGCAGCTCCTCCATCACGATCTCGCCGATCGCGCGCGACGGCACTTCGCGCTCGCCCAGGCTGCGCAGCCGTGTGCACGATGCGCGCCGACCGCCGCGTCGATGGCCTCGCTGCCCACCGGGCGCTTCTCCAGCGCCTTCTCGCATGCCGCCGCGCAGCTTCGCCTCGTCGAACGGCTCGCGGCTGCCGTCGCTCTTGACCACCCGCGGCATGACGAGCTCGGCGGTCTCGAAGGTGGTGAAGCGCTCGCCGCAGGCTCAGGCACTCGCGCCGGCGGCGGATCTGCGCGCCCTTCGCCCGCCAGGCGCGAATCGATCACCTTGGTCTCTTCGTGGCCGCAGAACGGGCAGTGCATGCGGCCGCCGCGCGCCTTCCCTGCCGCGCCTTCAGGGGCCGTAGACCGGAAAGCGCCGGCACAGCTCGAGCACCTGCGCCGCGCACGCGTGTCGACCGCGGCCTCGCGCGCCGTCGGCATCGAGCACGTCGGCGATCCAGTCGGCCACCTGCTCGATCTCCGCCTCCCTGAAGCCGCGCGTGGTCGAGGCCGGCGTGCCGATGCGCAGGCCGCTGGTGACCGTCGGCGGGCGCGGGTCGTTCGGCACGGCGTTCTTGTTGACGGTGATGTTGGCGCGGCCGAGCGCGGCGTCCGCATCCTTGCCGGTGATGTTGCTTGTCGACGAGGTCGAGCAGGAACAGGTGGTTGTCGGTGCCGCCGGAGACGATCTTGTAGCCGCGCTCGCGCAAGCGCGTGGCCATGGCGCGCGCGTTGGCGAGCACCTGCTGCTGGTAGTCCTTGAACTCGGGCTGCAGCGCCTCGAGGAACGCCACCGCCTTGGCGGCGATCACGTGCATCAGCGGGCCGCCCTGCGTGCCGGGGAACACCAGCGAGTTGAGCTTCTTCGTGATCTCGTCGTTGGCGCGCGCCAGGATCAGGCCGCCGCGCGGGCCGCGCAGCGTCTTGTGCGTGGTGGTGGTGACGACGTCGGCGTGCGGCACCGGGTTCGGGTAGAAGCCCGCGGCGACCAGGCCGGCGACGTGCGCCATGTCGACGAACAAGATAGGCGCCGACGCTGTTCGGCGATGTCGCGCGAAGCGCTGCGCAGTCGATGCACGCGCGAATAGGCGGAGAAGCCGGCGACGATCATCTTCGGCCGGTGCTCGTCCGCGCGAGCTGCTCGCACCTGCGTCGTAGTCGATCTCGCCGTTGTCGGGGCGGATGCCGTACTGCACGGCGTTGAACAGCTTGCCGGAGAAATTCACCTTGGCGCCGTGCGTGAGGTGGCCGCCGTGGTCGAGGCTCATGCCGAGGATGGTGTCGCCCGGCTTGCAGCAGCGCCAGGTAGACGGCGGCGTTGGCCTGCGAGCCGGAGTGCGGCTGCACGTTGGCGTAGTCGGCGCCGAACAGCTGCTTGGCGCGGTCGATGGCCAGCTGCTCGGCGATGTCGACGTACTCGCAGCCGCCGTAGTAGCGCTTGCCCGGATAGCCTTCGGCGTACTTGTTGGTCAGCACCGAGCCCTGCGCCTCGAGCACGCGCGGGCTGGCGTAGTTCTCCGAGGCGATCAGCTCGATGTGCTCTTCCTGGCGCTGGCGCTCGCCCGTCGAGCGCGCGAGCGAGCTCCGGGATCGAAACCGTCGATGGTCATCGTCGTGCGGAACATGAGTAGACCTTTGGGTGGGGATTCGGGGCGCGAATTGTACCGGACGGGCCCGCGCACCTGGTAGCCCGGCAGACGCGGCGATGCGCACATGGGCCGGCGCGCCAGCCGCGCAGGCTCGACAGCAGGCTCTCGCACCACCGCGTTCCAGGCCGCGCGCAGGTTGCGCGCGGTTGTAGCCGCCGCCGCCCAGCGCCAGCACGCGGCCGTGGCCGAGCGTCGGCCAGCGCGGCCAGCTCGCGCGGCCGCGCGGGCATGCGCTGCCGGCGGTGAAGCGCAGGTGCGTGATCGGGTCGCCGTCCAGGCTGTCGGCGCCGCACTGCAGGATGATGAACTCCGGCTCGATAGCGCTCCAGGTGCGCGATCACCTGCGGCCAGTGCGGCGGCGAAGGCGGCGTCGTCCGCGCCCGGCGGCAGCGGGATATTGAGCTTGGTGCCGGCGGCGGCGCCCGGCCGGTCTCCTCGGCGCGTGCCGGTGCCGGGGTAGAGGTAGCGGCCATCCTCGTGCAGGTCGGCGAAGATGACGGTCCGGATCGTCCTCGAAGGCGTAGAACACGCCGTCGCCGTGGTGGGCGTCGATGTCGACGTAGGCGATGCGCTGAGCCCGTCGCGCTGCGCAGCAGCTCGATGGCAACGCCGCAGTCGTTGAACACGCAGAAGCCGGCGGCGCGGTCACGCGCGGCGTGATGCAGGCCGCGATGGGCACGAAGGCGCGGCGCGCGCTGCGCCCGCCATGATCGCTCCAGCGGCATCGAGCGTGGCGCCCACCACGTCGCGCGGCCGCCTCGAAGACGCCGCGGAACGCGGGCGTGTCGCCGGCGTCCAGCATGCCCTGCCCGGTCGACGGAGCGCTCGCGCACGAAGTCCACGTAGCGCCGGCGTGTGGAAAGTCAGCAGCTCGGCGTCGGTGGCGGCGCGCGGCTCCAGCACGCGGCACGCGCTTGTCGCAGGCCGCGCGCGCGCGAACTCGCGCAGGAACGCGGCATGCCGGTCGGGGCCGAAGGGATGGCCGTCGGGGAAGCCGTAGCGCGCCAGCCGCTCGCTCGGCCACTGCCGACGGACTGCGGCACGAGTCGTTCGCTGCTCGCCGGATGACGGCGCAAGCCTCAAGCCTAGCACAGCCGCCCGGCGAGCCTATCACCGGCGGCGATCGCCCACGGCCATTCGTGGATAATCCGCGCCCTCGCCCACTCGACGACCTCGCAGCCGAAACAGCCATGGCCCAATACATCTACACCATGAACCGGGTCTCGCAAGGTCGTGCCGCCCAAGCGCGTCATCCTGCGCGACATCAGCCTGTCGTTCTTTCCCGGCGCCAAGATCGGCGTGCTCGGCCTCAACGGCTCGGGCAAGTCCACGCTGCTGCGGATCATGGCCGGCGTCGACACCGACATCGACGGCGAGGCGCGCGCCGCAGCCCGGCATCCGCATCGGCTACCTGCCGCAGGAGCCGCAGCTCGACGCCGACGCAGGACGTGCGCAGCGCCGTGATGGAAGGCGTCGGCGAGACCTTCGCGCAGCTCGCAGCGCTTCAACGCAGATCAGCGACAAGTTCGCCGAGCCGATGGACGACGACGCAGATGAACAAGCTGCTCGAGGAGCAGGCGAAGCTGCAGGACGCCATCGACGCCGCCGGCGGCTGGGAGCTCGAGCGCAAGCTCGAGATCGCCGCCGACGCGCTGCGCCTGCCGCCGTGGGACGCGATCATCGGCAAGCTCTCCGGCGGCGAGAAGCGCCGCGTGGCGCTGTGCCGGCTGCTGCTGTCCGCGCCCGACATGCTGCTGCTCGACGAGCCCACCAACCACCTCGACGCCGAGTCGGTCGCCTGGCTGGAGCGCTACCTCGAGGAATACCCGAGCACCGTCATCGCGGTCACCCACGATCGCTACTTCCTCGACAACGTGGCCGAGTGGATCCTCGAGCTCGACCGCGGCCACGGCATCCCCTGGCAGGGCAACTACTCCTCCTGGCTCGAGCAGAAGGACGCAGCGCCTCGCGCTCGAAGAGCGCGAGCAGGAAGGCCTGCGCAAGACGCTCGAGCACGAGCTCGAATGGGTGCGCCAGAACCCCAAGGCGCGCCAGGCCAAGAGCAAGGCGCGCCTGCAGCGCTACGAGGAACTGGCCTCGCAGGAATTCCAGGAGCGCAACGAGACCAACGAGATCTACATCCCGCCCGGCGAGCGCCTGGGCGACCTGGTCATCGAGGTGAAGGACCTGCGCAAGGGCTTCGGCGACCGGCTGCTGATCGACAATCTCATCGTTCAACCTGCCGCGCGGGCGGCATCGTCGGCATCATCGGCCCGAACGGCGCCGGCAAGACCACGCTGTTCCGCATGCTCACCGGCCTGGAAAAGCCCGACTGCGGGCGAGATCCGCATCGGCCCCACGGTGAAGCTCGGCCTACGTCGACCAGTCGCGCCAGACGCTCGACGACAAGAAGACCGTCTGGCAGGAAATCTCCGGCGGCCAGGACATCATCAAGGTCGGCAACTACGAGACGCCCTCGCGCGGCTACGTCGGCCGCTTCAACTTCAAGGGCACGCAGCAGCAGCAGACTGATCGGCGAGCTCTCCGGCGGCGAGCGCAACCGCGTGCACCTGGCCAAGGTGCTCAAGTCCGGCGGCAACGTGCTGCTGCTCGACGAGCCCACCAACGACCTCGACGTCGAGACGCTGCGCGCGCTGGAAGAAGCGCTGCTCGCGTTCCCCGGGCTGCGCGGTCGTCATCTCGCACGACCGCTGGTTCCTCGACCGCATCGCCACCCACATCCTCGCCTTCGAGGGCGACTCGCAGGTGGTCTGGTTCGAGGGCAACTACCAGGAATACACCGAAGACTACAAGCGCCGCAAGGGCGAGGACGCCGACCAGCCGCACCGGATCAAGTACAAGCCCCTGACACGCTGATGCAATGCAGCGCGCGCGCACGCGGTCCCGAGCACGAGCCCTCGTCGATCTGGCGCTGGATCGGGCCGCGCGCGGCGCTGGCTGTCTTCGGTTGCGTCGCGTATGTGCTGCACCGGGAGATCGCGCAGCTGCACCTGCGGGACATCTTCGCATCAGCTGCACGCGCATTCCGCAGACGGCAGATCGGCACGGCGCTCGTCATCACCGCGCTCAGTTACTGGGCGCTGAGTTTCTACGATTTCCTGGCGCTGCGCTATCTGGGCAAGGCGATCCCCTACGCGCGCATCCTGTTCACGTCCTTCATCGCGTATGCGTTCGGGCACAACCTCGGCCTCGCGGCGTTCACGGGCGCGGCGATTCGCTTGCGCCTCTACGCGTCCGCGGGGCTCACGGCCATCGATGTAGTCACGGTGCACGGGCTTCTGCAGCCTCACGAGCGCCATCGGCCTTGCCACACTCGGCGGGCTCTCGCTGCTGCTGGAGCCGGAGCAGCTCAGATTCGCGCTGCACCTGCACGACGTGGTGGGCGCGCGCGATCGGCGTCGCCCTGCTGAGCGTGGTTGCGGCCTACGCGCTCAGCGCCTCTTCATTCGAAAATCGCTGGAGTTTCGCGGCTGGGCGCTGCGCATTCCGCGGCCTGGCATCGCTTTCCGCAGATTGCGCTGGGCCTCGTGGTTCTCGACCTTCGCCTCGAGCCGGTGCTGTGGGTGTTGCTGCCGCCGGATGCACACGTGACCTTCATTGCTTCCTGGGCGCCTACGCGGCCGCGGTGATCGGCCGGCATCATCAGCCATGTGCCGGGCGGCGTCGGCGTGTTCGAAGCGGTGATCATGCTCACCCTGCCGCAAGTGCCGGTGAGCGCGCTGCTCGGCTCGATGCTCGTCTATCGGGCCGTGTACTTACCTCGTGCCGCTGGCCGTCGCTACGCTGCTGTTCGGTGCGAAGGAGCTGGAGGCGCGTCGCGCGTCCATCGCCCGCGCGCATGAGCTGGCGTCGCTTTACATCGCGCCGGTCGTGCCGCAGGTGGCGGGCACGCTCACCTTCCTCGCCGGCGTGGTGCTGCTCATCTCCGGGCTCCACGCCGGCCGTCGACGCGCGCCTCTCCGCGCTTCTGCATGTGTCTGCCGCTCGCGATTCTCGAGCTCTCGCACCTTGCCGGCAGCGCCATCGGCCTTGCGCTCCTGGTGCTGGCGCGCGCGCTGTTTCGGCGCGTGCAGGCGGCGTATCACATCTCGTTCTGGCTGCTGGTGGCGTGGCATTGCCGCTTCGCTGCTGAAGGGCCTGGATTTCGAGGAAGCGCCTGCTGCTCGGCCTGGCGCTCGGCGTGCTCACGCTCGGGCGGCGAGCGTTCTACCGCCCCACGTCGATCCTGGCAGAGCGCTTCACGCCGGCGTGGGCGGTGAGCATCGCCGGCGTCATCGCCGACGGTTATCTGGGTATTCATGCTCGCGTACCGCCACGTCGAATACTCCGGGCGAGCTGTGGTGGACGTTCGCGTTCGATGCCACTGCGCCGCGAGCCCTGCGAGCCACGCTGGTGGTCGTCGCTGCTCGGCAACCACGTTCCTGCTGTTGACACTGCTGCAGCCGGCACGCCCCGAGCCCGCGGTTGCGAACGACGCAGACCTGGAACGAGCGCGCAAGATCATCGGGCAGTCCGACCTGACCCTCGCCAATGCGGCGCTCACGGGCGACAAGCGCCTGCTGTTCAACGAGAGCTGGCGATGCATTCGTCATGTACCAGGTGAACGGCCGCAGCTGGATCGCGCTCGGCGACCCGGTGGGCCCGCGCGCGAAATGCGAAGAGCTGGTGTGGCGATTCCGCGAGCTCTCGGATCGTCACGGCGGCCGGACGGTGTTCTATCAGGCGCGCGGCGAGTGCCTGCCGCAATACGTCGACCTGGGTCTGGCAGCCCTGAAGATCGGCGAAGAAGCGCGCGTGCCGCTGCAGGAATTCTCGCTCGAAGGCCCCGCCCGCGCAGACCTGCGCCAGGCGCACCGGCGCGCCACGCGCGGCGGCGCCACGTTCGAGATCGTCCCCGTGGAGCGGGTGCCGCAGCTCCTGCCCGCGCTGAGAAAGATCTCAGACGCGTGGCTCGCGGAAAAATCCACCGCCGAGAAGCGTTTCTCGGTGGGCGCATTCTCCGAAAAGTACGTCAGCAACTTCCCCATCGCGCTCGTGCGCAGCGAAGGCTCACCCTCGGCGTTCGCGAACCTGTGGCCCGCCGGCACGAAGGATGAGCTCTCGATCGACCTCATGCGCTTCGGCCCCGACGCCCCGCGCGGAGCAATGGACTACCTCTTCATCGAGCTCATGCTGTGGGCCCGCACGCAGGGCTTTCGCTGGTTCAACCTCGGCATGGCCCCGCTCGCCGGCCTCGAACGCCACCCGCTGGCCCCCGCCTGGCACCGCGTAGGCAACTTCGTCTTCCGCCACGGCGAGCACTTCTACAACTTCGAAGGCCTGCGCCACTACAAAGCCAAGTTCGACCCCGTCTGGGAACCCCGCTACCTCGTAGCCCCCGGCGGCGTCGCCCTCCCGCGCATCCTCGTCGACGTCTCCGTACTCATCGCCGGCGGCATGAAAGAACTCTTCGCCCGCTAGCCAGGACCCCTGCACAGAGATTCTGACGGGTTCAGGGATGTGGCGCCTGCGCGGGCGGCGGCTTCGGAGAGGCGCGTTCGCAGGCGGGGGCTCACTCGAAGAGGACCTTGGCGGGGATGTGCAAATGCATGGATGCATTTGCCCAAGGCCCCCATGGATGGGTCTTACGGCCGGTCCCCGCCAAGGTCCTCTTTGAGTGAGCCGCCGCCTGCGACGGCCCCAGACCATTGTCCCGGCAAGACATTCTGAGACTCAAGTCCGGCCGTCCCCCGCCGTTACCCCCAGTCAGAAGAGGTCACCGTTTCGCCAGGAGTAATACAGGCTATGAAGGCCTATACACGTCCATCCAGCCTCGCCGCCTACCAGAGCGTGGCCACCCACGGCGGAGTCGCCGCGGCCGATCCGCATCGCCTGGTCGTGATGCTGATGGACGGCGCCATGGAGCGCCTCGCGCAAGCGCGTGGCTGCATGATGAACGGCGCCGCCGCCGACAAGAACCAGCTCATCAGCACAGCCATCGCCATCATCGACGAGCTGCGCGTGAGTCTCGACCTGAAGGCCGGCGGCCCCATCGCCGCGAACCTCGACGACCTCTACGACTACATGTGCCGCCAGCTCGTGAAGGCGAACCTCAGCAATCGCATCGAGACCGTGGACGAGGTGTCGCACCTGCTGAGCGAAATCCGCAGTGCCTGGATCGCGCTTCCGGCCGAAGCCCGCGCACTGCGTCCCACTCCGCGCTGAAGAGCGCTGCGCGGAGGGTGTGACTCGAGCCAGAATCCCGGAACCTGCGCCAGGCGCCAGAGCCAGGACCAGAGCAAGGACCAGAGCAAGGATCAAGACTGCGCGATGTACGACGGCTCAGACACCATCATTCTGTTCGAAGAGCTGGCATACCAGGACGTGTTGCCGGTGGCCTGGCGTGCGCTGCCAGACCAGATCGACCCCGACCTCGCCGCAAGCTACGCCGCCTCGAACGTGCGCGTGCTGCAGGCGAGCACCGCGCTTCAGGAGCAGGGCCCCACCGACAAGGCGGACGAAAACTCCCCGCATGCCCAGGACCTGCTGCGCATCGAGCTGAAGATCAACCTGCTGCTCGACGTGGTGGGCCGCATTCTGGCGGCCAACCAGCCGCGGCCGCCGTCGGTTGCCATCCGCTTCAACGCACTGGGCGCCACGTTCCAGGGCGCGCAGCCGCTGCCGCGCCCCGGCACCCAGGGTTGCGTGGAGATCTTCCTGCGTGAGTGCGTGGCCGAGCCGCTGCGGCTCATCGGCCGCGTGGCCAACGTATCGACGGGCGGGGAGGTCAAGGTGCGCTTCCTGCCGCCCGGCGAAGCCACGTCAGACCTTCTGGAGAAACTGGCCTTCAGAAGGCACCGGCGCCAGGTTGCCGGCAGCCGTCAGCCCCCAAGATCGCGCGGCCGCTGAGACAAACGCGTCTTCGGTACGGCAATCCATTGCCATCCGGCACGCCCCCGCCGCTGAGCATGCGTATGTACTGTGACCCCGTTCACGGGTGTCTCCAAAAACAAACGGTGTGCTTCACGTCATTCCGCCTGTTGTGAATTAACAATAGTCACAAGGTCGAGCCGACAACACGGAGTGGCTCGGAATCGAGCAGCGCAGGGCACGCGCATCGGCCGGCAATGAAGTGGAGAGTCGATGCACGCACAAGAAACGGTCGCCGTCCGCGCCAAAGGCGTAATGGCAGGCTCAGGGGCGATTGGGATGAGCGCGGTGAACCTCAACGAGCGCTCACGCGCACGCCTGCCAACCGGCACCTCTCACGCCATTCGCGACGTCATCGGCCTCATCCGGCAGGTTGCAGACCATGACTCCACCGTACTGATCCTCGGCGAGTCCGGCACCGGCAAGGAAGTTGCCGCCCGCGCCATCCACGATCTCTCGCCCGCGCCGCCAGCGCCCCTTCGTTGCGGTGAACTGCGGCGCCATTCCCGCCGAGCTGCTCGAAAGCGAGCTGTTCGGCCACGAGAAGGGCGCCTTCACGGGCGCCATCGCCACCCGCAAGGGCCGTTTCGAGATCGCCGAGGGCGGCACGCTGTTCCTCGACGAGATCGGCGACATGAGCCCGCCCATGCAGGTGAAGCTGCTGCGCGTGCTGCAGGAGCGCGTCTTCGAGCGCGTGGGCAACCACGTGCCCATGCGATGCAACGTGCGCATCATCGCCGCCACCCATCGCAACCTCGAAGAGTCGATGGCACGCGCCACGTTCCGCGAGGATCTCTTCTACCGCCTGAATGTGTTCCCCATCGAGATGCCGGCGCTGCGCTCGCGTCTCGACGACCTGCCGCTGCTCATCCGCGACTTCGCCGCGCACAACGTGGCCGAAGGTCGCAGCGAAGTGCAGCTTGCGCCACGCGCCCTGGCCGCGCTGGCCGCTGTGCCCGTGGCCGGGCAACGTGCGCGAGCTTGCGAATCTCATCGAGCGGCTCTCCATCGTCACCGCCGGCCGCGTCGCTGAAGTCGGCGATCTGCCGCGAAGTACCGGCCCGCAGGCTGGTCGACGCAGTGGGTGGCACCGCAGTTCGCGAGCGAAATCGCTGCGCTCGACACGACGGTGGCCGAGCGAATCCGGCTCGACGGCGATATTTTGCCGCCCGGCACGCAGCTGCTGGCGACGAACGATGTCGTCGTTGAATACGACGCGGACGAAGATCTCGCCGCAGGCAATGGGGCTGCGCCCAACGCGCTCGCCGTGCTGCCCGAGCAAGGCCTCGACCTGCGCGCGCATTTGCTGGAAATCGAGCGAAAGCTCGTAGCCAGGCGCTCGAGCGCTCCGACGGCGTAGTCGCGCACGCCGCGCGCCTGCTCGGCCTGCGCCGCACGACCCTGGTCGAGAAACTGCGCAAGCTCGAGCTGCTGAGCGGCGACGTCGCGACGGAAGATTGACGTCGAAGACGCGCCGGCGGCTGAAAATTGCCGCGTGCGCGCCGCTCTGTGTGATCGCTCTCTCAGTTCCGCCCCTGTTTTCCGCCGGCACTGCTCTTGCACCCAGGCTTCTCGATGCATCCGTGCATGCGAGGGTCGAATGTCCGAAGAATTCACAGTAGCCGCTGCTGACGCCGCTGCGTACGCACCTGAAGTCAGCGCGCCGGTGGCCGCGCCTGCAACGCGTGACGAAGGCGCGCGCAGCGTAGAGCTGGTCGCGTGCGCGCCAGGCTCACGGCGGCTTGCAGACCTGGCACGGCGCGTAGCCGGCAGCGACTGCACGGTGCTCATCGTCGGCGAGTCCGGCACGGGCAAGGAAGTGCTCGCGCGCTTCATCCATCGCGCACTCCACGCGCGCCAACAGACCCTTCGTCGCCGTCAACTGCGCGGCGATCCCCGAGAACATGCTCGAAGCCATGCTGTTCGGCTACGAGCGCGGCGCCTTCACCGGCGCGCACGCCACGCACGCCGGCAAGTTCGAGCAGGCGCAGGGCGGCACGCTGCTGCTCGACGAAATCACCGAGATGCCGCTCAGCCTGCAGGCCAAGCTGCTGCGCGTGCTGCAGGAACGCGAAGTCGAGCGCCTCGGCGGCCGCACTCCCGTTGCCGCTCGACGTGCGCGTGCTCGCCACCACGAACCGCCGCCTGCGCGAGGAAGTCGCCGCCGGCCGCTTCCGCGAAGACCTCTACTACCGACTTAACGTGTTCCCGCTCGCCATCGCGCCGCTGCGCGATGCGCCGCGACGACGTGCTGCCGCTCGCGATGCAGCTGCTCGCGCACGCGTGCCGCCCAGGCAGCGCATTCCTGCGCTGAGCGCGGACGCCGCCCACCTCCTGCTCACCTACAACTGGCCGGGCAACGTGCGCGAGCTGGATAACCTCCTGCAGCGCGCGCTGATCCTGGTGAACGGGCCGGTGATCGGGCCCGAGCACATCCAGTTCGAGCTGTTGAACGAGCGACTGCGGGCGCAGCTGCGTTACTGCAGGCGCAGCCGGCACACGTGACGACGCACGTCTCGGCCCCGGCCGCTTCCGCGAACGATTGCTCGCTCGCGAGCTCGCTCGGCCAGGCGGAGAAGGACCTCATCCTCGAAGCCCTGCGCACCGGCAGTCAGCCGCGCCGAGTGGCCGAGCGGCTCGGCATCAGCCCGCGCACCCTGCGCTACAAGCTCGCGCGACTGCGCGAAGCCGGCGTCGAAGTGCCGGCGGCCTGAAGACCGGGGAGCACGCAAGCCATGAGCCAGATGGAAATCGACCGCGTTCTCGCACAGATCCGCTCGTTCTCGCACAACGGCCCGTCCGGCGCGGGCGGCATCGGCGGCGTGGGTGGCTCTGCGTCCCCGTCGGCTCCCGCCCAGTCGGGCGCCACGGATTCGCGAACCTGCTGCGCCAGGGCATCGACTCCGGTCAACCAGACGCAGCAAAGCGCCATCGAGCCTCGCCACCGCCTTCGAGCAAGGCACGCCGGGCGTCGAGCTGCCGCAGGTGATGCTCGAGATGCAGAAAGCCACGTCTCGTTCCGCGCGCTCACCGAAGTGCGCAACCGCCTGGTCAATGCGTACCAGGAAATCATGAACATGCCGATTTGATCGATGAAGCCCATGCCCATGAACATCACCCGACACGCTGAAGTCTCGTCCAGGAGTCATTCGTGAGTGCTGAAGCTGGCGCGGGCACCGCGGCCCTGCCCCACGTGGGCATGTCGCGCATTCCCGCGACCTGAAGCCCCTGCTGCTGCTCGTGGGCGTCGCCGCGGCCGTCGCCGCCGGCGTGCGGGTCGTGCTCTGGTCGCAAGGCCCGAACTACAGCCTGCTGTACGCGAACATGAGCGCCGAGGACCAGGCCGCAGATCGCATCAGGCCCTCGAGGCCGCCGGCATTCCCTATCGGCTCGAGCCCGGCTCGAGCGGCATGTCCGTTCCCTCCGATCAGCTCAACGACGCCCGACTGAAGCTTGCCGGCCAGGGCCTGCCGGAAGGCAGCGGCGGCTTCGCCATCATCTCGAAAGACCCGGGTTTCGGCGTCAGCCAGTTCATGGAGAACGCGCGCTACCAGCACGCGCTCGAAACGGAGCTGGCGCGCACGATCGCGAGCCTGCGCCCCGTGGAAGGCGCGCGCGTGCATCTGGCCGTGCCGCGGCAATCCGCGTTCGTGCGCGACCGCCGGCCCGCCAGCGCCTCGGTGTTCGTGCAGATGAAGGCCGGCAAGCGCCTCGAGCAGGAGCAGGTCCAGTCGATCATCAACCTCGTGGCCTCCAGCATTCCGGAGCTCGCAGCCACGCAGGTGACCGTGGTCGACCAGCAGGGCCGCCTGCTCTCGGCGCCGCAATCCGACACGATGAGCTCGCCCAGCGCGAGCAGCAATTTCGAGTTGACGCATCGGCTCGAGGAAGACTATGCCCAGCGCATCGAAGCGCTGCTCACCCCGTTCGTGGGCCCAGGTCGCGTGCGCGCGCAGGTCGTCGCGCAGGTGGACTCATCGGTCACCGAGGAAGCTCGTGAACAGTACAAGCCGGACAGCCAGATCGTGCGCAGCGAGCAGACTGCGGAGACGACCAGTCGCGACGGCGCGGGCCCGCAAGGCGTGCCCGGCGCGCTCACCAATCAGCCGCCCACGCCGGGCACGGCGCTGCCGCCCAGCGCCAGCAATTCAGTTGCTGCGCAAGCAGGTGCCGCTGGTGCGGCTGCCAAGGCAGCAACGTGCGGCCGGTGCTGACGCTCAAGCGGCAGCGCCCCCGACAACGCCTCGCGGCAGGCCACACGCAACTACGAAATCGACCGGACCATGGCGTACACCAAGACGCCTGCGGGCCGGCTGCAGCGACTCACAGTCGCTGTGCTCATCGACAACCTGCGCACCGCCGGAAAGGATGGCAAGGTCACGACGACCCCGCTCACGCCACAGCAGCTCGAGCACGTCACGACGCTGGTGAAGGATGCGGTCGGCTTCGACGAGCAGCGCGGCGACAGCGTGAACGTCGTGAATTCGCCGTTCCGCGAGACGCCGCGCCGCCGGAGGGCGAGCTCGAATCGGTGCCGATCTGGGAACAGCCGTGGGTGCTCAACATCGCGAAGATCGTCGCGGGGCTCATCATGGTGCTGGTGCTCGTGTTCGCGGTGCTCCGCCGCTGATGCGCGGCCTGCTGAGCCACGGCCGCGCCGCTGATGCCGGCCAGCGCCGCTGCCGGCGTCCGGCGCGGCCGACGGCGCGACGCGCGCCGAAGGCGGCCGTGCAGACAGCCGCTCGCCTACGAACAACAGCTGGCGCAGGCGCGCACGCTGGTGGGCCAGGATCCGAAGCGCGTGGCGCCAGGTCGTGCGCACCTGGGTCGGCCAGGACGAATAACAAAGGCGAGCCGGAGCATGATCAACAAGCAGCAGGACGAAGGCCGCAGTGGCGTCGAGCGCGCCGCGATCCTGCTGCTGACGCTCGGCGAGCAGGAAGCGGCTCAAGTGCTCAAGCACATGGGCGCGCAGGAAGTGCAGAAGCGTCGGCTCCGCCATGGCGCGACTGGCCAGCGTGTCGCGCGACGAAGTCAGCGGCGTGCTGGCGAGCTTCTCCACGACGGTGGAGAGCCAGACGTCGGTGGGCGTCGGCGTCGACGACTTCCTGCGCAAGGTGCTGGTCGACGCGCTCGGCGCAGGACAAGGCCTCGAGCGTCATCGAGCGCATCAACCTCGGCCGCCACGAGCAAGGGCCTCGAGGCGCTCAAGTGGATGGACCCGCGCGCGGTCGCGGAGCTCATCCGCCACGAGCACCCGCAGATCATCGCCATCGTGCTGGCCTACCTCGACGCCGACCAGGCCGCGGAAGTCCTCGCGGAGCTGCCCGTGCGGCATCCGCGCCCGACGTGATCATGCGCATCGCGACGCTCGACGGCGTGCAGCCCAGCGCGCTCTCCGAGCTCGACGACATCATGGAAAAGCAGTTCGCCGGCAAGTCCACGGGCAAGACCGCTCCGCGCTGGGCGGCGCCAAGGCCGCCGCCGACATCGTCAACCTGCTCGACGCGAGCGATCGAAGCGCGCGGTGATGGATCAGATCGCGCAAGAGCGGACGAGGCGCTCGGCGCGAGCATCCAGGACCTGATCTTCGTGTTCGACAACCTCCTCGAGATCGACGATCGCGGCATGCAGGAGCTGCTGCGCCAGGTGCCGAGCGACCAGCTGCTGCTCGCCCTGAAGGGCGCGGACGAAGAGCTGAAGGCAGAAGATCTTCAAGAACATGTCGCAGCGCGCGGCCGAGATGCTGAAGGACGACCTCGAAGCCAAGGGCCCGGTGCAGCTCTCGCGAAGTGGAAGCGGCGCAGAAGGAAATCCTGGCCGCGGCGCGCAAGCTCGCCGAAGCCGGCACGATCGCGCTGGGCGGCAAGGGTGGCGAGCAGTATGTCTGAGCGTTCCGCCATACGCAGGATGCGGCGTCGGCCGCCGCGCAGGTGTACTCGCTGCCCACGCGTGGAAGGCGCCGATCATCGGCCGCAGCGGTGACGGCAAGCGGAGCAACGCCGACCGCCGAGCGCGCGAGACTTCGCCAAGCGGCTACGAAGACGGGCACGCCGCAGCGCGCGCGCGAGATGCGAGGCGCAGCTCGACGCAGCTGCGAGGCACGCATGGCGCGGCTCGACACCATCATGGGCTCGCTCGCGCGGCCGCTCGAAGCGCTCGACGCGGAAGTGGAGCAGCAATTGACGCTGCTGGCACTCACCGTCGGCAAGCAGATGGTGCGGCGCGAGTTGAAGACCGACCCGGCGCAGGTCATCGGCATCATTCGCGAGTCCGTCGGGCGTCTGCCCGCCGCGGCGCGCGACGTGCGCGTTCATCTGCATCCCGAAGACGCGGCGGTCGTGCGCGAATTGCTCGCGACGCCCGCCAACGAGCGCGCGTGGAACATCGCTGAAGACCCCGGCTCACGCGCGGCGGCTGCCTCGTTCGCACGGAGAGCTCGCAGATCGACGCGCGACTCGACGCGCGCCTGAACGCCATAGTGGCTGCGGCGTTCGGCGACGAACGCGCGCCCGGGCGCGCCGACGCGCAACAGGAAGGCGCGGAATGACATCGCAGACGGCAGGCGCGCAACGCGTGCCGCTACCGGGCCGCGGCCACATCTGGCGCGACCGGCTTGCCCGCAACATGCAGCGCATAGAGCGCCTGGCGCCACCGGCTGTCGAAGGCTATCTCACCCGCATGATCGGCCTGACGCTCGAAGCCGTCGGGCTGCCAGGCTGCGGTGGGCGACTATTGCGACGTGGTGACGAGCGCCGGCGCGCGCGTCGAAACCGAAGTGGTCGGCTTCTCCGGCGAGCGCCTTTACCTCATGCCCACCGGCGACCTGCACGGCCTCGAGCCGAACGCGCGCGTAGTGCCACGCCAGCGCGCGGGCACGGTTCGCGTCGGTCCCGAGCTGCTCGGCCGCATCATCGATGGCAGCGGCGCAGCCGCTCGACGGACTTGGGCCCGCTCATTGCGAGGACAGCGTTCGCCTCACCGGCAAGCAGATCAATCCGCTCATGCGGCAGCCCATCTCGCGAGCCGCTCGACGTGGGCGTGCGCGCGATCAATTCGCTGCTGACCGTGGGGCGCGGCCAGCGCATCGGCCTCTTCGCCGGCAGCGGCGTCGGCAAGAGCGTGCTGCTCGGCATGATGGCGCGCTACACCAGCGCCGACGTCATCGTCGTCGGCCTGATCGGCGAGCGCGGCCGCGAAGTGAAGGAATTCGTCGAGCGCATCCTCGGGCCGGAAGATCGCCGGCGCGCGGTCGTCGTCGCCGCGCCCGCGGACAACCCGCCGCTCATGCGCCTGCACGGCGCCTGGCTCGCCACGGCCATCGCCGAGTACTTCCGCGATCGCGGCACGAACGTGCTGCTGATCATGGATTCGCTGACGCGCTTCGCGCAGGCGCAGCGCGAGATCGGCCTCGCCATCGGCGAAGCGCCGGCCACGAAGGGCTATCCGCCTTCGGTGTTCGCGCGGCTGCCGCAGCTGGTCGAGCGCGCCGGCAACGGCGTCGCAGGGCGGCGGCTCGATCACCGCGTTCTACACCGTGCTCACCGAAGGCGACGACAACAACGATCCGATTGCCGACGCCGCGCGCGCGATTCTCGACGGCCACATCGTGCTGTCGCGGCGCATCGCCGAGAGCGGCCAGTATCCGGCCATCGACGTCGAAGCGTCGGTCAGCCGCGTGATGCACGAGATCGTCGCACCGCACGCAGCTCGACCTGGCGCGCCGGTTCCGCCAGACGCTCTCCACCTACGAGCAGCATCGCGACCTCATCGCCATCGGCGCGTACCAGCGAGGCAGCGACCCGCGCGTGGATGCCGCCATTGCGCTGTGGCCGCGCATGCAGAAATTCCTGGCGCAGGACATGTATGAGCAGGTCGGCCTCGGTGAGAGCATCACGGCCCTCAACGAAGTGCTGAAGCCCATCGCGCCCACGCCAGCGGGCGCAGCTGAGACGAGCACATGAAACGATCTGAACGCATGCAGACGGTCGAGCGCGTCGTCTGCGACGCGGAGCGCAAGCGCGCCGAGGCGCTGGCCGCACGCGAGCGCTACGTGACCGAATGCGAGAGCAAGCTGACTGATCTGGAGGCCTACCAGAAGAGCTACGCGGAACAGTTTCAGGTGCGCGCCAGCGCCGGCATCGGGGCTGCGGGCCTGCGCGACTTCCAGACGTTCATGGTGCGCCTCGGCGACGCCGTGAAACAGCAGGCCCAGCTCGTCATCCAGGCCAAGGCTGACCGCGACGCCGAGCGCGCGGTGTGGCAAAGCGCCGCGCAACGCGCAGACGCGGTGGGCGGGCTCGTGCAGCGCTGGCAGAAAGACGAGCAGCGCCAGGCCGACAGGCACGAACAACGCGAATCAGATGAGCGCGCGCAGCGCCCGTCACTCCAGTCGCTGCAAGAGCGCGGGGGTTGAGAGGACGACCATGGCTACGATTGCGTCGAATTCCCTGTTCCCCGGTGGTCCGGCCATCAACGGCACCGCCAATGGCACGTCCGCGGGTACAACTTCCGCCCTGCCGACGGGCAGCGGAGCCGGCAGCGCGCAGGACGCGTCCGGAACGTTCATGACGCTCGTCACGGGCATGATCCAGGGCAACACGCCTTCGCCTTCGGACCCGCTTCCTGCGAATCTCGCTGCCTTCCTGCTCACCGGCGATGGCGAGGCTCTGCAGGGCATCGAGACCGAAACGACGGACACCGACGACGAAGAGGGCGATGACGAAGCGCTGCTGGCGCTTTCGGCATTGCTGCCGGGCTTGCAGGCGTTCCAGCCGGTGCCCGCGGCCAACGCCGCGCCCAACGGCGGCCCCAGCCTGGTATCAGTTGACCTTTCGAATCGCCAGGGCGCGATGCAAACGTTGCTCGATACATCGCAGGCGGCACTCACCGCCGCAATTGACGACCCAGCCGACAGCGCGCCCAGCGATGCCACTGCCGCTGACGACGCAGCGGCGCCCGCCCCTGCGCCAAACAGTGCCTCGCACATGCAGACCCTCCTCCTCGCGCACAAAGCGGCGGAAGCCGCGCCACAAGCGGCGTCAGCGGAGGTACACGCGCCAGTCGGCAGCACGGGCTGGAGCGACGAGATCGGCACCCACCTCACCATGATGGCCGCCAACGGCCGCGAGGCTGCGTCGTTGCGGCTTTCACCGGAGCACCTGGGGCCGCTCGAAATCCGCATCTCGATGAAGGACGGCGAAGCGTCCGTGTACTTCGGTGCCTCCAATCCCGACACGCGCAGTGCGCTCGAACAGTCGCTGCCGCGCTTGCGGGAAATGTTCGCGTCGCAGGGCCTCGTGCTCGGCGACGCCAACGTTTCGCGAGATACGCCGCGATATACGTTCAGGCCAGCCACCTTCGCGAACGCTTCGCGTGGTTCTTCTGACGCTGCCATCGAGACCGGTGTGAAGCCCGTCACACTCAGCCGGCTGGGGCTCGTAGACACCTATGTCTGAGGCGGCCGCCGCCGTGCGCGCGGCACGCATCCAGCATGTGCCGCCTGTGATTCGATTCACGTTCAGGAGGCAAACAAGCCTTTGATGTGAAACGCATCACGCGCCATTTTTCCGTCGCGATCCGCGTGGCATGCGCGTTGCAACCGAACCTCCGGTTGCATCGTTCGCATCACTTACAGGTCTCGCCGATGGCTCGGATCCCCACACTCGAAGCAGCTCCCGGACAGGAAGGCGCGGACGCGCCCCGGAAAAACGGCAAGCTCGCCCTCATCCTGTCCATCGTCACGCTCATCGTGCTCGGCGGTGGCGGCGCGGCCGCGTACTTCATGCTCGGGGGCGGCCACCAGGACACGAAGGCCGAAGCCGCCAAGAAGGCGGAAGCTGCGAAGAGCCCGCCACTCTACGTCGCGCTCGACCCGCCGTTCGTCGTCAACTTCGAAGCCGAGCAGCTCGTGCGCTTCCTGCAGGTGACCGTGCAGGTCATGTCGCGCGACCTGGCGACCGTGGATGCTCATCAAGGCCAACGACCCGGTCGTGCGCAACGACCTGCTGCTGCTCCTCGGCAACCAGAACTACGCCAGCGATCTCCACGCGCGAGGGCAAGGAAAAGCTGCGCCCGCTGGCGCTCGAAGCCGTTCGCAAGGTCGTCGCAGGCGACGGCGGCAAGCCCCAGCTGGTCGAGGCCGTGTATTTCACCAGCTTCGTGATGCAGTAAGGGCGCATTCGCGCCGCTCTCACAGGCTCGTAGCCACCGCTACCAGAACATGAACACGACCAGAAAATCCTCAACCAGGACGAGATCGACGCGCTGATCAATGGCATGGATGCGGGCGCGGTCAAGCACCGAGCCCCAGGCTGCACCGCCGCCCGGCGACGGCGCTGACCTACGACTTCATGCAACCAGATGCGGATCGTGCGCGGGCGCATGCCCACGCTCGAGATGATCAACGAGCGCTTCGCGCGCCTGTTCCGCGTCAACCTGTACAACCTGCTGCGCCGCTCGCCCGAAGTCGCCGTGAACCCGGTGGAGATGAAGAAGTTCAGCGAGTACGTGCAGACGCTGCACGTGCCCACGAGCCTGAACCTCGTGAAGATCAACCCGCTGCGCGGTACGGGGCTGTTCGTGCTCGAGCCGAAGCTGGTGTTCGCGATCGTCGACAACTTCTTCGGCGGCAACGGCCGCCACGCCAAGATCGAAGGCCGCGATTTCACGGCCACCGAGATGCCGCATCATCCACATGGTGCTGCAGCAGCGCGTTCGCCGACCTGCGCGAAGCCTGGTCGCACGTCGCGAGCATCGAAGTCGAGTACCTGCAGTCGGAGATCAACCCGGACTTCGCCAACATCGTCATCGCCGTCCGAGATCGTGGTGGTGTACCAGTTCCAGATCGAGCTCGACGGCGGTGGCGGCGACGTGCACGTGACCATGCCGTACTCGATGATCGAGCCGCTGCGCGAAGTGCTCGACTCCGGCATGAGCCAGCGATCGCGTCGAGCACGACGAGCGCTGGGCCTACAGCCTCAAGGACGAGATCGAGGACGCCGAGGTGGAGCTGTCCACCGTCCTGGGCCGCTGCCGCATCTCCGCTGGGCGAGCTGCTGAACCTGAAGACCGGCGACATGTGCCCTGCGACTTCGGCGGCAAGGTCACGGTGCTTGCCGAAGGCGTGCCGCTGTTCCGCGGCACGCTCGGCCTGTCGCGCGGCCAGCAGGCCTCAAGGTGGACGAGCGCGTGCAGCGGCGCCGGAACGTGATGACCGAAGCGCTCCCCATGAAGAAATCCTGAGGTCCTACGCAAATCATGAACGCCAAGTGAACCCGCAAGCCGCGCAGTTCGACACGCTGACGGACGAGAGCAACGGCGAAACCCGCGACGTGAACCTCGAGGTGATCCTCGACGTGCCGGTCACGCTGTCCATGGAAGTGGGCCGCACGCGCATCCCGATCCGCAACCTGCTGCAGCTCAACCAGGGCTCCGTGGTCGAGCTCGACCGCGCCGCCGGCGAGCCGCTCGACGTGTTCGTGAACGGCACGCTGGTCGCGCACGGCGAAGTCGTGGTGGTCAACGAGAAGTTCGGCATCCGCCTGACCGACGTCATCAGCCCGGCCGAGCGCATCCGCAAGCTGAAGTAACGATGAAGCGGATTCTCGCCATTGTCCCGCTCCTGACAGCGCTGTTGCCGCCGCGCCGGAAGCGACGCGCCCGTTCGCGGCGCCGACCACCTGACGAGCCGGCCCCGTCGGCATCGAAGCCTCGGCCAGGTGACGCTCGCTCTGCTGCTCGTCCTTGCCGTGATCTTCGTCGCTCGCCTGGCTGCTTCGCCGCATGCGCGGCTTCGGCAAGGCCGGCCACGGGCGCATCGACATCGCTGCGCGACCGTGGCCGTTGGGCCAGAAAGAGCGCGCCGTGCTGATCCGCGTCGGCACCACGCACTTCCTCATCGGCGTGGCCCCCGGCCGCGTCACCACGCTTGCACGTTCTGACCGAACCTGTGAGCATTGCGCCCACCGGCGGCAGCGCGGCGCGGCACCGGCGCGGGCACCGCCGAGCGCCCCAATTTCAAGGCACTGCTGATGACGGAGCCTCGGCAAGTGAATGAGCCGCCACGCCCTCGTCAAAGGTTTGCTCGGCGCGGCGCTGCGGCACTGCTGGCGGTCGCGTTCGCCGGCGCGCTCGCGCAGACGGCCGGCGCCGGCATTCCGGCTCTCACCGTCCACGACGGCGCCGGGCGGCGGCCAGACCTACACGCTGACGCTGCAGATCCTGCTGCTGATGACGGCGCTGACGCTGCTGCCGGCCATCCTGCTGATGATGACTTCGTTCACGCGCATCGTGATCGTGCTCGGCATCCTGCGCCAGGCGCTCGGCGCCGGCCAGACGCCGCCGAACCAGGTGCTGGTGGGCCTGGCGCTGTTCCTCACGTTGTTCGTCATGGCGCCGGTGATCGACAGGGTGAACACCGACGCCGTGCAAGCCCTACATGGCCGGCACCATCGAGACCACCGTGGCGCTCGAGCGCGCGATCGTGCCGCTGAAGAAATTCATGCTCGACCAGACGCGCGAGTCCGACATCGCCACGTTCGTGCGCATCTCCGGCGGCAAGGGTTACGCCATGCCGGACGACGTGCCGCTCATCGTGCTGGTGCCCGCTTTCGTGACCAGCGAGCTGAAGACGGCGTTCCTCATCGGCTTCCTCATCTTCATCCCGTTCGTGATCATCGACCTCGTGGTCGCGAGCGTGCTCATGTCCATGGGCATGATGATGCTCTCGCCCGTGCTCATCTCCCTGCCCTTCAAGACTCATGTTGTTCGTGCTGGTCGACGGCTGGTCGCTGGTCATGGGCACCCTTGCCGCGAGCTTCTACTCGATAGACGCCCGCGATGACTCCGAAACCGTGATGACCGTTGGCCAGCGAGCCCTCGAGATAACGCTGCTGCTGGCGGCGCCGCTGCTGCTGGTGGCGCTGGTCACGGGCCTCATCGTCGGCGCCTTCCAGGCGGCGACGCAGATCAACGAGATGACGCTGTCGTTCATCCCGAAGCTGATCGCCATGGCGACCACGCTCGTGCTGGCCGGCCCCTGGATGCTGAAGCTGATCGTGGGCTACACCCGCGAGCTGTTCGAAAGCATTCCCGGGATGATCAATTAGGAGCCTTGCCAGCGCCAATCACCATTGCTCACCGAACAGCTCGAAGGATGGATCGGCCAGTTGTTCTGGCCGTTCGTGCGCATCGGCGCGTGCTTCATGGTGGCGCCGGCGTTTGGCGCGCTGTTCATTCCGGCGCGCATGCGCCTGGTGCTGGCGGGCGCGGTGGCGTTCCTGGTGGCGCCACTCATTCCCCAGCCCACGGGTATCGTGGCGTTCTCGCTGGCCGGCATCGTCGTCACGATCCAGCAGATCATCATCGGCGTGGCGCTCGGGTTCGCGCTGCAGATTCTGTTCGACGCGGTCGCCATGGGCGGCCAGCTCCTCGCCAACAGCATGGGCCTGTCGTTCGCGTTCAACGTCGACCCGATGCGCGGCACCGGCACGCCGGCGCTGGGCCAGCTCTACGCGCTGCTCGTCATGCTCACGTTCCTGGCACTCGATGGCCACCTTGCCCTGGTCGAAGTGCTGGTCGAGGGCTTTCGCACGCTGCCCATCGGTGAGACCGGGCTGTCGAACGGCAGCCTGTGGGCCATCGTCGCCTGGGGCACCCAGATCTTCGCGGGCGCGCTCGCCGTGGCGCTGCCCGGCATCACCGCGCTGCTCATCGTGAACATCGCGTTCGGCGTGATGAGCCGCGCGGCGCCGTCGCTCAATCTCTTCGCGGTCGGCTTCCCGATCTCGCTCGTGTTCGGCCTCGTCATCGTCATGGTCGGCCTGCCGGCGCTGCAGTCGGCGTTCGTCGATCTGCTCGCGAAGGCGTTCACTCTCCTGCGCACGGTGCAGGGAGCAGGGGTCTGACGCCATGGCCGACAACGACGCGGAACGCACCGAACGCCCGACTCAGAAGCGCCTCGAAGAGGCGCGCAGGAAAGGGCAGATCCCGCGCTCGCAGGAGCTCACCGCGGCGGCCGTAGTGCTGATTGCCGGCGGCGGCCTGCATTTTCTGGGCAGCGGGCTCGGCAACGGCCTGTTCGACCTGATGCGCGGCGGCCTCGCCATTTCGCGTGAGCAGGCCCTGGACGCCTCCAGCGCCATCTCCCTGTTCGCGGGCGCCGCCCAGCAGGCGCTGCTGGCGTGCGCGCCCATCCTCGGCCTCACGCTCGTCGCCGCGCTGCTCGCGCCTATGTCGATCGGAGGCTGGAACCTTTCTTTCAACGCGCTCGCGCCGGACTTCTCGCGCCTCTCTCCGATCTCGGGCTTTGGCCGCATCTTCTCCATGCGCGGCGTCGTCGAGCTCGTGAAGGCCTTCGCCAAGTTCGGGCTGGTCGCGCTCATCGCCGTGCTCTTCCTGTGGATGAAAACGGACGAGATGCTCGGCCTCGGCGCGGAGCCCACGGCCGCTGCGATCGGCCACGCCATCACGCTGAGCGGCCAGGCACTGCTCGCGCTTGCCGGCGGGCTGGTGCTGATCGCCGCCATCGACGTGCCATGGCAGCTGTTCCAGCACATCAAGTCTCTGCGCATGACGCGCCAGGAAATCCGCGACGAAATGAAAGAGTCCGAGGGCAACCCCGAGATCAAGGGCCGCATCCGCCAGATGCAGCAGGAAGTGGCCAAGCGCCGCATGATGCAGGAGGTGCCCAAGGCCGACGTGGTGGTCACGAACCCGACGCACTTCGCCGTGGCCCTGCGCTACGACGAGAAGCGCATGCGCGCGCCCGTGGTGGTGGCCAAGGGCGCCGATGAAGTGGCGGCCCGCATCCGCGAAGTCGCCGCCGAGCACAACGTGCCGATCTTCGAGGCGCCGCCGCTGGCGCGCGCCCTGTTCCGCACGGTCGACCTGAACGAGCCCGTTCCAGCCAGGCTCTACGTCGCCGTCGCGCAGGTGCTCACCTACGTTTACCAGCTCCGCGCCGCAAAGCGCAGCGGCGCCGTGCCGCCGACGCCGCCCACCATCGACCCCGCGGTCGAAGAGACGAAGCACTAAGCCATGGCTGAAGCCGCCGCCAACCCGGGGTTCTCATTCCGCACGCTGCTGAAGGCGGGCCTTGGCGTGCCGCTCGGCGTGCTCGGCGTGCTCGCGATGGTGGTGCTGCCGCTGCCGCCGCTCGCGCTCGACGTGCTGTTCACGTTCAACATCGCGCTGTCGCATCGTCATCGTGATGTCGGTGTTCTACGTGGCGCGTCCCGTGGAATTCGGCGTGTTTCCGACCATTCTGCTGCTCGCCACGTTGCTGCGCCTGGCGCTGAACGTGGCCTCCACGCGCGTGGTGCTGCTCAACGGCCACACGGGCTCGCACGCGGCGGGCCACGTCATCGAGTCGTTCGGCCAGTTCGTCATCGGCGGCAACTTCGCCGTCGGCGTCGTGGTGTTCGTCATCCTCACCATCATCAACTTCGTGGTGGTGACGAAGGGCTCGGGGCGCATCTCGGAAGTGAGCGCCCGCTTCACGTTGGACGCCATGCCCGGCAAGCAGATGGCGATCGACGCCGACCTGAACGCCGGCCTCATCACCCAGGACGAAGCCCGCGCCCGCCGCGCCGAAGTGCGCGCCGAGGCGGACTTCTACGGCTCCATGGACGGCGCCAGCAAGTTCGTTCGCGGCGATGCCATCGCGGGCATCCTCATCCTGCTCATCAACATCTTCGGTGGCCTCGCCATCGGCATGATGGCGCACGACCTGCCCTTCGCCACCGCGGGCCGCACTTACACGCTGCTCACCATCGGTGACGGCCTCGTCACGCAGATTCCGGCGCTGCTGCTGTCGACCGCGGTGGCGATCATTGTCACGCGCATGTCCGGCGCGCAGGACATGGGCGGTGAGATCACCCGCCAGCTGTTCCGCTCGCCGAAGGCGCTGGGCGTGGCCGCCGGCCTGCTCGCCGTGATGGGCCTGATCCCGGGCATGCCGAACGTCATGTTCCTCACCATGGCGGCGCTCGCCGGCTACGGCGCGTTGCGTCATCAAGAAACGCCTCGACGCCGCGAACGAGCCTGAAGCGAAGGCCGCCGCCGCGGCCGCCGCCGCGCCGGCGGTTCCGGCCGAAGCGCGCGAGCTGTCGTGGGACGACGTGCAGCCCGTGGACCTGCTCGGCCTCGAAGTGGGCTACCGCCTCGTGCCGCTGGTGAACAAGAACCAGAACGGCGACCTGCTCGCCCGCATCCGCGGCGTTCGCCGCAAGCTCTCGCAGGACCTCGGCTTCCTCGTGCCGGCGGTTCACATCCGTGACAACCTCGACCTCAGCCCGAACGGGTACCGCATCAATCTCGGCGGCGTGCCGGTGGGTGAAGGTCAGGTGTACCCGGAGCGCGAGATGGCCATCAACCCGGGCCGGGTATTCGGCCAGCTCAAGGGCATCGCCACGCGCGACCCGGCGTTCGGCATGGAAGCGGTGTGGATCGAGCCTTCGACGCGCGAGCACGCGCAGACGCTCGGGTACACCGTGGTGGATGCGAGCACGGTCGTTGCCACCCATCTCAGCCACATCGTGCAGGTGCATGCGCATGAGCTGCTGGGCCACGAGGAAGTGCAGCACCTGCTGAACACGCTGCAGAAGAGCGCGCCAAAGCTGGTCGAAGATCTCATTCCGCGCGTGCTGCCGCTGTCAGCGGTGGTGCGTGTTTTCCAGGGCCTGCTCGCGGAGCGCGTGCCCATCCGCAACATCCGCACCATCGTCGAGACGCTCGCGGAGCATGCGCCGCGCACGCCGGACCCGACGGCGCTGCAGAACCTGGTTCGCGTGGCTCTCGGCCGCCAGATCGTGCAGGACATCGCCGGCATCGGCGGTGAGCTGCCCGTGATCACACTGGAGCCGGAGTTGGAACGACTGCTTTCGAATTCCATCACCGGCCCCGGCGCGAATGGCTCACAGAGCCCGGGCCTCGAGCCCGGCCTCGCCGAACGCCTGCAGCAGCGCCTTGCCGAGTCGGCCCAGCGGCAGGAGATGGCTGGCGAACCGGCCGTGCTGCTGGTGGCGCCGCAGCTGCGCCACACACTCGCGCGCTTCATGCGGGCGGCCGTGCCGGCGATGCACGTGCTGGCGTGGAACGAGATTCCCGATAACCGGAAAGTCCGTCTGGTGACGGCCGTGGGCCGCTGACGCGGCACATGTTCTGCCTGGAAGGTAAGCGATGAAGATCACGAGACATACGGCGAAGGACATGCGGCAGGCGTTGCGGCTGGTTCGTGACCAGCTCGGGCCCGATGCCGTCATCCTCACTTCCAGGCGCACGCCCTTTGGCGTGGAGGTCACGGCCGCCGTCGACTTCGACGCCGCGCGGCTCGAAGCCCACGCGCCGGCGCCGACCGAGCCGCGCACATTCCGCCCGGAGGAATTCGCGCCGCCGTCGCAGCCTGCCCGCCCGGAATACGACCCGTACACGTTCGCCGACGTGCATGTAGCGCTCGATAGCGCGATCGATTCCCACATGGCAGCAGACGACGCCGCTGTTGGGGACGCGCCTTCATCCGCCATCCAGGCGACGTCGAATGCCGCGGAAAGCGAAATGGGTGCCGAGCTCAAAGCCATGCGCCGCATCCTCGAAACGCAGATGGCCCAGCTCGCGTGGAACGACCTCACGCGCCGCGCTCCCATTCACACGGAGATCCTCAGGGAGCTTACCGAAGTGGGCCTCTCACAGACATTCGCTGCGCAGATCGTGGCGCAATTGCCGGCGGGCACCGACGTCACGAAGGCTCGCCGCCTGTCCATCGCGCTGATCTCGCAGAGAATCAACGTAACCGGCGATCGCTGGCTCGACCAAGGCGGCCGCGTTGCACTCGTCGGCCCCACCGGCGTCGGCAAGACCACGGCACTCGCGAAGCTCGCCGTGCGCTGGGTGCTTCGGCACGGCGCGCGCAGCCTCGCGCTCATCTCCGCGGATGCGCGTGCGCATCGGCGCACACGACCAGATGCAGGCGCTCGGCCAGATGCTCGACGTGCCGGTCCACGTCGCCGAAAGCCTCGCCGAGACTCCCGAACTGCTGGAGCAGCTCGGCCACCAGCGCTTCGTGCTCATCGACACCCCGGGCATGAGCCAGCGCGACGCGCAACTCTCCGCCCGCATGACGGAACTCGCCGCCGCGGGCCATGGCATCGAGACGGCGCTGGTGCTCGCCGCGAGCACGCAGGCAGGCGCCATCGCCGAGACAGTCACGCGGTTCGCCACGGCAAACGCCATGAGCGTGCTGCTGACCAAGGTGGACGAAGCCGCGAGCCTCGGCGGCATCCTCTCCGTGCTCGCACTGGCGGAGCTGCCTGTCTCCTACGTGAGCGAAGGCCAGCGAGTCCCCGAGGACCTGCGCCCCGCCGCGCTCGCTCGAACTGGTTTCAAGTGCCGTGCAGCTCGCCAAATCGAGCGGCGCGGCGGCCGACGAAGACTTGCTGAGAAGAAGATACGGAGAAGTAGCGCATGCCCTCGCGTGATATGCACGTCATGAACAACACAAAGCTGTCCGGGCTTTCGCAACCCGTCCGTGTCATCGCGGTCACCGGCGGCAAGGGGGGCGTGGGCAAGACCAGCGTCTCCGTGAATCTCGCCACCGGCCTTGCGGCCGCCGGGCGCCGCGTGGTGCTGCTCGACGGCGACCTGGGGCTTGCCAACGTCGACGTGCTGCTCGGGCTCTCGCCGCGCTACACGCTCGCGCACGTGCTCGCGCGGCGAGCGCACGCTCGACGAGATCATGGTCACGCGCCAGGCAGGGCTTCAGGATCGTGCCGGCCGCCTCGGGCGCTGCGGACCTGGCCGAGCTCGGCGCGGCGCCGGGCACCTCGGCCTGGTGCAGGCCTTCAGCAGCATCGCCACACGGCTCGATGTGCTGATCATCGACACGGCCGCGGGCATCGCCCGGGTGTGCTGCAGTTCTCACAAGCCGCACAGCAGGTGCTCGTCGTGGTCACGGACGAGCCCGCCTCGCTCACCGATGCCTACGCGCTCATCAAGGTGCTGAGCCGCGATCACGGCGTGAGCCGATTCCGCGTAGCTCGCCAACATGTCCCGCGCGGCCGGCGAAGGTGCAGACGCTGTTCAGCAAACTCGAGCGGGTGACTTCGCGATTCCTTGACGTAATTCTCGAGTACGCCGGGGAAATCCCGGATGACGAGCACATGCGTCGCGCGATCAGAGTGCAGCGTCCCGTTCTCGATGCACACCCCGCGAGCCCCGCGGCTCGCGCATTCAAGAAACTGGCCGCCGCGCGCCGATACATGGCCTGTGCCGGCCGGCCCGCGCGGGAATCTGGAGTTCTTCGTGGAACGGCTGGTGCGCCGTGCGTCGGCGCATCTGGAGGTCGTGCAGTGAGCGCAGTGGGCGCGTACAACGTCGCCGGCGCGGCCCGCAGCGAAGGCGATGCGCTCGTGACGCGCCACGCGGAGTTGGTGAAGCGCATCGCCTACCATCTGGCCGGCCGTCTGCCCGCCTTCGGTGGACGTGGCGGACCTGATCCAGGCCGGAATGCTGGGCCTGCTGGAGGCAGCGTCGAACTATGCGGCGAATCGCGGAGCGAGTTTCGAGACCTACGCGGGCATCCGCATCCGGGGCGCCATGATCGACGCGCTGCGCAAGCTCGATTGGGCGCCGCGCTCGGTGCATCGCAAGGCCCGCGCGGTGGCCGCGGCGATACGCGAGATCGAAAAAGAGACCGGGCGCGACGCGAAGCGACGGCGAGATTGCGAAAAAGATGGGCGTGGATCTCCAGGAGTACCACTCCATCGTGCAGGACGCGTCGAGCTGCCGGCTCGCGAGCCTCGACGACGCGGCCACGACGGCGATGACGCCGGACGACAGCGCGGATCCGTTCCGCGAAGTGGCGGACGAAGGGTTTCGCGCGTCGCTCGCGCAGTCGATAGACGCTCTGCCGGAGCGCGAGCGCCTGGTGATGTCGCTTTACTACAGCGACGGGCTGAATCTCAAGGAGATCGGCGCGGTGCTGAAGGTTACAGAGTCGCGAGTCTGCCAGTTGCACGGCCAGGCGCTCGTGACGGTTGAAGGCGCGCCTGGCAGAGTGGCGCGGGCAAGTGGCGGAAGGAGTGACGAGACGTGAGTAAAGACATGAAGTTCCTGGTGGTCGACGACTTCTCGACCATGCGCCGGATCGTGAAGAACCTGCTGCACGACCTGGGCTATGCCAACGTCACCGAGGCCGACGACGGCAAGACCGCCCTGCCGCTGCTGCAGAACGGCAGCTTCGACTTCCTCATCACCGACTGGAACATGCCCGGCATGCCGGGCCTGGACCTGCTGAAGGCCGTGCGCGCCGACGACAAGCTGAAGAAACTGCCGGTGCTCATGCTCACCGCCGAGGCCAAGCGCGAGCAGATCGTCGAAGCCGCGCAGGCCGGGGTGAGTGGCTACGTGATCAAGCCGTTCACGGCGGTCACGCTCAAGGAAAAGATCGACAAGATCCTCGGGGCCATGCCCGCCTGAGGCGGTGCGCTCACTCCCGCTGAAAGAAGAACCTCAAGATGAGCGAACCCGCCCTCCTCCGTGACCATGCCGCGCACATGACAGATGAGCGCGAGCCGCACCTGCTCGCGCAGCTGCAGGACCTCACGTGCAACCTGCAGAACGCGCTGGAACGCTTCCGCCAGAATTCGCGGCTCACGCGGCTCGCCGAGAAGGAAGTGCCGGACGCGCGCGAGCGCCTCGCGCACGTGCTGAAGCTCACCGACCAGGCCGCTCATCGCACGCTCGATCTCGTGGAGCAATCCGGCCCACTCGCGGACCGCACGGCACGCGAGGCCGCCTCGCTCAACGAGCCGTGGGCGCGCTTCCGCGCGGGCACCATCTCCGTCGCGGACTATTGCGACCTCATCAGCCGCGTCGACAAGTTTCTGCTCGCCGCGCGCACCGACTCCGAACTGGTGCGGGTGAGCCTCAACGAAGTGCTGATGGCGCAGGACTATCCAGGATCTCACCGGCCAGATCATCCGCGGTGTCATGACACTGGTCTCCGAGGTGGAAGTCGTTCTCGTGGATCTCGCACGGCTCGCGGGCAATCAGGTCGCGGCCTCTGGACCAACGGCAGAGGAGCTTGCCCGCGGCACCGGCCCGGTCGTACCGGGCGTGGACCAGGGAGCGGCCACTGTAAACGGGCAGGTGGACATCGACGCCCTGCTCTCCGATCTAGGCATGTGAGCCGGCGTCGGCTGCACGCATAACGCTCGAGGACGAGCTTGGACATTCTCAGCATCGCAGGTCTTGTACTCGGGATTACTGGCCGTGATGGTCGGCGCAGTGCTGAAGGGCGCCGGCCTGCACGCGCTGCTCTCCACCGCTGCGTTCATGATCGTGATCGTCGGCACCATCGCCGCCATCTGCGTGCAGACGCCGATGGGCGTGATGCGCCATGCCCTGCGCATTTTTCCCTGGGTGATCAAGCCGCCGCCGCTCGACGGCCAGATCCTCATCAGCAAGATGGTCGAGTGGAGCAACATCGCCCGCAAGCAGGGCCTGCTCGGCCTCGAGCCGGTGCTCAATCGCGAGGCCGATCCGTTCGTGCGCAAGGCGCTGCAGCTCGTGGTGGACGGCGGCGAGCCGGAAAACATCCGCGCCGTCATGGAAGTGGAGCTGCAGACGCGTGAAGACGCGGACACGCGCGCGGCCAAGGTGTTCGAGGGCATGGGCATCTACTGCCCCGACGCTCGGCATCATCGGCGCCGTGCTCGGCCTCATGGCCGTGATGCAGAACCTCGCCGACCCGAGCAAGCTCGGCCACGGCATCGCCGCGGCGTTCACCGCCACGGTGTACGGCATCGGCCTTGCCAACCTGTTCTTCCTGCCGGTGGCCGGCGAAGCTCAAGGGCGCCATCGCATCGCCAGTCGCAGGTTCGCGAGATGGTGATCGAAGGCATGCTATCGATCGCGCAGGGCGAGAACCCGCGCAGCATCGAATCCAAGCTGCAGGGCTACCTGCACTAGCGTGGGCGTGCATTAGATGCCCAGGCGAAGGAAGCATGAAGACCATTTGAACCACGAGGCGTGGGCCATTCCCTATGGCGACCTCGTCACGCTGCTGCTCGCGTTCTTCGTGGTGATGTACGCCATCTCGTCGGTGAACGAGGGCAAGTACCGCGTGCTGTCGGATTCTCTCTTCGCCGCATTCAGGGGCACGCCCCGCACGATGGAGCCGGTCCAGGTCGGCGACAAGCAGGTAGGCTCCGGCGCCGACGTGAAGACCACCCTCGTCGAGCAGGCGATGATCGAAGGCCAGCCGCGCTCGATGCTCGCGCCGGTTCCGGTGAAGTCCGGCCTGTCGCAGCGGCCCTCCAGAGAGACGTCCGATCTCAACGCGAAGCAGACCGCGCGGGCGAAGGCGCTTCAGCAGGTGGCCGACCAGGTCGCGCGCGCGATGGATGACCTCGTGAAGGCGAACCTGGTGGTCGTTCGCCGCACGGATTTCTGGATCGAGGTGGAGATCCGCACCGACATCCTGTTCCCCAGCGCGAGCGCGCAGCTCGAGCCGAACGCCGTGGGCGTCATCGAGAAACTGGGCGCGGCGCTCGCGCCGTTCCCGAACCCGATTCGCGTGGAAGGCCACACGGACGACCGCCCGATCAAGACCGTGACATTCATCTCGAACTGGGAGCTCTCGGCCGCGCGCGCGGGGAGCGTGGTGCGCGTGCTCGCCAGCAAGGGCGTGCTGCCGAGCCGGCTGGCAGTGATCGGCTACGGCGAGAACCGCCCGCTGCGGGCGAACGACTCGGCCGAGGGCCGAAATACCAACCGGCGCGTGGTCATCGTGATTCTTTCCGCGGATGCCGCCTCGGCGTTGACTACGGCCGCACCGGTGCCTGAGGGCGCGGCACAGGACACCGCCGCGCCAGCACCGCCGGCCGGCACCGAAACCGGCACTGTCACCGCTACGCCACCATTACCCGCCACCGCCCCAGCCACGGCACCTCTCGCTGCACCCGTCGCCACGCCCGGCAGCGCGCTCTAGCCCTCGCGTCCGCAGTTCAATGCATGCCTCTTAATTCCGATAGTGGCCTTCAGTGAACGCCGCTCGAGCCCGATACCTGTACCCATGATGAAGCAAGCGATAAAGGGAGTGAACGATGGCACGCATACTCGCGGTGGATGACTCGCCCTCGATGCGCCAGATGGTCAGCCTCGCGCTGACCGGCGCGGGCCATGAGGTCGAGCAGGCCTGCGACGGCGTCGAGGCGCTCGCCATCGCGCAGAAGAGCCGCTTCGACCTCGTGATTACCGACGTGAACATGCCGAACATGGACGGCATCACGCTCGTGCGCGAGCTGCGCGGAAAGGCGGGCTACAAGTTCACGCCGCTGCTCGTGCTCACCACCGAGGGGACGCAGGAACGCAAGCAGCAAGGCAAGGCGGCGGGCGCCACCGGCTGGCTCGTGAAGCCGTTCAACCCGGACCGGTTGCTCGCGACGATCGCCAAAGTCCTGGCCTGACCACACCCGATCTCAAGTTGTACGCACAACCATGAACACGGTCACACAGGGGAGCCTCGGCAAGCCGGAACTGGACGTCTCCGTCCAGGCGGCCGCGGTGTTGCTCAGCCTCGCCATGCGCGACACCGAAAGCCCCGTTGCCGACCTCGGGCAAGCGCTGTCGCGCATGGCCTCCACAGTCACGGCCCTGCGCGCTCCCGCGAAGGGCTCACACTTAGACGGTGATGCAGGCGGCAACCCGCTGCAGCTCGAGAGTGAGCTGGCGGTGTGCGTCCAGAGCCTGCAGTTCCACGACAGGCTCATCCAGCAACTGGCAGCAGTTCGCAACCTGCTGACGAGCCTCGCCGACCACGGCACGCTCGACGTCGCCGGTTTCGGCGCGCAGCGCTGGGAAGAGTTGCTGAGCATATTGCGCGAGCGATTGAGCGAGGACGCGCACCACCAGCTGTTCGATCTGCTCATGAGAACCGGCGCGGTGGACTGCGAGCTGCGTGGCGGCATGTTGCCGACCGAGGGCAGCGTTCGAGCTCTTCTGACGACGGCGACCATGGCCACTTTGCAGCGGGAACGCGCCGACTATTCGCCCAACGGCAAGACTGAACCGCCGAAGCCGGCCGCAGTGAGGGGGTTCGACAAGATCCAGCGCTACTGGGATCCGGCGCTCGAGCACTGGAACGCCAAGATCCTGCCGGGCGAGTACTACGTGACCCACAGCGAGGAAGTCATCACCACCGTGCTCGGCTCGTGCATCTCGGCCTGCATCCGCGACCCTTCCACACAGGTTGGCGGCATGAACCACTTCATGCTGCCGGAAGACTCCAGCAGCGGCGACGGCAATCGCTGGCTCGACCCGGTGACGGGGCTCGCCACGCGTTACGGCACCCATGCGATGGAAAGCCTCATCAACGAGCTGCTGAAGCTCGGAGCGTGCCGCTCGCGCTTCGAGATCAAGCTGTTCGGCGCCGGGCGCATCCTCGCCTCCGTCACCGACGTGGGCGCACGCAACATCGAGTTCGTACACGATTATCTCAAGACGGAAGGCCTGCGCGCGCGCGCCGAAGATCTCGGCGACATCTTTCCACGCCGGGTGGCTTATTTCCCCACCAGCGGCAAGGTGAAGGTGCGCCGGCTGCGGCCGCTCGAAGCGACCTCCATCGCCGAGCGCGAGCGCCAGTACCTCACGGACATCGGCCGCGGCGCAAGCCAGGGCGGCGACGTCGAGCTGTTCGATTGACGCGGAATCCGCAGAAGAACATGACATCCGCCCAGTCCATCCCCAGCGCAGCCCACGCCGGCGCGCGCCCCGGTGCCCACGCCGGTGCCCGCGCCCGCATACGCGTGCTCATTGTCGATGACTCGGCGCTCGTGCGGCGGATTCTCACGGAAATCCTCTCCGCGGATCGCGACATCGAAGTCGTCGGCGCCGCCAGCGACGCGCACATCGCCCGCGAGAAGATCAAAGCGCTGAACCCCGATGTCATCACGCTCGACGTCGAGATGCCGAAGATGGACGGCGTGACGTTCCTGCGCAATCTCATGCGCCTGCGGCCGATGCCGGTGGTGATGGTGTCCTCGCTCACGGAGCATGGCGCGGATGTCACCCTCGACGCGCTCGCGATGGGCGCCGTCGACTACCTGCCCAAGCCCAAGATCGATATTGCGGCCACGCTGAAGGACTATGGCGAACAGCTCACCGAGAAGGTGAAGATGGCCGCCCGCGCGCGCGTGCGCGCGCTCGACCCGCAACGCCCGCGGTCGCAGCCGAAACCCAGTTATGGCGCCGACGCGGTCATTCCCGCGGGCGCCCCGCCGCGCCACCTGCGCACCACCGATCGCATCATCGCCATCGGCGCGTCCACGGGCGGCACGGAGGCGATCAAGGATGTGCTCATGGGATTCCCCCGGATACACCGGGAATCGTGATCGCCCAGCACATTCCCAAGGCGTTCAGCGGTCCGTTCGCCAAGCGCATGGACCAGTGCTGCCAGATGACGGTGTACGAGGCGCAGGACGGCCAGCAGATTCTCCCCGGCCACGTGTACATCGCGCCGGGCGACCGGCACCTGCTCGTCATGCGCGACGGCGCGCGCTACGTATGCCGCCTCGATGACGGCACGCCGGTGAATCGGCACAAGCCCGCCGTCGACGTGCTGTTCCGCTCGGTGGCGCAGAACGTGGGCCGCAATGCCATCGGCGTTCTGCTCACCGGCATGGGCAAGGACGGCGCGCGCGGCATGAAGGAGATGCGCGACGCCGGCAGCCCGACCATCGCACAGGACGAGGCGACCTGCGTGGTGTGGGGCATGCCCGGAGAGGCCGTCGCCATCGGCGCGGCCGAGCACGTGCTGCCCCTCGGCGACATCGCCGCCACGACGACGCGGCTCAGCGAATCCATGGACCTCACGCGACGCTGACGCGCTGCGTGACGCGCTCGACAGTTAGCGCGTGACGAGCATGCCACGCCTTGCTACCGCAGAGGGCGTGGCATGCAAGCTGCACCTTCATGAAGTAACCGCCACGGCGCCGGAAATCCGGCGTCAGGGCGGCATTGACACACGCGTGTGACGTGCTTCACAGGAACCGCTTTCATGTTGCAGCTCTCGCAAATTCCGCTGGATCTTGCGCTCCTCATCGGCCGCGCGGTGTTCCTCGTGTTCGGTTTCGTGCTCGCCAGCTTCGCTCTTACGCGGTGGCGCCGTGCCTCGGAGCGGACCACGGACCTGTTCTTCGAGCAGAACACAGCGATCCTGCAGCGCCTGAATGCGCTGGAGGAGCAACTTGCCGCGAACCAGGAACAACTGGCCGGCGCGCGCGCCGAGATCGCCACGCTCGCCGGGCGGCTCGACGAAGGTGAGCAACGTCGCACTTGCGCGCCCGCCCCGAGCGCCGCGCCGAGCTACCAGATCGCCATTCGCCTCGCCCGCAGCGGCGCGCCCCGCGAAGACCTGATGGCCAGCTGCGGCCTGAGCCGCCAGGAAGCCGACCTCGTGCAACGCCTGCACGCCCCTGCGCGGACGGCAAGACTCGTGGCCGCGAGTTGAACGAGACCCCCGTCACCCTTTGAGTAGTGCTCTGCTCAAGGCACTACGCACGCCGCCGATAGCGGTCGCGTAAGGCCTACCGCAGTGCCGAAAGGATCCTGTCGAGATGAAAGTGCGGCGCAAAAAACCCAGCGCCCGGGGCACCGCCGCCAAGAAGCCGGCGGGGTCACACAAGCGCGCGACCGTAGTGACCGCCCTCGGGACGGATTGCACGATCGATCACGCTCCCGGCCTGCACGAGCGGCTTGCGAAGAGCCTCGCGGACCGTGCATGCGTCACACTCGATTTCGCCGCCGTGAAACGTTGCGACACCGCGGGCCTGCAGGTGCTGGCGGCGTTCATTCGTGAGCGCCGCGAAGCCGGCCGCAAGGTCGAGCTGACGGGTGTCTCGGACAACTTCCTCGCCACGACGAAGCTGCTTGGTCTGAGCGCGCTGTTCGGGCCTGTCAGCGCCGACGGGCTGCCCGCGCAAGTGGAGCGCGCATGACGCTCGACCTCACGCAGTTCCACGATGCGTTCTTCGAGGAAAGCTTCGAGGCGCTCGACGCCATGGAAGCGGCGCTGCTCAAGCTCGACCTCGGCGCGCCGGACGCCGAGCTCATCAACACGATCTTCCGCGTAGCGCATTCCATCAAGGGTGGCAGCGCAACGTTCGGCTTCACCGAGATCGCATCGTTCACGCACAGCCTCGAGACGCTGCTCGACGAGTTGCGCTCGAACGAGCTGCAGGTCACCGCGGCCACGCTCGACCTGCTGCTGAAATCCGTCGACGCCATGCGCGACATGCTGCACGCGGTGCAGACGAAAACACCCATCGACTCCCAACGAGTCGCAGACCTCCAGTGCGACGCGGAGATGATCCTGGCGCAGAAGACACCGGCCTCCGGCACGGTATCCGCTGCAGCCACAGCGGCTGCCGCACACGCGGCCGTTGCGACGAATGGCGCCAGCGCGCCTGCGGTTTCGGCATCGGCGACATCCTCCTCGCCCGCTGCCGCAGCTGAAGGCACGCCCGCCGCCGCACCGGTGGTCGCCGCTCCCCCGGCGCCTCCGGCTGCGTCCCAACCCCGCGCAACGCGCGCCTGGAAGATCTCGTTCCGTCCGTATCGCGAGCTCTTCGCTCGCGGCAACGATCCACTGCGCATGCTGCGCGAGCTTGCGGAGCTCGGCACGCTGGAGGTGGAGACGAGCTTCGACGCGTTGCCCGCGTTCAAATCGCTCAACCCGGAAAACTGCTATCTCGCGTGGGAACTCAACCTCACGGGAGGCTTCGAAGAAGCCGCGATCCGCGAGGTGTTCGACTGGGCCGCCGGCGATTGCGACCTGCAGATCGTCGAGGAGAGCGCGCCGGCGGCGGCGGCCCCTGCCGACGACATCGTGAACCACGATCTCATTGCGGAGTTCGACGCGATGATGGCTTCGGACGCCGCGCCTTCCTATGCGCCGATCACGGTCAAGCCGGTGCCCGGCGCGGCGGTGCCCGCGGCGCCGGCGGCAGAGCCGCCGCCGAGCGCCGACCCGCATCCGGAAGCTTCCAGGGTCTCGAAGTCGCAGATCACGGCCGCCAGCGGCATCGGCGACTCCGGCTCCATCCGCGTCAGCGTCGAGAAGATCGACGAGCTCATGAACACCGTCGGCGAGCTCGTGATCACCCAGTCCATGCTCAGCCAGCTCGGCAAGAATCTCGAGGGCCCCTGTTCCGAGCAGTTCCGGCTGGGCCTGTCCGAGCTCGAGCGCAACATGCGCGAGCTGCAGGAAAGCGTCATGCGCGTGCGCATGCTGCCCATCAGCTTCGTCTTCAGCCGCTTCCCGCGCATGGTGCGCGACCTGGCGCAGCGCCTGGGCAAGGAAGTGAACCTCGTGCTCACGGGCGAGCAGACCGAGCTCGACAAGACCGTGCTCGAGAAGATCGGCGACCCGCTCGTGCACCTGGTGCGCAACTGCATCGATCACGGCATCGAAAAGCCCGACGTGCGCAAGTCGCTCGGCAAGCCGGCCTTCGGCTCGCTGCGCCTGGATGCTTCGCATCGCGGCGGCAACATCGTGTCGAAGTGAGCGACGACGGTGGCGGCCTGAACCCCGCAAAGATCCTCGCCAAGGCGCGCGAGCGCGGCCTCGTCGGCCCGAACGACACGCTGACCGACGCGCAGGCGTGTCGAGCTGATCTTCATGCCGGGCTTCTCCACCGCCGAGACCACCACCGACGTCTCCGGCCGCGGCGTCGGCATGGACGTCGTCCGCCGCAACGTCAAAGAGCTCGGCGGCACCATCGAAGTGCAGGAACGACCCGGGCAAGGGCTCGCGCTTCATCATCACGCCTGCCGCTCACGCTCGCCATCGTCGATGGCCAGTCGATCGCGGTGGGCAAGCAGAACTACATCGTGCCGCTCATCAGCATCGTCGAGTCGCTGCAGATCAAGCAGGGCGCGATGAATCGCGTGGCCGGGCAGCGGCGAGGTGTTCACGCTTCCGCGGCGACTACCTGCCGGTCATCCGCCTGCACGAAGTCTTCGGCGTCGAGCCGCGCACGCGCGAGCTCGACCAGGGCCTCATCGTCATCGTCGAAGGCGACGGGCGCCGCGTGGGCCTGTTCGTGGACGACCTGCTCGGCCAGCAGCAGGTGGTCATCAAGTCCCTCGAAACCAACTACGGGCACATCGACGGGGTCTCCGGCGCGACGATCCTCGGCGACGGATCGGTGGCGCTGATTCTCGATCTGCCCGGGATCATCCGCCGGGCAGGCGCAGGAGTAAGGGCAAATTAAATGAACCAGGCAGCGAGCATAGAGCCGTCATCCGGCGCGGAGCAGTTCCTCACCTTCGTGCTGGGAGGCGAGGAGTACGGCGTCACCATCCTGCAGGTGCAGGGCATCCAGGGCTGGGATCGCGTCACGCCGATCCCGAACACGCCCGAGTACATCCTCGGGGTCATCAACCTGCGCGGCGCCATCGTGCCGATCGTGGACCTGCGCCGCCGCTTCGGCATGCCGGCCGCGGAATTCGGCCCGACTACAGTGGTCATCGTGGTGCGAGTGGCCACCGAGCGCAGCGAACGCACGCTCGGCCTCGTCGTCGATGCGGTCTCGGAAGTGTGCAACGTGAACGCCGAGGCACTGCAGCCCGCTCCGGATTTCGGCGCCGGTATCAACACCGATTTCGTGAAGGGCCTCGCAACGGTAGACAAGCGCATGGTCATCCTGCTCGACATCGACCGTCTGGTGAGCGAGGGCCTGCTGGGTGAGATGTCGGTGCACTGAAGGCGTGCGACCGTTCACGGAAGCCATGGTGCGACCTCAAGATTTATGTGCAGGCGCCGTATTTTTGAGCCTGACGACGCGGCACGGACGGCCGATGCCCGCATGAAGATTTTGACCCTGGAGGATTGAAGAAATGATTCGCGGAAAGAAGCTGTGCCTGGCGCTCGTGGCCAGCGCAATCACGTTGCCGGCGTTTGCTGACTGCGCACTGCCGACTGCCCCCACGAAGGTTCCGGATGGCGCCACCGCCTCCGAGCCGGACATGGTCGCGGCCATGCAGACGCTCAAGCGCTACGACACGGACGTGAACACGTACGTGAAGTGCCTCGAGTTCGAGGCGAAGCAGAACCGTCTGTCGCGTGAAGAGCAGGCCCGTCGCCACAACCAGGCGATGGACTCCCTGACGACGACTGCAGCGAAGTTCAACGAGCAGGTGCGCCTGTTCAAGGCGAAGGGCTGACCCATCGTGCGCCGGTCGCGACCGGCCTGATGCCCTCGAGAGCGATACAAGAAAGGCCGCGCAAGGTGCGCGGCCGAGCGGAGTTCGGACCCATGAAGTTTCTCGGCAAACTGGTTCTCTGGCAGAAGCTGCTGCTCATCGTGGTGGCGCTTCTCGTGCCGTGCGCGCTCATGTCGATCTTCTACCTGAAGTCCGCGAACGACACGGTGCGACAGGCAAATGCCGAGCTCACGGGCGCGCGTTACACGCAGAAGCTGGACGCTTTCGTGTTCGAAGTGATCCGCCACCGGGCAATGACCAGTGTGGTACTGAACGGCGACGCGACCCGCAAGGACGCTGTGGCCGGCATCGCGTCAGCGGTTGACAAGGCTGCCGCCGAGCTCGACGCGGTCGAGGCCGACGTGGGCAGGCAACTCGGCACTACCGCCGACTGGCAGGGCATCAAGTCCGACTGGGCCTCCCTCAGGAGCCGGGCGCTCACGCTCTCCCCTGACGACAGTTTTTCCCAGCACAACGATTTCATCCGCAAGGTTCTCGATTTCGGCACCAGCGTCGCACAGGCCTCGGGACTTGCGCGCGACCCCGACCCATTGACCAGCACGCTCGTGGGCCTTTCCACCGGCAGCATGCCGGAAGCCGTGAACCGTGCGGGCACCGTGCGCGATCGCGCCACTTCGGGCGTGTTGCGCGGCTACCTGAGTGAAGGCGACCGCGTCACCATCGACATGGCGCGCCAGGAGACGACCGCGCTGCTGGGCCAGATCGAGCGCCAGCTCGCCACCATCGACGCCGATGCACCCGAAGTGCGCGCCAAGGTGACGCCGAGCTTGCAGAAGGCCCGCGACGCCTTCGCCACGTATTCCAGCTACGTCGACCAGATGCTGCTCAAGGCGACCGAGGTGAAGGTCACCGGCAGCGCCATGTTCGATGCCGCCAACAGCTCCATCGACGGCTTCGTCGCGCTCTCCAACGCCGCGTACGACGTGATGTATTCGGAGGTCGAGAAGCGCGCCTCGCAGCAGGCCACGACCCGCAATCTCACCGTGCTGACGGTGGCGGTGACCGTGGGTCTTGCGCTGGCGCTCAGCTGGCTCATCACCACCGCCCTCACGGGCCCGATGACGCGTGCCATCACGGTGTTCGGCGCCATCTCGAATGGCCACTACGACAACGAGATCTCGCACACGGGCGCCGACGAAGTGGCGCAGGTGCTGCGTGCCCTCGACGACATGCAAGGCAAACTGCGCGCACAGATCGAGACCGAGCGCGCCCAGGCTGAAGAGAATGCCCGCGTGCGCGCGGCCCTCGACAATGTGTCTTCGAACGTCATGGTCGCGGATCCGACCTTCAAGATCATCTACACGAACCCGGCCGTGCGCTCCATGCTGAACGAGGCCGAGTCCGATATCCGCAAGGACCTGCCGCAGTTCTCTTCCGCGACCGTCATGGGCGCCAGCGTCGATGTGCTCTCGAAGAACCCGTCGGCCGACCGACGCATGCTCATGGACCTGCGCGGCGCGAATACCTCCGAGGTCACCCTGGGCCGCCGCACTTTCCGCGTGGTGGCGAACCCCGTGACCGACTCCAGCGGCGCCCGTGCCGGCACCGTGTTCGAGTGGACCGACCGCACCCAGGAAGTGGGCGTCGAGGGCGAGATGCAGAGCATGCTCTCCGCGGTGCTCGCCGGGGACCTCGAGCGGCGCATCGCCCTCGACGGCAAGCAGGGCTTCTTCAAGGCGATGAGCGAAGGCGTGAACCACCTCGCCGACAACATGACGGACGTGGTTCGCAGCGTGAAGGGCGCGGCCGGCGAGGTTTACCGCGGCGCCGAGGAAATCTCCCAGGGCAACGCCAACCTCTCGCAGCGCACGGAAGAGCAGGCCTCCTCGCTGGAAGAGACCGCTTCTTCGATGGAAGAGATGACCTCCACCGTCAAGCAGAACGCCGACAACGCCGGCCAGGCCAACCAGCTCGCGGTCGCCGCGCGCGACCAGGCCGAGAAGGGCGGCGCGGTGGTGTCGCACGGCCGTGCGCGCCATGGGCGACATCAACGACGCCTCGCAAGAAGATCGCCGACATCATCGGCGTCATCGACGAGATCGCCTTCCAGACCAACCTGCTGGCGCTGAACGCCGCGGTGGAAGCCGCGCGCGCCGGCGAGCAGGGCCGCGGCTTCGCGGTGGTGGCGACCGAAGTGCGCAACCTCGCGGGCCGCTCCGCGACGGCCGCGAAGGAGATCAAGGCGCTCATCCAGGACAGCGTCCGCAAGGTGGACGACGGCTCGGTGCCTCGTCGACGCAGTCGGGCCAGACGCTCGAGCAGATCGTCGCCTCGGTGAAGAAGGTCACCGACATCGTCGCCGAGATCGCCGCGGCCTCGCGCGAGCAGTCCTCGGGCATCGAGCAGGTGAACAAGGCCGTCATGCAGATGGACGAGCTCACCCAGCAGAACGCCGCGCTGGTGGAGGAGGCCACCGCCTCGTCGCAGGCCATGGCCGACCAGGCTCGCGAGCTGAACGAGATGATGTCCCGCTATCGGGTGGCGGGCGACGTCAACCCGGGCCACGCGTCGTCGCGCGCATCGTCTGAATCCTCACAGGAAGCCGGCAGCTCCTCCGCGGGTGGCAACAGCGCCGCGTCAGGCGCGGGCGAGCGCCGCTCACGCAGCCGCCCGTGGTCGAAGCGCGCCGCTGCTCCGGCTGCCACGGCCGCCGCCGCGCCGGCCGCGCGCAAGCAGGTCGCCGCCGCCGGCGCTTCGGACTCGGACTGGCAGGAGTTCTGAGCGCGCGTAGCACGTTGCCACGGACGGCCGCGCCGCGCGCTCGCGCGCGGCTTTGATTTTCCACGCAAGCGTTTCATCGAAGGGAGGGAGCTTCGTGCCCCGAATACTTACCGTCGACGACTCCGTAGCAATGCGGCAGATGGTCGAGGTCACCCTCACGAGCGCCGGCTACGACGTTCAGCAGGCGCAGAACGGTCGCGAGGCCCTCGAGATGGCCGGCACGCTGTCCTTCGATCTCGTGATCACCGACGTGAACATGCCGCAGATGGACGGCCTCACGCTCGTGCGCAACCTGCGCGGGCTGCCGAGCTACCGGCATACGCCGCTGCTCGTGCTCACCACCGAGAACACGCCCGAACGCAAGGTGGAAGGCCGCGAGGCCGGCGCCACCGGCTGGCTCGTCAAGCCGTTCAACCCCGAGCGGCTGCTCGCGACCGTCGCCAGAGTCCTGAAGTGACGCGGCGCCGGGATTGACGCGCGCCTCACCACGACAACAACACCGACGAAGCCACGTGGATACGAGCGCCATCAACTCCCTCTCCCTGCGCCTGCGCGAATTCGAGTTCGCGGACGAGGACTTCGAGGCGCTGCGCCAGCTCGTCAAGCAGACGACGGGCATCGCGCTCTCCGACCAGAAGCGCGAGCTCGTCTACGGCCGCCTCGCGCGGCGCCTGCGGGCGCTGAACATCAGGAGCTTTCGCGAGTACCGCAACCTTCTCGCCGGCGACAGCGACGAGCTCGTGCAGTTCTGCAACGCCATCACCACCAACCTGACGGCGTTCTTCCGCGAGCCGCACCATTTCGACCATTTGAAGGAACACGTGCTGCAGCCGCTGGCGGCGAAGCCGGGGGCCGTACGGCGCTTTCGCATCTGGTCCTCCGCGTGCTCCACCGGGGAGGAGCCTTACACCATCGCGATGACGGTGCTGGAGTCCATTCCCAATCTCGAGCGCTGGGACATCCGCATTCTCGCGACCGACCTCGACTCCGACGTGCTCGGCAAGGCAAGCCGCGGCGTCTACCTCGCGGAACGGCTTCGCACCCTGAGCGCCGAGCGCCGGCAGAGGTTCTTCACGCCCGTGCAGGGAGCGAAAGAGCCCTCCTTCACGGTCGCGCACGACATGGCGCGACTCATCACGTTCAGGCAGCTGAACCTCATGCACCCCTTCCCGATGAAGGGGCCGCTCGACGTCATCGTCTGCCGCAACGTGCTCATCTATTTCGACAAGGACACGCAGCGCGAGCTGGTGGGCCGCATGGCGCGCCTGCAAAGGCCCGGCGACCTGCTGTTCCTCGGTCACTCGGAATCGCTGTTCAAGGTATCGACCGACTACACGCTGATCGGACGCACGATCTACCGCCGGAGCTGAGAACGAAAATGTCGGCCATAACGTCCGAGTGGGCACCCCGCCAGCTACGCCCGGAAGAGCCTCCGGTCCTGCCGGGCTTCGAGCAGATACAGCGATTCTGGGAGCCGGACACCCAGCGCTGGACCGTGAAGATTCTGCCTGGCGAGTACTACGTAACCCGCAGCGACGAGGCGATCACCACGGTGCTCGGCTCGTGCATCTCGGCCTGCATCCGCGACCCCGTGGCACGCATCGGCGGCATGAACCATTTCATGCTGCCCGAGGACAACTCGGTGCGCGACGAGCGCGCGCCGGTGGTGCTGGCCACGCGCTACGGCTCGAACGCGATGGAAAGCCTCATCAACGACGTGCTGAAACTCGGCGGCCTGCGCGATCGCCTCGAGATCAAGGTGTTCGGCGGCGGACGCGTGCTCACGTCGATGACCGACATCGGCGCCCGCAACATCGACTTCGTGCGCAGCTACCTCACCATCGAAGGCCTGCGCATGAACGCACAGGACGTGGGCGGCGAGCAGCCCCGCAAGGTGGTCTACTACCCCACCGAAGGGCGAGTGCGGGTGCGCAAGCTGCGCCCCATCGAGAACCGCGGAGTCAGCGACCGCGAGAAGCTCTACATGGACAGCCTCGGAAACCACGACAGCGGCGGCGACATCGAGCTCTTCTCGATGAGCGCCCGGCGAATCAAGGTGCTCATCGTCGACGACTCCGCGCTCGTGCGCAGCATCCTCTCGGACCTGCTGTCGCAGGACCCGGGCATCGAGGTGGTCGGCACGGCGAGCGACGCGCACGTGGCGCGCGAGAAGATCAAGCGCCTGAACCCCGACGTGCTCACGCTCGACGTGGAAATGCCCAAGATGGACGGGCTCACGTTCCTGCACAACCTCATGCGGCTGCGGCCCATGCCGGTGGTGATGGTCTCCACCATGACCGAGCGCGGCGCCGAGACCACGCTCGACGCGCTGGCGATGGGCGCGGTGGACTTCCTCACCAAGCCGCGCATCGACGTGGCGGCGAAGCTGCCCGAGTACTGCGACGAGCTCATCGGCAAGATCAGGACGGCCGCGCGCGCCAGCGTGCGGGCGCTCGACCCGCAGCGCGCCGAGGCCGTGCGGCCCAGGATCGCAGGCGGTGATCGCGGCGGGCAAGACCGCTTCCGCGCGCACCATGCGCACCACCGATCGCATCATTGCCATCGGTGCCTCCACCGGCGGCACGGAGGCCATCAAGCGCGTGCTGACGCGGATGCCGGCGGACACGCCGGGCATACTGGTCACTCAACATATTCCCAAAGCGTTCAGCGCCTCGTTCGCCAATCGCATGAACGACTGCTGTGCCATGACCGTGACCGAGGCCGAGGATGGGCAGCAGGTGCTCGCCGGCCACGCGTACATCGCCCCGGGCGACCGGCACCTGTATCTCATCCGTGACGGCGCGCGTTACGTGTGCCGCCTGGACGACGGTGAGCCGGTAAACCGCCACAAACCTTCGGTGGACGTGCTGTTCAGCTCGGTAGCGAAGAGCGCGGGTGAGAACGCCATCGGCGTATTGCTCACCGGAATGGGGAAGGATGGTGCCAGGGGCATGAAGGAGATGCGTGCCGCGGGCAGCCATACGGTCGCGCAGGACGAGGCGACCAGCGTGGTATGGGGGATGCCGGGCGAGGCTGTCTCCATCGGGGCGGTGGACGATATCGTGCCGATCGACGAGATGGCCGACCACGTGCACGCGCTCGCCGAAGAGATGGACTTCACAAAACAGGCAGGTGCGCTGTAGAGCCTGTTTGTGCCGTGACAGTCTCAATTTTGACGCTGTCCCGCCGTTATGGTGAGCACGGCGTAGTTGAATGTTGAACGCGGCGAAGAGGCCCTCCGTGGTCCCTCACGCCGCCGTTGAAGGTGTGAGATGGCACAGAACCCCGCTGAGGCTGAATCGTCCCCGCTGAGCGATCCGGAGGCGTTCGCGTTCGTCCAGGAGCTCGCCTCGGAGCTGTCCACCGGCAAGGTCGAGCTGCCCAGCTTCCCCGACATCGCCATGCGCGTGCGCCAAGTGCTGGCGGACGACTCAGTGACCCCCGACAAGGTGGTGCGCATCGTAGGCTCGGAGCCCGCGCTGGCGGCACGGCTGCTGCAGCTCGCGAACTCCGCTGCACTCAACTTCAGCGGCAAGGCCGTCACGGACCTGCGCACGGCCGTCAACCGCATGGGTTTCAACATGGTTCGCAGCGCCGCCATCGCGTTCGCCATGTCGCAGCTGAAGAAAGTGGACGCGCTGAAGGGGCTCGAGAAGCCGCTGGACGCGCTCTGGGCGCGCAGCGCCGGCGTCGCGGCGATGAGCCATGCCGTTGCCCGCCGCCTCGCCAAGGTGAACCCCGATACCGCCCTGCTCGCCGGCCTGCTGCACGGCGTGGGCCAGCTCTACATTCTCACGCGGGCCGCGAAGCACCCGAAGCTGTTCGCGAACGAAGCCGTCTACCACAACATCGTGCGCGACTGGCATTCGAGCATTTCCAAAGCGCTGCTCGAGAACTGGGACATGGCGGAAGAGATCGTCGAGGCCGTGGCCAACTACGAAGACATCGACCGCTCGCACGTCGGGCCCACGGATCTCACGGACGTGCTGTCCGTCGGTTACCTGCTCGCCTCGTATCGCGAGCACCCGGAGAGCATCGAGCTCAACATGCAGGGTGTGGCCGCGTGCACGCGCATGCAGCTCGACCGCGATGGCTACGACAGGCTGATCAAGGAATCGGGCGACGAGATCGCCGCGATCCAGGCAGCGCTCGGCCGCTGAGACACTGAAGGCCACTGAAGACAGGGCATGGCCACCGTCGCAGCACAAACCCCGATCGACGTCGGCGGCGGCGATCCGTCGTTCGCCTTCGTGCAGGCACTCGCCACCGAGCTTTCCAGCGGCAAGGTGGAGTTGGCCGGCTTCCCTGACATCGTGGCGCGCGTTCAGCGCGTGCTCGCTGATGAGAACGTGAGCACCGCCAAGGTGGTCAAGGTTCTGGGCACGGAGCCCGTGCTCGCCGGCCAGCTCATGAGCGTGGCGAGCTCCGCGGCGCTCAACGTTTCAGGGCGATCCATCACAGACCTGCGCACGGCCGTGGCCCGCGTTGGCCTCAACACCGTGCGCACGGCGACCATCGCCTATGCCTTGCGGCTGCTGCGCGCGAGCGCGGAGTTGAAGTGCATTGCCCCTCAACTGAACGAGCTGTGGCAACGGAACGTGCTCGTGGCGAGCATCTCGTACGTGCTGGCGCGCCAGCGCACGCAGGTTAACGCGGACACCGCCCTGCTGACCGGGCTGCTGCATGGAGTGGGCCGCCTCTACATCATGACGCGCGCGGTGCGCCACCCTTCCCTGTTCGCCAACCCCTCCAGTTACCAGATGATCGAGCGCGACTGGCATCTTTCCATCGCGACTGCGCTGCTGGAGAACTGGGGGATTGCGCCTGAGATCGTCGCCGCCGTGCGCGACTGCGAAGACTACGCGCGCGAGCCGCGTGGCGCCGCGAACCTGACCGACGTGCTGGTTGCGGCCAACATGATCGTGATCCACCGCGGCCAGCCGCCCGAATTCCTGCAGGCACGCCTGCGCACTGTGCGCGCCATCGCCAGACTCGAGCTCACACGCGAGATCTGCGACGCCCTGGTCAGCGAATCCGCGCAAGAAATCGCCGCCCTGCGAGAAGTGCTGGGCTAGAACTTCACGGGGATTCTGACCGGTTCAGGATTCCGGGACGTGATGCCATCGCAGGCGGGGGCTCACACTCGAAGAGGTTCGGAGAAGCGCTACTCGCAGGCGGGGGCTCACTCGAAGAGGGCCTTGGCGGGGATGTGAAAATGCATGGACGCATTTTCACAAGGCCGCCATGGACGGCTTTTACGGCCGGTCCCCTCGACGCAACCCGGCAGCATGAGTCATGCGCCAATCCACGCAGCTTCCGTGCTTACGCCTTGCCGCGCTCGGCCGCCGGCAATGGTTCGAACAGGATGCGCACGTTCTGGCCCACCGCCCGCGCTGCCTTCATGAGCGTATCGAGCTGGATGGTGACGTAGCTCGGGTCGAGCACGCGATCGAGCTGCGAGCGACTGGTGCCCATGCGGCGCGCCATCTCGGGCTTGGTTATGCCTTCGCGGCTCATTCCCTCTTGGAGGAGACCAGCGACGATCCGCTTCAGGGTCGCCGCATGAACCTCTTCATAGAGCCCTTCTTCCCTGAGGAAGTCATCGAAACTGGAACCGCGATGCTTATTCATCCTGCTCTCCCTGTTGTTGACCTTGCCACGTCTTCCAGCGGCGCTCCGCGAGGTCGAGCTCGTCGAGCGGCGTGGCGCGCGTTTTCTTGATGAAGCCATTTTTGGCAAACGTACCTTATGCGGTACGCGAAGGCAATCGGGATGAAAGTGATCGGTACCGGGGCGCGCGACTGTGCGCCCGACGCAATCACATGTGACTGCCCGTTCTTGTTGGTTTCGTGCAGAAATGCAGTGAACGACGCGTCGGCAGCGACGCGTCGCAAGGGTTCGAGCGAATCAGGCTTCGGTGGCGAGGACGCGGCCGGAGCGGATGGGGGCGCAGGCGCCTTTCGGGCCGTACGTGGGGGAATCCGGTTGCTGGCCGGTGAGCGCCGTCAACAGGGTTTCGACGCGCTTCATGCGGGCGAGCACGAGCGCGCCGTTGCGGTCGTTGAGCTCGCGGCAGCGCGCTGCGCCGTTCGCGCAGTCGGCCCAGAGGGACTTCAGCGTGCCGCGGGGGTCGCACCACGCCATCAACTGCTCGACGCCAACGGCATCGGTTCCCCGACCGTGCGCGCGACAGAGCGAGCGACGCTCTTCTTCCGCGCTCAACAGCTTGCCGACCGATACCTGGCGCGCTTCCATGGCGGTTTCGAGCGCCTCCACGTCGTTCGCAACCAGCAGCGCATGCTCGCGGTCGAGCAGGCCAACGAGCTCGGCAAGTGTCGAGACTTCTTCGGAGAGCAGCGACGCGAGCGCTTCGCGGCAGGCACCAACTTGCAAGGACTACCTCTTTCCGGTGAGCGGCGCGAGCGCCTGCTCGATCTGCATGAGATTGTCCGCCACCTTCTCGGCCGAGACCTTGTAGGTCCCCTGCTCGAGGGCGGAGGCGATTGCGGCCACCTTGGCTTCATCGACAGCTGGCATATCCTTCACCATCCGTTCGAGCTCGACGAGTTGCCGGGCGGTGCCCGTTATGCGCACTCCGTCCGATCCCTGCTCTGGCGTCTTCGGCTCGCCCGTGACGTCGCGCACCCGCTCCACGGCACGCCCGGCGCCCACCGGCCCGGTGCGAGTGTCAAAGCCGCTGATTTTGCTGGACACGTCAGGTCTCCTAGATCCCGTGCCAATGATATCGACCGCCATGCGAATTACTTTAGGGTGTGATTCGAATCACGTCGGCAGTCTCCACGACTCCCTCGATGATCCGACCTGAGGACAGATTCCGGGCCTTGACGCGGCCCGCGGCCGGCGCATCGGTCATGGCGACGCCCCCGGCCCGAACCTCCATGCCGCCTGCGGCGGCCAGCAGCGTCACCTGCTGCCCTCTCTTGATAAGCGCATCGGCAGCCATCGCATCGGCTGTAAGCGCCGCGCCCGCGCCCAGCGGGCGCTTGAGCGTGCGGCCGTCGAGCTCGGCAATATCCGTCAAATAGTCATCGCCGGGCCCCGAGACCAGGCGGGTCTGCACTTCCACGTCCTGCGCCGTGAGCCGCATACCGCGGCCGGCGGCGTGACGAAGCACGAGCACCGACGACTGCGTCTCGATGCTCGCCGGCACATACACCGTCCAGCTCGAGGCGCTTGCGCAGCTCACGGCCAGCGTCATGCGCGCACGAAACGTCGCGCCCGCCGGCAGTGCAACCTTCAAAGGGGCTGCGCAAGCCGCGAGCCGCAGGCGCGAGTCGAGCGCGCCCACATTCACCTGCACGCTGCCGGGCCGCTGCTTCGGCACATGCTGCTTCACGTAGTCTTGCGCCGCCGCGCGAATCGCATCTAGCGACTGTGCTTCTATATCCGCAAACGCGGGCGCACCGATCACGCCCAAGGCGAGCCACGGAACGACGCGTCGAAATCTCGTCACTCGATTCATAGTGGCGGACACTGCTGCAAGCGCCGCGCCAGCTCGCCGGCAACTGCCCGGGCGCCTCAAGTTACGGGCGCGGCGAGTCGATACATCGAAAGCAGGCGCTCGCCGCCTTCGTTCGCGGCTACGCGCGACCACTCCGCCTTGCCGCATGCGGCAAACTCTTGCCGCCGCGAGTGACGCGCATCACGGAAACACGCGTCGATTCCCCGCCGCAGCCCGCGCGCAGCCCGTTTTCCTCCTTTGGCATCCGTTTTGCTTTGGTCCACCCCAGTCATTTCTCTGGCGGTATTCGACCATGCCCATGAACCTGGATGCGTATCTCGGCGTACACGCGGACGCTCTGAAGATTCGCGGACAGCGCACCGAAGTGCTCGCGCGCAACCTCGCGAACGCGGACACGCCCGGCTATCAGGCGCGTGACCTCGACTTCCGTGCAGCGCTTGCGCAGGCGGGCGGTGCGGGCGGCGCCGGTGCCCCCATTGCTCTGGCCACGACCCGCGCCAACCAGATCGGTACCGCCGTGGATGCGAGCGGCGAGAGCCTCTCGAACCTGAAGTATCGCGTGCCCCTCGCCCCCGCCCTCGACGGCAACACCGTCGATGTGCAGATGGAGCAGGCCAACTTCGCCGAGAACGCCGTGCGCTTCCAGGCGACGCTCTCGTTCCTGTCCGCGCGTTTCCGCGGGCTCATGACGGCGATAACCGGCCAGTAGGCCGCAGTAACCCCACCGCGCACATAGCGGAAGAGCACCCATGCCCTCATTCAAGATCTTCGACGTCGCCGGCTCCGGAATGTCCGCGCAGTCCGTGCGGCTCAACACCGTGGCCAGCAATCTTGCGAACGCCGACAGCATCAGCGGCGATCCGAAAACGGTCTACAAGGCGCGCCACCCGGTGTTCGAAGCCGTGAAGGCCGCAATGTCCCAGCCCGGAGAAGGCAACGCCGCCGTGCGCGTGAGGAACATCATGGAAAGCCAGGCGGCACCGAACGCGCGTTACGAGCCCGGCAACCCGCTCGCGAATGCCGAAGGCTACGTGTACGCGCCGAACGTGAACGTGGTGGAAGAGATGGTGGACATGATCTCCGCCTCGCGCGCGTATCAGAACAATGTCGAAGTCATGAACACGTCGAAGGAGCTGATGCTCGCGACGCTGCGGCTCGGCCAGTCGTAACGCGCACCGCCCGCACCGGCCAATACTCAGGAATAGCAGATGACCACCACGAACAACGTCGATCCGTACGCGTTCATCAACGGCAACAAGACGAACGCGACGACGACCCGGAGCGACGAGCTCGGCCAGAACGCGTTCCTCAAGCTGATGATCGCGCAGCTGAAGAACCAGGACCCGATGAAGCCGCAGGATCCGTCCCAGTTCATGAGCCAGCTCGCGCAGTTCAGCCAGGTGACGAGCACCCAGAACATGGAGAAATCCATCGAGGGGTTGTCGAGCTCGCTGCGCTCCACGCAGGTTCTGAACGGCACGAGCCTCGTCGGCCACGACATTCTCTCGGCCGCGACGACCGACACGATCGAAACCGGCGGCACGGTCACCGGCGCAATCGACGCGCCGAAGGGCGTGTTGGCCGTGAAGATCATCGTGAAGGATGCCGCCGGTGCCCAGGTGCGCACGTTCAACCTCGACGAGCCGGCCGAAGGCCTCAACAATTTCACGTGGGACGGCAAGAGCAACACGGGCGTCGCCTTGCCGGCCGGCCGGTACACGTTCGAAGCAGTGGCCACCGCCGCCGGCGAAACGGGCTCGCTCGACCCGCTGCTCGTGAGCCGCGTGGCCAGCGTCACCATCGACCCTTCGAGCGGCTCGCTCACACTGAATACCAGCACGGGCGCGGTGGCACTCACCAGCGTCCGCCGCGTGCTCTGACGCCCGCCGAAACCTTTTTCCAGGAGCTATAAAAATGCCTTTCCGTCTTGCGCTTTCGGGTCTCAACGCCGCCTCGTCGGACCTCACGGTGACCGCGAACAACATCGCGAACGTCGCCACCACGGGCTTCAAGGGATCGCGCGCGGAGTTCGCGGATCTGTTCGCAAGCTCCCAACAGGGCGTCAGCGCCACGGCCATCGGTAACGGCGTGCGCGTGGCGAACGTGTCGCAGCAGTTCTCCCAGGGCAACATCGACTTCACCGACAACAGCCTCGACCTCGCGATGAGCGGCCAGGGCTTCTTCGTCCTCAACGACAACGGCGCGCTCTCCTACACGCGCGCCGGCGCGTTCCAGGTGGATAACGGCGGCTACGTGGTGAACGCCAAGCAGCAGCGGCTGCAGGTGTATCCGCCTCTGGCCAACGGCGGCTTCAATACCGGCGGCTTTTCGGACCTGAGCCTGAGCACCGGCGTCAGCGCGCCGCAGGCGACCACCAATGTCGATGTGATGCTGAACCTGCCCGCCTCCGCCGCGCAGCCGGCGACGGCCCTCTTCGACCCGGCGGACACCACGAGCTTCAACAACGCCACGTCGCTCACCATCTATGACTCGCTGGGCGCCGCGCACACCGCATCGACGTATTTCGTCAAAGGCGCAGCCGCGAACGACTGGACGACGCGACTCTATGTGGACGGCACGGCCGTCGGCGGCGCGCAGGCGCTCACGTACTCGAACACCGGCCAGCTCGTGACGCCGGCGCTGGGCGACATCACGTTCCCGACCTACACCCCGGCGACGGGCGCCGCGCCCATCGATATGACGTTCAGTTTCGGCGCCACCTCGCAGTTCGGCGAGAACTTCACGGTGAACTCCGTGACGCAGGACGGCTTCACCACCGGCCGCCTCATCGGCATCGACATCGACTCGAGTGGCGTCGTGCAGGCGCGCTTCACCAACGGCCGCTCGAACGCGCTCGGCCAGGTCGCGGTGGCGAACTTCGCCAACCCGCAGGGCATGCAGCAGCTCGGCGACACGGCGTGGGCCGAGACGTTCGCGTCGGGCCAGCCCATTCGCGGCGTGGCCGGCAGCTCCGGCTACGGCCTCGTACAGGCCGGCGCGCTCGAAGCGTCGAACGTCGACATCACCGAGCAGCTCGTGAACATGATCACCGCGCAGCGCAACTTCCAGGCAAACGCGCAGATGATCTCCACGGCCGACTCGATCACGCAAACGATCATCAACATCCGGTAGTCGCCAGAGTAAACAACAGTGGACAAGTTCCTCTACGTTGCCATGACGGGTGCGAAGGAAACGCTGCGCGCCCAGACCGCGAACAGCCACAACCTCGCAAACGCCAGCACCACGGGTTTCCGCGCGGACATGTCGGCGTTCCAGAGCCGGGCGGTCGCGGGCTCGGGCTATGCGTCGCGCGTCTATGCAACGAATGGAACGACCGGCTGGGACTCCACGGTGGGCGCGCAGGTGTCCACCGGGCGCGAGCTCGATGTCGCGGTCCAGGGAGATGGCTTCATCGCCGTGCAGGCGCGCGACGGCCGCGAGGCCTATACGCGTGCGGGCGACCTGCGCATCGACCCGAACGGGCAGCTGCTGAACGGCGCCGGCCTGCCCGTGCTGGGCGACGGCGGCCCGATCAGCGTGCCGCCGAATACGTCGATTGCCATCGCGCCGGATGGAACGATCTCCATCGTGCCGCTCGGCCAGGGGCCGGAGACCACAGCTTCGATCGGCCGCATCAAGCTCGTGAATGCTCCGCGGGAACAGCTCGACCGCGCAGAAGACGGCCTCTTCCGCATGCGTGACGGCACGGACCTGCCACCGGACGCCAACCTGCGCGTCGGCTCGGGCGTTCTGGAGTCGAGCAATGTGAACGCGGCGCAGTCGATGGTGAACATGATCGAGCTCGCGCGGAACTTCGAGCTGCAGGTGAAGGCCATCCGCACGGCCGAAGACAACGGCGCGGCTTCCGCGCAGCTGCTGCGCGTCTAGCGCGCACCCGGCGCCCCCACTTCGTAAGGAACCACTGACATGAATCCAGCACTCTGGGCCGCGAAGACCGGTCTCGACGCGCAGAACACGCGCATGACCGTCACCTCGAACAACCTCGCGAACGTGGCCACGAACGGCTTCAAGAAGGGGCGCGCCACCTTCGAAGACCTGCTCTACCAGAACGTGAAACAGGTCGGCTCCGCCACCTCGCAGGATACGACCTCGCCCAGCGGCGTCTCGCTCGGCACGGGCGTGCGCGTGGTCTCCACGGAGAAGAGCTACACCCAGGGCAACACGCTCACCACGGGCAACTCGCTGGACCTCGCCATCGAGGGCCGTGGCTTCTTCCAGATCCAGATGCCGGACGGCACCACGGGCTACACGCGCGACGGCGCCTTCCAGACCAACGCACAGGGTGAGGTCGTCACATCGAGCGGCTACCGCCTGCAGCCGGGCATCAACATTCCGCAGGGCGCGCTTTCCGTCGCCATTGGCTCGGACGGCGTCGTCAGCGCGCAGTTGCCGGGCCAGGCCGCGCCGACACAGGTCGGCACGATTCAGCTCGCGGACTTCGTGAACCCCACGGGCCTCGAAGCCCGCGGCCAGAACCTCGTGTTCGAGACCGCATCCAGCGGCCCCGCGCAACCGGGCACGCCGGGCGTGACCGGGCTGGGCCAGCTCCAGCAGGGCTCCCTCGAAAGCTCCAACGTGAACGTCGTCGAAGAGCTGGTGAACATGATCGAGACCCAGCGCGCCTACGAGATGAACTCGAAGGCCATCGCGACCACGGACCAGATGCTCCAGTACGTGACGAACAACCTGTAAGGCATGAGCGAAATGCGAATGTCACGGCACGTTACTATCGCCCGCGCCATCACTTTGACGGCCGCGCTGCTGCTGGGCGCGTGCGCAACGCACGAGCCCATGGACGACTTTCCGGACGAGCCGTGGCCCGAGCCGCCGGCGGCCACCGCGAACAACGGCGCCATCTTCCAGGCCGGCACCGACGTTGCGCTGTTCGAGAACGCCACGGCGCGCCGCGTGGGCGACATCGTCACCATCCGGCTCGTCGAGAGCACCAATGCCTCGAAGAGCTCCAGCACCACGACGTCGAAGAAGACGTCGGTGAGCCTGCCCGGCCCGACGATTGCCGGCCGCCCGGTCACGGTGAACGGCACGCCGATCCTCGAGACCTCCATGGACAACGACAACTCGTTCGATGGCAGCGGCGACAGCGCGCAGAGCAACCAGCTCACGGGCGACATCACCGTGGCCGTCGTGAAACGCATGGCGAACGGCAACCTGCTCGTGCGCGGCCAGAAGTGGATCGGCATCAACCAGGGGCGCGAGTTCATCCGCATCCAGGGCGTGGTGCGGCCCATCGATATCCAGCCGGACAACTCCATCGAGTCCACCAAGGTGGCGAACGCGTCGATCTCCTACGGCGGCAAGGGCGCCATCGCGAGCGCCAATGCGCCGAGCCTGCTGGCCCGGTTCTTCAACTCGCCGTGGATGCCGTTCTGAAGCGACACCCACCCGCAACGCCACTCCTTATATATGTACCGACTTACCCACAACCTCTGCCTGCTCGCCCTGGCTGCGTCGGTCGCGTTCTTCGGCGGCATGCCGGCTGCGCACGCCGAGCGCGTGAAGGACATCGCCTCCGTCGCGGGCGTGCGCACGAACCAGCTCATCGGCTACGGCCTCGTCGTCGGCCTCGATGGCACCGGCGACCAGACGAGCCAAGCGCCGTTCACTATCCAGAGCATCCGGAACATGCTCGCGAAGTTCGGCGTAACGATCCCCGCGAACGTGAACCCGCAGCTGAAGAACGTTGCTGCCGTGGTGGTCACCGCGGACCTGCCGCCCTTCACCAAGACGGGCCAGACCATCGACATCACCGTCGCATCGATCGGCAACGCCGGCAGCCTCCGCGGCGGCAGCCTGTTGATGACCCCGATGCGCGGCATCGACGGCGAGGTGTACGCCATCGCTCAAGGCAGCATGGTGGTCAGCGGCTTCGGCGTGAAGGGCGCGGACGGCTCGCGCGTCTCGCTGAACGTGCCCAGCGGCGGTCGCATTCCAAACGGCGCTACCGTCGAGCGTGAAGTGCTGACGAATTTCACCAGCACGCCGAACGTGATGCTCAATCTTCATACGCCGGACTTCACCACGGCCTCGCGCATGGCCCAGGGCATCAACAAACTCCTGGGCGATGGCACAGCCGAAGCGGTGGATGCGGTCTCCGTGAAGGTGATCGCGCCCGTGGACCCGAACCAGCGCATCGCCTACGTCTCCACGCTCGAGAGCATCGAGATCGAGCCCGGCGACGCGCCGGCGCGCGTCATCGTGAATTCGCGCACCGGCACGGTGGTCATCGGCTCGCACGTTCGCGTCACGCAGGCGGCGGTGGCGCACGGCTCACTGTCCGTGACGATCACCGAACGGCAGGATGTGAGCCAGCCCAACGCATTCGGCCGCGGCAGCACCGTTGTTACGCCCCGCTCCGCCATCGACGTGGGGCAGCCGGGCGAAGCACGCATGTTCGTGTTCAACGCCGGCGTGAATCTCGACGAGATCGTGCGCGCGGTGAACCAGGTGGGCGCCGCGCCCGGCGACCTCGTAGCCATTCTGGAAGCGCTGAAGGAAGCGGGCGCACTGCGCGCGGAGCTCGTCGTGATATGACCGCTCCGGTTGCCGACGCCAGCGTTTATTCGGATCTCAGTGGGCTCGCCGCGCTCAAGCGCGAGGCGCGCGCGCAGGATCCGAACGCCGTGCGCGAGGTAGCCAGGCAGTTCGAGAGCATCTTCGCGAAGATGGTTCTCTCCAGCATGCGGCAGGCGACCTTCGGGGATTCGCTGATGGGCAGCGAGCAGCAGGAGTTCTACCAGGGCATGTTCGATGACCAGCTCGCCATGGAGCTGACGAAGGGGCGCGGGCTGGGGCTGGCGGACATGCTCGTCCAGCAACTCACGCGTTCAGGGCTCGTTCCGGCCGATGCGTCGGCCACGTCGGCAACGGGTCCAGCGAAAAACATCGGTATTCCCATTGGCGCGACGAGCTCACCCGCGCCCGAGCAGTTCGTTCGCGAGCTGTGGCCGTGCGCGGAACGAGCCGGGCGCGAGCTGGGTGTGGACCCGCGCCATCTGCTCGCGCAGGCCGCGCTCGAGACGGGCTGGGGCAAGTCCCTGCCCTGCGACAGCGACGGCGCGACCAGCTTCAACTTCTTCGGCATCAAGGCCGGCGGCGGCTGGCCGGGAGACAGCGTTTCGGCGAAGACGCTGGAGTTCGAAGGCGGCGTGCCGGTTCCGCGGCAAGCGAAGTTCCGCTCCTACGACTCGGCCGCCGAGAGCTTCCGCGATTATGTCGACGTTCTTCGCAATAACCCGCGTTACGCGGACGCGTTGAACACCGGCAGCGATGCCAAGGCTTTCGCCACGGCGCTGCAGCGGGGCGGATACGCCACCGACCCCGCCTACGCGCAGAAGATCATGTCGATTGCACAGAATCTGCCGACTTCACCGCCGGCGCTCAAGTCTGCCGACGCCGCGCCGATGCCGTCCCCGATGGATTCGATCTGAGGCCGTCATGTCCAGCTTCCTGAACACCAGCATTTCCGGCCTCCTCGCTTTCCAGAAAGCGATCGACACCACCAGTCATAACATCGCCAACGTCGGCACCGACGGCTACAGCCGCCAGCGCACCGAGCTCGTCACGCGCACGCCGAGCCCGTTCGGCAATGGCTACATTGGCAACGGCGTGGCGGTCTCCACCACGCGCCGCATCTACGACGACCTGCTCGCCGAAGAGGTGCGCACGGCGTCCAGCAACTTCGGCAACGTCGATGCGTACACCACGCAGATGGAAAAGCTGAGCACGCTGTTCAGCAACACCACCACCGGCATCACCGCCACGCTGCAGAAGTTTGCGGGCGCATTGCAGGACGTTGCGAACAATCCCTCTTCCATCTCCTCGCGCCAGGTGCTGCTGAGCGAGGCGCAGGGGCTGACCGAGCGCCTGAAGAGCTACGAAACACAGCTCGCGAGCTACGACTCGCAGATCGAATCGACCATCAAGGCGGAGGCCTCGGACATCTCGGCGCTGTCCAGGAGCATCGCCGAGCTGAACACGCAGATCGCCACGGGCTTCGCGAGAACCGGCCAGCCGCCGAACGACCTGCTGGACCAGCGCGACCGCCTGCTCGACCAGCTCGCCGGCCATGTCAACGTGAGCTCCGTGGCCCAGAGCGACGGCCAAGTGAACGTGTTCATCGGCAAGGGCCAGCCGCTTGTCGTCGGCGGAGTCGGCGCCACCGTCTCGACGACCACCGATCCGTACGACGCGACCCGCCACGGCCTCGCCATCAGCTCGTCCGGCGGCGCGACGGTAGACATCACGAGCAGCCTCAGCGGCGGCACGCTCGGCGGCACGCTCGATTTTCGCAACAACGTGCTCGACCCCACGCGCAACCAGCTCGGGCGCATCAGCGTGGCGCTCGCGGACGCGGTGAACGACCAGCATCGCGAAGGCATCGACCTGAGCGGCGCGCTCGGCGCAGATTTCTTCGGTGTCGGCGCCACGCAGGTGCTCGGCAACTCGGCGAACACCGGCACAGGCACGGTGTCCGTCACGCGCGGCAACGTCGGTGCACTGACGGACGCGGACTACTATCTTCAGAAGACGGCGACGGGCTGGTCTCTCAAGCGGGAAGACACGGGCGCCAGCGTCACGCTCACAGGTACAGGCACCGTGGCCGACCCGCTCGTGGCGGACGGCCTGAGCTTCGTGGTCGGGGGCACGGCCGCGACCGGCGATCGATTCCTCGTGCGCCCGACGCGCGGCGCCGCCAGCGGCATGAGCGTGCTCGTCACAGACCCGGCGAAGGTCGCCGCGGCGGCGCCCATCCGCACGGCCGCCACCACCACGAACACCGGCAGCGGCACCATTTCCGCGGGCTCGGTGGTCGACGTAGCCAACGCTTCTTTGCGCTCGACAGCAACCATCGCGTTCACGAGCGCCACGACGTACACCATCAACGGCGCGGGCAGCTTCACCTATACGCCGGGTTCGCCGATCACGGCGAACGGCTGGCAAGTGGAAATCTCGGGCTCCCCCGCGGTGGGCGACTCGTTCACCGTGAGCGACAACGCTGGCGGCACGGGCGACAACCGCAACGCGCAGCTGCTTTCCGAGTCCCTGAGCTCGAAAGTGCTCGACGGCGGCACGGCCTCCGTCAACGACGCGGTGAATCGCGTGGTGGGCAACATCGGCGTGGTCACGCGCCAGGCGCAGTCCAGCCGCGACGCGCAGCAGATCGTGAAGCAGGAGGCAATCGACGCGCGCGACACCGTGTCGGGCGTCAACCTCGACGAAGAAGCGGCGAACCTCATCAAGTATCAACAGGCCTACCAGGCAGCGGCGCAGCTCATCGGCGTGGCGCAGACGCTGTTCGATTCGATACTGGCCGCCACGAGGCGCTGATCATGAGCAGAATCTCCACCGCCGGCATGCACAACTCGGCGCTCGCGGGCATCCTCGAGCGCAACGCTGCGTTGGTGAAAACCCAGGCGCAGATCGCGTCGGGCAAGCGAATCATGACGCCCGCGGACGACCCGGCCGGCGCCGTGCGCGCGCTCGACGTCGACCGCGCGCTCGCGGAGTTCGACCAGTACGCGCGCAATTCGGACGTGGTGACCAACCGCCTCACGTACGAAGAGCAGACCCTTTCAGACATGACGAACCTGCTCGACCGCGTGCGCGGCCTCGCCCTGCAGGGCGCGAACGCTACGGTGGACAGCACGGGCCGCAACGCCATCGCCACCGAGATCCAGGGTCGCCTGGACGAGCTCATGTCGATGGCGAACCGCAAGGACGCCAACGGCGAATACCTGTTCTCAGGCTACTCGACGCTCACCCAGCCGTTCGCCAAGACGCCCACCGGTGTCGGCTACCTCGGCGACCAGGGCGTGCGTCTCGTGCAGACGAGCCCAACGCAGAAGACCGCGGACGGCCACTCGGGCTTCGATGTGTTCCAGGACGTGACGGAAGGCAATGGAACGTTCGTCGTCACCGCGAACACGTTGAACACCGGCGCGGGGGTCATCGACTCCGGCACGGTGATGAACCCGACGAACTGGGTGAAGGACGACTACACGCTGCGTTTTACTAGCGCCACGACCTACGACATCGTCGACAGCGCCAACAACAGCGTGGTGACTGGCGCCACTTACACCTCGGGCGCCGCAATCTCGTTCCGCGGCGTTCAGGTAACGCTGACGGGCGCCGTGGCGACGAACGACACGTTCTCGATCGACGCCAGCGGCACCGAGGATATGTTCACTACGCTGCAGAAGCTCGTGACCACGCTCGGGCGCACCAACGCCAACGACACGGAAGGCGCGCTCTTCAACAGCGAGATCAACAACGAGATTTCGCAGCTCGACCGTGCGCTGGATCACACCAGCAGCAAACGGGCAGACGTCGGCGCCCGGCTCTCGGTTCTCGAACAGACCTCTGAAAGCCGCGAGGACCGCCAGCTCGACCTCAAGAGCGCCCTTTCGGACCTGCGCGACCTCGACTATGCCGAAGCCATCACGCGCCTCAACATCCAGATGGTGGGCCTGCAGGCCGCGCAGAGCTCCTATACGAAGATGTCGCAGCTCTCGCTGTTCGACTACCTGCGGTGATTTCGTGACGCAGTTCATGTCTGGCGCAGCCTGCGAATTCAAGTTCCCCAGCACCGCACCGATACAGGGTCCAGACAGCGGGGTCGCGATAACGGCCCTGCAGGTATCCGTAGAGGCTCCGGCGAGTTTTCCGGGGTCAGGTGAAACTTAAGGAGCTTTGTATCCATGGCCCAGGTAATCAACACCAACGTCCTGTCGCTGAATGCGCAGCGCAACCTGTCGACCTCGGGTTCGCAGCTTGCCACCGCGCTGCAGCGCCTGTCTTCGGGCCTGCGCATCAACAGCGCGAAGGACGACGCGGCAGGTCTTGCGATCTCGGATCGCTTCACGACGCAGATCCGCGGCCTGAACCAGGCGCGTCGCGTAACGCGAACGACGGTATCTCGCTCGCCCAGACGGCCGAAGCGCGCCCTCGGCGAGCTCACGAACAACCTGCAGCGCATCCGCGAGCTGGCCGTGCAGTCGGCCAACGCCACGAACAGCGCGTCAGCGACCGCGCCGCTCTCGACCAGGAAGTGCAGCAGCGCCTCGCGGAAATCGACCGTATCGCGACGCAGACGGCGTTCAACGGCCAGAAGGTGCTGGACGGCACGTTCGGCAACGCCACCTTCCAGGTCGGCGCGAACGTCGGTGAGACGATCTCGGTCGGCCTCTCGACCAGCGTGCGCACGGCGTCCATCGGCAAGACGGCCGACTACGTCGGCGTCGGCTGCCTACAGTCTCGACGCGCGACGTCGGCCAGCAGGGCGGCAGCGTCACGACGAACGCGCTTGCCGCGGGCGATCTGACGATCGCGCTCGGCAGCGGCCAGGCGGTTGGCGTCGGCGCTTCGGCGAACTACGTCGGCTGGTGCGGCTGCGCAGGGCGCGAGCAGCGCCTACGCGAAGGCTGCCGCCATCAACGCGTCCGGCGTAAGCGGTCTCACGGCGGTTGCCGACACGACCGTGCAGGCGACCTTCGTCACGGTTGCCGCCTCGGCCACCCCGACGGACACCTACTCGCTCTCGATCAACGGCACGGCGATCTACACGGCCGACCGCGACTTCGATCGACGGCACGACTTGGGCCACTGCGGTCAACGCGAATGCATCGGCGACGGGCGTCACCGCGACGTTCGACAGCGCCAACAACCGCATGACGCTGCACGGCCGTCGACGGCCGCGACATCGCTTGTCTCGCAGACGGCGGGCGCCGCCGCGGGTGCGGGCGAAGGTCTCGCGGCGACCACGGGCGTGAACAATACCGTTAACGACGCGCTGGACTTCAGCACCGGCACAGGCGCCACGCGTCGCCCAGACTGCGGTCGGCTCGATCCGCCTGACGGCGGCCGACGCGATCACGTCATCGGCGGCAACACTCCGACGAACATCGGTCTTGCCCTGCGGCTCCCTGGCCCTCGGCACGACTCGCGCTGAACGCGGCAGTCGTCACCACGGTTGCGAACGCCAACACGGCGATCGGTCAGTGGATGCCGCTCTGACTGCGGTCAGCAGCCTGCGCAGCACCTTCGGTGCCATTCAGAACCGCTTCGAATCGACCATCGCGAACCTGCAGGCGGTCAGCGAGAACCTCGCAGGCTTCTCGCAGCCGCATCCTGGACGCGGACTTCGCCTCTGAAACGGCGAACCTGACGCGCGCGCAGATCCTGCAGCAGGCCGGCATCGCGATTCTGGCGCAGGCCAATGCGGTCCCGCAGAACGTGCTGTCGCTGCTGCGATAAGCAAATGGAGTAGTTTTGAACCGGCTCTTTCGAGCATGGCTCAATCTGGAGGAGGCGGTCGCAAGGCCGCCTCTTCCCGTTCCGTTCGGAGGTAATTCAGGGTGAACATGGACATCGTTCAATCCCTGACGGCAACGGCGACGAACCTCAAGTTCGCCTTGAGCGATAGCCCGCCCCGCAAGCCAGACCCGACCACCGCCGTGCCTCAGGAAGCTGCCGCTCCCGCGAAAGAACCGCAGGCGGCCCCGGTCACGCAGAAAGTGCAGGAGACCGTTGCCGCGGTTGCCGCGCAGATCGAGTCTTATCTGCGCAGTGTCGGGCGGCAGGTGCAGATCAGCATCGACTCCGAAAGCGGCGAGACGATCATCAGCGTTCGCGACGCGAATACCGGCGACCTCATCCGCCAGATTCCCAGCGCCGAAGCTCTGCGCCTGTCGCAGTCGCTCGGCAGTCATCACAGCTCCCTCGTCGACATTCTCGCCTGAAGAGAAGACTTATGGCCTCAGTTCAATCCTCCGGTCTGAATCTCGACGTGCAGGGGCTCGTCGCCAAGCTCGTGGCGGCGGACCGCATCAAGGACGACAACCGCATCAATCGCCAGGAGACCACGCTCACCGTGCAGCTCTCCGGCATCAGCTCGCTGAAAGGCGCGCTCTCGGCGTTCCAGGGCTCACTGACATCGCTGAAGACCCTGAGCACGTTCAGCCCGCGTGCGACGAGCGTCAGCGACAACACATACTTCACGGCTACGGCGAGCACCGATGCGGCGCCGGGCAGCTACGAAGTGGAAGTGGTGGCGCTCGCCAAGGCGCACCAGCTCGTCTCCGCTCCGTTCGCGTCGGGCGCCAGCACGGTGGTCGGCACCGGCACCCTCGCCATTTCGGTGGGGGCGAACACGTTCAACGTGGTCATCGACAGCACGAACAAGACTGTCGGCGGCATTCGCGACGCCATCAACAAGGCCACCGGCAACACGGGCGTGCAGGCCTCGCTCGTCAACGGCCAGGGCGGCTCAAAGCTGGTGCTCACGTCCACGACCAGCGGCGCGGCGGGCGTGATCAAGGTGGCCCAGTCCGGCGGCGACGGCGGCCTCGTGCCGCTCGAGTACGACCGGACCGGCCCGCCGCCGCAGAATCTCACCGAGCTGCGGCCGCCGCAGGATGCGCACATCATCATCGCCGGCACCGACATCCTTTCCGCAACCAATTCCGTCACCGGCGCCATCGACGGCCTCACGCTGAACCTGAAGGCCGCGGAAACCATCCCCGGCACCACCGTCACCCTGAACGTCACGAACGACACGGCTACCGTGCAAAAGAACGTCGAGGCCTTCGTCACGGCGTTCAACAAGCTGCAGGAGAACTTCGTCAGCCTGCGTGCCGTCGACACCACGAAGAAGACCACCGGGCCGCTGTTCGGCGACTCGCTGCTGCGCTCCGTGGAAGACCAGATGCGCACGGCGCTCTCGAACCCGGTCAGCGGCATCACGGGCGACTACAATTCGCTTGCGAGCATCGGCATCACGCGCCAGCTCGACGGCAAGCTGGCGCTCGACAGCACCAAGTTCACCGCCGCCCTCAACTCGGGCAATAGCACCGTCGCGAACGTGTTCGCGTCGGCCAACGGAATCGCCGCGCGCCTGTCGACGTACGTCGACACGCAGCTTGCCACCGGGGCGTCCTTCGACTTTCGCAACACGTCGATCCAGAGCGGGTTGAAGGACGTCGCGAAGCAGAAGCAAGCGCTGGAGCTCCGCATGGCCGCCGTGCAGGCCCGCTATCTGAAGCAGTTCACGGCGCTCGACTCGCTGCTCACCAACATGCAGCAGACGTCCACTTACCTCACGCAGCAGCTCGCGCACCTGCCCGGCTCGGGCTGACGCGCACCTCACGGCGGCAGGTCAAGCGTGACTCCATAGCGGCTGAGCGAGGTGCCTTCCAGGCGCCTCAAAGCCGCGCGAGCCGTTTGAAGGTCCAGGCGCGCCTGCAGGTGCGCCACGCGCGCGGACTCGAGGTCTGTCTGCGCTTCCAGCACGCGACGGCTCGTCGAGAGGCCCGCGCGAAAGCGCTCCGTCTCGGCTTCGTACTGGCGCTGGGCGAGCCCGGCGGCCTGCGCGGCGATGTCCACGCTCTCGCGGCTCGTTTCCACGTCTCGCACGGAATTACGCACGGCAACGAGCACGTCCTGCTCGAGCTGCTTTGCGCTGAGCTCCGCGCGACTCAACGCATAGCGGCTCTGGCGAAACCGCGCCTTCTCCGCCACGCGCCCGAGCGGATACGTGATGCTGACGCCGGCCTGCCACGTGTGGCCATCCGGCTCGGTGATGCCCGAGAATGCGCCACGGCGCGTGCTGTCATCGCCGTTGAAGCCGAGCGCGACATCCAGGTCGAGCGACGGCAGCAGGTCGTTGTGGGCGAAGTCGACGTCGAGCTTCGCGATCTCGAGTGTGGCGCGCGCATTGAGCAGGGCCGGATAGCGCTGCAGCGCCTGGCGGTACGAGCCTTCGACGGTGGGCACGCCTTCCGCGGCGCCATCGCCTTCCGCGGCTGTGGGGCCGAGCGGCGTGTTGAACTGAAACCGGCCGATCAATGAAGTGAGGTTGTCTTCGCTTGCACGCACGGTTCGTTGCGCATCGAGCACGCTGCGGCGCGCGTTCGCCACGCCGACTTCCGCCTGCAGCACATCGAGGCGCGTCGCCATGCCAGCGTCACGGCGGGACTGGGATTCGTCGAGCAGCGCCTGTGCAAGCTGCAGGCTGGAACGGAAAACCTGCAGCTGATCCCGCGCGCCTGTGAGCAGGTAGTACGCATTCTCCGTTCCCTGGATGACCTCGAGCGCGCGGTTCTCGTAGTTGTTGCCGGCGATGTCGGAGCCAATCTGCGCGCGGCGGATCACCTGTGTGTTGAGGCGCGTGCCGAGGCCTTTCAGCAGTGGCTGGCGCACGCTGAGCGTTACGTCCGACGTGTACGCGGGGTTCAGCGCGTTGAGTGCGGCGTCCGAGTCGAATCTGTTGTTCTGCAGGTCGAGACCGAACTGGGTGCCAAGGCGCATTCGTTGAGTGATGCCGACGCCGGCGTCCACAGTGTCCGCGCGCGTGCCGGCGAGCCCGACCGCTGCAGCTGTGCGCGTGACGGACTTTCCCGTCGCGGCAGAGATGATCGGCCGGAAAGCACTGTGCGCGATGGGCACGTTGTCCTGAGCGATGGCGAGTGACTGGCGCTCGATGTCGAGGTCGAAGCCGCGCGCGAGCGCAAGACGCACGCATTCGGCGAGAGTGAGCACCGGCCCCGGCGGAGTGATCTGCGCTTCGGGACCAGGCGCGATTTGCGGCTGCGCCGGGGCAATCGTCGGCGCCTGAGCCGGCGGCGGCGCCAGCGTTTGCGCCAACGCGACTGGCAGGGCCTGCAGCAGCACGAGCCCGAGCAGCCCCCCGCAAAGGCGCGCCCGTTTCACGCTAGAACAGGCCTCGGCGCTGCGGAATCTCGATGCGGCTGGGAATGCCGGTGATGACGGTGTCGCCCTCCTTCAGCCCTTCGAGCACCTGCGTGCTGATGTTGTCGGTGATGCCGAGCTTCACGAGCACGGGCTCCGGCGTCGCGTTCCTGTTTCCGCCTGGCAGGCGATAGACGATGGAGGTGTCCTCCGACTCTTCGGACGGCGGCGCGGGCGGCGGGCGCGGGGCGTCCGGGCTCTGCGGAACCTGCACGCGCAACGCGCCGTTGGGGATGCGCAGCGCGTTCTCGGTTTTCGACACGACGATGGACACATTCGCCGTGAGGCTGGGCCGCAGCAGCAGGTCGGAGTTGTCGACCTCGATGACGCCGTCGAAGTTGGTGATGGTGCTCTGCTGCGCGGCCTGCGTCGTTTGTTTCTCCGACGGGGTGTAGGGATTTCGAATCTGGGTGAGGCGGCCGTTGAAGCCGCGGTCGGGAATGGCGTCGACCGTGAACGTGACCGCCTGGCCGGGGTGCACGGCCCACACGTCCACTTCACTGATGGGCGCGATGATGCGCATCTTCGCCAGGTCCTGCGCAATGACAAAGAGCGTGGGCGCGCTGAAGCTCGACACCACGGTCTTGCCGACTTCCACCTGCTTGAAGATGACGATGCCGTCGATGGGCGAGGTGAGCGTGCAACGGTCCAGATCGAGGCGCGCGTTCTGCACGGCGGCCTTGCGCGTGAGCAGCGACGCGCGCGACTGCTCCAGCTGTGCCTCGATCTGGTCGTAGTCGGCCTGGGTGACGAGGTCTTTGTCGCGCAGGTCCTTCAGGCGTTTGGCACTGAGCTTCACCAGCGTGGCGCTGGCCTCCGCGGCTGCCAGGTCTGCCTCCGCCTGGTTGACGCGCTGTACGTACGTTGAGGGGTCGATGCGGGCGAGCACCTGGCCTTTCTTCACGACGCTGTTGAAGTCGACGTTGACCTCCGTGACGAGGCCCGAGATCTGGGAGCTGACTTCGACGCTGACGAGCGGCGAGAGCTGGCCGGTGGTGTTCACGGCTTGCACGATGTCGCCGCGGACGACGGGGGCGATGGTGTAGTTCGCGGTGGGGGCTTCGTCGCGGTCGCGCCTGGCGTACACGACTACGGCGGCCGCCGCGACGATCAGAGCGCCGATGCCGAGTATCGGGCCGAATTTCTTCTTGCGGGGCACGCGCTGCTCATCCTTGAGGTCGGCCGATCGCTCACGTCGTGTGGGCGCAGCGAGGGTACACAAATGCGGCGTGGGTTACACGCTTCGGGGCGATTGTCCCTACTAAGGTCGGAAAATCCAAGACTGTCACCGGGCGCGGTGGCGTCAGGGAAGCTCTTCAGACTTTCATCAGCCGACGAACTTTCGCGCGTTTCCGAACAGGCGCATCCAGCCGCTCCATTCGCCGGCGTTGTCGGGGCGCCAGGAGTTTTGGATGTAGCGCGTGGAGCGTTCGGGGTGCGGCATCATGATGGTGACGCGGCCGTCGGCGTTCGATATGGCGGTGATGCCGAAGGGGGAGCCGCTGGGGTTTGCCGGGTATGTGGTGGCGACGGTGCGGTCGCGGTTTACGTAGCGGATGGCGACCAGGCCGCTCCTGGAGCAGGCGGCCGCGGCTTCGTCGGAGGTGAATTCGGCGCGGCCTTCGCCGTGCGCGGTGGCGATGGGCAGGAAGGAGCCCGTCATGCCCTGGAGCACCACGGAGGGCGAGTCGCAGAATCTCCACCATCGTGAAGCGCGCTTCGTACTGCTCGCTGCGGTTCGTGACGAAACGCGGCCACAGTTCGGTGCCGGGGATGAGGCTCTTCAATGCTGCGAACATCTGGCAGCCGTTGCAGAAGCCGAGGGCGAAGCTGTCGCTGCGTTCGAAGAAGCGAACGAAGTCGTCGCGCACGGCCTGATGGAACAGGATGGACTTGGCCCAGCCCTCGCCCGCTCCCAGCACGTCGCCGTATGAGAACCCGCCGCAGGCGACGATTCCCTTGAAGCCTGCGAGCGAGCGCTTGCCCGTGAGCAGGTCTGTCATGTGAACGTCGTGCGCTTCGAAACCAGCGCGTTCGAGCCACGCGGCGGTTTCCACCTGGCTGTTCACGCCCTGCTCGCGCAGGATGGCCACGGTGGGGCGCGCGCCTTTACCGATATAAGGGGCGGCAATGTCTTGCTGGGCGTCGAAGGTGAGCGAGACGCTCAGGCCGGGGTCGCTGGCGGCCGCGACGGCGGCGAATTCTTCATCTGCGCAGGCGGGGTCGTCGCGCAGGCGGCGCAGCTGCCATGACGTTTCAGACCATGCGCGGCGCAGGTCGACCCATGCCTCGTCGAAGCGCGTGTCGCCCACGGTGATGCGAACGCGCAGGCCGGTGGCATCGCGGCCGTCGTTCGACGGAACGGGCTTGCCAACGCGCAGGCTCAAGCGTTCGAGGCCATGCTTGGCCAGAACGGCTGCGACGCGTGCCTCATCCGCCTCGCGAACCTGAAGCACTGCACCCAGCTCTTCCGCGAACAATTGCTCGATGGCAGGGCCCCGCGCGGCGGGCAGCGAGATGTCGAGGCCGCAGTGGCCCGCGAACGCCATTTCCGTGAGGGTGGCAAAGAGGCCGCCGTCCGAGCGGTCGTGATAGGCGAGCACGAGACCGGCGTTCTTCAGCTCAGTGAGGGCTTCGGCGAAAGACTTCAGGCGCTGCGGGTCATCGAGATCGGGCGGGGTTTCGCCGATTTCGCCATAGACCTGCGCCAGCGCCGACGCGCCGAGCCGATTGAGGCCCGCGCCCAGGTCGATGAGCCACAGCGACGTGGCGCCGACATCCGTGCGCAACTGTGGCGTGAGCGTCTTGCGCACATCGCCCACCGGGGCGAACGCCGACACGATGAGTGACACGGGAGCGACGACACTCTTTGTGTCCTGCCCATCGCGCCACGTGGTTTTCATGGAAAGCGAATCCTTGCCCACCGGAATGGCGATGCCGAGCGCAGGGCACAGCTCTTCGCCGACGGCATGCACCGTTGCGTAGAGCGAGGCGTCTTCACCGGGCTCGCCGCACGCGGCCATCCAGTTTGCGGACAAGCGAATCTGCGACAGCGAGCTGACGTCTGCCGCGAGAATGTTGGTGACCGCCTCGGCCACCGCGAGACGGCCCGACGCCGGGCCATTCAGCACCGCGACCGGTGTGCGTTCGCCCATCGCCATGGCTTCGCCCGCATTGCCGGTGTAATCGGCCACCGTGACCGCCACGTCGCTCACCGGCACCTGCCAGGGCCCAACCATCTGGTCGCGGCTGATGAGGCCGCCCACCGAGCGATCGCCAATGGTGATGAGGAATGTCTTGTCCGCCACGGCCGGGAAGCGCAGCACGCGATACGCGGCTTCACTCAGGTCGACGCGCGAGAGGTCGAGCGCCTTGCCCGGCGTCGCGACGCTCGTCACGTCGCGTGTCATGCGCGGCGCCTTGCCGAGGAGCACCTCGATGGGCATGTCCACGGGGTTGTTGTTGAACAGCGAGTCGTGAACGACCAGGCGGCCGGTGTCGTCGATGTCGCCGATCACCGCGAACGGCGAACGCTCGCGCTCCGCGATGTCCGCGAAAGTCTTCAGGCGCTCTGGCGCCACCGCGAGCACGTAACGCTCCTGCGCCTCGTTACACCAGATTTCCATCGGCGACATGCCAGGCTCCGCGCTGGGCACGGCGCGCAGGTCGACGCGCGCGCCGCGATGGCTGTGCGCCACCACCTCAGGCACTGCATTCGACAATCCGCCGGCACCCACGTCGTGAATGAGCACCATGGGGTTCGCATCCCCCAGCGCCCAGCAACGATCGATGACCTCCTGCGCGCGGCGCTGCATCTCCGCGTTGCCACGCTGGACCGAGGCGAAATCGAGATCTGCCGTGCTCGCGCCGCTGCCCATGGAAGACGCAGCACCCCCGCCGAGCCCGATGAGCATGGCCGGCCCGCCCAGCACGACGAGCTTCGAGCCCACGGGCACGTCGCCCTTCTCCACCTGCGGCCGGCGCACGTTGCCGAGCCCGCCCGCAATCATGATGGGCTTGTGATACCCCCGAATGCGGTTCGCGCCGTCACCCGGCGCCGCTAACTCGAACGTGCGGAAGTAACCCGCAATCGCCGGCCGTCCGAATTCGTTGTTGAACGCCGCCGCGCCGATCGGCCCCTCGATCATGATGTCGAGCGCGGACGCGATGCGAGAAGGCTTGCCGAACGCGCGCTCGCCTGCCCTATCTTCCCAGGGCCGCTCGAACCCCGGAATGCGCAGGTGCGACACCGAGAAGCCGGTGAGGCCCGCCTTCGGCTTGGCGCCGAGGCCAGTGGCGCCTTCGTCGCGAATCTCGCCGCCCGAGCCCGTGGCCGCGCCCGGAAAGGGCGAGATGGCCGTCGGATGATTGTGGGTCTCCACTTTCATCAGGATATCGATGGGCTCGCTCACCCCGCGATAGACGTTGTTCGCAGGGTCGGGGAAATAGCGCACGCCGTCCGTGCCTTCGATGACGGCGGCATTGTCTTTGTAGGCCGAGAGCACGCCGTGCGGGCTGCGCGCGTGCGTGTTGCGGATCATCGCGAACAGCGATTTCTCCTGCGCCTGCCCGTCGATCACCCAGCTTGCGTTGAAGATCTTGTGCCGGCAGTGCTCGGAGTTCGCCTGCGCGAACATCATGAGCTCCACATCCGACGGATCGCGGCCGAGGCGGCGGAAATTCTCGAGCAGGTAGTCGATCTCGTCTGCCGACAGCGCAAGCCCAAGCTCTTTGTTCGCGCTCACGAGCGACTCGCGCCCCGCGGCGATGGAGACACGCGCCAGCGGCTTTGGGCTCGCGTGGTCGAACAGCTGCGCGGCCGCGGCGGTGTCGAACAGCACCATCTCGGTCATGCGGTCGAACAGCGCCGTGGCAAGCGCCGCGAGCCGCTCACGGCCCAGAGGCTGAGCCGCCTGGACGCGGTAGGCGATGCCGCGCTCGATGCGCCGCACGGCGCCGAGGCCACACACCTGCGCGATATCCGTGGCCTTGCTCGACCATGACGAAATCGTGCCCGCGCGCGGCACGACGATAACCTGCTCGCCGGCTTCAGCGCTCACGCCAGAGGCGTTCTTCGAAACGCTGCCTGGACCCTCCATGCGCGGCCCATAGGTGAGCAGCCGCTCGAGAATTCCGGACTCCGGCGCATCGAGCGCGCGCGCGGTGTCGATGAAATGCACGAAGCGCGAGCTGAGCCCGGTGACCGCAGGCTCGCGCGCACGCAGCAGATTCAGGAGTTTTGCAATTCGAAACTGGGAAAGGGCGGGCGCGCCCGGCAGAGTGAGCATGTACTGTTTTCGGGGTCGTTACTTCTTCGGCGGGACGTCCGCCGGGGCCGAGGAATACATCGGGACGGGAAACTGGGTGACGTTGCCGCCTTCGAAACTGGTGATCTTGCTCACCCCCTGTTTCTTCACCTCGTCGATGCGCAGCACCGAATGCAGCGGCAGGTAGGTGCGCTTGACGCCCTCGAACTCGCTCTTGACGCGTTCTTCGGCCGGGTCGACCACCACGGTGGAACGCTCGCCGAACACGAGCTCCTCCACCTCGATGAAGCCGAACATGGCGCCGTGACCGACCTTGCGGGCGTAGATCTCGTAAACCTTGCCCTGATTCACAAAGAGGACCTTGAAAATGTGACTGGCGGCCATGGGTTCCGTGGGGGGGCCTGTTAAATTAGGGGTGGCATTATATGTCCGCGCGCACCGGGGAAACGGAATGTGCGCGGATGCCGTGCCAATCAATCGGGGAAACTTCGAGGTGGCCCACGAGGGCAGCCATGGCGCTCAACCTGCGCGTTGTCAGTGATCATCGCCGGTCCCTTGGGGACCGCAGCAGCATCGTGTTCGGCGTCGGTGGCGGCACCATTGGGCGCTCCGCGGACAATGACTGGGTGTTGCCCGACCCCCTGCGTTATGTCTCCGCGCATCACGTGCGCGTGAGCTTTCGCCAGGGCCACTATTTCCTCGAAGATCTGAGCACGAACGGCGCTTTCGTGAACGATAGCGACATCGCGCTCCACAAGCTTGGGCCCCACAAGCTGCAGAACGGCGACCTCCTCCGGTTCGGCGACTACCAGGTCAGTGTGGCCCTCGAGGCCGACGCGTCGGCCGAAACCGCCGCGCCCGGCACCGACTCCATCGCCGTCCCCACCAGCATTCGCGGCTTGCGCACCGTCGGTCGCGCCGCCCAGACCGACATCGGCGCCTCGCTCGACCTCGACCAGCTCCTGATCCCCGAAGGGCTGCCCGAAAGTGCCCCCGCCCGGGCCATGGCCCAAGGCGCCTCCTTCCCAAGGGGCCCGACGGGCGAGGTCGGCCGCGACGCCGGCCCTGACCTGGCCCAGAGCGGCGGTTACCGCCCCGTGAACGCCTATGGCCAGGCCGTGGCACGCGCGCCCCGCCCTGTCGAGGCACCGTCCGAGCCGGAGCTGGAACCCGATGATGAGGCGGTCGCCCGGCGCATCGCGCGCCTGGCCCGCGCGGCGGGCAAAGACCCGCGCAACGGCAGCGCCAGCGCACCAGCGCTCTACGACGTGCAGACCGGGCTTCAGGCGTTCTGCCGGGGCGCCGGCATCGACGCCGAGAAACTCCCGGCAGACGCACAGACGCGCCTCATGCACCTGGTGGGGCAGCTGTTCCGCGAAGCCTTCGTGGGCCTGAAAGACCTGGAGCGCTCGCGCAACGAGATCCGCAACCGGTTCCGCATCGAGATCCAGCAGGACGCGGACGACCCGCGCCCCTCGCTCGCGCGCATGGCCGTGGAAGACCTGCTGGTTGCGATTCTTCACCAGCACGAGACGCGGCGTCTGGACGCCGTGCAGTGGCTGCGCGAGCAGATGAGCACGGCGAAGGATCACGAAAACGGCGTGGCCCAGGCCATGCAGGAAGCGTTCGTGGAATTCGTGGGCCGGCTCGACCCGGCCGAGCTCGAGGCCCGCTTCGAGCGCGCGGCCCGCCGCGGCAAGCTGAACCCCGGCGGCAAGGCGCAGGCGTGGGAGCTCTACGCCGACTTCTATCGCAACCTCGTGGAGAAACCCGCGGAGCACATGCCCCACACCTTCGTGGAGGCTTTCTCCATTGCGTATCGGGAGTCCCTGAAGAAAAAACCGGGCTGAGCCGGGTTGGGTCGCTGAACGACCGTCGCGGCCTGCTTCATATGCCCGCTTGCCCGCTTGCCCGCTTGCCCGCTTGCCCGCTTGCCCGCTTGCCCACTGCCCGTTGCCCGCCAGGCGCGCTCAGAACAGCGATCGGTTCAGGGCGAAATGCAGCCACACCGACGCGGCATAGCCGAGTGCGATCGCCCAGATCCATTTGAGGTGCGCGAAGAAAGTGTAGACCCCGCGAGCCTGGCCCATTAACGCAACGCCGGCCGCGGAGCCGATCGAGAGCAGCGAGCCGCCGACGCCCGCCGTCAGCGTCACGAGCAACCAGTGCCCCTTCGACATGTCCGGCTCGATGCTGAGCACGGCGAACATGACGGGAATGTTGTCGATCACGGACGACGCCACCCCCACCAGGATGTTGGCGACTGTGGGGCCCAGCGCTGCATAGGAAGCTTGGGAGAGAGCGGCCAGGTAACCCAGCGCGCCCAGGGCTCCCACGCAAAGCACTACGCCATAAAAGAACAGCAGCGTGTCCCACTCGACGCGCTTCATGCTGATGAAAACGTCGAAGGGCTTGCGCGCAGGCTTGAAACCGGGTGGTGGCGGCTGCGCGGGCGCGCCATGCGCGGCGCGTAACTCCTGGCGGCGAATGAAGTATCCATGCACCTGCAGCAGTCCGAGGCCGGTCATCATCCCGAGGAACGGCGGCAGATGGGCAAACTGGTGCATCAGCACCGTCATGGCGACCGTGACGGCGAAGAGCGCAATCACGAGAACGCCGCCCGGTTTTACGCGGGTGCGTTCCACGTCCGCCGCCGGCTGGCCCGCCGGAACCGCGAAACTCATGCACAGCGCCGGCACGAGCCAGTTCACGAGGGAAGGCAGGAACAACGCGAAGAAATCGAAGAATCGCAGCAGCCCCTTCTGCCACACCATCAGTGTGGTGATGTCGCCGAACGGGCTGAATGCGCCGCCGGCATTCGCGGCGACGACGATGTTGATGCACGCCGGCGCGATGAAAGCGGGGTTGCCGCGGCCCATGGCCAGTGCCACGGCGCCCATCACCAGCGCCGTGGTCAGATTGTCGAGCACGGGCGACAGCAGGAACGCCATCAGGCCCGTCATCCAGAACACCGACCGCAGCGACAAACGGCGCGCGAGCAGCCAGCTGCGCAGGGCGGCAAATACCTGGCGTTCCTCGAGCGTGTTGACGTAAGTCATGGCCGCCACCAGGAACAGCAGCAGTTCGCCATATTCGAGCAGATTGTGCTTTAGCGCCTGTTCCGCGCCCTCGATGCCGTGCATTTGCCAGGCGATTGCGACGAGCGTCCAGAGCACGCCGGCGGCCACGATCATGGGTTTCGACTTGCGCAGCTCGGTGAACTCTTCGGCGATCACCAGGAGGTACGCGATCACGAACACGGCGAGTGCGAGGAAACCCACTCCCGTGCTGGTGAGATCCGGCGTGGCGGAGGCTGCGGAAGCCGTCATTGGCACGAATGCCAGAGGCAGCATGCAGACGGCCATTGCCGCCCCGACCCGTGGACGCCTCATCGCTTCTTCTTCGCCCGCACGCTGCGCGCTGGCGTGCCGGCTCGCAAAGCCGCCGCCACCACCGGCTTCGCCCACTCCGGGCTGTGTGTGAGGAGCGTCTGGAGATCCGGCTCGACGAGCTTCGCGCTGCGCATACGAAAGACGAGTTGGGCAGCGGGCGCTCCGCCGGGCGACTCAGTGCTGTTGTCGAACATGTGGATCTGCGCAGCCGTGCTGCCTCGAAGCGATCGCCACCAGTAGCCACACCAGGCCGGCCGCGAGCACGACGGGAATCGACTTACGGAGCTCCGTCGTCTCCTCTGCGATCACGAAGAGGTAAGCGATGGCAAATACAGCGAGCGCACTGAACCCCAGCCCGGTCGTTGTGAGATTCAGCGCCGCCTCGGCTGCCACGGCCGTCACGGGCGTGAGTGCCAGCAGCAGCAGCAGTGTTCTTGTCCAGATACGCATGGAAAGCCTTGCCGTGAGTGATTGATCGTCAGTGCCGGGCGAAATCGCGCGCGTCGGCCGCCCAAACCACGTCCTCATGAATTCTCGGCCCGCCCCGCCCACGAGCGGCGCATGGTAGCCGCCCGAGCCGCTGCTCGCTCGGCCGGATCGTCGGAATGTGGAGTGCCTCCTCGGCGGGGCGGGCCCGCGCGCCAGGCGGGAGCCGCCGGCCGCGCCTTCCCCACCCCGGAAGCCTGTCCGGGTAACAGCCGTCTACTGCGGCCTTCTCCCAATCAGAGTCCGGCCCGCCTCACGGCGGCTCGAACAAGATCGAACCCGGCGCGCGGTTCCGATGTAAGAAGCGCACCGCTCGGCCGCCGTGGCATGCCAGGCGACGGGAGTTGGATCTCAGCGATCGGCATCGTGCGGCTCCTGCGCGCGGCAGGGACCCAGCACCGTCCTGATGACAATGGCGCGCCGCAGATTCTGCCGGCCCGACAGGAACGCCCTTGCACCCACATGGCACCGGGGCGGGGCTGTCGGGGAGGTTGGCGCCTGAGCGCGGCGAAGGCGGTCGCGCCATTCGCGCAACTCGCGCGGCTCGGCCGGTTCGCGCTGCCTGGCCGATTCGCGCGGCTTGCGCCGCTCACGCGGCTCCTGCGCCGGGGACGCCGGCTTGTCACCGCGCGCGCGCCGCGTAACTTCCGCAACCGTCCGCTCGCGCGCCTGCGGCGCTTTTTGCTCCGGCGGTGGCTGCTCCTTCAGCCGCTTTGCAAGCCGCTGCATCAGGTAATTCAACAGCGCGAGCGCCGCGAAAATCAGGGCATAAATGAGTGGGTTGATCGTGTTCACGAGCGGTCTTCCTACTTCCTGGGACCCGCAGGCGGCTCCTCGCCCGTGCCGGCAATCGCGTCGCGCATCGACGTATCGGCCTGCACATTCTTCATGCGGTAGTAGTCCATGATTCCCAGGTTACCCTGGCGAAATGCCTCCGCCATCGCGCGGGGCACTTCGGCTTCCGCTTCCACCACGCGCGCGCGCATCTCCTGCTCGAGCGCGACCGCCATGGCGCGGCGCTCTTCCGCCTTCGCCTGCGCGATCTGCTTGTCGGCGTTCGCCTGGTCGATCTGCAGCTTCGCGCCGATGTTCTCGCCGACGTCCACGTCCGCGATGTCGATGGACAGAATCTCGTACGCCGTGCCCGCATCCAGGCCCTTGCTGAGGACATGCTTGGAGATGTGGTCGGGATTCTCGAGCACATTCTTGTGGCTCGTGGCGGAGCCGATGGTGCTCACCATGCCTTCGCCCACGCGCGCGATGATGGTCTCCTCGCCCGCGCCACCGACCAGCCGGTCAATGTTGGTGCGCACTGTCACTCGGGAGACCGCGATGAGCTGAATACCGTCCTTCGCGACGGCCGCGATCTTCGGCGTCTCGATCACCTTCGGCAGCACCGACATCTGCACCGCTTCGAGCACGTTGCGCCCGGCGAGATCGATGGCCGCGGCGCGCTTGAAGGGCAAGGGTATGTTGGCCTTGTCGGCGGAGATCATGGCGTTCACGACTCGCACGACATTTCCACCCGCCAGGAAGTGCGCTTCCAGATCGTTGATGGAAATGTCGAGCCCCGCCTTCACTGCGCTGATACGCGCCGTGACCACCGTGCCCGGCGGAACGCGCCGCAGGCGCATGCCGATGAGAGTGAACAGCCCGACGTACGCGTTGGAAGCCCACGCCGCGATCCACAGCGGCAGCGGCACGAGATACAGCAGCACGACCAGCGCCACCACCAGCGCGATGAGCAAGCCGATGCCCCCCACTAATCCTGTTTCGGGTCCAAACATGCCTCACTCCTCGTTATTGGTGGGTGGGATGCGTCGCACGACGATGCGATTGCCATCGACCCGGATCACTTCGATGTTCTCGCCGGCATCGATCAGCTCACCATCGGACACGACATCGACGCGCTGGCCTTCGATGTGGGCAATGCCTGCCGGGCGAAGCGGCGACGACGCGCGCCCCTGCTTTCCGAGCCAGCGGCGGTCGCTTTCGGGTGCAGAGCCATACTCCTGACCGGTGCCAAGGTCGGTCTGCAGGATCAGCCGTCGCGCCACGGGCAGCCGTGGCAGGAAGCGCAGGAACACAAGGCTGGCAACGAGTGCGAACACCAGAGAGAACACCACTCGACTCGCGGCCCCCAGGATGAACTGCGCCGTGGCCCCGCCGCCCGTCATGCTCATGATGAAGCCCGCGAGGATCGCGACGACCCCCAGCGCCCCGGCGATGCCGAAACCTGGAATGACGAAGATTTCCAGCGCCAGCAGCACGATTCCAGCCGCCGCAAGCAGGATCTCCTCCCAGCCGGCCAGCTGAACCAGCCAGTGGCCCCAGAAAAAAAGCGCCAGGCTCGCGACGCCCAGAGCACCGGGGATGCCGAAGCCGGGCGTGCGCAGCTCGATGATGATGCCGAGCATGCCGATCGTGATGAGAAGCGAGCTGACCACCGGATGGGTGAGGAACCGAACCACGTTCTCCGCCCAGTTGGGCGAGGCACGCCTGAGCTGCGCCCCAGCGAGCCCCATCTGCTCGAGCACGCTTTCCAGGGTGTCGGCGCGGAAGTCCGCGAGTCCGTGCTTCAGGGCTTCGTCGGTCGTCAATGTCAGGAGCTTGCCTTTCTCGATGACGCCGGGGATCGCCACATCCGCATCGACCATCGCCTCGGCAAGCAGAGGCGGCCGCTTGCGGCTCTCGGCCGTCGCGCGGAATTCCTTGCGCACGTAGGACACCGTTTTCTCTTCCACCGGCTGCGCAGGTGCGCCCGGCTGCCCGGCCTGCACCGGCGTTGCGGCTCCGATGGTGCCTCCCCCGGCCATCGCGATCTTCTCGGCGGAAAGGGCGATGAGTGCGCCGGCTGAGATGGCCCGCTTGTTCACGAAGGCAACGGTCGGAACCGGGGCGGTCAGGAGCGCATCGCGGATCTGCACCGCGGCATCCACACGTCCGCCGAAAGTGTTGATCTCCAGGACAACTGCTGCCGCGCCCGCCTCCTCCGCTTCCTGCAGAACGCGCCGGACAAAGGGCGCGACGCCCAGATCGATGACGCCCTCGATGGGCGCGACATACACCACTGGCGCGGCGGGCTGCTGCGTCTGGACCGCAGCCGTAGCCCACAGGGCGTATGAGCCCCACGCGACGAGAAGCAGGCTGGCGATTTGCCGAATCACTCTCTGCATCGGGCTGCCCCGTACGTGCTCGCACACCGTGCTGTCGATGCACATGTTGCCCGTTCCGGTGCGCTCCCGACAGCATTTCCGCACCCGCACGACTATGGATAGCGTGGCAGCAGGCGCGCGAGATGGAGACGAAGAGATACTGGCGCACGAGCGCTGCAAGCAAACGCTCGCGCTCCATGGAATAGATGGGCAGCGTGTTCGAGGAGCGCTCCCACGCGTGCGCCGATGACGAGCAGCCGCATCTTGCGGGTGGCGCCGCTGCGGCGCAGGTACTCGAGTCCGCTCAGCGTTTGCTCGCTCCACCCATCCCCTGCGCAGCCTCTTCATGACGCATCATCTGCTCCATCATCCCGACCATCATGTTCATGCGGGCCTGCATCATCTCGTGACACTTCATCATGTCAACGCTCATCATGTTGCCCCCTGCCATATTTCCCGCCTGCCCTTTCATGGATTCGCCAGGCGCGCCCGCCATTCCCATCCCACAGTTCATTCCCTTCATGGCAGCCAACTGCTCACGCATCGCCTGGCGGTGCTCCGCTAGCAACTTCTGACGTTCGGCAGGGTCCTTCGTATTTTCAAGTTTATCCATCAACGCCTGCATCTTCGTCATGTTCTCCTGCATACCTGCGGCCGACTTCGGCGCCGCGGCGGCCGGTTGCGGTGATTTCTCTGCAGGCGCTGCTTGCTCCGCTGGATGATGTGCAGCGTGCTCCTCCGGTGTGACTTGTGCGAACGTCAATGGCGATGCCGCAGCGAGTAACGTCGCGAGAAGAAGCCGGTGACTGTGATATCTCATACGCTCATGCTCCTGTTTGCAGAAAAAGACCGCGGAACTCAACGTGCGAGCCCGGGACTGCAGCAACACGCCGCAGGTGACTCAGTGAGGCGCCGCCGGCTTGCGCATTCGCGCACCGACCGGGCCTTCGTCGGCATGCCCGAAGTGCCTCACGGCCGCATCGATCATGCTGCGCACACACCAGCGCGCATAAGGGCCGCCAGCAATCTGCCCAAGCCACCGACCGAGTCCACCGTGAGGTGTGGCGTAGTCGATGAAAACCTGTAGACGACACCCGCCATCTCTTGGCGTCACGGTAAAACCCATGCGATACGCCTCGAGTATGAGCATGCGGGGTTGCCCGATCGTCTGCCACGACTTGCTGACCCCCGGGGTACGCTCGGTGATCCGCTCCTCGATTTCCAGGTTCATTCCGAGAACGGAGCCCAGCAACCGCACGCGCGCGTCGGGTTTGCGTCCGCGCGCCTCATCGAACTCATAGCGCATACGGGATCCCGCCATCATCCAGCTCGAGCGCATCATGTGCTCCCCGAGCCTCTCGATCGAAGTCATCAAGATGCTCGAACACAACCTCAGCGTGCGCGCTGAGATCGACGGACTGCTCAAAGTGGTATGGCAGGCTCATGGCGTTCACCTTCGCACCTCCTCGGCGTGCGATCAACCACGTTAACGGGCTCATGCGCTACACGCACCGTTTCCAGAGGCGCGCCACTCACATCGATGGCGTTGGTCATGCGTGTCTTTCCGGCATTCGTCAGGCGATGCGTGAGGCTTCGCGAGCAACGGGTCCGATCGGCGTCGCCGAGGTGCCGGGCGGCGAGCCCCCGCGCAAGTGGTAACGCTTGAGCAGCAGCGCATTGGCCGCCACCAGCACCGAGCTCCCGGACATGGCCAGCGCCGCAACTTCCGGGCTCAGGAGGATCGGATACAGCACCCCCGCGGCGAGCGGAAAGGCGATGACGTTGTAGGCGACTGCCCAGAAGAGGTTCTGGTGCATCTTGCGCAGTGTCGCTCGGGAGATCTCGATGGTGCGAACCACATCGAGCGGATCGCTCTTCATGAGCACGACATCCGCGCTGTCGATCGCGACATCGGTGCCCGCTCCCATGGCGAGTCCGACATCGGCCTGCGTGAGTGCCGGTGCGTCGTTGACGCCATCGCCAACCATGCCGACCTTCTTGCCCTGTCCCTGGAGCTTGCGGACCTCATCGGCTTTTTGTCCCGGCAACACCTCCGCGAGCACGATGTTGATCCCAAGCTCGCGTGCAATGCGCTCCGCCGTGGCCCGGTTGTCACCGGTGAGCATCGCCACATCGATGCCCAGCGCGCGAAGGCGCCCGATCGCGTCTACGGAAGTCGATCGGATCGCATCAGCAATGGCAATGATGCCGACGAGCGCGCCGCCGCGCGCCACATACACGACCGTGCGGCCACTGCCCTGCAGGCGGCCGGCTTCGGCTTCGAGCGCCTGCAACGGCACTTTCTCCACCGCCATGAACTTGGGATTCCCCACCAGCACCGTCTGGCCGCCGACCTGTCCCCGCGCGCCGAGGCCCGGCACTGTGGTGAACTCCGTCACCGGTGGCAATTCGATTCCCGCGGCTCGTTTCAGGATGGCCTGTGCGAGCGGATGCTCGGAGCCCTTCTCTACCGCCCCCGCCCAGGCGAGCACATCCTTCGGGCTCGTTCCGGTCGCCGTGACGAGATCGACGACATCCGGCTGGCCGACGGTGAGCGTACCCGTCTTGTCCATCACCACGACTTTCAGACGCGCCGCCGCTTCGAGCGCCACCGCGTTCTTGAAGAGAATTCCGTTTTTCGCACCGAGGCCCGTTGCGACCATCACCGCCATCGGTGTGGCAAGCCCGAGCGCATCCGGGCAGGCGATCACGAAGACGGTGATCATGAGCGTCAGCGCAAACAGCAGGCTCTGACCGGCCCACCAGAACCAGACGGTAAAGGTGGCAAGCCCGATCACGATCGCGGTCCAGACCAGCCATTGGGATGCTCGGTCGGCGAGCAGTTGCGCAGGGGCCTTGGAGTTCTGCGCTTCCTGCACGAGCTTCACGATCTGGGCGAGGGCGGTGTCCGCGCCCACCCTGGTCGCGCGATACCGAAAGCTGCCGCTCTTGTTGAGCGTCGCGCCAATGACGGTGTTGCCTGGGACTTTCTTCACCGGCATCGATTCCCCGGTGAGCATGGACTCGTCGACTTGGGACGTGCCTTCGAGGATCTCACCGTCCACCGGGATCTTGCCGCCCGGACGCACGATGATCAGATCGTTCACCCGAACCTCAGCCGTTTGGATCTCGAGCTCCTGACCGTTGCGAAGGACGGTCGCCTTGGGCGGCGCGAGGTCGAGCAGTCCACGGATGGCATCGGTCGCACCAGCCCGCGCGCGCATCTCGAGCCAGTGCCCGAGCAGGATGAACACCAGCAGCATTGAGGCAGCTTCGTAGAACTGCGGGCCGCCGTAGATGAACGTAGACCCCACGCTGAAGAGATACCCCGTGCCGACGCTGAGCATGACGAGCACCGCCATGTTCGCAACGCCCTTGCGCAACGCGCGCACGGCCGCCACCGCAAAGGGCCAAGCGGGGTACAGGATTGCCCCGCTCGCCAGCACGAAGAGCACGACATCCGGATCGACCGATGGGGGGAGCGTGATGAGCGCGCGCATCCCCGCCATCGGCGAGAGCAGGACCACGGGCAGGGCGAAGACGAGCGCGACCCAGAAACGGTTGCGCATGTCGCGCGCCATCGCATGCGCGTCCATTCCGCCCGCATGTCCCATCTCATGCGCCATGGCCTCATGCGCCGGAGCGACCTTGGCCTTGCCGCGCGGGGCCTCGTGCGCAGCCGGCGCCGTCACACACAGGTGCGCGGGCAACATCTCGCCGCCGCAGTGATAGCCGCATTCGCGGATGCGCGCCTCGATATCGGCAAGGGAGGTTCGCGAGGGATCAAAGGTCACCGTGGCCGAACCCGATGCGTAGTTCACCTGGACCTGATGCACGCCCGGGAGCCTCTCGAGCTGGCGCGCCACAAGCGCACTGTCGAGCACCTGGAACAGCCCGCCGACATCGACGGTCGCCGTTTCGTGTCGCATTCCCGCGTGCTGACCGCCCGGGCCGACCGTTGCGGCGTGATGCAGGCTTGCACTAGCCATGCTGGTGCCCGCCGTCGGAGCCTGGCGGCTTCGAGGCAGTGGGGTCCCCGCCACCATGCTTGTGGCCCCCATGGTGAAACAGATGCATCAACGGACACGCGGCCAGGAGGAGGAACGGCAAGACGCCGAACAGATGCGCCCGGTGCTCGGTCACAAGAAAGAACAGTGCGACGGCGACGAATCCAAAGAAGACCAGGCGCGACACGGTCCGCAGACGGTTCGCGCCCTCGGGTTGGGGATGTTCGTGTTCCATGGTGCCACTCCTGCGCGCTAGGTGGACGTGTTCTCGTAGCCGAAATCGGCCTCGACCGGATGCGTCATCCCGGGCCGAAGAAACTCGAGGTGGATGCGCCAGAGGCCTTCCCCTTGCATCAGGAAGAAATTGCCGTAGCTCATGGCGCCATTGACTTCCATCGGCTCGAGAGGCGTGTCAGGCGCGCGGCTGTACGAGCGGTCGCCCACACCGGCGGCGCGCTCTTCACGCACGGCCCTGCGAGAGCGGTGGGTGCGGCTTGCCAAGGCGCGGCAAAAATCGCGGCGTGTGCGCCGCGTAGTCCTGCCATGCCTGTCCGAACTCCTGCGCTGCCTGGCGCTCCTCGGTCAAGGCGAGCCGCACGTACATGAACACGAGCACCGGAAACATCACGAGCGTGAGCAGGGTCGGCCACTGCAGCAGGAACCCGAACATGATGAGAATGAACCCGAAGTACTGCGGATGACGCACGCGCGCGTAGACGCCATCTGTCGCGAGCTTCCGCGCTTTCTGCGCGCGATACAGGATCGGCCACGCTGATGCCAGGATCCAGAATCCGATCACGATCAGCACATTGCTGATGAGGTGCAGCCAGCCGAAATGCACGTTGCCACCGATGCCAAAGATGGTCTGCCACAGGTGACCGGCATCGTGAGACATGAGATCGAGGCCCGGAGCGCGGCGTTGCAGCCAACCCGAGAGCACGAAAATGGTGAGCGGAAAGCCGTACATTTCCACGAACAGCGCCACGATGAAGGCGGAGAAGGCGCTGAAGCTGCGCCAATCGCGCGCGCTCCGGGGTTTGGAGAAGCTGAAGGCGAAGATGAGGAACACCGCCGAGTTCAGGATGACGAGCAGCCAGAGACCATAGGCGGGAGCAGAGTCGTGCATATCGTTCTTCCTCGCGCACACATCACGGGCGGCATGGTCGCGCCGAGCCGGTGCACAAGGTCTCTCGAAAACCTCGCAAATGTGTCTCGGTAGGTAGAACTCCCTGAATGCAGGTCGCTCAAGGAATCGGCGAGGTCGCCCCAGAGGGACTCCCGTGAGTCGTGCGAGGCGTGGGCGCTCGCGAAGGACTTGCCAATCGCGGGGATCAGCCGGCGGCGGCGTCCGGCCGCGACAGAAGAGCGGGCGATTCGGCGACAGGCGCATGGGCCGTCACGAGCGGCAGCTCGAAGAAGAACGTCGTGCCCTGTTCGGGTGTGCTCACGAAGTCGATGGACTGTCCGTGCAGCTCGAGGATGCTGCGCGCAATCGACAGGCCGAGGCCCGCATGGCCCGACTCCGAGGAGCGGCTTTTGTCGCCGCGATAGAAGCGATCGAACACACGGGCGCGCTCGGACTCGGGAATGCCCGGCCCCGTGTCGTGGACCTCAACGCGCATCGCCTGCGGCCGTGAGGTCACGCGCACGGCCACAGCGCCTCCTGAACCCGCATAGCGCAACGCGTTATCAATCAGGTTGTCCACGACCCGCTCGATGAGCGCGATATCGCCCAGGACGAGCGGCGTGCTCTGCGGTGGCTCGACCCGCAGCGCGACGCCCATCCGGCGCGCCATCAGCGCGAATTTCAACACCACATCGTGCACGAGCTCGGCGAGCTGAAACGGCTCGGGTGACAGCGTGACATGCCGGGCATCGAGCTTGGCCAGCTCGATGAGCTCTTCGACCAGTTTCACGAGGCGCCGACACTGCTGGAGCGTCGTGGCAAGATAGGTGCGCCGCTCATCGGCCGACAGATCATCCTTGATGGACAGGGTTTCCAGGTGCGCCTGCAGGGTCGTCAGCGGCGTGCGCAGGTCGTGCGAGACGTTGGCGAGAAGCTCGCGGCGCATCTCGTCCGTCTTCTGCAGCTCCTGCATCTGCGTGCGGATTCGTTCGGCGAACTCCACGAACAGGCGTCGCAAATGCTCCACTTCATCACCCGAAGGACCCTCATTCTGCGCATCGCTCGGCGGCAGCGCGGCGAACTGGCTGTCCCGGAAGCGCTCGAGGTCGGCCTGCAAGACTCCGAACCGGCGCGTCAGCATGCGCAGAAACAGGATGCTGCCGCCAAAGGCGAGCGCGATGGCGGCGAGGATGAAGCCCGCCCCTTCGCCGATCGCGTAGGTCGTTTTCAATCGCCCCGCCGGTGAGCCGTCATGGTGGCGATTGAGAACCACGTAGAGGTATGCCGCCGGACAATCCGGAATCGACAGGGGCGCCGCCGAAAACACATCGAGCCGCCCGGTGGCCGTCGGATCATCACCCCGGATGGGAAGGGCGACGCGCCCGTCCAGAAACCGCGCAATCGGCTCGAGACTCACGCGGGTGCGCACGACTTCGCCAGCGGTGGCCGAGGCCGCCAGGATCTCCCCGCGCGCGTCGAGCACGTACACATCGATGTTTGGATTGATGGAGGTGACGCGGCCCAGCGCTCTTGCGAAATTGTGGGCGGTGAGGGGCGGCTCGCGAACGAGGAGGTTCGCCTGCACGTACTGCTGCGCGAGATCGCGATTGACCAGCTGATCGAATTCGAGGTGGTAGGTCTCGTGCGAGACCTGCATCATGAAGATGAAGACACCTGTCATCAGCGCACCGAAGCCGAGGAACAGCAGCAGGAGCTTTGCGAAGAGCGTCCGCGGAACGATCACGGCGGGGTGCCTTCGGGGGCGAACCTGTAGCCGACGCCCCAAACGGTCTGCAGCAGCTCGGGCTTTGCCGAGTCGCGCTCGATCTTCGCGCGCAGGCGGTTGATGTGGCAGTTGATGGCGTGCTCGTAGCCTTCGTGACTGTATCCCCAGACGGCATCGAGCAGCTGCGCCCGCGAGTACACGCGGCCCGGGTTCTGGGCGAAATGCAGCAGCAGATCGAACTCCTTGTGCGTGAGCTGGATCGGTTGGCCGCGTACCTGGACCTCGCGCGAGCGCGGATCGATGGAGAGCGCGCCTTCGCCGAAGCGCAAGGGCTGCGGCGCCTCGCGCGCCTGCTCGGACAACAGATCGACGCGGCGAAAGATCGCTTTCACGCGCGCGATGAGCTCGTTCACGCTGAAGGGCTTCGTCAGGTAGTCGTCAGCCCCCATCTCGAGCCCCAACACCTTGTCCACGTCCGAGGCCCGCGCCGTCAGCATGAGTACCGGCGTATACACGCGCCGCGCGCGCAGCCGGCGACAGACCTCGAGGCCGTCCAGGCCGGGTAGCATGATGTCGAGCAAAATGAGATCGAAAGAGGTGGACTCCGCCAGGCGCAGGCCGACGTCCCCGGCGAACGCGAGCTGCACGGTACAGGAGAGATCCTCCAGATGACGCTTGAGGATCCTGGCGAGCTCCTGCTCGTCTTCCACGATCAATACATTGCGGGCCATGTGGACGGTGTGGACGAAGGGATTTCCGATGCTTGCCAGGAGCGCGAGAGTCACGATCGGTCGCGGTTCGGACGGGTTGTCATCGCGCAGCGGAATCATCGCGGGGCAGAATACGCGTCCGGCATGATTGTGCAAACCGGCTCGGGGCCGGATCACCTTGCCTAATGCCCCCGCGTCCGGATCAATGATCTCGAAATCATCTCGCGTGCATCGTCTCGGCGTCACGAATGCGCCTCCCGTTACGCAAATCACGTAGCCGCGAGGCACACCTCGCGATTCTTTTGCGAAATCTCTCGACCACACTCCATCCGCGTTGTGAGGTCGGCCGCGAACGGCGGCGACACACGAGGATCGAGATCATGAGACGCACGCCTGTCCTGCACGCCTTGACCGCTGCCGTAGCCTCGCTGGCCGTGAGTTCCGCGACCGCGGCCGCCCAACCGAACCCCGCGCCGGTCGAAACGCATGAGGTGCCGATCGACCAACAGATCGAGTTCGCGCAGTCCACGGCCGATCACGAGAACGTTGCTCAGCGCTTCGAAGCGGAAGCCGCCGCTGACACGCGTCCCGAGCGTCCGGCATCGGATATCCACAAGCGAACGGAGCCTCGTCCGGATCGACGGCGCGGTTGGCCGTCGTCGTACCGCACCCAGCCTCGCTCAAAGCGCCGGCGCGCGCGACCCAGAACTTGGCGAAGGACCCGATCTGCGGCATGGTCGTGGACAAGGCCCTCAAGTCCGAGCGGGCCGGTCGTGAGTATTACTTCGGCGCTCCCTCAAGGCCAAGAAGCTGGCTGCCATCTAGCGACCCCGACACAAGCACTCTCCCGGAAGACGGTGATGCACATGAACGTTTCGCCGCTGACGGCGCCCGCGCCCGGCACGCAGCCCTTCGAGATCGTGGAGCGCAAAGGCTTGGGGCATCCGGACACCATCTGCGATGCGCTGGCCGAAGCGTTCAGCCGGGGACTTGCCCGCTTCTATATCGAGCGATTCGGCAGGATCCTGCACCACAACGTTGACAAGGCTCTGCTGTGCGGAGGAATCGCCCGTGCCGCCTTCGGCGGCGGTGAGGTCCTCGAGCCGATCGAGATCCACCTTGCCGGGCGCGCCACCCGCGAATTCCAGGGCGTGAAGATCCCGGTGGAAGAGATTGCCCTCACCACCAGTCGGAAGTGGCTCCAGGAGAATCTCTCGCACCTCGATCCGCGCGAGCACGTGCGTATCGTGCCGCACGTTCGACCCACATCAGCCGATCTTGCCACGCTGTTTGACGGCGGAGGAGCCTTCCGCAGACCGCTCGCCAATGACACTTCATTCGGCGTTGGCTTCGCGCCTCTTGATGCGCTCGAGACGACTGTGCTCACCGTGGCACGCACGCTGAACGCACCGGAAGTGAGATCCGCATACCCATCGATCGGCGAAGACATCAAGGTGATGGGCACGCGCCGTGAGCGGCAGTTGGAACTGACGGTCGCGTGCGCCGTCGTCGGTCGGCACGTCATCGATCTCGCAGACTATGGCGCAAAGAAACAGCACGTCGGACTGCTGGCCCTGGAGGCGGCGCGGACGGTGACCGACGCGCCACTGAGCGTTTTCGTCAATGCGGCAGATGGGGAGACGCCCGAGAGCGTGTACCTCACGGTGACCGGACTTTCGGCCGAAGCGGGTGACGATGGCCAGGTTGGCCGCGGCAACCGCGTGAACGGCCTCATCACGCCCTACCGGCCCATGAGTCTCGAAGCGGCCGCGGGCAAGAATCCCATCACGCACGTCGGCAAGCTCTACAACGTGATGGCCAACCGCGTCGCGCAGGCCGTCGTCGCCGACGTGCCGGAGGTCCAGGACGCGTATTGCCATCTCTTGAGCCGGATCGGTGACCCGATCACGGACCCCTCATTGTTCGAACTCAAAGTGCGACTCGAGGAGCCGATGCAACTTGCGGCACTGACGCCGCGCATCACGAGCGTCGCGCGGGCGACGTTCGCCACGATCGATTCGGTCTGGCGTGACGCCATCGACGACACCCTTCAGTTGTGGTGAGGCAGCCATGGAACAGAGGGTGAAGAATCTTGCCGCCGCGGCAGCCGGAGCTTCCAGGATCGCGTGGGCGGCAGCGCAGATGCCCGCCCTCAAAGGCATCGCCCGCCGGTTCGAGCGTGAACGGCCCTGGCCGGTGTGCGAATCTCGGCGTGTTTGCACGTGACGGCGGAGACCGCCAATCTCATGCTCACGCTGGCGGCGGGCGGCGCACAGATTCGGCTGTGCGCCAGCAACCCGCTTTCCACACAAGACGACATCGCGGCAGCTCTCGTCGCGAAATACGGCATTCCGGTGTGGGGCTACGTGTCTGGTTCTGAAGTGTTCGCTCTTGAGGCTCGGTTATTCCATCTGGAGATCGCAATGAAGAAATCGAAATGGCTGGTTGGGGCCGGTGTATTGGCGCTTGCCGCGGCCGCGCAGGCTCATACGCATCTGAAGCAATCCGCCCCGGCAGAGGGCAGCGTCGTCACGGCGGCTCCGACGAACATCGTCCTGACGTTCTCCGAATCGGCCCGCGTTACCGCCCTCACGGTTCAGAAGGAAGGTGAGGCCGCACAGAAGCTCGCGCCGCTGCCGAGCACCCCGGCGGAACAGGTGACGGTTCCTGCGCCGAAGCTTGCACCGGGCAAGTACGTCGTCAACTGGCGCGTGGTCAGCGATGACAACCACATCATGTCCGGCAAGCTGCATTTCACGATCGATCCGACCGCGGTGCCCGCCGCCGGCAAGACGCCGGACCACGATCACGATCACATGCACTGAGCCGGAGAGCCGCCATCATGGTTGACGGGCTGTCGGCCGCGCTGCGCGCGCTCAGTTTCGTCGCGCTGTTTCAGGCGGCCGGGATGGCGATGTTCCTCGCCCTCTTCGGCCACCTGCTGTCCGTATCGGAGACAGGATCCTGAAAACCAAGCTTCTGGGCCGAGTGCGTCGCATCCGCGGTCAGATCGAAGCGCTTGAGCGCGCGCTGAAGGCAGAGAAGGGCTGCACGGAGGTCCTGCATCAGATAGCCGCGGTGCGTGGAGCTGTCAATGGCCTGATGGCCCAGGTCATCGAAGGGCACATTCACACGCATGTCGCCAATCCTGCCGTCAAAACGCATGCCGCACGCCAGAAGGGCGCCGCTGAGCTCATCGACGTCATCCACGTCTATCTCAAATGAATCAGGGAACCTCCCTGTGAAAGCTCATCGTGAGCCCGCCGATCAGCGTACCCCGGCCGGCGAGGCAGCCCCGCGGGTCTCCGATTCCGCTTCCCCTCGTGTCCCTTCATCTGACAGCCCCGGGCACGAGCACGCATTCGAATGGCCGGAAGCGCTGCGCATTCTTCTTGTCGCGCTGGCGGCGGGGGCGGCGTGGTTGCAGCTGTGGGAGCCGTTCGCACGCGTAAGCGTGATCGGGATAGTGGGCATTGCGGTCGGCGGCTGGCCGATTTTCAAGGAGGCGTTCGACAACCTCGTCGCCCGGCGCATGACGATGGAGTTGTCGATGACCATCGCCATCGTCGCGGCTGCCGCGATCTCGGAGTTCTTCACGGCGCTGGTGATCACGCTGTTCGTACTCGTTGCCGAGGTTCTGGAAGGCATGACGGTCGCACGAGGCCGGCGCGCCATCCGCGATCTGCTCGATGTCTTGCCTCGTGCCGTCGCCGTGCGCCGCGGCGGCACCATCGCGCAGGTGAATGCAGAGACTCTGGTCGTTGGCGATGCGGTGCTGGTCAACCCCGGTGGTCGCATTCCGGTGGACGGCACGATCATCGCCGGTTACTCATTCGTGGACCAGGCCCGCCTCACGGGCGAGTCGATGCCGGTCGAGAAGGTCGTCGGTGCTGCCGTCTACGCGGGCTCCATCAACCAATCGGGCGCGCTGGAAATCCGCGCCGAGCGCATCGGACGCGACACGAGCTACGGGAAGATCATCGAGGCGGTGGAGCAGGCCGAGCGCTCCCGCGCGCCGGTGCAGCGGCTGGCCGATCGGCTCGCGGGGTATCTCGTCTATTTTGCGCTCGCCGCGGCGGCGCTGACGTTCCTCGTGACCCGGGATATTCGCGCCACGATTTCCGTAGTCATCGTCGCGGGCGCGTGCGGCATCGCCGCCGGCACGCCGCTCGCCGTACTCGGGGCCATCGGACGGGCCGCGCGGGCGGGCGCCATCATCAAGGGCGGGTTGTTCCTCGAAGAGCTCGGCAAGGTTGACACCGTCGTGTTCGACAAAACCGGGACACTCACATTGGGTGAGCCTGACGTGCAAGCCATTCTCCCCTGCCCCGGCGCGACACTCGAAGACGTGCTGGAGACGGCCGCATCCGCCGAGCTACGCTCCGAACATCCTCTCGGCAAGACCCTCGTCGCCCACGCGCGCAAGCACGGTCGTCCGCTCACCGAGCCCGAGCGCTTCGAATACACGCCCGGTCGCGGCATCAACGCGACGCTTGGCGGCGATGTCGTGCTGGTGGGCAACCAGGCTCTGATGCGGGACCACGGCATTGCGATAGCCGGAGATCTGCTCACGGGGCACCCAGGAACGTCCGAGGTATTCGTGGCCCGCAACGGGACGCTGCTCGGCGCGATCGCCATCGCGGATACGGTGCGGCCTGAGGCCGCACCCGCCATCGCCTCGATTCGCCGCATGGGTATCGAGACCATCCTGTTGACGGGGGATGCCGAGGCGGTCGCCAATGCCGTCGCTCGGCACTTGCAGCTCGACGAGGTGGCCGCCGACCTGTTGCCGGAAGACAAGCTCACCCGCATCAAGGCCCTCTCAATGAGCGGCCGCACGGTCGCAATGGTCGGCGATGGCATCAATGATGCGCCGGCCCTGGCCGCGGCAGACGTGGGCATCGCCATGGGCTCCGGTACCGATGTGGCACGCGAGAGCGCCGACGTGGTTCTGCTCGGGAATGATCTCCTGAAGTTCTCCGAGACGCTCGCCATCGCCCGCCGCACCCGGACCATCATCTGGCAGAACTTCGCCGGAACGATCGTGGTGGACGTCTGCGGTGTCGGATTGGCGGCCTTCGGTTTCCTGAACCCGTTACTGGCCGCGTTCATCCATGTGGCGTCTGAGTTGGTATTCATACTGAATTCCGCGAGACTCCTCCCGATCGGTACTGCGAATCACGGAACCACATCCGCCGAACCCGCTGCTCGAGCCAGGCTCGCGCAGCCCTGATCAACTTCGAAACCTCCCGATGCGCAGCGTCGCCGTGTGTGCAACGATTGGTGTTTTCGTTCACGTTATGGACATAGTGTGGCATCAATAGGAGTCATTCGAATGACGAAGAACGCAGCAAGGACGCCTGACTGAGATCCTGACGGTATTGATCTGTGAGATCGTCAGGTGGCTGCGGCTCTCGGTGCGATCGAACCGGTCGGTCAAAGCCTAAAACCCTATGGCGCCAGCTGGCGCTCTTCCCAGCGCCGTCTTCGCGACATCGTCGCGGCGAATCGTACGCTGTGCGGGCCGAATCAGTCCTTGGTGGGCTGCATCACGAATACTCGCTCGCCGCTGCTTGTGTGTGAGCGGCCTTTTTTTGCGGAGACAGGCGACGATTCGGAGCCTCAATAAAATTATCAGCCCGACGCTTCCGTACCCCCAACTACCTCCCAATTTGGCGCGGCTGTCCGTGGACATCCATGGCAGGGCGTGGTCCTCAGTGGACCTCCGCGGACGTTAAAATACCTGCAAAAAACTCGTGGAACACAACGGAACTGAGTGGACGATGCTGGCAGACAATGGAGGTTGAGAAGTGCTAGATCGGATGGTAGGTTAATTGATCGTAACTTATTGTTTTTATTGACAAAAAGTCATGGCGGAGAGGGTGGGATTCGAATGCGCCGGTAAACACTTGATTTAAAATGATTCTGCCCACCGCCGCGCCCGATCTACCCCATTTTGTACCCTTGCGAGTTTGTGGCTTTTGAAAGCGCTCGCTGGAACACCAAGGAATGATGGCAACCCGATCGCGCGACATATCGGGACGGCCCCGCGCTGCCGGCGTGCCGCAGGAGACTCAGCGCGCCGGACCTCGCGAGCACGCGCTGACGTGCTACGCCTCATCGGTATTCGAAAACCTGGACATCACACTTGCCACGGACGTCGCGGCGCCGCTCATCTCGGTTGACCCCGAAGCGGTGTCACGCCGCGGATTCGATACCCGTTTCTTGTCGAGCGTCATGCCGATACCTCGCTTGTCGAGCGCGCTCACGAGGGACTCGGTCAAGCTCGACGGCGATGGGGTCATTCCCTACACCCACTGCTCGCTCGGGCTTCTTCGATCGAAGAAGTTCGCGCGCTGGGTAGCATGCGTCGAATTGCATATTGCGTCGTGCAATGTCGCCGGGCGACTGCGCGTCCGCGATGCCGGCAGTCAGAAACAGTGCCGCGCACGGTTCGCAGAACTCCGCGGTGCCGTGCCTGGCCGGGCGTGCTGCCGTCCGCCAAGACGGCGAGCACATCTTCCTTGCCCACCCACGACATCCGCCTCAAGTTACCGCGCGCACTGCCGAGACATCTAGCCTACCGACGATGCGTGCAGGCATGCCCGCGGGTCGGGCATGGATTGGCGACTGATGCAGCGAGTAGCAACATGAGTAACTTCTTCCAGTGGGACCCGGCGAAGCTCGGTCTGCAGATTCCTCAGATGGACGAGGAGCACCAGGTCCTCATCTCGTACATGAACAAGCTCCACACGCTGAACGAGGAGGCAGCGCCGCCCCAAGCGCTGGCGCGAGCGCTCGATGATCTTGTCGTCTACACGGAGAAGCATTTCTCCGACGAGGAGGCATTTATGGAGCGAATCGCTTTCCCGGGGCTGCGCACGCACAAGGGCGTGCACAAGCAGCTTCTGGAAAAGCTGGCGAGCTTCCAGCAGGCGTTTCGAAGCAGCCGAGCGCTTCCGGCCGATCTGTTCATCTTTTTCAAAATGTGGCTCAGCGCACATATCTGTGGCATCGATACGAAGTACGCGCAGCACTCGCACGCGCGCTGACATGAGGGAGTCGCGCTCACCCTGCGGGAGCGCGACTTCGGCGCTGCAACCGGGAATCGCCTGCAATCCCCTGAACTGCCGCGCCGCTTCGAATGACGCGGCAGCCACGAACCGAAACCGGTCACCCGCTTACGCCGCCCGCGCAATCTGCACACCCAGCCATCGCAGCCGACGACGCTGCAGACGCATGCGCGCCAGTGTCTCGCGTGTTTGTTTGTGAAATTCTTCCCGCCGAGTCCCGTACCACAGCTCTCGGGCCCCGCGCCACCGTTCGAACGTTGCTTTGAAGCTCTCGTACTCGCGGGCCAGGCGCACTCGTAAACGCTCGAATTTCAGCTGCGGCAGCAGCGACTGGCACCGCGCCAGCTTCTCATCGAGCCGCTTGAATTGCATCGCCAGACGCGCATGCTGGATTTTGACGGCGGGTGCCCGCTTGAGATTGCGCGCCAGGCCCAGCCACGACAGGGTGCAGATCAACCACTTGGCCGGATCCCATTGCCACCAGCGCACGCCGTTGCGGTAGTCGCCGGCGTAACAGTGATGGAAGTTGTGATAACCCTCGCCGTAAGTCAGAAACGCGAGGACGCCGTTGTCGCGCGCAGTATTGGTGTCCGTGTAGGGCTGCGATCCCCAGGCATGCGCGAGCGAGTTGATAAAGAACGTGGCGTGGTGATTCACGACCAGCCGCAACAGGCCGCCGAGCAGAAACACTCCCCAAACGTCGCCCGCCAGCCACCCCACGGCGAGCGGCACACCGACGTTCGTCGCCAGCACCAGCGTTACATAGTGGCGGTCCTGGAAAACGGCGATCGGATCGCGCGGCACATCCTTGATATTCGAATCATCCCGCTTGCCGCTTGGATATTCGCGCAGCATCCAGCCGATGTGCGAGAACCAGAAGCCGCGGCGCGCGGAATAAGGGTCGCGCAGATTGTCATCGATGTAGCGGTGATGGTTGCGGTGTCCCGACGACCAGGCAAGGATGCTGCTTTCCAGCGCCATCGCACCGAAGATCATATAGGCGAGGCGCACGCTCCAATGGGCCTCGTACGTGCGATGTGCCCACAACCGGTGATAACCGGCGGAAATCGACAGCCCCGTGCCAGCGAGCAATACCGCGAAACTCGCCCACGCCACCGCGCCATAGCCATGTACTACGCCATACCACGGCACGACAGTCACCGCGCCGAGAAAAGTGAACAGGAATAACAGCGTGTTGACCCACAAGCGCGGCGCTTGCTCGAAGCCGTCGAGCGCGCTCATTTATGGCCGAACCGCCGGCCGACGGACAGCCCGAAAGCGTATGGATCGATTTCGACCGTGCCGATGCCTGCTCCTGACAGCCTGGCATCGCTATCGATGTCGATCCAGCGCGCATCGACGTTCACGAACCAGTCGTCGTTGACGGCGAAATCCACGCCGAGCTGGGCAGCCGGTCCGAAAGAAGTGCCCAGCGACAGATCCGTACCGGCCAGCGCTCCGGTCGTCCGCTCGTCGAAAAAGATCGTCCCGTTCAGGCCGAGACCGACATAGGGGCGAATTTTCGCCTGTGGCGCGAAGTGGTACTGCAAGCTCACCGTCGGCGGCAGATGCCGGGTCTCGCCGACTTTGCTGCCGTCCGCGTTGAGACGGATGTCATGGGAAAACGGCACTGCCGCGAGCACTTCGACGCCCCAATGCTCGGCGTACAGGTACGTGACGTTGAATGTCAGACTCGTCGCGGCATCCACATTGACCACCGCGTGATTCGCAGACTTCGGCTCCACCGTGTGGGCGCCGGCGCGCACCAGCCATTCGGCTGCATCCGCCATGCCGCCTGCGGCGACCAGCGTCACACCCGCCATCCCAAGAACCGCCTTCTTCAATGCGGCCGATGCATTCCGTACGACGTTCATGATGCCCGCTCTCTATCGGCGGCATTGCCGGCGCCGATTGACATTTGTCAACCAGCCATGCGTAGCGAACCTGTGGGAAATACGGTACCGATGCGTGAGTTCGTGCGTGTAGCCTGCGCAGGCCGTGCCTCAACCCGACAACCCTCGATCCCGTTCGCGCGCTCATCCCGCAGACTGCGCCGTGTGTTCGGCGTCACACCGGTGCTGGGAAGGGGCGGTCACAGCAAACTCGGGCTTCGTAGTGAAACGACGCACCGTGCTCGAAAGAGGCACGACGCTGTTCCAGCAAGGCGAGCGCTTCACTGCCGTCCATATCGTGGCGTCCGGCTGTCTGAAGCTGCGCGAAACCAACGAGGACGGCGGCGAACGCCTCGTCGCCGTGCGCTTGCCGGGCGAGATCGTCGGAATGGAAGCCTGGGCGCGAGGACGGTATCCGTATACAGCGGAAGCGGCGGCACCCACCAAGGTATGCCAGCTGCAGTGGCCGCATGCGAAAGACTGTGCGCCCTCGACGGCATTGCTCGAACGGCTGCTGCGCAAAACTGCCGTGCAACTCGAGCATTCGACGCGCGTCTGGATGAGCCTGCCGGCCATCGAGCGGGTCGCGGCCTTTCTGGATCACTTCGCGCAGCATGCGCGGCCGTCCTTCGACCTGCCCATCACACGCGCCGAAATCGGCTCGCTACTGGGGCTCGCGGAAGAAACCGTGGTGCGCGCGATTGCGCAATTGCGCGCGCAGCAGCGGCTGGACATGCAGGGACGGCGCATTGCAGGCGTCGTGCGCGAGCGGCGGGAGCCCGGGGCGCAAAGCCGATGAGACATTTCGATGTCGTGATCGTCGGCGCCGGCCCGGTCGGTCTGAATTTCGCCGCGACGCTGCTCGAGGCCAATCTGGACGTGGCACTGGTCGAGCAATTGCCGCGCACGGTGCTGGAAAACCCCGCCTTCGACGGACGGGAAATCGCGCTGACGCATGCTTCGGCGCAAAGGCTGCGCGACAACGGCGTGTGGGCGCACCTGCCGGCCGCTGAAATTTCACCGTTACGCGACGCGCGCGTGTGGAACGGCTCCTCGCCGTTTTACATGCAGATCGATCATCGCGACGGCCATGAGGAGGAGCTTGGTTTTCTCGTTGCCAGTCATTTGCTGCGGCGGGCCGCTTGGGAGCGCATCCACACCGCACCGCGACTCACACTCTTCTGCGATACGCGGGTCACCGCCGTTACCACCGCGGCGGACGGCGCCACGGCACGTATGTGTCTGGAAGACGGCACGATGCTGAGCGCCTCGCTGGCGGTCGCCGCCGACACGCGCTTCTCGGAAACCCGCCGCGCGGCGGGCATCAGCGCCACGTTGCGGGATTTCGGCCGGACCATGCTCGTTTGCCGCATGCAGCATGAGCAACCGCATCATCACATCGCCTGGGAATGGTTCGACTATGACCAGACATTGGCATTGCTGCCGTTGAACGGCGCATGTTCCTCGGTGGTCATCACGGTTGACGGCCGGGAGGCGCAGCGACTGCAGAACCTGGGCGAGGTGGAATTCAACTCCGACATGCAGCGCCGCCTGCGCAACCGCTTGGGCGCCATGCAACTGGTCAGCCCGCGCTACGCCTATCCGCTGGTCGGCGTGTACGCGGATCGCTTCGTCGCCCGGCGTTACGCACTCATCGGCGACGCGGCCGTTGGCATGCATCCGGTTACCGCGCACGGTTTCAATCTCGGCTTGCTCGGCCAGGCAAGGCTGGCGCAGGAAGTCATCGCCGCGGCTGCCCGCGGCCACGACATCGGTGCGCCGGATTTGCTCGCCCGCTACGAGCGGGCGCATCGGCGCGCCACCCTGCCGCTCTATCTCACCACCAACGCGCTGGTGAGACTCTACACGGCCGAGGCACCGCCCTTGCGCTTTGCGCGCCACGCACTATTGCGGCTGGCCGACCGGGTCACGCCCTTGCGCAAGGTGCTCGCGACCTCGCTGACTCAGAGCGTGCCGCCGTCCGCTCGAAACGGCGCGAGCGGATCCGTCGAGAAATAACGCTCCATGAGGTCGGGAAACACCGTGACGATGGACACGGGCTCTGCGGCGCAGCGCTGAAATTCCAGCGCCGCCGCAAATTCGAGTCCGGAGCCCGGGCCGACGGGAAAGCCCGGCGCAATCAGCCGGCGCGTACGCAATCCGAGCGGCAGTGCGCGCCGAGGCTTGCATTGCGGGCGAGTGCCGCAACGAGCATGGCTTGGGCCAGGCGCGATGACCTGGGGCTGCTTTGGGAGCACTACGTTCTCAATGAGCTGCATGCACGCCCGCAAACCCGGCGCATCAACTATTGGCGCGACAAGCAAGGCCATGAAGTGGACTTCGTCTTGGCTCGGCGCGGAGAACCGCCTGTTGCGATCGAGTGCAAGTGGTCCGCAAACGACTTCGACGCCGGATCGCTCAAAGTCTTCGCCGCACGCGACCCGAAGGCCGAGCACTTCGTGGTGGCTCGAGACGTTGAGCACACGTACACGAAGCGCTACGACACCCTGCAGGTCACCTTCACGAGCCTGGAGACGTTCGTGCGCAGGATGGACAAGAAGGCGGAATGAAGACCATCGTGAACCGGCGCGATGCCTGGAGGCCTGGTGGCATCGCAAGCGACTGATGGTTCCGGTGCATCTGCGGAATCTGGCTTGGAATGCGTCGTTGGCGACACAGACCTGATCACGTTGCTTGATGCCAAGCACCGGATTTGCAGCGATTTTCGTGACGGGACCCAGCCTGAGGTGTCATGGGATGCGATCAGAACATTGCGCGGTGACCGCAGATGCACCGGAACCCCGTGACGCGTGTAAACGAGGTGAGCCATTCGAACCAGAAAAAATTGTCGCCTAAATTGACGGTGAGACAGGAACGGGATTCACAGGATGACGCGCTGGCCCAGCCGCGCAAACGAATTACCGCCCGCCGGGTGGTCGGGACCAAGGGATGCCGCTGCAGCGCTCAACTGCTGCCTCATTCCTGACCAGGCGGAATCTTGGGCGCCGACTTTCGAACCATACTGCATTGCGTCAAGCGTGCTTCATCGAAACGATGTAAAGTGATGCAGCTCTTGCGCGTGGAGCCTTGGATGCCGAAGTCGGTCCGCACGACTGTTTCGATTCCAGCCGATCAGTACAAGGAGCTCATCAGGATCGCAAAGGACCAGCACGTTTCGACGGCTTGGGTGCTGCGGGATGCGGTGCGAGCGTACTTGGCTGGCCGATACCCGCTGTTCCAGCAGGGCCTGAACAGCGGGCATGACGCATTAGATATCGATGGGACCGCAAAAAAGAAAAAATCTGAGCAATGAAGAAGACCAGTCATAGGATGACGAAACGCGCCGACGTGGCCGGCGCTCCATCGCGGAGGAGCAAGCTCCGAAAGAGCGCTGGCTCTCGCCCTCAGATCATCAGCCTGTTCAGCGGCGCCGGCGGGCTAGATTGGGGATTCCGCAAGCGCGGCTTCAAGATCGCGCTGGCGATCGACATTTCGAAAGCCGCGATACGCACGCACAAGAAGAACTTTCCAAAGACTCATGCCGTTGCCGCGGACCTGAAGAAGCTGGGCCCGAGGGGTGTTTTGAGGCATGCGCTGCGCCGGATTCCACGAGGCTCAGCGATCGGGGTAATCGGCGGCCCGCCCTGCCAAGGGTTCTCACGGGCAAACACGCGCCGGAAGAAATCTGATCCGCGCAACGAGCTGCCGTCGCTATACCTGAAAATCGTCCGGCGGCTGCAGCGCCACTACACGGTTGAGTTCGTAGTGTTTGAGAACGTGCTCGGAATTCGCGATCGGAAGAATGCAGACACATACAAGTCCTTGCTGGACGGCCTAGAGGCCCGCGGGCTTTCAGTGACGGAGAAAGAACTCTGTGCTCTTGACTTCGGAGTAGCGCAGAACCGTCGGCGAATCGTGCTATCAGCGCTGCGTGCCGGCCGCGGCTATTCGGCGGTCCGACCGCGGAAACGTAGTAAGCCCGCGACAGTGCGTACCGCGATTGGAGATCTCGCGTCACCGGCCTTCTTCAGCCGCAGCCTTCGCGCCGAGGACATCCCCGTTCATCCCAATCATTGGACGATGCAACCAAAGTCACGGCGTTTTCTCAAGCCAGATGCCATCCGCGTGGAAGGCCGCAGTTTCAAGCGGCTGTCTTGGTCGGACGCAAGTCCAACGATAGCTTTCGGCAATCGAGAGATCCATATCCATCCGAGCGGCACGCGCCGCATCAGCATCTACGAGGCCATGCTGCTGCAAGGATTCCCGGACGAATTCGTACTCGAAGGAAATCTGTCGGAGCAGGTGGAACAGGTTTCAAATGCCGTGCCGCCCCCGCTTGCTAGAAGCGTAGCTGCTGCAGTCGAACGGGCAATGCTCGGCAGATAGGTATGGCGACGCGCGCTTCGAAAGCAGCGGAGACGCACGACGATAGAGGACTCGCCCAGGAGATCCGGCAGAGCCAAGACAGCGAGCACGTTATCTCTACCACGCTCAGAACAGACGAGCGTGTCCTCGCACGTGTTACGGACGGCATCTATCGCCAACCAGGCTCTGCACTGCGAGAACTGATATCAAACGCATACGATGCCGATGCGACAAGAGTCGTGATCAAGTCCGATGCTCCGCGATTCGAGAAGATTTCCATCGAGGACAACGGGCACGGGATGTCGCCGGAAATGCTGGCGCATCTGCTTCTGCATATCGGAGGGAGCCCAAAGCGATCGGCAATCGGCAAGAGTCTTGGCGTAACGTCAAGAAAGGATGCCGCACGAAGCCCGGAAGGCCGCCGACTCATCGGCAAGATCGGCATTGGCTTGTTCTCAGTCTCGCAGCTCACGCATACCTTCCAGATCATTACGAAGGTCAAGGGTGAACCGCACCGGACGGTAGCCACCGTCGCGCTGAAGCAGTATTCGGATGAAGCGCCATCGGAGGATGCAACTGGGAAAGCCGAGTACGAAACCGGCAAGGTCAACATCTGGCGCGAGAAGGCAGCCGATGTCGAGACGCACGGCACAACGATCGTGCTGACGGGAATCAGGCCGCAAGCTCGGGATAGGCTACGGAGCCGCGATGTCTGGGCTGCAATCGAGCAGAACGAAAGCGCGCCTGATGACGAAGAGAGACAGGCGATCGAACCGCCCAAGTTTCACATTGGCCGCGTGGACAGCAGCGGCGCCTTGCTCAAGAGAACCGGAGACCAGCTTGCGTCTATCCCGTGGGACAAAGGTGACAAGCCTGCGGAAGCATTCCGGAAACTCGTGCGATGCGTGTGGCGCGAAGTAGAGGAGTCCAATCCGAATCCGCAGCTCGACCGCATATTCGACTATTACCTCAGCATGGTGTGGCAGCTCAGCCTCGCCATTCCAGTGCCATATGTTGAGGACCATCTATTCGATCTGCCTGCGAGCAAGTGGGCCGATGCGTTCGAACTGTCGAATCAGCTGAAAGGGGCTGCGCGCCCCATCCGCGCCAAGAAGGGCGCGACGATCCGCCAGGCGCTGGGTCTTCATGACCCGCAGGATTCAGTCGGGAAGTTTGACGTCTACTTCGATGATCTCCTGCTCCTGCGGCCAATCAGTTTCCGCGGATTACCCACCACGAGCCACGCAATCCGGAAGCCGCTCGTATTCTTGGGCCGGTGCCGCGAGGAATTTCCAAAGGTCCCGCGAGAACTCAGTGGCGGGCCACTCAGCTTCGAGGCATATCTGTTCTGGACTCCGAAAGTTGCCCCCACCGAGCATCAAGGGTCGCTCGTCCGCATCCACGGCTCGAGCGGGACATTATTCGATCCGACATTCATGAGATACCAGATTTCCGAGCAAACGCGGCTGCGTCAGATCACGTGCGAACTCTTCGTGAGCGAAGGGCTGGAAAGCGCCCTGAACATAGATCGCGAATCCTTCAACAGCGCACATCCCCATTCCGTGTTTCTAACGAAATGGCTGCACAGCGCGCTGAGACAGCTTGCGACTGCGCAAAAGCGCGTGGCGAGCGACACGCGGCAGCAGACACGAGCCGTGCGCAAAGGAGCCGCCGTTTCGAATATCCAGCAGCTGGCCGTTCAAGTCTGGAAGCAGGAAACCGGTGATACAGCGTCGGCGCCCCCGGCGATCGAGCTGTCGGAGAAAGGAAAGAAAAAGAAATCGTCTGGCGAGGCATATGTCTTCGACCGCACCGCCATTGTGCCAGGGCCAATCCGTGCAAAGACCGCAAAGGCGCAGGCGAAAAAGGAAGTTCTGGAAGAGAAGCTGAAGGCCATCGCGCAGGTTCTCGCCTCCTTCGGCCTCCTCGATTCTGTGCCGAAGCGGAAGCAGGAAAAGCTGCTACGGACCATCTACAAGATTCTCGAAGCACCCGACACATGATCGAGAATCTGCCACCGGATGGCCCAGACGATGCCGGCCTCAGCGATGACATATTCGGTACGGAAACGTATCAAGCACAGCTGCCGGAAAGGAAGGCGTTTCTTCCCTGGCACCGCCCAAGAAAGCAATTCGTGCGCCATCGCCAATGGTGCGGCGAGATCAGCAAGCTGTTGGACGGGGTCAACCGAGACGGGGAGCCGCTGCGATATCTTGGACTGCCTGGAGTCGATCTTATAGATTTGCGCTGCTTCCACAGCCATGTATGCGAGCCGCGGAAAATGCGCTTGCGGTTCCTCGGTTTCAATAGTGGGGCGCACCCTGCGAGCGTCGCGCATACCGACCTGAATATTTCGCTCGACGAGGTCCGCAAGCTCCCCTACGTCGATCCGATGTCAGACGTAATTTGGGACGACTTTTGCCGCCTCGGCAATCAGGAATCGATTGCCTGGAAAAGGGCGCGCGATTTTGGTCCGTACGACGTCATCAATCTCGATCTCTGCGATGGCTTCGGCGCACATCCTCCCGGTGCTCTCGACGATACCCACTACAACGCTGTGAACAGCCTGCTGTCCCTGCAGGCTCGTACGAAGCATCCCTGGCTGCTGCTCCTCACGACCCGCGCCGGCCGCGCATTTGTTCATGACGATGTACTGCAGATACTTCTGAATCAGTATCTGGAAAATCTCGCCCGCTGCCCGCCATTCCGAAAGGCGTCTACAGAGAACTTCGACATCGCTACGGAAGCCCAGCTGACCCGCGCAAAGGACGATCCCACAGGAATACTCCATCTCTTCCTCGTCGGCCTCTGCAAATGGCTAATCGGCCTTGCGATCGCTCAGCGCCCCCCGTCAAAGGTCGAAGTCCGAAGCGCTATCGGCTACCGTGTTCAAGCAGACGCGGGATGCGAGGATCTGATATCACTGGCAATAAGGTTCGAGCCGACTTTTGCGCCTGTCGGCGATCGGATCGGGCTGGCGAAGCGCGCCGCAAACGTTCCCGATGAATGCGCATCTTCTGTCCAGGCACTCAGACGCATCGCAAAGCGCAAAGACGCAGATGCCTTGCTCGCGGCGAACGAGAAACTTAATGGGGAAATGGTGGCTTCCACTGCAGCCCTTCTCGAGCTCGCCAGGTATGACGTAGCAGCTTTTCATGCGTGGCTGCAGCAGTATCCGTAGGAACATGCTTGTGGCCACGTGATTCAGATCAACTGTAATTCAGATCAACCGTGAGCGATTTGGTGCTGCGGGGAGGTATTCTCTTTCATTTCTTCTGTGACACACGTTGCAGAATTCCAAGCGAGCACCAGTTCTTGGCTTGCCGCGCGTGGAACATCACACGAATCTCAAGGCTTTGTCTGAGAGAGTAACGCTGCTCACAAGTTGCCGGTGCCGACGGTAGTTCGCGTTTGGCGCAGCAGCAGTGTAGTTCGGATGCTTATAGGGCGCTCAACAAAAGCCCATTGATTGCCAAGCAGGGAGGAGACCGTGGCGTACAAGAGCGACTGGTCAGGATATGCGCTGATGCTTGCCGAGGAATCACGCCCGGCAAGCGAGTTCTTCGGAAATCGGCGTGCTCATCTGCTCACGACGCGATGATTGCGCTTCTGATCGCCGCTCTCTTTGCATTCGCATTGATCTGCGTTGCTCTGGCGGTGCGCTTGCTCAACAAGCGCAGCAGCGGCAGGCCGACGTCGGCAGACGCCGGTGCGGCGGGGTGCAATGATGGGATGCGACCAGCGGTTGAACCTGCTCTCGTAGCACACGCGATTAATCTTCCCGTCAACCGAGAGGACGGTGTTCGCAACAGCGGAACAGGCCCATTCAATCGCGCGGCTGCGGAAAGAGTGACGCTGCGCGCACGAGTGGGCGCAATCGAGCACACTGCTGATTCGATTGCGGACAGCGGCAAAGACACCAACGAATCGAATGGACAATGCACCGGCCTAGAGGCAGAAAGACCAGCGGCTGGTTCAGGTAGCGCATACGGACGATCAGGCGTCTGCAGCGATGAGCCCGCGGCCGACTCGGCAGACACAGGACGCGATCCAAAGAACGTGCCGCAGACTGCTGCGGACGACGCGTCTACGTCACCGACGCGAACCGTCAGCGCGAAGCCATATGAAGAACCAACCGTCCGCACGCGGATCGAACCAAGTCTTCGCGACTCTGAACCCCCGCTGCAAGGGGAAACTTCAGAATCCGAATCGATAGGTAATGACGCGCGACGCTGGCAAGCGATCGAGTGCGAGGGGGAGCAGAGCGTGCTGCCTCCACCTCCCGCTTCGGAAGTGCCGCCGTCCGGCGAAGGCGAGGGTCAGCCGGATGTAAGGGGCCAGGCAATCGTGGCTGACGCGAATGTTGCTGGCGCCGAGGCGAACGAGCCCGAGACAGAAAGTATCGAACCTATCCGGACGGAAGCAGACACCGGTAGAGCGCAGGTCCATGCCACGAGACCGAGAACTCCTCGTCAGTTCCGGCCAGCGCCCCGCGCGGTACGGCAACCGCGGACTGCGGGGTCCGAGACCAGCGCTGGGCCTGCCTTCGACCGAGCGCTTCAAATCGGCGTTCGCCTGACGTTTGAGAAAGCTGACTACTGCAGGATCTCGCTGCTTGCACGGCGGTCGTCCACTCATCCCATCGAGCTTGCAATCTCAGGCTCCGGTGATCCGCAGCTTCTGTTCGCGCTTCAGGACGAATGGTTTCAGGATTTCCTACCCGCCGATGCGGGACATCTGCTGCGGCAGGGTGTCGAGTGGAGCGGCCTTCTGCCCGATGGAGAAGTGGCGCGGTGGTCGCTCAGCGGCCGGGAACTCTATGTACTCGCTCCGCACGACGACCTTTATGGATTTGTAAGCACGGCGCGCCTTGTGATCGGAGAGGAGCACGTCGTCCTGTGCACGATGGAGCGGCTTCGGGAAGTTTCCGAGGCAATCGCCCAGTCCGGCAGCCAACCGCCGATGGTCCTCAACAGCGGGAAGGGAATACCTGCGGGCTGGGTGGCGCTCCGCGGCGTACTGCCTCGTACGCCAGTTCTTCCGAACATCGAGGGAGACATTCTTGACGCGCTCCGGCCTCTCGCCGAAGTTCAGATCGCGCTGGAGGGTGGGATACGCCTGGAACGTCAAGCGTGGCTCACGGGTTATCCACCACGCATCCGGCTCCGTGGGGATATCCAGTCAGCTGGCGCCTTGCGCATCGACGACATCGAAGCAACCGTCAGCACATCGGGCAGCTATTCGGTTCCAGGCTGGGACCAGCCCGGCCAGCATTTCGTGTCGTGCGTGAGTACCTCACGAAGCTACGCAATTCGGGAGGGAGCCGAGGATTGGCAAGGCTGGGATGCCTATCGATGGTCGATGGGCGACGTGGAGACAGACACTGTCTCTGTCGCTCGGCGTCCTGCAATCTGCGGCGCGGCAGTGCGCCCTCCCGCGGCTCGGACGAGTGGCCGTCCGCTGGTCATCCCAGTAGCAAATATGGTGCTGATCGGACCCAATCCGGGGGACATCGAGATCTGCGGTGGACGGGCCGACTTGCATTCAGCGATATCGATTGGCTTTCCTTCATTCGACCCTGTCTGGGCGATTCCCGCTGACCCGCTGCGGTCCGACAAACGCGTTGCGCGCATCCGGCTGATTGGAACCGCGCACTATCCAGGCGGGGAACATGTGCCAGACGGCGCGCCGCGATCGCGGGCCGCTGTTCGTGAATCTGGACGCCGTGACAACGCCTGGCGAAACCTGATTCTGAGCGCGGGCCGCAAGGGCCTTCTCACTGAACCGCAGAGTGTCGAGACCGCTGAGTTGTGGCGCGCATACAAGAAGCGCGCACGAGCAATGTGGCGGCAGCGATGAGCGCGGAATCTCTCCTGCTCTGGATGTCGGCCCGCGTTCGAGGATCTTGGCCACAATTCCGGGCGGCTGTGGAAGAACTCCACTTGAATGAGGGCGATGACAGCGAGCCCGAGGCAGCAGATGAACAGAGCGCAGAGCAAAACTCCCTTCCGCTCTATCACGCGTTGCGCCTGAACCTTCAGCGCCTTGGCCATGCTGAGTTCTTTTCAGGAGCTGCCGGAAGCGACTGGCGCGTAACGGCACCGACCCTCGCGGTTACAGAACATGAACGAGGCTGGGTCGGCGTGCTTGCAGGCGCACGGTCAGGAAGGCTGCTTCAGCGCGTGACCGCGGCAGCGACGCACTGTGAACTGGAAACACTGGCGTTCCCGGCATACCCGGATCAGATCAGGCTTGTGGCTGCTGATCTGCGGGCCTTGCGTGGGGCTGCCGAACACGCGGGATTGCTCTTTCAGGACAGCGCGCCGACGGCAATCCTTTCCAGCATTCCGTGCGTTGATGACCCCACCATCCGCCGGTCTGCGCAATTGCCGTTTGGGGCAGAGTGGAGAGTCGAGCAATTCGCTCCTTCTTCGCTCGCGTGGAAGATCGCGAATGCTGGCGAGGCCAATTCTGCGTCGTTCGGCCTTTTTCGCTTTTCGCGGCGGTACGAAAGGACGGTGTTTCTGTGTTCGAGCGGTTCCGCGTTCCGTGTGCCGGGCCAAGTTGGAAAATACCTCGTTCTCAAAGGCCGCCGTCAGCGCATTCTCCGCTATGACCCCATCAGCAAAAGACTTTCTGTGCCAGCGAGCTGCCGCCCGCCATTTCTCGTGGAACGGGCGCTGGTGCTGTGCTCGGGTGCGCCGCCACGCTACGAGGCACGTACTTCGATGACCGGCCTGCTGTTCTATGCCGATGTCCCTGCAAAAATCGCCCGCCTCACGTCTGCACTTCTCCGTCAGGAACTGCGATGAGCAATCCTATCGAAGTATTCGAGAATCTCCGTGATACATACTTGCGATATCTCGACAGCCCCTTCGACTTGAGATATCCCGATCTTGTCTTGGAACGGCGCCGGCTGCTCGACGCGGACGGCAAGCTGTATCGGCGGCCGCTGATCGAGCCGGTACCGGCGTATGTGACGGGTGACACCTTCCCGCAGGCTGCTCAGACGCTTCTGGGTGCATCGTGGAGCGCTGCCGAGATCGCCGATGCCGTAGGATTCATCTCACAGGGACTCTTCGTTCCCCCGCGCAAACTGTACACGCACCAGCGCGATGTATTCGATGTCGTGGTGGCCCGTGGTCACGATGCTGTTGTCACGACGGGGACGGGCTCGGGTAAGACCGAGTGCTTCCTGTTGCCGATCGCTGCCGCACTCGTCCGTGAGTCGCAGAGCTGGGCGGCGCCTGCGCCTCGGCCGGCGCACTGGGACTGGTGGAATCATTGGACCATGCAGGGCAGCAGGCGCAAGTGGGCGCCGCGAATTCCGCAACGGGCGCACGAGAATCGGCCCGCAGCTGTTCGCGCACTGATCCTGTACCCGCTGAACGCCCTCGTCGAGGATCAGCTTGCACGACTGCGAGACGGGCTGGACGGCACGCAGGCCCGCGCTTGGCTGCAGGCAAACCGCGCAGGAAACCGGTTCTACTTCGGGCGCTACACGGGGCGGACTCCGGTTTCCGGCAATCGCAAAGCCGCGGCAAGCGAGCAGACTCCGTACTGAACTCGCAAGTGCATCGTCGGACGCACAGCTTGTCGCGGGGAAAGCCGCGGCCCGGTTCTTTCCGCGAATGGACGGCGGCGAAATGTGGTCGCGCTGGGACATGCAGGACCATCCGCCCGACGTCCTCATCACCAACTACTCGATGCTCAACATCATGCTCATGCGTGGTGTCGAGGCGGCGATCTTTGACCAGACACGGCAGTGGCTGAGCGCCGATCCTTCACACGTCTTCCACCTTGTCGTCGACGAGCTGCACACGTATCGCGGTACGCCGGGAACAGAAGTCGCGTATCTGATCCGGGTTCTACTCGATCGCCTCGGGCTCGCGCCCGGCTCCAATCAGCTTCGCATCATTGCATCGAGTGCCTCCATAGCCGCCGGTGCGGCCGGGCATGCAGTATCTCGAAGAATTCTTTGGGCGCGACCGGAACCGCTTCCGCGTCATAGGTGGTGCACCGCAGCCGCTGAACACGGGTGCGTACGCGTCGGTCCAAGCGAACGCGCCGGCTTTGCGTCAGCTCGGTGCTTCGCTCCGTGGACGCCAGCAGCCCGTGTCCGCCGCTGCGGCCGCATTTCATGGTGCAGTTGGCGCTCCTGCGCTCACGGCCGGCGCAGGGGCGGAGCTGGTGCTCGATTCCGCGTTCAGACATATCGCTGCTGGAGACGCGCTTCGATTGGCTTGCGCAGCCGGACCTGCTCAGGCGCCCACGATGGAGCCTCGGTTTCCGGAACAACTTTCCGCGGCCATGTTCCCTGCACTTCCGCCTGGAGATGGGATTGACGCAGTTGACGGGCTGCTTGCCGGACTCTCGATTGCTCGCGGTGCAGACGGAACGGCGCCCCTCCCCGTGCGCGCGCATATCATCTACCGCAACCTGCAGGGACTATGGGTGTGCACGAACCCGAACTGCACGCACGCACCGCCCCGAAGCGGGCCATGCCCCTCGGGAACCTTGCACTATGTTCCGACGCTCACCTGTGGCTGCGGCTCGCGGGTGCTCGAGCTTCTGTACTGCGAAGCGTGCGGCGAGATCTTCTTCGGGGGCTACCGGCGTGAAACCGGACTCAACCCGAACGAGTGGTATCTGAGCCCCGACCACCCGGACCTTGAAGCGTCTCCCGACATCGCGTCGCTCGATCGAGACTATCTCCGTTACGCGGTCTACTGGCCCGCCGGGCCGGGCATGGCACCCGCCTCGCCGCAGTGGACACAAGGCGGGATCGCGCGTGCCTGGCGAGCGGCGAGCTTCACGCCGGCTGACGGCAGAATCGCCTTGGGCGGCCCCGGCTATCTGTATTACGTCCCGCAAATGCACTCCGCAAACCCGCCAACTGACGACAGTGCAACGCAAGCCTATCCGGCCCGCTGTGCCCGCTGCGATGCGGACTGGTCGCGCCGTCAGATCGGATCTCCGGTGCGGACGCTACGTACCGGCTTCCAGAAAATCGCCCAGGTTCTGTCCGACGCCCTGCTCCGCAAGATCGCGGGCGGAGCGAGCCAGTCGCGGAAGCTCGTCGTATTTTCGGATAGCCGGCAGGATGCCGCGAAGCTATCCGCGGGAATGCGCTTCTCTCATTACCGGGACGCACTCCGTCAAGCGATCACCGATGCGATCACGATACAGGGTGCCGGCGCGCAGGCCTTCGCGACGCAGATTGCCGGCCATGCACTGCAAGGACCACAGCAGGCTCTCGCAACCTCGTTCGGCAGCACTCACCCAGCGGAGGCAGCAACGCTCTCAATGGCGGCAAGCGCGGCGACTGCGCAGCTCCCGTCTCCCTCGGACCCGGGACTGACTTGCCAGCAAGCAGCCCAGCGCATTCTCGCGCGCGCGGCGCAAGGGCCATTTCACGTTGCCGAAGCTCGCAGGCGATGCTTCGGCTCAGCTCCTCCGAAAGGGCATGAACCCCGGAGGCTTCACACAGCGACGTCACTCTGGACCGATCCGTCCGAACAAAGAGGAAGCTGGCGGGACCTCTACATCTGGGGTCCGCCGGGCTCTGTTCCGCAGACGAAGGCTGCGAATCAACTGACGCAAGAACAGCGCGATCACCTCCGGCGAATTCAGGACCAGTCACTTCTCGAAGTCATGGACGTCGTCTTTGCGTCGGGACGCCGGAGCCTGGAATCTCTGCGGCTCGCGTATGCAACGACGGACCAGATCACCACTCCCGCTCCAAGCGTGCTGCTGCAAGAGTCCGCAGACGGCGTCATCCGGCTGCTCGGCGCGAGACGCAGATTGTCATCGCATGGCGCCGCGAGCCAGCCCAATCCACCAGGCTATATCGTGCACTTCCTTGCGGCGGTCGCCCAGAGGCACGGCCTCGCTCCCGCGGCCTTCGTGGCGGACGTTCTGAACTATCTCTAACTGCCGCCGGCGTGCTCACTCAGCACGTGCTCATCGTTCAGAATCTCTACCTTGGCGCGTCCCGGCGCGACGTACTACGAGTGCGGCCAGTGCCGCCGCATCCATCTCCACGACTCCGGCGGCATCTGCACTGACTGCCATAATCCGCTCGGCGCAGCGAGTCCTCTTGCGGCGGTCCAGCTCGCAGCGGACTACTACAGCTATCTGGCGACTCAGGCCGGTCCGCTATTCCGGCTGAACTGCGAAGAACTTACTGGGCAGACCAACAAGAATGACGCGCGTAAGCGGCAGCGCCTCTTTCAAGATGTCTGCTTGCCTCCGCCCGATGAGATCCAGGCTACTGATCAGATAGACCTGCTCAGTGTGACGACAACTATGGAAGCTGGCGTTGACATCGGATCGCTGCTCGCGGTCATGATGGCAAACATGCCGCCGATGCGCTTCAACTACCAGCAGCGAGTCGGCCGCGCCGGCCGGCGTGGTGCCGGGCTCTCAGTTGCACTGACGTTATGCCGGGGGCGCAGCCACGACGACTACTATTTCCAACGTCCTGAGCGCATCACATCCGATCCTCCGCCGCAGCCATACGTGGATATGCGGCGCGAGGCGATCATCCAGCGCGTACTTGCCAAGGAAATCCTGCGTCAAGCATTCAGCGCACTTGACCTCTTCCCCGCTCAAGGCGGCGACAGCGTTCATGGCGAGTTCGGCGACGCCGCTGATTGGACTGCTCCACCGCCTCGGCCGCCGCCCGGCGCGGCACTGGGCACGACGGTCGGCCAGCTTGTCGAAGCGTGGATTCAGAACCAGCCAGCGGCGATTGCGCGCACTTGCGACGTGCTGCTCTCATACACGTCGCCGCAGCTGCAGGGACAGCGCCAAGCGCTCTTGGCCTACGTGCAAAATCAGCTCGTGGGACGTGTAACCGCGACGGTGACCGATCCGCGTCTACCGCAAAGATCGTTAAGCGAGAGGCTGGCAAACGTCGGCATTCTGCCAATGTTCGGTTTTCCGACACGCGTGCGTTACCTGTTCCACGAGAGGCCGGGCACCGGGTATGGCTGGCCGCCAGACGGGGTTGTAGATCGAGAGCTTGATATCGCGATCAGCCAGTTCGCACCATCATCAGAAACGGTTAAGGATGGCGTGATCCATACTGCAATTGGCGTCGTTGACTATCAGCCGCAGGGCAATGGTGTCGCAGAACAGCCGAATCCGCTCGGGCCGCCTCTTGTCATCGGAATGTGCCGTCGCTGCCAAGCGGTCGACGGAGCTCAGAATCCGGGCCAAGTCTGTCCCGTCTGCGGCTCGGCGCCACCGGACTTCGAGCAGGTTAGGCTTTCTCAGCCGAGAGGCTTCCGCACGTGGTACGGCGCGAGTCGCGATTTCGACGGCGTCTTCGAGTGGACTGCCCGAGCGTCGCGACCCAAGGTAGCGGTGACACCAATTCCGCTGATGCCGCTTGCGAACTTCGAGGTCTGGTGCGGCCAAGACACTGTCTATGTCGTGAATGACAACGACGGCAGACTGTTTGACTTCGAGAAGTTGGCTCAAGGAGAGACATGGGCGACACGCGAATCACTGGCAAAGGTCGGAATTGACAATCCCCCGCTTGTCACGGGCTCTTCTGACCCCCGCGCTCTTGCTTCTGTTAAGCCTACTGATGTTCTCGTACTCGGAATTCGCACGTGGCCCACCGGAGTGACAGCAATGCCGCTTCACGTGGCCGGAAGAGCTTCGTTGTACTCGCTCGGCTTTATCCTCCGCCGCGCGGTCGCGGTCCGGCTCGATATCCACGAGCGGGAGCTGAAAGTTGGCCTCAGAGTCATGCGGAATCCAGCCGGGCAGATTGCGGGCCAGATATTCATGTCGGATAGCTTGGAGAACGGCGCCGGCTACAGCTCGCACATCGGCACGCCGACGGAAACAGAAAGCCTCCTCCAATTCGTGGTAGGCGAGAGCAGCAGCACGTTCTACGGCCCGCTTGTGGCCCATGCGGATGCGCAAGGCAATGCGGCCCACGCCGCGCTGTGCCGCACATCCTGCCCGGACTGTCTGCGAGATTTCAGCAATCTCGCATACCACAACATTCTGGACTGGCGCCTTGGACTGGATCTTGCGCGGCTCGCGCTCGATCCAAACGCGCCGATCGACTTCTCTGTCGCGTACTGGCAAGGATTGGATGCGTTGGCGGCTGGCCCTTATCTGGCCGCATTACCTGGCTGGCAGCCCGTTACGTTTGCTGGACTTCACGCAGGACGCCGTGGCAACGATGTGGAAATCATTACGCATCCGCTTTGGGAGACAGATCCGGCAAACCAGTGCGCACAGCTCGCTGCGGCCTGCGCACAGGCCGCAGCAGCAGGCTGCAACGTCACGTGCAAATCGCTATTCGAAGTATTGCGACGACCTTTCTAAGCGAAAGGCTTTTCAAAAAACACGCGATGCTCAATGTTAGTGGCAGACTTAGAGTAGCGCGTGGTGTGACAGGTGGTGTGACAGTATGAGAGGACCCGGAAATAAGAGGATGCCCCTGCTCTTGCCGCGGCGACAGCGTTCGGCGCTTACTCGCTCTGAGATGATGGCAAGAATTCGCTCGAAGGACACCGTACCGGAGGTGCGCGTCCGCTCCACGCTTCATGGCTTCGGGTTGCGTTTCAGGAAGCACGTCGACAATCTTCCCGGCAAGCCAGACATCGCGAATCGGCGGAATAAATGGGCGATCTTCGTGCATGGCTGCTTCTGGCACTCTCACGAGGGATGCCGTCTCGCATCGAAGCCACATTCAAACTCCGAATACTGGGCACCGAAGCTGCAACGGAACATCGACAGAGATCGCGCCAAGCTACTCGAGCTCAGGCGCCTTGGTTATCGTGTTCTCGTCGTTTGGGAGTGCGACACCCGAGTTCCGTCACGCTTGAAATCCAAGCTCCGTAATTTCGTAGCACGCGCACGTGAGGCAGGCTTCGTCAAGTGACTTTCCGCTTTGCCATAGCGAGGCAATCGCCCGCAGCGGCGTGAGATGCGGTCGGGTACGACGGACGTACGAGTTCCTGATTCACGATCGCGACAGCATCTTTGCGAGCCACCTGGACGAATCGATCGAGCCGCTCGGGATCCGCGTCCAACAGATTCCACTGCGCTGACTGATGGCCAATGGGCTCTGCGAGCGCATCGTCGGGACCATTCGACGGGAATGTATGGACTAGCTGATTCCGATGTCCGGGGGCCATCTGTGTCCGGTTCTGAAATCGTGGATCCGCCACAACACCCGGGATCCCCCACATGGCGGCCGGCCCCGGGGTCCCTGATCCACCGCAACGATTGCGGCCGAGCCCTCTTTTGTCTGGCCGCCGGCCTCATCCCGGTGCGGCTACCGACGTCACGTCGTACCCCACGCCCTACCCCAAGAAAACTCTGGCTTCCCGCAGACCCCTTGGAAGCCACTGGAACAAAAAGCCCCGATATTTCCGGGGTTCGTCCTGTCTTTTTGGCTTCTCAGCAGCCTTCCAAAGCCGTCACTGGCGCTCAAAAACTGGCGGAGAGGGTGGGATTCGAACCCACGTGCCGGAATTACCCGACCATCCGATTTCGAGTCGGCGCCGTTATGACCACTTCGGTACCTCTCCGGGGGTCCCCTTGCGGGGGCTGGTATTCTAGCTGAACCGGATTAGTCGAGTGAGGCCTCCTGATGCGTCGAAACGAGCGCTGGCCGGCAGTCGTCGCCTTCGGCATCGCCCTCACCGTGGCGCTGCCCCTGATGACACTGCTGGCAGGCTGCGACAGGGCGGCCGAGCCCCGCAGCCTCGATGAGATTCGCTCCCGCGGGGAGCTGCGGGTGATCACAGTCAACAGCCCCACTTCGTATTACCTGGGCACGCACGGCGCCGAAGGGCTCGAGTTCGACCTGACGCGGGCCTTTGCGCAGAAGCTCGGGGTCACACTCGTCATCACGCCGGTCCTGAACGCAGCGGCCATGCAGGCGGAGCTGGCGGCGGGCCGGGCCGACATCGCGGCCGCCCAGATCTCCGCCGACGACGCATGGCTGAAAGCCGGCGACCCGGCCAGGCCCTACGAGCAGGTCGAGCAGCTGGTGGTCTACCGGCGCGGCGAGAAGCGGCCGCGCGGCACGATCCAGCTCGAGTCCGCGCGCCTCGCCGTGCGCGCAGGCAGCCCGCAGGAGCGGGTACTCCAAAAGCTGAAAGACACCATGGCTCCCCATCTCGAGTGGGTGGCCACGGCGCCGAGCTCGGCAGACCCGCTCGAAGACGTGGAGTCGGGCCAGGCGAACTACGCCATCGTCGACGCGCGGGAATATTCCTTTGCGCGGCACCTCTACCCGAACGTGGCCGTCGGGTTCACGCTGCCCGCCACGAGGCCGGCGCAGTGGATGGTGCGCAAGAAAGCGCGCGACCTGCTGCGGTCGGTGAACCACTACTTCGACGAGATCGAGCGCTCCGGCACGCTCGCGCAGCTCTCGGAGCAGGCCACGGGCGACGCGCATCCTTTCGAATACCTCGAGTCGCGACAGTTTCAGGCGCACATCGCCGTGCGCCTCGGCGCCTTTCGCAAGTTTTTCGAAGACGCGTCGGCGAAGAGCGGCGTGGACTGGCGCCTGCTCGCGGCCATCGGCTATCAGGAGTCCAAGTGGAATCCAAAGGCCGAATCGCATGATGGCGCGCTCGGCGTAATGATGCTCATGGCCGACACGGCGCAGGCCATGGGCGTCACGGACCGCACCAACGCGCGGCAAAGCATCTTCGCGGGGGCGAAGTACTTCGCCGAGGTGAAAGAGAAGATTCCCGACCGCATACCGGAGCCGGACCGCACCTGGCTCGCGGTGGCTTCATACAACGTGGGCTTCGGGCATCTCGAGGATGCGCGCGTGCTGGCGCAGGCGCGCGGCAAGAACCCCGATTCATGGGCCGACGTGCGCGAGCACCTGCCCCTGCTCGCGCAGGAGCGCTACTACGCCAGCGCCAAGCGCGGCTATGCGCGCGGCTGGGAGCCCGTGCAGTTCGTGGACCGCGTGCAGCGGTTTCTCACGCTGCTCGAATGGGCGCCGACCGATGCCATCGCCCGGGAGACCCGCGTGGAGTACCAGCCGGAAGCTTGAGACCTGCGTGCGGCGAGCGCACTCGGCGGACGCTCGATGCCCGGTCTGGTCGCTGATCAACGCTGTCGGATACGGCTTGCCCGCACCGCGCCTTCCTCCTGCACGGTTCCGCGCACCTCGACGTAATCGCCTGGCCTGGGGTTCTTGTCGATCCGCGTCGAAGCGTCCACTCCGAGCGGCAATCCGTCGAGCTCCCATGTTTTCGTCAGCGTACCGTGCAGCCGCACTCGGGCGCCGGCCGGCGACGGAGCGACGTTTCCTTCCGCATCGCGGGCGCCTTGCCGGATCCATTGCTCGATCAACTGGATGTCCTCTTCCGGCAGATACGGAGGACCATCGAACGGCATGCGCGGCAGCGCCTGCCCACGTATGCGCCGCACGAGCTCGCTTGCCGCGGGATTCCCCGGCACCACCCGCAGACGGTCGGCGCGCGCCACTGTCTCGGCCCAGGTGTCCAGCCGAAAGCCTTCGGGCGGCGACCCCATGATGCCGTTCAATGAGTGACACTTCGCGCAACGCTGAAGCAGTATCGGCGCGACGTGCCGATACGAAACGATCTCGCCGGGCCTGGGTCGGGCCGGCCTGGATGCGGGCGCCGACACCGGCGCGGGCGCGGATTCAGATGCCTGCGGCACGGACCCCGGCGCTGGCGCGCTGGCTGCCTGTGGCCCGGCGGCGAGCCCCTCGGCCACCCACTTCACGATCAGCGCAATCTCATCGTCCGCCAGCCACGGCGGCCCCGTTAACGGCATCCGCGGCAGCGATTGACCGCGGATACGCCGAACCAGCTCGCTGCCGGCGGGGTTTGCCGCCTTGACCACCGGGCCGCGTTCGCTGCCTTTGAGAATGTTTTCGCGCGTGTCGAGCCGCAGCCCCAGCGGAGCCGCGACTCCGCTGTGACAGATGATGCACCGGCCGTTGAAGATCGGCGCTACCGAGTCATAGCCGGTGGCAGCCATCGTGCTCGCGGGGAATGCCGTCGAGAGGAGAGCGAGGAACCCGATGACGGCACGCAGCGATGCCGATTCCCTGCGTGAAACAACTTGCCTCATGACCCACCCCCCGTTGCATTGATGCCAGCCGCGGCGCCGGCGCCCCCAGGTGGGGCTGCGGGCGGACGGCCGGCCGGCCGATAAAGAAATTTCCAGTCCGAATACATCGACGCGCTCGCGAAATCCGCGTCATCGGCCGGGAAATTTCCGGTCTTGAGCGGCGAGTCTTCCGAGCGGCTGTAAACGCCGACGATGGCATTTCCATCCGGCGTCATGACGAGACCCCAGTCCGTCGTCCCCGTCATGGGGTCGACAAAAACCCTGCGCAGGTGCCGCTTCACGCCAGGCATGCGCGGGTCGCGGAGCAGATCGTCCAGGGACCTGGGCAGCTGCCCGGCGACACCGGGACCACTCGCGGCGTACGAACGGATCGCGCGACGCATCTGATCGCCCACGAACAGCAGCTCACGCTCCTTCTCGCGCTTCTGCGCGATGTGCCACATCGTGCCGGCGGCGGCGAGCACCGCGCCGTGCAACGCGACCAGGAGAAGAAGGGCGATATAGGTGAAGCCGCGCTGGCCGCCGCCACTGTCGGTAACCATTCCTGCCCTCACCATTGGCTGTAGGGCACGCCCGATTGCGAGTTGCCCGGCGCGCCGCTCTTCACGTCGTAGACGCCGCCCTGCTCCCGGCGATCCGGCGGGAAAATGATCCACGTGTCCGCGCTCCGCGTGATCGGATCCTCCGGCAGCTTGCGCAAGTACTTCTTGTCGACGAGATCCATCAGCGTCTCCGGGTACCTTCCGGTGTCGGCGTAGTGCTTGTCGAGCGCATCCCGCACCAGCACCAGGTTCTCCTTGAGCACCGCTTCCCTGGCTCGCGTCACGCTGTGGAAGTAGCGCGGCACGACAATGGAGAGCAGCAACGCGATGATGCTCATCACGACCAGCAGCTCGATCAGCGTGAACCCCACGCCGCGCTTCGAACGTCTGCACGTGAGAACGGAACGCATCGGTCACCACTGAAAGTATTCGACGCCGTTCAGCCCGGCGCCGGGCGACAGCGAGTAGACGTCGTAGACGTCATCACCCTCGCGCGGCGAGTCCGGCGAGCTCGCGTAGCTACGCTTTCCCCACGTGTCGGCGGCGGGCGCGTCCGGATCGGGAAACGTCGGGTCGCGCGGCAGTCGACGCAGGAAGTAGATTCGTTCGCGTTCCTTGCTGCGCGCGTCCTCGATCCCTTGCACCAGCACGTCGAGGGACGGCGGATATCCAGACTCGTCCGCTTTCTTGAGGATGCTTCCCTGATCGGCGGCCTGCTTGTAGGCGTCGATCGCGGTGCGTATCTCACGCAGCGAGGTGCGCAGTTCCTGTTCCCGTTGCCGCTGAACCGCCAGCTCCGCGAGCGGCAACGCGATGGTTGCAAGCGTGGCGACGATCGCAACTGTCACCAGCATCTCCACCAGCGTGAAGCCTTTGGCCATATGGCGCCGATGTGTCTTCATGGTTCGAGCGAGAGCGTGCGCGGGCCGCTCATGCTGAACGGAACGGCTGCGTTGTCGGGGCCCACCGGTGACATGCTGGTGATCTGGAGCTGGGTGCTCTGCGAAGCGGCTCTTGCCTTGAAAGTGACGTTGAACAGGCGGCCTTGGCCTTCCAGCCCGCCGAAGCCCTCGCGCGAGACACTCACCGCGACGCGGCCGCCCTGAGCATCCAGGGTGTGATCGAATCGCGTCTGTGCGTCGCCCCGGTTCAGGAGGTCGCCCTCCGTCACCTCGACCACCTCCAGCACGGCCGGGTCGAACTTGATCGACGATGCCGCGCTCATCAGCGGCGACCGCGAGCTCGCCGTCACGCTCACCACGAACGCCTCGCCTACGCGCGCGCGTTCCGGCGCGCTCCACCCGAATAGCACCGGCCGCATCGGCTCGGGCTTCTGCTCCGTCGTGGGTTCCTGGCCGGCAGCGGGCTCGACAGGCGCCTGCGCGACATCTGCGTCGCCCGCAGGTGTCGGCGCGGAGTCCTGCGCGCTCTGCGCCTGCGCCATTGCCGGCTTGCCTGCCGAGCCCGCATCGCTCTGGAAAATCGGGTGCCCGGCTTTCATGCTGGCCTCGGTTCCCGACCAGAACTCCATCTCATGCGACTGCGGCCGCCGCACGTTGCGCACGATCCGGGGCGTGATCGACAGGACGATCTCGGTTTTCTGCTTCTCGTTCTTCGGCACGGAGAACAGGCGTCCGATGAGCGGCAGGCTCATGAACCCCGGCACGCCGCCGGCGCTGCCGCGCTCCTCGTCCCGGATGAGCCCCATGAGCACCTGGGTCTCGCCATCCCGTATCCGCAACGAAGTGGCTACCGTGCGCGTACCGACCCGATAGGCCACGGAGCCCCCGTTGGTCGTGACCGAGTCGCCGAGCGTGCTCACCTCGAGCATGACCTTGATCGACACATCGTCGTCGAGCAGGACCGCGGGCTGCACGTCCAGCTTCAGGCCGACGTCGAGGTACGAGATGGTCTCGGTGGTCACCGGGTTCACCGCGCCCGGCGTCACCGTCGCGGTGATGATGGGCACGCGGTCGCCCACGAGAATTCGCGCCTGTTCCCGGTTCTTCACCCGGATGCGCGGATTCGACAGCAGGTTGGCGACGCCGTTGTCCTGCTTCATCCTGAGCGTCGTGGTCGCATTGATGCCGACGCGATCTTTCGGGATGCGACGGTCGAACGGCAAGTCATCGAGAGTGATCCCGTTCGCGCCCGGCACCAGCCACGTGAACGTGTCCGGCCAGCTCATGCCCAGCTCCACGGCGCGGGTGCGGTTGATCTCCATCACCTCCATCTCGAGGATCACTTCGGGCTCGGCCAGGTCCTGGTTGCGGATGAGCTTCTCGGCGAGCCGCACGGTGTCGGGCGTGTCGCGCAGGAAGATGGTGTTGAGCCGGTCGTCGACCTGGATGTCCTTGACCTTGAGGATGTTCTTCAGGAGGTTCGCGGTCTCCTTCGCATCGCTGTTCACGAGATAGAAGCTTCGGATCACCAGGTCCTGATACTCGCGCAGCTTCGGCGGCGTGTTCGGGTAGACGAGCAAGGTGTTGTCGGAAAGCACTTTCTTCTCGAGCTGGCTCTGCACCAGGATCAGGCTGATGGCGTCCTCCACCGCCACGTTGCGCACGAAGATCGTTATGCGCGTGTCGCTGCGAATATCCTTGTCGAGAATGAAGTTGATGCCGCTCGCGCGCGAGAGCACGTCAAATACCATCTTCACGTTCGCGTCGCGGAACTCGAGGGTCACCGGCTTCGTGAGACGGGATTCGAGCTGCGGCGGAACCACTGCCTGGCTTGCGCGTACGCGCTCCACCTGCGCACGCACGGCAAGCGCCTGCGCGTTCGCGCCGTCGTCCGCGAGTATTTTCTGCGCCAGCCCGTCGGCCTCGTCGAAGTTGCTGTTTCCCAGTGCGGCTTGCGCCTGTTTCAGCAACTCCTGGTGGACAGTGCGTCTCTGAAGTCTGCGCAGGCCATCCGTGATCCTGAAGTCATGCGGCGCAATTGCGAGCGCCTTGCGGTAGACAGCGTCGGCCCCCTGGACATCGCCTGCTGCCAGCGCATCTTCCGCCTCAGCCCGAAGCTGCTCGATCACACTCTCGCGGCTGGCGTACAGGTTCATCTTCACCTTGATATTGGTGGTGTCCCTGCTGACCGCCTCTTCGAGCTTGTGCAGTCCCTCCTCGTAGCGCCCTTTCTCTATGAGAGACAACCCCTGGTTTTGCAGCCGCTGCGCGGCGCAGCCGGCCAGCGCAATCAACACTGCGAAGAGGCCATAGCGCCACAACATGGAAACCGGAACTGCGCCATGCCTCATGGGGTGTCTCTCACGGCTAACGCCTGCATGGTGTCGAGCGGCAGATACTGGAACGTCAGCCGCCGCGGCTCGATCTTCTCGAGCCTGTAGGTGTCATCGATCACGTCGCCCTCGGAAGCCATGAGCACGCGGTCGTCTTTCACGAGGAACACGGTGAGGCGTTCCGCATCGATCATCCGGCCCATGAAGACGAACGGCAGCGGCGGCGGCGCCGGCGGTGGGGGCGGAGGCGGTGGCGGCGGAGGCGGCGGTGGGGGTGGCGGCGGTGGCGGGATGTACCACGATTTTGCCGCGAACAGCTCCGCCGCCGGCGGCTGCGCCCGGACGGCCTCCAGTCTTTCCAGCTGCAGGAGCGAGCGTGCACGGCGAGGCGGACGCGCCGCTTGCACTGACGCTGATGCAGGCTCCATCACGCCCTCATCCGTTGCGTCTCGCGCCGTCGGGTCGACCATGGGGTCGCAGCCTGCGGTCGCGAGTGCAGCGCTGGCGATGACCGACAACCAGAGCAGTCTCCCGCGGGCGCTCATGACGAACCCTTTACATACAGGGTGAGGCGGATACGCGCGTCCACGCCGCGCTCGGAAACACGCGAACGCTCGAAGCTCACTTCGTCCAGTGCCGCCGCGGGTACGGCTCGCAGTACAGCGCCGATGAACGCGCGGATCTGCGAATAGCTGCCGCGCACGGGAAGCACGATGCGATAGCGCGTCAGGCCGGTTTGCGATTCGGCGCTCAGCACGTACTCACCGCGCAACAGCTGCAACCTGTTTTCCGCCGCGGCAGCGTACAGTCGCGACAGCAGCTCCGGCGCCTGCGACTGCGGCGGGAAGATAGCGTAGAACGCCCGCAACTCAGCGGCCGGCGAGACTGCATCTCGCGACGCGGGCGCCAACCCGTCGCGCGCAGTGCCTTCCTCCGCATCTACGGCCGCGCGCTGCCGATCGAGCTCGAGCCAGGAGGGCCCGAGCGTGGAGGCGGCGAAGGCGACACTGAACATCAGCAACGCAATGCCGACGATGCCCGGACGGCCGATGTCCTGCACCGCTTCCGCAAGCCGCAGGCGCTGGCTCGCCATCATCGCGGCTCTCCCCACGCCGCCGTCATGGTGAAACGCACCGGCCTCTGCGGATCGGTGTGTCGTATCTCGTGCTCCACCAGGGCCACGTCGCGCAGCCCAGCGCTTTGTTCCAATGCCCGGTAATAGGAAAGCATCGCACCGAAGTTCTTCGCCTCGGCCTGAATGCGGATCTTCTGCTTTTGAACGTCGGGCGTGAGCGCGAGCAGCGCCACGTCCGCTTCTCTGATCTTCTCCAGCGCCTGAAAGAGTCTTTCCCACGGGCCCGCGAGGTGCGCGACAACAGCACGCGCGCCGTCAATGGCTTCGCTCTCGGACGCAACGCCTCGCGGCAGCGCAGACACTTCACTTGCCTGCCCGGCTTCGAGCTGCGCCTCGCGATAGCGCTCGATTTCGGCGCTCACCCTTGACTGCACGCCCAGCACCAGCACCGCCGCGAGCCCACCGACGAAAACCAGGCCATAGCCGATCCGCGCCGCCGGCATCTCCTTTTTCTGGAAGTCGAGATCGAGCGCGCGCATGGGATTACACCGCCAGCGCCGCGATGGCGAACGCCGCATCGGTGGCCGGGGCGAGCCCTGGCGGAGATTTCCAACGCAACATCTGCGGCGCCTTGCCGAGCAGGGCCGGCAATTCAAGCCCCGGCCAGTGCGTGGCGTGAACGAAAACCGCCGGTGGCGCTTCGTCGCTCAAACCCGCGAGCTCGATCTCGCGCTCCAGCGACATCGCGAGTCCCGCCGGGTCGGCGGGAGCGTCTGCTCCACTCACGTGGCGCCACACTCCGCTCTGCGCCGCAAGCACGCACACCCGGTTGGCTTCGACAACGACGAAAACGAAATCTGTTTCCCGCCGCTGCTCGAATCCGTTAAAGGCTGCCATCAGGTGCGGCTGAACAGACGTGAGGCGCAGGCGCGACCGCACCACCGCTTCGCGCACTGCCTCGAGCAGCTCGCCATCCACAGCCGCCGCAAGGCGCGGCGAACCCGGGCGCTCCGGCGACACGCGCATCTGCCACTCGGCTGCAACGTCGCCATACACGTCCTCGAATGCCGCCGCCACGTAGTTGCGGAGCTCCTCGGCATTGGCGACGCGCTCGCTCCACGGGACCAACAGATAGCGAGTGAAGTGATTCGACAGCACGAGCCCGAGGCTGCCGGTGTGCGCTTCGTGCTCTTGCGCAAATCGACCGAGCGCCTCTACAGCCGATTTCCAGCTCGGACCGCTCACCGGCACCGCGAACGATTCCGACACTTTGAAATCGACGGAAGCTCGTAACCCCGTGCGGCGCCGTACCGCCAGCAGGCGGTCCGGGCAGAGCGCCACGCCGTACCGGTTACGCGACGAACGTGACACGGTTGATCTCCTGCAGCGTGGTCTTGCCCTGACGCGCGAAATCGACTGCCGACTCACGCAGGAAGCGCGTTCCCCTGGCGCGCGCCGCGTCCTTCAATCGGCTGGGTGGCTGGCGTTCGACGATGAGCTGGCGGATCTCGTCGTCCAGTACCAGCAACTCCGCGATGGCCGTGCGTCCGCGAAAGCCCGTGCCACGACATCGTTCGCAGCCCGCGCTCTGGATGAAGTGCGAACCGGCGATGCTCGCCGGATCGAGCCCCGAGACCGCGAGCAGCTCCGGATCGGGCGCGGACTCCACGGCACAGTGCCGACAAGCCAGGCGCAGCAGCCGCTGGGCGACGATCGCGTTGAGCGCGGAGACGAAGCTGTATGGGTCCACGCCCATCTGCATGAAGCGCCCGATGACGTCGAACACGTTGTTGGCGTGAATGGTGGTGAACACCAGATGACCGGTCAGCGCCGACTGCACGGCGATCTGCGCGGTTTCGGCGTCGCGTATCTCGCCCACCATGATCGTGTCCGGGTCGTGGCGCAGGATCGAGCGCAGGCCGCGGGCGAACGTCAATCCCTTCTTCTCGTTCACCGGTATCTGCAGCACGCCGGGCAGCTGATACTCCACGGGATCCTCGATGGTGATGATCTTGTCGCGACCTTTGTTCATCTCCGTGATCATTGCGTAGAGCGTGGTCGTCTTGCCGCTGCCCGTGGGACCGGTGACGAGCAGCATTCCATGCGGCTCGGCGGACATCCGGCGCAATTGCCGGATGGTCGGCTCGTCGAAGCCGAGAGTGTTGAGCCGCACGCCCTGAAGCTGATCGGCGAGCTCCTGCTTGTCGAGGATGCGCAGCACCGCGTCCTCGCCGAAGAGGCTCGGCATGATCGACACGCGGAAATCGACCTGCCGGCCGCCGATCACGACCCTGAAGCGGCCGTCCTGCGGCACGCGGCGTTCGGCGATGTCGAGCTCCGCCATCACCTTGATGCGCGAGATCGCCTGCTGCGCCCGTTCGATTCCCGAAATCGTGCCAGCGTCATCGAGCACGCCGTCGATCCGGTGGCGGATGACGAGCCCGGTGGCGGTCGTCTCCAGATGCACGTCGCTCGCGTGCATGCGGTAAGCGTCGTAAAGAGTCGAATTCACCAGCCGCACGACGATGCTCGCGCTCTCGCTGATCTTCGCCAGTGACAGCGTCTCGACGGCGCGGTCATCCTCCGCCAGGGCCGCGGCACCCTCGACGACGCTGTCGATGGCGCGGGTCTGGCCTTCGAAGCGCCCGAGAAAGGCCGTGAGATCCGTTGAGTGCGTGAGATGCAGCGGCAGGCCGCGCAACCTCTCATCCAGCCAGGCGCGCTGATCGCGATCGAACGGATCGGCCAGCACTGCACACTCTCGACCCTCGGGCGTCCGAACAGCGACACACTCACGTTGAAGCGCCTGTGTGAGCGGCAGCCGCTCGAGCAGCGGCGCGCATGCAAACAACTCATCGCCGAGAAGCACTGGAAGGTGCAGCGCCTGGCCGAGGCTCGTGACGAACGCGCGCGGGTCCAGCGCGAAGCCACTCTGCAGCTCCTGCAACAGGGGCCGCCCCGATCGAGCCGCGCTTCGCCGTGCCGCGCGGATCGCTTCCGTGTCGAGCACCCGCGCTGAGCCATCCGACGGCGGCTTCACAGTCGCTGTTTCCGGTCGCGGTGTATCGTCGCTGCGTGCGTTCATGGCTCTTCGACAGCGCACGGGGCCTGGTCGGGCCGCGAACCCCGCGTCAAACCGTACTTCTTGACCCGGTAGCGCAGCGTGTCGCGCGAGATGCCGAGCAGGCGAGCGGCTTGGGCAATGTTCCAGTCGGTCTGCTCGAGCGTCGCTTCGAAGGTCGCGCGATCCAGCCGTCCGTCGCGCCGGCTGTGCGCGCCGATCGGGCTCGAGGGCCCGCCCGGGTCCATTCCGACGAAATCGCGAAGCTGCAGGCACGGCGTGATGTTCGCGGGCAGGATCACATTGCCGGGCGTCAACAGCACCGCCTGCGCCACCATGTTTCTCAGCTCGCGCACGTTTCCGGGCCAGTGGTAAGCCAGCAGCGCGCGTTCCGCCGCACCGCCAAATGCAAGCCCCCGGCGACCGTAACGATCGCTCTGGACTCGCAGAAAATGCCGCGCCAGCAGGAGCACATCCGACCCGCGCTCGCGCAGGCGCGGCATGTGCAGCGTGATGATGCGCAGGCGAAAGAACAGGTCCGCGCGAAAGCGCCCCTCATGCACCATGCGCTCGAGATCGCGGTTGGTGGCGCTGATGATGCGCACGTTCACCTTCCGCTCGTGCACGCTGCCGATACGGCGCACCGCGCGCTCCTCCAGCAGCTTCAGGAGTTTCGCCTGGATGCCAAGATCCACTTCCCCGATCTCGTCCAGGAAGAGCGTGCCGCCCTCGGCCGACTCGACGAGGCCGACCTTGCGCTCCTTGGCGTCGGTGAACGCGCCGCGCTCGTGGCCAAAGAGCTCCGCCTCGAGCAGGCTCGCCGGAATCGAAGCGCAGTTCACCTCCACGAACGGCCGGTCGCGCCGGCGCCCGTCGAAGTGCAACGCCCGCGCCACCAGCTCCTTGCCGGTGCCGGTCTCCCCGGTGATGAGCACCGCCGGCAAATCCCCGTCGATGACGCGGGCCTCCATCTCCATGATCTGGGCGATGGTGTCCTTGATGTGGCGGATCGGCGGGGACTCCCCCAGCAGCGCCTCGGCCCCGCTGCCGCGAGCCTGCTTCTGCTCGTAGAACGCGCGCGCCGCGTCCAGCGCGTGTTCCAGCAACTGCTTCAATTCCGCAAGCACGAGCGGCTTGCTCAGGTATTCGTAAGCGCCAGCCTTGATGGCTTCGACCGCGACCTGGATGCTGCCCTCGCCCGTGATCAGCACCACCTTGATGTGCGGGTCCATGGAAACGGCGGCCTTGATCAGGTCGATTCCGGTCTTGTCGGGCAGGCGATAGTCGGCGACGACGATGTTGGGACGCACCGCCTCGAGCGCGCTCAATGCCTGCGCGTACGAAGCACTCACCGCCACTTCCCAGCCGCCGCGCGCGAGGTATTCGCGGATGCTCTCCGCGAGCGCACAGTCGCTTTCAACGATGAGAATGGTGCGGGTCATGTCGTTCACTCACCCGCTGACAAGGCACGTTCCGTGCCATGCCGAAATCGGCTGATCCGATTGGAGTTTTCGCAAATTCCGGGAAAACGGCCTGTGGATCAACCCGCACTTGTGGGGATTCCCGGGGGAAATCACCCACTCTTCCCGGTTGACCGGGAGAGCGGCGCGGTCATCACCGGTTCCGGCGCGGCAAGACCGCGAACCGCGGCCCGGTGCTGACGTGCGAGCTCACAACGACAGCAGGATCTCGATCCTGCCCGAGGCGCGCAGGCGCTCGAGCTCATCCTGCACGGCCGCCTTCGCCTCGATCTCCTGGAGATGGTTGCGTATCGCCTCGCTTGCCTGTTCCTCGCCGACGGTGATCGCTTCGCTGCGGCTCTCCACTTTGAGGATTTCGAAGCCCTCGGGAACGCTCAACACGTCGGAGACTTCGCCCGGCGCCAGGCGGAACACGACCGTCTCGAGCCCGGCGGCCGACTGTCCGCGGAGGATCGGATCGAGCTCGCCGCCCCACTGCTTCGTAGGTGCTTCGGAGTGCACTCGTGCGAGCTCGGCGAAATCGGCGCCGGCGCGGGCCTCCTGCAGCAGCTGCCCGATACGGGCGCGTTTTTCGGCGCGCTGTGCCTCGCTGTCCCCGTCCGCCACCCTGACCAGGATGTGACGCGCACGCACCGCTTCGGGCCGGTGGAATCGGTCCGGGTTGTCCAGATAGAACCGATGGACCTGGGCGTCGCTGACGGCCGGCGCCTTCGCGATGACCGCGTCGACATACGCGCGGGCCGACAACTGTTTCCCGAGCAACTCGCGGTAGTTTTCGAGCGTGAGGCCATCCGCGCGCAGGCGCCGGTCGAAGGACTCTTCGCTCTTGAACTGCGCTTTGGCGGACCGGTAGGCCTGCTCCACGGCTTCCGGCGTGGCGACGGGGCCGGCGCTCTGTGCCTGCTGCCAGAACAGCTCCTGCTCGATCAGGTTGTCGAGCACGTCCCGCTTCATCCGCTTCAGGCGCTCGGGAGATCGGATCTCGCCCACGTTGATCCTGCGCAGCCTGAGATCCTCTTCGAACGCGCGCTCGAGGCGATCCTGGGGAATCCCGATACCGTTGACGCGCGCTGCGAGAGGCGGCTCGGCGCGCGCCGCCAGCGCGGCCAGCGATATCCATGAAGTCAGCAAGACAAGAAGGATTCCACGCATCGTCGCTCCCGGCTCAAGGCAGTTGCACGAATTCGCCCAGCCGGCGGAAGTCCTTCGTCGCGAGATCCACGGCGACGATGTAGCCGCCCGGCGCGCCGACCCGCCGCCTGGCGTTGAAGCTGAGCGCGGGGATGAGTCCGGAGTCGAAGCCGTGTGTCGACTCCAATTCGCAGATGAGCTTCTCCCGCGTGAGATCCCGGCCAATCTGCTCGAGCGCCCGGACGAGCAGCACCGCGCCGCTATACGCGGGAACCTGGCTCGTCTGATGGCTCCCCGCGAGGCCGCGCTTCCTGAAGAGGCTCGCGTATTCGCGAAGGGCCTCCGGCTTCTGATCGGTGGGAAGGGTTGGATACGCAAGCAGGATGCGACCCTCGAACGCCGGCGGCAGATCGAGCACCGAGGGCGGCGCGAGCGGGCCGGGCAATAACAGCTCCGGCACGTGGGCGGATTCGACGGCCTCACGGGCCAGCGCGCTGACATCCACACCGGGTGCGAGCAGAAATACCGACTGGGCGCCCCGTGCTTTGAGCGCTTCAGTCACCGCGCGCGCATCGAAGGATCCCGGCCGGAAGCCCCAACGAGACAGTCCGACCCAGCCCTGACTCTTCAGGCGTTGCTCGACCGCATCGGCCACCGCCACTCCGCTCGCGCTTTCGGAATGCAGCAGCACGGCGGGCTGTGACTTCAGCGAGGTCTCGCTGCCAACGTGCCGGGCAAGCGCCTCAGCCAGCTCGGGGATGCCCGAAAGCAAGTGAAATACGTACTGATTGACGACGTGCGGGTCGTCACCGAGCACAGACATCGGCCCCACTACAGGGATCTTCGCTTCGTTTGCCAGCGGCCCGAGCTCTTCCTCGACACCCGGAACAAACGGCGAGAGCAGCGCGAAAACGTCGCCCTCGAGCATCAGCTTGCGCAGCTCACGGCGCGCGGAGGCCCGATCTTCCGGGTAATCCGCAACAATCAGCTCGAGCTTGCGGCCGTAGATGCCGCCACGCCCGTTCACCTCGTCGAAATAGGCTCGCACTATTCCGCGCACCGCCCGCCCGAGCTCGCCGAAGCGCCCGGTGGAAGGCAACAGCGTACCGATACGCACCGTGTCAGCGCCGACGCCGGGGTCGCGCAGCGTCTCCAGTTTCTTCAGATATGCGACCAGCGCCTGGAAGTCACGGTGAGTGATGTTGAAGCGCGGCATCGCCCCATCGAGCGGATTGCCCGCCGGATCTACGCCTCCGCCGAGCGCCCGTTGCAGCGAGGTTTCGTCGAACGCGGAATGGCGACGGCCGGTTTCGTGGACGTGACCATAAGGCTTGGTGAGCTCGGACCACGTGATGTTCGCGGGGCGCACACCCCCCTCGGGCCGGCCGAGTCCGTCGGATCCGTGGCAGTTGGCACAGCGAACCGCGGCACCCGGCAGCTCTTGCGTTCCCATGCCGAGGCGCGCGCTGAAGACATCGCCGAAGGCGCTTTGCCCATCCTGGAAAATGGAGCGGCCCTTTTCCTCCTGCGGCGTCAACGCGGCGGCATGCGCCTGCGCACCCGTGCCGCAGATCAGGGCGGCAGCGAATGCGGTGACTTGCGCAAGCCCGGCCCGATTCATTCACCCGCTCTAAAATGAGATACGGCCATCGTGCGCCCTGGACTTCTCGTCAGTTCCTGTTCGGCGTCGCGGCGGCAGATTGTTTCGCGGGAGTGGCGATGAGACGCACGGCCTCGGCGATCGCCGCCGGCGGCTGATTGGGCAGCATCCTGCGCATGTGCTTGTTGTCGACGTCGAGGATGTAGAGCACGGTGATGTGGTCTTCGGCATCTTCGGGCCGGGCCCCCAGCCGCCCGAGAACCCCGTACACGTTCTCCCGGGTCCCGGTCAGAAATGTCCAGCCGGTTGAATCGGCGTTCTGCTCCCGCGCGAACGCCTTCATTGCGGCCGGCGTGTCGCGCAACGGGTCGCTCGTGATCGAGACGAACGACACACGGCTGCCGAACAGGCCCGCGAGCTCCTCCCTCACCTGAACGAGCTGCCGCGTGATGAGTGGGCAGGCGTCCTTGCAGCTCGTGAACATCACGTTGACGACGACGACGCGATCCTTCAGCACATCCGAATAGAACCGGACTGTCCGGCCATCCTGCGTGACGAGCTGCGTGTCGGTGAAATACGCCTTGGGATCGCGCGTCCCGGTCGACGCCGACGTGGCTGAGCTGGCGGCGGTGCGGGCCGCCTGCAGCGCTTCCAGCCGGGCCAGGATCACATCCGAGCTCACGAATCCGAGAAAACGCACCCACTCGCCGGTCGCCGGGTCGCCGACCACGATCGCGGCCGGGTGATCGGCGAAATTCGGCGTGTACGCGTCGAAGGCCTCGAGCACCTCCCGCACCGCTTGCGTGCTGCCGGTGAGGAATTTCCAGCGCGGCCCGGCCTGATAACGCGACGCGAATTGCTTGAGGACTGGCGGGGTGTCGCGCAATGGGTCCACCGTCACGGAGAGAAGCGTCACGTCGCTGTCCGGGCGGCCGGCCAGCTGCTTCTGCACGTCCGCAAACACTGCGGACTGCACCGGGCACACGGTGGTGCACGTCGTATAGACGAACGTGATCGCCACGAGCCGGCCCGCGATCGCGTCAGTCTCGAGCTTCAGCGACTTTCCGTCCTGGTCTGTGAGCACGGTATCCGGCAACGTAATGCGCACGGTACCGGGCATTGCATCACTGCTTTCCTGCACGGTGTGCGCGTGGTGTGAGTGGTCCGTCGCTCGCGCTGATGCGCTGAGCGCCAGCACGAGTAACAGCGCCGCCACCGCTGCCAGTGTCCCCTTCGTGAAGGCATATCGCACTTCCATGTTCCTCGTCTTCGTGCAGGCAGGGGTCATCTGCTTGACTTCAGGCTCCGGTTGACCCAGGCGCCCCGGCCGCACGCTCCGGCGTGCCCGAGGGCTCGGCCCGCAACGTGAAGAACGGCAACTCGCCGAATCCGAGGTTCATCGAAGGCACGGCCGGATAAATGTAGTAGGCGCCTGGCAGTGAAAGCTTCACGTCGACTTCATACACGCCGCCGCCAATTTCCTTCACGGGCGTCTGAGTGCGGCGCGATCCCGGGGCCAGGAAGTACATGATCTGAGCATCCTTGACGCCGGCTCTGGCTTGCCCGGTCACGGGATTGACCAGTTTGAAGCGCAGCGTCAACGTCTCACCCGCTTTCGCCGCACGCGGCCAGTTCTCGAATTCCACCGCAGCCAGGTTCTGACTCTGTTCCAGCAGGGGATTCTTTCTTGCCTCCATCGGGAAGCAGTGCAGGACCTGCGGGCTCTCCAGCATGAACGCGACGTCGTACTGGCCCGCCACGGGAATCTTTACGCGCCCCGCATACACGCCCGGCTCCACCTCTCTCAGGCTACGGTCGGAGACGGTCACCGCGCGCGCGCTCGAGCCGTATGCCTTGTAGCCGCTCGATGTCGCATTCATGCCTTCCCGGTAGTAATAGGCGCTGTTCTCGGCCGGGTTGACGACGAACACCGTGCCCTCGCCCGCCGCCATGGCCATCGAGTCGGCGATCACGAGATCGCCCGCCGCCTTCGGCGCAACGGCGCCCGCGGCGAAACTCTGCACGGATGCGGTCTTGCCCTTGCCGAGGCTCGCGAGGCTGATCATGCTGACGCGCTCGGAGCCGAGCGACCGGACGAAGGCGAAGGTCTCGCTGAATACGATCTGGTAAGGCTGCGCAGTGATGCGGACTTCCTGCACCAACTCGTTCGATGCGGTGTCGATCACGTGCACCAGGTTTTCCGAAGGGTTCACCGTCAGCGCGAAGCGGCCGTCGGGCGTGACCCTGAGCGGCCCCAGCCCCGGCTTCGCCACGATGCGTTTCACGACGCCGAGCTTCTCGCCGTCGATCACGCTGACGGTGCCGTCCTTGCCGTCCGAGACGTACACCATGCGCGACAACGCCGAGTAGGCGAGCGACAGCGGCGTTGACCCGGTCTCGATAGTCTCGAGCTTGAGGCGGCTCGCCACGTCGATGACCGTCACGGTGCCTTCCGTGCGATTGGTCACGAACGCGTGGCGGCTGTCCGCCGGGAACGCGATCTCGTGATGGCCTGCGCCGGTCGCGATGAAACCAACCTGCTTCAGATTCGCGGTGTCGACCACGGTGACACCGCTATGGGCGGAGTCGGCGGCGTCATTGCCCACCCACAGGTAGCGCCGATCGGGCTGCAGCGCGATTCGCGTGGGCGCCTTGCCGGCCTGCACGTACGAAGCCACCGTGAAGTTGCCGGTCTCGATCACCGCTACTTCGTCTGCCTTCGGCATCGTGATGAAGAGTCGCTGCGCGCTGTCGTCCTGCGCCCAGTCTTCCCCCGGCTGCTTGATCGGCGTCCTGGCGAAGGTGCTGGTGACGCCGGCGAGCGAGATGAGCGGGTCGATCACGGAAATGCTCGCCTCCTTGTTCAACAGCACCAGGAAGTAGCTGTTGAGGTCGAGCATGGGCCGGATGCCCACGAGGCCCTTGAGATAGAGCGCGATCTTGTCCTTGCAGGACTTCTGCTCGCTGCCGGCCTGGCCCTGGACGACCTGCGCCATGTCCATCCAGGCTCCGGGCGTGTTCCCTTTGACCGGCTGGCCGGTGGCTTCGTCCACTATCCTGAAGCGCACGTCGGCCAAGGCGCCTTCCATGATCTGCTGCGCCGATCCGGCGGGTTTCGCGGAAAACTCCACCACCACGCCGTTGTGCACGAACCGGTGAGTGGCGCTCGCGTCATCGCGCGGCGCCTGAGCCGCGGCGTGCACCGCTTGCGCCGCGAGCGCCATGCAGGCACACGACACGAGCTGTACTCCCAACGATACAGCGCTGAACCGTCTCATCCCGACACCCCTTGTCCTTCGTCATTGCCCGGTGCGCCCGCTTGCGCCGGCCCGGGGCCGGCACGTACCGCAGCTGCGGTGAAGAAGACGGGCTGCGGTCCATGCGTGGAGATCGATCCGGCGGCTCGCGCCGCCGGATCTCCTGCTCACTGGCTTACTGCGGCACCCGCATGATGCCCCAGAGGCCGCTCGTGTTACCGATCGACGCCTGGTCGCGCATCAGATAGTCCCCGGCGATGCCGTTCTCACCACCCGCTAGCGGCGGGGCGATGTCGAAGTGGCTACTCGGGGTCCAGCTCTCGCGGCCGCCTTCGTAGAACCCTTGCGGATTCAGACCGATGGCGCGTGAACCCACGGTATTCATCTGGCACGCGCCGGAGAGCCCGTTGCGGGCCTCACCCGGGCAAACGTACGGATCGCGCAGCCAGCGGTGTCCGTGCAGGGCGAAGGTCGATCCACGCGATGTGCCATACGGGTCGGTAATGCGTATCCGCGCCATTTGAAGCCGGGTTGCCAGGAATACCGGCGTGACCGGATCGGCGCCGCCCGTGAGCGCATTGCTATACGCCTGCTCGGGGTTGGCTATGTCGCCGTAGCATCCGCTCTGACCTGCCCCGCACCGGCCGAACGGCGCATGGGGCAGGATGCCGAAGCGGAACCACAGCGGCTCGACGCCGTAGTTCAGCGCCATGCCGGTCGACTCCTGACTGTCCTCGGGGATTCCGACGCCCTCGCCGTTCACATGCTCGACCGGCGTGCCGTCTTTGTAGTACTGCGTCAGGCCTTTGGTCATCACCAGCGAGAAATCGCGGAACGTGAACCCCGCGTTGACCGTCGCCTGCGTGCGGGTCGGGAGCGTGCCGACACCATCCTGGTGGTCGAACACTTGCGTGGTCTCCGTCCACGTCGAAGCCAACGGCTCCACGACCATGGCGCCCACGAGGGACTTGGCGCCCTGCTTGATCATGTCCGAAGGCATCAGGTTGAAGCCGCCGAGCTCGATCGGCGTCGCAACCACGTTGACGCTGCCGTTCACCGGCGTGCCACCCAGATCACCCGCGTACCACCGGTAGGTCGTGAAAGCACCCGGCATCACCACCTGGTCACGCTCCGGATTCTGGCCCACGATCGTGCCATCCTGCGTCACATCGAACGCCACGAGTTGCGGGCGCAGACCCACCCAGCTCGACGGACGGATGAGGTTCATGTTGAACGTGGTCGAACCCTGCGGATCGAACCGGTCGCGTTTGACGACGCCTTGCAGCGCGGTGTACGTCCCAAGGTCCGGCACCGGCACGAATGCCGGCAAGCGGTTGCGCAACGTGACCTGTATGCACTCTCCGGCAGCGGCCCGCAGCACCAGCGGCTCGACGGGCTTGTTGCTGATGAGCTTGCCGTTGAAGTCGAGGTCGGAGGTCATGACGTACATGATCGCCGTCGGGTCGTGCAACGGACCCTGGTGAGTCAGATTGACGACCTGGCCGTTATCGTTGACGAAGCTCCCCGTAACCGTCGTCGTGCGATGGTTGTACACGAGCGTGCCGCCGTTGGCGTTCAGCGGTGCGCCCACGTGCATCGTCGCGACGGGACCGGATGTCGGGATCGTCACGCCGAGCGTGTTGGACAGCGCGCTGTTTGCCAGCACCGCCGTGACGTCGTAGTTGCGCACCGGCGCGCTGATCGGGCAGACGCCGTTGAACTGGGTTTCGTTGGCGAACACCGCCGGACCGGTATTCGGGCCGGGCAGCTTGAAGAGATCGGTGCGCAGCGTCTCGTACGCCCGCATGACTCCCCACATGCCGCTCCACCAGCCGTCATGGCTGGCATCCATCGACCATGCGTAATCCGCCTGAAGTCCGCGCGCCTGGTCGACCGGAAGAACCGGCGTCGACAGCGTGAACTGCTCGGAGATGCCCGCCGCCTGGGCGTTGCGCCAGCCGGAATTGGGCGCCTTGCCGTGACCGGAGCCCGCTTGCAGCCATTTCATGCCGAAGATGGTGGCGTTGTGCTCCTCTTCATGCGCGCCAGCCTGCATTTTCACCCGCACGATATCGCCCTGATACGTGCGCATCATCGGCGTGAACGGATCGCCGCCACTGAAACCGGCGACGTTGATGTGCGGCGGGAACTGGGTTCCGTTGATCACCGTGTTGCCGTTGGGCATCACGTTGAGCTGGGGAATCACGCGATCGGTGCGGGATTGCAGAGCGTACGACAGACTTCCCGGCGCACCGTCAGACTGCATGCCCGGCTTGTTGTCCGGCCCGATCTTGTTCGGGTTGTAGACGCGCAGGCCGACAGATTCCATGCGGTAGTTCGTCACCAGCAAGCCCGGATCGTCGGCGGAAATCGCCTCCGGACACGGACGCACCGGACAGAAATTGTTGAGCGGAGAATTCACCGTGTTGGCTACCTCCAGCACCAGGTCCGGGAGCACCGGGTTGGCCTCGACGCGGCCGGGCGGATTCAAGGCGAAGCGGAACGCATCCGCCGTCGCGCCGTTGAACTGCGGATTGCCGGCGTTGGACGCCACCGGCGGCTGCGCAGCGCCGGTGCCGGGAAGCGGCAGACCGTCCTGACCGGCGCCCATGTACACGCCCGCTTCGTAGGCGTGCTGGAAATCCGCGAACTCGAGGAAGAACTCGCGGAACGGCGTCAGTGTCTCGCTCTTCACCGTGCTGCCACCCGGCGCGGCTGACGGCGTCAATATGCCCGCTTGCCAGCTCGTCGGACCGCCGTCGCTGAACACCGAGCCATCGGTGCGGGTGTCGGTGCGCGCGGGCGCGCCGGTCACCGGATCGTGGCCGAGCTGCTGGCCACTCTCGTTGTGCACCCAGCGTGAGCCCGCGGGCTCGATGAGCAGGGTTGCGTAGAGACCGACCTGCTGATGCGTCGAGGGACCGAAGTGGTCGTGGGTGAAAATGACTCCCAGACCGCGGTCCACGCCTTCGGTGTTGACCACCGGGTCGGCGAACCAGCGTTGCGTGACCGTGCGCGCGCCCATCCACTCTTCAGGGAAGCCGCCGCCGAGTTGCTGGGCAATCTTGCCGAAGTACGGATGCGCCGCCGCCACGGGGCAGGTGCCGGTGCCGTCACGCGGGTCGCCGGCATCCACGCCGGTGCAGCTGTTGAAGCTGCGGATCGCACGGATGCGAGCGCGCACCGCGCCGGCAGCCAGGGCGCCGTCCTCGTAGTTCCAGCCGTTGCCCGAACCGTCAGCGGTGGTGAGATCCCACTTCGGCAGGTGGATGTGCTGGCCGATGATGTCGGTCGGCGTACGCACCTGGTAGTCGTCGATCTCGTAGTGGTCCGGCACCAGGTTGGTCTGGTGATACACCGAGCAGTCGAAAGTGTTCATGCGGAACACCATCGGCTCCGGCGGTTTCGTCTTGCTGATCACCGGCGCCACGTCCTGCCACAGCGTAACGATGCGCTCCTGCGGGAAGTGATAGCCGACCTTGTTGAGCACTACGTCGAACTGTATGTCGGCGCCCTTGTAGATGCGGGGCGTGTCGGAGTTGAAGATGCTCGAGCCGCGCGTGGTCATCCCGGTGGTGGTTTCGCCAGAGAAGAACTGGCCTGTCACGCCGGGTTTCAGCACGGCGCCGACGTCGTCGATGCACGGATTGTGGAATGGCGCGCCGACCACCGGACCGCCGCCCCCGTTCGTGACGAAGGACGCCGACGTGGCGTTGCCCGCCAGATCCAGCTTGTAGCTCGAATGCGTTCGCTGCGCGTGAAAAGCCATTGCGATCCGTTCGAGATCGGTTCCTTCCTCGGGGTAGTACACGGGCACCGCGGTAACGAGATCCTTGGAGAAATCGAGCCGGGTGGTCACCGTGGCGGTCGTGGAACCGGCGGCGTGGCCCTTGAGCGTATGGCGCGGCAGGCCGCCATCGAAACCATCTGCCTGGTCGGGCTGCAGTTGCGCCCACAGCGGATCGCCCGAATTCTTGAGCGTCTGTGCCTTGGCCTTCGTCAGCATGTCGAGCGGCGGCGTCGTCGCACGCTGTCCGATGGTGTCCTCGACGCCGGCGATCCAGAACGGATAGCCGGGGTTCTTGGTGCGGTCGTTCACCTGGGCCAGCGAGCCGAGCGGCCTGCCGTTGAACGGCGAGGTGAGCGGGTTCTGCACCACCTGCACGTCAGCGGGAATCGGCGCCATGCCTTTGCCGGGCAGCGGCACCACGGCGGGAATGGGCGTGCCCGTGGCGATCTCGCCGTCCGGATAGGCGCGCGCACCCGCTGCGGGGGTTGTGTTCGCCAATCCCCAAACAGCCGTGTGATAGGTCGCACCCGAGCTCGCCAGCCGGGTGCCGGCCTCGTGTACGTCGTGCACGCGCCAGAGGTACCACATGCCCTGGGCGAAGTGCGGATAGAAGTGGCAGTGGAAGATCGCGTCTCCCGCTGTCTTGTTGCGGTTGCCGGAGCCGCCGAACGCGATCTCGTACGTATATCCGACGCCGGGCCCGACACCCTGCGCGTCGAGATAGTTCGAGTTGTCGTCGTTCGAGTCGTACAACCACTGGTGATTGTGCAGATGAAAGACGTGCTGTTCCTTGCCGATGTGCGTGTTGCGGAATTTGGTGAAGTCGTTGGTATAGCTGTGGTGGACGTTGCCCGGGTCCTCGGCGCCGATCACGTAGTTCGCCTTGGGACCCTGGGTTCCGGCGGGCGGCACCTGACCGGGCAGAAGATTCTCCAGACCGACGTTCGCCGGGATGTCGACCGTCAACGCGGGGTCACCCAGGACGACGGAGCTGAGGAAGAACTCCTCGTAAGCGCAATCCGCGCAATCGCTGGTGGGTCCGACGCCCAGGCGGTTGGCGAGAATCTCCGAGCCGATGCCGCCCGAGCCGTAGTTGATCATGAAACCGTCCCGCACGCCGTGCAGCACATAGCGGAACACCGGATCGTTCTTGTAGAAGCCCGGGAACGCCTGGCCGGTCGCGGCCTCGTCGTGGAACGCGGAGGCGAAATCGCGGAACGGCTCCAGGCGGTTCGGCACCGTGGGATTGCGCTTGCCCACCGACTCGAGCGGGTAAGTGCTCGCCGGGAACGAACCGTCCGCATTCGGGCCGGCGATCACCGCGTTGATCTCGGAGTGCACGATCTCGCAGACGGTCGATGACGAGCACTTCATCATGTTGAGAATCGGCAGCGTGTTCTTGCCTTCCGTGGTCCACGGCGCCGTGTTGGGATAGGTCGCTTCGTAGCGGACACGCGCATGTCCCTGCGCGGTCTTCTCCGTCGCGTCCAGCACGCCGTTCAGGTTCACATCGGCGGCCAGGCGCATCTCTTCCTCGAACACCTGGCCGCGGTAGATCTTCGCGCCGGCGGGCTCGACGATCAGCATGCCGAACAGGCCGTTGGCGGAGTTACCCTGGGTGGCCTCGGAGCCGAGCACCGCGCCGCCGCTGGTCACGTTGAACGTTCCCTCCTTCTCGGCATACAGGGTGTAGCTCCTCGTGCCGCCCTGGGCCACCAGGCTGCTCACGTTGTTCCCCGTGTTGCTGCCGTCATCGGCGATGCTGTTCACGAGCTGCATGCCGGAGGAATGGAAGCCGACGTAGCGGCCCGCAACCTGGTCGTCGTTGTTGACCGTGTGTTGCTGTCCCGAAGGCTCGGTGAGCGGAGCGTTGAAGGGGTTGGACAGCGGCGTCAACAGGTTCTGCAGGTTGACCGTCAGACAGTCGCCGGTCCGCACCCGCAATGCCAGCGGACGGTGGCGCTTGTCCGGGCGCAGATCCAGTTGGCCCGGCGTAGCCGCGCCACCGGCGGTGAGCGGGAGCATGCTCTGCGTGTTGATGACGTCGCGCTTGAGCGCGTACATCATGCCGTTCACGTTGCTCGCGCCGAGCCGGTTGTACATGAGCGGTTTGTCGAACGCCACGACGTTCGCCGTGATCTGGCGCTGACAGGATATGGCCGCGTGCGCGGCAGGCGCCGTCATCGCGCCCGTGACGCCGATGAGCGCGATTGCGACCCTGAAGCCGATCGTGCCCGGCTTCGTGAGCTCGCGAAGATTCACCGCCAGACGTTTACTGTTCTTCCCACTCATGACATCCCCCTCGCTTTGACGATGCGGCCCAGTCACGACTCACCGCCGCCGGTGACGTGCATGCGCGCGATCTGCTCCAAAGCATGTGGGATGCCAGATGCATCGTGTCCGAGACACGCGAGAGCTAAGTTGCTGAAACAGATGCACTTGGACAAAAAACCCCGCGCGCGGCGGATCGGGCCGCGAGTGGGTGAAGCTGGTGAACAACCCCCAATCGAGTGGGGCAAGACCGCGCGGCATCGAAGAACACAACAAGGTTGTTGACGGCGGCGGAGAATCGTTCCAACAATGAAAACCATGTGAGAGGTGATTGGGCCGGCGTCACCGGCAATTCGCGGAGGGCTTTCGCCATGCAACGCGCTCGTTCCATCCATCGCACGCGGGCATCCGGCTTCACGTTGCTCGAGTTGCTGGTCGTGATGGTGATAGTGGGATTGCTCGCCGGTCTCGTGGCGCCCAGATACTTCGCGCAGGTCGGAAAGTCCGAGACCAAGGTTGCCCGTTCTCAGATACAGGCAATCGAGAAGGCGCTCGAGATGTACCGCCTCGAGACCGGCCAGCTGCCGAGCTCGGAGCAGGGCCTGAACGCGCTGGTCACACGGCCGCAGAACGAGCCGGGCTGGAGCGGCCCCTACCTCAAGAAAGCGGCCCCGCCCGATCCATGGGGACGGCCCTACCTCTTCAAGTCGCCCGGCGAGCATGACGACTACGACCTGTATTCGCTCGGCAGGGACGGCCGCCCCGGCGGCAACGGACAAGACGCCGACATCACGAGCTGGTGAGCGCGCCGATGCAATTTCGCGTAAAGGCCCTGCGCAAGCCAGACGGAATCGTCGAGGCCGTGCTCGAAGCGCCGAGCCAAAGCGCGGCCCTCACCATGGCGCGCGCCCAAGGCCTGCGCGTGCTCTCCATCGCTTCACAGCGCCCGTGGCGCTTCTCCAGCCTGCGCCACACCCGTACGTTTCCGTTGCTGCTTCTCACGCAGCAGCTTGCGACGCTGCTGCATGCGGGCCTGTCGCTGATCGACAGCCTGGACAGTCTCCACCAGAAAGAAGAACGAACCGAGCACAGGCAGGTGATCGAACAGATCATTCGCGCGCTACGCGAAGGCAAGCCGTTCTCCGAGGCGCTGCGCCGCGCGCCATCCGTGTTTCCCGATCTCTATGTTGCGCTCGTCCGCTCCAGCGAGCACACCGGCGAGTTGAGTGAGACTCTCACGCGCTATGTCGGCTATCAGACGCAGGTCGACCTGCTGAAGAAGAAGATCGTCAGCGCGTCCATCTATCCGGCGCTGTTGCTGGTCGTAGGAACGCTGGTAACGTTCTTTCTGCTCGGTTACGTGGTGCCGAAGTTCAGCCAGGTGTACGAGGAAGTGGGACAGAACCTTCCCTGGATGTCACAGCTGCTGCTGCTGTGGGGGAAATTCCTGGCAGCGCACCGGCAAGCTATCGCCGTGGGCGCGGGTGCCACCGCGGCCCTCGCCGTCTTCACGCTCCGCGACCCCGCCGTGCGCGCGAGGATCGCGCGTGCCATCGAGCGCATGCCGGGCGTTCGCGAACGCCTGTTCCTGTACCAGCTGGCCCGCTTCTATCGCTCCCTGGGCATGCTGCTACGTGGCGGCATTCCGATCGTCTCGTCCCTCCACATGGTACGCGGGCTCTTGCGTGGAGCGCTACGCCAGCGCCTCGATCAGGTCACCACGCGAGTCGGCGAAGGGTTATCGCTTTCGACGGCGCTGGAAACGAACGGTCTCATGACACCCGTCGCACTGAAATTGATTCGCGCCGGGGAACAGTCCGGAAACCTGGGTGAGATGCTCGAGCGTGCCGCGGATTTCCATGACGAGGACATGGCGCGCTGGGTCGACCGCTTCGTCAAGCTGTTCGAGCCGATCCTGATGACGGTGATCGGCGTGCTCGTCGGGATCATCATCGTGCTCATGTACATGCCGATTTTCGAGATCGCCAGCAGCATCCAATAGTCGCCCGGCAGCATCGAACAGCCGCGGCTTTTCGCCCCTACTTCTGCCTTCCAGACTCGCGCACCAGGCCGTGCTTCTGCAGGCGTGTGCGCAGCATGTCGCGGCTGAGGCCGAGCAGTCGCGCCGTCTTTGACACGTTCCAGTCCGTCTGCTCCAGGGTTCTTCTTACGAGCTCACGCTCCATGTCCGAGAGCTTCATGCCGTAGCCCGGCACAGACACTGTGATCTCCTTCAACTCGTGCGCGCTGTGCCCTTCCGCGAGATGCGTCACGCCATGCAGCGCGATGTCCGCGGCCGGGATCACGCGCTCCCGCGTGAGCAGGACGGTCTGCTCGAGCATGTTGCGCAATTCCCGCACGTTCCCGGGCCAGGAATGTTTGAGAAACATCGTTTGAGCTTCCGGCGATAGCTCGAGATCTTTCTTGCCGTAGCGGCGGCCATGCGTCGCGAGGAAATGGCGCGCCAGCAAGAGCACATCCGACCCGCGCTCGCGCAGCGGCGGCATGTGCAGCGTGATGATGCGCAGGCGAAAATACAGATCCGCGCGAAAGCGCCCCTCGTGCACCATGCGCTCGAGATCGCGGTTGGTGGCGCTGATGATGCGCACGTTCACCTTGCGCTCGCGCACGCTGCCGATACGGCGCACCGTGCGCTCCTCCAGCAGCTTCAGGAGTTTTGCCTGGATGCCAAAATCCACTTCCCCGATCTCGTCCAGGAACAGCGTGCCGCCCTCGGCCGACTCGACCAGGCCGACCTTGCGCTCCTTCGCGTCGGTGAACGCGCCGCGCTCGTGGCCAAACAGCTCCGACTCCAGCAGGTTCGCCGGGATCGAGGCGCAGTTCACCTCCACGAACGGTCGCTCGCGCCGGCGCCCGTCGAAGTGCAACGCCCGCGCGACGAGCTCCTTGCCGGTGCCGGTCTCCCCGGTGATGAGCACCGCCGGCAGATCCCCGTCGATGACGCGCGCTTCCATCTCCATGATCTGGGCGATGGTGTCCTTGATGTGGCCGATTGCCGGGGATTCCCCCAGCAGCGCCTCGGCCCCGCTGCCGCGAGCCTGCTTCTGCTGATAGAACGCGAGCGCCTTCTCCGCGCGCGCAGCCTCGAGCGCGTGCTCCAGCAGCAGCTTCAGTTCCGCAAGCACGAGCGGCTTGCTCAAGTAGTCGTAGGCACCGGCCTTGATGGCTTCGACCGCTACCTGGATGCTGCCCTCGCCCGTGATCAGCACGCCCTTGATGTGCGGGTCCATGGCAATCGCGGCCTTGATCAGCTCGATGCCGGTCTTGTCGGGCAGGCGGTAGTCGGCGATGACGATGTCGGGGCGCACCGCTTCGAGCGCGCTCAATGCATCACCAAACGAGCCACTGACAGCCACTTCCCAACCGGCGCGTGTGAGGTATTCGCGGATGTTCGCCGCGAATATGCGGTCGTCTTCGACGATGAGGATCGTGGGCATCATGGCCCAGGCGCGCAGGTAGCGAAATTCAGCTCGACCCGCGTGCCCACGTGCTCGGCACTCTCCACCCGGACACTTCCGCCGTACCGCTCAAGCGTGCGTTTCACCAACGTCAAGCCGATACCCAGGCCCCGAGGCTTGTTCGTGCTGAAAGGCTTGAACATGCGCGCGCGCTCATCGTCCGACATGCCCATGCCGGTATCCTCGATATCGACGACGACACGACCTCGCGGTTGATCCATATCGTAGCGAATGGTCAGCTTGCCCCCGCCCGCCATGGCATCAATGGCGTTGGCAATGATGCTGTTGAATACCTGAAGGAGCAGCGACCGATTGCCGACAACCGCAGGCACGTCGACCGCGGGCCTGATCCATTCGGGGCTGATGCGGTTCTGAGAGAGCCGGCTGCGGAAGTTCTCGACGGACTCCTCGAGTACGGGCACGATGTTCACGTTCTCCAGTGCCGCCACCGGCGGCTCCGGCACCGAGAACACCAGCAGATCCCGCGACCAACGGCTCAAGCGATCCGTTTGCCCGATGATGTCCCGTGTGTGGTTCTGCAGCTTCTGCGGCAATTGTTCGTGAATCAACTCGGCGCTGCTGCGTATGGCCGCGAGCGGACTGCGAATGCCGTGAGCTACCGCCAGAGCCATTTCGCCGACCACTGCGAGCGTCTCGGATTCGACCAGCCGCTGCTGCTGGAATCCAATCAGGACGGCCGCTCGACGTACGACCCAGAACAGAATGAGGTAAATGAGCGTGCCGGCGACGAGAGAGCCGGCCCAGACCAGGATCCGTCCGCGCCGGATGCTGTTGAAGAGCCCCATCGGCTCCTCGCAGACTTCCACCACCGCGGCAACCTGTTGCCGCGAATCGTAGAGAGGCACGTAGTACCTGACATCGTAGCTGCCAGGCTGATCCGACAGGATCTCGGCCGCCACGGCAGCGTCGTCCGAGGCCGCGTATCGGCGCGCAAAGATCGAATCGAGAAACAGAGGCTCCACGCTTCCCATCACGGCGTCCGCATGCCCATCCTTGCTATGCGACCAGATCACCCTGCGATCGCGAGCGTAGATATCGATCGAGAGCACGCTCGGCAGGGCGCGCATGTGATCGAAAAACTCCTCTCTGGCGCGCTCGGCGGCATCTTCGCCCACCCCCAGCTCACCCGCGGTTCGAATACCGCCCAGAAGCTCCGCCATTCCCGCCCGATCGCGAAATCCGCCGAAAGCGCTCTGTATCTCCGCAACGCTCGAGATGAACTCGGCGGTCTTCGACGCGTGGCGCCTCAGGATTTCGCCGGCGAGGAAATACGACAATATCGCCGCCATGCCGACCGCGGCGGAGGCTATCGTCACGAAACTCAGCGCGCCGAACCAGCGCAAGAGATCAAAAGGTCTTTGCCTTTTTTCCATTCCGCCCCCCCTGTGGCTCATCTTGTCATGCTTCCTGGCCGGCTACATTCCAATACAACTTCTCACGGGGTGTGTGAGAGTCGATGCCGCCGATTCTCCGCTACGTGGTGAGTCGCCCGGACGCTCTGCGCACGGGCGCGCTCGCGCGGGCCGCGTGCAGTTCTGACCGTCGCTGCTGCGATCAATGCCGGCGGATTGCAGTGTATATCCAACCGACACACGCGGTGCCTGCGTTGTTGTGGTTGTGATACTGGCTCTGAACGGTGGCAGATTGTCTACAGATCAAAGGAACTAGTTCCTGCGCGCCGGCGCACCAATCGTGCGGAAGACTGAGTCTAGGCGCGGCGCTTCTCGAAGAAGCGCGTCAGGCGGCTCGAGCACTCTTCCATGAGCACGCCGCCGAACACGTCCACGCGATGATTCATCGGCAGCGTGAAGACATTCACGATGCTGCCAGCCGCGCCCGCCTTCGGGTCCCACGCGCCGAACACCACGCGCCGCACGCGAGCGTGCACAGCGGCCGCCGCGCACATGGCGCAGGGCTCCAGGGTTACGTACAGCGTCGTACCTTCCAGCCTGTAATTGTCGAGCAGGCGGCCGCCCTCGCGCAGGGCGACGATCTCCGCGTGGGCCGTGGGATCGTGCGAGGAGATGGGCTGGTTGTAGCCCATGGCGATGACGTGCTCCTCATGCACCAGCACCGCACCCACCGGAACCTCGCCCGTGGCCATCGCGACGTCGGCGAGCTCCAGCGCACGGCGCATGAAGGCTTCGTCAGGCGTGGGCATGTAACCGTCCTCTCAGTACACGTATCACGCCGGGCTGTCCTTACAGCTCGATGATCAGCAGCGTTGAAGTGGCTGACGCGTAAAGCCTGCCATTGCCGTCGACGAGACGCCCGTCGGCGAAGGCCACGCGCCTGCCCAGCGTCACCACTCGCCCTTCGGCGCGCATGGGCCCGGTCTTGTCCGTGATGGCCTTGTGGTACGCCACTTTCAGCTCGAGCGTGGAGTAACTCTGCTTCGCGGAGAGCTGGGTATGCACGGCGCAGCCACAAGCGGAGTCCAGAAGCGTGGCGGCGTAACCGCCGTGGACCATGCCGATGGGATTGTAGGCGTGCTGGCCGGGCGTGCCGACGAACACGGCCGCGCCATCGCCGACTTCAGCGAGATTGAAGTCGAGAGAAACCGCGATACCGGGCCGTTGCCCCGAGGCAATGAGCGCCCTCAGTTGTTCGAGGCCCGAAAGGGCCTCGCCCAGCGCCCTGACCATGCTCATGGCGCGGCGCTACTCCCACTCGATGGTGGCCGGCGGCTTCCCTGAAATGTCATACACCACGCGCGAGATGCCCGCGACTTCATTGCAGATGCGGCGGGACACGACGTCGAGGAAATCGTAGGGCAGGCGCGCCCAGTGCGCCGTCATGAAATCCACCGTCTCGACCGCACGCAGTGAGATGACATAGTCGTAACGGCGCCCATCGCCCATCACAGCGACCGAGCGCACCGGCAGGAATACCGCGAAGGCCTGGCTCGTCTTGTCGTAGAGATCGTGCTTGCGCAGCTCTTCGATGAAGATGGCATCGGCCTTGCGCAGCAGGTCCGCGTATTCCTTCTTCACCTCGCCAAGGATGCGCACCCCGAGGCCCGGGCCCGGGAACGGGTGGCGATACACCATCTCGCGCGGCAGCCCCAGCTCCACACCGAGCTTGCGCACCTCGTCCTTGAACAACTCGCGCAGCGGCTCCACCAGCTTCATGCGCATGTTCGCCGGCAAGCCGCCCACGTTGTGATGCGACTTGATGACGTGCGCCTTGCCCGTGCGCGCGCCGGCGGACTCGATGACATCCGGGTAGATCGTGCCCTGCGCGAGGAAATCCACGCCCGCGAGCTTGTGGGACTCTTCATCGAACACGTCGATGAAGCTCTTGCCGATGACCTTGCGCTTGGCTTCCGGGTCTGTGACGCCAGCGAGCGCGCCGAGGAAGCGCGCTTCGGCATTCGCACGAATGACCTTCACGCCGAGGTGATCCGCGAACGTGCGCATGACGTCGTCGCCTTCATTCAGGCGCAGCAGGCCCGTGTCGACGAATACACAGACGAGCTGGTCGCCAATGGCCTTGTGAAGCAGCGCCGCCACCACGGACGAATCCACGCCGCCCGACAAACCCAGCAGCACTTTGCCGGTGCCCACCTGGGCACGCACGCGCGCGATGGCGTCTTCGATGATGTTGCCGACGCGCCAGCGATCGGCGCACTCGCAGATGTCTCGCACGAACCGCTGCAGCAGCAACGCGCCCTGCTTCGTGTGCGTGACTTCCGGGTGGAACTGCACGCCGTAAAAGCGCCGCTTCTCGTCGCTCATGGCGGCGAGCGGGGCGTGGGCTGTGCGGGCAGTGACCGTGAAACCTTCTGGCACTTCTTCAACGCGATCGCCGTGGCTCATCCACACGTCGAGCACGGCACGGCCGTTCGGGTCTAGCCTGTCCGCCAGATCGCCGAACAACCGGCAGCCGCTGGCGACCGTGACGGCCGCATACCCGAACTCGCGCTTGGTCGACGGCGCCACGCGCCCGCCCAACTGCTGCGCCATGGTCTGCATGCCGTAGCAGATGCCGAGCACCGGCACGCCGAGCGTGAACACCGCATCCGGCGCGCGGGGCGGCTTCGCATCGGTCACGGACTCCGGGCCGCCGGAAAGGATGATCCCGCGTGGCTTGAAGGCGCGGACTTCGTCGTCCGTGATGTCCCAGGGGAGAAGCTCGCAATAGACGCCGAGCTCGCGCACGCGCCGCGCGATGAGCTGCGAGTATTGCGCGCCGAAGTCGAGGATGAGAATCCGGTCGGCGTGGATGTCCGGGGGCGCCTCAGCCCGGGGCGCGTCAGCCGGATGAGCTGCGGGTGAGGAATTCATCGGATGTGCCACGCTTTGCATTGACGGACTCACGAGACGCGGTAGTTGGGAGCCTCTTTGGTGATGGTCACGTCGTGGACGTGGCTTTCGCGCACGCCCGCGTTCGTGATTCGCACAAAGTTCGGCCGGGTGCGCAGGTCGGTGATGTTGCGGCTGCCGGTGTAGCCCATCGCCGCGCGCAGGCCGCCGCCGAGCTGCTGAAGTATCTGCACCACGCTGCCCTTGTAGGGCACGCGGCCTTCCACACCTTCCGGCACGAGCTTCTGCAGCTCGGTGGAGGCATCCTGGAAGTAACGGTCGGCGGAGCCGTGGCGCTCTGCCATGGCGCCGAGTGAGCCCATGCCGCGGTAAGACTTGTAGCTGGCGCCCTGATACAGCTCCACCTCGCCGGGCGACTCCAGGGTGCCGGCGAACAGGCTGCCGATCATGACGGCATGCGCGCCCGCGGCGAGCGCCTTGGCGATGTCGCCGGAGAAGCGGATGCCGCCATCCGAAATCAACGACACATCGGTCTTCGCCAGTGCGTCTGCCACCATCGAAACGGCGGAAATCTGTGGCACGCCCACACCCGCGACGATGCGCGTTGTGCAGATGGAACCCGGGCCGATGCCCACCTTGACGGCGTCTGCGCCGGCATCGACGAGGGCGCGCGCGGCGTCTGCCGTGGCGATGTTGCCCGCAATGACCTGGAGATCGCCCCACTTGGTCTTGATGCGGCGGACCATGTCGATGACGCCGCGGTGGTGCCCGTGAGCGGTATCCACCACAACGAGGTCCACGCCCGCCTCACGAAGCGCGGCCACCCGGTCGAGCGTGTCTGCCGTGGTGCCCACGGCGGCGCCCACGCGCAGGCGCCCACCTTCGTCCTTGCAGGCGCGCGGGAATTCCGTGGCCTTCTGGAAATCCTTCACCGTGATCATGCCGGCGAGCTCATGGTCGCTGTTCACGACCAGCACCTTCTCGATGCGGTGTTTGTGGAGCAGCCCCAGCACTTCGTGCTTGGGCGCGTTCTCGCGCACGGTGATCAGGCGCTCCTGCGGCGTCATCACCGAGGAGACGGGCGCGTCGAGCTTCTCTTCGAAACGCAGGTCACGGTGCGTGACGATGCCCACCACCTTCTTGCCCACCACGACCGGCACGCCGGAGATGCCCCGCGAGCGCGTGAGCTCCAGCACCTCGCGGATGGTCATCTCGGGCGGGACCGTGATCGGGTCTTTGATGACCCCGCTCTCGTATTTCTTCACGCGCGCCACTTCGGTGGCCTGCGCCTCGATGGGCATGTTCTTGTGGACGATGCCCATCCCGCCTTCCTGGGCGATGGTGATGGCGAGGCGCGCCTCGGTGACCGTGTCCATCGCCGCGGACAACAGCGGAATATTCAGCCGGATACGCCTGGTGACCTGCGTAGACAGGTCGACCTCGCGCGGCAGGATTTCCGAGTAAGCCGGGACTAAAAGGACATCGTCGAAGGTCAGTGCTTCTTCGAGGATTCGCATGGACCGCCAGGTACCGGCTTTGCCGGTGTGCCCCGCCAGGTGGGGGGTGAGATTGGCGCGCGATTGTACGCACTGGGCCCCGGTGGGTAAACCTATTGGCGGACGTGTGGTAGGGTGTCATCCGGGCCCTCTTGGGTCGCGCGGAACAGGTCTCGCGCGTGCCCTGCGCCCGCCAGCGCCACAGCGCCCTCCAGGTGAAGCCAATGTCCTCCCCCAGCGCGCCTGCCCTCGGCGCCCAGGCCGAACGCAACGTCTATTCGGTCTCGCGCCTCAATCGCGAAGTGCGCCTGCTGCTGGAGCACGGCATGCCGGTCGTGTGGCTCGAAGGCGAGCTCTCCAATTTCTCCGCGCCGTCGTCCGGCCATTGGTATTTCTCGCTGAAGGATCGCGAAGCGCAGATTCGCTGCGCGATGTTCCGCCAGAAGAACAACGGCGTGGGCTTCACGCCGAAAGCGGGGCAACTCGTGCTCGCACGCGGGCGCGTCACGATGTACGAGCCGCGCGGGGACTACCAGCTCATCGTCGAGCACCTGGAAGAAGCCGGCGTCGGCGCGCTGAAGCGTGAGTTCGAGCGCCTCAAGGCCAAGCTGGCGGCGGAAGGCTTGTTCGCGCTGGAGCGCAAGCGTGAGCTGCCACGCTTTCCACGCCGCATCGGCGTGATTACCTCACCCACGGGGGCGGCGATCCGGGATGTGCTGCACATTCTGGCGCGGCGGTTTCCGCCGGCTTCGGTCGTCATTTACCCCACGCCCGTTCAGGGCGCGGCCGCGATCCCCGCGATCATGGAAGCCTTCGCGGTGGCGAACGCGCGGGCGGAGTGCGATGTGCTCATCGTCGCGCGCGGCGGCGGGTCGATCGAAGACCTGTGGGCCTTCAATGACGAGGCCGTGGCGCGTGCCATTCATGCAAGCACGCTGCCGGTGGTGAGCGGCATCGGGCACGAAGTGGATTTCACCATTGCGGATTTCGTGGCCGATGCGCGGGCGCCGACGCCGTCAGGCGCCGCCGAGCTCGTCGTGCCAGACCGGAACGCATGCCTGGACGTGCTCGCGCGCACGGCAGACCGCCTCGTCGTGGCCATGCGGCGCGAGCTGCGAACCATTTCCAGCCGCTTCGACGCCGCGGGGTCGCGCCTCAAGCTCATGCACCCCGGCGCGCGTCTGCAACAGCAGGAGCAGCGGCTGGATGACCTGGAACAGCGGCTCGCCGGTGCGATACGCGGCGCGCTTCATCACAGCCGCAGTCGAATGAGTGAGGCGATGACCGGCCTGCTCCAGCACTCGCCTGAGCGACGCGTGAGGGATATGTGCCTCAGGCACGAATCGCTCGCGGCCCGCTTGCGGCACGCCTGGACCGATCACATCGCCCGCGCCGAGCATCGGCTCACGCTTGCCGTGCGCACGCTCAACACCGTGAGCCCGCTCGCCACGCTCGAGCGCGGCTTCGCCATCGTGACGCGAGGCGCAGATGGCGCGCTGGTGACTGATGCAGCGTCGCTGCAGGTGGGGGACGACATCCAGGCACAGGTTGCGCGCGGGAAGGTGCGCGCGAAAGTCACGGGCAAAGAGGATTGAAACGTCGACTCATGAGCAATCGTGGCGGATTCCTGGGCCTTGCTCTGGCCTGCGTGCTTCTCAATGCGAGCGGCGCCCATGCTGCATCAGGCGATGGCGGCGCCAAGCTGACGCTTCCGAGGGAAAGCCACGTGCCGGGCGGCGTGTTCATGACGGCGATTCCCGGTGCTGCCGGGCAGCGCCCGGCGGTCTCGTTCGACGACGCGCCAGCGATGGTGGTTCGCGAAGGCGATCACTGGCGCGCAATTGTCGGCATTCCGCTATCGAAAGAGCCGGGCAAGGCGGAGCTCCTCGTGGAATCGGGCGACGGCGCGCAGCAGCGCGTCGAATTCGAGGTGAAGCCCAAGAGGTATTCGGAGCAACGCCTGAAGGTCGAGCCGCGCGTGGTCGATCTTTCGCCCGCGGATAGGGCCCGCACCGAACGTGAGCGGCCTGTCATTCAGGAAGCACTCGCAACGTTTTCAGACGCGCCCCCCTCCACGCTGCGCTTTCAACAGCCCGTTCCGGGCCGCCGCTCGAGCTCCTACGGCCTGCGCCGCGTTTTCAACGATCAACCGCGCAACCCGCACACCGGCATGGACATCGCCGCCCCCACGGGCACGCCCATCAAATCCCCTGCGGACGGCCGCGTTGCGCAAACCGGCGACTTCTTCTTCAACGGCAACACCGTGCTCGTCGACCACGGCCAGGGCCTCGTCACCATGTATTGCCACCTGAGCGCCATCGACGTGAAGCCCGGCGACGTGGTGAAGTCAGGTGACATCCTCGGCAAGGTCGGCGCCACCGGCCGCGTCACGGGCCCGCACCTGCATTGGGGCGTAACGCTGAATCGCACGATGGTCGACCCTGCGCTCTTCCTGCCGCCGGAGCCGAAGGCAAAACCCGCCGCAAAGCCTGCTCAGTCGGACTCCAAGACCTCCCGCTAAGCCGCCGGTATCTGCCACCTCACCCTACTTCACTCGACGAAGCTCTTCTCGCACTACGCGACGCAGGGTGGCCTCCAGCGGTTCGCGCTGCTGCGCGATGTGTTCGCGCAGCGTCGAGTTGATCAGTGACTGATAGTTGCCGCCGCCGGCCGCCTCGACCTGCTGCTTGAACCACTCGAGCACCGCGTCGTCGAGGCGAATGGTGATGCGGGTCTTACCCTTCGCCTCACGCACGACGGCGCCTCGCTTTGCTTTGGAAAAGTCGTATTGCTTGCGCATCAGCGTTGCCGATAGAGATGGCGTTCGGTGGCAGTGGCCTTGCGGGCGGAGATGATTCGGACCTTGTCGCCCCGGAACGTAAACACGGTCACGAGGATGCGAAACATGGGATCCATTCCGATCGATACATGGCGAACCTCGCCATTGGAGTCCGGATCGTGCCGGGTCAACGCAAAGTCATCGCCCAGAGCGAGTGCCGCATCGGCAAAACTCACGCCGTGCTTGCGCGCGTTGACCTTCGCCTTCTCCGAATCCCATTCGTATTCGAGCTTCCTTAGAGTATGCACAATTGTACACCACCGTCAATCGAAGCGCGCCGCTGGTTGGGCGAGTTCATGACGATGGTGTAGAGATCCGGGCGGCGCTGGGATGCGCGTGCCCGGTGGAAACGTCGAGAAATGGGCGTGTCAGAGCCGCACGTGCGCCGTTTCGAATCGACAATTCGCGCGTCTGCTCAGTCGGACTCCCGGACGATCCACTGCCCGCCCCGGGCTGAACCAGCGCGTTCCAGTCGACCTGTCGATTTCAGGTCGCGGATCACTCGTTCGAACAGTACGCTCGGTCTTACCGAGTACCGCTGCGATATCGGGAATGGCGAGGTTCGGAGCGCTGCGGAGCAGCGTAAGAATGCGATCAGGAGTTTTCCCCGACATTTTCACCGACGTTTTCCCCGACATTTCGGCCGGCGCGGCCCCGATCTTCCGTTCCAGCCGCGTCTGGTCGTACGGCTCGAACGAATCGAACAGCCGCTGCGGTTTGCGATGAGGGTGGTCTGCCCGCACTACGCCGCATGCGGCTCGCCCTGCGCCGCTACAAATTCAGGGGCGGCGAGGACTGCGGGCAGGGCCTTTGCGGGGCTTCGCACCACCGCGCGTCGCGCGCGCTGCCTCGCGCTTCGCCTTCTTCCGCCTCTTCTGCGTGCGCTCGTCGGAGGCGCGGCGGTTCTTGCTGCCGGGGTTTTTCGCGGTGGCCTTGCCTGGGCGCGCGCTCGACTGGCGCTTCTCGCGCAGGCGCTCCGTGAACGGGTTCTTGTCGCTGCGGAACTCCACCGAACACCGGCGTCGCGAACAGGTCGAACGACTTGCGGAACATGTTCGACAGATAGCGCGAGTAAGCGTCGGGCACGTGCTCGGTCTGGTTGCCGTGGATCACGATGCGGGGCGGATTGCGGCCACCCTGGTGCGCATAGCGCAGCTTGATGCGGCGGCCGTGCACGAGCGGGGGCTGGTGTGCGGTCATCGCCTTTTCGAGCGCGCGGCTGAGGTCTTGCGTGCGCATCTCGCGCATGGCCGATTCGTACGCGTGAATCATGTCGCCGACGAGAACGCCCACGCCCGTGCCATGCCGCGCGGAGATGAAGTGCACCGGCGCGAACGGCACGAAATCCAGCTTCAACTCCACCTGCCGGCGGATATCGTCGCGCTGCTCGAGGGGAATGTGATCCCACTTGTTCACGGCGATGAGCACCGCGCGCCCGCGCTGTAGCGCAAGACCCAGCACGCTTGCGTCCTGCTCGCCCACCTGCTCGTGCGCGTCGAGCACGAGAATGACCACATGCGCATGCTCGATGGCCTGCAGCGTCTTGGCGACGCTGACACGCTCGATGACGTCTTCAACCTTCGAGCGCCGGCGCACGCCGGCCGTGTCGATGAGCAGGAAGTCGTGATCGTCCCGATGAAACGGCACGAGGATGCTGTCGCGCGTGGTGCCGGGCTCTTCGCTGGCGATCACGCGCTCCTGCCCGAGCAGGCGATTCACCAGCGTGGACTTGCCCACGTTAGGCCGGCCAATCACGGCGATGCGAATGGCGGTGGACCTCGACGGGTCATCGGCTTCAACGGGCTCGATGCCTTCGAGCACGCGCTCCATGAGCTCTGTCGTGCCCTGCCCATGCGTGGCGGATATGCAGATGGGCTCGCCCAGAGCCAGCGCGTGAAACTCCGCGGACACCACCGAGGTATCCAGGCTCTCCGCCTTGTTGACGGCCAGGAAGACGGGCTTGCCCGAGCGCCGCAGCTCGCGCGCGACGAACTGGTCCTGGTGCGTGAGGCCGGCGCGCGCGTCGGCGATGAAGATGAACCGGTCCGCTTCCTCGATGGCGCGCTCGGTCTGCACGCGCATCTGCGTCTCGATGCCGACAGGGTTCTCGACGAGCCCGCCGGTGTCGATTGCCACATAGGGCATGGGCCCTACTCGGCCGAAGCCATACTGCCGGTCACGCGTCACACCGGGAACGTCCGCGACGATGGCGTCGCGGGTTCCGGTCAATACATTGAAGAGAGTCGATTTGCCGACGTTGGGCCGGCCGACGAGCGCGATGACTGGCAGCATCAATTACTCAACCACCCGTGCCCTGGCCGCGCGGCGCCTCGGCAGCGGGCGACTCGGCGGATGGCTCAGGCGTCACGGGCTCCGCCGGCGCGTCGCGCTCGGTCGCGGGCTTTTCGATCGGCTCGCTCGCAGACGGCGGCCCGCGTCGCTTCGGCTCGGCCGCAGGCGCCGAAGCCTTCAACGGCCGCGCATCGGCCAGCGCAATCGGCGCGGTCTTGAACGCCGTGATGCGCCCTTCGTCGTTGATGACGAACACGCGGTCGCCCGAGGCGATGGGCGGATTGCTCACGCGCCCACTCCCCGCCTGCGCACGCGCCACGAACGCGCCTGTGCTCTTGTCGAGCCAGTGCACGTAGCCCTTGAAGTCTGCGACGGCCACGGCGCTTTCGGTGACGACGGGTGCGGAAAGGCCACGATGCGCGAGCCCCTTCTGCCGCCACACCTCCGCACCGGAGCTACGCTTCAGTGCCACCACGTCGCCATCCGCGGCGGCGATGTAGACGTTGTCGTCATCCACGCCGAGGCCGCGATAGCTCGACGCATCCTGCGCCCACCATATCTGCCCGGAGTCGAGCGCCAGCATGGCGACGCGCCCCTGGAAGCCCACGGCGTAGACGTTGTCGTTGATCACCCTTACCGCGGAGTCGATGTCTACGAGCCGCTCCAGCTCCGTGCGACCGCGCGACGGGGCCACGGTGGCTTCCCACAGCAGCGAGCCATCGGCCGCGCTGAGCGCGACAACCTTTCCGTTGTCGAACCCGCAGAGGACCGCATCGCCCGCGAACACCGGCAGCGCCGTGCCACGAAGCGTGAGACGCGGAACCTGCTGCTCGTAGAGCCACAGCTCTTTGCCGGTATCCGGCGCGAGACCGCGCAATTTGCCATCGACGGTGCGCACAATGACGGCGCGAGCCGAAACCGCCGGCGCCGACAGCACTTCGCCGTTCACCTTCACGCGCCAGCGCTCGGCGCCATCCGCACCGTTCAGCGCAATCACTGCGCCTTCGCTGGAGCCGACGACCACGAGCCCGTCACCGGCGCCCGTGCCACCGGAGAGCAGCGTCTTCGTGCGCGTGCGCCACAGCGAGCGGCCCGTATCCAGATCGAACGCCACGACATCGCCACTTCGGCCGGCCGCAAACACTCGGCCACCTTCGGTGGCCACGCCAAGGCCCAGCCGCAACTCTTCGCCATCGCCGCCCACGCCTGCACTCCACGCGCGTTGCACGCGCAGGGTGGCGGGGAAGTCCGCGAGCTCCGCCGGCAGATCGATGGCCTTGTCTTTGTTCGAACACGCGCCCAACGAGAACACGAGCACCCCGAGCGCAACGACAAGCAGCTTTCGACGCATATCTACCTGGCTCCGTCAGCCTGCGCGGTGGCGGGTGCCGGCGCGTCGGCCTTGAGATCGTTGATCTTCAGTTGCAGCAGCTGCGCATCGACGGACTGGGTCTCGGTTCCAGTCCGCGCGGCCTTGTATTCCTTCAGCGCGCCTTCCTTGTCGCCCTTGGCGAAGAGCACATCGCCACGCGCTTCGTGAAAGCGTGCCTCGAATGCGCCGGCCGGGGCGCCGTTCAGCGTGGTCAGCGCGTCGTCCGGCTTGTTCTGCGCGAGCTGCGCGCGCGCGAGGCGCAGGCGTGCCACGAGAGCGAGCTGGTCGTCCTTCGTGTGGCTCATGACGCTCCTCAGCAGGGTGTCGGCCTTCGCAAGATCTCCGGCTTCCACGGCGATGCGGGCGTCGAACAGGTGCGCCTGGTCGACGTAGGGCGAGTTGGGGAAGTCTCGCTCCAGCTCGGCGCTCACCGTCCTGGCGCGGGCAATCTCGTTGCGGCTGAGCGCTTCGGTCATCTGCTGGTACTTCGCGCTCGCCTGCATGGCGATGGAGCTCTGCCGGTCCTGCCACCAGTTCCAGCCCGCGATGCCGGCCAGGGCCAGCGCGATGCCGCCGAGGATCCACACGCCATAGGAGCGGAGCCAGGCCTTCGCCCGCTCCCATTGTTCTGCTTCGGTCAAATACTCGTCCACGCGCCTCTCCTGAAATCAGCTGCTCTTATCCACCGGGTTCGCTCAATGCGGCCTCGATGCGTGCGGCCAGCTCGGCAATCGGGCAGTCGCTCTGACCCGACTCCTGCCGCAAAGGTTTCACGGCGACGACGCCGCGGCTCAATTCATCATCCCCCAGGATGAGCGCCAGCGGCGCCCCGCTCTTGTCGGCGCGCTGGAATTGCGCCTTGAACTTGCCGCCCCCGAGGTTCATTTCGAACCGGCGGTGCGGCAACTCGTTGCGCAGGCGCTCCACGATCTTCAGCGCTTCCACCGTCGCCTGCGTGCCGTTCACTACCACGTAAGCATCCGGCGCGCGTCGGGGGGGCGTTTTCTGGGCCTGCACCAGCAGCTCCACCACGCGCTCGATGCCCATGGCAAAACCGATGGCGGGGGTGGCCTCGCCGCCCAGGTGCGCGATGAGCCCGTCGTAGCGGCCTCCGGCGCACACGGCGTCCTGCGTGCCGAGCGCATCGGTGGTCCACTCAAACACCGTGCGGGTGTAGTAGTCGAGCCCGCGCACGAGCCGCGGGTTCACCTGATATTCGATGCCGATGGCGGCGAGCGAGGCGCACAGCGCATCGAAGTGCTCCCGCGACTCGGCGTCCAGGTGCTCCGTGAGCACCGGCGCACCGTCGATGATCTCGCGCATCTCCGGGTTCTTGCTGTCGAGAATGCGCAGCGGGTTGCCTTCGAGCCGGCGGCGGCTGTCGGCATCCAGCCGGGCCTCGTGCGAGCGGAAATACGCCACGAGCAAGTCGCGATACGCATGCCGCGATTCCGTGGTGCCGAGCGAATTCACCTGCAGCTTCACGCGCGTGATGCCGAGCAGGCGCCACAGGCGCGCCGTCATCGCGATGATTTCCGCATCGATATCGGGGCCGGCAAAGCCGATGGCCTCGACGTCGAGCTGGTGGAACTGGCGATAGCGCCCCTTCTGCGGCTTCTCGTGCCGGAACATGGGCCCGATGCACCAGAGCTTGTGGCGCGCACCGCGCAGCATGCCGTTGGAGATCACGGCGCGCACGATGCCGGCCGTGGCTTCAGGACGCAGCGTGAGGCTCTCGCCGCCCTGGTCTTCGAAGGTGTACATCTCCTTCTCGACCACGTCGGTGAGCTCGCCGATGGCGCGCTTGAAGAGCCGGGTCTGCTCGACCACGGGCACGCGCATTTCCTGGAAGCCGTAGCTGGCCACGAGCTCGCGCACCGTGCCTTCGAGAAACTGCCACGTGCCGATGTCGGCAGGCAGCACGTCGTTCATGCCGCGAACGGTTTGGATGATATCGGCCAAGATCAGTTCCCTTCCGGCTGCTGGCGCGCGCGGACGATGCGGCCCGAGCGGTTGATGACGAACTGCGCAGTGTCGTCGCGCATGGCATTGGCCGGGACAGTGGCGGGCTTGCCGTTCACAACGAGCGTGACCCCCGGCGCGTTGCCGAATGTCACCCGCAATGGCGGCGTGCCGGAAAGAGTGCGCTGTGAGTCGGCGGAGCCGATGTCGTAGAACAGGCGCTCGCCGTTCGCGTCGTAGACCTCGACCCAGCTGTCCGCCGCGAAATGCAAGGTGACTTCCATGGGCTTGCCGCGAGCGGGAATCACCGCACCCGCTGGTGCGGCGGGGCTCGCGCTCTGCGCAGACGGCGCAACCGGGGCTGTTGTGCCCACGTTCGCGGCGGTGCTCGTTCCCGACGGGCGGGCAGACGCTGCAACTTGCGGCCCACCCGCGCGCGACGCCGCAGTGGCGCTCGCCGATGGCGTGCCGCTGGGGGGCTCGGCGCCCGCACTTTCCAGATCGCCTGCCGGCGTCGAGAGTTCCGGCTCGAGCGGCACTTCACGCGCAGCAGGCGCGGGGTTGCTCGTGCTCGCGGTGCGCACGGACTGCAGCACCCACCACACGACGCTGATGAGCACGAAAACGATGAGCACCAGCAATGCCGGCACCGCGAGCTGGCTCGGCTTCGATGCCGGCGCAGCTTTCGGCACGCGAGTCAGGTCGGGTTGAACGGGCTTGTTGGAGCCGGTGTACAGCTCCAGCAGCTGCGCGGCCTGCTCGCCGATGAGCTCCGCGTAGTGCTTGAGATGGCCTCGCACGAACACCGGCGCGCCGAGCGCATCGAAGCGCTCCGACTCCAGCGATTCAACCACCTTCGCGTCGACGTGCAGCTTCTCCGCCACTTGCAGCAGCGTCAGCCCCATCCGCTCCCGGCCTGCCCGCAGTCGGGCACCGATGCCGGAGCGTGTGTCGCTCCCGGTTTCCGCCATGCGCTTCAGCCAGGGTTGCGTTGGGGTGCGCCCGCAGGGGCGGCCGCGGGCTCGCTCAGCGAACGCAGCTGCTGTGAGCCGGGGAATTCGACGCGCAGGCGGCGCGCATATTTTTCTTCGGCGACGCGGTCGCCGAGCGCGCGGTTGAGCCGCACGCCCATCATCAGCATGTCCGCCGTCGCGTCGTACGAGGCGAGATACTTGTCGACCTGCTCGCGCCCCTGCGCAAGTCTGCCTTGCTCCAGCGCAAGGTCGGCGGCCTGGTAGGCGGCTTCCGCATTGTTCGGGGCGATCTGCAACGCGTGCTGGAAGCTGTTGCCGGCTTCATCGAGACGCTTGGCCTTGCGCAGGCACACGCCGGCGTTGGTATAGGCCATCTCTGGCGTGCGGTAGAGCGGGTTGCGGGCCGACTCCAGGAAGCGTTTCACGCCGTCGTTCGTGCGGCCGTTCTGGCACAGGAACACCGCGTAGTTGTTCACCACCTGCGGGTTCTTTGGCGCAAGGCGAATGGCCGTGCGGTAGTGCCTGTCGACCTCAGCGGGAATGTTGAGGCGCTCGTACAGCACTGCCAGAACGCTGTGCAGCTCGGCGTCGCGCGGGTTGTATTTCTCGGCGCGCTCGAGCTTCTCCTTGGCGAGCGCAAGATTTCCCTGGCGCAGATAGACGGTGCCCAGCTGCTTGTTCAGCGTGGAGGCCTTCTGAGCATCCGTCTCCTCGTTGTCACGCAGGTTGCTGCGTTTGGTACCCGTGGTGGTGGTGCTGCAGGCGACGAGCTGCATCACCACCAAAGTGGACACCGCCAGACGTATGAAAGTGCGCGAAGGGTTCATGGTTGTACCGCTACCCCGATGACTTTGTCGCCCAGACGAACCGTGGTGCGATCGATGACGCGCCCGGCGAGCTGACCGCAGGCGGCGTCGATGTCGTCGCCGCGCGTGCGGCGAACCGTTGCCAGCACGCCGCGAGTGATGAGCTCGTCGCGGAAGCGCTGGATGGCGAGCGCCGATGAGCGCCTGTACTGCGTGCCCGGAAACGGATTGAACGGAATCAGGTTGAGCTTCGCTGGCTTTCCCTTGAGCAGCTTCACGAGCTGCCGCGCCTGCGCGAGCGAATCGTTCACGCCGTCGAGCATGACGTATTCGAATGTGACGCTGCGCCCGTTCTGCTCGTCGATGTAGTGCCAGCAGGCCTCGAGCAGCTCCGCGATGGGATGCTTGCGATTGATGGGCACGAGCTCGTTGCGCAGCCCGTCATCCGGCGCGTGCAGCGACACGGCGAGTGCCACGTTCACTTCTTCCGCCAGCTTGTACATCTGCGGCACGAGGCCGGAAGTGGACAGCGTGACGCGGCGGCGGGACAGATCGAAACCCAGGTCGTCCGTGAAGATGCGAAGGGCGGGAACCACATTGCGGAAGTTCGCGAGCGGCTCGCCCATGCCCATGAGCACAACGTTCGTTATCGCGCGATCGTCTGGCCGGCCCGACGTGCCGAGCTCGCGGTTGGCGAGCCACACCTGGCCGACGATCTCCGCCGTGGACAGATTGCGATTGAAGCCCTGCTGCGCCGTCGAGCAGAACGAGCAATCCAGGGCGCAGCCCACCTGCGAAGAGATGCAGAGCGTGCCGCGATCGGGCTCCGGAATGAACACCATCTCGAACGCCTGCTTCGCATCCGCGCGCAGCAGCCACTTGCGGGTGCCGTCGGAGGACTCCTGGCAGGTGACGATTTCCGGAACGCGAATTTCCGCGCGCTCGTTGAGCTGCGCGCGGAAGGACTTCGCAAGATCGGTCATCGCATCGAGATTTCCCTCGCCGCGCTTGTAGAGCCAGCTCCACAGCTGGCGCGCGCGGAAGGGCTGGCTGCCCAGCTCCCGCACGAACGACTCCATTGCCGGCCGTTCGAGGCCGAGCAGGTTGGTGCGTTCGATGGCGGGAGATTCGGTCATGGCATCACTGCGCCTGGGCGCGCGAGTGCAGCTCCGTGCCGGCAAAGAAGAATGCGATTTCACCAGCGGCGGTTTCCGGCGCGTCCGAGCCGTGCACGGTGTTCGCTTCGATGCTCTGCGCAAGGTCGGCGCGAATGGTGCCAGGGGCGGCCTTCTTCGGATCGGTGGCGCCCATGATCTCGCGGTTCTTCGCGATGGCGTTCTCGCCTTCGAGCACCTGCACGACGACGGGACCCGAGGTCATGTACTTCACGAGGTCGTTGAAGAACGGGCGCGCCTTGTGGACCGCGTAGAACTGCTCGGCTTCACGCTGGGACAGATGCCGCATGCGCTGCGCAATGATGGAGAGCCCGGCCTTCTCGAAACGGCGAACCACTTCGCCAATGAGGTTACGGGCAACGCCGTCAGGCTTGATGATGGAAAAAGTGCGCTCGAGCGCCATGGACATCGACCTCCGGAAAATGAGCTGGTTGCGGAACAATCAGCGGGACACGACTACGGCTCGCGCCCCGAAGAGCACGAGCCGCGAGTCAGCAGTGGGCCGGGAAGTCTACTGGTAGAGCCGTCCTGCCGCAATTTAAACTGTTGCGGAAGTATCGGTTCTGTAAGGACTTTCTAGAACGTCGTAAGCCGGCCGGCCAGCGGCGCCAGCGCCAACGAGCCGCAAACGCACCGGTCAGACCGAGAAGCTCTCGCCGCAGCCGCACTCGCCCTTCACGTTCGGGTTCCGGAAGCGGAAGGCCTCGTTCAGCCCCTGCTTCACGAAATCCACGACCGTGCCGTCGATGAGCTTCAGGCTGCCGCAGTCCACGAACACCCGCACGCCGCGGTCTTCGAACACCACGTCGTCGTCCTGCTGGGCCTCGGCGTAGTTGACCACGTACGCGAAACCCGAACAGCCCGTCTTGCGGACGCCCAGGCGCAGGCCGATGCCATGGCCCCGGGTCGCAAGGAAGTTGCGGATTCGGTCGGCGGCGGATTGGGTCAGGGAAATAGACATATTCGGCTTCGGTGATTCTAAGGCGCTTCGTTCCATTGCTGGTAGGCGGCGCGCAACGCATCTTCGACCACGAGCAGCCGTCCCAGTTTCTCCAAGGGGACCTCGAGTGCCTCGAGCCATGCAGAGGGCGTGCCCGGCACCAGATCGGCGATGGAGCGGCCCGGCAGCTGCCCGGTCAACCAGGCCATCACCGCCAGAGTATGGGGACAGCCATAGGCCTGAAAAAGGGCGGCCTTCACAATGCCTTCGCCGTTACGCCGATTTATCCCGAGGTGGAACCGCACCCAGGCCTCGGCGGCGGGGCCGCCGGCGCTGCCTTGAACCACGTCGGCGCCGGGAGCCATCGACCCCGCTCCGGGCAGGGCATCGAAGTAGCGGCGAGCCAGGGGGCTCAAGGTGTCGACGGGGTCGGTCTGCCCATCTGAAACATAGCCTTGCGGTGGCGGTGGCAAGTGCCCGGAGCCCGCCGGCGAGACGGCGCGCAGGCGTTCAACCTGAAGCTGGACGGCTGCCGCTGCGGTGTCTATGTCCGCCTCTGACGTGCCGCGGCCGAAGCTGAAACGCAGTGAGCTTTGGGCGAGCTGCGTGCTGCGGCCGAGCGCCCGGAGCACGTAGGACGGGTCGCCCGAAGCCGAGCTGCAGGCTGACCCCGTGCTCACCGCAACCGAGCCGAGCGCGGTGACGAGGCTTTCGCCCTCCACCCCTTCGAAGGACAGATTGAGGATTCCGGGCAGCCGTGGTGCAGCTTCGCCATTGAAATGCACCCCTTCGATGCGGCCGAGCGCCCGCCAGAGCCGGTCGCGTAGCGCTTCGAGCCGGGCGGGCTCCGTGGCGAGCGCTCCCGCTGCGAGCTCGCACGCTACCCCGAACCCAACGATCTGGTGGGTGGGCAGCGTGCCCGGGCGCAGCCCGCGCTCCTGCCCTCCCCCGAACGTCACCGGGCTCAAGGCTGGGCGCACAGAAGGCCGCACGTAGAGCGCGCCGATGCCCTTGGGCCCGTAGAATCTTGTGCGCGGTGAACGAAAGCAGATCCACCGGCAGCGAGCCAACGTCGAGCGGCAACTTGCCCACCGACTGCGCGGCGTCGACGTGGAAGGGGATGCCTCTGTCGCGACAGATTTCGCCGATGGCGCGGATATCCTGGATGACCCCGATCTCGTTGTTCGCGTGCATGACGGAAACGAGGACGGTGTCGGCACGCAACGCCGCCCGAAGCGCATCCGGCTGAACGCGGCCGGAGGAGTCGGGCGCCACATAGGTAACGACGAACCCTTCGCGCTCGAGCTGCTTGCACGGATCGAGCACGGCCTTGTGCTCGATCTTCGATGTGACCACGTGGCGCGTCTTGCCGGCACTGGCGCGCGCTATGCCCAGCACCGCGAGATTGTTCGACTCCGTGGCGCCGGAGGTGAAGACCACATCGCCGGGTAACGCGCCGATGAGCACCGCCACCTGTGCCCGGGCCGCTTCGACGCGCGCCCCCGCACGGCGGCCAAAGACATGCGTCACGGACGCCGCGTTACCGAAGTCACCTTCCACCCCCAGCACGTGGCCCATGGCGCGCGCGACGGCCGGATCGACGGGAGTGGTCGCGGCGTAGTCGAGATAGACCGGAGCGCTCATGGCGGCTGGCCATCGCCGGCCTTGCGCCTGCGCTTCTGCACGGAAGTGAGAAAGCCCCGCAGGATATTCACTTCGTTCTCGTCGAGCTCGGCCCGCTGCAGGAAGCGACGGATGCGGTTCATGAGGCTCGTGCCGGCCTGCGTGCGGTCGCGGAAATCCACCTCTTCCATCACCTGCGCAAGATGCGCATAGAGGCGCTCCATCTCGGCGGGCGTTGCCAGCGGCGCCGTGCGCACATCTGCCACCACCGGCTCGGCAAACGCACGAAACAGCTCGTAGGACACGAGCTGCACGGCCATCGCGATGTTGAGCGAAAGGTATTCCGTATTGGCCGGAATGCGAATGAGCGCATGCGCCGCGTCGAGATGCTCGTTGAGCAGCCCCGTGCGCTCCGCCCCGAACAACACGGCGGCCGGCGCGCGCTTCGCCTCGGCGACGAGGCGCTGCGCGGCCGCTCGCACGTCGAGCACGCGGAAGTTCTGGTCCCGCTCCCGAGACGTGGTGGCGGCGACGAAGCCGCAGCCTTCCAGCGCCTCGGCCAGGGTTTCCACCACGCGTGCCTGCGCAAGCACGTCATCGGCTCCCGCAGCCCGTGCGGTGGCCTCCTCGTGCGGAAACTGCTTGGGCTTCACCAGCACCAGCTCCCGAAGCGCCATGTTTTTCATGGCACGCGCCGCGGCGCCGATGTTGCCCGGATGCGAGGGCTCGACGAGAACGATTCGGATCGGAACTGACATCATCTGATAGGCTACCGCGCTTCAAGGCTGGGCCGTTCGGCTCGCCACTGCACTGGATTTCCGGAAGTTTAAATGGCCGCCCACGCGCTACTCAACATTGCGGTCCGCGCCGCACGCAATGCCGGCGAGATCATCGTCCGAAGCATGAATCGCCTCGAGAGCCTGCAGATCACCTCGAAGGGCCGCAACGACTTCGTCACCGAGATCGACCAGGCGGCCGAGCGCGAGATCATCGCGCACATCCGCAAGCATTACCCGAGGCATTCGTTCCTCGCGGAAGAAAGCGGTGAAACCCAGGGCGCCGACACGGAGACCGTGTGGATCATCGACCCGCTCGATGGCACCACCAACTTCCTGCACGGCTTCCCGGTGTTCTCGGTGTCCATCGCCTGCCAGCATCGCGGCAAGCTCGAGCACGCGGTCATCTACGACCCCATGCGGCAGGAAATCTTCACTGCATCCCGGGGCGGCGGCGCGCACCTGGACAACCATCGCATCCGGGTGAGCAAGCAGCGCGGGCTCGAAGGCGCGCTCCTCGCCACGGGCTTTCCTTATCGCGCCAACATGCAGCACATCGACGCCTACCTCGCCATGCTGCGCGCGGTCATGGAGCACACGGCCGGCATCAGAAGGCCGGGCTCGGCTGCGCTCGACCTGGCTTACGTGGCCGCGGGGCGCGTGGATGCGTTCTGGGAAATCGGTCTGAAGCCGTGGGACACGGCCGCGGGCACGCTGCTCATCCAGGAAGCCGGCGGCCGCGTCGGCACGCTCACGGGCGCGCCCTACCAGCAGAACGGCAACCTCATCGCCGGGTCGCCCAAAGCCTACGACGCACTCGTCGAGCTGCTCGCCCCGTACGTCACCGAGCGCCTGCGCGATTCGTAACGTCGCCGAACGGTAACGCGTCGGCTCGTAACGGAACGGCTCCCTCGCGTCCGCTTCGAGGGCTGTAGTAGAGTCCGGCGCACTAAAAATGCGGGGGCCGAAATGAACAAGCGTGGAATCTTCGCCACCATCCCGATCGCGGATTTGTCGAAAGACAAGGAAGGCCACTCGCTCAATCGCACGCTCGGGCCCGGCGCGCTCGTCGCCATCGGCATCGGCGGCATCATCGGCACCGGCATCTTCGTGCTCACCGGCCTCGCCGCCGCCCAGCACGCCGGTCCGGCCATCACGTTTTCGTTCATTCTCGCCGCGCTCGGTTGCGTGTTCGCAGGGCTCTGCTACGCGGAGTTCTCGTCGATGGTGCCGGTGTCCGGCAGCGCTTATGCCTACAGCTACGCCACGCTCGGCGAGTTCGTCGCATGGTTCGTGGGCTGGAACCTCGTGCTCGAATATCTCTTCGCCGCCGCCACCGTGGCGGTCGGGTGGTCGCGCTACTGCGTAAAGCTCCTGGAGATGATCAATATTCATCTGCCAGACGCGCTGACCAGCGCGCCGTTCGCCGCCGTGGCGGGGGGCCACAAGATCGTCATGACCGGGGCCATCCTGAACCTGCCGGCGGTGCTCATCACGGCCATCGTCACGTCCATCTGCTATGTCGGCATCCGTCAATCCACGCTGTTCAACGGCGTGGTCGTCGCCATCAAGGTCACGGTGGTCGTGCTCGTCATCGCCTTCGGTGCGTACTACGTAAACCCCGGCAACTGGGTGCCCTACATTCCGCCGAACACCGGCGTCTTCGGCGAGTTCGGCTGGTCGGGCATCGTGCGGGCTTCCGGCATCATCTTCTTCGCGTACATCGGATTCGACGCCGTATCCACCGCCGCGCAGGAAGCGAAGAATCCCGCAGCGCGACATGCCCATCGGCATTCTCGGCAGCCTCATCATCTGCACGGTGCTGTACATCCTCATGTCCGCCGTCCTCACGGGGCTCATCCCCTACCCGAAGCTCAACGACGCCGCGCCGGTCGCCGTGGCGCTGCAGGCCCACTCGGGGCTCAACTGGCTCACGCCAATGGTCATCATCGGCGCTCTCGCGGGCCTCACGTCGGTGATCCTCGTGATGATCCTGGCGCAGGCGCGCATCTTCCTGTCGATGGCGAGCCACGGCCTGCTGCCGCCCGCATTCGGCAAGGTGCATCCCAAATACCGCACGCCGCACGTCGCCACCGCCATCACGGGCACGTGCGCGGCGATCGCCGGCGGCCTGCTGCCCATCGGCATCCTCGGCGAGCTCGTCTCCATCGGCACGCTCATCGCGTTCATCGTGGTCTGCATCGGCGTGCTGGTGCTTCGCTACACGCGCCCTGAGCTGCCGCGCCCTTTCCGCGTAAAGGGCATCTGGCCTGTCGCCATCCTGGGCGTCGGGTTCTGCGGAATCATGGCCGCGGGGCTGCCTGCCGACACGTGGTGGCGGCTCATCATCTGGACGGCCATCGGCGTGGTCATCTACTTCGCCTATAGCTACAGCCGTAGCAAGCTTCGCTTGGGGGCTTTGAGCCCTTGACCTGAGAAGGCTCGTCGCTTGCGGCATTTCGTCCGGGACTCTGGTGGAGCTCGTTGCGACAAGAGTGAGAGTGCTTGATCGCAAGCGTCGGCTCACTCGAAGAGATCCTTGGCGGGCACCGGCCGCAAGACCGCATCCTGCGGGGCCTCGTGGCCGCGTTGTCCTACGCGGCCACGTGCCCGCCAAGGATCTCTTCGAGTGAGCCGACGCCGAGACGGTGTGCCGGTCTGGCGCGCGACGCTTCGTAGGTGGGTCGGGCCGACGCCGACAATCTCTTCAGAGTCGGCCCGTGCAGGCCGGGAGTCGGTTCGAAAACTGTCTCTGCGGGAGCGAAAGACTCGGCCGATGCGCGCGGCCCCAGTCTGGAAGGCCGCCGTCTTTCTCCCGCAGGCACGTTCAGCTCAAAACGCGACCAGAACTGTCTGCCTCAGCCCGTCTACGCGTGACGCGCCCCAACCCACCTCGGCGTTTCGGCGGCGCTACTCTGACTCTGAAGAGATCCGGGCGGCCCGGTAGATCAAGAGCCTAACGCGCCGGCGACCTGTTCTTATCGAGCAGCTTGCGCAGGCGAATGTTGATCATCTCGACGATCACCGAGAACGCCATCGCGAAGTACAGATAGCCCTTCGGAATCTCGAAGTGCGCGCCTTCGGCGATGAGCGCCACGCCGATCAGGATGAGGAACGACAGCGCCAGCACCTTGATGGTCGGGTGGCGGTCGACGAACGCCGAGATGGCGCCCGACACCACCATCATCACGAGGATCGACACGATCACCGCCGCCACCATCACCGGCAGCTGCTTCGCAAGCCCGACGGCGGTGAACACCGAGTCGAGCGAGAACACGATGTCGATGATGCGCGATCTGCACGATGGTGAGGATGAAGCTCGCGAACACCCGCGCGTTGCGCTCTTCGCTCGGCGCCTTCGAGCGTGTCGTGGATCTCGAGCACGCTCTTGGCCAGCAGGAACAGCCCGCCGAGGAACAGGATGATGTCGCGCCCCGAGAACCGCCTGCGGCCCGACGTGGAACCACGGCTTGGTCGAGCCGCGTGAGCCACACGATGGAGAACAGCAGCGCCATGCGCGTGAGCATCGCGAGCGCCAGGCCGGTGATGCGCGCGGACTTGCGCCGCTCCGGCGGCAGGCGGCCCACCAGGATCGAGATGAAGATGATGTTGTCGATGCCGAGGACGATCTCCAGCAACGACAGCGTGACGAACGCAAGCCACGCTTGCGGATCGGAGAGCAGCTCGATCATGCGCGGACCCGGTATACGATTGAGGCAGCAGCGTTACGGCAAGTGGTCGACGGCGGTCTTCTTTACCGTCGGGAACATGTGCTCGGCCTTGAGCCCGCAGTCGAGCGCGACGGCCGCCGAGATGTAGATGGACGAATAGGTGCCGGCGACGATGCCGATGAGCATCGCCTCGGAGAAGCCGCGCAGCGCCGGCCCGCCCAGCAACAGCAGCGCCACCACGACGATCGACGTGACCACCTTGGTCATGATGGTTCGCGACAGCGTCTGGTTGATGGCCTGGTCGAGCGCCAGGGCCGGCGCCAGGCGCCGGTTCTTCTCGAAGCGCTCGCGGATGCGGTCGAACACGACGACGGTGTCGTTGAGCGAATAGCCGATGACCGCGAGCATGGCCGCCACCACCGCGAGATCGAACGGCGTCTGCGTGATGAAAACACGCCGAGCACGAGGATCGGGTCGTGCAGCACCGCGAGGATGGCGCCGAGCGACAGCCGCCACGTGTGAAAGCGCAGGATGATGTAGATGAAGATCAGCAGCAGCGTGAAGCCGAGCGCCCAGATGGCGCTGTTGCGCAGCTCGTCGCCCACCTGCGGGCCCACCACCTCGAGCTGCTGGATCTGCACGCCCGCGTCGATGCGGCTTGAGCGCCTCCTCGATGCGCGCGCGGATGACGTCGCCTGTCTGGCCGGCGATGGGCTGCAGGCGAATCGCCACGTCACGCGAGGAGCCGAAGGTCTGCACCTGCGGCTCGTGGAACCGCGCGGCCTCCAGCGCCGTGCGAACGCGTCTCGACGTCCGCCGTGTTCGGGAAGTTGACTTCGACGCTGACGCCACCCGTGAAGTCGATGGCGTAGTTGAGCCCGCGCACCAAGAACGACGCGAAGCAGATGATCATCAGCACCGCGGACAGCCCGTACCACACCTTGCGGGTGGCCATGAACGGGAAGCTGGTTGCCTTGCTGAAAAATTCCACGCGGGCCTGCCTTTAGATCGGGAGACGCGCAAGCTTGCGCTTGCCGCCGTACATGAGCGTGAGCAGCGCGCGGCTGCCCATGAGCGCCGTGAACATCGACGTGAAGATGCCGAGCGTCAGCACGATGGCGAAGCCCTGGATGGGGCCCGTGCCGAGCACCCACAGCACCATGCCGGCGATCAGCGTGGTGATGTTCGAATCTGCGATGGCGGAGAACGCCTTGTCGAAGCCGGCGCGGATCGCCGCCTGGGGCGACACGCCTTGCGCAGCTCTTCGCGGATGCGCTCGTAGATCAGCACGTTCGCGTCCACGGCCATGCCGACGGTGAGGATGATGCCCGCGATGCCCGGCAGCGACAGCGAAGCGCCCATGCAGCGACAGCAACGCTGCCAGCAGCACGACGTTCGCACAGCAGCACCAGGTCCGCGACGATGCCGAAGATCTTGTAGTAGATGATCATGAACAGGAACACGCCGGCCATGCCGACGATGAGCGCCGTGACGCCCTTCTGGATGTTCTCCTCGCCCACGCTCGGGCCGACCACGCGCTCTTCGATCACGTAAATGGACGCGGCCAGCGAGCCGGCCCGCAGCAGCAGCGCAAGGTCGCGCGCTTCACTGGAGCGCAGGCCGGTGATCTGGAACGTGTTACCGAAGACACCGCGGATGGTGGCGTCGCTGATGACTTCCTGCGTGGTGACTTCGCGAGTCACCGGCTTGCCATCGGCCATGAGGGGCTTGCCGTCGACGATGACAGGCTCGCGGCTCTTCTCGATGAACACCACGCCCATGCGCCGGCCGACGTTCGCGCTGGTGGTCTTCAGCATCTCGTCGCCAGCCGCGCGCGTCGAGCTTGATCGACACACCGGGGCCGTCCTGCGTGGGCACGCTCTTCGCGTCGGTGAGCTGGTCACCGGTGACGATGATGTCGCGCTTCAACAGCACGGGCTGTTTCGTCTCGCGCATGAGATAGAGCTTGGACCCGAGCGGCGCGCGGCCACGGCGCTGCGCCTCCAGGGGGTTGTTCTGCATGTCGGTGAGGCGCCACTCGAGCGTGGCGACCTTGCCGAGAACGTCCTTCACCTCTGCGGAGTTCTGCACGCCGGGCAGCTGCACGTTGATGCGGTCGTTGCCCTGCCGCTGCACGATGGGCTCGGAGACGCCGAGCTCGTTCACGCGGTTGCGCAGCGTCTCGATGTTCTTCTGGATGGCGTAAACCTGGCGCTCGCGCACCTGCGCCTGGCTCAGGATGCCCTGCACCGCCGGGCCCGACGAGAGATTCACCGTGGTCAGCGTGAGATCGGTAATGGTCTTCGACAGCGTGGCGCGCACGGCGTCGGCGTCGGCGCCGGGCGGCAACAGCACCCGCACAGCGTTGTTCCGGTCGCTGTCCACGGCGGTCGGCACCACATCCGTGAATGCGACCTTCTCGGTCTGCAGCGCGCGGCGCATGGCCTGCGCGTAGTTCTCGAGCACCTGGGTAATGGCGCCATCGGTGTCCACCTGATACAGCAGGTAGAGGCCGCCGCGCAGGTCCAGGCCGAAAGGCATGGGCTCCAGGCCCACCTTGGCGAAGAACGCCGGCGCGCGGGTGGCGAACGACAGCGCGGTGACGTAGCTCTTCGAGAGGGTCTGGTCCTGGTTGACGGCATCGCGCGCACGCAGCTGGTCCGGCACGTTCGCGAAGCGGATCATCAGCCGCCCCTTCTCGAGCGAGCTCTTCGCGAAGGTGATCTGCCGCTCGTTGAGAACATTTCTCGACGGCCGCCTGGGCCGTGGCGTCGATCTCGGCGCGATCCTTACGCGCGAACTGCAGTGCCGGCGACTCGCCGAACACGTTCGGCAGCGCTAACAGCAGCGCGAGAACGAGGACGATGCCGACGAGGATGTATTTCCAGCGCGCGTATTGGAGCATGACCTAGCTGCTTTTCAGCGTGCCCTTGGGCATCAGCGATGTGACCTGGAACTTCTGCACCTTGATGCGCACGCCTTCGGCGATCTCGAGCGTGATGAAGCTGTCGCCCACCTCGATGATCTTGCCGAGGATGCCGCCGCTCGTGACCACTTCATCGCCGGCGGACAGGCTTGCGTGACCATGGCCTGGTGGTCCTTGGCCTTTTTCTGCTGCGGGCGAATGAGCAGGAAATAGAAGATGGCGATGAACACAACCATCATCAGCAGCGGGGCAAACCCGCCGCCAGTCGCTGCGCCGCCGGCGCTTTGCGCCATGGCTTCCGGAATCAAACCGTTCATGTCTTCACCTTGGATTGAGAGCCTCGAGACGCCTTCGGCACCGCCTGCCCGCTGTGTCCGCGGGAGGGGGCCAGGCGCGAAGGGGCGGCATTATGCCACAGCATCCTGCGACCCCTGCCGCCGTGATAGGTAATCGCGCGCGAACGCCGCAAGCCGGCCCGCCGCGATGGCCCGCCCGCAGCGAGCGCATGAGGTCCAGGTAGAAATGGAGGTTGTGGATGGTATTGAGCCGCGACCCCAGTATCTCATTGCACCGGTCGAGGTGGCGGAGGTAGGAGCGCGAGTAGTTGCGGCAGGTATAGCAGCCGCATGCGGGGTCGAGCGGCCCGAGTATCCGCCTGATGCGCGGCTGTTGCGGATGTTCACCACGCCGGTGGAGGTGAACAGGTGGCCATTGCGCGCGTGGCGCGTGGGGATCACGCAATCGAACATGTCGATGCCCCGGACCACCGCCTGCACGATGTCCTCCGGCCGTCCCACGCCCATGAGGTAGCGGGGCCGCTCTGCCGGCATGTGGGGAACCAGTGTTTCCAGCACCCGCAAACGCTCCTCTTCCGTCTCGCCCACGGCGAGCCCACCCACCGCAAGACCGGAGAAATCCAGGCGCAGCAGCGCCTCCAGGGATGCGAGCCGAAGCGCCGTATGCATGCCACCCTGGACGATCCCGAACAGCCCGCCCGGCGGCTGGCCGCCGCGGGTGTCGCCGCCCGACGGTTCGCCGTCCGGCGCCACCGCGAGACCTTCGAGGCCCGAGCCGTAGTAATGCTCGTGGCTGCGCGCCGCCCATCGCATCGACCGTTCCATTGAGTCGCGTGCCTCGGACTCCGTCGCCGGGTGGGGCGTGCAATCGTCGAGCGCCATGGCGATGTCGGAGCGCAGCTTCAGCTGCACGTTCATCGAATCCTCGGGCGTGAGGCGCACTTCCGCGCCGTCGATGGGCGAGCGGAAGCGCACGCCCTCCTCCGTGATCTTGCGCAGGCTGCGCAGGCTGAAGACCTGGAAACCGCCGGAGTCCGTGAGGATGGGGTGCTTCCAGTTCATGAAGCGATGCAGGCCGCCATGCGCATGGATGATGTCCGGCCCCGGCCGCAGCATCAGGTGAAACGTGTTGCCGAGGACGATCTGAGCGCCGAGCCCTTCGAGCTCTTCGGGCGTCATCGCCTTGACGCTGCCGTACGTGCCCACGGGCATGAATGCGGGCGTTTCCACCGTGCCATGCGTCAGCGTCATCAGGCCGAGGCGCGCCGCACCGTCGGTGGCCTTCACTTCGAGAGTGGGCCTCATGGGCCGTTCCCCGAGGGGCATTCACCGGGTGAGGAGTCTCTGGAGTCACGAACATGGCATCGCCGTAGCTGAAAAACCGATAGCGTAACCGCACGGCGTGCTCGTAGGCCGCCAATACTTTCTCGCGCCCGGCAAACGCGCACACCAGCATCAGCAACGTCGACTCGGGCAGATGGAAGTTGGTGACGAGCGCGTCGACCACGCGAAACTGGAATCCCGGCGAGATGAAGAGCCGCGTGTCGCCGGCAAACGGGCGCACGGTGCCTGACTCGAGTGCGGCAGCCTCCAGCGCGCGTGCCACGGTGGTGCCAATCGCAACCACCCTTCCCCCGGCCGCACGGGCGCGCTCGACGGCTTCGCACGTCGCCGCGCCAACCGTCACCCGCTCCGCATGCATCACGTGCGACTCCAGATTGTGCGTGCGGATGGGCTGAAAGGTGCCGGCGCCGACATGCAGCGTCACGAAGGCCCGGATTGCCCCGCGAGCTTCGAGCTCTCCGATCAAACCGGCGTCGAAATGCAGGCTCGCCGTGGGCGCGGCCACGGCCCCGGCGTGCCGGGCAAAGATGCTCTGATACCGCTCGCGATCTGCCGCATCCGGAGTGCGATGAATGTAAGGCGGCAAAGGCACCTCGCCCCACCGCTCGAAGAATTCGAGCGTGGGCGCCGGCAACGCGACTTTCCACAAGTCGTCATCCTTCGCGACAACACGCACCGTGCCACCTGCCGTCGCAATTTCCAGCTCCTCGCGAATCGCTTTGCTGGCGCGTAAATGCACCAGTGCCAGGCGCTCGCCGAGCGGGCGCTCCAGAAAGATCTCCACTCGCCCGCCCGACGGCTTGAAGCCCACGAGGCGCGCAGCCACGACGCGCGTGTCGTTGAACACCAGGAGGTCGCCCGGGCGCACGAGGCCCGGCAGGTGGCGGATGGTGAGGTCGCTCAGCGCGCCCGTTTTTCCATCGAGCGCGAGCAGGCGGCTCGCCGACCGTTCGGCGAGCGGTGTCTGGGCAATCAGTTCTTCGGGAAGATCGTAGGCAAAGTCAGTGCGGCGCACCCGCGCATGGTAGTGCCTCCGGGCGCAAAAGGCGTGGCGGCTTGCAGGCCGGTGCGCCCGGCCCAGCGTGAGCCGCCAGCGGCGCTCACATCGGCTCGCCCAGCCAGGTGGTGCGTATGCGGGTGCGCCGGTTGTCGTCCGGGCGGGTGACGACAATATCCTGCGACTTGCGGTCGCGGATCACCCGCAACGTGAGCTGCTCACCCGGCTGATACGAGCCGAGGATGCGCGAAATGTGCGACCCGCTCGTGGGCTCACGGCCGTCGATGGCAATGATGACGTCGCCATCCTGCAGCTTGAACACGTCGCTCTTCGGCGCCCGCACCACCAGCACGCCCTTGTCCGTGCCGAAGTAGCGCCCGAGCTGCGGCGTGAGCGTAGTCACTTCGAGGCCCGCGAGCTCGTTGCGAGGCGCGAACTGATAAGTGAACGGGCCGACCGGGTCGCGGAACGCGTCGCTGTCGGGCCCAGGCGGCGGGTCGCCGCGGTAAACGAACGTGTTGGGCGCGAACGGGCGCGCTATCACCTCGAAGTCCCGGGTCTTGCCGTCGCGCAGGACGCGCAGTTTCACTTTGCTCTCCGGCTTCACGTCGCGCAGCAGCCGGACCACCTGCCGAGCCCCGTCGCTTCTCACATCCTTGCCGTTCAGCATGACAATGACATCGCCTGCGCGAACACCCGCGAGCTCTGCCGGCCCACCGGGGCTCACGTCGACGACCTTTGCGCCATCCTTGCCGTCGGAGCTCAGTTGCACACCGATGACCGTGCGGCGCGTCCACTCGTTTGGCCAGGTGAAATTGGCCATGGCGTTCTGGGCCCGTTCCGCGGCGAGCGCCGCGACTTCGGCCGCGGCGGCGCGCAGGCGCTCCTGTGCGTCGCGCATTTTTGCCTCGATTTCCGCAAGCGACTCGCGCTGCTGCGACTCGGAACGACGCTCGGATGCGCCCTCCGCAGGCTTCGGTGGCACGGCAGGCACAGCCACGGGCGGTGCCGGCAACGCGCGTGGAACCGCCGGCGCTGCAGGCACGGCGGGCCGTGCAAGCGTGTCGTCCCGTTCGACATTCTCGGCCGCGCGAGCACCGCTGGCCGCGAGCGCGGCACCGAGCAGTAACGCAACCGCGCCCGTCCGAACCACGCCATTGCGCACGCCGCCGTGGCCAACAACTGATGTATTCACCGTGACACCTCTGACATTTCCGATCGCGCGCTCACGACCCATCGGCCGCCAGCGCCTCCGCGTAACGTACCTGCGCCAGCGAGCTCACGAGGCGCGCGCGTTCCTGTTGAAGCACTTCAATGGAGTGCGCATTCACGCCCTGCAGCCGCTCGCCCGTGAGTGTGTCGTCGAACCAGGCGATGCGATCTTCGAGGTTCGCAATGGCGATGCGCGGGCCCACGCGCACCAGCGCGGGCTCCGCGGGCTGGCGCGCAAGCCACGCGCGCGTCAGTTGCGCCTGGCCGGCATCCGGCGCGCGAGCACCGGACATTTCCTCGTTTGCGGCTTCCATCGTCTCAAGCTCGTTCGCGTCGGGGGGAGCAACCATCTGTGCCGACGCACCTTCACCGGGGCTCTGCGCACGATCTGCCGTGCCGAGCATCGCCATGGCCGCAACGAACGCCGTGAGCCCCGCTGCGGCCGCCGCGTGCGGCCACTTCACCAAGTTGCGCCGACCGGGGAAACGGTCGCGGCCGCGACGGCGGAATTCCGCCCAGCCGTAGGGTGGCGACAGCTGCGAGGGCAGGTCGCGAAGCTGCCGGGGGATGTCATCCGCACGCGCCGGAGCGCGTGGGCTCGTGAAATGATTCAGTTCGGCGCACATGGCTGACCGTCCGTCTGCGGTTCGTACCACTCGCGCAGGCGCGCGTGGGCGCGTGCGAGCTGGGACTTGGAAAAACTGATCGAGCGGCCGAAGTGCCGCGCAATCTCCTCGTGGGAATACCCTTCCACGTCATAGAGCCACACCACGGCGCGCGCCGTGGGTGAAAGCGTTGCGAGCGCGCGCTCCAGATCCACCTGGTCGGACCACGCATCCGGCACCGCGAGCCGCAACAGCTCATCGCGCGCATGCGATTCGCCCGGCAAGTGGCCGGATCGATCGGACGACGACGGCTCGTCGATGCGGTCGAGCGCCAGCCTGGCGCGGTGCCACGGCGAGCGCAGGTACATGAGACATCTCGTGACCGCCACCTGCCGCACCCACGCGCCCAGCGGCGCCTCGCCGCGGAAGGAGCCGAGGCGCTCGAACACCGTCATCATGGTGTCCTGGAACAGGTCTTCGGCGAGCGCGCGATGGGCGACGATGCGCCGGATGAGGCCGAACACCGCGGGCGCCATGAGCGTGTAGATGTGAGCCTGGGCGCTCTCCTCCCCACACCGGGCCTTCAGCAGGATGTCTTCGGCGACCGTGATTTCAGTCAGGCGGCTCACGAGGCTGTTAGATGCAGCCCCGCGCCAAAAGGTCGCAGCCCCCGCACCCCCGAGCCAAAATCGTTGCGGGCCTCTATACTCCCCGCCCCACGCCCGGGTGGTGGAACTGGTAGACACAGCAGACTCAAAATCTGCCGGCCGCAAGGTCATGCGAGTTCGATTCTCGCCCTGGGCACCACCGCCGACGCGAGCGGAGCGATGCCACCCGCAATGAATTTCTGCAGTATCTGCGGCAGCCCTGTCGCACATCGCATGCCGCCGGGCGACCACCTGCCCCGCTTCATCTGCGACTCCTGCGGCACCATTCACTACCAGAACCCTCGCGTCGTCGTGGGCTGCGTCGTGGAGCACGAGGCTCGCATCCTGCTCTGCAAGCGCGCCATCGAGCCGCGGCGGGGTTACTGGACGGTGCCGGCGGGGTTCATGGAGAACGGCGAGTCGTTGCAGCAGGGCGCGGCGCGAGAGTCGTACGAAGAAGCGCTGGCAGACGTGGAGATTGGCTCGCTGCTCTCGCTCGTGAGCATCATCGGCGCGCACCAGGTGCACGTGTTCTTCCGGGCCCACCTGCGCACGCCGGGCTTCGGGGCGGGGCCGGAGAGTCTCGAGGTCAAGCTCGTGACGCCGGACGAGATCCCCTGGGACGATATTGCGTTCCAGAGCACCACATTCTCCCTGCAGAGATATCTGGCCGACCGCGCCGCCGGCCGCGAGGACCAGCACATTACCGTGCTCGACCGGGGCCGGCCCGACAGCGCCCGCTCGGGCGGCGGCTCCGCTGGACAAAAATAGCGCGTTTACCGCGCCTCAGCCGCCACTACGTTACCGCCGCATTTCACGAGCCGGCGGGCCGCGTGGCACAATGCGCACGCCCGCCGCATCGCCGGCTGGCCACCCCCAAGGAATCCGCATGACGTTTGTCGTTACTGAACAGTGCATCAAGTGCAAGTACATGGACTGCGTGGAAGTGTGTCCGGTGGACTGCTTTCACGAGGGCCCGAATTTCCTCGTCATCGATCCCGATGAGTGCATCGACTGTACGTTGTGCGAGCCGGAGTGCCCCGTCGAGGCCATTTTCTCGGAAGAAGAGCTGCCCGCCGGCCAGGAGCCGTTCAAGGCGCTGAACGCGGAGCTGGCCAAGGGCTGGCCCGTGATCACGGAAAAGAAGCCCGAGCCGCCCGATGCCAAGCAGTGGAACGGCGTACCCGACAAGCTGAAGTTGCTGGAGCGCTAGAGCGGGGCCGGTCGGGGCTACTTGCCCTTCAGGTGCTGGGCCAGCATCTGGGGCGGCAGGTAGCCGGGCAGCATCTCGCCGCTGTCGAGCAGGATGGCCGGCGTGCCGCGCACGCCCATTTCCTGCCCCAGCGCATACTGCCTCGCCACCGGCGAATTGGCGCAGTGCTTGGGCCCGGTGATCTCCTCACCGCGCTTGGCGCGCGTGAGCGCATCGCCGCGATTGTTCGAGCACCAGACCTCTTCGGCCTTCTCCCACGACTCGGTGTTCGGGCCGGTGCGGGGGTAGAACAGGTAGCGCACCTTGATGCCCATGCGGTTGTATTCCGCGATCTGGCTGTGGAGCTTGCGACAGTAGGTACAGTCCACGTCGGTGAACACGGAGACGGTGTACTTGGGGTCTTTCGGCCCGAACACCACCATCTGCGACTCCGGCACGGCCGCGAGCAGTTTCAAGCGCTCGGAGCGGCGGGTCTTTTCGGTGAGGTTCGCGTTCGAGCCCATGTCGTACAGGTCGCCGGCGATGGCGTACTTGCCGTCCTCGGAGACATAGGCGATGTCGGTGCCGCGGGCCAGCTCGTAGACGCCCGGAATCGGCGACTCGCGCAGCTCGTCGGCCTTGGCGCCCGGGATTTTCGCAGCAAGGTCCACGCGTGGGTCTTTAACGGCAGCTGCGGGGTCGCTGGCAGGCGTAACGCGCTGCTGGGCGCTCACCGTGAACGGCACCGCGGCACTGACGAGGCCCAGAAGAAGAATCCACGCGCGAGGTGACATGTGTCTTCCAGCCTTGGGTGTGTTGGGTAGAGAAGGTGCGGTTTGGACCGGCTCGTCCGCCGAAGGTTCGTGGCCAAGCCTCGACGCCGCAGCAGTCTAGCAGATGAAAATCGAGGCTCCAGCGCCACAGGGCCCACCAACCCGCCTCGCAGACAGGCTTGTACACGGGATGGACACCCGCGACGGTCGGCGGACTGTCGCTGAAATAAATCTTCGGGTCGGCGGTGAGGCGGATCAGCCGCGCGGGTGATGCGTGGAGTGCAATTCTTTCATGCGCTCCCGGGCCACGTGCGTGTAGATCTGGGTGGTCGACAAGTCGCTATGCCCCAGCAGCATCTGCACCACGCGCAGGTCGGCGCCGTGGTTCAGCAGGTGCGTGGCGAACGCATGGCGAAGCGTGTGCGGCGACAGCTCTTTGCTCACGCCGGCCTTGCGGGCATAGCGCTTGATGATGTGCCAGAACGCCTGGCGCGTCATACGATCGCCGCGGCGCGTGGGGAAGAGATAGTCCGTCTGGCGCTCGAGCAGAATCTCCGCGCGCGAGCCGCGCGAGAATTCGCCGAGCCAGCGCACGGCTTCCTCGCCGAGGGGAATGAGCCGCTCGCGATTGCCCTTGCCCAGAATACGAATGACACCCTGGTTCAGATTCACCTGGCCGGCTCGCAGGTTCACGAGCTCCGAGACGCGCAGGCCCGTGGCGTAGAGCACTTCGAGCATGCAGCGGTCGCGGCTGCCGAGTGGGTCGTTCACCGCCGGGGCGCCGAGCAGCGACTCGACTTCCTCTTCCGTGAGGCTCTTGGGCAGAGAGCGGCCGATCTTCGGCATGGCAATCTGCGCGGTGGGGTCTTCCTTGATCTGGTTCTCCCGCAGAAAGTAGCGGAAGAAACGGCGGTAACTGGAAAGCTGGCGCGCCGTGGAGCGCGGGCGGGCACCCGCGTGAACCCGGAACGCGATGAAATCCTGAAGATCGGAGCGCGTTGTCTTCATGATGGGCAGCCCACGCTCCGCCAGCCAGCGCGTGAGCGCGGTCAGGTCGGCGCGATACGCCGCGAGCGTGTTTGGCGACAGGCCGCGCTCCATCCAGACGGCATCCAGGAAGCGGGATACGGCCGGGTCGGTCGAATCTGCGCTCGTGGATGAGGAGGCAACGGCGGCAAGGGCTGCGTGTTTGGACAAGACGGATCTCGCTCCTTTGGTGAAGCGCGGGCAGTATGTGTAGAGCGCTCCGGAGCCGTGCGTGATCACCTTCACATCCGCATGGAAGCATTAACATAAAGAGAACCAGTTCACACCCATGGCATGGCGCCTTTGTAGATATAGACAGGCATGACCGAGCAGCCGACCGCGCACCCTACTGTGACTTCCGCACCACATCGCTTCCTGGCGCGGCTGGTTTACGCCATCTACACGTACGGCATGTTTCTCACGCTCGGGCTGACCGCGCTGGCCGGCATGCTGCTACCGGGGCTCACGCGCCGGCGAAACGTCGCACGCGCAATGTCACGCATGCTGCTCCTGTTTACAGGCATGCCGCTGGTGGTGAAGCACCTGGAGCGCATTCCGCCCGGCCCATGCGTCGTGGTCGCGAACCATGCGAGCTATCTCGACGGGCTCGTCATGACGGCGGCGCTGCCTCCAAGGTTCGGGTTCGTCATCAAGCGGGAGATGGAGCGGGTGCCGGTTGCGGGCACGCTGCTGCGGCGGCTGGGGTCGCAGTTCGTGGAGCGATTCAACCGCAATCGCGGTGGGGTCGATGCGCGGCGGGTGCTGCGCACCGCGGTGGGTGGCAATTCGCTCGTTTTTTTTCCCGAAGGCACTTTCGACTCGCGGCCCGGCCTCGGAAAATTTCACGCCGGTGCGTTCACCATTGCCGCGCGCGCGGGTTGCCCTGTGGTGCCGGCTGTGGTGCGCGGAACGCGCCGCGCGTTTCCGCCAAAGGGCGTGTGGCCCCACCCGGCCCGCATCGAGATCGAATTTCTGGAGCCGATCTTCGCGGTTGCCGAGACGCCGGACGGCGCGGCCACGGAGCTTCGCGATCGCGCGCGCTCCGCCATTCTCGGCGTGCTTCGAGAGCCAGACCTGGTGGCGGAGAGCGCTGCGGCGGCGTGAAGCTCGAGATCACCACTGCCTGTGCGCCGCCATTCGCCGCGGCGCTAATGTTGCGATCTACATGTTTCTTCTGTACTGCCCGCCGACGTGATACAGCGCGTTCGAGATCTGGCCGAGCGAGCACACCTTCACGGATTCCATCAGCTCGCCGAACACATTCCCGCCAGATGAGGCAGCGGCCTGAAGACGTGCCAGCGCTTCGCCGGTGCGTTGGGCATTGCGCGCCTGAAATGCGCGGACCGCGCCAACCTGCGCCTGCTTCTCCTCTTCGGTCGAGCGGATCAGCGCCGCGCCCTTGAGCTCCTCGCTCGCGTCGCTGTTCGACAGGAACGTGTTCACGCCGACGATGGGCAGGCTGCCGTCGTGTTTCCGGGTCTCGTAGTACAGCGACTCTTCCTGGATCTTGCCGCGCTGATACATCGTCTCCATGGCGCCGAGCACGCCGCCGCGCTCGCAGATCGACTCGAATTCCTCGTAGACCGCTTCCTCGACGAGGTGGGTGAGGTAGTCGATGGCGAACGAGCCCTGCCAGGGGTTCTGCGTCTTGTTCAACCCGAGCTCGCGATTGATGATGAGCTGGATGGCTACCGCGCGCCGCACGCTCTCCTCCGTTGGCGTGGTGAGCGCTTCATCGTAGGCATTGGTGTGCAGGCTGTTGCAGTTGTCGAAGAGCGCATAGAGAGCCTGCAGCGTAGTGCGGATGTCGTTGAACGAGATCTCGCGCGCGTGCAGGCTGCGCCCTGAAGTCTGTATGTGATACTTGAGCATCTGGCTGCGCGCGCCGGCGCCGTAACGCTCGCGCATGGCGCGGGCCCAGATGCGGCGGGCAACGCGGCCGATGACGGCATATTCAGGATCCATGCCGTTGGAGAAAAAGAACGAAAGGTTCGGCGCGAAGTCGTCGATCTTCATGCCGCGCGCGAGGTAGTACTCCACGATGGTGAAGCCATTCGCCAGCGTGAACGCGAGCTGCGAGACGGGGTTCGCGCCCGCTTCGGCGATGTGGTAGCCGGAGATCGACACCGAGTAGAAGTTGCGCACCTTGCGATCGATGAAGAACTGCTGCACGTCGCCCATCATTCGCAGCGCGAACTCGGTGGAGAAGATGCAGGTGTTCTGGGCCTGGTCTTCTTTCAGGATGTCGGCCTGCACCGTGCCGCGCACGGCCTGCAGCGCCTCGGCGCGGATGCGTTCGTACACTTCACGCGGCAGCAGCTCATCGCCCGTGACGCCCAGAAGCGCAAGCCCCGAGCCATCGTGACCTGCCGGCAATTCGCCCACGTAGCCAGGCGGCGCGAGGCCGCGCTCCTGCGCAGCGCGATGGATTGCGCCGATTCTCGCCTGCGCCTCGGCCCAGTGGCCCCCGGTTTTCAGATAGCGCTCCACGCGCTGGTCGACCGCGGTGTTCATGAACATCGCGAGAATCATGGGCGCGGGGCCATTAATCGTCATCGACACGGAAGTAGACGGGTTGCACAGGTCGAAGCCCGAATAGAGCTTCTTCATGTCGTCGAGCGTGGCGATGGAGACGCCCGAGTTGCCGGTGCGGCCGTAGATGTCAGGGCGGGTGTCCGGATCTTCACCGTAGAGCGTAGTGGAGTCGAACGCCGTGGACAGGCGCGCAGCCCCGTGGCCGCCCGCGAGATAGTGAAAGCGGCGGTTGGTGCGCTCTGGAGCGCCCTCGCCTGCGAACATGCGCGTGGGGTCTTCTTCCTCGCGACGATAGGGATACACGCCACCCGTGTAGGGATAAGCCCCGGGAAGATTCTCCGAGAGCACGAAGCGGAGAATCTCGCCCCAGTCGCTGAACTTCGGCACCGCCAGCTTCGGAATGGGCTGACGACTGAGGCTCTCCGTGTAGTTCTCGCCCGTTACGACGCGATCTCGCACTGTGTAGGAGTAGCTGGCTGCCGTGGCCGCTTCGGCGCGCGCGGGCCAGCGCTTCAGCTCGGTGACACCCTCTGCCCCGACCTCATCAAGCGCTTTGTTGTAGGCGCTTCGAAGTGTGCGGAGCGTGCCGTCGGCGCCAGCGTCCGCCAGCGAAGCATCTGCATAACGATCGAGCGGCTGCGGCAGCGATGCATCGGCGAGCGCGACCAGCGACTGATACAAGCCAAACGCACGACTCGCCGCCCGTGCCTGCTGCTCGATGCGTGCTTTCACATCGCGCCCACCCTGCGCAATCTCGGCCAGGTAGCGCACGCGCGCACCGGGAATGAGCGGCTCGCGCGCGGTGAGCTCAGTGGGGCCGGGATCATCCAATGGCCATTTCACTGGATCTGATGCGCAAAGCGCCGCGAACAGGCGATTCACGCCCGGGTCGTTGAAACGACTGGCGATGGTGGGGAACACGGGCACTTCGGCGTCGGGCACGGCCGCGCGCTCCGAATGGTTCCGGCGCCACTGCTTGCGCACGTCACGCAAGGAATCGGCGGAGCCGCGCTTCTCGCTCTTGTTGAGCACGATCATGTCCGCGAAGTCGAGCATGTCGATCTTCTCGAGCTGGCTTGCCGCGCCGTACTCGCTGGTCATCACGTAAAGCGACAGATCCACCAGATCGACGATTTCGGTATCCGACTGCCCGATGCCGGCCGTCTCCACCACGATGAGATCGAAACCCGCGAGCTTGTAGAGCCCGATGACATCTTTCAGCACCGCGGAGGTGGCCATGTGCTGGCGGCGCGTGGCCAGCGAGCGCATGAAGATGGACTGCGACGACAGGCTGTTCATGCGGATGCGGTCGCCGAGCAGCGCGCCGCCCGAACGGCGGCGGGTTGGGTCCATGGCCACCACGGCGATCTGCTTGTCGGGGAAGTGGCGCACGAAGCGGCTCAGCAACTCGTCGTTGAGGCTCGACTTGCCCGCGCCACCCGTGCCGGTGACACCAATGACCGGCGCGGAACTGCGCGACCGCGCGACCGCGCGCCGGATCTGCTCCACCGTGGCGTCGCAGCCCGCCGCGCCTTCGAGCACGGAGATGGTTCGCGCAAGATGCCCGTGATCTTTCGCGTTGAGGGGCCCGAGCCCGTACGCCGGGCGCGGCACGCGGCGCACACGCTGGATGACATCCTGGATCATGCCGACGAGGCCCATCTGGCGCCCGTCTTCCGGCGTGTAAATCTTCTCCACGCCATGCGCTTCCAGCGCCGCGATCTCATGGGGCGCGATGGTTCCCCCACCGCCCACGACGATTCGAATGTGGTCCGCGCCCTGCTGCCGGAGCATGTCGACCATGTATGCGAAGTATTCGTTGTGGCCGCCCTGGTAGGAGCTGACGGCGATGCCATCGGCATCTTCCTGAATGGCGGCCCGCACGATATCCGCAACGCTGCGGTTGTGGCCGAGATGCACGACTTCGGCTCCTTCCGCCTGCAGCAGCCGCCGGATCATGTTGATGGCGGCATCGTGCCCGTCGAACAGCGACGCCGCGGACACGAACCGAAGCGGAGCGCCGGCGGGTGGCGAATCGAGCTGGCGGCGCAGGGCCGCGCCGTCTTCGGATCTGGCGTTCATGCGCACCTTCACGGGAGAACCGACGCGGTCGGGATGAGGTGAATTGATTAAACCTACCAGGCAGTAGGATACTACGCCAACATTTGGGCTACCATTGCGCGACCTGTCACCGGCCGCCCTCGCCCCCTTCAGGACATGACCCGCACCGCACGCAATACCCGTGCCGCGCCGGCGCCTGCTCGAGCCGCGCCACGCGCAACCTCGCGCGCCGCGGCAAGCACACCGCTACGCGCGTCGCTGACCACGCGCCCGCAGACGCCCGGCGCCCCCGCCCACGGCGCGGACTGCGCCTCGGCCTGGCGCCGGGGCCGCAAGCGCCTGCGCGATCACGGCGTGAAGCGCGATGCGGTCGTGCAGGTGGCGGCACGAGCATTCGCCGAGCGCGGCTATCACCACACTTCGCTCGATGACATCGCCAAAGCGCTCGACGTCACCAAGCCCACCATCTACTACTACGTCACGAACAAGGAACAGCTCCTGTTCCAGTGCTTCGTCACGGGGCTCGAGCCCATCCGCGCAGCGCTGCGCGCCGTGAAGATGTCGAAAGCGCCGGCGCGTGAGCGGCTGAACACCGTGCTCAGGCAATACGCGCAGGCCGTCGCATCGGATTTCGGCTGGTGCATGGTCATAGCGGAGCACCAGGATCTGTCGGCGTCCATGAGCAGCCATATCCGCGCGCTCAAGGTGGAAATCGACCAGGGCATTCGCCGCCTGCTGCGCGAAGGCGTGAAAGACGGCTCCGTGCAGCCGTGCGACGTGAAGATGACGGCGTTCGCGCTCGCCGGCGCGCTCAACTGGATCGCGCACTGGTATCGCGCCAACCAGGGCATGTCGGCCGAGCAGGTCGCGGACTCGTTCGTCACCATTTTCGAGGAAGGCCTGCGCCCCCGGGCCGCACGCCGCAAGAGCGCAGCACGGGCGAAGCCGCGCACCACCCATACCTGACCTGCAGTTGAGGAAAGCCATGAGCGACCACAACGTCGTCATCGTCTCGGCCAAGCGCACGCCCATCGGAGCGTTTCAGGGCGTGTTGACGCCGGCCACGGCGCCGCAGCTCGGCAGCGCGGCGGCGAAGGCCGCCATCGACGCCGCCGGCATCAAGCCCGCGGACGTTCAGGAAACCCTCTTCGGCTGCGTGCTGCCGGCCGGCCTGGGCCAGGCGCCCGCGCGCCAGGCCGCTCTCGGCGCGGGAGTGCCGGTGGGCGTGCCGGCCACCACCGTCAACAAGATGTGCGGCTCGGGCCTGAAGGCCGTCATGCTCGCGGCAGACCAGATTCGCACGGGCGACGTGGAAATCGCGCTCGCCGGCGGCCTCGAATCCATGACGAACGCGCCCTACCTGCTGCCAAAAGCCCGCGGCGGCTACCGCATGGGTCACGGCGAAGTGCTCGACCACATGTTCTACGACGGGCTGCAAAGCCCGTTCGATGGGCAACTCATGGGCACCTTCGCGGAAGCCACGTCGCGCAAATATTCGTTCAGCCGCGCGGAGCAGGATGCTTTCGCCGCAGAGTCGGTCCGGCGCGCGCTGCGCGCAGTGGAGGCTGGAGATTTCGAAGCCGAGATCACGCCGGTGACCATCAAGGGCCGCAAGGGCGAAGCGGTGGTCGCGCGCGACGAGACACCCTTCGCCTGCGACATCCAGAAGATTCCTTCGCTCAAGCCCGCCTTCGCCAAAGACGGCACGGTCACGGCGGCCAGCTCGTCTTCCATCGCCGACGGCGCCGCTGCGCTCATCGTCATGCGTGAGAGCACAGCGCTCGCACGCGGGCTCAAGCCGCTGGCGCGCGTGCTTGCCTACGCGAGCTTCGCGCATGAGCCCGAGTGGTTCACCACCGCCCCGGTCGGCGCAATCCAGAAGACACTTTCGAAGCTGGGCTGGAAGCCGGGCGATGTGGATCTGTACGAAGTGAACGAAGCGTTCGCCGTCGTAACGATGGCCGCCATGCGAGATGTCGACATCGACCACGCCCGCATGAACGTGAATGGCGGCGCCTGCGCACTGGGCCACCCCATTGGCGCAAGCGGCGCGCGAATTCTCACTACATTGGCTCACGCGCTCGTGCGCCGGAACCTGAAAAGAGGCATCGCCTCGCTGTGCATCGGCGGCGGCGAAGCCGTTGCCGTCGCCATTGAACGAGTGCTGTAAACTGGCCGTCTCCATGCCGCGCATCCAGTCCGAAATCGACTCATCGAGCGATCGCTACCGCGCGAACCACGCGCGCATGAGCGCGCTCGCGGCAGACCTGCGCAAACAGCTCGAGCTCGCTGCCCTCGGCGGTGGCGAAGACGCCCGGCGCAAGCACGCCTCGCGCGGCAAGTTGCTCCCCCGCGAGCGCGTGCAGTCGCTGCTCGATCCGGGCAGCCCCTTCCTGGAGCTGTCGCCACTCGCCGCGCACGGCATGTACGACGGTGGCGCCCCGGCCGCGGGCCTCATCACCGGCGTGGGCCGCATCCACGGGCGCGAGGCGCTCGTCATTGCGAACGATGCCACGGTGAAAGGCGGCACTTACTTCCCGATCACCGTGAAGAAACATCTTCGCGCGCAGGAAGTGGCGCTGGAGCACGCCCTGCCCTGCGTCTATCTCGTGGACTCCGGCGGCGCCTTCCTGCCGCTGCAGGACGAGGTGTTCCCGGATAAAGAGCACTTCGGTCGCATCTTCTACAACCAGGCCCAGATGTCCGCGCGCGCCATCCCGCAAGTGGCTGTCGTCATGGGCAGCTGCACGGCCGGTGGCGCATACGTGCCTGCGATGTCAGACGAGACCATCATCGTGCGCAACCAGGGCACCATCTTTCTCGGCGGCCCACCGCTCGTGAAAGCCGCCACCGGTGAAGTGGTGGATGCAGAGTCTCTCGGCGGCGGTGAAGTGCACGCGCGCACGTCTGGCGTGGCCGACCACCTGGCCGAGAACGACGCGCACGCGCTCGCCATGGCGCGCTCCATCTTCGCAAGCCTGCCGGCGCGCGGCCCAGCCTGGCTCGCGTGCGACACGCCGAAAGAACCCTTGCTGGATGCCAACGAGCTATACGGCATCCTGCCCGAAGACACGCGCCAGCCGTACGACGTGCGCGAGATCATCGGCCGCCTCGTCGACGCGTCGGAGTTCCACGAGTTCAAGGCGAACTACGGCACCACGCTCGTGTGCGGCTTCGCGCGCATCTGGGGCTGCCCCGTCGGCATCGTCGCGAACAACGGCATCCTGTTCTCGGAGTCCGCGCTCAAAGGCGCGCACTTCGTTCAGCTCGGCAACCGCCGGCGCATCCCGCTGCTGTTCCTGCAGAACATCACGGGCTTCATGGTCGGCCGAAAATACGAGAACGCCGGCATCGCGAAAGACGGCGCCAAGATGGTGACGGCCGTGGCGTGCTCCACAGTGCCCAAGCTCACCGTGATCATCGGTGGCTCGTTCGGCGCGGGGAATTACGCCATGTGCGGCCGTGCCTATGGCGCGCGCTTCCTGTGGACGTGGCCGAACGCGCGCATCTCGGTCATGGGTGGCGAGCAGGCGGCGCAGGTGCTGGCCACCGTGAAGCGCGACGGCATGCAGGCGCGCGGGGAAGACTGGCCCGAAGAGGCGCAACAGCGCTTCATCGACGGCATCCGCAACACCTATGAAACGCAGGGCCACCCCTACTACGCCAGCGCGCGGCTGTGGGACGACGGCATCATCGACCCGCTCGATACCCGGCGCGTGCTCGGTCACGCCCTGCACACCGCAGCGCATGGGCCTGCTCCGGCCGACGAGCGCTACGGCATCTTCCGTATGTAACTTGCGGCCGAATGTGAGGTCACCATGAAGATCACGGAAGCGCGTGCCGTCGTCACAGGCGGCGCATCGGGGCTCGGCAACGCGGTCGCACGCCATATCGTCGCAAACGGCGGTCGCGTGGCCATGCTGGATGTGCAGGAAGGCCCCGGCCAGGCAGCCGCGGCGGAGCTGGGCGCTTCCGCCAGCTTCATCAAATGCGACGTCACTTCCGAAGCGGAAGTGGTCGCCGCCATGGAAACGGCGCGCCAGCGCCTCGGCAGCATCAACCTGCTGGTGAACTGCGCGGGCGTCGTTGGCGCCGGCCGCATGCTCGGCAAGAGCGGGCCGATGGCGGGCGACTTCTTCACCAAGGTGATCCACATCAACCTCATCGGCACGTTCCTCTGCGACAAGGCGGCCGCAGCCATCATGCAGGCGAACACGCCAAATGCGGACGGCGAGCGCGGCCTCATCGTTCACACGTCTTCCGTCGCAGCATTCGAAGGGCAGATCGGCCAGGCCGCGTATTCGGCGACGAAGGCGGGCGTCATGGGCATGACGCTGCCCATCGCGCGCGAGCTGGCGCAGTTCGGCATTCGCTGCATGTCGATTGCGCCCGGCATCTTCCGCACACCCATGATGAGCTCGATGTCGCCTGAAATTCAGGAGTCGCTCGGCAAGCAGGTGCCGTTCCCCTCGCGCCTCGGCAAGCCTGAGGAGTTCGCGCAGCTCGTGGCCGCCATCTTCGAGAACCCCATGCTGAACGGCGAGACCATCCGGCTGGATGGCGCCATCCGCATGCAGCCCAAGTGAAACAACCCATGTTGAACCCTGGCGGCACGCCATGACGCGAGACGTGATGGAGTACGACGTGGCCATCGTGGGCGCGGGTCCCGCGGGCCTGTCGTGCGCCATCCGCCTGAAGCAGCTCAAGCCCGATCTCAACATCTGCATTCTCGAGAAGGGCTCGGCAATCGGCGCACACTCGCTCTCCGGCGCGGTCATTGAGCCGGGGCCGCTCGACGCGTTGCTGCCGGAGTGGCGCAAGGCGCCGTCCGGCATCTGCGTGCCGGCAAAGCGTGACGAGCTGCGGCTGCTCACGCGCACAGGCAGCATGCGCCTGCCGTTGCCACCGCAGCTTCACAACACGGGCAACTTCATCATCTCGCTTGGCCTTCTCACGCCGTGGCTCGCGCAGAAAGCGGAAGGCCTCGGTGTCGATGTGTTCGCAGGCTTCGCCGCGGCCGAGCCGCTTTATATGGACGACGGCGCCGTCGCCGGCGTGCAGCTCGGTGACATGGGTCTGGAAAAGAACGGCGCGCCGGGGCCGAACTACGCGCCCGGGCCTCGAGTGCGCGCGAGCACCACCATCATCGCGGAAGGCGCACGCGGCAGCATCGCAAAGCAGCTCATTCGCCAGTTCAGGCTCGATGCCGATTCGTGCCCGCAGTCCTACGGCCTCGGGTTGAAAGAGCTGTGGCAGTTGCCTGCCGGGCGCGTCGAGCCCGGGCTCATCCAGCACACGCTGGGCTGGCCGCTCGACACACGCACGTATGGCGGCAGCTTCATCTATCACCTCGGCAACGACCGCGTGTATGTCGGCTTCGTCGTCGGGCTGGACTACGAAGACCCGCGCCTGAAGCCCTTCGAGGCGTTCCAGCAGTTCAAGCATCACCCTCAGATCAAGCCGCTGCTCGAAGGCGGCGAAGTCGTTGCGGCCGGCGCGCGCACCATCGCGGCGGGCGGCTGGCAGTCCATTCCGAAGCTGGAAATGCCGGGCGCCCTGCTCATCGGCGACACCGGCGGCGGCGTGAACGTGCCGAAGATCAAAGGCGTGCACCAGGCCATTCGCTCGGGAATGCTGGCGGCAGAGCACCTGGCGGAGAACGGCTCGCCGGTCGGGTTCGATGCGCGCTGGCGCGCGTCACCGGGCGGCCAGGAACTGCGCGGCGTGCGCAACTTCAAGCCAGGCTTCAAGCGCGGCATGTGGTTCGGGCTTGCGAACTCGGCGCTCGAAGTCGTTACAGGGGGCCGCACGCCGTGGACGCTCAAGAACGAGCCCGCGGACTACCAGCGCCTGAAGATGCTCGGAGACTACACATCTCCCGACCGCGGCTGGGGCGAGCGCACGCTCCGCCGCGCGATCGCCTCGCCTCGGTGTTCCTCGCTTCCACGAGTCACGACGAGAGCCAGCCGGTGCATCTGAAAGTGCGCGACACCATCATCTGCGCCGACCGCTGCGCTAAGGAGTTCGGCAACCCCTGCCAGAACTTCTGCCCCGCCAACGTGTACGAGATGGTGGACGACGGCGCCGGCGGCAAGCGCCTGCAGATCAACGCGGCAAACTGCGTGCACTGCAAGGCCTGCGACGTCAAAGACCCGTACGCCATCATCAACTGGACCACGCCGGAAGGCGGGTCGGGGCCGAACTACCAGTCGTTGTGAGCGCGAGGCGTGGGGTAATCTAGCCACATGCAGCCCATCTGGAGTCCCTCCGCCGAGCGCGTGAAGGCCGCGAACGTCACGCGCTTCATCGAGTGCGTGAACGCCCGCAAGGGGCTGAAGCTCGCGGGCCACGCCGATCTCTACGCTTGGTCCATCGCGCATCCCGGCGACTTCTGGTGCGAGCTCGCGCGCTTCGCGGATGCGCGCATCGATTGGCGTGACGGGCCTGTCATTGAAAACCCGCAGGCCATGCCGGGCGCGCGTTTTTTCCCCGCCGCGAAACTCAACTTCGCCGAGAACCTGCTGCGCTTTTCAGATCAGCACCCCGCGCTCGTGTTCCGCAACGAACGCGGCGCGCGGCGGGAAATCAGCTATCGCGACCTGCATGAAGAAGTGGCGCGTATTGCGGATGGCCTGAAGGCCGCGGGTGTCGTCGCGGGCGATCGCGTGGCGGGCTACCTGCCGAACCTGCCGGAAGCGATCATCGCCATGCTCGCCACCACGAGCCTCGGCGCCATCTGGTCATCCTGCTCGCCCGACTTCGGCATCAATGGCGTGCTCGACCGCTTCGGCCAGATCGCCCCCAAGGTACTCGTGACGGCGGATGGCTACTTCTACGCCGGCAAGACCATCGACTCGCTCGGGCCCATCGCCCAGGTGCTCGACAAGCTGCCGGGCGTTGCGCGCGTGGTTGTCGTGGGCTACGTGAACGCACGGCCAGACCTGAGCTTGCTCGGCAACGCCGCGAAGCTCGCCACGCACTGGAGCAACTTCGGGCAGCGCGGCCTGGCGCTGCAGTTCCATCAGGCGCCGTTCGACCACCCGCATCTACATTCTGTATTCCTCGGGCACCACGGGCGTGCCCAAGTGCATCGTGCACGGCGCGGGCGGCACGCTGCTTCAGCACCAGAAGGAGCACCTGCTGCACACCGACATCAAGCGCGACGACCGCGTGTTCTACTTCACCACCTGCGGCTGGATGATGTGGAACTGGCTTGCGAGCGCGCTCGCCACCGGCGCCACGTGGTGCTGTACGACGGCTCACCGTTCCATCCCGACCCCGGCGCGCTGTGGCGGATGGCGGCGCAGGAGCGCATCAACGTGTTCGGCACCAGCGCCAAGTTCATCGCGGCCATGGGCAAGAGCCAGTTCGAGCCGATCAGCCAGGCGGATCTGTCGAGCCTGCGCGCCATCCTCTCCACCGGCTCGCCGCTGCTGCCGGAGCACTTCGACTACGTGTACGCAGCACGTCAAGACAGACGTGCAGCTCGCCTCGATCTCCGGCGGCACCGACATCGTCTCGTGCTTCGCGCTCGGCGAGCCCGACGCTGCCCGTGTATCGCGGCGAGCTTCAGTGCCGCGGCCTCGGCATGGCGGTCGAGATCTTCGACGACGAAGGCCGCCCGGTGCGCGGCGAGCGCGGGCGAGCTCGTCTGCACGGCGCCGTTCCCGTCGATGCCGGTCGGGTTCTGGAACGACCCGGACGGGCGCAAGTATCGCGCGGCCTATTTCGAGCGCTTCCCCGGCGTCTGGCATCACGGCGACTACGCCACGCTCACCGAGCACGACGGCCTCATCATCCATGGCCGCTCGGATGCCGTGCTCAACCCCGGCGGCGTGCGCATCGGCACCGCGGAGATCTACGCGGTGGTCGAAAGCTTCGAGGAAATCGTCGAGGCGCTGGCCGTGGGCCAGGAATGGCGCGGCGACGTGCGCGTGGTGCTGTTCGTTCGCCTGAAGGCGGGCGCCACGCTCGACGAAGAGCTGAAGAAGCGCATTCGCGATGTCGATACGCACGAACACCACGCCCCGGCACGTGCCCGCGAAGATCATCGCCGTGCCCGACATGCCGCGCACGCTCTCCGGCAAGCTCACCGAGCTCGCCGTGCGCGAGGTGATCCACGGCCGCCCCGTAAAGAACACGGATGCGCTCGCCAACCCGCAGGCGCTCGAGCATTTCCGCAATCTCGCCGAGCTCGAAAGCTGACGTGACGCAGACCGGTGCCGGCCCTCACCTTGGGCCAGATCTCAAAGAATGCTATCGCCAGCAGCTGAAGGAACGCGGCTTCCGCGCGGACCCTGCACAGCAAGCCGCCGTGGAAGCGCTCGATGAGCTGCGGCAGCGGCTGATTCGCGCCAACGGCGCGCCCGCATCGGGCGCCCGCCGCCTGCTCGCGAAGCTCGGCAAGCGCGACTCGCCCACGGTGGAGAAGGGCCTGTACCTGTGGGGCGGCGTCGGCCGCGGCAAGACGTGGCTGATGGACCTGTTCTTCCACAGCCTGCCGTTCGAAGCGAAGCGGCGCCGCCACTTCCACCGCTTCATGCACGACGTTCACGCGCAGCTCAAGCAGCTCGGCAACCGTGAAGCTCCGCTGGAGCAAGTGGCCGAGAACATCGCGCAGGAAACGCGCGTGCTGTGCTTCGACGAGCTCTTCGTCTCCGACATCGCGGACGCGATGATCCTCGGCACGCTGATGGAAGGGCTGTTCCGCCGCGGCGTGGCGCTGGTGGCCACATCCAATGTGCCGCCGAAAGACCTCTACAAGGACGGCCTGCAACGGCAGCGCTTCCAGCCCGCGATCAAGCTTCTGGAACAGCACACCCGCGTGCTCGCCGTGGACGGCGGCACGGACTACCGCCTGCGCCAGCTCACTCAGGCTGGCACTTATCTCGACGCCAGCGATGCGCAGGCAGGCGCGCGGCTCGACGCACTCTTCGCGCAACTGGCTGACGGCAGCACGTGCATCGGCGGAACGGTGGAAATCGAAGGCCGCCCGATCCCCGTCGTGAAGGAAAGCGACAACGTCATCTGGTTCGAGTTCGAAGCCCTGTGCGAAGGCCCGCGCAGCCAGAACGACTACATCGAGATCGCGCGCGAGTACCAAAGCGTGATCGTCTCGAACGTCCCTCAGCTCGAGGCCACTCGCGAAAACGCGGCGCGCCGCTTCATCGCGCTGGTCGACGAGCTGTACGACCACAACGTCAAACTCATCATCTCAGCCGCCGCCGCGCCAGACGCCCTCTACAACGGCGACCGCCTCACCTTCGAGTTCCAGCGCACGACCAGCCGGCTGGCCCAGATGCAAACGCGGGAGTATCTGGCGCGCGAGCATCGCCCATGATGGCTCCCAGTCAACCGCGCGCTTTCTGCCTGGCGAGGCGCGCAGGTTCGATGCGAACCTCGAAGTCCTTGAACCTCGCCCGCAGCTCGAGCTCGCCGCCCATCGCCGCGATGTAATCATTCAACGAACTGATGTGCATGTCCTCGCGATTCTCCATCCGCGAGATCGCCGCCTGGTTCACTTCAAGCTCGGCCGCAAGATCGACCTGCGATGTGCCGACAATATGCCGAAGCTCCTTGAGTCGCATCGGGCTTCGGGCCTGGGTTTCGCGCGAACGAGCCACGAGCTGGCAGATGCGTGCGCACGCACGCACAGGCTTGGCGTAGATTTCATCCGGTCGATCGCCAAAGCCTTGCTCGCCGGATGTGAACACGCCGAATCCAGACCTGGAATTCCAGGAAACAGACGTTCTGAACTTCTGAACGCCGATGTCGAGCCACCATTCGCCCTTCGGGTCTTTAGGGACATCGACGGACACTGTCGCGTCCTCACATTCGCGGCTCAACAGCTCAATGAGCTGCGAGATGGGATTTGGCGTACTCATGGTAGATGAACCTCGCTGCCATCACGGCCGGCCTTGCTCAAGACAAGATCGCCACTCAGCGTTTCGATACGAATGGCCCCGTTCGCTGCAATGTATGTGTTATGGGCGCGGCTGCGATAACGCGTTAGATCGGCGCGACCCGGCACGTCGCGTGCGCTGCCGGCCAGCGGCGGGTACATGCGGCCGTCGCTCGCCCACTGCGAAGGATCGAATGGGATGGTGGTAAATTCGTTCTCCACGCCATTTAACGTCGTGCCCGGCAACACGTGAGCCTGCTCCGCCGTACTCACGCGAGGCGCATCTGACAGGCGCCTCACAAAAAGCGCGAACCGCTCGCGCTTGCCGACGACCATGATGCTTCTGGCGTAATATTCCATGCAAGTTATATTTTACCTAACGACCCGCCTCGAGCCACTGACTTTCAGCTGCGGTCCCGCTCAGGGCATGTTGGAACACTCAGCCCGCATGAGTGCAGTCCCTTACATCCCAAATTCACCCAAACGGGAGTGCGCGCGCGCTTGACAAAGGGGCGTCTGCCATCCGGGCGGAAAGAGACCCTCAGAAAGTCGGCACGAACGATTGAGGGCGGGCTCAAGGCGAGGGCGTCTGGAAGATGGGCCACTACGATTCCAGCTCACGCATATACGTGGGCTCCGATGGCAGCAGGATCACAACGGTCGTGATCGACGTCACGCCGAACTACATCAAGAATCTGATTGGGCTGGAGCCCGCACAATGAAGATCACCTACGACGATTCAGTTGATGCGGCTTACATTTTCCTCTTGGACGAGATCGAGCCAGGCGGCGTGGCCAGGACGTATTGCTGTGATACGCGAGAAGTAAACGGAATGATCAATCTCGATTTCGATTCCGGCGGCAGACTGGTCGGAATCGAAGTTCTCGATGCCAGCAAGCTCCTCCCGGAGCTCGTGCTGCAAAACTTGTCGGCACGCACTCGACGGAACTGGCTCAAGGGAAGCAGGGTGTCCCCTAGACGACACCCCGCCGAATCTGATCCAGCTCGATCGACTCAAACAACGCGCGGAAATTGCCCTCTCCGAACCCCTCGTTGCCCTTGCGCTGGATGATCTCGAAGAAAATCGGCCCAATGACGTTCTGCGTGAAGATCTGCAGCAGGACGCCCTCGCCCTTCTGCGGGTTGCCGTCGATCAGGATGCGCCGGCTCTCAAGCTCATCGAGTTTCTCGCGGTGGCCGGGCACGCGCGCATCCACCCCTTCGTAATAAGTGTCCGGCGAATCCTGAAACGCCACTCCCTGCCCGCGCAGCACATCCACCGTGCGATAGATATCGTTGGACGCGAGCGCGATGTGCTGGATGCCTTCGCCGTGATATTCGCGCAGGTATTCCTCGATCTGGCTCTTGTCGTCCTGCGACTCGTTGATGGGGATGCGGATCTTCCCGCACGGGCTCGTCATGGCGCGGGAGAACAGCCCCGTCTTCTTCCCCTCGATGTCGAAGTAGCGGATCTCGCGGAAGTTGAACAGCCTCTCGTAGAACCCGGCCCATGTGTTCATCTGCCCGCGCATCACGTTGTGCGTGAGGTGGTCGATGCAGGCGAGCCCCGCAGATTGCACGCCCGCCGGCGGCGCCACCGCGCGAAAGTCCACGTCATAGATGGACTGGTCGCCATACCGGTCGACGAGATAAATGAGCGAGCCGCCAATGCCCTGGATGGACGGGATGTTGAGCTCCATCGGCCCCGCGGTGGCAGGCCCCGGTTTCGCGCCCAGCTCGATGGCGCGCTTGTAAGCGAACGCCGCATCTTTCACGCGGAACGCCATGGCGCACGCGGAAGGGCCATGCTGGCGCGCGAACGCCTGCCCGAACGAATTCACCTCGGCATTGATGATGAAATTGATGTCCCCCTGCCGGTGCAGGGTGACATTCTTCGAGCGATGCCGCGCCACCACCGGGAAGCCGAGCCGCTCGAACAATGTGCGCAGCAGGTCAGGATCGGGTGCCGTGTATTCCACGAACTCGAAGCCATCCGTGCCCATCGGGTTGTCGAGGCTCTTCCCGCCGCTTCCTGCGTCAACTTCCGCGCTCGTTGCCATGCCCCGCTCCGCGCCGTTGCCGGCTAAGATAGTTACAATTGCAACTATCATACGACACGCCCGAACGCGCTGGCACCCACCGCGCGCATGCCCGATAACGGCCACTCACCTCACCACCAACGAACGCCCGCCCGCACCATGCCCCCACGTAACGTTCTCGAGCTCGACCGTTTCCTGCCCTATCGCCTGTCCGTACTGTCAAATACCGTGAGCACGGCAATCGCGGGGGCCTACCGGCAGCGCTTCGGCCTCACCATCCCCGAGTGGCGGGTCATGGCTGTGCTGGCCAACACGCCCGACCTGTCCGCGGCAGAGGTCGCGCAGCGCACGGCCATGGACAAAGTCGCAGTCAGCCGGGCGGTGGCATCGCTTCTGAAGCAGAAGCGCATCGCCAGGCAGATGGCCCGAGCGGATCGCCGCCGCTCCCTCCTGCAGCTGACTGTGGCAGGCCGACGGGTATATGCCCAGGTTGTGCCGTTCGCCCTTGCATATGAGCGCGCACTAGTGGCGCCTCTGTCCGTGCAGGAACGTGCCATCATCGATCGCGCCATCCGCATCCTGCTCGGCCGGGCAACGGAAATGGGCCCGGCGCACACGGCCTGACATGCGCCGACACATGAGCCGGCCGCGGCGAATGGCCGAATCTTTCCAACGGTTACGCCTTTAACCCACCCGCCTGAAATGACCGGTGCATTTCACACCCGCCGCCGCTGAAGCGCTGGCGGCCGGCGCGAAACGCTCATGTATAATCCGCGCCGCCAAAGGGGTGCCCGTTGAAGACAGTCGCCGAATTCGAGATTCAGTATCACCAGTTTCTCGATGCGGAGGGCCGTTCCACCGGGCCCCTGCCCGACTTCTGCAAAGATCCGGCAGAGCTCCTGAAGATGTACCGGCTCATGACGCTGGTGCGCACCTTCGACACGAAGGCCATCAACCTCCAGCGCACCGGCAAGCTCGGCACCTACGCCTCCTGCCTGGGGCATGAAGCAACGCATGTCGGCGTGGGCGCCTCCATGCGGCCGGACGACGTGCTGGTGCCCGTCTACCGCGAATACGGCGCGCAGCTCTGGCGCGGTGTGAAGATGTCCGACGTGCTGCTCTACTGGGGCGGCGACGAGCGGGGCAACGATTTCGCCACCCCTCGCCACGATTTCGCCTGGTGCGTGCCCATCGGCTCGCAGATGCTGCACGCCGCGGGCGCCGCCATGGCCTTCAAGGTGCGCGGCGAGAAGCGCTGTGCGGTGGCTTTCATCGGCGACGGCGGCACCTCCCAAGGCGCCTTCTACGAGGCGCTCAACCTGGCCGGCGCGCGTTCGCTGCCGGTGGTGTTCGTCATCGTGAACAACCAGTGGGCCATCTCGGTGCCCATCGAGTCGCAGACGGCCACCCGCACGCTCGCGCAGAAGGCCATTGCGGCCGGCATCCCCGGCGTGCAGGTGGATGGCAACGACCTCGTGGCCGTCCGTCACATCATGGATGTGTCGCTCGCCTCCGCCCGCCGCGGTGACGGGCCCACCGTGATCGAGGCCGTCACCTACCGCCTCAGCGACCACACCACCGCGGACGACGCCAGCCGCTACCGCCGCGACAAGGAAGTGAAGGCCGCGTGGCGCACCGAGCCGCTCCTGCGCGTGCGGGCTCATCTCATCAAGACCGGCGCCTGGGACGACACGCGCGAAGAAGAGCTGAAAGCCGCCTGCGTGAAGGATGTGGACGCGGCCGTGGACGAATACCTCCTCACGCCCAAGCAATCCACCGACAGCATGTTCGACTTTCTCTTCGCCCGCCTCCCGAAAACACCATGGCCCAGCGCGAGCTGGCGCGGCGCTACGCCGCCTCCAGCGGGCACTGAGGGGAAGCGCGGCCATGGCGAAAGTCACGATGATCGAGGCCATCAACCACGCGCATGCGTGGGAAATGGCGCACGACCCGACAGTGGTGATTCTGGGTGAAGACATCGGCATCAATGGCGGCGTGTTCCGCGCCACCGCCGGCTTGCAGGAAAAATTCGGCAAGGATCGCGTGCAGGACACTCCGCTCGCCGAAGGCATGATCGCCGGCATGTCCATCGGCATGGCGAGCCAGGGCCTGCGCCCCATCGCGGAGATCCAGTTCATGGGGTTCATCTACCCCGCCATGGATCAGATCGCGAACCACATGGCCCGCATGCGTCATCGCACGCGCGGCCGCATTACGCTGCCCCTGGTGGTGCGCATGCCTCACGGCGGCGGCATTCACGCCCCCGAGCATCACTCGGAAAGCCTGGAGGCCATGCTCGCGCATCACCCCGGGCCTGCGGGTGGTGTGCCCCTCCTCGCCGGCGCGCGCATACGGCCTGCTGCTCGCGGCCATTCGCGACCCGGACCCGGTCATGTTCCTGGAGCCCGTGCGGCTCTACCGCCTCGTGCGGCAGGAAGTGGCGAACGACGGGCAGGCACTGCCGCTCGACACGTGCTTTCGCCTTCGCGAAGGCACAGACGTGACCCTCGTCACCTGGGGCGCCATGACATTCGAAATGCTGCGCGCGGCGGAGCAGCTTCAGAAAGACGGCGTGAGCTGCGAAGTAATCGACCTCGCCACGCTCTCGCCCATCGACCACGACACCATTCTGGAGTCCGTGGCAAAGACGGGCCGGCTGGTCATCGTGCACGAAGCGCCGCGCAATTGCGGCGTCGGCGCGGAGATCGCGGCGCACGTTGCGGAGCACGGGCTCTACGACCTGCAGGCGCCTATCCAGCGCGTCACGGGCTATGACACCATCATGCCGCTCTTCCGGCTCGAATTTGACTACATCCCGAGCGTTGCCCGCATCATCGATGCGGTTCGCGAGACGCTCGCGGAATAAGATGGCGGGCGCAACGGCACCCGACGACGGAGGCTCCATGGCTACCTTCAATCTTCCTGATCTCGGCGAAGGCCTGGCAGAAGCGGAAATCGTGCGCTGGCACGTGAACGTCGGCGACACCGTGAAGGTGGACCAGCCGATGGTCGCGGTGGAGACGGCGAAGGCCGTCGTCGAAGTGCCGTCGCCCTACACGGGGCGCATTCAGGCGCTGCACGGCAAGCCCGGCGATGTCATCGCCACAGGCGCACCGCTGGTGGAGTTCGACGTGCAATCGGGCTCGGCGTCCGCGCCGGCTCCGAAGAAAGAAGCACCGGCCGCGCAGAAGGCAGACCCGCGCAAGGCAGATGATTCGGGCACCGTCGTGGGCAGCATGCCCACGAGCGACGAAGAGCTCGTCGAGAACGCCGTTGCCGGCAGCGACATTGCCTCGCCCCGGGATCGCGTTCGTGCCGCCCCGGCTGTGCGTGCGCTCGCCAGGCGGCTCGGCGTCGACCTCACCGCCGTGCGCGGCACCGGTCGTGGCGGGCTCATCACCGTAGACGATGTCATGACCACCTCCGGCCCCACGTCCATGCACGCGGCCGCCACGGTCACCGCGCTCAAGACCACGCCGCCGGCCGCGCGCGGCCCGGGGCCCGCTGCGCCACCGACCGGCGAGCCGGAAAAGCTGCGCGGCCTGCGCAGAGCCATGCATCAGAGCATGAGCCTCGCGCGCGACACCGTCATGAACTGCACGCTGTTCGACGATGCAGACCTGCACCACTGGCGAAAAGGCGAAGACTTCACCATCCGCCTGCTGCGGGCCATCGGCGCCGCGGCTGCCGCGGAGCCCGCTCTGAACGCGTGGTACGACGGCGAGAACCAGACGCGCCGCGCGATGGCGCGCGTCGACGTCGCCATGGCGGTGGATACGCCGGATGGCCTGCTCGTGCCGGTGGTTCGTGACGTGGGCAAGCGTTCGCCGGCGGAAGTGCGCGCGGATGTAGACCGCCTCAAGCGCGCGGCACGCGATCGCACCGTGGCGCCGGAGGATCTGCGCGACTTCACCTTCATGCTCTCCAACTTCGGCATGATCGCCGGCCGCTACGCCACGCCGGTGGTGGTGCCGCCCGCGGTTGCCATTCTCGGCGCCGGCAAGTTGAGTCACGACGTGGTCGCGGTCATGGGCGGCATCGAGGCGCACCTGCGCATGCCGTTGTCGCTCACGTTCGACCACCGCTGCGTCACGGGCGGCGAGGCCGCACGGTTCCTCGCGGCGCTCATCCAGGATCTCGAGAAAGGCAGTTGAACACGCGAATGTCGCGTGACGAGGCCACGGAACAAGGCCTCCTCCGCGGAATTCCAGCCGCCCGAATCAAGCTCATCGAACGTATCGCCGCCGAAGCGCGCCAGCGAGTCGGCGGCACCGCGCTCGACCTGCGCCGCCGGTTCCTGCGGGCCTACTTCCGTGGCGTAGGCGAAGAAGACCTCTCGCAACGCGCCCCACACGAGCTCGCCAGCATGGCGCTGCGCCACCTCCAGACGGGCCAGAAGCGCCCTCGAGGTCGCGCGCTCGTCGAGGTGTTCAACCCGGAAGCGCAGCAGAACGGCCTCACCTCGCGGCACACGGTCATCATGATCGTCACCGACGACATGCCGTTCCTCGTGGACTCGATCGGCGTGGCCTTGAGCAAGGCCGGCATTGCCATCCAGCTGCTCATCCACCCCGTGCTGTGGGTGAAGCGTGACGGCCGCGGCCGGTTGCTCGAGGTGGTGCACGGGCTCGAAGACGGCGCGCACAGCGAATCGTGGCAGCTCTACGAAGTGGATCGGCAGGTCGACGCCGCACAGATTGCCGCTCTCAGGCATCAGCTCGAGAGCGTGCTGTCGGACGTGCGCCTGGCCGTTGAAGACTGGATGCCCATGCGCGAACGGGTGCGCGCCATTGCCGAGGGCCTGCTCACCGCCCCACCGCCGCTGCCCACCGACGAGATCGACGAGACGCATGCGCTGCTCGAATGGATGGAAGCGCGCCAATTCGTGTTTCTCGGCCACCGCTACTACCGGCTCGTCCGCGGCAAGAAGAGCGACCGGCTCGTGCCCGACGTGCGCTCCGGGCTCGGAATTCTTCGCTCGACGAGTGGCGCGGTCGGCGAGCGCGGCGGGGGTGGCAAATCCGCCTCCACCACGCTGCGAGGCGAAGTGCGGGATCACGCGCGCGCGCGCGAGCTGCTGATCCTCACCAAGGCGAACTCGGCGTCCACCGTGCATCGCGGCACCTACCTCGACTACGTCGGCGTGAAGACCTTCGACGCCGCGCGGCGAGGTCACCGGCGAGCATCGCTTCCTGGGCCTGTGGACGTCCGCGGCCTATACAGCAGCCCGCGCGAGATCCCGGTGCTGCGCAGCAAGGTGGAGCGCGTCATCGAGCACTTCGGGCTCGACCCGGCGAGCCACGACGCCAAGGCCGTGCTCAACGTGCTGGAGACCTATCCGCGCGATGAGCTGTTCCAGGCGCGCGTCGGCAGACCTCATTCGCATCGTCGCGCGGCGTGGTCAACCTCTACGAGCGGCGCACGGTGCGCCTGCTCGTGCGGCGCGACCCGTACCACCGCTTCTATTCCTGCCTCATCTACGTGCCGCGCGACCGGTACAACACCGAGGTGCGCCGAGCGCATCGAGCAGATCGTGCGCGAGGGCTTCGACGGCACGCACGTCGAGTCCCAGGTGCAGATCTCCGACTCGAGCCACGCGCGCGTGCACGTGGTGGTGCGCACCGACCCGAACGACCGCCGCAGCGTCGATCTCCACGCCATTGAGCGGCGCATCGCGCGAAGCTGCCACCACCTGGAACGACCGGCTGCGCGCCGTGCTGGTCGGCGCGGCAGGATGAAGCCAGCGCACTGGCGCTCGCGCACCGCTACCGCCGCGCCTTCCCGCTGGCCTACGAGGAGACGTAGACCCCGCGCGAGGCGCTCGAAGACCTCGCGCGACCTCGAAGCGCTGCGCGCCGAACCGCAGGCGCTGCGGCTCAACCTGTACCGCCCGCGCCAGCAGATGCCGCAGCGCGCTGCACCTGAAGATCGCTGAAGCTCGGCGAGCCCGATTCCGATCTCCGACATGCTGCCGATGCTCGAGAACTTCGGGCTGCGCGTGATCTCCGAGCGGCCGTACGAGCTCGCGTGGCCCGACGGCGGCGCCGCGTGGATCCAGGACTTCGAGCTGGAGCATCGCGAGCGCGCGCGCGTCGACATCGCGCGCATCGAGGCGCTGTTCAAGGAAGCCTTCGCGGCCGCGCTGGCGCGGCGAGGTGGAGAACGACGGCTTCAACCGCCTGCTGCTCGCCGCCGACCTCGACGCGCGCGAGATCGTGGTGCTGCGCGCCTATTGCCGCTACCTGCTGCAGACCGGCATGCCGTTCAGCCAGGCCTACATGGAGCGCACGCTCGCCGCGCAACGCCGGCATCGCGCAGGAACCTGGTGCGCCTGTTCGAGACGCAGTTCGACCCGGCCGCGCACAAGCAGCGCGGCGAACGTCGCACGCGCGAGCAGCATCGTCGACGCAGCATCCGCGCCGCGCTCGACGCGGTCGCGAGCCTCGACGAAGACCGCATCCTGCGCGCCTACCTGACGCTGATCCACGCCACGCTGCGCACCAACTTCTACCAGACCGGCGCGCGACGGCAGCCCGAAGAGCTACGTCTCCTTCAAGCTCGACCCGCAGCAAGATCCCCGACCTGCCGCTGCCGCGGCCGAAGTTCGAGATCTTCGTGTACAGCCCGCGCGTCGAAGGCGTGCACCTGCGCATGGGCTACGTCGCGCGCGGCGGCATGCGCTGGTCCGACCGGCGCGAAGACTTCCGCACCGAAGTGCTCGGGCTCATGAAGGCGCAGAACGTGAAGAACACGGTGATCGTGCCGGTCGGCGCCAAGGGCGGCTTCGTCCCGAAGCGCCTGCCCGCCGGCGGCCGCGCGAGGACGTGCAGGCGGAAGGCGATCGCCTGCTACCAGACCTTCATCCGCGGCCTGCTCGACGTCACCGACAACATCGTCAACGGCCGCATCGTGCGCGCCGCCGCGAGTGGTGCGCCGCGACGGCGACGACGCCTACCTCGTCGTCGCCGCCGACAAGGGCACGGCGACGTTCTCCGACATCGCCAACGCCATCGTCCATCGAATACGGCTTCTGGCTCGGCGACGCGTTCGCCTCCGGCGGCTCGGCCGGCTACGACCACAAGAAGATGGGCATCACCGCGCGCGGCGCCTGGGAGTGCGTGAAGCGCCACTTCCGCGAGATCGGCGTCGACATGCAGACGCAGGACTTCACGGTGCGCCGGCATCGGCGACATGTCCGGCGACGTGTTCGGCAACGGCATGCTGCTGTCGCGGCACATCCGCCTGCTGGCCGCGTTCAATCACCGCCACATCTTCCTCGACCCGAACCCGGACGCCGCGGCGAGCTTCGCCGAGCGCGCGCGCCTGTTCGACCTGCCGCGCTCGAGCTGGGACGACTACGACCGCAAGAAGATCTCGCGCGGCGGCGGCGTCTACCCGCGCAGCGCGAAGTCCATCCCGCTGTCGCCGCGGCGCGCAGCGATGCTCGGGCCTCGAGAGCGCCAGCGGCTGCGCCCAACGAGCTCATCCGCGCCATCCTGCGCATGCCGGTCGACCTGCTGTGGAACGGCGGCATCGGCACCTACGTGAAGGCGAGCGACGAGTCGCAACGCCGACGTCGGCGACCGCACCAACGATGCGCGTGCGCGTCAACGGCAGCGAGCTGCGCGCCAAGGTGGTCGGCGAAGGCGGCAATCTCGGGCTTCACGCAGCGCGGGCGCGTCGAGTACGCGCTGCGCGCGGCGGCCGGCTCAACACCGACTTCATCGACAACTCCGCCGGCGTCAACACCTCCGACGTCGAAGTCAACATCAAGATCCTGCTGAACCCGCTGATGCACGACGGGCAAGCTCACGCGCGGCGACCGCAACCGCTGCTGGCGCGCATGACCGACGAAGTCGCCGCGCTGGTGCTGCGCAACAACTACCTGCAGAGCCAGGCGATCAGCACGCTGGAGCTGCAATCCGCGGCGCGCCTGCCGGAATATCCAGCACCTGATCCGCTCGCTCGAGCGCTCCGGCGAGCTGAACCGCGCGCTCGAGTTCCTGCCGACGGACGAAGAGCTCGCCGAGCGGCGCAAGAGCGGCGTCGGGCTCACGCGCCCGGAGCTGGCGATCGTGCTCGCCTACAGCAAGATCTGGCTCAGCAACCACCTGCTCGCCTCCGACGTGCCGGAAGATCCGTACTTGTCGACCGAGCTGGCGCGCTACTTCCCGGCGCCGATGCAGGAGCGCTTTCGCGCGCGCCATCCGCGCATCACCGCCTGCGGCGCGAGATCATCGCCACCGCGACCACCAACAGCCTGGTCAACCGCATGGGGCCGGCGTTCGTGACGCGCGCGCAGGAAGACACCGGCGCGGAGCCGGCGCGAGATCGCGCGCGCCTACACCGCCGCGCGCGAGATCTTCGCCATGCGCGACGTGTGGGCGCGCATCGAGGCGCTCGACAACAAGGTGCACCGCGAACCTGCAGTACGGGATGATGTACCAGACGAGCCGCCTGCTGCGGCACGCCACGCTACTGGCTGCTGGCGCATCGCGCACGCGAGCTGCATGTGGACACGGCCGTGGCGGAATTCCGCGACGGCGTGCGGCAGCTCGAAGCGGAGATCGGCAAGCTGCTCGCCGGCGCGGATCGCGAGCGCTTCGAGGAAAGTGCGCAAGGAGCATCGCGGACGCCGGCGCTGCCGGCGGAGCTGGCGCGCGCGCGTCGCGCAGCCTCGATGCGCACAACGCCGCGCTCGACATCGTGGAGCTCGCCGACCGAACCGCGTGACCGCGTTGCCGACGTCGCGCGCGTGTACTTCGAAGTCGGCACGCGCATCGGGCTCGACTGGCTGCATGCAGCGAGATCGAGCAGCTCACTGTGGATGGCCCCTGGCAGGCGGCGGCGCGCACGCGGCCTGCGCGACGCGCGCTGCGCATGCACCGCCGGCTCACCGAGCGCGTGCTCGCGCGCAAGGACCGCGGCAGCGCGCAGGCGCGCGTCACCGCCTGGGTGGCAGCCGCGGGCAAAGAGCTCGCTCACTGGCAGCGCACACTCGCCGACATGCGCGCCGCAGGCGCCGCGGACTTCGCCACGCTCACCGTGGGCGTCGAAACGGTGCGCAAGCTCGCGGATTGATCTGGCGGAGGGCTACTACGGCCCGTCGCCTACCGCTGCCCGGCCGGCTCGGCAGGGCGAACGTTGAGAATCGCGCAGCAGGGTGCCGCCCCGTCGAGCGATACTTTCTGCGTACCTGAGTCGGCATAGACACTCTGGCCGACCTTCACAGATCGCAGCAGCGCTGCGTCCGCGACCTTGAATCGAATCACGCGCCCGTTCGCGCGGTCGCGCGCGCTGACGATGCCGGTTCGCGCGTCGATCGCAGTGATGCTACAAGGTTCGGCGGCGGCGGCCGGCACGTTGAGGATGAGACACACCAAGAGCGCGAGCGCAGGAGCCGCGCAGCCCCAGCGAGTAATCGAGCCAATCATGTCAGCCTCCTTTACGACGAATCGATTTCGAGTCGGTCACACGCGCGGCCGCTGGCGGCTTGCGGTGGTCCGGCTACTCACGGCCGCCGCCCTGAAATGCCGCGACGAGCTGAGCGGCATCAACCTCGCAATTTCGCGTCGAGGTGCAGTACGCCACCATTTGTCCGGCAGGCACGATGACGGGGGTGAACCATGGCGGATACGCGGCACCGATCACGCAAACCTTCGCTCCCGAGCGCTGCAGTCGCGCGAAGGCTTTGTCCACGAGCTCGACGAGACCGGCTTCGAATTCGTCGTTGACGTTGCGCAGATCGAGCCTGGTGATCGCCGCATCGTCGAAGCACAGCCCCGGCACGGGATAGGGCTGCACCGTCGACAGTCCGGGAACGTAGAACAGACCGAAGCCGGGGCTTGCGCACACACCGACTTCTCCGGTGGTCGAGAACACGGTGAAGCTCTGCTGGCTGAGGTTTCGCACCTTGAATTGCCAGTCGAAGTCCGAGCAGTAGCCCGTACCGGGTTGCTGGTAGAAGCTGAGCTTGCCGAGGTCGAGCGCGTACTCATATGTGTAGCTCACCGGCCCCACTTTGTGCCGCTTGCGCTGAGTGTGATGCTTGTGCGCATGGTTCTGCTCCATCGTGCCGAGCATCGCCGTAACTTCATCGCCCGTGACCGTGCCGGTCTTCAGCGAATCGCAGAGCTGCGCGGAAAGACTGGAGAGCGTTGCGCTCGCCGAAGGCTGGATCAGCACGGCCGCAGCCGGAATCTGCTGCGCATTCGTTTGTCTCGGCTTGGGCGGCGAAAGTCGCGCTGCTGCAAGCGTGACGGCCGACACCGCAGTTGTGCGTGACCCCGCGAGCTGATCGGGTTCGATTACACACGGCGGCGTGGCAGCGCCGGCACGGCCCGCCAGCACCTGGCCGGTCGGCTCGCTAGCCGGCTTGCCTCGCGTGGCCACCGCGGTCGTGCTCGTCTCCGAGACGCGAACCTGACTGCTGTCAGCCTTCACCACGTTGGCGGGAGCGGTCTTGGCAGGAGCGGCGGTGCTCGCCGTTGCTGCCGGGCTCAGAATGGCACAGCAGGCCGCGCGACCATCGAGCGACACCTGCCCGGTGCGCAGATTCGCGAACACGCCATGTCCGATCTGCAGGCCGCGCATCAGCCCGGCATCCTTCACCTGGAACCGGAACACCTGGCCGGTGGCGCGCACTTGCGCGGTCACGATGCCCTCACGGACGTCGATGGCGGTGACGTCGCAGCACGGCGCGGCGCCCGATGCCGGCCGGGCGAATGTGAGGAGTGCGATGAGCAGGAATGCGGTCAGCGCGAGACACTTCGCTTGGGCCGACATACGGGTCTCCTCTGTGAGCGCGGGCGGAGTGAAGCCTTTCATCGCAGTCACGGTTGGAAAGGTGTCTGCGGCAGCTTTTTCAGTTTTTCCTTCAGCCTGTCGCGCAGCGATTCCTTCCGTGAAGCGGCCTGGTTTGCAGGCTCCTCCTGTGCGGGTTCCAGCGCGGGGGCGGAATCGGCGCCCAGTGCCGTGCTCATCGCACCATCGGGAATCAGCGGTGGCGCGGCGAACCCGCCTGAGAGTGTCTGCGCGGCCGACTCCATGTTCGTCACGAGGCTCTGCAATGCCGCCGAGGCGGCCTGGCCGTCCGGCGCCAACTTCAACGCGCGGAACTGCCCGCGCATCGCGGAAGCTTTCCCGATCAGGTCGGCCACCATGCGCAGTCCCGCGAAGAGCATGTTGAGATTTCGATGCCGTGCGGTCGCAACCGGCACGTCCTGCAGGAACGCGCTCATGTCCGACTGAAGCTCGTTGATCTGCGCCGCGCAGCAGCCCTGCACGAAGTCGCTGGCCGGCGCGGAGACGTCCTGCTCGAACCCTTCGAGCCCGGCGGCGCCGGTCGAGCCCTCGAAGCCGTTCGATTCGGCATCCGATTGGCTCGCGGTCCGATCGGGCCCGGACGCTCGGGCGGCCTTCGCGGCTGCGCCGGAAGGATTGAGCCTGGTCTGCAACGCCTGTGCGCTCTTGCGGATTTCCCGCAGGTCAGCCTCGAGGATCTCGGACCCCACGGGCATCGCCGGGGCATCGATGCCCTTCAGCGGCGAATCCGCCGGCACGACGCTGTAGCGAAAGATCATGCCGTGATCGCCGACCACGTAGCCGCGCCGCCGGCTCGGCAGGCTGAAGCCATTGATGTAGGTCTTGGCCGGCAGCGCCACCGGCCTCGACAGCCACCGCCGCCCCCCGTCCGTCGTCCAGCTGAGGTGATGCCCGTTCGAGTAGTACGCAGACCAGCCGACCTCCGGATCGGCGAACCGGATCGTCTGCCCCACCGTCGCCGAAACGCCCGTCCAGGTCTTGCCGCCATCCGCGGTGCGCACCAGCTTCTTGCTCCACAGCACGGCGTAGCCTGTCTGCCTGTCGAGAAAAAAGAGCGAGCCGTCCTTCGCGCCCACTTCGCTCCGCGCCGTCCAGGTCTGCCAGCTTGCGCCACCGTCCCCGGTACGGAGCACGGCGATCTGGCTGCCCGGAAGCTCGCGGCTGATGGCGTAGCCGGTCCGGTCGTCGGCAAAGGCGAGCTCCTCGAGGTGGCAACTGCCTTCCTGCATCATGCCTTCGTGCTGGATCTTCAATCGGCACCGGTACGCGGGCTTCCACGTCCGGCCGGCATCGCGGGTGTGATAGACGGTCTCACCCACGATGTACGCGCCGTTTGTCGGCGACGAGAACACGCGCGGTGCGTAACCATTGATCTTCGGATTGACGACCTCCCAGTTTTCCCCGTCGGTCGTACGCAGCAGCGAACCCGACTGCGTCGATGCCCACCCGCGCCTGGCATCGAGGAACTGCAGCTTCCAGATCACTCCCTCCTGGGATTGGGGATCGCCGCCCATCTGCGCCGTCCAGGTCGCGCCGGCGTCCTTCGTGTGAAGGATGGTCCCTTTGTCTCCGGCGACCCAGCCTTCCGTTTCGCTCACGAAGAAGACGTCGCGAAGATTGATGTCCTCTGCGTAGCTGACGGGCTCGAAGATCCCCCTGAAGCGCGCTTCTGCCGCGACGGCCGCCTGCCACGCAGGCAGGCCGAGGGCGATCACGAGCACGAGTGCGCGGACGGAAACATGCCGGCGAGAGGATACCCATAGACGAGGACCTCACCTTCGTGATTTCGAACTGCCGCACGTGCCCAAGACGACTCGCGCCAGCTCATTGCGCAACGTGCTGCCGAGCAGGTTGTCGAGCGTCAGGTTGAGCCCCTCCCGGACGGCGTCCTTGGCGAGCCTGTCCAGATCGTTCTGCACGCCGATGACGTTCAGATCGCCGATGGCGACGTTCGCCACCTCCGGCGCTCCGCTCCACGACAGCTTGCATCCGGTGTCGTCGAAGACGAGCATCGGCCGCATCTTGTAGACAAATTTCACGTCCCGGAGCTTCAGCCCGAAGCCACCGGCGATGTCGGCGCAGGGACCGAGCTGGAACTTGAACGTCAGGCCGTTCGCATCGAGTTTCGCGATGTTCTCCTCGAGCGTGAGCCCTTGTGCCGTGAGGCTATAGCGCGGCGGGTCGGTGCGAAACGCGAAGCCGCTCGTGGCGCGAAAGCGCACGCAGGCCGTGCGGATCTTCTTGCCCGTCACCGGTTCACGGACGTACACGTCGTTTTCGTACGTTTTGTTGAGGAACTTGAAGCTGACATCGAGCGCGAGGTTCCGGATGGCCTGCTCCATCAGCGCCTGCCCGTGTTCGTATGAGGCGAGCGGCATGGGAACGCGCACTTGCTGTGCATTCCCGACCGTGCTTCGTGGATCCGCCGCGAGAACGGTCGCGCAGGCGGCCTGACACAGCACGATGCACGCAAGACCTCTAACCGTGAACGTATGTCGACGATGAGACCGGATTTTCATTCAACTCCCCTTGTGCGCGTGTCGATGGGCGCCGCGAACGGCTAGGCTCCGGGCTTGCGTGCGCTCTGGAACGAGGCCACGCTGCTCTTCGCCGCATCGAGCTGCATGTGCAGATTGGCCAGCGCCGCTGAGACGGAATCGGCATCGCGCGCCTTGCGCAGACCGGCGAATGCATCCTTGAGGCCGCCGCCTTCGCCGGTGAGCTCGCCCAGCAGCTTCAAGCCCTCCATGACGAGATTCAGATTGCGGTGCCTGCGCCCGAGCGCCGGCAGTCCGGCCGACAGACTCTCCACCGTGGTCTCGAGTTGCGGGAACTGTTGCGGCACGTTCGCTTCGACCCAGCTCACCCCGCCACCCGGCTCGGAGCCGCCCGTTACGCCGTCATGCGACTTCTCGAGGACCGCCTCGATCGAATCGAGCCGCTGTTCCGCCTGCGCGAGCTGCTGAATCACGCCAACGTCCAGGGCCGGCATCGGGATCGCCGCGATGGCTCTGGCGGAGACCGGCGTCGCTTCCGGCACGAGCCGGTAGCGGAAAATCATGCCGTGAGCACCGATCACGTAGGCCACGTCCCGTCTGGGAAAGCTCAAAGCCTTCACGGCGGCCGGCAGCGGGAAGGAGCGCGAGGCCCAGCGCCGTCCGCCATCTGTGGTGTAGCTGAGGGCGGCATTGCTGCAACCCATGCCAACGCACGGGTCCCGGAACGACCAGCCAACGTCCGGGTTGGCGAAGCGAATGCTCGAGCCCAGTGCCGTGGCGGGCATGCCGCTCCAGGTGCGACCACCATCGTTCGTGCGGTACGACTTGCCGCTGTAGAGCCGCACGTAACCCGTGTTCTCGTCGAGAAAGAAGACGCCCGAGTTGCGGCCCAGGTCACCCTCGAACACTGCGAGCACGTTCCAGGAGCTGCCGCCGTCCTCGGTCTTCATGACCAGCGCGACCTCGCTCGCGTATGCCACGGCGAAACCCGTGGCCGGCGACGCGAAATGCATCGACATGATCTGGCATTTGAGCTCGCGGGCGAGCCCTGCGATCTGCGCTTTCGTCCGGCACGTGTAGACCTTGCGCCATGTGCGGCCGCCGTCCTGCGTGCCGTACACGTATTCGTTGTGGGCGAAAACGCCGTCGCTCTCGGAAGTGAACGCAAGATCGGTGTAGTGCTCTTCGATGGTCCCGGCCTGGTCCCACGACTCGCCGTCGCGCGTCCGGAAGAGGTTCGTGTGCGTGTCCGTCACCTGCGTCGCCCAGCCGACCCGCTCGGACACGAAACGCAGGTGGCGCACGGGCCGCTCCTGGGACTCGGGATCTCCGCCGAGCTGCGGCGCCCACGAGGCTCCGCCGTCGGTCGTCTTGAGAATGGTGCCGCCTTCACCGCTCACGTAGCCGATGTCCGCCGTCACGAAGAACACGTCGGTGAGGTCGAGGTCTTCGGGATAGTTCACCGGCTCCCAGACAGCCTTGAGCCGCGCACCCGAAGGTGCCGGCGCTTGTGCCGAGCTGGTTGCTGCGAGCAGCAATGTCGGGAGGAGCGCAGCAAGCGAAATGCCGATGCGCCTTCGTGAACGGAACGCTGATCGATGCATATGGACGACTTCCGCGCAGGGCCTTTACCGCTTGGACAAGCGGCGGCGGATTTCTTGCGCAGAAGCCCTCGCCCGCTTCAGGGCGAGAATCGATAGGCCGTTCCGTTCCAGACCACCGTGACCCGGTTGCCCAGCCGTGCGTAGGGCTCGAGCTCCGGTATCCGCATCAGCCATTCCGCCCGCTCCCGGGGCCCGCGGATGCTTACCGCGGGCAGCTGCGCATCGGCATTGAAGCTCGTGTCCGTCCACTCGCCTGCCCTGGCCCGGAATGTCTTCCCAGCCACGACGCGCACGGCGCCTCGCCTCACGAGAAGCTGTTCATCGAACGCACCGCCAGCGGCGGGCTCGACGGGGCCCACTGCCGGCCCGCGGAAGAATGCAAGCCAGGCGAACGTGCACAGCACCACCGAGGCTGCAACTGGAAGCCAGATGCGCGCGCGCGGCCAGCGTGAGCGGCTGCCTTCGGATCGCACGGTCGCCGGGGGTGCGGCCGCCGCTGCCGCGACGCGGCCCAGCTCGGCCAGTGTGGTGCGACATGCTCGACATTGCGCCAGGTGCGCAAGGGCACGCGCTCGTTCCTGCTCGTCCAGCCGGCCTTCGGCAAAGCCTGCCAGCAGATTGAGATCGTGACTGTCTTCCTGCATTGGCGCCTCGAGTCCGCATTCCGCGACCGCTGCTCTCGAATCTTTCACCCGATTAGACAACTTCGTCGCGCTCCGCTGTCGCTGTCGGGTCGCCGCGCAGCAGTGTGCTCAGGTCGAAATCGATGCGTGACAGATCCAGCCCGGCCCGCAATTCCTGCGCGGAAGAGCCCGCGCAGCGTCGCGAGCCCATCTCGAGCGCCGCGCGCAACTCTTCGCGCGCGCTCTTCAGCCGCCGGCTGATGGCCGCGCTGGAGACGCGCAATATGGCGCCGATCTCCTCGAGATTCAGTCCCTGCTCGTAGTAGAGCTGCAGCAGGAGCTTGCGCTCCGGTGGCAACTCTTTCACAGCCGCGACGAGCAGCTCACGGAAAACAGCCGCGTCGTGGCCTTCCTCGTGGCCATGTCCGTCGGGCACCGCAGCCATTTCGTGAGCCACGCGGAGCGGATCTGCGTCGAGCTGCGCGAACCGACTGGCACGCTTGCGAGAATTCAGCGCTGCGTGCGCTATGACCGTGCCCAGCCATGTCCGCAGCGTGCTGCGGCCCTCGTACTGGCGCAGCTTGCCGCGGACCCACACTTCGGCAATCACTTCGTCCGCGAGGTCTGCCGACGCCGGGGCGGGGAGAAAGCGCCGCGCGAACGTGCGCATGAAATCGAAATGCGTCGCGGCCAATTCGTCCCAGGCGCGCCGCTCCCCGCGCACACAGGCCGTGGCGAGGTACAGGTCGTCGAGGCTGAGCCGGACGATGTGCTCATGAGCGGATCGAACCGCATCCGGGCAAGCCGCGCGCGCCAGTTCCAGCAGCCGATGCGCGAAGCCTTCCGCATCGAGCTCGAAGCGCAACCGCACGCCGCGCTGGATGAGCTCGAGCACCTCGCGCGGCGCCGCGGCCCCCGGCACGGCGGCGACAACCTGATGCTCATTCATTGCGGCTCGCCGATGAGGACGAACGGGCTCCACAGGGCGGGATGGCCGAAGCGCTCGAGAGCGGCGAGCTGTGCCGTGCGCAGCGCGCGTGCCTTGCCATGGCCCGCGACGAACCCGGAATAGAAGCGGTCCATCAGATACGCGGTAGCCAGATCGCTCACATCCCATTGGCTGACGAGCACCGAGGGCGTGCCGGCATAAATCAGCGCACGCGCAAGCCCGACCATGCCGTCGCCCGTCAGCTTGCCGAGCCCGGTGGAGCACCCGCTCAGCACCACGAGGTCGGCGCGCAGGTCCATTCCGAAGATTTCGCTGACCTTCAGCCAGCCATCTTCGCCATTACCGGGCGTGAGCAGCAGCGCGGACTCCCACGGCCGGTCGTCGCGCGCCAGCCCGTGCACGGCAAAGTGCAACACGGTCTGGCCGGGTCCGAGCCGCCTGGCGTTCGCCTCGGTCGCCTGATCCCCCACCAGCGCAACGCGATGATCGGCCGGAAAGCGGCGGCTCAACTGGCGGACTTCTTCGCGCGCGCCCGGCAGCGGCTCGAGCCCCGCATCATCGGGCGGCCGAGGGTCTGCCAACGCCAGCAGGTGCGGCTGCCTGGGAGAGACGACTCGCTTCTTCTTCGCCGCGGTGTAGCGCAGCACACCGAGCGATGGCGCGGAAGCGAGCGTGTGGGTCTGCACGAGATAGCGGCCCTTCTCGTCCACGAGAGCGGCAAACGGCACGAGCAACAGCGCATCGTGCGGAACGACGTAAACGAGCGCTCCGGAATCGCGAGGCAACTGGCGCGCGACGGGCGCCAGGAGCAGGCGATAGAGATCCGCCAGCTGCTGCCGTACGCGTGCGGGTTGCCGCAGCTCATCCGAGTCGAATCCGTTGAGCCGCTCGTGAAGCGCTCGAACCTTCTCACGCAGCACATCGCGATCGATGTCCACGGCCGCACTGACGACAGTGCCTCGCGGACTGACCACCCAGATCAACAATCGCTTTCCGGTGACGAGATATTCGATGAGCGTGGCGTCGAGACGGGCGGCGAGCGCGGCAATTTCGCGAAAGCCGAGCGTTTGCGTCGCGACGAGACTGGCCAGCTCGGGTTCCTCCTCGTGCAAGGCGCGCAGCTTGCCCGCAAGCTCCACTTCGGTCGCCGCGCGAACGCTGGCGAGCTGCGCAACGGCAGCGCTCTCGGTCGGCCGAGCTTCCTCCTGGGCGCGCAGCCGCGCCTCCGCGGCTCGTATCGCGCTCAACGAGTCGGCTGCTTTCGGTTGCAGCGCGAGTTGCCGCGCAGCCAGCAGGTCGTTGAACGCCCGGCCGCGGGCAGCCTCGGCGACTTCGAGAGCATCGGCCTCGCGACCCTGTTCCCTCAGCACGTCCGCCAGGTCGTGGAAAACGGATTGCCGTATGTCGAGGTAGCCGATCTTGCCACTGTCGGTCAGTACGCGGCCGCGCACGCTGTCGATGAGTGCGACGCTGGCGCGCAGGTGCGTAAGCGCGCTCGCGTTGTCCTTCGCGGCTCGGGCGACGTGCGCGAACGCGGCGTGGGCGCGCGACTGGAGCTCCGGCGAGCTCGTCTTGCCTGCCGCCTCCAATGCCTGTTCGGCGAGCGGGCGGGCCCGGCCCGGCTGGTTCAGCTGCAGATGAATGCCCGCCAGCTCGGCAAGAATCTTTCCTTCGTCCTGGAGCGCTCCGGCGCCGCGCGCAAGATCCAATGCCTGCTCGTAGTTGCGCCGGCTCTGTTGCCAATCTCCCAGGTGCGCGTACGTTTCCGCGACATGGCCCAGCGCCGCACCTTCGAGGTGCCGCGTGCCGATGTCCCGAGTGGCCTGAACCTCCTGCTGCGCATAGCTGAGCGCCTTGCGATAGTCGCCGACCCCCATCCATGCCTGGGCCAGCTCGCCGAACGCAATCGCCTGGCAACGACGTTCGTTTGCCTGCCGGCAAAAGTCCAGGCACTGCTCGTAATGCGGGATCGCGCGATCGAATTGCCCGAGTGAGAAGTAAACCTCCCCGATATTCCCGTGCGAAATTCCGATCAGATACGGGTCGCGGAGACGCTCCCGTCCCTCGAGAGAGATGGCGAGCGCGGCCAATGCTTCGTCGTAGCGCCCCAGATTCGTGTAGGTGATCGCGACTTCGTTGAGCAGCGTGAAGAACTGGGTATCCCTGATCTTCTCGAGCCGCACGCGGGCCTGCTCGTATGCCTCGAGCGCCTGCTGAAACTCTCCGCTCAGATCGTACGCGGCCCCGATGATCATCCACGCGCGGCCCGCGCCGCGCTCGTCTCCCAACTCCTCGTAGACTTTCACCGCTTCGTGGCATGTGCGGACGGCCAGCGGGTACAGTCCTTCGGATTTGTGGAGAGATCCCGTTGCACGCAATACCTCCGCCTCGAATGCGCGATTCTTCTGCGCGCGGCTCAGGGCGAGGGCGCGCTCGAGCGCGGGACGGGCAGCGCGAAAATCCGTGAGCTGAAAGTGCGCACGCGCGGTTTGATAGACGACTTCCAGCAGGAACGCGCCGTCGCGCGAGCTCTCGGCTGTTGGCCGCAGCTCCTGCAGGATCTTCAGCGCCTCGGTGTTGGCTCGCCTGTCAAGGAGCGCCTTCGCCTGGTCCAGGCGAGTGTGGATCGAGCTGCCCGGCGAGCCGGCAACGGTATTGCGGGCGGCCTCGGGATGACCGGCGGCGAATGCGACCGGGGCGACCAGCAGCAACAGCACGATCCGATGGGTCGCTGACCACATGAGACACCGTTCTGTGCGCGGCGCGCATTGGGAACTGACAGGGGCGGCAAAAGATGCTGACACATCCCTCACCTCCCTGTCCAACGCTCACCGATGCCTTCTGGCTTCGTGCTTGATTCAGTGTATTTGCAGCTACAAACCCGACGGGTGAGTTTTTTCGGCGACGCGAGCCGTGCTATCGGGCAGGGCAGTCGGAGAATGCGCGTGCGCGGGACAGATCTGTCGACCCTGTTGCGTACTCGCTGGGCGTGACCCCGCACGCTCGCTTGAAGTGGCGCGCGAAATGACTCTGATCCGCAAACCCCGTTTCAGCTGCAGCGCCTGACGCGGGCGCTCCGGCGGCGAGCAGCGCCCGTGCCTTCGCAATCCGCACCTGGACCTGATAGGCGTGCGGCGGCAAGCCGAACTCGGCTGCAAAAGCGCGCAGTAGATGATAGCGGCTCAAGCCGCTCACGTTGACGAGGTCGTTCAGGGCGATGTTGCGCGCATGGTGTTCCCGGATGAATTCTCGCACGCGCAACAGGATCGGACGCCCCGGATGCTTGCAAGGCCGCGGCGAGCTTTCCGTGCAGTTTTCCAGAAAGAGCTCGACACACTGCGCGAGCCGGGATTGACGCTCCAGAACGCTCGATTCCTGCTCGAGGCTTGCGTGAAGCCGCGCGAACGCCCGGAACAGACGCGCGTGAGTGATACTGGCCGTTTTCAGATGCGGCTGTTTCGATTTCACGCCGAGCTCATTGGCCGCGGCGTCGATGAGCGCAGGAGTCAGCAGCGTCACTCGAAAGCTGACCGGACCGGGAAGCAGCTTCATCGTCACGTGCACCTCGCCCGGCTCCATCAACATGGTGTCTCCGGAGGACGCGGAATGAACCTTGCGCCGGTACCCCCAGACGCTCTGATCGCAGTCACGCAGCGTGCATATCGTGTAGGTCTCGTGATAAATGCGCCACAGTCGCCGGCAGCGCTCCGCGAGCAGGATTTCCACGCCAGGCAGATCGACGAAACGCCGCCATTCGACAAATTCCGCATCGTGATCGTCTTGCATGCTCTCCCCTGAAGTTGTTTTATCTTTGGGCACGCGTTGCCCGATCGCCGAGCTGACCCCGTGTGCGCTGCCATTCAGACGCCAGTGTTACTGGAAGGAGTAGATCACTTGATTGCGCTCACCATTGATGCCGTTCACGCTCAGGTTGAGATTGACTGCCATGACGGGCTGGCCGTTGCACGTGTCGGGGATGGTGATCGTTCCCGAGGTGGCGGCGTTGGAGAGAATCGGACCGTTCACGTCGCATTGCAGGCTTGCCGGATCGGCTGAGCTACCCGTGAACGCCAGGGCTTCCAGCTGCACGTTCGCGATCGCATAGGTCTGCGGCAACGTCCAACTCACCTGCAGCGGCTGGCCGAGCTGAGCGTCAGCGAGCGTGCTGCCTGTGAGATTGGTGATCGAGATCGGCTCGGTCGTGAACGCATTGGTCCGCAGCTGGTAGGTCACGGGCGACCCCGACGAACGTGCGAGGTTGACGTCGAAGGGCGTTCCTGCGGCGATCAACGCGCCGAGCGGTCCACTGTTCTTGAAATACCGATCGAGCTGGATCGTCTGCAAAGTGCCGGGCGTGGGCTCGAGCTCTCTCACTGCCGTGGGGCCGGCCTGCAGGGCGGTGTTGCTCCAGAGCCCTCCGCCGCTGATCGCCGTACCGGTGAGCGTCCCTTGCGGGGCTGATACATCCACGTTGATGGCCGGCGCAGGGTTGTTCACGAAGGCGCCCTGGTCCGTACGCATCTCGGCCTGCAGCTCGACCGCGGCGATGCGTTGATCGCCGTTCATCAGCCAGTCGCTGCCAACCTTCCTGAAGGAGAACTGCACGGTCTCGGTCTGCGATGCACCGCTCTGGGTGATCGTGCAGTCGAACGTCGCATCCACTAGGCCGCTTGTGGTGTCCAGATTGCCGATGCTTCGCAGCTCGAACGAGATGTTGAGGCCGCGGAAATCGGTCGCGGCCGAGGCGGCGAACAGCGCTTTGTCCATCCCCTGGTCCAACAGACTGTCGCTGAGATAGGGCGCGAGATCGTTCGCCGCCAACTGGGCGCCCTTCGTGTTCACTGCATTGGCGAAGGCCGCGAGCACGGCATTCACGCCCTGTACGGCAGACTGCTCTTCGCCGGATACCGGCACGGCCGTACCGCCACTGCTACTGCTCGAACCGTTGGTTCCCGTGGTGGTCGTTTGCACGCTTATGGCGCCCGCATTCGTGTCGTAGCTGACCGTGCTGTCCTGAGTCGTGGTTCCGTCCGTGATCGTGATTTCTCCAGTCCCGATGTTCACCGTGGTCTGATCGAGCACGTGATCCACCCCGGTGCCGTCCGCGCTGAACGGAGTGGAGATCGGGTCGAACGTCGACGTGTCGACGCCGGCGCCATCCATCCACAGCTTCACGACCTGCAGCACGACACCACTGATGATTTCGACGACGGCAGGCGAAGGCGGAGCGTTGGCCGCCGGATTGCCGAACGCCGTGTCCAGCGCGACATTCTGTACGCCGTACCACGAACGAATAATGAGGTCGGTCAGCGGCGTGACGTTCATGATCGCGCTGGCGTTTGCATCGGCACTCACGCTGTAGAGCGCTGCCCCACCTGCAGGCTGCACCTGCAACAGATACGGCGGTATCAGCCCCGTCGTGCGGACCGAGAATGTTCCATCGGCGCCAGTCACAGCGGTGCGCGTGTTGCCTTGGCTGTCTTTCAGCGTGATCGTGGCGTTCGCAATCGCGGCGCCCGTGGCCGCCGTCCCTGTTACGGCGGTCGCCTGAACGACAGAAAGGGCAGCGGCGCTGCTCATGACGCCTTGTGCGCTGGCGGTGATGTTGGCCGTGCCGGCCGCCGCCCCACTCGCCAATCCGTCGCCGCTGATGGTGGCGACATTCGCGTTGCTCGAGGACCAGGCGAAAGTCACTCCGGTCATGGTGTTGCCCGACTGATCCCTGGCCGTCGCGCTGAATTGATGCGTGGTGCCCGTCTCGATATTGGCTGGAGCCGTGGACACGATTATGGACGTAACTGCGGGCGCGGGCGGGGCGGGAGGATCGTCACTACCGCCGCCGCAGGCGGTGAGTGAAAGCAGCGATGTGCAACCACCGAGCAATACCGCCATCAGCTTGACAAGCTTCACCGGGAATCTCCTTGACGTGATATTCATGGGCGGCTTGTTTACGAGTGCTGCGCGATCTCCTCTAGAACGTTATTGCTGTTGCCACGAGAGATGAGCGTGCGGTCACATGGACTTTGCGACATGCGTCATACTTGCCGGGAATATCGCCGCCGCTCGACAGACCAGTGAGCGCAGCGACTCGCGCTTTACGGAAACACGCGCAGAAGCGGCATCTGTTCGGTGTGTGCGCCACTGAAGTCGCTCTTGGGCGGATGCCAGCGAGCTCCTGGAGCAGACTGACGGTCGGAAGGAGCGTCAACTAGAAGCGGTAGGTCAACTCGATGCCGTACTGGCGAGGTTTGCCGTAGTAAACGATACCGTTGGGGTTCGCTTCTTCGGCGATCCAGTCCTCGCCGGTAGCGTTCTTGATCCAGGCGGCCAGTTCCCAGCGGCCCGCGCTCCTGATTCCGGCGCGGATGTCGATCAAGTCGAGCGGATCGCGAGCGACGAAGTTCTCCGGCTCCCAGAACACCTCGCCGAGCCGCTGATAGTCGAGCCTGGTAAACCATTCGCTAGCGCCGCGGATCTGCCCGCGATAACCGACACCGACGTTCAACGTCGAATCGGGATTCTGCGGCAGCTTCTTTCCGATGATGCTGATGCCGCCGGCGCCGGCCCAATCGCTGTCGGTAATCTCCGAATCGAGCAGCCCGAAACCGACATCCAGCTCGAGCCCTTCCGTCGCGAGCCACGAGAGGCTCGCTTCGGCACCCCTGATCTTCGCCGCCTTGATATTGCGCGTGGTCTGAGCGGTGAACGGCGCGACGAACACGAACGTGAACGCGTTGTCCACCTTGGTGTAGAAGAGCGCAGTGTCGAAGCGCACCCTGCCCTCGAGCAGCGTGGACTTCAAGCCGAGCTCGGCGCCCTTCGTATCTTCCTGCTCGAACGAGTCTCGCACGCCCAACGGCAGCCCAGGTACGCCGGCGGCGATCAACGTCGAGACGCCGGCGGATACACCGCTCAAATTGAAACCGCCGCTGCGAAACCCTTCGGCGTAGGTGCCATACAGCGTCCAGTGGTCACTCGGACGCCAGCTGGCCGTGAGCTTCGGTTGCACGGAATCGAACTCTTCCTCGCGCACATCCCCGGAGCGGCCGCTCGGAAACGAAAAGACCGGCAGGAACTGATCGGGCGCCCTGATCGTGAGCTCACGCTCGTCGCGGTCGTAGCGCAGAGCGAACGAGACCTCCAGGTCATCGCGCCAATCGTAGTTGAGCTGCCCGAACAGCGCGTACGCTGTGTTGTGGTTGCTGTCGAAGTTGTAAGCCAACGCACCCGGATTGGTGTTCGGATTCAGCGCCAGCGCTCTCGGGACGCCGACCACCGGTATCAACGGCGCGAGGAAACGCTGCGACCAGGTCACGGTGGGATTGATGCCGCCGATGTTCGGGCTCGTGCGTTGCTCGACGAAACCCGTACCGAAATCGTTGTTGATCGAGATCATGACGTCGAGGTCGGTCTGCACGTAGTAAGCGCCGGTGATCCAGCGGAACCGCCGATCCTCCGGCGACGTGAAGCGCAGCTCCTGGCTCACCGCTTCGTGGAAGCGATTCTGGCCGAACGTGAGATTCTGGCCGGTGCCAAATGCGGCAAGAGACGCTGCGGATGCCGGCACGACGACGCCGGCGGGGTGCGTGCCGGCATTTGGTGTGCCAGCCACTTCGACGAACGGGTAGTAGGCAAACTGCTCGGCGGCCGTAACGTGATCGAGCTCATCGTAGGACGTCAGCGAAGTCAAGGTGCCGAAGGAGGTTTCCCAATCCAGCTTCGCGGTGAAAACCGTGGCCTCACGGTCATCCATTCCGGGCTCGTTACCCTGGTGCCTCACGCTCGTATTGTTCGGGTCACCGACCAGCGCTCGAATCGACGCCGGCAGGTCCGTCAGCGGCGCCGCGGAGCCATTGCCCGGAAACTGTGCGTTGCCCGGAAAGCCGCTGACGAAGTTCGGCGCGTTCGAGACGAACTGCGATCCGGTCGACTCCGTGCTCGAATGCGAAAGCCGCAGATCCAGAGCAACGTCATCGCCCAGGTTCCAGAGCAGTTTGCCGGCGATCGTGAAATTCTCGTACGGATCGGCCTTCTCGCCGGTTGCAACGTTGTCACGCCAACCCTCAGCGTCCTGGTACCCGACAACCAGGCGGCCGAGCACCGAGTCGCCGACGACCGGTCCGCTCACGACGCCGGAGAGCGTCTTGTTGCTGCCATTGCCATAGCCGCCCCTGAGGAACGCTTCGAGCTCCGGCTTCGGCTGCTTCGTCGTGATGTTGATTGCGCCACCCGACGCGTTGCGGCCGTAGAGTGCGCCCTGTGGGCCTTTCAGGACCTCGATCTGCTGGATGTCGTAGAGGTCTTGCGAGAACGAGAGGCTCGTCGTCGACAGCACGCCGTCGATCACGACTGCGACCGTCGGATCGACGTTTCGGATCTGCGACAGGCCTCTGATGTTGACGAACGCGAAAGCGTTGTTCTGCGTTTCCATCAGGGTCATGTTCGATGTGAGGCCGACGTAATCTCGCATGCTCGTGATCCCCGCTTCCTCGATGCGGTCTGCATCGAACACGGTGACCGTCGCAGGGGCTTCCTGAAGACTCTCCACACGTCTCAGCGCGGTAATGACGACCTCTTCTGGAGTGTCTTGCGCGAAAGCACGTGGTGTCGCGATGACGCAGCCCACGGCGGTGATAGCGAACGTCGACCTGAAGATACTCGCAACATTGGACATGGCGGCTCCCTGCTGGCGATTGTTGTTCTTCCTTCATCCCCTCTTCTGCTGCTCGCGTCTGGCTCTGACGCGTCGCGCGCTCAGCGGTGGAAGCATGGCCCCGACCGCCGGAAACTTCAACCGCCGAAAAACGAAGCCTGAACGTATGGACGCGAAGCACGGTATCGAGCCACTCGGGCCCGACTCGCCGGACGGGCGCACCGTCACCTCGGGGCCCGTGCAGCCCTGGACGTGGCAGATCGCCGAGCTGTTCAAGGTCGAGAAGGGCACTCCACGGTGCCAAACAGTGAAGACATCGCCACTGGAATGTGATGAGCCCTGGATATCAGGTGACGAGTGGCGACTCGAGGTGACGGGCGCGCGGCAGACGGGCTGGCATTACGCGGCAGTGCCCGGCGCGCTGACCGGCCTCAGGTACGACGCGAGCACCCGCCGCTCGCCATAGCGTGGGAACGCCACGTTCACTTCATCTGCCCTCGCCTCGAGCACGTCCCCGATACCGAAACGTTCGTGGCGGACTCGCTGCCCTCGCTCGAAAGCCCTCGGTTCCGTGGTAGAGACGCGGCGTGCGGTCGGGACTCGTGCAGCAGGCCCATACGTGGTCAGGCGACGCGCCGCCCTCGAGCGAAGCGATCTGGATACCCGCTGCGCCTGCTCGAAAGGCCGCTTGCAGTTGTCGCAGTGATTGCAGGGCTCGCCGGGAAGCTCCCCGAAGTATTCGCGGATGAACTGCATGCGGCAGCCGGTGGTTTCCGCATAGTGCATCATGGTTCGAAGGCGGGTGTGGTCCGCCTCGAAGTGCAGCTCGAACGATGCCACGAACGACTCGGTCTCCGCGTTGCTCATCGGTCGCCTGAGCCGTCGCGCCCGGCCACGCCGGACCACCATGTTCAGGGACTCGAGCGCGGAGCTGATGACCCTTACGCGCTTCTCACTCAGTTCCGTAGCGGCGGAGAGCTCCTCAATGCTCACGCTGCCCCCGGAATCCGATGCATCGGTCAGCACCCGCAGGAACCGCCGCACCTCGTCTTCACGCGGATGCTTGCCGCCGATGAAGAAGGTGCGCACCCGCTTGTCTTCCAGGCGATACAAAAGGGCGCATCGTGCGGGCTTGCCGTCACGGCCCGAGCGCCCCGCTTCCTGGTAGTAGTTCTCGAGTGACTCGGGGAAGTTCCAGTGCACGACGAAGCGCACGTCGGGTTTGTCCACCCCGAGACCGAAGGCGTTGGTCGCCACGATCACGCGGTGCTCGCCTGACATGAACTGCCGTTGAGCGCGCGCCCGCTCCGACTTGCGGAGCTGACCGTGGTATCGCACCACGCTCTGGTCCTGCTCGCCGAGCCATTCGTGCAGCTCGTTCACCTGCTTCACGGTCGAGCAATAGACGATTCCGCAGCCGCTTTCAGAACTGAGGATTTCGAGAAGGCGTTGCTCCTTCTCCTTGCGATTGACCGTGCGCCACACCTCCAGGAAAAGGTTCTCCCGCTCGACGCTGCCCTGGATGATGCGCGCGTTCGGAACGCCGAGGTTCTCGAGAATGTCTTCGATGCGGTCCGGAGGTGCCGTGGCCGTGAGTGCCATGACCGGCGGCCGGCCGAGTTGCGCAATCACGTGCCGCAGCTCGAGGTAGGCCGGACGAAAGTCATGTCCCCACGTGCTCACGCAATGCGCCTCGTCCACGACGAAGAGCGACACGCCGCGCCGTTTCAGCGGTTCCAGATGCTCCGGGTTCTGCAGGCGTTCCGGCGTGAGCAGCACGATTTCGAGCGCGCCTTCGGCCAGCGCCGCTTCCCGCTCCCGCTGCTCGCGCTCACCAATGGTTGAGTCGAGGCGGGTGGCTTCGATTTCGGCTTCGGCGAGGTGATCGCATTGGTCCTGCATCAGCGCGATCAGGGGCGAGACCACGACGACCGCGCCTTTGAGCACCAGGGCGGGAAGCTGGTAGCACAGGGACTTGCCGGCGCCGGTGGGCAGGATACCAAGCACGTCCTGTCCATTGAGCGCGCACTCGATCAGCTCGCGCTGGCCCGGCCGGAAGCGCACGACACCGAAGCGGCGACGGGCTTCGGCGATGAGGGTGTCCCAATCGATGCTCGGGGTAGCGGGCCGCGATGTGGCAGCGCTGGCGCTGGAGTTGTGCCGGTTTGTCGACATGCGCGTGGCGGCGGGCCCGTTCGTTGAGAGAAAGGATGGTACTACGGCGAGGCTCGCGGTCATTCCCTCGCCGGCAGACGCCGACCAGGCCTCGCAGCGTGGCGGAGAGTTGATTTGCCGGGTGGCCGGCGATCGCATAGTGCTGGAAGGCAGTTGCGTCTTCTATCTGCAAGGCGAAGTGGAGATCCGAGGATGCGCACGAGGCCGGGGCACCACGAGGTGCGTCACTCGCCGAACCAACCGCGAATCCGCTCGTACACCTGGCCCGAACGCAGCAGGCCTAGATGGCTCGTGCCCCTGGCCGTCCACTGACGCGATCGCGGGAAGGTCAGCCTGCGCCGCGAATCCCGATGGTCCCCGAGCGCGCTTGCGACGGGAACGAGCCCGTCGCCGATCAGCTGGTCGCGGCGGGGTGTCGGTGCATGCCCGATCGCTGCGGCGATCGTGTAGCACTGCACGCGTTTGGGGAGTGGCAGTGGGCGGTGCGAATCGGCGCGATTCGCAAAGCGGTCTTGCCCCTTCCAGTCCTCATCGAGCACGTAGCCGTGACGCAGATCCGTGATGCCGGCGCTCCGCACTTTCCCCAGAAGCGCCAACGGCGCGGTGTAGGGTGCCTTCTCCAGGAACAGGTCGATCCGGTTGCCAGCACGCTCGAGCGGGACACCGTGATGCGGTGTGCCGAGAAACACGAGTTTGCGCAGCTTGCGGGGCCACGCGTGACCCGCCGCTGACGCATAGTGGTGAGCACTGCGCGCCACGAGACCGCCCATGCTATGCGCGAGGATGGACACCTCCTTGAGCGGGACGGGCCAGGCGGCGACCAGGGCTTCTAGCATCTGCGCGAATGCGCGCCCGTTCGTCGAGATATGCAAGCCTGTGTTGTAGTGGAGATAAGCGGCCGTGTAGGAGAGATCGCGGGCGAGCTCGGCGCCATGGTCGTGCCCATCGCGCTCCCAGCGCCGATCATTTCGGCAAAGCCCATGCACGAGCACCAGCACCCTGGAGCTCGGAGCCTGAATCGCCGCGGCGAGTTCCTCGCGCGTCAGCTCGAGTGGCTTGCCCTCGCGGCGCAGCTGCATCCGCACCGCGAGCGGATTACCGGTTTCGGCGAGGTAGTCGCCCAGCACGCCGTTCAGCGCCGCAATCACGGATTCGCGCGTGGGGGAAGACTCGATATGGCCCAACGCAGGCGACACGGCGCCGAGCGCAAGGTTGATTCCTCCGCCGACCGCACGCGTAACTCCGCGAATGCTCTTGTAGACGGCCGACGTAGTGCTGTTCACTGCCCCGCCCACGGTTACGCCCGCGAGGCTCGTTGGTTTCTTCAGGACGTTGGCATGCATCGCCTCTACTACCCCGGTGATGCCGGCGATCGCATCGACCAGCATGCGGGATGCGCCGCGAAGATCAGTAACGTGGTTGCGAACCGCCTTGGTCATTGACTCTCCACTACGTCCGTAGCTTTCCGCGCGTCGCCTGTAAGTGTGCCGATATTAGCCGAAGTCGCTCCCTCGCCTGAGAAACGCACCTGCCGTGTTTCGCGTGGCATTCAGGGAGTAGCATCGGCAATTGCCAGCGACGAACACGTGCTCAGCCACCGATGCGTCCAGGGAAGAAACCAAATGACCGGCAGACGATTCAGGGCTAGTCACCTGGCCGCCTGCTCGCTGCTGCTTGCGGGATTCTACAGCGCGACCGTAGCGTTGGCAGCCGAGGCCGGTGCGGACACTGTTCGGATTACCATCCTCTACGACGCGTTCGGCAAACGCTCCGCCATGGAAAAAGGCTGGGGCTACTCTGCGTTGGTCGAATATGGCGGAAAGCGCATTCTCTTTGACACCGGCGACAACCCGGAAATTCTGGCGAAGAACGCCAAAGCCAAGGGAGTGGATTTGTCGCGCCTCGATTTCGTCGTCCTCTCGCATCGGCACGGCGATCACATGGGCGGAATGGACTATCTGCTGCGCGTCAATCCGAATGTGAGAATTTACGCCCCCAGGGAGAATTTCGGCGTCTACGGCTTTTCGTTGCCGGGCACTTTTTACCGCCGCGACGAATCATTGGCCCCCGAGCAACGCTACTACGACGGTTCACCGCCGCCGGTCATGAAGTTCGGCAGCGCATGGCCGCGCGCGCATTTTGACCTGATCGAGAACACCACGCAGATTGCGCCCGGCATCCACCTCATCTCGCTCGTTTCTGAAAAGCCGGGCACGCTGGAGCTGCGAGAACTGTCCATGGCAATCGAGACGCCTGACGGCGTCGTCCTGGTGGTCGGCTGCTCCCATCCGGGGATCGAGAACATTGTGCGAGCGGCGGCATCCATCAACAGACACATTCATCTTGTCATCGGCGGGCTCCACCTGGTCGCGGCCAGCGACCCGGATATCGACGAGGTGGTCGCGAGCTTGCACGATACGTGGAAGGTCGATTACGCAGCTCCCGGCCATTGCACCGGCGAACCCGCTTTCGCCGCGCTCGAGAGAGCGTTCGGTGATCGGTACTTGTATGCCGGCTTGGGTACCCGGTTGAAGATCGGTGCCGCACCGGTGCTGCTCCATTAAGGCGAACGTGCGCCAATCCGCTGGGCGATCAGGATTCGAAGGCTCGTGATCCACCGGCACCGCGACGCTATGCTCGAGGCCAGAAGGCCGGCAACGGCCCAACCAGGCGCGTCGATCAGGGACAACAAGGGGGATTCATGGCGCATGCAAAACTGTGGCGGGCCGCGGCTCTGCTCGCGATTTCGGGAGCTTCCGCCCAGGCGTGGGCGGCGGAGAGCTGCAACCGGGCCTGCCTGGAGAGCTACGTCGACCGGTACCTGGATGCCGTCGTCGCCAACCAGCCCTCGATGGTTCCGCTCTCGCCGAGCGTGCGGTTCACCGAAGACGGCCAGCGGCTCGTCATCGGCGACGGCCTCTGGAACACACTGCGCGCGAAGGGCAAATACCGCCTGTTCGTCACGGACGTGCCGGCCGGCCAGGTGACGTTCTTCGGCTCCATCGAAGAGGACCATCGCGATCCCGCGCAGGGCACGCCCGCGCTCATCGCGTTACGGCTGAAGGTGAGAGGGCAGCGGATCACGGAGGTCGAGCAGCTCGTCATCCGCAATGAGCAGTCCGCCAGGCGCGTCAACGAAATGACGCCGCACCCGGTGTACCTGCAGAGCATTCCCCAGTCCGAGAGGATGTCGCGGCCCGACCTCATCGCCACCGCGAACAAGTATTTCACCGGCATGCAGCAGAACGACGGCAAGGGCGACTACCCCTTCACCGATGACTGCAATCGCCTCGAGAACGGCGGCCAGTCCACTAACGTGCCGACGCCCGCCGGAGAAAAACGGCCCGACCCGAAGACCTCGCTCACCTATTCCGCGCAATGGAGCTGCCTGGAGCAGTTCGAGTCCGGCCTGCTGCATTTCGTGAATCGCATTCGGGACCGGCGCTTCGTCGCGGTGGACGAAGAGCGCGGCATCGTGTTCGCGTTCGGCTTCTTCGACCACTCGGGCGGATCCAGCCGCACGTTCCAGGCGCCGGACGGGCGCACCGTCACCTCGGGGCCCGTGCAGCCCTGGACGTGGCAGATCGCCGAGCTGTTCAAGGTCGAGAAGGGCAAGATCCGCAAGATCGAGGCGCTGCTCCAGCGCTCACCCTACGGCATGACCTCCGGCTGGAGCACCTGGCCGCAGGGCATGTCCGATCACGCGCGCGACGTGACGATGGAATGAGCGTCGGCGGACCCCGAGCGTCGGCATGAGAGTCGGCATGAGAGTCGGCGCGAACGTCTCGCATTTCGCGGCATGCCACTGCTTCGCGGAAGTGCCGACGGTTACGGCCTTCGCGGCCGCTGTTTCGCTGAGATCGACTTGATGATGAGCCTGCCCTTGCCGCTGCGAGGCATCGACACCCTCGCGCCCTCGAGAGCCTGGGTCATCAGAACATCGGCACCCACACGGTGCATCGAGAGCCTCTCTTAGGCACGCCGGCGATGCCCGACGCTTAGCCAAGAGCTGCATTGGTGAGCTAGAATCCCGCGCATGCATCCGCTCATCGAAAGCAATCGCGAAGCCATCGCCAAGCTCTGCCTGCTTCATGGCGTCAGGCGGCTGGAAGCGTTCGGCTCGATTCTGCGCGAGGATTTCGATGCTGGGCGAAGCGATGTCGATATTCTCGTGGAGTTCGATCCTTCGGTCGCCGCCAGTTTCACAAACTTCCTGGATTTGAAGGAAGCACTGGAGGCACTTTTTGGTCGTTCGGTCGACCTGCTCGAATTGCGTGCCGTCCGCAACCGCCGGCTGCGTCACTACATCGAGCAAAGCAAGTCCCCGATCTCCGCGGCGCCATCTCTTCGCGACGACCACCGCTCGCTCAATCGCCCCACATGATGGAAGTTGGGCTCCCCACACCCCGCACTCGATGCCTTCGACAGGAACTTCGACCCTCTCGCCGCGACGGATGTCCATCCGCGCACCAACTACCCGTGTCCACGGCCAGACTATGACTGTTCGCCGATGAACTACGACTGCTCGCCGACGGATGATCAGCGCTTGCGCAAGCATCAGGCGTGCACGCGCCAGGATTTCGACCGCTCGCGTCCCCACCTCACTCGCCGAACGCGCACCGTTAACGTCTCTTTCCAGATTCCTCAAATCTTTTACAAATAATTGGTCAGGCATCATCCCTCACGCGAGAAGGAAAACGGTTCGAAGAGTGAGCCGCCCTTCCCGGAAGAGAACGCACTCGACTTTGGAAACTGGAGGTCCCTATGTCGAAGTCAACAAGCAATGCCCTGGTTCACATCACCAGGATCACCGAAGCCTGGGCGAGCGCGAAACCCGAGAAGTCATTCTCCGGGCTCACGCTCGAGCAGTTCAAGGAAGCGGTGAAGCCGATCTTCGTGACACGCGCGGAAGTCGCGGAGAACGAGAATCGCGTGCGAATCTCGGTGGCGAAGCGCAAGGACGCGGATGTCGCGGCACTCAAGCTGGCGCAGAGCATCGTGCACGCCGTGAAAGCCGACCGCGAGGAAGGTGAAGACAGCCCGCTGTACGCCGCGATGGGCTACGTGCGCAAGAGCGAAAGAAGCAGCGGCCTCAAGCGCCCGCGCGCCGTGACAACGGAGGTGAAGCCGGAAGAACAGAAGGTTTGACGCTAGGGCACACCATTGGCCCCGCCACGAGATGGCGGGGCTTTTTTATGAGTCGCGCTCGTACTTTCGTGACTCGAAAGTTGCTCGCAATTCACGCGAGTTTGCTAGCCTCCTCGGCAACTTCTGAAGACCTGCACGATGCTCTTTGAATGCCGTCGTGCCGGGTCATTGGGTGCCGGAGAATCAGCATGGGTGGCGCGATAGGGCTCGAACATTTTCGCGGCAAGCGCGCTGCCTCACTCGTGACCGGCGGGAACGACGGAGGCAACGTGGACGACATTTTGAAACGGCTGACCGCTCTTGAAACCTCGTACGCCGCGATCCGGGCCGACCTCAGTGCAGTTGCCGCCGTCCTGCCGCACCTTTCCACAAAGGCTGAAATCAGCGCTCTTGAGACCGCGATGATCAAGTGGATCATCGGAACAGTGATTTCGACCGGCGCGCTCGCGTTTGCCATCGCCAAATTCGTCAGCTAGTTGAATCAGCGTCGCCTCGTTGCGGTGACGGCAAGCCGGCCCCTATTTCTATACAAACGCCGCAATTATTCGCACTGAGACCCGCGGCCCCTCGCTCTAACATCGGCTCACCTTCGGCGCATTGAACCGCGCCGAAGCGAGATCCCGCTCGAGCCCGACATGCGTGCCGTTCATCGTCCGCGCGGGCTCGAGCAGGAAAGCGGAGCGCGTCGGTGCTTCCAACACCGCCGCGCCCCTAGTCACGAACACCTTGCAGAGAGGCGCCCATGATTCAGGAAAGAGTACCCGCAAAAACCATCCCCTCAACAGCCCCCACCCGCCACAACCCAAATTCCCAGAGCCCTCCCCTCGCTGACGTTGCGGCAGTGCTTCTGCCCGGCCTGCAACACGCGAGCGCGCTGCTGGCGGTGGCTACGAAGATCCTCAGCGATCTCACCAGCCAACCTCCGCAGCGAAAAGGGAACGCGTCCGCCGAAGCCCTCAAGGCCCGGCGGCTGCTCGCTGCATTCGGCCGCGTGCCGAAGCGCCGCTAGCCAACGCACCCGCGCATCCACTCCGCTTCGGCTGCGCGTGCGCCCGCCGGCACGCCCTGGCGTTCGCGCGCGCAGTCTTTCTCAAGGAGAGAGCTCATGGACCTCAGCCGGATTTCCTGCGCACAGCCGCAGGCAGCCGCCCCCGTGCCCGCGCCAGACGCGCCCATTCAACTCCAGATCCCTTCAATACCCGCGCTACCCGCGCCGCGTCGGCGAACGCGGCATCGAACGGCTTTCTGGATCCCGGAGCATCTGGTGTTCGGCATCGAAGACGACGATTTCACTGCGCTGGACGAACGCGCCTACCCGCCGGTGCTCTACACACACGACGGCAACACGCTTCACCCCGCAACGGAGCGCGACATCTTCACGAGCGCAGAGGCCCTGCTCCTGCGGCGCTTTCGCCGCGGCGTGCCCATTGCGCACTACCCCAGGCTGCTCAAGCGAATGCTCCAGTCGAGCCTCGGGCGCAACCGGCGCTCGGCATTCTTCGCGTTCTACCTGGACGACCGGGGTTGCCTCATCCAGATGGCCGAGCTGTTCCGCGGCACCACCGGCGAGGTACACATGTATCCGAAGGAGGTCGTGCGGCATGCGTTGAATTGCGACGCCTCGCAGGTGCTCTGCGCGCGAACAGACCCCAGCGGGCGCGCGGAGCCCACTGAATGGGACGCAGGCTGCGCCAAGCGGCTGCACTACACGTTCCAGAAGATCGACATGCTGCTGGTGGACTATGTCGTCGTGGGAAAGACGATGACGTCATTGGCGGAGCAAGGTTGCTTCAGGCCGGAGGCGATGAGGATGTACATGTAGATCCGCGCGGCGAGCCGGGGCCCTGGTTTCTCAGCTGGTGGGCGGCGGGCGGCTGCCGCCGAAGTCTTGCGCCGACGCGGAGCACGTTGCCATCGCCGCGGTTCATTCAGTACGGTTTCTCCTCACCTGGAACTGCAAACATCTCGCGAATGACACGATTGCGCGCAATGTCGTACGAACATGCGAGTCATTCGGGTTCAGGTGTCCGGAAATTTGCGCACCCGAAAATCTCATGAGAGCCTACGCATATGAAAGATCCAATACTCAGGGAGATTCGCCGCGTTCGCGCACGGCGCTCCATTGAGCTCGGCCGCGACGTGCGTCGCGCGATGGAAGAATCGCGCCGCCGTCAGTTCACACTCGGACTTGATGTCGTTGACCTGTCGTCCGGCAAGCGCCGCGTGATATTCAAGGCGCCTCGCGGGCTGGACGACACGTCGACGAACTGAGCTCGCCACCCGCTGGCATGGTCGCCTTGCCGAACGAGGGGCACGGCAAACATGAAACCTGGTGAGGTCTGTGAAGTGTCATGCCCGAGTAGGGAACAGCTGCTGCCGCCAGCCGGAGTGTCAGGCCCGCGTGCAGAACTGCCACTGCCGCGGCCGGAAGTGGCACGCCGTTGGCATCGTGGGTGTAGCCGATCGTTTGACCGGTCCTTGCGACGGCATTCAGCCGGTCGAGCGCGTCGTACCCAAAGGTCCAGCAGGCCCCTCGCGTCGGCGCGAACGTCTCGCGATCTGCGGCATGCCGCCGTGCTGGTTGGCGAAGACTACTGGCGTGGCGCGGTGAACTTCGACTGGATGGCCGAGCAAGGCATGGTCAGTACCGAGGACTTCGAGCTCTTCAGTTTCGCCAATGATGCGAACGAAGCGTGGCGACAACTCGAGGCGCATGGCGTGCACAAGGAGCGGTGAGTGCCGAGGTGTTCGTTCAAAGGCCCCGTCCAGACTCCGCGCTAACGGTGCATGCGTAAATCGCGGGGCAGCGCAGGCCGCCATGTACAGCATCGTGGTGATGCCCGGCATGGGCTCGGGCGCGAAAGGCCGGTTTACACCCGCCTTTCCTGTTAGAGCGGACGGAACTTACGGCAGCTTGACCACCTCGCCGACGAAGGCGGTGCCACCGGTCACGTTGCCGGCGCCGCACTCGTATTCGGTCTCGCTCGAGAACTCGACGTTCTTGTAGTTGCTGCGGATGTTGACGATTGCGTTGCCGCCGACGCGCTGTGCGTACTGCGTGAGCGCGATCATCGAGGACAGGAACACCCACTCGCAGCCTTCCTGGTCGGTCTTGTTGAAGAAGTTGGTCTTCTTGTTGGTGCGCGTGGGGCCGAGCTGTGCGGTCGGCTTCGGGTATTTCTGCGTGCCGAAAAACAGCTTGATTCCCGGCGCGAGCTTGCCGGACGCCTGCGCCTTGGCGAGCGCCGGCTCGAGCGGAAACTTCTGGTGCGTGTCCCGTGCGTCGGCGACCGGCGCGGTGACGAGCAGCGCCGTCACGACGGCGGCCACGGCACCCGCGGAAAGTTTGTCAGCGAGCTTGTTGATTTTCACAGTTCTCCTCATTGGCTTCAGGCGAAGATCAACGATGTGTTGATGCCGCCGAACGCAAAGTTGTTGTTCATGGACATGCTGATGTCGAGCTTGCAGCTGAATCGTCGCCCAAATCTTGAGCGCGCCGCAAGGGGGCGAGCGATGGCGCCCGTGGCAGACTCATGACACCGCTGGCCCGTAGTCCGTCCCGGTAGAGAACCGGCAGCCCTCTATCGTCCATTCATGCAAAATTCTGCGCTGAATCCGGCAGCGCGATGTACCCCTACGGGGCCCCTACGGGGAATAAGAAATCCCGCACGAATGATCCGGGCAATTTCCGCCAGAATTCTTCGCCAAGTATTGCTGGTGATAATCCTCCGCTTAGAACCCCTCCATAGGAAGCTCCCCGCGTTATGTCAGCGCTGCCGTCCGATGTACCGACTTCCGACCGACACCGCGAGCATTCCGGCCGCAGACATCCAAGAGCGATGAGCGGACGGCTGCCATCAGTATCCGTCACCTTCAAGCCGGCCGAAGTCCCGCTCGATGTCATCGCGAATTCGCTTGCGCATCTCATCGCCGACGGCGGTCTGCTTCAGCAGCGATAGCAATCGCTCGCGAGCGACAATTCCACGGCGGGCAAGCTCGCGGTTGAATGCGATGTCCTTTTCGCGGCGCGCGACATATTTGGCAATCGCGAGATCGTGAGGGTCCAGGCACAACCCGCGCACGCCCTCCGTTTCGCCCGGCGGCAGATTGACCAGCCGACCCTTCCAGCCCTTGGGCAACGTTGCCGTCTTCTCGTCCACCGGATCTGCGTAGTAGCCAAAGCTCTCGTGAAAGGGTGAATGCACGCCGATGACGTTCAGCCACTCGGTGCGGCCGGGAGTCTTCGACGCAATCAGATCCACCTCTGCCGATCGAACGATGTCATCCGGCAGGTCGGGGTACTTTCCGTGCAGGGACTGGCTGCCGATGATCACAAACTGTTTCTCGCCCGTAATCCGCCCGGCGGCGCGCAAGATATGATCAAGCTGCTGCTTCTTCATGAAGTTTCCTGACTTCTTCCTGCGACAGCAGCCCAACGAATGGCATTGACTGGCGAAGCCGCACGGCGTTCTCGTCGCGCCCGAGCATCGCTGCAAACAGGGCGCCATCGTCATCCCGTTGCGCCAGTTCCCGCCACTCATCGTAGGCCGACACCCACATACCCTGGCTCTTCCAGCGATGCAGGTTCGCAAGGATTTGAGCCCGTATCTCGCGCGGCGTAAAACTTCGCACGACGGCCAGGGCGATGGACCTCTTCAGCTCATCCAACGCGTCATGCGACAGCCCCACACGCGCGGCAGGGCGAATACCGCGGGCGGTAAGTTCCAGGTGGTCTCCTTCGCCAACTCCCCACGCCTTCAGCGCTGCTTTGGGAACAATGACCCCGAACGAATTGCCGATACGGCGGACAGCGAGCTTCATGGGCGTTGTTATACCTTGTTATAACCATACGGGCAAGCGCATGGCTGCGCAGCCGGGCAAAGGTGAAAGCCGAAGAAAAGGCGGTTTGACGCTTCGACGCGCGACCGGCCCCGCCGCGAAAACGGCGGGGCCGGTTTCTGCAAGACAATTCGCCCTCCTCCCTGTGCTATAAAACGCGGCTGGAGGTATGCGCGTGCCCGGAAAACTCATTCTCGTTCGTCACGGCCAGAGCACCTGGAACGTCGAAAATCTCTTCACGGGATGGCACGACGTAGACCTGTCTGAGCAAGGCCGGCTGGAAGCGGCCGAAGCCGCCAGGCAGCTGCTCGCCGAGCAGATCGAGATCGACCTCACTTTTACCTCGGTGTTGAAGCGCGCCATCCGCACGCTGTGGATCATGCTCGACGGCATGGACCGCATGTGGGTGCCCGTGGAGCGCTCCTGGCGTCTCAACGAGCGCCACTACGGCGCGCTTCAGGGCCTCAACAAGGCGCAGACCGTGGAGAAGCACGGCGAGGCGCAAGTGAAAATCTGGCGCCGAAGCTACGACATTCCGCCGCCGCCGCTATCGCTGGATGACCCGCGCCACCCGCGGTTCGACCCACGCTACGCCGGCATCGACGTGAAGCTGCTGCCGTCCACGGAATCGCTGAAAGACACGCTGGCGCGCGTAATGCCCTGCTGGACGAGTCGCATCGCGCCGGAGCTGCGCTCGGGGCGCAACGTCATGGTGGTGGCCCACGGCAACAGCCTGCGCGCCCTGGTGAAGATGCTCGACAACGTGTCGGACGCGCAGATCACGGAGCTGAACATCCCCACCGGCGTGCCGCTTCTGTATGAGCTCGATCAGGAGCTGAAGCCCATTTCTAGCCGCTACCTGGGCGACGCGGCCGCCATTGCCGCCGCGGCCGAAGCCGTGAAGCGGCAGACCGAGAAGAAATAGGCGGGAGCCCGTGCGGGTAATGGCCGTGGTGGCGAGTGCGATCACTCGCACCGGCTGGTTAGCTGCTGCCCCAGCCGTCATAGCGGCCTTTGTTCGCCACCGCCAGCTCGCCGAAGCGGCGGCTCAACTCCTTCATGTCGGGCCCGTGCACGCGCATGTTCTTCGTGGCGTGCAGGCTGAAGGGAAATTCCGCATTGTCGGGCACGGCCTTCACGTCGACGCGAAAGCCTTCGGCCTCCAGCTGCTGGTTGACGCTCGCGCAGGCCGCATCGTTGGGCAGGGCGAAGAAGAAATCGACGTCGTGCGGCTTGAACGGGTCTTGCCCGCGCTTGCGCAGCTCGGCGATGAGCTTGTTGTCCCAGTCGGCGTCGTGCAACGCCCGGCTCTTCTTTACGCTCGCGTAGAAGCGGTACACCGCCGCCGCGGCCGCGATCCCCACCAATGCCAGCAACCAGCTCATGTGACGCCAGGCCCTCGCGTCAATCGAAAGAGGGTTTGCGCTTCTCGAGGAACGCGCCGATGCCCTCGAGGCCTTCCGCGCTTCCGGCCTGGGTGGCGATCATCTCGCTCTCGAGCACCATCTGCGTTTCCAGCGCGCCGAGCGAGCTTGCGACCAGGCGCTTGGTGCGCCCGAACGCGCGCGTGGCGCCGGCCGCCAGCCGCTCGCCCAGCTCCATGGCTTCCCCCATGAGCTGTGCGTCGGGCACCACTCTGTTAACCAGGCCCCAGCTCAGCGCCTCTGTCGAGGTGAGTGCGCGATTCAACAGGAACAGCTCCATCGCCCGTTTCGCGCCGATGGCGCGCGGAAGCAGGAACGACGTGCCCGCGTCGGGCGTGAGCCCGACAGCCGTGTAGGCAAGATTGAATTTCGAGCTCTCGCCGCAAATGGCCAGGTCGGCCATCGCAACGAGCCCCACGCCTGCGCCCGCGGCCGTTCCGTTCACCGCGGCGATGAGCGGCGCATCCATGCGCGCAAAGTGCGAGATGGCCTCGTGCAGGTAGGTGGTGAGCTCGCGCAGGTAGGCATCGGCGCCCTTGCCCTTGTTGAGCATGCCGCGCAGGTCGCCACCGAAGCAGAAGTTGCGCCCCGCGCCCGTCAGCACCACGGCCCGCACGGCCGGGTTGCGGCCGCAGGTCATGGCGGCCGCGAGCAGGTCCATGGCCGTCTGCAGGTTGAGGGTGTTCGACACGTCCGGCCGGTTGATCGTGACCACCGCGACGGCACCACGGCTTTCGACATCGACGGTGGCATTGGACATGGAAAAACCCTTATTCGTCGGGAGCGATGGTCACGCGCAGCCCCGCAAGCTGCGGCGTGAATTCCAGCTGGCACGACAGGCGCGACTGCTCGGTGAAGTGCGAGAGCTCCTGGAGCAGCTCGAGCTCATCCGACTGCGGCGCCGGCAGCTTGTCGGCCCAGGCCGGGTCTACGTAGACGTGGCAGGTGGCGCAGGAGCACATCCCGCCGCAGATGGCGGCCACACCGTATTCGAGCTCGCGCAGCGTCTCCATGACCTTCAGTCCGGTGCGGGCCTCCACTTCGTGCTCGACACCGTCACGGTCCACCACTTTCAACAACGGCATTCGCTCGCCCTTCCGACCTTGCCCAGATGCAAGCGCGCTAGTCTGCCGGGGTCGGGTGCGCGGCGCCAGCCTCGCGCCCGCCACAGGCCCGAAAGCGGCCAGTGCTTTACATGACGCTTGTCATTCCAGGCGGGCGAGCAGGCCCCGCTCGGCTGCGAGCTCGGTCGCCGGCACGGGCCCCGCGAGCCGCCGCGCCCGATACCAGAAGTAGCTCAACAGCACGAAGAGCCATATCGTGGCAGCGAGCATCTGCGGTGAAGCGAGCCCGGCGAGGCGGCTTGCCTTCAGCAGCACGTCCGCATGAGCCTCGGCCTGCGGGTAGTAGGCGAGCACGCAGGCCAGGTCGAGCAGCGGGTCTGTGACCGCTGCGTATTCCCAGTCGAGCAGGAACAGCCGCTCCGTGCCCATGAGGTTGGAGTGATGCAGATCGTTGTGAACGACGGCCTGCGCGCGTTGGGCGGCGTCGCTGACGCGCAGCGCGGCTCTGGCGCGATCCATGAGCCGCGTGAAGTCGGCCATCTCGCTGGGCAACGCCACGCACAGGCGCTCGTAGTGCCGCTCGAGCGATGCCCCGATATCGAACGACGCCACGCAGGGCGGCGTCACGGCATGCAGCGCGTACAGCCCCGCGCCGAGCTGTGCCAGCCGCTCGGGCCGCGAAAAGTCTTGCGCGGACCACGTGTCACCCGCCACGTGCTCCATGACCATGAAGCGATGGCCCGCATCCACGTGGATGAGCGCCGGTGCAAACCCCACGGCTGCGGCAGCGGCATGCAGGCGCGCCTCACGCTCGTGGTCTGCCCCGAGCGTTGCTGCCGTCGTGTCATGGATGCGCACCACGAAGCGCCCTGCGCTCGTGTCCACGCGGAAGCTCGCGTTGACGGTGCCGCCCGGCAGCCTCACCGCCCACGCCGTGGCGCCAGCGGTGAAGCCGGGCACGTGCGCGAGAACCGCCTCGGGGATCAGCCCGAGAGCGCGGGAACGCGCCGGCTCCTGAACCATGTGACGAATCCGTAGGCCGAGACCGCGAGATAGGCGGCGAAGAGCAGCGCCACGAACATGAGGCCCTGCGACACGAACAGGAAAATGGCGATGGCGTCGAAGGTGATCCAGTAGAGCCAGTTTTCCAGCTTGACCTGCGCGGTGAGCCACGTGGCCAGCAGGCTGCCCCACATGGTGATCGAATCGAGGAAGGGCCACGCGGCCTGGGTCTCGCTCGCAAGATATCGCGAAGACACCACGCTCAGCGCCACGATGACGGCCCACGAGACGAGATGCGCCCGCAACGGCCACGTGCTGACGGCGCTCTTCGCCGTGGCGGCCCGCGACCAGTGCCAGAAGCCGTAGCCGGCCATGCCCACGTAGTAGCCCTGCAGCCACGCCTGCATTGGCAGCTTCGCTTCCCACGCCAGCACCACGAGAATCGCGGAACTGATGCCGCCGGCCACCCAGCACCAGCGCGTGCGTTTCACGGCGAGAATGGAATACAGCAGGCCGAACGCCACCGACACCGCTTCGGGCGCGGAGGTGTTGCGCAGGCCCGCGAGTATCTGCTCGATCACGAAAGAAGGGCTTCGATCACGGCGACGCGAGCGGCCCCAGCACCTTCATCACGAACACGGCCTTGGCGTTGTGCTGGAACGTCTCGCGGATCTCGCTCACGAGCACCTTGAACACGTCATCGTAAGAGCCGAACACCTGCGTGCTCATGCTGTTCGTCACCACCTTGAAGCGGCCCGCCGCGTTCAGGCGATCGATGAAGTCCTGGATGGGCGGAATGTAGTCCGCGTTGAGCGGGTAGAGGCTGATCTCGACCCCGATCTCCAATTGTCCGGCCATGCTGGTTTACCTGAACGAGTAGTGGAACGTGACGCCGACCTGCCGCGGGTCGCCCCGCTGGATATAGAGCTTGTTCTCGAAATTCGGCGGCTCGTTGCCGAAGTAGAAGCCGCGCACCGCATAGGTCTCGTTGAACACGTTGCGGCCCCAGAGCGTGGCCGACCAGCGCTCCGTCTCATAGCCGAACTGAAGGTTGGTGAGCACATAGGCGCCCGAGCGCGAGTTGTTCGGCGGCACGTCGAAGTAGAAATCGTCGAGCGCGGAGACTTCCGCGCGTGCCACCCAGCCGCGCGGATTGTGCCAGCCTGCACCGAGCGCGGCCTGGTAATTGGGCGCGTGTGCCTGCTCCCGGTCTGGCAGCATCATGCCGCCCTGGTCGTAGTCCTGATAGCGCGTGCGCAGAAGGCCGGCCGACGCGTTCACGTCCCACCGCTCCGTGATCTGCCAGCGCAGGCTCGTCTCCAGCCCGTAGTTGTAGCCGCGCGATGCGTTGTCGGTGAAGAACACGTAGCTGTTCGGGTCTGACGGGTCGAGCTGGTCGCCGGTGCGCACCTGCACGTCGCGCCGGCGCGAGTAGAACGCCGTCACGTCGGTGTAGAAACGGCGATCTGCCGACGAGCGCTTCACGCCCACTTCGTAGTTCCACAGGTATTCCGGGCGGAACTGCAGGCGGTCCTGAGGAACGGCGCCAAGATTGAATCCGCCGGCCTTGTATCCGCGCGAGAGCGACGTGTACGCAGTGGCGGCGGACGTGAGGTCGAAGCTTAGCGACACCTGCCCGCCGAGCATGCTGTCGCCCGAGCTCTGGTCGGTCACGCGGTTGTCGCCCTGCCAGATACCGGCGTCGCGGTAGTCTGCTTCGCGGCGCTCGCCGCGCAGGCCGGTGGACCAGCGGAGGCGATCGGTGATGAGGCCATCGAGCTGGGCGAACACGGCGGTGGTGTCGGCGCGATAGCGGCTGCTCAGGAACTCATCGAGCGTGCCGCTGAACTCGGGGAAGAACGGGTCTTCATACACGCCCACGCTGGTGTCGCGCCCATCCTCGCGCACGTGCTGGCCGTAGGCCCCAATCAGCCAGGCGACATCGCCGGGCGCGCGCGGCTCTTCGGATGCGAGCCTCACTTCGAGGCTGCCGCTGCTCCGGTCGCGGCTCGACCAAGCGAAGTAGTCATAGGTGTACGGCGCCCACAGCTGCGCGTTGCCCCAGTCGCCATCAAAGCTGTTGACGCTGCGCGAATCCGCGAGCGCGCCAATGACGGTGAGCTGGCCCGTGCCCATCGCGCTGGTCGTGAATCTCACGGAGCCGGCGGTGGCCTTCTGCGTGTCCACACCCGGGCGATCTGCCTGCGAGTGCCATGTGTTGTCGATGGACCAACCGTCGTAACCGTTGTCGATGTCCGCATGCAGCAGCGTGAAATCGAGACGCGTGTCGGGCGACACCTCCACGCGCCACTTCAAGCGCGCGGTGAGCTCGTCACGGTCGTTTGTGTCTTTGCGGCCGAGGAACGCGTCGTCACGGAAGCCGTTGCTCTTGAACTGCTGCACGGAGACGCGCCAGGCCGAGCGAAGGCTCTCCACCGGGCCGGTGGCGATGAGGCCCACGGAGCCCGTGCCGTAGTCGGCTCCCGTGGCGTCGACGGACAAACCGGGCTTCATCGAAGGCTCCGCGCTGCGCACGGAAATGATGCCGGCCAGCGCATTCGCGCCCAGACGCGTGCCCTGCGGGCCGCGCAGCACTTCCACCTGCGAGACGTCGAACAGCGTGGCGGCCATGCCGATGCCGCTGAAGTCCACGTCATCGATGAGGAAGCCCACGGAGGGGTTCGGCGCGCCTTCGTACTGCTCGCGCTCGCCGATGCCGCGAATCTGGAAGTAGCGCGGCCGCGAGGTGCCGCCCGCCCAGTTGAGGTTCGGAACCTGCGCGAGCACGTCCTGGAAGTGCTGCTGGCCAGAGCGGCCGAGCGTGGCCTCGTCGAGCACCGTGACGCTCGCCGGCACCTGCTGCAGTGCCTGGTCGCGCAGCAGGCTCGCGCTGACCACCACTTCTTCGATTTGCCCTTCGGCCTGCGACGCCGCCCACGCCGGCGCAGCGGCGACGCAAAGCACGCTCGTGCCCGACGCAAGTACTTGAAAGAAACGCATGTCCCATCTCCCCGGCGAGAAGAAGACCCGGAAGACATAGCCGTGCGATAGGGGGTTCAGGAGATGACCTGTCCGTTCGCCGGTACTAACCGGATCACGTTCGACGGGTTCACCGATGGCGTCGGTATCTCAGGTCCGCAACAGGACCTCCCCGAGGTTTGCGCCCGCGTATGTTAGGCATCGCCGCCAGCATTGCAAGCCATTGGTGGGGACGCGCCATTTGGCCAAGCTGGCCGCGCGAAAATGCGACTAGAATTCCGTCCCTCGCCGAGCGCCGCGTGTCGGGCGCCTCCATGGCCCAGGAACGTTCAGACGATGACGCGCAAGATTCAGGTTCACCAGGTCGATGCCTTCACACGCACGCCGTTCACCGGCAACCCCGCCGGGGTCGTGCTCGGCGCGGACTCACTCGAAGACGCCGAAATGCTCGCCATCGCGCGCGAGCTCAACAATGCGGATACGGCGTTCATTCTTTCTCCCGACGGCCGGGACCACGATGTGCGCGCGAAGTTCTTCACGCCGCGCGTGGAAGCGGGCTACGTCGGCCACGCCACCGTCGCCGCGCACTATGTGCTCTCGGGCAAGCGCAACCGCGCGGAGCGCGTGCGCCAGAAGTCCAAGGCGGGCGTGGTGGAGATCGACGTGCGCGGCAGCGGCGACGACAGGCGCATTGCCGTTCGCCAGCCGCGGCCAACCGTGGGGCGCGAGCTGAACGACCGCGAGCGGCTCGCCGTGCTCGACGCGCTGGCGCTCGCCACAGACGACCTCGATCTGCGCTGCCCCATTCGCATCGCCGGCGCCGGCAGCACGCGCCTGCTCGTGGGCGTGCGCGGCCCGGAGCAACTGAAGGCGCTGAAGCCAGATTCGGCACGCCTCACCACGCTGTCCGCGCAGCTCGGCGCGGCGGGCTATTTCATCTTCACCCTGGCCCCGCAAGACCCGGCGTTCTTCACCGAGTCGCGCATGTTCTGCCCCGCGTTGGGCATCCCCGAAGACCCGGTGAGCGGCAACGCGCACGGGCTCCTCGGCGCCTATCTCTCGGAAGTCGGGCTGTTGAAGCACGATGGCCAGCGCACGGCGTTCAGCGGCTCGCAGGGCCACTACCTGCATCGCCCCGGGCGCGTGGACGTGGAGCTGGAGCTGCGCGACGGGCACATCGAAGCGGTGTGGATCATCGGGCAGGCGGTGTCGATCTTCGAAACCGAGATCACGCTTTAGCGAAAGTCCGACTTACCTTGGCGCGTCACGCCGCGTCGGCGACCGGCGACCGGCGCGCAGCATCTTGCTGTGCGTGCCCGTCTCGCGCGGGTAGAGTGTTTCCCATGGTCGAACCGCAGTTCCAGCCCGTGCTCGCCATTACCGACGTCGCCGTGGGTCGCATGCGCTCATGCATGCTGGGCGAGCGGGAAATCGTGGTGTGCCACACTCGAGACGGCGTGTTCGCCGTCGACAACACGTGCACTCACGCCATGGCGCGCATGAGCGAGGGGCACCTCAAGGGCACGCGCATCACTTGTCCCTTGCACGGTGCAACGTTCGACGTGCGCACAGGCCGCGTGCTGAGTGGCCCGGCGTCGGTTCCTCTCACGGCGCATCGAACGAGAGTGGTGAACGGGCTGGTCGAAGTAGCGACGCCGGTCGAAGCGGGCGCCACGTGAGCGGGTGGCCGCGCTCGGCGTTCGAGTTCGGCCGCACGTACGCCGCAACGCTGGTAGCCACCGCGGCAATCGCAATCGCGCTGTGCACGGCACCTCGTGCAGCAGCGGCAGACGACGCGCCGGCCGCCCCGTCCATTTATCAATACATCCAGCTTCACCGGGACGCCGTCACGGGGCGCATCGCGCCCGAGGCCATGACGCTGCCCGATGAGCCCGCGGCGCGGCGCTTCAGCCGCCTGCGATGGGTGCCGGGCGCGCTCGAAGGGCTGGGCACACGGCACGTGCAGTGGGATGGGTCCGCGAAGGCTTCGCAGGCCATCACACTGCTCGAAGAAGTTGCGGCGGGCAACGCTGCCGCCGAGCCGGCACTCTACGAGCTGCTGCGCGCCGACGACGTCGTCACCTTCTACAACGACGCGCTCGATTACGCGGCCGCGCGCATTCCAGATGCGGAGCCGCGGCTGCACGACCTGGCGCGGCGGCTCGCCACGCAGTCGCGCGATCGGGGGCCCGTGAAGTTCGGCATCGCAATGCTCGGTTCGATGGGCGACGAGGGCGACCTCGACATCGTGCGCACCCTCGCGTTGCACGACGAGTTCGGCCTGTATGCGGCGCAGGCCATCGCGGAGCTCGCGTCCCAGCGCCAGCAGGCGCTGTACGACATGGCGCGCCTGCTGTCCGGCTGGGGACGCATCGAAGCCGTCACGCTCATGACGGCAACGTCCGACGCGGGCCTGCGGCGCTGGCTGCTCACCGAAGGGTTTCGCAACGATGTCACGCCTCAGTACCTCGCGTACCAGTGCGCGACGATTGCCGATCTCGAAGGCGCGCTCGCGGGCGAGCTTTCGGGAAACCTGGCGAAATCACAGGGCACTTCCGCTAACGCTTCGTCGGCCAGCCGAAACGAAAATCTCAACGACACGGCACTGCTCGCGGGCATCGCAGACCTGCTGCAGAGCCTGATCAGGCCCGGCCTTTCGAAAGACTCGCTCACGTACGCGAGCACGCCGCAGGCGGCCATCGCCTTCCTGCAGCAGGTGCAGGGGCATAAGGATTCGTTTGGCTTCCTGCTCGCCGCGCACAGGCTGAACGACTACGCAGCCGGCGCGCCATGGAATGCGGAACAGAAGCGGGCTGTCACCACGCTCGCCGCGCCCGTCATCAACGACAAGGGCTGGCGCAAACGCGTGATCGCGGCGATTGCCGACGACCGCGCGAATCTCACTCAGGCGGAGCTGGCCGCGCACGCGCTGGGCATCGAGACGTTCGAGCTGCACGTGCGGCGCCTTTCCAGGAATGGAAGCGTCGCGGAGCGGTGGAGGCTGGCGTTCAACGCCGCGGAGCCGAGGCAGTTGCCGCCCCTGCTGGACCTGGCCGAGCGCACGTTCGGGCCGCGTTTCGCGCAGGGCGCGGTGAATCGCGCGAACACGTCGGATGAGGCGCTGGAAGCCGTGCTTCAGGGCGTGGCGAAATCTCCCGGCGCAGGCATTCCGATTGTCGATGCGTCGCTGCTCGACATCGCGCCGCGCGTGCGGCGAGCCGCGGTGGAAACGCTCGTGCGCTGGGGCGGGCCCTACCTGCGCGAAGAATCCGTGCGTGCCGCGCTGAGCGCCGCCGTGCGGGAAGAGACGGATGAAGCGCTGAAGGCGCGCATGGTCGCGCTGCTCAACGCGGGCGCTTCGCCTTAGATTTGCGGCCTGCGCGACGGCGCGCTGTTGCGGCCGCACTTCGCATTGAGCTCGGCGAACGCTTGCGGGAGTTGCCTTTTCGAACTGCAACCGCACGCTTTGCGGCCGTCTTCCGCTTTGGCCGGGCGACGCTGCCCGTGCCCACGTATTCAGCAATGCCCGCGAGCGACTTGGGCACGCCGGTATCCGCAACGGCAACCTGCTCGCCGGACTCCAGAGCCAGCTTTACCACTCGCCCGCTGAAAAAATTCCCGATGTAGAGATGCCGCCCATCCGCCGCGGCTTTGAGCGTGGCCCAGCCGTGCCCGTCGAGCGGGTAGCAGCACATGGTGCGACCCTTGGGCGACACGAGGTCGATGCGCGTGCCTCGCGACACATACAAGCGGCCCTGCGGCCCGTAGTCCATGGCGAAGAACATTTCGCGCTCGCCTTCGGGCAGGCACTGAAGGTCGGGCAGCTGGCGCGCGCGCTCGAGGTCGTAGCGCATGAGCCGCGTGCCGGTCTCGGAGCAGTAGACGAGCGTGGTCTCATCTGGCGACAACGCAGACATGGTCACGCCCATGAAGCCACCGATGCCACCGTGCACTTCCGTGGCGAGCTCACGAAGCAGCGTGCCATCCGCGCGGAAATGCCACACGTGCCCGTCGCCCAGGCGATCGCTGCCTGGCATTTTTCGCAGACGCGTGCCCATGCGCGCCTGAATTTCCAGTTTGATGCCGTTGCCGGCCACGGCTTCCGCCAGATACAGCGAGCCATCCGTGCGGAAATTCACATTGGAAAAGGGCCGCGCGCCGAAATCCCGCTTCTGCACCTCGCCGTCGCGGCCAACGGTGAGCACAACAAAGGCCTGGGAGTCGAATGCCCACAGGCGCCCTTGCCTGTCGAACCGCAAGCCGCCGACGAGATGCGTGGTGTGCGTGAGCCACAGCACGCCCTTCTTTCGAAGCTGTGCGTCGTACTGAAGAATGCGGCCGCGGCCCGCGTGGTCGTCGCCGCCGCCGCCGAGCACAGTTGAGCCGACGAAGATGTCCCCGGGGGCGAATGGCTGAAGCGTCGAGCGCTCTTTCATCAGGACGCAATCGTGCGCGCGGCACGCTGCGAATTCCAGATGAGCCAGGCCGCAGGCAGTGTCAGGCACGCGCCGGCGAGAAAGGGCGCGCTCGGCCCGAAGCCCGCGTAAAGCGTGCCCGAGGCGAACGGAATGAGGGACCGCGCGAGACTCTGCCCCGACTGATACGTGCCCATCACCGCGCCGCGATCCCGCGCGGTGGCCTGCTTCGACGCGAGCGCCGAGGCGCTTGGGTTGAAGAGGCCCGAGCCCACGCCGCAGAACGCAAGGCCGGCCAGCGCCAGCGGCAGGTGGCTCGAATAAGCGACGATGAGGAGTCCACACACGTAGGCCAGGACGGCCGCCACGGCCAGCCGCACCTCGCCCATGCGCGGCACCAGCACGCGCACGAGGCCGCCCTGCATGGCCACGGGAAGGAGCGCCAGGAAGAACAACACGAGGCCCACGGTGCGCGGGCCGAAGCCGAAGCGGTTCATCGCCCAGATGGCGAAGATCGATTCGAGGATGGCCTGCGAGCACGTCACGAGAAACGCGCCGGAGACGATGAACCGCAAGGTGGGCCTCTCACGCAGCAGCTGAATGGGGTGGCTGCTGCGCGGCTCGTGCCGCTGAGTACGGTGCTCCTTCGCATGGCTCTCGGGCAGCATGAAGTACACCAGCGAGATGGCGAACAGGCTGAGCGCCGCGGAGAGCCACGGCCGGCAGCGCGAAGTTGGCGGTGTGCTCGTCCTCGCCCGGCAAGCAGGCCGCCGATGGCGGGCCCCAGCATGAAGCCCACGCCGATGGCCGCGCCCACGGTGCCCATCGCTTTCGCGCGATTCACCGGCGTGCTGATGTCCGAGGCATACGCGAAGGCCGCCGAGATGTTGCCGGCCATGAAGCCCGCCAGCACCCGCGAGGCCAGCAGCCACCACAGGTTGTCCGCGAACCCGAGCATCGCGTACGAGACGCACGCGCCCGCGAGGCTCGACATCAGGATGGGCCGGCGCCCGAAGCGGTCGCTCAGCCGGCCCCAGAACGGCGCCGCAATGAGCTGGCACAGCGAATACGCGCCGAGGATCGGCGTGATGAGCTGCGCAGAGGCGCCGAACCGGTCGGCCATGTAGGGCACGAGCGGAATGAGAATGCCGAAACCGAGAATGTCTATGACACAGACGATGAACAGGGCGCGCATCAGTGATTCGGCACCAGGTTGGAGATATCTTGCGCGCCGCTCCTGGGCGCCTTCGGCACATAGTCGCTCGCGCCACGGACGATGAGGTTGGGGATGACCGAGTCGTCCCAGCTCGCGTCGATCCCGTCGTTGGTGCCCACACGCAGGATGCTGAGGCCCATCGACGGCACGAGCCACAGGCGCGTCCTGCCGCTGCCCTTCAACGTGAAGGTGTCGCCGGCAGCGTAGGGCTCTGAAGCGCCCTCGCCGGGCACGAACGGCTCACCGCGCCACACCTGATAACCGAAGCGGGCGTCCGTCTTCGAAGGCGTGAGCATGGTGCGCACCCAGCCGGGCGGCACAACCTGCTCGCCCTGGAACCTGCCGTCGTTGACGAGCACCTCGGCGACGCGCATCCAGTCACCCTGGCGGGCGCGCAGGCAGCAGCTTGCGTGGGCCGTGCCGCCTTCGTGGTCGAGCATCAGCCACGCGTCCGCGGCGCCAATGGGCTTCCAGAGCCACTCGGATACGTAAGCGGCGTATTGCTGCCCTGTGGCGCGCTCGATGATGTGCGCGAGCAGCTGCGGGTCGCATGCCTGCGGCATCCAGCGTTTGCCGGCCGGGGCTGTGCGCTCGCGGCCGAGGCACTCCGACCGGATGTCATGTGCAAGTTGCTCTTGCGTTGGCGCCGTCCACGGGTCGACGCCGCCCTCGTTCGGGCCGAGGCCGCTCGTCATGTGCAGCAGGTCGTCGAGCGTCACCGAGGCACGATCGCCCTCGCGGAACGATTCGATGTAGCTCGCCACCGGCTCGGTGGTGAGCGCGATCTTGCGGTCGCCGATTGCGATGCCGACGGTGAGTGCGGTCAGCGCGGCATTGAATGCACCCGCGTCGATGACGGTGTCGAACGTGGAGCCGCCCCAGTACTGCTCGAAGACGATGTGGCCGTGGCGGCCGACGATGAGCGCGGTGGTGTTCTGCGCGCCGGCGTATGCGGCTGCGGCTTGCAGGGCAGCGGGGTCGAGGCGCTCGTCTTGCGGCTGGACCCTGGGCGGCGACGGGCCGTTGGAGCCCTCGAGAACTTGCGACGGTTCGTAGTAGGCAGCCGGGAGATTCGCCGGCGCGAACACGGTCGACAGCGCGCGGCGCTTCCAGTAAAGCGGGTTGCGCACGAACGTGGCAGCGAGCAACGCCACGATCACCATCAGCACGCTGACGAAAGCAATGCGTTTCAACCCGCGCGCCTCGTTGCATGGCGTTTCGCGCCCTGGCTCGATGGCGCGCGCACTTCGTTTGCTGCCGCTGTGCGCATGGGGCCAGCGTACTTCATGCGGCCGGCTTCCAGCTCCAGTTCATGCGTGGCGTATGGCGGCCACTCGTCACGGTGATGCGTGGTCATCACCACCGCGGTGCCGCTTGCCACGAGCTGGCCGATGCGGTCGAGCAGAACGCTGCGAGTTGGAGCATCGATGCCGGCGAGCGGCTCATCGAGCAGCAGCAGGCGCGGGTGCGTGACCCACGCGCGCGCGAACAGCACTCTTCGCATCTGGCCATACGAAAGCTCCGCGCGCGTGCGCGGGCCGAAGCCTTCGAGGCCGAAGAACGCCAGCGCGCGGCTGGCGGCTTTGCGGTCCGCGGCGGTGGGAGCGTCGTTGAGGCCGATGCTGGCGTGGCGGCCGGATTGCACGATCTCGTCGACCGAAAGGTGATTCGGGTGGTCTGTCTGAAGGTGAGCGGCGACGAAGCCGGCGCGCACTTTGAATTCCTGCAGCGGCACGCCGGGGGCAATGCCGGCGCGCTCAATGGTGCCATGGCTGGCCACGCCATAGTCGCCGTATAGCGTGCGCAACAGCGTGGTTTTTCCAGAGCCGTTGGAGCCGTGGATGACCCAGCAGTCGCCCTTGTGCACTTCGAAGGCGAGGCCGTCGAGAATCCTGTGTTCGTCGAGATAGACGGCCGCATTCTTCAGCCGGACGAGGGGGGCGGCGCGCTTCGGAATCGTCCCCTTGGCGACTGCGACGAGCGAGGCGTTTCTCGTGCTGATGGAAGGCTCGCCGACGGCGCCGTGATCGAGCCATTTCGTCAGCGGCGCTTTGCCGATCGGGCCGCGGTAGACGATGCGGCCGTGGTCGAGGATCAAAGCGTGCGTGGCGCAGCGGGGCACGTCTTCATCGCGATGGGTGGCCAGCACCCACGGCAGATGCGAGCGGCCGGTGGATTCGAGCCACTTCATCGCGCGGGCGCGGTGCGCTTCGTCGAGGCCGCTCAGCAGCTCATCCAGCAGCAGCAGTTTCGGGCGGCTTGCGAGGGCGCGCGCGAGCAGCGTCAGGCGCCGCTGGCCATAAGACAAGGTGAGAAACGGGCGGTCCGCGAGATGAGCGATGCCGATTCGCTTCAGCAGCGCGCCGATGCGTTTCTGGTCTGCGCCGGTCAGCGGGTCCAGCGGTATGTCCGTGCGATAGAGGCCGGTGCCGACGACCTGCGCCACCGAGTGATTCCATCCATAGCGTTCGTATTTGTCCTGGCGTTCCGGGCCCACGTACGCGATCTCGTCTTTCACTTGCGCCGGCGTGGGCCACACTTCGCCGGCCCACACAAACTGGCGCGACTCGCGCCCCGTGGGCGTGGGCCACACCGCGCCCGACACCAGCTTCAGGAGTTGCGTCTTGCCCGCGCCGTTGCCGCCGGCGAGCACCCAGCGCTCACCAGGCTTCACCGTCCAGGCCACATCCCGCAGCACCGGCCGCCCGCCCCGGTCGAGATTGATGCGCTTCAGCCGGACTTCGACGTAGCGCGACGGCCCCGCGCTCACTCCCCGCCCGCCAGCCAAGCGTCGCCATCGCGCCCCACACGCTCTTCGCGCCGGAGCTTGATGAGATGCGCCTCCAGCGACAGGCGTGCGATGGGCAGCAGCTCCAGCCGCACGTCGTCGTACACACGGGGCAGCAGCTCATCGAGCGTGCCCCGCCCGGCTTCGCCCAGCACCGCCAGCACCTTCGCCTCGCGCCGCAGACGGTGGGCAATGACACCATCGATGACCCCGACAGGGTCGTCCAGCACACGACCGTGCCCCGGCGCTATGGCCTGCGGCCGATAGCCCTTGAGCCTTTCGAGCGATTCGAGGTAAGCGACCATGTCGCCATCGGGGGCCATGATCACGGGCGTGACCCCGTCCAGCACGTGATCTCCGGAAAACAGCAGGCCCTCTTCCTCGAGCAGAAAGCAGACGTGATTCGATGCATGACCGGGCGTGTGGATTGCGCGCAACCGAACGGGATTGAACAACTGTATAGCATGGCTCAAAGCAGCGGCGTCTGCGCGACGCTTGCCACGGCCACTGGCCCCGGCCGCGCTGCTCGCCGCGAGATCGAACAGCGCATCGTTGCCGGGCTCGATGTCGGGCTCGCAGGACATGTCCTGCTGCCCGTCGGCGGGCGGCGGCAGCCCCACGATGGCCGCGCCGGTGACTTCCGCGAATGCGCGCGCGCCAGCGGCATGGTCGCGATGGGTGTGCGTGACAAAAACGAACCGGGGTCGCGGAACCGCCGCGTGCAGCAGGGTAAGGTGTTCCAGGTCATCGGGCCCCGGGTCGAGCACGGCAACGGGCGGCTCGCCGAGCACGTAGGTGTTGGTGCCGGGCCCGGTCATCAGCGAGGCGTTGGGTGCGACGAGCCTCTGCACTCTGGCCGAGATGCGCACCAGTCGGCCAGGCGTTAAATCACCTGAAGATTCCATGATGCGAACGTTGGACGCATTGATGCCGCGTGGCAAGATGGCCCGCATGCCATTGAGGCTCCTGCTGCCCCGGTATTGGCCCACATGGGCCGCCCTCTTGCTCCTTCGTGGGTTGTCCGCGCTTCCATTCCCGTGGCTCGTGACGTCGGGCAAGTCGCTCGGCAACGTGCTCAGCGTGCTCGTCGGCAAGTTCAGCCGCACCGCTCGCCGCAATCTCGAGCTGTGCCTGCCCGACCTCACGCCCGACGAGCGCGAGTGGCTGGTGGCGCGCCACTTCCACAGCCTCGGCATCGCGCTCTTCGAGACCGCCCTGTCGTGGTGGGGGTCGGACGAGCGCATTCTGAAGCTTGCGAAGGTGGAGGGCCGCGAGCATCTCGACGCGGCGCTGGCGAAGGGCAAGGGCGTAATCCTGCTGAGCGCGCATTTCACCACGCTCGAGATCGGCGCGCGCATCATCGCGGCGACGACGCCCATCAACATCATGTACCGGCCGTCGAACAATCCGCTGCTGGCCCACTTCCTCGCGCGCAATCGCAGCCGTCACACCAGGCGCGCCATCCGGCGCGACGACGTGCGCACGCTCGTCACCGCGCTGCGCGCGAACGAGATCGTGTGGTATGCGCCGGACCAGAGCTATCGCAAGAAAGGCGCGCAGATGGTGCGCCTCTTCGGCATCCCGGCGGCCACGAACACCGCCACCTCGCGCCTTGCGGCGATGACGGGCGCCGCGATCGTGCCGTATTTCGTCGAGCGGCTGCCGGGCACGCGCGGCTATCGCGCGGTGATTCATCCGCCGCTCGAGAATTTCCCGAGCGACTCGCCCGTGGCCGACGCCGAGCGCTTCAACCGCCTCATCGAGCAGCAGGTGCGGCTCGTGCCCGAGCAATACTTGTGGATCCACCGCCGCTTCAAAGGCCTCACGGACGACTACCCGGACTATTACGGACGGCAGGCGCCGGGGAGCGCGTGACCGAACCTCAGGCGGGTTCCGTGGAGCACTTCGACGTGCTCGTGGTCGGCGGCGGCATCAACGGCACCGGCATCGCACGCGACGCCGCCGGGCGCGGGCTCAAAGTATTGCTCTGCGAGCAGGACGACCTCGCCTCGCACACCTCTTCCGCCAGCACCAAGCTCATTCACGGCGGGCTGCGCTACCTCGAAGGCTTTCACTTCGCGCTCGTGCGCAAGGCGCTGCAGGAGCGCGAAGTGCTGCTCGCCTCCGCGCCTCACATCATGTGGCCGCTGCGGTTCGTCATGCCGCACGACGCGCACCTGCGGCCTCAGTGGATGATCCGGGCGGGACTCTTCCTATACGACAACCTGGCCCGGCGGGATCATCTCGCCGCCTCCGCGTCGCTGAATCTGCGCAAGCACCCGGCCGGCACGCCACTGGAACCGCGTTACACACGCGGCTTCATCTACTCGGATGGCTGGACGGACGATGCACGCCTGGTCGTGCTCAACGCGCGCGACGCCGCGGACCGTGGGGCCACGGTGCTCACGAGCACCCGCTGCGAGAAGATCGAAGTGCGCGCAGCAGCGGGCCCAGCGGCGAGCGCAGCAGCGGGCGCGGCCCAGTGCGATCGCGTCTGGCATGCCCGGCTCACGGGCGCGCATGCACGCGAGATTTCCGCGCGCGCCGTCGTCAACGCGACCGGCCCGTGGGTCACGCAGTTCCTGGCGCAAGCCACGCCGGCGCGCTCCGATCGCAGCGTACGGCTGGTGAAGGGCAGCCACATCGTCGTGCCGCGCATCTTCCAGCATCGTTTCGCTTACATCTTCCAGAACGTCGATCGGCGCATCGTCTTCGCCATTCCATACGAAGAAGAGTTCACGCTCATCGGCACCACGGACGTCGAGCACCACGGCGACCCTGCCAGCGTGCACATCGATGACGCGGAAGTGCGCTACCTCTGCGACACGGTGAACCGCTACTTCAAACGCAAGATCACGCCGGCCGACGTGGCTTGGCGCTACAGCGGAGTGCGCCCGCTGCTCGATGACAAGGCCGGCGACCCTTCCAGCGTCACGCGCGATTACAAGCTGGAGCTGGAACGCGAAGATGCGCCGTTGCTCTCCGTGTTCGGCGGAAAGATCACCACTCATAGAAGACTCGCCGAAACCGCCGTGGACCAGCTTGCCCGTGCGCTCGGCATGAGCCTGAAGCCGTGGACGCAGAAAGCCCTGCTGCCCGGCGGCGACCTCACCGGCGGAAGCTTCGCGCGGTTCCTGCGCAACGTCGAGCGCCGCTACCCGTGGCTGCCCACGCAGCTGCGCAAGCGCTATTGCCGCGCATACGGCACGCGCATCACGCACGTGATCGGCGATGCAACGAGCGTCGCCGACCTCGGCGCCGAGGTGCTTCCCCAATTGCACGAACGCGAAATCGAATATCTGCAGCGCGAGGAATGGGCGCTGGCGGCGGAAGACATTCTGTGGCGACGGAGTAAGCTCGGGCTCCATCTGCCCGCTGGCGCAACTCATACCCTGGCCGCGTGGCTGGCCGCGCGGGCGAGGAGCCTGGCCCAGGAGACCTGACCGTGGCTCGATACATTCTGGCCCTCGACCAGGGCACCACCAGCTCGCGCGCCATTCTGTTCGACCACGCCGGCGACCGGGTCGCCATCGCCCAGCGCGAGTTTCCGCAGCACTTTCCCCGGCCCGGCTGGGTCGAGCACGACCCGCACGACATCTGGAACAGTCAGCGCGACACCATCACGCAGGTGCTCGCAAAGGCCGGCGCCACGCCCGCAGATATCGCCGCCATCGGCATCGCGAACCAGCGCGAGACCACGATGATGTGGGACAAGCGCACCGGCGAGCCGCTCGGCCGCGCCATCGTCTGGCAAGACCGTCGCACGGCGCAGCTGTGCGAGAAGCTCAAGGCGGCGGGACACGAGCCCGACTTCTCGCGGCGCTCCGGCCTGGTGCTCGACCCGTACTTCGCCGGCACCAAGCTCGCCTGGCTGCTCGACTCCGCGCCCGGCGTTCGCGCACGCGCGGAGCGCGGCGAGCTCGCGTTCGGCACCGTCGACAGCTGGCTCATCTGGCGCCTCACAGGTGGCGCACATCACATCACGGATGCCACGAACGCCAGCCGCACGCTGCTCTTCAACCTTCACACACTCGAGTGGGACGACGTGCTGCTCGCAACGCTCGGTGTGCCGCGCGCGTGCCTGCCGAAGCTCGTGCCATCGCAGCTGTCAGTCCAACACGGCATCACTGCGACGATAGAGGGCCATGCGATCCCCATCACAGGCATCGCGGGCGACCAGCAGGCAGCGCTCTTCGGCCAGTCGTGCTTCGAGGCCGGCATGGCGAAAAACACTTATGGCACCGGCTGCTTCCTGCTGATGAACACCGGTGAAAGCACGGTTGCTTCTCGCCACCGGCTGCTGACCACCGTGGCGTGGCAGCGGCACAGCGTGCAGTACGCACTCGAGGGCAGCGTGTTCGTCGCAGGCGCTGTCGTGCAGTGGCTGCGCGACGGGCTTGGAATAATCGAAAGCTCCTCTGATATCGAAGCGCTCGCTGCGAGCGCGCCGGATAGCGGCGGGGTGTATCTGGTGCCGGCTTTCACCGGCCTCGGCAGCCCCCACTGGGACCCGCATGCTCGCGGCACCATGGTCGGCGTCTCTCGCGGCACGAGCCGCGCGCACATTGCGCGCGCAGCGCTCGAAGCCATCGCGTTCCAGAGCGCGGAACTGCTCGAAGCCATGCAGAAAGACGCCGCGCGGCCGCTCATCGAGCTGCGCGTGGACGGCGGCGCCACGGCGAACAATCTGCTGATGCAGTTCCAGGCAGACCTGCTGGGTGTATCGGTTGTGAGACCACGCATCACCGAGACCACCGCGCTCGGCGCGGCCTATCTCGCCGGGCTCGGCGTGGCCTTCTGGTCTTCGCTGGAAGAGCTGTCCCGCAACTGGCAGGTGGAGCGCCGTTTCGAGCCGCGCATGAGTCGCGATGAAGCGACAGAGCGAATGCGCCGATGGTCCCTGGCCGTGGATCGCTCGCGCCACTGGGCGCGCGAGACGCCTCCGGGCGTGTGACGCCGATCGCAGTTTCGCAAGCGCCCGCGCGCCGCCGGGGCATCGCCGCCGCACCGCCATGTTAGCGTTGCGGGCGGAGGGTCGCGATGACGGATGGAGTTCTTGCTGCAATCATCGCAGCGTGCGCGACGGTATTTACGTCGTTCATACAAATCAAAGCCTCTTTCAGCAGGGAAGGGGCCGCGCGTGCCGTCGCGTCTTCCGGGCGGCGCAAGAGCCGCGCACCGATGCTGTTCCTGAGCCTCATGCTCGGTGGCGCCGCGGTCGGCGGCTTCGCCTTGTCCCAATGGCTGATGGAGCACGAGCGCTCCGTGCAGAACGCCCTGTTGCAGGAGCTGCAGGCGCGCGTCGCCACGCTCACCCGCTCCGAAAGCCAGATCGTCGAGAGCCGCGCCGGGACGCGCGCCGAGATCGAGGCGGGCGTCATGCGCCGGCTCGGGCTCGAAGGAGTGGTCGTCACCGCAACGGTGGCGCCGTGCAAGCCACCCCTGGTGGTGAACACACCGGCGCTGGGGCCTCACACCGCGGACGCAACGCAGGTCTCTTCGCCGCCTGCCACCCCCGGCCCACCCTCCTCCACCTGTACCGAATCCGACGCAAACCCGGTCACGCTCTGCGCCACCGTGCCGCTGAACGCAATGGTGACGGAGGTGGAGTTGTTCGTGCGTGCTGCCGAGACAGACGTGCCGTGGGCCACGGCGCGTGTGGTGCCGGGTGCCGAAATGGAAATGGCCCGCTTCGCGGAGAAGCCCGTGGAAGTGGCGGATGGCGCGCAGACCAAGCATGTCTGCGAGGCGTTCGCGAGCTGGTCTACGGAGCGCGCCCGCACGGCGCGCATGCTCGTGCGCTATTCGCTGTAGTCGGCGCGGCGAAAAAAAAGGCTCCCCAAAAAAACCTGCGACCTCACGGAGGTCGCAGGTCAACACCGCAGGAGACCTTCTCGTGCGCACGTGACTTGAACAGACCCAGAATCATTGGGAGGGAGGGACTGCTCCGGCAGATACGTGCGCAACTTTGTCTCCCCTGTAGACGAGCCAGCCGAATTTTTCCTGCACTCCGATTGTGAAACTGACAGGTCCGGGCGCGGGCACTGGGCGCGGGCAGCGAGCGCGCTCACCCGGCGCGGGCACCGGCGCGATCCATCGTGCTCTGCAATGTCTGTCCCGATATAGTCACGCGCGATGTCCACGCAGGTAGAGCAGGTTCGCGGTGATCTGGCCGAAGGCACGCGCCTGGGGCCGTGGCGATTGCTGCACGTGATCGGCCGGGGCGGCGCCGGCGAGGTGTACTTGGCCACGCGCGCAGACGGCGCGTTCCAGCAGAAGGCCGCCATCAAGGTGCTGCAGCGAGGCGCCGTCGCGGAGATCACGCGCTTTCAGGCAGAGCGGGAAATCCTCGCCCGCCTGGAGCACCCCGGCATCGCCCGCCTGCTCGATGGCGGCATGCATTCCGACGGCCGCCCGTACATGGTGATGGAGTACGTGGAAGGCGTCAGCCTCACGGAGTTCTGCGACGCTGGGCAGCTCGACCTGCGCGCGCGGCTGCGATTGTTCGTTGAGGTGTGCGATGTCGTCACCTGCGCTCACCGCAGCCTGGTGGTTCATCGCGACCTGAAACCTCGCAACATCCTCGTCACGCCGGAAGGGCGCGTGAAGCTTCTGGACTTCGGTGTCGCCAAGCTGCTGGATGCCGTTGCCGGGCCCGCATCGGAATTGACTTCCGCGCCGCTCACGCCCGACTACGCCGCGCCGGAACAGCTCACGGGCCAACCCATTACGACGGCGACAGATGTGTACGCGCTCGGCGTAGTGCTCTTCGAATTGCTCGCCTGCCGCAAGCCGTTTCACAACACAGACGTGCCGGTGGCGCAGGCCGTTCGCACTGTGCTGCACGATGCGCCGCCTGTGCCGAGCCGCGCGGCGCGCACCGTGCGGAACGCGCGCATTCCGCCGAGGCTTCTCGAAGGCGACCTCGATGCCATCGTCGCCAAGTGCCTTCGCAAGGAAGCGCAGCATCGCTACGACGGCGTGGGCATGCTCGAACGCGACATCCGTCGCCATCTCGACTCCGAGCCGGTGTCCGCGCGCGAGGGCGCGCGGCTGTATGTGCTCGGCCGCTTCCTGCGGCGGCATCGCTGGAGCGTGGCGGCTGCCGCCACCGTGGTGTTTGCGCTGGCTGGCGCGCTCGCCGCCGTGTCGTGGCAAGTGCATCGGGTTGCGCTCGAGCGTGACATCGCCAGGCGCGCGGCCGCTCGCGAGGAAGCGGTGCGCTACTACGTCACAAGGATGTTCCGCGTCTCCGCGGCAGAACACGGCGCGGAGCCCACCACCGCCAAACAGATGCTCGACCGCAGCGCGCAGCGCGTGCTGAACGAATATCGCGACGACCCCTATCTCGCCGGCAAGGTGGTCGAGACGCTCAGCGATCTCTACGGCGCACTGGAGGATTTCGAAGGCCAGGTGCCGTTGCTGGAAGGGTTTCTGGCACACGGGCCCGAAGCAGACCCGGAGTCCGTGGCCTTCGCCCGCCAGCAGCTCGCGAACGCGGAGCTGCAGCGTGGAAACGTCGCGAAGGCGGCGCAGTTGCTGCCGCCCGCGCTGGAGTTCTGGTCGCGCGAGCCGCAGCGGTTCGCCCCTCAGCGGCTCGAAGGGCTCGTCATCAAGGGGCGGCTGCTGCGTGCGCAGGGCGATCTGGACGGCTCCATCGCCACGTACAACGATGCGCTCAAAGAACGCATCGCCGTCTCCGGCGTGAATCACCCGGAAACGGCGGCGCTGTACAACTCGCTCGCCGTCGCTCAAATGCACGCCAACCAGTTCAGCGCGGCGCTCATCGCCTACCGCAAGGCGCTGGCGATTCAGGATGCGCTGCAGAGAACGGACGATCTCGATGCGCAGATCATGCGCGCCAACATGGGCACGCTGGCGTTCCGCTATGGGCAGATCGACGACGCGGAGCAGCTTCTGAAAAGTGGATACACGAAACAGCGCGCGCTGGCGGGCGACTCCGCGGCCGTCTCGGCCGCCATGGGTTACTACGGTGTAATCCGCAGCCTGCGCGGCCGGCACGATGAAGCGCTGGACGTGCTGCGCACGGCGGTCAATATGGCCAGCGAGTTCGCGGGGCCGGCAAGCCCCGTCGCCGTGCAGAATCGCATGTTCCTGGCCGAAGCGCTGGACGCCGCCGGCGAACGGAACGCTGCATCGTCGCTGCTCGGCGAGAACCTCGCGCTCGGCCGCAAGCAGTTCGGGGACGAAAACCTCGCCGTGCTTCGAACACGCCTTGCGCAGGCGCGCCTCGCTATACGCAACGGCGACAGTGCGCGCGGTAACGCGGAGCTCGCGGCGCTGCTTCCCCTCTTGCGCAAGCAGGGCAAGGCGGGCCAGCTCGCGCTGGGGCAGGCGCTCGCCCTGCAAGGCGAGTCGCTGCTCCTGGACGGCAACGGCCCGGCCGCCATCGAGCCACTCACCGAAGCCCTGCAACTTCGCCAGACGCTGCTCTGGGAACACAGCTCCGACATCGCGCAAGTGCGCGAGTGGCTCGCGCGGGCGCGTGCGGCAAGTGGTACCGACGCCGATACACGCTGAAGAAGCGTTTGGCGAAGTTCTAGCGCTCTCTCGTGGCGGGCCGGTTGGGAGCGTAGCGGCCGCGCTCACCACCGCCGCGACTGAACGTGGGGCGTGGTGTATCGGGGCGCGTGGACTGCTGCTGTTGTGGCGGCGGGCTCGCGCTCGACGCCGGAGGGCTGGAGGCCTCCGGGCGGCTCGCCGGCGCCTGCGGCCGGGGCTGCGGCTGCGAGGGCCGCGCAATCATCGCGCGGCCACCCGCTGATGGAACGTGCGTCTCCTGGCGAGGGAAAGTGTTACGCGGCAGTTCGTTTCGCGGAATCGTCATGCGCCGATCTTCGCCCGGCAGCGCGCCGGCGGGCGTGTTGCGATAGAGCCGCTCAACCGGCGCCGTGCGTAAGCGAGGGTTGCGGGCGCGCTCACCGTCGAACTGGCCGCGGCCATCATCGCTGCGCTGGCCGCCAAATTGGCCGCCAAACTGACCCCCATACTGGCCGCCGCGATCGCCCCGTTCCCTGAGTGAGCTCGAGCCTCCGTCCGGATTCAATCCCCCGCGCGGAACGTTGCGCACGGTCGCGCCGCGAGGCGTTGGAGGTATGCGCCAGCGGTGCGAATCGCCCGGCCGGCCGATGGGCCGCCCCACATGCCGCGGGCCCGGCACCCAGCACCAGCGACCGCCGATGGTGACCCAGTTGCCGTAGTGAAACGGAGCAAAGCCCCACGGCGCATCGTCGATCCACGTCCAGCCCCAGCCGGAAATATAGGAGTAACGCCCATAGCTGTACGGCGACCAGCCGGCGACGACGCGCGTGGGCGACCACACATAGCCGTAATCCGGCTCCGAGCGCCAGGTGCCGTAGCTGTCCAGGTCTTCATAGCCGACGACGTCGCCCGAAACGTACTTCGCGGAGTCTGTCGACAGCGCGCGCTCGATGCGCTGATCGCGTTCCAGCGACCACTCGTCGAATGAATCCGGCGCCCCCAGCGTGCCTGTGCTGAACGCGAGGCGCTCGGTGCCGGTGAGCGTTGCGGCCTGCTGGGCGCGCACGACGAAGCTCTGGTCGGCACTGCCGCGTGCCTCGAGCATGCCGCTGCTCACCTTCACCACCGTGGCGCCGCCGTTGGCATTCACTTCGAGCCGATAGTTGCCGGGGCGCAGGACCGACGCGACGGCCTGTGGCGTCTCCACTTCAATGACGTCGCTCTCGCCCAGCTCGCGCACGCGCAGGTTGACCACGCCGGATGTCACGCGCATGCGAAGCGCGCGCTCATCGAACGCCACGAAAGTGAAGCCCGTGCCGCTGCCGAGGCGAATGGCGGCCTCGCCCACCTGCAGCTCCGCACGGCCATCCCATTCCGTGCGCAGGTAGTCGCCGGGAACGATTGGGCGGTTCACGGGGGCCGCGGCCCACTCCGTTTCGCCCACGGCCTGCAGGGAAACGCCGCCCTGAGCGTAACTCAGCCGGGCAACGCGCTCCGGCGGAATGTCGTCGGCTTCGGTTTCCTGCCCCATGGCCACGGCGCCGAGCGAGGACGCCAGCATCCACAACACGGCCCGGGTGCCGAGGGAGACGAGCGAAAGCCTTTTCAGAACGGGCATTTGCATGGAGTCCTCATCCGGTCACAGCGCGCGGGAAGCGCGGCAGTGCCGGGCGTCGAAGCGACCGCGCGCCCCGGCCGATGAGAGTTAGTGGGGGCACGCGGCTTTTCGTTCTACACCCGGCCGCGCTTCCTCACAAACCGCCGGCCAATATCTGTCACGCTTTCGCCATAGGGACACAGATTCCGGCCGCGGGAGCCGCCCTGAAAAGCTTGATCCGCCACTTCGTTGGCCTCGTTAAGTAACAGCGGGGGCTGGACACCGGCGAGGCGTGCAGCACGCGCAGGCATAGGAGGCCGAGCGCAACCGCGGGGCGATTACTCGCTATTGGATCGGCGAGTCAACGGCCGAGTGCCGCTCGAGCGCCCGGAAATACTTCGCCAAGCTGCTCGCCATGAGGTCTGTCGAGGCGACGCACCTTGTACAGGCTTCGTTCTCTGGCGCGCGCATGGCGAGGCGACGGGCGCTGGACAGCCTGCGTGGCCGGTACCGAAACGCTGACACGCGATGGCAAATCGAAGTTAGCCGTAAGGGTATCGAGAAAGCGCTTTCGAGCAGCGGTCGTCAGGGCGCCGTCCACTTTCAGGCAATCGGCTCGCTGCCGGAACTGATTGCGAACGCGCTAGTCGTGGAATCCCGGCCGCCCAGACGACCCTATCAGGGACTCCTCGCGATACACAGATTCTACGCAGCGGCATGCGCCGACGGCGTGCTCTACCGAGTAAAGATCACCGTGAAGGAAATGGTGGACGGGCACAAGTTCTACGATCAATCCCTGACCCGGATAGCACAAAGCCCCGCTTTTGGCGGGGCTTTGTTACGCGGGTCCGGGGATAGCCGGTGCGAGACGGTGGAGCCGGTGAGCCATGGCGCAGCGGTTTCTGCGGCGGAGGGCATCACTGGTCCTGCGGACCTGCGCGTGACTATAGCGCAGCTCTTCGACGGCGCGAAGTACGACGACGATACTTTATATCTGGCCGGTCGCCGGTGTCGCGAGTGAGATGGGCCTCGATCGGTCGAGCGAAGGTGCGTTCATTGGCTAGTCGCTCGCACACGCGTACGAGCGCAGCGCGAAACTGCGGCTGGCCACACTACAGAACGTGCGCACGATGGGCGGCTGGCAAAACGACCGGCAGGCGCATACCTTTCGCGTCGCCTGTTACACCTTTGGCGAGGAGCGTCCGATATGAGAGCCGGGAATCGGTGGAGTTCGTGGGGATTGGGTCTGGCCGCGGCGGCGGTTGTGGCGGGTTCGCAGATGGCGGGCGCGGCGGCTCCACAGTTGAAGACGCAGGCGCCGGGCTTCTACCGCATGACGCTGGGGGATTTCGAAGTCACCACCATTCTCGATGGCACGATGAATCTGGACGTGACCAGCCTGCTCACGAACACCACGCCCGGGCTGGTGGATGCGCTCCTCACGAAGCAGCATCTGAAGTCTCCGGTGGAGACTTCGGTGAACACTTTCCTGATCAACACAGGCTCGAAGCTCGTGCTCATCGACACCGGTGCGGGCTCGCTGTTCGGGCCCACCGTGGGGCAGTTCCTCACGAACCTGAAGGCGGCGGGCTACTCGCCAGAGCAGATCGACGAAGTGTGCATCACCCATATGCACGGTGATCACCTCGGCGGCCTCAGCAAGAATGGGCAGCGCACGTTTCCGAACGCCGTGGTCCACGTTGACAAGGCAGACGCGGACTACTGGCTCAGCAAGGCAAACATGGACAAGGCGCCGGCCGATGGCAAAGGTGGCTTCCAGTCTGCGATGGCCGCGATGAAGCCCTATCAGGACGCCGGCAAGTTCCAGCCGCTGGCTGGCGCCTCGCAGGTCGTGCCCGGCATTCGCACCGTCGCCGCGCATGGGCACACGCCCGGCCACAGCCTGTATTCGGTGGAGAGCAAGGGCCAAAAGCTCGTGCTGTGGGGCGACCTGCTGCACGTGGCGGCGGTTCAGTTCCCGCAGCCCTCCGTCACGATCCGCTTCGATTCAGATTCGCCGGCGGCTCGCACGCAACGTGAGAAGGCGCTCGCGGATGCAGCCACGCAGGGCTACTGGATCGGCATTGCGCACGTGCCATTCCCCGGCATCGGCCACGTCAATGCCGAAGGCAAGGGCTACGTGTGGACCCCGGCGAACTACAGCGCGAATCGCTGACGCCCACTCACCTTCGACACCGCCCGGCGTAGTTCAGCTCGCCGGGCGATTTTTTCCCAGCTGCCACGTGAGGTGGTTTCGCACCGAGGGCCACTCGGCCGCGATGACGCTGTAGACGCAGGTGTCGCGCAGCGAGCCATCCGCGAGACGTTGATGGCTGCGCAGAATTCCATCGAGCTTTGCCCCAAGACGCTCGATGGCGCGACGGCTCGCGTAATTGAAGAAGTGCGTGCGGAACTCCACGGCAATGCAGCCGAGCGTGTCGAACGCGTGACCGAGCAGCGCAAGCTTGCAATGCGTGTTCAGGCTCGTTCGCTGCACGCCTTTGCGATACCACGTGGAGCCGATCTCCACACGGCGATTCTCCGCATCCACATTCATGTAGGTGGTCATGCCCGCCGCGCGCCCGGTCTCATTGTCGAAGATGGTGAACGGCAGCATGAAGCCCTTCACCTGTAGCGCCAGCCGCCGTTCGATCTCCGCGCTCATCTGCTCCGGCGCCGGAATGCGCGTGTACCAGAGCTTCCACAACTCTCCGTCTTGCACGGCCTCCACCAGCGCGTCGTGATGAGAAGCGTGCAGCGGCGCGAGCGTGCCGCGCGCGGTGCGCAGCGTGACGGGTTGTAGCCAGGTCATAGGATTTCTTCCAGCAAGAACGTAGCGCAAGTGAGTTAGCGCTACTGACCAACGTAAGTGTCGTACAAGCGCAGGCCGTGCTCAAGTCGCGCCCGTGAATTTCCGTTGGCCGAATCGTCCGGGCTGCTGCTCGAAATGCGCGACGCGTTCGAGACCGCGACCACCCCCATCGTCATCAGCGGCAACATCGGGCGCGGGGCGATGGCTACCTGCACGAGCCTCGACGTTGGCGACCCCGCCGAGCTAGGCGAGCAGTACGCGCCGGTTATGCCGGAGCCGCCGCCGGTAACGACCACTGTCTTGCCGGCGAGCGAAGGATAAATAGCAGACGTCATTTCTTTTTCAGGCCCACGAATAGCCAGTCTTGATTTGGGTATAGAACTCGACGGCGGCGAAGCCCTGCTCGCGTGTTCCGTAGCCCGACTTCCGTGTCCCGCCGAACGGCACGTGGTAGTCCACGCCGGCCGTCGGCAAATTCGTCATGACCATGCCCGCGCGCACGTTGCGCGTGAAATGGCGGGCATATTTGAGCGAGCTCGTGCAGATGCCGGCCGAGAGCCCGAAGTCGCCCGCGTTGGCCACCACCAGCGCCTCGTCGTAGTCGCGCACCCGAACGGTGGACGCGACCGGGCCGAACACCTCTTCACAGTTGATGCGCATGTCGGGCTTCGTGTCGGCGATGAGCACGGGTGAGACGTAGTAGCCGGGCTTGTCGAGCGAGAGCCGCTCGCCGCCCGTCACGCGCCGCCCGCCTTCCTTCGTGGCGATGTCCAGATACGACAGCGTGGCTTCGAGCTGCGATTCGCTGGCGAGCGGGCCCATCTGCGAGTCTGGCGCCAGCGCATCGCCCACGCGCAGGGCAGACACTTTCGCCGCCAGCCCCGTCACGAACCGCTCGTGAATGCCATGCGTCACGATGATGCGGCTCGAAGCCGTGCATCGCTGGCCGGTGGCGAAGAATGCGCCGTCGAGCGCGCACTGCACCGCGCGGTCGAGGTCGCAGTCGTCGAGCACGACGAGCGGGTTCTTGCCGCCCATCTCCAGCTGCACGCGCGCCTGGTGCGACATGGCCGCCGCCGCCACTTTCGAGCCCACGCTCTGCGAGCCGGTGAACGAGATGGCATCCACGTCCGGATGCGAAGCCAGCGTGTCGCCGGCCGCGCCGCCGCCGATGACGAGGTTGAACACGCCTTTGGGCACGCCCGACTCGTGCAGGATCTGCGTGAGCGCGTGCGCGATGGCGGGCGTCAGCGACGCCGGCTTCATCACCACCGTGTTGCCGAAAGCCAGCGCGGGCGCACTCTTCCAGGCGGGAATCGCGATCGGAAAATTCCACGGCGTGATGAGCCCGACTACGCCGAGCGGCTCGCGATAAGTGGCCACTTCGATGCCGGGCCGCGTGGAGTCCACCGTCACGCCGTGCCGGCGCAGCGCCTCACCCGCAAAGAACTTGAAGATGCGGCCGGCGCGCGCCACTTCACCGATGCCTTCGGGCAGCGTCTTGCCTTCTTCACGCGACAGCAGCCGGCCCAGCTCATCCTTGCGGGCGAGCAGCGTTGAACCCACACGATCGAGCACATCGCTGCGCACCTCGGGGCTCGCGCCCGACCAGCCGGGAAATGCCGCTTTGGCGGCCTGCACGGCGTCGTTGATGCCCGCGCCGTCATCGGACGGCGCCCGCGCAACGATATCGCGCGTATCCGACGGGTTGATGCTCTCGAGCGCGGCCTTGCCACGCACCCACTCGCCGCCGATGTAATGAGAAAGCTCTATGGTGGCGCTCACGATGCGCGCTCCCCTGTCGCTGCGCTTAGAAGCCCGCGGCCCGCCAGGTTGCACATGATATCCGCTACGCCAAACGTCCAGGGCGGTGCCTTGTCACAGGTAGTCACTTTGTTCTCGAGCACGCCGAGGCGCTCCGTGGAAACCCGCACGATGTCGCCGGGCTTGTGGGTGAAACCCAGTACCGGCGCCCCGCGATCCACGATGGGCGTGAACATGGTGCCGAGGAACAGCGCGAAGCCGTCCGGGTATTGATGGTTCTTGCCGAGGGTCTGCGCCACGAGCTCCGCCGGGTCGCGGCTGATGAGGCTCATGGAGCTGCTGCCTTCGAGGCGGAAGCCTTCATCGCCCGTGATCTGCAGCCGCACGACGCTCGTGCGCACGTGGTCGAGGCTGAAGGAATCGTCAAACAGCCGGATGAACGGCCCTATGGCACACGATGCGTTGTTGTCTTTCGCCTTGCCGAGCAGGAGCGCGCTGCGGCCTTCGATGTCGCGCAGGTTGACGTCGTTGCCGAGCGCGGCGCCGAGAATTCGGCCGGCGCGATCGCAAGCGAGTACGACTTCAGGCTCAGGGTTGTTCCACGCCGAATCGGCACGCACGCCCACCCAGTCGCCCCAGCCGACCGAAGACAGGGTCGGCGCCTTGGTGAAAATCTCGGCATCCGGGCCAATGGCGACCTCCAGGTACTGAGACCACAGACCGTCCGAGATGAGCGCGGATTTCAGCCGGCGCGCATCTTCGAAGCCGGGTTTTACATTGCGAATGTCCGCGCCCACGCGCTCGCGCAGGTCGGCGCGCAAGACTTCCGCGCGCGCCGCATCGCCCCGCGCGCGCGCTTCGATGACGCGCTCGATGGCCGACACCGCGAACGTGACGGCGCTCGCCTTGATGCACTGAAGGTCGATGGGCGACAGCAGCCGCGGCAGCTCCGCGCCGTGCCAGGCGTGCTTCAGCGGCAGCTGTTCGAGCGGTCCCAGGTCCGCCTTGGAGCCGCTGGCCGGCAGCTCGCCGGTCCATCCTTCCAGGAACTGCGAAACCGTGGGCGCAACGCGTGAGACATCCAGGACCCGGCCCCCACTGACCAGAATGGGGGTCGGGCCCTCGCGCGTCTGCAGGCGCCCCAAAAGCCGCGCGTTACGCCAGTCGGAAGGCAAATGCTCGATCATCTGGCGGGCTTCACCCAGAGGTGTTGAATGGCTTCGAGCGTGCGGCCCTTGGTTTCCGGCACGTAGCGAAGCACGAACAGTGCCGCGAGCACGCTCATGGCGGCCGGTTGCCATGGCGATCACGGGTATCTGCGCCGCGGCCAGCTCCGGCCAGCGTGTGCCGGCCGCGGCGCGCATTCACGCTATTCGATGGTGAACCACTGCACTTCGACGCGGCGGTTCTGGTCGCTCTGAGGGCTCACGGGCTCTTCCCAGCCGCGGCCCACGGTCTCGATGCGGGCCGTCTCCAGCTCTTTATGGCGCGCAACGAGCGCATCTTTCACGGCCACGGCACGCTGGCGTGATAGCTCCATGGCCTTGCAGGGCCATGCTGCGAACCAGCTCCTCCCCGCCCTGACTGGCGGAACTCGCCGATGCGCGCGTTGTCCACGTGGCCGCGCAGGAGCACGGTGGAGCCCGGGCTCACCTGCAGGAATCGCTTGATGGTGTCGAGATACTCCAGGTTCTCCTTCGCGTTGTTGTCGAGCGCGGCGGAGTTGGGCTGGAAGTAAGAAGCGGATGTCCTTGCTCAGCAGCGGATCGCTCTTCGAGCGAGGCCTGCGTTGCGGTGCGGATGGGCGCGATGGCGATCTTCTGGTCGGCATAAAGCCCTTTCTTCTGCAGCGCTTCGAGCGCGCTCACATCGACGAAACGCTGCGGATCCGCGGGGTTTCTGATGATGCTTCCATAAGCGAGCACGGACGACTGAAAGATGCCGCCGAACGAGCCGGCCGACATCGATCGTGCCGCTGAAGAACGCGCGATTCTCAGGAAGATTCGACAGGTGCACGTGCGCTCAGCTCGTTGCGCGCGTCCTGCATCGCTCCACTTGAACGCCTTCGCCACGACGCCGATGTGCTGATCCGGCGAGTCCCGCAGCAGGCGGTTGCCTTCGAGCACTCCGTGCACGAGGCCCGCGCACCATGTTCGGGATTGTCCTTCGCGAAACGCCTTGTTCACGGTGAGCACGTCGGCGATGACGAGCAGGTTGCGGTTGGAGACCAGCACCTTCGCGCGGCCGTTCGATTCTCTCGACCACTTCCTCGGTGCTTCGGCGTCCAGCCGACGCAGCCGCTGAGGCGCGGCGACTTGCCGGCAAGCTCGTGCGAGTAGGCGTCGCAGGCGGCGAACGCGTCTTCGTAGAAGACCAGGCCGAGCTCGCCTGCCGCCGGCTTTGCGTCGAGATCGCGCAGCACCGTCACCGGCACGCCCGCTTCCTGCGCGAGGTAGCGAATGAAGAACTCGCTCTCGTTGAACTGCGAGGCCGCGAGCATCTTGCCCGCGAGCGTTGTTCACCGAGGTGATGCCGGATCCACGACCACCATGTCGGCGCCGCGCGAGTAGCCGATCTGCACGGGAACCACGGCGTCGAACTGCCGGCCGAGCACCGCGAGCGCATCGGCCGTGGTGGCCGTGGCGGCGAAGCGGCCGTTGTTGAGCTTGCGACCACGTCTCGCTCTCGCTCACCGAGAGCTTCACCTGGAAGCCGTATTCCTTGCGCGAAGAAAGACTCCGGGTTCGGCTCCAGCCCGCCATTGGCGACGATGAGGCCGCCGTAGCCCGCGTATTCGCTGATGTCGATCTCGATCGATCTTGTCTTTCGGCACGTAGGCGCTGGCCGCTTCGAGCACGGGCGTGCCGGTAACAGGCTCGATGGGCGTGGGCGCATCGCCCCGCGGCGAGCGGCGGCCGCGGGGCGTGCATCGCTCGCAGGGGCTTCCGCGTCTTTCGCGCCCCGGTTCTTGCCAGCACGAGCCACGCACCGAGCGCGAGCAACGCCGACGAGGAAGCAGCAGCGTGAGGATGTTGCCGATCGCCGAGCCGCGGGCATGCCGCGCGTTGAGACGACGCATCATTCCGATACTCCCTGTTTACGTTTCGCGCGCGTCGAGGCCGGTCGCCGGCCAAGCAGCTCCGGCGGCGGCGGGTCGTCAGAAAAACTTTCCAGGCCCGCGAACAGCTCGCGCTGATCCTTGAGCCAGCGGTTCGCTTCGTTCAACGAGGCGGAAAGCGCATCCACCGAGCGCGCGATGCTGCCTTCGTCGGTGGCGAGCAGCGCCTGCTCGCGCACCAGCGAGAGCTGCTGGCGCAGGCGGTCGAGCTCCGCGTCCACGAACTCGCAGCGCCGTTCGACGCGATCTGCGTGCGCCGCCTTGCGCGAGCGAATGACTTCGAGCTGCTCCTTCGAGGCTCGAGCGCAGTTCCTGTTCGAGGTCCGCGCGGCGCAGGCGATCCGTGAGCTGCAGGTGCTGTGCATCCAGCTTGCTTGCTGCTCGCGCTCGCCCACGTCGATGACTTCGCGCAGCGGCGGCGCGCGCGGCGAGCAGCTTCAGATGCAGCCACGCCAGCTGGCGCACGTCTGCAAGCTGCGTGGCGGAATGCACCGCGAGCGCGTGAGCATCTCGGTGAGCGCGGCGCCTTGTTGCTCCATCTGTTCCTGCGCGCTGCGCGCGGCGTCGTCCAGACGCGCGCCAGCAAGCCGGTATTGCGAGTTCCAGTCTGAGGAGTCCTTCACCGCAGTGGCATCCACCATGGCCGGAAGCGCGGATTGCCCGACAGCGCCCACAGGTAGACGCCTTCGAGGCCCAGCCCGATGAGCCAGAACCCCGGGTCGACAAACGCGCCCAGCAGGCCGAACGCGGCGAGCACGAACCAGTTGGGCGGTATCGGCATGCCGAACGGCCGCGCATTGAACGCGGCTGCGAGGTAGGAGAGCTTGTTGCCGCTCATGCCGGGTTGGGCGCATCCGTTGCGAAGTGCCGCAGCGCCTCCGGCACGAAGGCTAGGTCCGTCGCCTCGCGCATCGCGAGGCGCATCTGGAACTCCATCACGTCTGCCGGCACGGGGTTCTGGTAACCGCTCGAGGCAAGCCTCGAGCGCCAGCGGCGCCGCCAGGTTTTCCGTGCGCGCGACACGATATGCCTTCACGACGAGCGCCTCGGCCGCGCCGGGCGTGAGCAGTGTGGGCAGCAACGGCTCGAGCTCCTTGAGCTCTTCAGGCGTGACGGTCAAGCCCGTAGCGGCGCGCGAGCGCAGCGATGAGGCCAGCGCTTTCCGCCTGCGTGGTCGTGGGCAGCAGCGGCACTTTCACGTCCACGCGGCCCGGGCGCTTGAGGTCCACTTCGATGAGGTCGGGCCGCGACGACGCGAGTATCCACACCACCCGGCCGCGATTGCCCGTGTCGGCCATCTCCTGCGCGATCATCGAATAGAGCCGGCCCGAAAGGCCGCTGTCGCCCGAGCCCGAATCGCGCCGCCCGAGCGTCTGGTCCGCTTCGTCGATGAACACCATGCAGCGGCCGAGCGCGCGGATGAGCCGGAAGATCTTCTCCAGGTTGCCTTCGCTCGAGCCCACCCACCGGTCGCGGAAATTCTTCAGCTTGACGCACGGGCGCGCCGGCTTCACCGGCCAGGCACTCGACCAGGAACGTCTTGCCGGTGCCGACGGGCCCGCAGAGCAGATAGCCCATGGGCAGCGCCTTGAGGTCCCCGGCGTTCCACAGCGCGACGTCCTGCCGCAGCCAGGTCTTCAGGCCTTCCTGGCCGTGGTAGTCGGCCAGCGTGCGCCTGGATTCGATGAACTCGACGAGGCCGGCGGCATCGCGCTCGACCAGCTGCTTCTTGGCGGCGGCGAGATCCGCGGCGCTCAACGGCTTGCCCGCGTGCGCGCGCATCTTGATGAGCTGCTCCAGCGCGCTGATCGAAACGCCGGTGAGCGCGCCGGCAAGCGCCGGCAGATCGGTGCCCGCGGGGATCGTGCTCTCGAACCGGTTTTGTAGCAGCGTGACGGCTACCTGCAACTCGGCGCTCGAAGGCAATGGCACGCGCACGCGCGCGACGTGCGGGGAAAACGCGACGAGCGGCTCCAGGTCGTTGAGATTGTCGGCGATCAGAATGCTGGCGAACGACACGCTGCGTGAACGGCACGCTCGCAGGCCCATTCGCGCACCAAGCTGGTGAGGCTGCCGTGCTCGAAGCCGGAACCGTCGGCCGGCAGGAGCTGATCTGCACGCCGCGCACGATCATGGCCACCTGCGCGACCATCCCCGCGACCGAGCGCGCTCAGGTTGGCGAGATAGCGCACGTAGCGGCTGACGTCGGCGCACGGCATCCAGTGGGTCGCGCGGCAGTGGCGCGGCCTCGGCGCCCTTGTACCACTGTGCGAGCCGATCGCCGCCGCGTTCCACCGTGAGGCCGTTGCCGAGGTCATATGCGAACACGACCGCGAACCCGGCAAGCAGCTCATCCTGCAGATAGCGCTCTATGTTGACCAGGCGACGGGCCGCGTCAGGCTCGCCCACGGCGAGCCGGTCGTGCACGTTGCCGTACAGGATGAACTGGCCGGAGGCGCCGCTTTCGTAGGCGAGTGACGAGCTCGGCCGCCCAGGCCGGGCGCGCCTTGCGGTGCCGGCATTTCAGTGCCTTGGTCTTCGGTCAGCGGCTTGGCCGGAGGCGCCGTGCCGCCCATGGTGCGCGCGGCGGGCGGCCGCGGCTTCCGAGCCGGGCAGCGCAAGCCCTTCGCGCGCGGCGAAGTCCGCGAGCGCCTGGTCGGCGAGCGCGTTCATCTCCGCCTCCTTCACCTTCACGTCGCCCATGTCGATCGCGTCCTTGCGCCACGCGCGCGCGGCCGGCCGCCTTGGTGCGCTCTTCCTCCACCATCTCGTGCAGGCGGCTGAGGGTGTCGCCGCTGCCACCGATGCTGGTGACCATGCCGGCCGACATCTCGTGAATCTCGGCCATGGCCTGCTTCATGCGCATGTCGTTGATCGCGCCCTTCAGGCCTTCGATCTTGGCGCGCGCGGAGCTCACGGCCACGTCGCGGGCCTTGATGAGGTTCTTGTAAGTGTCTTCGGCCTGCCCGAGCTGCGTGCGGTTCTCACCCAGCTCGCGCTCGACGGTCTGCAGGCGCAGGGCGTATTGGCCGGCGGGCCCGCGGTTGCCGGCACGCAGGTGCGCGGTGACCTTGGCGCGCAGGTCGTTCTCCTCGCTCTCGAGCTTGCGGACCTGGCCCATGAGCCGCTCGCACAGGCCGGCGTGCGCGGCGAGCCCCTGGTTGAAGTTACCCACCTGCTTGCGCAGGTTCTCCTGCTCGAGCTCGAGCAAGGCCTCGGGATTCCCGCGCTCGACGCCCTTGATGAACAGCGACACAAACCCTCGGATCAGATTCGCGATTCGACCGAACATTTCGCACGTCCCCGCTGGCTGGTGACTCTGGAGAGCCGGATAGGCGCCCAGGCGCGCCTGCCGCCGAAGAATAAGACCTTGCGGGGGGTGCGCCAACTGAATCCGCCGGTAAATTGCCGCAACTCACCGGTAGAGGCGCCGGCGAACGCGGCGGCGAGCCGTGTCAGTCGGGGCGCATCAGCGGCGAACGGCGCCGGCCAACCGGAGCACTTCGTGCAGCAAAACGAGGTCTTCACGCGCGCGCACGACCAGCGCTTTCACACGGCTGCCCGGCGTTGAAATCAGGCCTTCGCCCACGCCGGTGTTCGCGGCGGCGTCGACCTGAAGGCCTTCGAATGCCGCCGAGATATCCCGCCGCACGAGAGGCTGGTGCTCGCCGACTCCACCGGAAAAAACCAGCGCATCGACGCCGCCGAGAACACCGGCGGCGGCACCCGCGGCGCGACGTGCGTAGAGAATGAACATGTCGTAGGCGAGCTTTGCGTTCGCATTGCCGCCATCCGCCGCCTCCAGCACCTGGCGCATGTCCGAGCCAACCGCGGAGACGCCCAGCAGGCCAGACCGATTCATGAGCGTGTCTTCGAGATCGGGCGCGGTGACGCCGTGGTGCGCCTGCAGGTGTAGCAGCAAGCCCGGGTCCACGGAACCCGAGCGCGTTCCCATCATGAGACCTTCGAGCGGCGTGAAGCCCATGGAGGTGTCGACGGAACGGCCCTCGAGCACCGCGGTGATGGAACAGCCGCTGCCCAGATGCGCCACGATCAGCCGCTTCGGAAACGGGTCGACATGCTCGCGCACCCAGTCCACGCTCCACGACACACTCAATCCGTGAAAGCCGAACCTTCGCAAACCCCAGCGTTGCGTCCATTCGTTGGGCAGCGCGTAGGCGGCGGCCGCTTGGCTCATCGTGCGGTGAAACACGGTGTCGAACGCGGCAACGTGGAGCGCGTCGGGGAACGCTTCACGCGCGGCATCCAGCGCGCTCAACGCGGCGCGCATGTGCATGAGATCGATCGTGAGCAGGCTTTCGAGCTCGTGGCGCACATTGTCATCGACCACGACGGAATCCCGAAACACGGTTCCGCCGTGGACGATGCGGTGGCCCACCGCGCGGCACGGCGGCAACGAGTGCAGCTTCGCTTCGATCTGCGCCTTGCGCGTGAGCGCATCGTCCGCCTCCCACGCTTCGGAGCCCGCGCCGAGGAAGCGCTCGTCATCGCTCAGCAGCGCCCATTTGAACGTGGAGGATCCGGTATTGAGGATGAGAACGGGGCGGGGATCGCTGCCGGCCATGCGTGCTGCCTTTCCTGCGCGGGCCGGGGAATCGTGCGAACGCGAATTCGCGCCCGCCGCCCCGGCCGCTCGAGGTTAGCAATTCTCACGCCAAAAGGCTGCGCGGGGTTGTCCCTCGCAGCCTTTGGCGGCCGCCCTTGCTCAGCGGGTTGTCATCGACAGCTTGGCTTTGGGCTCCAACGCCGCCGGAGCAAGGCAGCTGCCCACGCAGCTTCTGCCCATGCGTTCGCGGAACTCCTCGTTCCGCAGATGGAGCGATTCGTTGTCCTTGCGCAGGTCGCGCACGTAGTAATACGAAATCTGGGGGGTGTTGTGCTTGCCCGTGATCGGATCGTTCGCATTCCAGTTCAGTTTCTTCACACGGATGCGCTCGTTGCACTGGTTGAGCGTCGTCGCGAGCTGCTCCATGAACACGATGCTGTTGAGATACGGCAGGTCGTACATCAACTTCTTCTCGCGCACCCTGCGGTCCCAGGATCGCAGCACCGCCATGGCCCGGTCGTACTCCGCACGAGTCAACTCCAGCCGCAACATCGTTTCAGTCTCGAGTCGCGACTCCACGAGGTGCCTGGTGCTCACCGCGGTCGGGATCGTGCCAACGATGGGCACATCGCCCGCGATATAGAAACCGAACGACTCCATGCTGCCGCGGCCGTCCGCGTCGGCGCGGATCATCGTCGCGAACGCCGGCCCGCCCTTCGCCACGTCACCGCGCAGCGCCGTGAACAGGATGAAGTGGCGCTCCGCGTCGACGCGAATCCAGCGATGGGGCAGTGAGTTCTCGTCCATCGTGGTGAAGCTGCCGTCGTCGTATTGTGAGATTTCCTGGGAGCTACGGGGACTTGTGCTGCCTGACGCGAAGAACTCGATGCGCGAGGGCGCCTTGGGGTCATCCAGACGGTAGGTATGTGCCGTGTCGCCCGGCTTCTCGATCCATTCGGAGCTCGTGGCGTCGCTTCGCGAAAGGGTGACGGCCAGGCCGTCCGCGCCGAACCGGTAGCGTACCGGCACCGGTGTCTCTCCCCTCGCGTCCACCGCCTCCCACGTGCCCACGATATTGAAATCGCAGCCCTGCGGATTGTCCACGCCGTTCTGGCCCCATGCAGCGCCGCCGGCCCCCGCCAGCACAACCGCGGCTGCTTTCATCAAATGCCATTTCATGACTCAACCTCCTGACCGGTTCCTCCCGCGGCCGCTTGTCACCGCAGGTCTCCAAACGCGATCGCACCCCGCGTGAGTGCACACACTCGCGCGGGCGTCCCCGCGCGGGTGTGCGTCACTGCGGGGCCGTCAACTGCGCGCGAGCGTCGCGGGCGACATGAACTTGCGCTGTTCAGCGTTCAGCCGGTCCCGAATCGCGTAGGCTGCCTTCTGGCGAACGGCGAGCGGCTTCGTCGGCATCGCCCAATCGATGGCATCGACGATCTGACTGGGCCTTGCGAGCGTGGGACACATGCTCCAGCGATTCTGGCGATCATTGATGATGCGCACCATGCCGGTGTGCTGCTCGGTGTTGAAATCGAGCGCCGGATGCTCCCAGTTGAACAAGCGGAAGCGGATGGTAGTGAGGTCATAGTCGCTCCCGGTGACGAACGTCCATTTCGCTCCGTGCGCTTGCGCGTATCCCTTCAGCTGCTCCGGCCCGTCTTCCCACGGCTTCAGCGTCATCGTGAGGAGGGTGACCTCGGAGTCAGCCCGTTCCTCGAGCGTCTTCTTCACCTGCACGAGCGCCGCCGTGCTGATCGGGCACGTGCCTTCGCAGTTGGTGTAGATGTGGTTGATGGCGACGATGCGGTCCTTGATGAGGTCGTCGTAGAACCTCACCTTCTTGCCGTCCTGGGTGACGAGCTCTGCGTTGGTGTAGAAATCCGGCCCCTGTGATGCCGAACGCGCCGGCGTCCTGGGCGCTCCGCCAAACAATGCTCTGCGGTCCATGAATTTGTTCCTCTCGTAAACTTGAGTCAGTTGCCACTCGCGCTCAGGCGGGGAAGTTGTCGCCGATGTCCCAGCGCGTGAGCATGAAGTTGTCTTCGTGGTTCATGCGGTGGCAATGGATCATGTATTTGCCGCGGAAGTCCCGGAACCGGATGAAGATCTCCGCCTCGTTTCCGGGGGCCAGCGTCATCACGTCACGGCGGCCACTCCACAGCGGTGGCGGCGGAGCGCCGTTGATGCTGAGCACGCGGAACTCCTCGAAGTGGATGTGTATCGGGTGGCTCCAGAAGGCGAGCGGCACCTTGTTGCGCAGGATCCATTTCTCGCAGTTGCCGGTGCGGATGTCCGCGTCCGAGCGGGCCGGGTCGAATATCAGCCCGTTGATCTTCATCTGCCCACCGATGAAGTCGAAGTCCCACGTGCGGGTGTGCACGACGTCGTTGAGATTCACCGGCGGGTACTCGCACAGCGTGGCCGGCACCTGGCTTGCGTCGGGGACCGGCGGATTCGCGGTCACGTCGAAGCGCATCAGCATGTTCTCGACGGGCAGGCCCGGAATCGGCTCCGGCTCGGGCGCGTTGCCGACGAACTGCGCCTGATTGGTCGACAGGTACAACTTGTCGCCGATCTGCAGGTTCGAGAAGTCGATGATGATGTCGTAGCGCTCGGCGACCGCGACAGGCAGCTCCGTCACCTCGATGGGATGCTCGAGCAGGTTGCCGTCGGTCGCGATCACCTTGAAGGGCCGCCCGTCGCTCAGCGTGAGCCTGTAGTCGCGCACCGGGCCGGTGTTGAGCACGCGGAACCGGTACTTGCGCCGCTGCACGTTGAAGTACGGCTGTATGGCGCCGTTGACGCAGAACTTGTCACCGGTCGGGAAGAAGCCGCTGGCCGGGCCCCAGAGCTGGCCGTCGGGGCAGAAGATCTTGTCATTGAGAACGAGCGGAACGTCGTACACGCCGTAGCCGGAAGGCAGCCGAAGCGCGCTTGGCCGCGTGTCGTACTCGTTGCCGGTGTCCTTGTCGTCGAACAACCAGTACATGGCGGCGAGGCCGCGATAGGTATTCGGCGCGGTGAAGCTGTGGCGGTGGTCGTGGAACCACAGCGTGTGCATCGCCTCGCGCGGATCGCCCTTCGGCGGGTACTGGTCATAACCGGCCAGCACGTTCGGGTAGTGATGGTCCTTCCACTGCCCGGGGCCGTAGTAATCCTGCGCGAAACCGTCACTCTCGGAGCCGGTGTGCCCGTTGTGCAGGTGGGTGGTGATCTCGTTGATGCCGAATCCGGTGTGGTTCGCGGGCAGATCGTTCCGGAAGCGCACGATGATCGGGTGATCGTAATACGCAATGATGGTCGCGCCGGGAACGATGCCGTTGTAGCCCCAGACGTAGCTCGCCGGAATGTCCGGGTGGAACTGGTGCATCGCGGGCCGCGCGCTCATGTTGAAGAAGAAGTGCGGCTGGAACTCATTCCAGCGCTGGTGATCCGCGCGCGGCGCTTCACCAGCCCCGAGGTTCGCCGCCAACGTGGGCGCGGGATACAGGAACGGCGACGGCATGGCAGCGGGCGGGATCGGCATCTGGTGCACGAACGGGCGCGTTGCCGGGCTGTTCGTGGGGCGCGGTGAGCAGACCGTCGGCTCCGCCGGCGGCTCCGGGGGGTATTCCTGCGCGCCCGCTTCGCGCGACGCGAGGCCGACCGCGACTGCGGCTCCTGCGGTGGCGCCGAGCTTCAGCGCCGTGCGTCTCGAGACACCGAGACTTTGGTCTGGTGATTGGAAATCTTTCTCGGCCTCTGACATGTCCGTCTCCCTGCTCCTGAGCTTGCCGTTTTCGTATCGCTCGACGCCGGGCGAAATGGTCCGGCGGTGTGGGCGGCAGGTTTACCCGCGTCGGATTGCGTTGACGATGGGCCATATGGACCAGTCACGGGTGAGCCGATGTAATCGAACACGGCCGATAAGCGTACGTTGCGTGACCGTCGAGCGATCAGAGACGCGTCGGTACTTTGGTCATGTTGACAGTCGCGCCGATCTACGTGATCGTCGGACGCGGTACTGCACCACCTTTGCGCACGTACGTATAAACACAAGGGATGCAGGCACCAGCATCGGGAGGCGGCACCCGAATCGCACGGATCGGGTGCAGGGGGCTTGTTGACGGCTACGGAAGCAGGGCTCAGATCATGGAGGCGCAGCTAAGGGATTGCGAGGACGAAGTACGCCTCGTCCTCGCCAGTGATGTCCGGCTCTATTGCGAGGGGCTGGAGCGCGTGTTCCGCGAAGCCGCGGGAATTCAGATCGTCGCCACGGCGGCGGGCGCGGCGGGCACGCTCGAGCACATCCGCGCGCTCACGCCAGACGTGGTTCTGCTCGACATGGCGATGGAAGATGCGCTCGCGGTGGCACGACAGGTGCCGCGCATTTCCAGGGCCACTCGCATCGTGGCGCTCGGCATGACCGAGGCCGAAGCGGATGTCATCACCTGCGCGCAAGTCGGCATCGCCGGATACGTGCCGCGCACGGGCTCTTCCAACGACGCGTTCGAGGCCGTGCATGCGGCCGCGCGCGGCGAAGTGCGCTGCTCGCCAAAGATCGCGGGCTTCCTGTTCCGGCACATCGCCACGCTGTCGGGCGAGCGCCCGAGCGTCGATCCGGTGGCCGGACTCACGGCACGCGAGGCGCAGATACTGCGGCTGTTGCAGCAGGGGCTGTCGAACAAGATGATCTCCCGAAACCTCGGCATCGAGGTGCCCACCGTCAAGAATCACGTGCACAGCCTGCTCGGCAAACTCGGCGTGCACCGGCGCGCCGAGGCGGTCTCGCTTCTACACCGTCAGGAACACGGCGAGCCGGCGCATCACCTGCCCCGCCAGTCCACGCCGAAGTAGACCGCGCGCGGAGAGCCGTTCAGGAGAGCGACTGCGAAAGACCAATGTCCGTCCCCGGCTATTCCTGCTCCGCGTCGTGAGGCCTCCCGACGTGTGTCACGGCCGAAGCCCACTTCCAGTTCTTCACTTCAGGCATATCATCGCCGTACGTCGTGATGTACTGGCGATGCGCGATGAGCTTCTCACGCATGAGCTGGGTGAGATTTGCCGCGCGCGGCTCGAGCTTCGGCACGCGCTCGACCACGTCGATGACGAGGTGGAAGCGATCGAGGTCGTTGAGCACGGTCATGTCGAATGGCGTGGTGGTCGTGCCCTCTTCCTTATAGCCGCGCACGTGCAGGTTGTCGTGGTTGTGGCGCTTGTAGGTGAGCCGGTGGATGAGCCAAGGGTAGCCGTGGAACGCGAAGACAATGGGCTTGTCACGCGTGAACAGCGCGTCGAAGTCGGCGTCCGCCAGCCCGTGCGGGTGCTCGCGCGGCGGCTGCAGGCGCATGAGGTCTACCACGTTGATCACGCGAACCCGCAGGTCTGGCACCAATGCGCGCAGTAAATCCACCGCAGCCAGCGTTTCGAGCGTGGGCACATCGCCACAGCACGCGAGTACCACATCGCACTCGCCACCATCGTCCGAGCTTGCCCAACGCCAGATGCTGACGCCCAGCGTGCAGTGGGCAATGGCCTGCTCCATGGTGAGCCACTGCGGCTGCGACTGCTTGCCGGCCACGATCACGTTCACTTTGTTGCGGCTTCTCAGGCACTCATCCGTGATGTGCAGCAGGCAGTTCGCATCCGGCGGCAGATACACGCGGATGATCTGCGCCTTCTTGTTGACCACGTGATCGATGAAGCCCGGGTCCTGGTGGCTGAAGCCGTTGTGGTCCTGCCGCCAGACGTGCGAGGTGAGCAGGTAGTTGAGCGAGGCGATGGGCCGCCGCCACGGAATGCCCGCCGCCACCTTCAGCCACTTGGCGTGCTGGTTGAACATCGAGTCCACGATGTGAATGAACGCCTCGTAGCAGGAAAAGAACCCGTGGCGCCCCGTGAGCAGGTAGCCCTCGAGCCAGCCCTGGCACTGGTGCTCGCTGAGCATCTCGAGCACGCGGCCATCGCGCGAGACGTGGTCATCGTCGGCGTGGAGGTCGGCCATGAGCATGCGGCTCGTCACTTCGAACACGGCGCTCCAGCGGTTGGATGCGGTTTCGTCGGGGCTGAAGACGCGGAAGTTGCGCGGGTTCTGGCGAATGATGTCGCGGATGAGCTCGCCCTGCACCCGCGTGGCCTCCGCGACCGTGCCGCCGGGGGCAGGCACCTCCACGCCGTAGCTCTGGTAGTCGGGCATGCGCAGGTCGCGCAGCAGGATGCCGCCATTCGCGTGCGGGTTCGCGCTCATGCGGCGCTCGCCTTTGGGCGTGGCGCTCAACACTTGCTGGCGGACCGCGCCCCGCTCATCGAAGAGCTCCTCGGGGCGGTAGCTGCGCATCCATTCCTCGAGGCGGAGGATGTGCTCGGGCTTGTCCATGTCGCCCATGGGCACCTGGTGAGCGCGGAAGGTGCCTTCGATCTTCTTTCCGTCGACACGCTGCGGGCCGGTCCAGCCTTTCGGACTGACGAGCACGATGGCGGGCCAGGTCGGGCGCTGCACGTTGCCCTGGTTGCGCGCGGCGTTCTGAATGGCGGCGATGGCATCGAGCGCAGCGTCGAGGGCGGCCGCCATCTGCCGGTGCATGTCGACGTGCTCGTGACCTTCGACGAAGTACGGCTTGTAGCCGCAACCCTGCAGCAGTTGAGCGAGATCTTCGCGCGGGATGCGGGCGAGCACCGTGGGCCCGGCGATCTTGTAGCCGTTCAGGTGCAGGATCGGCAACACGGCGCCGTCGTGGGCCGGGTTCAGGAACTTGTTGGAGTGCCAGCTCGTGGCGAGCGCGCCGGTTTCCGCCTCGCCATCGCCGATGACGCACGCGACGATGAGATCGGGGTTGTCGAATGCCGCGCCATAGGCGTGCGCGAGCGAATAGCCGAGCTCGCCGCCTTCGTGGATGGAGCCGGGCACCTCCGCGGCGACGTGGCTGGGAATGCCACCGGGAAACGAGAACTGCCGGAACAGGCGCTGCAGGCCGGCTTCATCCTGGGAGACATCCGGATACAACTCGCTGTAGGTGCCTTCGAGATATGTGTTCGCGACGATTCCCGGCCCGCCGTGACCGGGGCCGGTGATGTAGATCATGCTCAGGTCACGCTCGCGTATGCACCGGTTGAGGTGCGCGTAGGCGAAGTTCAGGCCGGGCGTGGTGCCCCAGTGACCGAGCAACCGCGGTTTGATGTCACGGCGCTCGAGCGGGGTCTTCAGCAGAGGGTTGTCGTAGAGGTAGATCTGGCCGACCGAGAGGTAGTTGGCCGCGCGCCAGAGAGCGTCGACGCGGGCAAGCTCTGCGTCGTCGATTCCGGCGCTCGCAACGCCGGCAGCGTGAAGAGCCGGCTGGGCGGTCGAACCGCGTCCCGAAGGAGTCTGAGGCATGGCTGGGGTTCCGATATGAGAGGGCTATGATCGCACCCCTCGCGCCTCAATACAGGACGGCGAATGCGCAAGGTCACGCGCCGCTCGTGTCGATGGCGTTCGCCGGCCTTGCAGCCCAAAGCGCGGCGCTCGCCGGTGAAGAATCCATTCGCCTCGCGGAGGGCCCTGGCCGTGACATGACGAGCGCAAGCTGCGCCATCTGCCACAGCCTCGACTACGTTGAGATGAACGGGCCGCTCATGAACCGCGCGTCGTGGGAGAAGACCATCCAGAAAATGGTCAGCCGCTTCGGCGCGCCCATCGATGACGCGGCGGCGCGCGACATTCTCGAATACCTCTCCGCGAACTACAGCACTGGTGGGAAGTCGCAGCCGTAGCGGAATTCGATCATGCGTTAGAACGCAGCATCGAACCCCACCAGGAGATAGTTTTCCCGCGTTTCGTGCCCGACGAAATCGGCGTCGTTGTCCCGGCTCAGCAGGTCGGCGTTCACCTCGACGACTCCCTTCACGTTGCGCATGAAGTAGTACGAAGCGCCGAGCGTGAGCGTGTTCATCTGGACGCCCTCGAAGAGAGTCTGCGTGCCGTCGAAATCGCCAGCATCGTTGTAGTTGTAGAGCAGCGAGAACGTCCAGCGGTCGCTGTGTATGTAGTCGACGCCGGCGAAGCCGCCGAACCAGCTGAAATCGCGGCTGGAGGTGCTGTCGAGGAACCCATCCCACTCGTTCCACAGCGCTTGCGCAAACCAGTGCGTTTTCGCCCCGCGCTGGCCCGAGACGTCGATGCCGTAGATCTGCCGGTCGGTGTCGCGGTTGCCGGTTAGCTGCCCGGCCGCGCCCGCGGCGCTGCGCTGCTCGCCCGTAAGGCCGAACAGCCCGGCGGAGACCAGCCCGACCTTCGTGCCGAGGCGCAGGAAGACGGACTTGCTGTCGTCGTTGTCGAACATGCGATCCGGGCGGCGCAAGCCGGGGCTGTTGATGTTGACGTTGGCGTTGATGCCGTTGCCGTTTACGGCACCGAGACTCACGTCCACGGGCCCGAGGGCGCGCCCGAGCAATATGCCGCGCTCGTATGTAATGCCCGCCATGCGATAGACCTGGAAGTCCTGGAACGTGAGGCGAGTCTCGCGTGGAAACATGAGGTCGGACACCTGGAACTGCCCGAGCTGCGCACCGATGCCAGTGCCGAAGGCATCGTTGTGGCTGAACCACGCGTCCTCGATCAGCACCGTGCCGTTATCGCCTTTCTCGGCAAGGATTCCGTAGGCGTAGAAAGTGATGTGGTCGGACAGCGGCGCGGACGTAATGAGCTTGATGAGGTAAGGCGCCTGGAAATCGAAGCTGGAGCCATTGCCGGTGGGGCCGGTCAACGTCAATCGTGACCGAAGTGCCGAAATCCGCATGTGAGCCGCCGCTTCCTTATTCTTCTTGCGCCAATTACAGCGCAATGCCCGACACCGCGGAATACGGGACAGTCCGTAACGACTCGCTGGCTATTCGCTCCGCACTGCAGATTCAGGCTCGACACTCGTGTCACGGTTGCGTTTGCGCCCGTGGCCTCCAAATTGTGCTCGAGAGACTCCACCAGCGTGGGAGCGGAGATGCAGCCGGTGATGAACGCAACGCCCACCGGCTCGAAAGCAAGCGGCGGCAGGCTCTTCGCCGCAAGCCCCGCCCAGAAGCTGTGGCGATCACCCGAGACGGTGACGAAGCCGGTGACGCCAGCGTTGCGCACCAGATCCCACGTGTTCGCGCGGGGCGCCGAACAGTGCGGCGAGCGCGTCGAACCGAAACAACGTGTCGCTATACCTCTACGACAAGTTCCGGATTGAATGCGTGATTGGGTGCCATCGGCAAATAGCCCCGCGGATTGCAGACCACCCGCGTGCCGTTGACAACGTAGTCGAACGACTCGTGTGTGTGCCCGTGAATCCACACCGCCACAGGATGGCGCACCATGCGATCGAGATCGCTTGCGAAACCCGGATTGAGCGAGTCGCCCTCAAACCTGGGATGGATGCTCAGCCGATGCGGCAGATGGTGAGTGATGACGACGGTGGGCCCGTGGAACGCTGCGCTCAACTCTCGCTCCAACCAGCGCACTTGCGCGCTGTGAAGCTCCCGCGCGTGTTCGGGGCGGAACAACCCCGTCTCGCCGTAGCGGATGGCGCGGAAATCCATCATCCCACGCTTGGCGTCGGCTTCTGCCTGCACAAGCCGGGCCCCTGATCCGTAGAGAGCGAAGTCAGTCCACAGCGTCGCTCCCAGAAAGCGGGTGCCGCGGAGAATCAGCTCATCACCATCGAGAACCGTCACGCCGAAACGGCTCGCCGTTTCACGCAGTGCCGCCAGCACATCCTGCAGCTGCCCGCCGAAGTACTCGTGGTTTCCGGCCACATAGATTACGGGTGTCGCCGCGAACCGCTCCCGAGCCCATTCGAGGCCGCGCACGCCGACATGAATGTCACCCGCCAGGACGACGACATCCGCTTCGACCGGAGGCGGCGTCCAGTCAAGGAACTCCAGATGCAGGTCGGAGAGGACGCGAATCTTCATGTGAATGCCGGGCCGGTGCGCAGGAAATACTACCCGCTATTCACGACAACGGTCTTTGTCGGCCCACCGCCGAATTCAGAACGTGAGCGTGACGATGATGGTGTCGGTGTAGCTGCCCACAGGGGCGTTCTGCCGCGCGGGAATGCGGCCATACACGGTGTGGCTCGCGGTGTTTGCCGTTCCACCGACAGTTCCGGTGGCCGGCGAGCCGTCGCCCCAGATGGAGAGTCGCGTCGCGTCGACGTACAGGTTGTAAACGAGCGTGCCGGAACTGCCCGTCATGGTGCGCGATGCGTACGTGCCGGCGCCGGTGCTCAGCGAGATCGTGTAGGACGAGGATATGTCGCAGCTGACGTCGACGGTTCCGGTGATGTAGCTGTATCGCAAGGACGTGCTGGAGTACGCGTACCGGTGTTGTAAAGCCACTGGAGGCGCACCGGGGGTGGACCAGCAGGACTTTGCGGCCGTCGGCCAGCGCGTTGATCTCCTCCAGCCGTGAAGCGAAACCCGCCATGATCGGGTTGTTGCTCTCCACAGAAAGTGGCGGCCAGCCTTTTGACTCCGGACGCCGGATTCGAATTCAGTGCGCCGGCTCGCGATCCTCAAGAAGCGGTAACGCGGATCCGCACTGTCCTGATAGCCGAAGGCTTTCATGAAACATGGGCATTGCGGGTCCGTGATGACGGCTTCTTTCGGGTCGAGTTCGAATCCGCCGCCGGCATAACAACATCAATCAGTGGGTTTATTCAATGTGTGAGAGTGGCGATCTATTCCAGCCATGTCGGCAAGAGATCCACGACCGCGGCGGCACAGGCCGCAGGCGTGCGAGACAAGCTCTTGGAGGTACCTGCAGGCTGAACTTGGCAATACGACTCGGTTCTCGAATCTCAGTTCCGGAAATCCTCAGTGCACGGAAGATAGCGCGCCCGTAGCTCAGTTGGATAGAACATCAGGCTTCGAACGCAAGACGCCGGGCTCGCTGCCACGCCATTCCGCTGGGTTTCCTTCGGAAACCCTGATCTGGTGACGAGGACGAACCTCGTCACCCATCTCAGTGCCATCACCCGTTCTCGTCAGAGGTCTCCACACGACGGGGCGGTACGGGTTCCCAGGTATCGGACTTCCTCGCCACATCCGGTGTTCGTGCCATGAGGGGACGCGGGGTCACCCCAATACGAGCCACCGCCTCGGTGCCCCCACCACGTCGTTGTCACCCCATCACCGCTCACGGGATGGTGGGATCGGATGGACTCCACCGATAACGATTCACTGCACGCACTCACGGACGAACAAATCGAACGTCTCGCCGCCATCGTGCTGGAAGACTTCGGGCCGGGCCTGCATCGCACCCAATTCAACGACGTCGTGCTGCTGATGTTCGAGGACGTGGCCGGGTTCGAGGTCATGGGTCGAGAGCAGAAGGCTTCACACCTGCGGGTTCTCTGGATCACGTACCGGCGGCTCGTCACGTCGAACCGCTCTCACTGAGCAGCCAGCTCCGTTCATTCCACCGTGGATTGATGCTCGACCGGCACCGAATCTCTACCACTCACCGTCGGCAGACGTGCTCCACCGCAAAATCCTGCAAACGACCGCCACAGACAATCAGGTCGGCAAGATGAGGGGATGGTCGCAGCACACACAACTGGCCTGATCCTTCACTTTCAGAGACTGCGCGATCAGGCTTCTGCTGAGCCGCAGAGCCGATGCCGGAATCCCACTCGGCGGCGCGTACCGGGTGCTAAGAAGGCGGGTTGTGTGAGCGCCCGGACTCCAAAGTGAATGGAAGGATTCCCCGCCGGCAGCTATCGTCGCCAGCGCGCAGAGTGCGTCGCCGGCGCTCCGGCCGACTCAGCCTTGGCCAAGAGTGCCGACTCTTCGAATGTCCGCCCGCAGTTTCGAAGGCTGCGTCTATCCTCCCCGCACAATCGTACGAGGACCGTGATGGATCCTTCCGGCCAATTCGCTACTTCGGCCCTCTATTCGCGTGCCAAGACCGCAGTAGACTCCTTCATCGGCTATGATCCGCGGCCTACGGCAACTGGTGGTGCACAATGACAGTCCGCTCCATTCCCACCCGCCTGAAACACGAGCCACTCTACGAGGCTGTGTGGGAAATCCGGTTCAGTCCGAAGCAGGCGGCGCTGGAACTGCTGACCGGGCAACTCCATTCGGAGCTGAACAAACTCGGCTGGTCGCTCGCGGGCGTGTCTCACCTCCCGGCGTCCAATGTGCCGCCGCAGCTTCGTCAAGCCGACGCGGCTTTTCGACACATGCCCGTTGTACGACTTGACGGATCACCGCTCAGCGTTGCGATTGGCGATCACGTCGTGGTTCTGAGTTGCCCACGTCCCTATGTTGGGTGGAGTCGCTTCGGCAAATGCATTCTGCAGCTTTCACAAACACTGCGGCGTACAGGCCTGCTTGATCAGCCTGAGCGCTTCTCTCTCAAATATTTGGACGTTATCCAAGGAAAGCCGGACCTCGGCGCATTGGCGATAAACGTCCGTATCGGTGATCGCTCGCTCTCGGGTGAGCCGCTACAGTTACGAACCGAGCTACAAGCGGACGATCTGATTCACATCGTGGAAGTTGCATTGCCATCAAAGATTCGCCTTCATACGGGCGAGGAATTGCATGGAAGTGCTATTGGTACCGACACTCTGTGCATGGCTGACGGCGATGCCGCCGATTTCTGGAACAGCTTTGAGGAACGGCTGGAGCGCGTTCATGCGGCCAACAAAGAATTGTTCTTCGCGCTTTTGTCCAGTGACACGCTGCAGTCTCTAGGGCCCGAGTACAAATAGAGAAACGACCATGGCATTGAAAGCAACTCAGCCAATCGAAGGACGTCAGACCTGGACGCAGATTGATGCTTGGACGCAGCTTCATGTGGCGCTGTTGGGCGCGGCTGCACTTTCACTCGCTCCAAGCAACGGAGCGCGCCTGACCGGCGATCACCGCGCGTACCCTTCGTCGGACGCCGGGCTCGGGGCTCTTGTTCCAAACGGTAGTTACCAGAGTCTCGCGGTAGTCCCTGAATCCATCACGCAGCGCTCCTATGTGCCGCGAACAGAACTTGGGAAACGACTACTGCCACTGCGCCAGGAAGCGATCGCTGCTGGAATGCCACTACTCACCGTTCCCGAGATTCGCGACGAAATTGCACGCCGCCGCGGTGAGACACTCTGATGTGGCAAAGCGTACTTACGTCGATAGCTGCGTGCTGATCGCCGCGTGGCAGGGTACTGATGAAATCTGGAAGGACGCCATGGCCGTGCTTGATGACCCGGAGCGGCAGTTCGTAGTCAGTCACTATCTGAAGCTGGAGGTTCTGCCAAAACCCCGATTCCATAGGAAGGAAACAGAAGTCGCTTTCATGGAGGAATTCTTCGCGCGAGCGGACGAAAATATTGCGCCCTCGGCAGAAATCGCCGACGAAGCCATCGAACTTGCGAGCAGGCATGATCTTGCGCCGGTCGATGCACTTCACGCCAGCATGGCGAAGGCCGCGAAGGCTGAACTGGTTACAATTGAAGGCGAAACGAAACCCCTTTTCAGGGTGAAAGACATCAAGGTCGTGAGCCTTCGAACTCGATAGGGCTCGTGCTTGCGAATAGAGTTCGAAGCAAGACTGGACCACCGCACGCCTCGGCCCAGTTCTCGCCCCACCGTGCACGCACAACCGTCATCGAGCGTGTAGAATCCTGCCGGAAGTCAAATCGCCGCGCCCGTAGCTCAGTTGGATAGAGCATCAGGCTTCGAAGGCAAGACGCCGGGTCACCTGCCACCCCATTCCGATAGGTTTCCTTCGGAAACCCTGATCTGGTGACGAGGATCGAACCTCGTCACCCATCTCAGTGCCATCACCCGTACTCGTCAGACGTTTCCGTGGTGGAGTTCCACACAACGAGTCGTTGTCGGTTTCCACATCACCGGACGGTATGGGTTCCCAGGTATCGGACTTCTACCCCGTACGTCGTATCCGTGCCATCAGGGGACACAGGATCACCTCAACACGGCCACCGTCACCCCAAACCAGCGGCCACCGGGGGCTAACAGCTTCGTTTTTTCATAGACAAACAGAGCCGCCGTTATCCCCTCGGTCACCCAATCCAGCCTGTTCACGTGTTGTCACCCCATCACGGTTCACGGGATGGTGGGATTGGATGGACTCCACCGATAACGAAACCCTCACTGCACTCGACGACGAGCAAATCGAACGTCTTGCCGCCATCGTGCTTGAGGACTTCGGGCCGGGGCTTCACCGAACCGGATTCGACAATGTCGTGCTGCTGATGTTTGAGGACGTGGCCGGGTACGACGTCATGCCACAACGTGAGCAGGCATCACACCTTCGATCCCTGTGGGTCACGTACCGGCGGCTCGTCACGTCGAACCGCACTCACTGAGCAGCCAGCTCCGCCGATTCATTCCACCGTGGAATGGTGCTCGGCCAGCACCGAATCTCTACCACTCACCGCCGGCATGCACGCTCCACCGCACAATCCTGCTCTCGACTGTCTCAGACGATCAGGTCGGCAAGATGAGAGTTGCGCCGGTACCCATACATCAATCCGCTTCAAGCTCCTCAATCACTCTTGATTCCTATCGTCTACTCCCGAAAAGATGTTCCAAACATCAAAGGCCGAATTGAACCGCCACATCTTTAAGTGAACAGCTCGAGGGCAGACACTCTCCGAATATAATCGGAATCCCATCGAGCGCAGCGTCTCCAGCTCAATCGACGCAACGTCAACCGGCTCGAGGAAGAATCGCTCATAGGATTCATGTTTTTTTGACGGGAAATGCGCTTTCCGGAACTTGTCGTTATAGCGGGGCCTGAAGTAGCTGATCAGAGCCGCCTCGGTAAAGTTGAGACAATCCAATGGATTGAGTTGAACAGGTCTCTTAGTTCTGCGGATGAGCTCTTTCACATCGTTGTCGCCACCTTCCACGCCGGGCATCGTCATGTTCAGGTGCTGCGGAGCTGACTGTGAGAGGAGCAGAATCCAAATTTCCCGATGTGGATTCCGATCGGCGATGTCGCGATAGAAAGTCTCCCATTTCTCATGTCCATTCAGCCGTGAAATCGCCGTTCTGTCGAAGTCACGGCCCTTGCTTTGCCCAATGTAGATGACCTCGAGATCAGCTCGCGCAAGATCGCTGACCTCTTTCTCGGACAATCCTGCACGTTCGGGATCGAGCACCAGGGCGGCATTGTTCTCGGGAGCTATTGATTTCACGAGGCTCTGGTACAGCAGGGAGGCATGCCATCTACTCTGCTCAGCGTTGTCTCCTTCGAAGACGATCCGCGCGTGAGTGATCGCATCGACAGTGACGTTACGGACATTGTTCCTCGCCAAAGATACAACCCCGCTCTCGACGTGCGTCTCTTGTACGAACCGGAACTCGATCTCGATTCGGTCGCGGTAGAGGCGGATGTCCGGGTTTACCGATATTCGCGGTCGCGTGCAGATCATGTACAGGTGCGGAGGCTTTTCCTCGTCGAACATGCGGATCTTGGGGTCGTTCAATCCTTCGTGGGCTACCTGCACGCCGACCGACAATGGAAAGCCAATCATCAAGCCAATGCCTTTGTGCAACGCGCGGCGCTTGTTTACATAGTTGCGACCGATTCGAAACAGCTTGTGCTGAAAGGGGATGACGTTCTCGATACCGAATGCACCCAAGCCGTTAGGGTTACGCGAATGCGCCACATGAGACTGCGGCGGAACAAGCCGCAGTAACGAACCTCGCGCTACCACGCGGTCGCGCAGTGTCTGGAATATCTCCGAATCCTTGCCCGCATGAACTTCGACAGCGACGACTTCGGACTTCAGCAGCAACAACTCTTCAGCTCGCTCGTAGTGGCGCTCGACGTAGTCGTTCCACTCCTGGATTTCTCTCCCCTCCATATCTGACGAAACAAGCCCGTTTCCCTGATAGTTCACGAATGCATCGGTAACGGTTCGAAACGCTTCGCGCAGAGGCTGGTACTGTTGACGTAGATGTCTCAGCGCAGCGGTGAAGCCTTCTCTGTTCGCGTGCTTTACGACAGTGTCAAAAATCGGCGGGATTTTAGCGCGCGCCTCGATCGCCCCCGTTGGTAGCTCGAAGCTATATGTACCGACGAAATCGCTTCGTCGCGCCGGAGCGCCGGCCTTCGACAGTTTCGCCAGAAAGGCTGAGAACCGTGGTAGCTCGGTGATGTCCGGAAGGTATACCTGAGAGAGCGAGGCAAACACCACGGAGAACGCTTCATTGAAGGTCGCCAGCTCGAAGAGCGTCTGATACTCGGCCAGTATCAACTGATAGAACCAGGCCGTTGACCGACCTTCTCTGTTGAGATACTCGATTGCTTCTTCGCGGCCCTGTTTCGACAGGCCGATTGTCATGTGCTGTTTCAGCCATGCGTTTGATTTCGCCTTGAGATGTCTCCGGTTCTTGAACATCAGCGATGGGGCGATATCGACATGAGTATGTCCGTTCTCGCTCTGCTTGTACGGATCCGCCACGCGAGAGTCGGCCGCGAAGATGTCTCCCTCCACGTCAAGAGTGTGCAGGAATTGCGATGCTCGATACTTCTCTGGAATGAATATGCTGTCGAAGAGCAGATAGGCGTGCATAAACGACTCGAGGCGTGACAAGAGCTCTGCCGTAGTCGTGTTTAACTTCTGGGAAGAGAGCACTTCGGCCAGATCGATTTGCCACGGCGACAAGCAACCCCGTGATGGCTTCATGGATGGGCGTTCCCCTGTGGCCAGATCTGATTCCCAGGAAGACCGAATGGCTGGATCAGTTCAATCCAAGGGCACATGATGCCAGCGACCTTGGCCATTTTTTGTATACAGGCTCGGTATAGTCGTTAAGCAACCATTGCAGCGACGCTGCAGCCTACAGCGTGCGGGAGTCGATGCGGAAGCAGTTTTCCTTGTGTGACCGAACTGTCAGCAAATCCGTCGTCCCCAAGGATTCTGGGACGGTGCTAATAAAGTGATTCTGGTTGTCCTTTCCGAAGTTCGAAAGCTCGGGTCGCTCGGAATCCGAGTTGTCACGAAGGAGTCCTTCCTCCTCGGTACGGTGGAGCGTCGGAGCGTCGCCGACGTGAAGCATCGGGAATCCGTCATCCTGATCGGGATTACTCCCGTTGACCCGCACCTCCTCTTCCCCCGGGGAGTCACGAACGTTTCAGCGCCCGCTTATTTCATCTCTTCACGGAACTCAAATCAGCTCAACGCCGAGACCGACACGCTGTGACCGCTCCACGTGTCGACAAATCAACCTCTGCCCAGTTCTCGTCCCACAGGGTCATCGCGACGGTACCCACACTTCAGGAATCTCTTGTAGAATCACACCGCTGCGCCCGTAGCTCAGTTGGATAGAGCATCAGGCTTCGAACCTGAGGGTCGGGAGTTCGAATCTCTCCGGGCGCGCCACACCATCATCTAGCCCGAGCCGCTGCGGGGATCCAAGCCTTCGAAGGCGCTGCATCAGTACCGTGACTCCATCCGGCGGATCATCGCCGGCAGCGTCCCATCATCGATCGTGTTCAGAATCCCCGGGGCGGTCCCTCAATTTGCGTGCGCGGGCTCAGCGCTCAGGCGCGCAAGGACCCGCACCCGCTTCAGCGCGTGGCAGGTTTCATGCAGCAGGAGGAACATCCGGCGAAACACGCCAGTTTGTATGCCGTTCTATCTTCATATATCACGCAGCCCCGACAGGTCGGGCGTGAGCTGCGGGACATCGGCGGGCCAGGGAGCCGCGCCCGCATCGGCAGACCGCAGATCCGCAAGCGCGCGACCCGGCCGATCAACATGAGTCATGAATTCGTCTTCCTTGGCGTTTATGCCTGATTGATGGGGCGCGTATGGCGCGTTATTCAATAGAGAGACGATCACGAACCCGGACTGTTCATGCAATGTGCGCCATGCGAGGTACGCGATGAGCCACGCTTGCTGAAGGGTTCTGTCCGTGAATACGACTAGCCCCTTGCCGAAAGAGGCCGTCGCCTCAAGGTGCATTGCGGGGCGGTCGGTAGCGCGTTCGTACTGGACCGTTTCAAGAAGTCCGGCGACCTCGGATGAAGAACCTACGCTGGCAACCGACTCAGAGCGAATACCACGTTCCGCGTCCCGCACCATGCCGGACCAGATGGCCCTTTTCCGTCAGGGCGGTGACGTGATCCTTGACCGTGTTGCGGCTGATCCCGGTGACTTTGGAGATTTCATTGACGGTGACGCAACCGAGCTCTCGGCACAGTTCGAGGATTTGCACTGATAGCTCCGGCAGATCGCCGAGCAGGATGCGCTCCCGCTCGATCTTCTTTTCCAGACGGTCTTTTTGTTGCTTCAGCGCCGTCAGGAAGTACGTCACCCACGGCTGCCAGTCCGGTTTCTTCGTGCGGATTTTTCCCTGCGTCTGGTGCAGGGCGAGATAGTAGGAATCCTTGCTCTGTTCAATGACGCTTTCCAGAGAGCTGTAAGGCACGTAGGCATATCCGGCCCGCAGGAGCAGGAGCGTCGTCAGAATGCGCGACAGGCGCCCGTTTCCATCCTGAAAAGGATGGATGGCGAGAAACGTGACGATGAAGGCGGCGATGCAGAGCAGGGGATGAATGTCCTTGTCGCGCAGGCTCTTTCGAATCCACGGGACCCGTTCTCTCATCAGGCGCGGAGTATCGAACGGCGTCGCCGTTTCAAACACGACGCCGAGGCTCTTGCCGTCCGGCCCCAGAGCCTCGACGTGGTTGGCGAGGGTCTTGTACTCGCCGCGATGGCGCTGGTCTTTGTTCGAGTACTTCAGAAGGTCGCGGTGAAGTTGCTTGATGTGATTTTCCGTGAGGTCGATGGCGTCGCAGCGCTCGAAGATCATTTTCATCACTTCGGCATAGCCTGCGACCTCCTGCTCGTCCCGCGTCGCGAAGGCTTTGATCTCGATATTCGAGAGAAGCCGTTCAACCTCGCGGTCGGTGAGTTTCGCGCCTTCGATGCGCGTCGATTCCCCTCCATTTGTCCATCCAATTCCATCCGATTATCGAGAATTCCCGGGCTGGCGCTACAGGTGGCGACGCGGCCCGCAATCGTTGCTCGGCCCGTCCGGCGCATTGCTTCGCTGTCTGTTGGCTTCGGGGAAATGTTCTCTGACATCCGGGCGCTCAGCCGCCGAGAGGCATCGACCCGGCTTCGCGCTTCAGGGCGGCTTTTTCCTCAGACGTGCCCGATCACGCGCCGTCGTCGTCGATCACGGGAACCATGCCTGCTGGATTCAGGGCTCGAAACTCGGGCTCGGTGACGGACCGGAAGCGCCCGCCCCAGTGCACTCGCTCGAACGGCAATTCGAGCTCTTCGCAAGCCCACAGCACTTTGCGAACGTTGATCGACTCTGCATATCCGTACACCTTCAGCATGGCTCGCCATTGCTCCCACGAGTTCTTTCAATATCTCCGCCACCATCCGCGCAGTGTAATTTCCGCCACGCCACGAGTCCCGGCCCATTTAACTCTGTGCCGCAGAGTACTTGACGATCCACCGTCCCCTGCCTAAAGTGCGCCCCATGCTCAGGGACAGCGCGGCACTTTCCATGCGAACCCATCGTCCTGTGCCCATCGAAAGCCGTGCTCTTGGCACGCTCTCCTACATCCGCTCGTCCATCGACGCGGCCAGCTCGCTGGCCGTGCCGGGCACGGCGGGCATCATCATGGGCGGCATCGGCATCGTCGCCGCTGGCGTCGCCTCGCTTCCAGCATTCGGTAGTCAGTGGCTCGCCATCTGGCTGGTTGCCGCGTTCGCCGCGCTCCTGCTCGGCGGCGCGCTCATGGCGCGCCAGGCAACCCGGCGAGGCAGCACGCTACTCTTCGGGCCTTTCAGAAAATTCCTGCTGTGCCTGTGCCCCGCGCTGCTCGCGGGCGCGGCGCTCACGTTCGTGCTGTGGCAGGCCCGGATGGAACGGCTCATCCCGGGCATGTGGCTCCTGCTTTACGGCTGCGCGGTCATCTCCGCCAGCACGGTTACGAGCGCAAGGAATCTGAGGGTGATCGCATCCATGGGCGGCATCTTCGTCGTGCTGGGCCTCGTCACCTTCACGCTGCCCGCCGCAGCTCACACATGGGCTCTGGGCGCAGGCTTCGGCGCCCTGCATCTTCTCACTGGCATTCTCATCGGGCGAATCAACCATGGCGAGTAAACCCACGGCAGCCAGGCGCAGCGAATCAGCCGCGCGCGCACCAGCGAAAGCCTCGGCAAAACTGGTGCCCGTGCCGGGCTCCGCGCAGACGAGCGACGACTCGAGGTTCGACCGCCTCGTCTATGAACGTGTGCGCCTCGGCCTCATGAGCGCGCTCGCGGTGAACGAGCGTCTCACCTTCAACGAGCTGAAATCACTCTTCGACGTGAGCGACGGCAACCTGAGCGCGCACGCCCGCAAGCTGGAAGAAGCCGGCTACCTCGAGTGCACCAAGTCGTTCGAAGGGCGGCGGCCGAAGTCCGAATATCGAATCACGCCCACGGGCCGCAAGGCGCTGCACCGCTACCTGGAGCACATCGAGGCGGTCATCAAGGCGACGCGGCGGGCGTAACGGCGCACCGATATTTTTTTGTGCATTAACTCTGCATTACAAAGCGCTCTGCCATACACAATGCACGTCGCGATCATCATGGATGGAAACGGTCGCTGGGCCGCGCAGCGCGGCCTGCCGCGCACCGCGGGCCACATCGAGGGCGCGAAAGCCGTGCGCGCGGCAGTGGAAGCCGCCGCGCGTGCCGGCATCGAAACACTCACTTTATATGCGTTCTCCGCGGCGAACTGGGACCGGCCGCGCACTGAAGTGGATGGCCTCATGTTCCTGCTTCGCCGCTATCTCTTCACGGAAACGCGACGCTGCATCGACCAGTCCATCCGCATCAACGTGATCGGCCGCCGCGACCGGCTCGACGAAAGCCTGCTCCGCGCCATCGAGCAGAGCGAGCGCATGAGCGCCGACGGCGCCCGCATGCACCTGCGTATCGCCGTGGACTACTCCGCCCAGCACAGCATCGTCGCGGCCGCCCGGCGCGTTCGCCGCTCGCAGGCCCTCACATTGCAGGACTTCCATCGCCTGCTGAACGAAGTGAATCACTCCGCGCAGCCAGCTGGCGAAGTCGACCTGCTCATCCGCACCGGCGGCGAAAAGCGTCTCAGCGATTTCCTGCTCTGGGAATGCGCTTACGCCGAGCTGCACTTCACCGACTGCCTGTGGCCCGACTTCGGCGAGCAGCAATTCCAGGCCGCTCTCGAGGAATATGCCGGCCGCGCGCGTCGCTTCGGCAAAGTGAATTCCGAGAGCCGCTAGGAGACAAGAGCTCATGCGCACGCGCAAAACCCCGTGGACGCCGAAGAACATGGTGACGCCGCCAGGCGTTGCCCGCACTTGCGCCCTCGCGCTCGGGGCTTCCGTGCCCGCGCTGGCGCCGCGCGCAACACCACCGCAGCCGCGCTACGCGCTGATGATCAATCCGTTCTATCCGAAGGATCCGCACGCCAGCTTCGGCAAGCACGTGCTCACGCCGACACTCGCACTGACCAGCGTCGCCGCCACAACGCCGGCACGACTGGGAGGTGCGCTACTGGGACGAGAACCTGCTTCAGGGCCCGCCGCCCAACAAGCCGTTGCCGCAGGTTGTCGGCATCACGGTGCATCTCACATTCGCGCGACGCGCGTTCGAGCTGGCTGCGTGGTTCAGGGCGCAGGGCGCCATCGTCATCCTGGGCGGCCTTCACGTGCTTTCGTGCCCCGACGAAGTGCTGCCCGCATGCCGACGCCATCGCCATGGGCGACGGCGTGCAGCTTTGACCGCAGATTCTCGAAGACGTCGAGCGCGGCTCACTGCAGACGAACTACCAGCGCCGACTACAAACGCCCCTACCGCGACGACCCGCCCGCTCGCCGCGCCATTCTCCCGCGCAATGCCTTTCTTACCACCACCAGCCTCATCGCCACGCGCGGCTGCCACAACCGCTGCGGCTTCTGCTATCTCGCCACCGACGGCCTGCACATGCCCTACCGCATGCGAACGCCGGAGCAGGTGGCGGCAGAGATCCAGGCAGACGGCCAGCCCTATAAGCGACGCGCGCAAGAAGACGCCCGCGCCGGTCGACTACGCGCGCCGGGTCGCCATCCTTCACCGCTACGGCATCCAGGTGAACGGCAGCTTCGTGCTGGGCTTCGACCACGACGGGCCCGATGTCTTCGCGCGCACCGTGGAGTGGATCGAAGAGAACCGGCTCGAGTGCGCCACGTTTCACATCCTCACGCCCTACCCCGCCACACTCATCGCTCCATCTGGCGCCGCCGCCCGCATGACGGCGAAGCCGTGCTGGGTTATCTGGCGATGAGCTATCTCTACAAGCGCTCGAACCTGTTCTGGCATGTGCTGATCCGGCACGGCCTCACCGCACGCGTGTGGCGCCCGCTCGTTCATCACGCCCGACGGCGACATCTCGTCTACCGGCGCAAGCTCGAAGCCCTTACACCATTGGATAACCACGACCACCGCGCCACGAGCTTCGTCAGCGCCGGCGTTTGAACTTCACCACACACACAAGGAAACTCACGCATGAAAGCCTTCGCGACAATCGGCCTCGGCTCACTCGGCTCCATCAGCTTCCAGCACGCCATCGAAGCGCTGCCGGCAGACCGCCCGCACGGCGTGGCGCCAGACGCATGGATTCGCCTGGACGAAAAACTCGGCCTCGTGATCGATTCGCTGCAGCCCGCGGCGGCGGAATCAGCGGCAAATTCATGGTAAAACATGGCGGCGCGTGGCATCGGCTGGCGCTCAGCGCCGAATGACGTAAGCGTCGCCGCCGCTCTTGTGGGCATCCGCCTTGCGAACCCCGCAACGGCGGCTCAAGGAGGCACCGTGTCCGACACAATCGTGTTCTTCCACAACCCGAATGACGAAGTAACTCGAGCCCCGCCCGGCCTTCAGCGCCTACAAGGAACGCCTTACCGCGCGCCCGGTGTTTCAGCGCATTGTCGCCCAGAACAAGAAGCTCACGGCCGAAATGAAATCGGCGAGTTGAAGGACGGTCCCGCGCCTAGCAGAGCAGCCGCCCGCCAAAGAGCCCGAGCAGCCCGACGAGAATCAGGATCGCTTTCGGTTCCCGCCACGCGGGCCGCTACTGGCCAGCGGCGCGTTTCCTGCGAGGCGCGCGCCCGCGAATCTCACGCACCGTATTCGAGCTTGGGATACCAGTCCGTCCCGCGGCCTTCCGGCGTCGAGTCGAGGATGGTCCAGATCGGCATGAGGTCGGGCGCGCCACGCGGATCCTGGCCGGGATCGGCCGTCTCGAAGCCCATCTCGCCGCTCCAGAAGTGGCGAATGGTTCCGTCGCGACGTGTGAACACGTCGAACGCCGGATTGTCTGAGCCGTCAGGCGCAATCGCGTGATAGTCGCGGCTGAACTCGCCCGTGGTGTCGGAATAGAGTTTGAGGTTCTGCCAGCCGCGCTCCTTCTTGAAAGCGACCAGCCGCTCGATGGGTGAGCGCGCAATCACGGCCAATGCAACGCGTTGCTCGACGTCACGCGCCTCGCCATCCCACGCGCTGAGCAGTGACGTGCACATCGGGCACGGCCGCTCACGCTGGGGACCGAACATATAGCTGTAGACCACGAGCGTCTGCTTGTCGCCGAACAGGTCCGCGAAGGTGGCGGGCCCGCGTTCGCCCTGGAACCGATACTCCTTCGTCACCTGGCCGCCCGGCGGCAGCGCGCGACGTTGCTCGGCTACGCGCTCGATGTGGCGGCGGAGCTCGATTTCCTCCGCCAGCAGGGCTTCGCGGGCGCGGCGGTAATCGGGGGTTTCGTTGGGGAAGCGAACGGTGTTCTTTCTGGCCAGCTCGGCGGCTGGCGTGAGCGAGGGGTTGGCGGGCATGAGCTTTCTCCTTCGATTCAGGAAAACGAGCGGATAGCGGCAACGCTCCATTTAGGCTGTGTTTGACGTTTCTAGTTGAAGAAACACTCATAAGACGTTTGGGGAGCCCTCAATCCGACAAACCAGCATCACTTCCTGGCTCGCTTTGGCCCGGGCCGCTGGAGCTGCTTCGCCACTTTCTCAAACTCGTCTCCCCAACAATCAGGTGATCCACCACCTTCACATCGATGAATGCGAGCGCCGCCTTCATGCGAGCGGTGACCTGCCTGTCCGCCAGCGACGGCTCCGAGCTTCCGGATGGATGGTTGTGGACAAGCATCACTGCCTGAGCGCGGTTCGCCACCACGCACTTCATGACCTCGCGCGGATGAACAGTGGCGCCATCCATTGGAACAGCTCCACGTAGTGCGGTGGTGACACACCGGCACGCGCCGCTTGAATTCAGTGATTGATCAGATTCCCTTCCGCATTACAGAAGTTGAACGAGTACTTCCGTGTCGTGTTTGGGCGGCGAGAGTGCGCCTCAGCACAACTCGGATCAACGTCTTGGCCCTGTTATTTGCACCATGTACTCCGCGTGACAAAGCGTGTGAAGCTTGCTAGCTCCACACGCGGCGGCGCAGATGGCGGGCGCAGGACTGCACAAAATTGACACTTTAGACACCCTGGAATACGGTGTGCTCCTGGCTCTTCATGAGCGATTTCCATGCGCAAACGCGCCGCGTCCATGTCCGTCACGAGCACATCGATCAAACTCCCTCGCCTCTCGCCTGGAGCGTCCAGGTTCATAAAACTGCACCCGGAGCAGGCGCAGATCGCGGTGGGTGCAGCCCTGGAGGCTCTCGCCGCCCGGTTCCAGGAAGAAAGTCGCGCTGCCTCGTCCATTCCGGTCGCGCTGCGTCCCTTTTTGGTGGAGGGCACGGCAAGCACCGCCGCCGGCGAATTGATTGGTGTCGATGAAGCAGCGAAGCGGCTGCACGTTTCGAGAGCCACGGTCTACAACTGGATTGATGCGAAGCGTCTGATTGGCTGGCGCCTCACGCGACAGGGCACTCTGATCCCTGCCGAGCAGATCGTGGGGCCGAATGAGCTGGTCGCGGGCATTGACGATGTGCTCAAACTCATCTCGGCGCCTCGCGCGGCGTGGCGCTTTCTATCCGAAAAGTCGCAGTTCCTTCGCAAGCCACGGCGGCCACTTGATGCGCTCAAGGCCGGGCTGATCCCTGAGGTGCTGGCGGCGGCCCGAGCGGAGGGCGAAGCCTTCACATGACGCGCCTCTATCCGCGCGAGCGGGTGGAGGCCGTGCTACGACCCCTTTCTGGAATGGTCGTCCATCGCATCGTTGTGGGATCGCGCCTGGGTAGAATTTGCGGTGACAGCCGATGAGCCGCTGCGGATGTTGGATCTGCGGGAAGATGGATGTCTTACGCTCGGAGCGCCGACCGACGCGGCGCATGCCCGAAATCATTCAGCCGGGCATGCGCTGAGCCGCGCCATCTATCAACAGCATGTCGACGTGGATGGAATCTGGTATCGCTCCAGACTGACGGGTGGCGAGTGTTTCGCGATCTTTGACCGCGCTACTGCGCGGCTCACAGTGAACCGTACTGGCGAACTCGAGCACCACCCGGATTTGCCTGGGGTGCTTCGTGCTCGGGACATTGCGCTCGAGACGCTTTAATTCCCGGCCGAGCGATTCAGACGCTGGACTGCACCAACCATCGCCGCGTATCGTTCGCCGATGTCGAACACACGGGCCGCGCCCGCGACCCGAACTTTCCGCCTCGACCCTTTCATCATCGCGCTGCTGATCGCGGCCGCGCTGGGCCTGCTGCTGCCCGCGCGCGGCACTGCCGCTGCGCTGGTCGATATCCTCAAGACCGCCGCCATCGCACTCCTCTTCTTCTTACAGGGTGTGCGGCTGGAACGCGCCGCGGTAATCCAGGGCTTCACGCACTGGCGGCTTCAGCTATTGACGCTCGCCTCCACGTTCATCGTGTTTCCGGTGCTGGGGTTCGTTCTCTACCTCGCGTTCCCACACTTTCTAAGTGAGTCGCTGTGGCTCGGCGTGCTGTTCCTCTGCGCGCTGCCCTCTACCGTGCAATCGTCCATCGCCTTCACTTCAATCGCGCGCGGCAACGTGTCGGCCGCCGTCTGCGCGGCAACCGCATCGAACCTGCTGGGCATCGTCATCACGCCGCTGCTCGTCGCCGTGCTGCTGAACCGGCAAAGCGACATCTCGCCGCTGCGGCAGATCGAGCAGATTGTGCTTCAACTGTTGGTGCCGTTCATCGCGGGGCAGATCGCGAGCCGATGGCTGCGCCCTTGGGCAAGGCGCCACTCCGCGCTGCTCGCCATTACAGACCGAGGCTCCATCGTGCTTGTGGTCTATGCGGCGTTCAGCGCCGCGATGCTCGCGGGCGCGTGGTCCGCGCTCAAGCCCATGGAGCTTGCGAAAATTCTGGGGCTGAGCGCGCTGCTGCTTGCCGCAGTGTTGCTCTTCACGCGGTTCGCGAGCCGCTCGCTGCGCTTCGCCAGGCCGGACGAAATTGCGGTGGTGTTCTGCGGCTCGAAGAAATCGCTCGCCACCGGGGTGCCGATGGCATACATCCTGTTTCCCGCCACCCTGGTGGGCGTGGTCATCCTGCCCATCATGGTGTTCCACCAGCTGCAGCTCATGGTTTGCGCCATGCTCGCGCGCCGCTACGCCGAGCGGGCCGAAGTGGACCCGCGGTCACATCCCGCTTGACCGGCCGCTCCCGGCGTCGGGACACTCGGCCAACAGCAAAAGACTACAGGCGAGGGGGCTCCCGTGAAGATTGCAGACCTTTTCAAGGTTGAGGGCTACGGCGTCATCGTCACCGGCGGCGCCAGCGGTCTCGGGCTCGGCTTCACCGAGGCGCTCGCCGAGAATGGCGCGAAGGTAACGATGCTCGACATCGATGCCCCTGGCATCGATGTCGAGGTGGCGCGCCTCACCAAAGCCGGCTTTGCCGTGCGCGGCGAGGTGGTCGACGTTCGCGACCACGCCAGGCTCGACAAGGCCTTTGACGATGCGGTGAAAGCCCATGGCCGGCTCGACGTGGTATTCGCCAACGCGGGCATCGATTCGGGCCCCGGGTTCGTCGACGCCTGGGTGGGCGGCCAGCGGCGGCGCGCGCCGGAAGGCGCGCTGGAAAACTACACCGACGAGCGCTGGCAGAAGGTCATAGACATCAACCTCACCGGCGTCTTCGCGACCATGCGTGCGGCCGCGCGCATCATGAAACCGCAGAAATCCGGGCGAATCATCGCCACCACGTCGCTCGCAGCGGTGAAGTCCGAGGCCGTCATCGGCGCCGCCTACATGGCCTCGAAAGCCGGCAGCGCGCACCTCATGCGCAATGTCGCGCTCGAGCTTGCGGCCTACAACATCACGGTGAATGCGATCGCGCCGGGCTTCTTCGTCACGAACATCGGCGGCGGCCACGCGCACAAACCGGAGACCCAGCAGGCGCTGTCCGCCGCCATCCCCATGCACCGGGTCGGCTTCCCGAAGGACATGGCGGGGCTTGCGCTGTTCCTGGCCTCGCCGGCCTCGGACTACCTGACCGGGCAGCAGATCATTGTTGATGGGGGATGGGGCCTGGGCGAAGTCGGTTAGAACGACGGACTGCGCCCCGGACCGTCGGCCTCGATGAGGACGACGGAAGGCGCTTGGCGGGCACCGTCGCCCGCACCTAAGATAATCCCGCCTGCCGCACCGGGGCGGACGACAAGAACCACACTCGAGATAAGAGGTATCCAGCAAATGAAGGCGCTCTATTCCGTCGCTCTCCTTGCCGCGCTCGCGGCCGGCCAGGCTTTTGGGGCCTGCACGTACCCCACCGCGCCAGATTCGCTTCCCGACGGCAGCACGGCCACCCGCGACGAGATGCTGGCCGGCAAGAAGAAGGTGCAGGAATTCGACCAGGCCATCACCGCCTACACCAGCTGCCTGAGGCTCGAGAACGACGCGGCCCTGGCCAAGGCCACCGACCTCACGGACGACCAGAAGAAGGAAATGCAGCGCATGGCCGACCAGAAGCACAACGCCGCCGTGGAGGCCGACGAGGCCCTGGCCGCGCGCTTCAACGAGCAGCTCAAGGCGTTCAACGCCAAGAACAAGAAGTAGGCGGCCCCGCCGGCCCGCCCGCTAGCGCGGCGCCCCCATGCTCACACCTGCCGACGCCGACAAACTCATTGGGGAGCGCCTCGCCTGCCTCCCCATCGAGTCGCTGCCGCTCGCGCAATGCGCGGGCGCGGTGCTGCGCGAGAACGTCTACGCGGAGCGCGATGCGCCGCCCTTCGATCGGGTGGCGATGGATGGCATCGCACTGCAGAGCGAGGCCGCGCGCGGCGGCTCACGCCGCTACAGGATCCAGGCGACCCAGGCTGCCGGTGACCCGGCCCTCACCCTCAGCTCGAAGGCCGCCTGCATCGAAGTGATGACGGGCGCCGTGCTGCCCGCGGAATGCGACGCCGTGGTGCCCGTGGAGCAGATCGCAACGATCGACGGCGACGTGGAGCTCGCTGCGGACGTCCACGTGGAGGCCTGGCAGAACGTTCACCGGCGCGGCACAGACTCACGCCAGGGCGCCCTGCTGCTCTCCACCGGCACCCGCCTCTCGGCGCCGGAAGTGGCCATCGCCGCCTCGGCCGGCATGGCTCGCGTTCGCGTCAGCAGCCAGCCCATGGTGGTGGTCATCTCCACCGGCAACGAGCTCATCGAGCCGGGTGAGCCGATTTTGCCGCACCAGATCCGCCGCTCGAACGTCTACGCGGTAGCCGGGGCGCTGCGCCGGCAGGGCTTCCAGCGCGTGGCGGACGATCACGTGCTCGACGACGCCGGCGAGCTCAAGCGGCGGCTCAAGTTTCACCTCGACACGCACGACGTGGTCATCCTGAGCGGCGGCGTCTCCATGGGCCGATTCGACCTCGTGCCGAGCGCGCTGCAAGAGCTGGGCGTGCAGGTGATCTTCCACAAGGTGGCCCAGCGGCCGGGCAAGCCGCTCTGGTTCGGCATTGCCCCCTCCGGCGCCGCCGTTTTCGCCTTGCCGGGCAATCCGGTTTCCACGCTGGTGTGCCTGGCGAGATACGTCATCCCGGCGCTTTTCGCCGCCATGGGCCAGGCTCGCCCGCCGGTGGAAAAAATCGCCCTCGGCGCACCGGTCTCGGTGAACCCCGCGCTCGCGTTCTTCCTGCCCGTGCGGGTGGAGGTGGACGACTGGGGCCGGGCCTGGGCGATGCCCGCGCCCACCAATGGCTCCGGGGATTACACCTCCCTGGGCGGCACCGACGGCTTCGTCGAGCTGCCCCCCGGACCGAACACCTACACCAAAGGATTTGTAACCCGCCTGTACCGGTGGTAAGACCCACGGGCCATGCCCTCGACCACCCCTGCCTCCGACATCGTCGTTCCCCTCTCCCGCCTGCAGCAGCCGCGCGACACGCTGGGCCGGGCGATGCACGATCTGCGCATTTCGGTAATGGATCGCTGCAATTTCCGCTGCCCTTACTGCATGCCGCGGGAGAAGTTCCACGAGAAATACCCGTTCATGCGCACCGCCGAGCGGCTCTCGTTCGAAGAGATCGTCCGGCTGGCGCGCCTGTTCGTGCCCCTGGGTGTGCGCAAGCTGAGGCTGACCGGAGGCGAGCCCCTGCTTCGGGCGAACCTGCCCGACCTCGTCTGCGACCTCAACAGCGTCGGCGGCATCGAAGACGTGGCCCTCACCACGAACGGCGTGCTGCTGGCCCAGCACGCGGCAGAGCTGGAGGCCGCCGGCCTCAAGCGCGTCACCGTGAGCCTCGACAGCCTCGACCCCGAGGTCTTCCGCAAGATGAACGGCGGCATGGGCGTGGTCGAAGACGTGCTGAGCGGCATCGAGCACGCGCGGCGCGCCGGCCTCGAGCCCATCAAGATCAACGCGGTGGTCCAGCGCGGGCTCAACGACCACACGGCGCTCGACCTCGTCGAGCGCTTCCGCGGCACGGGCGTCATCGTGCGCTTCATCGAATACATGGACGTCGGCAACCGCAACGACTGGCGGCCGGAGCTCGTCATGCCGTCGAAGGAGCTGGCGGCGCGCATCAACGCGCGCTGGCCCATCGAGCCGCTGCGAGGCGAACTACCGCGGCGAAGTCGCGGAACGCTATGGCTTCAAGGACGGCAAGGGCGAAATCGGGTTCATCTCGTCCGTCACCGCAGCCCTTCTGCGGGGATTGCTCGCGTGCGCGCCTTTCGGCGGATGGCGTGCTCTACACGTGCCTGTTCGCCACCGCCGGCACGAGCCTGCGAGACGTTCTGCGCAGTGGCGCCACGGACGATGAGATGCTCGCAACTCTTGCGCAACGTCTGGCTGAAGCGCGGCGATCGCTACAGCGAGCTGCGCGCAGATCTTCGGCAGAAAGCGGGCAACCAGCCGAAGATCGAGATGTATTACATCGGCGGCTGATCTCGTGGCACCCCGTTCAAAAAAACCCGCAAAGCGCGGGCACGGCCTCACGCACCTCGACGCGACAACCGGCCGGCGATGGTCGACGTCGGCGGCAAGGAAGTGACGCACCGCGTGGCCGTCGCCGAAGCGCGCGTCATGCTGCCGCCCGAATGTGGCGCGCGCGCTGCGCGCAAGCGGGCACCGAACGAAGAAGGGCCCCGTGTTCGACACGGCGATCATCGCGGGCGTGATGGCCGCCAAACGCACGCATGAGCTCATCCCCTTCTGCCATTCGCTCGGCCTGAACAACTGTGCGGTCGAGATCGAAGCGGCGCGCGGCGGCACCATTGTCATTCGATGCAGCGTGTCGGTGAATCACAAGACGGGCGTTGAGATGGAAGCGCTCACCGGCGCCTCCGTCGCGGCGCTCACGGTGTACGACATGTGCAAGGCGCTGTCGCACGACATTCGCATCGAAAGCGTGCGCCTGATCGAGAAGACCGGCGGCAAGCAGGATTTTCACCGTGCCCCCACTCGCGGCGCTCGCGGGAAGTAGGCGCATGCCGCACGACGCGCAAAGGGAATGCCCGTGACCACACCTCTATATGGGCTAGTGCTCGCCGGCGGCCGCAGCTCCCGCATGCAGCAGGACAAAGCCGCGCTCGCGTACCACGGCCGCACGCAGCTCGAGTGGGCCATGGAGCTCGTCGCGCCGTTCGTCGAGCGCGTGTTCGTCTCCGTGCGGCCAGACCAGACGCAAGACCCGGTGCGCGCGAAGTTCGCGCAGATCGTGGATGCGCAGGACAACATCGGCCCCATCGCCGGCATCATGGCCGCGCAGGCCGCGCATCCGCATGCCGCCTGGCTCGTGCTCGCGTGCGACCTGCCGTTTCTCGATGCGGCGACGCTGAAGCATCTCATCTGGGCGCGGCAGGCGGATCGGCCCGCCACGGCCTACCGCTCGAGCCACGACGGGCTGCCCGAGCCCCTGTGCGCCATTTACGAGCCCGCGAGCCGCGAAGCCATCGCCGCTCATGTCGCCGCCGGCAAGAGCTGCCCGCGCAAATTCCTGATCCGGTCCGAGGCGCACCTGATCGAAGAGCCCGATCCCCGCGCCCTCGACAACGTGAACACCCCCGAGGAATATGGCTCCGCCATGAGCACCTTCGCCCCCGAAGCCGCCCGCGCCGATGCGCCCGCCGCCACGCACGTCACTGCGCACGCCAGCAAGAAGATTCGCGTGCAGTACTTCGCCCTGCTGCGTGAGCAGGCCGGCCGCAGCGAAGAGTCACTGACCACCACCGCGCACACGCCGCGCGAGCTGTATGACGAGTTGAGAAAGCGCTACCCGTTCTCGCTCGCGCCGGAGATGCTGCGCGTGGCCGTCAATACCGAATTCGGGGAGTGGTCGCAGCCGCTGTCGGACGGGGATGCCGTGGTCTTCATTCCGCCCGTTGCCGGCGGCTGAGCCGCACATGAAAAGCTTCTGCTTCAGCCACGAGCCCATCGACACCACGGTGTTCCGTGATGCGCTCACGAACCCGCAGAGCGGCGGCTACACGTCGTTCGAAGGGTGGGTGCGCAACCACAACGAAGGGCAACAGGTCAGCCGGCTGGAGTACGAAGCCTTCGAGCCGCTCGCGGTGAAGGAAGGCGAGCGCATCGTGGCCGAGGCCATCAAGCGCTTCGGCATCGAGCGCGCCGCGTGCGTGCATCGCGTGGGCAGCCTCGCCATCGGCGACATGGCCGTGTGGGTGGCCGCGAGCGCGCGCCATCGCGACGAGGCGTTCCGCGCGTGCCGCTACATCATCGATGAAGTGAAGCACCGTGTGCCCATCTGGAAGAAGGAGCACTACGAGAACGGCGACTCCGGCTGGGTGAACTGCGAGCGCTGCGCGGCGCCGGGTGAGCATGAGACGCACGAGCACACGCACGCCGCACATTCGCAGGATGACAATGATCATTCGCACGGTCATGCCGGCCACTCGCACGACCACATTGCGCCGAAGCTGGTGCCGGACTACTCCCGCCAGATGGCGCTCAAGGAAGTGGGCGCCGCCGGCCAGGCGAAGTTGCGCAACAGCCGCGTGCTCGTCATCGGCTGCGGCGGGCTCGGTGCGCCAGTGCTCACGTATCTTGCCGGCGCCGGCGTGGGCCGGCTCGGCATGGTCGACGGCGACAAGCTCGAAGCCTCGAACCTGCATCGGCAGACGCTTTTTGCGCTCGCGGATGTGGGCGAGCACAAAGCCATACTCGCCGCCGACCGCCTTCGCGCGCTCAACCCCGAAGTGGATGCACGCGCCTACACCATTCGCCTGAATGCCGAGAACGCCACGGAGCTCGTTGGCGAATACGACCTCGTCATCGACTGCACCGACAACTTCAGCACCAAGTTCCTGCTGAACGATGTGTGCGTGCGTCTCGGCAAGCCGGTCATCTTCTCCAGCGTGTACCAGTATGAAGGCCAGCTACAGGTAGTGCGGCCAGACCGCGGCGGCGCATGCCTGCGCTGCGTGTGGCCGGAGGCTACGCGCGACGGCCTCGTGGGCAACTGCGCGGAAGCCGGTGTGCTCGGCCCTGTGCCGGGTGTGTTCGGCACCCTGCAGGCGCTCGAAGCATTGAAGACGCTGCTCGACCTTCCCGGCCAGCTCGGCAACGAGCTGCTGGTGCTGGACCTGCTCATGCTCACCGTCTCGCGCGTGCGCATCAAGCGCGCCGCCACCTGCCCGGACCACGCGAGCTCGCGCATCATCCGCCCACTCGACACGAGTGCCGCAGCCGCGGCGGCCGCCGAGCCCCTGGAACTGAGCTTCGACTCGCTGGACGAGGCCGAAGTGCAGGGCCTGAGCGTCATCGACATTCGCGAAGCGCGCGAGCTGGTCGAACAGCCCACGCCCACGGGCAACGGCCGGCACATTCCCATGGCCGAGCTGCTCCACGGCGGGCACGAGCTCGCGCCGGCCGGCAAATACCTGCTCATCTGCGCCAGCGGCCGCCGCAGCCTCGCCGCGGCGGAAGAGCTGCGCTCCCGCGGGCAGCAGCATGTTTATTCGCTCAAGGGCGGCGTCGCCGGCCTTGCACGCCGCTCACTCATCTAGCCAGCCGGCGCCTGGCGCCGTGAACTCCGCATGCGCGCGGCGCTCGTAGCTACAGCCCTCGCCACATTCGGCGCGCCGCAAACCGGCCACGCGCAAGAGCCTTCGCCTGCCAACGAGTCTCCACTCGTCGCCTACGCGCTGGAGCAGCCCCCCGACGAGTCGAGCCATGCCGATTCCTCGGCCCGCAACCTGCGAGCGGCCCTGTTCGAGCTGGAGCGCAACCCACCCCCAGCGAACGTCGATTGCGCGCAAACCCTCGGCGCGAGCCGCTTCGCGGAAAGCTACCAGCACCTCGCTTCAATCCGCTTCGAGAGGGGTGAGTTCGAGGCGGCCATCGAGGCGAACGAGGCGGCGCTCGCCTGCACGCCGCGCGCCGCCGACGTCTACGCCGACATCGCCTCACTGCACGTGAACCTGGGCCGCATCGCCGAAGCGCGCACCGCGCTGGAGCGCGGCCTCGCCATCGACCCCGAAGACCAGAACCTCGCAAACACGCGCGCGCGCATCGACTTTCTGGAAGAACGCTGGGCCGACGCCACCGCGCAATTCCGCCTGGCGATAGCCGTGGAGCCCACCGGCGAGCTCGCGGACTATTACGAGTGCTTTTTCTGGCTCGCCCAGCGCAGGGCCGGCGTACGTACGCCCGAGACCCCGCTGCGGGATGTAAGACCCGCCGCCTGGCCCGCCCCCATTCTCGACATGCTGAAAGGCCGCCTGACGGAAGCGCAGCTCGTGGAGGCGATCCGGAAAGACGCGACGGACGCACGCCGGCAATGGCTCACCGAAGCGCTCTACTACGTGGGCGAGCTACGCCTGGCGGAGGGCGACGTGGAAACCGCTCGCAGGCACTTCGCGGCCGTGGTGAACCTGAAGATCACGAACTACATCGAATATGGCATGGCCCGCGCCGAGCTCACGAGGCTGCGGGAGCGCGTGAACCGCGATCAGTACTGATCGCGCCCTTCTTCTTCATCGTCGAGGTCGTCATCGTCCTCGTCGTCGTCATCATCCAGATCATCATCGTCGTCGTCGTCGTCTTCGTCCTCATCTTCGTCTTCTTCGTCCTCGTCCTCTTCCTCATCGGAATCGGACCAGCCTTCCGGCTCCTGGATGAGCTCGAGATCCATCTCGTGCCAGGCCTCCACGTCCATCTCCTCGATGTCGCCGTCGAGGTACTCGATTTCGATCAACTCCGAGTCCTCGTCGACCGACAGCACGCGGAACGTCTCTTCTTCTTCGACGTTCTCGTACCACTGCCCGGGCGTCGGTTCGTAATCTCTGCTCACCGCTGACTCACCTTGATCAACCCCAGGTCGCGGGGAGCGGCAAGTTTAGGGGCTGCAATCCGGTCAAGCAATGAGGAGCTGACCGCGACCGAGGGACAGCCCCGCCCCGTTTGCGTATAGTTTTCGCACCATGTCAGCGCGCCCTTCCTCTCCAGCCTCGCCCCTCGCTTCCGCCAAACGCATCGTCGTCAAGGTCGGGTCGGCCCTGCTGGTCGACCCGGAGACCGGGCGACTCAACCGGGCCTGGCTCGAGACCCTCATCGACGACTTGCTGCGGCTGCGAGCCCGTCATCAGCAGGTCATTCTCGTGTCATCGGGAGCCATCGCCCTGGGGCGGCGTCAGCTCAAACTCGCCAAGGGTCCGCTGCGGCTGGAAGAAAAGCAGGCGTCGGCTGCCGTGGGCCAGATTCGGCTGGCGCATGCCTACAAGGAGCTGCTGGAAGATAAAGGAGTCACGGTCGCGCAGGTGCTGCTCACGCTGGAAGACACGGAACGCCGGCGGCGATATCTCAATGCCCGGGCCACCATTTCGACGTTGCTGGAACTCGGTGCCATCCCGGTCATCAACGAGAATGACACGGTCGCCACGGCAGAGATTCGATACGGTGACAACGACAGGCTGGCCGCGCGTGTGGCCCAGATGACGAGCGCAGACTGCCTGCTGCTGCTGTCGGATGTGGACGGCCTTTACACCGCGGACCCGAACAAAGATCCGAACGCCCAGTTCATCGAGCATGTGCGGCACGTGACGCCCGAAATCGAAGCGATGGCCGGGCGGTCGGTGTCAGACGTGGGTTCGGGTGGCATGGCCACGAAGATTCTGGCCGCCAGGATCGCGGTCTCCGCCGGGTGCCACATGTGCATCTCGGCCGGGCATCACAAGCATCCCGTCCGGCGCATTGAAGAAGGGGAACGGGCCACGTGGTTCGTCCCCACCGCCAACCCAAAGGCCGCGCGTAAACAGTGGATTGCCGGCACGCTCCGGCCGGCCGGCGCGCTCGGCATAGACGAAGGTGCGCTCCGGGCCCTGCGCGCGGGCAAGAGCCTGCTGCCGGCCGGCGTCGTTTCCGCCGCAGGCCGGTTCGAGCGGGGGGATACCGTGAGCGTGCTCGCACCCGATGGCACGGAAGTGGCCCGCGGCATCGTGGCCTACTCCGACACGGACGCCACGCGCATCATGGGCCGCAAGTCGTCCGAAATCGAAGCCCTGCTCGGGTTCATCGGGCGGGCGGAGATGATCCATCGCGACGATCTCGTTATCCTCCACGGCCCCGCCCCCGAGGCCACCAAGACACTGGAGGCCACACCATGAGCCTCACCGAGGTACAGAACATTACATCCGAGATCGGTCCGTTGATGGAGCAGATTGGGCGAGCCGCGCTCGAGGCGGCATCTGTGCTTTCTCAGGCAACCACTCAGCAGAAGAACCAGGCGTTGGTCGCAGCGGCGAAAGCCGTTCGTGCCTCCGTGGCTGAGATTCTCGCGGCGAACGCGCAAGACATGGAATTGGCTCAAAGCCACAGTCTCGGCGGGCCGTTGCTCGACCGGCTGAGGCTGGATGAGAAGCGCATCGAAAGCATGGCGTGCGCCATCGACGAAGTGGTGGCACTGCCCGACCCCATCGGCGAGGTCTCCGCGGAATGGGACAGGCCCAACGGCCTGCACATCCAGCGCGTGCGCGTGCCGCTAGGAGTGGTCGGCATCATTTATGAGAGCCGGCCCAACGTCACCGCGGACGCCGGCGCGCTGTGCCTGAAGTCGGGTAACGCCGTCATTCTCCGCGGCGGCTCAGAGAGCGTGAACTCGAGTCGCGCCATCCACGCATGCCTCGTCGAAGGTCTGCGGGCGGCGGGGCTGCCTGAGGCGTGCATCCAGATTGTTCCCACCACAGACCGCGCGGCCGTGGGCTACATGCTCGCGGGCATGGCGGACTACATCGACGTCATCGTGCCTCGCGGCGGCAAAGGGCTCATCGAGCGCGTTCAGCGCGAGGCGCGCGTGCCCGTCATCGGCCACCTCGACGGCAACTGCCACGTCTACATCGACAAGGATGCCGACGTGCGCATGGCCACGCAGATTGCGGTGAACGCCAAGATGAGACGCACCGGCATCTGCGGTGCGGCCGAGACATTGCTGGTGGATCGCGCGGCGGTCAGCACGCATCTGGCCCCCGTGGTGCGTGCGCTGCTGGATGCGGGCTGCGAAGTGCGTGGCGATGAGACCGTGCAGAAAGTCGATCCGCGCGTTCAACGCGCCACGGAGCAGGACTGGTACACCGAATACCTCGACGCCATCATCGCCGCGCGAGTCGTCGACGGGGTGGATGCCGCCGTCGCGCACATCGCCAAATACGGCTCGGCGCACACGGAGTCCATCGTTACGGAAAACGAGGCTACAGCGCAGCGGTTCCTGCAGACGGTGGATAGCGCCATCGTCCTTCACAACGCCTCCACGCAGTTTGCGGACGGCGGCGAGTTCGGAATGGGCGCGGAGATCGGCATTTCCACCGATCGCTTCCACGCACGCGGCCCCGTAGGCGTGGCGGAGCTCACCAGCTACAAATACGTTGTTCGCGGCACGGGACAGGTGCGCCCGGGCTAGCGGGCGTGCGGTGGAGCCTCCGCACTGAGTCCATCGCAGGCGGCGGCTCACTCGAAGAGGACCTTGGCGGGGACCGGCCGTAAGACCGGTCCATCGGGGCCTTGGAAAAATGCATCCCTGCATTTTTACATCCCCGCCAAGGTCCTCTTCGAGCGAGCCACCGCCGAAACGCAATGCCGGTATGGGGGCCACCACTTCGTTTTGGTGTCGTGGGAGCGAGCACCCCGAGCGCGTGGGTGAGCAGTGCTTCCGCAGGAGCAAGCAATCCGAGCACGCAGATGACGAGCGCTGCCGCAAGCGTGAGCAACCCGAACGGGCCGGTGACATACGCGACCGCGATAGCGAGCAACCGGAACGCGCAGACGACATGCGTCGTCAGCGAGGCGACCTGTTTGTTCAGATGGGTCACGAGCGCACTCAGGAGAGCGACCCACCCGCTCGCGAGTGCGACTTGCGCGGTCTGAAGAGCGAGCAACGCGTTCAAAAAGGTCGCGAGTTTCGAAAAATAGACGACCAACGCTTGCCGAATTCTCGCGAAACGGCTTTTTTCGCGCCACAAGCCATTGATTTTAATGGAAGATTAGAATCGCTGTATTTCGCGGCTGCAAGCGCTTCGATCGCGACTGCATACGCTTCAGTCGCGGCTGCATGGACCAGTGTGTCCGCGAGAGTCACGAGCCGGCGCTGAAGTGTCGCCAACCGGGTCCGCGAGCTCACCCACGCGTGCCCGGACCTCGCCAACCCGAGTGGAAGGGTCACCAACCTGCACTGGAGCATCGCCAACTCGAATTTTCTGGTCGCCTGTTCCTGACGAACGCGCAGTCGGTGATCGATCGCGCGGCTTCAGGCCGCAGGCGCCAAAACAAAGTCGCGAACCTCACGCTGGCAGGGCTTTTCGGCGGTGGCTCACTCGAAGAGGGCCTTGGCGGGGATTGCAAATGCATGGATGCATTTGCCCAAGGCCCCGATGGACCGGTCTTACGGCCGGTCCCCGCCAAGGCCCTCTTCGAGTGAGCCACCGCGTGCAATGACCCATCTCCGAACGGTCGATGAGGCTGGGGCGCTCAAGTAAGACTCCACCACCGCTGACGCGGCGGCGAATTGCCTCCCGGGAACGTCGAAGGAAGCCGAGGTTCCTGGGAAGTGCCATTGCCCCATGGACGGGTCTTACGGCCGGTCCCCGCCAAGCTCCTCTTCGAGCGCCGCTCCGCCTGCGACGCCCCCTAAAGCCCCTTGAAATCCAAGGGCTTGTCCTCACCATAGACGCCGGCTCGGTGAAGGTCCGGTACAGTGCCGTTCCCGCCGAACCGCCGGCCTCGGAACCGGTCAAATCGGTGCCCTGGTCTGTCCCTGACCCAACCGCAAACGGAGCTCGAACTGCCGCCATGAAACGCATCCTGCTGTTTCTCGCGACCAACATCGCCATCCTGGTCGTCCTGTCCATCGTCGTCCAGGTGCTGGGCCTCGACCGCTACCTCGCCGCACACGGCGCCAACATGGGTGGCCTGCTGGCGTTCGCCGCCGTGTTCGGCTTCGGCGGCGCCTTCATCTCGCTCGCCATCTCCAAGTGGATGGCCAAGCGTGCCATGGGCGTGCGCGTCATCGACCAGCCCAAGACCGCTACCGAGCAGTGGCTGGTGAACACCGTGCACCGCCAGGCGCTGGCCGCCGGCATCCGCATGCCGGAAGTGGGCGTCTTCGAATCCCCCGAGCCGAACGCTTTCGCCACCGGCGCGCGCCGTGACGCCGCGCTCGTCGCGGTGAGCTCGGGCCTGCTGCAGCGGATGAATCAAAATGAAGTCGAGGCCGTGCTGGGCCACGAGATCGCGCACGTGGCCAACGGCGACATGGTGACGCTCACGCTCATCCAGGGCGTGGTGAACACCTTCGTCATCTTCCTCTCGCGCATCATCGGCAACATCGTCGACCGCACGGTGTTCCGGTCGGAGAACGGGCGCGGCCCCGGCGTACTTCATCTCCGTCATCGTGGCGCAGATCGTCCTCGGCATTCTGGCGAGCATGATCGTCGCGTGGTTCTCGCGTGTGCGTGAGTTCCGCGCAGACCGTGGCGGTGCCGCGCTGTCGGGCCGACAGAACATGATCGGCGCGCTCGAGCGGTTGAAGTCCGCGCACGAGCCGCTGCCGGCGCAGTTCGCCGCGTTCGGTATCGCGTCGGGCGATGGCCCCACCGGCTTCAAGCGGCTCTTCATGAGCCACCCGCCGCTGAACGAACGAATCGCCGCGTTGAAGTCTCTCAGCACCGGCTGATCTTCTCTCACTCCTGACGCTCGTCGACGACGCCCGGCCCAGTGCCGGGCGTCGTGCATCTGATCCCGAAAAATCCCCGTATACCTCGATGCCCGCGGCGAACCGCTGGCGAGTGTCTTCGAGAGGCGACGCTTCTTTGGTCGCGGTTTACATGGGGTCAGTGCCTTGGCTACATTGCGCGCGCGTTTCAGGAGTGGGGTCGTTAAAAAAACGTCTGTGAATGCCGACGCCGGCGCGTTGCGTCGCTTCGTTGGCAACGTGCTCTGCTGGTTCGATTCCGGCACATCGGCAGCTCCTGTCAATCAGGCCACTGGCGCCGAGAAGGCATCAGAGCGAGTCGACTGGGCTCGCATTCTGCCGTTCGTCATCATGCATCTCGTGTGCCTCACCGTGATCTGGGTGGGGTGGAGCCCGGTGGCTGTCATAACTGCTGTCGTGCTCTACCTGTTGCGCATGTTCGCCATCACGGCGTTCTACCACCGCTACTTCTCGCATCGCTCGTTCAAGACTTCGCGCGTCGGCCAATTCATCTTCGGCGTGCTCGGCGCCTCGGCCGTGCAGCGGGGGCCCGTGTGGTGGGCCGCTCATCATCGCCATCATCACGCGCATTCCGACAAGCCCGCAGACGTGCACTCCCCCGTGCAGCACGGCTTCATGCGCGCGCACATGGGCTGGTTCCTGTCGAAGAAAGGCTTCACGCCCAACCTCAAATGCGTGCGCGATCTCATGAAGTTCCCTGAGCTGCGGCTGGCTCGACCGCTTCGACATCCTGGTGCCGGTGGTGCTCGCGGTGGTGATCTTCTTCCTGGGCGTCACGCTCGAACAGACGAACCCGCAGCTGGGCACCACCGGCTGGCAGATGCTCGTGTGGGGGTTCTTCATCTCCACGGTGGCGTGCTACGCACGGCACCTACACCATCAACTCGCTCTCGCACGTGTTCGGCAAGCAGCGCTATCGCACTGGCGATCACAGCCGCAACAACTGGTTCCTCGCGCTCATCACGCTCGGCGAGGGCTGGCACAACAACCACCACCACTACCCGAGCTCCGCGCGCCAGGGGTTCTACTGGTGGGAAGTCGACTTCACGTACTACGCGCTGAAGGTGATGTCGTGGCTCGGCATCATCTGGGACCTGCGCGCCGTGCCCATCTCGGCCCGTGACCACTCCGCGCGCCGCATCCGGAGAATGTCGTGAGAATCGCCGTCATCGGCTCCGGCGTTTCCGGCATGACGGCCGCTTATCGGCTGAGCAAATCGCACGACGTCACGGTGTTCGAAGCCTCCGACCACTTCGGCGGCCACACGTATACGCGCGACATCGAGATGCGCGGCCGCAGCCATGCGGTGGACATGGGCTTCATCGTGTTCAACGACCGCACCTACCCGGGCTTCGTCTCGATGATGAGCGAGCTCGGGGTTCCGTCACAGCCTTCGAACATGAGCTTCTCGCTGCGCTGTGAGCGCACCGGGCTGGAATACAACGGCACCTCGCTCAACTCGCTGTTCGCGCAGCGGCTGAACCTGGTGCGGCCGTCCTTTCTGAAGATGATCGCGGACATCCTGCGCTTCAACCGCGAGTCGCCGCGGCTGCTGCTCTCGCAGGACAGCCCGCTCACGCTGGGGGAATACCTGGAGCGCCACGGCTACTCGGAAGCCTTCATCGAGCGCTATATCATTCCGATGGGCCGCGCCATCTGGTCGGCTACAGAAGAGGCCATGCTCGACTGGCCCGCCCGCTTCTTCGTGGATTTCTTCGAGCGTCATGGTTTCTTGAGCGTGAACGACCGGCCGCGGTGGAAAGCCATTCGCGGCGGCTCACGCGAGTACGCGCGCAAGCTCACGGCCTCTTACCGCCACCGCATTCGCCTGCGCACGCCCGTGAAGAGCGTGAAGCGAATGCATGACGCGGTGATGGTTCGCACGGCGCGCGGCGACGTGGAGCGCTTCGATTACGTGGTGTTCGCCTGCCATAGCGACCAGGCGCTGAAGATGCTGGATGGACCGACGCCGCAGGAATCCGAGGTCCTGAGCGCGTTCCCATACCAACCCAATGAAGTGGCGTTGCACACAGACGTGCGCATGCTCCCGCGCACACCGTTGGCGCGCGCGGCGTGGAATTACCACGCACTGGAACAGAAGCGGCCGGGCGTTGCGCTCACTTACGACATGAACATTCTGCAGACGCTGGTGAGCCCGCTGCCGTTGCTGGTCACACTCAACCGCACGGCCGACATCGACCCCGCGCAGATCATCCACACGGCCACTATGGACCACCCCGTGTACACACCGGAAGCCGTGGCGGCCCAGAAGCGCCGGCACGAAGTCAGCGGCCGCAATCGCACGTTCTACTGTGGAGCCTACTGGCGCTACGGGTTCCACGAAGACGGCGTGGTGAGCGCCGAGTGGGCGGTGAGGGACCTGAACATCGTCGCCGCCCGCGAGCAGACGCTGCGTGGCCTGCGCCCCGCGTGGGCCGCGGTGTAGGAGCCCGGCACAGTGGACTCACCCGTGCACAGCTGTCTTTACACCGGCTCGGTGCGCCATCGGCGGCACGAGCCCACGGACAACCGGTTCACCTACCGGATGTTCATGATGTACCTCGATCTCGCCGAGCTGCCGCGCGTGTTCGAGCCGTATCTGTTCTGGTCTGCGAAGCGCGCCGCGCCGGCACGCTTCCGGCGCGAGGACTTTCATGGCGACCCGGCATTGTCGCTGGATGAGTCCATTCGGCAGCTCGTCACCCAGCACAGCGGCAAGCGGCCCGCCGGCCCCATCCGCGTGCTCACGCACCTTCGCTACTTCGGCTATTCCTTCAACCCCGTCAGCTTCTACTACTGCTTCGATGCCGACGGCGTGAACGTGCAGACGATCGTCGCCGAGATCACGAACACCCCATGGAAAGAAAGGCACGCCTATGTGCTGCCGGTCGCCGACTCCATCACGAGCGGCGGTGCGTGGCGGTTCCGGTTCGAAAAGCAGTTTCACGTATCGCCCTTCATGCCGATGGATATGCGTTACGACTGGCGCTTCGGCGCGCCGTCGGCGGGCCTGCACGTGCATATGGAGAACTGGCGCAACGGCCGCGCGGCGTTCGACGCCACGCTGAGCCTCAAGCGCGAGCCCATCACCAGTGCGTCGCTCGCGCGCGCGCTGGTGGGCTTCCCCATCATGACCGCACAGGTGATCACGCTCATTCACTGGCAGGCGTTGCGCCTCTGGATCAAACGCACGCCCATCTTCACTCACCCGAACAAGTCGCCATCCGTTCGAGGAACCCTGCCGCCATGACCAGCCGACCGTCGATCGTTCCGCTCGAAGAGACCGCCCTTCCGCTAGCCGGCAGCAGTCCCTCGTTGCTCGCGCAGCTCGGCCGCAAGCTGCTGCTGGGCCAGCTCGCGAAGCTGGCGCACGGAAGCATCCACATAGTCGAGCCGGCGGGCGATCACCGCTTCGGCAAGCGCACAGCGGAATGCGATCTCGCCGTCACCGTGCACGTGCACAGCGCGCAGTTCTTCGCGGACGTGGCGTTCGGCGGCACCGTGGGCGCGGGCGAGGCCTACATCCGCGGGCTGTGGCGGTGTGATGACCTCACATCGCTCGTTCGCATCTTCGTGCTCAACCGCGACCTCATGAACGGCATGGATGGCCGCTGGGCCGTGCTCACCAAGCCCTTCCTGAAGCTGTTCCACACACTCAACCGCAACAGCAAGGAAGGCAGCGCCCGCAACATCTCCGCGCACTACGACCTCGGCAACGATTTCTACGAGCTGATGCTCGACGAGACCATGATGTATTCGTGCGCCATCTACCCGCGCGCCGCAGCCACGCTGCACGAGGCGCAGGTCGCAAAGCTCGACGCCGTGTGCCAGAAGCTCGCGCTCACGCCGCAGGACCACCTCGTCGAGATCGGCACCGGCTGGGGCGGCCTCGCCATACATGCGGCAACGAACTACGGCTGCCGCGTCACCACCACAACCATCTCGCGTGAGCAACACAACTACGCGAAGGCGAAGATCGAGAAGCTGGGGCTTGCGAACCGCATCAGGCTGCTGTTCCAGGACTACCGCGACCTCACCGGGCAATTCGACAAGCTCGTGTCCATCGAGATGATCGAGGCAGTGGGCGCGGACTATCTCGAGACCTATCTGGCCAAGTGCTCATCGCTGCTCGAGCCGAGCGGCTCGATGCTGCTGCAGGCGATCACCATCCAGGACCAGTTCTACGAGCGCGCGCTCGCGTCCGTGGACTACATCCAGCGGTTCATCTTCCCCGGCAGCTTCATTCCGTCCATCACGGCCATCACCGCGGCCGCCACCGAAGCGACGGACCTGAAAGTGTCGCACCTCGAAGACATCGGCCCTCATTACGCCACGACGCTGCGCCACTGGCGCGAGCGGTTCTTCGCAAACCTGCCGGCCGTGCGCAAACTCGGCCTCAACGACAGCTTCGTGCGCATGTGGGAGTTCTACCTGTGCTATTGCGAGGGCGGCTTTCTGGAGCGCGCGCTCGGTGATGTCCATATATTGCTGTCCAGGCCGGGAGCAAGGGGCGCGCCGATCACCGCCTGCGTCTGAGCCACAGTAGACTAGAGGAATGGATGCTAAAGACCTTCGCTCCCGCCTCACCGTTCTGCTGGGGTCGGACTGCCTGCTAACCCAAGAAGCAGAGCTGGAGCCGTTCCTCACCGACCATCGCAAGCTGTATCGCGGGCGAACGCCCGCGGTCGCCCTGCCCCGCACGGTGGATCAGATCTCGCGCCTGCTGGCGTTCTGCAACGACAACCGCATCGGCGTCGTGCCGCACGGGGGCAACACCAGCTACTGCGGGGGCGCCACGCCGGATGAGTCGGGCGAGCAGCTCGTTCTGTCGCTGCGGCGGCTGAACCGCATCCGTAACATCGACGCGCTCAACTGGTCGGCCGTGGTCGAGGCGGGCTGCATCCTGGCAGACCTCCAGCGCGCCGCAGACTCGGCAGACCGCTTTTTCCCGCTGAGCCTCGGCTCCGAAGGCTCGTGCCAGATCGGCGGCAATCTGTCCACGAACGCGGGCGGCACGAACGTCGTTCGCTACGGCATGACCCGCGACCAGGTGCTGGGGCTCGAAGTGGTGCTGCCGAGTGGCCGCGTCATGTCCACGCTCAACACGCTGCGCAAGGACAACACCGGTTACGACCTGAAGTCGTTGTTCGTCGGCGCTGAAGGCACGCTGGGCGTGATCACGGCCGCGAGCCTCAAGCTTTATCCGAAGATTCGCGCCAGCGCCACGGCATTCGCCGCCGTGCCGAACCCACAGGCCGCCGTTACGCTGCTGAGCGAGCTGCGGGATGCGAGCGGCGATGCCGTCAGCTCGTTCGAGCTGATCCCGCGCATTGGCATCGACCTCACCACGAAGCACATCCCCGGCGTGCAAGACCCGCTGGACCAGCACTACGAGTGGTACGTGCTGTGCGAGCTCACGTCTTCGCGCTACATCGATACGTTGTCCGCCGTGCTGGAAGGCGCGCTCGAAAGCGCGCACTCGCGCGGCGTGGTGCTGGATGGCGTGCTCGCGCAGAGCGAGCGGCACCGCGAGGCGTTCTGGAAGCTGCGCGAGACCATTCCGGAAGCGCAGCGAGTCGACGGCGCGAGCCTGAAGCACGACATCTCCGTGCCCGTCGCCGTGCTGCCCGATTTCGTGGAGCGTGCGTCCGCCTGGGTGACGGCGAACGTGCCGGAAGGCCGCCTCGTGGCCTACGGGCACGTCGGCGACGGCAACCTGCACTTCAACCTGAACCAGGCGCCCGGCGCGAGCCAGGAGGCGTTCATGGCCCGCGAGCCCGCAACGAAGCGCGCCATTCACGACTTCGTGCGCGACTTCTGCGGCAGCTTCAGCGCGGAGCACGGCATCGGCCGCCTCAAGGTGCCCGAGCTCGAGATGTACGCGCAGCCGGTGGAGCTGGAGCTGATGCGCGCGGTGAAGCGGGCCTTCGACCCGAACGGGATCATGAACCCCGGCAAGGTTCTGCGCGCCGAACCCCGCTAAGATGCTGGCCGCCGTCAGGGCTTGCGCGGCGGTGGAGGACATAATGATCCTGAACGGTTTTCGCGTCCTGCTGCTCGCCGTTACGTTGTTGTCGCTTGCTGCGTGCGGCAAGAAGCCTGCCGACGCCGAGCCCGATGTCACTGCATCCGTGCGCGCGCCGGCAGAAGGCGCGCCCCAGATCGTCACGTCTGCGGATGGCGTGCACATCGAATATCACGTGTATGGCAGCGGCGAGCCGGCCGTAGTGCTGGTGCACGGCTGGTCGTGCGACTCGAACTACTGGAAACAGCAGATCGACGCGCTGAAGGCGAAGTACACCACCGTCACGGTCGATCTTGCCGGCCACGGCGCATCGGGCGCCAACCGCGTGGACTGGTCGATGGGCAATTTCGGCGAAGACGTCGCCGCCGTCGTGCGCCAGTTGCAGAACCACCAGGTCGTGCTCGTGGGCCACTCCATGGGCGCGCCCGTGGCGCTCGAAGCCGCGCGCCGCATTGGCGATCGCGTCGTTGGCATCGTGGCCGTCGATTCGCTGAAGACCATCGGCCAGCCGGTGATGCCCGAGGCGCAGATCGAAAAGGCGCTGAAGCCCTTCCGCGACGATTTCATCGGCCACACGCGCGAGTTTGTCACCAGCTCGTTCTTCACGCCCGACGCGGACCCGAAGCTCGTTCAGAAAGTGGCATACGACATGTCGCTTTCACTGCCCGCCGTCGTCGTACCAGCCATGCAATCGCTGCTACGCATGGACTACGCCGCTCTGCTGCCAGAAATTCACGTGCCCGTGGTGGCCATCAACTCCAGCCTGGGCCAACCGGCAGACGAAGCGCGCATCCGCAAGACGCTGCCCGTGTTCAAGGCCATCACGCTCGAAAAGACCGGCCACTTCCTGATGATGGAAGCGGCGGATCGCTTCAACCCGATTCTCCTGCAGGAGATCGATGGGATGGCGAATCACACGTAGCGGGCTTTTGTCAGGCCTTTACAGGCCTTGATTCAATAGCGAATAACCGCTCTCGCAGGCGAAGCCCTGCAGCCCGGCGTTTTTCTCTCTGCGGGGCAGCGTGAGGCTCGCGCTGCCCCGCAGAGAGAAAAACGCCGGGCTGCAGGGCTTCGCTTTGAGTTGGTCGCGTGAAGCGCAGCGATCGGAGCCGCGGCCGCGGCTTTCGGGAAAAGAAGTTGAGAGTCACGAGGTGTGAGCTGCGGCGTTGGAGTTGCGCCTTCGATACTCGACGCAAGCCTCAACGGCTTTATTCATGAACGCCACCACCCCAACAGCGAAGCCGTGTGGGGCGGCGAAGTTTCTTGTGCTGGGCAGCGTGTGGCGAGCGCCCGCGCGACGGCGGATCAGGGCCGCGCGAGTGGAGAAATAGAATCTTGGGAAGGCCGCCGTGACGCGCGGCCCCCGACGCGCGCGGGGAACGCCGAAAATAGCCTCGGTCCTCCGAGGGTATTTTCGAAGCGCGCGAGCCTGACGCTGCCCAGCACAAGAAACTTCGCCGCCCCACACGGCTTCGCCTGCGACGGCGCAACCCCTACGACGCAATCTCCCCCGTCTCAGGCACCAACGGCCCGCAACGGACATTGAGCCACCCGAGGTCGATGGCGATCTGCCGCGCGTCGAGGTCTGTCCAGGCGGACGCGACAGGCATCGGGTCGTTGGGTTGTTCCAGCAGCAGCAGCAGCGCGTCGCGGTCGCTCGCGAAGGGCCAGTCTTCCGTGTGCAGGCTCACGTCGAACCGGCGCCCGTCGGGCGTGGTGAAGCGCGCGTGGCCGCCCTGGTCGTGCAGGTCGAGACGCGCGATGGGCCGCAGCTCCGACGGCTTGCCGCTTGCCGAATACTCCACGCGGCAGGTGAAGAGGCGCGTGTCGTTGGGCGAGAACCAGTTGTAGCCGATGACTTCCTCGTAAAGCTCGTCATCGGCCTCGCGCATCAGGCGGCGGCGATACCAGTACACGTCGGCGCCGATGACGACGCGATAGTCGACGTAGAGCCTTTCGCCCCGCGACTCCTGCTCGCAATCGAGCCCCGTAGTGCCGCCCCGAAACTGGTCGCCTTCCTGGTGAAGCACGAGGTCGCAGCCCTCCGTGGCTTCGAGGTCCGAGGCCTTCAGCTGCGCGAGCAGCTTCGAGTTGCGATTCAGCCGCCGCCAGCGCTCGCCGTTCTTGAACGTATACGGAAACACGCGCACCCGGCGCACGCCGAACGTCTCGGTTTCCACGCGCAATAGCAGCTGACGACGCAGCACGCTCGGCTGATCGTGCAGGAACTCTTCGAGATAAAGGATGCGCGCCCCGAGCCACGGCACCTGCACGCGCGCCACCAAGGTGCGCACGCGCACCGGCTCTTCATCCGAGTATGTGGGCTGGCCGCCCTCGCCTGGCGCGACGACCATCTGCTCGCTGGAGTCCCGCACGCCGGGCCAGATCTGCACGAGCGCGTCCGCGGGCGAGAGATCATCCAGCGGGCCGGAAAACGATGCGGCCGGCACCAGCACGGCAATGGCGAGCAACAGGCCGAATCCTGATGCTCTCATGACAACCTTCCGCGCGCTCTTAAGCGCCGGCGACGCGAACGAGACCTTCCTGCGCCGTGCTGGCGACGAGCCGGCCGTCGCGCGAGAAGACGCTGCCGCGGCCGAAGCCGCGCGCACCCGAAGCGCTGGGGCTGTCGAGCGCATAGAGCAGCCACTCATCTACTCGCAGGGGCCGGTGGAACCACATGGCGTGGTCGATGCTCGCCATGATGATCTTGCTGCTGAAGAACGAAAGACCGTGCGGCAGGGCCGCCGTGTCGAGCAGGTAGAAATCTGAAACGTAGGCCAGAAGAATGCGGTGGAGTGACTCGCCCGCCGGAACGTCACCGTTCGCACGCAGCCACACCTGGCGCGACGGCGCGGCCTTGCGCGGGTCGAGCGGGTTCACCGGTTGCACCATCTTGAAGTCGAACGGGCGCGGCGCCTCCACGAACTTGCGCACACGCTCGGGCATGCGGTCGAGCTGGGGACGCAGCACCTCCACCATGTCGGGCAGGTCTTCGGGCGCGGGCACCTTCGGCATCTCGATCTGATGCTCCAGGCCCTCTTCCACGATCTGGAACGAGGCCGTCATGTTGAAGATCTGCTCACCGTGCTGGATGGCGATGACACGGCGGTTGGAGAAGCTGTGGCCGTCGCGGCTGCGATCCACTTCGTAGACGATGGGCGCGTTGAAATCCCCACGCCGCAGGAAGTACGCGTGGAGCGAATGCACCACGCGGCCTTCAACGGTGCGCGAGGCAGCGGTGAGGGCCTGGCCCAGCACCTGACCGCCGAATACCTGCGCACTCCCGATATCGCGGCTCGCGCCACGAAACAGATTCACTTCGAGCTGTTCCAGCTCGAGCAGGGCCAGGAGATCTTGCGTCTGCGAGCTTGTATGGTTCATTGGAAAAAGTCGCCTGCGGCGCTTTTTCGGACATCAGCTTCGTTTCCGGCCGCAAAAGGCGTGGCTTTTGCGGCCTGCCGCGTCGCGTAGCTATGCCCGAGCGTGGACATGGCTAGCCGAAGATGAACTTGCCCTTCATCAGGGCGCTGTGGCCCGGAAACGTGCAGAGGAAGGAGTAATCCCCGCCCTTCGTCAGCGCCGATGCCGGAAACGTGACCGTGTCGCTCTGGCCGCCACCCACGACCTTGGTGTGCGCGATGACGCGCTTGTCGCCGGCCTTGATGTAGTTGGCCGCCAGTCCCGCGCCGAGGCCGTCGTTCGCCACAGGCTGCAGGTCGGGGGTCTTCACGAGCACCCAGTTGTGGCCCATCGAGGCGGTCGGCAGCTTGCCGATGTGCGTCAGCTTGACTTCGATGCTGGTGCAATCCGCAGCCACCTTCAGCTCTTTCTTGTCGTACTGCATGAGATCGTTGCCGGTGATCTCCAGTTTGCAGACCTTGTCGGCCGCAACAGCGGGCGCCGCGAACAGGAACGCATTCGCGCCAATCAGCGCAGCGGCCAGCAACGTGTGTTTCATGAATCTCATCGATGGTCTCCTCAGGGGGTCTTGCGGGGGTGGTCAGGATTCGGTGACGCCGAGCCGTTTCTGCATGAGCGGGCTCGTGGTCGTGTATTGCAGGAACTGCTTCTTCTGCGGATACAAATGGTGCTGGATGGCGAACGCCGCGAGCGCCGCCTCATGGAAACCGGAAAGAATCAGCTTCTTCTTGCCGGGATAGGTGTTGATGTCGCCCACGGCATGGATACCGGGCACGCTGGTCTGAAATTTCTCGGTGTCGACCTTCAGCGCTTTCTTCTCGAGCTCCAGCCCCCACTCGGCGATGGGCCCGAGCTTCGGGTGCAGGCCGAAGAACACCAGCAGGTGATCGCTGTCGAGGCCGATGAGTGAGCCATCCGGCGCCTTCACGGTGACGCCGCGAAACTCGCCGCCCTCCACGTTCAGCGCGTGCGGCGTGCCTTCGACGTGACGCATGCGGCCGGCTTCCACCAGCTCACGCATCTTCAGCACCGAAGCGGGCGCGCCTCGAAAATCCGGCCGACGATGCACCAGCGTGAGGCTCGCAGCCTTGGGCGCAAGCTCGATGGCCCAGTCCAGCGCGGAGTCTCCGCCGCCGAACACCACCAGCCGTTTGCCGTGGAGCAGGTGCGCATCCCGCACGCGATAGCGGATGTGCTCGCCTTCGAACGCTTCCGCGCCGGGAAGGCCGATGCGCCGGGGCTGGAACGAGCCCACGCCGGCCGCAATGACGACCGCGCCCGTATTGAAAGTGGTGCCCGTTGCCGTGCGCAGGGTGAAGCGCCCATCCTCGCGCCGCGCCAGCTCCGCGACCTCCTGCCCCAGATGAAACCGCGGATTGAAGGGGCGGATCTGTTGCATGAGCCGGTCTACCAGCTCCTGCGCGCCACACACCGGCAGCGCCGGGATGTCGTAGATGGGCTTCTCAGGATAGAGCTCGGCGCACTGGCCACCGGGATGCGCGAGCGAATCGACGATATGTGCGCCAATTCCGAGGAGGCCCAGCTCGAACACCTGGAACAGGCCGCACGGGCCGGCTCCGACGATGACGACCTCCGCCTCCAGGACACTGGAGGCCGGGGCGGTGGCTTGGCTCAAGGCGATGACTACGCTTTCGAAAAGGGCGAGGATTATAGTACGCCTTGTGGCCAAAGCCGTGCCGCTGCTTCAGGGAACCTCACCCATGATCAAGCTCAACGTGAACGGCAGCGACGTTCAGGTGGACGTGGAAGATGACACGCCACTTTTGTGGGTGCTGCGAGACACTCTCGGCCTCACCGGCACGAAATTCGGCTGCGGAATAGCCCTCTGTGGTGCCTGCACGGTGCATCTCAACGGCACGCCCACGCGCGCCTGTGTCACGCCCGTGACTGCCGTGGGCGACCAGAAGATCACCACCATCGAAGGCATCTCGGCGAACCAAAGCCATCCCGTGCAGAAGGCGTGGCTGGAGCTTGACGTGCCTCAGTGTGGGTATTGCCAGTCGGGCCAGATCATGTCTGCGGTCGCCCTGCTGGCCCAGAAGCCCAAACCCACGGACCAGGACATCGACGACGCCATGTCTGGCAACCTGTGCCGCTGCGGCACCTACCAGCGCATTCGCGCCGCCATACACCGTGCGTCCGAGATGGGGCCGGACAAGGGCTCCGCGCCCACCTGACCGCGATTGACGCTGCTGACCAGGCGCGCCGACCACCCGGCGGGCGCGACAAACGAACGACGCTGAAGGAGTGCCTCGCCATGAGTCTCGCCAGACGCGATTTCCTCCGTAACACGGCAGTGATCTCGGGCGGCCTCGTCATCGCCCTGTCGCTGCCGGGTTGCGGCAAACGTGAGCCACAAAGCGCATCGGGCGAGCGCAAGGTGCTCGACGTGAACGCCTGGCTCAAAGTGGGCACGGATAACTCCATCACCTTCCTGTGCGACCGCTCCGAAATGGGCCAGGGCGTGTACACGTCGCTCACCATGCTCATCGCCGAAGAGCTGGGCGTGGCGCTGAACCGCATCCAGGTGGAGTTCGCACCCGCCGCGGCCGTGTACACGAACAGCATGATCGGAACGCAGCTCACCGGCGGCAGCACCAGCGTGCGCGAAGCGTGGGAGAAGCTGCGCAAGGCCGGCGCCCAGGCACGCACCATGCTCGTCACGGCGGCCGCGAAAGAATGGAAAGTGAGCCCGCAGACCTGCAAGGTGGAAGACGGCACAATCTTCTCTCCTCACGGCAAGAAGCTCACGTACGGCGAAGTGGCAGACGCGGCGTCCAAACTGCCGGTGCCCGAGAACGTGACGCTGAAAGACCCGGGGGCTTTCAAGCTCATCGGCACAGCGGCGAAGCGGCTCGACACGCCGCTCAAGGTAGATGGCCGCGCCCAGTATGGCATCGACGTGCGGTTGCCAGACATGCTCTACGCCGCCCTCGCCCAGCCGCCCACGCTCGGCGGCAAGGTGAAGAGCGTCGATGACAGCGCGGCAAAGACCCTGCCTGGCTACAAGGCCACGGTGCAGGCCTCTTCGGGCGTCGCCGTGGTGGCGGACTCCTGGTTCCGCGCACGCAAGGCGCGCGACGCGCTGAAGATCGAATGGGACAACGGCCCGAACGCGGCGCTGAGCGACGCGGCCATCATGAAGGGCCTGCAGAAAGCGGCAAGCGGTGAGGGCAAGGTTGCACGCAAGGATGGCGACGTCGACGCCACCCTGAAGGCCGCCGCCAAGGTGGTGAGCCGCGAATACACGCTGCCGCTGCTGGCTCACGCAACGCTCGAACCGCAGAACTGCACCGCCGACGTTCGTGACGGCAAGTGCGACATTTACGTGCCCACCCAGATCCAACTCGTTGCGCAAGGCGCGGCAGCCAAGGCCGCCGGCCTCACGCCGGAGCAGGTGAGCGTGCACACCACGTTCCTCGGTGGCGGCTTCGGTCGCCGGCTCGACGTGGATTTCATCCCCGCGGCCGTCGAGGCGTCCAAAGCCGTGGGCAAGCCGGTGAAACTGCTGTGGACTCGCGAAGACGACACCACGCACGACACCTATCGCCCGCCGGCCTACGACACCATCGCAGCGGCATTCGACAAGGACGGCCGCTTCACCGCGTTCAAGCTGCGTCTGGTCGGCCCGTCTGTTACGGCGCGCATGTTCCCGTCCCCGGACGAGAAGTTCATCGACCCGTTCGCCGTCGAGGCGGCGGCGAACTACCCCTATGACGTGCCGAACGTGCAGGTGGACTATGTCCAGCACGAGATCGGGATCGACGTGGGCTACATGCGCTCGGTGAGCCATGCGCTCAATTGCTTCGTGGTCGAGAGCTTCATGGATGAGCTGGCGTACGACGCGAAGAAAGACCCGGTGGAATTCCGCATGGGCCTGCTGGGGAAGCAGCCGCGATATCGCGACGTGCTGAAGCTCGCCACACGCGAAGCCAACTACGGCTCACCGGGCAAGGGCCACTTCCAGGGCGTGGCGGTCATGGAAGGCTATGGCACCTACATGGCGCAGGTGGCGGAAATCTCCATCGGCGAGGACGGCAAGGTGAAAGTACACCGCATCGTCAGCGCCACAGACTGCGGGCAGGTGGTGAACCCCGACACCGTGATGGCGCAGGTGGAAGGCTCCATCGTGTTCGGGCTCACGTCCGCGCTGTGGGGCGAGATCAACGTGCAGAAAGGCCGCGTGCAGCAGACCAACTTCCACAACTATCGCCTCGCGCGCATGAACGACGTTCCGCGCATCGAAAGCTACATCGTCCAGAGCAGCGCAGCGCCCGGCGGCATCGGCGAGCCGGCGGTGGCGCTGGTGGCGCCGGCGATCTGCAATGCCATCTACGCAGCTACCGGCAAGCGGCTACGCTCGCTGCCCATCGCGCGGCACAAGCTCGCCTGAGCCGCGCCGTATTCATTCGACAGGAGTCTCGCTTGACATCCAATGCCGATCTGCACGCCCGCCGCCAGGCCGCCATTCCGCGCGGCGTCTCCAACTCTCTCGCGGTGTATGCGGAGCGCGCGTCGAACTCCGAGCTGTGGGACGTGGAAGGCAAGCGCTACATCGACTTCGCCAGCGGCATCTCGGTGGTCAACACAGGCCACGTGCACCCGAAGGTGAAGGCCGCGGTGGCCCAGCAGCTCGAGAAGCTGATGCATGCGTGCTTCCAGGTGACGCCATATGAAAGCTATGTGGCGCTCGCGGAGAAGCTGAACGAGCTGATGCCGGGCAAGGGGCCGAAGAAAACCATCTTCCTGACCACGGGCGCCGAGGCGGTCGAGAATGCGGTGAAGATCGCGCGCTTCCACACGAAGCGCTCCGCGGTAATCGCGTTCACCGGCGGCTTCCACGGGCGCACGCTCGCGTGCATCAGCCTCACGGGCAAGGTGCAGCCTTACAAGGCGGGCTTCGGGCCGATGCTGCCCGAGGTGTATCACGTGCCCTACCCCATGGCGTATCACGGCGTGAAGGTCGAAGACTCTCTCGACGCGCTCACGCAGCTTTTCAAGGCAGATGTAGACCCGGCACGCGTGGCCGCCATCATCATCGAGCCGGTGCTGGGCGAAGGCGGGTTCTATGCGGCGCCGGCCGAGCTGCTGCGCAAGCTGCGCGCGCTGTGCGACCAGCACGGCATCCTGCTCATCGCCGACGAGATCCAGTGCGGGTTCGCGCGCACCGGCAAGATGTTCGCCATCGAGCACACCGGTGTGGAGCCAGATCTCATGACCATCGCCAAGAGCGTGGCGGGCGGCGTGCCGCTGTCGGCCGTGGTCGGCAAGGCGGAAATCATGGACTCGCCCGGCCCCGGCGGCCTCGGCGGCACCTACGCCGGCTCACCGCTCGGCTGCGCGGCGGGGCTCGCGGTGCTCGACGTCATTCGCGACGAAAAGCTGCTCGAGCGCGCGAGCCAGACGGGCAACTTCCTCGTCTCCCGCCTGAAGGGCCTGCAGGCCCGCTTCGCGAGCATCGGGGATGTGCGCGGCCTCGGCGCCATGGTGGCCATCGAGCTCGTGAAGAACCGCCGCGCGGATGCGCCGGATGCGGACCTGACGAAAGCCCTGGTCCAGGCGGCGGCCCGGCGCGGGCTCATCATCCTGGCGTGCGGGATGTATGGCAACGTCATCCGCTTCCTCACGCCGCTGACCATCTCGGACGCGCTGCTGAAGGAAGGGATGAACCTGTTCGAGCAGGCGCTCGCGGATGCGGTGCAGGCCATCGAAGGCAAGAGCGCGGCGGCGACGGCCTAGTTCCTCGTCGGACACAGGTTCAGGATTCAGGGACGTGGCGCATGCGCAGGCGGCGGCACTACCGCGCCGCGCGGACAGCACTGCGCCGGTTGGGCGGACACCGCCCGCCTTGGAGCCACTCGTTGGATTATTGTCGAACGGGGTCCGGCGCTCGCCGGACTGCCGGGAGGGGGTTACGCCCTGCCCGCGTTCGCGTCGGTGGGCGTGTGGAAGTATTCGCTTTCGGCCGCGAGCTGTTCCACCAGCTTCTTCAGCTCTGCCATGCGGCCTTCGGCTGTGCTGATGGGCATGCAGTCCTGGCAGCGCGGGTCACCGCAGGGCTGGCGGGAATAGAGCCAGTACTGGAGCGCGCCGGCCAGCAGGCCGTCCGCGATATCCCACAGGTCCGCGTCCTTGTCGCGGTCGGCTAGCCGGTTGCCGAGGTCTACGGCCTTGGTGAAGGCCGAATCGAACGTGTCCGCGATCTCTGTCATGGGGCCGGAGTATAGCGAAAGGTCCACGATTCCGGCTCAAAACCGAGCAAGCCGGCCCGTTTCCGTTGCCGTTCGCGCGGCAAGCATTTGTAGGCGCGCAATGCAATAGGTCACCGCATCGGATACGCCTCAGCCGCCGGCCGCGGACCGGCGATCGCGAGCGTTTCTTTCACGAGACCGCCGGTGTGTGATTCAACGCACCTCCTGCCTCACATATCCCGAGCGAAGGTTGTTGCGTGTTCGCTGCCATTGGCGTTCCGCATTGCGCCGCTCGTCGCCCACATCGACCTCGCGCGCAAATCGCCGCGACTTCTGCGATGGCCACCACGGAAGCGTGGCCTTGCGAACCTCATCATCCGCGCTTGTTCAATACGCAACCCCCGCGCGTGCAGGACGCGAGCGCGGACAACTTATGTCTTATGCAAAAAAACTCCGTGCAGACGGCTGAATCGGATTCATACAGCCGCCGCGTTCCGCGGGCGGCGCTGGCACGGCGTTCTCTGAAACTGGGCATCGCAGGCCGGCTCGCATTGGGACTTGCCGCCGTGGCCGCGGTGATTCTCATCGGCCACACGATCGCGACGGAGACGACACGCAAGGCCGTGGCCGCCGTGCGCAGCATGCAGCACGATCACGAGCCGCTCGCCCGCCGCGCCAGCACCATCGTCGAGAAACTCGTGTCCTATGACGGCGCGGTCTCGGAATACATGCAGGCCGCGCGCTCGCCGGATGAAGCCTCGATCACGCGCGCACGCGCGGCGCTCGATGCCTCCATGGCCGCGTACTTCGAAGGCGACCCCACGCCACTCGTGACGCCTTCGGTGACGGAGCTGCAGATCGGCATGACCGGCCACATCTCGCGCGGCAGGGCGCTGGCCGCGCAGGCCGTGCAACGCGCGGACTGGGTTGCGCGCCGGAACGCGGCGCTCGCGAGCATTCAGGGAAGGGTTGTCTCCGCAGGCGGCATCGGCGTGCGCATCGATCAGGACCAGGTGTTCGCGCGGCGTTCGCTCGCGGAACTTGCGGCGGCGGCCACTGCTTTGCGCGCCGGCACCGGCGCCACCACATCCGGGCCGCGTGAAGAGAAGGAATTCGCCGCCGTGCTCGCGCGGCACACACCCGAGCTGATGAAGTCGCCGGGGCGTGCCTGGATGGATCTCATCCGCGAGGATTTCGCGAAGGCGGTGGAGCTGCGCACGCTCATCGAGAAGTTCGATGCCACGAATGGGCCGTCGCGGCGGGCGTTCCTCGACGATGGCGTGGCGCTGATCATTGGCGCACAGAAACAGCTGCAGGCGCCGGCGCGCAGCGGGCTGCTCGCCGCCGCCGAGACGGCCGCGCTCTCCGCGGAAGATGCCGAGCGCACACTCGGCCGCACGGGGCTCGCCGTGCTGGCCGTCGTGATCTTCGTTTCGTTCGTGCTGATGATCAGCATCTCGCAGCCTGTGCGCAGGCTCACGCAGGCCACGCGCCAGCTGGCTGCCGGCAACCGCACGGCGCGGGCGCCTCGCGGAGGCGCAGCGGAGATCGACACGCTGGCCGAGTCGATCAATGCGATGGCCAACCAGGTGGTCGCCGCGGAATCGGAGCTGCGCGCGCACCAGGCCGAGCTCGAAAAGCACGTGGCGGAACGCACGCGGCAGCTGCATCACCTCGCGCACCACGACCCGCTCACGCAACTCCCGAACCGTCGCCAGCTCTCCACGCGCCTGGGCGGCGCGCTGAGCCGCGCGAGCTCCACCGGCCAGCAGATCGCGCTGCTGTTCGTGGACCTCGACAACTTCAAATCCATCAACGACACGCTCGGGCACAACTTCGGCGATCGCGTGCTGCAGCTGGTGGCGGAGCGCCTGCGCACGGCCGCCGGCCCGCGCTCATTGCTTGCGCGCCTGGGTGGCGACGAATTCACCGTGCTGATCGAAGACGTGAAGTCGCACGAAGAGGTGCTGGAGCGCGCGAACGAGATCGTAGTGGCGCTTCAGCAGCCGCTGTCGATCAAGGGTCGCGTGCTTTCGACGAGCGCGAGCGTGGGCGCGAGCCTGTTCCCCGAGCATGCGTCGGATGCGGATTCTCTGCTGCGCGCCGCCGACGTCGCGCTCTTCCGCGCGAAAGAGCTGGGACGCAATCGTTGCGCCCTCTATCGGCCTTCGTTGTACGACGCCGCCGCTCAGCGGTTCCGGCTGGAGCAGTCTCTGCGCCGTGCGGTGGAGGCTGGCGACCTCATGCTGATGTATCAGCCGCAGGTTGCCCTTCATACTTTCGAGCCTATCGGCGTGGAAGCGCTTCTGCGCTGGCGCAAGCCGGACGGGCGCATTGCCACGGCAACGGAGTTCATCCACATCGCCGAGAAGACCGGGCTCATGAACGAGCTCACGGAGTGGGTTCTGCGGGCCGCTACATCTGCCGTGGCCGCGTGGCGTGCGCAGGGGTGGGCGCGCGCTTCGGTCGCCATCAACGTGTCGCCGCAGCAGCTGTTCGAAGGCGGGTTCGTGGACCATGTGAAGCAGGCGCTCGAAGTCACGGGGCTGCCCGCGAGCGCGCTGGAGCTGGAGCTGACGGAGTCGGTGTTCCAGACCGGAGCCTCCACCATCGATGCGCTCGGCAGGCTGCGCAAGATGGGCGTCGCGATTGCGCTCGATGACTTCGGCATCGGCTATTCCTCGCTCACGTCGCTGGAGCAGCTGCCCATCACGCGCGTGAAGCTCGATCGCATGCTGGTGGAGTCTGTCGACTCCAGCCCTCGGTCCGCCGCAATCGCGCGCTCCATCATCGCGCTCTGCCATGGCCTGGGGCTGCAGGTGGTGGCCGAAGGCGTGGAACGGGGGCCGCAGCTCGAGTTCCTGTCGAAGTGCGGGCCTGTAGGTGTGCAGGGCTACCTGCTCGCGCACGCCGTCGAATCGGATGCCGTGGCGGCCGAGGTCGCTGCGGCCGCGGACCGGGCGCGCACCGTGATCGAGGAAGCCGCGCGGCGCGTCGAAGGGGAAGGCCCGGAACAGGGCTCCCTCGTCTTCGTTGGCGCAAACCCCCGCTGGCTGCGCGGCTGAGGCGCGTCGATTAAGATGCGCCGCCCGCCGATGTGCGCCGGGCGCTCTTTTCGAAGGGGTTCACCATGTGTCACGTGCGTCTGCGCGCGGCAACGGCCATCATTCTCGCCATGGCACTGACTTCAGGTGGCGCCAGCGCCGCGCCAGATCTTCCGCGGATCCAGAAGATGTCCTCGCGGTTTGCGCCGGTGGACGTGCGCGTGGATGTGTCCTCGCTGCCCGGGAACGAGCGGCAGGCCCTCGTGCGCATCATCCAGGCCGCGCAGGTGCTGGATGCGTTGTTCCTGCGCCAGGTGTCGGCGCGAAATGAATCCCGCCTGCTGCTGTTGTTGAACGACACGAGCCCGCTCGGCAAGGCACGGCTCGACTATTTCCTGCTCAACAAGGGGCCGTGGTCGGCGCTCGATGCGAACCAGCCTTTTCTGCCGGGCGTGGAAGCCAAGCCTCCGCAGGCCAACTTCTACCCCGCCGATGCCACGCGCGCGGAAGTGGACGCGTGGATGAACGCGCTGCCGAAAGCTGAGAAAGAGGCCGCCACCGGCTTCTTCACTGCCATTCGGCGCACGCCTGCCGGCAAGCTCACTGCCGTGCCCTACTCGCTGGAATATCAGGGCGAGCTGATGGAGATGGCGCGGTTGCTGCGTGAAGCGGCCGGGCTCACGAAGCAGCCCACCCTGAAGGCCTACCTCGAGAAGCGCGCCGCCGCGTTCATCAGCAACGACTACTACGAAAGCGACGTGGCGTGGATGGAGCTGAATGCCTCCATCGAGCCCACCATCGGGCCCTACGAGGTTTACGAAGACGAGTGGTTCAACTTCGAGGCGGCGTTCGAAGCGTTCATCACGCTCACCGATTTCGACGAGACGAAGAAGCTGGAAAAGTTCAGCGGCGAGCTGCAGGAACTGGAGAACCACCTGCCCATCGACCCGAAGTACCGGCGCTCGAAGCTCGGCGGCTTCTCGCCCATCCGCGTGGTCAACGTGGTGTACAACTCAGGCGACGGCAACCACGGCGTGCAGACGGCCGCGTTCAACCTGCCGAACGACGAGCGCGTGGTGACGGAGAAAGGCTCCAAGCGCACGCTGCTCAAGAACTTCCAGCAGGCGAAGTTCGAGAAAGTGCTGATGCCCATTGCGGATGTGGCGCTGGCACCTGCCGACCGGCCGCTGGTGGCGTTCGACCCATTCTTTACTCACATTCTGATGCACGAGCTGATGCACGGCCTCGGGCCGCAGGCCATTCAGGTGGGCGGGCGCGAAACCACCGTGCGCCAGGAGCTGAAGGAGCTCAACGGGCCACTCGAAGAAGCAAAGGCCGACGTCTCGGGCCTCTGGGCGCTTCAATATCTCATGGACAAAGGCGTGCTCGACAAGAAGCTGGAACGGTCGATGTACACCACGTTCCTGGCCTCTACCTTTCGCACGTTGCGCTTCGGGCTTTCGCAGACCCACGCGAAGGGCATCGCCATGCAGGTGAACAACCTGTTCGACCACGGCGCCATTCGCGTGAGTGCCGATGGGCGGTTTTCCATGGATGTGCCGAAGGCGAAGAAGGCCGTGGTCGCGCTCACGCGGCAGATCATGACCATCCAGGCCACCGGCGACTACGCCGCCGCGGATGCGCTGTTGAAGAAGATGGTGGTCGTGCGCCCCGAAGTGCAGCGGGTGCTGGACCGGCTTGGCGAAGTGCCCGTGGACATCGCACCCCGGCACATCACGGCGGAGGAGCTGACGCGTCAATGAACATCGAGCTGACCCCCATGGAGGCGCGCGTCATCGGTTGCCTCATCGAAAAACAGATCACCACGCCGGATCAATACCCGCTGTCGCTGAACGCGCTCGTGAACGCGTGCAACCAGAAGAGCAATCGCGACCCGATGATGGATGTGGACGAAGCCACCGTTCAGCGCACGGTGGATGCCCTCGCGAAGAAGCACTTCGTCATGGAGCGCTCGGGCTTTGGCAGCCGCGTGCCGAAGTATCAGCATCGGTTCTGCAATACCGAGTACGGAACGCTGAAGTTCACGCCGCAGGAACTGGCCATCGTGTGTGAGCTGCTGCTGCGGGGGGCGCAGACGCCGGGAGAGTTGCGACCGCGGGCGGGGCGCATGGCGCAGTTTTCGGATACGGAGCAGGTCGAGGACGTTCTTGAAGGCCTTCGCACGCGTGAAGACGGGCCGTTCGTGGTGCGTTTGGCGCGCCTGCCTGGGCGGCGGGATTCGCAGTATGCGCATCTGTTCAGCGGCCCTGTTGCAGCGGGTGTTGAGCAGGAAGAGGTCGCCACTGGGGCGGACGCGCACGCCCCCGGTGGGGTGACGCATGCCACGAGCGCGGCGGCCGCTTCCTCCGGCACTCCTTCGCGCATCGATCGCCTCGAAGCGGAAGTCCGTCAGCTTCGCGAAGAGCTGGATTCGTTGAAGAAGCAGCTCGGCGTCTGACGCCAATCCCCTATATCCAAGCACCGACCTTCGCTCGGGCGCGTCGCGCCCGACCACCGAACTGTTTGAAATACCACTGCTTCATGTAGCGTCCCGAGACTTTCGTACTGGAGACTCTGGACGCATCCGCGACGCCCCGCTGATCGTCGCAGCCAAGAACACGAACGATCCGGCACCGTGAGGCTGCAAGGCAGCTGCGCGAGCTGGTGCTGAATCACCTCAAGTGAATCCCAAAGGCCAAGGGAATGGCTGACATGCTGTCGTGGACGCGGCGAATTCCAGTATTGCTTGGTGCCTCCTTTGCTCTTTGCGCCTGCGCGAGCACCGGCGGAGAGGAGAACACTTCGGCGGAGTGGCCCCACCTTGCGTTCATCACGCCAGCAGGCGACCCGCGCCGGTCACCCGGATCCGAAGCCGGGAACGGTCAGAACGAGTTCGTGTTCAGCGCGGTGGACGACAAAGACCGGGGCGTTCTGACTATCCACCTGAAAGTGGAGGCTCGCGCGGGCGCGGACTTCGCGCAGCTCACGCAACTGGCGAGCGGTCTGCAATTCGACGTGGATGAGATACCCGGTTCGTCCAAGGACTGGGATCCTAACAACGTGGATGGCGAGCCGAAGGTGGAGAACGGCCAGCTCACCGCAACGGTCTCGTTCACCGGCCTGCCGTCACTCAACTCGTCGTTTGGCCTCAAGACCGTTCGACTGCGGTATGCAAGACGAGGCAAGGTGCTGCTCGAGCAACCTTTTGAAGTGTTCTATACAGGCACAGGAAAGAATCACCCAAACGTCGTCTACTGTTCCCGTTGTATTTCCGCCCGACACTGCCGCGCTGACAGACGGGCGGGCCTCCCCTCAACCGAGGCCAACTGGTTCTACTATTACCGGCAGAACGCAATCGAGCAAACCCTGGCCTGCGGCTTCTTCAAGTATGGCTGCGACGAGGCTTCCAGAAGATCTTTCAGCGTGAACGGCTTCGGCGAATCATGGATTCGCATTTGCGACGAAGCGTACAACGGCAATAACCAATACCGCCTGACCAGCAAAGGCCCAGGCCCGCTTCGCATCACAGGCAGGTCGGAGGACCTCCGCTACTACACCAGCTTCGTCGCCGTTCTGATCCATGAGCGGGATCACGCAAAAAAAAACGAGACGGCCTGCGTGAACGCGAACTTCGACATCGACTTCGATGGCGACGGCCTAACTGACGAGCGCGAGATTCAGGTAACCCGAACCGATCCGGAACGCGCCTACAGCGCGGACGAGCCGCCAGCAAAAGACGCGGATTGCCGACCCAAGCCATCCGCCACAGGCGAGCAGGCACTGCCCGCGCCAGGCGTACTGGACAGCGAGGCATACGCCGGCGGAGAAGTAGAAGAATGCGCTGCGCTTCGTGCCGACACATCCTCGGACTGGGCCAGCCCAGGCAGCAACTACGGCGCGGGATTCAAGCTAAGCGTGCCGGGCGAGCAAGACTCTCCGAATTCATGCCTTCGTTAGAGGCGGAAGACCGGGGCACACTCACCGGCGGCCGCCCTGACCGAACAGAACCGCCCGCTCCTCGTCCGTGAGCGGCTGGCGCTTCGCGTACGTGTCCGTAATGCCTTCGTACGCCCTGACCGTCGCCGGCCGCGCGCGAATCGTCTCGAACCAGCGTTTGAGATGCGGGAAATCATCGAGATTCTGGTGATGCGACGCGTGCGGCACGATCCACGGGTAGCTCGCAATGTCGGCGATGGAGTATTCGCCGGCGATGAATTCGCGATCAGAAAGGCGGCGGTCGAGCACGCCGTATAGCCGCGCGGTTTCGCGCGTGTAGCGGTCAATCGCGTACGGCACTTTCTCCGGCGCATAGACATTGAAGTGGCCGTTCTGCCCGGCCATCGGCCCAAGCCCCGCCACCTGCCAGAAGAGCCATTGCAACACCTCGGCTCGCCCGCGCAGGCCTGCGGGCAGCAGCTTGCCCGTCTTCTCCGCGAGATACAGCAGGATGGCTCCCGACTCGAACTGCGATAACGGGCCACCCCCATCGGCGGGATCGTGATCCACGATCGCGGGCATCTTCCCGTTCGGCGAGATCTTCAGGTACGCCGCCTCGAACTGCTCGCCCTTGCCGATGTTCACCGGAACGATGCGGTGGGCAAGCTGCGTTTCCTCGAGGAACAGCTTGATCTTGAGGCCGTTCGGCGTTCCCCAGTAGTAAACATCGATCATGGTCTCTCCAGTGTGCGAACTGTCGCTTCCTGGACCTTCTTTCAGCCCACGCTACGCCGTAGTCTAGCGGCACTCGCGCCCTCGATGGCACGGCCGCCCGCGCTTAGGAGAATTCGCCATGAAGACCCGCAGCTCCCCCAGGCACCTCGTTACGCGACGCATGTCACCGCATTTGCGCGCCATTCTTCCGGCGCTCAACGCGGCGTTGCTTGCGGGCGGCGTGGCCTCCTCCGCACACGCGGCCGATGTGCCGGCGCCGGCTATCGTTGCGCCGCTGCTCACGAAAGACCTCACCGGCATCCCGAACAAGGAAGGCACGATGCTCACCGTGCAATACGTTCCGGGCGGCGCGTCGCTGCCACACCGCCACGACGCGCACGTGTTCGTCTACGTGCTGGAAGGCTCCGTGAAAATGCAGGTGGATGGCCAGCCCGTCCTGACGCTGACTGCCGGGCAGACGTTCTACGAAAACCCGGGCGACGTGCACCGCGTCTCCGCGAACGCGAGCACCACGCAGCCCGCGAAGATTCTCGTCTTCATGGTGAAGGACAAAGACAAGCCAGCCACACGGCCGGCCACCGGCAACTGATACAGGGTGCTGCCGCGCGCGCAGGCGGGTCTCGCTACTTTGGGAGCACCTCGACCGCCGTCCGTGCGCGCGCAATATCGAAGATCTTGCTTTCGTTCTGCTGCCCGTAGCCCAACTCGCAAAGCTGCCTGAGGAGGCCCGCGGCCAGTTCACCGAACGAGCTCCCAACACCGAGCTTTCGAGCGAACCGCAACGCGTATTCGACGTCTTTCAGACGCAGCGCCGGCGTAAAGACGATGTTGCGATCATGGTCGCCATCGACCATGCGGCGGGTGTTGCGCACCACCTGCGGGCTCGCCGCCTGACCCGCGGCAATGGCATCGGCGACAAACGCAAGATCGAGGCCCGCGCGCTGGGCGATGGCCATGCCTTCCGCCGCCGCCGCAATCTGCACGGCGCCCATCATGTTGATCATCAGCTTGTAGGCCGTGCCCGAGCCCACCGGGCCGAAGTGAAGAATGCGATCCGCAAGTGAGTCCAGAAAAGAGCGCGCGGAAGCAAGGTCCGCGTGGCTCGCACCCACAAGCAATGTGAGCTTGCCAGCCGCTGCGGCATCGGGAGGCCCGGTTACGGGTGCATCGATGTATCTCAGACCACGCGCAGTCGCCAGCGCAGCCAGTTCCATCACCCAATCATGAGAAAGCGTGGAGCATTCCACGGCCAGACTGTCGGGCGCCAAGTGGGCGGCGAGGATTCCATCAGCCCCCAGCCATACGGACTGCGACGACTGGTCGTCGGCAGTCATTGCAAACACCGCGCGCGCTCCGTTGCACGCCTCGGCCGGCGTGGCGCACACGCGAGCACCCTGACTCACAAGTGGCTCCGCCCTGGACGCCGTGCGGTTGTAGACCCGCACCCGGCAACCTGCGGCAAGCAGGCGGCCCGCCATCCCGCTGCCCATCTTCCCCAGCCCAACGAAAGCAACGTCCGGCATCGTTCCGCCTCCTCACCGTCGTTCCATTCTGCCCGACACTCTGTTCGCCCGGGCATTTCTGCGCGTTCGCACCACGAACGCCGATTCAACGCTTGTCGTTTCGAGCGTCCAATCGTATCTTATGGGATACGACGAGACGCTCACATGGCAAAGATGAAAAGCAAAGTCCCCACAAAGCGGTGGGACGTTGTCGACCACCTCAACACGAATGCGGACCGCGCCGAATACCTCGAAGCCGCGCTCGAGCAGGATGACGCTGCCTTCGTGTGCGCAGCGCTCGGTGACATCGCCCGCTCCTTTGGCATGGCCGAGATCGCTCGCCAGACAGGGCTGGGGCGCGAAAGCCTCTACAAGGCACTGTCGTCAGAAGGAAATCCCGAGCTCGCAACCGTGCTGAAGGTGGTGCGCGCGCTGGGCCTCAGGCTGCACGCTGCCACGGAGTGAGTTGGGTCGACTTCGGGCGTGCCGCGCAGAGCGCGCACCGGAAACGCCAGCGCAGCCGGCACGCCACACCGCAAGCCCTAAGCTTCAGCTCGGCGCCTCATCGCACTGTCGAACTGACACGGTTCTTCCGGTCTCGGGCAGTGCGAGTAGAATCTTTTCGCACCATGAGCTTGCGGCTCGTCCGCAATCCAGCGGAGAACGACATGAGCGCTGTCTTACTCGCCGTGTTCGACGACTACACCACCGCAGATCGCGTCCGCATGGAGCTGTTCCAGGATGGGTTCCCCGTCGATCGCGTCGAGCTCACCGCGTGTTGCGAGCCAGGCCGGGCGGCACTCCAGCCTGCTGACTCCGCGCACGGGAAATTCGTGCAGTACTTCCGCGCGCTCTTCACACGCGACGACGAGGTGCTATTCCCGGAACTGTTCGCCTGGCGCGTGGAAAGCGGGGCCGCGACGATCACCGTGCTTCCGCGTGGCCCCGTGGAAACCACGCGCGCCACCGAGATTCTGGAGCACGCGGGCCCCGCGGAGGTTGCGAAACACGATCTGGCGAATCAGGCGTTTGAGCACGCCGCCGCCAGAGCCGCCCGCCCGTGGGTGAGCAACTTCTGGCCGGAAAGCACGAGCACGGATCTTTGCATCTACTGCCGACTGTTCGAGCAGAGCTAGCACTAGCGCGGCAATCGAGTCTGGCGGCCTCAAGCTGCACGCCACGGCGCGATAGCCGCGTTACCCCGCGCGCTCCGTCAGCGCATGGCGCGCGTACTTCATGTCGATACCGCAGATGTGCGCGCTCAGCCACATCTTGAAGAAGACGAACAGGTCTTCAGGCAGCGCCTGGCTGGCCCGGGTGGTGGACTTGAAGCCGGCCAGCCTCTCCAGCAATTGCTTGTGCACGCCCTTGTGGACGCGCAGGCCGGGGTAGCCAATGCGCTCCATGTAGGCCTCCTCGTCCGCGAAGTGCTTCGCGGTATAGGTCACGAGCTCATTGAGCACCCGCACCTGCTCGCCGGCGGCGGCGTGCTTCCCATGCAGCACGTGGAGCTTGTTCATCAAGGCGATGAGCACTTTGTGCTCGTCGTCCATTTCCTGGATCTGCAGGGAAAGTTTGGAAGGGTCCCACTGGAAATAGCCGTTCAAGATGTTTCTCGTCCAGTTCAAATACGTTCAGGAGAGCTTTTCGGCAGACGCGTCAACAACTTGAGTGGGATCGTGTCCATATGCCGGACGTCCATTGGCATCCCCGCGCGCGTGCGCCATTCTGTGACGGAATGCTCTACCCCCTGATTCGCCCGCTGCTGTTTTGCCTGAGCCCCGATCTCGCCCATCGAGTCACGATGCAGGCCCTTCGTGTGCTGTCCGTGGCCAGGCCGACCGTGGCCAGACACCGCGAGATCGAGGGCGCCAGCTCCGGCGCCGAGGTTCAGTTACCGGGACTGCGTTTTGCCAACCCCGTAGGCCTCGCCGCGGGATTCGACAAATCCGGACGATATATCGATGCACTCGCGCAGCTCGGGTTTGGATTCATCGAAGTCGGCACCGTGACCCCGCGGCCGCAGGCGGGCAATCCGCCGCCGAACCTGTTTCGCCTGGTCGAGGATCGGGCGCTGATCAACCGCATGGGGTTCAACAATGATGGCGTCGAGGCCGTCGTGCGGCGGCTCGAAAAGCGGCGCTATCGCGGCGTGTGCGGCGTGAACATCGGCAAGAATTTCGACACGCCGCTGGAGCAGGCGGCCCGCGACTACGTCACGTGCCTGCGAGCGGTCTACGCGACGGCGGACTACGTAACCGTCAATGTCTCCTCGCCGAACACGCCGGGGCTACGTGAACTGCAGGGCGCGGCGTCGCTCGACCGGCTGCTGCTCGAATTGGTGGATGTGCGAGAGGCGCTCAGCACGGTTCACAGCAAGCGCGTGCCGCTGCTCGTGAAGCTTGCGCCAGACCTTGATGGTGCGAGCCTCGACTCCATCTGCAGCGTGCTGCTCAAATTCGGGGTCGATGGCGTCGTCGCGACGAACACCACGACGACCCGGCCCACATCGCTGCGATCCCGACACGCCAGTGAGGCCGGCGGACTCAGCGGCGCACCCCTTCACCCGCTGAGCCTGCGCGCCATCCGCGCACTGCGCGCCCGGCTGGGCCCGGAATTTCCGATCGTTGGCGTCGGCGGCATTTCAAGCGTAGAAACGGCGCATGCGACGTTTGCGGCGGGCGCCAACCTCATCCAGCTCTATAGCGGCTTCATCTATGAAGGCCCTGGCCTCATAGCCAGGCTCACACGGGAGACGCGATGAACATCAGGACCAACACGCTCGACGGCGTGACCACCATCGAGATCGCGCGGCCCGAGAAAAAGAACGCCCTGACTCTGGCGATGTACGACGCGATGGCCCACGCCCTGGGCACCGCCTCGGCGGACGAAGCGGTTCGCGCCGTGCTCATCAAGGGCCAGCCCGGTTTCTTCACGTCCGGCAACGACCTGCAGGACTTCCTGGAGCGCCCGCCGGAAGGAGAAGATTCACCGGTCTACCGCTTCATGACAGCCCTCGTGGCGTGTGACAAGCCGGTGGTCGCCGCGGTAACCGGGGCGGCGGTCGGCATCGGTGTAACGATGCTGCTCCACTGCGACCTCGTCTACGTGAGCGACGATGCGAAACTCACGATGCCGTTTGTCGCCCTGGGATTGTGCCCGGAGTACGCCTCCAGCCTGCTGCTTCCGCGTCTCATGGGCCATGTGAAGGCGTTCGAGAAACTCGTGCTCGGCACTCCCATTTCCGGCGCGGAGGCGGTGGCGCTGGGCATCGCGAATGCCGCGCTGCCTGCCGGTGATGTGATGGCTCACGCCCGTGAAGTCGCCGAGCTGTTCAATGAACTGCCTGCCGGCGCGGTGCGTGTATCCAAGCACCTGCTGCGTGCAGGGTTGAAAGACAGCGTTGACCGCACGATGCGCGAGGAAGCGGCGGTTGTCGTCGAGCGCCTGCGCAGCCCGGAGGCGAAAGAGGCCTTTGCGGCGTTCCTTCAGAAACGCCATCCCAAGCTGATATAGCCCATCCCATTCAGCGAAGGATGAAGCTCGAACCTCATTGCGTTCCTTTCGCGTTGAGCAACGAGTTGCGTGCCTGGACGCCGAGAATCGGGTGGTCCGTGAAAAATCCGTCGATTCCCGTCGCGAGAAATGCGCTCAGCTCGGCGGACAAATTACCGTGACCCGTAAGGTCTTCAGATGAGCGGCAGTCGCTGGGCAGGAAGTGGTTCTCTGCGCGGAACGTCCATGGGTGCACGCCCAGGCCGGCAGCGTGGGCGTGCTGGACCAGCCGCGTTGGAGTGCCGAGCGCATCGCCGGCGGTGCGTGGAATGACGAGGGATTTGTTCGGGCCGATCGCGTTGGCGTAGGTCGCAATCTCAGCAAGCCCGTTCGGCGCAATCAGGTGCGCATACGCGCGGGAGTCGCCTGACGCAACGAAGTCATACGGCGCACCGCTCGCTTCGATCAGCTGCACCATCGGCAGCTTCGTCTTCTTTCGCAGCCGCTGCAGATTGCCCACCTCGAACGACTGGATGAACACCGGCGCGTTGCGGCCTTCGTAACCGTGGCGCTTCAGGGTCTGCAGCAACGCACGGTCCATGCGCAAACCCTGCTCGTCGAAGTACGTAGGATGCTTCGTCTCCGGGTACACGCCGATGGGTGCCGGCTTCGGCTTCCCCGCCCGCCGGGCCGCCACTGCGCGCTGCGCATCGACGGAACGAATGAGCCCCAGCACCTCATCGAACGTCGGAATCTCGAACTGGCCGTCGAAACGAGTGTTGGCGGGCCGGATGTCAGGGATGCGCTCGCGCGCGCGCAGCGTCTTGAGCTCGGCGATCGTGAAGTCTTCCGTGAACCACCCCTCGACCTGCACCCCATCGATGACCTTCACCGTCTTCCGCCGCGCGAACGCCTTCCGCTCGCCCACGTCCGTGGTGCCGCCAATCTCGTTCTCGTGCCGCGCCACCAGCACGCCGTCCTTCGTCATGACGAGATCGGGCTCGGCGTAGTCCGCGCCCTGCTGAATCGCGATGAAGTAGGACGCCAGCGTATGCTCCGGCACATAGCCGCTGGCTCCGCGGTGCCCGATGACGATGGGTGCGGGCCGCAGTGGGCGAGACGGTTTCGCACGTTTGGAGGGCATGATGATCGTGCAATGTACCTGAATGGATCACGACAGGCATGCCGCTTGCTTGGTCCCGCCCGTGCTGACGGAACAAGACATCTACCTCTTCCGTGAAGGCACGCATTTCCGCGCGTACGAAAAGCTCGGTGCCCACCCGGTGGAGGGGGAAGCCGCCGCGAGCGGCGAGGCAAATGCGGGCACTTATTTCGCAGTCTGGGCGCCGAACGCCCAACGCGTTGCCGTGGTGGGCGACTTCAACGGCTGGCGCCCCGATGCGCACCCGCTGACGCCGCGGCCGGATGACTCCGGCATCTGGGCGGGCTTCATCCCCGGCGCGAAGCACGGCGCACTGTACAAATATCACATCGAATCGCGCCATCGCGGTTACACGGTTCAGAAGAGCGACCCCTACGCCTACCGGTGTGAGACGCCGCCGCACACGGCTTCAGTTGTCTGGGACCTGTCATACACCTGGGGCGACGCGGACTGGATGCGCACGCGCGCCAGGGCCAACGCGCTGGACGCGCCGATGTCCGTGTACGAAGTGCACATCGGCTCATGGCGCCGGGTGCCCCTGGAGCACGACCGCCCCCTCACCTATCGCGAGCTCGCTCAGCAGCTCGGCGACTACGTCACCGAGATGGGCTTCACGCACGTGGAGTTCATGCCGGTGATGGAGCACCCCTTCTACGGCTCGTGGGGCTACCAGGTGACGGGCTATTTCGCGCCCACCTCACGCTACGGCACCCCGCAGGACTTCATGTATCTGGTGGACCACCTCCACCAGCGCGGCATCGGCGTGATTCTGGACTGGGTGCCCTCGCACTTCCCGACGGACGAACACGGCCTCGCGTACTTCGACGGCACTCATCTATATGAGCACGAAGACCCGCGCATGGGCTTTCACCCGGAGTGGAGCAGCTCAATTTTCAACTACGGCCGCTGCGAAGTTCGCAACTTCCTGGGCAGCAGCGCACTGTTCTGGCTCGAGCAGTATCACGTGGATGGACTGCGCGTAGATGGCGTCGCATCCATGCTCTACCTCGACTACGCGCGCAAACCCGGCGAGTGGATCCCGAACAAATACGGCGGCCACGAGAACCTCGACGCCATCGAGTTCCTGAAGAACCTGAACCTGGCCGTGTACCGCGATCACGCGGATACGCAGACCATCGCGGAAGAATCCACCGCCTGGCCCAGCGTCTCTCGTCCCGTTTACCTGGGTGGCCTCGGCTTCGGCCTCAAATGGAACATGGGCTGGATGCACGACACGCTGAAGTACTTCCAGACGAATCCCATCTACCGCAAGTACGAGCACAACACGCTCACGTTCAGCCTGTTGTACGCGTTCACTGAGAACTTCATCCTGCCGATGTCGCATGACGAAGTCGTGCACGGCAAGGGCTCGCTCATTGGCAAGATGAGCGGCGACGAGTGGCAGCAGTTCGCCAGCCTGCGGCTGCTGTTCGGCTACATGTGGGGGCATGTGGGCAAGAAGCTGCTCTTCATGGGCGGGGAGCTCGGCCAGAAGCGCGAGTGGACTCACGAGGACAGCCTCGAGTGGTATGTGCTCCAGTACCCGCTGCACGATGGCGTGAAACACTGGCTGCGCGACCTGAACCACTTCTATCGCGAGACGCCGGCGCTCTACCAGATAGACTTCAGCGCCGACGGCTTCGAGTGGATCGACTGCAACGACACGGAGTCGAGCACCCTCTCCTTCCTTCGCAAGGGCAAGGCGCCCGACGACATGGTGCTCGTCGTCTGCAACTTCACGCCCGTGCCCCGCGACAATTTCATCGTGGGCGTGCCGCGCGGCGGCCAGTGGCGTGAGCGCCTCAACAGTGACGCGCAGGACTACGGCGGCAGCGGCACCGGCAACTTGGGCATGGTGGAAGCGGCACCGCTGCCCGCGCACGGCCGCCTTCACTCCCTGACCCTGCGCCTGCCGCCGCTGGCCACGCTTTTCCTGACTCCCGCCTGAGGTTTTCCGGAATGAGCAAGGCGAGAGTCGTCATCGAAGATATCGCCCCGCAGGTGGACTGCGGCCACTTTCCTGTGAAGCGCACGGTGGGTGAGCCGGTGATCGTCGAGGCAGACGTCTTCGCCGACGGCCACGACGCCGTGAGCTGCGTGCTGCTCTACCGTGCGGAACGTGCGACGGAATGGACCGAAGTGCCCATGTCCCCACTCCACAACGATCGCTGGATCGCGCGATTCGTGCCGACGCAGATGGGCCGCTACACCTTCACGGTGCGCGCATGGGTGGATCACCTCGCCACGTGGCGCCGGGACATCGCCAGGAAGCAGGCCGCCGGGCAGGACGTGGCGGTCGACCTGTTACGCGGCCAGCAGCTCGAAAAAGACGGCATCAGCGAACAGATCATCGTCCAGCACGAGCCGCCTTGCGTGGTGGAGGTAGACCGCGAGCGCGCTCGCTTCTCCTCGTGGTACGAGATGTTTCCCCGCTCAGCCGCGACGAAAGCAGGCGAGCACGGAACACTGAAAGACGTGGAAGCCCGCCTGCCGTACGTGGCCTCGATGGGCTTCGACATTCTGTACTTTCCGCCGATTCACCCCATTGGCGCAACCGAGCGCAAGGGCCCCAACAACCAGCCCGGCGCCACGAAAGACGACATCGGAAGCCCATGGGCCATCGGCGCCGCAAGCGGCGGCCACAAGGCCATTCACCCGCAGCTTGGCACGCTGGAAGATTTCCGCAGCCTGGTTGGCAAAGCGAACGCACTCGGCATCGAGATCGCGCTCGACATCGCGTTCCAGGCGAGCCCGGATCATCCGTACGTGAAGGAACACCCCGAGTGGTTCCTGAAGCGCCCGGACGGAACGATTCAGTACGCCGAGAACCCGCCGAAGCAATACCAGGACATCTACCCGTTCAACTTCGAAAGCGACGCGTGGCGCGACCTGTGGGACGAGCTGAAAAGCGTGTTCGACTTCTGGATCGCGCAGGGCGTGCGCGTGTTCCGCGTAGACAACCCGCACACCAAGCCCTTCGCGCTGTGGCAGTGGATCATCACCGATGTGAAACGCGCCCACCCCGATGTGCTGTTTCTCGCGGAAGCATTCACGCGCCCGAAGGTCATGTATCGCCTGGCGAAGGGCGGCTTCACGCAGTCGTACACCTATTTCTCCTGGCGCAACACGAAGCACGAGATCGTGCAGTACTTCACCGCGCTTTCGAAGCCACCGGTGAGCGACTTCTTTCGCCCGAACCTGTGGCCGAACACGCCAGACATCCTCCCGGAGTTCCTGCAGTTCGGCGGCCGCCCCGCCTTCGCGCTGCGCCTCGTGCTGGCCGCAACGCTGGGCGCGAGCTACGGCATCTACGGCCCCGCCTTCGAGCTTCAGGAGCACATGGCGCGCGACCCCGGCGGCGAAGAGTATCTGGACAGCGAGAAATACCAGCTGCGCACGTGGAACCTCGACAGGCCCGACAGCCTTCGCGACCTCATTGCACGCATCAATCGCATTCGCCGCGACAACGCACCGCTTCAGAGCAATCACGGCCTCGTCTTCCACGCCATCGACAACGAGTCGCTGATCGCCTACAGCAAGAGCAGCGAAGACAGCTCCGATTCGGTGCTCGTCATCGTGAACCTCGACCCGCACCACGCGCATTCCGGCTGGCTCTCGCTCGATCTTGCGGACCTGGGCGTCGGTACCGACAAGCCCTTCCAGGTGCACGACCTGCTCTCCGGCGCCCGCTACCTGTGGCAAGGTGCCCGCAACTACGTTTCGCTGGACCCGGCGCATTCCCCGGCGCATATATTCCGCATCCGTCGCCGCGTGCGCACGGAGCGGGATTTCGACTACTTCCTCTGACGATATGGCTATGACGAAGCGCCCATGACGAGGGGTCCATGACCGACGCGCTCTGGTACAAGGACGCCGTCATATACGAAGTGCACGTGCGGGCGTTCTGCGACAGCAACGACGACGGCATCGGTGACTTCGCCGGCCTGCTGCGCAGGCTCGACTACATCCAGGAGCTTGGCGTCAACACCATCTGGCTGCTGCCCTTCTACCCCTCGCCGGGCAAGGACGACGGCTACGACATCTCCGACTACCGCAACATCCACCCGGACTACGGCACGCGCGAAGACTTCAAAGCGTTCGTGCAGGAGGCGCACCGGCGCGAGCTGCGCGTAATCACCGAGCTGGTCATCAACCACACTTCAGACCAGCACCCGTGGTTCGCCGCCGCGCGCAAAGCGCCGCCCGGCCACTGGAAACGCGACTACTACGTGTGGAGTGAAGACCCCATGCGCTACGCTGGCACGCGCATCATCTTCAGGGACACCGAGACCTCCAACTGGGCGCTCGACCCCATTTCGAAGCAGCACTACTGGCACCGCTTCTTCAGCCACCAGCCCGACCTCAACTTCGACAATCCGCACGTGGAGCGCGCGGTCACGCGGATCATGAAGTTCTGGCTCGACCAGGGAGTGGACGGCCTGCGGCTCGACGCCATTCCCTATCTCGTGGAGCGCGAAGGCACGCGCAACGAGAACCTGCGCGAGACGCACGAGGTGGTGAAGCGCATCCGCAAGGTCATCGACCACCAGTACGCCGACCGCATGCTGCTGGGCGAAGCGAACATGTGGCCCGAAGACGTGCGCGACTACTTCGCGGAGGGCGACGAATGCCACATGGCCTACCACTTTCCGCTGATGCCGCGCATGTACATGGCCATTGCGCTGGAAGACCGCCACCCCATCGTCGAGATCATCGACCAGACGCCGGATATTCCAGAGAACTGCCAGTGGGCCATCTTCCTGCGCAACCACGACGAGCTCACGCTGGAGATGGTGACGAGCCGCGAGCGCGACTACATGTACAAGTTTTACGCGGCGGATTCACGCGCCCGCCTCAATCTGGGTATTCGCCGGCGCCTCGCGCCGCTCATGGACAACGACATCGACCGCATCAAGCTCATGAACAGCATGCTGCTGTCGATGCCCGGCTCACCGATCATCTACTACGGCGACGAGATCGGCATGGGCGACAACTTCTTCCTCGGCGACCGCAACGGCGTGCGCACGCCCATGCAGTGGAGCCCGGACCGCAACGCCGGCTTCTCGCGCGCAGACCCGCAGCGCCTCTATCTGCCGCCCATCATGGACCCCATCTATGGCTACGAAGCCGTGAACGTGGAAGCGCAGACGCGCGACCGCTCGTCGCTGCTCAACTGGATGAAGCGCATGCTTCAGACGCGCAGGCAGTCGCACGCATTCGGGCGCGGCACCATGAAGTTCATTCGCCCCGGCAATCGCAAGGTGCTCGTGTACCTGCGCGAGTACGGTGAAGACACCATTCTGTGCGTGGCCAACCTCGCCCGCTCTGCACAGCCGGTGGAGGTGGACCTGTCGTCGTACAAGGGCACGGTGCCCATCGAGCTGCTCGGCCGCACCCCCTTCCCGCCCGTGGGTGAGCTGCCCTACATGCTCACGTTGCCGGGCCACGGCTTCTACTGGTTCAAGCTCAGCCGCGAAGTCGACGCGCCCGTGTGGCACGAAGAGCGGCTGCCGCGTGACGATCTGCCGATGCTCGTGCTCATCGACGGCTGGAAGAGCTTCTGGGCAGATCGCGTGCAGATCTGGCGATCCGGCGCGGCAACGAAACTGCGCGCAGAGCTGGAGCAGCGCGTGCTGCCGAAGTACGTGGCGTCGCAAAGGTGGTTCGCCGCGAAAGGCTCCACCATAGAGCGCGTCGTGTTTGCGGACACTGCGGACTGGCCCTGCACGCACGGTGGCTGGCTGCTCGCACAGTTCGATGTTCAAACCTCGTCCGACACGTCGCGCTACTTCATTCCCCTGGCCATCGTTTACGAAGACGCCGAGGAAAGCCGGTGGACCAAGCTGCAAGCCACCGCTATCGCTCGCGTGCGGCAGCAGGCCACCGTTGGCGTGCTGGCAGACGCCATTGCTGACGAGCATTTCTGCAGGGCGCTGGTTGAATCCATCGGCGGTGGCGGCGAGCTTCGCACCGAGCACGGCGCGCTCGTCTTTTCCACGACACACGCCTATCGCGCGCTGAGGGAAGAAGCGGGAACAGATCTTTCGACGAGCCTGTCACCGGCGCAGGGCTCGAACACCACGCTTCGCATCGGCGACAAGCTCTTCCTGAAGTTGTATCGCCGCCTCCACCTGGGTCTGAGCCCGGAGCTGGAGATCGGCCGCTTCCTCACAGACGTTGCACACTTCCCGAACATCGTGCCGGTGGCTGGCGCATTGGAATACCGCGGCAATGATGGCTCCACCAGCACATTGGCGCTGCTGCAAGCGTTCATCACGAACCAGGGCGATGGCTGGGAATACACCGTCAACTATCTCGTGCGGTTCATTGAAGATCGTCTCGGCGGCGGCCCGCTCGCGGAAGATGCGCACGGCGCTTACCTGGCGCTCGCGCGCATGCTCGCCCAGCGTACGGCGGAGCTTCACGTGGCGCTCGCCGGGCAAACGGATGACCCGGCGTTCAAACCGGAGCGCATCACCACGGCCGACATGCTCACATGGGCGCAACAAGTTTTGAAGGACGCCGAGAGCACGCTGGCGCTGGTCGCTCAGCCAGAGCAGTTGCCGGAAGCCCTGCGCGTAGACGCCATCCAGCTCGCCGAAGCGCGCGCAGGCCTCGAACGCCGCATTGCCACGGAAGTGGCCGGGCTCGTCGCGGACGGCCTGAAAATCCGCCATCACGGCGACTACCATCTCGGCCAGGTGCTGCTGAAGCGCAACGACTTCTTCATCGTGGACTTCGAAGGCGAGCCCGCCCGCCCGCTGGAAGAACGCCGTGACAAGAGCTCTCCGCTGCGGGATGTGGCCGGAATGTTCCGCTCGTTCACCTACGCGCGGCAGGCGGCCCTGCGCCAGTGCTCCGTCACGTTCAGCGACGACTGTGCGAAGTGGGACCCCATGCTTGCGGAGTGGGAACAAGAGACCCGCCAAACGTTTCTACGGGTGTACGACGAAATAGCCCGTGCAGCCGGCCTCTACACGAGCCTCGAGCAGGTGCAGCCGCTGCTGACGCTGTTCGAGATCGAAAAAGCCCTCTACGAACTGCGCTACGAGTTGCGCAATCGCCCGGACTGGGCGGGCATTCCATTGCGCAGCCTCATCGCGTACAGCGGCTGAATCAGCCGAAGGACTCGCCATGGACGAGCCGTTGCCCGTGTCCACGCCCGCCGTGCACACCAGCGCCCGCACGCCGCACAAGCCCATCACGGCAGTGTGGCCCGGCAACCCCTACCCGCGTGGCGCCACGTGGGACGGCGAAGGCGTCAACCTCTCGCTGTTCTCGGCGAACGCGGAGAAAGTCGAGCTGTGCGTGTTCGACCCGCATGGCCGCCGCGAGCTGCAGCGAATCGAGTTGAAAGAGCGCACGGACGACTCCTGGCACGCTTATCTGCCCGAAGCCCGCCCGGGCCTGCTCTACGGCTACCGCGTGCACGGGCCGTACGAGCCGGAACAAGGCCACCGGTTCAATCCGCACAAGCTGCTGATCGAGCCCTATGCGAAACACATCCAGGGGCAGATCAGGTGGAGCAACGCGCACTTCGGCTATCGCGTGGGCCATCCGAAGGACGACCTTTCGTTCGACAAGCGTGATAGCGCGGCCGGAATGCCGAAGTGCCGTGTAGTAGACCCCGCATTCACCTGGGGCGACGACCGCCGGCCGCGCGTTCCGTTTCATGACACGGTGATCTACGAGCTGCACGTGCGCGGCTACACCATGCGCCACCCGGATGTGCCACCCGAGTTTCGCGGCACCTACGCGGGGCTCTCCACGGCGCCTGTCATCGATCACCTGCTGCGGATGGGTGTTACCGCCGTTGAGCTGATGCCCGTCCACACCTTCGTGGACGACCGGCATCTGATCGAACGCGGCCTGAAGAACTACTGGGGTTACAACACTATCGGGTTCTTCTCGCCCGACATGCGCTACTCGGCCACCGGGCGCATCAGCGAGTTCAAGACGATGGTGAAGACGCTGCACTCGGCAGCCATCGAGGTGATTCTCGATGTGGTCTACAACCACACGGCCGAAGGCAACCAGATGGGGCCGACGCTGTCGTTCCGCGGCGTCGACAACGCTTCGTACTATCGCCTGAGCCCGAAAGACCCGCGGTATTACACGGATTTCACCGGGTGCGGCAACACGCTGAACATGCAGCACCCGCGCGTGCTCGCGCTGCTCATGGACAGCCTGCGTTACTGGGTCACCGAAATGCACGTGGATGGCTTCCGCTTCGACCTGGCCTCCGCGCTCGCGCGCGAGCTGTTCGATGTGGACCGGCTGGGCTCGTTCTTCGACACCATCGGGCAAGACCCGGTGCTGTCGCAGGTGAAGCTGATCGCCGAGCCGTGGGACGTGGGCGAAGGCGGCTACCAGGTCGGCAACTTCCCGCCCGGCTGGAACGAGTGGAACGACAGGTATCGCGACACAGTGCGCGCGTACTGGAAAGGCGATGAAGCGCTCATTGGCGATTTCGCACGCCGCTTCACCGGCTCCGCGGATCTGTACGAAGCCAGCGGCCGCAAGCCGCACGCGAGCGTCAACTTCGTCACCGCGCATGACGGCTTCACGCTCTACGACCTCGTCAGCTACAACAAAAAGCACAACGAGGCGAACGGCGAAGACAACCGCGACGGCAACGACAACAACCGCTCGTGGAATCATGGGGCGGAGGGCCCCACTGACGACGAGGGCATCAACGCCCTGCGCGCCCAGCAGAGGCGCAACATGATAGCGACGCTGCTGCTGTCGCAGGGCGTGCCGATGATCCTGGGCGGCGACGAGCTGGGGCAGACGCAGAACGGCAACAACAACGCGTACTGCCAGGACAACGAGCTGTCGTGGATCGACTGGAACCTCACGAACGACGAGCGCGAGTTCCTCGAGTTCGTGGCGCAGATGGTGGCGTTCCGGCAACGGCACGCCGCGTTCAGCCGGCGCCGATTCCTGCAGGGGCGCGAGCGGGCCGGCGGCATCCGCGAAGTGGCGTGGCTGCGGCCGGATGGCGGCGAGATGGCCGACGTCGATTGGCACACCACTTACAACCGTTGCCTCGGTGTCTACATTGCCGGCACAGTGATCGATCGTGTAGACAAGCGCGGCAAGCCCGTCTACGACAGCAACTTCCTCACGCTGTTCAACGCGCATCACGAGCGCATCGATTTTCTGCTGCCGGAATTCCATGCGGGCGGGGCATGGCTGGTTAAACTGGATACGGCGAACGCGAAGCATCCGTTCGAGCAGAAGAGATACGAGGCCGGAGCGATGTATCCGCTCGAAGGGCGCTCGATGGCGGTGCTGACCGCGACGTCGGCGAGTCCGGCCTTGCTCTACCGTGGCGGCGAGAAGGGCGCACCGGCAACGCAGCCGCCAGTCACCGGGATTCGCACGCCGGCTCGCGCGGCAACGCAGCCGGAAGCTGAAACCACAGGCGCACCGCCGTCGGTTCCGGCGGACGCGGCGCCCGCGAAAGCGACCCAATCTCTCCCGGAAAACCTTGCTGAGGATTCAACGGGCGGCTGAGCGGCCGAGCCACGGGAATGCGCACCGCTCGACGTCGACGTCACGAAATGCCTTTCGGCGCCGAGCTCGTCGAGGCAGGCGTGCGCTTCCGCCTGTGGGCGCCGGCGGCGAAGTCCGTCGTCTTACGGTTGTACGAAGACAGCGGCCCGCTCTCGTTCCCCATGAATCAACAACCTGGCGGCTGGTTCGAGCTCATCACCCACGCCGCGCGCGCGGGCAGCCGATACAAGTTCCGCATCGATAGCGGCGTGGAAGTGCCGGACCCGGCCGCGCGAGCGAACGAAGATATCGAAGGCGCCAGCGTGGTCATCGATGCGCTCAAATATGAGTGGCGCACCGAAAGCTGGCGCGGCCGCCCGTGGCACGAGGCGGCGATCTACGAGTTGCACGTCGGCACGTTCACGCCCGAAGGCACTTTCGCGGGCGTTGAGTCTCGCCTCGATCATCTGGCGCACCTCGGCATCACCGTGATCCAGCTCATGCCCATCGCGGACTTCCCCGGCGAACGCGGCTGGGGATATGACGCCGTGCTGCCCTTCGCGCCAGATGCCGCGTATGGAACGCCCGACGAGCTGAAATCTCTCCTCGACGCCGCGCACGAGCGAGGCCTCGCCGTGATGCTCGACGTGGTCTACAACCACTTCGGCCCGGAAGGCAACTGGCTGCACGCTTACGCGCCCCAGTTTTTCACGGATCGGCACCAGACCCCATGGGGCGACGCCATCAACTTCGATGGCGAGCACAGCCGCACGGTGCGCGACTTCTTCATTCACAACGCGCTCTACTGGATGGAGGAGCTCCAGTTCGATGGCCTGCGCGTGGATGCCGTGCACGCCATGCACGACGACAGCGAGTTGCACTTCATACGGGAGCTCACCCGGCGAGTACACGAGGGCCCCGGCCAGCGTCGCCATGTGTACGTGGTGCTGGAGAACGGCGAGAACAAAGCGAGCCTCCTCGGCAGACCGAGTCAGCGGGATCTTGCGGAAGCGCAGTGGAACGATGACGTTCACCACTGCCTGCACGTGATCCTCACCGGCGAAACAGACGGCTACTACTGCGACTACGCAGTGCGCCCACACGCAATGTTGTGCCGATGCCTCGCGGAAGGCTTCGGCTATCAGGGCGACATCTCCAGGAACGAAGGCGGCCGCGCACGCGGCGAACCGAGCGCCCATCTGCCGCTGACGGCATTCGTGAACTTCCTGCAGAACCACGACCAGATTGGCAACCGCGCATTCGGCGAGCGCCTTCACAAGCTCGTGAAGGATGAAGTTTCACTGGTCGCGGCAACGGCGGTGCTGCTGCTGGCGCCCTCGCCCCCGCTGCTTTTCATGGGCGAAGAGTGGGCGGCGCCCGAGCCTTTCACCTACTTCTGCGATTTCGAGCCGCAGCTGGCGCAGAAGGTGCGCGACGGCCGCAAGCGCGAGTTCGCGAGGTTCAAGCGATTTACCGGCGACGCCGGCGCGGAAAGCCCCCCGGACCCGACTTCGGCGGCCACCTTCGAGGCCGTGAAGCTGGACTGGAGCAATCTCCACAGACCGAGCCACGCGGGCTGGGTGGAGCACTATCGCCGGCTGCTCGCCATCCGCCGGCGGGACATCGTGCCGCTCATCCCAAACATTGTTTCCAGCCGTTGCGTCAAGGTTCAGGAGGGCGGCGCCTTCGCGGTGGACTGGTTAACGAAGAGCGGCGCCGCGCTTCACCTCATCGCCAACCTGAGCGACAAGCCAGTGCCGCTCGTCGGCAAGCCAGCCGGGCGCGCCATCTACTCGACCCACCCGAACATTCGCGGCGCCGTGAAGCGCAACACGCTGGAAGCGTGGAGCGTAACCTGGCTGCTGGAGCGCGGGCATGGCTGAAAGCTCTGCGATTATTCCGCGCGCCACCTATCGAGTTCAGCTCAACGCCGGCTTCACGTTCAAGGATGCGACGGCCCTCGTGCCCTACCTGGCCGAGCTGGGCATCAGCCACGTCTACTGCTCGCCCTACTTCCGCGCACGTCCGGGCAGCCTGCACGGGTATGACGTTGTCGACCACAACTCGCTGAACGCCGAGATCGGCACGCGCAAAGACTTCGAAGAGCTCGTCGGCACCCTGCGAGCACACGGCATGGGGCACATCCTGGATTTCGTGCCCAATCACGTTGGCATCATGGGCGCGGACAACGCGTGGTGGATGGACGTTCTGGAGAACGGCAAGGCCTCGCGATTCGCTGAATTCTTCGACATCGACTGGTCGCCGCCGAATCCGGCGCTGGTGGACAAACTCCTGGTGCCGGCACTCGGCGAGCCCTATGGTACGGTGCTCGAGCGCGGCGAGCTGCAGCTACGATATGAGCCGGAGCTCGGCTCGTTCGCGGTGTTCTATCACCAGCACCGGTTCCCCATCGACCCACGCACCTACCCGGTGGTGCTCGAACGCGCGCTCGCCCAGTTCGGCGCCCCCGTCCCCGGCATGCGGGAGCTGGAAAGTCTCGTCGCCGCCTTCCGCAATCTGCCCGACCGCGAAACCAGCACTCCGGATCAGATGATCGAGCGTGACCGGGACGAGGAGATTCACAAACAGCGCCTCATGGAGCAGCTGAACGCCACGCCCGACCTGCGAGCTGCAGTAGAGGTGGCTGCGACAGAACTCAGTGGGAACGCCGGCGATCCCCAGAGTTTCGACGCGCTTCACGACCTGCTGGAACGCCAGTGCTATCGCCTCGCCTACTGGCGCGTGGCCGCGGACGACATCAACTACCGCCGCTTCTTCGACGTGAACGATCTGGCAGCGCTGCGCATGGAGAACGACGCGGTGTTCGACGCGACGCATCGCCTGGCGCTGGAGCTGATTGGCGAGGGCAAGCTCGACGGCCTGCGCATCGATCATCCCGATGGGCTCTACGACCCTGCGCAGTACTTCGAGAAGCTGCAGGGCAAGGCACAGCGCGTGATGGGCGCACCGCTCTACCTGCTCGTGGAAAAGATCACCGCCGGCTTCGAGCACCTGCCTCAATCGTGGCGCGTACACGGCACCACGGGCTACAACTTCACGAACGTCGTCAACGGCCTGTTCGTGGACTCGCGCGTCAAGACGCGACTCGACCGCGTGTACCGCACCTTCATTGGCGACTACGTGGAGTGGGCCAACACCGCCTACGAGTCGAAGGTGCTGGTGCTGCGAACGTCGCTGGCGGCTGAGCTGAACGTACTCGCCAACCAGCTCGCGCGAATCGCGCAAGCGGACCGCCACACGCGCGATTTCACGCTCACCAACCTGCGCCAGGCGCTCACGGAAGTGATCGCGGCGTTCCCTGTCTATCGCACCTATGTCGCTGACACGGTGTCCGACGAAGACCGTCGCTACATCGAATGGGCCGTCGGACGCGCGCGCAGCCGCAGCTCGTCAACGAATATCCCGCTGCTGGATTTCGTGCGGTCGATGCTGCTCGCCGACACTTCCGCCGTGGCCGAGCCGATTCACCCTCAGGTGCGGGCATTCGCGCGCAAGTTCCAGCAGGTGACCGCCCCGGTGGCGGCGAAAGGCGTCGAAGATACCGCGCTCTACCGCTTCACCCGTCTCTCGTCGCTCAACGAAGTGGGCGGCGAGCCCGAAACCTTCGGCACCAGTGTTCGCCAGTTCCACACCGATGCGCAGAACCGTGCGCGCAACTGGCCACACGAGATGCTCGGCACCTCCACGCACGACACCAAGCGTGCCGAAGACGTTCGCGCGCGCATCAATGTGCTCTCGGAAATGCCCACGCACTGGCGCAAGGCCCTTCAACGATGGAGCCGCATCAACCGCGCCCGTCGCACGATCGTCGACGATTTTCCCGCGCCCGGCCCGCACGCGGAATACCTGCTCTATCAGACGCTGCTGGGCACGTGGCCGCTCGAAGCCCTCGACGACGCGGCCTGCACGACGTATCGCGAGCGCATCGAGGAGTACATGGTGAAAGCCTCGCGCGAGGCGAAGCGCCGCACGAGCTGGGCGAACGTCGAACGAGGAATACGAGAACGCGCTCCGGCAGTTCATCCAGCTGTCGCTGGAACGCCGCGAAGGCAACCCCATCCCCACCGAAGTGGAACACCTGGCCGGCCGCATGGCGCGCTTCGGCTACCTGAACAGCCTTGCCCAGACGCTCTGCAAGCTCACTGCGCCCGGCATGCCTGACATCTACCAGGGCAACGAGATCTGGGACTGGTCGCTCGTCGACCCCGACAACCGACGGCCGGTGGACTACTCGCTCCGGCGCAGGTATCTCGAAGATGTGAAACGCCTGGCGACGATGTCAGCGGATCACCGCGTGGAGACGCTGCGCCAATGGCTTGAAACCGCTCATGACGGCCGCTGCAAACTCCACGTCACCTGGGTCGCCTTGCAATTCCGCCGCGCTCACGAAGCGCTATTTCGCGACGGCAGCTACATTCCGCTACGAGTGGCAGGCGAGCACGCCGCGCACGTTCTGGCCTATGCCCGAAAACTCGGCGATGAGCTCGCCATCGTGGCCGTGCCGAGACTCTGCCTGCGATTGATGGGGGCGCGCGATGGGCTGCCATGCGGCCGGGATGTGTGGGGCGACACGCGCATCGAGCTGCCACGCAAAATGCTCACCACGGAGTTTCGAAACGTGGTCACAGGGAACAACGTCGCAGCCAGTGTTGTAGACCACGCACCGTGGCTCGCATTGGCAGACGTCTTTGCGGACTTCCCCGTTGCTCTGGCGACGTCGTGAGACATTTGCCAGCTCGATTCACTTCAAAACATGCAGTTCTGCGCTGTGAAGAACTTCCTATCGATACCCACGCGCCTGAAGCGTAAACAGATGCGCATAGCGCCCATTGAGCTTCATCAGCTCTTCATGGCTGCCGTGCTCAATAACCCGCCCCTGCTCGAGCACGGCGATCTGGTCTGCCATGCGCACCGTCGAAAACCGGTGCGAGATGAGTATGGTGATGCGCTCTTTCGCGAGCTGCCGGAAGCGCTCGAAGACATCGGCTTCGGCTTGCGCGTCCATCGCGGCGGTGGGCTCGTCGAGCACCAGAATGTCGGCCCGCGTGCGCATGAACGCGCGCGCAAGGGCGATCTTCTGCCACTGGCCGCCCGAAAGCTCGCGGCCGTCCTTGAACCATTTGCCGAGCTGCGTATCGTATTTCGCCGGCAGTTGCTCGATGAACTCGCTCGCCTGCCCCTTCACGGCGGCCTCGCGCCAGCGCGCCTCGTCTTCGAAATGCGTTTCGTCGCCGGCGCCAACGTTCTCGCCCACCAGCATCTGGTAGCGCATGAAGTCCTGGAAGATCACGCCGATGCGCTCGCGCAGGGCGCTCTCGTCCCACTCCCGCAGATCGAGCCCGTCGAGCAGAATGCGGCCGGTGGTGGGGTCGTAGAGCCGCGTGAGCAGCTTGATGAGCGTGGTCTTGCCCGAGCCGTTCTCGCCCACCAGCGCAAGGCTCGCGCCGGGTTTCAGATGAAGCGTGATGCCCTCGAGCGCCGGCTCGGTAGCCCCCGGGTATGTGAACCCGACATTCTCGAATCGCACGCCGTCTTCAGGATGCGGCCCGCGCTCGGCCTCGCCAATCGACTGCTCAACCTCCGTCTCCAGATAGTCATACAGCGTGGAGAGGTAAAGGTTGTCCTCATACATGCCGCCCACCGCCGAAAGGCTCGCCGTGACGGCCGACTGCCCTTGCCGGAACAGCATCACGTACATGGTCATCTGACCAAGCGTGATGAGCCCGTGAACCGTGCTGACGGCGATCCACGCATACGCGCCATACAACGCAACGGTGGCGACCAGCCCAAGCGCGAAGCCCCACGCATCGCGCCGAATCGCCAGCGCCCGATCCGCGGTGTAGAGCTTCTTGAAGATGCTCTGGTATCGGTCCAGGAACCGCTGGCCCAGGCTGTAGAGCTTCACTTCCTTCGCGTGCTCATCGCGGGCGAGCACCGTTTCAAGGTACATCTGCATGCGCGTGTCTGGCGAGCGCCACCGGAACAGGCTGAACGCTTCGCCCGAGAACTTGGCTTCCGCGATGAACGCCGGCAACCCCGCCAGCAGCAGAATGGCCACGGCCCACGGCGAAAAATGAATGAGCAAGGTGCCGAAGCTGATGAGCGAGATGCCGTTCTGCACGAGCCCGAACGTGCGCATCACCAGGCTCAGCGGTCGGCTGGAGGCTTCCCGCCGCGCGCGCGTGAGCTTGTCGTAGAATTCCGAGTCTTCGAAGTGGCGCAGCGTAAGCGTGAGCGCTTTCTGCAGGATCATGACGTTCACGCGCTGCCCAAGCTGCGCCCGCAACAGCCACTGGCACAGACTCAAACCACGCTGAGCCGCGGCAATGCCCGCGATGAGCACGCCTTCGAACGCCACCAGCTCGATGACATGCGACGTGTCGAGGCCGCCGGTGCGCACCGCCGCCACCACCGCGTCGACAATGAGCGAGCCCACATACGCCACCGCCGCGGGCAATGCGCCAGCCACCACAGTGAGCGACGCAATGGCGACCGTGAGCGCCCGGTTGGTGCTCCACACCAGCTCCAGCGCCCGACGGCTGTACTTGAAGACTTCGAAGAAGCCCCGGAAGTTGAACGCCGTGCCCGGCACGGCGCCGGGTATGCCCGCCGCGGCCGAGCCGAGCCGTTTCGAATAGCGCCCGGGCGCAATGTGCGGGGCGTGCGCCCGCTCAGCCACGGGGCACCGGTATGAAGGTCATCGCCAGTTCGGCACTCATCGGGAAAAAAGGAAGGCTCACTGTTTTGGGCTGACGACGGCTGAATTCAATGTCACAGCGCCTTCGGCCGGGAACGCCTTGACCGGCGGTGGCACCGGAACCGCCCGGCCAGCCTGGCCTGCCCGCGCAGAATCGTGCGGATGGGCGGTGCGATGTCCGCAGGCGCGAGCGCAGCGCTTGCCACCTGGTATAGAAGCGGCTGGAACAGGTGATAGTTATTGCGGTCGACGACCGTGAGCTCGATGGGGGCGTTCTTCAGCGCCCGGGCGCAGAACAACCCGCCAAACCCGCATCCGACGATGACAACGCGCGGCAAGCCGCGCTTCCCGCCCGCCGCGACGAGTGGCTGACCCGCTGTGGTGGCGTCCTGGCCTGCTGGGGCGACTTCCTGAGTAGTGCTCACGGCGCGGATTATCACGCATCAGCGAGCCCGCCGGCATGCCAAATCACTGATTCGTGTGGAATTTGGGCGACTGCACCCGCCAGCCTCGCCGCGTCCGAAGAACCGTCTGAAGAACGTCGCAGAATTCGCCCGGGGCATCAGGAGCCGGGGCGTCGAAGTGAGAAGGGGTCTCGAACTTTTTGACAAGGGGTTGTCGCTAACAACGTGCCTCGCTATTGCGCCAACAGGACTCAAGCCGTAGCGCACGCTTGGCGCATCGGCGCTACCTGATGTTCTTTAGACACTCCCCAAGGGCCGCCCCACCCCGCGTCACTTCTTCGCTTTCTGATAGATCGGCATCACCTGCGGCACCAGCGCCTCGAGGTCTTTAATGCGCGACTTGGGCGACGGATGCGTGCTGAGGAACTGCGGCGTGCCACCGCGATCGGCGGACATCATCTTCTTCCACACACTCACCGCCGCGTTCGGGTCGTAGCCCGCGCGAGCCATCAGTTCGAGGCCGATGATGTCCGCTTCGGATTCCTGCTCGCGGCTGTGGGGCAATTGGAAGGTGACAGATGCCACCATGTTCGCGAGGTTGATCGCTCCCTCGCCCGCACCGGTAACCACCGCAACGCCAGCCAGCGCCAGCTGCTGCGCATACGCACGCGAGATTCTCTCCCGACTGTGCTCGCGCAACGCGTGCGCCATTTCGTGGCCGATGATGGCGGCGACTTCCGCATCCGAGAGTTCGAGCTGATCCACGAGCCCGCTGTACACCATGATCTTGCCGCCCGGCATGCAGTAGGCGTTCAGCTCTTTCGTGCTGAGCGTGTTCACCTCCCAGTTCCAGCTCGGCGCGTCCGAGCGGAAGGTGCCGGTGCCGGGAATCAGCCGCTGTGAAACGCTGCGAACCCGCGAAGTAAGCGCGCTATTGGAATTCAGCTTGCCCGCGGCCTTTGCTTTTTCCTTTTCCTGAGCGTAGGCCTGCGCAGCGCCCGCCTCCACCTCCTTCTCGGAAACCAGCATGCGCTGCTTCCGCTCCACGCCTACGGCGCCGGGCTGGGTGGTCTGCACCGTCTGGCACCCGGCGAGGCCGATCAACGCGACGCCGGTCAACGCGACACAAAACCGCTTCAAATACATGGGGACTCCCTCAGGCTCCGGCTTGTGCGGAGCAAGATCCATTCCGGCACCTGGCCGACGCGACACAGTACGACTTCTGCCGCGCGAACAATAACCCAACGTCGGCCCGGCTCTCATGCGGTGCAACCCCTCGTAGATTGCGACGCGAGAGGGCAGGAAGACCCTTGTCGAGGGGCTGAAAGGGGTCTGAGGGACAACCAGCCGTTAGGGGGAGACAGGCCGGCGAGAATAAGTGTAAACGCCCGCTGCAAGCGTGAGCCTGCAGCGGGCGCCTCACCACAGTCACCTTCTCGACCCTGACAAGGAGCCGACCGTGGCTATCGTTGAATTCGGCCTGCATCTGCGTGCGGGCGAGGCTAGAGAACACTTCCCTATGCCTCTACTAGACGAATGCACTTTGCAATTCCGTTACAGGATTTTCACGAGTAAGATCCTTCGCGCACCAGCGGATGGGGTCGTTAGCGACAGGAATAAAGAAGTCGCGGCGAATGACACGGAGGGAGGAACGAGTCAAACGGGGTCTCGCGTGGCAAAAATAGAGGATCGTTTTCTCCTCCACGCTCTCGAATTCGAAAGTGTCCTGCGCGCGTGCCTGTATCGATATTCGCGCAACACCTCCGATGTGGAAGAGCTGCTTCAGGAGACATACGCCCGACTGCTGGTCGCCGGCAGCGCCGCGCAACCGAACGTTCGTTCGATGCGTGCTTTCTGTCTCACCGTTGCACGTAACGTCGCTTTGGATTGGCTGCGTCACCGGCAGATCGTCCCGATCGATCTGGTGGCGGACATGGAAGCTTTAGACATCTTGGACGAGGGGGCGCAGATAGAGGAAATCGTGAACGCGCACCAGGAGCTCGCGCTCCTGGCCAACGCCGTGGAGCAATTGCCCGCGCGGTGTCGGCAGGTGTTCACGCTGCGCAAGGTCTATGGATACAGTCAGAAGGAGATTGCGGAGCGGTTGCAGATCTCGGAGAACACCGTAGAGCAACATCTGACCAAGGCGGCACGGCGCTGCGCACAAATCCTGTTCGAGTCGCCGCAAACCGCCATGGAAGACAACGGAATGTTCGCCAAGCTGCGCCGTCGCATGAAATTGCATGACAAGAGCGCATGACGATGGATTCAAGGACGCTGGCCAGGGCCGGGCACAAGAGATAGAGCAGCAGGCAGCGGAATGGGTAGCGCGCATCGACCTGCGCGGCACTCCGGAGGTATGGGCGGCATTGGATGCCTGGCTCGCCGCCAGTCCGCGTCACCGTGCAGCTTTCCTGCGTCTCTCCGTGGCGTGGCGAAGGGCGGATGAGCTCAAGAAGCTCGCGCCGCTGAGCGGAGTCGTGGATGAGAACCTGCTCGATCCCGCGCGCTGGAATGCTGAAGCGCTGGACGATGACGACGTTCCAGAGGAACGCGCACCCGCTTTGCGTGTGGTCGCCTCCACTGAGAACCCCGTGGTCGCAGATCGCAACTGGGCAGCCGCTCGCAGCTATCGAGCCCGGCAGGAAGCGCCTGCGGACTACGCCAAAGACTCCGCGCAGCGTGCATCCGCAGGCGGCGGCCGCTTCAAGTGGTTAACAGCCTCACGGCTCGCCGCGTCCATCGTGCTCGTTGCGGTGGTGGGAGGCGGCGCGTGGTATGCCGTGGAGCGCAGCCGTGTAGCTGTCTACTCCACGCAAGTCGGCGAGTTCCACCGCGTGCCGCTAAGCGATGGCAGCACCGTCGCGCTGAACACAGACAGCGAAGTGCGTGTTCGATACACGAACAGCACTCGCCATGTGGATCTCGTGCGTGGCGAAGCGCTATTCGAAGTAGCGAAGAACCCTTCACGCCCGTTCGACGTGAAAGCCGGCGACACCACCGTGCGTGCGGTGGGCACTGCGTTTTCCGTGCGCCTGCGCGAAGAAGGCCGCAACGACCGCGTTGATGTTGTCGTCTCCGAGGGACGCGTTGCAATCAACCCTCCCTCAGAACAGACATACCCTGCCGGCAGTGTCGCCATGGTGCGAAACGGCCGCGTGCAGGCAACAATTCAGGAAACAGAGAACATAACCGGACGACTTCTGTGGACCACCGGGCGGTTGAGCGTTCAAGGCGAAAAACTCGGAGACGTCGTTGCTGAGATCAACCGCTACAATCAACGCAAGCTGCTGGTAACCGACCCTGACATTGCCGGCCTGCGCATTGGAGGCACCTTCCAGGCGACAGAATCCGGACGGCTTCGCCAGAGCGCTCGATCGCACCTTCGGCATCAAGTCGCATCTCGTCTCGCGCTCCTTCGGCTACGACGTCATACGGCTCGAGAGCGGCGTGCGGTGATTGGCGTCGGGTAGATAAGCAAGTGACCAGGGAATGGGCTGAGCAGGAAGGCTCGACAGGGAACATGGATCACGACGAATGAACGCGCGACCACCAGGATGGCGCTGGAAAACCCGTTTTCTCATACCGCTCGTGCTCTGCGCGGCTCACTCGGTGACCGCGGCGGCGAGCGGCAACCCCAATGAGAAATACCTCTTCGACATCGAGCCCGGCGATGCCGCCTACCGGCTGAACGACTTCAGCACGCAGTCGGGGCTGCAGGTGCTCTACGGGTTCGAGTCGATGAAGCACATTCCCATCACGCCCGTGCATGGGGAGATGAAGCCGTTCGATGCGCTGGACAAGATGATTGCGGGGACGGCTATCCGGTATGAGTTTGTGAATCGCAGGACGGTGACGCTCACTCTGGTTCCGCCAAGCGTTCGCCCGTCCGTAGAAGCCGCGCTGAAGAACGATCGCGGGCCGCGAAAGAAGACCGACCGGCGTGCGCCCGATACGGGGCTGGATGAAGTCACCATTCTCTCCGACTACATGCCCTCACTTTCCGAAACCGGCTCGCCCATCGTTTCGCTGAACCGCACGGAGATCGATGCGCCGGCCTTCGTCACCGTTCAGGGCGCGGTGCGAACGTTGCCGCAGATTTTCGGCGGCGGCCCCACTGAAGACACCAACGAGATCGGCTTCGAAGCGCAAACCAACACCAGCCGCGGCTCCGGCGTGAATCTGCGCGGCCTGGGTGCCAGCTCCACGCTCGTGCTGATGAATGGCCGGCGTCTCGCCGGCACCGGCAGTCAGGGTCTGTTCGTCGACGTCTCGAATCTGCCGCTCGCGGCCGTGGAGCGGGTGGATATTCTTCCCGACAGCTCTTCCACCTTCTACGGCGCGGATGCCGTAGGCGGAGTCGTGAACTTCGTCATGCGGGAAGACTTCGACGGCTGGCAGACCGAGGCGTACTACGGGTCCGCCACCAAAGGGCAGTTGGACGAGAACTACGTTTCGCAGCTCTACGGCGCGCGTGGCGAAAAGGGCCGCGGAGCCATCGCGTTCGATTTCTACTCCCGCGACAACCTCACCGCCGCGAGCCGGCCGCAGGCGCGCAGCGACCTCACAGCGTTCGGCGGCTCGAACTACGACATCGCCCAATCCAACCCCGGAAACATCGTGCTGGGCCCGGCCTCGTGGGCCATCCCTCGGGGCCAGGATGGAACGTCGCTCGACGCGTCGGATTTTCAGCCGGGCACGAAAAACCTTCAGAACAAGTACAAGGGAGCGGACCTGCTCCCCTCGCAACAGCGTTGGAGCCTTTTCAGCACCGGCCGCTACCAGCCGGTGGAGTCGCTCACGCTGTTCGGCGACGCGCTGTTCAGCCAACGCGACGTGCGCGGCAACGGCGGCGGCCAATTCGGCACATTTCAGGTAACCGACAGGAACCCGTTCTACGTGAACCCCACGGGCGTTCCCGGGCCCGTCACCGTGCAGTACAACTTCCTCGACGACATGGGCCCCCAGCTCTCCACGGGCAAGGTCAGGAGCGCGAACGCGTCCGGCGGGCTCGAGTGGCACTTCGGGTCGAGTTGGTCTTTGACGGCCAGTGGCGGATACGCCTCTGAGCGGCTGCGCTCCGTCATCACCAATCAGGTCAGTAACGCGGCGCTTGCCACCGCGCTACTGGATGAAGACCCCGCCACGGCATTCAACCCCTTCGGCGAGGGTTCGAACACGAACCCGGCCACTCTTGAGTCCCTGCGTGCGCATTCGTCGCTCACCACGGATTCGAGCCTCACGTCGGGCGGGTTGCTCCTTGACGGCACTTTGAAGCAGCTTCCGGGGGGCGATCTCACGCTGTCCGTTGGTGGGGACGTGCGCGAACAGTCGTTCGAGTCGCGCGCTATCTCCACGGCCTCATTAGCCGTGTCGGATGTGACGAGCAAACGGAGACGCTCGATCCACTCGGCCTTCGCTGAACTGAAGGTACCTCTGGTTGGGCCTGGCAACCGGGTGCGCGGCGTGGAGTCGCTCGACCTCTCCCTGGCGCAGCGCTATGAGAGCTACAGCGACTTCGGCGACACGCTCGCCGCACGGCTCGGGCTCTCCTGGGCGCCGGTGCAGGGAGTGACCTTGCGGGGCACCTACTCCGAGTCGTTCCGCCCGCCCGGTTTGCTAGACCTCGACGAAAGCACCAATTTCTACGTCTTCCTGCCCACGCGCAATCCGCAGACGGGCGGCGTGTCCAACGTGATGCTCTGGGGCGGCAAGAACCGCGACCTGCGTGAGGAAAACGCGCGGAGCTGGACGGCCGGACTCGAGCTCGAGCCGGCGCGACTCCCGGGCAGCGTGCTCGCCCTCACGTTCTTCGATACGGAATTCGTCGACCGACTGAGTCAGCCGGCTTTTGCGGCAGATCTGCTCTCGAATCCGGCGTTCAGTGCGATGGTCACGCGCGACCCGTCCGCAGACTATCGCGCCAATGTCTGTAGCCGCGCGCCTCAGGCCGCTTCGGGTGGCAACTGCCTCACCACGCCAATCGCAGCCATCGTGGACTTTCGCACGCGCAATGACGCGGCCGTCAAGACACAGGGCTTCGACCTGCTGGCCCGGTACACGCGGGACTCTTCTCTCGGCCGCCTCTCGCTCGGGCTCAACGGCACCTATCTGTTCGAGTTTTCCGAAGCTCGCGCGAGCAATCTGCCGCTCCAGAACAAGGTGAGCACGCCCACCTACCCCATCAACCTTCGCGTGCGCACTTCGGCACGTTGGCAACGGGGCGGCCTCGACATCTCGGCATACGTGAACTACCTCAACAGCTATCTCGACACCGCGAGCCTGCCGCGCAGGCACGTGGATTCGTGGACAACGCTGGACCTGCACGCCACCTATAGCCTCGGCACGCCGCTTCGAAGCTGGGTTGGGGACACCACACTCTCGCTGGGCGTGGACAACCTGCTCGACACCGAGCCACCCTTCCTGAACAACCCCATCGGCATCGGCTACGACCAGGAGAACGGCGACCTCACCGGCCGCATCGTGAGCATCACGCTGCGGAAGAAGTGGTGAGCGCGCTCCAGCGCCGCAGCCAGATCTCTGTGCAGAGGTGCTGCCGCACCACTTCGTTATATTCGAAGCCTGCCGGGAACGCGTCTGCGCTCATATAGCTGGAAAGCCGCTCCCGATCCAGCAGTCCTGCCTTTACGAGCAGGCCGTCCAGAAGAATCTCCCGCAGGAACGCCGTGTTCCGATCGAGCATGGTGCGGTTGTAGCGATCCACGAGCCCCTTCTGCGTGCGCCGGACAACGGCTTGCGGCAACACATCCGCAAACGCCCTGCGCGCAATGGAGCGATCACGCCCGCCAGTGATCCAGACATAGCTTGGAATGCGCAGGCACAGCTCCATGAGCGGCTGCGACATCAACACCGGCGTGCGCTCGATCTCATTCGCGCCGCCGAACGATTCGTAGAACTGCGCAGGCACCGAGAGAGACAGGATGTGCCAGAGCAGGCCGGGCGTAATGGCGTCCCGCGCCTCGCGGATCCACGGATGAAACAGACTATCGTCGCTGCGCGCCCGCTCGAAGACATCCCTGGGAATGAGCAACCGCGCGTCAGTGAACTCCGAGAGCACGTTGCGCGATGGGCGCTTGAAGCGCCGTAGAACGCCTTGATGCAACGTCGGCCAGATGGACGCACGGTTGATGCGAGCGGCATCCAGCGCCACCCGCAGCACGCCCGGGCGGAAGCCGTGGTGGTGCAGGTAGTCCGCCACGGCGAGATCGGCGCGGGCCTGCACGAAGAGACCGTCGCCCCCCGAACCGGAAAACGCCCCCGTGACGCCGCGCTCGCTCAGCAATGCGGCTTCGATGGGGCTATGGACGAGATCGTAGATGTAGAACCACGGTTTTGGCGCCGGGCGGATGCTCATCAGCCGCTCCAGGCGCGCCGCCGCGGGGTCGAGGTCACACTCAACGAGTTCAGCACTCATGTGCCGGGCTACGAGGCGCGCGTACTCGCGCTCATCCTCATTGCTTGCCGAGGCGTAGTAATGAATGCAGGTGACCTGCGGATTGTTCGGGGCGCACCGCAGGCAGCCCAGAACAATGGAGGAATCCAGGCCACCGGACAGATTGTGCAGCACCGATCGGTGCAGCGATGCCCACGCATGAATGCATTGCTTCACGGTCTCGCGCACAGCCGCCGTAGCCAGCGCGGGGTCTACGATGCGGTTTCGTGCGGCGATCTCGGCAGGATTCCAGAGCAGCGAGTGCTCAACGCCCGTGGTGCTGATGCTGGCACGCTCGCCCGGCTGCAATTCCGCGACTTCGTTCAGCCCCGTCTCGCGGATCTGCAGCGCCGAGTACGGCACGACCGACGCGATGTACTTCCAGTTTATGGAGAAGCGAAGCAAGCCGAGCGACAGGCAGCTCTCGATGTCGGAGCAGACAATGTAGACGCCGTCGTACTCCGCCATGAAGCAAGGCAACCCGCCCGTCGGGTCTCTCAACACACTCACACCCTGACTCGCGCCCTCCCGGAGCACCGCAACGTATCGGCCCCAGTAGTTCTCAATAAGGCGCACACCGCCCGTGCCACAGATTCGCTCCGATTCCGTCGCATCGAAGGGCGCGCTCGGGTCGTGCGGCTCAAGCTCCTGGCCGAGGCGAAACGCGCGCCCGAACACCACTCCTCGCCGTCGCCCTGTGAGCACGCGCGTCTCGCAAGAGGTGGCTCGATCTCGCGTGGTCGCGTCGATGCCACCGGCGCCGGCGTGAAACGCTGAGAGGCCAGGTTCGTCCACAACGAGTGCCCATTCCGCGGACGCATCCTGGAGGCGACGCGCAACGAGCTTCGCAGCTGCCGTTGCCTGCGGGGCCTTGTGGTCCCAGATCAGAACGAAATAGCGATACACGCGATGAGTTCCGCTCACACCACCATGATGGGCGTGTAGCGCTTCACGTGCTCGACCGTGTCGTTGAGAACGATGCCACCGTGCTGTAGCCAACAGTGGGCGGCGAATGGCCGCGCCTGAACGGCAAAGACCCAACGCGGAAGCATACCGTAGCCGGCCAGGAATTCGCTTAGCGCAAGCGCATCGAACAAGCACGCGTCTTTCGCGGTAAAGAAGAACGGACGCAGCGTGGCAAACACTCCGACGAGGTGATGCACGCGGGCGACGTCGAACGGCGCTTCCTTGTCCTGAGCACGTTCGAGCCGGGCTCGCACGCGCTCGACAACACTTTCGAGCGAGCGGTATTTCAGCATCAACCTCGCGCGAATGGCGGCCGACACAAAGCGCAGGCACGTGCCCGGGTCAACGCGAGGGCCTTCGTCCGACCCTTCCGCGGCCAGGTCGGTTCGCAATGCTTCAGCGCGGACGGGCTCGGCAGACTTGCCGGCGCCCGCTACCGCTGTGAGGATTTCTTTCTCGAAAAGCAGGGCGATCACGGCGGTGAGCATGCCGCGATCCACTTGCTCCACGAGAGTGGAGACCGCGGCCTGCGAGGCGTAACGCACTTGCTCTGCAATAACCGGCGCAGGCGCCGGAACCGGCCACCCGGGCACGAGCTCGCCGAGGCCGGCCGTTCTGGACGATTCCAGCGCAAAATACCTGTCTTTGCGCACATCAAGAAACACCACGTGTTCGCCTTGCAGGCAGACGAACACGTGGCGTGCCAACGCGTACTGCGGCATCGCTGAGTTTCTTTTTTTGTTGGGCGCGACTTCCGCCAGGATGGGAATCCGCTACCGAGGCGCACTCCTGCGCTTCACCGGGCGTTCACTCGCCCCGCGGCAGTGAGCAGATTGCCCCCTGTACTCGAGAGCCTTGCGCTGCAGATCAGGGCAATATCGCCCGGTCGAACGGCGGCGTTGAGAACTCATACAGAAAGAGGTACGGCAACCCCTTCGTCTCCTTCGACGCCTGCCCGCAATCCAGCAGCGCGATCGGCGCCAATGTCTCAACCCGCTTCCCCTGCTCACTCTCAGTTTTCACGTTACTCACGGCAGTCTCCTTGATTCACCATTTGATGATCATTTCCATGAATCCGCGGCGCCTTCTTCGGCAACCGCGGGACCATCGAAGGCTTCAGCTCCGTGCGCCGCGCGAGCAGCCATACCTGGTGCTCCATGCGGCGGGGGGCCGCCCCGCCTCCGTCTCAATTGGGGTTAGCCGGTGCGGCCGGCGCGCCGGGTCCATCCATTGGACGTTCGTCATCGAGCACTCCTTGTCGATATCGGGTCGAGAAAATCACGCCTTTCGGCGTGAGGCGCACACTGAGGGCGGCGGCGCGCGGAATCAATAGAGGGGCGTGGGTCGTTAGGAGTGCGCGCACACCGGCCAGGTTTCACGGCGGCGGCGGCAGTGGGGTACGGTTGCACATACCCATCATCACCGCACGCGCGACAACTGGACGGCTACAGCTCGAGAGTGGTGCATCAATCCCGATGCATTCTTTTTGATTCGAACATCAAACAACTTCTAGGGAGAGCTGGAAGTTGCGAGTGGCCGGCGCGCCCAACGCAATGACTGACACGGCTCGAGCGATGCCACCGCGGCGCCACTGTGCGCCGTGCAAAACGAGGCGCCGGAGCGCCTCGAGGGCTGCCGCGCCCCACGAGCAGGGCGTTCTTCGAGCATTGAGCCCCGTTCTGTGACAGAGCTTGGATTGTTGGCTTGTAGATCGAACTTCGTGAAGCGCGGCGCCCGAAGGGGCACGAGGGCGAGGGGCTCAACGCGGTGGCGACTCGATCTCCGGAAGTTCCGGAGCATCGTCGCCGGGTGTGCTCATCGAACCTGGCACACTCGGAGACTGCGACACCTCGACGAACCCCATCGTCCTCCTCAGGCGCGTCACCACCGGCCTGCCGCCGAGCAGAGAGCTGCGGCTGCGAGTGTGGTACGACGGTCCTGTTCCCTTGCCCTTCATCGTGACAATCCATGTCAGCTTCGAGCGTTTGCGAAGGTGCTGCGCGGCGAACAGTGCGTCAACGTCGAGTTGTGGCGACACCGACGGCCGCAGCGGCGGCGCACGCGATTCGCGACGTAAGTCACTCATCGCGCGTTGTGCGAGGCGGCCTGTCATGTAGGAGCACCAAGCACTGCGCGGCGGGTGTCAATGCAAGACTATTGGCTTGCGTCAATCTCCAGCGCAACGCCACACGTTGTCCGCAATTCGAAGCAATCTAACGGAATCGCCCGCACCAGACGTCTTCTTGAAGAGACAGGACGCCGCGCCGAGGCGGCCCAACAGTGAAGGATTCAGGGATGGCAAGGCGGAGCCGTGCACGCAGAAAGACGATTTTCGCGGCGATTGTCACCACAACAGCGGCCGCGCTGCTGAGCCCTGTTGCACTCATGAGCGCTTGGGTACATGCCGAGACGCTCCCCACGCAGGTGTTTTCCACGGCGGTCGGCGAGATTCGCCGCATCGTGCTGGGCGAGCAGCTCGCCGTGAAAATGAACACCAGCACCGGGCTCACGGTTACGAGCTCCCCGCAGCTCTGCGAGGTCTCGCTGGACCACGGTGAAGCGCTGTTCGACCTGCAGCGAGACAGCACGCGCCCATTGCGCGTTGTGGCGGGCAACGTCGCAGTGAGCGCACGTGCCTCGAAGTTCTCCGTGCGAGTGCTGGACGCGAAGAACGTAGAGCTGGTCGTGAGCACTGGGCAGGTAACGGTGGGCACCACCACCATTCGCGAACACCAGCTCGCGCGCATCTCGCCCGGCGGCATCGTGCTGCGCGAATTCAGCGAAGCCGAAGTGAACCGAAAGCTGGAGTGGACGACCGGCCACATCTCCTTCAGCGGCGAGACGCTTGCGGAGGCCACTGCGGAGTTCAACCGCTACAACGTGCGCAAGCTCATGATTTCGGATCGCACCATCAGCACGCTCACGATAGGCGGCAAGTTCTCATCCAGCGACATAGACAGCTTCGTCGCCGCGCTGCGCCCCATGGGCATTCGTCGCGTGGAGGGCGATGGCGACAAGGTCATATGCCTGGTGAGCTCGCGGGAGCCGCACTAGAGCGAAAGCCGCCGCGCCATGAAGCCAACCCGTCGAGCGATGTTGGGCCACGGCGTTGCGGTGCTGGCTGCGGCATTGGGGTTTCGCCACAGCGCCGCCGGCAAACTGGAGAAGCTGCGCCTGAAGATTGCCGCCAGCGCCGCGCCGCTGGCCCTGGCGGAGTTCGTGCGCCAGACCGGCCTGCAGGTGCTGTTCGACTTCGACGCCGTGCGCAACTTCAGCACCCGCGAAGTAATCGGCCAGCTCGACCCGGAAGAAGCCCTGCGGCTCATGTTCGAAGGCAGCGGCCTCATGTTCGAGTTCATCAACGAACGCACCATTGCCGTTCGCCCTCGCCCGCCCGTGGCAACACCGGCAGTGCGGGCATCCGGGCCAACATGACGGCGGGGCCCGCTCGAGAGCCCTCACTCCGGCAACACGTGCGCCCGCGCCTACGGCACCGCGGCTAATCGCAATTTTTTCGCGGTAGCGGGTGAGATAAACCGCCATGCTCGCGCAGTGGTAGTGAGTTACGCCCCGCGAGAGGCGGTCTTACTCCGCAGATGAGCGACCAGAACGAGATCTACTACGTAGTGCTGCGGGGCGCCGGCCGGCAGCCCATCTTCAATAACGACGACGATCGAAACCACTTCACCACCGTCGTGGCCGAGGCCGCCGCGGCCTGCGGCGTAACGGTTTATGGCTACTGCTGGCTTCTGGCCGAAGCCCGCCTGGCCGTGCGTATATCGGATATATCCATCAGCCGCTTCGCGCAGCGCGTGGCCCAACAGCACGCGGAGCGGCTCAAACGGGAGATCCCGCTCACAGGCTCCCACTTCGAGCAGAAGTGCCGCGGCGTTAAGGTAGATGGGCAGACGGCCCTCGTTGACCTGGTGCGCCACATTCACCTGGCGCCGCTCAAGGCGGGCCTCACGGTCGACCCGGCTGCATACCCATGGAGCAGCCACCGCGTGTATCTGGGCCTCGAGAAGGCGCCGTGGTTGGCTACAGCGCCATTGCTCAGGTACTTCGCGCAGGCGGAAGGCGACGCCGTGCGCGGCTATATGAAGTTCATGGGCCAAGCGGCGGAGAACATCGAGACGCGAGCGGGGCATTAGAACTAGAGGACGTTTCCCGCCCGCTTTTCCGTTAGCGAAAACGCGCCTATTTCGAGGCTACCAATACCCCTGCTGGCGCCGGCACGCTTAGGGCACAATTGCGCCCCCGCTGCACCAACACTGTGATTTAACCGCGTAACGGTTTCCCCGCTGGCGCCCGTCCAACAATGTACGAAACGCAGAAAAACCTGAATGTAAGCGCTCCGGAGCTCGCCCACGTGGCAAAGCTCGCACGAGCGCTGCCTGCGATGTGCCGGCAGGCGTTCACACTGCGCAAGGTGTATGGCTTTTCAGGCAGGGAGATTGCCAACCGGCTAGGGATACCGGAGCACGCAGTGGAAGAGCTTCTCATCCAAGCGGCGCGGGGTTGCGCACAGGAAGACACCCCCGAAGCCGAAAGCTTGGCCCGACGCCCTTCCCTCCTTGCGAGGTTGAAGTCGCGAATTGCTGCTCACGAATGACTACCGCACCAGAATTTGAATCGCAGGCTGCCGCATGGCTCGTTAAACGGGACGGCGGCGGCTTGCCCGACGCCGAGCAGGCGGAGTTCGATGCCTGGATGGCGTCAGACCCGCGGGCGCGGGCCGCCTACTTGCGCCTGGAAATGGCGTGGAAGCGGGCGGATGGGTTGAGGAGGCTTCGCCCCCTGGACGGCCCGGTGGATGAAGACCTGCTGGCGCACTCCCCCTTCACGCCAGTGCCGATGGATGAGTATTCGGCGAGGGACGAAACCCGCTCCGCCCCGGCGGCCCACGCCACTCGAACAGTCGAAGAACCCATCGACGTTGCCGCGCCCCGCCCCCGCCGCTGGCTCGCCCCGCTCGCCGTTGCGGCCTCGCTCATGCTCGTGGCCGTGGGCGCCTTCATGTGGCTCGCCTACGAACGCACGGGCTGGCACGAATACTCCACAGACTTCGGCGGCCTCGAGCGCATCGTGCTGGATGACGGCAGCGTGGTGAACCTGAACACCAACAGCGTGATGCGCGTGCAGCTCACCCCCGAGCTGCGGCACATCGTGCTCGAGCGCGGTGAGGCGCTGTTCAAGGTGGCGCACGACAAGAGCCGCCCGTTCGACGTGCAGGCCGGCAACACCGTGGTGCGCGCAGTGGGCACCGAGTTCTCCGTGCGCGTGCGCGAGCCCGCAGAAGCCGCAGGCGGCGGCAAAGACGTTGAAGTGCTGGTGAAGGAAGGCCGTGTCGCCATAGACCCGCCGAAACAGCAGAAGCCGCTGGAGCGCGCGGAGGCCCTGCCCGCCTCCACATCCACTCTTTCCGCCGGCGAGGCCGTGACGATCACCGCAAAGCGCGTGCAGGTGCTGAAGGTGGCCGAGGCCGACGTCACCCGAAAGCTCTCGTGGACGGAAGGCCGGTTGTGGTTCGAGCGCCAGACGTTGAAAGACGTGGTAGCGGAGTTCAACCGCTACAACCGCCGCCAAATGGTTATCGCAGACCCCGCCATCGAAAACCTTCGCATCGGCGGCGGCTTCGAGGCCACAGACCCTGAAAGTTTCATCGCCGCGTTGGAACGCACGTTGGGAGTGCGGGCGTTTCCATCGCCTTCGAGTGACGGGAGCGAGGCGGACGTGATTCGCCTCGTCGGCACTCGAGAGAACACGAACTAGGGTCACACCATCGCTTTCGCCAAGGAGTCAGGGGAAGTGGATACGGCACAAGACAGGTTCGACGACGTCGAAGCGCAGGCCACGCGGTGGCTGGTGCGATTGGATGCTGGGCGATCGCCGGAGGTGCTCGCGCGCTACGAGGCGTGGTTGGCGAAGAGCGTTCGGCACAAGGTGGCGTATGCGAAGCAGGCGCTGGCCTGGAAGCGCATGGACATACTCAGGCGCATGCGGCCGCTGGACCGCGGCGGGGCGGATCCGGATTTATTGAGGAAGAAGAAGCGATCGTGGTTCGGGTTTGAGGGGGTGTTGGCGGTGTTTTCGCGGGCGGTGCGGCCGGTGGACGGGAGGGATTTCGTGAACATATCCATTGGGGCGAAGTGGCTGCCGAAGGTGGTTGCGACGGCGGTGGTGGCTGCGTTGGCCGCGGTTGGCGCGGCACTTGTTCTGGGTGGGGACGGTGTCCATACCTACTCCACGATGGTGGGCGATCAGCAGCATGTGGTGCTGGATGACGGCAGCGTCATCGACCTCAATACCAATACGCAGATTCGGGTGCGGTTCAGCGCGGCCCGGCGGCAGATACTGCTGGACCGTGGCGAAGCGTTGTTTAGCGTGGCGCACGATGCGAGCCGGCCGTTCGAGGTCACAGCGCTCGGAGTGACTGCGCGCGCCGTAGGCACGAAGTTCTCGGTGCGGCTGCATGAAGACGCGCGAGTAGAGACGCTCGTCACTGAGGGGCGCGTACTGGTGTTGCGGCAGAGCGAGTTGCTTGGTATGCCGATGGCGCCGCGGCCGATCGGGCATACGCTGGTTGCGGGCGAGCACGTTGTGGTGACCAAAAGAGCGGCGGTTGTTTCCTAAGGTTGGGCCGAAGGAAATTGACCGACAACTGCGGTGGACCACGGGCAAGGTGGCCTTCGAAGAGCAGCCGCTCGCCGACATTGTGCGGGAGCTCAATCGATACACGAATCGGCCGCTGGTGATCAAAGACCCCGGCATCGTGCGCACTGCTGTGGGTGGCGGGTTCGATACGCGGAATGCGGAAGCGTATGCGGCGGACCTGGTGAGGTTTTTTGGGGAGAAGGCGTTGGCGCCGGTGGACGCGGCTCCGGCTCGCCGATAAGGAATTCACGAACCGCCCGCGCTTGGGCGGCTGACTGCGCAGGAAAGCGGAATCCGCTGCGCCGCGGCAGGACAACATAGACTCGCGCCAGCGAAGAAATCCGACGCAGCCTTTGATGAGCACGCTCGTCTACCTGTAGAATCCGCGCCGGGTTGTTGCCACGGATGTTCGCCAGCTCGAACCCGCTGCGGATTTTCGATTCGCGGTTCGCCGGCGATAAGGAAGGGATGGCCCACCCTTGGGTGGGTAGATGCTGGGACGCCGTTGCGCGCGCATGGAAGCGCGCAGGGTTCTCGCGAACGCCCTACCCCTCACTGATTCGCAGCAGCCCCAGCGCCCCGGCGTGCGCGGCGGGCAAGTCCCAGCGCGTCTGATCCAGATTCCGCCAGTACACTTCCGGCATCTTCGCGGCGAACCGCCGGTGGCGCCGGTCGCACTTGCAAAAACGCAAGCATGCTTGCAAAGTTGCAAGCACATGAGCCAGAACCCTGTTCCCTCGCCATTCGCGGCGGCCGCCAACCGCTTGTCCCGCGCGCACGACGCGGCTTTCTTTTCGCTGCTGAACGCGGAAAAAGCCATCGTGCGCCTCGTTGGGCCGAGGCGCATCGGCAAGACCGAGCTCGTGTCGCATTTCGCGCGCGTGGAACGGGCGCCGTTCCTGAACGTCAGGATCAAGCCGATCCCGGCCGACATCGCGCCCGGGCCGGTGGTCGCGGCCCTGCTCTGCAAGGAAATCGACTCGCTCGCGCACGGCGCGCCGAAGCTGTATGGCGCCTACCAGGCGCTGCTGAAGAAAACGATTGCCCCCCAGACGAAGCGCACCTTCGGTGCCGCGCTCAAGGGCGGGTTCGCCAGCATCACGGCGCAGTCCGAAACCAGCATGGCGGCGAAATTCTTTGCCCCGGATACGGACGTGGACGTGGAAATCTCCGCCATGCTGCGCAAGATCGAGCAGGCGGCCGCGCGGGCGAAGCTGCGGCCGGTGATTTTCTTCGACGAAGTCCAGGAGCTCGTGCTGAGCACCGACCACGCGCCGGGCATGGCCACGGTCTGGGCCATTCGCAATGAGATTCAGGCCCACACCGCTTGCAGGTATGTGTTCGCCGGCAGCAATCAGCGCCTGTTTTCCCGGCTGCAGGCCGGGCGCAATGCACCGCTGCTGAACCTGGGCACGGCCATCGAGATCCAGCCGCTCACGATCGAAGAGGTCGACGCCTGGGCCGTGCCGCTGTTTTCGAAAGGCAAGCGGCACATCAATTCGCTCGCTCCGGCCGCGCGGCTGTTGTGCGGAAAGATCGGCGAGGTAGTCGAAGTGTGCAACTGGCTGTGGGCGCATTCCCGCGCCGGCGACGTGCTCGACGAAACCATGCAACGCAATGCCGTGCTGGCCGTGGCCCGCCTGCAAGACCCCATCGACCTCGCCGTGCGCAGCCTTACCGCGGCTCAGGCAACGGTGCTGCGCTGGATTCTCATGCATCCCGGCGCCAGCCCCTTCGCACGCGAAGCGACCGCCGCGATGGACCTCAACGCCGGCACGGTGAACAGTGCGACCAAGGCGCTGATGGAAGCCGAGTTGATAGAGCTGTTTGCCCGCAACCGCTTCACGGCAACCACACCGCTGAGGCTGCTCGCCACCCTGTTACCGGAGGCGTGGGGAGAGGCATAGGCGAGAAGGCGTTGGCACCAATAGACAACGCTACGCATGTGCTGCACACGCTGCAGGAGAGCAAACGCTTCGTTAAACAGTCTCTTTCGGGACGTTTCGGTCATACGCCTGGTCTCGCGCGCCGGCTAATTGACTTGCGTCCCCTCATGGTTCACCGCTGTGGCCGGAGGCCGCGCGGCGTTGGCCAACCTCTCACGTCTCTCGTCCCGTGCGAGAAGAATTGACGGAATCAGGAACGCCCCAAGCACGAACGAAAGCAGACCGACGCAAAAGACAACGATCCAATCTCTCATAATTCCTCCAATAGTTTGAAGCAACGATACAGGCGCGCCACGGCCGCGACAACGGCGATGGCGACGACCGAAGCGATGGTGATCGCGGCGGCAGTTACGATCGGATTCGTCGTCTCGTAATTTCGTACGAGCCAGCCGGCGAGTGAGACAACAAGCGTGCAACCTCGATAAATCAGGCTGACGCGTGGCGGCCAACCGGAGCGCGGCGGAATTTCACCGCGACATCAACGCGCGCACCGAGGCGGTTGACGATCGTCATGAGGCGGTCGATGGTGAAGCGGCCCAGATCGACATTGCGGATACGAGAGAAATCGCCTGCATCAATGCCGGTCAGCGCCTGGGCCTTGCGTGTGCTCAGCCTTTCGCGGTCCAGTTTCTTGATGATCTCAGCGGCGAGGATGGCCTTGAGCTGCCTGGCATCCGCGTCGGGATCGCCAAAATCGCGGAAGACGTTTCCGCTGCCGCGAACGACTTCCAGCCGCATCGCCGCGATGCGCCAGCGCAATCTCAAAAACGCCCGACCCAAGCCCCCGCATCGGCTTTGCGATCTCGGACTTATTCCTCGCGCCTTCAGCTCATGCCTCGTTCCACTCTCGCAATCAGCTGGGACGCTGGAACCCGAAGCGCATGCGCGAGCCGGCATAACACCGTGAGTGTCGGCGAGTGAACGCCCGCTTCGACCTGGCTGATGTACGTTCGATCCACGCGAGATTTCGCGGCCAGCTCGGACAGAGACCAGCCCTGCGCGAAGCGACAGTCGCGCAATACTTTGCCGAACCGGCGGCTGAGCTGGTCCTTTCGAGACGACGATACTGACGCCATCCGCGAAACTACTGCTCTGACTCGCGAAGTGGTCGGCTGGTGCCCCCGCGCACCCACTACGCGCTCGCGGCGTGGCGGCGTGCGCGATTCGCTTGCCCGCCGGCCAGCGTCTGCATTTCCCGCGCTGGCTGAGCGGCGGATCCCGTAAACCAATGGCGTTTCGTTCCGGCGCAGAAGTACCGTTCTTCGCCACGCCCGAACGAGCCGCAGGTACGTCCTGCAGTTCTCCACGCTCTCGACCAGCCACCGGGCAAGTGCGTCACGCTGCTCATCGGAGAATGCAGGGCCGTCCTGCTCGATGAGCCAGCGCGCGGCGATGCTCTCCCTGTCCGCTTGCGGGGTCATAGGCTGTGCCTGTCGATCCCTGCTGTTTTCAGACGCTCAAGCTCGCGGGTGAAGATGACCGCGGCGCGAGTCAGGTGGTTCTTCACCGTGCTGAGCTTGATGTTCAGCCTCCTGGCGACCTCCTGCTGCTCTACGCCCTCCTCTCGATTCAGCTGAAACACCTCGCGACATCTTGGTGGCAGCTGCTCCATGATCGCTCGCAGGATCTCCCGCTGCTGATCGAGGACTACGAGATCGAAGGGGCTCAGCCGTTCGTCTGCGAGCTCTTGCTCCGGCACGCTGTCGAGAGGCACGCTTGCCTCCGGTCTCTGCTGCCGCAGATGATCGATGCCGATGTTGCGGACCGTGCGCTGAATGTAATTCTCGGGTGCTTGAACCACATTGCGCAGCCGGGTCGACAGGAGCCGCTCGTAGGTGCGCTGCATGAGGTCTTCGCACTCGGCCTGATCACGGGCGTATCGTCGCAAGGAGGCTTTCAGCTTTCCCTGCAATTGCTGCGCAATCTTCCACAATGCCTGGTCGGCGCCTCGCTTCTCGGCCACTCGGGAGTCCTCACGAGATCTGGGATCAAGGGCGGTACCTCCTTCCCAATGGCCGCCGTACCCGGGATCTCGCCGGCCGTTCGGCCGGGAAGCAGCGATCCTGCGCTGCGTGCGAGTGGATGTTCCGGAAGGTTAGACGGGTGGCAGAGGAAAAGGAACTAGTGGGCTGACCGAACAAAGTGCCGTGCGGCTGACGCTAGCGGGCGCGAATCCACTATTCCAGTGCCTGACACCACTCCGCTGATCCCTCAGAAAATCATCCGCCGCCGCTGAATATTTACTCGCTCGCCCTTAGTCCAGCTTGACAAAACAGTCGCTGCAGCGCCGACGCAGCGCGGGTCCACCAATCCGACGGAGTACCAACGACACGGGAAGGCGCCTTGACGGAATTAGTGTCGTCCGCAATGGTGGGATCGCGCTGATTCATCGAGGCAGGATGCCTCTGAAAGGATACGGTATGAACAACATGATTGCGGAGTTCGGTTCGGTAAAGAAGAGCACAAAGGACTTCAGTGGCGGATGGGCCTGGGACAGCCTCACTTACACGTTCCTGCGTGTCTTCCCCTGGTGGTGATCAGACGCGGCGAACGATAAACCCTGGGTCGTTCGCCGCACTTCCCCTGTTCGCTACAGCGCCCGGTCCGGGGTATGTCCCTGCGCGAATACAGGCTTTCGAGCCACACGTATGTCAGTGTGGCGCCAGAAGGCGCCATCTTTCTCGATCTGAAGCGCGATGCCTACCTGGGCATCTCGCCTGCGCAGGCGCAGGCGCTTTCACAGCTCGTCGAAGGTTGGCCTGCCGCCGTTTCCGGCCCGCCGCAGTCGCCCGAAGGGCAGGCGCCCGGCGCAGCGCATGAAGCAGATGCAAATGCCTTCGCACAGTCTTTGTGCGCGCGAGGCCTTCTGGTGCATGGGCCAATCACCGGCCGGCCGGCAGATCCCGCGTCTCTTCCGGTCGCTCTTGATGAGCTCGTACCGTGGGACTGCATGCCGTCGGACCACATTACCGTCGGGCACGTCATCAACTTCCTCGTTGCCTGGCTCACCACTCGCACACGCTTACACTTCCAACCGCTGGAGTCGATCGTTCGGCGCATACAACTGCGCAACGAGAAGCGACAGACCGCGGCCGCGTTCGACTTCGAACGCGCCCGCCTGCTGACCAGCGCCTACCAGCACATCCGAACGTGGGTTTTCACCCGCAAAGGCAATTGCCTGCTGGATTCGCTGACGATGCTGGAGTTCCTGGCTCGTTACGACGTTCACGCCGCGTGGGTAATCGGCGTGCAGGTTCGCCCGTTCGCAGCGCACAGCTGGTTGCAGCACGACCACTGGGTACTGAACGGCACGCCGGTGTTCGTGCGCTCATATCAGCCGATTCTCGTTTTGTGACTCCCGCCTGGCATGCTTCAGTATTTCGTATTCGTCTGGAATCCCGCTGATCACGTAAGTGCCAGTCAGGTCCGGCAGCTCGTGCGCAGATGCCAAGGCATCGACGCGCGATTCAATGCGGTACTCGATCTCGAGGGAACACTCGCGATATGCACTTCCGCCCAGATTCAGGCGCATTCAATCGCAGTCATTTTCGGAGCGCTCTTCCAGCAATTCGAACCGGCTTCCCTCGGCGAGGCCGCCGCGCAAAGAATCATTCACAGCAACGGAAAGGAACTGATCGACGCCTACTGGGGAAACTACGTCGCCATCTGGCGCGACCAACGATACCAGGCCTTTCACATTCTGCGCGGACCCGCATCGACACTTTCATGTCTTCACACACGGGCTGAAAACATAGACATCTTCTTTTCGTCCATGGAGCTTTGCGCGCAACTGGGTGCACGCAGCTTTTCGATCAACTGGGCCCATCTCGCCCGCACACTGCTCGGCCCGGCCCCCGGCGACCAGACCGACATCACCGAAGTCGCAGAGATTCTGCCAGGCCAGGTCGCACGAGTGACGGCCGAGTCACTCACGCGCACCGAAATCTGGGACCCGCATCGGTTCTCGTCCACTTCAGAGCTCAGCGACCGCACGCGCGCAGCTCAAAGTCTCCGCACGACAGCGCGCGCGTGCGTCCAGGCTTGGGCAAGCAGGCACCAACGTGTGATTCATGCTCTGTCTGGCGGCCTCGACTCAGCCGTGACACTCGCCTGTTTGACATCAACCGCAAACCATCCCGAGATCATCTGCCTCAACCAGTACGCCAGCGACCTGAACAGCGACGAGCGTCATTACGCAAGACTCTGCGCCGGGCGCGCCCAATGCGAGCTGGTCGAGCACTACAGAGACTCGAACGTGGACTTTCGATCCGCGGTGACATTCATCCGCTCAGCACGTTGCCCGGGCCTCCGATTGCCTGCGGTGGACCGGGTGGAGCCCGACCTCGCGCGCTCACGTGGCGCATCCGTCATCTTCCGCGGCGACGGAGGTGACGAGCTCTTCTGCCGGAACTACCCATCGCTCTACGTAATGGATTTCGTCCGCGAGCGCGGTTGGACGCGCGGCCTGCTGCCGCTGGCGATGCACGCCGCGGTCTCGGAAGGCGTGACCGCATGGGAAATTCTGGCGCGCGCCGCGCGCACCCGCTTTCGCGGCGCTTCGTTCAATTTCGACGCGCTCGCGACGGAGGGCCTGGAGCGCGCGACACTCGTGAAAGCGGAAATCATTGCGGAGCTTCTGAGGAACAGCGCAGCGGCGCATTCCGCGCCACGAAACACCTCACCGGGTCGCCTCTGGCAAGCGAACCTTCTGAAAGCCCCCCGGGTGTTCATCAGCCCATTCACCCTCGACAGCGACGCTGAGTACATCGCCCCCCTGCTTTCCCAGCCACTCATCGAGCTGTGCCTGCAGATTCCGACCTATTTCCAGATCACCGGCCGTCGCGATCGCGCTCTCACTCGTGACGCATTCGCGGATGACCTGCCGCGCGAGGTAGTCACCCGCCGCGACAAGGGCGACGCCGAACGCGTGGCCTCCGCATCCGTTCTTTCCAATCTCGAATTCGCGCGCGAAATGCTGATGGACGGCATCCTGATCCAGCGGCCTTTCGTCGATCGGCACCGGCTCGAAGCCGCCCTCTCGTCATCGCCGTCGGAAGGCTCGGTGTCGTCGGTTCCGGTCTTTGGCATGCTCGGCGCCGAAATCTGGGCCCGCGCGTGGACGCGCTCAGGAGTTTCGCCCGGGCGATAAGCGAAAAGTCAGGTAGAGCGCGGGCAGCTCATACCAGCCAAACCGGCTGGTCAGGTTGGGGTCGCCCGCATCGAGCGGCGGCCGCTTCTGAAACAGATTTTTCGCGCCGAGCTGCAATTCCAGTACGCCGATACGCGTTGCCTCGGGCGGAAAGACATAGCTCACCCACAGATCGTGATAGTTCTGGGCCCGAACGTGCTTGCCGCCTTGATCCTCCTGAACGGCGATCGCGCGGGAGACGCGATAGCGGGAAATGATGCGCGCGTCCCAGCCGATGCTCCACCGCCCCGCCTCCCACCGCAGAGCGACCGTGCCACGCCCCCGTGGCGAGCCGAGCGAACCGACCCCTGCGTCATTCACGAGCGGCGCCGCCTCGGTGAGCCGCGAGGCAAAAACGCGCTCCATGGTCGCGAGACTCGAAAAGCGCATGACACCGAACCGCGTGCGCGGAAACGTGTAGTCGAGGCTCACGTCCCAGGCCCGATATTCGCCTTCAGAAACATTCAGGCTGGAAGCGTCCACCTCGAGAATCCGTCCCGCCGCATGGGTGTCACCGGGCGCAACCGGTGCGCGCGTCACGCGCGTCGGCATATCCAGAATGTACGCCGACGGATTGCTGAAGAAGCTGCTCGACGGCGAATAGATCACATCGGTCTTCGAGACCCGGGTGAAATCCACGGAGACGCGCAGGTTCCCTGGATCAGGCGTCTCGATGATCACGCCCGCCGTGCAATTGTTGATCCGCTCCGGATCGAGATCCGGATTCCCGCCGACACGGACCCGGAACGGGCCGATCGGCTCCGACCCCCGTGCCGGGTCGATGAAGAAAGGCGATGCGACGACCTGCTCCACGGGCAAAGTCACGTCGTTTGCGGAGGGCGGCATGAACCCTCTCCCACAGCCCCCTCGCAGCGCGAGCCACTCATAGGGCTCGAACCGCATCGATGCCATCCAGCTCAGCGCGGAGAATTTCGAAGTTGAATAGTCGAACTGGTCGAACGTCGGCGAGCCTGCGACTACGCGTGCCGTGTCGACGCGATAGTCATCCGCCCGCACAGTCAGCTGGCCATCCAGCAGCGGCCGATCCGGCTCGCCAGTCACCGACGCGAGCAGCGGGAGATTCAGCTCCGCGTAAGCGCTATCCACGTGCTCATGCTGCTCGGGGACAACGCTGCGTATCTGCGGCTCCACTCCAGAGATCCCGGCGAGCAGAGTTTCCGCCGGTCGATCGACGAGCCGCTCGCCGCGGCGTTCGACGAGAACGGTGAGATACGGCGTGCCCGCCGGCAGTTTCCACAACGAGCCCGCAACCAGGAGAGAGGTATTCCAAAGGCTCGAGCGAAGGTCGGGCAATCTCAGCGTGGCCAGTGACGAGCTGATCGCAGACTCATCGATCGGATCCTCAAACACATTCACCACGCCGTCGCTGATGACGCTGTGAGAGACATTCAGCACCGGACGTTCGAGCGAGAACTCCGTACCCGACCCCGCGTACTCGGCTCGCGCCATCCAGTCACCCGGCAATTCACACTGAAGGGCAAACACCGCTCGCCCGATTCGATAGTCACTGTGAATCGGCGCGCTGCCCGAGCGAAGTGGCGCGGTCACCCACACCGGCTGGCCAAACGGATTCGCAGGCACATTCGCAGCTACGAGCGCCCTGCGATAATCAACGGATTCCACGCCGCTTGCAGTTGCGTCTCGCAGGATTCTCGCAAAGGCCGCCTCCGCATCCGCGGACAGGCTCGAGCCAATATCGAAATGCACTGACGCGCTGGCTGACTCCCGCTCCGTTCGCGGCCGTACGGCAGAGAGCTCGCCACCCTGCGCAGCGTTCGGTGCAAGACCGGGCGCGTACTGGCCCGAAGTCGACAGAAGCTCCGCCAAGCCTTTTGAAGCCGTCCATCCTGCGGGGATATAGAGGCTGTACACCTCGTATCCGGGAATCAACGAAGCCCCGTTCGCCGACAACACATTCGTGCCCGAAGATAACGGCGGCGCGGAAATCGACCGGGGGTTGGCTGGATTGTTCGCCGCGATCCTCCCGCGCGCGGCGGTAACGAGGTCCCGATCCCGCGTGAGGAGCTCAGACTCCACGGAATAGTTGACCCAGCCCGAGGCCCTGCCCCGTCCCGACGCAAACGGGGACGCAACTTCCGCGAACAGAACTTTCGCGCTCGCGGGCATGCCCGGAATCGCGTCGATCGTCGCGGCGAGCCCGGCGCCCTGCATGCGATGCCTCTGGATGATATTGATGCTGCCCGCCGCGGCATTCCCGCCGAAGCGCGCCGACGAGGTCGTTCCATGCACCTCGATGCGCTCAATCGCCTCGACTGGCAACCCCAGACTGGACTGCAGCGCTTCCCCTCCGAGCGTGCGCGAAACCACGCGCCGCCCGTCGAGGAGAACCGCCGTTTGATCGCGCCCGAGCCCGCGCAGGTCTATTTGTTCGGACTCACCCGTAATGGCGGACTGCACCCCCGCGATCGCCGGGCGACTCGCCGAAGGAACCGCCTCCAGGATCAACTCCTGCGGCGAGCTCGCATGCCGGTGCCGAATCTCATCGCCACCGATGACGATGTATGACTGATGCGCGTCCCGATCGCGCGGGATATCCATATTCCGCGACGAGGCGCCCCTGACCAGAATCTCCGGAATGCCCAGAGGGGGCGTCGCGGACGCGCACGCCTGCTGGCAGATCTCATATCCCGTGCCCGGCACGGGCTGAAAAGTCAGGTCGCTTCCCGACAGAAGCCGCGACAGCAACCCCTCAGCCGTATAGGCCCCGGAAAGCGCTGGCACCCGCCGCTCCTCCGGCTCCGTACCAGCCGCAAACCAGAACGTAAGCCCCGTCTGCTCCTTGATCAGCGGTAACGCCGTTCGCAGCAGTTGCGCCGGAACCTCGACCTCATATGTTTTCGCAGCCGCCGCATTCGCCTCAAGAGAACAAAACGCCCCACAGGCCACCAGCGTGGCCCCCCAGACCGGATGCAACTTCATCGATTCCTTTCCCCCTCAACTTCGATTCATTCGTGCCCCCCGTTCCCCGGGGGCTGATCGGGCGCGCTTGCGCGGCCCGCCTATGTAAAGTGAGTCCGGGCCGTGCTGGCCCGCACAGAATTTTGCGGGTTTTCTTCTGGATAACTCACTACTCCCCAAGGGACCAACGGACAGGGATGTTTCCGGCCACCGCCATGTGCAGGAACTCGCGGGTAAGGCAGTGTGGATTCAGGGAGATTCCACCATGGCTGGAGCTGCCTGCCGCAAAGGGATGTCTTGCGGCAGGCAGAACCTTCAGGACCCTTGAACAACTCATGGCAAAGAGCACGGGCCGCGAATCGAGCACACCCCCTGTGGGGGGCGTGCGGACGCGCGCGCGGGGAACTCCCCCTTTGTTACACATTGCCAGAAAGTTGCCACAGGATGTTCCACCTCTCATGGGACCTGACAACGTGTCGAATGAAGACCGCGTGAAAGCGGTCGAATCGCTCCTGCGCAATGAAGCGCCGGGGCTGAGACGCTATCTGCGCAACCGCCTGCACTCCTGGCAGGAGGTCGACGACGCCTTCCAGGAGATCTTTTCACGGCTTCTGGTGCCGCCGAGAGAGCCGATCCAGGACGAGGTGAAGTTCCTCTATGGCACGGCCAATTTCGTCACCTTCGAGATCCTGCGAGCTCGCAGGAAGAGCCAGGATCGCGCAGTTCCCGAAGCAGTGGCCGAAGATGGCGAAAGCGAGCGGCCGGATGCAGTGAGCCAACTCGCGGACGAGAACCCCGGCCCCGCCGAACTCGAACAATGGCGCCGCACCGGGCTGCTTCTCGAAGCAGCCATACACAGAATGGATGCGCTCCATCGGGCAGTCTACATAGCGCGCCTCATCGACGGCCTTTCGGTGAACGAAACGGCGAAGAACTGCAGCATCTCGGTACACAAGGTGGAGCGGCTTCTTCGCGAGGCGCGCACCTACGTGAACAATTTCGTAACCGCCAGGGAAAAGGAAATCCTATGAGCAGCTCTTACTATCGACCTGACAAGGTAAGTAGCCAGGCGAGCGACTGGGTGAACGCCGCCACGGATGGTGGAGACACAACGGGGCTCGTCCACTGGGCTCAAACGTCTCCGGAGCACTTGCGAAAGTTTCTTTTGATGTCCGAGCTACCTTCCCTCATGCGGGAGACGGAGGCAATCAAAACACTGGATCGGGAGCAGATGTTCGCCGAAGCGCGCACGTATGCCGCCAAGCAGCGACGGCAGGCTGTGCGCACGTTTGCACTCGCGGCATCAGTGGTTTTCGTTCTGCTTCTGGGCGCTATCTTCTATCTGCGCGAGGGCAGCGAGCCGCCGCAGTGGGTGGCGTATAGCACCGTTGGCAGGCCGGCGGAAGTTGTGACGTTGACGGATGGGTCGAAGATCGAGATTGGCGTTGATACGGTGCTTCGCATTCGCATCGGCGGGCAGAAGCGTGATGTCGAGTTCAACACTGGCAATGCGCTGTTTGACGTGATGCATCTCGAGAATGGACCTCCGTTTCGCGTGAAGATGAGGGATGCGACCATCGAAGTGGTCGGAACACGATTCAGTGTGAAGACGACCGCGGATCGATCTTACGTTGCGGTGCTGGCCGGGGCTGTGAAGGTCCAGAGCGTCCAGGCTGAGGCATCTGCGCGAATACTTGGCCCAGGCAAGACTCTCACCTTGCTCTCGGGTGGGCGCATCATTGATGAGGATGAGACCCAGGCCGCTTCGACAACGAAACAGCCGACGCAGACGGCCCCGAACGCAGATCTATTCGGCAAGACGCTTGCGGAGATCGCTTCGGCGTTCAATCAGCACAATGCGAAGCCACAGTTTGTCATCGAGGGCGCGGCACAGAACCAGACCTTGTGGGCCACCTTGAGTGTGGACAATCCGGAGCAGCTCATTCAGATTCTGCAGCGACGGCCGATGCTGGTAGTGACGCGGGAGGGGGATCGGGTGGTGGTGAGGGTGAAGAGGTAGGCGAGAGATCCGGGCGGGCGAGCTCGCGAGAGATTGCGGAGTTGACCAGTCGAGCTACGGCGGGGAGATATTGACCGCCTCGCCGTTGAGCTCGACCGCGTGACGAAGTTCGTGAGTTGAGGCAGGCGCACATGCAGCGGGTACATTGAAAGTTGTCTCGGGATGAAGTTGAGGCGCTGCGCGACGGGCTCGCTTCGCTGGTTCCGGAAGTCAAAGCGGGGATTCCGGAGCTACTCAGAACGATGCGGCTGATTGCACGGAAGTCGCAGCCTGAGTATGCGCAGCTTTGCGGCGTGGCGCCGCGGGTGCTGGCTGACCTGGAGGCCGGGAAGGGAAATCCGCGAGTCGATACGCTGGAGAAGTTGTTGAAGCCGTTCGGATATCGAGTTGGTATTGTGACGGCGCCAACGTGATTTCTATGTTTTTCGCCTACTCACGCGCGCATCGCGAAACCAGGCAGTGCCTCGCACGGTAGCGCGGAGTTCATTCGGGAGCTGACGTCACCCAAAAGACGCCGGGATCGTGCGCACGACCGTGGGCTGGGGTTGACGGGCGCATCGCCAGATGACGGAGGAAGCATCACTTCGCGCCGCCGAGCAATATGATGGAACTGCGTCGAGCCTCCGCTTTCTTCTCGCGCCTCTCGTCCCGCGCGAGCAGAAACGACGGAATCATCATAGCCACAGGCAGAAGTGCGAACTGCGCTACCGCCAGAACAACGAACCATTCCTTCATAACGCTAACGCACCGGCGGTCAGCACCGAATTCGCCGTCTCGTAATTTTGTACGAGCCACGCGATTAGCGAAGCATCAACCGCTGCGCAAAGGCCGATGAGCACCTTCAGCCATCCGATTTCTTCCTTAAGTCGATCTGCTTTCGCCATGCCAGCAGGATACGGAGGCATGCAGCACAGACAGAGGCGCGTTCGTGTTGGTTTCGTTCAGTAATGCCGAGTCCGCAAGCGCCAACATCAACGCAACCTGTGTTTGAATTCTGGGTGGCGGCATGAGGGGTGTTACGTCTCGCGCTAAACGAGGCTGAGTGTTGCGTACTCTTTGGCGGAGACAGGTGGCACGAAGCGGCGGGACGGCAGTGAGTATCGCTGCCTGCTTGATCGCGGGATGGCGTGAGGGTCTGCCGCCGCCAAAGCGCGGCGGCAGACCCCATTGGGTTCTCAGAAGCTCTCCCCGTCCTCGAGCGGCAGGGAGCGCTGAGCGTGCTGGAAGTAGATTTCCGCTTGCTGCTGCTGGCGCTCGCGGTCGCACTGCTGTTGATGGCGGCGCATCTGGTGGAAGTAGCGTGACTCGTACTGCAGGATCAGATCCTGCAGGAAGTCGTACACCACCACGGCGAGCTCATCGGAGAGCGGCGGCAAGTGGAGCGTGAGCGGTTCTTCAGGGTCATCGGTGTGCATGGCGAGCCCCTCATCGCAACTCGGTGATGGCCTGCTGCAAGAGCTCATCGGGCAGGTGATTGAGTTTCTTGCCGGCGGCGATTTCCAGTGCGGTGCGCAGGATGCGCCCGGCCTGACGGGGCAGGCCTTGAGACGCCTGGCGCAGCAGTTCCAGCCCTGAGTCGGCGAGGAGTGTGTGCGGGCAGCCGGCGACTTTGAAGGCGTGCTGGATGAACTGCGAGAACCGTTCGCGCTCGAGGAAGGGCTTCAAGTGCACCTGCGCTTGGATGCGGCTGGCGAGCGCCGCATAGGGCACACGCTGCAGCGTTTGAGCGAGGATCGGGTGACCGACGAGCCAGATCGTGAGCAGATCGCGGCTGTCGAAGGCGAAGTTCAGGAACGCGGGCAGGTCGCGGAAGAACTCGGCGGGCAGGTTCTGCGCTTCATCGATGATCCACACCGGCAGCAGCTGGCGGTTCTCGTTGAGGTCGACGATGCGCGCCTTCAACTCGCGCCACAGCGGCGCACGGCGATGCGGCGGGTCGATGCCCAGCGCGATGGCCAGACTGCGGTACAGATCGAGGCGGCCGAAGTCGGTCTCCGAGAGGTAGACGACCTGATAGCGATGCGGGTTCATGCCGGCCGCGAGGTGTCGCAGCACGGTGGTCTTGCCGACGCCCGGCTCACCATGGACATGGATAGCTATCCATGTCCATGGATATGAGAAGGAGCCCGTAATGGAAAGCTGCGGGAATTTCTACGGCAAAAATGCGGATTGTCGTCATCGAAGCTTTCCATTATTTAGCGGCATGTCGCACTTGGTCTTTTGGGCTGTCCCCACCAGGAGATGCACATGCCGGTTCTGGAACTCTCTGCCGATCACGATGTTTGGTTGACCAGGATGGCCGATTATCTGAGAGGCGAACGATACAGTCGTGACGGAAAACACAATGTATCCATAGCGAAGCGTTTCCTCATTCATTTACAGAAAAATGGTTTGACCATCCACAACGTGCAGACCTGCGATGTGACGAAGTATCTGAGTGGCGTGAAGCGTCTGCGAAAGTCGGACCATCGGGTAAATCTGTCCGAGGGTCAACGTCATTACTACCGATCGGCGCTGTATATGCTGCTGCGATTGGTTCACGGGAAATGGCCTCCGGCCGTCGTGCCGCGCACTGAACGAGAGCGCTTTCACTGCAAGCTGATCGAGGGATATGACACCTGGATGTCCGATCTGCGCGGCCTCTGTCGGAGAACTCGCGCGAGACGATGTGCCAGTTCGCTGCGGTTTCTCCAGTGGCTTGGAGAGCGGGGTAGCGAGGAAAATCTCGGGACTATGACCGTCGCAGATATTGACGCGTACGTTCAATGGCGCGTGCACTCGTTGCAGCAGCGGTCCTCGAAGAAAGCGCTTACCGTTCATCTGCGCAGCTTCCTGCGTTATCTGCATAGTAGCGGTCGAACCCGGGACCTTTCCTCCGCGGTGCTCGGGCCGAAACTGTATGCCCACGAAGGCATGCCGTCGGCGCTGCGACCTGAGGAGATCGAGCAGGTCTTGCGATCCGCACGGCAGGATCGCTCACCGATTGGGCTGCGCGACTATGCAATCTTGACTCTGTTATCAACCTACGGGCTGCGCGCCGGCGAGATCGTGGCACTTCGGTTGGAGGATATCGATTGGACTCACGATCGATTCCACATACATCATTCGAAAACCGGTGCGCACTCAGAACTGCCTCTACTGCGTGCGCCCGGCGAGGCGATCCTCGACTATCTGCGCAAGGGTCGGCCGAAAACGACTCAGCGAGAGGTGTTTTTGCGCGCCTGCGCACCGTATCGGGCCTTGCACGGTTCAAGTTTGCACTCGATTCTCGAACCGCGATTGAAGGCCGCCGCAGTGGTGCCGCAGGGCAGGAGAGGACCGCATGCGTTTCGCCACGCGAAAGCGGCCTCTCTGCTGCGATCGGCGGTGCCGCTGAAGGTGATCGGTGACGTGCTGGCTCACCGTTCAGCCTCCTCCACGATGGCCTATTTGAAGCTGGATTTGGAGCAACTGCGGGGTATCGCATTAGAAATCCCAGGGGCGCGGCCATGAAGACTCTGCCGGCGATAGAGGAGGAGTATGTGCGCCGCTTCCTCGACTCGCTCTGTCTTGGGCAACGCGACGCCGCCACGTCCTATCGTGAAGTCGTGAGAAACTTGCTGCACTTCGTCCGCGAGCGATCAGGGCATATGGACCTGTCAAAGAAAGCACTCCTCGCGTGGATGAAGGAGCGCCGTCGGAATTTGGCATTGCATCGGGTCGAGGAGCGTGCTCGGATGGCCGATCGGTTTCTCGATTGGATGAAAACGAACGGGCACATTCCCCGTAACCCCTTCCACGAACTGCGCAGTCAGTATGGACAGCACCTCGCGCCAATCGTGCGAGCCCTGTTGAGTGACGAATCTCTAGCAGCGCTGGAGAAGTTACGACCGTTGCCGGTGTTTGCCAGCGCGATGGGTCCACTGATGCGCGACCATGTGACGTTGATGCGCTCATTGGGCTATCGATATGACGCGGTTGAAGGCAGGCTGCGTCGGTTCGATCGGTTCTTGCAGGGTCGTCCCGACCTGGTCGATCAACCTTTGCCACGGCTGATTGATGCCTGGCGAGAAGCGGATACCGGCCTTCAGCGCGCCTATGAGACCCAGCAGTGCGGCCGGATCCTCTCGAAGGCACAGGCCCGGCTCGATCCTAACGCGGCCATCATGTCCACCGATCGGCAGTTGTGGCGGCGAGTTCGCGCGGCGCACCGGCGCCCGCATATTTTTTCGGAGGAGGAAGTGTCCAAATTGCTCGACACGGCGCGCAACCTCCCCTCCCGCCTTTCGCCGCTTCGAACGTTGACCACCTACACGATGCTGCTCCTGACCTATTGCGCCGGACTTCGCATCCAGGAGGTCGCGAACCTCAATCTGGGTGATGTGGACCTGAAGGATGGAACGATCGAGATCCGCAACAGCAAGTTCTTCAAAAGCAGGCGCCTGCCTTTGCCGCCCGGCGTGGTCAACGCGTTGCAGAACTACGTGCAGGAGCGACGCAAGGTGGGTGCACCAACGGCCTCAGAAGAAGGTCTGTTCTGGCATACGCAAAGAGGCAAACGATACTCGAAGAAAGCGGCCCAAGGGCTACTCGTTGAGGTGTTGCGCCGCTCGAACATGAAGCCCACTCGGGGAAGGACCGGTCCGCGAGTCCATGATCTTCGGCACGCCATGGTGTGCAACCGAATGTTGTCCTGGTATCGACAAGGCATCAATCCGCAGTCGCACCTTGCGCATCTTTCGACCTTTATGGGCCATACGGATATCCAGTACACGCTCAACTATCTGACTGTGACGCCAGAACTGCTCCAGCTCGCCAGCGAGCGCTTCAGGCAACACGCCGTACACGTCTTGGGAAACACGGAGAGATCGTCATGAAGCCGGCATCCTTTCCCAATTTGTTGCACGCCTTCTTCCACGAGTGGCTGGGTCAGCAGCGAAACCTCTCTCGTCACACGGTGCTGTCCTATCGCGATACGTGGCGGCTGTTTCTGCGATTTGTCGCCGCGCGCAACCACCGTCCCATCGTCGCGCTGTCGCTATCCGAGCTGGACGCTCCAGCCGTCCTCGCGTTTTTGCAGTACCTCGAGGAAGAGCGCAAGGTCTCAATCGGCACGCGGAACTGCCGCCTATCCGCGCTGCACGCGTTCTTTGCATATGTTGCCCAGAAAGAGCCCACTGCCATCGCTCAATGCGCTGCCATCGCCCGCATCCCAACAAAGAAAGCGAACCATCCGGAGATCTGCTATCTGGAAGCTGATGAGATTGCAGCCATCTTGAGGCAACCCGATCAATCCAAGGCAGAAGGGCAACGCGACTACGCACTGCTCGCGTTCCTCTACAACACGGGCGCCAGAATACAGGAAGCTCTGGATGTCACCCCTGCAGCCATCCGCTTCGAGTCGCCCGCCCAGGTGGAACTGTTCGGTAAAGGTCGCAAGACCCGAATCTGTCCGTTGTGGCCCGAGACCGTGGCGCTTCTCAAAGCACTGTTGAAGCGAAAACCACGCGACAAGGACGAGCAGATCTTTGTCAACTGCTATGGCCGTCCACTCGGTCAAGTCGGCGTTCGGTTCAAACTCAATCAGTACGTTCAACGGGCCGTGCAGACCATGCCGTCGCTTGCGAAGAAAGACATCAGCCCGCACACCTTCAGGCACGCGGCCGGAGTGATGTTGGTATCTGCCGGTACTGACGTCACAGTGATCCGCAGCTTTTTAGGTCACGAACGGCTGGACACTACAAACCTTTACGCGCGTGCCAATCTCGACACCAAGCGCAAGGCTCTCGAAAAGGTCGATGCGACGGCAAGACCTGGAAAGCCTCCTCGCTGGAAACGCGATCCGCAGCTCCTGACGTGGCTCGACTCGATGTGAAAACCCCGCGTAATAATCAAAAGGTCAACAGGCGTACTCGTCCGGTAAATCAAACGCATGCGCTGCTTCCTTTCCATTACGGGTTCCTTCTCATATCCGGTGATGAGGCCCAGTCCCGGACTGCGCAGTAACCACTGGAAGCGCTCGCGCACCTGGGCGAGCGCCCCATCGTCCCACAGTTCCGCGCTGTCCTTGCCGAGCAGCCCCTGGCGCAGGCCAAAGTGTTCGCGATACATCAGGCGTCCTCCGCGGTGGAGTCATCCGGGATCCCCGAGTGAGCGATCGGCCCATAGTGCTGGGCGTAAGCGAGCTCGACGAGCGTGGGCGTCCTGGATTTCGACCCAGGCGCCGAGGTGGGGATCGTGGGCTTGTGCCGTGTGCGGTGCCGGTTGGCGAGCACATCGAGCGGCGTGACCGCCCCGAGCGCGGCGCCGTGTTCGTCTTCGACGGCGACGGCCGTGCGGGTATGCGGGTCGACGATGAGGTGCACGGTCTTGCCGGCGAGCTCGTAGGGCACCTCGAAGCGACGGCCCTCGTAGGAGACCGTGCCGTCCTTGCGTACCGTGCGCAGCACGCGGTACCGGAAGATCGCATCAAGCTCGGCGGCGCGGGCGCCGAGGGTGCGGATATGCGCCAGATCCTGTTGATAACGCGCCAGCGGAGTCATCCCGTTCAAGCCCGAGTGCGCCGTGCGGTGATAGACCTGCTCGAGCCAGGCCCACAGCCGCGCGTTGAGATCACTGAGCTGCAGCACCTGGCTTGCGCTCAACTCGCTCAGGAACTGATCGCGCAGGGTCCGGTGCCATCGCTCGAGCTTGCCCTTGCCTTCTGGCGCGTAGGGGCGGCAGTAAATCAGTTGAACGCCCAGGCGCACGCAGATGCCCTGCAAGGTGCTCGAGCGATAGGCGGCGCCGTTGTCGACGATGAGCTTGCGGGGTAACCCGCGCTTCAAGATGCCTTGTTTGAGCACCCCTTCGATGTCGAGCGCGCGCTCGGAGAGCGCAAAGGCGCTGTGCACGATGAGCCGCGAGGCATCATCCAGCAGCGACACCAGGTACGCCTTGCGGCGCCGGCCTTCAAAGTAAACGGCCGGGCCGTGCATCACATCGCCGTACCAGAGGTCCCCGGCCTGTTCGGCGGCGAAGCTGCGACGCTCTTCAGGCACGCTCGCGGCGCCTTGCGGGCGCGACAGCCCATGCTGCCTGAGCAGTCGGTGGATCGCCGAGCGCGACAGCACCCCGCGCGCCACGGTGCCTTCGCGTTCCAGCAACTCCTTGAGCATGTGGATCGAGCGACGCGGGTTCTCGCGCTTGGCCTCAAGGAGGCGCTCCTGCACGGCGGGGCCGAGCCGCGAGAGCCCGCGGTCGCGCCGCCCCCTGGGCGACAGACCCGCCAGGCCCTCGCGCCGGTAGCGGTACAGCCAGGTCTCCAGCGTCCTCATCGCGATGTACTCACGGCGTGAGCCGGGGATCGCATACGGCTTTTGCGACAGCTCCTGCAAGGTCGCCTGCAGCTCTCCACGCGTCAACTTCGGGCGGCTGATCAGCGGCCCCAGCACCGACAGACGGAACAGGGCCATGGGATCGAGTTCTTTCACGCACGCACTCCACATCACAACGGGGGCGCGCATGAGAGCGCGGATGGGCTGCGCCCGGCAGTGGCCAGAGTGTGTGGGTGGCCCAACAAGGCCCCTCGGGCGCATCTCACCTCCTTCGAGACGCCAGCGTTTACGGAACGAGAACCCCTTGGCGATCGAGCCACGCCATCACTTCGCGCAGCGGTCGCTGCGCGAGGCAGTGCTTCCACAGCTCGCACCACGAGCTCGCCCGGCCGAGCTCGCTCCAGCGGCTGCGCAGATGAAAGGCGAAGCCCTCATGGCGCTCCTGCAAGTGCCGCCACCAGCGCCGCACCGTGCTACGGGCGCGCCTGAGGCGTTGCGCACACGCGCGGATCGAGGCGCCATTGAGCAACACGGTCAGCACCGCCGCCTGTGCGGCCCAGTCGTACCAGCGCCGCGGCGACAGACATCCCGGCAGCATCGAGCAGGTCTGTCCACAGCCACCCTTACGCGCACAGATGAAGCGCGGTACTGCAACGGGGTTGAGCTCGCCGGTGTCACGGTCGGCTTTACGCTCGTAGTCGCCATGCGCCCACAGTCCCGCAAGACCACACTGGGGGCAGCACGTCGGTCGGTACGCTTGCCGCCGCTGTGCCAGTTCCCCGATGTGCTGTTCCAGAGAGGTGATCGCAGGCACAATGCGCGGCATAAGGCGGGTCTCTTTTTTGTTCGCGGTCGTCGTCAGATAACGCCCACGATATCAGAGAGGCCCGCCTTGTCTGTCTGCGCGCATCGCGCACCACCTGCTCCGGCGCTTCTGCCGCCGCAGGCGGCAGACCGCGCGTCGGCTTCGCCGCCGCGCTGAAGAACCCTCGATATGGATCGAGGGGAAGAAATGAAGACCCTCGTTCCGCGCTCTCAAAGAGCCCGGCACCGACACTTCCCTCACGACGTCTCGCGATGCCAGCGGGCAGGCGCGCTCAGTGACCCCACACGAACGCGGGAAAATCAAAGCCGCTAACCCTCAGATAACGACGGACGTAACAAGGGGTCACGGAGTTTCTTCTGAAGGAGCAACAGCAAGGGTCCACTCGCGTTCGCACGTCTGGTTAGGCGCCGGTCGACGCTCGCGCAGCAAATCGCACGCTTCCGCCGCAGACTCCGGCTCCTGTAGAATCCGCACGGGTTGTATGTAGGGATGTTCGTCACGGCGAACACGCTGCGGATTTTCGGTTCGCGGTTCGCCGGCGACAAGAAAGGGATGGCCCACCTGGTGGGTAAATGCTGGGACGCCGTTGCGCGCGCATGGAAGCGCGCAGGGTTCTCGCGAGCGCCCTACCCCTCACTGGTTGGAATTAGCCCCGCGCCGCGAGCGCCTCGCCCCAGTGCTCCGGCGGGTCGGCCCAGCGCGGGCTGCGGCCGTTGGCTCGGTATCGACGGCGCGAGTGCGACTGCCGCCGTATAGCTTTTCTGCGCCTGCGCCCAGCTACTCCGGTGATCTTCGATGCCCCCCTTGAAACTGTAGCAGTCCACGAAATGCCCGGCAGCCTTACCGCGGCTCAGGCAACGGTGCTGCGCTGGATTCTCATCCATCCCGGCGCCAGCCCCTTCGCACGCGACGCGACCGCCGCGATGGACCTCAACGCCGGCACGGTGAACAGTGCGACCAAGGCGCTGATGGAAGCCGAGTTGATAGAGCTGTTTGCCCGCAACCGCTCGCTACACGGCAACCACACCGCTGAGGCTGCTCGCCACCCTGTTACCGGAGGCGTGGGGAGAGGCATAGTCGCCAGGGAATACCCGTTGCATTGTCACGGCACAGCATCGCGCTGGCGCGGCGGCGTCATGAACCCCCGCTCGCATTCGCTCACAGCATCCTCGAGGCTCGATCTCCTCTTGCACGCGCTCCGCGAGTTGCCGCCATGTGGCGCCGTCTGGCAGCCCATCCACGAGCGAATGTGCCGCGCGCTTGAACGGCGACAGGTTTGAACGCGCGCACGCCCGTGAACACCGGTTACTTCCCTTTTTGGTCGTCATAAAAATCACGTATGAGGCGATGTTCGCGAACTGCGGCCCGCGATGAACGAGCACGAACTCTGCGCGACCGCGGCCGGTTCATCAACGCGCATTTCTATAAATTTTGCCCACTCACTCGCGCACTGCACACAGGCTTTCGAGCCAACCGGCCAGGGATACCGGAGCAGGCGGAGTTCGAGGCCTGGATGGCGGCTGACCCGCGGGCGCGGGCGGCCAACCTGCCGCTGCTCAAGGTGGCGCACGACAAGCGCCGCCCGTTCGACGTGGAGGCCGGCAACACCGTGGTGCGCGCGGTGGGCACCGAGTTCTCCGTTCGCGTGCGCGAGCCCGCAGGAGCGGCAGACGGCGGCAAAGACATTGAAGTGCTGGTGAAGGAAGGCCGCGTCGCCATAGGAAAACGTCCCAGCGAGTACTGATCTAGACTTTGTCGATGAACACTGATAAGGCCGACGTCACGGCGGCATCCGAGCCCATCCACATCGCGACGATCGACTGGAAGCGAGTCAAGTGGAGCGGCACGCGTGGCAAGTACTCACGCGAACATCAGTGGCACTTTGCCGGGCGCCTGAGCCTGAAGGCGTCCGATCCGATCGCGCCGCAGGCGTATCGGGACCGCGCACGGCTGGATCCGTTGAAGGCGTACGTGGCGATGATCTCCAGTGCGCACATGCTGGCGTGGCTGCATGCGGCCTTCAGTCATGACGTGGAGGTGGAGAGCTACCTTGACACCGCCGAAGGCGTGATGGGCGATCTATCCGAAGGGCTGTTCTGGGTGAGCGAGGTGATCCTCAAGCCGCGTATCACTTTCGGATCACACCAGGAGGTCACTGCCGCCGCGGTCGCGCACTTTCACGAGCTCGCGCAGCGGGACTGCTTCATCGCCCGCTCGATCAAGACGAAGGTGACGGTTCGCAGCGCATGAACGCGGCTGCCTCGTGCTGTTGAAGGCGCACGAAGTCATGTGGCAGAAGATCGGTTGCAGTCCGATTGGTCGCAGCGGCCAGTTTCGGCAGCACCCAGCGGATGTAGGCTTCCGGATTCACGCCCAACAGCCGACATGTACCCACGACACTGTAAATGACCGCCGAGCGCCAGCCCGCTTTGGGGTGGCCGATGAACAGATAGTTACGCAGACCGATCTTCGTCGGCCGGAAGCAGCGCTCGATCGGATTCTGATCGATGTGCACATGACCGTTGCTGACCTTTGCATACCGAACCAGGTTCGGCCAACGTCCATTGGCGTAGGTCACGGCCTCGCGCAGCTTGCCAAACAGCGGCACGTCGCGTTCGAGTGCTTTGAACTTGCGTTGCAGCCGTTTCAGAACGGGCTTCGCCTTGCCGTGACGGAAGTGGCCGCGCTGCCCGTGAGTGAGACCGAGATTCGTGGCCTGTTTCTCGATGCGGTAAAGCTCGGTGATGTCCTTCAGCAGCGGCAACGCTTGCGCCTCGTTCGCTTTGATGGCTTCGAGCACGTAGCGCCGCAGATGCGCGATGCATTCGAAGTGCACGATGTTCGGCCGGTGCTTGAAGACACCCGGATACATTTTCGCGCCGTCGGTCTGCACGTCTCCGTCCCAGTGCAGTGGAAAGAAGTCATGCAGGATCGATCCGCTCCGCGAAGGCGAGAACTCAAGCACGATCGCCTTCTCGTGCGGGGCGTGATAGCCCCACAAGTAGGCATCGTGTGACCGACCTCGGCGGTCGGGGTCCATCAATTTGGTGAAGGTCTCATCGACCTGGAACGTAGCCGCTTGCGAGGATTTTCTGTTTCAGCTGCTCGCGGATCGTGATCAGAAGATGCGCGGCGGCTTCCACGTACCGGCAGCGTGCCTGGCGCCCGATCCACACCCCGCCGCGCGCATCGATGCGCTCCTGGCGATACAGGGGGATGTGATCCACGTACTTGGCGATGAGCACGTGGGTGACGAAGCCGGGGCCGACGCTGGCCTGCGGGATCACCTGCGGCGGCAGCGCCGCGATAATCGGTGAATGCTCTTTTTTCGGATGCGCATACACCGGGCGCACGATGTGCCGCCGGAAAAACAGGCTCGGCCGGTATTCGATCTGCTCGGTGATCTCTTCGCGGATCTTCACAAGACCTGCTTTCTGCTCTTCGGGCAGATCGATCACTTCACGGTGGATCGGCAGATTCGCTGGCTTGGGTCGACGTCCGCCGCCTTTCTTGCGGTTCGCGGTGGCCGTGGATTTTCCGGCCAGCACCGTCGGCTGAGCCGGCGCGAGAGCTTCGTTTGCCTGGAGGATTCCGAACAGCAGTCGCTGCGCGGGGTTGAGCTTCTCGCTCTTGGGTCCGAAGACCCGACGCAGGATGTCATCGAGTTTGTATTCGAGCTTCGCGCAGCGTGCTTCGGAGATCTTCAGCAGCGATTCGAGCTCGCGCACCCGCGCTTGAAGCGCTTCGGTATCGATGGAAAGTGCGGGCGTGTCAGCGACCATGTGCGCGCGAAGTGTAAAGCTTCGCGCGCACGAGGTTTTCCATTTTTCGGATCGTCGAGAGAAAAAGTTTCTGCGTCGACCTCAGCGCCGGCAGCCGCCGTTGGGGCGCGTGAACTCGATGCCCTTGAGCAAGGCGTGCAGCTGCGCGGTGCTCATGCGGGCCACGGCCATCTCGTTCTTCGGAAAATCGAACGTGCCGCGCTCGATGCGTTTGGTTGCGACAAAGAACCCCGTGCCATCCCACCATAGAAGGCGAATCCGGTTACGCGCGGCATTACAGAAACAGAACAGATGCCCGGACAGTGGGCTCTGCTCGAGCACCTTCACGGCAAGACCTCGCAGGCCCTCGTATCCCAAACGGCCATCGGTGACACCGGTCTTCACGAACACCCGCGTGTCGGGGTTGAGTCCGAACATCCCTCACGCCCTCCCGGCGAGCAGCATCGGCAGCAGCTGGCCGAGCCAGGCGGCGTCGGTACCGGCCGCGATCTCCAGGCGCACGCCGCCCGCAAGCTGCATCGTCACGCCGGCCGTCGTCGTCATGGCGCCCGCCGCCGCGGCGTTCACCAGGCCCCGCGGCAACTCCACCAGGGATTCTTCGGCCGAGGGCACTGGGGTCTGCTGCTGGCGCAGCCACAAGGACAGCGTCGCCGGTGATAAACCGTTGTCGCGGCAGAATTGTGCCGCTCTCCGTCCGCTCTTCTCGAACAGCGCAAGCCACTCGGCTCGCTCCGCCGCCGTCCACGTCACGCGCGTGCGCGGCTTCATCGTCAAGGTCTTCGTCATGGCGAGGGTCTCCAGTGATATTTCCCCACGCCATCCTGGTCACCCTACTCAGGCCTTTCCATGCAGTAGCTGCTGGTACGCTTTCCCTGCTCCGGGCCGTGTAGCGAACGCCATCCGCGGATGCGGCGCTCCAGAGTGCGTCGGACGCCTGGCGCAAGATCAGGGTGTCGCCGCTGCAGCTCCTCGAAGATACCTACCGGCCTCAACCCCGGCGCGGCCTTGAGCATCGGCACCACTTCGGCATCAAAGATCTGCGCCAGGGGATCGGGCCGGCGGCTCCCGCGCGGGAGAGCTTTCTGCGATGGCAGCCTTGGATCCTGCTCGATGCGGTAGGCGGTAGCGGTGCTGAAGGCTGCTCGGGCGGCGGCCAGGGGCGGGGAGTCGGTTAACCGGGATTTCATGTACAACCTCATCTGGTGATCGTTGATGTGTCGACCGGGCATGGAGACAGGTGCTCTTTGGTAGGAGAACCCGTCCTTCATACTCGATCGGCCGCGATCACCGACGGGGCGACCCTTCATTGAGTCGCCCCGTCACCTGAGGGTGTGAGCTTCCCGGGCTACGCCCGGGAAGCTCACATCTGATCCTCACCCACCCCTGCAGTCACTGCACAGAGCAGGATCCACCCACACCAGGTGCTTTCTCACCTTGATTGTCGGGGCGTTCTCATCCTGATTGTCGCGAGACACCTGATGCGCCCAACGGCTACGCGTTCCATACCGTCAGAGTGGCTGACGAGAGGAATCTCGCGAAAGCGCTGGGAACTGGCCGCAACCCTGTTCCCCAGCGCCCAAACGAACCGGGTCGACATCAGTGCCCGAATTCCTTTGTTATGCCGATCCGGAAGCTCCTCAAGCGCGGATCACCATAGAAGCTGTAGTAGTACGGGGCCCTCACGACATCCACAGGCGGCAAAGTATTGAAGACGTTGCTCACACCGGCGCTTAGAGTCACGTTTGAGAGCAGTGAGCCCGATCCTCCGGCACGGTCGAACGCGTACGCAACATACATGTCATGTACCGTCTGAGAAGGGATGTGGTCACTACCTTGTGCGGCCGTATATGTATTCAACCGTAAAGGATTACGAATTGCAGAGGGGCTACCTGCCGAGAATTGCTGCCCATACTGAGAGTAGTACGTCGCCGTCCAGCCCAAAGTCCAAGCTTGGCGCTCCCAACTTAGAGTCGCACTTGCTTTGCGTTTCGCTTCACCGCCGTCGTTCGGAAATCCTGCGTAGTCCAAGAGCGCCGTGCCTACGGCGAATTGACGACGATCGTGCTGAATAGCTGTACCAACGGCCCGAAGACCGAAGGTTCCGAACTGAGTTTCTTTGTTGTAGTCGATTTTAAGATCCCAGCCAGCGGTCTCGTACTCAGTCGCATTCACAAATGATGTATTGATTTGCGTAATCAGCCCGGTTGTCGGATTTCGAGTCACTCGATAAGCAAATCCGGGTTCGCTCACCACCTGCTGAGGCAGCGGTGCCACAATAAAATTCGGCTGCTTGATCCGATAATTCTCGAGATTGACTCGAATTCCCTCAAGAAAATTCCCTTGCGGCTCCCAGAGCACACCAAAATTCCAACTCTTCGCAGTCTGAGGATTCAGATCCGGGTTCCCCCCGGTCGTCGAATTGACCAAGTAAGATGTACCGATTTGTGGATCCACAATTCTGGCGCAGTTGGCGCAAACCGTCGGATTGAACAGCAACTGACTCGATGTCGGCGGCAGAAATGCCGTCGCATAAGACACTCGAAGGGTCCAGTCTCTCAAAGGCTGGTATTTGAATCCAATCGTCGGATTCGTTGAGGTGTACCGGGTCTCCGCACGGACGCCCTGCGGGGGGTTGAGCGATTGAAAAGATGTTGGTGACAGATACGCGAAGGCAGTGCCGTTGTAAACTGTGTAGTGCTCACTTCGTACTGCAAGCTGCAGATCAAGCAACCGCACACCGAATATTTCGTTGCGGGCTGCTATCAGAGGTACTAGCGCCTCTGCATATGCGCTTGAAGTGGATTGTGAATGTCCGAAGAACATTTGCTTTGTACTTTGCGTAGGCCTTAGCGGCATCTCTATCGAGTACAAAGCATCCTTAGCACCCTCTTTTCGGTGCTCCAAACCGATTGTAAGGACCGGCTGACCCGCGGGCAGCGTCCCCAATGGCCCCGAAGCGCGCAGTGCGAGGTCGTTCAGAGTGGACCGGCCCGAAAAAGTCTCGGGTGCCAGAAAACTACTCAAATCGGGAGGGAATGCGATGGTATCGACAAACGGGTTTACGGTCCCTGCATTCATTGCGTTTGCTAGGGATACTGTATCCGCACGCGCGTAGTCCATGCTAAACGTGTTTTGAGACCACGTATAATCAATTTCCGAACTCCAACCACCCCGTATCGGCGCGATCAATCCGATGGTGCTGGATCGCGTGCTGCTCTCGCTGGACCGGTTAATCCCGTACATGCCCGACAGCGGGAAAGTCACGAAGACATTCTGACGAAACGGGTTCGTGGGTGCTGTGGACGACACGGGATACGTCCCCGAGAACGGGTTGTACACCATTCGTCCCTCATTGCTATTCACGGAAAACTCGCCGAATAGCTGGAAATCACGATACAGCGCCTGGCGGAGCGTCGTGAACAGTGACTTCGTCCGCGCCGCCGATCCGAAAGGACTTTGCAATCCATACTGGCCGATGCCCGGGGACAAATTTGTATTGTATTTTCCCGCGTTGCTCAGCAACTGCGCTGACAAGTCGGTTCCCGGCGCTGCGCCAGCAGGGACATACGTAGTTAGTGAGTTCAGCGGTGTGCCGTTGTCAAGAACCAAATTGGTGGTGCCGGAACTCGCGATATTCGTCGTCGCGCCAAGGAACGGCAGCGACGAGCTGTACACGAAGCCAGGAGCGTTCGTCACCATCCTGGATATCCCGCGTTCGAACAAGTCGGGTCTGTCGCCTAACGCTACAGGATCACCATCCGAGTATTGCCCCCCCAGCAAAAACTGAGTCCTCCCCTCCCAAAGAGAGGTTCCAAAATTCATGTTCACAGTCCGTATGGGCGCGTGTCCATCCGTGGGATTGTCGAAGCTATAGCCGACAGCACCGCCACGAAAGTCCCTTTTCAGCACGAAGTTGACTACGCCTCCCATGGCGGCGCCGCCATAGATCGCGCTCCCACTTGAAGGCAGCACCTCGATTCGCTCGATCGCGCTCAGAGGAATGCCATTGACATCTGGTTGCACCACTGTGCCTGTAGAAAGAGTAACGCTTGCAGAGCGGCGACCGTTGATCAGTATGAGGGTCTCGTTCGCGCCAAGCCCTCGCAAGTTGATTGACCCCGTCGTTCCAGCCGCGGCCGAATAGATCTGGCTGTTCGATTGGCTTGCGGTGTTCATGGAGAGCTGTTGACGAAGAAAGCTCTCGACATTTGTGGCACCCGAGCGCTCGATCTGCTTCGAAGTCAAAATCGTGTATGGCTGCACGTCCTCCTCGGTACGCGATACATCGACGTTCATAATGCGCGAACCCTTGACGAGGATCTCGGGAACTGCCTTCCCTGTGGGAGAATCAGTGCCGGGCGCAGCACCCTTGGCAGATTCTTGCGCGGGAGTTCGCTGACCGGAATTTTCCTTCGACCCACCCCCTCCTTGAGGCGAGCTCGACTCCGCATCGACCAGGCGAATCGCGACTGTCCTAGCGTTCGTGAACTCGTACTGAAGCCTCGTCCCTGACAGAAGTCGATCGAGTGCGGCCGTTGACGTGTAGCTGCCGACTACTCGCGGTGCCGGGGTCTGGACTGCACTAACGGTCGGCAGCAGAAGCTGGAGACCTGACTGCTCCGTAAACTGCATCAACGCCTGATCTAGCGAGGGGCCAGCGATGTCGAACCTCCTCTCCTCTTGCCGCATGCCGTCGCGGCTATGAGCCGCGGGAAATGCCACCAATGTACTAGCAGCGATGGCTAGGCAGTAACCGACCGTTCTCATAACTCTCACCCCGATTTGATGTCGGGCTCGACTCAGACTGAGTCCTTATCCGTCAGAACACGTCGGCATCAAGCCTTAGTTATTGTCGAACCCACTACTCGAAGCCGTGAGCGATACAAACTTGTAACGCTTCATCGAACAATTAGAAGTAGGCCAAACGCGTGCCAGCGGAAGGGCAGATCGCCGTAGATGCTCTAAACCCAAGCCCCGCAGTAGCGCAATGTCCTGATAGGTATAGACGTCAAGAGGGGCCACTTCCGTTATAGCGGCGTGATTCAAAGTGGGCCGCCCGAGAAGGCCGGATATTGGCGGCACCCGGGTGGAGAGCAATTGCCTTGACAGGCGAGGGGGCGAGCCCCGCTGAAGGGCGCAGCGGGAGGCAGATCACGCTGTCGCTACTCAAGAGAGCCGCTGACATATTCTACTTAGTCAGCGCTAGGAAACCAAAGGCCTGCAGGGCTCGATTTCCTACATTATCGCTTCAAAAAAGGACTGCTACGAAGCCGAAATTGCCACCTGCCCCGACGGCCAGAGTCGTCGGCCCCCTCCGTGCCAATGTGAACAGAGACACCTACCTCGGGCAAATTAGAGTACAGGTAGGACCCGCTCATGGCCGCATTGTTGAAGTCTGCTCTCATGGTTGAAGGTATTGGTTCTGAACACGTAGATGCGACGGTCGCCCGTAGGGCGGCCGGAGATCTGCCCTCGAGTGCGCTGACGCCCGATCCGGAGGTTGCTGCGACCGCAAAGCGGCGTCGATTCTCCGGTGCCGAGAAGCGCCGGATACTGATCGAGGCCGATCGCTGCACGAAGCCCGGGGAACTCGGGGCGCTGATGCGCCGTGAAGGCATCTACTCCTCGATGCTGACCAATTGGCGTAAGCAGCGCGGTCAGGCCGAGCGTGACGCGCTGGCGCCAAAGAAGCGCGGCCCGAAGCCCAATGCGGTGCTGGCCGAGACACGCCGAGCTGACCAGCTGGAGCGCGAGAACGTACGACTGCGCGGCAAGCTGGATCGCGCCCACACCATTATCGATGTCCAAAAAAAACTCTGCACATTGCTCGGACTTCCGACGGCGGACGAATCGGACGACCTGAAATGAGTGCCGGCTTCCACGAGCTGGGACCGCAGATTGGTGTCGCCGCAGCCTGCGCGGTGCTGCAGGTGAATCGCTCCGGCGTGTATCGCGAGCGCGCACGTCTGCTCGGGCGACCACGGCCGGTACCGGGGCCGCGGCCCCGACCACCCTTGTCACTGACGCCGGCCGAGCAGGATGTGCTGCTGGGCGTGCTCGACAGCGAGCGCTTTGCAGACGTCGCTCCAGCCACAGTCTTTGCCACCTTGCTCGACGAAGGCCGCTATCACGGCTCGATCCGCACCATGTATCGGCTGCTGGCCGCGCAGAACCAGGCCGGTGAGCGACGTCGTCAGCGCATTCACCCCGTCTATGCGAAGCCTGAGTTGCTCGCGGTGCAGCCCAATGAGGTGTGGTCGTGGGATATAACAAAGCTGAAGGGCCCGGCGAAGTGGACCTGCTTCCATCTCCATGCCGCGCCGGAAATTATGCCGAGCGGCGCGGCTGTTCTCCGCTCAGCGCGCTGATTTGCCTCTGCCGCACTCGGCATAGTTTCCTGTCTTCTCCCTTCAGCCTTGAACGGAGAAGAAGTCATGAGTACGGCAGCATTCTTCGCGTTTGCGAGCACACGTCGACGCATGTACGCGGGACCGCTGGGTCCGCATATCGACGAGCTCATCGCGCAGCTTCAAGGGCAGAACTACGCGAGACATTCGATCCGATGCAAGATTCGAGTCGTTGCTGACTTCAGTCGCTGGCTGGCTAAACGCCAGATTGGCGCAGATGCTGTTGATAGCGATCGCGTGCAGCGTTTCCTTGCCGATCGCGGGCGATCCGCCCGTCGGCCGTTGGGCGACACGGCGGCCTTGCGGCAGATGGTCGATCTGTTGCGCCAGAAGCATGTCACGGAGCCCTCGGCCCGATCATCTGCGCTCAGCGAGCGCGAACGCGTGGAAAAGGACTTCTCCGAGCACCTGCTGCAAGATCAGGGACTGAGGCCTTCCACGCCGGTGTGCTACCTGCGGCATATTTCACGGTTCCTGCAAGAGTGCTTCGGGAACGGTCCCCTGCGTTTTGACCAACTGGTCGGCGCGGACATCACCGGATTTATCCGGCGTCACACTCGCGGATACAGCTCCAGCCGCGCTCAGCAGGTGGTGACGGCGCTGCGCTCCTTTCTGCAATATCTACGATTGCGCGGCTTGATCACCATCGAACTCACCGCCTGCATACCGAAGATAGCGCATTGGTCTCTGGCCAAACTGCCCGCGTTCTTGCGCCCTGATCAAGTCAAACGTGTTCTCCGGCTGTGTGACCGTGGATCCGCCGCCGGCCGGCGCGACTACGCGATGCTACTGTTGCTTGCCCGACTCGGACTGCGCATCGGCGAAGTGGCCGCGCTGACGCTCGATTCGATCAACTGGCAGGATGGGATTCTCACAATACGCGGCAAAGGCGGACGGTGGTCACAGATGCCGCTGCCGCAGGATGTCGGCGAGGCGATCGTGGACTATCTGGAACACGGCCGTCCGCGCTGTCCCGATCGCCACATTTTCGTTTGTACCAAAGCACCTTGGCGGGGATTTCGCGGTGCGAGCCGGATCTCGACGATCGCCTCGCGCGCTTTGGCTCGTGCGCGGATCGTCCACCCACGTGCCGCAGGGCATATTTTTCGTCACGCGTTGGCGACCGAGATGCTGCGGCGAGGGGCGTCCTTGGCCGAGATCGGTCGGCTTCTACGTCATCAGCATCCCGACACGACTCGGATCTACGCAAAAGTCGATCTGACGGCGCTGCGACGACTGGCGATGCCGTGGCCCGGAGGTGCGAGATGAGCTCCCTTCGGCAGGCCATCGAAGAGTACATCGCCTTGCGCCGCCAGTTGGGCTTCAAACTGGACCGGCAGCAGTTTTCGCTGCGCTCGTTTGCCTCCTTCATGGAAGATTGTGGAGCGTCGTTCATTACGGCCGAGCGAGCATTGCAGTGGGCCTTGCGACCCCAGCACGCGCGTCCGTCGTACTTGGCACAGCGGCTCATCGCGGTGCGCTGCTTCGCCCGTCACCACTGTGCCACGGACCCTCGAACGCAGATTCCACCGTCCGATCTTTTCCCCTATCGCCCCCGTCGAGCCCGTCCGTATCTGTATTCCGAGCAAGACATCGAGCGGTTGCTGATTGCCGCTAAGGATTTGCGTCCGGCGGGCGGCTTGCGAGGCTCCACGTACGTGACCTTGTTAGGCTTGCTTGCCGTCACGGGATTGAGGATCAGTGAAGTATTGAGCCTTACGTCGCAAGACGTCGACTTGCAGCAGGGCCTGCTAACTATTCGCAAAACCAAGTTTGGCAAAACACGGCTCGTTCCTCTGCATGCCTCTGCGAGTCGCGCTCTGCGCCGATACGCCCGACAACGCCGCGCGTTCATAGGCGCTGAGTCGACAGCCCGTTTCTTTGTGTCCTCACGGGGCGGGCCGCTGTCAGTCGGTGCCGCTATGAAGACATTTCGCCTTCTTCGCCGTCGAGTCGGATTACATGCGACCGAACATTGTGATGAACCCACCCTGCATCACTTCAGACATCGCTTCGCGACACAGACGCTGTTGAGATGGTATCGCGCAGGCCAGGATGTCGAGCGTCAGCTGCCCGTGCTCTCCACGTTCCTGGGGCACGTCAGCATCTCCTCCACCTACTGGTACCTGTCGTGCCATCCGGAGCTGATGGGGCAGGCCATGCGGCGATTGGAGCGCCGATGGGAGAAGTTCCCATGAACTCCCAAGCAAGCTTTGCGCCGCTGGTGGAACGCTTCTTCACTCAGCGGCTCATCACGCACAGGCAGGCCAGTCCGCACACGATCGCTTCATATCGGGACACGTTCCGGCTTTTTCTTCATTTCTTGCGCAGGCGAACTCAGAAATCACCCTCCGATTTGACGTTCGCAGATATCCGCGTCGACCTGGTCGAGTCGTTCCTGACAGACCTGCAGCAGAGTCGAGGCATCGGCGCGCGCAGCCGCAATCTGCGCTTAAGTGCCCTGCGTTCATTCTTTCGCTATGCCCTCTACTACGAGCCGATGCATGCAGGGCGCATCCAGCAGATCCTGGCCATCCCGGCAAAACGGTACGATCGCACAATCGTGGGCTTTCTGACTCGGCCGGAGATGGAGGCGCTGCTCGCCGCGCCAGATATTGCAACGTGGAACGGGCGGCGCGATCACGCGCTGCTACTCGTCGCCTTTCAGACCGGCATGCGAGTGTCCGAGATAACGGCCTTGCGCAGACACGACGTGGTGCTTGAGACCGGTGCGCACATCCGATGCCTGGGAAAAGGGCGCAAAGAGCGTTGCACGCCGCTGACTGCGAAAACGGTGAGGGAGCTGAAAGCCTGGATCAGGGTGCCGGCTCCCCGTCAGTGTGAGTTCCTGTTCTCCACCGTTCACGGTGAGCGCATGAGCGCCGACGCCGTCCAGTATCTGTTCGCCAAGTACACTGAGATCGCACGGCGCACCTGCACAACCCTGCGTACCAAGCGCGTTTCGCCTCACGTGGCAAGACACACCGCGGCCATGGAACTTCTTCAGGCAGGCGTTGAGCTGTCGGTCATCGCACTCTGGTTGGGCCACGAGTCGATCGAAACAACGCAGAAGTATCTGGACGCACATATCGCCTTAAAGGAAGCGGCGCTTGCCAAAACAGTGCCGCTGAATAGTCGCGTAGGTCGCTTCCGACCCGACGATCGCTTGCTTCAGTTCCTCAACGAGCTGTGAGGGGACGAGAAATTATGCCGAGCGCGATGGCTGAAAATCAGCGCGCTGAGCGGAGAAAAGCCGCGCCGCTCGGCATAATTTCCGGCGCGGCATGGAGATGGTCATGCCGCATGCGGCATGACCATCTGTACGTGATCATGGACATCTTCAGCCGCTACGTCGTGGGCTGGATGATCGCCGCGCGTGAATCGGGCGAGCTCGCCGAACAGCTCATCGGCGACACCATCGAGAAACAGAACATCGCCCCAGGCACCCTCACGCTGCATGCCGATCGCGGCACCAGCATGCGCTCCAAACCTCTCGCCTCGCTGCTCATCGACCTGGATGTCGCCAAATCACACAGCCGCCCTCACGTCTCGGATGACAATCCGTATTCGGAGGCCCAGTTCAAAACGCTGAAGTACCGGCCCGACTTTCCCGAGCGCTTCGGCTCCATCGAGGACGCTCGCGCCTACTGCCAGCAGTTCTTCCATTGGTACAACACGGTCCATCGTCACTCGGGCATCGCGTTCATGACGCCCGAGGCCGTGCACTACGGTCGCGCAACCGAACTCACCCGGCAGCGGGCCGTCACGCTCGACACCGCGTTCGCGGCGAATCCGAACCGCTTCAAGCATGTCGCGCCGTCCCCGCCGGTGCTGCCCACCGCCGCGTGGATCAATCCTCCCAAAAAGGACGCCGTATCGATCATCGCTACACCCGGTTGCTCACTAATCTTTTGAACCCAGGTGTCTCAATGTCATTGACACGTTCCGGCCGAACACACGCTTATTGCACTCCACAACCTACGTCACCACAAAAGGCCGACGGCCAAAGGAAATCCCCTCCCTCGATACGACAAGACACTTGATGTCGCATTGATTTGGGAGAAGGTTACGAGGCAGTTCAAACTCAAACGGAAATTTCAGCTCGCTTGTCCCGATCTCGTGTGAGAGCTTCTCATTCCACGGGCTCAGGCCGGGATGGCCCGGAACGAATATCCTGGTGCGGACAGAAACAGAGCTATTGCTCTCAGCACGGCCATTCGGCCGCACCCGAACCACGCCGGCAAACGATGCACCGGCCAAGATCTCATTAGCCACTTCTATCGTTATTTGAGAGATGGAATCGTCTTCAGCTATGTCAAGAAATGTTCCGCAGCGATAGCAAATGTCGAGTATTCGACGCGCTCCGTGCACGCGGTTGCGGCCGATCTGTCGAATCGCGGGCCCATCGCAGTAAGGGCATTTGCTCGCAGTTGACTCATCGAGCGGATAGGTGTCGTCAAAGCTATTGGTTAGAAGCCACGGCCGCGTAAGCTCCGGAACTAGCAGTTTCAAAGAGGCGTGCGCCGCTCTATCGGCAAGTTTCAAAGTCTCGCGCCGTTGACGATGTATTGAATCGACGGTCGCGCCGGAATGTCTCAGCGCGTGTGGGATATGTGACACGTATTCTGTTCCCGCCCGGCATGCCGCGCTGAGCTCTTTCACAAGACTGTTGTTGTCTTCCTCTAAACCGCTGAGTCTGAGGATCTCGATCCACCTCAGTAGTATTCCCATCGACGCCAAGTAGCCGCGGGATATCTCTCCCGTATTGCATGGTGTGACGGAAAGCTCTTTGAACGGCTCCGGAAACCGGAAAAAGAAGACACGTACTTGAAGGCTCTCCGCACGATTCTCTGATGACGTTGCTAGTTCTCGGCTCTCAATGCGATAGAACCACCTGATCGGCTCTCCAGCACCGCTGGATTCAACGGAAAATGCCAAGACATCATCTTGTGCCGCTCGCAGCACATCCTCGTGTGAAAAAAGAAAAGTAACTAGATTCGATTCTACGCCGCGTCCCGAAGCTACTTTTACGCGCTGGCCGATCAGCACATCCGATGTGCTCATGCCTTGCGGTGTCACTGCATCAATGCGCGTGTGCTCGGCAATTGAATCATCAGGGTCACCGACACTAATAAACGCTGGAGCGTCCAAGCGCGATTGGCATACATATCCGTTAGCCAGATTTGTCGATTGAGCCACCGTTAGACCCGCAGCAAGTCCGCACAAGAATACGTCTGGCGCGGCCCCTGGCACCTGAAATCGCACGGTTCCCACATAGGCGCGCCCGACGCCGTCGAGAAATTCGAGTCCAAGGTTAAAGTCCGAACTAAGGCCGCTGTCCGCCAGTCGCAGGCTACTACACGAGCACAGCATAAGAACTTTCGCGGTTACCAAGCTGAGTCGCAACGGGTAAGGCCCTTGAAGGCAGGGCTGACCTAAGCCACAGGCGAGCACCCCGCGCCCGTGCGACGTCGGGCTGCCCTCCGCTATACGGCGCCCGCACAACCAAACGCCACTACCGGCGTTCGAACAAGCATCACTTCCGTGTCCCGAGTGCGCCATCGCCGACGCAGCACGTGTGAGCGCGTCGAGTACGTCTGGTGATGTCGCCCGCCTTCTACCAACTTGAATACCGGCGCTACCACTGCGGGCTTCAGTAATCGTGCAATAGTCCCTCATTCCATTGAATTTGACTAATCTGACTTCCTCCTTTGAGTGGCTACGATCTGTTGGCCGGAGGGCTATCTTTGCGACCACCCATGACAAAGCCGCGAGATTCCGTGCAACCACGAGCGAGAACTCCGGAAGCTGGGCCCACGGACGCGTCCCATCTAGGCTCACTCGCATCTGTTCCAGAAGGCCGCAAAGCAGTCGGTCCGTCGCCTCATCCAGGGACAGGGCGATTGTCACCGGAGATTTTTGCGCAAGCTCACATGCGCGCTCAAGCAAGGTTTCCGACGAAACTATAACCAGCCGCGCCCCGGTCGCTCTTGCAAGCACAGACGCTGCGTACTTCGAAGTCCCAGTGCTCGAAAGCACAACGCGGTCAGCCGTTCGCGATCTCTCGTCTTCTTCGCTTGACTTGCCTACATCAACTCCCGCCGCATCCAAGGCGATTGTCGACTCATACCGTTGATACGGAACAACAACCAGTTCGCCGATGCGAAGCATCGACGAACTTCGTCCTTCCTCATCGATAAACGGAACGTCACTTGGCAGACGATTTCGATCTGAGCACATCCTCAGATATTCGTCCTCTGTTCGGCACACGATTGCCCTGAAACAGGATGTCTCTCCGACCATAGAAGATCCTTTTCTTCACTATTCGGCGGAACGAAATCATCGTTTCTTCCGCCAAATTCCGCCGACAGTTCCCTTGCCGCCTCGACTTTGTTCCAACTCGCGGGAGTGTTCAACTGCTGTGTGCCGTTTATGACCGGGGTTCCACTCTTCGACACCGTGAAATCACCCATAGAGATAGACGCTGCCCGCATGTGAAGCGGCTGTTCGGAGATGCAATGAAGGCAGTATGCAGATTGCGATAGTAGGCCTCGATCCGGCTACAAAAGCCATTCTCCCATCTCGGAGCATTCACCGTTCCGCATCTGCTCGACAGCGATCCCATGCAGCAAGCAGTGTGTAAGCGGTAACTGCAGGAACATGTTGAATCATGCACATAAAAACTCCGCCCTGAAAGATTGTACCTAACTCACAGCCTCAAACAAGCCGGGGCTCTGCCGTCCCGTAACGCGACTTCATCCGTCCATGGGAAAGATGCGAAAGGTGTGGTCACATGCCGCGGAGGCTCGGTGCCGCTGTCCTTCACGATCCTGTTGAGGTCAGCAACTTCTACCTTGCCATCAGTACGCGCCATTGAAGGCGTGTGTTCCAACCAACCCAGACATGGAGTTTAGTCATGAGCGGCATATCGCCAAAAGTGATTTTTCAGCGCCCCGATCTGGATGACGGCGGCGTCACTGGTATACCCGATTTGTACCGCACTGACTCGCCGCTTGGTGGGTCGGACGTTGTGTGTTTCAGCAATAGCAGCGGGGTATCGTGCAATCTTATCTTCCAACGCCCTGATCTGGATGACGGCGCCTCGAGTGGTATACCCGATTTCTACTGTACTGATTCGTCGCTTGGCGAGCCGGATGCAATTTGCTGCAACAACAGCAACGGGGCTCGCCGAATGTCATCTTCAAACGCCCCGATCTGGATGACGGGGCCACGTGGCCTGGGCCCGATCTCTACTGCACTGACTCACAGCTTGGCGAGCCGGAGCCCTTTTGCTTCGTCAACAGCGCGGTCTTGGCTGCCCTAGGTTTCCTAGGCATCTGGTTGGAGCGATAGACGCTGAACGGGGTGAGGTATGGGTCGACGATCGTTCAGCCGCGAGTTCAAGCTCAAGGCAGCTAAGTTGTTGAGGGAGCGCGGGTCTCCGTGACGCGGGCAGCGAAGGACCTGGACTTACCCCGGGTCGCTTCGCGAAACCAGCACGGATCCGAAGCGGGCGTTTCCGGGTCACGGATGGATGAAGCCCGATGATGCCGAGGTGGCCCGGCTGAAGCGCAAACTCGCCAAGACGAAGGCGGAGCGAGGCATATTAAGATGGGTCTTCGTGATTTCGAGTGGGTGAATTTTGATCATTTTTTGATCAAAGCGCCGGGAGTGTGCAGGTGAGGACCTTGAGCCTGAGGTATTCCTCGTCATGCAATCCGTAAGCCCTGCGCTGGATCACCCGGATCTTGTTGTTCAAGCCTTCGACGAAGCCGAGTGCAACCTTGTTCTGGGGATCGCAGTAAGCGGCGATGCCGTCCCAGTGCCGTTCGATCATCTCGGCGAACTTCTCGTAAGGCTTGAGCCGTTGCCATTTCAGCTGCGCCTGCCAGTTCTCGAAGAACTTCCTGGCCCACGCTTCACTGGTGTAGTCCCACAGCTGGCCGAAGGACTCCTTCAGCAGGTAAGCCGTGTTCAGGCGTTTGTTGGCCGAGAGCAGCAGCCTGAGGTTCTTGCGAGCATCACCGCTCAAGTTCTGCGGATGCGAGAGCAAGGCGTACTTCTGCCCCTTGATGAACGTGCGGCCCTTGCCGCTGAGTCGGGAGTATTCCTGCTTGCGCACCTTGTCGAGCGCCTCGCCCAGATGCCGGATGATGTGGAACTTGTCGAACAGGATCGCCGCCTGCGGAGCGTTTCGATTCGTCGAGTTGCGGAACGCTTTCCACATATCCATCACGGCCAGACGGATCTTGCGAGCCTTCTTTTCCCCGAGAAAGCGATAGAACTCATCCAGGCTCGCCTCGCTGCGATCCTTGCCGCCGAACCAGATCGGGCGATGCTTCTCCAGATCGCTTACGACGATGCGGTACTCGTGTCCCTTGCGTACCGAGATCTCGTCAAGGCCGACGACGTTGGGACGAGGCTTGCCCGCCCGCTGCAGCTGATCGCGCATGTACCGCTTCTCGAGCCGCTTCACCGTGTGCCAGTCCAGATGCAACTCTGCCGCCACGTCCTTGATCGTGCCGCTGCGGCAACGCTGGCCGACGTAGCGCGCAAAGCGCTGGGTGTGCAGGCTGTTCTCCAGCAGAAGCTCCAGCCGCTCCCGCTTCACCGCGCAACACTTGCGGCAGTGAACGCGCCGCACCTCCAGGTCGAGATAAATGCGGTACGCGCCGCACGACAAATCCCGTACTCGCCGGCGTGCGCGGTCGTACCAGCTCCAATGCGCTGTTCCGCACGCTCCACAGATCGTTTTTTTCCGCGCCGGACCAGGGTGATGAGCCGCGCCTGCGGATCACCGAATATCCCCTGCACGCTGGCCAGAGGACGAAAACCGGCAAACGTGTATGCGTCCGCCAATCGGCGGGACTTGCGTGTCTTGGACATCCGGCCATCATGCCAAATTTCCCAGGCTCCTCAACATGCACTAAACCCTGTGAATGCCGGCCCCGCGAGCGCGTCACGACCTGGTTTTTACCCACTCGGATTCACGAAGAGCCATTAAGATAAAGCTATCGGCTTCTTCACGAAGGAGCCAACGTGAGATTCCGCTTCATCGCGAAATTTCGTGGGGGTTTGGCCGGTGAGCTGACTGCGTGCGGCGCTGCGCGTTAAGTGGTGGACGTCACGCGCAGTTTAAGCGTCCCCGAGCGATCGAAGACGGGCGGCTGACGCCGCAAATCCATCGCAGCTTCGATGAAAGCGATCGCACCTATGGTGCGCGTCGAGTGCGCCAAGATCTGGGGCACTGGGGTGCCTGGGGTAGCGTTCTGTCAACGGAAGAGTAATTCTCCCCAGAACTGGCAAAGTAAATTTCCCCATCTAGGCTAACGATCATCTTCCAGATAATGCCTTGCCGCGAAGGCAGCGTGAGCTTCCGGTAAGGGTGCGTGATTTCCCCAGTGCCCAAGGGCTAGCGTGCCTCCCGCTCGCAGATGGCGAGCAGGAGGAAATACATGCATTCCGAGAAGATATCGACGGAGCCCGCCGGGCTTCAAACCCTGAGTGACCGGATCGAAGCGTGGCGAAGCGCGCGGCCGAGGACACGCCCGATGCCCGAGGCGCTGTGGAATGAGGCAGTGTCGATGGCGCGGCGGCTCGGCGTATTTCGCGTATCACGCGCTTTGCGATTGAACTTCGACACGCTCAAGCGCCGTGCGGGCGCGACGAGCACACGAGAACGTTCGAGCCAGGAGGCCACACGTGCACCGATTCTGCCGGCGAGAACCGATTTCGTCGAAGTGAAGGGCCTTGCCAAAGTCGGTGTCGCGGGTCGCACGCACGAAGCCGTCGTGGAAGTGGTGGCCGGTGACGGCGCGCGACTGAGCATTCGCCTGAAGTGCGCCAGTACCGAGGTGGCTGCATTGATCCGCGCTTTCCGGGGTGATCGATGATCCAGATCACCCCGCAGATGCGCGTGCTGGTGGCCATCGATCCGGCAGATTTCCGCCAGGGTATCGATGGACTGGCGCAACTGTGCCGCGCGGTGCTCAAGGAGGACCCCATGAGCGGCACCGTCTTCGTGTTCCGCAACCGTACGGCCAAAGCCATCAAATTGTTGGTTTACGATGGCCAGGGCTTCTGGCTGGCGCAAAAACGTATGTCGATGGGCCGTTTTCGCTACTGGCCCGGTGCGGCCGGCGGCCTCGTCAGCACACTGTGGGCGCACGAGTTCCATGTGCTGATCAGCGGTGGGGATCCCGCGAAGGCCAGGGGCGCGCCACTGTGGCGCCCGCTGAAAGGCGTGCCGGAACGTACAACAGACCAACCCGACTGATACGCCCTTCCGCGCTTGCGTTCCATCGCGCGCTCTGTTCTGATGCGCGCCCATGGAACCGCTGCTTCGCTATCGCGGCCGTGCCGTCACGGCCGCCGATACTCACTTCATCCGCGAACTGATCGCGGCTTCTCCCGGCGAAAGCCGCCGAGCCCTGTCGCAGAAACTGTGTGAGGCCTGGAACTGGCGACAGGCCAACGGCGCACCGCGCGACATGGTGTGCCGGGGCCTCATGCTCGCACTCGCGCGCGCGGGCCACATCGAGCTACCGGCGCTGAAGCGCCGACCACCCAATCCCTTCACCGCCCGATCCCGTCCGCAGGCAATCGAAATCGATCGCAGCCCGATCTGCACGAACTTGCGTGCGCTGGGCCCGCTCACCTTCCGTTGCGTGCGGCGCACGCCGCAGGAAGCGCAGTTCAACAGCCTGCTGCAAACCCATCACTACCTCGGTTACGCGCAGCCGGTCGGTGAGCACCTGAAGTTCATGGTGTACGCAGGCGAGCGCCCGGTAGCGCTGTTCGCGTGGAGCTCGGCGGCTCGTCACCTGGGACCACGCGACCGTTACCTCGGCTGGTCCGCGCAGGCCCGGCGAGAGAACATCCGCGGCATCGCCTACAACACGCGCTATCTGATCCTGCCGTGGGTGAAGGTGCCGCATCTGGCTTCCCATCTGCTGGCGCAGATGACTCGACGCTTGTCGGCGCAGTGGCAGCGCGTGTATGACCACCCGGTGTATTTCGCCGAAACCTTCATCGACACCACGCGCTTCCGCGGTACCTGTTATCGGGCGGCGAACTGGGTGTATCTGGGCCGCACGCAAGGCCGCGGTAAAGATGACCTGACGCATCGACCCAATCGCACCCTCAAGGACGTGCTCGGGTTGCCGCTGGTGGAGAACTTCCGCAAGCTGCTGCGGGTGGCCTGATGCCCTGATGATCAGATGAGCCGAAAGAAGAACAAGCACCGAAAGTCTGCGCCGCGCGCGCAGCTGATGCCGGAGCTCGCAGAGCTCGTCACCCTCATCGAGCAGACGCAGTCCCGAACGCTCAGTGACGAGGAGCGTGCGAAACTCAAGACGCTGGCCACAACGACGACGTTCCTGATCGCAGAGCTGCAGAAGAAGCAAACCTCTCTCGATCGACTGCGACGGATACTGTTTGGCGCACCGACGGAGAAGACGCGTTCGGTACTCGAGCTTCCCCCATCGGAACACGCCACGGATCTCCGTGGCATCACATCGGAGCAGGAAACCAAACCGCGCCCCCACCCGCCGGGGCATGGGCGGCACAGCGCTGCCGCCTACACCGGGGCGGACAAAGTGAGTGTTCGTCATCCAAGCCTGCAAGGTGGGCAGGAATGCCCGAGTTGCGAGAAGGGTCGCGTCTACACGATGAGTGAACCCTCCGTACGGGTCCGAATCACGGGCATGGCGCCTCTGGGCGCGAAGATATATGAGTGCGATCGCCTGCGATGCAATCTGTGCGGTGAGGTGTACACCGCTGCAGCACCTGAAGGCGTGGGTGATGAGAAGTACGATGCCACCGCCACCAGCATGGTCGGGCTGCTGAAGTACGGCACGGGGCTTAATTTCGGCTCCCGGATCATTCCGCCACGGCCATCCCGAAGTGGCTTTTGCGCGGGAGATCCAGCATTCGCCTTGGGCAGCATGGCGGAATAATCAGAGGCTCTTCAGGAAGGCGAGAAGCCGATCGCTGGGTCGATACCTTGGTATCTTCGAATCGATGGGGCGTGCCTTCGCCAAAGCCTGCTCCTTCAATTGCATGTCAGCGTGCAAATACATAGAGGTTGTTTCAACCCGTTCATGACCCAGAAACAGGGCAATGACGGAACGGTCAGCGCCCGCACGAAGCAGGCTCATGGCGCGTGAATGTCGAAGCGAGTGGAAAGTAACCCTCTTGTTACGCAATGACGAGCAGCGCTCGCGCGCGACGGCGAGATGTTTGTTCAGCAAATGACCGAGTCCATCGTACCCGAGCGCCTCGCCTCGCATGGCCGGAAAAAGAGGATCAGATGGTTGTCCCCGACGTTCTTTCAGCCAGGCGCGCAAAACCGCAACCGTGCTCTTGCGCAGGGGCGTGCAGCGCTCTTTGCGTCCTTTCCCCTCACACCTCACGTGTGCTGCGGCGCCAAGCACCAGGCTCTCGCAGCGAAGGCTTGTGATTTCCGAAGCACGCAAACCGGTCTCGAGCGCCAGCAGGAGCAGCGCTCGGTCGCGGCGCCCGCTCCAGCAGCTCAGAATGGGTGCGGCGAGCAAGGCTTCGATTTCGGTCGAGGTCATGAAGGACACCGGTCGACGCACATGACGTTTGCTCTTCATGGCCAGCACTCTTCGGGACACCGCGCTGTACTCAGGGGCGTGGAGCGCGACGTAACGGAAAAAGGAGCGGATCGCGGCGAGTCGCACGTTGCGACTGCGAGCGGTGTTCTCGCGCGTCTTTTCCAGATGATCGAGAAAGGCGCCGATCAATGGCGCATCCAGATCAGGGATGGTCAACTCCGAGGGCGCTTTGCGAAGGCATTGCTGGGTATATTGCAGCAACAAGCGAAACGTGTCCCGGTAGCTCGTGAGGGTGTGGGCGCTCGCCTTGAGTTGGCGCATGAGTCGGTCGAGAAAGAATGACTCCAGCAGCGCCGGGAATTGTCCGTCCGTCTTCATGGCCGCCTGTCCCGCTCAGAGCGCTCCACGCGTCTCATCACCTGACGGAGCAGTTGCGGCGTGGCGGTCAGATACCACTGCGTGTGCGTGATATGCGTGTGTCCCAAGAAGGTGCTGAGCTGCGGCAGACGGCGCTCGACGTCGACACCGCAGCGATGCCATCGTGTCACGGTATTAATGGCCAATCGATGTCGAAGATCCAGAATACGTGGTCCGCGCGAGACCCCCGCACGACGCAGGCCGATTTGGCGGCACAAGCGCACGAAGGTATCGCGTGCGTTTTGCGCCCCTGGCCGGGTTCCACCATCCAGCAGGAAGAAACTCGGGCTGTCCGGATGAGGACACAAGCGATCGCGGAGGTTCGCGTAGCGCTGCAAGGCGCATTGCGTGGAACGATGCACGGGGACATACCTGCTTTTACCAAACTTGGTCTCAGCGATGAGAAATCGCTCGAAGTCTCGCATCAACTTGCCGAGCGCAGACCGATCGGATTTTTCCGGCGGCGGTTGGCGAATACAGCCCACATGGCGCAGAAAGACCAGCAGTTCCCGCAACGTGATCCGGTCGGTGCGCCGTCCCCGGGCGCTACGATGCGCGCAAAAGTGCCGCACCTGTTCTTCGTTCAAATCATCGATCTTCAGGCGACGCCTATCCAGCCAACGGCTCAAGTTGGCGACAAGCCAGCGCTTGTTGATCAATGTCGCTGGAGAATAGCCCTCCCTGAGCAAATGCTTCGCAAAGCCATCCAAATGCGATCCCAGAGGCCCCTTGCAGGGACGCTTGCGTGTAGGGGCAGACAGTGCGACCGGGCTACGATGATCTGCCACGGCGCCGCACCCCGCTGTTGTCATTACAGTTGTGCGCATCACATCGAAGGAGAACGCAGCTGCAACTATTTGGATGACATCTGAGGCCGATGAGACGCGTACCATGGCCGGGGCATACCGACTCCTGTCCGATTATTCCGCCATGCTGCCCAAGGCGAATGCTGGATCTCCCGCGCAAAAGCCACTTCGGGATGGCCGTGGCGGAATGATCCGGGAGCCGAAATTAAAGCCCTTATTTCGTCGACGAAATAAGGGGCTGCCGTTCAACCGTATCGAGACGCTGCAGGCGGGGATGCGCATCCCACTGCCGGCCGCAACCCAGTGGGATCTGGTGAAAGACGCGGCGGAATCACTGACCCCGGCGCACGAGACGCTGATCCGCCAGGCCGCGCAAGGCTCGGTGCTACACAACGACGACACCACGATGAAGGTATTGAAGTTGACTCGGGAGCAGCGCGCCGCCGCGCTGGCTGACGATGCCGATCAAGAGCGCACCGGCGTGTTCACTTCCGGCATCGTGGCCACTGGCGAGGGACACAAGATCGCGCTGTTCTTCACGGGTGCGCGGCACGCTGGAGAGAACCTGGATGCGGTGCTTGCGCGTCGTGCAGAAGAGTTGCCCATGCCGATCCAGATGTGTGATGCACTCTCGAGCAACACCACCAGCGACTTCGAAACGCTGCTCTCCCATTGCATTAGCCACGCACGCAGAAAGTATGTCGAGGTCGCTGAAAGCTTCCCCGAGGAAGTGCGCTTCGTGCTCGAGACGCTACGCGAGGTCTATAAGACCGATGCACGGGCTCGCAAGGAGGCACTGACACCCGAAGAACGACTGCAACGACACCAGGCCGAGAGCAAGCCGCGGATGAAAGCGCTCGAGCAATGGATGCAGGCGCAGCTCGATGAGCGCAAGGTTGAGCCCAACTCCTCGCTCGGCGAGGCCATCCAGTACATGCAGAAGTACTGGACAGAGCTCACCCTTTTCCTGCGCAAAAGCGGCGCACCGCTCGACAACAACGTGTGTGAAAGAGCCTTGAAGAAAGCTATCTTACACCGGAAGAACAGCCTCTTTTACAAGACCCTGAACGGCGCACGCGTCGGCGACACCTTCATGAGCCTGATCCATACCGCAGAGCTCAACGGCGCCGCCCCGTTTGACTATCTGGTTGCGCTGCTGCGTCACGCCGATGAGGTCCGCGCCGATCCGCACGAGTGGCTGCCCTGGAATTATCAGGCAACGCTTGCGCGATATACCTCCGGTGCCGGGCCGCCCGCGTAGGCGATGGCCACCTCTCTGGAAAAAGCACCCGCGGCGCCAGCTCGACCGGCTCGCTGATCCGTCGGCATGCCCGCCCGTTGCGCGTCAAGCACCCTTGCCGGAAGAACACGAGTAATTCTCCCCAGAACTGGCAAAGTAAATTTCCCCATCTAGGCTAACGATCATCTTCCAGATAATGCCTTGCCGCGAAGGCAGCAACGCAGTCTGCCGCGCCTCGCGGCAGAAGCTCAGTTTCGAACAGTGCGTGACAGGCGTGTCGCGACGACTGAAGAAGAGATTGGCGCCGCCGGACTGCAACAGCAGATAGCCGATCTCGTCAATTTACGTTACGCGTAACGTAAGTTGACTCATGTTGCCAAGTCGGTAATGTGAAGTCGACGCTCACCGAGGCTTGTTTCCCCGGCTGATGGTTCTTTTTCTCGTCACATAACTTTCAGAGGCGGCGCAGCCAGTTCGTGAGCTCCGCGCCGTCAATACGCAGCTGGCCCGCCTTGGGTGGTGCGATGGCATCAGGAAACACCTGCGACAGCGCGGCCCGCTTGAGATCGAGATCGCTCCGCGCATAGCGCATGGTGGTGTTCAGGTTTGAGTGGCCCAGCCACTGACTGATGGTGGCGAAGTCGACCCCGGACTTCAGTAGGGAAAGTGCCGTCGTGTGCCTCATGCAGTGGGGGTGCAGGCGCTTGTCGCGCAATGTTGTGACGCGCACGGCGCTGGCGGCGACATACTTGCGCAGCAGATAGCGCACCCCGAAACGCGTAAGCGAAGCGCCGTTGCGATTCCTGAACAACCGCACGTCGTTGTGATTGATATCGTCGCCCGACTGCCCTTCAATGTGAGCGCGCAGACATTTGACGGTCGCGGGCCACAGAGGACAGAGGCGTATCTTGTTGCCCTTGCCGTGCAGGCGCACTTGGTATGGCGGTTCCAGTCGGAGATCCTGCACGCTCAGGTTCAGGATCTCCTGGACCCGCCCGCCGGTATTGAACATCAGGGCAAAGAGCGCGTAGTCGCGCGTCCCGCAGGCGGACTTCCGATCGATGCTCTTGAACAAGGCATTCAGCTCGTGACTGTCGAAGTACTCAATCGGGACGTCGCGCGCCCCGCGCTTGAAAGGTATGGCAAGGATGGCCTGGAACTGCGCCAGACACTGCGGACGTTGTTGGGCCAGGAAGCGCGCGAAGGTGTGCAGCGCCGCCAGTCGTGTATTGCGCGTGGTGATCCCATTTCCCCGGTCTCGCTCGAGAGACATCAGGAAGCGCTCGACGCGTGCGGCAGTCAGATCGGTGAGCTCCAACGTCTCGATGCGGCGATGAGTATCGCGTGCCAGAAAGCGCAGGAACAGAACCAGAGCATCGCGGTAGCTGTGAACTGATCTTGACCCGGTTCCGTGGACTCCTGACAGTGCACGAACGAGGAGTCGATCATGGCCAAGACAAAGTTTCCCAAACGAGCGAAGCGGTATGCCCCCGAGTTTCGTCAGCAGCTGGTGGAGCTGCACCGGGCGGGCCGGCGGATCGCGGATCTGTCGCGCGAATTCGGCTGTTCGCAATGGGCCATCAGCCGCTGGGTCAAGCAGGCCGAGTGGGACGCTGGCCGCGGTGATGGCGGGCTGACTACGGCCGAGCGTGAGGAGCTCGCCCGGCTGCGTCGGGAGAACAAGCGCCTGAAGATGGAGCGTGAAATCCTGGGAAAAGCCGCCGCCTGGTTTGCCCAGGAGACGGCGCCCAATACGCGGCGCTCTTCGGATTCGTGAAGGCGAACCAGGCAAGCTACCCGGTGCGGCTGATGTGCCAACTGCTCGAGCTGTCGACCAGCGGATTCTACGCCTGGAGCGGTCGGCCGATGTCGGCGCGCAGGCGCCGAGACATCGAGCTGAGCGCATTGATCCGCGCCATCCACGAGCGTTCTCACGGCACTTACGGCGCCCCGCGGGTGCACGCGGAGTTGCGTGAAGCGTACGCGATTGGCGTGGGCTGCAAACGTGTGGCACGCCTGATGAGGGCGGTGAGTCTTCGTGGTGTGAGCAAGCGACGCTTCGTGCGAACCACGGTGAGCGATCCGCAGGAGCGCTGGGCGCCCGATCTGGTGGAGCGGGATTTCAGCGTGTCTGAACCTGACCGACTGTGGGTAGCCGACGCAACCTACGTACCGACGTGGGAGGGGTTTCTGTATCTGGCGATCGTGCTGGATGCGTTCTCGCGGCGGATCGTCGGCTGGGCGATGCGCACCGACCTGCGCACCGAGCTGATGCTCCAGGCGCTCGAGATGGCCTATCAGCAGCGCCGTCCCGAGCACGTGATTCATCACTCGGATCATGGGTGCCAGTACACCTCGATCGCCTTCGGCAAGCGCTGCGATGAGCTGCACGTGCGCCCCTCGCTGGGCAGCGTCGGGGATGCGTATGACAACGCCATGGCGGAAAGCTTCTTTGCCAGCCTGGAGTGTGAGGTACTGGATCGTCATCACTTCAGAACGCGCCACGATGCGCGCACCGTGATCTTTTCCTGGATCGAAGGCTGGTACAACACGCATCGCAGACATTCCGCCCTCGCGTATCTGTCGCCGCGAGACTTCGAGCGCGAGTACTTCGAATCCGGCTCATCGCACCGGAGCTTCTGCCGCGCTTCGCGCGTCAGGCTGCGTTGCGGCCAAGCCGTGAATGATGATTCCAAGAGCACCAATACAGGAGGATGATTCCAACCCAAGACCCATCACTCACAAAGTGATACCTGTCCACGGAAGCGGGTGAGGTCCAAACTGTGTGCGTGCTCATGCCGCGCAGACCGGGCAGATACTCCTCGAAGAAGCGCTGGACGAGCCGGGCGAGCTCCGTAGACACCTTCCTCTTCATGAGTCACCGCACTCGATGAGGTGTGAGAAGCGCCGGCCGAACCGGTTGCAGGCCAGTGCGGCCACTTCGGGTACGAAGTGCAGGTAATACGCTGTGGAGACGATGGACACGTGGCCCATGTACAGGGCGAGCTTTGGCAGAAGGGTCTGTACATCGCCACCGCGGCGGTAACAGCGGCTGAGGGCCTCGACGGCGAAACTGTGGCGCACATCCTGGACTCGTGGACGACGCCCCTGATCGTCGCGGATGTCCGCCTGATCGAAAAGTTCGCGCAACCCTTCACGGAGACCGGCTCCGGTGTAGCTGTGCCACCCGAGGTGCCCGTAACTGCGACTTCGGTTGCACAGTAACGGCGCCTCCGGGCTCAGGTCGTAAGGCTTCTTCAGCCGCTGGCGTAAATAGAACCGCATCTCCTGGCACGCCTCTTTTGACAGGGGTACCCAGCGTGACTTGTGGAACTTCGACTCCCGGATGCGCAGCACGCCGTGACGCGCATCGACATCCGCCAGTTCCAGTCGGACCACTTCTCCGCGACGCAGCCCCGCGGTGTAGAGAAGGATGATCGCGATGCGCATCACCGCCGATCGCAGCAGGCAATGTCGTGAGGGCGCGAGTCGCTGTGCCGCCTTCAGCAGGGAGCCGACCTGGGCGGAACTCACCAGCACCGGTGGTCGGCGCGGCCGTGGGCGGGTAAAGCCTGACGGATCGGGGACGAAGCAGGCGGGGTCACTTCGCCGGCGAAACAAGCACAGCTTGCGCACGAGCAGTTGGCGCGTATAGCGGGTGTTGGGCGAAAGACGCTGCTCGGCCTTGCACCACCGCTCGAATATCGAAGCGCTCAGATCCGAAGCGCGTTGGCGCGCGACAAAGCGCTGCACGCTCCGAAGAATGTACTCTTCGGTGAAGTAGCGGCGACCGAACACGTGTTTATGCGCCAGGAACGCGGTGATCGCCGCATCGAGCGCCGCGGGGACCGGATCATTGCGCATGACGGTTCCCTGCGACGTTCCGATACCGCGGCACCGGTAGTGCAACCATCCGCAACGCCGTGGCATCCAGCCGCAGATATACGCAGGTGGCTTCGAGGCTGCGATGGCCGAGCAGATCACCGATTGCCTTCACGCCCACCCCACGTTCCAGGAGGCGCATCGCAAAGCTGTGGCGCAGGCAGTATGAAGAGTATCCCTGCAGCGGCAGACCGCACTGCGCGGCCCGTTTGTAGAACACGTCGCAGACGCCGTAGTGATGCAGTCCGCCCGTTGGCCGGCGAGCGCGCAGAAACAACTGGGGCAGCGCGCATGCCGAGCGACCGTAACGCAGATATCGCCGCAGCAGTGCGAGCGTTCGGTCCGACAAAAGCAGCACGAGGTCGGACTGTGTCTTGCGCTGTTCGACCCGGAACGTCTTCGCATTCCAGTCAATCGCATCGACCCGGAGTGCGGCGATCTCCGAGGCACGAAGACCGTAGTAAGCCATCAGATGCAGGATCGCGTAGTCACGCCAGCCCGCCTTGCTCGAGCGGTCGACGGAATACAGGAGCTTTCTCACCAGCACCCACGGTAATGCGCGTGGTGGCAGTTCGTCCCGGTAGGTCCGCGGCGTATCGATCGTATCCAGCCGGCTCCGGATCAGTTCGGCCGAGAATGCGTAACGCAAGAATGCCCGCAAGTGAGCAACCACGTGCTGCATCGACTGACGCGAAAGTCGGCGGCTCTTCCTGGCAAGGTACTGCTCGACGTGCGCGCTGCTCAGAGTGTGGATATCCCGACCGCCGCGCAGTGACTGCCGAAGAAACGCCGAAGCTGTCGACCCGTGCTGGCCGGCGGTCGTCTCGGAGAAGCCGCGCACGTCGAGCAGATGCTCTCGATAGCGTCGAAGGAGTCCATCGATGGCATCCTCTGTGGGCTTGTCTTCAAGCAGACGCCCTCGATCACTCAGAAAGCGAACATAGGCGCGCTCCGTTCCACGAAAGTTCTGAGATAGTCGCACGCACGTGCAGTACCGCCCGAACGCCCGATGCAGGCAGATGCCCGACCGCGCCTGTCCGGCCCCTAGCCTGCGCGAATGCGCGAGCACCTCGAACAATCGGCACAGGTGGCCGCGAATGTTGTTTTTGGAATAGCCTGCTTCGTTCAGCCAGTCGCAGAAGTCGCCCAACTCATGGCCAAAGCGCGAGTGCCCATACTTCCTGCCAGATCGTGGAAACAGTGCGGACAGCATGACGTCCTCCAGATCGACCGATCGGGCGGACAACGCTACGCCAACAGGGAAAATTTATGTTGACTAAGCTGGGCGGTTTTCCCGCTCTTCACGCAGCCTCGGCGCGAAACTTCACATTACTGACTTGGCAACATGAATCGATGATCAGCAGGGAGTTCCGAGCATAGAAGCGAAGACGCTCGCGCAGCTGCCCCTCCCGCTCGGCTTTGGAAAGTGAGCTCACCAGATCTGCGAGCGTAATGAAATAGACGCTCTTGCCTGCCTTGACTGCTTCGACACCCAACGCCAGCGCCAGGTGAGACTTACCAGTCCCCGGCGGCCCGAGGAAATGCACGACCTCGCATCGCTCGACGAACTGAAGCTGCGCAAGCGAGAGAATGCGGTTGCGATCAAGCGATGGCTGGAAGCTGAAATCAAAACTCTCGAGCGTCTTGAGGGTTGTCAGGCGAGAGGTCACCAACGCCATCTTGACGCGGCGGTTCTCGCGCGTATTGCGCTCCTCGGCGAGCAGTTGCTCGAGGAACTCGTGCGGACTGATCTGCCCTTGCTCGAAACGCTTCATGAGTGCATCGAGCCGTTCGATCGCCGTGGGCATCTTCAGTGCTACCAGGTGCCGGCGGATCCGCTCCAGTGTCGCAGGCGGTGCCAGCGTGGTCATCGGCGACTCCCGCGGCGAGGGCTGCGCCGATGCGTTCGTAGATCTGCAGCGGCCGCCGCGCCACCTGCTCGCCGGGGCAACCTGACAACGACGCTATCGTCATGGCTGTTCTGTTGGCGCAGCCCCGGCGGCGGCCAGCGCCGGTGGCCGTCGGCGAGGCTGCGTTCGTGCCGTCCTTCGCGCAGGGCGTGGATGGCAACAAGCTTGCCGTCGGCGAAGATCTGTATCTCGCTCAGGGAGACCTGGATCTCCACCGCACGCGCACGCACGCCATCGGGCACGCTGTACACGTTGCCGCTCACTGGACCATGCCATCGCGACTGATGCCTCGCTCAAGTGCGACGATCGCGTTGAAAGGCATCGCCGGCAAGGCTTGAAGTGCCTCTTGCTCCGAGGCAAAAGCCTGTGCGATCGATCGATCGGTTGTGCCATGCACGGCGCCGGTTCGCGACCGTGTCGAGCCACTCGCGAAACTGGGTGTTCAGATCCTGCAGGTTCTGGAAGGTGCGCCCGAGGAAAAAGTCCTGGCCCGGATGTAGCGATACGGCCGCTCGACCTTGCCCTTGGTCTTGGCGCGGTACTGCCGCGCAGGCCCGCGGCGTGAAGCCGTAATGCCGGGCAATCGCCGCGAGCTCGTTGTAGATGATCGCCTTCGCTCACCTCGTCGAGCACCGCGGTCTTCATGCGGTCGTACAGAAATCTCCCGTGGCACGCCGCCAAGTGCGGCGAAAGCCGCACATGCGAGCGCAGCACGGTCAGCAGATCCTGGTGCCATACGAACTCGCCCCAGAGGTAACGGCTGTAGCCCAGCACCATCGTGAACAGCCACAGCGTGACAACCTGTTCCGGGTCCGGAGCAAATGTAGTGCGAAACTGCGCAAAGTCCACCTGCGCCTGGGCTCCGGCAGCGGTCTCGAAGCGATGCTCGAAGCCGCAGACTGGCTGCGGGCGCAGCTCCGCACAGCCTGCTTCACCAAGCCGTAGCCGCCCACGAAACCCAGCGGCCATATCTCGCGCAACAATCGAATCGCACTTAGCTGCGGATACGCCTGCAGACGGCTACGCACGAACTCCATGTACGGATCGATCTTCTGCGGCCGTGGATCTCGTGGCCCGCATGTCGGTGCCTGCACGCCACGTGCGATGTACTTGCGTACAGTCTTGCGATCCAGATCCAGCCGTCGTGCGGCCGCCGATACCGACAGGCCTTGCCGATGAAGGTCCAGGATCATGAATAAACCCCCGCGCTCTGAGCACGTCGCCTCCCACCGCGTCCCGCTACTGGACGCAAGAGGGATCGTGCTCGCCTTCCTGAGGTGGGGAAAACTACTTTGCCACTAGCGGGGAATATCGCGCTGACGCCTACACCACCCGTCGCCAGGCGCGGGGGCCCCGCCACACAGATCGGGGCGTCCGAAGATGATGTTCGGCTCAACTCCGTTGCTGTTGGTGACGCACTGGGCGTCCGGCTCGCCAAGCGGCGAATCCATATTCTGCGACAAGCTGCTCATAGCTGAACCTTCCTGTCTGAGTTGATTGGAACACCGCCTTGAACGGCGGCGTACCGATGGTAAGACAAGAATCGCTAATCTCAGCCGGATCGCGAGGGATAGCAGTATCCGAGCTTCCACGGAATGTGAGCGTTCCCTTCGTATATTTCCGTGGATACCTAGTCCCGTATTACGGGACAGTAGAGAGACTCAGATCGTTTAAGCGGCTGTCAATCAAACTACAGTTTCTCAAGACGGAGTCTATTTATGCGCCTAATCCAATACGCTCCCACAGTAACCCCTGGAGCACCGATTCTTGCGTCAATCGCTATCATGGAGAATGCAGAACGACGGATGTTCCGAGCTGGGAGTATGGCATTGTTGTCCACTCCCGCGCGCGAAGCGTTCGGGCTCTACTCTAACGCGAGATCCGGCGCTCCGCAGAACGGCAAGTTATCATCGCGGCCAGTGTCGACGGTGGGCGACCATTGTGATGAAGGTAACCGTCCGACCGCCGCACCTTGACGACTAGACTTTGATCTTCGCCAGTCGCTGATTGACGGCGCTGAGATCGAAGCGACCGGGATCGAACGTGCCACCACTCCAGGTCACACATTCTTCGTGCTGCTCGTGCGTGGGGTCAACGATTGCCGCCAGGAAGTCGACGTAGCCGTGCGCGCCACCGACATCCTCGGGCGGGCATTTTCGCCAGCGAGACAACGTGCGACAGCGGCTCTGACGGGGAGCCGGCGTGCAACTTCTCGACGGTGATCACGTGATGCCAGTCATCGCCAAAGTCGTACACGTAGTCGAAGCAGATGAAGACGCACGATCTGCAGGAACTGTCCAAGACGTATCTGCGCATCTCAAGAGCTCGCACCCGCTTGCAGCACATTCTGCTGACGCATTACTTGACGTTGTACTTTCCGGAGATCGAGCGCTTCTGGTCAGCCCAGCGCAACGAGTGGCTCATTCGGCTGCTGCTGAGCTTCCCAACTCCGGCGTCGATCGCGTCGGTAAATCTCGAGACATTTCGGGATGCCATCTGGAAGCCCATGGGCCGCCGCGTCAACAAGCAGACGAAGGTCAAAGAGATCTATGCGCTGGCAAGCCGCAGTATTGCGCTGCCAGTGGATGGTGATTCTCCCGCTGTTTCCACCTTTCGCCTGCAATTGACTCGTTACTTGCAGCTCAGCGAGTAGCGCACCGCTCTCGAGCAGCAGGCCGACACGCTGCTCTCCTGCAATTCTGACTATCAGCGCCTGCGGACCGTTCCAGGGATAGGGCCCGTCATCGCCCTTACGATATTGGCTGAAGCCGGAGATTTGCGACGCTTTGGGCACTATCGTCAGTTTCTGAAGTTCTGCGGGTTGGACCTGGCCAAGAGTCAGTCTGGCACTTCCCGTTCGCGCGATCAGCTCTCCAAGCGCGGCAACGCCCGATTGCGCTGCGCACTTTGGATGGCGGCAATGAGTGCCGCCCGCATGCGCGAGATCGCCTTCCGCGACAAGTACAAACGCTACATCGCCAGAGATCCGGAGGATCTGGATCTCAATCGCAAGGCACGGACCGCCGTCACCGCCAAGACGGCCCGGGTGGTCTATGCACTGATCAAACAGCAGCAGTCATACCGTCATCGCTTTGATGTCGATTTACCCAGCGGATCGATCCCTCTCACACGGGCCGTAGAGGCCATCGGGACCTCGTAGATAATGCTCGGACCTTCCGCTGGGGCCTTACGCTGTTTTAGGTTCGGTGAAGACCGCCGCGAGTTGGCGGATCTTGTGTTCATTATGGTCCGCGAGGATCTCGTCGCTGCGGAAGACCGCGGGTGCCTCAATCGAGGCGGGATGCGTTTATCACGCGAGCTCGGTACAGCTCGCGTGCAGGGTGCCTGTCGTTCGCGAAAGTGCTTGCTTCCGTTCTTAGTACGTTATCCGATCGCAGGTACTTCGGTGCGCCATGGACACTCACCAGCTTCGAGAGAACTTCGATGACTCGGCCCGAGCGGATGCTACCGGCAACATCGATCGCCAGGCACTCCCGGGTGAACTCATCAATGATCGTCAGGCACTTCAGCTGCTGGCCGCTGGCGCATGCGTCGTGCACGAAGTCGTAAGCCCACACCTAGTTCGCGCCCGTTGCCGGCAACGGGCGCGGGCGACCCAGCGATATTCGTCGCCGCGGCCATTTTCTCGGCACCTGAAGGCCATGCAAGCGCCAGAGGCGGTGGGCCCGGTCTGCGCTCATCGCATGTCCGCGCCGCTCCAGGAACACCTGGATCCGTCGATAGCCATATCGGGATACTGCGCAGCTAGTTCTTGCATCACCCTCACTGCCGGCGCATCGCGCTCCGTCAGCCGCGATTCGTAGCGTAGACTTGATCGTGCCACCGACATCAGCGCGCACGCTCGTCGTACCGAGATGCCGCGATCACGCACATACGCGACCTGCCGGCGACGCACGGGTGCGCTCACCATTTTTTTTTCGGCGACTTCCTTCATCACCTCGATCTCGAGGTCCCGCTCGGCGAGAAGCTTCTTCAGCTTCGCATTCTCGGCTTCCACTTGTCGAAGGCGCTTCACGTCAGCCGCCTGGAGCTCGCCAAAGCGTTTGCGCCACAGGTAGATCGTCTGATCACTGATGCCGTGCTTCTTCGCTACGTCGGCCACCAGCGCTGCATCGGCTTCACGCAGGATCTTCACCATCTGCTCTTCGGAAAAACGGGTCTTCTTCATGGCTCCTCGCTCCCCGGCGGGGCCATCTTCCCAAATTTCGGCTGGGCCTCAAAACGGCCGGCAGGTCAAGTCCTCGACGGATCCGGAAGCCAAGTCCGCACGCAAGGGTCAGGGCAAGGAGGCAAGCTCAGCTACGCCGGCCACGCGCTCATGGAGAACCGCAACGGGCTGTGCGTGGATCTGCAGATCCGCTCGGCGCTCATTTCCAAACCTGTTGCGGCCGAAGCCCTCCTGGATCGACAGCGTCGCAAGGGCGTGCGCCCGAAGAGTTTGAGCGGCGACAAGGGCTATCACATCCGCGGCTTCATCCAGAGCGTGCGCGATCGCGGCATCCGCCCACATATCGCGCGGATCGAGGGCCGGCACACGCCGGGACTGGACGATCGGACGACGCGCCATGAGAGCTATCGGATCAGCCAGCGCAAGCGCAAACGGATCGAGGAGATCTTCGGCTGGCTGAAGACCTACGGCGGTCTTCGCAAGACGCGCTTCATCGGATCCACCCGCGTTCAGTTGCAGGCCTACCTCGCCGGAGCCGCTTACAACCTGCTGCGGATGAGCCGGCTGCAGTTGAGCACCGGACAACGACCCAGTGCGAACGCCGAAGATGCCCGTACTTCCATCCAACATGCCCAGCGCTGCTAGCCGCGAGGCTCGATCGACAAGGACATCTGCGATTGGCGCTTCGGTTTCATCGAAAAACGTCGTTTCCCATCACCCCTGCTAGTACCTCTGCACAGTGATTCTGACTGGTTCAAGCAGCGGCGCGCAGCTGGGTCGCGGGAATGGGATAGGCCCGGGCCATCTTCTGCCGAGCCCGTTGGGCGTCGAACATCCACTGGATGCGAGCACCCGAGGCGTTGCGCTGCTGTAGCCAGGCAGTGACTTCGGTTTCCAGCGTGTGAGGATCCGGGATGCGTCGGTCCAGACACTGAGAGCGCAGCACGCCGATCTCGATTTCCACCATGTTGAGCCAGCTGGCGTGTTTGGGCGTGTGGTGAAACTCCAGCCGGCGCAACACGCGACGGGCCTCGGCAGGCGCAAAGGTCTCATAGAGCGCGGCCGCCGAATGCGTGGAGAGATTGTCCAGCACCACGCGGATGCGCTCGGCGTGCGGATAGCGAACGTCGCTGAGCTCGCGCATGCAGTGGGCGAAGTCCTGCGAGGTGCGCCGCTGTGTGACCTTCACGTGGCGCCAGGAGCGATGCGCATCGAGAAATACGAACAGGTTGCTGGTGCCATTGCGCCGGTACTCGCAGTCGAAGCGTTCCAGCTGACCGGGCTTGGCCGAGATCGGGGCGCGCACCTCCCCGATGAGCTGCGTGGGGCTTTCATCGAAACACACCACCGGCCGCTGCGGGGAGGGATCTTCCGCGTACAGATCCAGCACATCCTCCATGCGCGCCACGTATTCCGCGTCGACCTTGGGGATGCACCACATGTCACGCCGCCAGGGCTTCAGCTCATTCTCGACCAGTCGCCGACGCACCGTTTCCCGGGAAATGCCTTCGTGCTCGGTCAGTCTCACCATCTCTCCGGCCAGAAGCTCCAGCGTCCAGCGCGCCCGATCCTTCGGGGCTGCAGCGCACGCCGTCGCCACCAGCAGCGCTTGTTCCTTGTCCGACAGCTTGCGCGCGGCCCCGCGCCTCGGCTGCTCATTGAGCGCCCACGGCAGATTGCCTTCGACGAATCTCTGCCGGGTCCGATACACCGTGGCGAGACTCACCGCGACACTACCGGCAATCTGCTCATCCGTTGCCCCGCTATCGGCCGCCAACAAGATCTGCGCACGCTTGAGTTTGCGCACCGGGTGCTTGCCGCCCCTGAGCAATCCCTGCAGCTCATCCCGTTCAGCCTCACTCAACTCCACGCGGTATCGAATGTTCATCTGCACCTCCTTGCCACTGGAGACGCAGTGATCCACAGTAATCCCCGATGCTTTCTGCCGCCGCGCCGAACTACACCCCGACGCAGGGCCAGTATCTGGCCTTCATCTACGCCTACACCTGCGTGCAGGGCCGGCCACCGGCCGAAGCGGATCTGCAACGCTACTTCCGCGTCACACCCCCTTCAGTGCACCAGATGATCCTCACCCTGGAACGCGCAGGGCTCATTCGCCGACAGCCGCGCGTCGCTCGCAGCATTGAGCTGCTCATCGACCCAGACCAGCTTCCCGTGCTACGAACCCCTGAACAACCCGTCAAAACCTCTGTGCAGAGGTACTAGTGCTCGAGCCTCAATGCTTCTACAGGGTTAAGCGCAGCAGCATTCCGCGCCGGATGGTATCCGAAGAACGCCCCTACAGCCACGCTGCAAAGAAGAGCGGTCGTTATCGAAACTGCAGTTACTGACATTGGCCAGCCATTCGCCTGAGCCAGGAACCAAGCCACTGCCCACCCACAAGCAACCCCGAGTACTCCACCCGACAGGCTAAGTACGATCGACTCCGTAAGAATCTGCGCAAGCACATGGCAGCTGCGCGTTCCAATCGCCAAGCGAATCCCTATTTCCCTTGCGCGCTCCGTAACGCTCATCAACATGATGTTCATGATTCCAAGCCCGCCTACGATTAGCGAAACGGTACCCAACGCCGCAATCAGCCGCGCCATAATTAGGGAACTATCGGAGTAGGTTTTGAGTGCGTCGAACGCGTTAGTAGTGGTGAATAGCGTCTTTCGCCCGCTGCGCCTTTGCTCCATAACATCCGCAATTCCGCTTTGGACAATGGGCACGTGTTCGACATCAATAGCCTGCACAATAACGCTTATCTCAACTGAGGGATCAAGCCGCCGAAGGAGGCTAGTGTAAGGAATGTAGATGCGCAGATCCGCGGGCCGCGCTAGTTGTATTTGGATCGGGACATCCTGTACGACCCCAATGGTGAGAAAGGGAACACCATTAATTCTTATAGGCCGGCTTACCGCCGGCCCATCCGAGAATAGGAAGCGGGCTAACGACTCGCTTATCATACAGACACTCGATGCGCTTCTGACATCAAGTGGATTAAAGGAACTACCTACTTCCAGCTTACGCGTCATGACCACAAATGCGTCGACATCTACTCCTTCGACTATGGCGTCTGACGTGCGCCCGTTGGACTGAGCCTTCGCGTTGAGGATAACCCCTTGCGGGGTCGCCGCGGCAACACCACGGACTTGCCGCCGAAGAGCGTGGTAGTCATCTACGTCTATGCGCTGGGCACGCGGGATGCCACCGCTCCAACGCCGTCGCTCCGCGGGAGGCGCGAGCGCTCTCACATAGATGGCACGGGCCTCGGGTTTCGCTAGCACTTCTAGAACTCTGGATTTTGCGCCATTGCCTATACTCGCCGTCACGACGACAGCGGCGACGCCTACGACTACTCCCACTGTCGTTAAGACGGAGCGGATCGGCGCCCTTGTGAGACTACTGATGGCGGATTTCAGCACCGATCGTCCGTTCATGAGTCATTCTCAATAAATTCAGCGCGTCCCAGCCGAGATTGGCGTGATCCAACTATTCTCGCGGTTTTCCCCAGAGAGACCTCCGCCCACGAGCAAACAAGTGCGTTGCGAGCCCTTACGTCCTTACCGCTCGGTCGGGTAGTGGAGAGCGACAATGCGCGAGGATTGCCTCGCCCGCCCCATCCATCCGACACCTCCCTTACTGATATTCCACTGTTCGGAGGATGTGGATCATTCTGCACATCTAGCAAGCGGTGCCTGGATCACAACGCGATATGGGCCGTAACGGAAAAGACTCTTAGAAGCGTCGTTTATGCTCGTGAGCTATAGAGTGCAACGCGCTTGGGAGTGCTTAGTCGCATACCACCCGCCAACAAAGCCTGAAACGGTTGTGAGGCCAAGGCGCCTCACAACCGGCATTTTTCTGCTGCGAAGTCTACGTTTCGCTTTGCTGATCAACTCCTTCTTCGATGCCGTACCTGCGCGGTGCCATGACTGCCCGTAAGGCACTCGGGATCCGGCTCGCCAAGCGACGAATCCGTGCAGTACCACTGCGGGCGAAGCGGGGGCTCAAATCCGTCACTCAAATCCGGGCGTTTGAAAATAATGTTCGGCGAGACTCCGCTGCTGTTGTTGAAGCACACGGTGTCCGGCTCGCCAAGCGACGAGTCAGTGCAGTAGAAGTCAGGCGCACCGGAGACGGCTCCGTCATCCAGATCGGGGCGTTTGAAAACAATGTTCGGCGAGACTCCGCTGCTGTTGTTGAAGCACACGGTGTCCGGCTCGCCAAGCGACGAGTCAGTGCAGTAGAAGTCAGGCGCACCGGAGACGGCTCCGTCATCCAGATCGGGGCGTTTGAAAACGATGTTCGGCGAGACCCCGCTGCTATTGTTAAAGCACACGGTGTCCGGCTCGCCAAGCGACGAGTCAGTGCAGTAGAAGTCAGGCGCACCAGAGACGGCTCCGTCATCCAGATCGGGGCGTTTGAAAACAATGTTCGGCGAGACTCCGCTGCTGTTGTTGAAGCACACGGTGTCCGGCTCGCCAAGCGACGAGTCAGTGCAGTAGAAGTCAGGCGCACCAGAGACGGCTCCGTCATCCAGATCGGGGCGTTTGAAAACAATGTTCGGCGAGACCCCGCTGCTATTGTTAAAGCACACGGTGTCCGGCTCGCCAAGCGACGAGTCAGTGCAGTAGAAGTCAGGCGCACCAGAGACGGCTCCGTCATCCAGATCGGGGCGTTTGAAAACAATGTTCGGCGAGACCCCGCTGCTATTGTTAAAGCACACGGTGTCCGGCTCGCCAAGCGACGAGTCAGTGCAGTAGAAGTCAGGCGCACCAGAGACGGCTCCGTCATCCAGATCGGGGCGTTTGAAAACAATGTTCGGCGAGATCCCGTTGCTGTTGTTGAAGCACACGGTGTCCGGCTCGCCAAGCGACGAGTCAGTGCAGTAGAAGTCAGGCGCACCGGAGACGGCTCCGTCATCCAGATCGGGGCGTTTGAAAACGATGTTCGGCGAGACTCCGCTGCTGTTGTTGAAGCACACGGTGTCCGGCTCGCCAAGCGACGAGTCAGTGCAGTAGAAGTCAGGCGCACCGGAGACGGCTCCGTCATCCAGATCGGGGCGTTTGAAAACGATATTTGGCGATATGCCGCTCATAACTGAACTCCATGTCTGAGTTGGTTGAAACACCGCCTCCAATGGCGGCGCAGTGATGCTAAGGTGGAAATCGCTGATCACAATAGGTTCGCGAGTGAGAGTGGCAGCAAGCCTCCGCGGCATGTGGACATTCTCTTCGTATCTTTTCCGTAGACACCTGATCTCGTGTTACGAGACAGTAGGTAGACCCGGATCGAGTAAGTAACTGTTAATCAACGTACAACTTCCTAAGGACAGAGTTCTTTTATGCGCCTAATTCAACACGCTCCAGCAGTTGACGCTTGCACACAACCTCTTGCATCGATCTCTATCGAGAACATGCATGGCGAAGCGCGCTCCGAGCTGGGGGAATGGCATTGTTGTCAGCGCCCGTGCGCGAAGTATTCGGGCTCCGTTCTAACGCGAACTCGGGCGCTCGGTAGAACGGCAAGCTATCGTCAAGGTCAGTGCCGATGGCGGGCGACCGTTGTGATGAGACGGACGCGCGCCGTTCTTTTTGTTCTTGCGTGGCTTACAGCGTACGCCGTGACATCGTCAATATTTTCTAGCGGCGCATCGGCTGCTCAAGCGCGCTCTGAACTGGACGCACCTAAGAGCCCGAAATCTGGCGGACGCTCGTTGACTCCCACAGCTTCGATCGCTGTCCGGTATTTTGATCCATACAATGCTGTTATTTCCCCAGATGGATCGAAGTTCTTCATTCGGAGTTATAAGGGCGATTTGGAGTGTGACTGTACCGCCGTTGAGTTGACGTTGTTCGCAGCGGACAGCGTGAACGAGGCTTTGATATCTGGCGCGAAAGCCGCTCCGCAGCCGTTGCACAGGATCATCCGCCGCCCAACGAGTCATGACGGCAGAGAGCTTTTCAATGCGCGCTGGGAGCCTGACGGAAAATCAATAGTGTTTGAAGGAACCAATAAGCGTGGCTACCGGCAACTATTCAGCCTCGATGCTCGCTCTGGAGCAGTCCGGCCGATGGGAGACTGGCCGTACGGCGTGCATGACACGAGACGACGAGGATCCATAATTATCGGTGACGCAAGGGTTCCCCTAGACCGTCCGGTCAAACCAATTTATCCCGTGCACAAAATAAATTCCGACCAGATAACCGATTTGCTCTTTTCCGATCGCCGCGATACGCGCAATGGTTCGTTTGTTTCTTATCGGGGCCGTAAAGCGTGGGAAATGAAGGCAACCGAGTATGTTTTCCCATATCTCCCGTCTTTCTCACCCGATGGGCACCGTGCGATCTCCGTTCGTGCTCCAAAGGCGGTGCCCGAAAAGTGGCTTACCTACTATGACGGATTGACGAATTGGGATGATGAAAACCGTGACGACAAGGCGAAAATCACTCAATTCGTGTTGATCGATGCAGCACGCGAGCGAGAGGCGCCCGTGTTCGACGCGCCCACCGGCTTGGCTACACTCGCTGGGCAAAACGCACGGCCCGAAGTTCGTCCCCAGATCCTGTGGGCGGAGGATGGTATTCATGCCGTTCTCGTAAATGCAGCTCTGCCACTCTCCTCAGAATCAGACCGCAGCCGCTCAGGTATGGCGTACGTTGTGGCCTACAGCATCCGGGATGCCAGATGGGAAATTATTGAGCCCTTGGAAACGGGCGGGGATCGAGCCTCGCGCCGTGTCGCACAGGTAGGATGGCTAAAAGAAGGGCGGGAGCTGCTGATACGGCACGAGGTCAGCGGAAATCCGGCACCCGGTTCGCTTTATACGCTGGAGGGTGACAGATGGCGCGCGCAGGAGGTGTCGCCGGAAGTGAAACTGCCAAAGATCACACCGGAGAAGGCCCCAGTACTCCCGAAGGGACTTAGGATCGAGCTAAAGCAAAGCATGAATGACCCACCGGTCTTCATCGCTACCAATGGACAACAAGAGATCGAACTTACCTCGCCCGACCCTGCATTGATCGGTGTAGACCTAGCAAAGCAAGAGCCATTTCATTGGAACGGTCCCGACGGACCCACAACTGGAGGAATACTTCTTCCGCGCGAACGCAACTCACGCCCCGTGCCATTTGTTATCCAAGCTTACGCATATGCACCTGGCACCTTCCTGCCGGATGGTCCTGCTACCCAACCTTATGCGGCACAATCGCTGGTCGATCGTGGAATTGGTGTTTTGAACCTTACGATTCCAGGCAGAGATCAAAAGAAGCTGGGCAAGCTTGTGGAACTCACAGATTTCGCATCTCTTCTGGATTCCGTGACCACGGCGCTCGTCACCGAGCGGCTGGCAGATGCAGAACGTATAGGTCTTATCGGGTTCTCGCGTGCTGGGTTCGAGACTTTTTATGCGATCACACACCCGGGTAAACACCCACTCGCAGCGGCGATAGTTGACGACGGCTTTCCGGGAACATTCGGCTACAACCTCCAAATCGCATCTCGTAGTAACTCCAACTTCAATGTTATTTATGAAGGAGACTTCTGGAGCAATCCTAAGACGTGGCTCGAGCACAACCCCATTTTTAATGTGCATCGAGTTGTCACTCCATCTTTGTTCACGATCCACAACGAAGTCGCTCTTCCGGGCACGCTCGAGATAATTGGTGCATTTTCGATGAACCAAATCCCGTTTGAGTTTTGGGAGTTTCCGGAAGGCGCCCACGCTTTGGATGCACCTCGGGAACGCGTCGCCAGTCAGACGTTAAGCATCGATTGGATGTCATTTTGGTTACAGGGCTATGAGGATCCGGCGATCGAGAAATCGAAGCAATACAAGCGGTGGCGCATGTTGAAGGAGCTACATGCGCGCAAAACGGCCACGGTCAAGTGACTGAAGCGTGAGGGCGCGCCGCGCAGATGGCCAGCCGTCTGGCCCATCCAGCCTTCGCCGACCGAGCGAGTGACCACAACGGGGGGAGGCCCTCGCGGCCCCACCGGCGGTAGGCGTTTTCGCGCTTCAAGTGGCTTTAGGTGCGGCAAGGTCCACTCCAGCATTGCGGTGGCATGGGCATTGGCGCCTCGTCGGGCAATCGGTGCGCCAGTTCCCTTCTCGCCCGATGTGGACGCGAATGCGCGTGTGGCCGTAAGCGCTCGAGCAAGTACGTACTTCCGGTCCTGACCTGAGCGCCCGAAGCTCTGTGCCACGGCGATTGGCCGTTGACGGAGAGTGCGATGAAGAAGACACCGACACAGCTGACACGGCGGGAACAGGCCTGCCTGGATCACGTTCGACGTGCGCAGGCACGCAAGATGTCGCTGGCGCAGTACTGCCGAACGAAGGGCTTGAACGTACAGAGCCTGTACAACCTGCGTCATCAGCTGGCGGAGAAGAGCCCCGCGCGACACAAGGCGCCGGCGAAGAAGTCGAAGTCTGGGAGCAAGTTCATTTCCGTGCAGATGGCTGCGGCGCAGACGGCGGCGCCTGGCGCGGCGTGCCGGCTGCACCTGAAGGGCTGGGTGATCGAGTGCGCGAGCCTGCCCCCGACGGATTGGATTGCGGGATTGATGGCCGGAGGCGCCGATGCTGTTCCCTGATCTGCGCGATGTACGCGTGTACCTGCATCGGGCGCCAGTGGATATGCGCCGGCAACGCAACGGCCTGTCGGCGCTGGTGCGTGCGGTGATCAACGAGGATCCGTTTCGCAGCGACGCGCTCTTCTGCTTCATCGGCAAAGGACGCGACAAGCTGAAGATTCTGTACTGGAACAGGAACGGCTTCGTCGTCTGGTACAAAGTATATGTCGCGGCTGAACTTATGTTGCTTCTGAGATCGGAGAGGCGGGCCGTTTCATCGCCCGCCTCTCTTGAGCGGAACATAACTCTTACATCGCCTGGCGCCCTATACCGTTCAGGAAATCCATCAAGGTTGGATCTTTGCGCCAGCGTTTTCCGGGGCGCGCATCGGGTACATCACACTGCGCGAGGGCTCTCGCCTTCATCTCAAGATCCACCTCAGCATAGACGTGAGTCGTGTCGAGCGACACGTGTCCAAGCCATGCGCGAATCGTATTGATGTCAACGCCAGACCGCAGTAGCCCGACGGCACAACTGTGTCGAAGCGTGTGGGGGCTGATGCGCTTCGCCCGGAGCGATGGCAGATTACCGCTTGCACGGGCTGCGGCGCGCTGTACGACGCCGTAGATACCAAAACGGGTCAGAGGTTGGCTGAGGCGATTGAGAAACACACGTTCATCTCCACTGCGGTTGGCGGCGAGCCGTTTGACGGCATCGGCGGTGTGCTTCCAGAGCGGGCAGTGTCGCGCCTTGTTACCCTTGCCGAGCAAGTGGACCGAAGCATTGCCACCGAACGTCACGTCATCGACCGTCAGGTGCACTGCCTCGTCTACTCGTGCGCCGGTGTTGTACAGGAACAGAAGGAGTGCGTAGTCGCGCGCACCTTGCTTGCAACTTTGGTCTGACGCATTCAACAAGGCGTCGATCTCCGCCTTGTCGAGATATGGCATGACGGGTGTGGCGGTCTTCTTGAACGGCGTCATACGTACCTTGGTGCACCACGCGAGATGTTCGGGGCTACGAGTGCCAACGAACTTCGCGAACGAGCGGATGGCGCCCAACCGTTGGTTGCGCGTAGCCCCACTGCATCCGCGGTTCCGCTCCAGGTGTTCGAGGAATCGGAGAATCAGCGCCGGCGTGAGATCTTCTATAGCCAGGCGATCGATGGTCACTTTCGCGGCCTTTGCAATAAACGGCAGCAGAAGGCGCAAGGTGTCTCGATAGCTTGTTTGTGTATTGCGCGACAGGTTGCACTCAGCGACCACGTGTTCCAGGAGGAAACGACGTACCCAGGAGCCCATCGGCGTCCGGTTACTCATGACGACCTCCTGGCTGAGCATACTGCTCAAATCGCCCGCCGGCTTCCTGCAAGAGATCGGCAGTCATGGTCAGATAACGTTGAGTCGATGCCAGATCCTTATGCCCCAGGTACGTCGATAGTTGCGGCAACAGCCGCTGGACGTCGGCGCCCGTCCGATACCAGGCGATGAGGCGGTGGGTCGTATACGAATGTCGCAGATCATGAAGGCGGGGTTGATACCGTGCGTCCGCGTCCCGCTGAACGCGGGCAGCATGGCGCACTCGGCGGAAGCGTGCGGACACGCTGCTGTAGTCCAATCTGTTACCGGTGCGCGTGGTGAACAGCGCGGATGCCTCCCCGGCCGGCAGCGGTAATGCTCGGCGTTCACGGATGTATTGATCAATCTTTCCGGCCAATGTGGGACCCACCGGGACGAGTCGCGTCTTGAAGAACTTCGTGTCGCGAATGGTCAATACGCGCTCGGCCAGGTCGACATCCTGAATGTTCAGAGCCAGCGCCTCGCCGACGCGCATGCCAGTGCCATACAAAACCAGTAGAAGCGTCCGAATCGTGTGCGCCTGGAGCCTCGACTTGGTCGTGCGCAGCGAGTCGGTCGCCGCTATCAATCGCCGCAGTTCGGCGGTCGAGTAAATGTATGGCACCAGCTGCGGCGGGACCCTGGGTGCTGTCGTCGGCAACGGCGACCGCAGTACAAGTCCTCGGCCCAGCGCGTAGCGGTAAAAGCTTCGCAGAATCGCGAACTTCTGCCTGCTGTACGCCGTCGCCGGGCCCGCTCCCATGATAAACGCCCGTGCGGTCGCGGGCCTCACCGCCCTGATATCGATGTCCCCCATCGCTCGACAGAAGGCGCGCAGGCGAAAGGCGTCAAAATAGAACCGCAGTCCCAGTGATCGCTTGAAAATCACGTACGTGGTCACCGCTTCTTTGAGCTTCATGACAGCTCTCCCAGATCAAAGGCCGCGACTTCACGGAGACCGCGCATGTCCACTTTGGCGTAGATGCGCGTGGCTGCGCTGCTGCGATGACCGAGATGATCGCCAATCTCCTTGAATGACAGGCCATCGGCCAGCAGGTGAGTGGCGCACGCATGGCGCAGGCAATGCGGTCCTCGATTCTTTGACCGTACTCCGAGCGCCTCCAAACGGGTGGCGACGACGTAATAAGACGCCGCGCGGGACATTGGGCAGTACGGTGAGTGGAGCGTCTGGAAAACCTCTCGGTGAGCCGAAGGACGCCGCACCTCCTTCAGATACTTGATGAGCGCGTTGCCCACGGACGGCAGAAGCGGATACGTCTGAGTCCGACGCTGCTTCAAACGATGGACATGCAAAAGGTCACGGTCCCAGTCAAGGTGCGCGAGGCGCAGCTTGGCAACCTCGCTGGCACGCAAGCCATAAATGGCGAACAACATCAGGACGGCGCGGTCGCGGATATCGGCAGGACGGTTCGGATCAAGCGTGGCCAACAGCCGCCGCACATCTGCCCAGCTCGGGGCCTGCGGAATCCCCTCATAGGCATAGATGCGCGGTCCCTGAATGGCATCGGCCAGCGTCGACGAAGTCCACTTACGCTGCCCGGTGAAGCGAAAGAAACGTCGCAGGACTCCGGCAATATTGCAGACAGAAATGCGTTGCCATCCGCGGGCCGCGCCCTGCGCGAGGTAGACGTCGATGTCCGTCACGCGCACATCCGACAACGGCCGACCCAGCGCGCTGTACCATCGAAGGAACTCCTTGATGTATCCACGCACGCTATCAACCGTCGTGTCACTCAAGCCACGATCGTTAGTCGCCCAGCTGCTGTAGGCATCGAGGTATTTTTGGAATGGGATTATCTCGGTCGGTCTGTGCAGTCTCCCCAAATAGGCGAGCCACGCACGGGCGACTCGCACGAAGTCCCCGCGCACACGTGGAAGACGCAACTTGCGACCACAGGTGCGTTCGCGGTCACGCCAGCTCGCACCGGCGATCGCCTGGAGATCGTGGACGGTCACGCACCGGTCGGCAGTCGCTTTGAGTCTGCGTGCAATCCACAGCAACTCTTCCGCCTTGAGCAACAGCGTCTGCCGCGCGTCGCCGCGATCACGACAGTGGGACAAGTAGCGCACACGATCTTCGGCGTACGGTGCGTGCGCATGGCGGGCTATAACGGCAGGACGCTTGAATAGTTGATCAAACATGGCTGAACCTCCGTTGGAGAACCAGCCAGAGAGCACCGACTACTTATGTGTCGTCAAGAACTCGACAATCGGCAGGGTGAAGGCCCTACGGGAACGTGAGGTCACATAAGTTCGGCCGCGACATACACTTTGTACCACACGACAAAGCCGTTCCGGTTCCAGTACAAAATCTTCAGCTTGTCGCGTCCCTTCCCAATGAAGCAGAACAGCGCGTCGCTGCTGAACGGATCCTCGTTGATCACGGCGCGCACCAGCGCGGCAAGGCCGTTACGTTGCCGTCTCATGTCCACTGGCGCCCGATGCAGGTACACACGCGCTCCGCGCAGATCAGGGCACAGCATGGGTCTCTCCCGCCATCAGCCCCGTGAGCCACGCGGTCGGTGGCAGGCTCGCACACTCAATCACCCAGCCCTTCAGATGTAATCGGCACGCAGCGCCGGCCGGAACCGCTTCCGCCGGGGCAACCCGGACCGCAATGAACTTGTCCGCGGGCTTCGGCTTCCCCGCCGCCGCGGTAGATCGCCGCCCGTTCCGACCGGACAGTTGATGACGCAGGTTGTACAGGCTCTGGACGCTTAGTCCGCGCACCCGGCAGTACTGCGCCAGCGGCATCTTTCGCGCCTGCGCTCGTCGAACGTGGGCGAGGCATTCCTGCTCCCGCCGTGTCAGCTTCCTCGGTGTCGTCTTCATCGTGCTCTCCGCCTGCGGCCCATCGCCGTGGACCCAGAGCATCCGCCGGTCAGGTCAGAGCCGGAAGTACGTACATGCTTGAGCGCTTACGAACACCAGATCTCGCAAGGATATGAGGGATGCCTCCGCGCCCTGCTTCGCCACTCTGACTTGGTGCCCGACGAGGACGCTCGAGAATGGATTCTCGCTCAACAGCCCCTGCCCCGCGCACGATATCCGAAGCGTTGCGCACCACGTTCAAGCTGATCTGGAAAGAAGCCGATGGCTTCACTCGCCGCCAGCTGACGTATTCCTTTGCGCTGCTGCTCATCGGGTCTGTGCTGAGCGCGGGTTACCCCGTCATATACAAGCTCACCATCGATGCCTTCAGCGGGAACGCGGACCCGCGCGCGCTCCTGGCGCCCGGCGCGCTGGTGGCAGCTCTGGTGCTCACCAACTACGCGCTCGGGCTTTCCATGGGCGTGCGACAGCTGGTGCATGGCATCGGTGTGCAACGATTGAGCCGGCGCATCAGCAATCGTCTGTTTGGGCACATCGTTCGATTACCGCTGCGCTTCCATCTGGACCGCAAGACCGGGGCAATCGGCAGCACGATTTCTCAGGGGCTCAATGGTTGCCAGGTATTGCTCCAGCACGCGGTCTTCACCATTCTGCCCGTAACCATAGAGTTCATCGGCATCATCTTCGTGTTGGTGCACTTCGAGCACTCCGCCTACCTTGTCATTCTCGCCGTCGCCGCTATCGCCTACGGCTACACTTTCTGGAAAGCCGCGCAGAATATTGCCGAGCCTTCTCGAAACGTGTCCGAGGCATATGTCGAAGCAAACGCTACGCTGACCGACAGCCTCCTGAACTACGAGACGGTGAAATACTTCCACGCGGAGCCGAAGATCTGCGCGCAATACGACGACAGGCCTGCAACTCAGGAGAGCACGTGGCGACGAGTGTTGCGGATGAAGGCCGGGCAAACGGCAATTCTCAACACGATATTTGCCGCCTCGATGGGGGCTTCGCTGGGATACGCGGGGTATGAAGTGCTCCACGGCACCATGACCATTGGCGACTTTGTGCTCATCAATACCTATGTTTCGCGGCTTATCCAGCCGCTCGAGGCGATGGGCATGGCCGCGCGGGACGTCTCCCAGGCGCTCGCCTTCCTGGAGAAGATGCTGGACATGTTCCGTGAGAAGCAAGAGGGCGACAGTGGGCGCGAGCGGCCCGCTGTCACGCAGAGCGCGGGGGCCATCGCCTTTGACCATGTTACGTTTTCATACAAGGCCGACCGCTCCACGCTCACAGACGTGAGCTTCAAGGTTCCCGCCGGCCACACCCTCGGCATCGTGGGATCGAGCGGCTCCGGCAAGACTTCGATCATCCGGCTTCTGTTTCGGCTCTACGAGCCCGATTCCGGGCAGATCTCGCTGGACGGTGTTCCCATCCCTCAGATGCCGCTCGTGGATCTTCGCTCTGCCATCGCGGTAGTGCCGCAAGACACCGTGCTATTTAACGACACCATCGCCAGCAACATTGCATTCGGCAAGGTGGGGGCCACTCGGACAGAGATAGAGGCTGCGGCCGAAGTAGCGCACCTGGACCACTTCATCGCCAATTTGCCGGAGGGTTACGACACCCGCGTGGGCGAGCGGGGGTTGAAGCTGTCGGGCGGGGAGAAGCAGCGGGTGGCCATCGCACGCGCCGCACTCAAACGGCCGCTGATCTATGTGTTTGACGAGGCGACGTCGTCGCTGGACTCGCGCACAGAGCGGGAAATTCTGCAGAACCTGATCGATGTGGCGAAGACGAGCACCACCATTGTGATTGCTCACCGGCTTTCGACCGTGGCGCACGCCGATGAGATTATCGTGCTGGACCGCGGCGCGATCATCGAGCGTGGGACGCACCAAGGCTTAGTTCATAGCGGCGGGGCATACGCGGCGCTGTGGCAGGCGCAGAATGCGGGTCGGGCGACGGAGCCAGTCGTCGCTGCGCCGGCCGTGTAGAGGAACCGGATCCAGCACTGCGCGTGATCGAGGGGTCTTAACGGCGGCGAATTAACCGGCCATCCATCCGCTTCCATCGTACGTGTCGCCGGGCGCGTCAGCGGACCTTCACTTAAGCCGCCGCTATCGGGTCACGCGCTGCGCCCGTGCCTACCACCGTGCGCCAATCGACCTTCTCCGCACCACGCAGCACGCAAACCCGTCGTCGTCCTAGCCCGAATGGCGCTTCTTTAAGCGCAAGTGAGGTTGAGAGGTGAAGGCAAGAGCTTGATTGAAAAAGAAGAAGGCTGGCTGGGATTGGTAGGATGTCGTTATCACACATCCACCCCAACAACCCCGAGGCCAGCCTTGAGAGATCGTAGAGCCGAGTTCGATTCACAGCAACACCGAAAGAGCATTGGCAAACGCGCCATACAGGCCGATGCGGTGGAATTCTTCAACGTGCTGACGGGCCCTGAGCTGCTGGAGTTGACCGAGACGCACCTGCCCGAGCATCGCGAGCGGCTGTATCCGCCGACGGTGGCGTTGTCGATGTTCATGATGCAGGCGTTGAACGAGGACGGCTCGTGCCAGAAAGTGGTCAATGCGTGGGCGGCGCGACGTGTGGCGGAAGGGTTGAGCCCCAACAGCATTGGCACGGGTTCGTACTGCAAGGCGCGCCAGCGTTTGCCGATCGAGATGGTGATGGCACTGACGCGGGCCAGCGGACGACTGCTGAGCACGCAAGCCCCTGCCCCCTGGCTGTGGCAGGGACGCAAGGTGAAGCTGGTGGACGGCAGCGGCATCTCGATGCCCGACACGCCGGAAAACCAGGCGCACTATCCCCAGCCCGGCGGCCAGGCTGAAGGGGTGGGTTTCCCGCTGGCTCGGATCGTGGCGGTGATCTGTTTGTCGACCGGGGCGGTATGGGATGTGGCGATGGGTGCGTTCGAGGGCAAGGGCAACAGCGAGCTGGGGCTGCTGCGCAGTCTCGGCGGCGCATTCTGCGCAGGCGATGTGATGCTGGCCGATGCTCTTAAGGCCGTTTTGTTCAGCTGGTTTTAATGGGGGGTGGCGGAGTATCCGCACCCAGGGGAGCGCAACTTCGCATGCAGTGGAATTGCACTTCTCGACTCAGACGTTCAAACCAACTGTGAGGAGGAACTCTATATGGCACCGGCCATCATCGATCTGCCGAGACGAGTGGATCTCATCGCCCAGGCCTGGCGGCGGTTGCGCCCACTCAAAACCTACTCGAGCCTCAGTGTCGAGGACTTCGTCGAAGGGGCAAAGCCGAGCATTGACGTGCGCGCCGTGCTGAAGGAGCTGGACGGCCACGCGAAGGCGACGCACAAACGTCGCAAGCTCGTGGACGCAAGCACAGAGGCGCTGATCCGGCGCGTTGTGCACGCGGTGCAGGGCGACAAGGAGGACGGCGAGAACTCCGAGATCTACGCGGCAATGGGGTTCGTGCCCCGGAGCCAGCGGGCTCGGCGTGTCCGCCGGCGTGTGAAGGACGTGGTGACGGCACCGGCGGCGGCCTCTGCGCCAACGCCGGCGCCAACACCCGCACCTTCGCCGGAGAAGGCGAGCTGATGTGACGCCTGTTGGAGGCCCTGCCACGAAAGTGGCAGGGCCCTCCGCAGGCGCAGCTCGAGAGCTGGGACGAGGGGCTGTTCGACGTGCGGAGTCTCGATGAGCTGTTCAATGGCGAGAGGAACGCGGCGCCGGAGCTGCGTTGAGTGCCCGATTCGGTGGCGCAGATATCGATTGAGGGAAGTACACGATCTCTCCCGCGATCACGGTCATGGTGACTTCTGCTTTGAGAATCTCAGCCTCCGGCACGGTCATCAAATCTGCCGAGAACACGGAGAAATCCGCGTGCTTGCCCACTTCGATGCTGCCGCGCTCGTGCTCCTGAAACGCGGCGTAGGCCGGTGCCAGGGTGAGCATTTTCAATGCTTGTTCGCGCGAGACTCGCTGCTCGATGTGCCAGTCTTTGTCTGCAAACCCTTCCAGCGAGCGGCGCGCGACGGCGGCGTAGAACTCTATGCGTGGGTCGCCTTTCTCGACAGGCGCATCGCTTCCCGCGGCAACCATCGCACCGGAATCCAGCAGCGTGTGCCACGCGTACGCGCCCGCCAGCCGCTCGGCGCCCAACCGTTTCGGGGCAAAATACAGGTCACCGATTGCGTGCGAGGGCTGCATCGAGGCAATGATGCCGTCGCGCGCAAAGCGCGGGATGTCCGCTGTGTCCACCACTTGTGCGTGCTCGATGCGCCAGCGTGGTTTTGCCACGCCCCGCTCTGCCTCCGGAACTGCCAGGAACGCATTCTCGTAAAGATCCAGCGTGATCCGATTGCCACGGTCACCGATGGCGTGGGTCTCGATCTGGATGCCGCGCGTTAGCGCCTTCGTTAACACCGGATACAGCGCTTCGGGTGTGTTGACGAGTAGGCCCGTGCTGCCGGGGGAGTCGCTGTAGGGCTCGAGCAGCGCCGCGCCGCGCGAGCCCAGCGCGCCATCTATATAGAGTTTGATCGCACGCACGGTGAGACGGCCGCCGCATCGATTGATGGATGCGCCCTCCCTGAGCAACCGGTCGGCGTCGCCTCCGGGCCCGTCGATCGCGTCGTAGATTCGCAGCTTGATGCGCCCCTGCGCATAGAGGCGGCACATGAGATCCACTTCTGACCAGGTGTTGCCGGCGTTGTGAAGTTGCGTCCAGCCCAGCCGAACGCTTCGCGCGGCGCCGACCTCGAGCGCCTTGAGCACGTCTGCTTCGGTGCGGGGCGGGATATGCCTGCGGACGAGTTCCATGGCTTCGTCGATGAGCATCCCCGTCGGCTCGCCATCGGAACCCTTGAGGATCGACCCGCCGGCCGGGTCGGGGGTATTGCGATCGATGCCCGCGCGCTTCAGCGCGAGGCTGTTTGCGACGAGCGCGTGGCCGTCGGCACGAGTGAGGACGACGGCTCTGTCCGCTACGACGTCGTCAAGATCCTGACGAGTGGGGAACGCTGCGGGCGTCCATCTCGATTCGATCCAGCCGCGGCCTGTGAGCCAGTCGCCTGCTTTCGTCTGGGTGCTTCGCTCGCGCAGTCGCTGCTTCAGGGCGTCGAGGCTCGGCGTGTCCTGAAGGTTGAACTCGAGCTCGCGGAAGCCGATGCCTGCAAGGTGCGCGTGTGCGTCGGTGAGGCCGGGGAGCACCGTCTTGCCTTTGAGGTCGATGCGCTTGGCATTTGACGGAGCGCGCTTGAGGGCCTCGGCGGTGGTGCCCACAAAGGTGATCAGGCCGCTCTGGGCGATTACCGCTTCCGCACGGGGCTGGGAGTCGCTCACTGTGTAGACGGTGGCGTTGTAGAGAACCAGCGGCGGCGGAGACGGCTCCGCTGCTAGAACTGCTGTGCTGCGCAGAAACGTAAGCGTCGAAAGAACGAACGCGGATCTGAAAGTTCGACTCGGTATGCGTGGCACGGCCAGGTTCCTTGTTTGCGGGGCGGTGCAGGGTTGCCATGCTCCATGGCCTGACTATGTTCGCACACACATTGCTCGGTCGAGTTGACTAGAAATCCTGCGTCTTTACGAACATCGCATTGCCGTTTCGTAGTAACGGAATACTTCGCTTCAATCGTCTTTTTTGGCGTTTCGCTGCGCGCCTGCGGCGGCACTGCAGGGCAACCGCGCTGCCTTGATGTCGGCGACGCCATTTCTATGTGTTTTTGGCAATTATGCACGCTGCGCGCGGAGAGCCCGTCGCCGTAAAGTTCAGCCTCTTCGCACACGTTCCATCATGCGGAAAGCCTGGCTCTCAACTCGAGGCCGTCTTCGCACAGGGAGCACGTGGGAGAGATCAAGAAGCGGCGCTCGCCGGTGATTAGCAGCACCGACGAGCACCTGAACATGACAACCTGATTGAGAGGTCCCCATGTCTGACAAGAGCATACCCCCAAGAACCATCCCCCAATCACCCCCTGCCCTGCGCAACCCGACTCCAAAAACCCCCACGCTCCCTGACGTTGCCGCCGTGCTGCTGCCCGGCCTGCAGCACGCGAGCGCGCTGATTGCGGTGGCTACGAAGATCCTCAGCGATCTCACTGGCCAGCCGCCGCGGCGCAAAGGGAGCGCGGCCGCCGAAGCGCTCGAGACGCGGCGGTTGCTGGCTGCGTTCGGCCGCGTGCCGAAGCGCGGCTAGCACACACAACGCGGATTCACTCCGCTTTGACTGCGCGTGCGCATGCCGGCACGCACGGCGTGTGTGCGCGCAGTCCTTCTTGAGGAGAGGGGTTATGGAAGCTATCCAGTCAGCTTGCGCGCCGGCGCCAGCATTTTCGCACGCGCCCGTTCCGCTGCTGTTGCCCGCGCCTGCCGCCGTGCGGGTGCACGCACTGGCGACCGCGCCGTTGCCGGCGCACGCGGACGGCGTTCCCGTTCAACTCGATTTGCCCGCGATGCCACCGCGCGTTCCCCGCAGGCCGCCGCTGCCGCGTCACAAACGCATTTGGCCTGGCGTGCATTTGATGGCAGACATTCCCAGCACGAGTGGCTTCTGCTACGGCGAGGAGCCCACCCCCGTGCCCGTGCTCTACACGCGCGACGACACGGGTTTTCATGTAGCGGCGGATGGGGCCGTTCTTGTCGGCGCGCATGCGCTGCTCAAGAAACGCTTTCGCCGCGGCATACCGATCGTGAACTATCCGGAGCTTCTCAAGCAGTTCCTGCAGGTGAAGGTTGGGTGCCAGCAGTGCTCCGTGTTCCTTGCGATCTTCCTCGACCGGGCCGGGCGGCTCATTCAGGTGGCGGAGCTTTTTCGGGGGACTACACGCCAGGTCATCATCCACCCGAAGGAAATCGTTCGCGCGGCACTGGCCTGCCAGGCCGAGAGCGTGCTTTGCGCACGCACGGATGCTTCGGGGAATTCGGAACCTACGCAGGATGATATTGGGGCCGCGCGGTGGTTGCGGAGGACGTTTGAGATGATGGAGATGCCGTTGGTTGACTACATCGTTGTGGGCGACACGATGACGTCGTTGGCGAGGAAGGGGGTGTTTGTGGGGAGGGGGTGAGTGGTGGACCTGCCCCGATGGCGCGTCCGCCGACTCGCCCTGAGCCGACGGACGCAAGCTCTTGATCACTCACTCAAGCCAGTATTGACCTTAGAGACCTCCAGCCACCATGCCGCACCGCTGCTCGATCTTGTTGCGAGTTCCACCGACTTGAACCTGGTTAATGATGCCCTTGTCGCCGTTCCGTCGTTCCCGGTGTCTGCCGGCGTCGCCAGTCGCACGCTCGATAAGCAGCACTTCGACTCCGAGCAGGACCTCGTCACCGCGATCAAGGTGGCGTTTGCATCCGAAGGCTCTGCGAGCTGGGTCTGGCTGTCGGAACTCGAGTCACCCAACGGCATCGCAGACCTGGTGGCCGTCCGATTGTCGGCTGGGCGGGGCGCCTCGCCCTCCTTGGGGCGCATACCGCCACGGTGGGCATACGCGCTGAAGTGCCTTCCATATCGGAGCAGCTTCACGCTCGACTGGTTCGCCCAGGCATTCTGCGCGACCACATCGTACGCTCGCGGCATTCTCCAGCTATACGCGAGCGCCGGGTTTTGCCATCGCGACGCCTGCGACAGGTCGTGGAGCAAGATCGAAGAACCTCGTCCGATCGCTGAGAAGATCGCTGCTGTCGAAGCGAAGCTGCGCGATTGGCGTAAAGCTCTGTATCAGGCCACGCGATATCTGGATTACGCGGCTCAATCCTGGGTGGCGCTTGATCGTAGCGCGCTCTCGGCGGCGCTGCCGCACGTCGACGGCTTTTGGCAACGGGGCATTGGCCTCATGGGCTTGGGTCGGCACGGCGAGCTCGAGGTGGTGAGCCACGCTCGGAATCGCACGCCGCGCATGATCGCCCGGTTCTGGCACGTCAACACCGAAATCGCACGCCGCGTCGACGATTCATTCTTTGAGAAATCGCCGGTAGAAGCGGTTTAGTCCATCGAGCCACGGCTGCAGATGCTCGCCGCGGCCATGTGGATCCAGGTCAAGCGGCATCTCTTCGATTCTGGAATTCAACTTGATCGCAGCCTTGATTGCGCTCCTGACAGCGTCGAACATCAATTGGCCCGCCACGCCTGAACTGGCACTTTGCAGGAAACGACGCGATCCGCTCCTCGGTGTTCTGGCCCGAAGCTCGTTGGTGTGAGTGTCGCTGGTATGGATGCGGCGTCGGCGAACGCCGTCTTGGAATAGAGACGCACTCGGGGCGATGTTCCGTTACAGCGCGCGGCGCGGCGCAAACGAGCCCCCCCGGTCGCCGAAAGATGTGGTGCCCGCGAGGAACGGCTAAGAACTCACCGGGACCGTGGGTTTATGTGGCGCGCGGGTGAGGGCTTGCGAGATCCCAACTCCCGACTCGACGCCACCGCCGCCCCTGCTCGACTCGGACAGCTAGTTACGCGGTTCCGTGCAGCAAGCGATGCTCGACGCCCATCCCTGACGGTATACGCGTCGGATCGTACGTCCCGTTCTCATCCCGACGATATAGAACTTTCTCTCGCCCCAGTACCCAGCGGTTCTCGAACACTCGCAGCAACGGGTGATAAAGAGAGCTCGGCACTACTCTGTTGAAAACATATGCCGGAGTCTTGTCAACGTGTGCGTCCGGCCGGTAGTGCTGAAGCCACAGGTATTCACCGAAGAACACCATCTTCCAGATCGCCCTGAAGTCATACTGGCGGATCTCGACGCTCTTGGGCGACTTCAGTCTGCGGCAGAAAGCCAGGGCCTCACTGAGCTCACCCGAGAACTGGGCCCGCAGCTGCTCCTTCGCCGCTTCATCCCCGCCCGACAATTCATCGATTCTCTGGTCGAAGGCGGCAGAGTCTTTCTGAATCAGCAGGATCCTCACATCGCCCTTGTGCGCGTGTATTACCTCATGAAGAGGCGCGTCATCCCTGGCAAACGTGGCCGCACCGGTCAATCCCGCAATTAGAATTTCAGAAGACCCCGCAGCCGCGATCTTTCCTACGCAGTCACTCCAGCCGTCTTCTTTTTCAGCTCTGGTAGTGCGCCCCCAGAAACCTTCTATTCCACACCCCTCGGCAACCTGGCGTATGCGCTCGTATTCACGGTGACGTCGTATTCGAAACACAAACCCACGGTACAGGAGGTAAATGACCGGAATCGCCGCAACCGCGGCCGCCACCGAGCTCAGAGGATGTTGCTGAATCAGCGCTCGCCCGGTGGTCGCGAAATAGACGGCCGCGGCAGATGCGACTACCGCCAGTAGCGAGTGAAGCGGAATCAGAAGCAGGCCAAAGGCCATGTGCTTCACGAAATCGCCGCGCAGGTGTCGCCAGCGCTCAGTGATTTTCATTTTTCAGTACCCCCGGACGCGAAGAATCCCGCTCAAGGCGGGATTCTTCGGGCATGCGAAAGCCCACTACTTCTTCTTGAGAAGTCTCCCAAGTTGCCCGATGGCAATTGGCGCCGAACCCTGCTGACTTTCGCGCGATGCAGCAGCATCCGCGCGCTCGATCATTCTCTCCAGATAGTCGGCACCACGCGGCGCGAGCACCATGCCCAGCACTCCGGTAATCACCAGGATGAATTCAACCATGTACTACTCCCCTCTGAAGGACGCGGTAAAACCTACCGCCCTTCTCTATCAAGGAACGGGACATACCTCGCAGTTGCGGGCAGCAATCCACTCTCCAGAGATAGTTGCTGACGATGCAACGAAGATCGGTGCGCCCCTCGACATTCGCAGACAAAGCGCTGCGATGCATTATTGTTTTAGCATTCTTCGCACAGCAGATTACGGCGCGCGTTTTCTCACGTAACGCGAGTGCACGTCAACAGATGCAGGGGAGTAACGGGTCGACTTTCACCCAGGTCACGACGCCTTCCGCGTAACCTGATCTACCGCCCTTTCTCGGTGCCGTAAGCTCCACCGGGGCGAGCAGTTCCCGGACCGGCGGGTCGGCGAGCTGCCAGGCCTGCTCATCCAATGCCACGCCCATCATGTAGCCATGGCACCAGTCATCGACGATGAGATGAGTCTCGTCGTTCGCGCGGCGCTACTGCTTCGTCAATCTGTCGACGGCGACGTCGCGCGCGACCGAACCGCGCCTCACATCCGGGATTCTTCAGCCCCCAGCAGCACCACCGCCCTCTCCCCCGCCCCGCCCGACCTGATCCTCTCCGCCCGTATGCCAAACGTGTTCTGCAGGGCAGTCACAAACCCGTCCACGTCATTGGACTCGAAACGGCCGCCGACGCGCAGGTCGGAGATCTCCGCATCACCCACCACGAGCTGGCGGTGGTTGTAGCGGTTGAACTCTGCTACGGCCTCTGCGAGCGTCTCACCCAGAAAGGAAACCTCACCTTCCGTCCAGGCGAGCGCGCGATCTACTTTCGACGGCTCGAAAGGCGCGACACTCGGGACACCGGCCGCCATCGAAACGACTTCGCCGGCTCGAACGAGCATGGGGCGGAAGCGCGCGCCGGGATACAAAAAGCCGCCTTGTTCGCGTGGTTTTAGCCACGCCTCGCCGGTCAGCACATGTATCTTGCACTGGCCACTCAATTCCGCCCGCGCAAGCAGTTTCGCGGCGATCGTTTCCATCTCGGCACAGCCTGCATGCAGTACGAAGGGCCGCCGCGGATCTTCGACCACGTTCAGCAGTGCCTCACCCTGCGCCAGGGTGGCGTGCCTGTAACCCTGATCGATGGCCACCTCAACCTGCGTGGAGGTATTCATCACGAGCTGCGAACCGTCTTTCAGGGTCGCGCTCTTGCGCTCGCCGAAAGCCACGCTGAAGGACTCGACGGCCGGCGTCTCCGCGTCATTTGATAAGGCCGCGGCCTCGCTCTCACGGCGCATTTCGTGGGACGACTGCCCGACGAACACCGGCACGAGCACGACGGCCGAAACCACAATTCGAAGCGCGACCCGCGGCAATCGCGACGGCCTGGATCGAGATATCCTCGAATTTCGCCCCTTGCGTTCCACGTATCCGCTCCCGGGCTGAGATGCCCGTCCGCCGCCTGCGACTTATCTACTTAGTCCGGCCGAATTCGAGTTTGCCGTCGTTAGACAGCAAGACGTTTAACAGTGGTGTATCCGTTATGGCGCAGCAGCTTGGGCGGCGCACCATGCTGGAGCCGTCGCGGCCGGCAAGTGGCTGAGAGCTGGTCGGTCCGGAGTGATCGTTGGTTGACTGGCGGAAAAGCCGCTGGATTAAATCAGCCTTGGAATTTGGCACTCGCCGCTCGGACGACGCTGTTGCGCACCAAGCATTTCGATTCCCGGCCTGGCTGAGGCAATTTTGCATGAATCATTGCGCGGATTGAATAACGGAAGACGCCGCGAGCAGACGATCGCTCTTTCGCCTGAAATCTTGCGGGCGGAGCACCGGGCGAAGTTGCGCGTCCAGTTGCGCCTGTAGCTGCTCCAGCCGACTCCGAGATACATCAACCGGACCGGTTCCGAAAACCTGGAGTTTGCGGCGAAGCAGATCCAACAGTTGCCCGTCGCGCGTATTCAACCTGGCGTCTTGCACGGCGTGATCAATATCGAAGAAATCGCGAATCGCGACCTCCCGGCGGCAGAGCGCCGCACGGAGCTTTTCCGCCATTGCTTCCTGATAGGACAATGCGGCAATGGGAAATTTCTCGATGAGGTCCGTGCCACGCACTGGATTCAGGAGCAGCGTGCCAGCCTGGCCGGCATGAACAGGCGTCATCGTCTCCTCGCGCACGCCGATCTCGATCTTGATCGTTTCCCGCCGGGCCGCGAGGGCCGATTCATAGCTGACCACTGCGTTGTACTGAGTCGAGCCGTTGAATCCGGTGAGCGGTTCTTCGATCCGAAAACAAGTGAGCCGATCGGCAAGCCCGGCAACGGCGGTCTTGATTGGCGCTACGGACTGACTTCGGGTCTTCTTGGTCGCATCCGGCGCCGTGGAGATGCTGAAATCCAGGTCTTCGCTCAATCGATAGAAGCCGGCGTGCACTTTCCCCAATAACGTGCCGCCTTTGAATGTGAGACCGGGGCTGGCCGAACGAAGATCCTCCAGAAGCACGCTGCAGTAGTAGTCCTTCTCGATCAGCCCCGCGACAAAACCGGTTTCTGCCGACGTGAATCCGATCGCTTCCACGAACAGGGCGGGATCTTCCTCGTGCACGCGTATCGGCATGGATCAAGCGTCTCCGTTGATGACCACGCCCCAGCGTCGGTCGACAGTTCCGCGCTTGGGCAGCGTCGGAATCCACGCAATCAAGCCCGATGTTTTCGGAACGGCCTTCTCCAGTTTGCGAAGCAGGCTGGTTTCGACGCCTTCCCGCTCCAGGAACGCGCCCATTCTTCGAACCGTGCCCTTGTCGCCGTACTTGCGCGTCGTCGCAATGAGCTGCGCTGCGGATACTCGTTCCTTTGCAAGCTCACGGCGTATCCAGCCGTAAGCGCGCGGCAAACTGTTGAAACGGGACCAGTCGTACACCGCATCGACCAGTGTCCGCACACGGGAGGAGTACACGGCGGTCAACCCCTGACTTGTGCGGGTCTCCTCGGTATCTCCTAACCGGGCGCTCGCGACTTTGATGAGTGACAGGTCGACTCTGCCGATGGTAATGCTCCCGGAAATACGGTCGTTGTAGGCGTAGAGCCGTGTGGGAATCTGCTCGTCAAAGCCGTAGCGGTTGAATGCATTCGGCCCGCAGATCTGATAGCGGCCGCCTGCATCGGAAATCACCGTGTTCAGGGCAAGTACTTCATCAGGGCTCCACTTGCCGCCCAGCGGCAGCCTGGGGGGGATGAGATACAGCCCACGTCGAACCCGCGCAATCCAGCCCGCCTTTGAAAGGCGGCTAAGCAGATTGCGCTCGCCGGCTGGCGTAAGCCCTAAGGGTTTGAGCAACTCGCCCGAGCGCACAGTTGGCTGCCCGCGCATCTGGACGTATGCGAACAGCAGCCGCTCGGCTTCTCCCAACCCTTTTTTCATGCCTGCACACTACATTCGGGATAGTCGCTTGCCAAGCGATTAACGAGAAATAGTGTGCAATGACGTCAAAGCGCCGGTGCGTCGCCAGTCGAGTCTTCGGTTGCATAGTGGGTCAGTCGAGTGGCGGCTGAGGCAGCGGCCTGGCAGGCGCGAGTACGCGGAGACTCAGCGTCAACTTTATTGCAGGCAACAATGCTTGTACTTCTTCCCACTCCCGCAAGGACACGGCTCATTGCGACCCACCTTCCGTGACGCCGCCCGCATCGGCCGGGCTTGCGGCATTCGCCGCTCGAGCCAGTGGCTGTAAATATCGCGGACGGCTTGCGGGATGGCGTCGCGCATGCGAACGGCGTCCGCCTTCTGCAGGCTGCCTAGAGTCTTCCAGCCCTTTTCGGTGCCGTAGAGCTCCACCGGGGCGAGCAGTTCCCGGACGGGCGGCTCGGCGAGCTGCCAGGCCTGCTCATCCAATGCCACGCCCATCATGTAGCCATGGCACCAGTCTTCGACGATGAGCCCGATTCGAGTGCGCTGAGCCAGACTTGCGGTGGCCGCAGCGGCGCTTGCGTCGCGGAAAGCCTGCCTGCATGAGCGCGTGTGCAACGAGAGGTCGCCCCACTTTTGACAAGCCCTTGTCAGAATCGAGCATCGCCATCGTATTACTCTCGAAACGCATGCGTTTTGACAGGGCCTTGTCAAAAGTGGTCCAGGTCACCCTCACGCGCGCGTACCCGCGAACGTCTCGCGGCCCGCCCGCGGATCTCCCGCGTATTCGTATCGACACCACGTATGGCCCCCAACCGAAAACTCATTGCAGAGATTCTGCACGCCGCCAATCGCATCACCACCGAGCGCAACGCGCTGCTCGCCGGCTACGGCATGAGGAGGAAAGGCTGCTCCTGCTGAAAACGATCCGACGGATGCCCATCCCCTTCACGGTCTCGCAGCTCGCGCGCGCAATGGATGTATCGCGGCAGGCGGTGCACCTACCGTCCGCGAGCTCGAAGCCGTGGGACTCGCACATCCGCACGCACTGCGATCAAATCTGTACGAACCCAACACGAATGCGCCTATTCCCTCTTCGGCCTGGCAGGCAAACTTCCGCCTGCGGGTGTCGCCATCCGCACTTCGTAGTGTTGCAGGGCATGGCTGTCGCGATAGACTGAATCTTCCGAGGAACCGCATGAGCGTAGCAATGGAAGATTTCCCGCGCCGGCATCGCATTACGGTCGACGAGTATCACCACATGGCAGAGGTGGGCTTGCTCGCGCCGGATGCGCGAGTGGAGTTGATCGAGGGAGAGATCATCGACATGCCGCCAATCGGCATCAGGCACGAGAATGCGGTCGACCGGCTGACCAGGCTGTTGGTTCTCGCGGTCGGCGAGCGCGCGATTGTCCGCTGTCAGGGGTCCATTCAGCTCGGCGATTTTTCCCAGCCGCAGCCAGACTTCGCGTTGCTTGCGCCGCGCGAGGGCGACTACGCGCAACGGCGTGCCACCGCCGCGGACACCCTGCTCGTCATCGAAGTGAGCGAGACCACGCTGCGCTACGACCGTCAGACCAAGTTGCCCCTGTACGCGCGGCACGGCATCCATGAGCTGTGGATTGTCGACGTGCGGGGCAGACAACTTCACGTGTTTCGCAACCCGACGGGCGCGGCGTACGAGGAGGTATTGTCTCTGGACGAGCCAGGAGTCATTCCCATTGCGTCCCTACCGGACGTCTCGGTGGATCTGTCATCGCTCTGGGGTTAAGCGCTCACGGCGCCGCCGGCACATATCCATACGTAATCCCGTTCAACACTCCAACCCGAATCCACTCGTTGATGGGCCCATAGCCCTGCCCAACTCCCACCACGTACAGCACATTCTCTGCCGCGCGCACTTTCACACGCACCCAGAACGCGGTACTGGTCATAGAGCTTCCCGGCGCCGCCAGTTTCCCGCTCGATCAGCGCGCGAAGCACTGCGAGTTTGCTGTCGCGGATCTTCTCCTCCAGCCGGCTCACCGACATGGCGAGCACCGGAAACAGCGCGAGGAACGACTTGCCTTCTGGCGAGGCGAACGTCGTCTCATCCGCGACCAGAGCCGCCAGCCGTGCCTCGCCCGTGACCAGCGCTCGCTGCACCAGAACGATGTTCACCGCCGTGCGCCGAAACTCCGCTGATTGGCTCTCGACGACATGGTCGACGAGCGCCCGGATAGAGAAGAACACGACGACCACCGTAGCCGCGCACGAGAGCAGGATGCCGCGCCAGCCCGGAAACTCTCCGGATGAATTGCGAATCGCCAGCAGGATCTGCAGCACCACCAACGCGACAGCCGCCCCGGAGAGCAAACGGCCGGAGACCTCGATGTTGTGGATGTCTTTCGGGCCAGCAGCGGTGCCCACCACATCCAGCAGCCGCGCGTTGAAGGCGAGCTCGAAGCACAGGTAGGTGGCCGTCAATGCCATGAGCGCGGCGAGTTGCAGTGGGCGTGGCTCCCGGAAGCTCACTTGCGCGCCCACTCGAGAATGTCGATCACCACTGGTTGCCTCTCCGTCGGCGGGAATTCCATCTTCGGGGGCGGGGGCGGCAGCCTGCCTGGCACGGACTGCTTCGCCGCGGGCGCCGATGCCGCCGGCGGTGCAGCGCCCGAGGTTGCTCCTTGCGAAGGCACCGGTAATGTGCCGGTGCCTCCGCCGGTATCGCAGGGCTCGATGGACCCGGGCGAGACGAATATCGGTCGATGGCTTCAAAAACGCGATGGTCCCGGTACTCGAACACGTGCCGGTAGCCCTGCGTATAAAAGAGGAACAACTCCCGGTCACCGGCGGAAGCGATGCGCACGGGGGCGTGACAGTCCCCAACCGTCCAGCTGCGCGCAGTTCCGTCTCGCACGCCGTAGAGCAGATAGCGATGCGGGCAGCCTTCCTCGCTGATCTCGATGAGCACGTTGGTCGATGTGCCGACGCGCCGCGCGTCAGTGATCTCGTCGGGGTGGCGAACGCTGTTCACCAGTTCCCCTGGCGGCGCGCGCGGGACGGTCGCTGTAACGACGCAACCCGATAGGAGAAGCAGGCACGCGATGGAGCACGCGGCGATCGCGCGCGATGCGACCTCGCGCGGGTTCAGCGATCACAAGATTGCCCGGTGTCACCGATCGGCATAAAGGAGCCGGGTCTGATCGGCGTAATGGAGCCAGATTCAGGTGAGCCGCATGTCGGAGGTGGCTTGCTCGCGCCAGATGCGCGAGTGGCGCTGATCGAGGGAGAGATCGTCGACATGCCACCGGCCTCTGCCTGGCGTTTCGGTGGTCGTCGCGCTTCCGTTAGGGATTGGCGCACTGCTGCGAGCGCGCGCGCCTCAAGGATACCGAGTTGCGTGGGGTGTTATCCCCAAGCCTTGAAGTCAGAAAGCAGCCGTCGAAAACTTACGCAGCACCGAGCGGGAATCTGCGAAAGCGGCCTCGTTATCCGTCAGAAAGTCCTCAGCGGCCGACCGGCCCCAAGCGGACTTGAGTTGCTTCAACAGCGCAGCCTCATCGTCAGGATGCAGGATCTGCTCGCGTCGCAGCTGCGCCAATGTCTTTAGCACTGCGATGTCGTCAAACTGCTCATTACTCATAGTGTTGTATGTTGCCCTTGCGCCTGTAGAAATCAAGGACGTGCCACGACAACGGAATCATCAGCGGGTGGCAAAACACGCTTTGGGATGGCTTCGCTCACTCAGACTCCGCTTCGTGACTCAGACCGCTCACGTGGCCACCCCGGCACCTGAATAATTGGACGAAAACAACACGAATGCGCCTCCTGCATCCTCGCAGCCGCAGGCAAACTTCGGTCCGCGGTTAGCGCAAACCGCAATTCGTTGTGTATCAGGGCTCAGCTGTCGCGATAAACTGATCTTCCGAGGAATTGCATGAGCGTCGCAATGGAAGACGGGCCGCGCCGGCACCGCATTACGGTCGACGAGTACCACCACATGGCGGAGGTGGGCCTGCTCGCGCCGGATGCGCGAGTGGAGCTGATCGAGGGAGAGATCATCGACAGGCCACCGATCGGAAGCCGGCACGCGGCAACAGTTGACGGGCTGTACAGAATTCTGGATCGCGCGGTCGGCGAGCGCGCGATCGTCCGCTGCCAGGGCCCCATCCAGCTTGGCGACCTTTCCGAGCCGCAGCCGGATTTTTCGGTGCTCGTGCCGCGCGAGGGCGTCTACGCACAGCGGCACCCAACGGCCGCAGACATTCTGCTCGTCGTCGAAGTGAGCGAGACCACGCTGCGTTACGACCGTCAAACGAAGATGGCCTTGTACGCGCGGCATGGCATCCCGGAGCTGTGGATCGTCGATGTCGGGCGCAAGCAGCTACAGATCTTCCGCAAGCCGGCCGGCGCGGCGTACGGTGATGTGCTCAGTCCGGAGAGGCCCGGTGTAATGCCCATCGCCTCACTGCCGGGGGTTACGGTGGATTTGTCGTCGCTTTTCGGTTAGCCGGCTTTCGCATCACCAGCGCGCGCAACGCGCAGCCCGCACGCAGCGGCGAAGCCCGCGAGAGGCGGCGCTCACACCTCTTCGCTCAGGTCGCGAATCTCCAGTTTGAATTGCCAACCTTCGAAGCTCATGAGCATGCGCCCGAGCTGCTCCCACGTGACATCCTGTCCGTCGATCACCACCAGCGGCAGAAGGCCATCGTTTTCTTCGTCCCATGAGACCCGGCCACGCACCGCAAAGTCGGCGATTTGCTGGCCACCGAGCTCGTCGGGCGCGAGATGCTTCACCGCGAGTGCGCGACGCATCTTTTCGACCAGCTTCCCCAGCAGGGCCAGCTGATCCTCCTCCGGCTCTCCGATCACCTTGAATTCGTAGCCCGCCGGGTGGCCCTCGTGCAACTCGAAGGCATCGAGCGATACGCCGTTGCCGAACAGATGCGCGCGCAAGTGAAACTCGTGCGGCACGCCTCGGCAGTCCGTCAGCGTGATGGGGTCGAAGCGCACGTTCTCGAAGCCCTCCAGACCCATGGACTTCGCGACATCCGCGTTGAAACACGCGCTGCAGAGGTCTCTGTACCCGCGCTCTGGTGAGCCGTAGTGGATGACATCGTGCCCCGGCACCTGTCGTCCACACTCATCGCATTTGTTCTGTGCCACGCTATTGACTGGTGCCTCACCGGGAAACTACTGCCGGTTTCGCGTGCACCAGCGGGCTAGTTGTACCACGCCTGCGACGTCGCTCGCGGGTTCACGAGGGCGAGAACCTTGAAGGTGGTGGACGTGCCGGTGGCGACGTGCTCGGCATCGTCGAGACGGCGGTGGCGGAAATTCGCGCGGTCTTGCCGCACCTGGCCACCAGAGCGGATCTGAATGCGCTGAAAACAGAGCTGAAGGACGGGATTCATGCCGCGAGGGCGGAGACTCAATCCGCCAGAGCGGACATGCACGCCATGGAGACTCGAATGATCAGGTGGATGATCGCGACTGCGATTTCCACTGGGGCACTCGCTTTTTCTGTCGCGAAATTCGTGCACTAGACAGCGAGTGACTGGCCATATGCGGCACTTCCGAGTGACCGGGCAGCCGGCAGTGAGTGCCTCGGCAAAGAGCCGTAGAAAATTCTTCCCATGGAAGGTGATCTTCTTAGTCGTCGCGCTGTAGACGAGAACCTGAGCCGGCTCGCCCGCGAGCGAATGAAGGGGCAGAAGCTCGTGGGTGTGACCTTCGACAAGCGGTCGAACAGTTGGTATGTGGTTCTGAACGATGGGAAGCTGGCGCTGATCAGGACGTGCGAGGAGGGACCGCGGGATTCGCGGCGGGCGAGAACGCGCGGCGAACGCGTTCCGGCGCATTCCAACAAGAAGTAGTTGCCGCGGGTAGCGGTTCCGGGTCGCGGTAGAGGGCCAGGGCACTGTCGCGATTCGCTTTTTCCACGGCGCCATCGCGTGTCGCCGCGACGATGCGGATTGGAATTTTCCGCCGACTGGCATCCTCCACTTTCGGCGCGTAGATGCGGTTCACCACTTCGGCCATGAGGCCGTCGACACGTTTTCCGCAATCCGGCGCGCGGGGCTTACGAGGACGGATCGTTGCTGGAGCAATTCGCCGCCATTCCTGGATCAACGACCTGAGACGGCAGGAGTGGTTTGCCTTTCGTTCAGTGACACGTCCGGACCAGCGCCCGCCATACCGCAGCATCCTCTCGGTGCCATTGCAGGGAACGAATGCGTCGACGAACTCAAAGACCCAGATTCTGGGCGTGATCACCGTGGACAGCGCGAAGCCCTGTCACTTCGCGGGCCGCGAACGGGAGATCGTCGACGTGCTGATGCCACACATCGAGCTCATCAAGCCTTTTCTGCAGGCGAGTTCCGATGCAGTGGAAATCGAGACCTGCGAGCTCAGGTGAAAAGATCGCGGAAGCGACTCAGCAACGAGCGTGGGCGCCGCATGTCGAATTCGGTCAGCGCCTCGACGGCCACGTCTTGATCGATCTTTCGGTCTGCGACCCAGGCGAACACATTCAGGCGACCACCCCGTTCGAGCACTTCGAGGATGCCATCTTTGGTGGTGGGGAATGCTGTGTCGACGGCGACCCTGGATTTCATGTGGCGAGAATTTGGATCAGTATGAGGACGGGGCGGGATCTATTGCCCGCGATGGGATGTTGTCAAGACTGGAGGCAATAGGGATCTGATCGCGCCTCGTACTTGTTTGATCCTATGCCCTGACGGAAAGACCCGAGAGGTTCGCGTGACTATACCTGGTCGCCTGGATCGCGAATATCGAGCCTGAACTGCCAGCCCTCGAACGTCATGTGCATTCGGCCGAGCTGTTCCCATCTCACTTCACAGCCGTCGATCACTGTCATACGTGCCGACGAGCTCGATTGGCGCGAGCCATTCCCTGACCGCGAGGCTGGTGAGCTGCCAGGCCTGCTCATCGAGCGCAATGCCCATCATGTAGGCATGGCACTAGTCATCCACGATGACGTGGGTCTGCGCGTTCGCGCGACGCTTGCTGAACATCGGCTCGAAGTTGTCACCGTCCTCCGCGAGCATCGAGGCGATAGAGTTCATGTGCCGGAAGACCAGAGCAAAGATCGACTCGAACTTGGTCGTGCTCGCCCAGACGGGCTCTTCGTCACCCCAGACCACGCGCAACCAGATCGGGGGCGAGATCGCGTTCGGGCCGCTGACGATCGCGGTGAGGAAGCCGTCGAGCTTGCTGAGGTCGATGTTGCAGGCGTTGAAATCCGGGTTGGCGTCGTACTTTTCGTCGACGCGGGTCGGGAGGAAATCGCCGAGTTGGGTCGGTTCGTGGTCTGTGAGGGGGGCGAAAAGATTCTTTATCGTCGCCAAGATGGCTTTGAGTGTTTCACTGTATACAGGGAGAGGATGGGCCGTCCCTTCCCTGAGCGGAGGGAAAGGTGCTCTGGAAGCCCAGGATACTTTCGAGATCAGTGCGTTACGGATGGCCTCCTGTTGCTCTCAGGCGTGACCTTGTGCGCACTACTCGCTCCAGGGCCACAAGCAGCCGGCCCGAGTCAGCAGTTCGCGGCTCCAACGCTGTGACCTCATGCAGCGAGGCTGTGTTCGTCACTCAAGCCGAGGAGGTGATCGAGGTGACTGAGCTGTTTCGCGCGACGTCGCAGCACGTGAGAATTCATTCGAGAGAAGTGACGCGGGCGCCGCTAGCTTGCGAGACGAAGGGGTGATTTGTGCGCGGACTGATCCGGGGGGAGATCCGAGCCTATCCCGGAGGACATCATCGCTGCGCGGCGGCTGCGGAAGCCGTTTGATGTGATGGAGATGTCGATGGTGGATTACATCATGGGGGAGAGGATGATTTCGTTGAGGACGGGGGTTATCGGTGGCGGGTGGCGCCCTCGGGTCAAGTCAATTCCCTTAGCGGTGAGCCGACTGTCCGTTGGGCCGCAAGACTCAAAGCTTCTCACATGACGCATCCGCCACTTCGGCGCAATTGTGCGCGACAGTTGCGCAAACTGTCGCTATCCTGCGGATAGACATGACTTTTCATTCCCGTTCTACATGTAGCGCAGACACTGCGCGGAGACCCGTTGACGCATGAGTCCGCGTGCTGCTCTCTCGAACCCGCTGCCCGGTTCCGAGTACATCAACTTCACCATCGACGCACAGTTGCTTCGAGAGTTGGGTGAGCGTCTCGTCGGTAAGCCACAGGTCGCACTCGGGGAACTAGTCAAGAATGCCTACGACGCTGACGCTAGCCGATGTGTGATCCGCTTCGTCGATGATCTGATCGAGATTGCCGACGACGGCAATGGAATGTCTCACGACGAGTTCGTCAACAAGTGGATGCGGATAGGCAGTTCTCACAAACGGCAGGAACGCGAGTCGCCGCGGTTCCGGCGTACCCTCACAGGCTCCAAAGGTATTGGACGTCTCTCCGCCCAATTCTTAGGTTCTTCCATCGAGGTAATATCCGAAGCCACAGCACCCGCAGCCAAGCCGATTGTTGCCCACGTCGATTGGGACGACGCGTACAAAAGGGGAGCGCTGATAGAGGCGGGCGCCTGGGTTAAGGACGACGCTCCTTCGGGACAATTGCCACACGGCTTTCAACACGGGACGTGCATCCGCATTCGTGGGCTCAAAGATGTATGGACACCCCAACGCTTCAAGGAATTGGCAGGCGAGTTTTGGTTCCTCCAACCACCCGCACTCGTTGCAGAAGACATGCACGCTTCCGCGCGCTTCCGAATTGAGGTACAGGGGGTCGATGAAGCAAGCCTCGAAATCTTCGAGAAGCAAACCGCCGCCGCAGTCGAAAGTTGGATTGCGCGGTTGGAAGGCAGCATTCGCGATGGGCGGCGGAGCGGCGTCGCGAATCTAAAAGTGACTTTCGCTGGCGCCGAGTCGTATGAGGCGACGTACGAGCTTCCAAACCGGGCATTGGATAGCGCACAGTTCCAAGTCCTGATTTTCAATTTGGCGGGGCGCCAGCGCGCGAACATTTCCGTCGCCGAAGCTCGTGAGTACTTCAAACGCTTCGGGGGCGTCCACATCTATGACTCGGGATTTCGCTTGCCTTACTACGGCGGCGGTGACCAGGACTGGCTGCAGATCGAGGTTGCACATTCGCATCGCCTGATTCGATCTCAACTCGTGCCGGAAGAACTGCAACCTCCAGATGGCACGCTACAGGATTTGCCGACGTTGTCCCGCGTCCTAGGCATAGTTCAGGTTTCCACCCCCCACGAGAGCAGGGCGGCCTCCAGATCGACGGCGCCTTCGAAAGTCCTCTCGGTTCAAGTTACGCGCGATCGCCTGAATGACAATGAGGCTTTCGACGACCTCGTTCATTTCGTTCGCTGGGCTTTCGATTTCTATTCCCTACATTCTTCCAGCCGACGCCAAAAAACAGCTGTTCAGACTCTTGAGCGCGAGGAGGACGACGTTGACATCCAGCTCAATACTGTCAGACAACGCGTCTTTGAATTGGAAGGACGGGCCGAAGCCAAATACTTGCGCCCTTTACAAACTGCACTCGATCAGTTCGAAGAGGCAGAGAAACGTCGTCGACGCATCGTAGATGCCGAGCGCGTGTTGCTCGGGGCGCTGGCGACAGCGGGCATGGCCTCGGTGGCACTCCAGCATGATCTGTCCAAAGAACTGTCGGCACTCAAGGACGTACTCGAAGACTTCGAATCTCGCGCGAGAGGCGCCTCGGACCAGGAAATCGGGACGCTGCTCGACAAGTTCCGTCGATGGCTTGCCGCCGCCTCCCAGACTCGAAGGCTCTTCTCGCCCCTGTTCGCCGCAGAAGACCGAGAAAAGATGCAACGAATGCGTGCCAAGCGGGTCCTAGACCGCTTGGCATCAAACTTGGCGCCACTCATGCGAGGAGTCGAAGTAGAAACCGACGACGTCCCGCCTGATTTGCGACTGCCAAAAGGCACGTTGGCGGGCTGGAATGCCGTTTTTCAGAACCTGTTCCTCAATTCAGTCAACGCCATGTTAGATACTCAAACCAAACGCATTCGATGCCGCGCCTCCGTCGATGGCCGCGGCCGCATGCATCTCATAATTGAGGATTCAGGTGTCGGAGTGGACCTTGAGCAGTCCGACGACCTATTCAAGCCATTCGTGAGGAAGCTCGAATTGCCCCCGGAATTGCTCGCGCTAGGGCTCGGTGGCATGGGCATCGGACTCACCATCGTGAGAATGGTCTGCCGGACCTTCGGGTGTCATGTTCGCTTCGTGAAACCGCGCTCACCGTTTAAGACCGCGATCGATATAACGTGGGAGGACGCTCCAAATGGCTGAGGCAGACAAGGAACGTTGCCGGGTAATGGTTTTCGACGATGAATCCGCCAAGGTACAACGGCTCTGCGCTCAGTTGCGAAAACTTGCATTGCCGGGCCTTGAGGTCGAAGCACCCTCTCTAGCTGACGCGGGAACACTGCTCGATACTCTCTATTCCCGCCGGAAGGCATTGGACGAGGGAAAATCTTGCTGGGAGATTGCATCGCCGTTCGATGACATAGACGTCCTGTTAGTCGATTTCGATCTGCGAGATCTGGAGCAGAAGCGGGGGTCCGCCACCGGGGAGGAGATCGCCTACGTTGCCAGGCTCTTCTCGAAGGTCAAGATCATCGTCGTACTGAATCATCCCAACATCGGCGTGAATAATTTCGATCTAACCCTTCAGCGCGATCGTGAGTTTCGGGCCGATTTCTATCTGGGATTCGATCAGGCTAGCAATCCGGGATTGTGGTGCTCGCGCGCCGGTCACCGAGGCTTCTTGCCATGGGGCTGGATTCCGCTCATGCAGGAGGCGCTTGCGTTCTCGCGCTGCGTGGAACAGGTGAAGCAGCACCTCGATGCCAAAGTCTTGCATTTTTTTGGTCTCAATAGCGACGACACGCAACCATCGGCGCAAATGCTTGAGTATCTCGGCATTAAGCCCGGTTCGGACATTGCGATCCGGGAAATCCTCCGCCCCAAGTCGGCGGGGTACGTGCGCGAAAAGGATCTCGTACATCTCCGGACCGATTCGATTCGATATGCTCATGTCGTTTCCGCATTGCTCCGAAAGTGGTTTCGGTCTTGGATCGTCCCGTCACAGACGTTGCTTGCAGATCTTCCGCATGTGGCACTCGCCTTGCCCTGGGGAGTAAATGACGTCAACAATGTTGCGAACTGGAATCAGATTGCAGATCTCGGACGATCGAACGGGGTTGGCGACCTAGCCCGTCTATTTCGAGAAGAGCTCTCGCAGGCGGTCTTTGCTCACAGAGACTGGGCCGGTCGGCCGCTAGTCTTCGTGCAGCGCGCGAGCGCGTCGTTGGAACGCGATGGCAAGGCGATGGCCGCATTCCGACCCGATGAATTGCCGCGCCTTGCGTTTGCCGAAGATCTGTCTCGCTTCGTTTCAGCCGAGGAAGCGATCGAGTACCGCGTGACGCTCGACGGCGAACCACAATTGCGCACGGTGTGCGATCCGCGGAAACTCAAGATTGCAGGCGACCGGCAGGGTCTAGACGAAGTTGTGTACTCGCCTGAAAGCCTGCTTTTGTAACAGGAGCCAGACGCCAATGGATGCGTGGCAACACCTACTTTTTCATTTGTACGTAGACGGATCGAAATGGTTCAAGCATCTAGATCAGACCGATTGGCGTCGAGAACTAGTGCCCCGCCACTCTTACGTTCAAAGTCTCAACGTAAAACTGATGATGGACGGGCCGCAAGTTGAGAATCACTTGCGAAGTGTATCGAACGCCTCGGATCCCGGACCGAGGAAAGGCTTCATCCTTCGGCCGTGTCCGCATGGCGAAGAGAGCCTCACGATCTTAGTGCCGTTCATTGCGCAACACGATCCGGTGCCGCGACTGTCTTTGCAGATTGGCGTGGTCGAAAAGCCTGCCGCGGATATGACGTTCTTCGGGTATCGCTTTGAGTCGCCCGAACTTGAGGAGGAACATCATTTCCACCACGTTCAGCCCGTGCAAGCTTTTGGTCAGGGACCCGCGCTGGAAACAGCAGTGAAGTGGTATCCCAATAGATATCCGAGCTTTCCATTAGCTGCGTCTGGGCCGACAGAGCTGGTGGCTACGGTTTTTGTGTCCATTCGCGATTGGACGAGACTGACGCATCTTTCAACCTCGGAGAGCACGATACCGCGCGCCTCCAAACAGCAATTCGCGAACTTTCTCAAGCGAATTCGACCAAGTTAAGCGGATCGGTCGTGCGCGCGAATAGCGCTCCGCGACCTGATGCTGGCTCCACAGTCGCACTCGCCACGCAGCGTTCACCATGGCGCGGAATCACTGTTCACGATCGCCGGAATACGCATTTGATTCCGTCAAAAACTCCTAATTGATCAGCGCGGGTCTAAGTGAGCTGCCACAACCCCCTGAGCTTGTCGCGTAGACGGCCCGTCTCTTTGGCTTCGCACTCCCACACGACGACTACGCGATAGCCTAACTTCTTCAACTCGGCTACCGACCTCGAGTCCCGCTCCCGATTGCGCTCAAACTTCGCCATCCAGAACCCGACATTCGTTTTCGGCGTAGTGGCCTTCGAACATTTCGGGTGGCGATGCCAATAGCAACCGTGGACGAAGATTGCCCACTTTTTCGAGCGATTCGCGAATATCCGGTGACCCTGGCAGATCTCGATTCTTCGTCGTGTAGTGCAGACCACTCGAACGACACACCGAGCGCACGAGGAGCTCTGGTGTCGTTCCCGCTTGACGCACTCGACTCATTCGCGACGATACGACTGAGTCGGTCTTCAGGAGACCGCTTCCCGCCAGTCGACGCTCGATGCGTTTGAATGGCTGCCTGCGCTGCACTTGACGACCTAGAGCCCTTGGAACTTCGCTCGATACTGCGAAGAGATTCGCTCGACCATTCTGTCGTAGTGGAAGTCATCATTTGGCTGTGGCGCCGGAGGCTTGGTGACGACCCCAACCGGGTTTCCGTCGTTGGCGAAGTCGATCAAAGTAATCCCGATTGCGTCGAAGCCCTGTTCTGACGGAACCGAACGCCGGCGAATCTCTCGAACCTTTTCGATGGTTCGAAGGGTGCACTTGGGCTGGACGTGCTCCATGAGCACACGGCCGCGAGTTTTCATGTCGTGCTTGTTGCGGTCCGAGGAGCTGAATTCGTTCGCGAAATTTATCGTGACCAGCGCTGCAGCGATGGAATGGTCCGCATGACCGTGGATCGTCAGGTGGCTGGAGTCGAGCTCGTCGTGCAACCGTGGGAGCGCCTTGATGTGCTCAGTCATCACGGCTTTCGCCTCCAGGGCGATACACACGCTTCCGACGGGCACTATGCGTAACTCGGGAAGTGAGGCGAGGACGGCCTGCTCTTTTGAGCTTAGTGTGACCTCGAACTCTTCGGCCAGATCGGCGAAGCCGTGGATGGGTTTCTTGGTTATCTTGCCGCGCTTCTCAGCAATGATTCCGCTCGGGCTGGGCGTGCAGACCACGAGATCCAAATTCTTCTTTCTCTGCGTTCGAAAGTCGCGGAGCTCGTGGTTGATGCCGAATCCGATCTTCCGGGCGTCGATGTGCTGACGAAGCAGCGGGCAATGCTCGATGAGATCGAACATGATTGCCCAGCAGGTGATTTTCGAATGCCTATCACTTCTCGAGTGATACTGCCAGTCGTTGCCAAATTTGTCCGGAATCTGCAGGCCGCTAATGGAGCGCGCGATGATCTCAGGGCCGTGCATGCGTCTCCCCGGCGTCAATAGGCGGGGACTACGCGCCCGTGCGTCGCGTAAGCTAGCGGAGGAGCACCGCTGCCGGCATGCTCTGCCGAATCAAGCTGCATCCCGCCCATGCTCATACGGTACTTGAGATCCACAGCTGGGCAGTCTACAGGGCTTGACATGCGTCGGCGAGTGCGGCGCTCCACACCCGGCCATTTGTTGGTTCCCGTAGCTCGTTCGGAAGAACCGAACTTGCTCGTGAATAAAAGGAGCCCGCAAACGGGTTGACGTAGAGTTGAGTGGTTTCTACAGTTCGCGCGTGCGCAATTCATCACGAGCAAGCCAAATCGATTTTCTTGCCCAGGATGACCAGGTCGCCGAGCCTGACGCCGAGACCGCCGCTGAGACAGCTCGCTCTCTGAACACCACGGCTCTCTTCGCCGGCATCGCGGGCCTGGAAAGCGGGCTTGCCAAGGCGGGCCACGGCGTTTCGCTTTTTTGCGAGAGCGACCCCGATGCAGTGGCCGTGCTGAGCACGCGCTACCCGGATGTGCCAATTGTCCGCGACGTCAAATCCAGGACCGAGCTGCTCGAAAAGATTGCACCGGCCTCAGACCTGGTCACTGCCGGATTTCCCTGCACGGACTTGAGCCAAGCCGGGTCGACCAAGGGCTTCAGCGGCGTCAATTCGAGTCTGGTTCGAGAAGTCTTCGAGTTGTTGCGCGTCCGCCGGTTTCCACACGTGCTCCTGGAAAACGTGCCGAACTGGCGATTTCTCCACGGCGGCGCGTACATGGAGGAGGTTTTGACTGCGCTGGAGAACCTCGGATACAAGTGGGCCTATAGGACCATCGACGCCCTCGCTTTCGGATTGCCGCAGCGTCGAAAACGCATTTTCCTATACGCGACTACGGCAGGTGACCCCAGAGCCGTCCTCTTCCAAGGCGCCAACGCAGAGCCCGAGGGCGACGCCCTCTCCCTCACGAAATTCGCCCATGGTTTCTATTGGACGGAAGGGAACACCGGGCTTGGGTGGGGCGAAAACTGCGTGCCGACTCTGAAAGGTGGCTCCGGGCTGGGCATCCCCTCGCCTCCGGCGATTCTTCGCACCGACAAGTCAGTCATTACACCGGACATTCGCGACGCCGAAGCGCTCCAGGGATTCGAGCGCGGCTGGACGAACATGGAAGGTTACGTCGAAGAGAGCTCTCAGCGCCTGTTCAACCAGAGGCGACGCTGGCTGCTGGTAGGAAATGCGGTGAATACGGCGGTCTCAACCTGGCTTGGTACTCGGCTGGCGAGACCACGCGCCTTCAAAGGGAACGCTGGCATGCCGTTGCCGAAAGGGAGCCGATTCCCAGCCGCGGCATACGGAGATCAGGCAGGCAGATTCTCCTATCCCATCAGCACATGGCCTGTCTCCCGCAAAGCTATTGATCTCGAGGAGTTCCTCAAATTTGAAGGGGCGCCTCTCTCCTATCGAGCCTCGGCAGGTTTCTACGATCGAGCGAGCAAAAGCAAACTGAAAATTTCGAAAGAGTTTCTGGCGGCAGTCAAGCGCCATAGAGATCGGGTAGCGCCAAAAAAGGACGCTTGATCCTATTGCCCAAAAGAGTATCGGCTGACGATGGGCGCGATCGCCTTAAAATCTGCAACTTTCAGCGGCTGCGTCGAATCCGCGAGACGTTCTTGGAGACGAGTCATCGACTGCAGAAACTCCTTTACGAGCGTCTGCCGATTCGACGTCTCTCCGCTCAGTACGAGCCGAGCTACTACTTCAAGCAGCGGCCGGTCTGGATCCTCCGCATCGAAAGCTGCGGCGACGTTCGCGGCCGCGTCGGGCCGCGAGGTAACGACGGCCAGTTGAGCTATGAGCAATTGGTAGAGACTACTCTCACCGCGCTCACCCACTAGCTTCCTCAGCAGATTTGTCGGCAAGCTGGTCTTGATCAGACGATAGACGTTCACGAAGCGCAGAGCGCGTCTCGGAGTTCCGCCCACGAGCGGCGCAAATGCTTCCAGACATTCCACTTCCCATGAGGTTAGGCTCAGCCCGCTGACCAGATCCTGGGATTGCGGCTCCTGCACAGATTCGGCTACCTGGCTAGCGGAATTGGGACTCGCGACGTCGAGCGGGATCGTGCCTGGAACAGGTGCAGTGACGGCGAACGCTTTCTCCAAATCTCGGCTCGCTATGTTGTTGACGTACCTGCGAGCTACTCCGTCGTCCATTGGCCGAACCCAGTATGGGATTTGGAAGATCTTCTCCAAATAGTCGCCTGCAGTAGCGCCGAATACCATTCGACCCTCCACCTCGCGGCTCATTGCCAGCAGCTGCGGAAATCGATCGTGGAGAGCCCCAGACACCCAACGCGCGTCGACCGCCACCACGACCACGAAAAGCGGAAAGCACAACAGGAGATGAACCGCTTGCAAAACCTCAACTACCTTCTCGGGGGGGCATCGATCCAGATCATCGATATAGAGAACGATGCGGGAGAATTTCGGCAGCGAAAACATTTGTATCCCTTGCAACTCCTCACGAACGGCATCGAGTACCGCTTCGTCATCCATGCGATCTCCCAATCGAGCACTCCATTCATCAAAGAGCTTCAGCGACACTTCCGGCTCGAGTAGGGAGAACAACGCCACCAGCTCTGATGTCGTGATCCGGAGTTCGTCGGTGCCGAGCATGCGTTCCAAAAACCCCTCAACACGAGATCTTGCCTCGGCGGTAAGACGTTCCCGGTCCAGCCGCTCCTCACCCGCGTCGTTAGCTGCATGCATCAACGCTGTGAGTTGCCCGAAGTCGCGACGAATCGCCGCAATTATTCCCAAGTGGCGCGCGTAATCGCCGTCGGTGACTTTCGAACGAATAAACGCATTCAACCGCCCTCGAGCGGTATCGTTCTCAAACGCTTCCCGTGCGGCGGCGAGCTTGTTCTCCGCATCGGCGAGAGCGGCTTCCGCCGCGAGAACGGCCTGCTTTCGCTGCTGCAAATCCCTCTCAGCGGAAATCTTTTCTTCAGCGACATGTGAGCTCTCAACCTCTCGCGTCTGCCGCTCGAGCTCCGCTGTCAAACGACGATCCATACTTTCGAGTTTGCGCAGCCCCTTCCGCGCAACATTGACGAGCCTGTGGAGTATGCCCGCACTGGCAAGCAATAAGCCGGATAAGCCGAGCACTTCATCGCGAATGTTCGCTACCCATTGCAAGTGTGGGGCGGCCGCGACGACGTCTTTCAGCGTTAGAGTCGCAGCGGGAATCAACACCAAAGTCGCGAAACTGAGGACCAACCATTTCAAAGAGCCTAACCTCGAAAGTGCCGATCGTTTCAGCAATCGGAAGCGCCCCGCTTCCGAACGGGCTTCCGCGAGCACCTCTTGGAATCGAACGGCCGAGCTATCAATTAAATCTATTCCGAGCGTCCGGCCGAGACTCCTCAGGTCTTCTTGCACTTCTGCCTTGCTGAGAAATTCGCCAAGTAACGCTCGCAGGTAGGCCTCCGGCTGCAGCGCTTGACAGCGGGCCAGTGCGAACTCGTACGCTGTACGTGCGCGTTGCGCTCGATCTTCGGCAGCTCGCTGTGCATCCCGTCGGTGAATGAGCGCCTCTAGCGCGTCGAGCTTGAGTTGTTGTGTAGTCGACAGACGATCGAACACGAGATCCGCTTGGCGACGATCGTTAGCGGTGTGAGCGAGCATCCATCGGTCTAGAGCGGCGAAGATGTACTCGACCAAGCTCGCCCAGAGATTCGTCTCCGCGTAATGCCATGCGTTCGAAACGAATTTGCACGATGTCCGTGAGAAAAAACTCTTTGAGCTGAGGTCGATCCGATTGCACACGCATCTCGCGAGGCACTCGCTCGGCGTCGGTGGCCTTCGCCAGACGCTCAACCTCAGCGTCTATCCGCTGCATGAAAAAAGTCTTGCCTGCTCCCCAGTCGCCGAAGACACCAATAGCCATGGGCGGACGGATGGATTTCGCGGCAATGATGCGCGCGAAAGCATTCGCTTCATCACAAACGTCGAGCAGGTCTTCGACTACCGCGCCTGGGTCATCGGCCGTGTAGCGGCTCACCAGTGTCGCCAGCAAGTCATCTGACGATTCGGTGATCGGCGCCGAAGGCTCATTCTCTGAGGTAGAAGCCTCCGGATTTCCGTCCTCCGAGGAATTGGGGAGAACCGCCGGTTCCTGAGCAGGGACACCTACCTTTCGCATCCGGAGGACAGGGAAAGCTCGCGCCAGCACGTCTGGGGCGTCGACGCCTGGAGCGAGCAACAATGTCTCGAGTCGCGGCCGTTCTACATCAAACGAGGCAAGACCAATGACGCTCAATCCCCGATACGTCTGCATCGCCCGTGAAGCTACGTCCGCTGCTGCCCTTACGAGCTTCTCCGGAACGAGGATTAGCAGGTGCCGCGGTTGGTCAGGTCTGTTTCGGGTCTCAGAAATACGATTGCGGAGATTCTTGAGCTCCGAGGAGAGTTTGACGGCAACGTCTTTCCAGCCTGTGTACCTCGCCAAAAGCGCCTCGAGCGGCCGATGCTTGGACGCGCTCGGGCTACTTGGATCGAGTGCTCTTACAAGCCTGGCGAACTCCTGAGCTAATTCCTCATGCAGCGGCGGCTCGTCAGCCAGGCTCATCAGCTACTCCCTATTGTTACGGTGTCCGCACTATTCCCGCGCGGTTCGTTAGGCATCATCGCTCGAAAAGACGCTCGTGAAAACTCGTCAGCTGAGCGTCAAGCGATCACGCAGGCCGGCTGAACAATCTCGCGCGAAAGGCGGCTACGCCAACGCAATCAACCTCGGTTTCTAAGGCAACGCAAGTCCCTATATTGATCGTCCAAATGATGCCATTCCTTACGGAGTCGCTCGCCCGGTGGACCAGGCGCGAGGACTCCCTCAAAAGCGCTTCACGAATTCCGTAGTCGTCGTCCTTGAAAGGGTCATAAACCCTGGCCAACCAGTCCGTCGTCGGTGCGGAGGAGGCTTTGGCCACCTCGCGCGTTGCCGCTGCTGCCGAAAGCCACAGCATGCAAGCGTTGCGCAGAGACATGTCGATCGATCCGCCGGAATCGTCCGCGCGCTCGAAGAGCTTCGCGTCCAGGCCAAGGAGCTTCTCGGCCAGCGAGAGTGCGGCCGCGGGGTCGACGGGGAGAATGTCTGCCTCGATGTCGTCCGCGAGCGCGTCTATCTGCGCAGCGATTTCACGTGAGCCGCCGTAGTTGACGAATCGCTTGCTGTTGAGGAGGCCCACCGCCATTCCGTTGATGGAGGCCTGCAACTCCCGGTGTGCGCGACTCATGGCTTGCGAGGTCGCGACTTGGCTGGAGCTGGAGCGGCAGCCGGCTCAACGTCTGCAGGCAACTCGAGGTGCACTCTGATTCCCAGCTCCCTCAATAGCTCCAGAAGCTTGCCCGCCTGCGCGGTCGGCTTCCCCTTCTCCACTTCGCCTGTGAAAGAGTGGGAGAAGCGGCCGACCTCGTCCTGGCGCAATCCCTGGTGCTTTCGGGTTGCCCGCACGAGCTCGCCGAGTTGATCCAAGCTCTTGATTTGTATGATTCGTGCCATGGACCTGGCCTGAAAAAAATAGCCGAGTGGCTAGATTTCAGTCATTAGGGGCGATGCGCAGCAAGAAAATAGCCGGGTGGCTATTTTTTCAGAATCGCAGGGCGGAAGTCACGGAAAAGAGCCGTATGGCTCTGCGGAGCCCGGGCTGAGCCTGGCGGTCATGAGGTAAATCCACTGACCTTCGGGTCAAGCGTCAACGCCGGCCGTGCTTCCTTCGTATGAACAGGCGCTCTGGATCGCCGCCAGCCACCGCCCAAATTCGACTTCGGCCCCGCCGCACGTTCATGTGTAGTGCTTGAACGCATTGCCATCTCGCGTCAGCAGCGTCAGAAATTTCGTATGCACGAACAGTTTGTCGCGCCCGTGCTTCTGTTCCGTCAGCACTTTTTGGTCGACCAGCGCGTTCAGATACGCCGCGGCGGTCTGGCGTTTTGCCAGGCCGCTCTCCACCAGATTCTGTATCCGGCAGTAGGGCTGCACAAAAATGGTCTCGATGAGCTCGCGGCTGTAGATCTTTGGCAGCCGGGCTCTCACGAAATCCGTGGTGTGCTCCGAAAGCTTGCGGATGGCGCCGATCTTCGCCAGCGTCCATTCGGAGGTGCTCTGCACGGCTCGCAGCATGTACAGCAGCCACGGCTCCCAGGCGCCCTTTCGCGTTACGTCGAGCAGGAGTCGGTAGTAATCCAGTTTGTGGAGGTTGACGTAGCGCGACAAGTAAAGCACCGGCAGATCCAGCAGCCCCTGTTCGACGAGCATGAGCAGATTCAATACGCGGCCGGTGCGGCCATTGCCATCGGTGAAGGGATGGATGGCTTCGAACTGATAGTGCGCCACAGCCATTCTGACCAACGGATCGATTTGCTCATGCTCATGAATGAACCGCTCCCAGTTCGCCAGTTTGCTCCGTAGCAGAGCCTCGCCGACCGGCGGCGTGTAGACCACGACCCCAGAGGCTGAGTTGGCGAGCGTCGTGCCGGGCACGCGGCGGATCTTCATCTGGACGTTCCTGATTGTCGTGCAGATTTCCTCGGCGGTGCGGGTTGAGAGCGGCCGCGTTGCTAGGGAATCGAACCCCTGCCGCAACGCCGTTCGGTAACGCAGCGCCTCTTTCGTGGCGGCATCTGCCGCCCGGTCATCCAGTTGCGCCTGCCGGAACAGCGCATCGGTAGTGGTCACGATGTTCTCGATCTCGGAGCTGGCCTGCGCCTCGAGCAGCGGAATGGTGTTGATGAGCACCGCTGGGTTGGGAATGAGAGCAGTCGCCTGCTGAAGACCGGCAAGCGCTGCGCGCGCACCGATGCAGGCCTTGAGCACAGGCCGGGTTTCGAGCTCCGCCCGTGGAGGCAGGCTGGGCAAATCGTTCCAGGGCTGGTTTGGCTTGAACTTCATATGTCGAAAATTATACGTCTTTTAGACACATCATTCACTCATGTCGATGCGCTCGACATATGGCTGATTGCGCACGGAGGGGCCAATCCCGCCGCTACGGCCGCCGGCTACGGCACCGTGAATGAACACAACGCGAGGCCTTCCACACCTTTCTCCTCAGGCATCGACCTGTCGCGCGTCACGTCAACAAAGCGTCAACGCCGACTCCCCTCCACATGAGCCCAAAAGCTGCTCTTGCGCCCATGCTTCACCCGCAACGACTCCTCATATTGCGCATGTGTCATCTGCCCGCGGTAATCCGCAACGTTCTGCGCAGCCGCCCGCAGCTCGTGCAAATAGTCCGCCGCATGGTGGTAGGCCTTCGCATACGCGCGGGCAAGAATGGCGTCGAGCAACGCGCGCCATAGCAGTGTTGCCGCCAGGAATCTCCCGCTGGTCTTCGCCGCTGCGGCAAGTTCCGTGAGAAGGCCATAGCTTCGACCGTCCAGCTCTTCCACTCGATCGACTATCAGCTCTTCAGCCAGCACAGGCTCGCCAAGCGCGAAAAGAAGCTCCGCGCCAGTCGCCGCCGAAGGGTTCACCTTCGCTTGCGCGCACGCCTGTATGCGGAATTGCGCGCGCTCGGCCTGAGGCAGAACTTCTTCCAGCGCGCGGTAGGTGCGGACACTCGGCGCCTTCTGGTAGGCCTCACGACGAATCTCCATCTGTCGCCCGGTGTCGCCGAGCTGTGCGTACGCGCGGTCCAGCAGGCCGAGACGCTGGTGCTCGTTCCGGCTCCCCCACTCTTTCTCGAGCCAACGAAGCGCGCCGGCGGCATCGCCACACTGGAGATATTGCTCCGCTATATCCGCTGCCTGCAGTTCGTTGGGCTCCGGCGAGTAGATTCGGATCGAGCGTTCGTGCAGCACGGGGTCGCGCAGCGATTCAGCCACCAGGCCCATGGCAGATGAGGGGGTGAACACGCGGTGAAATTCCGCTTCGACGTTACGTGCGCGCTCGAGCGCTTCGAGCGTGTCGCGCTCAAAGCGAGCGGCGAGTGCACGAAGCTCTGGCTCATTGAGCAGGCGCGAGGCCTCCTTCAACAGTGGCTCGCGAATGCCGTAGTCGTTGCTCTGGTACAGCTCGTAGAGCGTGGCGACCCAGTCCGTTGCCGGTGCGGAAGAGGCTTTGGCTGCCTCGCGCGTTGCCGCGGCTGCCGAGAGCCACAGCACACAAGCGTTTCGCAACGACAAGCCGATTGACCCGCCCGAGTCGTCGGCGCGGTTGAAGATCTTTGCGTCGAGGGAAAAGAGCTTCTCGGCCAGAGACAGTGCGGCTACCGGGTCGACGGGGAGAATGTCCGCCTCGATGTCGTCCGCGAGGGCGTCTATCTGCGCAGCGACTTCGCGTGAGCCACCGTAGTCAACGAATCGCTTGCTGTTGCGGAGGCTGGCTATGCGACGTTGAAGGGTTTTTGCAGCGGTTGCCTGGTCGGTAAGGTAATCGATGCGGGACGCGAGCTCGGGGGAGTCGCAAGCGACACGCTCGACCAGGGCGATGAGTTCGTCTTTGGTGCGGGACTGCAGGCGCGCACGGAGGGCCGCCTCGGTTAGCTGGCCGTCTCCGTATCGGGCTTCCGCGTGTTCGGCGGGGGCTGGGTCTCGGCGTGAGCGCATTGTTCTGGCGGTGGCTGTGGGCGGGAAAATAGGATGAATCAAGAGGTAATAGTCACTGTCCGAGCGGGTCACGTCGGAGCGCGATCCAGGAAAGCTTACTCCGCCGCCCGAAGGTAGAGCACCTTCTGCCCGCCGTTCGACGTCTGCCGCTCCTCCGTCACGAACAGATCGCTCCTCCCCTTCACCAGATCCGACAGCTTCTTGAACCCATAGAGTCGTGAGTCGAAATCCGGCTGAAGCTTGTTGAGGTAGCTGCCAAACGTGGCGAGCGGCGCCCAGCCCGAGTCGTCGCTGGATTCTTCCAGTGCCGCCAGGACGAACTCACGTGGGAAATGCAGTTTGGGCGTCGGCGCCGTCGCCGCTACTGCCGGCACTACCGCGGCAGTGGGCTCAGCCGCACGCTTCGGCGCCGGAGCAGGTTCCGCGGATGCAGGCCGCAGAACTTCAGTGAAGACGAACTTGTGGCAGGCATTGCGAAACGCATCCGGCGTCTTGCGCTCGCCAAATCCAAAAATCATGAGCCCTTCTTCGCGCAGACGAGTCGCGAGCCCGGTGTAGTCGCTGTCGCTCGTTACCAGGCAGAACCCACTTCCAGGACGAGCTGTGGCTGCTGGTGAAATCGCCGTAGATGCGCTTCACCGTGGCTTCGCCAAACCGCGCGATTTCGGCCAGGAGGCCCTCGATCACGCTGGCCTGCGCGTTGTCCGCGTCGATCAGTACCGCGAGCTTGAGGCTGGGGTCGGAGGAATCGGATCGTACGGGGGGGGGTTTGGATGCCATCGCTTCCTCTTCTTCAGTTCGTGAAAAGTGTGTTCGAGGGGTTCGATACCTTCGACTCTGGCCGAGTGAACGTCACGGCGGGGGCGCCTGCGACCCAAACCAAAACCTCAGAAATGCTCAGGAGTACAGCCGACGCGACCTTTCCTGCCGAGCCAGTCGCGCATGCACGAAAACAACACGAATGCGCCTCCTGCCTCCTCGCCACGGTAGGCAAACTTCGGCCCGCGGTTGTCGCAATCCGCAATTCGTTGTGTAACAGGGCCCCGCTGCCGCGATAGACTGAATCTTCCGAGGAACCGCATGAGCGTCGCAATGGAAGACTGGCCGCGCCGGCATCGCATCACCGTCGAGGAGTACCACCGCATGGCGGAGGTGGGCCTGCTCGCGCCGGATCATCGACATGCCACCCATCGGAAGCCAGCACGCAGCAGCCGTGCGCCGACTGGACATGCTATTGAATCGCGCGGTCAGTGGGCGCGCGATCGTCAGTTGTCAGTCGCCCGTCGAGCTGAGCGAGCTTTCCGAGCCGCAGCCTGACCTTGCATTGCTCGCACCACGCGAAGACTTCTACGACCAGGCGCATCCGACCGCCGCCGACACGCTACTCGCCCTCGAAGTAAGCGATACGACCGCGCGCTACGACCTCTCCACGAAAATGTCCCTTTATGCGCGGCACGGTATCCGGGAGCTCTGGGTGGTCGACCTGCAGCGCCAACAACTTCACATTTTCCGAAATCCGGCAGGCGCGGCGTACGACGAAACGCTCTCTCTGCAGAAACCGGGCGCCATGCCCATCGCCTCACTGCCGGGTGTCACGGTGGATCCTTCATCGCTTTTCCACCAGTGAGGCTTTGCTCGCGAGCTCCACGGGCGTTCAATCTTGCCGCGTGCGACTGAGCACCGGCGCAGGTGTGCGACGGCACCGAAATGCCTGACGTGCGCTGGTCGCTAGCGAGTTTTGAGTCCTTGAAAATTGAGCACCTGCCGCTCAATTTTCGAGGTAGATCATTACCCGCTCAAATTTCCTTTCGCAGATAGCTTCGAAAATTCGAAGCCCACCTTCGAATTTTCAAGATACGATGCATTCCCGATCGGCGAGATCACTCAGCATCGCACCCCAGATCACGCCCTCGATGTCAGCATGACCGCCAACGCCCTCGTCCTCACCCCGCACGGCCACCTGCTGCTGACCCCGGCACCAGACGCGCCTGCATTGCCTGCCGATCTGCAGCGCCGCCTCGCGGAATCGTTCGAGCGCGGCACAGGCCACGGGCTGCTGCAGCTCGGCGCCGGCGAGGTCGGGACATCGCTTCCCATAGCGTTGAGTTACTGGCGCGACTTCGCGGCGCGCTACGTAACGGCTCTTTGTACGACGCCGGAGTTGGCAGAAAGCACCGGCAAAACGCTCCTCGCCCACAGCCCCGCTCCACCCATCGAAGACTTCGACGCCCTGGCCGCCGCCGCGCCACCCATGACCGGCGCGGAGTACCTGAATGTCGAGACGTTGTCCTCTCTATGGGAACAACTCGACGCCGCGTTCGCCGTCGAGTGGGCTGAGTCGAAGCAATCGCTGCAGGATTTCCTGAAGCAACGTCACCCGGCCTGGAACCTCGTCGGCCGCGTTCACTTCAACCTGGCGGAAAACCGCGGCGACGAAGAGGCCCCGTTTGCGTTCATCGCCACCTACAGCACGCGGCTTTCAAAGACCGCCAAGGCGCAACATCTGCCGCTGGCGCAGGCCCTGCGCGAATACTCCGGCGAAAAGAACAAGGCGCGGCTGCTGTCGCTGCTCGTGCCCGTGCAGCGCGCCGCCGAGCAATGCGCATGGCTGCGTGAAATGGTCGACGCGGGGGAGATCTACCATCCTCTGCGCTGGACTCCCGCGGAAGCGTTTCAGTTTCTCACTGACGTACCCAAGCTCGAAGCGGCTGGCATCATGGTGCGCGCGCCGGGCACCTGGCAGTCTGGCCGGCCTCCTCGTCCGCGCGTCAAGGCAACGGTTGGCGGCAGCGTGCCCTCGCTGCTGGGAAAAAACGCGTTGCTCGATTTCGACCTGCAACTGACGCTCGGCGAGGAGCGCATTACCCCGGCCGAAATCGAATCGCTGCTCGCCGGCTCCGATGGCCTCCAGCTCCTGCGCGGCCGCTGGGTCGAAGTGGATCGCGAGAAGCTCGGCCACATGCTGGAGCAGTTTCGCGCCATCGAACGAGCCGCCGCGAGAGGCGGAATCGCGTTCGCCGAGGCGATGCGCCTCGTTGCGGGCGCGAACTTGCCGGAAGCGGACGTGACCGCCACCGTCGATCGGGACTGGTCCGAAGTCGTTGCCGGCCCCTGGCTTGCGGAAACGCTGAAGGGCCTGCGCAGCCCCGAAGGCCTCGCCCGTGCAAGCCCCGGCGCGGAGCTCAAGGCAACACTGCGGCCCTATCAGCAAGCCGGCGTGCGTTGGCTCTATCTGCTGCATCAACTAGGCCTCGGCGCCTGCCTGGCCGACGACATGGGGCTGGGCAAGACGATCCAGGTGCTGTCGCTGCTGCTGCTACTGAAAAAAGAAAGCGGAGACGCTGGCGGCGAACAACGGGCAAGCGTGGTGGCTGGCGGGAAACGCGCCAGCGCCCTGGCTGGCCGGACAAGTGCCAGCGCGCTGGCCGGCCAACAGCGCGCCAGCATCCTGGTCGCGCCAGCATCGCTTCTGGCGAACTGGGCGGCGGAAATTGCCCGCTTCGCTCCGGGGCTCAATGCGCTCATCGCGCACCCCTCGGCGATGAGCGCCACCGACCTGAAGCAGCTCGACGCGAAAAAGCTGGCCGAAGTGGACCTGGTCATCACCAGCTACGGCACGCTGCTACGACTGCCATGGCTGACGACGACGCCGTGGCGCGTGGCCGTGCTCGACGAAGCGCAGGCGATCAAGAACCCGGGTTCGAGGCAAACGCAGTCCACGAAGAAACTCGACGCCCGCACACGCATCGCACTCACCGGCACCCCGGTCGAGAACCGGCTATCGGACCTGTGGTCGATATTCGATTTTCTCAATCCGGGTCTCCTGGGCTCGAACAAGGCCTTCACGGCTTTCGCGCGCCGCCTCGCGTCCGACGGCCAGTACGCTCCGCTGCGCGCCTTGGTACGGCCCTACATTCTGCGACGGCTGAAGACCGACAAATCCGTCATCGCCGATTTGCCAGACAAGACCGAGATGAAAGCGTACTGCGCCCTGAGCCCCGCGCAGGCGGCGCTGTATCAACGCGCCGTGCGGGAGCTGACGACCGAGCTCGAAGCCGCCGAGGGCATCAAGCGCAAGGGACTGGTGCTCTCGTTCCTGATGCGGTTCAAACAGATCTGCAATCACCCTTCGCAGTGGCTGGGCGACGGCGCCTGGGCCGAAGGCGACAGCGGCAAGCTCGCACGCCTGCGCGAAATCGCGGAGGTGGTCGCCGCAAGACAGGAGAAAATGCTGGTATTCACGCAGTTTCGTGAAGCGGCCCAGCCCGTTGCGGAGTTTCTCGGTTCGGTGTTCGGCCGGGAAGGGCTGGTCCTGCACGGTGGAACCGCCGTTGCCAGGCGCAAGGAGCTGGTGCGTGCTTTTCAAGAGGACGAGCTGACGCCCTTCTTCGTGCTCTCGCTCAAGGCCGGCGGCGCCGGGCTGAATCTCACCGCCGCCTCGCACGTGGTGCACTTCGACCGCTGGTGGAACCCGGCGGTGGAGAACCAGGCCACCGATCGCGCCTTTCGCATCGGCCAGGCGAGGAACGTGCTCGTGCATAAATTCATCTGCCGCGGAACCGTCGAGGACAAGATCGACCAGCTCATCGAATCCAAGCAGCAGCTCGTTCAGGAGGTGCTGGAAGGTGGCAAGGAATTGCAGCTGACGGAGATGAGCGACAGGGAATTGCTGGATCTCGTGGCACTTGATATTCACACTGCGCAGCAGGAAGCGTCCTGATGCACACCGCACGCGCGAGCGTGCTGGCACTGCCGAGGTTTTTCGGAGATCGATGATGTATTTTGGTTGGAAGCCCTACGTATCGGTGGCCAAGCGCCGCCAGAAGGCCGCAGCCCTCGCGTCCAGACTCCGCAAAAAAGGCCAGGCACTCTCGCCCGTGACCGCTGCCGGCCGCCGCATCGCCACCACTTTCTGGGGCAAGGCCTGGTGCGAGAATCTCGAACGCTACAGCGATTTCGCCAACCGGTTGCCTCGCGGGCGCACCTACCTTCGCAATGGCTCCGTGATCGACCTTCAGGTTGCCGCGGGCAATGTGGTCGCGAAGGTGATGGGCTCCAGCCTCTACAACGTGACCGTCAAAGTCACGGAGGTGCCGGGCGCACACTGGCAGGCCATCGGCAACGACTGCGCGAGATCCATCGACTCGCTCGTCGGGCTTCTGCAAGGACAGCTTTCCCAGGCGGTGATGGAGCGAATCTGCAGGCCGGGCACGGGCCTGTTTCCATCGCCCAGGGAAGTTCGATTCGACTGCAGCTGCCCGGATTCCGCCGCGATGTGCAAGCACGTCGCCGCTGTGTTCTATGGCATCGGCGCTCGCCTCGACGCGCAGCCTGAGCTGCTTTTCACTCTGCGCAAGGTCGATGCGAACGATCTGGTCGCACGGGCTGGGGAAAGCCTGCCTCTGCCGAAGAAAGAGCCGCGCACGCGACGAGTGCTCGAGAGCTCGAAGCTGTCTGAGCTATTCGGCATCGAGATGGCAGAGCCTGCCGCCGCGCCACGCGCAAATGCACGCGTCGATTCCGTGGCGGCAAAGAAGCGGGCGCCGACACGTCGAAAGAGTAAGACGGGCAAGCGCGCTGCCGCACACGCGCCCAGGAAGTAACTCACGTTCACAGCCAAGACTGTGATCCACGCAAGCTCACTCGAGCCTTGAGCGCACCTATGGGCAACACCTGGATCGTTGATCTGAGGCACTACCTCACACCGGCAGGCGCCATGGCGCCGCTGCCGCCCCGCGCTCGCATCCTCGCAGAGAGAACTTCCGCAAGCCTGCCGGCGCGGCGTACCGTGATGTGCTCAGTCCGGAGAGGCCCGGCGCAATGCCCATCGCCTCACTGCCGGGGGTTACGGTGGATTTGTCGTCGCTTTTCGGTTAGCGCTGCTCGCACGCAGCGGCGAAGTCCTCCAGATCCATGGACTTCGCGACATCCGCGTTGAAACACGCGCTGCAGAGGTCTTTGTACCCGCGCTCTGGTGAGCCGTAGTGGATGACATCGTGCCCCGGTACATCTCGCCCACACTCATCGCATTTTTCCTGTGCCACGCTTTTGACTGGCACCTCACCGGGCAACGCCTTCACGGTTTCGGTTTCTGCGATGAGGTTGGGTTCCGCCCTCTGTGGGGCGGTGAGCTTGCCGGTCTTCACCGTGGCCTCCCCAAAGCGCGCAATCTCGGCCAACAGGCCTTCGATGACGCTGGCCTGTGCGTTGTCCGCGTCGATCAGCACTGCGAGCCGCAGACTCGGGTTCCCTGAATCGGATCGCACCGGCGAGAAAACGCACGCGTAACGGAGCGGTGGTCGCGCGGGCGGTTTGTCGTATGGGCCCCCACCACCGAAAACTCACTGCAGAGATTCTGCACGCCGCCAATCGCATCACCACCGAGCGCAACACGCTGCTCGCCGGCTTCGGCTCGGACGAGGTACTGGACTGCGCGATACACCTGTATCAAGATAGAAAAGTGGAAGGGCCCGGAAGCGGCCCACAATCAGAGAAAACTTGTCGGCGGGACCTCCAGACACGCCCGACCGAGTTAGCCAGGGAAGCCGGGCGCAGATGCACTTCTAATCGAGACTTTGCCGCATGCAGCGGCATACCGGCGTTGTGCTTGCGACTGTACTACCGCGTCTACCGTATTGACGCATGTGTTAGCCAGGGAAAGTGGTATGAGGTCAAAATCGCGGCACTGTCAATATGGAGAGGAACACGCAGCGACCCGTGTTGTGTTTGTGCATGGCTTCGGAGGTCATCCCAAACTGACCTGGGGCCGGTTCCCCACCCTGCTCGCAGATGATCCGGACCTGCCGCAGCTCAGCGTGAAAAGCTGGGGATATGTAAGCGGGCTGCTCCGCCGTTGCCCCGGCATCGCTCAACTCGCTGACCAACTCATGACATACCTCAGTGTTGGCCAAAGCAAGCCCGAGCACATCATCCTCGTCGGGCACAGCATTGGCGGCCTGGTACTTTTGCAGGCGGTAGTCACAGAGCTCGTCGGGGAGCGGGCGCGGGAGTATCCCGTGAACCGCGTCGAACGAATCGCTCTGTTCGCCACTCCACTCGCCGGCATCCTGGTGCGGAAGGTGCTTCATCACATTATTACGAGCCCGATGGGCTTCCTGGCGCGGCACCTGTTGCGAAACAGGCAGTTGATTGACTTGTACAACCTCGATCTCGTCACGAAGCTGGCGAGCCTGGTTGTCAACCGTGTCTATCACCGTGAAGCTGGGCGAGTCGCCGATTCACGGCGGCACGTTGCCATCCACACCTTCGTGGCAGATGGCGACGGCGTTGTTACCGAGGCTGCGGTTCGAGCATGGTTTGAGCGGCCGCCGCCCCGCTGTATTCCAGAGACCAATCACACCACGGTCAAATTGCCGAGCGATCGTAAGGCTACTTCATATGAGGCTCTACGGGACGTCGTCAATGAAGTGGTTAATCCCTGGTTCCACCGGCTGGCGAAGCTCGCAAGGAACAGGTCGCACCCACGCAATGTGACCGCGATAGCAGATCTGCAGCGCGCGTACGTGCGGGCACTGCAAGTTCGGCTTGATGCTGTTGTCGGCGAACCCGACTGGAGCTACTGGAGAAGGGAAAGAGAACAGCGCAAGTTTCTGGCGCTGGTGCTCAGAGAAGCCAAGTTACGCCCGGTTGCGCCCGTGGCCGCCGTTCTTGATAACTCGATGTCTGCCTATCGCAAAATGCGATCACGGCGCGCTCGACGCAGTGTATGACCTCGGCTCGTCGCGAACCGGGCGAAAGTGATTCCACGACACTGCGTCGTTTGCAGCGCGATCCGCAGGATGAATCTGCCTGGCGACAGTTCATCGCCAAGGCGTCTCCCCGGCTGCTTCATTTACTGTTTCGATTGACGCGCAACGTCGAAGTGGCGCGTGACATCCTTCAGGATGTCTTATTGCGCTTCGTGGCACAGAAAAGCATCCGCAAAGTGAAGGACATGGATTCTGCGCTGGCCCTGTTGCACGTGATGGCGCGGCACCGATTCATAGACTGGCTTCGTTCTGCGCGTACTTACAGAGAGGCCAGCTCCGAAGAGAGCGCGGTGGCCATCGGGGCCACTGAGGCCCCGAACTCTGGCGAGACGGCCGCGATTCTCGAAAGCGAGCTCGAACGGCTGGAGGCTCTCCTGAACGAGCCGGAGCAGCAGTTACTGGCCCTGATGCTCAAGGGCCACGAGGTTCAGGCGGTTGCCGATGCGCTCCATGTTTCTTATTCCACGGCGGCCGTGCGTATTTTTCGCCTCAGGGAGAAGCTCCGTCACCTCTCGGATACGCGGCTGTACGGCTGAAACGTGAACTGCGCCTGTAAAAAACTTAGTTGTCCAACGTTTAACTAGATGTGGTCCCGCTGGGCAGCTTCCATGCCTGCCGTCTACCCAGACATGCCGGGTCACCAACGCGCAAACCTGGCGCTAAGGCATTGAAATGACAAATAGATCTCGGAAACATGGGCACGCCCCGGCAGCGCCCCCTGCACACACCAACGACACCGGCGGCTCCAATCTGGATTATGAAGACGCCCTGCAGGAATTGTTGGCGGACCTGGACCTGTCTGAAAAGCAGCTCGACGAGGTGCTGAATTCCGTTGACGCCGGCCGTACCCCTGGCGGCGACCATCTCACCTTCGAAGAGGCGCGCGCGTACGACAAGCTTTCGGCTATGCGCCAGCAGCATGCCGACACGTGTCAATTCTGTGCGGGTCTGATTCAGTGCTTTCTTTCTTCGGAGCAGGTTACAGCGCTCGCACGGGTAGCGGCCCAAGCGGCCGGCCCGCGTTCACGCCCACGGGTGCGCGTCACCTTTCCGGCGACTGTCGCGCTGGCCTCACTGGCAGTGCTATCGCTGCTATCCGCGTTCGTCGTCGGCCGCGCAAGCTCGGAGCAAGCCGTTCCGAAAGCAGACATGGCACGGTACATAGAAGAACTCGGCATGCTTGGCACGCAGAACGACGACGCTGGTGCAAAGTTCCGCGCGGCACGTTTGTATTCAGACCTCCGCTTGCAGCCCCAGGCGCAGCAGCAGTTCCTGGCCGCACTTCAGCGGCAGAACGTTCGCCAGGACGAAATCGCGCGTCTTCTCGCGTTGTCTCACGAAGCGAACGAAGCCAGCGCTCTGGAGAGAGCATTTGCTCGCGCACGGGCGGAGCTCTCACGCCGTTCCGATGTTCTGACAACGCCGGAAGCCTGTCTCAAGCACACTGAGTTGGAGTTGAAAGCAGGTAACTCAACCGCCGCATACAAGAGTTTCCTCCGGTACCTGGCCCTGATCGACGAACGGCCTGCGGGGGCGGAGCGATATGACGACGCCCTCGCGGTCGCATTTTCGCCGACGGATCTCGCCGGGAACCGGTGATCGTCGCCCCTGGCATGCGCCCATTCCGTGCCCGACATTGGGATTTCAACGCCGCCCGCTCCCGATTGACTCGAACTGCGTAAGAGCGCAGTTTCCGCCCAGCTTCGCATGACGCCATGGCTCGCAAGGATGTGAGTGATGGTGCAGCCCCACGCACGCTGCCAGGAACACCGAGAATGGATTCTCGCACCACCGACCCGCTCCCGCGCACGATAGCCGAGGCGCTGCGCACCACGTTCAAGCTCATCTGGAAGGAGTCAGACAGCTTCACACGGCGGCAGCTCGCTTTATCGTTCGCGCTTCTGCTGGTGGGGTCTCTCCTGAGCGCGGGCTACCCCGTGGTCTACAAGCTCACGATCGACGCATTCAGCGGGAACGCCGATCCGCGCACTCTCATCGCACCGGGGATGCTGGTGGCTTTGCTCGTGCTCACCAACTACATGCTCGGGCTTTCAATGGGCCTGCGCCAGCTGGTGCACGGCCTCGGTGTGCAGAGACTCAGCCGGCGCATCAGCAACCAGCTGTTCGGCCACATCGTGCGGCTGCCGCTTCGCTTCCACCTGGACCGCAAGACCGGCGCCATCGGCGAGACGATCAGCCAGGGGCTCAATGGCTGCCAGATATTGCTCCAGCACGCGGTGTTCACTTTCCTGCCCGTCATCGTGGAGTTCATCGCGATAATTCTTGTTCTGGTGCACTTCAAGCACTCAGCGTATCTCGCCATTCTCGGCGTCGCCGCGGTGGCATATGGCTACACCTTCTGGAAAGCCGCGCAGCAGATTGCCGAACCTTCTCGTCAGGTTTCGAACGCGCACGTGGAAGCGCACGCCACGCTCACCGACAGCCTGCTGAACTATGAGACGGTGAAGTACTTCCATGCCGAGCCCGCCATCTGCTCGCGGTATGACGACAAGCTGGTGGACAAGGAACGCGCATGGAGGCGCGTGCTGCGGCTGAAGACCGGGCAATCCGCGATCCTCAGCACGATATTCGCCGCGTCGATGGGCACCGCGCTGGGCTACGCGGGGTACGAAGTGCTCCACGGCACCATGACAATCGGCGACTTCGTGCTGATCAACACCTACGTTGCGCGGCTCATCCAGCCGCTCGAGGCGATGGGCATGGCTGCGCGGGATGTGTCGCAGGCGCTCGCGTTTCTGGAGAAGATGCTGGACATGTTCCGCGAGAAGCCCGAGGGCGACAGCGGCCGCACGCGAACGAGCGCCACTCAGATCGCGGGCAGCATCGCTTTCGAGCACGTAACGTTCTCATACAAGCCAGACCGCATCACCCTCACGGACGTGAGCTTCAACGTCCCGCCCGGCCGCACGCTCGGAATCGTTGGCTCGAGCGGCTCCGGCAAGACGTCAATTATCCGGCTGCTGTTTCGGCTCTATGAGCCGGATTCCGGGCAGATCACGCTGGATGGCGTGCCGCTACCCCAGATGCCGCTCGTGGACCTGCGCTCGTCCATTGCAGTGGTGCCGCAGGACACGGTGCTGTTCAACGACACCATCGCCCACAACATTGCGTTCGGCAAAGTCGGCGCGACTCAGGCGGAGATCGAGGCCGCCGCCAAACTCGCGCACCTGGACCGCTTCATCGCCAGCATGCCTGATGGTTACAACACCCGCGTGGGCGAGCGGGGGTTGAAGCTCTCCGGGGGAGAAAAGCAGCGCGTGGCGATTGCGCGCGCCGCGCTCAAGCGGCCGCTGATCTATGTGTTTGACGAGGCCACATCGTCTCTGGATTCGCGTACTGAGCGGGAGATTCTGCAGAACCTGATCGATGTGGCGAAGACGAGCACTACCATTGTGATTGCGCACCGGCTTTCGACAGTGGCGCATGCGGATGAGATTGTGGTGCTGGATCGGGGGGCCATCATCGAGCGCGGCACGCATGAAGATCTCGTGGACAGCGGCGGAGCGTACGCGGCGCTTTGGCGCGCGCAGAATGCGGGGCGGGCGGCGGAGCCGGTGGTTACTGCGTCTGCGGTGTAGAGGCGCCGACGCAAGGCGCTCGGTCGGAAGCCTTCCGACCGTGATCGAAGTCTGGTCGAGCGAACTGCGCACCGCAGCAACGTCGCTGGGATTAGTGAACCCCTTGCCGCACTTTTGTACGAAAGCGAGAATGCGCCTCGCGTGACGGGTTTGAGCATTCCGTGTCACGCGTTTCGTGGCCTCAACGGCTCAGGGATGGCCGTTGAGTGCCACAGTTTCCCTCGCCGACCAAGACCCCCGCGAAGATGTTTGCAGCCGTGCGCCTCAGGCAACTGGGACGCGCATGATCTGGCGCGCCAAGTTCATCTCACGTGCGAGCTCCGACTCCGTGAACTCCACCGCCGCAGTGGCGACGTCGACGGTAAGTCTCGGCGAACGCCAGCGCATCCGCGGACCATCCTCGCCGTCGAAATCAACAGCCACGAATGGAATGCATAACGGACTACGCGATCTCGTCCGTCTCAAGAATCGATCAGTTGGGCATTTCCGTCCGCTGAAGATACGGAGTACCCGTCCCTGCAACTCACCCCGAACAGCGCCAGGTGGCTCGACCATAAGCCCTCATGGAAGGAAGGCGCGCGAATATTGCTGGGTGTCTTCTGGCATCACACTCTGCCAAAGATCTGGGCGGGCCCGCGAGATCTCCGTGGGCTTCTGCTTTCCGGAGTTCGGTTCGGGACTGCGATTGCCATAACCCTGAGCCCGGTGTGGGCGCAATACCTGCGGGAGCGCGTTGACAGGACGCCCCCATCGCGGCCTCAGGAGATTGCTGCCTGGGTTCGGACCCTGCCGACCTGGACCTGGTGGGTCGCCGCCGGCCTGTTCGCACTTCAAGGCTATTCACTCTGGTACGACAAGATCTACCAGAAGAAATTGGCGGCGCGGAATGCCGCGAAGGCTGCCAACCGGCTAAAGACCACCGTCGCCATCTTCAACCGTGACCTTGCCAAGGACATCATCAAGGCCGGTGGCATGGAAGTGCTTTACGCGACGGCTGGCGATCTCGACGTGGACGGCCATGAGATGCGCCGCCGCCTCTGCCAGCTCATGTTGAACGACATGCGCATCTACCTGGGTGATATCAATGGAGACTACCTTGAAGTCACACTACTGATTTACTCAGCGGCCGATGGCAGCAAGATGCGCGTGGAATGTCGCGGTGACGGAAACGGCCGTGGCACACACAAGCGGGACGAGTGGGTTGAAAGCGGTGGCCTATTTGCGCACGTCTCTATCTTCAGGCGCGGCATCTCCGTGATCAACGACTTCCGAAAGCAGAAGTGGTTTGACTTCCGCTCAGTGACGCGCCCGGACCAGAACCCGCCCTACCGCAGCATGCTCACCGTCCCATTGCACGGCACGAATCCATCAGCGAGCTCGAAGACCCAGATCCTGGGCGTGATCACGGTGGACAGCGCAAAGCCCTATCACTTCGCAGGGCACGAAAAGGAGATTGCCGATGTGCTGATGCCGCACATCGAGCTCATCAAGCCGTTCGTTCAGGCGAGCTTCGACTCGGTGGAAATTGAGACTCGCGATCTCAGGTGAAAAGATCGCGGAGACGACCGAGCAATGAGCGCTGGCGTCGCAAGTCGTATTCCGTCAACGCCTCGACCGCCATGTCTTGGCTGATCTTTCTATCTGCAACCCAGGCAAACACATCGAGCCGGCCACCACGGTTGAGCTCTTCGAGGATGCCCTCTTTGGTGGTGGGGAATGCCCTCTCGACAGCAGCTCTGGATTCCATGTGGCAAACGCTGGAACGGTGGACGATGGAGTGCGATTTACGGCTTACGGGGCTTTCTTGTCAAGCATGCGGTCCCGCACTTTGGCCGTGGACGAGGGCCTTGGCGGGGATGTCTGAATGCAGGGATGCATGCAGACGCGCCCGGCTTGGGAAGGCCCCGATGGACCGGTCCGGTCTTACGGCCGGATCGCGGTAGGGATGCGCATTGCTGCACACCCCCCGCATAGAACCGAGCGGGCCCAACTCAGGCACTCGGCTCCCACCTTGGGTGTTGACGATACAGCGGGCGTTGACCCGTTCACGTACCCGGCCCAGTCCCACAGTCACGCTTGCCCGGTACAGCGCCCGGTGCGTGGCAGTCTGGTCCGCGTTCCCCTCGGCCCCGCCCTTCGCTCCATCGACTCCGCTTCCGTTCCTTCGGTCGCGTTCGCCGACTTCTTCGCTACTACGGACGAGTCTGACTTCTGCGGGCCGTTCATCATCAGCTTCGGCTCCTCACCTTCCCGATGCGGACCGCCTCTACCCCGAGACGGCCAGCCCGCAGATCTCCCGGTTCCCGTGCAAGGGGCTTGCTGACATGCCAGGTTCTTCGACCACGCAGGACTGCACGGACACTCGCTTGACGTATCCACACATGTTGCCTTCCGCCGCAGGGAACAGCGTCGGCGTCCCGGATAAGGGTTCTTTCGCGGCTCAACGGCTGGCCTGCCAGTGCCTCTGTCAACGCTTCGTGCGACGCCTCACAGCGCCTCACGCATGACTCGAGGGCGGCGTGATTTGCTCAAGTCTTCGCCGTAATGGACTGTCACCCTCTACTCCTTGCCGGTCTCCCGGCGCACTCCCCGCCAAGGCCCTCTGCGAGCGAGCCGCCGCCCGCGCAGGCCCCCTTCCTTAGAATCTGAACTCTTCAGTTCAGCGTCCGTGTGCCGCTCTCGGCGCAGCGGCACTAACGTGTTGACTCGAATCAGCCTGCACCCGCCGCGCGAACTACTCGTAGCGCAGCGCTTCCACCGGTTTCGAGCGAGCGACGGTGTAGCTGTGCACGCTCACCGTCAGCAGCGCCACGACGAGCGCAACCGCCGCCGACGCCACGAACGGCCACGGCGTGAGGTCGATGTGATACGCGAAGCCCTCGAGCCAGCGGTTCATGAGGAATGCGCTCGCAGGCCACGCGATCAACGCAGCCCAGAGCACCGGCTTCGCAAATTGCCACACGAACAATCGCAGGATGGCGGCGACGCCCGCCCCCATGGCCTTGCGAACGCCGATCTCCTTCTTGCGCCGGTCCGTCGCCGACGCGCAGAGCCCGATGAGCCCCAGGCACGCCAGCAGCACGGCGACGCCCGACATGACCGCGAACGCCTGCGCGAAACGCAGCACCGACAGGTAGAGACCCTGAATGTAGTCGTCCAGAAAGAACGAGTCCGGCGGCTCGGTCGCGCCCGTCGCCTTCCAGAGCCGGTCGAGGGCGGCGAGCGTTTCCGGGATCTGCTGGCCGGTGAGCTTCACGTCCACGATGCCGGGAAAGCGGGGATTGGCCGCATAGGCCACGTACACGATGGGCCCGATCTCCCGCTCCACCGAGAACAGCGCGAAGTCGCGCACCACTCCGACGATTTCGCTGGGCTGTGCCTCCTTGCCTTCTTCCGGAATGGTCCTGCCAATTGCGGCTGCAGGTGAGGCAAAGCCAAATCGGCGCACGGCGGTTTCGTTGATGACCACATGCGCCCGGGAGCCCGCGTCCGCTGCCGCGAAAAACCGGCCGGCCAGGGGCCTCAGGCCGAAGAGCTCCAGCGCGCCGGTCTCGACGCCCGCTTCACCCACGGCGGTCTGCGTTCCATCCTTCAGGCGGATATTGCTGAAGGCCGATCCGTCGAGCAGCGAGCTCGTTGCACAGGCGACCCCGCGAACGCCGGGAAGCGCGCGCAGCTCGGTCTTCAGCGCCTCGCGACACGCCCCGCGAATGACCAGGTGCTGATCCGTCGCGACACGTAACGCATCACGCGTGGCAAAGCTTCTCTGCTGGTACACGACAACGGCCGACACCATCAGCGCGATCAGCGCCGCAAACTGCAGCGTCACCAGAATCTGGCGCGTGAGGTTGGCGCCGTGGGAGTGCGCAACCAAACCCTTCACCACGCTGGCCGGCCGGAACGAAGACAACACGAAGGCTGGATACAGGCCCGCGATCAACGTCAGCAGCAACGTGCCGAGCGCAATCCAGCCGATGAGCGCCGGGTCGGCGGTGTAGTCCAGCGTTGCGGCACCACTCACGAAAGCATTCACGCGAGGCAGAAGTAATTCCGTGAACGCCAGCGCCATGCACATGGCCAGCGCCACGTAGATGAACGACTCGCCGAGAAACTGCACGACGAGCACGGCGCGGCTCGCGCCGGCCACCTTTCGCACCATGACTTCACGAGCACGCCTCGATGCACGCGCGGTCGACAGGTTGATGAAGTTGATGCACGCGATGAGCAGGACCACGAGGCCGATGGCCAACGAGACGGCGAGCCGGCCGCGCGCGCCCGGATTGAACCCGTGGAACAGATGAACGTGGTCGAGCCTCACGAAGGTGAGTGTCATCACCAGGCCCGGCAGCCGCAGCGGAACAACGCTCTTGATGAAGGCCGGCATCGCGGCCTGCAGCGGCTCCATGGCGGCGCCGGGCGCAAGGCGCAGGAAGGTGCGCACGTCGATCGAGACGCCCGATCGACTCTTCAATGGCGAGCTCGCCGCTTCGTTGTCCAGCCGCGTGAGCCCCGACCACGATGCCAGCCCGGAACCGAAGATGCCCGACCGAAGCTGCGTGCCGTTGTCAGGCAAATCCTCGATGATCGCCGTGACAGTCATGACGTGGCCTGCGCCCACTTGCAGGGTCTGGCCGACGGGCGTGTCACGGCCAAAGTATTTCCGGGCGATGGAGCGCGTGAGGACGATGCCGTCCGGCCGGTGCAAGGCCGTGCTCAGGTCGCCTGCAACAGCCGGCAAGCGCAACACCTCGAAGAAGTTCGCGTCGGCCCAGTAGATGTCTTCCTTCGCGCTCACAGTGCCGCGCGTGAGTACGATGTTCTCGTCCGATAGCCGGGTAGCGGCATCGATTTCCCGGAACCGCAGCTTCAGCAACGCGGCGATCTCCGTAAGACTCGTCTCGTCGTAGGCCGGCGCGCGCTGCGACGGGATCAGCGTGGAGACGGCGAGATAGATGCGGTCGTGGCCGGGAATGAACCGGTCGTAGCCGTATTCATTGCGCAGGATCAGCGCCATGACCAGCGCAGCTCCGATGCCGAGCGCCAGCCCGAAGATGCCGATGCCCGCGTGGAACCTGCTGCGCCCAAGGTTGCGCAGCGCGGCGGCGAGGTAGTTGCGAAGCATCCGTTGGATTCCGTCTCGTGGGGCGGGCGAGCCAGTGTACGGCCCGGCGCCGCGCGCAAAAACCGGCGAACAATCCAGCGGTTGGATGAACCCTGGCGCATCTGCCCGCTTCCGGACGTCCGGAATCGAACACTCTATCTAATAGTGCCCCTGCCGCTGCCACCGGTACACGAAGGTTCCACTATCGGGCTGGCTGGGGACCCCGCCGCATACCGGCCATCGCAGACGCGCGGCAGCTACCGCGCCGGTAGATGACGGTAATATCCGGCGACACGGCCGTGTGAAGCGCACCGGCCCTTTCCGGAGACAAAACTTGTCCAACGGCTGGAACAGGGGCTTTTTCTGCGTGCTGGCAGCGGCCGGCACCGTGCTGCTGGCTGCGGGAGTGCCGTCACGGCCTGCCGTGGCGGCAGACGCGGCTGGGGCGGTTGCCATGTCAACCGGCGCTGCCAACGCGGCCGCCGGCCACTGGGCGCTGCTCGAAAAACGCTGCGAGAAGTGCCACAACAGCCTCGACTGGGCCGGCGGCATCGCGTTCGACACCCTGTCGGCCGAGAACATCCCTGCCGACGCGGAAGTCTGGGAGAAGGCCATCCGCAAGCTGCGCGGCCGCCTCATGCCGCCGCCGGGCGAGGCGCAGCCCGACCAGGGCACCATCGATTCGTTCGTGTCGTGGATGGAAGGCGAGCTGGACGGCGTGGCCGCCGCGAACCCCGACCCGGGCTGACATCGGCCTGCATCGGCTGAACCGAACCGAGTACGCGCGCGAGATCGGCCGCCTGCTCGGCCTCGATGTCGACGTGACGACGCTGCTGCCGAAGGACGTGTCGAGCGACGGCTTCGACAACATCGCGGCGGTGCTGCGCATCTCCCCGACGTTCCTCGACCAGTACATCTCCGCCGCGCGCAATGTGAGCCGGCAAGCCATCGGCCGCGCCGGCGCGAAGCCGAGCACGCGTGAGCTCCGCGTGCACGGCGCGGACCAGTCCGGGCACATCGACGGCCTGCCGCTCGGCACGCGCGGCGGCATGCTGGTGGAGCACTACTTTCCAGCGGATGGCGAATACGAATTCAACATCCGCGATTTCTTCTTCGGTGGCGCAGGCTATGTCACCCGCGTAGACCAGGCGCACAAGGTCATCCTCACCATCGACGACGTGCGGGTTTTCGAGCAGGCAGTAGGCGGGCAGGAAGACCTCGACGCCGTGGACGTGCGCCAGGCCGCCGCCGCGGAAGAGCTGCAGGCGCGCTTCAATCACATCCGCGTGAAGATGAAGGCCGGGCCGCATCGCGTGGGCATCGCCTTCATCCAGCGCTCGTTCGCCCAGTCCGATTCCCCGCTGCAGCCCATCGCCGCCCTGCCGGAAATGGAGCGCTACCCCACCATTCCGGGCGTCGACATCTCCGGCCCCTTCAACGTCACCGGCGTGAGCGAAACCGAGCAGTCGCCGGCGCGTCTTCATCTGTCGGCCCGAGTCGGCGGAGGCCGAGCTGCCGTGCGCGCGGCGCATTCTCGACGAGGCTGGCGAGCGAAGCGTTTCGACGGCCGGCCACGCAAGCCGATCTCGAGGCGCCGCTTGCGTTCTATGCCACGGGCCGCCAAGCGGGCGACTTCGAAGCCGGCATCGAGAACGGCCTCACCGCCATTCTGTCGAGCACGAAATTCCTGTTCCGCGCGGAGCCGGCGCCGGGCGATGCGGCCCCCGGCTCCGTCCGCCAGGTGACGGACCTCGAGCTGGCGTCGCGTCTCTCCTTCTTCATGTGGAGCGCGGGGCCGGACCAGCAGCTCATCGACCTCGCCGCCGCCGGCCGGCTGCGCGACCCGGGCGTGCTCGAGCACGCAGGTGCATCGCATGCTCGCCGATCCGCGCTCGGAATCGCTGGTGACGAACTTCGCATTCCAGTGGCTGAACGTGGGCCGCATCGACAACATCCAGCCCGACCCGGTGTTGTATCCGGATTTCGACCCCGACCTGCGTGCAGGCTTTCGGGAGGAAATCCGCCTCTTCCTCGACAGCGTCCTGCGCGACAGACCGCAGCGTGCTCGACCTGCTGCGCTCGGACCACCACGTTCCTCAACGAGCGGCTGGCCCTGCACTACGGCGTTCCGAACATCCGCGGCGACGCAGTTCCGGCCCGGTGCAGCCCGACCAACCCGAACCGCTGGGGGCTGCTCGGCAAGGGCGCGGTGCTGATGGGAACGTCATATGGCAACCGCACGTCGCCCGTGCTGCGCGGGGCCTGGATCCTCGAGAACGTCACCGGCACGCCGCCGAGCGCGCCGCCGCCGGGCGTCGAGCAGTTCAAGGAGACCGAGCCGGGCAAGAAGGCGCAGACCGTGCGCGAGCGCCTGGAGCAGCATCGCGCCACGCCATCGTGCAATGGCTGTCATGGCGTCATGGACCCGCTGGGCTTCGCGCTCGAGAACTACGACGTGATCGGCGCGTGGCGTGACATCGATCGCGACGCCGGCAGCGCCATCGACTCGAGCGGGCAGCTTTCCAGCGGCACTGCACGTGAGCGGCCCGGCGCGAGCTCAACGAGGCGCTGCTGGCCCGTCCGGACCAGTTCGTGCAGGCGTTCACCGAGAAGCTGATGGTGTATCGCGCTGGGCCGCGGCCTGCGCTATCAGGACATGCCTGCCGTGCGCGCCATCGTGCGGCAGGCCGCTGGCGACGACTATCGCTTCGAGGCCATCGTCCGGGGCATCGTCGGCAGCGCGGCGTTCCAGATGAGACAACTTCCGGCGGCGCCGCCAGAAACCCGGCAGGCGGCGCTCACGGGCGACGACAAGGCGAAGTAGTCATGATGTTCATCACCCGAAAACACCTTTCCCGCCGCACCGTTGCTGCGCGGCATGGGCGTGGCGATCTCGCTGCCGCTGCTCGACGCGATGATCCCGGCCGCCACGGCACTCGCGAACACGGCCGCCGCGCCGAAGCCGCGGCTCGGGTTCTTCTACTTTCCGCACGGCGCCATCATGGAGAAGTGGACGCCCGCCACGGCGGGCCGCGACTTCGAGCTGAGCCCCATCCTCGAGCCGCTCGCGCCGTTCCGCAATCAGCTCACCGTCGTCAGCAATCTCGGCAACAAGCCGGGCGAGAGCCGCGCGGTGCATGCGCTGGTGCCGGCCACGTGGCTGTCTTGCGTGCATCCGAAAGAGGGGCTCGCGCCTGAGATGGCGCCCACAGTCGACCAGATCGCCGCCCTCGCACATCGGGCAGGACACGCCTTATCCCTCGCTCGAAGTCGCCACGGCGCAGGGGCACGGCGTCGGCAGCGCCTGCGAGCGCGGCTACGGCTGCAGTTACTCGGGCACGCTCTCGTTCCGCACCGCCTCAACGCCGCTGCCGGTGGAGAGCAACCCGCGCCAGTTGTTCCTGCGTCTGTTCGGGCAGGGCGATACGCCGGAGGAGCGGCGCTTCCTCGCGTCCGCAGACCGCCAGCATCCTCGACATGATTTCGAGCGAGGCGGATTCGCTGAGCCGCACGCTGGGCGCGCAGGACCGCGCAACGCTCAACGACTACCTCGAAAGCGTGCGCGAGATCGAGCGCCGCGTGCAGAACGCCGAACGCAGGGCGATGTCGCGAAGCTCGCGCTGCCGGAAGTGCCCGGCGCCACGTCGGAGAACTTCGACGAGCACCTGAAGCTCATGTTCGACCTCATTGCGCTGGCGTACCAGGGCAACCTCACGCGCATCCAGAGCTTCATGCTGGCGCCCGAGGTCAGCGAGCAGACCTACAACCACATCGGCGTGCCGGACGCATTCCACGCGCTGTCGCACCATGCGAACGACGAGGCGCAAGAAGGAGCGGCTCGTCGATGATCCAGCGCTATCACACCGACGTGTTCGCGAAGTTCCTCGGCAAGCTCGCGAAGATGCCGGACGGCGACGGCAGCATGCTGGATCACTCGATCCTGCTTTACGGCAGCAACATGAGCAACAGCAACGCGCACAACCAGTACCCGCTGCCGACGGCGTTGGTGGGCGGAGGGTGCGGCAAGATCCGCGGCGGCCAGCACATCAACTTCAAGGAGCGCACGCCGCTGGCGAACGTGCTGCTCACGGTGCTGCAGCGGGCCGGCGTGCCCGTTGAGAAAGTGGGCGACAGCACCGGGGCTGTCGCGGAGATCTAGCGCCATGGAACTGACGAAGCGCTCTTGGAATGTCAGGGCCGGCAGGCTGGCCCGCGTTGTCGCGTTCGCACTGGCTTGCTCGGCGCCCGCGCTCGTCGCCGCGGCGAACGCCGTCGTCGAGCCTGTGGAGAACCCGGCCCCACTCGTGCTGGCTACCCGCAAGAACGACATGGCTGCGGCCCGCGCGCTGCTTGCCGCGAACCCGCGGCCCGACGTCAACCAACGCACCGCCGACGGCACCAGCGCCCTGCACTGGGCCGTGTACCACGACCGACGTCGATCTCGTCGAGCAGCTGTTCGCCGCCGGCGCCGATGTGAAAGTGAAGAACGACTACGGCGCGACGCCGATGTCGGAGGCGGCGGTGGTCGGCAACGCGAAGGTGCTGCGGGCGCTGCTGAAGGCGGGCGCCGACGTCGAGTCCCCGAATGCGGATGGCCAGACGGCGCTGATGATCATTGCGCGCACGAGCAACGTGGACGCCGCGCGAGGCTGCTGCTCGAGCGCGGCGCAAAGGTCAACGCGCGCGAGCAGTGGCGCGGCCAGACGGCGCTGATGTGGGCGGCGGCCGAGAGTCAGCCCGCGATGGTGCGGCTGCTGGTTGAGCACGGCGCGGAAGTGAACGCGCGCTCCAGCGTGAACGAGTGGGAGCGGCAGGTGACGGCGGAGCCGCGCATGCAGGCGCGCCCGTCCGGCGGCTTCACGCCGCTGCTCTACGCCGCACGCAAAGGCTGTCTCGGAGTGCGCGCGGATTCTCGTCAAGGCGGGCGCCGACGTGAATCTCGCCGACCCCGACGGGGTGACGCCGCTGCTGCTGGCGGCGCTCAACTTCAATTTCGATGTCGCCGCGTTCCTCGTGCAGCAGGGCGCCGACGTCGACAAGTGGGACACCTGGGGCCGGTCGCCGCTGTACGCGGCGGTGGACGTGAACACCCTGCCGACGGGTGGCCGCGCCGACCGGCCCTCGCTCGACAAGACGAGCGGCCTCGAGCTCATCGAGCATGCTGCTCGAACGCCGGCGCGAACCCGAACCTGCAGCTCAAGCTGTTTCCGCCGTATCGCTCGCTGCGGGACGATCGCGGTGCCGACGGCATGCTCAGCGTCGGCACCACGCCGCTGCGTGCGCGCGGCCAAAGCCGGCGACGTCGCGGCGATGCGTCTGCTGATCTCGCACGGGGCCAATGTCGAGTTGCCGACGGCCACGGGCATCACACCGTTGATGGCTGCTTCAGGCAGAGGCTCCGTCGAGCCTCGACACGCGCGGGCGCTACAAGTCCGAAGCACAGGCCATCGAGGCCGTGGAAGTGCTGTTGAAGGCCGGCGCGAACATCAATGCACGCGATTACGCCGGGCAGACTGCGCTGCACGGCGCCGCAAGCTGGGGCTGGAATGGGCTGGTGAAGACATTGGCCGCAAACAAGGTCGATCTTTCCGCCAGGGATTCGCAAGGGCGCACCGCCGCCGACATCGCGAAGGGAAGCGCCAGCAGCTCCGGCCGCGCAAGCGCGCAGCCGCACCCGGAAACCGAGGCGTTGCTTCGCCAGCTGATGAGCGCGGCCGGCCCGCCCGTCGCGAGCAGCGGCACGTGACGCTCAAAATGGATCGACGCCATTTTCTGCGGATTGCGATGCCCGCGACGGGTGCCGTGCTCGCTGCGCCACGCTGGGTCGGCTCCGCAAATGGGGCTCGGGCACCGGAGCTCGTCGTAACCCCGCTCAGCGACCGCATCCTGCTCATCAGCGGGGGCGGCGGGAACGTCACCGTCTTCAACTCGCCCGACGGCGTGCTCATGGTGGACGGCGGTTCGCCGGAACACTCCGCGAGCGTGCTGCGCCTCGTGAAGCAGCGCACCGGGTCTTCGAAGATTCACACGCTGTTCAACACGCACTGGCACTGGGAGCAGACCGGGTCCAATGGCGCGTTGGGCCGGGCCGGCACGCACATCATCGCGCACGAGAACACGCGGCTCTGGCTGAGCACCGAAGTGAAATCGAAGTGGCAGAACCGCGTGTTCAAGCCGCTGCCACGGGAAGCGCGCCCGAACCAGACGTTCTACACCACCGGCAATCTCACCTTCGGCGGCGAGCAGATCGACTACGGCTACCTGCCGCAAGCTCACACGGACGGCGACATCTACGTCTATTTCCGGAATGCGAACGTGCTGGTCGCGGGCGACGTGGTCTGCGCCGGCTGCTTACCCGATCACTCGATTACTCGACCAATGGCTGGATCGGCGGCATGGCAAATGCGACCCAGACGTTGCTCGAAATGAGCAATGCGGGCACGCGCATCGTGCCCGGAGCGGGCCCGGTGCTCTCGCGCGCCGATCTTCAGGCCGAGAACGCCATGCTTGCGGCACTCAAACCACGCCTCTCGAAGCTGCTCGCGCAAGGCATGAGCGTGCAGGACATGTTGAACGCCGCGCCCACCCGCGAATTCGACGCGCAATGGGGCGACCCGAAGCTCTTCATCTCCAACGCATGGCCGGGTCTGGTGCAACGGGCGCGCGAGCTGGGCGTGTCGATCGTTTGACGACGAGCCGAGCTCTCGCGCGCGCCTGCAGCTCCACTCGCACACCCAGGTTGAAAGTGCGGCCCACGAGCGGCGCCCACACATCGGTGATGGGCTCGCCGCCGAGACCGGGCGCCGGCCGCAACAGCGGTTCGTAATCCCGCTGCCTCACGTTGGTGAGGTTCAGCGCATTCACGAAAAAAGCGGCGCGGCCCGCTTTCAGCTCCGCCAGCGCATTGACCTCGAGGTAAGGCTGGCTCACGTCCCGATAGGGGTCATCCGGCAGCGACTGACGGCCGGTATAGGAGATCTCCATGCCCACGCGGCCGCGATCTTCATCTTCCAGTATGGCCGCGATCTCCGCGGAGAAGCGCGGAATCAGCCCGGCCTTGCGGCGGCCTGCCGTCGTGGCGGCCTCGGTGACATCCAGAAAGGTGGAGTTGGCCAGCACGTGCCACGCCCCCGCGGCATAGCCGACCAGCACTTCGGCACCGCGCGCTCGCAGCGGCTCGCCATCGTTCACGAGCTCCAGACGGCCCGGTTGCGCAGCGGCCTGCACGCTCAGCGGATGGCGGATCTGCGACGCGAACACGCTCAGGTTCACATCCCAAGGCTTCTCAGCCCACTTCGCATCCAGAGACATGCTGGATGCACGCTCGGCACGCAGCCCCTGCAACGGATTCAACAGCGCAAGACTGCGCGACTGCACATCTTCGACCAGCGGCGTAGGTGCCGCAAAGCCCGTGCCCACCGATGCGCGCAGCGACCAGTTCGGTGCCGGTCGAACCAGGGCCGAGAAACGCGGGTTGACGAACGTGCCGTAGTCGCTGTGTGCATCCACTCGCGCGCTCACGGCCAGCGACAACCAGTTCGCCAGGGCGAACTCGTCCTGAGCGAACAGGCCCGGCACGGTGTAGTCGTAACTGACTCCGCTCGCCTCTGACGTATGCAGGCGTTCGTACTGAAGCACGGCCCCTGCAATCCAGGTGTGTTCGCCCGACTTGCCTTGCAGAGTCGCTTCACCGAGCACGGTGGCCTCGGTGTCATCGACGCGCTCTGCGCCAAACACGCGATCGTGCTCCGTGAGATTGGCGGACCAGCGCGCACTCACGGCGCGATCGTCGCCAACAGCGAGCTTCGCGATGGCGCCACCATCGATGCGGCGGGAGTGAAGCGCTTCGGGAAACTCCACGCCGCCAGGCAACGTGCGCCCGCCCGTGGTGCCGCCGGCACGATCTTCTTGCATGAGGCCGATCGTCGCGAACAGGCTTCGCTCCTTGCCTTCGCTCCAGAACAATCTCGGCCGCAGGCTCACACGCTTGTAGCCCGGCACGTCCGACCACCCGTCATGGTCCAGATCTTTGCGGGCCTGGTAGTGCGCGCCGCCGGTCAGCGTGAACCCTGCAGCTTGCGAGAGGGCGCCTGAGTAGAAACCCACCGCATCGCTGCCGCCGACAGACGTCTGGTTGAGAAGCACGTCCGTCTCATCACCCGGCGCGCGGGAGACGAGGTTCAGCACGCCCGCGAGCGCCGAGCCCCCATAGAGCGCCGAGGCCACGCCCTTGATCACCTCGACCCGGCCCAGGTCGAGCGGCGCGGTCTGCATGAGGCTGAAGGAATCGGTCTGCGCGCCGCCCAGAGGCAGCCCGTCCGAGAGCATCTGCGCGTGCCGGCCCGGCAAGCCCCGAAGCTGCAACGCTGTGCCGCCGAGGCCTGGAGCCGAAGCCTGCATGCGCACACCCGCGAGCTCGTTCAGCAGGTTCGTGAGATTGCCCGGCGCGACGGTGAGGTTTTCCTCGATCTCCGCGTCCGGCACCACTTCCACGCGAAGGGGCTGATCGCGCACGAGCTGGCCGGAGCGCGTTGCCGTAACGATGATGGAGTCGATGCCCGCATCGTCGTCATCATCCGCGGCCTGAGCCACGTCTCCAGGCTGCCGTTCCGTGATCTCGCGAGCGGCGGCGTCAGCTGCGGCAGGCTCTGCGCGAGCATCCATTGCCGCGAGCGTAAGAACTATCGCGAGCGCTCGCGGCAACCGTCTCATGGGCTCAGGTCGCCACCATCCAGATTCCGACCGCCACAGCGGCGAGACCTGCGAGCCGCGAGAAGTAGCGCGCGCCCGGTATCACTTTCTCCAGCAGCACGAAGATCATCAGAGCGGCGATCCACAAGAGATTCATCACGCCGCCGACGAACAGCAGCGCCATGAGCGCCCAGCAGCATCCGATGCAATACAGCCCATGCAGAAAACCCAGTCGCACCGACCCCGGTACACTTGCCTGAAAGCCCCCATGGCTCTGTACGAATGACAACGGCGCGCGGCATTGTGAAAGGCAGGCGTCCTTGAGCGGCATCCATTGGTAAGCACCCGCGGCCATGAGCACCACGCCGCCAAACCGGCGGCTTGCGCTTGCCATCATCGGCGTGACCAGCGCCAGCGCTTCGAAGCCCCATTGCACCAGCGCCGCGAGCAGGGCAAACCCGGTCCACGCGATGAGATAGCCGGCGGTGAACCACCCGGCCGGCGCGAACGGCTGGCCCAGCGTCGCGCTCCGGCGCGCAACCTGCACATAGATGAGCACCATCGGCGCCACCGAGGGCGTCATCATGCCCACCATCATCACGGCCCACATCGCGAACATGAACAGGAAATGCGCGGCGGTCCAGGGCGCGAACGCGGGCGCCATGAGCCCTGAGCCGCCCATGTCCATGCCGGGCATGTCCGGCATCGGCGTCGCGGACGGCGCGCTCATTTGCGCCGCGAGCCAGATCACGTAGCTCCAGGCAAGCGCCGCCAGCGCGCCCAGCGCAAGCACCACGATCATGCGATCGCGCCGGAGCGCGAACGTGAGCGCGGTATCGCCCATCAATCGAGCAGGCCGTCCTGGCACAGATGCAGCTCGGCGAACTGGCCGTAGGAGTCCGCGAGCTCATATGTGATTGGCCCGGTGGCCCGGGTCCAGCCGCGCCCGATCTCGGCTTTCTTGAACTCGAAGCCGCCGACCGGCTCGATGCGGATGCGATGCTCGTTGCCGGTTACGGGATTCACGATGGGCTCGCCTCGCTGGTCGATGTAGCCCGGCACCTTCAGATGCGCGCGCCGCTTGTCGATGTCCACCGCGAAGTCGATGTCGGCGAACACCGGGTCGTAGGTTTTCGACAGCATCGAGGCGAACACCTGGAACATGGTGGCGCCGGGCTTGGTGTCCTGGCCGCTCATGATGCGCAAAAGAGCGTTACGCTGCGCCTCGTTGGCGCGCCGGTCCACGATGGGTACGGCTTCTCCGTTGCCCATGTGTATCGGCCCCGGATACTTGAATATGCCGGCGAGCCTCAGCCCATCGAGCGGGGTGTCGCCGTGATGGCCTGCATCGATCTCGATGCCCACGACCGCCCAGCAGTTGCCGTGGGTCGGCAGGGCATTGAATTGACAGGGGCAACCGTACGAGCAGTTGCAGTTCGCGAATTCGCGGCCGTGGATCGTCCACTTCGATTCCGTCATGGGGTGCTCCCGGTGAAATGTCGTTTTCAGGTTCCCGCCAGGGCCATTTGCGGAGAATATCCCAAAGCCCGAACGCCATGGGCCGCCGGGCGCGGCTTCGTGTACGGTCGAGGTTGCTGCACAATGCAGCCGCACAATTGAAAGGACATCCACGTGAAGACTCGCACAGCTTTCGCCACGGTCGCACTGCTTTCGTTTGCGGCCGTCGCGACGGCTCACACGCATTTGACGGTCTCCGTTCCGGCCGAGGGGAGCGTCATCACCGCTTCGCCAGCGAACATCGTTCTGACGTTCTCCGGGCCCACGCGCGTGACGGCGCTCACCGTGCAGAAGGAAGGCGAGGCCGTACAGAAGTTGTCCCCGCTACCCAGCGCGCTGGCGGCGCAAGTGACGGTGCCCTCGCCCAAGCTCACACCCGGCAAATACGTGCTGAACTGGCGGGTGGCCGGCGCTGATAGCCACGTCATGGCCGGAAAGCTGCATTTTCTGTTCGACCCAGCCGCAACGCCGACGGCGGGCAAGGCCCCTGCCCGGCACGAGCAGCACTGAAGGCCAACTGACTCGCCATGCTGGTTGACGGGCTGTCAGTCGCGCTACGCGCGCTCAGTTTCGTCGCCCTGTTCCAGGCGGCCGGGGCGGCGACGTTCCTCGCCTTCTTCGGCCGCCTGCTTCCCACAACAAAGGGCGCCGTGCGGCGTGTCGGTGCTTACTCGGCACTCTTTGCGATCGGGCTGCTCCTGGCCCAGTACCCGCTCGAAGCCGCTCGCATGAGCGGCGAGCTGTCCGGCGTCATGGACTCGACGCTTCAGGCGCTGGTGCTTCATTCCTCGACGGCTACGACGCTTGCGTGGCGTCTCGGCGGGCTCACTCTCATCCTCATCGCCCTGCGCTCGAGCGGCGTAGCCAGTTCCATGCTCAGCATGCCTGGCGTGCTGCTCGTAATCGGCGCCTTTGCCTTGATGGGGCACACCGCCTCTCACCCGGAGCGGTGGCTGCTGTGCCTGCTGTTGATTGCGCACTTGCTCGTCGTCACGTTCTGGTTCGGCGCGCTCGTGCCCCTGCACCTCGCAAGCTCGCGCGAAGCGCCGATGAAGGCGGCCACAGCAATAAACACCTTCTCCGCCGTGGCGCTATGGATCGTGCCCGTATTGCTCGTTGCAGGGGTGGCGCTCGCCGCGCTTCTTCTGCCCGACATCGCGGCACTTCGGACCACCTACGGGCGGCTCCTGATCGCCAAGCTCGCAGGCTTCGCCCTGCTCATGGGCCTTGCCGCCCTCAACAAATTGCGCCTGGGGCCGGCGGTTGCATCAGGCGATGGGCGGGCGGCCGCCGCATTCCGTCGTTCGCTCGAGGCCGAATACGTGCTGATCGCCGGCGTGTTGAGCGTGACGGCCGTACTCACCAGCTTCTACTCGCCCGACTGACGCGCTATATCTGTCTATTGCACGCACTCGGAGGCGAAGACACGCCATGACGAACGCCCATCACCACCACTCGCACTCCGATGCCCCGCACGCCTGCTGCGCCGTAAAGCAGCCACCTGCTTCAGCTGTCGCACACGACAACATGGCCGGCACGATCTACACGTGCCCCATGCATCCGCAGATCCGTCAGGCCGGCCCCGGCTCCTGCCCCATCTGTGGCATGGCGCTCGAGCCCCTCATGCCCGACGAAGCCGAGGACGATAGTCAGCTTCGCACGGTGCGTCGCCGCTTCTGGATTTCCACCGCGCTTGCCCTCCCCGTCGTGGCCGTCGCGATGCTGCCGCACTTGTTCGATCCGCATCTGTCGAGCGGCGGCGCGTGGCTGTTCCGCGCGATCGAAATCGCCCTTTCGGCGCCGGTGGTCGGCTGGGCCGGCCTCAGCTACTACCGGCGGGGCTGGCTGGGCACCCGGAACCGCTCGCCGAACATGTACACGCTGATCGGTCTCGGCGTCGTCGTTGCCTATGTCTACTCCCTGGTTGCCACGCTCGAGCCGGGGGCGTTTCCGGCGCAGATGCGCGATGCGCACGGCATGGTCGGTGTCTACTTCGAAGTCGCGGCCGTGATCATCACGCTCGTGCTGCTCGGTGAGTGGCTGGAGCTGCGCGCGCGGGGGCGCACGAGCGAGGCGATCCGGCAACTGCTGGGCCTGGCGCCCAGGACCGCGCGCCGCATCGACAAAAACGGTTCTGAAGAGGACGTGCCTCTGGAAACGCTGGCGCGTGGCGATCGCGTGCGCGTGCGGCCGGGCGAGAAGGTTCCTGTGGATGGCCGTGTGCTCGAAGGGCGATCGAGCGTCGATGAGTCGATGCTCACGGGTGAGCCGCTGCCGGTGGACAAGGAACCCGGAGACCGCGTAGCAGGCGCCACGCTCAATCAGACTGGTGCGCTCGTCATTGAAGCCGAGCGTGTCGGGGCCGAAAGCCTGCTCTCACAAATCGTCGCGCTCGTGGCGCAAGCACAGCGCACGCGTGCGCCGCTGCAGCGCCTGGCAGACCGGGTCTCGGCGTGGTTCGTGCCGGCCGTCATCCTGCTCGCGGTGCTGACGTTCGTCGTCTGGTGGTTCGTGGGGCCCGAGCCGCGCCTCGCCTATGCGCTCGTCAACGCCGTTGCCGTGCTCATCATTGCCTGCCCGTGTGCGCTGGGGCTTGCGACACCGATCTCGATCATGGTTGCAAGCGGTCGCGGCGCGCAGATGGGCGTGCTGTTTCGGGATGCGAGCGCCATCGAGGCACTGCGCGAGATCGACACGCTCGTCATCGACAAGACCGGCACGCTCACCGAAGGCAAGCCCGCGCTCGACCGCGTCGTTGCGGTGGCGCCCTGGAGCGAAACGGAAGTGCTGGCGCTCGCAGCGGGCCTGGAGCGGCCGAGCGAGCATCCCCTGGCGCGAGCCATCGTGGAAGGCGCGAGCGCGCGTGGCATCCAGCCCGCGCAGATCACGCACTTCGAGTCGGTCACGGGTCGCGGGGTTCGGGGTCGGGACGCCGGGCGCTCGATTGCGCTCGGCAACGTGGCGCTCATGCAGGATGCCGGTGCCTCGGTCGAAGGGATTCAGCCGACGGTCGATGAGCTGCGCCGTGCCGGTCGCACCGTCATGTACGTGGCGATCGATGGAGCTCTCGCTGGCGGCATCGCAGTGGGAGATCGCATCAAGGCGAGCACGCCTGGTGCGCTCGATGCATTGAAGGCGGACGGGCTTCGCATCGTCATGCTCACCGGCGATGCCCGCGCGACGGCCGAGGCCGTTGGCAAGCAATTGCGCATCGATGAAGTCATCGCGGAAGTGCAGCCGGCCGACAAGGCGGACGTCATCGAGCGCCTGCAGCGCGAGGGGCGGCGCGTGGCGATGGCCGGCGATGGCATCAACGACGCGCCCGCGCTCGCCCGTGCGGACGTCGGAGTCGCCATGGGCACCGGCACCGACATTGCGATGGAGAGCGCGCAGGTCACGCTCGTGAAAGGCGATCTCAACGGCATCGTGCGCGCGCGACACCTGAGCCGTGCCACGGTGCGCAACATCTGGCAGAACCTGGCGTTCGCATTCGGCTACAACGCGCTCGGCATTCCGATCGCCGCGGGCGTTCTGTATCCGGTAACGGGCCTTCTTCTCAGCCCGCTCATCGCGGCGGTGGCGATGAGCCTGTCGTCCGTGTCGGTGATCACCAATGCACTGAGGCTTCGCCACGTGCGGGCCTGACCCGCAAACCTCAGCGGCCGTCCATGGCCGGCCTCACCCAACGCGAGGCTCCCAGCCAGGGGCGACCAGTGACCGTGGAGCGATCCGCGCACCCGTGCTCGCTTCAGCCCCGGCTGGGCGCGCACTTCCCCCGCGGAGTCGCGATCAGGCGCTGATAGAACGTCATGTTCTTGCCGCCCAGTTTGACGTGGAGCGTGCCGGTGATCCGGTCCTCGCCGAGCTCCCACGCCGCGCTGCCCGTGGTCCCGTGCCCGCCGTCGCAGGCCAGGACATAAGTGACCCGATCGGCCTCGCGCTTTTCCTGGCCAAGCCGGCACCCACCGAGCGAGGGGTGCTTCAGCACTGGAAATGCGGTTGGGAAATCCTGGTACGCAAGACAGCGCGCTTCGTGGGTGACCGCATATCTCAGGCCTTCCTCGAGATGAGGCATACCCGTCTCCGTGGTCACGTCGTAGAGCCCCGGGGAAAACGATTCAGCGCCCCACGCCAGGCATGCCAGCACTGCGGTCAAAAGCAGCGTCTTGCCCCCGCGACGGTGGAGAATGGGCCCGTGTGCCATGGGTGCGACCTGCGGTTCAGCCGTTAGCCGCCGCGGAATATGGCGTTTCACGGCCCTGGAGCAACCCGTTTCTTGCGGCGGAAGATCAGGCCGGGCACCGTCCCTGGCGCCAGCCCGCGCACCGTCGTGACATTTCGGGCTGCCGCATTTTCGAAAAAAAAGCGAAGCGTGGGCTGCGCCGTGACCAGGGCATGGCCGCAAAGGGCCGGAAAATCGCTGGAATTGGGCGGGGAAAGCACCGGCCGGGGCCACGGGTTCGAGCCTGACAGAAGGGCTCGTGATATCAGCAAGTTGCTGTTATTCTATGCGCCTTACCCCCCTCTGCTCCCCTCAAATCCCCGGATTTGCCCCCAGGTTTGCCAAGAGAAGGCACACGTGGGATTGCGAGGGTGCACATACGCATTCAGCTCGGCGGCCATCGCATGGCTTCGGCCAGCGCGTCGGTGGGTTGCTTTTATTTGATACATCTGTGGTCTGCGATCGATTTGATCCAACCTGAAACTGTCATGGAAATCTGCTATGCCCCGTACAACGCCTCTTTCTGATATCCGCAATATCGGCATCATCGCCCACGTCGACGCCGGCAAGACGACGACCACCGAGCGCATCCTCTATTACACGGGGCGCAAGCACACGATCATCGACATCCATGACACCAAGGATCTGAAGACGTCGACGACCACCGACTACCTGGAGCAGGAACAGAAGCGCGGCATCACCATCCAGTCGCGCCGCCGTGTCGGCCTTCTGGCGCGACAAGAAGATCAACCTCATCGACACCCCCGGGCACGTGGACTTCACCATCGAGGTGAACCGCTCGCTGCGCGTGCTCGACGGCGCGGTGGTGGTGTTCGACGGCGTGGCCGGCGTGGAGCCGCAGTCCGAGACCAACTGGCGCCTGGCCGACAACTACAACGTGCCGCGCATCTGCTACGTCAACAAGATGGACCGCAGCGGCGCCAACTTCGTGCGCTGCGTCGACATGATCAAGAAGCGCCTCGGCGCGCGTCCGCTGCCGGTGCAGATCCCGATCGGCTCGGAAGACAACTTCAAGGGCATGATCGACCTGGTCGAGATGAAGGCCCTGGTCTGGGATTCGGACGACAAGGACGCGGAGTGGCAGATCGCTCGACGGTCGACGGCCGGACCTCGCCGACAAGCTGCGACATCACCGTGCCCACGCGATCGCAAGATCCTGGACGACGTACGCGAAGTACCGCACCGAGCTGGTCGACACCTGCCTCGAGCATGGACGACGCGGCCATGGAAGCCTATCTGACGGACGGCGTCGCCGCCGTCGGCCGACGTGCTGCGCGCCTGCCTGCGCAAGGGCACGCTGAACGGCGCGTTCAACCCGGTGCTGTGCGGCTCCTCGTACAAGAACAAGGGCGTGCAGCAGGTGCTCGATGCCGTGGTCGACTACCTGCCGGCGCCCGACCGACGTCGCCGCCATCAAGACGGTGGACGCCGACGGCAACCCGATCGGCGAGCGCAAGTGCTCGGACGACGAGCCGTTCTCGGCCCTGGCGTTCAAGGTCATCAACGACGCCTACGGCGCGCTGACCTTCGTGCGCGTGTATTCCGGCGTGCTCACCAAGGGCGCCTCGGTGCAGAACTCCACGCGCGGCAAGCGCGAGAAGATCGGCCGCATGGTCGAGATGTTCGCCAAGGAAGCCAATCCCGATCGAAGAAGCGCGCGCCGGCGACATCATCGCGCTGGTCTCGCTGGCCGATACCGACACCGGCGACACGCTGTGCGATTCCGACCAACCCGGTGGTGCTGGAGCGCATGCGCTTCCCGGACCCCGTCATCAGCGTGTCGGTGAAGTCCAAGACCAAGGCCGAGCCGGAGAAGTTCGGCGCGGCGCTGGGCAAGATGGTTCGCGCCGATCCCTCGCTGCACCTGGAAACCGATCGCGAGACCGGCCAGACCATTCTGCGCGGCATGGGCGAGTTGCACCTGGAAGTGACGCTCGATCGCATGCGCACCGAGTTCGGCGTGGAAGGCATCATGGGCGAGCCGCAGGTGGCCTATCGCGAGACCTTCACCAAGAAGGTCGACGAACACTACGTCCACAAGAAGCAGACCGGCGGTTCGGGCCAGTTCGCCGAAGTGTGGATCAAGTTCGAGCCGCTGGAGCGCGGCACGGGCTTCGAGTTCGTCGACGAGACCGCCGGCGGCTCGGTGCCGCGGGAGTTCGTGCCGGCGGTGGAGAAGGGCCTGAAGATCCAGAAGGAAGACGGCGTGCTGGCGCACTATCCCGACGGTGGACTTCCGCGCCACGCTGCATCGACGGCAGCTACCACGACGTCGACTCGAACGCGCTGACCTTCGAAATCGCCGCCAAGGCCTGCTTCCGCGAAGCCATCCGCAAGGCCGCGCCGCATCCTGCTCGAGCCGGTGATGAAGGTCGAGACCGTGACGCCGGGCGACTACCTGGGCGACGTGATCGGCGACATGAACCGCCGCCGCGGCACGATCCTGGAGCAGATCGAGCGCGGCACCAACATCGCCGTGGTGGCCACCGTGCCGCTGTCGGAAATGTTCGGCTACATCGGCCAGCTGCGCAGCATGACCAGCGGCCGCGCCTCGTACACCATGGAGTTCTCGCACTACGATCCGGTGCCGAAGAACGTGGCGGATGAAGTGATCGCCGAAGTGGCCAAGGCGAGGGCCGCGGCGCAGGCCTGACGCTCCCCGGGCGGGTCACCTGTATGGGACCTCCGCAACGCCATTGTTGCGGAGGCCTGTTACGGCAGCGCCGCCATCACTCGCTCCAGCCGCTGCCTCACCTCGCCTGCCAGCTGCGTGATCTCGGGCCTGTTCACGAGCTGCAGCACGGCATTCGGGTCCATGAATTCAACGTGGACCTTACCCGCGTCGTCCTGGCGCACGACCACGTTACACGGCAACAGCAACCCGATTTGCGGCTCGGCGCTCAGCGCCCGGTGCGCAAGCTGCGGATTGCACGCACCCAGGATGCGGTAGGGCGGCATCTCCGCGTTGAGCTTCTTTTTCATCGTGGCCTTGACGTCGATCTCGGTCAGCACGCCGAAGCCTTCCTTCTGCAACTCCTCCGTCACCCGCTGCAGCGCTGGATCGAACTCGAGATTGACGGCCTTGCCGAAACCGTAACTGACACTCATCTGAAACCTCCGGAAGAATCGGCAGCCACGCTCCGGTTCCGATGCCGAAGCCTTGACGATGCTCGCGATTGACACAGTATCGCGCCCACCTGCCGATTCATCGAATCCGTAGTACCCCTTAGCGGGAGCCGCGCCACCGCGCGCTCATGTCAACCGCGCTTCCAGCAAATCCAGCTCGCGCACGAGCTTGCGCGCGCTTGCATCGGACAGCGATTGCGAGCGGGCCAGTGAAAACACGGTGTCTCGCTCCGCGCGCAGGCCGGCGAGACCCGGCACGCCGACGGCCTCAATCGCAGTATCGACGCCGCGGCCGGCGGTCAGCGTCTTCACCGTCTCCGCCGCCTTTCCATCCGCACTGTTGATCGTCTGCGTGGCGCCAAGCCGGCGCGCAACCTCGAGACGCCGGTCGTCCAGGTCGATCAAAATGATCTGCGCGGGCGAGTAGAACCGGGCGGTCAGCAGCGCCGCCAACCCGATCGGCCCGGCGCCCACGATGGCAACCGTCGAACCCGGTACGACTTTGCCGTTGAGCACGCCGCATTCGAAGCCGGTCGGCAGGATGGCGGTCGCCTTTGCGGAACGCGGTAACGCCGGCGCCGACGGAATCGCCGGCTGCTGAGGTCGAGCCTGCGTCCATGCTGATCACGGTAAGCCGCGCGCACCGGCTTTCGTCGCGGTATCCAGTCCACGGACTCCCCGAAAGTCCGCGCCCGTCAGGTCGGCGTTCGTCAGGTTCGCGCCCGAAAGATCGGTGTCGATCAATACTGAATCGCGGAGGTCTGCCCCCGTAAGGTCCGCCCCCACCAGCAGCGCGCCGCTGAAGTCGGCACGGTAGAGCTTCGTGCGAAGCATCTTCGCCCGGCTCAGGTCGGAGAAGCTGAAATCGGAGCGCGAAAAATCCGAGTCCGAGAAGTCCGCCTCGATGGCTTTGGCATTGACGATATTGGTGCGCATCAGGCCCATCGACTGATTCCTCATATCCGCGGCGGCGTTCATGCGGGTGAGTTTTGCCTTCGAGAGGTCGACCCTGCGCAAGTCGCCAATCAAACGCGCGCCGGTGAGGTCGGCGCCGGTGAGATTCGCGCCGGCGAGTTGAGCGGAAAACAGCACCGCATCGCGTAGCGAAGCTCCGGAGAGATTCGCCCCCTCCAGAAAACTGACCGTGAGATTGCAGCGATCCAGCGTGGCTCGCATCAGCTTCGCGCCGTTCAGGACCGACGCGGAGAGGTTCGCGCCGCGAAAATCGACATCCGACAGATCCACGTCGGACAGATTCTTGGCGTAAACCTCCGGCCTCGAGCCGTCGCGCGACTCCGCAATCGTCGCGAGCAACTCCTCGCGCGTGAGGCGTTGGTAACCTTCCCACTGCGCGCCGAACGCCGATGCAGCCAACATCACGCATGCCACGGCCACGAACGGCAGACCGGCTCTCGGCGGCTTGCCTGAAATCCACAGGCTCAAGGGTGTGTTCATCGGGTCGCTTCCTGTGTCGCGACGCCGATCATCCTCGTGCCTGACAGCACGGTCTACCGCGGGACTGACATGCGAGCGCCCTGAATTGCCACGCCAACGCGCAGAGCGGCATTCCCTCAGGTACTACAGACACTTATCGCAGGGGATCGCCTATGACGGTGCGCGTTCGGGCAGTGCCGCAGGCTCAGCGGGCGGAATCGCGGGCCGCCCACGCCAGCACGCCCAAAGCCAAGGCCACAACGCCTGTAAACGGCATCAACGAGCCGCCGCCCGCAACTGTCGCTGTGGCTCCAGCCGCCAGCGGCCCCACAGCCGAGAACGCAGTGAATGCCATGGATACACGGCTTAGCTTTTCCGCTGTTCGATTCATGCACATCGTGCGTGCGTAAATTAGCGAGGACCGTCGCCGTTCGCACGTTTACTCACCGCCTGCGCGATGTTTCCGCTCGGGGGCAGGCAGATCATGGACATCGATCTGCCGCGCAGTGCTAGAGTTGCGGCGCAGTCGCGCCAGAAGATGTTTCCCTCAGGGTCTGGGTAACGCGCGCGACAGGAAAACAAGAAAACAGCAACCTCCAGGGAGTCACCATGCGTTGTGCTACGTGCGGGAATGAAGCGTTACCCGGCCAGCAGTTTTGTGCCGAACACCGTGGCGGCGCCATCGGCACTGCGCGGGCAGGCGACATCCATGCCACCTTCTGGCGTCGGGCAGGCGCCGCCATAGTCGACTACTTCGCTTGCATCTTCGGCGGAATGATCGTGGCCATGCTGCTCGGAACGGTCCTGGGGCAGAATCTGGCTTCACTCATCTTTCTCCTCGTCTTCATCGGCTACTACGCCGGTTTTGAAAGCTCGGCGCTGCAGGCCACGCCCGGCAAGCTGGCGTTCGAAATCAAGGTCACCACGCTCGAAGGCGAGCGAATTGGGTTTGGGCGCGCCGTAGGTCGGCTACTAGGCAAGTTCGTGAGCTCGATGATCCTGTGGATCGGCTACCTGATGGCTCTGTTTACGAGCCACCGCCAGACCTTGCACGACAAGATGGCTGGCACATTTGTCGTGCGCAAGCAGTACAGCGCCGCGGAAGTCGCCAACGCAGGGCCCGCGCCGCCCACGTCCGCGGGTGGCGTCATTGCGGTGATCGCGGTCGTCGTGTTCGTCGGAATATTCATAGTCGGCGTGCTCGCGGCGATAGCGATACCCGCGTATCAGGACTACACCATTCGCTCGCAGATCACGGCCGGCCTGAACGAAGCCGCCCCTTACAAAGCCGCGGTCGCCGAAGCGCATGCGCGCGGGCAGCAACTCAGCGCGATCACCTCGCAGAGTCTTCAGCTCACGCAGCCGCCCACGTCACCCTACGTGGCATCCATTGAAGTGGTGAACGGGGCCGTAGCGATCACTTACGGCGGACAATCGAACAGCCAGATCGCGCAGAAGGTGCTGGTGCTCGTTCCGGCGACAGACGAATCTTCGAGCATCGTGTGGGTTTGCGGCCGACAGAGGCCGCCGCCGGGCACTACGCCAGCCGTTGCGGACGCGGCCCAGTACACCACCATCGTCGACAAACACCTGCCGAGCGCTTGCCGCGCCAATTGATGGGAGCCGGGGGAACCTGCGACAGCCGCTGCGCGACGACGACGATCGCAGGTCATACATCGCCCAGGGAAAGCAGATCCGAGCGCGTCGTGCCCGCTTCTCAATTCAGTTCAGCGCGGACCCGCCTGCTTCTTTACCCAGGCAACGTAGCGGCCCATCCAGCCCTGCAGGAACTTCTTTGTGCTCGCGGGCCCGATGTCCCCGCTGGCATCGAAGAGTCCATCGGATGCCTGGATGAACACCTCAGGCTGGCCGAGAGTGGGCACATCGAGATAAGCCAGAACATTCCGCAGATGCTGTTGCGCCATGGACGTGCCGGGCGCGCCGACCGAGGCTCCAATCACGCCGGCGGGCGTGCCCACCCAGGCACTCTGCCCGTAGGGACGAGAGGCGTGATCAATTGCGTTCTTGAGGACGCCGGGTATGGAGCGGTTGTACTCGGCAGTGACGAAGAGAAGCCCATCGGCCGCGGCAATCTCGGACTTCAGGCGCTTCACCGTCGCATGCTGGCTCGCGTCGTCGTCCTGGTTGTAGAGTGGCAAGTCGCCAATCTCGACGGACATGAACGTGAATTCCGAAGGCGCGAGTCGCACAACCGCGGTTGCGAGCTTTCGGTTGAAGGAATCCTTGCGGAGACTGCCCACGAGGACTGCGATCTGATACATGTTGATGGCTCCAATGCGCGAGGTGCAGATGAACGTCGACTACTGCCGAGCCCTCGTTGAGGTGCTCGCAGTTTCCTGCTTACCTTTGAGTAACCGGGAGACGCTCACGCAAGCGGTGAGCCTGCCAGCGAGCGCCGATATCAGTCCCTCGTCACGCTCGAGCTCGCGTCAGGAGAATGGGGCGATCCGCATGCGCGCCCCTGCGTAGGGAACGCCGTACATGTCGCGATAACCGGGCCCCGCAGGCTGTGCGACGCTTCGAGCCCGAACGATGACAACCGGGCAAACCTGTGAAGCTGACCTATGCGTAATCCAAATCCAATCAAGGGCTGCAGGCGCGCCTTCCGACTGCTTGCGGCAATCGGCGCACTCTCCACCGCACTGCTTTTGTCGCTTCCCGCTTCCGGCCACTGCGACACGCTGGACGGCCCCGTCGTGACGCTGGCCAGGAAAGCGCTGGAAACGGCAAGCGTCGATCTCGTGCTTCCGTGGGTACCCAAGGCGGACGAACCGCAAATCCGCAGCGCGTTCTCGCACGCGCTGTCAGTTCGCAAGCTGGGGCCCGAAGCGAAGCAACTCGCCGACATGTACTTCTTTGAAACCGTCGTTCGGGTGCATCGCGCATCCGAGGGTGCGCCGTACACGGGGCTCAAGCCCGCCGGGCTCGATCTCGGCCCAGCCGTGCCGGCCGCCGACAAAGCCCTGGAGACCGGCTCCACGGAGAGCCTGGAAAAGCTGCTTGGCGACGCCGTGCGCAAAGGCCTGCGCGAACAATTCCAACTGGCCGCGAGCCGCAAGAAGTTCGATGCCGGCGATGTCGAATCCGGACGTCGATATGTGCAGGCCTACGTGCCATACGTCCACTACGTCGAAGCGATATGGGAGACGGCGACAAATCCCGTGCACGGCCACTACCCCGAGGCGCCTGCGGGCAAAGAGCCGCCAGTGCACCCAGCGCACACCGACTGAGTGCTCGTTTGCCTCAGCGAGGCGTGTGCAGTGCCTCACCCCGATTGCCGGGCGATGACGATGATCGGCGTTTCGCTCGTTTTGCCTTCGGGCGACGAGTCCTGCCTCGTTCGGTGAGGGCCAATTTCGCTGGTTCCGCCCGGGCTGTGCCCGCCGCTCATTCGGTGCGCTTGCCAGGCGACGCATGTCCCACGAGCCCGGCTACGCTGCCGACTCGGCTTACTTTCGCGGCGACCCACCGGGAGGCGACATAGAACACCGGCGTGAAGACCAGCCCGAACACCGTGACGCCGATCATCCCGAAGAACACCGCGATGCCCAGCGCGTGGCGCAGCTCGGCGCCCGGCGCCGGACCCGAACGCCAGCGGGCGCAACGCCGCAGATGAATGCGACCGAGGTCATCAGGATGGGCCGCAAGCGCGTGCGCGCAGCGTGGGCGGCACCTTCCGCCGGCGTCATGCCGAGCTGCTCCTCCGCCTGGCGCGCGAACTCGACGATCAGGATGGCGTTCTTCGCCGCGAGGCCGATCAGCACCACCATGCCGATCTGCGTGAGGATGTTGTTGTCGAGTGCCATGCAAGTTGACGCCCAGCATCGCGGCGAGCAGGCACATCGGCACGATCAGGATCACCGCCAGCGGCAACGTCAGGCTCTCGTACAGCGCGGCCAGGAAAATGAACACGAACACCACGGCGAGCACGAAGCTCAAACGCGCCCGCGTTACCCGCGAGCTGCTGCTGGTAGGCGATGTCGGTCCATTCGAAGGTGAACCCCGCAGGCAGGCGAGTCGCGAGCGATGCGCTCCATCGCCGCCATCGCCTGGCCCGACGGATGGCCCGGCGCGGTGTCGCCCTGAATATCCGCGGCGGGATAAAGGTTGTAGCGCAGCACCCTGTACGGCGCCGTCGGCAGGCGTGAAGTTGGCCACCGAGCTCAACGGCACCATCGCGCCGGACGTGGAGCGCGTCTTCAGTGTTCCGACCCAGTCCTCGTCCTGGCGGTAACGGCGCGTCGCCCTGCGCGATCACCTGGAACGTGTGGCCGAGCAGATTGATGTTGTTGACGTAGGTGCCGGCGAGATACGTCTGCAGCGTCGCGAACACGTTGCGCGACGGCACGCCGAGCATCTCGGCTTTGTCGCGATCGACCACGGCATTCAGCGTCGGGTTGCGCGTGTTGAAATTCACGAAAGTGTTGGTCGATGGCGGGATCCTTCGCCGCCGCCTCGGCCAGGTCCTGCACGGCCGCTTCGAGCGCAGCGTAACCGTTGCCGCCCCGATCCTCGATCATCATCCTGAAGCCGCCGGCGGAGCCGAGACCGATCACCGGCGCAGGCTGACTGATGCGAATGTCGGCACCCGTAACGACCGAGAGGCGCTTGCGCAGGTCCGCGGTGATCTTCGCCGCCGTCTGCCCGCGCTCGGCAGCCGCACCTCGAACGGATCGAAGATCGGCCACATCTGGCCGGAGCTCGACTGGTTGCTGAAACCATTCGCCGTCCATGCCGGCATACGTCGACGCTGCCGAGACACCCGGCGTAGTCAGGACGATGTCGAGGACCCGCTGCATGATCGCGTCCGTGCGCGCCAGGCTGCGCCGGGCGGCAACTGGATCGACATGGAGACGTGCCCTGGTCCTGCGCGGGAATGAATCCGCGCGGCGTGTCGACGATTCGCCAGGCAGCGATCGCCAGCAGCCCCACATAGAGCAATGAGCACCATGGCGCTCATTCGTATCATCCGGCGCGTGAATTCGCCGTACCGCCCGGCAAAGCGATCGAAGCCGCGAGTGATCGCCGCACCGACAGGCGCCGAGCTTCCCTGTGCCGGTCTGCCGCTGCATGCGGCTTCAGGAGTAGCGCCGCGAGCGCCGGCGACAGCGTCAACGAGACCGACCAGCGAGATGACCGTGGCCGCGGCGATCGTCAGCGCGAACTGCTTGTAGAACTGCCCCGCGATGCCGCCCATGAACGCCGTCGGCACGAACACGGCGACCAGCACCAGCGCGATGCCGATCAGCGCGCCGCCCACCTCGTCCATCGTAAGGTGCGCCGCTTCGCGCGGACTGATGCCGGCGCGGATGTGCCGCTCCACGTTCTCGACGACGACGATGGCGTCGTCGATGACGATGCCGATCGACAGCACCAGGCCGAACATCGACAGGTTGTTCAGCGAGAAGCCGAACGCGCCCATCACCGCACAGCGTGCCGATCAGCGATACGGGAATGGCGAGCAGTGGGATCAGCGCGGTGCGCCAGCTCTGCAGGAACAGAATCACGACGATCACCACCAGGATGGTGGCGTCGATCAGCGTGTGCTGCACCTCTTCGACCGCAGCCCGAATGTACTTGCTCGGGTTGTAGATGATCTCGTATGCGACGCCAGCGGGGAAGTCCGCCTGCAGCTCGCGCATGGTGTTCTGGACAGCTTCCGCGACATCGAGCGCGTTGCTGTTCGGCGCCTGGTTGACGCTGAGCGCGACCGCACGTTCCCGATTCTTGTAGGCGTTGATGCGCGTAGTTCTGCGCGCCGAGCTCCACGCGGCCGACGTCGCCAGACCCGCGTGACGCGGCCTTCGCCGTCGCGCTTGATGATCACGCGGGCGAACTCCTCGGCGGTCGACAGCTTCGCCGCCGTCTGGATGATGAGCTGGTAAGCCGCCGGGTTGTCGTTAAACGGGGGCGCGCCGACGGCGCCGCCCGCCACTTGCACGTTGTTGTTGCGCAGGGCCGCGACGATTTCCTGCACGGTGAGGTTGCGTGCCGCGGCCTTGTCGGGATCGATCCATATCCGCATGGCGTAGTCGCGCGCCGCGTTCACGCCCACATCACCCACACCTGGAACGCGCAGCAGGCGTTCGCGCACCTGAAGGCTCGCGTAATTCGCGATGAATTTGCGATCCATCGACGAATCGGTAGCGGTCATGTGCACGATGAGCAGCGTGTCACCGGCGCCTTTACGAACGCTCACACCGAGGTTCCGCACTTCCTGCGGAAGCTGGGGCAACGCCGTCTGCACCCGGTTCTGCACCTTCACTTGAGCGATGTCGACGTCCGTTCCCAGCTTGAAGGTAACCGTGATGCTCACGCGCCCTTCGCCGATCGACTGCGAAGACATGTAGAGCATGTCGTCGACGCCATTGATCTGCTGCTCGAGCGGGGCCGCGACGTTGTCCGCCATCACTTCCGCCGAAGCGCCCGGATATACAGCGGAGACCGAGACGGTGGGCGGAGCGATGCGCGGATACTGATCGACCGCCAGCCCCGGGAATGCGATGGCTCCGAGCAGCGTGATGACCACCGACACCGCGCAGGCGAACACGGGCCGCTCGATGAAGAAGTGGGCGATCTTCACGTGCAAGCCCGTGGGAAGGTCGCCGTGCCGCTGGCACCCATCGGGCTCATGGTGCCGAGGGCCCTCCTCCGGACGGCATTTCCAGCGGGCTGTTCTCGCCTCGCGAGACGCCGGAAGGGAACGCGCTCATCTGCCCCGGCTGGGCGTTCACTTTACGGCCGGGCCGCGCACGCTGCACGCCGCTGATGATGACCCGATCCGTGGGCGCAAGGCCCGCGCGAACCACGCGCATGTCATCGATCAATCGGCCCACTTCGATCGTGCGCTGGGCGACGATGCCGTCGTTGCCGACGACGTACGCGATTTGCCGCGTCTGATCGTTCACCACGCTCTCATCAGGAATCAGCATCGCCTCGGACGCGTGGGTGGCGAAGCGACGCATGTGCCCGAACATGCCGGGTGTCAGGAACCCGGTGCGGTTGCCCACCAAGGCGCGCGCGCGAATCGTGCCGGACCCGGCATCCAGCGCGTTGTCCACGAACTCGATCCGGCCTTTCCAGCGATAGTCCGTCTCATCCTGCAGCCGGATATCCACGGCGTTGCCGAGGCTCGAGCCGTTCTTCTCGCGCTTGTACTTCAGCAGCGCGGATTCCGGTGCATCGAATACGAAACGGATGGGATCGAGCGTAACGATGGTGGTGAGGAGCGTGGCGCCCGCCTGCACCAGGTTTCCTTCGGCGAGGCGGTGACTGGAGATGTGGCCGCCGATGGGTGCCACCACGCGCGTGAACTCGAGGCTCAAGGCGTTGGCATCGACATTCGCCTGGGCCGCCGCCACCTCGGCCGCGGCCTGCAGCCGGGCCGCGGTGAGCGTGTCGAGATCCGACTGGCTGATCACGTGGGTCTCGATGAGGGAGGCGCCGCGCTTGAATGCCGCCTCCGCATTCGCCTGCGCCGCCTGGGCCCGTGCGAGCTGCGCTTTGGACAGCGCGAGCTGCGCGGCGAAGGGCCTCGGGTCGATGACGAAAAGCAGCTGCCCTTTCCTGACGTCCTGGCCATCTCGAAAATGCACCGATTGCAGGAGGCCCGAGACACGGGGGCGCACCTCCACCGAGTCGACCGCCTCGAAGCGGCCCGCGTAGTCATCCCAATCCATCACTTGCTGCACGCGAGGAGTGGCGACCAGCACCGTTGGCGCGGGTTCCGCGGGCGCCACCTTGCCGTTGCATCCGGCAAGCAGCGCAAGCAGTGCGCAGGCGGCGACGATCGCAACTTTGTCAGGCAACGCGACTGGTTTCATCGAGCACGCGGTGTACCACTGGAGTGCATCGCCGATGAGTCGCGATGCCGCTAATTCTAGTGGGGGCATAGTGACCGAATTGCCGCTGGGTGACAGGGCTTCTTCTCGGTCGGATCGACGGGCGGACGTGCTCGACTATTCCGGACACGCCTTCAGCGCGCGGGAAGGATGTTGCTCCATGTTTCAGTCAGCACATTCGTGCCGCTCTGAAGGAAGCCACGCAACTCCGTGGGTTGTGTGGGGCTGAGCTGTTTCACCCGCACGGTCATGCGCCACTGCCCGGTGGCCTCGACACGATAGACATTGCTTTCGACGATCTGCCCGTTGGAAGGCGCCGTGACGACCGCCTTCACCGGTGCATCGGGCGGCAGTGCCGCGAGCGAGGGACCGGTGAAATCGACGACGAATTGCTGCTCGTCCTGCGCCAGTTCGCCGTATCCGCGGCCCACGCGCGTCTGCGTGACCCAGGCGCCCGGCGGGCGCTGCATCTGCTGCGCGCCTTGCCAGTGCAGACGGTAGACCAGGTCGAGCGGCTGACCCGTCGCCGGAAGCTGGTCCGGCACCCAGTACGCGACGGTGTTGTCGTTGGTCTCGTCTGGCGTGTGCAACTGAACCAGCTCGACCCGGCCGGGCCCCCAGGATCCCACGGGCTCGACCCAGGCGCTCGGGCGTAACTCGTAGCGTGCCTCACTGTCTTCGTAGCTACCGAAGTTGCGGTCCCTCTGCATCAGGCCGAAACCGCGCAGCTTGCGCATCGAAAACGAGGTGGTCAGCGTTTGCTTCGGATTGAGCAACGGACGCCAGAGCCATTCGCCATCGCCTGTGGCAACCATCAAGCCATCCGAGTCGTGCACCTCGGGGCGGAAGTCCGTGCGATGCGGCTGGTTCTCGCCGAAGAAAAACATGCTGGTGAGCGGCGCGATCCCCAGCGTCGCAACGCCCGCGCGCAGGAAAATGCGCGCGCGCACATCGATAACCGTCTCGTCGTCGGGGTGAATCTCGAACTGGTAAGCGCCGCTGGCACGCGGCGAGTCGAGCAGCGCGTAGAGCGTCAAGGTACTTGCGTCCTCGGCCGGCCTGACGATCCAGAACTCCGTGAACCGGGGAAACTCTTCGCCTTGGCCACCGACGGTGTCGATGGCCAGCCCCCGCGCCGATAAACCGTAGCGCAGGCCCGCGCCGAGCGCGCGAAAGTAACTGGCGCCGAGGAACGCCACGAGCTCGTCTTTGTAGGCACCGCCGTTCAGTGCGTAGTGCGCGCGAAACCCGGCGAAACCCACATCTCCCCAGGTGCGGGGAGAAAGCTCGTTCTTGCCGTAATTGAAGTCGGCGCTGTCATAGGCGATATGACGCACGCCCCTGGGCGTGATTTCGTTGATGCGAACCGGCTCGGTCTGGAACGTGCCGAGGTGGAAGAACATCAATTCGAACGGCAGGTTCCGCGGGCGCCACAAGGCGTGGTCGGGGCGAAATCGAATGTCCCGATACTGGTCGTAATTGAGTGCTTCCAATTCCGCGGGCGGTTTGCGGCTCGCGGCGCGGTATGTGCCTCGGGCTCGCTGCTCAGCCTGTGCAGCGACGTCGTCGAAGCCAAACGCCCTGGCCGGGTTGCCGTGAAGAGCAACCAGCAAGACGCTCACGAACGCTAACGCTCGCGGTGCGCGGAAGAAAGCTTGACTGTAGGACGCGGTAAAGCGGAGACGGGTCTGCATCAACACGGGTGGCGCTGCTATTTCAGATGAAAGATAACACGCCAACAGGCACGACCGCTGCCTGCCTGGTCCGGCTCATGTGAACGGCAGCCCTCGCCCGGAAGCTGCCAGTGCGGACAAACTCCGAAATTCCGCAAGAGCGGACGCACAGGGGAAGCCCGGAACCCCGGGCGCCGACATTATGCTGTGACGTGGAGCGAACAACTCGCTTGTACCAGCCTTCGCATCCGTGCTGATCGTCTTCTGCTTGATGGTGACCACGGTCATCATTGAATACCTCGATCTGCATTACCCCGGCGCACACCGGTTGCTGCCGGAGAACGAAGATCAACGCCTCGATGCACGGCTCTGGGACCGCTTCTTTGACCTCTATGTCCAGGAACCCATGCAGAAGATCGTTGCCGATCGACTCAGGCCGGCGGATGAGCATGATCCGCGTGGCGTCGCCGATGCGAGGGCGGCACTGCGCATCGTGGTTTCCGGCAAGGTGCGGTCCCGGCCCTCGTCACGGAGAACCGGAAACTTGCCGAGCGGCCATAGAGCGCGCAAGCGGGCGCTGGAGTCTTTATCCATGAGGTTTACGATCTCGCCCGCAAAGGGCGTGCCGTTCTCATACAGCGCCATGAGCACCTTGTGGCAGAAGGACGCGAGCGGGTGGTAATAAAGGGTGACCGCGACGGCAGACGCATCGGCTGCCGCTCTGGTTTCGTCTGCGCGCACTTTTCTTCTCCTGTCATCGTGAAAGCGCTGCTGCTCCGATGGCCACGCGGTTCGTGAACATCGGCCCGCTCATTTCCCTTGAGGGGTGAAGTCGACGATGCGAACCTCTTGCTGCTTCGGAACCTTCACGCGAAGGAAGGGTTTGTCCGACGCAGCGTGGCAGCCGTTGCAGCCACCCAGGGCGCCTCGATATGCCACTTTGAATCCCTTGCGGTCCTGCGCGGCAATTTCCTTCTGAAGCGCAGCCAGAAGGGAGCTGTCGAAAGCCGAGAAGATCTCTTCCAGGTTGACCTCCCCGGAGGCCGTGCGGCGCACGGGAACGATGCGAATGGCCCACCGGATGTGGCTGCGCGCTTCGTTGAAATAGAACTGCGCAAGCGGCCAGTTCCCGTGCTCTGCGGCAAACCACAGGTTCGTGAAATGGTACGCGACATCCATCATCGCGTGAGACTGGCTGGGGACGAGCCCCTTCAGCCGCTCGTTCTCGGCTTTGAGCGCCGCAATTTCATCGGCAGCCGTTGGCGCGCTGGTGGCGGACGCTCCCTGCGCCTTCGAAGTGGTCGTTGCGCATACGCCTACGGTGAGACCAACGAGGATTGCACAAGCGAGCCTGGAACCATTCGAGGTCGTCAGCATCCGGGTTCCCCTATAGCTTTGGGATGGCAGAGTGAGGATGGGCGATCAGAAACCGAGCTTCACCGCCGCGTAGTAGCGTCTCCTGCTCGCCTGCACGTCCACACCGGAAGTTTCCAGAGTGCCGAGGTTCGCGTAAGACGAGCTCACTCGGAGCCGATCCCCGGTCACGTCGCTACGCACGATTCGGCTGCACATGCCGTTCGGGTCGTCGATGCTGTAGGTGGGATTGCTGATGCCGTCGCGGTTGAAGCACAGATCGTAAGTGGTCTGCGCGCCCACCTGCGCTATGGCTCACGAAGCCCCCCTGCTTCCGGGCGGCCGCCCCGGCGCACGACGTTAATTCAGTCGGGCAGCGCAGTCCAGCCAGTGGGGTCGCTATGTGGTTTACCATCGCGCACGCCCCTGCGGTGACTGTTATCGCGCGGGTTCGATACGCAGGATGGCGCCCTGTGGCTCATCGGTCGCCACGTACAGCAAGCCATCCGGCCCCTGTTTCACGTCGCGGATGCGCTGGTGCAGATCGACCAGCAGCGACTCGCGGCGCAGCTCTTCCATCTTGTCGTTGAACAGAACGCGATCCAGGTGGCCGGTGCCGGGGACCTCGCCGGTGCGCAGGCCGCCCACGAACAGGTCGCCCTTCCACTTGGGCAGCTTGTCGCCCGTGTAGAAGGTGAGGCCGGCGACCGAAATCGGCGGGCATCCAGTACACCACGGGCGGCTCGAAGCCTTCGTGAGTCGGCTGGTTCGCCTTGGCCTGCCACGGACCGGGGTAGGTGCGTCCCAGGCTCACCAGCGGCCAGCCGTAGTTGCGGCCGGGCTTGAGGATGTTGATTTCGTCGCCGCCGTTGGGGCCCATCTCGCTGAGCCACACTTCGTGGGTCGCCGGATGCACGGCAAGCCCCAGCGCGGCGCGGTGCCCGAGCGTGTAGATTTCCGGGCGGTAGTCTTCCCGCCCGACGAATGGGTTGTCCGGAGGCACGCTGCCGTCGTCCCTCAGCCGCAGTACCTTGCCGGTGAGGGACTTCGGATCCTGTGCACCCTCGCCGCCGGTGGCGATCCACAGCATGCCGTCCGGCGTCATGGCGAGGCTGGCGGCCCCGCGCAAATTGTCACCCACGAAGACGTCGCGCACGTCGCGCATCGTGCCGCCTTCGAGGCGGGCGCGTGCCACGGCAACGGTGGCGCGCTTGTCGTCGAGCGGCTTGGTGTAGCTGAAGTAGATCCAGTGGTTCTCGGCGAAGCGGGGATGCACGACGAGGCTCATGTACCCGTGGACCGCGCCGATCGCACCGGACTTGCCCGCAAATCGCGATGCCGGTCCGCCGGCGATCGGCCGCGGATCGAGCACGCCGTTGCGGATGATCCGCAACCGGCCCGGGCGCTCGGTGACCAGCAGTTCTCCGCCAGGCAGGAACGCCAGGCTGTACGGATACTCGAGGCCACGCGCGACGACGCTGACGCGCACGTCCTGCTGTTCGGCCGTGCGATACACGAAGGGGCCTTCGCGTCAGCGGCTGGTCGCCGAGGCCGATGGGCGCCACGGGGACGCCATTGGCGAAGGGAACGTTCTGTTGCGCGGACGCGATGCCCGCGCAGAACAGGAGCGCCGCTGCTAAGAGGACGTGGCGGGTCAATTTCATGCGGACCTCGTGTGTCGAAGTCTTCGTTTCCTGGCTTCCGAGGAAGCCTAGCCGATCCCGCGGCAGATTCCGCTGCGCGTTGTTGCGTTGGCCTCCCTGAGGTCGGAACTATGCCGGTTGACCAGCTCCCCTTCGGGAACGGCGCCCCATTCGTCGTTGAACAGATCGTTCAGGCTCGCCACGTCGAGCAACCGCTCAGCCCAATGCTCGAGCTGATCCGGCTGTGCGTTGCGCAGATGGGCGCGCACCGAGTCCGGCAACTCACCGAAACGCTTCTGCAACTGGCGGATGAGTAACATCGCCTCGCCTTCCTGCCGACCCGCCTGCCGGCCCTCCTGCCGGCCCTCCTGCCGAAGCTCTTCCTCCCACTCATCGAATCGTTCAGCCAACATGGTTTGCTTCTCCCACAAGTCGTCTATCGTGCTCACACGCCCGCCCGGAAGCCGCGCGAGTATAACTCTGTCCAACCACACGGCGAATGCGTGGCGCAGGCTGTCTTGCCCTGAGCTCATGCGCATGAATGGCGAGGCTCTGCCATCTTGCGCCACGCCTGACAAGACGCTTGCTCTTCGAGCTTGAGCAATTACTTGCTCAATCAATGCCTGCGTTCGTACGAACGTGATGTTCGCGGCGCGCACACGCGCACGTCACAAATGAACGAGGCGAACGGCAAACAACGCGAATAAAATCTCCCCGCGACGTAAGGATCCACGTCAAACCGTTCCGGTGAACATCATGCGTAGAGCGACGAACGCGCTGATTGTCGAGAATGATGAGGCAGACATGAGCCCGACTGCGATGCTCGAATCGGATATCAGGCACCCCTGCGCCGATATGGCGGAAGTGAAGTCCGACGTTCGCGACCTGCGCGATCGAATGGACGGCATTCACGACACGTTGCTGCAGAAGATCGATGCCGGTCACGCAGCGCTGCTGGCCAAGATCGACGCCAACCATACGGCGGCGAACGGTAGGTTCGACGATGCGCGTGACAGGATGGACGCGAACCAGGCGACGACGGACGGCAAGCTCGACGCACTACGCGACAAGATGGACGCGAGCCAGGCGACGACGGACGGCAAGCTCGACGCACTACGCGACAGGATGGACGCGAGCCAGGCTGCGACCGACGGCAAACTCGAGATGCTCCGCGACAAGCTCGACGTGACCAATGCAAATCTCGCCAGAACGAACGAAAGCGTCGCAGATCTCAAAGGCATGCAGAAAGCGATACTCTGGGTCTTGGGGGTTCTGGCCGCATTAACCGCAGGCCAGCTGGCGAAAGTGTTTCAATGGATCTGACACTGCGCTTTCCGGCGAAACGATCAACACGCCGCGTTCAGAAATGCACAAGAGCGAGGCCTGAGCGTCGCGCCCGTTGCACGTCATTCCCAACCGACCACCGAGACGCGACGCCTCCGCCCACCGGACAGTCTTCCTTGCGCGCGTCGTAGTGCGCGCGCCCGGCATCTAAGCTGCGTGAAAAGTTAGAACCGGCCGCCGCCGGAATCAGTAGGGGGAATCAGCATGAACTAGCGCGCCGTTGCGGGCCTCGCCGCATTTGCCTTCTTCGCGTCACTGTCAGGAGTCGGCCACGCCGCGTCGGTAGCCAGGCAAGGAGCCAAGCCCGAGCCCGACAAGCCCTGCGACCGCGCTTGCCTCACGGCGCTAGCCGACACGTATCTGGCCGCCGTCGTGGCGCATGACCCGTCCAAGGCGCCGCTGGCCGGCGGCATCAAGTTCGTCGAGAACGTAAAGCGCCTCAAGCCCGGCGAAGGGCTGTGGAAAACGGCCTCCGCGGCCCCAACCACGTTCAAGATCTATGTGCCAGACCCTGTCGCGCAGCAGGTGGGTTTCATCGGTGTGATGGAGGCGGAGGGCAAACCGGTTGAGATCGGAGTGCGCCTCAAGGTCGTCGGAGGCAAGATCGCCGAAGCCGAGCACATCGTGGCGGCCGTGCGAGAGGCAAACCTCGTGCGCCTGAAGACGCCGCGCCTACAGCTGGTCACCAGCGTGGCGGAGCCATACCGCGACGCCCGCGGCCGGCTACTGCACATCGCCGCTTCCTACTACGACGCTCTCGACAACAACAACGGCTCGCTCGCGCCGTTCGCGGATGACTGCGTGCGCTATGAGAACGGCATGCAGACCGTGCGCAACCCGGTGCCGGCAGACCCGTCACAGGGTTTCGGCCTGGCCGGAGCGCTCGGCTGCGCCAAGCAGCTGGACTCGAACACGTTCGAGTACATCGACACCATCGACAACCGCCGCGTGTGGATCGCCGACGAAGAGAACGGCGTTGCGATCGGGTTCTCGCATTTCCGCCATCCAATGACGAAGAAGGAGTTCCGCGTGTACGGCGTGCCTGGCCAGGAGGTGCGCAAGATGCCGAACCAGCGGGCCTTCGACATGCCGGCCGCGCACATCTTCAAGATCTGGGGCGGGCAGATTCACGAGATCGAGGCGGTGGGGCTTTCAACGACCTACAACTCTCCGACTGGGTGGGAAAAATAGAAGCACCGGTCGAAGGAAACGGGTGCACGCTATCGACTGCCGACGGAAGCCGAGTGGGAATATGCGGCTGGGGCACCGAAGGCGAGTACCTCCGTGTCGCGCATCGAACGATGTTCATGCCTGACGAACGGGACAGCCGCACCTCGCTGCGAGTCGTGCGCGCGCTCGATTGAACCTCATGAGCTCGAGAATCTTGCGTGCATCGGCCCACTCGAGTGCATGTCGTGCCTCATCATGGAGTCTCGAGCTGCGCTTCGTCGGCCGCAAAAGCGACGCCGTTCCACGTCCCCCGCACTTTCACGAATTGATCGCCGATCGCGGCGAAGAACTCGTCCGCCGTCATGGGCGAATCATCGACATTGCGGAACTGCGTGCCGCCGCTGGTCGTGATGCTGACTTCGAGAATCGTCAGATTCGGTCGCGCAACGGCGGTCACGCGGCCCTGCAGCTCGCGCCGCGCATCCAGGTCGCCGCGCTCCACGAGAACGGCGACGATCGAGTTTGCGGCAGCCCCCTTGAAGCCGCGCACTTCGAGATAGTCGCCGGTGCGCAGAATCCGGGAATCGCAGCGGCGAGATGCGAGCGCTGGACTCGTCTTCCATACGCGTCGACGCGTTGATCGCAACGTCTATTCCGTACATCGACAGGGTGTTCGCGCCGGCATTCAGAGCGTCCACGGTGCCGAGGAGCCGCGAGCTGCTCTCCGGCTTGATCTCGACCTTGCTTGCCTGCAGCGTTCCGGCGGCATTGAACGTCCCCTCGACCTCGACCTTGAGATCGAGCCGCAGGTCGCTCGCGGAGGCACTCGCCATGCCGTTGACGTAGGTCGTGGACGCGGTGGTCGTCACACGCTGGCCGTTGACGTCAAAGTCGGCCGCCGACACGAACCGCGTGATGATGCCTTCGATCTGACCGCGATCGTTGGCCGCTGCAGCCAGTCCACAGGACTTCACTTCGACTCGCGTCGCAACGAACGTATTGCCGGTCGGCGCGTTGCTCTTGACCTCCACGCAGGCTCCGTTCGCGAGCGTTCCGCCGCTGACTGTCGCGGTCGCGTAGTCGATGGTGAGCGCGTTGATCGTGAAGCGCCGGGCGACAGTATCGAGACCCGACAGCGCGCCCGAGACCTCGAGCTCGCCGGCGGCAGCCTTGCCTTCAACGCGGGTCGCAACGATGACACCCGTGGAATCCACGAACCCGCTGACCTCGACGCTGACGCCCGGCGAGAGGCCGGTGATGTCCGCCGGAGAGACCCCGCCATCGAACACCGTCGTGCCAGTGACACGAACCGTCTGTCCGAGCACGACGAACGTGTTGGCCTGTACATCCACGGACTGGATCGGCCCTTCGACGTTGTCGTCGAAACTGACCGTGCGCGCCGTGCCGCTTCGGCCATCATCGCTGATCGTGCCCTGTACGAGGACGACCTGGCCGACCTTGAGCTGTGATTCCGTGGCTGTGGAGCCTTCAATACGAATCGATGCGCCCGAGGTCGAGAACTCGACGCACCATCTACGAAGATGCTCCCGAAGCCAGTAATCGCGCCACGCGCGAATCCGCCTCCGTTGATCCCACCGACTGACGGCCCGGACGGCGAATCACCTGTTCCGCCGCCGCAAGATGCAACTAGCAACACCATCGCGATGACAACACCGCGCAGATGTCGCACGACGACATTCTGGATTTCGCTCTTCATGGCCTGGTCCCTCGGTACGTATCGTTCTGAATGTGGTAAATGCCAACGCCGAGTCGCAGCAGCGGCTTTGCCGCCGACTCTTCGGCTTTTGTTTCGTGTTTCGTGAGCCAATCGTCGACGCGTTCGAGCATTGCCTGCCCTTCCTGCTCGAGCATTGCCCGGAAGGCTGCAAGGTGCTTTGGATCGATACGGTCGTTTTCGGCACGGCGCTCGAACCGGAGGGGTTCGCGCGCGCCGCGCGCGAGGTCGTGCACCACTGTCCGGCCCAGGTCGGACAGCACGCTGCCGGCGCGGAGCACTTTCGCAGGGTCGAGCTGATGCGGGATGTACACACGCGATTGAGCGCGTGCCAAACCGCTCGGCAAGATTATTACGTTGCCTACCGCGCGCAGTTCCTTGAGCAACGCGGTGGCGGGCATGTCGCCGGCATAGCGATCGCAAAGATCCGCAAGAGACGGCGCCGGTCCGGCCACCGGCAACTCGCGTGCGACTCCTGCGGTGTCAACGTAGTCAGGGTCCTGATGCCAGCCCGACAAGACGCGCTGCGCGGAATTGAGATAAGTCGGCTCGGGCAACTGCGACTGCTCGAGCAACTCGCGCTGTCGCGTCACTTCGCGACGATGAATTCCCGTGAGGATGGCGACACGCGCAACGTTGGTCTTGCGACCTCGAATGCCGAATTCGTTGCTCGCGACCTCGACGAAGGACGTCTTGGCGACGTCCGCAAATTCTTTCCAGGAAACGCCGCTCTTGATCAGCAGGCCCACGAGCGGCCGGAGCAGCGTGCGTGCCGCAGCAAGGGTGACTGACTTGAGCTGAATCGCCATATATGTGCCGATTCTGCACATATATGGCGCTTACACACAATGTCTCCGTGCTGCGACAGCTCTTCGTCGAGGCATGACGCGGCGTGGTCCAGTCGAATCACCCCCGCTCCGGACGATCGCGAAGATCTTGAGATTCAAAGATTTGCGCCGTCCGAGGCGTCGCCTGACACCGGTTCGGTGTCACTGCGCGCCTGAAGGCGGCACTCGCAGTGAATGAAGTGCGAGTGGTTGAGGTCGCGGATCGCGGCCTCGCCCGTCGGCCGGAACCGACGAATCAGTCCGGCACGTAGGCGAGGAAGATGCTCCGGTACGCGCCGTGCAGGAACGCGGCAGGGTCACCTAGCTCCGCCTCATGCTCTTTGAGCGGCCGCGCGGCGACCACGTCGGTCGGCCCGAACCCCTTGTTCAGATAAACGAACAACTGCCTGAAAAGCTGCTGATACATGTCACGGTGACGCGCAATGTCCGCCCCCGTCAGCATCCGCCCGTTCGCAGGCACGATGCGCGTGTCGGGTTTGACGAGCCCCGCGAGCGTTTCGTGGGCTCGCACCAGTCCCCCAATCCACCCGCCATTGCGGATGTCGAGGATGGGCCAGCGCTCGGCGCACACGGGCCCGCCCGCCACCAGCAGATTGCGTTCGGGGAAGTGAACGTAGAGGTCGCCATCGGTGTGCGCCGCCGGCAGGTAGCCGTAGTCGATGTGCTGACCGGCGAACTCGAGCGAGCCCTTGTCGCGAGTCGTCTTCGTCGGCCGCGCCTTCTCGGGCAGCGGCCCATACGTGCCTTCGTAGTCGACGGACGTGGCAGCGCGGCCCAGATACAGCCGCGCCTTCTCGTGCGCAATGATCACGCCGCCATCGCGGCCGACGCGCTCGTTGGAGCCGGTCTGCGCCGGATGCCAGTGTGTATTGATGAGCGTGTTGACGCGACGATTGCCCGTGGCGGCGGCGGCAGCCTTCAGCAGCGCGTTCGAATTCGCCGCGAGGCCGCCATCGATCAGGAGTGAGCCTTCAGCACCGCGCATTGCGACGACGTTGCAGCCGGCGCCGTCCAGCAGTGTGAGACTTCCTACTCCATTGGGAGAAAGCTCGGTGGCGGCGATGCGCGGAGCGCGAGCGGCGTGGGCCGGCACCACCGCCCCAGCCAACGATGCGGCGCCGAGCACCTGAAGGCCGCCCTGCAAAAAACCCCTTCGCGATAGACGATTCATCGCAACCTCATGGCGCAACTGCGCGCGGGGCTCATTCGCGAACACGAGATTTCGAGCCGCAAAGGCGGATTCATCACAGGTTTCACAGCCACGTTCAGTGCGTTGTTCAGAGCGGCCAGATGGTCGCTTCATACCCGATAGGCGGGCCCACGGGCGGCCAGTCCGGTGTCCTGGCGAGCTCCACCGTCGCGCCCCAGCCGCGCAGCAGCTTGGCGAGGTCTTCGCGCACCGGCGCCTTCTGCGCCAGGAAAGGGATGTAGCCTCGCGACATCGCGTAATCGAGCGCGGTGAGACCGTCCGGATCCCTGGCATTCACGTCGGCGCCTTCGGCCACCAGCTCCGCCAGCGCCTTCTTCAAACCCAGGCGCGTCGCGACGTGAAGCGCGGTGCCCCCGCGCAGGCGCTGCAGGTGGTGATATTTGGCGACGACGTTCACGTCTGCGCCCGCGGCATGCAACACACGCAGCACTTCGACAACGTTGTCCTCGCCACCGCGGCGTGCAGCCAGCGCCAACATCGTGGCCGTCTGCCCGTCCGCCTGGTGCAGGTTGATGTCTGCGCCGTGCGCGAGCAGCAGCTTGATGACCTCGACGTCTCCGCTTGCACACGCGCGATGGAACGGCGTGGTGCCCCGCGAGCCGGCCGAGACCGATCCGGCGCCGCGCGGCGCGCGAAAATACATCTGCTGGTTCGGGTTCGCCCCGCGCTCGACCAGCATGCGGATGATCTGCGTGCCGCTCGTCTCGTCCATCGGATCGATCGACTTACGCGAGCCGCCGCCACCGCCGAAGGCGCCGGCCTGCGCGTTGCCCGCCTCGATCGCGACATGCAGCGGCGCCTCTCCGTAGATGTCCCACTGATTGACGTCGGCGCCGGCCAGGATCAGCCGCTTCGCCAGATCCCAGTTCGCGTTCATGATCGCCACGTCAGCGGCGAGACGCCGTCGGGATCCGGCAGGTCGATGTCCGCGCCGTGCTCGAGCAGCACGTCCACGCACGCGATGCAGTTCTCGCGCGCGGCATAGAGCAGCGGCGTCAAGCCGCCGCTGTCCAGGCTCTTGGGCGCCCCTCGGCCGTCACGTGACGCTGATAGTCGCGATCGATCGAGCGGGCGTTGACGTCGGCGCCCTTGGACGATGCAGCAGCTGCATCATCTCCGGATGCCGGCGCGCGGACGCCCACATCAGCGCGGTCTGTCCGCCCCACTTCTCTCGCGCATCGACGGTGGCGCCGTGCTCCAGCAGCAGCTGTGCGGCGTCCACGTTGCCGGTTCGCGCCACGGCCATGCAGCGCGGTCTGTCCGTCGGCGATTGGGCGAGTCGGCGTTCGCGCCGGCTTCGAGCAGCAGCTTCAGCATGTCGGTGTTGCCGACTTCGGCGGCGAGGCTCATCGGCGTGGCGCCGTAGTTGTTGGCGAGCGATCACGTCGGCGCCGGCGCGCAGCAGGCGCTTGACCTCGGCGACGTCGCCCTTGTAGACCGCCCACTGCAGCGGCGTGCTGCCATCGGACGTCGCGGCGGTTCGACGTCGGCGTCCGGGGCTGCGCAGGCTTGATGGCTGCGACCGCATCGCCCGCGGCGCCGAGCAGCCCCAGAGTCAACGCCGCCGCAGACGCAGCGGCAATTGCGCGGAAGCGCAGCGACGGCATGCACACCGCGCAGCGTTCAACATCGAGTCGCGCATGGCTGGCGCTACTTGCAAGGCCATGCTCATACCTCCGGAGAACGCGCCGGTGCTGTCGGCGAACTTCTCGATGTCCCAGCCGGCACGCCCGCGCGGTCCAGCATCGTGACCAGGATGTTCGCGTGCGGCGTGTCCTGCGGTAGTGCAGGTGCTGGTTGCCCTTGACGCCGCCGCCGCGGCCGATGAGCGCCTGCGGCAGCGGATCGTTGTTGTGCGCGTCGCTGTTGGCCATGTTGCTGCCGAACAGGATGATCGAGTGGTCGAGCACCGATGCCGTCGCCTTCGCGGCATGCTCCTTGAGGCGCTGGGCGAACTTCGCGAAGCGCTCGCGTGTGGTAGTTCTGGATGCGCCGCAGGTTGGCGACGCGTTCCGGGAATCCGCCCCAGTGCGACGTCGGGTGGAAGGCTTCGTGGACGTTCCCAGGTTCGGGTACGTCCGCATGCTGGCTTCCTCGACCATCTTCAGCGTCGCCACCCGCGTCCGGTTCGTCTGCCAGGCCAGCGCGATCATCTCGAACTGCACGTCGAGCAGCTCGCCGAAATCCTCCGGCGGGCCGAGCGGCGCATCCGGCAGATCGCCCAGCGACTGCTGGCGTTCGCCTTCGAGCTTCTGCACGCGGAGCTCGATCTCGCGGACCGAATCCAGGTAGTCGCTCACCCGCGCGCGGTCGCCGGCGTCGAGCTTGCGGTTCAGGCTGGCCGTCGATTCCCTCACGTAGTCGAGCAGGCTGTCCGTCGTCTTCAGAATGGCCTGGCGTTCCTCGTTCGTATCGCCCTGGCCGAACATGCCGATAGAACACCTTGCGCGGATTGCTTTCCATCGGCAGCGGCTGATCCGGCGTGCGGAACGAGATCATGCCGCCCGGCTCGCCGCAGAGTTCCAGCGACGGCAGCGACGTGTCCTTGCCGAGGTGCCGCGCGGCGATCTGGTCGGCCGTGACGCCGACGCCGGTCTTCGCATCGCGCTAGCGCGGGCTGACGCAGTTCAGCCAGCGTCTCCTCGATGATGCCGTGCGGGCTGGAGCTTTCCCCGCCCTTGTTGCGCAGGCCGCTGACGACGGTCACGTACTCGCGCAGCGGTTCCAGCGGCTTGAGGATGAACGGAAACTCGAAGTCGCGGCCGGTCTGCGTCGGCTGTCCAGTCGTCCTGCAGCGCGCCGTGCGGGAAGTACACGAAGCCCAGGCGCGGGCTGGCTGCCGCGGCGTGTCTGCGCCAGCGCCGTGTCGTGCCGGGATCATGGCATCCAGCAACGGCAGCGCGATGGTCGCGCCGGCGCCCTTGAGGACGGTGCGCCGCGACAGATGTTTCCTGGTCAGGAAAAACATGGCCTAGTGTACCTCCAGCGTCCGGCGACGCCTTCTCGATCGATGCTGTTTTCAGCTCGGGCGCAGGAGTCGGGCTCGATGCTTCCCGCTTGCGGAACGCATCGCTCGACACGACGCCAGGACGATGGACTTGAAACGGTACTCGTCTTGCGCCGCGTTGCGCACGATGCGGCGCACCGTGGGCATGTCGCGATAGTCGAGGCTGCGGCCCAGCGCATAGGTCATCAGGTTCTCCGTGAGCGCCTGCACGAACTGTGTCGGGCCGCGCGACCAGCGCCTGGCGCAGATCGTCCGGGCCCTTGATCTGCGTGCCATCCGGCAGCACTGACCGGCGGTGTCGATCGGCGTCAGCGTGTCGCGGGTCGTTGGCGCGGAACTGCCCCACCGCGTTGAAATTCTCCAGCGCGAAGCCCGAGCGGATCCATCACGCCGTGACAGGCGAAGCACGTCGGATTCGCGCGGTGCTGCTCGAGCCTGCGCCCGCAGCGTTTGCGCCGGCTGGCCGCGCCTGTTCTCCGGCAGCGTCGGGACGTTCGAGCGGCGGCGTCGGACGGCGGCGTGCCGAGCAGGCGGTCCAGGATCCAGGCGCCGCGCAGCACGGGCGAGTGCGATTGGGATACGCGGTCAACATCAGGATGGCGCCCTTGCCCAGCAGGCCGTAGCGCGCCGGGTCGTCGAGCGTCACGCGACGGAAGTGGCTGCCCTTGACCGTCTCGATGCCGTAGTGCATCGCCAGGCGCTCGTTGAGGAAGGTGTAGTCCGCCGTCAGCAGCTCGAGCACGCTGCGATCGCTGCGCAGCACGCTGTCGATGAACAGCCGCAGCTCTTCCTTGAACAGTCGCGCGCGGATCGAGCAGGCCGCTCGCGTGCGGGAACTGGCCTCGGTCCGGGGTGATCTCGTCCAGCTTGGCGAGGTGGAGCCACTGGAACGCGAAATCGTCGCTCAGCGACTTGGCCCGCGGGTCGGCGAGCATGCGGCTCACCTGTCGCGGCCAGCACGTCGGGCTTGCTGAGGCGCGATTCGGCGGCGAGCTTCAGCAGTTCGTCGTCCGGCAGGCTGCTCCACAGGAAGAAGGACAGGCGCGACGCCAGCTCCAGATCGCTCAGCGTGCGAGTGCCGCCGGCCGCGTCTCCGGATTCCGCGCGATAGAGGAAATGCGGGCTCGCCAGGATCGCGCTGAGCGCATCGCGCACGCCGCCTTCGAAGCCGCGCCGTCGCGCGGCCCGACTTGTAGAACGCCATCAGCGGATTGAGATCCTCGGTCGGTCACCGGGCGGCGGAAGGCGCGCCGCGCGAGGTTCTCGACGATCCTGCTGCGCGCAGGGCGTCTCGTCGGCCGCGCTGCGCGGGCTGGCAGATGAAGATCTTCGCGCGGCTCGGCCGACGTCGCTCATGCCGGTGACCGACGAGCGGCCCGCGGATCTGCAAGGCATGCGCGGCCTGGATGCGCTCCTGGCCGCCCTCCAGCGCGATCGTGCGGATGCGCTCGTCGCTCTCGGCGAAGCTGCGCTGCAGGAAGGTGACCGCCAGCTTGTGCTGCCCGGCCGTGGCGTCGAAAGCGGATCTTCCGCAGCCGTCCGTTGATCTCTTCGACCGCGGGATCCAGCCGCTGGTCGATCGCCTTGTGGTCGGCTTCGCCGCCGATATTGGTGCGATAGAACTCCTTGCCGTCGAGCAGGGCGATCACCGTGTTCTCGAACTCCATCCGCGGCACTTCGCGCGCGAGCGCCATGTCGCCGATGGTGAGCTCGTATTCGCCGTCCGCCGGGAAGTTGTGCTCGACGCTGAAGCCGCCGCGCGTGCCGAAGGGCATCCCTTCGATGTGATGCTGCTGCCGTGCCGGTGCCGGGCGCGCCGCGCGGCGGCAGCGAGATCACCATGTTGGCGACGTCGCCGTAGGTGGTCGTCACGGCGGGAGCCTTCGGGTTGCCGACCGCCTCGAGCGCGACGGCGCGCGCGGCGTAGATGTACTGGTCGATGAAGTTGGGCGACACCTGCAGGGCGGCGGCGTTGTTGTCGAAGTCGCCCTTTTTGTCGTCGACCGGCAGCAGCGCGGTTGCGTCGATGTTGAGGCCGAGCAGGTCGCGGATGGCGTTGGCATATTCGCGGCGGTTGAGGCGGCGCAGCGGCACGCGGCCGGGGTATGGGTCGACCTGCGCGGTGTCGAGGGTGGTTTCGAGCCACGAGATGAGGCCTTTGGTGGCCTGCGGATCGGGGTGCTGCTTCGCGCCGGGCGGGGGCATGAAACCGCCTCTCAGCTTACGGATCGCGGACTCCCAGACCCTGGCGTCGTTGGGGATGTCGTCGACTGACATGGCATCGAAGGCGACGCCGCCGGCCCAGTCGGTGACGTTGTGGCATTCGGTGCAGTAGCGGTCGATTAGGGACCAGCGGGAGTGGGCTTCGTCACCGCCGGGCGAGGCGGTGGCGGAGGTTGGCACGGCGGTGCCGGCTGGCGCGGCGGCGGAAGCTGCGGAAGCGGGCACGGCGAATCCCGGGAGCGCCGTGAAGGCGGCCAGGATGGCGGCGAAGTGAACACCAGGCTTGCGGATCATGCTTAGAGTCCCCCTCCCCGCGCGCCCGGTGGGTCCGGGTGCGAGTACAGCCCGGGCAGCATATCGGCAATGCGCAAGGTCCGGCAGCGATGGGAGCGTTTGTGTTCACGTGTCGAAGGGGCGGTACGGGCGATTTTAGAAGGGCGCCCTCTTACCAAGGTAGAACCGCCGACTCTCTTGAACCACATCGTCCGGACTGCGCGTTGCCAACGCGGGCATTGGTGACACGCGAGTCGTCTGCGGTTGAGCTTGAGCGGAGGGTGTGACTATTTCAGCTCGACTGCCTTCAGCACCCTGTTTCGCGCATGCGCTCAATGTCGTGAGTGTCAGATCCGAGATCATATGGATCAGGACGGTGCGCACTGAAGCATCCTCAGCTCACGTCCACGAGCCACTTTGCGTCGCCCGTGGCGAACTGAATACCTAATCGCCACTTCGAGAATGAAAACATCTGACTCCCGGCGAATGGAGAAATAACCCCTGTTCGAAGGTCGAGTAGCCGCCAATCTCTACCTGCTGCGATTTGCAGTACTGCGTATAGCGACTGGCCGGTCAGGAACAATGAGGAGCCAAGACTGCGATCCGGAAACGTGCGGGCGAACGAGGCCAAGTCAGGTTCGACAGTGACTTGATCGCCGAATGCAAGCACTTCAGTGCCCTGATACAGCCAATTCCGTTTCATATTTGACCTTGCACGGCTCCCTATACGACGCTTCCGCTGTTGGGTGAAAGCCAAGTAGAAGAAAGATTCCCGCGACCAGCATGGTGGAGGCGCGCAACAGATCATGCCTTTCGGCAATGGCGATTGAAGAAGGCTTCAAGGCTCACCTACAGTGTGCAGCCTCGCTTTGACCAGGCGCAGGTGGGGCACTGCTTCGATCACGAAACAATTCATTGGGGCAACCAGACAAAAGGCTTTGCCCTGTCCTTTTCGACGAATGAACAGCGCCTGCAATCGAAAGCCGAACTGTTCAACGGCTCTTCCCCGATTCCCTCGATACGACCGCTCTGTGGCACCTGAGCGCTCACCAGCATCGGAAACGCCAAAGCGACGGCAAGCACTCCGTGCTTGATGGAGCGCATCAAGGCAACCGAGATTGCTTTAGGCCCCATTACGAATTGGAGCTTGCAGCTGCCGGTAGTTCGGGGCTGCCCGGTACCGCGTCCGACTCTGCTTCGCGAGCCTTTCTAATCGATCGGCCCTCCGCACGCATAACCCGGCGGGCTGCCACCGCAGCCTTATCACCCTCGAGTACCTCGCGCTTAAGGACTTCATTCTGGAGAACGGCACGAACCTCGTCCGCCTCCACCTTCACCTCAACTACTCGCCGGAGCTCTCGGCGAACGACGTCCACAACAGCATCGCTTAGAAGCAGAGCGCCAAGTGTGAATCGACTCAGCGCCTGTCGCTGTTCGTAGTACTCGGACATTCGGGACCGCATCCAACATTCCTTTGAAAGTAGCCCGACCATCTCGATGTCATCGCTGCTTTTTGGATTCAGTGCGCTGAAGTCGATTTCGATCACGAGCTCGTGTTCGATCGGCTTCGCAAAGTGGACCCGGTAGATCCGCCATATGCAGCCGTTGGTGAGCCCTACCCACTCAACGCCCTGGTTTGCCGCGTAATCCACCGCTTGCTTGACATGCTGATCCTTCAGCCCGATGCCGATTGCCTTAACCTCCAGTAGGAAGGCCAGCTTGCCATCGAGCTTCACGGCGAGGTCGCAGTACGTGCCTCGAATGGTGTGCTCGGAAGTGATCTCCGAATACTTGTCGTAGCCGAATACGGCCTGCAGGAGGTCCGTGACGATCACTACGGTGTCCGACTCGTTGACGTCACGTGATTTGGCAGACGCCAGGATTGGCTGAAATTGCTTCAGCGCTGCGCGAATGCGCTCCGCGGCCCGGGCAGGTATAGATGCCATCGCTAGTCCCCCTTTCCTTGACGGCCTAACCCTTATGACACTCCGAAGACACGGAGCCGTGCGTGAGCGGTTTCACGCCGCGCTACGGTGTCGTGTGTCCGTGTTCGCGTTACACGCGTTTATTGGTCTTCAGGGGCTTCAGCAGGCCTTGTTGTTATTTGAGTACGGGTAGCCGCCGCAATCATGCCCCTCGGAAGGGCCCGCATCAAAGCGGCAGGATTCCATCAATGGGCCCTAAATGGAACGTACGTCCTCCGAAATGCTAACATCGCCTGCGCTTCGTCGGCAACGCGTATCTATCGCTAGCGCGCTTTGTCTGCGGCGCCTCGATTTCCACCAGCGACCGCGCCTTCATCGCTATGTAATTCATCGAGAGGCGGGGAGTCTTGCATGACCGCTGACGCTAGTTGACCAGCGTTCCCGCGGGAACGCGCTTCGATTGGGCGAGCAAAACATCCAACGCCATACCGTAGTCCATGCGCTCGCCGCGCCAGCGAGTGACTGCCGTCGATTTGTCTATGTGGATATCGCGGTCTCCATGCTGCAGCAGCAGTTGAGCCCAATCCGCCGTCGACCCGTCGCGCGCGGGAACGAAGCTGTCAAACGCCCTCCCATCCGCCTTCACAAACCGAAACGCTCCATCATCCAGCACCTGCACGACGACCCCGCCTTCATGCACCTTCCGATGATGAAACCGACACAACGTCACCAGGTTCTTAGCCTTCGTCTCTCCACCCTGCGCCCAGTGCCGCACATGATGATGGTCAACATACCGACTATGCGTGCAGCCCGGAAACCGACAGCCCCTGTCCCGCGCATTCAGCGCCCGACGCAGCGCCGGCGGGATGCTCCTTGTCTTCCTTCCCACATTCAGCGGCTCCCCCTGCTCGTTCTCGACAAGCATCACAGCGCTGCAATCACAGGCCAGCCGGCGAACTGTTTCGGCTGCCAGGGCAGGGCCCTCTTCCATCTCACACCTGCCCGCCGTGCCGTCGCGTAACGTCTCCGCATCCACGTGAACCACAATCTGATGCCGCTCGCCGCCATTCAAAGCGGCCCCGCCATGCTTGAGAAAGCTCTCCGCCAGCACAGCAACGGCATCCGCGCGGCGCGCACATGGCGTCGCCCGCTCATCCGGCGGCGGTGAGGGCTTGTTGAACGTTCCCGCGGGAACGACCGGCGTCGAAATCTCCTCCATGGCCGCGTCGAGCGCCTTGATGAGCAGCGCGCCAACCTCCGCCGGCAGCCGCGCCTTCAACACCAGCGAGCCGTCATCGTCATGCAGGTAGGTGACGCTGCGGCCAACGTATTGACGCGCCTCACGAGAAAGCTCTTCGGCTTCCTTCGCCCGGCGAAAGCACTGCACGAGCCGCTCCACATGATGCGCGGTGCCGTGGAGCGCGATCGAGAGCAGGTAGTCTTCCGTCCCCGCATCGGCAACGCGCGTCACCGCGCGAACCTTAGAGTAGCTCACCTGCCCGCGGGACATCGCCGCCGAGATCTTCGGGAGGTTCTCCAGCGCATGCGCGACGCGAACCTTCTCGCGAGCGGCGCCAATCGCCACGCCACATTTGAAGTTCAACCAATGAGCGCACGAGGCGCAGCCCGCCGCTGCCCAGCCGTTGCGTTGATCGAACTCCGCGATCAGCGTGAGCCAGCGATGCTGGGCGGCGTTGAGGTGGCCAGCGAGCTCGGTGATTTCGGCTTCGAGCTCGTCGAGCGAACGAGGCGATGGGGTGTGAAGGGAAGCTCCGTCCATGGCGGCTCCGGAAAGATTGCGGTGGGTTGTATTTTAAGCGATGCGCGCGAGTCGCGAGTCTTCTTTTCGAGCCTGCGCGGAAGCGTGTTATGGCTCCAAGGAAATTGTGCAACAGCCTGTTGCACAATTCCTCGCGCGGCCTTGCCACGAGCGATGTTCACGACGCGCGAACCGCCGCAGCACCTTTCGCTCAACTTGTCACGCCGCATATCTGGCGCAAATGACTGAGCCAAAGCGTTGATCAGCGATGCGCCGCCGGCGCATCCTCCCCCACACGCGACGATGTTTCGTCGTTCAACTTTCGGAAATCAAGGAACAGATTCGAGTCTCATCACTGAATTCAAGCGGCACCTGCCGGTGTACCACCACCGGCAGGCGCCTGACCACCAAACGTCTTTCGAGGAGACATTCAATGGCTACCTGCGAGCATACGACGCCCGCGCGTCGAAACAGAACACCCAAGTACAAACTCATCCCCCCGGCGCCGCCGCCAGAAGATGAACCCCCTACCCCGCTTTTCATCAAATCCGGCAACGATTTCCATGAGGCGCCGCACTCCACGGTGCTCAACTGCGCGCGCCACCTCACCCGCGCGCAATTCCGCCCAGGCGCGCCCGTGCTCGCCGACGTCGAAAGCATGCGCGAGTTTCTGATGCTCCAGCTCGGCCCACGCGAGCGTGAAGTCTTCGGGCTCATCCTCCTGGACACACGCCACCGCCTCATCGAATACGTGGATATGTTCGAGGGCAGCGTCGACGGCGCGCAGGTCTATCCCCGCGAAGTCATCAAGTGCGTGGTCGCGAAGCACGCCGCCGCGGTGGTGCTGGTTCATAACCACCCATCCGGCGGGTGCGAGCCTTCTCTGGCTGACATGGCGGTCACGGCGCGACTGAAGGCGGCGCTCGCGTTGATCGAAGTGCGCGTCATCGACCACCTTATCGTTGGGGAATCAATTACCTCGCTGGCCGCGCGGGGGCTCGTATAGAGGGGCATTCACATGCGGCTCAGCGCGTACTTTTGTGCTTCTAAAGTTCTGTGCGATCTATTTTATTTTGAGGGTCTTCGTGATTTCGAGTGGGTGAATTTTGATCATTTTTTGATCAAAGCGCCGGGAGTGTGCAGGTGAGGACCCCGAGCCTGAGGTATTCCTCGTCATGCAATCCGTAAGCCCTGCGCTGGATCACCCGGATCTTGTTGTTCAAGCCTTCGACGAAGCCGAGTGCAACCTTGTTCTGGGGATCGCAGTAAGCGGCGATGCCGTCCCAGTGCCGTTCGATCATCTCGGCGAACTTCTCGTAAGGCTTGAGCCGTTGCCATTTCAGCTGCGCCCGCCAGTTCTCGAAGAACTTCCTGGCCCACGCTTCACTGGTGTAGTCCCACAGCTGGCCGAAGGACTCCTTCAGCAGGTAAGCCGTGTTCAGGCGTTTGTTGGCCGAGAGCAGCAGCCTGAGGTTCTTGCGAGCATCACCGCTCAAGTTCTGCGGATGCGAGAGCAAGGCGTACTTCTGCCCCTTGATGAACGTGCGGCCCTTGCCGCTGAGTCGGGAGTATTCCTGCTTGCGCACCTTGTCGAGCGCCTCGCCCAGATGCCGGATGATGTGGAACTTGTCGAACAGGATCGCCGCCTGCGGAGCGTTTCGATTCGTCGAGTTGCGGAACGCTTTCCACATATCCATCACGGCCAGACGGATCTTGCGAGCCTTCTTTTCCCCGAGAAAGCGATAGAACTCATCCAGGCTCGCCTCGCTGCGATCCTTGCCGCCGAACCAGATCGGGCGATGCTTCTCCAGATCGCTTACGACGATGCGGTACTCGTGTCCCTTGCGTACCGAGATCTCGTCGAGGCCGACGACGTTGGGACGAGGCTTGCCCGCCCGCTGCAGCTGATCGCGCATGTACTGCTTCTCGAGCCGCTTCACCGTGTGCCAGTCCAGATGCAACTCTGCCGCCACGTCCTTGATCGTGCCGCTGCGGCAACGCTGGCCGACGTAGCGCTCAAAGCGCTGGGTGTGCAGGCTGTTCTCCAGCAGAAGCTCCAGCCGCTCCCGCTTCACCGCGCAACACTTGCGGCAGTGAACGCGCCGCACCTCCAGGTCGAGATAAATGCGGTACGCGCCGCACGACAAATCCCGTACTCGCCGGCGTGCGCGGTCGTACCAGCTCCAATGCGCTGTTCCGCACGCTCCACAGATCGTTTTTTTCCGCGCCGGACCAGGGTGATGAGCCGCGCCTGCGGATCACCGAATATCCCCTGCACGCTGGCCAGAGGACGAAAACCGGCAAATGTGTATGCGTCCGCCAATCGGCGGGACTTGCGTGTCTTGGACATCCGGACATCATGCCAAATTTCCCAGGCTCCTCAACATGCACTAAACCCTGTGAATGCCGGCCCCGCGAGCGGGTCACGACCTGGTTTTTACCCACTCGGATTCACGAAGAGCCTATTTTGATAACGTCGATCGATGCCGCAGGAGCAAGGCCAGGCTCTCACTCTTCGCGCACCGTCGCACAGCCCTTCATTGAACGGCGCCGTATCGGCGCGTGCTGGCATGTCAAACGCACCCTCAATATCGGCAGAGCAGATAGACTCGTGGCGCCGTGCAGCATCAGAGAGCCAGCAGCTCGAATTCAAGGAAGCCCGAACACAATTCGATATCTCTCGATTACGCGAGTACTGCGTAGCGCTCGCGAACGAGGGCGGCGGACATCTTCTGCTCGGCATTGCAGATCGGCTGCCGAGGACTGTCGTTGGCACGCAAGCGTTTCGCGACACCATTGCAGTTGCCGAGCGCCTGTTCGAGACCCTTGGCTTTCGAGTGGATGTACAAGAAGTAGCGCATCCTCAAGGCCGCGTGCTGGTGTTCCAGGCTCCCTCGAGGCCGCTGGGCACCGCCTATCATCTCGACGGCAGGTACTTGATGCGTTCTGGTGAGGCGCTTGTTCCAATGAGTGAAGACCGCCTGCGCTCGGTGTTCGCCGAAGGAAAGAAACCCTGGCTTTCCGACGCCGCATGGCGCGGCCTCTCCGCCGCGGATGTGGCCCGAGTGCTCGACACTTCCAAATACTTCCATCTGCTGAAGTTGCCGCAGCCCGATTCGGAGGAGGCGCTTCTCGATCGCCTGACACGCGAGGGAATCATCATTCGCGAGTCGGCAGGCTACGCAGTCACGAATCTGGGCGCCATTCTCCTTGCACGACATCTTGATTCAATCGACTCAATCGGCCGTAAGGCACCCCGGGTCATCTCGTACGCCGGGAAAGGAAAGATGTCCACGAACCGCAAGCTCACGATTGCGCGCGGATACGCGGCTTCGTTCGAGGACCTGATCGATCTCGTCGAACTGCAGACCCCCGTGCGGGAGGTGATCGAGCGCGCGCTGCGTCGTGATCAGCGAGCCTATCCTCTCATTGCAATTCGCGAGCTGGTGGCGAATGCCCTTATTCATCAGGACCTGGGTGTGTCAGGAGCATCCGTGATGATCGAGATCTACGCCGACCGCATCGAAATCTCCAACCCCGGGCAACCCGGCGTTCAGCCCGAGCGATTCATTGACGAGTACCGCTGCCGAAACGAGCAGCTGGCCGATCTGATGCGCCGTTTCGGAATCTGTGAGGAGAAAGGAAGCGGCATCGACAAAGTCGTGCAGGCCGTGGAAGAGCGCCACTTGCCGGCTCCAGAGTTCCGCGTCGATAGTGTTCGCACCACCTGCATCCTTCACGGTCCTCGCGATTTTTCCGAGATGAGTCGCGAGGATCGGGTTCGAGCCTGTTATCAACACTGCTGCCTGAGGTATGTCAGCAATGAGTCGATGACGAATCAAAGCCTGCGTGAACGGTTTCGCCTCACGGAAGGCCAGGCTGCATTGGCCTCACAGGTCATCGCAGCTACGCAGGCCGCGGGCCGGATCAAGCTGGACGGCGCTGTGGCACATTCGAAGCGATATGCCCGCTACCTGCCTTTCTGGGCATAGCCTCATTTAAATGCAAACCCGATCGAGCATCCTGAATTGCTGCAAGACTCCGATTCGTCTGAGATTTTTCATTTAAGGGCAAATCGGGTCTCTGCCGTCTCCACGCGCGGGAGCGACGCGCGCAATTCCGCCCAGGCGCGCCCGTGCTCGCCAGCGTCGAAAGCATGCACGAGTTTCTGATGCTCCAGCTCGGCCCACGCGAGCGTGAAGTCTTCGGGCTCATCCTGCTGGAGGAGTCCGTTACGTCGCTGGCGGCGCGGGGGCTGGTTTGAAAGGGCATTCACGCATCGCGCGGTTCGTACTTTTGTGACTCTAAAGTTCTGTGCGAGTGAATCTCTTTTGGTAACGTTTAGCGATCACGTCATCACATTAGGGAAGATGCATGAACCACTCCACGCTCTCCGCAACCCCTGCAATAGATCGCGCTCAGTCACTTGCTGACGAAGAGCTTCTCTCCGGTTACAACGAACCCGACCTTATCAGCGACGACGATATCGACTACGCCGCGATCGCGGCTGCTACGCAGCCGGACCAGCCGGGCGGGCGCATTGTCTTCGACTCCGCTGACTATGAAACTGATGAGGAAGAAATGGTCGCGCTGGAAGCACTTCTCATGAAGGCCCTGGAGGAGCCGGACGATGAAGTCACTGCCCAGACTTGAGTACACCGACGACGCGTACCGCGACTTCAAGCGATTCCGCCAGTTCTTGAGGCGTCAGTCAGCGGTGCGCTAGCTCTTCGAATTTGTGTAGTTGCTGGCTCACCGAACGCCCGCGTTCGTACGTCGCTCAGTGCAGCTTCACATGCGGCTCGGTGCGCCGGGTGATGAGCCGCGCCAGCGTGTCCAGCGCCACCTTCGTGTATCCATGCAGCGCCAGCTCGTGCATCTTGTAGAGTGACGTGTACATCAGCCGGGCGATGTATCCCTCGATCATCATGCTGCCGCCAACCAGTGCTCCCATGAGGTTGCCCACGGTCGTGTACTGGCCAAGCGAGACCAGCGAACCGAAGTCGCGGTAACGGTAAGGCCGCAACCGTTTGCCCCCGAGGCGATTTGCGATCTGTTTGACCATGTGGGTTGCCTGCTGATGCGCGGCCTGCGCCCGCGGCGGCACGTTCGCATTCTTCCCCGGCCAGGGACAGGCGGCGCAGTCGCCGATGGCGAAGATGTTCTCGTCCCGGGTTGTCTGCAGCGTCGGGTTTACGATCAGCTGGTTTATGCGGTTCGTCTCGAGTCCGTCCAGGTCCTGGAGAAAATCCGGGGCCTTCACGCCCGCCGCCCATACGACCAACTCCGCCGGAATGATCTCCCCACTCGCGAGTCTGACCCCGTCCGGAAGGACCTCGGCGACGCGTGCCGACGTCCGGACCCGCACCCCCTTGCTCTGCAGAAGTCTGGTAGCCGCCTCAGACAGACGCGGCGGCAACGCTGGCAGGATCCGTTCGGTCGCCTCGATCACGTTCAGCTTGATGTCCTCATCCGGATCGATTCGGTCGAGGCCGTACGCCACGAGTTCGCGCGTCGTGTTGTGCAGCTCGGCGGCCAGCTCAACGCCGGTGGCCCCGGCACCGATGATCGCCACCTGCAGCTGCTCCGGCCGAAACGGTTTGGGCTGTGCGTGCGCGCGCATGAGGGCGTTCACCAGCCGCCGATGGAAGCGCGCTGCCTCACTCGATGTCTCGAGCGCGATCGCATGTTCCTTGACGCCGGGCGTGCCGAAATCGTTGGTGAGACTGCCAACCGCAATGACCAGCGTGTCGTAACGGAACACGCGCTGCGGTGTGATCTCATTGCCCTCTTCATCAACGACCGGCGCCACCTGCACCTCGCGCCGTTCCCGGTCGAGGCCGATCATCTCTCCAAGGCGGTAGCGGAAGTGGTGCCAGTGCGACTGCGCCAGATAGTTGAGCTCGTGCACGCCCAGGTCCATGCTTCCGGCGGCGATCTCGTGCAGCAGCGGCTTCCACAGGTGCGCACGGGTCTTGTCGATCAGCTGGACTTGCGCCTTGCCGCGTTTACCCAGTTTGTCGCCGAGCATGGTGGCGAGCTCCAGGCCCCCCGCCCCTCCACCGACGATGAGAATCTGGTGCAGCTCGGGCTTCGGAGCGGCGGGCTGACCACTGTTCACTGCCATCTTCCGCACTTCCCGCCGAGCAGTTTCTTGGCCTGCTTGAGGAGCTTGGTCGTCGGTCCCCCGCCTACCGCGAACAAGATGAATTTCGATGACCTGGACGTCCGGTGCACGCTGTCTCTCCGCTGACTTGCGCGGCCGCTCGTCACGATGATGTGCGCCTCGTATTGTGCGTCCACAGATATCACAGATATGCGCGCGACTACTACCTCCACGAAAGATATCAACTAACCAACCAGCCACTTACACTGCGCCCAGCGCATCGGCGAGAATGAGGTGCAAACCGGATATGGACACGAGAATTCAGCGGCAGCCTGGCAGCAGCGGCACGGATATCGAGGGCAACGTTCCAGGCGCCGCTACGCTGCATGGAAAGCTCTTCGAGCGCGCACTCGAGCACGCGTGCAGCTTTCGCGACGGCATTGCCGACCGCCCGCCACGACCGGTGATTCCGGCCGACGAGCTACAAGCCCTGTTCGATGGGCCCACTCCGGAGGTCGGCGACGATGCGGTGGCTGTCATCGACGCCCTGAATGCGGCCGCCGGGCCGGGCCTTACGGGACCCGTCGGGCCGCGATTTTTCGGTTGGGTGATCGGTGCATCGCACCCGGTCGGTGTCGCCGCCGACATGCTGACCAGCGCGTGGGGCCAGAATGCGGGCGCCTATGCTTGCTCACCCGCGGCTGCAATGGCGGAAAAGGTTGCCGCACGATGGCTGCTCGACATCCTGCGGCTGCCGCGGGAATGCTCCGTCGGCTTCGTCACCGGCGCCACGATGGCGAGCTTCGTTTGCCTCGCGGCCGCGCGCAGCGCGGTGCTGGCACGGGCGGGTTGGGACGTGGAAACCGAAGGGCTTACCGGTGCGCCGCGCGTGAGAGTGTTCCTCGGCGAAGACGCGCACGCGACTATTTCGGCAGCTTTGCGGTATCTGGGCTTCGGCGAGCGAGCCACGCGCATTCCCACGGACGCTGACGGGAAGATGGACGCAGCCGCGCTCGCTGCGGCACTGGCTCAGGGCGAAGGGCCCGCCGTCGTCGTCGCGCAAGCCGGCCAGTTGAACACGGGCGCGTTCGATCCAATGTCCGCTATCGCAAGCACTTGCCGTAAGCACGGCGCATGGTTGCACGTCGACGGCGCTTTCGGCCTCTGGGCCCGCGCGGTGCCTGAGATGGCCGATCTCACCGCTGGCATCGAAGACGCGGATTCCTGGTCGGTGGACGGGCACAAATGGCTGCAGCTCCCGTATGACAGTGGCTTCGCCATTGTTCGGGACGCGCACGCGCATCGGCGCGCGATGTCCATCACGGCAAGCTACCTGCCTGTGGTCGATGGAGCGGAATACGATCCAGGGCATTTCGTGCCGGAACTGTCGCGCCGCGCGAGGGGCTTTGCTGTGTGGGCGCAGCTGCGTGCGCTGGGCCGCCGGGGAGTGGAAGACATGGTGCGCCACCATTGCGCATTGGCGCGCCGGCTCGCGGGCCGCCTGTCTGGCGAGCCGGGTGTGCATGTGCTGAACACGGTGCAGCTCAACCAACTGATCGTGAGCTTCGGTGATGGGGCGGCGGAGGAGCACAACACGCTCACACGCGCAACGATCGCCCGCTTGCAGGCGGACAATATCTGTTTCGCTGGCGGGGCGGATTGGCATGGTGCCTGGGTGCTGCGCATTTCAATCATTTCCGCGCCACTCACCGAGGCCGATGTGGATCGGCTCGCCGCGGCGGTTATTTCGGCGTGGCGCCACATTCAATGCGAGGGCAGCAGCCGCGTAACGTCGGCCTAGGTAATACCCGCTAACGCTCCGGGGACCTTCCCAGATGTTGCGTGCCCGCAGCCGAATCACAATCGGTGCCGCTATGCAACGTCGCGAGAATCGACAGTGAGCCGTAAATCCACCTGCGCCCAGTACGGATCGTTACACGCACGTTGCCGATGAGATGACGTGGGTGCGCGCCATGGCAAATCGGCGGTTCGGCGCAGTAATCATTGTTTTCGCTACCGGACTGGGCCTCACCGGCTGTGCTTCCTGGTCGCAGCCACGTGCAGGCCCCGCCGAAGGCGTGCGCTCGCAAGAGGTGGTGCCTGCCACCTGGAGCGTAACCACACCCACATCGGTAACCACAAAGCCCATTGGTGAATGGTGGGCGCGCTTCAACGATCCGTTGTTGAGCACACTCGTACAACGGTCCCTGCAATACAACACCGATATCAGGACTGCTCAGGCCGCGCTAAGACAAGCGCGCGCTTTGCGCGACGTTCAGGCGGCCACCCTTTACCCGAGCACGGATGTTTCCACGTCCGCCCAACGCAGCAAGTCGATCGAGGAAGATACGAGGCATACGTACGCGGCCGGTTTCGATGCGGCCTGGGAGATCGACGTATTCGGAGCCAATCGAAGCGGGCTGCGCGCCGCCGAGGCCGACGCACGAGCCAGCGCCGCGAGCCTCGCGGACACCCAAGTGTCGATTGCCGCGGAAGTCGCCCTTGCGTACATCCAGGTTCGTGGCACGCAGGCACGGCTCGATATCGCCCGCGAAAATCTCGCGACCCAGCTGGAGACATTGCAGATCACGAACTGGCGGCTGCAAGCCGGGCTCACAACGTCACTTGATGTGGAACAGGCGCGTACCACCAGCGAGCAAACGCGCGCGCAGATCCCCGTGTTGGAAATCAGCATCGCGCAAGCCGAGAACAGCCTGGCGGTTCTCACCGGGCAATCTCCGGCAGACTTGAAGAAGCAACTGCAGGAAACGGCAGTGGTGCCAGCGCCAGCGGACGACCTTGCGGTGAGCATGCCCGCGGAGACGCTGCGTCAGCGACCCGATGTGCGTGCAAGGGAGCACCAGGTTAGCGCCGCGAGGGCGCTCGTGTCGCAGGCTGAAGCGGCGCGCTATCCAGCCTTTCTGCTCAGCGGCTCATTCGGCCTGCAGGCTTTGACTTTCAGCGCGCTAACAGGAGGCGCCAGTACGGTGAGCGCCCTCGTGGGCAGCGTCTCGATGCCCCTCTTCGATGGTGGCGCGAACAGAGCCCGGATTCGGGCGCAGGACGCTGTGCTCGAGCAGGCGTGGGTGAGCTACGAAGCACAGATACTGACGGCATTGCAGGAGGTTGAAGATGCGCTCGTCGCGTTGAACGGCGACCGTGAACGCCTGGTGAGCCTGCGTAACGCGGCGGAGGCCGCAGGCAACGCCGCGTTGCTCGCGAGACAACGCTACACGAGCGGGCTGATCGATTTTCAAGTTGTTCTCGAAACGCAGCGTACTCTGCTCAATACGCAGGACAGCGTCGCAAGCACCACCGCGGATGTGAGCACGGACTACGTTCGCCTCTATAAGGCGCTAGGCGGCGGCTGGCAGCCGGATGCGGCCCCACGTGAGCCATGGACACCGTGACCTCGCCTCCCCAATCGCCTCCCAAGGCGCAATCCGCTGCCGAAGTGCTAGGGGCCGCCAGGCAGCGCAGCTGGTGGCGCCGCCCTTTCTGGTGGTCCGTTGCCGCACTCGTGGCGCTCGTCGCCGTTGGGCTGTATCTGTGGTACGCGCGACAAACGGCGAACGCCGCGCCCCAATACATCACCCAAACGGTAAGTCGGGGCAACCTCACGCTGACCGTGACGGCCAACGGCACACTGGAGCCAACCCGATCAGTCGACATCGGTAGCGAATTGTCCGGGACCGTCTCACGTGTCTTCGCCGACGTAAACGATCGCGTGAAGAAGGGCCAGGTGCTGGTCGAGCTCGACACGTCCAAGTTGAGGGACCAGGTTCTGCGCTCGCGCGCCGCACTCGCCGCTGCCAACGCTAAAGTCGAGCAAAGCGCCGCCACCGTGAAGGAAGCGCGCGCCAGCCTTGCGCGACTGCAGGAAGTCTCGGAGTTGTCGGGAGGAAAAGTACCCTCGAAAACCGAGCTCGACAGCGCCCAGGCGACGCTCGATCGCGCCCTCGCCGACGAATCGAGCGCGCGAGCCGCCGTCGGCGATGCGAAAGCCGCGCTCTCCACCGACGAAACGAATCTGTCGAAGGCCTCCATCCGCTCGCCGATCGATGGCGTAGTGCTCACTCGCAACGTTGAGCCCGGGAACGCCGTCGCGGCCTCTTTGCAGGCGGTGACACTTTTCACGCTTGCCGAGGATCTCACGCATATGCGCCTGGAGGTGAGCGTGGATGAGGCAGACGTCGGGTCCATCAAGGCTGGCCAGCCGGCCACCTTTACGGTGAGCGCTTATCCCGGCCGGAAATATCCGGCCACGATCACGAAGGTTTCCTTCGGCTCCACCATCACCGAAAACGTGGTGACCTATGTCACGTACCTGAACGTGGAGAATACCGACCTCAGTTTGCGTCCCGGCATGACGGCGACGGCGACGATCACCGCTGCTGAGCGGCGCGGCGTGCTGCTGGTGCCGAACACTGCCCTTCGATTCACGCCCTCGTTGGGCACTTCGGCAAAGGAGAGCTCGAAGGGCGGCGGACTCGTGTCGAGCCTCATGCCGAGGCCACCCAGGGATTCCACGCCGAAGACGTCCGCAAGCACCTCCCCTTCGCGACAGGTATGGGTGCTTCGGGATAGCGCGGCGGTGGCCGTGCCGATAACAGCAGGCATCACCGATGGCCGCATGACCGAAGTGACCGGCGGCGATCTCGAGGCCGGCATGCAGGTCATCACCGACCAGAGCACGAGAGCGGGGCGATGACCATGGCCAACGAGCCGCTGATCCGCCTGCGGGGGATCACAAAAGTGTATGGCCAGGGACAGGCGGCACTCGCCGCGCTCAAGGGAATCGATCTCGACATCGCCGCAGGTGAGTTCGTAGCCGTGATGGGGCCAAGTGGATCCGGCAAATCGACGGCAATGAACATCATCGGCTGCCTGGATATGCCGACCGCGGGCGAATACCTGTTCGACGGTGTGCATGTGGAAACATTGTCACGTGACGAGCGCGCGCTCCTGCGCAAGCATTATCTGGGCTTTGTTTTTCAGGGCTTCAACCTGCTGGCGCGCACGAGCGCCCAGGAGAACGTCGAGCTTCCGTTGCTCTACCGCGGGGAAAGCGCCGCCGCGCGACACGCGGCGGCCCGGGAAGCGCTTTCCTCGGTCGGCCTTGCAGGCTGGGAGCACCACACGCCTTCGGAGCTCTCCGGCGGCCAGCAACAACGGGCAGCCATCGCGCGAGCGATGGTGACGCACCCGGCCGTGCTGCTGGCCGATGAGCCCACGGGCAATCTCGACACGCAGCGCGGCCGCGAGATCATGGACTTGTTGTGCCGCCTGAACGTGGATCGCGGCGTCACGATCGTCATGGTGACCCATGAGGCCGAGATGGCCGCGTATGCGGGCCGGATAGTCCACTTTGTCGATGGCATGGTCGAGAGCGACACCCCGAACCCGCATCCCGCGGGCCTCGTGAGACCATCGGTGGCCACGGGCGCGCCGTAATGTGGCTGAATACCTTACTCCTCGCCCTGCGCTCCATACGGCGCAATGTGCTGCGCTCAATCCTCACGATGCTGGGCATCGTCATCGGCGTCGCCGCGGTCATTACGATGGTGACGCTCGGCAACGGCGCGACGCAGGCCGTGCAGAATCAGATCTCGAGCCTCGGCAGCAATCTGCTCATGGTTCGACCGGGTCAACGCCGCGGCCCGGGAATGGGCACCACGGGGGCGCCCTACTTCACGGAGGCCGATGCCACCGCGGTGGCGACCCAGATCGGCGGAGTGAGCGCTGTTGCGCCCGAGGGGCGCAGCAGCGTTACCGTGGTGGCCAACGGCCTCAACTGGTCCACCACCGTGACCGGCAGCACCAACACCTATCTCGAAACCGGAAACTGGACGCTTGCGGCGGGACGCGAGTTTACGGACGAGGAATTGCAGGCGGGCGCGGCTGTGTGCGTGATCGGTGAGACGATCCGGCGCGAACTGTTCGGTGAGGTGCCTGTTCCTGGCGAACACCTTCGCATCAAACAGTTCTCGTGCGAGATCGTGGGCCTGTTCGCCTCCAAGGGACAAGGCGCCATGGGAAACGACCAGGACGACATCGTGCTCATACCCCTGCGCACGCTGCAGCGTCGCGTCACCGGTAACCAGCGAGTGGCGACACTGCTGGTGTCGATGAAAGAAGGCAGCGACCCCGAGAGCGTGAAGGCCAGCCTGTCGCATCTATTGCGCGAGCGACGCAAGCTCGCCGAAGGTGAGGAGAACAACTTCAACGTGCTCGATACCCAACAGCTCGCCGACACCTTGTCGGGCACCACGCGGGTGATGACGATGCTGCTCGGCGCGGTGGCCGCGGTGAGCCTGGTGGTGGGCGGCATCGGCATCATGAACATCATGCTCGTGAGCGTGACGGAGCGCACGCGGGAGATTGGCCTGCGCCTTGCGATCGGCGCCATGGAACACGAAGTGCTGATGCAGTTTCTCATCGAGGCCATGGTGCTGGCAGCGCTCGGCGGTGTCATCGGGATCATTCTCGCGACCGGCTCGTCCATCATCCTCGCGAGAGTGATGCAGGTTCCCTATCTCTTCAGCCCGTTCATCAACATCGTCTCGTTCGTGTTCTCGGCAGGCATCGGTGTGGTGTTCGGGTACTTCCCCGCGCATCGCGCGGCGCGCCTCGATCCGATCGAGGCGCTGAGGCGCGAGTAGGGCCGCGGCGCCGGAACTACTCGTCAAACGATCGGGCTGACCCGCGCGCCATCCGAAAGCTCGTTTGACGGATGGCGAACGACCCGGTCATTCGCCTGCAACCCGGAAAGAACTTCCGCCTCGGTGGAGCTCATGTGCCCGAGATGCACTTGCCGTTGGCGTACGCGATTGCCGTCCAACACGAAGACACACCATTCGGACCCGCACCGGAACAATGAACTGACTGGAGCCTTCAGCACTGCCGCGGCCTCCCACACGATGATGCGCCCGGTCACCCGGTAGCCATCGCCGAGCGCCCCAGGTGGATCGATGAAGTCCAGCACGACGTTCGTGCGTTTCTCTTCGACGCCCAATGCCGAAACTTTCGTGAAGGCGTAGGGCTCGATCAGCCGCACCTGAGCCCGAAGGGGTTTGTCGCCTCCCCAGCTCTCCAGCAGCGCGGGCATGCCGGGAGCGAGCTTCACCGCCTCCGACGACAGCATCTCCATGACGACTTCCAGATGCTCGAGGTCACCGATCACCAGGATGGGAGTTCCCGCCGTCACCACTCGCTCGCTCACCTCCATGATTCGCAGGATTCGGCCGGCCGCCGGTGCGCGAATCTCGACGATCCCATCGCCGCGGCCCGCTTGCCTCAGCGCGATCAGCCCCGCCTGCGCCTCCCGCAACTCGGCAGCGGCGGCTTTGGCGCGATAACGGGCTGCTTCGACTTCCTTCTCGAGCGTTGTCGCCGCGTTCTGGGCCTGCTCCAGAGGCTGTCGCGCAACGAGCCCGCGTTTGAACAGCTCTTCGATGCGGGCGCTCTCGCGTTTTGCCTGCGCCGAATCCTCGAGTGCGTGGTTCAACTGAGCCTCCGCGCTGCGCTGCGAAGCGGCGGCGGCGGCAACCCGCGCATTCAGCTCATCGCGTTCGCGCGCGCTCAATGGGACGGGTGCAATCGTCGCGACAACCTCGTTCGCACGGACCGCATCACCATCGTGATGAACGACTCGCAACAGGCGCCCATTGACCGGCGATGCGACGACAAACCGGTCGTGACTGCGCGTTTCGCCCTGCTCCTCGACCGTCACCTGCATGGGACCGACCAGAACCGTCCCGGTCTCCACCGCAATGGCTTCAGGTCGAAACGCGAAGAAGAGGACGGCCGCCAGAGCCGCGGCAGCGCCCAGATACATCAACGTCCTGCGAGGCATCTTCATTGCACGTTATTCCCGGGACTTCAGGACTGCGACGAGATCGAGCCGCCCGATGCGCCGTGCAACCAGAGCGGCCGAGAGAATCGCGCCTGCGATGGTGACCAGCGCCGCAAACGCAAATGTGCCGGACGTCAGGACAAATGGCAGCCGGAACATCTCACGATCGAACACCGGCACCAGAAGCCGGCATGCCGCAGCTCCCAGCACCAGGCCGACGGGGATGGATGCTAACGTCAATATGGCTTGCTCCCCCAACAGAAGCCTCGTCACCTCGCCCTTGCTGAACCCGAGCACGCGCAGGCTGGCGAGCTCATTCCCACGCTCCGAGAGCGCGATCCGCGCACTGTTGTACACGACGCCGGAGACGAGCACGGCGGCGAATCCGGTCATCACGACCGTCATGAGGAGGAAGCTGCGGTTCATCACGTCCCGGATCGTCTGTATCATCGCCGAGCGGATGGCCACGGCACCTACCGCCGGCATGCGCTTCAGCGTCGCGTAGAGCTCCGCCTCCTTCGAACGATCGATCTTCAGAAGCGCGCCGGACACCTGGCCTTCTTCACCCAACGCCCGCCCCAAAGCCTGCGAGTCCATATAGCCGCTGATCCCGAGCGGCTCGTCGGAGAGCTTGACTACCGGCTCGGAGAACCTGAGACGGCGCCCGTCCAGTTGCTCCACCATCACCGTATCTCCTGGCTCGACGCCGAGGATCTGCGCAAGCTTGCGTGTCATGACGAGGCCTTCGGGTGGCACATCGATGCGGCGCCGTTGGCTGTCTACGAGCTGTTTCAGCTCCGTGCCCGCGGACACGCCGAGGAGTGCCGTTCGCTTCTGCCGGTGGCCGAATCGAAACCTGACCGGCACGACCCGAAACGCCTCCGCACGCAGGACGCCGGGGAGACGACTGAGCTCGTGCACGGTGCCCGCGCCGCTGACTTCGCTCAGAATCACGGTGACGTCGTCCCGCTGCGTCGAATCGAAGTGGACGGCGACGAGATGATTCACGGCGTCGAACACGAACCGCCCGAGGACTACCGTCGCCACTGCCGCGGCGATTCCGAAAATCGAGAGCACGGCTCGCAAGGGCCGACGCGCGATATTGCGGGCGATGACCCGACCGGAAGCGCCCAGCCAGCGCGCGGCCCCGCTGGCCTCCAGGGCCCCCGCGTGAAAACTTTTCGGCGGCTCCGGGCGCATCGCTTCTGCGGGCGGCAACCGGGCGGCGCGCCACACCGCCGCGAGCGACCCCAGAATGGCCGCGGCAATCGCGATCGCAAGCGTCCCCACCACAACGATGAGGGGCACCCTGAACGGCAACGCGGGGAAGTGAAAGTACTGCCGATACATGTTGACGATGCCGGACCCAAAGTAGACCCCGAGCGCGCCGCCGAGAATCAGGCCCAACGCAACGACCATGAGCGCGAAGCCGAGGAAGTGCAGCCCAACCCGCGCATTGGAGTAGCCAAATGCTTTCAGCAAGGCAATCTGGCCTCGCTCCGTCGACACCAGCCGCGAGAGCAAGGTGTAGAGCAGAAACGCAGACACACTCAGGAAAATCGCCGGGATATACGTGGCGGTGACCTCGATCTCCCCGAGCTCATCCGACAGAAACATATTCGACGCCTGATCCGAACGTCCGTAGGCACTCGTGCCGCCGAAGGGCGCCAGCGCACGATCCACAGCGGCGATGACGTCACCCTCGGAAGTCCCGGGTGCAAGCTGTAACGCCACATCATTGAACGCCCCTTTCATGTCGAACGCGCCCTCGAGCGCATCGCGACTCATCCACATGACCCCGAAGCGGCGGTTGTCGGGAAAGATCATGGCGGGGCTTACTTCGTAGATGTACTCCGGTGAGAGCGCGAGCCCCGTGATCGTCAGCTGCGTCCAGCGGCCGTTCAGAATGGCGCCGATGCGCTCGCCGAGCTTCAACCCGTTTGCGTCGGCGAACGTCTCGCTGGCGATGACCTCATCCGTCCGGCCGGTCGCCGGGTAGCGCCCCACGCGGATGAACAGATCGTTGAGCATCGGCCGGCGCACGTCCGGAATCGAAATGAGTCTTCCGGTGGCGGGCTCGGCGAGATTCGGCACGCTCAGCGTCACGTCCTGGACGATGCGCGCCTCGATCGCGGTGACGCCCGGAATTGCGCTCAGCGTGGCGGTGAGAGGCTCCGGCGCACGCTTGAGATGACCAAAGACATCCGCGAATCGAAACTCGGCGTAATACTCCGCACGCGCGCTGAGCAACGAGTGATACGCGCTGCGCATCGTCACGAACGCGGCAAGCCCGCACGCGACGACGAGGCCCGCGGCGAGCACCTGGCCGCGCAGATGCCAGAGGTCTCGAATGAGTGATCGATGGAGCCGGCTTACCACGACACCTCGGCGGGCGAAAGCCGCACCTCGTTGGTGACGATACTGACTATTTCGCCGCTACTGATGCGCACCACGCGGTTCGCCATGCCTGCGATGGCCGCGTTGTGCGTGATCACCACGGTAAGCGTTCCGAGCTCGCGGTTGGTGCGTTCGAGAACCTCGAGCACCTTCTTGCCGGTGGGATAGTCGAGGGAGCCTGTAGGCTCATCGCACAACAGGACATCCGGGCGTTTGGCGATAGCGCGGGCAATCGCGACGCGCTGCTGTTCACCGCCCGACAGCTGCGAAGGAAAGTGATTTAACCGATCCCCCAGGCCGACCATTTCCAGCGCATCGCGCGCCGGCACGGGGTTGCTCGCAATCTCCGTGACGAGCTCAACGTTTTCAAGAGCCGTGAGGCTTGGCAGGAGATTGAAGAACTGGAACACGAACCCCACGTGCTCGCGCCGGTAGCGTGTGAGCTCCCGGTCGGTTGCATTCGTCAGGGTGTGGTCGAAGTAGCGAACGTCCCCGCTCGTGGGCACCTCGAGCCCGCCGAGTATGTTCAACAGCGTCGATTTGCCGCTGCCGGAAGCGCCCAGCAGGACGACGAATTCGCCGGCGAAGAGATCCAGGCTGACCTTACGCAAGGCATGGACTTCCACTTCGCCGAGCCGATAAACCTTCGCCACGTCGCGAACGCGCAGCACGGGTTCCGCGGACGCAACAGAGGCGGCAGCGGCGACCGGGACGCCTGGCCGGGCCGCGGCGACAGCCTTCGTATCAGGCTGTTCCATGCCGTTGTTCGTGTTCGGGTTTCGGCACTTGCGTTCTATTGCGGCGAAGAGTGAATAGCAAGCTGAGTCCACCGCTCGCGACCCCGGCCGCAGCTGCGATCGCCCAGTCGGCCAGATGTAGTGGACGCAGATGCACCAGCCGCGCGAGTGCCGGCACCTGAACCAGCAGGATGAGCGAAGTGACGGCAGCGGCAACGATGATTTGCGCCGTCCACGTCTTCAAGCCAGACAGGCTGCCGGTAATCGTGACGCTTGCTACAACGAGGACCGCAAGGGCTATGGCGCGCGCATGCTCTACGTCCCGATTGACGCCCAGCGCATGCTCGTAACTCATGACTGTAGCCGCCGTAACGACTGCGCCTACCAGCACGATCACCACCCAGGCCCATCGATCGTAGAACCCCGCACGGTGTCCGCGGCTGACCGGTGCCATGCGTTTCACCGGCGGAGGGTCCTGGAAGACGAGCATCGCGGTCGGATGAATCACCAGCTCGAGCCAAACGATGTGAATCGGCAGATACAGGAGAGGATAGCCCGAGAGTGGCACGATTGCAGCGCTCAGAACGAGCGGTATGTGCACCATCAGCAGGTATGCGAAGCTCAACTGCAGATTTCTGAAGAGTTGCCGGCCTTCGGCAATCGCCCCGACGATGGTTCGGAAGTTGTCATCGAGCAGGACGATCGCCGCCACCTCACGGGCGCTGCGCGTCCCACGCTCTCCCATGGCGATTCCGATGTCAGCGGCTTGCAAAGCAGGCACGTCGTTCACGCCATCACCCGTGACGGCAACGATCTCGCCCCTCGCCTGAAGCATCTTCACGAGGCTCAGTTTCTGCGCTGGCACCGCGCGGGCCACGACATGAACGCCGCGCAGGCGATCTGTCGTCGCCTCCGCCGGAGCATTGTCGAGCTCGTCCATGACCATGACGTTCGGACGTCCATCGCCCAGACCCACTTCCCGCGCGATCGCCTCTGCGGTGCCCGGGTGGTCCCCCGTGATCATGATCACCCGGATGCCCGCGCCCGTGCAGGTCTGCACGGCCTCGCGTACGCCTTCCCGAACCGGATCCTCGAATGCAAGCAGCCCGGCGAACGTGAATCCGCCATCGGGCTCACCCTGAGCCCAGGCCTCCTCGCCGAGCGTTCGTGTCCCGCAACCGATCACCTTGTGTCCGGCGGCCGCGTAATCCTCCACCTTCCTGAGCCATGCGGCACGCTCGTCGACGGCCATCGTCGTACGCTCGAGCACCGTTTCCGGAGCCCCTTTCACAGCGGCCAGGTATTCGCCTGTGGGGAGTTGCCACACGACGGTTTCGCATCGTCGCGCTTCCGTGAACGGAAACGCCCGCACACTCTTGCACCGGGCGCTGATCGGATCGACAAGGAGCTCCAGCACCGCCGCGTCCAGCGGGTCCCCGCTGTCCGCGCGCGAAGCCAGGGCCGCAAGTTCAACGAGTCTTTCGGGAGTGATGCCGTCATTCGGGTCGCGATGCGCGAGAACCAGGCGCCCTTCGGTCATCGTGCCTGTTTTGTCGGAACAGATACAGGTGACGCGCCCGATGTTCTCGACCGCCACCGCACGACGTACCAGAGCCTGACGCTTGGCGAGGCGATATACGCCCGCGCCCAGAAAGAACGTGAAAACAACCGGAAACTCTTCCGGAAGCGCTGCGACCGCGAGAGTGACGGCGCTGAGCAGAGCATCGACGATCCCGAAGCCCTGATAGAGCCGGATAACGGCAAGAATCACGCACACGAGCACCGCGCAAGCCAGCAAGACTGCAACGAGCCGTCCGATTGCCGCCTGCAGTGGCGTGCGAGCGTGGCTCCCCTGCAGCGCCAGCCGCACGATTTCGCCGTATAGGGTCTCCGCGCCCGTGTAAGCGAGGCGCATCTGGGCACGACCGGTCAGGAGCCGGGTGCCGGCAGCGACCCAGTGGATGGCGTCGACAAGCGGCTCGACTTCGGCCCCTGCGGCAAGCGGCTGCTTACGGACCGGCAGCGATTCCCCGCTCAGCACCGACTCATCCACCTGAATGTTCTCGCCCGCCACGACCAGACCGTCTGCGGGGAAGGGCTCACCGGCACCCACCTCCACCAGATCACCTGGAACGAGCTCGCGTGCGGGCAGCTCAAGCGTTGCCCCGTCACGCACAACCCGCGCTGTCGTCGCGAGCCTGCTCGTGAGTCCGCGCGTGGAAGCTTGAGTACGACGGTGAAGATACGCGTCCATGCCGACGAGGGGGATCATCGCCACGGCGAGGGTAAGGGCCTCCACGTAATCACTCAGTATCGCAAAGAGAGCGGCCGTACCCAGCAGGAACCACAGCATGGGGTCGCGCAACGTATCGCGTGCCAGGTCGCGCCAAGTGCCGGGTGGGGCCTCGACGATATCGTTCGGGCCGTACAGGCGGTTTCTGGCGGTGGCCTCCGCCGCTGCCAGGCCGCTCCGGGAGTCAAGCAGGCCTTCAAGGCGTTCGGTGGGGACCTTGCGGCGCATGCGAGTATCCCCAAGACTCTCTGCCCGAACGCCCGCTATGCACGCCTGCTCCCGGCCTGGCGCGCACCGGCTGCTGATTTCGCCAGTCGCTTCTCTGCCGCCGCCACCTCGCGCGTTGCGGTGACGAAGCTGTCGGGATTGAGCGAGATGGAGTCGATGCCACATTCCACGAGATAGGCGGCGAACTCCGGATAATTGCTCGGCGCCTGGCCGCAGATGCCGATCTTGATGCCGGCGGCGTGCGCCTTCGCGATCGCTTCGCCCACGAAACGCTTCACCGCCTCATTACGCTCATCGAACAGCCGCGCCAGGTCGCCCGAGTCACGGTCGACGCCGAGCACCAGTTGCGTGAGATCGTTCGAGCCGATCGAGAATCCGTCGAAGCGGCGGGCAAATTCCTCGGCGAGAATCACGTTCGCCGGAATCTCGCACATCATGTACACCTGCAGCCCGTCGACGCCGCGCTGGAGGCCGTTCTCTCCCATCACACTCAGCACACGGTCGGCCTCCTCCGGCGTCCGGCAGAAGGGCACCATGACGATGACGTTGGTGAATCCCATTTCGGCGCGCACCTTGAGCAGCGCGCGGCACTCCAGCGCGAAGCCGGCACGATATCGCTCGTCGTAATAGCGCGAGGCGCCGCGCCAACCGAGCATCGGGTTTTCCTCCTTCGGCTCGAACGCCTCACCGCCGAGGAGCCCCGCGTATTCGTTGGTCTTGAAATCGCTCAGGCGCACGATCACCGGATGGGGATGGAACGCCGCGGCGATCTTGCCGACTCCGAGCGCAAGCGTCTCGACGAAATAATCCGCCGGGTTGTCATAACCGCGCGTGAGTGCCTGGATCTCCCGAAGCGCCGCGGGATCCGTGACGCGATCGCGTTCGATCAACGCCATGGGATGCACGCGAATGGTGTTGCTCACGATGAACTCGATGCGTGCGAGCCCGATACCCTTCGCCGGCAACCGCCACCAGCGGAATGCGGCACCGGGGCTCGCAATGTTCACCATCATCGCGGTGCGAGTCTGCGGAATGCTGCCGAGGTCCACTTCCTCTGACTCGAAGGGAAGGATTCCTTCGTACACCACGCCCTGCTCGCCCTCTGCGCACGAAAGCGTCAGCGGCTGCCCCTCTCGCAAGCGCTGCGTTCCATTGCCTGTGCCGACGATGGCGGGAACGCCAAGCTCGCGACTCACGATCGCGGCATGGCTCGTGGTGCCACCGTGGTCCGTGATGATGCCCGCCGCTCGCTTCATGATCGGCACCCAGTCGGGATCGGTCATTTCGGTGATCAGAATCGCGCCATCGCGAAAGCGCCCTATGTGTGTGACGTCCCGGATGACACAGGCCTCGCCCGTGGCGATCGCCTCTCCGATCGCGGAGCCTGTGAGCAGCACCTTGCCGCGCTCTTTCAGCCGGTAGGTCTCGAGCGTGCCGGGCCGACGCTGCGATTGAACGGTTTCCGGGCGCGCCTGAAGCATGTAGAGCTCGCCCGTCTCGCCGTCCTTTGCCCATTCCATGTCCATGGCGCGCCCGTAGTGGCTCTCCACACTGACGGCCCAGCGTCCCAGCAGCAGGATCTCCTGGTCGGAAAGCACATACGACTGCCGCTCCCTCTGCGTCGTTTGAACGGTGGTCGTGCGGGCACTGCCGCCCGACGCGTAGACCATCTTGGTTTGCTTGGCGCCAACCGTCTTTTCGATGATCGGGCGCAAGCGAGTGTCGGCAAGCAGCGGTTTGAACACCACGTACTTGTCCGGGTCGACCGAGCCCTGCACCACCGGTTCACCAAGCCCCCAGGCGGCATTGACGACCACGGCACGTGGAAAGCCGCTCTCGGTGTCAATCGAGAACATGACGCCGGAACTGCCGATGTCGGCGCGCACCATGCGCTGTACGCCGATCGAGAGCGCGATCGTCATATGGTCGAAGCCTTTGGTCTCGCGATAGGAGATGGCCCGATCGGTGAACAGTGACGCATACGACCGCCGGCACGCTTCGAGCAGCTCGTGCTCCCCGCGCACGTTGAGAAAAGTCTCCTGCTGGCCGGCGAAGCTCGCATCCGGCAAGTCTTCCGCGGTGGCGCTGGATTCTCACGGCGACGCTCGCTTCGGCGACCCCGCACCGGCGCGAAAGCTCCCGATAACTCTCGCGAATGACTCGTGAGATCGCCGCCGGAAACTCTCCATCGAGGAACAGACGTCGTGCGGCCTCGCCCGTCTCATGCAGCGTGGCGCGGCCCTGCTTCATCTCCTGCATCAGGCTCGCGAGCTTGCTGCCGATGTCATTGGCTTCGACGTACGCACGGTACGCCGCGGCCGTGGACGCGAACCCTTCCGGAACTCGAATCCCCTGCGCCGTGAGCCGCTGGACGAGCTCGCCGAGCGATGCGTTCTTGCCTCCGACCCGGCCCACGTCGGCATTGCAGAGCGTCTCGAACCAGGCGATGTACTGAGGCGTAGCGGTTTGCGTGGCCGTGGCCATGACTTCTCTCCCGCGAGCTTTGCAGAACATGATCCGCCGCGCGCCCGGACCTTGACAGAGTATTTCGTCGCACCGCGCCAGTGAATGTACGGATTGCACGCACTGGCGGCACGCTCTCACGACGACGCACACGTGCGCGCGGGCATGCGGATTGCGTCCAGTGCAGCGGATCCAATGCGCGGAGGACCACGCCATGTTGAAGAAGACAGCAGCCGCAAGCGGCGTCGCAGCTCTCGCGATGGTCGGGCTCGGATACAGCTCACCCGCAAAGGCACAGGTCGAAGCAAGGACGCACGAGCTCCATGCGTATGCAGGCTACCTGTTCGGCGACGACCTGACCGACACACAGATCTCCGGTGCAACGCCAGAGCTCGACGGCGATTTCACCGCAGGCGTGCGCTACGTCTACAACTTCAACGAAGCGCTGGGCTTCGATGCGTCGTTCGGCTACAGCCCCAATGCGGCCACGGGGCTCGCAACCGGGGGCGACATCGATCTGGACATCATGACGCTCGATCTCGACGCCGTCTGGAACTTCATGCCAGGCGGACAACTCGTCCCCTATGTGCTTGGCGGCGTGGGATACGCGTCAGCCGATCTCGACCGGCCGATCACGGGCCTGGTGAACGGCCTGCCCGTGCAGATTGACGACGACGATGGCTTCACGTTCAACGCCGGCGTTGGTATGAAGTATTTCTTCTCGGAGTCGGTTCAGTTGCGCGTCGAGGCCCGCTACCGCTACATGGATGCCCTGGTGGACAACTTTGATGACTCACTGAACACGTTCGAGGCGACGATCGGAGCAGGCATGACGTTCTGAAGCTCAACCCGCTCGTGGGGCGCCGTAGCCCTGCAGCATGCGAACGTAGTTTGCGCGCTCGAACAGCGTCGGATTCGCCACGTTCTGCTGACTCATGCGCCCCCGGATCTGCTCCAGGGACTGGATCTCGCGCGCAGTGAGCAGGGCTGTCAGGCCATCGAGGAGAGTTCGCATGTGGCCGACAACCGCGTTCATTCGGCGAGGCTCACCGTCAGGTTCCGCGGCCACTGCGGGCTAACCGCATCCTGCTCGGGAAAGATACTCGGTCTTCCGAAGTAATTGCACCGACTCCTTTATATAAGGACGCGCGAAACGCTCCGTCGGGCAAAACGGCTGCCTCGACGCCGGAGGCACGAGAATGCTAGCTGCCGGCGGGAGCCGCTGGCGGAGCGCTGGCCTCGGCCGCTGGCTTCCGCCATAGACGCAGCGTGACAACCGACGTCGAAAGATAGCCCGGGACATGGGCCGTAGGGTCCAGGCCCTTACCGATCGGCGCCACTGTGCTCGAAGCGAGGAACCCTCCAGCGTACGCCTCCGGAAGCCCACTCAGATTCAGGATGCAGTTGAATGCGGCGACAGTGCGCACAGGAGGCTGCGACTTCAGCGGATTGCACTCGCCGGTACCAGCCCAGGGGATGCGCGCTACGGTTCCAGTGGCATACATCAGCAGTGGCTGGCCCTGGACCGCCTGCCCGAAGCAGGCAGTGAATCCCCCGACCGAGCTTTTGTGCGTGTCGACGATCCGAGCGTCCGACGCTCGCATTTGCACCGACCAGAGATCGTAGAAGTCTTCGGCAACGGACGGAAACGGAGCAGCCGCACACGCAGGCGTTGCGCCCGTCGTTCGCCTGGTGCGGGTGGTTCGGAATACGAAGATCTCTTCTACGCCCGCCTTGACCTCTTCCTTGAATGACGAGGCCGTCGGTGCCGCCTGACTTGCCGAAACTCCTGCCAGAGCGGCCATGAAAAAGACACTACGCACGTTAGCAATCGCGCTCATTCGAAGACTCCCTGTGTTGGCCGGGCCAAGGTATCACAACGTATTTCGTGAGCGGCCATGAGTCATGCGCATTCGGGGACAGGCAATCAGAGCGACGCGCTTCGGAGTCGACGCCTCGGGGTATTTTCCGTTCGCGCCGGGCAGTGGCAGCAGGGAGCCGGTGCAGCGCGGCCGCGACTATTCGGGGCCAAAACACAGCGCATAGTCGCTGCACACGCCGCAGCTCGGCGCCTTGCAGAGCCGCGCTTCGGCACGATCGCACAACTGCTTGTAGAAGAACTTTTTCCACCTCAGGTTGGCGGTATTCCTGTAATACAAGGTTGGGAAGTAGCGCTTGATCAGCCGTGACAGCGTTTCGCGGCTGGGCAGGCCCATGTCTTCCCACAGGTGATTCTCGCCGGCGCAGGCGCTGGCTGCCGCACGCGCGATCCACTCTGTCTCTTGCGAATCGTCGCGGCGATGCTCACGCAACAGCGCAAGCAGATCCGAGAATTCCTCGCTCGACAGCGCAGCGCGAACCGCGCCTGACTCCGTTCCGCCGTACAGGTCCGCCCGTGTGTGCGGCGTGCCCGGGAAATACCGTGCGAACAGGCGAGTCAGCGCCGGTGCGTCGAGCCCTTGAATCCGGAAGCGCGCGAGCACGCCGCCGAATGCCTGCGTGGCGATGTCGTCGGGGTCGCGTGCCGCCGCCATCAACCGCTGATAGTCGAACTGCCAACTGGCCGGGCTGACGGCAGACTCCGTCACTCATCCTCCACCGTCATGGCTTCATGCGTGTAGCACTTCTTGGGGCAAATCTTCATGCAGGCCTCGCAGCCCACGCAGTTCGCCTGGTTGGCAATCGTCATCACCTTCTTTTCGTATTCGTCATCGTCGTCGTCCACGTCGGCCGCCAGCGGGATGAGCCCGCCTTCTTCATTCACGCCTGCCAGCTGCAGCACGTCGCGCCCGCAGACTTTGAAGCAGCGACCGCAACCAATACATTTGTGCTGATCGATCTCCTTGACGAACTTCGGTGTCCAGCTGCGCCCGTCCGGCATCTTGACGGTGACGACGCTCATGTTTCAGCCTCCGGCCGCCGCCAACCGAGCGCGGGCCTCGGACAGGCTTCTATAGGTCTGAAACGTCTGCTCGGCGAGCTCCGGAATCTTTTCCCAACCCGTGGGTAGGTCTTCCGCGAGGTCGTGCAGGTTCATTTTCAGGTTCGTCGCCCGAGCGTTGAGCTTCTTGATCTGCGCCTTGAGCGCTTCGACATCTTGCATCGGCTCTCTATCTACCCGTAACGGGCGACCTCCGGATACTGGTTGACCATCCCGACGCCGGCCGCGACGAATTTCTCGCCCTCTTCCGCCAGCCTTGCGAGACTGTCGAAACCGAAACGATGCACGTCGCGCAACTGCTTGTTGACGACGATCAGGCGGCCGGCCGCGAGGATCATGCGGCCGAAACCCTCGTGATGCATCTTCATCATCGGCGTCACCATGACGCCGGTTGCCCGCTCGATGGAAAGACCCACCGCGTTGTAGAACAGCTCCAGGCGCCACAGCGTTTCCGGATCCGGATCGCCCATGAGCGGAATCTGCTTGCGTCGCGCTTTGTCGAGGATGTAAGGATCGATCAGTTGCAGATCGCTCTTGCCGTCCCACGCGCCGTGGGCGTCCTGCGCCCGCCATTGCTTGATCAGTTCCTTCACGAACGGCGTTTCGAGCGGGTGCGCCGCCAATACCTGTGCTGCCTCAGCCATGTGCCACCTCTTCATCTTCAAAGCTCGATTCGCGCTCCTGGCCTTTCATGAGCGCCTTGCGCAGCCAGGGAGGTGGCGTGCCTTTGAGCACGTCCTGCAGCTTCACCAGGATGTCGGCGATGTCTTCAGGCTGGGCCACTTTCACCGGATGGATCTTCCTGGCCACCACGCGCGCGGCCCCGGAACCGCCGATTGCCGCGATGTATAGAATGGCGCAATCGGCAATCGCCTCGAGTTTCGGCGCCAGCTTGTCTTCGTTGCCGTCTTCCTGCAGATCGCCGTCGAACTGCACGGCCTCGATGAACTGATGCCCCTCCGGTGACACTTCGTAGATCGCGATGTTCCTGGCCCAGCCGAAGTGAGCGTCGACACGCTTCAGGTCCTGGGTGGCGAACGCGACTTTCATACCTCTTACTCCTCGCTGTAGTTCAATTAGCCGCAGCCGGCGCGAGACTCTCACGGGTCGTCTCCGGTAAGGGCCAACTCGCTGGCGTGCCCTCATGCGGGTGCGCCAGAAAGATGTTGCCGATCTCGAACAGGAACTCGCGCGTGCCGCGGTAGCCCACCGTCACCCGATGCCCGGCGCCCAAGCGGTCGAACATCGGCAAACCGGCGCGGTGAAACGGAATATTCAGGCGCTCGGCGGCTTGCCGCCCATGCGAATGCGTGATCATGAGGTCGCATCCCGCGGCGGCCTTTTCGAGGTCCTCCAGATCGCCGATGAGCACTTCTTCGGCCGGAACGAGCTCGAGCAAGGGCGATTGCGTGGTCGTGATCGCCCCGGTGATGCGGGCGCCCAGCTCGGTGAGGCTCATCGCCAGGGCCCACAGCAGATCCGGCTCCGCGCCGATCACGATGCGTTTGCCGCCAATGAAAAAGTGCGCGTCGAGCATCGCGTCCTGCAACTGGCTGCGCTGACGCCGATATTTCATCGGCACGGCGACGCCCGAGATGCGCGCCAGCTCGGCCACCAACTCATCGGTTGCCGTCAGGCCCGTGAGCCGCTGAATGACCGTGAACGGCACGGTGGACTTCTTCATCAGCGCCTCGGCACAAGGACGCATCTGCTCGCCCAGCGCGAGCGTGTGGACGGAGGCCCCCATGGCACGCGCTTCACCGAGCGTCGTGCCGCCCATGGTCGTCGGACTGAACTCGTCCGACATGTGCCCGTCGAGCGAACCTGAGACATCGGGCAGGAAGATCGGCCGAAACCCGAACGCCTCGATGATCTCCCGCAGCTCTTCAATGTCGCCCGGGGTGAGATGACAGCCCGGCAGCACGTTGACCTGCCTCGCGTCGCGCTCACTCGCCGGCTCCACCAGGGCTTCGATGAGGGCCGTGACCGCCTTGGCCCAGCCATCCTGGAATGCGCCCGCGTAGTCGGGTGTCGAGATGTAGACGAGCGCCGTGTCGTTCACTTCCGGATGGCGCTGACGTATGAGCTGGAGATAACCGCCGACGTCGTCGCCCTTGGTCTCGGTGAGACCCGTGGAACAGATGGCGATGAGGTCGGGCCTGGTGCGCTCACGGATGGTGAGCACGCCCTTCTCGACGTTGTCGTAGCCGCCCATGATCGTGGTGGCTTCGTTCATCGCGGTGGTCTGCAACGGAATGGCTTCGCGAAAGTGACGCACCAGCAACACCAATCCGAACGACGTGCAGCCCTGCGAGCCGTGCATCACCGGCATGCAGCGATTCATGCCCATGAAGGCGTAACTCGCGCCCAGAGGCTGGCTCATCTTCAGCGGATTGACCGCCGCGGCTTTGAAGGGTGTCTTGACGACGGCCATCGTTGCGCTCCCTACACCGTCGCCAGCTCCGCTGGCTCCGCGAGCTTCACAGGCTCCGCCAGCTTCACGGGCTCCAGCAATTCCGCCGGCTCCCACGGGGCTCTGGCGCGCACCTGCTCCCAGACGGGGTTATGGAGTGTCTTGTCGATCTCCTCGACCAGCTTCACCATGCCTTCATAGCCCGCGTAGGCGTGGTGACGCTCCTGGTTGATGTCGAGCCAGGGCATTTTCGCTTTCAGCGCCACGAACTGCGACCGGCCGCCGGAGAGCATGATGTCGGCGCGCGCTTCCTTGAGCATCCGGTACATCTCGCGCGGCGTCATGTCGTCGAGCATGTGCGCTTCGTCGCCCATGATTTCCTTGATGCGGTCCTTGTCTTCCCTGGTGGATTTCTTGACGCTGGTGCCGACGATTTCCATGCCGGCTTCCTGCAGCGCCGCCACCACCGACCAGGACTTCACGCCGCCGGTGATCAGCAGCACTTTCTTGCCTTTCAGGCGCTGCTTGTACGTTTCGATGCGCGCCCAGGCACGCGCTTCTTCCGCGGCGATCAAACGCTCCGTGCGCTCGACGATGCCTGCAGGCGCGCCCCGCTCCACCAGCAGACGTGCGATCTCACGCAAGGAGTCGGACATGTCGCCGATGCCGTAGAACGAGCCCTCGAAGAACGGAATCTGGTAGCGCTCTTCCATCTTGCGCGCGATGTTGATCATCGCTTTCGAGCACACCATCATCGTGGCGCGCGCCCGGTGCGAGTACGCCACCTCCTTGTATTTCGCGTCGCCGCTGATACACGCCAGCACGCGCACGCCCATCGCGTCCAGCAACGGCTTCACCTGCCACAGCTCGCCCGACAGGTTGTACTCCCCGATGATGTTGATGTCGCAGGGCGTGGTGTACTCCGGCTCTTGCGTGCCAATGACATAGTCGAGCAGCGCTTCGCCGCCGAGCTTGTTACCGAGATTCTTCACGCCGGCGAAGCCGGGCGAATTGACCGGGATCACCGGCTTGTTGAACTTCTTGCTGGCGGCCTTGCAGACGGCCTCGATGTCATCGCCGATGAGCGCCGTGACGCACGTCTGGTAGACGAACACCGCCGGCGGGTTGTACTTGTCGATGATCTCCTTCACCGCTTTGTACAGGCGCTTCTCGCCCCCATACACCACGTCGAGCTCGTTGATGTCGGTGGTGAATCCGGTGCGGTAGGTCGACACACCCGACGACAGGGCATGCCGGTTGTCCCAGGAATTGCCTTCACACGCGATGGGGCCGTGCACCAGGTGCGCCACATCGGTGATTGGCTGCAACGCGATCTTCGCGCCGTCGAACGCGCATCCACCCGCCGCCGCTCCCGGGGCGAGCTGCCTGGTGCAACCCTTCTTGCGCTCTTTCTCCGACTTGCCCTGGTTCTTGCCGCAGGCCGGCTCCTCGAAGACTTCCTGAAGCTTGCTCGACAGTGAGCTCATATCGTGTCTCCTGGATGCGCACCATCCGTGGCGCGGGTCACCTCGGAATCGATTAGCGAATGATGTCGAAGCTGAAGTCCGTCTTGGCCGGCACGATGGTGTTCTTGTCGATCTCGTCGAAGATCTTGTCGAGAATCCACACCAGCACGTTCATCGCGCCCTGGTAGCCCCACACCGGATAACGGTGATGGTGATGGCGGTCGAATGATCGGGAACCCGATGCGGATCAGCGGCGTGCCGGTGTCGCGCTCCAGGTACTTGCCGTAGGTGTTGCCGATCAGGAAGTCGACCGGCTCGGTGAACAGGAGCGAGCGCATGTGCCACAGATCCTTGCCGGCGTACACGTGGCAGTTCTTGCCGAACGGTGAGCTGTCGAACAGCGCCTGCACCTTCTCGGCCCATTGCTTGTTGCCGTTGGTCGCCAGCACGTGGGTCGGCTCGGCCCCGAGCTCCAGCAGGAAGCCGACAAGGCCCAGGCACAGGTCCGGATCACCGTAGATTGCGAACTTCTTGCCGTGGATATGCGCGCTGGAGTCCGCCATCGCATCCACCACGCGCCCGCGCTCCCGGGCCAGCTCTTCCGGAATCGCTTTGCCGCGTGATCCGCGAGACCTCCATCAGGAATTCGTCGGTCGCCGGCAACACCCACCGGATGATTGAAGGCCACCACTTCCTGGCCGTGGCCGCCGATGAAGGGCAGCGTCTTTTCCGTACAGTATTCCTGCATGGAAAGCGTGGCCTTGGCGTGCAGCGCGTCGGCCGCCTCAACCAGCGTGGTGCCGCCGTCGTACATGCGGAACTCGCCGTCGGTCGGCGTATCCCACACGTCGCTGTTGTCGCCGAGAATCGTGTGCTCGACGTCCATCAGCTCGAAGATTCGCTTCACTTCGCGCAGGTTGCCCACCGTGTAGCCGTCGAAGCCGCCGATGAAATTGATCTTCTCATTGGGCACGCGTGCAAGCTTCGGCGCCGTGCCGGCCTTGCCATCCCAGAAGTGCTCGAAGATGCCCTTCATCATGTTGTCGTAGCCGGTGATGTGGCTGCCGACGAACGCCGGCGTGTGGGCGAACGGCACGTCGAACTCGGCGGGCACCGAGCCTTTCTCCTTCGAGTTCTTGATGAAGGCGTTCAGGTCGTCGCCGATCACCTCCGCCATGCAGGTGGTCGAGACGGCGATCATCTTCGGCTTGTACAGGCTGTACGCATTGGCCAGGCCGTCGATCATGTTGTTCAGACCACCGAACACGGCGGCGTCTTCCGTCATGGACGAAGACACGCAGGAGCTCGGCTCCTTGAAGTGACGGGAGAAGTGGCTGCGGTAGTAGGCCACGCACCCCTGCGAGCCATGCACGAAAGGCAAGGTGCTTTCGAAGCCCACCGCCGCGAACACGGCGCCGAGCGGCTGGCAGGCCTTGGCGGGGTTCACCGTCAAGGCCTCGCGGGCGAAGTTCTTGTCGCGATATTCGGGTGTCTTGGTCCACTCGCGCGACCCGCTCGAGGCTCCGCGGCGGGAACCGGATTCTCGAAGTTCTTTTTCTTGTTCTCGAGCATCTCCTTGTATTCCGGCTGCCGGAACAGGTCGAAGTGGTCGAGTACGTGCGTCGGCGCTCTGAGTCATAGACCGTCTCCTCGTCAATTCATCGGTATGAGCAGCGGGCGGGCCACGGCGGCAAGCCACCGGGCCCGCCGTCGCACTATTCCGCCTTGGCTGCTTCACTTCTGCTGGCGGTCTTCCACGGTGCCTTGGCCAACGCCCACACGGGGGAGTTGATGGCCATGTCCATGTCGCGGGCGAAGATCGCGAAGCCGTCGTAGCCGTGGTACGGGCCGGAGTAGTCCCAGGAGTGCATCTGGCGGAACGGCACGCCCATCTTCTGGAACACGTACTTTTCCTTGATGCCGGAGCCGACCAGGTCGGGCTTGCACCTTCTCGACGAACTTCTCGAACTCGTAGCCGGTGACGTCGTCGTAGATCAGCGTGCCGTCTTTCACGTAGTGGGTGGTGCGCTGGTAGTCGTCGTTGTGGCCGAACTCGTAGCCGGTGCCGACCACTTCCATGCCCAGGTCCTCGTAGGCGCCGATGACGTGGCGCGGACGCAGGCCGCCGACGTAGAGCATCACCTTCTTGCCCTCCAGGCGCGGCCTGTACTTGGCGATCACCGCGTCCATCAGCGGCTTGTACTTGGCGATCACGCGCTCGGCGCCTTCCTTGATGGTGTCGTCGAAGTGGCCGGCGATCTTGCGCAGCGACTCCTCGATCTTGGTCGGGCCGAAGAAGTTGTACTCCACCCAGGGAATGCCGTACTTCTCTTCCATGTGGCGGCAGATGTAGTTCATCGAGCGGTAGCAGTGGAGCAGGTTGAGCTTCGGCTTTCGGCGTCGCTTCCATCTCCGCGATGCGTGCCGTCGCCGGACCACTGCGCGATCACGCGCAGGCCCATCTCTTCCAGCAGGATGCGCGAGGACCAGGCGTCGCCGCCGATGTTGTAGTCGCCGATGATGGCGACGTCGTACGGCGTGCCCACGAAATCGGACGGCTTGCCGGCCTGCTTGTCGAACACCCAGTCGCGGATCGCGTCGTTGGCGATGTGGTGGCCGAGGGACTGCGACACGCCGCGGAAACCTTCGCAGCGCACCGGCACGATGGTCTTGCCGTCGTATTCCTTGCGACTTCTTCTTCGACACCGCTTCGATGTCGTCGCCGATCAGGCCGATCGGGCATTCGGACTGGACCGAGATGCCCTTGTCCAGCGGGAACAGCTCCTGGATCTCGTCGATCGATCTTGTCGAGCTTCTTGTCGCCGCCGAAGACGATGTCCTTCTCCTGGAAATCGGAGGTGAACTGCATGGTGCACGAAGGTGTCGACGCCGGTGGTGCCGATGTAGTAGTTGCGCCGCGCGGCCCAGGAGTACTGGCCGCAGCCGACCGGGCCGTGGCTGATGTGGACCATGTCCTTGATCGGACCCCACACCACGCCCTTGGAGCCGGCGTAGGCGCAGCCGCGGATCGTCATCACGCCGGGCATGGACTTGATGTTGGACTTCACGCCGCAATCGGGCTTGCCCTCTTCGACAGGTGCCCAGATGCTTGGCGCGGCGCTTGGCGTATCTTTTCCGGATAGGCCTCCAGCACCTCGTCGATCAGCTCCTTGTTGCGAGCCTTGGTGTCTTCAAGCTGTGCTGCTGTGCTCAGACTCATGTTGCTACCTCATTGAGTTACGCTGAACGCGGTCAGCCCGATCCGCTCGGCTGCGAGGGATCGCGGCTCACAGCCGCTACGCTGCTGCAGCCGCGGCCAGCTCGGCGGCGCGTCTTGCCGACCATGCGTTTCGTCGACCGCTTTCATGATGCCGTACTCCATCAGCATGTCTTCCAGCTCGTCCATGGTGATCGGGGTCGGGATGATGCCCTTGCCGGCGTTGTCGTGGATCTTCTGCGCCAGCTGGCGGTACTCCTCGGCCTGCTTCGACTCCGGCGCGTACTCGATCACCGTCATGCGGCGCAGCTCGGCGTGCTGCACGACGTTGTCGCGCGGCACGAAGTGGATCAGCTGGGTGCCGAGCTTCTTCGGCCAGCGCTTCGGCCAGCTCCAGCTCCTTGTCGGTCTGGCGCTCGTTGCAGATCAGGCCGCCCAGGCGCACGCCGCCGGAGTTGGCGTACTTCAGGATGCCCTTGGAGATGTTGTTGGCGGCGTACATGGCCATCATCTCGCCGGACATGACGATGTAGATCTCCTGCGCCTTGTTCTCGCGGATCGGCATGGCGAAGCCGCCGCACACCACGTCGCCCAGCACGTCGTAGGAGACGTAGTCGACGTCGTCGTAGGCGCCGTTCTCTTCCAGGAAGTTGATGGAGGTGATGACGCCGCGGCCGGCGCAGCCGACGCCCGGCTCCGGGCCGCCGGACTCGACGCACCGGATGTCCTTGTAGCCGACCTTCATCACGTCTTCGAGCTCCAGGTCCTCGACGCTGCCGGCGTCGGCGGCCAGGCTCAGGACGGTGTCCTGCGCCTTGGCGTGCAGGATCAGGCGGGTGGAGTCGGCCTTCGGGTCGCAGCCGACGATCAGGACCTTCTGGCCGAGCTCGGCGAGCGCCGCCAGGGTGTTCTGGGACGTGGTGGACTTGCCGATGCCGCCCTTGCCGTAGAAAGCGATTTGACGCAGAGATGCCATGTGAAGTCTCCTTCGTGCTCGAATGTGTGAGTCGTCGAGCAAGTCGCGCGACCGGCGCGCGCCTCGCTACCGTTGACCGTTATCCGCCGCGGGCTGGTAGACGCTGGCCTTTGCTCTTCTTCGGATTGGCGTCGCATCCAACAACCACTCGCCGCTCGCGGAGGGATAGAGCAAGGCGCATGCCATTGCGCCCAGGATGCGGTAAATGCCTGTTTTTCCCGGCTCGAATCGGCGCGCCGGCACGGCTGTTTCGATTGTTCCGAACCCGACACCACGTGCGTTCGCTGTCCGAAAGAGAACAACTTCGGAGGGCTCGCGCCGCGGGCGGCGTGATGTCGAGCGGCCGCCGCTGGTGGTCCGTCATGCCGCGCCAACCCGCGTGCCGCTAAGACAATGATTCCGCTCGATGACCGCGTGCGCCGAATGGCGCTGCCGGACTGCTGCCCTTCATTGGAAAGCCAGCGGCGCACGTCGCCCACAATCTGCGCTGCCGCGGTCACCCGTGCCCATGGAACGGCATTTGCAAACACTCACGGCAACACTTTGCCGCGAGGCGCTTATGCAAATCGGTGTCGAGAGCTCCAGAGCCGTGGAGAACAAGCGCGTGTTCGTCGTCGACAGCGACGAGATCACGCGGGCGGTCTTGCAGTTCATGCTCCACGACGAGAACGAAACGCACGAGATCCCGAGCGTCGCCGAGGCTTACGACAAGGCCGTGAGCTGGAAGCCGGACGTGATCCTGCTTGGCATGCCCATCGTGCAAGCCCAGGGCGTCGGCGTGGTGGGCGAGATTCGCGCACGCATCCCCGGCGCAAAGATCGCGATCGTTGCCGACTCGGCGAGTGATGCCACCGCGCAGAGTTGCCTGAAACAGGGCGCGCATTCGCTGCTGGCCAAGCCCCTGACCATCGAATCCGTACGCCGCAAGGTCGACATCCTGCTGGGACGCCGGACCGCGCTGTCGATTCCGGTGCAGGTGGCGTCGATCGCAAATACACGATGAATGCCGGCGGCTTCTTCCATCTGCTGGATTGCCTGCTGACCCGTCCGACCCTGCCGTGGGACCTCTGGGATTACCGGGCTCGCGTTCATCCGCTCCTGTTCGTCCATCGCGTCGAAGGGCTGGCGCCGGGGCTCTACGCACTGCCGCGCCATCCAGGCGCGGAACGCTCGCTGCGCAATTCCCTGCACAAGGACTTTCTCTGGCGGCGGATCGAGCACGCACCGGAGCACGTGCCGCTGTTCCAGCTGTTCCTCGGGGATTTCCGGCAAATCGCCCGCACGCTGAGCTGTCACCAGGCAATCGCTAGCGATAGCTGTTTCTCGCTCGCCATGCTGGCGGAGCTCGGAAAACTCGTGTCGGACGAGCCGTGGCGCTACAGGCAGCTGCATTGGGAAGCGGGGCTGCACGACCAGCGCTATCAGTCGCTCTATCACTTCACCGTGGGGCGCGCTATCGCGGACACGCGCATCAGTACAGCGGCGCCCTACGCTGAGCGGGCTGCATTGGAATTGCGAAACGGGGACCACGGTGGCTGAGGGCGTAACGATGATCGCCGGCGAGCCCGTTGCCCAGTCGCATTTCGAGCTCATGGGCGGCCAGGCGGCGGTCGACCGGCTCGTCGAATCCTTCTATCGCCGCATGGACACTCTGCCGGTCGCGGCGACCATACGCGCCCTGCACCCGCCCGATTTGAGCGGCAGCAAGGCCGTGCTCAAGAAATATCTGGCCGAGTGGCTGGGCGGCCCGAGCCTGTATTCACAGGAGCGCGGCCATCCGCGGCTGCGCATGCGCCACCTGCCGTTTCGCATCGGCGTGCCGGAACGCGACGCGTGGATGCACTGCATGCGCGGCGCGATGGAGGAAGTAGTGGGCTCCGAGCGCCTGCGCGAGTCGCTCCTGGAAAAGCTGTTCAAGACCGCTGACTGGATGCGCAACAGTGACAACCCGCAGTGAATTGCAGTCGTGGCTCGTGGAGCACGGCTTTCCACCGAATGACTACGAATCGGTGATCGGCAATCGCACCACGCCACTCATGAAGGCCAGCCTCGGCAACGCGGCGATCGTAAAGATGCTCATCCGCGGTGGCGCGAATCTCGATGCGCGCAACAGCGACGGCAACAATGCCTTGTGGCTCGCTTGTGTCGGCGTCAATCTTGAGGTGATCGACGTGCTGACCGGTGCGGGCATCGACATCGACAATCGCAACGGCCGCCGGCTCGTCGAACTTTCCTCTCGAAAGAGTACGAGCAGGCCATACTGCGCGACATCGCCGCAGCCTGGCGCGAATTCTCGCTGTCCGCCAACTCGCTCTTGCTGGCCAGGGACGTAGCAATGCCGCCGCGGGCCGGATACTTCGAGTCTCCTCTGGGAACCACTCCATGAGCACAGCGCCACACGCACTCGCTCTCGTCCACTACGCCATCTGCGGCTTGAACGACATCCCGAACCGCAGGGCGAAGGCCTTCCAGCTGCTGCGGCGAGCGGAGCATGGCGGCGAGAAAGCGTTTTCCATTCTTGTGGTGCGCTGGGGCGACCGGGCGTTCGGCTACATCAACCAGTGCCCGCACCAGGGCGTCAATCTCGACTGGGAGCGCAATCAGTTTCTCGACCCCAGCGGCCTGCGCCTCATGTGCGGCAAACACGGTGCGCTGTTCGAGATCGGCACCGGTCGCTGCGTAGACGGACCGTGCCAGGGCCAGGGGCTGGAGCCCGTCTCCATCTCCGTGATCGACGGCGACATCTGCGTCAGCGGAGTCGAATTGGTTGAGGATGACGCTACGGAGGTCACCGCGCCATGAATCTGCCGACGCTGCAAGTCTCCGCGCTCAATAGTCTGGTACCGCTCGTCATCAGCGGCGCCGACGCGCGCACGTTCCTGCAGGGCCAGCTCAGCAACGATTTGCGCAAGCTGACGCCGGAGCGTGCGCTGCTCGCGAGCTGCAATTCCGCTCGCGGCCGCGTACAAACGGTGCTCACGTTGCTCGAGCGCGACGACGGCATCGTCGCGCTGACTCCCACGGCAATGGCGAAGCGGCTGCTGACTCGACTGCGCACCTATGTGCTGCGCTCGAAGGTGGCTTTCGTTGGTGGGCCCGAGTATCTGCTGGCGCCGCGCCGACATTGCCGCGGGCCTGCCGCAGGTCTATCCGGAAACACACGAGCTCTTCGTCGCGCAGATGTTGAACCTGGACCTGTTGAGCGGCATCAGCTTCGACAAAGGCTGTTATACCGGCCAGGAGATCATCGCCCGCACGCATTTTCGCGGCACGATCAAACGCCGCATGCTGCGCTTCACGGCGGCGTGCGCGGCGCCCTCCCCCGGCACGCGCGTAGTGCATGAGGGAGAACACGCCGGCGAGGTCGTCGATGCCTGTGCAGGCTCGCCGGACACCGGCCATGGATGCGAACTGCTTGCGGTCGTCAGCCTGGACCGCGCTCACAGCGCACTCGCACTGGACGGTCCCGGCGACGTCCGTGAAACATCTGTTCGTATGGGTGCGTCGCGCGGATGGCACCTTCAAACCTGTGGGAGAGCTCGCCACTACTGACCCGGTCGCCGCCGGGGGCCGCTTCGAGTCCGAGTTCGAATACTCACGCGACTGGATCGCGGACCCCAGAGCGTTTGCTCTCGATCCCGTATCACTGCCGCTCCAACCGCCCGGGCGCCGATTCCGGGCCGAGCAGTTCCATCCACCCCTGTCGGTGTTCGACGATGCGCTCCCCGACGATTGGGGCCGCCGGTTGCTCGGGCAAGCGCTCAAGCTGGTTACCGCGGTAGGTGCATTAGCGGCAACCGTGCGCAAACAAAAAGTGCGTGGCGGTAACGCTCTGGAAACAGTACACGCAGATATTCGCAGGCGGCTGAAGCTCATCGGCGAGTCATAGCCGGATCGGCGGAGCGCGTGGCCCGCTCAATCCACGATCTTCCCATTCGAGCGCTCGTAGTTGCTCGCGTGCCCCTGCCTGGCCGCGCGGGCGCGGCCCGCCGCGATGATCGCGGCGCTCTTGCCGGGCGCGGCGGGCGCCGACACCAGTCTCTGCAACCTCGTGCCACCGCAACGCGTGCAGGCCGGCACCGTCGACGGCATCACCAGAAGCTCGAACGTCTGGTCACATTTCTTGCATAGATAGTCGTAGAGCGGCATGCGTTGACCTTTGTCGGCTTTTCGACAATTCGCCTGGATGCCCAGGATCGAGCAAGAACGATGCCCTCGCGAGGCGAACAGTCATTGCCCCTATCAGAGAGCCGCGCATGAGCGTCTATATCCGAACCACGCAGGACGGCCGCAAGGTCGAAGTGATCGGCAAGTCGATCTGCCTGGATGGCAAGCCCGAGGCCAACCATCTGGTCGCCGTCGTTCAGCACCCGAACTGGCGGGCGATCCTGGAAGCAGCGCCCGACGCAACTCACATGGCGGGGCGCCTGGCACTCACCGTGGATGAAGCGGAAAAGGCGCAGCTCGCACTGAATGCGGCCCACGAGGCGTACGACCAGAGTCCGGCCGGCGTCGCGGAGCGTTCGCGCCTGGCGATCAATGGCATGTTGATGAAGCGCGGCGATGAGTAGCGTGGACGCCTCGTCGTCATGCCTGTCGTGAAGCCTACAAATTTCCGCCAATCGAGGGGGAACGGGATTTGCAGCCACTCTGGCACTCGATGCAACTTGCAGTGATGTGCAGCCATGTTCTCGCGTGACGCGGTGTTGTTCGCGAACGAGGCGTTCTACCAGGCTTTCGCCGTGGCGGACCTGGTCGCCATGGATGCGCTTTGGGCACGTGAGATGCCGGTGACGTGTATTCACCCGGGCTGGCACGTGCTCAACACCCGCGAGCAGATCATGGCCGCGTGGCGAGAGGTGTTCACCAACGACAATCAGGCACCGCTCATTTGCCGCGCGCCGGAAGCCTTCGTGGTGGGAGAGGTCGCGTTCGTGATCTGCTTCGAGCAGTTGCCGGATGCAATGCTCATCGCCACGAATATCTTTCGTCGTGAGGACCGGCAATGGCGCATGGTGCACCATCAGTCCGGGCCCACACCCGGCCATCCCTCGCAGCTGCGGGACGCGCAAACACCGCCGCTGCGCGCCCACTGAGGCATCGATCTCGATCGAACGCGCACCTGATTCATCAACGCGAGCCTGCCGGAGCTACGATGCTTTGGTTGCCTGACTCGCGTCGGAGCACGACGCATGATCCTGACGCTCGAGGTCCCGCAGCAGGGCAAGCCGAGTTGCTGGTTTGCCTTCAACGAGGAGGATTTCATCCGCAAGGTCCAGGTCACAAGATCGGCTGCCGATGGCGTCATCTTCAATGCGAGCACTCCCCGCGAATTGCTGGCGGGACGCGCAAGCGCGCCGGATGCTCCCGGAATCCGTGACCAGCATGCCGATCTGCTGGATCTGGCGACCGCTCACGGCTGGGATACGCTTCTGTATCGCGCCGATTACCTGCTGGCACCGGGTCACTACCAGATTGAGGAAGTGTCAGCGTTCGTCGCACATGTCGCGGTGACGGCGCACGGCCTGAGAACCTGCCGCGTCTATCTCGATGAAGAGCAGGCCATGGACGCTCTATACAACGATTCTCTGTATGCCGGGAGGGAAGGATTTCATGCCCACATGGCCCTGCGCGAGCAGCTAATCGCGCTGGAAGTCATGTCGGACGATCTGTGATGACGTCTTAGTTGGCCGCCATGCGCCGCGCCGCTGCGCTCTCGGCCAGCCCTGTCAGGGCGGCCACCCAATCCTTGAGCGGCGTGTCGATGCGCTGGATGCGGTATTGCTCGAGGAAGCGCCGTTCGTTGCGCGTCGGCTCGTCCGGCAGCACGGCCCAGTGCCTGTCCGCGGAACGCTTGATGATCTGCTGCGCGAAGATGCGCTCGAGCTGGCTGGAAAAGCGGCAGCCCATGAACACGAAACCGCGGCCGCTGCGCAGGTGCCGCACCGTCTTCGGGATGGGCGTCTGAATGTCGATCTCCGTCAGCACTTCCACATAGTCCGAATCCGAGACCAGGAAGTTGGCTGCCGGGGTGACCGAGCCGATGGGCTGGTACAACAGCGTGGGCCAAAGCGTAGATGAGGGCGTGGACGAGGGTGAATCGGCAGCACTCGCGGCCTCGAGGTCTTCGCGGCGTGCGCCGCCGGCGTCGAAGTAGTGCACCCATTTGCCGAAATGCTCGGCCTGACTCACACCTTGCACCATCCCCCAAGGCTTGCCGCCCTCCGCCAGCGCCTGCTGTGGCAGATTGTCATACCAGGCATGCACCCACAGCGGCAGGCTCGGCAGGCTCGCGAGATAGCGATGCAAGACTGTCGGCGGCATCTTGGGCGAGAACGCTTCCGTCATGGCGACGCTGACGGTCCTGCGATGCTTGAAGTTCTCGATGAACTGCGCGGCCGCGGTGAGATTGTTGCGAATCTTATGCGGCACGGTGGCTTTGGCGGTGAGCTTGCCGACCAGCGCCGCAGGCGTCGCGGGTATCGGTGCCGGCGCCTCCGACAGGCTCAGCACACCCGGGCCGAGGTACGGAATCAGGCGGCCGTTCACGAGGCCGGTATGAATCACATTGAGCAGCTGGGTGTCCATCAAGCCCCCGCGAACGAAGCCTTGAAGCTCTCCACGTCACCCTGCGCGACCCGGAAAATGCCGCGGCCGCCGCAGAGCGGCTGATAAGACTCGCCCACTTTTTCCGCCAGATAGTTGAACCAGTTCTGTGGCGTTACAGGTCCCGGGCGCTCGCTGATCTCGACCACCGCGCCGTCCGGCGAAAACCGCACATGGATCATCACTTCCGCGCTACTCATGACTCACTCCTACATGCCGGAGCCGAAGCCCAGCAGTTCGATCGTGACATTCTCTGCACCCAGCACGGCCTGACAGGCCAGCCTCGACTTGGAGCCGACGCCGACGATGCTGTCGAGCTTCTCGTTCTCCAGCCGTTGCACTTTGGACAAACCCTTGCGGCCCTCGTGAACGAAGATATGGCACGTGCCGCACTTGGCCTCACCACCGCACTTGTGGGGCGTGTCGACACCGGCCGCCAGCATGGCTTGCAGAATGGTGGCGCCCGCACTGGCTTCCACGGCTTTGTTGATCGGCATGATTGTCAGAATCGGCATAACGAAACTCCACGCGCTGACAGGGATAAAGACTGCGCCACTAATAGATGGCCGCACCCGCACCGACATTCACCGATGCGTCTTTCATGGTGGACACGATGAAGGCGATCTGTGCTTCAGTGAGGTGGCAATGGAACGGCAACGCCACCGCGCGATCCGCCAGCTTTTCCGTCACCAGCACCTTGCCGCGGCGATTGGCCGGATCGCGGTCTATGTAGTGGCGCTGGGTATGCAGCGGCTGGCAATACACATAGGCGTCGATGCGCTCGCGTCGCAGGTCTTCGACGATCGCGTCACAGCTGGATCGCGAGAAGCGCGTGCCCAGATGCACCAGGTACAAGAACCAGTGCGCCGCGCTCACATCCGGCGAGACATACGGATCCTTGATGCCCTCGAAGGATTTGAGGTGCTCGAAGTACACCCGCTCGATGTACTTGCGCCGCTCGAGAATCTCATCGATGCGCCGAAGCTGCGCCAGCCCTAAGGCCGCCGCGACCTCGCTCATGCATGCCTGATACGGCGCGTAGGCGCTGATGACCAGGGAGCCGCGATCCGCCGCCTTGTGATGGCGGTAGTTGCGCAGGGCTCTGGCGATCTCGACTTCGTCCGTCACCACCATGCCCCCTTCGCCACAGCACAAGGCGGCGGGCTGCGAGAAGTCGAACACGGCACAGTCGCCAAAGCTGCCAACCGGCTTGCCTTGATAAAGGGAGCCTATCGCCTCGGTGGAATCTTCCAGCAGGATGAGGCCACGCTGTTTCGCCAGCTCGCGCAGCGGTGCCCAGGGCGCGGGATGGCCATTGGTGTTGTTGGCAAGAATCGCGCGTGTCCTGTGTGTAATGCGCGCCGCGATTTTCTGCGGCACTATGACGCCGGACCAGTAGTCGATGTCGACGAACACCGGCGTCGCGCCGACGAGCGTGATCGCATGCGCGGTCTCCCGCCATGAATACGACGTGGCAATGACTTCATCGTCCGGCCCGATCCCAAGGGCCTTGAGTGCCAACACCAGGCCCAGCGAGCCGCTGCTGACCGCCACGGCGTATTTGCGGCCGGCATATCGGGCAAATGCCTCTTCGAAGGCTTCCACCTGAGGGCCGTGCGACAAGCGCGGCGAGCACAACGCTGCCGTTGCGGCGTCGAGCTCCGCCTGCGTCATGTCGGGGTCCGACAGCGCTATCCAGTCACTCTTGCCGCCGTCGTTCGCTACAGCGCTCATGTTTGCCTCCTGTGCTGGGCGAGCACCACGCCGGTGGCCAGCGCCGGATCGCCGGTCAGATGCCAGCAGTGATCGCGGCCATCGACCAGATGCAGGTCCAGTGCGGCTAACCGGCGGAACGGCTCTTCCGCGCCCATGTCCGACACATCGCAACGGGTGAGGGATCGGCCCGGAAACCGGCTGCGAAACTCTGCAACCACTTGCGGGCCGCCATCGCTCTCCGCGAGCAGCGACTCCAGTTGCGAAAGCTCCGTTGCGGTAAATGGCATGTCAGTCGCCGCTCAGGCGTTTTGCCTCAACCGTGATCGGCAGGGCGGTTCCGGCATTCATGGCGGGCAAGGCGAGTTCCCAGCCGTTGGCGAGCGTGATGCGCCCTCCCCACATCTCCGGCTTTTCCATCGCGACGATGGGCTCTTCCAGATCCTTCTTCGGCACATAGGCGGACAACGTGCCTTCGGCACTCTTGCGGATCATGACCTTCACACACACCTCATTCGTCAGTGCCTGATGGATACGAGCATCGTCATGCCGTGCGCACGGCCAGGTCGTGCAGAGCTTCCGGCAAGACACGGAGCAGCTCGTCGACATCGTTCGCGGTGTTATCGCGCCCCAGCGAAAAGCGGATCGAAGCGAGCGCGGCGGACGCGGACAACCCCATTGCCGTAAGCACCTGTGAAGGCCGGGTTCCGGCGGAAGAGCACGCGGCGCCCGCCGAAGCGCAAATTCCCATGCGATCGAGCCGGCCCAGGATCAGCTCGGCATCCAGATCGCCAAATCGCACGTTGCTGGTGTTCGCAACTCTCGTCGCGCCACCGCCGTTGACGCGCGCGTACGGAGCCTGCATCAGCACGCCGGCTTCCAGCCGATCGCGCAAGAGCTGCAGCCGCGCCGATTCCGTCAAGATGCTGTCGAGCAGGAGGGTGCAGGCGACGCCGAGCGCAACCACTCCTGACACGTTTTCCGTGCCACCTCGCCTGCCACGCTCCTGATGGCCGAACAGCAGAGGCGGCAGCTTGATTCCTTTGCGCACGAAGAGTGCCCCGACCCCCGCGGGCGCATGCAGCTTGTGGCCGGACAGCGAAAGCAGATCCACGGGCACGCGCCTGACGTCGATCGGTACCTTTCCGACCGCCTGCACGGCATCCGTATGGAACATGGCACCCTTGCCGCGCGCGATCTCAGCTGCGGCCGCAATCGGAAACAGCACGCCGGTCTCGTTGTTCGCCCACATGAGCGACACGAGCGCCGTGTCCGACACGACGGTATCGGTGAGCGCATCGAGATTCAGGCGCCCTTCGCCGTCAACGGGCAGATAGCTCACGCGCACGCCCTGCGTCTCCAGATGACGCAGCAGCATCAACGTGGAGGGATGCTCCACCTCGCTGGTGACGATGTGGCGGCGAGCGGGCTGCAGCGCCAGCGCGCCCAGGATCGCCAGGTGATTCGACTCCGTGCCACCGCTGGTGAAGACAATCTCCGCGGGGGTGGCGCCGAACAGGGCCGCCACACCATTGCGTGCCTCCATCACGAGCTGTTTCGCGCGCTCGCCCCGACTATGCTTGCTCGAGGGATTGATCGGCCCCAGGTGCAGGCAGCCGTTCATTGCCTCCAGGCACTCGCTCGCCAACGCAGTGGTCGCGTTGTTGTCGAAGTAGATCGATCTGCCTGGCGTCGTCATTGCCAGAACAGCCGCAGCGTGTCGGTATTCAGCTCATCTAGCAGCTCCACGAGCCGCTGATACCGCGAATACAGCTCCCATTGCCGCGTGCTGTGCTCCTTGCGATACAAGCGCCACGGGCACACGCCGGGCACGTACAGCAGCAGGGCCACGTCGATGATGCCGCCCTCCGGATCGATGTTTCGCGAACAGCACGGGCTTTCGATCAGGTAGCCGTCCTGAATGACACGCACCGTTGGCGACACATAGCGGTAGCGTTTGCGATTCTCGAGCGAGCGCTCGATGCGCCTGCGATCGAGCTCGTTCGGCTGCAGGGTGCCGAACGTTACGGTGGGGCTCTGTAAGGCGGTGGCATTCATGGCGGTTGCGCTAGACAGGCGCGATCTCTTCTTCCAGACAGCCCACCACATGCCGCGCATTGAACTCGACCAGGTAAACAGGTGTGTTCGACTCCGTGTGGGCGCCAACCTGCACGATCTCGCCGGCATCGCCTGCGCGCACGAGCAGCGCCTCGGCTGGCTGGTCCGGATACGAACCGTCGTTGTAGAGATCCAGCGCCGCCGTCACGCGCTGGCCCCAACGGTAGTACCTGGGCTCCCGCGGCTCGATCATGTGAGCGCCCTCTGTGCGGCGGGCGCGGGCCCCGGCAGACTCTCCGGCAACGCGTCGTCCTTGGGCGCATCTACCGGCTCGAGCTCCTTGCGCTTCATGCCGACACGATGGCCCGAACCGATGAACTCGACGCCGTAGATGTAGAACTGCTGCAGGAAGGTTCCGATGTTCACCACGTAACCTTCCTCGCCCTTCTTGCACAGCACTTCGCCGATGTCCTTGCCGCAATAGGTGCCGTCGTTGCGGATGGCGCGGCGGGCGCGAACCTTCGCGCCGTAGTTGAACGCGGGCGGGTCGTTCAGCTCCATCGAGTCGCTGTCGCGGCTGATGTTGGTCATGCGAGCGGCCCGGCGAATTTAACCGCGGCGACAGGGGGCGGCGGATCGGGCTGCTGCGCGAGACGCTGGCGCGCCATATCGCGCACCATTTCATCCGCGTCTTCGAGCATCGATGGCAGGCGATGCTCGGTGATGCGGCTGGCCGCCTCGTAACGCACGCGAAAATCCGCATCCCGCTGCAGCCAGGTCAGCTGGTCGGGCCGCAAGCGCCGCGCGACTTCGAGCCGAACATCCGCATCCTCGTCCCAGGCCATGCAGAGCAGTACCCCGGCATCGATGCGCCGGGCAACGATACGCCGCACGCCGGGCTCGGGGTCGCTCATCATGAGCGGCAAAAGGGGAATCGCGAGACGGCGCGCGACGATCATGCGCACGTAGTAATCCTCGTCCTCCCGCATCGCGAACAGGTCGCCGCCCTCGACGCGCGATGCGACGCGTATTCGCACTTCGCGGTGCGAGTCGTGGCTCAGCTCACGCAGGTAACGTGACGGGAGCCGTTGAGCCACACTCCAGCGCACCGTCTCATCCGGATCGTGGAGCAGCTGCGTCACGCGAAACAGGTCTGCATACTTCGCGGCGACCGCGCGCACTTCAAAGTACGGATGATCGAGGTACTCGTCAGCAAGCCCGGGGTTCCATGAGAAGAATCGGTCAATGCGGCGCGCGTAGCGATCCTGCACGCAGGCGCGCATGACCTTGCAGCGGCCCGCGGCGCTCAACTCACAGTGACGGCAGGCTGCGCAGTCCACTGCGTTGCCGTGCCAATCGCGGGATTCGCCCACGTCAGTCGTCATCGATCTGCCCCATGCGCTCGAGCACGCCGCGGCAGCCCGCCGCCGAGCAAGGTGGCAAGCAGGCCGTCTTCCACCAAAGGCAGTGTTACGCGGCTGGCAGCACCCGGCGTCGGCATCGCACTCGCTCCTAGTTCCGTCGGCTGATGCTGGCGATGTCGATGCTCGACACGGCCGGCAGCGCATCCTTGCCGCTACTGCTGCAGCTGCCGCCCGTGGCCTTCGGGTCGTGCAGCACCAGGCCGGTCTCCGTCGCCGTATCCGCGAAATCAATGGTTACGCCCGCGAGCAGCAGGCGGCTCTGCGCCGGCAGAAAGAGCTTCATGCCGTTGTGGACATGCGCGGTCTCACCGGGGCGCAGCCTGGCCTCCACGCTGAAACTCACCGAGAGACCGGAGCAGCCGCCCGGAGTCACGACCAGACGAAAGCCGCTGCCGGGCTCACCGCACAGGCGCAACATGCGTCGGATGAATCTGTCCGCCGCGGCGGTAACCGTTATATCCATCGATGACTCCTCAGGCGGGGGGCTGATAGCGCGGCAGGCTGTTGTCGATCACGCAGGTGTTATCGACCGGGCACACGGCGATGCATTGCGGCGTGTCGAAATGGCCGATGCACTCGGTGCATTTCTTCGGATCGATGACGAAGGTGCCGCCCTTCTCCGAGATCGCGACGTTCGGGCATTCCGGCTCGCAGGCCGAGCAGCTCGTGCACTGTGAGGCTATGATCTTAAGTGGCATGTCTGTGAGCTCCTCAGGCTTCCGGCAATCTGATATTCCCTCTGAAATTCCCTGGCCCCATCACGCCGCGATGTAGCGCGCCCTGGCGGATTTCGGCATCGCCGCGCGACTGGTGCTCGATCTCGCCGCTCTTCACCTTGTCGAGGTAGTCCTTGAACCAGGCGATCGCCGACTTCTCGATGAACTCGTGCGGCGTACTGATCGACCGGCTCGATGCCCGCCTTCATGCAGGTCGGCCTTCGGGCAGCCGCCGATCTTCGCCACGAACACGGCGTGGCAGTCGTTGATGGCGCGGATCACCGTCTCCAGGCTGTCTTCCTCGCCGTAGCCGCCCTGGCAATACAGATCGACGCGGCGATGGCCGACGAACTTCGCGCCCGCGGTGGACAGCTCGTAGACCTGGAACTCCTTGGCATGGCCGAAGTGCTCGTTGATCGAGCCCCGAGCCCTTGGTCGCCACCGCGACCAGCAGCTTGATGTCGCTGCATCGCGCCGGCGAGCGTCTCGAGCTCTTCCTGCTTCGCGGCGACCTTGGCCTGGCGCTCCTCTTCGACCTTGGCCTGATAGGCCTTGCGCGTGTCGAGAGTCGTAGTTGACTTCCATCGCCATGATCTTGTCGGTGGTGAACTCGGCGCTGCGGTCTTCGCCCAGCAGGCCCACCGCGTCGGCGCGGCACTGGCGGCAGTGGCGCATCATGTTCATCTCGCCTTCGCAGCTGTCCTGCAGCGCCTTCAGCTCCTGCGCCGTCGGGCCGCGCTGGCCGTTGAGGCCGAACACGGTGCCATGCTCGGGCGCCGAGATCAGCGGCATGATGTTGTGCAGGAAGGCGCCGCGCGATTTGACGGCCTCGTTCACTTCGACCAGGTGCTTGTCGTTGATGCCCGGGATCATCACCGAGTTGACCTTGCACAGGATGCCGCGCGCGGTGAGCATTTCGAGGCCCTGCATCTGGCGGTCGGTCAGGATCTTGCGCGGCCTCGACGCCGGTGTAGCGCTTGTGCTTCCAGAACACCCAGGGATAGATCTTCGCGCCGATCTCCGGGTCGACCATGTTGATGGTGATGGTGACGTGATCGACGTTGAAGCTCGGCGATCGTGTCGACGTGATCGGGCAGCGCCAGGCCGTTGGTCGACAGGCACAGCTTGATGTCCGGCGCCGTCTTCGCGATCAGCTCGAAGGTCTTGAAGGTCTTCTCCGGATTGGCGAGCGGATCGCCGGGCCCGGCGATGCCGAGCACCGTCATCTGCGGAATGGTCGAGGCCACCGCCAGCACCTTCTTGGCCGCCTGTTCCGGGCGTCAGCTTCTCGCTGACCACGCCGGGGCGCGATTCATTGGCGCAATCGTATTTGCGGTTGCAGTAGTTGCACTGGATGTTGCAGGCCGGCGCCACCGCGACGTGCATGCGCGCGTAGTGATGATGCGCCTCTTCGCTGTAGCAGGGATGGTTCTTGACCTTCTCCCAGATTTCCGGCGGCAGATCGCCCTGGCCCGCCGCCGGAGCCGCAGCTCGCCTTGCCGCTGCCGCCACTGGTTCCGCAGCCTTTGTGCTCGGCCACCTGCTGCATCACCTGATCGAGCTTGCCCTGATCTGCTGCGCCGACACTTTGCTGCTGCATTGATGTGCTCCTCGATGTTGCTTGCAGCTCCGGCGAGGAGTTGCATCTGGCGTAGGTACCAGGCAGCGCCGAAAACGAACGCGATGTCCTGGTGTGATTCTCTGGCGCGATACAAAGCAACTCCCATGCCATTTGCGCAGGCGGCAATTTTCCGCGAAAAAACGCGGCTTTTGCGGCTTGGGGAGCTGTCGCGATATCTACATCGCCCGGACAGCGCGCCCGGTTTGTTCGGAACGCGACACATCTTCCTGATGGGCGGCGCTCGCGGCGTTGTCCGGTTCGTCGTGTCTGAAATCGGACAAAACCCGCGCGCGGCTCCTTTCGGCCGTGCGCTCCATTGCCCGGCTTTGCCCTGCATTCTCAGCCATTTTGGCCTGCTGAAAAAAACTGGCATAGGAGTTGCTTCGTCATCACCCGACGATTGACCGACAGTGCTGAACGCTCACGGGAGACGCCGGTGAACAGACCCATCTATCTCGATTACTCCGCCACCACGCCAGTGGACCCGCGTGTGATCAAGAAAATGGTGCCCTACTTGTCCGAGCGCTTCGGCAACCCGGCCAGCCGCTCGCACAACTATGGCTGGGAAGCCGAAGAAGCCGTGGAGGTCGCACGCGAGCAGGTGGCGATGCTCGTCAACGCCGACCCACGCGAAATCGTGTGGACCTCGGGCGCGACCGAATCGGACAACCTCGCCATCAGCGGCGCGGCGCGCTTTCACAAGGCGAAGGGCAGACATCTCATCAGCATGACCACCGAGCACAAGGCGGTGCTCGATACGCTGCGCAATCTCGAGCGCGAGGGCTTCGAGGTCACCTATCTCGACCCCGAGCCGAATGGCCTGCTCGCGCTCGACAAGTTCATCGCGGCGCTGCGCGCAGACACGATTCTGGCCTCCATCATGCACGTGAACAACGAGACCGGCGTGATCCAGGACATCGCCGCGATCGGCGCGGTCTGCCGCGAGCGCGGCGTGCTGTTCCACGTCGATGCCGCCCAGTCGACCGGCAAGGTCGCCATCGACCTGGAGGCACTGCCTGTGGACCTCATGTCGTTCTCGGCGCACAAAACCTACGGGCCGAAAGGCATCGGCGCGCTGTACGTGCGCCGCAAGCCGCGCGTGCGCATCGAAGCGCAGATGCACGGCGGCGGACACGAGCGCGGCATGCGCTCCGGCACGTTGCCCACGCATCAGATCGTGGGCATGGGCGAAGCCTTCCGTTTCGCTCACGACGAGATGCCTTCCGACAACGACCGCGTGCGCGCGTTACGCGACAAGCTGCTGGCCGGCCTCTCCGCCATCGACGAAACCTACGTGAACGGCGACCTGCAGGCGCGCGTGCCGCACAACCTCAACATGAGCTTCAATTTCGTCGAAGGCGAATCCCTGATGATGGCGATGAAGGGCATTGCCGTGTCGAGCGGCTCGGCCTGCACGTCGGCCAGCCTCGAGCCTTCGTATGTACTGCGCGCGCTGGGACGTCCCGATGAGCTGGCGCACAGCTCGATCCGCTTCACCATCGGGCGCTTCACCACCGAGGCGGATATCGACGCAACGGTCGCACTGGTGACGCGCAACGTCCGCAAACTGCGCGACCTCTCGCCGCTCTGGGAAATGCATCAGGACGGCGTCGATTTGAGCAAGGTGCAGTGGGCCGCTCACTGACTGCGCAACCAACTTCCGAAGGAGAGCCCGATGGCCTATAGCGACAAGGTTCTGGATCACTACGAAAACCCGCGCAACGTCGGCTCGTTCGACAAAGGCGATCCGAACGTCGGCACCGGCATGGTCGGCGCGCCCGCCTGCGGCGACGTGATGAAGCTGCACATCAAGGTGGGCGACGACGGCATCATCGAGGAGGCGCGCTTCAAGACCTACGGCTGTGGCAGCGCCATCGCCTCGAGCTCGCTCGTGACCGAGTGGCTGCGCGGCAAGACGCTCGACCAGGCGCTCGAGATCAAGAACACCGACATCGCCGAAGAGCTGGCGCTGCCGCCCGTGAAGATCCACTGCTCCGTGCTGGCCGAAGACGCCATCAAGGCCGCGATCAACGACTATCGCGCCAAGCAGGAACCCGCGACGCGCGGGGCCGCGCACGCGGTGGAGGATCCAAGTGCCGTTACCGCGGCGTGACACAAGCCCGTTCAGAAAACTCCAGGAGCCCTCTACATGTCAGCCACCGCGCCGAATCCGATCCTCTTCAGCGACAACGCCGTCTCGAAGGTGAGAGAGCTGCTCGCTGAAGAAGGCAACCCCAATCTGCAACTGCGCATCTACGTCTCTGGCGGCGGCTGCTCGGGATTCCAGTACGGCTTCGCCTTCGAAGAAGCCGCCGGCAACGAGGATATCGTCGTCGAAAGAGAGGGTGTGCGCGTTCTGGTGGACCCCGTCAGCCTGCAGTATCTCAACGGCGCGGAGGTCGATTTCCAGGACGGGCTCGACGGCTCGCGCTTCGTCATCAAGAACCCCAACGCCAGGAGCACCTGCGGTTGCGGCAGCTCGTTCACGACAGCGGAAAGTGGAGACGCCAATGGAAATAACCCTGACGGAAAAAGCTGCGCATCGCGTACAGCAGTCCATAGCTAAGCGCGGCGCCGGCATCGGGCTGCGCCTGGGCGTGCGCACGGCCGGCTGCTCGGGACTTGCGTACACCATGGAGTTCGCGGACCAGCGCAACCCGGAAGACCACGCATTCGAGAGCCGGGGCGTCACGCTGCTGGTCGACCCGAAGAGCCTGCCCTATCTCGCCGGCACCGAGCTCGACTTCGTGCGCGAAGGAATGAGCGAGGGCTTCAAGTTCCACAACCCGAACAGCAAGGCGCAATGCGGTTGCGGTGAGAGCTTCACCGTATGACGCGCGCCGCATGACGCTCGTATGAATGAGCGTGCGCCACACCGGCGCACGCGCTTTTTGCGCCAGGGCAGCCGCAATCCGGATCGCGCGGCTCGCCCCGGCAGGAACGCAACGATGCCGCAGAGCTACTTCGCCTTGTTCAATCTCGAGCCGCGCTTCGCGCTTCCGATCGAGCAGCTCGAGCTGGCCTACCGCGCGCTGGCGACGCGAGTTCATCCAGACCGCTACGCGAATGCCGGGCCCGCCGAACAGCGGCAGGCACTTGCGCTTGCCACTGACGCCAACGAGGGTTATCGGACGCTTCGGAAGCCTGTGCTGAGAGCGCGGCATCTGTTGAGCTTGCGCGGCATCGATACCACCACAGGTGGAATCGCGACGGCGCCGGAATTTCTGCTGGAGCAGATGGAGTGGCGCGAAGCTCTCGGAGACGTTCAGGCGACGCGCGATGGAAATGCGCTACAACGACTCGACACGGCGGTGCGCGGTCGCGCCGCGGCCTTGCAGGCGCAGCTCGCAAGGCAGCTGGACACGGAAGGAAACCACCCGGCCGCTGCGCAGAGCGTTCAGCAGCTCATGTTCGTCGAAAAGCTCATCGCCGACATCGACGAAGCGCGCGCGCTTCTGGAGGCGTGATGGCGCTGCTCAGCATTGCAGAACCCGGGCAGAGCCAGGCGCCACACCAGCATCGGCTGGCGGTTGGCATAGATCTGGGCACCACCCATTCATTGGTTGCAGCGGTGCGCGATGGTTCGTCCACGGTGATACGCGACGCGGATGGATTCAAGCTGCTGCCTTCCGTGGTCCACTACCTGCCGGATGGGCAGGTTGAAGTGGGATACGAAGCCCGGCGCAATCAGACCCGCGACCCCTTCAACACGCTCGCTTCAGTGAAGCGCCTCATGGGACGTGGGCTCGCTGATCTGCCCGAGCCGCAGCGCCGGGCCTATCGCCTGGTCGACGCCGCCGGCATGGTGAAGATCGACACCGTCGCGGGCCCGCGCAGCCCCGTTGAAGTCTCTGCGGAGATTCTCAAGGTTCTGCGAACGCGCGCCGAGCAGGCGCTCGGCGGCGAGCTGGTCGGCGCGGTAATCACCGTGCCCGCCTACTTCGATGACGCGCAACGCCAGGCCACCAAGGATGCCGCGCGCCTCGCGGGTCTCAACGTCCTGCGGCTGCTCAACGAGCCCACCGCCGCGGCCGTCGCGTACGGGCTGGAGCGCGCCGGCGAAGGCGTCTTCGCCGTGTACGACCTGGGCGGTGGAACGTTCGACATTTCCATCCTGCGGCTGTCGCGCGGCGTCTTCCAGGTGTTGGCCGTCAATGGCGACTCGGCTTTGGGTGGCGACGATTTCGACCGGGCGATTCATGAATGGATCGTCGCGCAAGCGAAGCACCCCGAGCTCGCGCCGCCCGATCACCGACTGCTGCTGCAGGAAGCGCGCCGGGCGAAGGAATGCCTGTCATTCCACGACGAAGCGGAGATCTACGCGCGCTTGAGCAGCGGCACGCCGGCGGCCCTCACCCTCACGCGCGCCACGCTCGAATCACTCACCGCAGGGCTCATCGCAAGGACGCTGGCGCCGGTACGCAAAGCGCTGCGCGATGCCGAGCTGACGGTCGATGACATTCAAGGCGTAGTGCTGGTCGGCGGAGCAACGCGCATGCCGTCCCTGCGCCGTGCGGTTGCCGAGTGCTTCAAACGCGAGCCTTTGACCGACGTGGACCCCGATGAAGCGGTCGCGCTGGGGGCCGCCATTCAGGCCAACGCGCTCGCCGGCAACAGCAGCGCCGCGGGTGACTGGCTGTTGCTGGATGTGATCCCGCTGTCGCTGGGTCTCGAAACGATGGGCGGTCTCACCGAACGCATCATTCCTCGCAACAGCACCCTGCCCGTCGCGCGCGCGCAGGATTTCACCACGTTCAAGGACGGCCAGACCGCCATGAGCGTGCACGTGGTGCAAGGTGAGCGCGAACGCGTGGCGGACTGCCGGTCGCTCGCGCGTTTCGAATTACGCGGCATACCGCCCATGGTCGCAGGCTCCGCGCGCATTCGCGTGACATTCCAGGTCGACGCGGACGGCATTCTGAGCGTGAGCGCACGCGAGCAGAGCAGCGGCGTCGAAGCCAGCGTCATCGTGAAGCCGTCCTACGGGCTCGGCGACTCGGAAATCGCAGCCATGCTGCGGGACTCGCAGAGCCACGCGGAGCTGGACGCAAGACTGCGCGCCCTGCATGAGCAGGTGGTCGAAGCGGAACGATTGCTGGAGTCCATCGACAGCGTGCTGCGCGCCGAGGGCAACTCATGGCTGGACGACTCGGAGCGTGCCAGCCTCGACGCCGCGATGGCGACGCTGCGAGAGGCCCTGAAGCACGACGATGCCGATCGGATCCGGGTCACGGCGGATGTTCTCAACCGGCTCAGCGTGCCCTTCGCCGCGCGGCGCATGGACGAAGCCGTGCGCAAGACGTTCGCCGGACGTCAACTCACCGATTTCGCCTGAAGGGACCGCCATGCCCAGGATCACCGTGCTGCCTCATGAAGATCTGTGCCCGAAGGGCGCCGAGTTCGACTGTCGCGCGGGCGCGCGACTGTGCGACCAGTTGCGCGCCAATGGGGTCGCTATCGAGCACGCCTGTGAGAAATCCTGTGTCTGCACGACGTGTCACGTGCTCATTCGCAAGGGCTTCGCGTCGCTGCGCCCGGCCAGCGACGCGGAAGAAGACCAGCTCGGCAAGGCCTGGGGCCTGGAGGCCACGTCGCGCCTGAGCTGCCAGGTGCGCGTGAACGAAGCCGACCTGGTGGTGGAGATCCCACGCTACACGCTCAACATCGTGAGCGAGCACCAGTGAGCCCCGCCGATCGGGCACAGCCATGAAATGGACCGACACCCACGAGATCGCCGCTGCATTGCTGGACACGCACGGCGACACCGATCCCGGAAAGATCCGCTTCACCGACCTGCACCGCTGGGTGACGGAGCTGCCCGGCTTTCAGGACGACCCACAGCGCTCGAACGAGAAGATTCTCGAAGCGATCCAGATGCTGTGGATCGAGGAAGCGGAATGAATGTTACAAACCCGACAACGACCGCGCCGTGTCGGGTTCCCACCCGATCGCGACACCGCGTAAACCACTGAAATACGCGAGCGGCAGCGGCATTTTCGCATCTGGCATGCGAGTTGCTCTGTCTTCGCCAGACCACAGATCCCCATCAGGTCGGGCACTTTTCGCAGGATTCGAGCAATGCCGGTTCAGGCCATCACCGTAAACGACACGACTCTGCGCGACGGCGAGCAGAGCGCCGGTGTGGCCTTCGCCATTCACGAGAAACTCGCGATCGCGCGCGCGCTCGATGCCGCGGGCGTGCCGGAGCTCGAGATCGGCATTCCCATCATGGGCGGTGTCGAGCACGAGACCATCCAGGAGATTGCCGGGCTGCGCCTGACGGCCCGGCTCATGGCCTGGGGCCGCATGACTCAGGCCGACGTCGACGCGGTGATCCGGTGCCCCGTCCACATCGTCAATCTTTCGATTCCGGTCTCCGATATCCACATCCACCACAAGCTGCGCCAGACGCGCGAGTGGGTGCTCGAGCGCATCAGACGCTGCGTCGGCGCGGCGCTCGAAGCCGGCCCCGACGTCTCGGTGGGAGCGGAAGACGCCTCGCGCGCCGATCCGGATTTTCTCATCAAGGCGGCCGAAACCGCGCAGGCCGCGGGTGCGCGACGCTTTCGATTCGCAGACACGCTGGGCGTGCTCGATCCGCCAGCCACCGCGCGCCGCATCGGGCAACTGTGCGCGGCGGTGGATCTGGAAATCGAAATGCACGCGCACGATGACTTTGGGCTGGCCACGGCCAACACGCTGGCCGCCGTGCGCGCCGGTGCCACGCATATCAACACCACCGTCAACGGCCTGGGCGAACGCGCCGGCAACGCGCCGCTGGAAGAAGCCGTGATGGCACTGCGACACCTGTACGGCATCGAGACGGGCATCGATGCCCGGCGGTTTCCGGCGCTTTCGCGACTGGTGGCGTCGGCCTCCGGGCGCGAGGTGGCCGTGAACAAGAGCATCGTCGGCGAAGCCGTGTTTACGCATGAGTCCGGCATCCATGTGGACGGCCTCATCAAGAATCCGCTCAACTACCAGGGCTTCGACCCGACCGAGGTTGGCCGCGAGCATCGCGTGGTGCTCGGCAAACATTCCGGCTCGAGCGCGGTGCTGCAGGCGTACGCCGATCTCGGCATCTCACTCAGCCAGATGCAGGCCGGCGCGATGCTGGCGCGCATCCGCGATCACGCGGTGGCGAACAAACGCTCGCCCGACGGCGAAGATCTCAGGCGTTTCTATCTGGAACACGGCGCGCGGGACGCCCGATCGAGATCACCATGAACGACACTCTGGAAGCACTGGGCAGACTGTCGGCGGCGGAAGAGTTCTTCGCCTTCTTCTCCATTGCCTACGACCCCGCGGTCGTGCACGTGAACCGCCTGCATATTCTCAAACGGTTCAATCAATACCTGCGCACGGCGAAGCCGGATGTGGCCGATCTCGACGCCGAACCCCAGTACCAGGCCTGCCGCAGCCTGCTGATACGCGCTTACGAAGACTTCGTTCGCTCCACGCCGGCGCGCGAAAAGGTATTCAAGGTTTTTCAGGACGCCGACGGCAGCCACGTCGCGCTCGACAACCTGCGCAGCACCCTGCCCTCGCGCAACGGGCCGCGGCAATAGAGGAGCCCTGGCATGCACATCGTCGTCTGTATCAAACAGGTTCCCGACAGCGCGCAGATTCGCGTGCACCCGGTGACCAACACGATCATGCGGCAAGGCGTGCCCGCCATCGTGAATCCTTACGATCTGTACGCGCTCGAAGAAGCTCTGCGCCTGAAAGATCGGCACGGCGGGCGCGTCACCGTACTGTGCATGGGCCCTCCGCAAGCCGAAGGCGCGCTGCGCAAGGCGATCTCGTTCGGCGCCGACGACGCCATCCTCGTGACCGACCGCGCGTTCGCCGGCTCCGACACGCTCGCCACGAGCTATGCGCTGGCCGCCGCAGTCAATCGCATTCGGCAAGACATGCCGGTCGATCTGGTGTTCACCGGCAAGCAGACCATCGACGGCGACACCGCGCAGGTGGGCCCCGGCATCGCCAAGCGCCTCGGCCTGCAGCTGCTCACCTACGTTGCGAAGATCGACACGCTGGACCTGGAGACCAGGGAAATCACCGTGCGACCGACGCGCCGAGGGCGGCGTGCAGGTGCTGAAGACGAGGCTGCCGTGCCTGATCACCATGCTCGAAGGCATCAACGAGATGCGCTTCGCGAGCATCGATGACATGTTCCGCGCCGCGCGCCACCCGCTGAAAGTCTGGGACAAGAGCGCCGCCGGCATCGAAGACGTGAGCAAGATCGGCCTCAAGGGCTCGCCGACGGTGGTCGCAAAGTGTTCGCGCCGCAGCCGCGCAGCACAGAAGGCGGAACGCATCGAAGCGCAGGGCGGCGCGCCCAAAGACCTGGCGGTGACGCTGCTGGCGAAGCTGTTCACGCGTCATCCGCAACTCGAATCGTGAGCATTGCATGAGGCGTCGAACATGAGTGAAGTGCCCGCGAAGAAACCCGCCACCGGCCGCCGCAAACTGGAGCTCGACCCGCGCCTGGCAGCCTACAAGGGCGTGTGGGTGTTCATCGAGCACGAGCGCGGCGCCACGCACCCGGTGTCCTGGGAGCTGATCGGTGAAGGCCGCAAGCTCGCCGACCAGCTCGGCGTCGAGCTCGCCGGAGTCGTGCTGGGCGCACCGGGCCCGGATATCCGTCACGCCTGTGAAGAAGCGTTTCACCACGGCGCCGACCTTTGCTATGTGATCGAAGACCCGATCCTGCGCGACTACCGCAACGAGCCCTACACGCAGCGGCCTCACCGAGCTCGTCAACAGATACCAGCCGGAGATCATGCTGCTCGGGCGCGACCACGCATCGGCCGCGACCTCGCCGGCAGCGTCGCCACGACGCTTGCCACCGGCCTCACCGCCGATTGCACCGAGCTCAATATCGACCTCGAGAACCGCAGCCTGGCGGCGACGCGCCCGACGTTCGGCGGAAGTCTGCTGTGCACGATCATGACGCTCAACTATCGGCCGCAGATGGCGACCGTGCGGCCGCGCGTGATGCAGCTGCCGGAGCGCCGGAATACGCGCACCGGGCGCATCGTCGAAGAGACGCTGGGGCTCATCGAGACGAGCATCATCACCAAGGTTCTCGAGTTCATCCCCGATGAGCGCCAGAACCAGGCGCAGCTCGCGTATGCCGACATCATTGTATCCGGCGGCCGGGGCCTGAAACGTCCGGAGAATTTCGACCTCGTCTGGGACCTGGCGAAGGTGCTCGGCGCGGAGGTCGGCGCAACGCGACCCGTGGTGCAGGCCGGCTGGGTCACGCCCGACCGGCAAGTGGGCCAGACGGGCAAGACGGTACGCCCCAAGCTCTACATCGCGGCCGGCATCTCCGGCGCGATCCAGCATCGCGTGGGCATGGAGGCCTCGGATGTGATCATCGCGATCAATGAAGACCCGAACGCTCCGATTTTCGATTTCGCAACCTATGCCATCGTCGGCAATGCCATGCAGATTCTGCCCGCGTTGACCGACGCCTTCCGTCAGTACCTCGCTACGGCGAGGCGCACGGGCTAGCAGCTGAGGTAACGCCATGTCAGAGAAATTCGACGCTGTCGTGGTGGGTGCGGGGCCTTCGGGCAACGCTGCCGCCTATACCGCTGGCCAAGGCCGGCTTGCAGCGTGCTGCAGATCGAGCGTGGCGAATCGCCGGGCTCGAAGAATGTGCAAGGCGCGATCCTCTATTCGGACGCGCTGGAAAAGATCATCCCGGATTTCCGCGAAGACGCGCCGCTCGAACGCCACATCATCGAGCAGCGCATGTGGATGCTGGACGACGACTCATTCGTTGGCACCACATACCGGTCTCGATGCGTTCAACAAGCCGCCGTACAATCGCTACACGATCATCCGCGCGCAGTTCGACAAGTGGTTCTCGCGCAAGTGCGGGATGCGGGCGCACTGCTGATCTGCGAGACCACGGTCACGGGTCTGCTCATGGACGGCAAGCGCGTCATCGGCGTGCAGACTCGACCGCGAGGGCGGCTCCGTGTACGCCGATGTCGTGATTCTGGCTGACGGAGTCAATTCCCTGCTGCGCAAGGAAGGCCGGTTTCCACGCCGAGCTGCGAGCGCGCGACGTGGCGCTGGCGGTCAAGGAAATCCACTTCCTGCCGGACACCACCATCGAGAGCCGCTTCAATGTCGGGCCGGATGAAGGCGTCGTCATCGAGATGGCCGGCAAGATCACGCAGGGCATGGTCGGCACGGGCTTCCTGTACACCAACAAGGAATCGCTGACGCATCGGGGTGGGCTGCCTGCTGTCCGACTTCCGGACTCACGAAGCATCACGCCGCATCAGCTGATCGAACGGATGAAGGCGCACCCCTCGATCAAGCCGCTGATCGAGGGCGGCGAGATGAAGGAGTACAGCGCGCACCTCATCCCCGAGGGCGGCTACAACGCCATTCCGACCATCTACGGTGAAGGGTGGATGATCGTCGGGGATGCGGGCATGTTCGTGAACGCGTGCATCGTGAGGGCTCGAACCTGGCCATGACCACCGGGCGGCTCGCGGCCGAGACCGCGATCGAGCTGCGCGCCGAAGGCAAGCCGTTCACCGCCGCCAATCTCGCGCGTTATCGCGGCAAGCTCGACGGCAGCTTCGTGATGAAGGACCTCAGAAATATCGCGACATGCCCGAGGTTCTGGAAAACAACCACCAGTTCTTTACGCAGTACCCGGAGCTGGTCAACCGCGCCGCCCACACCATGTTGATGGTCGACGGCGCCGACAAGAAGACCAAGGAACGGGCGATCCGCAAGACTTCATCGCCCGGCGCTCGCCATTCGGGCTGCTGGGCGATGCATTCAAACTGTGGAGGGCCTTCGAATGATCAAGGTCGAGGAAAAGCTCTTTCAGAACCGCTACCGGGTCGACGCGGGCCGCCCGCACATCCAGATCATCGACGCGGATGTCTGCAGCCCAAATGCGAGTCCAAGCCGTGCACGATCTGCTGCCCGGCGTCCTGCTACACACGCGAGGGCAATGGACAGGTCACGCTGATCACCGATGGCTGCCTGGAGTGCGGCACCTGCCGCGTGATCTGCAGCGAGCACGCGAACGTGCAGTGGGAATACCCGCGCGGCGGCTACGGCATCCTGTTCAAGTTCGGCTGAGCGTAAGACATGGGGAAACCACAGAAGCACGTGTTCGTCTGCTCGCAATCCCGCCCGGCCGGGCATCCGCGCGGCAGCTGCACGCAGCACGGCAGCGCCGAAGTGCTGCAAGCCTTCTGGCAGGAGCTGCAGAAGCGAAACCTTTACGACCAGATCGCCGTCACGTTTTCCGGGTGCCTCGGCCCTTGCGATCGCGGCGCGAACGTCGTGGTCTATCCTGAGGGCGTGCTGTATTCCCGGGTCACGAAAGAGCACGTGACGCAGATCTTCGAGCAGCATCTGCTTGGCGGCCAGCCTGTGGAAGACCTGCGCGCGCCCAGCGATGTCTGGGGCTGACGCAAGCCCCGCGATCGAAGAGCCCGCGCGTTTCGGCGGGCGCGCAGCCGAACCGGTGGATCGGCGACTGCGCGAAGCCGCGAGCGCCTACGCCGACGCGGTCCGAGCCGAGGGCTTGCTGCGCGAAGCACAGGCGTTGGATCCGCAATGCCTGCCGGTGTACTTCGCGCTCTACAAGTTCTACTTCTACAAGCGGCGCCTGGCGGATGCCGAAAGCGCAACGCTCTCCGGTCTTGCCGCGGCCGCCAGTCAAGCGGGTTTTTCCAGCGACTGGACCGCGCTCTCACCGGAGTCTGCCCGCTGGGCCGCCGTCGACGGCCCGCAGCACTTCTACCTGTTCAGCCTCAAGGCGCTGGCCTTCATTCGCCTGCGCCTCGGCCGCCCCGGCGAAGCACGCGCGCTCCTCGACAAGCTCGCCGAGCTCGACCCGCAGGACAGTGTCGGTGCATCTGTCATCCGCGCGCTCGCTGGCGCAGCGATCTGATGCCGGGGGCGACAACGCCCAGGCCCAGTGCCACCCGCATCTATTGCACGGGTGCAGCCTTCGGAATGGACTTCGACTCGAGCAGCTTCGTGAGCTCGCCACTCTGGTACATCTCGCGCACGATGTCGCAGCCGCCAACGAACTCGCCTTTGACGTAGAGCTGCGGAATCGTCGGCCAATTCGAAAAGGCTTTGATACCTTCGCGGATCTCGCCGTCTTCCAGCACGTTGACACTGCCGTAGCTCACGCCGACGCGGCCCAGTATCTGTACGACCGCTCCCGAGAATCCGCATTGCGGAGCGGCCGGCACGCCTTTCATGAACAACACGACGTCATGCTTCGCGACGATGTCACCGATGCGATCCGATACTTTGCCGGGCATGGCAGTCTCCTTCCGAAAGAAAAGTGGGGCACGTTCAGGGCCGGAGCACGCTTCGCACCGTCACTCCGGCGCGGCAGTCTTCAGTGCCAGCGCATGCAGCTCACCGCCCATCTGCGAGCCGATCGCCTGATAAACCATTCGATGCTGTTGCACGAGAGTCTTGCCGCGAAACGCCTCGGACACGATGCGCGCGCTCCAGTGATCGCCGTCGCCGGCAAGATCGACGATCTCGACCTGCGCGCCGGGGAAAGCGCGCGCGAGCAACTGTTCGATACTGGCACCGGTCATCGCCATGGCTGCGCTCACTGCAGTGGGGCCATGGTCCATGCAAATCTGGAACCAGCCCGACACCGCCGGCAAAGCGGCCGCGAACGACGCCTTTGTTCGCTTCCGGACAAACCGGTGCCCGGCGTTGTCGGAGATTCAACGCACGGGCGGAGCTTGCCTGCGTTACCGCGCGCTACCGCTCATTCAGCGCTGAACCGTACCTGCACGTCGCGCGGCGATGCGTAGTAAGGCCACGAAGTGACGATTACCTGCGCGCCGGCTGCCGCATAGCTCGCCACGTTGGCTGCGTCGATGCCGCCCGCTGCGGCAATGATCGGACGGCCGTCGGGCCGCTTGGGAACCTGCGCAACAACGCGGGCGACCTGATCCGGCGAGAACTTCTCGAGCTGCAACACGTCGGCATGCCGAGCCGCGGCCACGGCGTCCGCCACCGTTGTGATCTCCACCACCACCGACCGCTCCGGTTCTGCAGTGGACAGTTGCGCAGTGAGCGCCGCGAGCGACGTGCCAGATGAGATGAACGTGCGATGCTCGGGGAAGAACAGCACGGTGTCCGAAAGCCCCAATCGATGCAGGGTGCCGCCGCCTGCACGCACCGCTTTCACCGACATGCGCCGGCTGAATGGCACGGTTTTGCGTGTACACGCGATGACGGTTCGCGGCGCCACCGCCCTCGCCGCCGCCACCATCTCGGCGACGGCGGTAGCGATGCCCGAGGACCATTCGATCAGCGTCTGCGCGATTTTCCAGCCCGCCAGCAGAGCAGCCGCCGGGCCATTTGCCTCCATGAGCGCGACACCCTGCGGCACCTGCGCGCCACTCGACACGAGAACCGATGCCGAAGCGCCGAGCCTTTCGAAGATCAGCTTCGCCTCTTCGGTACAGCACACAGTCATCGCGCCGCGTGCGAAGAACTGCACGCGTCCCGAGCAACTCCCGATTCCCAGCGCGTGCGTGGTGAGGTCGCCATACGGCAGGTCTTCGGAAATCAGCTGGTCTATCTCGGTCGCAGACAGGCAGATCATCGTCGCTCCAGGTGCCCGGTCGCTCGGGGTGACTCAGTGATGCGCTTTTCGTGCCGGCAACAGCAGACCGCGTGCGTCTGCAAGTCTGCCGTCAATGGACTGGCATCGGATTTGCAGCCGTTGCCATCATGAATATCGTCATCCGCACAGTTGGCGCGTTGCTCTGCTGCCTCACGCTGCCTGCATCGGCCGATGAGCTCAATGTGGCCGTTGCCGCGAACTTCCTGGGCACGTTGCAGAAGCTTGCGCCACGATTCGAGCACGCGAGCGGCCACAAGCTCGTGCTCAGTTCCGGCTCCTCGGGTCAGTTCCATACGCAAATCAGACAGGGCGCGCCCTTCGATGCGTTCCTGTCGGCCGACACCGAAAGGCCTAGGTTGCTTGAAGCTGAAGGGCTGACCGTTCCGGGCAGCCGCTTCACGTACGCCATCGGCACACTGGTGCTGTGGAGCCCGCACACGAGAGTTGTCGACAGCGACGGCAAAGTGTTGCAAGCCGGGCGCTACCGGTTCATCGGCCTCGCCAATCCGCGCAATGCCCCCTATGGAACAGCAGCGCAGGAAGTGCTCACGGTGATGGGCTTGTGGGACACTCTCAATCGGGAAAAGAAGATCGTGCAGGGCGAAAGCATCACTCAGGCCTGGCAATTCGCCGCCTCAGATAATGTCGACCTGGCATTCGTCGCGCTCTCTCAGGTGACCGCAGCCGACGGCACCGTGAGCGGCTCGTATTGGCTGCCGCCCCAATCGATGTATACCCGCATCGATCAGGATGCCGTCATTCTGGCGCGGACCAAAAAGCGGAAAGCCGCGGAAACATTCACCACGTGGCTGCGCACGAATCGTGAGGCGCTCGCTGAGATCAGGGCCGCCGGCTACCGCACGGCCGACTGACGGTGGCCCGTGCCAATGGCCCACGCCGATCTCATCGCACTGTGGATTTCGTTTCGGCTTGCTGCCGTCACGATGGTCTTTCTGCTGATTCTGTGTACGCCGCTCGCCTGGTGGCTGGCGACCGGGCGCTCGCGCTGGCGCGTCATGGTCGAGGCCCTGGTGTCGCTGCCCCTGGTGCTGCCTCCGACCGTGCTCGGCTTTTACCTACTCGTGCTGCTGGGCCCACAGGGTTGGCCTGGGCACACGCTGCGCGCCCTGGGCCTCGAATCTCCCGTGTTCACCTTCAGCGGACTCGTGATCGGCTCGATGCTCTACTCGCTGCCTTTCGCCGTGCAGCCCCTGCGCGATGCGTTCGAATCCGTGGGCACTTGCGCGCTCGAAGCGGCCGCCACGTTGCGCGCCTCGCCCTGGGACCGTTTCTTTTCCATAGCGGTGCCGCTGGCGTTTCGCGGCTTCATCACGGCGGCCGTACTGTGTTTCGCGCACACGCTCGGCGAATTCGGCGTGGTGCTCATGATCGGCGGCAACATTCCCGGCCGCACGCAGACCGCCTCGATTGCGATCTTCAATCATGCCGAGATTCTGGATTACGGCGCCGCGCATCGGCTGTCGGGAACCCTGCTCGTGATCTGTTTTGCGCTGTTACTGGGTGTCTACGCGACCAACCGGCGGCTGCGCGGCACGGGCACGCTCGCATGACGCTCGCGGTGAACGTAACGCTTGCGCGATCCGGCTTCTGTCTCGACGTGAATTGCGAATTCCCCGGCCGCGGCATTACCGCGCTGTTCGGCCGCTCAGGCTGCGGGAAGACCACGTTACTGCGATGTATCTGCGGGCTCGAGCGGATCGCCCGGGCGCAGATCCGTTTCAACGGCGAAGTCTGGCAGGATGGCTCGCGCTTCGTACCCACGCATCGACGCGCGCTGGGTTACGTGTTTCAGGACTCGAGCCTGTTCCCGCATCTGGACGTACGCGGCAATCTCGAATTCGGCCTGCGCCGCGTGCCACGGGAGCAGCGGCGCATTCGCTTTGAAGAGGCGGTCGGGTTGCTCGGCCTCGAAGCGTTGCTCACGCATCGCGCACAGCAATTGTCGGGCGGCCAGCGTCAGCGCGCCGCGATCGCACGCGCGCTGCTCACGAGCCCGCAGTTGCTACTGATGGATGAGCCGCTGTCGAGCCTCGATCAGGCGAGCAAGGCGGAGATTCTTCCCCACCTGGAACGCCTGCACGATGAGCTGTCGATACCGGTTATCTACGTGAGTCACGCGCTCGGCGAAGTGATGCGGCTTGCCGATCATCTGGTGTTGCTCGACGCAGGGCGCATCCGGGCCGCCGGCCCCCTGCAGGACATGCTGACACGCATGGACCTGCCATTGAGGCATCTCGAAGACAGCGGCACGGTGATGGATGCCGTGATCGAGGAGCACGATCCCGCCTGGCACCTGAGCTTCGTCGGCATCCCGGGCGGGCGCCTCGCCATTTCACTCAAGCCACTACCGATCGGTCACCGCGTTCGGGTGCGCATCGAGGCACGCGACGTGAGCCTTGCGCTCAGGCCGCCGGAGCTTTCGAGCATTACCAACGTGCTGGCGGCCGAAGTGCTGGGGCTGGATAGCGACGCCGACCCCGCACAGGTGGTGATACGCCTTCGAGTGGGTGCGCATCCCCTGCTCGCCCGCATCACGCGCCGCTCGGCGGCACAGCTCGCGATCGCAACCGGCACAAAACTCTACGCCCAGATCAAGAGCGTGGCGTTGATGGAGCAGCAGGCGTAACGCCGTCAGAACTTCTTGAGCGAGATACCGTGCTTGCGCAACGCGTAGCCGATCTGCCTGGCAGTCAGGCCCAGCAGGCGCGCCGCTTTTGCCTGCACCCAGCCGGCGGTTTCCATCGCTTCGATCAGCCGCTCGCGATCCGTATTGGCCACTTCATCCGCGGCATCCCCGTCCATCGCGTCGCCCGCAGCCGCGGCCGCGGCCGGGTGCGCGGCACATCCCGCGCAGGCGTCCGGCAGAGACTGCGCCGACAACGCCCGCGCATCGCCGGCAGGCGAGTCCGCAACGCGCGGCTCTGTCCGAGTTACTGCGGGCGGCATCAATGGCTTGCCCAACTCGCCGCCCCGCCCAATCGGCAGCGAGACGTAGCCGTTAGGTGAATCCGCGGATTTCTTCCAGAGCACCGCCGACAGGCACTCGTCATGGCGGCAGGCAAAATCATCGGCAACGATGCGGATCCCATGCGCCAGAGTCGCCGTGCGGCGCACGCAGTTCTCGAGCTCGCGAACGTTGCCCGGGAAGTAACAGGAAGTGAGCACGGACAGAGCGCCGTCCGTGAGCGACAGCCCCGTGCCGTGCTCGGAGTTGAAGCGGTTGAGAAATTCGCGCGCCAGCTGCGGGATGTCGCCTTTGCGCTCCCGCAGGGGCGGCAGGAAGATCGGCACCACGCTCACGCGGTAATACAGATCGGCGCGGAAATCGCCTTTGACAACCTGGTCTTCCAGATTGCGATTGGTAGCCGCCACCAGGCGCACGTCGACTTTGATCGTGCCCGTGCCGCCCACTCGCTCGAACTCTCCGAGCTGCAGCACTCGCAGCAGCTTCGCCTGAAAGGCCGGCGAGATCTCGCCGATCTCATCCAGAAAGAGCGTGCCGCGATCCGCGAGCTCGAAGCGCCCCTTGCGTTGGGCGACCGCGCCGGTAAACGCGCCTTTCTCGTGGCCGAACAGCTCCGACTCCAGCACGCTTTCCGCGAGCGCGGCGCAGTTGACCGCGACGAACGGTCCCTTGTGCCGCGGGGACAGCTCGTGAAGCGTCTTGGCGAACATCTCCTTGCCGGTGCCCGACTCGCCGCGCAACAGCACCGGCGAGTGACTGCGCGCCACGCGCCGCACCTTGTCGAGCACCGAGCGAATGGCCGGCGTGCTGCCGATGATGCCGCCCGTCTGCGCCGGCGCCCGCTCGGGCACGACGGTTGCCGTGTGCTCGAGCGTCTTTTCGAGCCGCCGCTGCTCGCCCATCAGCCATTCCCGGTCGCGGCTGATGAGGCGCTGCAGGCGCACGGTCTGGCCAAGCAGGTTGGCGATCATCGTCAGGAAGCGAACGTCTTCGTCGCAACTGAAATACGGCCGGTCGCCGTGCTCGCGATCGATGGTCAGCGTGCCGATCACGCTGTTGCGGTCCTTGATGGGCACGCCGATGAAGGAGGAGTCGCCGTCCGCCGCGCCCCACTCCGAGAAATCCCAGCTCTCGAACAGGGAGTCCTTTTTCATGTGCTCGATCACGAGCGGCATGCGGGTGACGACGATGCGCCCGATCGCCTGTTCGGGCAGCCGCTCGAAGTAGCGCTTGGCGGTTGCCTCGCTCCAGCCGGAGCCTACGACCACTTCGGGGGTACCGCGCTCGTCGAGCAGCGCGATCAATCCGTGGCGCATGTCGAGGAAGCTCGCCAGCAATTGCAGAACGCCCGCGAGGGTCGCTTCGAGCCGCGACGGAACGGTGAGCAGCTTGGAAATCTCGTACACGCCCACCAAAGCGATGTCCGAGCGGCGCATTCCATGCGCCGGCCCGTCGCCGCTCACGTCGTGCACTTCAGCTGCTGGCACAGTGTCTCCGAGCGAACCACCGCGGAAGCCTTTCTTTCCCCGACTGCGGATGCGGTTACGATTGCAGTGGCAGTTGCAGTGCAAGTACCGTGCTAGCGGCATTGGCATGCGCCGGGAAAACGCAGAGGCTTCATTCACAAACGATAGTTGCCCCGCCGGGCGGGCCGCTCGATCTGACCGATTCCCTCGCCGCCGCCCCGCCTGCACCCATATCGTGCCGCGCCGGAAATTACCGGATACTCCTGGTGCGCTGGTGCGCCGGCGCTTCGCCATCCTTGTCGCTATCGAGACAGGCTGTTGGGTTTCCAACATACGCACTGATACATTCAGCTGACATTGCCAGCGGCTGCCGGCGCCGGAAATCAAGGCATTGGGCGAGCCTGCGTCTCGTCTGTGCCGACGCCAGGATGCCCGACCGCAATCCGCTGCGCCGTCGGAGGCGTTATGGACGGACTCCTGCTGAGGTTCTACGTGCTCGAAGGTCACCGTGTGCACCACCTCCCGGTCTGGGAATGGCTTCTCGAGCGGGCCAACAAGATGGGCATTCGCGGCGGCTCGGCGTTTCGCGCCATTGCCGGCTTCGGCCGCCACCACACCTTGCATGAAGCGCATTTCATCGAGCTCGCCGGCACGCTCCCCATGGAAGTCGAATTCATCGTCACCGAGGACGAGGCCCGCCAGCTCCTGGAGCTGATTCACAAGGAAAACGTGCGGCTCTTCTATGCGCGCATCCCCGCACACTTCGGCGTGATCAATCCGGATCGCAATGACCCGGCTGGCAGTGCAGAGTCTCGGCCGGCCCAACTTATCTGAGGCCGTCGTCGCCGGCGCGAGCGCCATCGATCTCAAGCGTGGGCTGGATCGGGGGCTTGCGGCTGCTGTACAGGCCCTGAAGTCGCTGGCCAAGCCGGTGGACAGCCGGAAGGAAAAAGCGCAGGTCGGCACGATCTCGGCGCTCATGGAGAGATACGAAGCCGAGAGGGCCGCAAAGCGCGTGAACAGCGTGGTGGGGGTGGCGAATGACATCGAAGTGCGCCTCGCCTCGGACGCCAGCGTGCCGGATCCGGAGCTGGCCCGGAACGCAGTTGAGGCGCTGCGCGCGGAACTGCCATTTTCACATGACAAGATCAAGGTGCTGGTTGACCACGGGCGAGTCACTCTCGAGGGCGCCGTCGATTGGGGATATCAGCATGCGTGGGCCGAGAGGACCGTGCGCCAATTGAAGGGCGTCACGGGTGTCACGAATCTGATCGCCGTCAGTCCGCGCGTGAAACCGTCGGACGTGAAGCGGAAGATCCAGGACGCTTTCGTCCGGAGCGCGCAGCTCGATGCTGACCAGATCTCCGTCGAGGCCCATGACGGCGAAGTGATCCTGCGGGGTAAGGTCCGATCCATCCCCCGCCGAGGCCGCCAAAATCGAAATTGAGCCCGCCAAACAGATCTTCGAAGTCGACGTTGCGGAACAGATCCTCTTCGGAAAAGCAATACGGCTGCCGCCGAGCTCGAGGTACCAAGGTCGATGCCGATGGTGATCGTTGCCAGTTTATCCTTGCGCGCAAGCTGTACTGCGCGGAACGCTTGCAGTCAGGGCAGCAATTGTTGCGCCTCAAACTTCAATCGCGGGAAATTGCCGCGGACTGCGACCGCGCCCGTCGGCTCACGGGAGCGCGAAAGCCATCCGCGCCACGGCGGGATCTGCAAACTCGACATGCACTCGGGCACTGGAGACATCGTGACGGAACGCGATCATTGCCCGCCTACGTAGTTGCACGGTAAGTAATCGCGCGAATTGAGCACGAGATCACGCGAGCCCACGCTTTGGGCGGTTTCCCCCCAATCCACAGGAGAAGCACACATGGCCAATCTAGCTAATCTCGTTCGCTGGGATCCGTTCAACGAGATCGATCGCGTCGACCGGACCTTCAATCGCATGATGAGAAGGGCGTTCGCGGGCTGGCCGCGGCTGTCACTCGAGGGCGAAGGCGGCGCAAAGCTCGAGTGGGCGCCGTCGGCCGATATAAGCGAGACCGACAAGGAATATCTCATCCGCGCCGAGTTGCCCGCCGTCAAGAAGGAAGACGTCAAAGTCACCGTGGACGGCGGCATGATCACCATTGAGGGTGAGCGCAAACAGCAAAAGGAAGAGAAGAACGAGAAGTTCCTCCAGGTAGAGAGCTTCTATGGGAGCTTCTCACGCAGCTTCGCGTTGCCAGACGATGTCAATGCCGATGCCATTCGCTGCGAAGACAAGGACGGCGTGCTCACCGTGCACATGCCGAAGACCGAGACTCACAAGGCCAAGCCGAAGCAGATTACGGTGCAATGAGGCCCAGTGAAAATGATGGCAGCTCCGTTCCTCCTCGCTGCCATCGTTCCGGGCGGCAGCGCACGCGCGCTGTCGCCCGTTGTTCAACTTGAGCCCGCCTGACAGTGAATGGAACATGCCTGCACCGCCGCCCAGCGAAACCTCCAGTACCGGGCCCGCCCTTCAGGCCCTGCACGTCTCGACCGAGCAGCTCAATCGGCGCTGTCGTCCCGAAGAGTTCTCGTTCCGCACCACTGCTGAGATTGCCGAGGGCGCAGACGTCATCGCTCAGGAACGCGCGCTCGCAGCGATCGAGCTCGGCGTGCGCATCGACTCGTGGAGTCACAATGTGTTCGTGATGGGCGTGCCGGGCAGCGGGCGTCACGCCACCGTCCGCTCGCTGCTGGAGCGAGCTGCCGCTTCACGGCCCAAGCCGAGCGACTGGTGCTACGTCAATCGCTTCGACGATCAGCAGCGTCCGCGAGCGCTGCGCATGCCAACCGGTCGGGCTGCCCAACTGAAGGCCGACGTTCGCGAGCTCATCGAAGAGCTGCGCGCCGCGGTACCTGCGGCGCTGGAGTCCGAGAGCTATCGCAATCGCCACGCCGAGCTCGAGCGGGAATATGAGAAACGTCGCGAGCAATCGCTCGAGGCGCTGAACCGCGAGGCGGAAAAGAGCCAGATGGGGCTCGTCCAGACCCCTCAAGGCATCATGATCGTCCCGCTGCGCAATGGAGAAGCGCTCACTCCGGAACAGTTCCAGCAGCTCCCGGAGTCGAAGCGTCGCAGTATCCAGGAGACAAGCGAAGCGCTCGGGGAGCGCCTGCGCAAGCACATGGATTCGATTCCGGAATGGCACCGGGAGCATCATCGGCGAATTCGCGAGCTCGAGCGGGAAGTCACGGCCGGCGCGGTACGGCACCTGATCGAGGAGCGGCGCGCCGCCTATTCCGACGTTCCTCAGGTGCTCGACCACCTGGCCAAGGTAGAGACCGACCTCGTCGAGACCGCGGGCGACCTGTTCCGCACCGATTCCCGGATCGGCATGATTCTCGGCCTCGAGAAGGCGGAAGGCCGGGCACGCCTGGATCGCTACGACGTGAACGTGATCGTCGATGGCCGGTCGTTGACCGGAGCGCCCGTCGTGTACGAAAGCAACCCGACGTACCACAACATCCTCGGCGATATCGACAACATCGCGCATTTCGGCACGCTCACCACGGACTTCACCATGGTAAGAGGCGGCGCACTTCACGCCGCCAACAGCGGGTTCCTGATTCTCGACGCGCAACGACTGCTTGCAGAGCCCTTCGCGTGGGATGCGCTCAAGCACGCGCTGTTCGAGCGCCGCATCCGCATCGAGCCCCTCGCGCAGCGGATGAGCCTCCTCAGTACCCGAACGCTGGAGCCGGAGCCCATCCCTCTCGAGGTGCGCGTCGTGCTCATTGGCACGCGGCTGCTCTATCACCTGCTGTGCGAGTACGACAACGAATTCGCGGAGATCTTCAAAGTCGCGGCCGACTTCGACGAGACGATCGACCGCACGACCGAAAACCTCTCGCTGTATGCACGCGTCGTGGCCGGCGCGGCGCGGCGTGAGCGCTTGCGGCCCTTCGAGGCCGCCGCCGTGGCCCGCCTCGTCGAGCATGGGTCGCGCCTGGCCGGTGATTCGCGCAAGCTTTCCATACACCAGCGCAGCCTGGATGATGTATTACGCGAGGCGGACCATTTCGCGGCGATCTCCAGCAGCGACTTCGTCCGACCCGCCGATGTGCAGCGGGCGCTCGATGAGCAGTTGAGGCGGCTCGGGCGCGTGCACGCGAAAACCCTGGAGGCCATCCACCACGATAGCCTTCTGATCGATTGCGACGGGGAAGTCATTGGTCAGGTCAACGGGCTGTCGGCCGTGCAGGTGGGCTCTCTGCTTTTCGGGCAGCCCTCGCGCATCACCGCCACCGTACGCATCGGTGAGGGGGAGGTTCTGGACATCGAGCGGGAGGTGAAGCTCGGTGGCGCCATTCATTCGAAGGGCGTGCTGATCCTCGCCGCGCTGATCGGCGCGCGCTTCGGCGCAAGGCTGCCGCTTTCGCTATACGCGAGCCTCGTATTCGAGCAGAACTACGGCATGGTGGAGGGCGACAGCGCCTCACTCGCGGAAGCGTGCGCGCTGCTTTCGGCCATTGCCCAGGTGCCGCTGCGCCAGTCGGTGGGCGTGACGGGCTCCATCAACCAGCACGGCACGATCCAGGTCATCGGAGGCGTGAATGAGAAGATCGAGGGGTTCTACGACACCTGCCAGATGCAAGGACTCACCGGCAGGCAGGGTGCGATCGTTCCCGCAAACAATGTGCCGCACCTGATGCTGCGTGAAGACGTGGTGCAGGCGGTGGAGCGGGGAAGTTTTCACGTGTACAGCGTACGCAGCATCGATGAAGCCCTCATGCTACTGACGGGGCTCGAGGCAGGGAGCCGCGATGCGCAGGGTGCCTATCCGCCGGGGACGCTGAATGCGCTGGTCGAGCAACGGCTTCGCGAGTTCGCGCTGGCGCGACAGCAGTTCGCTCGCGAGGCATTTGCGTCGAGGCAAGCACTCAAGGAATAGACTGAAGTCACCTGGTTGAGCAGGGCTGGGTCACGCTGGAGGGTCACCTGGACTGGCCGTATCAGGTCGAGCGCGCGGAGTGCAGCGTGCGATGTGTCGCTGGCGTCGCGGGCACGAGCAACCAAACGGTTCTCGAGCCGCCGTAACCCATGCGCCAGACTACGCAATCGCGCGAATACTCGCGCCGGCAGCGCTGTGCACCTGATTGCGCCCCGCTTTCTTTGCTGCGTACATGCCAGCATCAGCGCGCCCGATCAGCGTTTCGAGCGTATCGGGGGCATCCGCGTGCGCGATGCCGATCGAGATGGTGACATTGCCGATGAATTCGCTCTCGGTACGGCGAATGCGACGTTTTGCGATTGCCTCGCAGAGCTGTTCCGCAAGCGCACACGCGCCTCGAGGCGTCGTCGCACGCAGCAGCACGACGAATTCTTCGCCGCCCAGCCGGGCGGCAATTTCGCGGCCCTTCATGTTCTCCCGAATGACTTCGCCGACCGCGCAGAGCACTTTATCTCCGAAGAGATGGCCGTACAGGTCGTTGATCGTCTTGAAGTGGTCGAGATCCGCAAACAGCAGCGCGCACCCATCCAGTGACCCGTGCTCCTCCCGGAACGCCAACACGTCCTGCTCGAAACCACGTCGGTTGCGCAGTCCGGTCAGACCATCGAACAAGGCGTCCGCCTGCGTCTGCCTCAAGCGCCGGCGCAGCTCCTGGGCTTCCTGGGCGCTGGCATTCATGCGCTCCGTCAGCGCGCTCGTCAGCGCGCGCATCTGCTGAGTGTCGCCAATCAATGCGGAAACAATCGCCCGGATGACGATCTGCTCACATGGCCGATCGAGCTCGTGCCTGTTTTGCTCCAGGACGGATGTGAATCGTGAGACATCCGCGCCGACGCTGCGGGCGCCGAACACGATATCCTGCAAGATCTGATCAAGCGTTTGTCCGAGTCGCTCCATGGCCATAGAGCCGTTCGCTTCCGCGTATGCTTTGTATAGGCGAAGCACCTGGTCATCGGTCAGGTGCATGCCTCTGGCCCGATGCGCTTTGATCGCTACCGACTGCATTTCGTTGGTGCCCGAGTTCTGCTCACGCCGCCTCCGGATCGAACTCAATCGATGGACAGCTTTATCGCAGTTGCAGGCATATTTTTCACGGGGATATGCACGGGCGTCAGTGCGTAGTTCCCCGTAGGTATACCCGCCAATGCACTTCTACCAGCGCAGAACTCCGGGGCCGATGAGTATGCCAACCAGGCCGGGCAAGAGAATACCCGCCGTATACCAGCGTTTTCGGGGCGGAGGCCCTAGATGAGCTTTCCCTGCGGGTCGCTGTCCGGTTCCTGGTGCGGCTCCTGATGCGCGGGGGATTCGGCCAGAGGCTCACGCACCGGCTCGATCAGCGCGGGGTCGTTGTTCTTCGGCGAGTTGACCCGCAGGCTGACCCTGTACGCGACCATGAGCTCAGACGGGTATTGCTTCAGCGCCGCGCGTGCATCGTCCACTGAGCCGTTCAGCCACGCCTCGTGATCTTCCCCGCGCAGGATCGCGGGCATGCGGTGCGGATTTGCGCCGGTGTTATGAATGTCCCTCATGAGCTCGTTCGCGGGCATCGTGATATGCACGACTGATTCAATCGCCGTGCCGTCCGGTCTTACGGAACGATCCCACAGCGCCGCGAACGCGAACGTCTCCTGGTCGGCGAGGTGGATGTAGTACGGGAATTTCTGCCCGGCCTCGTTCAGGTGCCATTCGTAAAACCCGCTCGCCACCTGGAGGCAGCGGCGGCCGCGCTTCCATGGCCCCCTGTAGCTCGCCGCCGTCTCGACGGTTTCGATGCGAGCATTGATGGTCGAGTATTTCGGCGGTTCGCCCTTGGCAAAGAATGGGATCAATCCCCAGCGCAAGGTTTCCCCGACGCGGCTGCGGTCCTTGATCCGGACCACCGGCACCTGCTGTGTTGGCGCAATGTTGAAGGACGGCGACCATGGCGTGCCATGGACCCGGAAATACCGCTCGGCGGCCGCGGCCTGGGCGAGGATGTATCGACCGCACATGCTGCAATCCTAATCTATTGGCTCAATCCCTTCGCGGCAGGAATGCGGGATGAATCCGGAAATACCGCCCGCCGCATTTCTTGAATTTTCGCCTCGAAATCCGCCAATGCACCAGAACCCAGATGACTTCACATGATTGGCGCCGCGTTGGCGCTCGCGTTCAAGAGCTCTGGGTAGTGCGTGAGCGACACCGGACCTTGTTCGGTCACCCAGATCGTATCCTCCACCCGCACGCCGAAGTCTTCGCGATAGATGCCGCAGTTGCCGATGCCAGGCACCATACCCGCCAGCGACTGTTCGATCTTCCGCTCGCCGTGGATTACGGCGTGGCCGCCCGGGATAGGTGCCTCTTCGTGTTCGATTCCAACGCCATGGAAAACCGGGCGCAAAAACTTGCCGCAAACGATGCAGCGGGCTTCCGATCAAGCGCTACGACGCGGACGCGCTCGCCGCAGAGCTCGGGAGCGATTTTGAGCTCGAGGACTCTTCCCTCGATGTCCATCGCACCCCATGGGGTGCCGAGCAGCAGTTCGTTTACTGCCGTTTCGCGAGACGGGATTCGCTAGGCTTTCCCGCGAAGCTCCCGTCATCGCGGGCCGGCCGTTAGACGACCCGCTGCTCCTGCGCATCCATCCGCGTGCGCCGCTGCGACGAAGCATCGCGCGCCGCCGACTGAGCTCGGCCCGTTGCGCGGCGCGCCGCGGGCAGCCTTGAGCGACGCCGTGCAAAGCTGACACACAGTGTGGCTTGCGTGCACCGGCGCACGCGTGTCGCGCAAGAGCCAATTGACGCACTTGCCGATCTGCCTGATGCTACTCGCGGCCTTTCGTCGTCCATTGCTCGATTCATTCGTACTTTCGGCCGCAGCCTTCGATTCGCAAATCCTGGCTCACGGCTGACGACTTGATTTAAGGACATCCCGTTCTGGACTTTCCGCCACATGCACACGCCTGTGGCGCACCGCCAGCATTGTGCCGGCGGCGACCAACTTCCAAAGGGGAATGCTCATGTCAAAGCGACCGCATCGGCTCCGGCCGGAGTCCCGCCAGAAGCTCGCCACCCTCTTCGCGCTCACAGGCGCGCTGTCAGCTGCCCCGCCGCTCCTCGCGCAGGAGTTGCCCGAGGTGGTGGTCACCGCGCAGCGGCGCGAGCAGAACATCCAGAAGGTGCCCATCGCCATCACGGCCTTCACGGCGGATGCGTTGCAGTCGAAGCAGCTCAACGACATCAACGCGCTCAGCAACCTCACGCCGAACGTGAACCTGGATTCGAGCTCGCCGTTCTCCGGCGACGCCTCCGTGCTCTCCGCCTCGATTCGCGGCATCGGCCAGGACGACTTCGCGTTCAACCTGGACCCCGGCGTGGGCGTCTATCTCGACGGCGTGTTCCTCGCGCGCACCATCGGCGCGAACCAGAACCTCATGGACGTGGATCGCATCGAGATCCTCAAGGGGCCACAGGGCACGCTGTTCGGGCGCAACACCATCGGCGGCGCGATCAACATCGTGACGCACGTGCCGGGGACCGAGCGGCGTCTGAATTTGCAGGCCACGGGCGGCCGGTTCAACCGCCGGGATTTTGCGTTCACGGCGGACGTCCCGCTGCGCGACAACCTGCTGTCCACCCTGACGGGCTCCTCGAGCGTTCGTGACGGCTATCAGGAAGTCATTCCGTATCCGGATGGCTCGCCTTACGCCGAGATCCCCTTCGTCACGGACTCGGCTGGCGCGTACCCGAAAGCCGGCTACGACACGGCGCGCGCCAACGGGGGAATGAACCAGCAGGTGCTGCGGGGCAAACTGCTGTGGAATGCATCGGAAAAGCTGGAGGTCACCTTCGCGGCGGACTGGCAGCACCAGAACCAGCCATCCACTCCAGCGACCGTTCTGCGGGTGTTTCCCACGACTTCGCTGTTCGCCAGCCTCTATCACTTCTGCATCAGCAATCCGGCCTCCGTTCTCGACACCATCGCGGTGAATGATCCGCGCGTGCTGGCGGCCATGCCCGCTTTCCCGCAGCTCGGCCAGACGGAGCCCATCTTCAACACGTCACCCACGGGTTTGTGCGGTCCGCGTGCGGCCGGAACGCCGTTCGGCCCAGGCGGCGCGGCACTCGGAGGCGCCGGTTACGTGGGCGGGCCCGGCGGTTCGCTTCCGCTGTCGAGCTCGCCGCGCCTGTACTGGGACGACAACGCGGTGAACACCGGCAGCATCGACAAGACGTTCTCGAACGGCGTTAGCTTTGCGAAGCACGATGCGTTCGGCGGATCCCTCACCGGGGTGTGGTCCTTCACCGATACGCTCTCGCTGAAATCGATCACGGGCTATCGCCAGATCGGCTGGGACGTGGGCATCGACCTCGACGGCACGCCCGAGCAGTTCCAGGAGGTGACCGACTCCCAGCATCAGCGGCAGGTCTCGCAGGAGCTCCAGTTGAACGGGCAGGCGTTCAGCGAGCGGCTCAACTACGTGGCGGGGCTGTACTACTTCGATGAAGCCGGCTACGTGCACGACTTCGTTCCGTTCGAAGGCATTCTGTACATCTTCGACCTCGCGAACGATGTCGACACGCAATCCTACGCCGGTTATCTCCACATGGACTTTCAGGCAACCAATCGGCTCACTGCCACGCTGGGCGGACGCTACTCGTATGACCGGAAGAAGTTCACTGGCGGCCAGGCGGATTTGAATGGCTTCACCTACAAGCTGTTCGGCTGCCCGGCGGATGAGCGCCCTGCGGTATTTCCGGTGTTCGGCGGAGTGCCCAACACCGCCGGCATCACGTGCAGGGAGTTCATCGGCTTCCCGGTTCCCGGCCAACCCCTGCGCTACTTCCCCGCGGATGAGCAAAAGCAGATCTTCAAGGTATTCACCCCGCGAGTCGGCGTGCAGTTCCAGGTCACCGACGACGTGATGGCCTATGCGAGCTGGGCACGGGGCTTCAAGTCCGGCGGATGGACCACGCGTCTGTCGCAGCCGATCGCCTCCGGCACCCAGGCGGAGTTCGAGCCGGAGTTCGCCAAGAGCTCGGAGCTGGGCATCAAGTCCGAGCTGTTCGACCGCCGCATGCTCGTCAATGCCGCCATCTTCTACACGGAGTACGACGACATTCAGCTCAACGTGCAGCAGGGGCCCTCACCGGTGTTCCAGAACGCGGGCGATGCCACCATCAAGGGCGCGGAGCTCGAGATGCAGGCCCTCGTGGGCGGCGGGTTCTCGTTCAACCTCGCAGCGGGATACCTCGACGCGGAATACGACTTCATCAATCCGGACACCCTGATTCCCCCGAACGCGCAGTTGCCGAAGACGCCGGAATACAAAGTGAGCGTGGGCCCGCTGTACGAGTTTGGAGTCCGCAACGGCGCCAGGATCCGCATGCGCGCGGACTACACTCGCACCGCGGAGATGTTCAACGATTCCCTGAACACGCCCGAGCTGAGGCGTCCGGACAGCAACTCGCTCTCGGCATCGTTCCACTATCTGTCCCCGAGTGAGCGCTACGAACTGATCGCGGGCGGAACGAACCTCACGAACGATCGCTATCTGGTCACCGGATCGATCAACCTGTCGGCCGGCGAGATGGTCGGCACGTACAACCGTCCCAGGGAGTGGTTCATCACGGTTCGCGCAAGGCTCGACGAAGGCGCGGGCGCGGCGGTGCCCAGGTGAGAGCTCGCAGGCGCGGGCAGGGATGCCCGCGCCCCCGTTCTACTCCTGCCAGCCCGCAACGAATGCCGCCACATCGCGAAGGTCGCGTTCGTCCTCCGCCGTGCGGGGCTCGGGAAAAACCTGCGGCATGCGGGGAACCGGATTCTTGATGAGCGCCACGAGCTGCTCGGCATTCATCCGCGACTTCGCCGATTTCAGCTCCTTGCCCGCGACCCTCTCGCCCTCCGGCCCGTGGCAGACCGCGCACGCCTGCATATAGATCTGCCTGCCGCGTGAAAGATCGCCGCTGCCGGCGGCCGCAGGTTGCGAGGCACTCGCGGGCAACGACATCACAACGATGCTCGGCCGCCCGACAGCTCCAAATGCCGTGGGTGAGACGTTCCCGGATGTGAACGCGACATACTGCTTTCCTTCGCGCGCATAAGTCACCACACCACCTGCGATCGATCCGCCGGTGGGCTCCTTGCGCAGGAGCTTGCCGCTCTCACTGTCGAACACCAGGAAATTTCCGGCATTGTCGCCCGTCATCACGATGCCGCCGGCGGTCGGCGTGACGCCTCCGAGGACAGGCGCCTCAGCGTGATACTTCCATCGGATGGCGCCCGTGTCGGCATTCACGGCAGTCAGCCATCCGGTGGGGTGTTCTCCACTCGACACCACCGAGCCGCCGAAATTGGGGACGCGCGGAACGTATTTCGATCCCGGCGCGCTGGCGATGACCATGCATAGATCGACTGCTCCCACGAAGATCGTCATCCGGCGCGGATCCAGCGCCGGACCGTTCCACAGCACGCCGCCGGCGGCGCCGGGGCAGACCTTCACTCCGGCGGAAGTGGGCTTCTTGCGTGGCTCGTCCAGCGTTGTCACCGGAACCGTGAAGCGCGCCTGGCGAGACGCGCGATCCACCACGTGCAGCAGGCCGTCCTTGCCTGCCGCCGCCATCATGTCTTCCTGGCGCCCGTTCCGGAACAGCATGGGCGCCGCACCGAGGTCATGGTTGAAAGCGTCGTTCGGCTGAAGTTGATACCACCACCGAAGCTCGCCAGTGCGCGCGTCCAGCACCAGCACGCTGTTGGTAAAAAGGTTCGCACCGGGCCGATCTGTCGGGGCGAAGTCGGGAACCGGGTTGCCGATGGGCGCAAAGACTTCCGCGGTGATGGGGTCGAGCGCAAACGTCGACCATGTTCCGCCGCCGCCATGCGCCGCCCAGTTCGAATCTCCCCAGGAGTCGGCGCCGGCCTCCGTGGCCGTAGGGATGGTATTGAAGCGCCACATCTCGCGGCCGGAGAGCGCGTCGTACGCGAGTATTCTGCCGCGGATGCCGAACTCTCCGCCGGAGAGCCCCACGATCACGAGTCCATTCCATGCAACCGGCGCCGAAACGAGGTATTCGCCGATGGTCGCCTCGCCGACGATGCTGGTCCAGATCTCCTCGCCCGTCGTGGCATTCAGCGCGATCAGACGCGCATCGTCGGTGCCGCGGAATATGCGGCCGTTGAGATGAGCCACGCCGCGATTCACCGGCAGGCCTGGAGCCTGATGGCGCCGATACACGTGCTGCCACTTCACGCGGCACGTTACGGGATCGAGGGCGAGCGTGTCGGTTGGAGTGGTGACATACAACGTGTCCGCAATGACGACGGGGCCGGATTGCAGCGACCCTCGGCCGGCGACACGCACGCGGCAAACCTCGGTGAGGCTGGCGGCATTGGAGGAATTGATCTGATCCAGCAACGAGTAACGCTGCCCATTCAGAGTTTTGTTGTAGCCCTCCCAGTCTGCGCCGGGAGGGGAAGGCTCACCCTGCGCGAGCGCACCCGTGGCACCGAACGCGCAAAGACCGGATAGCCACCCGATCGCGGCGAGCCGCGCCGAACCGCGCTTAACGTCCACCCATCTGCCTCTCATACATGGCCTGATAGAGCTTCACTTTGTCCGGGCCCAACGAATCGCCCACGGCTGGCGTCGATCCAATGTGCCAGACCGGCCCGTTGGCGACATCCTCGAGCTGCGGCCACTTCGGCAAGCCGGCGCCGTTCGGGTCGCCCGTCCTGGCGAAATTGACCCAGTAGGCTGAGGACATCTCGGCCACTTTGACATCCGCCGCGCAAGCCAGCGCCAATTCCGGAGAACTGCTGTCCGGGTAAACACGCAACGTGCCAAGGTTGTTGAACACATAGGGCATCTCGCAGGTGTGGCAGACACCCAGGTTGCGCGCACCCGTGGCATACGGCGGAGCGTACACAAAGTGATAAACGTATGCGCGCTTGCCGCGCGCGCGTTGCCTCTCGCCGAACAGCCGCATGATCCACGCCATGTTGTCCGTGAATATGCTGTTGTTGCTGGCGACGGCTTCTGCGTCGTTAGCGGCTGGATAGGCTTTCAGGCCCAGGGTGGCCAGTTCGCCCCAGCGTTGTCCGGCGGTGTCCTTCCAGCGTTGCGCAGTCATCGGCGGCCCAAGACCCGCGGCAAACGATCCTTCGTCGCGGTTCGAACCCACCAGGACATCCACGGCATTCTGGCGCCCGTCGGCAAAGGTACGGGACAAATCTTCCGGCACCACCCAGCCGTCGATGATCATGCCCTGCTTCGGCAACTTCGTTGATGCCTGTTCCGCAGTGAGCGCGCGCAGGGCTGCCAGATTGGGTGCTCCCAGCTCAGTTGCCGCCTTCACGGTTTGCTGCTCAGCGGATTCGCGTGAACGCATGGGTGCCAGGTTCAGCCCCATCCAGGTACCGCTCTCGGAGATGGCGCGCTGAAACAGCCTGGCGCCACGCGGAGAACCCACCAGCGCGGCGGACATCGCTGCACCGGCAGATTCACCAAATATCGTCACGTTGGCGGGATTGCCGCCGAAGGCGGCGATGTTTCGTCGCACCCACTGCAATGCTGCCAACGCATCGGTCAACGCGTAGTTGCCAGACGCGCGATTGGGTGACTCCGCGGTGAGCTCGGGTGTGCCAGGAAGCCCAGTGCACCCAGGCGGTAATTGAAAGAGACCACGACCACGCCCTTCGCAGCGAGAGGGTCGCCCTGGTTGTGCGGAGTGGAGCCGCCGCCCTCGGTATACGCGCCACCAAAGATCCACACCATCACGGGCAGTTTGGCGTTTGCGGAGGCTGCCGGTGTCCACACATTCAGATAGAGGCAGTCTTCGCTCATCGGCGGAGAATCGGGCAGATCGACTGTGCGGTTATTGGGCACGCGGTCAGGCGCATGCGACTGCATGCAGACCGGGCCAAACTTGTCGCCAGCGCGAACTCCGTCCCAGGCCGCAACGGGCTGGGGCGGTTTCCATCGGAGCTCACCCACAGGCGGCGCGCCGAACGGAATGCCTTTGAAGGCGATCACGCCGTCAACCCTGGAGGGCACGCCCGCAACCAGGCCGCTCGCAGTGCGCACCGGCTCGCTGAGCAAGCGCGAGACCCCTTTTCCTTTGGCCGCCGTCGTGGCATCGGCTGCGTGGACTGCAGCCGCAGCCCAGAGACCGATCAGCGCCAGCGATGACACCGAATGTTTCATCTGTTCCCCCTCTTGTTCGACTGGGCTACGCGCGCGGCTGAGGCGCGCCAGCAGCCGATCTCTCGCTCCCGGCGACCGGGCAGCAAGCTCATGTTTCTCCTGGTGGGCTTCTTGGCAGTTTCCTGGGCACAGACTTCAGCGTGTTCATCAGGCTCTCTGTATTGGCTTCCAACTGATCCAGCAGGGCCTTGAGTTTCCTTTCGTCTATGCCATCGAGCAGCACTTTTTCGCTCCACGCGGCCCAAGGACGAAATTGATCAAGCGTTTCACGACCCCGTTTCGTCAGGGAAACCCGCGTCAGGCGAGAATCTTCGGGGTCGCTGCGCCGCTCCACCAGCTTCCTCGTCTCCAGGGCGCGCAGCGAACGACTGACCCAGGCCTGGTCCACGAGCGCCCTGCGGCTGATCTCGTTGACCGAAAGAGACTCTTTGCCATCGAGAACATTCAGCAGGCGAAAATCCGTTTGACGCAGCTTCCAGCGTTCCTGCATATGCCACGAGCTCATCCGGATCATGGCGTCCGCGAGCCTGCAAGTGCGATCAACGATGTGATCACGAAGTGCTTTGGTATCTGTCGTTCTGGCTTTGCTCGTCACACTGACTACTCTGTTCAACGCATTGAGATCGCTGTCGACCTGGATGAAGCCGTCTATCCACTAAAGCCTATCCAGCGGCCGAAGCCGATGACCCCGCACCACAGGCCAATTGAAATCATGCCGGCAAGGCGGGCCGCAACAGGCGGACGGTCCGGGTCCCAGGCGAACACACCGCGGAATGTAACGATCTGGAAGAACAGCATGTTCAGGCCGGCCAGCACCAGCAGCACCATCTTCACGCGAAATGGCGTGTTGTCGTAATAGCCGGCAGCGTTGCCCATGAACATGAACGCGCCGGTCACTACCGAACCGGCGAACGCGCCCCAGGTCCAGGGCAGCAGGCGATCCGAGACATAGCTGAAAGGCAGCCTGGTCGAGGTGAGCCCGATGAGGCGCGTATCCACGATGAATATCGTGCCTGCCACGATCGCCATTGTGATGACGTGCAGCGATTCAACCAGCGGGAACCATTCCTCAGCGATTGATACGGCAAGGGGTGTGCCTTGCAACCATTCGAAGAATTCAACGCTCACTGCGGCGACCTTTATCAAGGCTCAATGTAGGCGATGTAGCGGCCGGCGACGATGATGCCGGCCCAGATCAGCATGCTGAGCGTGGCCGCCGCAACATGGACGGTTGTGCGCTTTTCGGGCTGACGCCGCGCCATGCGCGCAAGCCACAGTGTGAGTGCGACCGCGACAACGAGCAGGGCCATCTTCAAGTAGAAGACCGGATTGGTGATGGTGCGAAAGGGCTCGGCGATGATGAGCAGCGCGCCGCTCAGCAATAGTAGAGCCAGGCAAACCCGGATCGCAGGCACAAACCGCCCGGCAAGACTGGCCAACGGTTCGGCGGCGAGGCCCCGACCCGCGATGCGCAGAGACAGGTTCAAGGCCAACGCGAACAGCGTCGCAAGGCAGAGGATATGGACCACCTGGATGCCCGGTATGGCCCAGGACGTGGCCTGAATCACCTGGCTCAAGGGCGTGGACGAAAGCCAGTCAATGACTGCGATCATGCTCATCAAAAGGTGCCTTCGCAGGTGCGACCCTGCCTGGATCTGCGTTCAGACATCCCGCCGCGCCAGCCGTTGGTGGGATCGCTATTTGCCAGCTGCTTCCTTGGCGCGGCCGGCCCGCGAGCTCGTGATGTAGTTGCGGATGGCCTCGTTGTCCTCGTGACAGGCGTATTCGAACAACTGGTATTTGTCGTTGCGCTTCCAGGGCAGCTGCGCGGTCCACGAAGCAGTCTGCGTAACGGGATCGATCGCGGTCACCTTGTAAATGAGGTCATCGTCGCTGGTGCGTTCGAACCGCTCGACGAGCCTGAGCTGAGCGCTGGTGGCGCGAGGGGACAGGGAAGAGCCTGGACTGCCGGTTCCGGCACTGGTCATGCTGATCTGGCCATTGAAGTTGCCGGTTTCGACGACCAGCGTATTGCCTTCCCAGTGGCCCCGCGATGAGCCCAGCCATTGCTTCACTTCGCCATCGAGCGGCGGCACCTTGCCGAGCGGCACGATGCGCGCTTCGTGGACCATCTCCATGTTGATCACGACGTAACCGGGCGTCTGCAGGATCTGAATTCCGTTGTTGTACTGGAACGGGAACATCGACGCCGGCATGCCGCGCGTGATGCAGCGGTCCCACGTGTCGAAGTCGGCAATACTGTCGAACACCTTGTGATTCCAGCTGCTGCCCATCCTGGCGGAGAGCTGCTTGCCCACATCCGTCTGCGGCGGCAGGCGGCCATTCGGCGGATCGACGATCAGCGAGGTCTGCGTCGGCATTTCCGTCACTTCGGCCCAGTGCCCCTGGCCGATGCGATCCGATGCATCTTCTTCCTGGTAGCGCTTGTTGCGCGCGTCGATCCGCTTCTGCTGCTCGGCCAGCTCTTCCGGAGTGAACTGCAGGCGATCGCCGTACTGCGGGTTCCTCTCCAGCGGCACTGAAATCAGATGCACGACGGGCCATGTCCCCTGCAGGTCCGGATCGCCCCACTGCGTCCTGGGATGTTTCCATTTCGCGGAAGCGCGTGTCGTGGAGTTGGCGGCCGCCGCCGCCGCGGGTTTCGCGCTTTGCTCTGCCGCGCTTGAAAAATTCGACAGGGCCAATGCAGCAACGACCGATGCTGCCAGGGATTTGATTGTGAGATTCATGTCTATTCCCGTGACTTCGCTGCTGCGGCGAGCAAACGCGAGCAGGTTGTCCGACGCATCTATCATTGTCAAGACATTGAACCGCATGCTATGAATGCACGCGAGACGCTCGGGTCATCACTACGCCATCGCCCAGAAAGACAAAGAGCCGTTACATGAAGCCTGGTCATTCCCTCATCGCGTTCATCCTGGTCCTCGCGTTGAATGCAACGGCCGCCTCGGCGGACGGGCCCGGATTGCGCGGCAAGCCGAACCTGAATGGCATCTGGCAGGCCATGAACACCGCGAACTGGAATCTGGAAGCGCACTCGGCCCGAAAGATCGATTCACAGTGGGAGCTGGGCGCGCTGTTCTCGATACCCGCGGGCAAGAGCGTGGTGGTCGGTGGCAAGATTCCGTATCTGCCCGACGCATTGAAGATGCGCGATCAATTCCGCGCCGAATGGCCCAAATCCGATCCTGAGACCTACTGCTACCTGCCCGGCATCCCGCGCGCGACGTACATGCCCTACCCGTTCCAGATATTCCAGGGCGACCGGGACATCCTGATGGTCTACAGCTATGCCACCTCCAACCGCACGATCTTCATGACCGGACACCAGGAGCCGCCGGTCGATACGTGGATGGGTCGTTCGAATGGCCACTGGCAAGGCGACACGCTGGTGGTGGAAACAACCGGATTCAACGCGCGCGCCCACCTGGATCGCGCGGGCAATCACTTCAGCCCGGCGCTGAAGGTGGTCGAACGCTTCACGATGGAAAATGCCAACGTGATTCGCTACGAAGCCACCCTGGAAGACCCGCAGACCTACAGCGCGCCGTGGACGATCCGCATGCCGCTCTACAAGCATGTCGAGGACAACGTCGAGTTGCTGGAACACAAGTGCGTGCCGTTCGTCGAAGAACTGCAGTACAAGGATTTGGAACCATCCGGGAAGCAATGAATCTTCCCGCAAGATCGGAGAGTAAGCCCATGTTGAAGCGCGCTACGGTCGTCGCCGGTTTGCTGGCGGCGTCATTGACCCTGCCGTTGGCAGCTCATGCTCATCATTCCTTCGCCGCCGAGTTCGATGTACAGAAGGTGGTGCATCTGGAAGGTACCGTCGTGAAGTTTGCGTGGGTCAACCCGCACTCCTGGCTCTACATTGAGGTCAAGAAGCCGGATGGCGCTGTCGAGCAATGGAAGATCGAGGGCGGCGCGCCGAGCGCGTTGTTGCGCCGTGGCTGGAACCGCAATTCATTGCCCATGGGCACCAGGATCGTCGTCAACGCCTTCCAGGCTCGCGACGGCGCGACGCGTGCCAGCGCTCGCGACATCGTGTTTCCCGATGGCCGCAAGCTGGACCTGGCGTCTTCCTATCAGACGAGCAAGAAGCAGGAAGAATCAGCCCCGGCTCCCGCGCCCTGACAAGTCGCAATCGGCGACCCATGGGGCTGCAACGTAAACTGGCATTCGCAAGTGCCGCGCTCTTGCTCGCCGCCGCAGCGCCCGCGCAGGCTCTCTTCACCAGCGATCCGGGCGCGCAGTTCACCGCAGAGCAGGCCATGCGAGGACAAGCCGCCTACGCGCGGGCCTGCCTCTCCTGTCATGGCGCCGCACTCGAGGGCAGCCAGTTCGGGCCGGCGTTGAAGGGAGAGGTATTCGAAAGCCACTGGCGCGAACGTTCGCGAGCGGCGCTCTCCGAGCAGATTCGCACCACCATGCCCCCTCGCGGGCTTGGCTCGGTGAGCGGCCAGGCCTACACCGACATCGAGGCGTACATCCTTCAGGCCAACGGTGCCGCGCCTTCCACTAGCGGCCAGCCGACGCCGCCTGCCGCGCAGATTCAAACTCCAACTGCGGCCCGTTCCGACGGCGAGACCTCGATTGCGACGATGATGACGCCCGCGTGGCGGGCCACGGACGATCCGCTCTATCAGGCCGCGATCACAACGCGACAGACCAGGCTCGCCGCCGTTACTCCCGTTACGGACGCAGCGTTGTCGCGCCCGCCGCCATCCGACTGGCTGATGTGGAGGCGCACCTACGACGCTCAGGGTTACAGCCCCCTTCGTCAGATCAATCGGTCGAACGTCCACCGGTTACGCACCGCCTGGAGCTGGGTGCTGCCGGAGAGCGGGAACGAAATCACGCCGCTGGTACACGACGGAGTGATGTTCGTTTACAGCGGCCCGGTGGTACAGGCTCTGGACGCGACGACCGGCGAGCTGTTGTGGCAATACCTGCGCAAGCTGCCCGACGAGCTCAACAACGGCCGCGCATCTCGCCCGAAGACACTGGCGATCCATGGCGACAAACTGTTCGCGCCCACCGCCGACGGTCACATGATCGCGCTGGAAGCACGCACCGGGCGTCTCGTGTGGGACCAGGAAGTGATCGCGAAAGACGGGCGTCCCGCAGCGGCGGGCCTGCAGCTGAACGGCGGGCCGATCGTCGCCAAAGGTAGGGTGATCATCGGGGTAAGCCTCGGCGTCAACGCCGGCGGCGGCTGCTTCATCGTCGGCCTCGACGCCGAGAGCGGCAAGGAAAGCTGGCGCTTCCACACCATCGCGCGTGCCGGTGAGCCGGGTGGCGACACCTGGAACGGCGCGCCGATGGAAGAGCGATTCGGCGGCGGCGTGTGGACGGCCGGCAGCTACGATCCCGAGCTCGACCTCGTGTATTTCGGCGTCGCCAATACCTACACGTCCGCGACGCTGCTCGAGCCGCGCCCGGGTGCCGGCGGGGTGACGTCTAACGATGGCCTCTATACCAACTCCACGGTGGCGCTCCGCGCGGACACAGGTGCGCTGGTGTGGCACTACCAGCACCACAAGCGCGATGTCTGGGATCTGGACTGGGTATTCGAACAAACCGTCGTGACGCTCGAGGTCGATGGCCGCCCGAGAAAGGTGGTCATCACGGGCGGCAAGACGGCGATCTTCGATGCGGTGGATGCGGCCACCGGCCAATTTGTTTTCTCGAAGGATCTCGGCGTCCAGAACCTGGTGATCGCGGTCGATCCCGTGACAGGCGAAAAGACGGTGAACCCCGCGGTTCAGCCCGAGGCGGGCAAGAGCAAGCTGCTCTGCCCCGGAAACTTTGGCGCGCGCAACTGGCCGGCGACGGCACTGAACCCGGACACACAGGTTCTCTACGTGCCGATGACGGAGACCTGCTCCGACTACACTTACGCGCCGGGCAGCGCTGCGCAAACTGCGAAGGGCGGTGTCGACATGCGCTACACCGCGCGCATCTCGCCAGGCAGCGACGGTAAATTCGGTCGGCTCGCGGCACTCGACCTGCAGACGCGGCACATCATCTGGACCCATCGCCAGCGAATTCCGCTTGCCGGCTCCACGCTGGCGACGGCGGGCCGCGTGCTCTTCAACGGCGACCTCGACCGCTACTTCTCCGCGTACGACCAGGCAACGGGCAAGATACTTTGGCGCACCCGGCTCAGTGCCCCGCCGGAATCCACGCCAGTGACGTACGCCGTCAATGGGCGGCAGTACGTGGCAGTGGTGGCCGGAAGTGGCAGTGTTCTCGGCGCCGCTGGCCGCGGCCTCGTGCCGGAGTTGCTCGCACCCGCCGCCGGTGTGACACTCGTTGTCTTCGAACTGCCGTGAGGGGATCACGCAAGGCGAATCCATGAACACAAGCTCCCTGCCGAAGCACATTCTCGATGCCGCCGATATCAGCTCAATCACTCAGCTCATCCTTCTCGAGCGCGAGTGTCGCGACCGTGGGCGCTGGGCCCGCATGCGTGAGTGCTTCCACGATGACGCTTTGATTCGCATCAGCTGGATCACGGGAAACCCAGACGAATTCGTCAATGGATCAATCGATATGGCGCGCCGTGGCGTGCTGGCCAAGCACAGGCTCGGGCCCGTGCTCGTGCGCCTGGGCACGAACCGCGCGGTCGCAACGCTTGGCGGCGCGATAGACATCGCGGTAAAGATCGACGAGATCGACGCACAGCTTTCGAGCTATACGCGCTTTTTCTATCGCGCGGAACGGCGCGCGACGGGCTGGAAACTTTCTGGCTTCGACTGCGTGTACATGCGTGACGAGCTCGTACCGTCGGTTCCGGGCCAGATCCTTTCCGTAAAGCCCGAAGAGCTCACCGGCTATCGAGCCTCATACCGCATGCTGTCGTACGTGCTCAGCCGAAACGGGTATGACGTCAACTCCGGGCTTCCCGGCGAGGACCGTCCGGAAAGTGCGCAGGCGCTGGAAACCGAGTTGTTCGAGTGGGCTGGGGTACAACCCTAGCCGCGAACCTTGCGCGCGGTCTTGATGGACCCGTCCTGTCCGGCGAAACGCGACCTGCTCCTCCGAACATGCGCTGGCACGCGCTCGATCAGGTGTGAGGCAAGCATTCCCATGCCGAGACTGGCTACGAACACCAGCGCTTGCTTCGTGCCGCCAGCGAGAAGCACCAGCGCGGGGCCCGGGCAAATGCCGCTCATGCCCCAGCCAACGCCGAAAATCGCCGCCCCGGTGAGCAATCTGCCGTCCACGCGTGCGCGCTCGGGTAGCTCCTGCGGCTCGCCAAGCAACGTGCGCCGGCGCCTTCGCGCATAGAGAAACGCCGGCGCCGCCGTGGCGACGGCACCGGCCATCGTGAAGGCCAGCGCGGGGTTCCAATCACCGGCGATATCGAGAAACGCCAGCACGTTTGCCGGGTTCGTCATCCCGGAGATCAGGAGGCCGAGACCGAAAAGGACTCCCGCAACGAGTGCCGAGAGCGCTTTCATTCAGCAAGGACGTGACGAACGGCGAATACCACGAGCATCGCGGTCGTCATGAACAGAACAGTGGCGACGAGCGACCGTCGCGAAAGATTGGCAAGGCCGCAGACGCCGTGGCCACTCGTACAGCCCGACCCAAGCCGCGTACCCAGGCCCACGAGAGACCCGGACACGACCAGCCAGAGCACACTCGGGCTGAGCTCGGCCCGGCCGAGGCCGAAGATGAGCGCCGGCAGCAGCAACCCGATCAAGAAGAGGAGTCGCCAGCCCTGCTGCCCGATCGCGCCGACGATCACACGATCCAGGATGCCACTGACTCCCGCGACGCGACCGTTCAGCAGAAGAAGCACGGACACGCCACCACCAATGAGCACACCGCCCAGTAATGCGTTCGCCGCTGCATTCGTGAAAGGTGCCATGCCGGAAGGTTAGCGTACGCCCAAGCGATAGCGGTAGGAGACGCCAAGAGAATTCTCCTTCAGCCGCACATTGGCCTCGCCACCGCCAAACGCCGCTGGAATCGATCCTGCGCCGTGCACGGATTTCGCGAACGCGTGCAGGTAACTCACGCTTACATCGCTCGCATTGGTGAGTTTCCACGTCGCGCCGAGGGTTGCGTGAGTGCGAACAGTTCCTAACCCAGACGCAACGCCCAGCCTCGATCCGCAGATCGGGCTCATGACGCCCTATCCGCTCGAAGCCCAGCTGAATGCGCAGATGATCCGGATTGCACAGCGCGTCCGTCGCTATGCGAGCTGACGGGCTGAAGAAAGCCTGACCCTTGGCCCCGCCACGGGCGAACGTGGCGGGGCTTTCTCACCCATCATCCCGACGGACGCGTGTGCTAAAATATGAGTATGCCTAAAGTTCCCCTCTCCGAGAGCAACGCGCATCTTCGAGACCCGAAGAAGTTCCGCGACGGGCTCATTGGAAACGTCGCAAGCTCGACAGCGATCGAGACCGGCAAGAAAGCGGATTCGGTGGCCAAATCCCTGCGCGATCGCTCCGAACGACGCGCTTCTATGCCGAAGCGCGGCCGATAGATATTTCGATCACTTCCGAGAACAGGTCTTTCATCGGCTGGTAGTTTCGATCCATCCCCGCCTGAATCGCGGCGAAATAATCCGCCTTTCGTTCGTCCGAGATCATCCCGAAGTACAGGAAAGGGATGCCGGCCTGAAGTGCCATCAGTGTTGACAGCAAACGCGCAACGCGACCGTTCCCCTCTCGGAACGGATGAATCAGCACCAGCTCGACATGCACCTCAGCCAGTGCAGACGCAATATTCGCCTGCGAGCCAGGCGCGCATGGCGTGTGCTGCCGAAGCGGCCCCTTTTCGAAGGCTTCCATCAACGGTGGAATTCGTGCAGCCGATGCGAAAGGGAACCCGCCCTTACTGACGTTGACTTGGCGGTATTCGCCTGCCCAAGCGTATATCTCGTGTAGCCAAATCCTATGAACGCTGCGGACGTCGGCAGCCACGAAGCGATGCGTGGCGTCATAGCTCTTGACCAGAGATTCCGTGGCTCGCTCCAGAGCATCCGTTTCTCGGACTTCGATCTCCTCCGCTGACGTGATCCCGAGCAGGTTTTTCAGCACCGTGCCGTTTGAGCCCGGTTCGAATTGAGCTTCCGGGAGATCGGAAACATCGTATCGACCCTCGTCCTTCACAGGGGACCTCCGAGCGGACACTGTACCGGTGTCGGTAATGTGGAGGTCACGATAACCCGTCGTGCGCTTCCAGCTCCAGCCCAAATTGAGGTCGCAGAATGCGACCTCAAACCCTGATCGGTTTGGAGTGGGGGACGTGCCCGTGGCAGCGTCGCGCGCCGCGTGGCCCTCGAGGAGGAGGACGAACCGGAGCCGATGCATGGCGCACTCATATCACGCGTCTCTGCAGAAGTGACGTCACCGACTGCCCCACGATGACGTAATCCAGCAGCGGAATCACCAGCAGATCGAGAGCGCGCTTCACGCGGCGTGCGTCTTCGACGTCGTGCACGGTTGGCTGGTGGTCGCCGCGCGGGTCGCTTCGCACGCAAAGGATCTGCTCGGCGCCACACGCCAATGCGTCTCGGACAACCTCTTTCGGGTGGACGGTTACCCGGTCGTTCTCGCCGCGCGCCAGCTCGGAGAAGCGGATCAGCCGCTGCTTGCGGTCCAGGAAGAATGCGGCGAAGACCGGTTGGCGTTGGGAGACCAGCCTCATTCGTAGGAAGCGCAATAGCAGGTAGGGGTCGCGGAGGATTTTCACTCCGTGACGCAGGCGGTACGAGAGGAGAGCCTCGGCGCTGTCGATGATGGTGTCGGCGCTGGCGGGTTGAAATGCGTCGCCGGACTGGAGGATGTCTCACCGCCCCGGTCGACGGCGAGATCGCGGGCGTACAGCGGAGGGAGTAACTCGCCACTGGGCTTTCTCAGCAGGGCGCGCGTGTCGCCGTTCGAATTGGCTTGCTCCACGTCTTCTCTCCTGAGACTTCGACACCGGCGGCGGCGCAGGCGGCGAGTTATGTCGATGTATTCGCGATCGTCTTCATGCGGGTTCTCGCCTTGCCCGGCCGTCGCGCCGGGCAGCGGAGACAGGAACGACAGTTGAAATGGCTCAGGCGGCGACGCGTTGGTCGCCCGCGTGGATAGAACCCACGAGCACACGCCTGTGCGCTCGGGCACCAAGTTTTCCATAGGCATTCTCCCTGGGAATGGCGCACGCCGCGGGCGCCAGTGGATGGCGCCCGCGTGTGGCCGTTCAGTTGTTACGCGTTGGGTGATGCCTAGCGGCGAACCGACGGATGCCCGAACTCGGCGAGCGCGCGCCGGATTCTCGCAGCCGCTTCCGCGTTGCTGACGGAGCCTTGCGGCGGTGGCGGCGCGAACTGGCTGAGCACTCGGATCGCGGTGTCCAGGAGCAATCGGGATTGCTGCAGGCCGGGGAGCAGCAGGGTTGCTGCATCGCCGAGATCTACCTTCTTTTTGTTCAGAGGGTCGTGGGTGGGGGCTGACGTGGGGGTGGAATTTTTGGATAAGCTGGTCATATGCATGAACTCCTTAGCTGGAGGGGTTCGTGACAGGCGCTCGTCGGTGTGCAACCACCGGCGGGCGCCGCCTTCATGCTTGCTTTCACGCGCGCGTTTCATCTGCACGCATGCGGTCGCACGAAGCCTTCCGCGTTCACGGTTGCGTGGAAGTGGTGGCGAATGTACGCCGACGCCGTCGCGAGATCAGCTCTGGAGCGCTCAGGCAAAACGAGTCCGTGTCTGCTCGGCAGGATGAGACCGGTCTGGTTGCAGGGATTGGCGCACGATGTGGAGCGTGAGCGTCGACACGAACACGCGGGTCACGGACGGACGTGCCGCGAAGCGGTCGTGCAGAGTGAGTAGCACGGACGAGCGCCGGTGTTCGCGGTGCCGGTGAGCACCACGCAGCCAGGGATCAGTGGGGATGCGAAGCGGCTCAGCCCTGCTGAGCGCGCAGCGAAGGCCCCTCGATGATGACGGTGTGGCATCGCTCGCGCAGGCGACTGAGCAGCGCCTCGGTCAGTGGTCGATTGCCGAGGAAGTCCTGCCAGGTCGCATACGGTAAGTTCGTTGTAATCAACGTGGGCCTGCGATGGTGCCGCTCTTCCATGAGCTTGAAGAAGATATTGGTCTGCTCGGGTTTTACGTTCAGATATCCGAGCTCATCGACAAACGTTGCGCTCAACGTTCTGCGATCTATGTTGAGCGCTCAGATATGTGGAGCCGGCGGACCTCGACATCTGTTCTGCACGTAGAACACGGAGAGCGCACTCCACATAACCTCAGAGCCTCCGGAGCCACGGGATGAGTTCGGATCCATTGATCATCAGTCGCCCACCTTGAGGAGGCGGGAGCGCGTCCGGGAATACCTGGGATAGCGCCTGACGCTTGAGATCGATATCCGCCCGGGCGTAGCGCATCGTCGTATTGAGGCTTGCGTGCCCGAGCCACTGGCTGATCGTGGCGAAGTCGACGCCGGACTTCAGAAGCGCAATAGCAGTTCCGTGCCTCAGAGAATGCGGGTGGAGATGCTTATCACGAAGTGTCGGCGCTGCACGGCTTGCTGTGGCAACGTACTTGCGCAGGAGATATCGAACCCCGAAACGGGTGAGCTTGGCCGCGGGCATTGGTGAACAGGAGCGCGTCGGACGGATCTGCGTTGGATGTTGGGCTCGAGCCAACGAGGTCACGCAGGAGCCGCGCTGTAGCAGGCCATAAGGGACACAACCGCTCCTTATTGCCCTTCCCCAATAGCCGTACCTGGCAAGGCGCATCGAGTCGGACATCGCGACGGCGGAGATTGAGGATTTCCTGGACGCGAGCGCCGGTGTTGAACATCAGCGCGAACAGTGCGTAGTCGCGCTGACCTGCCGGTCGGGCCCGATCGATGCTCTTGAGCAGGGCGTTCATCTCTGCGCCGTCGGGGTACTCGATCGGCGCGTCGCGCGCACCGCGCTTGAACGGGAGGTTGATCACACGTTGCAACGTGGCCAGATATTCTGGTCGCTCGGATGCGAGGAACCGCGCGAGCACGTGAAGAGCCCCGAGCCGAGCATTGCGCGTCGCGATGCTGTTGTGCCGATCGGTCTCCAGGAACTTGAGGAACTTCAGGACGCGCTCGGCGGTGAGATCCTTGATGCTCAGCTGCTCGACCCCGCGACGACTGTCGCGTGCTGCGAACTGCAACATCAGTACCACGGCATCACGATAACTGCGTATCGTGTGCACACTCATGCCACGCTGCCCCGGAAGATACTCCTCGAAGAAGCGCGTGATGCTGACGCCCAGATCAGTGGGACGGGAGCGCTTCATGAGGCACCTCCCGCGATCATCGGCGCGTACGCGCGCGCGAACCTCTCGCTGGCGCGCATGACCACGGCCGGCATCTGCCGCAGGTAGTAAGCCGTCGAGACGATCGAAACGTGCCCCATGTACAGGGCCAGCTTCGGAAGGCACGATTGCACATCGGCACCCGCTTCGTACCAGCGCAACAGCGCGGAAACGGCGAACGAATGTCTCATGCTATGGATACAGGGACGCCGACCATTGCTGTCGCGAATGTCCGCAGCCACGATCAGACCACGGATCGTGTGGGCCAGCCCCCCTCCGGAATAGCCGGTTGAGTTGCGCCTGCCATTGAAGAGCAGAGGCGCCGTTGGGCACGTTCCGTTGTGCGTTTTGTACCGAAGCGTCACGTACCGATGCAGCTCCTCCCGGGCACTGCACGACAAGACGACCCACCGGCTCTTGTGGAACTTCGACTCGCGGATGCGCAGAACCCCTGATCGCAAGTCGACATCGTCCATCCGCAGTCGAACAAGCTCGCCCCGTCGCAGTCCCGCCGTGTAAAGCAACACGATCGCAAGTCGGACAACGTACGGACGCAGCGGGGAGTGGCTGTGCGGTGGCAATGCCGAAGCCATGCGCAGGAGTTCGGCGATCTGCGCCGGCTCGAACAGCGCGCGTAGCGGATAGGGCCGAGCTCGGGCGAAGGACAGCGGATCTGGCAGGAAGCACTGCGGCTCCGTCCGGCGCCTATGACTGCAGAATTTGTACGCGGCCATCTCGCGTCCGCGCTGGGTATTGGGACTGAGGTGAACAAGTGTCTTCCGCCATTGATCGAAGAGGCTCTGATCAAGATCGGCCGCGCGCCTGGCTACGAGAAACCGGCGTAGCGACCCCAGCATCCATTCCTCCGAGGAATAGCGTCGCCCGAAGGCACGGCGGTTGGCGAGGTAGGATGCGACCGCTGCATCCCAGCGGCTCAAGCGATTGATCTTACGCATGACGCCCTCCACCGTTCGCGCCGGTTGGTGCCGGCACCTCGAGCGCCACATCACGCAAGGAGTCGATGTCCAGGCGCAGATAGACGCAGGTGCTCTCTAGATCACGGTGACCGAGCACATCCCCAATCGCCTTGATGCCGACTCCGCGCCCCAACAGGCGCATGGCGAATGCGTGGCGCAGGGAGTACGCGGAGTATCGAGTCGGATCCTGGCCGCTTTCCTTCAGGCGCTTGACGAAGATCTCGTAGACACCGGTGTTCTTGAGCGGGCCGATGGGACAGCGTTCCCTCAAGAAGAGGATCGACTGCTCGTGGGCCGCCTGGTGTCGGTCACGATCGCGCCGGAGATATCGGCGTAGCGCTTTCAGTGTTGCTGGTGCGAGAGGCAGAACCAAATCAGACTGCGTCTTGCGTTGCTCGACTCTCAGCGTCGTGCTCGTCCAATCGATCGAGTCGAGGCGCAGCGATGCAATCTCTGATGGCCGCAACCCGTAGTGAGCCATCAGGTGCAGAATGGCGTAATCACGCTCGCCTGACTTACTGCCTCGATCAATGGAGCGCAGCAGCAGCTGGACGGCAGACCACTCCAGCGCTCTCGGCGGCAACTCACCTCGATAGGTGCGGGGTGTATCGATGGCGTCGAGTCGCTCGGGAATCTCCCCGAGATCGTGGCACCAGCGCAGAAACGCCCGCAGGACGGCAACCGTATGCTGAAGCGTCTGGCGGGTTACCTCCGTGCTCCTCAGGGCAACGAAACGCTCCACATCGGTGCCGGTGAGGGTTCGGAGTCGTTGACGCGGACGAAGCCCTCTCTCGAGAAAATCCGCGACCGCCGTGCCGTGATGTGCCAAGGTCGAACGGGCAAACCCCCGTACCTCGACCAGATGACGTTCATATCGTTGGCGCAGATCCGCGAATCGACAGTCGCCCGTCTTGTCTTCCAACCGTCCCTGCGACCGCAGAAATCGCTGGTATGCATGCTGCGTCCCCCGATACCAGATCAGCCGGGAAACCGGTCTGCGGTGTTTGCCGAACGCCGCTTGCAGCTGCGTTGTAGTGAATGTCGCGCCTGGCGCGGCTCCCGGCATTCTCCGAAGCGTCCGATCCAGCCGGAACAGATGCCGACGCAGGATCACCGTTGTGTAGTGTGCCGCCTTCAGCCAGCCGGCAAACTCCTCCAGCTCACGGCGAAACGGCGATTGCTGAAGCGGTCGACAGCGCCATGCAGCTCCACTGCGAAAGAGATCGTTCAACATGCTGCTCTCCCAGTGACGTAAGACGGAGAGCAACGTAATGGATGCGCCGATTACTTATGTGAACGGAATGTCCTGATTTTCCGTCTCTTTACCGTACGAAAGCTACTCAGCTCCACATATCTGAGCGCTCAACATAGATCGATCGCGAGTACGTCGACCCTGGCGAGCGAGCGCAGGAGCTTGCGCGTGGAGCGATCCGCGAGGGAGGCATACATTTCATCGAACAGATCCTGCGCCTTGATGAACAGGGCGCGATAGCCGTTCTGCACGGCCTTGAGCACCAGACCCGACATCAGCCCGGTCTTGCCGACGCCGGTCTGCCCGATGAAGATGATGTTCTCGGCCTTGGGGATGAACGCAAGCTCACCGAAGGAGCGGATCTGGCGCTGATTGACGCCGGTTTGCACCTTGAAGGGGAAGGATTCCAGCGTCCAGGCTTCCGGCATCTTCGCGCGCTTCACCCGCGCGGCGAGCGCGGCCTGCTGACGGGCTTCCCACTCGGCCCGGAACAGTTGCGCGAGCAGCGTGGGCACCGGGGTGCCGTCGTGTTCGGCCGCGGCCAGCAGCTCATCGAGCCGGGCGGCGAGGTGTTTCAGATGCAGATTCGCCAGCAACTGCTCCAGATCCTCATTCATCGCCGTCTTCCGGTGGGGTGAGCTCAAAGGGCACCACGAAGTACTCCTCGGCGATCTGTCGCAGCACCATCTTCTCCAGCCGGTCGAGGTCAAACAGGCGGTATTGCTCGGCGATGGCGAGCGCTGCGAGGAAGGCTGCGCGCGGATATTCCCGCAGCATCGACAGCAGCCGCCGCAACGGCGCCCGCCGCTGACCCACCTGGTGCTTGAGTCCCGCCAGATACCCGGTGAGCCGCGGCTCGATCTGCAGCATCTGGATTTCCTCAGGGGCCGGTTGGGGTCGGCGGCTTGCGCCTTCCCCGCGCGGCGGGCGGTGTGCCGGATCGCTCACGCGGGTATCGATGGGCCCGTGCACGCGCGCGTGACTGGCCACCCGGCGCGGCCCCTCGTACAGATCCACCCGCTCGAGCGTCTCACGCACTTCCAGCGCGCGGCCGATCAGGCGGTAGGGGGCGGAGTAGCGGATGCGGTTGACGTGCACGTAGCCTTCGGCGTCCACGATGCGGGTGGAGAGCTGATAGACCTGCGGCACATGCAGTGGCAGTGGCCTCAGATGTGCAAGCTCTGCGGCGAACAGTTCGCGGCGGCTGGCATGCAGCTTGTTGGAGAACTTCGCGTTCCACGCCTCGCATGTGGCCTGCGCGCGCTGATTCAGATCCGCCCAGCTGGAAAAGTCTTCGCCCGTCAAAAAGCCACGATCGATGCGGTGGAACGGGGCTTCGACCCGCGCGGAGCGATTGGCATCGCCCTTCTCGTGCGCCCGGAAGACAAAGCCGTAGCGCTCGGCGAAGGCGGCCATCTCGGGGGCTGGGATCATGCCGGCGCCCGTGCCGGCAGCGACCACGACGTTGGAGTTGTCGACCATGCAGGTCATCGCCGATCCATTGAAGTACGCGATGGCCTGCGTCAGGAACGCCTTGCACTCAAAGCGCGTGAAGCGCGGATACACCTGGAAGAAGATCATTCGCGAGTACGAGGGACGCGGTCTGCACCCGCGTGAGCACGCCACCGATGCGTGCTTGATGCGGAGAGGTATCGTGCTGCATCTCGGTGCCTGCGGCGAAGGTGTAGTGGCCCGCCGGGGGCGGCGGGGCAGACCCCAGTGCGTGTTTGCGGCAGAACGCGGTCAGGGCCGGATAGGACAAGGTGGCCCCGGACTTGATCAGTTCCTCATGCACCCGGCCCAGATGACCTTTGAAGCGCGCCTGCAGCTGCAGGATCTGCTCGCGCCAGGGTTCAGCGGCTTCCGCGCGCATCAACGGCGGCACCTGCGCACGACCGCTTGCGAGCACCCGGCGCACCGTCGTGCGCGCAACACCCAGGGCTTCAGAGATCTTGCGGCTGCCGTGGCCGCGGGCATGCAGCTGCAGGATCGCGCTGCGTGTGGCTTCATCCAGCATGGCCGCTCTCCAGCGCAAAGCGCGTGAACAGTCGATCCACATCCGCCTTCGTGCGCGCGAACGCTTGTTCGACCTCGGTGCGTTCGGTGCCGAGTAACTCTTGCAGTAGCCCTTGCTCCAGCGGCCTTCGTGCGCGCCGGGCGATGCCCGACAGCGCCCCCAGATCGTTGAGCCAGCGCTGCGCGGGTGAAGCCGCCGGGGGACTTTGCGAGGACTGCGCCTGCAGGTAAATCTGAGGACTTTCGAGGATCAGCTCCCGCGTGCGTTGGGTGCCGGACTGCCAGCCCGCGTACAACGCGCCCACCTGTCGGCTCGTCGGTTTCCACGGCGCGATCGCCGCCGCCAGTTGAGTCGCGGCGCCGGCGTTGGCGCGCGCCAACGGCACCAGATACTTCATCGCCGCGTGCGCGGGCAGTACCCCGGCGCGCACCTGCTGGTGGATGCTCGCCGGTAACGCCTGGATCAGCCCCAGGCGCCGGCTCACCCAGCTCTTGCTGCGCTCAAAGCGCCGCGCGAGCTCTTCCAGCGACAGACCAAAGCGCTCCTGCAACTCCGCGAGCAACCAGGCCTGATCGAGTGCATCTTCGCTCGCACCGCGAAGTCCGCGCTCCAGCAGCAGCGCTTCAAGCTCCGCCATCTCCCAGCGCGTGCCGCGCACCGTGTCGCGCGCCAGACGCTTCAGTGCGCGCACGCGCTTGTAGCCGTCGATTACGATAAAGCGAGCCGCTTCGTTCACCACCACGATCGGTAGCTGCTGGCCCACCTCGGCCAGCGAGGCCAGAAGCTGGCGCTCCTGCGGCGGATGGCGTTTGCGCAAGCCCTCGTACCTCAGCTCCAGTTGATGCAGCTCCAGCTCCATCGCCCCTCACTCCTCCTGAGGAGCCGGGGCTTGCGGCCTGACAAAAATCGCAGTGCTGCCACGGGCGCGCACTCTCATCATGAGCATCGTGAGCATCGGCCGGCTCCTTCACCGTCCCTAGAACGGTCCCCGGCACTGTGAACACCGCCGCCACGGTTTCACAGCGGTGATGCGTCACTTCTTTCAGTTTGGACTGCGTGCGTTGTGCGCATCGGGCACGCCACGTGCGCTGGCGGGCGGCATGGCGCCGCGCCCCGCGCCGACTTCTCTGATATCGCGCACCGGCCCGAAGCCGCGAGGCGCGGCGTTGCACGCTCGCGCACGGCCCCGCGCAATACACGTTGCCGTGATCGCAATCACTGCAGATGCTCACGGCCTTCCCGCAGCCACGACAGTAATACTGCCGGTAGGTCTTCTCGCGCACCGCACGCCACGCCCCCTGCCGCTTGCTGGACAAAGCCGGGCGGTGCGTGCGTAATAAACAGGCGGCAGATCGCCCTCACAGGCACCGCAGCGAAGGCCCGGGGTGGGACCGCTAATCGTTCCCCGGGCCTTCGTCTCTTTCCGCGTCGGATTTAAGAATAGCGAAGATCGGCACGCACAGCCGGGCGCCGCACGCGTCGCTCGCTTCTTCTGCCGGTATGGGCGCCCTGGGAAGGGCTGCCGCTTCAACACATCCTGCACACTCGAGGATGCCGGCGGCAGCGAGCGCTCTTCGACAAGATCAATCTGTGCCGCCGCAGATAAACCCATCCACCGCGGCGGACAGCCCTCACTCGCCCTTCACGTAGACCTCTTCGTCGGTCGATGTCAGGACGCCACCCGCGTTCCCAGCCACGCTCGCATCAGTGCCGCGGCTCGGGCGGACCATTTCTCACGAGCAAGACCGGACTCATTTTGGAAAGCGCCCCAGCAGCTCGAATAATTGCCAGATTTGCGAGAAATGCAGGCGGCTCACTGCACGTCACCCGCGTACTTTTGTGACTCTCTTGTTGTAGATCATATCCATCTGTTCGCGGATACTTCTCTGCTTCGTCACTAAACATGGAGAGTCCCATGCAAGAAGTCATCGCCCCCGAAGAGCAGACCCGGAACATTCAGCACGACATCGACGACATGCGGAACGACATTCTGCAGCTCGACGAGAACATGCACGCCACAAATAGTTCTGTTGCGGCACTCAGGAGAGAGCTCAGAACAGAGCTTCGTTGCCTGAGGATGGAGCTGTCGACAGAGGATCGCTGCATGCGATCCGAGCTCACCACGATGATCTACTGCCTGAGGACGGATCTCGGCACAGAGATTCGCCTGGCCCGAAGGTAGATCAGCCAGACTGTGCGGCACCCGTTGAGCGCCACGCGGGTGCCGCGCAATTACCCGGAGCAGGACCGCGCAGAAACCGGTTTGGAATAACACGATGTAGAAGGCCGAAGATGGCGCATCGCTACATCGCTTACATCGATGAGTCCGGCGACGATGGCTTGAACGGGCGATACCGCGAGCGCGGCGTGCAAGGCGGCTCATCCGTGTGGCTCACCATCTCCGCCTCAGTTTGGCGATACTCCATTGACGCGGACGCGTGCGGAGAAGAACCAGTTCTACTTCTATACGTCCCGCTACGTACTCGAGCGTCTTTCCTGGCTATGCCGAGATATGCGAGCACGGGTGCCTGAGGGAGACGGTCGAGTGAAAATCGTATTCTCCCGGCGCGGTGGACTGTCCTACGCAGGCTTCCGGGAGTATTTGAACAAGTTGCTGAAGGCGCTCGCGCACGAATCTCGAGCTCCGCTTCGATCTCCGCCACCGTCGGCAGCGCTCCTTTGAGATTCTCCGGCAACTCACTGACGAGATCCGTCTCCCAATCTGCAACTCCAATGGGCTTGGTCATGCCCCGCAAGGCGTATTCAACGACGACCCGGTTCTTCGAGCGACACAGCAGCAGCCCGATCGTCGGTTTGTCTTCAGGCGTACGCAGCAAGTCATCCGCAGCCGACATATAGGCATTCAGCTTGCCGACGAAGGAGGGGTCAAACGGCACAGCCTTCAGCTCCACGACCACATAACAGTGAAGGCGCAGGTGGTAGAAGAGCAGATCCACATAGAGATCGGTTTCGGCGATCTCCAGGTGAGCTTGCCTGCCAACAAACGCAAACCCCGACCCGAGCTCGACAGAAACTTCTGCATGTGGTCCACCAACGTCCGTTCGATCTCGCGCTCGCGTCGCAGGTCCGCTGTTCCGAGGAAGTCGAATACATATGGATCCTTGAAAACCTGCTCGGCCAGAGCGCCGTCCGCCGACGCTGCGCCTTGCCTTGGCGCTCTCGAGCGCCGCACTCTATCTGCAGAACGAGCGCGGGCTGCGTCCAGCCGTGTCGGGTGGCCTACTGAGACCGCGGGCTGTTGCCGTCCCCGTATAGAACTCCCTGCCGGGCATATCGTAGATGTTGGCGCAGCAAGCCGTGGTAGAACCCTCGCGCGCTTCCAGATAAGCATCCACAACCCTGACCTCTTCGTCGAAGCGCCAGCGCGCCGAACAGAAGTGATAGCAGCCCCGCAAGGCAGCTGAACATCGCTCGGCGATTTCGAGAAACAGAGACGCTGGCGAATTTCATGATTGAGGCCTCCTTGTCATGGTCTTCCAGGTGCAGACCACTGCCTTCGCGCGGCCGCCAGCGCTACTGGTAACGCAGCACCACTACCGGCTCGGCGCGCGCGACGCGGTTTGATTGTTCGCTCACGGTCAGCAGCGCAATGATGAGCACGGACATCTTCCTACCGCCACCGTTGTATCTGCAAGGCGACCTTCGGTGCCGTCACGATTGCCGATCGTCGGCGCGCGCCAGGCCACGGCTGTCGGGCGATCAATGCGACTTCCGCAAAATGAGCTGCGGCCCTCACGCCTTCGCCCGGCATTCACTGATGTGATCCTTGACCTGCTCTCGCAGGAACTGCTCCAGCTCCGCCTTGCCCGGCAACTCGAGCTGGTACCGCGAAACGAAGAGTTGATTGTCAAGACCGGCCAACGCGTACTCCATGAGCGCATGATTTTTTCCGGTGCAGAGAAGCAGCCCGATCGGCGGATTGTCTTGCGGCGTCATCTCGTGCTTGCGATACCAGTTCACATACGTGTTGAGCTGGCCGAGGTGTTCGTGGCGAAACTTGCCACTTTTCAGCTCGATCAAAACGTGACAACGCAGAATCCGATGATAGAAGACGAGGTCGACAAAGAACAGTTCATCACCGATCGGAATGCGCTTCTGTCGCGCCTCGAAGCAGAACCCGCGACCCAGCTCCAGCAAAAAGTACTGCAATCTGTCCAGCAGCAACTCCTCCAGATCCCGCTCGCGCACTGCTTCGCGAGGTTTCAGACCCAGGAATTCGAACACGTACGGATCGCGTATTGCCTGGGCCGGAGTCATCGACTCGGCCCCGTGGCGGGCAACATCAACGACCTTCTTCTTATTGCGGGAGATGCTCGCCCGCTCGTACAGCAGCGCGCCCACTTGCCGCCTGAGCTCCCGGACTGACCAGTTACCGCGAACAATCTCAGCTTCATAAAACGCCCGCTTCACGGGACCCTCGATCTCGAGCAGCTCGACAAAGTGGCTGTAGCACAGGGCCCTGACGAGCCGCTCAACTGACACAGCCGGGACAGCAACCCTGGCACGCCGCCGGGCTCGCACTGACGGCCGCGGGAGTAACGCGCTGGATTCGGGGGACAGTGTCCCCCGAATCTGTGGATAGGCGTTGTAAAACTGCCGACAGCGACGAATTTCGCGCGGGTGATACTCGATGCCTCTGTCGCGCTTCAGCCTGACACTCAACTCTTCGAAGATCCGCTCTCCATATTCGGCCCGCTCGGCTCCGCCTTGCTCGAATTCCTGCACGTGACATCCGATACACCAGTTCCTGAACGTGAGGCCGAGGTCGACAGCCCTGAATGCCCTCTCCACAAAGTGGGTATGCGTTTGTGCGATCGCCTGCACGAGAGCGTCGATACCATCATCGTGCGGAGTCGGCAGAGAACGAATTATGCCCATGAGATGCATGGACGTAACTTGCTCGAATCTCCGTGGCTGTCGATCGCTGATTCAGAATCGCTGATGCTGCACGATCACGCTGCGTTCGCCGACAGCGGAATCACGCAGTCGTTAGCCGCTGTGGATGAGCGCGGCTCGCTCACGTCGGTGTGTCACCACTGGCGGGCGCCGCCTTCGTGCTTGCTTTCATGCGCGCGCTTCATCGGCACGCATGCGATTGCACGAAGATGTCGTCTCGAACGGCCTGAAAGGCGATCCCGTACTGCGCCCATCATTCTTCCGTGACCTGGAACAACAATCCTCAGCGCGCATTTTCGAGCAACCATTCATATGCGGGCTGAGCCAGTATGCCTTCCGGAACGGACGCGGGTAGGGCGTCGCGAGTCAACGTGAGCAGTCGCTGCGTTGCCTTGGGGAACGTCTGCGCGGCTTCATGCAGCGCCCGTATTTCGCGTTCGAGCGCTTCCGGGCCCGTAGCATCCGCGCACACCTGGATCAACTCCAGCTCACCGCCGGGGCCGCGCGCAAGGAAATCCACTTCTCTGCCCTGCTGCGTGCGCACGTAGCTGACCTGCATTCTTTTGCGCTCCAGCTCCAGCAGCACCGCAGTTTCGAGCGCGTGACCCACGTTGGCGCGCCCCACGCGATCAAACGCGTGAATCAAGCCGGGGTCCACGGGATAGGCCTTGCGGGGATTGACCATGCGCTGCCGCTCGGAAGCGGATTCCATCCAGACGGTGCGGATCAGAAAACAGTCTTCGAGGTACTCCAGCAGATGATGCACGGTGTCCTTCGAGATGCTCAGGCCCTGCGATTTGAGAGCAGAGAAGAACTTCTCGACGCTGAACAGCGACGCGGGGCTCCCGAGTAACTGGCGCACGAGCCAGCGCAAACCCGCAACATTGGTCACCTGATGCCGCTCGACGACGTCCCTCAACATCGCCACGTCGACATAATCGTGCAGCAGGAGATTGCGAGTGGCCGTGTCGAGGCCCTGCGCCTCCGGAAATCCGCCAACCGTGAGGTAATCGAGGAAGGCTCGCTCCAGAGTGGAACGTTCTGCCGTAGTCAGAAAGTTCGGCGATGAAGCGGCGCCACGTTCTGGAGCGGCGAGGCCGTGGTGGCGCAGATACTCTTCGAAGCTGAAAGGATGAATGATGACTTCCCAGGCGCGACCGCGCATGGCCGTCGCGATCTCGCGGCTCAGCAGGGCCGCTGAGGATCCGCTGACGAAGATCTCGACGTTCTCCGAATCCAGCATGCGGCGGACGAAGCGCTCCCAGCCAGGAACGGTCTGGATTTCATCGAAGCACCAGGTGACGGTCTCCTTCGCGCGCAGAGCAGGAAACTGGCGGTAGTACTCTTCGGGCAGAAGATGAAGGTGGCGCGCGGTGAGGCCGGCGAGCCGATCGTCCTCGAAGTTGATGTAGGGCAATCTCTCGCGTGGAACGCCCACCTCGAAACGCTCGCGGCGGAGCTGGTGCAGGAACGTGGTCTTGCCCGCGCGACGCATGCCGATGACGGCGGTTGCCTTGTTGGGCAGGCGAATCGTTCCGTGAACACGGCGAGGGGTAGCCGTCGGAAGGGGGCTTGCGAGCGAATCCGCGAGCTTCTCGGCAAGGCGATTGCGCACTGAATCCGTAACTAATTGTGGCTCTTCGTGAATCCGAGTGGGTAAAAACCAGGTCGTGACCCGCTCGCGGGGCCGGTATTCACAGGGTTTAATGCGTGTTGAGGAGTCTGGAAACTTTGGCATGATGGCCGGATGTCCAAGACACGCAAGTCCCGCCGATTGGCGGACGCATACACGTTTGCCGGTTTTCGTCCTCTGGCCAGCGTGCAGAGGATATTCGGTGATCCGCAGGCGCGGCTCATCACCCTGGTCCGGCGCGGAAAAAAACGATCTGTGGAGCGTGCGGAACAGCGCATTGGAGCTGGTACGACCGCGCACGCCGGCGAGTACGGGATTTGTCGTGCGGCGCGTACCGCATTTATCTCGACCTGGAGGTGCGGCGCGTTCACTGCCGCAAGTGTTGCGCGGTGAAGCGGGAGCGGCTGGAGCTTCTGCTGGAGAACAGCCTGCACACCCAGCGCTTTGCGCGCTACGTCGGCCAGCGTTGCCGCAGCGGCACGATCAAGGACGTGGTGGCGGAGTTGCATCTGGACTGGCACACGGTGAAGCGGCTCGAGAAGCAGTACATGTGAGCGTGAGCACGCAAATTGAGGTGACTCCCCCCGGTTTTCTAATCACGATCGATGAGGCCCGACGCTCTCGGAACCTCACGAAGCGTGATCAACTTTTCTCCTCGCAGAACAATCTGTTGCGAATCGTGCGTAGAGCCAACATGGCATGCGATTTGCTGTGCACGGGCCTCGGAGCCGCTTTATCTCTCGTTCCCGTTCCCAGATTCACTACAGCGCGTGGGAACGGAACCGGGAACTGCCTCAGAAAGCGTGATCGTATGTCCATCAGAAAGCACGAGCGTGCTCAGTTCATCGCGCCGGGCCTCGAACGCATCGGAGATGTACTTCAGGAACAGCAGGCCGAGGACGACGTGCTTGTACTCGGCGGCGTCGATCTGCCCGCGCAGGGTGTCGGCGGCCTTCCAGAGGATCTCGGCTCGAGTCAGGTCGGTGTTGCTTTGCTCATTGCTCGCCATTATGGCTCCTCATTGCTTTCTTTCGGTGGCGATGCCGTTGTTATAGAACATGTCTGCGGCGTGAAGTCTTGCGCTACTTGATGGAACGCTATCGGTAGGGCTGCGGCGATCGTCATCGCTGCTGCAATCTGTTCTGCTCCAGCGGCTCTCCCGTCAGAATCCCGTAGAGCGGAACGTTGATGTAGTAATTCGAGCGACCGACCTTTCGCTTCTCCAAAAATCCGTCCACGGCTAAAGCCTCCAGGTATTTCGTCGCGGTGAGCCGCGACACTTTCAGGTCTGCCTGGATGAACTCGATCTTGGTGTACGGATGTGAGAACAGGTTGTTGATCAGATCCTGGCTATAGAAACGATGCTGTGCTCGAATCCGATGCTTGTAATCGAGCAGCAGCGCTTTGATCGCCTGAATCATCCCGATCGCCTCGTTCGCCGTCTTCTCTACGGCCGTGAGCATGTAGACGACCCACTCTTCCCAGGCGTCGCGCTCGTGCACGTCCTGCAGCAGCCGGTAATAGTCGTGCTTGGTTCGCACGATATGGCGACTCAAGTACAGCACCGGAATATCGAGCAGCCCTTCCTTGACGAGATAAAGCACGTTGATGATGCGGCCTGTGCGTCCATTGCCATCGTAAAAGGGATGGATGCTTTCGAACTGATGATGAAGCAACGCCATCTTGATCAGCGGATCGGCAGCGAATCGGTCAGCCTCATTGATGAACCTCTCCAGGTCGGACATCAACTCCATGATTGCGGCTGGATCCTGCGGCGGCGTGTAAACGACTCGACCGTCGCTCGCTTTGAGTGCTGTGCCAGGAAGTTTGCGAAAGCCGGCCGTGTTCTGCTCGAGCTCGGACTGAATACGCACAATATGGTTGTTGGTGAGCAGGCCGGTGTTCTTTACGAGCTCGAATCCGACACGCAATGCCTGACGATATCGTGCGACCTCTTTAGTCGCGGCACTCCCCCCGCCTTCCGGAAAAGCGGCGTCGCGAAAGAGCTCATCGTGCGTGGTCACAATGTTTTCGATCGCGGAACTGTCCTTCGCTTCCTGAAGCCCCAGTGTGCTGATCAGGATGCCCTGATTGGGCATGGAAGCGGCCACACCCTTGAGCTCGGCCAAGCTACGGCTTGCTGCAGTCAGCCGCTTCAATAGATCAGGCCGATCGAAGCGCGAGGGTTCCAGGCTGGAAAGTGGAAGGATTTCGGCCATTCCCTGTGCAGGTCGAGGTTTATATGTATAGAGAATTAGAGTTTTATATACATATCTATCGTGACATGCAAAGGACTCTTGGGATTCGTTAGCGCGAAGGCGTCAACACCCCATCCGTCCGAAGGCGGCGTACGAGCGCATGGGCTCTGGGGAGCAGCCGGCTGCCACGGCGGCGGAGATTCTGCGGTTCATCCGCGAGGTTACGCGGCGACCATGCGCGGTTCACAGCTGCCGTTGTCGACCTGTTCCCGATTCCGTCTGCTACATTCCCGCGACGCTAACCCATTGTTTTAAATAGCCCTACAAAGCAACTTCCTCAGCTATTTGCTTCAGAATTGCTACCTGAATTTCTTGGCGAACCATCGCGTAGCCTTCGTCGCGCGCCCCGGTTCTCAACAAGCCCTTCGCCCCGGAGCTCACGCATCAACCGCTGGATCTGAATTCTCCCCACGGTGGGAAGCACTTCCTGAAGCTCCTCGAACTTCGCTCCAACCTCCGCCTTCGATCTCACATGCTCCAGCAGAAGCGCTTTATGGTCCGCACGGTCGAGTCCCTTGCCAGCCGGAAGTCCTCCCGGGCTTACCACTTCCAGTCGCCGTGCGTACTGCCGCACGAAGATCGACCCTGGGTGTCGGTAGTCGCGATGGGCAACGGCGTTCAGCAGCGCTTCGCGCACGGACGGTCCGCTGAATGTCGGCACGTCGTACATGACGAAGCGGTCAAGGTAGCGCGAGATTGCCGCTTTGGTCCCAAGCATGATGAGCGCGGCGTACGTCACGCCACGGTCCGTAACCAGTTCTGCGTCCCGGAGCAGATGCTCGGCGGGCAGACTCCGAATAGTCGCGAGCTGTGAACGGCCATGCCAGCGCCGCCGAAAATCATCGATGGCGACTGGGTCGAGGTCTGAAAGATCCGCGCCTTTGCAGATTTCCGCGGAGAAGTCGGGACACGCCTCGTCGAATATCCGGCGAAGCATGTCGGGAGTCATCGGCGCGAGATCTTCTCCAGCTCGCATCCAGTACGCGCCGTCCACCGTAACCGGCACGCCGATCGCCCGCGCCGGCGCGGTGAACACGAGCACACGCCCCTCCGGATGTTGAATCTCGCTGGCCTCAATCCTTAGGCGAAGCCGCTCGACGAGGCCGGCCTTCGTACGCTCCAGATTCTCGAACGCCGTGCTGCCGACTACACGCCGCGGCCGCCTATCTGTCACGCCGAGACAATCGAGCCGCCGCCTTCGTTGGGCGCGAAGGTCAGTCTTTCCGCAGCACTGAATCGAAGTCGAACTCGTAGTCGGAGTCTATGACCTTCGGCGACTCATACTTCCGCAGATACAGTGCATGACACGCATCGCAGCTCGCACGAAGCCTGCTGCCCGCGGCTCGCAGCGGTTCCTTCCCGGTCGTCTCGGCCATCTTCTGCGCGGCGCTCGAAGCGTTCGCAGCGAGCTTGTAGAAGGCCCCGAAGTCCTTCCAGATCGCCGGCAGTGCAAGCGTCGCGGGCATCTCGGGCTTCGGATCGTAGAGATTCGTCGTCGGTGGGAATAGATGCGGCAGGGCGAGCAACATCGACGAGATCGTGCCGGCCGACGCGCGCAGCTTGTCGGGATCGTCGACGCCCTTGACCTGGATGGTGTCGATCGGCTGCATCAGGTGCTCGACCTCCTCCATGAGCTCCTGCCGCGCGGTGATCACGTCTTTCGGGTTCGTGATCCCGGTCCAACCCGCGCCATGGTCGGGAGCGGCGTCCGCGGCGAGAGCAACGCCAGCGAGCGCGGTCATGGTTGTGAGCACTGCGCGAGCGATAAAGTTTCGTCTCATCGCACAGGCGGCAAGCAGGGCCACAAATCCAATCATCCAATTCTTCTTCATGGGGATTTGCCTCACCAACCCGATTCCATCTGATACGGCACAGTGGTCAGCACGGCCTCGATCTGCCGGATCTTGCCGTCCACCACCTTGAAGACCTCCGCGATATAGAACGAGAACGGCTGCCGGAACGTGGGAGCCACGTCCACCATCTGATGATCCAGCGTTCGCGAAAACTTCTCATGCGTTCCGTTGTGGTCGAAGTAGCCCCAGCCGAAAGCCAGGCCCTTGGTGCGATCCACCACCTCGAAGCGCCGCTCGCGGATGTCGGTGACAATGACTGAAAACCCGGTGTCGAATTGCGACTTGCAGTCCATCCACTGCATCGAGCCCTTCGGGGCATCGGGATTATTGGCCAAAACCGTGCCGTTCTCGCGCCGCTGGCAATCCGGTGAGAACGGCACGTTGCGCCCGCTCTCTTCCGTGTCGAGGCCGGTGAAGTAGGTATCGCTGATGGTCGCAAGCTCCGCGCGGCCCAGCCGCTTGTCCGCGGGAATGAGCTGGGCCATCAGGGGATGCGGCTCGGTGGGGGCGGCGGGGCGATTCGCGCCGCCCGGCGTGCCGCCCGCTGCGCCACCTCCAGTGAGGCTGCGGTTGATGAGCGTCTCGATCTCGGAGACCTTGCGGTCGGGCTCCACCTTCAAGCGCACCGCGTACCAGTTGTTGTTACCGTTTTCGCTGATGCGGCCCAGTAACCCCACCTGCCCCGCTTCCTCGTCGATGAGGTCGAGCCGATAGGTGGGCATGGCGGCGGCCGTCTGCCACAAACCATCGCCCATCGTGATGCGTACGCCGTTTTCCGTGTACTTCACATTGCGGGTGATAGGCAGACTCGCGGCGTCGTGCTTTACCAGCGCCTGCAGATAGGCGGTCATCACGCCGGCAAGGCACTCACGGTTGCAGGCAGCCTCCGCAGCTCCGGCACCACTGGTAGCCAAAGCAAGAACAGCGGCGATTCCGACGACCTGTCGTCTCATGAAGCCCCCCCTCGATGGTTAGAACTTATTGTTGCCCACTGACGCGCGCCATATGTTCTGCGCATGCCAGGCCGAGAACAACTCACCGATCACCCGTGGTCCATTGTTGAAGGGCTGATGCCTGCGCCCAGCCTGGGCAGATTGCGGACTGAACAGCGCCGATGCTGTCACCGGCAGCGCTCAGCGCTGGTCGAGGGCCTCGAGAAGCAGGCGTGCGAGCTGCGGGCCCTTGCCCGCTGCCTCATGCTTGAAATAGACGTAAACGTCGGTACAGCTCGAAGCCTTCTCGCGGATGACCTGCGCCCAACGCGCGAGATCGTCCGGCGTATAGCCTTCGTCGCGCAGCCGGAAGTAGCCGTAGCTGGCCGTCAGCTCAACAGGCGTGGAGGATTTTTCACTGTCCGCCACGCACAGCGCGAGATTCCTGGCCTTCAGCCGCCCGTACACCGCGTCATCGAGCCAGGAAGCATGGCGGAACTCGAAGGCTCCACACAGATCCCGCGGAAGCGTTTCCAGAAACGCGTCGAGCAGCGCGAGATCCTTCCGCAGGAAGGGCGGCAGCTGGAACAGCAACGCCCCGAGTTTCGGCCCCAGCATCTGCGCCACCTGAAGGAATCGCTGGACGCTCTCCGCGCAGTCCTTGAGCCGCGCGTCATGCGTAATTCGCTTCGGCGCCTTCAGGGTCAGCTTGAACCGCGCGGGTGTCGCCTGCCCCCATCCGTCCACGCTCTTCTCGTTCGGCATGCGATAGAACGTGTTGTTGATCTCGACGGTTGAGAAGCGCTCCGCGTAGTAACGGAGCATCTGCGCCGAAGGGATCTTCTCCGGATAGAAGCTTCCCTTCCACTCCGGATAGTTGTAGCCCGACGTTCCTACCCAGACGTCCATGTGTCACGCAGCCAGGCCGAAGCCTGGGCTCTGGAACTGATCTGCGATCGAGGCCGTCATGGCGGACTCGGCAGATTCGAGACGGTGACGTCGACCGGCTCGGACGTCCCGACGTTTCCCGCTGCATCCCTCGCTTGCGCGGTTAGCCTCACGTCTCCGTTCGCCACCGTGGTGGAGTCCCAGTCGACGAAGAATGGCGGTGCTGTCGCTATTCCGATCGAGAAGGGGCCGGCAAAGAACTCCACACTGACGACACCCACGTTGTCCGTCACCGTGGCCAGCAGGGTTACGATCCCGCTCACCATTGCGTGCGGCCCCGCAGGGTTCGACAGCCTCACGGTCGGCGGGCGGGAATCCGTTGGCAGACCCGGGCCTCCCGAAAAACCTCCTCCGGCAGCCAGATCGATGCGTCCATACAGGCCGCCGGCTTCATTCGCGATGCCCGCTGCAAAAAACAAGGTCGTGACGGGCTGATTGCGCGCGCCGTTGCCGAATGCGATGCCCCACAGCCCCGGCGTCGCGATCGGCTGGCCGGAGGAATCCCGGATGCTGTCGACGAATGCGCCCGTCGCCGGATCGTAGGCATTGATGATGCCGTCGCCGAAATTTCCGATCAGCACGGTGTTGCTCAGCGAGCCGAACGCAGCAGGCGCGAGAGCGATGCCCCACGGCGCGTTCAGATGGCCGCCGATCGGCGCGAAGTGCCTGAGCAGCGTGCCGCTCGTATCGAAGACGTTCACGAGCCCGAGTCCCGCGCCGTTCACTTGGGCGTTCGAGCCGGATGCGCGTTGGGCGTAGGTCACGAAGAGAACCGTCCGACCGCCGATCGTCACGGCCTGAATGCCGAAGGGCGCAAACCCCGCAGGAAGCGCCGGGTCGACGAAGCCGCTGGCGATGGCGACCTTGCGGAAGTCCTTGTCGAACGCGTCGATCTTGTTGTTGTGGAAGTCGGTCGCGTAAAGAAAATTCGCGCCGTGGTCGGCTGCGATCGCGAGTCCCTTGTAGACCGCGCCGCCGCTGCCATCGTCGTAGGCGATGATGCCGCTGGTCGGATTGACCGCGGGCGCCCAGCCGATGAGCGTGCCGCCTTCGCCATCGAAGATGAAACTCGCGGCAGCCGACGAGGTGCCGTTGCTCACGACGAAATCGTTCGTACCGTTGGATACAACGCCGGTGGGGTCCGCCGGTCCATTGATTCCTCCGGGCAGAGCGACCACCAGCGGGTCCTTGAGTGCCGTGCCGTCGTAAAGCGTGGCAGTTCCGGTGGCGTTGTTGGCAACCCAGACGGGCGAACCTGGCGCGAACACGATGCCCCACGGATTGATGAGATCGCGATCGATCGTCGCGGCTGGCACCGAGCCGTCTGAGACCAGCGCGCTCACTGCGTAGGCGCTGGCCGCCGGCGTTGGCATCCCACCTGGAGTTGGCGTGGGCGTGGCTATGAACGTAGCGCCAACGCCAACGTCGTCGCCGCATGCAGTCAGCAGAGCGCCGACGAGCAGCCCCGCCGCGCGCCGCACCTGCAGTCGATGCTTCTCTCTTTTCAGAGGCACGTTCGCTGTCTCCCGACCGCAGCCCCTTCCGTTCCGTGAGTGCCCGGATCTCGATACGAGGTTTGATCGGCGAGATTCGTCTTGACGCGGTACACCGGCCGTCGCGCGTGGGCACGAACGGCCCAACTGTAGGGCATGCCAACTGCGCGGCAGTTCCTCCGGGATGTGACGAAATGCTCGTGCATGCGCCGAGCATGTAAGTCATTCACGTGCGTCGGCGCGAGCGCCGCCGTCGCGACACTGCGCTTTCTCCATGGTTTGTGGCGCGGGCTCCGCGCGCCTCGACTGCGCCGTCGAAGCTCCTGGTCAGATGTCCCTGCAGTCCGCCGATCTCAGCCCGGCGATTCTGCTCGAAGACGCGCATTTGTGAAGTGGTTTGCCATCTCCGGCCGACCCGAGGAGCACAATTGCCTGCATTTCGGAGCACGCCGCAAGTGAACCTCGGAGTCGGAGTTGAAATGATGACCAGTCGCGTTGTTTCCCTGATGCTTCCCGCGGTGCTGATCTTTCTGTGCGCTTCGGTCCCGGCTGCGCCCGCTTTGGCGGATCCTCCGCGCCTGGTGCTGGCGAAAGGCGACGGTGACCATGGATACAGAGGCGAGCACCGCCGCGGGGAAGACGAGGACGAGGACGAACACGAGCACGGACACGGACACCATCATCACCGCTATGCCGGCTACGGCGGCTACGAGTGGGATGACGACTACGGCGTGATCGAAGGACGGTGTAATCGGGCTGCTGTCGGTGCCGTGGTGGGTGCGGTCATTGGAGGTGCTGTCGGTTCACAGGTTAGTGGAGATCGCAACCGTCCGATCGCGATCGTCGTGGGCGCGATCCTGGGTTCCGTGGTTGGCGGGAAGATCGGGCGGGATATGGACGATGCCGATCGCGGCTGCATCGGCCACGCGCTCGAGCTCGCTCGGGATGGGCAGAGCGTTCGCTGGATGAATGAGCGCACGCACGTCAACTACGTCGTCACTCCGGTGGGTAAATGGAGCAGAGGCGGCGATTCATGCCGCGAATTCAGCATGCGCACGTCGTACGGCCAGGATTCGCGCCTTTCGCGAGGCCACGCCTGTCGCTCCAATGACGGTGTGTGGCGCATGCGTTGAGCCTGCGGCGCTTTGTGTTTGTGTCGTCGGGCCGGCGCCGACCGCTTCGCCATCTACGCGGCGCGGGCTGGCAATCCGCCCGTCGGCGGGCCGCGGGGCGATATCGCGAGCGGCTCGGTTACGAAACCGGCGGCTATAGTCCTGATGCAAAGGGAAAACTTGCCTGAAGCGGCACATCGACTTGCATCCAACGTGACGTACAGCTTCGCGTTGTCCCGCAGGTGCGGACGGCAGCACAAACGCCGTGACTTTTCGGGGAAAGACCCGGGCTCCCTGCGTGCAGCGCGACGACCTTGTCGGACTTGCCGTAAAGCAGATTCCGCAGCGTGGTGAAGTCCTGGTCCGAGATCGGCAGCGCAGCGGCCGAAGATTTGAAAATGCCCCCAAGAGACCGATAGGCCCACTTATCGGAGCTGGTGAGACGTAAGTAACGGTCACCATTTGCCTGAACAATGACGCTGACAAAAGTATGTTTGCCGTCGGCCTGTTTCAGGCTCAGTTGCAATTGACCCGGTCACTATCAAGAAGCACAGCAGAATTTGCTTCATGGAGCTCATACGTCTTTCTTGCTCCTCATTTGTGCTCGAGCCGCCATGGGTAGAGACTTTCATTGACCCTGGATCGTTTTTCCCGCTGCAATACAGGCTCTGAATCTGAAGACGAGGAGGCACCATGCGTTACCAATGGGTGAGACCCTGGCTCAGGCAGGGCATAGCTCTGGCTGTTGCTTTTGCGCTGTGTGCGGTCATCGCCTCGGCCGGCGAACCCGCAACGGCCCAAGCGCAAACCAGGCTCGAAGCGACCATCTTCAGCTATGACGGCCAGGACTTTGTTCGTGTAAAGACAACCCTCCGCACACAGGACGGGAAATCCGCCGTCAACACGAAGCTCGGTCGTGACACTGCGGCGTACAAGGCCCTGGTCCAGAAACGCTCGTACTCTGGCGAAGTCACGGTGTTTGGCCGCAGATACGACGCCAACTATGCGCCACTCACCAGCGAAGACGGGGGATTGAGAGGCGCTCTGTTCGTTGCTGTTCCCTATTAGCTCCTGCGCACTGCAGACGGGGCGACGTACGCCACGTACGTCGCCTTGCTGTAACCGAAGCGGGCGAGCGGCTGGTACCCGGCGGCCGCTCACCGCCGCAATCCGGCAACCTCCGAGGTGATCACCCTCTCCCTGTCTACGATGGCGCCGTGATGAATCACATGAGCGATGCGCAAGCCCGGCGAGGGCGTCTGGAAGACGGCCGGTAAACGGGTTTTCGCCCGAAGCGCGCTCGACACCGAAACCTGCAGCACGGTGACCCAGGCGGTGATCGAGGAAAACGGCAGGCAGATCCTGTTCGGATTGCGGCTGAAGCTCGACGGCGCCTCGCGCATCAGCGAGATCGAGCACATCATCGCGCGCGAGAAGGAATTCGCGTTCAAGCCGCATCGATACGCGCGATCACGACTGGGAAGGGATCCTGCCGCCGGAGCAGCGCACGTCACGCGCGGCAATGATCGCGGCGGCGAACGACTATTACGACATGTTCGTCGCGGTGCCGGAGGTCAGCGTGCCGTTCGCGAAACGGTGCCTGCAGGAAGCACGATGCCGCCGAGGCCGAACACTGGACTGGTGTTGTAACTCTCGGGAGAGCGGCTGATGAACGCCCTATCATGGTCCCGGCTCATAGCATCATCACGACGTCGACATTGGGGGGCGGATATGGACGAGCAGACACTGAACCGGCGGCAGATCCTCGGCGGCATGGCGGCGGCGGGCGCGGCCGGCCTGGTGGGCGGTGTCGGTGCACGCGACGCGGAGGCCCAGACCGCCGGCGCCCCCGACGTCGGCGCCTCACAGCCCCCGCAGATCACTGACGTCAAGGGCAAGGTCGCCTACATCACCGGCGGCTCCAGCGGCATCGGCCTCGGAATCGCGCGCGTGTTCCACGAGGCCGGCATGAAGGTTGTGCTCGGCTACCGCGGCGACACGCACATCGGCGACGCGCTCAAGCTGTTCCCAGCCAATGATCCGCGTGTGCATGCAATCAGGCATGACGTGATGGACCGCGACGGCTGGGAGCGCACCGCTGACGAGATCGAGAAGAAGTTTGGCGGAGTGCATGTGCTGGTGAACAACGCCGGCGTTGGCCTGCAGGCCCCCGCCAGCACTGGCACCTACAAGGACTGGGAATGGGGCCTCGGTGTGAATCTCTGGGGACCCATCTACGGCGTTCACACTTTTGTTCCGCGCATGCTCGCCAGCAAGCAGGGTGCGCACATCGTTACCACCACATCGACCAGCGGCATTCTTCCGGGCAGCGGCGCCGGCATTTACACCGTCGCCAAGATCGCAGCCGTGGGGCTCATGGAGGAGTTGCGGCACGAACTGCGCAATACCAACATTGGCACCTCTGCCTTCATTCCAGGCCTGACCTCCACCAACATCGGCCAAAGCGAAAGCTATCGGCCGGAAGCCTTAAAGAACGACGGACCGCCTGCCGTCGCCCCCGGCGCGCAGCCGCGGCCCGCGCCCGGCGCCGGTGCGCCACGGCCTCGCGCGGCCGTCGCTGCCAGCACGGGCGGTAGCCCTGCTTCGGCAAGGCCGCAGGACCCGCTGGTGGTGGCTCGCTTCGTGCTCAACGGCATCCTCAACAACGATCTGTACATCGTCGCCCAGCCCGAGTACCGCGCGGGCGTCGAGGCGAGATGCAACGCGCTGCTGGACTCGATGGTGCCGTTCAAGCCGCTGCCGCCCGAATTGATGCGCGGAAATGTGTACCGTACGCCGATCTACCAGCAGGAAATCGCGCATCGTAAGGCGACTCAAAGCCGGGACATCGCTGGGACGTGACGGAGGCTCATGATGTCAATGCGGTTCTCGCCGGACGCTTACGGACCAGGGCCGTGACGCGGGTACCGATGACACATGAGGACAGCCAATCGAAACCGTAACGGCGGATCATGTGGACCCGCGATCGGGATCGGCGTCGGGCGCCAAGTGGCCTGGATCAGCGCGGGCGTAGACAGGCCCGCGCGGGTTCACTTCTTTTGACGGCGCCGCTTGCGACGAGCGCTTTTTCGCACGAATCCCGTCGCGGCGTAAAGCGCACCATCCTCGGTGTGGTCTGGATCGCCCTTCACGCCGAACGCCACGCCTCACAGGATACGCATCGATCTCACATCCGCGACATCGCGACGGTTGATTGCGGCGCGCAAGCGCTTCTGAAGATCCTCGATCTCCGCACGCGCGTCATGACCAGGCTGAAGGGCCGCTTTGAACTTCGCGAGCGTGAGACCGTATAAGGTGCTCCCGGGGGAGCGCGATTCCCAGGCGCTGGTGGCTTTACGCATTGCAGCGAGCGACGGAAGATATGCGCGGTACTTGGACGCGAATAGCTGCCGGCTCGCGTTGAGAACCGAGTACGAACTGGCGACCGACAAAAGCAAAACCCTTTCCCAGCTCGAGCATGAACTCCGGAAAGGCGATCGATGATCGCCTGCTCAAATCGACTCTCGTGCAGGCCGGCGTGATCCTTCACTTCCAGAAACTCGAGTACGTAAGGGTCTTTGATGAAGTCTCGCGGCTCGATCGAAGGCTGCTCCGGCTGCTTGCGACGCCTCCTGCCTGCCGCGGCGGGTTTATCACTTCGCAGCGTGCGTTCATACGCGAAAGAGCTGATTTGCCGCAACAGCGTCCGGACGGGCCATCCTTGGGCGGCAGCCTCCTGCACGTACCAAGACCTGGCGGCCTGATCCGCCACGCGCATGAGGGCGCGGTAGTGAGACCAAGTCAATTGGCTACACAATGTGTAGCCAATTGCCCGGCACCTTCCCGGTCCGCGGCTGAAACAGACGCGTCCGCAGGTTCGCCGACCGGCCATCCTCGGCGACGTGGATCACGAGCTGCGTACGCCAGTGATTTGAAATTCCCGGGCGCGTCGTCGCTGGCGCGCCCCAGGTGGTCGTCACCGCCTTCGTGATCCTGTCGCGGCCCATGTAGTAGCCGGTGAACGGTGATTGCTTGGTGCCCTTCTCGGCGAAAATCGCTCCCATCTGCGGCCACTGAAAGTCGTCGATGTAATACCCGTAGGCCGACGACACATTCTCAGTGCCGTCGTAGGCCATCGATCGTGCCCACCGACGCCGTGCCTCGACGAGCCGCTCCGAAAGGGTTGCGCTCGAAACGGCTGGCCTGGCTGCTGCCCTGGTTGTTTTGATGGCGCCCGTCAGCGGCGATGCACCCACTGCACTGAAACCGTTCGTCTTGACCCGCTCCTTCAGCTTCCAGAGCCCGCCTTCCTTCACGAAGCGATTGCGGAAGACGGTGAACTCCCAATGGGCAGTGCGCTTGTCGGCCTCGCCCAGCATGCCCAGCTCGATTCCGCGACTGATTGCCTCCCGGCCACCGGGAAGGATTTGCACGATGGTGTCGAACAGCGGTCGATCGTTCAGCTCGCCATGTTGCAGCCCGGCTGGCCCCATCCGCTCCATCGCGCGCCGGACACGCGGCAACCAGCGGTTCATCGATCAGCTCGGCATGAAGCGCACCCGGCGCGAGCCCCCGCCGACCACCGCCGCGACGCGTGAGACTGTCCGCGATAGCGGCACGGCCGCGTACGTTCTGCGAACCCATGATGAGGCTGGCATCGCGAACTCACCAGCCAGTCCGAAGACGAGGGTCAGAAACGCACTGGCTCCACGGAATCGGTTCGACACGTTTGTTCTCCCCCGCGGCTGTAGCCGCCAGACTAAATGCCTACGACCCGAACATCCATTCCGCGCAGGTCGAGGAGTACTTCCGTTTTAGTGCGAGTGCACGCTGGGAGCAGTCGTCTTCGCTACGTTTGAAGGCATCGTATCGACCGTCGTCGTTCGAATGGACCCAATATCCAGGCATCGGAATACTTCTTCGTACTCGCATTGACGAATGCGAGGTCACTTGAGAAACAGCTCACCCCAACATTAGTGCACCAGGTTGTTGCACAATTGCCGTTGGCGGTTTCGTGCGGTTTTGAGGTCGCGAAATGCGACCTCAAAGGCTCTCTCTAGGCGTGCACCGCTACGCAATTCGCCTAGCCGCAAATCGTAATGGTTCGCCACGCCTGTCGCGCCGGCAGCGACATCCCTCGCACAGACTGTGGCGCCCGACACACCGCTGTACGCGCGTGCATGCGCCATGCGAAGTACGGCTGCGAATTCCCTGTAGAACTCTTTTGAAACGCCCACAAATGAGCACAGGCGAACAGCTTTCGACTCGTACAAATGAACGAGTGACATCGTGAGAAAACTCATTAAACTTTTGACATTGAAATCACGGAAGCGCTCGCACGGAGCGATCGAGCTGCAGAGTGACATCATGAACGCCGCGCTAAGAATCCTCGAAGATCAGATCGAGATACCCATGGAATCCAGAATCGCCAAACTCGAGTCGGACGTTGGGCACATCAAAGATGTCATCAACGACATCAAGCTAGACGTGCGGCAGACGCAAGTGCAAATCAAAGCTGCAAACGACTCCATCGCAGCACTGCAGAGTGACGTCAGCTCGATCAAGGCGACCATCCCTCACCTCGCGACCAAGGCAGATCTCAAAGCCGTTGAAGGGTCACTCAGCGCCAGGATCAATTCAGTCGAAGGGTCACTCAGCGCCAGGATCAATTCAGTCGAAGGGTCGCTCAGCGCCAGGATCAATTCAGTCGAAGGGTCGCTCTTGGCCAGGATCAATGCGCTGGAGACAAAGATCATCAAGTGGATCATCTGCACTGTGATCGCGACGGCCACTCTCGCGTTTTCGTTCGCCAAGTTCGTAGGCTGATGATTAGAATCCTTGCGCATGGAAGATCCACTTCTTAAAGACATCCCGCGCGTTCGGGCGCGGCGCTCCATCGAGCTCGCACGTGCCCTGGATCGCGCGAGCTCTTGGATGCTGCCCCCCCCACGAGCAGACGGCATGCACCGATCACCGAGACGCGCCTCGATGGATCCAGTGAACGCCACGGGCCTCAGCCCGCTCGATGCCGCGTCACGATGACCGCCGCCGTGCCAGTGGGTCTGACTGAGCGCTACCGGGCCTGCGCGAGGAAGGACTGCTTGCGGATCAGCTCGCTCAGCCGGCAGAAGTGCCACCGCGGATCGGCCGCCGTCCAGGCTCCGCTGCTGTAGCCGCTGCAGTTCGCCGGTTTGTCCAGCGGGTATTCCTCCAGCGGATCGACGATCAGGTTGTAGAACACGCAGGAGCCCGGCTCGGCGTTTTCCGTGCAGATGACCTTAAAGGTGGCGTTGCGCGCGCCCACCTGGCGCGTGCTGTTCGTCATCAGGTTCAGCGACTCCGTCAGCAGGTAGCCCTCGTTCGGATCGCGCAGATGCGTCGCCTTGCCCATGAGAATTGGCGCCAACGATTGCCCATCCAGCGCCAGCGTGCCGGTGCCGTCGCTGTTCGAGACTTTCGCCGGCGCCTCGAGTCCGGCGAGTGACAGGATGGTCGAGAACAGATCCGCCGTGTGCACGTACTCGCTGCTGGCCTTGTTGGCGGCGATCCCCGGCCCGCGAATGGCCATCGGCACGCGCGCGCCACTCTCATACACCGTGCCTTTCCCGCGCCCCTTGCGGGTGATGTACATGTTGTCGATGAAGTCGAGATTGGGCCTGCCGTACATCGGCGTTCCGTTGTCGCCGAGGTAGATGACGTAGGTGTTGGGGTCGAGGGCGTCCACGGTCTCAAGCAGCTTGCCGAGGAGAGTATCCAGCGAATTGGTCATCGCCCGCATCAGCGCTTCGCCGCTGCAGGAACCGGTATTGGACGATCCGAACGTGCCGCCGCAGGCCTTCATCTCGTTGTAGCTCGCGGCATCCAGCGTATCCGCGTTCGGCACCGCCATGGCGCTGGGCTGCTGCTGGGCGGTGGCATGCGACAGGTTGAACGCCAGCCAGGCGAACCAGGGCTTGTCGGGGTTGGCCTTCTCCTGGGCGGTGATCCACTCCGTCGCATCGGCCACCTTGACTACGGGGGCATAAGTCGTCGGCGCGATGCCGGGCAACGACTTCTGCGGCGGCTTTTCGGTGCGCCACTGGTCGGCGGGCGTCGTCGCGTCCTGCACCTGATAGTCGTAGTCCCAGTAGGTCTTGATGGCAGCATGCAGGTTGCCTTTGAAGAGCTCGAACCCTGCCTGCTTCGGCTTCATGCCGGGATAGCTGACCGGGTTACCGGGCAGTCCCGCCAGATGCCATTTGCCGAACAGCGCCGTGCTGTAGCCGCCCTCATCCTTCAGCTGCTGCACGAACGACGTGTAGTGCTGCGAGAGAGGATCCGCATAGCTCAGCACTTTCGCCTTCGACGCAAACAGTCCCGTCAATATGGAAGCGCGGGTGGGCGAGCAGAACGGCTCGGCCCACGTGCTCGAGAACACCATCCCCTGTCGGGCGAGCTGATCGAGATGAGGAGTCGAGGCGGGCCGCCCCTGAATGGCCTGATAACCAGGATGCTTCAGCCCCGACGGGCCATACTGCCGGGTGAGACCCTCGATCAGCCCGGGATACATCGACGTGCTGACGTCGATGCCGATATCGTCGCCAATGATCAGCAGGATGTTGGGGCGATGCGCCGCCTGCTTGCCGCTCCCGGCCTGGTCCGCAGCGTGCGCACTGATAACCGATGACAGCGCGGCAACAAGCGATAACGTTCTCACTATTCTCATCAGTCTGCTCGGCATCGTTCCCCCCCTTGTACCGGCTTGCTGTTTCTCGGCTGTTGTAGGCTAGCACGCCCATGAAGCTGCCCAGGATCGCGCTGTCATTTCTGTTCATAACCGGCCTGGGGTCGGCCGGGCCCTCCGCGTCAGCGCAGGATTTCGTCGGAAGCGAGGCGTGCGCGGCCTGCCACCAGGAAGCGTATGACACGTGGCGGCGAAGCGATCACTGGCATGCCATGGAGGCGGCCACTTCGCAATCCGTGCTGGGCAATTTCAACAACGCCACCTTCAAGTATTTCGGCACGACTTCCCGCTTCCATAAGCGCAACGGCGCCTACTTTGTCGAGACCGCCAACGCGCAGGGCAGGCTCGAAGAGTTCCGGATCTCCTACACCCTGGGCTTCTACCCGCTGCAGCAGTATCTGGTGGAGTTTCCCGACGGACGCATTCAGGCGCTGAGCATCAGCTGGGACAGCCGGCCCAAGGCCGAGGGTGGCCAGCGCTGGCATCACCTCTATCCCGACGAGCAGATCACGGCGACCGATCCGCTGCACTGGACGGGCGCGTTCCAGAACTGGAATGCGCGCTGCGCCAGCTGCCACACGACGAATCTCGCAAAGAACTACTCGCGGGAAATCAACCGCTATGCGACGAAGTGGTCGGAGATGCGCGTCGGTTGCGAAGCGTGTCATGGCGCGGGAGCGAAACACCTCGCCTGGACGCGCGGCGATCGCGGGATCGCCAACAAGGGCCTGCTCACCAACATTCGCAAGCTGTGGGAGCCAGTCGACGGCCATGTAGCTATTCCCGCCAACCTGAACCCAACTGCCAACAGGCAGCTGGAGATTTGTGGCGGCTGCCATTCCCGGCGCACGGAGCTGCAGCAGCGCGATATCGCTGCGAGCTTCGCCAGCAACTACAACCTGACGCCTCTGCGAGAAGGCCTCTACCACGCTGACGGACAAATCCTGGATGAGGTCTATGAGGTTGGCTCGTTCCTGCAGAGCCGGATGTATCGGAACGGTGTGTCCTGCTCCAACTGCCACGATCCGCACAGCAACGCCCTGCGCGTGCGGGGCAACGGACTATGCCTGCAATGCCACGCGGCGCCGAAATACCAGAGCCAGGCGCATTTTTTCCACAAGGCGGATTCGAGCGGCGCGCAATGCGTGAGCTGCCACATGCCGACAAAGACCTACATGGGAGTCGACCGACGTCGCGACCACTCCTTCCACGTTCCCGACCCGGCCGCCAGTGTCAGGCTGGGCGTACCCAACGCATGCATGCAGTGCCACGCCGATCGCGCGACCGAGTGGGCCAGCGACTTTCTGGCCGCTCGCTCCGGACGCAACACGATTCGCTATCCATACGCCGCAGTGCTCGCCGCTGCCAGGAATGGCGAGGCGGACAGCGCTCCGGGACTGCTGAGCATCGTTGGTGACGAGAGCCAGGCCGCGATCCTCAGGGCGACCGCCTTGCTCGAAAGCAGTCGCTTTCCTTCGCAGCGGCACATTGAGGCAACCCTGGCGGCTCTGCGCTCGCCCGACGCCCTCCTTCGCACCAATGCGGCGGGCGCCCTGGACTTTGTGACTCCCACCCAGCGCTTTCAGTACCTGCAGCCTTTGATCTGCGATCCGGCAAAGTCGGTACGCATGGCGGTGGCACGGCATGTCGCCGACATGCCCACCGGCCAGGTCCCGCCCGCCCAGCGCGCACGGTTCGCGAAGCTGCTGAGCGAGTACGAGCAAAGCCTGCTGTTCAACGCTGACATGCCGGAGTCGATGAGCGAGCTTGGCCTTTTTCATGCGACACGTGGGGAAATGGCGGCAGCGGAACAAGCGCTGCTGCAGGCGAGAAAGCTTGCTCCGGCCTACCTGCCCGCCATGCTCAACCTGGCCGACGTGTATCGCGCCCAAGGGCACGACGACCGGGCAGAAGCCGTGCTGGCCGAGGCATTGGCGGCCCACCCCAACTCCGGCGATGCGCATTACGCGATGGGACTGCTCTACGTGCGTGCGGGTCGCAAGCCCGAGGCGTTACCGCTTCTGCGGCGTGCCGCGCTGTTGTCGCCAGCGGACCCGCAGTACGTCCATGCGTATGCAGTAGCCCTCGCTGAAACGGGCAGACGCGACGAAGCAGCTCGCGTGCTGGACGCAGCCCTACAGCGGTTTCCCGACAACAGCCAACTCCGTGACGCGCGCGCCAACCTGAAGTGAGCCACATCGCGGCGTACGAACACGAAGGCGCGGAATGCCCTCGAGATCTCTGTCGTGTGGCACCAGGGGAAGATCGCCGCTCACCGCTTCGCTTCCATCAGCTTCACCGAACACAGCAAAGCCAGATTGACCGGTGCGCTCAATCCCAGCTCCTGACCTCTCCGCACCACATATCCATTCAGGTGATCGATCTCACTCCGCCTTCCTCGCGCGAGATCCTGTGCCGTTGACGATCGCTGGCCCGCCATGTTCACCGAGATATCCACCAGGCTCTGCCACAGATCCTCAGGCAGAGTGATCCCGTCCGCCCGTGCCACGGCTACGCACTCGTTGAAGATGTTGCGCATGGTTTCCAGCACGTGAGGCGCGCGCACGAGCTCGCCGTAAGTAAGCTGTGAGATTGCGGACAAGGCGTTGTAGGCACAATTGATGATCAACTTGGACCACAGCGCGTCGAGCACACGGGCAGATACTTCGGTTGGAACTCCTGCGGCGGTCAATTGCGAAGCGATCGCCGCACTGGCGTCAGAAGGCCCGATAACCAGGTCCCCGCGTCCGTGATGGCGCACGTGTCCCGGCCCGGCCGTTTCAGTTGCCACATAGACGACTACTGGAATGGCATGTCGGCCAAGGACGGTGGAAAGGCGAGCCGCGTTATCGACTCCGTTCTGGAGGCTGAGCACCGAGGCTTGCGGTGAAAGATGAGGTGCAATGGCAGCGCCCGCGCTTTCCGTATCTGTGGATTTCACACTGAACAGCACGAGCTCGGCACCCATTACCGCGGCCGGTGACGTGTCGGCCTGCACGATTACCCGGCCCGTGAACTCGCTGGACTCCAGAAGCAATCCCTCCCGCCTGACGGCATCCACGAGGGCGGATCGCCCAATGAGAACGACGGAGTGCCCCGCGCGCGCCAGCATTGCGCCGTAATAGCAGCCCACCGCGCCGGCGCCCATTACTGCGATCTTCATTCGTAGAGTCCCCAGTTCAGCAAAGGTGGAGAATGCATCAAGGAAGGCTGGAAGTTCAGCGGTTCTCCGCCGCACTGTGGAACAAGGTGCTTGGGGCGGGCACGAATATGGCTGCGCGCGAATCCGAACAGGAATGGTGGGTTGGCGCCGCCGCCCATCGCCAGCCACTTCTCTCACTTCTGAGCGCCGACCCACTCCCGCATGTGGCGCATAAGCTCGGCGATCGGCAATTCGGCGATATCCCTCCGCCCATATCCCATGCGGGTCAACTCAGCGGCATTCTCCGACATGAAAACATTGAATGCGCGCCAGACCTGTGTCGGACTTGGCGCGGCGCCTCGCCCGTGACCATGAAGCCAGTGCCTGACATGAGCGACGACATTCTCCGGCGTGTTCTCATGAACGGCGATGTCGGAGCCGGAAATATCGGAGATGGCGGCCTGGTATCGATACTTCTCGGCCTCGAGTATCAGGCACTTCCTGCTGCGGCATCTGCCGGCCCCGAACAGCCGGCATTTCACATCGATACCGAGCTCGAACGGCATGTTCAGTCGGAAGTATTCGCCGGCTGACGTCGCCTTGATCCTGGAGATGTCGTGGATCGCGTACTTGGAGGCCTTGATGAGCGCGACGATCTTCTCGATTCGTGGCTTTCCGGAATCGAGGCTTTCCAGCGCAATACGCGGCTGAAATCCCAGCGCGTATACGCTGAACAGCAGGGGATGCAGAAGGGGCCGGTATTCTTCATCAAACGGGCAGTTGATGAAGACGTTGCGCTCGAACCGCATGGCGGCAGTCAGCGCTTGATGTCGCGCGACGGTAGCGAAGCGCTGCCGTACTGGACCCTCCGATCAACTGTGCCGTCACGCTCGTGGATCACCAGCTCAGCGCCGGCTCTCCTTGCAACATCCCGACCGTGATTCACCGCATCACTCTTCACCTCGAAGGAACGGCTGGCGCGCGACGCTCCGCGTTTGTACACGCTCCATCCGCCACCGATACGCGCAATGACGTGATATTCGCGGGAAGCCATAGTCCCCACGTATAGCGATGCTGCCGCACCGACGCAAGCGCCTCCGGAGGCACTGTGATGGATCGATTGTCTTGAAGACATCGGATCGACCGTCGTCGTTGCGACGGAGAGAGGTATGGGCCAAACGATATGACGGATGCCGAATCGAGTTCCGTCATCCGCACTATATCGCAATCGACCGACTGTGCGGCCACGTGTCGATCCGTATCTTCGGGCAAATTCTCATAGCGCTACAAAAATACGAAATCGAATTCGTAAGCCTACCTCTGAGCTGCGCGCAGAAAAAGAAGCGCCTCCACGAGGGAACCGTCGGGCCGGAGATGCGATTTCCGGCGGGGCTAGCAACAGGGATTCTCGGAAAGTGCGTCGAGACTGCTAACGCGGCGCCCGGCGCGAGCGCGAGCGACCTCGTCAAATGCGAAACCCCGCTTGTGGCGGGGCTTCGTCAATCCGGATCCGCTTACCTGCCGCCGGGGCAGGCCTCTGGCGAGGCGGGCGTGCACCGAGCCGGCTTTCGTGCACGAACGGAAGTTTAGCGCAAATCGCAGCACGCGCTCCGCAGGAAGCACAAGTGGTGAGTCGTTCACAGTGCGTCCTTGAGGTGATGCGATCGAAATCGAAGTGGGCAGCTGTAGGACGAACGGGAACCGATGTTCCGACACATGTCTCGCGGAATCTCCGCTGTGTCCTGCGCGAACGTACGTTCGTACGAATACATTCTGCAGCGTAGTTTTGCTGGGGAAAACGGAGACACGTCAACAAGCCGCCAATGGCACGACAGGCACGTCTCCCGCAACCTCAGCCACCGACGGCGCTAGTGGCGCTTTGTCTTTCGCGGTGCCGGCAGGGGCATGGTTCGTTTCATGAACTGATCGAACAGCGGAACGGTGAACGCGATCTGCCCATAGCTGGGACTGTAGACCATGCCTTTGCGAATCAACACGTCGCGCACCGGCGCCAGTTGCTGTGTTGTTTTGCCGATGACGTCAGCCACCTCGCTCGAGCGGTGAACGCCCTCGCCAAGCTCTGCCAACGCCCGCATGTAAGCGCGTTCGGCCGCCGTTACCCTGTCGAACCGCACGCGGAAGAACTGGTGATCAAGCTCTTGCAGCGCCATACGTGTGGCCTGCCGGGCGACCTTGATATCAATGGAGTCGTTCGGCGCCAGGTTCCATGCGCGGTACCCCCATTCCTGCAGGAAGTAGGGGTACCCTTCAGTCTGTTTGTAGATCTCATCCAGGGCATCCACGGCGATCGAAGCATCTTCATGCTCAATGGGTCCCTGCAAGGCCTCGAATGAGTCCTCGCGAGAGAGACGATCGATTTCGGTAAATCGGAACAGTCGCTCGGCATAGCTTTTCGCTTCTCCCACTTGTGAGAAGAGCTGAGGCAGCCCTGCGCCGAACAGGACGAATGGCAGTGCTTCCTGTGCTACGGCATGCAGGCTTCGAATCAGCGCCGCCAGATCACGCTTGGGCAGATACTGCAGCTCGTCAATAAAGAGCGCGATCGGCCGTTCCGCAGCTTTCGCGGCCTCACCCACGGCAACGAGCAGGTCCTTGAGATCGGATTCAAGGTCGCCTGAATCCGCGCGGCCTTGTTCAGGATCCACACCCACAGTGACTTCCACATCCCCCGCCGCGACTTTGACCGAACCGAGAAAACTCCTTAGTACACGCAACCCTCGTTTGACTGCGGTGGTGGTTCTCTTGGCGGTATCGAGCTCCAGCAGCAGGCGTCGAAGCGCAGGTACAAGTAGCTGGGCGATGGTTTGGTCTTCCTGACCCTCGACCATTTCGACGACGTAGTTTTTGGCGATCGCCCTGCGACGAATCTCGCGCAGCATGACCGTTTTGCCAACTCCTCTGAGGCCGATCAGCAGTAGTGAACGTTCCGACCGAAAGCGCCTGATCCTCTCCAGGGCGACGTCTGCCTGCCGCAGGATAGGATCGCGGCCCACGAGTTCCGGCGGCGGCGTGCCGGCGCCTGGATTGAAGGGATTGCTGTTGGGATTCATGCGAGGTTCTAGGAAGGTATAAGGAGATATAGGCAGTTGGCGTTATAACTACTTAGAAGTAACCACTGCCGGCCCCGAACAGTCGGCATCCGCCTTTCTTCTCCCATTGCCAGGCTGCTGAAGAACGAGAGGCGAGTCGTTCACTGTTGCGTCCTTGAAGTGGTGCGATCGAATTCGAAGTGGGCAGCAGTAGGACGAACGTGAACCGATGTTCCGACACATCTCTCGCGGATTTTCTGCCGCGTCCCGCGCGAACGTACGTTCGTACAAATGAAGTCTGCAGCGCAGTTTTGCTGGGGAAAACACAGTCACATCAGCAAGCCGTTGCTGGCACGGCAAACCGCGAGGAGCCTGCCTCACGCCGGGTCGACATGCACCCGGCGCAAGAGCAAGCCGACCTCCTCAATCGACAGGCTCGATCATCAGCCGGCCTTCGTTGACTTCGATTCTTAGTGTCCTTCCGGCAGGGGTGCTTGACTCCCAGCAGGCGAGCATGCCGACGGGTCGGCGAGCCAGTCGATCCGGCGCCGAGACGTGCTTTTGTAGAGGGTGGTGCGCCTACGCGGGCGGTCCGGCACCGGCGGTGTAGCGCGCAAGCGTTGCCTGATAATTCCAGGGCAACCACTCGCCCGGATTGGCGCGAACCGCATCGGCGCGACGCAGCAGCGCAACCAGATAGTCGAACGGTGCGACGCCGTTGAGCTCCGCGGTATGGATCAGGCTCATGAAGATGTCGCCGACACGCGCCCCGTTGAGGGTTCGATAGAAGAGCGAGTTGCGCCTGTGAAGGATGGCTTTCTTCAGGGCTCTTTCACACACGTTGTTGTCGAGCGGTGCGCCCTCCGCGCGCAGGAACAGCGTCAACTCAGTCCAGTGCGATTGCATGTACCGGATCGCCTCGCCGAGCGTGGAGTTGGGTTCGACGATGCGCTGGTCGAACTGCGCCTGCATCCACTTCGCGAGCGCCTCCATCCGTGGTCCACTTTCAGCCTTGTGTCGTTGCAGTCGCGCTTCGGGACCGAGGCCCTCCCGGCGTGCGCACGCATCGGTCTTGTAAACCTCGCGCAACGTTTCGAGCACGAAGCGCACTTCCCCGGGGAAGCTCTCGGCCACCTCCACATACCGTCGGCGTGAGTGAGCCAGGCAGTTGGCGAGCAGCGTTTCAAAGTCACTGGTCGTATTGCTCGGGAGCGCGTCACACATCTGGATCGGTGCCGGTAACTCAGCGGCGCGCCGCTCGAGTACGGCGCCCAGGTTTTCCCCGGCATGCCGCACGCCGGTGAAGAACAGCGCGATTTTGTGCCCTTCAGCGGTGGCGACGATGCCGGACGTGAACACGCCCGTGCGCGCTGGGTCCGCATCGTCCGCCAGTGCCGCGGCTCGCTGCTCGCCGGTCAGCTGCAACACCTTCATCGTGGTGTCGTCGTTGTGGAGCACGTCGCCTTGCGCCGCCTGATCGATCAGCACCTCGTGCACGGGTGTCAGCGTTTGGGTTGCGTCCTTCACCAGATCCCATTGGGTCGCCGCCGGCAACGGGATACGCAATGCCTGCTGCAGCTTCTCGATGCGGTTGAACGGCAACCCTGTTCCGTACTTGAGCAGTCCCACCATGCTGGTCGCTGTCTCGTCGTACTTCTGCTCGCCCACGCCTTCGGGCGCCGGCGCGGTATACACCTCTCCGCACAGGTTGCAGCGCAGGCGGCCGCACTCGTAGACCGTGGCGCCCAGCGGCGCCATGCCGGTGATGCGTACCCGCACCGAAGGCTCCGCCACTGCGTAGACATGCCCCTTCACGCACGCCGGGCACGCCTGTCCACCGTGCAAGTCGGGGTGAGGCACGCGCACGATGTCGGCGCCCGTGAAGGCGGCGGCGCCATTGCGCCCGTGGCCTGGGCGTGGCGGGCGGGTGTCGGATCCGTCTTGTGCCGCGCTCGTTGCGGTGAGCTTCGCTTCTGAACGGGCTTCGCCGAGCACCGTGCGCGTCTTCTCGGTGCTGGCGCCAAAGAGCAGTCGGCGCAGGCGCTCCATGGAGGTCTGTTTGGATTTGAGCTCCTCGGTGAAGAACGCGAGCCGGTCCGTCGCCGACTTCAACTTCGCGTGCTCCTCCTCGCTCAACGCCGAGCGGGCGCGCTCGACGATGGCGGCGATTTCCTCCAGGTTCAGCTCCCCGCCGGGCAGGACGGGCGGGCGTCGCTTCCTGTTCTTCTTGTCCTTCTTGCGGCTCATGTTGCGCTAGAGAGTCGCTCGCGGAAGTCTGCGGTCAACGCAAGCCCGAGCACGTCCTTCACGGTGCGATTGGGCCGGTGCGTCAGATCATCTTTGCCGCGCCCCTGCGTGCGGCCGAGGAACTGCCAGTTCGCCGCGCGATAACAGGTGCCCCGGAAGCGCGTGGTGTCGATGAAGGTCTCGGCAAAATACACGGGGTGGTCATACACGCTGTGCCACTGCGCCGACAACTGGCGGGTCATCTGTGCCAGCAGATGAGAGGCCAGGTGCGGCACCTTCACCCACGGCAGGATGAGATAGCGCGTGTTGTAGGCAATGCCGCGGATGTTCTGTCGTCGTGCTTGCGCAGACCAGCCCAGGTATCGATCGCGCGGGCCCAGGTGGCGAGGCGCCGAGCTCCACGCGAACAGCGCCACCGGGCGCTCCCCCGCGTACACCATGAACTTCAGGTGCTCACCGACGGGGTGCGCATAGCCCAGGTAGTGATACGTTTCCAGCAGACTGTTGAACTGCGCTTCTTCCGGCGTGCGCCGCACGGAACAGAACGTGAGCGGGCCGAGCTCTCGCAGGTTCGTACCCAGTGGAGTTCGATCGATCTCGATCGCCTGGGGTCGGGATCGGGCGGTGAACGGGTTGGGCGGTTGTCGCTTTACCGCCGGCAGTTCGATGTGGCCGGCGCGCGAGAGTGCGAGCATCAGGCCCCGGCACACCATGTCGCGCGGTGCTCCGTTGGGTTGGTGCCAGTTCCACGCGGCACAGAGTTTCTGCGACAGCGCGCGCCGGCTCTCGCCGGGGGACGTTGCGATCAACTCGCGGATGAAGAGGGCATCGGCGGCCGTGACGGTGCGGCCGCGATAGCGAAGCAGCGGTTCCATGGCGCAATCAGAACAGATTGCGCCATGGAACGCAAGCGCGGAAGGATCAGGCGGGGTTGGACTGCGTCATCGCCCCCACAGGGCGCCACACCGGCGCGCCCTTGGCCTGCGAAGGGTCTCCGCCACTGATCAGCACGTGGAACTCGTGTGCCCACAGCGTACTGACCACGCTGCCCGGGGCTCCGGGCCAGTAGCGGAAACGCCCCACCGATAATCGTTTTTGGCACAGCCAAAATCCCTGGCCGTCATACACCAACAACTTTATGGCCTTCTGCTGTCGGTTGCGGAACACGATGACCGTGCCGGTCATGGGGTCTTCCTTGAGCACCGAGCGGCACAGTTGCGCGAGCCCATCGATGCCGCGGCGGAAGTCGACCGGATCGATCGCCACCAGCACGCGCATCTGCGGGGTGATCTGGATCACGGGCTGACTCGGAAGGCGTGGATCAACGCCGCCACGTCAGCACTCGCGCACTTGAGGCGGATGCTCAGTCGCGCGCCATCGCACGCGACGACTTCCACGACCGTCTCATGGCCGACAGCAGCCGAGCTCACCTGCCCAAGACCTTTCACTTCGACGAAGTCGGTTCTCGCCGGCAGAAACTGATCTTGACCCGGTTCCGTGGACTCCTGACAGTGCACGAACGAGGAGTCGATCATGGCCAAGACAAAGTTTCCCAAACGAGCGAAGCGGTATGCCCCCGAGTTTCGTCAGCAGCTGGTGGAGCTGCACCGGGCGGGCCGGCGGATCGCGGATTTGTCGCGCGAATTCGGCTGTTCGCAATGGGCCATCAGCCGCTGGGTCAAGCAGGCCGAGTGGGACGCTGGCCGCGGTGATGGCGGGCTGACTACGGCCGAGCGTGAGGAGCTCGCCCGGCTGCGTCGGGAGAACAAGCGCCTGAAGATGGAGCGTGAAATCCTGGGAAAAGCCGCCGCCTGGTTTGCCCAGGAGACGGCGCCCAATACGCGGCGCTCTTCGGATTCGTGAAGGCGAACCAGGCAAGCTACCCGGTGCGGCTGATGTGCCAACTGCTCGAGCTGTCGACCAGCGGATTCTACGCCTGGAGCGGTCGGCCGATGTCGGCGCGCAGGCGCCGAGACATCGAGCTGAGCGCATTGATCCGCGCCATCCACGAGCGTTCTCACGGCACTTACGGCGCCCCGCGGGTGCACGCGGAGTTGCGTGAAGCGTACGCGATTGGCGTGGGCTGCAAACGTGTGGCACGCCTGATGAGGGCGGTGAGTCTTCGTGGTGTGAGCAAGCGACGCTTCGTGCGAACCACGGTGAGCGATCCGCAGGAGCGCTGGGCGCCCGATCTGGTGGAGCGGGATTTCAGCGTGTCTGAACCTGACCGACTGTGGGTAGCCGACGCAACCTACGTACCGACGTGGGAGGGGTTTCTGTATCTGGCGATCGTGCTGGATGCGTTCTCGCGGCGGATCGTCGGCTGGGCGATGCGCACCGACCTGCGCACCGAGCTGATGCTCCAGGCGCTCGAGATGGCCTATCAGCAGCGCCGTCCCGAGCACGTGATTCATCACTCGGATCATGGGTGCCAGTACACCTCGATCGCCTTCGGCAAGCGCTGCGATGAGCTGCACGTGCGCCCCTCGCTGGGCAGCGTCGGGGATGCGTATGACAACGCCATGGCGGAAAGCTTCTTTGCCAGCCTGGAGTGTGAGGTACTGGATCGTCATCACTTCAGAACGCGCCACGATGCGCGCACCGTGATCTTTTCCTGGATCGAAGGCTGGTACAACACGCATCGCAGACATTCCGCCCTCGCGTATCTGTCGCCGCGAGACTTCGAGCGCGAGTACTTCGAATCCGGCTCATCGCACCGGAGCTTCTGCCGCGCTTCGCGCGTCAGGCTGCGTTGCGGCCAAGCCGTGAATGATGATTCCAAGAGCACCAATACAGGAGGATGATTCCAACCCAAGACCCATCACTCACAAAGTGATACCTGTCCACGGAAGCGGGTGAGGTCCAAACGGCGCACGGGTTGCGTTGAGCACGCTCGCGCTTTTTGATGGACCACCGATCACGCATTTTGAGGGTGTTCCGCGTTCCCGTTCCCACACACTGTAGAGCATGCCGGAACGGGAACGGGGAACGACAGCGGGGTCTGAGGTGGAGGCGGCGCGTAACGCGCCGAGCATTCAGGCGGTGGCGAGCCGGTAGCCTTCCGCGCAACGCACGAGCCGCCCGGCATGAGTGAGCGCGGTAAGTCGTTCGTGCAAAGTGGCGTTGCGTACACGGCAAAGCGTGCGCAGCTCTGCGATTGGCAGCGTACGGTTGGCGCTTCTCAGTGCGCTGGTGATGCGCTCATCGACGGAACTCGGCGGGGGCGCAGGCGATGAGGTGGATTGCCGCACTTCCAGCGCGAGCGCGTCCCCGCGCTGTGCAAGTTCCAGCGCCATGCCCGGCAGTGAAGGCGCCGCGCGATGCTCGACGGTGAGCGTGAGGTCGTTCCCCGAGCGACGCAGATACAAATTGGAGTCACCCCAGGCATGGAACTCGGAGGAGCCGCGCAGCGCTTGTCCTGCACGCGCACGGCCGGCGGACTTCTTCGCGTGATGGACGACGAGCACGGCCAGATGATGCCGTCGCTGCAACTCGCGCAAGAACGCCAGCAGCGGCGCTACCTCGCCGCTGGCGTTCTCGTCGACGCGATGCAGACGCACGAACGGATCGAGGATGAGCAGCCGGGGCGTGAGGTCCGCGACGGTGCGCTCGAGGCGCTCGCGATCCGCCTGCAGATCCAGTCGCAGCGTGGGCGCGGTGATCACCTGCACATCCAGGTCATCGAGGCGGCACTGGGCTGCCGCGCAGATGCCTTCGAGCCGGGCGCGCACGACATGCAAGGCGTCCTCAGCCGCGTACATCAACACGCGCCCGGGATGAGGCACCTCGAAGCGGCGCAGACACGGACGACCCGAAGCCACCGCGACGGCGAGTTCGAGCGCCAGGAAGGACTTGCAGCACTTGGGCTCCCCGCCGACGATCCCGACCGCCTCCTGCGACCACAGGCCTGTGACGAGCCAGCGCTGTTCATCGGCTTGCGCGGACAGACGCCACGCGGGCTGCACCGGGAGTGTCTTCACCGCCGGCGTCCGCTTGCCGCTTTGGCCTGCACTGGCGAGGGAGTAGCGAAGACCTCGAAGAAGAGCTTTTCGTCGAGCTGAGGCGCCTCGCGCTGCGCGGCGAGCGCGAGCAACTCTCCGGCCATGTTCATGAGCGCACGCGGATTACCCTGCGCGTGATCGCACAGGGTGGCGATGAGCTCGGTCGTCATGAGTTTGGCGGCACCGGCCTTGTGAAGGGCGTGCTGCAGACACGCCTGGAGTTCCTCGGGCGTGGCACGCTCGAGCAGCAGTCGCACGCGCATGCGGCTGCCCAGTGGCAGCAGGTCCTCGCACCGGAAGCGTTCGAGCAGGCGCTGATCCCCGGCCAGCACCACCGTGAGCAGCAGGTGTGAGTCGAGCCGGGCGGACGCCAACAGGCGCAGCTCGCTCAGCACGGAGGGCTGGGTCTCCTGCGCCTCATCGAGGATAAGCACGGGCCGGCACATCGAGGCGTCGATGTGCGACTGCCAGCGCTCACGCAGCAGCTTCGCCCCGCCCCAGCGGTTATGCGGATGCAACTCCACGCCGAAGAGCTCGCCGAGTTCCCGATAGAAGTCGGCGAGCCCGGCCTGCGGGCGACTGAGCACCCCAACCTGCACGTCGCGCAGCCCCGAGAGCCGTTCGGCGAGCACGCGTAACGTGACGGACTTGCCCATGCCGGGCGCCGCGGTGACGAGCGCAAAACCGCCTTCGCCGACGAGTTGCTCGACACGCCAGCAGAACGACTCCATGCGTGGGGTGACATGCAATGCCTCGACCGGCACGTCAGTCGAGAAGGGCGACCACTTCAGCCCATACAGCGAGAGCAGCTTCTTGTTCACGTATCGTCTCCTTCGTGTTGAGGCAAGTTGTCTTGCGGCAGTTCGTCTTTGGGCAGGTACGCTGGCGGCAACCCGGTGGCCGCTCGCTGCGCCATGAGTTGGGTCAGCAGCGGCGCCATCCCGGTTGCGGGCGTGACGTTCGACGGATCGATCACGGCAGGCTCGACGCCGCGGCCAGCCACGGGCTCGATCGGTCGGCGCACGCCGTGGGCGTTGTGCGTTTTGTCCTGGGGATACAGCCGGCAGAGCACCTGCCCGGTGCGCTCATCGACCAGATGCACCTGGGTCAAATCCCAGCTGGCGTAGCGCACCTGCAGGCGGGCGAGATGGCGGTAGCAGTTGGGGACTTCGAAGCGGCGCGTGTCGATGACCACCGTGCCGTCACTGACGCGCTGAGTACGCTGATCGGTCTTGGTGAACGCCAGGCGCAGCGCGGCGCTGTCGGGGCTCGGGCGCATCACATCGGGGCCTGCCAGGAAGCGCGCAAGCGGCGTCTGGCCGGTCTCGCTATGGACCCGGCGGTTGTACTCGTACTCACACCACGCCTGAGTGGCTTCGTTGAGTACCGCGAGCGTGAGATCCGTGACGCCTTCCAGCATGGCCAGAAGTCGTCCTTCCACGCTCGCCCATAACACTTCAATCTTACCGTTCTGCGCTGGCCGGTATGGCAGGGTCGTCTCGTGCAGGACCCCCAGACGTGCAAGCCCTTCGGTGACTTCCGCCGCACACATCGCCGCACCGTTGTCGCTCATCGCGGAACGCGGCAGGCCCCGGCGCATGAACGCCTGCGACAGTCCGTGCACGATGTTCTGCGCGCACTCCGCGCCCAGATACCATTGCAGGTGGCAGGCCAGGCGCGAACGATCATCGAGTACGCCGAAGAGGACCGGCGTGGCCCACTCCCCGCGGGCGGTGAGGACTTTGCGCGACCCGTAGTGACAGTCCCAGTGCAGCAGCCCGCCCACGTACCCGGCCTCGTAGCTGCGCACCTCGCGTTCGGCCAAGCGCGCCTCGGCGCGCTCGGCGCCTTCGGTCCGTCGTGAAGTGAGGCGGTGGCGTTTGCGCAAGCCTTGCGCCTTGAAGAAGCGCTGGATCGTCGAGTACGAGGGGACCGGTCGAAGTTCCGCGCGCTCTTCGGCGAGCGCGCACAGGTTCTCGTGATGAAGCTGCGTGGACCAGCTCTTGTGGGCGGCGTACTGCGCGAGCAGCGCCGCGCGGATCGCGACGCTCATTGAGCCTTGAGTGCCCAGATCCTTGCGCACCTTGCGCCGGAGCACACGCACCGGATCCTGGCGCTCATTCCTTGTACGGCGCAGCCAGCGTTCGATCGTGGAGAGGCCAAAGCGCACCGGGTCACCGGTGATGGGGTGACGCCACTCTCGCGCGGCCAGTTGCCTGAGCTGCGCGCGCAACGTGCCCTTCGCTGGAGGTGCAGCCAACAGCTGTCCCACCACCGAGAAGCGAAAGTGCGCCCAGCGTTCGTGTACTGAGGAGTAATCCGGTCCGCTCACGTTCATCCGCACCCCTTTGAGGCCGGGGCGGACCCTAAAACACGACTCGCGCGAGGGGCGAGAGGCGTCTTCTGCGGATCGGCGCGGCCCGTTACAAAGCGCGCACGGCGGCAGCCCCTCTCGTGATTGGCGCAAGGAATCGCAGGAGTGCGATGAGTTGCGCTTCGGCATCCCCGACGAAGCGCTTCAGCAGCGAGGCCGGCAGATCCGCGGTCTCAACCGGGGGCATGAAGGCTGCGCCGGCGATGCGCCAGAAAGGGCTCTGCGCAAAGACGCCACACCACCACTGCCGCCAGCGCTGAACCGTTCTGCGGCTGACGCCGATGAGCTGCTGCAGTTGAGCCATCCGCGTGGGCGTCGGCCCACAGCGCATCACCGAGATCAGCACGACGAGCGCGCCCAGATACACCTTGCGGCCCAGAAAGCGCAGCGACGGCGGCGTGGCGCGCTGACGGCAGCCGTCCTTCGCACAGCACAGGCTCAAACACTGGCAGTACTCCTCAGGAAGCCCCGCGGGCAGGCCCCGGGGCTTGCGCGCATAGCGTGCCGAGTGCAGCGCCGCCCGGCAGCGCGGGCATCCGCCCGCGCGGACGGTCGCCTCCATATCCTGATCGATCTTCAACAGCAGTCCGTGAAAGCGTATATCGCTCAACACCGTCGCTATCGTCTGATGCATGTTCGCCCCTCTGCTTGGTAAAGTGATCACCACGATGACCAAGACGGGACGCAACGATCCCTGCCCCTGCGGCAGCGGGAAAAAATACAAGCGCTGTTGTCAGGAGAAGGACGAGGCCGCGATCAGCGCCACGCGCGCCGCCGCTCATGCGGCTCAGCAGGCCGAGTGTGACGCCCGGGCCAAGTCCATCGCGCAGAGGATGGAAGCACTCGATGAGCTGCATGAGCTCACCGACGCTTCCAATGCCGTCGTCGACATGGTCCACGCCGGCAAGCTCGATGAGGCTGAAGTCGCCGCGCGCGATCTGCTCGTGCGCTTCCCCGACGTGCACGACGGATACGATCGGCTCGGGATGGTCTACGAGGCGCGCGGTGATCACAAACGTGCCGCCGACTACTATCGACAGGTCATCGACTTCGTCCGGGCGCACCCGGATCAGTACGAACCGGAGTTCGAAACCACCTTCCGCCGGCTGATCGCAAAGCTCGACCCGCCACCGGCGGGCTGAATACCGCATCCACTCCCTCGCCCGATGCTCACGATCCGTGAGGGCGCTGACACCGCCTCCCTCATCGAGCGTGATCAGAAAACCCGGGGAGCGACCTCAATTTGCGTGCTCAGGCTCATTGAGTGAGTTGCGAGAACTTCTCTGGATCGAATAGAGGGCCCAAGGAGAGCGTTTCGTCTGCCCACGTCGCGAAACTAGCGCGGGCGGTGATTGGCGATCAAGCTGCATTTCTGTGTTTTTTCGGGGGTCGAGATGGCGGCGCAAACACAGGTGGGTTCGCGTTTCCACTCAACGGCCATTCCCCTGCCTCAGCAACAACAGCGATGTCGTGCGGATCTCTTCCGCGGCCTATTGCCACAACCAAGAGCGTGATGCTTGCGGGTACTTCCGCTTGATCACCTACGGCATTGATACCGGAACGGTGCAACGGCCCGGCTCCGCTCAATGTCTTTCACGCGCAGGCGAAGCGCTTCCGACAACCGCAGCCCGGCGCCGTAAAGCAGGCTCACAATGAGCCACCGCGTGCCGGAGAGCTGTGCGATCACCTGCAGCGTCTCACCCCTGGTGAGCACGACCGGCACATGCTGAGAACGCTTCGCGCGCACGATGTCCTGCAGCCATGGCAGCTGGATCTCCAGAACGGCTTGGTAAAGGAACAGGATCGCGCTGAGCGCCTGATTCTGCGTCGCCGCCGCTACGCGCCGCTCGACAGCGAGATACGTCAGGAATCGCTCGATCTCCGGTCGGCCAAGGCAGCGGGGATGTTGACGCTGATGAAACCGGATGAAGCGCCGAATCCAGTGGGCGTACGCCTTCTCGGTCTGGAGACTGTAGTGTCTCGCCCGGATCCTCTGTCGCACGACATCGAGTAGGCGGGGCGCATCCCTGTCCACTTGCCGATCTCCCTTAACTGCCGCATATTTCGCGTACCGTCCAAGGAGATCATGGACTTGCTCCCGCCTCCAGCGTGTTATACGACGCGAACGTCGCAAAACAACGGGACAGTTCTGTCCCATATTTATTGTTGGGCACCGTCAAATGAGTAGCGCGCCCGAGCAGCTATATCTTGATCTCATGTCAGTGGTACGAGACCGCCTGGACACCATCGACAAGTTGGCGTCGAGTACCGGCGGAGATTTCGCCCGAGCCGAGGCCGCCGCCTTTCAAGGCCGGAAAGTGGTTGAAGGCATTGCGTTTGCCTGTCTAGTGGCGACTGAGAAGGGTCTAAAGCTAATTCCGAGAGATGCAAAAGGCCACTGGAATGCTGAGTCCATTCAGAAGAGTCTTAGCTCAAAGAACATCAACACCTTTCCTAGCCCAAGTACTATCCGCAACCCAACTGAAGAAGAGCGCTCTCGCGACAACGTGAATGTTGTCATTGAAGGGGTTCCCGAGCGCAGAATTTCCACCGATGAGTTCATTGCGATGTATCAACGGATGCACCGCTGGCTGCACGAATTGAACCCATACGTCGCGAAGGATCGAGCGACGTTCTATTCGAACAACGGACAACAGCTATGGAATGACTTATCGGCAATTGGCCGCTTCATCGAACGTCACTTTATCTCCATCAAAGGCAGCGGATTCTTCTGCGTCCTGCGCGACATTAACGACGGTCAAACCAAAGTTCTTCCGCTGCAAAGGTCGCAATGAAACGGTGCCCAACCCATCATTCGAGCGGACCTGCGCAAAAAGCCGCGCAGGCCGCTCAATTCAGACGTTGGGCGACGGACGAAGTGCCCGTACCCTTTAGACAAGGAGATCGCATTGAGCACCGGTGATTCGCCATCGGCCCAGGAATCGATCAGGGTCGGCCAAATGAGAATCCGCTATCTCATCGACGGCACGGCTAGCGGCGGTATGGGCGTCTTTGAATTGAGCGTTCCGCCGGCATCCAACGTTCCGCCTCCGCATAGTCATACGGCAAATGAGGAGTGCGCATACGTCCTGGAAGGGGTGCTGCGGTATGCAGTCGACGACGTCGCGCGCGATCTGCATCCTGGGGATTGGATGTTTACGCCTCGCGGGTCTGTCCATCAGTTCAGTAACCCACACAATGAGCTCGCCCGGGCGCTCATCGTCCTGACGCCGGACATCGGTGCTCAATACTTTCGTGACGTGGGTGCCGTGGTCAATCTCGGCGGTCCACCCGACCGGACGAAGCTCCTTGCGGTAATGTCCAGGTATGGATTGGTTCCGGCACCGCAGAAGTGCACCGTCGCCTAACAACCGGTTGCAGCGGACGGTGATAGATAAAGTGCTAAGGCACGAAGGTCAGCGCGCCGCCGCTGAACCGGAGCGTTAGCGCCAAGAAGGACACATTCCAACTATGCCCTATGACTTGTTCGCACACCGACACAATTTCGCGGTATGGGCCGCTGCACGAGCTGTCCAGCGAGGCTGGAAAGGCGCCGATGTTCAGAATCTCAAAGCTGCGCTCGAATCATGCGGTATCCATCGTTATCTTCCCGATCCCGCCTTCATGGAGGTCAACTGCGTTCGCTTCGAAGAGCTACATAAGCTTTGGTGCAAAGCAATCGTTGCTTCCCTCAGTGCTCGTAACATCGCAGATGCCACCTATGGCCGAGCTGCAAAACTAATTGCAATTTACCTCAAAACCATGGTCATTACCGGAGGCTTCGCATACACCAACATCGGGCGTTGCATTCATCCGCCGATTGACAGCAGGCTACTGAAAGCGCTCGCTGCAGATTCTCAATTCGACCAACAGAAACGAAATGGGTGTCAGCAAACAAAGTGGACTCAGCTTGACGAGAATGCCTACGACAATCTTATAAAAGAACTTCGCGGAGTCTTTCCATCTGAAGTATCGTTCTGGATGCTAGAAGAATACTGGACCCCCTCAGATGACGACGAATAGAAGCGCTAACAACGCCATCAACGCGGACGTGCAAAAGCGCCGCTTCGCTCTGCTTTTGCACGCCGGTTATGGCGAACGTTAGGCGCAGGAGTTTGTCGTGATTCGTGGTGCCGTTGCCGCCGATGCTGAAGCCATTTCTAGCATCTACAATCATTACGTTCGGGAAACCATCGTTACCTTCGAAGAGCAACCCGTTTCTGCTTCGGAAATGGCAGGGCGTCTTGCCGAGGTGGCTGCGGCCTCGCTGCCCTGGCTCGTAGCCGAGCGAGATGGCTCCATAGTGGGCTATGCCCGCGCGACGAAATGGAAGGGGAGATCTGCGTACCGCTTTTCCGTAGAGACTACGATCTATTTAGCTCCGCATTGTGTCGGGAAGCGAATTGGAACTGGGCTATACCAGTACCTACTTGACCAGCTCAAAGACCGGGGCCTTCACACAGCTATCGGAGGCGTGGCGCTGCCGAACCCCACCAGTGTCGCCTTGCATGAGAAGTTTGGCTTCCGCAAAGTCGCTCACTTCGGTGAGGTCGGCTTCAAATTCGGCAAATGGATCGATGTTGCCTATTGGCAGTTGTCGCTATGACTCCGGGCGCACTTCCTGAACTTGGTTCGAGCACCGCAGCGCCAACCGCGCCTAACAACCGGTTGCAGCGGACGGTGATGGATAAAGTGCCACGGCACGTAGGTCAGCGCGCCGCCGCTGAACCGGAACGTTAGCCGGCTTTAGCATGGACCAGCAGATGTACGACAAGGTGAGGCGCGCTCTGGAGCAAAGCTGGTCTGTCAAAACGAGCATTTGCTACTCGGAAGATGCGGCCCCTTCTTACGGGCAATGTGCTCAGACCGCAATCGTTGTCTACGAACTCCTTGGTGGTGAAATCCTGAAAACGGATGGTTGGCCCAGTTCAGGCGCACCGCATTTCTATAACCGCATAGGCGGTGAGCGCATTGATTTCACAGCGGATCAATTCCGAATGCCTGACTACTCACATGATGTGGAATACAAGGACATTCCGTCCGATGTCGCGGAGGCGACTTCATGGACAATAGACGGTGAGGCCAGGTGAAATGAGGAGGTCGTTTGCTAAAGCCATCAATAACGCGAAAGCCGGCTAACAACCCGTTGCAGCGGGCCGTGAACGATAAAGTGCTGGCGAGCGGCCGTGCGCGCCAGGTTGTCGAATGCGGCCGCGCGCTGGGCGCATCGCGGCCGGCCGCTGAACGGGGACGTTGTACGGCGCAGAAGGCGTATTTAGCACGCGGAGCGTGATGAGTGCTTACGACCCGTCGCCGACATTCGCCTTGTCGGAGCGGAAGATTTCGGTTACTGAAGTCTGCAGTTGCGAGGTAAGAATGTCCGATGAAATCGTCTTCTATACCAATCCGATGTCCCGGGGACGCACGGTCCGCTGGATGCTCGAGGAGGTAGGTGCGCCTTATCGAGCCGAAGTGCTGGAATTTGGCACAACGATGAAGAGTCCAGAGTTTCTAGCGATTAATCCGATGGGCAAGGTTCCCGCAATTCGCCACGGCGATGTTGTTGTAACGGAGTGTGCCGCAATCTGCGCATATCTCGCAGACACGTTCCCGGAAGCGGAGATGGCCCCGTTGCCAAACGCACGAGCTGCCTACTATAGGTGGCTATTTTTTGCGGCCGGTCCGGTCGAGGCGGCAGCCATCGACCAAGCTCTTGGGTTAGATATCGCTCCCGAGATGAGGCGAGGCTGGTATGGCGGCAGGCATGCGGTGATGGATACGCTCGAGCGTGCCATTGCGGGAGCCAGCTACATCGCTGGCGACCGCTTTTCTGCGGCAGACGTCTACTGTGGCTCGCATATCGGAATGGGGCTGCGCTTCGGATCGATAGAGAGTAGACCCGCGTTTGCGGAGTACTGGGAGCGAGTGAGTGATCGCGATGCCTACCGGCGTGCCACTGAACTCGACGATGCCTTGATGCCGAAGTAGGTTTAGTTCCCCGGCGTCTCCTCTTGGCATAAAGCTGACATATTGGAGCGACCCGGATGGCGCCGTACAACAACCGCATGCAGCGGACGCGATATGGATAAAGTGCAATTTCAGACAGGTCGGCAGCGCGCCGCTGATGCGGGACGTTAGACGACGAGGGTAGACGTTGTGCCGGATTCCCTTGAACCAGTTCTGAACGACACGAAGTGGGACGAGCTGCGCCTCGCGATGTATGGGCTCGGCCATCAACGCCCTCGATTTCGAGTCAAGGAGATCGGTGCGGCCGAGCCCGGCCCGTGTGACGGAGAGTGGTTCTATCATTTTCGGGACGACGGCTATCGCTCGATGGAGTGGGTGGAAGTGCAACTCCTCGATCAGGCGCATCGCGATAACATCGCAAACATATTGGCCTCGATTCACTTGCCGGGTATTCACACCGATGCCGGCTTCATTATTTATGACCATGTCGCGTCCGGCACTTCCGTTGACTACATTCGCCCGTCGTCTAACAAATCGCTGGAGCGCACGCATGAAAGATAAAGTGCCAAGTCCAATCCGCGGTGCCCGCGGCGCTCAGCTCAACCGTTAGGCGTCACTGGAACGGTCTTCGCATGCTTCATCCGAAACAGTTCGAGGTCAACGAAGCCTGGATCGCGTTCCGTCTCAACAACGCGCCTATTCGGACCGAGCGTGATGGAGACTTCAACTGCATCGCGCTGATGGATGCGGCGAGTTGTTTCATTCTTGGCTCGGTGTTCATTCCTTTGACTGCCGCGGAACCCACTCAAGTTCAGTTCCGTAGCCTGTTGAAGAATGCGCAACGTCATAAGCAGCAGCTACCCAAGACGCTGTTCGTCCCGCGCGGAGACGTCGCCGATCTACTGACTCGCGAGGCAACACAACAGAATATTGACGTGGTGCGGGTCTCGGAGAGTGAACTTCTCATCTTCATCGGAGAAGCACGCCAGGGATTCGCCGAGCGGTTTGAGGAAGCTCCGCGGTGACGCCTAACAAGCAGTTGCAGCGGACCGTGATACGTCGTCGCGGGCGCGCCGCAAGCGCTCCATTTCATTGTGCACTTGCGCCGCGCTGGACAGTTCATCGCACGGCCGCTGATCCGGAACGTTAGCCGGATCTGAGGAGAATGCGTTGCTGTCGCCGGCCCCGAATCACTTCGATCGCAGCAAGCCGTTCTACCCGCTAGTGATGAATTACGTAGTCCAGCTCCTCGGCTTCAAGGAGCTTGCGCTTCGTGGTGTGACCGGTCCGCGGGAGTTTGCCGAAATCGTGAAACAAGTCCCGGCGCTGGGTAACATTTCGCCCGGCAAGGAGGCGGATGCGGCCACGGTCCACGAAGGCTTGCGCAAGCTGATGGGTCCGCTCCAACTGCGATCCGAGTTCCTTGACACCACGATCGACGTAGATGTTGATGAAATGGCGCGAGAGGTGGCATCGAATAGCCACTACCTTGCTTCGCAGCTCATGCGATCAGCGGAAAGCCTGCTGATTCTCGCTCACGAATTGAACAAGGATGAGGGGTGGCACGACCAGGGCCTGCTTTGGGAATTTCTGAGGCACTGTCGCAACGGCGCGGCACACGGCGGGCGCTTTCACTTCCTCCATGGCGAGCCACGGCGACCAGCTCAGTGGGGAGCGTTTCAAATCATTCCCGCGCTGGAGGGGACGTCTGTGTTCAAGGGGGCAGACAAGATCGGGATGCTGTCCCCAGGTGACCCGGTTCGACTGCTGTGGGATATTGAAGAGGCCTATCCGGACATGAAAGTATGAGACGAGCTCCGGAACCGGCTAACAACGCGCTGCAGTGGACGCACTCGCGTGTCACGCTCCGTGCAGGGCGCGGGCCGCGCCACGCGGCGCGCCGCTGAGCGCGAGCGTTAGCCGTCACAAGTGCCGAGAACCTGATGGCGCACTACGACCCAGATAGCAGCCCAGACACGAAGTGGTGGCTCGGCCTCGATGACATCGAGCGCACGCGCCTCGTCACTGCTGCGCATCGCAAAGTGCAGTTCAATCCGGGCGCCAAGCAGTTCCACTCGACACTCCACGTTCATCGTCGAAAATCAGCTCGCATTGGGCGCGCCCGCTGCTGTTTCGCAGGCTCTGGTCCGCCTGACTAGCGAAGGTCTAACGCGGCACGATGCGGTGCATGCCATTGCTTCTGTACTTGCGGGGTATGTTTATGATGCTGTTCAATCCGACGGTGCGGCTTCTGACAAATCACTGCCACAAGCTTACGACGAAGCCGTCTCGAAACTTACGGCGGAGAAATGGCGTGACAGCTAACAACCCGCTGGAGCGCGCGCGTGGGAGATAAAGTGCCAAGCCCAAAACGCTGGGCGCGCGGCGCTCAGCTCAGCCGTTAGCCGACTCGGGACACCGCACGGAGGACGCAAGCGATGAACGAACTCTCAGGGGTAGCTGCCGCCGCGGTCCTATTTGGCTTTCTCTTCGCTGGGTTCTGGTGGAGCCTCAATCGGGAGTTGACGTTCAAAGCACCGGAACGCCATTTCAAGCTGGGGTACGCGCTGCTATTCGCAAGCGTAGCTCTGGTCGGATATTTTGGCCTGATCGCTCCGCTCCGAGAAGCGGCACAGGCGCAGCCAGTTCTCAAGCACACCTACTACGGGGTCACACTCGGGATTGTGGCGGTCGTTGGTTACATGCTTACTGAGTTTGCTCACTACAGCATCTTTCAGCGCCCGAAGTACACAACTCCGCTGGAGTGGGCCTTTGCCGCTCTGACGGCGATGGTTTTGGGCTTGCTGGCGTTGTGTTTCTTCACGTAAAGGAGCGTGGTATGCCGGCTAACATCGCGCTCGACCGGACCGCCCAACAGCGGGGCGGCTGTTGGGTACCCTCCTCGCTTCGCTCGTCGGCGGCCGGTCAGCGCGAGCGTTATGCCAGTGGCTTGACATACCATTTATGGTATAGACACAATGTGACATGTGGCGAATTGAGGAGCATCGGCGTGTCGAGAAGCAGATGGATGCGGTGCCAAAGGACATTCTCAAGCGTTACGAGAAATGGTTAGACATAGCCACAATCTCTGGGCCGCTCGGCTTGCGGGCTATCAAGGGGTTCCACGACGAAGCCCTGTCGGGCGAGTGGAAAGGGCATCGATCATCGCGTTTGGGAATCCAGTATCGCGTCATTTACCGGGTGACTGCTGCTGACCTGCTCTTCCAGGTTGTCTCGGTCACTGCGCACGATTATCGGAGGCCGTAATGAGTCAGTTTCGTCCAGCCAAGCGCCGCGTGTCCGTAAGCGTTGGTGAGTCCGTTCGCATCATTCGGGAGCTTCAGGAGCTCAGCCAGAATCAGCTGGCCGAGCTTACGGGCATTCCTCAAGCCACGATCTCGGCGATCGAGAACGATCGAGTCAGCCTCGGGGTGGAACGTGCAAAGGTTCTTGCTCGCGCCTTGAAGTGCCACCCTGCGGTGCTGGTGTTCCCAGGCTGGGACTCCAGCCAGCAATCTGCGGCATAACAAATCATTCGAGGCGACGTGCGAGGACGCACGCGCCTCAATGATGGCGTTAGAGCGCATGAAACCTCGGCTACTTCACCCATTCGCGATCATGGCCCTCGCATTGGTCACATGCGCGAAAGCGCGTGAGGCCGTGGACCATCGCACTTCCGAAGACAAGGCAGTCATTGCCGTCGTGCTCAAAGACTTCGCACATTGGAAGGAGGCGACATTCGGAAATCTCGAGGGCTTCTTAGAACTTGATCCACTTTCGGACGCGAGATCGGATGCAACAGCGCGGGACGTGAAGTCCCTCTTGCCGGAAATAGCCGAAAAGATAAGTGACGATCTGGTGGCGGCGTACATTGAGCGAAACAAGGTGGCAGTGCCCGTGACGGCACTGATTGCTGACTCGCCGTGGGCGCGAATTCGCAAGCCAGCTTCGAAGGATGCAGCTCCGTGGAACTTACCGGCGGGCGCGAAGGCGACCGGTTCATTGAGCTTGCCGGGCTATAGCGCCGATGGATCCAAGGCGCTCATCCTTATTAACCATTCCTGGTCAATTCATGGCGCGATAGTGACTTACGTGTTATCGAAGCAGGGCGATAGGTGGGATATCGTGGCCAGGGATCAGGCAGTATTCCTGTGAAAACATGCGCTCTAACAAGTCGCTGGAGCGCACGCGTGGGAGATAAAGTGCCAAGCCCAAACCGCCGCGGCCGCGGCGCTCAGCTCAACCGTTATGCGCCGACATAGACCTCGTCGCATTGCGCTGGACCTCCGCGGGTTGATCGGTAGGAACGACATCTTGCGGCTGTCCGGAGGCGTAAAACGGGATCCGGCTGTCGACATCTGGTTGACCGATGGCCCGGTCGAGCTGCGGTCTATTGCGAAGAAGTGGTTTGTGCAGATGCGGAAGTGCGGTGACGATGTCCGGGAGCTGATGCACGATGGTTGCCCTGTCGCATGTGTAGACGATGCGCCGTTCGGGTACGTCAACTCATTCAAAAGTCATGTCAACGTCGGCTTCTTCTACGGCGCAGTGCTCGAGGACCCCGCTGGCCTGTTGGAGGGAAGTGGCAAACGCATGCGGCACGTGAAATTGAAGCCCGGCCCCGAGCTCAACACCGCAGCTCTGCGCGACCTAATCGACGCCGCCTACTTAGATATTAGGGCGCGCCTCGGCGGCGAACCGTCTTCGCAGTAAGGGCGACGCCGTGCCCGCGCATAACAACCGGTTGCAGCGGACGCTGATGGATAAAGTGCCAAGGCACGTAGGTCAGCGCGACGCCGCTGAACCGGGAGCTGCCAGACATGCGCGAGTCGCCGCTTCGGTCCGTCTACGCATCGCAGGTCGCGGAGGCAACCTCTCGCCTGCTGGCTGCGAAGGGTTTCCTCGCCGCGTTCACAACGACTGGCGCGGTGCCGGAACTTGAGGCCGCAGCCCTGCAGGTTCGAAAGGCCTTGGAGCTAATCGCATTTGCTGTCATCGCGCCAGACAAGAAGCAGTACGCAACGTTTCGCGCCGCGGCGACCAACAGTCCCGACTTCACGAAGGACTATCACGCTGCAAAGATCTTTACAGCTCTCGCGCGAATCAACAAAGACTTCTATCCCGTTGCCCTTCTCCCCGCTACGCGGCAAGCGGACGGCTCGCATCACTTCGGCAAGAAGCAGGCAGGCTACCTCACAAAGAAGAAGTTCGAAGCCACTTACGATCGCCTTGGGAAGCATCTTCACGCTCACAACCCTTGGAGCGGCAGCAAGAACCTCCAGAATCTCGCCGCGGACCTGCCAACAGTGATTGAGGAGGCGCATTCTTTGCTTGATCTCCATGCACGCTTCATCCGCACACCAGAGTTCCACGGCGTATGGGTCATTGAGACTAACCGTCTCGGAAATCTCCCGCGCATCGTCATTGCAGGCGCTGCCGGTCCCTATGTCGTCACCGGCAGCTAGCCCCTCCATCGAGCAGACGGTTGTTCATCGGAACTTGTTCAGCGAGAGAAATAATCGGCCTGCAGGTCGTCGTCGACGTTTCTGTTCCGTTTGGTGCCGCTTCTCGCAGTGTAACTGCCGGGCCTTTCCCGTCGGGACGTGGACAATAAGAACATCGCGTTGAATCGGAGCGGCTGTGGACGGCGCATTCGTGATCAGGAAGATGGAATTCCGGCTTCGCAGATTACCCACGGCGGCCGAAATCCGGGCCGCTGCAAACTCGATTGCGAAGCATGACTTTGTCTCCGGCCTGTCACGTTTGCGCGTCTACTTCCTGGCTCCGCACCGGTGAGTGCCTTCGTCGGGCGTTGTCTCGTCGACTCACCGCCGTTTCGGATTCGACCTGACCTCCGCAGTGAACCCGATAGCGTTCGTCCGCTGCGGGCTCATCAGCTCGTGAAGGGTCTTGAAGATGCCCACGATCGCATCATCGTGGCTCGCCAGCTTGCGCTCCAATCCCTCGAGCTGCGTCCTCATCGCCGCGTTCGACGAGAGCATCTCGCGCATGTGAATGAACGCCCGCATGATCTCGATGTTCACCGCGATGGCGCGCTCGCTGTTCAGCACCGAGGAAAGCATGGCGATCCCCTGCTCTGTAAAGGCAAGCGGCAGGTAGCGCTGGCCGCCGTGGGCGGAACTTGAGGTTCCAATTTGGAACCTCAAGTCTCTAACCTCCTGATTCGAAAGCTTGAACATGAAATCTGGCGGGAAGCGCCCGACGTTGCGCTTGACTGCCTTGTTCGGAATTCTTGGTTGCCACGCCGTACAGCTCGGCAAGGTCGCTATCGAGCATGACCTTGTGCCCGCGGATAGCGTGAATGTGCCGCTCGATCAGCTCGAAAGGCTTTGCCTGTGAAGGTCTCTGGTTCGACATTCGTGCGCTCCTCGTTCCATGAATTACCCGGCAGCCTCATGCAGGAGCACGTTGGCCGATAGCTGCGTTATCGGCGTGATTGCACAGAAATGCGGCATTCATCCGCTTGCAGGGAACTGCCGCCGCGTGGACGACGTTGCGAGCCTACGTAAGAGTGTTGGCGAAGTTGCATGCGCCGTCGGTTACGATAGCGCCGTGGCGTTCAGCACTGCGTTCGAACAGTGCTTCGGCGTCTCGCCGTCGAGCTATGCGTCCGACGGAGGTTAAGAACATGGTGCGCGGCGCACACCCATCGGGGGAAGCTTGATCATGGCTACGGCGCCCGACAGATTTCGAATCTCCAAGATCCCCGCGCTTGCCGTCTGGCTGCTCATGCTGGCAACCGCAACCCTGCTCGCCCCCAAGATCGCCGAAGCCCAGCGCGAGTTCCGCGTCTATCCAAGTTTCGAAGGCGAGGACGCCGACGCGCCGCTGCCGCCCGACTGGAACGTCCCCGGTGAGCTCGTGATCGGGCGCCTCATGTATCCGAGCGGCGGCTTCGGTTTCTTCGGTGGGGACTGGCGGCAAGGCGGCACGAGCTGGACCGACGACTACCCGCGCGGAGACCGCACGCTCGTGAAGATGTTGCGGCGATACACCCGCACCAAGGTCCGCGCCGTCGAGCAACCCGTGAACCTCGATGACGGCGACGACGTCGACTATTGGCCCTTTCTCATCGTGGGCCTCGCACAGGCCTGGCAATTGACGGACAGCCAGGCCGCGAACCTGCGCGAGTACCTGCTGCGCGGCGGCTTCCTCTTCTGCGACAGCTTTTTCGGCTCGAGGAACTGGGACGGCTTCGAGGAGAGCCTGCGGCGGGTGTTTCCAGACCGGCCCATCATCGATCTCAAGGACGATCATCCGATCTTCCACAACGTGTTCGACCTGCCGCACATGACGGCCGTGCAGATTCCGAACATGAACTCCCTGATGGCCGGCGGTAGCGGCTACCTCTCCGACGGCCGAGTCCCGCGCTGGCGCGGCGTGGTCGACGACAGCGGTCGGCTCATGATGCTGATCGCTTTCAACAACGACGTCGCGGACGCGTGGCAATGGGCCGACGACGCGCGCTACCCCGCAGAAGAGGCGAACCTGGCGTTGCGACTGGGCGTTAACGTCGCGATGTATGCAATGACCCACTAGCTGGCTGCCGCTTGCTAGCAATCCTACACGCGAACGAACACATGGATACTGCGCGAGGGAAGATCGCGGCGATGTCCGAGTGCGATTCCTGCACGGAGGCACGCGCTACTCTCAAATTTCGTACGTTCGTTCGCGCCGAGAAAAATGTTTGTCGAAGTGCCGGGAATTCTCTGCGCCTCATGTTGACCCAACATCGATACATTGGAATACTTCGTCGCACTCGCATTGACGAATGCGAGTGTCTGCTGACAAACGACCTGCCCCGACCGTTACTGATCCAAGCACGTCCAGAGAGGCGTCACGCCGGGGCGGGTCATCGCTCACACACTCCGTAGAGGCGATCGTGGCCGTCACAGGTGACAGTGACCTCGTGCCGGCATTCGAGTTTGCGCGGCGTGAAGGATTGCGGGTTTTTCTGTGTCACCTGGGGCACGGAATCAAGCGTGAGCTCAAGGCGCATGCCGATCGCACGATGCGGATTGAGTTGCCGAGCGCGATGACGTTGCAGCACGGGCTTGAAGACGCCGCGTCACGAGCTCACGGCGGCGGCGTCGATGCGGATCTCGCTCATCATGGGCTTTGCGACGGCCCTGAGGTACGCTGATCTCATGGCCAATCTCACGACCGTGGATATCCTCGAGCAGCTGGTGTCGTTCCCCACCGTTTCACGCGACTCGAACCTGCCGTTGATCGACTGGATTCGAAATTTCCTCGCTGATTACGGCATTGCCTCGCACCTCGTGCATGACGACACCGGTCGCAAAGCGAACGTGTTCGCCAGCATCGGGCCGCCACTTCCGGGCGGGCTGGTGCTGTCGGGGCACACGGATGTCGTGCCGGTCGATGGGCAGCCCTGGCGTACCGATCCCTTCGCGCTGGTGCCGGATGGCTCGCGGCTTTACGCGCGCGGCGCGTGCGACATGAAGGGCTTCATTGCGGCCGCTCTCTCACGCATTCCCTCACTTTCATACGCCAGGCTGTCGCGGCCTGTGCATCTGATGTTCTCGTGCGACGAGGAGATTGGCTGCCTCGGCGCTCCGCGAATGATCGCCGTCGCGAGCGGGCAGATTCCAGATCCTGCCGCTGTCATTGTCGGCGAGCCCACGAGCATGCGCGTGGCGAACGCGCACAAGGGCATCTGCACCATGCGGACGCGAGTCACCGGAGTCGAAGCTCATTCCAGCCTGGTGCACCAGGGTGTGAGCGCCGTCATGCTCGCCGCCGAGCTCATCGAGCATCTCAATGGCATCGCGCGCAAGCTCGCGAGCGCACCCGCCGCGGAGAAAGCCAGGCGATTCACCCCGCCCCACACCACCCTGAGCGTAAACACGGTGAGCGGCGGAACGGCCGTCAACATTCTCGCCGCCGCGTGTGAGTTCGGCTGGGATATCCGCTCGTTGCCGGGTGAATCCGCCAGCGCCGTGCTGGATGCCCTGACGGACTTTTCTTCGCGCCGGCTCGCGTCACTACAGGCCGAAGGCAAGCACTGCTCGATCCGCTCGGACGTCCTCGCCGATGTGCCGCCGCTGGATGCCGAAGGCGGCGCTGCGGAGTTGCTGGCGCATGCAGCCTCGGAAGTGAGGCGTGATGCGACGACCGTCCCGTTCGCCACGGAAGGCGGGCAGTTTCAGCGCGCTGGCTGGTCGACTGTAGTCTGCGGCCCAGGGAGCATCGAACAGGCCCACAAGCCAGACGAGTTCATCGAGCGTTCGGAGCTCCAGGCCTGCGAAGACTTTCTGGATCGGGCCATCGCGCGCCAATCTCTTCAGCGGGGCTAATCAGCCGGAGTCCAGCGGACTACGCACACCGCGGCCGCCCCGATCGAGAACGTGCGTATAGATCATTGTCGTCTTCACGTCAGCATGCCCCAGTAACTCCTGCACGGTGCGGATGTCGTAGCCCGCCTCCAGCATGTGCGTGGCGAAGCAGTGACGAAAAGTGTGACAGCTCGCTGGCTTCGTGATCCCTGCCCGCCGGACTGCCTGGGTCACGGAACGCTGCACCGTCTTGGGATGCAGGTGATGCCGCACGTTTTCCCCGTCGATCGGGTCCCGGCAGGTGCCGCCGGACGGGAACACGTATTGCCACAACCAAGAGCGTGATGCTTGCGGGTACTTCCGCTTGATCGCGTACGGCATTGATACCGGAACGGTGCAACGGCCCGGCTCCATTCAATGTCTTTCACGCGCAGGCGGAGCGCTTCCGACAATCGCAGGCCGGCGCCGTAAAGCAGGCTCACGATGAGCCACCGCGTGCCGGAGAGCTGTGCGATCACCTGCAGCGTCTCACCCCTGGTGAGCACGACCGGCACATGCTGAGAACGCTTCGCGCGCACGACGTCCTGCAGCCATGCCAGCTGGATCTCCAGAACGGCCTGATAAAGGAACAGAATTGCGCTGAGCGCCTGGTTCTGCGTCGCCGCCGCTACACGCCGCTCAACGGCGAGATACGTCAGGAATCGAATCGCTCGATCTCCGGTCGGCCATGGCAGCGGGGATGTTGACGCTGATGAAACCGGATGAAGCGCCGAATCCAGTGGGTGTACGCCTTCTCGGTCTGGAGACTGTAGTGTCTCGCCCGGATCTTCTGGCGCACGACATCGAGTAAGCGGGGCGCTTCCCTGTCCACTTGCCGATCTCCCTTAACTGCCGCATATTTCGCGTACCGTCCAAGGAGATCATGGACTTGCTCCCGCCTCCAGCGTGTTATACGACGCGAATGTCGGAAAACAACGGGACAGTTCTGTCCCATATTTATTGTGGGTCTTCGTGATTTCGAGTGGGTGAATTTTGATCATTTTTTGATCAAAGCGCCGGGAGTGTGCAGGTGAGGACCTTGAGCCTGAGGTATTCCTCGTCATGCAATCCGTAAGCCCTGCGCTGGATCACCCGGATCTTGTTGTTCAAGCCTTCGACGAAGCCGAGTGCAACCTTGTTCTGGGGATCGCAGTATGCGGCGATGCCGTCCCAGTGCCGTTCGATCATCTCGGCGAACTTCTCGTAAGGCTTGAGCCGTTGCCATTTCAGCTGCGCCTGCCAGTTCTCGAAGAACTTCCTGGCCCACGCTTCACTGGTGTAGTCCCACAGCTGGCCGAAGGACTCCTTCAGCAGGTAAGCCGTGTTCAGGCGTTTGTTGGCCGAGAGCAGCAGCCTGAGGTTCTTGCGAGCATCACCGCTCAAGTTCTGCGGATGCGAGAGCAAGGCGTACTTCTGCCCCTTGATGAACGTGCGGCCCTTGCCGCTGAGTCGGGAGTATTCCTGCTTGCGCACCTTGTCGAGCGCCTCGCCCAGATGCCGGATGATGTGGAACTTGTCGAACAGGATCGCCGCCTGCGGAGCGTTTCGATTCGTCGAGTTGCGGAACGCTTTCCACATATCCATCACGGCCAGACGGATCTGGCGAGCCTTCTTTTCCCCGAGAAAGCGATAGAACTCATCCAGGCTCGCCTCGCTGCGATCCTTGCCGCCGAACCAGATCGGGCGATGCTTCTCCAGATCGCTTACGACGATGCGGTACTCGTGTCCCTTGCGTACCGAGATCTCGTCGAGGCCAACGACGTTGGGACGAGGCTTGCCCGCCCGCTGCAGCTGATCGCGCATGTACTGCTTCTCGAGCCGCTTCACCGTGTGCCAGTCCAGATGCAACTCTGCCGCCACGTCCTTGATCGTGCCGCTGCGGCAACGCTGGCCGACGTAGCGCGCAAAGCGCTGGGTGTGCAGGCTGTTCTCCAGCAGAAGCTCCAGCCGCTCCCGCTTCACCGCGCAACACTTGCGGCAGTGAACGCGCCGCACCTCCAGGTCGAGATAAATGCGGTACGCGCCGCACGACAAATCCCGTACTCGCCGGCGTGCGCGGTCGTACCAGCTCCAATGCGCTGTTCCGCACGCTCCACAGATCGTTTTTTTCCGCGCCGGACCAGGGTGATGAGCCGCGCCTGCGGATCACCGAATATCCCCTGCACGCTGGCCAGAGGACGAAAACCGGCAAACGTGTATGCGTCCGCCAATCGGCGGGACTTGCGTGTCTTGGACATCCGGCCATCATGCCAAATTTCCCAGGCTCCTCAACATGCACTAAACCCTGTGAATGCCGGCCCCGCGAGCGGGTCACGACCTGGTTCTTACCCACTCGGATTCACGAAGAGCCTTTATTGTTAGCCGCAACAGAGAGGTCTCCATCGTGCACATGACTCGAAAACTGATCAGCTCGGGGTCCACGTTTGAAGCGGAGATAGGTTACTCACGTGCAGTAGTAGCGGGCGACTGGGTTTTCGTTTCTGGCACGACCGGCTTTGACTATTCGACCATGTCCATCGCGGATGGTCTGGTGGAACAAGCAGAGCAATGCCTGCGAAACATTGAGGCGGCGCTGCGACAAGCCGACTCCAGCCTGAAGGACGTCGTGCGCGTAACATACGTTCTACCAAACGGCTCAGAATTTGAGCAGTGCTGGCCGGTTCTCCGTAAGTACTTCGGTGACGTTCGTCCGGCAGCAATGATGATCTCTGCCGGTCTGGCAGATCCACGTATGAAAATCGAGATTGAAGTTACCGCGTTGAAGCAACCGAAGGGATAGCTCTTGGGCGAACGACGCGTAATGGCTATTGCTCAGCGCGAGCGGCTAACAACCGGTTGCAGCGGGCGGTGATGGATAAAGTGCCAAGGCACAGGCGGCAGCGCGCCGCCGCTGAACCGGAACGTTATGCGTTAGGGAACCGGCATGTTCGTGTTTGAGATCGTCACTCCTGGAACTTGGCTGGACTACGACGACGGAGACTGGTCATGGAAGATACAGAATCAGCTTCGGTCTCTTGAGTCACAGTTTTTCGAAGCCAACGCTGCGCTAAATCTATTCGTCAATGCACAGTCGATTCGTCCGTCGTTTGCAGACCGGCGCAACTGGGAACGTGACTCACAGCGTCGTTCAGAAATCCAACGTGCTGTCGAGCAAGAGCGTGGGGACTTCACGTCTTGCGAACCGAGGGATGAGATTCACTTTGAAGCCGAGGTCCGCTTTAAGCGGGAGAAATGGTCGAACGGCGGAGTCCCTCGAGAGTTCGAACACAACCTGCCGTTCCTCTACGCGCGCGCATTTCTCTACGCGCTCGATGCGTTCGACAAGTTTCTTGGTGTTCTGGCGAAGGAAGCGAACGTACCGGAGCAGGTCGCAAAGTTCCATGAGCAAATCGCTGAGGAGTTCCCGCACCTTCGAGGTGTCCGCAACACGGCTCAACACCTCGAAGATCGTGCACGTGGACTCGGTGCGGGCAAGAATCCGCAACCGCTTGATCTGAAGCCAATCACAAACAGTTTCATCAATGCTCCGGGTGGAGGAGTGCTCGCTCTGAACTGTCTAAACGGCTCAAGATATGGGTCCACCATGTCCGACGGGCATTACGGAGAAATTGATGTGTCACAAGAATCAATGCAGCGTCTGCAGAAGATTCTTGAGGGGGTTTTGCAGTCATTTAAGTGGCGTGGTTCAAGACAGCACGCACCAAGCGCATGACGCATAACCCTTCGCTCAAGCGGACAGCCACCGGAAAGCCGGTGTCTGCCGCTTAGCTCAATCGTTATGCGCCGACATAGACCTCGTCGCATTGCGCTGGACCTCCGCGGGTTGATCGGTAGGAACGACATCTTGCGGCTGTCCGGAGGCGTAAAACGGGATCCGGCTGTCGACATCTGGTTGACCGATGGCCCGGTTCGAGCTGCGGTCTATTGCGAAGAAGTGGTTTGTGCAGATGCGGAAGTGCGGTGACGATGTCCGGGAGCTGATGCACGATGGTTGCCCTGTCGCATGTGTAGACGATGCGCCGTTCGGGTACGTCAACTCATTCAAAAGTCATGTCAACGTCGGCTTCTTCTACGGCGCAGTGCTCGAGGATCCCGCTGGCCTGTTGGAGGGAAGTGGCAAACGCATGCGGCACGTGAAATTGAAGCCCGGCCCCGAGCTCAACACCGCAGCTCTGCGCGACCTAATCGACGCCGCCTACTTGGATATTAGGGCGCGCCTCGGTGGCGAACCGTCTTCGCAGTAAGGGCGACGCCGTGCCCGCGCATAACAACCGGTTGCAGCGGACGATGATGGATAAAGTGCCAAGGCACGTAGGTCAGCGCGCCGCCCCTGAACCGGGACGTTAGGCGACATCGGAAACCTTCCGCTCGTATGGAGGCGTCATTCATGACTCGTGTGCTCTCAATCGCGTCGCTGCTTCTTTGCGTTTGTCAGCCGGCGCTGGGCGGCGCCAACACATATCAATGCACGATCAAGGAACAATTGACTCTCCATGACAACGGCCTGCTCACACGCCCACCAAATGCATGGCTTATCGGTAAGCGCTTCGCCGTCGACAGAGATACAGGGATGCTTACTGGGCCAGAAACTGCACTGTGGTCAACAGCCTCTAGCAAATATACGGTTCTTGCCCGCGGCAACAGGTCAAATGCCTTTACAGCCATTGCGACGGATACAGCGGCGGAGAATGGGGTTCACACAACGTTGCTCAAAGTTGAAGAGTACGCACCAACGACAATGAAACCGTTCGTCTTGCTTAGCGGATCAGAGGTGGCTTCTGGAGTCTGCGAGTGATTTCGACGATGACGACGCAAGTGTCGCCTAACAACCAGTTGCGGCGGACTGGGTTGAGGTCGATGGGGGCGCGCGTCCGTGCGCGCCCGCTAGGATGGCACGGCCGCGCGCTGGAGGCGCTGCGGCCGGCCGCTGAACTGGGCCGTTAGATCTCATGCGTCGCCAACAATCTCACGTCGGTTTGGACTCGCAGTGCTACACGTACTTGATCGACGCAATGGCGGGCGTTGATGAGCCAACGGACGCCCTTGCTGAGCAGCACGTGGCGCTCTTTCGGACACTCCTATACCGCGACGGCTGCCTATTCATCTCACCTACGGTGGTGACGGAATACGAACGCATTCGAGACGGTGTGCGCGTCGCGTTTCATGAAGAATGGACGACGCTCTTCGGTGAAACACAGCCTATCAACCCCGCACGTATCGACGCACGAAGTCGGGAGTTTTTGGCGCTTCACAACGACCCCGACGATTGCCGCATCTTGGCCGAAGCGGAAGACGCTGGGTTGGCCGTATTGTTGTCCTTTGACTCGAAGTTTGTTTCTCATCTGGCCGGCGCAAGCGCAGTGGTGCTTCTCCGACCTGTCGACTATTGGCTATCCTTGAAGATTCCGAAGGGTGCGAGGCCGTCAACTACTCCGCGCTTCGACAATCCGATGGCTTTGCAAACGTGGTGGCGGTGGATCTAACTACGGCATGCAGCGGACGCCGATCACTCGCAACATGCTTCGTCGGCGTCGTCGCGGCGCCGCTGATGCCGGGCGTTAGAGCGCATGAAAGTCGGCATCTCCATCCTCGGTTCACTGTCCGTCGCGGCCGTTGCATTCATCGGCGGCTTGATCGCCTCGGAGTTGACTGGCTTCGGACAATCCAACGTATCGTCATGATCCGCAACAGTTCGGGCGCGGCTCTCAGCAATGTTGACGTCGAGGTGGAAACCTGCGGGCACAAAGGCGTCATCGCGGCGGGCGCATTGGCAAGTGGCGGAACGGTCGAAGTCAGGTACGAGATATGTGGAGAGAGCGGTCAGACCATTCGTGCAACGTTTTCTGATGGCAAGGTCAACGCAAGCGAGCAGGAGTACGTAGAGTCGGGCTATCGCGCAACTGCCGAGGTATCGAAGAATGGCATTACGTAGCTGACCTGCCGGCGTTCTTCGGACCTGGTTTGGCTTGGGAGACGGCTCTTTCCGGTGCTGTCGTTGAGCTCGACGGCATCAAGCCCCATCGGCCTTATCGCAGTGTGACGGCGCGTGCCGTCGTGCCCTCGCGCGTGAAGTCGAACTTCAACAGCATGAGGCGCTCAGCCTCTGTATCCAGCGGCGAGAACGTCCATTTCTTCGCCGCCTCGATGGCGAGCCGCTCGAAATACCTGCTCGGACCGGGATCATCCGCGAGAGCGGCGAAGACCGTACCGTCTTTGTTGACGATCACCCGCACCCACACTCTGACGGTTCCGTGGATGGTCTGCCTGGCGCGTCGCGGGACATCCGGGATCTCCTTGTGAACCACCGACGGCGACAGATCTGCGTCGACCCCGGCCGGCGACGGATGCGGCCCGCTGGGAACCACGCCTTCAGCGTCGCTCGGTGTGCGTAGCGGATCCGGTGTCTGAAAACCAGCGTCTCGAGCAGCCTCGGTGGCAGGTGGAGTGGAAGCCTGGTTGGTTCTGAGCAAGCGCATGCCAGCCCAACCCAGCGCGAGCACGATGACGGCTCCGAGGATGAGAGGAAGTGCGCGCCGTTTCGAGGGCTGCCCGGCTGAAGTGCCCTGGCTCGCTACCGTTTCGGAAACCGCTGGCACCGGCGCGGCAGGCTGGGCGGCAATCGGCTGCGGTATCGCGGGCTCGGGTAATGCGATCGCTACCGGCTGCAGGGCCGCGGCTGGAGCAGGTGCCGTAGGTTGCCCACAGACCCAGGCTTCGAGCTCTGCCACGTTGGGGCGATCGTCTGGGCGGTGGCTCAGGCACCGCGCGACGATCTCACGGAATGCCGGAGACAGATAAGGCGGCAACACTACGCTGCCCCCGCCGTCGCGCAAACCTGAAGGCTGACGGCGTGTGAGCGCCTCGCACAGAGCGACGCCGAGCGCCCAGATATCACCGGCGCCGGAACAACCTCCATCCCGGGCTTCCGGAGGGTCATACACTGACATCGCGTTGATGCTGTCGCGGGCTTCACCGACGGGGCGGATCGTGTCGCTTGCCAGCTTCAGCCGATCTCCAACGACGAGGATATTCGACGGCTTCAATTGGCCGTGCACGAATTTCCTGTCATGCAGAAACGCAAGGGCCTGCAGTGTCGGCACCAACATTTCTCGCGCCTCGTCCTCCGTCAGGGCGCGGTGCTCCAACAGCTGCGCGAGGTTCTGGTCGGCGTACTCCATGACGGCGTACAGATAGTGCAGCCCGTCAACCTGGCACCGGCCTGCGTCTAATAGACGAAGCAGGTGAGGATGATCGAGGCCGGAGGCTGTGAGCCAACGCGAAAGCTGCGAGTCCGCGAGCGTCGAAGTGGCGGGAACGAGCTTTAGCGCAACTTCCGAGGGCTCTCTGCCCGTAAACTCAGTGAGGAAGACGCCGCTGTGATCCGAGCTACCGAGATAGCGACGCAAAGGAAACACGCCGTTGACTACGTGCCCTTCCAACATCGCCCACGCTTCGCTCATTGATTCGCTTGCTTCTACGTTCATGCGCCACCCAGGAGCGGCTTGCGGCCCGACTGTATGAATACTCCCCTGTCGCGAGTTGCCGACGCGAACGACACCTCGCCCCGCGCTCAATATAGTCAACGTTAGCCTGCGAAATCTACGAAGACGCTCACGATGGCGAGGCGCTCGAACCGTTCCATCTCGAGCATGTTCGAGCGCGCGGGCTGGTGCTGAATCGCCCGATTCGCGACAACAGCGCCAGCTCCCGATGCAACGACCCTGCGGGCACGCCGGTCAGACGTGCGAGCTCGCGCACGTGAAGAATTCCGCGTTTCCCGCACGGCGAGTTGAGCTCGGCAACGCTGGAAACAAAGCATTTGGGGGTGAAGATCCCCGAATGCATCAAAATCCTGTCGTATCCGATCTGCGGCCAGCTCTCACTGAGTGGATCGCATAGCCAGGCCTGCAACCCTCCTCTTCCGGTAGATTCACCCGGAACGATTCAGGGGGACGTTCATGCCGGAAGCTCCGCCTCTTCGCGGCGGCCGCGCGCTCGCGATCACTCTCTTGACGGTCGCCGCGGTCGGACTGCTTCCCGCGCGAGCGCAATCGATCGAAGCGCAGATCACGCCGGTTTCGGACGCAATGCTCGTGAATCCGCCTCCTCAGGACTGGCTGATGTGGCGACGTACGCTCGATTCGTGGGGCTACAGTCCGTTGCGCCAGATTGACGGCGGCAACGTCCATTTGCTACAGCTCGCCTGGACGCGCGGGCTAGCGCCCGGCCCCCAGGAAGGCACGCCGCTCGTTCACGATGGCGTCATGTATTTCGCGAGTCCGCGCGACATCATTCAGGCGTTCGATGCCGCGAGCGGCGATCTGCTTTGGGAGCATCGGCGGCAACTTCCGGCCGATATCGAAAAATATATCAACGCGCCCTACATCAATCGCAACATCGCCATTCACGGCCACCTGATCATCGACACTTCCGCGGACGGCTACCTGTATGCGCTGGACGCGCGCACCGGCAAGGAGGCGTGGAGCACGAAGGTGCTCGACTACAAGACGGCGGTTCATCAGACCTCGGGTCCGATCGTGGCCGATGGCAAAGTGTTCAGCGGACGCGGCTGCGATCCTCTGCCTACATCGAACCCTGACGCGTGTGTCATCACGGCCCATGATGCTGAGACGGGGCGCGAGCTGTGGCGCACGCGGACGATTCCCGGACCCGGCGAGCGCGGCAATGAGACGTGGGGCGATGTGCCGTTCGGCGAGCGCAAGCACGTGGGGACGTGGATGCCGCCGAGCTACGATCCGGAGCTGAAGCTGCTGTACATCGGCACGTCGGTGACCTCCCCCGCGCCGAAGTTCCTGCTGAGCGGCAACGACAAGAAGTACCTGTATCACAACTGCACGCTCGCCCTGGACCCGCGGACCGGCAAGATCGTCTGGTACTACCAGCACGTCGTCGATCACTGGGATCTCGACCATACGTTCGAGCGCATTCTGCTCGACACCGAGGTGGCGCCCGCGAAGGAGTCGGTCAGGTGGATCAATCCGGGCATCAAGCCCGGCGAGAAGCACAAGGTTCTCACCGGGATTCCGGGCAAGACCGGCATCGTCTACACGCTGGACCGGCGCACCGGACAATTCCTTTGGGCCACGCCAACCATTCACCAGAACGTGGTCGAGAACATAGACGGCCGTACCGGCGCGGTCACGGTGAATCCGCGCACCCTGTTCTCAGCGAAGGGGGATGAAGCGCGCGTTTGCCCGAGCATACATGGCGGCAAGAACTGGCCCGCTGGAGCGTACAGCCCGCTCACCGGAACGATGTACTTTCCGCTGCAGAACACGTGCTCGCAGTACACGGTGACCATCGCAAGTCGCCAGGAGCCTTCGTCGTACGGGCTACGCGCGATCAATACCACCGCGCCAGGAACGCAGAACGTCGGGAGCATCCACGCGATCTCCGCGAGCACCGGCAAGACGGAGTGGAAGTACGAGCAGCGCGCCGCCCTCCTCTCGCTGGTGACGACAGGAGGCGGGCTTCTGTTCGGTGGAGACGTTGCCGGGCGCTTTCGCGCGTTCGATCAGCGCTCGGGCAAAGTGCTGTGGCAAACCAACCTTGGCTCGCAGGTGACGGGGTTTCCGATCGCCTACGCGGTACGCGACAGACAGTACATTGCAGTCAGCGTAGGGCAGGCGGTCAACACGGCGGGATACCTGGCAATCACGCCGGAGATCCGCCCGAGCGACAACAACAGCCTCTATGTGTTCGCGCTCCCGCAAGCGTGGCAGACCGTGAAGACAGCCCCGCGGCAAGAGACTGTACCGCCTCGAGCAAGCGCGGCGGTTGCGTCGGCGAGTGGCGGTGCGGCGGCACCGGCAGCGCCATCGCAGTGTCGGCGGACGGATCAGAAGATCTCGCCCTCCAGCAGCGGCACGCCGAACCGCCTCTTTAGTGCCGCACAGAGTGCTCAGGGCAAGAAGCTGTTCCTGGAGCATCAGTGCTCGCTCTGTCATGGCGAAAGCATGCGTGGATCCGCGAGTGCGCCCGCGCTCGCGGACTCGGGCTTCCGCGCCGCGTGGCAGGGTCGATCGCTGAGTACGTTGTTCGATTGCATGAAAAGCACCATGCCGCCGGGTCGCGCCGGCACGTTGAGCGATATGGACTATGTGCACCTTCTCGCCGCGATCCTCGAGGCGAATGGGTTCGCGGCTGGCGACGAGAGCGCCGCGTTGTCCCCTGATCCTGAGAAGCTGAATCGAGTCGTGCTCGGGTACGCACCGTGAGGTGCGGTATCCGCCAGGCTCGCAGACTCGTTCCGCTCGCGCGGCCAGGGACCGATCGATTCGTAGCGCGGGCGGCCCGGAATCCGTCCGCGCTGGACTTCTCCGCCGTGATGAGCTGCCCCGTCTTGCGATCGATCACGTATAAGAAGCCGTTCTTCGGCGCCTTCCACCACTGTCTCGCGGTGGACGTCGTCCCTCGCGTCGACAGCGCCGGTCTGGTGATAGGTCCAATCTGGCGCGCTTTTCCTCACCGACAACCGTTTTAGATTGTGGAGGCTTCCATGAATGGCATTCCCGACCTTCGTCGTCGTGACCTTCTCAAAGCTGCCGGAGCGGCAGCCGCACTCAGCGTCCTGCCGCTCGCCGGGCCTGTCGCCTCTGCACAGAACCGTAAGATGAGGATCGGCATGATCGGCTCGGGTAACGTCGGGAGCGCGCTCGGGCGCGTCTGGGCCAAGGCGGGATACGAGGTGATGTTCTCTTCGCGCAACCTGGACAGCGACCAGAAACTGGCTGCCGAGGTTGGGGCGAATGCTCGCGCCGGTACGCCGCAGGAAGCTGCCGCGTTCGGGGAGATCCTCGTGTTCGCAGTTCCTTACGGCGCGCTGCCGGAGCTCGGCAAGACCCTTGCAGATTCGATCAAGGGCAAGGTAGTGATCGACGCGTGCAATCCCTTCGCACAACGCGACGGCGACATCGCGAATCAGGCGCGCGCGAAGGGCGCGGGACTCGTCTCGGCGGAGCTGCTGCCGGGCGCACGCATCGTCCGCGCGTTCAATGCGGTCGGCGCTGCACGCATGGGCACGGCGCACCAGGAACCGGGGCGTATCGGGATGCCGATCGCCGGCGATGATAAACAGGCAATCGAAGTCGCGTCGCGCTTGATCCGCGATATCGGCTACGAACCTGTCCTTGTCGGCGGATTGGCGATGGGCAAGTACTTGATGCCGGGAACGCCCCTCGCCGGCGAGCGTACACCGGACGAGATCCGCAAGGTCGCCGCCACCCTGAAGCCGTGAGATCTCTCCAGGGCGCTGCCCGACGCGGTCGTCGCTATGATCGGACGATTACCAACGCGAAAGGGACACCGATGAACAGAGCCACAAAGATTCTGACAGCCGCCGCCGCGGCGCTGCTGCTTACCTCCGTCGCGCAGGCCGGAGCCTCGCTGTTCGGTGGACGTGTGGGCGCCGTGGATGTGCCCAGGCTCGCGAAGTTCTACGAGGCTGCATTCGGCCTCGAGGAAACCAACCGGCTGGAGTTGCCGAACCTGTTTGAGATCATCATGAACTTCGGCGAATCGGTGGATGCGGCCAGGAAGAACCCGAATCCTCAAATCATCATCATGCGCCGCGAATCCGATGATATTAACGATACGGTGCCGCACCTGATCCTGAATGTGACGGACATCGCGGCCACGGTCGCCGCTGTGAAAGCCGCCGGCGGCAAGATGGACGGCGAGCCGCGCGCGTTCGGCAAGATGATGCTCGGGTTCGTGATCGACCCCGCGGGCAACCGAATTGAGATCATTCAGCAACCGAAGGGCTGACGAGCCGTTCCGGACAACCGGGACACCTCGCGACGGGCGTGAACGCTACGGCAGCAGTTCCGCCGGCATGCGGCCCGTTACCGGATTCTCATAGTGAAATGGCTACGATCCGCGACGTAGCCGATGCCGAAGCCGCCGAGGATCAATCCGACGGGGCCTGACGAAAAGATGATCCCGAAGAGCGACGACGGGAGCGACCACGCGTCCGCGATCGATGGCGCCAGAACCGGGATGAGATTGAGGTCTATGCCCTCGACCACGAAAACGAGAGCGCACAGCAGGACGACCCGGACCTGTATCCCCGTGATCGGCGCCTTGTCGATCGGCGACTGCAGGGGCGACGAGGGTGCGCCATCAGGCTCGACGACCATCCGGGCTCAGGTTCGTTCCGGTTGCTCTACTCCGCACACAGGATTAGGCTCAAGGCACTACAGATAACTGCGGCTCCCATCATAGATTCGAACAGCGGGAGCCGCGCGGCGCTTTGGGGGGCGCAGCCGCGTATCCGCGCGGACTGCGGCCGTGGTTCTGGTTCCGTAGTTCCAGGGGGAATCATGCATTCTGTATTCGAACTTGTATCGCGTGCCGTGGTGCGCACGGATCATCGGCGTGGCCGTCGGGCCGCCGTGCCGTGCATGGCGATGGCTGTCGCGCTTGCCTCGCCGGTCTGGGCCCAGACGCCTCCGAAAGAGGACAACACGCTGGCTGAGGTGATCATCACGGCGCAGTACCGCGAAGAGAACCTGCAGGACACGGCGCTCGCCATCACCGCCGTCTCCGGCCAGCAGCTCGAGGAGCAGGGTCTGACGAACGTCACCGACCTGGGGCTCGTGATTCCGAACGCCAACATCCGGCCACAGGGCAGCTTCAGCGGGCCGACCCCCATGATCGGCATGCGCGGCGTCATGACGACGGACTTCATCTACACGTCGGATCCGGGTGTCGGCATTTACATCGATGATATCTACCACGGCTCGCTGACCGGGTCGGCGATCGACCTGCTCGACCTGGAGCGCATCGAGGTACTTCGCGGACCGCAGGGCACGCTGTTCGGCAAGAACAGCCTCGGCGGCGCCATCCGCCTGATCTCCAAGCAGCCGCAGGGCAACGACACGGGCAGCCTGGAGGTGACCTACGGCACCTCTCATCGCCTCGACCTGAGGGGCACCTACGACTTCGCGATGACGGAGAAGCTGTTCGTGCGCCTGACAGGCGTATCGAAGGAGATCGACGGCTACCAGGACGTGCTCGACTTCGCCTGCCAGATGCGCGCGAACGGCACACCGCAGCTGGCCGGCACTTTTCCAACTCAGGTGCCTTCCGAACGCCAGCTGAAGGGCGACTGCAAGATCGCCGAGCGGGGCGGATCGGATATCGACGCCGGGCGCGTGATGCTGCGGTACTTGCCGAGCGATGCGCTGGAGCTGAGTCTCGCCGCGGACTACTCGAAGACGGTCGCCGAGCCCCAGCCCGACTCGAAGCTGACCCGCCACCAGTCGACCAACTTCTTCAACAACCTCTATAGCGAGACCGTCGTCTTCCCGCGTTACGGCGTCCGGTTCACCGCCGACGATCGCTTCGTCACCGGCAATCCGTTCACGACCTACGCCAACCCGATCGATCCGATCCAGGGCAAGAACTTCCCGCCCGACCAGCTCACCACAGCCTGGGGCACGACCGGCAAGCTGGAGTACCGGTTCTCCGACGCGCTGCGGCTGAACATGATCGTCGGCTATCGCACGTACGACAGCGATTGGATGGGCGACGGCGACCAGATGCCGATCGATCTCAATCACACTTACGAACTGCAGAGCCACGACCAGAAGAGCTACGAGGCCCGCCTGTCCGGCTCGGCGCTCGGCCAGCGGCTGGAATGGACCGCGGGCCTGTACCGCTACGATGCCGACTCGCATCTCGGCGGCTTCGTGACGCTGCCGGCTTTCAACTTCATCTTGCCGGATTTCAACGAGAACGACTCATTCACGACGAAGAGCGACTCCGGCTTCCTGCACGGTGTCTTCTCGATCACCGACGCGTTCTCGGTGACCGCCGGCGCGCGCTACACCGACGAGAAGAAGACCTACGCCTTCGATCACAGCCCGTACCTGCTCGTTGCGGACCCGTTGGAGTACGGTTCCAACCATTTCGACTGGAAGGTCAGCGCGGACTACCGATTCAGCCCGGCGGTGATGGCCTATGGCGTGGTATCGACGGGCTTCCGCTCGGACGGCGCCCAGCCGCGGCCATTCACGCCCGGCCAGCAGCGCATTCCGGTGCCGGCCGAGGAGCTGATCGCCTACGAAGTGGGCGTCAAGACCGATCTGTTCGATCGCCGTCTGCGCCTGAACGTCGCGGCGTTCATGGACGATTACGATCCGCGCGTATTCAGCTCGTTCGGGACGCAGTGCAATCTGGCCTCCGCCCTCGATCCAGGTCCGGTTTACCGCGGCATCAGCGGCGCAAATCCCTGCCCCGCAGGCACGCCACTGGCAGGCTCGACCGGCATTCCGTGGATTGCCTATGACAGCGCGCCGGGAGAGGACCATGGCGTCGAAGTGGAGCTGACCGCGAGCCCGATCAGCAACCTGAACATCAACGCGACCCTGGCCTGGTTCGATTTCAAGTCGAACGTCGCGCCGACGCTGAACGGTGCGCCGAATCCCGGCTACGTGGATCCGAGCTTCGACGTGCAGGCCGAGCTCTCGGGAAGCCTCGGCGCGCAGTACCGCTTCACGGTGGGCAGGGGCTCACTGACGCCGCGTCTCGACTGGTTCATCCAGGGCAGCCGCAGCAATGGCGATCAGTACCTGAAGCAGCTGGGAGGCAGCGCGAACAAGGTGCCGGGTTTCAGCCTCGTCAATGCCCGCATCAGCTACGCGCCGGACGATGGCAAGTGGGATCTGGCGCTGTCTGCCGAGAACCTGCTCGACAAGTTCTACTACTACACGATCGCGCCGGAGCGCAGCACGCTCACCGGCCTCCCCACGGACAACCGCACCGGCAGTCCGGCCCGAGGCCGCGAGGTGTCGCTGACGTTCCGGCGAACCTTCCAGTAGCCGGGTCGTTCATCGGAAAATCGGGGGGCGTGGGCTTTCGCTCACGCCCCTTCCATTTCCCGGCCCATCGCGAGAAATGCACTGCCTGCGCTCCCGCAGGCGGAGCGCCGCCCTCGCGTGCGGTCGCGACCGATGAGCGCTCGACCTGATCCGGCGTGACGTCACGGTCAGGCCTGGCACAGCGTCCACGTGCCAGGCTCGTCGCGACGCCACACACCGGAGCTGACCAGATCGCCCGAATCATCGAAGAACAACAGGTGCAGCGTCGGCCGGCTGTGACTCTCGATGGGCCACCACGATAGCCGTCCGGTGATGAACCAGATACGGGCGCCGTCGGTCCACGCTCGCCAGGCAGCCTCGCTGCCGCACCCAGTTGCTCGACCTTCGAGCGCCAGGGGCAGCTCACGCAAATCATCCACGAGGCGCGCGTGCGGCGGCACGTACTGCGTTTCGAGTGCGAAGCGCTCCAATAGCTCTTTGAGATGCGACATGTTTCCAGTGACTTCGGGCGGCCGAGGTCTCCACCGAATGTTTCCTCCGGAAATGACCAGGCATCTGCAGAGGGTGCACTCGAGCAGAGATTCGGTTGTCAGACCCCGGTACTGGCATTCATCTGCCCAACAGTCGCCGCACAGACGCAAGCTGCCGCGGTCGCCCCAGGCTGGTTTCAACAGCGGTATTAATTTCAGCACAGCTCAAGCATTGCTGACAAACGGTCGCCCTTCGGCGACATCGCATGGATCTCCCCATGCCTGGAGGCAACAGTTCCGAGGGACGCCTGCGCGGCCGCAATGTCGAGCGCATTGTCGGTCACGCTCCTCACCTCACCAGCGAATGTCCTGCACGCCTTCGGCCCCGGCTGCAGCCGATTGCGGCGTGATGCGCAGGCTCTGTCTGTGTATGGAGACGCCAGGAGCGTAACGACTTCCTCTGCGCCGGCGTGGTCAACCGATGAAGCTCATTGTCGTTTCAGCCCCCGGTCTCAGACGGCTATTCGCAGAGGGAGATTATTTATGTCGAATCCTCAATTTCGCTTGCTGACCGCGGGTCTCGTGCTCGCCACTCTCGCAACCCTCACCGCGTGTGGTGGCGGCGGCTCCGGAGGTGGCACCGTATCCGTTGGAATCACCGACGCACCGACGGATGTCGCGCAGGAAGTGTGGGTGCAAGTCTCGGGCGTTGCATTCAAACCCGATGGCGCAGCGCCCGAGGTCGTTCAGAACTTCGCGCCGCGCGCGATCAATCTGCTGCAATACCAGCAGGGCAACGTCGCCATGCTGCTCGAGAACGTGCCATTCACGGCAGGCCATTATCAGTGGCTGCGGCTGATCATCGATTCGGTGCCAAACGTGCGCGACTCCTATGTCATGGTGAACGGTGCCGAGTGCGAGCTGGATGTCCCGAGCGGGGCCGAGAGCGGACTGAAGATGATTCGCGGCTTCACGATTGCGGCCGACGGCAGCCTCGCGCTGACCGTGGACTTCGATCTGCGCCAGTCGCTGCATGCCCCGCCCGGACAGTCGAGCGGAACGAGCGAAGCCTGTACGCAGGGATACGTGCTGCGGCCGACATTGCGGCTGGTCGATAACGCAAACGTCGGCGCCATTACCGGCACGGTTTCGTTCGAAGCCGGCACGGTCCCCGCGAACTGCCTGCCGAAGGTGTACGTGTACGGGGGAACCGTGACTCCCGATGACATGGAAGACACGGCCGCAGCCGGTACAGACGTCGATCCGGTTTCAGTCGTGGGTGTGACGGTTCCGGAGGGCGCAAACTCCGGCACCTACCGTGCGGCGTTCGTTCCCGGCGGCAACTACACGCTTGCCTTCACATGCAGCGACGATACGAATGCCGATGAGACCTTGGTCTTTGTGCCATCGGCCGGCACGCCCGTCACCGTGCAGAATAACCTCATCTCGACGGTCGACTTCTCCGTGCCCGCCGGAAGTTGATCCCGAGGATCCGCGCGCCGGTGCCGGGGTGTCATCAACGGACACCCCGGCACCGGCGCGCGGCGTCGGGAAGGAAATGAAAATGAACATTTGCACATGCGGCTGAGACCTCTGGCCATCGGGGCTCTTCTTCCGTTTGTTCAAAGCCGCTGGCGCGGCCGACAAACGGCCCAATTGTCGCGCACCGTTGTCCGCAAGCAACGCACCAACTGGCTATACGTGCCATAGCGTTGTGGTTATACCTTGTGGCCCGACGTGCGAAATGACGACGGCGGATCGACGCCTGGCACGCTAAGCTTGCTTCGCACATTCGCGTGGGGGCACTTGAGCATGTCTGGCAAGAAAATAACCAGGAAAGACTTCTTACGAAAAAGCGGCGCCGGTGTCGGTGCGCTACTCCTCGGCTCGGCCCTTCCGGGTATCACACGCACCGGCGGCACCGCGCGCGCCCAGAGCCGCGACAACCGCCCGAACATCCTCTTCATCTGCATGGACCAGCTGCGCTCGTGGCTCGACTTGCCCGGGAAGCTGCCGTTGCCGTCGATCCGGCGGCTGCTGCGCGAGGGCCGTGCGTTCCGCAACTATCACGTGCATCAGGCACCCTGCGGTCCGTCGCGCTCCACGTTCTACACCGGCCAGCACATCCAGAAGACCGGCATGTACACGAACCCCGTCGGCGAATTTGGCGAGTATTCGCCCGAGGCGCCGCGTGGCGTCGAGCTGCCGGCGGGCTTTCCGACAATCGGCACGATGCTGCGCGCACAGGGCTACTACACAGCCTACAAGGGCAAGTGGCACTTGAGCGTCGTCAACCAGAAAGTCGGCAGAGCCACGTTTCCGAATGCAACGAACGCGCTCGAGGGATACGGCTTTTCGGACTACAACTACGACGGCGAGCACACCGGCCTCACGTGGGCCGGCTTCGGCCACGACAGCGTCACTGCCGCGGAGTCGATCAACCTGCTCGAGCGCTTCTCCGCGGGCCGCACCGAAGGAAAGCCGTGGTTCCTTGCGGTCAACTTCGTGAATCCCCACGACATCATGTTCTTCGACGCGATCGGCGACGGCCGCGCGCTCGTCGGGACACCGACGCTCGGCGCGCCCGGCACGCCGCTCTACGACAAGAACTGGGCCTTCGAGTTGCCGCGCAGCTACCGCGCCGACGATCTGTCGACGAAGCCGGCGGTGCAGCGCTCGTTCCGCCCGCTCAGCGAATCGCAGCTGCGCGTCTATCAGAACTACTACTTCAACTGCGTTCGTGACGTCGACCAGCACGTTGGCGCCATGCTCGACGCCATCGACCGGTTCGGCCTTGCGCGCAACACCATCATCGTGGTCACGGCGGATCACGGCGAGCGCGGCGCCGCGCACGGCGGCATGCTCGGCAAGGGCGCCGACATCTATAAGGAGGCGCTCCGCGTGCCGCTGATCGTGCGCCATCCAGACGTGCGCGGCGGCGGCGTAACCGACGCGCTCGCGGCCGGCATCGACCTCGCCCCGACGCTGCTCGGCTTCGCTGGGCTAAGCGACGCGGAGCGCGCGCAGCGCTACCCGGATCTGCACGGCTTCGATTTCCGCGCCGTGATCGCCGATGCGCGCGCGCGCACGCCGCGCGACGAGCGCGGAATCTTGTTCAACTACGGGACCCCCAGCGGCGCCCTCAATGCGGACGGCCCGGCACCCGGCAATACCGCGCGCGGGCTCATTCGCGGCGTGTTCGACGGCCGTTACAAATTCGGGCGCTATTTCCGGCTGACGGAGCATCACGAGCCGCGCGACTGGGAAACGCTGCTTGCGCACAACGACATCGAGCTCTACGACACGCAGGCCGATCCCGATGAGATCGTGAATCTCGCGTTTCGGCCCGAGGAGCAGAAGGCGCGGATTCTCGAGCTGAACGCGAAGGTGAACGCGCTGGTCGACACCGAGGTCGGCGTCGACGACGGGGCGATGTATCCCGGCCCGACGGCTTCCTACACCCTGAGCTGACGCTCGCGGATTAGAACAACAGCCCGCAAGCAATGGTGCCACGACGAATCGCATGACCGCCGGTCTGCGAGTCATCCGCCCACAACAAGGTTTTCAGATTACCGGCGCATTCCGATTCCGGCGCCATTGCGATGCCTTCATTGTTGACGCCCGGCAATGAGCTCGGGCGGTTAAACGACCGACGTACGATGAATTTGCCAAACGTGGCCGATCCAACCGCCTCGTCGATGCCGAGCAGGTGTGTCAGGTTAAAATGTGGCCATGGAGATTTCTCTCGACCTGGCCTTCGTTCGCGGCATCCTCGCGCAAGAGTACGAACGTGCGCGAGACGAAATTCGAAGTGCAGGTGTGCTGCGCGCGTTTGAGAATTCTCAGCAGCGCCACGACTTGCGGATTGCTTCCGCCCCGGATGTTGGCACGCTCGCCTGCCGTGCTGGCTGTACGTGGTGCTGCTATTTCAGCGTCGATGTTCGCGCCGTCGAGGCCTTCAGCATCCTGGATTTCGTCGAGCGCACGCTCACGATCGAAGAGCAGGCGCGCGTTTACGCAGAGGTGTGCGCGAATAGCACGGCTCTCAAGAATCTGGGCGAGAGCGAGCGCATGAGGCGCAACGTCAAGTGTCCGTTCCTGAACGACGGACGATGCACGATTTACGCCGCGCGTCCTCAGGCGTGCCGCAACTATCACGCGACAAACGTAGCCGGGTGCCAGCAATCCTACGAAGATCCCGACAACCTGGATATCGACCCGGACTTCGCGCCGTGGGTGTATCAAGCAGGCAGTGCGCATGTCGATGCGTTCAGTACGGCGATGCGCGACGCGGGCTACGATGTGCGCGCGTACGAGCTCAATTGCGCCCTCGATGCCGCCAGGTCGGAGCTTGCGGCGCGCGAGCGCTTCGAATCCCGGTTACGACCGTTCGCCAATCTGAGCGGCGAGGACGTGCCCGTTGAGTTTGATGATCTCGATCCCTGAGTGCAGTCGCGAGAACCGCATTGGTGATCCTCTTGGTACTCCGCAGAGCCAGCCAAAAAGATGACTGCCAACTACGCCAGGCACATGAGGCGAAGCTAGTCCCGATCTGCGGCCCGCGGGTGCTTCTCGGGGTTTCTGTGCCCTTGTTCGGAGCTGAGTATCGCCGCCCGGGCTTTCGCGCTCGAGCAGCTACCGTGCGCCCACCCCAGTGGCCGCCGGGGGCGCCGTTCTTGTTCTTGTGTCCTGGCGATGTTCGCGGATACCACCGCCATTGGCAACGGATGTCCGGCCGAAGCGGTCGAAATCTCCGCGGCGGCCGCGCTGATTTGATCCATGGCGGGCCGGCGGTCCACAATCGATGCCCTTGAGCCGGAGGCGCAAAGTCAGCATGGTCACGCTCGTCACCAGACCCGAGCCGCTCGAAGTGGCGCTCGACAAATCGGCGATCATCGTCGTGGACATGCAGAACGCTTTCGCCAGCAAGGGCGGCCTGCTTGACCTGGCGGGTGTCGATATCTCCGGCGCGGCGGGCGTGGTGAGCACGATTCATTCGGTTCTCGCCGCGGCACGAAGGAACGGTGTCCCGATCGTCTACCTGCAGACGGGCTACAAGCCGGACCTCAGCAACGGCGGCGGCGAGGCCTCACCGAATCCGCGCAAGGAAACCGCGCTTTGCCTGATGCGTGCGCGGCCAGAGCTCAAGGGGAAGCTCCTGGTCGAGGGTACGTGGGACTTCGAGATCGTCAATGAGTTGAAGCCACAAGCGGGCGACCTGGTCGTGCTGAAGACCCGCTACAGCGGGTTCGCTGGAACGACGCTCGATTCGGTGCTTCGCGCGCGGGAGATCCGCTATCTCCTCTTCGTCGGAATCGCTACGAACGTCTGCGTCGAATCGACGCTGCGCGACGCGTACTTTCACGAGTATTGGCCGATCCTGGTGACCGACGGCGCCATGCAGGCCGGGCCGCCCGCGGCGCACGAAGCGACTATTTTCAACGTCGAGTCGTTCTTCGGATGGACGCTGACTGCACGAAGTCTGCTCGGGAGCCTTCAGCACGACGCGCCGATCGGAAACGTCCGGGAAGCTTAGATTGCGGTCGAGGAAAAGATCGTTCGGCACCAACTCCCCTCGCAGGTTCAAATCCCTTCATCGAAACTGCCGCCCCCCGCCCCCACGATGACCATCGCCTCCGCTGGATGCTCGAGCGGCAGGTTTCGACCCATCTGAGACGCTGGACGTGCTCCAAAGCAGCCACTCGTTGGCTGTCATTGCCGATATTCCGCGTTGCCCGAGCGCTACTACAGCGCTAGCATTGAGTCGGGAGCGTAGCCTCGTGCCGCGCCCGCGTGGACCTTCCTCCTCATCCGGAGACATCCCCATGCATAACCGAATCAAACAGATCACGAGTCTCGTCATTCTCGTAGGTGCCTCGGCGCTCGTCGGGTGCGCTTCGCAGGTTCCGACCACGGACAAGTGGGCGATTTCGAACGGCTATCAGCGCGTCGAGCTCAAAGGCAAGGAATACTTCTGCCGCCAGGAACCAGTTGTCACCGGCTCGAATCGGAGCAGGGTGGCTTGTCTCAGGCTGGCTCAGCTCTGGGAGGCTCGGTGGGCGGGCCCCTCCCCTGCCGAGGGCTTCCCCAATCCGGTGCCTGTGGAATAGCCCCTTCTACCTCAGCAACACCGTTGTGGAGGCCAATCGACCCTGATAGCGAGATCGAGAAAAATACGGCTTTGGATTGCCGCGCGCGGGCGCGGCAACTGCGCAAATCGCCAAGCGCGACGGCTCCGATGTACGGCGCCCGGCAAAACCACATACGCAAAGACCTGCAGCAATCTTACCAATTCGGAAGTCGGGTTCGCGGGCCACAGCATAGCGCTAGCCCCACGACTGACTGCCTGTGGGAAATTTGCGAGGTGTCACCTCAACGACAGCTGTTGGCCGGGAGTCGCCCGATACGTGAGTCTCGGATCGACCCGAAGCGGTCAGCGAATCAACATGGCTTCGGCTCATTGACTGCCGCGCGAATTCGTCCCCTGAACTTTCGCCGGTAGGTTCATCGCCCGCTAACCTTGAGAACGCTTCCACAATTTGCCCGAATCGTGCCCTTCTTCTGCCGAAAAGACCGCTTATCGTGCCCGGCGGCGTGTCGGCGCGCGGACGCAGCTTGCGGCGATGACTGTGCGGCTGAGACGAATTTGAAACAATGGAAGGAGCGGGCGGGTGAAGTTCATCCCACTTGTTTGGGCGGCAATCCGGCGCAAGTTCAGTCGCTCCATTCTCATCCTCGCACAGATAGTCATCGCGTTCGCCCTGTTCGGGGCACTGCAGGGATTGAAGAGCGGCGTCAACCGCGCCATTGCTGCTGCGCAGGCCGATCGTTTGTACGTCGCGAGCAAGCTGGATCAAAGAGGCGCGCTTCCGATGTCAATCGTCGAATGGTTGAAAACGGTCCCCGGCGTCCGTGATGTCACGTTCCGCTATCAGTTCAACTCGAGCTATCAGCGTCCCGAGCAGCGCGTGCCGATTTGCGCAACCGACGTGGACTCTTTCCTCGCGGTCTACGCGCCGTCCAAGGTCACTCCCGCGTCCGCGCGGAGCGCGATGCGTCAGGTTCAGGACGGTGCCATCGTAGGGATCGGAACGATGCACAAGTACGGCTGGAAGGTCGGCCAACGCGTGACGCTTCAATCGAAGCTGAAGCGCACGGATGGGACCGGCAATTGGACCTTCAACATCGTCGGAACGTGGGGGAGCACCGAGAAGTCCGATGAGGAGGGACCTCAGCTGTTGATCGCCAATTACGGCTACGTCAACGAGTCGTTGCCCGAGGGTCCTGCACGCGACACATTCAAATTTGCGGTGCTGCGCATCGACGATCCCACGCGTGCCGGGCAGGTCAAAGAGATGATCGATTCGCGATACGAGAACTCACCGCACGAGACACTCACGCAGTCGGAGCAAGAGCTGGCTGAAGTCAACCTCAGGCGTTTGGGCGATCTCAACACCGTCGCGCACCGGATCGTCGGAGCGACGTTCTTCGTGCTGCTCTTTGCCACCGGAGCGCTCATGATGCAATCGATACGCGAGCGCACGCCGGAGCTCGCCGTTCTCAAGACGCTCGGCTTCTCCGACCGCCGCGTGATGGCGCTGATCCTCGCCGAGACGCTCGTGCTCTACCTCGCCGGCGCCGCGATCGGCTTGTGGCTCGGTACGCTGCTGCTCCCCGTGGCCCGCGAATCGATCGGGAACATCACGGTGCCGCCGAGCGTGTTCGCGCTGGGCTTCGCCTGCGCAGTGGCGCTTGCGGTCGCGGGCGGTGCAGTCGCGGCCTGGCGCGGGTTGCGGCTGCGCGTGGCCGACGCGCTCGCCAACCGCTGAGGATCTGGCATGCGCGCCATCCGTCATATCTGGCTTCTGACTGTCACTGCGGTCTGCAGCATTCCCGAGAGGCTCGGCACCTCGGCCGTCATCGTGATCAGCATCACTACCGTCACGGGCGTGTTGGTGGCGATGCTCGCACTCGGCCAAGGGCTGGAAGAGCTTGCCCGAGCCGACGTCCGCGCGGACCAAGCCGTCGTGCTCGCAGCCGGGGCGCAATCGGCAGTGCAGAGTTCCCTGCCGAAGACGATCCTGGGCAGCATTTCCGACAAGCCGGGAATAATGCGCGACCCGCGGGGTGAGCCCGAGATGTTCGGCGCCGCATTCATGTACATGGACGCTGTGAGTCGGGCGAATCGGCGTAGTGCTGTGAGCTTTTACTTCGTTACGCCTGGATTTTGGGAGATCAGTTCTGGGGTTCGCATCATCGAGGGCCGCAACGTGCGGCCGGGGCTGCGCGAACTCATCGTGAGCGATGTGATTCGCCGCCGCTTCAGGCGTATGAATGTCGGCGATCAGGTACGCATACGAGGCACTTCCTGGAAGATCGTCGGTGCGTACGACAGCAAGTCGCTCCAGGACTGGGTCATCGGGGATGCTGATACCATGCTGGCGGCGTTCCCGCACTCTACATTCAACGCCGTGAACGTCATTTTCGAATCACCCGCCGCGTTCGCGATGTTCAAGCAGGCCGTAACTGACGACCCGACGCTCGCGGTAAGGGTCATGACACAGGCTGAAAGCAACGAGGCAGCGCTCAGGCCTCAGCGAGAGCTCTTCGATTTCATCAGCTATTTCCTCGGTGGGCTGATGGGGCTCGGCGCAGCCTGCGGCGCAGTGGCGTGCCTCTACGCCAGCGTCGATGCCCGCACCCGCGAGATCGGCACGTTGCGAGCGCTCGGGTTCACCACATTCCCGGTGGTCGTTTCGGTGCTCGCGGAAGGAATGCTGCTCGCGATTCCCGCCGCTCTTCTCGGCGCCGGCATCAATTGGTATCTGTTCAATGGGCACGTCGTGGTGGCGCAGGAGATCACCTTTCCGATGGCCGTTACTCCGCGCGTCGCCATCATCAGTATTCTCTGGTCGCTGGGCATCGCGCTCATTGGCGGCATCCTTCCGTCCATTCGGGCGGCGCGATTGCCTGTTACGGTAGCACTTGGTGCAAGGTGAGCCTTGAAACGGCTTCTTCGGATCGCCGACCTTCCGAGCTCTTCGATCGGCGCGTCATGACGAGCTGCCAGGCCTTGGCTGAATCGAGCAGCATCGGAACCAATCAGAATTGGCCGTCGCATAACGGTGACGCTGATGAGACTGGCTACAGCAACCTCGCCGGCATCACCACGCGGAACATTGGCAGAGTTGGACTTGCCTGGTCTCTCGATCTGCCGGGCGAGCGGTCGCTGGAAGCAACGCCCCTCGCGATCAACGGCCGGCTCTATTTCACCGGCAGCTATTCGACCGTCTATTGCGTTGATCGGCGGAGCTCGTCGCCATCGTTACTCTTGGGCCCGTGAGCGGCGGCCGTGCAATTCCCGTCGCGAACGGCCGCCGCCTTTTCGGTCTAACTCAGCCTGCCTGAATCACAGTTCCCGCCGCCCCACGGAAGCGTTGTGGGCGCAGTAGCCAATGGTGCAGGCGGCCCGTCAGCACGATCAACATCTGACGCAATCCGGGCTTGCGCGAGAAGTGCGACGCAAATTCGCGATTGATCTGCAGCGGTCGCCAATAACTGCTCTCCCACTCACGGAAGCACTTTGCCAGCTCCCGCCTTTGCTCCGGCCGTATGGCGAGCAGCGTACAGTTGCATGCGGCTCGGAGTTCGACTTCGTCATTGAGGTCGAATCTGAAGCTGTGAGAGCTGCGCGTATGATTTAGCCAGCCGTCAACAAGCTCGAACTCATCGGGTGTCGTGCGCAGGGCAGTGATCATCGGACTGATATCAAGGTACGGCATAGCGGTGCCTCCATTGCGGTGGTGGTGGCTGCTCTCCCCAGGCACGCGGGACTTGCTCGGATACCGCGATTGTCTGGGGCGCGTAGTACATGAATTCCACCAAGGACGGCGTACTTCACCACCCTTAATAGCTGCCCGCAACCTGTGGTTTTGATGGAGTCCCTTCGTTCGAGCGATGAGATCTGGGAACGCAGCGTAGAAGGCATCTCCGGACAGGTGATCGAGACGCCCGCGCGCATCCAGACTCCGCTCAACGTTGAAGGAGTCGTGTGGCGTAGACGACGCTTAGGAGCGGTGTGATCTGGTCAGGTTTGCCGCGAACTGCGCGGGCATGAGCGCGCACAAGCTTGGGGGGAACCGGAGCCGACGTGGCGAACGGAGGCAGAGACTTCGCACGCAGTCTCCCGTGCCGGAACCAACAGTTTCCCGCGTTGACATACCGAGCACAGCGAGCCACGCTGCTCGTGCTACCTCCTGCAGCCGCCTAGACGCCTCCGCCGTAAATCGTCAAGAACAGGAGGATCGGAAGTCGAGTCATGTCCGGAGCCCTCTCCAGAGTCGACGAGCTCCCTATCACTATGTGGCCGCCCGGGCGATGGTCCATTGGTTGTACTGACGCTGCTCGACATTCCTCGTTAGCGTCGGGCTCCGGGTGCGCTTCCGTCTATCCGACTGAAGGGGATCCACATGACCCCTACCATCCGTTCGCTGCTCCTGGCCACGCTATCGCTTGCGAACATCGCACACGTCGGCGCCACATTCGCGCAGAACGCAACCCTCACGCCCCAACGCGGGCAGCTCCTCGAGAATCCGCCACCGAAGCTCGGCACCTACACCGTCTCCGATCTGATCTCCAAGGTGACGGACGGCGAGATTTCCCAGTGGTTGCTCAGACGGACTTTCTCACCGAAGTGTTCTGTAGATGTTTACCAGTTGCGCTATGGGACTATCGGCGCGCAGGGCGAACCGACGACCGCCTCCGGTGCGCTGATGATCCCTACCGGCTCCGACTCGATATGCCAGGGCCCACGACCGGTCGTGTTGTACGCACACGGAAAGAGGACTCTCAGGTCCTTCAACATCGCCGACCTGAGTGGCCAAACCAACTATGAAGGCCTGCTACTCGCGCTAGCCCTGGCCGGTGACGGCTATATCGTCGTCGCTCCAAACTATGCGGGATACGACACGTCGACCCTCCCATACCATCCCTTTCTGAACGCAGATCAACAGTCCAGTGAGATGATGGATGCGCTGTCCGCCGCCCGCGCCGCGTTCGCTGCCACGAATACCGTCGAAAATCACAAGCTGTTCGTGACCGGCTACTCGCAGGGTGGCTATGTTGCAATGGCCACTCACCGTGCGTTGGAGGCCGCGGGAGTTCCCGTCACCGCCTCCGCACCGATGTCAGGGCCGTACGCTCTATCGGCTTTTGCGGATGCGGTGTTCATGGGCCAAGTCACCGCCGGCGCTGTGGAGCAATTCGTGATGCTGGCATCGAGTTACCAGCACGCGTATGGGAATCTCCATTCCAGCCCTACAGATCTGTTTGAAGCGAAGTATGCGTCGGCCGAGTCGCTCCTGCCGGGCACGATGGCAGGCGGCACTCTCGTCGCGCAGGGGCAGATTCCGGAGAGCGCGGTTTTCAGCAGCACGCCGCCGACGCCCGAGTTCGCTGCGCTCACCCCGGCGACGGAGCCTTCGAAGCTTGCACACGTGTTCGCACGCGGATTCGGCACAGACCATCTCGTCACGAACGCATATCGGCTGATCTATCTGCAGGATGCGCTCTCGACTCCCGATGGCGGTTACCCCGACACCACGACCGGCTTGCCGCCTTCGAACCCGGCCAATACGTTACGACAGGCTTTGAAGACCAATGACCTAAGGAACTGGTCGCCGACCGCGCCGGTGCTCCTGTGCGCCGGCGACGAGGATCCCGTGGTGTTCTTCCTCAACACGCAGTTGATGGAGGGGTACTGGGCCGTGAACGCACCTTACAGTCTGGTGACGGTTCTGAACGTCGACGCTCCCCCCTCTCATGGCGGCCCGTACCGGCACCTCAAGAAACGCTTTGCCGAAACGAAGAGACTGATTAAATGGGCCGCGATCATCGACGGTGCGGACGATGGAGGCAGATCTGCGGTGCAAAAGGATTACCACGACGTACTCGTGCCCGCATTCTGCCTGCAGGGGGCAAGATCGTTTTTTGCCGGCTTCTGAGGTGCGACAACTTACGGCCCGCGCTCTGGGGTCCGCCAACGCACCAGAACCTCGTGCCGACGCGCACTCAAGAATATCTGGTGGAAGGGAGGGACTCGAACGTCGGCGCTGGCTGCTTGAATTTACGAGTATCTGCCCACCGACAAGCACGGCGTACCCCCATCCGGACCCCCACAGTTTGTGGCTTTCCCGAGCGCTCAATGGCCCTCCAGAGAGTGGCTGTGAAGTCGCTCCGGCGCCGCTGTCACGGCCGCTACGGCAAGGGGCGTCATTCCGCGGGTCTGAATTTTGGCGACTGCTTCAGCTACTCCCTGGCCAAGGTGAAGGGCGAGCCGCTGCCCTTCAAGGGCGAGGATTTTTCCACACACGGATATTGCCGTGGCTCCCTAGCAGGTTGGATCGGCGTGTCCGACTTCCGTACGGTGCGTGAGACTTGACCATGCCGCGCGAGATCAAGGAAGCCGACTGGAAGGTGCTGAGACGCTTGCATCCGCTCGCGCTCGAACGCTTCTGCGAACGTGTATTGGCGGAGATCGAACGTGTCACGCATGACAACACCCGGAGCTTTCATCAGCGCTACCGGGACATCTTCGAGATCGTCGAACGGCGCGATCGAGACGTGGCACGCATCTTTGATGATCTGAAACGCTCGAATGCGCTGAATGTGCTGGCCCAAATGCATGCCAACGGACTGCTGATGGAGGATGAACTCTCCAGTTTGAGTCCCGAAACGCGCAGTGCCATTGGGTTGCTGCTGGGGGCCCGGTAGGAGACAAACACGCGGCTCCGCAGGCCAGTGCAGGGTGGCGATGACGACGTTCTTGTCATACACCGGCACGGCATTCTGAAACTGGCCCCGTGCCAGCTCGCGCAAGTTCGCCGCAAAGAGGACAAAAAGTAGCCGAGAACTCGGTACACTCGAGGCATTCCAGGAACGGTTTTTTTGGCGATCAACAGTGCGCGGTAAGACTGCAGACGGTCCTATCGTTCAACACCATTCACGATCGCGTCAGTCGCTGCGAGACCGGGAGTCTGCGCCACGCAACGTGGCTGGGCGACGCGATAGCCACGCGAGCCGGACTGGACATCCACTCGCCGGGCTTCGCGAAGGACCTTTGGCACGCCGCCCAGGAGGGATATTCGCTGGACCCGGTGATCGGACGGCGGAAATTCGGTCCTCACCATGTCGTGCTGAAGACCTCGCTCAGTAACATCCGCATGACGACATTCTTCGCGGGCGAGTCAGAGGTGAAGATCGTCGATCCGAGCCGGGTCTCAGTGGTGGAAGCAGTCGGCTGCGAAGTGGAATTCCTCCGTCCAACGGGATGAGTGGCGCATGATTTCCATCGGTCCCGCGTTCCGGTTTTTCAACCGGCACCGCGTGACGGACGAGAAAGGCAAAGTCCTCGGCTACAAGGACCTCAACCTGCTGCGCGAGTGTCTCAAGCCGGTGCTGCTGCGCCGGACGCGAAGCGCCGTGATGAAAGATCTGCCACCACGCACGACGGAGATCGTGCGCATTCCGCCGACGGCTGAGCAGCTCGACATCGAGCTCGCGCAGACGCGCATCGTCAGCTCGAGAAGGCGCTGCTGCTCGCGCGCATGAACGCCAACAGCACCTTCCTCGTGGACAAGCGCGCCCCCGGCTACTCGAGCAAGCTCGAGCGGCTCGAGGAGCTGCTCGAGGAGCTGGCTGCGGAGGAAGCGCGCAAGATCGTGCTCTTCTCCGAATGGACGACGATGCTTACGCTGATCGAGCGGCGAATCGCGCGATTCAAGCTCGATTACGTCCGGCTCGATGGGTCCGTGCCGCAGATATACTCGGCTGCCATGTCCCCGCCGTTTCTACCTGTTCACCTGCATCCGGGTGCATTCAGGCGCACACGAGGGCTACGCTCACATCCGATGGCCCGGCGAATGCGGGCCAGCTCGCCAGACTCTCCGCTGCGTGCAACTGCGCGTCCTGCGCAACGCTTCTCGCTCGTGCGGCTCGATGGCCGTTGGCGTATCAAGACGCCAAACGTCGCACCGCTAGCTTGAGACAGGGCTCAGCCATTGCGTGAGGCGTCGCTTCGAAGAGGACGCCTCATGGCTTGCGTCTTGGCGGGCTCAATGCGGGCCGCGTTCCGGGGGGTCCAACACTGAGCGATCCAACTGAGCAAGTCTCGTGCAGCCTGCCATCGCCATACCGCTTGCGAGCTCACTTCGCAGGGTGTTGATCATGCTCTGCACACCGTCTGTGCCGCCCGCCGCAAGCGCATAGGCCCACGCACGTCCTAAGAGAACGGCGTGCGCACCGAGAGCCAACATTCTCATCACATCAACACCCGAACGAACACCGCCATCCGCCAGCACCGTCAGTTTGTCCCGCACGGCTTCGGCAATCTCCGGCAGCACGCGGGCGGTTGAGCGCACGCCATCAAACTGTCGCCCGCCATGGTTCGACACGACGATCCCGTCGGCACCCAGCGCTGCACACTCCCGGGCGTCATCGACATCCAGGACACCCTTGATGATGAGCGGCCCGGGCCACCGATTTCTGATCCACTGCAGATCTCGCCAGGAGACCGAGGGATCAAAGTTCTGGGCGATCCAGCCGACACAATCCTTCAGGCCGCTGCGATTACCCAGCACGGAGCGAAGATTCCCGAGCGTGTGTGGACGCCCGCGCAATCCGACATTGTAAAGCCAGCGCGGCGCGCAGAGTCCCTGAACAGCCTGGCGGATGAGTCGAGAGAGCTCGGAGCCACCTGAGAAGCCGGAGCGAAAGTCCCGATACCGAGTACTCGGTACCGGCATGTCGACTGTCAGAACCAGCAGCGAACAGCCCGCGGCGCGCGTGCGATCCAGCAGATCCGCGAGAAATCCTCGATCCCGAATCATGTAGAGCTGGAACCAGAACGGGCCTCGCAATGCCACGTTCACCTCATCAATACCGCACACCGCCATGGTTGAAAGACAAAACGGGATGTTTGCACGCTCGGCGGCGCGCGCCGCCTGTACTTCGCCCCGCCGGGCAAACATGCCGGAGATGCCGACGGGGCCCAATCCGATCGGTAACGCCCATTCCCGTCCAAACAACCGCGTCGTGAGATCGACCGACTCGACATTGCGCAGAACCCGTTGCCGCAGCTCAATAGCCCTCAGGTCCGCAACATTCCGAGCCAGCGTCTGCTCCTGATAAGACCCTCCCTCAATGTACTCCGACAAGAAACGCGGCAGGCGCCTTCTGGCCTGCACTGCAAAGTCATCGATCGATCGCGGATTCATTGGGCAGGCTCAATGCACGGTATCCGCCGTACTCTTGTCGAATGCCTGAATCGTCTCATACGTACCGTTTCGCACCTCGAGTACCCAGCCGGGATCGGCGAGTATCGCCCGTCAGCGGGCGCCAGCCACCATCCACGCGAAACGTCTCCAGCTCAATGATTCGCATGCTGACCTCGTTGCCTCAGCTATTCAAGGTGTAGCGGACCGCTGCGACATTCCGGACTTTCTCACCGCGTACGAAGCGCAGCACGTTCCCGGCGACAACTCGCTCGAGCTCGTCTCGCACGTCCTGCCCTCCCCCGCTCGAGGCAACGTGAGGCGTGAGGAGCACGTTGGGATGCGTCCAGAGCTCGTGGGTCCTCGGAAGGGGCTCCGGATCCGTCACATCGAGCGCTGCACCGGCGATACGTCCGGAGTCAAGAGCCTGCACCAGGGCTTCCGTGTCGACGATCCGTCCTCGCGCGACGTTGACGAGATAGCATCCCGGCTTCGTTGCGGCGAATGCGGTCTTGTTCATCAGTAACTCGGTGGATTCATTGAGCGGGGCGCAGATGACAACCGCATCGGCCTCGCTCAGAACCGTGCTCAGGTCTTGCAGGCCTCCTATGCCGGCAGGTTCAACCAGGTCGGCCCGACCCTGGTCCGTGCATTCCTGGAGATGCTCTCCACGGCATCCGTCTGTCAGGACCCGGGCCGGCAGGCTGCGAAAACCTCACTCGATGCCCGCCGTGCGCAGGTGCGCGCGTTCATCGAAAGGAACTACGCACGGCCGGATCTTTCCGTGTCGTGTATCGCCGGCCATCTGAAGCTGTCGCGGCGCTACGTGCAGCTGGCGCTCGCGTCGGACGACGAGACTCCCACCGGCTACCTGCGCTCCTGCAGATTGACGGCGAGCGCGCGACTGCTCAGCGATGCCGCCAACGCGCAGCGCTCCATCACGGAAATCGCCTTCGCATGCGGATTCAACAGCTCCGCTCACTTCTCGAACGAGTTCAAGCGCGCGTATGGCGTGACACCGCGTGAGTTCCGCGCCAGCACCGGCGCGACCGCGCTCGACTGTTGAATTGGAGTGGGCGGCCGGCTTTGGTGGCCGTTTCCACGCTGACGGCCCGATCCGAACGAGAACTGTCGCTTTCGAATCCGATGCGCCAGCTCGATTCCGGTGCTTGTCGACGGCGCGTCTTCGTTTGTCATTCGGCACCGTTTCGTTTAGTGGCCGCGGACGAATGCTTCGAGCTGCTTTTGTAGATCGGCGACGAGGCGGTTGGGGTCGGGCAGTGCTGCGGGACGAGCCACGCGGGTGCGCAGGGGATCGAGTAGTGGATCGATGCGTACGGGTGCGGTGACGACGGTCGAGACCAAGTGCGTGAGTTGGCACAGGCGCTGGATGCGATCGGCGACGGCGGCTGAGACCGATGTCCAGGTGGCCCAGCCGCGTGCTTCGGTGCCGTCGCTGAGTGTGGCGCTGACTTTGATTTCGCAATGTCCGGGAGCGGGCGGCAGAGCGGCTATGTAAAGAGTCGGTCCGCTTGCGGTCATCGTGAGTGCACCGGTGACGGTCCATGTAACGGACTGGATGCCGCGGCCGATGAGCGCTGAGAGATCCGCTTCCAGCGTGACCGGTGTGCCTTCGACGCGAGGCCGTGCGCATCCGAAACCCTTGTGTGCATCGCGCTCGCGGATGGGGATTTTCGGATTGACGCGCAAGGTGACGGTGGCGGCTGGATTGCCATTTGTGTCGGCTAGTGTGCGTGCGATTCGGGTGCCGGTAAGATTGGAGCCGGCCATTACGACAGGTTCGAGTATGTAGTTTCCGGGAGGGAGACCGGCGGTATCCGCAGCGATCGGCTCGTCTACTCCAGCTGCGATGGGGGCGAACACGGGTAGCATCTTCACGGCGTAGGGCGGTGTGTACGGAGGTGTAGCGGGATCCGGTTTCGTGGGCAGCTGCCAAGCCATGGGTGGCGCAACCACCGAGCCGACGTTGCGCAGTCCGCCGACGCCGTCTCGCAGCTCACTGAACCCTTTATTGAGAATCCCAAAGGCGGCGTCGAGTGGCTCGCCTTGTACGAGGTATGTCGATGGCGTGATGGAGAGCGCAGTTGATCGCACGATGACCGGTGGCGGTGTCTTTTGCCGATAGCCTCCGAGGAACACGCCGTCAGCGCGGCGGTCGTTGTCAGAGCGATCGACGATGAGTGGAGGACTGACCGAGAGATCGATGTCGAATATGGTTTGGGCGTCCGGATATTCGTTGTCGCACACCGTAAGGCTACAGCGGTCGGGGCCGTACCACTCGAGTCCGTAGCCGACGACGATGTGACCGATGTCGAAGCCTTTCGAGTGCGAATCGTTCCAGAGGATGCCGACGGGAATTGCGATGCCGGCAGTGAGCGCTGCGCTCATCTTCGCGAGCTCATCGCGGGTTTGATCGCGCAGCCAGTCGTGACCCCAGTCTCCGAAGAGCACGCCCACGGCTTTCCATAGGATCATACGCGGCGTGTCGTCGATGTGGTTGTCGATCTGGCCTTCCCAGATTCGCTTGCGCAGCCAGCTCTCAATGGAGTCCGGAGCGTTTGGATCGAATTGGGGCGTTTGGTCACGACCCAGCCCGCGCGGGGGAACCCATCCGAGCCGGTGGTAGTCCAGTGCGGCCGACATCATGCCGCCGCATAGATTGTCTCTGCCACCGCCTTTGGCGATGTGGTCCACGATGGCATTGACGATCAATTCGGAGATCTTCGGGGCCGCGGCGACCAGGAAAGGTCCGGCTACCGCGATTAGCGGGAGTACGGGGCCGAGTGCGATTCCCGCCACGGGCGCGATCAATGGGGCGGCGGCCATCACGATGGGACTGAGCAGGGCGGCGGCGGCGGGTAGTGCCGCCTGGACGATATCGCGGATCTCCTGCTTTTCCCTGTCGTCGAAACTCCAGTTGTTGGCAAATGCAAAACCATCGACGTCGGGAACGAAATCAACGCGAGGCATGCTTGCTTTTCCTTCCAGGCAGAATAGGGATGCGCGGAGGTCGCCGAGACACGCGCACGTCTCGTATTAGGAGTCGCCAAGTAATCTGTGGCGAGCGGTTCGGATATCTCACACGGGGTGTGGTCCTGACCGCCGTCATTCCCGCGCACGCGGGAATCCAATGGATCCCGGACCGCATCCAGTTCACATTTGGCTTTCACGGCGTGCGCTATCGCCCGGCTTTGCTGAAGGTGCCTACGGAAGCAAACCTGCGTCGTGCTCGTAAGCAGCTGGAAAGCATCAAGCAGCGCATCGCTGCCGGGACGTTTTCATTCGCGGAAGAGTTTCCAGACTTTCGAGACCTGAAGAGGTTGCCGGACGGAGGCTCGCCGCTCACGCGCGCGCAGGTCTTCGATGCGTTTCTCGCGCACTGTGACGCACGCGTGGCCAAGAACGACCTGGCGCCCGTGACCGTAACCTCCTACCGCAAGGTTCTGGATGGAGTCTGGCGACCCCACGTCGGCGACACGCGCTTTCTCAACGTCCCATACTCGACGCTTGTGACGATCGCAGACCGTGCCGAATGGAGCAAGAAAACTTACAACAATGCGATGAGCGTGCGTCCGTCCGAGCAAATCGCACTCGTCGTGCAGGATTTCGATACGAATTCGGGAACGCTTCGGGTGGCCACAGCATCACCACGATGTTGCGCGCCTATGCGGCGTGGTCTGAAGGCGCGGTTCAGTCCGATCCGAAAGCGATTTCGGCGCGCGATGAGATCGGGTGCATGCGCCGGGAGAACGTCCGCGACGGCACCGCTACCTCTTCCGACCCGCGTTTCAACCGGGGAAGAACCAGCGGCAGCTCATTTGCCACTGGATTTGCCACTGACGCGACGATGGCACGACGTAAGTGCCGGCACAGGTTGGGAAATCCATGGTGGAAAGGGAGGGACTCGAACCCGGCGGGGGGATAAGGAGGATCAGTAACTTCCTGAGAACGTTGGAGTGGCGAGTACCCTCCGATTCCCTCGGAAACCCGGATTTGGCACTCGATTTGGCACTGGCGATCCTGCCGTGGCGTATGTAATCCTGGTGCGCGGCGGTTGCGAGCGCTACTGCACGGAGAATCGCGGTTCATCATTGCGGCGGTCCCGCGAGTGCCCTTTTTCGGGACGAACTCTTGTCTGCAGAACCTCGGATCAGAATCCGGACCGATGCGGTGTCATCCACAGCACAAGTCGCCCCGAGCTGTCGCCGCTCTTCGCGCGTCCGGCTGGAGTCGTTGCAACGGCGTGCACCCGGAAAGAACCAGCCGTTGCATTCCGATGCAGACCGTTGCGGCGCGGCTTGGCGAAATGGAATCGGGGAACACCGCGCATCCATGCTCGGGGCATTTACTCGGCGCATTCTCGACGTGCTTAGCGCACGGCTCCATCCCGACTAGCCGATACGCGATAGCGCAGCTCGTTATGCGCAAGCCTCAGTATTAATTCTACACAATCGAAGTGATTCTTCTCGAACCAGATCCCAGTGATTCCCAAGCTCGTGAGAAACGCGTTCCGCTCGACGAGCTCTGTCTCTGTTTCGGGTGCTTGCTCGATCGTGAAGTGTTGAGGAATAACGGTGTCGCCGAGGTGCTGTTTAACCGCCCTGAAGACCTGGACGGTACGATCATTGTTCAGACTGCACCCGAGGAATAGCAGACTGCTGTTGCTATAGTAGTACTCGAGTACTTTTGGGATCGGGCGCGTGAGATCGAGATCCTTGCCACCATATGCTTGGTCATACTGGCTCTTGCTCAAAATGCAACTGCCGGGTGTCTTTACATCTCCGTGTATTTTGATGATCGTCACGCGATCCGTGGCGGGGTCCGCCAGGGCCGCAAAGCTATTCACCACTTGAGGCCGCTTCGCGCCTCTGTCGAATGCCTGCTCTATCAACCGGTCATAGTTGGTCGTGATGACCGTGTCAGGAAAGAGTTCGGTGATCAGCAAAGTAGTCCCAGTAATTTTTCCTATGCCAGAGAAGGCATCTCGGATTTCCTGTACAAAGACGTCACGTCCGCGGCGAATCTCTATCTGCGAAATCAACCGCTCGTACTCGCCACTTGCCAACAATAGCTCTGCGACCGCGCGATCCAGTCCTGCGGTGCGTGCTTGCGTGAGCAGGTGTTGTTTCCAGGTGGGGAATCCACCTGCGACAGACATGCCTGCACCAACGAATGGCACTACATCTGAAGATTCAAGACATTCGACCAGCTGGTCGAATCGATTGAGGTTCCGATCGAACCAATGATTGTCAGAGAACTGTTCGTACAGGAATCGTTGGCACAACGTTTCGCTTCGTCTCCCATCGCGGTATTTGTTGAACGCTTCCTCGTACGCCCCCTTGTCGCCTGCAAACAATCCCTTGCTCGGGACTGCAATGCCGCTGATCCCATACGTCTCTCGTTCTGAAGCCGCATCTTCACTGTCGAACCACTCGTTGAAATCCGCGAAACACTCGAACGAGCTATGCTCGTCCTCGTCGCACCAGATTCTCGCTCGTGACTCCATTCCCGCGGCTCCCGCCCCTTACTTTTTACTTGGACGCAAGCACTTGTCAGGCAACCGCTCGCTCGACGATCACATTGGCGAGATGAACCTGTGTTTCTTGTGCCTTACTGAGTTGCACCTCCAGCGAATCGCAAAGAGTCATTAGCTCATTGACTTTCGCGACGATGCGGGCTTGCTCCTCCTTTGGTGGAAGACCGATTGGCATCGAATTGAGTGCTGCGAGGCCAAGATTCTTGATGGTCGTACCAGTCGCGTTTCCGTGCGCATAAGCTCCAAAACTGGGGGCGTCTATCACGATCTTAATAAAGTGCTTATTGACATCTTTTCCCAAATTTAGGAAGCAGGCGCTTTTCCCAAGGATGATCCTTTCGTTGTTGTAGAACGCGACGTTCCCAAGAGTCCCGTTGATCGAAATAAGGACAGTATTCTCACCGAGGGGTTTCTTGTGTTGTTCGTACTGGTCCTGTGCCACAGTCTTTGTCTCCGGCTTGAGCACGACTCTCCCATCACTCAGATTGTTTCCGTTGACAAAGTAGAACCGCTCATCAGGCTTGTACTTAGGCGTACCGTGCAGCCCATCACCCAGAACGTGCACAATCTGCTGTAATCTGCACCACGCCCACCCGTGGGGGAGGTCAAACCCTCTCTCCTCCTCGCCAACATCAGGAAGAAGCTTCGGTTGCCTGATCTCTCCTTCCATCACCAACCTACTTTTCTGTTCAGAAATTCGTGCCAGTAGAACACTCGCAGGCTGGTCGTCGCTGTCTTGAGCAACAAGCTTCCCGATGACGGCCAGTTGCAGGATCGCTTTCTTGAGTCGATCGATGCTGTGTTTGGTGGTGAAAAGCGTGTCGAAATTGTTGGCGATGCGGGTCCAAGCATCGCTCAGCTCCCTATGCGGCGCTACTCGACTCAATGCGTCGAGAAGAGTTTCGACTAGGAGTTGATGCGCTTCTGCGTTCTCGGTCTCTTGTTGTTCCAGCTGATCGCACAGACCCATGAGCTCGTCGACTTTAGCGACAATGCGCCGTTGTTCGGCGACGGGCGGTAGCGGCGTAGATAGCTCCCCAACCAACCTCATATTGAGACCACGACGCTGATTTTGGCCTGTGATGTCCCGTATCTCGTGGTAACGGTATCTGAGTGACAGCAGTAAGAATCCAGGATCCAGTATGTTCACATCGAACGGTATCATTCCCACAAGCGACTGATTACAAGCGGC
>CAWIOP010000003.1:0-1351447 GCA_963837755.1 uncultured Gammaproteobacteria bacterium | reverse complement strand
GCCGCGCCGTCCGGATCAAGTCGAGGAATTCTACACCGGAGGAGAGCCGCTCCGGCCACGCAAGAGCGTACGCGATGGGCGTACGCATGTCCGGCGAGCCCAGCTGCGCCAGCACCGAGCCGTCGACGTACTCGACCATCGAGTGCACGATGCTCTGGCGGTGAACCACCACCTCGACCTGCGCCGGGTCGAGCCCGAACAGCAGCGCCGCCTCGATGAGCTCGAGGCCCTTGTTCATCAGCGTGGCCGAATCCACCGAGATCTTGCGCCCCATGACCCAGTTCGGGTGCGCACAGGCCTGTTCGGGCGTGCACGAAGCGAGCTTCTCGATGGGCCAGTCCAGGAACGGGCCGCCAGACGCCGTGAGCAGCACGCGCCGCACGCCTTTCGGCGGCTCGCCCGCGCGTGTGTTCGCGGGCAAGCACTGGAAGATGGCGCTGTGCTCGCTATCCACCGGCAGCAGCGTGGCGCCGGCGGCCTGCGCCGCGCTGATGAGCAGCGGCCCGGCCATGACGAGCGATTCCTTGTTCGCGAGCAGCAACCGCTTGCCAGCCTTCACGGCGGCCAACGTCGAGCGAAGGCCGGCCGCGCCCACGATGGCGGCCATGACGTATTGAGAATCGGAGTGTGCGGCGACATCGACCAGGCCCGCCTCGCCACCGAGCACTCGCGTGCCCGTGAAGCCCGCTCGCGCGAGGCGCTCGTTGAGCTCCGGCACAGCGCTCTCGTCAGCGAGCACGGCGACGTCCGGTTTCCACTGGACGACCTGCTGGGCCAGCTTCGCAGCGTTCTGCCTCGCCGCCAGCGCAACCACGCGGAAGCGATCGGGATGCCGGGCGAGCACGTCGAGCGTGCTCTCGCCGATGGAGCCCGTGGAGCCGAGCACCGTCACGCCGATCACGACAGGACCCCAAGCATGAGCAGGCCGAAGAACAGCACCGGCGCGGCGCCCGTGATGCTATCGATGCGGTCCATGACGCCGCCGTGGCCCGGGAACAGCCGGCCGCTGTCCTTGAGCCCCGCGAAGCGCTTCAACAGGCTTTCGGTGAGATCGCCGACGATGGAGAACGCAACGACCGCCATGCACAGCGGCAGGAACAGCGCAAGCGCCACGCCGAAATAGTTGCTGCCCGCGACGGCAACGAGCGCACTGGCAACCACGCCGCCGAAGACGCCTTCCCACGTCTTGCCCGGTGAAACTCTCGGCGCAAGCTTGCGGCGCCCGAAGCGGCGGCCAACGAAGAACGCGCCGATGTCCGCGACCTGAACGAGGATGAGCGCGAACAGCACCCACTCCGCGCCGCGCTCGAAATCGAGCCGTAGCCGCATGAGCGCAATCCACGCCGGCAGGAGCGCGAGCACGCCTGCCAGAGCGGCAGTCCAGGGCAAAACCACACGCGGCGCGAACATGACCCATCCCAGCGCAACAACCCACCACACGACGGCCATCTGCAGGATGAGCTTGAGCCCATCCTCGCTCAGAGTGAAGCGCCACACCACGGGCAGCAGAACGGCCATGAGGCCAACGTAAAGCCACCGCTGCCAAACGTGCGTCGTGCGCAGGAAAGCGGACCACTCCCACGCGCCCGCGAGCACGATGAGCGTGAGCGCGATGACTGTGGCGACAGGCGGCAGCCAAAGCAGAACGACGAGGAGAATGACGACGAGCACGGCAGCCGTCGTAACCCTTTTCCTGATGCTTTCGGTCATGCGGGGTGCGGTCTTCAGCTCAATCGCGACACTGGCCGGCCGCAAGATCGCCGGCAGGCGCCGCTTGCCCGGCCTGCACCTGGCCGCCCGTGAGGCCGAACCGACGCTCACGGCTCGCGAAGAACTCGAGCGCGTCCTCGAACGCGGCGAGGTCGAACTCCGGCCAGAGCTTGTCGGTGAAGTACAGCTCCGCGTAGGCGATATTCCACAGCAGGAAGTTGCTGATGCGCCGCTCGCCGCCGGTGCGGATGAGCAGATCCGGGTCTGGCACGCCCGCAAGCTCGAGCGAGCTGGCAAAGCCGTCTTCCGTGATGTCGTCGGGGCGGATCGAGCCTTCGGCACAGCGCCGGGCGAGCGCGCGAGCGGCCTGCACTATGTCCCACCGGCCGCCGTAGCTCACGGCAACCTGCAGCCTGAGCCCCGGATTGCCGGCCGTCGTTTGTTCAGCGGCCGCAATGCGTGCCTGCAGGCGCACCGAGAGGTTCTTGCGCTCGCCGATGAAGCGCACGCGAACCTTGTTCTTGTGCAGCTCGGCAATTTCGCGGTCCAGGGCGTCCATGAACAGGCCCATGAGGCTCGCCACCTCATCCCGCGGGCGCTTCCAGTTCTCGCTGGAGAATGCGAACACCGTCAGCGCTTCCACGCCGTGCTTCGCGCACTGCTCGATCGCCATGCGCACGGCGCCAATGCCCTGCTTGTGCCCGGCAGCGCGCGCAAGGCCGTGGGCGACGGCCCAGCGACCGTTGCCATCCATGATGATTGCGATGTGACGGGGAACATTCACATCGCCGCTGCGTGCACCGCTACGCACGTTCAAACCTGCATGATCTCCTTTTCCTTGGCCGCCAGAAGCGTGTCGACGTCGGCCACGTACTTGTCGGTGAGCTTCTGTATCTCGACCTCGGCGCGACGCTCGTCATCCTGGGAGATGAGCTTGTCCTTGAGCGCTTCCTTCACGTCGCTCATGACGTCGCGGCGTACGTTGCGGATAGCCACGCGGGCATTCTCCGCATCCTGACGGATCACCTTGGTGATGTCGCGGCGGCGCTCTTCGGTGAGCGGCGGCAGGGGAACGCGGATGACCGCGCCCGCCGTCATGGGCGTGAGGCCCAGGTCCGATTTGAAGATGGCCTTCTCGATGGCCTGCACCACCGTCTTCTCCCACGGCGAGATGACGAGGGTGCGCGCGTCCTCGACGCTGATGTTCGCAACCTGCTGCAGTGGAACGTCGGAGCCGTAGTAGTCCACCTTCAGGTTTTCCACGAGGCTCGGATGCGCGCGTCCGGTGCGCACCTTCCTCGTGTCGGACTGGAAGGTCTGCACGCACTTGGTCATGCGTGTGATGGCGTCTTTCTTGATGTCGTCGAGCATGGTCCGACTCCTGATTTAGTCGAACGTGACCAGGGTACCGACGTCCTCGCCGCGCACCACGCGCGGAAGATCGCCGGCATTGTTGAGATTGAACACCCGCAGCGGCAGCCGGTTGTCGCGGCACATGACGACGGCCGTGGCGTCCATGACGTTCAGGCGATCGGTGAGCACCTTGTCGAACGTGAGGCGCGCGTAGCGCGTGGCCTTGGGGTTCTTCACGGGATCGTCCGAGTACACGCCGTTCACCTTGGTGGCTTTCAGCAGCAGGTCGGCGTTGATCTCGATGGCGCGCAGCGATGCCGCCGTGTCGGTAGTGAAAAACGGGTTGCCGGTGCCGGCAGCGAAGATGACCACGCGGTCTTTCTCCAGATGGCGCACGGCGCGGCGGCGAATGTAGTCCTCGCACACCTGGTTGATGCGGATGGCCGACATCACGCGCGCATGCATGCCGAGGCTTTCGAGCGCGTCTTGCAGGGCGAGCGAGTTCATCACCGTTGCGAGCATGCCCATGTGGTCGGCGGTGACGCGATCCATGCCGGCGCGTGCAAGGCCCGCGCCGCGAAAGATGTTGCCGCCGCCAATGACCACGGCGACTTTCACACCCATCGCGACGAGCTCCTGCAGCTCGCTGCCGATGCGTTTGATGACGGCCGGCTCGATACCGTAGTCGCCATCGCCCATCAGGGCTTCGCCGGACAGCTTCACGAGGACGCGTTTGTAGGGAAGTGCTGCTGAGTTCATACGGTCTCTAAAGTACGTCTTGCGGCTGGGCGGCACCCTGCCATTTCCCGGGAGCGATTAGAAAAAACCCCGCCGGGGCGGGGTTTTTTCGGCACGTGGCGGCTCAATGCTTGACCGCACCGCCGCCGCTGCCCTGAACCTGCTTCATGACTTCGGCCCGGAAGTCTTCCTGCTTCTTCTCGATGCCGGCGCCCACTTCAAAGCGCTCGAACGCGATCACCTTCGCCTTGGCGCCCGCGAGCAGCTTCTCGACGGTGGTGTCCGGGTCTTTCACGAACGGCTGGCCGGCCAGCGTGATCTCGGCCAGCGACTTGCGCAGGCGGCCCTCCACCATCTTGACGACGATCTCGGGCGGCTTCGGCCTGTCTGCCTTGGCATTCTCGATCCGGGCCTGCTCGACGAGCAGGGCACGCTCTTTGGCAACCGCCTCGGCCGGCACGGCGTCCACGGAAATGTATTGCGGGTTGCTGGCGGCAACGTGCATGGCCACGTCGTACGCGAGCGCCGGCTCACCACCTTCGAGCGCAACGAGCGCGCCGATGCGGGTGCCGTGCACGTAGGCGCCGAGGTTCGTGGGAGCGGACAGCAGCGCCACACGGCGCACGCTGACGTTCTCACCGATCTTGGCGATGAGCGCGCGACGGCGCTCGTCGACGGTCTCACCGCTGTCGAGCTTCTCGCCGAGCAGCGCCTCGAGCGACGCCGGCTTCGCGGCCGCGGCCTTCGCGGCGACGGCCTGCGCGAACGCGCGGAAGTCGCTTTCGCGGGCGACGAAGTCCGTCTCGCAGTTCACTTCGACCATGGCGGCGGACTTACCGTCGGCCGACTTCTCAACGACGATGACGCCCTCGGCGGCGACACGCGAGGCTTTCTTGTCGGCCTTCGCAAGCCCCTGCTTGCGCATGAGGTCGGCGGCGGCGTCGAGGTCACCCTTGGTTTCGACCAGCGCCTTCTTGCATTCCATCATCCCCGCGCCGGTGCGCTCGCGGAGCTGCTTCACTGCATCTGCCGTAATGTTCATTGATCATCTCCCCGCGGCCCCTGCAGGCCGGGATTCAACGCCAGCGCGCACGCAGCGTGCCGACGTGAGTGAAACCGAAAAATCGACCGGGCCGCCCGACCCGGACTGCAAAGGCCCGGGCCGGCGACCGCGCACATCTTCAGCGACGACGACGGGCGCCGTCGCCACCGCCGCCCGGAGGACGGCGCTGCGTGCCGCCCGGAGGGGCTGCCGGCACCGCGACGCTCGCCGCAACGGCTTCGATGGCGTCTTCGGCGTCATCTGTCTCGTCCACCACCAGCGCGCCGGCGGGGGCGGCGGCTTCAGCGCCCTCGACAGCGCCCGCAACAGCCGGGGCACCCGGTACCGCCGGACGACGGCGCGGGGGCTGCTTCTTGCGCACGTTGGCCGCCGGACGCGGCCGGCCACGCACGGACTTCCTGCGCGGGTTGCCCTGCTCGTCGAGCTCGACGAACTCATCCTCGCCCACGGCGACCGCCGGGACCGACTCGCGGCCCTCGAGCACGGCATCCGCAATGCCGACGGCGTAGAGCTGGATGGCGCGCATGGCGTCGTCGTTACCCGGGATGACGTATTCCACCCCATCCGGGGAGCAGTTGGTGTCGACCACCGCGATGACGGGAATGCCGAGCTTCTTCGCCTCATGGATGGCGATGGACTCATGGCCCACGTCCACGATGAAAAGAGCGTCCGGCAGGGCTTCCATGGCCTTGATACCGCCGAGGCTTCTTTCGAGCTTCTCGCGCTCGCGGCGGAGCATGGTCGCCTCTTTCTTGCCGCGCTTGTCGATCTGGCCGCTCGCGGTGAGATCGGTGATCTCCGCCAGGCGCTTGATGGACTGGCGTATGGTCTTGAAATTGGTGAGCATGCCGCCGAGCCAGCGCTGGTTGACGAACGGCATGCCGCAGCGGATGGCCTCGGCCTGCACGGCCTCACGGGCCGAGCGCTTGGTGCCGACGAACAGCACCCTGCCGCCGTCTGCGATCACGCTCTTGATGAAGTTGGCAGCTTCCACATACATGGGCTGCGTCTTCTCGAGGTTGATGATGTGAATTCGGTTACGCTCACCAAAGATGTAGGGGGCCATCTTCGGGTTCCAGAAGCGGGTTTGATGTCCGAAATGGACTCCCGCCTCCAGCATCTGTCTCATGGACACGCCGGGCATAGTCAAAGCTCCTGTGTGGGTTGAGCCTCCGCGCACCCCGGGCGGTTATCTGAAAACAGGACGTTACCGTCGTATTTCCGGACACCCAGCCGCCAGGTTAATGGTTGCGCGTGTGGGGTTGTTTGCCAAAAAAGGCCGCGCTTTATACCATGAAGACCCCATCGGAACAACGCCTTACACGCGCCCTTAGAATGGGTCGCGAGTTATCAATGCACGTCACCATCAAGTCTGCGGAAGATCAGGAAAAGATGCGAATTGCGGGCCGTCTGGCCGCGGAGGTGCTCGACATGATCGAGCCCCACGTGGTGCCGGGCGTCTCCACGGAGGAGCTCGACCGCCTTTGCTACGACCACATCGTGAACGTCCAGAAGGCGATTCCGGCCAATGTCGGCTATCGCGGCTTTCCGAAAACCATCTGCGCGTCGGTCAATCACGTGGTTTGCCACGGCATTCCGAACGACAAGCGGCTCAAGAGCGGCGATGTGATGAATATCGACGTCACCGTGATCAAGGATGGCTTTCATGGGGACACGAGCCGCATGTACACCGTCGGCAAGGTGGCGCCGCATGCGCAGCGCCTGAGCGAGATCTGCCACGAAGCCATGTGGCGCGGCATCGAGACGGTGAAGCCGGGCTCGCGCCTCGGTGACGTCGGGCACGCCATCCAGCAATTCGTCGAAGCGGAGAATTTCTCCGTGGTGCGCGAATACTGCGGCCACGGAATCGGGCGCATCTATCACGAAGACCCGCAGGTGCTGCATTACGGCGAGCCCGACACCGGCCTCGAATTGAAGCCAGGCATGACGTTCACCATCGAGCCGATGGTGAATGCGGGCAAGCGCCACGTGCGGCTGCTCGCCGACGGCTGGACCGTCATCACCAAGGATCACTCGCTCTCAGCGCAGTGGGAGCACACCATTCTCGTCACGCCCAGCGGCTTCGAAGTGCTCACGCTCGGAACGCGTGGGCGGCACTGAAACGGTGGGCGGCGAACCTTACCTGCTGGAAGAATATCCGCCGACCGCCCCGCGCGCGGCGCCCTGGCCGTTCCTCACCCGCCTGCCACAACTCATCGCCGAAGCGCATGGCTCGCCCGCCGCGTTTCGCGAGTTGCTGAAGCTGGGGCACGAAGATCTCAAGGCCCGGTTCCTCGCTGAGGAATCCATCGATGCGCTCGTGCATGCGCGGCCGCTCATGGTCGACGCGGTGCTGCGCGAAGTGTGCCGCGTGCAGTTCGGCGAGCAGCAGCCGCTGTGGGCGCTGGTGGCCGTCGGCGGCTATGGCCGCGGCGAGCTGCACCCCTGCTCCGACATAGACCTGCTGCTGCTCGTTCCAGCGCCGCTCGATGCGCAGGGTCGCTCGCGCGTGGAGCAGTTCGTTGCGTTCCTCTGGGACATCGGGCTCGAAGTGGGCCACAGCGTGCGCACCATCGAAGAGTGCGCGCAGGAAAGCGCGGCCGACGTCGGCGTGATGACCACGCTGCTCGAAGCGCGGCTCATCACCGGCAACGCGGAGCTGGTTGCGCAGATGCGCCTGGCGCTCGCCCCGGACCGCGTGTGGCCCGTGAAGGAGTTCTTCGAGGCCAAGGTGCGCGAGCAGGCGGAGCGCCACCTCAAGGCGAACGACACCGCGTACAACCTCGAGCCGAACGTGAAGACGGGCCCCGGCGGCCTGCGCGACATCCAGACGATCGCGTGGGTGGCCAAACGCCATTTCGACGCCGACACGCTCGATGAGCTGGCCACGCACGGCTTCCTGAGCCTTGCGGAGCTGCGGCGGCTGAAGCAGGCGCAGAGCTTCCTGTGGAAGGTGCGCTTCGGCCTGCACATTCTCACGAACCGCCGTGAAGACCGGCTGCTGTTCGACCACCAGATCAGGCTCGCGCAGAGCTTCGGCTACGAAGACGCCTCGTACACGCTCGCCGTAGAGCAGCTCATGCAGCGGTATTACCGCACCGTCATGGATGTGATGCTGCTGAACGAGCTGCTGTTGCAGCTGTTCCGCGAGGCCATCCTCACCGAGAACGAGCCACCCCGCCCCCTCAATGCGCGCTTCCAGGTGCGCAACGGTTCGCTCGAAGCCGTGAGCGACGACGTGTTCGCGCGGGCGCCGTCGGCCCTGCTGGAGATTTTCCAGCTACTGCAACAGCACCCGGACATCAAGGGCGTGCGCGCTTCGACGATGCGCGCCGTGGCGCGCTACCTGTGGCTGATCGACGAAGAGTTCCGGCAGAACCCGCGACATCACCGGCTGTTCCTCGACATCCTGCGCGCGCCCGTCGGCGTCACGCACGAACTGCGCCGCATGAACACCTATGGCGTGCTCGGCCGCTACATCCCCGCGTTCGGCCGCATCGTCGGCCGCATGCAGTACGACCTCTTCCACGCCTACACGGTGGATGCGCACACCCTGTTCGTAGTGAGCAACCTGCGGCGTCTTGCCATTCCGCGCTATGACCACGAGCTGCCTGAGCTGTCACGCATCATGCAGTCGCTGCCCAAGCAGGAGATCGCGTATCTCGCCGCGCTCTTCCATGACGTTGCGAAGGGACGCGGCGGCGACCACTCCGAGCTCGGATCGGTAGATGCGGAGGCGTTCTGCCTGGAACAGGGCCTGTCGCGTTACGACGCACGCCTGGTCGCGTGGCTGGTGCGCAACCACCTGGAGCTCTCGATCACCGCGCAAAAGCAGGACATAGGCGATCCGGACGTGATCAATGCGTTCGCCAAGCGCGTGGGCGACGAGACGCACCTCGACTACCTCTACATGCTCACGTGCGCCGACGTGCGTGGCACGAACCCGAAGCTGTGGAATTCCTGGAAGGCTTCGCTCTTCCACGAGTTCTACCAGCGCGTGAAGCGCGCGCTGAGGCGCGGGCTCGAAAGCCCCATCGACCAGGAAGAGCTGGTTCGCGACACCCAGGAAGGCGCGCGCAAGCTGCTCGCGCAGCAGGACGTGGCGCCAGCGGATATCGATCGCGCGTGGAAACGTTTTTCGGTGGCTTACTTCCTGCGCCACACGGCTGAGGAAGTGGCGTGGCACACGCGCCTGCTCGCCGAGCGGGAGCCAGGCTCCGAGGAAGTGCTGGTGGCCATCGAGCCGCACAGCGTCCACGGCACCACCGGCGTGCTGGTGTTCGGCCGCCCGAGTCGCCACGGCTTCGCAAGGGCGACCGCGGTGCTCGACCAGCTCGGCCTCACCATCGTGGACGCCCGCATCACCCCCACGGACGATGGTTTCAGCCTCGACCTCTACCACGTGCTGGAGGACGACGGCGCGCCGATCACCGACGACGATCGCCAGCGCGAGATCGAGCGGGCGCTGTGGCGCTCGGTGCAGAGCCCCGACGATGCGCCGCCGGCCGTCTCGCGCCGCGCGCCCCGCCAGGCCCGCATGTTCAACACGCCCACGCAGATCGCCGTGACGGTGGACGAACGCAACAACCGCTCGGTGCTGGAGCTGATCGCGGGCGACCGCCCCGGCCTGCTCTGCGACATCGGCAAGGTGCTGATGGAAGAGCGCATCGTGCTGCACACCGCCAAAATCATGACCGTGGGCGAGCGCGCCGAAGACGTCTTCTACGTCACCGACCACGAAAAACGTCCCCTCGACGAGCCTTCGGCGCTGCGCCTGAAAAACCGTCTCACTCAGGCCCTCGACCGCCGTCAGGCGGTGTAGGCAGTGTCATTCATGAACGGGTTGGCACTGTCGCAGACAGAAGGCTCGCTCGAACAAAGACACTTGGCGGGGATGTGAAATCGCATGGATGCGAATTCCCAAGGCCCCGATGGACCGGTCTTACGGCCGGTCCCCGCCAAGTGTCTTTGTTCGAGCGAGCCTTCTGCTCTGAGTCCAGCGGCGTTCATGAATAACGTCCGCCTGCGAAGAGACCCAACAGAACCAGAGCGTGAACGCCACAGCGTCAAAGCGAGGCCTTGCTCGAAGAAGGGTTGGGAGGGATGTGAAAAAGCAGGGATGCTTTTTCCCAAGGCCCCCATGGATGGGTCTTACGGCCGGTCCCTCCCAACCCTTCTTCGAGCAAGGCCTCGCCTGCGAACGACTGAACCGTTCACGCCCCAACGAATCGCGTGAATCGCGTAGAGCCCAATGAATCCGCGTCTGGACCTCCTCCACACCTATCCGTTCGAGAAGCTGGCGCGCCTGAAGGCCGGCATCGTGCCGCCCAAAGGCCTGCCGCATATCGCCATGTCCATCGGCGAGCCGCAGCACGAGCCGCCCGCATTCGTGCTCGAAACGCTGCGCCAGAACCTGCATCGCCTGGGCAGCTACCCCGCCACCATTGGCCTCATTGAGCTGCGCACGTCGATCGCCCGCTGGCTGGAGCGCCGCTTCACGCTGGGCGCCGGCAAGGTGAACCCTGAAACGATGGTGCTGCCGGTGAACGGCACGCGCGAAGCGCTGTTCGCGTTCGCGCAGGCGGTGGTGGGAGCCAGGCCGAACGCGCTGGTGGCGATGCCCAACCCGTTCTATCAAATCTACGAAGGGGCTGCGCTGCTCGCCGGCGCCGAGCCTTACTTCCTGAACACTAACGCAGGCAACGGCTACATTCCCGATCTCGACGCGGTACCCGCGGAAATCTGGAACCGCTGCGAGATGCTGTTCCTCTGCAACCCCGGCAACCCCGCGGGGGCAACCGCCTCCCGACAGTATCTCGAGCACGCGCTGGAGCTCGCGGAGAAGCACAACTTCGTCATCGCAGCGGACGAGTGCTACGCCGAGATCTTCCTCGACGAGAACGCGCCGCCGCCGAGCCTGCTGCAGGCATGCCTGGCCACGGGCCGCGACACATTCCAGCGCTGCATGGTGTTCCACAGCCTCTCCAAACGATCGAGTGTGCCCGGGCTGCGCTCGGGTTTCGTCGCCGGCGACTCCGCCATCGTGTCGCGCTTTCTGCTTTATCGCACCTATCACGGCAGCGCCATGCCGGTGCCCACGCAATTGGCCAGCGTCGCAGCGTGGGATGACGACGCGCACGCGGCTCAGAACCGCAGGCTCTATCAGGAAAAATTCGCGCGCGTGCTGCCGATACTCGCACCCGTGCTCGACTTGAAGCGGCCCGATGGCGCGTTTTACCTGTGGCCCGATGTGGGTGAGGACGACGAACTGTTCACGCGTGAGCTGTTCGCGGCCCAGAACCTCACATTGCTGCCAGGGAGCTACCTCGCGCGTGAATCGAACGGCGAAAACCCGGGGCGCCAGCGAGTTCGCATCTCGCTGACGGCCAATGTGGATCAGTGCGTCCTGGCGGCGGAGCGCATCCGCGCATTCGTCTCGGAACGCAACTAGCCGGCTGCGGCGCGAGCCCGCGGCGTTGCGCGCGCTGGACTCGCGGCCCCCGCATCGGCACCATTGCGCCCCACATGAGCACCCTGCAAGCCACCATCGACGCGGCCTTCGAGCGCCGCGCGCAAATCACGCCCTCCAACGCCGGCGCCGCGCTGATGCGCGCCATCGAAGACACTGTCGGCCTGCTCGACACCGGCAAGGCACGGGTCGCGGAGAAGAAAGACGGCAAGTGGGTCGTCAACGAGTGGCTGAAGAAAGCCGTGCTGCTCTACTTCCGCACGCACGACAACGCCGTCATCGACGCGGGCTACGCGCGCTTCTACGACAAAGTTCCACTCAAGTATGCACAGGCCACGGAAGCCGACCTGCGTGAAGGCGGCGTTCGCGTCGTGCCGCACGCTATCGCGCGCAAAGGCTCCTACGTCGCGCCGAACGTCGTGCTCATGCCCAGCTACGTGAACATCGGCGCCTACGTCGACAGCGGCACCATGGTGGATACGTGGGTCACCGTCGGCTCGTGCGCGCAGATCGGCAAGAACGTGCACCTTTCCGGCGGCGTCGGCATCGGCGGCGTGCTCGAGCCGCTGCAGGCCGCGCCCACCATCATTGAAGATGACTGCTTCATCGGCGCCCGCTCCGAAGTGGTCGAGGGCGTCATCGTCGAACAGGGCGCGGTGCTGTCAATGGGTGTGTTCATCGGCCAGGGCACGCGCATCTACGACCGCGCCACCGGCAAGGTCTATCGCGGCCGCGTGCCCGCGGGCGCGGTCGTGGTGCCCGGCACCCTGCCCTCCGAAGACGGCAAATATGGACTCTACTGCGCCATCATCGTGAAGCAGGTGGATGCGCAGACACGGAGCAAGACCTCCATCAACGAACTGCTGCGCGCAGCGGAGTAGCCGGATTTCCGCCGGCGCGGCGATCTCTGCGCTGGCGTGCTACTGCGGCAACCTGGTTTTGTAGCGCGGGTGCGGCCGGCGCGCCGCAATCTCAGGGACTGTGTGTCGCTTGTGAAGCGGCGTGGGCCGGCTCGAGTGATTGCGCCGCCGGAGCGTCCTGCCCGATCGACTGCACGTGACGCCCGAGGTTGCGCGCATGGTCGCCGATGCGCTCCAGCGCCTTCAGCACGAACGCCGCTTCCAGCGCCACGTCGAAATTGCGCGGGTCTTCCATTGCGCGAGTCAACAGGCGACGCAGGCCCGCGGCGTATTCCGCGTCGAGATCGCGATCCCTCGCGATGACTTCGGCCGCGAGCGGCAGGTCAATGCGGTCGAAAGCGTCCAGTGACATGCGCAACAGGCTCGCGGCCAGGCGCCCCAGATGCCGCGCGTCGCGCGTGGTGGCGGGGCCGGGCCGGTTGCCGCGGCCGAGCACCGTGCGCGCGATCTTCTTCGCCTCGTCGCCCACGCGCTCGAGCTCGCCCACGGCCTTCGACATGGCGATGATGGCGCGCAGGTCGTTCGCCATGGGCTGGCGGCGCGCGATCAACGTGAGCTGCTCGGCGTCGATGCTGCGGTCGTAGGCGTTCACCGTGCGCTCGCGCTCGATCACGCGCTCGGCGCAGCTGGCATCCCATTCGGTGTAGGCAAGGGCCGACTCGCGCACCTGGTCGAGCACGAGGCCGCCCATTTCGATGACGCGCATGTGAAGCGCGGCGAGTGCACCGTCGAATGCGCGACTGGTGTGCCCTTCGATCATCAGCCGAAGCGCCCCGTGATGTAGTCTTCCGTGAGCTTGTGGCGCGGGTTGGTGAAGATGCGGTCGGTCTCGCCCACCTCGATGAGGTCGCCGAGATGGAAATACGCCGTGCGCTGGGAAACGCGCGCGGCCTGTTGCATGGAGTGCGTGACGATGACGATGGCATACGTCGCGCGCAGCTCGTCGATGAGATCTTCGATCTTCGCCGTGGCGATGGGGTCGAGCGCGGAGCACGGCTCGTCCATCAGGATCACTTCAGGGTTCACGGCGATGGTGCGCGCGATGCACAGGCGCTGCTGCTGGCCGCCCGAAAGGCTAGTGCCGGGGTTGCCGAGCCGGTCTTTCACTTCTTCCCAAAGCCCCGCGCGGCGCAGGCTCGTGTTCACTATCTCGTCGAGCTCCACTCGGTCGGCCGCGAGGCCATGGATGCGCGGGCCGTATGCCACGTTCTCGTAGATGGTCTTCGGAAACGGGTTCGGCTTCTGGAACACCATGCCCACGCGCGCGCGCAGCTGCACCACGTCCTGCCGCTTGTCATGGATGTCGTTGCCGTCGAGCTCGATGGAGCCGGTGACGCGCGCGCCCTGGATGGTGTCGTTCATGCGGTTCAGACAGCGCAGGAACGTGGATTTGCCGCACCCGGACGGGCCGATCATGGCGAGCACCTCGCCGCGGCCGATGTCGATGCTCACGTGCTTGATGGCGTGCTTCTCGCCGTAATAGACGTTGACGTCGCGGCAGCGGAACAGCGGGTTCTCGACGGTGACGTCGCCGACTGTCTGCATGTCGTCCTTGATCGCGAGCGAGTCCGCTTCCATGGCCGCCGCGCGCCGGCCGCTCGGCTTCAGGTTGAGGCCGGCGTCCGGGGACGCGGCGGCCGCACGTTTCTGTTCGACTGTCGAGGAGTCCATGGATCAGCTCACTTTTTCGCAGGGGGCGCCGGGAAAGCAATGCATGGATTGCTACCAGCGTCTTTCGAATTTGTTACGTAGCACCACGGCGGTCGCGTTCATGACGATCAGGAACCCCAGCAGCACGATGATGGCGCCCGAGGTGCGCTCGACGAAGGCACGCTCGGGACTGTCCGACCACAGGAACACCTGCACGGGCAGCACGGTCGCCGGGTCGGTGAAGCCCTTCGGCACATCGACGATGAAGGCTACCATGCCGATCATGAGCAGCGGCGCCGTCTCCCCGAGCGCGCGCGCCATGCCGATGATGGTGCCGGTGAGCATGCCCGGCATGGCCAGCGGCAGCACGTGATGCGCAACCATCTGAATCTTCGACGCTCCCATGCCGAGCGCCGCCTCGCGAATGGAGGGCGGCACGCCCTTCAGCGCGGCGCGTGACGCGATGATGATGGTGGGCAGTGTGAGTAGCGTGAGCACGAGCGCGCCCACGAGCGGGGCGGAGCGTGGCAGCCCGAAGAACCCGATGAACACCGCAAGGCCCAGCAGCCCGAACACGATGGACGGCACGGCCGCGAGGTTGTTGATGTTCACCTCGATGATGTCGGTCCAGCGGTTCTTGAGCGCGAACTCTTCGAGGTAGATGGCGGCCGCAACGCCAATGGGGAACGACAGCAGCAGCGTCAGGGCGAGCGTGAACAGCGAGCCCATGACAGCGCCCCACACGCCGGCCTGCTCCGGCTCGCGCGAATCGCCATGGGTGAAGAAGGTGGAGTTGAAGCGCAGCTCGAGCGCATCTGCCTCGACAAGGGAGTCAATCCATCCAACCTGATTCTGCGACAGCGGGCCGCTCTCGCCGGCGCCCGGCCGCTTGATGCGACCCTTCATGAGCATGTCGACGTCATCGCTCGCAAGCACCCACTGCGTCTCGCGCTGGCCGATGAGACTAGCGGAGTCCATGACACGCTTGCGCAGGTCGAACGACGCGCCGCCGCTGATGAGCCGCGTGAGATCGCGCTGCTCTTTGCGCCCTTCCACCTGCGGGAAGCGCGCTCTCATGGACGCACGCACGATCTGCTGGTAGTCGGCGTTCGCGATGTCCTCGGGCTTACGCGTGCCGGCGGGGTCGATGATGGCCGGGTCGTAGAACACGTCGAGCTTCACGTACGACTGCTGGAACGTGGACATGCCTTTCGCGAAGATGCTGACGAACAGGAACAGCACGAAGAAGATGCCCATGATCACGGCCGTAAGGCCGTAGAAGCGGAAGCGACGCTCCGCCCAGTAGCGGCGTCGGAGACTGCGGGCCACGCGCGCCTGAGTCTCTTTCGGCGTGAGCCGCACCGCAGCGGCATTCGCTTCCTTCGCGGCCAGCGCGTCGTGCGGGCCAGGCGTCATCGGGTTACTCATACTGTTCCCGGTATTTCCTCACGATGTGGAGCGCCAGGATGTTCAGGCCGAGCGTGACGAGGAACAGCACGAGGCCCAGCGCGAACGCCGCGAGCGTCTTGGGGCTGTCGAACTCCTGGTCGCCCACCAGCAGCGTCACGATCTGCACCGTCACGGTGGTGACGGCTTCGAAAGGATTGGCGGTGAGATTTGCGGCAAGGCCCGCCGCCATCACCACGATCATGGTCTCGCCGATGGCACGCGAGATGGCGAGCAGCACACCGCCCACGATGCCCGGCAGTGCCGCGCGCACCACGATCTGGCGGATGGTCTCCGACTTGGTGGCGCCGAGCGCATAGGCGCCATCGCGCAGGGACTGGGGGACGGCAGTGATCATGTCGTCCGCGAGCGAAGAGACGAACGGCACGATCATGATGCCCATGACGAGCCCCGCGGCCAGCGCGCTCTCGGAGGCCACGCTCAGGCCGAGCGACTCGCCCCACACCCGCAGCGTGGGCCCCACGGTCAGCGCGGCGAAGAAGCCGTAGACCACCGTCGGAATGCCGGCCAGCACTTCGATGAACGGCTTCGTCCACGTGCGGAAACTGCGATGCGCGTATTCCGCGAGATACATCGCCGAGAAGAGCCCGATGGGCACCGCTACGATCATGGCGATGCCCGAGATCATGGCCGTGCCCCAGAACAGCGGCACCGCGCCGAACGAGCCCGACGAGCCCACCTGGTCTGCGCGAATGGCCGTCTGCGGGCTCCACTGCAGCCCGAACAGGAATTCGTACCACGGCACCTTGCTGAAGAAGCGCGACGCCTCGAACGCAACCGACGCGATGATGCCCACGGTGGTGAGCACGGCGATGAGCGAGCAGCCGATGAGCGCCCACTCCACGAGCCGTTCCACGGCATTGCGCGCGCGGAACGCCGGGGTGATGCGCGAGCGGATGAAGATCATGCCGATGAGCCCCACGGCGATGGCAAGCGCCGTCAACGCCATGCGGCTGATCGAGCGAAGCTCGAGATACTCGTCCGCCGCCGCGCGCACTTCCGGCCGCGCGTTGGCGACGGGCACGTTGCCTTCCACTACGTTGCGCACGTCGTTGAGCACGAGGCCGAGCTCGGACTTCGACAGCGCCCTCACCGCATCCGGCATATGCGAGGTGACGAGGCCGACGATGATCGAATCCTGGAATGCGACCCACACCGTGAGCACGACGAGCGCGGGCACGGCGCACCACAAGGCGGTCAGCGCGCCGTAGTAGCTGGGAAGCGAATGAAGGTTGCGGATGCCGCGATTGCCGCCGACCGTGGCGAGCGCGCGTGACTTGCCCAGCGCATAGCCGACCAGCGCCAGACCTGTCAGTACGACGAGAAGAGCCGCTGGTGTCATGCCATCCCCATAAAGACGTGGCCCGCGAAGCCGGGCCCGAAAGCTCGGGCTCGGCAGCGCTGCAACGCCGCCGAGCCCGCAATTTTGCACGCCCAGTCTGCCCGAAAAACGTTTCGGGCAGAACCGGGCTGTCGCGCGCTCAGAAGCTCATGTTCACATCGAGCTGGAGGCGCTTGTAGTTGCGATCCGTCACGGGGCCGACGCCCGTAACGGTGGTCGGCAGGTCGATGTTGGTCTTGTTCATGAAGTACGTGCCGTTGATGCGGAAGTTCTTGCCGAAACCGTAGCCCGCCTTCAGCACCGGGCCTTCCGAGCCGGCGTTGCCGCCGCCGAAGTCCGAGTCGATCCACTGCGCGTACAGCGCATTGTTCTCGATCTTCTGGTAGAGCGCGCCCACTTCCCAGCTGTGCGCATTCGCCACCTTACCGTACTGCACGCCGGCGCCATATGCCGTGTCGAGGCCAGCCGCGGCACCCGTGAGGTCCTCCCCCGTGTTCTTCGCGTAGTCCACCATGAACGAGAGCGGACGGCCGCCGACCGTGAAGGCCAGCTCCGCCGAGCCTTCAGCCACATCGAAGTCCGACGCGATACACGCCGTGATGCCAGGGCGGCAGGTGGTCGTCGACGTGCTGTTGCCGAACGCATTCTGGGCCGCGTTCGCGTCCTGCACGGCGTTATATCCCTGCACGGCCGCGTGGTCCGCATAACTCGCGGCGAGAGTCAGACGCGTGCCCGCGGCGATGTCACCGCGCCAGCCGACTTGCGCGCCGAGCATGTTCGAGTCCGCGGTGGCGCTGCGCTCGGCGAGCCGAATGTAGTACGCCGCGGCGAACAGACCCGTGGTGCCCTGCTGCCAGTTGTACGCCACGCCTTCCGGGTTGATGTCGCCGTCATAGAACAGCGAGCCGGTCGGCCGCACCCACGGGTAGCGCATCTTGCCGAAGGTCACCTTGTTCCGCGCGTTCGGGGTCCATTCCGCGTATGCCGTGTCGAGGTCCACTTCCTTGCGGGAGTTCGCGTCCGTCAGCGTCTGGTTCGAAGAACGGGCGTCGCCGCTCGAGCCACCGGAGAGGTTCTCGTCGGTCGTCGCCTGCATTTCGACGCGCAGCGTGTCGTTCACCTTCGCGAAGAAGCCGAAGCGCGCCCGGATGCGATCGCGGTTGCGCTGCGAATGCACGAACTCCTGGTCGATCGTCTCATTGCGATAGCGGAAGTCGCCCTTCCACTGAAAGCGACCTACCCAGTCGCCGACATTGGCGCGCTGCTGCGCCACCTGGTCGAGGGTCTTGTCCTGGACTTCGACCTGCACCTTCTGCTTCTGTTCGAGCTCCGCAACCTTCGACTGCAGCGCCGAGAGCTGCGCCTTCAGCGCTTCGAGATCACTGCTCTGTGCCTGGGCTGCCGGAATGAAGGCGGCCGCCGACAAGGCCGCGACGATGGCGGCCGATACGAGCCTGTTGTTCATGTCTTACCTGTGGTTTTCCGTGCGTGAACGGGTTGTCTGTGTTGGCGTGAATCAGAGCTTCACGTTCTTGAATGCGAGCGCGTCGGTACGGATCTTCGTCCGCTCCGCGTCGCTCGGCGGGATGAGGCCCTTGTCGGCGAGGTAGCCTTCCTGGCCCAGAGCCTTGTCGCTCACGTATTCCGTCGACGAATTCCTTGATGCCCGGGATGACGCCGATGTGCGCCTTCTTCACGTAAACGAAGAGCGGACGCGAAGCGGAGTACTTGCCCGAGGCAATCGTCTCGAACACCGGGGAGACGCCTTCGAGCAGGCTGCCGGCAAGCTTGTCCTCGTTCTCTTCGAGGTAGCTGTAGCCGAAGATGCCGAGCGCAGCCGGGTTCGCTTCGAGCTTCTGCACGATGAGGTTGTCGTTCTCGCCCGCTTCGACGTAGGCGCCGTCTTCGCGCACGCTGTGGCAGATCTTCTTGAAGCGGTCCTCGTCTTACGTCCTTTACGGTCTTGATCCACGGATAGGTGGAGCAGCCGGCTTCCATGAAGAGCTCCGCGAAGGCGTCGCGCGTGCCGGAGGTCGGCGGCGGGCCCAGCACTTCGATCTTCGTCGCCGGCAGGGACGAGCTCACGTCCTTCCAGGTCTTGTTCGGGTTCGCGATGAGGTTCTGCGGATTGGCCGGGTCGGGAATCTGCTTGGCGAGCGCCAGATACACGTCGCGCCGCGTGAGCTTCATGTTCGCGGTCTTCTTGCTGTGCGCGAGCACGATGCCGTCGTAGCCGACCTTGATCTCGACGATGTCCTTCACGCCGTTCTTCGCGCAGGTGTCGACCTCGGTCTGCTTGATGCGGCGAGAAGCATTGGCGATGTCGGGGTGCTGAACGCCCACGCCATTGCAGAACAGCTTGATGCCGCCGCCGGTGCCGGTGCTCTCCACCTTCGGCGTCTTGAACTGGCCGGCGCGGCCGAACTGCTCGGCGACGGCGGTGGTGAACGGATACACCGTGGAAGAGCCGACGACGCTGATGTAATCGCGCGAAGACTGGGCTTGGGCCGTGCTGGCGACCGCGAGGCTGACCGCGGCCAGAGACATCAAAATCTTGTAGGTCACGAGAGTACCTCCGGTTGTGACGGGCGGCACTGTATGTGCCGATTGTTACAGCCACGTTGCAGAAGCGACAGGTTGTGACAAGCGGTTGATTCGCCACATGTCGTTCGTATTGCGCATGTATGACACGCCGGTGCGGCCGCGCCACTTGCCGCGCGGGGTCGCGCACCGTATAAACGCGCAACTTTTCCCACCGCGCCCGCTCCCCCACCGCGAATGTCCGCAACGCTAGAGCTCACCCAGGACCTCATGGCCCGTCGCTCGGTGACGCCGGCCGATGAAGGCTGTCAGGACCTCATGGCCCGCCGGCTCGCGGCCGCCGGCTTCGCAATCGAGCGCCTGCGCTACGGAATTGTCGACAATCTGTGGGCGCGGCGGGGCACTATGGGCCCCGTCCTGTGCTTCGCCGGGCACACCGATGTGGTGCCGACCGGCCCGCTCGAGGAGTGGAAATCCGACCCCTTCGTGCCCACCGTGCGCGACGGCGTGCTCTACGGCCGCGGCGCGGCTGACATGAAGAGCGGCCTGGCCGCAATGGTCACCGCCACGGAGGAATTCACCCGCGAGCAGCCGTCGCACCAGGGCTCCATCGCCTTCCTCATTACGAGCGACGAGGAAGGCCCATCGGTCGACGGCACCAGGCGGGTTATGGAAACTCTCAGCGCCCGCAACGAGCGCATCGACTGGTGCGTGGTGGGCGAGCCCTCCAGCGAGAAGAGCATCGGCGACACCATCAAGGTGGGCCGGCGCGGCTCGTTCAGCGGCCGGCTCACGGTGCACGGCGTGCAGGGCCACGTGGCTTACCCGCAGCTCGCGGTAAACCCGGTGCATTCGTTTGCGCCGGCGCTCGCGGAGCTCGTCTCGCGCGAGTGGGACCAGGGCACCGAGTTCTTCCAGCCCACCACCTTCCAGATCTCGAACTTCAACGCCGGCACGGGCGCGCCGAACGTCATCCCCGGCGAGCTCAAGGCGCGCTTCAATCTGCGCTACTCACCGGTGCAGACGCTCGAGGGGCTCAAAGAGACGGTTGAGGGCATCCTGCGCAGGCACGGCGTCAAGTTCACCATCGAGTGGTACCTCTCCGGCGAGCCGTTCTACACGGCGCCTGGCGCGTTCTCAGAGGCCGTGAGCGCCGCGGTGGCCGAAGTCACCGGAAGCGCGCCGAAGTATTCCACGGGCGGCGGTACTTCCGACGGGCGCTTCATTGCGCCCACCGGCACTCAGGTGGTGGAGCTGGGCGTGGTGAACGCCAGCATTCACAAGGTGAACGAGAGCGTGCGGGTGGCGGAGATCGACGCGCTTCACCACATGTATGTGAACACGCTGCGCAACCTGCTGGCGAAGTAAGTAAACAAAGGCGACGCCTGCATGGCGCCGCTGGGGCCGTGCCCGCCCGGGCGTCAGCTCTTCATGGCGAGCGACAACGGCGGCGGGCCAAGCGGCCGGCGAACGTTGGCCAGCACGCCCGCCACACCCAGTGCCAGCGCGCAGATCAGCACCCACGCGGGCATCGCCAGCCCGAGAAATTGCCAGTTCACTTCCTGGCACTCGCCGCTACCGAGCAGCACTTTCTTGACCACATCGAAGACCGGCGTGAACTGCAGCAGAACCTCGAGCGGTGCCCCGCACGACGGCACAGCGCCGGGCGGCAGGCTCTGCACGTAGAGGTGACGAGCGGCCACACCGATGGTAGCCAGCGCCGTGAGCGCAATGAGCACGCCGTACACGAAGCGCCCCCAGCCGCGCGGGTTGTGAAGCGCGGCCACCAGAAAGACGAAACCGAGCGCCATGATGCCGATGCGCTGGAAAGTGCACAGCGGGCACGGCTCGAACCCGAGCCCATATTGCGAGTAGAGCGCGTAGCCCATGAGCCCCGCGCAGGCGAGGAACCCCATCAAGTTGGCAAGGCGTCGGTTTTTCACGCCGCCGATCCTACGTGAGCGCCCCATCGAATTGAACCGACCCGGCCGCCCCAAACCAACGCGTGGCCCCAATCACGGGGGCCGCGATGAATGCGGCACTCAGCCGGTTGCGGGCTTCGGCGCAGGGCGCGCACCGGCCGGCGGGCCCTCCTTGAGCTGGCGCTCCACGTCTTCCAGCGAGGTGTGGCGGACATCCTTTCCATGGACCATGTAGATGACGTATTCGCTGATGTTCTTGGCGTGGTCGCCGATGCGCTCGAGCGCCCGGACCACCCACAGGATGTCGAGCGCACGCCGGATGGCGCGCGGGTCTTCCATCATGAAGGTGATGCACTGGCGCTGGATCGACTCGTATTCCTCGTCGACCAGCCGGTCCTGCCGGGCCACCGTCAGCGCCGCCTCCGCGTCCATGCGCGCGAAGGCATCGAGCGCGTCATGCACCATTTCGGAGACCAGGCGCCCCAGATGCTTGATCTCGCGGTACTTGTCCGCCGGGCGCTCCATGGTGGCCAGGCGCGAGGCGATGTAGCCTACCTTCTCGCCCTCGTCGCCGATGCGCTCGAGATCCGTAATGGTCTTGATGATGGCGACGATGAGGCGCAGGTCGCCCGCGGCCGGGGCACGGGTGGCGAGGATGCGGCTGCACTCCTCGTCGATGGACACCTCCATGTCGTTGACCTTGTAGTCGTCCTGCGCCACCGCTTCGCCGAGGGAGCTGTCACCCTCGACCAGCGCGGTGATGGCCTTCTGCAGCTGCAGCTCCACGAAGCCGCCCATCGCCAGCACCTTGCTGCGCACTCGCTCCAGGTCTTCATTGAAGCGCCGGGAGATGTGATGGCCCAGGTCAGCGGTTTCCATGTTTGCATTACTCCGGCGCATACAGCGCCCGTATCAACCGATCATATCCGAACGTCCGCAACCGGGACTCGGGAAAACGCATGCGCGTCGTCTCGGCCGACGACGCGGTCGAGCTAAACCGCCGCACGCGATTCGACGTCCTGGTCTGCAACGCGCTGGGGTGGGAAGTTGCACGTGAACGTGCTGCCGCTGCCCAGGGTGCTGTGGATGTCTAACGTGGCGCCGTGCCGCTGCAGCACGTGCTTCACAATGGCGAGGCCGAGGCCGGAGCCGCCGCTGGCGCGCGCGCGGCCGGCGTCAACTCGATAGAAGCGCTCCGTGAGGCGCGGAATGTGCTCGGCTGGAATGCCGATACCCGTGTCGGTCACAGAGAAATGGGCGCCGTCGTCGTCCACCCACCAGCGCATGTCGATCGAGCCTTCCGGTGGCGTGTACTTGGCGGCGTTGTCCACGAGGTTCGAGAACGCGGCGTGGATTTCCGGCTCATCGCCGCGAAGCATGGCGGGCGATTCGATCTTCACGCGCACGTCGCGCGGATGCGTGGCGCGCGCGAGCACGTCCTTGCGCAGCACGGCGAGCAGCGCGGCGACATCGATGTAATCCCTGCCGCTGGTCTCGTCGCTTTCTTCCAGCTTCGACAGCGCCAGCAGGTCCTGGATGATCGAGGTCATGCGGCTGGCCTGGCGGCGCATCTCCGCCACGGGTGCCTGCAGGTCTTCGTGAAGCGCCGGATCGTGAGCGAGGGTTTCGAGGTAGCCCGCGATCACCGAGAGCGGCGAGCGCAACTCGTGGGAGGCGTTGGCCACGAAATCCTTGCGCATGTTCTCCAGGCGCATCTGGCGCGACACGTCGCGCACCAGCAGCAGGTGCTGCCCCTCGCCATAGGGCACGAGCTGCATCGACAGATAGTTGTCGAGCCCGATGTCGGGCTGGAGCACGATGGCGTTGGTGTACTCGCCACTGTCGAAGTACCGCGCGAACTGCGGTTGCCTCACCAGGTTGTCGATGCGCAGGCCGTAGTCTTCCGAGCCGCGCAGGTCGAGCAGCTTGCCGGCCGTGCGGTTGAACCAGGATATCTCGCGCTGGCTGTTGAGGATGATCACGCCATCCGGCAGCGCCGCCGTGGAACGCTGTATCTGGCGCATGAGCTTCACGAAGCGCTGCTTGTGATAGCGCTTGCGCCGGTGAAGCCTCACCACCTGGGTCACCACCTCGCCCCACACCCCGCCGAACTCCGGAGGGTCGGCGAAGCTGCGATGACGCACCCACCAGTCGAGGCGAAAGAGATTGCCGAGCTGCCAGGCAAGGTGCCCGGCCAGCGCCACGGCGAGGCCCGCCCAGACGTTGCCGAAGATCCAGCCGCCGAGCACGCCAACGGCCACGGTTGCGACCAGCCGCACCGCTGTAAACCACCAGACTCTTTGCTCACCCTGCATGGGCGGGGATAGTCACTCCGGCCGCGCGGAAAAGCGATACCCCGAGCCGCGCACGGTCTGGATGAAGCGGTCGTAACCGAACTCCTCGAGCGCCTTGCGCAGCCGGCGGATGTGCACGTCGATGGTGCGCTCTTCGACGTAGACGTTGCCGCCCCACACCCGGTCCAGCAGCTGGTCGCGCTTGTAGACGCGCTCGGGGTGCGTCATGAAGAACTCCAGCATGCGGTATTCGGTGGGGCCCAGCGGCACGGTCTTCTCGCCCACCAGCACACGATGGCTGCCCTGGTCGAGAGCGAGGCCGTCGAACTCGATGCGCTCGTCGCCGCTGTGGGGCGCCGCTCGACGCAGCACCGCATTGATACGCGCCACGAGCTCGCGGGGCGAGAACGGCTTGGTGAGGTAGTCGTCGGCGCCGCCTTCGAGCCCGGCCACCTTGTCGCCCTCTTCCGCCCGCGCGGTGAGCATGATGATGGGCAGCTCACGGGTCTCGCGGTCTCGCTTGAGGGAGCGCGCAAGCTCGAGGCCACTCATGTCGGGCAGCATCCAGTCGACCAGCACGAGGTCTGGACGGCGGTCGGCGAGCGATGCGCGGGCCGCGCGGCAGTCTTCCGCCTCGCGCACTTCGAAACCGGCCCGCTTGAGGCCGAACGCGATCATCTCGCGGATCGGCCGCTCGTCCTCGACTATCAGAATCTGTTTGGCGGGCATGCTCGACCTGGCTTCAGGAGGCACGCGTATTACAGGGCCACTTGATGACAGATTCGTTACGAAGCGTGTCTTGCATGTCAGCTTTGTGACGAGGAGCGTGACTGCGGCCTGGCGACGTCGTCCCGCAGGTACACAGGGATGGCCTCCTCGGGCTTGAGCAGGCGGCCGGCCGTCACATCCTGCGCTGCCAGGCGCGCAATCTCCGCGGCCCGGGGCAGTAGATCATCACGGGCCACTGTCACCCGCGGGCCAACCATTTCCCGCAACGCCGGGTAGGCGCGGAAGCCGCGCCCGATGCCAGCGACCGAGCCGGCAGGCGCGTCAGCCCACGACACTGGCAGCGTGACGGACTGTGGCGGCCCCACATGCTCTTCGCCCAGCAGCCGGGCCAGCCCGTTCTGGGCGCGCTCGAAGCATGCCCAATACACTTCGTGCATGCGCGCATCGCTGCAGACCAGCACACGCTCTGGCGCGAACGCCAGGTCGAAGGCCCGCTGGGCGAGAGCGGCGAGGTTCGAGACAGGCACCACCGGAAGGCCTGCGCCGAATGCGAGGCCCTGCGTCACGCTCGCCGCCAGCCGCACACCGGTGAAGCCGCCGGGCCCGCGGCCGAAGGCAAGTGCATCTACTTCCGCAAGCCGCAAACCCGCTTCGATGAGAATGCTGTCGACCATCGGCAGGATGTGCTCGGCGTGGCCACGATCGAACTCCATCTCGCGCGTGCTGAGCTTGCCGTCGATGAGCAGCGCGACGGAGCAGCTCTCCGTGGCGGTGTCGAGTGCCAGAATTTTCATTCCGCAAGGCTCTTCATTGGGCGCGCAAGGATGAGCGACGCGACGTGCGCGCCTGCGCCTTGGCCGGGTCGGGCGAGTGCCTGCGCAGGAAACGCAGCGCTTCGTCGGCTTCGCGGGTGACCGGCATGGCCGGCAGCGCTGCGATGAACACCTTGCCGTAGTTGCGGCCCACGAGGCGCGGGTCGCAGATGACGACGGCGCCGAAGTCTTCTTCACTGCGAATGAGGCGCCCCACGCCCTGCTTCAGGGCCAGTGCTGCTTCTGGCAGCTGGTAATCCCGGAACGCGTTGCCACCCGTGGCCTGCAGGTGATCGATGCGTGCTTTCACGATGGGGTCGTCCGGCGAAGCAAACGGCAGCTTTTCGATGATGACGAGCCGCAGCGCCTCGCCCTTCACGTCCACGCCCTCCCAGAAGCTGGTGGTGCCGAGCAGAACGCCGTAGCCATCGTCGCGAAACTCCTTCAGCAGCCGCTCGCGCGGCGCTTCGCCCTGAACATAGAGATTGTACGGGCTCTCTTCGGCCCACTTCTCGCGCAGCAGCTGCGCGGCGCGCGACAACGCGCGGTGGCTCGTGAAGAGCACGAACGCCCCGCCCTGCGCGGCGTGAATGAGCGCAACGGCGCAATCGATGACCGCCGCGACGTAGGCCGGGTTCTGCGGATCGGGCATGCCCTGCGGCAGGTACAGGATGCTCTGGCGCTCGTAGTCGAAGGGGCTTTCGATCTTGAGCGTCTGCGCGTCGTTCAGGCCGAGGCGGCTGGTGAAATGCGAGAAGTCATCGCCCAGCGACAGCGTGGCGGAAGTGAAGACCCATGCGCACGGCCGCGCGCGGATCAACGACTGGAAGCGGGTTGCCACGTCGAACGGCAACAGGCTGAGCGTGAAGCCGCGCGCGGTGACTTCGACCGCTCGCGTGCCATCGAGGTCGTCGAGGCCCGCGATTCGATCGACCACCAGCGCCAGCTCGCCGACACGCTCCGCCGCGCTGGACAGCGGTGAGTCTTCGCCCGCGGCCCGCAGCTGAATGGCAAGCTCGTGGAGCGAATGGGCAAGGTCTTCGACGAGCGCGTTCAGCCGCGCCGGTGCCTCCGCCCAGGCGAACCGGGCCTGCTGCCTGGGCAACAGATTCGCGATTTCCGCGAGACTGCCGGACACGGCGCGCAGCGCTTCAGACACCTGCCCGTCCCAACCGTTGGCAGCAAGCTGCGCCGAGCCGCGAACGGCCAAAGTCACGGCGTCCTGCACGTCACGCACGAGGTTGTCGATGCGCCGGCTCGATACGCTGGCGCCGAAGAACTGCGTGGCGAGGTCTGGAATCTGATGCGCCTCATCCAGAATCAGCGCGTCCGCCGAGCCGAGGATGTCGCCGAAGCCGTCTTCCTTCAGCGCCAGGTCCGCCAGCAGCAGGTGGTGGTTCACGACGACCACATCGGCTTCCTGCGCGGTGCGCCGCGCGATGGCGACGTGGCATCGGCTGAACTCCTCGCAGCGCGGACCGAGGCAGTTATCGCGCGTGGAGGTCACCTGAGGCCAGACAGGGTTCGCGTCCGACAGCCCCGCGACTTCGGCCAGGTCGCCAGTGCGAGTGGCCAGCGCCCAGCGTGAGATGCGAGCGAGCGTTTTGTCCTGGGCGCCGGTGCCATCCAGCGCCATCTGCTCACCGGCCAGCATCAGCCTGTGGCGGCACAAATAGTTGGAGCGGCCTTTTAGCAGCGCCACTCGCGCGGGGCGGCCCAAGGCAGCGGAGAGCAGCGGCAGATCCTTCGAGAAAAGCTGGTCCTGCAGCGTCCGCGTGCCCGTGGAGATGAGCACCCGCTTGCCCGAGAGAAACGCGGGCACGAGGTATGCGAAGGTTTTGCCCGTGCCGGTGCCCGCTTCCACCACCAGAGCTTCGCGGTTCGTTAGAGCCGCAGCCACCCGGTCTGCCATGCGCAGTTGCTGGCGACGGAAACGGAAGTCCGGCAGCGCCCGCTGCAGGGGGCCTTCGGGCCCGAAAATATCCTCGAGGTCGAGCATTGATTGGTGGCGGGCGCGTAGCTCGCGGGTGTGCGGGCGCCACAGCGGCGCCCCTCCTCAAAAGGGCCGGCGCACGCTAACGCGGGGTGGCTCCTGTGTCGAGCCGCAACCGGCGCGCGATGGGGCCGCTCAAAGACTCCGGGATGCGGCAATGGGCGGTAATGGAACGCTCGCAATACCAGCCATAACCGCGGCAAATGGCCGTCATCTGCGCACTTTGTGACGTTTCGCGCGAATATCGCCACGGGGCGGGTGCTTCCGGAAATTCACAGAGCCCGGCCCGGGAAGCGGTGGCTATAATCGCAGCCCACTCTTGGAAGGCTCCAGTGACAGGGCGCGTTCACAGCCCGGTTTTTTCGACAAAGGGTAGTTCAAGCATGGCAACGGCTCCGCACCTCATCTCCCCACTCCCCAGCCTCAGCAGCGATGTCGCGAAGTGGGTCGAGTCGGTACGGCAGCTGACCCAGGCCCGGGCCGTGCACTGGTGCGACGGCTCCGATGCGGAAGCTCGCGACCTCACGAGCCAGCTCGAGAAGTCCGGTGAGCTCACGCGTCTCGACCAGGACGAATTCCCCGGTTGCCACCTGGCCCGCTCGAACCCGAGCGATGTGGCGCGCGTCGAGCACCTCACCTTCATCTGCACTCATTCGAAGGACGACGCCGGCCCGAACAACAACTGGATGGCGCCGGACGAAGCCCGCGCCAAGATGCACTCGCTCTTCGCGGGCTGCATGAAAAGCCGCACGCTCTACGTGGTGCCCTACTGCATGGGCCCCATCGACTCGCCCTATTCCCGTTGTGGCGTGGAGATCACCGACAGCCCCTACGTCGTGCTCAACATGTTCATCATGACGCGCGCCGGCCGCGCGGCGCTCGAGCGCATCGCGCGCGAGGGCACGTTCGTGAAGGGCATGCATTCCATCGGCGAGCTCGATCCCGAGCGCCGTTTCATCATGCACTTCCCGCACGAGCTGGAGATCCAGAGCTTCGGCTCCGGCTACGGCGGCAACGCCCTGCTCGGCAAGAAGTGCCACGCGCTGCGCATCGCCAGTTGGCAGGCGCGCACGGAAGGCTGGCTGGCGGAGCACATGCTCATCGTCGGCCTGCAGAACCCGCAAGGCGAAACGCACTACGTGGCGTGCGCCTTCCCGTCTGCGTGCGGCAAGACGAACCTCGCCATGCTCATTCCGCCAGGCTCGATGCCGGGCTGGAAAGTGTTCACGCTGGGCGATGACATCGCGTGGCTCACACCGGGCCCGGATGGTCGCCTGTGGGCCATCAATCCCGAGTCGGGCTATTTCGGCGTGGTCCCGGGCACGAACCCCGAGACCAACCGCAACGCCTACGACATGATCCATCGCGACACGCTGTTCACGAACGTGGCGCTCACGAACGACAACAAGCCGTGGTGGGAGGGCCTCGGCACGGGCAAGCCGGCCATCGACTGGCAAGGCCGCCCCTACGACCCGAAGAACGGCCCGGCCGCGCACCCGAACTCCCGCTTCACCGTGTCTGCCCGGCAGAACCCGGCCTACGGGAAGGAGGCCGAGAGCCCGCGCGGCGTGCCCATCAGCGCATTGGTGTTCGGCGGCCGCCGCCGCGAGCTGGCGCCACTGGTTTACGAAGCGCGGGACTGGAATCACGGCGTGCTCGTCGGCGCCTCCGTGGCTTCCGAGACCACGGCCGCGGCCACCGGCAAGGTGGGCGTGGTTCGCCGCGACCCCATGGCCATGCAGCCCTTCTGCGGCTACAACTTCGCGGACTACTGGAAGCACTGGCTCAACGTGGGCGGCAAGCTCAAGAGCCCGCCGGGCATCTATCACGTCAACTGGTTCCGCCGCGATGCCGGCGGCAAGTTCCTGTGGCCGGGTTACGGCGAGAACCTGCGCGTGCTCGAGTGGATTCTCGCCCGCTGCGCCGGCAAGGTGCAGGCGAACCAGACGGCCATCGGCAACCTGCCCCGCCCGCAAGACCTCAACACCCGTGGCCTCGAGGTGAACGCGTCAGACCTGCAGGCGCTGTTGAGCGTAGACCCGCAGCTGTGGAAGAAGGAAGTGAGCGAGATCCGCACCTATCTGCAGTCGTACGGCAATCGCCTGCCGGCGGAGCTGCTGAGGCAGCTGGAAACCGTTGAGGCGAAGCTGGCGAGCTGAGCGCTCAGGTCTCTTCGCAGTAAAACCGAATGGTCTGCGGCGACTCGCTTTCGGGCAGGCGCCCCAGGCCGATCATGCCCTCGCCCTTGATCTGCAGGCTGTCGCGGCGAACGAAGGCTTCCTCGCCATCTTTCGTCTGCACGAAGGTGCCGTTGGTGCTCTGGTCGATGAGCACGAACTTGTTGCGGCTGATCTCGATGCGCGCATGGATGCGCGAGATGAGGTTGCCCTTGATCACCAGGTCGTTGTCTTCCGCGCGCCCGATGGCCACGTTGGGCCGCGCCTCATCCAGGTAGATCTCGCGGTCCTGAAAACGAAGCCTCAGCCGCATGGTGCGCGGCCCGCGGGACTGCATGGCGATGGCGGGCACCATGCTGGTGACGTCTTCGGTCTGCCACAGCACCTCATACAGCGTGACCTCGCTGCCCTGTCCCTTGATCATGGCCACGTCGATCTGCCGCACGGACGCGCGCCATTCGGGCGAGAGCCGCTCAACGGTGGCCGCCGTGGTGATGATCTGGCCCGCCTTGGCCTGGCTCGTCATGCGATTGGCCGTGTGCACGGTGGCGCCGAACACGTCGCGATTCTCGAGCACGACCGGCCCGAAGTGGCAGCCCACACGGATGGCCACGGCAGGCCCGTCGACCTTCAGCTGGGGGTGCGTCGAAATCTGCTGCTGCATCTGCGAGGCCGCGTTCAGGGCCTCGTCCGGCGACGGGAACGTGGCCATGATCTCGTCGCCCATGGTCTTGATGACCGTTCCCTGGTGCTGATCGGTGGCGCTGCGCATGCAGTCGATGCAGATTGCGACCATGTCCCGCGCGCGAAGGTCGCCCATGAGCTCGTAGAGCCGGGTTGAGCCGACGACGTCGGCAAACAGTATGGCGAGCTCGATGTCTTTGCCCATGCGGAACTTGATGTCGACTGGCGGCGAGGAGATCCCGGCTATCCGTCGCCCGGCAGCGACCCGGGGGGATTATACGCAACTACTTTACAGTGGCTACCAACCCGAACATCCTGAATTTTCGGGATTTTACGCTGTGGCCATTTACCGACAGATTGTCTTGCGCCCGGAGCCGGAGGGAGCGTCGCTTCCATGCTCTATATATATACGCACGTCCGGGGCTTCGCTGTACCGTTTTAGGAGCCCGGAACGAGGGACCAGGCCGGCACACCCGGGAGCGCTACGCCACCATCGACGCCGGCGCCGCGCCGCGAATCAGCTCCGGGCCCGCATCTGCCGCCCGCGCGCCTTCACTCAGCATTCTTCGGTACTCGCGAGCGCCCGGCTCGCCACTGTAGAGCCCGAGCATGTGTCGTGTGATCGCCGAAAGCCGCTCGCCGCGCGCAAGCTCGCGCGACGCGTAGCGGGCCATGCGGTCCAGCATGGCCTGGCGAGAAATTGAACCGCCCTCGCCTTGCGGGTTGAGCGCGCGCTCGAGCTCAGCCAGCACGAACGGGCGGTGATACGCCTCGCGGCCGAGCATGACGCCGTCACACCAGGTGAGCGCATCAAGCACGCCGGGCACGTTGTGGAAACCGCCGTTCACGATCATGGGCAGCGCGGGAAACTGGCGTTTCAGGTCACGCACCACGTCGTAACGAAGCGACGGCACCTCGCGGTTGTCTTTCGGCGAGAGGCCGCCCAGCACGGCCTTGCGCGCGTGAACGATGGCAACCTCGCAGCCGGCATCGCGAATCAGAGTGACGAATCGATGCAGCTGCGCGACATCTTCATCGGACACCTGCGAGACGGCGGCCGCGGCTTCGCGCTTGCGGCCTTCGACCACGCCGATGCGCATCTTCACGGTAACCGGAATGCGCACGCTCGCCTTCATCGCGGCCACGCACTCCGCGACGCGTTCCGGCGCCAGCATGAGGCATGCGCCGAACGAGCCGCTCGACACTCGATCGCTCGGGCAGCCGCAGTTCAGGTTGATCTCGTCGTAGCCGAACTCCTCCCCGGCCCGCGCGGCAATGGCCAGATCGCGCGGCTCGCTGCCGCCGAGCTGCAGGGCGACCGGGCGCTCCTCCGCGTCGAATGCGAGCAGGCGCGCGCGGTCGCCGCGGATGATGGCGGCGGAGGTGATCATCTCCGTGTAGAGCAGGACGTGGGGGGAGAAGCCGCGCAGGAAGTAGCGGCAGTGGCGGTCGGTCCAGTCCATCATAGGTGCCACACTGACTTTTCTATTTATTTTCAATATCTTCTCGCGCACTTCGAAAACTATATCAGCGAATCTCCGTGGGATTCTCGGGAATTTATCAAATCGTTCGCCGTGGACTCCCGCTGCATACAGGCCGGCCCCGAAATTGGCACGTCGCCGCCGACGCGAGTGTCCTGCATTCGAATCCTGAATCGCGTCCGGTCCGCAACGGACTCCAGGGAAAACGTGAACCCGTGCTGAGTGAGGATCTCCCTCACGAGCGTGAGGCCGAGCCCCTGGCCGTGACTCTTCGTCGTGTAGAAAGGCGTGAACAATCGCTCGCGGATTTCCTCGCTCAGCCCGACACCGTTATCGAAGACCGACAGATCCACGAATCCGCCGCTGCGTTCGGCCACGATCTCGATCCGGCCGTCGCGCTCGATCGCCTCGATCGCATTCTTGATGACGTTGATCAGAACCTGATCGAGCTGGGTCTTGTCGAGGGACACTGGCGGCAGCCCCGCGGCGACGGCGACCTCGAGCGCGATGTTTCGCCGCTCGAGATCCGCCTTGAACATCGTCTGCAACGCGTTCAGCATCTCGCCGACATCCGCACTCTCACGCTGGGGCTCGGGCAGCTTCACGAGATCGCTGAACCCACGGATGAAATCGTTGAGGCTGCGGTTGCGGGTAATCAGCACCGCAAGCGCGTTCTCGTAGTCCGAGCGGGACTCTGCATTCTGCAGCTCTCTGCCGTAGTTACGGCACGATTCCAGCAGCGAGTTCGTCGCCGCGACGGTGTTGGTCACCTCGTGCGACATCATGCGGATGAGCTTCTCGTAGGTCTCACGCTCGGTGCGATTCAGCTCGACCGTCAGCTCCTCGATCAGCACATACGAACGCACGAACCCGCGGTCGGAAAACTGCGATCGCCGGCATCTCAGCCGGCGGCCGGTTGCATCCGTCACCATGCGAGTCTCGCCAACGGCAAGCGCTGCGAGCACTCTTGTTATAGGCAGCTCCAGACTTTCCAGCGTCCGGCCGGCGAGCCCGTCGCGTTCAACGCCATCGAGCAGTTCGCGAGCCCGCGGATTGGAAAGCGTAATCCGTTCGTCGAAATCGAATATGAGCACGCCGATCGGCGTGTCCTCCAGAAACTTCTCCGCGAAGCCCTGCTGCTCGCCCAGGCGAAATCGTTCCTGCTGCAGGTTCGACAGCATGCGGTTGTACGTGGTGAGGACACCATCGACTTCCTTGTGCCCCACGAGCGGATAGCGCGAGCCGTATTCTCCAGCCGCGATGACGTCCGCGACGCTGTGCGCGACTTCACTCTGCACGAAAACCGACCGGATCCACGACCAGCCCAGTAGAAGCGACACGACGAGCGCGATCTCAAACGGGAACAACCACCAGTCGAGTGCCGCGCGTTGCCAGAACAGAACCCCCGCGACGGCCGCGTGGACGGCGCCGAGGTGAATCAACACCCTCGTCTTCAGTGTCACCCGGCCGTCAATCCGTGCTTGGCAAGCCGTCGATACAGCGCGAAGCGACTCAGCCCAAGCAGCTCCGCCGCTTGCGTGATGTTGCGGCCGGACTGCTCCAGCGCGCGCTCGATCATCATCCGCTCGATCTGGTCGAGGGTCAGCACGTCGCTACCGAGGCTGCGAGACTCTGATGAAGAGTCCGGCGGTGCGCTGCTCGCCTCGAAATCCGCGCGCGTGAGCACCGGCTTGCCCGCCACGAGCGCGACGCGCTCGACGCAGTGTCTGAGCTCGCGAACGTTGCCGCGCCAGTGCTGGGCCGCGAGCCACGCAAAGACCTCCGCGCTGAAGGTGACTTCGCCGAGCCCATAGCGCTCCCTGACCTGGCGCAGATGGTGCGCGGCGATCAGCGGAATGTCGCTCTTGCGCTTGCGCAACGGCGGCAGCGTGAGCGTGATCACATTGAGGCGGTAGTACAAGTCCTCGCGAAACTGCCCGCTCGCCACGAGCGCGTTGAGATCGCGATTCGTCGCGGCAACGACGCGGAAGCTGGCGCGGCGGACCTCACTGCTGCCGACGCGCTGGAAAGTCTGATCCTGCAGGACGCGAAGCAACTTCACCTGCGACGCGCGATCGACCTCGGTGATCTCGTCGAGGAATATCGTGCCGCCGTTTGCCTGCTCGAAATAGCCGACGCGATCGCGCTTCGCGTCGGTGAACGCGCCGCGCACATGCCCGAACAGCTCGCTTTCGAACAGCGCGGGAACGATGGCGCCCATATTGACCTTCACGAGCGGGCCGGCCGCGCGGGCGCTGTTGGCATGGATCGCGTTGGCGAGCAGCTCCTTGCCCGTGCCGCTCTCGCCCAGGATCAGCACGGCGGCATCGGTCTTCGCGACCCGCACGATCTGGTTGAGCACACGGACGAGCGCCGGATCCGTCCCGAGGATTTCGCTGAAGTCGTGCTTCTCGTCGAGCGACTCGCGGTCCGCGTCCTCCACGCCGCGCGCGCCGAACAGGCTCAGCGTCGTGCGCACGCTCTGCAGGAGCCGCTGGTTGTCCCAGGGCTTCGTAACGAAATCCGCCGCGCCTGCGCGCATGCCCTCGACGGCCAGCGCGATCGAACCCCAGGCCGTGATCAGCACCACCGGCAACGCCGGGCGTCGCCTGCGAATCTCATGCAACAGGCGCAGGCCCTCCTCGCCCGTCGTCGAGCGGGAGAAGTTCATGTCCTGGATCACGAGATCGATCGGGCGCTGCTCGAGGGCCGTCAGCGCCGCGTCGGGGTCCGCTGCGATGACGTGCTCGAATCCGCCCTGCTTCAGCAGCAACGCGAGAGACGCGGTGACGGAAACGTCGTCGTCGACTACCAGAATGCTGATCGCCATCTCCTGAAGCCGGCTGCAGCTTATTCGTACCGTAGAGCATCCGCCGGCTCGCGGCGAGATGCGAGGAGCGCAGGATACAGCGCCGCCCCGGCCGCGAGCAGCAGGACGAGGAGCGCGGCGAGGCCGAGCGCGGGCAGCGCCGCCGCCCAATCGATCTGCTTCACGATCGCGAGCAACGGAAACTGGATCGCCACGAGGCTTCCGATCACGACGCCAGCGCAGCCGATCGCGAGCATCTCGAGCAGGATCTGCGCGCGCACGGCGCGGGCACTCGCCCCCGCCGCACGTCTGACGCCGATCTCCTGCGTCCGTCGCACGACGTCCTGCCAGACGATGCCGATCAGGCCGAGCGCCACCATCGCGAGCAGGAACGTCGCGAGCGTCGCGCCGATTCGCAACGGCAGCAGCGTCCGCAGATGGTTCGTCGCGCGAAGCTCCTGCCACGGCGTGATCGCCGCGCTGTAGCCGCTGGCGACGCCCTTGACCGTCGCGACGATGCGCTCTTCCAGACGCCGGTCGGTGCCGGCCGGCACCTTAACGAAGAGCTCCGTTGGCACGACGCCGTCCCGCACCGGACTGTAGATGGCGTACGGCCACGGCTCCGCGAGCTCACCGTGCTGGCGAAAATCGTCGATAACCCCAACGACTCGCACCTCGCGCATCATGTAACGAGCCTGCTTCGGTGGCAGACGCGATAGCGACTCCGGGGTTACGGGGTTGATCCGCCGGCCGACCGGGCTCGCACCGTCGAACGCGAGCCTCACGAACTCACGGTTGACCAGCGCCGCCTGGTAATCCTGCCCCTCGTCCTGCGGTCCGAAGCTCCGGCCTTCGAGCACGCGCACGCCGAGGTCCTTCACCGCACCGCCGCTCATAGTGTTGTGCATGGTCCGGATCGCTGCGCCCTCGCGCCCCAACATGGCGACGGCCCCGCCCTCTGAGAACGGCGTCGCGGTGATCGAGTGTGCCGCGATGACGCCCGGTATCCGGCGAACCGCCGCCACGATGTCGTCCATGGTTTCACGGCGCCCATCACTCTTCTTGCCAGGCTGCGGGTTGCCCTGCTCGCTGGAAACCGCCACACGCCAGGTGTTCTCGTAAGTGAAGCCCAGCGGCCGCCGATAGTTGGTCCACGCGTGAAGGGCGAGCGCGCACACCACGAAGACCACGAGGAATGCAGCAGCAACCTCGATGATCACCAGCCGGCTGGCCTTGCGCCGGTTCCAGAGCAGCCGCAGAACGTGCTCAAGCATATCGCTGCCCTTTCAGCGCTGCGGCGGGATCGAGCCGCGCCATCTTCCACGCCGGATACGCACCTGACAGCACTCCAAAAACCAGCACGAACGCAAGCCCCGCGACGAACACCGGAAGGTTGAGCCGCAACTGGCCGTGGCGGAACACGTCGTTCAGGACGCCGAGAATGACGGGCGCCACTGCAAACGCGAGCACGCCACCCAGCAGGGTGAGCACGAGATTCTCGAAGATGAACTGCCCGACGAGCACGCGGGCCGGGGCACCCGCGGCCTTGCGCAAGCCAATCTCCGGAGCACGCTCCATGATCCGCCCGACGTTCAGGTTCACCATGTTGACGGCAGGAAGCGCCATGAAAAGCAGAGCCACGACGATCAGCGCGGCGACGAACAGAGCGGAGGGATCGCTGTGCCAGTCGTCGCGACGCAGGTCGTTACGACCCAGCGCCAGGGCCGCGAGATCCTGAAGGGGCGTCGTCGCCGGCGCTCGCAGCGTGTCGTAGTTGACCGGATCGGGATTGACGTCGAAAGCACGAACCCGCGCCGCCAGCTCGTCGCGCATGGCATCGCGTTTCGCGGGGTCGTTCACATAGAGCAGGACCTGGTTGTCGCCCAGAATTTCCGCCCCCCACGCGGGCGTCTCCCCGGATGTGATCGGCACCCAGACATCCGAATACGACAGGGCGCTCGTCTGAGGCTCGTCGCGGACGACGCCGACCACTTCATAGGAGTGCGAGCCGACGACGATCCGCTTGCCGAGCGGCGCCTGCCCGTGAAACCAGTCCCGTGCCGTGGCCTCGTTGATGACCGCGACGGACTTGCCGGAATCGATGTCGTCCGGTGCGAGCACGCGCCCCGAGACGAGCCCGAAGTCGAGGATTTTCCAGTACGCCGCATCCGTAGCCCGGATCTGCACGGTCAGCTTGCGACCCTCGATATACGAAGTGCCGGTGAGTGCCCGCGTTGTGAGGCTAATGAGATCCGGTGTTCGCAGCGGTCTCACGTAGCTCGTAAAGAACGCGCCGCCCGGACCCGAGCCCCAGCCGTTGAACTCTGTGCTGTGGATCATGGTGACGCGGTTGATCGCGAGCACGTGATCGTTGCGATGCTGCGCGCCGGACGGGCTCACGATGCTATCGAGCGTAGCGAACGCCACTACCAGCACGGTGAGCGTGAGCACCGTTCCAAACAGGTTCACGAACGTCAGGAACTTGCGCCGCAGGAGCACGGCAATCGCAATCTTCAGGTAGTTCTTCAGCATGGCGAGCCTCAGTGAACGAGCTGCCCGTCGAACACGCGCACGATGCGATCGGAACGATCTGCTTTCGTCTTGTCGTGCGTCACCATCACCACGGTCATGCCTCTCTCGCGATTGAGCCTTTCGAGCAGCGCCATGATCTCGTCGCTCATGTGGCTGTCGAGGTTGCCCGTGGGCTCATCCGCGAGCAGCAGATTCGGCCGGCCGACGATCGCGCGCGCGATGGCGACGCGCTGCTGCTGCCCGCCTGAGAGCTCGGATGGGAAGTGGTTCGCGCGCGCATCGAGGCCGACGACCGCGAGCGCTTCCAGCACGCGTTCCCGCCGCTCGCTGGCGGAGTGCTTGCCGTAGAGCAGCGGCACCTCGACGTTGTCGGTGACCCGCAGGTCCGGAATCAGGTGGAACGACTGGAACACGAAACCCAGCTCGCGGTTGCGCAGCGGGGCGAGCTGGGCGTCGCGCAGCTTCGTCACGGACTGCCCGGCAAAGGTGACCTCGCCGTCGGTGACGCGATCGATCAGCCCGAGCAGGTTGAGCAGCGTACTCTTGCCGCATCCGGACGGACCCATGATGGAGACGAACTCACCGCGTTCGATCGACAGGTTCACCCCCTGCAACGCGATGGTTTCCATCCGGTCCGTGCGGTAGATCTTCTGCACGTTCGTCAGTGCGATCAGCGATTCAGGCATGCGACGAGCTCCTCGATTTCAACGGATTCGGATCTGCGACAGTCCCTGCCAGGACTGCACGTCGGACACGATGATACGGTCGCCCGCGGCGAGACCGCCGACGACCTCGATCTGTTGCGGACCCCGCAACCCGAAGCGAACCGCCTTGCGGACGGCGCGGTCGCCGTCGATCACGTAAACCTGCCCTCCACCACCGTCCTCGATGGCGGGGCCGCGGCGGACATGCAGCACATCCGGCTTGCGCTCGATCACGACGTCGGCGTCGACGCGAAGGTTCGCGTACAGGTTCGCCGCCGCTGGATCGTCGAGCTCGATGAACAGCATGAGCCGTGACGCGTCCTCGGTCGGAAGAATGCGGCTCACGTGGCCGCCGAATGTGTTCGTCGATGCGCGAACGCGCACGCCCTGCCCCGGCTTCAGCTGCGGAGCGTAGAAATCCGATACAGCAGCCTCGACGCTGAACGAGGCCTGCGCCGCGATGGTGGCGAGCGACGCGCCCTCGGCGACGACCGTGCCGGCTTTCGGAACGATCGCGGTAACGACACCATCGATCGGGGCCCTCACTGAAGACATCTCCATGCGCCGTGCCTGATCGGCGCGCTGCGCTTCGAGAATTGCGCTCTCCCGTTCGAGTCGCTCGAGCTCCGCTCGCCGTCTCTTCCGAAGACTCAGCAATCCGTCTGCGATCTGGCTGACCTCGACCTGCGTGCGCTTCACGTCCAGTCGCGCTTCGAGCAGCTCGGCCTTCGACACGATGCCGCCACCTTTCAGCTGCTCGAGCCTTGCGACCCGCGCTTCTCGGCTTTCGAGATCGATGGCTTTGAGCTCGCGCTGGCTGCGGGCCTGCCTGAGCGAGTCTTCGAGCTGGAGTTGCTCGCTCCGCAGCGTTGCCCGACTCAACGCCAGACGCTCTTCGAGGTTGTGCAGCTCGAGCTGCGAAGCGGTCGTGTCGAGCTGCAGGATCACCGTACCGCGCTCGACCCGCTCGCCGAGAGACACGAGGACAGCGCGGACGGCCGCCCCCACGGGGCTCGAAACCGTCTCCTGCTGTCGGGGCACGACGGTTCCCGACGCGGTGACCGTCGCTTCGAGCGGCCCGCGCTCGACCACTTCAATGAGAAGGTCGGATCGCTTGACGGAGGGACTCAGGAAATGATGGCCGGTCCAGCCGAGCGCTCCAATGAACCCGACGAGCAGCACGGCTTTCGCAAGGGCGGACCCTCGCCGGGCTCGATGTTGTTCGGGTGTAAGGTCACGATCCATCGAACCCTACGGTGCAGGGCTCGTGCCAGACCTCTGTCAAAACGCTCGGCGCTGTGTCAGCGCCTTAGAGCGGCGATGAGGGGCTGAACTGGCCGGTGCGGGCCAATCTCGAGTACCTCAGAGCGTGCGGGGTGTGCGGAAACGCACGCACGACATCTGGCTGGACAGCCAGGAAGGCTACGTAAAGGCTACGGCGCGTTTCGGCGGACGCTAACTCTCAGTTTGGTCAAGCGCTATTCAGATCGTCGGTCCAGTCCATCATCGGCGGTCCCGCGCCAACGGGATGAGCCCGTCAGCGCGAACCTGGAGCAGCCCGACGGCGCAGCGCCGCCACGTTCGACTGAGGAGTTCAGCGAGGCCAAGCAAGGGTCAATCTTCCGAACCGCCGAGACGCAGGCCCAAAAAGAAAACGGCGGAGTCCGCGCGGACTCCGCCATTCCTGCTCGAGCACTACTACGTACGGACCAAGGTCATCCGCACAGCAACTGCATCGGAGCGTCCATCCGTTGGACCCGGTCGCGCGCGTGACAATGAGCCTGCGCGCATCCTCTATGGCCTCCCGGCCAGTACGAGGTACCGACTAACGATGAACCTCGCCACCAACCAGCGCGCCCAGAGACGCGGCCGAGCCAACGTTTGTATGTGCCACTTGGATCACCTCCTTCAGTTGCCGTGGGTTCATCGTCAGCGCGTGCCGCCCACCGAAGCCGCGCGCCCCAAACTGATAACCGGAGGATGACCCTGATTGCGGCCTGAGTGAAGATTTCAAGGCATGACGCAGGTAAGAATCGAATAGTCCCCGTCACGAGGACTCGTTGCCGGCAACACGGCCGCATGGCTCCGGTAAACCACACAGCGCTTGCAGCGTCGACGCTGGCCGGCCGGACAACCGGCAGCTACAGTCATTTCATGCCAAACGCCATCGCCTTCTTCCCCTGGGTCACCGTTCGCGAAACCCTCATCGTCGGCCCGCTCCGCCTGATTCCATACGAACGCAACCATACGCCGGCCGACGGGCCGCACGTGACCCAAGCCGACATTGATGGAGTCCTGAAAGCCTACGCCGTTCGCAAGAGCGTGGTCGTGAAGACGGCCACCTTGATGGAAATCGGCGTCTGGCAGCTCGGCCAGGACGCCGACGAAGAGACCCGCCGGCACCTGTTCCGAGCCCGAGAGCTGGTCGCCTTCACGGCGCTGGCCGAACGGAAACTTTTCCGCGGACACATGGACTACTGCAATTTCGACACCTACGCGTTCGTCATCCAGAACTACCAGCCCGGCAACAGCGGCGCATTCTCATTCACGACCCGACATCGCGATGGAGATGCGAGCCGGATGTGGAGATCCGAAGAGTTCGCGTTCGTGATGCCATTGCACGTTGATTCGAACGCGACCATGAAGCTCGACGAAGCCCTGCTCGCGGCGCTGCTCAAGGCTGACGAGGCCGACAAACTGCCCTACGGCGCGATCGTCGAGTTCGATCGCGCCAACACCGACTCCGAAGACGTCCCCACACACATCGAGATCGTGCTCACCAAGAGCGCCTTCGAGTACTTCTTCGACATCCCACAAAATGTAACCGAGTTCGTCGACGAACTACGAAAAGCCATCCCGGACCGAGACCCCTCGACGAAGTTCGACGGCCCACTCGCGCAGCGCTGGAAAGACGCGCGGCCGAAAGCAACCCGACCGCTCGAAGCTTGGGCGCGTGAGTTCTGCGACGTACGAGGCGGCGCGGCCCACGGCAAGCCACGCGACGGCTCGCGCTTCGTCTGGTCCGAAGAGGCCCACCTGGCTTTCACCTCCATCCTGTTTCCGCTCCTAATCAAGCAGCGACTCGCCAATGAGGGCTTCCTCACAATCAAGGAACGTGATGCGCTCGAGCTGGCCTGGATCGAGGACTACCTCATGCACGATCCCTTCGCGCCTCGCCCTCGCGACGACAATCACGAACACCCGTGGAGCGCGGTCTATAGCCACAACGTACTGGGCGAAGTGATGAGGCGCGGTATAGAGCGAGAAATGCAGAACATCGACTGGCAGAACCTTCCTGAGGATCACGCACCGAAGGGCGGCGCTGGCGAAGAGTAAGCCTCTTTCAGCTCAGTCTTGAACACGCGGTCGACGCAGCGCCGTGGCCGCGCGGGCCGTCCTCTAGAGAAATCGACCGCCGCCAAACGAGAGGAGACATATGGGAGACAAGCGATTCCTGGAATCGCTAAGTGTTTGAACATTCGCCGGAATTAGAAAGAATCGGTCCAGTCCATCATCGGGGCGACTGAGACTTTCCTGTTTATTTTCAAGCTGTTCTCACGTACTTCGAAAAACTATTTCAGCGCATTTCTGACGTATTCCTGGGAATTTATCAGATCGTCAGCAGTGGCCTGCGCTCCCTGATGGGCGAAGGGCTTCGGGTGCTCGTCAGCGCCGCTGCCGCGCGTCGAACCCGCGCGCACGTTACGAAGCAACAGTTCATGCCTATCTGCCGGAGACCCAACTCCGGCCGTGAACTCAGAGCGCATCGGCCCGACGACCGCCTCCACTTCGAACGGCTTCACCGCGCCGGATGCGAGTTTGCTGATATCGAGCAGCGAGTTGAGCAGTCCCGAGATAGCGGAGATGGCCTGCTGCTGCTCCTCGACGACCTCACGAGACGCCTCGTCGATCGCTGGAATCGTCGGATCGCCTGATTACTTCAAGCGTTTCCCGGGTCGGCGCCACCCATCGGACCTCGTGGGCCACACTTGCGTACGATTCAGGCTCTCGGGCGACGCCATTTCAAATGGGATCGACTGCAGAGCAGTTGAATACGAGGTCAGCGGCAATCTGCTCCTTCACGATCCTGAGGAAGCAGGTCGCTAGTCGAGCCTCTTTTTCTGTACTGCCCACGCCGGATCGCGGCACAAACTGCAATTGGCGCCCTGAAAAGTCTTCGCCGCACGCCGGTCGCCGCGGAGCTGCCAGTCGAGCCATTCCACCACGGCTGCAGCCGCTTTGCCGCCGTTCGGCTCCCAATATGTGCCAGCGTGCCCGACGTTCAGGAGGTTCCCAAGAAACACCGGCACTTTGCCGATACGCGCGAAGTCGTCCATGCCGTTCGCGTACGCGATATCGCTCTCCCCGCCGAGTATGTACAGCGTCGGCGTATGCAGCGTGTCGAGCAGAGTCTTCGACAAATCCATGCCCCCGATGGACGCGCCCGACCCCGCATTAAAGATGCCGCTGTTCATGACGACGACCGTTCTCACGCGCGGATCGGCGGCAATCTGCAGAGCCTGAAGCCCTCCGCAGCTATACCCGGAGATGGCGACCGCCTTCGGATCGATCTTCCTGTAGTACGGACTCGCGGCATCGGTGTTCTGCGCAAATGCCCAGTCGAGGGCGGAAGTCAGATCGCTTGCGCGCGTCGGAGGTGCGGGAATGGTGCGCGGTCCGGCGCCTTCCGCTGCGCGATCGCCCCGCGCGGGCGCGGGAGTCGGCGCAACCGTTGCGCCCGGTCCGTTGCGGATTCTGCCCGGCGCAATCGCAAGGTATCCGTGCGAAGCGATCTCCAGCAGATGCAGCCTCGCGCTCGCGCCGTCATTGGAGCACCCGCCGTTGCCGAAGATATACAGGCCTAGCCTGGTTGAGCCGAGTGCGCTCAGATTCTCCGGGCGATAGATCACGTGATCCGGGAGCGACGCGGATTCTTCCGTCAGCGCCGGGAATTGCCCGGTACCACGCGTGTCGGGAATGAGCGCCGTCTCCACCCTGCCCTGTGCCACGGCGACCCCTGCGAGGTGCACCGATACCAACACAAGCGTGCTCAACGCGATCGCGATGCATGACCATGCCCCCTTTTGTCCGTGCCATAGCGTCAACGGCTACTCGCAGCGAAAGCTCGCTGCATCTTCGGTACTGCCCTGCCCGTTATAGCGAGCAACCTTCGGGTAGGCGCATATCGGCCGACTGCGGCCGGGCCACGGACTTGCCGGCCCGGCCTTCCCGATGAGCTGCTCGGGTGCGACGCCCTGCTCCACCCATTTGACGAGCGCCTCGAAGGAATTGAACTGATCGGTCGCGGGTCCGCCGGCGCAGTGAGCCATCCCGGGCACAGGAAACACTCTCACGAACTCCGGGGCCTTGCCGCCATTGCGCTGATCCACTTCGCGATACCACGCGACCGTGTCATTGACCGAGAACACGGGATCCGAGACGCCGTGCGGCACGATCATCCGTGCTCCGCGAGCACGGAACTTTCTGAGTTCGGCCGAGCGAGCGGAGTTGTCCTCCCAGGCTGAACGCCTGAAGCCGGCGCCTTTCGCGTAAAGCTTCGGCGTGTCGCGATCGAAATCGAAGGTCAACGCGTAGCGGAACGCATCGGCGACGTCCGCACGAACCGGCGTGGGGGGCGTCGTGAAGATCGACGCGAGCGCCGGCGCACCCATCGCGACGTTGATCCCGGGAAATCCCCCGGCCGGCGGCCCTATCTTCCACACACGCCAGCCGTCGCTACCGATGCCGCCGTTGAACGGCCAGCTCGCATAGAGCAAATTCCCTTTGCTGTCCTTCGCGCCGGAATAGACGCGATGGATCACCTGCACCTGCGCGCTGCTCAGGCAGTCCGGCGAACCGGAGCACACCTGCTTCCGCAGTTCCGGCTCTACGCGTGACCAGGAACACGCACTCCAGTCCGCCGTAATCCCGTCGCGAGCCCCGTCGCTTGCGTCGCACGCTTCCAGCACGGCTGCTCGCACGCGCGCGAACTGGGCGTTGCTGAAGGTGGCCGGCAACTGCTCTACCTTGCGCTCGGATGGGGGCTTCTCCGGCTCGATGAGACTCGCGAACGCCTGCGTGTCCCAGGCCTCCGCCACTGCGGCGCGCGGCAGTGAGAACCCCGGAGCGCCGGCAACGATGCCATCGAACGCATCCGGATGACGCTGAGCGAGGTACATGCCTTCCTGGCCGCCCTTGGAGCAACCCACGAAGTAGGATCGCTCGGGCTTGCGGCCATAGAACGCGGCGAGCACCGCCTTCGCCGTATCCGCAACCGGCTTCAGCGAAGCACCACCATACTCAGCGCGAGCCTGCGGATCGAAACCGAACGCGGCGGTGCCTCCACGCTCCGGCACGGAGTTGCGGGAATTGTCGTGGCCGGAATCCTGCGACACCACGGCATATCCGAGCGCGAGCGCGGTGGGGCCGCCAGGGGAGATCGTTCCAAGCGCATCGCCGATGTCGCCGTTCGTGCCGCCGCCACCCTGGAAGAAGAAGCGCTGATTCCAGGCTTCAGGCAAGCGGATCCTGAAGCGGATGGCGTAGCGCTGCGCGTCCACGCCCTCACGCTCGCGCATCGTACCCGTCACTTCACAATGCGGAGGCAACTTCACCGCTCCCATTGGCGTGCGGACCGTTGTGTCCCCTGCACGCCAATCTGTGGTGATGAGTCTTGTGCCGCGCTCCGGCCAGCTGCGGATCGCCGTGGCAAGCTGGCCGCATCGTTCAGCGAGTGCCGCGAGCGTGGTACTCGCATTCGCGGAGCCTGCCGCCGAACCGTCAGCACCCGCACTCAGACCCGGGCCTGCGATCAGCAAAGACCCGACGAGCAGAGAACCTGCTTTCTTCATGTGGTTCATCGCCCCATTCAAGTCCCGAACGCCCCGCGTGACGCCGGGAGCTTTCTCGTATCAGAAGCGCCGCGTGACGCTGAGCGCCAACGTTCGCGGCCGCGCGTAGATGATCTCCGAGTATCCGGACGCGGTTGTCAGCGATGACGTGCCCGCTACCGGATACAGCTTGTCCGTGAGGTTGTTGCCGCTCAGCACGAACCGCCACTTCGCTTCTTCGGTTTCCAGGGCAAGCGCTGCATTCACGAGCGTTACCCCCGCGTCCTGTGCGATCTGCGGTGAGTTACCGGCGTCGAAGAACTGTTTGTCGGTGTAGCTCACGTCCACACGCGGCGTCAGCGACCACGTGGACACCGGCTGGAACCGGTATGACAGGCCAAAATGTGCCTGCCACTCGGGAGTGAAAGGCAGCCGGCTGTCGAGAGTAGCGGTCGCCGTAGGCGTGATCGGACCAAAGGGTGGCGGAGGTGTAATGCTGTCGAACGTTGCGTCCAGGTAGCCAACGCTCGCATCGAGCTGCAACCCGGCCGCAGGCGCCAGCACCAACTCGATCTCCGCCCCGTCGATCGACGCGACGCCCGCATTGAACAGCAGCGGCACGACGCCCAGCCGATAAGTCATCTGAATGTCGTCGTAGTCGCTGGAGAACATGGCGGCATTGACTCGCAAGCTGTCCGTGGGATTCGTCTTGATGCCGAGCTCGAACGTCTCCGCCGTCTCGGCAGCGAACGAGATGGGCGCGTTCCCGGGAGGCGCGGCGTTATAGCGCTGATTGAAGCCTCCGCTCTTGAAGCCTTCCGACCAGCTCACATAGGTCATCACGCGTTCGTTGAAGCGATACTGCAGGCTGGCCGATGCGGTGGTGGAGGAGAACTCCCGCTCGAAGCGGTTGGTGGTGAGGAACAGGCAACCCGTCTGCGTCGGCGGCGCGCCCGCAAACGGGCACAGGACCGTCGGCGCCGGCGGCTCGGGCGCCGTTGCCGGGGCACACGTTGAACATCGTGCCCTGCAGCCCTTTCGTTTCCTTCGTGTAGCGCACGCCCGGCAGTAGCGCTGAACGCGTCGGTGAACTTGAAAGTCCACTCGGTGAAGGCGGCCGTGCCTCGCTGTCCAGCGAGACGCGCTGGGTGTCATACGAAGTGCCGGGATTTCCGAGCGGTACCAGCACGCGATCGAACGAATCCTCGTCGAAGTAATACAGACCGAAAACGCCATCGAGCCGCTCGCGTATTCACGACGGCCTGAAGTTCCTGGCTGAACTGCTCGCTTTCGCTGGTGTAGTTGGTGTGCAGTATCAGCAAGGGCGTGTTGTCGGCGTCGCGTGTGCCGGTCCACTCCAGGCGCCGATCGGCGGTGATCGATTTGAACGCCAGTGTGTCGTTGACATCCCAGTGCGCGACCAGCGACACGCCGCGATTCTCCAGCGTGCTGGATGCGGGGTACGTGCCGCCGTTCGTGAAGGCCCCCAGCGCCTGCGCATCGTTGCCGCAGCGCGGATCGGCCAGCGGTCCGACCAGCACCGGCGGCGGCAACGGATCGAGGATATTGGGACAGCCCGCGGCGATGCTGGCCGCGCCGACGAATGTGGCCGCCTCGTTCATCGACTGGAACACGAACGGCGAGCCGTTCTCGTCTTCCTTCGTGTAGTCGCCGCGCAGCGTGAAGTCAAGCGTTTCCGAGGGCCTCCAGCGCAGACGCGAACTGGCCTGTGTACATGTCCTCGTCGCCGAGATCTTTCCCGTCGAATGCGCGGGTGACGTAGCCGTCGCGCTGGCGGCCGCCCAGCGATATGCGCGCCGACCACTCGTCGCCGACCGGCAAGTCGAATGCGCCGAACAGCTCACGCAAATTGTCTTCGCCGACACTCAGACGCACGGAGTTGCCTGCGCTCTCGCCGGGCCCGTTGGTCGTCAGCAGCACTGCACCGCCGATAGTATTGCGCCCGAACAGCGTTCCCTGCGGCCCGCGCAGAATCTGCACGCTGGCGATGTCCCGGAACTCCATGGCGCCGCCGACCGAGCGACCCATGTACACCTCGTCGATGTAGATGCCTACACCGGGATCGACCGCGGCGGTGGCATCCGTCTGGCCGATGCCGCGGATGAAAACCTGCGCCGCGGAGTTGTTGCCGGTGAGCGTTCCGTAGCTGTGGAACTGAAGGTTCGGCGCGACCTTGTCGAGGTCCGTTGTGCGACACGATCTGCTGGCGCTCGAGCTCTTCGCCACTCAGGGCCGTCACGGCGATCGGCGTGTCCTGCAGGCGCTCTTCGCGACGGCGGGCCGTGACCACGACGGACTCGAGCGTGTCCGCTTCCGTTTGCGCCGGTGCGCCCGGGGGCGCCTGCGCGACCGCAACTCCTTCGAAGAAGAGCGGAGCGGCGGCAATCAAAGCGACGGAGCGATGGCGCACGCGCCTTGCCCGATGAAGCGCGCAGGTATGAACGCCGAACATGTCCATGGTTTCCCCCTGAAAACGTGGAAAGTCAGTCAGTATTTGTATGTAACACATACTATTTGCGTTGCCAGCGAAATGGCAAGCCGGGTACAGTCGCTCCCCTGCCGTCCAGCCGAACCGGAACCGGCGGTGGACACCTGCCGTCCGGGGGAGAGCCGATGCCGCGCCACTCGAACAAGAAGCTCGAAGAACCTGTCGAGGAGCTCGACGACACCCGGCTCTCGTTCGAGAAGCTCGAACGGGTTACTCGGCTACCGGTTGCGTCGCGCGCAAGGGGCCATGCACCGCGCCTACATGGCTGCCGTTGCCGGCCTCGATCTCACGCAGAAGCAGACTGCGACGCTGTGGCTGATCAACGGAAATCCGGGCGTCTCGCAGGGCTCGGTCGCGGCCGCGCTCGGGATGGACCGGGCGACGATGATGTCGGTCGTCGACCGGCTCGAAGAACGCTCGCTCGTGATCCGCAAGCGATCGACTACGGATCGCCGGCGCCAGGAGCTCTATCTCACGCCCGGCGGGCAGGACATCCTGCGCAAGGTGAAGGCGCGTGTCGCGAAACATGAAGAGCGATTCAAGTCGCTCTTCACGCCGGCGGAGCTCGAAACGTTGCTCGCGGCGTTGCAGAAGTTTCAGGACGTCACGTGAGCGCTGCGCGGGTCCAACGGGGTCGAGAGGCGATCGGCCGCGAAGTGACGCCGCACGTGTGGCACCAGAGATACGCGCGCGTGTTTCGGCTTGTCTAGCGTTCGAACACCCGGAGCGTTTCCACGCGGCGCGTGAATCGCGGGATCGTCGTTTGGGGAGTGTTGGTTGCCTGGGCGCTGACGGCTTCCGCGCAGGCGAACGACGAGGCACGTCAGGCATGCTCGTCGCTGATGTCGCTCTCGACCGCGAGCTTCAAGGTGGAGACGGCCGAATGGGTGGCCGCCTCAACGCGGCCGCCGAGTCCGCCTGCCGCAGCAGGTTCAGGCGGTCCGGAAGGCGCAAACATCGACGCGCCTGAGCACTGCCTCTTCCGCGTCACTCTCGATCCTCGGCCTTCCGGCATTCCGGACATGAGCTACGGCACAGGCATCGAGCTGCGGCTGCCGGCGAGCTGGAACGGGCGGCTTCTGTTTCAGGGTGGCGGAGGACTCAACGGCGCACTGCTACCGGCTGTGGGTTCCGTTCGTGGATTTTCCTCAGCACTCGCTCGCGGCTTCGCAGTGGTGTCGAGCGATAGCGGCCATCGCGGCCGGAACGCGATCGACGGGCGGTTCGGCACCGACCAGCAGGCTCGGCTCGATTTCGCGTACCAGGCAGTGGCACGCACGACGCGCGAGGCGAAGTCCCTGCTCGCGCGTTTCTACGGGCGAGGCCCCAACCGCTCGTACTACATGGGCTGCTCGACGGGCGGCCGCGAAGCGATGTTGGCGGCTCAGCGACTGCCACTGGAGTTCGACGGCGTCGTCGCTGGCAACCCTTCCTTCGATCTCACGCGCATCGTCATCAATCAGATCTGGAGCCTGCAAACCGTCACGCGCATCGCGCCGAAAGATGCGAACGGCCGGCCGGATCTTTCCCGTGCATTCTCCGACGCGCAGCTGCAGGGCGTGTCCGACGCCATCCTCCAGCAGTGCGACGCGCTTGACGGCCTGCGCGATGGAATGATCAACGACTTCAAAGCGTGCCGTTTCGATCCGCGAACCATGATCTGCAACTCCCGCGGCGCGTCTGGCGCGGATCATTGCCTGACGTCCGCACAGGCCGACGCTTTGAAATCAATCTTCGGCGGCGCGCACAACTCCCGTGGCGAGCCGCTCTACGGCACGTTTCCGTATGACACGGGGATCGCCGCCCCAGTGTGGCGCTCCATGCATCTGGGCACCTCGACCAGTGGACCCGCGAACGGGACGCTCGGGCGAGACACGCTCAGACACTACGTATTGACGCCGCCCGATCCGGATTTCGATCCGCACGTCTTCAATTTCGATCGCGACGTGAGCCGCACTGTCGAGACCGCGGCGATGAACGACGCGGTCGCCACTCTGCACAGCGCTTTCACGGGCCGCGGCGGGAAGATGATCGTGTCTCACGGACTTTCCGACCAGGCGATGGCAGCCGGCTCACTCATCGACTGGTACGAGCATCTGACGCCTCGCGAAGCGACGGGCCCCCAATCCTGGGCGCGCCTGTTTCTCGTGCCAGGCATGACTCACTGTGGCGGCGGACAATCGACGGATGAGTTCGACATGCTCTCGGCGATTCAGGAGTGGGTCGAAGATGGTCGCGCTCCGGAGCGGCTTGTTGCGGCGGGCAAGGCGTTTCCTGGCAAGACGCGTCCTCTTTGCCCCTATCCCAAAGTCGCGCGGTACGAGGGCGGCAACACCGACGATCAAGGGAGCTTTGCCTGCCGCTGAATTACGCTCGACGGCTCGAGAGCCGCAGCAATTGCTCCGGGAGCCTCCCGGGTTTGCGGCCACCACTATTCACGCGTGAGCGGGGCTACGTAAAGGCTACGGCCCCCGGTTGAATGCTCTAAGTTCCTGACCCGACCGCGGTTTCTAACTTCGTCGGTCCAGTCCATCATGGGGGCCACGCTGACTTTCCGGTTGAATTTCAATTTGTTCTCACGCACTTCGAAAAAATATATCAGCGCATTTCCAAGGACAGGCGTCGCGCACAGGTTCTATTCAAGCCGAGCGCGTGTTGAGGCGATATGCAAAGGCAGCGAGTGACTGCCAGCGGCGCGGCCCTGACGATGCCGACCGATCGGAGAATCAGGTAAGGCTCCCGCCATGCCTGTTCACGCTTCCCCGTCTCAGCGATGCTCGCGGGGTTGCCAGGTGGCGTCAAAGCGATCCGGCAGGCCGCTGTCGGAGCTGATGAAGCGGCGGGTAATGAGCCACTTGCCCTTGACCTTGCGCAGCTCGGTGTATTCCCGGCCCTGTTCGTACAGGCTGGGCGGCTTGCCGACGCCTTCGTTAATGACGCCGGTCCAGATCACGTGCGCCGTGGCGATGTTGCCTTCCACGTTGATGATCGGATTCGTCAGCAGCATGGCGCCGCGGCGATATTGTGCCTTCGCCGCCGGGGATTCCGCGCCCTCCGGCCGCTGATACAGCCTGGCGATCTCCTTGTGGCCTTTCGCGATCGTGCCGTCGACATCCAGCACGGCATTCTCGGTGAAGTACTCGACCAGCTCGTGCGCCTTGCCCACGGAAAGGTCGTAGTAGTAGCGCGTGAGGAAATCCTCGATCTGGATGCGATCGAGCAGGGTCTTCTCCGTGACCGGCCTGTCCTCCAGTATCTGTTTCTGGGCCAGCACCGGACCTGCCAGAGACAGGAGTGCGAGGGCCGCCGCGGCGGCAAGTGCGAGACGTGCATTGAGCTGGGCCATGTGAAACTCCTTCCGGTGAGGACTGCGGCCGAGAGAGCATATCTGCTGCTCGGGATGGGCAGCCAAACGCTAGAATCCCGCCCACTGTGCGGGATCGCGGCCGAAAGAGTGGCTCGGAGATGACTCACATGCATGTCGCGGCCAATGACCACCGCTTCGACGTCCACTTCGACGTCTTGGGCGCGATGCGCACTTTCGCGGCCACCTGCTTCGGCCTGCTCGCAATCCTCACGGCCCCCGGTACTCTCGCGCAGCAGAACGCCGACACCGTCGTCACGCACGGCAAGATCCTGACCGTCGACGCGGACTTCCGCGTCGTCGAAGCGCTCGCGATCAACGACGGCCGTATCGTCGCGCGCGGCACGAGCGCGGAGATCGCGCGCTACGCGGGCCCGAACACGAAGGTCATCGACGTCGCCGGCGCGACCGTCATCCCGGGCCTCATCGACAACCACTTCCACTTCACGCGCGGCGTCGAGACCTGGCACCAGCAGGCCCGCTTCGAAGGCGTCGACTCGCGCCGCGAAGCGCTGCGCGATTCTCGCGGCCAAGGCCGCGAGCCTGCAGCCCGGCGATTGGATCATGGTGCAGGGCGGCTGGACGCCGCGGCAGTTCGCCGACGCGCCGGGCGGGTTCACGCTCGAGGAGCTCGACGGCGTGGCGCCGAAGAATCCGCTGTTCGTGCAGGAGGGCTACAGCGTCGTCTACGCCAACAGCCTCGCGCTCAAAGCCGTCGGGCTGAACCCGGCCGACGGCGCGCGCCGCAACGCGCACGGGCCTCGTGTCGTTCCAGCCGCCGTATGCGCTGTACGACGCCATGCCGCAGGACCTCGCCCGCGCAGCGCGAGCAGAACCTCACGGATTTCATGCACGAGCTCAATTCGGTCGGGCTCACGGGCGTCTACAGCCTGGGCCAGTCGGACTTCCTGGCCGCGCGCGCGGCCAAGGGCCCGCTGCCGGTTCGGCTCTGGGAGACGTTGCCGTTCAATGCGACGGACCCGGCGTCGGCGACCAAGGCCGCGGCGCTCATCGAGCGCAGCCGCCCGAACCAGTTCGACGGCCAGTTCGGCATCTTCGGCCTCGGCGAGGTTCTCTACGGGCCGTTCTTCGATCTCGCGCCGCGCAAGGACCCCTGGCCCGCCGAGATCATGAACGAGTACGGCAAGCTCGCGACCGCGGCCGCGCGCGCCGGCTGGCACGTCCACCAGCACGTGATCAACAACAACGCCGTGACCGATCTGCTCGACACGCTGGAGAAGGTGAACAAGACCCAGCGCATCGATCGCCTGCGCTGGACGATGGGCCACGTCTACGACATCTCGCCGGCCAACATCGCGCGCGCGAAAGCGCTGGGCATGACGCTCGGCGTGCACGGCGCCGCGATGCAGGCCGGCGCGCACATGCCGCTGCGCAAGATCGCCGACAGCGGCATCGTGTTCGGCCTGGGCACGGACGCGACGATCGTCTCGCACTACAGCCCGTTCGTGACGCTCGGCTGGGTGGTCAGCGGTCTCGACGTCGGCGGCAACCGCGTGCTCGACGAGACGCTGACGCGCGAGGAAGCGCTGATCGCGCATACGCGCTCGAACGCGTATCTGTTCTTCCAGGAGAACGCGCTCGGCTCGCTCGAAGTCGGCAAGCAGGCCGACCTCGTCGTGCTCGACCGCGACTACATGACCGTGCCTGCCGCCGAGATCAAGCACATCAAGCCGACGCTGACGATGGTGGGCGGGCGGGTGGTGTTCGAAGCCGCGTCGAAGTAATGGTGCTCACTCGAACGTCTTTGCCACCCTGAACCCCAGGTAGTCGCGACCGCAGCTCGTCCTCGTAATGACCGACAAGACCGGGGTTGTCGATTGCAGCTTCGTGTGCCATACGAGAGTGGAGAAGAAAGATTACATCTTCACAACGTACGGAAAGAGGTGACTGGATGTCTCTCGAAATGAAATCGTCTCGCTTACGCCGCAGCACGCGATTCGCGCTCCTGACGCTCGCTTCAGCCGCAGCCAGCGTTCCCCTGTTGGCCTTGGGCGCACCGGCCGCCAGCCCCGAGGTCACCGCCCCGCAAATGATCGACGCTTTCGAAGGCACCTTCGGCGTGCATCCGGGCCAGCGCAGGAACCACATCAAAGGCACGTGCGCAGCAGGCGAGTTCGTTGGCAGCGCCGACGCGGCCGCCCTCAGCCGCTCGGCACTCTTCTCGGGCAAAACCATTCCCGTGGTCGCGCGCTTCTCACTCGGGGGAGGCAGCCCCGAAGTACCAGACGCGGCGCCGGCTCCGCGCGGCATGGCACTCGAGTTCCATCTTCCCGGCGGCGCCCTGCAGCACATCACCATGATCAACGTGCCGATCTTCGCCGCAGCCTCACCGGCTTCCTTCCGCGATGCCATCCTCGCCGCGAAGCCGGATCCCGAAGACGGGCCAGCCCGACCCGGAGAAGCTCAAGGCGTATGCCGCCACGCATCCCGACGCGATGGCCCTGACGGAGCTGTCGAGCCACCACACTCCGACGGCGAACTACTATCAGACCACCTTCTTCAGCATTCACACGTTCAAGTTCATCGATGCGAAAGGCACGGAGCACCTGGTGAAGTGGCGGTTCGTCCCCCGCGATGGCACGAAAGAGATGACCGCCGCGGAAATGAAGGCGGCGCCCCATGACTTCCTCGAGAAGAATCTCATCGAGCGCACCCGCAAAGCGCCGGCGGTGTGGGACATGATCGTCTACGTCGGCGAGCCCGGCGACCCGCAGGACAACCCGACGTTGGCCTGGCCGGAGACGCGCAAGCATTTCACCGCCGGCACCCTCACCATCACCCAGGCGACGCCGCAACAGAAGGGCGATGGCCTGTGAGCCGATCAACTTCGACCCGTTGATCATGGCTGATGGCATCGCGCCGACCAACGACCCGGTCTTGCTGTTTCGCTCACCGGCGTATGCGGTTTCGTTCGGGAAGCGGTTGTCGGGTCAGTGAGGCGGTGGGCGGCTGAGCTCGACGCCACGTCAGTCGTTCTGGAGTCAAGCTACGTCTCTGGCTTTTTCCGTAACAGGAATTCGGCTTGCGGTAAGCATCATCTAGACGCCCGTGCCGGAGACGCACCAATCAGCCAGGACCCGGTACGGGACTGGAGTGGTTCAGCCAAAGCTCCGTGTCATTGGCGAACGTCGTGGGATCAGGAACGACCCCGGTCCCGGTCAGAATCCATCCTAGTACCGCTGCCATCAGCACATACGGGCGCGACTCCGGATGCGCAAGATCCGGCTCGAGCGACCCAAGCTCGAACATGTTGTCGAAGTACGGCTCCTCAGGTCGGACGATCACGCGTTCAGTCATGATGGGCATACGATTTGCCCTGCAGCGGTCAACAAACTTTGACGAGTTGAAGAACGGCACGCGATAGAAGAGGTTTCGCAGCTCCGCGCAGGCGTACAGACGCCGCTCGTCATTTCGAGTCTTGCGGATCTGAAGGTACAGGTTGGTCAGAGCGGCGATGGCCGTGACGAGCATCGAGAAGTCGCAGATCTTAGCATCCATGTGACCCTGCTCCTGCAGTTCCCCCAGAAAAGCGTTGCAGTGCTTGTAACGCGAGGCGTTGGCCCGGAATACCTCCGGCAACCAAGTGTTGACGGGAATGTCGAGGCGAGCGACTCCGTCGTGCCACCAGCGAAAGGTCGGCGCAGCGAACTGCGGGTTGTTTCCGAGCACCTGCCTCGCCGTGTACCCATGGGAGGTGCCGGCGACCTCCTGCAGCGATAACCTCAGCCTCCGGGATTCCGGGAAAGAACGCTGCGGTCCTCGAACCGTCCTGAGCCTCCTCGATGCCGAAGATGAGCCAGCCACCACGCTGGTTTGCAAATGCCGAGATGTGCTTGCCGAGTTCGCGCGTATCAAGGGCCGTACGTTTGTAGTCGACGAACCACCCCTCTGAAACCGATCGTAGTTGCGCGAGATCTTCGGCTACGACGTCCCGCAGGGTCTTAAAGAACGGATTGTATTGATACTCATACATTGCGAGCGATCTCCATTCCTTTCGCGAGCAGATCCGTCTGGAGCCGGGTAGAGGGCATCGCCCATTCGGCTGATCCGCGTCAATGCATCATGGTCGACGAACACATTTTGCAAGTCATCCGGTTCAGCGACCAAAGCGTTGGATTCACTCCAAGCGCGGCGGGACGGACGGCGAGGACAAATACGAGGCTGGAAGCGCAGGGCAGCTTCGGCCAGGCGCGCCCCGAGCTCAGCCACCTCCGAGCGCGCCCACCCGATCAGTAAGTCTTCTTATCGCGCATACAATCACCTTTCCCTGCCAGCACTTCACCACGCCACCGTTCGAATTCCGCGTTTCCGAGCAGCGGCACCAGATCGCGATCCAGATGCTCCGTCGTCAGGCTCTCGCGAAACTCCGGAGCATTTTGCAGAGCCTCCTTCAGAAGTTCAATCACCGAACGCACGAAGTTGGGCTCAATACTGTCTTTGTTCATCAGGGATCGATAACAAGCCAGGTTCCAAAGCGCGACGGCACGCCGGAAGCTGTCGTCCGACGCCCCTCGTGAGCGAAGTCCTCCTTTCAGTACATCTATCGCTTCGGACAACCTACCAAGTCGCTTCAATGCCCTGCCTTGCCAAACGATCGGCAGCAATGTCGAGTCCTGTTGCGCGAGTGATCGGAATGCCTCGAGCGCCTGCTTATACGACTGCTCTTCCATCAGGAGCTTGCCCTTCTCGAGAAGGCGAAGAGGTTCGACCTGGCCAGATACCTGGCGATGGATCTCTGCCTTCACGCGATCACTGACAACGCGTATGAGATTGAGCCCAAGAAACCCACCAACGACGGTGACACTGAACAGGCCTAGACAAGCCGCCACGCGGCGAACAGCACCGGCAACTCCCTGACCTCCGGACAACACCGTCGCTACTGCTGTGTCATCGATGCCAGCGATGCGCGCGATTATCAATAGCGCGATTGCACCAGCCGGGATTCCCACGAGCCCATACGCCCAGATACCGCCGAGCCTCGCATCAGCCGCGTGTGAAGCAGTCCCGCCTGCGCGAATGTGCAGCACGTAAACACCATCTGCCTGGAGCGAGAAGATGGTGCCGCCGACATACCCGCCAGCAACGATAACCGAGAGCAGCGCCGGCACATAAATGAGTTCGTCAGGGCAAATGACGCCCAGCGCGGAGAAGAAGAAGCCTGCGATGCCGCTGATCAATGCATTCATACAATCCTTCGTACGAGCGTTCGAGCCGACAAGTGGCACGAACCGAATCCGCTCTGATTGATATGGTCGATCACGTCTGGATTTTCCGTTAAGCCAATGATTTTTCTGGCACTGGCGAACCAGGCACGCAGACCGTTCACGCGCACACTGCTGCCTGCCCTCACTACTGAGCCCCGACAGAGCGAATGCGCTAGACGCCGTGCGCACGACTGACGCGCTCACCCATATCTGCACATTCGCATCAATTATGCAGAGCGCGATTCCGCCCTGCGCGAAGGCTGCGCCGGCCGCTGCGAGCATGAGCACGGTCCGGCGCTGCCCGTCGAAACCGCGCGACGCCTGGGCTGCGACGCCAGCGTGATCTCCATAGTGGAAGGCGAGCGCGGCGAGCCCCTCAGCGTCGGCCGCAAGGCGCGCACGCTTCCGCCGGCCATTCGCCGCGCGCTCCAGTCGCGTGATCGCGGTTGTCGCTTCCCGGGCTGCGCCAACACGCATTACGTGGATGGCCACCACATCCGGCACTGGGCCAATGGGGGCGAGACGCGCCTTTCGAACCTCGCACTCCTGTGTCGGCACCACCATCGGCAGGTACATGAAGGCGGGGTGATGGTGCAGGCGCTCGAAGACGGAGCATTGCGGTTCACGACCCAGGACGGCCGCGCGTTCGATTCGCCACTGCCCACACAACCCGGCACCGAGCCCGCGGCGGCGCCCGCGGATATAGTTGAGACCTCTCGAGCACGGAGGCTCGCAACATCAACAAGGAGCAGATCATGACTGACGAAGATTCCATCGAAACCACTGACGCCTGCGATCGGCATGACTTTGGGGTGGAGACTACGACGCCACCTCCCGACCCCGAGTATCCGCATATCCCTTATCCGATCATCCGACCTTCTGTGGGGTCGCCTTACTACATCGACCCGCGCACCGGAAGGGCGGCGTGTCTGTCTCGACCGGGCACTCCTCCGCTGACATCAGAAGATGTCCGTCGGGAACTCGAGGATTTCCCATGATGTTTCTTCTGGACTGGGCACCCGATCAGACCGGGCCCCGTGGAATTGTCATCAGGTAACGAAGACTCAAACTGTGAAGACGCGCGGCGAACCACCCCCGTGCATACGGCACCATTCCCATAGCGACTGCCCGCCGTTAAGGAAGGATCCTCACCGTGTCATCGACCCGCCACGCTCTTCTCGCGGCGATAGCGCTCGTGCTGTGGAGCCAGTGCCAGCCCCACGCAGCTCATGCCGCCGAAGCGAACGGCACCAGTCCGAAGGCGGCCGCGTCGGGGTGGCCTACCGAAAACGCCATCTCGGATATCGGCGTCAAACCTGGTCTGGATGGCGACTGGTTGCTGGACTTCGACTATGCCTTTGTCGGCAAACCGGTCGCCTTGCTTCGCATCGAGCTCATTCCGAAGCCGGGCATCGATGCCTCCGGATTTCAGGGAGTGCAGCTGCGTGTGTACCCGCTCACTGCGGGCCGGCAGCACATCAGCACCGTGCTTCAATATCCTGGCGAAGGCACGTCCGGGCAGGTCGTCGTGTCGATGGTACGCGATGCGCCGGGTAACCCCGTGCTCGCGTCCCAGCGCTTCGACAAGGTCATCCAGTGGTCCGCGAAGGACGAGATGGACTTCCGCTACGCCGTCGACTCCATCGAAAACGGCAGCAGGGAATCCCTCCGCGCAGCGCGGCAGATTCTCGAGCGACTGATCGGCAAGAACCCCAGATATGAACCGGGTTACGTCGAGCTCGCGCGAGTCGCCATGAAATCGAACTGGGGCCCGGAAGGCCTGCATCAGGCCGAGACCCTGCTCGACTCCGCGCTGAAGATCAGCCCTGACAGCGCCAACGCGAAGATCCTGCTCGGCTACGTCTACACGCAGCAGCGCCGATTCCGCGAGGCGGAGGCTCTGTTCGTGGACGCGGCGCGCTCGGACCCCATCAACACCTGGCTCTGGACCAACTGGGGCGAGATGTTCGAGAAGCAGGGCAAGGCCGACCAGGCGATCGCCAAGTACCGTGAAGCCCTCGCGCGCCCCGTCAGATCCACCAGGTACTACGGCGCACGAAAGAACGCGTACACGTTTCTGGTGAAGCTGCTCGAAGAGCGGAAGGATGTTGAGGGCATGGAGGTGCTGTACAAGCAGCGCGTCGCCGAATTCGGGCCCAGCAGCTGTTACAGCGCCGACTACGCACAATTCAAGCTCAACGTGCGCGGCGATGCGCAGGCCGCGATAGACCTGGCGCGCGGTGCCCTCGAACTGAACTGCGACGATGCTCCCTCACGGCAGATTCTGGGACTTGCGAGCTACGTGCAGTGGGCGCAAGGGACTGGAGCCTCGAGCGCGGAAGCACTGAATCAGGCGCGCATCTTCCTGCCCACCGGCCCGATGACGCTCTATCTGCTCGCGGGCAACGACAAAACGCTGGTGGCCGTGAAGAAGCTGGTCGCCGACGGCGAGGCGATCGACCAGAAGGACGATGAGAACATGACTGCGCTCGGCCATGCCCTGCAGAACGGCAACCTGGACGCCGCCGAGCGACTGCTCCGCCTGGGCGCTCGTCCGCAGACGCCGGTGGGTTACGCAGACATGCCCGTTGCCCTGCTCGCGGTGATGAACGGCAACGTCGAGGCCATCCGCGTGCTGCAGCGAGCGGGCGTCGATTACTCGAAGCTGCGATATCGGGGCGCTACGGCAATCGACTATGCGAAGCAGACAGGAGATGAGGAGTTACTCAACGTGCTCCAGCATAAAGAGCGGGCGTTATAGGGTTGCCCAACGCCCGAGGGGTCGAACGGGCCGCCCGGCGCACCCATGCGGTGGCCGGCGGCCGCGAGCTGCACTCAATATCGTCAGCTGCGCGTCAAGAATCGGCTGAGTCGATCGTCAGTCACATTGCCCGCATCTTGCCCGTCGCGTGCAGCACTTCGCGACGCTTCTTCGTCAGAGGCACGAGCATCGGCACGCGTTCGCGGTACTGCGCATATTCAGGATGCTCGGCAGTCAGATCACGCTCCTCGAGTTGGATGGCAATCAGTATGTACGCGGTCGTAGCGACCGCGAACACCAGGTGCGCCACTGTCATGGTCGGCGTCGCCCAGAACGCGAAGAACCAGCCCACGTAGAGCGGGTGGCGCACGTGGCGATACAGCAGAGGCGTCTTGAACGGCAGTGGCTGTACGGCCGGCGAAGCAACTGCAACCAGACCTGTCGCAGCCCGAACAGGTCGAAGTGGTTGATGAGGAACGTCGACACGAGCACCAGCAGCCAGCCGAATGCAAAGGCAGCGTAAAGGAGCGCCTGCCCAACTGGCGGTTCGACGCTCCACACGACGCCGCCCATCGGTTCCCAAAACGCGAACAGGGCGATCAGGGCAATGCTCGACAGCAGAGTGTAGGTACTGCGCTCAGCGGTCTGCGGAATGATCCTCGTCCACCAGCGCTTGAATGCCGGACGGGCCATGACGCTGTGCTGGATAGCAAACACCCCAAGCAGGGCCGCGTTGATCAGGAGCGCAACCCGGAGCGACGATTCTGGAGCCGAATCGATCGACTTGGGGACCCACAGGTTGCCTACGAAGCCAACCGCGTAGAGAAAGGTTCCGAAGAACACGGCGTAGCTCACCACGCCATAGACGAATATCAGCCAACGTTTCATGTGCGTATCTCGGTTGAGTTTCAGTTCGTGGACGGTCAGCTGAACGAAGTGTCAGCTGACGCATTCCAGGCCGGGTATGCGCGATCGCGACCTACCGGTAGAAGAAGTAGTCCGCCATGTAGGGGACGAGCACTTTCTTGCCGACGTCGGTGGACGACGTGCATCCCGTCCCGGGCGCAACACCTCCCGACGTATTCACCCGCTGTATGAAGGTCGTCTTTGACAGTCGATCGCCCGAGTCGGGCCCGGATTGAGAGCCCACCACTCGCAGCAGGAGCCACTTGATCGCGCCCGGGGCCACAAACTGCGAATCGTTCGACTCTTCCTGCACAGCCGCCCACGCGGCGCTGGTATCGCGCGAGTCCTGCCATGTGGCGCGAGGTGCATCGCTCTCAGCCGGGTTCGGGCTGAGGAAGTGCGTCATGGTCTGTTGGCCGTCGTCGTTGAATAACGTCGCCTGGGGGCTGTATTGGACCCACTTCACGCGCTTGTCCGAGGGCAGGCAGACGTAATTCTGCGTGCCCACAGCATGACCGACCGCGAACGGCTCATTTCCTTCCGGGACCGTGAGATTGGCCGGCACAGCAGGCGGCGTGACCTCTGCGGCAATGGCAAATGCCGGCGCGATCGCAAGTGCCGCAATGAACATTTTCTTCCAGGGCATGGGAGCCTCTCCTTCACGAGTGTTGAAACCAGGTTGCAACTACACAATCGTAAAAGGAGAGAGAAAGCCGACACTCACCGGGTCGCGGGATTCGGGTTTCGATCGCGCCCGTGCAAACGGGGCCTGCCGCCCCCATCTGCGCCGATTCCGCAAGACGCCGGAGGATGTCGATCGCTAGCCCCCGAGGGCCTGTATCAGTGCTGGCTCGTCCGTGAGGACAACGGCGCCAATCGTAGTAGCGATTCCTGGGCCCGACCCGTCTCCGGATGATCCGGGCCAAGAGTGGCGATGAGCTGCGCAACAGCCGACTGCGCAGCCTTGCGTGCATCGGCTTGCTGGCCGCGGCGTTCATGGACACGCGCAAGGAGCGACAATGCGATCCCCGTGAGACTCGAGTGCGGGTTGTCGCTTTGAACGGTGCGTGAGATTCGCAATGCCCGTTCCGCATCCGCCAGCGCGGCTGTCAAATCGCCTGTGTTGAGGTGCACGTCGGCACGCGCGGTCAGCATACGCGCGACCGGCGCGACGACCATGCCCCTGCGATCAAAGAAGTCGATCACCGTTGAATATCCCGCGAGCGCTTCGGGCAAGCGGCCGCGGGCGGCGGCGATTCGCGCCTGGACTTGCACGATCGTCATTCCGGCAACGCTATCCGGCGGAATGGTTCGGCCGATCTCGGGCAAAAGAGCCGCCAGTTCCTGCTCCGCCCGGCCCACTTCCCCCATGAGCAGATATGTGCCAGCGCGGTTGGCGAGGTTGTTCACCCGTGCGGCGATGCTGCCGCTGCGCGTCGCCGACTCGATCGCCTGATCATATGCGGCCAGTGCTTCGGGGTAACGAGCCAACGACGACAGCGCGAGCGCACGATTCGCCAATAAGTAAGGCGGCGGATCTCCACCTATCGAGTGTTGTACCGCGATCCTCAGGGCTTCGTCATAGTGCTCGAGCGCTCGGCGATTGTCGCCGGCCGCGAAGCTGGCAATTCCCCAGTTGTTTCGAATGGAGAACACTCGCGGACTTTCGCCGCGGCCAATTTCAGCCAGCTTCGCGAGCGAGGCGGCATAGTACTCGTTGGCCGGGCCGGTACGCCCGCTGAGGTAGTGTGCATAGGCGATGTCTGCGAGCAACTCGGCTTCCACGTCTGGCTTGGCGACCGGCGACTCGTGCAGGCGAGCCTGCGCCTGGAGCGTAAAGTCGAGGGCCGCTCCTGGATCGTTGGCATTCTGCGCGATGAACGCCCGGTCTCGCAGGCAGCGCACGCCGGCGATCGGGTCGGTGCGGCTCAACGCCAGGCCCTGATCCATGGCCGTCTGGGACTGCGCCAGACGGCCGAGCAGCGATGCCGCATATGCGCTGTCACACAGCAGGGATGCGCGCAGCCCGACGTCGGGCGTCGACTTCGTCAGCGCGAGCGAACGGGCGAGCAGCACATCAGCCTGCCCAGGCTTACCGGACTGCAGGAAATAGCTCGACAACAGAGCAAGAATCGCGGCCTGGTGTTCCGGATTGCTTTCGCCGGATATCAGGATCGCCTGACTGCGCTCGAGCAGATCGGAGACACGCACAGGCTGGTCCGCGGGCGCGACCTCCGTCAACATACCGCCCACGAAATCGACAACCGCTTCGTTGCGGGCGGACAGCGACAGCGCCCGGTCGCGCTGCCGTGTCGCCTCACGTGCCTGCCAGAACGAGACAACCGCAGCCGCAATGATGGTCGCAAACACGACCCCGGCCGCACCAACGGCCAGCTTGTTGCGCACGATGAACCTTGCGGTCCGATACGAGAGCGAATCCGCTCGCGCGCTCACCGGCTCGTGGTTGAGGTAGTGGGACAAATCCTCCGCGAAGGCCTCGGCCGTTTGATAGCGCTGCGCGGGCGACTTCTTCAGTGCCTTCAGAACGATGTTGTCGAGATCGCCCCGCAATGCGCGCGCGTTGTGTAGCGGCGGAGGTGTCGATCGATTCGACGCAATGGTCGTTGAACGTTCAGCTGCCTCGCTGGGGAGCGCGGGATCGGTATCGACGACTGCGCGCAGCCTGTCGATCGGGGTGTGCTGCTCGAGCAGCGTCGGGTGCTGCCCCGTTAGAAGCACATAAAGCAGCACGCCGAGCGCATATACGTCGGTCGCAGTCGTCACATCTCCTGCCTGAAGCTGCTCAGGCGCGGCATAGTCCGGCGTGAATGGATGTCCGGCGAGCCGGGTGAGCTCCGTCATCGGAGCCGATTGCGCTTCAACGTCCAGGAGCTTCGCGATTCCGAAATCGAGCAGCTTTACCTGCCCTTCCACTGTCACCAGGATGTTCGAAGGCTTCAGATCACGGTGCAGAATCAACTTCGCGTGTGCGTGGGCCACGGCGGCCAGCACCTGCAGGAACAGCTGAACGCGTGCCCTCACGGTGAGCGCATGGGTGTCGCACCAGCGCGTGATTGTCTCGCCTTCGACGTAGTCGAGCACGAGATAGGGTTGACCTGTCTGGGTCACACCCGCGTCCAGCAGTCGTGCAATGTTGGGATGCGTGAGCCGGCCGAGGGCACTCCCCTCGCGTTGAAAGCGCTCGACGCCACTCGGGCCAAGGAGCGCGAGGCTGAGCAGCTTGACGGCGACGCGAGCTTCATAGCGACCGTCGCTGCGATGAGCGAGCCACACGGTGCCCATCCCACCTTGCCCCAGCACACGATCCAGTGTGTAGCTGCCCACGACCTGGCCGGCGAGCGTCGGCTCACCGCCCGGGTGCGGCACCGGGCACTCGAGGAATCCGGATTGCTCGATGGTCTGCTGCTGCGCTAACAGCGCCTCCAGATCGTCTGCCAGAGCGCTGTTATCGGCGCGTATCTGTGACACGCGGTTGGCGCGGGCCGTCCCTTCGAGCACCAGCAGCTCATCGAGCAGAGGGCTCAGGACCTCCCAGCGCGCCTTTTCGATGCTGGCCATGCTTCTGTACCGCGAGTTACACCGTATGCCGGATGGCGACACACGTCATGGCTCGCGCAATACCTCGTGCAGGTATAACCGCGCCTTGTTCCAGTCCCGCTGCACGGTGCGCTCCGAAATGCTCCTCATCGCGGCGATTTCCGCGAACGAGAAGCCGCAGAAGAATTTCAGGTCGACCAGCTCCGCCAATGCCGCATCTGCGCTGGAAAGCTCATCCAGGGCATCGCTGATCCGCGTCAGCTCGGCCTCATCCACCGCAAGCTCCGCCGCGTTCGTCGGCACAGATGTGAATTCGAAGTCCGAGCCGCGCTTCTGCGCTCGCCGTTCGCGAACGTAGTCGATGACGAGCCCGCGCATCGCGCGCGAAGCGTAGGCCATGAAGTGTGCGCGATCAGGGAACTGAAGAGCCTCGCGGGGGGAGATGCGCAAATACGCTTCGTGCAGCAGCGTCGTCGGACTGATGGTGAGTTGCGGGCCGCTGCGTCGCAGGGCGCTTTGTGCGATCTGGCGCAGCTGCGAGTACAGCGTGGTGAACAAATCCGTGCGCGGTTCTGCATTCCCGCCAGCAGAATGCAAGCCCTCCGAATCCTCTGTCACGTCGGCCCTCTGCGTTGCGTTCTTTCTCCCCGAGGGCCAGTTTGCCCCTGCGTGCCGCAATAGGGAAGCGCGCCGTGGGGCCAGTCGCAGACCTTGATTCTTCAGTAGCGCCAATCCGCCCCCTTTGCGGAGCGGGACCCAATCGGCAGGGCTCATTCTCGAGACAGGCATGGTATTCAGAGCGTCTCCGGAAGGGCCTGGCTGGCAACGCATGCGGCCAAAACCATGATCAAAATGCGTACGGCCGCCTGTGCTCGGGTGTCGGGCATGGAACGTCGCCTTCGAGGGGTCTTTGGAGCCATCATGAACCCAATCGGAATTGCGCAGGGAAAGCCGACACAGGCCTGCGCGCCGGACCCGGCAATGACCTCCCGGCTACGCGGCCCCGCCGCCCTCTCGCAGGGGACGACACGGTCCAGCTTCCGGCTCATCGTATGACTTCAGCGAGCGAAACCACGAGCTGAACTCGCGCGAGCTCGGGGCCTATTGCTCCATTCGCCAGTCGTGAACCTGCTTGTAGCGCATTGCGCGGATACGGCGGAACTTCCGGTCTTTCACTTCGTAAAGACCGAAGCTGATAGTGCGCATCACTTCACCCGCCTTGAGCGGCCGCTGAAAGAACCCGTTCTCCCAGTCCTTGTAGACGCGAAACTCCGTCGGCAGCTCCGCGGCGATGCCGGTGGCGTCGGAAATGAACTGGGCGACCTCCACTTTCTCGTGGATGTGTGCTTTGACCGGCACATAGAAGTCGCGGATCGCCGCGGCGCCCTTGATTACGGTGGTGCCGAGCTCGAAGACCACGTCGTCGTGGTAGTAACGGATGAATCTCGGGTCATTCGCGTTGAAGAGCGCGACGTATTCCAGGAACTCTTCGCGCGACAGGCCACCGCAAGAAGGAGTGGCCGCGACCGATATGGACGGGCGGGCGGCGCTTGCGACGACCCCGGCCGCCAGTGCAACGGTGCCGTTCAAAACCCCGCGGCGGGATAGTCCGGGTGATTTCATCGATCCATGCTCCTCAGGTAGTGCCGTACGTGGGTGTGCCCGCGCCGGGCGTCATGGAGGGAGTGTAAGACAAGTGCTGGAGCATCGTGGAAACGCGCGGATATACCGCCGCTTCACGGGCGGCGGGTTCCGAGGGGCGGCTGCCGAGGCGAACGCTTCATCGCCGTATACGCCGGCCTGATGTATCGTGCCATTCCCGGCTAAACCGCGAGGACACTCCGATGAAGCTCCGTGGCGTAATTACATTTGCATCGGTGGCTGCCGTGCTGTTTGTTTCGCCCCTGCCTCAGGTCTCCGCGGCCGCGGCCTCCCCCGCGGCAGCCTCCCCCGCCGCACAAGAGTGCCCGGCCTTCCTCAACCAGGAATACCGCAAGTTGCACTCCTCTCAGAGCGTGAACCTCTGCAAGGCCTTCGCGGGCAAGCCGATGCTGATCGTCAACACCGCGAGCCATTGCGGCTTCACCCCGCAGTTCAAGGGCCTCGAGGCGGTTCACGAGAAGTACAAGAACCGCGGACTGGTGGTAGTCGGGTTCTCGTCGGACGACTTCAACCAGGAAGCGAAAGATGAGGCCGAGGCAGCCGATACGTGCTTCCTGAACTACGGCGTTACATTCACGATGCTCGCGCCCCAGCACGTGAAGGGACCCGAGGCCAATGCCGTGTTCAAGGAGCTCGCGCGGCAGACCCAGGAGCCGAAATGGAACTTCAACAAGTACCTCGTCGCTGCTGACGGCAAGGTGGTGCAGTACTTCGGCAGCAGCGCGGCGCCCGATTCTCAGCAGTTCAGCGACGCGATCGAAAAGCTCCTGAAGTAGGAGGCGTACGGCGGACCGGTCGAGTACCGCGAGCGCCGCCCTGCCGACGTTCCGGCGGTTTCCTGTGCACGCTCGAACTCTGCGCGTGCCTCGTCGAACCGTGCGAGCTTGAGCAGGAGTAGCTCACATCTTGGCTCACGCTGGCGGGGGACCCTCGGCCACGAGCCGGACGTGCACCTCATCCGTGTACACAACGGAGAAGTAGCGCTTGCCCCACGATATCGCCTGCTCCAGCGAGTCGGCCTTCACGATGACGAACCCGCCGAGCACTTCCTTGCTCTCCGTGAAAGGACCATCCATGACGACGACCGCAGCTTTTCCGCCGGCACCCGCCCTGATCAGCGCGCCTTTCGCACTCGCGTCGAGTCCTTCGCCCGCTAGCAGGATTCCCGCGTTCGTCAGCTCCCCAAGCAGCTTGCCCATCTCTGCGGCGCGCTCGGGAGGAAGGGGCTGGCAGCCATCCGACGCATTGAGATACTTGTGAACGGCCATGTACCGCGTGGTCGTGAGGCCCGCGGGTTTCGTGCCGAGCCCGATGTCCCACGCCTCCGTGACCGGACGAATGTCGATCTCCAGATCCGCGCCCAGCACCTCGCGGAAGCGCCTGGAGAGGTCGATGGCTTCCTGCAGCGACTTCAGGCGGAGAATCGCGTACCCCGCGATCAACTCCTTCGACTCCGTGAACGGACCGTCCATGACCGTGCATTCGTCTTTCACAAACCGAAGCCGCACGCCTTGTGACGTGGGGCGCAGGCCTTCTCCGGCGAGCAGCATGCCCTGCTTCGCCAGTTCGCCGATCAACTCCCCGACGCGCGCAACCAGGTCCGGCTCGGGTGGCGCGCCGGTTTCCCAGTGCGCGTTGCTCTTGTGCATGATCATGTATCGCATCGTTGTCTCACTCATTCCATAGCGAAGAATTCTGTGACGACGGGGGTCAGCGCTTGCGGCTTCACGTTGTGAGTCTGGCCGCTTAGCGTGCGTTTGCGGCTGTTCGGCACCACGCTCGCCACCGCATCGACCGCTGCTCGCAGCCGCGCATCGCTCTTCCCACCGCCGATTGCGAGCGTGGGCACTCTCACGGCCTTCAGCCGTCCCGCTGGAAGCGTGAAGTCTCCCATGATCGCCGCGTCGTACGGCAGCGTGTGTGCGACAGCCTTGAGCTTCGACCACATGCCGGGAATGAAGCGCATTATGAGCACGAAGATCGCAGGTATCCCGACCATGTCGCGCATGAAGTACTTCACAGCATCGCCGCGCCTGCCGTCGGCGACGAGCTTCTTGAGCTGCGCTTCGTGGCCGGCGGTCATGTGGAGCGCACTGTCCTCGGGCCGCACCATGTAGGGCGGCTCATACACCGCAAGCTTCGGAATGGGGAGCCCGGCTGCCGCAGCTTCCAGTGCGAGGCCTGCGCCGGAGGAGAGCCCCAGCACGAACGCCGATCCACCGGCTTCACCGATGAGCGCTTCGAGGTCTTCGATCTCGCGCTCCTTCGCATAGGGGCCGGTGTCGCTGCTGTCGCCGCGGCCGCGGCGGTCGTACATGTACACCGTGAAGTGTTCCGCGAGGAGCGGTGCAAGTTTCGGCATCGGCCCGAACCTGCGGCTGCAGAGCGCACCGTCCACCAGGATGAGCGGCGGGCCCGATCCGAGGCGCTCGTAGGCAATGAGCGTTCCGTCTTTGGAGCGTGCGGTTCTCATCGTGCCTCCAGCTTGCGAAAGCGCTCGGCTTCGGTGTCCGGTGTGGCTTTGACGATGATCAGGTATCTCATGGGGCGGTATCTCCGTTTCCGGTACGACGAACCAGGCCGCGCCGTCCCGACACCGCCGCACAAATTATTTTCGGCGACGCGTTTCCCCGGCGCCGGCAGGCCCGGCGGAGCTCTTTGATTTCAGAGTCAGAGTCAGAGTCAGAGACGCCTTCTGGGGACATGGCTGACTCAGGCTCTTGATTTGGCACCTTTTTGCCGGCTTGGCCCAAACACGACGGGTCGGGTTCCCTTTCAAGCTCGCCCGGAAGAGGCCAGCCTGCAACCTTTCTGCCCCGTGGTGCATCGAAGCTCAAATCGCGGAAAACCGATCGAGGCCCCCGCGTGAAATACCTCCCCCTCATCTGGTTTGGTATCTGGCGCAAGCCCGGGCGCACGACCCTGGTCCTCCTGGCGCCCAGCCGAGGCCCAACAATGCGAGAGACGGCGTCACCGCCAGTCGAAAACTCGTCCCAAACGGACTCGCCTGCAACCCGCAACGAGCGCTCCGATCATCGCCCCAGGCAACGCCAGGAAAACCGACTCCAACAGCATCGACGCAACGATCGGCGCACTATCGAACCCAATAGCCCGCAAGGTAGCCAACTCGCGCCGCCGCCCATCAACAATCGCATACAACGAGCGCTTGGGATGGGGGTGATCAGCGGGCTGCTGCCGGCGGTGAGAGCTTCGCGTGTGCCGGTGACGGTGGCGCTGCGGGGGGCGTGATCTTCAAAGATCTCGTGAACCCTTACATTGGCTCGCGCCCAATCGGCGAGATCACGGCGCCGGAACTTCTCGCTGTGTTTCGAAAGCACGAAGGGCGCGGCCGACACGAGACGGCGCACAGGACCAAACAACGGACGGGTATATCGGATTGCCGCCGACAGCCGCAGCACTGCGACTGGCGCCGCTTCTCTTTACCGCCGCCCTTCGGCGGATGGGCTACACCGGCGATGAGATGACGTGGCACGGATTTCGGACGATTGCATCGACGAGGCTGAATGAGCTGAGCTGGAATCCGGACCTCATCGAACTGCAGTTAGCGCACGCGGAGCGCAACGAAGTGCGGAGCGCCGACAACCGCGCCCAAAGTCTCGCGGAGCGCAGGAAGATGATGCAGGCGTGGGCCGACTACTTGGATCGCCTGCGAAAAAACACTGGCAAATGACGCGCGGACGGCACGCACTCGCACGCTGTCCCCAAGTTGCATCCCCGGAATCTTGAGCACGTAACGGAAAGCCAGGCGCGCAACGTCACTCCAAAGACCTCCGGCGCCGCGAATCGATTTGAGTGGCCTTTTAGACCCATTTGGATATAATCCCATGGCAACTGGAAAACCGCAGAAACCGCTGGTTTGGATGGGTAGCAGCAAGAAGGACTTGGATGCCCTCCCGTCCAATGCGGTCAAACTGTTTGGTTACGCCCTGTATGTTGCCCAGGTGGGCCGACGACACGGTCAGACCAAGGTTCTTCGAGGCTTCGGAGACGCAAGCGTCCTTGAGGTCATCGAATCGACCAACCGCTCGACATACAGAGCGGTTTACACGGTGCGATTTGCCGACGCGGTTTACGTGCTCCACGTGTTTCAGAAGAAGTCGAGGTCAGGCATAGCCACCCCGAAATCCGACTTGGAGCTGATCGAGGAGCGATTGAAGCAGGCCGCGGTTTTGTCGCGCAAAAGCGGACAAGGCGCGACCTGATGCTAGAGGAGCAGAACGCCATGGCACGACGAAAAAAACAGGTTCCGACTCACGAAGTCGGCTCACTCAATGTGTACGCCGATCTTGGGTTTCCTGACGCGGACGAGATGCTCGTCAAGGCGCAGCTCGTAAACAAGATCTCCGAGATCATCGAAGAACGAGGCTATAGCCAGACTGAGGCCGCTCAGCGGCTCGGGCTGCCGCAACCAAAGCTGTCAAAGCTGATGCGGGGTCAGTTCAGAGGGATTTCTGAGCGCAAACTGATGGATTGCCTCACTCGACTTGGCAAGGACATTGAGATAGTCGTCCGTGAACGCGCGCGCGGCCGGAAGCTCGGGCACGTGTCGGTGGTGTTTGCCTAGCGCCCCACGCCACTCCAGGGAATACCAGCTGTGCATGACGCTGCGCCACCGCGTTCGACCACAACGCGAGCATCGGAGCAAACCGCTGAGCTGAAACTTGAGGACTCGCGCGACTGCAAAGAGTTTGCACACGCGCTGCTCCTGATCTGGTTCTTTCTGCGCACCGTGGTCCGGCCAATCGATCGGCCGGCCTACGCGTGACCTCACTCCGCGGATTGCGCCGCATACCTCCGCCATCTCTTTGGTGTCTGCCACATGGGTGAACTGCTCGAGGAGTTGAACCAGACTCATTTTCGCGGCCCCAGCGGCTCGAGACCCCGCCGCATCCGCTTGACGTCTTCTTCAAATCCTTCGTACAGAGGGCCGGGCCTCAGCGCCCTCAACAGCGCAAGGTCAATCGGCGGAGCAACGTTCTCAATGCGCGGCGGAACCCGCCGCGCCCGGGCCACAACCTCTGCCAGCTCCTTCGCAGCCTCTTCTTCAGTCATCGGTTCGATCATGGTGCTCTCCTTGTCTTCGAGCCTGGGTGCGGGATTCCTTCCCGCGCGATGATCACAATCTTACGCAGACGCGCAGACACTTTCCCGCGCACGTTTGTACGAAGCGTTGATGCGCAACCCGTTGCGCCAGGACATGAACCGAACTGCGACCGATAAGGTTGCGCGCGTCACTTGAACGAGTTGCGTCTTTCCTCCCGGGCACGCATTTCTGCACGATCACGGCAGATATGCATGCGGCCCGCATCGGCGGCTTCGGGAAAAATACAGCTCAACTCTTCCTGAACGGGCTCTTCCATGGAAACCGCCACCCAACCCACCACAGCCCTCGAAGCCCAGATCACCGAGCTCGCCGGTCACCTGAACTCCGCCAATTACCGCCTGCTCACGCTCATCGCCGAGTTCGATCGGCGCAAAGGCTGGGCGGACTCCGCCACGCAGTCCTGCGCCCACTGGCTCAACTGGAAATGCGGCATCGATGTCGGGCCGCGCGTGAGAAGGTTCGAGTCGCGCGTGCGCTGGATTCCTTGCCGCGGATCTCCGTGGCCATGGAACGCGGCGAGCTTTCCTACTCCAAAGTCCGCGCGCTCACGCGCGTTGCCGAGGCTGCGACAGAAGAGCTTCTCCTCTCGATCGCGCTGCATGGCACGGCTCATCACGTCGAAACCACCGTCAGATGTTTCCGCCGTGCGCAGCAGACGGCGGCCGATCGAGTCAGGATGTCACGCGCGGCAACTGGTTCCAGCTGGTAGCCGACTCCTCCGAAAGCGGCATCGCTATCACACCTCGCACGGCCGTGACGCGCTGGCGCGGCGAGCGCATGGACTACGGCACCGCTATGGACGCGCTGCTGTACCGGACACCGTGCGACGCTACCCGGCCGCGTTTCAGCGGAAACGCGCACGGTCGCATAGATCAGAAGTCGCGAACGACGCGGCACTGAGCGGGAGCTGCGGGAGCTCGTCGGGCAGGGTTGGATCGACGTACTCAGCGTCGGTCGAGCACCTTGGAAGTGCGCGGATGTACCGCACATGGCATCTGTCGCCGCAAGCCGGGAATGCTGAATCACCATCACCTGCCTGCCCTGCAGCTTCAGTTCCTCGCTTCCATCACCGCCACCGGCGACGACGTCGCGACGATTCTGGTGAGTGTCAACTCTGCTCGTTCAAGAAGAGACCGATACTCATCGACCGTGCGTTCACGACCCGCGCCAAAGTAGACGAGCATCTGCAGGTCGAACTGCTTTGCGATCACGCCTGCGGCGTCGTTGGTGAGCGCGTACTCCAGAATGAGCACTGTGCCCCGCGGGCCCACCGCGTCGCGGCAGTTGCGCAAGATGCGTAAGGCGTCGTCGTCGCCCCAGTTGTGCAGCACGTGACTGAGAATTACCGCGTCCGCGCCTTTCGGTAGCGACTCAAAGAAATCACCGACGACGGCTGCACACCGATCCGAGACGCCGGCGGCGCGTAACACCTCGGTGCTTCCGGCGATGGGTATCGCCGTATCCAGAAGAATTCCCGTGAGGCCCGGGTTCGCGCGCAGGATTGCGGCAAGCAGGCCGCCTCGGCCTCCCCCGACATCCATCACCTTCCGGAAAGGAGAGAAATCGTAGCTCTGCACTACGGACGCATCGATCTGCCGGGACAGCGAGCGCATGCCATCGTCGAAAACCTTCGCGTCCGCGGGATTGCGCTTGAGATGCTCGAACGCGCTCGAACCGTGGACCCGTTCGAATCCTGAATGCCCGGTTCGCACGGCGTGCTCGAGCCCCGCCCAGGCACCCCAGGACATGGCGCCACCCCGCAGTCGCGCAAAATCACGCAAGGAGCTCGCAGAGTCGGAGCGCAGTAACTGCGAAACGGGCGTCAATCCGTAGCGCGGCGGATCCTGAGATTCCGTGAACACTCCGACTGCCGCCAGCATTCGCATTACGCGGCCGAGCGCGTTCGGCTCAGCCCCGCAGACCTGTGCGATTTCAGCGGCGTGCAGCGGGCCATTGACAAGCGCATCTGCGACACCCAACTCAGCGATGACGCCGATCGAGCGTACGATGGTGTGACCGCTCATCAACTCCAGAAAGGCGCGCAGCGAGGTATCTGCCGACATCGAATCCGCTCCTCATGTGTAGCGGTGCTTCCGATCACGAAAGTCCGCGAAGTATGCCTGCTGGAGCCCCGAGCGGGTAGGCACACGCTATGCCCGCAGCCAGCGATACGCTTCGGGCGCCGCACGCTCATCCGGGCTTCGCCCGCCCCTGTTCCCAGTTCTCGAGCGTTCGCACGTTCGTGCGCAGATATCCCGCGAAGACCCCACGGGACAGATTCGGTTTGGCGGTACTCAGGCGGCGCGAGCAGCCTTCGCCACGATGGATAAAGGCTCGATGTTCAGCGCCTGGCGAACCGTTTCGAAGTCCAGGTCGGCCCGCGAATCCACGGCGTTACTCAGCCGCCTTGCACCTCCGGGCAGCTGCCGTCCCTTCTCATCGAGGAACGACACGGAGTAGACAAGCTTGCCCTTCATTTTGACGGCCGCAACGGGCGGCAGGTAGTCCGCGTCTCCCGAGAGGATGATCGCCGCATCGAACATGTTCGAGAAGGTGATCATATCTGTGGTCAGCTGGGTATCTACGCCTTTCTCGACGCCGAACTGGCTCGTCGCCAAATCGTACGGAATGCTGCCTGAGCGCCGAAATTCCAGTTGATCGTTGTGGTTCTCGATGCTTGCTTGAACTTCGCGCCAGCCACGAGCGCGACCTTCGATGGCGCGGCGTGATTCTTCGAGCTCCTGCTCTGGAAAGGGGGGCCAACCGCCCCCCCAGGTCACTCAAGCCGCCCGAGGGCGACCGTCGTTAAAGCGAAGCAATTTTCTCCTGACAGCCGGTCCGCTGACAAGAGGGTTCTGGCGGCGGCTCGATTTGATCATGCTGCTCTCCTTGTCGCGAGGAAGTGACGCGAGATTCCGTCTCGCCAGATGCACGCGATCTTACGCAAAGCCAAAGGCAATCGCTCTCATATCTTTATACGAGCAGGCCATCATGCAACCCACACGATAGACCCGATGTGCTGCGATACACCTCAGCGCCGGATCGGCATGCATCCGGCGCTGAGGCAGGCAGCACTTCAATCGACTTGCGCTGCGCACACCTCGATCATCAGCCGCCCTCCACTGACTTCGACCTTCACGTTCCGGCCGATGTCGAAACCGGCGTCTCTCAGCCATTCCCCGCGCAAGCGCAGGTACGGCACGTCGACTCCCGGCTTTTCCGTACTGGCATAGCTCATCTTCAGTCTTCTGGGCTTTATGCAGGCGTTGGACGCTGGCAGCAGTTCCTGTTGGTTCATGCCTTCGCCTCCTGCAGCCCTCGACGCCACGTGTGCGACGCAAGGATCGACTCAACGCGCTCGATCTCGCAGTCCAGTGGATGGCACGCGCTCTCGCTCAGCACGGAGGCAATATCGGCGTCTGCCTCTGCGCCCTGGCGATGCAGTGCCATCACCGAGACGCTGATGACAGGAAGGATGAGACGCAGGCGGCAAACGTGCTCGAGCAGTTCGCGCGACAGCGAGTCATCCTGGTTGAGTTGGAAGGGTGGTAAAGTTTGGGCGGCGGAGCCGCCCTCCGTTTGATGGCTGGTATCGAACATAGGCGCCTACCTCTGTTGTGGGCGTTTGTGTAGGCGCTCGGCGGTGTTACTAGCACCGTCGGGCGCCGCTTTCAGATTCGATGCGGAGAGTACGACTCGAGAGACGCGCGGCCGATCCGCATTCTCGCTGGAAACGTATAGAAATAGCCGCGCGAGCTTCGTCAATGCGACGCGCGCAGCCGTGTTCGCACAGTTCCCCGGCGGATAGTTTCGGCCACGCCGGCGTCCAGCTCGCACGTGCGTCGATCGGTCTCGTCGACCCAAGCCTCCTCGACATCCTGCTCGACCGGGCCCTCACCAAGCCAGAGCCCCCCACTCGTCCATGCCGCGAAGCTCTCTTCACCCACTCGCCACTGCTCGTGCGCCGTGAGAACGCGCAGACCCGGTATGCCTTCGAGGTCCCGGTCATGCGTGACCAGCGGCACATCGAGCCAAAGGGCCGTGGCTGCTGACCACGCGTCAGGCCAAGTCACGGCGCGGCCGATCTGTTTGCAGCGACCGAGGATCCCGCCGCAGATGTTGGCGATCTCCATTGTCGATTCCAGGCGAACGAAACGGCTCAGAACGCTGTCGAGCTTCGCTATCTTCCGGTGCCCCCAATTGTCACTGACGACCCCTGAACGCGACTCTGCGATCGATAGCAGCGTGATTCCCGCAGGGCGATCGTCAATGAGATTCAGATACGCCTCTCCCAGCGCTCCTTCCCTGAAGATGTATGAAACCACGTTCGTGTCTGCGACCAGCTCAACCGGCGTCATCGGTGCACCTCCCTTCGCGCCAGGCAGGGTCCGAGTCATTCGCCATCTTCGAACCGCGGGTCCGCCAGAATGGCTCTGATCTCGGCCGCATTGACCGGACCAACACCCTGCTCCCTGGCCTGTTCTGCAAAGCTTCTGCGCGGAAACCCGGGGCTCGGAGACTGCCTGCGGAGTTGTTCGACATACTCCACAAACGCCCGATCTTCCGGTGAATACTCGTCAAGCGGTTTGATCATGTTGCTCTCCTTGTCTTCGAGCGTGGGTGCGGGATTCCTTCCCGCGCGATGATCACAATCTTACGCAGACGCGCAGACACTTTCCCGCGCACGTTTGTACGAAGCGTTGATGCCCAACCCGTTGCGCCAGGACATGAACCGAATTGCGACCGCCTCGGATGCGCGCGTCACTTGAATGAGTTGCGCCTTTCCTCCCAGGCACGCATTTCTGTGCGATCACGGCAGATATGCATGCGGCCCGCATCGGCGGTTTCAGGGAAAATGCAGATCAGTTCTTCCTGAACGGCAACCGCCCTTCAGCGTGCGGCGGGCGGACGCACTGGCGCGCATCGCAGAGAGCTTTCTTGCCCACGGGGCACACGCACTTGCCTCCGGCGAACGCCATCAGCTTGTCGTTCACGTCGACGCGCAAACGCTGCGCAACGGTTGCAATGGCCGCTGCGAGCATGAGGACGGCCCGTCGCTTGCCGTCGAAACCGTGCGCCGCCTGGGCTGCGATGCCAGCGTGGTCGCAGTGCTGGAAGACGAACGGCGGCGAGACTCGTCTTTCCAACCTCGTTCTCTTGTGCCGCTTCCATCATCGACAGGTGCACGAGGGTAGCGTCACCGTTCAGGTGCTCGACGACGGCGCGCTTCGGTTCACCGTGAAAGATGGCCGCTCGTTCGATTCGCTCGTTCCGGCCCGCCACGCCGCTGACGGGTTGACGCGATCGGTCAGACCTGGGCATCGATAGCGCACTCCCTCGCGCGGGTAAGCGACGGTTTGCGCGAGCTCACCGACACCCTCTCGCCTGCGCGAGGTCGCAGGACTGACGGTGGATCTGGATCGCCAGCTCGTGCGTGGGCGCAACGAACACGACCTGGGTGGCCGTTTGCGCAGGATCGATACGCGTGAAGAGGGGAAGCAAATACGCCAGCGAATTGCCGGCAGCGGGTATCATCCGCGCCTCCTTTAACATTTCCCGTACCGCATGCTGTTTTCTGAACTGGGATTGTCCCGCGAGCTGCTTCAGGCCATCGACGAGGTGAACTACGTGGCGCCCACGCCCGTCCAGGCGGCTGCCATTCCGCCAATCCTGCGCGGTCAGGATGTGCGAGCGTGCGCGCAGACAGGGTCCGGCAAGACGGCGGCGTTTGCCTTGCCGATGTTGCAGCGACTGCTGGGTCGAACAGCGGCGGGCGATCGGCAGGTGAGTGGCCTCGTTCTGGTGCCCACGCGCGAGCTCGCGACCCAGGTGGGCGAATCGTTTCGCATCTTCAGTCGCTACCTGCCGCAGCCGATAAAGGTTCTCACGGTGTTTGGCGGCGTATCCATCAATCCGCAGATGATGGCCCTGCGCGGTGGCTCGGATATCGTGGTGGCGACCCCTGGCCGACTACTCGATCTGGCCGAACACAACGCCGTACGCCTGTCTGCGGTGAGCACCCTGGTGCTGGACGAGGCGGATCGTCTGCTCGATGAAGGATTCGCCGATGAGCTCACTCGCTTGCTGGCACTGCTGCCCGACCGTCGCCAGAACCTGCTGTTCTCCGCAACTTTTCCGCCGGCCGTGCAATCTCTTGCTGATCTGTTGCTACGTGAGCCCGCGCGCATCGATGTCGCCGCCACTGCTGAGACCACGCCGCGCATTCAACAGCGCTCCATCGCCGTCGATCCCGAACGCCGCACGCAGCTGCTGCGCTACTTGATTCAACATCATGGCTGGGAGCGAACGCTGGTCTTCGTCGCCACGAAGTACGCCACGGAGCACATCGCGCTAAAACTACAGCGTTTGGGGCTTACCGCAGCAGCATTGCATGGTGAGCTCAGCCAGGGCGCACGCACCCAGGCGCTCGCGGACTTCAAGGCCGGGCGTCTGCAGGTGCTGATTGCGACCGACGTCGCTGCGCGCGGCATCGACGTCACTGAGCTGCCGGCTGTCGTGAACTTCGACCTGCCCCGCTCCACCGACGATTACGTGCACCGCATTGGTCGCACAGGCCGCGCCGGCGAAAGTGGCGTCGCCGTCAGCTTTGTGAGCGCCGCGACCGAAGCTCACTTCCGACTCATCGAGAAACGCAATCGTTTCAGGCTCGAGCGTGAGCGGCTGCCAGGATTCGAGCCGACTGCGACAACACCGACGCCGGCAAGTCCGGGGACCGGAGGCGTCAAGGGAACGCGCAAGAGCAAGAAGGACAAATTGCGTGAAGCGGCCAGCCGAGGTGCGCATGCTGAGCCTGCGAGTACTGCGAGTACTGCCGGCTCGGGCGGGCCGGCGAAGTCAGTCTGGCCCGCCCGCCCGCCGGTGCGCCTGGCGCGACGATTGAACGAAGTCGAATTCGTCGGATCACTCGCCGTCGCCTTTCGTCGAGCGCAGCCAGACGCGACGGGCTGGCGGGTCCATCGGCTCCAGATGGAGCGCCAACGCGAGCAGAACCTGGCGGATCGCACTTCGTTCACGCGTTGCAGTGTCGTGCGAAGCGAGGGTACCTGGCATGGGACCAATCCGTTGAATTGGCAACGGTAGTTCGTGGCGGAAGTGGGCCAGTCCTGGTGGTCATGGTCTCCCCGACGAAAGGGCCGGCAACTTCTGCCGGCCCCTCGTTTCGAACGCTGAGGTCCTAGCGCTGCCCGGAGGGCGCGCGGTACTTCGGCGGCGGGCTCGGGGTGGTCACCGGATTGACGTACTGGGACGCCCATTCCGGGATCGCTTCGTTGTAGATCCGGCGGCGCGCGAACAGCCCTCGCCGTTGACCTTGACCATGTCGTCCTCGTAGTGGCCGAAGAAGTCGACCGTGCCGCGTCCGTTGGACCCGCTGGTCATGTGCGTCCAGTACGCAACGCCGCGCGCCTTGTTGCCGTCGATCTTGATCACCATGTTGTTGATGATGTGCCGTCCGACGCTCGGCCGCTCGCCGGCCGGCGTTTTCGCGCGGGCCTCCTCGGTGCGCTTGCGACCGTCGACGATGAACTTGGCGATCGCCTCGCGGCCTTTGATCTCGCCCCAGCCGAAGTCGAGGATGCCGTCGGGCGCGAACGTGCCCGCGTAGCCCGCCGGATCGCCAAAGTCGAAGGCGAACAGATATCTCGCTTGCAGATCCTCGATGAGCGCACGGTCATCGCCGTAACCGGCGTAGGCGATGCCCGCCGCGCACAGGAGAGCAGCAGTGAGGAAGTGAAATCCGACTCTCTTGCGGGCCATGAAACTATCCCCCTGTGACTTGGTTGCTGGAAGTCGCGAGGCGGATAGTACATTCGAGTCCATGGCGCCGTGGTCCCTGGCGGCTTTTTGGCCGCTTTCTGACCGCCGTGAAGATGCCCCTCCAGCCCAATGCGCCAGATTGCCGACAGCGCGGCATCGTGTTCGGCCTGGGCTCCGACGCAGCCATCGTCTCGCATGCTTGGCCGTGATCACGAAGCCGTTCAGACCCGTCTGGTTTCTAATCCCATCGAATTCGATGGGATCAAAACTCGTGTTATTGATTGCGACAAGGCGCGCGGCGCGTACAACCGCGCGCAATTAACCGCGGAGCGCAGGCAGATGACGCAGGCGTGGGTCGACTAAGTTTGGCTACGCCTTGTACGTCGCCCAAGTGGGCCGACGGCACGAGCAGACCACGGTCCTTCGTGGATTTGGGGACGCTGACGTCATCGAAGTCATCGAGTCAACGAATCGCTCGACATACAGAGCGGTCTACATGCTTCGCTTCGCTGACGCGGTTTACGTGCTCCACGTGTTCCAGAAGAAGTCGAAGTCCGGCATCGCTACCCCGAAGCCGGACCTGGACTTGATCGAAGAGCGATTGAAGCAGGCCGCGGCGTGGTCTCGAAAGCGCGGAGCGACCTGATGCTGACGAAATGCTCGTGAAGGCGCAACTCGTCAGCAAGATTTCGGAAATCATCGAGGAGCGCGGCTACAGTCAGACCGAGGCCGCCCAACACCTCGGCTTGCCGCAACCCAAGCTTTCGAAGCTGATGCGGGGACAGTTCAGGGGCGTACCGACTGCACGGATTACTCCGCCTTCCACGACGACGTTCGTCTCCGGAATGACGGATGTTCCGTCGAACACTCGCACCTGCTCGACAATCAGCGGATTTTGTGCGGGTTGAGCGGCGGCCGATGCGGCCGCGGTTAACAGGAGCGCCAGCGTCCTCTTCATGCTGCGAACTCCGGGTCTGGCAAGTTGCCTCTCGGCCGACAGTCTGTCAGCCGAGATACCCTGCGGTGAGCTGAGTCGACACGTCCCACAACCTCGCCGCCATTGCGGCATCCCGTTGATGGTCACTCTGCGGGGCTGGATTGCAGCTCGTGAAGTACTCACCCGAGGTCTTCGCGAGCAGCCGATTCGTCGCCACGTAACACTGTGTCGCTGCTCCCTGCGCGGGTGACTTGATCTGATGCGCGGTGCTTACTGACACATTACGCAGAATGTTCGTCCGCACGGGCCCCGGCGTGACGCAGTTCGACGTTGACCGTGTGCCCCGCAAACGCCTCGCGAGCTCGAGCGAGAACAGTCCGTTCGCCAATTTCGAGTGAGCATAACCGCGGCCGGCCCACCCCTTGCCAGACAAGTTGTCGAACTGAATCCCACCAGGTGGCGCATCGCGATGGTTCCCGCTACCCACAGTCACCACCCGCCCTTGCGGAGCCGCTCTGACGAGATCGAGCACGCGATTGGCCAACAGAAAATGGCCGAGATGATTCACGACGAATTGCTTCTCCAGCCCGTAGACCTGCTGGAGCTCGAGGAGTAAGACGCCCGCGTTCAGGATCAGCATGTCGATGCGCGACGTGAGAGCGTGGATCCGATCGGCGCATGCGACGACGGACGGGAAGTCCGCCAGTTCCAGCACGACCGGTGTCGCGCGACCGCTCACCTTGCCACACGCCTCGAGCCCCTTGTCGCGCGTTCGTGCCGTGCCTATCACATGCGCTCCGCGCAGCGCCAGGACGCGCATGGTTTCAAAGCCGATCCCGGAGTTGCACCCAGTGACGACTGCTGTCATGCCGCTAAGATCCAGACCCGCTGTGACCTCCTCGGCCGTAGATCGCGGGCCAAACGCACTGCGCGGCGTCTCCGCGCCGACACTGGACACCCCCGAAGCGATGACTCCTGCAATGAACCTGCGGCGGTCGATCAAGCGTATTGAATCTCCAGATGACGTTTCGCTCATGGTTGAAGACGGAAATCGAAGTCCTGCAGCGCTGGCTGTCATTGCCGACTGGCTGGTTGCTCGAGCGCGGCGCTGATTCTTACGGGCGCGTGGGCAGTGAGGTGCGTTCGCGCCCCAAACCACGCGCGCAATGCGCGGTTGGCCGGATCCGAGAACCAACGAGACACCACATGGCCCAGAAGCACACTCAGAATCAGCATGAGCGCATAGGTCGCGGGGTAGATCGCCGCGTGCGGCGCCTGCGTGCCAAAGAGCGCCCGAAACGCAATGAACAGGCCGAATATGACGAACATGTGCGTGAGATAGACCTCGTAGCTGCAACGGCCCACGGAACGCAGCAGCGAAGTACCGCGTGCGAGCACGGCGTTCCCAACCCCGCTCCCCATGGCGAGCAGCACGAGGGCCATGCCCAGCTCGAGCAGCGTGACGTTAGTTCCTGTAGCGACAAGGCCGAGCGCACTGGTGGTATTGCGGAATACGACGATGAGCAGCACGGCGGCTACACCTGCGGCCATCGCGATGCGCGCGCGGGATCGGTCGAGAGGCCGTCGTTCCGACAGCCAGCCGACGATGCAGCCCAAAGCGATGCCGTCCATGCATGAAAGATACGAGTAGTCGTCCCAGGGCACGATGCCCTGGAGCCAGACGCGATTGAAGGGTGCGATCACGATCAGCGGTAGCATCCCCAGGAACATCGCTAGCGGACTGCGCAAAGCCAGGCAGGCCAGCGGAAACAGCAGATAGAACGTCTCCTCCACAGACAACGACCACATGACGTCCCAGTTTCCTGGCAGGTAGCCATGCTGACCTTCGTACCAGTTCACATGGAAGCCCAGCGCTGCGAACAGGGCGCCCCCGAGCGAGCCGCGCTCCGGTTGAATCACGAACGGGCGCACCTCCAGGAGGTGCAGCAGGCTCGACGCCGCAAGCACCAGCAACAAGCAGGGGAGGATGCGAGCCGCACGAAGCCCATAGAACACAGCGGGTGATATCTGCTGAGGCGACCCCCAGCGGCGCAATGAAAGGCGCGTGATCAGGAATCCGGAGATGACGAAGAAGCAGACGACGGAGTAATGCCCGGTGTTCGAGCAGTACGGTACCCAGGCCCTCCGGCAGGAAGGGTGGTACTTCGTAGCCATTGATGCGGAAACGGATGTGGATGTGTCGCAGAACGACCAGCATCGCGGCCACACCGCGCAGCACATCGACCCCGGGCAACCGGTCTGCGCCGTGAAGAACGGCGCCGTCCCTCGATCCGATTCCCATGCAGCCTCTGGATTTTTATAACTAACTCTTTAGTCGTTCATTATCTAAGTTTTTAGTTACAATGCAAGGTGCATGAAAGCGAAACTTCAAAAAGGGGCCCCGCGCAGGACCCTCACGGCGGCGGAACTCGAGATGATGAACGTCATCTGGCGGCTCGGTTCCTGCACGGTTTCCCAGGTGCAGGAAGCGCTCAGGCCGGAGCGTGAACTCGCCTATACCAGCATCTCGACCATCATTCGCATCCTCGAGCAGAAGGGTTTCGTCACCAGCGAAAAGGCCGGGCGCGGCCACCTGTATTCCGCCGCGATCTCCAAACACGACTACCAGGCCGTGAGCCTCGAGCACCTCGTCAACAAGGTTTTCGACGATACCCCGAGCCTCCTGGTGCAGCGCCTGCTGGACAGCGGCAGCCTCACGGAGAAAGAGCTCGCGCAGATTCGCGCGCTTCTGCGCAAGAAAGGAGGCTGAATGCTGCCGGTCGAGATCTCGGAAGTCACGATCGTGAACCTCTATGTATGCGCAAACCTGCTGGTGCTGGCTGCGGCCGCGTCGCTCGCCGGTATCCGCGCGCTCAGCGGCGCGTTGCCTCGACCATTGACCTACCGGCACCTGCTTGTCATCGGCCGTGTACTTGCGGTCGCTGCGCTGTTCCTACCCCTCCTCGCAATGTGGCACGGCGTCAGCGACCTCTCACCGCTAAGCGCCCAGGTCTGGTCCGCGCCGTCCATGCATGCCGGTGCAGCCGCAATCCCAGACGCTGCCCGGATCGAGCTGGGGTTCGACTCACAACGCGCGTCCTTACCTCTGGGCGCAGCGGCAGGTGTAACTCTGCTGCTTTTCACGACCGGATTGTTCGTGACCCTACTGCCGCTTGTCTCGGAGGCGCGCGCCACGTTGCACGCAATTCGCGACGCACACGTCTTACGACGCATCGGGGGCGTACGAGTGCTCGTATCCGACAAAGAGCACGTACCGTTTGCAGCCTGGATCCCCGGGCATTTCTTCATCGTGGTGCCGGCCGCTCTCTTGCTGCGCCCAGCGGACCTTCGCCTGGCGCTGAGACACGAAGGGCAACATCACCGCCAGCGAGATACTCGATATCTCTATGCAGTGCTGCTCTGCCGTGCTCTCTTTGGCCTCAATCCCGCCGTGCACTGGCTCATACGGCAACTATTCGAGTTGCAGGAGTTCGCCTGCGATGAGGCACTTGCCCGACGCCGCAGCCACTGCGCGCGCACTTATTGCGCCTGTCTGCTTCGCGTCGCGGAGGCCGCACTGCCCGCCAGACAAACCCGACTGCGCTCATTCATGGCGAGCAACCGTGCCTTCGCGCTCGCGCGCCGTATAGAGGCTGCACTTCAGCGCCCTCCCCGCCCCCTGCGAGCACCCGCCGCAGCCGGCATCAGCCTGCTTGCCGTTGCGTTGCTTGCGGCCTTGAGTGCCGCAATCGCAACGCCGGTCCAGGACCGACGCCTGTCGCGCGCGGACGCTGAGCGACTGGCAGCTGCCACTCAAACATCCTCCGCCTTTCCGCTGACGGTGAATGACGCCGTCGTGACGCAACTCAACTTGCTGCTGGGTACGCCGGATGGCCGGGCATTCCTGAGCTCCAGTATCGCGCGCATGCGCGACCACGAACCGAGCGTTCTCACGGAGCTGAAGCGGCACGGATTGCCCACGGAACTGCTGGCAGTGCCGCTGGTGGAATCCGGGTATCGCAACCTGCCTCCCGGGATCGCAGATCATCGGGGCGCAGGATTGTGGATGTTCATCGGCCCCACCGCTCGATACTACGGACTAGAGGTCTCCGCCGAACGAGACGAACGACTGGACGTTCGAGCGGAAACCCGGGCCGCGATGCGCATGTTTTCTGATCTGCAGCGCCGTTTCCACGACTGGCCGCTCGCACTGATGGCGTACAACTCGGGCGCATCACGAGTCGAAGACGGAATCAGCGCAACGCGCTCCCGTGATGCGTGGACGCTATATCAGGCAGGCTACGGCAACGAGCCAGACTATCTCGCACGAACCATGGCCGTAATCCTGATCCTTACCAACCCTGAGTTACTTGACTGAGAACTTCCCAGGCTCTCGATGTTCCTCGAATTCGCAAGGAGAGCGTGTCGAGGCAATCCGGTCCGGCCGGGTAAATCTGCGGCTGGCACGCGCGAAACTTCTGCCTCCATCGAGGCACACGTCGGAAGTCAAGCGAGTCGCGCAGGAAGTACCCCGTGCTAAAGAGTGCCCCGCCCGAAGCTAGCCAGGAAGACAGCGGAAGCACAACGACCTAATCACCAGTCTGGACCTGCCCCGTTTCGGTGGACGGGTATTGCTGCAAATCACTCTGTAGTACGTGCTGATGTTCCTCCTCGGCGGACTTGGTGTGAAGTGGATGGTGAGGACGAGCGGGTCTGGTTCCAGTCCCCCGCCTTTGGATCGCTCGAGCGTCGCGGCGGTGGAGTACCGAAACTGGGAGCCCGACCGCGCGGTAGCAGCGGCCTAGCTGCCAACGGACGGCACTTCCAAATCCGGGGCGACGCTTGCAGTCCGCCAGCGTGTCCCATTGCGCTTCCACAAGACGATCCTGGATGAGTTCTACCGGGTGGCCTTCCGCAAGAAGCTCTACCGCACGCTCGAGGAATTGCAGACGGACGTGGATGCCTGGATGAGCTACTACAACCAGGAGCGCACGCATCAGGGTCGCTGGTGCTACGGCAAGACGCCCATGCAGACCTTCAACGACAGCCTGCCGATCGCAAAGGAGAAACAACTCGCCGCATGAGTAGCAACTGACAGTACGAGAAACCCGACACCGGATGAGGAGCTGTCAGATCAAGTACCGACTTCTACACCTGAGCATTCATCTGCCTGTGCGCTATTCGTTGGAGACGGCTATCAGCTCCTGCCCGGCTGCTTGATCTTGCGCAGTGGAACGGTCTGAATGCTGCATTCCCCTTTCACCTTGGCCTTCTTCTCGCGGCGCTTCTTGCTTGGCTTGATGACCGTCTCCGCGCCCGTCCAAGGACACTTCTGGCATGCAGGCCGTTCCCAAATCTCATCCTGGTATTCAGGATTGTGAGCATGCTGCCGCTCTAGGCGGCTGGATCCGCAAACGGGACACCGTTCGGGCTCGCCCCTCATGTGACGATAGATCGCGGACATACACAGGGATATAGCATTGTCCGTTGACGCGACTGCCGACTCCGCATCGTGCCACGTCGCTCCCTTCGCATGCGTCAACCAGTTGTTGAACTTCCACGAAGCATCCAGCACTGTCTTAAACAGGTGACGTCGATTCTCGTGCGTCTCTCCTGACAGCATGACCGTGCATACGTGATCGACCCACGCCTTGAAGTCCGCCTTCTTGGGCTTCTCGGCTTGCGACGCCCACGGGAACACTCTCTGTGAAGCGTCCGTGAATGCCAGAAGCGTCTCCCGACAACGCACACCGATTGCCTGGAAGTCCGACAGTTCCATAGCCTGAGACAGCGCATCCGACGCGTCCTCGAGCTGGCGGAAGCACCCTACAAAAGGCGACTCATCAACGTCGCCGGCACGCTCCTTCTCCGCTCGAAGGACTCGAAACATGAGTCCAATATGGAACGTCAGAGCAATATCCATGTTCGGAAACTGCTCTTGTGAATACATATTCATAGGGTCCGTGATGACCCACCAACGCTCCTTGTCTGTGTGCACGTCGTAGATCTCGTGCAGCGTTCCGTGGACGTTCTCTGAGTACATTTTCTGGATGAGCGTGACATCCTCATCCGGTGCCCGCATGTCCATGAACTCGGTGACGAATTTAATCTCGTCGTCTGTAGTCGCGAGCATTCAATTGCCTCAAGCGAATGGAGGGGTTACTGGTCTCGCTTCTTGCCGATGGCGTTCTTCACAGCAACGATCAAGTCTAACAGACTCTTATCTCGGTTTAAGACTTGCTGAAAATGATGGGAGACAGCGTCAGCCAGGCGGAGTTCGCGCGGCGCGTCGACGTGAGCCGAGGCTACATTTCGCGTGTCTTCCGGGGGCTCGAAGACCTCACTCTCGAAACGATGACCAAACTGGCCGTTGCGGTCGGCGGATCCGTCCGTCTACATGTTGCTCCACAAGATCGCGTGACACGATGGAACGACATCGTGGAAGTCATCAGGGGTGATTCATGAATCGGGAAATCCTTCAGGCTATCGAAGACGGAGCGATGAACGCGCTTCGGCTTTACGCCGCGTTGATCTCGGCGCCCTTCTCCATCACAAAGGCGTTCGTGATGCGGGCGCCTGGCGAACCGTTCCGGTGGGCCCCGGACAGCGGGCGTGCTCCGCCAGTGATGGGCGATTCTGCGCAGCATTGAATCTGCGCCGGGCTCCAGGAGCCTGTCCGAGTAATGAGCGCCGTCGCGAGGGCGACCCACATCGAGCAGATTTCGGCGATCGTTGAGGTGCTCGCCTGACGGCGCCTCAGCTCCGCCGATTGGACGAGAATGATTTCGCGCGCGCCGGCGCCCGCGGCCTTGCGGATCAGCGAGGTTCTCATCACACCCCCTCCCGGACGGTGATGCCTGGGATGTTCGCGCCGCCTCGCAAGCGGAATGGACCACTACCTTGGTTCAGTCGCATTGAGCGGCTGCAAAATAGAATAATGAGGACAAAGACGCGGGAGGGGGAATGCGCAAGAGCGGAGCATTGTTCAAACATGCGCTGATGTGGGCCGGTGCTTGCGTGCCCCTGGCTTGGCTCGCCCTCTCGGCCGGGCTCGCGCATGGCCAGGAGGCGGTTAAAACAGGCGCCACCAAGCCGTTCGACGACCTGATCAATGCCAACTGCCTGAAATGCCACAACACCGCGGACTGGGCCGGAGGCATGGCCCTGGACACCCTGGATCTGAGTCATGCCGGCCAGGATCCGGAAGTCTGGGAAAAGGCGATCAATAAGCTTCGCGGCCGGCTCATGCCCCCCGCGGGACAGAAGCAGCCGGGCCAGGCCGATATCGATGCTTTTGTCAGCTATCTCGAAGCGTCCGTCGACGCGGCCGCAAAAGACCACCGCGTCGGCCATGTCCCGATCCAGCGTCTCAACCGCGTCGAGTTCGCCGCGTCAGTGAAACAGCTTGTCGGGGTGGAGGTCGATCCCAAGCAGGTTCTACCCACCGAGATCGAGGTCGAGGGATTCAACAATATCGCCGGCGCCCTCGGCGATCTCACCGTCCTTCATGGAGCAATACCTGTCCGCGGCACGCAAGGTCGCGCATCGCGCAGTCGGCGAGCCCGTTCCGAAAATGGCCAGCGTCTTCTATGGGGGCGGCGGGGGCGGCGGCGGGCAAGCCGGGCCGGGCTCCCCGACTCAGCTCACCCATAAGGACGGATACCCCCTGGGCACCCGCGGAGGGGTGAGCTTTAGGCACGTCTTTCCTGCCGACGGGGAGTATCGCTTCAACTTCCTGGAAGGGGACAGCATCGACGCCGGCCTGTATCCGCGCGGCATGGAAACCGCAGCCACGCTCGTCATCCTGGTGGATGGCAAGGAAGTGGCGCGCCGGGAGATCGGCGGACCGGACGACCTGACCCTCGCCGACCGCGACGGGCCCAAGGGCCGGGCGGCCCTCGTCGCCAAAGTGTCGGGCATCCCGGCACAGATCACGGCCGGCGCACACACCGTGACCGCGACCTTCATCGAACGGTCCTGGGCGATGAGCAACGACGCCGACCGGAGGTGGAAGGGTCTCGGGCATGCCGATCATCCGGGATGGCCTGCTGGTCGTGGGACCGTTCTCGCCCCAGGGCATCTCCCTGAGCGAGAGCCGCGCGAAGATTTTCGTCTGCCAGCCGAAGAATGAGACCGACGAGCGGCCCTGCGCGGAAGAAATCGCGCGACACCTGGCGACGCAGGCGTTCCGCCGTCCCGCGACCGACGCCGACGTGAAATTGCTGATGAAGTTCTATGAGATCGGCCGGGCGGAAGCCGGTGGTTTCGATTCCGGCGTGACGGAGCTCGTCACGGCGGTTCTGTCGAGCCCCGACTTCCTCTATCGCGCCATCTCGACGTCGCCGAAGCCTGATCAAGCGCGCCCGCTCAACGACCTGGAGCTGGCCTCGCGCCTCTCCTTCTTCCTGTGGAGCGAGGGCCCCGACGAGCAGCTGCTCAACCTCGCCGCCAACAAGACGCTCTCTGATCCTGAGGTCATGAAGGCCCAAGTCGAGCGCATGCTCAAGGACCCGCGCGCCAATTCGCTGGTCGAGAACTTCGCGCTCGCCTGGCTGAACCTGGACGAGCTGGAGCAGGTCGAGCCCCTGGATCGGGCATTCAATGCCGACATGCGGGGCAATTTCGAGACCGAGATCCGGCTCTTCCTCGCCAGCGTGCTGCTCGAGAATCGCAGCGTGCTCGACCTGCTCAACGCGGACTGGACCTTCGTCAACGAGGCGCTCGCCCGGCAATACGACATCCCCGGAGTACTCGGCTCGCAGTTCCGGCGCGTGACGCTCAAGAACGAGAACCGCTGGGGGCTGCTTGGCAAGGGAGCCTTGCTGCTGCGCACCTCTTATGGCGACCGTACCTCGCCGGTGCTGCGTGGTGCGCTGGGTGCTCGACCGGATCATGGGCACGCCGCCCACCCCGCCGCCGCCCAACGTGGTCACCGATCTCGCCGATCAACGAAGGCGCAGAAGCCCACCACCGTGCGCGCCCGGCTGGAGGCCCACCGCTCGAACCCCACCTGCAACGGCTGTCATGGCCTGATCGACCCGCCAGGCCTTGCGCTGGAGAATTTCGACGATGACGGGACGCTGGCGCGACGTCGACGCCGCCGCGAAGGCGCCGATCGATGCCAACGGCGGAGCTGTCGAGCGGCACCGTGCTGCAACGGCCCGGTGGACTTGCGTCGCTACCTCGACGAGTCGTCCGGACCAGTTCCCGACGACGGTGACCAGGCGCCTGATGATGTACGCGCTCAATCGCGAAATCGAATACTTCGATATGCCGCAGGTCCGGCAGATCGTGCGCGACGCCGCCGCAAACAACTACACGCTCGCCGCGATCATCACCGGAGTCGTGAATAGCGACGCGTTCCGTCGCCAGGGGCCCGAAGAACACGAGCAGCCCGAAGCGAAGCGACCGTGGCCGCGAAGCGATGAGGAGAAATAGGCAATGGCGATGTTCCTGACCAAGAAGCATCTGTCCCGACGCACGTTCCTGCGCGGCAGCGGCGTGGCACTGGGTCTGCCGTTCCTGGACGCCATGGTTCCGGCAGCCACGGCGCTGGCGCAGACCGCGGCCGCACCGAAGACCCGCGCGGGGTTCTTCTATCTTCCGCACGGCGCGATCATGAACAACACGCCCTTCGGCAAGGAAGTCGACGTCTGGACTTCCAGCGGCAAGGGCGCGGACTTCAAGCTCGGGCACATCGTTGCGCCCGCTGGACCCGTTCAAGAAATACGTCACGACGTTCGAGAATCATCGAGAACACTGCCGCGGGCGGCTCCGTGCACACGCTGAATCCGGCGACCTGGCTGTCCTGCGTGCGTCCAGACACCGCAGCCAAGGGCGCCAGCATGGCCACCACGCTCGACCAGGTGATCGCCCAGCGCCTGGGGCAGAAGACCGCGCTGCCCTCGCTGGAGTCTGGCTCGCGAAACCACCATCCAGGTGGCCGCATGCGGTGGTGCGGGCTGTTACTACGCCTCACTACATCCTATGCCGGCCCCAACAAGCCGCTGCCGATGGAATACAACCCGCGCAAGGTGTTCATCCAGCTCATGGGCGAAGGCGACACGGCGGCCGAACGCGAGGCGCTGTTGCGCAAGAACGCCAGCATCCTGGACATGATCAACGAGCGTGCGAAGACGCTGCGCAATGATCTCGGCCCGGGCGACCAGGCGAAGCTATCGGATTATCTCGACACCGTTCGCGAGACTCGAACGGCGGGTGATCATGGCTAGCGCGCGGGACCTCAACGGCGTCAAGGTACCGGACGCACCCGTCGGTGAGCTCGAGGACTTCGACAAGCAGGTCCGGCTGATGTTCGACCTGATTGCGCTGGCCTACCAAGCGGATCTGACACGCGTCGCCACGTACGTGATGGTCGCCGAAGGCACCAACCGCACCTATCAACCTGTCGGCGTGCCGGATTCCTTCCACCCGGTCAGCCACCACGCCAATGAGCGCGAGCGCATTCGCCGGCTGACCCTCATCCAGCGCTATCACATGGAGCGGTTCGCGGACTTCGTCAAGAAGCTGGCGAAGACGCCAAGGAAGGCGACGGCAGCATCCTCGACCATTCGCTGTTCCTTTATGGCTCGAACATGGGCAACAGCAATCAGCACGACAACTATCCCTTGCCGGAGATTCTGGTCGGCGGCGCCAACGGCAGCGCATGTCGGCGGCAAGAACCTCGTGCTGCCCGAGCGCACACCGCTGGCCAACCTGCATCTGACGATCCTGGACAAGCTCGGGATCAGGCAGGCGAGTTTCGGCAACAGCACCGGCCTCCTCACTGAAGTCTAGAGACGAGCGCGAACAGGACATGAAGACGACTGACCGCAGAAGCTTCCTGCAGGTGTCCTTGAGCGGGCTCGTGGGGCTGGCATCCGTGCCGCTGCTGGGTGGTGGCCTTGCGGGCTGCCAGCAACTTTCCACCCGGCAGCCGACTGGGCAACCGAGTGGGCGAACAACTGCGCGGCCGCCAGGGGCTGCGACTGCGCGGAAAACTGCGCTGACGACCGAAAAGCTCGCCGACCGGGTAACGCTCATCACCGGCGCGCCCGGCAATGTGATCGCTCTGGCCTCTGACGACGGCGTCGTGCTCGTCGACAGCGGCGCGGCGGATTCGGCCCGCGCCGTCAAAGCGAGCCTCGCCGGCGCCAAGGTGCGCACGCTGTTCAACACGCACTATCACGCCGACCAGACGGGCGGGAATGCGCTGTTCGCGCGGCGGGCGCGGAAATCCACGCCCACGTGATCACCAGTCAATGGCTGGCGACGGACTACTACGTGCCGGCGGAAGACCGCTGGGTGAAGGCGCCGCCCAAGGCAGCCGTGGCCCACGGAAACTTTCCGTGAAAAAGGCGAGATGAAGGCGGGCGCGGAACGCATCGAATTCGGCTATCTGCTCGAAGCCCACACGCGCGGCGACATCTATGTGTACTTCCGGGACTCCAACGTACTGGCCGTCGGCGATGTCGCTTCACCGCTGCGCGATCCGGCGCTCGACTGGTATTCAGGCGGCTGGCTCGGCGGCCGGGTCGACGCGATGGATGATCTGCTCGCACTGGCCAATGACGAGACCCGCATCGTGCCTGCTTACGGGCCGGTGATGACGCGCGCCCAACTGCAGGCCGAGCGCGACATGATGCTGCATCTCTACGACCGGACGACGGAACTGACCGATCACGGGCGTAGCGCGCAGGACATGCTCGACGCCGGCGTCCTGAAAGAGGTGAACCGCACTTTCGAAGACCCGTACCGTTTCCTCTACGACGTCTGCAAAGGCCACTGGGCCCACTACACCAATTTCGGAGGCAACATTGTTTAAGTTGACCATCCGTGCCCGGGGCCTCGCTGCAATCGGTTTGCTGTCGCTCGGGGCGGCGGCATCTTCAATCGCTGCATCCGGGCAGGAGACGCTCGCCGACCTCGTCCGCGCAGGTCAATCGCGAGGCCGTGCTGGCCGCGATCACCTCGCCCGACATCGATCTGAATGCCGCAGAGCCCGACGGCTCCACCGCACTGCTGTGGGCGACGTACAAGGTCGATCATGAGCTGGTGCGCGCGCTGCTGAAAGCAGGCGCCAAGGCCAACGTCACCAACCACTACGGCTCGTCCCCGCTCACCGAGGCGGTCAAACTTGGCGATGTCGATCTCGTCCGCATGCTGCTCGACGCGCGCGCGGATCCCAACTCACCCAATCAGGACAGCCAGACCGCGCTCATGCTGGCTTCCAGCATCGGCTCGCTGAAGATTGCGGAGCCGCTGACGGCTAAGGGCGCGAACGTGAATGCGGTGGAAAGCTTCCGCGGCCAGACCGCGCTCATGTGGGCGGCGGCGGGAAACCATCCGGATGTGGTCGACCTTCTGATCGCCCACCATGCAGATGTCAAACTGCGCGCAAAGTATGACGACTGGCCGCGCCAGATGACGTCGGAACCGCGCGCCCAGTTCCGTCAGACCGGCGGCCTCACCGCGCTGCTCTACGCGACCCGCTCCGGCTGCTACCGCTGCGCCGTCGCCATCGTCAAGGCAGGTGCCGACGTCAATCAGCCCAACCCGGACGGCATCACTCCGCTGATCAATGCGCTCGACAACCGCACCTTCGACATCGCGATGTTCCTGCTCGACAAGGGCGCCAACCCGAGTGCGTGGGACATGACTGGCCGCACTCCCCTCTATGTCGCGGTGGACATGAGCTCTTACAGAGGGGCGAGTGGCTTCGGCAGCGGCAACTTCCAGGGCTTTGGAGAGCCGCCGGGGCCGCCGCGTCCACCGAGCACTGCCAAGGCGATGGATGTCGTCAACCGGCTGCTCGGCATGGGCGTCGATCCCAATCATGAGCTCACGCGCATGCGGCCCAATGGAAACGGCAGGGGCCGCTTCGCCGACTACATGATGCGCGGGGGCACCGGCCCGCTGATGATTGCCACGCTGAGTTACGACGATGTGGCGATCAAGGCGCTGCTGGAGCACGGCGCTGAGGTGGATGTGCGCAACGTGTTCCAGATTACGCCGCTGATGGCCGCCGCAGGCATGAGCGGGTCGAGTCGCGGTGGCGTCGGCAGTGCCATCGGCGGCGGCGGCGGCTCCCGGCAAGGTGACGTCCAGGTCCGCGTGATCAAGACCATCGACCTCCTGCTCGACGCCGGAGCGAACATCAACGCCCGCGTCACCGACAGCCATACTCGCACAGCCAAACTCGTCGCCTATGTTCAGGGCCGTGATCACGAGGGCCAGACAGCACTCTTCGCCGCAGCCGAATCGGGATGGGATAAGGTCGTCAAGCATCTGCTTGATCGCGGCGCAGACCCGACCGTGCGCGATGCCGCCGGCAAAACCGCCCTCGACTACGCCCGCTCACCCGGCCCGGCCGGGCCCGGAGCGGCAGCGGGAGGCGGCGGGCCAGCAGCGGCTGCAAGCCGCGCTGCGACCGTGGCGCTTCTCGAAGCGCTATCGTCGATGTCTGGGTCAATGTCTGGGCCAAAGTCCGGGGTCGGTGGAGACGCGGCTCCGGTCAAATAGCACTTCACCGCAATTGTCGCGGGATCGGATGGAATTGCGATTCAGCCCGTGACACCCTGAATCACGCTTGCTTCTTGCGCGGGGGCTGCACGTCGAGCAGCCCCCACACCTGAGGACGACGAAATCCCCGCCTCACATCTGTCCGCTCACGGATTTCCGCCGCTACCCCGATAGGCAGACTGCAACAGGTGCGTCAACGTATGCACGTAGCGCAACTTGCCGTTCTCCACACGGAACAGATGGCTGTCGGGTGCGCCGCTGCCGCCGTTCGGGCCTCCGGCGCCGAACGTGCAGTACACCGCGACCGTACCGACCACCTCGTCCACGACGAAACGACGATTGGCGATATTGACCCCGCCCGGAACGCCGACCTCGCAACTGTCTGACGGGGAGCCTTTGCCGGTGTAGGCGCCGCCCTCGACGCGCACACAGGGGAAACCCCACGGCACCAGGTCGATCTTCTTCTCCAGGAAGGCATCAAGGTAGGCGTTGGCCGCAGCGACCAGTGTGCCGCGCGAATCCCGCTTCTCTGCGGGAATCGGGTCCCACTTTTCCGTGGAGGAATACTTCAGGTACGCGTCGGCGTTGAAGAGCCAGTAGCCCGTTGTGGTCCAAAGGATCTCGACCTCGGCGATCTTGTCGTGATTGACGCGCAGGCGCGTGGCGAGGACGTAGGGCGCCGCCTTGTCGGTCACGATCACCTCGGTGAACGTCTGGCAAGTATCGGCATCGAGAAAGCTGCGGTGATGATCGATCTTCAGCGGCTTGGTGATGAAGCCCTTCTGGATGTCAGCGGGGGCAATGTTCTCCCAGTAGCCGACGCCCTTCGCCAGCGGCAGGCCGGAGATGTCGCCCTTCGTCTGGGCGGCGACGTAGAGGTCGACCGCCTGCTGCAGCCCCCCTCGAGTGCAGGACACCTCCGCATGGCTGAGCGCGGGAGTCAGTAACGCGCTGCCGAGCGCGAGATAGAGGCATACGAGAGTGATGCGTTTCATTAGATGCTCCCCCTGTTGGTTGTTACTCGTCCGTCCCCGGCCACCCCGAGCTCGTGATCTGCGCGCGCAGATAATTCATGGCGGCATAGATGCCGCGGATCCGTCCGTTGTCGATCTCGAAGAGCTTCGATGCGCTCGGCTGCTGCTCGGAGAACCTGCGCGCGACCGCTCACGATACTACGGGAGGCATTCACCGAGTTGCGTGTGCCAGGGCAGGCTTGCCCGGTCCGCGGGCGTCGATCCGTCCGGTGGACACCGAGTCTCGTCAGAGCTGAACGCAACACGGCGATGCTGCCGCCGTCCGGCGAGTCGAGGGTTCCCTCGCTCCAGGCACCGGGTAAAACAGTTGGCTGAGACCAGTTGGATCATGAGTGCGAGGGCTGCCAAACGCGATTCTGATATCCTGATGAGCAAGGAGCACACCAGCGCGGACTGCTGGATCCAGCGCTCATTCGCCTGGTGAGTGCCTCGCCGCGGGCCGATCACAACGGTGCGGCACTTCGCTGAAGAAGATGGAGTCGATTTTGAAACACTGGATTCCGATTTGAATTTCGACTTCGATTCAGCGCTGCGAAAGAAGTGATCTCTCGAGCGCTCACACGCATCGTCTCGAGCCGGCCGACATCGAAACGCAGGCTCTAGTTCGAGCCTCCCCGTCGCCAGTCATAGTAGGCGTCGAGCACCTTCAGCCTATCCTGGTCAGGTATGGGCGCTGGACCGGGATTGACGCCGATGCGCATCACGAGCGGACCGGCTTCGGCAAACGCCGGCCACTGTCGCAGGCCTGGGCCGTTCGGATCGCCCTTGCTCGCGAAGTTCACCCAATAGCCCTGCATCTGCCCGGAGATGGCCCGGTCTTCGGCCGTGGGCGCCGCGCGTCCGCCGGTGCCGAGATTGCCGAACACATAGCCGACCTCTTGCCCGTGACCTGAACCGTTGGGGTTGGCAGCACTCGGCCTGTCGAAGTAATAGAAGTAAGCCTTGCTCCTGCCTCTTGATGCCGCGAGGCGCGCCCAGGTGTACTGGCCCCAGATGAACGTGGTGTCAGTGCGCAGCTGCGTGCTGGCGCGAGTGGCCTGCTCGTCGGTGGCATGGGGATAGGCTGCGAGAATGGCATCCGCATGCTTGCCGTATCCTTCGCGCACTTCCTTCTCGAAGGTGGCCGGCTCGGTCTTGCGCACGCCGAAGCCGCCCGCCTCGTCTGAAACGTCACCCACCAGAATGGGCGTGTCGTTGAAGCGGCCCTGGCGCCACAGCTGGTACTGATCGGCGGTGATGACATAGCCGTCGACCGGCGGCCAGAAGCGCGGTGCCCCCGTCTCCCTTTGCGAGGCCTCGACCTTTTCAGCGGGCAGCGCCCGCGCCTCGGCAAGGGTTGGGGCGCCGAGGCTCTCCAACCACGCCTTGCCGGCGGACTCGGACATTCGCAGCGTCTGAATGCTGGCCCCGCCCCACGGCGAATCCTGCGGCGGCATGAAGTTGGCACCGCTTTCAGAGATCGCCGCGCGAAACAGACGCTTGGCCAGGGGTGAAGCCGCGAGCATGCTGACGGAGAACCCTCCCGCCGAATGGCCAAGCAGGGTCACCCTGGACGGGTCGCCACCGAACCTCGCGATGTTCGCCTGTATCCACTTGAGCCCGGCGATCTGGTCGAGCAGTCCGTAGTTGCCTGACCCGTGGCCGCTTTCGCGGCTGAGCGCCGGCGTGGCGAGGAAGCCGAACGGGCCGACGCGATAGGCAATGCTGACGAACACCACGCCTTTCCTTGCGAAGTTGGCGCCGTCATAGAGCGGTGCGCTGGTCATGCCACCGTTGAAGCCGCCGCCGTAGATCCACGCGATGACCGGCAGCTTTTCGCGAGATGTCTTGGCGGGAGTCCAGACGTCCAGATACAGGCAATCTTCGCTCGCGGAGATGCCGGGAGCCTGGCTCTTGAGCGTTGTGGGATTCTGCATGCAGGCCGACGCGAACGCGGTGGTCTGACGGACCCCGGACCACGCTTTGACGGGCTGGGGTGCTTTCCAGCGCAGAGTGCCCACGGGTGGCGCCGCGAAGGGGATGCCCTTGAACTCGGAGACGCTGTTCACGATCGTGCCCGCGATCCGGCCGCCCGTGACCTTCGCCTGCGCGATCTGCGCGATCACCGGCGCGGCCGCAGTAGCGAGCGCGAGCGCCATCATCGAAACCGCCCAGGTGCCCCTCATCTCCGCCCCCCTCGTCGTCGTTCTTAGCGCGTGGTCACGAAAGCACGCGTGAAGCGCATGGCTGCTTTCGCGGGTGTTGCAGACAGATACCTTACGTTGAGGCCGGAGCTGCCGGGGTTACCTGCCGCTCCCGCGACCGGCCGGCGGTTGGCTGCGATTTCGTCGGCCTGGGAGACCTCGGCGCTCAGATCGAAGACCCCACTCACATCCAGGCACTGCTCGACGCGCACGGCGCTGCCGCGTCGATATCTGCGCGCCTGCTGGTGCCTATCCGCTGTTCGCCGGTAACCAGAAGACCGCATGACGGCTTCACAGATCCGCTGCCGGTACCCATCGGCCGTTGGCCGGTAGCCAGAAGATTGTTGCAACCAGCTATGGGACTCTCGTGTTCATGGAAGCACATGAGGTCATTGCTTCCAGTCACCACCGAAACTGAGAGGATAAGTCCGTGCGTAACCTTGCTTTCCCGATCATGCTGGTTGCCCTCGCGCTGCTGCAGATCGCGGTCGTATCAGCAGCGCTGTCTCACTCCGGCGTGCGGACCGCGACTGCCGGGAACGGCGAGTCCGGCAGACGGTACGCAATCGCGTCAACCGAGACGGGGCGCAAGGCGTCGGCGTTCTGACGCGACGATGTCTGCCACACAGGGCAGGCGGCGCAGTGCGGATGCAGGCGTCGCCCGGCGACCTGCGAGTGCCGGGTGTTCACGTTCGCCGTTCCGCAAGCGGCCGGGATCGACTACACCCCAAGCGAGCCACGCTCGCGCCGGATTTGTTGGCATCCGGCGCGAGCTCGGCGACGTGATCAATCCGCAGACACGATCGTCAGCCGTCCCTCGCTGACTTCGACCGCCCCGGACTCAATGCAATCACTGGCTCGCTGCATGCCCTGTTCGTAAAGGCGCCGCCCAGACCGAATGCATAGCCACTTCTCTAACCATCAGCGGCTCTGGCGCGTCGTCGGGAATGAATACCGCGCCTGGAATAAATCTATCCAGCGTCGCCAGGCAGCCGCCATGCAACTTGGCTAGCCCGAGCAGATAGCCATCTGTCGTCTGATCTGATTTACGCACCCAACCTGGCAGACGGTGCGTGTGAAGATCGTCAGGGATGAACAGCAGGTTCTCCTTCGATTTCAGCGCGCGCAGATCAGCGCGCGCGGCAGCCACACCGTCAGCAAACCCCGCCTTCCCGCTACCGACGCGCACAAAGCCTAGCTCAGTGATCGGGCACGTGGCGAACACAACGTCTTCTCGTCCGCGCTCTGCATAAATTCTCGAGACCCACGCTCTCACTCGTGCATGGTGTATGTGGGTTGGATACTGAATGGCGATCAACGCATTGACGTCCAGAAGAAACATCATGGGAATTCCTCGAGCTCTCTTCGGACATCCTCTGATGTCACTCGCGGAGTACCGGGTGGCGATAGGAACGCCAGAAATCCGGTGAGCGGGTCGATGTAGTAAGGCGACCCAACAGCAGGCCGGATGATCGGATAGGGAACATCCGGATACTCGGGGTCGGGTGTGTGCGTTTTCAGTGTGAGTTTTTTCATGTATCAACATTAGATCTGGATAAGATGCGCGGCAAGAACAAATACGCTCACGAAAATACGAACCGTCGATCGATCATGGCGATGAATCGTACAAGTTACAGAGTACCCGCCGTGGCGCGCGCCGACGATCCGCATTCTTGGTGTAATCGCGCAGAAATGCGTCCGGGCGCGCAGCCGGGATCGACTACACCTCAAGCGAGCCACGCTCGCGCGGATCTGATGGCATCCGGCACGAGCGTGGCGACGTGATCAATCCGCAGGCACGATCGTCAGCCGTCCCTCGCTGACTTCGACTTTGATGCGCTGGCTGATCGCGAAGCCCGCGTCCTTGAGCCAGAGTCCGCACAGGCGCACGTACGGCACTGGCCTTGTTGGAAGCTTCGCCTTCGGGCTGTGCGTCTCTTGATTGGAGTAGCCCACAGTCAGTCGTCGCGCCTTTGCGGCGGGCGTGTTCGGTGAGCTCATGGCGCCCTCCTCCGATGCCGGCGCACGCGTGCGCGCGTGCGGATGGAGCGAGGCGGCGCCGCTGCGTCGGCGCGCTCCAGAACGTCGTGTGCTCGTCGCAGCATGCTGATGCCGTGCTGCAGGCAGGGCGTGATGAAGGCGGTTTTGTCGTTGTGCTCGAGAGCGGCGCACGCGGTTTCGATGAAGCCGATGGCGCTCGACCTTACGCCGAAGATGCCTTAGCTCAGGACGCCTCATCTCGTCCCTTCCCCGCCGCCCGCCCCCCACGCCTCCCCGCCCTCCGCACCAACCCCCTCCGATTCTCACTCCTCCTAACAAACCCCATCGCCGAATAAAGCGCCCCATCCGGCCCTTCCTTCGGACTCCCCATCACGCCATCCACCACCCGCCGCGTCGCCGGCATCGACACTGCATCCGCCTCGTCGCGCGTCGCCCGTTCCGCAACGAGCTGCGCTTCCAGCGCCGCAATCCGCGCGCGCGAGTCGAGGCTCGGTTGCACAGTCTGCTTGTACTCATCGAGCGTCATCCCGGCGAAGGACTTGTCCGGCCGCAGGTTCTCCCACGCCTTGATGACGGTGGTGATGCGGTGCAGGTTGCTCTGAGGCGTTCGCATGAAAAAGCTCCCTTTCCTTCTGCAAGCCAGGTGACTTCGATTCGGTTCCTGTCCAACCGTTCGCGCCCCGTCACGAAGCGCGCGATCTCCGCGAGCAGTACCGCCGTGCCGAAGAGCAATCCCTACGGCCCAGCGACAATTCGCGCGATTCGGAAGACCAGGACCGGCGCGCCATCGAGCAAGCTCGCGCGACACACGGCGAAACTCGTCCGCCCCATCGCATGCACCGGCCGCCGATCGACGAGGCGCTCACGCCGACAGAGCAATCTCGCGCGGAACCAGACCAAACAGAGGTGACAAGGCGCATCGTCCCTGGCTCATGGCTCGCGCGAAACCACGCAAGGCGCACGCGCCGCACGTCGACGCACGCGCGCCGATTGTCATGTCCCGCGTGCCGTGAAGCATGTCGCGCGTGCGATGACTCATGTCTCGCGCGCCCCCGCTCATGTCGCGCCCGCCCGAAGACATGTCGCGCTCTCCCAAGCGCGAAACTCCCGCGCCCTCACGCGCGGCGCAAGCGCGCCTTCAGGTCGCGCGCATCGCGTCCGCCACCGACATCCGCGCCGCACGCATCGCGGGAAGAATGCCGCCGATCAGCGCGATCCCAAGTGCCGAGCCCAGACTCACCCACACGAGGTGCGCCGTCACGGTCATCGGGAAGGTCACTCCGCTTGCGATGACTTCGTGCCCGTTGAACAGATACCAGGCAATGCCCGCGCCGAGCAGTGCGGCCGGCACGGCGAGGAACATCCCTTCCGCAAGCACCGAGACGACGACCGGGCCAGACGTGAACCCGATGGCGCGCAACGTCGCGATCTCGCGCGTGCGGGAATCGACCGCCGCGTACAGGCTGCCCAGGGCGCCGCACACCGCGCCAAGCCCCATCAGGCTGCCGACGAAATAGCTGATGAAGTCCAGGATGTTCCGCAGTCCCCGGGTGACCGCGTCGTTCGCATCGGCCTCGGTCTTCACGTCCGCCGCGATCGTTGGATCGGCGGCCACCGCTTTCTTCAGCGTCGCGAAGGAGGTGGGCGAGTCGAGCACGACGTTGACCGTGGAGTACATCGACTGCGGGAAGGCCGCGAGCACGGTATCCGCGTCACCGATCACGCCGTTGTCGAAGAAGCTGCTCGTGCTGTGATAGAGACCCACGATTTTCCAGGCGCTGCCTCGCACCTGCACGGTGTCGCCCACGTCCATATGCTTCAGGCGGCCGCTGACGCGCTCGCTCACGATGATCTCGTGCAGCCCGGGCTCGAATGGGCGGCCTTTCACCACGCCCACCTCGGGAAAGATCTTGTTCCACTGCGGGCCGGCGGCCCACAGCCCGACCCCGCTGCGCTGGTTTCGCGTGCTCACTCCGTCGATGATCATGAGGATGACGCCGGTCGCGAGCGGCTTGCCGTCCGCATCGCGCTTGATGCCCGGCTTGTCGAGGAGGCTCGCGAGCGTCGGGCGCGGCAGCGAGCTCACCAGGGCGGACTGCGCGCCGCGCGAGACGATGGTGGCACGGTCTGCGCGCACGCCGTTCTGCGAGAGGTATTCGACGCCCCCGCCGAGAGCGAGCATCGCCACGAGCACGCCCATCACGGTGGTGATGCTGATGACAGTGACCAGCGAGGTGCCGAGCCGCTGGGGAATGCCGCGAATGGCGGAGGCGCTCAGGACCAGTGCATGGGCGATGGATTTCATGGCTGCTTCCTCACCGTCCTGCCAAGGCGTCGACGACCCGCAGTCGCAGGCCTCGCCACGCCGGAATGGATCCACCGGCGAGGCCGAGCAGCAACGCGAAGGCGAACCCCATCGCCACCACTATGAGTGGAACGGACCCGATGCCGATGAACGAGCGCGCCAGCGGCAGGATGCGTGCTGCGAGCGTGAGCCCCACCGCCGCGCCGGCAACGCACAGAGCGGCGGTCTCGCACAGGATGAGCACCATGACCAGCCGGTCGGAATATCCGAGCGTCTTCAGCACGGCGAGCTCGGGTGTGCGCTCGCGGATCGACTGCATCATGAGCGCACCGGTCGCGAAGAGCAGCACGAAGAAAGTGGCCCCGGTGATGCGGCGTACGACCGTATCGAGGTCGCCCAGGTTGGCCACCTGGGATTCGGCGAGCTGGTGCTCCGATTGCGTGAGCGTCTCGTTGGGAGAGTTCGCGAACTGCGCATCGATCGCCTCTTCGATGGCAGCGGTCTTCGTCGGATCGGCGATACGCACCGTCGCCAGTGCAAAGGTGTCGCGCCGGCCCGGCAGCGATTCATTCACATAGCGGTAGTGGGTGAGGATGAACACCGTGGAGTCCGGCTGCTCGGTGTTTTCGTATGTGCCAACGATGTTGAACGGCCAGTTGCCCGTTCCATCCTTGCGCACGAGCCCGGATTGCACCGTCACGCGCTGGCCGATTTTCCAGCCGAACTTGCGCATCGTCTCCACGCCGACCAGGGCGCCGTCCTGCACCTGCTTCAGGGCCCGCAACTGGGCCGCATCGACCTTGAGCTCCGGAAAGATCGCGATAAAGGAGTCCAGATCGGTGGCGATGATCGGAAAGCCCGCCGTGTCGTTCTGGTACGTCGCACCGAACTGAAACCGGTACGTCGTCGCGACCACGCCAGGAGTGCTCTGAAGTCGCGCGAGCATGGCGATCGGCAGCGGTGAGCCGAGCCGCAGGCGGCTGCTGACGTAAAGCCGATCCGCGTGGGTTGCATCCATTGCCCGCTGGACGCCGCTGCTCAGACCCTGAAGTACACCGAACAGAGTGAACGCGATGATCACCTGCGCAAGTATGAGAATGGAACGACTGCGTTGCGCCGTATGCCGGCCCAGATCAGCGGAATGAACTTCACTGTACGCCCCCTCCCTATTCGACCCGCTCAGGCTCATCTGTGCGGGCAACGGCCTGCATCGGCACGATGCCTTGGATGCCGGACTCTCGGTTCCGTTGCAGGGCCAGCCGGCAGGTCAGCCGGAAATCTGTGTTCCAGTTAATTACAACGCTTCGGTTGGCGCAAGCCGGCTTCTTGCGCACGCAGTACGAGGATGCGCCCGTTGCCAGGCTGCGCCATTCAGCGAAGTCTGCGCTCGGTCAGATGCTGCTTCAGTTTTGCCTGGAACAGTGCTCCCCCTGAACTCGAAACTCCGCCGCCGTTACTCAAGGTGCACGCGATCACGCGCGAAGTGCCCACGCAGCCACGCAGCGTGGCTTTGCCGTGCGCGGAACAGCGGGAGAGCTAACTAGCGTTCCGCGATGGCGGTCAAACACAGGAAAAGCACGCTAGCGGGACACGCACGCGAGCCTCAAATTCTCGTACTTTCATGCATATAGACGAACATTCAGTGACGCGATATTTTCCCGCCCGGCCCGACGAGTTCCCCCTTTTTCACGCGTTCCGACCGAACGCGCACATCCATGAATGCAGTCATCCGTGAAAAGTACGAGGCGCGCGTGTTGAGGAACGAGACAATCGAAGTTCACCTCCAATACTTGAGGTCCGGCTTCGACGCGGTGCAGGCCGCCCTGCCGGTATTGCGAGACAAGATCGATCTGCTGTCCACAAGAGTGGACGAGAAGATCGATATGGCAGCCCAAGAGCGTGCGGCAGGCGACGCCGCGCTTGGCGTGAAGATCGATAAGGCGGTCGAAAAGCTCAAAGCCAGCGACGCCGCGCTCGGCGGAAAGATTGACAAGCTCGCCGAAACGGTTACGCAAATAGCCATTGGTCAGGCCGAGATTCAGGGCCTGGTGAAGACGATGATCTGGCTGCTCAGCACGGCCGGCATAGTCGGTTCAGTGGTCTCGATCGCGCATGCCTTTGAATGGATCTGAGCGAACCTGCCTCGCTCGCTTACAGGAAAATCCTATGAACGATCAGTCAACGAACTGAACCCACGACAACGAGGCGCACGTGTGACGGGCCAAACGATAGAAATCCAGCTGCGCGCCTTGCAAGACAAGATCGATCTGCTTTCCACCAAGGTGGACGCGATCAAGAAGACGAGCGACAGAATTGACGCAGCTGAAGAGGCGAAGATTCTCAGACGCGCGAAAAGGCAATTCTGGCTGTTCTTGATCGGCGGTATCGTCTGCGAGGTGTACTTGATCGCAAGCGCCAGTGGCTTGATCTGAATGTACTCGTCGGCCCTACGCCTGCGAAGTACCGCAGAGGCGTTAGCGCGAGAACGACTGGCCATTTGGGTCCGCTAGCGCCCTTTGATACGCTAGCCCCATGCCTTCCACCAGCCCCGCAAGCGATCTCAACCGGTTCATCGCCAGATACACACCCGACGTTGCCAGGCTCGCGCGCGGGTCGCTCGCGCGCATGCGCAGGCGTCTCCCCACCGCGTATCAGCTCGTCTACGACAACTACAATGGCTGCGGCATTGGTTTCGGTTCCACCGAACGTGCGTCGGACATCATCTTCTCGATCGTGGTGTACCCGCGGCGAGTGAGCCTGTTCTTCATGCGGGCAATGAAGTCCAATCTTCAGGACCCGCAAAAACTCCTGCAAGGCAGTGGCAGTCTCGTGCGTTTCATCCCGCTCGATTCGCCGGCGCAGATCGATAGTGCAGCCGTGCAACGCTTGATGAAGCAGGCGCTGGTTGCGGCGAAGGTGCCCTTCCGCCGCACGGGCAAGGGCAAGCTGATCATCAAGTCGATCTCGGCCAGGCAACGCCCGCGCCGTCCGGCGCCGGCAAAGCGCTCGCGCCGCTATTGACGGAACATCTCGGGAACGATGAATACGAGTCTGACCATCGTTCTGGCGGCGGCAACTGGCGCAACCGTCACTTGCCTTTGGACGAGCCGAGGAGCGGGGCCCGCGGCTGATAGCCGAACCCCTCAATCCGCGAAAACGACCAGCTTGCGCGACTTGATCAGCCATCGTCCGTCGCGCTTCACCAACCTGTCCTCGGATCGCCCGAACCCGCCGGCGATGTATCGGTTGTCCTGACCCTTGCGCAGAGTCTGCCAGTAGGACTGGTAAAGCGCCTCCGTCGCGCTCGTGAATGAGATCCGCTCGTTGCTGATCACGTGGTAAAGGTTGCCCGGTGGCTCGCCTCGCGCGCGGTTCGCGGCCTGGCGAGCCTGAAGATCAGTTACCACCTTGCGGATCTCGGCGTGCCCCTTGTGAACGACGCCATTCGAGTCGACTTCCGCGTCTTCGGTGAACACCGAGACATAGCCATCGGCATCGAGAGCGTCGACGCTCCATATGTACTTCTGCATCACTTCCTGGATCGCGGCGCGATCCACGAGCTGTTGCCGTGGGTCTGGCTCACGCGATTGCACCGACGCACACGCGATGAGCAGGACGAGCAGAGTCACGAGCTTTTGCATGGTTCGTCTCCCAATCACCAGAAAGTCAGCTGCGTAGACTTGACTAGTGTTGCACAGGCCACCCTCGTATCCGGACCGCGCGCTTGCAGGCTTCGCTATCGGTTAATTGTGCAACAGCTTGTTGCACAATTGCCGTCGGGCCATCACACCCCCGCAAGAGCCTGCCACGCGAGCATCGCGGCGAGCCCGATCATCGTCATCCCCACCACAGTATCCAGCCGTCGCCACGCCACCGGTCGCGCAAACACCGGCGCAAGCAGCCGCGCCCCAAACCCGAGACTGCTGAACCACAGAGCGCTTGCGCACGCAGCGCCTCCAACGAAAGAGATCCGGCCCTCCATGGACTGACGGGCGCCGACCGAACCCATCAGCAGAACCGTGTCGAGATAAACGTGCGGGTTCAGAAAAGTGAACCCCGCAGCTCGCACCAGCACCTTCCGGACTGAAAGGCGCTCATGGCCCGCGCGAGCCTCGAGCGCCTGCGGCTTCAGCGCCCGACGCAAAGCCTGAACGCCATACCACAACAGGAACGCTCCGCCCGCGGCGGTCAGGCAGGCCGTGAGCACCGGTGCATTCCCGAGGAGACTCGCGAGCCCCGCCACGCCGGTGGCGATCAATACCACATCGGCCAGGACGCATAGGAGAACGGTGGGGGCCCCATGCTGGAACGCCTCACGAAGGCCGTAATCAGCACGGCGCGGGCGGCACTGGTCTAGCAGCCTGAGCCCTCGTTGCCCTGAGATCTGCCCGCGCGAAGCGATGAGTGCTCGAAGGCCCGCGCCAGTCCAGCGGAAGTGCCCCGGCCGGACTCCGGATTTGCCTTTGCGGCTGTATTGCCTTCCGCGACCCAACCTGTTACATATGGTCACATGTTACAGCGAGTCACATCGTGAGCAGCCTCCCTCCCCTCGGCGATCTCGAACACGAAATCCTCACCATCCTCTGGGCGGGAGGCGAGATGACGGCGGCAGACGTGCGCGGGAAGGTTGCCCGGAAGCTGAAGGACGCGACGATCCGCACCGTGCTGAGGCGCCTCGAAGAAAAAGGCTACGTGACGCACACCGTGGAGGCGGGAACGTTCATCTACCGTCCCAGGGAGTCCGCGGACAGCGCCGCGGCCGACGCGTTGAAGGGCATCCTCGATAGATTCTGCGGCGGCTCCATCGAACGCGCGTTGCAGGCGCTCGTCGATGCCGCGCTCGTCGAGCCGAAACAGCTCGCAGCCATCGCGGGCAGGCTCAAGCGCCGGACGCGATAAGAAGCGTGGAAGGTGCGGCAATGGCGACATCCCGAATCGAGGTTTCCGCAAAAACCACTGCCGCCAAGGCCGGGATGGCAAGCGCCGGGATGGATCGCCCTGCTCCACGCAATCGTTGGTCGCCGGCGCACTGGCCGATCGCTGCGAAGCTGGGCGCGGCGTCGCTCGCCGCGCTTGTCGCGATACTGACCGCCGTCCGCCTGTTCGCAGGCACCGGCGAAAAGACGCTCCGAATCCCGAAAGCACAGCTGACCGTGTCCGCCGTGGAACAGGGAATCTTCCACGACCTCATCCCCCTTCGGGCGCGGGTCGAGCCGCGCGAAACGGTGTTCATCGATGCGATCGATGGCGGGCGCATCGATCGCGTGCTCGTCGAGCCCGGTGACCGCGTTCAGCAGGGCCAACCGCTCATCGAGCTCAGCAACACCAACCTGGCCCTGTCGGTCATCCAGCAGGAATCGCAGCTGAACCAGGCAATCTCGCAGCTCCAGCAAAATGAGATCGCGCTCGAGCAGAACGAGCTCGCTAACCATCGGGCACTCGCCGAGATTGAGTACCGGCTCGTGAAGCTCGAGCGCTCGGCCGCGCGACGTGAAGAGCTGGTCGCGGGCGGCGCGACTTCCAGGGAGCAGCGCGACGAAATTGCGGACGAGCTGGCGTACTACCGTCGCCTGCATCCGATCCAGGCGGCGAGCTCCACGCGCCAATCGGATTCTGCGCGACCGCCTCCTTCCCGACATCCAGCGCCAGCTCCGGAATCTGCGGGCCAACCTCGATGTCGTGCAGGGAAAACTCGCGGGACTGATCGTTCGCGCGCCGGTCGAGGGGGTGGTCACCGCGATCGACCTCAAGGTGGGCGAGCACAGGAACCCCGGTGAGCGCCTCGCGGAAGTAACCCCCGAATCCGGAATGAAACTCTCCGCCGACATCGACGAGTTCTATCTCGCGCGGGTTCGCACCGGGCAGTCCGCCACCGTGGACGTCGATGGCACGCAGGTGAAAGCGACCGTGCGCCGCGTCTCTCCGCAGGTCCGAAACGGCCAGTTTTCCATCGACCTCGATTTCGAGGGCGGAAGTCCGCCGAACCTCGTGGCCGGCGAGACCGCTCAGGGCCGGCTACAGCTCGGTGGCGATTCACCGGCGCGCATCCTCACCGTCGGTCCTTTCATGGAACGCACCGGCGGCGATTGGGTGTTCGTCCTTTCAAAGGACGGCGAATCTGCCCAACGCAGGCAGATCAAGATCGGCCGCCGCACCACCGAACAGCTCGAAATTCTGAGCGGCCTCGCAACCGGAGAGCGGGTCGTGACATCGGATTACACGAGCCTCGACCGCGCCGAACGCATCGTGCCGACAGATTGAAGGGAGATCCATGCTCAAGCTCGAACACATCACCAAGGTCTACCGCGCCGCCGAAGTCGAAACCGCCGCGCTCGACGATCTGTCGCTGCAGATCCAGCCCGGCGAGTTCCTCGCCGTCATGGGCCCTTCTGGATGCGGCAAGTCGACACTGCTCAACATTCTCGGCCTGATCGACTCGCCGACGACCGGCAACTACTGGTTCATGGGCGAAGACATCGCGAAGTGCTCGGAAGAGGAGCTGACCCTTCACCGCCGGGCGGGTGTCGGCTTCGTCTTCCAGAACTTCAACCTCATCGACGACCTCACCGTCGCGGAGAACGTCGAGGTGGCGCTCATCTACCGCCGCGTCCCGAGCGCCGAACGCCGCAAGCGTGTGGCCGCGGCGCTGGAAAGAGTGGGTCTCGCGCATCGCGCGAAACACATGCCAAAGCAGCTCTCGGGCGGACAGCAGCAACGCGTTGCCGTCGCTCGCGCCCTGGTGTCGGACCCCAAAGTCATTCTCGCGGATGAGCCTACGGGCAACCTCGACACCGCCAACGGCGAGGCCGTGATGGACATGCTGAGCGGCGTGGCAAAGGCGGGCACCACGATCATCATGGTCACGCATTCCGAGGTGCACGCGGGCCGTGCAGACCGCGTCGTGCACATGCTGGATGGCCGCTTCGTCGACGGATCGGAGATGTAGCGACATGTGGCGCAACTACCTCGCCGCTGCGATCCGCAGCCTGTTCCGCGATCGCGCCTACGCCGCCATCAACATCTTCGGCCTTGCGCTGGGCTTCGCTGCAACCATCCTGATCGGATTGTTTGTGCGCGACGAGCTCACCTACGACCGCGCATATCCTCACTCCGAGCGGATATTCCGGCTGCAGATGGATATCAAGGGCGCGACGTCCCTTGGCGTCGCGGACGCGAGATTTGCGCCCGCGCTCGAGCTGGATTTTCCCGAAGTGGAGTTCGCGACCCGGCTGCGGCCCGGCAGCGGATACATGAAGCACGAGGATGTGGAGATCTGGGCGAGCTTCCGCCGGGCGGACCCGGGCTTCTTCCGCATGTTTCCGCCGAAGGTGGTGACGGGGGACCCCAACGCTGCCCTGGAGCGGCCCGACATGCTCGTCATCACGCGCAGATTCGCGCGTCAGCTCTTCGGCCGTGAAGACGTCGTTGGCGAGCCCGTTGAGCTCAGGAACCCGCGAACACTGCATGTGGGCGCCGTCATCGAGAACCTTCCGTCCAACACGCATTTCAGCTTCGATGCGATCGCATCCACGACCAGCGACGAACGGGCTCAGCCGGGCAACGCCTTTACGTACGTGCGGCTTCGCCCCGGCGCGGACCTGCGAGAACTGCAAGGCCGCTTGCCGGATTTTGTTCGACGGCACGTCACCGAGACGGTGGGCAACGAGCCCGTGTGGAAAATCCTGGAGCTGAAGCTGGTCGCCCTGCGCGACATCCACTTCCTTCCGCCGGGCGTCTCGGACATGAAGGCCCCTTCGGACCGGCGCACCGTCAGTGCGCTGATCGTCATCGGGCTCCTGATCCTGTTCGTCGCCGCCAGCAACTTCGTGAGCATGATGACCGCGCGCTCCGCGCGTCGCGCTATCGAAGTCGGCGTGCGCAAAGCCGTTGGAGCGACGCGGCGGCAGATCATCGTTCAGTTTCTGGGCGAGTGTCTTTTCTATGCGGGCCTGGCTCTCGGCATCGCGATGATCGCCGTGGACGTGGCGCTCCCCGGGTTCAACGGCTTCCTGCAAAGAGAGATGGCCTTCGATTATGTGCGCGAGCCCATGCTAGGCGCGGGAATCGCGGCAGTGTCGCTGGCCGTCTCTCTGGCGGCCGGAGCCTACCCTGCCTTTATCCTGTCGATGTTCCGTCCCGTCACCGTGCTGAAGGGCGTGCTCTCGCTGCCCGGTGGACCGGGCAGCGTGCGTAACGCCATGGTCGTGTTGCAGTTCGCAGTCCTAGTCGCGCTCATCATCTCGACGATCACGATTCATCGGCAGACGCGGTTCGCAATGGAGGATCAGCTTCGCGTTCCGGGCGACCAGACATTCGTCATGCGAGTTCCCTGCGTCGTGGGTTTCGGCTTCCGCAGCGTTTTCCGCGATGTCGCCCGGCAGATTCCGGGAGTTCGCCAGGCGGCCTGCGCATCGGACTCTGCGCTGCAGACAGACCGGGCCGGTGCCATCTTCAAGCTGCAGGACGGGAGCTCGCCCAACCTGAACCCCGCGCACATCGACACCGACTTCTTTGACGTGTTCGGAATAAAGCCCCTCGCCGGCCGCGTTTTCGACGATCAGCACGGCGAAGACAGCATCGCGGTCGACGCGACAGCGACAGCCAATCCCTCGATCATCCTGAACGAATCGGGAGCGAGAGCGCTGGGCTATGCCAACCCGCGGGACGCATTGGGAAAGACGCACTACTGGCGTCGCCTGGCGCCCAGGAACGGCACCGTGGAACCGCTGGAGCCGCAACCCTCCGAGGTGGTTGGGATCGTTCCGGATTTCACGATCGGCTCCGTCCGGAACGCGATCGAGCCCTCCGTATATTACATCCAGCCGCAGGCGAGCTTCGCGCTCGTGCTGAAGCTCGATGGACAAACGATTCCGGAAACGATGCGCGCGCTCGAAGCCGAGTGGAAGAAAGCCGCTAGCGGCGGCCCCCTGATCGGCCAGTTCATGAGCCAGATCATCAATGAGCGCTATGCGGACATTCAGCGTCAGACGAGGCTGTTCGCAGCTTTCTCCGCCGTGGCGATCGTCGTGGCTTCGCTCGGCCTGCTCGGGCTCGCTGTGTTTACGGCCGAACGGCGCACGCGTGAGATCGGCCTTCGCAAGGTAATGGGCGCGAGCCGCTCGGACATCCTGCGCTTCATCGGATGGCAGTTCGCGCGACCCGTCGTGCTTGCGAACCTGATCGCCTGGCCCGCCGCTTGGTTCTTCATGCGTCGGTGGCTCAACGGCTTCGCCTATCACGTGGACGTCGCCTTCACGTCTTTCATCGCCGCGAGCGTGCTCGCGGCACTCATTGCCCTCCTCACTGTTTCCGGACACGCGCTGCTCGTTGCGCGCGCAAAGCCGGCCGAAGCGCTGAGATATGAATAACGCTCACCGCCGCCGGGGTGGTACGCCGTCGCCGTATGGCCGGCGCCGTGCCGCGCGCCGTAGAAGGCCGGCAGGTTCTCGAGGCAGGCTGTGTCGGTCTGAATCAGACGGTCGGGCGCGATCACGGGTCGCCCTGGACATGCAGTGTCGTCGCGCGTATTGAAAGGCGTTAACTGCGACGAACGCGAACGAGGGGATGTTCAGCCGTGGACACAATCTTGCGGTTCCCCAGTGCGAAAAAACGCGACGCCACCATCGACGCCTGGCTGAGCGCGCCACCGGATGAGCTGAGCGACCTCGTGCGCCCGTGGTTTGCGAAGATGCGGGCGTGCGGGGACGACGTGCGGGAATTGATGCACGATGGCTGGAGGGCACTGGCAAGCGAATGCGGCACGTAAAACTGAAACCCGGGCACACCGTCGACTCCGTAGCCCTTGCCGACCTGATCGAGGCCGCATACGTGCATATCAGGGCGCTGCTGCGATCCGCGTGACGATGAACGGGTAGCCGTCCAGCCGTTCGCGCCGCTGGCTGACGGCGCGATCTCCGCGAGGAGTGTCGCCGCGCCGGCGTGCAAACCCTCCGCACCATCGACCAGGATCGCGCCACCATCGACCAGTCGCGCGCGGACAAGGACGAGTTGCGCGTTACCTGAAGCACGTAACGCGCGACATCAGTCATCCCGTGTCGGACAGCAAGCATCCCGCGCTCTACAGCACGCGAAACTCCGCACGCTTCACGCAAGGCGCAAGCGATCACACGCGAATTTCTCAGGCAACGCGACACACCCGGCGCGGGACTGCGGGGACGGACTAGCGTGGCACGCCCGCGATCGCACACAGGAAGAGCAGACTGGAAGCGTACGCACGCAAGCCTTGAGGAGAGTAGACCTCGGGAGTTGCACCCAAAGCCCCTCGCAGAACCGTACGTGACACTCTCGCGTCATACGGCTCCCATCGTTCGTACCGCAATCCGGCCAAAGGCGAGCCAATGGTTGAACAGTCTGGGCTGTCGCATCTTCATCCGCTGCAACCAGCGATGGGCACGGGCCGGACTGCATAGCAACCGGCGATACTTCCGGCGCGCCCAACGCACAAGTCTTTCATCAAAGCGATAAAAGACCTGACGCATGGCAGACCTGTAGAAGCGACCGTAGTAGTTCAGCCATCCTCTCAATCGAGTGTCGTACCGCGCGGCCAGCTCACTCAAGCCGACGGAGGTTTGTCTGTGGAGGCTCCACGAGCGGATTTCTCGGGTCATCCGCTGGATCGCCGCTGCACTCACGCCAGGCAGGAAGCTCGTCCATGACTGCCCATCGCGCCTTTTGGCTTGTCTCGGCCGGAACGTGAACCCCAGGAACGTAAACTGTACCCGGGGATAGCTCTTGCGCCGACTGCTGTCCTTGCAATACACCACGCCGGATTTCTCCGGATGCATCTGAAGCCTGCATTCCTTCAACCGCATCTCGATAGCGGCCAGCAGACTCCCTGCCTCGCGTTCGCTTCGGCAATGAACGACTGCATCATCCGCATATCGGGCAAAGGGATTGTGCGGGTGTTCCCGCTGCATCCACGCGTCGAAGGCATAGTGCATGTACAGGTTCATCAGGACGGGACCGATCACTGAGCCTTGCGGCACGCCTTGGGTGCGCTGAAGGGTTTCCCCTTCCACACTCACCGCAGGCGCTGTCAGCCACCGCTCGATGTACAACACTGCCCAAGGGTCCTTGACGTGCTTGCTGATCGCTTTGCGCAGCAGTTCGTGATCGAGCTCATCGAACGCACGACTGACGTCGAATTCGACGCACCAGTCGTACTTCCAGCATCGCTCCCGGGTCACGGCCACCGCATCCGCGGCCGATTTATCAGGCCGATACCCGTACGAGTCGGGATGAAAGAGCTGTTCCAGCTCCCCTTCGATCCTCATCTTCACAACCTGCTGGGCGATCCTGTCGGCCACCGTCGGAACTCCCAGAACTCGCTTGCCGTTTCCGCTCTTCTTGGCAATCTCCACCTGCTTTACCGGCGGTGGGAAGTAGCTCCCCGAGGCCATCCGGTTCCATAGCTTGTAGAGATTGCGGCTCAGGTCCGCCTCGAACGTCTCGATGCTCTCATCGTCGATGCCCGCCGCGCCCCGATTGGCTCTCACGTTGGACCTCACCCGCTTCCGTGGACAGGTATCACTTTGTGAGTGATGGGTCTTGGGTTGGAATCATCCTCCTGTATTGGTGCTCTTGGAATCATCATTCACGGCTTGGCCGCAACGCAGCCTGACGCGCGAAGCGCGGCAGAAGCTCCGGTGCGATGAGCCGGATTCGAAGTACTCGCGCTCGAAGTCTCGCGGCGACAGATACGCGAGGGCGGAATGTCTGCGATGCGTGTTGTACCAGCCTTCGATCCAGGAAAAGATCACGGTGCGCGCATCGTGGCGCGTTCTGAAGTGATGACGATCCAGTACCTCACACTCCAGGCTGGCAAAGAAGCTTTCCGCCATGGCGTTGTCATACGCATCCCCGACGCTGCCCAGCGAGGGGCGCACGTGCAGCTCATCGCAGCGCTTGCCGAAGGCGATCGAGGTGTACTGGCACCCATGATCCGAGTGATGAATCACGTGCTCGGGACGGCGCTGCTGATAGGCCATCTCGAGCGCCTGGAGCATCAGCTCGGTGCGCAGGTCGGTGCGCATCGCCCAGCCGACGATCCGCCGCGAGAACGCATCCAGCACGATCGCCAGATACAGAAACCCCTCCCACGTCGGTACGTAGGTTGCGTCGGCTACCCACAGTCGGTCAGGTTCAGACACGCTGAAATCCCGCTCCACCAGATCGGGCGCCCAGCGCTCCTGCGGATCGCTCACCGTGGTTCGCACGAAGCGTCGCTTGCTCACACCACGAAGACTCACCGCCCTCATCAGGCGTGCCACACGTTTGCAGCCCACGCCAATCGCGTACGCTTCACGCAACTCCGCGTGCACCCGCGGGGCGCCGTAAGTGCCGTGAGAACGCTCGTGGATGGCGCGGATCAATGCGCTCAGCTCGATGTCTCGGCGCCTGCGCGCCGACATCGGCCGACCGCTCCAGGCGTAGAATCCGCTGGTCGACAGCTCGAGCAGTTGGCACATCAGCCGCACCGGGTAGCTTGCCTGGTTCGCCTTCACGAATCCGAAGAGCGCCGCGTATTGGGCGCCGTCTCCTGGGCAAACCAGGCGGCGGCTTTTCCCAGGATTTCACGCTCCATCTTCAGGCGCTTGTTCTCCCGACGCAGCCGGGCGAGCTCCTCACGCTCGGCCGTAGTCAGCCCGCCATCACCGCGGCCAGCGTCCCACTCGGCCTGCTTGACCCAGCGGCTGATGGCCCATTGCGAACAGCCGAATTCGCGCGACAGATCCGCGATCCGCCGGCCCGCCCGGTGCAGCTCCACCAGCTGCTGACGAAACTCGGGGGCATACCGCTTCGCTCGTTTGGGAAACTTTGTCTTGGCCATGATCGACTCCTCGTTCGTGCACTGTCAGGAGTCCACGGAACCGGGTCAAGATCACGTGCCGGTACGCTTCCAACACTCTCCTTCTGGATATTTCATACGGCTTGGCTGGTGTCATGGGCTCATCCTCGTTGCCGAGTTGACCCCTGCCACCAACCGAACGACGCCACCGCTTTGCTCCGCGTCCATTACAGACACTTCAACGCTCATACCGGGGGCTCCGCCACTGACTGACGCATCGGTATTCCTCCTCGTGGTGTTCGCCACTTGTCGTTTTCCTACACATCATCAGTCAGCTCTTCGCACGTTCCGCAATTGAAGCCAATGAGTCGGGCTCGTGCCGCCTTTACACCGGCTGCCGCTGGGTCGATCAGCAGAACACTCTCCCAGCTCTCTCCCGCGGGCGAGAAACAACCGCGGTTCCGACAGCAGCTTAAATTTTCGATGCGTCTTCGGTCGGTTCACTTTCGTTCACCTTCCCGACTCTCACTTGCCGATCTTCTCGACCAGCTTTTCACCAGTTGCTCACTACCGTGATCTTTTGAACCACAGCAGCACTGGCGTAGTTTGGAGCCCGCTTCTGCACGCTGACTCCGAGGGGCCCACCCTCATCTTCAATCGCAGCACTGAAAAACCAAGTCCTTTCGTTTTTCATTTCGTGCCGCACTTTCTCGTACTTTCATGTACGTAGACGAACATTCAGCGACGCGATACCTTCCCGCCCGACTCGATGAACTTCGTCCTGCACGCGTTCCAAGCGAACGCCAAGACCCATGAACGCGATCATTCGTGAAGAGTACGAGGCACCTGTGTTGACGAACGAGACGATCGAAGTCCACCTCACATACCTACGGTCCGGCTTCGATGCGGTGCAAGCCGCCTTGCCTGTACTGCGAGACAAAATTGTGTTCAGTATCTCCAGCGTGGTCGCCGCATTGGTCTCGATCGCGCGAACCCTTAACTGGATCTGAGCGAACTCGTCGGCCTGCGAACAGCACGCCAGAAACGATGATGAAGACCTACGCACATTCTTGCTCGATCGTCATCCGCCCTTCACTGACTTCGATCTTCACGTGCCGGCCGATCGCGAAACCGGCGTCTCGCAGCCAGCGTCCGCACAGGAATACCGACCCGCGCCGAAGCCGGACGTTAACGCAGCGGAAACAGCATCACGAAGCGCTTGCCGTCGGGCGTCAGATCGAACTGGCGTCGCAGGTCGCCCTGCTGGAATCCCCTGATGGGCAGGCCCTTCGGGTCGCCCGCCTTGGGCGGGTTCGCCGCGAGGAAGATCTCCATGCGGAACATCCGGCCGTCCTGGTCGAAGAAGAGCGTCGAACCGTCGGGCGACCATAGCGGATGGCGGCCGCCGGCCTGCGTCATGCGATAGCGCTGGCCGGTCTGCGGCAGGGGTTCGAGCCACACTTCCTGACGGCCCGTTTCATTCGACGAGTAAGCGATCCAGCGACCATCGGGCGAGATGCGGCTGCCGTGCTGTTCGGAGTCCGGCTGATCGACGCCATCCGCGCGCCGCAACCACAGCGCGCGAAGCTGAAGGCGCGACTCGCGGGCCGACGACCGCGAACACAGAGCGCGATGACTGATCAGGTGCGTTGAAGTTCGTGAAACGCTGATGACACATGGCGATGCCACCAGCAACCAACGTTGTCCGACTCTACTTCTCTGCAAAGCAGTACAACAGGCCATCCCCACCGGTGCCCCGGAGCTGCTCCTGGCTGCAGCCGCGGGATCGGTGCGCAGCGTTCCACGACGTGTTCCCACCACCCATGCGATCGTGGTGCCCGACCATGGCACCGCCCGCGCCGCTGCTCGTCCAGTTGCTGCAGGACATATCCTCGCCGCCGGCAAAGGCGCGGCCGTCCGACTGAGAACCTGTAAGGATGTCGTGACGGTTCGGTGTGTCCCCGCGCCCACTTACAACCTCGCCCTTCTCGTTCAAAGCGGAGAGCTTCTGAATGTTGTTCCGATCGCGCTCACTGTCGCCATGCAGATCGGCCACATTACGCGCGATCAGCTCGCCCTTCGCATTGTGCCAAGGGCCCTGCCCGATGCGATCACGCGCGTTTACGGCCTTTTGTCCACCTGACTCGCTCGTGCTCAGATATGCCCGCCACGTTCGGCTGCCAGCTCCCGCTGCCGCCGCAAGGGTTTGGCAATGCTGGTCCGCGCGGGCGAGGCCGCCCAGGTCTCCACCCTTGCCGGGACCCACACTCGTGATAAAAAAACCCATTGGGGCGGGCTGTTGTGCCTGGGGTGGCTGCTGAGTGAGCGCGGTGAGCGAACACGCGGCACCCGTTATCGCCGCGACGACCAGGAACGTCTTCTTACTCATTCTGACTCCCCTCCTAGATCCGGTGTGAACCAAGCGGTCCCCAGTCTGACTCAGAAGGATCGTGCGCGCATCACTGGTGATCTGGGGATTCCGCTCAGAGGTCACGTGGCCTTGACGGGTGGGGCCCCTTTCACTCTCATCGCACGCCCACATCCGGAACAGAAATCTCGAGTCGGCTCAACTTCCTCGGCCTCGTCCAGCTCGCTGCCCCGTGCATTCTGCTCGATCAGTCCTGAGATCGGTTCCAGTCACTGGTAACTGGCCGGCAGCGGATACAGGCCGTCGTACGGCGGCCAGTTCGGAACCGGGCGATCTTCCGGCGCGTAGTAGAACGCCGCGTGGATGTCGCGGATCTTGCCGTGATCCAGATGGAACAGCTCGGTGAAGTGATTGCGGCGCTTGGGGTTCTTCGCGTCGCGGCGGAACATCGCCGAAACCATCACCGCCTGCGCCTCTTCGTCGATCACGAAGAAATTGCGGATCGCCACGATGGCGACGCCGAAGTCGGCCTGCGTTCGGCAATCCGTCTTGCCGTTGTTGCCGATGTCCATGCCTCCGGCTTCATGGGCGAGTTGAACGTGGGGAAGCCGTTCTCATAGCGCGTGCAACCGGGGTGCCCCTTGACGATGTAGCCGTTGTGGCTGGTGATGCCGTCGAAGTAGGAGTTGACCACGGCCTGCAACGCCTCGCGCTGCAGGCGTTCGGCCTTGGGCACCACGCGCTGCGCCGGCAGCGTGGCGCGCAGCGTATCGATATTGAAAGGCGTCTTGCCCGGCTCGCCCGTCAGACCCGGGATCGCTTTTCCGGAAATGAACCATTCGGCTTCGGTCACCTGGTTCCACTGCACCTTGACGCGGATGGCCACGACGGCTTCTTCCTCGCCCATGTTCACCGTGCCGAAGTAACCGGCCTGGCCCTGCACGGGATCCAGATAGCGGCGCTGGATGGAACCCAGGCCCGTCACATTCTTCCACGCGCCCTGCCCCTCGGGAATTACGACTGCGTTTTCCGTCTGGCGAAAACCCACCCACAGGCCACCGGCCTCCGGTTTGTGACTCGTGACTGCGGTGAGATAGGTGTCCAGATGGCGCTTGAGGCAATCGCGGTTGCAGTCCTGTGCGCTGGCTGCGGCGCTGGCCAGGAGTGACGCGAACAAGCAAAGCATTGCAGACGGTCTTTTCATTTTCTCCCCCCGAAAACATACGGCGTCGTGCGACGACGGAATGCCCAGCAGTTTCGAACGCGCAGCGCTCAGCCGCAACAGGTCAGCGAGTGTCTGTGCATCGGGCGGGCAAGAAACTGCCTGCAAATTCGCGCCCCGCGTACGCGTTCCACCGGCGCTCTGCATTCTCGTTGGAAACGTATAGAAATAGCCGCGCCGCCGATTCAACAAGTCTCTCGTCGCTCACGGCGATGCCTTCGCGCGAGCTTCCTCAACGCCCCCTCTTCCGAAGCACGCATTTCTGCACGTTCGCAGCAGATATGCATGAGGCCCTCGTCGCCAGCTTCAGGAAACATACATCTCAGTTTTTCCTGAACGGACTCCGCCATGGAAACCGCCGCCCAATCCACTGCCACCCTCGAAGCCCAGATCACCGAACTCGCCGGTCACCTGAACTCCGCCAATTACCGCCTGCTCACGCTCATCGCCGAGTTTGATCGGCGCAAAGGCTGGGCGGACTCGGCCACGCAGTCCTGCGCCCACTGGCTCCATTGGAAATGTGGCATCGATGTAGGGGCCGCGCGTGAAAAGGTTCGCGTCGCGCGTGCGCTGGAGTCTTTGCCGCGGATCTTCACTGGTTCTAACGCACGCAGCACTCGGCTGTGCCGTTCGCACGAAGCGGTGAAGTAAGCGTCCGGGCAGAGTGTAGAAGTCGGTTAGATCCTGATCAGAATTGATTGCAATCGTGCATGGAGCCGCGGCCCGCCGGGCGCTCACCCGCCCAATGTAGATTGTCTTCTTCCAACCTGACGCAGTCCCGCGCGCCGCTTCAGGACTTGCGCTTCGGCAGCTTGAACACCTGGTATTCGACCAGCAAGGTATTGACTGCTTCCCGAAGCAGATCCTGCTTCGTCCGGCCGGACTTCTGCGCGAGCTTGTCCAACAGCTCGACCTGCTCGTCATCAAGGTACAGAGCAACCTGCGTTCGTAGCGTTCGTCCCATGCGGCTAATATTAGCTTGTCAACATCCCTGATTCGCAGCGAGTACCGCGTCACTTGGGAGCGGTGGACGACATAAACGCGGCAGCTGGAAACGACAAAGGCCCAGACCATCGTCTGAGCCTCTGCGGCCGCCCTCTTGCGAAGACCTCATGGGCCATGTGCCCCGCGCCAGCGTTAGTTCTCCGCGTGCCCGGTCTCCTGACGCGGAGGAGGAGGAGCAGCAGCAGCCGGCCGCGCGGCGCCGGGCCCGGCGCCGGGGCCGCCCGCCTTGATTGCGTTGGCGCGCGAGATCAGATACTCGCGCACGGCGGCTGCGTCCTCAGGCTTCAGGTCCTTTGCGAAGGAGCCCATGCCTTTGTCCGCACGCCCTCCCTCCAGGACGACCTGGTCGAAGCCCGGCTGCGTCCACAGCAGCGGCGTGACGGTCAGGTTCGGGAAGCTGGTGCGCTGCTGCACACCGTTGACGCCATGGCAGACCGAGCAGTTCTGCGTATAGAGCTCGCCACCGCGCGCGATGACTTCGGCCGAGGCCGTCGAAGGCGGCGGATTGAGCTGCGGGGGCGTGTAGGGCTCCGGTTCGGGCAGCACGGCTTTGCCGCCGAGCGCGAACACCAGCATGCGCGCATAGGTCGGTGCGAAGTAGCCGCCCTGTGCGACGCCACCCACGCTGGCCGCAACGTACTGCACGCCGTCGAGCTGGTAGGTGATCGGCGCGGCCAACACCGCCGTCTTGGCGTCGAAGTTCCAGAGCTTTGCGCCGGTCTTCGCATCGTAGGCCGTCAGCACCTTGCCGCCGCCGTTGCCCATGAAGACGAGGTTGCCCGCGGTCGCGAGCACACCGCTGGTCGTGGCGTCCGGCTGGGTTTCCCACACGACCTTGCGGGCGACCGGATCCCACGCCTTCAGCCGGCCTGTGACGCCGCGACGATCGTACGGCTTGAGATTGCCGCGGCTCGACCCTGGCGCCCATGTTGATGCCGAGGCTGAATCCGCCGCCGGGCGGCGGCGGGCTGCCCGGCGCTGGGCTCGCCATCGTGAAATAGGCTTCCCAGGCGGGGATGTAGATCAGGCCGGTCAACGGGCTGAACGCATTCGGGTGCCAGCTGTGGCCACCCTGCACGCCCGGCGCAAGATTCCACGGCTCGTTCTCGTAACGCGCGCCCGGCACCTCAATCGGACGGCCGGTCTTCAGGTCCACGCCGGTCGCCCAGTTCACCTCGGTGAAGGCATCGGCGCTGAGCAGCTTGCCAGTCTTGGCCTCGAGCACATACATGAAGCCGTTCTTCGACGGCTGCAGGAGGACGTGCTTCTTCTGGCCACCGATAGTGAGGTCCGCAGTCATCATCGGACTCACCGCGTCGTAGTCCCACGCGTCGCCCGGCGTTTCCTGGTAGTGCCACACGTATTCGCCGCGTGTCGGCCTTCACCGCGACGATCGAGGCGGCATAGAGGTTGTCGCCCGCGCTCGGCTCGCGCGTGCGCGCGTTCCACGGCGTGGCATTGCCGGTGCCGAAATAGAGCAGATCGGTCACCGGATCGTAGACGGCCGCATCCCAGACGGTGCCGCCGCCGCCGGAGGACTTCCACCACTCGCCGCCCCAGGTTTTCGCGGCACGCTTCCAGCGCCTTGTTCTCGTAGCCCTTCGCGGGATCGCCCGGCACGGTCCAGAAGCGCCAGACTTCCTTGCCTGTCTCGGCATCGAAGGCCGCGATCCAGCCGCGCACGCCGAACTCGCCGCCCGCGCCGCCGATGAACACCTTGCCCTTCGCAACGCGCGGCGCCATGGTGATGGAGTAATGGTTCCGCCATCTCGCCGAGGCCGAGACTTTCGGGCACCGTGTCGGTCGACCAGGCTTCCTTGCCGGTCTTCGCGTCAATCGCGACCAGGCGGGCATCCAGCGTGCCCATGTATGATCTTGCCGTTGCCAGGCCGCGATGCCGCGGTTCACGAGGCCCACGTTGTAGCGCAGCCGCACGCCCTGGATCATCGGGTTGTACTTCCAGAGCTGCTTGCCGGTCTTGGCGTCGAAGGCGTGAACGACGTTGCGCGCGGTCGAGACGTAGATGACGCCGTCGATGTACAGCGGCGAGCCGTGCTGGTTCTGGTTGGTTTCGTAGTCTGCGAACCACGCAGGCCCAGTTCCCTTCACGTTGCTGGCGTCGATCTTCTTCAGCGGGCTGAAGCGCTGCTCGGAGTAGGTGCCCCCGTAGGTCATCCATTGGCCGGGCTCGTTGGCGGCTTTGACTAGCCGCTCGGCGGTCACGTTGGCGGCGGACTGGGCGCCTCCCGACGAGGAAGCAGCCACTCCTACATTCAGGGCGCAGCAGGCGATGATCGCGGCGGACAGCCGCAAGCCCATGCTCTGGGTGTGTGTACGGATGATCATGGACCGGCCCCCTGACGCGAGTAATTGTCGTACCTCTCGAGACGGCGGATGTTAGCTAGAAGCTCGCAGAGCGAGGTGACCCTCGATTTGGTTCGGCCGCTAGCTGGAGCCCGGACCCAAAGCGCTTCACTGGTTCTGACGAGCGCGACTCATGGCAGAACCCACGAACATCCGCTCGTGCACCAAAGCTGCTGGACGAGACGGGCGTCGCTACCACTTCGATCCCGATGCCGCAACTCCTCACGTGGAACTACAAACATCTCGCGAACCGCACGATTTTTCGCCGGGTCACACAAAGGTGCGAGTCGTACGGCTTTCGTTGCCCTGAGATTTGCACGCCCGAATCGATGATGACAACCTATGCGCATGAAAGATCCGCTAACTGAAGATCTCAAAGTCATTCGACGTGTTCGCGCACAGCGCCTCAAGGAACTCTTGCGTCATCTGGACGCCGCGCGCGTTGAATCAGACCGACGGCTCTTCGCGAGTGAGCGCGACGTCTTCGATCGTTCCTCGGGAGAGCTGCCGCAATCTCGGCATCGACGTTCTCGTGAAGAGGGTTGATCGCGTCGAGGGGAGGTGCACCCGTGGACACAATATTGCGGTTCCCCAGCGCGAAAAAACGCGACCCCACCATCGACGCCTGGCTGAGCGCGCCACCGGATGAGCTGAGCGACCTCGTGCGCCCGTGGTTTGCGAAGATGCGGGCGTGCGGGGGCGACGTGCGGGAATTGATGCACGATGGCTATCCCACCGCGTGCGTGCAGGACGCCCCGTTCGCCTACGTCAACATCTTCAGGGCCCACGCCAACGTGGGGTTCTTCTATGGCGCTGAATTGAGAGATCCCGCGCGCTTGCTGGAGGGCACCGGAAAGCGGATGCGCCACGTGAAACTGAAACCCGGGCACACCGTCGACCCCGTAGCCCTCGCCGACCTGATCGAGGCCGCCCATGTGCATATCAGGGCGCTGCTGCGATCCGCGTGACGATGAACAGGTAGCCGTCCATGAGCAAACGTTCCGCCTGCAACCAGGCTCCGAGAGTTTCGTCGGTCGCGTCCGTCGGTCCTCCGTAATCACCCCAACCGGGTGACCCGACGCTCTGAATTTCAGGGCGAGCGCGAGCACGTAAGGATCCGCCTCCTCATGATCCTTGTCAGGATCCAACACTCGCACTACCCGAGGCACCTTGAATGCTTCAATGACGAACTCATGCGTTGCAGCGGTGATCGCAAGTGTTGATTCGATGGATCGCGTGAGCTACGTGAGCGGATACAGGGTCGTGAGGAAAAAAGAGGTATCGACGCGCTGATCTGGAGATTGCAGGCTCGGAGTCGAGCAGCGCTGACGCGCCATTTGCGCACGCAAATGGCGTGACAGCTTGCCCATGGTTTACAGGGAGGCGGGAATGGCCAGCGCGTGGAGGCGAATTGCCGCCTCACACATCTGTCCGTTCACGGCGTTCCACCGCTAGTGTTGCCCCGGAAGGCGGACTGCAGCAAGTGCGTCAACGTATGCACGTAGCGCAACTTGCCGTTCTCCACACGGAACAGATGGGTGTCGGGCGCGCCGCTGCCGCCGTTCGGGCCACCGGCGCCGAACGTGCAGTACACCGCGACCGTACCGACCACCTCGTCCACGACGAAACGACGATTGGCGATATTGACCCCGCCCGGAACGCCGACCTCGCAACTGTCTGACGGGGAGCCTTTGCCGGTGTAGGCGCCGCCCTCGACGCGCACACAGGGGAAACCCCACGGCACCAGGTCGATCTTCTTCTCCAGGAAGGCATCAAGGTAGGCGTTGGCCGCAGCGACCAGTGTGCCGCGCGAATCCCGCTTCTCTGCGGGAATCGGGTCCCACTTTTCCGTGGAGGAATACTTCAGGTACGCGTCGGCGTTGAAGAGCCAGTAGCCCGTCGTCGTCCACAGGATCTCGACCTCGGCGATCTTGTCGTGATTGACGCGCAGGCGCGTGCCGACGACGTAGGGCGCCGCCTTGTCGGTCACGATTACCTCGGTGAACGTCTGGCAAGTATCGGCATCGAGAAAGCTGCGATGATGATCGATCTTCAGCGGCTTGGTGATGAAGCCCTTCTGGATGTCAGCGGGGGCAATGTTCTCCAGATAGCCCACGCCCTTCGCGAGCGGCAGGCCGGAGAGGTCGCCCCTGGTCTGGGCGGCGATGTAGAGGTCGACCGCCTGCTGCAGCCCCCCTCGAGTGCAGGACACCTCCGCATGGCTGAGCGCGGGAGTCAGTAACGCGCTGCCGAGCGCGAGATAGAGGCATACGAGAGTGATGCGTTTCATTGGATGATTCCCCCCCCTGAGCTGAGCGCCGCGGCTGTGGCTGTGGCTGTGGCTGTTTGAGCTCGGTACTTTATCTATCCCGCCTGCGCTCCAGCGATGTCTCAGGTGTCATGTCTCAACGGTGGACACCACAAGTGCGCGATGCGCGCCCAACAGCAACACCAGACCCCGTCAGAGCTGAAACGCCGGGTCAGGAGGGCCAGTGAGGCAATCATAGTAATGTTTCAAGAGATTCGGACCGCCCGGGACCGGGCCCCGCAAATCCTTCCAGGGCTCCAGTAAATTCATTTCCTGGAGTTGATCCAACGTCTTCCCCTTGGCGACCTGCTCCGCGATGGCATCCCTCATTTCATCCAGTGCCTTGCTTGCCCTCCGAACATCGTTCAACGATGCCCGAGTGCCATGGCCCGGGATGATCTTCACGTCGTCGGGCAGCAGTGCCAGGATCCTGTGCATCTGCTCGTTGACGCCGAGCGCGTTTCCGCCGGCATATTTCGAATAGGCGGGCAGGTAGCCCACACCAAACACGTCCCCGGTCACCGCGACGTTCGCCTTCTTGAAATAGACGAGCGCATCGCCGTCCGTATGCCCGGTAGGAAGCCCGATGACTCGCACTTCCTCATCATCGAAGTGCAGAGTCAGCTCGCTATCGAAAGTCAGAGTCGGCCACGCTCCTCGAGCGTCGCATTTCTTCGCCGCCAGCCTTCCGCGGAGCTTGTCACGCGCCACTATCGTGGCGCCATCGCGCAGAAACGCTGCGCTGCCTGCTGTGTCGCAGCCAGTGTGTATGACATACCGGACTGGTTTGTCGGAGATGGTCTTTAGTGCTGCAAGAACGGGTTCCTCCTGGTCCTGCTCGTTGACGAGTAACACCCCATCGTTACCCACCAACACCGCGATGCTGCCGCCGTCCGGGGAGTCGAGGGTCCCCTTGTTGAGCAGGTACACATTCCCGGCAACCCGGTAGGCGTTGAGCTTGACGCCCTGCGACTCAGCGGCGTTCCCGGCAATCAAGCCCAGAAAACACGATCCCCACGAGCACGACTGTGCGCATCCGATGCTCCCTTCTACTCACTGTGTTGTATTTTCCTGGCTGATATCGAACCGCTGGTATCGCGATTCCGAGAAGTAGATCAATACGAGCAGCTCCAGCACCAACAGAACGCCAATAGAAGCGTTCGCAATTTTGGCGAGTGAGATGCGGTCCACGTGCAGTACCGCAGAGACCCGCGCAGTGATCGAAGCGCAAGGAACACCTGCCGTCGAGAACCTGTTCGACGAGAAGTATGAGGAAGTCTTCACCTTCCGTGCGCCGGGGGCAACCCCGACGCCTCCAAGCTCAAACCGGCGGACTGGAGCAAGGCGGCCGGCGCTGCCGGCAAAGTGAAAGAGGCCGCACAGACCCTCGCCGAGGCTGCGCACATCATGGCCGCCGCTCCCGGACAGAAGATCGACGGCGAAGGCGCAACGCCGGGCGCTTTCGGCGCGAAGCAAGTGCAGAAGGCGATCGACGCCAATCCCAAAGTATTTCAGGCGTTCGCGCAACAGCTCAGCACGTCGATGGACGAAATCGTCGCGGCGGCGCGAGTGAAAGACGCGGCGAGACTCTTCGACGTCTCAGGCCGGTTGGATCAGGAGTGCGAGGGTTGCCATACGCAATTCTGGTATCCGGATGAGAAAGGAGCACGTTAGCGATAGACCATCGAATACGTTGGGTGACTTTGCGTTCTCGCGCACTTCCGAAGTGATATATCAGCGCATTTCTGCGGTATTGCCGGGAATTTATCAGATCGTCTGCATTCGCCCCCTGCGCATCGATGGATGGGCCAGGGCGCCTCCCACAGTCCGGGACGCGGGGGTCCAAAGCGACAGCGAGCCAACTGCACCCGACTTCAAGACGTTGCGAGTGGTCTCTATTCAGGCATGTCTGATCAAGCTGAGAGACCAGGGAGCAAGCCCAACTGCCGACAGAGGCAACAGCGTCGACGCGAACGCCAGCGCTCCAAGCGCCGGGGGCGCCTCCATCATGCCGCCGGCTCGCAGTATGTCGAGATAAAGAACCGCGAACAGCAACCAGAGGAGCGACGCCGCGGCCACCTGGCGATACTTCAGGATTCCGCCAGCCAGCGCCCTTCTGAAGACGAAAACCGTTCCAGCGGGTATGGCGACAGCAACCGCCCAGATGTGTACGCCGATCGCAGCGCCGTCAAGCCAGCCGCGAGCAACGGCAATTGCCACGCCGATTGCGTAGAGGGCAAGACCCAAAGCTCCAAACCAGAGGCGCCACCCATACGAGCTCGCGAACGCCCGGATTGTCGCCAGGAACGCAAGAACCGTGGCAAGCAAAACGAAGCCAACCGTGACCGTGGACACGAGTCCCATCCCCGATTTCTGGATGATTGTCATCGCCAGCGCGGTCGGCGATTCGTAGGCGTGCATATCTCTGAGCAACGGGAGTGAAGCCCAGAAGCTCGCTGAAATGAGAATCCACGCGCCGAATATGCAAAGGCTGGTGACGAGTATCTGCAGACCGATGAGCTTCGCAGTCCCGATCGGACGAGCGGCCTCAAACGCGCCAACCTGTGCACGCCAGGAATTACGCCGATTCCAGATCGAAGCACTGACCGCGGCCATGAAGGGGCCGACCAGTGTGACCGCGGCGAGCACCACCGGGATCGCGGACCGGTGCGCGTTCCCAAGGAACAGCAGGAATGGGACGCAAAGGGCAAGGAGCGCACCTATCACCAGCACCGCGATTCCGTAAGACTGCAATTCGAGCCATAGCTCTGCCGCCGTTGAGGACGAGACCGGACAACGCCAGTGCAACACCGCGACGCACGTATTTCGAATCCCTTCCAGGATGTCCGCTCGACTCGCAGACGGTCTATCGGCGCTCGGGCGCGAAGACCATTGGTCGTCACCGTGGCGTTGCCGCTCGACGCCCGACAGATCCATATGTAGATGCCGCCGATGAGAAGTACTACCGTCAGGTAATCTATTCCAGACAGTACGCACAACTGAGGGCCCACTTCAGGCACTGCAGGAGGGGAGACGGGGCCTGCTTCGCTGAAGGGACGCAGCAACCTGAGCATCCAACCAGTGCCGATGAATGCCACGATGGCTGCGACCAACCGGGCTGTTGTGTTCCGCGTGAACCAGCTGGAGCCCGCTACAATCGCAGCCAACGCGCCAATCAGTGTTGCGACGGGCATCAAGGGAAAGGGCACACCGGTGAACGCGCGCAAGACGGCGGCTGGCACAAGATAAGAAGCCGCGCAAGCTGCACAAACGTAGGCCAACGGCACGGCGACAAGTACTGACGTGCGTATCGGCCGTGAGAAAGCTCTGGAAAATGGAAAACCGGCACGGATGCCGATTGTCGGCATCGACAGAGCCATCGCCACAGCCAATGAGCACAGGACGAAATATACGAGAAACGCCGCGCTCCGGCCCGGACTGCTTCTCAACAGGAGCCAACCGCACAAAGCAGCGACCGCTGTAATCAACAATAACCGCCGGCACGTAAGCCGCCACGACTCCCAAAGCACCGCAGTTACCGGAGTCCACATGGTCTTATGCAGCCGCCTGACGGCGGCTCGAGCGCCCGGCGCGCGCAACAAAAATCTCTTCGAGGGTTGCGATACGCGATTCCGTAACGTCTGCGTCCAGGCGTGCCACGACATCGCGGAAAGCTTCTAGCGAAGACGCGTGCACTACACTCCAGGACCGACCATCGCCCGCGATCGACAGGGCGCCCTCGATCTTCGGCGTGAAATCCAACCGCCTGGGGACACGTACCTGGCTGACTCGATGCATGCCTCGAATCTCATCGAGCGGCCCTTGAAGGGCTACCCTGCCCTCATGCATCACGGTCACGTGGTCGCACATCCGCTCGACCTCGTCGAGCAAGTGCGACGAGAAAATCACGGTGCGACCGTCTTCGGTGACGGTTCGAACGATGGCGTCCAGGATGTCGTGGCGAACGACCACGTCCAGGCCGCTGGAAGGTTCATCGAGGATGAGCAGCTCCGGCCGGTGCGCGACCGCTACGACGAGCCCGGCCTGCGCACGCATACCCTGGGATAAATCTGCGAACTTCTTGCGGCGATCAAGCCCGAAAGTGTCGAGCAGTTGATCGGCGTAACTTTGATCCCAGCTCGGATGGTATGCCTGCGTATAACGCAGCAGCTCATCGAGACGCATCCATTCGGGAAGCTCGCGCTGCTCCGACAAATAGCCAACCCGTCGTAGTACACCCACAGGCTCGCGCACGGGATCGAGGCCGAACACTCGAACTCTGCCTGACTGCGGACGTAACAGGCCGAGAAGATGCCTTATCAATGTCGTCTTTCCTGCACCGTTGGCGCCTACCAGGCCATATACCGACCCGACATCGGCCCTGAAGCTCACGTCGTTGAGGGCGAGTGTCGAGCCAAATCGACGCGACAATCCGCTAACTTCGACCAAGGTTGTCATGATCAGCTCACGTCCTTCGCGTTGCCTGCCGCCCTGCTGCCCGACATCAGCGCCTGCCGGCGGTGAATCAGCTTGAACAACTCCTCGAGCGTGAAATTCAGCTGATGCGCTTCGGTCAACAGCGCGTCGATGCGCTGCTCGATGATGCGGCGCCGCTCCCGGTCCGCAAGCCGCGTGCGCTCGCCCGACACGACGGTGCCGGAGCCATGACGCTTTTGAATGACCCCTGCCGCTTCCAGCTCTTCGTACGCTTTCACGATCGTGTTCGGTGTGACTTTGAGTTGGAGCGCCAGCGCGCGAATCGTCGGCAACTCGTCGCCAGGCTCGAGCAGGCCCGATGCCACTGAGTAGCGAATCTGATTGACGATCTGTCGGTAGATCGGGACGCCGTCGGCGGGGTTGATCCTGATTTCCACGATGTCTGCGAACAGTATAAGTGTACCCTTAGACTGATACACATCAGTGATTGTTGTCAACTCTGAGCCGTCTCGGCCGTGACAAAAGGTGCTCTTCCATGACTTACCGACTCGCGTGCGGCCGGACGGGACTCATTCTCCTGGCCCTGCATATTCCGCTCGCCGCAGCTGTACCGCGCCAGGCCGCCGACGATTCCCGGTCGGCGCAAGTCGATGCGCTGTTTGCCATGTGGGACAAAGCAGGCAGCCAATCCGCGTACAGCAACGCGAACTGTGTGGTGCTGGCAGAGCTCATCCAACGCGCGACCGGAAAGTCTCTCGCCACGCTCTCGCAGGAGCGACTATTCGCCCCACTGAAGATGCAGTCGACGCGGTACGGCGCCAGCGCGAACGGGGACCCGGCCGACCTGGCGAACAGCTACCTGCCGTCGGCACCGGGTCAATTCGTGCCGGTGCCGCGAGCACTCCAGACGTTCGGTGACGGCAATCTCCTTACGACGGTGCGTGACCTTGCGCGCTGGGATGAGAATTTCTACGCGAACCGTGTCGGGGGCAAAGCGCTGGTTCAGCTGATGAGAACAGCCGCTACGCTCACCAACGGCGAACGCGTTCCGTACGGCTTCGGCCTGATGCTGGGTGAGTATCGTGGAGTGCCGATGGAATCCCATGGCGGGTCGTATCATGGGTTTCGCACGGAACTCGTGCGATTTCCCCAGCAGCACTTTTCCGTAAGCGTTCTCTGCAACGTCGCGACGGCCAATGCCTCGGCGCTGGCAACTCAGGTAGCCGATATCTATCTGGCCGATGTACTGCAGGCGCGACTATCGGGTCCCACTTCTCCGTGGAGGAATACTTCAGGTACGCGTCGGCGTTGAATAGCCAGTAGCCCGTCGTGGTCCACAGGATTCGACCTCGGCGATCTTGTCGTGATTGACGCGCAGGCGCGTGCCGAGGACGTAGGGCGCCGCCTATCGGTCACGATCACCTCGGTAAACGTCTGACACGTATCGGTATCGAAAAAGCTGCGGTGATGATCGATCTTCAGCGGCTTGGTGATGAAGCCCTTCTGATGTCAGCGGGGACGATATTCTCCCAATAGCCGACGCTCGTCGCCAGCGGCAGGCCGGCTATGTCGCCCTTGGTCTGGGCGGCGACGTAGAGATCGACGGCGTGCTGCAGGCCCCCTCGCGTGCAGGACACCTGCGCATGGCTGAGCGCGGGAGTGAGCAATGCGCCGCAGAGCGCGAGAGACAAGTATACGAGTGTGGTGCATTTCACGGGATGCCCCCTGTTGGTTGTTGTCTTACTGCTCCCGGATGTTAGCGAAGAACGCGCCCGAAGTTCCGCGGAACGCGAACCGAAATCCGTCGCTTGCGGCGACCTCGCCAAGCGCCAGCCACGGCGTTCCCGCGTGCACTTCCACCGCCTCCTGACACCCCGGTTCAGCGGCGGCGCGCCGCCCTATGAGCCTCAGTGCTATTGCAGCCCGACCGGTATCGGGATCGCCTGCTGATACTGCGCGGCAGTCCCGGCCGAACGTGTGCCAACCAACGTCAACGCACCGGATGCGGGGTCCACCGAATACACGGATACGGTGACTGGCCCGCCGCTGGCCCCGCCGTTGTTGGTGACATACAAGTAGCGCCCGGACGGATCGGGAACCACGACATACGGTCCGGCATCGGTCGGCGTTGTCACGTCGCCGAGCAGAGTCGGAACTCCGGTAGCCTGGTCGATCGAATAGCGCTGCAGGCTGCCCGTCGCGGCGTTGGCTTGAAACAGGAACTTGCCGGACGGATGCAGGAACGCCCCACCCGCTGCGCCGTTCGTGCTGTACGGCGAGCCCGCGAGCGGCGTCAGCCCGCCGGTTGCGGGATCGAAGCGAAATGCCGCAAGCGACGCAGTTGTCAGGGGCGAATTTGCCACGTAAACGACGTTCAGCCGGCGGTGATACACGGGGAAGCCCGACTGCGATCCGGCCGGGCCCGTCGCGATCGGTGCTCCGACCATCGAGAGTGTGCCGGTTGCACTCACGGAGAAAACCGCGATATTTCCGGACATGACATTCGACACCAGCATGAATGCCCCGCCCGGAGCCAACACCGCCCACGGGTTGACGCCACCCGTCGGAACGGACGACCCGATCGGTGTCAGCACTCCAGAGGGCGAGTTGACCTGATAGGCAAAGATCTCGCCCTGCGCGGCGGGCGTCGCGTTGGTCGGCAAAAAGTAGAACTTGCCGGCCGAATCGTAAACGCCGACCGCGGGTGCGACGCCAACGGTGAGCGGCGTGCCCGGGATCTGAGTCAGCTCGCCCGTCGCGGAATTTATCGTCCCTCCGTACACCTGGCCGTTCGGAATCGGCACGGCCAGATACCCGAACGCACCCGACGGATGGAGCACTGGCGGCAGAATCCCGAGCGCTCCAGCCGGAGGTGGCGGAACGCTGAGATCGAATGGCGACGTCGGAAGCTCGGTCAATACACCGGTCGTGCTGTTCATCGCATATCCGGAAATGCGCGGCGGCTCCGTCGATGATCCGAGCGATGTGACGTACAAGAACTTGCCGCTCGGCTCGACCGTGACGTAGCGCGGCGTCGGCGCGGTCGGAAACGGCGAGCCCGTGATCTCGGTCAGCGTTCCATTGCTCGCGTTGATCGAGTACGCACTGACGTTCTGTGAGCCGGAGTTCGGGACATAGAGGAACTTCGCCACGCGCGTCACGCACGTCACCGTAACGCTCGCGACGGCCGCATTCGTGACGGTGCCGCTGCCGTTCGTCACGGCGCAATTTTGCAGAGGCCCGGCGTTCGGCTGGCTCTTGATGGTGACCGCGTAGCCCGCGCCGCTCGCGACCGGTGCCGCGAAACTGAACGAGCCGTTCGCCGAGATCGCCAAGTCGTTGCCGCCATTGTTTTGCAGCACGAGTCCGCTGGAATCCAATCCGCTCACCGTGCCACCGACCGAGTAGGTGTTCGTCACGCACGTAACCTGCACGGACGTGACGTTCGCGCTCCCGACATTGCCGGAGCCGCCCGATGTGATACTGCAGGTCTGCGACGGACTGCTCGGCTGAGTGAGGACGGTGACGGCGTACGACGAGCCGCTCGCCAAGGCTGCCGAAAACGTGAACGCCCCGCTCGCCCCGACTGTGAGGTTGTTCCCGCCATTGTTCTGGAGAACCAGGCCCGAGCCCGCGAGGCCCGACACCGTGCCACCGACGGTGTACGTCGGGTTCGAGCCGCCTCCGCCCCCGCCGCCGGAACCTCCTCCGCCGCAAGACGCGATCACGGCGCACGCACAAACCAATCCAAGACCGCGAGCTACGGTGAATATGATCATTTTTGTGGACCCCCTCAAACTAGTGTTGCGGAATGCCGAGGCGACGTCAAACCTGATCGCGTCTGGGCCAAAAGCGAACACGAGGCGATGTTCTCGTGCCCACTCAGAGCCAAGATCGCACTCCTGATAGCTGACCACCGACGACTACGACTCGCGCTCCGGGCATGCGAGCAGCTGCGAACCAAGACGAACTACAGCGGAAGGGACTTCGATTTACCCGCTGCCCGGACAGTTCAATGAGCGATTTAAGCCATGTGCTGGTGGCGGGTACCAGAGGGGGTAATTCGCAGGCGAAGCTTCGAAGGACCCTGATCTGTGGACCGCCTGAGGCAGACCCCTCTCAGAAAAGCTTGTCTCCGCCGCTAGCATGGCAACGATCAAGGCACGCGGTCAGCACATCCGCGCCTCCAGTCCGGTATGCCGGACTGGATGTCCGCACGCGAGCCGGTCATGCCGGCACGTTGAGTCTCGTGGCTACGACGCCAGATAGCCCAACAGACGCCATTTTCCATTGGCCTCGTGTCTTCACGTACTTCGCCTCAAATCGACCGGCTTCCCAGCGACGGTCGGCCACATGACCCTGCAGTCGGGCCATCTTCGCCGCCGTGCAGTCCCCCTGCAGCGGCGTACACAGCTCCACTTCGACATGAAATGTGGCCGTGGCTTGCAGGCGGTCCTCGCTGAGCGCCACCGCGTCTCCCTGCTGCAAGGTGTTCTGACGGTACGCGCTGTGTATGGCAGCGGCGTTCTGGTGGCGATACTGATCCGCAAACAGCTGCAGGATGGCGGGCTTGCCGGTCGCGCTCACGCCGCCCAAATTCAGATGGGCTTGGCTCTCAAACAGCTCTGCCGCTGCTTCATAGGTCTGTTGCTCGATCAGCGTCGTAAAGGCCAGATGCAGTTTTCGAATCGCTTCGCGATCTTCCACGCCATCCAGCTGCTGTCGCAGTTGCTTCAGCTGTTCTTCCAGTGGCGTCGGGCTCTCATACGTCAGGGCGGAAGCTCCGACCGTCGTAGCCACGCCGGCACCCAGGGCGGCGCCACCCTGCAGGAAGAAGGCGCGCCGACTGCTCTTGGTTCTGATTCCGGTCATGAGTATCTCCTCAGGTCTTGAGGCCGATGTACTGATTGATATCGAACTTGCCGGCGTGGCGTGCGCGGGCGCCGACCACGCTCAGGCTGAGGCCATTGCGTCCCACGTGGAAGCCGAAACCGGCATCGTGCATGGTGCGCTTGTTGAAGCAGATGACGCCCAGCGTGCCGTTACAGGCTTCTTCCACCCAAGCCATGATGTATACGCCGTCACGCAGCTTGGAATACCACCCGGGCGAGCTCCACTGCATGCCGCCAGATCCATCGGGCTGGAAGATGATCCAGGAGTAGCTGGAAGGCGTGGCATAGAAATGCATGGAAGTAAGGCCAGGGTTGCCACGCGCATAGTTCCAGGTAACGGCCTCACCCACCATCTCATCCGTCCAGCCATGGCGCAGATACTGCGGTGGCGTCGGGGCACCTTCCATCTGGAACACGCCGAAGTAATAGGTCGGGTGGGTTTCATTGTTGCGGAAGGGCGTGCCGGTAGTTCCCTTCACGATGGTGCTCAGGCCGTTCTTCATGTCCAGCGCAACCATGGCGCAGGAACGGGGGAATTCGGCATCCAGAAGATGAGCGAAGAAATACAGCTCGTCATCCGGCTCGTACATTTCATACCAGGCTTCGCGCCAGTTGCGATCGCCTGGATAGCGCCACTTCAGCTGCTTGCCGTCGACGAACTCGTACTCGATAGCCGGGCCGTTATCCATGCGGACAGTGAGCTTCTTGCCGGCGAAGTGCGTGATCAGTTCGCTCTTGTACCCGCCCATGCCGGCGGCGCCGCTGCCTTTGCCATCACCAAAGGCGTGGGCATGGTTGAGTACCTGCTCTTTCACCTGGTCGTCGGTCATGACGTCGAACGTCTCGAGCGGGCGATAGACTCGGCGCGGGCCGCGGGTTTCGCTGTTGTTGCCGAATACTTCGAAGGTGGCGATCTGTCCGGTGATTTCGCCCTTGCCGGTGTACATGTAGTACTCCAGCTCGTCCTTTTCGGTCAGACCGAGGCGCACGCCTTTCTGCGTCATGTCAAACAGGTCGACGATCTGCAGGGTATGGGTTCCCGAGAACTCGCACTCGATGCGCGAGTAGATGAACTGATGGTCGTTGACCATGATGTAGTCGGAAGGGGCACAGACGGTCATTTCGCCCCCGAAACGGGTCAGTTCGATGAAATTGGAGAAGGTGATGGACAGGAAGAACTCGAGGATCTCGATGTCGTTGTCCTGTTTCCAATAGATGCCCTTGCCTTCCAGCCGGTTGGTATAGGTGTGACGCGCAGTAGGTGCCGCACCGCCTCCATCCACATACCCGAACCAGATCTTGCGTTGTGCTTCCCTGTTCCTGCGGCCGTTCTTGAACTGCGGCTCGCGCTTCGCTTCCGTCGCGGCGGCGGTCTCCTGCTGGGCATAGCCGCTGAAGTACACCTCGAAGACGGTCGCGAGCCGGGTGTGCTGATCGACCACCAGCTCGTAGCCACGCTGGGCGCCGGGAATCATGTGCGACACCAGCACCAGGCTGCGGCTCTCCATCGCGCCATATCCCGCCTTGACGGCCTTGCCACCGTTTTCGGACAGCTCGAGCTCGCGACCATTGCGGAAGTTGTATTCTAAAGTTGGGCCGCCCTCATCGGTCACGATCTCGAGGCGCTTTCCAGCCAGAACATTCGACAATGTGGATTTGCTGACGGGGCCACTTGCAGCAGGGCGCAGTGCCTGGGTCACCTGACCCTCGGTCAAGTCGGAGTAGGAAATCCGATGCATCTGCAAGGGACGGTAGTTACGCGTTGACACAGCATTCTCCCCTAGTCGATGAGCCTTCCGGATTCTGCCCCGCTCATGCGTACGGGGTAGCCTGAGAGTAGATCATCAGGCCAGGCGCGGAAACGGAGCGCGCCATGACAGTCCATTCTCGCGCATTGAAACGAGGCTCGTTGTGTTCGCGCGCGCTCAGTCTTTATCGAATTCACGCGCGGCACGCAGCGCAAGGCCTGTCGCGACGGAGGTGAATTCGCCGCCACCGGCGATCTTCTCGGCACCAAACGTTTCCGCGAACAGGCGCCGCACGGCCGGCACGAATGCAGACCCTCCGGTCAGGAACACGTGATCAATTTCACCGCTGCGTACGCCGGTGGCTGTCAGCAGGCGATCGACTGAGGCACCGATGGCGGACAGTTCCGGCCGGATCCAGTCTTCAAACTCCGCCCGGGTGACGCTTCTCGCGATCGTCACAGGAGCACAGGAAAAATTGAACGTCGCGACAGGCTCGTGTGACAGGGAGATCTTCAGGGCCCTGACCGATTCGTGCAGCTGCAATCCGAGATCGGCCCGGATGAAATGCGAGAACGCCTCAACGCTCACGCGGTCGAGCGCCAGCGGTCGCAGCCGTTCGAGCATCTGCAGCACCTTGGGACGATTCAGGACGGGATGGAATTGGTATCCACCGCCAGCGTCGCGTTCAGGGGCGTCGCCCGCTTGCCGTCGATCAGCGTCAGCGTCCGGAATGAGCCCAGACCCCGCAGGTTGACGATTGACGCGCCGGGCGTCGTGGTGGCCGTGGCCTGAAGCGTCGTCGAGCTGAATTCGGTCGCTGCCGGCACGAATTGCGGCAATTGGTTCAGAATGGTCTCGATGCCGACCGTGCTCGTGTTCGATAACAACTCGGGTTGCACGGTCACTATGGGACTGTTCGCTTCGTAATCCTGGCGCTGGATGCGCGAACCGGTCACGAGGACCTCTTTCAGGCCGTCATCCTCGGTTGCCGCATCGGATTCGGCCGCGATGGCGGCGGCACTTGTTCCAGCGAGAATGGTGGCTACTACGGCCCGGACGGTCCACACCGCGCGGACGTGGTGGGCGGGAACCCGCGCAGGGCTGACCGCATCCGAGACAGACGATTCCACAAGTATGTGCATTTGTCCCCCTTCGATGTTGTTGTTGAAATCACGACTTTCGCGTGATTGAGAGGGAGGCTATCAGCGTCTCTGTGGCAATTGAGCTCCCTACAAATGGAAAAACTGCGATTCGTTGTTCGAGCAACTATTACCGCGAGTGATAGCAACGCCACTTCGGAAGCCGGCGCACTGCATTTGTTCTCCAGCAGGGAGAATCATTTTGCCGAGATAACTGCATAAACGATGCACTGACGATGTTCATTTACTGCGTCATCGGCGCACACGAGTAGAACCACATTGCTTATGCGAAGCCTCGGCGTCGGCGCGCTCCCGGACATCGTGCGCACGCCGCAGAAGTTCAGGTGCACGCTTCGTGAGATCTCCCGTTCCCCGGTTGCGCCAACGACACCCACGACTTGGCTCAGCGCTTCCCGTACTCGTCGTGGCGGCGCCACCAGATGCCCGTCTCGTTGCGCCCCTTGGGGGCGCGGTCGAGCCACTGGTACATGCCCCAGAGGCCGTCGAGTCCGCGCGCATAGGTGGAATAGGTGTGATAGACGACGCCGTCCTCGATCGCGAACGCGCTCAAGCCCGGCCTGTCGCGCGTGTACGTGGCGACGTCGGTTCCGGTCATGGCCGCGATCTCCGCGACAGGCCCCTGGTCGCCGCGCAACTGCCACTCTTACGGTCTTCCCTGCGAGCGGCTCACGTGCCGCCGCCTCTGGCGCCGCGCCGCGCACACGAGGTAGTCGTGCTGGCGCTGCCCGTTGAAGAGCAGCATGCGGCGGTGCTTGCCCTCCTCGCCGATGGTGAAAAGACGTGCTCCCGTGCCTTGATTCACGACGACCTTGTTACTCCCCGCTCCTCTGTGGACCTCACCCGCTTCCGTGGACAGGTATCACTTTGTGAGTGATGGGTCTTGGGTTGGAATCATCCTCCTGTATTGGTGCTCTTGGAATCATCATTCACGGCTTGGCCGCAACGCAGCCTGACGCGCGAAGCGCGGCAGAAGCTCCGGTGCGATGAGCCGGATTCGAAGTACTCGCGCTCGAAGTCTCGCGGCGACAGATACGCGAGGGCGGAATGTCTGCGATGCGTGTTGTACCAGCCTTCGATCCAGGAAAAGATCACGGTGCGCGCATCGTGGCGCGTTCTGAAGTGATGACGATCCAGTACCTCACACTCCAGGCTGGCAAAGAAGCTTTCCGCCATGGCGTTGTCATACGCATCCCCGACGCTGCCCAGCGAGGGGCGCACGTGCAGCTCATCGCAGCGCTTGCCGAAGGCGATCGAGGTGTACTGGCACCCATGATCCGAGTGATGAATCACGTGCTCGGGACGGCGCTGCTGATAGGCCATCTCGAGCGCCTGGAGCATCAGCTCGGTGCGCAGGTCGGTGCGCATCGCCCAGCCGACGATCCGCCGCGAGAACGCATCCAGCACGATCGCCAGATACAGAAACCCCTCCCACGTCGGTACGTAGGTTGCGTCGGCTACCCACAGTCGGTCAGGTTCAGACACGCTGAAATCCCGCTCCACCAGATCGGGCGCCCAGCGCTCCTGCGGATCGCTCACCGTGGTTCGCACGAAGCGTCGCTTGCTCACACCACGAAGACTCACCGCCCTCATCAGGCGTGCCACACGTTTGCAGCCCACGCCAATCGCGTACGCTTCACGCAACTCCGCGTGCACCCGCGGGGCGCCGTAAGTGCCGTGAGAACGCTCGTGGATGGCGCGGATCAATGCGCTCAGCTCGATGTCTCGGCGCCTGCGCGCCGACATCGGCCGACCGCTCCAGGCGTAGAATCCGCTGGTCGACAGCTCGAGCAGTTGGCACATCAGCCGCACCGGGTAGCTTGCCTGGTTCGCCTTCACGAATCCGAAGAGCGCCGCGTATTGGGCGCCGTCTCCTGGGCAAACCAGGCGGCGGCTTTTCCCAGGATTTCACGCTCCATCTTCAGGCGCTTGTTCTCCCGACGCAGCCGGGCGAGCTCCTCACGCTCGGCCGTAGTCAGCCCGCCATCACCGCGGCCAGCGTCCCACTCGGCCTGCTTGACCCAGCGGCTGATGGCCCATTGCGAACAGCCGAATTCGCGCGACAAATCCGCGATCCGCCGGCCCGCCCGGTGCAGCTCCACCAGCTGCTGACGAAACTCGGGGGCATACCGCTTCGCTCGTTTGGGAAACTTTGTCTTGGCCATGATCGACTCCTCGTTCGTGCACTGTCAGGAGTCCACGGAACCGGGTCAAGATCACTGCCGATTGACTAGGATGGAAGCATGGGTAAATCAAACGCCAAAATCGTCCGTGAGTACGGACCCTTTCCGGGTGCCGACAGCGTGCATGGAGTCACGTATGACGGCCAGAACGTCTGGTTTGCTTCTGGAGACAAGCTGAACGCCTTCGATCCTGCGAGCGGCAAGACGCTGCGCTCGATCGATGCCGCCGCGCATGCAGGAACGGCCTTCGACGGCCAGCACCTGTTTCAGCTCGCCGAGGATCGCATCCAGAAGATCGATCCGAAGACCGGCCGTGTGCTCGCCACGATCCCGGCGCCCGGCGGCGGCGGTGACTCGGGGTGAGCTCTGGCACGGCACCTGGGAAGGTGACGAGAGCGAATTGAGGCGAGTCGATCCTCAAACGGGAGATGTCCTGGAGAAGCTCGAGATGCCGCCCGGAGTGGGCGTTTCGGGGCTCGAGTCCGATGGCGGCGATCAGTTCTTCTGCGGAGGGGGAAAGAGCGGGAAGGTGAGGACCGTCCGCCGGCCCAAGCGAAGCTGACGAGAAGGGGCGCCCATGGCACCCCTTTCGTGAACCCCTCTGGCGGGGACTTACTCCCACCCCGTCGGCGCGTTGTACGGCGCCGTGAACCCCATCGCTTCGATCTCATGGATCTGGCCGCCCCAGATCTTGTAGATATGCATCGCGGGCAGGTCGAAGGGGTTGTAGTTCATCGTGGAAACCTCGCGGCCCGGGTCGTTCACGATCCTGTATTCCTTCTGCGTCATCGCATGGTGGAAATGCGAGAAACCGAGCGCGAGGCCGGTCAGCTCGTCGGCGATCTCCACGCGGCGGTTGTCGATCGTGGTGATGTAGGCCATCGTCTGCGAATCGAGCTGGCTCTTGCAGTCCTGCATGCCCACCAGGCTGGGCGGCCGCGGCGGCGCGCCGGGGATGCCCGATCCGGGCACCACTCCGCCGAAGGGCGCGGTGCGCATGCCGTTCTCGCGGCGTTCGCAGTCGGGGGCGAAGGGCGCGAGCGAGCCGTTGTTCAGGTCCAGCGCGTCATAGTAGGACTTGGCGATGTGCAGAAGCCGTCCGCGTGAGTCGCGGAATTCGTAGGGCACTTCCATCGGGATGGCCGGGCGCAACTTCTGCAGGTTCGCGAGGCTCGCCTCGCGAGGCAGCGCGATCATGTGCTCGGCCTCTACGATCTTGCCATTCACCGCCTTCAGCCTGAAACCGACCTGCGCCGGCTTGCCTTCGGACTGGATCATGAACATTCCGCCGACCTGCTGTGACATGGTGTCTGGCACCACGATCCTGAACTCGGTCGGACCGGCGGTAGCCGTCTTCCACAGGCCCTCGCCGGGCTTGATGCGCTTGGCGTTCTCGATCGTCTTCACCTCGGACGCCAGTGGCGCCTTGCCCGGATCGTGCGCGACCAGCGCCACGAAGTAGTCGTCAGCCAGCTTGATGAGCCCAGCGCGGTCCAGCGCCTCGTCCGCGCCGGCCGCCTGCGCCATGCCCGCCAGCGCGGCCAGCACCGCGGCGCCCAGCCATGCCGTCAGTTTCGTATTCATGCCTTCTTATCCCCCTCGCTGGTTGTTGTTTCAGATATCTGCACGCGCTTCCGGCCAGAGTTCATGCCGTGCGGGCGGCGCTGCAGGAAAGCGTCGATCTTGCGGCCCCCCTGCTCGCGGATGAGGATAGTAAGGTCGGGAAAGCGCTTCCCGAATACGGATCGTTTCTCGTTCCGCCCTGCAGATACACGGATTCCGGAGCCTCACGAACCCGCCATTCCTGATGCCAACTCAACCTGGATCATCGGTGCGAGTCCATCGACGTCAGCCCTGGTCGAAGCCGACGTCTTCACGGGATGAGAAGGGCGACGTACTCCGCGGGACGCGGGCGGTGCCTTCGCAGCCGCGCTATGAGTTCCCCCAGCTCTTTCGCAAATTCTTCTCCGGTCTTCGGTCGGTTCGATCATCGTGCTCTCCTTGTCTTCAAGAATCGAGATCGAGCTCGATGAGAGTTCGAAGGAGTGGGTCGTTACGGTCGGCTTCTGCCTGCCGACTCCGGTACCCAGGCGCGGCGCGGCGATCATTGGGCCGACGCCAGTCTGCCGGGAATCACGCGTGTTGCGCATCGGCTCGAAATCGCCTGCCCGGCTTGTCTCCATGAATGTGAAGCAGTCCGCTGCAAACTGAGGCGATGAGGCAAACTGCGTACATGCTGCCCGTGCCTCCTCGAGTCACACAGCTTCCGCTGGATTCGAGCCTTCTGCTGGTTCTCGCTGTCGGCACACAAGCTGCTTGATGGCCGGCCATTTCGCATTCTCATCTACTTGGCGGACAACTCTCGCTGAGCGAGCCCCGATCTCGTATTAGTACTTAGTCCGGGCTGTTCCCGTAGCCGCTACGATCCGCTGACGGATCTGTATCGGAAATTGCACCACGCTGTTCAAACCATGACCTGGACCAAACACGACTACGAAGACATCCCCGGCACCTATGTGTTCGACGGGAAGCATGCGCACGACGCATATGCGCTCAACAAGCTGCTGTTCTCGTTCAATGACGAAGAGAATCGCAAGGAGTTCGATCGGGATCCGGCGGCGTACTGCGACAAGTTCGGCGTCACCGGCAAGTACAAGGATTTCGTCCTGAAGAAGGACTTCCTGGGCATGCTGCGCGCAGGCGCGAACATTTATTACATGGCGAAGATGGCGATTCCGCGCGGGACGTCCGTGCAGGACGCCGGCGCCGCGTTTCAAGGCATTACCACGAAAGAGTTCCAGGCGAAGCTGCTGGCCAAGGGAGACGGGCTGACGGAACGTCTGGCAAAGCGCGGTGGGTACTGGAATGGCTAAGATCATCGGTGGTGTGACCAGCTCGCACATTCCGGCAGTGGGTAACGCCATTTCCAACAATCTGACTCAGGAGCCGTACTGGAAGCGGTTCTTCGACGGCTACGAGCCCGCGAAGGCCTGGTTACGCGAGAAGAAGCCGGACATTGCCATCGTGGTGTACAACGACCACGGCCTGAACTTCTTCCTGGATAAGGTGCCCACCTTTGCGCTCGGTTGTGCCGATGTCTATCACAACGCCGATGAAGGTTGGGCGTTGAAACCGGTGGCGCCGTTCAAGGGTGACGCGCAATTGTCCTGGCACATTGCCGAATCGCTGGTCGCTCAGGAGTTCGACATCTGCACCTGTCAGGAAATGAAGGTGGACCACGGCTTCGTGAACCCCATGCGTGCCCTTTATGGCACGCACGATGTCTGGCCGGTCACGACGATTCCGCTGGCGGTCAATACGGTTCAGCATCCGGTGCCCACCGCGCAACGATGCCTCAAGCTCGGTCACGCTTTGCGTCGCGCCGTGGAGTCCTACCCGGAAAACCTGAGAGTGGTTGTGTTTGGCACCGGCGGGCTGTCTCACCAGCTGCAGGGCGAACGCGCGGGTCTGATCGACGTGGATTTCGACCTGGAGTGCATGGACAAGATCGCCAATGATCCGGAGTGGATGACGCAGTTCTCCAATTCGGAAATCATGCGTCGTGCCGGCACCGAGGGCATCGAAACCATCATGTGGCTGGTGATGCGGGGCGCTCTGCAGTCGAACGTGAAAGTGGTGCACAAGCACTACCATGCGCCGATCTCGAATACCGGCGCGGGGGTGCTGGTGCTGGAGAACTACGACTGACGTCGCGTGGGGGTTCGTCGGGCGAGCCCCCAACCACCGCTCAGTCGGCGGCCCGCATGGACTTCTCATCGAGATCGACGGTTTCCGGCGTCTGGTCGACGTCCGGCGCCGGCTCAACATCCGCGTCGCGCCGCGCGACGGGATTGAAACCGCCGGACTGCTTGCGCCACAGCTCGGCATAGAGCCCGCCCTGGCGCAACAGGGCGCTGTGCGATCCATCGGCAACGATGCGCCCGCGGTCCAGCACGATGAGGCGATCCATGTCCATGACGGTGCTCAGGCGATGGGCGATCGCAATCACGGTCTTGCCCGCCATCGCTTCGCGCATGGCAGATTGAATGATCTGCTCACTGTGACTGTCGAGCGCGCTGGTCGCTTCATCGAGCAGCAGGACCGGCGCATCCTTGAGAATGGCACGCGCAATGGCAATGCGTTGCCGCTGGCCACCGGAAAGTTTGACGCCCCGCTCGCCCACCATCGTCTTATAACCGTGCTCCAGTTCCGCAATGAACTCGTGCGCGTGTGCGCGCCGGGCCGCCAGCTCAACTTCTTCGTCGGTCGCGCCGGGGCGGCCGTAGCGGATGTTCTCGAGGAGGCTGCGATGGAACAAGCTCGTGTCTTGCGGGATGAGCGCAATCGAACGCCTGAGGCTTTCCTGCGTGACCTCCCGGATGTCGACCCCATCGATGCGAATAGCGCCTTCAACCACATCGTGCATGCGCATGAGGAGCCCCATGAGCGTGGTCTTGCCGGCGCCGCTCGGCCCCACGAGGCCAACCCGCTGCCCCGCCGGGATGGTGAGCTCGAAGTCCTTGACCACGTTGCGTGAGGGTCGGGCCTTGTCTGCCGAGGGCACTTCGTACGCGAACGCAACGCGTTCGAAGTGAATGGCTCCCCGCTCCACCGTCAGCGCTGGTGCGCCGGGTTTGTCTGTGACGGTGGCGGGCACGATCAGCGTGTCGATGCTCTCGCGAGCCGAGCCCACCTGGTCATAGAACTCGGGGATTCTCTGCCCGAGGTTGTACGCGGTCTGCAGGAGCGAGCTCGTGAGTGCCGTGATCATCACGAAGTCGCCCGCGCCGATGAGACTGTGCGCCCAGGCATAGAGGGCACCACCGACGAACACTATCCACATCGCGATATCCATGACGTACTGGACGCAGCGCAGGCGGACCACGGCGCGGTAGGAAGCGCGGCGGCGATTGCACTCTTCGCCTGTGTAGTGCTTGAGCTGCTCGTCTTCGAGCGGCTGGTTGGCGAAGAAGAACACATTGCGGATGTTGGTGAGGACGTCGACCATGCGGCCGGTGACGGCCGCCTTCGTCTCATTGCTCGCAATGGCGCGCCGGGTGCATTCGTGACCGACGACGAGGCTGATGCTGAAGTACAGGACGATCGCCACGACGGCTACCGCGCAGAACGACGGACTCGCGATATAGAAATAGGCCGCGACGAACGCGAAGAAGCAGGCGCCGGGAATGAAGTCGAACACCATCATGTCGAACAACATGAGCACCTGGTCGGGCAGGAGGATCGCGCGATGCGCGATCTTTCCGGACAGGGTGTTCTCGAAATAGGAGCTGGAGAGCCGCTGCGCGTAGGCGAAGACCTCCTCCTTGATGCGCACGAGCATGGGGGCGCGGGTGTTGTATGAGCTGAACCATGCTCCGGCGTCGATTGCGAAGCGGGAGACTACGAGGGCGACGAACAGGGCGAATGGTGCGAGGAGCTTGCCGGCCTCGGCGGCCGGGTTGTGCATGGCCAGGACAGCGTCGGTCAGGCGCTTCGTGGCGTAGGCGATGGAGGCGAAGGCGGCGCGGCTGAGTATGGGAAATATGAGGAGGCCAAGGCAGCCCCAGAGGAACTGGCGGTAGAAGTGTAAGGAGAACGGCAAGAGACGGTTGGGCAGGGTCGCGGGATTCATGCTGCAGCATCGGCAACGCCCAGGAACTCGCAGATCCGCGCGTGGCGGCGGCTGCTCAGTTCGAGCGGTTAGTCGGGAGGCGGTGGGCAGTCCCGCGGATGGGGTAAGCCTAGCTGATCGGCGCCCGTGAACGAAACCCCGCGACCGTGAACGTGGCCGAGCTTCTTTCAACCCATCTTCAGCATGAAGGATGCGACATCCGTGTCCAAGACCGCGACGTCCTTGCTGGCGGTCATGACCGTGGCTCTTCCGGAGCGAAGCCGCGTCGAAGCGCTCGAATCGCCTCCTCGAACCCGCCAAACGTGTCTGGACCTCACCCGCTTCCGTGGACAGGTATCACTTTGTGAGTGATGGGTCTTGGGTTGGAATCATCCTCCTGTATTGGTGCTCTTGGAATCATCATTCACGGCTTGGCCGCAACGCAGCCTGACGCGCGAAGCGCGGCAGAAGCTCCGGTGCGATGAGCCGGATTCGAAGTACTCGCGCTCGAAGTCTCGCGGCGACAGATACGCGAGGGCGGAATGTCTGCGATGCGTGTTGTACCAGCCTTCGATCCAGGAAAAGATCACGGTGCGCGCATCGTGGCGCGTTCTGAAGTGATGACGATCCAGTACCTCACACTCCAGGCTGGCAAAGAAGCTTTCCGCCATGGCGTTGTCATACGCATCCCCGACGCTGCCCAGCGAGGGGCGCACGTGCAGCTCATCGCAGCGCTTGCCGAAGGCGATCGAGGTGTACTGGCACCCATGATCCGAGTGATGAATCACGTGCTCGGGACGGCGCTGCTGATAGGCCATCTCGAGCGCCTGGAGCATCAGCTCGGTGCGCAGGTCGGTGCGCATCGCCCAGCCGACGATCCGCCGCGAGAACGCATCCAGCACGATCGCCAGATACAGAAACCCCTCCCACGTCGGTACGTAGGTTGCGTCGGCTACCCACAGTCGGTCAGGTTCAGACACGCTGAAATCCCGCTCCACCAGATCGGGCGCCCAGCGCTCCTGCGGATCGCTCACCGTGGTTCGCACGAAGCGTCGCTTGCTCACACCACGAAGACTCACCGCCCTCATCAGGCGTGCCACACGTTTGCAGCCCACGCCAATCGCGTACGCTTCACGCAACTCCGCGTGCACCCGCGGGGCGCCGTAAGTGCCGTGAGAACGCTCGTGGATGGCGCGGATCAATGCGCTCAGCTCGATGTCTCGGCGCCTGCGCGCCGACATCGGCCGACCGCTCCAGGCGTAGAATCCGCTGGTCGACAGCTCGAGCAGTTGGCACATCAGCCGCACCGGGTAGCTTGCCTGGTTCGCCTTCACGAATCCGAAGAGCGCCGCGTATTGGGCGCCGTCTCCTGGGCAAACCAGGCGGCGGCTTTTCCCAGGATTTCACGCTCCATCTTCAGGCGCTTGTTCTCCCGACGCAGCCGGGCGAGCTCCTCACGCTCGGCCGTAGTCAGCCCGCCATCACCGCGGCCAGCGTCCCACTCGGCCTGCTTGACCCAGCGGCTGATGGCCCATTGCGAACAGCCGAATTCGCGCGACAGATCCGCGATCCGCCGGCCCGCCCGGTGCAGCTCCACCAGCTGCTGACGAAACTCGGGGGCATACCGCTTCGCTCGTTTGGGAAACTTTGTCTTGGCCATGATCGACTCCTCGTTCGTGCACTGTCAGGAGTCCACGGAACCGGGTCAAGATCAGTCTGGCGGGCATCGGCCCAAAATGTACTGCGCGCGCATTCCGCCCGAGCCCCCTCTGAGCGGCCGTTGCTCGAAGAAGCTCGTCCGCGTCGTCTCGATCTCGAGCCAGCGGACGCCGCGGCACGCTTCGTACAATCGTGACGACAGCGCATGAATTGCGCAGGGCACCTCGGACGACCCCGGTCAGAGCGCTAGCGAAGACCCGCACGTCAAACTCACGTGCAAGAATTTCCTCAGCGAATCCGCACGCGATTTCTCACGCGGGCTCCGCAGGAATTCACCGGGAGGAGAGTAGACCTCGGGAGTTGCACCCAAAGCCCCTCGCAGAACCGTACGTGACACTCTCGCGTCATACGGCTCCCATCGTTCGTACCGCAATCCGGCCAAAGGCGAGCCAATGGTTGAACAGTCTGGGCTGTCGCATCTTCATCCGCTGCAACCAGCGATGGGCACGGGCCGGACTGCATAGCAACCGGCGATACTTCCGGCGCGCCCAACGCACAAGTCTTTCATCAAAGCGATAAAAGACCTGACGCATGGCAGACCTGTAGAAGCGACCGTAGTAGTTCAGCCATCCTCTCAATCGAGTGTCGTACCGCGCGGCCAGCTCACTCAAGCCGACGGAGGTTTGTCTGTGGAGGCTCCACGAGCGGATTTCTCGGGTCATCCGCTGGATCGCCGCTGCACTCACGCCAGGCAGGAAGCTCGTCCATGACTGCCCATCGCGCCTTTTGGCTTGTCTCGGCCGGAACGTGAACCCCAGGAACGTAAACTGTACCCGGGGATAGCTCTTGCGCCGACTGCTGTCCTTGCAATACACCACGCCGGATTTCTCCGGATGCATCTGAAGCCTGCATTCCTTCAACCGCATCTCGATAGCGGCCAGCAGACTCCCTGCCTCGCGTTCGCTTCGGCAATGAACGACTGCATCATCCGCATATCGGGCAAAGGGATTGTGCGGGTGTTCCCGCTGCATCCACGCGTCGAAGGCATAGTGCATGTACAGGTTCATCAGGACGGGACCGATCACTGAGCCTTGCGGCACGCCTTGGGTGCGCTGAAGGGTTTCCCCTTCCACACTCACCGCAGGCGCTGTCAGCCACCGCTCGATGTACAACACTGCCCAAGGGTCCTTGACGTGCTTGCTGATCGCTTTGCGCAGCAGTTCGTGATCGAGCTCATCGAACGCACGACTGACGTCGAATTCGACGCACCAGTCGTACTTCCAGCATCGCTCCCGGGTCACGGCCACCGCATCCGCGGCCGATTTATCAGGCCGATACCCGTACGAGTCGGGATGAAAGAGCTGTTCCAGCTCCCCTTCGATCCTCATCTTCACAACCTGCTGGGCGATCCTGTCGGCCACCGTCGGAACTCCCAGAACTCGCTTGCCGTTTCCGCTCTTCTTGGCAATCTCCACCTGCTTTACCGGCGGTGGGAAGTAGCTCCCCGAGGCCATCCGGTTCCATAGCTTGTAGAGATTGCGGCTCAGGTCCGCCTCGAACGTCTCGATGCTCTCATCGTCGATGCCCGCCGCGCCCCGATTGGCTCTCACGTGCCGGTACGCTTCCAACACTCTCCTTCTGGATATTTCATACGGCTTGGCTGGTGTCATGGGCTCATCCTCGTTGCCGAGTTGACCCCTGCCACCAACCGAACGACGCCACCGCTTTGCTCCGCGTCCATTACAGACACTTCAACGCTCATACCGGGGGCTCCGCCACTGACTGACGCATCGGTATTCCTCCTCGTGGTGTTCGCCACTTGTCGTTTTCCTACACATCATCAGTCAGCTCTTCGCACGTTCCGCAATTGAAGCCAATGAGTCGGGCTCGTGCCGCCTTTACACCGGCTGCCGCTGGGTCGATCAGCAGAACACTCTCCCAGCTCTCTCCCGCGGGCGAGAAACAACCGCGGTTCCGACAGCAGCTTAAATTTTCGATGCGTCTTCGGTCGGTTCACTTTCGTTCACCTTCCCGACTCTCACTTGCCGATCTTCTCGACCAGCTTTTCACCAGTTGCTCACTACCGTGATCTTTTGAACCACAGCAGCACTGGCGTAGTTTGGAGCCCGCTTCTGCACGCTGACTCCGAGGGGCCCACCCTCATCTTCAATCGCAGCACTGAAAAACCAAGTCCTTTCGTTTTTCATTTCGTGCCGCACTTTCTCGTATTTTCGTGACTCGATAGTTGTGGACGATGTCCATCAGCGCGCAGATACTCCGCGACCACGGATGGAGATTGTCATGGCACTTCCAGCGAAAAAGATCCAAGCGGAGGAATCAGTGGAATCCCGGATCGCACGACTCGAGGCAACTACCGAGCACATTCAATCTGACGTGAAAGAGCTTCGCCAGGATGTAAAAGACATTCGACAGGACCTGAAGGGCCTCAATGAGAAGCTGGACGCTCTTCAGAAAGAAATTCTCAAGTCTTTCGAGTCGATCAGGGTTGGCAGGGTGCTGGACAGGGTGTGGACACTTCTGGCCATGGGAGCCCTTCTTGGCGTGATCGCCCGGGGTTTCAAGTGGATCTGAGAGAAGTGTGGCTACGCCGAACGCGAAATCACCGGGCCGGGCAATACGCGCTCATGCCGCCGGTCAAGTCCGCCAGAATGCGGCTTTCCAGCCAGGCAGGCCCCGCCAGCCGATCGAAGAAGCCGCAGTGCCCGCCATGGCGCGTCACCGTGACCGTGAGGGTGGGCAGCTTCGGCAAACGCTGCAGCCCGCTCACCGGGATGATCGGGTCGTCGTAGGCCGTGATGAGGCTCGCGGGCACCTTCAGGGACGCAAGCCTGTCTCCGGTGATGGAATAGCCGTTCAGATAGTCCTCGAGGCTGTCGTACCGCGTGAACTTGCGAACCATCTCCTCCGTCATGCGTCGCAGGCTCGAGAGGCGCAGCAGCTCCGCGAAGTCATACACCGAAGGCCACGCCGCCTGTTTCTTGAGCAGTGACCGCCCCCACTTGCGCATGAAGTAGCGGTGATAGACCGAAAAGCCGCGCTCGATGGCGTTGAGCGTCTCGCCCGGATCCAGCACTGGCGATATGGCAACCACGTTGCCGATGTTCAGCCCAGCGACATCCGCCTCTGCAGCCACGCGGAGCATGAAGTTGCCTCCGAGCGAGAACCCTGCAAGATGCAGCGGCTGGGCAGGCAGCATGGCCTGAATGCGCTGGGCGGCGCCGACCACTTCCGGCAGCAGGCAGGAATGAAACAGCTCGCGATTGAGGTGATGGGTGGAGCCATGGTCGCGCAGATTGAGCCGCACCACATCGAAACCGCTGGCGAACAGCTTCTGCGCCAGCGAAAGAATGTAGAGCATGTTCGAGTTGCCTTCCCAGTCATGCAGCAGCACCGCGGTTTTGCCAACCGAAGGCAAGCCCAGCGTGGCAGGCCGCGAGAAGAAGCTCTGCAGGCGCACGCCGTCACCGCAATCCAGCAGCTGCTCTTCACTGGCCGCAAGCAGCGGCCCGGCGAAACGCTCGACTGCCCGCCGTCGGAACGGCAGGCTCACGAGAAGGGACTGAACGTGCGGATTGCGCATCCACAGAGGTGGGAGGAAGGCTGTGTCGACGGTCACCGGAAACGAACTTCGATAGGATTGTTGGCGCGCATAGAATACCCCGGCCGCTGCCGTGCCGCGCGCGGGAAGCGAGATTCGTAGATCCGCGGCAAGCGCTCAGGTAACCGCGCTGCAGGACACCATCTCATCATTCCAGTCGATGATGGTGAGGCGTGGCCACATCAGCCGCCAACGACCCACCTTTGCTGCGTAGATTTCCGCGGTGATCTGGGCCTTGTTGGGTCGGACAATGAGCCGAACCAGGTCGTCCACTCCATACGGAGCACAGATTTCCAGCCCGGACGGACTCGGCCGGATGCCCACGGCAGTCGCGGTAGTTGGAAACGTTTCTATGGCATGCCGACTCGAGGCATAAGGGCATATCGGATAGCCGAACTTCTGTGCATACCAGAGATGAACACGCGCCTCGTTCTTCACGTCGAAGTCCAAGAAACAATCCGAGAATGTCGCCTTTATCCGCCGCGCCTGCGCGGCTTCGGCCTCCTCGCTCAGGTCGGTCTCATCGAAGTAGATGAGGTCGATATCCTTGATGCCGTGTCCTGGCGGCAGGTCGTGCGCCCCATTCCACAGCGTCTGGGCGACTGCACCAGCAACGATCCAGCTGTCGGGCAATGCGATGTGATCCCAGCGTTCGAGGACGCAAAGCAAGTGCGGGCTTGCCAGCACAGCCTGCTCGAGCAGTAGCGCCGGGTTTGTGGAGGTCGCCTGCATCAGGCTGATTGACCTGCTGTCGGGCCATTCTGCGTGATCGTCGCCGCGATGCTGTTGAACGCGATCTCATACAGCCGACGATGCGCTTGTATCCATGGCAACCGCTCTGCTGCTTCGGCCCCGAAGAAGTGCCGATCTGCTGCCTCGGCCGTGGGAAGGAATTCACGTGCGACCTGGACTTGCGCCAGATAGAACAACTGATAACTGTCAGGATAGGGATACCGATAGTTCGGCGGAACCGCACATAGAACGGAAAGGTGCTGATAACCCAGAAGGCGAACCTCTCCGAGGACGCACCCGGTTTCCTCGAGCACTTCGCGACGCAGGGCGGAATCCGGCGATTCGCCAGGCTCGATATGCCCGCCTGGCAAATCCCATCCGCGATCAGTCAGCTTCGTCATCAGCAATCGCTGTCTGTCAAACGCCAGGACGAATGTGCTTGTTGTCAGGCTGCCCGGCGGCAATTGCTCATCCAGGATGAGGCGGACCCGGTTGGGTCTGGGCATCCAGGGAACGTTCGTTTGAGTCTCGATCAGCTGCATCCAGGTGTGTCCGCTAATTGCTGTCGTCGCATGTCGACGGTTTGCCGAGCTCACTCGCCGCGTGCAAAGCAATCGGTCGCACGGCAGTGCACGTGACCTCAAGGCCCGGCAGGACCTCGCACCGTAGAATTTCCGCCCACTTCGCAATGATGACCCACCGCGGACTCTACCGGGGAAACGAGGTGACCAGCCAGAACAGGATGAATGCGGGGGCCGAGTATGTCCTCTATCGCATTTGGGCTGCGCTTCAGGACCAGAAGGGCATTCATGCCGAATCGCTGTTTACCTGCCTTGGCGCGAGTAGCCAGCCAACCTGATTCCGCCGGCTTACACAACGCCGCTCCAGAAAACTCTTTTTCCCGAACGCGCGAGATGAAGCTCGCTACGCGACATTCGCCGCCACCTGACAGACAACCGTGCATCTCACGACATCGTTTGCACCTTCGGCGCATTGCCTGGAATGCGCTGCGTGACTAATCATCGCCGCATCGGGCTTCGAACAAGACGAATGAATTGGCAGGGATGGAGGAGAGAGCATGCGAAGGATCATCGTAGTGGCCCTGCTCACGGCCGCGGGCAGCGTACCTGCTGCCGACTCATCACAGTACAAGTTCGATTTCACTGTGAAAGTCGGCGACGCAAACCCCGTGACGATCAGTGGCGCGGTTCCTCCCGCGACGTCGCACCGGATGCAGGCGACGGATCACATCACGTTGGAGCTACGGGCGCCGACGGGGCGGGAACAGTGGCCCGCGATGGGCGTCAAAATCATCGATGACTCCTCGGGAGCGCCGGTGGTGCGTTTCACCGAAGGTAGCCGCCCACCCGACTACACCACAACCTTTACGGTCTGCGGCGACCGCGTCATCAGACTGGACCCGAGTCCGCCGGAACCTGCGAGCTGCTCAGGCTTGCCACCGATGGCCAAACCCGATCCGGTCGTTGGAGACAGAGACTGCTGGCAATGCATTGGTCCATATGAGGGCTTGCCGGAAAATCTCACCTCTCGTGCACGTATCGCGCCGCTCGGTGAGCCCGGCGAGCCGTTGATTGTGACGGGCCGTGCGTTCGGTGCGGACGGGAAGCCCCGACCTGGCGTGATCGTCTACGCCTATCACACCAATGCACAGGGAATTTATCCTGCGTCGACTCCACCCCGCAGCATGCTGTCGAACTTCCATGGGCAGCTGCGTGGGTGGGCGAAGACAGATGCACGCGGCCGCTACACGTTCGAGACCATACGGCCGGGCGGCTATCCGAACGAACGCAATCCGACCGAAGGCGAGCCGCAGCACATCCACATGCACGTGATAGAGCGTGGTTGCGCCACGTACTGGATCGACGAGCTCCTGTTCACGGACGACCCGCGGCTGACGCCCGAGAGGCGCAAGGCGATGAGCCGCGACCGCGGTGGGCCGGGTATCGTTACTCCGCGACGCGTCGGGAAGACCTGGCACGCCGAGCGCGACATTCAACTCGGCCGCGACATTTCGGATTATCCCGGATGCACTGCCGATCGGATCCGCCCTGCCCTGCGGAATGATCCTGTGTGAGCTTGTGACGATTGCCTTTCCGAAACCAGCGGCAAGGCCATGAACGCGACCCGATCGGCACCAGCACCGCCAAACAGACGAGAGCCGGTGCGCCGGCCGCCAACGTTGCACGGCCGGCTCACGTCCTACTTATGAAGTTCCGGCGGCGGCGCGGCCGGCGCCGCACCTGCTCCTGGCGTAGACGCCGGTGCCGGAGCACCAGCGGGCGGCCCAGCGCCCGGCCCGCCGCCAAATCCGCCGAATGGTGGTGCGTTCTTCGCCTGGTGCGCCAGGCGCACGACATGGGCGCGAATCGCTTCGGCGTCCTGCGGCGCCAGCACCTTCCGGAACGACACCATTCCGTTGGCCTGGAGCACACCGTCGATGACGATCGCCTTGAACGCGTCGGGGCTCCAAAGCGGGCCCGCGTAGCGCAGATCCGGGAACACGCTGCTCACCCGGCCGTCGTTGCCGTGGCAAGTGGCGCAGTGCGAGTTGTACTGGGCCTGGCCCCGCGCAAGCAGTGCATCGTCGCCGAATTCCGGCGGCGGATTGAGCGGTGGGGGCGTGTAGACCGCAGCCTCAGGCAGCGCGGCCTTGCCGCCGAGCTTGTATACCAGCAGACGCGCGTAGTTCGGCGCCCAGTAGCCACCGCCGAATCCCCCCTGCCCGGCAGCCACCACGGCGACATACTGCTCGCCATCGACCGTATAGCTCGCCGCACCTCCGACGATGTTCGCCTGCGTCTCCGTCGTCCAGACCCGCTCGCCCGTATCGGCGCGGAAGGCCGAGAAACTGCGGGGAGCTGCGCCCTGGAACACGAGGTTACCGGCGGTCGTCATCGCGCCCGCGCGCGAGCTGCCCTGCGGCTGCTTCCAGACTTCCTTCTTGCTTCACCGGGTCCCAGGCCAGCAGGTAGGAGCCAGCCCCATCGAGCTTCGGCGCCGGATCGTTGGGACGCTTGGCGACGTTGATCGAGAGCAGCTGGTTGCCCATCTTCGCGCCGGCCTCGGCCACCAGCGGGAAGCTGCCGTAGTTGGTCGGGATGTACATCAACCCCGTGTCCGGGTTGAAGGACTGCGGATGCCAGCTGTGCGCACCGCCCGCCGACGGGACCACGTGGAAGCCCTTGCCGGTCTTGCCGTAGTTCGCCGTCCGGATTGAGGATCGGCCTGAAGTTCTTCGCGTCGAAGCCCGTCACCCAGTTGGCCGTCGGCACGTACGAGCTTCGCCGACAGCACCTTGCCGGTGGCCGCCTCGATGCACGTAGAAGACGCCGTTCTTCGGCGCCTGCATCACCACGTGCTTCTTCTCGCCATCGATGACGAGATCGGCCGTGACGAGCGGCGAGGTGTTGTCGAAGTCGAAGCTCTCCTCGGGCGTCGTCTGGTAGTGCCAGCTGTACTTGCCGGTCTTGGCATCCACCGCGACGATGGACGACGTGAACAGGTTGTCGCCGCCGCCCGGCGAGCGGATCTCGGCCGGCCAGGGCGCACCGTTGCCGGTGCCGAAGTAGCACCAGATCGGTAACTGCGGGTCGTAGATGATGCCGTCCCAGGGCGTGCCGCCGCCGCCGGTCTTCCACCATTCGCCCGTTCCAGGTCTTGCGCGGCCCATTCAAGCTCCGGCTGCTCGAAGCCCTTGGCCGGATTCGCCGGGCACGGCCCAGCAGCGCCACAGCTCCTTGCCGGTCTCGGCGTCATAGGCCGCGAGGTAAGCCGCGCTGGTGGAACTCGGACCCCGCCTCGCCGATGAACACGCTGCCATTGCCGATGCGCGGCGCACCGGTGATGGACAGCGCCAGCGCGGGATCGGTGACCTGGCGTTCCCAGACCTTCTTGCCGGTCTTCGCATCCACCGCCACCAGGCGGCCGTCGAGCGTGCCCCAGATGATCTTGCCCTTCCAGTACGCCACGCCGCGATTGGAGATGTCGCAGCACAGGCTTCACGGCAATCTCGCGCGGCACCTTCGGATCGTACTTCCACAGCGGCTTGCCGGTCTTCGCGTCGAAGGCGTAGACCTTGCTCCAGGGCGTGGTCACGTACATGCGGCCGTCGACGACCATCGGCGTGGTCTCGTACTGCCACCGCGCTCGGCAAGATCGCCATACCAGGCCAGGCCCAGCTGGCTGACGTTGTCCGCGTTGACCTGCTTCAGCGGGCTGTAACGCTGCTCGCTGTAATCGCGGCCGTACGACATCCACTGGCCCGCGTTTGCCGGCGAGCCCGACGCCTTCAGGGGGGCGGTATCGACCCCCGCGGCCTGCGCCGGCGCGACGAGAGCGGCCATCGTCGCGAGCGATGCCGCGCCGAGGACTGCAATGATCTGATTACGCATGAAACGGATACCCCCTGTGCCTGGGGCAGACCGTACCGAAACAGGTCGCCGGCTGTCGAACATCGCGCTCATTGCGACCGGCGGCCGGTTGAACCCCCCATGTTCAGCGATCCGGACCGCCCCCCTCCGTGAAGCACCGTGTTCCGTAAAAGCGTGGGGGATGCGTCGCAGTCCGCGAAGCCGGGACTCAGGCAAGATCAGCCGTGAACACTCACGGGCAGGCCGCCAGTACGGGAGCACGAAATCTTGAGTCTCTTCAGCTTCCTGAAGCGAAAGCCCTCGCAACCCCAGGAACAGAGAAAGCCGCGGAAATGCCTTCCGACCTACGTCACGAAAGACCGGGTCATCCTGAGCAAGGCCACCACCCGCCTTCGCGATACTTACGAGATCCGGCTTGCACTGTCCTTCGCGGTCTCGAAAGGATTGAAGCTCATGCTCGCGATCAGGCCCGCTTCCCAGATCGAGCCGTCGCTGGCCGCCTACCTCAGGCAGCAAGGCGTGGAGATCACGGAGGCGCAGATGGACGACTACTCCGTCTATTTCGGCCACGCAAAGGGCGATGGACAGTAAGGAGACGGGTGGGTACTCGGAAACAGCGCCGCCCTCACGGCCCTGACGCAATCCACGCGATCTCTGTGGCTGCGCGATCGGCTGCGTATCGGTGCCACATTTGGCGGCGATACCTTGCAGGAACTGGAGAGCGCCTTACTCAAGGAGAACAGCCGGGTGCTGAACGTGGATGGCGAGAATGTTCGTGACGCGCTGATGAGCTTGATTGCAGCAGCGAAACGAGACGGCGGAAGCATCTTCATTCAGTGAGCCAGACAGTAACCCTGTGCATGGCCCCGCCCGGACGATGGCCGCAAGCGCCACGTCATTTCGGAACGAAGCTGGGGCAGGTCAAATCCCCTCACTGGAACAACTTCCACTGACGGCTGCTCAGCGCTGTACCGGTCCGCTCGGACGAGCACATCCCCAGCGGCAGGTTCCATCGACCCCAACCAGACCGTCACGACCGGCAGCTTACGCGAACTAGAAAACGCCGGATTCTGGCCGTCAAGGCCCAGATCGCAGAGCCCGTTGACATTCTATTGATCGAACGCGAAATGCATGCCTCGGCTTAATGCAGCGGGCGGCACGCTGGAATGGCTTTCACCCTCAAAAGCAACGAATTGCACTTTGTAACCCGTCCCGCCACGAAGTTTTCCGATCCGTCCTGCCAAATCTCGCGCGCCGGATACCATGCCGCTCCATTGACTGGCCATTTTCACATAGGTATTGAGAGCCGCCGCTTTGTCGGGCGGCAGGGATGCGATGAAGCTTTGTGGCGGGTTCGGGCTGTCGGGTTCTTCGGCGCCGGCGGTGATGAGAATGCGCGGACTGGCGCGACCACCTTCGACGGCATCGCCGAACCTTCGCTCGTCCTTCAGAACGGCATCCGCATCCCACCAGATACTAGGACTTGCCGCGATGAACGTGCGGAAGGCTCTTGGTTCGGTGAACAGGGCACGCAATACGGCCAGTCCGGCGATTGAATGGCCGAATATCGCTTGATCCGCTGCGTTGACTGGAACGGTCGCCGCAACTTTAGGCTTGATTTCGGTTTCGATCACTTTGAGGAACTCATCAACGCCCCCGACATTTTCGGGTGTCAGACCGGTCCAGTCCGGCGCACGATGATTCGATGCCACCGGCAGGGTGAGGTCATGGAAGCGCGAAGCATTGAGGGCGGCGCCAATGTCGGCCAACCCTACTGGCGACGTGTCACCGGGCTTGCGCTTGGTGTATCTGGCGACGACATCCATATTCTCAAAAAGGCCATGACCAACGGCCACTACCACCGGAGGCTTGCCAGTAGTCATGCTGATATCCGACGCCATTCCGAAAAGAAGATCGCCATCCAGCACATAGATGACCGGATAGCCTTCCGGCGGTGGCGGCGTCACGGGTACATGGATAGATAACGTATAGCTTTCGGCATTGATCGCCGAGTTGAACTGGATACGGTGGGTTGAAGGCACCGAAACCTGTGCAGGCCAGGGCGGACCCGCAGTCTGCGCCTGCGCCTGACTGGCCATCAGCAAGTAAAGAAATGCAGCAATCATTGTGCGGTGGATCATCGCTTCGCTTCCTTTTTTAGCTTCACCTGTTTTTCGTCGGGCACATATTCCAGAAGCTCTCCCGGCTGGCAGTCCAGCGCCTTGCAGATCGCCTCCAGGGTTGAAAAGCGCACGCCCCGTACGTGGCCGGACTTGAGCAGCGACAGGTTCGATTGCGTGATGCCGATGGCCTCGGCGAGTTCATTTGAGCGCACCTTGCGCTTGGCCAGCATCACGTCGAGGCGGACGATGATGGGCATTAGACGAACTCTTTTCGCTCTTCGTCGGCTTGGCGACCCAGTTCCATCACCCGGGCGATGACGTAGGTCATGCCGCCATAAATGAGAGCCATCGCCGCGTTCGCAGTGTCGTGCGCATGCTGTCCCGTGACGATAAAAAACACGCGCCCCGAGCCATTGACCACGACCGCCGCCACGACAAGCCACAGGCCGAACCGCTTGATGTGCCGAATGTTGTCTTCGGAGAAGACCACGCCCCGGGAATAGAGCGCGAATAGTTGGCGCAAGTGGAAGATTACGAGCCCGCCGCACGTAGCGCATAACGCGGCAAGAAGCGCGAGCATTGCCCGTTGCCCGAATGCGAGCGATTCCAGCGCCACATCCGGCGAATGCTCTGGACTAGCGAAAATGGAAAGATTGATTCCTGACGCGGAGAAGGACACCGCAGCATGCCAGGCACCGCCCCCGTGAAAGAAGAACAGCATGGCGATGACGGAAATTTGGAACAGCACCAGCAGACCGAGCGCGATCGACAGCAGGATCACAAAGGGGTGGCTTAAACGCTGAAGCTGGCGAAGTGCGCTCTGGTCTGTCATAGGTATCTCCTTGAAGGAGACCTTATAGAACGAAAAGTCATTTCTGTCCAACGATAAACATTTGCTATGTTACATGCCGTACCCTAAATCGGAAAAATGACAAACAATTGAAAAGGTTGAGGGAGACGCCCTACCGCGCGAGCGGTTTAGTCCTTTGGCAGAAAGCGGCCATCGCACGCGTACGCGCACCGAGACCGCAGGAACAGTGCATTGCGCTTCGCGGCGATCATTCCGCTGAGGGCTGTTGAACGCTCCGGAGCGCTGTCGGAACATCCACCGAGCGGCAAGATTCGACCGAGGCCGCGTGCAAACGGATACCCCCGACCCATTGCCCTTCGGCGAGCCGGTTGGCGATGGAGCGGGTGCGAGCCATGAGTCTGCCTTCCGCGCGTATTTGTGCGACTCTTCGAACAGGCCCGGCATCTTGCGGACAAGGAGCCCTGATTGAGATCTACTCTCTACGCCTTGTGCTGGACGTTCGGGGCGATCCTCGTGATCGCCTCGTTGGTACTCAGTGTGCGGAAGGCCAAAGCAGGGCGAGGCACCGCCACGGCTTTGGTGGTGGGCCTGCTCATGGGTTTCGGCGTCATGCCCGAGATGGGCCCGACGCCCGTCCAGGAAGCGAAAGACCGCAAGGGTAAGAAGGGTGCCGAGTCCGGCGATCCGCCCTCGTCCGACGAGGACGGCCCTGACGAGGACGGCTGAGCCAGAATGCGAAGCTACTTGGTAGCGCGCCCCGTCAACTCCAGGTTATTGCGCGGCCAGCGAGACTCTTCGTCACCATCAGCGCTTGCGAGTTGCGCGTCGAAGAATCGAGGCTTCCGAAGCTCATGAAGATCATCGTGTGTCCTCTCTCCAAGGTTGAACAGATGGTCGCTGCCCATACCCCTGAGCGCGTTGTCAGTCTGCTCGACCCTGACTTCGATTTTCCGGAACTCGGATCGGCGTACCGAGACCGCCATCTTCGTCTTCACGTTCATGACGTTCATGCGTGCGCGCCCGAGCGGGTTGCCCCCGCGCCGAAACACGTCGATCAGTTGCTGGATTTCCTTGGGAGATGGCAGCGTTCCTCACCCCTGCTCATACACTGCCGCGCTGGAATTGGTCGTTCTACGGCAGCGGCGTTCATCGCAGCGTGTGTGCACAATCCAAACGTCGACGAACGAAAGATTGCGCTCGAATTGAGGCGCGCCTCTTCACTGGCACGCCCCAATCGAGTCCTGCTCGAGCTGGCAGATGCCGCGATGGGGAGAAACGGACGCATGGCCAGCGCCATTGAGGAGACAGGTCGCAACCTTCAGTGGCATCGTGTCGACGAGAACCTCCCGTTCGAAATGCCGGGCACATTGCCATCGGAACAACCGTAATGCTGCTCACGCTTTGCTCCTATCAAGAAATGGCAGCAATCCCGATGACGGCGCATCAATTGCAGCATGCTCGACCGTCGGAACGCACCCAGCCGCCCATTCCAACGAGCCGTCATCTCACACGAACACGCATCGGGACCCCAGGAACAGAGCAAATCGAATCACTGGAACAACTTCCACTGACGGCTGCTCAGCGCTTACCGGTCCGCTCGGACGAGCACATCCCCAACGGCAGGTTCGACTCAAAGCGGACATGCGGACACCACGCCGCCTACGATGGATACCCGAGGCATGATCAAGTACCCATGGATGTTTTGAGCAACACAAGAATATGGCGAGGAGCGTGATTCTCGGCTGGTTATCTGTGCAGCACTCCTGGGCGTGCAGATCGCGCTCGCCAACAGGAAGGAAACTGAATCAGACATACGAGCACAATTGAGCCGCATGTTCCCGAGCGCGTGGAATTTCGTCGCGCTCGAATACTGCTACGGATTCCTGAATCGCACATTTGTGGTCTTCGTTACCGACAACATGATATGTGGCGCAAGGGTTCGGGGCTCGCTGCCTGCGCCTCTGGTGGTGACGGAGCGCTGGTTTGATCCATATTTTTTCCCCCGCCCAGGTATTGTCAGCCGCTACGCCGGTGTCGACCTAACGTCCGCGAGTTCTTCGAGTCGATGTCGGAAGCGCCGAGCATGCAGATAACCGTGGCATGCCGCGAAGTGCAGTGTCAGGTGCAGACAATGAGCCTGGTGCAACAACCCACAGGCAGTACGACGCCGTCGCAGGCCCTCTTCGATGAGCTTCGCCAGCACTGGTGGTTTCGGGACCGGCTCACCATGGCGCAGGGCCATGTCACCACCGTGAACGGCCGTCTCTATCACCTCCAGTACTTCGATCGAAAGCAATGACTCCGTGAGGGAGCGAATCCGGACCGGGAGTGCAGGAACAGGTCCCTCTCGATGGAAGGGCCAGGCGTCATTTCGCTGCCTGGGACGAATTAAACGCAAACTCCACATTGGACCGAACACGAACCACAAGGTGACTGAACCGAACGCGATACGGAACCAGCCGTGAAGCTCCTTTGTGAGGGCTTCGTTGTCTACATAGGCGATCAGGGCTATCAAGAGCGCGACCGTGATGACCCAGGCGACGATGCAGCGTAGCCACAGTGAGGCCTCGCGGCCGCCAGGCTGTTCGCCACGCTCAGCACTTTGAGGGCCAGACTCTGCTCGGGCCTTTACGCGAGTTCTTGGCGCGAGTTCTTGGCGCGAGGTTGGATCCGGGCATGCTACCGTCGCACGAACGTCAGATACCCGCTCCTCATACTTATATCGCCCACAGCATCGGCAAGGGAATTGACTATGCGTCTGCCTATCAATTGGCAACACCTCACGTTCGCCGCTGTCATCAGCGCAGTTGTATTGGTCGCGGATTCGCCCGCGCTTGCCCAGAGCCAGCCGCAACCTCGCGCGAATCCCTCCACGTCGTCGACCGCCGGACTCATCCTTCAAGAGTCTGAGGGCGAGCTGCGTGTGCGGCGGCCCCGGGGAAACAGCGGCCCCGAGGGCATCCCGACCTTTATCATCAAGGTCGATCGAAAGTACGGCGAGTCGTCGAGCTTCTTCATGGGGATGGAGAACATTCCTCCCGGAAAGAAGATTCGGCTCCATCACCATCCACACGCTGAGGAAATCCTCTTCATCCATCGCGGGAGTGGCGTTGCCAGGCTTGGCTCTCGTGAGGTCGCGGTCAGCGCCGGGGCCACGGTCTACATCCCTCGAAATGTGAGCGTTGGCCTGCGGAACACGGGCACCGAGGGAATGAGCGTCTTCATTCAAGCAGCGTTGCTGGAACCTAACACCACGCCCGGACCCACCTATCCTCGTTCCATGTGCGGATGGGATGCGGCGCAAGCGCCATCGGTCGTCTGTTCTGCGTCTCGTCGGGCATCTCGCCACGACTGCGTTTGCTTTCGTTTCGCTGATTACGCTGGGGTGGGTCGTCGATCGTCCTCGTTTATCTTGACGCTCTGGTGAGCGGCATTGCGCTGCTCGCTGGAATCTGGCGCTACATTCTGGATGTTCTGAGGGGTGACTCATGACTCGGGAAATCTTTCGTGACCTGGCGGAAGGGGCCATGGACGCGCTTCGGCCGTATGCTGCAATAATCACCGTGCCCTTCGCTGTCGCAAAGGCATTCGCGATGCGTACGCCTGGCGCGCCGTTCGAGCGGACGCCGAACGGCGGGCACGCACCTTCAGTAGCCGCAGATGCAGGCCACCATTGAATCGCCGGCTATTGGGCCGCGACGGGACCCCCTACCTTCAGGCAAGGGGTCCCGCTCGCATGACGATCGACGCGGGCGCAGCGCGGGTGCAGCGCGGGCGCGTGCGGCTCGATCGGAATCGAGCTTGCGATCAGAACTTCAGCTGCGCGATGAGGAAGAAGCGGCGGCCTATGAAGTCATAGAGCGCCGGATTGCTCGCATTCGCGCCGCCGAACGTACCTCCCGGCAGGAGGAAAGCCGGCAGATTCGGGTCGGCGTTTCTCTCGATGATCGGCGGCTCCTTGTCGAACAGATTGTCGACACCGAAGCGGACCACTGCGCCGTCTGTGACGGCGAAGCTGCCACTCAAACCGAACAGGTCATAGCTCGGCGCCCCGGTGATCGTCGTGGCGGAGTTGGTCGCGGCGGTGATCGAATCGATGCTGGGCAAATGCTGCCACTGCAGCGATGCCGTCCACTTGCCGAAGGTATAGCCGAACGTGTTGAACATCTTCCACTCGAAGGCGCCCGCATTCAGCTCGTTCTGGGTCGGACCCAGGGTGCCGGCGAACTCGACGAGCGGATCGTTCGGGAGCTCCGTCGATTTCAGGCTGATCAGATAGCTGAAGACCGAGTTGAGCGTGAGACGACCCGGGCCGAGGTCGAAGGCCCAGTCGACCTGCGTATCGACGCCGGAAGTCTCGAAGCGCCCATTGTTCAGGTAGGTGAGAAGGATGTTCCCGAGCGCGCCGTCATTGGCGACTCGATTGATGCCGGCGCAAAACGGCGAATTGACGTCGAACGTCGGGTTGAACGCCGGATCGAAGCACTGGCGCTGCGCGACGTCGACCGACTGCGGGCCGATCGCGTCGTCCACCTTGATGTTGTAGTAGTCGATCGATACGCGAAGGTCGCGGGCGATCCCACTCTCGGCCGGCGAGCTGATGACCGTACCCACCGTCCAGGTCTTCGCCGTTTCGGGCACCAGGGCCGGGTTGCCGCGGACCGAAGGGAACGCGAAGGTCGGGCCGACGGCCTGAGAGAACTGCGGGTTGGCATAGAAAGTGGCCGCGGTTCCCGGGGCGGCTTTGTTCATGAGCGCCTCGCACAGCGCCCGTGCCTGTGCCGCATTGGGATTCGTCGCCGGGTTGGCGGAGTTCGGCGACGGATTGGCCAGCGAGCACAGATCCCCGGCCGCGCCAACCTGGAAGGTCTGTGACGGTGCCAGGTAGAGCTCGCCGACGTTCGGTGAGCGCTCGGCGCGGTTGAAGCCACCGCGGAAGCGCAGCCAGTCGATCGCACGCCAGTCGGCAAGTGCCTTCCAGGTGAAGCTATTGCCGGTCACGTTGTAATCGGAGGTGCGTGCGCCCAATTCCAGTTCGAGTTTCTTCACGAACGGAAGGTCGTGGAGCAGCGGCACCAGCAACTCACCGTAGAGCTCCTTGACGTCGAGCTCACCGGCCGAATCGCCGCTGGGATAGATGCCGACGGCCTGATCGTTGAACTGGACACCCTGCGAGGTCAGCGTGTCATTGAGGAACTCATAGGTTGACTTGCGATACGTGCCGCCGAGGGCCGCACGCAGCTCGCCGGCAGGCAGATCGAAGAGCTTGCCCTGGGTGTTGATTTCCCAGATCTCCTGCTCCAGGTTCGCGCGCGTCTTCAAGCTGGCCGAAATCGCGTCGATGCAGTCCTGGCTGATCGGTGCGGCCTTGTTGAACGGATCGATGCCGCTCGTGCAGGTTGCGAAGTTCGCGCCAAAGCCGCCGAAAAGCAGGATTGCTGAAACCGGCAGTGAGCGAGTTGAAGCCTCTGCCCCAGTTGGGAGCCGAGATCACCGAGCGGAACCGTTCGAGCGAGGCGACGCCCGTCGTCAGCGCACTGGTCTCGGATTCGCCCTTCGAGCCGTAGGCTTCCCAGGTCCAGTCAGTCCGCGGGATATAGCCGTTCAGGCCCAACTGCATCGTGTAGGTGAGCACGTCGGCACGCAGGTCGCGGTTCGCATAGTTGAGGTAATACGTGAGCCGCCAGTCCCCTGTGGGATTCGCCCGGCTGCCGAGGATCTGGGACAGCTCGCTGGGTAGCGCACGGCCGTCGACAGGAATGATCGCTGCCCAACCGTTCACCGACGGCGACGGTTGCTGAATGGTGCGGACCTGCACCTTGCTGAACAGGCCCTGGGCAAAGATGTTGAGCCAGTCGTTGATCTTGTAGTCGGCGTTCGTGAAGAAGTTCTCGCGCTTCAGCGGCAGCACCAGATAGGCGTCCTGGAAGTTCTGGTTCAAGAGACCGTCGGTGGTCTTCTTCCACTTGGTCCCGGTCAGGTCGCCCGTGAAGCGATAAGTGCCGGCGGGAGCGAAGCTCTGGAAGAAGCCGGTCATGGCCGTGCCATCCGGGTTGAAGTAGAAGCGCGTCGTCGCCGGAACGGCACCCGCCGCAGCCTGATTGAATATCCCGTTGATCGTGGACTGCGACGGCAGATTTGCGCCCACCGTATCGTAGGCGGAGAAGTCCGGGAAGAACTCGTCGCCGCCGATGGTTGGATCCTTCATCTGGTCGCGGAACCAGGGTCGGTCGAGTCGGTCCGACGATTTGCGATCGTTCAGCGCGAAGGCGAAGGTGATGTTGCCCCTATCGTCGTTCAGGGTGGCGCCCATGATCCCGCCCACCTGATATTCGAAGCCGTCACCGCGTTCGGACTGGCTCACCTGGGCATCGAGCTGCAGGCCCCGGACATCCCTCTTCATGATCAGGTTGACGACGCCGCCCACGGCGTCCGCGCCGTAGGTCGCCGAGGCGCCGCCCGTGATGGTCTCGACGCGTTGGATGGCGATCGACGGAATCGTGTTGATGTCGACCGTCTGCGATGCGTTGCCCGGCGTCGCACGGCGACCGTCGAGCAGGACCAGGTTGCGGTTGGCGCCGAGGCCGCGCAGCGAAATCGTGGCTGCGCCTGGCGTGTTGGTCGGAGTCGGCTGGATGTCACCGCCCATGGTGGGCGTCTGCACCGGATGGAACTGCGGCAGTTTGGCGAGCTCGGTTTCGATCGCCGCGGTGCTCGAGTTCTTCAGGAAATTCTCGTCGACGCTAACGATCGGGCTGTTCGCTTCATAGTCACGACGCTGGATGCGTGTGCCGGTAATCACGACGGTTTCCGCCTCGACCGGCTGCGTGGTGGCGGCTTCCTGAGCCTGCACGATGGACGCCGGTGTAAAGAGACCGAGACCGCTCGACCAGACAAACACTGAGCGGATGAATCTGGCTCGCATGGATGACATTGCGTTCACTCCCCTGTGGTTGTTGAGGACCCGTACGTGCCGTGGTCTGCCGGAACGAATGTTCCTGGCCCACGACATCAAGGTCAGCGGAATCAGAGACCTTGCGGACCCACTCAGGATTACACGGCGTGTTGCGCTGAAGACCTGTTACGTGCGCGCGACTCATTCCGACGATGGACATTCAGGTACGCCGTGAACGACGAGGGCCCGACAGACCGCCGACTCAGAGTTCGAATTTCAATATGCCCTCGTACCTTGGTATTGCCATGGTCCGGGTCAGGCATTGGCCGTTTCTATTGGAACATGAACCAATTTACGGCCCCTTCCTCTGAGCAGCAACAGTGGCGCCGAAGAGACATGCGCGGCGCTGCATCAAAGAAAGTGGAAAGTCAGAAGCGGCGACTACACCGTGCGCAGGGCCTCGGCAACGGGCAGCCGTGCCGCCCGGATCGCGGGCAGCGCTCCACCAAGCAGCGCGAGCATCAACGCCCACCCAGTCCCCAGCAGGAACAATCGAGGCGACACCGAGAGCTGAAAGACATCCTGATAATACGAAGTCTGCTTTCCATCGAAGAGCAGCCACGCGATGCTCGCCCCGAGCAACGCCCCGGCCAGCGACAGCACGATCGATTCGAGCAGGACTGAAGCCGCAACCGGAAATGCTTCGTACCCTATCGCGCGCAAGGTTGCGATCTCGCGCGTACGCGCTCGCACGCCCGAGTAGAGCAACTTCACCGCACCGAACAGCACACCGATCGCCAGCACCGAGCTCACGATATATGCAATCGATTCGAAGAACCGGATCGTGGAGCCCGCGCACCGCGCGGATATTCCGCCCCGGTACGTCACGCTGATTGACGGCGCGTTCGCGATAGCGGAGCTCAGCGCTCACTTGCGGAGGTTCGCGTCAGCCCCGGACATCCGGGATGTTGCGAACGCCATCTCCGGGCACGAGCACGTCGCCGGCCGATCGTGAAGCCCGCGTCCTTGAGCCAGCGCCCGCACAGGCGCAGGTACGGCACCGGCTGTGTCGGCTGGTTTGGCGGCGAGGCGCGCGGCTCCGGATAGTGATAGCCCATTGTCAGTTGTCGCGCCTTTGCGGTGTGGGTGTCCTGCGGATTCATGGCGCCACCTTCCGATTTCGGCGCGAGCGTGCGCGCGTGCGATGGGGGCGAAGCAGGACCTCGGCGTCGGCGCGTTCCAGGACATCGTGAGCACGCCGAAGCATGCGGATGCCTTGGTGCAGGCACGGCATGGCGAAGGCGGGCTTGTCGTTGTGCTCGAGGGCGGCGCACGCGGTTTCGATGAAGCCGATGGCGTCGATCATCTTTCAGAGAAATTGCGTCACATCACTATCGTGAACGGAGTCGCCCATGAATGCCGCTGCCGCCGTCCAAACAATATCCCGCGCTCGCGTCGTGCATGAGGTGCACCTCGGCACGCACAACCTGCGCGGCGCGCAGGTGCAATCCACCGCCGCCCTCGAGGCCCAAATCACCGAGCTCGCCGGTCACCTGAACGCGGCGAGTCACCGACTCCTCACGCTCATCGCCGAGTTCGACCGTCGCAAAGGCTGGGCAGACTCCGCCACGCAGTCTTGTGCTCACTGGCTGAACTGGAAGTGCGGCATCGACCTGGGCGCGGCGCGCGAGAAGGTGCGTGTCGCGAATGCGCTCGAGACTCTGCCGCGCATTGGCACCGCGATGGCCCGCGGCGAGCTCTCCTACTCAAAAGTTCGGGCGATCACTCGTGTGGCCGCGCCGGAAACCGAGGAGCTGTTGCTCGGCATCGCCCTCCACGGAACCGCTCACCACGTCGAGACAACGGTGCGATGCTTCCGACGCGCGCAGCAGGCCGAGGAGTTGTCACGCGAAGCGCGGCAGCAGGCGACTCGGCGGCTGAGCTACTCTTGGGATGAAGACGGCTCGCTCGTGGTGAAGGCCTCGCTGCCGGCTGAAACGGGCGCCCTCTTCCTCAAGGCGCTGGACGTGGCAGTTGAAGCCATGGAGCAGCACGAGCACGGTCGGGTGGCCCTCGGCCATTGCTAGCCGAGGGCTCCCACAGATCCGGACGTGCGGATTTCCCGCATCCGGCTCTTTGATCTAAGGATTCGCTGCGCGAGGATAAATGCTGTGAACGACGCGTGGCGGCAGCAGTGGATAGCGATGCAGCAGTTGCTTGAACCGTGCCCAGGTCATATGCGCGCGATGATTGCGACGGTTGAGCCACTTGCGCCAAGCGCGCTCTGCTAGCCGCAGATAGCGACTGAGCGCACGGGCGTTCCCCGTCACACCGTAGTACGCATAGTGTCCCCGAAGCTTGCGATTGATCGCCGCGTGCTGCTCGGCGAGCGGCATGTGCCGATGCTCCCGACACCACTGGGCCATGCGTTTCACCGCACGTCCGAAGCGTGCCTTCGCCGTCTTGCGCTTCACCACCCAACGCCCGTTCCGTGAGCGTGCCCAGAAGTGCGTGAACCCCAACATATCGAAGTGACGTCCGGTATGTCCGCCGTCCTCCGACGGCTCCGCGCCGCGCTTGGGACTGCGGAACTCCACCAGCCGCGTCTTCTCAGGGTGCAGGGTCAGACCGTACCGGCCAAAGCGTTGCGCCAGCACCGCCATCACTCGCTTCGCATCTTCTTCCCACTCAAAGCCCAGCACCGGTCGAGTAGCCCGAGGGAACCTCCCCCTCGGGCTCTCACAGAACTGGACGTGATACTCTCGCATCATCCAGCTCCTACGATCCAACCTCAGGGATGACACCGAGCTGCCAGAGGACAAAGAGCCCCCGGTCACGGCGCGCAATGCGTCCCAACCAATACGCTGAAGCGCGCTCTCGACGTCTGAACCGCTTGAATTTCCAGCGTGCCCACGCGGCCAGGGCCTTGTTCAGATACCGTACGACATAGATACACTTCGAGCGATAAAACCGCCCGTAGTAATTCATCCATCCCCGCACCGACGGATTTACGAGTTGCGCCAAATCTTCCAGTCGTTGGTTATTTCTGGTCGATGCCATTCGCCAGCCGCGAATGGTGGCGCGAATCGCCTTAGCCGCCTTGGCGCTGATCGCCGGCAGGAAGCTCACAAAGAACTTTCCCCACCGGTTTTTCGCCAAGCGTGGCCGGAAGGTGTAACCCAGGAAGTCAAACGAGATATGTTCGTACTCCCCGCGCCGATCATCGTCCTTGCAATAAACGATCTTCGTCTTCACCGGGTGAAGCTCCAAACCGCACTGCCCTAAACGAGACCGGATCGCTTCCAGTAACTGCTGAGCCTCCTCCTTGCTCCGACAATGCACGGTGACATCATCCGCATAGCGTTCAAATGGCGTGTCCGGAGAGTTCCGGCGCATCCATTCATCAAACGCATAATGCAGAAAGAGATTGGCGATCAACGGACTGACGACACCGCCTTGCGGCGTGCCTCGGGTCCGTTCCTGCAAAGTGCCATCGGCTTGCTGCAACGGGGCTCTCAACCACCGCGCGATATACAGCCGAACCCATTGCAGATCAGTGTGGTGCGCCACGGCCTTTTCAGCCAGGCCGTGATCCAGACTATCGAAGAAAGCTCGTATGTCCAGATCAATGACCCAGTCGAATTTCCAGCACCGCTCCCTCGCCTTTCCCACCGCGTCCAACGCCGAACGATGGGGTCGATAGGCATACGAGTCCGGGTGGAACTTCGGTTCCACCTTCGGCTCCAGCACCATCTTCGCCACCGTCTGCGCCACGCGATCGCCCACCGTCGGGACGGTGATTTCATAGTGCACCTTGCCCATGGGCGGTTAGGAATGAGTCGACCTGGGTAGTTTATAAGAACGCTTGATTCGCGCGCGCAAGCCGCGTGATTGCTCGGCGTTTAGCGTTATCCAATAGGGCATGTTTGGACACAACTGGCGCGCCGTGAGGATGCCGCGTTCGAGCCAGTAATAGACCATGTGGGTACTGATGCCGAACTCGTCGGCAACTTGCCGGACAGTCAATTCTTCCGGTCTCTTCAGCTGCGCGGCCGAAATTTGATGGCACCATCGGATCCAGCTCACGATGGTTTTCGAGAACGGCTTGCCGGTCGCGCTCACGCATCCTTCGTGATTGAGCTGATCTGCGATTTTCGTATCAGGCAAATCGCGCGCGAGCTCGCGCACACGTGCCACGAGCGGCTGCGGATAGCGTATTTGCTCGGCACGCGGCAGCGGCAAATCCACGGTGAGATCGGTGCAGGCACCGCCGTGCCAGCGGATGTGAAGCACCGCCTGTCTTTCTGCTCGGTGTTTCTCGACGGTGATGTCTTTGATCAGCAGACGCAGGATGCGTTTGCGATCTCGCGCCTGTGTGCTCGGCGCATGCCACAGGCGCGGCAGATCGGTCGCGAGCGCCAGCACCTGCTTTTCCTGTTCGGGCGTGGCGACACGCGCCCGCTTGCCTTCAACTTCTCGATACTGCTTCTTGAGCTCTTCCAGCGCCGTCAGCTTCTCATCCCAGCGCTGCTCGAGCGTCGCGGCCACCAAGCGATTGGACGGATCGTTCTCTTCGTAGCGTCGCTCGGCGAGCGCCGCCTCATATTGTGCGCGCTCCAGGCGCATCCGCCATTGATGCAGCAGGGCCTCATCGCGTGTCTTCAATTCCTCAACCGCAGCCACGGCCAGCGCCAGGTGCTCGGGCTCGAGCGCCTCGAGTGCGGCCCGGGCGACGGCGGCATCGAGCAGATCACACCGCACGCTCATGCAATCGCGCGTCATGCTTCCGTCACGGCGCTGCCAGCTGCATAGATACAGCGGATAGATACCGCCGTTGCCGAGATACCGTACCGTCAGCGCGTGACCGCAGCATCCACACAGCAGCAGTCCTTGCAGCAACGCCATTCCCTCACGTGGCGGGCCGTTGAGCAGCGCTGCGTGCGTGTTGGTGCGGTTCTTGGCCATGCGCTCCTGGTTCTTCAAGAACTCATCCCAGCTGATGTAGCCCTCATGGTGCGTCGGCAGATTTACGCGCCACTCACGCATCGGCGTCACCTGAACGTGCTTGCGCACCTCGCCCTGGGTGCTGATCTGCCGTCGATACTGATAGCGTCCATACACATATGTGCCCGCGTACACCGGGTTCTTGAGCACCCCGAGCACGCGACCATGCGAGAGCCGGCCCCACACGAGCTTCCCATCCCACGCGCCACCATAGGCGCGCTTCGGGAAGCGTAACCCTTGCGCGACAAAGCGTTGTACGACGCCGTATGCACTGCCTGTTGCCTCGAACAGCCGAAACACCGCGGCGACGGCGCCGCGCACCTCCTCGTCCGCGTCGATGACGATGCGCCCCTCGTCGTCGTGGCAAAAGCCCACCGGGAGCGGCGCGCGCAGTTCACCCTTCTGCGCCTTGTTGAGCTTACCGCCGAGCAAGCGCGAGCGCAGAAAGTGCAGCTCCGCCTGAGCCATCGTCCCCTTCAGGCCCAGCAATAGACCGTCGTTGAAGTCCGCGGGGTCGTAACAGCCGTCCTCATCGATGACCAGGGTGCGCGTCAGTGCGCACAGTTCGAGCAGCCGATGCCAATCGAGGTTCGAGCGCGCCAGACGCGACACTTCCAGTGCGAACACCGCCCCAACCTGGCCCATCGAGACATCCGCCACCAGCGTTTTGAAGTCCTCGCGCTGCGCACTCTGCGCACCCGAGAGACCCAGATCCCGGTCGAGTGTGCGAATCGAGGTCTTGTTCCAGCCCAACGCCAGCGCCTTCTCGCGCAGCGCGTACTGACGTTCCGTGCTCTGCTGGTGGTGGCGCACCTGGGCGAGTGTCGACTGGCGCACGTAGATGTAAGCGGGTCTGTTGTGGTGCTGCGGGGTGATCTGGGCACTCATCGCTGGCCTCCTCGATTGCGAGCGATGCGCGCTGCGCATCGATCCAACTCTCCAGCATGTTCGCGAGCAGGACGCTCGCAGCGCGGACATCGACCGGTGGGGTGAGCGTCTGTTCCTCGCTCACCGTGCGTGCGCTCTAAAGTCTCTCGCGACGCTGCAGCAGCTCGCGATTGATCTCGCGAGATCTGCTCCAGAATCTCGCGCGCGTGCTGCAGGTTGCCGAGGTACTCGCTGGCCTGCGGCTGCAGCTCTTGCGGGACGTAGTCCATCTGCGGACGTTCGCCGGGGAAACTTACCGACAGATAGTACTTGGGGCCGTGACCGGGTCCGTCTACACAGCTGCACCCCGGCTTGCCGCAGCGCTTGTAGCGCTCGATGAGCGATCCGCGAAGCAGCGCGTGCAGAGGCGGAAGCTTGCGCAGCAGCGCCTGGCGTTGGCGCTCGAAGTTCGGTCGCGGACTTTTGCGCCATATCTGTCGGGGCTTTCGGGGCACGTATATGACTGGCCCGATGCTAGTGTTGAGGCGCTCATGCGTCAAGCTCCCGGGATAGCAGCTCCACGAGCTTCACCAGTTCGAGCAGCGGCTCCAGCGCAAAACGCCGTGGCGGCGTCCCCGGCTCGGTCCACACCGACGGTTGCGCCCAATCCGTCCACTCACGCAGCACACTTACGCTGCCGCGCGCCGGTTCTCGAAGAATCAACGTCTCCCCGCCGGACAGCCGCCGCGTCTTCAGCACCGGAAAACGTTGGCCTCGCAGAGGGTGAAAGGGATGACAGATCTCCGCCCATCCCAAGGGCGCGCTGTCGGAACGTGCAGTTCGAACTGATCGTCGGGATGCCGATCGGCCGTGTCTTGTGTTGCGCACCCTCTTTGGGGATATGCACTCGGCGTACTGCCGGCGCTTGGTAGCCGCCCGTCTTGAGCTGCTTCAGCAGCTCCGTCAGGTTCGCCGTAAGCGCCGCTTCGTACTCACTCGCCGTCACTCCGTCGACTCCAACCGGCGTCCTTGCGCGTGCGCCGATACGCCTCATGCAGCCACTCAAGATCAATGTGATGAGCCAGCGTCGTCCATACCATCGACGGCGCCTGTCTCGACTGTTGCGCTATCTTCTCTTGTCGCGTTGAGATGTCATTGAGGCTCGATGTCCTCATCATCTTTCCCTCGAGAAGTTCCTTAAACCCGCCAGCGCCTTCCCTCCACAGGGTCCCTTCGGTCAGGTTCCCCCGCTTCACCGGTACCACTCGCCAGCTCCGACTTCTCCTGATCCATCCGGCGTTGCTCCGTTACCGTCGCTTCACCGTACCCCGACTGCATCCGTTGTTCGCTCCGCTCAGTCCTCGATGCCACGACTGAGGGCCAGGGCCACTTCTTCAACGCTCGCCCATAGCGTCTGCTGGTGATCGGGGAGACCACGAGAGCTCCCAGGTTCCTGTAAGACCCTTGCCTGCATGCCCCGCTCTTCGACCCCGGCGGATCGTTCGCGCCTCGCCCTCCACGGCGCATTCGATGCTGCCTTCCGTTCAGAAAACGACGTCGGCTCCGCATTCACTTTCCTATCGAGGCTCTATCACGCGGCCTGCACGCCCCCTGTGTACGCTTCGCAGCCGAGGTCACCCTCGCTCCACGCAACACTCGGTGCCGACCGGTGGCTAGCCTTTGTCGGCGCAGGACTCTCACCTGCCGGTCTCATCAGAAGGTTTCGATATGTTGATCCGTTCTACACACCTTCCTCCTTCTCCAGGCTTGACCTGGCGCACTTTCTGCGGAAACGCGTAGCGCGGTGATCATCGGGGGCGCCTCGAAGCTGAGCACGGAACCGAGGTGGCCTTCACGAGAGAGATTCGCTTGGCGGAAGCGCACACGTCACAACGCTGCGCGTAACGCTGGGGAAAACCACAGGCGAAAGAGAAATTCTCGTACTTTCATGCACGTAGACGAACATCGAATGACGCGATAACTTCGCATCCGTCGCAATGAGTTTACGTCGAACGTTCAACTGGACGTCGCTGCAATGAACGCAGTTTTTCGCAAGAAGTACGAGGCTCCCGTGGCATCAGAAGAGACAATCGACGCCCACCTGGGATACATGCGAACCGGGCTCGACGAAGTCAGGAAGGACGTGCGCGAGCTGCGCGCGGGCAATAGCGTGCTGCGGGAAAAGATCGATCAGGTCCGTGAGACGCTGGGTTCAAAGATCGATCAAGTCCGCACGGCGCTGGAAACGAAGCTCGACCAGTTTCGGGACGGGCTTGAAACGAAGATCGGTGGTCTGGACGCGAAGATCGATCAGGTTCGCGAGGGGCTGGAAGCGAAGATCGGTGGCCTGGATACCAAGGTCGATCAGGTCCGCGAGGGGCTGGAAGCGAAAATCGGTGGTCTGGATACGAAGATCGATCAGGTCCGCGAGGGGCTGGAAGCGAAAATCGGTGGTCTGGATACGAAGATCGATCAGGTCCGCGAGGGGCTGGAAGCGAAAATCGGCAGCCTCGATGCGAAGCTGGAAGCGAAGACCGGTGCCCTCAACGCAAAGATCGATCAGTTCCGCGAAGCGCTGGACACAAAGATCGACAAAAACCACGCCGAAATGAACTCCGGCTTTGCGAAAATGGCTGAGGAGTTCTCAAAGATGCGTACAGACATGGCCGGCCTCCGCGGCATGCAGAAGGCGATGCTTTGGGTAATGGGCGGCACCGGCGGTGTCGTCGCGCTAGCCGTCGGCCTGGCAACTCTCGGCAAGATGCTTCACTGGTTCTGAGCCCGGCGTGGCTCCGCGAATGAGCCACGCCTGCGCCATCACTGTCCCGGCTGCTGGTGCTGATTCCCGCTGGTATCCGCCGGCGCCTGCCGCGGCCCCCGGGCGGGCGCATTCTTGAGATCATTCGCCCGCTTCACCAGGTACGCGCGCAACGCCTGGGTATCTTCCGCCTTCAGCGCATCCGCAAACGACGCCATCCCCCTCTCCGCCAGCACCCCCGTCAGCACCACGGAGTCAAACGCCTCCTGCGCGTGCAGAAGCGGTGTGCGTGTCAGGTTCGGGAAATTCGCCCCCCGAGTCTGCCCATTGTCCCCATGACACTGCGAGCAATACTGCGCATACCGCTGCTGCCCTATCTCCACAACCTCAGCACTCGCACTATTCGCCGGTGGATTCAGCGGCCGCGGCGTGTACTCCACACTCGGCGGCAGCGTCGCTTTGCCATTCAAGCTGAACACCAAGAGCCGCGAGTAGTTCGGCGCGTAGTAGTCCCCACCCGGTACGGCACCACCGACACTCACCGCCACATACTGCTGCCCCTCGAGCTCATAAGTGATCGGCGCAGCAACGATCCCTGTCTGCGTCCCGAACGACCACAGTTTCTCTCCCGTCTTCGCGTCGAACGCGCGCAGCTCCGGCTTCGCATTCGGGCCCGCCGGGAGAGCATTTGTCGCCGTCGGAGTGGCCGCACCACCAGCCGCCTGCCCGTTCCCGTTACCCTGGAAAAGAAGCCCACTGGCCGTCGCCACGACACCACCCGTCGGCCCCTGGTTCGGCTCGCTCTTCCACACAGTCTTCCCCGCCACCGGATCCCACGCCTGCAGGAATCCGATGAAGCCACTCTTCGCGCCTGGAGGCGGCGGCGCGAGCATATTGATGCCGACGTTGTAACCCGTGAGCGAGCGTTTGTAGTTCGGAAGCCGTCCCATGTTGAAGTACGCTTCCTGCGTGGCGATGTACACCAACCCCGTTTCCGGATTGAACGCATTCGAGTGCCACCCGTGCGCCCCCTGCACGCCCGGCGCGAGATTGAACGTCGCATTCTGATAGCGCGCTTCCGGCTTCGTACGCGGCCGCCCCGTCTTCATGTCCACGCCGTCGGCCCAGTTCACTTCCGTAAACGGGTCGGCCTTCAGCAGTTCCCCAGTCCCCGCATCCAGCACATACATGAACCCGTTCTTGCACGCCTGCATCAACACGTGCCGTTTCTTCCCACCCAGCGTGAGATCAGCAGTCATCATCGGGCTCACGGAGTCGTAGTCCCACGTGTCCCCGGGTGTGGTCTGGTAGTGCCACACGTATTCGCCACTGCTAGCTTTCACCGCGACGATTGAAGCCAGATACAGGTCGTCGCCTCCGCTGGGGTCGCGATGCGACTGGTCCCACGGCGACCCGTTGCCGGTGCCGAAGTACACAAGGTCCGTCTTCGGGTCGTAGACGATAGCGTCCCACGCAGCGCCGCCGCCGCCGATTTCCCACCAGCCGTTGTCCTTCGGCCAGGTGGCTGCGGCCTTCGTGAGCGCCTCGTTCTCCTGCGGTTTGTTCGGGTCGCCCGGCACGGTGTAGAAGCGCCAGACCGGCTTGCCGGTCTCCGCATCGTAGGCGCCCACGTAGCCGCGCACGCCATACTCGCCACCGGAGCTCCCGATGAACACCAGCCCCTTCGCGATGCGCGGCGCGCTCGTGATGGAGTAGTGCTTGGTCTTGTCGATGGTCAGCGTTTCCCAGGCGGGCTTGCCCGTCTTCGCATCGATGGCAACCAGTCGTAGTCCGCGAACCACGCCAGGCCCAGCTGGCCGACATTGTTGCGGTTGATCTGAGTGAGCCGGCTGTAGCGCTGCTCGGAGTAGGTGCCGTTGTAGATCATCCACTGCGAAGGCTCTTGCTCCGCCTCGAGGAGGCGCTTGGCTGTCACCCGTGCCGGCGCGCCCGCCGCCCCTGTGGCCTCACCGCCCGACGTCCCGGAAAGCTGGCACCCCGCGAACGTCAGAGCCGCCGCGCAGCCGAGCAGAACCAAAGGCTTCTTGTTCAACGTGACCCCCTGCCGAACTCTTGTATATGCGTGCACCGGCGGCACGCTTCGGCATGATAGACCGGGGCTTCGGTCAGCTTGCCCGGCGCCTCATCCGGGTCCACGGAGTAGCCACATACGCCTTCACTGAATGAGTTCGAACCTCGTCCCCGGGTCACCCACGACTTCGATACCGCACTGGTCTTTCTTCGAGCCGATCGAATACTCCACGCCGGGTTCGTATTTGAAGAACAGGTACTGCTTCTCGCACCGGAGTTTGATCTCGCTGACCGCACCGCTCTTCACCTCGACGCTGAACCGATTCCTGAACAGCGTGCCGTCCCAGCTGCTGCTCTCGTCTATCTTCGCGGGCAAGCTGACTGGCTGGTTGCCGAGCTGAACCGCGCGGATCTGGTCGACCGTACTCTGCAGTTCTTTGCGAACCGCCGGTGACGCGATGGGCTCGAGGATGTTCCACGAGTCCAGAGCGCCGCCGTAGTCGCGCGCTTTCACCTGGAGAGTGAACATCGAGATGCGCGCGGCTGCAAAGACGGTCCTCGGCAAATACCCAGGGCGTTTCTCGCCCGCAATGGCCAGACGCAGGTCCGTCAACTGCTCCGAAGGAGTGCCCCACTTTCGGTGATAGGAGTACTTGCCGTAGTTCTCGAACGCTTCCTCATAAAGGTTCTTCGACTTCAGCTTCGCGAGGTGAACATCCGCCTTGTCTTTGTCTCCCGCGTAGACGGCCTTGATGAACTGCTTGTAGGCCGCCACGAACTCCCGGGACGCGCCCTTGGCCAGGCCCCGGATCGCGAACATCATCTTCAACGCGAAACTCGAGTCGATGGGCGCGTTGCCGCGCCGGGCCGGTTCGAAGGCCATCTGGTTCAGCGCCTTCAAGGCAGCTTTCTCGAACGCGGGATTCCCGCTCGAATCGATCACCGTAACCTCGTAGGGCTTGCCCTTCGGGTCGATCATCATGTTGAGCTGAACCCAGCCTTCCCGGCCGTCGAACACTTCACTGGAGGGGTACGCGTTGTCTCTCGGTGACGCGAGAATGCGGACGCCCTGGAACACCTCGACGTCGACCGCCGCCGGCGCGGCAACTTGCGGTTGTTCGGGCCCGGCGGTCGCGTCCTGGGCATGCGCGGTAACCAGCCCTCCCGTCATCAGGAACAACGTCGTGGCGATTCGTACGATCAGCCTGCGGGCTGTCCCAGTATTCTTGTTCTTGTTCATGGCCCCTCATCCCTGCCTGCATCAAGCGTAGCGCTAGCGGGCGAAAGCGGCAATTGGACCGTGAATACTCTAACCTGCCGCGCCTCGGCCGAGCTGGCACGTCCTTACGCGTCGCATTTGAAGCCTGCGCTATGCTCGGCGCGGATTACTTCAAGAACATTTCACGTCACGGACCGGGGGGCCAATGAAGCAGACACCCATTCTCGCTGCGCTATGGGCGGTAGCGGCAGCGGGCACGCTCGGCGGTTGCAGTGGCGCAGGGCCAGATTCGGCGAGCGCCGGGGGCACCCCATCCACTGCCTCTTCTACTTCCGAAAACGCCGACGCGCAGCTCGCCAGACTTCCCGACTGGAGCGGCGCCTGGGAGCCGATCCGATTCGCACGGCCGGGAATGGCAGGCGCGCCTCAACCGCCCAAGCTCACTCCTGAATATGCGCCCGGTTTCGCGGCATATCAGGAGAAGAACAAGACGACTCCGGGCATCAACTTCGTCTCCTCAGTGTCGAACTGCGTGCCGCCCGGCGTGCCGGTGATCATGCAGCAGCCGTACCCCATCGAGTTTCTGTTCACGCCCGGCCGCGTGACCATCATCACCGAGAGCTACTCGATGGTGCGGCGGGTGTACACCGACGGCAGCGGGCTTCCGGCGGATCCCGATCCAACGTATCTGGGCACATCCGCGGGGCACTGGGAAGGCGATACGCTGGTCATTGAGACCGTCGGCATCCTTCCGGAGACCAGCCCGCTCGCCGGCGTCGCCAGTCACAGCGAGAAAATGCGCGTGACCGAGCGAGTGCGCCTCGTCGAGCCGGACGTCCTGGAGATCACCAGTACTGTCGAAGACCCGGCTGTCTTCCTGGAACCCTACACCAGCGTCGCTCGCTACCAGCGTCATCGCGACTGGAAAATCATGGAGTACGTCTGTGCACAGAACAATCACGACGCCCTGGATGAGCAAGGCAATCCGGGTTTCAGTCTCGAGCGCCAGCCGGGGAAGTGACGAATGAATCTGAATACGATGATCCGCCCGATTCTGCTCTGTGTTGCGGCAAGCCTCGTCGGCGCATCCGCCAACGCGCATCATTCAACGGCCATGTTCGAGTGGGGCAAGGAGAAGACACTCGAAGGCACGATAGACAAATACGAATGGACGCAGCCGCATGCGTTCATCTGGCTCGACGTGGCCGGCAAGTCGGGCAAGATCGAGGAGTGGGGGCTCGAGGGCATGAGCCCGAGCTGGCTGGGCCGCAACGGCTGGAACAGCCGCACGCTGAAAGCCGGCGACAAGATCACCGTCAGTTTCTACCCACTGCGCGATGGCCGCACGGGCGGGTTCTTCGTGAGCGTCACCCTTCCCGACGGGCGCAAACTGCGCGGACTTCCTGGGGGCAATAAGCCCCCGAGTTGATCGGCACGCCGGGACCGCCGATGCGTTTACGCTAAAGAACTGCCCGGCGTGTCGACCGACCCACTCTTCTACGCGTTCGCCATCCCCGCGGTCATCCTCCTGGGTCTCGCGAAGGGCGGCTTCTCCGGCATCGGCGTGCTCGCCGTGCCGCTGATGGCGCTGGCCGTTTCACCCGTGCAGGCGGCGTCGATCACCTTGCCGATTCTCATCGTGCAAGACGCTGTCAGCGTCTGGGTGTTTCGGAAAGCATGGGATAAGAAGAGCCTCGCGATCCTCATTCCCAGCGCGCTCGTCGGCATCGTGCTCGCGTATCTGCTCGCGGCTCACGTGTCCACGGCCGCGGTGGAACTGGCGCTGGGGCTCATCTCACTGATATTCGGCGCCCGACAGTTGCGCATCACGCTGCGCGGAACGGCACGCCCTCAGCAACCATCGGACGTCATGGGCCTGGTATGGGGTGCAACGGCGGGATTCACGAGCCAGATCGCCCATGCCGGCGGCGTGCCCTTCCAGATCTACATGCTGCCGAAGCGCCTGGATCGCGACGTGCTGATCGGCACCTCCGCGATCTTCTTCGCCAGCATCAACTGGCTGAAAGTGCCCGCCTACGCCGCGCTGGGTCAGTTCACTCGCGGAAACATGACGACGGCGCTCGCGCTCTTTCCCCTTGCCATTGCGTCAACGGTGGTGGGAGCAAAACTCATTCGTCGCGTCGACCCCGAGCGCTTCTACGTGCTGATCTACGTGTTGCTGCTCCTCACCGGAATGAAGCTCTCGTGGGACGGCGCGACGGAGCTCTTGCGCGCGCACTGACGCGGGACGAACGACTTTCGCGCTTTCTTCGAAGGTCAGAAGCGCAACCGATGCAACCGCCGACGCATCCTATGTGTACTTCCTCTGTCGCCAGCTTCGGCGACCAGGGCCTATCGAACCAGGAGGTTCGTCATGACCTCGCACACTGCTTCCTCGGCGAGCATCACACGCAGGGTCGTCGCAGCATTCGTCGCTATTGCCGTCGTTGTCCCCGCGTCCTTCGCGGAGAGGCCCGCGAAGGTCGGAGAGATACCCTCAGTGACCGTCAAGTACGCGGACCTGAACCTGTCCACCGAAGAAGGCTCGCGCGCCCTGTATGACCGCCTGGTCGTCGCCGCGGAGAAGGTGTGCCCTCGATACGCGGACACGTTGTTGGAGATCCGCCAGAACAGCAAGGCACAACGCTGCGTCACCGACACGATTCAACGCGCCGCGAAGGAAATCAAGCATCCGAAGCTCGTTGAGGTTGCCGCCTCACACAGCCGGTGAATGACATGCCGTGTCCGAGGCCGGCGGTGTCATGCGCATCGCCGGCTGTCACCGGGCGCGCCGCCGTGGCGCCAGCTCCGAGCGTCGCACCTCGACGTGGCGCGGGCGCACGTCGCCAGCGCGCGCGCAGCCGAGCCCTCCACTCGCCGGTCACCGACGGTCTTCCATTTGGACGCAGCCGCCGGGCGGCTCTACCCTCTTGGCCACAACAATCGGAAGAACCACGAATTCTCAGGCTGGCGCTCGACAGAGCGCAGGGGGGCGGCATGACGAAGCGAGTAGTTGTGGGATCGGTGGGCCTTTGCATTTCGCTGCTGGGCCAAGTTCACGCGCAGGAATCACCCCAGGCCTCGGAAGAGCCTGCCGAGCAGGTGGTGATCACAGGCTCCCGCATCGCGCGGTCGGACCAGAACGCGCCCTCGCCCGTCACTTCTCTCGGCAGCGAGGAACTGCAGAAGCTCGCAGTCACGAATATCGGCGCCGCGCTGAGTGAGCTGCCCTCGTTCCGCGCCAGCAACAATCCGTCGACGAATGGCTTCGGCAGCTTCAACGTCGGCGCGCAGATCGTGAACCTTCGCGGCCTTGGCGTAACGCGCACGCTGATCCTGCTGGACGGGCGGCGATTCGCACCCACCACGCGGGAAGGTTCGGCGGACCTCAATCTCATCCCGAGTCTCTTGATCGACCGCACGGAGATCGTGACCGGCGGCGCTTCGGCCGCTTACGGCTCCGACGCTATCGCAGGCGTCGTGAACATCAATCTCAACAAACGTCTCACCGGCTTCAACGTGCAGGCGGACTACGGCGTTACCGACGAGCACGATGGCGACCGTTACCACGCCGCGTTCGCGGGTGGGTCGGGCTTCAGCGGCGACAAAGGTCACTTCATCGTCGGCGGCGAGTACGACAAGCAGGATGGCATCGGAAACTGCTTCGAGCGCGAGTGGTGCAGGCCCGGGCAGGTCATCACCAACAACGGATTCGCTGCCGGCAACGGCCTGCCAAACTTCGTACGCAGCGATTCGAACGCAGGCTTCTGGATGAACACGGGTGGCGTGGTAGCGGGCACAAATCCCGCTGCGATCCGGAACATGTTCGGCACGGGCGGCATCCAGTTCGACGCGAACGGCAACGCCGTTCCCTACACCCCTGGATCGGTGGTGAGTGGCGTGACCCAGCTGGGCGGCGACCTCGTGCCGACGTTTCTCAACACGAACCTGACCGTGCCGGTCGAGCGCTATACGCTGTTCGGCCATGCGAACTACGAGCTGACGGACAACATCTCGGGTTTCTTTGAAGCCTCCTACGGCTACGTCACGGGCTCGGTGCTGCAGGCGTCATTCTTCGATGCGGCCATCAACATCAGCCGGGAAAATCCCTTCATCCCGACGGCCGTTCGCACGGTGCTCAATGCGAACCCAGGCATTCTGAATTTCAGCATGGGGCGGCTCGGCGACGATCTCGCCCGAGGCTTCAGCACTTCCACGGCAGACGTGTATCGGGCCACCACGGGGCTCGAGGGCAGCATCGGCAACGCGACCTGGGACGTCTACTATCAGTTCGGCCGGACGGATCGCTTGCAGACGGTGAAGGACAACCGCATCCAGGGCAACCCCGGTAAGACCGCGGCGGATCCCACGAATCCGTTGAACTTCGCGCGCGCCGTCGACGCCATCGTCGACACGGAAACCGTCATCACGCCCGGCACCGGCGACATCGTCTGCCGCGCGACACTGAGCGCAAACGCCGCGCTGCGCGCCGCCGCTGCCGGATGCCAGCCGCTGAATCTTTTCGGCACCGGCAACTTCAGTCAGGCGGCACGCGACTACGTGTATGGCACGCTCGTCGAGGACATCGACATCACCCAGCACGTCGTCGCAGCCAACCTGCAGGGCGAGGCCGCGGACCTTTGGGCCGGGCCGCTGGCGCTCGCCGGCGGCATCGAGTTCCGGCGCGACGAGATCGAGGTGCTGCACGATCCGCTTTCCAATCAGTTCGCCTACTTCCAGAACTTCGGCGCCGACTACAGCGGCACTTCCAAAGTTTCCGAAGCGTACGTCGAAGCGGAACTGCCGCTGCTGAAGGAGAAGCCGGCGGCGCAGAGCCTGAGCCTGAATGTCGCGGGCCGTCACGCTCGCTACGACATTGACGGCTTCGGCAGTTACCTGCGGACGAGCAGCTCGAACGAAATCGACGCGACGACGTGGAAGGCAAGCCTCGTGTGGGAGCCGATCGAGTGGCTGCGCGTGCGCGGCACCCGCTCGCGCGACATTCGTGCCCCCAACTTCGCGGATCTCTATCTCGCCAGCGCCAGCAGCTTCACGCCGTTGCAGAACCGCTTTACCGGAGTGACGCAGCAGCCGTTCCCCTCCCTTCTGGGGGGAGGCAGCCCCGACCTCGACGCCGAGAAAGCGGACACGACGACACTGGGCTTCATCTTCTCGCCCCAGTGGGGCTGGAGCGAACGGCTGCGACTGTCCGTCGACTACTACGACATCAAGGTTGATGGATACATCAGCGCGCCCGGCGGCGCGCAGTTCATCGTCGATCGCTGCTTCGCCGGCAACACGCGCGCGTGCGATCTCATCACGTTCGGGGCGGGGCAGCAGATCACCCAGGTTCGCAACGTCGCGCTGAACCTCGACGAGCTGCGCACGCGGGGTGAGGACATTGAGCTGAGCTACGAGCAGCCCATCGGCAGCGGCACCGTGGACTTCCGGCTCCTGGCTTCACACGTGGAAGAGTCAACGACGGAGACGTTCGGAATCGCCGTTGACCGCGCAGGCCAGACAGGCGGTCTTGGCTCAGCGGGATTGCCTGAATGGCTCCTGCGCGCCAACTTCACTTACTCGCGCGCGCCCCTGTCTGCCACCCTTCAGGTGCGTTACATCGACAGTGGCGTGATCGATGCCACGCGTCTGGATCCAACCGACGCCGGCTACAGCCCCACGCTCGTGAACAGCACTAACGACAATCACGTGGCGAGCGCCACGTACTTCAACCTGTTCGGCAACTTCGACTTCCCGTCAGCCGGTGGGGCCGAGATTCAGGTATTCGCCGCCATCAACAATCTGTTCGACAAGGAGCCGCCGTTGGCGCCGGAGCTGCAGTACCCCACGAATCCGACGTACTTCGACCAGATCGGCCGGTCCTATCGCGCGGGCGTGAGGCTGAGGTTTTAGGGAGACGCTCGTCCACGAAAGGCGCTGGCGAGAAGCGCCTCGCGGCCCTTCGCGCCGGCAGGTGCAAGAGGAGCGCCGGGCCGCCGGCGCGGACTTCGACGTAGCGGCCGCCGGCAAACGGCAGACGCTCGCGCAGGGCAAAGACGTGGCCGTGCGTGCAGCGGCAACGAACGTGGACCGCGTGCAGATCAAGGACGCCCCGCTCGTCTTCCTGGGCTACGGTGTCACCGCCCCCGAGCAGCAGTGGGACGACTACCGGGGCATCGACATGCGCGGCAAAGTCGCCATCGTGCTCATCAACGACCCGGACTTCGAGACGACTTCCGGAAAGTTCGGCGGCCGAGCGATGACCTACTACGGCCGCTGGACGTACAAGTACGAAGAAGCCGCGCGGCACGGCGCGCTCGGCGTGTTGATCGTGCACGAAACGGCTCCCGCGTCGTATGGCTGGGCCACCGTGGAGAACTCGAACACCAACGCCATATTCGACATCCTGCGCAAGGATCCGCGCGCCGAACACGTGGATCTGGAAGCCTGGATTCAGCGTGGCGTTGCCGCGAACCTGCTCAAGGACGCAGGCCTCGATTTCGAGCAGCTGAAGAAGCAGGCGCAGTCGAACACCTTCCGCGCAGTACCGCTGAAGGGCGTCACGTTCTCCGCGGACTATCGCGTGAAACGCGAGACGGTGGTGTCGAAGAACGTAGTCGGGCTGCTGCCCGGCACGACTCATCCCGACCAGACCGTGTTCTACACCGCACACTGGGATCATCTCGGCATCGGCAAACCCAATGACACGGGCGATCGCATCTTCAACGGCGCCGCGGACAATGGCAGTGGTCTCGCCGCGGTGCTCGAGCTCGTGCGCCTCTTCGGCTCGGCGCCGAAGACGCAGCGTTCCGTGGTGTTCCTCGCCGTGACGGCCGAAGAGAAAGGGTTGCTCGGCTCGGAATACTACGCGAGCGATCCTCTCTATCCGCTCGAGACGACGGTCGCCGCGATCAACATGGACAGCCTCGGTCTCTTCGGCCGCGCACGCGACTTCACCACCTTCGGCCCCAACACCGTGGTGGACGAGATCGCCGCCGCGGGAAAGAAGCAGGGCCGCACGCTCGCGCCCGATCCGAGATCCGAAGCCGGCAGTTTCTATCGCTCCGATCACTTCCCTCTCTCGAAAGCCGGAGTACCCGCGGTGTCATTCAAGTCGGGGGACGATCTCGTCGACGGCGGCAAGGCGAAAGGTGTCGCCCTGCGCGAGGCGTACAACGAGAAGAAATATCACCAGCCCAAGGACGAATGGAGCGAGGCTCTCGACTTCACCGGAGAAGCTGAGGACATTGCACTCCTCTACGAAGTCGGCCGATCGCTCGCGGACTCCACGCGCTGGCCGGAATGGAAGGCCGGAAGCGAGTTCAAGGCAGTGCGAGATCAGTCTGCACAGCGGCGGCGCTGAGAGAACGCGCGCTTGCGGGCACACGCCAGTGCCCGCAGCGCGCACACACGCTCAACCGCGCGTCTGATGCGTCTCAGATCGGCGACACACCGGGTTGCATAGCTTGCGATCTGGTTGGCGCGTGCGCCGCCGCTCCCCTACGATCCGTCCCCCATGAGCGCACCACTATTCAGCGCGGCGATTGTACTCGCCGTTCTCCTCTTTGGCGGCGTCGCCCACGCCGCAGGCCCCGCTCCATTCGACCTCACCGGTCCCACGCTCGAGGTCACCGTCACCCGCGCCGGCACAACGCTGCCCATTGCCCAGGCTCCGCATCTCGCCGCGGGTGACAAACTCGCGATCAAGGCGAATTTCCCGGAAACCCAATCCGCGCATTACCTGATGATCGTCGGGTTCCTGCGCGGCCCGACGAACCCTCCGCCAAAGGACTGGTTCTCCAATTGCGCCACGTGGAAGAAGCGCGACTGCGCAGCCAAGGGCCTGACCGTCGACGTTCCCGAAGGCGCACAGCAAGCCTTGATCTTCCTTGCCCCGGAAACCGGCGGTGATTTCAAAACGCTCGTCAACGCAGTCCGCGGCCGTCCGGGAGCGTTCGTTCGCGCCACGCAGGACCTCAATCAGGCAACGCTCGATCGCTCGCGTCTCGATCGTTATCTCTCCGCCATCCGCCGTCTCAACGCAGCCAACCCGGCTGTGCTGAAAGGCACGACGCCACTGCTGGCGCGAAGTCTCGCAATCCGGGTCGACGAGAAGTGCCTCGACAGGCTTCCGCAATTGCAGGCGCCCTGCCTGACGGAGGGGCAGGACACGATGATCCTGAATGACGGTCACAGCGTGTCGATCGTCGAGGCACTCACGACGGGGCCGGCGCGCGATCTGGCCATGGCGGCCAGCTTCACGCCGCAGGCGAACTACGGTTACTACAGCCCCTATATCGCAACGCTGCTGGATCTCGGAAGGCTCTTCGATTCGTTCGGTGTCGCGAACTATCAATACATTCCGGCGCTCGCCACGGCCGTGGGCAATGAGCTCACGTTGACGCTCAACACGCCGCCGTCGTTTCACAATCCGAAATCAGTGCTCGTCGCGGCACTGCCGGCCGTCGAGCAGGCCCTGCCTCCACCGCTGCATGCCGTGAGTCCGAAAGATATCTACTGCGCGCGCAGGAATTCTCTGGTGCTGCCCGTCGAGGGCGCGCCATTGGTGTTTTCGACGGAATACGCGCATCACACCTTCCTTCGCGTCACCAGTAAAAACGGGGAAGGGATCGACCTGCCGGCCACGGCGGATGCCGCGCAAGGCGGCTTCGTCATCGACACCTCGCCACTCGCGACGGCAAGCCTCGCGGATCGGTTCGAGGGCTCGCTGCACGGCTACTGGGGCTTCGAGAAATTCGACGGGCCGGGCTTTCAGCTCGTCAACACGCATTCGCAGGCGTGGACGCCGTCGGGCGCGGATGACGGATCGCTCATCGTCGGGCGCGCAAACACGATTCATCTGCAGGCCGGCAGTGTCGCGTGCATCGACCGGATCATGGTGAAGGGCCCTGCAGGCAAGGAGTTGCGGGTCGAATGGTCGTCGATCAAAGCGAATGAGGTCGAGATCAATCTGCCCCTGCAGCAGGTGCAAGCTGGCCCGTTGACGCTGCTCGTTTCGCAGTTCGGCGCGCAGGAACCGCACCCTGTCGAGCTGCGCGCTTGTCCCGAGGCGGGGCGCTTCGAGAGTTTCTCCATTCATGCAGGCGAATCGCAGGGCGTTTTCAAAGGCAGCCGGCTCGGCGACGTCGAAAGTCTCACGCTGAAGGGACTCGAGTTCGCGCCCGCCCCTTCCACCTCTACGCTTGCGAGCGATGCGCTGTTGATGGCGGTGAAAGCCGCGGAGGGCGAGACGGCGCCCACAACCTTGCAACAGGGCGATACCGCAAAGGCAACAGCCACTCTCCGCGACGGCCGCACGTATTCGGTCAACGTTTCCGTGGCCGCACCGCGCCCCAGCGTCGAATTGATCGGAAAGAGCGTGCGCACCTCCGCGCGCGCCAACGAGAGCAACATCCAGCTTGCGAGCGAAGATCAGTTGCCGCAGGATGCGCAGCTCGTCTTCTCCGTGCGGGCAAAGTCGCCGGCCACATTCGGGCGCGAAGAGAACATCGAGGTGGCCACCAGCGATGAAGCATTTGCGGCCACCCTGAGCCTGGCCAATCGCGGCATCACGCTCGCGGACGCCAAAGTGGCAGTCGCCACCCTCGATCCAGCCAAGGCATTCGGCTTCTCGGCATTCGGGCCGCTGAAATTTCGCGTTGTAAACAAAGGTGCTGCGGGTGACTGGCAGCCGTTGGCCACTCTCGTGCGATTGCCGGTGTTGCAGGCGCTGGAATGCCCCTCCATTCCGGAGAAGACCTGCAAGCTCACGGGCTCCAACCTGTTTCTGGTGGACTCCGTCTCTGGCGATCCCGAGTTCAAAGAAGCCGTTGACGTGCCAGACGGTTTTCCGGGACGGGTCCTGCCCGTTCCTCACCCGGGCGATCGCGGGCTGTATTTGAAGCTCCGCGACGATCCCGCAGTGATCAATTCCGCCAACCTGGTTGCGGAAGAATTGCCCACGCCGCCCGCTGAAGCGACGCCACCAGTTGATGAGGCACCCGCAGCTTCACCGCCCGCTGCCGCGATCGAAGAACCCGTGTCGATTCCTGTTGGCGAAAGCGTTCCACGATCCGGCGGCAACTAGACGCGCGCACAGCTGTGCCTCACCGAGAAATGCTTTGGAGAGTCTCAGGCTCGGAGGTAGAAGGCCAATCGTGCGTCGTGAACCCATACACGCCTTCGGCCATCGTGTTGTTCTTCTCTTAGCAATTCCAACTCGATCAGCTTGCGCAATGCCCGATGCGTGGGACCACTTTCGCTCTTGACGGCTGACAACGTTTCTTCTGCGAAGGGTTGCGCTCGCGGATTGCGAGCAACGTGTCTGAGCAGCCTCGCCTGCAATCCGGACAAGGCAGAGACTCTGGGGAGAAAATACTAAGCGGCGTTCGCGACCACATTCCGCCAGCCGACTTCCACGTCTGCTGGCGCCACCGACCGCCCTTTCGAACCCTGCATCCAGATCTCTGCGCAAGTAGCAACCAAATCCTCCGTCACGCCTTCAGTGAGACTATAGAGACGCGCGAGAGCTTCCTTCTCGATCAGGCGCTTCTGCTCCCGAAATATCTTCGATGCCCAGCTGCCGAACTCCTCTCGATCAAACGGCTTGAGGTGATGCTGCAGCCTGATGCTCTTGAAGAATGCCGCGGCAGAGGTGGCAAAGAACGGTGCCAACAGATGCTGGACTGAGCCCGCGAACACCGGCGTGACATAGCGCGCCATCTGCAGGGCGGCGCGCAGACTCTTGGCCATTTTGTGGCGCTGGTCCGGCAGTCTCGCCAAGTCCTGCATCTCATCGATGAATAGCAAACCTCCAGCCTTCCCGGCCTCTCTGTCGAATGCGACCAGCACATCCCCCAAGAGCCCGGCTCCGGTCTCGAGGATGAGCTGCCTATCTTCACCCCAACTGTCGTTCCGGGGATCGTGGCGGACAGCTCCGGACTAATTCCTTTCCAGAAGCCGCCGCTCGCTTGCTGGACGAAGAACTGCCAGGCCCAGCGAAATCTTTCCGTAACTTCCTGTTCAGCGCTCACACCCATTAGATCCACGTGCAGTATCGGCCTGCCGTGACGAACGCTGTCGGCGATGATCGCGGAGCTCTTGCCCATCCGGCGATCGCCATCGACGACAGTCCACAGGCGGCCCGCACAGGCACGCTCGAGGACCTTCTGAAGATCGGGCCGCGGACAAAAAGCGGCCGGCGCGCTATAGGCTCGCGTAAGGTTCAGATCGAAAGGGTTTGGCATTTTTTGTTTTGACCTGCCGAGGTAAGTCGTTTACCTGAACAGGTAAACTGGGTAACGCCGCCGGCAGCGATCTCATATTCGATGGCGCGTCTGGCGAATGCGCACGTGAACGGGCGATAGCTGGATGCCGGTCAGTCGGATGCCGCGAATGCGATCAGTGCTCGTATGTCGTCCAGCATCAGGGTCGGGAATGCCGCGGCAATTTCTTCGGGACGATCACCTTCGGCGATGCTTGCGAGGATGACGCGCACGGGCGCGCGCGTCCCTTGAATCGCAGACTGCCCTCCTCATATAAGAAGCCCGGGGCGCCGACCGTCACCGCGCCCACGAAGACCGAGCAAGCATTCGGGCTGCCCGTGGCGAAGCAGCGCACCTATCACGTAATGACCCGGATCGGCGGTGGCTGGAGCGTTCGCAAAGAAGGCGCCAGCCGTCCCACCGGAACGGACGATTCCAAGAACCAGGCGATAAAGCGCACCCGAGAAGTCGCGCGCAGTACCGGTGGAGACGTCGTCATTCACAATCGTGACGGATTGATTCAGGAATCGACGACCTATCCCCCATGAGGTGCGTCCGCCACAGCGAAACGCCGATAGGTCACGCTCTCAGCATGACCTTCGACCTGCACATCCCCCTTGCTGGACTACGTCATCGTCGGGGAGTCCATCACTCCGCTTCCACAGCGGCGGGTTCTCTGAGAGAGCCGCGCTGTTTCGCCCGCCACAGGTGTTGAGCATGCCGCTGTCGAATGTGCAGCGATTTCCCGTACCAACCGCTAAAGCCTGACGACAAACCGGCCGGACGCGGGACGAATCCGTCATTGACCGGGACGACTCGATCTCTATCAGAGTCGTGTCGACGCGACTCGCGCTGCTGCAGCAGCGGCCTTGTCCTCGTCTTCGTTCGACCTTTTCGCGCTTTTTTCGAAGGTCGGAAGCGCAACGAATGCAACCGCCGACGCATCAGATGTGTTCTACCTCAGTCGCCGTCTTCGGCGATCAGAGCCTATCGAACCAGGAGCTTCGTCATGACCTCGCACACTGCTTGCTCGGTTACCATCACACGCATAGTCGTCGCAGCATTCGTCGCGATTGCAGTCGGCGTCCCCGCTTCCTTCGCGCAGACGCCCATGAAAGACGGCGAGATACCCTCGGTGACCGTCAACTACGCAGATCTGAACCTGTCCACGGAAGAAGGCTCGCGCACCCTTTATGGCCGCCTGGTCGTCGCCGCGCGGCAGGTGTGCCCTGACAGCGCCGACACGGCGTTGGCGCTCCGGCTGAACCGCGATGCACAGCGCTGCGTCACCGACACGGTTAAACGCGCCGTGAAGGAGATCAAGCATCCAAAGTTCGCTGAGGTTGCCGCCTCACACATGCGGTGAATGGCATGCGGTGTCACAGGCCGGCGGTGCCGTGCGCATCGCCGGCTGTCACCGTACGCGCCAACGCTCGGGAGCGGACGATCAAGGCCGCGGTGGCTGCACAAGTTCTCAGCTTGCGCGAGCTCATGGCGCCCCCGGCACCCGACCCGTGAACAGGGGTCTTCCGTGACACTTCCGGCCGCATACTCGCACCCCTGAAGAGGGGGAATCGGCATGCTGAAGGTCACGGTAGACAGCTACGAACACGCGAAGGACTGCCCGTTCCGGAACGTCCTCGACAAGATTGGCGACAAGTGGAGCTTTCTCGTGCTCGCCGTGCTGGAGGACGGCCCCAAGCGCTTCAACGAAATCAGGCGGCTCATCGGGGATATCTCGCAACGTGTGCTCACCAGAAAACTGCGCGAGCTCGAGCGCGATGGATACCTGCGCCGGATCGTCTATCCCGAAAGCCCGCCCAAAGTCGTGTACGAGCTCGCCGCGATCGGCCGGTCCGTACTCGTGCCGGTGAAGACCTTTCTCGCGTGGGCGCTGGAGACGTATCCGGAAATCCAGCGGGCCCAGGCGCAGTTCGATGGCAGGCCGACGACTGACGATTCGCCGCAGGCTCGCGGCGAAGCCGCCGTGCGTCGCTGACATCTGTCATTAACCTCCAGGTTACCCGTGTCAGTATCCTTCAGGTTACCTGGTCGTTCCGAGGTGCTCACTTGAGCACTGGGTCCCTTCTCGGCTAATTTCGCCCGTCGCGATCGACGAAGCAAACGCCGGGCCCACCGATGAAGTATCTCCATTTCGTCTGGTCGAATCTCACGCGCAATCGCGCGCGTCTCACGTTCACGCTCATCTCGGTCGTCAGCGCGTTCGCGCTCTACGGCATGCTCGCCGCCATCAGCGTGTTCTTCCAGGGGGCGGATCGATTCTCGGATGCCCGCGTCTGGATACAAGCCAAGTACGGCAATTCGCTGCCGCTGGGCCACGTCGCCAGGATCAGCGCGCTCCCGGGCATCGCGACCGGCGAAGCGGACTACGGCACGGGCATCGGCGGTTACTACCAGAACCTCGACAATCGCGTGGGCCCGGTGGCGGTCAGCAGGCACTTCTCGTCAGAAGTGGATCCGACCGGCAGGTTCGTGTGGAAGGCGGAGGAGTTCAGACAATACCAGGCCGACAGAACCGGCGCGCTGGTGCATGAAAACCTCGCGCGGTTGTACGGCTGGAAGATTGGCGAAGTCATTCCAGTTACCGTCCCCTGGCTTGCGAAGGTGGATGGCACGCGCGTGTGGAACTTCACCGTGCGCGGCATCTTTCGCTACAAGGACCCCGCGGAAAGCCCCCGCCAGATTCTTTTCCATCACGAATATCTGGATGAAGGCCGCGCGGAGGGTCGCGGCACCGTCGGGTTCATCGTGGCGATCCTGACCCCGGGGCTCGATCCCGCCCCCTTCGCCGCGAAGGTGGATGAGCTGTTCATGAACTCCGCCGCCGAGACGAGCTCGGGCACGCAGGACGCCCTGCGCCGCGACTACTTCAAGCGCATCGGCAACGTGTCGCTCATCGCGTACCTCATCCTGGGCGCGGTCTTCGTCTCCATGCTGCTCGTCACGGGCAACAGCCTCCTGCAGAGTTTCGCCGAGCGCACGCGCGAGATCGGTACGTTGAAGGCCCTCGGCTTTCAGTCTTCGCGGGTCTCGGCGCTGGTGATGTTCGAGTCCACATTGATGATGGTCGTGGGCGGCCTCTTCGGGCTCGCCATCGCATGGGCCGTGGTGAAGGCCATTTCACAGCGGATGGGTCTCATGTACGTGAGCGGCGAGCAGCTCGCCCTTGGCGTCATCATGATGCTGGGCACTGGTGTGATCACCGGCCTCACGCCCGCCTTCAGGGCGAGCCGGCTCAGCATCGTCGATGCGCTCCGGAGCGTCCGGCGATGATCCGGCAAGCAATCGCGATGACGCGCATGAATCTTCTGGCGCTCCCCCAGAGGTGGGGCAGCGCCCTCATCGACGTGTTTGGTGTCGCCTGCGTGGTCGCGGTGTTCGTCGGGCTCTTCTCCATCGTCGCAAGCTATCGCCAGATGCTTCTGTCGAACGCAGACGATTCGACGCTGCTCGTTCTCAAATCCGGCGCGAACGCGGAGAACGAAAGCGGAATATCGAAGGACGAAGCCGATTCCATCGAAACCGACGTGAAGGCCGGCGATGCCGCAGCGCTGGTGTCGGCCGAAATGTCGCGCTTCATCAGCCTGAAACGGCCGAACGCCAGCGGTTACGTCAACGTCGCGTTGCGCGGCGTGACGCCTCAGGCCTCGAAGGTTCGCAGCAGGCTGAAGCTCACGGCCGGAAGGTTCATTCAGCCGGGCCATTATGAATTGCTCGTGGGCCACGGCGCCCAGCGGCAGTTCGCGGGCCTGGCGCTCGGCGACACGCTGCGGCTCGCGGATACGGACTGGGTGATCGTCGGCGTTTTCGAAGCCGGTGGCGGCGCCGTTGAATCCGAAATCTGGACAGATCTTCCCATGCTTCAGTCGGCGTTCCGTCTCGGCAATGGAGTGCATAGTGTGCGCGTGAAGCCCTCCAGCGCCCGGCATGCAGCCGAGTTCACAGACCGCGTGAAAGCGAACTCGATACTCGGCGTGACGGTACAGCGCGAAAACGACTACTACCAGGGGTCGGTACGAGGGTTGTTCGATACCGTGAAATATTTTGCCTACCCGCTGCTCATCGTCATGATCGTCGGTGCCGTGTTCGCTGCGCTGAATACGATGTACGGCGCGGTGGCTGCCCGCACGAGAGAAATCGGCACCGCACGTGCATTGGGGTTCGGCGCCACGCCTGTGGCGCTGTCTGTGGTCGTCGAATCGCTTCTGCTGGCATTGCTCGGCAGTGTCATCGGCATCGCGCTCATCTATTTCGCGCTCGACGGGCTGCAGGCCAACTCCAACTTCCTCCGCGACACGCAATACGCATTCACTTTCGTCGTGTCACCGGAAGTCATGCGTCAGGGTGTGCTATGGGCTCTCGTCATCGGCATCCTGGGCGGACTGTTCCCGGCACTTCGTGCCGGTCGCATGCCGGTCGTGCGTGCGTTGAGCGAGTCGTAATCGTTGATGCGACGTGTTGCCGGTCCGGCTCGACCGGCGGGCTTGCAGCCCGGCGGCGACCTCAGGAACGGCACCCGCGCGTGGACGCAGGACGTGCCGCTCGCCTGGTTCAACATCGATGGCCCTTGTCGAGCTCAGCGTAACTGCCAGGGGCCAGCGGCACACGCTGGCGCAGGGCAAAGACCTGGCCGTACGTGCGCGCCCACGAAGACCGAGTAAGCATCCGGCGCGAAAGCGGCAACGCCCTCAACCAACTGGCTCAATCGTCAGCCGTCCGTCGTTGCCGCCTCGCGGTCAGCGAGTGCCCGGACTGCAGGACATGTAGAATCCCCGCCGGATCCTGGTGCACAACTCGAAAAAGGGGGGAATAGCTGTGGTGAAGAAACTGGCTCTAGTCGCAATCTGCCTCGCGTTCCTGTGTGGGAACGCGATGGCGCAGGACGCAAAAACCGTCATCGCCAACGCGCAGAAGGCGCTGGGCGATCCGAAATCCATCACGTATTCGGGATCGGCGAAGGACGTGGCGTTCCAGCAGTGCGGCGCCAACGCCGCCGCGATGATCTGCCAGGGGCACGCACGATCCGATGCGGCCGATCAACAACTACGTCCGCGTGATCGATCTCACGGCGCCCGCGTCGCGTCACACGGGAGCGACGAACAACATCGGGCCCGGCGGCTCGACGACGGTGACGCCCGGAACGTTCTTCCAGCAGGTCACGCCGCAGCAGGCGGATGTCTCGCAGCCCTGGGCCAACTCGCTGGAGTTCTACATCACGCCCTGGGGCTTCCTGAAAGGCGCGGCCGCGAACAACGCGACCGCGAGCCGCCGCAAGGTCGACGGCAAGAACTACACCGTCCTGACCTGGAGTCCGGCGGTCAAGGCGCCGTCCGGCAAGAGCTACGTCATCAACGGCTACGTGAACGACCAGAACATCGTCGATCGGGTCGAGACGTGGCTGGGCGAGAACATCATGGGCGACATGCACATCCTCGCCACCTACACGGGCTGGAAGGACTTCGGCGGCGTGATGGCGCCCTCGAAGATCGTGCAGACGCGCGGCGGATGGCCGTTCTTCGAAGTCGACGTGACGGCGGCGAAGGCGAATCCTGCCGATCTCGCGACGCTGGCGCCTGCACCTGCACCGGCCGGCGGCCGTGGCGGTGCGCCTGGCGGCGGCGCGCCCGGCGGCGGCGCGCCGCCGCGCCCATGACCGTCACGTCCGAAAAGCTCGGCGACGGCCTCTACAGGCTCACCACCGGACGCCGGCAGCTACGACTCGCTGATCGTGGAGTTCAAGGACTACGTCATGATGCTCGAGGCCGGACAGTCCGAGGCGCGCGGGCTCGCGTACATCGCCGAAACGAAGAAGCTGTTCCCCAACAAGCCGATCCGCTACGTCATGAACACGCATCCGCACTCCGATCACACCGGCGGGCTGCCGGCGCTGGTGGCCGAAGGCGCGACGATCATCACGCAGAAGAACAACGAGGCGTTCCTCGAGAAGGCGCTCAACACGCCGCGAACGCTGCTGAACGACACGCTCGCGAAGAATCCGAAGAAGGCCAAGATCGAAGCCGTGGCGGAGAAGAAGGTCTATTCGGACGGGACGCGCACCGTCGAGATGTACCACGTCTCTCCGGCGCCTCACTCGAACGGCCTGATGATCGCGTACATCCCCAAGGAGAAGGTCCTCTTCCAGGGCGACTTCTCGCTGCCAGCGCCGGGGCAGCCGGCGAACGATCACGTCAAGGCGCTGGTGCCGATTCTCGAGAAGCTCAATCTGGACTTCGACCGCTACATCAACGTGCACACCGTCCGCGGCTCCGCAGACCAAGGCGGAGCTCTGGAAGGCGGTCGGGAAGTAGCGCCGACCTCATCTCCACCAACGGCGGCCGTGGCGACCGCCGTTGGTCGGAACGGCCTCGCTGATATCTGTGTGCCGAACCGGCCGGTGAGGGCAGCTCGCCGAGGCAGAGGCAGCAAGTACTTCGACGCGAATTGCATCGATAAGGCAAGAGGCAGGCAACGTTACCGACATGATTACGTACGAACAGCCGCAACGCCGAGCCACAGCTTCGTGTTCTCGTGCGCGATGATGCGCGTGCCGCCTTGTCCCAGCGCGACGTTCGAGCCCGTCTGGGCCCAGTGCCAGTGAGGATAAATTCCCTGCGCATTGGTGTGGTAGGCGTAGATGATCACGCCTGGTCGGGGCTTCCCATCCGCACCGAGCACGCGGCCCGTCAGAACCAACCGCGCGGTCGCCACAGACCGTGAGGCTGTAGACACGGTCACGCGTTACCGGGCCGGCCGTACACCCATCACTACGCCTGCCAGCCCACGAACAACCAGAGGTCGGACATGGTGTTGTTCGACAGCAGCCAGCGCGCCGCGCCCATGGGAGCGGCCACGGGATTGTTCTGCAGGGTCACCCCGCACACGCCCTGCGAATCGCCGAACAGATGCGCCATCGTGTCGTCGTGCGCGACGTCGGCCTGGTTGCGGCGGATGCGCGTGCCCGCCACGCTGTCGGGCGCGAGCAGCATCGAGCGTGTGGCGATGCTCAGCCGATTTCGTGCCCAGTACGGGTAGTGGCGCTCAGCCAACGTGATCTCGAGCGGCGCGAAGGCCGTGGGCGTCGAGGGCATTGCCTTGAAGCGCGCCCACGCATCCGGGAAGTCGTGCCGAATGGAGAACAGCCGCCCCGCCCCGGCCGCGTTCGCCTCCTGCAGCATCGCGACCAGCGAGTCCATCGCGGCGCGCCGCAAGCGTTCGCCGCCGTCACGTGCCGTGTAACGGATGGACAACACGACGTCGGTGATGCTCGAGTAGTCGAACGCGGTCGGCTCGCCGCGGCTTGGATCCGCGGGCAACTGGATGTCCCACTCGCCGATCACGCCGTAGTTCTCGAATGGCGCGCCGCGCACCGCGGCATCCCCTTCGTCAATGGTGCCCGTGTCGCCCGCGCCGGTGCTGACCACGACGGAATTGACGACGCCGCGAAATTCCTCGAACCGTGGGTCGTCGGCACCGTCGCGCGTATAACCGCTGCCCGTGTCGGGAAGCCGCGCGGACCTGCGGATGGTACTGTTGCGCAATGTGAGCTTGCAGTGCACGCCGACGTACGGCCCGACGGTGCACGGCACGGCGAACGACACGGACTTGATGCGGCGGAAGAACTCGCCCGGGCCTGTCCGGTCGAGGAACGCCTCGGCGATCGACAGGGTGCAGCGCCCCGTGGCCCGCAGCTGCAACAACGCGAGCGGGTCCACCTCGGACAACGCCACGTGCACCAGCGGCTTGAGCGTGGGCGGATTGTTCTCGTGGAACTCCACTTCCATGCGCTGCAAGTCGGCCATGAGTTTTTCGCCGGCTAGCAGGCCCTCCTTGCCCGCGGTGTAGTTGGAGCCGAGGTAACGCAGTTCGGGCATGCCGAGCTCGTGCTGCAGGGCGCGTTGCGCCTTGCCGGCGATTTCGAGCGCGTAGGAGATCGTCTGCGAATGCAGGCTGCGCAGGTCGCGTTTCATGAAGGCGTACAACGCGCGGTTCGCCTGCTTGCCGCGCCGTTCGTCGTTGAGGAACGTGTCGATCTCCTTCGAGTGCTCGATGAGTTTGCGATGGTTCTGCAACTCGCGCTCGGCGAGCGCCTTGCGGATCTCCGCCGCGCGCAGCTGCTTGTAGATCTGGCCAATCTCGTGCGCCACGTTGTTGCTCTGGAACGCCCACTCCTGCTCGCGGCGCGCGTATCCGCCGATCTTCGCGGCGAGCGCGGCGTCACCTGCGGCGATGTCGGCGCCGATGCGCATGGCGCTCGACATGAAGCGCATCATCTGCGCGAGCTCCACGCCGCCGAATCCCACGGCGGCACCGACACCGAGCGGCGTGCCATGCCCGTCGAACTGCGGAATCAGCCCCAGGATGCCCCCGATCAGGTCCAGCGCCGCGGCCGCGGTCTGCCCTTCGCGCGCCGCCGCGGACTGCTGCAGGTCCCGCGCCTCATGGCGGCTCACGAGCTTGCCTTCGGCGATCGTGGCCGCGTTCTCGGCAATGTCGACGCCGATGTCACGCGGCTCGATCGCGGGTTCGGTGGCCTTGAACTCGAGATCGAGCAGCCCCTGCGCGTCGAACGCCGCGAACTCGGGTAGTTTGATCTCGTTCTCCTTGCGGCCGAGCAGCCGCTCGAAGTACACATAGCGCTGGAACGCGCCCTCGAGAGAGCCCTGCAACGCCTCGAGTTGTTTGCCCGCCTCCTGCACCTGGCCGTATTTCACGGCTTCGCCGAGCCTGATCATCTCCTGCTCGTGCCGCGCGCGCATCAGCGCGAGCGCCTCGCTGTCGTCCTTCTCGAGCGTGGCGAGCAGCTGACCTGCGAGCGACTTCGCCTCCTGGCAGATGGACATGGCCTTCTGCACGAGGAACAGGAAGCGTACCGTGGGCAGCGGCTGGTTCAGCCCCGCCGCCACCGAGACCACGTCGACGCCCGCCGCGGCGGCGCGCGCCAGCATGGCCGGATCGATCGGCGGATCGAAAAGCGGCAGCTCGCGGAAGATCCCGCGTATGTTGAGGCTGTTGCGGATCTTGTAGAGCCGGTCCGCGATCGTGTCCCAGTACTCGAGCAGCTTCTCGTTGTGCGGCACGCAGAAATAGAGCGAGCGGCCCAGCGAGTCGGTTTCCGGCGCCTGCTGCGGCACGCCGCCGCCGGTATCGGGGCCCGGCACCACATCGAACGGGATGTCGGACTCGGTCTCCTCGAGCACGTTGCTGAATTCGTCGAGGTTCTCGCGGATGGCGTCGTAGTTCTGCGGCCGCACCGTGCCGGCACGCGGCACGGGCTGCGGCTTTTCGCCGAGCAGCTTGGCGGCCTGCAGGTAATGACTCGCCGCCTCGTCGATGGCCTCGGTGGTGTCCTGCTGGAATAGGACATCGCCCCACGCGATGAGGTTGTCGAGATAGATCATGACCGTCTTTTCCATGTACATGGACGGCCGGGCGCGCGCGACGACGTGCGGGCTGAAGGGCGACTCACGCCACTCGTTGATTGCATCGACGGTGGTCTGCCGGAGCTGCGGATCCTCGCCGCTCGAAAGGTTCGTGAGGATCTTCACGAGCTGCTCGACCGGTGTCGTCTTGAAAGGTGCGAACTTCCAGTAACGCTGAGGCGCACTCTCGTCGCTCGTGTCGGTGGGATCGAAGATGTAGTGCAGCCAGTCGCGCGCCTCCTTGAAGCGCTGATTGCGGCTCAGGTGCACGGCGATGGCGAGCGGGATGTGGAAGAACAGCTCCCAGTTGTACACCGAGTACGGACCGCCATAACGAAAGTCGAGGTCGTGGACCGGGTGGCGCCGGTCGACGAGCACGCCCGACGCCGGAACACTGCCGGCCGGATAGTCCTCGGCCGCCTTCGCCGGCTGATAGCGCGCCGCGAAGAATGACTTCTCGAGCGGCGGCTTCAGCTCGGTGTCCGCCGCCTGCAGGCGCGGCACCGCGCCGCGGATGAACTCACGCGTGAGCTGCGTGACGTACGGATGCTGGTGCAGCCAGAAGCGGTAGTGCAGCTGACGCGCGCGCCGGTCGACGTATCTGGTGGTCCCCCGACCCGTGATGATCTCCCTGAAGCTCAGGCGCGTGCCCGTGTCCTGGTGCATGTACTGGCCGGGTTTGCTCGTGTATTTCATGTGCGCGCTCCTGGCTCACTGTCCGATCGGGCCGATGCCGCCGAACACGCCGCCGTTGCCGATGTTTTTGAGCAGCGTCCCGGAGTCGAGGCCGAGCCGCGGCACCTTGCCCAGATTCCCGTTCGCATCCACCGAGAACTTCGTCACGAGCTCCTCGTGCGTGAACGTCTCGTTCGCGCCGATGTACTGGTTGCCGAAGCGGATCAGCGTGCCCGGCGTAGTCACCCAGTCGACCTTGACGTTCACCTTGAGCAGGGAGTCCGGGTCCCGCCAGATCTCGCGTGGTGGATCCACGATCTCCGGGAAGCGCGGATCGATCGGAAACGGTGGCACCTTCCAGACTTCGGGCTTTTTGATGAAATGATCGAGGCCCCAATGCTCCCACTGCCGCACGTTGTGGTACTCGACGCGCGGCAGCACGAAGAACGTGTTGTAGTGATCCTCGTAGAAGAACGGCCACGTGAGTTGTGGATAATCGCGCGCGTTGGGCAGGCGCGCGAACGTCGGCGGCAAGATCCAGTATTTGCCGTATCCGGCGCCGAGGATGGCCGTCGGCGCGGTCGGCGAATCGCCATCGTCGGCGTACGTGGGGAAGGACACCTCGAGCGGCTGCCTCTCGTAGCGGTACTTCGCGAGGTCCACGTCCGCCGGCGAGCCGTAGGACAGATTGGGCTGGTTGACCGAGTCGATGAGCTCCGGCGGCGCGTGGCGGCTGCGCACGAGGAAGCCGTGGTCCTCGCGGCCAGCGCCGTCGTCGTGCAGCACGTGGATCTCCGCGCCGTCCTCCGCGCCGTTCGAATCGAAACGCTTCACCACGTGCACGAACAGTTGCCCGGCCCGGTACTCCGACACGCCGAAGAAACGCATGAGTGCGCTGTCGCTGCCGGTGGCGCGCGGCAGCCATTCGCCGTTGACGTATTCGCACCAGTTCAGGCGGATCTCGAGATTCGTCTGCGCTTTGATGGACGACTCCCTGGTCTTCTTGTTCTTGAAGCTGTCGAAGGTGTCCTCGCCTCCCGGCTGGCTCTTCTGCTCGACCACGGTGAGCCAGAACAGGCACAACCGACCGCGCCACACCGCAGCCACGACGTGATCGCCATCGATGTCGCAGCCCACCGGCTCCCACGGGCTCCACGAGCTGCCGCTGAATCGGCGATAGAAATACTTGTGGGGTGCGGCGTGTGTGCGGCCGATGACGTGCAGGCGCCCGGTCACTTCTTCGTCGGCGTACATTGCCATCATCTCGAGCCGCGCGATCTGGTCGAGGCCCTGCAGGTACTGGAAGAAGGCATCCTCGACGGTGTCACGATCCACGTTCCCCTGCAGCAGGGCGCCCATGAGCGCCTTGAAGAGGTGGCTCTGGTCGTCGCGGAACTCCGGCTCCAGCCAGTTCGGGAACAACAGGAATTTGCGCGAGGCCTCCCACACGCGGTAGTTGCGCATGCGGTCCCAGTAACGCGCGGTGATCGCGCTGGGATGCACCTTGCGCTCGAGATTCATGAGGCAGCGATTGATGAAGAGCTGCGTCGAGGCGATCGCGAGCCGGATGCGCGACGTTTTGACAACGGGCTCCATGCCCGGATCCACGAGGAAATGCTCGTAGAGCTCCGCTTCGAGCGCGTAACCTTTCTTGTGCATGATGTAGGCGACCAGCGCCGAGCGGCGCCGGCGGCGCAGATCGTCGGCGAGCGGCTTGATCACCGCGCGCCAGTCGGCCTCACTGTAGCGTCCCTTGAGCGCGCCGCGAAATTGCGCGGCAATGGATGCCGTGGTGAACGGCGTGGCCCAGGCCTGTAGCTGCTCGGCCCGCACGCCGAAGCGGTTGCTCACGCGCAGCACCTCCATGAGGCGCTCGAGGCCGGCGATGCCGACGAGCCTCTCGAGCGTGACGAGCCTGCCGGCCGGCACGTTCGCGACGCTGACCTGCGCCACGACGTCCCACTGCAGCGCCGCGATCGCGGAACGCACCATTTCGGTTCCGGTGCCGAGCCATTCCGCGAGCGACGCCGAATAATTCGCGAGCACGGCGGCGCGCGCCTGGTCATCGGTGAGGGCACCGGAGACGACCTGCCGCGCGGCGACGAGGAATCCATGCCAGGTCCCCGGCGGCAGCTCCTGGCCGCGTCGCAGGCGTACGTAACGCGCGAGCAGCGTGAGATGCTCGAGGCGCGGTGCCGTCGCCGCGTCGCTGGCCGGCGTATCGACCGTCGGCAGGTCGTTGAGGCTCTGCGGCCCGAAGTCCGTCTTGTGCGAGAGGAAGTGGGTGAGCTCTCCGTCGGTGAGCGCGCAGCGCTGCGCGGCCAGCAGCACCTTGTCGAGCAGCACGAGCACACGGAGCACGGCCGCCACGTCCGTGCGCGAGCGGCACTCCAGATCGCGGAGCAACCGAACCGTGGGCGCGGCATCGCTGCGCACGCCGAACGACGCGCTGCTGTTGGCGCCGCGGCGGCGCAGTTCCGCGGTGAACGCATACGGAACACCGGCCTCGAGATCTACCGCCGTGCCGCGCACGGTGTCACCCGCGCTCGCCGGAGTAAGGTCGAAGTTGGCCGCGGTCTGCTCGTCGAGCGTGAACACGAAGCGTTCATTCGCGGCGCTCGCACGCGCCTCGAAACGATACGTCCCTGACGTCGGCACGCGCAGGTAGCCGCGGAAGCGGATGCTGCCGGCCGACTCCGCCGCCGTGCGATCCGCCGCGGCGAGATTTGCGTTCTCCAGGAAGGACAGCGACTCGCAGCCCGGCACGCGTAACACCAGCGGATTGGGCGCGCTGCAGTTCACGTCGGTGAAGTAACTCGCTTCCACGCCTTGGGCCACGGCTCCGCGCAGCGCGGTCACGAGATCGAGGGGTGACGCGGTGCCAAGCGTGGGCGGATCGGCGAGCAACGCCTCGTCGGTGGCGAGCGCCGCGACGCGTGCCACCTCGCCGCCGGTGATCGCCGCGAGGTCCGCCGGCATCGCCCGCACCTCGGCGATCTCTTGGCACTTCGGATAGAGCCTCGGGATCACACGTGCGAAGCGCTGAGCCGGCGTGATCGGGATCAGCCGCAGCGTCACCGGATCGACTGGGCTCGAAAACAGGTCCGCGAAGGTCACCGGCGCGGCGCCACCGAGATCGTCGCGCACGGTGCGATTGAAAAAGTCCTCTGCCTGCGCGGCGAGCTCGTCGAGCAGCGTCGAGATGGCCGGCACCGCGGCCTTCATGGCGGTGATGCGCGTGGGCTCGAGCACACCGGTGCATGTCAGGTGCTGCTGGTCGCGGATCGGATCGAAACTCGCCTGCAACTCGAGGAACGCTGCGAGCTCGGCCGGCGACACCAGCGGCGCGGTCACTCCCGTGCGCGTCACCGTGAACCGCATCGTGCCGTCGAGCATGCCGACGAACATGGCAGCGGCATCCTCCGGAAAACGCAGGGCGAGCCGCTGGCGCAGCTCGTCGCTGGTCACGGCCGTTGTGTCCGCCGGCACCGCGAACGCCGCGCGCACCTGCGTCAATCCCTGCTGCAGGCGGCCGATGGCGTTCATTACCAGCTCGAGGCTGCGCGGCGCGAGCTCGCCGCCGCGATCCTCGTTGAGCAGCAGAAAGTGCAGGTCCGCGACCCGCAGGCCGCTCTCGCGCAACACATTGGCGAGACGCACGAAGCGCAGCGTCGCGGCGCCGGGCGCGTTCCCGGCCGTGAAATCGAGCGCGGCGGGCGGCGTGGCGAACGGATCGATGCCGCAGATCTCCTTGAGGTCGATGAGCTCGCCGATCGTCATCTTGAGCCCGCTCGCGAGCAGCGCGTAACGATAGAGCAGCGAGACGTTCGCCAGCGTGAGCGGCGCACTCTCGGGGGTCAGCGGCACCGCCGGGTTCAGATGATCGAAGATCCGCTGGATGTCGGCCGAGGCGATTCCCGTGGCGGCCTGCACGGCCGCGAGCTGCGCGGCCAGATTCGTCGGGCCCGCCGGCAGCGGCGGCCCGGTGACGCGGTCGAACACACGAATATCTGTGCCCGCGCTCTTCGCGAGGAACAGCTGTGCATACAGCGAATTGGCGCCGTAGGTCGGCAGATCTCCCCAGAGCGTCAGTAGTTTGATGCGGGCGTCGCGACCCAGCTTGAGCATTTCCGACAGCGTCTGCAGGTGCGCAAGGCCGACGAGCGCATTACGCACGGCCGCGCCCACCGCGGCCGTGGTCGTCGGCACGTTGGCGCCGAGGATGCGCGTGAGCGCAGCGTCGACCTCGCCGATCCTCCACCCCGTGCGGCGCCACAGTCGTACGAACACGTTGAGCTTGAGGTATTCAAAGTCGCCGACCGTGTTCCCGGTGATGGGATACACGAGGCGGATCGCGGATGGGTCGCAACCGGCCGCCGGCGCGCGAAGCAGCAGCACGCGGTCGAAATCTCTCGCAGCCCAGCGTGCGTCGATCCACGCGGAGATGTCCTCGCCGGTCTCCGCGGCGAGCGCAGCGAGGCGCGTCTGGAACTGCTGCAGCTCACCCGCCGTGAGCGGCGCGTAGCCGGCGGCCGCCTCGTAGCGGAACACAGTGTCCACCGCGACGCCGAGCCGCTGCAGCGCGCTGAGTGTGCCCAGCGCCGGGTTCACGAACTGTGTCGACACGAGCTCGGCGAGCTCGCGATACGTCACTTTGAGCCGCGCGGCGAGTTTCCTGGCGTCGTCGAGACCCGCGAGTGCGTCACCGCCACTGGTGAAGCCATACAGCTCGTACCAGTTCGTCGCACCGCCGGCACCCGCGAGCAGCGTGAGCTCCGACTTCGCGAAACCGAGCCTTTCGGTGAGCACGCTGGCCACGTTGTATGGCCGCGGCGCGGTCTGCGCATCGAACAGGCCGTCGTGCGGACGGAACGTTTCGAGCAGTTGCCAGAAAGGCGTGCGGAACTGCTCGCAGAACGCGCGTGTGGCCGCGGTCCACAGGTCGAATGGCAGAGACATCGGATACTTCGCGGCGCGCAGCGTGTCGTAGACCGCAGGAATCAGCTTCTGCGGCTCTGCGATCAGGTCCGGCGTGTTCTGCCCCGCGGAATCGCCGGTGACAGCGGACGCCGAAAGTCCCGCCTGGATGTAGTTCTCGAGGATCTCGTTGACGAGGTCCACGTAGGGCAGCGCGATGTTGGTGTTCTCGCAGGTCAACGCGAGTTGGGTGAGATCGGGACGGCGCTCCTTCAGCGCGCCTATTGGCCGGAGCGCGTTGCCGGCGCCGTCAGTGTGTGGATAGGCGGCGCCGCCGTGGCTGTCGCGGTACTGCGTCTGAAACGCCGTCCACTTTGCCTGCGGCGGATCGATGAAGCGCAGCAGGTCCACGAGATACGCGGCCGGGCTCAGCACTGAGCGGCAGTGCTCGCATTCGCAGTAGCTCTGGTTGCCGAACAGCGTGTTGAGCGTCGGGAAGCGTTTGATGATCTCGGCCGTGGCCGCCTGGCTCAAGCTGGTGGCAGTAGCCAGCGGCAGCAACGGCGTCTGGTTGTCGAGCTGCTGCAGCGACAGCACGGTCATGCGGCTCGTCGAATCGACCTGCAGAGCCTTGGCATGCACCTCGTTCGCGGTGTCTTGCAGCCGCGTGAACCTCTCCGGTTCCTTCGAGGCGTCAACACCGCGTGTCATGAACGCGGCGAACTCCTCGGGCGAGAAACTCGCGATCTGGTGTGCGGCGCCGAGCTTCTCACGCGCCAGAGTCTCGAGCGTCTCGTCATCGGGCGTGACCTGGTACAGCCGATGCAGACGCTTCACACCGGAGAGCAGCTCCTTGCGCTTGGCGGCGTCCGCTCCCGCGGGGTAGACATCGGAGTTGGCCTTGAAGAACGCACCCACGGGCGTGCGCCCGATCACGAAACCCCTGGCATCCGCGGCCACGAGTGTCTCGCGCATCGCCGACGGGTCGTCGCCGATGGGGATCTCCTTGTTGGCTATCTTTGCGGCCATGACACGCGTAGGAAATGCGCGCCGCACCTCCGCGGCCATGAGCCGCGCATACGCCTCGGCGCGCACCTCGACGTCGGCACCTTCGATGTTCGCCGGGATGAGTTTGTCGAGAGCCGCGCCCGTCGCCGCGGCGGTTTCCTGCAGGAGTCCGGTCCAGCGTTCGGGCCTGTAATACGCGGAATCCACGAGCTCCGCGAGATCGTCCTTCGCGGCCGGATCCTTCATGAGCGCCGCGACCAGCGTCGCGTTATCACCCGTCAGGAACGCGAGGCGTCCCTGCACCTTCAGCTTCGTGATGCCGTCCTTCGAGACCGTGCTCTCGGCGGCCTTCCAGAGCTCTTCGCCGCCCTTCCAGCCCGTCTGCAACACCTTCGTGAAGGCATCCCGATCCGCGTTCGAAAGGCCGGCGGCAACCAGTAGTTCCTCGCCCGTGGACACGGCATTCGCGGTCTTTTCACTGAGCACGCGTTTGCCCGCTTCCCGCAGGAGCAGCAGTGACTGCGCGGTGATCTTCTTGTCGTCGAGGTCGACCACCTCGTTGTCGCGCGCGAGCATGAGGCGCTCCACGACACTCTCGGCGCTCAGCCGCAGCAGCGCGGCCTCCTCCGGCGGCGTGCCGGTGCGGATCAGTGCGTACGCGGACGCCGGCTCGATGCCGAGGCCCGGGCCGATGCGCGCGGCGTACGCGGCGATGGCGAGCAGTCGCGCATCCCAGCCGGTGAGCCCCTTGAGCAACGAGAGATCGCGTCGCGTCTGGCTCTCCTGCGCCTTGGCGAGTTTCAGCAGGCTCGAGCCCGCGGCCTCGATATCGGCGACGAGCCGGGTGAACTCCGCACGCGAGTCCGGCACCAACGTATCGGGGATGGCCACGTTGATCGTCGTGGTGCCAAAGCCGATGAGCTTCGGCCGCGTGAGATTCACTTCCTTTGCGCCGTCCGGCATGCGCAGCTGCACCTGCAGCACTGGCGTTGCCGGCAGGTCCGGGAATTCGAAATGCCCGCGCGCATCGACCGTCGCCTCCTCGAGCAATTGGCCCTTGCCGTCGACGTCGAGGCGGTAGAGCCGCAGATTCGCGCCCGCGGCGACCGCGCCGCGCGCGCTCCGCGCGCCGCCGAGCACCGATCGGCCGGCTGGCGCCGCCGCCGCGGCGCCGCCGCTGCCGTCGAACAGCCCCTTGGCCTCGAGCAGTTCGTTGAGCGAGGTCGCGGTCTTGTCGTCCACCTCGCCGCTCGCCGTCAGGCCATGCGCGCGCTGGTACAGCGCAATGAGCTTCGCGGTGGCCTTCGAGTACTTGCACGCCTTGCGCTCGGCGTCGAACGCCTTGTGCAACTCGATGGCATTCGGCTCGCCAAGCGTCACGATGTCGAGCGTGCTCAGCAATTGCGCCAGCAAGAGCTGCAGATTGGCGACTTGAGCGCCTTCGTTTCCGGGCTTCAGGGGTGCGACGATCTTGTTCATGGTTTGCTTCTTCCCTTGGCCAGCGAATTGCAGCAACGCTCGCCGATCGCGAGCAGCTCGCGCGCTTCGTCGAACGGAGTGGTGTTGCGGGCCGCCTCGAACGGCAGCCAGGTGGTGTCCCGATCACGCTCGCTCGCGAGACCGCGCGCGCAAGATTCCATGAGGAAGAAGTTCACGGGCACCGGCCCCTTCTGCGTGTTCAACAGGCGCACACCGAGATCCTCGCGGATCTGCGCCCAGACGCCGGTCTCCTCGTGAACCTCGCGAATCGCCGCCGCGCGCTCCGATTCGCCGGGCTCGATGTGTCCCTTGGGCAGCACCCGGACGCCGGCGACTTCCGAAGCTTCCACGAGCAGGAATTCCACGCGTTCGCCGCGCCGTCGGAACACGACCCCACCGGCATGCGTGGCCGCGCCGGACTGCGGCTGCGCCGTGAGCTGCAGCGGCGCCCTGCTCGCCGTGAACGTGATGACCGACCAATACGCCTGATTGGTGGACTTCAATCGCTGGTCCGCGAAACGCCAGAACGAGAGCAGTGTGAGAGCGGCGGCGATCCACACGAGCGTCCACTGCTGTTTTAGGGCGTAGACCACGCCCAACACCAGCAGCACCACGACGAACGAGCGGAAAAACTTCGAATCCGCCTCGAAGCGCTGCACCGTAGCGAGGCTCTCGGGGCTTTCGATCGCGAGCAGCGCCTTGGACCATTGAAACGTGTTGATCGCCGACTCCGCGGCCAGCGGTGCGAGCGCCTTGCGGCGGATGGCGCCCGCGCGATCGACCGCTCGGTTCGACTCGCGCTTGAAGAACAGCCACACGAGCGCGCGCACGCACCACGACGAAGGCTTGCGCCCGCGCACGAGCCGGCGCACCTGGCCGTTCTCCGTGCGGTCGCGCAGCGCATCGTAGAGCTCGTCGAGCCACCACGCGCCGAACAGGAACGCGATGTGGCCCACGAGGTAGCTCGCGATGAGGAAGGCGAAGAGACCCTCCGCGGCGTCCGGCGAGGGGCACTGTGCCTCGCGCAGCACCACTCTGCACAGGTCGTCCCCGAGCAGATAGGTGAGCAGCATCCCCGGCAGCAGGATCGAGAAGAAATCCAGCAGGCCGATGAAGAACTTCTGCGGTTCGAGGTTCATGGACCTCATTCGATGCGTTGTGAGGCCGCGATCGGTGCGCGCTGCGGTGGCGGCATTGGCCGCTTCTTGAAGACGTCGAATGGCATGAACGCCTCTGACGTTGCTTCGTGCAGGAAGTCGTGCAGCTGGTTCGTCTGTGTGTTCACGAGTCGTTTCGGGTCCAGCAGATTGTCGAGGTTGTCGATCATCGAGTAGTTCCAGTGATGGATCTCCCCGAGCTTGCCGCCTTGCGCTTCCACCAGGTCCTTGAAACGACCCCGCACTCTGTTGAACGCGGCCCGCACTTCCTTGCTCGTGAGATTGTCGCCGGACTCGAGCTTCTTGATGAGCTTCGTGAGCGCATTGCCGCCCTTCCTCTTCGAGCCTGCAACGTCCGCGACGGCTTTCTCCCACAGATCCAACAGTTGTTTGTCCTGCGCGAGGAACTTGAGCCCGAACATCTGCGGCGTGATCTTGCCGCCGAAAAGTCGTTTGAGCGCCACGACAGCCGCAGGCCCCGCGCAAAGACCGCCGGCGAGGCCGCCACCGACCATCGACGTGACCACCGACGAACCGCTGAGCTCTTCGCGGGTGCCGATCGCCAATTCGAACGCCTGCGCACCGGTCTCGATCGCACCTGAAGTCAGCGTACCCGCGCCAACACCGCGCGCGAACTGCCCTGCGAGCGTCTTGGCACCCGCGCCACCGGCGCCGCCGGCCACGCTCGAGACGAAGACCACCGCAGTGCTCTTGACGGCTTCGCCTCCCGTACGCGTCCAATACTGCTCGTCGGTAATCTCGCCACGAGCGCGCTTTTCCCAGAGATCGTCGTGCTTCGTGACAAAGCCGGCCGTGACTCCGTCCCAAAGGTCATACACAGTCTGTTTCGCGGTGAGCTTGAGAACATTCCCAAGCGAGGGATCCTGTGCCAGGGACTCGTCGACCGAGCGATCGTCGAGTCCCATGAGCTGCCGGTTCGACTGGCCACCCGCGATGTCCATGGAGTCGATGACGCGTCCATCGAGGTACGCGTATCGGTTGATGCTGGGTTGTCGGTCACACGCCGTCCATCGGCCGAGCCAGGGCGCGTAGTAGCGCGCACCGAAGTAGTACAGGCCCGTTTCCGTGTCGCGTTCCTTGCCGCTGAAGCGGTGACGCTTGCGCACTTCGACTCCGTCGCTCGTCGCCTGGTAGGTGGTGCTGCCGTAGGGTGAGTATTCCTCGTACGAGGTGATCGATGAGTCTTCGTCGATCTCGAGAATCGCGGATCCGATCTGGTTCGGCAGCGTGTAGCGAATGAGGCGGGCGGCGGACGCATCGGTGCCGTCGACATCGAGCGTGCGCAGCTCCACGCGCGCGATGCGACTGCGGTTGTCCATGACGTGCAGCGTTTCGCGAGCGAATCGCAGCGCCCCGCCGCTCGTGGTCCGGCGAAAGAACTCCGTACTTCCGACGTACAGGCGGTCTTGCATCGGGCCGGTCGCGGACTCGACAACCTTGCGCACGCGCAGGCCCGCCACGTCGTACACGAACCACGCCACACCGCCGCCGCCGAGATCCGCCGAATACAACTGGTCGCGATAATCCCAGCGCAGGTTCGCATCCGGCAGACCCGCACCCAGATGCGGCAGGCGTCGGATGTTGCCGTGCAGATCGTGCAGAAGCTCATCCGGGGTCGCGCTGCCCATGCGCGAGCGCGTGAGCCGGTTTGCAGTCTTGCCCGCCTCGATGGCGCTTGACTCTGCGTATTCGTACGCGCGCGTCCAGCCGGCAGTCGCCGGATCCGTGCTTCGATGCTGCATTTCCAGCAGGTTGCCGACGGTGTCATAGACGTAGCGCTCCAGGTACGTACCCATCGCATTGCCGTCGTTGGCCGACCAGTCGATCGCGACTCGTGGCGCGTCGCTGTTGGAATGCGGGATGGGCGCTCCCCCCACCTGTCCCAGGTGCTCGCGACCGGTGGCCTCGATGAGCCGATAGCTGGAGTCGTAGCGGTACTCCGCGGTGGGCTCCACGCGTCGATTACGGAAGAACAACGTCTGCTGTCCCGTATCGGTGATGCGCATCACGTTGCCGACCGCGTCGTATGTGTAGGCAAGGTTCTGCAAGCCACACGGCACGCCCGCCGGTGGCGAATCCGGCGCCGCGATCGTCGGTGGTGGTGGTTGGGGATTGTCACAGTCCGTCGTGAACGAAGCGTCGCGACGCGTATACAGACGCAACAGCCGGAAAGTCTCGGCGTCGTATTGATAGAAGGTCGACGTGCCGTTGCGATAGTCGATGCGCTCGCGCTGGCCTCGCGCGTTGTAGTCGATCGCCGAGACACCGACGGGGGCCGGCGCGACGGCGAGCGGATCCAGCAGCTGCGCAGGCTCGGCCATCCGCGACAACCAGACGTCGATGCGCTCGAGCAGGTTCGCCTCGTTGTATGACGGCTGGATGACGTGAATCAGACTGCCGGCGCGATCGCTGTGCGCCGGCACCGACTGGATCGTGCGGTTCATCGCGTCGTAACGCGTCAGCGTGACGAATGCCTCGGCTTGCAGCTCCGGCTCGGTGGTCCAGTCAGCGAGTATCCGGAAATCACGCAACAACGCGCGGCGCGTTCGCAGCACATTGCCCTTGAAGTCGTATGCCTCGAGCGTGGCGCTGTGGGGATTCGCGTCGCCATACGTCAACAGGCCCGCCGAATCGAAATGCCGGTACACTCGCTTGCGCAGGTTCCGCTGTTCCGCGCCGATCACCGTCTCGCCATATTCGATGCGTTCGACCAGGCAGTCCCGGTCACGCGTGCGCGGATCCGACTGTGCGCTCGTGCCGCGCACGTACAACTCCGTGAGCCGACGCAGGGCGTCGTATCGGTAGATGAAATTGTGACCGCGCGTATCCCAGCGACGCACGGGGTTGCCGAGCACGTTGCTCAACATCCAGCGTGTTCCGCCGTCGATGTTCGACTCGCGAATGCGATTGCCGAGCATGTCGAAGTCGTGGCGCGCCACGACGCGCCCCTGCGCGTCCCCGGCCTGCACGATCGAGTCCCGGAGCTCGCGCTGGTTCCCTTCGATGTCGAACAGCGTGCGCGTGGTTTCCGTCGTCTCGATGACGTTGCCGTCACGCTCATGACGGATCGCCGTTGTGGCGAGGAAGCCGTGACCCAGCACGTCGAGGTGCGAGGTTGCCGGCGTGTTTGAATGCACTTCCGTGCGGCGCGCGGCTTCGTGGGCGGCGACGCCCAGCGCACCGGTGATTCGTTGCTGATACCAGGTCTGCCAGGTCGCGGGCACACCCGAGAAGTAGGCCGCGACGATCGGTCCGATGTCCGGATCCGTGCGCGGATCGCCCGTCTCACTTCCGCGCGGCGTCGCCGTGTCGTTGCCGTCGAAGGCGCGCTCCATCCAGGCTTCGAAGACGATCTTCTCGTAAGTGCGGTCGGGCTTCAGGGTCACCACAACGCGATCCGCCGGATCGTAGAACAGGATCGTCGCGACGCCATCGAACCGGCCGCGCTCGAACGTGTGCGTGCCGGTGAAATAGGCCTCGTACTGCCTCACCGGTTTGCCCTTGTTGTTGTAGACCGTGGTGCCGCTACCCACCCATCGCGGCACGCCCGCCGCTTGTCGCTCGGCCTCGATCTTTTTCTGGATCTCGCGGCCGAATCCATCCGAATATGAAAACGTACTCACAAGGCGCGACGTCGCGCCGGGTGCGAGATCGGACTGATGTGTTTCGCGCACCAGTGAACACGTAGAGGCCGGCTGCGGGTTCGTGCTCGTGCGTGTGCGCATGTACGCGTGCAAGTCGTAGACCATGCGTGAACTGGCATTTCCCAGCAGCGCTGCCGCGCCCGCGAACGGATCCGCTACGAGCGCGAGGACCACGGACGCAGGCGGATCGCTCATCACTCCGGCAAGGTTGTCGCCTTCTACTGGCGCGGGCGCCGCCTTGCCCATGGTCGCGACCGCGGCGAGCATGCCGAGCGCGTCGTGCAGCGCCGCCGAGCGATTGCCGTTGGCATCGGTGATTTCGACCGGCTGCAAGACCCGGTAGTCGATCCGTGAGGCACGCGTCGCGTTACCCAGCGCGTCGGTGATTTGCACCGGCAGGACGTCGTACGCGAACTCCACGACCGTGTTCTGCAGAAATGCATCCTGGTAGCGCCGCGGCACGTGAAAGTGTGTGCGCGCGCTCGCGCGCTCGGTCGCGACGCTGTCCGTGGCGCCCGGCGAATAGAACACCCGGCCTGAGGGTTGCCACCAGTGACCATCGGGCTCCGTCGACGGGAACAGATTGGCGGCCTTCAGATCATCGCTTGCGACATATCCCGCGCCGTTCGGCGTCGCGCGACCGAGCACGTCGCGCGGCGCGGGCAGAAGATCTTCGGCCGGCTGTCCCGCGGGCGTCCTGCGGAAGATGTTCGTGAGCAGACCTGGCGTGAGCGCCAGGCGGTAACTCTCGCCCGGCAAAGCGAGCGCGCCGCATTGACCGAGCGGCAGCAGCGCGCTCAAGTCATCGCGACGGTAAAGCGTGCGCGTGTGTTCGATCGGCCGGCGTTGCCGACCCGTCGTCGGTGATGCTTCGTAGGCCAACTCGCTGTCGAAGATGAGCGTGAACTCGTTCGGTTGGCCCGCGACCGGTGCCACGAGATCGTCGCTGCGTATCCGGCCAGCCGGCCCGCGCAACGGGTAGTTCGTCAGCTCGAACGTGAGCTCCTCGCAGGGCATCGGATTGCGGTGGACGTCGTCTCCGCGAAGCGGATCGGTCACTCCCTTCTGCGTGAAGGTGATGCGCGGCGTTGTTTGTTGTAGCTGGTCAATCGGCGTGAGCGCAGCGAGCCCAGGATTGGGCACCCGGCTTACCGAATCGTCCGGTGCGACCACCCGGACCATCGCTCTGCGCCCGTATGCAATCGACGCCTGCTTGAGCGCATTGCCAAATTCGTCCACCTCGAGCGTCAGCGCGTGATTGATGCGCGGATCGGCATGCGAGCGCTCGTAGTGGTAGGTGATGGCCTCGCGCGCGTGGGGCATGAACGCCGCATGCCGCTGGCTCGCCTTCGGCTGTAGCAGCCGGACCGTGAAGTTCTGTTCGATGACAATATACGGGTGCTGCTGCCTCGAGGAACCATCGAGGCCGAACACCTCCTGCCGCAGCATCGTGCCCTTCAATGCGCGACAGGCTTCCCGCTCCTCGTCGGTGGTGAGGCCCGCCGGCAATTCGGAGTCCTTGAGCAACAGTTCGCGCGCCTCGTCGTCGGTGAGCGCCGGTTCGCGGTAGTACTCGCCGCGATCGCTGTCACCGGGGTCGATGAACGCCGCGTAGTAGTTGGACACGGAATCGTCGAAGGCGACTCCGGTGTGATACCAGGTGCGCTTGAGCACCGGCGGCACGTGAGTAGCGAAATCCACGTTCTCGCTGACCGGCGTGTCCGTATTCGTGCTGAGAGCCGCGAAAGTTTCCGTGTCCCACTGCTCCACCATTCCGAAGCCGCGGAACTCGCGCTCCACGCCGTCGAAGTACCCGTCGTGGTAGGCATGACGCGTCACGAAGCAGTTGCCGGAGATTCGGTCGTACACCGTGACACGATCCACCACCTGCACCGGAAACGGCAGCGAGGTGATCCACGGCCGCCCGGCCTTCTTGTCGTCGAGGTAGTAATACGTCGACGGTAGATAGGTGATGCGGGTCACGGCGCCCAGGTTGTTGGCCGTCGCAATGAGCAGGTGCGGCTTGCGGCCCGCCATGAGGTCGATGTACTGCATCGACCTTCCCGTGTGCGTGAGCGACGGTGTGGACCAGACGAGGCACGCGGTTCCGGTTCCGAGCAGGTCGAGCGCGGCCACGGACGACAGGTCGTCCACGCGCGGAAACTGCAAGAGGCGCTGCGGATCGCTCCAACGGTTGCCGCTTTCGTTGTAATACACGTCGGCGCCCTCGGCGCCGAGGTAGATGATGTCAGTGAGGCCGGAACCGTCGATGTCGACCAGCCGGAGGCGCTTTGGATCGAACGCCTCGGGTCGGTCGAACCACGGCGAGCTCGCCATGGTGATGCGCGCACCGAATCTGCCATGCCCCTCGTTAGGCCAGTAACACACGCTGCCATTGCGGATGCGGCATAGGTCGCTCGGGCCATCGCCGGAGAAATCCGCGAGCAGGATGGTTTCGGTGCCATCGAAGAACACCACGCGCGGCCCATCGGCTTCGTCGAACGGCAGCGGCACACGCTGCGCGGGACCGAAGCCCGCCTCGCCCAGCGACGGATACCAGGTGATGGCGTCTTGTTCGGTGATCATGACGTCGGCGAAGCCATCGCCGTCGAGATCCACGAAGCGCACGTTGGGATCGCGGACATCGATCTGCAGCGACGCGAGGAATGCGCGGAACGGCGACCAGCCGTCTCCTTCGCGTTCGTAGAACCCGGCGGTGGGTCCCTGGAACTCGACCACGTCGAGCCGGCCGTCGCCGTTCAGGTCCAGAAACTGGTGAGCCGCGCGGTGCACTGCCGACACCGGCGCCGAGGGCAGGCGCTGTAGCGGACCGAACGACGCGGCGCCGAGGTTCGACTTGTAGTACCAGGAACCCGCGGCCTCGGTGAGCATGCCGGAGATGCCTTCACCGTCGAGATCCACCCACTGGCATCCCGTGGACGCGAGACCCGCCGGCGCGTTCTCGAGCGTCGAGGCGTCGACGTCCTCGATGGGAAGGTTCGCGAGCTCCGCCGGCGTCGGCGCCTCGCTGAAGGTGAACTCGGTGGGCGGCAGGCTGCGCTTCAGGAACCTGCCCTGGGTCGCGTTCCACACGAAGCCGCACTGCGTGACCGACTCGAGCACGCTCGCGAACGGGTTCTCGCGATGCACGAGCTCGGTACTGCGCACCAGGTAGCCGTCGGTGCTCGACTGCGCGATGAGCTCGTCGAAGCGATGAAACATGAGGATGCGCTGGCACAGCCGGTAGGTGCGCACCTCGAATCCCGTGCGGTAGCTGGAGAAAGGATCGGCGCGCCGCGGCCAGACGCCGTTCGCGTTCGCGCGCGCGGCTGCGAAGACATCGCCATTGGCGTCGGGCGCGGCTTCGACAACGTGCCCTTCCCCGTAGTCGAACACCACTTCGAACAACCATCCGGCAGCCGCGAAGTTCGCATCGGTGAGGTGCGAGACGCGGTTGCCGTAGAGCACGCGCTTGGGGTAACGGTTCGCCGTGCGGCTGCCGGCGAGCGCATTTCGATGCGCTTCGTCGGTCGTGGTGCGATCGATGCCGCGGTCGTCCTCCGCGCGGTACGCGTAACGGATCGCGTTGCCCTTGTCGTCGCGGCTCTCGCAGATCAGCCACGAAGCGATGTGCGCCGGCGCGGCCGGATCGTAGAGGCGGCTCTCGGCCGTGCGGCCGTACCAGGTCGTGACGTTATCCGGCGAGATCGAGCGCCAGAAGACGTCCGCGGCGTCGTCGACGTTCGTCCAGCGTTCAATACGCGCGAACAGGTCGTCGACACGCGGGCGATAACGACGGATGCGGTACGTGCCGGTGTCGATCGTACGATCCGGGACGCGCTCCTCCACCCACTCGTCGCCGTTGCGTACCAGCGTGGGCACGAGATCTTCGCGGCCCGCGAACACGAACACGTCGGATTCCATGTCGTCGCGATAGCGCGGCAGACCCTTCTCCGTCCTGCGCGAGATCGCGGGCAGCGACAGCCGCCAGCCGAGACCAAAAGGCCCGTTCCCCGCGCCGGAGTCGTAGGACAGCGTCAACGATGGTGCAAACCCGGAACGCCCGGGCGCCAGCGCGATCGGCACCGACATCGCACCCGTGCCCGTGGCGGCGTTGGTAGTGAACTTCTCGCCCATTCCCTGAATGGCGCCACCACCCTTCGGCAACGTGATCGTGGGTGCACGGAACGAGGCCGATTCGGCCGAAACCGAAGAGGCGCTAGCCGGGGCGACCGTGCGTCCGTTCATCGATGCCTTTACCCGCCCTGTTAGTTATTGTTGAGGGGGGTTGCGCGGCGATGTTGAGCGCGTCGCGCGAAACTGACAAGGGGGTCCGCGGACGGTCTCGGGCGAATGGACACGCGAACTGTTGGCGACCTGCGGCTATGACGGGCGGGAGCTCGAACCAGCCTGTCACGACCCAAGGATCGTCGCGGGAGGGTCGTCGCACTTGACCGCCGTGCAACGAAATGCCTCAATTCGCACACCTGATACACACAACGCACCGCAGCCCTCAGCGCAACTCGCGATGGCCGAATCGCGCTGTCGCAGCGACGCCGCCCTGACTTCCGGGTTTTTTCGAATGATCCTCAGACACGACAGCTGGCGCATGACACCCGGAGCGGGTTGAGCGAAGACCCGCTGGTGCCCGCACAGACATACCATCCCGCTGAACGCGATCGCACGGTGAACGCCCGGCGCACCCCAGACGCCAGGCGTTCGGCGTGCTGCGCAATCCCGGAAGCTTCCTTCCATTACTACGAAAAGCTGAAATCCTGATGCCCGGACTGCTACCCAACATCGACCCCGATGGCCTGCTCGAATTCTCGGTGGTCTACACCGACCGCGCGCTCAATCACATGTCGAAGCGCTTCATCGCGGTGATGCAGGACATCCTCGCCACCCTGAAGAGCGTCTACCGCGCGCACACCGCCGTGCTCGTGCCCGGCAGCGGCACTTTCGGCATGGAGGCTGTCGCTCGCCAGTTCGCCAACCGCGAGAAGGTTCTGATCGTGCGCAACGGCTTTTTCAGCTACCGCTGGAGCCAGATCTTCGACGCCGGCGGCCTGGGCAATGGCACCGTGGTCTGCCAGGCCCGCAAACAGGGCCAAGGAATGGACCAGGGCCCGCAAGCCCCCTGGGCGCCCTGCCCCGCTGCGGAAGTGGCCGCGTCGATCCGCGCCGAACGTCCCAAGGTTGTGTTCGCGCCGCATGTGGAGACGGCAAGCGGCATGATCCTGTCCGACGATTACCTGCGCATCGTGAGCGCCGCCGCGCACGAAGTCGGCGCGCTGCTCGTGCTCGACTGCATTGCCTCGGGTGCGATGTGGGTGGACATGCAGGCTACAGGCGTCGACGTGCTGATTTCCGCGCCTCAGAAAGGCTGGAGCAGCTCGCCCTGCTGCGCGATGGTCATGCTCAGCGAACGCGCGCGCCAGGCTATCGAAGGCACACAGAGCTCCAGCTTCTCCTGCGATCTCAAGCGGTGGATGCAGATTGCGGAAGGTTACGAGAAAGGCCAGCACGCCTATCACACCACCATGCCGACCGACGCGCTCGTGCGCCTGCGCGACGTGATGCTCGAGACGCGCGACTATGGCTTCGAGAAGGTGCGCGCCGAACAGATCGAGCTCGGGGCGAAGGTGCGCGCGCTGCTGGAATCGCGCGGTTTTCCGAGCGTGGCCGCCGAAGGCTGGAAGGCGCCTGGCGTGGTCGTGAGTTACACCACCGACCCGGCTATCCAGAACAGCAGCAAGTTCATCGCAGCGGGACTGCAGACCGCTTCGGGTGTACCGCTGCAGTGTGGAGAAGGGCCGGAGTTCATGACCTTTCGCATCGGGCTCTTTGGGTTGGAGAAGTGGCACCATGTGGATCGCACGGTGGGGCAGCTGGCCGCGGCGCTGGATCGGGTGGCGCCGCGCGGGTGATGCCCTGCCGGTGATCTAACGGGCAGCATCCACTCGTTCGGTAGTTCGTATCTGGAACTCGTGTTCATCTGCCCGTTGACATGCCCTGCGCATGATTGTCGCCGCCCTGCGGATCGATCCACGCACGCGTGAAGTATGCCGGCCACGCTCGCCCATAATTGCGCGGCCCGCGAATTCCACTGAACTACCAGGGCGGGCGGGTGGGAGAAGCGCATGAAGAAGCACATCATCGGCCTGATCGCGCTATGCGGCGTGGCCGCGCAGGCGCATGCCCAGCAGGCCCCGCCGCCGGCGCCGGTGCCCGCGCCCCCAACCTGCACGCGTCCGTCGCTACAGGCCGCGGCGGACAGCTATCTCGCGGCACAGAAATCCGGCGATCGCACGAAGATGGCGCTTGCGGATAAAGTGAAATACCTCGAGAACATGAGCGAGGTGGGGGCCGACAAGGGGCTGTGGAACACCGCGCTGCCTATTGCGCTCTCGCGCAGCTTTCTCGACAAGGATCGGTGCAGGACATTCTCCGAGGTGATCGTAACCGAAGGGGGCCATCCCTATGTCATCGGCACGCGTCTGAGCGTGGACAACGGCAAGATCACCGGGATCAACAGCCTGGTCACGGATAAAGGCGACTGGCTGTTCAATGCCAATGCATACGTGAAGTATTCACGCGCAGAAGACTGGAGCGCGCCGAAGTCCGGGCGGGTGCCGATGCAGCGGCTGATCGATGCGGGCAATGCGTACCTCGATCTATTCTCGGACAAGGTCGTCCAGGCGCCTTGGGGGATTCCCTGCACGAGGCTCGAGGGTGGCGCGTATACGAATCGCAGCAACGATCCCAAGCCGACGTGCAAAGTCGGCATTCCGGCGGGCGTGCTCTACATCGTGAACCGCGACTACGTGGTTGATGAAGAGATGGGCGTGGTGAACATCTTCTGCCGCTTCGGCAACAGCCAGACGGGCATGCCGGACTCACACACGTTCCGTCTCGTGAACGGCAAGCTCGCCAATGTTCACACGCTCAGCGTGAACCTGAATCCGGAGAGGCCATCGCCGCAGGCGGACGATAACGGCGCGATAATTCGCTGAGGAGTCTTTGCAGAAGCCGCCTTGCGGCGGCTTTTGCGCCCGGTCGCCGGTCCGTTCTTGTCGGACCGGTCACTCGCCAGGCATTGCCTGCAAGACAGTGTCTCGTGCCTTGCCGCTTGCATTGGGGCAGTTTTCGGCAAGCTGGCGGTAGAACTTCGCAGCGAGCCGGCCACGGCCCATCTGCTCCGCCGCTCGCGCGGCCCCGAGGAGCCCATTGAACCGGTTGGGATCGGTCTTCAGCGAAAACTGATATTCCCTCAGTGCTTCCGCCGGCCTGCGATCGAGCAGGAGCATCTCCCCGAGCATTTCGCGCGCCGGAAGCTCAACTTCACCCTTACCGACTTTCGATTGCCATTCCGCCACCGGGCGCAGCAGCTTCAGCGCGCCCTGGGAGTCGCCCTGGGCAAAACTCGCCCATGCGGAGATCTCGTCATGCAGGTGCGCCGCGGTGGTCCCGCGTGGCAAGGGGGGCACATTCGCCTTCGCGAGCAGATCCTCGAGGTTCCGCGAGACCGTCAGTCCGGCCTGAGCGTCTCGCAGGTGACCAGCAGCCATCGCTCGGGCGAGCAGCGTATGTGCCTCGCTGTACCAGTGCGCGTCCGGCACGGGCGCGAGTTGCGCTGCCATCGCCCAGTCCTGGGTCTCCACTGCGAGCAGTAACCCGAACCGTGCCTGGACCGTGAGGTAGTAGTCCGAGTAGTTCGTGTCGGCGCTCTTCACCGTCCGCGCTTGTGTGGCGATCGCGAGTGCCTCATCGAACCGGCCAGTCTGCAAATACGCATACTCGAGGAACTCCATTGCGTGCAGCCGATTCTCGGCTCCGATGTGCGCACCCGATGTGTCCTCTGAAGCCGTTTTGGACGCGAGGTTCGATCGGATGTCGTCTTCCCACAGCCCGAGACGCGCAAAAATATGCGACGGCATGTGTAGGGCATGCGGCGCAGCCGGAGCGATCGCCGCGTAGCGACGGGCGGCCTCGAGCCCCAGACGCGCCATTTGCGGATGATCACACGCGTGAATGATGTAGTGGACGAGTCCCGGATGATCCGGGTGCTTCCGGAAGGCCGGGGCCATGACCGCGACGGCCTTTTCCGGGTTCGCCAGTGTCTGGTCTCCGGGCGGAATGGATGACAGAAGTGCGAGCGCGTAGAACGCCTTGGCATCCACGTCATCCGCATACCGGGCTACGAGGCCGCGCATCGCTTCCGCAAATCGCCGCGCGAAAACAGGATCGTCGGATGGCTTGAAGCCATCGTAGAGCGCATGCATGGCCGCGATGTATGCCGCCTCGCGAGGACTTTTCTCCGGGGCCGCATTGGCGCTCGCCAGGGCCGTTCCCACTGCGGAAAGATCAGACGGAGTCGGCGTACCCGAGTAAAGATGGAATGACGCCATCGCCTGGCCCCAGTAGGCGATGGCGCAACCCGGGTCGGCTTCCGCCACTTTGTCGAAAGTGCGGCGCGCTTCGTCATGCCAAAAGGAATGCAGTAGCGCAATTGCGCGGTTGAAGTCCGCCTGGACTGCGGCCCGGCATGAGGTCTGGAACGAGACCGCTCCGAGCTCCGCGGCGGTGGGCGTGCCGCCGTCGTGCTCATGCGCTTCGGCATTTGAAACGCCAGCGAGCAGGAAGGCTGTGAAAGCGAGAATCCTTTCAACGAGCGATTTAGGGAAACCATCCATGCGCACCATGGGGCGCACTATACGCGCGGCGCCGGCGGAGCTGCACTCGTCGATGTTCCAGCCGCACTCGTCGATGCGCCCGCGTCACTCGACGTTGCGCCTGCCGTACTCGCAAATGCCAGCGCGCGACTCGACCTTGTTCCAACCACACTCGTCGACGGCCGCCCGCCACTCGGCATCGTTCCCGCCGCACGCATCGTTATTTTGTGCCGGCGGCGAAGCGTGCGCGGCGCAATTCTCAGGTTCCGTCACACACCGCCTGTCGGCGCGCGGCCTCCCACAGTGCGGTAAAGTGATCCGGGCGTTCCTCATACGGCTCGGTCAACCACTTGTGCGGGCCAAGCGCCTCAACCAGCCGTCCGACCAGTGCGTCAGGACTCCTCAATGGGATACTGACCTGAAGCCGCTCGAGCTCTGATGAGTGCTCGAGCCACTCGGATATAGCGTCGCAGAAGGACAGGACAACTGCCGCATCCCTTTGGCCGGACGTCGCGCTTGCGATCCACGTTTTCGCCATGAGGGCACAGGGCTTGGTCACATCCGACCGGACGTCGCATCGAAAGTGGCCATGCAGTGTCGGAATGACAACCTGCTTGAACTGCAGAACGTGACTGGCATCGGCAAGTGCTGCAAAGAAGCTCACAGTGGATTCGATTTCCCGCCGCACGTCAGCGAGAGCCGTCGTTTGCAGCCGAAGAAACATCCGCGCCAGGGCATGGGGATGAATAACGATCACGAGCCGGGTACCGAGTGGCCGGAATCCATCGAGATCCACGACAGACGCGTTGACTTCAATCGTCAGATACTCCGTACCCTCAATTTCCTTTAACTCCGGAAGCATCCACCCTTGGTATACGCCTGTGCGTTTTGCGCCAGCCGAGGCTGAGTAAAATGCGAGAGGGTCGAGCAAACGCTTCATCTCACGGACCACCCGGCTCGCCCCTTTCGAGGTGCTGAAGTGGAGGGACGCGGTTCGGACGAGGTGAGCCTTCCCTCGAGTGGCGTCATTGCGCCAATTGCGGATCGCCTGTCGCGCCAGGCCTTCAGCAAGACGATCCGTGACGAACGTGCCTTGAGCGCTCGAGTCCACGTCTTGTGACCTCCAGCTGTTTGCCGGCGCAGTGCGGCAGGGATGTCTGGCGCGGCCCTCGTGCGCACGCCGGCAGCCAACACCGTAGCACGCGGACGGGAACTGCAACAAACACACGGGACCACGTGAAACTCGCATGCGTATCGAAAAGAGATGCTGTTCAGCATGAGTGAATTGACCCGCGGTGCGGCGTGGCCGGGAGGATCGCGACAGCACGGATGGGCTCAAGACATAGTCGCCTCAGCGCGGGATCGCCGTCACGGGCACACGAGTCATCTCAGCCTTGCTTTGGCTGCGCAGAGAGAACCCAGCGATTCCCCGTACTGAATGCGCGCTCACGCGCTCGACAAGGGGCCCGTGAATCGGAGCCGATCGGGGTCAGGTATCGAACTCGGAAGCTGTTCCCACAATACCTATTCCGAGCACACTTCCGAGTAAACGGATCTCGTCGATCTCATCAAGCGCCCCGAAGGCAAGACCCTGGAGCTCAAGCGCGACCGCTCCAGCCCGGATGGGGCACTGAAGGCGATAGTCGCCTTCGCGAACACGTCCGGGCGGGGCATTGCGGAGCGCTCCCAGCGCAGACGCCTCGACACCGTATCGGCGCGCGCCCGGCGCTGAGGCGGCGGCATCACTTCAGTCAACAGGCTCGAACGCCAGCCTGCCTGCAAATAAACAGCGCTCCAAGCCACTGATCGTGCTCGATTGTCGGCCCGGAACGCCGTTATTTGCAGGTTCGCCCTGCAAATAAACCGCGACCGTTCGCCGTCACCCCGGCTTGCCGTAAACCCTGTTCTTACGCCCGCGACCTTCCAGTACCCGCACTACAAGGAGATGAAAGAGAAGGTGGAGGCCGAGCGAAAACGTGCCAAAGCATTGGCCAAGTGAACCAGGCGGATCAGGCCGCGCGCGTAACCAGAACGTCGCACTTCACCTTCAGAGGCCGACCCTTGGCCGTTGGCACCGTCGCGGGTTTGAATCGGATGCCGACCTTGGCAAGAAAGCCGATCAGCTTGTCCGACGAGAACTTGTCGACCTTGCCGCTCATGAGCTCGCTGACGCGCGGCTGCGGTATGCCCAGCGTCTTGCCGATTTGTGCCTGCGATGCCTCACCGAAGCGGTCCCTGAGCACCAGCATCAGATCGGCGCGGAACTCGAGGTCGGCGGCCTCTGCTGCGCTGTCGGTGATCGCTTCGAAGATGTTCGAATACTGGAGACGTTTCATTGTCGGACCGCGGATTTCGCACATACGTTTTTCCGTATGTTACGCGGTCCGTGCACGCGGTCAAGGTCGCAGTGCAATGAGTGGATTGCCGCGTGAGCCTCTCGACCTGCCGGTCACCGGGACCTGCGAGCGACTGCGCGCCGATACTCCGGAGTCGAAACCTATTGTTGGCGCGGCAATCAACAGAGCTATTGTGTGCAGCCGGCGCATCGGGGTAATCCCTGAATACCCAACGCAACTATCAGCTTTTGCTTAATGGTTCGCCCGGAAGGCGGAGGCCGAGGAGCATCGGAACGGCAGATCGTTCGTCAGCGGCGGTCCAAGTGGGGATTCGTATTTCCAGTCCTGGCGTGCTGTTGGCCGCGGGGAATGAATTCAACGCTTCTCCAGTCGGAACGCACGCTCACGCGCTGGACAAAGGGCTCCGTGAATCGGCGTGCGCTCAGGTTCGGGATTCGAACTCGGAAGCTGTTCCTGCAATGCCTATTCCGAGCACGCTAGCACGGACGGGTTCAAGGCATAGACGCCTCAGCGCGGGATTACCGTCATGGACTCACAAGCCGAAACATTCTGCGAGAAGGCTGCAAGCGGAGACGACTTGGAAGAGACGCTGCCGGCACACAAATGCGCCGGCAGCGGCAGTCGCTGGCTGCAGCATCACTTCAATCGACGGTCTCGATCATCAACCGCCCTTCGCTGACTTCGACTTTCACGTTTCGGCCGATCGCGAAACCGGCTTCTTTCATCCAGCGCCCGCACAGGCGCAGGTGGGGCACGTCTGATCCCGGTGAATCTCCGGAGGAGTAGCCCACCGTCAGTCTTCGGGCTTTCTTGCAGGGGTCCTGCACAGGGAGTTGATCCTGCGAGTTCATACGCGTGCCTCTCGCTGCCGATGACGCCAGGTGAGCGACGCGAGGATGGACGCGAGGTGTTCGATCTCGCAGTCCAATGGCTCGCACGCGTGCTGGCTCAGCACGGAGGCGATGTCGTGATCCAGCTCAGCGTTCTGGCGGTGCAGGGCCAGGACAGAGACGCTGATGACGGGGAGGATGAGCCGCAGCTTGCGAATGTGCTCGCGCAGTTCGAGGGGGAGCGAGTCATCCTGCGTGGGGTTGTGGGGTGGTAGAGTTTGGGCGGCGGGGCCGCCTTCCTTTTCGTGGACTGATTGGAACATGGGCGCCTTCTCCTTTGGTTGGCGTTCATTAGGCGCGCGTCGGTGCTTGCTACACCGACGCGCGCCGCTTTCAACGGTTGATGTCGTCATTACGCAGAGCGCGCATCGCACGCCGGGCACTGGTGCGATGGACGTCGCGTGCAGAGCTTGAGAGCGATGTGGGTCTTTGCAGGGCAAAGAGTACGCTTCGATATGGGCGACGACGATGTGGATTCGTGTTGGAAATGCGTAGAAATGAGTGGTCGCAGGATGCGGCGCTCTGCGAAATAGAACATGCGATGACTCGTACAATTGAATGGGTGACAGCGCCATGAAACTCATTACACTTTCCGGACTGAATCACTGATTGGCTCATCCGAAGTGATCGAGCCCCCAGGGTGACATCATGCGCAGGAACTCACGTGCGATCGCCGGCCCAGCAAGCGGTTATTTGCAGGTTGAGCCTGCAAATAAACTGCAACGGTTCGCCGTCACCCCGGCGCACCGCGCGAGGAAACATGCGGCTCGCAGTCAATTGAACTGTACGTGGCGACGCCAGGCATCCCGCTCGCCGAGCCAAAGTGGGCGTCCCATGCCGCCCGAACTGAAACGCGGGTTCTTCCCCGTCATCTTCCGGAGGCAGGTCGGCCAAAATCTCCCTGACCTCGTCCCAATTGATCGGTCCTACGTCCTGCCCTATGGGCTGCGGCGGTATCCTGCGGAGACTTTCCACGTACTCGACAAACGCCCGGTCTTCCGGGGAATACTCTTCAAGCGATTTGATCATGTTGCTCTCCTTGTCCTGGTAGAAGCGACGCGAGATTCCTTCCCGCGAGACGCTCGCATCTTAGGCAAAGCGCGAAACGATCGCTCTCTGTCTGGCGTCAACTAGATCTGCCGGCCGGCAGTTCTAATTGTCGTCGACCATCCGTGTAACCCTGCGGCATTGCGGTCGCGGGCGGCGGGACCGGAAAGTCGGCGGCGCCTTCGCGCGACTTGCCGCGCGATCGGTGTCGCGTGCCCGCCCGGAAGCGTCCCCGACCGGGGCCTTCATGCCCAGTACGGCAGATATTCGGCGAACTTATTGCCAGCGCCGACGTCCTTGCGCCTGATGCGCCCGGCGGCAACGGCATCAGCGATCAGGTTCGTAATCTGGTTTCGATGCCGGTCGTGCAGCTTGAATCTGCCGCGCAGGCTCGTATTCGTAAGGGTCGCGCTGGACAGGTACCTTAGCACCGCGTGCTGATAGCAGGACTCGATCCGCTCCGCCTGAGTCATATCGGCGAAGGGACGGGGAGCGTACAACGTGACACGGAATGCGTTCTCGAGCGGCGCCAGTACCAGAGGCGGCAGCCCAAAGACCTCAGTGGCGTTCACCACCTTCTGGAACCCTGTGCCGCGCTCCTCACAAATGCGGTAGCGCCTGAATGACCACGCCAGTTTCTCGTTTCGCGACTCGGGCGTGGTACCTATCAGTCTGTCCGCGCGCTTGCCCGGCAACAACGTGCCGGGGTTCGTGACTTCGACGCGGTCGTCGAAGATCCCGATCATCGGGCCTGCACCGGTGACACTGAAGTCCTGATGGATGAGGGCATTCGCGATGAGCTCGCGCAGAGCGAGCTCAGGAAATGCGCCCTCTTCTGTGCGCAATGCCGTATCGATTGCTTCGGAGCGCGGGAGAGCACGCTTGAGGTAACCAATGAGACCCTCGAAGCCGACCGCATAGCCGCGCTTGCCCGAAAGCTCATGCACCGTCTCGACTTTGTTCGTGCCACGGAATTGAACAAGCCGTATGGCCTTTCGTTTCAGTTTGTCGAAGTCGCTGATCTCTTTCGCAGCCGCGATGGCACCGCAGTTCGTCACATAAAAGCCGCTGCCATCGACAACGGTGAGACCCTCATCCTGTAGCCACCGCGCAAGCTGGGCGGCGTCGGTCGGCAGCGGCGTCTGCAGTAATGCGGCCACAGATTCCAGATCGAGCGTTGCCTGCACGTCTTCCAGCGACATCAGCGCCGAGGCACGAAGGCTCTCCCAGCCAGGCGCGACACTGTTGAGCATGAGCGCTCCAACTTCGCGTCGAGACGCCCTACGCGTTGTGCCACCCGAGCGTATCCATGCCTCCTCGACCGACTTTCCCCGCCGGTGCACCGGCTTTATCGAATGCTCTGGAACGCGCACGAAGAGCAACGGCACGCCTCGGAAGTTCACCACGCCATGATCAATCGCGATGGGCGGCTCAACCGCATCGCGACCGATGTTGGCCAGGGTATTGGCGATCTGAGCGACGGTCTGTGCATCGACGCCGCGTGGCTGGCCGTCATCGGCAACGCCAAACACGAGGCATGCGCCGTCGGGGTGATTTGCCGACGCAATCAGATGTTCGGCAAGGCGCTCCTTGTGCTCGGAAAGACTCACCTTCCAGTGCCGAGTAGAACGCGGGAATCTCACCCGCGAGCCCTCACAGAATCCGGACGAGACGGTCTCCCGTCATCCGGCTCGTGCCACCCCTTGCAGCCCACCGGCTGCCTGCACTTGGCAGTTCATCCTCAGTCAAGATTGCCCGTGACGCTACAGGTCCGCCTTGGCTGTATCCGTCTTTCGACGTCGTGCCCGTTTAGGCTTCTCCATACTTCACGCTCAACCTCTTGAGTTGACCGCCGTTTCGCAGTGGGTGACCCGCTCCCCTCCCTCCACGGGTATTACCCCGCTTCATCGGTACTACGGAGCAGTCCATCCCTGACGTGAGCCTTGCTACTTTCGGCCTCATGTTTTCGCACTTGCACCTTTTCGCTTTGCATCTCACGTCAAGTTCTCACGTTCCCCTCTCGAAGCCTGTATCGAGCTCATGCCGTCTATGCACCGGTTGCCGCCTGATCAGTATGCAGATGTCCTTCAGGCTCATCCCGCAAAAAGCTGGGGTCTGCGGTTTTGACAACGGCTCAAGTGTTTCGATGCCTAATCGGACGGTTCGCTTGCGCTCATCTTCTCGACACACACCTGACGCCTTAGTGGCGCCTTTTCCTCGAATCGCTCACCACCACACCTTTTGGGTGCAGCAGCACCGAGGCGGTTTGAGGCCAGCTTCTGCAAGCAGACCTCGGGAGGCCCTCTCCCATCTTCAAGAACGGCACCGAGAACCCGCTTGCGCCGGTTCTCGTTCGTGTCGCCACCAGCTCGTTCACTTCGTGGGGTACCGGTGCGAGGCTTTCCTCCAGGCGTTGCTGTGCGGCTTCGATCCAGTGCTTTTTTCCCATGTGATAGCAAGTGGCTGATCTGTCGGACGTTTCGGGAAGGTGGCGGATTGGGATGTGATGAGCGCATCGGGTGTCAACGGGGCTCTTCGTTCGACGCCGGGCAATAGCATCCGGCACCGAGGCAGCCGCACTACTTCAATCGACAGGCACAAACATATGCCTCGTGCGACGCAGTCGGATCAGTTGGGAATACGCGTTCCCGAGCGCCCTGCGCCTGAAGATGTACGAAACCACATCCCCGTCCGCGACCAATTCAACCTTCTGCATCGGCGGTCCTCCGTCCGAGCCGGAACGCGCGTTCTTCTTCGTCCTCCTCTTCCGGAGGCAGATCGGCCAGGATGGCATCGATCTCGTCCCAATTGAGCGGCACGGGATCCGGCCACGGCTGCGGCGGCTGCCTGCGGAGTTGCTGCACGTATTCGACGAACGCGCGGTCTTCCGGAGAATACTCTTCAAGCGGTTTGATCATGTTGCTCTCCTTGTCCTGGTAGAAACGACGCGAGATTCCTTCCCGCGAGATGCGCGCATCTTAAGCAACGCGCAAAGCGATCGCTCTCGTATCTTTATACGAACAGACGACCACGCAGTTCTCTCGCACCTGCGGACGCCGCGCGAGCGCGCTTGCGCGCCGGATCGAAAGGCACCCGGCGCGCAAGCGCAACGCTGGACCTCAATCGATCTGCTCGATTGTCATCCTCCCTTCGCTGATTTCGACCTTTACGTGCCGGCCGATCACGAAGCCGGCGTTTTGCATCCAACGCCCAAACAGGCGGAGGTAGGGCACGTCCCCTCCCGGCTTATTGGTGCTGAAGTAGCCTACCGTTAACTGCCGGGGTTTATGGCGGGGTTGGGACACAGGGAGTTTCTCCTGCGGGTTCATTGACGCACCTCCTGCTGCCGACGACGGCAGGCGTGCGATGCCAGGAGGGATTCGATGCGTTCGATCTCGCTGCACAACGGCTCGCACGCGTGCCGGCTCAGCACGGAGGCGATGTCGGTGTCACTTTCCGCGTCCTGGCGATGCAAGGCCATCACTGAGACGCTGATGACAGGGAGGGTGAGACGCAGGCGGCGAACGTGCTCGCGCAGTTCGTCCGGAAGCGAGTCGTTCTGGGTGGGGTGAGAGGGTGGTAGAGTTTGGGCAGCGGGGCCGCCCTCCGGGTGATCAAGAGTATGGAACATGGGCACCTACCTCCTAGTGGGTGTTCATTAGGCGCTCGGCGGTGCTGTCAACACTGTCGGGCGCCGCTTTCTCAACGATGCGGTTTTTCATTGCGCCGATCGCGCATCGCATGCGGACAGCGCTTGCGATGAAGAATCGCATGCAATGCTCACGAGCGATGCGCGTCTTTGCGGAGAGAGCAGAGTACGCTTTGAAGCGGGCGGAGCCGATGAGCATTCGCGTTGGAAACGCGTAGAAATGCGTGAGGTCGCGACACGCGCGCTCACGAAATGCGCTCGCGAGTTCGTATGGACTAACGAGCGACAACGGGAAGGGCTTCGCTACACTCCACTCATTCGATGTCGACGCGCCCGTCTCGCGTTTACTGTCGCGAAGGTCAGTGAACAGAGAGGGGCGACGACTGTTTTCCGGGACAGAGGCGACGGAGATCTCGATCGCGACGATCACGCCTAGGCTATGGACGGTCGCGTGAAGAAATTGAAGCGGTCCCCCGAAGCGAGCTTCCGGCGGCCGCTTGAGGCGCGCTATCTGTGGGCGCTCAGCGGCTCAACGTCCCGGGCAAGCTTTGCATCGAGGTACTGCAGTATGGTGCGAGCGGCATTGATGAACAGAATCGCCTCATGCTCTCCTAGCAAGTCCTCATTTGGATGAGCCAGGCTTCCGCGATTCCGCGCCGGATTCATGGCATCCAGGATCGACGTCAACGGCCTGAGCACTTTTTGTACGGTGTCGTGGTGACAGCCGAGGTCACACAAACCCGGGTGCTGTTGCTTAAGCAGCTTGAACAGGTCAGTCATCGAACTGTCCGCCGGAAATGCAATGGCCGCAGAAGTGCACGCGGCTTTGAAGTAGCCGTGCAGTGCTGTGTGCACTCTGTCCACTGCGCTGGTGGCGCCGCTACCGCTCAACAGTGCCGTCGCGTCGGCCAATGCCCTCTTAACCACTTCGCTGCTGATGCGTGGATCAAGGGGCGCGACTGCTGCCGTGTCGCTGCAGCGTGCGATTAATTCGGAAAGCCGCTCCGAGGCCACCTTCGTCCGGTAAACAGTCGACCCCGCCGGGTACTTCTTGGCGACTCCCCGCAGGATCGCCGCCTGACCCTGGGCATTTGCAGAGATGAGGATATGAAGGAAACGCTCTCGCGTCGTCCCGGGAAGCTCGTCTGGATTGATATTGAGGTCACAGTACGCGGGATAGAACTCGCGATGGCTTCGGTAGGTGAAGTCACCAAGATACCCTTCAGAAACACCGACGTAGCTATTGAGAACCCAGTACGCCTCGCTTTGTTTGAGCTCTCCCATGCCAGCGCACTCCTTATGTCGAGCGTGAACCATCCCATAGATTGAGACCGCGAAGTGGGCTTACGATAAATACACCAAGGATAGGTAAGCGTGCGAGGGAACTCAGAATTTATATGATTTGGGATACTAAATAACATCAGGGAGCTCGCAGATGGAACAAGGCAGTCCCGCCTCTGCCGAGAAGTCCGCTCTGGAAGGAGACTTGCCCCTGATCGAAAAGATCAGGCGCGCCCGCATCGAGCTGCTCGATCTCTCAACACGGAACAGACTTCTCAATACGCCTCGAAACGGGAAGGCGCGCATCGTCGAGGTCGTCAATGAGCTCGCGGAGGCGATGTACAGAACGCTCGTCGTCGACGAGAAGCGCTTCACGTTCACTCCTGGCCGGGTGGACCCGGATGCGACGGCCGAGGAGACAGACCCTTTAGCCCCTGAGGCGGCTGAAGCCATCGGCTCGCTGGAGCAGCCCGATGCGGAACTCGACGAGCAGGGACGTTTGGCGGTGCACTGGGACCTGCATCTCGCAACTCGCCTCACATCTGCCGGACTTCAGAAGCGACTTCTCGACCTGTACATCGACGCCAAGACTCTGCAGGAAGAACAAGGCGTCAACATCCTTTATCTCGCCATCGGGTACCTGAAATGGCGGGATCAGGCCACACCAGACACGGATCGTTACGCGCCTTTGGTGCTCGTACCGGTGGCACTGGAGAGAGGCACTGCCGGCGAGAAATTTCACCTCCGCTGGTCCGGGGATGACATACAGGCGAACCTTTCTCTGCAGGCATTCCTAACGCGCTCGCATGGGTTAAAGCTTCCCGAGATCACTGATTTCGAAGTGCTCGACATCGGTGCCTACATGGCTGCAGTAAGAGCCATGGTTTCAGGCAAGCAACACTGGGAGGTTCTGCCGAACGACGCTGTGCTCGGCCTGTTCTCCTTCGCGAAGTTCATGATGTATCGGGACCTCGACCCGGAACAGTGGAACGTCGTTGGTGGCTTCGAGTCCATCCCGACTCTTCGCGGCGTCGTCTGCGACGGCTTTCCTCATACGGAGCTGTCCCACGATGACTCCAACATCGACCCGCTAATTCCACCGCAAGACATGCTTCATGTGATGGACTGCGACAGCTCTCAGTCGCTAGTCGTTCACGATGCGAGAGGCGGGAAACATTTGTTAGTGCAAGGCCCACCCGGCACTGGCAAATCGCAGACCATCGCCAACATCATCGCGGCAGCGGTGGCGGACGGGAAGAAGGTACTGTTCGTCGCCGAGAAAATGGCCGCGCTCGATGTTGTCAAACGTAGGCTGGACAGAATCGAGGTCGGTGTTGCGTGCCTGGAACTACATAGCAACAAGGCAAACAAACGCTCGCTGCTGGAAGAGCTGAAACGCACGTGGCAACTGGGTCCGCCGCGGAGCGAACGCGGAGACCAGATCGTTCGCCAGTTGACTGAGGCGCGCGACGAACTCAACGATCACGTGGCGAAGCTGCATACGCGTCACAGCCCATCCGAGCTAACGCCTTATCAAACTATCGGGCACCTCGTTCGCCTCAAACGACTAGGGCACAGTACCGGTCAACTGAGACTCAACGGCCCCACCGAATGGGCGCCTTACCAGAAGGCCGAAAGGACGGCCTTGATTCAGGATCTTTCCGAGCGAGTCGGACGCATGGGCACCCCGTGCGATCACCCATGGTATGGCATCGGCAATGACGGGCTGCTGCCCAACGACCGCGATCGTTTGATCGAGTCCATTGGCAAAGTGCGCACGACCCTCGATTCGTGGGCGGCATTCGCAGCCTCTTTGTCCGCGCAGCTCGAACTACAACGACCGACGAAATTCGACCATGCGGGCCAGCTGCTCGACCGGGCGAAGATCCTTGTTTCCGCTCCAAAATTGGGATCCGAGGCTTTTCTCTCACCGATTTGGCAGGGACTGCAGGCTCCCACCCAAGTGGTGAGCCGGCTCGAGTCGGCACAAACGCTCCGAGCGCAAGTTTCGCGCTTCGCGCCAACCAGATCGCTGTCGTCGGACTGGTCTCAGGCGCAGACCGCCCTTGCTGAGCTGCCCGAGTCTTTCACCCTCGGGAAAGAGCTTTCTGGCATCGCCACGGTGCATGGCCTACTCGAAAGAAGCCAGGCGGATCTGGTTCGGCTGAGCCAAGTATTCCGTGAAGTGGCGCCGTTGACCCTGGATTCTGCCCACAGACTTGCCACTTTGGCCGAGCACGCGTCCGGTATTCCGGATCTCAAGCGCGAAGCCCTTGTCTCCCACGTGTGGGAGCGAGGGAATCGAATCCATTGCCGAACTCGTGAATGCCGTCGAGAAGATTCAGTCTGCTCGCAAGACACTCGATCAAGTATTCAATGACGTCGCATGGTCCACTGACCTCGCCGAAGCCCGCGGGCACCTCGCTGCTCTGGGCGGAAGCTGGCTTCGGTTTCTGAGTGGAAACTGGCGTCGCGCCAACCGACTCGTCAAATCACTCTGCATCTCCCCCAAGAGTCTGTCTAGTGAACAGATGCTTCATGCACTGGACGTGCTCATCAAAGCCCATGCAGCGCAACGAACGGTCGTCGCGCAAGAAGCTCAAGGGCTGGAAGCGTTCGGGGGAAACTGGGAACGCGACAAATCAAACGTAGACTTTCTCCGGGCAGTCTTGGCCTGGATGCGCGAGATACGGCCGTTCGGCGCCGACGCGCGACAACGCCTCGCGGACGTGGGTGATCGGGAACTGGCTGCGGAGGTCGGAAAGCGCCTTCGCCCAGTGCTGAGCCAAGCCCGCGAAGAATTCAGGCCCATCAACGAAGGCATGGTCAACGCCCAGAAGACACAGTGGGGCGAGGAGACACTAGCCGGTCGCATTCCTCTGAGCTTGATTCGTGAGAAGTGTGCCTTCTGGAGAACGGTCAGTGCTCCGTGCGCGGCGTTCAGCGAAGGAATGGACCAATCGGTCGAGACGCTCGTTCAACGAGTTGCCCTCATCAAGCAAGCGCAGGGTGCGATCGCTGCCCTGGACGGTTTCCATGACACCGCCCGCTCAGTGTTTGGAGCGATCTGGCACGGCATCGAATCGGAAGCGGAGGAACTCAAGCGCGCGATCGCATGGGTAACGGCCAATCCGGATCTTTGCGGCCTCGCGTCGAAGACGCCGAACCCGGCCGCCCAATTAAGTGCAGCCGAGAAGGCCGTTACCTATGCCGAGCGACTGAAAGGCGCCGCTCGCGATCTCTTCGTTCAGCTGAGTTTTCAGGGAACCAAGAGCCTGAAAAAGGACCCCGGCGACACGGATGTGGAGAGTTTGTCCCGTCAACTCGAACAATGGCATACCAATCCGGAGAGATTGCCGGAGTGGGCAACGTATCTCGCCCGAGCCAACGAGGCGCGACGCAAGGGACTGGCCGCCGTGGTCGATGCGATGGAGTCGGGAGCGGTGTCGGCAGAGGCAGCTACTTCGGCATTCGATCTTGCTTACTATGAAGCGCTGCTGGCGAAGCAGACCAGCGCTTGGCCCGAACTGGCGAGATTCGACGGCCTCAAACACACGCAACTGGTCGAGAGGTTCGTAGAGCTTGATCGGCGCCGGATCAGTCACGCAGTCAAACAGGTCTTGATCGCTCATCATGAGCGACTCCCGAAAAACGGTGGTGCCGCAGGCCCGACAGGCGTGCTTCGCGCCGAAATGGAGCGGCTGCGAAGGCATATGCCCATTCGCCAGCTGATTCAGAAGTGCGCGCCAGCTGTTCAAGCACTCAAGCCAGTATTCATGATGAGCCCTTTGTCGGTGGCGCAGTTCCTGCCCCCCGGCGTGGTCGAATTCGACATGCTCGTGATAGATGAAGCCAGCCAGGTTCAACCAGTAGACGCGCTGGGTGCAATCGCGCGCGCGAAGCAATTAGTGATCGTTGGAGACGAGCGGCAGCTACCTCCCACCCGGTTCTTCGCAAAGCTACTGGCGGACGATCGCGATGACGACGACCAGGGAGCCTCCCCCGCGGACATCGAAAGCATCCTCGGACTGTGTCGGGCCCGTGGGCTCCCTCAGCGCATGCTTCGATGGCACTATCGCAGCCGACATCAATCCTTGATTGCCGTTTCAAACAGCCAGTTCTACGAGAACAAACTGTTCATTGTCCCGAGCCCCTATAACGGGGACGCCGGCATGGGACTTCGCTTGCGGCACATGCCCGAGAATGTCTATGGACGGGGAGAAACTAGTGTGAACGCCGCGGAAGCCAAAGTCGTTGCCGCGGCCGTCATCGAGCACGCTCGACGCTCTCCCGAACTGAGTCTCGGCATCGCGACATTTTCCACGAAGCAGCGCCGGGCCATCATGGACGAGCTTGAATTGCTTCGGCGCCAACAACCAGAAACAGAGGGATTCTTCGCAAGGCACGCAGATGAGCCGTTCTTCGTCAAGAACCTCGAAAACATTCAGGGAGACGAACGAGATGTGATCTACATTTCGGTAGGCTATGGACGCGATGCCCAAGGAAAGGTCTCGATGCAATTTGGACCACTGACCACGGAAGGCGGAGAACGGCGACTGAACGTTCTGATCAGCCGTGCTAAACGGCGGTGCGAAATCTTCTCCTCTATAACAGACGAAGACATCGACCTGGAGCGTACGAAAAGCAAAGGAGTCGCGGCGTTCAAGCTATTCCTGCATTACGCGCGTACCGGCCGCTTGTCTATCCTTCAGAACCGGAACGACGACATCCAAGACATGTTCGAACAGCAGGTTGCGGAGGCGCTCAAAGAGCGCGGATACAACGTGCACACCAATATCGGCACAGCAGGCTGCTTCGTCGATCTCGCGATCGCAGACCCTGAAGGGCCGGGTCGGTACGTTCTCGGGATCGAATGCGACGGCGCTTCTTATAGCGGAAGCCGGAGCGCGCGCGATCGCGACCGACTCAGAAAGACTGTCCTTCAGGATCAGGGTTGGATCATCTACCGCATCTGGAGTTCTGATTGGTTCCATCGCCCCGCTGCAGAGTTGGAACGTCTGGTGGCAGCGATTGAGAGCGGCGGCGAGCACCTCGAACTCGCGAATGCATGAGGACAGCCGGCTCGCTACAGGGAGATGATCCTGCCGGTCCATACACGTGCCTCCTGCTGCCGTTGACGCCAGGTAGGCGACGCGAGGCCAGGACGGAGACGCTGATGACGGGGAGGTTATCGTTGCGCTGAGCGCACATCGCACGGCGGGCACTGATGCGATGGAGTCGCGTGCAGAGATTGCGAGCCATGCGGGTCTTTGCAGCGCGCGGACATTTTCTCAGACGAAGAGATCCACGCCGCGGCAACTATTCGACGGTATCGAGTAGTTCAATCGGAGGGCGCGAGAAGCATCTGCCACGACGGCGTTTTCAAGCCTGAAACGCCGAATATACAAGGACATTGGCGGGGAGAATTTGCTGCTCGCATCCGTTGACTTTGATGATGGCTATGATCATCATCCTCGCATCCGCCCCCGTGAGTACCCCGCTCAATTATCCCGAGCGTTTGCAGAAAGCGCGGGGCTTTCTTTTTTCTCGAGGCACGTACATGAGAGTTCGGCGGATTGCCGTCCTGATTGACGGCGGCTTCTTCCTCAAGCGACTGCCACACCTGGTGGAGCCGCAATTCCGCACTGCCCCGGCCCAAGTGGCGGAGACTACGCGGCTTCTGTGCAAGCGTCACGTCCAGCGCCTCACTAGCTCCGGCGCCGGTCAGAACTCGGAAGACTTCTGGCTCGACCACGTCTATCGCCTGTTTTACTACGACGCCCTGCCGTATAGAGGCCTTTGCCATCATCCCGTCCTGAATCAGCGCGTCGACTTCAACAAAAGCGAGACCGCGACGTTTCGTAGAAGCCTGTTCTCCGAACTGCGCCACAAGCGCAAGTTTGCGCTACGGCTTGGCCACGTTGCCAAGGTGGACGAATGGCGTCTGTCGACACGACTTACACGTCAGGTATTGAAGACCGGGAAGTGGCTGGAGCGTTTCGACACGGCTGTCAAGCAGGGACAGAGCGCGACGCTCCTGGCTCTGAGCGAAGAGGGTCAGCGCGAATTGCACGAGCTCGCAACGATCTGGCGAGAAATGAGGGAGGATGACGTCACCCTCGGGCTCCGCCAGAAGGGAGTCGATATGCGCATCGGTCTAGATATCGCCAGCATGATGCTCAAACATCAGGTCGACACGATCATTCTCGTCACTGGCGACAGCGATTTTGTACCTGCGGCGAAGCTCGCACGAAGAGAAGGCGTGGAGTTCCTGCTCGATCCGCTGTGGCAGCGGGTTGGCGACGAACTGACCGAGCATGTGGATGGCGTGGTGTCGGTTTTCCCGAGGCCGGCTTCCGAGACCGCAACGCTCATCGCCGCCTGACCTTATAGCCCCTCTCCGCCTATTGTTGCAGCCCGAAACCTCAACCCACGGCCGAGGGCTACTGCGCCGGCGGTGACCGCCAAGGCAGTCTAGGGCCGCCCGACGTCTCCCGGCTCCTGGTCGCCGACACCAGCGACCAGTCCAACGGCCGCACGGAAGGCGCGGCATAAGCAATCAGGGATGCGGATCACGCCAAACTTCGTGATAATTCCGGCGATTAGCGCACGGCACATGCCTCTTTCCGTGTACGCACAACGACTTGATCGGCGAACGCGCTGGAAGCCCAACGGCACATCGGTGCGAACCGCCACGAACGACCTCAGGGACCTATTTTGGCCAACACCAACCTCTCCTCCTTCATCTGGTCCGTCGCCGATCTGCTGCGCGGCGACTACAAGCAGTCCGAGTACGGCAAGGTCATCCTGCCGTTCACCGTGCTGCGCCGCCTCGACTGCGTGCTGGAAGCCACCAAGCCGGCCGTGCTGGCCGAGCTGGACAAGCGCGAGAAGGCCGGGCTGAACCCCGAGCCGTTCCTGCTGCGAAGTCCGGCCAGCTCTTCTACAACACCTCGCCGCTCGACCTGAAGAAGCTGATGGGCGACCAGGACCACATCGGCGAGAACCTGCGCGCCTACATGCAGGCGTTCTCGCCGGCCGTGCGCGACATCTTCGAGCGCTTCGACTTCCACACCCAGATCGACCGGCTGGCCAAGGCCGGGCTGCTCTACCTGGTCACCGAGAAGTTCGCCAACATCGACCTGCACCCCGAGGCCGTCAGCAACGCCCAGATGGGCGCTGGTGTTCGAGGAACTGATCCGCAAGTTCGCCGAACTCTCCAACGAGACCGCCGGCGAGCACTTCACGCCGCGCGAAGTCATCCGGCTGATGGTCAACCTGCTCTTCATCGAGGACGACGACGCGCTGACCAAGCCCGGCGTCGTGCGCTCGATCTACGACCCCACGGCCGGCACCGGCGGCATGCTGTCGCGTCGCCGGCGAGCACCTCGCCGAGCCTGAACCCCGACGCCCGGCTGGTGATGTACGGGCAGGAGCTGAACGCCGAGTCCTACGCCATCTGCAAGGCCGACATGCTCATCAAGGGGCAGGACATCGCCAACATCATCTTCGGCAACACGCTCTCCGACGACGGCCTGCCCGGCAAGCACTTCGACTACATGCTCTCCAATCCGCCGTTCGGCGTGGAGTGGAAGAAGATCGAGAAGGAAATCCGCAAGGAAGCCGAGCAGCAGGGCTTCAACGGCCGCTTCGGCCCCGGCCTGCCGCGCGTCAGCGACGGCTCGCTGCTGTTCCTGCTGCACCTGATCTCCAAGATGCGCCCGGCCAAGGACGGCGGCAGCCGCTTCGGCATCGTCCTCAACGGCTCGCCGCTGTTCACCGGCGGCGCGGGCTCGGGCGAGAGCGAGATCCGCCGCTACGTGCTGGAGAACGACCTGGTCGAGGCCATCATCGGCCTGCCCACCGACATGTTCTACAACACCGGCATCAGCACCTACGTCTGGATCGTCAGCAACCGCAAGCCCGCCGCAGCGCAAGGGCAAGCTGCAGCTCATCGACGCCAGCAGCTTCTGGCAGAAGATGCGCAAGAGCCTGGGCAGCAAGCGCAAGGAACTGAGCCCCGAGCACATCGACGACATCACCCGCCTGTTCGGCGATTTCGAGGAAGTCGACGCGCGACGGCGTGCCCATCAGCCGCATCTTCAAGAACGAGGACTTCGGCTACCGCACCATCACCGTCGAGCGCCCGCGAGCGCGACGCGGCCGGCAAGATCGTGCTCGGCACGAAGGGCAAGGCCAAAGGCAAGCCGCTGCCGGACGCCAACCTGCGCGACACCGAGAACGTGCCGCTCAGCGAGGACGTCGAGACCTACTTCAAGCGCGAAGTGCTGCCGCACGCGCCGGATGCCTGGATCGACCACGAGAAGACGAAGGTCGGCTACGAGATCCCGTTCAACCGCCACTTCTACGTCTTCAAGCCGCCGCGCGCCGCTGGCCGAGATCGACGCCGAGCTGAAGGCGTCACCGACCGCATCCTGACGATGATCGGGGGGCTGTCGAAATGAGCTTTCCGCGATATCCGAAGTACAAGGACAGCGGCGTCGAGTGGCTGGGCGAGGTGCCGAGCATTGGGTAGTGGGGACTCTGGGGCGATTCACGATCGCCAAATGTGACGGCCCGTTTGGCTCGGGGCTGAAGTCTGAACACTACGTAGACAGCGGAGTCCGAGTTATCCGGCTTCAAAATATCAAGGGCGAAGGATTCGATGGTTCCAACGAGGCATTCATTTCCGAAGCGTACTTCCGGACGGAGCTTTCGAGCAGCCACGAGGTTCTGGAGGGCGATCTATTGATCGCAGGGCTCGGCGACGAGAACAATTCCGTTGGGAGGGCCTGCGTGGCACCGGCAGGCATTGAACCGGCGATGGTGAAGGCGGATTGCTTTCGTTTCCGGCTCGATACGGGAAAGCTGCTCCCGAAGTTTGCTGCGTTCTACCTAACGGCGAGCTCTGTTATGGATGCAGGCTTCACTTTCGTCTGGGTCGACCCGTTCTCGGATTCCGCTATCCGTAACAGCCTCTCGTGCGATTGTCGTACCGCCGATGGGCGAGCAGACGGTCATTGCTGATTTTCTGGACCGCGAAACCGCGAAGATCGACGCGCTCGTGGAGAGCAGCAGCGGTTGATGGAGCTGCTGAAAGAAAAGCGCCAGGCCGTCATCTCCCACGCGGTCACCAAAGGCCTGAATCCCCACGCCCCCATGAAGGACTCCGGGATCGAATGGCTCGGTGAGGTGCCGGCTCATTGGAAGGTTGCGCCAGTCAAGCATCTCGTGAATATGACGAGCGGAGGGACTCCGAGCAAAGGAAACCTTGACTACTGGGATGGAGATATCCCTTGGGCCTCTTCGAAAGACCTGAAGGGCGAGCAGTTGTCCGACACCGAGGATCACATCACCACCAAAGCTGTTGATGATGGCGTCGCTGACCTGGTCCCGGCAGGAAGCATTCTGATAGTTGTCCGGGGAATGATCCTGATCCACACCTTTCCCGTCGTTACGGCACTTGTCCCGATGGCGATAAATCAAGACCTGAAAGCTCTTTCACCTTGTTCGGCGCTTGACGGTCGCTATCTGTCATGGGCTTTGCGCGGATCCGCCCGCGAAACGTTGGCGCGGGTCGACGAGGCGGCGCACGGCACTACCGTGCTGCGTATGGAAGCATGGACGTCTATGCCACTTCCAGTTCCTCCCCTTGAGGAACAGAAACAGATAGTTGACACCCTGATCGAGCGATTGCGACAACTCGACGCCCTTGCGAGTGAGGCCCAACACGCCATCGACCTCCTCCGCGAACGCCGTACTGCCCTGATCTCGGCCACCGTGACCGGCCAGATCGACGTTCGCAACATCAAGGAGCGACGCTCAGCCGCTTAGCAAACAACAAGGAAGACGCGGCGGCGTCGTTCTCAAATCAGCTACGATTGTTCTCAAGATGAGAACGTGACACACGAATGCGCGCCTGCCAGAGGAAGTCAGTGACGCATATGAGCCTGCACAAAGAAATCAACTTCGAGGTCGAGATCTGCCAGCATCTCGCCGCCCACGGCTGGCTCTATGCAGGAGGCGATGCAGCCGACTACGACCGAGGGCTCGCACTGTTCTCACCGGACGTCGTCCGCTGGGTGCAGGCGCACACAGCCCAAGGCCTGGGACGCTGCTAAAGAATCACGGCACCGGCGCCGCCGAAGTATTGCTCGCCCGCCTGCGCGACCAGCTCGACCAGCGCGGCACGCTCGATGTGCTGCGCCACGGCATCGAGCTGCTGGGCCTGCGGCAGCCGCTGAAGCTCGCCCAGTTCAAGCCGGCGCTGGCGATGAACCCGGACATCCTCGCCCGCTACGCCGCCAACCGGCTGCGCGTGGTGCGGCAGGTGCGCTACTCGCTGCACAACGAGAACTGCATCGACCTCGTGCTGTTCCTCAACGGCATGCCGGTGGCCACGGTCGAGCTGAAGACCGACTTCACGCAGAGCATCGAGCGACGCCATCGACCAGTACCGCTTCGACCGCCAGCCGCAGCCCGAAGGGCCAGGCCGCCGAGCCGCTGCTGTCGTTTCCCAGCGGCGCGCTGGTGCATTTCGCGGTCAGCAACAGCGAAGTGCACATGACGACGCGGCTCGACGGGCCCGGCGACGGAGTTCCTGCCGTTCAACCAGGGCGACGACGGCGGCGGCGGGCAACCCGGTCAATCCGAAGGCGGGCACCGCACGGCGTACCTGTGGGAGCAGGTCTGGGAGCGCGAGAGCTGGCTGGAGATCCTCGGCCGCTACCTGGTCGCGCAGCGGGACGACGAAGAAGCAGATCGAGACGATCATCTTCCCGCGCTTCCACCAGCTCGACGTCACCCGCAAGCTGCAGGCGGCCGTGCTGGCAGAGGGCGCCGGGCGGCAAGTACCTGATCCAGCACTCGGCCGGCTCGGGCAAGACCAACTCGATCGCCTGGACGCGCGCACTTCCTGGCCGACCTGCACGACGCGCAGAACAAGAAGCTCTTCGACACCGTGCTGGTGGTCTCCGACCGCAACGTGATCGACTCGCAGCTGCAGGAAGCGCTCTTCGACTTCGAGCGCACAGACCGGCGTGGTCGCGACGATCAAGGGCGAGGAGCGGCAGCAAGAGCGGCGAGCTGGCCGAGGCGCTCTCCGGCGACAAGAAGATCGTCGTCTGCACCATCCAGACCTTCCCGTTCGCGCTCGAAGCCGTGCGCAAGCTGGCGGCGACGCGAGGGCAAGCGGTTCGCCGTGATCGCCGACGAGGCGCACAGCTCGCAGACCGGCGAAGCCGCGGCCAAGCTCAAGGCAGTGCTGTCCGCCGAGGAGCTGGAAGAGCTGGACGACGGCGGCGAGGTCAGCACCGAAGACATCCTGGCCGCGCAGATGGCGGCGCGCGCCGACGACGCGGGCATCACCTTCGTCGCGTTCACCGCGACGCCCGAAGACCAAGACGCTGGAGCTGTTCGGCACGCGGCCCGACCCGCACGGCCGGCCGGCGCCCGACAACCTGCCCGCGCCGTTCCACGTCTACTCGATGCGGCAGGCCATCGAGGAGAAGTTCATCCTCGACGTGCTGCAGAACTACACGCCCTACAAGCTGGCCTTCAAGCTGGCGCACGACGGCAAGGAGCTACGACGAGAAGGAGGTCGAGCGCAGCGCGGCCCTGAAGGGCATCATGGGCTGGGTGCGGCTGCATCCCTACAACATCGCCCAGAAGGTGCAGATCGTCGTCGAGCACTTCCGCGAGCACGTCGCGCCGCTGCTGGACGGCAAGGCCAAGGCGATGGTGGTGGTGGGCAGCCGCGTCGAGGCGGTGCGCTGGCAAGCTGGCCATCGAGAAGTACATCAAGGAGCGCGGCTACAAGATCGGCACGCTGGTGGCGTTCTCCGGCGAGGTGAACGACCAGGAATCCGGGCCGGACGCCGTTCACCGAGACACAGCAAGACGCTGAACCCGAACCTGCAAGGGCCGCGACATCCGCGAGGCCTTCAAGAGCGACGAGTATCAGATCCTGCTGGTGGCCAACAAGTTCCAGACCGGCTTCGATCAGCCGCTGCTGTGCGGCATGTACGTCGACAAGCGGCTGGCCGGCATCCAGGCCGTGCAGACGCTCTCGCGGCTGAACCGCGCCTATCCGGGCAAGGACACGACCTACGTCCTGGACTTCGTGAACGACGCGGAGGAAGTGCTGGCGGCGTTCAAGACCTACTACGCCACGGCCGAACTCGCGCGGACGACCGATCCGAACCTGGTCTTCAACCTGCGCGCCAAGCTCGACGCCGCCGGGCACTACGACGACTTCGAGGTGGACCGCGTCGTGGCGGTGGAACTGAAGCCCGAATGCCAAGCAGAGCGAACTGGTGGCAGCGCTGGAGCCGGTGGTCGACCGGCTGCATGAAGCGCTACAAGGCGGCGCAGGAGGCGCTGCGAGCCGCGCAGCGAGCGAAGGACGACGAAGGCGCGGCAGAAGCGGCACAGGACGAGCTGGACGCGCTGATCCTGTTCAAGGCGCGACATGGGCGCGTTCCTGCGGCTCTACACCTTCCTGTCGCAGATCTTCGACTACGGCAACACGGCGCATCGAGAAGCGCGCGATCTTCTACAAGCGCCTGCTGCCGCTGCTGGAGTTCGGCCGCGAGCGCGAAGGGATCGACCTGTCGAAGGTGGTGCTGACCCACCACAACCTGAAGAAGCTCGGGCAAGCAGCCCGATGCCGCTCGGCGAAGGCGAGAACGCCGAAGCTGGAGCCGATCACCGAAGCCGGCAGCGGCAGCGTTGCAGGAGAAGCAGAAAGCCCGGCTGCGCGAGATCATCGAGAAGGTGAACGACCTGTTCGAGGGCGACCTGACCGACCAGGACAAGCTGGTCTACGTGAACAACGTGATCAAGGGCAAGCTGCTGGAGTCCGGCAGACGCTGCGGCAGCAGGCGACCAACAACACGAAGGAGCAGTTCGCCAACTCGCCCGACCTGAACACGGAGCTCGACGAACGCGATCATCGGCGCGCTGGATGCGCACACGTCGCATGAGCACGCAGGCGCTGAACTCCCCCGCCGTCCGCAAGGGCATCAAGGACATTCTGCTGAACCATGCGCGGCTGTGGGAAGCATTGCGCGAAGAGAAAGGGCCAAAGAGCGACTGAGATCGACCAGCTCCATCAGCAGCTTCGGCCCATCAGCAGCTTCGGCCCATCAGCAGCTTCGGCCCATCAGCAGCTGGGCCTTCAGCGTGTTCTGCACGTCAAGCCTGTCCCAGATCCCCATCTGATTCGTGCGCCAAAACATCGATTGCGATGCGGTCCGCGAGGCTATCAGCCTGTGATTCAGGGACAATCTCGCTAGCAACGGGGATCGTCTCAAGAATGCGAAGCGCTCGATGATAGTGGCTCTGCAGGTCTGCACGTTTTGGCTCTCCGACCAGCAGGTAAACCTTGAACCTTTCGGGCGCCCTCGCCAGCGCGAGTATCTGTCCCGCTGATCGAATCGCCTTGTTGTGGATTCGTTCGCCCTCCGTGAAATCGAAGGAGATGGGCTCGAGGCAATGCCACTGCCCGTTCTTCCATGCATGACGGAACGTCATGCGATCTGCGTCGCTGACAATCTCCTTCTGCTTGAGCTTCGAAAGAACCTGGCGACGTTCAAGTGCCCTGCTGAAGGATTTCCAGACCTCTTCGTCGCTTCTGGAAGCCGTCTTCGTATGCTCATAGCGCAAGACAAACTTGTCGAAGAGACGGTCGAGCTCCTGTGCAGGGGATCGCGTTCTCCCGCTGCCGAGCGATGACCACTGCAGTGAGCTGTCATCGTTGGTCAGAGTTCTCGTCGCCAGCTCCAGAGCGGTGAGATCTTTCTCACGGAACAGATCATTCAACGTTCTCGCCGTGTTCGCGATCGAAAGCTCGACATGCGACATCGCACGCTTGAAGGCATTGCCATCGATATCGGGGAAAACACGCGATAGCCTCCCGTAAGTAGAACGCGTCTTCGCTCCCAAATACGGGCCTTGTGGCGCGTACAGCACGACACCGACATTGACGAACTCGCCGGTCGCTATGTCATGTACATACCGAAGGACGGTGTACGTGTAGCTAGTAAGGTCACTCATACCAAAGCGCTCCTCACGCTTTCGAACGCCTCGTGGACGTGATCGCGGAGAGTATTCAAGTACTCGATCGCCTGATCCAATGACGGTCCCACAAGCGGGAGCCATTCAGCAGGCACGGCGTCACGGTATTCCTTGAGACGTGGGGCGGCAATCGTATTCCAGGCGGCCTCCAGTCGGGTAAGCGACGGCGCCCGATTCCGCAGCCCCCTGTACAGTACATGCTCCCCCGGCCCCTGTGTCAGTGAATGCAACCCACCGTTCTGCCACGGTGCGGGGAGCATTGCGGTGCCGATCAACGTCGAGTCGAGTGCCATCTCGTGATCGAAAATAGCAAAACTGGTGCCATTCCACTGGCAGTTCGGGTTGGAAACCCGGCGGTCTGGATTCAGGGTGAGGGCGTCGAACGCGAACACCTCGGCCGCGCTTTCGACAGCCTGAGCCGCAACCTCGCGGTCCGACGACCAGACCGAAAATCCAGCGGGTAGCTTGCAGCAACCGAAGGTCGGAAGGAGGCTTTGGTTGAGCTCGTGGGCCAAAGCTGCCTGATCGCCCGGTAAGGCGTCGACGAAGCCCTCGATCAGATCAACCAGTACCGGTTCGGAGACAGGCAAGCCGAGATCGGCGGCAAGCATCGCCATGATCGTCTCACGCACGATTCCATGAGGCCCGCATCCGCTGCCCGCGAGCTTCGCGACGACTTCGACACGGCCTCCGTTTTGCCTCTCGCAATCGAGCAACGGCGGCTTGGTGCGACCGGTACCCAGACGCCTGAGGAAACTCGTTGCCGTCACGCGTTCCAGCACGTTCTTAGCCTCGGGCCTGATACTCGTTGTCTTTCAAAATGCTCATCTCACCGCGCCCCACGAACGGAGCGACCAATTTATCGTTGATGCGACAAGACGTCGAGTCGGTGAAAACGAAAATCTGCGGAAGGCCGCCGTGCTCGGACCCTCGCCAACCTTTGCGATATTTCGTGCTTGGATCCGCCTGCTACTTCGCCTGCCGAACCCCTCAGAAGCCTACGCCCAGACTCGACGACTGCCGGTGGCAGCTGTGATCTGCACCTCGAGACAGTGCGGAATGAGAGCAGCAACTGAAGGATAACTGCTTCCCGCACGTCTTTGAGGATTGACCACACGCACATGCCTCGCTTCCACAGACCACAAGACACGCCAGTTTTCGTTCACACAGGGTGAATCATGAGTCGCCGCAGCGCCATCGAGTGGACCGAGATGACATGGAATCCTGTCTCGGGATGCACAAAAGTCAGCCCCGGCTGCACAAACTGCTATGCCGAGCGCATGGCGAAGCGCCTCAAAGCAATGGGTGCGGCTCGCTATCAGGACGGATTCACTCTACGCACTCACGACGCCGCGCTCGAAGAACCGCTGCGCTGGAAGTCCCCACGCAAGGTCTTCGTGAACTCGATGTCAGACCTCTTCCACAAAGACGTCCCCCTTGAGTTCATTCAGCGTGCATTCGACGTCATGGCTCAGTGTCCTCAGCACCAGTTCCAGATTCTCACCAAGCGGGCCGGGCGATTGAGGCCCCGGCAGCGGCGCCCGAAAAGCTGAATCTCCGCGGAAGTTTCCCGCACCCGCGCGTGGTCACGACGAGCGTGGAACCGTGCAGCACCCCGGCAAAGCCACCGACGATTACGAAGTCGATGTCAGCGTCGCAGAGTCGGTCAATCAGTCGATTGAGTTGCGTCACGCAGCTGCTGGCCTGCGCGTTCCATTTCAAGCATGAGGTCGAGCGCCGCCTGATGCTGGATGGCGCGCTGCTCTTAGGAATAGCCCAGGCTGATCCGGATGAGGCTCATGTCGAAGCCGGAACGCTCGGCGATTTCGATGGGGGTGGCGGGTCCTGGCATTGATGAAGACTCCGGTGCGGAGCGATCTAGCCTCCCCGCAATTGGGTGGCCTTGGATGGATTTGTCTGGCCGGTTCGGTGGCCGGAATAATTTCTTTAAAATCATCCTATTGTGAGGATTCCGGCCTCCTGTTTGGCCGGATGATCCGGCACGCGGGCCTTGATCTCGCGCACTCGATCTTCGAACTCAGGGCAAGCCTGGATAACCGCGCGCGGTTATTTAACCGCGACGCTCATACCAGGCGCCCTTCTTGGTCCCGCGCCGGGTCAGCCGCCCGTCCACCGCCACTCGCACCAGTAGACGGTAGGCCTGATCGGGCGAAAGTCGACAGAGCTCGGCCGCTTCCCGGCGAGTGATGCGCCCATGCTTCTCCACGAACTGCACCACCATCTGCTCCTGCTGCAGCGGCTCGAACCCGCGCTGACGCACGTAGGCCGCCTTGTCACCGAGCGCGCGGTATGCCGCGGCAGACAAGTGCCACGTGCGCCCTTTCTTCTGACCGCGCTCTTCAACCAGCGCGGCCTCGACCAGACGGTGAAGCGCTGTTCGGGCCTCAGGCTCCGGCTTCTGCATCAGGCGGGCCGCCTCGCCAGTGGCTAGATTCCGGTCCTGCCATAGGGCATTCAGAATGAGCAACTCATCGAGTCCGAGCACGCGCCCGCGTTGCCCTTCAGTGACCAGCAAGCGCACGAAATCCAGGTTGGCCTCGCCACCAGGTATCACCACGACAACACCGGTGCCGTCGCTGCGGAAGTAGGACGGCGCCGGTCGGCCATTGCGCAGTTGTTCGTAATAGATCGTGTCGATGCCGCGAGCAGTGCGCTCCACGATGCCGGCACGCTTGAAGGCATCCGCAAGCAGCGGGTTGCGCGGACGCGGCGCGGTGACCAGCAGGTATCGAGCTGCACGCCTTCCGGAAATCCGCCGGGGTTGCTGATTTCAATGCGATCCGGGCGCCACTGAAAATGCGCAGCACCCAGGCGCTGGTAGTCGCGGTGAATGAGCGCGTTGGCCAGGGCCAGCGAAAGAAGTCGTTGACCTCCACATCGAGTGCCCGCATGGCCTGAAACGCAACTTCGTGGGTTGGCACGCAGCGAGACAGCGCATCCTCTTTGCCGAACAACAACAACGCGGCCAGCTTCACACCGCGCACAGAGCCATTGGCCTCGACCACGCCGAGCGCCTTGGCAAGCTCGAGATCGGCAAGCTCCAGCAGAGATTCATCGCTACGGCCGCGGCGCTCGCGAACGCTGCGACGGAAGCGCTCGAACTCGAGCGGGTCGAGATCTTCCCAGCGCGCGGACGCAACGACTTGCGCCGACGGGTCCAGCAGGCCCCGGTCGCTTTGCAGAGACTGCATCGCGTAGACATCCATCGGCGCGCAGGCAGGGCGGCCATCGCCGCCCAACATACGGCGCAGATAGACTCCATCGCTGGTCGCAACCGGATGGCGCTGCGCCGGAATCTCGATGACGAGGAGATGCCTGTCATCAAGGCTCACGCTCTCAACGGCCACCGCAATTGGAGGACGCGTTCGGCCCGCAATCATCGCTGCCACCTTGTGCACATCTGTTGTAGCACCGTGGCGAGCGCGGGCGCCGCTGACGCGAGTGTCGTCTTCGACGCCGACAACGAGCCACGCTGCGCCAGAGCCGATGCGGTTCGCCAGGCACACGACGGCTTCAACCAATTCACGATCGTTGAGCGCCACGCGCTCGTCGCTCTTGAACTCGACGACGAGTGATTCGCCACCGGCGATCAGGGTTCGCAGAGCCTCAGGTGTCACGGGCAATCGCGAAAAGTCGGGAAGGCGTTCGATGGCAGCATGAGCGAGGAGTCGTTCACGGTCACGTCCCTGGAATGAGCCACTCGCAGGAGGTGCCGCAGGCCGCGGTGAGCTAGCTGAAAACAAGCCGCCGATCACCTCGGCACTGTCGCACCGAACCTTGCCTCAGCGCGCCGGTACTTGAGTTTCACGAGATCACTTCCGCTCGGCCGGGCCCTCAACGTTCAACGCATGCAGATATCGCGCATACGCAAACATCCGCCCACGCGCCTTCCCAGTCGTCTCTCGCACGATGCCGAGCCTCTCCAGCTCGCGCAGCGCCTGAGTAACAGTCGGAGTCGTAAGCCCCGTCGACTCGGTGAGAGCAGCGATCCGCAGTTCACCGCTCCCACTGTCGTACCCACAAATTGGACCTCGCTTGCCGTGATCTCGATAACCCGCTCGCGGCGGCAAGAACCGTCGCGCTGTATTTCCTCGCCGACGCCGCGAGACGGCGCGCCTCAGGCAACCTCCGCGGCAGCCGCCCATCGGCGGCTCTTATTAAATGCTGCGAGACATATGGGCATTCGTCGCCGCTGAACTAAAGGGACCTTGACGTATGCGAGCGCTCTCGCTGGCCAGGCAGGGCTGCGCTGAGATAAACATTTCTGACACAGGCGGATATCCGCGCGCGGTTATTTAACCGCGCCGCTCATACCAGGCGCCCTGTTGCAACGGCTCGAACCCGCGCCGACGCACGTAGGCCGCCCTGTCGCGTCAATTCGTCACACACTGTGTGACGAATTGACGCGACAGGGCGGCCAGTCTTTGGGCAGCTGCACAAGGTAGTGCTCGTGCTGAGTAGTTGAGGCCATGCGAGTTCGATCATCTATTCCCATCGAGGAGATTCAGAATCAACCGAATCATCAACTCCTTCTGCTTCGGGTTGCTCTCCGCCACCAGCAATGCCAGCGCAACCATCGCGTTGTCGGCGAGTCTCGGCTGACCGTCCTGGCGTAACAACAGACCATTGCGGCGCAGGTACTCGAGAAACAGTAGCGTGCCGATACGCTTGTTGCCGTCGGTGAACGGATGGTCCTTGATGACGAAGTAGAGCAAGTGCGCCGCGCGTGCCTGTGCTGACGGATACAGCGGCTCGCCGGCAAAGGTCTGCTCGATGGCGCCAAGGATCCCGTGAAGCGGGTTGCCGCGTTCCCGGCCGAACAGGTCCGAGGATTCGTTGCGGCTGGCGAGCGAGGTCCGCAGATCACCGATGGCTGCGCGCGCATCCTTGAGCGTCAGCTCCCCCGACGGTTCGATCGGATGCGCGGGGCTGGTCGCGAGGCGATCCTCGTCGTACTCCAGCAGCAGCCGCCACGCGCGGGTGTATCGCTGCACGACGTCGAGTACGGCGCGTCCCTGCTCGGTGACGAGCGACTGATTTCTGAGCGTATTGGACAGCAAGTCGACCGCCTGTTCGACTTCGTTGAGCCCGCGCTCGCGCAGGCGCCCTTCGTTCAGCGTATAGCCGCGCAGGAGATGGTCGCGCAGGGTCCGGGTGGCCCAGACGCGGAACTGGGTGCCCTGCTTTGAGTTGACGCGGTAGCCGACCGAGAGGATGGCGTCGAGATTGAAGTACTCGACCTCGCGCACGACCTCCCTGCCGCCCTCCTGTTGGACCGTTGCATTTTTTGCAACGGTTGCAGATCGACGTAATTCCCTGGATTTGAAGATGTTGCCCAGATGCCGGGAGATCACGGATTTGTCGCGCCCAAACAGCTTTGCCATCTGGTTCAGCGACAGCCAGACCGTCTCGCGTTCGAGCTGGACGTTCAGTTCGACCTTGCCACCGGGCGCCCGATAGAGAACCACCTCTCCGGCAGACCGGGCTTCCGCGATGCCGAGTGCCTTCCCGTCAGACGCCTTTTTGGGGGACTTCGATGGCCCTGAAGCGCGCATTCTCGATTGTTTCTTCGCCCCCGAAACATTCCTGTCAGACATACCCCAAGCCTTTCAGATACGCCTGCAGTTGCTTCGCCGCCGCGTCGCGATCGCGCTCGACCTCCGTGAGCAACTTGATGTCGGGGATTTTGCTCTGGCCGGCCTTGCGGGTGAAATCGACGTGCTCCAGCACGTCGCCCGGCGTGCCCGCGTTCCCTGCGATCCGAGCGTGCGTTGCCTTCGCAATACTCTCCAGCTGCTTGAGCGTCGGAGCGGCCTCGCCACGCTCCCACGAGGGAAGCTTCGGAAATCTACCGGCGAGGTCCGCGGGCTTCATTCGCGCGCGTTCGCGAGCCCAGGTGAGCATTTTCGGCTTGATGTTGGCGCGGACCATTGAGGGAATCTAGCGTCGATACGACGAGGCGTCGAGGAATTTCCTTGAAGACTTCTACCAAAACATCTGCGTATACACAGGCAGAGTGAACTGCCGAGACTCGCGTGCGGCGATTGCGTGCATTCCCTGCAGGCAGCACGTACACGCGCGACGCGCAGCTGGCGATGTGCTGGGCGGTGAGCTGCGTGATCGGCTTCAAAGGCAAGCCAGTAGGTGCCAAGCCGATAGTAGTTGATGTGCTGAAGATAGAACCGGGCCTGCGCCGCGTCGTCGACGATCATGCCGCGCTGCTGAAGCAGAGCGACTTGTTCCTCTTAGGTGGTAGCGACCTTCGCGAAACGGCGCTTCATCGGGCGGGCTGCAGAAAGAAGTAACCCGCCGGTTTGAGGGTGCTCCGAAGAGCATAGCCTTGGCGGGTTTTATTGCGCGCAATTCTGAATGACGTTGCTTCGGCGCGTCCAGAGCAGCGGCTGGCGTCAACTGCGGGCGCGCAAGAAATGAGAACGCGACGATCGCGGCCCAGAGCGCGAATCCGTCGCCGTGATTGACGAAGACGATCTCAGCGTCGCTGAGTCGCTGGATCAGCTGATTGAGCCGCGCCCCGTGCCGAATCAGGCGACCATCCTTCACCAGCCGATCGAGCAGGCGCGTGGCTGATGCGGCCCAACGCGGCACAACTCCGCAGCCTGCTTGCGCAGGCGCAACCGCATGTCGATTCAACTACGGTTGCACGCACGCATGACGAAAAGGACCGAGATGACGTCGCTCCGCGGAACTGCCGCTCTCATCCGTCTCTAGCTGCACGGAGAACACCCAATGCGCAATGAGCAATTCGAATCGCTTCCGTTCGTGGGGGCGCGGCTGGTCAGACTGCGTTTCTGCGGAAACGGAAAGGACTCCGAGGTCACGCTCGAGGCCGCGGGAAGCCGCAAGGCCATCATTCCCTTGAGCGACGCAAGAGTCGACCTCAGCCTCTCGGGCCCGATCTCGATCACCACCCGAGGCTGGGGTGACACGGAAACCGTGTGGGAGATCGTTCCGACACCAGAGCAATTCGTGAGGATCGAGGAAGCCGCCATCGGCTTCCAGGGCATCGAGAATGAGTGGGCAGAGGCGCTTCACTCGTACAAACAAACGGGGACGCTGAACTGGGCGGTGACGCTCCGACTGAAGCTGGTTGCAACGGAGTGATTCCTCCATGCCCCCCCGATATCGCCACCATTCAAGCTCTCCGCGCCGACCTGGCCCTGCAGATCTCGCGATGCCTGGTCCATCGCGAGTTGACTCAGGTCGAGGCCGCGCGCCTGTTCGATGTCCCGCAACCCACGCTCAGCAAGATCGTGAATGGACGCGTCGCCGACCTGTCAGTGGAGCTGCTGATCCGCATTGCCGTGCGCGCGGGGCTCCCGGTCGTGATGCAGACCGGTAGCGTGCCGGAGGAAGCCGGCGCCTACATCTGCGGCAAAGGCGCGACATCCGGCCTCGCGGGCCCGACATCGAAGCTCGCGCAGAGCGCCCGGGACGCACCGATCGACGCCGCGCGCGAGCTCACTCCAGAGCAACGACTGAACGCGATGCTCGAGCAGACTCAGCTCGTGAGCGAGCTCCACAATGCCGGCCGGCAGATGCAAGGCCGCCGTGCCGCTCGAGCCGGACGCACACGATGAGAGCCAGGCGCGCGGGGAAGTCGCCGCTCCTGTTGATGGACGTGATCGAGGTGCTCGAGCGCGAGGGTGTCGACTACGCCGTCATTGGCGCACTCGCCGCCGCGGTCTACGGCGCAATCCGCGCCAGCGCCACGCGGACGCGCTCGTCTCGCTCACGGTCTCGAAGCTCTCCAGTCTCTCGCAGATCTTCAAGAAGAAGGGATTTACGGTTGAGCTCCGCCACGGAGACGCTGACGACCCCATCCCGGCGATGCTCGTCGTCGGTGACAAGCATCGCAACCGTGTCGACCTGCTCGGCGGCCTGCGTGGCCTCGATCCGCAGACGCTGTCCAGGACCGTGGAAATTCCCTTCAGCGGGGCGACGATGCGCGTGGTCAGCCGCGAAGACTTCATTGCCATGAAGTGCTTCGCTGGAAGACCCCAGGATCTGGAAGATGCGCGCGTCGCGCTCAGAACCGCCGAAAAGCTTGATCTGGATTTGCTGCGGAAGGTGACTCGCCGTTTCGGCCGTCCCGCCGCCGATGCTCTGGAGTTACTTCTGGCCTGAGCGCTCCATCGTGAGAGCTCTACGAGCCCGTGGCCTCGTTGCGAGAATCAGGCTGTGACGGCTCCGCGTACGCAATGCGCTGTTCCTGAAGCTCGTACGCCTGATCGTCGAGCTGTCCATCACTTCGGAACATGTCGATCTCGGGAATCCTCAGGCGACAGCGAAGACGGGCAACGGCCTCAGCGTGTGTCTCGAGCGAGCCCGTCTCCAGGATGTGCGCCACATCGATCCCGTCCGCAACGAGCCGTCGCGCGACCAGTATCGTCCGATGGCAATCCAACGGATCTTTCTCCGCGCACATGATGGCGACGCGGTGCTCGTTCAGACCGGCCTTCAGGCGCCGCAGGCCCTCCTGAAAGAGATCGGTCGCTGCGAGCCTGGCGTAGACCACCTTCCCACCGCTGTAGCAAGAGCGATCCTTGCTCCTTGCCCCCAGCTCCTCCCCGAGAAAAACATATCGAATATCTCGCCGGGCGAGGGACTCCTTGAGCCTCTCGCGATTGAATTGTGGATTGCGGCGGCTGAACGGCGATGAGCGAACGTCGGCCAGCGCGGTGATCTCGTGCAGGCTCAGCAGATTCAGGAATCGTTCGATCGTGTGGTTCGAGTGCCCGATGGTGTAGATCACGAAACTCTTCCGGCCAGCTCAAATCACTTTGCCTGGCTCTCCTTCCGTGTTGAGGCATCGCGCTTCGGGCTGTACGACTTCAGCACGACGCAAATCTTTATGCACCCATGCCCCTGGCCTGCAGCTCGCGCACGGCTGAGCCGCTCACTTTTTCTGCTCGAGTATCGCTCGCAATTCCTGTGCAGCGAGCAGGTCCTTGGGCCGCGCCAGCGACTCCTTCGCGCGAATCAGATCCTCGATCGAGATCACTCGACAACGACACCCGAAAATCTCGACCTCAACGGACGCTTCACGCACGCGCGCATAGTCACCTACTCCCTTGATCGAGCTCAGAATGTCCACTGGCCCCAGCGTCGTTCCAAGATATAGGTTCTTGACCTCGACATCGGGATCTGGGTTTTCCAGAAAAGACAATCGCTGCGGTGTTTGCCTGTGCGTCGGGTTCAGATCTCGCAACACATCCCGCAGCCTCGCGACATTCTCGCGCGAGAGAACTGCGCACACATCAAGGTCACGGGTCACCAGCGACGACCCGTGCACGATCCCCGCGAAACCGCCGACGATGACGAACTCGATCTCAGCGTCGCTGAGTCGCTGAATCAGGTGATGAAGCTGCTGCGTCACGGATTCTCTGGCCCGCCCGTTCCATCTCGAGCATCAGATCGAGCGCGGCCTGATGCTGGAGGATTCGCTGCTCGTAGGAAAGCGCCAGACTCTCTCGAATCAGGCTCATGTCGAAGCCGGCGGCCTCTGCGATCTCAGTTGCTGTAGCGGGCGTGGGCATGGTGTTCAGAGGACTCGCCCTGTCAAGGCTTCTCGAATAGCGCTCACGCCTATTAGAGCAGACGGCGGTTTCCTTTAGTAGCGCGGGGAGAGGCCCGCCGCCCCCCTCCGCCCTCGAACCGGCGCCGACATTGCCTGCTCCGCTGCTCCACCGCCACCCCCACCGTCTATAATCCCGTCCCTGGGCCGACCTGGCGGTGGCGCCACGGGCTCGATGCGTGTGCGGATGTCGGAAATCGACGAGGCGCTCCTTCACGCGGGCGTGGCGAACACACTCCGCGATGCACTCGAGGTGCTCGACGGCCCGATCCACGATCTCAAAGCCGCCCGAATGGCGCACGAGGAAGCATGGAGCGCGCTGCTCGCAAGCATGCAGCACACCCGGCTGAGAGCATTGGTCGACGATCCTGTGGGAGGCTCGCTGTTGAAGCGCTTCGCCGGTGGCAACCCGCAACGTGCCGCGCAGCTCCTGGAAAGGGTCGGTCGGGTGATCGGACGACTGCCGGAACGAGGCCGTCCGCTCGCGCACCTCGCGGCCGCGGAGTTGGGAGACGCCCATGCCCTGGATGCAGGACGGCCGGTCGCGACACTGGCGCTACGCGCGTTCGGGCTCGAACAATCTGCCGCTGAAGGAGAACGCGCCAGAGACCAGTGGGCGCGCATCGGGATAACCGTGAACGAGCTCGCCGCGCCCGTTCTGTGCCTCAACCTCCCCGCGTCGGGAAATGCAGTGGCAGCGAACGTGGCGCGCGCCGCCGCCGCGTCAGGCGACCCGGTCCACCTCACCCTCCGAATGCTTTTGCGCGATCCGCCCGCATGGGACGTTTCCGGGCAACGCGTATACATTTGCGAAAACCCGTCGATCCTCTCAATCGCGGCGGACCGACTGGGAGTGGACTGCTCGCCATTGATCTGCACGAACGGCATGCCGGCCGCGGCCCAGCAGACCCTGCTTCGGCAGCTTGTCGCCTGCGGCGCCAGCGTTGCTTACCACGGCGACTTCGACTGGGCCGGAATCCGCATCGGGAACTTCGTGATGCGCGAGCTGCAGGCCTCGGCATGGCGATTCTCGGCCCGGGACTACGAAGCTGCATGCGCTGGATCTACGGGGACGTAGCCTGAGGGTGAGCGGGTCGAGGCGCTATGGGATGCGCGGCTGAGTGCGGAAATGAGCACGCAGCGAAAGGCGATTCATGAAGAAGCCGTGGGGGAGATTCTGGTCGGAGACCTCGCCCGCAGATGACTCGCTCCGGCCGGAACCTCGTGCTTCACGACCGTATCACCGATCGGCAAGGCGTGCGCCGCTGTCACATTCCGCACGCGCCCTCGCCTGAACGAGACTGCACCGAGTTCCTCGCGTCACTCGGTATCAAGACACCGCAGACCTCGGTAGCTCAGCAGGGCTGCTGGCTGCCACCGCAGAGAGCGTAAACTCAGTACGCCATGCGCCAGTCAACCGCAATCCTAACCATCAACACAACCCGGCGCGGCCTGCTGGAAATCACCCGCGAGCTGACGACATGGCTCGCCGATCAATCCTGCAACACGGGCCTGCTGACCGTGCTCTGCCGCCACATCTCCGCCTCGCTTCTCATTCAGGAAAATGCGGCGCCTGAAGTCCGGTCAGACCTGGAACCTTTCTTCGAAACGCTGGCGCCGGAAGACCCGGCTCACTACGCGCATGACGACGAAGGGCCCGACGACATGCCCGCTCACCTGAGAACCGCGCTCACCCAGGTGCAGCTATCGATCCCCATCATCGACGGTCGAATGGCACTGGGCACGTGGCAAGGGATCTATCTCTTCGAGCACCGCCGCAGGCCTCACACGCGCGAGCTCGCCCTGCATCTCTTGTGTGATTGAGCGCCGGAGATCGCAAATGATCGTACGCATGTGGCATGGCCGCGTTCCAACCGAAAAAGCCGCGCAATATCGCGACTTCCTGAACGAGCGAGCCGTGGCGGATTACCGGTCGATCGCTCCGGCGAGCCGCCGTCCACAAGCAGCACGCCCTCGTCCGGATGGAAGACCGTGACGTTGCCGCCGCCGCCGCAGACGACGAACAGGCGCTCGCCGAGCTCTGTCACCGTGAGCGGCGTGCGCCCTGCCTTTTCGGCAGCCCGGAGCGGGCGCAATGAACCCGCGGCGTTCGCGGCCACCGCGGTCCCGAGCGTCAGGAGAAAGCGCCGGCGGTTCATGGCGCCGCTCCCCGCGAACCCGCGTCGGCCATCAGCTTGTTCAGCAGCGCCCCGGTTTCCGGATAGGTCTGCGCAGCGCGCCCGAAAGCGCCGCCGCCGACGCCATTCGCCACGTCCGCCGCCGTGCGGCCGCGGGCGTCCTTGATTGTGAGGTCGGCCTTGTGCGCCACCAGCAGGTTGACGACCTCGTTGCGGCCACGGCCCGCAGCGCCGTGCAGTGCCGTGCCACCGTCGTTGGCGCGCTGGTTGATGTCCGCGCCTGCATCGAGCAGCAGCTTGATGATCTCCACCGCCTGCTCCTCTGTCTGGTAGCGCCCCCGCGAATCTCGGCCCGAGTAGCCGGTGCCCGCGGCCATCATCAGCGACGTGACCCCCGGCACCGTGGGGAGCGCTGGATTGGCGCCGTGGGCGAGCAGCATGCGCACGACTTCGACGTCCCCGCCCTTCGCCGCGCGAGCCAGCGGCGTGGTGCCGACCTGCAGCACGCCGTCCGGACCGCGGTCGTCACGCAGCGAGCGCAACGGCGGCACGATCTTGATCTGCAGGTTCGGGTTGGCGCCGCGCTCGAGCATCATCTTGACGAGCTCGGTTCCCGAGGTCGCATCCGATGACGGCCGATCGGCGCGGCCGCCGGTGGGCACCGTGTTCATGTCCACCACGGCGTAAAGCGGCGAGCGCCCCCAGGTGTCCCAGACATTGAGCTCCGCGCCCTCCTTCACGAGGAAGGCCGCGACGTCGAAACTGAGGTTGAGCCCCGCCATGATGAGTGGCGTGATGCCGTCGGGATCCGGCAGGTTGATGTCCGCGCCGCCGCGGACGAGCTCCTTCGCGCAGCCGAGGCATCCAGAGCGAGCGGCGTAAAGCAACGGCGTGAGCCCTCCCGGAGGGCGCTGCTGCATGCGCGGCTCGGCCGTCACCTGGCGCTCGACGTTGGTCAGGTTCGAGCGCGCGTCCACCTTTGCGCCGTGCCTGATCAGCAGGCGAACCATCTCGGGCTGTGATTGCGCCGCGGCCCACATCAGCGCCGTCTGCCCGCGCCAGGCCTCGCGCGCGTTTACCTTCGCGCCTGCCTTGAGAAGGAGATTCGCCACCTCGACGTTGCTCGAACGCGCGACCACCATCAGCGCCGTCTGCCCATCGGCATTCACCGACTCCACGTCCGCACCGGCCTTGAGCAGTTTCTTGATGACCGCGGCATTGCCGACGACGGCGGCCTCGGCCAGCGGCGTCGAGTTGTAGTCATTGCGTGCGTTCGGGTCTGCGCCGGCGGCCAGCAGGCGATCGACCAGCGCGACGTCGTCGTTGTAGACGGCCCAGTGCAGCGCGGTCGTGCCGTCCGCGGAGCGCTGATTCACGTCCACGCGAGGCTGGGCGGCCAGGAGCTCCAACGCCTTGGCCGAGTCGCGGCTCCGCGCGGCGGCTACGAGCGGAGGGGGTGGAGCTCCCGTGGCGATGGACGGACTTTCTCCGCCCCACGCGACGGGCCCCGACAGGACCAGCAAGCTCAGATACCACCACCGCATTCGGTCAGCCCCCTCCGACGTGTCAGCCATTTTTCCCGACGTGCGCCAAGGTCGCGCAAGGGTAAAGACTATGCCGACGTTAGACAGCCGACACGAACGCGGACCGAAATTGGATAGCGCAAAACTATTACTGTCAGTCATCGATTGAGGAGTCATCGACGACTCTGACGCCCACCCCGATCCACTGTTCTCGCCCCGTCGCGCTATCGCTCGTATTCGTCGAACCCGTCCTTCACCGACTGCGGGCTATCCATGTGGAAGCCGGTGCTGAAACAGGGCCTCGTGCCATGCCGGGATCATGGGCGACCAGCGCCGCTATGAATTGCTCGGCCAGGCCCTGCAGGCAGGCGCGGTCGCAATCGCCGGCGCCGACATTGGGCGGCACAGCAGCGCCCGTCTGCGCCGGAGCAGACGTCGCGCAGAATGCCATGGTCCCTGCGAGCAGCGTGAAGATTGCCGGGCGGATCTGACGGCTCAGACTGACATTCATCGATGCGCTGAAGGCCAGAAACTCTTACATCGCGCACATAACCGTGGCGACCATATTATTCTGTCTGGCGGTGCCCACTTGTCGCAGGAACGGGACGTTTCGAAACCCGCCGCCGCAACGCGAGCTGCCGTGGTGAGGTGACGGCTCGCGAGGGCGGCGCTTCACTCATTGGCGCGCGGCGGCCATCTCCATGACCCATGTCGTGGGCGAGCCGTCCGGGCCCGGGGGAAAGGTGTCGCCTTTCTTGACGAAAACGACGACCTTCGCGATCCCGGTGGAACGGTACGGCCCGGACTCAGAGCATGTCGAGCCGGTCTGGCCCGTCACTTTTCTCGCTGCGTTTGGCATATTTCGTTAACTCCTTGGTCTGATCAACTCTTCTCGATGCGCCAAAGGTCAGTGCGCCGTGCCCGCAGGCTCGTGCACGTGGTGCACGTGCGCCGGGGCCGGCGCGCGGATGGCTGCCTCTTTCGTCGGGGCAGGTTCCCGCGCTGGCAGTGGCTCCGAACCGGCGAGCGACAACAGCCCCTTGGGCATATTGCTGTCGGGCACGTGCCGGGACGCATTGCGGCGCTTCAGCTCCTCGAACACGAGGAGCGGAACCCGCGAACGCGCGTTATTGTCGGAGATCTCGTCGTTGACGCCCCAATCGAGCTTGTAGAGATCGACGGTCTGCCTGCACCGGTTGAGCTCCTCCGTCGCCTGCTTCACGAGCAGGATGTTGTTCATGAACACGTCGTCCGGATAGAGCAGCTGATCCTCGCGAGCCCGCCTGTCCCAGGCCCGGAGGATGCCAAGAACGCGCTCATACTGCGGCTCGCTGATCTGAAGCCGCAGCAAGACGTTCTGCGATCCTTTCCCGGGCTCGTGCAGGAACGCGTCGTAGGTCTGCCACGGAACGGTGCCGAATACGGCGCGACTCTTTTCGTCGGCATAGATACCGACCGCGCCCATTTCGGATTCCTCCGTCGCTGCATCCGTCTTCGCCAACATGATGAACGACGGACCGCTCCCGTTGTAGAACACGCCCCTGGACGCGGCGAGCACCAGGAAGTGGCGCGCCGTATCCGAAGGCTCCCAGCTCGCTTCGCTTTCGCACGAGCCCGGGGCGCCTCCGGCCAGCACGCCCCACGAGGCACCCAGGCAGACCGATACAGTCACTGCGCGTAGCCAAAGCCCCACTCTTTTCATGGTCCGCCTCCCAAGCTCGCGGCTCAGGCGATCTTCCGGTAGCCGTAGACGTCGATGTCCCGATCGATCTCCCGCTGCAGCATCCGGTTGTCCTTGAGCCTTTCCGGCAGGGATTTCTGCGGGTCGGACCACTTGATGTGCTCGAGCACCGTCCTGGTCGAAGCGAACGCATCGGCGTGGAACCAGCGGCCGGCCGGGTCGTTGATGATCTTCATCGACCCGGCGTGCATGTCGATGTCGGTGTCGATCCCGATGTGGTCGTGGGAGAAGAACCTGTAGCGCAGCGTGTCGACGTCGTGCTGATTACCGGTAAGGAAGGTCCAGCCCGGCAACAAGGCGCTGTGCATCTCCGCGTAGGCTTTGAGCGCGGCCGGATCGTCCTCCTCCGGCTTCAGCGAGATGTTCACCATGAACAAGTCCTTCCCCATGCGCTGGGCGAGCGCCTGATGATGGAGCTCGACCATGCGCTTCGTCGCCAGAGGGCAGAAGGTCTCGCAGGTCGCGTACATCATCATCACCATGACCTGCCTGTCCTTGACGATGTCGTCGTACAACCGCAGTTCCTTGTTATCCTGAGTGCGGAACAGCGCGTTCGGGATGAGATTCGCCATGCGGCGAACCTCCGCCTTGCAGGCCGAAGCCGACGTTTCCCCAGTACCCGTAAACAATTCGCGGCGCTTCATTAGACCAGCCTCCCGTTCTTCTTGCCGTTGCCGTACTGCGGCGGCAGCCCGGCCATCATTCGTCTCTCGTCGATCTCACGACGCTTCTGCACCAGTTCCTCCACGGTTTCCACGATGTCCCAGCGGACCATCATGAAGTTGTCCTCGTGGTTCATGTTGTGGCAATGGATCAGGTACCTGCCGACGTAATCGCGGAACCGCAGCCGGATCACGAGCCGGTCCTGGCCAGGCACGCGATAGACGTCGCGTCGGCCGAGCTCCTCCGGCAGCAGCGGGACGTTGTCGACGCTCACCACGTTGCCGCTGGTGTCGCGTACCGTGTGGCTCCTCGACATGATCCGGCCTTCCTCGAAGTGGATGTGCACCGGATGCGTCCAGTTGCCCGCAATCACGTCGTTCGCGATCACCCATTCCTCGGAGCTTCCCTTCAGCACCGCATGGTCGATGCGGTTGTGATCGAAGACCTCGCCGTTGATCCGGAAACGTCGCGGGCTGCCGTCGAACGTGAAACTCCATTCGAAGTAGTCGTCCGGCACGATCGCAGGCGGCATGTCGATGAGGTGATTCGGAATCGGCGGCGTGTCGACCGGGAACCACACCTCGCGCTCGACGACGTCGAAGCGCATCAGGACATTCCCGATCGCAAGGCCGGGCGCGGGATCAGGCGTCGCTACGCCGACGAACTGCGCCTGCGCTTCGCGCAAGTACACCGACGTGCCTGCTGCGAACTGCGAGAAGTCGATGACCACGTCGTAGCGGGTCGCCACCGGAATGTTTATGTTCCTGTTGGTGACGTCGAACGGCTGCTCCACGAAGTTGGCGTCGACGGCGATCACGGTCATGGGCTTCTGCTGACCGTCGGAGCCGATGAGACTGAGGTTCCACTCCTTGACCATGCCGGTATTGAGGATCCGGAACCGGTACTTGCGCCGACGCGCGGCGAATTTCGGCTGAATCTTGCCGTTGACGATCCACTTGTCGACCTGACCCGGTATTGCTCCGGTGTTGTAGGCCTCGGTGCGGCCGTTGGCGGTCGGACAGAACAGAATCGCGTGCAGCTGCAACGTGATATCCGTCAGGCCGTAGTAGCCCGGAAGCTGCAACGAGCCTGGGCTTGCGAGCTCGTGTCCCGGATCCTTCTGGTCGTAGAGGAGGAACATACCGTTCAGACCCAGATAGTTGTTCGGGGCCGTGAACTCGGCGCGGTGGTCGTGGAACCAGAACGTACGCATGCCCTCGCGCGGGTCGCCGATGCCGCCGTACTGATCGACGCCGGCGTAGACGTTCGGGTAGTGATTGTCCTTCCACAGGCCCGTGCTGAAGAAGTCGCCCGCGAAGCCGTCGCTCTCGGACGGCGTATGGCCGTTGTGCAGGTGAACCGTGATTTCGTTGATGCCCGCCGTCGCGTGGTCAACCGGCAGGTTGTTTCTGAAGCGAACGAGCTGCGGCACCCCGTAATAGCCGAGGAACGTCTTTGCCGGGTAGGTCCCGTTGAACGTCCAGCAATACGTCGGCGACAGATCCGAGTGGAACGTGTGCAGCGAGGGCGCCGCGACGCACTCGTAGAAGACTTGCGGCGGGAACTGTTGCCAGGCCTGGTGAGCGTCGCGCGCCGCCTCTCCCGCTCCGATGTTCGCGACCCTGGTCGGGTACGGGAACAGGAAAGTCGGGTTCGCAGGCGCGGGTATCGGAAGATTGTCGACGAACGGAGTCGTCGGAGGACTGTTCGCAGGCCTCGGATCGCACAACTCTGGCCCTGTAGGCGCCGGCGGATCCTCCGGATAACTTTCTTGCGCAAATGCGGCGGTGTTGTTCGTCGCGATCACCGCCGCGGCGCCCGCGATGACACCGCCTTTGACGACCGTCCGCCTGTCAACCTTCAAGGACTGCGCGTCGTCCGCTTCGCGCGTCTCGTTCGCGCCGCGTTCTTTTCCCTCGACTTTGAGCTCAGACATGCCTTGCACCCTCCCCCGTTGGATCGACCGTCCGTCGCGACGTCGCGTCGATTGACTCGAGCGAAGCGTCACCGCCTCACTGTTGATGCTAGCCGCCGCCGGCGATCACAGGAACGTGCCGCGGAGAAATTCAGAAATTCACCGGCGCTCGCTCGGACTCGATGAAACGACGCGCGGAAGTGCCGCCAAGTCCTGAGCTTTGTGTGAAATCTCCATTCACGGCCCGCAGGCGAATCCGCAGGTCTGGATCAAAAGGCCCGGACCATCAGGCCCGATTCGGCGCAAGCGATGAACGGATCCGGGAGATCCCGCGTACAACCTGCTGCGCATGAACCGACACGCCCCGCGGCGGAAAGCCGCCGGCAGTCGACAGACCGAAAGGTCTAAACAGGTCTGGACCAGCAGGTCCAGAGCGGAGGCCGGAAGCCGGCAATACCATTCGATACGAATGATCACCAGCGATATCCGGCTGTTCGTGGCGGTTGCCGAAACGGCGAGCTTCAAGGAAGCCGCCAGGCAACTGAGCATTTCGCCCTCCCAGGCCACCAAACGTATCGCGTCGCTCGAGGACGATCTGGGCGCGCGGCTGTTCTACCGAAGCCCCAGGAGCATCAGCCTCACGAGCGCCGGCGAAACGCTGCTCGAGTATTACCGGCGCATCAACGAGATGATCGAAGAGTCCCGGGCAGCCATCCGCAAACTCAGCAAGCCGAGCGGCAGGCTGCGTTTCAGCGTTCCCACCTGCCTCGGCGCCGCCTTGCTGCCGAAGCTGCACACCGACTTCGCGAAACGGTATCCGCAAATCCAGCTCGACGCGCACACCTGCGAATCCTTTGTCGATATTGTCGCCGGCGGCTACGACGTAGTGATTCGCGTAGCTCAGCGATTGACGGATTCCACGTTGACCGCGCGGCGCCTGGCTACTTCGCCACTCGTCGTCGCGGCGGCTCCGAGCTACCTCAGGAAACACGGAACGCCTTCGGAGGTCACCGAGCTCGCCAGGCACCAGTGCCTCGGACTCGAGAGCGCGAAGCCTTGGGCCACGAAGTGGCACTTCACGACGCCGGGAGGCCCGGTAGCGGTTCCAGTCAACCTGACGACCGTCACCGACTCGAATCTGGCGCTGGTGCTCGCTGCGCGATCGGGCCTCGGATTCGTCTATGTGCCGCAGGCCGTCATCGCGAACGAGCTCCGCCAGGACGCGTTGCGAGCGGTGTTACCCGAGTTCTGCAACGGGATGGAATGGGGGGTCTTTGCGGTGCACTCGGGCAAGACCCCGACCAGCAACGCCGCCGCATTCATCGACTTCGTGCGCGCACTGTTGCCGCAGCTCGAGCTCATCGATCGCTGGCAGCCTTCGTGTACAGTCGCTCGCAGCGGCTGACGTGTCTGCGCGAAACGAAATGAACACAATCTCTCGATAACGGCGGAGAGATCGCTCACTTTCACCTGACGCCCAGGTCGCGGTCCACTACAGAATCTTCCCCGGATTCAGGATTCCGTTGGGATCCATCACCTGCTTGATCCCCCGCATGAGCGCGAGCTCCGCGGGGCTGCGCGAGTAATGCAGGAATTCCCGCTTGAGCGAGCCAATTCCATGCTCGGCCGAGATCGAGCCCTTGCGCCGGGACACGATGCTGTAAACCGCGTCTTCGATCTGCAGCGCCGGCACCGAGTGCCCGTTCATTCTCACTGACGCGTGGAGATTTCCGTCTGCAACATGACCGAAGTACACCGTCTCGAGCTGCGGCCATCGAGACGTCAGCTCGGCCTCGATCTCGCCCATCAGTGCGCTGATCTCGCCCGTCGGAACACTCACGTCGAACCCTAACTGCGGCCAGTGCGGCGTGCGTTGCCATTCACCGGGGGCGTCGCGCACGCTCCACAACTCAGTCGCTTCTCGATTCGACTTGGCGACGATCGCGTCCTTGACGATGCCGGCTTCGAGTGCCTCGCCAATCACCGCCTCGTAGCGCTGCTGATCCGCCTCGGGGTCCTGCCCCATCGTCTCGAGAAGCACGTACGCCCCGGCCCCGATCGGCAGCGGCGGTTTGCGGGCGAGCCCAATGGTGCCGAGCTGATAGAAGTCGGGCCACATGACTTCGAAAGCTGTGAGCTGGGCACCGAATCCCAGCCGCGCGCGTCTCAGCAGCTCCAGGATTCCATCGTAATCGTCCAACGCGCAGATTCCGGTGCAGACGCTGCGGGGCTTGGGGAAGAGACGGAGCACGACCCCGGTGATGATCCCTAGCGTACCCTCCGAACCGATGAACAATTGCCGCAGGTCATAGCCGGTGTTGTTCTTCATCACCTTACGGAGCGAATCGATGACCGTACCGTCGGCCAGCACCGCCTCGATTCCCAGCACCAGATCTCGCGCCATACCGAAGCGCAGCACACGATTGCCTCCGGCGTTGGTCGAAACATTGCCTCCGATCTGACAGGACCCGCGCCCGCCGAGGTCGAGCGGAAAGAAAAGATCGGCGGCATCGGCGGCCTTCTGCACGGCCTCCATCACGACGCCGGCTTCGACGGTGATGGTTCCGGCGGCGACGTCGAGCTCCTTGATAGCGCGCATGCGCTCCAGGGAAATGACGACGCACGGGCCGATCGGAACACCTCCGCCGGCGAGCCCCGTCATACCGCCCTGCGGCTGAACGGGGATGCGCCGCTCGTTGCAGAACGTCAGGATTGCCGAAACCTGCTGGGTGCTCCGCGGATACGCGAGCGCGAGAATATTTGCTTTCGGGTTGGCCGGAACCCCGAAATCGTGCGCGTGGCGCTCGACGTTCTGCGCGTCGGGCTCAACGACGACATCTGCCCCTACCCGCTGCGCCAGCTCGGAAACCACGTCGTTCTGCAATGTCGTGCCCTCTTGATCAAAAGTGGCGTGCCGGACTGCGTGAGGTTGGTGTCGTAGTCCGCGAACCATGCAAGGCTGAGCTGCCCGACGTTGTCGCGGTTGATGCCGGTGAGCCGGCTGTAGTGCTGCTCGGAATACGTGCCGTTGTAGGTCATCCACTGCGAAGGCTCGAGCTCCGCCTTGAGGAGGCGCTCGGCCGTCACTAGTGCCTGCGGACGCGCAGCTCCTGCGGTCCGACCGGCAGGCGGCTCGGAATGTTGGCACCCCTGGAACAATAGAGCCGTCATGCAGCCGATCAGAATCAAAGAGCTCTTCTTCACTGTGTTCCGCCTATCGACTCTTCCAACGGCGTGCACCGGCGCACGCCGCGACATCATGAACCGCTATGAGATCACGCCTGGATCGTGCGATAGCTCTTCCGCTTCACTTTCCGGTGCTCGATCTCGCGCGGATAGATGCCACAGCGGAGCACCCGCTGCTCGTAGTCGATGCGGGCCTGGGGAATCGGCGTCTCGACGGCCGGCGTGGACGCCATCATCGCGTCGAAGCGCTCCTGCATGCCGGGCGCGAACTCCGGATGGCTCACGATGAACAGATCGTTGTTCACCACACCGTTCATCACGCGCTCGCCGGCCTCCAGCGGGTCCATCGCGTTGCCGAAACTGCGCTGGCCGGGCTTGCGCGCCGGATTCGGCTCGCCGCTCGCGAAATAGTTGTCGGTGTTCACGGCGCCGGGGCAGAACACCGACGTGCCGATGTTCGTGCCTTCGAGCTCGACGCGCAGCGCCTCCATCACGCCCACCGCACAGATCTTCGTCGCGGTGTAGACGCCGGCATTCACGCCCGGCAGCAGTCCGCTCATCGACGACGTGGTCACGAAGTGCCCTCCCTCACCGTGCTCGAGCATGTGCGGCAGGATCACCGATACGCTCGTGACGATGGCCGTGACGTTGACCGCCATCGCGGCGTCCCATTCTTCGAACTTCGCCTGACTCGCCTGCTTCAGCGTCTTCACGCCGGCATTGTTCACGACGAGATGGAGCTTGCCGAACTTGCCCTTCACTTGTTCGAGCAGCGCTTGCCAGCCTTCGCGGCCAACAACGTCGTGCTTCACCGGCAGTACCCCCGCATTGCCGGGCTTGAACAGGGCCAACGCAGCCTTCAAGCGCTCTTCATTGCGATAGCCGATGACCACTTTCATGCCCGCGTTCGACGCCGCGCGCGCGATACCGAGGCCGATGCCGTCGGAAGCGGCGGTGACGTACGCGACCTTGCCTTTCAGGTCTCTCAACGGCGGTGGCTGCGAAACCACCGGCTCGGGCGGCGGCGACGGACGCGCGGCCGGCGCCGAAATGCCTTGCGCGTTGGCGTAGCGCGCGAGGCCGAGCCCGGCGAGTAGTCCACCCGTGCCGAGCGCCATGCCGGCGCCGAGAAACTGCCGACGATCGAGCTCAGGAACCGCGACGTTCGGACCTTTCGTGTCGTTCTTTCGGGACATGACGAGGCGCTCCGTTCAGACCGTGGTGGCGCGGAAGGACTTCCGCTTCTTCTGCCTGTGCGCAATCTCACGCGGATAGATGCCTGCGTGGCGCGTGCGCGCTTCGCCCTGCACGCGCGCTTCGGGCGGCGGGGTGTCCCCGAAGGAAGCGGCGGACGTCGACATCGCATCGAACCGCTGCTTCGTGCCGGGCATGTATTCGGGGTGCGTGACGATGAACAGATCGTTGTGGATCACGCCGTTCAACACGCGCTCGCCGGCTTCGATCGGATCCATGCCCGGCGGTGGACCTTGTCGTCGTGGCAAACCGTTCGGCGGTCCGGCGTCCGGATGGACCGCGCGATAGGGATTGTCGTCACCCGTACCGATGTAGTTATCCGTGTTCACGCCACCCGGCACGAACGCGGATGTGCCGACGGTCGTGCCTTCGAGCTCGATGCGCAGCGCTTCGATGAGGCCGACCACGCCAATCTTCGTCGCCGTGTACACGCCGAGATTGCTCCCCGGAAGAAGCCCACTCATCGACGACGTCACGACGATGTGCGAGCCTTCGCCGTGCTCGAGCATGTGCGGCAGGCACACCGCGACACTGTTGTACGTAGCGGTGAAATTTACGGCCAGCGCGTTCGCCCACTCCTCGTCGGACACCGCGCTGATCTTCGCGCGTGTCTTGCTGCCCGCGTTGTTCACGAGCAGATGCAATTTGCCGAACTCGCCTTTGATCTGCTCCAATACTTTCGCCCACGCGTCGCGATCCGTGACGTCGTGTTTCACCGGCAGAATGGAGCTGCCCTTCTTGAACAACGGCAGCGCGGCCTTCAAACGCTCTTCATTGCGATAGCCAATACACACCTTCATGCCGGCGTTGGCGGCGGCCCGCGCGATACCGAGACCAATGCCGTCGGACGATGCGGTGATGTACGCGACTTTGCCCTTCAGATCGTGCAGGGGTGCCGGCTGCGAGACGGCCGGCTCCGGTGGCATGGGGGGACGCGCGGGCGGTGCAGGTGTATCGGCCATATGTGCCTCTCGGTATTGGGCGGTACCGCAGCCGAGTATGCCTCCGGCGGTTCGCAAGCCCAGCGCCGGATGGCAGCGTGACCGACGTGAGGCGTGAATCACTAGGTCCACTGTCGCGCGATTCCGCACTGTCGTAGTGTCGACCGGTGCGCACCTCTCGCGCACACGGGGAGGGGCTGGAATGCAAAGAGAGACTGCCGCAGGGGCTCGCGGGATCATCCTTGCCAACGTGACTGCTGCGCTGATCGCCCTACCGGGCGCTCTGTCAGCGCAATCGCCTGCGCCAGCGAACGCAGAAAGCAAAAACTCGACGGCGGCTCTGGCAGACGCCCCTGCGCTCCCCCGAAACGTCGATCTCAACGCCGCCACGGAGTTCGGCTACGGCTTCTTCCAGCAGAAGTGCCTCACGTGCCACGGCAATCCGCAATATGAGAAGGCGCCGCCGCCCGCGACGCTTTATCAGTACACGCCCGAGCGCATCTACGAATCGCTCACCACGGGGGTCATGGCGAGCGTGGTGGGCAATCAGCTTACCGATGCGGAGAAAAGAGCGGTCTCCGAAACCATCACCGGCCGGCGCATCGGCGCCGCGGGCTCTGGCGACGCGGGCAAGATGCCGAATCGCTGCGCATCGAACCCGCCGCTCGAGAAGACCCTGCGACGCCCGGCCTGGAACGGCTGGGGCGCGGATGCGCAGAACACGCGCTTCCAGAGTGCTACTGCGGCGGGACTCACCGCGGCTGATGTTCCGCACCTGAAGCTGCGGTGGGCGTTCGGCCTGCCGAACAGCACATCGGCATATGCGCAGCCTGCGATGGTGTTCGGTCGCGTGTTTGTTGGCGCCGATACGGGCTATGTCTATTCACTGGATGCCGACACGGGATGCGTGCATTGGTCGTTCGATGCGAAGCGGAGCGTGCGAACCGCGATGACCATCGGGCGCGTGAAGTCGCGTGGATCGAGTCGCCACGCCGTGTTCTTCGGTGATCGGCAAGCAAACGTGTATGCGGTGGATGCACAGACGGGCAAGGCGCTGTGGACCGCCCATCCCGAAGACAATTTCACGGCTCGCATCACGGCCGCTCCAACCTATTACGACGGCCGCCTTTATGTGCCGTTCTCTTCTTTCGAAGAGTTCAGCGCGGCGACGGTGACCTACGAGTGCTGCAAGTCCGTGGGCGCCGTCGCCGCTCTCGATGCGAATACTGGGAAGATGCTGTGGAAGACTTACGTCGTTCCGGAGCTCCCCAAACCGTTGTACAAGAATTCGCGCGGCGTGCAGCAGTGGGGTCCGGCGGGCGGGGCCGTGTGGAACTCGCCCACGGTCGACCCGGTGAGGCATGCCGTGTATTTCGGCACGGGAGACGCCACCACCTATCCGGCAATCGACACTTCGGACGCCGTCATGGCGGTGGACATGGATACCGGCCGCGTCCTCTGGTCGTATCAGGTTCACAAGAATGATTCGTTTCTCGTCGGCTGCGCAGATCGCCGCGCGGAGAACTGCCCGAAAGTGGTGGGGCCGGATTGGGACATTCCCGCCTCTCCCGTGCTGCAAACACTTCGCGACGGCACGCGCCGGCTCATCGTGGTGACGAAGCCCGGAGACGTTCTCGCGCTCGACCCGGACAAACGCGGCGAGCTCGTGTGGCGCATGAATGTGACCGGCCCCGTGGTGGGGGACGGGCCTGCGCGCGCGGGCGAGCCCTCTCCTCCCGGCATCTACTGGGGCGCCGCCATCAGCCAGGAGGCGGCGTACTTCGGGCTCACACGCGGCGGCATGGGGGCGATCGATATCGCAACAGGCAAGCGCCTGTGGCTGAGCCCATTGGACACGCAAGACAAGGTCTCATACGCCTCTGCGACGACGGCCTTTCCAGGTGTCGTTCTCCAAGGATCGTCGGACGGCAAGCTTCAGGCGGTCTCCACGACGAATGGCCGTTTACTGTGGTCCTTTGAAACCCGGCGCGAGTTCGACACGGTGAATGGTGTGAAGGCCCGTGGCGGATCTATCAGCGCGCCGGGTCCCGTTGTGGCAGATGGGATGGTGCTGGTGGGGTCGGGGTACGCGGTGCTGGGCGGGACGCCGGGGAATGTGGTGCTGGCGTTCTCGCCGGAGCGAGCGGCACCCGACGCCACGGCAGCTCAGGCAATCGATCTTCTGAACGCGGCGCGGACCATTTCGCGCAAAACCGCGTTTCAACGTACCGTCCGCAGTGCGACCGCTATCCCGCGCGCGGAAAGGTGGCCGCCGGCACCCAGTTGCCGTGGATGCCGTACTTCAGACGCACCGGGACCTTGATGGTCGCGATCGGCCCCTCGTCCATGCGCTGCGCGTCGAGAATCACCAGGTCGCTGCGATGCTCGGCGCGGCGGTTCACCACGCCCATCACGTAGCCCTCGCCTTCCGGCGCGTCGGCGCGCTTCGGCGCGAACACCGGCTCCTGCGTGCTTGAGGTGTCGCCGGCGAACCAGGACTTCGTCTTCCCGGTCGTCATGTCCATCGTGAGGAAGGTGTTGAAGAAGAAGCCCATGATCGGCCCGGCCTTGTCGGCGTTGTAGGGCTTCGTGGGGTCGGTGGCCTGCATGAAGGCGTAGCGATATGGCCGGCCGGCGTACCGGTCGTCCATGTGCGGGAACTCTGCGGACATCTCCGCAATCACCTTCACTTCGGGTGTGTCGCTCTTCGAGTTCATGTCGAAGCACCAGCGCATCACCTGCGTCCGCAGGGTCGACGGGTCGGGGGACTTGCCCTGCGCATCGGGGAAGAACCAGAACACGTTGTCGTTCACGACAGGCAGGTCGAGATAGACCTTGCCGCCTTCGTCGAAGGCAGTTGATCACGTGGCCCGGGAAACCGTTGGGCGCGCGGAAGTAGCGGATGTCCTTCGCCTCGCCGTCGCGCGGAATCACGATGTAGATCTGGTCGACCTTCGAGTCGAACTGGAACAGGATGCCGCCCCGGCGAATGCGCTCCAGATCCATCAGCTGCGGGATCATGGGCAGAACCATGTAGTGCTCGCTGACGCCGCAGTCGTGGATCATCGACGCGTGCGGGCACTGGAACCAGATCTCCCGCGTCTTGCGGCCCAGCCGGTCGAAGGCGTAGAACGCGATGTCTTCCGTGGCCTCGCCCCTGGCGGCGTAGGCGTAGCCGAACGAGCTCGCCCGTGCGCCGGATCGATCTTCGGATGCGCGGTGAACGTCGTGGCCTTCATCTGGCCGTTCCAGTCCCACAGCTGCCGCGTCTCCAGCGTGTGCGGATCCATGGCATAGGGCGGGCCGTCTTCCTTCATCGCCAGCAGCTGGCCCGCATGCGGCACCACGTTGGTGTTGGAGACCGTGCGCTGATGCCCTTCACGCTGGGATCGTCGGTGAAGGGGTTGCGGTATTCGCCGAACAGGCCCCGACGCGCCGCGCGTTCGGCCAGGAAGCGGTGGGTCATCACGTACTTCGGTCCGCATGTCGCACGTGGCCGTCCTTGAAGCGGAAGGCCGTCACGACGCCGTCCCCGTTGAAGGGGTTGGCATCGCCCATCTTCGGCGGAAACTGCCTGGTCGGGGCCGACGCGATAGAAGGTGCCGTCCAGCGCCGGCCGGAATCTCACCCTCCACTTCCAGATCGAACAGCTCGCCCCTCGAACCGGAACGGCTCGTCGATGGTCATGAAGGTCGGCGACTTGGGAAAGGGCTTGGTCATGAGGCGTCTCCAGGGGCTGGCCCGTTCTGAGGGTCTGGTTCTTCGGGTCCTGCCCGACTTCTGGCGAACATGCTACCAGCGGTGCAGGGGGAGCCTCCTTGCGTACTTTTACGGGTGGCCTGGGGGCCTCTCCTCTGCGTAGTCCGTGCTGCGCGTGACCGGCATGGCGTTCGCGACCCGGCGCCCTTCCGCGAGCGCCCATGCAGATCCCACTCGTGCTTGCCGCAAGGAATGGCATCCGGCGGAAGTGGCGGAGGAGCCCACCACCTCCGCGGACAGTGGTTTTGACAGAACGCCAGTCCGCTCAGGACTAAAGTCACAACTCCCGCCTCGCGTCGCCCGGCTCGCACGGATGTGTGATTTGCCTCCATGTTGTGCGCCCACGCTGTGATTTGATGTGCTCATCACAACTCCGGCAGTAGTATCCATATGCGCTCGAAGACACGCATGCTCCTGTTGTCCATCGTGGCCGTCACCGCCAGCTCGCTCGCGATGGCCGATGCGCTCGTCAACGTGAAAAGCGAGGTCGTGCGCTACGACGACATCCGACTCATCAGTGCCGTCGGCGCCGCCGTTCTGTATGGGCGCCTGCATGGCGCGGCGGAGCGCGTCTGTGGTGGTCCGATCGATAGCCTGCAGATCGTGCGGCAGAGGCGCTACCGCGCTTGCGTGGATGACGCCTTGTCGAAGGCCGTGGCCGACGTGAACAGCCCCGTCCTGGGCAAGTATTTCGAATCCAGGCGCGGCGCCCCTGTTCCGGGCAGCATCAGCGTCCCGAGCGCCACCGCCGTCGCGAAAGCGCCCTGAGCCCAGCTCGCCGGCATGTCCGTCAGGATTTGCGCGCCGTTCTCCTGCCTGGACAGGACCCTTGTGCCGTTCTGCCAGCAGGCTGTGGCCGACGCGTCATCATGAAGGCCGGCCGTGGGGCGGCGCCGAAGGATCGACTCCACACGCTGCAATGCTGCCGCGATGTCTTGCGATGCCATGAGCGTGTCTTATCGAGCCCCCGCTACCACATTATTTGCTGTTGCTCCAGCGACTTGCAGCAGGGATGCTTGAGTCTGTCGGAGGTCAAGAACGGCAGTGCCTCTGCCGTAATTGGGGGACCGGCTTGGCTGAACGTCGCGCCACATCGAACGCAATCTGCCGGTATGGCGGGATCCCGCTGACCCAGAGCTCGTGAAACTCGCAAGCTTTGAAGCTCTCGCCGCCGCTCTGGACGCGGCCGGTGTCCGCTATCTCGTCGCCGACGGGCTGGCGCTCACGGCGGAACGACCGAATGGTTTGACTGTAGGCCGGAACTCGAGCCAGCGGCGGGTCGGCCCAGGCTCACTGCCATACCCGCGAGCGCATGAATCGTCCGCACTCTTGCCTTCGCCTGTGTGCCCCCCTGCAAGTCGATGTTGAGCTTGCCGCCGTCCTGCTTCACTTCGGCAAACAGGCTCACGCGCCGCGAGACTCTGCACTGCAGCCCTGCCAGGGCCTGATAGCCGAAGCCCGCGAACTGATAATCAGCACTCGTGAAGCTACCGTTGATCGTCGCCTCCGCGTGAGGAACGTAGGCGAGCAGTCCCGCACCCACGTAGAGTTGCCACCGCGTTTCCGGGAGCGCGCGGCCCTGACGCATCGGCCAGCGGTAGATCAGGTTGAGCGCGGCGAGGTTCAACCCGTGCGAGACCTCGAACTGCTGCACGCGGCGGTTCATTGGCACGGATTCGCTCACCGGCACGCCATTCCATATGCCATCGACGGTCAAGGTGCGTTCGGTTTCCGCAAAGATCTTGTAATGCGTGAAATCGAAGCTGCCCCCAACGCGCGATGAGCTCGTCGGAAAGTAGGTTAATCGGATGCCGTAGTACGGCGAATCCTCGAATGGCCTGGCCCGCCAGCTCACGCCGTGAAATTTGGCGTCCGAGTCCGTGCCCGGCTCGCGAATGCGCAGGTCAGCGTCGGCAGTGTCCGAAGTGCCGCTATAGAACGAAATCGACGTTTCTGCGCCGGCAGTCGCGGCGTGACATATGACGATCGTCGCGGTGAGGCAAACCGTTGGAAACAGATGTCGCATGATGGCCGCACTCCGACGACCTGCACGAACGCTCGACCGCAGTCTCTTCATGCCGCCCGAGCCACACGCCATGACACCGCGCACATTGTTGATGGCGCCGGCGCGCCGCGCGTCCGCAATTGCCGCAGCTGCCCCGAATTCACGCAGCCTCGAGCTGGGCATCAAGGGCTGCTGTGGTTCGGTGCTCCGCGAGCCCGGGTCCACCGCTCGAGACGCCGGAAGTGCGTGCCGCGCCAGTAGAGGCGTCCGCAGCCCGGGCAATACGTGAAGCGGCGAAACGTTCGGAAGACCTGCGGTGGCACGCGGCCCGCAACCTCGGCGCGAGCCATCACGCGCAGCACCGAGTTGCACCTGATGCAGCGCGTGAACGGCCGCAGATCTTTCTGGAGGGAGAACGCGTGGACAACCTCCTCGACCTGTCGATCCGGGTCCGTCGTTCGCAGCCGGTAGCCGTGCGTGACAGCCTTGTGCTTGAGCAGCCCAATGTCGCGTGTCAGGAGGATCCGGCGCTCGCGTACCGAAATGGCAACCAACGCGGCATCATCGAGGTCCGTTGAATACAGAGTGTCGAATCCAAGCAGGCGCAGATTGCGTGCGAGGCGGCCGAGATGCACGTCAGCCACGAAGCGCGGCCGGCGCAGCGGCCTGGGTCGCAGCCGATGCAGCGGCCGAATGTCGAATCGTTCGAACATCGGATACACAGCCACCCGTTCTCCTCCGCGCAGGCGATGAGAGAAACGTACGGATTTTCCGTCGACGAGGATCAGGTCGATCTCCGTATGGGGCACGCCGAGCGCTTCGATCACGTCCTTGACTCCCGGCGTGCCGTCAAAGGCGTGAATGAACGCGCGCTTGCGCCGTGCCACGGGCAAGTGGTCGTTGAGCTCTTCGTAAAAGCGGAATTCAGCCGTGGGCATCGGACGGACTGCCTGTCTTCACGAACCGCGCGATTCTTCCTCTGCGAGCTCGGACCACTCGTTGCCAAGCTCGTAGGACTGCTCTCGGAGCCTGAGAGCTTCCGACTCGAGAAAGTGGCGCCGCTCTGCCTGCGTGACTTCGCTCAAACCGCGAGCCTCGTTTTCAAGCTCTTCCGCTTGCCGCTCGAGCTCATTCCGTTCTGTCTCGATCTCCGTCATCCGTTCTTTGCGCCGATTCATCGTGTGGCCCTCCGCAAATCCTGCGCGTGCTTCTCCAACAGGTCGCCGACTGCTTCGCGAGCGCAATTCGCTGCAAGAGGGTGCAGCAGCGCGGCGGCCCCGCGCAAGATCAGGGCGCCGCGCCGAGGCCCGTGCAGGGCTCCAAGCGCAATCGCAGGGCGCATACTCCCGGGGAAGGCCGCCGGCTCACCCCGCACAGTCGGAGCTACGGTTTTTGTCGGGCGTTCTTGCATCCAGGAGGTGGCCGTGAGGGTCCTGATCATCAGCGCCGACGAGTTTGAAGACTCGGAGCTGCTCATGCCGATTCGGTGCTGCACCGACGAAGGCATGCGCGTCGACATCGCGTCGTTTGCGCGCGGTCCGATCAAGGGCAAGCACGGTTGCGAGGTCGAAGCGGGAGTCGCCATCGACGAGGTGCAACCACAAGACTACGACGCGCTGATCTTGCCGGGCGGCAGGGCGCCGCAGAAGCTGCGCAGGAATGCGAAGGTGCTCGAAGTGGTCCGAGCCTTCTTCGAGGCGGGTAAACCGGTTGCGGCGATCTGTCACGGACCGCAGATCCTGATCTCGGCCGGCGTTTTGCCAAACCGCTCCGCCACCTGTTACAAGACCGTGGCCCGTGAGCTCGAGGCGGCCGGCGGGCGCTACCAGAACTCGGATGTGGTGGTAGACGCAAATCTCGTCACCTCACGTCAGCCGTCGGATTTCCGGCGTTCGTGCGCGAGACGATGAGAAAACTGCGGGCGCGGCAGGAGCACGCGCGCAGTGCATAGAGTCCTCGAGCGGCGTCGTGGCCCGCGCACAATGTGTACTGTGCGTAATCTGGTCGTTGATAAACCACCGCTACTTCAAACGTGCCGATTGCGAGCTCGTAGGGAAGACCATATCAGGCCCCCGCTGCCATCAAACCTGCAGCGTACGCGGCTGCAGCGAACAGAATGCGGCCGATGATCTTCGGGCTCGGCACCTTATCGCTCCCGCGTTTGGTCGATCGCGTCGTCAGGCGGCACTCGCAACTGATCGCAGTTCTCGCCGTAGCACGATTCCTGCACGATGGCGATGAAATCGCCGGTGTCGCAACGATTCACCAGTGATTTCTCAACCGCGGAGAGTGAGCGCTGAGCGGCCTGGAGTTCTGCCACCAGCAGATGTGGCGCCCAAGCTGTGTGGCGAAGAGATGCTGAGTTATCCGGGCGAATCAGCACTCCCAAATGATGAGGCACGCCTCCAATCTGAAAGACGAAGCGATGATTGACGCCCAACGTCAATGACCTCCACGGCATCATTGACCGCGATCGCTCGAAGCCGATGGAGAATGCAGCGCAGATCTGGAGCCGTATTCAGTTCTGCGTAGTGCTCCACGAAGCTTGACGGCGCGGGACACGCCACCAAACCAAGGCCGAGCGGTATGGAGATGAATAGGCGCCAACGCGTCGGTGCCGCCGCCTGGCGCCCGCATTGAGCGCCGCGGGGCATCGCCGAGGCTAATCGAGGCGACTTGATCCACAACGTCCACATTCCGGCTACCTCACCAGAGAGCAGACACTCACTTTGACCGTGCCGACTGCTGGATCGTAGGAACAGGCCATATCGCGCCCCCGCTACCAATTCCGTCAAGAACTTGGAAGAACAAGAAAAGGACGTATCGACGAGCGCGCTGACGAGCGCGGGCGCGCGATGACCGAAGCGCAACGAAGCGCGCACTCCCGCGAGCAACAGACCGGCTGCGGGTACTCCGCGAAGGAATGCTCCACTCGGCGCACGTGACTGTGCCCGCATCACGTCACCGCGACTTCGGCGGCAGCCGAAGCAGGTTGTCCTCGCGCATCCGGTCGATCATCAAGTGGAAGGGATCGACAGCAACCGACCCCGGCTTCTCTGCCACGCGCACGGTGATCCGCTGCACGCCGCTGCGCAGTCGGTGGTGCTGCAGGTACAGCGGCTCGAGCTCCGCTACATCGCGATCCGAGTCGGGGAACACCGCGACCTGGAACCAGGTGTCGAGCGGCACTTCGTTTTCCGCGCCGTCACCACTGGCCTCGAACTGTCTACCCGTCAAGTCGAGCACCACATCGTAACCGCCGTCCACGGGGTGTGCCTGGGCTGCGGTGACAGCCACGTCGTACAGCACGATCCTCTCAAACAAGTCAGCTATCAGATTCTGATACTTCGGGTCCGCTGCCGCGCGCAGTTCGTCGACGAGATCGCGCGAGGTCGGAAAGGGCGGCTTCATGTCCACAAAGCGCGTGTAGTAGGCGCGCAGCGCTCCGTTCACCTTGTCGGCGCCGATCAACTCCTGCAGCGCGAACAGCGCGAGCGGCGCCTTGTTGTACGAGAGGTAGCCCTGGTCCTCGGTCAGCAGCACCGGCTGCTCGGCCCCAGTCTCGCTGCTGCGGGCGTTGAGGTAGGAGTCGTGGAAGTCGGCGAGAATGCGCCGCGCGAGCACCTTGCCTGCGAATTCCTTGTACACCATGAGCGTTGAATATTGCGCCAAGCCCTCGTTGAGCAGCTGCCGCCCCTGCATGCGCGCACCGTAGACATTGCCCCACCACTGGTGCGCGAGCTCGTGCAGCGTGGCGTAGTCGAGACAATTCCAGCCGCGCAGGTCCGTCAAGAAGCCGGCGCCTTCCGAATACGCGATTGTGCCCACGCCAGCCTGTACGTTGCTGCGGTAGCGGGCGTACTCGGCCATCCGGTAGTACGGGAGGTGATAGCGGCGCGAATTCCCGGCTGTAATAGGCTAAGTCCCTTCTTCGCGGTCTCGAGCATCGTCGGCACGTTCCACGCGTGCTTCGCATCGTGATAGACCTCGAGCGCCACGCCGTTCCAGTTGTCGCGCGCGATCGCGTAGCGCGCCGATAGCACCGTCAGCGACGGCCAGACGGGACCTTCGAGCGCGTACTCGAAATAGCGGCGGCCGCCGTCCTCCCAGGTGCGTCGGAGCACGCCCGCAGAGACCGCCGTCTGGTCGGCGTCGGTGCCGATCACGACGCGGAAGCCGCTGCGGCTGTCGATGCCGGGCCAGAGATCGTCGAGATGGGCCGGATCGCCGAGCGCGGGCAGCCGCGGGGCTGGCGGCAGCCCGAAGCGCTCGCGGTCGGACGGTGAGCTCACATTCCGTGCAGTAGCCGGGCACCGGCACGTGGCCTCGGCGCAGGTAGCTGCCGTTGGCGACGATCTCATTGTCTGCGTTCGCGTTGGGAAAGCCCTCGTTCGCGCGCGCCAGTGCCCAGCGCATCGTCAGAGTCGCGCCCGGCGCGAGCGGCGTATCGGGGCGGAACAGGTGAAAGCCGTGCTCACGATCGGACGTGACGAGCGTGGCGCCGTCCACGATCAGCTCATCGACGCGGTTACGCCGATCGACGGACACGACGAACTCTTCGATCGGGCACGACTTGTTGTTGCGCAACCCCGCCGTGCCGCGCGACGTAATGCGGCGTTCGGCGGCATACAGCTCCACTTGCACGTCGGGGTTGACGATCGACGGCGCCGGCGTATCGCGATACCGGCCGTAGTCGAGCTCGTAGCGCGCCTGCGCCGCCTGAACGTCGTCGAATTCGACGTAGTCGTTCAGTACGTTCGTGTTGTAGAAGATGAAAGCGCCAGTGCCCACGAACGCGAGCGCCGCGACGGCGCAGGTGCGCAGCAGCGGCGCGGTCAGGCGCGTGCGCGCGTCTTGCAGCCGTTCATGGAAGGAGGCGAAGTAGCCGCGCGGGTAGAGTAGATGTCCTGCCGCCAGCAGCAGCACACAAAAGGCGCCCCAGTACGCAATCAGCGTGTACGTCTGCAGTTGGTAATGGCCGAAGCCGTTCATGTCGGAGTGCACGACGTACGGAATCCGGAACCCGTACAACAGATGCTCGAAGTGGAGAGCTGGCAGAGCGATCACCGCCACGAACACGAGCAGCACGAGCACCATGCCGCTCCACTTGCCTGGGCTCAAGATCTGCACGAGCACGGCGAGCACGCACAGCATCCAGAAGTAGAAGCCGTTGTAGACGAAGATGCCCTCGAGGAACACGCCGAGCGCGTGGTCGTGGAAGTCGGCCAGCTCCTGCACCGACAGCGACACGAGCATCGACACCGCGAGCAGCGACGAGCACGACGCCGCACAGCACCAGCGTCTTCGACGCGACCGGAATCCAGTCGGGACAGGGAGCGGCCCCGCTGATACCCTCGACGCCGCTGTCCCGCTCACGGTGCACGAGCACGGCGGAGTAATAGATGATTGCCAGCACCACGAACTGGAACAGACCGAAACGGACGAAATCGAGCATCAGCGACGTCGCGGGATAGCAGCGGCACGCTGCCAATCCGCAAGGTGCTCGCTTCGCCCCAGATTCCGACAAGGCGGCCATGCGCGAGCACGAGCCAGAACAGCGGGCTCTGCCGCACGCCGCGCCAGTCCATGCGCAATTGCGAGACGAGTTGCAGCAGCGTCGCGCGGGCATCGAAACGGAGCAGCGCAGCGCGAGCGTCGATGCAGGCGGCGCTGGTGTATACGACGATGCCGCCGCGACCCTGCGTCGGCGCCACGGGCGGGCAAAGCGCGGCGCGGTCAGCTCCATCCGGTAGACGTGAAGCGTGAACAGCAGCGCGCAGAGCGCGAGTCCGAGCCACAGCAGGCGGTTCGGCAGCGAGCAGTGCCGTCGGCAACTGGTGTTCAGCTCGCTGACCGTCCAGTAGCGCGCGGCTTCGGCGACCGGCAGCGCGCCGAACGGATCGACCAGCAGCAAGCCAGCGCGGCACCGGCGCGGCGGCGCCGAGGTTCACGACGAGCGCGAGCACCAGCACGCCGAGCGCGGCGCCGAAGGTCAGCGCGGTGGAGCGCGTCAGCGCGGCGACGCTGAAGAACAGCGCACAGAACACGAGCAGGTTCGGCAGCACGAGCAGCACGAGGCTCGCCGCCCAGGGTCGCCAGTCGAACGGCGCGATGCGGGCCGGGTCCAGCCACGGCATGAAGGAGCCCGCAAGCGCGCCCAGCAGGCCGACGCAACCCACCGCGATCGCGGCCAGCGTTCCGGCCGAGAATCGTCCCAGCAGGAACGCCGCGCGCGGCACCGGCGTCGTGAAGAACAACTCCGTGGTGCGGCGCTCAGCGTCGCGCGTGATCGCGGTTACGGCGAACACTATCGCCGGCAGCATGCCGAACACGCCCAGCACGAGCTCGGTCTGGAAGATCAGCCAGGCGCTGTTGAGGGCGACCTGTTCGTTGTCGCCTGAGATTGATCCCGGTCCGCGTCAGCGTCAGTAGGTGCAGCGCGAAGAACAGCAGCGCCACGCCCCAGAACAAGGGCGAGGCCAGGTGCTGGCGCAGCTCGAAGCGCAGGACGTCGGTGAAGGCGCGCATCGGCTCAATCCAGATTGGCAGCGAGGCCGTGCTGGCGCAGCGTCGCGAAGTAGACGTCTTCCAGCGTGGGGAAAGCCGCCGTCATGTCCGGAGGTGGTTGTTCCGCCAGCACGCGCACCTCCGTGCAGCCCGGCCTTCAGCCGGCAAGACAGCACTGTGTGGCGCGCGCGCAATCCCTGCCACCGCGCCGCGCGGCACGACGCAGGACCACAGGCGGCCGCGCGAGCTCGTCGCTGAGCCGCCGCGGTTCGCCCGTCTTGCAGTATCCGGCCGGCGCCCATGATCGCGAGCCGCGGGCACAGCTCGGCGACGTCGTCGACGAGGTGCGTCGACAGGATCACGACGACGTCCTCGCCGACCTCGACGAGCAGGTTCTGGAACCGGCGCCGCTCGGCCGGATCGAGTCCCGCCGTCGGTTCGTCGACGATGAGCAGCTTCGGGTTGCCGAGCAGCGCCTGCGCGATGCCGAAGCGCTGCTTCATGCCGCCGGAGAACGTGTCGACGCTGCGCTTGCGCACGTCCCACAGGTTGGTGCGCACGAGCAGCGCCTCGACGGCCGCCTTCTGCTCCGCGCCGTGCAGACCCTTCAGCGCGGCGAAGTGGCGCAGCATCGCCTTCGGCGGACGTGCGCGGATACGCGCCGAATTCCTGCGGCAGGTAGCCGAGCACGCGCCGCAGCGCGGTCTTGTCGCGCAGGACGTCGATGCCGTCGAACGTGATCGTGCCGGCGTCCGGCGCCTGCAGCGTCGCGATCGTGCGCATCAGCGTCGACTTGCCGGCGCCATTGGGGCCGAGCAGGCCGAACAGCCCTGTCGGAATGTCCAGGGTGACGTCGTGCAGCGCGTGTACGCCGCCCGGATAGGTCTTGGCGACCGATGATAGTTGCAGCATGTTCGATCCGATGCAGTGGCGCCCGCGACTGCGCCAGAACACCGCAGGGTGCCCCTGAGTTGCATCTTCCAGGGAACGTTGTCCTCGTCGCGACGTGCGTGACTTCAATCGGATCGACGACGGAATCGTAGGAACAGACCACATCCCGCCCCCGCTACCAACTTGATCAATGGCTTGGAAGAACAACTACAAGCCATCAGCCCGCAGACGAGCGCGGGCCGCGGTGCCCTCAACGGCAGTCTTCCGATCGCGAACCGTTACGATCATCAACAGTCGGATTTCGCGCGGCCCCGATGCTCAGCAAGGGCGTGCGCATCGTGCCGTGATACGCAAGGTCGAATGCAGTCGCCCGCGCTTTCTCGTGACGGGCTGCGCAACGGCCTAGGACAAAGCCAGGAAACGATCCACGTTCTCCCGAGTGATCACATCGATACCTGTGTCAATCCTTCGCGGAATCTGAACCCCCAGAGAAGCCTGCCACAACATCAGGATTGACATGGAGCCCTGCATTCTCGGGATGGTCGATGATGATGACTCCAGTATTCCTTCCTTGATGGCTTCAAGTATCGGCCTGATTCCATCCATGCCAACCACTCGTACCTTGCCGATTCTTTTCGCTTCCCTGATAGCTTCGGCGATTCCTATTGGTCCGGAAGCGTCACAGCATAAGTACCCACTGAGATCAGGGTTCGACGCGAGAACGGCTGCGGCCTGCTTCCTCGCCGTCTCGATATCGTCGTTGTCAACACCACCATCAACGATCACGATGCCCGGGTACGTCCTCAGCATGGCTATCTGTGCCTCATAACGCTCCTTATGGTTTGGAGCTGTTGGAACTCCCTGCATGACAGCAACCTTTCCCCTTTCTTCAATCAGCCCAACCAGACGCCTGGCGGCAATGACGCCTTGCTGAGTGAAATCATTGCCGACGCTCGTGATCCCGGGATCTGGGGACGGAGAGTCGAACAGGATCAGGGGAATACCTTGATTCCTGATGTTGTCTATTTGCTGCATATTTCCCAGGGCATCGACGGGATCAATGGCGATTCCGTCCGGTTTGCTGGCTGCAGCCGTTTTCAGCACGGAATTCTGCTGGGTCACATCGGCGGATGACGGGGCGAAGTAATCCAACTTGATGTCGACACCGAGCTGGCTCTCCAACAATTCAGCCTGCTCCATGGCGCCCTTGTGGACTACATCGAACCAGGGATGCGCGACTTTTGAAACGATCACGAAATGAAGGTTCTTTTTCATGTTCATGGCCCCAGCACGACCGCTGCCAGCGCGCCGGCTCGCAATGCGGCCTCACGCTCGGTCGCGTCGATATCGAGGTCGCTGTGGCAAACGCCGGCCGCCAGGGTGCGGACCAGCAACTCAGCCCCCTGCGGTTGCGGTGTCGGGCGCCCGAAGCGCATGAGCGGAGCACGGAATTCGGCAACGTCATAGCTGATCATTCGCCGACGTCCCCAACCTGGCTAACGGTTGATACTGCGCGGATGTGGTGGACCGGACAAGCTTGGACTGACGCTCCGCGTATCGAAGTCGCCGGCGCGAAAAGTGTCGCACCGCTACTGCGCTCGTTGGAAACAGAATCCAGCAGGCTATCTCGCTTGCGGGCGTGCGGAACGGCGCTTGCTTGGATGCTGCAGGTCAGGAAGGTCAGAACGGCCCACACGATCGCAATCTCGAACTTCCTCTCCACCCAGATCGGAGGATGTGCAATGAGCTCGCCAAGAATGCAGGACAGCGCACCCGAGCAGCAGGCGTTGCGCAGGGTGCTGCTGGAGCACGCAGAGGTACTGGTGGTCGAAACGACATATCCGAAGGGCGGGAGCGTACCGATGCATGCGCACCGCTTTCCTCACGTGCTCTACGTAATCGAAGGAGGCACACTGCAGGCAACGGCACCGGACGGCAGCGTGATTACCTTGGAACTGCGCCCGGGGCAGACACTCTGGCGAGACGTCCAGAGCCATAGCACGCGCAATATCGGATCTACGGCGGTGCGGATCGTGGAAGTCGAGATCAAGAGCGCCGCCATTGGAGTCGCGGGGGAACGATCTCCGCGTGTCGTGACGGATGCCGATTACACCTGGATCCCGGATCCGCTGGACCCCAGGCGGAGCACGGCGCTGCTCGTGGGGGATCCGACCAAGCCCGGCCCCTACACGATCCGTTTCCGTGCTGGCGCGGGATATGCGATTGGGGTCCACCAGCACCCGAGCGAGGACGAGAATCTGACGGTGCTCTCCGGCACACTGCACTGGTCAACTGGCGCGGCAGGCAGCGGCGCACCGGAGCACGTGCTGCCGGCCGGAAGCTTAGTGCTATTCCCCGCGGGTACGCCGCACCGGCTCTGGACCACGGAGGAGACCGTACTCCAGATGACCGGAATCGGGCCACGTACGTATGTCTACCTCAATCCGACGGAGGACCCGCGCGCGAAGCCCTGAGCTACGTAAGCCAGTCGGCTAGCCTGCTCCAGCATGTCGGCTACCGCTACTTCAATCGGATCGACTGCGAAACCGCAGGGACAGACCACATCCCGCCCCCGCTACCAATTATTTCAAGGGCTTAGAAGAACAATAACAAGAAGCCTCTGGCGAGCCGCAGACGAGCGCGGGCGTCGACTTCAGGTGTTCGCTATCTGGTAGCTGGAGGACTGGCCGTCAGCGCCCATGGCTATCGCCCGATCGTTCCTGTATCCATGGCGCAGTTTTCAGATCAAGCGCTTCGCGAAAGCTGGATCCGGGACGAGGCAATGCAGGTGCTGCGGTCCTGGAGCGACGCTCACCGCGAAACATCAGTCGATGTTTTCGTAAACGAGCCGTTCCCATTCGACGATGAATACGCACCCGCGTTGGTGAAGCCGCTGCGAGCGACACTTCCGGTTCGATTTGTCTCGCGAGACACGTTGATCCGCATGAAGCAGGAAGCCGGACGACCTCGGGACCAGGTGTTGTTAGGCCAGAACCCCGTACGCCAGTGCCTCTGGGGATGGGCTAAGAGCGCCTGCCAGTCATTCGGCCCCGCGGTGAAGTGGAGGATTCTCGGCATGGTGGCTGATCCTGTGGCCTAACGGCTGAGCTGAGCGCCGCGGCTACGGCGGTTTGGACTTGGCACTTTATCCCGCACGTGTGTTGGCGCCGTCAGGCGGCGCTGACCCAGTAAGCGCACTCTGCCTCTGGGCCAGTGGGGTGAGCGCTCCGGCCCCGATACAATCTTCGGCTGCACCTCGTGGCAGTCAGCCGCCCGGAACGGCTGCCGACATCGGAGCGTGCGTGCCGAGGATCCGCATTTTGCTCACCGCGTACTCCTCCTCCGCCAGCACGCCCCCCTCCTTTAGACGAAAGTGCTCGCGCATTTCGTCGCGAAGGTGTTCGGCCTTCGATGCTCGGCGAGCTCCGATCGAAATCTGAATGTGCGCCGCAAGCTTTGCGGTGAAAGGACGAATTGCGCGCAGTGTTCCGAGGCCACCGGTACATTCGAGCAATCTGGCCTGCCCGTGAACACTCTGGAGAATCAAGGTCTCCGTCGTCCGATACACGCTCACCATACCCGCGCACGCCGTCAATCCGAACATCGTCGCGCAGACAGGGAGCCAATCATGTTCCCACCACGGAACCGATGACGAGCCGATCCGCCACGCAGCGGCCGCAACCAGCGTCGCTAACAACAGAGTGGCTGTAATCCACCGCCAGGCGATATGCCTCGATCGGACTAACGCGGGATCGATGAATCGCAGATCCAGCACGTACTCGGACACGACCGACCGCGCTCGCCCCATCCGCACTGAGAGAAAGTGGTAATCGAAGATGTCCAGCGCGAAAGTGCGGCGCCGTAGCCGGCTGCGGAATAGCAGATGAGCATGAACCTTCCGGGCAGAACGTCGTTCGGGTACGGCCCGGTCGTCCGACTCCAGCAGAATATGTTCGGTCTTTGGCAATCGAGCGACGCTCGCTTGGGCGCAGCGCCGAATCTGATCAGGAGATGCTGCCGGCTGCCGCGAACTACTTCCCGGTATGGATGAGCCGATCGAGATACCGGTGCTTTGGCCTCGCGCTGGGCGGTCAGGCGGACGAGCTCCGACTCGGCAAAGCCGTCAGTCGCGGCGATCGTGCGCGGGCTCGAGCCGGCCGCGCACATCTGGAACAGGTATCAGTTCTTGCGAATGACGTACGTCAAGTTATTGTGTCGCCATGCCAGCGAGCCGAGCGAGAGGCAAGACACCACCTGGGCGTAGACTCTCGTTGCGAGGATGGCCAAACTCATGCCGCGCAAATAGTACGTATGGCCGCGCTCGTGCAGGATCGCGCAGTCGTGCCGTTCGCAGAACGCTCGAATTCCGTGCCGAGAAACGACCCCTGCATGATGGGTCGGATACGGGGCAAATCCGGGCTTGCCAGCATTTCGTTTCCCCCTGATGAATTTGTAGTAGGCCACATGCACGCTGAATGGCGTGAAACGGGCGGTCCAGCCGTAAACGGCGTGGCGATCGGGAATACGAAGAAGCAGGAGTCCGCCGCGCTTCAAGCCCAAGAACATGTTTTCGAGTGCGACTTCGGCCTCTTTAATATGCTCGAGCACAAAGGAGCTGTAGATGACGTCGTACGTGTCGGCCGGGATCAGGCCCGGGGCGCACAGATCGCCGACGATCGCATCATGCAAATCCCCCACCTCATGCACACGCGCCCTGAGCGCTTCTGAATCGAGATCGATTCCAGTGAGCGTATATTCCACTCCATCCAGTTTGAGTGGCCATCGACGACCGCATCCCGCTTCGAGAATTTTCAAGTTGCCTCGCAGCTTTTTTATGCTGGTTGCGAGCAGATCCACCTCAGCTGCCCAGCTATCCACGATCTGCAGCTTTGCCAAGTTGCGGGCAGTGGGTGCCCTCAGTTCTTCCGAGGTCTTGGGACGGAGCTTGTGCGCTGGGCGGTTCTCATCCGGGAGCTGGCTGGAATAGCGCGTAGCCATGGTCAGTAGCCTCCACTGCTGGTGTGACCACGCACCGTTCCAACGATTGCGCGTCGGCCGATGCCGTCGATCAGGCAATTGGCGTCGCTCCAGATCATCCGCCGGTAGCGAGCGCATGTAAATCAAGCGATATTGTGGGACGGCTATTTGATTGGCCGCCTTCCTGCCGGCCTTTATCCACGAGCGCAGCTTCCGTGCGCCGCGACATGTGCGCTGCACGGAGGCCGTGCTATTGTTTGATCGCAGGCAAATACCAGAAGAGCGAGTCCGGAAACCGTTTGCGGTTCCACTCATGCATGCACGCTTCACCTAAGAAGGAGAATCCATCGTGACACCGTCAGTCGCTTTGTCGCTCAGCATCGCCATTCTTGGGGCCATCTGGGCGTTTCTCGCGCTGGGCCCGTTGGCTGGTTTCGTCCTCGTATGGGCCGGCTTTATCGCCTGGGGCTGTTATTTCCACAGTGGTAAGGCACTCGCAAAGACGATCGCGGGGACTGCCTACGGCGCATTCATTGCCTGGATCGCGATGTTGATCATCGTTAACGTTCCGATGCCCGCTCTGGGCGTCGTGTGGAGTGCCATCGTAGTCGGCGTGACCGTGTTCTTCCTGGTGATTGTCGCTTCCATCGATTTGCTCTCGGTGGTTCCGGCGAACGTATACGGCTACGCCGCGCTCGTTGCGTATTCTCTGCATCAACCATCGGCGGAACCGAGCACCGGTCCACTGCAAAATCTGACTTCGGCCTCGTTTGCCAATCCGTTGGTGCTGCTCATTGTCTCGTTGGCGGTCGGAGCGCTCTTTGGATACGCCTCGGGTCAATTGGCAGATGTGCTGACCAGGAAGACCCCGACTGCGGAACGGCCTGCACAGGCTTAGTCAGCGTTCTTTGTGGGAAATGAGACGGGGCGCCACAAGGGCGGCGCCCCTCGAATCCGCATCGGCCTGATTTGCCCGCCGGGTCTATCGCTGCGTCTCGTCATCACGCCTCTTTCTGCTGAATTCACGCGGGGCTTGCGTTCCCGCGCGCGCGGTTTCTAAATGCGTGACGCGGGAGATTGCTGTAACGGAGCATCAGTCTTCGGGGCAATAGAATGCTGTCGCTGTCCCTCAAAACAGCGGAGTACTCCGGGGCGGAAGCCGACTGCCCCATAAAATCGACGCAGGGATCTGAAAACCGCTCGATCGCATACGCCACCGCGCTCTCAGTCACGCTGCACGCTGCACTGTTCCTCACCCTCGGCATCTCCATTTTCCAGCCGGCGGACGTCGAATCAGTGCCCACGCTGCAACTTACGCTTGAGCTCGGCGATGGGAAGGATCTCGAGAACGAGAACGCCCCGCACACCGAACGCCTGACACAACGCGAGCCCACGAGCTCGCCGCCGTCAGCGGCGGTCGCAGACGATCGGCCATCCAAGATCAGTCCCGATGACGACTCGGGCAAATCCGAGCCTCTTGTTCCTGCGCCGAGCGCCAGCGCGGACGATGCAATACCGCGGGAAATCGGCGTGGCAGACGCGGCGCCGGCGGAGTCTTCAGACATCGTTGCCACCAGCGCAGAGAGTGAGCGGTCCGAGCCGGCCAGCGCAGCATTAGCGAAAGACACTGTGGCCATCGCACTCATCCCGTCGAAGCAGCAACAGGTGATGACTCGCAAAGTGCTGCGGTGGGCACGGGCTTTGCCAGATGCGCAAGAGACCCCATCGCAACTTTCGTGGCAACAGGATGGCCGCGCGTACACGGCGGTGCTCGAAGCGCCGGCCTGCAGCCAGCAGCACAGACATCGAGAGCGCCATCGTCGAGATAGCAACCATCGACGCAGGCAGACAGCTGCGCACACGCATGCATCTGAAGCGCCTCGCGTTCTCGCATTTCACGCAGCTCGTGGACCGCTGGGATTCGAGCATTCAGTTGCACGACGACGAAGTGGCGGGCCGCTTCCACAGCAATTCCGAGATTACGCTGGGCTATGACCGCGCGATTGCTCCGCGTTTTCACGGCAAGGTGACGACCGCCGCCGGCGGTTTCACGATTGCAGGCTGGAGCCGCCTTCGCCCGAGAACCGAAATCTTTCGCGCTGGCTTCGAAACCCACGCGGGCCGCATTGCACTGCCCGAACGGTTCCTGCAGGCCACCTCGAGCCCTACGCTGGCGAACGCGCGGCGCCACGCGTTTGAGCGCGACACCCGCATCACTTTTTATTCCGACGGCACGTACGGCTGGCAGCCACTCGACACTGACGCCCGTGAAGAACGCGCGCCGCTCGGCAGAGCGCCCATGCTCATGGTTGCGGGGCGCGGCGTCGAGTTGCATGTGCGCGGCACCGTCAACGGCAACGTGCTCGTGTATTCACCTGAGCGCATCTGGGTGGACGGCGACGTGGTCTACGCGCACAACCCGCGTCTCACACAGAATGCGCAGGATTATCTGGGCCTCGCATCCGATAAGTTCATCGACGTTGCGCGCCCGGACGTCACGGGGCCCGGCGATCTGGAGGTCGACGCCGCCGTATATGCGCGCCGCCGGTTTACGGTGACCGCAGAGAGCTCGCCTGGGCGGCCCGCCACACTCATCATTTTCGGCAGCCTCACTGCGGGGACGCTCTCGGCCACGGAGCCTCGCTACGCCACGCGAGTGGAATTCGACTCGCGTTTCGAACACGCTCGCCCGCCAGGCTTCCCTATGACGAATCAGTACGAAGTGGACCAGTGGGACGCGCAGTGGCAGGGCCCCAGTGATTCGCTGGAATGATTTTTCGGGAGCGCCGGGCGAGCCCATGGCACCCTTCGGCTCAGTTGGCGCCAAAGGTTTGGTGGCCGGCGTCAGCCGCCATTCGGCCTGGTGTGAACGAGTATATTCGGGAAGAAACCGCGGGCCCGAGCAACGCTCGAGAGCGCGCGGCCGCACGCGCAAGTGACGCGTCGGAAGGAGGTCAGATGCTCTTCGACTTCAGCGAAGCAGAGCGAAACACCGCTCGCCGCGCACTGGAGATCTATGTGACCGAGTTGAGAGAGGAGATCGTCAAGACCGAAAAGCACGAGTGGCGCGAAGCGTTGCACGCGGAAAAGACAATTCTCGAAGGTGTAATCGAGCAGTTGAGCGCTTGAACCGGAGCCTCCCCGGCGCACGCAAACGGGCCCCTGCCGCTCGCGTGCACCGTCTGACGTTCATGATCCACGCTTACCGTGTTGGGTGACGTTCGTGCCACCACTTCTGCACTGCCGTTTCCTTGAGCATCGCCCAGACTGCGAAAGCGGTCACGAGCAATCCCACGACCACGGCGTTCGTGGTTGGCGTCGACTGCTCGGTAAAGCCCAGTACCCAAGGCGATGCGATCAGGCAGATGCCCAGGAGGATGTTGATGACCTCCTCCCATGCCTTGTGCATGTAAACCGCAAATGCCGCGAACACGACGATCGCCGCACCCAGGATCCACATGGCTCGCGCCGCTACGCTCGTGCTCGCGGCGAAGCCGAAGACCCATGGCGAGACGAACGTCCACAGTCCGAGAATCAGGTTGATCCAGTCCTGCCATCGTTTCTGAACCATAACGCCTCCTCCTGGGCCTGGCGGCCCAGCTTCAGTATCCGTCGGTTTCGCAGACGAACGAGGCGCAGCGAATGGCGCGCCGGGTGGCGGTATGAGTTACTGAGCACTCAACGATCTGCGACGCCGCCAGCCGGTGAATTATAGTCCTCAGATTGAGGTCGTAGTGAAGGTGAACCGAGAGCCTCTGCACAGGGGAACTGCCATGGCCAAGATCGTCTGTGTGCTCTATGAAGATCCCGTTACGGGGTATCCCAAGACGTATGCACGCGATGACATTCCGAGCATCGAGCGCTACCCCGGCGGTCAAACCACTCCAACGCCGAAGTCGATCGATTTCACTCCGGGGCAACTGCTCGGGAGCGTCTCCGGCGAGCTCGGCCTGCGCAAATTTCTCGAGTCGCTGGGCCACACGTTTGTCGTCACGTCCGACAAGGACGGTCCGAACAGCGCATTCGAGCGGGAATTGCCCGACACCGACATCGTCATCTCACAGCCGTTCTGGCCCGCCTATCTGACCGCGGAGCGAATCGCCACGGCCCGCAATCTGAAACTCGCGATCACCGCCGGCGTCGGCTCGGATCATGTCGACCTGCAGGCGGCGATGGATCGGGGCATCACGGTCGCCGAGGTGACCTACTGCAACAGCATCAGCGTATCCGAGCACGTCGTGATGGCGATCCTCGCGCTGGTGCGCAACTACCTGCCTTCGCATCAGTGGGTCGTCGACGGTGGCTGGAACATTGCCGATTGCGTCGCGCGCTCCTACGACCTGGAGGGCATGAACGTCGGCACTGTCGCGGCCGGTCGCATTGGCACAGCCGTGCTCAAGCGGCTGAAGCCCTTCGATGTCAAGCTCCACTACACCGATCGGCACAGGCTGCCCGACGCGCTCGAGAAGGAACTGGATCTCACGTTTCACCCGACCGCGGAGTCGCTGGTGCGCGTCTGCGACGTGGTGACGATCAATGCGCCGCTCCATCCGGAAACGGAAGGTCTGTTCAACGACGCATTGATTTCGAAGATGAAGCGAGGCGCCTACCTCGTGAACACGGCTCGCGGCAAGATCTGCGATCGCGATGCCATCGTACGTGCGCTCAGGAGTGGACAGCTCGCCGGCTATGCGGGGGATGTGTGGTTCCCACAACCTGCGCCGCGTGATCATCCATGGCGGACCATGCCGTTCGAAGCGATGACACCGCATATCTCCGGCTCGTCGCTCTCCGCGCAGGCTCGATATGCCGCGGGCGTGCGCGAGATCCTCGAGTGCTGGTTCGAGGGTCGGCCGATCCGCAATGAATATCTCATCGTGGCCGGCGGGAAGCTCGCCGGAGCGGGCGCGCACTCCTACAGCGCCGGGGATGCAACCCGGGGTTCGGAGGAGGCGGCTCTATTTCGGGGCGGCGACACGCGCGGGCGAAGCGACACACGAGCCGGCCGACCACGGTCGCATTGAATGCGGCCAGCCCTCTCCGCGACTCCGCCGGGCGTTGAACTATAGTCCCCGGATAGAGCTCAACGACAGGCGTGCATAGCGTTCCGACCAGGAGAGCCATCGTGACTATCGCAGCATCCGTACAAGACTATCTGGCCCGCCAAGGCGTGCCCTACGGCACGATCCTGCACGAGCACACCCGGGACAGCACGCACAGTGCGCAAGCCGCTCACATTCCCGGTGATCGGCTCGCCAAGTGCGTCATGCTGGAAGATGACAAGGGTTACGTGATGGCGGTCATTCCCGCCACGCACCGAGTGGATCTCGGCGCCTTGCATCGTGAGCTCAAGCGGGATCTCGGACTCGCCACCGATCGCGAGCTGCTCGAGCTCTTCAAGGACTGCGAGCCGGGCGCCCTGCCGCCGCTGGGGGTCGCCTACGGCATCGATACGATACTCGATGAGAGCCTGGTCGACTCGCCGGACATCTATTTCGAGGCCGGCGATCACCGCGCACTGGTCCACCTGAGTGGCAGCGATTTTCTCAAGTTGATGGCCGACGTGCCGCGCGGCCAGATCAGCCATCACGTGTAGCCGGGAGCGAAGCCCTCGGCTACACGAAGGCGATGTGCACGATCCGACGTTCAGTTACCCGGCGTCGGGTTGCGACGCCCGGATGGGCGGATGTTGGCGCCGCCCCGAGACACTCAATGCGTGTGACCGCCAGCGGCCACCGTCACCTGTGTCACGGACGCCGGGTGGCGGTCACTCGCCGGCCCCAACCACTCGGTCGTGGTGCCGTCTGTGTACCGCTGAATGGCCTCCCAGCGCAGCTCCACGCTTTGCTTCGGGTTGCGCGCCATGAACGCGAACTCGGCGAACTCGCCTGGATTGATCGCCATCGACCAGACGATTCCCGTAACCGTTCCGTCGGTGCGCTTCACTTCGTACCTGAAGCCATTGGGCGCACCGATCGAGACAATCTCCACGCCTGCGGGAATGCGCAGCTGAACGGATTCAGTGGCAACCTTGCCCTCCGTCGGAACGCGAACCACATATTTCTCATGCGCACCGGCCGCTGACTCGCGAGGCCATACGGTGACGTGCGCGAATGCGATGGCCGAACACAACCAAAGAATGACGACAAACCCTGCTCTGCGCATCGTTACGGCTCCATGGTTTTCTGGTTCAAGGATACCAGCGTCTGCGTTGATACGGCGGCCGGTGGCGAGGGCGCTGCGGGGGTGAACTGTCCAGTGGTAATGGTGGCGCGCGCGCCGCTGCGCGCGCACCCCCACGACCTGCGATTACTTCCGGATCGCCGGCAGATTCGCGCTGATGTCTGACACGTTGTCCTCGCCCGCGATCTTGCAGATCGGGTGCGAGAAGTCGCTCTGCAGGCTCACACGCGGAACCAGCCCCTGGTAGTTGATGTTGTCGTCGCCATTCGCGCTGACACCGGCGGGCACCCAATCGAGCTTCAAGGTGCTTCGCGTGCGCCAGGCAATGTTGTGGTCCGCGCAAGACGTGTCGCCACTGACACCGATGGCGCCCACCAGCTGCTTCCGGGCGTTGTACAGCGCAAGCCCGCCACCGAATACGTTCACGCCACCGATGCGTCGGCCGACCATCGGGTCGTTCGACAGCCCGAAGTCGGACGCCGGCCCACGATAGGCCGTCTCGGTGTCAACGGGGTTGCTGTGTTGAAGCCCATACAACGAGCCACCAGGCTGCACGGCGGCCCAGAGGTTCGCCGTGGAGAGCGCAAGGCCCGGCAGGCTGAACGCATTCGCCGTGTTCGCCTTTTGCGCGGAAATTACGCGGCTGCCCGGCCACTGCGTGCCGCGGTCGCTTCCGGTGAACGCAACGGCGCACACCACGCCGTCGCGATTCACCACCGTACCCCACATGTCGAGATTGAATCCGCCATTGGCCTGCGCGCGTGCGGCGACAAGTGCCGATTCGAGCTGATCGTGATCAGGCAGGCCACTGCAAGATGCGGACGACGCGGAAGCCGTCGCGTCGGCGGAACGATCCGTTTCACCCTTGGCGGCCTGCGGAATGCAGACGACGAGCAGGGAAGCCATAGCCGTGATTCCCAGAATGCTTCGAGCTGCGAGCTGAGTCATGAGCGTTCTCCTCTATACGGGGGCCGCGACCGCGGCCCACCGCCCGTATACCCGTACGTGCGGTGCGGGTGGTAAGAGTGGCTCACGAATTCGATGTGGCAGTGCAGCCCGGCCGCTGCGCCAACGCTCGCCGCACCGTCCACGTTCGTGATGGTTCACGGCCCACAGGTGGTGCTGCTGCTTCGCGTTCAGCGCCAGCGCTTGTCGCTCACGTCGTAGTACGCGAACGAGCGTGCATCGAGCGGCACGGTGACGGTGCGGCTCTCGCCCGGCGCAAGCTCCACGCGGGTGAAGCCTTTGAGCTCGCGCTTCGGACGCAGCACCTTCGACTTGCCCGGCGATGATGTTGCGGCGGTTGCCACGATCCGCCGCGCGCGCCACGGGGTGCAATCCTGTCAACCGCGCGAGCGCGGCGATTTCGGTTTGGGGGCGTGTGCAACGGCGTGCGCAGCGCGCGGGGGCGCGGTGCTGTCGCGAACGATGAGCTTCGTGGGCAGCACGATCTCGCGCGCAACATTCCGGCCGGCAATCTGTTCCACCAGCTCCTGCGTGGCACGGCGGCCAATCTCGCGGCACGGAGTGTGAATGGTGGTGAGCGGCGGGTTGTAGAACGCCGCCGTGGCCTGGTCGTCGAAGCCGACCATGGAAAGGTCTTCCGGCACCGAGAGGCCGTGGGCGCGCGCGGTTCTCACGGCGCCGAAGGCCATTTCGTCGTTGCCGGCGAAGACGCCGGTGGGTGGCTCGTCGAGCGCAAGCAGGCGCTCCATGGCATCCGCGCCGGACTGCATGCTGAAGTTGCCTGCCACGACCAGCTCCTCGTCATAGGGAATGCCGGCGGCCGCAAGCGCGTCTTTGTAGCCGCTGATTCGGTGCTGGGAGCTCGCGGCATTCCGGGTGCCGGCGATGTGCGCAATGCGCCGGTGCCCAAGATCGATGAGATGGCGCGTGACTTCCGCGCTGGCGGAGCGATGGTCGATGCGTATGACGGGCGCGTCGTGGCCCTGCAGCCGTTCCAGCACCGACACCATGGGCGGCAACGCGCGCTTGCCATCGGCATAGGAGGACGGCATGAGCCCTGTGAGCAGGATGATTCCATCCGCGCGGCCGCTCATCACCTGGTCGAAATAGGCTTCTTCGCGCTCGGGCTTGCCATCGCTGTTGCCCAGGAGCACGGCGAGCCCCGCCGCCTGCGCGGCATCTTCCGCCCCCGCGAAGATCTCGAGGAAGAACGGGCTGAGCTTCGGCACCACCAGCACGATGGCGTGCGCCTGCCCACGCCGCAGGCTGCGGGCGAGCACGTTCGGCCGATAGCCCAGCTTCGCAACGATGGAGAGCACGCGCTCCCGCGTTTCGGGCCGCAGCAGCTCTGGCTGCGACAGCGCACGCGACACCGTGGCCACCGACATGCCGAGCTCGCTCGCCACGTCCCGGATGGTTGCCGGGCCGGCGGCGCGCCCGGACACTTTCTTGCCGCGTTTCATGTAACTGCCACCCCGCGCACGATCTCCAGCAGCGGCACGCCATACCGCTCGAGCTTGGTGGCACCGACGCCCGAGATGCCGCGCAGCTCATCGAGCGACCCGGGCAGCACGCGCGCAATCTCCTGCAGCGTGGCGTCGTGAAACACCGTGTATGCCGGCACGCCATGCTCGCGCGCCACGCCCTTGCGCCATTCGCGCAGCGCCTGGAACACGATCTCGTGGTTCGAGCCATCCGCAAACGCTTCGCGCAATGGCTTGGCGCCCTGCTCCACACGCCGCGCCTTTCGCTTCGCCGGCACGCGCTCGGAAGGCTTGCGCAGTTTCAGGGTGCGCGTGCCGTTCAAAACCTCACGGCTCGCCTGCGTGAGTTTCAGGATGTTGAAGTGATCGTAGTCCACCCGCAGCACCTTGAGCATCACGAGCTGCCGCACCACCGCTCGCCACTGAGTGGCCGTGAGGTCTTTGCCGATTCCGAAGGTGCTCACACGATCGTGCCCGAACTGCTCCACCTTCGCCGTTAGGGCCCCGGTGAGCACATCGACGATCTGCTGCGCCCCGAACCCGAACCCGCTCGCCTTCTCGCAGCGATAGATGCATGACATGAGCTTGCGCGCGGCCTCGGTGCCGTCCCATTCCTCCGGCGGCGTGAGGCAGTTGTCGCAGTTGCCACAGGGCGTGCTCGCTTCGCCAAAGTAATCCAGCAGCCGCACGCGACGGCACTCGACGGTCTCGCAGAGCCCGAGCAACGCGTCGAGCTTCCCGCCCGACACCCGCTTGTGTTCCTCGCCCGAAGGCGACTGCTCGATGAGCCGGCGCTGCTGAACCACATCCGCGAGCCCGTAGATCATCCACGCATCGGCCGGCAGCCCGTCACGGCCGGCGCGCCCCGTCTCCTGGTAGTACGCCTCGATGCTCTTCGGCAGATCCAGATGCGCCACGAACCGCACATCGGGTTTGTCGATGCCCATGCCGAACGCCACCGTGGCCACCATGACAACCGCGTCGTCGCGAATGAAGCGGGTGAGATGCTCGCCGCGCGTCTCGTGTTCCTTATCCGCGTGATACGGCAGCGCATTGATGCCGGACTGCACGAGAAACTGCGCCGTCTCATCCACCGACTTGCGCGTGAAGCAGTAGACGATGCCGGAGTGGCCCGCGTGCTCCTCACGAATGAACTGCAGAAGCTGCTTGCGGGCGTTGTCCCGCTCCGCAATCCGATAGCGAATGTTCGGCCGGTCGAAGCTGGAGATGAAGACCCGCGCGCCGTTCAGCTTGAGCCGAACGAGCATCTCCTTGCGCGTGGCAGTGTCTGCCGTGGCGGTGAGCGCGATGCGCGGCACGCCCGGGTATCTGTCAGCCAGCACGGAAAGCCGCATGTATTCCGGCCGGAAGTCGTGCCCCCACTGCGAGACGCAATGGGCCTCGTCGATGGCAAAGAGCGCGACCTTGATGGAGTCGAGCAACTCGAGGCATTTGTCGGTGACGAGCCGCTCCGGTGCGACATAAAGCACGTCGACCTGCCCCGCCCGCACCTTGCGCTCCACCGCCTGCTGCTCGGGCCAGGTGAGCGACGAGTTCAGCACCTCCGCCCGCACGCCCGCCTCACGCAAGGCCGCCACCTGGTCTTGCATGAGCGCGATGAGCGGCGACACGACGACGCCCACGCCCTCCCGCACGAGCGCCGGAATCTGGAAGCAAAGCGACTTGCCGCCGCCCGTGGGCATGAGCACGAGCGCATCCCCGCCGCCGGCGACATGCTCGACGATCTCGGCCTGGGGCCCGCGAAACGCGCCGTAGCCGAACACATCCCGCAAGACCTGCGCCGCCCGTTTGGAAACGTCATTCATGGGGCGGCGATTGTTCGGACTTTCGTACGAAGCGCAAGCGACGAAATCGACGGAAACGCGCTCGAGCCGTCAAAAGGAAAATCCGGTTTTGCGAGGGGCAATAATCGAAGCGAGAAACAACGCGGCCCGCCCCTCAGCGCCTCTCAAGACGCTCCAGCAGGCGATCCAGAACGTCAACGCACTTGGCGATGTCTTCGGGCGGGAGGTCCCGAAGCACGTCCTCGCGAAGCTTGTCGATCACGCCGCTCATGGCCTTCAGATGTGGCTCCGCCCCCTTGGTGAGCACGATGGTCTTGGTGCGCCGGTCTGCCTGGGACGCGCGTCGCTCCACCAGCCCCTCCTGCTCCAACCGATGCAGCATGCGCACCAGGGTGGGCTCCTCGATGCCGACGTACTCAGCCAGTTCCCGCTGGGTCGCCCCACCCTGAGACACCGCAATCCAGTAGAGCGCTTCCCAGCGCGCCTGCGTATGCCCAATGGCCGCCAGATGCTCATTGGCAATGGCCCGCCACCGGCGCGCGAACCGCATGATCTTGCGTGTGAGGAAAACGTTGAGGTCTGGCGCGGACTTCTCCGGCGGCCCGAACGCGCTGAGGAAAAAAGCGTGGGCTGCGGACAGCGTAGGCAACGCGGAGGACGCGGACTCCCCCGACGGCGCCGCGCCTTCCCCCTTGATAGGCGAAGCCGAACGATTCCGCCGCCGACGCGCTTCCCGCGGGGCAGACGAATTGCCGGCCTCATTGTCCTGACCGGAAGCGCTGGTTTCGCGGTCGTGTTGTCCTGGCGCCGCTGGCCTGCCGAAACCCATGGGCGTTCCCCTGCCGACCTGGATGTAGATGTACTTGACTGAGTCGCGTTGTACACGATCCGGCAGGGGCCGAACAGGCGTTTGGCGGCCACACGGCGGCGGGCCGGCCGCAGCCGCCGCGCAAGCCCGGATTCGGCGCTGCTCGTGGTGCCTGCCGACTACGAGAAGCACCCGGTCGGGTTCTGAAATTGTGGGAGGCGCTCTGGTGCCAGCGAACGAAGGGTTCGCTGGCGTCAGGGCTCGTAGCGCACGGCGTCGGTCACGGCGTTCCACATCGCCTCGCCGGTGCTCGACTGGGACTCTTCGAAAAGATGGCCCGCGAGGCCCGCGCATCGGGCGGTAAGGACCACACCGCGCGCCGCCTTCGCCGGCACACCGGCTTCGCATAGCGCGACAGCGATGGCCGCACTCACGTTCGTGACGATGCGTTTGCCGATGACACTCGAGACTGCCCGTTCGAGCAGGTCGAGCGCGGCGACGTAATCGCCCTGGTTCTCGCTTTGGCCGCCCGCGGCCTTCACGATCTCGATGAGACGCGTCGACCGCGGATCCGCTTCGCGGTGCACGGGGTGGCCGAAGCCAGGGATCGGGCGCTTGCGCTCGCGGTAGTCGCGAACAATCTGCGTGGCGACGGCTGCGCGATCGTTGGCGGGCGCCCTGACGACCTGCTCCAGCAATTGCGAGCACTCGCTCGCCGTGCCGGCGAAGCGATCCCCTACTCCGAGCAAGCCCGCGACGATCGCGCCCTGCACGGACTCCGGCGCGCCGTAATGCGTGAGGCGGGTGACGATGGCGGACGGCACGAGCCCGTGCTCCATGATGGTGACCAGCACGGCATCGAGAATGGTGGCCTGCGAGCGCGTGGGCGTCTTGCCGGTGAGCTGCAGGAGCATGAGCTCCGTGAAGCTCACCTTGCCCATGAGAATCCGCGACGAGATCCTTGCCGCGAATGGTGACGCTGTCTGCGTCGTAGCCGGCGATGTGCGTGACGGCGCCCGCAGGGGCGCTGCCCGAAGACTCTTTCGAAGACCTGGCCATGCGCAACTCCGCAGGAACGCTAAGGAGCGGCTAGCGTATCAGGCGCGCGCACAGGTCGAGTAGCGGGCCCGGCAGCAGGCCCAGGATCAGCACGGCCGCGGCGTTGAACCCCAGCGCCAGACGCACGCCCGTCTGCCGATCTGTTCCCGGCTGCTCAACCGGCGAATCGAAATACATGAGCTTCACGACGCGCAGGTAATAGAACGCGCCGATGACCGACACGCCTGCCGCAATCAGCACCAGCCACGTGTGCCCGGTGACCCACAGCTCCTGGATGATGCGCAGCTTCGCCCAGAAGCCCACGAACGGCGGCACGCCGGCGGTGGAGAACATGAGCATCATCATGATGAACGCCAGCAGCGGGTCGCGCGCATGCAGGCCCTTGTAGTCGTCCAGCTCTTCGGCTTCGAAGCCCTTGCGGCTGGCCATGAGCACGACACCGAAGGAGCCGAGCGCCGTGAGCACGTAGACCAGCGTGTAGTACAGCGCTGCGCTGTATCCGCCCGCCGTGCCGCTGACGAACCCCAGAACGATGAAGCCGACGTTGGCGATAGTGGAGTACGCAAGCAGCCGCTTGATGTTCGACTGGGCGAGCGCCACGAGGTTGCCGACCACGAGCGTCAGCACTGCCAGCGCCCCAAGCATCTGGCCCCAGTCGTCCGCAGCGCCCTGCAGGCCCTGCCCCAGCAGCCGGAACGCCAGCGCGAAGTACGCAAGCTTCGGCGCCGTGCCGATGAACAGCGTCACCGCCGTGGGGGCGCCGTGATACACGTCGGGCAGCCACATGTGGAACGGCACCGCGCCCATCTTGAAGGCGACGGCCACCACCACGAACACGAGGCCGAGGATGACGCCGAGGTTCGGCTCAGCGGTAATGCGCACCGCCAGCTCGTCCAGTGAGAGCGTGCCGGTCATGCCGTAGATCATGGACATGCCGTACAGCAGGACGCCCGACCCAATGGCGCCGAGCACGAAGTACTTCATCGCAGCCTCGGCGGCGATGCCGGAATCCCTGTCGAACGCGACCATGGCGTACACGGAGAGCGCGAGCAGCTCGACGCCCGACATATACCGTGAGCAGGCTGTTGGCGGACGCAAGCACGAACACGCCGAGCAACGCGGTGAGCACCAGCACGAAGTACTCGCCCTTCAGGATGCCGCGGCGCTCGAGGTACGAGCGCGAATACAGCATCGCGAACGCCACGAAGAGGAAGCCCGCCAGCTTCAGCACCCACGCCAGCTCGTCGGCCACGTAGAGGCCGTCGAACAGCACCGTGCGCTCGCCCACGCGCGAGTAGAAGGCCGTGAGCGCAGCGCCCACCAGCAGCGTGAACTGAGTGAACGTGGCGGTGAGCCCGCGGCGCGTCTGGCCGGCGAACACGTCCACCATGAGCACCACGCAGATCATCAGCGTGAGATAGATCTCCGGCAGGGCCGGGGCGAAGCTCGCGAAGCTGAGTTCGGTTTGAGGCATGGTGGAGCTTTAGAGCGACGGCAGTTTGGAGGCCACGGCCTGATCGACCAGGTGCTGCAGCGACACTTCCATGATCTGGGTGAGCGGCTGCGGCCAGACACCGAGCGCCAGCACGCCGATCGCCAGCACGAGCAGGATGATGAACTCGCGGCCGTTCACGTCGGCCATGTGCGCGACGTGATCGTTGGCGACCGGTCCGAACACCACGCGCTTCACGAGCCACAGGGTGTAGGCGGCACCGAGCACGAGGATGGTGGCGGCGAGGAAGGCGTACCAGAAATTCGCCTTGAAGCTCGCAATGATCACCAGGAACTCGCCGATGAACCCCGACGTGCCGGGCAGGCCCGTGTTCGCGAGCGCGAACAGCACGAAGAATACGGCGAACTTCGGCATGGTGTTGATGACACCGCCGTAGGCTGAGATCTCTCGGCTGTGCACGCGGTCGTACATGACGCCCACGCACAGGAACAGCGCACCGGAGATGAGGCCGTGCGACACCATCTGGATCATGGCGCCCTGCATGCCGAGCACCGCGCCCGTCATGCTGCCGGTGTTCTGCGAAGATGTCGAAGGCGACAAATGCGCCCAGCGTGACGAAGCCCATGTGCGCGATGGAGGAATACGCGATGAGCTTCTTCATGTCCTGCTGAACGAGCGCCACGAAGCCGATGTACACTACGGCGACGAGCGAGAGCGCGATCATCAGCATGTCCAGCTCGCGGCTGGCATCAGGCGCAATGGGCAGGCTGAAGCGCAGGAAGCCGTAGCCACCCATCTTCAGCATGATGGCCGCCAGGATGACCGAGCCGCCGGTGGGTGCTTCCACGTGCGCATCGGGCAACCATGTGTGCACCGGCCACATGGGCACCTTCACGGCGAACGCGAGCAGGAACGCGATGAAGATCCAGCGTTGCTCCAATAGCGTTAGTGGCAATGCCTGGAAGCTGGCGATGGAGTAATCGCCCGCCTTCACATACAGGTAGATGAGCGCCACCAGCATGAAGACGGAGCCCAGGAACGTGTACAGGAAGAACTTGATGGTGGCGTAGACGCGGCGCGGCCCGCCCCAGATGCCGATGATGAGGAACATCGGAATCAGCATCGCTTCCCAGAAGAAGTAGAACAGCAGCGCATCGGTGGCGCAGAACACGCCCACCATGAGGCCTTCCATGATGAGGAAGGCGGCGAAGTACTGCGCCGGGCGCTGCTCGACCACCGTCCACGCCGCCACGATCACCGGCACGGTCATGAGCGTGGTGAGGATGATGAGCGGCAGCGCGATGCCGTCGACGCCGAGGCCGTAGTACGCGTCGAACCCCGAGAATCCAGGGCAGCTTCTCGGTGAACTGGAAGGCCGCCGTCGTGGAGTCGAACCCGCTGAGCAGCGGCAGCGACAGCACGAACGTGAGGATCGAGGCGATGAGCGCCACCCAGCGCACGGCCGTGATGCGCGCGCTGCCCATGAAGAGCACGAGCACGCCCGCAGCGATGGGCAGCCACACGATGAGCGAAAGCAATCCGAAATTCATGAGGAGGCCTTCAGGTCGCGCGCCACAGGAACCAGCCCAGGAGCACCGCGAGACCGATGATCATCCAGAAGGCGTACGAATAGAGATAACCGCTCTGCACCTGACGCATGAGTGTGCCCATCCGGCCCAGGCCACGCGCGGTGCCATTCACCAGTCCTCCGTCGATCAGCGCCATGTCGCCGCCGCGCCAGAGGCTTCGGCCGAGCAGGCGGGTGCACGCGGCGATGACGTTCTCGTTGAACCAGTCGAAGAAGTATTTGTTGATCAGGATCGTGCGCAGCCAGCCGAGCTTGCGGGCCACGGAGTTGGCGAGCGAGGGCTTCCAGTAGAAGAACACCCACGCTGTGAAGGCGCCCGCGGCCGCCAGCCAGAACGGCGCCTGCCCGAACCCATGCAGCGCGAACGCGACGGCGCCGTGGAACTCGTGCGCCATCTCGCCGATGACGTCGTTCTTCTCGAGCGCCTGGATGGCGTTGCCAAAGAAGTCCCCAAACAGCACCGGGCCGACGGTGATGAAGCCGATGACCACGGACGGAATGGCCAGCGCAATGAGCGGCAACGTGACGACGGCCGGGCTCTCGTGCGGCGCGCCGTGAAGCGCGTCTTCGTGGCCGTGCGAATCGTGCTTGGCGTGGGCGTCGTGGCCGTGTGCCGCGACATGCGCGGCACCGTGTGCATCGCCATGAAGGTGCACGACTGCAGCGCCGGGGCCCGGGTCGCCCGCGGCCGGCTGCTCTGTCGCATGCCCATGACCATGCGCGTGCCGGAAGCGTTCCGGCCCATGGAACGTCATGAATACGAGCCGGAAGGAGTACAGCGACGTGACGAACACGCCGAGAAGCACGCAGTAGTACGCGTATGTGGCGCCCCAGCGATGCGATTCGCCCACCGCTTCGATGATGGCGTCCTTCGAATAAAAGCCCGAGAAGAACGGCGTGCCGACGAGTGCCAGCGTGCCGATCCACGACGTGATGGCCGTGATGGGCATGTACCTGGCGAGGCCGCCCATCTTGCGCATGTCCTGCTCATGGTGCATGCCGATGATGACCGAGCCGGCCGCGAGGAACAGCAGCGCCTTGAAGAAGGCGTGCGTCATCAGGTGGAAGATGGCCGCGCTGTAAGCCGACGCACCGAGCGCCACTGTCATGTAGCCAAGCTGCGAGAGCGTGGAATATGCGATGACGCGCTTGATGTCGTTGTTGACGACGCCGAGCACGCCCATGAAGAACGCCGTGGTGCCGCCAATGATGAGCACGAACGACAGCGCCGCCTCGCTCTGCTCGAACAGCGGCGACATGCGCGCCACCATGAAGATGCCCGCCGTCACCATGGTGGCGGCGTGGATCAGCGCCGAGATGGGGGTGGGGCCTTCCATGGAATCCGGCAGCCATACGTGCAGCGGGAACTGCGCGCTCTTGCCCATGGCGCCGATGAAGAGCCCGATGCACACGAGCGTGATGGCCTGCACCGATGTCTGGTGCGTGAGGTAGAACGTGGCCTTCGCCATCATCGGGGCCGCGGCGAACGCATCCTTGTAATCCAGCGAGTTGGTGAAATACACGACGCCGGCGATGCCGAGCACGAAGCCGAAGTCACCCACGCGGTTCACGAGGAACGCCTTCATGTTCGCGAAGATGGCGCTCGGCCGCGTGTACCAGAAACCGATGAGCAGGTACGACACCACGCCCACCGCTTCCCAGCCGAAGAACAGCTGCATGAAGTTGTTCGACATCACCAGCATGAGCATGGAGAACGTGAACAGCGAGATGTAGCTGAAGAACCGCTGGTAGCCCGGGTCGTCCTTCATGTAGCCGATGGTGTAGACGTGCACGCAGAGCGACACGAAAGTCACCACCGCCATCATGAGCGCGGTGAGACGGTCGATGAGGAAGCCCACGCTGAAGGTGATGCCGTCGCTGACGAGCCAGGTGTACACGGGCGCGTCGTAGGTGGGCACGCCGTCGAAATACACCTGCTTCAGCACATGGAGGGAGAGCACCGTAGAAATGGCGACCGCACCGATGGTGAAGGTGTGGGCGCCGGCACGGCCTACGACTTTCCCGAAAAGGCCGGCGATGATCGATGCGACGAGCGGCAGCAGCGGGATGGCGAGCAGCAGATTCGGATTCATGCCCGCGTCAGCCTTTCAACGTGTTCAGGTCTTCGACGTTGATGCTCCGGCGTTCGCGGAACAGCACGACGAGAATGGCAAGCCCGATGGCCGACTCGGCGGCAGCCACGGTCAGAACGAAGAACACGAACACCTGCCCGCTGATGTCGCCCAGGTAGCGCGAGAACGCCACGAAGTTGAAGTTGGCGGAGAGCAGCAGCAACTCCACGCACATGAGCAGCAGGATGACGTTCTTGCGGTTCAGGAAGATGCCCGCGACGGAGAGCGCGAACAGGATGCCTGACAGGATGAGCAGGTAGCTGAGGGGGATCATGCGCCCTTCTCCGGATTGCCCCCGGCGGCTTCGGTTGTCGCGGCCTCTTTGCGAACCGGGTCCATCTTGATGATGCGCAAGCGATCCTTCGCCCGCGTGTGCGTCTGCGCGCTGATGTTCTGGACCTTGAGGCCCGGACGCTTGCGCATGGTGAGCGCAATAGCGGCCACGATGGCCACCAGCAGCAGCACCGCCGCAAGCTCGAACGGATAAGCGTATTTCGTGTACAGCACCGCGCCGAGCTCGGCGGTGTTGCTGTAGCCCTCAGGTTGCGGGACCAGGGCCTTCGTGATGTCCACTGCCATGCTCCTGGCCGTGACGACGCCCACGATTTCCACGATGACGACGGCGGCGGTGATCCAGCCGAGCCAGGCGTACTTGGTGAAGCCGCTGCGCAGCGACTCCATGTTGATGTCGAGCATCATCACGACGAACAGGAACAGCACCATCACCGCGCCCACGTAGACGAGCACCAGCACGACCGCGAGGAACTCCGCCTCGATGAGCAGCCAGATGGCCGCGCTGGTCACGAAGCACACCACCAGCGACAGCGCCGAATGCACGGGATTGCGGGACGTGATGACGGCCAGCGCCGCGATGACGAGGATCGCCGAGAAGAACCAGAAAAGACCTTGCACGAACATGGGCTACAGGCTCCGACCCGAAAGTGTGTGGCCCTGTTGCGAACAGGTCTGGCCCGATTTCGTGTTGCTCCCCTTAAGCATGGCGCGCCTCTCAGCGGTACGGCGCGTCGGCGGCTTTGTCGGCGGCGATCATCGCTTCGTAGCGCTCGCCGACGGCCAGGAGCTTGTCCTTGCTCATGATGTTCTCGCCGCGATTCTCCATGTGGTACTCGTGGATGCGCGTGAGCACGATGGCGTCCACGGGGCACGCTTCCTCGCAGAAGCCGCAGTAGATGCACTTGAACAGGTCGATGTCGTAGCGCGTCGTGCGGCGCGTGCCGTTCGGCGCGACATCCGAGTCGATGGTGATGCACACCGCCGGGCACACGGCCTCGCACAGCTTGCAGGCGATGCAACGCTCTTCGCCGTTCGGGTAGCGGCGCAAGGCGTGCAGGCCGCGGAAGCGTGGGGACTGCGGAGTTTTCTCCTCCGGATAGTTCACGGTGACCTTCTTGGTCCAGAAGGTGCGGAACGTCAGCGCCATGCCCTTCAGCAGCTCGGGCATGAGGAACGTCTTGAAGATATTCGCAGCCATCAGATTGTTCGCTTATTCACTTGGGCTCGCTCATGCGGCCCATGGCCCGACCTTGAGATAGACCATGATGCCTTCGACCGCGATCCACACGAGCGTGACCGGGATCAGCACCTTCCAGCCGAGGCGCATGATCTGGTCGTAGCGGTAGCGCGGGAACGTTGCCCGGAACCACAGGAAACAGAACAGGAAGAACGAGATCTTGAGGCCGAGCCACAGGAAGCTCGGGTGCATCAGAAAGTCCGTGATCCACAGGCCCGGCGGCAGATAACCCTCGAACGGGCTCAGCCAGCCACCCAGGAAGAACACCGACGACAGCGCGGCGATGAGGATCATGTTGGCGTATTCGGCCAGGAAGAACAGCGCGAACGCCATGCCCGAATACTCGACGTGGAAGCCCGCGACGATCTCCGACTCGCCTTCGGCCACGTCGAAGGGCGCACGGTTCGTTTCCGCCACGCCCGAGATGAAATAGACGATGAACAGCGGGAACAGGCACAGCCAGTACCACGAGCCCGGCCCGCCCGACTGCGCACGCACGATGTCGCCGAGGTTCAGGCTGCCGGCCGCCATGAGCACGCCCACGAGCGCAAAACCCATGGCGATCTCATACGCCACGATCTGCGCGGCCGAGCGCATGGCGCCGAGGAACGCGTATTTCGAGTTCGACGCCCAGCCGGCGATGATGACGCCGTAGACGCCCGCCGAGGTGAGCGAGAGCAGGAACAGCAGGCCCGCGTCGATGTCCGCGATCACCAGCTCGGGCGACAGCGGAATGACCGCCCAGGTGGCGAAAGCCGGAATGAGCGTGATGGCCGGCGCGATGCGGAACAGGAACTTGTTCGCGTTCGCCGGCAGGATCACTTCCTTGACCAGCAGCTTCACCACGTCCGCGAACGGCTGCCCCCAGCCTTTCAGGATGCCGAAGATGCCGACGCGGTTCGGGCCTTTGCGCAACTGCATCCAGCCGATCACCTTGCGCTCGAACAGCGTGAGCAGCGCCACGCTGATGATGAGCACGACGGTGATCAGCAGGATCCACGCTGTCGAGTGCACGTAGCCCGGCAGTGAGAGCCAGTCTTGCAGTAGTTGTTGAAGCTTCATGTTGGGCTAGTAGTGCGCCGGTGGCGTGCGGCCTTCGCGCGTCTTCTGCAGCGACGGCGCGCGGCGCACGAGTGCATCCGCCTGATACATGTTGAGATCGACCAGCGGCGCGGCGGCCGGCGAGCCGTTCACGCGGTGCGACCCCGCATAGCTCGTCACCTGGCTGTCGCCACACAGGCCGCGCAATTCCTCGCGCACTTGGTCCGATGACTGATATTCGAAGCCCGGCACATGCAGCAGGTTGCCGAGCACACGCAGGACCTTCCAGCCCGGGCGGGCTTCGCCCTGCGGGGCGACGGCCCCGGCGTAGCTCTGCCACTTGCCTTCGAGGTTCACGTACGTGCCGGACGTTTCGCCAAACGTGCCGATGGGCAGCATGACGTGCGCCACGTCGCGCAGCGCGTCGTTCTGGAACGGCGTGACCGCCACTACGAACTGCGCGGATGCGAGCGTGCGGGCGGCCTCACTATCGAGCGCATCGACCGACGGCTCCACGCCGCCGAAAAGCACATACGCGCTGAGCTTCTGGCGCAGCATCTGCGACGCGGAAAGGCCAGGCTCGCCCACATGGCCGCCGCCTGCTTCGCGATGAGGCACGGCGCCGGCGAGATATGCACCAGCGGCGTTGCCCCCTTCCGCGAGCACGCCGAACGATGCACCTGTCGCCTGCGCGATGCCTGCGGCCAACGCACGAATGTCTGCATAGGCCGTGTGCCGAATGGCGAGCGCACCGAGCACGATGGCCTTACTGGTGCCGTTGCCAAGCTGCTCCGCGAGCGCGCGATGTGCGTCACTCACCTTCGCAGCCTGCACGCTCGATGCGAGATTCGCGGGCACCGTGGCGCCCTTCGCGCTGAGCGCGGAGAGCACGGCGGCGAGATCGGCAACGAGCTGGGCCGGCGGGGACTCCAGATACGCCGCGACCGGGAACAGATACTCGAACTTCGCCGGGTTCACGAACGAAACCTTCGCGCCACGGCGGGCGGCCTTGCGCACGCGATGCGCGAGCATCGGCGCTTCGCGGCGCAGGTTGCAGCCGATGAGCAGCAGCGAGTCGAGCGTCTCGACATCCGCGATCGGAAGGCCCAGCGACGGATGCAGCGGATCCGCTGACTGATCGCGCACATCCCGCTGGCGCAGACGATGGTCGATGTTCGAGGTGCCGAGAGCGCGCGCGAGGCGGCCCAGCAGATAAAGCTCTTCGGTCGTGCTGGAGGCGCTGGCGAGCACGCCGAGACTCGAAGCCTTGGCCCGCAACTCGTCGGCAACGCGCTTGAGCGCCGTTTCCCAATCCACCTGCTTCCACTCCGCGCCCTCACGCACCATCGGCGCGAGCAGGCGATCCGGGCTGTAGACGCCCTCGTAGCTGAAGCGATCGCGATCCGCGATCCACGTTTCGTTGATGGCTTCGTTCTCGCGCGGCACCACGCGCATGAGCTTGCCGCGCAGGACGTGGCCGAACACGTTGGTGCCGACACCGTCGTGCGGTGACACGAGCGGATGGGATGTCATCTCCCATGCGCGTGCGCTGAAGCGATACGGCTTGGAGACGAGCGCGCCCACCGGACACAGGTCGATGACGTTGCCCGACAGCTCGTGCTGCACGGTCTGCTCGAGCGCCACGCGCACTTTCATGTTCTCGCCGCGGCCGATCATGCCCAGCTCCTGGAAGCCGGCGATTTCCTCGGTGAAACGGATGCAGCGCGTGCAGTGGATGCAGCGGGTCATGTCCGTGGCGATGAGCGGCCCGAGGTTCTCGTCGGGCACGGCGCGCTTGCGCTCGTTGAAGCGCGAGATGTCGCGCCCGAAGCCCACGGCCAGGTCCTGCAGCTCACACTCGCCGCCCTGGTCGCAGATGGGGCAGTCGAGCGGGTGATTGATGAGCAGGAATTCCATGACCGCCCGCTGGGCGCCGATGGCGCGCGGGGACTTGGTGAAGATCTTCATGCCCTCGGCCACGGGCGTGGCGCAGGCCGGCAGCGGCTTCGGCGCCTTCTCCACATCGACGAGACACATGCGGCAGTTGGCCGCCACCGCGAGCTTCTCGTGATAGCAGAAGCGCGGCACGTAGGCGTCGGGGCCGCAGCGATCGGTCACGCGGATGATCGACTCACCCTTGCGCGCCTTGACCGGCTTGCCGTTGACTTCGACGTTGACGAAATCGTCGCTCACGCTGCTTTGGCTCCGAGGTTCTCGACGATGCTGCGGCCGCCATGGTCGATCATGTATTCGAACTCGTGGCGGAAGTGCTTCACGAAGCTCTGCACCGGCCACGCGGCGGCATCGCCGAGCGCGCAGATGGTGTGGCCTTCGATGCGATTGGCGACGTCGACGAGCAGATTGAGCTCTTCCCGGCGGGCCTCGCCCGCGAGCACACGCTTCAGCAGGCGATTCATCCAGCCGGTGCCTTCACGGCACGGCGTGCACTGGCCGCACGACTCGGACATGTAGAAGCGCGAGAGACGCTCGAGCACGCGAACCATGCAGGTGGTTTCGTCCATGACGATGACCGCGGCCGAACCCAACGACGAGCCCGCTGCGCGCAGCGAGTCGTAGTCCATGTTCGCCTTGAGCATGGTTTCCGCCGGCACCACCGGGACAGATGAGCCGCCCGGAATGCAGGCCTTGAGCTTCTTGCCACCGCGCATGCCGCCGGCGAGCTCCAGCAGATCCACGAATGAGATGCCCAGTGGCACTTCGAAATTGCCTGGTTTTGCGACGTGGCCCGAGACGGAGAAGATCACCGTGCCGCCGGAGTTCTTGGGCCCCAGGGCCGCGAACCAGTCCGGGCCCTTGCGCAGAATGGTGGGGACGGACGCGAAGCTCTGCGTGTTGTTGATGGTGGTGGGCGCGCCGTAAAGGCCGAACGCGGCCGGAAACGGCGGCTTGAAGCGCGGCTTGCCCGGCTTGCCCTCGAGCGAGTCGAGCAACGCGGTCTCTTCGCCGCAGATGTAGGCGCCGGCGCCGACGAACGTGAAGATGTCCATGTCCACGCCGCTGCCCTTCACGTTCTTGCCGAGCAGGCCGGCCGCATACGCTTCTTTCAGCGCCGCTTCGAAACGGGGGACGGGCTCGCCGAGGAACTCGCCGCGGATGTAGTTGTACGCAACGGTCGAATTGGTCGCATACCCGCCAATGGCGAGGCCTTCAATCAACGCATGAGGGTTGAAGCGCAGGATGTCGCGGTCGTGGCAGGTGCCGGGCTCGGATTCGTCCGAGTTGCACACCAGGTATTTCTGCACCGGCGACTGGCGGGGCATGAAGCTCCACTTGGTGCCGGTGGGGAAGCCGGCGCCGCCGCGGCCACGCAGGCCCGACGCCTTCACCTTCTCGATGATGTCTTCGCGCGGAGGCTTCTCGGCGAGGATCTTCTCCCACACCGAATAGCCGCCGATCTTGCGGTACTGCTCGAGCTCCCAGGAGCGTTCGAGCTTCAACGGCTCGAACACCACCAGGTTCATCTTGTCTTGGTAGTCGCTTGCGGCCATAGGCTTCTTACGACCTTCGGTCGGGACTTACGGGCGTCGCGAAGCGCGAAGCCCGTCCGATTAGCGGCGCGAAGCGCGCCGAGTAAGACCGGAAGCTCATTTCAATTCATCCAGTACTTTATCGATCGCCTCGGGTGTCAGGTTCTCGTAGAACACTTCGTCCACCATCATCATCGGCGCGCCCGTACAGGCGGCGAGGCACTCTTCTTCACGCTTGAGGAAGATCCGCCCGTCCGGCGTGCTCTGCCCCGTCTTGATGCCGAGCTTCTTCTCGACGTGCGCCACGACGTCGTCCGCGCCGCGGAGCATGCACGCGATGTTCGTGCACACGCTCACGTGATGCCGGCCGCACGGATGCAGCTCGAACATGGAGTAGAACGCGGCCACTTCATGAACCTGGATGGGCGGCAGCTCGAGGTACTCGGCAACGGCCTCGAGCAGGTCCTTCGTGAGGTACCCGTCGTTCTGGTGCTGGGCCGCGCGCAGCGCCGCGATGGTCGCGGAACGATGCCGCCCCGGCGGGAACTTCGCCACCCATTGATCGATCTCGTGGCGCGAGTGCTCGTTGAGCAGTTTCGCCTTGCCCACAGGTGCCAGTTTGTCAGTGCTCAACGGTCGACTTCCCCGAACACGATGTCCTGCGTGCCGATGATGGCCACCACGTCCGCGAGCATGTGCCCGCGAACCATTTCATCGAGCGACGCCAGATGCGCGAAGCCCGGAGCGCGGCACTTGAGCCGGTAGGGCTTGTTCGCGCCGTCCGACACGAGATAGATGCCGAACTCGCCCTTGGGCGCCTCGACGGCCGCATACGTATCACCGGCCGGCACGCAGTACCCCTCGGTGAAGAACTTGAAGTGATGGATGAGCGATTCCATGTCGCCCTTCATCTGCTCGCGGCGAGGGGCGCGCACCTTGCGGTCTTCCACCATCACCGGGCCCGGGTTGGCGCGCAACCAGGCCACGCACTGCTGCACGATGCGGGTCGACTGGCGCATCTCTTCCACGCGCACGAGGTAGCGGTCGTAGCAGTCGCCGTTCACGCCGATCGGGATGTCGAAATCCATGCGGTCGTATACTTCGTAGGGCTGCTTCTTGCGCAGGTCCCACGCGATGCCGGAGCCCCGAATCATGGGGCCCGAGAAACCCAGTTGCAGGGCGCGCTCTGGCGTCACCACGCCGATGTTCACCGTGCGCTGTTTCCAGATGCGGTTATCTGTGAGCAGCGTCTCGTAGTCGTCGATGGCCTTCGGGAAGCGCTCGGTGAACGCCTGGATGAAGTCGAGCATCGAGCCCGAGCGCGACTCGTTGAGCTTGTTCACGTCGCGCTGCGAGCGCCACTTCGACACCTGGTACTTCGGCATGGTGTCGGGCAGGTCGCGGTGCACGCCGCCGGGGCGGTAATACGTGGCGTGCATGCGAGTGCCGGAGACGGCCTCGTACACGTCCATGAGCTCCTCGCGCTCCTTGAAGCACAGCAGGAACACCGTCATGGCGCCGATGTCGAGGCCATGCGCGCCGAGCCACATGAGGTGGTTCAGGATGCGCGTGATCTCATCGAACATCGTGCGGATGTACTGCGCGCGCTCCGGGGGAACGATGCCCAGCAGGTTCTCGATGGCGAGCACGTACGCGTGCTCGTTGCACATCATCGAAACGTAGTCGAGCCGGTCCATGTAGCCGATGGACTGGTTGAAGGGCTTGGACTCCGCGAGCTTCTCGGTGGCCCGGTGCAGGAGACCGATGTGCGGGTCGGCCTTCTGGATGATTTCGCCATCGAGCTCGAGCACCAGGCGCAACACTCCGTGCGCCGCCGGGTGCTGCGGCCCGAAGTTCATCGTGTAATTACGAATTTCGTGCGTGTCGCTCATCGCGGTGTATTCGGGTCTTTGAGAGCCGGCTCGTAGCGATGGTCCTCACGGATGACCTTCGGCACGAGCACGCGCGGCTCGATCGAGACGGGTTGATAGACGACGCGCTTCTTCTCCGGGTCGTAGCGCACTTCGACGTTGCCGCTCAACGGGAAATCCTTGCGGAACGGATGGCCGATGAAGCCATAGTCCGTGAGGATGCGGCGCAGGTCGGGGTGGCCGCTGAAGAGAATTCCGTAGAGGTCGAACGCCTCGCGCTCGAACCAGTTCGCCGAGGCCCACACATCGAGCAGCGAGTCGATGACAGGCTCGTCCGCTTCGGTGGCGTCGCAGATGCCGATGAGGCGCAGGCGCGTGTTGTGCGTGATGGAGAGCAGCTGATAGACCACGGCGAAACGTGGGCGGTGAGAGATATCTGCCGGCACCGCGGCTTCACCGCGGCCGCCCTCTCCCGCTTCACTTTCATCGCTCGGCGCGCCGACGCGAGCCACGCGGCCGCGGCTGAAGCCGGAGCGCGTGGCGCTGTGGGTCTGCCATTCGTCGCGCCCGTAGACGAGATAGTCCACGCCCGCCACGTCCATGAGCTGCTCGAATTTGAGCTCCGGCGCATCACGCAGCACGGTGCAGACTTCGACGAGCTGCGCGGCATCCACTTCATAGGCGAGCTCGTGAGGCAACGACGCGGCCCGACGCACGCGCCCATCAAGGGCCGCGTCGACTTTCGCCGCGAGAGCTTCGATCTTTGTCATTCGACTACCGTGCAATCGTGCTGGTGCGCTCGATCTTCTTCTGCAACTGGATGATGCCGTAGACGAGCGCTTCGGCCGTCGGGGGACAGCCCGGCACGTAGACATCCACGGGAACGATGCGATCGCACCCGCGCACGACTGCATAGGAATAGTGGTAGTAGCCGCCGCCGTTGGCGCACGAGCCCATGGAGATGACCCAGCGGGGCTCGGGCATCTGGTCGTAGACCTTACGCAGCGCCGGGGCCATTTTGTTCACGAGCGTGCCGGCGACGATCATCACGTCTGACTGGCGCGGGCTCGGGCGGAACACGACGCCGAAGCGGTCGAGGTCATAACGGGACGCGCCCGCGTGCATCATCTCCACCGCGCAGCACGCCAGACCCGAAGGTCATGGGCCAGAGCGACCCCGTGCGTGCCCAGTTGATGAGGCTGTCGACCTGGGTGGTGAGGAAGCCGCGCTCGGCGAAGCCTTCCGGTCCCAGGCTACCTGCGGCCGCGTCTAATCCCACTCGAGCGCTCCCTTCTTCCACTCGTAGATGAAGCCCACCACGAGAATGAGCAGGAAGAAGCCCATTGCGATGAGGCCGAAGAGGCCGATCTGCCGGAGCGCGACGGCCCATGGAAACAGGAACGCGATCTCCAGATCGAACACGATGAAGAGGATGGCGACGAGGTAGTAGCGCACGTCGAATTTGCCGCGGGAGTCTTCGTAGGCTTCGAAACCGCACTCGTACGGCGAGACTTTCGCTCTGCCGCCCGGTGCGCGGGCGAGGGCGCGGCCGATGCCTGTGCCTAGCAGAAGCAGGAGCGCCGCAAGACCGGCGCTGATGACGAGGAAGATCAGAATCGGAAGGTAATTCGCGAGCATGACCATTCAGAAAAACAAAGGGTCCACAGTAAAAGGGGACAGTTCGCTCCCCCCGCGTGCTGCCCCCTCGATCGGCGCGCATTCTAGCAAGACTGAGGAAGAATTATGTGGTGCCGACGGCGAGATTCGAACTCGCACACCTTGCGGCGCTAGCCCCTCAAGCTAGTGTGTCTACCAATTCCACCACGTCGGCATCGTCGCGGGCATTCATCGCCCGCATCAAAACTCGTCTCTCGCTCTTGATCCGCCCCTGGCCTGGGCGCAGCGGGCCGGGAGAATACTCCTTATTGCTGCGGCGATGGGCTCGGCGCGCCCGTCGCGGGAGCCGGCGCTCCGCTCTGCGGAGCTTCGACCGCAGGAGGAGTTGCTTCACCTGCCGCAGGCGCAGGTGCAGGCGCGCCAGGCGCCGGAACGAGCGAGCCCGAAGGCGCCGGCGCCGTAGTGCCCGCGGCTTGGTCCAGAATGGTCTTTGGCGCCTGTTCGGCCTGGCGCGTGCCCAGGTAGGCGAGCGCGAGGCTGTTTATCATGAAAATGGCCGCGAAAATGGCCGTGGCGCGTGACAGCGCGGTGCGCGCGCCGCGCGCTCCGAACACCGTGCCCGAAGCGCCCGCGCCGAAGCCCGCGCCCGCATCTGCGCCCTTGCCCCGCTGTAGCAGAACCAGCGCAAGGATCGCCATGGCCGCGAACAGCTGAACAATCGTCAAACCCATGCGCAACATACGTGCAGTCCGTCCGCTTCACTACTTCAATGAGGCCTGGCCGCGGCCAGGATCGCGAGAAATTCGTCCGCCTTGAGCGAGGCGCCGCCGATGAGCCCGCCGTCGACGTCGGGCATCGCGAATAGCTCCGCGGCATTACCGGCTTTGACGCTGCCGCCGTACAGGATCCGCGTTTCGGCGGCGATGTTAGCATTTCGCGCCTGCAGTCGGGCACGGATGAACGCGTGCACGTCCTGCGCCTGATCGGGCGATGCGTTACGGCCGGTGCCGATGGCCCAGACCGGCTCGTATGCGATGACGGCGTGCGCGAACGCATCCACACCCACCAGCTCCAGCACGGCGTCGAGCTGGCGGCCGATGACCTCGGTGGTGCGATCCGCATCGCGCTCCGCGAGCTGCTCGCCGAGGCACAGGATCGGAACGAGGCCCTTCGAATGTACGGCGGCGAATTTACGCGCCACGAGCTGGTCGCTCTCCCGATAGATGCAGCCGGCGCTCGGAGTGACCCACGATGACGTACTCGCAGCCCACGTCTTTCAACATGGCCGCCGAGACTTCGCCCGTGAAGGCACCTTGCGACTCCGCGCAGGCATCCTGCGCGCCGAGCTCCACCGACGACCCGCGCACCAGACGCCCGATCTCCTGCAGGTAGACGAACGGCGGGCACACGATGCACTGGCCGGCCGGCTTCGACGGCAGCTTCGCCATGATGTCTTCGATCAGGCGTGCGTTTTCGGCACGCGATCCGTGCAGCTTCCAGTTTCCGGCGACGATGGGGCGGCGCATGGCCGATCCTCGAGTGGGACGGCGCCGGGGTGGCGCCAAGGGCGCGCGATGATAGACAGGCACCCCCCGAGGTGCAACGGCAAAGTCCCCGCATGGCGGAAGACAGGGGTCTCAAACAGCCGACGGCGGCCCGGCGAATGTCGCCGGCGGCCCGGGAAAGCGGCCCTGGCGGCCTGCGCAGGGTTAAATCGCGGCCTTCACCACATCCGCCAGCTCGGTGGCAAGGGATCTGGTCAGCCCTTCGTCGCGCCCTTCGACCATCACCCGGATAACCGGCTCCGTGCCGGAGGCGCGCAGCACCACCCTGCCCTCGTCGCCGAGGCCCTTTTCGATGCGCTCGACGGCGCTGACGACGGACGGCTTGGTCCTGGGATCGAAGCGCTGGGCGACCTTCACATTGATCATGACCTGCGGGAATTTCTGCATGCCCGCCGCGAGCTCCGCCAGCGAGTGCCCCGTCTGCTTCATGATGCCGAGCACCTGAAGCGCACTCACGAGCCCGTCGCCGGTGGTGGTCTTGTCGAGGCACAGGATGTGGCCCGACGTCTCGCCGCCCAGGATGCCGCCGTGTTCGCGCAGCATGGCCAGCACATACCGGTCACCCACCTGCGCACGCTTGAATTCGATGCCCGCGCGCCGGAATGCGATCTCCAGCCCGATATTGGTCATCAGGGTGCCGACGACGGGGCCCTTCAGCGAGCCATCCTGCTTGAGCGCGTTCGCGATGATGAAGAGCAACTGATCGCCATCGACGATGCGGCCGAAGTGATCGACCATCACGAGCCGGTCGCCGTCGCCATCGAGCGCAACGCCCACGTTCGCGCGCACGCCCGGCACGGTGAGCTGCAGCAGGTCGGGCGCGGTGGAGCCGCAGCCATCGTTGATATTGCGGCCGTTGGGCGAGCAGCCAATGGGAATCACCTCCGCGCCCAGGTCCGCCAGGATGCGCGGCCCCACCTTGTAGGCGGCGCCGTTCGCGCAGTCGATCACGATCTTCAGGCCCTGCAGGTCCACGCCCTTCGGCAGCGTGGAGGCGCAGAAATCCTGGTATTTCGTGCGGGATTTGTCGACGCGCGCGGCGCGGCCGAGATTGCGCGAGGTCTGTGTGACCGGCTTCTGCTTCATCTGCGCCTCGATGCGCTCTTCCATCTCGTCCGAGAGTTTCGCGCCCGTGGAGTCGAAGAACTTGATGCCGTTGTCGTCGTACAGATTGTGAGACGCGCTGATGACGACGCCGAAGTCGCAGTTGAACAGGCACGTCATGTACGCGATGCCCGGCGTCGGCAGCGGGCCGATGAGCATGGCGTTCACGCCCGCGGCCACGAAACCCGCTTCGAGCGCGGCCTCGAACATGTAGCCGGACAGGCGCGTGTCTTTGCCGATGAGCACCGTGCCGCCTTGCGGCGCCAGCACGCGCGCGGCGGCGCTCGCGAGGTTGAGCGCGAAATCCACGGTCATCGGGTGGTCGCCCACCTTCCCGCGTACACCATCGGTGCCGAAATAATCGTCGCGACAACTCGTCATCCTCCGTCTTGAATGGCCGACACGGTCTTGAGCGCATCGACGGTGGCGGCCACGTCATGCGCGCGCACGATGTGGGCGCCCTTCATCGCAGCCATTACCGCCAGCGCGAGGCTGCCGTACAGGCGTTCGCCGGCAGGCCGGCCTAGTATCTTGCCCAGCATCGACTTGCGGGACAGGCCCACAACGAGCGGCATGCCCGTGTCGCCGAACGCATCGAGCCCGCGCAAGAGCGCTGCATTGTGCTCCAGCGTCTTGCCGAACCCGAAACCCGGATCGATGGAAATCCGCTCGGCCGGGATGCCAGCGGCGCGGCAACTCTGAGCGCGCTGCACGAGAAATGCCTTGACCTCTGTCACGACATCGCCGTAGCTCGGCGCGGCCTGCATGGTGCGGGGGTCGCCTTGCATGTGCATGAGACACACGGCACATCCGCTTTCGGCCGCGGCCTGCAGGGCACCGGGCATAGCCAGCGCCCGTACATCATTAATGAGGCCGGCCCCTGCGGCGGCGGCGGCGCGCATCACTTCTGGCTTGCTGGTATCCACCGAAATGACCGCGCCGGTGCCGGCCAGCGCCTCGACAACCGGCACCACGCGTCGCAGCTCTTGTTCAACTGAAACCAGATGCGCACCCGGCCTGGTGGACTCTCCGCCGATATCGAGGATGGCCGCGCCTTCCTCGATCAGCTTGCGCGCGTGATCGACGGCCTTCGATCGCTCGAGGAACTTCCCGCCATCCGAAAAGGAGTCGGGCGTGACGTTCACCACGCCCATGACGACGGGGTGCGTGAGGTCGAGTCGGGTCTTGCCGCAGAGCAGGTACATGAGCGGGCGCGATCTTACGCTGGCGCAGCGTGGGGCGCTGTTCATGAGCGCGCGAGTGCTTCGTGAACGAATTGGGGCTCTCGCACGCGAAGCCCTGCCGAGGGACGTTTTTCTCTTTGCGGGGCAGCGTGGGGCGAGCGCGCTTCGAAAAGCGCCTCGGAGGACCGAGGCGCTTTTCGGCGTTCCCCGCGCGCGTCGGGGGCCGCGCGTCACGGCGGTCGTACCAAGTTTCCAGTGCAACGCTCGCGCGGCCCTGATCCGCCGTCGCGCGGGCGCTCGCCCCATGCTGCCCCGCAAAGAGAAAAACGTCCCTCGGCAGGGCTTCGCTTTGAGGGCGTCACGTCGCGCGTAGTAATTTGGACCTGCGCCTCTTGGCCTTGGAACTGGAGCTTCTGTGCGTGGATCTGCCGCCTCCGGGCTGGACCGGCGGAGTTCAGAGGGAGCCGGGAGCTTCGAGTCGGGAGGCGCGGTTTCCGTGGCAGGAGTGTCAGCGTCCAAGTGCCATTAAGCAATGGAATCATTGGCTTATGGCGTCCGCACCGCGAAGATGCAACTTCCTTCGACGGAGCGGCTGCTTCCGTCGAGGGAGCCGCGCTCGCTGCACGAAGCCGCAGACCCCAAGAGCTTTATTCATGAACGCCACCAGCCCCACAGCGAAGCCGTGTGGGCGGGCGCGAATTCTGGTGCTGGGCAGCGTGTGGCGAGCGCCCGCGCGACGGCGGATCAGGGCCGCGCGAGCGTTGCACTGGAAACTTGGTACGACCGCCGTGACGCGCGGCCCCCGACGCGCGCGGGGAACGCCGATAAAAGATGTGGTCCTCCACATCTTTTATCGAAGCGCGCGAGCCTAACGCTGCCCAGCACCAGAATTCGCGCCCGCCCACACGGCTTCGCCTGCGAAAAGCCCACTCGTTCATGAATAAAGCCAGCGCAAGCCCCAAAGCAAACGGGCCCACGATTTAACTCGTGAGCCCGTTTATTCAGAACACGCCGATCGCGGCGTGGGAGATCAGTGCTGACCTGCCGGCGACCCGATCGGCCCCGAAGGCCCTTCGGTGGGCGACTTCGGCGGCTTGTTCGTCAGCGTGTCGTCCCAGTCGGCGGGCGGACGCGGCGGGCGGCCTTCCATGATGTCCTTCAGCTGGTGCTCATCGATGGTTTCGTACTTGATGAGCGCCTCGGCCATGATGTGCAGCTTGTCGAGCGCGGCGTCGAGGATCTCCTTCGCACGCTTGTAGTTGCTCTCAACCACGCGACGCACTTCCTCGTCGATGGCCTGCGCCGTGCCGTCGGACACCTGCTTGTGCTGCGTGACACTGCGGCCCAGGAACACCTCACCGCTCTCTTCCGTATAGGTGAGCGGCCCGAGCTTGTCGGACAGACCCCACTTCGTGACCATGTTGCGCGCCAGATCCGTCGCACGCTCGATGTCGTTGGAGGCGCCGGTGGTGACCGACTCGGGCCCGAAGATCAGCCCTTCGGCCACGCGCCCGCCGAAGAGCGTGGCGATCGAGCTTTCGATGCGGCGCTTGGAGAGGCTGTAGCGATCCTGCTCCGGCAGGAACTGGGTGACGCCCAGCGCGCGGCCGCGCGGGATGATCGTCACCTTGTAGACCGGGTCGTGCTCCGGAACCGTCATGCCGACGATGGCGTGGCCGGCTTCGTGATACGCGGTCATGCGCTTCTCGGCCTCGGTCATCACCATGGAGCGCCGCTCGGCGCCCATCATGATCTTGTCCTTGGCGCGCTCGAACTCTTCCATGCCCACCATGCGCTTGTTGGCGCGCGCGGCGAACAGCGCGGCCTCGTTGACGAGGTTGGCGAGATCGGCGCCAGAGAAGCCCGGCGTGCCACGCGCGATGAGCCCGGGCTTGACGTCTTCGCCCAGCGGCACGCGGCGCATGTGAACGCGCAGGATCTGCTCGCGACCGCGCACGTCCGGCAGCGGCACCACGACCTGGCGGTCGAAGCGGCCCGGGCGCAGCAGCGCAGGGTCGAGCACATCCGGCCGGTTGGTGGCGGCGATGACAATGATGCCTTCGTTGCCTTCGAAGCCGTCCATCTCCACGAGCAGCTGGTTCAGCGTCTGCTCGCGTTCGTCGTGCCCGCCGCCGAGGCCCGCGCCGCGGTGACGGCCGACCGCGTCGATCTCGTCGATGAAGATGATGCAGGGCGCGTGCTTCTTCGCCTGCTCGAACATGTCGCGCACGCGCGAGGCGCCCACGCCCACGAACATCTCGACGAAGTCGGAGCCGGAGATGGTGAAGAACGGCACCTTGGCCTCGCCCGCGATGGCGCGCGCCAGCAGCGTCTTGCCGGTGCCCGGCGAGCCCACCATGAGCACGCCCTTGGGAATCTTGCCGCCGAGCTTCTGGAACTTGCCCGGGTCTTTCAGGAAGTCGACGATCTCGCCCACTTCCTGCTTGGCTTCGTCGACGCCCGCGACATCCGCGAAGGTGACATTGACCTGGTCTTCCCCGAGGAGCCGTGCCCGGCTCTTGCCGAAGCTCATGGCCCCGCGCCCTCCGGACGCGCCCTGCATCTGCCTGAGCATGTAGACGAACACGAGGATGAGCAGCAGCGCCGGCGCGAGCTGCAACAGGAGCTGTGCGAGGAAGTTCGGCTGCTTCGGCGGACGACCTTCGATGGCGACGTCGGCCTTCTGGAGCGCGCCGATCAGCGCGGTGTAGTCGGTCTCGGGGTTGTACGACTTGAACTGCGAGGCGTCCTTGCGCTTGCCGTAGATCATGTCGCCCTGGATGACGACCGACTCCACACGGCTCGACTTCAGGTCGTCCAGGAAGCGCGAGTACGTGACGTCTTCCGGCTGGCCGACCGTGGGCATGTAGCGGCTGAATACAGCCAGCAGCACCAGCACGATCACGACCCAAAGCAGGATATTTTTGGTCAAATCATTCAAAGGTAAGACCTCTTCACGCCCATAGGCGCGCAGTTCAATCGACCCTACACCAACCGAAAACCCTTCGCCAGCAAATACAACTCAGGGCTGCGGGACCGGGAAGCCTCGGGTTTACAGAGCTTTACCTTGGCGAACTTACGTCGCGTCGATGCGACGAGCTCCTGGAAGCCGGCCCCTTGAAAAACCTTGATCAGGGCACTGCCCTGCGGCTTCAAGACGCGTTCGGCGATATCGAGCGCCAGCTCCACCAAATGCATCGATCGCGGAGCGTCGATCGCATCCATGCCGGACAGATTGGGGGCCATGTCCGATAGAACGACGTCCACTTCGCCGGCGGGCACGAGCCCAACGATCTCGTTGAAGACGGGTTCCTCGCGGAAGTCGCCCAGCACGAACTCCACGCCGGTGATGCCGTCCATGGGGAGGATGTCGGAGGCCACCACGCGGCCCTTTGGGCCGACGCTCCGGACGGCGTATTGGCTCCAGGCCCCCGGCGCGGCGCCAAGATCGAGGACCAGCGCACCAGGAAAGAGCAGCTTCTCGCGCCTGTCGATCTCTTCAAGCTTGTAGACAGCCCGGGACCGCCACCCTTCCGCCCGCGCGCGCTGCACGAACGGGTCGGAATGATGTTCCTGCAGCCAGCGACCGGAGCTCTTGGACCGACGTGTCATTTGTTCATTGGGAAAAAGTCGCCCGGAGGGCGCTTTTTTGCGGACATAGGCTTCGTTTCCGGCGGCAAAAAGCGTGGTTTTTGCCGCCTGGCTCGCGCGTAGCTACGCCCGGGCGGTACTCGTAGGCGCTACTCGTAGTGGACGGACACGACTTCGAAAGACTTCACGCCACCGGGGGCGTCGACGTCGACGACGTCGCCTTCGCTCTTGCCGACCAGGGCACGGGCAATGGGCGAGCTGATGGAGACGCGCCCGGCGCGAATGTCCGCCTCGTCCTCGCCGACAATCTGGTACTTGACCGCGCCGCCATCGTCCTGGCTCTCGAGCTCCACGGACGCGCCGAACACGATCCTGCCGGTGTTCGCCATGCGGCTCGTGTCGATGATCTCGGCGGTGCTGAGCTTCGCCTCGATCTCGCCGATGCGCCCCTCGATGAAGCCCTGCTGCTCGCGGGCAGCGTGATACTCCGCGTTCTCCGACAGGTCGCCGTGCCCACGCGCCTCGGCGATGGCCTTGATGACGTTCGGCCGGGCCTCGGACTTCAGGCGCTTCAATTCTGAGCGCAGCGCCTCGGCGCCGCGCAAGGTCATGGGCGTGCGTTTCATGCGCGAACGGCCTCTCTGTGAAGATCCTGCAAACGGTTGACCTCGACTTCGTCGAGGTGATCCAGAGCCTCGCACGTCGCAAGCGCGGCGGCCAGCGTCGTGTAGTAGGTGACGCGCCTGTGGACCGCTTCGCGCCGAATGGAGTTCGACTCGCGGATGGCGAGTTTGCCCTCGGTGGTGTTCACGATGAGATCGATCTCGTCGTTCTTGATCATGTCCACGATGTGCGGACGGCCTTCCCGCACTTTGTTGCACACGCCGGCAGGCAACGCCCGCCTCGCTCAGCACCTTGGCCGTGCCTTCGGTGCCGATGAGCTCGAAGCCGTGGCCGATGAGCCGACGGCCAAGCGCTACGGCGCCCGGTTTGTCACGATCGCGCACACTGATGAGGCAGACGCCCTGGCGCGGCAGGTCGACGCCCGATGCCGTCTGCGCCTTCGCATACGCCTCGCCGAACGTGCGGCCCGTGCCCATCACCTCGCCGGTCGATTTCATCTCCGGCCCGAGGATGGGATCGGCTTCCGGGAACTTGGTGAACGGGAACACCGCTTCCTTGACGGAGTAGAACGGCAGCACGCGCTCTTCCGTCGCGCCCAGCTCCACCAGCTTGCGGCCGGTCATGACGCGGGCCGCTACCTTTGCCAGCGCAACACCCGTGGCCTTCGAGACGAACGGCACCGTGCGCGAGGCACGCGGATTCACTTCGAGCACATAGATGATGCCGTTCTGGATGGCGAACTGGATGTTCATGAGCCCGACCACGTTCAGGCCGCGGGCCAGCTTGCGGGTCTGCTCGCGCAGCTCGTCCTGTATCTCTTTCGACAGGCTGTTCGGCGGCAGCGAGCAGCCGGAGTCACCGGAGTGCACGCCCGCCTGCTCCATGTGCTCCATGATTCCGCCGATGAGCACGGTCTGTCCGTCGCAGACCGCGTCCACGTCCACTTCGATGGCGACGTCGAGGAAGCGGTCCAGCAGCACCGGGCTGTCGTTGGAGACGCTCACCGCGGTGTTCATGTAATGGCGCAGGTCTTCCTCGGTGAACACCACTTCCATGGCGCGGCCGCCCAGAACATATGACGGCCGCACGACGAGCGGAAAGCCCACTTCGCGCGCCAGGCGCACGGCCTGGTCTTCCGTGCGGGCCGTGGCATTGGCCGGCTGCTTGAGCTGCAGGGTCTTCACCAGCTCTGGAAACGCTCGCGATCCTCCGCGACGTCGATGGCATCCGGCGTGGTGCCGATGATGGGCGCGCCGGCTTCTTCGAGCGCACGGCCAGCTTCAGCGGCGTCTGGCCGCCGAACTGCACGATGACGCCCTCGGGCTTCTCCTTCGCCAGGATCTCGAGCACGTCTTCGAGCGTCAGCGGCTCGAAGTACAGGCGATCCGACGTGTCGTAGTCGGTGGAGACCGTCTCCGGGTTGCAGTTGACCATGATGGTCTCGAAGCCGTCTTCGCGCAGCGCGAGCGCCGCGTGCACGCAGCAGTAGTCGAACTCGATGCCCTGGCCGATGCGGTTGGGCCCGCCGCCCAGGATCATGATCTTGCGCTTGCTGGTCGGGGTTGGCCTCGCACTCTTCCTCATAGGTCGAGTACATGTATGCCGTGGACGTGGCGAACTCCGCCGCGCACGTATCCACGCGCTTGTAGACCGGCACCACACCGAGCTCACGCCGTGTGTTGCGCATGATCTTCTCGGACACACCCGTCAGTTTCGCAAGACGGCTGTCCGAAAAGCCCTTGCGCTTGAGCGCACGCAGGCGCTCGGCCGTGAACGCGCTCGATGCGCCTTCGCGCACCTTCGCCTCGTCCCGGATGATGTCCTCGATCTGTACGAGGAACCACGGGTCGATGTTCGTCAGCTCGTGCACTCGCGCGAGCGACCAGCCGGCGCGGAATGCGTCACCGATGTAGAGAAGGCGATCCGCGCCCGGCGACTGCAGCTCATAGGTGAGCTTCGTCGTGCTCTCTTCCGTGAGCGGCAGCGTGAGGATGGGGCTGAAGCCGTCGAGGCCCGTCTCGAGCCCGCGCATCGCCTTCTGCAGCGACTCCTGGAACGTGCGGCCAATGGCCATGACTTCGCCGACCGACTTCATCTGCGTGGTCAGCCGGTCGTTCGCGGCCGGGAATTTCTCGAACGTGAAGCGCGGAATCTTCGTGACGACGTAGTCGATGGTCGGCTCGAACGAGGCCGGCGTGGCGCCACCCGTGATGTCGTTCTTGAGCTCGTCCAGCGTGTAGCCAACCGCGAGCTTCGCGGCGATCTTGGCGATGGGAAAGCCCGTGGCCTTCGAGGCCAGCGCCGAAGAGCGCGACACGCGCGGATTCATCTCGATGACGAGCATGCGCCCGTCCGTCGGGGCTGACGGCGAACTGCACGTTCGAGCCGCCGGTCTCCACGCCGATCTTGCGCAGCACGGCGATGGAGGCATCGCGCATGCGCTGGTATTCCTTGTCCGTGAGCGTCTGCGCGGGCGCCACGGTGATGGAGTCGCCCGTGTGCACGCCCATCGGGTCGAAGTTCTCGATGGAGCAGATGATGATGCAGTTGTCCTTGCGATCGCGCACCACCTCCATCTCGAACTCTTTCCAGCCGATGACGGATTCTTCGATCAGCACTTCGCCGGTGGGAGACGCGTCGAGCCCGCGCGCGATGATCGCCTCGAACTCTTCGCGGTTGTAGGCAATGCCGCCGCCGGTGCCGCCCATGGTGAACGACGGTCGCATGATCACCGGGTAGCCGATCTCGGCCACCTGCGCCAGCGCTTCATCCAGGCTGCGTGCGATGCGCGAGCGCGGCGTCTCCAGGCCGATCTCGCGCATGGCGTTGCGGAACAGCTCGCGGTCTTCGGCCATGTCGATGGCGGCGCGCGAGGCGGCGATGAGCTCGACGTTGAACTTCTCGAGCACGCCTTCGCGCACGAGGTCGAGCGCGGTGTTGAGCGCCGTCTGGCCACCCATCGTCGGCAGCAGCGCGTCGGGCCTTTCTTTCTCGATGATGCGCGCGACGGTGCGCCAGTTGACGGGCTCGATGTAGATGGCGTCGGCCATCTCCGGGTCGGTCATGATGGTGGCGGGGTTGGAGTTCACGAGGATGACGCGGTAGCCCTCCTCCTTCAGCGCCTTGCAGGCCTGGGCGCCGGAATAATCGAACTCGCACGCCTGGCCGATGATGATCGGACCGGCGCCGATGATCAGGATGCTCTGGATGTCTGTGCGTCTGGGCATTGCGTGAAGTGACTGCCGAAAACTAAAAGTCGTTGAACCGTTCTTGTGAAACGGGCCTGTGGCCCATGTTCATATGGGGCCGCAGGCCCGTGTGCTCATCTCGTGGGGCCGGCGTTGCCAGCCCCGTGGGCGGCTGTATGTCAGCCAGTGCCGTGCCCCGCTGCATGCGGCCCCTGATTCTCGCCAGCAGGCGAGGCGCTGGCCGCCGCACTGGGCGCCGCACTGGGCGCCGCACTGGGCGCGCCGCCATTCTGCGCCGTCTGGCCCTCGTTCTGGCGACGAATCGCTTCCTCCGCGGCACGCAACTGGCTTTGCAGCCGGCGCAACATGAGGTGGTTGAAGCGCTCGAACAGCGGCTTCAGGTCGTGCGGGCCGGGGCTCGCCTCGGGATGGCCCTGGAAGCTGAACACGGGCTTGTCCTTGTAGGCCAGGCCCTGCAGGGAGTTGTCGAACAGCGAGCGGTGCGTGGGGCGCACGTTCGCCGGCAGCGTGGCTTCGTCCACCGCGAACCCGTGGTTCTGGCTGGTGATGAACACGCGGCCGCTGTCGAGATCCTGCACCGGGTGGTTCGCGCCGTGATGGCCGAACTTCATCTTCACCGTGCGGGCGCCGCACACGAGGCCCAGAATCTGGTGGCCCAGGCAGACGCCGAACACCGGCATGCCGGTCTCGATGATCTCGCGCGTGGCCTTGATGGCGTAGTCGCACGGCTCCGGGTCGCCAGGGCCGTTGGAAAGGAAGACGCCGTCGGGCTGCAGGCCCATCACTTCCGCGGCAGTGGTCTGCGCCGGCACCACTGTCATGCGGCAGCCGTAGTCGGACAGCAGGCGCAGGATGTTGCGCTTGATGCCGAAGTCGTAAGCCACCACGTGCAGGCGCTGCTGAGAACGGATGGGCATGCGGCTCGGGTCTTGCCAGACACTGCCTTCGTTCCACTGGAAGCTGCGCTTGGTGCTGACCACCTTGGCCAGATCCATGCCCTTCAAGCCCGGGAACTTGCCAGCGGCTTTCACGGCAGCGGTGGCATCGACGTTCTCGCCCGTCATGATGCAGCCGGACTGCGCACCCTTCTCACGCAGCAGGCGCGTGAGCTTGCGCGTGTCGATGCCGGCGATGGCCACGATCTTGCCGCGCTCGAGGAAGTCCCCCAGCGGTTCGTTGGAGCGCCAGTTGCTCGCGAGCAGCGGCAGGTCGCGAATGACCAGGCCGGCCGGATAGATGGCCGACGCCTCGAGATCTTCTGGCGTGACGCCGGTGTTGCCGACGTGAGGATAGGTGAGGGTGACAATCTGCCGGGCGTAGGACGGATCGGTGAGGATCTCCTGATAGCCCGTCAACGCAGTATTGAAAACGACTTCGCCGGTAGTATTGCCTCTTGCTCCGATTGACTGGCCGCGGAAGATCGTTCCATCCGCCAGCGCCAGCACCGCGGGTACGCTCACTTACCGGTTTCCTCTACGTTCATTGGAAAAAGTCGCCTGCGGCCTGCGCGGCCCGGCGCTTTTTCGGATATCAGCTTCGTTTCCGGCCGCAAAAGGCGTGGCTTTTGCGGCCTGCCTGTTCGCGTAGCTACGCCCGAACGCGCTTTTCGGGCATCGGCTTCGTTTCCGGCAGCGCGAACCTCCTGACCGCACATATACAAAGCGGGAGGAGTTCTCTCGAACATCCTCCCGCCTTGCATGGACTAACCCTCACGGATTACGGCGAAATTCTACGGGCACGCGGCCCGGAGTGTCCATGAAGTTCGGGGGAAAATCTTTTCAACAGAAGCTCATGTCCGCACGCGTGAATACTCTCTAAGCTTCTGTTTTATAACCAACCACGTCTCGCATTGCGTACCGACCCGGCGACCGGGCCGTCAGCCACACCGCCGCCCTCACCGCGCCCTGGGCAAAGATCGACCGGTCTGTGGCCCGGTGACCGAGCGTCAGGACCTCCCCGGCCCCGGCGAAGATCACGGTGTGCTCCCCGACGATGTCGCCGCCGCGGGTGACCGAAAAGCCGATTTCGCCCTCCCGACGCGGGCTGTCGCCGCTGCGCGAGCCGACGCCGACCTTCGCAAGGTCTTGCCCTCGCCCTTCGGCTGCTGCGCGCCCGAGCGCGAGCGCGGTGCCGGAGGGGGCGTCTCGCTTGTGGCGGTGGTGAGCTTCCCAGATCTCGATGTCGAAGCTCGCGGGCAGCGCCTTCGCCGCCGCACGTGCCAACTCGATGAGCAGCGTGACGCCGAGACTCGTGTTCGGCGCGACCAGCACCGGGATATCTGCAGCAGCGTCATCCACGGCCCGCACCGCTTCATCTGAGAAGCCGGTGGTGCCAATGACCACCGCCTTGCGCGCTGCGCGACACGCCGCGACGTTCGCGGCAGTGGCACTCGCGTTGGAGAAGTCGATGGCGACGTCGCACTTCGCAAGCGCTGCAGGCAGGTCACTGGTGACGAGCACGCCACGCGCCGCTGTGCCTGCAAGCTCACCGATATCCTTGCCGAGGTCATTGCTCGACGCCGAAGCCAGCCCCGCCACGACCGTTGCATCCGCGGACTCGCCGACGGCGCGCACGATGGCGCGACCCATGCGTCCGCTCACTCCGATGATGGCTATTCCGATCACGCGTGAGTTGCTTTCAGCTCGGGAATTCACAATCTGTCGCCGGCGAAGAATCGCTTCACGCCTTCGAAGAATCCTTTCTCACGCGGCGCGTGCTGCGCCGAATCGCCCTTGAGGGACTCTTCGAGCTTGCGAATGAGCTCCTTCTGCTCGGAAGACAGCGCGACTGGCGTCTCCACCACCACCCGGCAGAACAAATCGCCGCGAGCGCCGCCGCGCACGGGTCGCACCCCCTTGTCGCGAAGGCGGAAAACCCGGCCGGATTGCGTTTCCGAAGGCACCTTGATGGTGACGTCGCCGTCGAGGGTGGGCACGACCACCGAGCCCCCGAGCGCCGCCGTGGCAAAGCTGACGGGCACTTCGCATCTGAGGTCCGCGCCGTCGCGCTCGAAGATGGCGTGCTCGCGCACCTGGATCTCGATGTAGAGATCGCCCGGTGGGCCGCCATTGCGCCCGGCTTCACCCTCGCCGCTCAGGCGAATGCGGTCGCCCGTGTCTACGCCCGCGGGCACTTTCACACTCAGGGTCGAAGTCTTGCGCACCCTGCCCTGGCCCAGGCACGTGTCGCACGGATTGCGCACGATGGTGCCGGAGCCCCGACACTTGGGGCACGTCTGCTGAAGCTGGAAGAAGCCCTGCGAGATGCGCACCTGGCCATGGCCATCGCACGTGTCGCACGTGACCGGGCTGCTGCCCTTGGCGGCGCCGCTGCCATGGCAGGTTCCGCACTCGGCAAGCCGCGGCACTTCGATTTCGGTGGAGTAGCCGAACACGGCTTGATCGAGCTCGAGCTCCAGCTCGTAGCGCAGGTCGGCGCCGCGAAACACCTGCTGCCGGCCGCCGCCGCGACGGGCGCCGCCAAAGATGTCCCCGAACACATCGCCGAAGATGTCGCTGAACGCATCCCCCGGGCCACCGCCCCGCCCGCCGCCGCGGTTGATGGCTTCGACGCCCGCGTGACCGTGCTGGTCGTACGCGGCGCGCTTCTGCGCATCCGTCAGCACCTCGTAGGCCTCCTTCGCCTCCTTGAACTTGCCTTCGGCTTGCGAATCGTCGGGATTGCGATCGGGATGAAATTTCATCGCCAGGCGCCGATACGCCTTCTTGATATCGGCTTCCGCCGCGTTCTTCGGTACGTCGAGTACCTTGTAGTAATCCCGCTTCGACATGCGTTGAAGAGACCGTCTCAATTTGCAAAGAAGGCTCGCGTGCCTTGCGACACGCGAGCCCGAAGTCACCTGAAGTGCCTCACCGTGCGCCGTTCGGGCGTAGCTACGCGTCAGACCAGGCGACAAAAACCACGCTTTTTGTCGCCGGCAACGAAGCTACAGTCCGCGAAAAGCGCCGCAGGCGACTTTTCGCCAATATATCAAGAAGCCTTGCGGTCCTTGTCCTTCACTTCTTCGAACTCGGCGTCGACGACATCATCTTTCGCTCCGGCCTTGCCGCCCGCGCCGGCCGCGGCGCCTGCAGCACCCTCCGGACCCGCGCCCGCCGCACCGGCGCCGGCGTCAGCGTACGCCTTCTGCGCGATGGCCTGCGCGGCCTGGGCAAGCGCTTCGGTCTTCTTCTCGATGACCGCCTTGTCGTCGCCCTTGAGCGCCGTGCGCACATCCGACATCGCGGATTCGATGCGGGCGCGCTCGGCGCCATCGACCTTGTCGCCCAGGTCCTTCAGCGTCTTCTCGACGGAGTGCACGAGGCCGTCGGCCTTGTTGCGCACGTCGACGAGCTCGCGGAAGCGCTTGTCTTCCTCGGCATGCGCCTCGGCGTCGCGCACCATGCGCTTGATCTCGTCTTCCGTGAGGCCGCTCGAGGCCTTGATGATGATCTTCTGCTCCTTGCCCGTGGCCTTGTCTTTCGCCGACACGTTGAGGATGCCGTTGGCGTCGATGTCGAACGACACCTCGACCTGCGGCATGCCGCGCGGGGCCGGCGGAAGATCCGTGAGGTCGAACTTGCCGAGCGACTTGTTGTCGGCCGCGCGATCGCGCTCACCCTGCAGCACGTGAATGGTCACGGCCGTCTGGTTGTCGTCCGCCGTCGAGAAGGTGTTCGACGCCTTCGTCGGGATCGTGGTGTTCTTCTCGATGAGCTTCGTCATGACACCGCCGAGCGTCTCGATGCCGAGCGACAGCGGGGTGACGTCGAGCAGCAGCACATCCTTCACTTCGCCTGAGAGCACACCGCCCTGGATGGCGGCGCCCACGGCGACCGCTTCATTGGGGTTCACGTCCTTGCGCGGCTCCTTGCCGAAGAAGTCTTTCACATACTTCTGCACGAGGGGCATGCGAGTCTGGCCACCCACCAGGATGACCTCGGAGATGTCGGCGGACGAGGTGCCCGCGTCTTTCATGGCGACACGGCACGGGTCGATGGTCTTCTTCACCAGCTCTTCGACCAGCGACTCGAGCTTCGCGCGCGTGAGCTTGATGTTGAGGTGCTTGGGGCCCGACGCATCCGCCGTGATGTACGGCAGGTTGATATCGGTCTGCTGCGTGGAAGACAGCTCGATCTTGCCCTTCTCCGCGGCTTCCTTCAGGCGCTGCATGGCGAGCGGGTCCTTGCGGACGTCCACTCCCGACTCCTTCTGGAACTCCTCGGCGAGGAAATTGATGATGCGCAGGTCGAAGTCTTCGCCGCCCAGGAACGTGTCGCCGTTGGTGGAGAGCACTTCGAACTGGCGCTCGCCGTCGACTTCGGCGATCTCGATGATGGACACGTCGAACGTGCCGCCGCCCAGGTCGTAAACGGCGATCTTGCGATCCCCGCCCGCCTTGTCGAGGCCGTAGGCCAGCGCCGCGGCGGTGGGCTCATTGATGATGCGCTTGACGTCGAGGCCAGCGATGCGGCCGGCATCCTTCGTGGCTTGGCGCTGCGAGTCGTTGAAGTAGGCAGGCACGGTAACCACGGCTTCAGTGACGGGCTCACCGAGGTAATCCTCGGCCGTCTTCTTCATCTTCATGAGGATGCGCGCCGAGATTTCCGGCGGCGCCATCTTCTTGCCGTGGGCTTCGACCCAGGCGTCGTTGTTGTCGGCCTTGACGATCTTGTAGGGGACCATCTTGATGTCCCGCTGCACGACCTCGTCGCTGAACTTGCGACCGATGAGACGCTTGATGGCAAAGAGCGTGTTGTGGGGGTTCGTCACCGCCTGGCGCTTGGCCGGCTGGCCGACGATGACTTCGTCGTCCTTGGTGAAGGCGACGATGGATGGGGTGGTGCGGTCGCCCTCGCTGTTCTCGATCACGCGAGGCTTGCCCCCTTCCATGATCGCCACACACGAGTTCGTGGTGCCGAGGTCGATGCCGATTACCTTTGCCATGAGACTACTCCGGGTCTGCGAATTTCATGTGCCACCGGGCTGCACTTATTGGGTGTTGCTTTCTACGCTTCAAGATGATCTGCGCATTTGTCGCAAATCAACCCGCAATTCAACGGAAAAGGGCTTCCCTGGTCAGCCCGGGGCCTGGGCGACAATCACACGGGCGGGCCGCAACAGCCGGCCGTTCAACTCGTAGCCCCGCTGTACTACCTGAAGCACCGAGTTCGGCTCCGCCGTGACGGAGGGCTGCACCAGCACCGCCTCGTGCCTGGCCGGGTCGAAGGGCTCCCCGAGAGGGTTCAGCTCCGTAATGTTGAGCTTCTCGAAAACCCTGGCCAGCAACTTCAGCGTGGCCTGGCTGCCTGCGGTGAGCTGCTGGGCATCGGCCTTGTCGGCATTTTCGACGGCCAGCTCGAGGCTGTCGCGCACGGGCAGCAGCTCGGCGGCCAGTTTGTCGATGCCATAACGGTGGGCGGCCTCGACGTCGCGCTGGGCGCGTTTGCGGACGTTATCGACGTCTGCCACGGCGCGCAGGTACTGCTCCCAATGATTCTTCGCCCGCTCTTCGGCCTCGGTGAGCGCCTGCTGAAGCCGCTCCATCTCGACGAGCTGGGCTGCAGTCTCGGGAAGCACGGTGGTGGCCTCGCCCTCGGGCCCGGTGGGTTCCGACTCGCCGCGATACCGCTCATTCATGCCAGAAAGTCTCCTTCAAACAAAAGGTTTGCCTCCCAACCTGACGTTACACGCGAGGTTGAAGAAGCGCGCCGACTCACGACCTCGGCGCTTTTTGGGGATCAGCGTCGGGAATTCAAGGCTGCGCCCAGGAGCTTGGCCGTCATGTCGACGATGGGAATGACGCGCTCATAGGCCATGCGGGTGGGGCCGATGACCCCGAGCACACCCATGACGGAGTCGCCCGAGGCATACGGCGCCGTGATGACGCTGCAGTCGTCCAGCACCTGATAGCCCGACTCGTGGCCGATGAAGATCTGCACGCCTTCCGCCTTCAGGCTGTGGTCGAGCAGGTGCAGGAAGTCCCGCTTTTCGTTGAACGCCTCGAACAGGCGCCGCAGCCGCTCCACGTTCGACATGGCGGCAGCGCCCATGAGATTGGTCTCCCCGGCGATCACGTATTCCAGCTGCTCTTCACCGCCGGGACCACCCGGGTTCACGTCGAAGACCTTCTGGGCCACCGAGATGGCATCGACCATGAGCTGGTTCATGTGCTCATGGGTTTCCTGGATCTGGCGCAGGATCTCCTGCCGCACCTGCCCGAGCGTGCGCCCGCGCACCTGCTCGTTGAGGAAGTTGGAGGCGCGTCTGAGCTCATCCGGCGAGTAGTAGCGCTCGAGCTGGATGATTCGGTTCTGCACTTCGCGGTCGTTGAACACCAGCACCACGAGCACGCGATTTTCCGAGAGTGCCACGAACTCGATCTGCGTGACGGAGGCCTGCTGCGAGCGCGGCAGCGTGACGACGCCCGCGAGCCGCGTGACGCTGGAGAGCAGCTGCGAAGCGGCTGCAACGAGCGCCTTCGAGCCATCCTGAACCGTGTCGAACTGGCGGCGAATCTCGCTGACCGCGTCGTTGTCGAGCGGCCGCACGTTCAGCAGCGTATCCACGAAGAAGCGGTAACCCTTGTCGGTGGGCACGCGACCGGCGGACGTATGGGGCGAGGCGACGAAACCGAGCTCTTCGAGGTCTGCCATCACGTTGCGGATGGTGGCGGAGCTGAGGCTCAGGCCGGAGTCGCGGGACAGCACGCGCGAGCCGACCGGCTGGCCATCGCGAATGTAATTCTCGATGAGTACCCGCAGCAGCTGCTGGGCACGCTCATTCAGGGTTTCGTCTCGAGGCTCGTGCATGGGAACGTTGCCCGATGACCTGGGAAGGCAGGTTTGGGTCAGGCCAGAAGCTAGCGACGGCGATGGCGAGCGTCAAGCAATTGCCCCGGAGCCGCACGCCGTGACACAGTTCAGCCGCGTACCGACCAGGGCGCTCAACCAAGATTAGAGGCTCCAGATGAGCTTTCCGGTGCGCAAGTGCGCCCTGATCGGCCGGTTCGTGGACCCGCGGGTGGCGGAGTCGGTGGGAGCCCTGCTGCCGCACCTGAAAGAGCGTCAGGTGCAGGTGATCATCAGTGAAGGCGCCGACATCCCCAACGGGCTGAACGACGTTACCCGCCTGCCCGAAGAGCAGCTCGCGGAGCAGGCCGATCTTCTCATCGCCATCGGCGGCGACGGCACCCTGCTCTACGGGGCGCGGCTCGTGGCCCGGCACAACGTGCCGCTCCTGGGCATCAATCGCGGCCGGCTCGGGTTTCTCACGGACGTGATGCCTCAGGACATGTTGCCCTCCGTAGACGCGGCCCTCGCAGGTCAGCTCGAAAGCGAGCAACGCACGCTGCTGCTCGCGCGCCTGCGCCGGGCCGACGGCTCCGTAACGGAATCCCTTGCCCTCAACGACATCGTTCTTCAGAAGGCGGCCACCGGCCGCATGCTGGACTTCGAAACGCGCGTGAACGGCAAATACGTCAACACCCATTCGGGCGACGGCATCGTCATTGCGACGGCGACCGGCTCCACGGCCTACGCGCTCTCATGCGGCGGCCCCATCGTCGAGCCCGACCTCGACGTGCTGGTGCTCGCGCCAATCTGCGCGCACACGATGTCGGACCGGCCCATCGTGGTGTCGGCGCGCTCGTCGATCGAAGTGACGCTCATCGAGCGTTATGACACCGATGCGCAGGTCGCCTGCGATGGCGTCGTGCTCGGCAGCATGGCGCCGGACGTCGACCGGCTCGAGATCCGGGCCGCGCAACAGCGCATCACCCTCCTGCACCCGCCGGGTCACGACTACTACCGCCTGCTGCGATCCAAGCTGCATTGGGGTCGCGGCGGCCGTGACCCGACCCGCTGAAAGCCTCGCCATGCTCACTTATCTTCAGATTCGCGATTTCGCCATCATCGACTCCGTCGAGCTCGATCTTCGGCCTGGGCTCACGGTGCTCACCGGTGAGACCGGGGCCGGCAAGTCCATCGTGGTGGATGCCCTGCAGCTTCTTGCCGGCGGACGCGCGGGAGCCGAAGTGGTTCGCGCCAACGCCGAGCGTGCGGAGATCTCCGCCACGTTCGATCTCATGCGCGCCCCACGCGAGCTGAAGCGGTGGCTCGAAGATCAGTCCGTGGGCACGGAGGCAGAGCTTTCGGTGCGGCGCGTAATCGCCACGGATGGCCGCTCGCGCGCCTACCTCAACGGCCAGTCGGTGCCCGTGCAGCTGCTGCGCGAGCTGGGCAACATCCTCATCGACATTCACGGCCAGCACGAATTCCAGTCGCTCACGCGCAGCGCCGCGCAGCGCGAGCTGCTCGATGACTTCGGCCGGCATGAAGGCCTCGTCGGCCAGGTGGGCATTTCCCACCGCGTGTGGCTCGGCCTGCTCAATCGCATGCTGGAGCTCGAAGGCAAGGCGCGCGACCGTGACGCGCGCCTCGACCTGCTGCGCTATCAGATGCGGGAGCTCGAAGCCCTGCAACTTGCGGAAGGCGAAGTGGCGCAGCTCAATGAGGAACGCACCCGCCTTGCAAACCGCGGGCGCCTCGGTGAGGCCGCCCAGACGGCCCTGATGCAACTCTACGAGGGCGAAGACGGCAGCGCCCATGCCGCCGTGAGCCGCGCAATCCAGGCGCTGCGCAACGTCTCGGCAGTCGACTCGAAGCTCGGCGCCGTGTTGCCGCTGGTGGACGAAGCCACCATCCAGATTCGCGAAGCCGCCAACCAGCTGCGCCACTACATCGAAACGCTGGACGTCGACACAGCCCGGCACGACCAGGTGGAACGCCGCCTGGCCGCCATCGAAGAGCTGGCGCGCAAACACCGCGTGTTGCCGGAAGAGCTGCCCCAGCGCACCACGCAGCTCAAGGCGGAGCTCGTCGAAGTCGAGCGCGCAGACTCCGACTTGAGCCAGCTGCGCAAAGAGCAGGCTTCCGCTCTCGAAGGCTACCGCACGCTCGCCCAACAGCTCACCGCCTGCCGCGCCACCGCCGGCCGCGCGCTGGCGAAAGACATCACGGCCCGCATGCAAACACTCGGCATGGCCGGCGGCCGCTTCCAGGTGGAGATCACCCCGCTCACCACCACCGAGCCCGCCCCGCACGGCGTGGACCAGATCGAATTCCGCGTCACCGCGAACCCCGGCCAGCCGCTACGCCCGCTCGCAAAAGTGGCCTCCGGAGGCGAGCTCTCACGCCTGTCGCTCGCCGTGCAGGTGTCGTGCGCCGCGCGCGAGACACGCTGCATGGTCTTCGACGAAGTGGACTCCGGCATCGGCGGCGCCATCGCAGAAATCATCGGCCGCGAACTGCACTCGCTCGCCGAAAGCAGCCAGGTCCTGTGCGTCACCCACCTGCCGCAAGTGGCAGCCCAGGGCCACAATCACCTGCGCGTCGCAAAGCTCACAGACGGCAAAACCACACGCACCACCCTCACAGTGCTTTCCGCAGACGACCGCGTTGAAGAAATCGCACGCATGCTGGGCGGCGTTGAAGTCACCGCCAAAGCCCGCGAACACGCAAAGGAAATGCTGAAGACCGCGGCAACAGCAACAGCGACCGCGACCGCGACCGCGACCGCAGCAGCATCAGACGACGCCGCTCCCCGCGCCAAATCGACGAAGCGCCGCTCCTAGTCGCCGCGGCCACCAGGCCGAGCGCCGACCCGCAGCGCTCGGACTCTATTTGCGAACACCGAAAGCCTTTGAGGCGAAGCCGCGCTCGAAGAGGGACGTTCGAGGGACGTGAAAATGCAGGGATGCATTTTCCCGCGGCCGGCTAGGCGAGCCCCCGATGGACCGGTCTTACGGGCGGTCCCTCGAACGTCCCTCTTCGAGCGCGGCTTCGCCTGCGCAGGTGCCCAGCCGCGTTCGCGAATAGAGTTACGTGACAGACCCCGACCTGAAGGGTCAGGAGTGAGAGTGGCTCTTCTCAGAGAGCCTCTTGACCTGCCCCGCCCCCTTCTTCCGATAAGGACACGGGTTGCGCTTGCACTTCCCGTACAGGATCAGCGAGTGGTCCCGAATCTCATACCCCAGCCGCTCCGCCACCGCGTTCTGCCGGTCTTCAATACCGGCATCCATGAACTCTTCGACCCGCCCGCACTCGAGACACACGATATGGTCATGATGCGTGCCCTGGTTCAGCTCGAACACGGCCATTCCGTCTTCGAAGTGATGCCGGCTGACGAGGCCCGCCGCCTCGAACTGAGTGAGCACACGGTAAACGGTGGCAAGCCCGATGTCCTCGTTCGAATCGAGGAGCGTGCGGTAAATGTCTTCGGCCGAAAGATGACGTGTCGCGCTGCTCTCGAGAATCTCGAGAATCTTCAGCCGCGGCAGCGTTACCTTGAGGCCGGCCTTGCGAAGATCCTTGCCTTCCACTCGAGCACTCCGGCCGCACGATGCCCTGGCAACGAGCCAAGGGCGTGCGCATGAATCGCCATACGGTATGATGCGGCCGCGATTATTCCTCCAAACGGACCCACATGCGACCCCGTTTTGCTGAAATTCCGGCGAATCCACGCCCGGCGCTACGTCGCCCGACCCGTGTTCTCACTCTGGCTCTCACCGTCATCGCGGCAGGCCTTGCGCTTCAGGGCTGCGTCTATCGAATGACGATCCAGCAAGGGAATTTCCTCGAAGAGCGCTCGGTGACACAGCTGCAGGTAGGAATGACTCGCAGCCAGGTGCGCTATCTCCTCGGCACACCCATGGTGCCCGACGCGTTCGACAAGGATCGTTGGGACTACCTGTATTACCTGAAGAAGGGCCGCCTGAAGAAGCCGGACCAGCGGCATCTCATCGTCTATTTCCAGGACGACAAGGTGTCCCGCTTCGATAACCAGGACGCGCGCCCGATGCCGCCGGCCGAGCAGCGGCAGACCGAGCCTGGTGTTGCCACGCCCCCGGCGACCCCGCCCGCCTCAACCTGATCGACCGCCGCGCAATGCGCGGCGCTGGGTCTGAACCCGCTGCCGGCGCCGCTCCCGCGGATCGGCCGCGAGCGGGCGATAGATCTCGATGCGATCGCCGTCCGAGGGGACGTCCGATCGATCGCATGCCTGGCCAAAGATGCCGAGCGCGGTCGTGTCCCAGGGAACGTCGTCACGATTCGCAACGGCGCGCGCGGCCGCGAGCACCCGTTCGATGTTTGCGTCACCGGGAACGACCACCGTCCAGAGCCACTGCTCGTCGCGCGTCGCATAGGCCACGACACAACGCTTGAACCCCGGGGCACTCACGGCGCAGCCGATGCGAGGCGAATACGCACGCCAGCGCTCGCAGTCGATTACTTATCGAGCGCGCGGGCGCGCGCCACGAACGCGTCTACGAGCGACGCCGCCGTCTGCTCGAAAAGGGGCTCGAAGACGACGGCCGACATCGGGTTCCTGAACGCGAACCGCATGGACAGATCGACGCGGCAGCCGTCCACGCCAACCGGGGTCAGCATCCACTCGCCTTCGAGCTCACGGAACGGGCCGTGTACCAGCGCCATGGTGACGCGCCTGTCGTGCTCCAGCGTGTTGCGCGTTGTCACTTGCGCCTGCATGGGGCCCTTGCGAACGCCCAGCGTAGCCACGATTACCGTGGGCGAACGGCTTTCGACGCGCGCATGCGTGCATCCGGGCACGAACGCCGGATAGCTTTCGATGTCGTTGATGAGGGCGAACATGCGGCTCGGCAGCTGTGCGACGAGAGCCGAGCGCTTAACTTGTCGCATGGAGGGGATTGTCACAAGAAGCCCGCGCCCCCACAACCGGCGCAGGTACAATCGCCGCCCCCACGAACCGCACCCGGATGCCCGCGGCCCCAAGTCTCATGGCCAAAGCCGAGAACACAGAGCGCCTGATCGCCGAGAACCGCAAGGCGCGCTACGAATATTTCATCGAGGACCGCTTCGAGGCCGGGCTCGTGCTGCAGGGCTGGGAAGTTAAGTCCATGCGCGCCGGCCGCGCGCAGCTGACCGAGTCGTACGTGTACGTGCGCGGCGAGGAGGCGTTCCTGTTCGGCGCTCACATCACACCGCTCAAGACCGCCTCCACCCACATCGTTGCCGACCCGACGCGCACCCGCAAGCTGCTGCTCAACAAGAGCGAGCTGTCGCGGCTGGTGGGCGCGGTGGAGCGCAAGGGCTACACGCTGGTGCCGCTCGACCTGCACTGGAAGAACGGCCGCGCCAAGCTGGAGATGGGCCTCGCCAAGGGCAAGAAGCAGCACGACAAGCGCGCCACCGAAAAAGACCGCGACTGGCAGCGCGACAAGGCGCGGGCGATGCGCCGGGGCTGAAAGCCCGCGGCCCGCGGCCCGTGCCACCCGGCACAGCCGAGGTTTACTGTCGCGAGCGCGGCCGTGTCCTTCACGGCAAGCCAACCACACGTGGCGTGCCAAATGCGGTATTCTCCGCGTGCATTTGGGGGCGACCGGTTTCGACGTGGGTTGTGAACCTCAAAGTGCGTACCGAGGTGCAGTGCCCCTCGTAAATCCCGCTGCAAATCTTAGTTGCCAACGACGACAACTACGCTCTAGCTGCCTAAGGGTAGCTGACCTCTGACCAGCTCGTGCCTATGCGACTGAATCAGGGGACGCGTTCATAGGATCGCGAAACGGCGTGCGACAGGCCGGTTCGTTAAGAGTCACTGTGTGCTGGCGTGGCGTCTTCCCTGCCCCTCGGGTAGCGACACGCGAGAATCAAAGAGAGGGCTACGTACGTAGGTCTTTGAGCTTAGCACTTACGGACGGGGGTTCGATCAAGGGTCGCGTCAGCCCGCGAGGGCTGAATGATAACGGAGCTCACATCGGTGAAACCTCACGTCGCTGTCGCAAGACGGTGGCATGGCAACGCCGAGGGGTGGAAAGAGGGCCAACTTCAGGTCCGCCCTGTAGAGACTCATAGACTCGCCGAAGCGCGCCACGCGCCGGGCGGGCACTAGGATCCGGCTGAAGTAACGAGCCGGATAACACGCTCCGCATCCCTGCACAGGCCGGAAACGGTTTGCGCGAGGATGAAGGCATAGTCCAGGCCGCAGCGAAAGCCGCGGGTGAACTGTCCCCCCGCCTCCACCAACCCAGCGTTCCCGGTCACCGGGCCGGGAACGCGACTTTTTTTCAGCGCATGTCGCGCCGTCCGCAAGCTTTCGGATGCCGAGGCTGCCTATCTACAGCCTCGCCGCCCGCCAAGCTTTCGAAGAACGCTTCTTTGCGATTCGCGTACGCGCCAGCGGCGCGACGGACACGCCGCCTCAGAGCATTGTCAGGGCTGCTTGAGTCCGCAAACGCAACAGTCGGGTCTTGCTGGGCACACGTTAGCGCGCGGAGCAACTGCTTCGGCTCGACGGGAACCGCGCGCCTTGCAGGACATTCCTGTTTTCGATGCCTACGCGTGACACGCCAACGGGGCCGCAGCACTCTCGCTCCACAGATGAGAGCCCGGAGCGCGCAGATGCGATCAGCCGGCATCTCAACTCGCTCGATGAGCTACGCGACGCGGTTAACGCATGCAAGCGGTGCGATCTGTGGCGAGACGCCACGCAGGGCGTGCCAGGTGAAGGGCCGCGGAAGGCAGACGTGATGCTCGTCGGAGAGCAGCCCGGCGACGCGGAGGATCAGACGGGGCACCCATTCGTGGGACCCGCGGGGTCCATCCTGGATCGGGCCCTGCACGAAGCGGGCATCACGCGCCAGGACGTCTTCGTGTCGAATGCCGTCAAGCATTTCAAGTTCGAGTCGCGCGGCAAGCGCCGAATGCACGTAAAGCCGAACGTGGGAGAAATCGAGGCGTGCCGCTGGTGGCTTGCGGAAGAAATCAAGTTCGTCGAGCCGAAGCTGGTCATTGCGCTGGGCGCAACCGCGGCGCGCAGCCTGCTCGGCCATACGGTGACAGTGTCTGCGATGAGAGGGCTTCCCACGCCCTTCACCCACGATGCCGATCTGTGGGTGACAGTGCATCCGTCATATCTGCTGCGCATTCCCGACGACGTTCAGCAGCGCGCCGAGTACGCCCGCTTCGTCGACGACCTGGAAGGCGCTTTCGACTGGGTGAAGCGCCGGGCGAAATAATTACGAACGCCCACCCTGCGCCTGGCGCCCATCGAGCGTCAGTAGCGGCCCATAGAGGTCGGGGCGGCGATCCCGGAACACGAACCAGTTGTCGCGCTGCTGGGCGAGCGCATCGAGATCGAACGTCGCCGTGAGCACGGCATCACCCTGCTCGCCAGCTTCCGCGACTTTCGCGCCGGTGGCGTCAGCGATGAACGAGGAGCCGTAGAAATTGACGTAGAGCCCGTCTGGATCCTGCAGCGAGCGCTCCAGCCCGTATCGATTCGAAGCGATCAGCGGCGTGAGATTCGCAGCCGCATGACCCTGTTGCGTGCGCTGCCAGTGATCTCGCGAATTGAGAGGCATTGCCGGCGGCGGCTCGGTGCCGATGGCGGTGGGAAAGAAAAACAGCTCCGCACCCATCAGCGCCATCGCGCGCGCGGTCTCGGGAAACCACTGGTCCCAGCAGATGCCCACGCCGATGCGCGCAAAACGCGTATCCCACACCTTGAAGCCGGTGTCGCCAGGGCTGAAGTAATTCTTCTCCTGATACCCCGGCCCGTTCGGAATGTGTGACTTGCGATAGGTGCCGAGCACGCGCCCATCCGCATCGAGAATGGCGACGGTGTTGTAGTAGGCCCGCCCCGCCCGCTCGAAGAAGCTGATGGGCAGCACAACCTGCAGCTCGCGCGCCACCGCCTGAAAATGGCGGACGGCGCGGTTCTCCTCGAGCGGCTGCGCGAGCGACAGATGCCGCACGTCCTGCTCGATGCAGAAGTACGGCGTCTCGAACAGCTCCGGCAGCAGGATGATCTGCGCGCCGCGCCTGGCGGCCTCGCGCACGGCGCCTTCCGCCTTCGCGATGTTCGCGCCCACGTCCCAATCGCACGAGAACTGCGTGGCCGCCACCGTAACCGGGCGGGCCGCGCGACGAAAGTGCTCCGGTTGCATGGGCGCTGCCCTCAACGTCAGTCGAAAATCTTGCCGGGATTCAGGATGCGCCTGGGGTCGAGCGCCGCCTTGATGGCGCGCATGGCCGCAATCTCCTGCGGCGTGCGCGACAGCTTGAGGTACTTCTTACGCTCGAGCCCGATGCCGTGCTCCGCCGCGATCGAGCCGCCAATGGCCTGCAGCGGCTCATACACGAGGCGCTTCAGCTCATCGCGGGTCTTCTCGACGTCGTCCGGCGTGCTGATGGCAAGGTGCAGGTTGCCGTCGCCGATGTGCCCGAACACATACGGACGCATGCGCGGGAATCGCTCGGCGAGCTTGCGCCGGGTTTCCGCAAGATACGCCGGCATGTCGGCAATGGGCAGGCTGATATCGAAGTCCACGGCCTGGCCGTAGCGGCGCGTCTGCCACACGTCGTCGCGAATGTTCCACATCGACTTGCGCTCGCTCTCGCTTTTGGCGATGACGGCGTCATCAATGAGCTTCTGCTCCAGCGCGTGGGCCAGCGCCTGCTCCAGGCGCGCAGAGTCCGCTTCGGCTTCCGCGCCGAGCGACTCGATGAGCACGTAAACCGGATGCCCGTATGGCAGCGGCGGCTTCGTCACCACCGCCGGGGCCGTGGTGCAGATCTCGTAGAACTCCGGCCACAGCGCCTCGAACGCGCCGAGCTGCCCGCCCAGCGAGGAGTCGATGTAACCCAGGAAGCGGATCACCGTCTCGAAGCTGTCGCACGCCACGAACGCGGTGTTCAGGCTGCGCGGCTTCGGCATCAGGCGCAGGTCGGCCCGGGTGACGACGCCCAGCGTGCCCTCGCTGCCGATGAACAGATGCTTGAGGTCGTACCCCGCATTGTTCTTGATGGAGCGATTCATCGAGCTGAGCACCGTGCCATCCGCCAGCACGGCCTCGAGCCCAAGCACCTGGTTACGCATCATGCCGTAGCGAATGACGCGCACGCCGCCCGCGTTGGTTGAGATGTTGCCGCCGATGGTGGCGGTGCCGCGCCCGCCGAGATCCACGGCGAACATGAGGTCGTGGCGCTCGGCTTCTTCCTGCGCCCGCTGCAAAGTGACGCCGGCTTCCACACGCAGCGTGCGGCCGGCGACATCGATTGCCTCGATGCGATTCATCGCTTCGAGGGAAAGGATGAGATCGCTGTGCGTAGCCGTGGCACCGTAGACGAGCCCGGTGAGGCCGCCGTGCGGCACCACCACTTGCCCGCGCGCATGGCACAGCGCCAGCACCTTCGACACCTCGCCAGTGCTTCGGGGCCGCACGAGCGCCTGCGCCTTTACGTCGCCCACGCTCGCGTCGTATGCGCGGCCGCTCAAACGCTCGCCCGTGAGCACAGCCTGCTCACCGACGGCGGCACGAAGATCGGACAGGAATTCAGGACTGGGCACGATGCTCTCCACCCCGGGCCGGGCACGTTACCGCGCCCGGCCCATGGAGGCCAGAGTGCCCGCCCGCGCGGTCGCTAGTGAAGGTGTTTCTTGTCCGACGAGAGCTTCGGGAACAGCGCCTGGTCGAGTGCCTGCACGTAGGTCGACACATCCGCCGGGCCCGGCACGAGCACGCGGCCGTTGATGAGCAGGTTGGGCGTAGCCACCACGCCGAAGCCGCGCAGCCGCTTTTCTTCGGCCGCAATCTCATCGCGCCCCTCTTCGGGATTGCTGAAGGCGGCAAGCGTCTCGGCGCCCAGGCCGCTCTCGAGGCCGACGGCGTCGATGACCGCCCGGTCACCGATGTCCCGCCCCTGCTCGAAGAAGGCACGGAAAATGCCGTCTGCCACTTCGCTCTGCTTTTCCTCACGCGCAGCCAGCGCCACCAGGCGATGCGCCTCACGCGTGTCGGGCAGCTGCTCGAGCCTCGAAAAATCGAAGTTGATACCGAGGCCGTGCCCGGCCTCGACGAGGCTCTTGTGGGCGAAATCCACGGAAATGCCGTTGGGCAGCCGTGTGGCGATGTGCGCACGCCACGACTGTGGCGGGCTCACCTTCTCGCTCGCGCCTTCTGGCTGGGCACGGAAGCCGTGCCAGCGAAGTGCACGCTGCGGAAGCCCGTAGAGATTCCCCAGCGCGCGCTCCAGGCTTCGTTTCCCGAGGTAAGACCACGGGCAAGCGAAGTCTGCAATGAGATCGAGCTCGAGGATGAGCCGTTTCGGAACCGGTGTGACCAGTTGTGTATCCATGGCTGGTATCTGGAGGGCTCGGCGGGGGGATTCAAGCTCGATCGGCCGCGATCGCGGGCCCTGCCAGTGTCGGAACGCGCCAGAGATGTGCTTCGTTCCGCCAACGGCCTCCAAGCCCAGGTTCCGCCGCCTTGCGCGGAACGATCCGCGCCCCCTCAGCGCGCCCTGGAGCCGCGCAGGACCTCTTCGGTAATGCGCATGGCCGTCTCCAGCGCCTGCATGCCCGCCTCGCCGCCCACGACTGGCGGCTTGCCGTTGCGAATGCAGTCGAGAAACGACTCGATCTCCGCTTTGAGGGCATCGCCCTGCTCGAAGGTCTGCTCTTCGATCGACACCGGCAGCTGCCCCGGCGGCACAGGGCCGTGGCGCCTGCGCATGAGCGTAAGGCTCTTCTGCTGAAGATCCATGGAGAGATACGCGTCATCCTGGATCACGCGCAGCTTGCGCTCAGTCTTCAGGCTCACGCGGCTCGCCGTGGTATTGGCGACGCAGCCACTCTTGAAGTGGAGGCGCGCATTCGCGATGTCGATCTCGTCCGAGAACACGGTGGTGCCGATGGCGTCGATCGACACGATGGGCGCCCCCACGATGGTCTGCACGATGTCGATGTCGTGGATCATGAGGTCGAGCACCACGTTCACGTCCGTGCCGCGCTCCTTGAACGGCGCGAGCCGGTGGCATTCGATGAAGCGCGGCGCCGTCAGGTAAGGCTCCGCCGCGAGAATGGCCGCATTGAAGCGCTCCAGGTGCCCCACCTGCAGCACGCAGCCCTTCGATTGCGCGAGCTCGATGAGCTTGCGAGCCTCCTCGGGCGTTTCGGTAATGGGCTTCTCCACCAGCACGTGCACGCCTGCGGCAAGAAAATCCCGCGCGATGCCGAAATGCGCCGGCGTCTGCGTCACGACGCTGACCGCATCTACCTGCCCGATGAGCTCGTGGTAGTCCGCGAACGGCTTCGTGTGTAGCTCTGCGGCGACTTTCTCGCGGGCTTCGGCACGCGCATCGACTACGCCGACGAGCTCACAGCCTTCGGCTCCAGCATATTTCTGCGCGTGAAACCGTCCGAGATAACCGACACCGACAACTGCGGCTCTGATTTTTTTCATGTTGCGGCTATTATGCCCGGCCTTCAGACCGGAGCTTGCCCGACGGTCGATCACCAGGAGCGAAACCTGTCCGCCCAGCCTGAACGCACCGCCAGCCCCTCCGACACCCTGCCGGCCGCTGCTCCGTCTCGCGCGCGCCGGGAGCTCATGATTCTGGCGATCCTGCTGGCCTGCGGACTATTCGTGATTCCGCTGCTCATCTGGGTCGTTGGCCGCGGCGTGCTCGGCCCCTATGCGGACGGCGGGCCGTTCGCCCTGCTCGTGGACTTCTTCAACGGCCTCAAGAACGGCTCGCTCGTCTACTGGAGCGTCGCGTTCGGCCCCTACGTCATCATCATGGTGCTGCGGCTGTGCTGGCAGGTCGTGCGCTCGGCCGACGGCGCCACCCAATAGGCGTAAGCCGAGCGTCGGCGCCCTTCAGGCGCCCGGTCGACGCGTGGAGACGCAAGCCCAGGCGTGACTGAAGGGTTGAGCCAAGCCGGTGGCGCGCGCCGCGCCGCCAGCCGGTCGGCCGTGCAGAAGGCTCAGCGCGGCCAGTAGGTCCAGAAAGCCACCCCCAGCAGGGTCACCATCGCCGCCATCGCCTGCAGGCGCCAGCGGCGGTCACGTATTTCCCCATAGAAGCTGGCCGCCGCCGCCACAGACAGCAGCGTAAACAGCAGGATAGCCTTGAACAGCGGGGCCTTTTCGGGCGCGAGGCGCTCGGCGTGCTGGGGCATGAAGAGGAAAACCACCCAGGTGAGCGCGAGCCCGACAGCCAGTGAAACTGTCGAACCCATCACTATTCCAAGCAGTACGGCGAGCGGGCGCATGGCAAATTCCCCAAGTCGCGTCGTACGGACCACTTGATGCTGCCGACCGCGACCTCTAGATTGGGGTCAAAGTGTACGTAAGTTTGTGAGCGCGCGAACGATGCCAAAGTCCCTGCGTCGCCCTTCGGGGTGGATTGCCGCCTCGGTCCTCTCGGTGTTGGCGCTGGTGCTGGTGAGCTCGACTCCCGCGCCTGCGAACACATCGGGCCTGCCGGCCGGCTCCATTGTTCCCACCGATCGCCAGCGTGCCATCGCGCGCCGCGTGGGCTCCATTCTCGAAGAGGCGCACTTCCGCCGGGCGCCCATCGACGACAAACTCTCCGCGCAGGTGTACGAGCGCTACCTCGACCTGCTGGACAGCCAGCGCAGCTACTTCCTCGCAAGCGACATCACGGAATTCTCCGGCGCGCGCCTGAAGTTCGACGACATGATCCGCAGCGGCGACGTCGAACCGGCCTTCGTCATCTTCGCGCGCTTCCAGCAGCGCAATCGCGAGCGCATCAACTTCGCGCATCTCGCAGCTCGAAGACCGAGCCGGACTGGACGCTGAACGAGTCTTTCGAGTTCGATCGCGAGCAAGCGCCGTGGCCGGCGACTGCGAACGAGCTCGAACGAGCTGTGGCGCAAGCGCGTGAAGAACGACGCGCTGTCGCTGCATCCTCACCGGCAAGACGTGGAAGGAAGCTTCGGAGCTTCTCCAGAAGCGCTACGAGCGCGTGCTCAAGCGCGTCGACCAGGTGACGCCCGAAGATGTGTTCGAGAACCTCATGAACTCCTACGCGCGCACCTTCGACCCGCACTCCAGCTACTTCTCGCCGCGCAGCTCCGAGGAATACCGCATCCAGATGAGCCTCAACTACGAGGGCATCGGCGCCTCGCTGCAGCTCGTCGACGACTACGTCACCATCATCAACATCATCGAGGGCGGCCCGGCCGCCGTGGCCGGCACGCTCACTGTCAACGATCGCATCACTGCCGTCGGCCAGGGCAAGGACGGCGCGCCAACCGACGTCATCGGCTGGCGCCTCGACGACGTGGTGCAGCTGATCCGCGGCAAGGCCGGCACCAGCGTGCGCCTGCAGGTTCTGCCCGCGGGCGCAGCTCCGGGCTCGCCGGAAAAGACGCTGGAATTCACGCGTAACAAGGTCACGCTCGAAGCCCAGGCCGCCCAGAAGGAAGTGAAGACCATCACGCGCAACGGCAAGACGCTCAAAGTCGGCGTCATCAACGTGCCCGGCTTCTACCAGGACGTCGCAGGCGCAGAGCGCCGGCGACAAGAACTCCCGCAGCACCACGCGCGACGTGCGCAAGCTCATCCGACGAGCTGAAGGCCGAGAACATCGACGGCCTGGTGCTCGACCTGCGCGGTAACGGCGGCGGCTACCTGCCCGAGGCCACTGCGCTCACCGGCCTGTTCATCGACAAGGGCCCGGTGGTGCAGCTGAAGGACACCACCGGTCGCCTCGAGGTGCTCGACGACCCGGAGCCGGGCGTGGCCTATGACGGCCCGCTCGCGGTGCTCGTGGATCGCTCCAGCGCCTCCGCGTCGGAGATCTTCGCCGGCGCCATCCAGGACTATCACCGCGGCGTCGTCATCGGCCAGCGCACGTTCGGCAAGGGCACGGTGCAGAACCTCGTTCCGCTCGATCGCTGGCGCAGCGCCCGGTCAACGGCCAGCTCACCGTCACCATCGGCAAGTTCTACCGCGTCACCGGCGAGAGCACGCAGCATCGCGGCGTGGAGCCGGACGTGCACGCTGCCCTCGGACATCGACATGAAGACCATCGGCGAAAGCGCGCTCGACGCCGCTCTGCCCTGGGATCGCATCGCCGGCGTGCCCTTCCGCACCGCCGACCGTCGCGACGGCCAGTCCATCCCGCCTGCTGGCCACCGAAGAGACTCAGCGCGCCGACAAAGACCCGGACTATCGCTGGCTCGTGCAGAGCATTGCCGCCATCGACACCTTGCGCGAGCAGAAGACCATTTCGCTGAACCTGAACGCGCGCAAGGAAGAGCGCGACTCAGCAGGACGCGCAGCGCCTCACGCGTGAGAACGGCCGCCGCGCCTCCAAGGGCCTGCCCGCCTTCAAGACCGTCGAAGAGCTGGAGAAAGACAAGTCCGAGGCGCCCGACATCGTGCTGGCCCAGGCAGCCGAAATCATGGGCGACATGGTCACGGGCGCTCGTCCGACCTCCGGCCGGGGCCCTCAGACAGTGAAGGCAGACGTGAAGCCCGTCGCCGCCGAAGCCAAGCCGAACTGATCGACGCAGGTTTGCCCCTGCGCGTGCCCGCGCGCAGTCCGGCTGTTGTAGTTGACTACAACACCAAAGATCCTATACTCCCGCCTCACATCGAGTGACCGGGCGCATGTGTCGCCCGCAGGGGAGCACGGACATGCGTCATTCACTTCCGGCAGCCGTTCTGGCCGCCGCTATCGGTTTCACCATCGCCGGCTGCGGGAGCTCTAACGCCTCCCAGGAGGACGACGCCGCGAAGACGGCCGATGCCTCCATCCCCGTCGAGATCGCCCGTCCGGCCCGCAAGGAGCTTCTGGCGACGTACTCCGGCACGGCCACCCTCGAAGCCGAGGCCGATGCGGAAGTGATCGCCAAGGTGCAAGGCGAGGTGCAGCGGCTGCTGGTCGAGGAAGGTGACCGCGTCGCCGCCGGACAGCTGCTCGCCACGCTCGATGGCCGTCAGCTGCGCCTCGAAGCCACACAGGCCGGCGCGGAGCTCGCCAAACTCGAGCGTGACTATCGCCGCCAGGTCGAGCTGAACCAGAAAGGGCTCGTGGCCGCGGGCACGTTCGAAAGCCTGCGCTATGACCTCGAGTCGCTGCGAGCCCGGCACGAGATGGCGGAGCTTCAGCTTTCCTACACCGAGATCCGGGCTCCGTTTGCTGGCCTCATCGCCACGCGCCAGATCAAGCTCGGCCAGACCGTGCAGCCGAACGCGGCGCTGTTTCGCATTACCGACCCATCGCCGCTGAAGGCGCACGTGTTCGTGCCCGAGCGCGAGCTGAGGCGGCTCAAGCCGGGGCAGACGGCGTCCATGCAGGTGGATGCCGTTCCGGGCAAGACCTTTCTTGCGAAGGTCACGCTGGTCTCACCCACCATCGACATACGCACCGCCACCTTCAAGACCACCGTCGAGATCGACGACGCGAGCGGCGAGCTGCGGCCCGGCATGTTTGCGCGCGTTGGCATCGTCTTCGAACGCAAGCAGCAGGCGCTGCAGATCCCGCGGGTCGCGCTCGTGGAGACCGATGGCGAGCGCTCGGTGTTCGTCGTGCAGGACGGCGTCGCGCGCCAGAAATCCGTGGATACCGGGCTCTCCGACGCAGGCAACGTCGAGATCACCGAAGGGCTCGCGGGCGATGAGCAGATCGTCATCGTCGGGCAAAGCGGCCTCAAGGACGGCAACAAGGTTCGCGTCGTCACGCTGCAGGTCGACGCGCGCACCTGATTCGCGCGGCGCCGCCCGGGCGCTAAGAGATGAGGATGGGGGAGTAGCACGTGCAACTCGTCGACTTCGCGATTCGCCGCCGCGTGACCATCGCCATGGCCACGATCGCCATCGCTCTGCTGGGAGCCATCTCGCTCTCGCGCCTCAAGGTAAACCTGCTGCCGGATCTGTCTTACCCCACGCTCACCATTCGAACCGAGCTGCCGGGCGCTGCCCCGCTCGAAGTGGAGAACCTGCTGACGCGGCCCATTGAGGAAGCCGCAGGCGTCATACGCAACGTGCGCACGCTGCGTTCGATTTCGCGCTCCGGCCAGTCCGACGTGGTGCTCGAGTTTCTGTGGGGCACCGACATGGACTTCGCCGGCATCGACGTGCGCGAGCGGCTCGATCTTCTGCAACTGCCACTGGAAGCCACCCGCCCTGTGCTGCTGAGGTTCGACCCTTCGACCGAGCCCGTGATGCGGCTGGCGTTCGTCGACGCCTCGAAGAAGGCGGCAACCGGCACGAGCGAAGGGCGCCTCAAGCTCCTGCGCCGTTTCGCCGACGATCGCCTGAAGCCCGAGATCGAATCCCTCGAAGGCTCCGCCGCCGTGAAGGTGAGTGGCGGCTTCGAAGATGAGATCCACGTCTACGTGGACCAGCAGCGGCTCGCGCAGCTCGGCCTGGGCATCCAGAACGTTGCCCAGCGCATCGGCGCGGAGAACGTGAACCTCTCCGGCGGCCGGCTGGAGCAAGGCACGCAGCGCTTCCTCGTGCGCACGGTGAACGAGTTCGAGTCGCTCGACGACATGGCCGGGTCGGTCATCGCCACCGTAGGCGGCCAGCCTGTGTATCTGAAAGACGTGGCGCGCCTGGAGCGCGGCTACAAGGACCGCACGGCCATCACGCGCCTCAATGGCCGCGAGTGCATCGAGCTTGCGGTCTACAAGGAAGGCGACGCCAATACGGTGCAGCTCGCAAACGCGGCACGCGCACGACTCGGGTCGCTGAAGAAAATGCTGCCGCCGGACACCGAGCTGGTGCCCGTCTACGACCAGGCGCAGTTCATCAGCAGCGCCATCGGCGACGTGCGGGACGCGGCACTGTGGGGCGGCCTGCTATCGGTGCTCGTGTTGTACTTCTTCCTGCGGGATGCGCGCGCCACGGTGGTCACGGGCATCGTCATCCCGGTCACCGTCATCGGCATTTTCGTGCTGATGTACAGCTTCGATCTCACGCTCAACGTCATGTCGCTGGGCGGCATCGCATTGTCGGTGGGCATGCTCGTCGACAATTCCGTCGTCATCCTCGAAGCGATCGCCCGCAAGCGTGAGTCGGGGCTGTCCGCGCTCGAGGCCGCGCGCGAAGGCACGCGCGAGGTCGCCATGGCGGTCACGGCGTCGACGCTGACGTCGGTCGCGGTGTTCTTCCCCATGGTGTTCGTCAGCGGCATCGCCGGCCAGCTGTTCCGCGACCAGGCGCTCACGGTCACCTTCGCGCAGATGCTTTCGCTTCTCGTCGGCCTCACCCTCGTTCCGATGCTCGCGGCCCGTCGCAGCGAGACTGTCGTGTCCACGATCGCAACTGTGGCAACTCCCGGCCTCGAAGCCGTTTCGGCGGCAGGCCCTCCCCCATCAGGCCGCGTCGCGCGGTTCGGGATTGCCGTGGTCAGAATCGTGCGCGGCAGCGCTGCGCGGGCCGCTGGGCTCTTGAGGCTCGCGCTGTCGCCATTCGTCTGGCTCACGCAGGTTTCATTCGGCGCGCTCGAGCAGCGCTATCCGGCAGTGCTGAGGTGGGCGCTGAGCCACCGGCTGATCGTGCTGGGCGGTGCAGTCGGCACGTTGCTGCTCACCGTGGCGATGCTGCCCCGGCTGGGAACGGAGCTGATCCCGCAGCTCTCGCAGGGTGAATTTTCCGTGAAGCTGCGCATGTCGGCCGGCACGCCACTGCAATCGATGGACGATGCCATGCGTGCCGCTCAGAAGGCGGCGAGCTCGTTGCCGTCGATCGATCGCGCTTACTCGGTCGCGGGCACCGGCAACCGGCTCGACGCGAATCCGGTGGATTCGGGCGAAAACACGGGCACGCTCGACATCACGCTCAAACAACCCGCCGGCCCGGCCGCGGAAGAACGCGCCATGCAGGCGCTGCGCCAGCGCATCGGCGACCTGCCAGGCGTGCAGCACGAGCTCAGCCGGCCGGCGCTGCTCACGCTCACCACGCCCATCGAAGTGATTCTCTATGGCTACGATCTCGACAGACTCACAGTGGCGGCGAGCTCGCTCCGCTCGCGCATGGAGGCGAGCGGAGATTTTCGCGACATTCGCTCGACGGTCGAAGCCGGTCATCCCGAGATCCAGATCGTGTTCGACCAGGAACGCGCTTCGCAGCTCGGGCTGACAGTGCGGGACATCGCGGACCGCGTGGTCAGCAACGTGCGGGGCGACGTGGCCACGCGCTACCGATGGCAGGACAAGAAAATCGACGTGCTCGTGCGCAGCGTCGACACGCGCGCCTCGTCTATCCAGGACGTGCGCAATCTCATCGTGAATCCAGGTGCGGAGCGCACAGTGCCGCTCAGCGCGGTCGCGGACGTTCACCTCGCAGTGGGGCCGGCGGAGATTCGCCGCTCGAATCAGGAGCGGGTCGCCGTCATTTCAGCCTCCCCCGTCGGCGACAACCTCGGCGCGGCGACAGCAACCGCGCGTCGCTTGCTGGCTGAGGCGACGCTACCGGCCGGTGTTACGGGCTCAGTCTCCGGCCAGAGCGAGGAGATGCAACAGAGTTTCCGCTCGCTCATGCTCGCCTTTGCGCTGGCGGTGTTCCTCGTCTATCTGGTGATGGCGTCGCAGTTCGAGTCGCTGCTGCATCCCTTCGTCATCCTGTTCACGATTCCCATGGGGCTGATCGGCGCGGTGTGGGGGCTATACATCGACGGGTACGACGCTGAACGCGGTGGCACTGATCGGGCTCATCATGCTGGCGGGCATCGTGGTGAACAACGCCATCGTGCTCATCGATGCCATCAACCAGGCGCGCGAACGCGGTGCTCGGGAAGCTCGACGCGATCATTGCTCGAAGCGGGCCGAACCCGCCTGCGCCCGATCATGATCACGAGCGTTAGCACCGTGCTCGGCCTGCTGCCCATGGCAATCGGCGTCGGCGAAGGGGCTGAGATTCGCCGGCCGATGGCCATCACGGTGATTGGCGGCATCGCCGTCGCCACGTTCCTGACGCTGGTCGTCATTCCCGTGCTGTATGCGGCGCTCGACCGCAAGGATACTCAAGCGAGCGGTTGCCGATGAGGTTGTGCAGGCCGGCGCGTCCGCCGCTGGGAAGCGCAGCAGTGCTGCCGTGATCCACACGACTTCGCGCTGCGCCGGCCCGTCACCACGCTCATGACGTTCGCCGCCGTGGCGGTGATCGGCCTCGTGGCCGCGCGCCTGCTGCCGCTGGAGCAGTTCCCGGACATCACGTTCCCCTTCATGGGCGTGAGCATTCCGTATCCGGGCTCCACGCCCGAGGAAATCGAAGAGCTCATCACCCGGCCCATGGAAGACGCGCTCGCCACCCTGCCGGGCATCAAGGAAATCCGCTCCAGGTCCCGGGACAGGACTCCGCGCAGTTGCAGATCGGCTTCGACTGGGGCACCGACACGGATGCCGCGAGCTTTGAAGTGCGCACCAAGCTCGATTCGATCCGCTCGCAGCTGCCCGCAGCGGCGAACCGCATCATGGATGTTCATGGCGTCGATCGCGGATCAGCCCATCGCTACGGTGCGGCTCTCCGCGGATCGCGACCTGTCGTCGCAGTATGAAGTGCTGGACCGATACCTGAAGAAGCCCATCGAGCGCATCGACGGCGTGGCCCGCGTCGAGCTTGCCGGCGTGGAGCCGCGCGAGGTGCGCATCCTGGTGGACGCCGGCCGCATCGCCGCCCACGGCATCGCCCTGGAGCGGCTCGTCGACCTGCTCCAGCAGAGCAACTTCTCCGTCAGCGCGGGGCAGATCACCGCGCGCGGCGAGCGCCTCTCCGTGCGGCCCATCGGCGAGCTCCGCTCGCTCGACGACGTTCGCCAGCTCGTGATCGACGGCAACGTGCGCATTGGCGATGTGGCGCAGGTGGAGCTCGTGAGTCCGCAGCTCACGCTGCGCCGGCACCTGAACGGCCGCCCGGCCGTGGGCATCGATGTGTTCAAGTCGACCCAGGCGAACATCGTGCAGGTGGTCGACAAGGTGATCGAGGCGGTGGATCGCGCGAAGTCCCTGCCGCAGATGCAGGGCATCAGCATCTTCGTCATCGACAATCAGGCCGAGGCGATTCGCCAGTCGCTGGGCGACGTGCGGGAGGCCGGGCTCATCGGCGGCGCCCTCGCCTTCATCGTGCTGCTGCTGTTCCTGCGCCACTGGCCCACGACGCTCATCGTGAGCCTGGCCGTGCCGCTATCCCTGCTGTGCACGTTGGCGGCGCTGTACTTCTTCGGGCTTTCGATCAACGTGATGTCGATGATGGGCATGATGCTCGCGGTCGGCATGCTGGTGGACAACGCGGTAGTCGTCACCGAAAGCGTCTTTCGCCACCGCCAGCTCGACCCGACTCGCCCATTGGACGCAACGCTGGCCGGCGTGCGCGAAGTGGGCGTCGCCACGCTCGCGGGCACGGCGACGTGTGTCGTGGTGTTCCTGCCCATCCTGTTCGGGTCGCGCAACCAGATCACCATCTTTCTGACACACGTGGCCATTCCGATTGTCGTGGCGATGATCGCGTCGTTGATCATCGCGCAGACGCTCATCCCGATGCTCACCGCGCGCTTCCCGTCGCCGCCGCCCACCGCCGAAGGCAGCTGGATCGCGCGTTTGCAGAGCCGCTACACCGCTTCGCTCGAATGGTGCCTCACTCACCACCGCGCAACGGCCGGCGGCCTGGTTGGCGTAATGCTGCTGACGGGCGGCCTCATCGCGGCCTCCGTCGCGTTGCCCGACAAGCTGCTCAGGTTCTCGATGTTTCCGCAGGACGCCGGCCGGCAGGTGATCCTCGACTACCGCATTCAGCGGCACGCACCCCATCGACCGGGTCGAAGCGGCCGTCAATACCGTCGAGGCGTACTTCGACGCTCGCGCGAGAAGGAGCTCGGCATCGAGCGCCTCTATACGGTCTACGAGCCGGAGCGGGCGCATTCCGTCATCGTGCTAACGCGTGAAGGCGGCCCTGAAACGCGCCGAGTTCGTCGCACGGCTGGAAGGCAAGGCTGCCCGAGATTCTCATCGGCCAGCCCACCTTCAATCTCGATGACCAGGGGCAGGACCAGGGCCGCTTCAGCCTTCAGGTCACAGGCGAATCCACCGAGCGCCTCGCCACGCTCGCCGACGACATGGTGCGCGTGCTGTCGGGCGTGAAGGGACTCTCCACCCGTGCGCTCCGAGGCGCATCAGGGCGACGAAGAAGTGCAGATCACCGTCGACCGCCGCAGGACGGCCGCGCTGGGGCTCGACCCGAAGCAGGTCGCCGTGGCAGTCAGCGGCGCCCTGCGCGGCGATCGCTGCGCGAATTTCGTGGCAGCGAGCGCGAGATCACGCTGCGACTCGCCTTCCGTGAGTCCGACCGCCAGACCATCGACGACCTCGCGCGAGCTCCCGCTTTCCTGCCGGGCGGCGAGCGCGTCGCTCTGGGCGCTGTCGCAGACTTCCGGGTGACCCGCGGTGCGCGCACCATCGAGCGAACCGACCGGCTCACCTCCGTGATGATCACCGGCAATCTCGAGCAAGGCGCAACGCTCGACGCGCGTGCAGAAGGGCGTGGAAGCGCGGCTTGCCGACTACAGCATGCCGGCCGGTTACGCGTGGAAACTCGGCCGTGGGTTCGAGACCAGCAAGACGAAGCCGGCACGACGATGCTGTTCAACCTGCTGCTGGCCATCGCCATGATCTATCTCGTGATGGCGGCCGTGTTCGAATCCACGATCCTGCCGCTGTCGATCATCACCTCCATCTTCATGGCCATCATCGGCGTGATGTGGTTCCTGTTCGTCACGCGCACCACGTTCACGTTCATGGCGCTCATCGGCGTGCAGATCCTGATCGGCGTGGTGGTGAACATCGGCATCGTGCTGGTGGCGCACATCAACGATCTGCGCTCCGCGGGCATGGAACGCATTGCCGCCATCGTGCAGGCGGCACGCGATCGCCTGCGCCCCATACTCATGACCACGCTCACGGCGTCGCTGGGCCTGCTGCCGCTGGCAGACCTGATTCCGTTCGTGGACACAGAAGCACAGCTCGCCGTCGGCACGGGTGGTCCGTCCTACGCGCCGATGGCGCGGGCGATCATGGGAGGGCTGTTGTTCGGAGCGGTGATGTCGCTATTCGTGGTACCGGCGTTCTACGTGTGGCTCGACAATGGCATCCAGGCCACGCGGCGATTCCTGGCGAAGAGCCGCACGGCGCAAGCCGGCAAAGTCGCGCCTTTGCCGGCTGGAAACGAAGCCACCGTCCGAAAAAGCGCCGGGCCGCGCCAGGCCGCAGGCGACTTTTTCCAATGAACTAGCGCAGCAGGATGCGGAACAGGTCCCAGGTATCTTCCGCTAGCACGTTCGGCATGCGCGCGGCGCTTGCGCCGAGCGTTTCGCCCGCCAGCATGTCGCCTTCCGAAAACGCGATGGACTCCGGGGTGGGCGAGGAATCGCCCGCGCTGCGATAGCGCGCGATCTGCTTCAGGCGCTCCGAGCGCACCTTCACTTCCTGGGCGATGTTCGTGCGCGCCTGGATGAGCGCACGAGCCTTCGCGATCTCGGCCATGAGCAGTTCGCACTCCGCGCGCGAGCCGTAGTCGTCCGCCACTTCACGCCGGCCGGTTGCTTCGCGCGCCAGCGTGACGAGGCGCGTCTTCACGAGGCGCAGGCACAACACTTCTGCATATGCGATGGCCGCGAGGTTGATGGCCCTGCGCGCATCGAGCGACAGGCCCGGGAATTCCGGCGCAGCCTCTTTCTCCAGTGCCTCGGAAGCCGCGCGGGCTTGCGCGAGCGCCGCCTCGGCGCCGCTGCGCGCGGAGCGGGCCGAAGCGATCCGGCTCTCCAGGTTGCGCCGCTTGAAGAAGTGCCAGAAGCGCGTGAGTCCCTCACGTTCAGCCTGGAGCCCTGCCAGACACGCGGCAGCTTCGGCCACCTGCGTCTCGGACGTGCGCAACTGGGTTTCAACACTCTGGCGAAGCGCGAACTGGCGACGATTGCGCTCGGCGAAGTGCGCGCGGCGCTCGCGCTCTTCCAGCTGGCGCGCAAGATCCTGCGACGAACTGCTCGATGAGCTCGCGGCCGAGCTGCCAGAGGCCGCGCAGCTGGTAGAACACCAGCGCGGGGTAGCCGCTGTCCTGCGCACCCAGGCGCTGCTCGAGGCTCTGCAGCATTTCCTGCACGCGCTGGGTGGCGCCTTCCTGCTGCTTGACGCGGTCCTTGAGGCGGTAGATCTCGTCCTGCAGCTCGCCGTAAGCCTTCTTGAGCTCCGCGCGGTTGCGAAACAGCGCAAGCACCCGGGTGTCTTCCGCGGGCTTGTCTTTCTGGGCGAAATGGCAGCTTCAGAAAACCGAGCTGACGTAGCGACTCTCATGAACGATGCAGCGGTAGCCCGCCACATCTGCCTAGCACGCCGGGATCAGCGTAGCGGGCGAGAAGCGATGGCCTCGCTCCAGACAATACTCCAACCATTTATTTAACATCATGTTGCGGGCCCAGCGCTGATCCAGTTCACGCTCCGCGTGCCTGCGCAGGGCCTGCAGCACTCCGTGCGGATGGGCGCGGGCGCAACCGCCGGCCCATTCCTGCGCTTCGACCAGATGCGCGTCGTGGTAGATGCGCACGCGCATGTCGGGGTATTCCACCGCGCCAGCGCTCCTCGAGCCGGTAGGTGAGATTCAGCGTGGTGGTGTAAGGCGTGCGCTCGGTGACGCTGAGAAGGAGATCACAGTCGTCGCGGCGCGCTGCGAGCGATGCTGCCGTCGAGCGACGCGCAGCGCGCCCGCGAGCCAGCCCAGGCGGAGGTAGTTGCTCTCATACAGCGACATGAGCGCGACGAAACTGCGCGGGCGCGCAGCGCCAGGAAACGAGTGTGAGTGTATCGTTCAAGCATCGCCCTCGACTATATCGCACGGATGGCTGCGCAAGCCGTGCCCGGGTCAAAATTCGCACGGCACGAGCGAATGTTCGATCACACCTGGCGCACGCGGCAAGCGCGCACGACGCGGTGTCGCCAAATGGATGCAAGCAAATATCGTGCGCGTCCAGGAGGCCGCTGAGGAGGACTACGCCTTCGGACTCGAGCCGCACGCAACCTTTCGACGGTCACGGGCGCAGGCGCCGCTCGATGCCGGTAGTATTGAGAATGCGGCTGGCGATTTCCTCGATCGAGCACTCCGTGGTGTCGATCATGGGAATGGAATAGCGCGCGAAGAGCGCCTCCGCCTCGCGCAACTCGTACGGCACCTGCTGGCGCGAAGCATAGCGGCTTTCGGGCCGGCGCTCGTTGCGGATCTGCTGCAGGCGCTCGGGCCTGATGGTGAGGGCATACAGCTTGCGACGGATACGGCTCCAGCCGCGCGGCAGCTTGCCCGGTCTCGAGGTCATCCTCGGTGAGCGGATAGTTCGCCGCGAACACGCCGTACTGCAGCGCCATGTACAGGCAGGTCGGCGTCTTGCCGAGCGCGACACGCCGATCAGCACCACGTCCGCGTGCGAGTAGTCATGCCCCGGTGCCATCGTCGTTGGCGAGCGCAAAATTCGTGGCGTTGATGCGCGCGGTGTAGGCGGCGAGATCGACGATGCCGTGCGCGCGGCCGGCGCGATGCGTGGAGCGGGTTCGAGTTCACGCTCGAGCGGGCCGACGAACGCGGAGAACAAATCGAGGAACAGCCCGTTGGCTTCCCGAGCACGATGTCGCGCAGCTCATCCTGCACCAGCGTGCTGAAGACGATCGGCCGCAGGCCGTCTTCGTCGGCGGCACGATTGATTCGCCGCACCGCCTCCTCGCCTTGTCAACGTCGGACACAAATGGCAAAGTCACCGGCCGAAATTCCAGGCCCGCGAACTGCGTCATCAGGCTGTGGCCCAGCGTTTCCGCAGTCACGCCCGTCTGGTCGGAGACGAAAAAAACGGTTCGACGGCTCACAGGTCTTGAGCATACTTTCGCGGCTGAGCGATGGATCCGCGAGTGTTTCACCGCGCGCGCCGCACGGCAAGCGTCCGCGGCGCGACACTTCAGGAGCATGCCTTGAACGCATACGTCATCCCGCTTCGAGCAGCTTGGCATGGGCGATGTCGAGACGGTCGGCGGCAAGAACGCCTCGCTCGGAGAGATGATCGGCTCGCTTGCGCGCCTCGGCGTGCAGCGTGCCGGGCGGCTTTGCCACCACCGCCCAGGCCTACCGCGAATTCCTCAGCAAGGGCGCCTCGACGCGCGCATCCGCGACCGCGCTCGCCAGCCTCGACGTGGATGACGTCGCGAAGCTCGCCGCCACCGGGCGCGCGCATCCGCCAGTGGATCCTCGCCACGCCGTTCCCGCCGCCGCTCCAGCAGGCCGTGATCGGGCAGTTTCAAGCGCATGATGTCCGGCGGCAACGAGACATTGCGGTCGCGGTGCGCTCCTCGGCCACGGCCGAGGACCTGCCGGAGGCCTCGTTCGCCGGCCAGCAGGAAACCTTCCTCAACGTGCGCGGCGAGGCCGCGCGTGCTGAGGGCCATGCACGAGGTGTTCGCCTCGCTGTTCAACGACCGCGCCATTGCCTACCGCGTGCACCAGGGCTTCGATCACAGCGCCGTGGCGCTGTCGGCCGGCGTGCAGCACATGGTGCGCAGCGACCTCGGCGCCAGCGGCGTCATGTTCACGCTCGACACCGACTCGGGCTTCCGCGACGTGGTGTTCATCACCGCCTCCTAGGGCTTGGGCGAGACCGTGGTGCAGGGCGCGGTCAACCCGGACGAGTTCTACGTCTACAAGCCGGCGCTGCGCGCCGGCAAGCACGCGATCGCTGCGCCGCAACCTCGGCGGCAAGGCCATCAAGATGGTCTATGGCGCGCCGAGGGCTCGGCAGAGCGCGTGCAGACCGTCGACGTGCCGCAGGCCGAGCGCCAGCGCTTCTGCCTGAACGACGCGGACCTCGTCGAGCTGGCGCGCCAGGCGCTCATCATCGAGGAGCACTACAAGCGGCCCATGGACATCGAGTGGGCGCGCGACGGCGCCACCGGCGACGATCTATCATCCTGCAGGCGCGCCCGGAGACCGTGCAGAGCCGTGCCGGGCCGCACCATCCAGCGCTACGCGCTCAAGCGCACGCTCGAAGGTGCTCGCCACCGGCCGCAGCATCGGCCAGCGCATCGGCGCGGGCCCCGCGCGCGTCATCCGCGACGCCAGCGAGATGGCGACGCGTGCAGTCCGGGGACGTGCTGGTCGCCGACATGACCGACCCGGACTGGGAGCCGGTCATGAAGCGCTGCCGCCGCCATCGTCACCAACCGCGGCGGGCGCACCTGCCACGCGGCCATCATCGCGCGCGAGCTGGGCATCCCGGCCGTGGTCGGCTGCGGCGACGCCACGCAGCAAGATCCGCGACGGGCCAGGACATCACGGTCTCCTGCGCCGAAGGCGACACGGGCTACGTGTACGAGGGCCTGCTCGAGTTCGAGCGCAAGCAGATCGAGCTCGACTGCGCTGCCGAAGATCCCCGTGAAGATCATGATGAACGTCGGCAACCCCGACCGCGCCTTCGATTTCGCGGCCATTCCGCACCACGGCGTGGGGCTTGCGCGCCTGGAGTTCATCATCAACCGCATGATCGGCGTGCATCCGCGCGCGCTGCTGGAGTTCGACCGCCTCGACGACGAGCTGCAGGAGCAGATCCGCGCCCAGATCGCCGGCTACGCCGACCCGGTGACCTTCTACGTCGAGAAGCTGGCCGAAGGCATCGCGCCAGATCGCCGCCGCCTTCGCCCCCGAGCCGGTGATCGTGCGCCTCTCCGACTTCAAGTCCAACGAATACGCCAACCTCATCGGCGGCCGCGCGTACGAGCCGCACGAAGAGAACCCCATGCTGGGCTTCCGCGGCGCCGTCGCGCTACGTCGATGAATCCTTCGGCGCCTGCTTCGAGCTCGAGTGCCGCGCGCTGAAGCGAGTGCGCGATGAAATGGGCCTCACCAACGTGCAGGTCATGGTGCCGTTCGTGCGCACGGTCAAAGAGGCGCGCGAGGTCACCGAGCTGCTCGCGAAGAACGGGCTGAAGCGCGGCGACAACGGCCTCAAGCTCATCATGATGTGCGAGCTGCCGACCAACGCGCTGCTCGCCGATCAATACCTCGAATACTTCGATGGCATGTCGATCGGCTCGAACGACATGACCCAGCTCACCCTCGGCCTCGACCGCGACTCGGCCGTCGTCGCCAAGCTGTTCGATGAGCGTGATGAGGCGGTAAAGGCCCTGCTGAGCATGGCGATCTCGGCCTGCCGCAAGCGTGGCAAGTACATCGGCATCTGCGGCCAGGGCCCCTCCGACCACCCGGACCTTGCGCAGTGGCTGGTGGATCAGGGCATCGAGAGCATGTCGCTCAACCCCGATACGGTGGTCGAGACCTGGCTCTTCCTGGCAGGCCAAAAAGCCTAGCCCGTCAGCTAGTACCTCTGCGCAGAGATTCTGCCGGGCTTGGGATTCGGCGATGGGGCGCCTGCGTGGGCGGTGGCTTCTCCCTGAAGAACTACTTCGGAGTAGCGCGTGCGCAGGCGGCGGCTCACTCGCAGAGGGCCTTGGCGGGGGTGAGTAGCGACGCGCCTCCCGGCCGAGCCGGTACGGCGCGTCGCCCTCGCAGAACCGGACGAGGTGCGTTACACCATCCGGCTCCCAGTGGGGTCGTTCGCAGGGACGCTCTTCACAGAGCCGTTACGTGTAGCGCTCTTGCGGCTTCTGTGCCGCCCACTGCGTGAAACGAGTCAGTTCTGTTGTCATGCTCAAAGTCCGCTCGGTGTCGGGGCATGTTCCCCCAACTCGTTGTCCACCACCGCCGCCCGCTTTGCTCCGCCCGCGTTACCAGGCCTCATCGCTCTTACTGGGCAGCTCCGACTTCCCAACGCTCTCCACCGACCCTCGCTGTTCAGGCTTGGCATTCGGCTGCGACGCTCCCTCATCGCTCCCGTTGGGATCTCCACGGTTACCGCACGTTCATCCGGTCAAGCTCGATTGGGTCTGCGATCCCGGGCGGGTAGAACAGCCTCGCCATGCTGGGCTGCCCCACTATCGCCTGCGAGTCCGGTCAGACTCTCGGCCCTCTCCCATTGGACTTTTCGGGACTATCCAACCTTCACCGCGGCATTCGCCGCTGTTCCACCTCGCTTGCTTTCGTACCTACGCATCAAGAGTGATGTCGCCACCACCCCTGCAAGGCTCAATACCGGGCCTGTGGCTAGCAGTTACCCGGGCGGGCTTCCCACCCGCTTGAACGTGCGACATTGCCATGTCGCTTCGACCGGCCGTAAGACCGGTCCCCGCCCTCTGCGAGCGAGCCGCCGCCTGCGAACGCGCTTCTCCGAAAAACCTCGTCGAGTGAGCCACCGCCCGCTCAGACGCAAGATCCCGAAACCCGTCAGAATCCCTGTGAAGACGTACTAGTGGCAATGGCGCTTACTTAAGTGTCGCGGGAGGCATGAACGGGTTGAGTCGCGCGCGGAGAGGCTACCCTCGCTTTGAGGCTGGTGACCGTTCATGCATTGAAGCTGACGTCGGTGCGATTCCCCGATGCACTGCCAACAGCAATGACTTGAGGATTGCCGCATGAACGGCACGGGAGCACGAAGCGGGGTCTCGCTCAAAGAGGGGTCGGGAGGGATGTGAAAAAGCAGGGATGCTTTTTCCCAAGGCCCCGATGGACCGGTCTTACGGCCGGTCCCTCCCGACCCCTCTTTGAGTGAGGCCCCGCCTGCGCAGGGCTCACCCGTTCATGTGGCAATCCACGCGCCTTAAGTAAGTGCCATTGGTACTAGTGGCCCGCTACGGCCGCGCGAACTGCTGGGCGAAGAGATTCGCGCGGTAGTGGCGCAGCTCGCGGATGGACTCCTGGATGTCCACGAGCGCCAGGTGCGAGCCCGTCTTCACGAAAGACTCCGACACGGAAGGCGCCCAGCGGCGGGCCAGCTCCTTGAGCGTGCTCACGTCCAGGTTGCGGTAGTGGAAGAAGCGCTCGAGCTGCGGCATCTGCCGCGCGAGAAACCGCCTGTCCTGGCAGATGCTGTTGCCACACATGGGCGACGCCCCGGCATTCACCAGCGGCGCCAGGAACGCGAGCGTGCGCTGCTCCGCCATGGCGGTGGTGATGGTGCTCGCCCTCACGCGGGCCGTGAGCCCGGACGCCCCGTGCTGCTTCGTGTTCCACTCGTCCATGCGCGCCAGCACCTCATCGGGCTGATGGATGGCGAGGTTCGGCCCTTCCGCGATCACTTCGAGATTCTTGTCCGTCACGATGGTGGCGATCTCGATGACGACGTCGGAGTCGGGCTTCAGGCCCGTCATCTCCAGATCGATCCAGATGAGGTGTTCACTACCGGGCATGGCGTCGGACGTATTGCGTTGAGGCGCGAAGTGTAACAGGTCGATTTGCACAGACCGGCCGCCTGCCGCTACCCTCGCCGCAGCCCGCCCATGAACGAACCAGTCGCCGCCTCATTCGAAGCCCGCATCATCGCCGTCTACGGCCGCGACCTGCTGGTTCGCGACACCGCGGGCCGGGAGCTGCGCGCCCGCCCGAAAGGCCGCCGGATGCCGGTGGTCTGCGGCGATGACGTGCTCTGCGAGCGCGACGCCACCCATGACGAAGTCAGCGTGGTCGAAGTGCGCCCCCGCAAGACGGCGCTATACCGGTCCAACGTTCGCGGCGTGGCGGAAGCCGTGGTCGCCAACATCTCCCAACTCCTGGTCGTCCTCGCCCCGAAGCCGGCGCCGGACCTCTTCGTGGTAGACCGCTACGTCGCCGCGGCTACCTCGGCCTCGATAACGGCAACCCTCGTGCTGAACAAACACGACCTGCCCATCGACGACGAGCTGCGCACCGCCCTTGAGGCCTACGCAAAGGCCGGCTACCGCACCATCACGTGCTCCGCCCGCGCCGACGAAGGCATGGACGCCGTGATCGAGGCCTGCGCCAGCCAGGTGGCCGCGCTGGTCGGCCAGTCCGGCGTGGGCAAATCGTCCCTCGTCCGCCGCCTCATTCCCCACTCGGAACCCGAAGTGGGCGAGCTCGACCGCGAAGACAAAGGCCGCCACACCACGACCACGTCGCGCATGTTCGACCTGCCGCTCGGCGGCCACCTCATCGACTCCCCCGGCGTGCGGGACTTTTCACCCGCCATTGAGTCGCTGGAGCCCCGCACGCTCGGCTTCGCCGAAGTCGACCGCCTCGCGCCGCTCTGCCGCTTCCAGGACTGCCAGCACATGCGCGAGCCGAACTGCGCCGTGCAGAAGGCCGCCGAGAAAGGGGAATTGAATGCGCGGCGCTACGAAAGCTACCGCCGCATGCGGCGCCTCTACGACGAGCTGACGAAAGCGCGCGGCCCGAAATACCGCCCGCCCAACTGACGTCGTCTAGGTGAACGTCTGCCGCCCGCTCAACGCATGAGCGAGCGTGCCACCGTCGACATACTCGAGCTCGCCGCCGATGGGCACACCGTGAGCAATGCGCGTGGCGCGAATGCCGCGTTTCGTGGCGATGTCACTGAGGAAGTGCGCCGTGGCCTCTCCTTCGACCGTGGGGTTCGTCGCAAGAATCAGCTCCTGCACGCCGCCCTCGTCGAGAATGCCTTCGAGCTCGCGCACGCCCAGCTCCTCCGGCCCCACGCCATCCAGCGGTGACAAGTGCCCCATGAGCACGAAGTAGCGCCCGCGAAAGCCGCCCGACTGCTCAACCGCGACCACATCTGCCGGCGACTCCACCACGCACACCAGCGTGTCGTCCCGCTGAGGCGCAAGACAGATCTGGCACAGCTCCCCTTCCGTGAGCATGCGACACCGCTTGCAGCGCCCCACTTTTTCGAGCGACGTGGTGAGCGCCTCGGCCAATGCACGCGCCCCCGCCCGCCCTTCCTGGAGCAGATGAAACGCCATGCGCTGCGCCGTCTTGGGCCCCACGCCGGGCAAGGCGCGAAGCGCGTCGATGAGGCGGGCGAGCTGGGGAGAATGCTTCATAGCGAAAACTTCACACTACGGCACAGGCGGCAAAAGCCACGCCTTTTGCCGCCGGCAACGAAGCCACCGTCCGAAAAAAGGGCCGCAGGCCTCTTTTTTCCAATGGATCAGAACGGCAGCTTGAACCCCGGCGGCAGCTGCATGCCGCCCATTGCGGTGGCCATCTTCGCCTGCACGGCGGCCTCGACCTTCTTCACCGCGTCGTTGGTGGCGGAGGCAATGAGGTCTTCGAGCATCTCGCGATCTTCCGAAATGACCGTCGGCTCGAGCTGCACACGCTTCACGTTGTGCTGGCCCGTCATCGTGACCTTCACCATGCCGCCGCCCGATTCGCCCACCACTTCGAGTGTGGCGATCTCGGCCTGCACCTTCTGCATGTTGGCCTGCATGGCCTGGGCCTGCTTCATCATGTTGCCGATGTTTCCACGCATGCCTGACATCTCTCGCTGCCAAAAAAATGTTTGAGGAAAGTTACTTGAGCGGCCGCACGCTGTCCGGAAGCAGCGTGGCGCCGAACGTCTCACGCAGCGCGCGCACCGCGGGGTCGGTTTCGAGCGACTGGCGCGCCGAGTCGAGCTCTTCCACCACCGCGCGCTGCTCCGCCTGGGCGGGGGTCTCGAGGCCCGCCGACGGCGCCTCGAACTCGATGCGCACGGCCTCACCGAAATACTTCGACAGGGCCTGGGTGAGTTTGTCCACCGGGCCCTGCGTGCGCATCATCTGATTGCGCGGGTCGAGGCCAAGCCTGACGACGTTGCCGCGACGGCCCAGCAACACGCAGTTGATGGCGAGCTGCCGCGTGAGCCCCGCCACTTCAAGCTGCGCAAGGATCGCGCCCCACGACCCGGGCGCGGCATCCACAGCTGCCGCCGATGCGGCTGCCGCTGTAGCAGGCGCCGATGCCGGCGGGGTGCTGCTTGCGCGAGCGCCGCCCGACGATGCAGCCGGCGCCTGGTGGCTACGCGCCGCCGCCTGCGCTTGCGCGGCGCCGCCGCCCGCCCGCGCACCGCCGGCAACCACGCCTGCATCGGCCGCCGGCTTGAACACCAGCATGCGAAGCAGCGTCATCTCAAAACCGAGCCGCGGCTCAGGCGCCATGTAGAGATCGCGCCGGCCCGTGACCGCGGTCTGGTAGAAAAGCTGCGCGTCCTCCGGCGACATCGTCTTCGCCAGTTTCTCGATGAGCTCGGGCGCGAACAGCTCCTCGCTCTCGTAGTCGCTCACCACCTGTCTGGTAGCAACACGCACGAGCAGCGAAGCCAGCTCGTCGAGCACCTGCGCATAGTCCGGCGACCACTGCTCCAGAGATTGCGCGTATTGCAGGACCGCCGGCGCGTCGCCGGCCGCGAGCAGCTCGCCGAGCTTCTGCACGTGATCGCGCGCGATGGTGCCGAGCATGGCTCGCGCGGCCTCTTCGTCCACCTTGCCACCGCCGAACGCGATGAGCTGGTCGAGCAGCGACAGCCCGTCTCGCGCGCTGCCATCCGCCGCCTGCGCCATGAGCCGCACGCCGCCCGTATCGAACGGCACGCCTTCGGCGGTGAGAATCTGCTTCATCAGCTCGACGATCTGCGAAACCGGCAGCCGCTTGAGGTTGAACTGCAGGCAGCGCGACAGCACGGTCACCGGCAGCTTCTGCGGGTCTGTGGTGGCGAGCAGGAATTTCACGTGCGGCGGCGGCTCTTCCAGCGTCTTCAGCAGCGCATTGAACGAATGCGTGGAGAGCATGTGCACCTCGTCGATGAGGTACACCTTGTAGCGGGCGCGCGTGGGTGCGTACTGAACGTTGTCGAGCAGCTCGCGGGTGTCATCCACCTTGGTGCGCGAGGCGGCGTCGACTTCGATGAGGTCCACGAAGCGCCCGGCGTCGATCTCGAGGCAGGCCGGGCACACGCCGCACGGATCGGCGGTCACCTCCTGCTTCGCCTGTTCCGCCCGGATGCAGTTGAGGCACTTGGCGAAGATGCGCGCGATGGTGGTCTTGCCGACACCGCGCGTGCCCGTGAACAGGAAGGCGTGATGCACGCGCCCGCTCTCGAGCGCGTTCGACAGGGCCCGCACGACGTGGTCCTGCCCGATGAGCTCGGTGAATTTCTTAGGGCGGTATTTCCGCGCCAGTGCGGTGTAGGCCATGAGTAAGCGAGTCTATCGCCTTCCGAGTTCTTTTCGGCGCTTCGCGCCGCTATCCGCCCGGGTCGCGCTTCGCGATCCCGTTTGAACCCCGGCCGCAGGCCGTGAGGAGGTAGCCCGCACCAGCTTGACCTCCGGCACCCGACATCACCGCTACCGCTGCTCCCTTCCGGGCCTGACGGGATTTGCGGCTGGTCGTCGCGGAGAAACCGATGCGAGCCACCAGAGACTTGGCGGCATGCCCCTGGGCGGCCATCTGCCGTGCGGCATTTCGCGGGCGGCGCGCGGGCCGCCTGACATTGCCTTGCCGAAGCTGGCGGAGAGGGTGGGATTCGAACCCACGTACACCCGTTAGGATGTAACTGGAATTCCAGTCCAGCGCCTTCGACCGCTCGGCCACCTCTCCTGCAAATGCTTCTTCACTTCCCGGCCCCAGGCCGAGAAGCGGGCGGATAATACACGCTCTTTCAGGCTTCAGGCTCCTTCGACTTCACCACCGTGTACGATGGCGGCTGGTCGAGGCAGCCCTGCTCCTTCGTGCGGGCCGGCGGCGGAGGCGTGGTGAGGTCGGGAATGCGCAGGGCACTGCGCGTGTCCGGTGCCTCGAGCCCGGGCGGAATCTTGAGGTTCGTGCCTTCCTGCGCCTGTGCGTAGCCTTCCGGCTCCTTGCACAGCTCGGCGCCGGCGGAGTGGCGCCGGAACGGATTGCAGCCCGCCGTTGCCAGCATGGCCAGGAGTGTCAGGCTCAGCGTCAGCGCCTTCGTCATTTCAACTCTACTCCCGCAGTCTTCAGGCCCGCCGCCACCCGCGCGTGGTATGCCGCAGCGAGCTCGGTGAGCGGCAACCGGATGCCGCCTTCGATGAGTCCCATCTGTTCGAGCGCCCATTTCACGGGAATGGGATTCGCTTCCACGAACAGGTCCCGATGCAGGGCGGCCAGCCGCGCGTCGATGCTCGCGGCCCGGGCCGCATCCCCCCGCCCGGCGGCGGCGATCATCTCGGACATCAGCCGGGGGGCAACGTTCGCGGTGACCGAGATCACGCCACGCGCGCCGGCCAGCATGGCCTCGCGCGCGGTGGCGTCGTCGCCGCTCAGCACGGTGAAGCCGGGGCGCGCCAGGGCGACCAGCTCACGCACGCGGTCGATGCTCGCCACGCCTTCCTTCACGCTCACGATGTTCGGGAACTGCATGAGCCGCGCGACCGTGGCCGGCTGCAGATCCACGGCCGTGCGCCCGGGAATGTTGTAGAGGATGACGGGCACGCGCGACGCTTCCGCTACCGCCGCGAAGTGGCGAAAGAGCCCTTCCTGCGGCGGTTTGTTGTAGGCCGGCGTAACCACCAGCAGCCCGTCGACCGGCAGCTCGGAAAGCCAGCGTGTGCGCACCACTGTGCCGGCCGTGCTGCTGGTGCCCGCGCCCGCGATGACGGCCACGCGTTTGCTGACCTGCGCACAGGCGCGCTCGGTGAGCTCGCGCAGCTCCGCTTCGGTGATGGTGGGCGACTCACCCGTGGTGCCACCGACGACGATGCCGTCGGTGCCGTTCTGAAGATGGAAATCGACCAGGCGACTCCAAGCGTCGAAATCCACCGCGCCATCGCGCCGCATGGGCGTGACGATGGCAACCAGACTGCCAGCAAACATTGTTTTCAGCTCTTGATTGACGTTGTATGCGGCCCGACGTCAGGTGCGGCCCGCGACCCCCGCAAGCCCAGCGCAGGCACCTCGACGGTGCCGCGCATGGCAACAGAGGCCGCACATATTAACTGAAGCCGCCCGCCGGTCACCGCCCCGCGTGGTCGGCTGCTCACGGACATAACCGCCCCACCGCCCGGTGGTACACTGCCCACCGGCTTAACCGACCCCGCAAAGACCCCCCGAAGATGAAGCAGCACCTGGCCGTTTCCGCGATCGGCAGCGACCGCACGGGCATGGTTCACGAGCTCACCCGCGTCATCAGCGAGTGCGGTGGCAACATCAGCGAAAGCCGCATGGCCAACCTGGGCTCGGAGTTCGCCATGCTACTGCTCGTGTCCGGCAACTGGCACGCGCTCGCCAAGCTCGAAACCGAGCTCAAGCGCCTCGCGGAGACCAACAGCCTCAGCATCCACCTCAAGCGCACCGAGCCCCGCCCGGCGCGCACCGACATGCTGCCCTACTCCATCGACGTGGTCTGCCTCGACCAGAGCGGCATCGTCTCGGGCCTGTCCGGCTTCTTCGCCTCGCGCGGCATAGACATTGCCGAGGTTTCCACGCGCAGCTATCCGGCCGCGCACACGGGCGCGCCCATGTTCTCAGTGCAGATGATCGTGAATGTGCCGAGCCGCATCCATGTGGCGCATCTTCGCGAGGAGTTCATGGAGTTCTGCGACTCGCTGAACCTCGATGCGATCCTGGAACCCGTGAAGTCGTGAAGCCGTGATGGCGTTGAACCCCGGCCGAAGGCCATGAAAATCACCGTCGGGAAAACCGTTCCCGCTTTCAGCGCGCCCGTCACCGGCGGCGGCACGTGGAAACTATCCGACGTTGCGGGCGAGAAGCTCGTGATCTATTTCTACCCCAAGGACATGACCACGGGGTGCACCCGGGAAAGCCAGGACTTCCGCGACAAGCACGCCGCGTTCCGCAAGGCGAAGGTGCGCGTGCTTGGTGTTTCCCGTGACAGCCTCGAGTCTCACGACAAATTCCGTGAGAAGGAAGACCTGCCGTTCGATCTGTTGTCGGACGAAGACGAGAAAGTCTGCAAGCTGTTCGACGTCATCCGTGAGAAGAGCCTCTACGGCAGGAAGTACCTGGGCGTCGACCGCAGCACCTTTCTCATCGATGCGAGTGGCATCCTGCAGCGCGAGTGGCGCGGCGTGAAGGTGCCCGGACATGTGGAGGAAGTTCTTGAAGCGGCGAAGTCTCTCTGACCCTTCCCCGGCCGGCGCTGCAAGTGGCGCCGCTACGCACGCCCGCGAACCGAAGACCCCCGAGCAGCGGCGGCTCTTCGTGCTCGACACGAACGTGCTCATGCACGACCCCACCGCCATCTTCCGCTTCGAGGAACACGACGTGTTCCTGCCCATGGTGGTGCTCGAAGAGCTCGACGCGCACAAGAAGGGCCTTTCCGAGCAGTCGCGCAACGTGCGCCAGGTCAGTCGCTTTCTCGACGACCTCATGCGCGGCTTCGACAAAGACCAGATAGACCACGGCCTCCCGCTGCCGTCCGGCTACTCGGGCAATCACGGCAAGCGGCCGTCGTCCGGGCGCCTGTTCTTCCAGACGCGCGAGCTTTCCACCGCGCTTCCGCAGGCCCTGCCCGGCGGCGCGGACAATGCCATCCTCGGCCAGACCATCGCGCTTCAGAAAGAAAACCCCGAAGCGCGCGTCGTGATCGTCTCCAAAGACATCAACCTGCGCATCAAGGCCGCCGTGCTCGGCGTGCATGCGGAGGACTACTCCAGCGACAAGACGCTCGAAGACTCCGACGTGCTGTATTCACGGCATGGCGGTGCTGCCGGCGAACTTCTGGGAGAGCCACGGCAAGGACATGCGCTCGTGGAAGGAAGGCGATCGCACGTTCTACGAGGTCGCAGGCCCCGCCGTGAGCGAGTGGCAGACCAACGAGCTCGTGTACGAAGACAGCCCGCAGGGCATCGAAGCGCTGGTGCTCAAGGTGGAGGGCGAGCGCGCCACGCTCGAGCTCATCCGCGACTATCGAAGCGAGCGCCACAGCATCTGGGGCATCACCGCGCGCAACCGCGAGCAGAACTTCGCGCTGAACCTGCTCATGGACCCGCAGATCGACCTCGTCACCGTGCTCGGCCCCGCCGGCACCGGGAAGACGCTGCTCGCGCTCGCGGCCGGGCTGATGCAGACGCTCGAGACGAACCGCTTCGTCGAGATCATCATGACGCGCGTGACCATTCCGCTGGGCGAAGACATCGGCTTCCTGCCCGGCACCGAAGAGGAAAAGATGGAGCCCTGGATGGGCGCCCTCATGGACAACCTCGAGGTGCTCACCCAGACCCAGGAAGGCGGCAACTGGGGCCGCGCGGCCACCAACGACCTCCTGCGTAACCGCATCAAGATCCGCTCGCTCAACTTCATGCGCGGGCGCACGTTCCTGAACCGCTACATCATTCTTGACGAAGCGCAGAACCTGACGCCGAAACAGATGAAGGCGCTGATCACGCGCGCGGGCCCTGGAACCAAAATCGTGTGCCTGGGGAATATTGCGCAGATCGACACGCCTTACCTCACGGAAATGACCTCGGGCCTCACCTATTCGGTCAACCGGTTCCGCGGCTGGCCGCACTCCGGTCACATTACCCTCACGCGCGGGGAGCGCTCGAGGCTCGCCGACTTCGCTTCGGATACCCTTTGACACGAGGGTGCGGGAAACTCACCGCGCCGCCCGCGGTCGAACCGCAGCCGCCGTTACGGCAGTGAACTGGTAAGGGTGCTGTGCCCGAGAAGACGCTTCCGCCTGAATCGATGCCCGCCACTGGCGCCCCGCCGGCGGCGGCCCGTGCGCAGCGCCGGCTTTTCGAGCCGCCGAAGCCCTCTCGCACCCGGCGCGTGCTGCATTCCATCCTGGCGGTGATCATTGGCGCCACCGGCGTGCTCACGTTTGCCGTCACGTGCACGTCGCTCGCCAGCGCCCAGGGAGTCAATCAACCCGGAGGCTCGGGCGGCTCGGACCTGCCGGATATGGGCAGCCCCTCCAGCGCCGTCATTACAAAAAGTGACGAATATCGGCTGGGCGCGCAGATCGTGCGCTCGCTGCGCGACCAGAAAGCGATTCTCGACGACCCCGAGGTCGCCGAATACCTGCAGTCGCTCGGCTCGCGCCTCGCCGCGCAGGCGCCGGACGGCCAGCGCAAGTTCACGTTCTTCCCCGTGCGCGAAGGCACCATCAACGCGTTCGCGTTGCCGGGCGGCTTCATCGGCGTGAACTACGGCACAGTACTCGCTTCGCGCAATGAGTCAGAGCTGGCGGGTGTGGTGGGCCACGAAATTGCGCACGTCACGCAGCGGCACATCGCACGCACGTTTCGCGCGCAGGGCCAGCAGAGCATCGCGCAGACCGCGGCCATTCTCGCGGCCGTGCTCATCGGCGCAATTGCCGGCGGCGGCGACGCCATGCAGGGCGCCATCGCCATTGCGCAGGGCGCGGCGGCCCAGCAGCAGGTGAATTTCACGCGCGCGAACGAATACGAAGCGGATCGTGTGGGCATCGGCTTCGTCGCCGGGGCGGGCTTCGACCCGAACGGCATGGCCACGTTCTTCGAGACCATGTCCCGCCGCACGGGCCTTGCGGGCCAGTACGTGCCGGAGATGATCCTCACGCACCCGGTGAACACCAACCGCATTGCCGAGGCACGTTCCCGCGCAGTCCAGTACGAGCACCCCAGGAGCAACCCCGATTCGGCGACGTACGAGTGCATTCGCGAGCGCCTGCGCGTGATCACCGCGCCGAAGGAAGCGGACCTCGCGGCCCGCTACGAGAAGGACACGCAGGGCATCAAGGGCACGCTCGGCCAGCGTTACGGCCTTGCGCTCGCCTTGATGGAGAGCGGCAAGCACCAGGAAGCCGCGAAGATTCTTCATGAGCTCGTCGGGGAGCACGAGAACCTCACGCTGCTGTATTCCGCGCTGGCGCAAGCCGAGACACAGGGTGGGCTGGTGAATGACGGCCTTGCCACGTTCGCCAGGGCGAACGCACTTTTCCCGCGCAACGTGCCCCTGAGCGTGCGTTATGCCCAGGCGCTCATGGCTGCGGGCAAGGCAAAGGAAGCGCACGCGCTGCTGCTCGACGTGTTCAACAACACCGCGCCCACGCCAGAGCAGATTCAGCTCACCGCGCTCGCCGCCAGCGCCGCGGGCGACACGGGCGATGCGTACTACTACATGAGCGAATACCACATCTCGAGCGGCGACCTGCCGCTCGCGGTTCAGCAGCTGGAGCTGGCGCTGGCCGCGCCCAATCTCACGTCCGTGCAACGCCAGCGGTTTCAGGCGCGGCTCGATGAGATCCGCGACTACCTCTCCTCCGTTCGTGTGCGCAAGGTCAGCCGCAACCCGGATGAAGGCGGCGGCGGTCGGTAGTCGGGCGTTCGTCCCGCGCAGGTGCCTCCAGTACCATGGGCCACCGTCGCTGTTTCGCCACTCATGAAGTCACCCGGGACCCGCTGTTACAATGCGCGTCCTCTACGGACCGTACGAACAACATGACCCGATCCGCAGCCGCACTCGTTGCACTTTTGTCGCTGCTCATCGCCGGCTGCGCGACGCAGCCCAATGCGAAGAAAGACCCCCGCGATCCGTTCGAAGGCTTCAACCGGGCGAGCTATGAATTCACCGACGCGCTCGATCGCGCCGTGCTGAGGCCCGCTGCGAAGGGCTACAAGGCAGTGGCGCCGCAGTTCGTGGAAACCGGCGTCTCCAACTTCTTCAGCAACCTCGGCCAGCCCACCGTCATCGTGAACGATGTGCTGCAGGCGAAGTTCATGCCCGCGCTGTCGGACACCGGCCGCTTCCTCATGAACACCACGCTCGGCATCGGCGGCCTGTTCGACCCGGCAACGAAGCTCGGCTTCGACCGGAACAAAGAGGACTTCGGCCAGACCCTCGGCAAGTGGGGCATGCCTTCGGGCGCTTTCCTCTGGGTGCCGCTCTTCGGCCCGACCACCGTGCGTGACGGCTTCGGCTCCGGCGTCGATGTCTTCGCCGACCCAACTCATTACGTGGAACGCGACGCCATTCGCTACGGCCTGAACGGCATGGATCTCATCGACTGGCGCGCGCGTCAGTTCGCGCTCGAAGAGACATTGAACAAGGCCTTCGACAAGTACGCGTTCATCCGCAACGCATACCTGCAGCAGCGCGAGTATCAGGTGACGGATGGCAACGTGGCATCACCCACGTTCGACGAAGAGCCGCTCGAAGATCCCGAGCCGGAAGCGGACAAGAAGTAGCACCGCAGCGCGGCGCCGCTCCAACCCAAGCGGCCCAGCCGGCGCGGCTCAGCCGGCGGGCGCCGGCTGCAGGCTCAGCATCGACTCCACATCGCTGATCTTCGCGGCCGCCTGGATGCCGGCCGGCAAATTCGAGAATTGAATGCCGCGGCCTTGCGCCGTGGCGTTCGCAAGCCAGTCGAGCAGCACGGCGAGCCCGGCGCTGTCGGAATGATCCACTCCGCTGCAATCGACCGAGATGGCATCGCCTGACCGCGACGCGCGCAGGATCTGCAGCCCCGCCTCACGCGCACGGCGCGCCGTGTCGAAAGTGAGCGCGCCCTTCACCAGGATGCGGTTCGGAGCGGCCTCGACGACGTCTACCGTCGCCGAGGCCGCCTTCGAATGGATGGGCATGAGTCGTACTGCCGAACGTTAGTGAGGTCGCACGCGCGCAAGCCGCGTTACGACGCCGTCCCCGGCGCCGGCGCGGGCTTGCCGCCCTTCTCGATGCGCTCGATCACCGCATCCAGCCCTTTCTGGTCGATCTCCGCGCCGAAGTCGTCACGGAAGCTCTTCACGTAGCTGATGCCTTCGATGACCACGTCCCACGCCTTCCAGCCGTTCGGCGTCTTGCGCAGCGTGTAGTTCACCGGGATGCGCGTGCCATCGCTGCGCTTCACTTCGGTGCGAACCGTGGCGGTGTCGCCCTTCGCATCCACCTGCGACGGGAACACCTTGAGGCGATCGCTGGTGAACTCGACCAGCGCGCTGCCGTAGTTCTTGAGCAGCGACTGGTAGAACGCATCGACGAAGCGCTTCCTCTGGTCTTCCGTGGCCGTGCGCCAGTGCTTGCCGAGCACGAGCCGCGCGGAGTACTGCGCGTCGAAGTTCGGCAGCAGGTACTTCTCGACGAGCGCGTTCATCTTGGCCGGGTCTTTGCGGAAGGCCTCGCGATCGGCTTCGAGATCCTTGAGCATGCCTTCGGCCGCCGTCTTCACGAGCTTGCCCGGGTCATCGGCCGGTGCGTCCGCCGCCAGTGCCGCGCCGGCGCCGAGCCCCGTGGCGAACAGCACACCCGCCATCATCGTGTAGAACAGCTTCATTTCTGCGTCTCCTTGCCGGCGTCGTCGCCAGGCTCTTCGTTCTTGCCGGACGAGCCGCCGGAGCTGCCGCCCGAATCGCCATTCGATGAGCGATCGCGGCCCGCCATGTTCGCGAAGAACTTGTTCACCAGGCTCTCGAGCACGATGGCCGACTGCGTGAATGGAATCTGGCTGCCATCCTTCAGGTACGTTTCCGAGCCGCCGGGGCCGATGCCGATGTACTTGCCGCCCAGCAGGCCCTGGGTCTGGACGCTGGCGTCGCTGTCGTCCGGAATCTGGTTGTAGCCGTTGTCGATGCGAAGCGCGACGACGGCCTTGTAGTCCTGCGGATCGAACTTGATGCTCTCGACATCGCCGATGCGCACGCCGGCCATCGACACCGGCGAGCCGACCTTCAGGTCGCCGACGTTGTCGAACTTCGCCAGTCACGTGATAGCCCGCCTTCGCTCCGCCAAGCTTGATGCCGCTCGAGGGGAGCTGCGTGGTCAGAAACGCCAGCGCCGCGAACCCCAGCAGCACGAACAGGCCCGTGCCGACTTCGAGATTACGATTTGAGCGCATGAAAGTTCCTCTTACAGAAATGCCGCGGTCAGCATGTAGTCGATGAGCAAGGTGAGCACCGACGAGGCCACCACCGTGCGCGTGGTGGCAAGGCCCACCCCTTCCGCCGTCGGGGCCGCGTGATAGCCCTCGTAGACCGCGATGAGACTGCACGCGAATCCGAACGCCACGCTCTTGATGATGCCCTCGGTGACATCGCCAAGCTCCACCGAGCTCTGCATCTGCGACCAGAACGCGCCGGTGTCAACGCCCATGAGCTGCACGCCCACGAGCTGCGCGCCGAACAGGCCCACGATGTTGAAGATGGCCACCAGCAGCGGCATGGCAACCACGCCGCCGATAAAGCGTGGCGCGGCCACGTAGCGCATGGGGTCTACCGCCATCATCTCCATGGCGGTGAGCTGGTCGGTGGCGCGCATGAGGCCGATCTCAGACGTGAGCGAGGTGCCGGCGCGGCCCGCGAACAGCAACGCGGTCACGACCGGGCCCAGCTCCTTGAGCAGGCCCAGCGCCGCGGCAACCCCCAGCGCATCTTCCGAGCCGAACCGCTGCAACAGGTCGAACCCCTGCAGCCCCAGCACCATGCCGACGAACAGCCCCGACAGCATGATGATGATGAGCGAGCGGGCGCCGGCGTTGTAGATCTGGTGGATGACCAGCCCCGGCCGACCCAACGCAGGCACGCACTGCGCGAGCAGGCGGAAGAAGAACAGCGTCACCTGCCCCAGAGTACGCAGGAAACGCACGATCAGATTCTCCTCCAGCGCAGCGCTCATTCACCGCCTCCCAGCAGGTCTTTGCGGTAGTCGGGCGCGGGGTAGTGAAACGGCACGGCGCCATCGGCACTGCCGTTCATGAACTGCCTCACCACGTCGAGGCCGCTGGACGCCAGCTCCTGCGGCGTGCCCGACGCGACGACCTTGCCGCCAGAGATGAGGTAGCTGTCGTGCGCGATGGTGGCGAGCTCGCGCACGTCGTGCGAGACCACGATGCTGGTGAGCCCCAGGCCTTCGTTCATCTCCCGGATGAGACGCAGGATGACGCCGAGCGAGATGGGGTCGAGCCCCACGAACGGCTCGTCGTAGATGAGCACTTCAGGGTCCATGACGATGGCGCGCGCCAGCGCCACACGGCGGGCCATGCCGCCTGAAAGCTCGGCAGGCATGAGGTACGCGGCGCCTCGCAAGCCCACGGCGTGAAGCTTGGTGAGCACGAGCGTGCGGATCAGCTCTTCAGGCAGGTCGGTGTGCTCACGCAGCGGGAACGCCACGTTCTCGAAAACGTCGATGTCCGTGAGCAGCGCGCCGTTCTGGAACAGCATGCCCATGCGCTTGCGCAGCGCGTAGATCTCGCTACGGCTGAGATCCGCGAGGTCCTGCCCCCACACGACCACCTTGCCTTGCGAGGGCTCAATCTGGCCCGTCATGAGACGCAGAACCGTGGTCTTGCCGGTGCCGCTGGGGCCCATGATCGCGGTGATGCGACCCTTGCGAACCTTGATGTCGAGGCCCTGGAAAATGCGGCGGGTGGCGACGCCATAGTGCACGTCGCGCACCTCGATGATGACATCGCTGGCGGTGGCTCGAGCTGGAGTGCCTGAGCGGCGGCCGCTGCCGGCCACCACGTCAGACACCTCAGACGCGCCAGGAATCGACTTTGGAATCGTCACGCGAGGTACGCGCGGCGGCTCTTCAGGCCGCCTTGCTCTCCAGGTCGGGAGAGTATTTGCCCGTGGTGGCGAGGCTGTTCAGCTTCGCGCGCTTCGCGAGCTCTTTCTGGGCCGCCGCGTAATTGGCGGCCTGCCCGCCCCACGCCTTGAGCGCCGTATCCTGCAAAGCCCGGCCGTAGCTGAACGTGAGATTCCAAGGCAGCGGCCCCATTTTGTTCATGAGCGAAAGATGCAGCGTGGCTTCCGGAGAAGACTGGCCGCCTGACAGGAACGCGATGCCCGGCACGGCCGCGGGCACGTGGCGCTTCAGGCAACGGACCGTCGCCTCGGCCACGAGCTCCGGTGAAGCCCGGTTGGCGTTCTTCTTGCCGGAGATGACCATGTTCGGCTTCAGCACCATGCCCTCGAGGTAGATGCGGTGGGCATACAACTGGTCGAACACCGACTCCAGCACCCGATCCGTCACTTCCTCGCAGCGCTCGATGCTGTGGGCGCCATCCATGAGCACTTCCGGCTCGACGATCGGGACGATGCCGTTTTCCTGGCAAAGCGCCGCATAACGAGCCAGCGCGTGCGCATTGGCGTCGATGGCGAACTGCGACGGAATGCCGTCTGCAATGTCGATGACCGCACGCCACTTGGCGAAGCGCGCGCCGAGCTTGTGGTACTCCACCAGGCGCTCGCGCAGCCCGTCCAGGCCTTCGGTGATCGTCTCGTTCGGGAAGCCGGCCAGCGCCTTGGCGCCGGTGTCGACCTTGATGCCCGGGAAGACACCGAGTTTTGTCAAATAGTCCGGGAACGCCACACCGTCCTTCGTCTTCTGACGGATGGTTTCATCGTAAAGAATCACGCCGCTGATGGTCTCCGCCACGCCGGGAGCCGTAAACAGCATCTCCCGGTAAGTACGGCGCGTCTCCTCAGTGGATTCCAGCTTGATGCCGTCGAAACGCTTCTTGATGGTGCCCGAGCTCTCATCGGCCGCCAGGATGCCTTTGTTCGTCACCACCATGGCACGCGCAATGCGCGCCAGCTCGTTGCGATTCATCTTTAGTTTCTCCGACTTTGCCAGCTACGCGCCCCGGGGCAAGCGGCCCCCGGAAGGAGTCCGGGCGCCAAATTGGGCGCGGAAGAATACCAAAACGCGCTTGGCCATCCCAGCAAACAGTACTAAACTAGTCCTATCTTCTGGTTCTCTCCCTTCGGAGACCGCCTGCCATGCTTCGGATCAGCCGCCTGACCGACTATGCCACCGTCATCCTCGCCGCCCTGGCGCAGGCTCCCGGGCGCGTGCAGACGTCCGCATGTCTTGCGGAGCAGACAAAGCTTGCGTTACCCACTGTGAGCAAAGTGCTCAAACAGCTGCAGCGCGCGGGGCTCGTGGCCTCCACTCGCGGCCTGCGCGGCGGCTACCAGCTCGCCCGCGCCCCCACCCAGATCAGCGCCGGGGAGATTCTCGATGCGCTCGAGGGGCCGTTCGCGATCACGGACTGCGCCTCCGGGCACAGCCAGTGCGGCATCGAGAAGTCCTGCCGCGTGGGCCATGCGTGGCAGCGCCTGAACCTGTCCATACGCCGGTCGTTGCGCGAGGTGAGCCTCGCCCAGCTGGCCGGAATCGACACGACACAGCCCAGGGTGCTGGCGCTGGAACGAGACATGAAGGCGGCCGCCGCGAGAGCCCAATCGCGCTCGTAGCAGCGAGAAGCAACCGTTGCGCGCGCCGGTGCCGGTCGCAAATCGCCAGCCAACCCCCATCTACGGAACATCATGAGTGAGACCGCCGACAACCTGGAGAAGCTCGTCAGCCGTGGCTATGAGCACGGCTTCGTCACGGATATCGAGTCCGATACGGTGCCGCCCGGCCTCGACGAAGACGTCGTTCGCCTGATCTCCCGCAAGAAGAACGAGCCGTCGTTCCTCACGGAGTGGCGCCTGAAGTCCCTGCGTCACTGGCTCACCATGCGTGAGCCACACTGGGCGCACGTCAATTACAAGCCGATCGACTACCAGGGCATCTCGTACTACTCCGCGCCGAAGGCGCGGAAAGACGGCCCGAAGAGCCTCGACGACGTGGACCCGAAACTGCTCGCCACCTATGAGAAGCTCGGCGTGCCGCTGCACGAGCGCGCGCGTCTCGCCGGCGTTGCGGTCGATGCGGTGTTCGACAGCGTGTCTGTCGCCACCACGTTCAAAGAGCGCCTTGCGGACGCGGGCGTCATCTTCTGCCCCTTCTCGGAAGCCGTGCAGAAGCACCCTGAGCTCATCGAGCAATACCTCGGCACCGTGGTGCCGCACACAGACAACTACTACGCCGCGCTCAACTCCGCGGTGTTCACAGACGGCTCGTTCGTCTACGTGCCCAAGGGCGTTCGCTGCCCCATGGAGCTGTCCACCTACTTCCGCATCAACGCGGCGAAGACGGGCCAGTTCGAGCGCACGCTCATCATTGCAGACGCCGGCGCCTACGTGAGCTATCTCGAAGGCTGCACGGCGCCCATGCGTGACGAGAACCAGCTGCACGCGGCAGTTGTAGAGCTCGTGGCGCTCGACGATGCGTACATCAAATATTCCACCGTGCAGAACTGGTACCCGGGCGATGAGAACGGTGTGGGAGGCATCTACAACTTCGTTACGAAGCGCGGCGAGTGCCGCGGGCGCAATTCCCGCATCTCGTGGACGCAGGTGGAGACCGGCTCGGCCATCACGTGGAAATACCCGAGCTGCGTGCTGCGCGGCGCGGGCTCCATCGGTGAGTTCTATTCCGTCGCCACGGTGAACAACCGGCAGCAGGCGGATACGGGCACGAAAATGATCCACATCGGCCCGGACACCCGCAGCACCATCGTGGCCAAGGGCATATCCGCCGGGCACGGCCAGAGCACGTATCGCGGGCTCGTGAAGGTGCTGCCCAGCGCCCGGGGCGCGCGCAACTTCACCCAGTGCGATTCGCTGCTCATGGGCGGGGACTGCGGCGCTCACACCTTCCCCTACGTGGAAGTGAAGAACCCCAGCGCCACGGTGGAACACGAAGCCAGCACGTCGAAGATCAGCGACGAGCAGCTGTTCTATTGCCTGCAGCGGGGCATTTCGAAGGAAGACGCCGTCAACATGATCGTGAGCGGCTTCTGCAAGTCGGTGTTCAAGGAATTGCCGATGGAATTCGCAGTGGAAGCGCAGGCCCTGCTCGCCGTGAGCCTCGAAGGCGCGGTGGGCTGAACCTTGTTTTTTGCGAACAACGAGTCACGTTGAAGATCGAGCCATGCTGAAAATCGAGAACCTGCACGCATCCGTTGGCGACAAGAAGGTGTTGAACGGCCTCACGCTCGAAGTGCGGGCCGGCGAAGTGCACGCCATCATGGGCCCGAACGGCTCCGGCAAGAGCACGCTGGCGCACGTGCTGGCCGGGCGCCCCGGCTACACCATCGAAAAAGGCTCGGTCACCTACGACGGGAAGGATCTGCTGGCGCTGCAGCCTGAAGAGCGCGCGCATGAAGGCGTGTTCCTGGGCTTTCAGTATCCGGTCGAGATTCCGGGCGTGAACAACGTCTACCTGCTCAAGGCGGCGATAAACGCGGCGCGCAAGCACAAGGGGCTGCCCGAAGTCGACGCGTTCGACTTCCTGGGCCTCGTGCGCGACAAGATGAAGCTCATGCGCATGGACGAGAGCTTTCTCACGCGCGGCGTGAACGAAGGGTTCTCCGGCGGCGAGAAGAAGCGCAACGAGATCCTGCAGATGCTGGTGCTCGAGCCGCGCCTTGCCATTCTCGACGAGACCGATTCGGGGCTCGACATCGACGCGATGAAGGTCGTGGCGGCCGGCGTGAACAGCCTGCGCGGGCCCGAGCGCGCCGTGGTGCTGGTGACGCACTACCAGCGGCTGCTCGACTACATCGTGCCGGACTACGTGCACGTGCTCGCGCGCGGCAAGATCATGCGCAGCGGCGATCGCACGCTGGCGCTTGAGCTCGAGAAGCGCGGCTACGACTGGGTTCTGGACGAGGCGGCGTGAGCGCCACCATGAATACCGCACTCGCCGAACGCATCGTTCAGGAGCACGCCGCCGCAAGCGACGCGCTGCCCTCTTCCGTGGTGAGCCCGGAGCGTCGTCGCCGCGCCGTTGACGCGCTGGCAGCCAAAGGGCTGCCGACCACACGGGACGACAACTGGAAATACGCGAATCTTCGACCGGTGGAGCGGGTGAAGTTTTCGCCGGTGGCAGTTGCGGGGCGCACGAGCATCGTCGCCGCGGGTCTACCGCCCGCCATCGCCGGCTACGCGCGGTACGTTTTCGTGGATGGCGTGTTCGCGGCAGAGCTGTCGGCCGCTGGCAGCCCTGCGGGCGTGACCGTGACGTCTCTGCGAACGCCATCGGCGAGCGTTTCGTCGGCTGCGTTGCCGACGAGCCCGGACGCGTCTGCCGCTTCAAACGCGCCGGCCGACGAGCGCTTTGCGCTTCTGAACGAAGCGTTCGCCACGGACGGCGCGCACGTTCACGCACCCAAAGGCGCGGACTGCACGGCTTGCGTGGAGATTCTCTTTGTTGCCACGGCGCCGTCGCAGAGCGCGGCGTCTTATCCGCGGCTGGAGCTGGACGTCGAAGCGAATGCGCGCATCGGGCTCATTGAGCGCCATATCAGCGCGGGCAACGACGCGAACTTCGTCAATGGCGCCGTGCAAGTCAGCATTGGCGACGGCGCGCAGGTGGATCACTACCGCGTTCAGCACGCCGGCGCGCACGCCACATGGTTCGATACGCTATCCGCCACGGTGGCAAGAAACGCGCGCTATGTGGTGCATTCCGTGAACATTGGCGGCCTCGCCGCGCGCTCAACGAGCCGCGTGCAGCTCATTGGCGATGGGGCAGAATTCTCGCTGCACGTCGTCTCGCTGGCCGATGGCCAGCAGGTGCACGACGCCTTCGCGCTCGTCGAGCACATCGCTCCCAATACGAAATCGGAGCAGAACGTTCGCGGAATCGCCGCCGGCCGCGCGCGCGTGGCATTCAACAGCAAAGTGGTCGTGCGCGAGCACGCCAGGGGCACGGATTCGAGGCAGTCCCTGCGTGGGCTGCTCGCCGGCGCGCAGGCGGAAATCGACCTGCGCCCGCAGCTGGAGATCTACACCGACGACGTTCGCTGCAACCACGGCGCCACCGCCGGCAAGCTCGACGACGACATGCTCTTCTACATGCTCTCCCGCGGCATCGAACGCGAGACCGCGCAGCAGCTGCTCAAGTGGGCATTCCTCGCAGACGTGGTGTCGCGCATCGCCGTCCCCGAGCTGCGCAAGCAGATCGAGCTGAGCCTGGCCGGCCAGCTGAAGGAAACGGCCGCACTGAAGGAGTTGATTTGATGGCCGCAAACGTCATGCACGCTCCGGCGACGCAGCTTTACGATGTCGAGCGCGTGAGGCGGGACTTCCCCATTCTCTCGCGCCAGGTGCACGGCAAGCCGCTGGTGTACCTCGACAGCGCCGCCTCATCGCAACGGCCCTTGCAGGTCATCGAAGCGGTGGACCGTTACGAGAAGCACTCGCACTCCAACGTTCACCGTGGCGTTCACGCGCTGAGCCAGGAAGCCACGGAAGCTTTCGAAGGCGCCCGCGACCGCGCGCGGCGGTTCATCAACGCACGCTCCACGCGCGAGATCATCTTCACGCGCGGCACCACCGAAGGCATCAATCTCGTCGCGCAGTCCTACGCGCGCTCGCGCCTGGGCAAGGGCGACGAGATCCTGATCACCACGCTGGAGCATCACGCCAACATCGTGCCGTGGCAGCTCGTGTGCGAGCAGGTGGGGTGCACGCTCAAAGTGGCGCCCATCGACCGTCGCGGTGAGCTGATCTTCGACAGGTTCGAGTCATTGCTCTCCCCGCGCACGAAGATCGTGGCGGCCGCGCATGTCTCCAACGCGCTCGGCACCATCCTGCCCATCAAGCGAATCATCGACGCCGCCCACGCGCACGGCGCGCTGGCGCTGGTGGACGGCGCGCAGGCCGTTCCGCACGCGAAGGTAGACGTGCAGGCGCTCGGCGCAGACTTCTACGCATTCTCCGCTCACAAGCTGTACGGCCCCACCGGCATCGGTGTGCTTTACGGGCGAGAGGCGCTGCTTGAAGCCATGCCCCCGTGGCAGGGTGGCGGCGACATGATCCGCACCGTCACGTTCGAGAAGAGCACGTACAACGACCTGCCGTGGAAGTTCGAGGCCGGTACGCCGAACATGTCCGGGGCCATCGGCCTTGCCGCCGCCATGGACTACGTGGAGGGGCTCGGTATCGATGCCATCGCGGTCCACGAGCACGGCCTGCTGGAGCTGGCCACCGCGGAGCTGAAGCGCATTCCGGGCCTGGAGATCATCGGCACGGCCGCGAACAAGGCCGCCGTGCTCTCGTTCATCATGGAAGGCGTCCACCCGCACGACATCGGCACCGTGCTCGATGCGGAAGGCATCGCCATTCGCACCGGCCACCACTGCGCCATGCCGGTGATGGATTTCTTTGAGGTGCCCGCCACCGCCCGCGCCTCGTTCGCCTGCTACAGCACGCGCGATGAAGTCGCCAAGCTCGTGGCGGCGCTGCGGAAAGTTCGCGAGGTGTTCGGCTGATGGAGCTGAAAGATCTCTACCGCGACGTGATTCTCGACCACAACAAGCGGCCGAGAAACTTCGGCCCGCTCGAAAATGCCGACGCGCGCGCCGACGGCCACAACCCGTTGTGCGGCGACCGCCTCACGCTGTCGCTGAAGATGAACGGCGACCGTGTCGAAGACGTGCGCTTCGAAGGCAAGGGCTGCGCCATCTCCACCGCGTCCGCATCGATGATGACGGAAGCGATCAAGGGCAAGGACCGCGCGGCCATCGACGAGCTGTTTACGAAGGTGCACGCGCTGCTCACCGAACAGAGCGCCGTGCCCTCCCCCGATCTCGGCAAGCTGGCCGCATTGTCAGGTGTGCGTGAATTCCCGGCCCGAGTGAAGTGCGCCAGCCTCTGCTGGCACACGCTGAACGCGGCGCTCGCGCAGAGCGACGCGGCGGCGCCCGCCACGATTTCCACGGAGTAGAGCGTGAGGTCTTACGAGAACGAGCCCTTCGTCGTGAACCGCGAGATACCGGCGGTGGTCGTGCCCGCTGGCGCGGAGGTCACCCTGCGCCCCGGGCAGGCCGGCTACATCACGCAGGCGCTGGGCGGCAGCTTCACGGTCTATCTCGACGGCAACCTGTTCCGCATCGCCGGCGAGCACGCGGACGCTATCGGCAAGGAAGTGGTCGAACCGCCGAAGCTGCCCCCGAATGCATCCGACGACGACGTGAAGAAGGTGGCGTGGGAGCAGATGCACACCTGCTTCGACCCGGAGATCCCGATCAACATCGTGGACCTGGGGCTGGTGTACGAGTGCGAGGTTCACCCGAATGAAGACGGCACGCGCACCGTGGGCGTGAAGATGACACTCACCGCGCCCGGCTGCGGCATGGGCGAAGTGCTGGTGGCGGACGTGAAAGACAAGATCGAGCGCATCCCCACCGTGCGCGTGGCGGACGTGGAGCTGGTGTTCGACCCGCCGTGGGATCGCTCCATGATGTCCGAGGCTGCGCGCCTCCAGACGGGGATGTACTGACACCATCATGAGCTCCTGGATCGATGTCGGGCCCGCTGACGCTGTCACGGTATCCAACCCGCTCACCACCGAGGTGGACGGCTACCCCATCGTCATCGTCCCCTGCGGCAATGAGCTCTTCGCGGTCGAAGACCGCTGCAGCCACGACGGCGAAAGCCTCGCGGGCGCCGAAGTGGAAGCGTGCGAGATCATCTGCCCACGCCACGGTTCGCGCTTCAGCCTGCGCACGGGAGATGCGCTCACGCCGCCCGCGTACGAGCCCATCCGAACGTTCAAGGTGCGCGTGGAGAACGGGCGAATACTGGTGGAGCAGCCTTGAGTGCGGCGGCTGACGCTCATCCGTCATGCCAACGCCGAATGGAAGGATGCCAGCATCGCGGACTTCGACCGACCGCTCAACAAGCGGGGTCTGGGCGAAGCGGAGACGATCGGCAAGCTGCTCCTGGACAACGAGCTTGTGCCAGACCTGCTCCTGACCAGCACTGCGCGCCGCGCTCAGCAGACTTCCGAGATCCTGGCACGCATGCTGAGCCTGCCCACGCGGCGCGTGAAATCCGCGGAGCAGCTCTACCTGGCGCGCGCCGAGGTCATCCTGACACTCGCGCAGGCCACCGGCCCGAAGGTTCAGCAGCTCGCCATCGTCGGCCACAACCCCGGCATCTCCGAGTTGGCCCGCTCACTGGCACCGCACGGCGCGACGATCACGGAACTCTCCACGGCTTCAACCTGCACCCTCACATTCACGGCGCAGACATGGGCCGACATCGCGCCGCCGGCTACGCGTTGCGTTCAATACGAGCCGCGCACGAAGCTACTTAAACTCTTCAGCTGAAAGGATCCATCAACACTCCGGCACATTCACCGCCAACCCACCCTGCGACGTCTCTTTATAGATGGTGGACATATCGGCACCGGTCTGCCGCATGGTGGAGATGACCTGATCCAGTGACACCTTGTGCGTGCCATCGCCGCGCATGGCGAGGCGAGCGGCATTGATGGCCTTCACCGAACCCATGGCGTTGCGCTCGATACAAGGAATCTGCACGAGACCCGCGACCGGGTCGCAGGTGAGACCGAGGTTGTGCTCCATACCGATCTCAGCGGCATTCTCGATCTGCTCATTCGTGCCGTGAAGCGCGGCGACGAGACCAGCCGCAGCCATTGAGCACGCAACACCCACTTCGCCCTGGCAACCCATCTCCGCGCCGGAGATGGAGGCATTCTTCTTATAGAGCATGCCGATGGCGCCAGCAGTGAGCAGGAAGCGGATGACGCCGTCGTCATTCGCGCCCGCCTCGAAGCGGCCATAGTAATGAAGCACCGCAGGCACGATGCCCGCAGCGCCGTTGGTCGGTGCCGTGACGACGCGCCCACCCGCGGCGTTCTCTTCATTCACCGCCAGCGCCCAGGCGTTCACCCAATCCATGACTTCAAGTGGATTGACGGTGTTGCGGCTTTCCGTGAGCACCCGATAGAGCTTCGGCGCGCGGCGGCGAACCTTCAGCACGCCCGGCAGGACGCCCGTCTGCCGAAAGCCGCGCTCCACGCATGCCTGCATCACGTGCCAGATGCGCAGCAATCCCGCACGAATGTCTTCCTCCGATCGCGCAGTGCGCTCGTTGGCCAGCACCAGCTCGAACACCTCCAGCCCATGCTCACGGCTCAACGCCAATAGCTCATCGCCGGAGCCGAACGGATACGGCAGCGCCGATTGCACGGCGGCGCTCGCTTCCGTCTCGCCGTCGCGCGTGATGAAGCCGCCACCGATGGAATAGAAGTTCTCCTCCCGCAGCACCGCCCCGCCCTCGCCGAGCGCGGAGAAGCGCATGCCGTTCGAATGATGCGGCAGCCGTTCGGAGCGCATGAAGAGCAGCTGCATCGGCTCATCGAACACGATGTCGCGCTCGCCGAGAAGGTTGATGCGACCGGTGCTCCGGATGCGCTTCACCGTGGGCTCGAAGCTATCCGGATCCACCGTTTCCGGCTCCGCGCCTTCCAGGCCCAGAAGGATGGCGCGATCGGTGCCGTGCCCGAGGCCCGTGAGCGCGAGCGAGCCGTAAAGCCTCACCGCCAACTGCTGGGTCTGCGACAGCAGGCCGTTGTTCTTCAAGCCCACCGCGAACTCACGCGCGGCGCGCATGGGCCCCATGGTGTGCGAGCTCGACGGCCCGATGCCGATCTTGAAAATGTCGAAGACGCTGAGCGTCATATCCAGAAGCCCTTCACCGTCGTGAGCAAAGTGATCTCAATCGCCCGCGAGCGAAAGCAGGCTCGCGTTGCCGCCGACGGCGGCCGTGTTGATGGTGACAGTCTGCTCTGTTCCGAAGCGATGCAGGTAGTGCGGGCCTCCCGCTTTGGGGCCCGTGCCCGAAAGACCCGTGCCGCCGAATGGCTGCACGCCCACCACGGCGCCGATCATGTTCCGGTTCACGTACACGTTGCCCACCCGTGCGCGGCTGGCGATGCGCTGGGCCACGGAGTCGATGCGGGTGTGCACGCCCAGCGTGAGGCCGTAACCCATGGCGTTCACGGCATCGATTACCTTATCCAGCTCCGAAGCCTTGTAGCGCACCACGTGCACGATGGGCCCAAAGACCTCCCGTTCAAGGGATTTGAGGCTCGATACCTCCACCGCCAGCGGAGCAAAGAACCGCCCGGCCTTCGCCGCGGGCGGAAGCTTCATGCGGTGGTGCCACGGGGCAGCCGCTGTAATCTGCTCCGCGTGCTGTTCGAGCATGCGCAGCGCGTCCCTGTCGATCACCGGGCCAACGTCCGTCTCGAGCAGCGCCGGGTCCCCGATTCGCAGCTCCTCCATGTAGCCGGCGAGCAATTCGAGCACGCGGGGAGCGATTTCCTGCTGAAGCAGCAGCACGCGCAGCGCGGAACACCGCTGCCCGGCACTGTTGAACCCCGAAGCGACGGCGTCGAGCACTACCTGCTCCGCCAGCGCGGAGCTGTCGACGATCATCGCGTTGAGACCGCCCGTCTCCGCAATGAGCGTGGCGATGCTTCCATTGCGAGCGGCGAGGCTGCGCTCGATGAGGCGAGCGGTGTCCGTGGAGCCGGTGAATGCAACGCCGGCGATACGCGCATCCCGCGTCAACGCAGCGCCGACGGTGCCACCATCGCCCGGCAGGAACTGCAACACCTGCGGCGGCACGCCGGCGGCGTGCAACAACCGAATCGCAAGCGCGGCCGTGAGAGGAGTCTGCTCGGCCGGCTTGGCGATGACCGAATTGCCCGCGGCCAATGCAGCCGCAACCTGCCCCGTGAAAATGGCGAGCGGGAAATTCCACGGGCTGATGCAAGCGAACACGCCCCGCCCACGAAGGCGAAGTGCGTTCCGTTCGCCCGTGGGCCCCACCAGAACCTTCTCGCCCCCGAACTCAGCGCGCGCCTGCGCGGCGTAGTAACGCAGAAAATCGACGGCTTCGCGCACTTCCGCAACGCCATCCGCGAGCGTCTTGCCGGCTTCGAGCGTGCAGCGTGCGAGGAACTCTCCGCGATGCGCCTCGAATGCATCCGCCGCCTTCAGCAGAATCGCCGCGCGCTTGTCGGCCCCCAGCGAATCCCAGGACGGCTGCACGGAAAGCGCGCTGGCTACTGCGCGCTCGGCATCCGCCGCGGTGGCTTGCACCACAGTGCCGACCACCTGCGACTCATTTGCGGGATTGACGAGCCGCAGCGTCTCGCCGTTTCCCGCCTTGCCATCGATCAACGCCGTCGCATGCCAGGGCTTTGCAGAAGCCGCTTCACATTCCACCTTGATGGCGCGCAACTCCGCGCCATCGGCAAAGTTCACGCCCTTCGAGTTGACGCGATCCGCGCCATAGATGCGCGGTGGCTCGACGATGCGCGGATGAGGAATCTCGGTGTAGCTGTCGACCTGTGCGACGGGGTCCGTCACCACCGCTTCCGCAGGCAGCCTCGCATCCACGATGCGATTGACGAACGACGTGTTCGCGCCGTTCTCCAGAAGCCGGCGCACGAGATACGGCAACAGGTCTTCGTGCGGCCCCACAGGCGCATACACGCGACATGCATGCCCGCCCTGCTCCGGCGCGATGACCTGCGAGTAAAGCTCCTCTCCCATGCCGTGCAACCGCTGGTACTCAAACGTGCCGGCCGCGTTCCCGAACACCTCCGCCACATACGCAACCGTCTGCGCGTTGTGAGTGGCGAACTGCGGATAGATCACATCTCTAGTCGTAGCCAACAAGCGCGTGCAGGCGAGGTATGACGTGTCTGTGCTCGGCTTGCGCGTGAAGACCGGGTAACTCGCGAGCCCGCGCTCCTGCGCGCGCTTGATCTCGCTATCCCAGTAAGCGCCCTTCACCAAGCGCACCGTGATCCTCCGCTTCAGCTGCCGCGAACGGCCAGCGAGCCACTCCAGCACTTTGTACGCGCGCCGCTGATAAGCCTGAACGGCAAGCCCGAAGCCCGCGTACCCGTTCAGCACGTCGCTCGTGAGCACGCCGTCGATGAGCAGCAGCGAAAGCTCCAGCCGCTCCGCCTCTTCCGCATCCACCGTGAGCCCGATGCCCGACTCGCGCGCAAGCTGCACCAGCGCATGCAGCCGAGGCGCCAGCTCATTCATCACGCGTTCTTTCTGTGCCAGCTCATAGCGCGGATGCAGCGCCGAGAGCTTCACGGAGATGCCATGACGCGCGGTGATGACCTGCTCCGGCCGCGCATGGCGCCCCACGGCGATGATGGCCGCGCGATACTTCTCGAAGTACATCTGCGCATCGTGCGACGTGAGGGCAGACTCCCCCAGCATGTCGAACGAGTAGCGATACGCGCGCTCGCGCGAGCCGCCCGTGCGCTCCAGCGCCTCGCCGATGTTCCGCCCCATGACGAACTGATGCCCGAGAATGCGCATGGCCTGGCGAAGCGCCGTGCGCGCAACGGGCTCACCGATGCGGCTGGTGAGCCGCCCGAACCACGAGCGCACGGAACCCATTTCCGCGCGATCCACGTCGACGATGCGCCCCGTGAGCATGAGCCCCCAGGTGGAGGCGTTCACGAACAACGATTCGCTGTCCCCAAGATGATCTTCCCAGTCTCCGGTGGGGATCTTGTCGCAGATCAGCCTGTCCGCCGTCTGCGCATCTGGAATGCGCAACAGCGCCTCGGCGAGGCACATGAGAATGACCCCTTCGCGCGAGCCGAGGTGATACTCGCGCAGGAATGCATCCAGCCCGCTGCCGCTCGGCTTCGCGCCGCGCACGGCATTCACGAGCGCCAGCGCACGCCGCTGCACCGCTTTGCGGCGGTCTTCCGGCAGGCGCGCCAGATCTGCCATACAGCGAACGACATCCGTCTCAGGCGCGAGATATCCACCATTGATTGCCGCGCCGACCGGCGTGTTGAGCGTGGCGCCATCCGCGACGACGAAGCGCGCGGCGTCGGGAGTGATAGATGAATTCATATGCCGCGTAGTTTAGGCAACCGGCGGTGCGCTGTGTTTGCCATTCGTGCCGTTGAATGCGCGCGCCGTGGTGGCTACCGGGCCGCGTCCTCCCGCATGGCCTGAGCTGTGGCGTCCCCGAGATACCCGTGGATGAGCCGACGCATGAGATAGAGCAGCGGAATGAGCGCGATGGCCGCCGACATCTTGTAGAGGTAGTTCACCGTGCCCACCGCCAGGAACTGCGACATGGGCCACTTCTGCGGCCCGATCACGAACGCGATATAGAGCACCACGAAACTGTCCAGTACCTGAGACACGGCCGTGGACCCCGTGGCTCGCAGCCACACCCACCGCTCTCCCGTGATCCGCCGGATGCGGTGGAAAATGACCACATCCACCAGCTGCCCGATCAGGAACGCGATAACGGAACCGCCGATCGTCCACAGCCCCTGCCCGAAGATGAGCGCGTAGGCCTTCTGAACATCCGGCACGCCGAGCGCCGCGTTCGAGCTCACCCAGAAAGCCGCCGGCGCCACGGCGATTGAGACATAAGCGATGACGAACGCGTAGACGATGAACCCGACCGCGGTCCAGGAGATGAACCGCACACCTCGGACCCCGAAGTACTCGTTGATCGTGTCCGTGAGAATGAAGATGAAAGGCCAGAGCAGCACCCCGGTGGTGAAGTTCAGCGTGCCCTCGATGCCCAATAGTTTCCATTGAAACGGATGGGCCCCGAGCGTGGCCTCGAGCGAGAAGATCTTCACGCCGACGAACTCGGCCATCAGTGCATTGGTAAGAAAGAACGCAGCCAGCAGGATGAACAGCCGACTGCTCCTGTTTTCGATGGCACTCAATTTCTTTTTGACTCCCCGGTAGGATTCGCGCGTCGACGGTACGCATTCACACCGTGCGACGCAGTGCACCGTGAGTATAATTCAGTAAATGAACTCCTCCTTTCTGAACCGATTGAGTGCAGAGCTCGACTCACTGAAGGAGCAAGGGCTCTACAAGGGTGAGCGTGTCCTGGCCAGCCCCCAGGGGGCCACCATCCGCACGGGCGACCATGAGGTCGTCAACCTCTGCGCGAACAACTACCTGGGCCTCGCCAACCACCTGGCCGTGCGCGAGGCGGCGCATCGCGCGCTCGACCGCTATGGCTACGGCATGGCCTCCGTGCGCTTCATCTGCGGCACGCAGACCGTCCACAAGCAACTCGAAGAGAAGGTGAGCGGCTTCCTCGGCATGGAAGACACCATTCTCTATTCGTGCTGCTTCGACGCGAATGGCGGCCTGTTCGAGACGCTGCTGGGCGAGGAAGACGCGGTGATCTCCGACGCGCTCAACCACGCCAGCATCATCGACGGCATCCGCCTCTGCAAAGCGCAGCGTTTCCGTTATGCCAACGGCAACATGGACGAATTGGAGAACTGCCTCAAACAGTCTGCCGGCGCACGCACTCGGCTCATCGCAACCGACGGTGTGTTTTCCATGGATGGCTTCATCGCCAACCTGCCTGGCATCTGCGATCTCGCGGCGAAGTACGACGCCATCGTCATGGTGGATGACTCGCACGCCACCGGCTTCATGGGCGCCCGCGGCCGCGGCACTCACGAGCATTGCGGCGTCATGGATCGGGTGGACATCCTCACCGGCACGTTCGGCAAGGCGCTCGGCGGCGGCAGCGGCGGCTACATCGCGGCCCGCAAGCCGATTGTCGAGTGGTTGAGGCAACGATCCCGCCCCTACCTCTTCTCCAACAGCATTCCGCCGGTGGTTGCCGCAGTGAGCCTGCGCGTTCTGGATATGCTGGAAAAATCGACCGAGCTGCGCGACAAGCTATTCGAGAACACCCGCTACTTCCGTGCGGGCCTGGAGCGCGCCGGCTTCGACCTCAAGCCTGGCGAGCACCCCATCATCCCCGTGATGCTGGGCGACGCCGCCCTCGCCGGGCGCATGGCCAACCGGCTGCTGGAGCTAGGCGTTTATGTCGTCGGGTTCTCCTTCCCGGTGGTGCCGAAGGGCCAGGCGCGCATCCGCACGCAGATGTCGGCCGCGCTCAACCCACAACAGCTCGACCGCGCCCTCGAAGCGTTCGCCACGGTGGGCCGCGAGCTCGGCGTTCTCCAGTCCTGAGGAACAGGCCCCGATGAAAGCACTGGTCAAGAAAGAAGCCTCCCCCGGCATCTGGTTGATGGACGTGCCCGAGCCCACGGTGGGCCCGAACGACGTGCTCATCGAGATCGCGAAGACCGCCATCTGCGGCACCGACATGCACATCTACAAGTGGGACGCCTGGGCGCAGAAGACCATCCCGGTGCCCATGGCCGTGGGCCACGAATACTGCGGGCGCATCGTCGAGCTGGGCAGCGAAGTGCGCGGTCTCAGCGTGGGGGATCGCGTCTCTGGCGAAGGCCACATCACCTGCGGCTTCTGCCGCAACTGCCGCGCCGGGCGCCGTCATCTCTGCCGCAACACCGTCGGGGTCGGCGTCAACCGGCCGGGCGCGTTCGCGGAATACCTGTCCATCCCGGCGGACAACGCGTTCAAGCTGAGCGACGCCATCCGCGACGACATCGCGTCCATCCTCGACCCGTTCGGCAATGCCACGCACACCGCCCTCGCCTTCAACATGGTGGGTGAGGATGTGCTCATCACCGGCGCCGGGCCCATCGGCATCATGGCTGTCGCCCTTGCGCGGTTCGTCGGCGCGCGGCACATCGTCATCACAGACGTGAATGACTACCGGCTCGACCTCGCACGCAAGATGGGCGCCACGCGCGCCATCAACGTGTCACGTGAGTCGCTCGATGCCACGATGAAAGACCTGGGAATGCAGGAAGGTTTCGACGTGGGGCTGGAGATGTCCGGCAACGCGGCTGCGTTCCGCGAGCTGCTGCGCACCATGCATCACGGCGGCAGCGTTGCCATCCTGGGCATTCCGCCGGGCGAGACGGCCATCGACTGGAACGAGGTCATCTTCAAGGGCCTCACCCTCAAGGGCATCTACGGCCGGGAGATGTTCGAGACCTGGTACAAAATGGCGAGCCTGCTGCAGAGCGGGCTCAACCTCGACCCCATCATCACGCATCACTTCGCCGTGCAGGAATTCAACGAGGGCTTCGAGACCATGGGGTCCGGGAAGTCGGGCAAGGTGATTCTCGACTGGTCGACGATCTAGAAGATCTGGCGCGAGTCGGCTGTCGCACGAAAGACGGAGCCTCCACGCGGGGGAGACAGTCTCGGCGTGGCGGAGGGAGCCTCCACGAGAAATTCTCCCAGATCCAGCCTCAGGGTAATGCACTGCCTTAAGCGCCTCGGTCTCATCGACCGAGACGCTTAAGTCAGTGCCATTGAGCCTAAGGGAAGCCTACCGCGGCGTACAGAAGCAGTACGCGTACACGCGATTCGGCACAGACATCCGATTGAGCCGATCCACTTCCTGGGTGAGCGGGTCGAGCTTCGCGGCCATCTGAAGGAGCTTTCGCGAGCGCTCGTCCATGCGGAAGAACGCGCTCATCACCTTCACGCGCACCTGCAACGCCAGCTCCTGCGCCCAGGAGAGGCTCGGCTCCTCGTACTTCAGCTCGTATTTGTCGAGCTTCGCGCGCTTTGCCGCGGCTTTCACGGCGTCGTCGAACGAGCCGAGGTGGTCGACCAGGCCGAGCTTCTTTGCGTCCTCGCCCGTCCACACACGCCCCTGCGCGATGGCGTTTACTTCGTCGCGCGTCTTCTTGCGCCCCGTTGACACGCGCCCGAGGAACTCCTCATAGCCGCGGTCGATGGTCGCCTGCACAAACTTCTTTACATCCTGGCCGAGCGGGCGGTCCAGCCGTAGCTGGCCCGACAGCGGCGTCGTGCCGACGCCATCCACAGTGATGCCGACCTTGCCGAGCGTCCTGTCGACGGTGGGAATGACCGCAAAGATGCCGATGGACCCGGTGATGGTGGCCGGGCTCGCCCAGATCTCGTCCGCCGGCGCGGCGATGTAATAGCCGCCCGAGGCCGCCAGATCGCCCATCGACACGACCAGTGGCTTGCCGGCGGCCTTCAGCGCCAGGATCTCGCGATGAATTTCTTCCGCCGCGAGCATGCTGCCGCCCGGGCTATCTACGCGCAGCACCAGCGCGCGCACGTTGTCATCCATGCGCGCGTCCCGGATGAGCCGCGCCGTCGACGTGCCGCCGACCGTGCCCGGCGGCTGCTCGCCGTCCAGAATCTCGCCAGACGCCACCACCACGCCGATTTTCGCCGCGCCATCCGGCACCAGCTTTTCTTGCGCCCGCACCACGCGCACGTAGTCGTGAGCCGAAATGCCCTTGAAGCCGCCATCCTCTTCGTCTTCACCCACGAGCTGCGTCACGAGCTGTTCGACTTCGAGGCGCGACTTGATGCCCGTGACCAGCCCGGCCCTCAGCGCCACTTCCGCGGCGTGCCCGTGCGCGGCGACAACCTGGTCCGCGAGTGTCGATGCGTAAGTGGCAACCGTGTCGGGCCGCAGCTTGCGCGCGGCGGTCATCGACGCCTGATAGGTCTTCCAGAGCGAATTGAGATAGACGACCGTTTCTTCTTCGGCTTCGGGCGACAGGTCGGTGCGGCTGTAGGGTTCCACAGCGCTCTTGTAGGCGCCCACGCGGAACACGTTGATGTCCACGCCCACCTTGTCGAGCGCGCCCTTGTAGAACATGTGGTACGACTCGTACCCGTCGATCAGCACCATGCCGAGCGGGTCGACGTAGACCTCGCTCGCCTGCGCCGCGAGGTAGTACTGCGCCTTGTCGTAGGCCGTGCCGTAGGCAATAACCTTCTTGCCGGCCTTCCTGAACTCGCCGATCGCCTTGCCCATCTCTTCGAGCGTGGGCTGGCCCGCGCCGCTGAAATACTCCGTGTCGAGCACCAGCACCGGAATGCGCTTGTCTTTCGCGGCGGCGCGGATGGAGTCCGTGAGATCGCGCAACAGCGTTTCGCTGCGCGCATTGCCGCTCGCCTGGTCGATGGCGCGCTGGATGGGGTCGCCGGAGAGCTGCTCGACGATCTCGCCTTCGGGCGCGACGACGAGCGCGGCTTTCGCCGGGATGACGGGCATCGACACGCGCAGCGCGCCGATGATGAAGCCGAAGATGAGCAGCAGCAGGATCAGGTGCAGGAACTTCCGCACCCAGTCCAGGCCCCGGCCGATTGCGAGGAAAACGGCTCCTATGGAGCGCATGACGCGAACCTTGCCTCGAACGAGGCCCTACTTCTTGTACGAGATGCGGTAAATGGCGCCTTCCTGGTCGTCGGATACCAGCATCGATCCATCCGGCAGCAATTGCAGGTCCACCGGGCGTCCCGTGACCTTGCCATCGGCCTCGAGCCACCCGGTGAGGAACGGCTCGTAGCCTGCGACCTTATCGCCGTCGAGCTTCACCTGCATGATGCGGTAACCGATGGGCACGCTGCGATTCCATGAGCCATGCTGCGCGATGAACGCGGTGTTCTGGTAGCCGGCCGGGAACTGGTTGCCCGTGTAGAACCGGATGCCGAGCGGCGCGACGTGCGGGCCCAGCTTCAGCGCGGGGGCCACGGCCGCCGAGCAGCTCTTCAGGTTGCCGAACTCCGGGTCTTTTACGTCGCCCGCATGGCAATACGGAAAGCCGAAGTCATCGCCCACTTTGTCGAGGCGGTTCAGCTCGCAGTCCGGCACGTTGTCGCCGAGCAGGTCGCGTCCGTTGTCGGTGAACCAGAGCTTGTTCGACTTGGGCTGCCACGCGAAACCCACGGAGTTGCGCACGCCCTTGGCCACCGGCTCGCGGCCGCTGCCATCGGGATTCATTCGAAGGATCTGCGCGTAGCCCACGTCACCCTTGTCGCACACGTTGCAGGGAGCGCCAATAGCGACGTAGAGCTTGTCGTCGGGCCCGAACGCGATGTAGCGCCAGCCATGGTGCTGCTCGGTGGGCAGCCGCGTGACGAGCACGGGCTTCGGCGGATTGTCCAGGTGCGACTCGATGTCGTCGTAGCGAACGATGCGGTTCACTTCGGCGACATAGAGCGCGCCGTTGCGAACGGCGACGCCGTTGGGATTGTTGAGGCCGGACAGCAGCGTCGAGACCACGGCTTTGCCGTTGACGGTGCGGATGGCGTAGACCTTGTCGGTCGGCGCTGCGCCGAACTTCATGGAGCCGACGAAGACGGTGCCCTTCGGACCGACCGCCATCTCGCGCGCCAGCGGCACCTGGTCGGTCCACACCTCGATCTGAAAACCGGGCGGAAGCTTGACGCCCTCCAGAGAGGGCGCCGCGAACGCAGAGCACGCCGCGAGCGCCAGCACCGTTCCGATTCCGGCTTTCGCCAGGCCTGGAAGGCTGTGCCCCGCAGCGGCCTGCGGGCGCATCAGATCTTCTCTTCGATGCGCGCCGCTTTGCCGGACAGGTCGCGCAGGTAGTACAGCTTCGCGCGGCGCACGCTACCGCGGCGCTTCACCGAGATGTCGCTGATGGCGGGGCTGTAGGTCTGGAACACGCGCTCCACGCCCTCGCCGTGCGAGATCTTGCGGACCGTGAACGAGGAGTTGAGGCCGCGATTGCTCTTCGCGATCACGACGCCTTCGTACGCCTGCACGCGCTCGCGGTCGCCTTCGACCACCTTCACCTGCACGACGACGGTGTCGCCGGGATTGAAAGTCCGGCACCTCGCGCGTCATCCGCGCCTTTTCGATTTCCTGAATGATGTTCATTGTTGTCACCTCACCCGTCCGATTCGCTGCGCGCCGCGCGCGCGGCGAGATATTCGTTCAACAGCCGGCTCGCCTCCGGGCGAGAGCTCGTGCTTCACGATCAAATCCGGCCGGCGCTGCCACGTGCGCGCCACGGCCTGCTTTCAAGCGCCAGCGCCGTATGTCGGCGTGGTCGCCGGACAGATAGCACCGGCGGCACCGCGGCGACCCTCGAACACTTCCGGCCGCGTGTAGTGCGGCCAGTCGAGCAGCCCCTGCGCGAACGACTCTTCCACACTCGAGCGCTCGTCTCCCAGCGCGCCGGGCGATGAGCCGCGCCACCGCGTCGATCACCACCAGCGCCGGCAGCTCGCCGCCGGAGAGCACGTAGTCTCCGATCGACAGTTCCCGGTCGATGCCCAGCTCGATCACCCGCTCGTCGAGGCCTTCATAGCGGCCCGCGACCAGCACGAAGCCCGGCAACGCGGCCAGCTCCTGCGCCCCCTCCTGCGTCAAGCGCTCGCCCTGCGCCGAAAGGTAGATGCGCGGGCTGCCCGTCGGCACCTCGCGTGCCGCCGCCCGAATCGCTGCCAGCATCGGCTCCGGCTTCAACACCATGCCGGGGCCGCCGCCATAAGGCCGGTCGTCCACCGTCCGGTGCACGTCCTGCGTGTGCCGGCGCGGGTCTTCCGTGCCGACACTCAGCAGACCTCGCTCGATGGCCCGGCCCAGCACGCCGAAACGCAGCGCGCCTTCCACCATTTCGGGGAAGAGCGTGACGACTTCGACATGCATCGCCATGCCTACGGCCTCAACAATCCAACCCACCCGTACGGACTAAACACGCGAGCCCATACGCACGGCTAGACCGCCGGCCAGTCCACCACGACCTGGCCCGCGGCGAGATCCACTTTCGACAGATGCTCTTTCGTGGCCAGCACCCAGTGCTCGTGACCGGCGCCGTTGCGCACGACCATGACATGCCGCCAGGCGTCTCCACGAAGTGCGTCACCGCGCCGAGCTGCGCACCCTCGAGGTTCGCCACACTGAGGCCGACCAGGTCCGCGCTGATAAAACTCGCGCTTGCGAAGCTTCGGCATCGCACTGCGCTCAACACTGATGACCGCGCCCTGTCAGCAGCGACGCGCGGTCACGATCTTCAAGGCCTTCGAGCCGTGCCACGAGCCCCGCACCATGGGCGCGAGCTTCAAGCCCTTGCGGCGAGCGCGGCTGCCTGGGCAGCGTTCGCTTCGCTCACCGGGCCCTTCGTCAGGGTCCATGCGCGGTACTTGAGCAGTTTCTCCGGCGGGCTCGGTGTACGACTGCACGTGCACCCAGCCCTTGATGCCGTAGGGGCTGCCGATGCGGCCCAGCTCGAGCCAGTCCTTAGACGACGCCACCGTCAGCCTAAGCGCCCCGGTCGGGAGTCAATTAAGACACCGCTACCCCGGCGCCACCTAGACCCTCCGCTTTCAGGCCGTCGCCTGTTTGCGATAGGTGCTGACGAGCTGCTTCACGCGATCCGAGGGCTGCGCGCCCTGGCCGACCCAATAGTCGATGCGCGGCAGATCGAGCTTCAGCTTCGGCTCGCCCTTGCGGGCGATGGGGTTGAAATAGCCCACCTGCTCGAGGCTCGAGCCGCCCTGGCGCTTGCGGCTGTCGGTGACGACGACGTGATAGAAGGGCTGGTTGGCGCCCCGCGCCGCGTCAGGCGAATTGTTACCATGTCGTTGCTCTCGTCCTGAGTGCCGGGCGCCGGTTTACGGGCCCCCAAAAAAGAGCGCGGATTCTACGCAAACGATTGATTCAGCGAATGAGCCTGGCGCCAATTAAGTTGGGGATTTTTGGCCCCGCGGAATTTGGGCCCGTCTCGGCCTGCGCGGGCGGCGGAGCGCTGTGAGGCTTCGGAGGGCTGTTCCTTGGGCTAGCGCCGCGGGAACCCCGGCGGCATGCCGCCCTTGAAGGCCCCCAGCATGCGCTTCAGAGCTTCCGCCCTTCATGCTTTTCATGATGCGCTGCATCTCCAGGAACTGCTTGAGGAGGCGGTTGACGTCCTGGACCTGGACGCCCGAGCCGGCGGCGATGCGGCGGCGGCGCGAGCCGTCGATGATCGCCGGGTTCGCGCCGCTCCCTGCGGGTCATGGAATTGATGATGGCGATCTGGCGGCGGACGTCCCGGTCGCCCTGGTCGGCCGACATGCCGCTCTTCTGGGCCGCGGCGCCGGGGAGCTTGTCGAGCAGCGCGCTCACGCCGCCCATCTTCTGCAGCTGCTCGAGCTGGCCCTTGAGGTCGACCATGTCGAAGCCCTTGCCCTTGACGACCTTCTGGGCAAGGCGCTCGGCCTCGTGCCTGTCGACCTGCGGTGCACCTGCTCGACCAGGCTGACCACGTCGCCCATGCCCAGGATGCGCGAGGCCATGCGCTCGGGGTCGAAGGGCTCGAGGGCCTCGGTCTTCTCGCCCGACGCCCATGAACACGATGGGCTTGCCGGTGATCTGGCGCACCGAGAGCGCGGCGCCGCCGCGGGCGTCGCCGTCGGCCTTGGTGAGCATGATGCCGGTGAGGTCGAGGGCGGCGCCGAAGGCGCGCGCGGCATTGACCGCGTCCTGGCCGGCCATGGCAGTCGACGACGAACAGGCGCTCGGCCGCGGGCACGACCGCGGCGTCGATCTGCCGCACCTCCTGCCATCAGGGACTCATCGACGTGCAGCCGACCGGCGGTGTCGACGATGAGCACGTCGAACCACGCCGTTCTGGCTCGCTCCAAGGCCTGGCGGGCGATGTCCGGCCGGAGCAACGCCATCGGCGGCGCGGCAGATACTCCGCGCCCACCTGCGCGGCCAGGCGCTCCAGCTGCAGCATGGCGGCCGGGCGGCGAACGTCGGTGCTGACCAGCAGCACGCGCTTGCGCTCGCGCTCGATGAGCCACGCGCGCGAGCTTGGCGGCGGTGGTGGTCTTGCCCGCGCCCTGCAGGCCCGCCAGCAGCACCACCACCGGCGGCTGCGCGCGCAGCTTGAAGCCCGTCGCGGCGCCACCCATGAGCTCCACCAGCTCGCGGTGCAGGATGCCGATGAACGCCTGCCCGGGCGTGAGGCTCGCGCGCACTTCGGCGCCCAGCGCCTTGGCCTTGACCGCCTCGATGAAGCTCTTGACCACCGGCAGCGCCACGTCCGCCTCGAGCAGCGCCACGCGCGCTTCGCGCAGGGTCTCGGCCGACGTTGTCCTCGGTGATGCGCCCGCGGCCGCGCAGGTTCTCGAGCGTGCGGGAGAGGCGCGCGTCAGGTTGTCGAACATGGGGCATGAGGAACCTTGGGCGGGTGAGCCGCGGCGGCGGACAGCTCGATTATAGGGGCGCGGTCGGCCTTTTCCTCGCTGCGGCCGCGAAGCTTCTATGCTATGGCCCCTTGCCGTCCGATCCCAGCCGGGCGCCGCGCCCGCGTATGCTCGCGACTCAGGGGACGAGCAGCCGTGCAAAGCGCGACTATCGAGGACAACACCTTGGATTGATCGCCCCGACGCCGCTCCTGCTGCTTGCGCTCCTGGTGCTGCTGATCATCGTCGCCTTCTCCTCCGGCACCGAGGTGGCGATGCTGTCGGTGAACCGCTATCGGCATCCGCCACCGCGCGCAAGAGCGGTGAGCCGCCGGCGCAAGCTGCTCGAGCGGCTGCTGCTCAAGCCCGACGACTGGCTCGGCGCGAACCTCGTGATCCTGGCCGCCGCGAGCGTGTTCGCCTCGGCCATCGCCACCATCCTCGCGCAGCGCACCGGGCATGCGCTATGCCGTGCCGCTCGCCGGCGTGGTGCTCACATCATCGTGATCGTGTTCTGCGAGCTCGCGCCCAAGATCTACGCGGCCGCGAACCCGGAGCGGGTGGCGCTGCACGCCGCCGGTGATCTACCGCGTGCTGGTGACTGCTCGCGCGCCCGGCTGCTGTGGCTCACCAACAAGCTCGCCTATGGCTTCCTGCGGCTGTTCGGCGTGGTGCGCTGCGCACGCAGCCAACCAGACCTTGAGCGCCGATGAGCTGCGCACCGTGGTGACCGAGGCCGCGCCCGCTGATCCCGGCCCGCCACCGCCAGATGCTGCTGTCGATCCTCGACCTCGGCGCATCACGGTGAACGACATCATGGTGCCGCGCCAGGAGATCTCGGGCATCGACGTCGAGCGAGAGCTGGGAAGACATCCTCGACCAGCTGCGCCAGACCCCGCACACGCGCCTGCCGGTGTACGAGGGCGAGCTCGACAACCTGCATCGGCACTCCTGCACATGAAGCGCGTCGCGCACGAGCTGGCTGCGCGGCACGCTCACGCGCGAGCGCCTCATCGAGATCGCCCGCGGCCGCGAGGCCTACTTCGTGCCCGAGGGCACCCCGCTCAACGTGCAGCTGTCCGCACTTCCAGCGCAACCGGCGCCGCCTGGCCTTTGTCGTCAACGAGTACGGCGACATCGAAGGCCTCGTCACGCTCGAAGACATCCTCGAAGAGATCGTGGGCGAATTCACCACCGACCCGGCCACGATCACCCACAAGGACATGCACACCGAGCGCCCCGGCGTCTACATCGTGAATGCCAGCGCCACGATCCGCGCGCTGAACCGCGCGCTGCAGTGGGACTTGCCGACCGACGGCCCCAAGACCGTCAACGGGCTCCTCGTGGAACACCTCGGAGACGATCCCCGAGCCCGGCACCACGCTGCGGGTCGGACGACTACGACTTCGAGGTGCTGCAGATCGCGCGACAACACCATCAAGACCGTAAGAGCCGCAAACCAGCGCGCCCAAGGTGCCAGCCCGGAAATCGGGGCGCGCGGCCGGCTCAGGTCCGCCTGAAGCGCTTCCCGGGCCTGCGCTGGCGCGAACGCGGCCTTCAACGCCTCGCTCGACCCGCGACACGGCGATCACCTGGAGACCCTGCGAGCGGCTTGCGAGGCGCATTCTCCTTCGGCACGATGCGCGATCCTGAACCCCTGCTTCTGCGCTTCCTTCAACCGCTCCTCGCCATAGGCAACGGGCCGCACCTCGCCGGTCAACCCGATCTCGCCAAACGCAACGAGCGAGTTGGCCAGCGCCTTGTCCTTGAGGCTCGACGCCAGCGCCAGCACCACCGGCAGGTCCCAGGCCGTCTCGATCGATCTGGATGCCCCCCACGACGTTCACGAACACGTCGTGCTCCTGCAGCGATACACCCGCATGCCGGCTCAAGACCGCCAGCAGCATCGCCACGCGATTGGCGTCCAGCCCCTGCGCCACGCGCCGCGGCGCACCGAATCGCATTCGATCCACCAGCGCCTGCAGCTCGATGAGCAGCGGCCGCCCGCCCTCGCGCGTCACGGTGACGATGCTGCCCGGCCGCGGCTTCCGGCGCGCGCGCGAGGAAGATCGCCGACGGATTCGTATCTCCTTGCAGCCCCCCTTCCGTCATGGCGAAGAACCCCAGCTCGTTGACCGCCCCGAAGCGGTTCTTCGTGGCGCGCACGATGCGATAAGCGGCTGCCCGCCTCGCTTTCGAAGTACAGAACCGTGTCGACCAGATGCTCCAGCATGCGCGGCCCTGCGATCGTGCCCTCCTTGGTGACGTGCCCGATGAGCATCACGGCCGTGCCGCTGGACTTGGCGAACCGTACCAGCGCCGCCGTGCATTCGCGCAACTGCCCCACCGCACCCGCGCTCGTGGTGATGCTGGACAGCGCAACGGTCTGGATGGAGTCGACCACCAGCAGCGTAGCGTTGCGGTCGGCCGCCAATGCCAGGATCGGAGTCCAGATCGTTCTCGGTGACGACCGCGAGATCGTTGGCCCCCACGCTCAGCCGCCGAGCCCGCGCGCCCACCTGCGATACCGACTCCTCCCCGCTGGCATAGATCACGCGGTGCGATCCCGCGATGTGGGTGCGACCTGCAGCAGCAGCGTGGACTTGCCAATGCCCGGATCGCCGCCGAGCAGCGTAACGGACCCCGCCACGATGCCCCCACCGAGAACACGGTCCAGCTCGCCCTGTCCAGTACCGAGTCGCGTTTCCGCGCTCGTCGGCTCCGCATTGAGAGTCCTGGGCGCGGCGCGCCCGCCGGCTGCGGGCGCGCGCACGGCCGCCGCGCGTTGCTCGAGCGAATTCCACGCCGCGCACTGCGGGCATTGACCCTGCCACTTGAGCGTCTCGCCACTACACTCGCCGCAGACGAAAACCGGGCTGGAACGTGCCATCTGAGCTTTTGTAAGTACGTAAGTCTCAAGTTTGATCGGCGCGATTCCGGCCCAACTTGGCTAGGATTCGCAGCCTGCACCGGCCGATTGCGGGGTTTGTGACCGCCGGCTCGGACGTGTCGCAGGGCAATGCTAGCGTATGCCGTCGCATATCGGGGTGGGGAGGCGGCGCGTTCCGGGGTCTCAAGTGTTGAGCGTGACTACACATTTCGTGGGCGTTGAGCGCTGCCCGGCGGGCATGCGCGCGTGCGCCTGTGCGTTTCATCGCACGAGTGTGAGCCATCTCACAGTTCGCAGGCATGAAGACCACGACAGCGGGCGCGGAGACAAAGGATGACGTTGCGCTCGAAGATCCGCTGCGTCGGGATGACGGACACTGGCAAAGTCCGCGAGCACAACGAGGACACCATCGCCACCGACGGCGACATCGGCCTTCTGGTGCTGGCCGACGGCATGGGCGGTTACAACGCCGGTGAAGTCGCAAGCGGCATCGCCGTGAAGACGATGCTCAACCTCATCCGTGAGCAGGTTGCGCGTGAAGACCTCACAGTGCTCGACCGCGACACGGGATTGTCCCGGCCCAGCATCATCCTCGGGATGCCATCCAGCGGGCCAACAAGATCATTTACCAGACCGCGCGAACCCAGCCCAATTGCGAAGGCATGGGCACCACGATCGTCGCGGCGCTGTTCTTCGACAACAAGGTGTCCATCGCGCACGTGGGCGATTCACGCATGTATCGGCTTCGGAGCGACCGCTTCGAGCAGGTGACGATGGATCACTCGCTCCTGCAGGAGCTGGTGGACCGCGGGTTCTACTCGGCCGAGGAAGCCCAGCGGGCCGCGAACAAGAACTACGTCACACGCGCGCTCGGCGTCGAGCCGAACGTCGATGTGGAGATGAAGGAAGCGGCCGTTCAGAAGGGCGACGTCTATGTTCTGTGCTCTGATGGACTTTCAGACATGGTGGAAGACGACGACATTCACTTAACGATCAGCACCTTTAGTGCTAATCTGGATACAGTCGCTAAACAATTGATTCAATTGGCTAATGACAATGGCGGGCGAGACAACGTCTCGGCCGTCATGGCTCAGGTCATCGATGCGTTCCCGGCCAATAAGGGAGTCATCGATAAAATTTTCCGCTGGTTCGGCTAAGGCGAGGCGTACATGGCAAGGTTGGTCTTGAGCCTGGACAGCCAGGTGATGGCGGAATACAACATGAACAAGGAGCGCTATACGATCGGGCGCCTCCCTGACAATGACATCCGCATCGACAACCCGGCGGTCAGCGGCCATCACTCGCTGATCATCAACATCCTCAACGACTCGTTCCTCGAGGACCTCAACAGCACCAACGGCACCTACGTCAACGGCAAGCTGATCAAGAAGCACGCGCTTCAACACGGCGATGTCGATCACGGTGGGCCATCACCAGCTGCGCTTCGTCGAAGACGACGAGGCCGCAGGACGAGTTCGAGAAGACGATGGTGATCCAGCCCTCGGCACGCCCGGTGGACAAGCTGCCGCTCGGCCAACGCGGCGGCGGAGAACGTTTCGGCCGGCATCTCGGCCACGGCTGCGCGTCGCGCGCTCGCCGATGGCGCCGCAGCGCCCAAGAAGGCCAAGCTTCAGGTGCTCTCGGGCGCGTTCGCGGGCCGCGAGCTCGATCTCAACAAGGCTCTGACCACTCTCGGCCGCCCGGGTATGCAGGTGGCGGCCATTACGCGCCGCTCGGAGGCTTCTTCATCGTGCACGTCGACAGCGGCAAGGACGGCGACTTCCCGCTGCTGAACGGCACGGCCATCGGCTCGAACGCCACGAAGCTCTAGGACAACGACGTCATCCAGCTCGCGGGCGTGAAGATGGGGTTCTTCGTAAGGCACCTGATCGCGACGGCCTCGCGACGGACCGCTGCGCTGACGAACCGTCAGCGCGACGTCAGCGCAGCTCCAGCGGCACTCGCTGGCTGACTCCGCACAGCAACTCGTAAGGAATGGTGCCGGCGTGGCGGGCGATCTCTTCTACGGGCAGCCCCTCCCCCCATAGGGTCACCGGGTCGCCCGACCTTCAGCGGCGGCAGCGACGAGACGTCCACCCCGATCATGTCCATCGAAACGCGGCCGGCGATGGTCGCCCGTCGGCCGCCGATGAGCACCGGCGTATCGCTGGGCAGATTACGCGGCAGGCCGTCGCCGTAGCCCGCACCCGACAATCGCAATGATCGAGTCGCGGGGCGCGCGCCAGGCACCGCTGTAGCCCACCGGCTCGCCCTTCGGCACGTGGCGGATGGTGATGACCGTGCTCTGAAGGGTCATTGCAGGCTGAAGGCCAAGGTCCTGCGCCGTGGTTGCGGCAAATGGCGAGACGCCGTAGAGCGCAAGGCCGGGGCGCACCCAGTCCGCCTGGATACCCGCGCCGCTCAGCAGGCCCGCGGAATTCGAGATGCTCGTGGCGTAGTCGAGCTTGCCGACGGCCGAATTGAACTTCGCGATCTGCTCGCGATTGCTGGCGTCGTCGCGATCGTCCGCCCGGGCCAGGTGCGTCAGCACGCGAATCTCCAGCGGCGCGGGCAACATCGCCTGAACGCGCGCCAAAGCCACCGGAAACTGCGCCGGCCGAAATCCAAGCCGGTTCATGCCCGTATCGATCTTCAGCCACACGACGAAGCGGTGCGCGCCGGAAAACGCTTCGAGAAGATCGATCTGCAACGGGTCGTGCACGACGAGGTCGAACCCGTGCCGGGCGGCTTCAAAGAGCTGCTCGCTGTTGAACACGCCTTCGAGCAACACGATGGGCTTCGTGATTCCGGCCGCGCGCAGCGCCAGCCCCTCTTCCAGCCGGGCCACCGCAAACGCGTTGGCATCCGCCAGCGCCAGCGCCGTGGGCACGAGGCCGTGCCCGTAAGCATTGGCCTTCACCACGGCCATGACGTGCGCGCCCGGCGCGCGGGCCCGCACGGCCGCCAGATTGCTTCTCAACGCCCGGGAATCGATGACGGCCCGAATGAGCCGGCTCACCGCAAGATGCCTTCCGCGTATGAATCGGGCGCGAAGTTCGCGAAGCGCGAATACATGCCCTGGAAGGTGAGCAGGAACGTGCCGATCTCGCCGTTGCGATGCTTGGCGATGTCGATCTCGGCGATGCCCTTCTTCGTCGTGTTCTTGTCGTAGACCTCTTCGCGGTAGATGAGCAGGATGATGTCTGCATCCTGCTCAATCGCGCCCGAGTTGTGCGTTGCAACACCGTCAGCAAGCCAATTCGCCGGGCCGGGCACGGTCAGATCAAACACGTCTTCTTCACCACCACAGTCGATCGAGACAACCCGATCCCAAAACAGGTCGCTCTCACTCGATTTCTTGAGATCCGGGTCCTGAAGAATTTCTGCGTAGCCACTCATTAACTCGCGCGACGGCGCGAATCGAACATTGGACACGCCAAATGAACGGCCTCTCAGCACCGCCATGCGCCGGCCCGAGATACTCTGTTCTTTCATGGAAGCGCGCACTTGATCGAACTTTTCAAGCGGCAGCGTATCGACGTTGGTGTTCTCTCGAACGGACTCAAGGCAGAGCCACAACGCGGCGATCGGCGCCTCGCGCAACCCAAAGCCGCCGACGACCTCGCAGAAGCGGCGCTGCATCTGCGAGCCACTCACATCGACTGTATATACCGGTCGTCCACGCGGGCTGTGCACGGCTTTCAGCCGCCCGACGATGCCGAGCCTCAGCAGCAGTGCGAGCACGTCATGAGCGAGCCGTTCGCTGCACGAGGCGAAATAGACGCGATGCCCGCCGCGAGTGCCGGCCTTTCGCAGCGTGACTGAACCGTCCGTTGCCCACAGATGCCTGAGCAGCAACGCGATCTGATCGTTCGCGAGCCTGAAGACCTCTGCCGGCAAGTGCTTTTGATGAGAGCGCTGACCGAAGATGCCGAGGCTCTTCAGCCACGCTCCGACGCCGGCAGCCTTCCAGCGGTTGCCATTGCCGCTGATGACGAGTTGGTGCCACGCACCGACGCCAGCATGGCGCGTCACACGCGACCCAAACGCTTCGGCCGCTGCCCGAACGGCCTCGCTGTTCTCTTCCGAAGCCGTCGTATATCGCAGAGGCTGATGCACCGGATAACTGCCGTCGCCGACGAGATGCCCCAGCAACACGAGCCAATGATCCGGCCATCGGATCGTCTCGGTCGGCTCAGGAATCTTTCGCGCCAAGGCGAGTCGATCGCCTGCCGCGAGTTGGGCAACCGTCGTCCAGCCCTGCCCGGCCAGCAGCCGATGCTCCGCCGTCGCCCGAATTGAACGACCGCTCGCGAGCTGCACGCGAAAAACCGGCTTGCGCCCGACCTTCCAGACCATGTCCGAGCGAGCCTTCACGATCTTCTGCTGCTCATCGATGGCCCACACTTCCGGCTCAGTTCCGACGAGATCCGCAATTGGTACGCGGCGGCCATCGGTGAGGCAGACGAGAGTATCGCCCGTCACGCACTCGCTCAGGTCCGACATCACCGGCTTCTTGTGCTCGCGCTGCTCGACGCCGCGATTCAGCTGCGAGAGCGCGATCACCGGGACGTGCAGCTCTTTGGCGAGCGCCTTCAAGCCGCGCGAGATCTCCGAGATTTCGGTGGCGCGGTTTTCTTTGTTGCCCGGCAACCTGCATCAGCTGCAGATAGTCGACCACCACGAGATCGAGCCCATGCTCGCGCTTCACGCGGCGCGCGCGGGCGCGCAGGTCTGTGGGCGTGAGGCCGGGTGTCTCGTCGATGAAAATCCGGGATTCGGAAAGCTGCGTCGTGGCGCCAGTAATGCGCACCCAGTCGTCATCCCCCATGCGGCCACTGCGCAGCGCGCCGAGGTTCACCGCTGCCGATGGACGACAGCATGCGCGTCATCAGCTGCTCCGACGGCATTTCCATGCTGAAGATGGCGACGGAGGCACTTGTGCTTGGGGCTCACGGCCGCGTACTCGGCCATGTTCACGGCAAGCGTGGTCTTGCCCATCGACGGACGACCGGCGACGATCACGAGATCGCCGGGCCGCAGGCCACCCGTGACCTTGTCGAAATCGGTGAAGCCGGTGGGAAGCCCCTGCAGCGCGTCCGGGTTCTGGTGCGCAGTCATCGATCTTGTCGATGAGAGCGGGCAGCATGGCGCGCACGGCGACCGCGCCGTCGCGCGCGCGGAAGCCGGCTTCCGCGATCTCGAACACCTTCTGCTCGGCCTTGTCCACGAGCTCGCGCGCCGAGTGGCCTTCGGTGTTGAACACCGAACCCGCGATCTGGGTACCGGCTTCAATCAGCTGGCGCAGCAGCGAACGCTCGCGCACGATCTCTGCATACGCACGCACATTCGCCGCGGTGGGCGTGTCGCGCGCGAGCGTGCCGAGGTAAGCAAGACCGCCCGCGTCGTCGAGCTTGCCCAGGCGCAGCAGCTGCTCCGAGACGGTGATGACGTCGCAAGGCTTGGCCTGGCCGGCGAGCGCGCCGATGGCCTCGAAAATCAGCCGATGGTCGGGGCGGTAGAAGTCCGGCGCCCGCACCATGTCTGCCACGCTGTCCCACGCGCTCGTGTCGAGCAGCAGGCCGCCGAGCACGGCCTGCTCGGCCTCGATGGAATGCGGAGGGGTACGGACCTCGGCCGAGCCGAGGTCACGTCGATTTCTTGCGGGTTCTGCCACCGGGCGCTTGCGGTGAAGAGCCGCCTGGCGGCTATTCTTCGGCGACGATCGTCACGTTCAGCGGCACGTCGACGTCTGCATGCAGATGCAGGTTCACGACGTGTTCGCCAACCGTGCGCAGCGCGCCGCTGGGCAGGCGCACTTCGCTGCGCGCCACGTTGAAGCCCTCGCGCTTGAGCGCCTCGGCGATGTCGGCCGTGCCGATCGACCCGAACAGCTTGCCTTCGGTGCCGGCCTTGGCGCGGATGATGAGCTTGAAGTCCTTGAGCGCCGCCGCGCGCTCTTCGGCGGACACGAGCTGCTCGCGCGCGATCTTCTCGAGCTCCGAGCGGCGCTCCTCGAACCTTGCGACGTTGGTCGGGCGTAGCGAGCGTCGCCTTGCCCTCCGGCAGCAGGAAGTTACGGCCGAAGCCGGACTTCACCTTGACGCGATCGCCGATGTTGCCGAGGTTGGCGACCTTCTGAAGCAGAATGACGTCCATTGAGCTGTTCCTCCTCAATGCTGATCGGTGTACGGCAGCAGCGCGAGGAAGCGCGCGCGCTTGATCGCCACCGCGAGCTGCCGCTGGTAGAAGGACTTCGTGCCGGTGATGCGGCTCGGAACGATCTTGCCGGTCTCGGTGACGTAGCCCTTGAGCGTGGCGAGGTCTTTGTAGTCGATCTGCTTCACGCCTTCGGCGGTGAAGCGGCAGAACTTCTTGCGGCGGGAGAATCGGCTATTCTGCCGCCGCCGCCTTCATGGCCATGTGAGTAGTCTCGTGTTAACGGCTTCGCGGCGGCGCTCAGGCGCTGTCGCCGAGCGGTGCCGTCATCGTCAGACGGGTCGTCGCCGCGCGGACGCGTCGCGCCGCGGGCGCACCACCGTCGCCCTCTTCCTCCTCGGCCTTGCCATCGGCGAAGGCTCGGTGACGGCCGCGTCCATGTTACGACCAGGTGGCGCAGCACCGCATCGCTGAAACGGAACGCGCCGGTGAGCTCATCGAGGGTCTTCTGGTCGCTCTCGATGTTCATCAGCACGTAGTGCGCCTTGTGGACCTTGGCGACGGGATAGGCGAGCTGGCGGCGGCCCCAGTCCTCCAGGCGATGCACGTGGCCACCGCCGGCTGCGATCATGCCCTTGTAGCGCTCGATCATCGCGGGGACCTGCTCGCTCTGATCCGGATGGACCAGGAACACGATTTCGTAATGCCTCATGGTTCCTCCTTACGGATTGGTGAGCCACCCATCGCGAGGCGCTGCGCGGTGTGGCAAGGAGCACTGGTTGTCAGCGATGTGTGCCGGCAGGCCAGCCCTCGACCAGACTTGGGGTCCGGGCGGGGGCGCGCAGCATACAGAAGCGGGCTACCAACCTCAATAGCGGCCGGCGGATCAAAGAGTTGGCCCGCGTCGCAAGCGGGGTCCGTGTCGAAGAGGCCGTACCAACTCTTAGGCCGTGCGCTGTCGGACGGCTTCGTAGAGAAGCATGCCGGCGGCGACCGACACGTTCAGGCTCTCCACTGTCCCGAGCTGCGGGAGCCGGACCAGGAAATCGCAGGTCTGGCGGGTGAGTTGGCGGAGGCCGGAGCCTTCGGCGCCCAGCACGAGCGCGACGCCGCCCTTCAGGTCGGCTTCGTGGGCGAGCTTCTGGGCCGTCCGCATCGGCGCCAACGACCCACACGCCCGCCTCTTTCAGCATCTTCAGGGCGCGCGCCAGGTTTGTCACCGACGACCACCGGCGTCGTTTCCGCCGCGCCTACGGCTACCTTGCGAGCAGTGGCGTTGAGCTGGGCGGCACGGTCTTTCGGCACTACCACGGCGAGCGCCCCGCAGGCATCGGCGGTGCGCAGGCAGGCGCCGAGGTTGTGCGGATCCTGCACGCCATCGAGCACCAGGATGAGCGGATGCTGTCGCGCGTTTCCAGGGCCGTGACCAGGTCGTCCTCGGTCCACGCCCGCAGCGGCTCGATTTCCGCGACGACGCCCTGATGGGCGACATCGCCAAGCGTTTGCGCCAGGGACCGCGCGTCGATGCGCTGAACGGTGCGGCCGCTCTTGCGCGCGAGCTCTTCGATTTCCCGCGCACGAGGGTCGTCACGCCCTTGCGCGAGCCGCACGGAGCGCACGCGCTCCGGATGCCGCGTGAGCATCGAGCGCACGGCATGCAGGCCGTAAATGGTCTCGAGATTCCGGGTGCTCATTCGGAAATTTTCGGTGCTTTGACCAGGCCTTCGGCGAGCGTGAGATCGATGAGCCCCTCGATGGGATTCACCGACGTCACCATCACGCGAATGTGCGCACCCGTACGCAATTGCCGCTTCGTGCGGCGGCCGACCCACGCATGCCCGCTATCGTGCAACTGCGTAGTCGTCATCGCGCAGGTTGTCGATGTGCAGCAGGCCATCCACGCCAACATCCAGTATCTGCACGAAGCAGCCGAACTCGACCACCGTGGTGATGAGCCCGCTGGAACGTCTGCCCGATGCGCTCGCGCAGGTAGGTGCACTTGAGGAAAGTGGACACGTAGCGGTCTGCCTCGTCCGCGCGCTTCTCCAGCTTCGACGTGCTCTCGCCCAGCGTCGCGAGCTGCGCACGTCGTAGCGCACGGCGGCGCCGCTCGCGGTCTGCCGATCAGCGCCTTCAGCGTTCGATGCACGACGAGGTCCGGATAGCGGCGGATCGGGCGACGTGAAGTGCGCGTACTGCGTGAGCGCGAGCCCGAAGTGGCCGATGTTCGCCGGCTGATACACCGCCTGCGGCATGGCACGCACGATCAGCGACTCGATGAATGGCCGATCCGCCGTGTCGCCGAGCCGTTCGGTAATGGCCTGCAGGTCGCGCGTAGTCACCTCTTGCGGCAACCGCGCGTCGATGTTGAGCGACGCCAGCGCGCGGTGAGGCGATCCAGCTTTGTCTCGTCCGGCGTGCCGTGCACGCGGTAAGAGCGTTGGCGTTTGCGTGCTCTCGAGTTCCTGCGCCACGGCCACGTTCGCGAGGATCATGCATTCCTCGATGAGCTTGTGCGCTTCGTTGCGCACGCGCAGCTCGATGGCCCGCACGCGCTCCGCGTTGTCGATGACGAACTCCGCCTCCGCGGCATCGAATTCCAGCGCGCCACGTTTGCGCGCGCCTTGTAGAGCGCGCGATAGACGTCGACCAGCACCAGCAGTGGATCCAGCAACGGCCCGAGCGAGGTCGCGCGCTGCAGGCCTTCCTTCGAACAACGCCTCGTTGGCAATGGTGTACGTCAGCCGCGCCGCCGACCGCATGACCGCCGGATAGAAACTCGCGGACTTCAGCACGCCCTGCCTGGTGATGATCATGTCGGCCGCGAAGCACAGCCGGTCCACCTTGCGGCGCCAGCGAACACAGATGGTCCGACAGCGCCGTTGGCAGCATCGGCAAGACGCGCGTGGGGAAATAGACCGATGTGGCACGCTCTACGGCGCCCACATCGATCGCAGTGCCCGGCCGAACGTAGTGGCTGACGTCTGCAATGGCGACGATGAGCCGATAACCGTTCGGGTGATGCTCCGCGTAGACGGCGTCGTCGAAGTCGCGCGCGTCCTCGCCATCGATGGTGACGAGTGGCACGTCACGCAGGTCCATGCGCGCGCTGACTTCCGCCGGGTCGACCCGATCGCCGAACGCCGCGGCCTCGCGCAGCGCCGCCGACGAGAACTCATGCGGCAACTCGAACCGCGCAATGGCGGATTCGGTGGACAGCTCCACCGGCCGGTCCGGATCGAGCCGCTTCAGGATCTGCGCATGAGCGGGCGCGTTTCGCGCTGGCATGGCGCGTGATGCGCGCGATGACCCAGTCTCCGTTACGCGCACCGTTGATGTCTGCCGGCGCCACGCTGCACCGAAGCTGCAGGCGCCGGTCCGCCGCCGTGACCCATGCAGCGCGGCCGAGCAGCTCCACGGTGCCGAGGAACGCGTTCACGCCGCGCCCGGTAATCTCCAGCACTTCGCCGAGCCAGCGATCGCTCGCATCCTTGCTCACGCGCACCCGTGCGCGATCACCGTGCATGAGGCCGCGCATCTCGCGCGGGGGAATGAACACGTTGTCGGCCATTCCCTCGACGCGCAGGAATCCGTAACCGGCGCGATGCGCGCTGACGGTGCCCTCCACCACGTTGCCAGGTCTCACGGCCAGCGTGTCACCCGAGCCGGAACCGCGCTTTCCGCCACCGGCGGCGCCATGCGTGCCGCCACGCTTTTCGCCACGATCTGAGGAATGCCGCGGCTTCGGCGCCGTGTGCCCGACGGCGCCGTGAATGCCGCGCACCAGCTTCGATTCATTGGCGCGGCCGGGCTCGCCGGCGCGCGTGGGCTCGCCGCCACGGTGTGAGCCACCGGCCGTCGACTGGGGCGCGCCTGGCGCCGCCCCGCGGCCACGATCTCGTCTTCCGAACTTGCTTCGTCTATTCAATTGACAGCCCCTGACCCCTGCGTACATTGCGCGCGCCTTCGCACCCTGCCCGGGTGGCGGAATTGGTAGACGCACTAGCTTCAGGTGCTAGCGGGTAACACCGTGGAGGTTCGAGTCCTCTCCCGGGCACCAACCCCCCTTCCGTAGTCGATCGCCGCAGTCCGCGGCGGTTCGTAAAAATCATATAAGTCTTTGTTCTCTATGTGAAAGTCGGTCCGCATTCGTTCGGACCGGTTCGCCCCTAGCCACGCCTTTGCAGCGGGTAAAATCGGGGGTAAATTCAGGTTCGGTTCCGTAAGGTTCGATTCCCGCAGGAGCGACCGATGGCACTGACTGACCGGGAAATCCTGGCCCTCAAACCGATGGCCAAGAAGTATAAGGTGTTCGACGGCGATGGCCTCTTCATCGTCGTGCACCCCAAGGGCGGCAGGTACTGGTACATGAAGTATCACATCGCCAGCCGGCCCCAAGAGGTCGCCTTCGGCACCTATCCCACCGTCTCCCTCAAGCACGCCCGCGAAAAACGCGACGACGCTCGACAGCAGCTCGCCCGAGGACTGAACCCCAGACTTGAGAAAAAGGCAGTGCAGGAGGCCAGGACCGTTTTATTCGAGGGCGTCGCCGGAGAATGGATCCGGATGATGTCCAACCCTCTTAGTGGCGGGGACGGAACGGATTTCAAGGATGGGGCCGAGGACACGGGCGAAACCCCTGCCCGCGCGGCGCTGGATCCCGCCACGATCAAGAAGCACCGCTGGCTCCTCGACACTTATCTGAATCCCGCGCTGGGCAAGTGGCCAATGGCCCAGATCACTGCCCAGCAGCTTCTGCCGATACTGAAACGCGTCGAGCAGGAAGGCAAAAGCGAGACCGCTCATCGGGTGCGCTCCCTCGCCAGCCGCATCTTCTGCTACGCCCACTCGACCGGCCGCGCACCGCAGGGTGACGTTACGCTCTCGCTGCGGGACGCCCTCGCGCCAATCGTCAGCACCCATCACGCTTCCATCACCGATCCCGAAAAGGTCGGCGAGCTGCTGCTGGCGATCGACCGTTACACCGGACTGATCGAGACCCGCTGTGCACTGAAGCTCGCCCCGCTCGTGATGTTGCGGCCGTTCGAACTTCGGTTCGGTGAGTGGAGCGAGATCAGTTTCGAGAAAGCGGAGTGGAGAATACCGGCGGAACGCATGAAGATGGATTCGCCGCACGTCGTACCGCTCAGTAAGCAAGCCGTCGCCATCCTGTATGACCTGAAGCGCTGTGCGGATGAGGATGCGCGGTTTCTGTTTCCTGTGCTCGGCAGTAAGGAAGGCGTAATCAGCGAGAACACGATCAATAAGGCGCTGAGGCAACTAGGGTACTCGGGCGAGGTGATGACGGCGCATGGCTTTCGAAGCATGGCATCAACTCTGCTCAATGAGCAGCAGTCCTGGCACCCGGACGCGATTGAGCGGCAGCTCGCCCACGCGCCCCGCAACAAAGTACGTGCCGCATACAACTACGCCGAGCATCTGCCGGAACGACGACGGATGATGCAGGCGTGGGCTGACTTCCTAGACGAGTTGCGGAACGCAGCGCGAGCTCGGTCGAGCAAGATTGCCAAGCGACTGAGCGACCGCCAGCTCTTACCTCAACCGACCAACAAAGTTGCACAAACCTGACGGCTAGCGATGTCACGCGTTCTTCTTCTCCCGGATACAAATCTGTTTCTCCAGTGCAAAGCGCTTGAACAGCTGCCTTGGGTCAATTTATTTTCGGTCGATCAGATTGATCTTCTCGTGCCTGGCGCCGTACAGCGAGAAATAGATCGGCTAAAAAACGATGGCAACCGCAGGCGCGCGCGGCGCGCAAGACAAGCGAACTCGTTGTTCAGCCGCATGCTTGACGATCCGAATCTCACGCAAGTCGTACGTGAAGCTGCACCCCGAATTGTAATTTCATTTGCCCCGGCCCTGCTGCCTAGCCGCATCACTCCGGAAACTCTCGACCGGACTCGCGCCGACGATAGCATCGTCGAAGAAGCAATCGTGCTGACGCAGTCTTCCACAGAAGATTCGGTGTTGATTCTCACGCAGGACACTGGACTCGCGGTTACTGCACAACGTCACGGCATTCCGTTCAAGCGAATTCCTGACGACTGGCTGCTTGAGGAAGAACCAGATGAACAAAGTAAGGAGCTGCTGCAACTCCGCCAGCGGCTCGATCGGTTCGAACGTGCCGCGCCAGTTATCGAGCTGAGTCTTGAGGACGAGCACGGAGAGCCAGTCGAAGAGCGCACCTTGGAGGTAAAAACCTTTAGGGCACCTACGAGCGCAGATCTAGACGAGCTAATGAGCCTAGTGACGGCTCGGCACCCTCTATGTACTGACTTTAAGACATCGCCACCAGTTCCTCCTCCGCCGCAGCGAGAAGCAGGCAAACCTACGTTCGAATTTTTCGCGGACCGGATTAGCGACACGATGGCCGGGGCGAGAACATGGCAAGCGCCCACCGACGAACTGATCCGAAAATATCGCGAGCATGACTACCCGAAATGGCAGCGGACTACGCGAGACATATTCGAGAAGTTCGTTCCTCGCCTTAACGCTCGCGCACACACATTCACCTTCGATTTCGTGCTCGAAAATACTGGAATGCGCCCCGCCGAGCGACTTCTTGTGGAGTTCGAGGGGTTCGGCGGGCTGTTGCTGATGCGCGGTAAGGATGAAGACGAAAAATACGAAAGCTCACCCGTACTGCCCGAGCCGCCGCCCGCCCCTCTTGGGCACTACGTTCGCCGAGACACGTTAGGCGAAATGTCTCGCGCACTTTCAAAACTTCAGACTTTTGACCCTGCTTCGATAAGTCACCGATTGTACGCACCGGGTCTTCAACGAATGGCTCGCGACGCCAGCTGTTTCTATTGGAACGATTCGTCAGGCGATCCAGCGGTCCTCAGCTTGACGTGTGAGCAGTTTGCGCATGGACTGGACCCAGAGTTGATCTCCTTCCGAATCGTTGTCCCTCTCGAATCAACGATTACGAAGACCAACATCCGCTGCCGTGTTTCGGCGAATAACATCCCGGAGCCGCTAGTTCGGAACTTTCCTATCACGCTCACACACGTCGAAGCGAGTCCGATTCCGATCCTGCGAAGCTGGACCGTGCAGAAGAAATAGCACCCGCGAACGGATAGCGACGCGGCAGCTTATTTCTCAAAGCGAACGAACGGACGAGTGCAGCCCCCACCTTTGGCCGCACTTCCTTTCGTCGAGGTAGCAGAGCGGGCTCCGAATCGGAGCATCATTTGGAGGAATGCCGATGCCGCTGCAGAACTGCGCTGCAACAGCGCTCGACACCAAGTAACCGAGAGCGGCGTCACTATCGATTCTCAGCCGGCGTGACGTGTCTCCCTGCGTAGCCTGCGCTCTCGAACTACGGTGAGTGACATGCTAGGGATTCTCTAGGGAGTGAGATCATGCGTCCGCGAAATATCCTCGCCCAGCTTTGGGCCATGGCGGCAATTCTGACAGTTTCGACCGCGGCTGAGGGAGCAGAAGTCTACAAGGTCACCGTCACCCGCAAGAGCGACGATCTTTACCAGGTTCAGGGCCAGAAGATCTTCGTCAAAACGCGGTACTGTTACGAATACGTGTATGGCGATGAAGCCATCCTGCGAATCGACAGCCCTGGCGAGATTGTTCTTAGCGGCTGAGGACGCTGCAGCAGGAGAATGACAAGTGATTCACACGGAAAGTGTCCGAGATGCAATGCCGTCATGCCCTGGATTCAGGCCCAGGCCGCAGATGCGAAAGTTTTGCTCGGGAATACGTGGAATGCGATCTCGTACCAGTGTCCAACTTGCCACGTGGTATTGGGCGTGGAGATTGACCCTATCGCGCTCAAGACCGATATCGTCAATGAAGTAGCGAAGCGGTTGGGACGTTGAGTTCCGCCCGCTTCCAGGATTCCAGAGGAAGATATGAGCAAGACGAAAGATCGCACGTCGATTCCGTATCGTCCAATGACGGGCGCGTATCTTGTTCGATCAATGATTCTCATGGGATGCCTCGGGTTGATGCAAGGCTTGGCCTCTCGACAAGGTTTCGCGTACACCATCGGGCAGGCGCTTGCGACGGGGACACTGGGCGGTGTGGTGTGGGGCTGGGTGTTCTGGCGTGCCTGGCTGTACAAGCTCTACCCGGCTTACTTGGATGGAGAACGCATTACCGCGACGAGATAGGCTTGTAAGTGCACTTTTTTTGCCGAGAAAATCTCTTACCCCTTGGGCGACCACCACAATGTGCAACGGCAAGGCACGGGTTTTGGTGATTGGCTGGAGCGCCGAGGTCTGACGGTAGGACCTGTCCATGGCGAATTGCAAGTCTGACGCAGTTGACGACTAAGTCATAGACTTGCGAACGCTGCCAACCCCGGCCATCGTTCGCGGCATGCGGGATTTGCTCGTCCTGATCGTTCATCTCATCGTCACGACGATCAGAACCGTGACTCCTGGCGGCGCCCGCGCCGTCATTGCCGAATCCCTGCTTCTGAAGCACCAGCTGCTGATTCTGAATCGATCTCGAAAGAGGGCGCCGAAGCTGCGCGCGCTCGATCGCATCCTGCTCGGCTTGGGCGCGATGCTCGTTTCACCTCAACGTATGCTGAAAGTCGCAGTCGCCATCAGACCCGCAACCCTACTGCGGTTTCACCGAGCACTTGTCCGGCGTAAGTATCAATGGCTGTTTTCCTCGAAGACCAGGCGTCGACCAGGACCCAAGGGACCGTCCCAAGAACTGATTGCCGCAATCCTCGAGATCAAACGTCTCAATCCGCGCTTCGGCTGCCCCCGCATTGCCCAACAGATCTCGCACGCATTCGGCCTGGAAATCGACAAGGACGTGGTGCGTCGAATTCTGGCGCATCACCCTCTTCCAAAGTCTGGAGGAAAAGGTCCGTCGTGGCTCTCTGCCATCGCCGAAGCCCGCGACAGCCTGTGGAGCGTCGACCTGTTTCGATGCGAGTCGATCCTGCTGAAGAGCTTCTGGGTGATGGTCGTTATGGACGTCTTCACACGTCGTATCGTCGGATTCAGTGTCGAACCGGCGCATATCGACGGCATCAGCGTCTGCCGCATGTTCAACCAGGCCCGTTACGCTCAGCCACTTCCCAAGCGCCTCAGTTCTGATCATGACCCGCTGTTCCGGTTTCACCGCTGGCGAGCGAATCTACGGGTTCTCGACATAGAAGAACTCAAGAGCGTTCCCTTCGCGCCTCGCTCTCATCCGTTCATCGAGCGGCTGATCGGAACCCTTCGGCGCGAGTATCTCGACCAGACCTTCTTCTGGAACGGCCTCGACCTGCATCGCAAGCTGAATCAATTCGCCGCCTATTACAACGAACGGCGCGTTCATGCCGGTCTCAGTGGTCGGACGCCCTTCGAGCGATGCGGGAAAACTTCAGCTCAACCAGCGAATCTTGATCACTTCGCGTGGCGATCGGACTGCTCCGGCCTCTTCCACACGCCAGGTGCCGCGTAATCAGGAATTCGCCATGGACAGGCGGAAAGGTTCGGCTGCGATGACTCAAGCACTGCGCGCTCAAAAAGTAAGCGACATCACCACAAAAGCCAACAGAGCCACGCCGAAAAGGACAATAGCCGTCATGAAGATCTGACGCGAGCGCTCGCCGAGTTGATTGACTCGCGGATCCGAGATGCTGCGATAGTCTCTGTCCAGCAAGAATCGAACGACACCCATGCTGTTCGAGATGGAGTTGTTCATGAACAAAGACGGCTCACCCATCTCCTTGTACTCAGCGGGGTGTTTGTCCCGCATGTAAGAAAAGAGCCTCGCCAGCATAATCAGGTAAGCGAGGATCAACGGCGCCGTCAAAGCCATCGCGCCTATCAACACATATCCGGCAATCAGGTTCATCTCGGCAATCCTCACGGCCTTGGGCATCCACGCGGCTTGGGCATCGGCGCCGGCCCCAATACGCTTTGGTGGTACATGAGCATATTGGAGAACGAGAATCCAGCGACGGCACCGAGCGTACCCGTCCACGATGCATGCCCATTCTGCGAAGAGACTTTCACACACGCGCCCAGCCCATTGCCCAAGCACAACTGGGATTGACCGAAGAACCCAGTGGCTACTCCAGGTCCGCTGACCTGAATGTCCAAGCCGGCATGTGCTTCCGTACCGAAAATCAGCCCGCCGAATCCTCCTTCGGCTGCGATCTCCTTGAACCCAAGGTTTGCTGAGGCAACACCGCCCGCGCCAAATCCCCCGTCGACTCCAAGCTCAAGGGATACGTTGTCGTACAGCCATTCAGCAACCGGGTTAGATGCCTCGTTGCATGGATCGACGTTGCTCTGCTGATCCCCTTGCGGCATTGCGATCAGCGAATCCCGAATGGACCTCATAACGCGATCGATGTACTCCTGACTCACGCCCCACAGCTGCACGAAGTTGCAGCCCCAGCACGAACCGCGCAGCCGCGTACCCTGGATCCTGGCCTCAGCCAGCTCTTCCCCGTCGAGGCCCGTCGGATCTCGATAATTGATCGGATCGCCGCCGACGTAGGCATACAGATTCATACCCGCCGCATACCCTATCGGGTCGGTCTGCATGAAACGTCCCAGCGAGGCGGAGTAGAACCGGGCCTTGAAGTAGTACAGGCCGGCCTCGGCGAGCCAGACGTGGCCCGTGTACTGAAAGCGCCCGGCGTTGCTGACCGCCGGCGTACCGTACTCGTCGTATCGGTTGACGGCCACCTGTGATCCGGCCGCATCGCTCAGCGCGACGATCGATCCGCGCTCATCCGCATGGAGCCAGCGGCGAGTAGTCGTTCCGCTGCCCTCGTACCAGACAAGCGGTTCATCTGCTCCTGCGCCACGCACGTATCGGCGCAGGAGCTGATTGGATCCGTTGTACTCGGTGACCAGCCGGTCGCCATCGTAGGCGAAGCGCGTGGTACCCGTCGGCGTTGCGGTCTGGTACAGGCGGCCCATTGGATCGTAGCTCAGCGCCACGGATCCCGGAGCGCCTGTCATCAGGTTCTCCGAGCTGTAGGAGTAGGTTCCAGTGCCGAAATTGGTGAGGTTGCCTCGTGCGTCGGACGATACGGCGGTCGAATCAATCGTCGTGTACTGATTCAGGCCGTTGGGCGTATACGAGCGCGTGAAGTTCGCATTCCCGGTCCAAACGTAAGCATCGTTCGATAGCGTTCGGGTCGCGATCTGGCCAGAAGGGTTATGCGTGAAGCCTTCGATCAGATCCGCCGAGGTGGCGGTGAGATTCTGCGTGATCTGCTGCAAGCGGGACGCGTTGTACTGGTAGCTGGTAACCGTCCCGTTTCCGCGAGTCAGCGTCACCCGTCGCCCGAGATCGTCATACGCAAAGGAAGCCAGCACACCGAGGCCGCTGGCGGCGCCGTTCTCACGAGCCGCGCTCATCTCACCCGTCACGAGATAGTCATACGTGACGAAGAAGGAATCGGGCCACGTGACCTGCGTGCGCCGACCCGCAGCGTCGTAGTCAGACGTCAACGTGCCGTGCGGACCTGTCTGCGTGCGCAGCCGACCGAGTGCGTCATACCCGAATGTGAGCGTTTGACCGGACGTGACAACGGAGGTCGTGTGGCCCAGATTATCGTAGCCGTAGGTGACATCGGCCTCTGAACCCGGAAGGTTCTTCGTCTGCATCCGGCCAAGCCCGTCGTAACCGAATCCGATAGCCAGCCCATCGCGCAGGTTCTTCTGGGTGACACTACCGGCGTTGTTGTATGCGAACTGTTCGAAGTCCGACGTGGAGCTCACACCCGCTTGCGAGGGAGAGGGTAAGTACGTTCTGTACAGCCGGTCATGGCCGTCGTACTGAAATGTGGTCAGGCCGCCAGCGTGAAGGGCTGGAAATTGTTCGTGTAGGTGAGGGTACGTTCGTCTCGTTGACCCGCCGTACCGTACCCCGTCTGAATCTTCGTGAGCTGGCTGGCCGCGTTGTAGAACCGCCGGGCGATGCGATCCGGCCCGAACGCTCCGGCAGACGCGTGCGAGCATGCGGAGGCAGGTGGGGAAGGGAACGTGGCCGAATTCATCCTGACGGCCGTGCAATCGAGCCGCTCCAGGCCGTCGTAGCTGAACTGAGTGAGCGCGATGGTGGAGCCCCCGCTGACCATCGCTTCCGATGTCTTGCGGCCCATGCCGTCGAATCCGGAGTTCAACTGCTCCAGCACGGCCATCGCCGCGAAGTCGGGATCGGAAAGACCGTTCACCGTGCCACGCTCGACGAGCGTCAGTTGATCGTCAGCACGATAGGAGTAACGAGCCGCGCGTCGCTTCAGCGCACCGCCACCATCAGGGTCCGGCCCGACTACGCCGACAACCCTCCGGAGGATGTCATAGCGAGTGGTGATGGTATCCACCGAACCCGCAAGGGGCCCGTCGACCGAGACTCTGTTGCCCCGGTCGTCGTACGTCATGGCTGTCGTGGCCACAAGCGCGCCGTTCCCGGAGCTCTGCGTGATCGACGTCGGAAGAAGATTGCTGGCAACGGATGAGGAGCCGACCTGATAGTTGAAAGTCGTCTTGACCTCATCGGCAGTGCCGGCGCAGGAACTGAGTGTCCTGCAGCTTGTAGTCTCCGTAAGCTTGTAGATCGGCGTCGAGGCCTGCACAAGCGCACCGCCGCTGTTCCTGTACCAGGCATACAGCGGCGTGTAGACGTATCGCGTTTGCGGCCGAACCCCACCCGGGGCCGGGGCGGGAGCCGTTACGGTGAGCACTCCTCCGTGCGTCGGATCATAGGTGTAATCCGTCACGCCGCCGAGCGCATCCGTCGTCGACGTGGGCTTGTTGCAAGTCTTCGGATTGCTGCAGGTGGAAGGGTAGACCGCCGAAATCACGATATCCGGCAAGCCGCTGCCCGGCTTGGCGACCTGGCGGCTCTCCGTGACGTTGCCGCGGCTGTCGTACGTCACGTGAACGTAGTTGCCGTCGGGGTATGTGATCCGAGTGCGTCGTCCAAAGGAATCGTATGCGTAGGTCACCGTCCGACCGAGCTCGTCCTTGTCCGTCTCGATCTGATTGATGGCCATATTCCACGTGACTTCCCTCACCTGGCCCAACGGATTCGTGACCCTGAAAATAGGCCACGTGCCCACGCCCGTCACTTGCTGGTAGTTCCACGTCATGCCGCGTTTGACCACCTGCGACACGATGACCGACGAACCTGGTACTCCCCAGAGGTTCGTCAGGACGTTCGTCACGACCGTGTCATCCGTAGCCGATGCTGCAGACTTCACCGCACTGGGTCCGCCCCCCCAGAACTCAAGAGCAAGGGTCTGGGCGTCCGCGCCCATGGTCCATCTCGTCTGGCGCCCCCCTGCATCCGTCACTGTCACTGCGGGTACGTTGAATGGAGAAAAAGGGACCTCGGACCACGCGTAAGTCGCCGCCGGTGCGCCAGCCGTGGCGGCACAAGTATCGGCATCAGGATCGCAATATGCCGAGCCTCTGTTGAGGACGGCGGCTTTGGTGAATGTTGTCGAATTCGTCCCGGCGTACTCCAGTTTGAGCTGGTATCCCGCGTTGTTCACGACGGACTGCACCCGGCCGAACGAAATCGCAAGGGACGGCTCGTACCATTGCGTGTTGCTGAGCTCTGTGCGGCTTCCGTCCGGCGCCTGGATCGAAAGCGCGCGGATTCCATCCCACGGATCGGCGGCGCCCTGCGGCGGGAAGCGAATGACAGTCCCATCGCGCGCCGTGTAGAGGTAGTTCTGCGACGGCGAGTCGAAGACAAGAGTGCTACCCATCCCGGCCTGGGATGTGAACGTCGATCCGCTATGCGTGAACCGATCGGAGCTCGATCCGTTGACCACCGCGACGTAGGCCACTCCGTCCGACGTCTGCGCTGCCGGCACAAATCTCAGCATGACATCGATGCTGGTGCGGAAGCTTTCGGTTTCGCCGAAGAGCTCGGCCCGGGAGGAACGCCCGAACGACAACTTCGACTCGGGCGGGCCTATGTCGATATCGGTCTGCGAGACGCCAAAGACGCCCGTCAGAAGGTCCACACCGTTTTCGTCAACCAGTTCACGCACCGGTGGCGGTGACGGCATAGGGTCCGTCTGTGCAAGGGCCTGTGAGCTCAACCCGATCAGAAGAACCGTGAAGGGCGCCAGAGTAGCTCTGGGCGAAACGAGCGCGCGCGGCATGTGACTCCTGTCCTTTTCTTGTATCGGATCAATCCGCCAGGAGGATTTCCAGCACCGCCGGCAGCCAGCTCAGGTTCTGGACCTTGATCGTGAAAGTGTGCGTCGTCGGTGCGTTTGAGCCGTCGCCAGAATAGGAGGCGACGATCGCATGCGTGCCGACTGCGAAGCCCTCGAGCAGCACACTTGCCTGTCCGTCGTACACGAATGCCGAGCCGAGAAAGATGCCGTTCTCGGTGAACGTCACCATCCCGGTCGGCGGCGGGCTACCGCTGATGTTGACTCCAAAGGAGACGCCAACACTTGTGACGTTCGCCACAGCTCCCTGCGCCGTGATGGTCACAGTCCCGCTGCTGGACGACCCGGAGACGACGAGCGACGTGCGATTGTCCGTGGAGTCGTACTGGTAGGCGCGCGTTACGTTGTTCGCTGGCCCTCCCGCAGCCTGAACGTGCGTCAGGCGCCCGTGAACGTCATAGGTGTATGTGGCTGTTTCTGCGGCACCGGCCATGCCGGCTCCGAAAAAACACGCGACGCAGAGTATCCTCCAACCTGATCGGACCATTCTTCCCTCCCCCCAGATTACCTTTTTCAGACTGGCTCAGGCCTGGTGCGCGTTTCTCCAGAGAAAAAAGGCACTTGACGCGACAGCTGCCTGCACGAAACTGAAATCCGACGGAGGCGCCGGGACTCGTTCGGCCGCGAGCCAGCGCTGCGCTTCCCTGCGAAACTCCGTGTGGATTCGACCCGCACCGAATTCTTTTCCACCCCGCGATAATTGTTCTTGCATCGCCCTTCTATTTAAGCGACGCGATATTTTGTTGCGCCAGAGTCTACGCACGTTACATGAAGACCTGCAATCGTGACGTTCGTGGACGCTCTTGTTCGAGCGTGAACGACCACACCGATCCTTCGTTGCGTGACAAAAAACAATTGTGGCTAGACTGAAGAGAGAAGAATGCTACGTCAGCATCGGCTGCTGGCCGAGCAAAGAATCAGTCACGATCGCTGCAGGTCTCTAGCTTCCTTTATATCCGATGAAATCTCGCGTATGCACGCTCGCGCACTACGAGCACTCAGGGAGAATCCTCGTACAAGGAACATCACAATGCGAGCGCTCATTCTGGTCTGGTTGTCGGGCCTCTGCGTAAACAGCGCGTTACCTCGAAACGTCAGGGTTTCCGTGCAAGTCAGTGGCGACACCATGAGCGGATACGCTGTAACCTGGAACGAATAGCTGTTAACGCGCGCACAGGAAGCGACTCAATGACCAACAGACGTGATGGCAGCTGCCCTCATCGACCGGGTGCTGCATCACTGTCACCTGGTCAACATCCGCGGCAACAGCTACCGGATGCGTGAGCACACCGAGCTGTATCGAGCGCTGCAATCTGACGTCGAGGACGCTGCAGAAGCAGTCCGGTCGCCCCGCAAATCCAAAGCGTCGGCGGGTCATCGAGGCTGAGTTATGTGTGCACTTTTGAAACGCCAGAACCGTGCAGATTTCAGCCGGCGTTGACACCTTCTGCGCTGCATGAGCTAGGGTCAACTGCATAACACCGACGCCAAGTGAATCGGAAATTCAAACAAGGGAGATGACGTATGGGACGGGCCATTGGTTTTTTAGCTCCAGCATCGGCGACCCTCTCCTCAGAAAGCGCGCTCGCGAATGGCACCGCCTTGAATGCGACTGCAGCCTCCGCGATGCTCCTACTGCTTACACAACGAAGAGCCCCGTAGACTGGGATTCTCGTTTTTCTTTTATGCTGAGTCATGCTGCGCCGAGTCTGACTATTCGCAGCGCGTGACTTCAACAAGGGAGAAACACATGAAGATGTTTGTGGCATCTATCATCGGCCTCTTTGCGGCCCAGACTGCACTCGCTGCAGGCAGTGTCACCGCGCACGTGATCAATGTGCGAATCGACCAGAGTGGCAAAGGCATCGTCTTCTTCGACCAGAATCTCGCCGGATCGCCCACGTGCATCCAGCCTACTTATGAAAACGCGCTGGCATTCGATACCTCGACCGCCGGCGGCAGGGCTATCATGGCTCGGGCGCTCGCGGCGAAGGCTAGCGGCGACCTCATCAAGGTTGTCGGCACCGGCACATGCACAATTTATGGTAACGCCTGGGCGGAGGATTGGCTGTACGGCGATTCGAGTGAGGGGTACGCTGACGATCGCGTGAGGGGTGCCAAGCGGCGCCCGTGCGTTGGCAATCCGCCTCCGCAACCAGGAGGCACCATGTCGATCCGTCGGCGCGGCGTCAATCGGCACGCTCTGAATTTCTGAGATCTTGCATGGGCAGCACGCACATAGCGTTTCGACTTGGGTTTGCTGCCTCAATCCTTGAGCGCCAGATAGGTGATACGGCATTCCGACCCCGTACCGAACGCATCGTCACACTCGATAAACACGGTCCTTCCCGTCGTGTATGCGGTCAGGCCAGCGCCATGATGGCGCGGAATGCTGGATCGCCGGGTTCCACGCGCAATATCCATCGGTCCGGGGCATCGACGTCCCTTGGTGAAGGGGCCGCACTCAGACTCTTAGCGGCCCGTGCAAGATTGAAACCGGCGGCCGCGAGCGTACACTCCGAGGCTAGAAGAGGAGCCGCAAATTTCCTGCGGCCAGAAAGGAATGCCAGGGACGGAGCAGGAGCATCGGAAAAACCAACTCCCGACACCAATGCGCATCATGCTGCGAACATCGGCAGCCGCAATGCATGTCATGTGAGCGTTGACCGCTTTGCACTGCAGCCCGTCAATTCCTTCAGGCCCGGCCACAGCAGGGCGCGGTCACGCCGGTCTACAAGTGGAGGTACCGATGAAGATTCATGACGGGGCCGTCGAGGGATCCAATGTGAGCCCTCATTTCAAGCAGGTAGCGGTGTTGCTGGCAGCTGCCGTGTCACTCGGCGCAGCAAGGGTGAGTGACGCCTATACTCAGCACTACAATAAGGCGGTCTCGTTACTCGAGGTACCCAACGCGACCTGCTACTTCTTCCAGCTAGAGGGTGTGAGTGTCGCCGACTCGACCATCTCGACTACCGCGTGGTTCGCCATCCCGCGGAACTCTGAAAATGCAAAGGAGCTGTACGCATTAGTCCTGTCCGCTAGGTTGACAGGAACCCCACTCGGAAGGGTTCTGACCAGTGGTAACCTCGCCTGCGGACAGGCCGAGGTATCAACAATAGACTTTTGAGCTCTTCTGCCATGCACGGGACTCCGCCGGTGCAAGGATTGTGCGACCGGCACAAAGAGACGCAGAACTGCAACGCACTCTTCGCGAGGCGACGACGGAATTCGAAGTCGATCGGAAGAACGATCCAACTCCAGGGTTGAGCGTCGCAGATGGTTGACTGATCAGGAACATAGGTCGGCGGTGTCCGATTCTCGAGTCCTGCATCCGATCTACAAGAACGGGAGGGTTTATGAGGACCATGAAGCGCCTGGGTGCCATATTAGTTGTCGGATCCGCGGGCACCTCGCCGGTGGCGCTTGCCAACACAAACGCGGTTACGGTCGAGATGACGACCGTCTATATGGGGTCAACGTATCCCGGTGCGCTGGTGAAGATTTCGCCTGCATACCCTGCGGGGTTGGGGGGATGTAGTTACACGACGGGCGACTATGTCTTCATCGATTTCGCGGCACAGGTGACACCAAGCGGCCGCGACTTGTACGCATCGGTGGTCGCTGCATTTATGGCAGGGCGCCAGGTTTCGTTCGGGACCAGCGGCTGCTCAAGTGACGGAGCCTATCCGCGTGCTTATGGAGTCAACCTGCTTCCTTGAAGCGTGAGGTGAGGATGGACACGTCGAGCGAAGTGACCGCGACGGACACGCGAGGCCGGAGCGTTCCGACGAGGCGATACCGCAGGAGTTGTTCACCGACGGCTATCTGGCGTACGAGTCCTGGCGCGAGATGCCAGCTTGTAGGGACCGCCACCGCTGAATTTGTGAGATGCCATTCGGAAATTCGAGTGGCTCAGCGGGCGATGTATCCAGCAAAATCGCGGTGGGTAACTTTACGGGTAACTGTGGAGCGAGGAGCGAAGGAAGGCAGCGTCAACAACCACTTACACCGAAGGTTCGAGTCTCTCCCGGGCACCAACGTATAATCCTCTTTCTCTTCAGTCACTTACATCTCTTTTTCGGCGGCTGCGACGGACTCGAAAGTGCACCGGCCGCACGCGCTGGATGCGCGCCGCGCCGTAAACCCTTGTCCCGCAACGGGGCGCAATTGTGCGCGAAACCGCGTACCGCGTGCAGGCCACCGCGTGTGTGGGTAACTGCGCGGGTAACCTTCCTCTTCCATCTGAGCTGAATCCGGCCCCTCCGCGTCCCGCGGTCCTGTCGTGCGCAACAGCCGTTCGCTCTCGAACTCCACGTGCAAGAGGGGTTCGCCATGAGCCGTCTGACCACGCAACGCCTGCGCTCCGCCGAACCGCGCTTGCACCCCTACCGGCTCAGCGATGGCAAGGGTCTCGCGTTGCAAGTAATGCCGAATGGCGCCAAAGCCTGGCGCTTTCGCTATCGATTCGAGCGACGCGAGAAGATGATCTCGCTCGGTCTGTATCCGGCGGTGCCGCTCGAAGCGGCGCGGCGCCTGCGCGATGAGGCACGCGACACGCTCGAGCGCGGTACCGATCCGAGCGCCGAGCGTCGCATGCGCAAGCGGCACGAGACGCAGACCTTTGGCGTGATCGCTGAGGACTGGCTCGAAAAGTTGTCCGTGGACGTCAAACACGGCAAGCGGGCGCGCGCGACGCTGAAGCGTTCGCGGTGGCTGCTCACGCGGTATCTCATCCCGAGACTGGGTCGTCGACCCATCCGCGTGATCCAGCCGAGCGAACTTCTCGTCGTGTTGAAGCAGATGGAGCTGCGCGGTCTGCGCAATGCACCGCGTCGGGCACTACAGAAGTGCGGCCAACTGTTTCGCTATGCCGTCGGGCTCGGCGCGGCCGAGCGCGACATCACCGCCGATCTTGCGGGGCTGCTCGAGCGTGTGACCACTGAGCACCACGCTGCCATCACTGATCCCCGGCAGCTAGGCCGACTGCTGCGCTCGATCGATCGCTTCGATTCCAATACCGTTACTGGAATAGCACTACGGCTAGCGCCGCTTGTGTTCGTCCGGCCGGTTGAGCTGGCCACTGCTGAATGGGTGCACATCGATCTCCGCATCGCTGAGTGGCGCATTCCGGCCGAGCGCATGAAGATGCGCCGCCCGCATCTGGTTCCCTTGTCACGTCAGGCACTCGCCCTCCTCCGTGCAGCTCACAACTTGTCACCCGGAGGTCCGTATGTGTTTCCAGCCACGCGCGATTGGAGTCAGCCGATGTGCGCCAGCGCGCTCAACTCAGCCTTGCGTCGTCTGGGCTATCGTCATGACGAGATGACGGCGCATGGATTTCGCACGACGGCCTCCACGTTCCTGAGCGAACTCGGCTATCGCGAAGATGTGATCGAACGGCAGCTCGCCCACTCGATGCGCGGCCGACTGCGAAGCATCTACAACCATGCGCAGTATCTTTCTGAGCGACGCGAGATGATGCAGGCGTGGGCTGACTATCTTGAGCAAGTACGACATTCGCGCGGCAAAGGACGCATGCTCGGCGATGCGTCCTGACAGTCATGTCCCGAGCGGTCACGCTCGGTTGTTCTCGCGCCTTCGCTGATTACCAACTCATTGCGACGGCATCTGGCACGCGAAGTTCGCCACATCGTTGGTATCCCCTGCCCCCTTGTACTTCGCCTGCTGTGGGTGCGGACACAGGGGGCGTGTCAGCGTCTTCGTCGGATCGAGCGGAGAGGGTCCGGAGCCGATCAGGCGGTCCGGCGCGATCCCGTGCTCCACCCAGCCCTCCAGCGCAGAGAATATGTCTCGCTCCGGATCGGTGCTGGCCGCCGGCGCCGGGCCGAAATCGGCGTCGTTCCCGAAGTGCACCGGCCCCACGCCCCCACTGCAATGTGCGAGGCCAGGGACCATGAAGAGACGGTAGAAGTCTTCGATGGACTTCGCCGTGCTTCTCGGATCCGGTGCGTTGGACATGAACGAACGGACGGCTTCGTAATATTCGATGGATGTGGGAGCAGCGATCGCAGCATCGCCCCACCCGTGATACTGGATGAGCCTCCCGCCCCGTGCGCGGAAGGAGCGCAGGTCGGGATTGGTCGCGTTGAAGATGGGTGCGACCTTCTCATTGCTGACGCGCACGTCGCGATCGAAATCCATCGATTGCACTTTCCAATCCGGGCGCTCGAAGACGACGTCACGGAAATACGAAATGCCGAAGCCGGCGTGAGCGCTCTGACCAGGAGCTGCGCCGAGAACCCAAAGAGGCCAGTTCATCGGCATCGCTTCTGTTCCGGACGTCACCAGTCCCGCGAAAATCGGTTTACCTGTACCCGGACTCTTCGGTCCTGAATAGAGTGCCTTCAGCGTGTCTACTTGCGCAGAGGTCAGGCAGTCCTTGCTGTCGGTCCCCTTGCAGGCAAGCGCTGCCGGATCGAAACGACACGCCGGCGGGTTCGACACGAGACCATCCTTTAGTCCGTCAGAATCATCGCACGCTGCAAGGACTGCGCGCTGAATGGCTGGCAGCTTCTCGAGCGGAATGCGTTCCGTGCTCAGCGCGCGCTCGTTCCACACGAAGCTTGTGAACAAATGCGACCAGTCGTTGGCGGGCGCACCCGCAAGAATGCCGTCGAAATCTTCTGGAAAGCGCTGCGCCTCCATCAACGCCTCGCGGCCACCGTCGGAGCAGCCAACGAAGTAGCTGCGGGTGGGCGGCTTGGCATAGAACGCTGTGGCAATTGATTTCGCCTGCTCGGCCGTGTCGTGAACGGCGCGATAGCCGAAGTCGATGACCTTTTCGGGATGGCCGATGGCAAACGTCCCCTGGGGCGTCTTCGTCGCATCATGCCCATCGTCGGTTGCGGCCACCGCGTAGCCACGACGTAGTGGATCCACCAAAGCGGGGCGACTCACAGCGCCGGCGAATCCACCGCTGCCCTTCTGTTGGTACTTGCCGTTCCAGCCATCGAGCGGCAGCCACACTTCAAATCCGATCTCCGAATCCGACGATGGCCGGCTGACCCCGCGCACCTCACATCGTGCCGGCACCTCAAGCGTCATCTGCCCCGCAAACGTAGTCATCGTCGTCGGACCCGCTTTCAGCGTCTTCGCGGACACGATGGTCGCGTGTGGAAGCTTCAGCGTCGTGAGACTCTCGCAAGTGCGCGTCGGTGCCGCTTGCAACGCAGGTGTGACGGTAAGGCCGGCGATCATTAGCGGTGCAAGTACGGAGCCTCTGACACGCATGTTCATTCCTCGAGAAAAGACTTGATGATTGTTTACGCTGTTCTTACCGCGCCGGCCGTAGTCAGCCCCAGCTCGGCAACCGAGATCTCCCGCATCAGGTACTTCTGAATCTTGCCCGTGACCGTCGTCGGGAACTCTGTAGTGAAACGGATGTAACGCGGGATCTTGTAGGTGGCGATCTGACCGCGACAAAAATCGCGAATCTCTTCCTCGGTGGCATGCTGCCCCTCCCCCAGGCGCACCCACGCACAGATTTCTTCTCCGTATTTCGGATCTGGAACTCCGATCACCTGCACGTCCATCACTTTCGGATGCGTGTAGAGGAACTCCTCGATCTCGCGCGGATAGACGTTCTCGCCGCCGCGGATGATCATGTCCTTGATGCGGCCCGTGATGTTCACGTAGCCGTCTTCGCCCATGACGGCCAGGTCGCCCGAATGCATCCATCGGGCCGCGTCGATCGCGGCCGAGGTGGCTTCGGCGTTGTTCCAGTAGCCGAGCATCACGGAGTATCCGCGCGTGCACAGCTCGCCCGGTGTACCGCGTGTAACGATTTCACCCGTCGCCGGGCTGACGATCTTGCATTCGAGGTGAGGGTGAATCTGTCCGACCGTCGAAACCCGCGCCTCGATCGGGTCATCGACTGCCGACTGGAACGAGACGGGCGACGTCTCCGTCATGCCGTAGCAAATCGTGACCTCGCGAACGTGCATGCGATCGATCACTTGTCGCATCACCTCGATCGGGCATGGCGAGCCCGCCATGATGCCGGTCCGAAGCGACTCCAGCCGAATCTGATCGAAGCACGAATGGCCAAGCATGGCGATGAACATCGTCGGCACGCCGTAGATCGACGTGCAGCGGTGCACCTCGATCGCTCGCAACGTGGCTTCCGGATCGAATGATTCGGCCGGCACGATCACCGCGGCCGCGTGCGTGAGTGCGGCGAGATTGGCCATTACGCAGCCGAAGCAGTGATAAAAGGGCACCGGGGTGCAGATCCGGTCGCCGGCTGTATATCGCAGCGCCTCGCCGACGAAGAACCCGTTGTTGAGGATGTTATGGTGCGAAAGCGTGGCTCGCTTGGGAGAGCCGGTGGTGCCAGAGGTGTACTGAATGTCGACAGGGTCGTCGAACTGCAGCATGTCACTCACTTTCTGCAGAGCAGAGAGCGACACCTGCTCACCGAGGCACATGAATCGCTGCCAACTCGTGCCGCCAGGCGTTGCTCCATCTCCGAGAAAGATCAAATGACGCAGATGAGGCAGCTTTTCGAGCGCGAGTGAGGCGCCGCAGGCATCCGCCAGTTCGGGCGCAAGCGCCAGGAGCATTTCGAGGTAATCCGTCTTACGGAAGCTGCGTGCCGTGACCAGAACACTGACGCCCGACTGGTTCAGCACGTACTCGAGTTCGCGCGATCGGTACGCCGGGTTGATGTTTACGAGAATGGCGCCGGCTTTCGCGGCGGCGTATTGCGTGATGACCCACTCAGCAACATTCGCGCTCCATATGCCGATGCGATCTCCACGCTTTACACCGAGCGCGAGGAGGCCGCGCGCAGCGCAGTTCACCTGATCGAGCAGCTGTGCGTAGGTGTACCGCAGATTCTGATGACACGAGATGAGTGCATCGTGATCGCCGAATCTAGCCGCGACGCGATCCAGCGCTGCTCCGATGGTTTCGCCTTGCAGGGGTACTGGTGCAGTTCCGTGCACATAAGAAGGCGACATGATGCCTCGCACTTGCCGACTCTTGCGCCGTCGAGTTCAGAACTGCACGCGCACGCCGGCTTTCCAGCTCGGCCGGGACGTATCGAAATACTCGCGACGGCCTGCGTTCATCGTCCCCCCTTCCGCCAGCAGTTGTTCGAGTGCTTGTAGTTAGAACCGCGGAACCCAGATCAAACTATAACGAACGTTATATAAAGTCAATTCCGCGGCGGCGGATGACGTGGTTGCCGGGTTATGCTGTGAGGCTCAAAGCAGAATAATTTATCTGCGGGAAGGACGCGTGGCGCGAAAAAAAGATGCAGTCGTGGGGAAACGGAACACGGCGGAAGCGATCCTCGAGGCGGCGGAGCGCTTGTGCGCGACGCACGGCATAGAAGCGATGACGATTCGAGATGTCGCCGCGGCCGTGGGTGTCACGCTTCCGGTCATCTATCATCACTTCGGATCGAGGGCGAATCTGATCCGGGCACTCGTCATCCACCGTTTCAGCGAAGTCGGCGTCGAGTATGGGCAGCTCGTGTCGATGCTGGAGGCGCAGAAGTCGCCCGCCGTGCGGGACATCATTCGCGCGGCTCTACAGCCGGTGAATCAATGGCGGAAGCCGGGACGAGAGGTCGCGCTCCAGTTCTATGCGCTGGCACTCGTAAGTCCGTCGCCGGAAGTGAGAGACGCGCTGGAAACCGGTGTCCGCGGATACCATCCGATCATCACATTGCTCGAGCGCGCCTTACCTAATCTCACATACGAGGACATTTGCTGGAGGCTCTACCTCACCCTCAAGCTTTCGCATCAGAACGAGCGGGATGCCACACGACTGAGCGTACTGTCCAAAGGAAAGTGCAGCGGATCCGATCCTGAAGAAGCGCTGGCGCGCACCATCGACTTTGCCGAGGCTGCCTTTCTGGCTCCGCCGTCCGGCGGTTCGAAGAAGTCGGTCGATGGTGTCAGGACGAAGGACCGGCGCCGGCAGAAATAGAGTTTTTTTGCAGCGCCTGCTCATCGACGACGAAGTTCAGCTTGCGATTCATGGCGACGACGTCGTCATGACTGGGATGGGGTCCGAGCTTGGCGAAAAGCTCTGGCATCTGATCGCGCTTCTTGGGGGCATCCCCCTTGATGGCTGCAGCGAGCGCCTTGCGCATGGTGTCCGCATCATAATCACAGCAGTATGCTGGTGTTGATGGCTGCTGCCTCCAGGACTCCTCTAGTGAGACTGCATCGACCGCATCGAAGCCAGTCTGGTTTACAAGCTCCATCGCGGTCTGCTTGGATCGTCCGTCGTCCCCTGCTACGGCGATGGCGCGGCGGCCGGGCGTTCCCTTCGGTTGCCCAAGCTGCGCGAGCGTGTACGCGAGAGCATTGTTGAACGCTTTGATTACAGGGCGTCCGAGCTGCTTGGAGACCCACACGCTTTCTGCCATTCCCTCATCGATCTCTGAGATACGGGAATCGCGCATATCCGGGTAATAGTTGCTCGTGTCGATGACCGTCACATCCGGCGGTACTGAATCGAACAAGTCGGCGGGCAGGTCCTGCGTTGCAGGCAGCGGGATCGAGAGGATGATGACGTCGACGCCATCGACCGCTCCGTACACACCCACCGCTTTCGCGCCAGTTTCGTCAGCAAACTGGCGGACACCTTCCCGGCCGCTCGAGTTTGCGACACAGATGTCATGCCCCGCGGCACTCAACTTCCGGGCGAGGGTCGCCCCGATGTTGCCGGTTCCGATGATTCCGATCTGCATGAGCTAACCCTCGCTGCTCTCGTCGTCACAAAGCGTCGATTTCAGGGTGTTCAGGCCGGGGCGGGTGCGCTCCCGGAGGGTGCGCCATCCGCTCTCGTAGAAGCAACCTGCCCGCCTTTTGCCACCGGCTGAATCTTGAACCAGATGGCGTACAACGCCGGCAGGAACACGAGAGTAAGAACGGTCCCGGCGAAGGTTCCACCGATCAGGGTGTACGCCAATGTTCCCCAGAACACGGAATGGGTGAGCGGAATGAACGCCAGCATCGCGGCGAGCGCTGTCAGAATGACTGGCCGCGAGCGCTGCACGGTGGCCTCGACCACTGCGTCGAATGGCGCCAAACCATCATTCTCGTTATTGCGGATCTGACCGATCAGGATGAGCGTGTTGCGCATCAGGATTCCGGAAAGCGCGACGAGCCCGACCAAAGCGTTGATGCCGAACGGCTGCCGGAACAGAAGCAAGGTTGGAATGACCCCGATGAGGCCCAGCGGCGCGCTTGCGAACACCATCGTCATCGCGGAAATCGAGCGCACCTGGAAGATGATCGTGACCAGCGTGAGCGCGATCATGATTGGGAAGAGCGGTACCAAGGCGCGATTTGCCTTGCCGGATTCCTCGATGGAGCCGCCCTGCTCGATTTGGTAGCCCGCAGGCAGCTTGGCGATGATGGGCTGGAGTTCCTTCCACACGGCAGTGGACACGTCCGGCGGCTGCAAGCCCTCGGCAATGTCTCCGCGCACGGTGATCGTGGGCGTGCGATCGCGCCGACGCAGGATCGCGTCTTCCATGCGAAGCCCCACCATTCCGATCTGCGACAGTGGAATCCGTTGGCCGGCCGCTCCAACCAGGGTGAAGTCGGCAATCTTGCTCGGATCGAGCCGCACGTTTCCGCCAGAACGCGCAGTGACCTGGACCGAACGGATGTCCTCGCGGACGTCGGTGATGGGGATCCCGCTCAGCAGGAACTGAAGCTGTTGCCCCACATCGCTCGAGGTCAGTCCGATACTCTGGAGCCTGTCCTGATCGAGCGAAAAATGAAGCGTGGGCACGCGCTCGCCCCAATCGCTGTTGACCGTTCTCATCAACGGACTCGCCTGCATCACCTCGCGTACCTGCTTCGCAAGGTCACGAAGCTTGTCGGGGTCGGGCCCCACGACACGAAACGCGACGGGAAATGGCGAGTACGGACCGAATACGAGCTGAGTCACGCGCACTCGAGCGTCCGGCGCGAGCCCGTCGGCTACAGCCTGTCTTAGCCGCAGCTTCAGCGCCTCTCGCGCCTCTTCGCCTGCGGTCAATACGACGATCTTGGAAAACGAGGGATCCGGTAGCTCCGGCGCCATGGCGAGATAGAAGCGCGGTGCGCCTTGTCCGACGTAGGCGGTAACGATCTTGGCTTCCTGTTGTTTGGCCAGCCACGTCTCGATCTTGGCGCTGGCGGCACTCGTCTGCTCTATCGAAGTGCCATACGGCATTTGCACTTCGACCAACACTTCCGGTCGATCGGAGGTCGGGAAGAACTGCTTCTTCACCAGGCCCATGCCCAACACCGCGACAACGAGCGCGCTGATCACGCTCCCCGCGACCAGCCATTTACGGCGAATCACAAAAACAAGGAGCTGGCGGAAGCGGTTGTATCGCGGCGTGTTGTAGATCGCTTCGTGGCCACCCTCGCGTTTCTCGATGTTCGGAAGCAGCTTCACCCCCAGATACGGCGTGAACACCACAGCAACGACCCACGATGCGATCAGCGCGAAACCGACGATCCAGAACATGTTGCTGGTGTATTCGCCGGCGGTCGACTTGGCGAAGCCGTTCGGCATGAAACCTATGGCGGTCACTAGAGTCCCAGCGAGCATGGGTGCGGCGGTATGACTCCAGGCATAGGCCGCTGCCTCGATGCGCGCATAGCCTTCCTCCATCTTCACGACCATCATCTCGATGGCGATGATCGCGTCGTCGACCAGGAGCCCGAGAGCCAGTATCAGCGAGCCGAGCGTAATGCGGTCGAAGTCGCGGCCGGTGGCCGCCATGACGATGAATACCGCGGCCAAGGTCAGAGGAACCGCCGCCGCGACGACGATGCCGACGCGCCATCCCATGCTGAGAAAGCTCACGAGCATCACCACACCGAGTGCGGCGAAGAACTTGACCATGAACTCGTCGACAGCACCCCGGATATTCACGGACTGATCCGTGACCTTCGACAGGCCCATGCCCAGCGGCATCTCGGCGTTGATCGCTGCCGCTTCGACGTCCAGCGCCTTTCCCAGGTCGAGGCCGTTCCACCCCTCGCGCATGATCACGCCGAGCAGTAACGTCGGCTCGCCATTGTTGCGGATCAGGAAGGTTGCCGGATCTTCATAGCCCCGCTTCACTTCGGCGATGTCGGCGAGCTTCAGCGTGCGGCCTTGCGCCGCGACAGGGGTATTCCGGATTTCGTCCAGATCGTCGATAGCGCCATCCAGCCGGATGAAGACTTGCGGGCCTTTGGCTTCGATCGAGCCAGCCGGTGTCATGACGTTCCGGCTACTGAGCGCGGCGAAGAGCTCTGCAGGGGATACGCCCAGAGTTGCGAGGCGGTCATAAGAAAACTCGACGAAGATTCTTTCCGCCTGCTCGCCGATGATGTTCACTTTCTTGACGCCCGGCACATGAAGCAGCCGCTGACGCAAGACCTCGGCATCGCGAACGAGGTTCCGATGGGACTCCCCTTTCGCCTTCAACGCGTAGAGCGCGAAGGTCACATCGGAATATTCGTCGTTTACGAACGGTCCGATAACGCCACGCGGCAGGTTGAGCGCCTCGTCGCCGAGTTTCTTCCGCGCCTGATAGAACTCCTCGGGGACGTCGCCGGGCGGAGTGCTGTCACGCAGAACCACCGTGGTGAACGCAAGGCCCGGTCGCGTGAAGGTCTCGGTGCGGTCGTACCAGCGGAGTTCCTGCATCCGCTTCTCCAACCTTTCGGCGACCAGCTCTTCCATCTGCTTTGCGGTAGCGCCCGGCCAAGCCGTGACGACAGTCATCTGCTTGATGGTGAATGAGGGGTCCTCCGCCCTGCCCAGCATCAGGAAAGCCACGACTCCCGCGACGGAGATCGCGACGAGCAGGAACAGCGTGACGGAGCGCTCACGTACAGCCAGGGCGGATAGATTAAAGCGGCTCATTGCCGCGCCACGCGGTTGACGGCCCCGCTCCCGGCGGTAGCCTCGCTTCCCGGCAATCGCACATGCTCACCTTCGTGCAGCAGATGCGCCCCGAGCGCAACGACCTGATCGCCCGGCTTGAGATTGCCGACGACCGAAGCCGCTTCGTCGCTGAGACCGCTGAGCTGCACGCTGCGCCAGGTGACCCGATGCGTCTCCCCTTCGACCAGCCATACGCCAGGGCCGCTGCCCGGATCGAAGATTGCGCCGATCGGTATCTGCACCGGCGGACCGGACGAGCCGTCCGGAACCCGGATGGCTGGGATCTGGATAGAGATCGTTGCGCCCAGCGGGGCATCTGCAAGACGACCCTCTAGTACGTACCGAGCCTCGAACGTTCGAGTCTGACGGTTCGCGGCGTCAGATAACTGGCGGAGTTTCGCAGGAGCTGTCAGCCCGCTTCCATACAAGGTCGCGCGGCCCGCGGATCCGATCGGCGGACGCAGCGTTTCGGGAAGCTCGATAATTCCTTCCCGGGTCCCTGCATGCGCCACACGCACGACCGCCTGGCCGGCAGCGACGACCTGTCCCGGCTCGGCCAGAGTCTCGATTACCACACCGTCGGCATCGGCGAACAATAGTGCGTAGCCACTTTCGTTGCGGGCCAGGCCAGCCTGCGCTTCCGCCGCATTGAGCTCCGCTCTGGCGGATTCGGCAGCGGCCTTCGCTTGGTCATACTCCGACGCAGAGACCGCACGAGTGGAGACGAGGTTGCGGTATCGAACTTCGTCGTCCGCAGTCTGGCGCGCGCGTGCCCTGGCCGCGATAACGGCCTCCTCGCGCGCGCGCATTGCGAGCCTGAGGTCCGTGGGATCTATGCGCATGAGCGGCTGGCCGCGCTTGACCGCTTGGCCGGTATCAACCAGGCGTTCCAGCACCTTCCCGGGAACGCGAAACCCGAGGTCGCTCTGCACACGAGCTGAAACGACCCCGGTGAAAGAGCGCTCCGTCTGGACGGAGCGCTCGACACTGCCTACCCGCACGAGCGGACTCTGCGTCCGCGGATCCGTTGACGAGGTTGCGTCACTGCATGCGGCCAGGACGAATGGCAACAGACCGAGGAAGGCAACGAAGGGATAGCGGGCTGTCACGGTCGTGTTCGCGAAGCGACGGCTGCTGACGATTGTGTGCGGGCATTCGACTCCGATGCGCTCCCTGTTCCAATCCTGGAGGTCCAATGAGCCGAGGCATTGACAGGTCCGGGCGTGGCCGACCTTGCGGGGGACGACTTGGTCGCCTCGGTTGCATGGCCTGTTCCGATGGAAGCAGTCCAGTGGGCCGCGCTCGGGACGCCGCTCGCAGTCGACTCGGTAGCCGTTGAATTGCTGCTCGAGGCGTGCCCGGTGCCGATTGCGGCGCTCCAGTGAGGTGCGGCGCCGGCATATGCGGACGATGCGGACAGCAGGGCTGCTATGACTGATATGCGTAGTGTGTTCATGGTCGATCGCTCCTGGGGAGATGTGGTGTTCGCTTCAGGTCCGATCGCACAGTAGGCCGTGTGGGCCGGCGTCCGCTTTCGAAATCTTCAGATCCCTGAGACTTTGACATCATATGCATATACATGTATCGTATGCATGTACGCTCCGACTGCTTTCACGAGCGCTAGTTCACAAACGGGTATCTCTGGAGATGTTGTGACAGAAGCGGACTTACGGTTTGGTGACCCGCCGTCGAGCATCGCGGATCACGCGCCCTGCCCGGCCTGGGTAGCGCGAATCATGGCGGGAGAGAATGAGCGGGGGCCTCAGGGTGGCACAGTCGCTCAGCAGCAGCTGGTGGCCAACGCCACACGGTACATCTCAAATCACCCGACGCAGCGAATTCGGCTGGCGGATGTCGGCCAGGCGCTCGGCGTGTCGCCCGTGTACGTGACCGACGTGTTTCGACAGGTAGAGGGCGTGCCCTTCTATCAGTACGCCCTGCGAAAGAGATTGGAACGCGCGATCAGGGTCTTGCCTGGATATCAGGCGGATTTATCAGCGCTCGCCCTGGATCTCGATTTCGCGAGCCACAGTCACTTCACCACCGCATTCCGTCGGGCGTTTGGATGCACGCCCGCGGTCTTTCGTGAGCGAGCGCGCCGCGTCTGCAGGAACCTTACGTCGCCAGTTTCTCGGCGAGTCGAAACGCAGAATCGGTCAGTCGCCGCACATCCTGCTCCCCTAGCAACTGTTTGACGCTCTCCTGCGCGGCTTTCCAATGTGGCTCGGCGCGCTTGAGCCGTGCACGGCCCGCGCTCGTGAGCTTCCAATGAGCTGCGCGGCGGTCCTCACCCTCCTCCCAAGTGATGAGACCGTCACGGTCCATCAACGCCAATGTGCGCGAGAGCGTGGTCTGATCCATGGCCAGAGGGCCGACGAGATCATTTGCCCGGGCCCCCGGATAGTCGCGAAGCGCCATTAAGAGCGTGAAGTGCGTGACCGTAAGGTCGGCGGCGGCCAAGGCCGCGTCGTACTTCTGCGAGATGACCCGGGTCGCCCGACGCAGGGACGCGCAGTAACACTGAAGACGTACCGTCATATCTGCACAATATGTATGTACATTCATTAAGTCAAGGATACGACGGGCTCGTTGCATCGGGCGCGCCAGGTCTTCCCCTACCTCTTCTTAGTAATTTGTGGGATCGTCAGATGACGTAACATGCATATGCATGGAATGTGTACGCATGTACGCTTTGCCGCGGTGCGCACCGTGCGGAGCAGTTCGCCGTGCCCACGCCGGGCGTGGCACCGACCGACGCGGCAACTAGTTTCGTGATCACCACCGACCGAAAGGCATCCCATGAATACCAAAGCATCCATTGCGCTCGTCACGGGTGCCTCATCAGGCATCGGCGAAGCCACCGCGGAGCGGCTCGCGAAGGCTGGCTACAAGGTCTACGGCACCAGCAGGCGCGGAGCGCAGGTGGGCCAGCGCGCTTTCCAGATGCTGCCCCTCGATGTGACGAGCGATGACTCCGTCGAAGCCGTCATCAGTAAGGTGATCGGGCTCGAAGGCCGCATCGATGTGCTCGTGAACAACGCGGGCTTCAGTATCGCTCCTGCCGGAGCGGAAGAGAGCTCGATCGAGCAGGCCCGCTCGATCTTCGACACGAACTTCTTCGGCACGGTCCGGATGACGCGGGCCGTGGTGCCCCACATGCGACACCGAAAAAGCGGTCGCATCATCAACATCGGCTCGGTGCTGGGTTTCCTGCCTGCGCCATACATGGCGCTCTATGCCGCATCCAAGCACGCGATAGAAGGTTATTCGGAATCGCTCGACCACGAGCTGCGGACGAGGGGCATCCGGGTGTCGGTCATCGAGCCTGCGTACACGAAGACACAGTTCGAAGCCAACTTGCTCGAAGCCGACTCGAAGCTCGATGAGTACAACGAGGCTCGTACGCTCATGGCCAGGAATCTGAAGGAAGTGATCGCAACTGCAGAGGATCCGGGCCTTGTCGCCGACGTCGTGCTGGGAGCAGCCCGCGCCGCCCGCCCCAAACTCCGATACACATCCAGTCCGCTCGCGAACCGCCTGCGCTTGCTTCGCCGCTTTGCGCCGGCTGGCCTCGTGGATGCTGGGATTCGAAAAGATCTGAAGATCGATTCGCTTATGGCGTCGCCGTCCCGTCCGATCCTGGCCAAGTAGTCACCCGGATACGCCACTGACATCAAGGCACTGCTCGCAGCAAAGACAGGCGAAGCGATTTCGACCCGCTCGGTCGAAATGAGCTGACAACGGTCTCTTACGACGCGGAGCTCCGCAGATCGGGTGATGGGCCACGGTCGCTTTGCGAAACGCTGGCGCGTAATTCGAGTGGATTGGCCACCGCCGAATTAGCAAAATCGCGGTGGGTAACTTTGTGGGTAACTGAGAGTGTCGGTTGCGAAGGAATGCAGTGTGTACAACGACTTACGAGCGAGGTTCGAGTCCTCTCCCGGGCACCAATAAAAACAATAACTTAGAGTTTATTTTCAATTCTCTTTCTGGATGTGTTAGCCGGCATCGCCGCAAGGGCTGATGCCGGGGACGCGCACTGATGCGCATCGTACCGTCCGCGGGTGGGATTCTACCCACTCTTATATATGTCGTTGCGCGGGGTTGCCCATCAGACGACAGGACGGGCAAACAAGTTCCCCGCCACACATCGCCCGGGACGCTACCTATCGCCGGCGCGTCTTCGACACCGAGGTCATCGAACTCTGCGTCCGCCGGTACATCAGCTACAGACACTCCTACCGACACCTCGTTGAGATCATGACTAGCGCGGAATTCAGGGTGCGCACACGACGATCCTTCGATGGGTCCTCCGATATGCGCCTGAATACGAGAAGCGCTGGAGCCGGTTTGTACGACCCGTCGAAACGTCCTGGCGAGTGGATGAGGCGTATTTTTCCGTCCGACGGCGCTGGCACTACCTTTACCGCGCCGTCGACAAGCATGGAAAGACGATCGATTTCCTCTTGTGCCGAGACCGAGCGGATGAGGAGCTGAACTCCGCGTTCTTCGCGCGGTAGATGCCGTGATAACGCACATCGTCACTGTCCGTGCCGGGAAACTTTGCGCTCCTGAAATCGGCCGGCTTCGGCAAGGCTTCCAGGGTCGAGCGAAGTTTCTCGACGGCGACGCGCTTCGCCTTCACTTCGCTGGGCCACGGGACATATCCGCACGTCGACAGCAGCGCGGCGAGCACGCCGGCCGCGAGCAATACGCGCAGGCTGAAATAATCCCGACCGATCTTCATCAATCGCGACACTGGATACGCCCTCAGCGCTCGTGCGCGCTCTCGGAGACCGACTGGATCATGGGACTCAGGAAATACTCGAGCAACCGACGGCGGCCGGTCGCCACTTCCGCGCTCACCACCATGCCGGGCGACAGTGGCATATCCACGCCATCCACCCGCAATGAGGCCTGCGCCACTCGCACGCGTGCTACGTAAACGAGCCCGAGCTTTTCATCGGCTACAGCATCGCGACTCACATTGACGACCGTGCCCGCGACGGTGCCGTAGCGCGTGAACGATCGAGAGCATCCAGAACGATACAGCTCAATACGCGTCTTTGGATACCTTCCATGAGCCCGGGCCAGGTTGCTCGCCGGTAATCAGCACGGTTTCCGGCTCATCGACCGGCGCTGCCGATGGAGCGCGCGGATCGGATTCAACTTGCGTTTGTGCCGCAAGAACCGTCGAGAAGGCGATGCTGATGAGGGCTACTGCTGATACACACGGTTTGTTAACTGTCGTTTTTCCTTGGACAAGCGACCGAGCCCTTTAGAGCTGGCGCTTGATTTCCTGGTTCCACGCATCGAAGTATGCATTGCCCCCGTTCCCGGTCACCCTCGTTCCAGCCCTGTCGAGCTTCGAGCAGCTCGTGCTCGCGGCAACGAAGGTGGTGCTGAGCAGAACCGTGTCGACCTGGCCGGCGACGATGTGCAAAGCCTCCGAGCGATGCTCCAGTTCAAACGGTCCCGTTCTGATGGCGCCCGCACGCTCATAAACGCTCATCGCTCATCACGACGCCGATTGTTCATGCCGACGTTTCGGCAATTCCAGTCACCGCAGCGCATGTGAGCAATAGCGTCGCGATGGCCATCCTGAACACTTTGCGTCCTGCCCATGGCGAATTGCAGTTCTGCCGCAGTCGGCGACTGAGTCACAGACTTGCGAACGCCGCCAACCCCCGGCCATTGTTCACAGCATGCGGGATTGGTACGCCCTGATGGCTCATCTGATCGTCACGACTTCGGTGCGAGTCGATCCTCCTCAAGAGCTTCTGGGTGATGGTCGTGATGGATGTCTTTTCGCGTCGTATCGTCGGATTCGGTGTCGAACCCGCGCATAATCGACGGCACCAGCGTCTGTCGCATGTTCAACCAGGCCCGGTGCGGTCAGCCACTTCCCAAGCGCCTCAGTTCCGATCATGACCCGCTGTTCCGGTTTCATCGCTGGCGAGCGAATCTGCGCATTCTCGACATCGAAGAACTCAAGTCCGTCCCCTTCGTGCCTCGCTCTCATCCGTTCATCGAGCGACTGATCGGAACCCTTCGGCACGAGTATCTCGACCAGGCATTCTTCTGGAACGGCCTCGACCTGCATCGCAAGCTGGATCGATTCGCCGCCTATTACAGCCAGCGGCGTGTTCACGCAGGACTCATTGGTCGGACGCCGTTCGAGCGATGCGGGAAAACTGCAGGTCAACTGGCGAATCCTGATCACTTCGAATGGCGATCGGACTGTTGCGGACTCTTCCGCACGCCAATTGCTGCGTAATCAGGAATTCGCCACGGACACGTTGCTCGATGCGTTCCGCACGATCAGAAGCCGCTACCTCCTCTACAAGTAGCGCCCGGCTTCGCGTGGGGGGCGCCCCACAGTAAGGTGAAAAACCTAGGACCTCAGCAGTTTTCCCCATGCAGGACGTCGTGGGCTTGTTCCAGAGTTCGCACGGCAAGTGTCGCATCGTCCTCACTCAGGAGTAGCTCCATGACAACGATCACGATCAAAGAAAATCGAGCCTGCGAGGTCGCTCTGATACTGGCGGCCAGCCTGCTCGCGTCGAACGCAGCGTTCTCAGCAGAGCCCCCAGCAGAAACGCAAGTCACAATTCGGGCGGAACGTCCGACCGCCAAGGTCGTCGGACACACGGTCAGCGGGGTCCCCATTGAGCAGTACGAAATCACGTACCACGTGACTTTCTCGGACCTGGACCTCGCGACGCCCGTGGGTGCCAGCGCCCTGAAAGCGCGCGTGTACAAAGCCGCGGACTCGCTCTGCAAAGATCTGGACAAGCTCTACCCGATGACGGAGCCGGACGGAAACTGTGTTCGAAAAGCGCAGGACGGCGCGATGTCGCAGGTCAACACCGCTATCACGGTGGCGCAAGCAAAGACCAAAACAAGGTAGCCAGCAGCGTGCGGGTGCCCACCGCGTTTCGCCTCGGCGCGAAATCGGTGGACGCTCTGCGCGTGAAGGATGCGTCGCCCAAACCCCATAGTCTCGACCTGGCCATGGCGAACTGCAATTCTGCCGCGGTCGGCTTGATGATGATGAACTCGGTGCCCTGATAGATCCCCAGCGGAAACGGGCCCTGCATCGCAGCCGTGAACCACCCCTTTGCGCCCCGTCTCATCGAGGCGGTTGAGTGACAATTGCCATGACGTGACGATTGTCATTGGCGCCCTTCGCCCGTGGCTGCGATATTCAGCGGATGAAGTACCTTCCGCTCGTCTGGGCGGCATTCCGCCGCCATACGACCGAATCGCTGCTCACGTTCCTCGTGCTCACCATCGCGTTCACGCTGTTCAGCTCGATGGTCGCGCTGAAGGCAGCCTACGACCAGGCCGTCAACGTGAACCGGATGGACCGGTTGCTCGTCACCGCTCGCTTCTGCTGCACGGGATTGAACATCGCCCGTCGCGACGAGATCACGCGCATGCCGGGCGTCCGGGGCGCCGCTGTACTGCAGTGGGTCTTCGGCTTTCATCAGGAGCCCTCCATGCGAGTCGGCATCACGATGCTCGACCAGGCCGGCATCGCCGCAATACCGGAGTTGCCCCTCACGCCTGAACACTGGAAGCAAATGGCGGCAAAGCCAACGGGACTGTTCTTCACGCGCACGCAAGCCGCGGAATGGAACGTGAAAGCCGGCGACACCTTCCCGGTCCAGACCCCCGTCAGCGGCAGGGAGGATGGCGCCAACGCATGGCTGTTCGAAGTGCTGGGCATCGTTGACGACCCGCAGATGCAGGTCGACTGGACACCGAACATCTACGGCAACTATGAGTACTTCGACGCCGTGCGGACGCAGAGCCAGCGCGGCACCGTCAGGTTCATTGTTGCCGTCGACGATCCCGACAAGGCGGAAGTCCTCTGCCAGAAGATCGACACGAGCTACGCCAACTCAGAAACGCCGACGTACTGCGTGCCGCTTCAGGTAGACGCGCGAAGCATCGTCGACTCGGTCATCAGCATGCGGCAGATGAGCTTTGGCATCGCGGCTGCCGGGCTGTTCATGATTCTCTTTCTTTGTGCCAGCAGCATCGCGGAGTCCGTCCGCGAGCGCATTCCGGAGCTCGCGGTCCTCAAGACGATCGGCTTTGGCGATCGCCAGATCGCGGCACTGATCTATCTCGAGGCGGCGCTGCCGTGCATTGCCGGCGCGGTGCTGGGCACCGTGCTCGCGGGAGCACTGAGTACTTTCACTTCCCGGCTCGGGGATGGGAGTGGGCTCAATCTTCCGCCCTCCTCCGTATCGATCTGGATCGTGGCGCTGGCTCTCGGAGTCGCGCTGCTCATCGGCGCCGCGAGCGCCGTTCTGCCGCTTCGCCGACTCAGGGCGCTGGAGCTCGCTCCGGCGCTGGCGGGGAGATGAGCGTGCTGCGTCATGTATTCACCGTCACTGCTGTCGGCATCAGTACGCTCGCGCAGCGGCGCGGAACCGCGTTCGTCATAGTCGCGGGCGTGGCTTGCGTCGTCGGCGTACTGGTGTCGATGCTGTCCGTCACCGTCGGGCTCACGCGAATGTATCTTTCGGGCGGTGGGGAGGAACACGCGATCGTCTTGCCGAAGAACGTGCTCGAAGAGTCCGACTCCGGTCTGTCACGCGACTCGGTCAGCACCATTCTGAATGCGCCGGGCATCGCAAAGGGGCCGGACGGCGCGCCTCTCGCGGACGCCGAATTCGTGCTCAGCATGTGGCCGCCGCCGGGCCTCCTCCGGGACTTTCTGCAGGTACGGGGCATCGGCGCTGCAGGGGCGAAGTTACGCGACGACTTCCGCGTCGAATCGGGACGCATGCTGCGCACCGGTTCGCAGGAGTTGCTCATTGGCGTCGGCGCGTCGAGAAGGTTCGGTCTGAAGAGCGGCGACGAGCTGCTCATGCCCGGCGGTTTCTGGCCGATCGTCGGCACGTTTTCCAACGGCGGCGACCGGAGCGAAAGCGAGCTCTTCGCGGATGCCGAAACGCTGTGGTCCGCCAGCAAGCGATCCGGGTTCGGCTCCGTCATCGTGAAGCTCGCGAATCCGCGGGCGTTCGACGAGCTCCAGCGCTGGCTCACTGCCAATCCCGGCATTGCGGTCGACGTCTATCGTGTGCCGGACTACCTGTTGCGCACCAATGGGCGTCAGCTGGTTTTCTTCACCCGTGCCAGCTACGCGATCGGCATCATCATGGCGTTGGGCGCCCTCTTTGGTGCCACGAAGATCATGTATGCAGCGGTGCGCGCGAGAACGCGTGAGATCGGAACCTTGCGGGCGCTGGGCTTCGGCAACGCCCCGGTGACGATTTCCGTTCTGCTGGAGGCGACCCTCCTCGCGCTCGTCGGCGCGGCGCTGGGCGTGCTGGTGGCCTGGCTGGTGTTCGACGGGCGCGAGGTCAACTCGGGCGGCATTTTCAGGCTACACGTGTCCGCGCCGCTGGCAGCGCTCGGGCTCGGCTGGGGTGTCGCGATCGCGCTGCTCGGTGGACTCTTTCCCGCGATCCGGGCGGGGAGGATGCCCGCGGCCACGGCGCTTCGGGCCGTGTGAGACGCGGCTTTATTGAGGCTGTGTGCGTATCAAGAGACGATCGGTCACGATCGCCCCTCCCCCAGATTCGCGACGTAGACATAGCGCCCGCTCGCATCCGAGACAATCGGTACTTCACCGACGTACCTCCCACCCAGACAAAGGATGGGTCGCTGATCGAAGACGAGCAGGATGCTCGCGCAGTGCTCCGACCATGGCTCCTCACCATCACTCGCACTATCGAAATATCGCACGAGGGGACACACGTCTCACATTCGGAACACTGCAGCGCAAGCGTGGCCCCACACCAATACAGTGCGAAATGGAGGTCCGACGGCAGAGGTTCAGATGAGCGACGACGTGGTGATTCCCTTCCGCAAACGTCCTCCGACCGAGGCGGAGCTGGAAGCGTATCGGAAAATGACCAGAGACTGGCATCCGGAGCTGCGGCGGCTGATGTTCCCGGAGCACTTCAAGCACGACACGAGACCCACGCCGGCCTAGCACTCGCCAGCCGCAACGGACCGCTCGCGGTCCTTCCTCGAGTCCCGCGGGGAGCCTTCCACCACCGACCAGCAGCGATGCCGTCGATCCTGCCGAGCACACGGTTGGAGGCTCGCACAGCCGCGGCTTTGCGAATATCCGATAGCTATGCACGTTCGCAGCGGCCGAGGATGCAATCGGATTACTGCCCTCCAACCCGCATTCGCCATGGGCTCATTCGCCAGGCAACGGCGAGGCCTGCGGCGCACGCAGACCGCCGACCGTTATCGCGATGAGAAAGACACGGAACGATCGAGACGACGCGCGCCGACGTGCGATCAGGCGGTTCGTGCTCATCGCCGGCTCTGTGTTCTGGGCGCTTGCGTGCGAAGCGCTCGCGCAGGCGCTGCCATCCTGGAATGAAGGCCCCGCGAAGCAGGCAATCGTGCGGTTCGTGGCCAGCGTCACCACGCAAGGCGCCGGCACGTTCGTCGCGCCAGACGACCGCATCGCCGTGTTCGACAACGATGGCACGCTGTGGCCGGAGCAGCCGCTGCCGTTCCAGCTCGTATTCGCGCTCGATCGCATCAGAGCAAAGGCGCCACAGCACCCCGAATGGCAGAACAGGGAACCGTTCAAGTCCATTCTCGCGGGCGACCTGAAGACCGCACTCGCAGGCGGCGAGAAGAGCGTCGCCGAATTGCTCGCAGTGACACACGCAGGCATGACGACCGACGAGTTCAGAGCGCAGGTCGACGACTGGCTGGCGACCGCGCGTCACCCGCGCTTCAAGCGGCCCTACACCGATCTCGCCTATCAGCCCATGCTCGAGCTGCTCGGCTTCCTGCGCGACAACGGCTTCGAGACATTCATCGTCTCGGGCGGCGGGATCGAGTTCATGCGCCCCTGGACCAAGAACGTCTACGGAGTTCCGCCCGAACAGGTGATCGGCAGCCAGGGCCGGCTCGCATTCGAGATGCGCGGGAGGGTACCCGTGCTCGTCAAGCTGCCGCAGATCGACTTTGTCGACAACGGGCCCGGCAAGCCGATCGGCATTCAGAAGCTCATCGGCCGTCGTCCGCTCGCGGCGTTCGGCAACTCGGACGGCGATCTGCAGATGCTGCAGTGGACGATGGCGGGTCCTGGCCAGCGCTTTGCGCTACTGATTCACCACACCGATGCGCAGCGCGAGTGGGCCTACGACCGCACTTCGAGCGCCGGATCTCTCGCGAAGGCGTTGGAGGAAGCACAGGCGAACGGCTGGACGATCGTCGACATGCGGCGCGACTGGAAGAAGGTTTTCGCATTCGAGTAACGCGCACGGATCACGTGAAGGAGATGGCAATGGCACAGACGGGCAAGCCCAACATTCTCGTCATCTGGGGCGACGACATCGGCATGTGGAATCTCTCGTGCTACCACCGCGGCGTGATGGGGGGACGAACACCCAACATCGACCGGATCGCGGCAGAAGGCGCGCTCTTCACGGACTACTACGGGCAGCAGAGCTGCACGGCCGGCCGGGCCGCTTTCATTACGGGTCAGCATCCCTTCCGGACGGGACTGTTGAAGGTCGGTCTGCCGGGAGCCGGGCTCGGGTTGCAGCCGGAGATCCCACGATCGCCGATCTCCTCAAGAACCATGGCTACGTCACCGGCCAGTTCGGCAAGAACCACCTCGGCGACCGCAACGAGTTCCTGCCCACGGTGCATGGGTTCGATGAGTTCTTCGGCAATCTCTACCACCTCAATGCCGAGGAAGAGCCGGAGGATCCGCAGTACCCGAAGGCGCCCGAGTTCAAGCAGCGCTTCGGCCCGCGGGGCGCCTTGCGCTGCAAGGCAACGGACAAGGATGACACGACTCTCGACCCGCGCTTCGGCAAGGTCGGCAAGCAGACCATCGAGGACACGGGCCCCATAACACGCAAGCGCATGGAGACCGTGGACGAAGAGTTCCTCGCCGGCACGCTCGACTTCATGGAACGCGCGGTGAAGAGCACGAAGCCGTTCTTCATCTGGCACAACTCCACGCGGATGCACGTGTGGACGCGGCTCCAGCCGAAATACCAGGACAAGACGGGCTATGGTCTCTATGCCGACGGGATGACCGAGCTGGACGATCACGTCGGCATCCTGCTCAAGAAGCTCGACGACCTCGGCATCGCCGACAACACCATCGTCGTGTTCTCCACCGACAACGGCGCCGAGAAGTTCAGCTTTCCGGATGGCGGCTCCACGATCTTCCGGGGCCAGAAGGGAGACACGTGGGAAGGCGGAATGCGAGTGCCTTGCGTCGTCCGCTGGCCCCACATGGTGAAGCCCGGCACGCTCATCAACGGGATCATGTCCCACGAGGACTGGGCGGTGACCTTACTTGCCGCCGTCGGCGAGCCCGACGTCAAGGAAAAACTGAAGAAGGGGCACACCGCCAACGGCAAGAAGTTCAAAGTCCACCTCGACGGCTATGACCAGCGCGATCTGCTCTCCGGCAAGGAACCGGGCCAGCGGAACGAGATCTTCTACTTCGACGACAACGGCAGCCTCAACGCCGTGCGCGTTCGGGACTGGAAGGCCCACTTCTCCCTCTCGGGTAACTGGCTTTCTGGCGGACCTCCACTGGCGCTCACCTTTCCAAGGATCGTGAACCTGCGCATGGATGCGCTCGAGGACTGCCTCTCCTTCGATGAGTCACCTATGGCCATGCGCTGGATGGCGGACAAATTCTGGGCCTTCGTGCCGATGCAGGCGGTCGTCGGATACTTCCTGCAGTCCTTCAAGGAGTTCCCGCAGCGGCAGAAGTCAGCCAGCTTCAACATCGATCAAATCATGCAGCACCTGCAAACCGGCACCGGACCGGGCAAGTGAACTGAAGATTGCAGGAAGCTCGCGCACGCCGCGGATCCCCACCAGCCAATCGGAGACGGCCATGGCGAAAGCAACGAAGCCCAACGTCCTCGTCATCTGGGGCGATGACGTCGGCATCTGGAATCTCTCCTGCTACAGCCGCGGGATGATGGGCTATCGAACGACGAACATCGATCGCCTCGCCCGCGAAGGCATGATGTTCACGGACGCCTACGGCGAGCAGAGCTGCACGGCCGGCCGGGCCGCGTTCATCACCGGACAGAGCGTGTACCGGACCGGCCTCTCGAAGGTCGGCGCGCCCGGCATGGACGTGGGCCTGCAGGCGGAAGACCCCACGATCGCGGAGCTGCTCAAAGCGCAGGGCTACGCCACCGGCCAGTTCGGCAAGAACCACTTCGGCGATCTCAACAAGTATCTGCCGACGGTGCATGGGTTCGACGAGTTCTATGGAAATCTCTATCACCTGAACGCAGAGGAAGATCCGGAGGATCCGGATTATCCGGACCCGAAGGAGTTCCCGATGTTCAAGGCCGCCTTCGGCCCGCGGGGGGTCCTGCACTGCTGGGCCACCGACAAGGAGGATGCGACCGAGCAGCTGCGATGGGGTCGCGTCGGCAAACAGAAGATCGAGGACACCGGACCGCTCACCCGCGAGCGCATGAAGACTTGCGATGACGAGTTCGTCGCGGCCGCCAGGGATTTCATCACGCGCCAGCATCAGGCCGGGAAGCCGTTCTTCTGCTGGGTCAACACCACCCACATGCACCTTCGCACGCACACGAAGCCGCAGAGCGTCGGCCAGGCCGGGCGCTGGCAATCGCGCTACCACGACACGATGATCGATCACGACCGGAACGTCGGTGAGCTGTTGAAGCTGCTCGACGATCTCGGCATCGCCGCGGACACCTTCGTCATGTACAGCACCGATAACGGCCCGCACATGAACACGTGGCCGGACGGCGCGATGACGCCCTTCCGCAGCGAGAAGAACACGAACTGGGAAGGCGCATTCCGCGTACCGATGCTCGTGCACTGGCCCGGCCAGATCCCGGCGGGCGGCGTCTCGAACGAGATCGTCCAGCACCACGACTGGTTGCCCACCTTCCTCGCGATGGCCGGTGAGCCGCAGATCGTGCAGAAGCTGCTGAAGGGATACACGGCCGACGGCAAGAAGTTCAAGGTGCACATCGACGGCTACAACCTGCTGCCTTTCCTGACGGGGAAGGAGCAGAAGAGCCCGCGCAAGGGATTCATCTATTTCAGCGACGATGGCGACCTCGTCGCCGTGCGCTTCGACAACTGGAAAGTGGTGTTCATGGAGCAGCGACGCGAGGGCACGCTCGCCATCTGGGCGGATCCGTTCATACCGCTGAGATTCCCCAAGCTCTACAACCTGCGCACGGATCCCTTCGAGCGTGCCGACCTCACTTCCAACACCTACTACGACTGGTTCCTGTCGAAGTCGTACATGGTCGCAGCGGCCGGCGCCATCGTCGAAGAGTTCCTGAAGACGTTCAAGGACTACCCGCCGCGCCAGCGGGCGGCGACTTTCACGATCGACCAGGCGCTCGAAAAGATGCAGGCATCCCTGGGCGGCCGGTGAGCGCTCAGGCGATGGACGACATCTCGAGCTCGCGGATCACGTCGAAATCGGAGCCCGATCGGATCTCGGTCGAGTTGTCATCCCGTCGCACGGGCCTGTCGTTTCAGCGGACGCGAATGGGCGCTGATCGAACCCTGATGGCCGTGATCCGCACGTCGCTGTCGCTCATCGGCTTCGGGTTCACGATCTTCCAGGTGTTCCAGAAGCTGTTCGAGGCGGACCTCCTCAAGCGGCCGCAGGCGCCGCGCAATTTCGGAACAGCGCTCGTGCTCCTCGGGATTGCGATGCTCGTTCTCGGCATCGGGTATCACGTCAACTTCATGCTCGGGCTGCGGCGGGAGCTGCGGCAACTGAAAGCGGACGGGCTGGTTCACGCCGAGAGCAAGTTCCCGGTATCTCTGACGCTGCTCGTCGCGTTTCTCCTGCTCCTGGTCGGATTGGCGGCCATCGCGAGTATGGTCTTCCGTGTGGGGCCCTTCGACTAGGGCCGCACGCCGCTCGCCTCGCTGATCGTCTACAGCGAAGCTGGATTGGGGAAAGTCCTGATATCACCTTCTTGAATCCACGATCTATTTTTTCGCCTCTGTTTCGATACGCTTCGTCCCACGGCATGCGCGATTTCGATAGCAGAAATACGCACGTCCAAATACGGTCGGTGGACGCATTCGCGCTGCCGGGCACATGCAACACGCGAGCGCGAAGCACCACGCGCAAGAATCAAGAATGGAGGGTGGAATGTGTCGCTTTCCGCTTCCGCAACTCACCTCCCACGGGAAGGCAACGGCGTGATCGGCGACAAGAGCGTCCGGCAGGCAGAGCCGTCGCGAAGTTGGCGCTGGAGCTCGACGCAACTGGAGCCTGGCGAGCTTCGGCTGGACTGCACAGGTCTCGACCTCGACACCGTCTCCATCTGCGCGGTCACCATCAACCGCGTATCGATCCATCGTCTGCAGGCGCCCGAAGACACGGTGTCTCTGCTGATCTGCCAGAGACATGGGGGCATGGTGTTCGTCAGCGGTCACGAGCTCACGCCCGCGCGCTGTCTCTGCATCGACTCGGGAGCTGAAGTCGACCTCGTCGCGCATCGCGAAAGCGCATTCCTTCTGCTCACCGTTCGAAAGGGCCTGCTGACCCGCGCTGTCGGGCTGTTCGCGCCGCGTACCTGCGGGCCGAGTGCCCGGATCGCCCTCCTCGCCTGCTCGATAGACGCCCGCGCCGCGCTCGAAGAGCGCATTGGGTCGATTCTGCAAGACTCTTTCATGCATCGGAATCGTGATGCCGCGGCAGCGGAAGGCCTGCGACGAATGACCACGACATTACTGGTCAGCGCCGCAGAGCTCGTCACCACGCCGGCGCGCACCGCGCGCCTCGAACGCGCGCGCCGGCATGCAGCCGTCGAGCTTGCGCGCCGGTACATACACGAGCATCTGGCAGATCCGATCCAGCTAGCGGATCTGTGCAGCAATACACACCTCCAGGCCCGCTCTCTCGAGTACGGGTTCCAGGAAGTCGTCCGACTCTCGCCAATGCGTTACGTGAGAATGCTGCGGTTGGGCGAGGTACGTCGCCAGATTCTCGAAGGCGCCGCCGTACGACGCAGCATATCCGAGATCGCTCTGGATGCAGGCTTCTCTCATCTCAGCCAGTTCGCCGTCGACTACAAGAAGGTGTTCGCCGAGACGCCATCGGAGACCCGGCAACGCACGCTCCCTGCCTTCGAGAACGCCGCTCGCGCGAGACCACGCGCCCGGCAGCCCGGCGGTCCGCCGCCGATAAGCTGGCCGACTCAGGACCGCCGTGCCACTCGAGTGACAGCGCCCCTCAAGAGCACATACGGCACCAGCGCGAGAATGCCCGACACGATCAGCGCCTCTCCCGGATATACCCAGCGCAGCACGATCAGCTGGTAGATCACATCGAGAACGATCGCGAGGACGAAGACCCTGCCGATGTCCCGCCACCCCTCGTGCAGCATGGCGCGCCGATGCGCCGGGTCGTAGAGCAGCGCCCAGAAATATGGGACGCGCCGCTCACGCGCATCGCGCAGTCCCGCGCGTGTTGCCAGAAGGACGGCAATCGCCGGTTGCAGCAGGAGCCTGAAGGTCAGCGGGCCGTGCAGTCGACCGATGAGGTTCTCCGCAATGCGTATGAGCATGTCCTCCATATCCCGGCTACTCGCGCGCTGACAGCTCAGTCGAGGAGCGGCGGCGGTCGCCGCCGAGGCGGCGCAGCTCGGCCCTGGTGCGCCATGGCCAGCATCCCTCGACTTCCACATCCAGTGACCAGCTGAGAAACGACCGGATCACCGCGAGCAGGCCAAGCGCCGAGAGCTCCTCCAGCGTCGGCCGGAACGACACCGTTCCTACGATGTCGGCGGCCAGCAGTAATTCCAGCCCGAGCAGGAGGCCTCGCCCCATGCGCTGCTTGTAGCTGCTGAAGGCATCGAGCCGCTCCACCGCAGAGCGCGTCCGCAACAGCCCGCGCGGCCACAGCCCCGCGAGAATCGCCACGACGATCACCGCAACCGCGAGCAGCTGAATGGCGAGAGCCGTCCATTCGATCAGGCGTCGGATCGTCTCCACTCTCTCACCCCGGATGTGAGCGCAGACCTCGTAATCCTCACGGAGGCCGATCGACCGGCGCGCGGCGGTCTTGCCAGCGCATCGTCGTCAGTTCCGCGAGAGACGACTATCGACATTTCGCATCGTGACGCCTGCACGCCGCCGCAGAGAAGATCCGCTCGTTTTTTTGATAGCAACGGCGCGCGCAAGGTATTTCACTGTGAGCATCGTCGGTCCCCGGAGCCCGCTTCGGCTGCCTTCCTGGACACGCGACTCCTCGAGGAAAACTGGAAGATGCGTGAGCGGCACGCCGATCGTCGTCCCCGCATGCTCGAGAATGGAGATATCGACAGCATGTCGACCCAGGTTCTCGGCTGCCGCGCGGAGACCATCCAGCTCGGGCGCGGCCCGATCCACGGTTCCAGCGTCGTCGTGCCGCTTGGCGAAGCACGCGTCGGACTCGTCCATGTTCGACGCGCGACACTTCTCCGCGGCGTGTCTCCCAGATCCGAGTTCTCACTGCTGTCGAGCTCCCCGACATCGCCTGCCCTGCGCGTCCGTTCTCACCCCGTCGGCGGCCGCGTGTGCCTGATGCTGGGATCTCAGGCGCCGCTCGAAATCTACATGCCCGAGGACTGCGGCACGTTTGTCCTGTCTGCGCGCCGCGCGTCGGTGATCGCGGGAACCCCCTCCGATTCCATCGCCGCGATTCCCTCGAGAGGCCGCGCCGAGCTGCGCGCGTTGGGCACGAGTCAGACGACTCTGCTCGTCAAGTGCATGGATTTGATCGAGAGCCTGCGTCGAGCGAGCGCATCGGAGGTCGTCGCTTCACTCGTGCAGCATCGCCTCCGCGAGCTGCTCTGGCCGGCTGCCGCCGGCCTCTTCTCGCAGTCACAGGCACTGCCCGTCGGATCGGAAGACGAGGTGATGCGCAGAATTGCGGCAGTCAGGGCCTGCACGCACATAGATGAGCATCTTCGCGAACCCATCAAGCTCGAAGATCTCTGCCGTGTTGCGGGCGTGCGCGCCCGCACGCTGGAGTATGGATTCCAGGAGCTCTACGACATCGGCCCGATGGCTTACTTGCGCAGCGTTCGACTGTGCCGCGCACGGCGCGACCTGCTGAACCCGAGGCGACTGGACGCCTCGGTCGCGAAAATCGCTCGGCAGTGGACTTTCAGCCACATGGGGCAGTTCAGCCGCGACTACCGTGCGCTCTTCGGCGAGAGCCCATCGACAACGCTCGAACGCGCTCGCCGGTCGGCGGCGCAACCGACGCATGCACCGGGGCCACCGTCGGTGTGAGCTTTGAGGCATCAGCGTTCCACGAGAGGCCGACCGATCTGCAGGAAAAACGCGGTGTGCCCTCCCTCGGCGTAGCCCAAAGAGAGCAGCAACGGACCGAGCGGCGTACGTCCGGCGAAGAACACACTCGAGCCGAGAATCACTCCGCGCGCGCTGGCGCGGTCGATGCGGTCGTACATGTTTCCGGCCTCGAGCGTCGCTCCCGCATAGAGCGCCTGACCGAGCAGTGTCTGCAGGTCGGTGAGCTTCCGCAGGTATGCGATGCGTCCGACGGCGCCCAGCCGCCGCGCCGTCTGTGCGAAGAGCTGCGCGCGGTGATACGAATCCTGCGAGCCGAGCGCCGCTGTCGCGGCGTAAAGATCGACATGAACGTATGCGCCATGGGTCGGTATGAACGGCGAGTCGCGCGTGTCGAAGGTGAAACGCGAGGTGAAGCCCCCGATGACGACGTTTCGGAGCTCCGGCAAGAGCACCGTTCCGGTCTTCGCGAGATAGTCCCCCTGCGCCCGCCGGAGGCCCACGCGCAGCTCACCCCAGGTGCCGAACGCTTCACCCATGGCCAGGGAGGCCTCGCGCAGGGTCCGTTCATACCGGGCGACACGGTCCTCGCCGCGATACAGATCCTGCTGCTCCCGACTGAAGCGCAGTCCAGGTTCGACGAAGAACCGCTGCCTCAGATCGAGCGGCTGGAAGAGGCTCGTCTCGAGAAGCGCCGTACGCCCGAGCTGCAACGTATTGTTCCAGCGCGCCCCCAGAGCATTGATCCACGTACGCGCATAGTCGGCGCGCAATACAAAGCCGGTATCTCCCGCAGCCGACGACATCAATCCGAGATCGAAGCGCAGGTAGTCCGGCCCCCACGGTTTCTCGAGTGGCAGGAACTCGAGCACGCGCCCGTTCTCCGAGTCGGTCACGTTGTAGTCGACTTTCTCATAGTCGCCCCGTGCGAAGATACGCTGCGCGTCCGCGACGACCTGAGCCTCATCGATGGGCTGGCCCACGCGGCTGCGGATCAGACGTCGCACGATGTTCGGATTCGTGCGCACGAGACCCTCCACGCGAATTTCAGCAATCGGAACGGCCTTGCCGCGGCCCGCCGCCATGGCCTGCCCGACTCCGGCACGCCACGCGGCGTACGCCTCCGGAGCAAGGCTGTAGCGGGCGAGCTGCGCCTTGACCGACCCGCAGCACGCCCACGTGAGCCACACCGCGGGCGCCGCCCCCGCCGAAAACCAGGCCGATCCGGTTCCGCGCGGCTCCGGCAGGCGGGGTTGCACTACCCGCAGGAGGTACGCCTGCGGCAAGTGTGGCCGAAAGCGCCATGAGCGTCGGGAGGATCCTCGAGCAGCGTCGCACCGGATGCCTCGCAGGTTTCACTGCCGGTATCCGCGAACGTCGGGTTGGCACAGCCGCTCGCAGGCTATTTCACGCTGTAGCCGCGCACTTCGAGACAGACCGACATGCCGCGCTTGAAGGCGTCCTTCATGGCCTGCTCTGCGGCCTGCGCCTGCGCAGCGCTGGCCTGCTTCTGCTGCGCCTCCTGCTGCTGCTCCTGAGATTGCGCCATACGGCTCCTTCGGCCGCCGGCCATCGCCCCGGCCGTGGCGCCGATCGCCGCGCCTTTGCCGGCGTCGTTGCCTGCCACTTCGCCGATGATGGCGCCTCCCGCCGCTCCTCTCAGAGCGCCACGCGCACGCATTCCGTCGGCCGGCGGCGGCGTGCCCTGCTGCGCGGTCTGCGACGGCTGCGTTGGCGCCGTTGTCTTCGGCGGCTGCATCGGATCGTAACCGGATTGCTGTTTGGCCCAGTTGAAGCACTCCGCCTCGTCCTTCGTCTGCTGATCCGGTTTCTGCCCTTTGGTCGGGTAGGCCATCACTCCAGCCGATGCCGCCAGGGACTTCGGGGGCGCCGTAGTGGTCTGCGCGAACGATGCGCTCGCCTCGATGGACAGGAGCACGGCGAGCAACCCGCGTGTCCAGCACTTTGTCGTTCTCATGGTCGTCGTCTCCGGCCGCTCTCAGCGTGCGCCCGGTTTCGCAGGTGTCGTCGTGCTCAGACCGATTTCACCGCACTTGCGCCACTCCGATTCCGGTAAGCGCGAGTTGTCCAACCGGCAGCGCACTCGCTTTCCGACGATGCCGAAAAGGTTCTCGAGCTCATCCCACGAGATCGGCTTCTGTGTGTCACCCGCCGCGACGCTCAGACTTCCCCGGCTCGAAGTGAATGCCCCGAACTGCTCGCTGGTCACGCTGTCGAGGACTTCACCCTCGACCTTCATGTTCGTGAGATTCACGTTGCTGGTCACCTCGCTCGCCAGTTTTTTCGCGCCGTACACGAGCGCTCCGACGGGTGTGTACGCGAGGATCGGACGCTTCTTCTTCTGCAGCATCAGGTCGCCGACCGCGAGCCGCAGGTAGAGCACGTTCGGTCCAGGCTTGTCGACGACCTCATATGCTCCCTTCAGCTCATCCGTCACCTTCTGGCGCAGGCCCTCGGCGATGACTTTCATGTCATCGGGCTTGATGCCCTTGTACTTCGAGTCCGGATGAATGAAGAGCTCCGGCTGATCGACCATCACCGCCGTGTACTGCGTGGAACGCTGGAGCACCTTCGGTGAGAGATAGACCTCGTCAAACGGATTGTCCCTTGCGGGCTGCAGCTTCGAGTAGTCGCCAAGAAAGGCTCCTTCGGGGCTCTGCGCGCGGGTGGTCGCCGGCGCGAGCGCGGCGAACAGAGCGGCTGCGCAGAGGAGGCTCTTTGCCGCGGCGTTCATGTTCACTACCTGCTGTGGGTCTCGAGTTCCTTGCGCGCCGATGCTCGCACCAGGCCGGATGAACGGATATCAAGAAACCGCAGACCGCGCCGCCGTCAGCCGCCGAACGTGCCGCCGATGCCGAGGATCAGGCCGTGGAATGCGCCGTCGAACCTCGCGATCCCTCTCTCGGATTTGACGTCGCTGTACAGGCGCCGGTAACCGAAACGGGCCGCCAATCGATCCGTAATCTGGAACTGGACCTGCGGTTGCAGATCCCAGGTTCTCACGGAGTCGCCACCTGTGCCGTACGCGAGCGTCGGGTTGAACCGCCAGCGCCTTCCGAGCGGCCAGCTCGGCCTCACGATCAGGAGCGGATCGGTGAAGTCCCTCTTGCCTTTGAATCTGCCGATGCCATCGAGCGTCAGGGTATTGTCGAGGGAGAGATTGCGCGCGCCGATGAGGACGTCATAGGTAGCGCCGCCCGGCCTGCCGAATTGCCAGCCGACGCCCAGAGTGGAGATGAGCGAATCGGATTGAAAACGCCCGTGCGCCGGCGGGCTGTCGAGCTTGTCCGTATCCATCGATGCGTAATCGAGCTGCGCCAGGACGACGAAACGATTGAGCTGGGCGACGGCGAGCGCGCTGCCGCCAAGATCGATCACCTTGAAGATGTCGCTGAAGTTCTTGTCGACTCTCACCTTCTGGTTGCCGGCCGTCACGTCCGCACTCACGCCCATCGCCCACAGATACGGAGTGATCTCGAGCTTCCAGTTGCGACGGTACGCACTCACCGACGCCTGGTCCGCGCTTTGCGCCTCTGCCGGCACCGCCAGTGTCGTCGACGCGAGCGTCGCAACGAGTGCTGCTACAAGCGCGTGCATGCTCTTGCTCATGAGTGCTCCTGCTCTCGTGCGTGGGTGCCCCACGGTTACCGAGGCTCGGATAATCCGTGCCTGCCTGGGGCGCAACTATCGAAATAACGCACGGTCACACGCGCCCGCAGCGCAGGGCATGCACGCCGACGTGCGAATTCTCGATAGATCGTCAATCTCGACCTCGGCGACGATGCAGCGAGGGCAAACCGGTATCACCGCATTGAGTGCCGCAGCCGTCTCGCCCACTGCTCACGAACTGCACTTCTGCGGCCTTGTCTCCTGGAGGTTGACCATGCGTCCCATCACTCTGTATGCACGTGTGCTCACAGCGGCGATCGTGACGCTGACTGGCTTCGCCGCCTGCGCGAGCGGACCGACGGTGCGCACGCATGCGTCTGCTGATTTCCAGCCGAACGCGTACCGCACCTACGGCTTCTACCCCGCGGATCGCGGTTACACGACGCTTCTGACTCAGGACCTGCAGGAGGCCACTTCGCGCGAGCTGGAGGCCCACGGCTACAAACGCTCCGATCAGCCGGATCTACTCGTCAACTTCCACGTGCTCACGAGAGAGAGACTGGAAGTGACGTCCACGCCGACCGGATACTACGGATGGCGACGCGGCTATACGTGGGGCGGCATGGCCTATGGGAACGAAGTCCGCAGCTTCACTGAAGGCACGCTCAACATTGACCTCGTCGATCGGGCTCAGAATCGCCTCGTCTGGGCGGGCGCCGCGGTGGGTCAGGTGACGGAGAAGAAGCTGAAGGACCCGAAGCCTGCGATAGATCGTGCGGTGGCCGCGATCTTCGCGCAATTGCCTGCGCGCTCCGCGCAGTAGCGCACGCCGGACTGGCGGTGCCGTGACCCTCGTGGCCGGGCCGTCCGTTTGTCGTATTGCGCTCGCGTCGATCGCGATCGCGGCGAGCACTTCGCCGGCGTGGGCCGCGGATCCGCGCTCCGTCGAGCAGCAGCTTCTGGAATTGCAGCAGGCAGTCAGGTGTTCGCCCAGGTGCAGGCCGGCGAGCGCGTGTGCTTCGACGACGGGAAGATCACCGGCGTCGCCGAGTCCGTCTCGCCGCACGATATTCGGGTGCGCGTACGCCAGACCCCGCCGCGGGGCGGGATCCCCAAGGCTGACAAAGGCATCTACCTGCCGGACAGCAAGCTCGAGCTTCCCGCCCTCACGGCTAAGGACAAAGCCGATCTCGAGTTCATGGTCCAGCATGCGGATCTCGTCGGGCTGTCGTTCGTGAACCGCGAATCCGACGTCCGCGAGCTCATCGAGGAGCGAGACTCAGCGCGCGTTCGCGCGGCTACCCGCCCTGCTGCTCGCCGCCATGCGACACGAGCGCGTGGGTGTGATGATCGCGCGTGGGGATCTGGCCGTTGCGTGTGGCTACGAACGCCTGGCCGAGGCCCAGGAGGAGATTCTCGCTCTCGACGACATACTGAAACGCATGGACGCTCACCAGTCAAAGAAGAGCGCGATGCTACGTTCGCTGCGCCTGGCCACCGAGTTCGGCGCCTGACGGTGACGGCACCGCTGTGCGGAAAACTGTTGGCCTCGCCATCATCCAATGCAAGCGCAAATACTGGCGGCCACACCCTGTGTTCGCTTCAGTCGCCGCCCCCTCCATCTCCACCGCCGTCACAGCCGTCCGGTAACGAGAAGCCTGCTCCTGCTTCGCCTCCCCAACTGGTGTCGCAAGCACGATCACGTCGTTCTCGCATGCGCCTGACACTTGCCTCGTTCTCGCTACGTTCGGCCTCGATCTTTGCGAGCTCATTCGCCGTGTACTGAAACTCCGCGGGCAGCGCAGCGCTGCACTTCTCGCACCGTTTCAATCTCCTGTTGAAGATGCGGAACCCGCAGGCCGGGCATTTGAAGGGGTAGCTCATACGGCTTCGAAGAAGAACCGCGCGAAACCGCTCAGCTCGGGCGCCTCCGCCCGCGGGGTCATCGAGACGATGCGGTCCGGAACGCTGTGATGCATGACCAACAAGCTCCTTGCCGGAGCTTAAGGGCGATCAATGAAGGTCTGGTGACGGGCTGGCACCCGAAGCAGCCTCACTCGCGGCCGCTCGCTCTCGCGCAATCGTAATCGTTAGCAGATCAAGACGTAACACTCGCCAGGAACACTGCGCCGGAGTTCATCGGGCTCCGTCCGCACACCGTGCTGCGGGGACGCAATGAACCTGTTCCGAACCAATTCAAAAAGGTGCGCACCTATGAAAATGTCATCGAATTGCGCGAGGCTGGCCACCGCTGGTGGGCTGCTCCTCGCCTGTACGGCCGCTTTCGCCAACGGCGGTACCAAATTCTCGGATTTCACGCCGCTCGTGAGTTCCGCCCCCGCGACCGCCGATGAGGCCGCCCCGATCACCTTCGGCAATCCGATCTTCCGCCAGCGCTCTATCGCGGACCGGACGACTCAATTGGCGGCCGACAAGCCCAACAGTGGCAACTGGGACATGAACACCCTCAACGAGACCGGCCGTCATGCAGGCCGCTACCTCTTCACCGTGTTCGAGACGGACCAAGCGGGCGTGCAGCGTCACGACCTGTGGTCGGGCCGCACCGAGACCATCTGGCAAAGCCCCGCTCCCCTGCAGCACGTCGCCTTCGACCCTTCTTTCTGGACTCCATGGGGCACGCTGATCACGGGCGAGGAAGCCTGGGATGCCAACGTGGTGCTGCCCTACGGCCGCCTGTTCGAGCTGAAGAACCCGACGCGCGCTCCGGGCATCACCAACCCGCTCACGACGGCGAGCAATGACGGTGCACGCTTCGTGCACCAGAACGTGATCCCGCGCACTTCCCACGAAGGCATCCAGTTCGATAGCGCCGGCAACATGTATTTCATCGACGAGTTGAATGGCGGCTCGGTGTACAAGTACACCCCGGCCGCGAGGTTCGAGAAGGTCAAGGAAGGCAAGGCGGACTACTTTGCAGCCGGCCGCACGTTCGTTCTGCGAGTGGGCGATGGCAACACGCCTAACGCAACGGGTGCGTATACGTGGGTTCCTTTCACGGACGCCAAAGGTGCCGCGCTTGCCGGCGCCGTGACGGTGACGGATTCGAACGGTGTCACTTCGGTCGACGCACGCAACACGACCAATCTGCCGCAGTTCAAGGGCACGGACTATCAGCGTCCCGAGGACCTGCAGATCCAGACGATTCGTGGCAAGCAGTATCTGTACATGACCACGACGACGACGAACGAGGTCTATCGCCTGGATCTGAAGAACGACGTCATCTCGGTGTTCGCTGACAGAAACACCATCGACCTTGCCACGGGTGCCGCGGTGGGCAGCGCTCTGGCGAGCCCGGACAACCTGGCCATCGACCACGAAGGGAACATCTACATCATCGAGGACCGCGGCGGCGGCATCGATGATGACATCTGGTTCGCCAAGGACCTGAATCGCGACGGCGATTTGAAGGATGCGGGTGAAGGCCTGGCGCGCTGGGCCTCCAACGGCACGCTGGGATCCGAGTTCACGGGCCTGTACTTCGACCCTAGCGACAAGCGTCGCGCCTGGGTCAACATTCAGCATCCGGCGAGCGGCAATGATCGGACGATCGAGATCACGATTCCGCGCCATCATGGCGACAACGATTGAGAAATATCGGGCCACACCCGCACAGCCATGTGCGGGTGTGGCAGTGATGCGTGCGAGCGCGCCCCGCCCGTCCGGAACCGCCTGCCACAGTAGGTGGAGTTCGGGCCGCGCGGGATCGAGATCTCCGACGAGTGGTCGTGCAGCTTTAGCGACGGCGCGAGCGAGTCGCTCGTACGGTGTCATTTGATCGCGCAGGCACCCTCAGTGTCTCGGGCAAAAATCTAGCCATCTGGCTCCCGCGACCCCAAAGAATCGGCTGTGGGTAGATCTGCGGGTAACTCACGTTGTTGTCGGCGAAGGAATGCAGAGTGAACAATGACTTACGAGTCAGGTTAGAGTCTCTCCCGGGCTCCAACCTATAATTTTCTTTCTCTTCAGTCACTTACATCTCTTTGCGGCAGCTGCGAAGGACTCGAAGGTGCGCCGGTCGCACGCGTTGGACACGCGGCGCGCCGTAAACCCTTGTCCCGCAACGGGGCGCCATTGTGCGCGAAACCGCGCACGGCGTGCAGACCGCCGCGCGTGTGGGTAACTCAACGGGTAGCCCTACTCTTCTATATGCGCTGAATCGGACCCCTCCCCGCACTCCCTGCTGCCGTCGTGCGCGTCAATCGTTCGCTCTCGAACTCCCATGTCAAAAGGGCGTCATGAGCCGTCTGACACCGCAACGCCTGCGTTCCATCCAACGGACTGTATCCGCCTGTGCATCAGCACGACGGGCGCGAGCGCGACTACAATGGCGCGCGGCGACCCGAACTGCCGCGATTGCGGGCGCCGCTGAAGCAAGACATAGAGAGGTAGCGAGTCGTGTCAATTTCCGTTTCCACTTCTTTGTATATCGGCGGCAAAGAACGCCAGACCGCGGACAAGATGGCGATTGCCGATCCCGCCAAGCCGGGTGTCGTCGTTGGGTATGCCGCCGCGGCCACCACGCAGGATGTCAGCGATGCCGTCGCGGCCGCGAAGGCCGCGTACCCGGCCTGGGCCGCCCTCTCTCCGCAGCAGCGCGCCGAGAAGATGCTGGCGGCGCTCGCGGGGATTGCCGAGAACCGCGATGACGACGCCGCCATCCTGTCGCAGGAGAACGGCAAGATCCGTATGGAAGCCTGGGTCGATTCCCTGGTCCTGGAGCTGCGCTGGAAGCTCGCCCTGAGTCACGCCGACGAAGTGAACGCCGCGAAGGTGCTGCCCCCCATTCCCGGTGCCATTCCGGTCCAGACCACAGTGGCCTACCAGCCGCTGGGCGTGGTCACGATCATCGTGCCGTTCAACTGGCCGGTCGCCATCCTCGGGCGCCGCGCTGCCGCATGCGCTACTGGCCGGCAATACCGTCATCGTGAAGCCGCCGCTGACGGCACCGCTGGCGACGGCCCGCATCGTGCAGCGCATTGCCGAGCAGCTCCCGCCCGGCGTGCTCAACGTCGTCACGGGCGCGGATGCCAACATGAGCGCGCTGATCCGCAACCCCGACGTCGCCAAGGTCTGCTTCACGGGCTCGGTCAACGGCGGCAAGAAGATGATGGAAATGGCGTCGCAGAGCCTCACGCGCGTCACGCTCGAGCTCGGTGGCAACGATGCGGCGATCGTCCTTGCAGGACGCGATCATCGACGACGTGCACCTGGACCGCTTGTTCGCCGCCATCTACGACACCACCGGCCAGATCTGCATGAACGCCAAGCGCCTGTACGTGCACCGCTCGCGCGTCGATGAAGTGGTCAAGGGCCTGTCCGCGCGCCTGGAGAAGGTCAAGCTCGGCTATGGCCTCGACAAGGGCACGACGATGGGCCCGCTGCATTCACCGGCACAGAAGATCCTTCGTCGATGAGCCTCATCAAGGAAGCGAAGGATTCCGGCGCCAAGGTGCTGGAGTTCGGCGAGCTGCCGGGCGGCGACATGAAGGGCGGCAACTTCGTGCGCCCCGCCATCGTCGTCAATCCGGACCTCGACGCTGCGCGTCGTGACCGAAGAGCAGTTCGGCCCGGTGATTCCGGTCATCCCCTTCGAGACCGAAGAGGACGCCATCCGAATGGCGAACGACAACTGGGCGGGCCTTGCGCGGTTCGGTCTGGACGGCCGACCCCAAGACGGCCAATCGCGTCGGCGGCCAGCTGGTCTGCGGCTACGTCTGGGTCAACGACCACGGCGCCACCCGCCTCGACCTGCGCGCGCCGTTCGGCGGCATGAAGTCATCCGGCATCGGCCGCGAGCAGGGCATCGAAGGCGTCCGCGCGTTCCAGGATACCCGCTCCATCGCTCATCTCGACGCGGCAGCGCTGGCCACCATGGCGCACTAGGGCGCGACTGGATCGTCACCCGGATTTACGGGTGACGATCTATAGGGAGACGCCCCTCGCCACGATGATTTGCGGGTAACTGCAACGACCATCGGCGACGGAATGCCGCGTGAACAATGACTTACGTGGCAGGTTAGGGGTCGGCTTCGGGGGCCCTCCGCCCATAGACTGCAGCGACCCCGACGAGAGCCGGTCGGAAACGGGTCGCAAGACCTCCACGCTCACGCAACAGCTCGACTGCATGAGATTCCGCGTGGTGAATAGAGGCAGGATGCGCGAGCTCAGTTGTGGCAGGAGCGCCCCACTCACGCCCTTGCTGTACCAGTGGATCGAGTCGGCCTCGAGAGTCACCTTGTCCCAGCGCGCGGCCACGATCTGCGAATTGGTCGCGGGCTGGTCGGCACTCGCGGCCGGCACGAGCACGGAAAAGGTCACCTGCGTATTCGTGACTTCCAGATCGCGCGCGCCGAGCTGCAGCAGAATGGACTTGATGTCGTTGCGCAGGCCATCGCATGAGTCGGGTTCGTTCAGGCTCAGGTGGCAGCCCGCAAGATTGATATAGAGCCTATGGCGCGCCCACTTCGCGGATATCGACCGCGCCGTCTGTATCGCCTGGTCGTTCGGATCGGCCGCTTCGGCCGTTTCACGCCATGCCTCGATCTGCACTTCGGGGAGCGGATCCGCGGGACTCTGCGCAGTCGTCCGCTGGGGAGCCCTTGCGGCTTGTGTGATCAGCAGTGCGCCGCCCTCCTCGCTGAGCACGAGAGGCGCGCCCTCGAGCAACCTCTTGAACGCGTCCACGGGTTCGAGTGTGCCATTGACGCCTTGGGTCTTCCGCCCTTTGAGCAGACCGCCCGGATATATGACATCGACGCCGCATTGCCTTGCGAGGGACTCGAGGGCATCCATCAGGTCGCCCGCCGGAACATTGACGGCCCTCGTAATTTCGAGGGGCGTTTCCGCGACTGCGAGCGCGGCAGCGCAGATCATGCCGACGAACGCGAGAATTACGCAATGTCGTTTCATTGAGCTCACCGATCGCGGCGGGGTGAAGCGGTCAGCACGATTCGGTCCGCTTGAACGTCAGCCTTGATCGCAAAACCCCGTTCGAGCAGGCGGACGAAAGGGTCGACGTTGTTGGAACGAAAGAGCGCCACCTACTTCGAGCGTGGCAATGGTTGGATCTTCGATGACGATCTTGCGGGTGTTGTAGCGGTTGAACTCGGCGACTGCATCCGCAAGAGGTGTGTCGCGGAACGTAAGGAAGCCGTTACGCCAGGTGAGGTTCCGTTCGGCCTCAGTGACCGGCAGTTGCCGCACCTGAACGCCGTCGCCTTCAGCTCGCGCAATGCTGCCGGCCGGGAGCAGAACGACATCACTGGCAGAAGCGGCCCCCGCAGACGGCGGCGTGTCGCGCGCGTGACTTTCGTATCGAACAGTTCCTTCAGTGACGATGACGCGAAGGTCGCCGCGCTCTCGTCGCACGGAGAACTGGGTTCCCACAGCGATCACGCGGCGCGCGCCGGCTCTGACGATGAAGGGACGGCGTGGGTCGTGAGCGACTTCGAAGAACGCTTCGCCACGATCGATCTCGACGACTCGCTCCCGATCGTTGAGTGAAATGCCGATCTCACTGTCGGTGTTGAGCGTGACGTGTGAGCCGTCGGACATCGGGATGATCTGAAGTTCGCCGATGGCAGTCGTGAAGCGATGAGTGTGGAACATCTCGTCTTTGAACGCCACGAACGTCCCGGCGAGCAGGATCAGTACGCTCGCGGCGATGGCGAGGACGGCGAGGCGACGGGCCGGTCTTTGTCTTGGCGCGCTTGCCGTGGCGGTGGCAGCGAGGGCTGGGACCCGCGCTGCCTCAGTCCAGGCGCTGTTGAGCCTGTAGTAAGCGACGCGGTGTCCAACGGATTGCCCAAGCCATTCCTGAAGGGAAGCCGCGTCCGCTTCCGTCCATGCGCCGCTGTCACGTTGCGCGATCCACGCGGCCGCCGTTTGCTCGATCTCTTCCCGCGTCTCCATCGGCTCAGTCTCCATGGCGCGGCTCAGTCGCTGTGGCCCGGCGCTGGGCGGTGCGCGCGTTGCTTTGTTCGGCTCCATAAAGCGCGTCGGCGAGCATGCGGATTCCGCGCACCAGATGCTTCTCCACGGTGGCTTCTGCAATCCCCAGTCGTCGCGCAATGACTTTTTGCGGGAGGTCTTCCACGCGCCTCATCCACACGACATCGCGGCATCGGGCCGGCAGGCGCTGGATCAGGAGTGACAGCTTCTGAAGCTGCTGCCTGCCCATCTCGCGGCGCTCGGGAGTCCCCTCTTCTATGAGGACGTTCAGCGCGTCGAGATCCTCCAACAGATCGATCGCCACGATGTTATTGCGGCGAGCGCGATCAATCAGGATGTGGCGCGCGACGCTGAACAGAAAGGCTTTGGGGTTTGCGGGCGGCTCGCGCTCGGCTGCTTCGAGTATGCGGACGTAGATGTCGTGGCGGATGTCCTGCACGTCCGCAGGGTTGGACAGCTTGTGGGAGAGGAAGCGCACGAGCGCGGCTTCGTGAGCGAGGATTTCGCATCGGAACCACGTTTCCAGGGAGTTGGGCACCCGGACACACTAGCGATGACGGTTGCCAAGCTCAAACGCGATGAAGGCCAAAAATGCCAATTGGAGGATCTGCCTCGCCCACTCGTCTTCTCAAATTGGGATGTGCTCGATCCCCGTCCGAGGGCGGAGCGTGGGCCCTCTACTCCTTATCCGGAGATCTCTGCATGCGTACCCGACTTCTGATGAGGTTGCGCCTTCCGGGAAGCTAGAATCGGCGTGCAGAACGTATGTCGTTGTACGGCGTTGACGCTCGATCAGACGGCGCGCCACCCCATAAGTCCCCGGCTCCAGATGACCGAATTGCCGCCCAGCCCAGCACGAACAAGGCGAGCGCTCCGAGGATCACCGCGAGCACGAGCCCCATCCAGCGCCTCTCCGTAGAGTTACGCGCGCCACCACTCGCATGAATCGGCGACTCGTGCCCCGAATCGTCAATCACTTCCAACGTGTGTTCACGCGACGCTGCATCAGGAATTGCCGCGTGCGATCCCGACGCGGACAGCGAGGCCACCCACTGCGCTCCACGCGACCACACCTGCAACTCGTTCACCGTTGGCCGGCTGCGCGCCCGACGGTTCACGCATCGTGCGACGACACCGCGAAACACCGGAGACAACTCCGGAGGCAACACAATTTCGCCCTCGTGCAGGCCCGACGGTTGCTGTCGGGTAAGCGCCTCACACAGCGTAACGCCGAGCGCCCACACATCACTGGCCGCCGTCCGGGTGCCATCGCACGCTTCCGGCGGCGTGTACGCAGACGTCACACGACTCGTGCGACCTGTCTCGCTGAAAGGACGAATCGTGTCGCTCGCGAGCCTGAGCTGGTCCCCCACCACGAGGACATTCGACGGCTTCAACCGTCCCTGCACGAGCTTCTTCTCATGCAGAAATGCCAGCGCGTCGAGCACCGGCGCCAGCATTTCCCGTGTTTCATCTTCCGTGAGCGCACGCCGCTCGAGAAGCTGCGCAAGATTCTGGTCCGCGTAATCCGTCACGACATATAAGAAGTTTCGGTCGCCAATCCGGCACTGGCCGGCTTCGAAGATCTGAACGAGGCGAGGATGGATCAAGGCGGCCGACGCTCGCCACCGCACGAGCTGCAGTTGGGCGAGTGCTGGAACAGCGGGCACCAGTTTCAGTGCCAGCTCGGGGCGCGCGAGCTTCGCAGACTCCGTGAGGAAAACGACACTGTGATTCGAGCGACCCAGATAACGAAGCAAAGGAAACGCGCCGTTGACCGCATGTCCTTCGAGCTTTGCCCAGACGTCGCTCATCGATTTGTCCGCTTTTCCGCACTCAGGCGCTGCGAAGGCGCAGGTCACCGCGACACTGTACAGCGACCCCGCCTCGCTGGCGCGCCGTCGCCAGTTGCCGACTGAACATAGAGGCTACGGCGCCCTCTGGGCGGGCTCGCTCGAGCAATACCATCAAAGTGCCGAATGGGCTCGCGCCAAATAGCATCTCGGTATCAGGGTGATCTGTTCGCAGCCGGCGCGTCCGGCGGCTCCTGGTAGCCGTTGCGGTCGAGGCGCAACTCGGGATGCAGCGCGCAGGGCACGCAATCCGGCTGATGAAGCTCGGGAACGCGGCCGCGAAAAAATCACCGGCCTTGCCGACCGTCTTGCCCGTGCGTGGCTGGAACAACCGGAAGCGGCCCGTCGCGGAGCGGCCGTCGTCGGAAACCAGCACCACGGGCTGCATGAGCCAGTGATATGAAATGCCGGCCTGCTTTTCCGGACCCTTGCCCCGCACGCGCGCCGCGATGAGCCGGTCGCGGCCGAGGTGATAGCCCTGGAAGGGCGTCTGCTTGAAACCCTTCGCCGCCATGACGCCGGCCCAGCCCGCCGCGTCGGAATCGTCGACGTAGTAGCCGTAGGTCGCCGAGATGTTCGCGACGCCATCCCACGCGGCCGAGCGTGCGAGGCGGCGGCGGGCTTCGTCGAGAGTGATCGCCGCGGACTTGCCCGGGGCGATCGCTCCGGTCAAAACTTTCGTCGCCACCATTTTCGCGCTACCAGCCGCCTTCACGGTTTTGCCGGTGACCGGATGCACGCCGAGGAACGCCGGCATCGCAAGTCCAGGCGCGGCCGCGTCTGCAACGGGAACTGGCGCGTCCGGCGCGTTGGCTCCGGTCGGCACCGCGCTCGACATCGCGGGCGAAGCCGTCGAGCTCGGCGTCGGCGCGGACAGGTAGTGCGAGGAACAGGGCAAACGTCGCGCAAATAAAGGCGAGCGGGCGCGTCATGGACTCTCCTGTGCGTTTTGCGTGATCTTCGTTGCGGGCCTGCGGGCGGCATCAGGGCACCGTGCGGCGTTATAAGAATGGTTGCCGACAATACTTCGCAAGCTTCTTCTCAGGATTAACCGCCTGCGGGCGCAGGTTCCTGCGCAGATAGGGATTACTTCCGCTTGGTGCAAGACGGACCGGAGGAATCGTGAACGAGCACGGGGTCCGATCACTCAGCGACGGCTGCACCGCGCGTCCAGATTGGCCGCGAACTGAATAGGGCCTCGCGCGCGGCGGTGACGACGCCGGCAAGGTCCTCTGGCGATGGCAGGTCGTCCTTCAGCCTCTCCGGGAGCGCGGTAGACATTCGGTACTGCGCGACGCCCATCGGCTTGCCGCTGTCTCTCAACGCGTACTCCACGACCACCTCGTTCCGATCCTTGCACAGGATGATTCCGATCGAAGGCCGGTCTTCCGGGTGCCGAAGCAGATCATCGATTGCCGACAGGTAGAAGTTCATCTTGCCGGCGAACTCCGGTTTGAATGCTTCCACCTTCAACTCGAAGACGACGAAACATCGCAGGCGGTAGTGGTAGAACAGCAAATCAAGGTAGTAGTCCTGCCCGCCCACCTCGAGCGGGTACTGGCTGCCGACGAAGGCGAAGCCCTTTCCGAGCTCGAGGATAAGAGACTGCACCTGCTGGATCATGCCTCGCTCGATGGCTCGCTCCTTGGCTTCGGTTGAGAGCGAGAGGAAGTCGAAGTTGTAAGGGTCTTTGATGAGCTGTTGCGCGAGCTCCGACTGCTCCGCAGGCAGGGTGCGATCGAAGTTCGTGAGCGCGCCGCCTTGCCGATTGAACAAGCCGCCGTCGATCTGGTGGGCGAGCACGTTGCGGCTCCAGCCGTTCTGAATGGCCTGCCGTGCGTACCATTCGCGCTCCTCGGGCGAACTGACCGCGTCGAGCAGAAGCATGATGTGGCCCCACGGCAATTGGGCAGCAACCTGCTGCCCAATTGGCTCATCGGGCCAGACTGCCGCGAAAGTGCGCATATATCGGAGGTTGCGGGCCGAGAATCCCGTCAACTCCGGAAACGCGCGTCGCAGGTCCGCGGCCAGACGGTCGGTGACCTTTGCGCCCCATCCTTCGCTCTGCTGACGAACGAGAATTTCGCGCCCAATGTTCCAATACAAGAGTACGAGCTCCCGATTCACCGACAGCGATGCTTGCAGCCGAGCACTCCGGATGCGCTGCTTCAGGTCCGCGAGAAGCGCGGGATAGGTACCCGGCACTCCTTCGCCAGGCACTGCTCGCGATGGGGCTTTCTGCGGCGGGTTGCGTCGCCGCCGCGTGGGTTTGGCGTCAGCTTTCATGGTCGTTCGTTGACGGGTTCGCGGCCTGGTGAATCGGATCCTTGATTCGGAAATTGTGCGACAAGGAGCGGAGGTTGCCAGCGCCCCGAGAATCACACACAACAGGGCAGGCGACTGAGTCTTCCGATCTTGCGAAAGAGCTCAGAATCGGAGCAGTGAAGTACTTGATGGCCGGTGCGCAAAACTCATAGCTGACCGGCTCGCCGCTTCGCTCGTAAGGGACGTTGGCAAGAACGCGCTCGACCAGCGCCCGCAGATCCAGCCATTTATCCGCGGTGTTCTTCAGACAGCCGTAGTAAAGGTTGTATCCATCAACGTAGACGCGGGTGCGAAGCGCGCCTTCGTTTTCCGGCCGCACGAGTCAGACACCCAGATATGCAAAAACCGCCTTGCAGCGGTTTTTGCGCCCGGTCGCTAGTCCGTTCTTGTCGGACAGGTCAGGCCGGGAGGTTGAGTGAATTTCAGCACGGACTGAAGGCGCCGTCAACGGCAAAACGGTAGTTTGCGACGATGCTTCACGTTTGATCATGTGCTCTCCTTGTCTTCTCAGAAAGGAAGCGAGATTCCTCCTCGCGAGATGGGCGCGATCTTACGCAAAGCTAAAAGCGATCGCTCTCGTATCTTTATACGAGCAGCCGACCGAAACAGATATGCCACGACAACCTCAGCGCCGGATCGGCACGCATCCGGCACCGAGGCAGCGGCAGCACTTCAGCCAATGAAAAACAGCGCATCGATAAGACGCCGCGCACGAGGACCATTGTCCCCTACCGCATGCATTTTGTTGACGGCGTAGCCAAAACCGATACCGGCATCGAGGTCGGCAAAACCGATCGATCCGCCGATGCCGTGATGGCCGAACGACCGTCGATTGGGGCCCATGTACACGGCCGCGGGCGTGTTCAACAGAACACCGAGCGCCTGATGATAGGGCCGCTCCTGCATCAGCTCGGTCTGGTTGTGCTGCTCGGTGATCATTGCTTCGATGCCCGCTTTGGACATCAGGCGCACACCTGCAAGCTCTCCCCCATTGGCCAGTGCGCCATAGATGCGCGCAACACCGCGCGCGTTGCCGTGACCGTTTCCGCTCGCAATCTCGGCGCTCTTCCATACAGCCGAATTCAAGGTGACATACCACGGTTCAATCGGATTCTGACGGAAGGCCAGCGGACGCAGCGTGGTGCCGTCCCATGGCGCATCTTTTGGAATCACAACGTCCTTCGCCGCAAAGAGCCGCGCTTCCGTGTTGGGCATCACCTCCACGACGCGCTCGATCTCCTCGGCACTCAGACGTCCGATGTTGTATTCCGCGCCGAGCGGAGCGGTGATCTCGTCGCGAACGAACGGGCTGACCGACTTGCCACACACGCGCTTCATCACTTCGCCCAGGAGGTATCCCATGTTGTGCACGTGGTATGCCGCCTTCGTGCCGGGCTCCCAGAGTGGCACCTGCTGAGCGAGCGCTTCCACGTAAGCCTCACGGTCGAACATGGCGCCGGGCCACAGCGGATTGGTCGTGAGAACGGGAATGGCCGCCGTATGATCGAGCAGCCAGCGAACCTTGATGTTGGCTTTACCGTTCTGCGCAAACTCCGGCCAATAGTGCGCGACGGGCGCATCCACGTCGATGAGACCGCGATCGACGAGCATGTTGAACGCGATGGTCGTGATGCCCTTGGCGACAGACATCATGCAGACGGTGGAGTGCTTCTCCCAGGGCCGGGTGCGCTCGCGGTTGGCAAAGCCTCCCCAGATGTCGACGACGGTCCTCCCGTTTTTCATCACGGAACAGGCTGAGCCGGTTTCGTCCTCGATGCGGTAGTTCTCCATGAACGCATCGACCACGGGACGGTATGAGGGCTCGTACACGCCGTGAATCGGAAAAGCGGCACCGCGGGCCTCGACCGTTTCGGTCAAGGTGGTCAGACTCGAAACCTCAGGCTTTGCCGATCGATCGTTCTCCGTCATTCGAAATCCTCGAGTGCTGCGGGTCGCATGAGAAATGGCGCGCCATAATATAGCGAAGCCGGCGCAGGCGCAGGGAGGGTGCAGCCACTACGGGCGTCGCGGGTGTGCCCGCAGCCGTTAGATTTCGATTAGCTCGAGTCGATGCGATCGACCGGCAGGCTTCTAGGGTCCCGTGCGGTCGAAGACGTACAAGTATTGAACGTCTTTGCCCTGCTCATTCTTCGTATCCACGGTGAACGATAGTTTCTTTCCGTCGATGGATATCCACTTCTCTCCGGAAAAAAGCAGCTTGCCGCCGACTTTGTCGACCCATTTCACCTTGAGGGGGTCGCTGGTGAGTATCTCCGCATACGTCCGCGGCGGCACCGTTCCGTCGCTCAGATACTTCGCTGCGCTTTCCGTGTTGAATTCCGGATAGTCCTTGCCGTCGAGCTTTGCCGCAAACTGCAGGAAACTCGGGCGGCCCTGGGCGTCGACAATGACAGCGACCCCGATCAGTACACCGTCGTCGGCAAGGCGATAGCTGCGCACGTGCGTTTGGGGCGCGGGCCCCGGGAACCTCGACGCCTCGACATTGAGCTTCCAGGTGCCTATGACGCCTGGAACTTGCGCGTGAGACACGCTTGAACTGCAGGCGATGAGCAGACCTGTGACGATGCATGCTGCGATCTTCATGTGGCTTTCTCCCTCATATCCACTTGCGGCGCGGGAATATTATCAGCCCGCCGAGTGCTACGAGACGCGCCTTCCACAACCAATCGAATCGCAGCCCACAGCGTCCTGGAGCCGCCTTCTCGCAGGCTCGTCCGCTCCCGGCGTGCCGGTGCTGGCGTAGCCCACCGTCAATCGCTCCCATGCCGCTCAGCGGCCCGCACTATCGCCTCGATGCTCAGCTGCACATCCGCTTCGGTGGTCGCCCAATTCGAGACACTGATGCGCATGGCTGTGCGCCCCTGCCACACCGTCCCGCCACACCAACAGACACCGCCAGCCTGGAGACGGCCGGTCACCGCCCGCGTGGCCTCGGGCGATCCGAACGAGACGAGCACCTGGTTCAGCACGACATCGTTGAGGATCTCAAACCCATGCACTTTGAGACCCTGCGCGAAGGCGCGCGCATGGCGGCAGGCGCGCTCGACGAGATCCGCGACACCCTCCCGGCCGAGGTTCAGCAGTGCGGCCCAGACTTCTACGCCGCGCGCCCGCCTCGAGGATTCGGGGGTGTAGTGCGAAGGTTCGCGATCGCCCTCGACGCCTTCAGCAAGGTATGCGGCGCTGGCCGACATCGCCGCGCGAAGATCGGTCGCCCGACGCACGAGCACGATGCCGCTGTCATAGGGAACGTTGAGCCATTTGTGCGCGTCGGTCGCCCAGGAATCAGCCTCGATCAGGCCTTTGGTCATCGCCCCAGCAGCGACAGCGCCTTCAGGATCGTGACGTGGGCTTCCTCGCTGACGATCACGCGGAGCTCGGGCGAGCCATAGAGTCCTTTGGCTTCCACATCCCATTCCAGCCGGGAGAGAAGCGCGTGGCGGGCGGACGCCAACGCCACCACGTTCGCCATCGACGAGCCGGTGACAAAGGCTCCCGCAACGCCACTCGGCAACCCGAACAAGTCGCGCAGCCACTGCACGCGAAGTTCGACGTGGCTCGAACCGGCGCCAAAGCGGACTACGCATACGCCCGCGTCGATGCGGGCTTCTCTCGCCCGTTGCCGCGAGCGTTCTCGCTCAATGTGACGACGAGTGTGCAGGTTGCCAGCGGGCCGCTACTGGGAACGGAGCAGCTCAACGGTGGTGGCGTGGGAGCGGTTCGCGGGTACCGCGAAAGCAGCGCATTCGCAGATGCCGGGGCGGTTGCCAGAACCGAGCTGCATATCCCGCCCTTTTGAAAAACGCTCTTTGCCAGATCAATCCCGACGGTCGTAATCTTTCAGCAAGGCAGGCTTTCCATCCGCCCCACGGGAGTACGTCCGCTCAACTATCCCGAGCGTGTGCAGAAAGCGTGGGGCTGCCTATCCCCCCGGTTCAATCGCATGAGAATTTGACGCATCGCCCTCCTGATCGACCATCACCCTGTTCTCAACCAGCATGTCGAGTTCGGGAAGCTCCGCGCGTCCTGACGCGACATCTCGCATTGCGCGGAAAGTCGCGGGCGCATCGCACCCCCGCGCCGGATCAACACGCATTCGGCTCTCTCGAAAGGAGACACGGAATTCGAGCGCTCAACCGTCCTGATAGAAACGGGATTTCAGCGCGCAGCGAGCGCCATGGCGCGTCCCCGAACGACGCAACCGCTGCTTCAGCTGATATAGCCCACGCATCCCACGAAAACATTGGAGGCGCGCATGACGGTCAGCATCCATTTCCCCAACGTCGCGAAACTGCGCTTCTGGGGCTTACTGGGCGGGCGGGACATGCCCGGGCCGGATTACGCGCGCCGGAGAGGAATGACCATGCTTCAGAACAACGTGCGCTCAGCCGTGCCACCGGCCGAGCGCTTCTCATTCGAATCCAGACCTCACGGCGAAGGCGGCTTCGCACGCGTGATCCGGGGTCGCGACAACGAGCTGGAACGGGACATCGCGGTCAAAGTGCTGAATCCCCTCGCAACGCAATTTTCCCTGCCCGAGCAGGAGCGTTTCAGACGGGAAGCCCGAATTCTGGCGCGCCTCTCGCACCCGAACATTCCGAGCGTCTACGACGTCGACTTCCGCCCGGGACGCTTCATCATCATCTCGCAGTTCATCGAGGGCACGAATCTGCGCGAGATCATCGACGAGCAGGGCTCCATCGATTTCGACCGGGCCCGGAACTGGTTTCACCAGATTGCCTCGGCGCTGGAACATGCGCATTCGCTGGGAATCGTTCACCGCGATGTGAAGCCGGGGAACATCATCATCACACCGGATCGCGAGTCGGCGTATCTCGTCGACTTCGGCATCGCCCTCTCCCAGACAGACGCCCTCGAGCTAACGAAGTCGGGCGCGTGGATCGGAACCCCAGGCTACATGTCTCCCGAGCAGGAAGGCGGCGAGCTCATCGATTCGCGTTCGGACCTGTATTCGCTCGGCGTGACGCTGTATGAAGCGCTCTGCGGAAAGCGCATTCCGCAAGGCCTGTATGAAGAGCTGTCGTTGATCAATCAGGCCATCCCGCCGCAGATCGACGATCTCGTACGCGCCTGCCTTGAACCGCGGGACCGGCGCATTGACAGCGCCAAGGCGTTCGGCATTCAGCTGGCATCAGCCTTCTCGGCCAACAGGCCGCTGTCCGAGGTGTTGGCGCACGGCAGATTGCACGAGATCGCAGTGGCCTTGCAGGACATGACAGCGGACGATTTCATGAAGCTCCCTGCCGGGCAACGCACGCTGATACTCGTGAAGCTCGACGATGTCGTCGAATCTCCGGAGCCGAACCTTCAGCTTGCGGCCGCGCAGTTCCTCGAGCTGCTACTGACTCGGGGCATCCTGCTGGAGAAGGAGAGCTATCGCCGTATCGTGGGCCCCGCGATCAACCGCGGATTCGAGCGCGACTTCGGCCAGTACATGGGACGGCGTACGCTCAGGGACGCCTTGCAGAGCGCGGCGTCGGTCACTCGCGCAGAGGCGTACTCGGTCGTCGAGGAGGAGTTCGTCGCCTTCATGGAACGCGCACAGCTGGGTGGAATGCCGGCGTACCTGCTGCATGAATGTCGCGGAGTGCTTCAGGCGTTACTGGCGAATCCGGCGTGCAATGCGGGCGCGAAGAAGCTGGCGGAGTTCTTGCGACGCGTGAACAAGGAGCAGTCTGAGCGAGCGTAGCGCAGTCGATCGCCTTCGATGTCAATTGTCACTACGCGAAAGTGTGCGACCCAAGCGGGCCGCGTCCCACCCTCAGCGCCGGATCGCATGCATCCAGCGCCGGGGCCGCGGCAGCACTTCAATCGACTTGCGCTGGGCGCGCCGCTGCGCGCGCCGCGATCGTCATCCGCCCTTCACTGACTTCGATCTTCACGTGCCGGCCGATCATGGAACCGGCGGGCTTCACTTAGTCCGGATCCGCTTACCTGCCACCGGGGCAGACATCATGCGAGGCGGGCGTGCACCAAGCCGGCTTTTGTGCACCTGGAAACCGCGATACGGCTTGAATCGGCAGCCGCGTCGAAAGCGAATTCCGGATCTGACTGCGCCCTCGCTCTCTGACTTCAAGCCAGGTATCCCCTTCGCTTGCATGGACGATTGCGCGAATACTCACCTCGCCGTGCGGCAGCGAAGGCGTCGGCCCGAAATACGCGTAGACGACGACGAACTGCGCCACGTTTCTCATTCCTCATCCTCGCCCTCCTCCGCCCACTTGAGAAGCAGCGCCTCCGCCGCGGCCATCATCGCTTCATCGGACGGGTAGTCGGCTGGATCGAAAACAATCTTGTGCTCTTCCGAGCTGAAGTCCGCCATGATCTCGTCCCACGGAATATCGTCATCACTGATGAGTTCCGCAAAACAATCAGGCGCCGCTCCTGCTGCGTTCTCCGCACGCGAGCGGTGCGCAACAACAGACTCGAGGATGGATCGATTCATTGCATCTTCCCTAATGTGGCCAGTGATGGCTTCCAACATTACGCCGAGTTCCCGGCGTTTTCTCGCGTACTTTTGTACGCTCTCAGCAATCGCACAACTTGAAATTTACGCACGTACGATCGCCGGCTTGATAGCGTCGCGACTCCAATTCATATCTGCAGTCGACGACGCGCGCGGCGCCCTGCTTCTTCAGCTCCCAGCGAGCGTTGCGCTTTTTGATGTCGTAGTTGCCCATTGCCCCCAGCGACCGCGCAGGCGCAGGTAGGGCACGTCCACTCCCGGCGCGTCCGTGCGGCGTAACCCAACGTCAAGCGCAGAGGTTTGTTGCTGGGTTTGAGCACAGGGAGCTGTTCCTACTGATTCTTGTACGCGCCTCCTGCTGCCGACGTCACCAGGTGCGCGATGCGAGGACGCATCTCTGAATGCTAGATCTCGTAGGTAGTTAATTCGCCAGTCGATCGATCATGAACACGTTCAATCAACAACCGTGAATCACGCGCACTCGTATAGATGAACGCGTGACACGGCGACAAAAATAAATACACTTTCCGCGCCGAGGCTCTAATCGCGACGTCGAGTTTCTGCGCTGAGCGCACGACAACTCACCTCTTCCGTCGCGTACGAAGTCGATGCCATCGACTTCTCCCATTCAACGCACAACCACACCGCGCATGCACGTGGTCGGTCGTGCTTGTCCCAAGGATCTTGCACATGGGAGTCAACTGGGCCGCCGGCTTGATTCGATGGAAACCGCACATCAGTTCAGACGGCAGAACGTATTCGCTCGCGCACCTGCATCCGTTCCGATTCAATTGCGACCTGCGGAGTTCCCGCAACAATTCGGCACGGACGATTACGATCAACGTAGGGTTCAGCCTGCACGTGTTCACGTGCGAGTCTGCCAATGCGGGCCCGGGCGCCGAAGAGTATAGGGATGACCGCGAACGTCGCGCGTTCGATTACGAAAGATACCGTGCCTCATCGCGTCTCGAAGCGTTAGTGCGGAGACTCGCAACCAGAAAGTGCTACTTCGCGAGGAAAGAGAACTTCGTCACCACCGAGATGGCCTGCGCGCCAGCAGGTCATGAGTACCGAGTGTTCTTCGCCGTGCGGCCGGACAGAACAAACGCGGACACGGTTACTCTGATTGTTCAGAGCGCTTACTACGGGCGGATTGAGTTGAGCCCGCGGGGTGAGCGAGCAAAGCACGTGCGGCTTCCGGTTCTTCTGTCGAACACCCTGCAGGGTAAACCGATACGTGAGCCGCCCTAAAAAGGCCAAGCCCCGCACTGGGCGGGGCTTGTTAAGCCAGCACCTCTTGGTTATCCCACTCCTGGTGAGGACCTCTTGCGAGGCGGGCGAACGCCGAGCTGGCCATTGCGTTCGAGAACACTCTAGGAGTCGGACCAGTTGGTGTCAACCGTCACTACGTGCCCGGATCGACATGCATCCGGCGCCGAGGCCACGACAGCATTTCAATCGACCTGCGCTGCGCACGCCTCGATCGTCCTCCCTTCACTGACTTCGATCGCCACGTGCCGGCCGATCACGAAACTGGCGGCTTGCAGCCCAGTGGCCTCGTTCGTCTCGCGCTACCAACTCGAGCTGCCGAAGAAGGACGAGCTCGAGCGCTTTCTCGCGGTGCAGGCTTCATTCCTGCACATAGATCATAAGAGGAGCAGTGCGAAGGCTGCCGGGATGAACCTGTGATCGCCTCGACGTCGGATCGATCGCATCCGGCGTCTCTGTCCCGTCGCACCTCAGCGCCGGATCGGCGTGCATCCGGCGCTGAGGCAATGGCAGCACTTCAATCGACCTGCGCTGCGCACGCCTCGATGGTCATCCTCCCTTCACTGACTTCGATCTTCACGTGCCGGCCGATCAGGAATCAGGTGTTCGGCGGCCTCGACAAGGTCATCAGCAAGGCGTCCATATCCGAGACCCTCAATGCGAACGTGCCGCTGACCTTTATCTCACAATCGTGGCGCACAGGCTCTGGCCCGAATTTCTGAAGCGCTCGAGCAATCCGAATGAACATCGCTAGCACGTTAACAATCTATGACCATGCTCAGGTCGAAAAATCGCCGGGGTAGATACCGGGGTACCACTTGGTCGGCGAAACCTGGACAATGAAGCGACTCATGCAGTTAGAAGCGCAGTTCGACTCCGGCCGAGGGCATCACCGCGTGCAGTCCGCCAGCGTCTCCCATTGCTGCCCATACGGAACGCGTCGACGCCTAATCCTGGCGCCCCTTCCGCGACTCATCGAGCGTTAGTCCCAGTGAAGCGTTTTCCCGGCCGCAGGCTCTCCCACGCTTTCGTGACGGTCGTGATGCGGGTCAGGTTGCTCTGAGGCGTCTGCATTCAAGAGCTCCCTTTTCGATCTGCAGGCCAGGATGACTTCGAGTCGGTTCAGATCCGCACCGCTCGCGACGGCTAGCCGACGGCGAGATCTTCTCAAGGAGTGCCGCAGCACTGGCGCCCAAACCCTCCGCACTGCCGGCCAGGATCGCGCCCCATCGACCAGGCGCGCGCGACAGAAGACCAACACCAGCAGACAAGGGAGCAAGATCGCGATACGAAGAACCAACCCCTCGCGCCATAACCCGGAAGTTGCAACTTCCGTCGACTGAAACGTCGAACTGAAGACAAGGGACGCCGTACAGAAGAAGAGGAACGTCGCACCGTGAACAAGTAGCGCGGCACCGGACTCGAGTATCGCGCGGGGGCACGCGAGCAACGGCCACACCACGTCGAGTAATGCGCAACCAAGGACGAGCAGCGTGTTACCTGAAGCAGGTAGCGCCAGACAGCAGACACCCCAGGTGCGGCAGAACGCAAACCTCTCTGCGCATCATGCAAGCGCAAGCGCCCGCGCCGGAACCCCTCATGCCCGATGCGGCATCGCGACCATTTCTTGACGATTGCAGCAGATTCGCGTGTGTACCGACTCCTGCCAAACGAAGACGATAGCGTCATGGCGCTGTCGCTCGCACACGTGTGACCCTGGCACGATCTTTCGCGAACGATCATGTGCCACCGATTTCCGAAGTACCGTGCTTCGTACTTTTGTGAGCTGATTTTTCATTGCCTCGTGTTCGATACATATCTAGAGTTGAGACCTCTCGAGCACGGAGGCTCGAAACACCAACAAGGAGCAGATCATGACCGACGAAGATTCAATCGAAACCCTCAATGCCGGCGGTCGGGATGTCCGAGAGGCGCAGACTACGACGCCGCCTCCGGACCCCGAGTATCCGGATATTCCGTACCCGATCATCCGACCTGCTCGGGGGTCTCCTTATTACATCGACCCCGACAGTGGGAGGAAGGCGCACCTTTTCGCCCCGGGCACGCCTCCGCTGACGTCGGAAGATGTCCGCCGGGAACTCGAGGATTTCCCATGATTCTGCGGCGCCGCGAGACGCACGGTGACTCGAGACAGCGGAGCGGCCATCCCTTTCGACGCGTGCGCCTCGTTACCCGTCTCGCCACGACATCGCTCGCCTTCCTCGCACCGATCACTATCGTGGAAGTCATCAGGGGGGATTCATGAATCGGGAAATCCTTCAGGTGATCGAAGACGGCGCGATGAACGCGCATCGCCTTTACGCCGCCTTGATCTCCGCGCCCTTCTCCATCTCAAAGGCATTTGTGATGCGGGCGCCTGGCGAACCGTTCCGATGCCCCCGGGAGAGCGGGCGCCCCATCAGTGATAGGTGATTCTGCGCAGCATTGAATCTGCGTCGGGCTCTACGACGCGAAGGCGGAGAATCTCGTCGACCCAGACGGCCGACGACAAAAAACGAAAAGCCCAAAAAGCGAAAGGGCCAACCCCGCTGGCAGGTTAGCCCCTTCATCCGAAGGCTCACGTGGTCCTCCGGGTGGATGCATTTCAGACTAAGGGAACAGCCTGCGGCAGTCAATATGAAACACGCTATCTGCTATGTAGACGGCTTCAACTTGTATCACTCGATCAGCGAGCTGCAGACGCCGCAACTCAAATGGCTGGATCTGTGGACTCTGGCTCAGTCGTTCCTGAGCGCCGCGGACGAGTTGCGAGCCGTCGTCTACTTTACGGCGGTAGCCGATTGGAATCCTGACAAGGCGCGCCGACATCGTAAGTACATCGCCGCGCTCCGCGAACGCCGTGTCGAAGTCGTGCTGTCCCGATTTCAGCGCGTCGTAAAGTCCTGCAAGACACAAGCGCGTTCGTGCCCCTTTCAAGAGGAGAAGGAGACAGATGTTGCCTTGGCAAGTCGCGTGCTGGTCGACGCGCTGACAGGTCTGGTCGAGAAGCAAATAATCATTACGGCCGATACTGATCAGGTGCCGATGTTCAAGCATGTGCGCACTGTCGCGCCAACTTCGGAACTCGTTCTGGCCGTTCCGCCGGGACGGCTGTCACGAGTGCGTGCGCTGCGCGCTATCGCAAGCAACTACATTGAGATCCACCCGGCGCGTCTTGGTGCATGCCTGCTGCCTCGGAACGTCGTCAATGTGGCTGGCAAGATTGTCGCAGCGTGCCCGGCAGACTACCTTCCGGCGTGATTTCACCACCGAGAAACCGCCGGAAGCCCATCCGGCGTTTCTCGCGCATCTGAAGCAACCTGGACGAGACGCAAAAACGCGAGGGAAGTTGCAACTTCCGTCGACTGGAACGTCGTACTGAAGACAAGTGCGCCGTACAGAAGACGAGGAACGTCGCACCGTGAACACGTAGCGCGGCACCGGACTCGAGTATCGCGCGGGGGCACGCGAGCAACGGCCGCACCACGTCGGGTAACGCACAACCAAGGACGAGTAGCGCGTTACCTGAAGCAGGTAGCGCCAGACAGCGAACATCCCAGGCGCGGCCGAACGCAAACCTCTCTGCGCATCATGCAAGCGCAAGCGCCCGCACCGGAACCCCTCATGCCCGATGCGGCATCGCGACCATTTCTAAACGATTGCAACAGATTCGCGTGTGTATCGACTCCTGCCAAACGAAGACGATAGCGTCATGGCGCTGTCGTTCGCACACGTGTGGCCCTGGCACGATCTCTTGCGAACGATCAGGTGCCACCGATTTCCGAAGTGCCGTGCTTCGTACTTCTGTGAGCTTATTTCGCGTTGCCTCGTGTTCGATACAGTTTTAGAGTTTAGACCTCTCGGGCACGGAGGCTCTCAACACCAACAAGGAGCAGATCGTGACTAACGAAGAATCAATCGAAACCGTCAATGCGGGCGAAGGGAATGGCCGAGAGGCGCAAACCACGACGCCGCCTCCGGACCCCGAGTACCCGGATATCCCGTACCCGATCATCCGACCTGCGCGGGGATCGCCTTACTAAATCAACCCGAGATCTGGGCGGAAGGCGAATCTTTTCGCGCCGGGCGCTCCTCCGCTGACGTCAGAAGATGTCCGCCGAGCGCTCGAGGATTTCCCATGATGTTGCTTCTGGACGTTAATGTGTTGCTCGCTATGAAGTACACGAATCACGTGCACTACCAACGAGTGGACCGATGGGTTACGCAACTGGTAGCCGCAGGTGGGCAAGATCACGTAGTGTTCGCCACCTGCCCGATCACCGAGCTCGGCTTTGTGCGAGTTGGCAGCGGCAACGCTCGTTACGCTGCGTAAGTCGGCTCAGACGACAGACGGGTACCTGCTCGCGCTAGCGAAATAGCACGGCGGTCATCTGGCGACTCTCGACAGGTTCATTCCTGATGCAGTGTTCATCCCCGATGAGACCGCTGCGCCTCTGATGGTGAGAGACGAAGCCGTGCATCCCGAGTGGGCGCACCTGCTGCACAGGACACTCGATCAGACCGGCTCCCATGGGATCATCATCAGATAACGAAAGCACTCCGGCCGCACGAGCTTGTGTGGCCGGTGGGTCGAGATCCCATGAACGCCGAATACAAGTGCAGCCAGGACTAGTTCAATTCGGTTCAGGTCGCGCCGCTCACGGCTGCGAGCGGAAGGCGCGATCCTCAGGAGCGGTGCCGCCGCACTGGCGACCGTTGGCGTCCAACCCCACCGGCCTATTGACGAGATTTGCGCCGCCATCGACCAACCCCGCGCGCGAGGAGACCAACCCTGGCGAAAATGAGGGCAATCTCACGAAATCCCAGAGCAACCTCGCGAGACATCACGCAACTTCCATCGACTGAAACGCCGCACGTACGACAGGCAACGTCAGACATCAGTCGAAGCGCGCGGGACAAGGCTCATGTCTCGCGCGGAAGAACGCGAGGCACGGCCGGAACACGTCGAGCAACGCGCGCCCAAAGACAAGTCTCACGTTTCCTGGAGCAGGTCACGCGAGACAACAGCCATCCCGCGCCAGACACCAGACATCAGACATCCGACGCGCGACATGACACGAGATTCCCCACACACCTCGCGAGCCGCAGGCGCCCGCACGGGAGTAGTCAGCTATCTGACGGCCAGGCTCAGTCGCTCCATTCTGATTGCCCGCCGTCAGCGACTGACGCGAGTGTGGTGGCATCGATACCGGGACCAGCACCCGTGCTGCATATCGGACCTGGTGCTTGCCGAAGCCCGTGCTGGCGACGTCGAGGCGGCAGACGAAAGGCTGCAGGCGCTTTCCGGAATCGCCGCACTACGACTCAACCCGAACTCGAGAAGCCTGGCCAAGCAGCTCATCGGCGGAGGGCTACTGCCGACGAGCGCTGTCTCGGATGCGGAGCACATCGCCGTCGCGGCCACTAACTCGGTACGACTCTTGTTGACGTGGAACTGCAAGCACCTCGCCAACCCAGCAATCCGTGATGCCGTCGTACTAACGTGCGAGACGAACGGCGCTCGTTGTCCTGAGATTTGCACGCCCGAGCAACTGATGAGAACCTACGAATATGAAAGACCCACTTCTTAGGGAAATTCGCCGAGTTCGCGCACGACGGTCCAGGGAGCTGGCGCGAGATCTCGATCGGGCGTTGGACGAATCTGACGCGCGGCTCTTCACATGGGGACACGACGTCGTAGATTGCTCAAGCGGCGAGCCGCGGCTGATATTCGTTGCGCAGAAGAAGCCCGCGCTGACAAGCACTGCCGAGTAACGAGGGCACCGGATTTCCCCCACTCGCGGACGGCAGTTCGTAACTTCGGCGACGAAGATGTACGACGTGCTGATCGCGCCTCGGCTACAGCGAAAGTAACCACGGGCCTGCGAGACGTACGGCGACTCGAGACAGCGGAGCGGCCATCCCTTTCGACGCGTGTCTGCCACATCTCGCCACGACATCGCTCGTCTTTCTCGCACTGATCGCCCTTCTCCATCACCAAGGCCTTCGTGATGCGCCGCCTGGCGAGCCGTTCCGGTGGGCGCCGGACAGCCGGCGTTCTCCACCGGTGATGCCGGGGATATTCACCCCGCCCGCACGCGAAATGGACCTGGCCAGCGCCGACCGCGACGGGCCCAAGGGCCGGGAGACTCTCGTCGCCAAGGTGTCGGGCATCCCGGCACAGATCAAGGCCGGCGCACACACCGTGACCGCCACGTTCATCGAACGGTCCTGGGCGATGAGCAACGACCCGACCGGCAGTGGAAAGGTCTCGGGCATGCCCATCATCCGGGATGGATTGCAAGTCGTGGGGCCGTTCTCCCCCCAGGGCCTTTCCCTGAGCGAGAGTCGCGCGAAGATTTTCGTCTGCCAGCCGAAGAACGAGACCAAAGAGCGGCCTTGCGCGCAGGAAATCACGCGACACCTGGCAACCCAGGCGTTCCGCCGTCCCGTGACCGACGCCGACGTGAAGTTGCTGATGAAGTTCTATGAGACCGGGCGGGCGGAAGCCGGAGGTTTCGATTCCGGTGTGACCGAGCTGGTCACGGCGGTTCTGTCGAGCCCCGACTTTCTCTACCGCGCCATCTCGACGTCCCCGACGCCCGATCAATCGCGGCCGCTGAACGACCTGGAGCTGGCCTCGCGCCTGTCCTTCTTTCTCTGGAACCAGGGCCCCGACGAGCAGCTCATTGGACTTGCCACCGGGAAATGGCTCGCCGATTCCGCGGTCCTGAAAGCCCAGGTCGAGCGCATGCTCAAGGATCCGCGCGCCCAGTCGCTGGTCGAGGAGTTCGCGCTCTCCTGGCTGAACCTGGACGAGCTGGAGCAGATCGAGCCCCTGGACCCGTCATTCAATGCCGGGATGCGGGCGAATTTCGAGTCCGAGATCCGCCTCTTCCTGGCGAGCGTGCTGCTCGAGAATCGCAGTGTGCTCGACCTCATCAACGCGGACTGGACCTTCGTCAACGAGTCCCTCGCCCGGCAATACGACATCCCCGGAGTCCTCGGCTCGCAATTCCGGCGGGTGACGCTCAAGAACGAGAATCGCTGGGGGCTGCTCGGCAAGGGCGCCGTGTTGCTGCGAACCTCTTATGGCGACCGTACCTCGCCCGTGCTTCGTGGCGCCTACGTGCTCGACCGGCTCGCGGGGACCCCGCCCACCCCGCCGCCGCCCGGTGTGGTCACGGATTTGTCGATCCACGAAGGCCAGAAGCCAACGACCGTGCGCGCCCGGCTCGAGGCCCACCGCGAGAACCCCACGTGCAAAGGCTGTCATGGGCTGATCGACCCGCCCGGGCTTGCGCTGGAGAATTTCGATGTGACGGGACGCTGGCGCGACGTCGACGCCGCCGCGAAGGAGCGAATTGATGCAACGGCGGAGCTCACACGCTCAACCCGGCGACCTGGCTGTCCTGCGTGCGCCCAGACACTGCGGCCAAGAGCGCCAGCATGGCCATCACGCTCGACCAGGTGATCGCCCAGCAACTGGGGCAGAAAACCGCGTTGCCTTCACTCGAGGTCTGCTCGGAAACCACCATCCAGGTGGCGGCATGCGGAGGTGCGGGCTGTTACTACGCCTCCACCACGTCCTATGCCGGCCCCAACTCGCCGCTGCCGATGGAATACAACCCGCGCAAGGTGTTCGTCCAGCTCATGGGTGAAGGCGACACGGCGGCCGAACGCGACGCGCTGTTACGCAAGAACTCCAGCATCCTGGACATGATCAACGAGCGTGCGAAGACGCTGCGCAAAGAGCTCGGCCCGGGTGACCAGGCGAAGCTCGCCGATTATCTGGACACCGTTCGCGAGATCGAACGACGCGTGGCCATGGCGGGCTCGCGGGATCTCAAGGGCGTCAAGGTACCGGATGCACCGGTCGGTGAGCTCGAGGACTTCGACAAGCGGGTCCGGCTCATGTTCGACCTGATTGCGCTCGCCTATCAGGCGGACCTGACACGCATCGCCTCGTACGTGATGGTCGCCGAAGGCACCAACCGCACCTACAACCATGTCGGCGTGCCGGACTCCTTCCACCCGGTGAGCCACCACTCCAATGATCGCGAGCGCATTCGCCGGCTGACCGTCATCCAGCGTTATCACATGGAACGGTTCGCGGAATTCCTGCAGAAGCTGGCCAACACCAAAGAGGGCGACGGCAGCATCCTCGACCATTCGCTGTTCCTCTATGGCTCGAACATGGGCAACAGCAATCAGCACGACAACTATCCGTTGCCGGAGATCCTGGTCGGCGGCGCGAACGGCAAGCACGTCGGCGGCAAGAACATCGTGCTGCCCGAACGTACACCGCTGGCCAATCTGCACCTGACGATCCTCGACAAGCTCGGGATCAGGCAACCGAGTTTTGGTAACAGCACCGGGCTCCTCACGGAAGTCTGAAGACGAGCGCGGAACAAACATGAAGACGACTGACCGCAGAAGCTTCCTGCAGGCGTCCTTGAGCGGGCTCGCAGGAGTGGTATCCGTGCCGCTCCTGGGCGGCGGCCTTGCAGGCTGCCAGCAACTTCCTTCCCGGCAGTCGGCCGGGTCGACAACTGGGCAGACGACTGGGGGCACGACTGCACGGAAGACTGCACTCACAACCGAGAAGCTTGCCGATCGCTTAACGAGGCGCTCGACTGGTACACCGGCGCGTGGCTCGGCGGCACCGGCCGCGGCCAGCAAGGTGACATCCAGGCCCGCGCGATCAAGGTCATCGACCTGCTGCTCGACGCCGGAGCGAACATCAACGCCCGCGTCACCGACAGCCATACTCGCACAGCCAAACTCGTCGCCTACGTTCAGGGCCGCGACCACGAGGGCAAGACCGCACTCTTCTCCGCAGCCGAATTGGGGTGGGATAGGGTCGTCAAGCAAATGCTCGATCGCGGCGCAGACCCGACCGTGCGCGACGCCGCCGGCAAAACCGCACTCGACTACGCGCGCTCACCGCCGCCGGCCGGGCCCGGAGCGGCAGCGGGAAGCGGCGGGCCAGCGGCGGCTGCAAGCCGCGCTGCGACCGTGGCGCTTCTCGAAGCGCTATCGCCTAAGTCCGGGTCCAAGTCTGGGTCAAAGTCCGGCGTCGGTGGAGACGTCGTCGACGGCGCAGGCCAAGGCCGCCCTCAACTCCCGCAAAACTCCCTGTAGAGAATTCCAATGATGCGGGTGACGGCGCCCTGGGGCAATGAGTAGCGGATACTCTGCGCTTCGCGCGTTGTCTCAACGACATTCGCCTCGCGCAGCACCGCCAGGTGCTGAGACAGCGCGGACTGGCTGAGATCCACCTTCTCATTGAGCTCGCCGACCGACAGCGGGCCTTCCAGCAGGTTGCAGAGGATCATCAGCCGCTGTTCGTTGGCGAGCGCCTTCAGCAGTTCCGCCGCCCTGCCGGCGTGCGGTTTGATGGCGCGCGCCGCGTGTATGGGCTTTATCGAACTGCGGCTTGAAGCGAGCGATCGTCCGGCCATCAGACCTTTCCATAGCTTGAGGAAGCGGCTCGCAGTGTAATTCACGGCTTGCTAATGCAGCAACCGCTAATATACTAATCGCACGTCAGACACTCCGGCCCTTCCAATGAACCAGCCCTATCGAGATGCCATAGACGATCTTTCACCGCAGCAGGTCGCAAAGCTCCTCGGTGCGCGGTGCCCCGCGCGCGGCGCATCTCGCGGGTGGAATCGGGGCGTGGACTGCGGCGGGGCTGCCCGTCATCCACATCGACCCTGCCACTGGCAAGCCGGTGTCTAGGTAGAAATGCCGTGCTGCCCGCCAAGGCTACGGATGTGAGCGTATGCCGCGTGCCGAAGAATTCTCGTTAGTTCACCGACCAGAACAGGTGCCACCATGTCTATCGATCGCATCGTGCTCGCCTTCGCGGGCACCATGATCTTGCTGAGCCTCGTGCTCGGTTACTACGTCAGCCCATACTGGCTGCTCCTCGCGGGCTTCGTCGGCGTGAATCTGCTCCAGTCCTCTTTCACGGGGTTCTGCCCGCTCGCAATCATCCTCAAGAAGCTCGGCTTCACGCCGGGCGTGGCGTTCACCTGAAATGCGCCTCGCCACAAGGATCGGGCAGCTGGCGAGCCTCGCCGCTTCAATGGTGGTGCTCGCCGGCTGTAGCGGGGGCGGGCCAGGCGCGCCGCCTGCCGCGCAGGCCACGCCGCTTGAATCCATTGTGGTCAAAGCCGAGCGCACGCCGCTCGAACGGCAGCTCGATGGCACCATCGAGGCCGTCAATCAGGGAACCGTGGCTGCCCAGACCTCCGGTCGCGTCGCCGCTATCCTGTTTGATGTGAACGACTTCGTGCCCGCGGGCGCGGTGGTCGCGCGCTTGCGCGCCACCGAGCAGCGGGCCGGCATGTTGCAGGCCGAAGCGGCGCTGCGCGAGGCCACTGCACGCGAGGCAGAAGCACAGACTCGCTACCAGCGCATTGCCGACATGTACGAACGCAAGGTCGTCGCGAAGGCGATGCTCGATGAAGCCACCGCAAATCGCGACGCGGCCGTGGCACGGCTGGCGGCGGCACGCGCCGGGCTCGAAAGCGCGCGGGAAGGTGTCGCGTATACGGAAATTCGCGCGCCGTACGCGGGCATCGTCACGAAGCGCAACGTGCAGGTGGGCGAGACTGTCGCTCCTGGCACGCCCATCATGAGCGGCCTGTCGCTGCAGTTCCTGCGAGTCGCCGTAGACGTGCCCCAGTCGATCGTGGAGCAGGTGCGGCGCATCCGCAAAGCCGCCGTCTACGTCAACGGGCGCCGGGTCGAAGCAACGAAGCTCACCGTATTTCCGGAGGCCGCAACGCCATCGAACACCTTCCGCGCCCGGCTCGAGCTTCCGGAGAATGCGACCGATCTCTACCCCGGCATGTTCGTCAAGGTCGGCTTCGTCGTCGGCGATGCGGATCGCTTGCTCGTGCCCGCAGGCGCGCTGGTCGAGCGCAGCGAGGTCACGGCGGTCTACGTCATCGATGCGAGCGGTCGCACGTCATTGCGTCAGCTGCGCACGGGGCATCGATTCAATGACAAGATCGAGGTGCTGGCCGGCTTACGCGAAGGCGAACGCGTCGCCTTGGATCCGGTCGCCGCCATGAAGCAGCTCAAGCCCGTTGCCGCGGCTCAGGACTCATCCAAGTGAGCGAGCCGCTCGGTTTCAGCGGGCGACTGGCCAGCCGCTTCCTCGGGAAGCAGCTCACGCCGCTGCTGGCGCTCGCCGCACTGCTGATGGGCATCTTCTCCGTACTCGTGACGCCGCGGGAGGAGGAGCCGCAGATCGATGTCACGTTCGCGAACATCTTCGTGCCGTTCCCCGGCGCCTCCGCCGAACAGGTGGAGAACCTCGTCGCCTCGCCCATGGAGAAAGTGCTCGGCGAGATCTCAGGCGTAGAGCACATCGCGTCGGTGTCGCGCCCGGGCGTGGCCGTGCTCAGCGTGCAGTTCAAGGTGGGCGAGCCGCGCACCGAAGCGATTGTCCGTCTCTACAACGCCATTTATTCGAACCAGGACTGGCGACCGGCGAATGTCGGCATCCTGCAGCCGCTCGTGAAGCCCAAGGGCATCGACGATGTGCCCATCGTTACGTTGACCCTCTGGACTCAGGACGCCGCGCGTGGCTCCCACGAGCTCGGTCAGGTGGCGCGTTCCATCGAGGCGGAAATCAAGCGCGTGCCCGGCACCCGAAACGTGTACACGGTCGGGAGCCCCCAAAGCACCGTACGCGTCGAGCTCGACCCGCAGAAGCTCGCGGGCTTCGGCCTCACGGTCGGCGAGCTGATGCAGGCCCTGCAGGCTGCGAATGTCGTGCAGCACGCCGGAACGCTGGTGGGCGCAGATCGCGTCACCCCCGTCGACGCGGGCCGGTTCCTGGCAGATCGTGACGACGTCGCGGGGCTCGTAGTCGGCGCGAACCAGGGCAAGCCCGTGTTCCTCGAAGACGTGGCGAACGTCATCACCGGCCCGGATCAGCCCGACTCTTATGTATGGCTCGGCACCGGGCCCGGCGCGGCGACCCGCGGGCTTCCCGAAGTCGCGCACGCCCCTGCCGTCACCATCGCCATCTCGAAGAAGCCGGGTGAGAACGCCATCGACGTTGCCGACCAGGTGGTCCGCCGCGTCGAGCAGTTGCGCGGCACGTTCATTCCGGAGGGCGTCGAGGCGACGGTCACCCGTAACTATGGCGTCACCGCGAATGACAAAGCGGTGCAGCTGATCGAAAAGCTGCTCTTCGCGACGGGCTCGGTCGTGCTGCTCGTCGTGCTCACGATGGGCCGGCGTGAGGCGGTGGTCGTGGGCGCGGCCGTGGTCGTCACGCTCGCCGCAACCCTGTTCGCCTCCTGGGCCTGGGGGTTCACGATCAACCGGGTGTCGCTGTTCGCGCTCATTTTCTCGATCGGCATTCTCGTGGACGACGCCATCGTCATCGTCGAGAACATCCACCGGCACATGCGCCTCGGTGGTGGCACGCTTGCGCAGATCATCCCGCGCGCCGTGGATGAAGTGGGCGGCCCGACGATTCTTGCGACGTTCACCGTGATTGCGGCCCTCCTGCCCATGGCTTTCGTCAGCGGCCTGATGGGACCATACATGAGCCCCATCCCCATCAACTCCAGCATGGGCATGCTCATCTCGCTCGCCGTGGCGCTCGTCTTCACCCCGTGGATGTGCCGAAAGCTTCTCGCCTCTCACGCCGTCGCGCACGAGGAAGCCGAGAGCGCCTGGCTGCGCCGGCTGTTCGAGCGCTTCCTGCGGCCGTTCCTCGGCGCGGAGCCGGCACGCCGCGCGCCGCCACACGCTGTACTGGGGCGTGCTCGCCGCCATCGTGATCGCGGTCGGCCTCACTGTCGTGAAGCTCGTCGTGCTCAAGATGCTGCCGTTCGACAACAAGTCGGAGTTCCAGGTCGTCGTCAATCTACCGGAAGGCTCCACGCTCGAGACCACCGCGCAAGTGCTCGATGAGCTGTCGCACGCCGTCGAGCAGGTGCCGGAGGTAAGCGACTATCAGGCGTACGCCGGGACGGCCGCGCCGATCAACTTCAACGGGCTCGTGCGCCAGTACTACCTGCGCGAAAGCCCGGAGCTCGGCGACCTTCAGGTGAACCTGGTCGACAAGCATCACCGTTCGCGCAAGAGCCACGAGATTGCGCTGGCCGTGCGCCCCGAGCTTGCGGCCATCGGCAAGAAATATGGCGCCTCGGTGCAGGTGGTCGAGGTGCCGCCGGGCCCGCCGGTGCTGGCGCCGCTCGTCGCGGAAATCTACGGCCCCAGCTATCAGGACCAGCGCCGCGTCGCGGCTGAAGTGCGCAAGCTCTTCGACTCGACACCGGACATCGTCGATACAGACGACAGCCTCGAGGCGCCCTCGCAGCGTTACATTGTCGAGGTCGACCGGCAGAAGGCCGCCCTGCTCGGCGTTTCGCAGGATCAGCATCGTCCAGACCATGGCGGCCGCGCTCGTGGGCGCCGACGCCACCTACGTACACACCGGGCGTGAGCGGTATCCCATACCGGTGCGCATCGAGCTGCCGGTGGCGGACAAAGAGGACATCGGCTCGATGCTCGCACTCGAAGTGCGCGCCACGAACGGCACATCGGTGCCGCTCTCGGAGCTGGTGAATGTGCGAAAGGCCGCGTGGGACGGAGCGATTTACCACAAGGATCTGCTACCCGTTGCCTACGTCACGGGCGACATGGCCGGCAAGCTCGACAGCCCGCTCTACGGCATGTTCTCAATGGTCGGGAAGATCGGGCGGGAGCCGCCGGGCGGCGCGCAGATCGCACAGCGCTTCGTGAGCCAGCCCGACGACCCGAACGCGCTCGCGATCAAATGGGACGGCGAGTGGCAGATCACCTACGAAACGTTCCGCGACATGGGGCTCGCGTACTCGGTGGGGCTCGTGCTCATCTACCTGCTCGTCGTCGCGCAGTTCGGCTCCTACGCGCTGCCGCTCATCATCATGGCGCCGATCCCGCTCACCATCATCGGCGTGATGCCGGGGCACGCCCTGCTCGGCGCGCAGTTCACCGCCACGTCCATGATCGGCATGATCGCCCTCGCGGGCATCATCGTGCGCAACTCGATCCTGCTCGTGGACTTCATCGACACGCAGATCAAGGCGGGGCGCAGCCTCGAAGACGCCGTCGTGCGCGCGGGAACCATCCGCGCGAAGCCCATCGCGCTGACCGCGCTCGCGGCCATGATCGGCGCATTTTTCATCCTGGATGACCCGATCTTCAACGGGCTCGCGGTGTCGCTCATCTTCGGCATCCTGGTGTCGACCGTGCTCACGCTGCTCGTGATCCCGGTCCTCTACTACGCATACCTCACACGGAAAACCGCGCGTGTTGCGCGCGAGGGGAATTGAACATGGCACACATCGTCGTGGTTGGCGCGGGCGTCGGCGGCGTTCCGTGCGCCTATGAGCTTCGCAAGAAGCTGGGCAAGGAGCATCGCGTAACGCTCATCGGATCTTCGCCCTACTTCGAGTTCACGCCGTCCAACCCCTGGATCGCGGTGGGCTGGCGCAAGTGCGAGCAGACGCGCGTGGAGATGCAGCATCCGCTCGAATCCAAAGGCATCCAGTGGATCGCGGACGCCGTCGAATCCATCGACGCGCCGAAGAACAGCCTGCGCCTGCGCGGCGGCGCAGAGGTGGCGTACGACTACCTGGTCATTACCACCGGCCCGAAGCTCGCGTTCGATGAGGTGCCGGGGCTCGGCCCCTCCGGTTTCACGCAATCGGTTTGCACGCAGGAGCATGCCCTGACGGCGTGGGAGAAGTACCAGGAGTTCGTGCAGAACCCGGGGCCCATCATCGTCGGTGCCGCAGGTGGGGCGAGCTGCTTCGGGCCCGCGTACGAGTTCGTGATGATCCTCGATGCCGACCTGCGCAAGCGCAAGCTGCGCGACCGAGTGCCCATGACCTTCGTCACCAGCGAACCTTACATCGGCCACATGGGCCTGGGCGGCGTCGGCGACAGCAAGGGGCTCATGGAGTCCGAGATGCGGCAGCGGCACATCAAGTGGGTGACGAACGCGAAAGTTGCGAGCGTGACGGCCGGCGAGATGAAAGTGGTCGAGCACGACGACGAGGGCAAGCCCAAGAAAGAGCACGCGCTGCCTTTCGAGTACAGCATGGTGATTCCCGCGTTCAAGGGCGTGGATGCCGTGGCCGGCGTGCCGGAGTTGTGCAATCCGCGCGGCTTCGTGGTCATCGATGCGCACCAGCGCTCGAAGAAATACCAGAACATCTTCTCCGCAGGTGTGTGCGTGGCCATCCCCCCGGTCGAGCAGACGCCCGTTCCGACGGGCGCGCCGAAGACCGGCTATATGATTGAGTCGATGGTCAGCGCCATCTGCGAGAACATCGTGGCGGATCTGCAGGGCAAGCCCGCAACCGCCCAGGCAACATGGAACGCCATCTGCCTTGCGGACTTCGGCGACACAGGCGCGGCGTTCGTCGCCCTGCCGGAGATCCCGCCACGCAACGTCACGTGGGCCAAGGTCGGCAAGTGGGTGCATCTGGCAAAGATCGCCTTCGAGAAGTACTTCCTGCGCAAGGTGCGCACGGGGTCGGTCACGCCGGTGTACGAGAAGTACGTGCTCAAGGCGCTTGGCATTGTTCCGATCAAGCAGGCGCGGCCGTGAAAACCGCGGCGCGCGTGTCCGCCGCGGCATTCGCCCTCATGGCGGCCGCCAGCGTGCTCGCGCCAGGCGAGGCCGTAGCGGAAACGCTCGAAGAAGCCTGGCAACTCGCCCTCCAGCACGATGACGGGCTGGCCGCCGCGACCGCGGACCTTGAAGGCGCGCGTTCCAGCGAACGCGCGGCGCGGGGTGCACGCTGGCCCTCCCTTGCGGCGAACGCTGGCTACACTCGCTTCAACTCGGCGCCACAGTTCGATTTCGCGGGTCCCGGATTCGCCCTGCAAGCGCCCATCTTTGCCGGTGACGACTTTGTCTCCAGTGGCGTGCAGGTCAAGCTGCCTCTCTACACGGGCGGCCGTGTCTCCGCGGGGATCGGCGCGGCTCACCACGCGACCATCGCAGCTTCCGACGCGGAGCGGGTTGCGCGGTCGGCGCTGAGACTCGACGTCGCGCAATCCTATATTGATGTACTGCGCGCGAAACGGCTGCTCCAGACCGCAGTCTCGCGAGTGGAGAGTCTTACGGCCCACGTCGCTGACGTGGAGAGCATGGTGAACCGCGAGCTCGTCGCACGAAGCGACCTGCTGGCCGGGCGCGTCGCATTGGCCAACGCGGAGCAGCAACGCGTGCGCGCCGACAATGGCGTGGCACTCGCCTATGCAGCGTACAACCGCCGCCTTGGCGAGCCGCTCGATCGAACGCCGCAGCTCGAAGACAGCGTGCCGGTAGATGCAGCACTGGCAGAGCAGCCGCTCGATATGCTGATCAAGCGCGCAGTGGAAGCCCGCGGTGAGCTTGGTGCTCTCTCGGCGCGCGCCGATGCCCTCGCCCTGCAATCCAAAGCAGAGCGGGCAGACCTGCTGCCGCAGCTCGCGATCACCGGAGGCTATACCTACCTGGAGAGCGAGATCCTGGATCGCAAAGACTTCGCCAGCGTCGGGGTCGGCGTCACCTGGAACCTCTTCGACGGTGGCCAGGCGCGCAATCGCAGCGCCAGCCTGCGCAATGCGGGCACGGCCGCCCGTCATCGGGTGGACGAGCTGCGCACGCAGATTGAGCTCGAAGTCCGCGAGGCGTGGCTCGGTGTGCGGGAGGCTCGCGGCCGCGTCTCCGCCTCGCGCGAAGCGGTCGCGCAGGCGGATGAGAACGTGCGCATCACGCGCGAGCTCTATGGCTCGGGACTCGGCACGAACACACAAGTGCTGGATGCGGTCACGCTGCTGGTTGAGGCCGCGAACAATCGTGACAACGCCACGCTGGACGAGTCACTGGCCGTGCTCAGGCTGGCGCGCGCGGTGGAAGCCTTGTGATCGGCGACCGCCCCAAGGCGAGCTGGCAGGGGCGCATGAGGCGCGAGGTGACCTGGCTCATGCTTGCGAAGCTTGCCGCGCTGCTCATTCTGTGGGCACTCTTCTTCTCTCCTGCTCACCGGCACCCCGTCGATGGGCGTGTGACCGCCGACCGATTCGCCCTCGTGCCGGGATCAGCCGATCAGCCGCCGCAAGCGGACCGCTGTGGAGAACTTCCCTGTGATTGACTTCGACGTGGTGAACCTGTCGCGCCTGCAGTTCGCGCTGACCGCGCTCTATCACTTCCTGTTCGTGCCCCTGACGCTCGGGCTCTCGATGATCCTGGTCATCATGGAGTCCGTCTACGTCATGACCGGGCGCGAGATCTGGAAGCGCATGACGCAGTTCTGGGGCGCTGCTGTTCGGCATCAACTTCGCCATGGGCGTCGCGACCGGCATCACGATGGAGTTCCAGTTCGGCACCAACTGGGCGTACTACTCCCACTACGTCGGCGACATCTTCGGCGCGCCGCTGGCCATCGAAGGGCTGATGGCCTTCTTTCTCGAATCGACGTTCGTCGGCCTCTTCTTCTTCGGCTGGGATCGGCTCTCGAAGGTCGGACATCTGGTCGTGACGGGGCTCGTGGCGCTCGGCTCGAGTCTCTCGGCGCTGTGGATTCTCATTGCGAACGCGTGGATGCAGAACCCGATGGGCGCGGACTTCAACTTCGAGACGATGCGCATGGAGCTTACCTCGTTCGGCGACGTGCTCTTCAACCCCGTGGCGCAAGCGAAGTTCGTGCACACCGTCGCGGCGGGCTACGTGGTCGGCTCGGTGTTCGTGCTCGCGATCAGCGCCTGGTATCTGCTGCGCGGCCGCAACGTCGAAGTCGCGCGGCGTTCGATGGCGGTGGCGGCCAGCTTCGGCCTTGCCTGCTCCCTCTCGGTGGTGGTGCTCGGGGACGAATCCGGGTACGTCGCGAGCGAGAACCAGAAGATGAAGATCGCGGCGATCGAAGCGGCGTGGCACACCGAGGCCGCGCCCGCCGGCTTCACGGTCTTCGGCCTGCCAGACGTGGCGGCGCGCAAGACCCACGCGGACGTGAAAGTGCCGTGGCTGCTCGGCTTGATCGCGACGCGCTCGATCGACAAGCAGGTGCCGGGCATCCTCGATCTCGTCGAGCACGCTCGTGCGAGCGCATCGCGAGCGGAATGCAGGCGCACTCGGCGCTGCAGCGGCTGCGTGCCGATGCCGACCGACGCGCAGGCACGGGCGCAGTTCGAGGCGCACCGGGCCGATCTCGGCTACGGGCTGCTGTTGCTGCGCTACACGCGAAATCCCGCGGCCGCGACCCCCGAGCAGGTCGACGCGCGCGGCGTGGTCCACCGTGCCGAACGTTCCGGTGCTGTTCTGGAGCTTCCGCCTCATGGTCGCGCTCGGCTTCTTCCTCATCGCTGCTGTTCGCGACGGCGTTCTACCTCTCGGCCGCGTCACCGCTTCGAGCGACAACCGCTGGTTCCTGCGGCTAGCGTTTCTCAGCCTGCCGCTGCCCTGGATCGCCGCCGAGCTCGGCTGGATCGTCGCCGAATACGGCCGCCAGCCGTGGGCGATCGATGGGCTGCTGCCGACGTTCCTCGGTGTCTCGACGACCTCGCCGACGCAACGTGTGGCTGTCGCTCATGGGCTTTGTCGTCTTCTACACCGCGCTTGCGGTGGTCGATGTGTACCTGATGATGCGAATGATCCGCCGCGGCCCCGACGGGCTTGGCTACTGGCCACAACCGCTTCCGGGACAGCCCGCAACGATCGCAGCACACTGAAGCGAGGCCCGCGACATGCTCGACTACGAAACCCTGCGCGTCATCTGGTGGCTGATCCTCGGCGCGCTGCTGATCGGCTTCGCCGTCATGGACGGATTCGACCTGGGCGTCGGCGCGATCTTCCGCTTCATCGGCCGCACGGACGATGAGCGCCGTGCGCTGCTCGAGTCCATCGAGCCGGTGTGGGAAGGCAACCAGGTCTGGTTCATCCTCGGCGGGCGGCGCCGTGTTCGCCGCGTGGCCGCTGCTGTACGCCGCTTCGTTCTCGGGCCTCTATCTCGCCATGTTTCTGGTGCTGCGTCGCGCTCATCCTGCGGCCGGTCGGCTTCACATTTCGCAACAAGCTCGTCGCATGCGCGCTGGCGCAATGTGTGGGATTGGGCGCTGTTCGATCGGTGGCGCCGTGCCCGCGCTGCTGTTCGGCGTCGCCTTCGGCAACCTGTTCCTCGGCGTGCCGTTTCACTTCGATGAACTGCAGCGCCCGGTGTACACCGGCAGGCTTCTTCAACCTGCTGCATCCCTTCGCGCTGCTGCGCGGGCTCGTCAGCCTGTCGATGCTCGTGATGCACGGCGCGCTACGCGGCACTCAAGGTCGACGGCACCATCGCCACGCGCGCTGCCGCCGTAGGCCGGATCGCCGCTCTCGTGTTCGTGGTCACGTTCATCGCCGCCGGCATCTGGGTCGCCGCGGGCCTGGACGGGCAGAGATCGTATCCGCGGTGAATGGCGCAGGCCCGTCGGACCCCACACTGAAAAACGTTGTGATGGAGCCCGGCGCGTGGCTCGACAACTATCGCGCGCACGGTGTGCTGTGGCTTGCGCCGGCGGGCGCCACAGTCGACGGCGCTGCTGACGCATCTGCTGCTTCGCGCGGGCCGGTCTGGCTTCGCTTTCCTCACGAGCGCCCTGGCTCAGGCCGGGACCATACTGACGGCAGGCATCGCGCTGTTCCCATTCCTCATGCCCTCCTCGTCCAGCCCGAGCCATGGCCTCACGGTATGGGACGCCTCCAGCAGCGCAAAGACGCTGGTCATCATGCTCGTGGCCGTTGCCATCTTCTTGCCCATCGTTCTCGCTTTACACAGCCTGGGTATTCCGCGTGCTGCGCGGCCGGATCACGCTGGAAGAGATCCGGCAAGCACGCTGGGTTCTACTGATCGGCGCAGGACAACCAACACATGTGGTACTTCAGCTGGATTCTGGGCTGAGCTTCGCGCTCGACATTCGGCGTGCTGAACGCCATCTGGTACGAAATTGGCGAGCGGGACCCGCAGCCACCAACCCAACCGCCACCGCAATGAGGAGACTCTTCTTGCACCCCTATCCGCACGTATACCGTGTCTCGGCCGCAGGAGCCCCTGCGGGGGCCGTCACCGTTTCGTCGCCGCAGCTGCCAGACATCGAGACGGCGCCCCCTTCCGCAGTTCGACGGACCCGGCGGGGTCTGGTCGCCGGAAGGCCTGCTCAGTGCGGCGGTCGCAGACTGCTTCATCCTCACATTCCGCGGCGTCAGCCGCGCGGCGCGCATGGAATGGGTAAAGCTCGAGCGCCGGGTGGAAGGAACGCTGGAGCGCGTGGAAGGCGGGTCGCAGTTCACGCGCTCGCAACGCTTGCGGTTCCGGCGGGAACCGACGTGGCGAAAGCCCGAGCCCTGCTCGAGCGCGCCGAGCACAGCTGCCTCGTCTCGAATTCATTGCGGGGCGCCCGCACGCTCGAAGCAGAAGTTGTCGAGCAGCCGCGTTGATGAACCCGAGCGCCCGTGTAGTGCACAGCCTGACCTGCGTGGTGCTACTGGCTGCAGGTGCGGCCGTCGCCGAACCGTTGGAAACGCCCATCACGATCCGCGTTCAAGCCCATGACGCAAAGTTCATCGGCACAGGGGTCGGGGAAATGAACGTGATCGTGGAGGACGCCGAGACTGGCGCGTTGCTTGCGACGGGTCGCATTGCCGGCGGCACCGGCGATACCGATCGATTGGTGAAAAACCCAATCGTCCGCGGGGCGACCCTGGCCGATGACAAGACCGCAGCGTATGTCGCCCGACTGAAGCTGGAGCGTCCGACGCGGGTTCGCATCCGCGCATCCGGGCCGCTGGAATCGTCGGATGCAACACAGGAGTTGGCCGTTACCACCTGGGTTGTACCCGGCCGGCCGATCGGCGGCGACGGGATCGTGTTGACGCTGCCCGGCCTCATCGTCAAGCCCGTGCGCCAGCCGACGCTGAATGGAAGCTTGCCGCTCGTGGCCGACGTCAAGCTCATGTGCGGCTGCCCGATCACCAAGGACGGCCTGTGGGACGCGGATGACTATGAAGTGCGGGCGCTGGTCACACGCGACGGGCGCCCGGCAGGCGACGCGGCACTGGCATTCACCGGAGAAACCAATCGTTTCGCCGGCGCAATCGCGGTGCCCGCGCCAGGCCGCTACCAGATCACGGTCTGGGCGCAGAACTCAAAAACGGGCAATACCGGAGCGACAAACTACACGGTGGATGTGCCATGAAGCACGCGACAGGAACACTTCACTCGACCTGGCGCCGCCATCCGATCGAGAAGCCCGCGCCCCAATCAGGGCTGCTGTCGTCTGAAGCCGGCGACAAGATACGGTTGGATGGTGGTGCCGCGGCCTGGCGCGAACGACAGATACGCCGTCGCCTCTTGAAGCGCGTCACCTCCCGACACCGCGGACGGTCGGTAGTCGAACATCAACCCGGCGCGCGTAGCGCGTCCGATGCGATAGTCACCCCCGACCGTGCCGCGCGCGCTCCTGATCCTCGATTTGCGAGCGCTTCGGTGCGCCGGCGACATTCACGCCCCGGCGCTTCGCACGCTCCTGCATCTCCTTCTGGTGCTGGAGCCGGAACTCCACGCGCTCTTTCTCGGTGCCAAGCGCGCGCAACTGGTTCTGGTAGGTGGTGCGCTCCTGGTCGGTCATGAGGTCGCTGGCGTAGATGCGATCGCGATCCTGTTGGCGCAACCGGTCCCGGTCGTAGTCGCGATCGCGGTCACGCATCTGATCGCGGGTCATGTCGCGGTCACGATCCTGCGTGCGATCCAGATCCCGATCCATCATCCGGTCGCGATCCTGCGCGCGATCCATATCCGTCTGGCGACTCTGGTCCTGCGGCCGGCCACGCTCCTGTTGCTGCCCCTGCGCAGACGCGCCCGCGGCCATCACCGTCAGAATTCCGGCGGCCGCGACCGCGAAACATTCCTTTCTCATCCCCATGTCTGTTCTCCTCGTATGAACGAACTCACATGGAATGATGAGTTCGACTCGGAGATGGGGATATTCGCGGGGCTACCTAAGGCGCTCGGGGAAGGTACCGAATGGTGTTGTCGTTGCGTGCCAAGGTGAGGGCCGTGTCACTTGCCGGCCGGCCACTCGATGCTGAATGCGCCACGAAGGTCGCCAACCTTGAAACCCGTCGCCTTGTCCCGCGGATAGTCCGCTTCGAGAGCCCGTGCAACGTCGGGCGCAATGGCCTCTCCGTGGCAGGCCAGGCAGAGCGGCTGCGTGATGATGGCTTTCATATAGCGCGCGCCGCCGTTGGGCCGCGCCTCGAAGTGCTCGAGCTCGTCTGGCTTGCTGCCAGACGCGAGCCGCTTCTCGAAGGCTTCGAGGTCGGCGCGTTGCCAGGGCTGCGGCGCATTGCGCGGATTGCGCACCCTGAGGCTCGTTCGGGCGACTGCTGCGCCGCTCTCGGCGGAAAGACGCGCTGCGATCCGTGGAGCCTCGTCTCTGCAGACACCAATCGCCGCCGCGGGCCCCTTGTCCGTCAGTGCCTTCTCCAATGCCGCTCTCAATTCAGTACCGAACTTTTGAGAGATGGCACGTGCCGCCGCAATGCGCGGATCGAGCAGCTGTGCTGGCGACGTCTGCGTCCAGCAGGCCGAAGTCCCGAGGCTTACGACTCCCGCGGCGACCAAAGCCAGGCGACCACGATTGCGCATAAGAAGTCTCCTCACTTTGCTCTCGAGAACGAGAGTATGGGTGCTTTGATTTGATCGAGAATCAGTGCAAATGCAATTGCGGCGGCAAACACGCCCGCGACCAGGTCAGCCGGCAGCGGCGCCATCAGGACACCGGCCAATGCAAGCGTCGCGACGATCGTGATGTCCACTGCCGATGACGCCAGCACCCAGCGGCTGGGCCGGGAGCTCCATGGATGACGGCGGTCACGCAGTGCGTACAGCACCGCCTGATTTCCGAATCGCTCCATGTGAGTGGCGTCGTTCGCGCTTACAATCAGGCGCATGAACAAGCTGCTTCTTTTCATCGCCCTGATCGCAGGCGCCGCGGGCGCGGCGTGGTACGTCGCCGGCCGCTCCGAAGGTCCGGTCATTGAAATCGCTCGCCCGACGAAGGTGATCGGGCAGACCGGCGAGCTCGAGGTCGTCATCGACACACCGGGCGGCGAGCTGAAGAGCCTGGAAGTCACGCTCGTTCAAGGCGTCAACCGGATGCCCCTCTTCAGCTTTCCAGGCGACGACATTGCACAGCTTGCGCACCAAGGCGATCGCCGCTTGCGCCTGGTTCGTCCCATCGGAAAGCGCCAGCTCCCGAAACTCGAAGCCGGCACTGCGCGAATCATCGTCAATGCCTCGCGCCCGGTTCTGTTCGGTTATCGGCAGGTGCAGTCCACCGCCAATCGCGACGTCGAGGTGCGCCTCACGCCGCCCAGCATCTCGGTGGTTTCAACACACCACTACATCAACCTGGGTGGCTCGGAAATGGTGGTCTATCGGGTCTCGCCCACCGCTACGGCTTCTGGCGTAACGGTGGGCAACCATGAGTACCCTGGCTTGCCTGCATCCGGCGCTCATGTCTCGAATGCCGATCCGGCCTTGCGGGTCGCATTCTTCGCGTTGCTATGGGATCAGGACGTGAACAGTCCCATCAGCGTGTTCGCGCGCGACGACGTTGGCAATGAAAGCCACGCGGTCTTCGACTATCGCGTGCTCCCGAAGACATTCCGCCAGGGCCAAATCGCGCTCGACGATCGCTTCCTGGCGAAAGTGGTGCCGCCCATTCTGCAGAACACCCCCGAGCTGAAGGTGGAAAATCCCTCGGATCTGCTGAGCTCATACCTGCGCATCAATCGCGACCTGCGGCGCGAGAACAACGCAAAGATCTCCGCGCTCGCGCAGGCGAGTGCTCCGGAAATTCTATGGCAGGGCGCATTCAGGCAACTCGGCAACTCAGCGGTCGAAGGCAGCTTCGCGGACCAGCGCACGTACGTCTACAAAGGACAGGCCGTCGATCACCAGGTACACCTCGGGTTCGACCTCGCCTCCACTGCTGCCGCCCCAGTGCAGGCCGCCAACCGTGGAAAGGTCGTGCATGCCGGCTGGCTGGGGATCTATGGCAATTGCATCATTCTGGATCACGGCATGGGCTTGCAGTCCATTTACGCGCATCTGTCGTCCATCGACGTGAAGGTGGGCGACATGGTGAGTCAGGGTGACCGGCTGGGCCGGACCGGTTCGACCGGGCTCGCCGGCGGCGATCATCTTCACTTCACCCTGCTGCTCGGCGGCAACGCCGTCACGCCTGTCGACTGGTGGAGCACGAAGTGGGTGCAGGATCGTATTGTTCGCAAGCTGCAGGATGCGGGTACACCCGCCGCATCCACAGTGCAACCTTAGGTCGGGTCAAACAGCCAACGTGCGGCAATTCAACCGCACTCGTACGGACTTGGCGCGGACGGGGCCTGGCCGCCCGCCGGAGGCCGCGGATAAGATGCCGCACAAACCATCGCATCTGGATGAAGAGGCACTCCGATGAGCAAGACACCCCTCGTCGATCGGCTCGAACCCGAGGACTGGTCCGGGGCCATGGGCGACAAATGGCTGGCCAATCTCGAGCAGTTTGAAGGCATGATCGCGCCGATCGGCGCGGCACTGATGAAGCATGCCGGCTTCGCGCAGGGGGAGCGCGTGCTCGATGCAGGCTGCGGCGCGGGCGCGACCAGCATCGAGATCGCACGCCGGGTCGGCGCGCGCGGGGCGGTGCTCGGGCTCGACATCTCGCGCGCACTGATCGACAAGGCCGCCGGCCGGGCACGCGATGCGAATATCGGCAACGTGAGCTTCCGCTGCGCCGATGCGGCGACGGTACAACTCGACGCGCCGCCCTTCGACCGTCTGTTCTCACGCTTCGGGCTGATGTTCTTCCCGGAACCGGCGGTCGCGTTCACGAACCTTCACAGGCTTTTGCGGAGCGGCGCTCGTTCGGATTTCTCCGTGTGGGCGCCGGCACGCGAGAACGCCTGGGTCGCGCAGATCATGGCGATCGTAGGACAACACATCGACCTGCCCGCGCCGGCGCCCCATGCGCCCGGTCCATTCGCCTTCGACGATCCTGACTATCTGCGCGGGATCCTCGGCCAGGCGGGCTTCGAGTCCGTCCAGGTCGACACCTGGCAGGGCGATCAACTCGTCGGCGGTACAGGCGCGAGCCCCGCAGCAGCGGCGACCTTTGCACTGGGCGTGATGTCCTTCGGTGAGCTGCTCGACGAGGCGAATCCGGCAGCACGCGAGAAAGCGCGCGGGCAGCTTGTCGAGTTGTTCCAACAGCATCAGACTCGCGCGGGTATCGCCATGCCGGCGAAGGCATTCCTGGTCACCGCGCGCGCTTGATACAAAGACCCCACCTCACGGTGACGCCCTTGCGCTTCGCTAGCCCTTTACCTCCATCAGGTGGGGCGGGGGACTTGCACCCCCAAGCTGTCAAACATGCTCGGCACACAAAAAAGGCCCGGCGGTCGCAACCGCCGGGCCCTTCTGCCGTTACCGGCTCAACGAGAAACGCAGCTCTTACAGCTTGCCGGTCGCGCGCCAGCCGCCGTCCGCGTACTGCGTGCGCACGGCCGCCACGTAGGGCACCGGGCACACCACCGCGCGGATCTGCACCTGCTTGTGGCTCTCGACCGTCGGCTTCCTGGAGCCGCCGCCTTCCTCGCCCCACACGAAGGTCACTTCGGTGCCGGGCCTGGCGTACTCGGGCGCCAGCATGGCGAGCGTGAGCATCTTGCGCTCGTTCGAGCTGTAGCCCACCCACGTGGAAACACCAGCCACCTTGCCGTCCTTCGCCAGCACCTTGTCGAACGGGTACATGGAGTACACGGCCGATGGCCAGTCGATGAACTTGGCGCGCTCATGGTCCTTGCCGAAGGTCGACGCGATGGTCTTGATGACGTCCTCGTCGTTCAGCTCCAGGGTCACCTTCACCTTGTGCGGCTGGTTGGCGATCTTCTCGAGCGCCTCGCGGCCGATGAAGTCGTGGTCGAACTTCACGAACGCGCCGTAACCGAGGTCGTACGGGGTGAGGTAGTAGTCGTCGATGTTGTTCGAGTAGTAGCTGCCGCCGAGCGAGGCGTTGCCTTCGAAGCTGTTCGCCGCGAGCCACTCGCGGTACTTCTTCATGCGCTCGTCGCCGGAGTAGATGGCCGGCATCGGGGAGGGAATCCAGCCCGACTCGAGCGTGTTCGAAGAGTACGCGCGGGCGCCGACGAGGCGCAGGCCGAACTCTTTACCGGCCTCAAAAATCGCGTCCTTCACCGCGTCACCGTCGGCGGCGGGCCCGAAGAGCTCATAGCCCGGCTGGCCGGCCATGCCATGGCGCAGGGCGGTCACGGCCTTGCCGGCGATCTGCACCGTCGTCATGTTGAAGAACTTGAGCTCCGGCGGCTTCGCGCCGAGCACTTTCTCCATCACCTTCATCGCGTTCGGACCCTGCACCTGGAAGCGGTAGGTCTTGCGCGCGACCGGGTTCGGGCGCGAAGCGGAGCGCTCGTCACGCTCGAACTTCACGTTGTAGCCGCCGGTTTCGCCGTGGTACTGCACCCAGTTGGCGACGGACGGACGGCCGATCAGGTTGAACAGATCCTTGCCGAGGTAGCAGAGCACCACGTCGCCGATGACGTAGCCGTCCCAGGTCACCGGAACGTACTGCTTCGCCTTGTTGACCTCGAAGCCCTTGAAGCTGTTGATGCCCAGCTTCTCGAGGAGCTTGAACGCATCCGGGCCGGACACGTAGAGGTCCGTCATGTGGTACGACTGGTTGAACAGCACCGCGGTGTTCTGCCAGGCCCACTGTTCGTCGCGCCAGTTGGTGTACTCGGGCAACTTGACCGGATACGGGTTCGGGCCGCTGGGCGAATTGCGCAGGTGGTTGACCGGGCCGCCGTTTGCGCGCAGCAGCTCTTCGAGGTTCTTGTGACTCATCAGGATCTCCGGAAAGGGTGGAATCAAATGCTGACGGTTGTCGCCCGGGCGAGCGCAATTCGTCCTGCGGTTTCGCCGCCCGCCAGAGGCTGTGCGGCCATATTGATGCTGTCTTTGACGGCGACGGCGTGCTCGCGCATCAGAGCTTCGGCACGCGCGCTCTGCCCGCGCTCCAGCGCTTCCACGATGGCGTGATGCTGGCGGTGCGCGTAATGGAGCATGTCGTACATCTGCTCGAGCTTGCCCTTGTCGAACGCGAGGGCCTGCGGGCCAGCGAACGGGATGCGGCTGTTGCGCTCGAGTGTTTCGGCGAGCAGCGCGCTGCCGGATGCCTTGAGAATGAGGCTGTGGAAGCGCTCGTTCATCTGCGCGTAGAGCGCTTCGTCACTCTCTTCGAGATGGCGCTTGCCGAGGATGGCGTTGCCGTCTTCGAGACAGGAGCGCAGCTCGCGCAGCAGGGCCTTCGAAGGCCCCTGCTCCGCCACGCGGCGCGTCGCGAGCCCTTCGAGCACAGCGCGCAGATCGATGGTGTCGACGATGTCCGCGGACGTGAAGCCACGCACCACGTACCCGCGTGTCTCGTGCTCGGAAAGCAGCCCTTCCTGCGCCAACAGCGGCAGCGCCTGGCGCACTGGTGTGCGGGACACGCCGAGCAGGTCTGCGAGGGGCGCCTCGGCCACGCGCTGGCCGGGTAACAGCTCGCCGCGCAAAATCATCTTGCGGATGCGGACGATGGCCTGGCTGAGCTGCGTGTTCATCGGCGCGCGATGTTGGTAGCCGGATCCTGTTTTGTCAATACGGGATCCCAAGTAGCGGCCACCGGGCCCCGCCGTGGACTGGAGCGCGACTTCTGTTGACATATCGGGATCCCGTCAAACGCCATCATTTTCGGCCTTTTTTCACTACTGATGTCGAGGGGGAATTCGCATGGTCGATTCACGTCACACCAACCCGGAAGTCTCGATCAAATCCCCTTCGGCGCTGTTCATCGGCGGCCAGTGGGTGAAGTCGAGCGGCAGCAAGACGCTGCAGGTCATCTCGCCAGTCACGGAGAAGGTGCTGATGACCTTCCCCGAGGCCACCCCGCAGGGACATGGACCGCGCGGTCGCCGCGGCACGTGAGGCGTTCGACAATGGCCCGTGGCCGCGCATGTCCGCGCGGGAGCGCGGGGAGAAGCTCATCAAGGTGTCCGAGCTGCTGCGTGCTCGCATGCCGGAGCTTGCGAATGCGTGGACTGTGCAGGTGGGCGAGCGGCACCACCGCGAGTGCCACGCTCCGTGCGATAGCTACGATTTCTTGCGCCCATACTTCGGTGGCGCTCACAGCCGCAACAGGCCCATCACGAGCAGCGTGATGATCGGCCCGACAGAGGCGAACCCTGCCAGTCCAAAACCGTCTGACACCGCCGAGCGCCCGGCAAGAACGGAGCTCAGCCCGAGGCCCAGTGCGATCAGCACCGGTGCGGACAGCACTCCGGTGGTCACGCTGCCTCCATCAAGAGCCAATGAAACGAACTGCGCCGGTGCGGCAAGGCAAAGAGCCAGCGCAAGTGAATAACCCGCCGTCAGCAGATACTTCATCGGCCAGCCGAAGACGATGCGTGCCATCGCCACGGCCACCAATGTGGCAACCCCAAGGCCGATCGCGCACAGAACCTTCCATCTGGAAATGTCCCCTTGCGAAACTGCATCAACCTGCCCGGACAGGACCAGCACATCCGGCTCGGCGATGGTTGTCGCAAAGCCGAGCGAGAACGCTACGGCAACGATCAACGCCAGGGATCCCTTTTTCGGCAGTTCGGCCCCGATGAACCTCCCCATCGGCAACACGCCAAGATCGATGCCCGTGAACAGAAGCAGCATGCCCACGACGGCGAGCGCGGAACCTGCCAGGAACTGTAAGAACAGCTCGAGCGGCGCCTGGATGAACGTAACCTGCAGCAGGCATACGACAGTGATGAGTGGCGCAACCGCCTTCAGCACTTCTGGCAACTTGTCTCGCACAAGGGAGATCATGATCGCGCACGCTACGCCTGCGATATGAGCTCGTAGCCGTTCAGCGGCCGCGCACGACGAGTACGGAGCAGGGCGAAAGACGCGCGATCTGAAGCGTCGTGCTGCCCAAGGGCGCATCGGCGGGGCTTCGCGCGCCGCGCGAGCCGAGCACGATCAGCCTGGCTCCGCAGCGGCTGGCCTCCTGGACGATGGCGGTCGCGGCGCGACCGCGTAACGTGCGGGCTTGAGGTCGAACGCCAGGCCGGGCGAGCAAGGGCTTCGCCTCCCGCGCCCAACGGCCTGCGGCATCCTGAATGTGGCGAAGCAGCTTTCCGCGCTCCTCAGTGTCCATGGTCGCCAAAGCGGCAGACTCGGGCAGCTCCGCAACTGACACCGCGACAGGCTGAAGTTGAGGCACGTTGAAGAGACGAAAGAAGGTCCGGGCCGCCGGCTCGATGCGTGCGGAGCCGTCGGTGGCGAACAGTGTTGGAAACGGCCGCAAAGTCGTCGGGATTCTGCTGTTCTTTCTCGAGCTCACGCTCGCGTACGAGCAGCACATTTGCGGGGGTGTGCCGCTCCAGCACTGCGAGCGCGACACTGCCGACAGGGAGGAACGGGATGTTGCTACGCCCCTTGGCTCCCAGAACGACCAGATCGTAGTCGCCCTTCGCGGCCAGCTCAGTCACCACCCGCGCCGGCACGCCACGTCGGACATGTCTCGCCGTGGTAAAGCCGCGGGACTGCAGTCGTTTGTCGGCACGATCGAGCCATGACCGAGACTGCGCCGGCACGCGCACATCCTCCGGCTGCCTGCGCGGTGCTGCCGCGCCCTCCTGCACACGAAGCGGCAGCACGTGCACGATGTCGACGTGCCGCCCCGGCTGAGCCAGATAGTCACAAATGAACCGCGTCGCCGCGAGCGCATAGCGTGACCCATCAATTCCAAGAAGCATCCTCATGCGGGAGCTCTCCTCTTCGAAGTGTCGAACCGCCCTCGTAAGCTCACTCGTCCGGGCGCATCAGGCAATACGCAGAGATACCAAAGCGCTTGGGTCGAAACCCGTGCGGAACGAATTGATCGATCCGGCAGCGTTCATGAACGGCTCCGTATCAGCGAAAGGCTTCGCGCAGGCGTCGCGCTTGCATCTTCACGGTTTCGACGTTCGCCGCTACCTTCCGGCTCGTAACGGCACTCGTGTCAGCGGATGCTCGAATCAGGGCGCGGTCGGCGCGTTCGCCTCAGAAGTGGAATCCGTAACCGAAGAACACCGTCTGCACGCCGACCAGCGAAAGGCTCCCGAGGGCGATCCCCATGACGATGAAGATGAATGGCATGTACACCAGTGCGCGAACGGCAGGCGAGTCCCACCTCCAGTGGTGGAGCAGCGGAAGCATCAGATAACCCAGCGCAAGCCCAAGAAACGGCAGTTGTATCGTTGCGCACGCGAGTGTCACGAGCACGGCGCCGCAACCGAGCTCGAGACCCTGCACGGCCAAATGATCGGGATGGCTGCGCAGCGCGAACTGATGCAGCCCGTCTCTGACGAGACTCCAGCGTGATGCAGCGGGGTTGGTGCTCTTGCCGCTCGAGGGATCCGCGGTGACGTCAAACACCGCCCTGCCCGTGACGCCAAAGAGCAGCACGCCGATCGACGAAAGCGGACCGAGCGCGCCGTACAGTGCCGTACTGCGCGCGAGGAACGAGAGCAAACGTCCCGGCGTGCGATACATGTCGATGATGAAGCAGAGCACGGGTGATATCAGCGCGACCAGCGTCACCACGTACAAATCGGCCCGGTTGAGCACCGCGAAGGCGGGGTCGAGCTGCAGAACCGGGACACGCCACTCCTCGCCCGCGATCACCCAGGTCATCCGGTCCACTTCGCCAAAGAGGTTGGTGAGCACCAGGTTCGCGTTGATCACGAACAGAAAGAATAGAAACGACAGTGGCAGGTTGAATGTGGGCAGGAGGATGTCGAGCTTTTCCACCCAGGATATGTGCCTGGAACGGATGAGCCGCCCCGCCTCACATCGCAGGAACTCGCAGGTGCCGCGCGTCCACTTCATGTGGCGCACGCGAAAGGCGCGCACATCGGCCGGGAATTCCTCATAGCAGAGCACATCCTCCGCGAAACGCCCGCGCCATCCGGCTTCACGCGCGCGCAACGCGAACGCCAGATCCTCGCTCACGATCTCGGGAAATCCATCCGCATCGATCCACGCCTGGCGCCGAATGAGCGCGCCGTGACCGAGAAGCATGACGAATCCATACTCGTTGCGCAGCGGGTGATACCAGCGCCAGTGACTGTCCACTCCCCGGCCCAGGTCGCGGGCAAGCGCGGTGGCTCCCTCGGGATTGCTGCAATGGGTTGCCTGAATGAATCCGCAGTCCGGCATCGCAAGGATTCGCGGCACGAGCCGCGTCAGAAAGTCCGGCGGAATGATCTCATCGGCATCGACGAGCGCGAAGAACGGCTCACGTGCTACGTTCGAGAGTGCGTGGTTCAGGTTGCCGGCCTTGTAGCCGCGCCGCTGCGAACGGCGCACCACCTTCACCTTGTCGGGGTGCGCGGTGGCGAATGCGTCGATCCGCGCACGCCAGCCGGCATCATAGCTGTCATCCAGGATGTAGAGCCGATAGCACGGATAATCCTGCGCGAGGCAGGAGAGCACCGGGGCCTCGGCGAAATCGTTGCACGTGGTATAGAGCAACGCGACCGCAGGGGCTCTGCCCAGGGGCAGCGATGTCGCGTCCGCCTCGTGGGGCGCCCATCGATACATCGCTCCAAAGATGATGACGGCAATGTTGTAAGCCGCATAGATCCAGGCGACATCGATAAAGAGCACGAAGAACCACAACGAGATATTCGCGGTGAGGGTCTCACCTAGAATCAGCAAGCCGGCCAGATGCGGGTGAAACCATACGACGGCCCCCAGCCACATCGAGAGCACCGCTAGATAGAAATGCGGCTTGGGGCTCCACTGTGCCGCCCGCGCGCCGGCCGCCGTTGCCGCAATCGGGGTCGCGGCGGAGGGTTCGCTGGGCATTGCCGCGCTCGCCTAGAGGTACGCCGTCAAGCCGGCGGCGAGGACGATCTGATCGTCGAATCCTTCGGTGTCTTCGCGCCAGCCATAGAAGAGAAACGTCGTGCGTCTGCCTATCGGCACGGCTGCCTGGCCGAAAATTCTGTTTACGGTCCGATTCCCGCCGGCGTCGGCGTACTTGTTGCCGAGAGCCGCGCCGAGCCCGATCTGAATACGACGTGGCGTCGTATACGTGGCCAGCAGCGCGCCGCGAATCTCGCGGCTCGCCCCATCGCCACCGACGTACACCATCGGCTCGATCGCGAAGCGCTCGCCCAGCCACCGGTGGAAGCCGGCATTCGCCACCCACTGCGTCGTCGTGTCGCCGTTCGCCACCCACACGCCGACTTTGGGTGTGAGTCGATTCGGCAGGAAGAACACGTGCTCTGCGGCGAAGACCGGCTGCGTCTCATCCACCAGATCCCGGACACCCACCTCGACGCGCGCCGCGAGCCGTGGCCGATAGTTGAAGAACCCCCCGACCGTAGTCGTCGCCGCATCCTGCGCGCGCCGGTCCGTGGAAAAGCCATCAAACCCCACCCCACGATCATGTGTAATCCACCAGCGAAGATTCCGGGTCATCTGCATGGAGAACTGCACCATGCGAATTCCGGATTTCTCCACGGGACCGGAGTCGCTGCGGCCCGCGAGGATGAGCAACGCCGGGCGGCGCTCGATCGTCGCCATCTCCACGGCCTGCAGGCCATCGCGAGCGGCTCGTAGATCGGGTTTGAGCGCAAGGGTTTCACGGTAGGCTGCGCGAGCGGCCGGCAGGTCGTCCGCGAGATAGGCGGCTTGCGCGATGGCCAGCGTGTAATCCGGATTACCGCGATCCTCGGCAGCCAGCGCTTCGAACCGCCGGCGCGCATCGTTGGCATTTCCCCGCCAGAGCTGCACGTACGCCAAGCCTTTCTGGGCGTCGAGGTAGTACGGCTCGACGCGCTGCAGATACTCGAACACGATGACGGCGTCGTCGAACTTGCCACTCCACGCCTGGGTCCAGCCCAGACCACTCAGAGCCTGCGGATTGTCCCGATCGCGTGTGAGAATGCGCTGGTAATCCGCGATGGCCGCGTCGTACCGCTTGAGCCACGAGCGGATTCGCGCTCGCCCCAGCAGTGCGGACGTATTGGAGGCATCCTCCGAAACGGCGCGATCGTAGAGCGCTTCCGCCCGAACGTAGTCATTTTGCGCTTCGGCGGTTTGTGCCTGGACGAAGGCTTGGACGGAAGCGTTTGCCGAGCTCGCCGTATCGGGTGAGGTGGCCTGTGCCCCACTTGCGAGAACCGCGAAAACGAGGAATGCGGCCAATGAGTACCATGCGCTCGCAGCTCGCCCTGTCACAGGCATACGCAGTGCGTTCATGGAAGGCGCCCCTGAAGATCTGCGCAGTCCCTAGCAAGCCTCGCGCCCGTGGGCCATCCGCACGCTTTGCCTGGTCCATTCGATCTGCGGCACCGGCAGTAGCTCGGCCTCTACCTGCACGGACGCGACTTCAGCGCCCACAATTGCCATAGCCATGCACCACGCCGTACCACGGCACGACGGTCACCGCGCCGAGAAAGGTGAACAGGAATAGCAGCGTGTTGACCCATGAGCGCGGCGCTTGCTCGAAGCCCTCGACAGCGGTCATTGATTGCCGAACCGCCGGCCGATGGACAGCCCGAAAGCGTACGGATCGATTTCGACCGTGCCGATGCGTGTGCCCGACAGTCTGGCGCTGCTATCGATGTCGATCCAGCGCGCATCGACGTTCACGAACCAGTCGTCATTGATGGCGAAATCCACGCCGAGCTGGGCGGCCGGTCCGAAAGAAGCGCCCAGCGACAGATCCGTGCCGGCCAGCGCGCCGCTCGTGTGCTCGTCGAAAAAGATCGTCGCATTCAGGCCGAGGCCGGCATAGGGACGAATCTTCGCCTGTGGCGCGAAGTGCGGCTGGCCGATCGGGTCACACCTTGCGCAAAGCGCTCACGGCCTCGCTGACACAGAGCATGACCTCGCGGCCATGATCCCGGCAGCCTTCGAACGGGCAGGCACCCGGTGAACCTGTACCGTTGCTGCACACTGCGAACGGCCGGGCGGCTTCGTAAACGTCCGTATGGCGAAGGTCGTCTCGTGGCATGATGATTATGGATAGCGTTCTATTAGATTCACGACGACACTGGAGACGACGCGAATGGCCAAGCGTAATCTCGAACATCTTCTCTTGGCCGGCAGCGCCCTGCTCGCTTGGAGCAGCGCAGGCGCGCAGGAAACGCAACCGGCGGATGCGGACGAATCCAACGTACTCGAGGAAGTCGTTGTGACCGCGTCGAAACGCGAACAGTCACTGCAGGATGCCAGTCTCGCGGTGAGCGCGGTCGGCCGCGAGCGCCTCGCCACCAGCCAGGTCAACGGAATCCAGGACCTGCAGACAATCATTCCCTCGGTCAATTTCGGAAGCGATTTCAACCAGGCCAAGATCTTCATCCGCGGCGTCGGCGCCAACACATCCACCACCGGTAATTCGACCGCGGTGGCATTGCACGTCGATGGCGCGGTCGTCTCGCGCGCCGAAGCCCAGCTGACCTCCCTTTTCGACCTGCAACGGGTGGAAGTGCTGCGCGGCCCGCAGGGCACACTGTATGGCCGCAACGCGACGGGCGGCTCGATCAACCTCATCACCGCGAAGCCGACGCGGGAGCTGTCCGGCTATGCACGCGCGACCTTTGGCAGCTACGACGCAATGACCACGGAAGGCGCCATCAGCGGGCCGATCACCGACAAACTGCTCGTGCGTATCGCAGCGAAAGACGAGAACCGCGGTGGTTTCGGAATAAACCCGGTGACGGGACAGGATGTCGACGACCTGAATCGCAGCATGGCGCGCGCCCACCTGCAGTACGACTTCACCGACACCGTGAGCCTGCTGCTGACGGGGGAATACTTCCGCCAGGATGACAGCTCCGGCGCCGTGCACTTCCTGCGCGACTCGTTCCCAGGCGTTCCGCGCCTCGCCTCGCTCGGCGGCGGCGGTTACGCAGTGGATCCGCGTGACCTCGCGTCGGAAGGCCAGCCCGGCACCGACACGATCAGCCATTCCTATACCGGCACGCTCCGCGTCGAAGCAACGCAAGCCCTCACCTTCACGAACATTGCGAACTACCGTGAATTCAAGACGTCGCTGTTCCAGGACCTCGATCTGTCCGCAGTCATCGAAAGCCTGCAAACGAACGGCGCACCGACCACCTGGCAGGAACGCCGCATCGACAGCGAGCAGTACAGCAATGAGCTGCAGATGAACTTCACGGCCACTTACGTGGACCTCGTCGCCGGCCTGTTCTACTTCCACGAGCGGCAGCGCCCGATCGACAACGTGGGACTCTCCCGGCGCAACGGCATGGCGTCGAATATCCCGCTGCTCACCGCCGCCGGCGTGGATTTGAATACTGCTTACGAGCTGTGCGGATATTCACCCGGCAGCGTCAGCGCCGGTAGCACCGTCATCGCGCCCAAGCGCGTCTGCACGAAGTCCGATCTCGGCACGGATGCGTATGCCGCGTTCGGCCAGGCGAACGTGAACCTCGGCATGATCGGCGAACGCTATGAAGCCTTTACTCTGAAGCTCGGCGGCCGTTACAGCAACGAAGAAGTGGAATCCGCCAACCCCTCGGTCGTGATCGCCCGCGGCGGGCTGGGCCCGGTGATCCAGGCCACCACCGCAGGAACCTACCGGAAGCGCGAGTTCAGCGACTTCACGCCCGAGCTGGGCATCGAGTGGAAGCCCAGCAAAGACCTCCTCGCGTACTACACCTACTCGGAAGGCTTCAAGGCCGGCTCGGGTGAGAACGCTTCGGGCAGCACGACGATCGTCGACCCGGAAAAGATGCGGAACCATGAGGTCGGCATCAAGTCGTCGCTGTTCGATCGCAGGCTGCAGGCCAACCTCGCGTTCTTTACCTACAAGCTCGATGGCGCGCAGCTGAACAAGACGCTCGCCGGCGGCCCCACCGGCTACCTGACGATCTTCGAGAACGCGGCACGCACATCGGCGGACGGTGTCGAGCTCGAGCTCGCCGGCGTGGTCGGCAGACGATTCACCTGGAGCAGCGCCGCCTCCTGGACGGATGCGAAGTTCGACGACTTCCTGACGCTCGATCCGTTGAATCCGGCCAACATCGCCACCGCCGGATCCCCGGCCTACGACCCGGTCACCAATCCGGACCCGACGGCCTTCGGCGCGCCCGGCGGTGGCGAGCTCCAGCTCGCCGGCAATCGTGTTCGCAACACGCCGGAATGGGCCTGGAACGTCCACGGTGAATACATCCTGCCCCTGGCCATCGCCGGCGAAGGATCCCTGACCCTCGCGGGCGACGTGTCCCACAAGAGCCGTGTGTTCTTCAGCGAGTACGAGCGCGACATCGAAAGTGCCGCCGGCTACACGATGGTGGACGCCTGGCTGCAGTACGCGTCACCGGACGACCACCTGCACGTCCAGCTCTGGGGCAAGAACCTGTCCGACGAGGATCGTGCGAGCAGCACGTTTGCTCTTGCAACCGGCCGCCTGATCGGCGCCACCTGGCTGCAGCCGCGAACCTACGGTCTCACGGTTGGCTATAGCTTCTGAGGCCGGCGAAGCTGCAGCCTATCCGTGGCGCTGCGGAACACAGGCTCACTGCGCCAACGTCTATCGCGACATCGCGCGGCGAAGTATCCGGAAAGCGCACGCCGCGCCTGCGCCTTCCAGCTTCGACGCGTTCGTGACAGCGCGTAGGCTGCGAGAGTTTGTACGGATATGTCGCACCCGATGCGGCGCTACAATATGAACATGGGCGCCGAAGGTGGATCGATCCCACACCCACCTCGGTTGGGCGCCGAGGAGGGTTTATGAGCAAGCACTTCGCGTGGCGGCCGCATCTGGACCGCGATCCACTCTTCAACCCATTCATTCCTTCCGAGCGCGGCCACAAGCTCCATAGCATCGAGCTTGCCGAAGCGTACGGCGACGAAGGCGAGGTGGAGGACTCGGCACCCTCTGCTGAAGCTCCTTCCGAGGAGGGCAAAGAGCCGCCACCTGCCAAGTAGTACGTCGTCTGCGGCCGGGAGCTCATGGGCGGACACTCTGGTGTTCGCCAACCATGGCGCATGTATCCCTGGCTTGTTGCGGGCACAGCTGCATGGCTGAGTGACAGCGAACAATCATCGCAAGGTCGATTCACGCCGATGGCCCGACGGTCAGCCATGCTTCATGAATTCACGCACGACCCCCGCGTTGCGCTCTTCTCCATGGAGATCGCGTTCCGCGAGGAAATTCCCACCTACGCCGGCGGCCTCGGCATCCTCGCCGGCGACACGCTGCGGTCGAGTGCCGACCTGTCGCTGCGCCTGGTAGGCGTCACGCTCGTCAGCCGCGCCGGTTACTTTCGCCAGGAGATCGACGCTGACGGCCGGCAGGTCGAGCGGCCCGACAAGTGGGAACCGGCCGAGTGGGCTCAGCCGCTCGATGCGAAGGTGGCGGTGCGAATCGAAGGTCGCGCGGTCTGGGTCGGCGCGTGGCTGTACGTGCTCCAGAGCCACATGGGCGGGCGGGCGCCGGTGATTCTGCTCGATACCCATCTCGATGAGAACCGGCCGGAAGATCGGCAGATCACGGATTACCTCTACGGCGGAGACGATGAGTACCGGCTGAAGCAGGAAATCGTGCTCGGCATCGGCGGCGTGCGTCTACTGCGCGCACTGGGCTTCAGGATCGGTGCCTATCACATGAACGAAGGCCATTCCGCCCTGCTCGGTCTGGAGCTCCTGCGCCGCTACGCCTATCCCGCGGAAGATCTGCGGCCGGGCGAGGCGCCGTACGACATTCCGCGCGTTCGCGCGCTGTGTCGCTTCACGACCCATACGCCCGTCGACGCCGGACACGATCACTTCTCCTATGACCTCGTGCGCCGCCTCCTCTGGCACCGCGAGCCGAACGAAGCCGAGCCCCTCGAATTCGAGGCGCTGCGACGCCTGGCGGGCGAAGACCACCTCAACATGACGCGGCTCGCCCTGAACCTCAGCGAATTCGTGAATGGCGTCGCCCTGCGGCATGCCGAGACATCGGCGAAGATGTTCCCGGGTTATCAAGTGCGCGCCATCACGAACGGCGTGCATCCATTCACGTGGACGGCCGAGAGCTTTCGCAAGCTCTTCGATCGCTATGTGCCTGGCTGGTGTCACGAGCCGGAGCTCCTCACGCGCATGGATCGCATTCCCGACGAGTCGATCGTGGACGCGCACGCCCAGGCGAAACACGCGCTCATCGAGAAGGTTCGTGCCCTCTGCGGCGTCACGCTGGATCCGCTGGTCCCGATTCTCGGGTTCGCACGACGCATCACGGCCTACAAGCGCCCCGAGATGTTGTTCGCGGATCTCGTGCGCCTGAAGGCGATCGCGCGCGGCCGCCCGTTCCAGATCGTGCTCGCGGGCAAGGCTCATCCGCGCGACTGGGACGGCAAACAGCTGATCGCTGCACTTCACGGCCACGCGCGCGCGCTTGCCAATGCAATTCCGGTGGCCTATCTGCCCGACTACAACATGGCCCTCGCACGGACGCTCGTCGCCGGATCGGACGTGTGGCTGAACACGCCGCAACCGCCGCTCGAAGCCTCGGGGACGAGCGGAATGAAAGCCGCGTTCAATGGCGTGCCGAGCTTGTCCGTTCTGGATGGCTGGTGGATCGAGGGTTGCCTGGAAGGTGTTACCGGCTGGTCGGTCGAAGACGCGACGACGTTGTACGACAAGCTCGAGAACGTTGTGCTGCCCCTTTATTACGGCCATACGAGTGGGCCCGCCGGCTGGCTCAGCATCATGAAAGCCACGATCGGCAAGAACGCTGCCTACTTCAACAGCCACAGGATGATGCGCCGATACGCAACCGAATCGTATCTCGCGTGATGAAGCGCGCGCGGGCCCACAACCGTGTTTACTGAACTGGAATCGCGATCCGCATCGCCCCCGTCCCGCTGTCGCGGATGTCGGAGCGCTGCGTCGTACAGGACCGGTCAAGGATGCGTTCAGCCGATCACGACGTCGATCCAGCCGCAGAGCGCGTCGAACCAGTGAGGCCGTGGACACCGCCGCACGGACCGTTGCGTGGCAGAGCTCTGGCGCATCCGGGCGCCTGGATCCGCGTTCCATGCAGGGGAACTGGTAGCGCAGCGTCGCGACACCGCGCTTGCTGAGCTCGGTCGTGACTCTTTCCATGAACGAGTGCCGCATGCCTGCGCCAGCACCAGGCGCCACGACATAGCAGGCCCTGGCGCCGGGCGGCGAATGGAATAACCCCGAGACGCCAGTCGCCTCGTCGACGGCAATCGAAACATGCCGGGTTGATGCAGAGGGCATTTTGGGTCGCCTGGCATTCCAGCCGGAGCGGAAGCGTCCGGCTACGTTCGCATGCTCAGGGAAGCGTTGCCATGAAGGCGTTATTTTTCCGCACCACATCGCAGGCGGCGAGGACCGCACGCCGTGGTCCTCGCCGCGTCAGGTTTCAGCGTAGAGCTCCCGTGTCGGCTTGCGCAAGGGTGATCTCGACGCGTCGCGCATCCTCAGCCGAGCCCGTGCCGGTGAGAGATGCGGGTGGCGCCATCACGACCCGGGACGCCGGTACCCCTTCTTGCACGAGCGCGTCGCGTACCGCAGCGGCGCGATCCTTCGCCAGCTCGAGGTTCTGATCCAGATTGCCCGATTGATCCGTGTACCCGGTCACAGCGACAGGCGCATCGCCTGCCTTCACAGAGCTCGCAACCGCCGCGATGATGCGCCGGTCGTCGTCGTTCAGCGCCGCTTGTCCGCTGTCGAAATACACCGATGCCGGAAGCGAGGTTGCGGCCGTCTGCGCGCCCGGGCGATTGCCGAGGCGGGAGCTGAGAAGTACCAGCGCCAGGAGGGCGACAGCCGCCGCGACGGCCCACGGAATCCAGCGCCGTTCACGCCGTTTGACGGCAATGGGGCTCGAGTAGGCCGGCGGGTTGGCTGCGGTTTGCGCAGCCCCCTCCACGCTCGCGCGCGTGTCCTCCGCGGCGGAGCCCAGCATGCTCTGGAGACTTCCGAACCCCATTGCGCTGGTAATGCGACTGTCGAGACCTGCTTTCTGGAGGGCGCCGCGTTGGTTGAGCAGTAACGAGCCCAGACCCCGTGCGTCGAGACTGCCCTGCGTCACCTGTCGTTTGAGCACACCGAACAGCATCGGCGCCGCCATGGCGAGCAGGCCCGTTGCCGACGAAGCCTTGACGCCGGAAACTTCCGATACGGCACTGACCACGCTGCCGGAGCGATTGCCGAATATGGACTTGACCATCGATTCGCCGGTGGCGAGTGCAGGGTCCAGACTGCCGCGGTTGGCAAGGATGCTCGCGAGGCGGGTATTCGGAGAAGAGTCGACGCTCTCGCTCGTAACGGTGCCGAGTAACTCGTCCGCGCCGCCCGCAATGGTGCTCTTGTGCACCAGGCCGGCGAGCAATGTGGAGAAACTCGCCCTCAGCCCTGCACGCGTGCTTTCTTCGGAATCGCCGAAAAAGGCGCTCACCTGTCGCGTGATCTGGCTGCCGAAAATTGAGCTCAGCGAATCGAGCACATTGACGGTCATATGACCTCCTGTCGCCACCTCTTGGCGAATGCGCGGTGTATTGGTAGTCACCGGATGATAACCCCTGCGCAGTGATCAGAGCGCCAGATGGCGGTGGCGTGCGATAGCGCTCGGCTTCAGCTGTCGGCACGCGACCGTGCCACATTCGTACGATCATTGGAGTTCTCCTCCTGGCCAGGAAGCAGATACCAAACCGCTGTCGCATGCGATGCTACAACTGCAAGGGCCACGTCTACGTAGATGAGCGAATTGTGCCGCCCGGCGGATGCGCAGAGCATCTGTTACGCAAACGATCATGGGAGTACATGCCGTGCAACTGCCCCTCCAGATCACCTTTCGGCACATGGAGTCCTCACCGGCGCTCGAGACGCGCATTCGTGAGCTCGCCGGACGCCTGGACAAGTTCAGCGCGGACATCATGCAGTGTCACGTCATCGTCGAAGCGCCCGCGAAGCACCAGCAACAGGGCGGGCTCTTTGAAGTGAGGATCGATCTCACCGTGCCCCGGAAGGAGATCGCGATTCGTCGCACTCGTCCGATCCACCATTCTCATGAGGATGCCTACGTTGCCTTGCGCGATGCCTTCCGTGCCGCCCGGCGCCAGCTCGAGGATTACGAGCGCGAGCGGCGAGCCCCGGCCAAGACTCATGTGGGCCCGCCGCAGGGTTGGATCTCGGAACTGCATCCGGAGCAGGATTTCGGACGGATCGAGACCGAAGACGGCCGCCTGATCTACTTCCATCGCAACAGCGTGATGGATCGTCCCTTCGAGCAACTGTCGGTCGGCACCGAGGTGCGCTTCAACGAAGAGCCGGGCGACCAGGGGCCGCAGGCCAGCACCGTCCATGTCGTTCCCTGAAGCGCTGCGCGCGTCGGGGATAGCAACCCGGGAGAACGGCGGCGAATGACAACGATCAACCGGATATTTGCGGACCGCCGCGAAGCAGGCGTCGAGCTGGCCCGAATGGTCGCACAGCGCAAGCTGCGATCGCCCATGGTGGTACTGGGACTTCCTCGGGGCGGCGTCCCAGTGGCGCAGGAAGTGGCAAAGGCTCTCCGCGCGCCGCTCGATGTCATGATCGTACGCAAAGTCGGAATGCCAGGTCAGCCCGAGCTTGCGGTCGGCGCGGTCGCCTCCGGCAATGTCGTCGTACGCGAGCCCCATACTTCCCGTTCCCTCGCCGAGCGCGGCATCCTGTTTGAGGACCTCGTCGAGCGCGAGCGTGCCGAGGTTGAAAGACGTGAGCGCAGCTATCGCGCCGGCCTGCCGCCGCTTGACCTCAAAGGCCGGACTGCGATCCTGGTGGACGACGGTCTTGCGACGGGCTCCACCATGCTCTCCGCGGTGCGCGCCGCGCGGATTGCGGGAGCCGCCTGCGTGGTTGTCGCCGCTCCTGTTGCGTCTCGCGAGGCACACGCCCTCGTGAGCGCCGAAGCCGACGACGTCGTCATACTGCAGACACCAGCGTTTCTCTATGCGATTGGCGAATGGTACGAACGCTTCGATCAGGTGGACGACGCAGAAGTATGCAGTCTGCTCCAGGAGAGTTCCGAATCCGGGTGAGCCGATTGCGCCAGAGAGTGGCCCCGTCGCCGCACCGGTCTCACACGACATCCGGTGTGTACAGAACAGAGGAGAAGCCCCATGCGAGTCGAACAACTCATGACGAAACAAGTGAAATCATGCAGCCCCGGCGACACGCTCGAACGCGCCGCCCAGCTCATGTGGGACGGCGATTGCGGGTGTCTGCCCGTGTGTGCAGGCAACGGCGTCAACCGCGTCGTCGGAGTCATCACCGATCGCGACATCTGCATGGCGGCCTTGTTTCAAGGCAAACCGCTACGTGAGCTGCCCGTATCCGGTGCGATGGCCCAACAATTGCTGGCGTGCAAAGCGGGCGATGCGGTTAGCGATGTGGAAAACACCCTGCGTGAAGCACGGATCCGCCGGCTTCCAGTGATCGATGAGCAAGGCGCGTTGATCGGCATCATTGCCCTCGCCGATCTCGCCCGGGAAGCGGCTCGTGAGCGCACTGCCGCCAGGCGGGACATTACGGAATCGGAGGTGGGCGATACGCTCGCCGCGATCTGTCAGTCCAGTACGAGCCAGGGGCTCGCAGCCTGAAGAGGTGGATGCCATCGCCGCGGCCCCGCGCCCTTGAGGGCCGTGGCGGTCGCATCCGTTCGCCGAGCCAAGACTCGTCCCATTCGGAACGAAAGCCTCAGCCGCAGTGATGACCCAGGCTTCGTGCCAAGGCCTCGTGCAGAACGCTGGCGGGATCGGCAGCTTCGCCATGGCTGCGCCAGGCGACGAAACCGTCCGGTCGCACCAGCGAGGCTCCCTTGGGCGAGATGCCGTAGGCCTGGGCAAAGCGACTCTGCGCATCGCCGAGATCTTTCCCGACGCAATATGCATCGAGAGGCACTCCGCCAAGCCTCTTGGCAACGGCGGCAGCGGCTTGTGTCCACGCTCCGCCGTCAGCACCCGCGAAGAGCACGTAGTTTCCAATCAGGTCAAGTGTCGATACGCGCTCACCTGATCGGGTCAGCCAGAGGTGCGGCGCGCGAGAACCGGGCAACCCCAATGTCTCTCGCGGGTCCGCGTGTGTGGCGGTCGGTGAGCCATACAGGTGTCCGAGCTCGATCTCGAGGTCGTGAACCACGGCATCGGGCTTCTGGGTCGAGTGGAGCCAGGGCGCCGTGCGTGCGACGTAACGTGCGAACGCCTGCTCCACGGTGAACTGAGCGACCGGCTTGCGCTCACTGGCGTACGTTTCGAGGAGGCGCGCAGGCGCATGCCCCTTCAACACCAGCGCCAGTTTCCACGCGAGATTGTGCGCGTCGTGAATGCCGGTATTGCCGCCGAAGCCGCCGTTCGGCGGCATGAGGTGCGCGGCATCTCCGAGGATGAAAATACGCTCGTCCTGAAACCTGTGCGCCACGCTCGCCGTCGCGCGCCAGCGGGTGAAGCCGTCGATTCTCACCGCGAGGTCAGGCGCCCCAACCCCGGCTCGCACGAGATCGATGAGGTGATCTTCACTCACGTCCTGCGCGGCATTCGATGCGGCCTGCGGGTCGCGCAGCGGATCGCCCACGATATTCACGGCGAGGAACCCCGCCTGTGCCGTGCGATTCATGCGGAAGAAACCGCCAAGCACCGGATTGCTCACGTAGATGATCGACCAGGCTTTGTCGCCGATCCAGGGAGCAAGGTCTGCCGTGAAGTAGATGGTGAGAGAGTTGGAAAAAGCGCCACGCCCCTCGTAGCGGATGCCGAGGATGTCGCGCACCTTCGAGTGGGCGCCGTCCGCGCCAATGAGGTATTTGCCGCGCAGTACCCGCTCCGCCCCGGTGTCGATATCCCTTATCGCAACGGATACGCTTTCCGGGTCTTGCCGCACATCCGTTATCTCGGCCCCCTGGATGAGAGTCGCTCCCGCTTCCCGCGCGCGCTCGCGCAGGATGGGCTCGAGGCTCGGCTGATTCAGGTACAGGCGCCGGCACGGGCTCAGCGCCTCCACCCCTTCATTCAGGCTCGGCATGATGTCGCCGAGCTTGCGGCCCGCGAGGCAGTCCATGGCGACAATCGCTCCTTCGGGAACGAAGTCCCTGGCGGAGCGTTCGCGAACGGCGTCCTCGATGCCGAGCGAGCGGAACATCTCCAGAGTACGCATGTGAAAGAACGCGGCGCGCGGCAGCGGCGAGCTCTCCTTCAACCGATCGATAGTCACGGAGCGAATGCCCCGCTGGGCGAGGAACGCAGCGGCGCACAGACCCACCATGCCGCCGCCCGCAATCAATACAGACGCCTCGTCAACTGCGCTCGCATCACGATTCGACATCGTCATGACCCTCGGTCGCGCCGCTCAGCTCTTCGGTTCCGCTTTGCGTGCCGCTCGGGCGACCTGTTGTGTTGCAGTTCGGCTTGGGGGCTCGCCCCCGTCACGCCACTGTCAGCCGGGAAACAACCTGGCGGCAGTCTCAGCGATGAGCTTGCCCTGGAAGCGCGCGCCGTCGAGATCCACGGCGCTGGGCTGACGCTGCCCCTGCCCGCCGGCGATGGTGGTGGCACCGTAGGGGCTGCCTCCGGTGATCTCCTCGATCGTCATCTGGCCCTGGAAGCTGTACGGCAGGCCAACGACCGTCATTCCGAAATGCAGCAGGTTGGTGATGATCGAAAACAGCGTGGTCTCCTGGCCGCCATGCTGAGAGGCGGTGGACGTGAATGCTCCACCCACCTTGCCATTCAGCGCGCCACGCATCCACAGCCCGCCTGCCTGGTCGAGGAAGCTGGCCATCTGCGCCGGCATGCGCCCGAAGCGGGTGGGAGCGCCGATGATGATCGCATCATAATTGGCGAGCTCATCGATCGTGGCAACAGGCGCGGGCTGCTCGAGTTTGAAGCAGGACGCCTTTGCCACATCCAGCGGAGCGGTCTCCGGCACTCGCTTCACATCCACCGCGGCGCCAACCGAGCGCGCACCTTCGGCGACTGCGTTCGCCATCGTCTCCATGTGACCGTAGGAGGAATAGTAGAGGACCAGTACTTTGGGCATTTGGATCTCGCGATACGTCTTCTTCAGTGCGTCGGCCGACCCCATCACGCGGGCAGCGGTGCAACTCAGCTTAGGCTTGGATCCATTGCTCGACTAGGTGGCATAATCGGCCGAGTGACATCCAGAAATAGACGTAATGCGACGCTGAATTTGAATCACGTCTTCCTGTTCGTCGAGGTCGTCAGGACAGGCAGCTTTGTCCAGGCGGCGCAGCGGCTGGGGATGCCCCCGAACTCCGTCAGCCGCAAGATCCAGCGACTCGAGACAGATCTGGGCACGCGGCTCATGCATCGCTCAACCCGCAAGCTGACGCTCACTGCCGCAGGCCGGGCGTTCTTCGATCGCTGCGCGCCGTCCATCTCCGAGCTTGCGCAGGCGGGGCGGGAGTCGGTCGACGACACGACTGTCTCCGGGGGGTTGGTCCGAATAGCGGCGCCGTCCGATTTCTTCGATGTGTTCAGGCTCGAGTGGATTGCCGACTTCCTGGCGATCCATCCGCAGCTTCGCATGGAATTCGTGCTCGATGACGCGAAGACCGATCTGATCGCGGACAGCATCGACGTCGCGTTTCGCGCGAAACATCTCGTGGATGCCTGGCATGTCGGCCACAGGCTCTTCGGGGCGCACTTTCGGCTCGTAGCAAGCCCGTCCTACGTGGCCGCACACGGTGCCCCGACAAAGCCTCAGTCCCTGGGCGCTCACGAGTGTCTTGCGCAATCGAATCGATCCGGACCGGTGGTCTGGCATCTGCAGGGGCCCGATGGGCCGAGCGAGACCGAGATCTCAGGAAGATTTCGCGCCAATAACGCACGAGTGGTGCTGCAAGCGGCCGTCGCCGGGCTGGGCATTGCGCTGCTTCCAGACTCCGTCACGGCCCTCGAGATCGAGGCCGGTCGCCTCGTGCGCGTGCTACCCCGATATCGACGTGAGGGTGCCGATCTGTACGCCGTCTACGTCAGCCGCCGTCAGATTCCTCTCGCGGTATCCGCTTTTGTTGAATTCACTGCCGGGAAAATGCGGTCGGTTCTTTCCGGTGCGCCCAAGGCAACGGGTCTGAGGTCGGCCAGATAGCGCATGATGATGCGATGAGGAACGATCGCGTCGAGACCGAGATTCTCGGCTACCGCCTGCATTTTCGACCGCTCGAGGTGCGCACCCCCGATGGCCTGCGTGTTTCCGCGCAGGACTGGAGCTCACAGGAGCATGTCGCGGGTCATCAATGCTGATCTGGCGGCCTTTCTTGACCTGACCGGCTGAGCTCAGAGCCGATCTGTATTCCTCGTTCCGTTGGCCCGTCAGACGACGCGCCGGCCCCACAAGCTCCCGACCACGCTACGTGGAGTCATGACCGATGCGCTTGCGTAAATCTCCCGATGTTCGGCTTGCCTCAAGGGGCGCATCCTTGGCAGGCATTCGCCCTCAGGAGAGCTTCCATGACACGCTGTGAGACCTGTGGAAATGAGTACGCACGCCCGATCACTGTGAGCATCGATGGAGCATCACACGAGTACGACTCGTTCGAGTGTGCCATCCACGCGCTCGCGCCCACTTGCGGGAACTGCGGCACCCGCATCGTCGGTCACGGCGTTGAAAGTGGCAGCCACATGTACTGCTGTGCCAGTTGCGCGAGGACGGCGGGAGCAGGTGGGCTCGTCGACCACGTCTGACCGTCTTGTCCTGGGCGTGACGCTCAGCGGCCCGTGCTGACACGACTCGCACGGCATTCCGGTGTAGCGACACATGCTCGAACTGGACGCTTCAATGGGCGAAGGTGGCGGCCAGATCGTCCGCACCTGTCTTGCGCTTGCCATGTGCACGGGGACTGCAATTACGCTGCACAACATCCGTGCCCATCGCGGAAATCCCGGCCTGCGCGCCCAGCACCTTGCAGCCGTGCATGCCGCGGCGGCAATTTGCGGGGCGCAAGTCGCCGGCGCCACGCACTCCTCCCGCCAGCTCACATTCGAACCGGCGCAGGTTCGCCCGGGGCGTTATGAAATCGATGTGGGCACGGCCGGCAGCACGATGCTCGTGTTCCAGACGATTCTCCTGCCTCTTTCGCTCTGCAGCGCTCCCTCGGAGATTCTCCTGCGCGGTGGCACGCACAACCCTCGCGCGCCCCCATTCGAATTCGTGCGAGATGCCTACCTGCCTCTGCTCGAGCGGCTCGGCTTCAGCGCGCGTCTGACACTCGAGCGTCATGGCTTCTTTCCAAAAGGGGGCGGTGTGGTGCGCGCATCCATCGAACCATTCCGTCGCGCCGGCGCGCTCGATCTGATGGAGCGCGGCCCGGTACGTGCAATGACCGCTCGAGTCGTGCTCTCGGGGCTGCCGGAACATATCGCCCAGCGCGAAGTCGCCGTCCTGCGCGGCCAACTGGATCTGCCGCCAGGCTCATGTGCCACCGACACGGTTGCTGCATACGGAATGGGCAACGCCCTGCACGTGCGCGTCGATTGCACGCACGTCACTACAGTGTTCGCCGGATTCGGCATCCGGGGTGTGCCCGCGGAGAAGGTGGCGGTCGAGGTTGCCCTCGAGGTCCAGCACTATCTTGCCGCGAACGTGGCAGTCGATGGGTATCTTGCGGACCAGATCCTGCTCCCTCTTGCGTTGGCGTCGGGCGGGCGCTTCAGCACACAGCAGCCTTCAACTCACACGCAGACCAACGCGGCGGTCATACGGAAATTTCTGCCGTTGCAGTACGAGGCAAGTGAGCTCGAACCGGCGCGGTGGGGCATCGCGCTAGGGCCGCATACCGGCATGCTCCCGCACACGCCTCCAACGTGAAAATCGCGCCTCCGCCGCGTTGTCCCGGTGGGGCTCAGTTATTCGCGGCGCCCGCGTCAATCCAGCCGCTGACCTCGGCGACCTGCTCCGCAGTGAACGCAGGTCCACCCAGCGGCATCTGGCTTTCGGTGATGTCCACGCCCGTGAGCTTGTGGATGATGTAACTGTTGGCGGAATCGCCCGGCTTCACGCGCATGAGCTGCGGCCGCTGGATGGATGCCACGTTCACGAGCGCGGCGAACGAATTGACGGCCGTCGTCAGGTTCATGACGCCGGGGAGCGACGCGCCATTGCCGGTGTGGCAGCTGGAACAGATCGGCCCGAAGTACTTGCTCTGCAGCTGCGCGAGCGTTGCCGCAGCCGGCGCAGCCGCGTTGGAAACTGTGACCGACACGGCTGTCGAGGTCGTCGCGTTACCCGCCGCATCCGTCGCCACAGCGGTCAACGGCACCACGCCATTCGCAGTCGTGGTCGTGTTCCAGCTGATCGAGAACGGCGCCGACGTCACCTTGCCGAGTGACGTCGTCCCGGCGAAGAACTCCACGCTCGCAACACCGATATCGTCGCTGGCGCTCGCGGTCACGGGCGTAGTGCCGCTCACGGTGGCACTCGCCGCTGGCGCCGAGAGATCTACTGTCGGTGCAACGATGTCCGGTGGCGTAGCGCCCACGTCGATGCGGCCGTATAGACCGCCGGTCTCCCCACCGATGCCGGCGGCGAAGTAGCAACGTGCCGGCGGGTTGATTGCGCGCGCCATTGCCGAATGCGATGCCCCACAACCCCGGGCTCGCGATGGGTTGGCCAGTAGAGTCGCAGACCGTCGCCACGAACGCGCCGGTCGTCGGGTCGTAGCCGTTGATGACGCCATCGCCGAAGTTGCCCACGAGCAGAGCGCCGGCGAGCGTACCGAAGGTGTCGGGCGCGAGCGCCATGCCCCAGGGCGCGTTGAGCTTGCCGCCCACCGGAATCAAGTGTGACTGCAGCCTGCCCTGCGTATCGAAAACGTTCACGAGGCCGAGTCCCGCGCCCGCGGCGTCATCGTCGGAACCCGTCTGGTGTTGGGCGTAGCTCACGTAGATCAGCGTCTGGCCGCCCACCTGCAGGGCCTGGATGCCGAACGGGCCGTAGCCCGCAGGCAGCGTCGAGTCCGTGAATCCGCCGGTGACAGTGACTTTCTTGAAGTCCTTGTCGAACACGTCCACCTTGTTGTTGTGGAAGTCGGTGGCGTAGAGGAAGTTGGCGCCAGCGTCGCTGGCGATGGCCAGTCCCTTGTAGACCGCCCCGCCTGCGCCGTCGTCGTAACCGATGAACGCATTGTTGAGATCGACGGTGGGCGACCACGCGGTGATCGTTCCGCCTTCACCATCGAAGATGAATCGGGCGACTGCGGAAGTCGTTCCGTTGCCGATGACGAAGTCCGTGGTGCTGTTGAATACGATGCCGGTTGCATTCGCATCGCCGTTGAGCCCGGCGGGAATCGTCACCACCAGCGCCTGCTGGCGGCCGGTGCCATCGTAGAGAGTAGCCGACTGCGTTGCGTTGTTGGCGACCCAGACCGGGGCGCCCGGGGCGAACACGATGCCCCATGGGTTGACGAGGTGAGCGTCGGTCGTCGCTGCGGTCACGGCACCGTCGGACACCAGCTTGCTCATCGAATAGGCCGTTGGAGTTGGCGCGGGGGCGGGTGCCGGCGTTGGAGCGGGAGCTGGAGTCAGGGATGGCATCGATCCGCCGTTCGAGCCCCCACCGCAAGCGGTCAGCAGCGCCGCTGCCACCAGATAACTCAGACGCATCGCCCTGGCCCACACGTGTTGACTGCGGTCGCGGATCATCGCGCTCTCCAGAAAGTGGAAGGTATTCGCTTCGTGAGTTCCTGTGAGCGGCGGCGCGGTTGCTGCGAAAATAAAATTCGGGTCACTCGCAACCGCGAGGGCGCACGCAGGCACTTACGGTGCATGCGAACCAAATTGTTGTCGGTATTGCCGCTTGCAGCAGTTGCACTCGCAAGCTGTGGCGGAAGCGGTGAAGGGCTGGATGCCAATGGAAGGCCGGTCACCGGTGAGCCAACTGCCCTCGTACCCGAGCTGCAGTCCATTCAGGATCATGTCTTCACGCCCATCTGCACTGCTTGCCACGCCGGCAGCAGTGCACCGCTGGGATTTCGGCTCGACGCTGCTTCCGCCTTCAGCATGCTGGTCAACGCGGCGAGCATCGAGGTGCCGTCTCTCGAGCGGGTGTTGCCCGGCAACGCGGACCAGAGCTATCTGATTCAGAAGCTGGAAGGCCAGCGGGCTGTCGGCGGCCAGATGCCGCTGGGTCAACCACCGCTGCCGCAGGCGACCATCGACATCATTCGCCAATGGATTACGGACGGCGCCCAGCCAGCCGCCGGGCTGCAGAGCCCCGGCGCGATGCAACTGCGTGCAACCACGCCGCTCGACGGCGAAATGCTGGCGCAACCCCCGCGTGAGATCCTGATCCAGGCGAGCGGCGAGCTCGATGTCGCTTCGCTCAACTCCGCCAGCATTTTGTTGAGGCGCAGCGGGGGTGACGGCACGTTCGGTGACGGCAACGAAGTGGCGCTCCACGCGGTGAGCATCGGCGTGCACGCCCTGCAGCCCACCGTCATCGCGCTCGCGCTGCCACGACAGATGTGGGTGCCGGATCTTTATGAGCTCACGCTTGCCGGCAACAGCTCACCTGCGGTGCTCGGCCGCAACGGCCTGCCCATCGACGGAGCGGGTCTCGGCACGAGCGGCAGCGACTTCACCTTGCAGTTCACCGTCGAGGCCACGCCGTGAGATTGGGACTGCTGCTGGCGGCGCTGTGCCTGATGGTGAACCTGAGTGTGAGTGGCACGGCGCTGGCTGAGCCTTATCTGGCGGTCCAACAGGGCCTCAAATGCATGGCATGCCACGTCAACCCGACCGGCGGCGGCATGCGTAACACGTTCGGCCAGATCTGGGGCCAGACGGGGATGCCCGAGAAACATGTCGACACCGGTGAACCGTGGACGGGCGAGCTCGCCCGGTTCCTCGCGATCGGCGGCAACCTGCGCGCGAACGCCACGTTCACCGATACCCCCCACCAGCGCTCACTCACTGCATTCGATCTGGATGAAGCGCGGGTTTATCTCGACGTGCGCGCCATTCCCGACCGGCTTTCGCTGTACGTCGACCAGCGTATCGCGCCCGGCGGCAGCATCAATTCCGAAGCGTACGCCCGTCTCTGGTTCGACAATCAGCGCTTCTATGTGAAGGCAGGGCAGTTGTATCTGCCATATGGCATACGGCTGCAGGATGACACTGCTTTCACCCGGCAGGTCACGGGCATCAACTTCGCCACGCCGGATCGCGGTGTGGAGTTCGGCATGGAAACCGCGCGCTGGACCACGCAACTTGCCATCTCCAACGGCACCGCGGGCGGAGCGGCAACTCCCAACGGCAAACAGTACAGCGTGCGAACCGAGTACGTGACGCCGGGCTGGCGCGCCGGCGCAAGCTTCAATCTCAACGACTCCGCAAAGGGAACGGATTCCGCGGGCGTCTCGATCGGCAAACGGCAGATGCAGAACATCTTTGCGGGAGTGCGCACCGGACCCATCGCCTGGCTGGCGGAAGCGGACTACATCATCGACGACACTCTGGTGCCCCGGCGCAAGCAGGCCGTCGGGTTGCTGGAGGCGAACTGGCGGGTGCGCCAGGGACAGAACCTGAAGATCACCGCGGAATACTTCGACCCGGACACATCCCTGTCCCACGACTACCAGGATCGCGTCAGTGTCGTATGGGAATACACCCCGATACAGTTTGCGCAGGTGCGTGTTGGCGTGCGCAACTACGACGGCATTCCCCAGAACGATGCGCAGAATCGGCGGCTTGTGTTTGCGCAGGTGAACGGGTACTTCTGAGCGCGTGCGCGCACTCCCCTGGCTCCTGTCGTTGATGGCGCTTCCGGCCTGGGCGAACGATCGCTGGGGAGGCTCGGTTGCGCTGACCAGCGACTATCGCCTGCGTGGCGTTTCCCAGAGCGATGGCTCACCAGCGGTGCAGGCAGACGCGCATTACAACTCGCCCGGAGGTTGGCTGGCGGGCCTCTGGGCGTCGAGCGTCAAGCTTTACAGTCAGGAGACCACGACCGCCGAGATCAACGCCTTCGTGGGCGGTGGCTGGGCGCTCAACAGAGATTGGAACGCGAAGGTGCTGGTGTCGCACTACGCGTACGCTGGCAACCGCCAGGCAAGCCGCTACGACTACGACGATCTCACCGCCGGCGCGGCCTGGCGGGATCGGCTGTTCTTCAGCGCAAGGTGGTCCCCCAACAGCTCGCTCGTGTCCTCCCGCGGAATCCGCTGGAATCGCTCGGCGCTCACCTATGACGTGACCGCGCGCGTGCCCGTTACCGCACGGCTGTCAGGCGTTGCCGGTGTCGGCTACTACGACCTGAGCGAGCTGGTCGGCATCGGGTACTGGTACGGTAGCGCCGGGCTCGTCTACGACCTGCCCCGGCTGCACTTCGATGTGTCACGGGTACAGAACAGTGCCGCGGCCAGGGACTTGTTCTATGGTGCGGTTGCGGACAACCGCTGGACCGCCACCGTGATCTGGACGTTCTGAGGCTGCCGCCCGACGGTTCGCCGCCCGATGAAAATATCACCAGCGGGGTCGCAACCTTTACGTCGCTCCGGGGCACTCACATACCTAGAGGTGAGTCTCCACAACCTGGCACGGAATCTCATGCAGCCGGCAGCGCCTTCTCCACATCTGGCTCCGCCTTCAGCCGTGTCGGCGCGCTCGGACGAGCGCGAGCGTCAGCTGATGTCGGGCGTGGCGCTGCGCGACCGGCACGCCTTTGAAGAGCTCTACGTTCTGTATCACCGGCCGCTGGCGCGCTTCCTGATGCGCCTCGCGCTCCGGTATGAGCTGGCCGAAGAAGTCATCAACGACACATTCTGGGTCGTGTGGTGCAAGGCGGGCCGGTTTCGCGGCGACTCGCGCGTATCCACCTGGATCATGGGCATTGCGTATCGGCGGGCGCTGAAGTCGCTGCGGCGGGAACGCGTCAGAAACGAGCGGGAAAGCCACGATGAGTCGCAGACGATCGTGATGTTCGACGAGCCTACGAAATCACACGAGATGCAGGACTGGATCCTGCACGCGCTGCGCCAGCTCCCCCTCGAGCAGCGCACCGCAATCGAGCTGGCCTATTACTTCGGGCATTCCTTCGAGGAGATCGCCTCGATCATGAGCTGCCCCCCTTCAACCGTGAAGGCGCGCATGTTTCACGCTCGCGCCAGGTTGCGCAATACGCTGGGGCCCCCCGCAGGTCAGGAGGCGCAATGAGTCACGAAGACGTCTGGCACAGGATTCCGTGGCTCGTGAACGGGCGTGCGGACGATGCCGAGCGCGCGCAGATCGAGGCGCATCTGCGCGTGTGCGATGAGTGCCGGAACGAAGTGGCGGCGCAGAGGCGGGTCATGAGCGCCATCGCCAACGACAAGCGCATCGATTGCGTGCCGGGCGCGGCATTCCAACGGCTGTGGGAGCGAATATCCGCCGCTGACACCGCGCAGGGGCGAGCGGCGCGTCCGCCTTCCGGGGCGTCGTCAGTGAGGCCCGCTCGAGCTCGCTCCGTCACCCGCTGGCTCGCTGCCGCGGTGGTGATCGAGGCGATCGGCATCACAGCGCTCACCGCGGCGCTCACCTCGCGCGATCGCGCTGTGCAGCCCGCGGCAGAGTATCGAACGGTCACCTCGGCCACGGCGGCCACCTCATCCATTCCGACAACGGCACGCGGTATCATCCGTGCCGTGTTCTCGCCGACGTTGCCCATGAGCGAGCTGCAGCGGCTGCTGGAGAAATCCGGCCTGCGGATCGTGGCGGGGCCCACAGAGGCGGGTGTGTACACGCTGGCGGCCACCGCAGCGGTGGAACGCTCCGGCAACGACTCCGCATTGTCCGAGCTGCGCGCCAACCCGGCGGTGCGTTTCGCCGAGCCGATCACGAAATGAAATCCGTATGGGCGCTCATGGCTGTCACGCTCGCGCTGTGCGGATGCGCAACCGTGTCGAGTGGCGATCGTGCTGGAGCATTGCCCGATATCCTTCGCGCTGCGCCCGATCGGCTGATCATCGTCACGGTTGCCAACGACACGACGCCTCTCGCGAGCCGTGCCGGGTCGACCCCGCGGGCGTACGGCGGCTTTCAAAACTACGGCGCGACGGGCTCTGCGCGTGAAATGGCCACCGCGATCGGTCGCGACTATCACCTGAACGAGGTCGCCGCGTGGCCCATACCGATGCTGCGCGTTCACTGCGTGGTGTTCGAGATTCCGGCGGCGGCCTCCCAGGCGGCTGTGCTGGCGCAACTCGCGCACGAGCCGCGCGTCAGGATCGCCGAGCCGCTCGGCACGTTCCAGACGATGAGCCAGACGTACAACGACCCCTACGTGAGCCTGCAACACGGCTTCGAGCAGATCGACGTGGCGGATGCGCATCGCTGGTCCCGCGGCGATGGCGTGCGGGTGGCCGTAGTCGATACGGGCATGGATGTCGAGCATCCTGAGTTGAAGAGCAGGGTCATCGTCACACACAACTTCGTGGACGCCGATGCCGTGCAGTTCCGCCGCGATCGTCACGGCACGGAGGTCGCGGGCGTCATTGCCGCCATTGCCAACAACAAGCTCGGCATCGTGGGCGTGGCGCCCGGGGTCAGGCTCATTGCCCTCAAGGCATGCTGGCAGCTCGATCAGGGCACGGACGGGGCGCGCTGCAATTCGTTTACGCTGGCCAAGGCACTCGTCGCGGCGATGGATGAGGGCGCGCAGGTGGTCAACCTGAGTCTCGCGGGGCCTGCCGACCCGCTTCTCTCCGCCCTCATCGAAACAGGTGTGAAGCGCGGCATCGTGTTCGTCGGCTCGGTTTCGCCACCGCCGCTGCAAAGCCTGAGCGGGTTTCCCGGCGGCACCGCAGGGGTGCTCGTCGTCGATTCGTCAGAAGTGCACACGGCGCGGGATCGCGCCCTGCTGGCGCCGGGCAGCGAGATCCTGACTCTCACCCCGGAAGCCCACTACGATTTCGCGTCGGGGTCATCACTGGCCACCGCACACGTGACGGGCACCGTCGCTTTGCTGCTCGCGCAGAACGCGCGCCTGCGGCCCGAGGCGCTCTATGGCGTGTTGAGCCGCACGAGCACGCGATTCGCGGGGCGCAATGGGGTAACGGAGTCGATCAACGCGTGCGTAGCCGTGGCAACAATCAAACAGCAGACCGGCTGCAACGACACGCCAGCGAAGGTGGCAGACCAGCAGGCGGAAACCGCTACGGGCTCGTCGCGCTAGGCAACGCGCTCGACGAATCGCCCGGTCGCGACGACGCATGGCCACCGTGAGCCTGTCGCTCGGCGCGTCGGCGCTTGCGCTCATGGGCAGCGCGGCGCTGCTGGGCGGGCGCTGGAAGCTTGTCGAATCCTGGTTCGGCGGCCTCGAGCGCGTCTACCAGACGCATGAGTGGCTCGGTATGTGGGCGCTCGTCTGGTCACGCTGTTCTATTTCTTCACGCCCGGCCGGGAGCTCCCGGGCGCCGACGTATTGAGCGATCTTGCGCGCGAGCGCGGAGCGCAATTAATTCCCGATTCGAGCGGCCCATCGAGCCCGGAATTCACTCGGCGATTTCGGCAGATCATTCGCGATGCCGGTCCGGACTCAGTGCAGATCAGTTTCTGCGGCCCGAAGGGCTTGCTGAATGCAGTGCGCGCGCTGATGCGGGACGCAGGAGTGCCGCGGCAGAACCTTCACGACGAGTTTTTTGAGCTCCGCTGATCGGCAAGCCCGCGCTCTGTGCTGACACGCGGATCGTCGCGCCGCCCGTGCCTGCGCTTTGAATCGTGATTCTCAGGCGCAGCGCGCCCGATCGGCATCTCGTACTATTATCGAGATCGGTTGGTTGAAATCGGTTGGCCCACTCACCGCGCGCAGCGAAGGAGAGGTGCATGAGATGGCCGAAACCAGCGACGCGACGTCCCGTCGGACTGCGGTCGGCCAGACGCAAGCCGCCCGCGTACGGCGCGCCGGAGCGTCCGAAGGACGCCGGCGGCTCGCAGCCCGCCTGGCCACCGCGCAGGATGTGGTTGATATTCCTGCTCGTGCTGGTCGTGAACTTCGCGGTGACGCGCCTGTTCGCTCCGGGTGCGCAAGCGCCGATCACCGTGCCTTACACCGTGTTCAAGCAGGAAGTCACGAAGAACAACGTCGAGTCGATCTACAGCCGCGGGGAAGTCATAGAAGGCCGCTTCGCGACGGCCGTGACTTATCCGCAGCCCAGCGGCAAGCCGGTGGCGACTGACGCCAGCGCGGCGGCACGCGCAGCGCCCCGCACGGGGAGCGCGTTCAAGACCACGCTGCCCTCGTTCGTGGACCCCGGACTCGAGGCGCTGCTGATCGATCACAAGGTCGAGATCAGCGCGGTGCCGATTCAGTCAGGCGGCAAGCCGTTTGTGACGTTTCTCCTGAGCGTCGGGCCGGCCCTGCTCATCATCGGCTTCTACGTGTGGCTTTTCCGGCGTGCCGCGCAGAAGGGCGGCGGGATAGGAGGCGCGCTCATGGGCATCGGCCGCAGCACGGCGCGCCGCTACGACACCGAGCGTGACAAGAAGGTCACATTCGATGACGTGGCCGGGATCGATGATGCCGAGAGCCAGCTGGTCGAGATCGTCGAGTTCCTCAAGGCTCCGGAAAAGTACACGCGCCTGGGCGGCACCGCTCCCAAGGGCGTGCTGCTCGTCGGGGCGCCGGGAACCGGCAAGACCTTGCTCGCGAAGGCGGTCGCGGGCGAGGCCGGCGTGCCGTTCTTCTCGATGAGCGCGGCGGAGCTCGTCGAGATGATAGTAGGCGTGGGCGCGGCGCGAGTGCGCGACCTGTTCAAGCAGGCGCGCGAGCATGCCCCTGCCATCATCTTCATCGACGAGCTCGACTCCATCGGCCGGGCGCGCGGACAGGTGGCGATCGGCGGCGCGAGCGAACAGGAGCAGACGCTGAACCAGATCCTCACGGAGATGGATGGCTTCTCCAGCCGCGAAGGCATCATCGTCCTGGCGGCCACCAACCAGCCGGACGTGCTCGACAAAGCGCTCCTGCGACCCGGGCGCTTCGACCGGCGCGTGGTGGTGAACCTGCCGGACAAGGTGGGGCGCGAAGCGATACTCAAAGTGCACACGCGCCACGTGCCGCTCGCCGGCGATGCCAACCTGGCGGAGCTCGCCGCCGCAACGCCGGGGTTCACCGGTGCGGACCTCAAGAACCTCGTCAATGAGGCGGCGCTGCTGGCCGCGCGCCGCGAGCAGAACGAAGTCCGGCAGAAGGATTCTTACGATGCCCTCGAGAAAATCGTGCTCGGTCCCGAGCGCCCGATTCTCCTGAGCCTCGACGACCGCGAGCGTATCGCGTACCACGAGAGCGGGCACGCCATCCTCGGCCTGCTGCTGCCCGGCGCGGACCCTGTGCACCGGGTGACGATCGTGCCGCGTGGACAGGCACTTGGTGTGACCTATCAGCGCCCCGACAGCGACCGCTACAACTATCCGGAAGCCTATCTGCGCGCCCGCATCGTCGGCATGCTGGGAGGGCGCGCCGCGGAGGAAATCGTCTATGGCACGCGGACCACCGGCGCGGAGAGCGATATCGAGCAGGCGACGAACCTCGCGCGCAACATGGTCACCCGCTGGGGCATGAGCGGCAAGCTCGGGATGGTGCAGCTCGCGCCGCGCCAGCACCCTTACCTGAGCGGCGTCGATAGCTTCACTGGCACCAAGCCCTACAGCGAAGAAACCGCCCGCACCATCGATGCCGAAGTCCGGGCGATCATCGGCGCGAGCCTGGATGAGGCCCGCAAGCTCCTGAACGCGCATCGCAAGGAGCTCGACTCGCTGGTGCAGGCGCTGCTGGCGCACGAGACTCTCGACGAGAAGCAGATTCTCGAGGCCGCTGGCCTGCCGCCGGCGCCTGCGCTGAAAACAGGCCGCGTACCCGTTGTTTCGTGAAGTGCGCGCCAGCGCGCGCGGCGCGCGGCATACGAATTGCTACGCGGACTTCGACAAGGGCGTCGCGAGGAGATTTCTCATCGATCCTCATGGCGGCTCGAAGCAATCGGCGTGAGCGAAGGAGACGTCATCATGCAGCCGGGAATGTTCAGACACGCTCCGGCGAGGTGGGCAATGTTCGTGCTCGCCGCGGTGGCCTGTGCAGCGCTCGTCGGTTGCACAACCACGTCCCCCAGGGAGAAAGGCGGCTCCGCCGAGCGCAGCAAGGAAATCGATGCTGGTGTGGACAGCACGCTGTCTCGACTACGCGAATCTTCGCCCGATTCGCGCCAGCTCATCGAGCGCGCCGCCGGTGTTCTGGTGTTCCCCGCGGTGCTGAGCGTCAGCTTCGGTGTGGGCGCCGAGCACGGCGATGGCGCATTACGCGTAAGCCGCAAGACTGTCGGCTATTACAGCACCAGCTCCGGTTCCATCGGCTTCCAGGCGGGCGCTCAATCCAAGGCGATCGTGCTTCTGTTCATGACGCCCGATTCACTTGCCCAATTTCGCAAGAGCGACGGCTGGACGGCGGGGGCGGACGCCACCGTCGCGATGGCAAGCGTTGGCGCAAACGGCCGCATCGACACCAACACGATGCAGCAGCCCGTCGTGGGCTTCGTGATGTCCAACGCCGGACTGATGGCGGGCGTTTCGTTGCAGGGAACGAAGATCTCGAAGATCACGCTTTGAAAGCGGCCGCCGCGCGCCATGAAGAAGTAACGATACTTCGCCGTACCGAGTCAACCGCATCACCCGCCATGCGAACGGCACGCCGGCCGGCGAACGCGCTCATGCGCAGGAAAGTGCTGTCTGTGGCTGGCAAGAAGCACTGCGGGAATCAATGAAAGTGCGACACCACAGCTCCAGCAGCAATAACGTCCAGATGCGATAGAACTGCTCTTCGGTGTTGCGTCGGTTACCCAGGAGCCGGGCGACGTCCTGCGGGTGAAACAGACCCCGCGCGGCCACGGCACCGGGCGCGAGCAGATCCGCTGCCATGGTCTGGACAACGCGCCAGAGGCGCCGATCCTGCGTGATGCGGATCATGCCTTTCGGCCGCGAGGTGAAGGCCGGGGGCAGAATATCCGCCGCCGCCCGGCGCAAGATGTACTTGCGGCAGCGGCCGCGAATCTTGAGTCGATCCGGAATGCGAAACGCCCATTGCGCGACACCTGCGTCATGAAAGAGAGAGCCGAATCGCACGCCGGCGCGCGCATGCAGCCGTTCCATCGCAGCGACTTCGGTTGGATGGCGTATCGCATCGAGCAGTACCGCATTGAGAGGCTCGACCCGCGCCAGATGCAGGCGCGCATCGGCCGCCGGGTAATCTTCGTTCATCACGCGCGGCGGCGGCACCTGGCGCCCGCGGTAATACGCGGCGACCAGCAATCTGCCCAACACGGATCGAGGCACGGCGCCGGTCTGCGTGTAGTCGTAGAACGCCGTGAGTGGATTTCGGGCAAATGGCAGTCCGGCCGCAAGCTTGACGAGCAGGTGGCGCGGCATGCCGCCGAACAGCACGTCCGCCATGTGCCCGTAGAGCAGCACGGGCACCTCGGAAGCGGCCTCCTGGGCCAGCACGTGATACACCAGCATTTCCTCGCGTGCGCAGGGGTCCTCCATCGCGCAGACCAGCTCACCCAGCAGCCGTGGCACATCCTGCGGCCCCAGAATGATCTCGCGGTGAATGGTGCCGAAATGCCGCGCGGCCTCTGCCGCGAGGGCCAGGTCCGGGTCGTGCGGATCGAAGCTCGCCGTATAGGTGTGGATCCGTGCGCCGGGCGCCATGGCCCGCACGAAGCCCAGGGTCAGTGTGGAGTCGAGCCCGGCGCTGAGGGCGATTCCGATGCGGTCGTACCCTGCGACGGTGCGCCGCGCGGCCGCCAATAACGCATCACGCAGACCGGCAGCGAGCGCGGGTTCCGACGAATTCTCTGGAATATCCAGCTTCAGCGGCGCATAGGGCTGCGGCTCACACTTGTTGCGGGATAAGCGCAGGCACTCGCCCGGCGCAACCGCATGCACGTCCTGCAACAGTGTCCTGCGGGCCGGCAGATACTTGGTGGCGTTCAGGAACGCAACGCTGTGCGCATCGATACGCGCCTGAAGCTGTGGCAAGGCCAGCAGCGCACGGTACTCGGTAGCGAACACCCAGCAGCTCTCGATGGAGGCAGCATACAGGGGCTGCACGGCCCATCGGTCCGCCGCCAGCACGAGCTCATCCGTGCGCGCATCGTACAGCGCGATTGCAAACTGCCCATTGACCAGCCCGAAGGCGCGCGAGCCGTGCGTGCAATAGAGCTCCCAGAGCAGCCCGGCATCGCATGCCACATCCTTCGAGTCGCGCCCGAGCCGTTGCGCGAGCTCGCTCCGATTGGTGATAGAGCCTGTGAACATCAGGGGCACTTGCGGGATGACGGATGCCGACGCACCCTCGTCTCGTCGCCATGCGAACCGCACATGCGGCGCAGGCGCCCAGCTCGACTCGTGAGTGCCACGATGGCGCAGGCACCGCCCGAGCTCTTCGACGTTCCAACCGTCCGTTGTCCCCAGCGATCCCCAGATTGCGGTCATGCCTGCCTCCGTGGGTCGCCTTGCTCAAATCACATCCGGACTGCCCGTGGCCGGCGCCGCGGCGCGCCTTCGCGTCAGCACGCCCGCGACGCTGCCACGTAACAAGCTGAGAAATGGCTTGAGATCGGATCGCGAGAACACTGCGTACACGTTCGGTCCGCGATAGGGCTCGACGTACTCGCGTGCCACGCTCATGCCGCGAAGCGCGGCGCTCATTGCGCCCCGCACATCGCGCTCTTCGTCTATCCAGAAGATCTCCGGGATGTCGGCGCTGACCTTTTCCGGAAGCGCCATGCGTCGCGCGGCGAGGTAACTCAGCCAGGGAAAATCGACGCCGCAGGCGCTGGCGAGCTCGCCGGAGTAATTGTGCCGGCCGTTCACTTCCATGAGCTTGTACACACCGTCGCGGATGTCGAGCTTGAACTCCATGCAGGAAAAGCCGTTGTAGCCGAGCGCCGCGGCCATCCGCCGCCCCGCGCCCTGCACCGCGGGCATGGGCTGGCTGCGCACGAGCGTCGGAAAGCCAATCGACGCCGGCCGGATCCGAATCTTCTGCGCGGTGAACTCCTGAATGGGCCGGCCGTCGACGCAGAACGAATTGTAATTTGCACTGCACGTATCCGGGCCGGGAACGAACTCGCTCAACATGAGCTCGCCCGGATAGTCGCGCATGACTTCGAGCGCGCGTTGCAGCTCCTCCAGGGAGTGAGCCATCAGCATCTTGCGCTTGAATGCCTTGAAGAAAAGATGCCCGACGGAAGGCTTCACGAGACACGGAAAACCGACTTCGCGAGCGAACGCAAGGGCGTCGTCCGCGGCGCGCACCATCTGCAAGCGAGGGCATGGCACACCGGCCGTGCGCGCGATCTCGTACGTGAGATGCTTTTCAATCAGGCTGCGAACGAGCGTCCAGCGCTCCGCGACCACCTGAAAGCGCCCGGCGAGCCATTGCCTGTGCCGGGACATCGCCACCAGAGCGCCATCGTCGCTCGGGAACAGCACAGCGCCATTGCAGTGCTCCGGAAGCGCGGCGAGGCAAGCAAGAAAGCCCTTCTCGTCTTCCGCTGGATCGGCACAGAGCACTCGCTCGTGCACGAAACGGGAGTGCAGTCCGATCTGGCCGCGGCCGTATCCGACCCCCACAATCGGCACCCCGCGGGTCCCCAGCGCCCGGATGATTGCCAATCCTGCCTTGGAGCAGGACGCAACGATCGCCGGCGCCCATTGCACGCTGGTTTTGCTCAACTCTGCGTTCCTTCGTCCGGGATGATGTGCGTGTGCTTCAGCGACGTTGAGTCTCGTCATCGGTGCCGTCGCCACAGCGTGCGGTTGGTGAAGCAATCGGCATGCCGACGCAAGGAGCGGCCGGCTGTGGGTTGGCGGACGGCGACGCTGACCCTGAAGCCCCATGTCACTGCCACGTATACTGACTTTCCGCTCCCTCAACCATGAACGAGGCTTCGTAAAGATGCGCCCGAAGACGACCCTGGTCCTGCTGCCCTCCCTCGTTTCTCTCGCCGTCCTGGCTGCCTGCTCGCGCGAACAGCCGGCGCAGGCAGCCGCACCCACGGCGAGCGCCGCGAGCCCCGCGGCGAACAGCTCGCCGGAGACCCGAGAGCGCAACGGCATCGATTTCACGCCGGCCTTCGAGAACCAGACTCGCGCGCCGGGCCTCGAGAGCGACGTGGCGCTGGACGTGCAGGTGGTCGCCGGAGGGCTGCAGAACCCCTGGGGCTTCGAGTTCCTGCCGGACAACCGCATCCTCGTGACCGAGCGCTCGGGGAACCTGCGCATCATCGGCACGGACGGCAAGCTCTCCGCACCCGCCAAGGGCCTGCCGAAGGTGTACTTCGCAGGCCAGGGCGGCCTGCTCGACGTCGCGCTCGATCCGCAGTTCGCGACGAACCGGACGATCTACTGGTCCTACGCCGAGCCGCGTGACGGCGGCAACGGCACCGCGCTCGCCAAAGGCGTGCTGAGCGAGGGCGCCAACGGCCCGAGCGTCGCGAAGGCGCAGGTGATCTTCCGCCAGATGCCGACGCTGGAGTTCGAACTATCACTTCGGCTCGCGCATCGTTTTCGCGCCTGACGGCAAGCTGTTCCTCACGCTCGGCGAGCGCGCCATCCCGCAAGGCCGCGTGCAGTCGCAAGACGTCAACAGCCACTTCGGCAAGGTCGTGCGCCTCAACCCCGACGGTAGCGTGCCGCAGGACAACCCCTTCCTCGGCCGCAGCGATGCGAAGCCGGAGATCTGGTCCTACGGCCACCGCAACATCCAGGCCGCGACCCTGGATGCGAGCGGCCGGCTGTGGACGATCGAGCACGGTCCGCGCGGGGGTGACGAGCTCAATCGTCCCGAAGCCGGCAAGAACTACGGCTGGCCGATCATCACCTACGGCATCGACTACCCCGGCCCGAAGATCGGCGACGGCATCACCGCGAAGGAAGGGCTCGAGCAGCCGGTGTACTACTGGGATCCGGTCATCGCGCCGTCGGGCGTGATCTTCTACAGCGGGGACCTCTTCCCGCAGTGGAAAGGCGACCTCTTCGTCGGCGGCCTTGGCAGCATGAAGCTGGTGCGCCTGAAGCTCGAGAACGACAAGGTGGTCGGTGAAGAATGGTTGCTACAGGATCAGAACAAGCGCATCCGCGATGTGAAGCAGGGAGTGGATGGCGCCATCTATGTCGTCGCCGACGGCGCGAACGCGTCGATCCTGCGAATCGTGCCGAAGAGCTGAGAGCTTCAGGTCATCCGGCATTCACCCTGACCTGATCGCCAGCCAGCGGGAGCACGCACAATGGGTTCGACCGGGTGGTGGGTGCTTGCGATCGCGCTGATTGCGATCGGAATCGTCGGCACGTTTCTTCCGGGTATTCCAGGCGCCGCAGCCGTCTTTGGCGGCATGCTCCTCGCCGCCTGGATTGACGACTTCCAGCGCATCGGCTGGGTCACGCTGACCATCCTCGGCGTGCTCACCGCGTTGACGTTCGTGTTCGACATCCTCGGTGGGCTCATCGGCGCGAAGCGGGTCGGTGCGAGCCGTCTTGCGCTGGCCGGCGCCGCGATCGGCTCACTGGTGGGCCTGTTCTTCGGGTTCATCGGCATCCTGATCGCGCCCTTCATCGGCGCAGTCATCGGTGAGCTCGTGAGCCGACGCAAGCTCGGCCCCGCAGCCCACGTCGGGGTTGCCACCTGGATAGGGCTCGCCGTCGGCGCGCTCGCGAAGGTGGCACTCGTGTTCGCGATGCTCGCCGTGTTCGCCACGAGCTATCTCATCGATTGAAGCCAGGCGGCTTCGCGCGATGCCCGCCTCATTCGAAACTGAACTGACATGAGCTCGGGCCAGGCAGGCGCCTGCCGACGTTGGCCCTGCCATACGTGGGCCTTACCTCCAGCGATGCGGCATGGAAATCCGGCGCGCCCGTTGCGCGATCGGTACAACTGCTACGCACCCGCACCGCAGCTTCGTTGCATGCGGTGTGTCTTTTCGTCCCCCTTCAGCATGGCGGATGGGGCATTTTTTCCATGACGCCGCCGCGGAATCGGCTTGCGCAGCGGCGGCGCAACCCATGGAGAACCGCAACACTGATGATTTGACGGCACATCCCCGCGTGTCGGCCTGACGAAACAGATCGGGACCGAACTTTGCTGGCCGGTTGTCTCTTGTTGGTCGGAGCCGGGAGGCATCTCATGCTTCGCAACGACGCAAACACGCAAACGGCATGCGCCCGCTTCATCCTGACATTTGCCGTCGCAACCGCTGCCTCCGCCGCGGCCTTTGCACAAAACACCCCTGCGGAGGAGGAACCGGAGACGGTCGTCGTCACGGGCTCGCGCATCCCCGCGCCGAACCTGGAAAGCACGAGCCCGATTCAGGTCGTGACCTCGCAGGAGATTCAGCTCGGCGGCCGGATGGACGTCAGCGATGTCATCAATCAGCTGCCGCAAAACTTCACCAACTCGCTGGGCCAGGATCTGGGCAACCGAACCAGCGGCCTGACCACCGCGGGCGGCGTCTCCACCGCCGACCTGCGTGGCCTCGGGCCGAACCGCACTCTCGTGCTCGTGAACGGCCGACGACTCGGCGTGGGCTCGCCCTACACCGTCATTCAGTCGCCCGCGCCGAATCTCGATCAGATCCCGACGTTCCTGCTCGATCGCGTCGATGTCGTAACCGGCGGCGCCTCCGCCGTGTACGGGTCGGACGCCATCGCGGGCGTGATCAACTTCATCACGAAGCAGAACTTCGAAGGGTTTCAGATCGACTATCACATTGGTGAGAACTGGTATCGCAACGATAGCGACCTCTCCAGGCAGGTCCTGACAGACGCCGGCTACACCCCGACCTCGGGTAACAGCCACGACGGCCGTACGCAGACGATCAATGTCATGGCGGGCACGAACGTCGCCGAAGGCACCGGCAATATCACGGCGTACTTCAGCTACCGCAGCGCCGATCCCGTCGCGAGCGCCGATCGGGACTTCGGCGGCTGCCAGTTGAACTACGACCCCGATACCGATGCGCCAGTCTGCGCCGGCTCGGTGAACTCGAACTTCTTCGCCATTGACCCGAACAATCCGTTCGCCGTCGTCGGCAATCAGTTCGTGCCGCTGGGGTCGGTCGACTCGAACCCGCCGGCGATCTTCAACGCCCAGCCGTTCATCTTCATGTCTCGCGACGACCGGCGTTACATGGCCGGCTTCCTGGGCCACGTAGACCTGAACGACTCGATCAAGCCGTACGTCGAGTTCCACTTCATGAACGACCGGACGAACCAGGAGATCGCGCCCTCTGCGCTGTTCCTGCAGACCAACCCGAACGACCCGTCCGGTAATGGCAACTACAACATCAACTGCAGCAATCCCTTCCTGAGCGCACAGCAACAGTCGATACTCGGCTGCACGCCTGCGCTGATCGCCCAGGACCAGGCGGCAATCGCCTCTGGCGGCATTCCGGTCACCGTCAATACGTTCATCGGCCGACGCAACATCGAAGGCGGCGGACGGACCTCCGATTACGATCACACTTCATATCGTGCTGTCGGCGGTCTCAAGGGCGACCTCGGCGGCGCGTGGAGCTATGACGCGTACGGCCAGTTTTACTATGTCGATTTCTTCAATTCGAACAACAAGTATCTGAACTTCGCGAACATCGACAAGGCGCTGCTCGTCACGCGGGATGCCTCCGGTAACCCGGTCTGCGTCAGCGGGCCGCCGTGTGTGCCGTACAACATCTTCCAGGACGGCGGCGTCACGCAGGACGCAGTCAATTATCTGTCCCTGAACGGCACGGCACGTGGCACGAGCACGCTGCGCACTCTCCATGCGGACTTCACCGGTGATCTCGGCGAGTACGGTATCAAGCTGCCGACGGCGAACGACAGCGTGGGAGTGAACCTCGGCTATGAGCGCCGGCAGGAAAATCTGGACTTCGCACCGGATTCCGCCGAGCAGAGCGGCCAGCTCGCCGGCTTTGGCGGGGCTCCGGTCGCAATCGATCAGTCGCAGACCGTAGATGAGGAATTCATCGAGCTACGCATACCGCTGATGCAGGACAGGGCGGGCGTGAGCGATCTCGTGTTCGACACGGGTTTCCGTCACTCCGACTACTCGGTTTCCGGAAAGGTCAACACGCATAAGTTCGAGCTGCAGTACGCGCCGACAGCCGACTTCCGCTTCCGGGGCTCGTTCCAGCGAGCCATCCGGGCAGCGAGCCTCATCGAGCTGTTCAACCCGCAGGCGATCGGGCTCATCCAGTTCGGCACCGATCCCTGTGCACCCACTGCGGGAGCTCCGCCGGCCGCAACGGCCGAGCAGTGCGCGCGCACGGGGCTGGATCCAGCGCTGTACGCGGCGGGTATTCCGCAGACCATTGCGGGCCAGGTTACGCAGCTGGCCGGGGGCAATACGAACCTGAAGGCCGAGACGGCCAACTCCTACACAATCGGCCTCACGTTCACCCCGACGTTCCTCGGAAACTTCACAGGAAGTGTCGATTACTACCACATCAAGCTCAAAGGCGGCGTCGGGGTGTTCCCGGCGGGTGTCATCATGAGCAGCTGCCTGCAGACCGGGGATCCTATTTTCTGCAGTCAGATCGTGCGTAACAGCACCAACGGTTCGCTGAATGGGCCGACCCAGGCAACGGGCGGCTACATCCTTCAGACGAACATCAACATTGGTTCGGCTCTGCTCAAGGGCATCGACCTCCAGGCCAACTATCGGCTGCCGATCGGGGAGCGCTGGGGCGATTTGGCCTTCTCGATGAACGGCGCGTACTTGCAGAAATTTGAGACGACGCCAGCCCCTGGCGTGGAATCCTACGACTGTGCCGGCCTGTTCGGGTCGATCTGCCAGACCGTGAATCCGAAATGGCACCATCTGCTGCGCACCTCGTGGGAGACGCCGTGGAACGTGACGGTGTCGGCCAATTGGCGTTACTTCGGCAAGGTGACCCTCGACCAGAACGAGGACAACCCGACACTTCATTTCGCGACCTTCGGCCAGTTCAACGGCTTCAACGCGAGAATCCCGGCCTTCAACTACCTGGACCTTGCCGGCAGCTGGTCCATCAAGGACGACATGTCGCTGCGTTTTGGCGTCAACAACGTGCTCGACAAGAACCCGCCGATCGTCACCTCCGAGATCACTTCCGGTGGCGCGGCGAATACGTACGAGATTTACGACGCGCTGGGCCGGCAGCTGTTCGCGGCCTTCTCGGTGAAGTTCTAGATCGACGTGCGTGCCTTCCGGAGGTCCCCTGCCAAGGCCAAGGGGACCTCCCTTGCCGTTACGGCCGCAGATCGATGCGGCCGTACGAGCCAGCCGCCTCGGGTGACCCTCAACGTTGCTTCATCGTCGGCGCCGCCGTGGGCGTCGACAGCCCTGGAATCAGCTGCCCGCGTATCTCACCAGCTGGGTTGGCAGCCGTGTGGACGTTTGCATAGATGAGCCCTGCCGCTGCGGCTGTCGCCAGCGACGCGATGTTGCGCACGGGCCGGCCGATCAACTCTTCGCACGCCGCGGCGCCTTGCGTGATGTTCTCGTTCGTCACCCTCCCCTCGGCGAGCACGCCATTTGCATCGGCGCCCTGCTCGTTGGGCACTGACAGCGGCACGATGACGGGGCCGTTCTGCCCCGGCGCGCCACAATGCAGGTGCGAGGCCGTCACCGCGACACCGTTCTGCACTACGAGCTGGAAGTCGAGAACGGAGAGATCGCTCGACACCGCCACCGCGATGGTGCCCGTCATCTGGGTGGAGATACCGAGCGATGGAGTGGCCGGCGCATCCGGCGGAACCACTTCCTGCGCGCCGCTGAGCCGGGCGCCGAAGATGAAAGTCTGGTCGTTTTCCTGGGCCATCATTGGCGGGCCCGACAGTAGAAGTGTGGCCGCTGTGGCCAGGGACATCACTCGCGTGTTCATGACGGGTTACTTCCGTGGGCTGATGCAAGCTGCCGGTGATGCGCTCGCAACGTGCGGGCGCACGCCGGGACCGCGCGCAATGTGAGCCGGAATGAGCCTGCGAACAAGCAATGCGTGGACGTTGCGGTAGTCATCGGACGATGCGCTCGAGTCCCAGCCTGTCTTCGCTGCAGCGGAAAGATCAGGTCGATTGGCTGGCCTTGCGCGCACGTTGGCGCGACCCTTCAGAGTGCGAGAAGCGGCGCGAATCCGCCGCCGGGCGTCCTGAAATTGGTGGTTTGTCCCTGATAGAGCCGGGCGGCCGTGAGCAGAATCCGGCCGTTGTAGACGTACAGGCGAACGTCTGTCTTGCGGGTCTGCTGAACGCCATCGAGCCGAATCACCCGCTCGCCCGGCGCCGCGAATTCCTGCGCGACATAGCCGCCGCGAATGATTTGCGCCCAGACACCCTTCGTCACCTTGTCGCCGCGATAGACCGCCTTGCCGCCATGACCGCCGGCCGGCTTGAAGAACAGCCTCTTGCGCGTTTCCCAAAGGTGCTGCGCGTTTTCGGCCGTCACGAGCACCGTGCGCGGAATCCCTTCAAGCGCAGCGAGCGCCTCAGGTGCCAGCCCCCAGGAGCGCAGAGCGGTCTGATCGGATAGCACAGTCATGTTGCGCTTGTCGGCGAAGAGCGCGTGCACGCGTGGATTCGGCGTGACAACGACGGCATCGTCGAGATAGGCAGCGCGAAGCGCGGCGTGCTCCGGCCGTTGGAGCGCGAAGTCGACGAGCCGGTTATAGACGAGATCGACGGGTTTGCCATCGACAACCAGCTGGCCGCCCTCGTATCGAAGCTGCGCGGCATCCGCGACACACGCGTCGATTCCGCGCTTCACGAAGAACCGCTGCGCGAGCAGGAATTCGGGGTAGAGGTACTGCTCCTGCGGGCGATCGTCGACGATCGCAACCTGCCGCGGCATACCGGCCTTTCGCTGCAGCCGCCACTCATTCTCGAACATGCGCAACACGGCTGGCTCGAATTCGTTCACCGCGGATTTGCCGAGAGCCGTATCCACTTCCACGCAGCAAGTGTGTTGCGCCCTGGCCAGCAGCGCGTTCAGGAAAGCGCCGCCCGCATTCGTGTTGACCTCGATGAGCTTCGGCCCATCGGCCGTCAGGTGGAAGTCGTACCCCATGAAGACCCCGAGCGGCCCGGGATCGTGGCGGGCGGTGTCGGGCGCCCAGGACAGGACGGCGTCCCGGTAGCCTGTCAGTGCGGTCGCGGCTTCAATGGCCCGGACGATCCGCAGCATCGCTGCGATCTGACCCTCGGACAGGAACACCGGCGTATTGGAGAACAGATGCGGCCGCGCTTCGATGAAGGCGGCGCTCAGCTGTGCATCGCCCATCTCTTTCCCGAGAGCCCGGCGCAGCACATCGTGGTTCAGCGTAATGCAGAAGCACTCCTGATTGAGGCGATCGGAAATGTCCCGCGCCGGCGCGGATCCCGTAGCTCCAGGCGACAACATGCTTACTACCTCGAGCCTGAGGGCCCGCGATGAATACTGAGCCAGTCGGGGAGTCCTGCCAAACTTTCGTTAGCGCGCAGTCGCGGCCCGCCCCGCTGCGGGCTCTAGCAACCGGCGCCGCCGCCCTATACGACGGACGCGGTTTGCCGAACCAGGCGCGCCCGACTCCCCATGCGGCGTGGTTCGTCAATGTGCGCCGGTCACGCGGCCCGCGGCCGAGTAGGGTCCGCCGCCCTCGATCGAGCCGGGCTCCGTGGGCTGGATGACCTGCTCGATTCGAAGTCGACGCTGCCCGCCCGGCATGACCCAATCGACCTCATCGCCTTCCTGATATCCGAGCACTGCCGTGCCGAGCGGCGCCAGCACGGAGATGCGATTCGCGCCGACATCGGCATCGGCGGGGTACACGAGCACGAACTCGCGTCGCTCTCCGCTGTTCAAATCCAGCACGCGAACTCGCGTCTGCATGGTGATGACACTGGCCGGCACGTCGACCGGATCGAGTACGAGCGCGCGCTCGAGCTCGAAACTGAGCTCTTCCAGGTGCTCGCGGTCACGCCCGGTGCACGCGCGACCGGCAAGTAGTGCCCGCAGCATCTGAGCATCCATCTGAGTGACTACAATGGCTCGATTCCGCATCGCTGACTCCTGAAACATCCGAGCGGCACGTGGAAGAATGCTGCCATCGGAAATTGGCCGAATACACGAGAGTCGCGCTCGGCACGTTGTGTGCGCCTATGTTGGCAGCGGCCGGTAGTTCCAACGATTAGAATTATTCGTCCGCCTGGTTCGCTTTCCTGGAGCTCTTTGACGACCGCCGCGTAGATCGCAGTGTCTACGGCAGCATCAATGTCTCACGAGTTTGCCGATCAACCCGGCGACATCGTCGGCTCCCAGGCCGCTTGGACTGCCTTCAATCAACGGCGTCAGCGTGCCGAGCAAGCCGCCACCGGCCGAGGGCGCTGCCGCTGCTTTCGCGCCCGCACTGCTCGAGTGCCGCTTCGCCAGCACGCCCATCAGCACCGCCGCGCCGATCGGCAGCTACCTCCTCACCACCAGGATGCCCGAGCCGTACTAACGCGCAACGGCGCCGTGCGGTTCCACAGGAGGCCTTGGCCGTGGCGGTCAACGCCTGTTACCGCCGAGCGCACGGCGACGCTGGGTGCGGCTTATGCGTCGCCCGCGTGACTGCGCACGAGAAGCACCGGAACGGTCGCATGACGCACCACGTACTCGGCATCGCTTCCCATCAGAACCCTGCGGATGCCGCTGCGTCCGTGGGTGCCGCACACGATGAGATCCGCCTGGCATTCCGTTGCGTTCTCGACGATGTATTTGCCCGCCGGGCCGCCGATCGACTCCACGAGCACCCCATCCACGTCGACGCTCGCCCGACGCGCCCGCGCCATCCCGTCACTGAGCACTGCGTTGCCGGCAGAGCGACGTGCATCGCTCTCGTACGCAGCATTGCCGGCCGAGACCTCGCCCATGACAAGCGCTGGCTCGTCGAGGACGTGGACGAGACGTACGCTCGCGTTCAGTTGCCGGGCGAGCCTGATCGCCTCTTCGAGCCCTCGAAGAGAAGTGTCACTGCCGTCGACCGGAACGAGAATGCGCCCGTACATGATGCAACCCCTTCTGTGGCGGCTTTCGCTTGTCTGTGTCGCCTGAGTCCGTCAGCCGCATCGGTGCCACCCGAAATGGTGCTCCTCTTCCGCCATCGTGCGGATGCGACCTATCACGGTGGTCGCTAGGTATTTCCCGCGCGGGCTTTCCCCCGTTCACGCGGCGCGTGCCCTGGCGCGCGAAAGAGCAGCTTGCTGAGCTCGCGCAGCCACAGCACCGAGCTCGCCACTGCCGCGCAAAGCAACCAGTCGCTCGCGCTCAAGCTCACGGTCGAGAACGCCTGCTGCAGGAACGGGACGTAGACCACGGCCGCCTGCAGCACGACCGACAACAGCACCGCGCCCCACAGCCACTGGTTGGAGAACAGGCCGACGAACGCGCTGCGCTCGTCGGATCGCGCGTTGAAGACCGTTGAAGAGCGGAAAAGAACACCAGCGTGGTGAACGCCATCGTCTGCGCGTAGCGCAGGGTGCCGGAGCCTTCGATCAAGCCCGCCGGGCAGGCACGCATCGAGCACGAGCAATGTTCCCGCTGCCATGACCACGCCGACGAAGAAGATGCCGCACCACATGCCGCGGCGTGATCACCCCTCTCGCCTCGACGGGCGCGGCGGCTGCGTCATCACGTCGGCGTCCGCCGGATCGACGCCGAGCGCGAGCGCCGGCGCGCCGTCGGTCACCAGGTTGATCCACAGGATCTGCGTCGCCAGCAGCGGCAGGACGACCGTGCCCTGCCCCGCAACGGTGAGCCCGATCGCGTCCGCCAGCACCACGCCGAAGAACATCGTCATCACCTCGCCGATGTTCGAGGACAGCAGGTAGCGCAGAAACTTCCGGATGTTCGCGAAGATCGCGCGCCCCTCCTCGACCGCCGCGACGATCGTGGCGAAGTTGTCGTCGGCCAGCACCATGTCGGCGGCTTCCTTGGAGACGTCCGTGCCGGTGATGCCCATGGCGACGCCGATGTCGGCGGTCTTCAGGGCGGGCGCGTCGTTCACGCCGTCGCCGGTCATCGCGACGATCGCGCCATCGCGCTGCAGCGCCTTGACGATGCGCAGCTTGTGCTCGGGGTTGACGCGCGCATAGACCGACACGTCCCGCACCGTTCGTGCAAGCGCTTCGTCGGACATCTTCTCGAGCTCCGCGCCCGTGACAGCGCGCCCGCCGTCCGCGATGCCGAGCTCCGCGGCGATCACGGCGGCGGTGACGGGATGATCGCCGGTGATCATGATCGGGCGGATGCCGGCCGCCTTCGCGCGGGCCACCGCCTCGTTCGCCTCGGCGCGCGGCGGATCGATCATGCCGATGAGCCCCGCGAACACCAGGTCCTGCTCGATGCCATCGTCGGCAGCGTCCGCGATCGAATGCGTCCGCGGGCAACGGCCGATACGCGACGCCGAGCGTGCGCAGTGCCTCGCGCGGCGAGGTCCTCGTTGACCCGCTAGAATCTGCGCGCGCCGCGCCTCGGTGAGCGGCCTCGTCTCCTCCCCGACCAGCTCGCGCGAGCAGCGCGCCAGCAGCACGTCCGGCGCGCCCTTGGTGAAGACGAGCAGGCGCTCCTGCCTCTCGCGCGTCCGTGTGAATGGTGCTCATCAGCTTGCGCTCGGAGGAGAACGGCACTTCCCCGACGCGCTCGAAGCGCGCATCGAGCGCCTCGTCCTGCAGGCCGGCCTTGCGCGCCGCGACGATGAGCGCCCCTTCGGTGGGATCGCCCTGCACCGTCCAGCGCCCGTCGTGCTCGTGCAGGACGGCGTTGTTGGCGCGATCGCCAACGGAGAGCGCGCGCTCCAGCTCGATCGCAGCGGGCCGTCGATCACGCCTTTCGAGCCATCCGTCGTCGCTTCAGCCTCGTCCCGCGTGACCTCGCCTTCGGGCAGTAGCCTGTGCCGCCGAGCCTCACGCGCCCGCTCGCCGTCACCACGACGCGCACCGTCATCTCGTTCTTCGTGAGCGTGCCGGTCTTGTCCGAGGCGATGACGCTCGCCGAGCCCAGGGTCTCGACGGCCGCGAGATGGCGCACGATCGCATTCCGCTTCGCCATCCGCTGCACGCCCAGAGAGAGCACGGCGGTGACGACCGCCGGCAAGCCTTCCGGCACGGCGGCCACCGCGAGCGCCACGCCCAGGATGAGCACGTCGAAGAGCGCCGCGAACGCCGCTGCACGTGCTCGACGAGGATGATGGTCGCGATCATCACGACGGCGATGACGATGACGACGATTGCCGAGCAGCCTGCCGATGCGGTCGAGCTCCTTCTGCAGCGGCGTGCGTCTCGGCGGGGGCCGCCTCGAGCATGCCGGCGATGCGCCCCATCTCGGTCTGCATGCCGGTCGCCGTGACCACGGCTGTCGCCGCGGCCGTAGGTCGCCGCCGTGCCGCTGAACACCATGTTGTGGCGGTCGCCGAGGCCGGCCTCTGCGGCGATCGATTCCGTCTGTCCTTGGAGACCGGCAGACTCTCGCCGGTGAGCGCCGCTTCCGCGGTCTGCAGCGCCGTCACGTGAATCAGCCGCGCGTCGGCGGGAATGGTGTCGCCTTCTTCGACGAGGATGATGTCGCCGGGCACGACCTCCGCCGCCGGGATGCTCTGTCGCTCGCCGCCGCGAACAACGCTGGCGTGTGCCGCCGACATCTGGCGCAGCGCCGCCACGGCCTGCGCCGCCCGCGACTGCTGGATGTAGCCCATGAGCGCGTTGAGCAGCACGACCGCGAAGATGGCCATGCGCTTCGTAAGGCAGCGCCGATTCGCGCTCATAGAGCCACAGCGCCGCCGAAATCGATGGCTGCGACGAGCAGCAGGATGACGAGCACGATCCTGGAACTGAGCCAGGAATTTTCGCCACGCGGGAACGCGCTTCTCCGCGACGAGCTCATTGCGGCCGTGGCGTGCGAGGCGGACGCGTGCCTCCGCCTGGTTCAGCCCGAGCCGCGCATCGGTGGCGAAGGTGACCAGCGCTTCTTCGGCACGCTGTCGGTAGGGCTCCGTCACACTGCGCACTGAAGGCTGGCTCACGGTGCGCTCGCGGTGGACGCCGAGGGCATCGGCCGCTTGGGCCGGTACAGCAGGAGCCCGACGGTAGTGAGCGCTGCAAATGCCCCACCGGCGATGAACGTGGCGGCGGCGCCGACTTGCTCCCACAAGAAGCCCGCCAGCACGCTTGCGATGACGAGCACGCCCCCGGTGACGAGATTGAAAAAGCCGAATGCCGTGCCACGCAGGTCCGCGGGAGCGTTGTCCGCCACGAGCTTCGATAACAGGCCCTGTGTCAGCGCCATGTGAAGACCCCAGAGCATTGTCCCTGCTATCACGTGCCAGGCGGTGCTTGCCTCGGCCAGCACGACATCCGCTCCGATCAACACGATCATGCCGGCGACCAGCAGCGCTCGCCGGCTCATGGAGTCGGCAGCGGCGCCCGCGGGATAAGCGGCGGCCGCATAGACGACGTTCATGGCGATCATGACGACGGGCACATATCCGATGGCCAGGCCCACATCCTGGGCGCGCAGCACGAGAAAGGCCTCACTGAAGCGGGCGAGAGTGAAGACTGCGCCGAGTGCCACGATCAGCCAGTAGCGCGCGTCGAGCCGGCGGATGCTGCGGACGCCAAGTTGCGGATGCATTTGCGCATCGAATGCCGCGCGCTCCGGTTCGCGTACAGCCACCGCGAGCAGCGTCACGGACATCAGCGCCGGAACGACGGCCACCCACAGGACGGCCTTCAGGTCACCCGCGAAGGCGGCCATCAGCACCACAGCGAGCAGCGGCCCGAGCACCGCGCCCACCGAATCGAGCGCCTGGCGCAGGCCGTACGCGGCTCCGCGCAATGCCGGCGGCGTAATGTCCGCGATCAGCGCATCGCGCGGAGCGCCGCGGATGCCCTTGCCTATGCGATCGACGAAGCGTGCGGCGAACACCCACGCAAGCGAAGTGGCCAGCGGAATGATGGGTTTGGTGATCGCCGCGAGCCCGTAGCCGAGCACGACGATGAGCTTTCGCTTGCGCAGGCGGTCGCTCAATGCGCCGGAGAACACCTTCGTCACGGCGGCCGTGCCTTCGGCAATGCCTTCAATCAGGCCGACCGTCACCATGCTCGCGCCGAGCACGGTGGTCATGAAAATGGGCAACAGGCTGTGGACCAGCTCGGATGACGTGTCCATGAGCAGAGAGCCGAACCCCAGTGTCCAGATGCCCGGCGGAAGCGCCACCAGTGTCAGCCGCAGCGGTCGGCGTGATGAAGGCGCAGCCGGACGATCAGGCAGCTCGGGCACGATCACTCCAGTGGTATGGCGCTGTGGGCGCGACGAGCGCCGACACGGAGTGCACCGCCCCAAGCCGAGCCGCTCTGTTCAGGACGAGCCTCCGCTTTGCATTGGCGCGCGTCGATGAAATGCTAGCCGCTCACAAGGGAGCATGCTGCGGAGTGTGAGTGATGCAGCCGCCGCGCTGGCTGGAAGTCGTCACTTGGTCGGTCGGACTGGCGCTGCTGGTTGCCTATGGAGCGGCGTGGGCGTGGTCGGAGCATGCGCGCCTCGAGGGAATCCAGTCGCTCCGCGAGATTCGCAATAGTCACAGCGCAGGCACACCAGCTTCGCAACCGCGGACGCGGTGGTGGTCTTCGGCCCCGGACCAAACGCTCTGGTCCGCGACGCGCGTTAGCGCATTCCGCCAGGTCTCGCTGCGCGAGGCGCCGGAAGGCGTGCTGCGAATTCCCGCACTGACGCTCGAAGTGCCGGTCTACGGCAGCACGAGCGAAACCCACCTCAACCGGGGCGCCGGCCATATCGAAGGCACGGCTTCCGTGGAGGCGCCCGGCAATGTGGGAATTGCCGCGCACCGGGATGGTTTCTTTCGCAACCTCAAAGACGCGCAGCGTGGACAAATGCTCTATCTCGACACGCGCACGCGAACCCTGCGCTTCCGCGTGGTCGATATCCGTGTAGTGAATCCTTCTGATGTCGCCGTGCTCGCGCCCACTGCGGTTCCGAGTATCACTCTGGTGACGTGCTATCCATTCTATTTCGTCGGCCCCGCTCCGCAACGTTTTATCGTTCGAGCCGAGAGGGATGAAGGCGTGGGCGTGCGGCGAGTTTCAACCGGGCCTGCAGACTTCCCAACCCAGGAGTAATCGTCATGTCAAAGCCTTCAATTCCGATCCTGTCGGCGATTGCGCTGGGAGCCAGCGCCGCCGGCCTTGCCCAGAGCGCGATGGACCGCGCCTTCACCGCGACCGGCACCCGTTGCGAGGACGTCACCTGGTCCCGGGAAACGCTCGCGCAGTATCCGCGAATCGCGGACGCGTGCCAGAGTGTTACGCAGCAGAACGGCAAGTACTACGTCAAGTTCTCGGGCGAAGTTCGCAAAGTCGGCGACCGTGGTCGCACGCTCACCATCGATTTCAAGGAGGGCGATCAAATCACGCTCACCCCACCCGAGAACCTGTCCGTCTATTTCGACGGCAAAGCGACTCCGGTGCGTGACTTGCGCCGCGGAGATGCATTGAACTTCTATGTACCGCAGGACCAGCTCGCCGCTCAGTTCCCTGAGGGAGAGGCATTCGCGGTCGCGGTCCCGGTACCCTTTGCCCGGTCTGCGCCCGAGCGCGTTGCCTTGGTCCCCGGTGCCACCATGTCCGCAACCCCATCGGAGTTGCCGAAGACGGCGAGCATGCTTCCCGCGCTCGGGTTGTCCGGACTTCTGCTGGCGGCACTGGGCGCGGCCATGACCACGCTCCGGCGCCTGCATCGCGCGCCTTAGGGCTTGCTCAAAAGATCGCCGGTCGCGCCATTTGCGCGGCCGGCGAAGTGGCCGCCAGGCGATGGACGATGCGATCGGTCACGATCAGGTCCATCGGCATGTCATGCGGCTGAGGGAAGATGGTGGGCAGGTGCGCTTCCGAGAAGCCGAGCCCCACACAAAAGGGGCGGCGCGGCGCGGCGGCGATGGTCCTGTCGTAATAGCCGCCGCCATAGCCCAGCCGGTAGCCCTGCGCGTCGAAACCCACGAGCGGAATCACGAGCACGTCGGGGTTCAGCACTTCGCGCTCCGCGGGGATGGGGATGTCCCAGATGCCACGCTGCATTTTCATGCCCGGCTGCCACTTCCAGAACTCCACGGGGGCAGACCGTTCCACGACCACCGGCAGGCCGACCACCCCGCCCGTCTCGATGTGCTTGCGAGCGATATCGCGCACATCCATCTCGCCGCGCATGGGCCAGTAGATTCCCAACGTGGGATGCGCGCTGAAATCGACGGCTTCCAGCAGGCGCTGTTTCGCTGCTTGGCCCCGCGCCAGGCGAACGTGGGTGGCGACGGCCAGGCGCTGCGCAATCAGGGTTTCACGGGTCTGCTTGCGCCACGCGCGGATCTCGTCCCAGCCCGCGGGAGTGGCGTCGATTGGGGTGGCGTTCGTCATGCCTTGCGCCGGCCTGGTCGGCCGCTCCTCATTTCTGCAAGTCCCGGCCGTTCAGCATCGGCCGCACGACACCCGTTCTCACCACGAAATCTCCAAATCGCTCTTGCTCCGATCGCTCGCTAGCGTAGCGCGCGAGCAAGGGGCGGAGCGCTTCGAGGATCTGCGTCTCGCCGATGTTCTCTCGATACAGCGCGTTCAACCGCTCGCCACTGGCGCTGGCCCCGAGATAGAGGTTGTACTTGCCCGGCGCCTTGCCGACCAGCGCAATTTCCGCCAGATAGGGCCGGGAGCAACCATTCGGGGCAGCCGCTCATCCGGACGGAAATCGGCTCGCCCGCCAGACCCACATCCGCGGCGAGTGCCTCCAGATGTGTCAGGAACTTCGGCATATAGCGCTCGCTTTCCGCCATCGCGAGTCCACAGGTCGGAAAGGCGACGCAAGCGATCGAGCTCGGTCGAAGCGGGCTCATCCATCAATAGACATCTCTTATTTTGAATCAGGCCTGTCCCAACGTTTTCAGAAGAGAATCAACTGTTTGCCGTCTTGAGCTGATTCCGGAGCCGCCGGAATACGCGAAAGTGCTATATCCAACGGGGTTTTCTCGAACAGGTTGAGGCTCAAAATCTGTAGCACTTCGTACAGGCTGCGAGAAAGATTGAGGCGCTTTTTGATGATGGCGACGAGCACGTAGACCGACACGGCGATCCAAATTTGCGATTTGACTGCGTTTTCCGAGGTTCCGAAGAATGCCTTTACTCGCAGATGCATTTTGATCCAACGAAAAAAGAGTTCCACCTGCCATCTGGCCTTGTAGAGAGCACAGATACTCAGGGCAGGCAGCGCGGTGTTGTTGCTGATGAACAGCAAGCGTTTGCCGGTCTCGGGATCCTTGTAACGGATGCCGCGAAACGTTTCCGGGTAATCCTTGGCGGACTGGTATCCCTGCAGCACGAGCGTCTGATCGAAAATCACACCCGTGGATCGATCCGTGGGATGGGAATAGCGACGCTGTGCGTCCATGTTGCGCTTCGCTCGCGTCACAAAGAAACTTCCCGCCTGATGCAACCGATACAAGCGTTGGAAGTCGATGTAGCCGCGGTCCATGACGTAGAAAGCACCGGCTTCCGGAATCAATTGATCGAGGATGTTGACGTCGTGCAGCTTGCCGTCGCTGATATGGATAAAGCTCGGAATATTGCCGCGCAAATCGAGCAACGTATGCATCTTCACCGCCGCCTTGGTGGTTCGAAACGGCGCCCACGGAAACAGCGAAAGGGACAAGTCGATCGTTGTGGAGTCCAAGGCGTACGCCGTATTGGCCAGATCGACGCCAAAGGGTTCGTTGATATACAGCTTGCGGGCGATGCCGATCAGGCGCTGCGCGAAGTCGGCGTAGATCCGCCAGTCGCGTGTGGCGTTTGCATTGGCCAGCGTGTTGCGCGAGACCTGTCCCCGGATACCCATGTGGTAGAGCTTCTCCGTCTGCGAGCGCAAACAGGCCTCGATGTCCCGCAGGCTCTCGCGAAACGTGAGTTGCGCAAACGCCATGCACAGGAATTGATCCTGACACGTGAAGCTCTGGATCTTGTGGTTGCCACGGTAGCGCGCCACGCATCGCCCCAGAGTCTTCTCCGGAAGGTGTTCCATCAGTTGCGCGAATATCAATTTCCCAGAGTGCATCAGATACCCCGATTGGTTGGTTCGGGGCCACCATCGCATCGCATGCCGTTGAAATCGAGGACAGCGTCATATGCGTGTTTTTGCTAATTCCCTCCGGGACTTATCCATTTTTCAAAGTTCAACGTTGGGACAGGCCTGATTTTGAATACATCTTTTACAAGGACGCAGTCGCGCACGACAGCGCGGCATGAGCGGCCTCACGGGAGCTGCACGCACGGGCTGATTCATGCGCGGTTTCGCTATTTTCCCGGGTGTTCCGCGCATCCGGCTGGCGCGCTTCGGCAATTGCGGCCGCAGGCGACGATCGAAAAGCTCGACCGCAGCACGGTTTATATGTGATTCGCGAAGAGTGTCTTCTTGTATTCGAAAAAAGCCGGCGGCCGTCGCCGGCTCGCATTCACGCAACTCTTGCAGTAGCCTCGGCCGCGGGCGTTCGCGGAAAGCTTTCGATGCATCTCACTTTGTATACGGACTACACCCTCCGGGTCATGATGTACCTGGCCGTGAAGCACACGGACGGAGGGGTCGCGACGATTGACGAGATGGCGAAGGCCTACGGCATCTCCCGCAGCAACCTCACGAAGATCGTCAACGAGCTTGCCCAGAATGGCTACATCGAGACCACGCGCGGCCGCTCCGGCGGCGCGCGGCTCGCGCGCTCGCCGGGCCAGATCTCGATCGGCGCGCTGGTGCGCATGGCCGAGAAGGATTTCTCAATCGTCGCGTGCCACGCCGCCCCGACCCTGGTGAACTGCGCGATCATGCCGACCTGCAATCTCAAGAACGGCCTGCGCCGCGCCGTCGACGCGTTTCTCTACGAGCTGGACAGGATGACCCTGGAGGATGCGATCACTAGCCCGAGCGTCGCGGCCTCCCTGCTGCGGATACGTGCCTCGGAGGGCAAGGAAGTCGCGGTGCCGATCGCCAGTCTGTTGGCGCGGAAGAAAAAGGCCGGCACGAAGCGCGTAAGCAGCCCGTCTGCGCCCGCGCGGCGTTCGGTGAGGCGGGCTCGAATTCCCCGTTGACGCATCCCCACGGCGGCACGGAGCCGGTAGACCCGCTGGCCTTCCTCGCACAGACTTGCGTGCATGCCGTCCAAGCCCCCTGTCCCCACCTCGAAAGGCACACGTCACGGTGTGGCGCGGGTCATTTCCAGGCTTGGCCTGGCTTCGCGGACGCAGGCCGCGGAATGGGTGCGTGCGGGGCGCGTGCAGGTGAACGATCGAGTGGTGCAGGACGCCGAATTTCCCGTTCGGCAAGGGCTCGACCGCATCCGCATCGATGGCCTTGGCACAGCTCCCGCAGGGCGACTGGTGCTGATGGTGAACAAGCCGCGCGGCCTCGTGACCACGACGAACGATGAGCAGGGGCGCGACACCGTCTACAGCTGTTTCGCCGGTGCCGTGCTGCCCTGGGTGGCACCCGTCGGTCGGCTGGACAAGGCCAGCGAAGGCCTGCTGTTGTTCACCAACGACCCGGCGTGGGCCGCCCGCATCACAGATCCGAAGACGGGGCCGAGCAAGACATACCACGTGCAGATCGACCAATTGCCGGACGGCGATCTGCTGGCGAAACTCGAGCACGGTGCCCTGCTGGATGGGGAGCGACTGAAGGCGAAGTCCGCGCGTTGCCTGCGTGCCGGCCACAGGAATGCGTGGCTCGAAATCGTGCTCGCCGGCGGCCGCAACCGGCAGATACGGCGAATGCTCGAAGCCTTCGATGTGTCGGTGCTGCGCCTGGTGCGTGTGGCAATAGGCCCGCTGTCGCTGGGCGAGCTGCCGAAAGGCCAGTGGCGAGCGCTCACCGGGCGGGAAGTGGATTCGCTGTAGTCAACGCTCGCAGCGCAGCGCGAACACCAGCGCGATTACGGCAACGATGCCTGCGGCGAGCTGGCCGAGAAGGAGGCCACGCGTTTGCCGGTGAAGCGCGGTCACGGCGGTAGTGAGCTGCGCGAGCTGGTCTGCCATGGTGGTCACGAGCTCCGCCTGGCGACGCTCGTTCTCCTCGAGCGCGCTGATGCGCGCTTCCAGCACGGAGCTCGCAGCCTCATTGTCAACACGGCCCGCCGTGTCGGTGGGCGTTGGAGGCCGGCGCGTGCGTTTCAGGAGCTCGCGCGATACTTCCAGGATCGAGGGCATGAGACCAACGAGCTGAATCCAGGGAACGGGCATAGCCTCCCTCCAGTGGTTTGAACGTCGCGTGAAGAGTGTCACGAACGCCGCGCCGTCGCCAACATGCCCGCGCGGCCTGGACACACGCCGTCGCCTGAAGGTGCACAATCCCGGATGCTCCCGCCAGCAGTGGCTGGCAGAGCTCCCCCGCATCCGCTGAGGACAGTGCCCAATGCCCAATCACCACGACCAGGCCGGACTCGCCTACCATGACGAGAAGTTCCTCGACAGCGAGGAAGCGCGACCGGTGCGTATCCTCGCCGAGTATCTGGAGCCGCTCCACAGCCTGCGCCAGGCACGCATCCACGACACCATCGTATTCTTCGGCTCGGCGCGATTGCGCGAAGATTCGCCGCTCGGTCGTTATTACACGGAAGCGCGCGAGCTGGCGCGACTGTGCACCGAATGGTCCAAGTCGTTACCGCCCGGCGCGCAGCGGTTCATCGTGTGCTCCGGGGGTGGAGGCGGCATCATGGAGGCTGCGAATCGCGGCGCCTCCGACGCGCGCGGCCGCACTGTCGGCTTCAACATAGGCCTGCCGGACCAGCAGCGCCCCAATGCGTACATCACGCGCGGGCTCTCGTTCGAGTTCCACTACTTCTTCATGCGCAAACTCTGGTTTGCTCACCTGGCGCGCGCGCTGGTCGCGTTCCCTGGAGGTTTCGGGACACTCGACGAGCTGACGGAAATGCTGACCCTGTCGCAGACTCGCAAGCTCGATCGCAAGATTCCGATCCTCCTTTACGGCTCCAGCTTCTGGAAGGAGATCATCAATTTCGATGCGCTCGTCCGCCACGGCATGATCTCGCCCGAGGATCTCGCACTGTTCCATTTCGTCGACGATCCCGTTACGGCCCTGCACACTTTGCAGGCCACTCTCGCGCTGGAACCCGTGGTAAGGACGCCGGCGTTCGCCAGGTCGGCAACACCGCGGAAGCCGGCGGGTAGCCAGCCCGCCGACGAATAACAGCGTCGTATTGGCCGTCGAGGTTGCGCGGATAGACTCGCTGGCCTTCCTCTGGAGCGCGCGCCCTTACTGGCTCGCCAGCTCCAGCCGCGCACCGCGCACTTCCGCCGACGCCGCGAGCCGCCTCAGATACTGACCCAGCGCAGTAGCTTCGTTGCGCCCGCGCAGCCGCGCGGCGATCCGATCGCTCACGGCGTTGAGAGGAAGCAGCCGCCCCGGCTCCCGCCGCTCGACCGAGAGAATGTGGAAACCAAAGCGCGTTTTCACGAGCTGCGGATGCAGGCCGAGGTATGCGCCATTGAAGAGCGCGCGCTCAAATTCAGGCACGGTATCGCCCCGACCTAGCTGCCCGAGATGCCCGCCGTGCTGCCCGGAGGGGCAATTCGAGTATTCGCGCGCGAGCGCTTCGAAACGGCCCGGATCCTGCGCGAGTTGCGCCAGAACGAGCTCGGCTCTGGCGCGGATCGCCGGCACCGGCACGCGCGGTGTCACCTGGAAAAGGATGTGCCGCGCGAAAACGAGATCGCCGCTCGTGAACTCCTCCGGATGCGCCTCGTAGTATCGCCGGCACTCGTCATCGTCTGGCGCGCGTGCCGACACTTCACGCTCGAGAAGCTGCTCGATCGCCTCAGTGATCGCCGCCGTCTCCGCGCCCTCGTCAGTGAGCCCGAGCTCGACCGCGCGCTGGCGCAGCAACTCGTGCCCCGCCGCAGCCTCCGGGCTCGGGAACGCGGTCGCGTCCACCGCAACGCCGTTGACCGTTACCGTGGACATCTCATACCAGCTTGCGCCGCGTTCGCACGAGCTGATACGGACGGAAAAGGTACGCGACCGCGGCGAACCCGCTCCAGATGTGCACCAGTCGCGTGAACGGGAAGATGAGAAAGATCGTCAGCCCCAGAACGATGTGCGTCTTGAACACCCACGGCACGTCCGCGATGAGCTGCGCAGCGCCGGGCCGGAACGTCACGACGCGCTGCGCCCACCCGGCGAGGCGTTCCATCATTGCGCCATCGAGATGCCGGGCCGAGAACGAGATGGTGACCAGGCCCAGCGCGAGCTGCGCCCACAGGATCAACAGAACCGCCAGGTCCCGCCGGCGCGTATTCGAAGCGATGCGCGGATCGGCCATGCGGCGGTGGATCAGGAGCGTGAGCCCAATGATAGCCACCACCCCGGCGATGCCGCCGGAGACGATTGCCAGCAACTGCTTGTCGCCCGAGGTGATGAGCCAGGCATACGCCCAATGCGGCGTCAGCATGCCGAAGAAGTGGCCGAAAAAAATGAACAGCACGCCGAAATGGAAGAGATTCGACCCCCAGCGCAACTCGTGCGCGCGCAGGAGCTGCGAGCTGTCGCTCTTCCATGTGTATTGCTCGCGATCGAAGCGCACCAGGCTTCCGAAGAAGAACACGGCGGCGCAGATGTAGGGGTATATGCCGAACAGGAACTGGTGCAGGCCACTCTCGAGGCTCATGGGGGCGCTCCTGTCGGGCGTTGCCTGCGCGGCATGTAATGCAGCGGCGTCACGCCGGCTTCCGGGCCCGGATTCTGTTGCGACCCGCTGCCGAACGCCGGCGCGTCCATCCACTCTTCATCGACGTGCGGAATCGGCTCGGGTGGCGCCGGTGCGGCGGACCAATCCAGCCCCGATTCTCCCGCGAGGGTAGCCAACGCATCGAACACGGCCGCATAGCGGCTGCCCCGACAGACGAGCCGCTCGCCAAGCGCGCGCAGGATGTGGGCGCAGTCGGCCAGCATCTCGTGCGCCTCCGCAATCGATCTGTAGCTGAGGTATTCGAGCATTGCCGGCAGATAGTCGGGCAGCTCGTTCGAGGCGAGCTGGAAACCGGCACGCTCGTAGACTTTCTTGAGATCGACCATCGCCTGACCCCGCTCGCGCGAGTCCCCGTGCACGTGCTCGAAGAGACACAATGAGGTCGAGCGGCCACGGTCGAAGAGATCCACGTAACGCTCCTCGAGCTCGAACGGGTCGGTGCCGTGCAGCTCTTCGATGAGCTGCGTGAGGCGCTCCTTCGCGGACGGTGCAACCAGCGTGGAACCAGCGATCGCCGCACGTATCTCGGGCAGCGCCTCGAGAAGGTCGCGGCGCGGGTAGGTGAGCAAGGCTCCGAGGGCTCGTAGTGCGATCACGGCGACACCTTCTTCTCGACGACCGTCTTGATCGGAATGACCTTGCGGGCCCCCATGCGCCCGCCGAATAAACTCGGCTTCGTCTCGCCGCCGGAGCAGCCCTCGCCAAATGAGAAGCCGCACTCGCCGCGCATCTGATACGCGTTCTCGGCGTACTCGCGGTGAGTGGTCGGGATCACGAACCGGTCCTCGTAGTTGGCGATGGCGAGGTAGCGATGCATCGCCTCCACTTCCTGCACCGACAACCCGACCTGCTCGAGCAGCTTCGAGTTGTCGCGGCCTTCGAGCTGCCGCTCGCGAAAGAACGCGCGCATGGCGAGCATGCGCTCGAGCGCCTGCACGACAGGCTCCTCCCGGCCGGCGGTGAGAAGGTTCGCGAGGTAGCGAACGGGTATGCGCAGCGAGCGCACGTCCGGGATCTCACCGTTGCTGCCGATGTCGCCGGCGTTCGCGTAGGACTGGATTGGCGACAGCGGCGGCACGTACCACACCATGGGCAGCGTGCGGTACTCAGGGTGCAGTGGAAACGCGATCTTCCATTGCATCGCGAGCTTCCAGGTGGGCGAGATGCGTGCCGCGTCGAGCCAGGCCTCGGGCACACCGTCCTTGCGGGCCTGCGCCTGCACCTCCGGTGAGCTCGGGTCGAGAAAGATGTCGAGCTGTGCCTGGTAGAGGTCTCCCGGGCTCTCGACCGCGGCGGCGGACTCGATGCGATCCGCGTCGTACAGCAGAACCCCGAGGTAGCGGATGCGCCCGACGCAGGTTTCCGAGCACACCGTCGGCTGGCCGGCTTCGATGCGCGGATAGCAGAAAATGCACTTCTCGGCCTTGCCGGTGCTCCAGTTGTAGTAGATTTTCTTGTAGGGGCAGCCCGAGACGCACATGCGCCAGCCGCGGCACTTGTCCTGGTCGATGAGGACGATGCCGTCCTCTTCACGCTTGTAGATGGAGCCCGAGGGGCAGGAGGCCACGCACGTCGGGTTGAGGCAGTGCTCGCACAGGCGCGGCAGGTACATCATGAAGGTGTTCTCGAACTCGCCGTAGATGTCCTTCTGCATCGCCTCGAAGTTCGCATCCTGCGAGCGCTTGGCGAATTCACCACCCAGGATCTCCTCCCAGTTCGGCCCCCATTCGATCTTTTCCATCCGCTTGCCGCTGAGGATCGACACCGGGCGTGCCACCGGCGCCGTGCGCATCTCGGGCGCGGTGTGCAGATGCTCGTAGTCGAACGTGAAGGGCTCGTAGTAGTCGTCGATCTCGGGCAGATGTGGATTGGAGAAGAGTTTCATGAGGATCGCGAGCCGCCCGCCCTGCTTCGGCACGATGCTGCCGTTCGCGTTGCGCGTCCAGCCGCCACGCCAGCGCTCCTGGTTCTCCCAATCCTTCGGGTAACCGATGCCCGGCTTCGTCTCCACGTTGTTGAACCATGCGTACTCCATGCCGACGCGAGACGTCCAGACGTTCTTGCACGTCACCGAGCACGTGTGGCAGCCGATGCACTTGTTGAGGTTGAGCACCATTGCGATCTGCGCACGCACTTTCATCGCTGCGCTCCTGCAGGCCGGGCCGGCTCCGCTGGCGCATCCATCCAGTCGACCTTCGCCATCCTGCGCACGATGACGAACTCGTCGCGATTCGAGCCGACCGTGCCGTAATAGTTGAATCCGTACGAGAGCTGCGCGTAGCCGCCGATCATGTGCGTGGGCTTCACCACGGCGCGGGTCACTGAATTGTGGATGCCGCCGCGGAGACCCGTGATCTCCGAGCCCGGCACGTTCACGATCTTCTCCTGCGCGTGGTACATGAGGCACATGCCCGATTGCACGCGCTGGCTCACCACCGCGCGGGCGGCGATCGCGCCATTGATGTTGTACAGCTCGATCCAGTCGTTGTCCGCGATGCCCGCCTGTTTCGCATCGATCTCGGAGATCCACACGATCGGCCCGCCGCGCGAGAGTGTCAGCATCAGCAGATTGTCCGTGTAGGTCGAGTGGATGCCCCACTTCTGGTGCGGGGTGATGAAGTTGAGCACGATCTCGGCATTGCCGTTGCTCCGGTGCCCGAAGAGCGGTGCAATCGTTCGCGTGTCCACCGGCGGACGGTACGAGCACAGGCCCTCGCCGAAGTCGCGCATCCACGGGTGATCCTGATAGAACTGCTGCCGCCCGGTGAGGGTGCGCCAGGGGATGAGCTCGTGGACGTTCGTGTAGCAGGCGCTGTACGTGACGTGCTCGCTCTCGATGCCGGACCATGTAGGCGAGCTGATTATCTTGCGCGGCTGCGCCTGCAGGTCGCGAAAACGGAGACTCTCGTCTTCGCGTGCACCGGCGAGATGCACGTGGTCTCGGCCGGTAGCGCAGCCGAGCGCCTCCCATGCCTTGACCGCCACTTTGCCGTTGGTCTCAGGCGCAAGCGACAGAATCGCCTCCGCCGCATCGATATCGGTCTCGATTCTCGGCAGGCCCTTCGTCGGACCTTCCTCGGTCACGACCTGGTTGAGCGCGGCAAGCTTGTCGACTTCGCTTTCGGCGTTCCACGTGATGCCCTTGCCGCCACTGCCGAGCGTCCTCGTGAGCGGCCCGAGCGCGGTGAAGCGCTTGAAGGTGTTCGGATAATCCCGTTCCACCACGACGATCTGCGGCGCGGTCTTGCCCGGGATGAGCTCGCACTGGCCCTTCTTCCAGTCACGCACGTCCAGCGGCTGAGCGAGCTCGGCGGGCGTGTCGTGCATCAGGGGCACGAGCATCACGTCCTTCTCGACGCCGAGATAACCGTTGGCGACGGCCGAGAACTTCTTCGCGATCGCCTTGTAAATCTCCCAGTTGCTTCTGGCCTCCCACACCGGGTCCACGGCCGCCGACAAGGGGTGAATGAAGGGATGCATGTCAGAGGTATTGAGGTCGTTCTTCTCGTACCAGCTCGCCGTGGGCAGCACGACGTCCGAATACAGGCAGGTGGTCGACATGCGGAAATCGAGCGTCGTCAGCAGGTCGAGGCGCCCCTCGGGCGCGGCGTCGCGCCACACGACTTCCTCAGGTTTCTGGCCGCCCGATGTGCCGAGGTCCTTCCCCTGCAGGCCGTGCTGAGCGCCGCACAGGTGCTTCAGGAAATACTCGTGACCCTTGCCGGAAGAGCCGAGAAGGTTCGAGCGCCAGACGAACAGGTTGCGCGGAAAATTCGCTGGATTGTCCGGGTCCTCGCACGCGAGCGACAGCGAGCCGTCCTTCAGCCGTTCGACCACGTATGCCTTTGCGTCCTTTCCAGCAGCCGCGGCGGCCTTGGCAACCTCGAGCGGATTCGCGGTGAGCTGCGGCGCGCTCGGCAGCCAGCCCATGCGCTCCGCACGCACGTTGAAATCGATGAAGCTGCCGGTGTACGCCGCCCGGTCGGCAAGCGGCGAGAGAATCTCACCGATGTGCATCTGCTCGTAGCGCCACTGGTCCGTGTGCGCGTAGAAAAATGACGTGGAATTCATCTGGCGCGGCGGCCGCAGCCAGTCGAGCGCAAAAGCCAGCGTGGTCCACCCGGTCTGCGGCCGCAGCTTCTCCTGGCCGACATAGTGCGCCCAGCCTCCGCCCGGCACACCGACACATCCGCACATGACCAGCATGTTGATGATTGCGCGATAGGTCATGTCCTGGTGGTACCAATGATTCACGGCCGCGCCGATGATCACCATGGAACGGCCGCACGTCTTTTCCGCATTCGCGGCAAACTGGCGTGCAACGGCAATCACCTGCTCGGCCTTGACGCCGGTGATGCGCTCCTGCCAGGCCGGCGTGTACGGCACATCGTCCGCATACGATTGCGCGCAATCCCCGCCAAGACCACGGTCGACGCCGTAATTGGCGCACAGCAGATCGAACACGGTGGCCACGGGAGTCTCGCCGCCCGCGAGCGCGAGCTTCCGGACGGGAACGTTGCGCACCAGCACGTCGGCACCTTGGTCGTTCGCATGAAAATGCTCGTGCGCGATGCCGCCGAAATAGGGAAACGCGACAGGCAGCACGTCGTCGCGCCCCTCGTTCACCGACAGCGCAAGCTGCACTTCGCTGCCCGAGCCTGAGTCCTTCTGCTCGAGGTTCCATTTGCCAAGGTCGCCGCGAACCTCCGGACCCCAGCGATGGCCGATCGAGCCATGCGGGCAGACCACGCGACCCGAGGATTCATCGATCGCGACCGTCTTCCACTCGGGATTGTTCGTCTGCCCGAGGTTTCCTTCGAAGTCGCTGGCGCGCAGGCATCGGTCCGGCACGTACCGGTCGCCGCGCCTCACCAGCTTCACGAGCAGGGGCATGTCCGTGTAGCGGCGGCAGTAGTTCTCGAACCACGGCGCTTTTCGGCCGATGTGGAACTCGCGCAGGATGACGTGCCCCATCGCCATGGCGAGCGCGGCATCCGTGCCCTGCTTGGGATGCAGCCACAGGTCCGAAAGCTTCGCCACCTCCGAATAGTCGGGCGTCACGGCCACGGTCTTGGTGCCGTTGTAGCGCGCTTCGACGAAGAAATGCGCGTCCGGGGTGCGCGTCTGCGGGACGTTCGACCCCCACGCGATGATGAAAGTGGAGTTGTACCAGTCCGCCGACTCCGGCACGTCCGTCTGCTCGCCCCACGTCTGGGGGCTGGACGGCGGCAGGTCGCAGTACCAGTCGTAGAAACTCAGGTTCACGGCGCCGATCAGCGAGAGATATCGGGACCCCGCCGCGTACGACACCATCGACATGGCCGGAATGGGCGAGAAGCCCGCAATGCGGTCGGGACCGTACTTGCGAATGGTGTAGACATTGGCGGCGGCGATGATTTCCGTCACCTCCTCCCAGCTCGAGCGAACGAACCCACCGCGCCCGCGAATAGATTTATACGCTTGCGCCTTCTCTGGATTCTCGACGATGGACGCCCACGCTTCCACCGGACCGAGTTGCCGGCGCGCTTCGCGCCACATGCGCATGAGGCGCCCACGAACCATCGGATACTTGAGACGGTTCGCGCTGTACAGGTACCAGCTGTAGGACGCGCCCCTCGAGCAGCCGCGAGGCTCGTGGTTCGGCATGTCTGCTCGCGTGCGTGGATAGTCTGTTTGCTGCGTTTCCCAGGTAACCACGCCGCCTTTGACGTAGATCTTCCAGCTGCAGGAGCCGGTGCAGTTCACGCCGTGCGTGGAGCGCACGATCTTGTCGTGTTGCCAGCGCTGGCGGTACGCGTCTTCCCACGCGCGGTCTTCATTGCGAGTCTCGCCGTGACCGTCCGCGAACGGCTCGCGTGTTCGAGTGAAGAACGTGAGACGGTCGAGGAAATGGCTCATGGCGTCGCCCCGCGGCGCTCGATGAATTCATAGCGCCGCACTTCGGTGAAGTAGATCAGAATCAGCGAGACCCACACCACGCCATACAGCAACATGAAGCAGCTGGAGCGTACGCGCAGCAGATCCAGCATCGCACCCCAGAGCACCGGCAGCAGAAATCCGGCGAGTCCGCCCGCCAGGCCGACGATACCGGTCACCACACCCATGCTCTCGGGAAAGTCATCGCCGACGTACTTGAACGTGGAGGACATGCCGAACGCGAGCGCGATGCCGAGCACGAAGAGCAACACGGTGAACATCACCGGCACCACCGCAATGTTGAATGTGCGGGCGCCGTCGATCGTCCTCACGGTGAGCTCAGTCTGCGGATAGGAAAGCAGGAAGAGAGCGATCCACGCCACCCAGAGCACCCACCACGTGATCTTCTGTGCGCCGAACCGGTCGGACAGCCAGCCACCGACGGCGCGCAGTGCGCCCGCAGGCAGTGCAAATGCCGCCGCAAGCAGCGCCGCTCTCGTCACATCGAACCCATACTCCTGCGCGTAGTACTGGGTCATCCAGAGCGACAGCGCGGCAAAGCCGCCGAAGGTGAGGGAGTAGTACTGGCAGAGTTTCCACACGCGCCAATCTTTCAGCACCGCAAGACGCTGAGCGAGCGTGACCTGCGCCTTCACGCCCGCTCCCGGGTCGGGCGCACTGAACATCCAGAAGATGATGGCCGTGACGAGCAGCGCTGCCGCGTACACCCGGGGCACGGCCTGCCAGCCCCACGCGGTGAGCAATGGCGGCGCCACGAACATATTGACCGCCGCGCCGATGGAGCCCGCGCCAAAGAAGCCCATCGCGAATCCGCGGCGCTCCTTCGGGAAGAACCGCGCGACGTACGGCGTGCCGACCGCAAAGGATGCACCGACGATTCCGAGCAGCAATCCGATCAGGAGGAATGCCCAGAAGGCGTGGGCATAGCTGACGAGGAACACCGGGACCGAAGCCACGAGCAGCAGGGTCGTGAACACGGCACGACCGCCGAAGCGATCGGTCCACACACCCAGTGGCAGCCGCATGATTGCACCGAACAGTACCGGCGTGGAGGTGAGCAGACCGAACTCCGTATTGTTGAGGCCGAGCTCCTGCCGGAGCGGAATGCCGATGACGCCGAACATCATCCAGACCGCGAAGCAGACGGTGAACGCGAACGTGCTGACGAACAGCACCGAGTACGCGGTGCGGGTGTCGCGCCGCGCAGCAGGTGACGCTTGCGGCGCCGGATATGGCGCCGAATTCCCGGTTTCCGCCACTGACAGATCCTCCACTGCCATCCATCCGAAGCGGAATTTTCACTTCAGGCGTCGGGACTCGTCATGCGGGAATCTACGGGGTGGTCCGCGCGTTAGTACGTCACGCGCCAGACTCGGTGGAACTGCGTATGGCCGCGCGAGGCCCCTGGGTTCACGATGATTGCGCTCGCGTGAGCGACCCACCCTGGAGATCCGGATGACCATGAGCACGCCAACGACCCGTCATCCACCTCGGCGCAAGAAGCGGCCGACACCCCCACGCGCAGCCGCGCCCAGTAGCGCGCCAGACGATATCGATACTTCCACGAGCGCCAGCTCGAGCTTCATCGAGCCTGAACGTCGGCACGCGATGATCTCGGACGCCGCCTACTTCCTGGCCGAGCAACGAGACTTCTGCCCCGGTCACGAGGTGGAAGACTGGCTGGCCGCCGAACGCGAGATCGACCGGTTCACTTCGGGTGCACCCGGAATCGGATTCGGCTCATGAAGACCTCAGAGGCTCAGCCGTTCGAGCATGAGTTGCGGGCCCGGGCACAGAAACTGCGTTTGGAGATTCATGAGACGCTGTTGCGCACAGATAGCGAGCAATACGCGCGCATTGCCGGTGAAGTTCGGGATGCGGAAGACGATGCCCTCGCCGACCTGCTCGTGGACGTGAACATGGCTGAGATCACGCGCGACGTGCAGGAGATTCGCGACATCGAGGCGGCATTGCAGCGTATCGCCGCCGCCACGTACGGCGTGTGCGTGAAGTGCGAAGAGCCGATCGAACGCAAGCGTCTCGAAGCGTATCCAACGGCCAAGCGATGTCTGCCCTGCCAGCAGCTTTACGATCAATCCAGAGGCGTCACACCACCGCCCTCCATGTGATGGCCGCCACGAGCCCGACCTCTATCGGGCCCGTTCCTTTGCCTCGGGAACCTCTGCGCTGAAGGGCTCAACGGGTGTGCCCTCACCCGTAGCATCACGTTCTTCCTGGGGCTCGGTCTCTTCCCAGGCCTCGCCCTCTGCCCTCACCGGCTGTGCCGACTGCGCCCAATCGACTGGTGCCATCTCGGTCTCCGTGTAGCCCAGATCGTCTTTCTCCACGTTGTCCATCGGCGCGGTCCAGTCCTCGGGTGGCTCGCTGCGCTCGAGCGGCAGCGTACTCCACGTCTCGCTGTCGATTTCATCCACCTCGCCGTCGAGGGTCTGGATCTCGATCGTGCGCGACTCATCGTCGCGGCCCACAACCTGAAACAATCCTCCCTTGTCGCCACGTGCGTACCACTGGCCTATCTCCGGTCGTCCGACACTCTCGTTCATTTCTGTTCCCCTCAAGAATCGGCTGATTCGCCTGAATACTACGGCCGAACGCCACGGCCGCACCTACGCAAATCTCCCGAGGATCTACGGGCGCCTCGCAATACGCGCGGTGGCTCCGCTCAGGTCCAGCTCAGGCGGAGCGTGCCGTCCGCATGCCGCTCCACGGCCGTACCGAGGTTTTTTCCCTCACGGTTCAACGTTGCGTACAGCCAGTCCGCTTGCTCCGGTGCCGCGCGACTCACCTGGAATCGGCGTGTGCACGTCGGCGTCATCACGAGCTCCCGCAGTCGCCCGTTCCGGGCGTCGAGCGCCGGGAAATACATGAGCGAAAGATCCCCGCGATAAGCCTCGTATCCGCCGATTCCCTCGTAGTCGTTCAGGAAGTCACCGCACCCATAGAGGATGAGCTTGTCGCGATGAACTTCGATGCCCTTCACGTGATGCGAGGAATGGCCGTAGATGAGGTCCGCGCCCGCCCTGTCCAGCAGGCTCCGCGCGAAGCGGCGCTCGTCGGCCGCGATATCGAAGCCCCAGTTCGGCCCCCAGTGAAGCGAGACCACGACGATCTCATCGTCGCGCCTGTGCGTCTGAATTGCTCGCGCGACGATATCGACACTGTGATCGGAGAGGTCTTCCAGAACATTGACACCCGGGCGCTGAGCGGTAGCACGCCATGCCGGCGGAACGCCGCTGCTCTCCAACCCAAAGGCATACACCTGGACGCTTTTGCCTGCGGCTGTTTCTATTGCCGCCGGCGCCGCGGCCGCCGCCGCGTTGCGCCCGGCTCCGGTCGTGCGGATCCCGGCGGTCGACAGCGCGGAAATCGTTTCGAGGAGACCTTCCGCCCCCCAGTCCATCACGTGATTGTTCGCAAGCACGCAGCAGTCGACCGGCAGCGCGCTCAGACACGGCACGTTCGCCGGATGCATGCGGTAGTGAACGCCTTTCGCGGGCCACGCGGCCTCGCTGGTCGTCACGGCAGTTTCGAGATTCACGATGCGCGCATGAGGCCGCAGGCGCTCGAGCTCGCGCAGCGCGTCGCCCCAGACATACGTAAACTCGACGGGTCGATCTATCGGTCCGGAGGCTTCCTCCGCCAGCGCGACGTACTCCTTTGCCGAGCGCACGTACGACTCGAACAAACGCGGGTTCACGGGATGCGGCAGGATCTGATCGATGCCGCGTCCCGTCATGACGTCCCCACACAGAAACAGCGTGAGGAGCGATGGCTCGCCCGTGCGCTCAGTGAGCCGCGGCGGCGTCGAGGATGGCATCGACTTTCCCCGTGATCTGCGCGACACGCGCGGGAACGTCCGCCATGGTCGACGCGGCCGAGATGGCATCGACGCCCTCTATTTTTTGATTACCTTCGCCCGATGTGCTCAGCACGACGACCTTGCTCCGGTTCCGGGCTCCATCGACGAACGCTTTCGCATTCGCCTGGGGCTCGCGCATTTCCCACGTGTGCATCACGAGGATCGCGCTCCATTCGTCTTCATTCACACCGGGCAGCGCCGACACATCGATGACCTTCACGTACGCCGGTCGCTTGCCGAGGTGATCGACCACGCCTGATCGGACTGCATCCTTAAAGGTGCTGCCCTGCGTGGCGATCAGCACTCGTGCCGGCAAGCTCGGGTCATTGACCTCGAACGTCTGCGCGACGCCCATCGAATAATGAACCCTGTACCAGCCGATGAACGCGACAATCGCGATGGCCATGGTCGCGGCAACGAGGAGAGTTTTCCGCCAACGGCCCTTGCTACGCATGGAAGAGACTCCGTGAGCGTCGCGTGAGATGTTCGGGTAAGCGTGCGCTTTCCCGGACTCTCCCGCGATGCGCGCAATTCACCAGCCGCCTGCGCGGTTGTACGTAGCTCGCCGGAGCATGCCCTGTTCCTGCGCATTCGTCGCACGCGGGCACACTGGTTGCTGAGCGTGCGCCACGGGATTGACGACCCCCAGGCCTGCTGCCCACCTCATACGGAGACCGCCATGAAAGGGTTCATCGAGGACATTGAAGACAGGACGGAAGAGAACTCCGATTTTCGACGCGTGCTCTACACAGGCAAGCACCTCCAGCTCGTCCTGATGGCGCTGCGCCCCGGTGAAGAGATCGGCGAGGAGACTCACAAAGACCGGGATCAGTTCTTCCGCGTGGAGCAAGGCGCGGGCGAAGCCTGGATCGATGGAGTCCGCTCGAAGATCAAAAGCGATTTCGGCATCGTGGTGCCCGCCGGTGCGCGGCATAACATCAAGAACACCGGCGACAAGCCGCTGAAGCTCTACACGATATACGGGCCGCCCGAGCACGTTGACGGGACGGTGCGCGTCACCAGGGCCGACGCGCAGGCTGCCCCCGAGCACTTCGACGGAAAGACAACGGAGTAGCGCCGCGTGCTTCCAGGTCGCGCGCCAGCACCCGCATGAGCATCACAGGCGCGCTCATTACACTCTCGCCCCGCGATTACGACGCGGTGCTGTTCGACCTTGACGGGGTCACGACGGCGGCCCTCGCTGCCACTAGAATCCCCGGGTGACCCTTACCCTCATCATCCTGCTTCCTTTCCTCGGCAGCGTATTGGCAGCGCTGCTGCCATCCAACGCGCGCAACGTGGAGGCCTGGCTCGCCGGCTTCGTGGCCCTCGCCTGCGCTGTGCTCGTGGCGACGCTACATCCACAGATCGCCGACGGCGGGGTCGTCCGCGCCAGCCTGCCATGGGTGCCGCGGCTCGGCATCGACCTTCAGCTGCGCATGGACGGCTACGCCTGGATGTTCGCGATGCTCGTGACGGGCATCGGCGCGCTGGTGGTGCTGTACGCGCGCTATTACATGTCGCCGGCCGATCCGGTGCCCCGCTTCTTCTCGTTCCTGCTGGCGTTCATGGGCGCGATGCTGGGCATCGTCCTGTCCGGCAATCTCATCCAGCTCGTCGTCTTCTGGGAGCTGACCAGCCTCACCTCGTTCATGCTCATTGCGTACTGGTATCACCGCGCCGACGCGCGGCGCGGTGCGGGCATGGCGCTGACGGTCACGGCCGCCGGCGGCCTGTGCCTGCTGGCGGCCGTAATGATGCTGGGGCACATCGCCGGCAGCTACGAGCTCGACCGCGTGCTCGCCTCGGGCGAGCTGATCCGCCGCCATCCCTGGTATCCGGCGGTGCTGATCCTGGTGCTGATCGGCGCCTTTACCAAGAGCGCGCAGTTCCCGTTCCATTTCTGGCTGCCGCATGCGATGGCAGCGCCGACTCCGGTCTCCGCATATCTGCATTCGGCGACGATGGTGAAGGCCGGCGTGTTCCTGCTCGCGCGGTTCTGGCCGGTGCTCGCCGGAACCGACCTGTGGTTCTGGATCGTCTGCAGCGTCGGGCTCGCCTCGCTGCTGCTCGGCGCGTACGCGGCGATCTTCCAGCGCGACATGAAAGGCGTGCTCGCGTATTCGACGATCAGCCATCTGGGGCTCATCACGCTGCTGCTCGGCATGAACAGCCCGCTGGCGCTCGTTGCGGCCGTGTTTCACATGATGAACCACGCCACCTTCAAGGCCTCGCTGTTCATGGCCGCGGGCATCGTCGATCACGAGTCCGGCACGCGCGACCTCAAGCGCCTGAGCGGGCTGGCGCACGCGATGCCGATCACCGCCACGCTCGCGCTCGTGGCCGCCGCGGCAATGGCGGGCGTGCCGCTGCTCAATGGCTTTCTCTCAAAGGAGATGTTTTTCGCCGAGACCATCTTCGCCGGCGAAGCGGCGGTGCTGCGCATCGGGCTTGCCGGCGGCAGCGACTGTCGCAGGCATGTTCAGCGTGGCCTATTCGTTGCGGTTCGTGCATCGCGTTTTCTTCGGGCCGCCCGCCACGAACCTGCCGCGCACGCCGCACGAACCCACGCGCTGGATGCTCGCGCCCAGCGCGCTGCTCGTCGCTGGCCTGCCTGCTCGTGGGCATACTGCCGGCGCCGCACGGTGGGGCCGATCCTGCAGAATGCCGCGCAGGCGATCCTGGGCGCCGACGTGCCAGCCTACAGTCTCGCCCTGTGGCACGGCTTCACGATGCCGTTTGTCATGAGCCTGCTGGCGCTCGCCGGCGGCGTCTCGTTGTACCTGCTGCTGTATTTCCGCAGAGACCGGCGCGCGCGCGCCGGCGCCGCTCGCTCATCGCTTCGATGGCAAGCGCAACTTCGACGTGCTGATCGTCGCGGTGACGCGTAGCCGCCGGGCGGGCGCGTGCAAGCCCTCTCCTCGCGCCGCCTGCAATCGCAGCTCGTGGTGATGGTCGGCGCGGTGGTCTTCATCGCTGGCGTGGTCGTGCTACAGCACTCGGCATTCGCCGGCTCCGGCCGCGCGTCGCCGGTCGATCCGGCGTTCGCGCTGATGTGGATCATCGGCGCCGCGTGCGCCATCGGTGCGGCGTCGCAGGCGAAGTTTCACCGGCTGGCGGCGCTCATCATGGTCGGCGGCGCGGGGCTCGATCACCTGCCTGACGTTCGCGTGGTTCTCGGCGCCTGACCTGGCGCTCACGCAGATCAGCGTCGAAGTCGTCACGCATCGTGCTGATCCTGCTCGGCCTGCGCTGGCTCCCCAAGCGCATCGAGATCGACGATGCCCGACGACGCGTCGCTGCGTGCACGCGCCCGACGCGCGCGCGATCTGGCCCTTGCCGCTGACGCCGGGACCGGGATGGCGGGCCTCGCGTACGCGATACTCACGCGCCCGGCCGGCCCGGGCATCTCGTCGTTCTTTCTCGAGCACTCGCTTGCGCAAGGCGGTGGCCGCAATGTCGTCAACGTCATCCTCGTCGACTTCCGCGGCTTCGACACGCTAGGCGAAATCACCGTGGTCGGCATCGTGGCGCTGACGGTCTACAAGCTGCTGCGGCGCTTCCGCCCGGCGCCGGAAAGCATCAGTCGTGCCACGCGCGCACAGCGCGATGGGCGCCGAAGGCGACGAGCCGCGCGACCCGGACGAAACGCTGCCGCTCGGGTACATGAGGGTTCCGGCCGTGCTGGGCCGGCTGCTGCTGCCGGTGGCCGGCGTGGTCTCGGTGTTCTTTCTGCTGCGCGGGCACAATGCGCCGGGCGGTGGATTCGTCGGCGGCCTCGTCATGGCCACCGCCTTCATCGTGCAGTACATGGTGAGCGGCACCCTGTGGGTCGAATCGCGCATGCGCATCCACCCGCAATACTGGATCGGCGCCGGCCTGCTGTCCGCGGCGGGCGCAGGCGCGGGAGCGTGGCTGGCGTCGCGCAGTTTCCTGACGAGCATGGCGTGGCACCCGCGGCTCCCCCTGCTGGGTGAGGTGCATTTGTCGAGCACCCTGCTGTTCGACCTGGGTGTCTATCTGCTGGTCGTTGGCGCGACCACTTTGATGCTCATCGCGCTGGCGCACCAGTCCCTGCGCAGCCACCGCGCACCGTCGGTGCCCCACGATACGGCGACTGAAGTGTGGCGCAGCCCGGCCGCGCAGACCGAATCGGGAGCGGCCTCCTGATGGAGATCGTCTTCGCACTCGCGATCGGCGTGCTCACGGCCTCCGGCACCTGGCTGCTGCTGCGGCCCCGGACGTTCCAGGTCATCATGGGCCTCGCGCTTCTTTCCTATGCGGTCAATCTTTTCATCTTCGGCATGGGCCGGCTGGTGATCGACAAGCCGCCGATCATCGGTGCCGATGACGCCACTGATCCCGCGCTATACGCCGATCCTGTGCCGCAGGCGCTCGTGCTCACCGCTATCGTGATCGGCTTCGCGCACCACGGCACTGTTTCTGGTGGTGCTGCTCGCGTTGCGCGGCTTGACCGGAACGGATCATGTCGACGGCCACGAGGACGACGCATGAATCCCTGGCTGCAGCACCTGTCCGTCGCTGCCGATCGTCGTGCCGCTGGTCGCGGGCGCGGCAATGCTGCTCGTTGGCCGAATCGCAGGCGTGCGCCGCGAATGGTGCTCGCGCTCGCGGCCACGCTCGCCCAACTCGCCGCTGCGATCACACTGCTCTGCCTGACGACCGATTCGGTGCCCGGCATCTGGCCGGAAGGCATCGGCGTGTACGCGATCGGGGGCTGGCCCGCACCATTCGGCATCGTGCTCGTCGTCGATCGCCTGTCCGCGCTCATGATTACGCTCAACGCCGCACTCGCGCTGCCGGTGCTCGTGTACTCCTTCGCGCGCTGGGATCGGCTGGGCGTGCACTACCACTCGCTGCTGCAGTTCCTGCTGATGGGCCTGAACGGCGCGTTCCTGACCGGCGACCTGTTCAACCTGTTCGTGTTCTTCGAGGTGCTGCTGGCCGCCTCCTACGGACTGCTGCTGCACGGCGGCGGCACCCCGCGCGTCAAGGCGGCGCTGCACTACATCGTCGTGAACCTGGCCGCTTCGTTCGCTGTTCCTGATCGGCGTCGCGATGATCTACGGCGTGGCCGGCACGCTGAACATGGCGGACCTCGCGCGACCGCTGGCCCGCGCTACCGGCGCGGCGACCGCGGCATCGCCGAGGCGGGCGCTCGCGATTCTCGGCATCGCCTTCCTGGTCAAGGCCGGCAGCTGGCCGCTCAATTTCTGGCTGCCGGCAGCGTATGCGGCCGCGGGCGCGCCCGTGGCGGCGGTGTTCTCGATCACGACCAAGGTCGGCGTTTACGCGGTGCTGCGCATGGCTCGCTCCTCGCAGGACCGCGCGCTGCGCCGTTCGGCGGACCGTGGCTGTTCTACGGCGCGATCGCGACGATGGTGTTCGGCATCGTCGGCATGCTGGCCGCGCAGCAGCTGCCACGCGCTGATGGCGTTCACCGTGATCCTCTCCTCGGGAACGCTGCTCGCGGCGATCGGCCTCGGCGCACCGGCGACTGACCGCGCCCGCTCTGTTCTATCTGCTGGGTTCGGTGCTCGCGACCGGCGCATTCTTCATGCTCACCGGCATGACCGAGCGCATGCGCACGGCGGTGCCCGAGACGCGCCGATTCCGCGTCCGCTGCAGCCGGTCAACGTACGCGGCGTTCAGCGTCGGAGAGCCGCCAGACCTGCACGCGCCGGACGACGAGGTGGGCGTGGCGATCCCGGCGGCGATGGCGTTCCTGGGGCTCGCGTTCGTGTGCTGCGCGTTGCTCGTCACCGGGCTGCCGCCGCTTGCCGGGCTTCATCGCGAAGTTCGCCCTGCTGTCCGCGGCTTTCGATGTCGCTGCCGGCGGGCGACGCACGCCGCACGCGCGTGGCTCCTGATCGGAGCGCTGCTTGCGGGCGGGCTCGCCGGCCTCATCGCGCTGAGCCGCATCGGCATGCGGCTCTTCTGGAGCGTGACCGGGCGTACGACGCCGCGCTTGCGAATCATCGAAGCCGGGCCGGTGGCGTTTCTGGTCCTGCTGTGCATCGCGCTGACGGTCGCGGCGGGCCCGACCATGACGTATCTGGATTCCGCCGCGCGCACGTTGCACGAGCCGCAAACGTATATCCGCGCGGTGCTGCCGCGACGCGAGGCAGCCTGTGCCATGAGACGGCTGCCCATCCTGCTCATCAGCGGGCTCGTCGCGATGTGGCTGTTGCTGAACGGCACGCTCGCGCCCGGGCAGATCGTCCTCGGCACGGTGCTCGCGTTCGTCATGGTCATGGGCTTCCGCGCGATGCGGCCGCTGCAGCCGCGTGTGAGGCGCCCGCAGGCGGCGATAAAGCTGCGTGTTCCGCGTGCTCATCGACATCGTGCGCTCGAACATCGCCGTCGCCCGCATCGTCCTCGGGCTCGTCGGCGACCGCCAGGTCAAGTCCGGGTTCCTGAAAGTTCCGCTCGACATGCGCGATCCGCACGGGCTCGCCGCGCTTGCGGCCATCATCACCTCGACGCCTGGCACGGTGTGGGTCGACCTCACTCGTGACGGCCGCACGCTAACCGTGCACGTGCTCGACCTTCGGGATGAAGCAGCGTTGGATCCGCACCATCAAGCATCGCTACGAGCGGCTACTCATGGAGATATTCGAATGAGCGCCCTGTTCGATTTCGCGGTCGCGTTCGCGCAGCTGTGTTTCGTGCTTGCCATGGCCTTCGCGGCCATCCGCCTGGTAAGCGGCCCGTCGGCGCAGGATCGCGTGCTGGCGCTCGACACCTTCTACATCAACGGCATGCTGACGCTGCTGATGCTCGGCATCCGCTCGAGCACCACCATCTACTTCGACATCGCACTGCTGATTGCCCTGTTCGGCTTCGTTGGATCGATCGCGCTCGCGAAGTTCCTGCTGCGAGGCGAGGTGATCGAGCCATGACCGCTGACGGAACTGCCATTGTGGGCCACGCTGCCGGCGGCGCTGCTGCTGATGGTTGGCGGGCTGCTCACAGTAGTCGGCTCGCTCGGCCTGCTGCGGCTGCCTCACTTCTATGCGCGCATGCACGGGCCTTCGATGGGCAACACGCTCGGCACGGGCTGCGTGCTCATCGCCTCACTGCTCGTGTCCTCGGCGCTCGCTCACCGGCCCGTCGTGCACGAGCTGCTGATCACCGTCTTCATCGTGACGACTTCACCGATGACGGCCATGCTCCTGATGCGAGCGGCCGTGCACCGTTCCGCGCGAGGCGACGCTGACGCCGGGCTCTCATAGGCGCGCGCGATCTGGCACCACCAGCACGTCGCATGTCGACCGCGCCACGGTGGCACGCGTCGCGCCGCCGAGAAAGAACTCCCCGAGCAGCGACCGCCCGTGCTTGCCGATCACGATGAGGTCGGCGCCCAGTTTCACCGCCTCGGCGGGGATCAGGAACTTCGCGTCGCCCCGCTCGATGGACGAGGAGACCTGCGAATCGGCCGGGACCGCCTTGTCGATCAGGTTCGCGATGTTGGCGAGCGCCTGGTCGCGGGACTCCATGAGGAACTGCTCGATGATCCCGGCCGACACGTCGGCCTGCACGAGCTTGCCTTCATAAGGGTTCTCGTACGCGTGGAAGATCTTGACGTGCGCCGCGGGCGCTATCTGCCATGCGAATCGCAACGTAGCCAGGGAGTGCACCGAGAAGTCCACCGGGACCAACACCTTTCGATAGGACGATTGCGGCTCCCCTTTGACCACCAGCATCGGCCGCCGGCTCTTGAGCAGCAGGCGCTCCGCCGTCGTTCCGAGCAGCAGGTTGCGCATCTGGCTCGTGCCGTGCGCGCCGAGCACAAGGAGGTCCGCGTAATCGGCCGCCGCCACGGCTTCATCGAGCACGTTACCGGTGCGCACCAGGCACTGCGGGCGCGAGCCGACGGTCTCGCGCACTTCTTCCGCAAGCGCTTCGAGGCGGCGTTGCGCATCATCGTGCAGGCCCTGCCGCACATCGACCGCCAGGCGCAGCCGTTCACGCAACTCCTCCAGCGCATCGGCCTCCATGACGTGCAGCAATTGCAGACGTGCACCGTGACCGCCGGCGAGGAGCGCCGCGCGCCGCACGGCGCGGTGCGCGTCGGCCGAGAAATCCGTCGCGGCGAGAATGGTCTGGATGGTTGTCATGGGTGCACCTCGATGTCATTTCACGCCGTGGCCGGTCCGCTTCGCAAGCCCGGCCGCGCTCGCGCGCTACGCAGCCTCCACGATCAGCCAACCATAACCGTGCCTGGACCCGCGGACACTACGGGCTTGTACGTCGCGAAAGAACGATCTGCCTCAGTCCCCCGACAAACCGACTCCACGGGCGCCCCGCTACCGTGCCACGCTCTCCCGCCAGCGCTTCGAGGAACCGGGAATGCCACTTGTGAATATCGTGTCGCCGCAACGTGGCCAGGAGCGTGGCGTGACGCCGCCGGCGCTCCGTCAAGGGCATGTCCAGTGCCTGCCTCAGCGCGCGCGCGATCGCTCGAGCGTCGTACGGATTGACCAGCAGTGCGTCGGTCAACTCGCTGGCAGCGCCGGCGCGATCGACAGTACCAGCACGCCGGGATCCGCCGCGTCCTGAGCCGCGATGAACTCCTTGGCGACCAGGTTCATGCCATCACGCAACAGGCGTAACGAGACAGACCGTGCGCGGCGCGCATGAACCCCGATCAGCGTCGGCATGCGGAAAGTTCCGGTTCAGGTAGCGGATCGGAGTCCAGTCCGCGTCCGCGAACCGGCCGTTGCTGCGCCCGGCGACTCTGCTCCAGCAAATCGCGGATTCGCGTGTACGCATTGACGTTCTGGCGACCCAGCGGGGCAATCTGCAGGTACGTGACGTTGCCAAGCTGTTCGGGGAAGTCCTCGAGGAAATGGCGATAGGCCTCGAAGCGTTCCAACAGCCCCTTGCTGTAGTCGAGGCGGTCGACCCCGATGATGAGGCGCCTGTCGTGGAGGCCCTGCTTCACGCGTCGCACTGGCGCGGAATCGGCCGCTTTGGCAGCGCTGCCCTCGATCGCCTTCACATCGACTCCGATCGGAAATACGCCGGTTTCCACGACTCGCCCGTTCATGAGAAGCGAATCGCCGGAGGTGAGGCAGTCGCTACCCCGGATTCTCTCGACTGCACCGAGAAACGCCTGCCGATCCGTCTCGGTCTGGAATCCGACCACATCGTAGGTCAGGAGGGCGCGCATGAGCTCGTTGCAGACCGGCAGGGCGCGCAGCACTTCGAAATGCGGGAACGGTATGTGCAGAAAGAACCCGACGCGCGCACTCACACCGTGGGCGCGGAGCTTCCCGGCCAGCGGGATCAGGTGATAGTCGTGCACCCAGATCAGATCGTCGGGCTGCAATAGCGGCAGGAGCTGTCGCGCGAAGAGCTCATTGAGCTCCTGATAGGCCTCGTATTCATCATCCCGATAGCGAAAGCCGTCCAGGAAATAGTGAAAGAGCGGCCAGAGCGTGCCGTTCGCAAAGCCACTGTACGAGCGCTCGTGGAGTGCCTGCGGCAGCCCGATCGTCGCGAACGTGATGCCATCGCGGAGCGTGATTTCGGGCTCGGACGCTTCAGGCGCGTCGTCGGTTTCGCCGCTCCAGCCAAACCATAATCCGCCCGAGGCGCGCAGAGCCGCAAGCACCCCGACCGCAAGCCCCCCGGGCGCGCTCGAGCCTTTCGGCAGAGCGACGCGATTCGAGACCGTGACGAGCCGGCTCATATCCGATCCTCCCAGCGCCGGCTCAGGCGGCTTTCCGTTCGTTCAGCCAGTGCGTGCAACCATTCCCGTGCCGCCGCGACAGACGGCAGGCGCACAGTCGCAGCCGTATCCCGGCTGACGTTCACTGCGATCGACAGTCCCCCGACCGAGTTCGCCCACTCGAAGGCGCTCTCATCGGTGAGATCATCCCCGATGCAGACCGGCCGGCGCCCGCGGAACGGCGGTTCCGTCATGAATTCCGCCACCGCGCTGCCCTTGGCCGCGGAGGCGGGACGCAGCTCGATCACCCTGCGTCCGCGCTGAATCTGCAATCCTGTTCCTGCCACGTGGGCAATCGCCTCCACGGCGCGTATCACGTGGCTTTCGAGCTCCGGTGCCTGCCGGTAGTGCAACGCCAGGGCGAATTGCTTGTCTTCGAACATCAGCCCCGCGTGCCGTGCGGCCATCTGGGTCATCAAGCGGCGCGCCTGATCCAGGGCCGCTCCCGGCGGCAGAACGTGCCGACAGTACGCGCCCGTCGCGCTACGGCGCTCGAAACCATGGAGCCCCGCTGCGGGCAACAGCAGTGGCGCAAAGAGCGCATCGAGAGCTGCGATGCTACGCCCGCTCACGAGTGCGACCGCGCCAGCCGTGCGCAGGCACAGGATTCGCAGCAGCTCTTTCACCGCGGTGTCGACGCATACCGCGTCAGGCGTTTCGGCAAGCTCCAGCAGCGTGCCGTCGACATCGAGAAAGAGCGCCACCTGCGCCAGCCGGAGCCCGGCCAGATCGCCCGCGGGCGCGTGCTCGCGGGACGGCGCTTCGCTGTCATTCCGCATGCACCCGGACTCTATTGCTCAAAACATTCCAGCCAATATAAAAAGGCCGGCGTCGGGGCGCAACCCGAAATGTCGATATGACGATTGACGGCGCGCAGGCCTGCCGCTCAGGCGCCTGCAGGCCGGCCGGAAGGAAACGGACCTGTTTCCGGGGAGCGAATCTCACGCGGCGATAGCGCCGCAACGGCTCACTCGCCCAGCAGTGTCTGGCCTGCGGAGTCGGTGGCCGCATCGCGCATGACGCCCAGCAGCACCGCAAGACCGCTGCGCAATCTTGCGAGCTGGTCGGTATCGAGGTGCCGTAGCGCATCGACAAGAAGCCCTGAATACGGCCCGGGGGCACGTAGCAGCATGCGCTTGCCATCGGTTGTGACGTGCAGCCGAACCACGCGCTGATCCGCGGTATCCCGCGCACGGCGTATGAGCTTTCGCTCAACGAGCGCATTCACGAGATTGCTCGCCGTCGTCTGATGCAGGGCCATGCGCTCGGAGAGCTCGTTGACACTCATTGCGGCGGACCGTGCGATCTCCGATAGCGCCCACAGCTGCGATCCGGAAATGCCGGCTACGCGCCGCACGTCGCTATCGTGCCTGCGCGCCGAGCCAATGATCGTCCGGAATCCCTGCAAGGTGCGAAGCTCGAGCGCGCTGCGAGTGGCCTCGTCCGATACCCGCGTGCCCTGCCGCGCTTTGCGAGCCGGCCCGCCGGCGGCGGCAGGCTTGCGCTTGGGACGACGGATCGAATCGGTTGCCATCAGGATCTCCACTTGCGGCGCCGGTGCGGCCGCATTTCATCTGGCTCGCATGCTACACACAAGCGCCGCGCGGTGGCAGCGGGGCATCGAATGCCGAAGCCCGGCAAGTCGGCCCAATGGAGCAGCCTGGCTAATTCGACAATGACGAACCGATGGCCTCGCCCACGCGGGCCACGCTTCGCGCGTGCCGCGACTCCATCCACTGCCGGATGCGCTTGGCATCGGCCACTCGCGTGTACTTCCCGAAGGAATTGAGAAGCACGATGATCACCGGCCGCTCCTCGATGAGTGTCTGCATGACGAGACAGCGGCCCGCCTCTGAAAGGTAACCCGTCTTCTGAACCGTGATGGTCCACGAAGTGTTGGCGACCAGTGAATTGGTGTTGCGGAACTCGACCATCGTGCGCCCGATGCGCACTTCGTGCTGGCGGCTGGTCGAGTACTCGCGGATGGTGGCGCTGCGGCCGGCCGCGACGACGAGCCTGGCAAGGTCGCGTGCGCTTGAGACGTTGTCGCTCGAAAGACCGGAAGGGTCCGTAAAGCGGGACTGGGTCATGCCGAGCGCCCTGGCTTTCGCATTCATCGCTCGCACGAAGGCAAGCTCGCCACCCGGGTAGCTGCGCCCCAGGGCATGCGCCGCGCGGTTCTCGGAAGACATCAGTGCCAGGCGCAGCAGGTCGCCGCGACTGAGCCGCGTGCCAACCGCCAGCCGCGAGAAAGCGCCTTTGCCCCGGCTGCGGTCCGCGGGCGTGATCTCGATGAGCTGTTCGAGCGGCTGCCGGCCATCGAGCACGACGAGGGCGGTCATGAGTTTGGTGATGGAAGCGATCGGCGCAACGAGATCGGCCCGCCGCGCAAAGACAATGGAGCTGTCGCTGCGATCGATGACCAGCACCGCGTTCGAGCGCACATCCGGGCCGTTGCGACCTTTGCCTGCGGGCCTTGCCGCCCCCGCGCAAACCGATGTACCCACAGACAGGCAAGCCAGCATCACCGCGAAAACCGCCCCGCGCCACCCCGCCGACAGCCTCAGACTCATCGATACCCTCCCCGATTCGATCTGAAGGTGGCGATAGTAGGCTGCGGATCGTCGTCACGCACGCTCATCCGGGGGGCTGACGGGGAACCGGGCGGCGGCTCACCGGTCGAATTCGCGCACATCGAGGGAGGTTGTCCATGCCAGCGAAACAAGACTCCGCGACGAGCCCGAAAACGCGCTCGAAAAGCCTGTGGCGCAACTATCGCGGCTCGATCGCGTTCCTCGTGCTGATGCTGTGTTTTCGCTCCGCGTGGGCGGATTGGGTGCGAGTGCCGACGGGCTCGATGAACCCCACCATTCTCGAAGGCGACCGGCTGCTCGTCGACAAGCACGCGTTCGGCTTGCGGGTGCCGTTCACCCTGGTGCACATCACCGCGGGTGAAGACCCGGCCCGCGGCGCTATCGTGGTGTTCGATTCTCCGCAGACCGCGATCTCACTCGTGAAAAGAGTGATCGGCGTGCCGGGCGACGTGGTGCAGCTCGAGGGTGAAGCGCTGCTCGTGAACGGCCAGCCTGCGCAATACACCGAAGGGGACCCGGCCCGGCGCCGCAGCCTCCTCGCCGCAACCGTCGCGCAAAATCCCATCCTGCTGCGGGAAGCGGGTGTCGGCCCGACCCACCACATCCAGTTGCTGCCGGCGCGCCTCGGGCAAGCGCCGCTCGGCCCCCTCACCGTGCCGCCGGGCATGTACCTGATGCTGGGAGACAACCGCAACAACAGCGAAGACTCCCGTTACTTCGGCTTCGTCCCGCGGCGGAACATTGTCGGCCGCGCAACGCGCGTCGCCATCTCATTCGACCCCGATCACTACTTTCTGCCCCGTGGCGGCCGGCTGCTGGAGCCACTGGACTGAGCGCCAATGACTATTTCTTGCGCGGATTCTTCTCACCCAGCCCCGGGTAGAACACCGCGCGGTTCGGCTGCGACTCGTTGTAGACCTTGCGCTTCTTGAACAGCCAACGGCCGTTCACCTTCACCAGCTCGTCCTCGTAATGCCCGAAGTACAGCAGCTGCACGTCTTTCTGCGGCGTGTTGTTGGTGAGGGCGAACCAGTACGCCGTCGTCTTCGCGGTGTTGCCGTTGACGTCGATGACATGATTGATGATCTGGTGGCGCGTGCGCGGCCGTGATGTCGCGCCCTCGGGAATGTCGACCGGGCGGGCACCACCGAAGCCGGACATCGCCTTGCGGATAGCCGCTTTACCCACCTCCACGCCGCGTATCCAGTCGAGCACGCCATCTTCCGCCCAGGTGGACATGACGGTCTCGATGTCTCCGGCATCCACCGCAACCATGTAGCGGTTGGAGAGGTTCTCGATCTCGGCGCGATCGTCGGCATAGCCGGCGAGCGCGGCGCCTGACAGGCAGCACAAGGCAGCGGCGCTGATTCCGAGAATGACATTCTTCATAGAGGCCTCCGGCGATTTTGGATTATCAGTCTTCGGGCGAAGGGCTTGCCCCGCCCTGGTTCAGGCGTTCGAGCGGAAGTCTAACCGCATGGCAGGGCTGAGGCCTGCTCAGTCGCCGAGCAAATGCAGAACGATCTGCCGCTCGTGCGGCCGACGGCGATGCTCGAAAACATAAATGCCCTGCCACGGGCCCAGCGCGGGCAGACCCTCCATGACTGGAATGGAGAGCTGCACCTGCGTGAGCGCTGTTCTGAGATGCGCCGGCATGTCATCCGGACCCTCGTCATCGTGCGTGTAGCGACCCGGAACTTCCGGCGCGAGCTGGTCGAAAAACGCTTCCAGATCCGTGCGCACTTCCGGAGCGGCATTTTCCTGGATGAGCAGGGATGCCGAGGTGTGCTGGCAGAACACGGTGAGCAGCCCCGAGGTGATGGATTGCCTCTCGACCCATGCGCGAATCTCGGCCGTGATCTCGACCAGGCCGCGCCGTTTCGTGCTGACCTGGAGAATGTGAGTCGACTGTCGCATTGGATGAACCCTGCGGAAAAGGTGGGAATCGCTGCGGAAACGCCCAGACGATATCACCCAGCCATTCGGGCCGGCATCGCGCCATGATTTGCCCGAATTGTGTCACGTCACCGGCCCATTCGCATTGCACCCTGTCCGCCACGTACGAAAACGAGGCGGCACGATGCACACCGACCTGAAGATCTGGCTCGATCACTTCGAGTATCACGCGACGCGCCGCTGCGCCCTGCCCGAAGGCAGGCGGCTTGGCCTCAGGCAAGAGGAGCGCCGACTGATCGCGGACTCGATCGCGACCTTTCAGCTGGGCGAGCAATCCGGGGGCCGGGCCCTCCTGCGCGCGGCTCAACGTTTTGAGCAGGCGCACGGCGCCGCGCCGCTCGCGCAGATCGTCGCGTTGCTGATTGCCGAAGAACAGCATCATGCCGCACTGCTGGGCGCGTTCATGGACCAGCACGGCCTGCCGCGAAAGCGCAACGACTGGACGGATCGAGTCTTCCGCCGCGTGCGCCGGCTCGCGGGGTTCGAACTGCACCTCACCGTGCTCATTACGGCGGAGTTGATCGGGAAGGTTTACTACCGGGCGCTCGAGGCGGCAACGGGCTGCCGCCAGCTTCAGACACTTTGCCGTATGCTCGTCGCCGATGAGCTCGCGCATGTTGGGTTCGAGTCTGATCTGCTGCGCGGGATGCATGCTCGGAAGCCGCCGATTGTTCGCGCGGCCGGGGCACTACTGCATCGGGCATTCCTGACCAGCGTGTCCCTGGTGGTCTGGTTCACGCATCGTGACGTTCTGCGCGAAGCCGGGTACCGAATGGGTAGCTTCCTGCGCGCGTGCGCGGCTCAGTATTCCTTTTACCTCGAACCGCCACGAGTCCCGGCGCGTTCACACGCGATGCCCGGCATGACGGCGCTTGAGGACCGGGGCGCTGTCAGGGCGACAGCTTCAGCGCCTTGCGCAGCTCCGCCGCGGTGAGGAGCTTCACGTACACCGGCGTGCCCACGTCGAACTCGCGCGCGCGGGTGAGCCCAGCACGGCGAGCGTGATGGCGGCCGCGACAAAGGCGGCGGACCGGAACCACATTCTGCGCGCGTTCGCGAGGGACAGCGTGCGCGTCGGATCTGCGAGTTGTCGTTGCGTCGTCATGTGTATCCCCTTCCTGGCCGCGTCAGCGGATTTCGGCTTCTGTAGCGCGCGGCGCGACGACTGACAAGTGCTCCTTGTCGGGTGGCGTAGTGGCATCCTGGCGCACCCAGAACTGCGCGTTGCGGATGCCGAGCGCGGTGGGATCGAACACCGGGTCGCGCCCGGCCCGCTTCTGCTTCTCGTAGTCCTTGAGAGCCTGCAAGGCGGGCTTCTGCAGAATGATGATGGCGATGATGTTCAGCCACGCCATGAGGCCCACGCCGGTGTCGCCCAGCGCCCACGCGAGCGTCGCGCTGCGAAGCGCACCATATGTGACGGCGCCCATGATCACGAGCTTCAGCACGAACAGGATGCGCGGCCGGTGGATGTTCCGGTTGATGTACTGCACGTTCGTTTCCGCCATGTAGTAGTAGGCGACGATCGTCGTGAACGCGAAGAGCATGAGCGCCAGCGCGACGAAGCTCGCGCCGAACCCGGGAATCATCGACTCGACGGCGGCCTGCGTGTAAGCCGGCCCGGTCGCCACGCCCGGCAGGTTGTTGACGATCATCGAGCCGTCGCTGGGGTGCGCCACGTTGTATTTGCCGGTGGACAGGATCATGAACGCAGTTGCCGAGCACACGAGCAGCGTATCGACGTAAATCGAGAATGCCTGCACATAGCCCTGCTTGGCCGGATGGCTGACTTCCGCGGCGGCGGCGGCGTGAGGGCCGGTGCCCTGCCCCGCCTCGTTCGAATACACGCCTCGCTTCACGCCCCATTGCACGGCCAGCCCCAGCACGGCGCCAAAGCTGGCATCGAGCCCGAACGCGCTGCGGAAGATGAGCGAGTACACGTGCGGAATCTGCTGGGCGTTCGCGAACATGATGCCGAGCGCCATCAGCACGTAGGCGAGCGCCATGAACGGCACCACGACCTCCGCGAAGCGCGCAATGCGCGTGACGCCGCCGAAAATGACGATGCCGAGCGCGGCGACGATGAGCGCGGCACTCACGATAGTGGGCACGCCCCACGCGTTCTCGAACGCCACGGCGATGCCGTTGGCCTGCACGCCCGGCAGCAGCACGCCTGTGGCAATCACGGTAGCCACGGCAAACGTCATGGCGTACCACTTCTGCCCCATGGCCTTCTCGATGTAGTACGCGGGGCCGCCGCGATAGCGGCCGTTGTCATCCTTCTCTTTGTAGATCTGCGCCAGGGTCGACTCGACGTAGGCGGTGGACGCGCCGAGAAACGCAACCATCCACATCCAGAACACCGCGCCGGGGCCGCCGAACGTGATGGCGGTGGCAACCCCCGAGATGTTGCCTATGCCCACGCGTCCGGCGAGAGACATTGCGAGGGCCTGAAACGAAGAGACGCCAGCTTGCGACGAATGGCCCCGAAACATCAGGCGGAGCATCTCGGCGAAGCCGCGCACCTGCATGAATCGCGTGCGTATTGAGAAGTAGAGGCCGACGCCCAGGCACAGATAGATGAGCGCCTGACTCCAGATGAGGGCGTTCAGGAAGTCGATGGCTGCGGACACTGGCCCTCCCGCGGGCGACGCGCGAAAGCGCCGGAGTATGCGCATTCAGCGTCGGTACTGCTCGTGAAGTGGCCATGAGCCGCGCCGACCCGCCGGTGCGCCCCAGCGCGTGCGGCTCAATGCCTCGGTGTTCTTCAGCGACTACAGCGACCTGCAGCTGACTCTGTCGTCCTGCCCGCAGTACGGGTCGGGCTGCCCAGGTTCGTCGACACACAGCGGGGGCCCGAAGGCTCCCGCTTTTTTTTGAGCAAATGGTTGGGTAGCGTGGCCGATAACGACGTATGCTCGCGCGGATGAAACCTACTGCTCCCGCACTTCGAAATGAGCTTCGAGACTGCTCGTCGGCACAATAAAAACAATAACTTGCCGTCTATTCGACTCCCACTTTAGAGCTTGCCGGCCCACTGCCCGCAAGGGGCCGACGCGGGACGCGAGCGTCAGCGTTCGTCGTGCCGCCCGCCCCACTGACTCCCGAACGCTCCCACACGACGCATGAAGACACCCGCCGGCCTGCAGCCGCTGATCGACGATGGCGTGATCGACGAAGTCATCCGCTCGCTCAAGAGCGGCAAGGAAGCCACGGTCTACCTGGTGCGCTCGGGCACGCAGATTCGCTGCGCCAAGGTCTATCGCGACATGGCGCAGCGCAGCTTCCAGAAGCGCGCGCAGTACCAGGAAGGCCGCAAGGTGCGCGGCAGCCGGCAGGCGCGCGCGATGAGCAAGAGCACGCGCTTCGGCCGCAAGGAGCAGGAGGCGGCGTGGAAGAACGCCGAGGTCGATGCGCTGTACAAACTCGTCGCCGCCGGCGTGCGCGTGCCGAAGCCCTACGGCTATTTCAACGACACGCTGATCATGGAGCTGGTGACGGATGCCGCCGGGCGACCCTGCGCCGCGCCTCGGCGAAGTCGACCTGTCACCCGAGACGGCGCGCGAGTATCACCGCTTTCTCATCCAGCAGATCGTGCGCATGCTGAGCATCGGGCTCATCCACGGCGATCTGTCCGAGTTCAACGTGCTGGTCGCGCCCGATGGCCCGGTGATCATCGATCTGCCGCAGGCCGTGAATGCGGCCGGCAACAACGGCGCGCTCGCCATGCTCGAGCGGGACGTGAACAACATCCGCGGCACGCTCGGCCGCTTCGCGCCGGAGCTGCTGGAGACGGAGTTCGCGCGCGAGATGTGGGCGCTGTTCGAGCAGGGCGAATTGACGGCGGACAGCGTGCTCACCGGCGTCTTTGCGCGGGATGAGACAGCGACAGATCCGGATGGCGTGTTGCTCGCCGTCGAGGACGCACGGGATGACGCGCTACAACGGGAGCTCGGGCGGTCCGACGACTGAATCCGAGGTGGCCCTGAACTTCATTCGCAAGCTGAACGGCCATCCATACGTCAACCGGCTTTTGCACTGCGGCTGCGCAAAACCTCCGTATAGTCCGCTTGACGTGCCGCCGCGCAATCGCCGCGGACTCGTACGTTTGCGTAGCCTGTCATCGTGTTTACGTAAAATGTCGCAAGCGGCTGCGCACGAGGGAGGGAGTGAAGTATGAAGCGCCACGCGCCAGCACCAGCCCCCGCAACGCCGAGAATGGCCTGCCCACAACAGAATTACATCCTGGATGCGTTGCCGCCGGCGGAACGCGCGCGCCTGTTTCCGCACCTGAAGCTCGTATCGCTGCCGGCCGGCGTGGTGCTGTACGAGTCTGGCGACACCCTGCGCCACATCTACTTCCCCACGGATTCGATCGTCTCGCTGCTTTATGTGATGAAGGACGGAGCGTCCGCGCAAATTGCCGTGGTGGGTAACGAAGGTGCCGTCGGCGTGCCGCTGTTCATGGGCGGTGAAACCACGACGAATCTCGCGGTCGTGCAAAGTGCCGGCCCTGCATACCGGCTGACGCGCCGACGGCTCAAGGAAGAATTTGATCGCCACGGCGAGCTGTTGCATCTGCTGCTGCGTTATACGCAGGCATTGATCACGCAGATGGCGCAGACCGCGGCATGCAATCGGCACCACTCGGTGGATCAGCAACTGTGCCGCTGGCTGCTCCTGTCGCTCGATCGTGTGTCATCCAACAAATTGAGAATGACTCAGGAGCTCATCGCGAACATGCTGGGCGTGCGCCGTGAAGGCGTCACTGAAGCCGCGGTCAAACTGCGGAGCATGGGCGTGATCAAGTACAGCCGCGGGCAGATTACGGTGCTCGACCGGCCTCAGCTGGAAAAGCTTTGTTGTGAATGCTACAGCGTGGTCAAGACGGAATCCGATCGCCTGCTGCCGCGTGTGCTGCACGCAGCGCCATGCCGACCCGTGCCGACGGCAAAACGCGTCGCAGGCGCAGGAACGAGTCTCCCCGGCAGCGCCTGGCGCTCCTGAGGCCCCGGCCCGGCGGCAGTAGGCACTTTCGGGATGCCGAACCGACCTTCGAGCTCGTGCAGCTTGTCGAGGTCGATGGCACCCACGATGTTGACGATGGTGAAGCGCTACCTGCGTAACGGCAGGATCGCGCAACTCGAGGCCGCCACGTGGCCCCCGAAAACCGGCGTGAGCATCGCGGCAGCGCGCGCCTGAGTCATTCAATTCAAGGAAGCCTCACCATGCTCAAGCTCTACCACGCCGAACCGGTGGCGAACTCCCTCAAGACGCTGATCGCGCTCCAGGAGAAACAGCTCGACTTCCAGAGCGTCTACATCGACCTGCACAAGTTCGAGCAGCACGAGCCGTGGTTCGTGGCGATCAATCCGGAAGGCCAGGTGCCGGTGCTGGACCACGACGGCTTCATCGTCACCCACACCACGGTGATCGGCGAATACCTCGAAGACGCATTTCCCGACGCCCCGCCTCTACGGCCCGCCGATGCGCACGGCAAGGCGCGCATGCGCTACTGGAACAAGTTCTGCGACGAGCAGGTGATGAATTACGTGTCGATGCACGGCTGGCACCGCATGGTCAGCGTCATTGCACGCTCGGTCGAAGCGGGCGAGTTCGAGATGCTGCTGGCACGCATTCCGCTCGACGAGCAGCGCGAGAAGTGGCGCACCGCGCGCTCCGGGTTCAGCGAGGCCGATCTTGCGAACGCCACTCGCAAGATCGAAGTGGCCGTGGACAAGGTCGAGAAGCAGCTTGCACAGACAGCGTGGCTGGCGGGGCAAACGTACACGTCCGCGGACATCAACTTCTTCGCCTATTGCGGCTCGGCAGTGCAGCGCCTGTTTCCGGAAATGAACGTCGAACAGCGCGCGCCAAGGCTCGTCGAATGGATCGAGCGCGTGCGCGCCCGGCCCGGCGTGAAAGCGGCGTTCGCCATGCCAGACCGCACGAACCCGGCATTGCGCACGTTTACTGGCGAGGCTCGCTGAGAAGCGTGTGAGCCGGGTGGCGCCGCCGGTTCCATCCTCGGCGCTCGCCTCGCCGGCGCGATCGATCGAACCCGGGAATGACCGCGCCGGGTCTTTCATGAAAATCATGATTCAATTCGGGAATCGGCCCGCCTAGCATCCTTGGGCCGGCCTTTCAGGCAGCCCTGCCCGCATGCAACCGGCGTTGCGCCCGGCCCGCTTCACGTGGGTCGGTGCCCCAGCGAAACAACGAAGTGGACCCATTGCCGATGAAACTCGAGCGCGCCTCCCTGCTCTTCCTTGCGGCTTCCGCCCTGCCCCTCGCCGCCGCCGCGCGCACGCCGGCCGACGAAACGCCTATTACCGAAGTGGTGGTCACGGCCACGCGCCTGGAGGTCTCGCTGTTCAACGTGCCGGCGGCTATCAGCCGCGTCCCCGCCGACCAGCTGCGCGAGAACGCGCTCGGCATCAACCTGGCGGACGACGTGGCCACCGTGCCCGGCCTGCTCGCTCGCAACCGGAACAACTACGCGCAGGACCAGCAGATCTCCATCCGCGGCATCGGCGCCAACTCCGCATTCGGCATTCGGGGCGTGCGCGTGTACCAGGACGGCATCCCGGCCACCGGGCCCGACGGGCAAGGCCAGGTCTCGCAGTTCAACCTCGACTCCGCCGACCGCGTGGAGATTCTGCGCGGGCCGTTCTCCGCGCTGTATGGCAACTCTTCCGGCGGCGTCATTCAGCTCTTCACTTCAGACGGCAAAGAGCCCACGCAGCTGCGCAGCGCCGTGGCCTACGGCAGCTTCGACACAGTCCGCGCCGGCGTGAGCGCCAGCGGCACGGAAGGCGCGTTCGGCTACAGCGCCGCCTTCACGCACTTCAGGGTCGACGGCTATCGGGACCACAGCAGCGCCCGAAACGAGTCTTTCAACGGCAAGGTCTCCTACGCCTTCAACGACAGCAACCGCCTCTCGCTCATCGCCAACATTATCTCGCGGCCCGACGCGCAAGACCCGCTGGGCATCACGCAAGCGCAGTTCGACGCAGACCCGGACCAGACGGCGGCCGTGGCTACCACCTTCAACACCCGCAAGAGCCTCGAGCAGCAGCAAGGTGGCCTGATCTACGACCACGACATCAACGACGCGCAGTCCGTGCGCCTGCTCGGCTACTACGGGCATCGCGACGTGGTGCAGTTCCTGTCGATTCCCGCGTTCGCGCAGAACGCGCCGACCAGCGCCGGCGGCGTGATCGACCTGAATCGCAAGTTCGGCGGCGGCGACGCACGTTGGGCATGGAAAGGCGAGCTCTTCGGGCGCCGGCTCTCGTGGGTGGCGGGCGTGAGCTACGACCGCCAGAACGAGCTTCGCCGCGGCTACAACAACTTCGTCGGCACCACGCTGGGCATCAAGGGCGACCTGCGCCGCGACGAGAACAACATCAGCTCCAACATCGACGAATACACCCAGGGCACGTGGGATTTCGCGCAAGCCTGGTCCGCAACGGTCGGCGTGCGCCGAAGCGAAGTGAAGTTCGACTCGCAGGATCATTTCATCGTCGGCACCAACGGCGACGACAGCGGCGAGATCACCTACGACGCCACTTCCCCGGTGGCCGGCCTCGTGTTCAAGGCGCGCCCGTGGCTGCATCTGTACACCTCCTACGGCCAGGGCTTCCAGACGCCGCTCGGCTCTGAGCTCGCCTATCGCTCGGACGGCAGCACGGGCCTGAATCTTGGTTTGCGGCCCGCGCGCAACAACAGCAGCGAGCTCGGCGCCAAGCTGAACATCAGCCCCAACCTCACGGGCGAAGCCACCGTGTTCCGCGCGCTCACGCGCAACGAGATCGTGGTGAACACCAATCTGGGCGGCCGCTCCACGTATCAGAACGCGGGTCGCACCCGCCGCAGCGGCGCGGAGCTCGCGCTCTCTTATCGGTTCGCCGACAAGTGGCGCACGCAGCTCGCCTACACCTACGTCGATGCCACTTACAGCGACGCCTACCTCACATGCCTGAGCACTCCGTGCTCCGCGCCAACGGGGGTGGTGGCCGCCGGCAATCGCCTCCCCGGGGTGCCCAGGAACAATGCGTTCGCAAGCCTGCGCTGGGGCGACGAGCTCGGCTTGCAGCTCAGCGCCAACGGCCAGTACGTGGGCGCGATCGCGGTGAACGACCAGAACACGGTCTTCACGCCCTCGTACGCGATCTTCGGCGTGAGCGGCGGATATGGCATGGACCTGCCCGCCTTCCGCCTCAACGCCTTCGTGCGCCTCAACAACCTGTTCGACCGCCGCTATGTCGGTTCGGTGATCGTGAGCGACGGCAACGGCCGCTTCTTCGAGCCCGGCCCGGGCTTCAATGTGCTGGCAGGGGTCAATGTCACGCTGAAGTGACGTCATCGCGCCCCCGCAAGGGCGGCGCGACTTCGATTACGATAGGTGCATGAGCACGAAATCGAGTCGGGTCGTCGTCACCGTCATCGGGCACGACAAGGTGGGCATCATCTCCGCGGTCTCCACGGTGCTGGCCGAGGCGCGCGCCAACATCATCGACATCTCGCAGACGACCATGGAGGAGTTCTTCGCCATGATCCTGCTGGCGGACCTCTCGGGCGCCGTCATCCCGTTCGACGAGCTCAAACGGCGCCTCAACGCCAAGGGCGAAGAGATGGGGCTGCGCATCGATGCGCAGCACGAGGACGTCTTCAAATTCATGCATCGGATCTCGAGGCCCCTGCCATGCCGATGCAGTTTTCCGCGAGCGAGATCATCGAGACCATCCGCATGGTGCAGATGGAGAACCTCGACATCCGCACCATCACCATGGGCATCAGCCTGCGGGACTGCTCGCACCCCGACCTGCGGGTCGCGTCCACCAAGGCCTACGACAAGATCTGCCGCCTCGCCGGCCGGCTCGTCGCCGTGGGCGATGAGATCCAGCGCGAGTACGGCATGCCCATCATCAACAAGCGCGTGTCGGTAACGCCCGCGGCGCTCGTGGCCGAATCCAGCGACACCGCGGACTACGCTGCCCTTCGCGCTGGCGCTCGACCGCGCGGCGAAAGCAGTGGGCGTGAACTTCCTCGGCGGCTTCTCCGCGCTCGTTCAAAAAGGCATGACGCGCGGAGACGAGGCACTGCTCGCTTCGCTGCCCGAGGTGCTGGCCAGACGGAACGCGTGTGCGCCTCCGTGAACGTCGGCTCCACGCGCGCGGGCATCAACATGGATGCCGTGGCCCAGATGGGCCGCATCGTCTGCGAGACGGCGCGGCTCACCGCCGCGCAGGACGGTCTCGGCTGCGCCAAGCTCGTGGTGTTCTGTAACGCCGTCGATGACAACCCTTTCATGGCCGGCGCCTTTCACGGCATCGGCGAGCCGGAGTGCGTCATCAACGTGGGCGTCAGCGGCCCGGGCGTGGTGCTCACCGCGGTCGACGCGCGAGCCGGATGCGGACTTCGGCCAGCTCGCGAGCGTCATCAAGCGCACGGCGTTCAAGATCACCCGCATGGGCGAGCTCGTGGGCCGCGCCGCGTCGGCAAAGCTCGGCGTGCCGTTCGGCATCGTCGATCTGTCGCTTGCGCCCACACCAATGCAGGGCGACAGCGTGGCGCGCATTCTCGAAGCCATGGGGCTGGAGCAGGTGGGCACGCACGGCTCGACCGCCGCGCTCGCATTGCTGAACGACGCCGTGAAGAAAGGCGGCGCCATGGCGTCGAGCCACGTCGGCGGCCTGTCCGGCGCGTTCATTCCGGTGTCCGAGGATGCCGCGATGATCGAAGCGGTGCTGTCCGGCGCCATCACGTTCGACAAGCTCGAAGCGATGACATGCGTCTGCTCGGTGGGCCTCGACATGATTGCGGTGCCGGGCGACACGCCGCCGGAAACCATCGCCGCGATCATCGCGGATGAGGCGGCCATCGGCATGATCAACCGCAAGACCACGGCCGTGCGCATCATCCCGGCGCCGGGCAAGAAGCCCGGCGACATGGTGGAATTCGGCGGCCTGCTCGGCCGCGCGCCCGTCATGCCGCTGCAACACGCGCTCCAGCAAGCGCTTCATCGAGCGCGGCGGGCGCATACCGGCGCCACTGCAGGCGTTGAACAATTAGTTCCTCTTCACAGAGATTCTCGGCGCTTCAGGATCAAGAGAGCGCCGGCGGGGGCTCGCTCGAAGAGGTTCGGAGAAGCGCTATCGCAGGCGGCGGCTCGGCTAGTCGTTCCGAAGAACGGCCGCCACCTGAGTGAAGTTGCGCGCTTCGGCGATGTCGACGGCGGCAGCGCGATCGTGGTTTCTGAGCTTCGTGCTTGCACCGGCCGCCAGCAGCCGACGTACGAGCGCCCCATTGCCGTTGCGCGCGGCAATGATGAGTGCCGTATCTCCGAAGCCGTTCTGCGCATCCTGGTCGGCACGCGCGGCCAGCAGCATTTCGACAATTGGTAAATGACCTGCGCTCGCCGCGAGCGACAGCGCAGTGTCGCCAAGTGTGGTTCGCGAATTTACCGGCGCGCCCTTGTCCAACAGCAGCTTCACGATGCTCTCGTGCCCAGCCGCCGCCGCCGAGGCGAGCGGCGCCACCTGCATTTGATCAGCGCGGTCGACGGGTGCGCCTCGCTTGAGGAGCTCCTGGGCAGATTCGAGTCGTCCCGCGTGAGCGGCATGCCACAAGGCAGTGCGGCCGTCACGGTCCACGAGCTCGATCGAGGCGCCCGCCTCGAGAAGCCGGCGCACTGAAGCGACGCTTTCGCCCTGCGCGGCGACCATCAGCGCCGACATTCCCTGCGAGTCCACGGCGTCGAGTGGCGCCTGCGCGGCAACGAACAGATCGACGATGCGTGAGTTGCCCGACTTTGCGGCGGCCACCAGCAATGGCTCGACATCGGGCTCGCGCGCTTTGACGCTGGCGCCGCGCGCGAGCAGCAGTTGCACGATGTCGGCCCGGCCCGAGCGAACGGCCAACATCAGTGGCGTGTTTCCGCGAGCGTCGGCCGAATTGGGCCGAGCGCCGGCATCGAGCAGCGCTTCTACGCATTGAGCCGCGCCGGCCAGCGCTGCAACGGTGAGCACGGGCACTCCGTCCGTCGTGCGAGCATTCGCATCGGCGCCTTTCGAGAGCAGCACCTTCAGGAGTGCGCCATCCTGGCGGGCGGCCGCGACGGCGATGTTGGGCCATTTGGCGTACAGGTCCTGCTGCGCTTGGGGCGCGCGAGCGACGCTGGTTACCGGGCCCGTTCGTATCGAGCTTCGCAAAGTCGCAGTCGCGCCCTTCTCTTTCAGTAACGACTCCGTCTCCGCGCGGCCCGCCGAACGGGCAAAGTCCAACGCCGACCATTCCAGTGCGTTGCGCGCGGCGATGCTCGCGCCGCCCGCCAGAAGCCGATCGACGCTCTTTGCGTCGCCCGCGCGCGCGGCGTACATGAGTGCAGTGTTGCCGACGCTGTCGGCGGCATTCGCTTTCGCTCCGGCTGCGAGAAGCGCATCAACGGACGCAACGCTGCCGGATGCGGCAGCGAGCATCAGCGGCGTGAGACCGCGCGCGTCTGCCGTGTCGACTTTCTCACCCCGCTGCACGAGAAGCTCGATGACATCCTGCTGACCGGCCAGCGCCGCGCGGGCCACTGTGCCGCGACCGAATTCGTCACGCTGATCGAGCAATGGCCGTTCGGCAAGCTCGGCGACAATGTCGATGCGACCGCTCTGCGCGGCGAGCCACAAGGCGTCCCGTCGCGCGGTGGCGTCTGGCAGATCGACGGAGGGGCGAAACGCGAGCGGCAATGCACCGCGCACCAGAGCCTTCTCTGCGGCATCCGACCCCAGCTCGCGCGCCTTCGCCAGCCAATGTTGAGCACGTTCGGTATCAGGCGGGTCTGCCAGGGCCAGCAACGAAGCAAGACTGTATGCCGCGCGTGCGTTTCCACTGGCTGCCGACTTCTCGAGCCAGCTGCGCGCACGGGGCAAGTCGGCTTCACCTGCAAGGCCGTTCAGCGCAAGCGATGCGAGAAGGTACTGTGCTTCCGCATTGCCCGAGGAAGCAAGCCGCTCGAGCTCACTTGCCGCGCGGGAATATTCCTTCACCCTGATGGCAGCCTTCGCGCTCTCGAGCGGATCGGCCTTTCCCGAAGGCATAGCGGCCACCGCGCACGTGCCCGCGAGCGCAAAGAGGCCCACGCAGAGCCCGCGAATCGCAAAGCGAGCGTTACGCTGTTCCATACTTCGTCTCGACGTGAATGCCGATGCTGCGGAGAAACTCCGTCGGCAGCACACCGCCGGCACTGACGATCACCGCCTCGTTGCGAACACGGCGTATCTGGCCGCCCTGCTCGAGCACCACGGCATCCGGCGCAATCTGCTTCACGTTCGAGCTCAGCATCACTTCCAGAGTGCCGCTGCCCTGCGCCGCCGCGATGCGCTCGCGATTGCGCTGCTTGGCACGCGAGAACGCGTCGCCTCGATAAGACAGCACCACGCGAGTGTCGCCTAGCTCCGCGACGCTTGCCGCCGCCTCCAGGGCGCTATCGCCACCCCCGACGACGAGAACGTGCTGGCCGCCGTACTGCGCCGGGTCAATCAGCCGATAAACCACTTTCGGCAATTCCTCTCCCGCCACGCCCAGCTTGCGCGGCGTGCCGCGGCGGCCGATGGCCAGCAGCACACTGCGCGCGCGATATCGCGCCTTCGACGTGCGGACGATGAAACCCTCACCGTCCGGCTCCAGGCGCTCGACGCGCTCGTGATAGTTGATCTTGACGCCGCTCTTGCGCTCGGCTTCCTGCCAGAACTGCAGCAGCTGCTCTTTGTTCGTGGACCGGAAACTCACGCGACCGACGAGCGGCAGTTGCGCGGGCGCCGTCATCACCACTTTGCCGCGCGGATACTGAAACACGCAGCCGCCGAGCGATTCCTGCTCCACCGTGACGAAGCGCATGCGTTTGGAAAGCGCCGTGAGCGACGCGGCGAAGCCCGCGGGCCCGGCGCCGACAATGACGAGATCGAGCTGCTGCGCGCTCGCCTTGCGAGTCGCGTGGATCGCCTCCACCGCCTGTCGTCCCTGCTCGAGCGCGTTGCGAATGAGCCCCATGCCGCCGAGCTCGCCCGCGACGAAGACACCGCGAACGTTGGTCTCGAAGCTTGCATTCAGCACCGGAATCTCGACGCCGCGCCGCTCTGTTCCGAATACGAGACTGATGGCTTCCGTGGGGCATGCCGTCTTGCAGGCGCCGTGACCGATGCAGTCCGCAGGGCTCACGAGCTCGGCGCGACCGCCGACGAGACCCAGCACGTGGTGCAAGGGCTGCTCGGGACACGCCTTCACGCACGAGCCGCAGCCAATGCAGCGCGCAGGATCGATTGAAGGATGCAGCGAAGCGGGCTCGATGAGCCCGGCCGCGAGAGACTCTTCGCGCGCGCGAGCACTCGCCTGCTCCAGACGTGTGCGACGTCGCAGATACCAGCCAATCACGAAAGCGATGGGCAGGACGTAGATGAGATAGGCGATGACTTCCATTTTCGATGCAGCGCGTGCGGCGAAGACTATCGCTGTGACATAGAGCACCGGAATGGGGGTTTTGCCTACTTGTCATCACAACGTGCGCTACACACCCTTCATCACCGTAGCCGCGCGAAATATCGAGCATTTCCGTCGCTTGAATGTCGGTGATCCGCGACGCCGCAATGACGCGATTACACTGTGAAACTGAAAGTCGGTCGCAGTGCACTCGTGCTTTCAGTCCCATCAGTTGCCACACCATCATGTCTACGAATTTCTGGTTTGCCGCAGGAACGCTCACGGGCTTCGCCCTGGCGCTCATCATGCTGCCGCTCTGGCGCGCTGGGCGTCGGGTCGCTGGCGAAGCGCGGCACGCGTATCGCGGTGGCTTGCGCCGCGGTGCTGCTGTTCGCTGGCGCGGCGGTTGGGCTGTATCGAGTTCTAGGCAACCCTGAGTCGATCGGAGCGCAGGTCGTGCAGACAGCAGCGCACCCGACAATGAGCGCGTCGTCCGCGGGAGAACCGGCGGAGTCCATGGAGAGCGCCGTCGCACGCGTCGAGGCTCGCGTAGCCGGTAACGGCGGGAGCCGCGAAGACTGGCTGCTGCTCGCGCAGTCTTACGAATACCTCGGCCGCAGCGAAGACGCGCAACGTGCACGCACCAAGGCAGAGAGTGCGAGCACCACCGCGCCACAATCAAACACTGCGGCTGCCACAGTCAGCGCCGCGGTCACCGCGGCCGCGACACCGGCCGCCCTCGTCAGCAGCGCCGAGCTCGAACAGAAGACGCGCGCCAATCCTCGTGACGCGGACGCATGGCTTGCACTGGCCGGGCTCTATCGACGCCAGCATGAGTACGCGAAAGCCCGCGACGCATATGGGCATCTCGTGCAGCTGAAGCGCATGGATGCCGACGCGTGGGCCGACCAGGCCGACGTGCTGGCATCGCTCACCAACGGCTCGCTGCGCGGTGAGCCTGCGCGCTCGATCGAGCGCGCGCTCGCGTTGAAGCCCAATCACGCCAAGGCGTTGTGGCTCAAAGCCAGCCTTGCGCACGAGGAGCGTCGGTACGCAGACGCACTGGCTGTCTGGAAAAAGCTCCGCGCGGTGTTACCTGCGGAGTCGCCGGACACAGCCATCGTCGATGAGAACATCCGCGAAGCCAGCCAGCTTGCAGGCGCGGCGCCGCCGCTCGCGGCACAGGCCAGCCCGGTGGCGGCCAACGTCGCTGCCGAGATCAGCGGTTCGATCTCACTGGATAAACGTCTCGCTACGCGGGTGCCGCCCGGCGCCACGCTGTTCATCTATGCGAAGGCCGTTGATGCACCCGGCCCACCGCTTGCCGTCATCCGGCAAGCCGCTGGCGAGTGGCCCGTGCGGTTCAAGCTCGATGATTCACTGGCAATGATGCCAACACGCCGACTCTCGCAGTTCGACAGGGTCATCGTCGAAGCGCGCATCTCTCGCTCCGGTGAGGCGACACCCGCGGCAGGCGACCTCTTCGTTACGAGCGCGGTGCTGAAGCCCGCGGAGCGCAAGAAGATCGAGCTCGTGATCGCGCGGGAAGTCGGATGAGCGTCCCGATGCACGCCATTCCTCGCATCGGCCCAGGCAGCGCCCCACCCGCGCTCGATGCGAGCACCGGGCAGAAACGGCACTTGCGTGTCACGCCGGCAGGCATCTTCGCGGTCTGCGCAGTGGCGGCGCTCTATCTTGGCTGGCGATTCCCGACCGAACGCTACATCACACCGGAGCGCGGCTTCGGTTATGCGCTCGGCATCGTCGGCGGCAGCCTGATGCTGCTGCTGTTCCTTTACTCGGCGCGCAAGCATTTCACCTGGCTCGGCTTTCTCGGGTCGGTGGCCGGCTGGTTCCGGCTGCACATGGTGCTGGGCATCGTCGGGCCGCTGTGCATTCTCTATCACTCGAACTTTCGCCTCGGCGCCACGAACAGCAACGTGGCGCTGTTCTCCATGCTCACGGTCGCGGGCAGCGGCCTCATCGGCCGCTACATCTACTCACGCATTCATTTCGGCCTCTACGGTCGCAAGATGGATCTGGGCGAGCTGCGTCAGGGCGCCGACAGAATGCGTTCGCTGTCGGGTGCGGTGGGCTTTCTTCCCGAGCTCGTGACACGTCTGGAAGCCTGCGAAAAGCGCATTCTTGCGAGCGGCCCACACCTGCCGCTGCTGGGGTTCGCCAAACCGCTGTTCGTTGGCGCGAATGCGCTCGTGTCGCGGTGGCAGCTGCGTCGCTATGTGCGACGTGCGCTGAAAGCTGCTGCACGCACTTCCCCAACCATTGCGGCCGAACGACGGCGCCTGCGTCGCGTCGCCATCGGCTACATCGACCGGCGGCTGGTCGCCACGCGGCGCGTCGCGGAGCTGCAGGCCTACGAGCGGTTGTTCTCCGTGTGGCACGCGCTTCATCTGCCCCTGATCTTCATGCTGCTGGCGGCAGCGCTCCTCCACATCGTCGCCGTGCACGTCTATTGAGTGCCATCGGCCGGCACATGCGGGAGAAGATCGGTCATGTCGTATGGGCTCTCATGACGATCTCGTGCTTCCTGCTCTCCGGTAACGCCCGCGCGGTCAACCCGGAGACGCTGCTCATGCCGGGCAAGCTGAGCAACGCCCACGCGAAATACGAAGAGAGCTGCACGAACTGCCACGATCGCAGCGACCGCGGCCGGCAGCCGCAACTTTGCCTCGCGTGCCACAAGGATGTCGCGGCAGATGTGCGCGCCACCCGTGGCTTCCACGGGCGGCTCGGAGACGCGGCATCGCTTCAATGCCGCGCCTGCCATTCGGAACACCTTGGCCGCGAAGCCGACATCGTCAAGTTGAGCCGTGAGCAGTTCGATCACGAACGAACGGATTTTGCGATTCACGGCGCGCATGCAGCGCTCACCTGCGACGGCTGTCACCAGAAGGGCAAGCGCTTCAGCGAGGCGCCGTCCGACTGCTATTCATGCCACCGCAAACAGGAACCTCACGACGGCAAGCTCGGCCGTGATTGCGCGAGCTGCCACGATGCGACGATCTGGCGCCACATCGCGTTCGATCACAACCACACGGACTTCCCGCTGCGGGACAAGCATCGCGAAGCCACCTGCTTCGCGTGCCACTTCGGCAATCGCTACGACGGCACGCCTCGTCAATGTGTTTCCTGTCACGCGCCGGACGACGTTCACCGCGGCGAGCGCGGCCCGAAGTGCGCGGACTGTCATACGACGGCGGGCTGGAAGTCCGCGAAGTTCGACCACGCCAAAGAGACAGGCTTCGCGCTCGAGGGAGTTCACGACCGCATCGACTGCACGGATTGTCACCGCAGCGGGCGCCTCAACGATCCGCTGCCGAAAGACTGCAATGGTTGCCACCGGGGGCAGGATTCCCATGCCGGCCGCCTGGGCGAGCGCTGCAACGACTGCCACGACAACGAGAGCTGGAAGCCCGCCCGCTTCGATCACACGAAGGACACGAAGTGGCCGCTGCAGGGCCGGCACGAGAAGGTGGAGTGCCACGCCTGCCACACGGCGGCGGTTGCGACTCAGCACCTGGAGACGACCTGCATCACGTGCCACCGGGCAAGCGACGTGCATTCCGGCAAGCTCGGCACCGACTGTGCGCAATGCCATACGCCCGAAGGGTGGCGCGGCAGCGCTTCGGGCTTCGACCATGACTTCACGCACTTCCCACTCGTAGGGCTGCATGTCGCCGTTCCGTGCGAGCAGTGCCATGTCACGCGAGCGTACAAAGACGTCGGCACGGATTGCTTCGCCTGTCATCAGAAAGACGACACACACAAGGGCAGCCTCGGCAAGGACTGCGCCCGTTGCCACTCAGCGAACGGATGGCGAATCTGGGAGTTCGACCACGCGAAGGAAACCCACTTCGCGCTCACCGGCGCGCACGCAAAGCTCATCTGCGCGGGCTGCCACCGGCAGCCGCCCGATGAGGTGAAACTGGGTACGTCCTGCGCCTACTGCCATGGGCCAGACGACGTGCATCTCGGTCAGTACGGCCGCCAGTGCCAGCGTTGCCATTCAACAATCACATTCAAGGGCGCACGCCCGCGATAAGAGATCGTATGCGCACATCGGAACGTTGCCGCTCGTCCCTTCCGCTCGCCCGGAGAATCGCCGCCGCGCTCGTGCTGCTGTTAGCCGGCGTAATGCAGGTAGCACACGGCGCTGAACCGGCCGGGCCGGCGCTCACGTTCGACCATCTCACCACGGGCTACGAGCTCACCGGAGCGCACCGCGACGTTCAGTGCGAGTCCTGCCACGTGAACGCCGTGTTCAAGGGAACGCCGCGCGAGTGCGTTGCCTGCCACACGCGTGGCTCGCTGATTGGAGCAACGCCGAAACCGGCCAATCACGTGATGAGCACCGATCGATGCGGCGAATGCCACACCACCACGGCATATCTGCCCGCAACGCGGTTCGACCACGCTGAAGTGCGCGGCAACTGTGCGAGCTGCCACAACGGCGCGCGCGCAACCGGAAAAACGGCTACTCACGTGGTCACCGCGCTCGATTGCAGCTCCTGCCATAACACCACGGCGTGGCGCCCGGCCCGCTTCGACCACAACGGGGTTACCGGAAACTGCGTGAGCTGCCACGACGGCGGCCGTGCCACCGGCAAGACCGCCACTCACATGCCGACCAGCACCATCTGCGAGTCGTGCCACACGCCAGCCGGCTGGTCACCCGTTCTGCGCGTCGATCATTTGCAGGTGATGGGGAACTGCTCGACTTGCCATAACGGCTCCACGGCCACCGGCAAGAACGCGAATCACGTCAGCACCACGTCCGAATGCAGCACGTGCCACAGCACCATGGCGTGGCGACCGGCCGGGTTCGACCATTCGGGCATCACCACGAACTGCCTGAGCTGCCACAACGGTACGCAGGCCACTGGCAAGAATGCCAACCACATCCAGTCCAGCGCGAGTTGCGAAAGCTGCCATGTGACAACCACGTGGATGCCCGTCACTCGCGTGGATCACGCGCAGGTTCTCGGCAGCTGCTCTTCCTGCCACAACGGCGCCATCGCCACGGGCAAGAGCGCCAACCATATTCTGACCAATGCCGAGTGCGACAACTGCCACGCCACCACGGCGTGGAAGCCGGCGCGGTTCGACCACAGCGGCATTTCGTCCAACTGCGTGAGCTGCCACGACGGCGCCCGTGCCACCGGCAAGAACGCTACGCACATCCGCACGAGCGAGAGCTGCGAGTCGTGCCATGTGGTGGCCATGTGGAAGCCCGCTGCCCGCGTGGATCACTCCCAGGTTCTCGGCACCTGCAGCTCATGCCATAACGGAGCAAGCGCCAGCGGCAAGAACGCGAATCACATCGTGACCACCGCCGAGTGCAGCAACTGCCACACCACCCTCGCCTGGCTGCCTGCCACCTTCACGCACTCGGGCATCAGCAGCAATTGCGTGAGCTGCCATGATGGAGCGCATGCCCCAGCCGAAGGCAAGAGCACTACGCACATCATCTCGACCACGAGCTGCGAATCGTGCCATTCGACGAGCACATGGAAGCCCGCCACCCGCGTAGACCACACGCAGCTCTCGGGTAACTGTTCTTCGTGCCACAACGGCACCACCGCCACCGGCAAGAGCGTGACGCACATCGCATCGAGCACGAGCTGCCAATCGTGCCATTCGACGACAGCATGGACACCCACTACCCGCGTCGATCACACGCAGGTCATCGGCAACTGCTCCTCGTGCCACAACGGCACGACCGCCACCGGCAAGGGCGCGAGCCACGTTCTGACCAACGCAGAGTGCGACAACTGCCACAACCCCAACGCATGGCGGCCGGCGAAGTTCGACCACACCGGCATTACCACCAACTGCGCGAGCTGCCACAACGGCGCTGACGCAACTGGCAAGAACGCTACGCACATCCTGAGCAGCAGCAGCTGCGAATCGTGCCACGCCGTCGCGACATGGAAGCCGGCCACGCGTGTGGATCACACACAGGTGAGCGGCACGTGCGCGTCTTGCCACAACGGCACCGCGGCCACCGGCAAAGGCACGAACCACATTCCCACCACGCAGGCGTGCGACACGTGCCACACCACAACGGCATGGGTGCCGGCCACGTTCACCCACACTGGCATCACCAACAATTGCTCAAGCTGCCATGACGGCGTGCGGGCGGGCGGCAAGAACGCCACGCACGTACTGACAACCGCAAGCTGTGAGTCTTGCCACGCAACCAGCGCCTGGCGACCCGCCACGCGCGTAGACCACACGCAGGTTCTTGGTACGTGCTCTTCGTGTCACAACGGCACGATGGCGACAGGCAAACCTGCGAATCACGTTCAGACCACGGCCGACTGCAGCAGCTGCCACAGCTCGCTCGCATGGAAACCGGCGACCGGCTTCGACCACGCCGGCATCACCACAAACTGCGCGAGCTGCCACAACGGCACTCAGGCCACCGGCAAGAACGCCAGCCACATCGCGAGCACGAACTCGTGTGAGAAGTGCCATTCGACGAGCACCTTCAAGCCTGCGACCCGTGTCGACCACACGCAGGTGTCCGGCACGTGCGCGTCTTGCCACAACGGCACCATCGCCCTGGGCAAGAACGCCGCGCACATCGCCAGCGACAACAGCTGCGACAACTGCCATACCACCACCGCGTGGAAGCCTGTCATTCGCGTGGATCACGCACACGTCGTCGGAACGTGCTCGACCTGCCACAACGGCGTGAAAGCCACGGGCAAGCCGACCACGCACATTCCGACCACGCAGGAGTGCAACGCGTGCCACTCGACGCTCGCCTGGACACCGGCGGCGTTCAGCCACACAGGCATCACCAGCGGCTGCGCCTCCTGCCACAACGGCACAACGGCGACGGGAACGTCCACCGGACACATGACGTTCCCGGTGAACAATTTCGACTGCAGCCATTGCCACACGCCGGCCGGGTGGGCTCCCAACACGTTCAGGCACATCGTGGGCGGCGGCTACCCCGGTGACCACCGCGTCTCGCTCACGTGCCTGAGCTGCCACACCACGAACACCGATGCGGCAACGTGGCGCACGCCGGCCTACAAGCCGGACTGCGCGGGCTGCCATTCCAACCAGTACAAGTCCGATCCGCACACCAAGTACGGCAACGTGAAGTACACCGTCAGCGAGCTGCGCAACTGCTCCGGCGCGTGCCACGTCTACACGAGCTCCACGTTGACGACCATCAGCAAGTCCCGTCCCGGCCCGCAGCACCGGGTGACCGCGATCGAGTTCAACTGATGCGCCACTGGCTCGCTCCGCTGGCCGTGCTGGCGCTGGCATGCAGCGCGAACAGCGCGCACGCCCAGCTCGTCGGCCGCCTCATCGACGCGGTGGATGCGACGGAGCGTGGCGATCACATCGACATCAGCATCATCTTCGGTTGCGGCCTGCGCTACATGAATCACACGCCGGCGATCGAGGGCGAATCGCTGCGGCTGCGTTTCGTGCCGCTGCCCGACTGCGGCAACCTGAGTGGGGCGCTCAGCGCGCAGGCTCCCGTCGACGGCGTCAAGGTCGTGCGCTCCATCGACGTCGAGCAGCTCACGCTGACAGAAGTGGACATCATCGTGAACTTCGCCGCCCGGGAACGTTACGTTCTCGCACCCACGGCCGACAGCCATGGCGTGCGCATCAGGTTGCTGAGGCCGGGCAATAGCGGCGCGCACATCACTGTCTACGAAAAAGCCGGCCCGCCCGCCGGGTACGCCGTCAATCTCGACGTGGCGCGCGAACCGTTCGATGACGAAGCGATTCGTGCGGCGACACAGGCTACGGGCAGTCCGGCATACGTCTCGGATTACCTTTTAGGCGGTGAAACGTGGCACCGGCTGCGCATCGGGCCGTTCGACACCGAGACTGGCGCGCGCAAGATCCTGCAGAGTGTGCGCGACCGTTACCCGAAGGCGTGGCTCGCCATCGGCGACGACGAGCGCCTGAACGCGGACGGAACCGAGGGCGCCCCCATGATTGCGCCCACACGGCCCGGCGCGAACGCCACCATGACCGCGCCGGACATCGACTCGACCATGCGCGCCGCCCGCAAGGCGTTCTCACGCAAGAACTACCCCGAAGCCATTACCCTGCTGACGCGGCTGCTCGAGCAGCCGGAGTTCCCCAAGCGGGCCGAAGCACAGGAGCTGATGGGCCTGTCGCGCGAACGCAGCCGGCAGATCGCGCATGCCAAAGCCGAGTACGAAGAGTACCTGCGCCGCTACCCTGATGGCGCGGCGACGGAACGCGTGCGCGAGCGCCTGAGGGCGCTGCGGCTCGCGGCGCGCCGCTCCATCGGCGGCGCCGGCGCGAACGACGACATCGGCACGTGGAAAGTGTACGGCGGAGCCGCGCAGACCTACCGCCGCGACACGACGCAGCTGGACAACCGCGAGCAGCAACTGAACCTGACCAGCCAGAACGCGCTGATCTCGGATGCGGACTTCGTTGCGCGCCGGCGTGGCGAGCAGTTCAACTTCTCATCCCGCGTGAACTTCGGCTACATCAAAGACATGCTATCCGACGGCCCGGGCGACCAGACGCGCGTGAACCTTGCGTTCGTCGAGGTCGGCGACCGCGAGCGCGAATGGTCCGCACGGCTCGGGCGCCAGTCCCGCAACACTGGCGGCCTCTTCGGGACGTTCGACGGCCTGTCGGCCGGCAAGCAGGTGCTGCCGCGCCTGCGCGTCGACGCCGCGGTGGGCTACCCGGTGGAAACGTCGCGGCAGGGCTTCGACACCAGCCGCCAGTTCACCGGCCTGTCGCTCGACTTCGGCACGTTCGCCAACGCGTGGGACGTGGCGGTGTACGGCCTCAATCAGCAGATCTCCGGTGCGGGCGACCGCCAGGCCGTGGGCACGGAGCTGCGGTACTTCCAGCCCGGCCGCACCGTCGTCGCCATGGTCGACTACGACCTGCGCTTCAAGGCGCTCAACAACGCACTGCTGCTCGCCACGTTCGCGCTGCCGTCACGCTGGACGGTGACGGCCAACCTCGATCAGCGCAAGAGCCCTTCACTGAGCCTGCGCAATGCGCTCATCGGCCAGCCGGTGACCACCTTCGAGGATCTGCTGAACCTCTTCCCTCGCGACACGCTCGAGCAGCTCGCGATCGACCGCACCGCCGACTCGCGTCTCTACAGCCTTTCCGCAAGCCGGCCCTTCGGCGAGCGCTGGCAGTGGACGCTGGACTACTCGAGCATCAGCACCACCGGAACTCCGGCATCCGGCGGCGTCGATGAAGTCCCCGACGCCGGAACAGACAACGCCATCTCCCTGCAGGGCATCGCTGCCAGCCTGTTCGGCGGCAACGACCTCTCCGCCATCGTGCTGCGCCATCAGACCGGCGCCAGCGTCGATACGAACTCCCTCGGGCTGAGCGCACGATTCCCACTCAGCCAAGACTGGCGCCTCGGCCCGCGCCTGCGCGTCGATCAGCGCCGCATTCAAACGGACGGCTCCCGCCAGTTGCTGTATGCCCCGAGCCTGCGCCTCGACTGGCAGCGCAGGCGCGCGCTGTTCGAATGCGAGTTTGGCGCGGAGCGCGGGCGTCGCACGCTCGACCAGTCACAGGAAGACACCACGCGCTATTATTTCAGCCTCGGCTATCGCCTGAACTTTTGAGGCTGCGTTGCATATCGAAGTCGCCCGCCTGATTGCGCGCGGCGCCAGGGTGCTGGCGCTGGCCGCAATCATGATCGCCCGCGCAGCCGCTGCGGATGACGATGCAGTCCGCGAGTACGTCGACGAAATCACGGCCGTCAGCATCACCGTCCCGGTGGAATCGCTGCTCTTCGCTCGCGAGCGCACGGATCTCGCCGCCAATGCCCGCGACTACATCACGCTCACGCCGTTGGAGATCAACCGCACGGGTCAGCGCGCCTGCTACTGGTTCGGATATGTCTGGTCGACCATCGACCGACGCAATCGCCAGCCGCTGCTCCTGGAAGGCGATGAGCTGGTGCTGCTCGCGGACGGGCGCCCAATCGCGCTGAAGATGGAGCGCCGCCAGTTGCGCGATCTGGGCGTGGGCGAGCCGCCGACGCGCCCGCCCGTTCGCGGCGCCGTTCCCGTGCTGTTCGCGGCCACGCCGGAAGAGATTGCGTACGTCGCACGCGCACGTGAAGTGCACGTGGAGCTCATACGCGGCGGCGAGAACGAGCCTTTCCCGATGTGGAAAGATGCGCGCGATTCCGTTCAGGCGTTCGTCGATCGCGTGGACGCGGCGCGCTGAGTCATTCGGCAGCACTGTCATTCGGCAGCACTGCGGCTAACCCGCCACCACCCTGTCAGCTGAAGGCCTTTCAGCACGCACCGGCCGGCGGCGATCGGCTCGGGCGGGCGCACCTGCGGCCGCGGCTGCAAACGAGAACCGTCCCCGTCTGCAGCGCCCCACCGGGCCGGGCGATTGGCGCCATCCAGCGACATGACCACCATTTGTCCGATGGAATTTTCGGCCTGCACCGTCAAACTGCAATACGGGCCGTTTCCAGCCCCCCCTGGAGTGATGCATGGCATTCGAGATGGCGCCGCCGAAGGCGCCGAGGCGAATCGATTCGCGAGCGCCCGCCGGCACCGACGCGCCAGCGCCGACCGCGCGCCGCCTGCTGCCCACTCGCGTCTTTGTCGTCGACGAAAGCGGCATCATGCGCGACGGCCTCTGCGCGTTGCTCGCAGGGCACGACGCATTCGAGGTGGTGGGTACCGGCTCGAGCAGCTCCGACGTTGCCAGGTGCGCCGGTGCAACGCCTCCGCACGTGGTCGTGGTGGATTTCCCCCGCACGAGGCCCGGCAGCACCACACTGGTGGCAAACATCAAAGCCAGACTGCCCGGCGTGCGCGTGCTGGTGCTCACGTTCCAGAACGATGAACAGTTCGTCGACGCCGCGCTGCGTGCCGGCGCGGATGGCTACGTGTTGAAGAACGACAGCTGCAGGGAGCTGTTCACGGCCCTGCGCGCCGTTGCAAGTGGCAAGCGGTTCATCAGCACTTCCATCAATGAACGCGTGGCCCCTGCCCGCAACACCGCCGACCAGACGGGCCGCTCCCCCGCATCGAGCCCCCTCACGGAGCGTGAGCGGCAGGTGATGGGGCTGATCGCCGCCGGCCGCCGCACGCGCGAGATCGCCCAGATCCTGTCGCTCAGCCATAAGACCATCGAAAAGCATCGCACGAGCCTGATGCGCAAGCTCGGACTTCGAAATGCGTCGGCGGTGGCCGCTTATGCAACATCCCACGGGCTAGGCGACGCCTGACCGGCGATCGGCGGTGGCGCCGGGTCCAGGATCCTGGCCTGCTCGGGAGCGCTCTGGGCCGCTCTGCGTACTGCTGCGCGATTACCGCCCAAGCGCCGCACCAGGCGCAAACTTGGGTATCCTTCGCGCCCATCCCAACCTGACCAGGACCGCTCGTGCAGCCGCTGCTACTCGACTTCGTTGCGCATTTCGCCCGGACGACGCCTACCAAAATCGCGGTTCACGACCTGACAGCGGACACCCGCTTCACCTACGCCCAGCTCGATGACGCCATCGACCGCGCCGCCAGCGTGCTGCGCGCTGCCCTGGGCGCGCCTCACGGCAAGCGCGTAGCGGTTCTGTCGCGCAATTCCGCGCAGATGCTGGTGCTTCATTTCGCATGCGTGCGCGCGGGCGCGATCTTCGTGCCGCTCAACTGGCGTCTCGCCGCGGCCGAGATCACCTTCATGCTCGCGGATTGCGAGCCGTCGCTCATCGCGCTGGAGCCCATGTTCGATGATCGCGTGCAAGACCGCGCCATCCCCCGCCTCGCGCTCGACGACAGCCCCGGCGGCCTCGCCGCACGCATGGCCGCCGCGCCAAAACCCACCTCGCCCGGCAGCGGCGTCGCGGTCGACCCGGACGCCCCGATCACGCTTCTCTACAGCTCCGGCACCACCGGCAAGCCCAAAGGCGTGATCGTCACGCAGCTCAATGCGTTCTCCGGCGCGCTCAATCTCGCGCTGGGCACCAACTGCTCGCAGCAGGCCGTGTTTTTGTGCGACATGCCCATGTTCCACACCGCAGGCCTGTTCGCCGCCGCGCGCGTGCCGCTGCTCATCGGCGGCAAGTTGTTCATCAGCCAGAAATTCGACGCGCAGGTCACCTACGGGCGCCTTGCGGACCCGAAGCTGCAGATCAGCCACTATTTCTGCGTCACCCAGATGGCGATGATGATGCGGCAGCTGCCGGGCTTCGAGGGCCGTCGCCTCGCCCATCTCACCGCGCTCATCACCGGCGGCGCGCCCAATCCCGAAGCGCACATCCTGCGTTGGCTGGATGACGGCGTGAGCATGGTGAACGGCTGGGGCATGAGCGAGATCTGCTCGGCCCTGGCGCAGCCGGTGGGCGACCTCGATCGTATCCGCGCGCACCCGAGCGCCGTCGGGCTTCCGCACCTCACCGTGGAAATCAAGCTGATGAACAGCGAGGGCCGCGAAGTCGCCACCGGTGAAGCCGGCGAGATCTGGACGCGCGGCTCGAACGTTACGCCCGGTTACTGGCGCCGCCCCGAGCTCAACGCAATCGCTTTCCAGGATGGCTGGTTCCGCACAGGCGACGTCGCCGTGCGCGACGCAGATGGCTTCTACACCATCGTCGATCGCATCAAGGACATGTACATCTCCGGTGGCGAGAACGTGTACCCGGCGGAAATCGAGGCGACCATCGTCGAGCTCGACGCCGTCGGCGACGTTGCCGTCGTTGGCATTCCCGACGCGCAGTGGGGCGAAGTCGGCTGCGCGTTCGTGGTGGTGGCGCCCGGCAAGTCGCTCGATGCCGCTACGCTCGAAGCGCATTGCCTGCGCCGGCTCGCGAAATTCAAGGTTCCGCGGCGCTACGAAATCATTGAGACACTGCCCCGCACGCCGTCAGGCAAGGTGCAGAAGCACCTGTTGCGAGACCGGTGCGGGCAGACTGCCGCCTGAGTGAGTCGCCTCGCCCACATCGCGCTGTTCGCGCGGCGAGCGTCATAGGGCGACGCGAGCAGCGCGGCTACGGACCGGCGCCGTGCGAACGAAGCAGCATGCGCAGTTGCTAACCCCGGCTGCATTGCGTAAAGAAGATTGACGCTCGAGAGGGGATGCCGTCGATGAACGTCGAATTTCAGGCCCTGCGCATGGCCGGCGCGCTCACGCTGCTCACCGTTTCGGGCTGGGCCAACGCGCAATCCGCGGCGGCACCGCTGCAACCGCCTTCATACAAGCCGCCAACGCCCCCGCCCGGCTTCGTCGCACCGAAGATCAGCGAGGATTACGCGCGGCGCCTGATGCAGCTGCCGGACTGGAACGGCTCGTGGTTCATGACAGGCGGCTACCTGTTCGACCCTGAAAATGCCTGGATGCCCATCAACAACGACGAAGCCTTCGACACCGGCCCGCTGGAAGGCTCCATCGTCCGCAACATTCCGTACAAGCCTCAATACCAGAAGCAGTACGAGGCCACGGTGGCCGACGCGGTGAACGGCATCATCACGGACCCCGTGGGGGGCTGCCAGCAGCCGCACGGCATGCCGCGCGAGCTGGGAGGCGTGCCCGGCGGCCCGGAGATCATTGTGATGCCAGACCAGGTGCGCATGACGTACTACTGGTTCAACGCCACCCGCCGCATCTACACCGATGGCCGCAAGCACCCCACGGGCGTCGATCTCGTGAGCAGCTTCATGGGCCACTCCATCGGGCGCTGGGAGGACGACACGCTGGTGGTCGACACGGTAGGGATGAACCCGGGCATCTACGATCGCACTGGCGCGCCTCACAGCGGCGAGGTGCACGTGATGGAGCGCATACGACTGATCGCGCCCGATCTGCTGGAAAACCAGATGACCCTCGAAGACCCGGTGATGCTCACGAAGCCCTGGAAGGTGACGCGTCACATGCGGCGCCTGAACCGCATGCAGCAGGTCGAAGGCGCCTATTGCGAGGGGGGCCGCATCGACATGAGTGGCGGCAGCCAGCGCCTGGTGATTCCGGGCGAGAAGACCGAAAGCGCTCCCAAACAGGGCCCTCGGCCGTAGGCGCAGAGTCGAGCGCTACAGCCGTTACGGCCCCCAAGGTGAGGGCATGTTGTACGGCACGGCGATGAACACCGCTTCGATCTGGCGCAGCCTGCCGTCCACCACCTTGAACAGCTCCATCAAGTGGAACGAGTGGGGCCGGCGGATGGGCGACTCCGCCACGCGCCCGTCGGTGAGCGCGTAGCTGCCGAGCTTGCCCGAGTGGTCGATGAAGGCGATGCCGAGCACCAGGCCCCGCTCTTCGTCGACCAGCGGAAAGCGCCGGGCGCGCAGGCGGTCGTCGTAGCGATAGGTGCCGAGCCTGAACTGGTCCGCGCAGCCGAGTGCCGACACCTCGCCCAGCGGCTTCGCTGGGTTATTCGTGGTCTGCAAGCCGTTCTCGACACGATTGCAGGCAGGGTCGAACTCCGTGAACAGCGTGCCATCGTTGAGCTGAAGCGTGTCGAAGTAGCCATCCGCGAGCGAGATCATGCGCTCGCGCGGGCGGCGCTGGCTGACAGGCACGTTCTGCAGAAGGATGGGCTTGTCGGCGAACACGCCCTTGCTGAACGGGTTCTCATTGCCCGCGAGCGCGCCCATGTCCGCGACGCGCAGGATGACCGTCTCGAGCTCCGAAATGCGCCCGCCCTCCACCTTCATGCGCACGGCGAAGGCGGATGACGTCACGGTCTCTTTCACCACGCCGTAGAAGCCCACCTGCCCGTTCCGCGGGTCCGCGAACTTCAGCTTGTAGTCGCCGAGCCCACTGACAGTGCCCCACAGGCCATCGCCAATGGACAGCTCGACGTTGTTCTCGGTGAAACGCGCGTTGGGCGACCACGGCAGTTTCGCTGGGTCTTTGTGCACGAGAGCGTCGAGATACTGATCCATGAAGCCATAGAGGCAGGCCCGGTCGCAGGCCGGCGGAAGCGTGCCCGGCACGAGCGGGCTGCCTTCGCGGGCGACGCCTGCCTGGGCGACTACACAGCTCATTACGGCAAATGCAGCACCTGCGAACGCGCGCTTGAATGACATCGATATCCCCCTGCGGCCTTGGGCCTCTGCGGCCCGGAATTTGGCTCTGCAAGGGATGATAGCGCCTCCAGCCACCTGCATCGGCATGGCGCTCCGGGCCTGCCCCGGCGACAACTTGCCGCGCAGGATCATTTCGCGGATGCGAACGACTATCTCAAGGCGCACGCCCCCACAATTCCGCCGTGGCGAGCCTTGCGCCGGCGGCGAGCGATTCGAACTTCGCCCACATCACGGTCGGGTGCACGCGCTGAACGTGCTCCGCCTGCGCAAACCCGCAATCCGAGCCGGCGATGACATTCTCGCGACCTACGATCTTCGCGAACCGGACGATGCGATCGGCCACCACCTGCGGGTGCTCGACGGTGACGAGGTGGTGCGTGATGACGCCGGGAATCAGGATCTTGCCGGCCGGCAGCTTCGCGTTCTGCCACACGCGCCACTCGTGCTCGTGCCGCGGGTTTGCCGCTTCCAGCGAATACGCGCCGGCGCGAACCAGCAGGATGAGGTCCACGATATCTTCGAGCGGCGCATCCGACATGTGCGGCAGATGCCAACTGCCGAAGCACACGTGATAGCGCACCCGGTCTTCCGGGATGCCGCGCAGGGCGTGGTTCAGCGCTTCCACGCGCAGCTCGGCCCACTTGCGATAGTGCTGCGGGCTCTGCTGAACGAGATGGTCGTACATGTTGGCGAGCACTGCATCGTCCACCTGCACGACGAGCCCAGCCTCGTAGACCTCGAGATACTCCTGCCGCAGCGCTTCAGCCAGCGCGAAAATATATTCGCGCTCGCTGCCGTAGAACTCGTTCACGCCATTGAACACGGCGCTGGCGGGCGCAACGGCGGTGAGAAACCCTTCGGCAACATTCGCTCCGGCAAGCGCCGCCTTGAGATTGTCGATGTCGCGCCGCACGTCCGCAGGCTTGTACTGTATGGCGCTGGTGCACGCGTGCTGCATGGTGGTGCCCGGCATGTCCTTGAATTCCTGCTCCACCACCTCCCTGAAGCGCTCGCGATCGCGCCCGAGCCAATTGAGGGAGCTCTTGCCACCCGGGTGGCTCTCGAAACCGCTCATGCGCTCGAGCACGTAGTTGGCCCAGCTGGACTTGCCGTATTCGCCGTCGTTGACGATGTCGATTCCGGCGGCGGCCTGTCGCCTGACCACGTCTGCCACGCAACCGCGGACCACTTCGGCGTACGCCACGGGATCTTTCGGTGGGCCCGTTCGCTGGCTCGCGAGGTCGAGCATGGCCTTCGGCCGCACGATGCTGCCGACATGCGTCGTGAGGATGCGGTCTTCGCTGCGTCTCATATCAGTCTGCGCGGGTGCGACCGTTGCGGCGTGCGCTGTGCTCGCGCGGAAACTCACGCCGCAGCTCCTTGGCGGCGAGGCACATCGACAGCAGCTTGCCGAACGCAACGTCGCGCGAGAGGTATTTCATGCCGCAGTCGGGCGCGAGGATGATGCGCTCGGCATCGCAGTAGCGCAGCGCGCGCTGCACGCGCTCCTTCACTTCGTTGACGGTCTCGACGCGCGAGGTCGACAGATCGATGACGCCAAGCACGATCTCCTTATCCGGCAACTCGCGCAGCACTTCGCACGCCAGCTTCGACTGCGCCGTCTCGATGGATATCTGCCGGATGTTCGAGCGCGCGAGCTGCGGCAGGAACTGATAGGCCGGGGGGCGAGAGTGGATGAGCGCCGCGTACCCGAAGCAGATGTGCACGCACGTCTTGCCTTCCACGCCTTCGACGGCGCGGTTGAGAACGTCTACGCCGTACTCCTCCGCCTTTGCGGCGCGCGCCTGCATGTAGGGCTCGTCGAGCTGCACCACGTCCGCGCCGGCGGCAAACAGATCCTTGATCTCTTCGTTCACGGCCGCGGCATACGCCATGGCGCATTCACGGTCGGTTGCGTAGTACTCGTTCTGCGCCTGCTGCGCCATCGTGAACGGGCCGGGAAGCGTGTACTTGATGGGCTTGCCGGTGAGCGAGCGCAGAAAGCGCACGTCTGCCACGCAGGCGGCGGTGGTCCTGCGAATGGGGCCGACCACGCGCGGCACCTTCACCGGCTCGCCGCTGCGGTCGAGCGCCTGCCCCGGGTTCTCGAAGTCGACACCCTGCAGAGACGTGGCGAAAAAGTTGGAGTAACTCTCTCGCTTGATCTCGCCGTCGGTGACGACGTCGATGCCGGCCGCAAGCTGGTCCTGCACGGCGAGGCGCGTGGCATCGGCTTGCGCCTGCGCGAGGAACGGCTCGGGAATGCGCCACAGCTCGCGCGCCCGGGTGCGGGGCGGAAAGCGCCCGCGCAGCGCCTCCTTGTCGATCAGCCAGTCCGGCTGCGGGTAGCTGCCGACCAGCGTGCAGGGGAACAGCGGCTCGCTCATGGTGTTTGCCTGATCTTGAGGTTGAACGCGTTCGGCGCGAGCGTCACGCCGTGCGCGTCTGCGGTGGCGGGACGGCGGGTGTGGCGCCCGAGTAGTCGACGAGCTTCGCCTTGTAGGTGTCCCGAGGCAACGTTCCGTAGGGGACGAGCCGCACGTCGGCGGAAAACTGGAGTCGCGTCTTGATCTGCGCGGCAATTCGATCGCGCAGGCCTTCGGGCTCGACCGCGGTATTGGCACCCAGCTCCACCACGATGGGCAGCGGGGGCGGCTGGCTCACGCCCGGCACTCGCGGCCGGACGCGAAAGGTCTCTCCAACGTCCGGCCGGAAGTCGTGCAAGATGCCGCGAATGGCCGTGGGGTAGAAATTTACGCCGCGGACAATGAGCATATCGTCCGTGCGGCCGATGCAACGGATGCGCGGGCCCGTGCGGCCCGTCGGGTTGCGCTGCATGTTCACAACCACGTGGTCACGGCTGCGAAAGCGCAGCAGCGGCATCGACTCGCGCCGAAGGGCTGTATACACGAGCTCGCCCTGCGCCTCGTGCTCCCACGGAATGGTCTGGCCCGACGCCGGGTCGATCAACTCCACGTGAACGAAGCCGCGCGCGGCCAGATTCATGCCGCGCCCGTCATCATCTTCCGCCCACACGGAGAGCGAGATGTCGCCGATACCCATGGACTCGCGCACCACGCAGCCGAACGCGGTCTCGATGCGCTCGCGGATCATCGGATCCCCGCCGCCCGGCTCCGCCGCGGTGATCATGTTTCGCAGGCCGAGTGCGCGCGTGTCGATGCCGCGCTCCCGGCACCAGTCGATCATGTACAGGCCGTAGGACGGAGTGCAGCTGATGCCTGTGGCACCGAGTTTCTGGATGGCGTTGACGAGCCGCTCCGTGTTGCCCGTACCGACCGGGATCACGTTGCAGCCGATCTTGTCGAAACCGTAGTAGACCGCGCCGGCCACGAATGGCCCGGCGTTGAAGCCCACCGCAATTCTCTGGTGCTTGCGAAACCCGGCGGCCGTGTAGCCTCGCGCCACATTCGTGGCATACATGTCGAGGTCGTTGGGCGTGAGGCCGATGTAGCACGGCACGCCCGTCGTGCCGCTCGTGGAGTACACCCGCACGAGATTGCGCGCGTCGCAGGCCAGGTGTGCGCCGAACGGCGGCAAATCGGCCTGCGTGCGGCGCAGATCGTCTTTCTCGGTGAACGGAAGCCGCTCGATGCCGTCCAGCGGACCGACGTCCGCGATGTTGCGAAAGCCGGCGGCGCCGAGCCGCTCCCGGTAGAACGACGAATGCGCAAGGAGATACTCGACCTGTTGCCGGTACTGCTCGCTATCGATTCGGTGCTGCTCTTGCGGAGCGCGCGTCTCAACGTCGGGGTCGTAGATCATGATCCTGGGGTGGCCGCCAGTGGCGGGAGCGTCAATGCCCCGGACGGAAAGTGTTGTTCGACGTGTGATCGCCCGCGAGCCAGCGCTCGAGCTCGCTGTGGGCGTCCGCCCGGCGCGTGGCGTTGATCTTCTCGACACTCGGGTGATCCACCGTGAATTCGCAGATCATGCCATCCGGGTCGGTCGCGTAGAGCGAGCGGCAGTAGCCGTGCTCGAGCACGTAGATGCGCGGCTCGGCGTAGCCGGCGGCGCGCAGGCGCTTCTCGATTGACGCCTGCGTGCCAGGGTCGACCTTCAGCGCCACGTGGTGGAACGGCGACTCCGGCATCTTCGGCCCGAACAGCTTCTGGTCTGCCGGACGCGCGAACTGGAAGAACGCGAGCGCGCTGCCGTCCGCCAGCCCGAAGAAGCAGTGGCAGTAGGTGCGCTCGGCACCGAACAGCACGTCGGACTCGCACCAGGTCGCCAGCAGCGGCAGGCCGATGAGATCCTCGTAGAAGCGGCGGGTGGCTTCGAGATTGCTCGAAACGTATGCCGTGTGATGCAACCGTGTTGGAAGCTCTTGCGGGATAGCCATTTTTGCGTCACTCCGAATCGATTCAACAGCGGGGCGCTACTCAAAGCGGTAGGCAAAGTCTACGCCCCAGAGTCGCGGCATTGCCTTGAAAACGAAATTATTGGTGTAGCCCGGATTAGGGAAGAACATCGGTCCGGGCGACCACTCCGCGTTGTACTTGCTGTCGGTGAGATTCTTGGCCCACGCGGTCGCCGACCAGGACTCGCGCTCGATGCCGAGCCGCACGTTCAGCAACGTGACCGGATCGCGCACCGTGAAGTTGTCGGGATAGAACCACGTCGGACCGATGACCTGGAGATCCGAGCGCACGAACGCGCTCAACCCGACGCGCCGAGCGGGCGGCGGTACTGGACGCCGACGTTGGCGGTGTATTGCGAAACCAAGGGCGCCTGTTTGCCGACGTCACTCGCGGCGCGCGCTGGACTCCTTGATGTCGCTGTCGGTGAAGCCGAGCCCGACATAGCCATCGAATCCTTCGAGGATGCGCCCCGCACTTCGAGCTCCGCGCCGTTGTAGTCGACGCGATCGAGATTCCCCAGATTCTGCGTGCTCGTGTTCGGATCGAACACGAAGAAGTAGGAGCCTTTCGCCTTCGTGTGGTAGACGCTGAGCGCTGGCGCCGACGCGCCGGTCGAGAAATTCGGCCTTGGCGCCCACTTCGTAGGTATCCGCCGTCTCGGCGTCGAACAAGTCGTCGACGCCGGCAATGCCCGCTGCACCGACACCCGTTTGATTGAAGCCGCCGCTGCGGAAGCCGCGGCTGTAACCGATTACAGCGTGGAATCGCGTGTCGGCTTGTGGCGCAACGTGACTTTCGGCTGCAGGTCGTCCCAGGTCTGCGTGCGAACCTGCCCCGGGAATGCAATGCCCACGAGCGGCGCAGGTATGAACTGCGCCGGCGTCTCGGTGGTGTTCTTGCGATGGTCGCGGTCGTAACGCAACGACCGTCGACAACTCGAGTTTGTCCGTGAGATCGACGTCGACGTTGCCGAACACCGCCCAGGCGAAGTTGTCCTGCGAGTCGGCAAGGTAGGTGAACTGCGGATTGAAGAGCGGCAAGGGCTTCCGCCGCACCTCGGGCACCACGCCGGTGCCCAGGTCGAAGACATTGCCCGTGGAAATGAAACGATCGGTCGCGATCGTAGTACGCACCCACGATCCAGCGCACGCGTTGTCGCCGATGGTGGACGCAATTTGCAGCGCCTCGCTCACCGCATTGACGTCGAGAAACTGATGCTGCGCCTGATCGGCGCCGAAGAACTTGAACAGCACCGATTCCTGAATCGGCAGGAAATTGAATTGATCGCCGGTCAAGAGCTCGTTGAACCGGTCGTAGGCGGTGATGGACGTCAGCGTGCCCAGAGGCCTCACGTAATCGAGCTTGAGCGACGTGCCGAACATCTTGCGTTCGTTCACCCCGGCGTTGTTCACGCGCACCGGCAGGCTCGTGTCGTTCACGCTCTCCGTGATATTGAAGTAAAGCGCCTGAGTTCGACGCGCCGAGGCATACACACGCACATCCGCGCTCAGCTCTTTCGACGGCTCCCACAGCATCTTGCAGGCGCCCGGACACGTCTCGAAACGGATCGGCGTTCTCGCGCAGGAACGCATTCTCGATATAGCCCTTGGTATCGAAATAAGGAGCCCGTCGCTATGTATTTGAGCGTCCTGTCGCTGAGATCGGGCCGCTCATGCTCGCCGCGAACCTTGATGCCGGGCCCGGAGTCGGCTCCCACCGTCACATTGCCTTCGAACACATCGCTCGGCTTTTTCGTGTTGATGATAATCGCGCCGCCGATGGCATTGCGTCCGTAGAGCGCGCCTTGCGGCCCTTTCAGCACCTGGATGTGTCGATGTCGAAGAGCTCCTGGTTGAACTGCGAGGGGTTCGCCATTTGCACGCCGTCGATGAGCACGGCCACCGAGGGCTCGCTGTTGCGCGCCTGCGAAATGCCTCGCACAGTCACGAACGAGGTGCCCTGGTTCTGGGTCTGCACGAGGCTCATGTTCGGCGTGAGCGCAATGAAATCCTGCGGTCGATCGATGCCGGCGGACTCGATATCGGCCGCGGTAAAGGCGTTGATCGCGACCGGCACGTCATGGAGAGATTCGTCCCGTTTGCGGGCGGTGATGATTACCTCCGCAAGGGGGTCGGATGCCTGCGCCAGCAGCGGTGGCGCGGCGACGGCGGCCACAAACACACCGAGCACGATAGCGCTCCGCGCTTTCTTCGTTGTCATGCGCACACCCCCTGCCGGGTCGATTTGACCCGTTGTACACGCGCGAAAAAGCTACCAATTTCGCGCTCCGAAATCCATTTCGCACAGCGAACACGACGACCGGCACGCCTTGCGCATCAACTCATTACGGGTGACGCTAGCGATGTCGAAGTTCGTTCAGCGAAGAGCACGATTCACGAAGGGGCAGGCATGCGCGAAACGCGCCGGAAGATCGAAAAACCACCAGAGCGCGAAGGCGACTACATTACATCGCTGGCGCGCGGGCTTGCGGTGCTGCGTGCGTTCTCCAAAGAACACCCGGAGATGACGCTGAGCCAGGTGGCGGCCGCCACCCAGCTGAGCGCGGCCACGGCACGCCGCTGCCTGCACACGCTCGTCGACCTGGGCTACGCGGCCAAGCGCGGCAAGCTGTTCCTGCTGCGCCCCGCCGTGGTCGCGTTCGCCTCGGCATACATCGAGTCCATGAATCTCGAGCAGATCGTGCGCCCCTACCTGCAGGACGTGCGTGACAAGACCGGTGACAGCTCCTCGCTCGCCGTGCTTGCCGACACCGACATCCTCTATCTCGTGCACGTTTCCACCAACCGCATGGTGCGCGTCCCCTGCACCGTGGGCACCCGCTTCGCCGCCTACCCGACCTCGTTGGGCCGCGCCCTGCTCGCATTCCAGGCAAAGGAGCCGCTCGAGGATTACTTTCGCAAGGTGCGCCTGACGGCGCTCACCGAAAAAACCGTCACGTCGAAGTCGGCCCTGAGGAACATCCTCGCGAAAGTGCGCGAGGAGAGCTTCGCGGCGATCGAGGACGAGCTGGACTACGGCGTGGTGTCCGTAGCCGTGCCGATTTTCAATGCGGAACACGAGGTCGTCGCCGCCGTGAACTGCTCCACCTCGACCGCGCGCGCCGACAAGAGCGATATGATTGCCAGCCGCCTGCCCATTCTGCGCGAGGCGGCACGCACCATCGAGATCGAGCTCAGGCGCTACCCAATGCTCGCTCACTCCATGGCCGTGTAGTGTTCACCAGGAACTCGGCAACGCACCGGTTGTAGTCGCCGATGTGGGTCATGTTCACGAAATGGGCGCCGCCGCGAATGACGCGGCGCCTGGCGCCGTAGATGTTCCGGGCAATGCGATCGGCCGCGCGCCGCAGCCACAGCACCTCATTCGAGCCGGTGATCAAAAGCGTGGGGGCCCGGATGGCGGAAAGATCCGCGGCCCGCAACGGCAGCTGCTCCGCCGGAGTCGAGGCCGAACGCAGCAGATCTTCGCCGCGGTAGTCCGCGAGCATCGAATTGATCTCGGCCTGCGCCTGCGTGCGGCGCGGGCCGGTGCTCATCAGCGCATGCGCGCAGAGCTCCCGTGTCAACGCGGCGCGGTCGCCGCGCCTCAACAACTCCGTATAGCGACTTAGCGGCAGCACAGATGCATCGCCCGGCAGCGGAGGCGGCTCATCGTCGAGAGGCGCGCCTTGCAGGACGAGCCCTGTGACGCGTTCCGGGCGCACCATCGCATATCGCATGGCGAGTCGCGCCCCCTGGGACATTCCCACAATGCCGGCCGCGCCGAGCTTGAGCTCGTCGAGAATGGCATCGATGTCTTCCAGCTCGAGCGTGTAGTCCGCGGCGGCCGTGGACTGGCCGCAACCGCGGCGGTCGTAAGTCACCGTGGTGAAGCTGCGACGAAACGCGGGCACCTGATGGGCCCACATGCGCCGGTCGACCGCCCAGCCATGAATGAGCACAACGGGCTTGCCACGACCTCCTGCTTCCACCGCAAGCTCGCCTGCGCCCGTGCGCGCAGTGACGTAAGTGACCGGACGCGTGGGGGTACGCTCGGACAGCTCGTGCCCGAAACCCTCGCTCATGGATGCAGCAGCCCCGTGAATCATTTCCCGACCTTCGTTGCGGATCGTGTCGATGTAGCTGGAATCTAGCAACTTCACTCTGCGCACGCTATTTCGTATGACGAATACTGCAGAGCATGCTTATTATCGGTGTCCGTTTCCACGACCACTTTCGGGGGCCTTCATGGGCAAGCACGCGCAGGTCGTCGTCGTCGGGGCCGGCCCGGTCGGCTTTCTCGTGGCGCTGGGGCTCGCCCGCTGCGGCATTGAAGTGCGTGTTCTGGAAGCGGAATCTGCCATCGGTGAGTCGCCTCGCGCGGCCATCTATTTCCCCACCACCGTGAAGATTCTCGACCGGCTCGGGCTGCTCGAAGAGGCGTGCGCCATCGGCCTTCAGGCCAACGAGTTCTGTTATCACGTGCCGGAGCACGGCACGCGCATCGCCGTGGACACCAGGGTTGGACTTGCGCCCGACGAGCCCTATCCCTACAACCTGCACTTCGGCCAGCACATCCTCGCGCAGCTCGTCATGCGCCACCTGCAGCGCTTGCCGAATGCGCAGGTGTGTTTCAACCACCGCGTCGTCGGCCTGGCGCAGCACTCGAACGGAGTCGACGTCACGCTCGACACGCCGGATGGGCAAACCCGGATGCGCAGTGACTGGCTGGTCGGCGCAGACGGCGCGCGCAGCGCCGTTCGGCATCTGCTCGATCTGCCGTTCGAAGGCCACACGTGGCCCGACCGTTTCGTCGCCACCAATGTGCGCTTCAACTTCAGCAAGTATGGCTTCGGCGCAGCCAACATGGTGTCAGACCCGGTGAACTGGGCCGTGATTGCGCGCCTTGGCCGCGATGACATCTGGCGTTGCACCTATGGCGAAGACGCGTGCCTTCCTGAAGAGGAAGCCCTGCGACGCATCCCGGCGCACTACGCCGCGATTCTGCCCGGGCCAGACCCCTACGAAATCGTGGCGGCCTCGCCCTATCGCGTGCACGAGCGCTGCGCGCCGAGCTTTCGTGCGGGGCGCGCACTGCTGGCCGGGGACGCAGCTCACGTCTGTAACCCCTGCGGCGGCATGGGCCTCACCACCGGTGTGATCGACGCCATGGCGCTCGCGGAGGTGCTCACTGCCGTCATACAGAAACGCCGTGACGAATCCGTGCTCGACTTCTACTCGGTGGAGCGCAGGCGCGTGTTCCGCGAGGTCACGTCACCCATTGCGAGCGAGTTCAAGCGCCGCCTGTCCGAGCGGGACCCCGCCCGGCGGCGCGACGACGAAGCGATGATGCGCCGGATGGTCGAAGACCCGGCGAGCGCGCCTTCGTCAACGCTGCTGGCGCAACAGCTGTTTGGCCAGGCCATGCCGGTGTAGCCGCGGCGCTCAGCGTGCCCAGAGCCGTTCGCTCGCGATGCGCGCGCCCTGCGCCATCGCTTCGAGCTTCATGTACGTGATGTCCGGGTCGACCGGGCCGAATCCCGCGAACGTGCTGAAACCGCAGTCCGAGCCGGCGAGCACACGCTCGCGGCCGACGATGTCGGCGAACCGGCACAGGCGCTCCGCCACGAGCAGCGGATGCTCGACGTAGTTCGTCGTGGAGCTCAGCACGCCGGGAATCAGGATCTTGTCCTGCGGAATCTTCGAATCCCTGAATACCGTCCACTCGTGCGCGTGGCGCGGGTTGGCCGCTTCGAACAGCAACGCCTGCGGTTTCGCCTTGAGCACCACCGGCAGCAACTGCTCCATGGGCACGTCGTGGTGGTGCGGGCCCTCGTAATTGCCCCAGCACACGTGCATGCGCACCCGGTCCGCCGGCACATTCCGAAGCGCGTGGTTGAGTATCTCAACGTGTCGCTCGGCGAGCGCGAGGTACGCCTCGACGCTGCGGTGCTTGTACATGGTGTGCCGGCCCATCCCGAGGTCCGGCGCATCGATCTGCAACAGCACGCCCGCCGCTACGATGGTCTCGTACTCGGTGCGCATGGCTTCGGCGACCGCGGCCAGGTACTCATCCTGTGTCGGGTAGTACTCGTTCGGCTGAAACAGGGCGATCACGCCGGGCGATGCCGCGTTCATGAACGCCTCCGCGGGGCCGGCCGCGGCGATAGCGCGCTTCAGATGATCGAGGTCCACGCGTAGCGGCTCGAGGCTCTTCACCGCGATGGGCCCGACACAGCGGGGGCGCTTGTATCTGGCCGTGGCGCCGGAGTCCGCCAGCTTCTTCATCAGCCGTGGAAACTGGATGAGATCGAGCCCCGGCTCGCGTGGCGTGTCGCCGTCGAAGCCTGTGATGCGATCCTTGATGTACGTGGCGTAGCTGATCTTGCTGAGCTCGCCGTCACTCACGACATCCACGCCGGCAGCCACCTGCCGCCGGACGACTTCCGCCACCTCGGTCGCCAGCGTCGCGTTCGCGGCGGCGCTGAAATCCGGGACTTCGGCCTTCTCACGCGCAAACACGAGATCGGTCACCGCCTGGGAGCGCGGCAGGCTGCCGACATGCGTCGTGAGGATTCGTTCGCTGCTGTACTTCACAAATGTGCCTCGCATGAGCCGGGAGGCGCATTAAACGACGGTCGCGATGCGAATTCGATCCTGCAAGGTACGTCGCATAAGCCCATGATCCGTTGAGGCCGTCAAAGCGCGCTGCGCTACGCGAAACGCGGCTGGCGGTTCGTCGCGCAGTCCACGCCGCGCACGCCTGCACGGCGGGCCCGCATTGCAACGGCGAACGAGGCGCGCCTAAAATGAAAGCATGCTTTCTATTTCGATGTCGCAATGCCGTTGACTGCGAAGGCGCTCGCCTCGTCCTTCATCGCCGAGATCGAAGGCGTGGACTTCTCCGCGCCCGTGGATGACGCCACGTTGCGCGAGATCATCGCCGCACTGGACCGGTACGCCGTGTGCATCTATCGCGCCACGGGCCTCACCGACGACTCGCACATCGCCTTCAGCCGCCGCCTCGGCCAGCTCGAGCTGGCGCCGTCGCTCTTCGGCAAGGAGCTCAAGCGCTTCGCGCACCCGGAGCTGTTCGATGCCGGCAATCTCGACGCCAGCGGCAACATTCTCAAGGACGAGCGCCGGCGCCTGTACAACAAGGGCAACGCTCTGTGGCACACAGACTCCTCATTCAATCCGCATCGCTCAGCGTATTCGTTGCTGCTGGCGCATGAGGTGCCGCCCGTAGGTGGCGAGACGGAGTTCGCCGACATGCGCGCCGCCTACGACGCGCTGCCAGCCGCGATGAAAGAGAAGCTCGAAGATCTCACCGCCGAACACTGGCTGTGGCACTCGCGCATGCTCGCCGGGTACCCGCAGCCAACGGAGGCGGAGCGCCTGGCGAAACCGCCGTCGCGACACAGGCTCGTGCAAATGCACCGCGGCTCGGGCCGCAAGACGCTGTACCTCGCTGCTCATGCCTCGCACATCGTGGGCTGGCCGGTGGATCAAGGACGCAAGCTCATCCGCGAGCTCATCGAGTTCGCGACGCAACCGCAGTTCTTCGGTTCCGTCGCGTGGCAGCAGCCCGGCGATCTCGTCATCTGGGATAACCGCTGCACCATGCACCGCGCCACCGTGTTCGAAGACACGAAGTACCGCCGCGACATGCGTCGGACCACGGTCTTCGAGAATGCCGGCTGAGGCAGCGGCACGCCCGCGCTGGCGGGTGGCGCGCGCGTCAGCGCTTGTCGAAGTTGGCGAGAATCAGCGCGAATACGGCCATGCAGACCGCCAGGTCTTTCGGTTCGATGCCGTTGAGCAGCCGCGCTCGCACCGACTCCTGGATGCGGTTGATCTGCTTCATCACCGGCTTCGCCGCCGCGGTGAGCCGGATTACTTTCGCGCGCCGGTCGGCACTCCCGGCCGTACGCTCGATGAGCCCTTCGGCTTCGAGGTCACGCAACACGCGCCCGAGCGTGGGCTGCTCTACGCCTATGCGGTCCGCGAGCTCCGTCTGGTTCACCGTGTCGCCGAATACGGCGATCCAGTAGAGCGTGCCCCAGCGAGCCTGGCTCTGCCCCACCGCGCGCAGTTCCTCGTTCATGAGGTTTCGCCAGCGGCGCGCGACAAACGTAAGGCCCTGCGAGAACGGGTAATTCGTGTCGCCGGGCGCGCCCCCGACTTCCATTTCGCGGCGCTTCAGGAACAGCTCGCCGGAGCTCGACACCTCGGGCATCCAGCGCATGTTCCCATCGGGCTTGCCGCGCGCGGTGCGGCGGGGCGGCGACGCGTTCTTCTTCTTTGCAGCCGACATGCGAGCAGCCATCCGATCCCCTGGAATTTCGGCACCGAAAAAGTGCGCGCCAGTATCGCACGCGAGCGAGGCGGCGCCGAATTGTGGTCAATTGCCTATGCCGGCCTCATCGCGACCAGGCAGACGGCATGCCGTAGGGCTGGAACACCGAGACCGCCTCCACCCGCACGATCTTTCCGTTGCGGATCTTGAAAATCTCGAAGCCCTCGCGCGAGCTCGGGTACTTCTCCTGCGTCTCGCGGATGGTGCCATCCGTGGTCGAGTAGCGCGGCCGCGTGAGCGAGAAGTCCGAGAACGCGGTGGCGACGACGAGACCCCGTTCCTCGTCGACGGCGAGCACGCGACTCGCACGCACGCGATCCACAGGCCTGTAGAGAGCCAGTTTGAACTGCGCCTCACAGCCCTTCACACCTGTCGCCCTGGCCGGCGCGACGACGGCGGCATTGCCGGAGCCGTCGGTCACGTCGACGCCGTTATCCCGCCTTACGCAAGCGTCATCGAACTGCGTAAGGACCGTGCCGTCGTTCAACTGCTTCGTGCCGTAGTAGCCCTCCACCAGCGCCGCCATTCGCTCGCGCGGCTGACGCAGCGCTGGCGGCAGCACCTGATCGAGCAGCGGGTCGATGCGGAACGCGGCGGGGTCGCCGAACGGGCCCGGGTTGAACTTGCGGCTGACCGCGCTCTCCACCTCGCTGATGCGGCCGTCTTCCACCTTGAGGCGCACGCCGAGATAAGCCGGCGCGTCGTGCTCCTCGACGAGGCCGTACCAGACAACGGTGCCCGCGGAAGGGTCGGTCACATGCAGCGGCGTCGCGGTCTTGTTGCGCGCCGAGCCCCACAGGCCGTCGCCGATCGTCATCGGCACGCTGTTTTCGGTGAAGCGGACATTCGGAGCCCACGGCGGCGCATCGGGCTTCTGCGTGACGAGGGCGTCCATGTATTGGTCCGCGACACCGATCAGGCATTTGCGGTCGCAGGGCTTCGCGCGTGCGCCGCGTGCCCCGGCCACGCTCACCGGCCGCTGCATCTCATGGTGCCGATAGAACGGCGAGTGCATGAAATACGGCACATACGTGAACACGGCCTCGATGCGATGGATCCGGCCGTCACGAATCTTGAACGCCTCGACGAGCGAGATGGAGTTGGGCCATTTCAGCAGCGTCTTGCGGTCCTTGCCATCAGTGGTCTTGTAGGTATCGAAGGTGTTCGCGTGGTCGAAGAATCCCGTGGAGACGACAACGCCACGCTCCTCGTCGATGATCGGATAGCGGCGCTCGCGAATGCGCTTGTTGATGCGATAGATGCCCAGCTTGAACTGCTCTTCGCAGCCTTGGGCGATGGAGCCCGCCAAGCCGGCGGCGGCCGCGGTGGTGACGATGCCGTTCTCGATGCGCGCACAGCCCGCGTCGAACGGCGCGAACACGATACCGTCGTTCAGTTCTACGGTGTTGAAGTAGCTGTCTGCGACGGCATGCAGCCGCTCGCGCGGCCGGCGTTGCTCGGGCGCCAGCACTTCGGCAAAGGCCGGGTCGTGCACCAGCGTCTTCGCATTGCCAAACGGCAGCGGCAGGCCGGTCTTGCGCACCACTACGGTCTCGACTTCGACGATTTGCCGATCCTGAACACGCAGGCGCATGCCGTAGTACACCGGCTCGCCGTGCTCCTCCACGGTGCCGATCCAGGCACCTTCGCCCGTAGTCACGTCCGCTGCTTCGAGACCTGTGGGAGCGACACTGGTGATGGTGTTCCACAACCCTTCATGGCCCAGCGAGAGCTCAACGTTGTTCTCGGTGAAGCGCACGCCCGGGGCAATACGCACGCGCGAAGGGTCTTTCTTCGCGAGCGCCTCCATGTACCCGCGCACGAAGCCCGTGAGGCACTTGTAGTCGCAATCCACAGCGACGTAGGCACTCGGCTCGCCGGGCGCCTGCGCCAGCACCTGTGAAGCCATCACGCTCGCGGTGAGAGCGCTTGCAAGAACGAGACGGAGTAGTCGCATTCGGGTATCCGTATTCGCGAAGGAAGGTGAGGGTCGATAATCGGCTGCGTCAGGGTCGCGCCGAAGCGGGCACGCCATAAGGAATCGCAAGCGCCTTGAACGGGCCCGGGTCCTGGCCTTTCAGCTTCGGGTCCATGAGATAGCCGATCTTGCCTTCGATGGCGTAGACCGTGCCGCCGACGAGGGTGACGCCTGGCGGCGAGTTGAGGCCATCCCGCAGCGCCCTGATCTGCGCAGTGTTGCCGCTGATGGCGACTTCATCGATGCGGCCGCCCTGCCCTTCGGCCAGCAGGAAGCGATTGCCTTCGATCAGACGGAAGCCATCCGGGCCCTTCACCGGCTCGGAGAGCGTGAGCTCCGTGATGGCACCGGCACTCCGGTCGGCCTTGCGGTCGATGCGCACGAGCGCGCCACGCGTGACGATGTTCACGTAGAGCGTGCCACTCGCGCTGAACGCGATGCCGTCGATGCCCTTGAGCTTTTCGTCCTGCACGAACAGCTCTAGTGTCTTCGAGCCGGGCATCACCTTGAAGATGCGGCCATTTGGCGTGTCGGTAGCGTAGGCCGTGCCGTCGGCATCCACCGCGATGTCGTTGCAGGCGGAAGCTGGCGCAGGGAATGGATACACCGCCTTCGGCTGGCCGGTGCGCAGGTCGAACGTCATCAACGATGAGACTTTTCCAGCCGCGGATGGCGCGCCCGGCACCGGCATGGGCGCTGAGCACAGCCACAGCGTGTTCGCGCGTTCGTCCGCGAGCACACCCAGAACCGAGAGCATGCCGTTTTCCGGCGTCGAGCGAATCCACGGCGTGGCGGTGACCTGTGTTCGCAATGCCCGATACACGATGCCCTTCACACTGCCGTTGATGAGCGTGCCATCGCTCATCGCCGTGATGCTTTCCGGGTAGACGTTCGTGTCGTCGATAACGACGTCGACGCCGGGCGAGCGCGGCGCCATGGATGTGGGCGCTGCGCCCGGCTCCGTTCTCGCTCCCGTGGCGCCAGAACAGCCGGCCAGCAACAGCGCCCCGGCCAACAGCGAGCCGGCCACTCCCATCGAACGAATCATCCACGTGCGCATGCAGTTGCTCATCAAGGCCTGGGTTCCTGGAACGGCGCGCCGGTGACCGGGTGCGGGAAGTGGAACGGCACGATGTAAGGCGAGGGATACGTGAGATAGACAACGGAAGGCAGCCGATCCGGCGGCGGCGGGAAACTGTCGGGCCGCGTGTTCGGGGTGGCGCTCTTGGCCCAGCCCTCCATGGAGGTGTACATGCGGAACGGGCCGCGCAGCTTCGAGATCTTCCACACGCCGCCCTGCTTGGTGTACTCGTTCTCGTACATCGGGATGCCCCAGCCGCCGTTGCTCATCACAAAGGCGCGCATGCGAACCTTGGCGTGCCGGCCGTCAGCCGACACGCTGACGAAAGGCTGGAACTGCATGTGATTGATGAGGCGCCCTTCCACCGGATGCTCGGCGCCAAGGCCCACCTGCAGATACTCCAGCACCCGCTTCGGGCCTATGAAGACACCTCGACCACCGATCTCATACGTGCCGTCTTCGGCGAAGAGCTGGGAGATTTCCGTCCACATGCCCTTGTCGACGAAGTAGCCATAGGTGCGCTGGAGCGCCTCGACATCGTTCACGTCCTGCAGGTGTTGCAGGCGGCGGCCGAGGTCTGCGAGACGCTGCTCGACGGATGCTTCATTCGAGGCGGAAGCTTTTCCCGTCTCGGCGGAAACGGCGTTCGTGCTCGCGAGGGCGACCATCGCGGCAGCTACCGCCGTGAGCAGATTTGAGTTGCGCATGTTCGTCCTACTTCGGCCGGATGACGGAGTCGGCGGGCTGCGGATCGACACTGATCGGCTTGCCGGTCACCGGATGCACATAGTGGAAAGGCGGCATGTAGACACCGGGGAACGAGCGATAGACCTCGGTGGGCGGCCGGTCCGGCGGCAGCACGGCGCTCGCCGTGGGAATGGGCGCGGGGCCCTTGGTCCACATGAGGTCGTAATCCGCCTGCGCCGTGAGATAGAAGTGCAGCTTGCTGACGCGCCAGGCACCGCGCACCTTCACATACTCGTTCTCGTAAACACCCACGCCCCAGGCACCGGCGGTGTTGGGTTCCGCCAGCTGCAGAATGCCCTGCCAGCGCCCCTTGGCCGTGCGACCGTCGTCTGCCACGTGGATGACCGGCTGCAGCTGGAAGTAGTTGTTCAACCGGCCGGGCTGCGGCCCCTTCGGCCCGAATAGCTGCAGCGCCTGGCGAATGTGGCTGCGACCCACGTAGACGCCCCGTTGCCCGTCTTCGAACGTTGCGCCTTCCGAGAACAGCGCCGCGACGTCGTCCCACAGGCCCTGGTCGAAGTAATAGCCGTAGATGCCCTGCAGGTTCTCGATCTCTTCGTGATCCCTCAGGAAACGGGCCTGCCGGCGCAGCATCTCAACGCGGGGGTCGGGGGCGGCGACTACCGCCACCCCGGTGCCTTTGCCCGGATTGGCGTAATGGAACGGCGGCACGAAGGCGTCCGGGAAAGTCCTATACACCTGTGTAGGCGGCCGGTCCGGCGGCAGGTCTTTCGACGCCCGGGAGCGCCAGTCCGCCTGGGGCTTCAGTCGCGCCCAGCCCGTCTCGTACGGGGCGACGTAGTGGGTATAGAGGTGCAGCGACTGGATCATCCAGACGCCGTTGCGCTTCACGTAGCCGTTCTCGTGGATGCCCTCGGACCAGGCCGCACCTTCCTTGTACTGGCCCAGCATGCCCACGTCGCGCCAGCGGCCGGTGGCGCTGAGGCCATCCGCCGCCACGTGCACTACAGGCTGCAATTGCAGGTGCTCGGCGAGGCGCCCCCAGTTGAGGCCAACATGCCCGTCGCCGAGCTTCATCAGGTACTGCCGAATGCGGGTCTTCCCGACATATACGCCATCTGAGCCCAGCTCGATGGTGGCATCGTCCGCGAAGAGGTCGGCCACCTCGTTCCACAGGGCCATGTCTGTGTAGTAGCCGTACGCACGCTGCAAGTTCTTGATGGAGCGCGCGCCCTCGAGCTGCTCCACTTCCAGGGCCAGCTTGTCGAGCTGCGCATGAAGGGCGCGGCCGCGCCCTGAGTCCGCGGCATACGCGGAGCCCGTTGCCGCGGCCAGCACGAACAGGCCCGCCATGGCGGCCGTAAAACGAGTCAACACGTGCCTTGCCCCTGATCCGTTTTGCTTGTTCGATGGGCGGCTATCGTAAAGACAAGGCGTGAGGGGCGCACGCACGATCCGTCTGCCTGATCGCGTTTCGGCGGGCGATGCGCGCACGCCGTGCGCCCTGCCCGCGAATCAGGCAAGCTCGGCGGCGCGCGTTCATTAGCAGGGTCATACGACCGTCATGCCCACCATCTTGCGGAGATTCACGGCCCCCGCGGCATGCGTCGCGACGCTCCTCGCGCTGACTGCGTGTCGCGCGCCTTACGGCACGGCAGTCGACGGGAAAAACGCTGACGCGCCCGCCGCGAACGTCGACCACGCGCGGCTGTTGAATGCCGATCGCGACCCCGGCCAATGGATGATGGACGGCCGCAACTACAACGCGCAGCGCTACAGCCCGCTGAAGCAGATCAACGAGCGGAACGTGAGCCAGCTCGGACTTGCGTGGTACGCGGAGCTCGACACGTTGCGCGGAGTGGAAGCGACGCCGCTTGCCGTCGATGGCGTCATCTACAACATCAGCGCGTGGAACGTCACCTACGCGTACGAAGCCACCACCGGCAAGCCGCTGTGGACGTACGACCCCAAGGTGCCGCGCGAATGGGGCCGCTACGCGTGCTGCGAACCCGTGGCCCGCGGGCTCGCGGTGTGGAAGCAGAAGGTGATCATTGGCACGCTCGACGGCCGCCTGATCGCGCTCGACGCGAAGACCGGCGTGCCTCAGTGGACCACGCAGACGTTCGACAAGAGCTGGCCCTACTCCATCACCGGCGCGCCGCGCGTGTTCGACGGCAAGGTGGTCGTCGGCAACGGCGGCGCGGATCTCGGTGTGCGCGGCTTCGTCAGCGCATATGACGCGGAAAGCGGCAAGCCGCTGTGGAAGTTCTACCTCGTGCCCGGCGACCCGTCGAAGGGCTTCGAGAATTCCGCCATGGAAATGGCCGCGAAGACCTGGTCCGGGCAATGGTGGAAGCTCGGCGGCGGCGGCACGGCGTGGGACTCCATCGCCTACGATCCGAAGCTCAGGCTCATCTATGTCGGCACCGGCAACGGCTCGCCCATCGTGCAGGCGCATCGCAGCCCGGACGGCGGCGACAATCTGTTCCTCTCGTCCATTGTCGCGCTCGACGCGGAGACCGGCTCGTATCGCTGGCACTATCAGGAGACGCCCGGCGAAGAGTGGGACTACACATCCACGCAATCCATCGTGCTTGCGCAGCTGTCCATAAGAGGCAGGCAGCGCGAAGTGCTGATGCACGCGCCGAAGAACGGCTTCTTTTACGTGCTCGACCGCAAGACCGGTGAGCTGCTCTCCGCGGAAAAGTACACGGCGGCGAACTGGGCGAGCCACATCGACATGGCCACCGGCAAGCCGGTCATGAATCCAACCGCACGCTACGGCACAGACCCTGTGCTGGTGACGCCGGGGCCGGGCGGCGGGCACAACTGGTTTCCCATGGCGTACAGCCCCGACACGAAGCTCGCGTACTTCCCCGCGTACGAGCACTGGTTCGTCTACGCCGCCGACCCGGGCTTCAAGCCGAAGATGTTCCGCTCGAACGGCGGTTGGGGCGGCTACACGGGGGAAGCCCTGAAGAAGCGCATGGCGCTTCAGAAAGAAGGCGACGCGCGCGAAAAGGCCTGGCTCGTAGCGTGGAACCCTGTGACGCAGAAAGAAGCGTGGCGCGTGCCGCTGCCCCGCCATGGCAACGGCGGCGTGCTCACCACTGCCGGCAATCTCGTCATCGAAGGCACCACTCGCCAGACGTTCGCCATCTTTCGCGCCACAGACGGCAAACAGCTTTGGGAGATGCCGGTGCAGAGTGCGCCGGTGGCGGGGCCCATCACGTTCACCGCGGGCGGGGAGCAATACATCGCCGTTAACGCCGGCTGGGGCGGCGGCGCTGCGCAGGTTGAGCGCGGCGCTGGCGCACAGCAGAACCGCGCGTCGGCGCGGCTGCTGGTGTTCAAGCTCGGCGGCAAACTACAACTTCCGGCGCTGGCTGCGGCCGCGCCCATCCCAGACCCGCCGCCGTTGCGCGCAACCGAAGATGTCGTCCGTCGCGGCGCTGAGCTGTTTGGCGCCACGTGCGCGCAGTGTCACGGGCAACTCGCCGTCGGCGGCGTCAAAGACCTGCGCCAAATGACACGCGACGCGCACGCCGCGTTCAACGACATCGTGCTGAAGGGCATTCGCGCGGACAAAGGCATGGCGAGTTTCGCAAGCCTGCTGAAGCCCGAAGAGGTCGAAGCGATCCACGCCTATGTGATCTCGCGAGCCAACGAAGACTGGGGCGCCGGCGGGCATGCGTACTAATCCCTCATCGAAGCCGGAGGCGGCGACATAGCCGGGCACGCGGTGGGCCGGCGCCGCCGCCGAGCCTCCGGAACGAAACCTGCTCCAACCCTGCTTCCCCTTTGCCCTCCCGACACAAGGAGTCGCCATGGCTCGCTACGGAAAGACGGCCGCGAAGAAAGTGAAACGCGCCATGACGGAGCGCAAGCGCGGAACCCTGCGCAGCGGCTCCGGCCGCAAGGTGACGAGCCGCAAGCAGGCCATCGCCATCGGCTTGTCCGAGGCGCGCAAGGCGGGCGCGAAGGTGCCGCGCAAGAAAGCCAAAACGAAGCGCAAGCGCAAGACGAGCTGACCTCGCACGACTACGTCGAGCGCGCCCGGCGGGTGCCGCGCGTGGCACAGTCGAGACTTCGGCGCATGCAAGGTGAGGTACAGATGATTCCGTTCTCCGTTCTCGATCTTGCCCCGGTCGCGCAGGGCTCGACCCCGGCCGAGGCACTTCGAAATTCCCTGAACCTCGCGCAACACGCCGAAAGGCTCGGGTTCCGGCGCTTCTGGCTGGCCGAGCATCACAACACGAAGGGCATCGCGAGCGCGGCCACTGCTGTTGTCATCGGCTATGTTGCGGGCGGCACCAGGAGCATTCGAGTGGGCTCGGGCGGGGTAATGCTGCCGAACCACGCGCCGCTGGTCATTGCGGAGCAGTTCGGCACGCTGGCCTCGCTGTATCCCGACCGCATCGACCTCGGGCTGGGTCGCGCGCCCGGCACCGACGCGCTCACGGCTCGGGCGTTACGCCGAGATCTGTCCACGAGAGCCGAGCAATTTGCGCACGACGTGCAGGAGCTGCAGGCGTACTTCGCCCCTGCCGTGGAAGGGCAGCAGCTGCGTGCGATTCCGGGCGAAGGGCTGAAAGTGCCGCTGTGGATTCTCGGATCCAGTCTGTATGGAGCCCAGCTCGCCGCCCTGCTCGGCCTGCCCCATGCCTTCGCTTCGCACTTTGCGCCAGACGACATGACGCGGGCCCTGGAGGTCTACCACGCCACATTCGAGCCCTCCGAACAACTCGACCGCCCGTATGCCATGCTCACCGTGAACGTGTTCGCCGCCGACACCGATGCCGAAGCACGCCGCCAGTTCACATCGTTACAGCAGGCGTTCCTGAACCTGCGCCGAGGCCGGCCCGGCCAGGTGCCGCCACCCATCGACGACATCGAAAGCTTCTGGTCCGCGAGCGAGAAGGCGGGCGTCGAGCATGCCCTCTCCTGCTCATTCGTGGGTTCGGCAGACACCGTGGAACGCGGCCTGCGCGAGTTCCTGGCGCGCACGAAGCCCGATGAGTTGATGATCGCCGGCCACTTCTACAATCACGAAGCGCGCTTGCGCTCGCTGGACATCACGGCGGCGGTGCGCGATAGCATCAACGCGAAAGCGTAAACGCCTCGCGAACGCCGGCCATCCATTCCAGGCTGTCGCGCGTGCCGCCCGTCGGGCGATACTCGGCGCTGATCCACCCGTCGTAGCCAACTTCAGCCAGCACGCGCATCACCTGAAGCAGGTTGACCTCGCCGCGGTCCGGCTCGTTTCTGAGCGGCGCGCCCGCGATCTGCACGTGGCGTATCAACGGAGCGAACTGCCGCAGGCGGTGCGTGAGATCGCCGCCCGCGATCTGGCTGTGATACAGGTCGAACTGCAGCCCGACGTTGGGGCGGGATACTTCGCTCAACACTTCGGCCGCCTGCGCGAGCGTTGAAAGCGCGTAGCCGGGCATGTCCCGGTTGTTCAGCGGCTCGATCATGATGCGTGCGCCGGTTGCCGCCGCTTCGTCCGCAACCCACTGAAGATTGCGTACATAGGTCTGGCGCACCCGCTGTGCGTCGGTGCCCGGCGCTGGAATGCCGGCGACCACGTGAAGCTGCGAGCTGCCGCTGGCTGCCATGAACTCGAACGCGATTCGAATGCTCTCGCGGAACTGCGGCTCCATGCCAGGCAATGCAGCGAAGCCGACCTGCCCCGATGCCCGATCGCCCGGCGGCGAGTTGAGCTGCACGACGGGCATACCGTGTGCCGCCGCCTCGCGTCCAACGGCGTGTGGATCGAGGTCGTAGGGAAACAGAAGCTCCACACCCTCGAAACCCGCGGACTTCGCGGCCGCGATGCGTTCGAGCGGGGGAAGCTCCGCGAAGAGCAACCCGATGTTGGCGGCGAGTTTCAAGGCCGGGCAATGTTAGCCGCCCGGCGGCGGATGCGCACGCAGCCTGATCGGTCGTTGTAAAACGCCGACAAATCAAGGGGCATTCATCGGCGCGAAACCGCGGATCGCGATGGGATGCGAGCCGCCGGCAAGGAACCTGTTACCGATCGAACCGTTGAGAGCCAGAATGTCGGCCAGATGAGGGCACTCCATGGACGCGCGCGCCATCGCATCGCTCACCATCTCTTTCGGGCTCGTCGCCATTCCGGTCAAGCTCTATTCCGCCACGCTCTCGACGGGGCACCTTTCCTTCAACATGCTGCACGCCAAGGACGGCTCGCGCCTGAAGCAGCAGTATGTCTGCGCGAAGGAAGGCAAGGTGGTGGACCGCACCGAGATCGTCAAAGGCTATGAATTCGCCAAGAACCAGTACGTGATGTTCACGCCGGAAGAGATCAAGGCGTTCGAAGAAGCCGGCTCGCACTCGGTCGACGTCTCGGAATTCGTGCCGCTCGAATCGATCGACCCCATCTATTTCGATCGCGCGTACTACCTTGCGCCCGACAAAGGCGGGGCAAAACCCTACACCCTGTTTGCTACCGCCCTGCGCGAGGCGGGCCGGTGCGCTCTGGGGCGCTGGGCGAGCCACGGACGCGAGCACATCGTCATGCTGCGGCCGCTGGACGGGGGCCTCGTCATGCAACAGCTGCACTTCGCCGCGGAGGTGCGGTCCATCGGCGAGCTTGGCATCGAAGCGGCGCCAGTCAAGGACGCGGAGTTGAAGCTGGCCCGGCAGCTGATCGAGCAGCAGGCGAGCGACACCTTCGACCCGGCGGAGCATGTGGACGAGGTGAAGCAGCGTATCGAAGCCGCCATCGAGCAAAAGGTGGAAGGCAAGGAGTTCACGCTGGCGGAAGAGCGCCCCGACACGTCGACGAATGTCATCGACCTCATGGACGCGTTGCGCGCGAGCCTCGGCACGGGCGCGCGGGTCGCGGCGAAAAAGACAGACCGCAAGCCCGCAAAACGCGTCGAGCGTGCCGCCGGTTCGGCGCGGAGATCTTCCCGCCGCTGACGGTTTCGCGTAGAAGACCGCCATGCATGTCTTCTCGGTGAACGACGTTGTGCGGGTGCTGAAGATCCCGCGCAGCGCCATTCGCACGCTGATCCGGGGCGGCTATGTCGAGCCCACCCGAGGCCGGCGCCGCCAGTACGAATTCTCCTTTCAGGACCTGGTCGCCTTGCGTACCGCGCGCGCGCTGATGCTGGCGCGCGTGTCGCCGAAGCGCATCTCACAGGCGCTGCATCAACTGCGAAAGGAAGTTCCCGATGCGCCTCGCGGTGGCAAGCTGCGAATCTGCGCATCCGGCACGGAGCTGGTGGTTCGCGATGAGAGCGGCCCGTGGCGCGCCCCTTCGGGCCAGTATCTGCTCGAGTTCGAGGTCAGAGTGAACAACGGCGCCGTAGAGATTCTCGACCGTCCGACTCCGGGAATACTGGAGCAACCGCCCGCTGAAGCCACGCTCAACGGCGCTGTCGACCCCACCGTGCTGTTCGAACGCGCCATGAGTCTGGAGGAGTCTGACGTCGAAGCCGCAATCCGGGCCTACCGCCAATGCCTCAACGCGGATCCCGCGAATGTGGCCGCTCGCATCAACTGCGGGCGCCTGCTCCATGCAGAAGAGCGCACAGCCGAGGCAGAGGAGATTTATCACGCCGGGTCACGCGGCGGCGACGAAGACCCCAACCTGCTCTTCAACCTCGCGCTCGTGCTCGAAGACATGGGGCGCGAGCTCGAAGCCGTGGACGCCTACAAGCGCGCGATATCGCAGGAAGCCGAGTTCGCGGATGCGCACTTCAATCTGGCGCGCCTCTATCAGCAGCTCAGCATGCCAAGAGCCGCCATCCGCCACTGGAACAGCTACCGGCGGCTCTTGCTGGCGCCTCAGTAGTTCGCGCGGCGCGTGAAGTCGCCGGTTTTGCCAAGCTTACGTGGCGGGCTCGATCCTCAGCAGCGCGCCGTCGTCCTCATCCGTCAGCACGTACAAGAGGCCGTCCGGCCCCTGCCGCACGTCGCGGATGCGCTGGTGCAGCTCGGTCAGCAGCGTCTCCCGCCGCAACTCTTCCAGCTTGTCGTTCACCACCACGCGCTCCAGCCCGCCGGTGCGTGGCACTTCGCCACGCCTCACGCTGCCCACGAAGAGATTTCCCTTCCACTGCGGAAACCGGTCGCCGGTATAGAACGCAAGCCCGGAAGGGCCGATCGACGGCACCCACAGAATCAGCGGCTCATCGACGCCAGGCGCGATGGGTGACTCCGTCATGCGCGGGCCTTCGTAGGTGCGGCCGAAAGTGACTTTCGGCCAGCCGTAGTTGTGCCCGGGCAGAATCAGGTTCACCTCGTCGCCACCGTTCGGGCCATGCTCGGCCGCAAGCACCGCGCCCGTTACCGGATGCACGGTGAGCCCGAGCTGGTCGCGGTGGCCCAGCGTGAACACTTCCGGCCGCGCGCCTTCGCGCGCGGCGAAGGGATTGTCCGCCGGCACCTTGCCGGTATCGCTGACGCGCAGAACCTTGCCGTACACGTTGTCCGGGCGCTGGCCCTGGTCACCGAACGGCGCGCCGGTGGTCATGTAGACCGTGCCGTCTTTGCCGAAGGCGATGCGAGAGCCACTGGTGCTGCCCGATTCGCCGGCGAGCAGCTCTTCCACGTTCGTGAGCTTGCTGCCGCTGAGCCTGCCGCGCATGAGCGTGACGATGCTCTCGCGGCGGACCGGCGGTTTCGCATCCGGCGGCGGTGGGTTGCCGGCCTTGTTGAAGGTGAAATACACGAGCTTGTTCTGCGCGAACTGCGGGTGCAGGGCCAGGTCGTGCAGGCCGCCGTTGCGGTAAGGCGGCTCGAGCGCGGGAATACCCGAGACCGGCTCAGCATCGAGCGATGGGGACTTGCTGCCGACGTTGCGAACCATTCGAAGCGCGCCGCCGCGCTCCGACACGAGCGCGTCGCCCGACGGCAACAGTGCAACGGCGAATGGATGCTTCAGCCCTTTCGCGACGACAACTACGCCGATCTTGTGTTGCTCGGCCGTGTCGAAGACGTACGCATTCTGGGTGAGCGCAACTGGCGCGATGCCGATGTTCGTTTGCTGCCCGAGGCTCACGCCCGGCAGCCACAGCAGAAGCCCTGCCGTCACCAACGCGGCGGCCCGAACGGTGTGCAACTTCCCCATGTGCGTCTGCCTCGTTCTGGTTTGTGCTTGCGCATGCTACCGAAGGCGCTTGGCGCGTTTGTGACGGGCGCGTGAGGTATCCGCGTGGGAACCGCGATCCGCTATAGTCGCGTCCCATTCCCGTGACACGCTGACAGGCGTCAAAGAGGACACATGATCAAGAAAGCGTCGGCCATCTGGAAAGGTGGCATCAAGGATGGCAGCGGCACCATCTCCACCGAGACAGGCGTGCTCAACGAGGCGCCTTACGGCTTCAAGTCACGGTTCGAGAACGGCAAGGGCACGAACCCCGAAGAGCTCATCGGCGCCGCCCATGCCGGCTGCTTCTCCATGGCGCTGTCGCTCATGCTCGGCGAAGCCGGCATGACGGCGGAAAAGATCGAGACGCACGCGGCCGTCACGCTCGACAAGGTCGGCGACGGCTTCGCCATTACCGCGAGCCATCTCGATGTCACAGCGAAGATCCCGGGAGCGGACCCGGCGAAGTTCCAGGAAGTGGCCAACAAGGCCAAGGCCGGCTGCCCCGTCTCGAAGGTGCTGAACGCCAGAATCACGATGAATGCAAAGCTGGAGAGCTGAGGCCGCCCTCCGCGCTGCGCGCCGGGCCTGGCCTGTTGTCAGGCCCGCCGGCGGATCGCCGCACGGCCTATCTTCACGCGTTTCAAATCGAGAGCATCCTGCCGCGCCCGCAGCAGGTTGAAACATCTGGCGCGGAGGTCATCCTCGTATTCCGTGTCGCGCCGCAAACCGCTTCGGCACGCATTACGCTCAATGCAATCCCGCTGCACGCGGGCGCGCTTCAGGGAACGCTTCGCGTCATCGGCGACGCCGAAGAGATGGCAGTGCCCATCGACCCATTCACCTTTCCGTAAAGGAGTGTCACGATGGAATCCATCCTGCGCGCCGCGGCCGTGTACCTCTTCCTGCTCGTCGTGTTCCGCCTGTCGGGCCAGCGCGCGCTTGCGCAGATCACGACGTTCGATCTCGTGTTGCTGCTCATCATCAGCGAGGCGATCCAGCAGGCGCTCATCGGCAACGACAACTCCATGACCCATGCCGCGCTCGTCGTGCTGACGCTCGTCGGACTGAATGTCGGCCTGTCGGTGCTGAACCAACGCTCGAAAGCCGCGGAAAAGGTGCTGGAGGACGTGCCGCTGGTGCTCGTCGCCGAAGGCCGGGTGCTGCAAGGAGCGCATATCATTCCGCACTCAAAAGGCGCGTGAGCGGCGGCGGCTCGCGGCCGCAACCTCCCCCGGTTGCACCAAAGTGTGACAACCCTGCAGTGCGCTGTAGCCGATTCGCGCCAACAGGAAATGCCCCACGAACGAGCGCAGGCTAGCCCTCGGTCGACGCGCGCAAATGGGCGCCCGAACGCCTGTGAAGCAGCCGGGGCAGGCCTCATGAACCGTGTGGATCGGCCGATGTCCTTTGCTGAAGGTGCGCCGTGCCATGGGCTTCACACCTGTGCCGCCAGGCCAATGACGCAACCAACTCGAACGACGGTCGTTGTGTTCCATTGCCTGGGAGTTTTTCGCCGTGCTGCAAGCCTTGTGGAATTACTTCTCCCCCTTCGCCGTGCTCAAGGACGTGAGCCGCGGCACCCTCGACGAGAAGGCGGCGGCCTATCGCCACAACTACGAGATGCGCGGTTGCCTGCTCGGCTACATCCGCCGCTGGCTGTGGACCGGCTCGCTCGCGCTGCTGCTCACCACCTTTTTCGATTCCCAGAGCCCTCATGATGGCGCCCTGCACATGTTCGACGTGCTGGCCGCGGCGCCCGCGATGTTCGCCTCGTTCGCGGTGTGCGGCATCGTGATCCTGGGCTACGCCTATGTGTTCCTGAGCTGCAACGAAGTGCCGGTCATAGAGCGCCGCAACCCGGCCAGACTGGATCGATAAGGCGCGTCCGCAGGGCGACCTGCCCGCACTCAGTGGCGTTCCAGTATCGCTTCAACGTCGCCGCGTGCCGCCGCCATGGCGCGGAACAGCGGCACGTGCTTCATGCCCGGTCCGCCGTTCACGATTACAGCGAACGCCATCCACCCGCCATCTTTCTTGCGCAGATAGCCGGCGATTCCGCACACGGAGTGTGGAGTGTCCATCGTCCCGGTTTTCAGTGCTACGCGGTCGAGCCATGCCGGCGTGCCCGTGCGCAGGAACTGAAACGGAGCATCGCGCGGCACGACCAGGCCGCCGTAAAACGCGGGGAAATGTCGCGTGTCGCGATACTGGTGAGCGAGCAGGCTCACGAGCTCATTCGCGGACATCAGGTTCTCGGGCGTGAGACCGCTGCCGCTGAAGATGGGCGCGGGTGTCCTGAGCGACGACAACTTCGCCGTACGTTGCGAGCGCGAGATGAAATCCGACAGGATGCCGCTGGCCGATGACAGCTCGGTGGGCGCTTCCTTGTTCAGCGCCGCCGCCAGATTGAGCGTGAGCACGTCGGCGATGTAGTTGTTCGAGAAACGCAGCATGCGGCCAAGCTGCTCGCGCAGCGTCAGCCCTTCGATATGCGCAAGCTCGATCACCGCGTCAGGCGCGGCGCCGGCCCGAACCACCACCGGCCCCTCTACCTTGATACCGATCTCGCCCAGCATCTGGGCCATGAGCAGTCCGACGCCATTGGCCGGGTCTGACATGGCGCGGTACAGCTCCTGCCCCCCATCCATCGGAATATCGCCGCCCACACGCAGCCGGTCGCCGCCCGCGCGCGTGATGCGCTCCACCCAGAACGTCTGGCGGCTGCCCACAGTGACCGTCTTGATGGTGCCATCGACCGGCACCGGCAACGACCGCACGCCACACCCCTGCACCGACGCAGGCTGCGCGAGCGTGGTGGGCCGCACGCTCACGCACCAGTTGCCGAAGTCCACGCCCACGGACGATAGCGGCGCGTTATAGGCCGTATCGCTGCGCTCGAGCGCCTTGCAACGGTCGGAGGTCTCGCACTTCATCACGCCGAACGGCGCGGCGTTCACGACGAGGCGGCCGCGAACGGCGGTCACCCCCGCCCCTTTCAGTTGCGCGGCGAGGCTCCACAACGAGTGGTCGTCGAGCGACGGGTCGCCGTCGCCCTGAAGAATGAGGTCGCCGTCCAGCACACCGCCCGCCACGGGAGAGGCAGACAAAAGTCGCGTGCGAAAGGTCTTGTCGGCGGGCCACGCATCCAGAGCGGCCGCGGCCATGGGCAGCTTGGTGAGCGAGGCCGGGGTGAGCCGTGTATTCGCGTTACGTGCGCCGATGACGGAGAAATCGCGAAGATCGATGGCCACCGCGCTGACGCGGGCACCCACCTGTTCGAGCGCGGCCAGCTTCTCCCAAGCCGCCCGCGCCGACCCCGACATCAAAACCGCCACCCCAACGAACGCGACTACGAAATGCCTCAAGTGGACGCCCTGCAGCGACAAACGACGCGCGAGCTTACGGCGTCGCCAGCACCCGACCAACCCCTCCGGCGCACCGTCACGCTCCTGCAATCCGTCGTCACCGCGGTGCGTTCGCCTCTCAGAGGCCGCCTCCGCCCGCCACCTGCGACTGCCAGGCCGCCCACAAGCCCGGCGCACACAGTTGTATGACCAACCGGCGCACGGATACGACCATGGCTCGCCAGACAGGGCCCTTCTGCGACCGGACTTTCGCCAACTCGGTGGTACACTGCCGGCCACAAGAAGCGGCAACCGTCCAACGTGTCCGTCACACAACTTCCAGTTCGAATCGTCGCAGCCGGAGCGCGTGCGGCGGCCCTGGCGACCAACGCCGCCAGCGACTCCGACCGCCCTTTCATGGTGAGCGTGGTCCAATCGGCCGCCGAGACCATTCGCCGCGTCGACGAGCTCGCGCCCGACATCGTGCTCGTGGACGCGGATGCCCCCGAGTCCGGGCTCGTACTGTGCCGGTCGCTCAAGCAGAACCCGCGCACCGTGCTGCTGCCCGTGCTCATCCTGGGCAAGTCTTCCCGGGAACGCGTCGCCGCCCTCGCCGCCGGGGCCGACGACTTCGTCTTCGGCGACGTGAGCCGGGAACTGCTGCAGGCTCGCATCGAGACGCTGGTGCGCGCCACCGCCGCGCGGCGCGAGATCGCGGCCAGTCAACTCGGCGAAGAGATCAGGCGCCGGGACGACCTGCGGCAGATGTTCCGCCGCTACCTCTCCCCGCGCCTCGCAGACCGCATCCTGGAAGACGGCAACCTGCGTAGCACGCTGCTGGCCGGAGCAGACCTGCGGGCCCACGCCGTTGTGCTGTTCGCAGACCTGCGCGGCTTCACGAGCATCGCGGAGCGCCTGAGCCCCGACGCCGTCGTGCAGCTGCTGAACGAATATTTCTCGCTGCTCACGCAGATCACGTTCCGCCACGACGGCACCATCTTTCACATGGCCGGCGACTGCCTCATGGTGGGCTTTGGCGTGCCGCTGGCGCAGTCAGACGCGCCCGAGCGCGCGGTCGTGACGGCCCGCGAGATGCTCGAAGGCTTCGGCACGCTCGCGGATGCGTGGAAAGAGCACCACGACATCGAGACGGGCCTCGGCATTGGCATCAACGAAGGCGAAGTGATTGCCGGCAATGTCGGCTCCGCCGCGTATATGAATTACACCATCGTCGGCGACACGGTGAACGTCGCGTCACGGCTGTGCCAGCGGGCGCGGGCCGGCGAGATGCTGTTCTCGCGCTCGTTCAAGCGCTCGCTCGACGAGCGCGGCGTGGTGGTGGATGCCATGGAGCTGCCGCCGATGACGCTGCGGGGTCGCCGCAGCCCCATCGACATCTACTGCGTGCCGCTCACCAAGCGCGTCGAGACGGGCACTCATTTCGACGAGCTTTCGTCTACCGGCACGTTCCGCGCGCCGTAGTCCGCGCGCCGGAGCAGGCCGGGCGCTCGGCAGGGCGCGTTCAGGAGAACGGCGGCGGAGGCGGCGGCGGCCCACCGGGCAGCGGGATGAACTCGCCATTGTCGAGGTCGGGCAGCTGCATGCGGCCGGCGCGCCAGTCGGCCTTCGCCTGCTCGATGCGCTCCTTCGACGAGGAGACGAAGTTCCACTCGATGAAGCGCCCTCCGACAGGCTCGCCACCAAGGCCCATCACCACGGAGCGTTCGTCCGCGGTCAGCGCTGCATCCGCGCCCGGCGCGAAGATCAGCATCTGGCCCGCGCCAAACTTCTGCGAGCCAACCGTGACCGAGCCCGCGGCGACGTATGCGGCACGCTCCGGGTATGCGTGAGGCATCTGCACTTTCGCGCCCGCGCCCAGTTGCCAGTGCAGATAGAACAGCGGTGAATGAGTGCGCACGCCGGAATTCACGCCGAACGCCTCGCCGGCGAGCATGCGCATGAGCACGCCCGGCTCTTCGAACGTGGGCAGCTCGTCCCGGCTGTAGTGAATGAACTGCGGGCTGATCTCCTCATGCTCGCGCGGCAACGCCACCCACGACTGAATGCCGTGCAGGGCATCGCCCTGCGCACGCGCCTTCTCGAAGCGCTCCGAATGTGTGATGCCTCGCCCCGCCGTCATCCAGTTCACTTCGCCGGGATGAATCGCTTCTTCGGAGCCGACACTATCCCGGTGCATGATCTGCCCGTCGAACAGGTAGGTGACGGTGGAGAGGCCGATATGAGGGTGCGGCCGCACGTCGACGCTCTTCGGGATGCCGGGAGGAAAATCCACGGGCCCGATGTGGTCGAAAAAGATGAACGGCCCAACCATGCGACGCTGCTGGAACGGCAGCACGCGCCCCACCTCGAGCCCGCCCAGATCGCGGCGGCGCTGATCGATCACCATTTCCAGCATCGTTTGCTTCCTCTGCGCGGGCCGGCGGCGCTAGCGCATGCCGGTGCCGCAGGTGTTGAACGATTCAACCATCGCGCGGAATATGCTGCCAATCGTACGACGCCGCGGCACTATAGCGTCGCCTGTGGCAGGTCAGCGGACTTCACCATGCCCCAACGAACCGGTTTTCACCTCAGCGCGCCCGTCACTGCCGTCGATCACGCGCTCGGCCCCGATCATGCGCCGGTGACACTCGTGGAGTATGGCGACTTCGAGTGCCCCAACTGCAAGCAGGCGGCGCCGGCCGTCAAACTGCTGCTCGAGCGGTTCGACGAGCGTGTGCGCTTCGTCTACCGGCACTTCCCGCTGGAAGAGATGCACCCCCATGCGCTGCTCGCCGCCGAAGCCGCCGAGTGCGCCGCATCCCAGGGCAAGTTCTGGCAGATGCACGAGCTGCTCTTTGCAAATCAGGACCATCTGAAGGAAAAGAACCTGCACAGCTATGCCGAGCAGCTCGACCTCGACATGGCGCGCTACACGGCGGACATGGACGACCACGTCTACCTGCAACGCGTGCGTGAGCATATCGACAGCGGCCTGAAGAGCGGCGTGCGCGGCACACCCGGTTTCTTCGTGGACGGGAAGATCCATGACGTGTCGTTCGGCATTCGCGCGCTGTTCGATGCGGTCGAGGCAGCGCTACGTGGAGGCTGAAGTCGGGCGGTGCGCGCGCCAACGGCACTCATTGCGGCTGCGCTGAAAGAAGCCAACAGATATCGTGGCCTCCAGAGAGCTCGCAACTTACCGCTCGAAGCGCAACTTCGAGAAGACCGCGGAGCCACCCGGGCAGCGCGCGGTGGCGCCCTCGAAACGGCTGCGCTTCGTCATACAAAGGCACGCCGCCCGCCAGCTTCACTACGACCTGCGGCTGGAGCTCGGAGGCGTGTTCAAGTCCTGGGCCGTCACGCGCGGCCCATCGCTCGACCCGGCCGATAAACGCCTGGCGGTGGAAGTCGAGGACCACCCGCTCGACTACGGCGACTTCGAAGGCACGATCCCCGCGGGCGAATACGGCGGGGGCACGGTGCAGATCTGGGACCGCGGCTTCTGGGCGCCTGAAGGCAGTCGCTCGCCCGAAGAGCAACTTGCCGACGGCGACCTGAAGTTCACGCTCGAGGGTCAGCGCCTCGGCGGCAGCTGGGTACTCGTGCGCATGAAGAGCGACCGCTTCGGCGGCAAGCGCACCAACTGGCTGCTCATCAAGCATCGGGACGAGAGCGCACGCCCCGGCAAAGGCGACGCCGTGCTCGAAGAAGACGAGTCCGCGGCGTCCGGTCGTGCCATGGCGCAGATTGCCGCTGGCAAGGGGGGCGCGCCCAAGGCCTTCATGCTCAAATCGAAGAGCCGCGCGAAGGCCAACGCCGTGTGGCATTCGAAATCCGATGACGGTGACCGCGGCACGAAACCGCGCCGGCCCGCGAAGACAACCAGCCGAGGTGCCACGCCGCGATTCATTCCACCGCAGCTTGCGAAACTCGTCGAGCGCCCGCCCGAAGGCGAAGGCTGGGGCCATGAGATCAAGATCGACGGCTACCGCATTCAGCTGCACGTGATCGATGGCACGGTAACCGCCTACACTCGCAAGGGGCTCGACTGGACGGAGAAGTTCGGCCGCGTGGCCGCGGCCGCCGCGAATTTCCCCGACTGCATCATCGACGGTGAAGTCGCCGCCTTCGATGCCTCGGGCACGCTGAGCTTCCACGCACTGCAGGCCGCCCTGTCGAAAGGTGACGACTCGAACCTCGTCTACTTCGCGTTCGATCTGCTCTTCGAAGACGGAGAAGATCTTCGCAAGCTGCCGCTGGCGCAGCGCAAGAAGCGGCTGAACGCGCTGCTGGCGAGCGCTCCGAAAGGCGGCCCGCTTCAGTATGTCGAGCACTTCAGGACGAGCGGCGACGCCGCGCTCGCCTCCGCGTGCCGCGCCCGCCTCGAAGGAATCGTCTCGAAGGCTCTGAACGCGCCCTACACATCAGGACGCGGCAACTCGTGGACCAAGGCCAAATGCCGCGGCGGGCAGGAAGTGATCATCGGCGGCTGGACACATGACCACGGGCGCGTGCGCTCACTGCTCGTTGGCGTATACCGGGATGGCAAGCTCACCTACGTGGGCCGTGTCGGCACCGGCTTTGGCGCCGGCGTCGAAAAGTCCGTGCGGGCACGACTTCACGCCGTGGAAGGCCGCGAGAGCCCTTTCGAAGGCCCGGGCGCGCCGCGCAAGGAAGCGAACGTTCGTTGGGCCAGGCCCGAGGTCGTCGCCGAGATCGAGTTCGCCGGCTGGACCGGCTCCGGCATGGTGCGACAGGCCGCATTCAAAGGACTGCGCGAAGACAAGCCCGCTTCCGAAGTTAGAATCGAAGTCGCCGCGCCACCGCCCGACGTGGCGGCAGGCACACCGCGAAGCCAACGTGGCGAGGCGCGTGCACCAGCAAAGGCGCGGAACGGCACCGCCATAGTCATGGGCGTCAGGATCTCGAACCCGGAAAAAACGCTGTGGCCGGATGATGGCAACGGCCATGCCGTGACCAAGCTCGACCTCGCCCGCTACTACGAATCCGTCGGCCCGTGGATGATCGAACACATCAAGGGGCGCCCCTGCTCCATCGTGCGCGCGCCGGATGGCATCGACGGTCAGACGTTCTTCCAGCGTCACGCCATGCGCGGCACCTCGAATCTGTTCGACCTCGTGCGCGTCTCGGGCGATCGCGAGCCTTACCTGCAGATCGATCGTGTCGAGGCGCTTGCGCAGGTGGCGCAAATCGCGGCCCTGGAGCTGCATCCCTGGAACTGCCTGCCAGGCAATCCGGACGTGCCGGGCCGACTCGTCTTCGACCTGGACCCCGCGCCCGACGTGGCCTTCGCCCGCGTAGTCGAGGCGGCGCTCGAGTTTCGCGAGCGGCTCGAAGCGCTCGGCCTCGTTACCTTCTGCAAAACAACGGGCGGCAAGGGGCTTCATGTGGTGACCGAGCTCGCGCAGCCGGCGAAGGGCAGCGTCGACTGGCCCATCGCGAAGACCTTTGCGCACGCCATCTGCGCGCAGCTCGCCGCGGATTCGCCCGATCGTTACGTGACAAACATGGCGAAGAAGGCCCGCACCGGGCGGATCTTCCTCGACTACCTGCGAAACGATCGGATGGCCACCGCCGTGGCGCCGCTGTCGCCGCGCGCAAGACCCGGCGCCACCGTCTCGATGCCCCTGACATGGCATCAGGTCCGCAGCGATCTGGCCCCGCAGAGATTCACCGTGTCGAGCGCCCCGGCACTGCTGGCGCGAACTAAAGCGTGGGAGGGCTATGGCGCATCAGCGCGGCCGCTCACTGCGGCCATTCGCAAGCTGACGCGCAGCGGGTAACGCATAGCCGCGAGACCTTCGACCAACTAGCCTAGTAGCTCTGCACAAAGATTCTGACGGGTTCAAGGCGCCTGCGCGGGCGGACGCGCACTCAAAGAGGTACTTCGGAGAAGTGCGTTCGCAGGCGGCGGCTCACTCGCAGAGGGCCTTGGCGGGGACCGGCCGTGAGACCGGTCCATCGGGGCCTTGGGCAAATGCATCCCTGCATTTGCACATCCCCGCCAAGGCCCTCTGCGAGCGAGCCACCGCTGAAACGTCTTGCCGGTGTGGAGTTCACAACTCCGTTTTGGCGCCATGGGAGCGAGCAACACGTTCAGTGGCGTCGCGAGTATCGCGATTGCCTTCACCAGTGCGTCCGCGAGAGTTACGAGCCAGCGGTGGAGTATCGCCAACCCGAATTCCCCGGACACCTGCTCTCAGCCGTGAGTCCTTCGCCGCCGCGGCGGAAGTGCAACCCACGCTCGTAGGTGACGACGCGAACAACACAGGCAACAAACGCGCAGTCAGGAATCGACAGCGCAGGTTCAGGCTGCCGGCACCAAAGCGAAGTGGCGAACTCCACGCTGGCAGAGCCTTTCAGCGGTGGCTCGCTCGCAGAGGACCTTGGCGGGGATCGCTGGGCGCGCCCGTGCAAATGCAGGGACGCATTTGCACAAGGCCCCCATGGACGGGTCTTACGGCCGGTCCCCGCCAAGGTCCTCTTCGAGTGAGCCGCCGCCTGCGAACGCGCGTCCCCGAAGAGCCTCTTCGAGTCGGCCACCGCCCCGCGCAGGCGCCACATCGCTGAACCCGCCAGAATCTCTGCGGAAGTACTGGTTACGCCAAGCGCTGCATCAGCAGCGTCATGAGCAGGCTGCACACGCACACCGACACCGCGACGATCAGCGCAGCCAGCAGAGCCTTCGAGCCAACGCCCCGCAGATCCGCCAGGGATACGCTCAAACCGATCGCCGTCATGCCGCAGACCAGGAACAGGTCTGACGCCCCCAGCCCAACTGCCACGACCTGCGACCAGGCGCTGGTGACATCCGTGCCGCCGAACACCGTGTCGCCCGCCGTGCGCACCAGCGCCAGCACAACGAACGCGATCAGAAACGCCGGCAGCACCTGACGACGCTTCGCGCGGGTGTCCGCCGCATCATCGTTGCCCGTCCACAGGGCAAAGAGCGGGACGAGGATCAGCAGTGACAGGTTTCGCAGCAGCTTTGTGAAGCCCGCGATGGGTACCGCGTCGCCGGCGTTGAACTGCTGCGCGTAAATCATGGACGCGCCCATGACCTGCGACGTGTCATGGATGGAAGTGCCCAGGAACACGGCCGCTGCATTGGTGGTGCCACCGAAGACCGCATGCGCGAGCCACGGGTAGAGCAGCATTCCCGTGCAGCCCAGAACCACCACACACGTCACCGCCAGGCCGCTTTCGACCGCACGCGCGCGCACCACGGGCGTCATCGCACAAATGGCCGTGCAGCCGCAGACCGACGTGCCGGCGGCCAACAGCAACCGCAGTGGCTTCGAAAGCCCAAAGAACCGGCCAACCAACACGCTGACGCCGACAGCCGTGGTGATGCACGCCAGAACCACCGGCAATGCCATGGTGGCCGTCGAAGCGAGCCCACTGAGCGAGAGGCGCAGGCCAACGAGCGCAATGCCGAGCCGCAGCAGGTTATTGGTGATCCACTGCAGCCCCGGCACGAAGCCGGCACCGAGCCCCACGGTATTGCGCCAAATCACGCCCAGGAGCACGGCGCAGAGCACCGGACTGACCGGCGACGGACCGGTGGGGTTCAGCCAGTCACGTACCACTCGTGACGCGATGAGGGCGACGGCGGCCAGCGCGACGGCCAGCAAAGCGCCGTTGGCGAGCGAGCGCCAGGCCGGTCTGATGATGGCCGGCCGGGCCATTCGAGGTTATGAGCGAATCGCCGCGCCGGCGCGTACGGAACGCGCGGCGGAGGTGTTGCGATGAGTGACCATGCGCACGTACAGCGTCGAGATGCACTCGCTGCCGGTGCGACGGAAGGCGAACGGGAAGAACGCGTGCACCAGGCAGGCGATTCCGCCCAGGATCATTCGCACCGCGAAGCCCGTGGCCGCGCAAAGGTGCTGGAGATAAGTCTCCCCCACTGATGCCGGGTGCTCTGTGAAAAGGCTGCGCAATCCCATTGCGCAAGCCTAGGCGCTCGGGCGTGAGATTCGGTTGCGAAGCTGGCCAGGAGCGAGGCGGTGCGCGCAACAAAGTTTCGCGTGCGCCGGGCAACGACGGTTATCCGTTCCGGGCCCGTGGGCGATGCGTCAACGTGTGACGCAGATCACGCGCCTTCAGCGTTTGCGCAGGACGAACTGGCCTGGCGCTCCCGGCCAGACGTCGCTCAGGCGCTTTGCGCAACGCTGTTGCTCTTTTAAGCGCCCATGACGCATTATTGTTCCATGGATAAGCTCGATCGCCGAATCCTGGATCTGCTTCAAAAGAACGGCAGCCTCACCGCCCAGGAAATCGCCGAGCGCGTGGGCCTGTCGAAGGTGCCGTGCTGGCGCCGTATCAAACACATGGAGGAGACGGGCGTCATCCGCCAGACCGTGGCGCTGCTCGACGCCAAGGCCCTGAACGTGGGCACCACGGTGTTCGTGATGATGAAAACCGCGAACCACAGCGCCGCATGGTTCGAGCGTTTCCAGAAGGCCGTGCGCGACGTGCCCGAGATCACGGAGATCTACCGCATGAGTGGGGAAGTGGATTACCTCATGCGCATCGTCGTGCCCGACATCGAGGCGTACGACGTGGTCTACAAGAAGCTGATCGCGGCGATCGATCTGCTGGATGTGAGCGCGAGTTTCGCGCTGGAGACCATCAAGTCGACGACGGCGCTGCCGCTGCACTACGCGAAGACGGAGTAAGCGGCGGGCTGGAATCGCGCCGCCGCCGCTCGAAGAGCCCGACCGCGCCTGGCAAGGCGCCGTCGGGGGAGCGAATCTCAGCCGAACGAGTGCCGCAGAACGATGGTCTCTTCGCGGTCCGGCCCCGTGGAGATCATGTCGATGGGCACCTTCACGAGCTGCTGAACGCGCTCGAGATACTTGCGCGCGTTGCCAGGCAGCTTGTTGTAGTCGGTGATGCCGATGGTGGAGTCTTTCCACCCGGGCAGCTCCTCATACACCGGCCGCACGTCTGCATACCCATCCGCGAACATCGGCGGCTCCGCGACGACCTTGCCGCCGATCTGGTAGCCCGTGCAGATGCTGATGGTGTCGAGCCCGTCGAGCACGTCGAGCTTCGTCACGCACAGGCCGGAGACGCTGGAGTGCACGATAGAGCGCCGCAGCGCCACCGAGTCGAACCAGCCGCAACGGCGGCGACGGCCGGTGACGGAGCCGAACTCGTGCCCCACGCGCGAAAGATGCTCGCCCGTGTCGTCGAACAGTTCCGTGGGGAATGGCCCGCCGCCCACGCGCGTGGCATAGGCCTTCACGATGCCCAGCACTTCGTCGAACACGCGCGGCCCGAGCCCGGTGCCCGTGGCAGCGCAACCCGGCGGTGGTGTTGGATGACGTGACGATACGGATACGTGCCGTGGTCCACGTCGAGCATGGCGCCCTGGGCGCCTTCGAACAGCACGTTGGCGCCCTGCTCGCGCAGCTGCTGCCAGCGCGAGCGTCACGTCCGCGACCATGCGGCTTGATCGTTCTCGCCCATCGCCAGCTGCTCATCGAGCGTCTTCTGGAAATCCACCGCCGGCTGCTTGAAGTAGTTCTGCAGCACGAAGTTGTGGAAGTCGAGCACTTCGCCCAGCTTCGCCGCGAACTTCTCGCGCTGGAACAGATCCGCAATGCGCAGGGCGCGGCGCGCGACCTTGTCTTCATAGGCCGGCCCGATGCCGCGACCCGTGGTGCCGATGGCGTTCGCGCCGCGCGCCGACTTCGCGCGCCTTGTCCAGCGCAATGTGCGACGGCAGGATCAGCGGACAGCTCGGCGACAGGCGCAGCCGCTCGAACACCGGCACGCCCTGGTCGATGAGCATCTGGCCTTCCTTGAGCAGCGCCTCCGAGCGAGATGACGCACCCGTTGCCGATGTAGCAGCTGCACCTGGTCGCGCAGGATGCCCGACGGAATCAGGGACAGAATGGTCTTCTTGCCGCCGATGACGAGCGTGTGGCCGGCGTTGTGGCCGCCCTGGAAGCGCGCCACGGCGGCTGGCCCGCTCGGTCAGCAGGTCGACGATCTTGCCTTTGCCTTCATCGCCCCACTGGGTGCCGATGACGACGACGAACTTGCCCACGATTCAGGATGCCTTCAGCGCACGAGATAAAGAATGGCCACGCCCACGAGCATGCTGCCCAGCCCCGCGATGCGCAGCTCGCGGTCGCCAAGGGTCAGCAGCTTCGCCAGTGCGCGCTTCATGCCACCCGGATTGAGGAACGGCAATCATACCCTCCACCACGAAAAACAGCGCGACGGCGGCCAGGAGGTCGGACAGGTGGAACGTCAAGGGTTTGAGCTTTCCGCGCGTAGTGGAGGGAGCGCCCCGGCCCAGGCGGGCGACCGTATCGGCCTACCGCTTGCCGGGGTCCTTGAGATACTTGAAGAATTCGCCCTCCGGGCTCACCACCAGGATGTCGCCTTCCTTGCCGAGCGAGCGCTCGTAAGCCTGCAGGCTGCGATAGAACGCGTAGAACTCCGGGTACTTCCAGTAGGACTTCGCGTAAATCGCGGTCGCCTCGGCATCGCCCTTACCGCGCACTTGCAGCGCCTCGCGCTCGGCGTTGGCGATGGTCTCGGTTCGCTTGCGCTCGGCCTCGGCGCGGATGGTGACCGCGGCCCGGCGAGCCTTCGGCGCGCAGGCGACTCGCGATCTTCGCGAAATTCTGCTTCATGCTCTCGTAGACGCGGGTGCTGACGTCCTCGGGCAGGTCGATGCGCTGGACGCGCACGTCGATGAGCTGGATGCCGAGGCCGTCCGCGTTGTCGTTGGCAGCCTTCAGCATCTCGCCGGTGACGGCGGCGCGCTCGGATGTGACGATCTCTTCGAGTGGGCGCTGCGCGACAACGCTCTTGATGCCGTCTTTCACGATCTCGGCGATGCGCTCGCCCGCGAGCTCATCACGGCCGCCGGTGGCCTGGAAATAGCGCGAGGCATCGTTCACGCGCCACTTGATGTAGAAATCGACGATGAGGCCGCGGTTGTCGTTCGTGAGGAACGTCTCGCCCTCGTAGGTCTGGGAGAGGATGCGCCGCTCGAACTTCACCACCTGGTCCCACGGGAACTTGGCGTGCAGGCCCGGCGGGTAGGTGCCACCCCTGATGGCGCCGAACTGCGTACGGATGGCCAGCTCCTGCTGCTGAACGGTGAACAGGGACGTCACCGTCAAGAGCACGATGGCAGCGACAATAATAATGATCGGAAAGCCGCGCACGGGCATCAGCGCTCTCCTCGGTTGCGGCCTTCGACCGTCACGGTCTCCGGCTCCGGCGACGCGTGCACGGTGGAGTCCTGACTGTCGGTGCTCTGCTGCGAGCGGGCGCGATCCAGCAGCTTGTCGAGCGGCAGGTAGATCATGTTGCCGCCGCCGCCCTTGCCCTGGTCGACGATGACCTTGCTGGCGCGGCTCATGACGCTTTCCACGGTGTCGAGGTAGAGGCGCTTGCGGGTGATTTCCGGCGCCAGGTCGTAGGCTGCCGCGAGCTGCGAGAAGCGGGAGGCCTGGCCTTCTGCCAGCGCAACCACCTGGGCGCTGTAAGCCTGCGCATCCTGCTCCAGGCGGGCGGCAGCACCTTCGGCCACCGGCAGGATGCCGTTGGCGTAGACCTGCGCCTCTTTGATGAAGCGCTCCTGGTCTGCGAGGGCCTTGTTGGCGTCGCGCTGGGACGGAATGACCGCCTCGGGCACCTGCACGTCCGTGAGGTTCACGGTGGATACCACGATGCCGGCGCCGTAGCGATCGAGCGTGGCCTGGATGAGCTCTTTGGTGCGCTTGGTGATGTTCGGGCGCGTCTTGCCGACGAGCACGTTGTCCAGAACGCTCTGGCCGATGACCTGCCGGATGGCGCTCTCGCTGACTTCGCGCAGCGTTGCTTTCGAATCGGTGACCGCGAACAGCACCTTGATGGGGTCTGCGTAGCGGTACTGGACGGCGAAGCGCACGTCTACGAGGTTCACGTCTGCCGTGAGCACGCGCGGCTTGAATTCCTCGCTGTTGACGTTGGCGACGTTCACCTTGGTGACGGTGTCGATGGGCCACGGCAGGCGCCAGCCCCACCCTTCCGCGCGCACCGGTAGCAGGACTTTACCGAAGCGCTGGACCACGCCGCGCTCGGCCGCCTTCACCTGGAAGAAGCCGCTGAACAGCCACAGCGTGAGGATGAGCAGCAGCACTGTGATGAACAGCGCGCCGCCCTCGCCTTTACCGCCAGGACGGAACAGCGACTCGAACTTGCGCTGCAGTTCTTTCACGCGCTCGTCGAGATTAGAGCCACCGCCGCCGTTTGTCGGCCGCCGGCCCCAGGGATTATTGTTTTGTCCGCCCGGTTGATTCCACGCCATAGAGAGCGAAGTGCGCCGATCTGCGAAGGAGGTTGGATAGTGTCAGCGCTATGCCGGCGCTTCACGAAGAGACGGATTGTAGGTAGGCCTCTTCGGGCACACAAGGCATTGCGGCAACTGGTGTTTCCGTGACCTGCACGCCGGGCATGCGCGCCAGGGCGAGCAGCTCGATGTCTGGCAGCTCCACGGTGAGATCGAGCGAGCCGTCGTCGAGCGCGCACTCGCCCCGCACGGCGCCCGCGGAATACAGGCGTGAACGCAGCGCCCCGGCGCTCGCGGGCACGCGCACACAGGCGCGCCGCGCCACGCATGCAATGCGCTCGGCGATGGCCTGCTGGAGCAGATCGAGCCCCTGGCGTTTCGCTGCCGATATCCACACAGCGACCGCGCGGCCTTCGGCGTCCCGATCGATGCGAGGCCCGAACTCGAGCCGGTCGACCTTGTTATAGACCAGCACCTGCGGGAGCTCCCCGGCGCCGATCTCGGCCAGCACCCCGTTCACCTGAGTGATGTGGTCGTCGCGGCGCGGATCGCTGGCATCGACCACATGAAGCAGGAGCGTGGCTTCACGGGCCTCGGTGAGGGTGGACTGGAACGCCGCCACCAGCTCGTGCGGCAGCTCGCGAATGAAACCGACGGTATCCGCGACTACGGCAACCGTGCCGCCAGGCAGCGAGATTCGCCGCACTGTCGGGTCTAGCGTGGCGAACAGCTGGTCTGCCACGTATGCGTCCGCTCCAGTGATCGAACGAAACAGCGTGGACTTGCCGGCGTTCGTGTAGCCGACGAGCGCAAGAGAAGGAACAGGAATCTGCGCGCGCTGGGCACGACCCGTCTCGCGCTGCTGGCGAATCTTCTCCAGCCGCCTGCCGAGCACCTTCACGCGCGTGCCGATGAGACGGCGGTCTGTCTCGAGCTGCGTTTCGCCGGGGCCACGCAGGCCGATGCCGCCCTTCTGGCGCTCGAGGTGAGTCCACCCGCGCACGAGGCGCGTGGCGATGTGCTTCAGCTGCGCGAGCTCGACTTCGAGCTTGCCTTCGTGGCTGCGCGCGCGCTGGGCGAAGATATCCAGGATGAGGCTGTTTCGATCGAGCACACGCCGGCCGGTGTGCTTCTCGAGATTGCGCTCCTGGCTGGGCGAGAGCGCATGGTCTACCAGGATGACGTCGGCGGACTCTGCCGCGGCGATATCACGCACTTCGTCTGCCTTGCCGCTGCCCATGAAGAAGCGCGGGTCCGGCCGCTCGCGGCGACCGGTGACTGTGGCTACGGGCTGCGCACCGGCGGAAGTCGCCAGCTGTGCGAACTCCTGGAGGTCTTCCGGATCGACATGCACGCCAAGCCCGAGGCGTACGAGTACGGCACGCTCACCTGTGCGTGGGCGTTCGAACACTCTTGGGCTCCATGACTTGCGTCATTACTCGACGACAGGTTCCGCGGCGGGCGCGCCGTCTTCGCCGGTCGTGAGACGCACGTTGCGCGCCGGGACGACCGTAGAGATGGCATGCTTGTAGACCATCTGGCTCACACTGTTCTTCAGCAGGACGACGAACTGATCGAACGAATCGATCTGTCCCTGAAGCTTGATGCCGTTGACCAGGTAGATGGACACCGGGACGCGCTCTTTGCGCAGGGCATTCAGAAAGGGATCCTGCAGCGATTGGCCTTTGGCCATCTGATGTTCTCCTTATTCTCGCGACTTCTAGTTGTTCAACGACGACTCGACTTACGGGGACCTGTTGAGCAGGTTTGGTTCGACACTGCGCGAGCCTTCCTGGTGCGCAATCAAGCAAGCAATGTGCCCCAGGCGACGAGGCCAATGGGGCGGCATATTAACATGGCCCCCCTCTCATCGCCCATGCTCGCGAAGTCTCGATTCAACGTGGTCGCTCCAGCTCTCGAAGGCTCCCTCTTCGTGGGGGTTGATGCAGGTCAGTTCAAGCTCGGATCGCAGCCAGGTGTGCTGGCGCTTGGCAAGCTGGCGGGTCGCGTAGATGCCGCGACGCACGGCCTCGTCGAGTGAAAATTCCCCGTCAAAATAGGCCCAAATCTGCCGGTAACCCACCGCGCGAATAGCCGGCAGATCGGGCGTCAGATCCCCGCGGGCACGAAGCGCGGCAACCTCATCGAGAAAACCAAGCTTCATCATGTCGTGGAATCGGCGCTCGAGCCGCTCGTGGAGAGTGACGCGATTTACCGACACCAGAGCCCAATTTTGTAATTGTGTGTCACCCAGAGGACTGCGGGTCTGAAGCTGAAGCTCGGAGATGGGGCGGCCGGCTGCGTAGCAGACCTCGAGCGCACGCTGGATGCGCTGGGGGTCATGCGGGTGGATGCGGGACGCGGCAATCGGATCGACTAGCGCCAGCTCTGCGTGAAGCGCAGGCCAGCCTTCGCGGGCCGCGCGCTCTTCGATGGATTTACGCAACTCCGGCGATGCAGTCGGCATCGGCGCGATACCGCGCCAGAGCGCACGCAAATAGAGCATGGTGCCGCCAACCAACAGGGGGATCCGGCCGCGCGCCTGAATCTCATCGACGAGACGAACGGCATCTTCGGCGAACCGGCCGGCGGAATAGATCTCGGAGGGGTCGCAGAGGTCGATGAGGTGATGCGCAACGCGGTCGCGCAGTTCGCGGGAAGGCTTTGCTGTTCCGATATCGAGGCCGCGATACACGAGCGCGGAGTCCACGCTCACGATCTCCACGGGAAGCTTTTCAGCCAGGCGCACGGCCCAGTCCGTCTTGCCGGTGCCGGTGGGGCCGGTCAGCACGATGACCGGGCCGCGGGCGCTCATATCAGCGGCCTCGCAGGAAAAGCTGGTCCAGATCCTGGAGCGACAGGCGCGTCCAGGTGGGGCGGCCGTGATTGCACTGGTTGGCGCGGTCGGTGGCTTCCATCTGGCGCAGAAGCGCATTCATCTCTGGAAGCGTGAGGCGGCGATGCGCATGGATGGCCGTCCGGCAGGCCAGCGTTCCCAGGAATTTGTCTGCTGCGCCATCCAGATGATGGGCGTCGGCGTCCAGCTCGAGATCGCGCACCACCGAGTGAACGACTTCAGGGATGTTCTGGCCGAGCAGCATGGCAGGGACGGACCGCAGGGCCAGCCGCGTAGGCCCGAGCGCATCGAGCGCGAACCCGGCGCTTTCCCACTCCGCTTGGTTCTCCAGCACGCCGTCGAGCTCATGGGCTTTCAGCTCTACGACGATGGGCTCCATGAGGTGCTGGGACGCAGGCGCGGCCCCGCCTCGCTCAGCCTTGAGCTTCTCGTACAGCACACGCTCGTGCGCGGCGTGCATGTCTACGAGCACGAGGCCCGCGCGGTTCTGCGCGACGATGTAGACGCCGTGGAGCTGCGCGATGGCCACACCCAGCGGCTGGTCCTCGTCTTCATCCGGGTGCGCACCGTCGGCCGGGACGAAAGTCGCGGCGGGTTCATGTGCGATGGACGAGTCATGGCTCAGCGCTTCGGCAATCCGCCACGGGCTGCGGGATTCCTCGCGCAGGTCGAACGCGCCCTGAAGGGCTGGCCGCTGGGCATAACGCAGGCCAGACGCGATGCCCCCGTTCCCGCCGGTGATCCCGGATACGGCCGCAGCCGGCAAGATCTCGTTGTCGGAGAACGGCGCGGCCACCGGCCCCGCCAGGTTCGGCCTGGTGTCGGCCAGCGTGCGCTCCACCGCGCGGAATACGAAATCGTGAATCTGCCGGCTATCCCGGAAGCGCACTTCGAGCTTGGCCGGATGCGCGTTCACGTCGACGAGCCGCGGGTCGAGCGTCAGGTACAGCACGTAAGCCGAGTGCCGCCCGTGATAAAGCACATCGCGATACCCGAGGCGCACGGCATTCATCAGCAACCGGTCGCGCACGCAACGCCCGTTCACGAACCAGAACTGCTGATCCGCCTGCGCTCGCGACACGGTGGGCAGCCCCACCCAGCCGGTAATTGAAACCGGCCCAGCCGAGTGATGCACCGGCACCGCGCTGGCCAGAAACTCCTCGCTCAACACGCTCTTGATGCGCGCATCGCCCGCACCGCTCGCGATCCGAGCACTTCCCCGCGCCCCACGGCAGCCGGCGCATCGAGCAGCGTGCGCGTGCCGCTCTTCAGCCGGAACGAGACGTCGAATCGGGACAAGGCGAGCCGCTCGACCAGGCGAGCGATGTGCCCCACCTCGGTCGCGTCGCTGCGAACGAATTTGCGACGCGCCGGCACGTTGAAAAACAGCTCCCGCACTTCAATCGTCGTGCCCGCCGGATGCGCCGCCGGGCGCACGGCGGCCACCGCGCCACCATCCACGTTGATCTCGGAAGCATGCTCGGCGCCCGCCGGCCGCGAGACCACGCGCAGCTTCGCGACGGAGCCGATGGAAGGCAGCGCTTCCCCGCGAAAACCCAGCGTTCCCACTGATTCAAGATCGTCCAGCGAGGCGATCTTGCTGGTGGCATGGCGCGAGATCGCCAGCGGCAGCTCGTCCGCCGGAATGCCGCGCCCGTCGTCACGGATGCGCACGAGCCCTAGCCCGCCGCGCTCCACCTCGATCTCGACCCGGGTGGCGCCGGCGTCGAGGCTGTTCTCCGCCAATTCCTTGACCACGGAGGCCGGTCGCTCGATCACCTCGCCGGCGGCGATCTGATCGACGAGCTCGTTGGGAAGAATGCGGATCGGCATGGGTGGCACACAGCGGTGGGGGCCGCAGTATACCGGCAGGCATCGCTGCCTCGGCCGGCACCGGCGGCAAGCGACTGCAAGGCAGCGGCAGCGCAGCCGGCGACAGTTGACCGGCAGGGGCCGATGGACCGCCTTACGGCGAGGCGGGGCTCGCCAGCACGCCGGCGAGCTGCGAGCGGCGAATCTGCGCGAAGCGTGTGCCGGGCGGCGGGCTCACTTCGAAGTAGCCACGGACGCCGCTGAAAATGGCTTCCGCGAGCCGGGTCTGGTGGCTGATGCTCTTGAGCCGCGACTCCTCGCCCGGGTTCGAGATGTAGGCCGTCTCGACCAGCATGGACGGGATGTCCGGCGACTTGAGCACGAGCAGGGGCGCCTGCTGCACCTTGGATTTGCGCACGTTGACGGAAGCGTCGAGCGACAGCAGCACCCGCTCGGCAGCCGTCATGCTGGCGCTGATGTTGGCCGTCTGGGAAAGGTCGAGCAGCACGGAGGCCAGCGACTTGTCCTTGTCGTCGAGCTTCACCCCGCCCATGAGATCCGCCGCGTTCTCGCGCTCCGCGAGCCACCGCGCGGCTTCGCTGCTGGCGCCACGCTCCGAGATCACGTATACGGACGCGCCGGTGATGCTCCGGTCGCGAATGGCGTCTGCATGCACGGAAACGAAGATGTCCGCCTTCGCGTTACGCGCGCGAACCATGCGATCGCGGAGCACGACGAAGAAGTCATCGTCACGGACCAGGTACGCCCGCATGCCCGGCTCGGAATCGATGCGCGATGCGAGCGCGCGGGCGATGGCCAGCACAACGTTCTTTTCCATGGTGCCATTGCGGCCGATGGCGCCCGGATCCTGCCCGCCGTGGCCGGCATCGACGGCGACGACGATATCGCGATTGCCGTCGATCGGCGCGTGCTGAGGGCGCACGGTTTTCGGCGTGGTGACTTCAGGAGCGACTGCAGGAGCGGTCGCCGGCGCAGTGGCGGACGCCATCTGCGCGCCCGTTGAGCCCATTGCGAAAGCCGCGGCGACGAATGCCTTGCTGCCGATCGCGACGACGAACCTGTCACCCACGTCCGCAAAGGCGGGCTGCCATTCGCCGCGTGAGCTCGCGGACGACTTCAGCTCGATGACCACACGCAACCCGTCGTTCGGCCGCGGCCCCGTGCGAACGGTATTGACCGCGCCAATGCCTGAAGGCATGCGCGTGCCCTTCGCGAGCGTGGTGTCACGAAAGTCGATGACAACGCGATGCGGTTTTTTCAGCGTGAAGAATGAGCTCTTCGCGGGCGCCGACGTCTCGAGCGTGATGCGCACGCCGCCGTCGCCACTGTCAATGCTCACATCATTGAGCGTGGTTGAAGGGGCCGCCAAGACGAGCGCGGGCGCCATCGCCACGGCGACTGCCATCGAAGCCTTCAGCATCGCCCTCACCCTGGCCAGCGCAAAAATCTTCTTTTTCATGGACTTCGCTGCGTATTCTGCCGCGTAATCTACGAGCAGGGAGCCGCGAATTCAAGCTCATGTCGCCAACGGCAGCGCCCCAAGCCAGCCGCGACCGTACCCGGACAGAGCCTCGGCCGTGATGCGATGAGTGCCCCGCTCCGCGCCGGCCCCCACGGCCAGCGTAATGACGAGATCGGCCGGCGGCAGCCAGCCCTCGCCCTGCTGCGGCCACTCGATGAGCCACAGCACGCCGGGCCGCGCTTCGTCACGCAGGCCAAGCGGCTCGAGCTCGGATATGTCGCGCATGCGGTAAAGGTCGAGATGCACCACGGTGCCGGACTTCGTGTCGTACACATCCATGAGGTTGTATGACGGACTGTGGACGATGCCGGCAACGCCGATGGCGTGAAGGAAGCCGCGCGCCAGGGTGGTCTTGCCGGCGCCGAGGTCCCCAGTGAGGTAGACGACCGTCAGCGCATCCCGCCGCGCGGGCCGCGCCAGCGCAAGCTGAGCCCCGACTGCTTCGGTTTCGTCCGCAGTCCGCGGGTTCCAGCTGACGCGCTCAACCGCCACGGGCCTGGCGCTACCTAGAGATTCACGCAAGTTCGAAGCTCACGGGCGACGTCGCTGGCGAGCAGCCCGCGCTCACCCGTGCGGGCCACCGCGTCGCCGGCCATGGCGTGAGCCAACACGCCCACACGCGCTGCGAGCCAAGGGTTGCGGCACTGGGCGAGGATGCCGGCGATGGCGCCGGTGAGAACATCCCCCATGCCCGCGCTGGCCATGCCGGGGTTGCCACGCTCGCAGACGCCAGGCGTTCGATCGGGTGCACCGACCAGGGTGCCGGCGCCCTTCAACACTACGGTGGCGCCATAGCGCTCGACCAACGAGCTGAGCGCTGCCAGCCGGTCGCGCTGGACGTCATCGGTGTCTGCGCCGAGCAGGCGCCCGGCCTCGCCCGGATGCGGCGTGAGGATGCAATTCTTCAACTGAATCTTGCCGGCTGTGGCCTCGGCGACGAGGTTGAGGGCATCGGCATCCACCACGAGCGGCTTGCCGGAATTCAGCACAGCGTCGAGCGCCTCACGCGCCCAGCTGCTGCGACCGAGGCCGGGGCCTACGGCGATGACCTGCGCGCGGTCGATGGCTTCCTGCAGCTCATCAGCCTCGCGGAAGGGCAGGCAGATCAGCTCCGGCCGTCCGGAGGCAATGGCCGAGAGGTTTTCCGGTGCTACAGCAACCGTGACCAGCCCCGCCCCCACGCGCAGGCACGCCTCGCCCGCAAGTCGCGTGGCGCCGGGCATGCTTGGCCCGCTGCCCACGATGAGCACCCGCCCGAAGTCGCCCTTGTGAGCCCCACGATGACGGCGCGGCAGCGCCTGGACGACCTCCGAATCCATGATTCGCTCGAGGCGCGGCGCGAACTGCGCGGTGTCGGCCGGAGGCGTGACTTCCAGGTCATCGAAATACAGCGTGCCGGCGAATTCCGGGCCGTCGCCGATCACGAGCCCGGTCTTGAGCCCCACGAACGAGAGGGTGCAATCCGCCCGCACGGCTTCGCCGTGAGCGACGCCCGTGTCGCTATCGAGCCCCGAGGGCACATCGAGCGCGAACACCGGCCGGCCGGCCGCATTGATGGCCTGAACCACCGGCACCAGCTCGCCTCGCAGCGCGCTTCGCAGGCCCGTGCCCACCAAAGCGTCGATGATGAGCTCGCCCTCTTTGAGCAGCTCGGGGGCGAATGGAAGGATGCGCGCACCGCTGGCGACAGCGTCGTTGTACGCCAGAAGCGCGTCGCCCTTGATCGCCCCGGGCGAGCTCGCCGATAGCGCCGTGACCGTGAGCCCGGCGGCCTGCGCGAACCGCGCGAGCACGTAGCCATCTCCACCGTTGTTGCCGCTGCCGCAGACGATGACGATGCGATAAGCCGTGGGCCAGCGCGACCGCAGATAGCGCAACGCGGCTTCGCCGGCTCGCTTCATGAGCGTGTAGCCGGGGACGCCCAACTGCTCGATAGCGTAGGCATCCAGAGCGCGGACTTGTGCCGCGGAGTACAGACCAGTGGGCAGGGCCATGCGGTGATTATACTGACGAGCGGTATCCGCCCATGACAGAACCGAAGTCCATTGACCTGCTCGACGTGAAAAAGTCGCTGGCCGCGCAGGCAAGAGCGCTGGGCTTCGACGCGCTGGGCGTAGCGAGCGTGGAGCTGGCGGCGGACGAACAACACCTCATCTCATGGCTCGACGCCGGTTTTCACGGCGAAATGGACTACATGCGCCGGCATGGCTCGATGCGCAGCCGGCCGCAGGAACTGTCGCCCGGCACCATTCGCGTGGTGAGCGTGCGGATGAATTACTGGCCGGGCGAGGCGCGCAAAGCCTGGGACGTGCTGGCCGAGCCGACCACTGCGTACGTGTCTCGCTACGCACTTGGGCGGGACTACCACAAGCTGATGCGTCGTTCGCTCGCGCGCCTTGCGGAATGCATGGCGCAGCAGATTGGGACTTTCGGCTACAGGGTGTGCGTGGACAGCGCGCCAGTGCTGGAAAAGGCGCTTGCCCGCAACGCGGGCCTGGGCTGGATCGGCAAGCACACGAACCTCCTGGCACGAGACGCGGGCTCCTATTTCTTTCTCGGCGAGATACTTACGGATCTGCCGCTGCCTCTGGATGCGCCCGCCAGCGCTCATTGTGGGACGTGCGCGGCCTGCATTCCGGCGTGCCCCACGCGGGCGATCGTTGCGCCGTACCGGCTGGACGCCCGCCGATGTATCTCATACCTCACCATCGAGCACAAAGGCTCGATTCCGCCTGAGCTGCGCCCCAGCCTTGGCAACCGTATCTACGGCTGCGACGACTGCCAGCTCGTCTGCCCCTGGAACAAGTTCGCCCAAATGGCTTCGCACCCCGACTTCAAGGTGCGCAACGGCCTGGACTCCACACAGCTCACCGAGCTGTTCGCCTGGACGGAAGCGCAGTTCGTGGAGCGCATGCAGGGAAGCGCGATCTACCGCATCGGCTATGAGCGATGGATCCGGAACATCGCCGTGGCGCTGGGGAATGCGCCGTCTTCACCCGACGTCACCGCGGCCTTGTCCGCGCGACGAGGGGACGCCTCAGCGCTCGTGCGCGAGCATGTGGAATGGGCGCTGGCGCAGCACGTGGCCGGAAGCTCGCGCGCTCAGCGGTTGAGCTGAAGGTTATCGATGAGCCGGGCTTTGCCGAGGCGCGCGGCAACGAGCACGACGATGTGACGGCACTGCGGCGTCGCCGGCATCAGCGTCTCTGCGTCTCGCACGGCGAAGTAGTCCGGCCGGAAGCCGTGCTTCTTCAGCACCTCGACCTCCGCCCGCTCGATCGACGCGAAGTCTGACTCGCCGCCCTGAATGCGATTGACCGCCCGCGTGAGCGCCTCATGAAGGTGCGGCGCGGTGCTGCGCTCCTCAGCCGTGAGGTACTGATTGCGCGAGCTCATGGCGAGCCCATCTTTCTCACGCACTGTCGGCGCGCCGACAATCTCCAGGGGAATGCACAGGTCCGCCACCATGCGGCGAATGATGGTGAGCTGCTGGAAATCCTTCTCACCGAACACCGCGACATCCGGCGTAACGATGTTGAACAGCTTCGCGACCACGGTGCTCACGCCGTCGAAGTGACCCGGCCGGAACTGCCCATCCAGGATGCTCGAGAGCTCTGGCACGGCCACGCGCGTGTCGTGCTCGATGCCTCGGGGATAAACCTCCGCGACATCCGGCATGAACATGAGATCGCACCCGGCCGCGGCGAGCATGCGCTCATCGCTCGCGGGCGTGCGGGGGTAGTGCGCGAAATCCTCATTCGGCCCGAACTGCATCGGGTTCACGAAAATGCTGGCAACAAAGCGGTCGCCGCGCTTGCGCGCAAGCTCGATGAGGCTGACGTGGCCGGCGTGCAGGTTGCCCATGGTGGGCACGAACGCAACGCGCTGCCCCTGCCTGCGCCACTGGCGCACGCGCTCGCGAACCGCGGCAATGGTCGTGACGGTGTCCATCGATGTGAGCCTCAGATTGCCCGGTACAGGTGCGCCGCTTTCCGCGGCCTTCAGAAATTATGCTCCGGCGCAGGATACTCGCCCGACTTCACCGCTTTGACGTAGTTCTTGAGCGCGACCCGGTTGCTGCCCGCGCCCTCCATGAAGTTGCGCACGAAGCGCGGCTTGCGGCCGGTGGTGATATCGAGAATGTCGTAGAGCACGAGAATCTGGCCATCCACGTGCGGGCCGGCGCCAATGCCGATGACGGGCACGTGCACCTCGCCCGTAACCGCTTTGCCCAGTGCCGGCGGAATGCATTCGAGCAGCACGATGTCTGCGCCTGCGGACTCGAGCGCCCTGGCCTCACGAATCATCCGTTCTGCCGCCGCCTCTTCACGGCCCTGCACGCGGAAACCGCCTGTCTTGTGCACAGACTGCGGCTTCAACCCAAGGTGCGCGCACACCGCAATGTCGTGACTGGCGAGAAACTCGACGATCTCGGCCTGGCCAGAGCCGCTCTCGAGCTTCACCATCTTGGCGCCGCCCTCCTGCATCAGGCGCACGGCGTTCTTCAACGCCTGCTCCTTCGAGGGGTAGCTCATGAATGGCATGTCGGCCAGCAGGAACGGGCGATTGAGCCCGCGTGCCACTGCGCGGCAGTGATACACGACGTCATCCATGGTGACAGGCACCGTGGTGTCGTACCCCTGAATGACCATGCCGAGCGAATCGCCCACCAGCACGATGTCGGTGTCCGACTCATCCACCAATGCCGCGAAGCTGGCGTCGTAGCACGTGAGGCTGGCGATCTTCTCGCCCTTCTCTTTCATGTTCGCGAGCGTGGCCAGCGTGACCGGCGGGCGCGTGGAATCGCGCAACTGCAAGTGGGTATACATGGAATCCAGCTCTCGCTAGAGCGCGCTGTGCCGCATGGGGTTGTAGTAGAGCCGCCCCTTCTTCATGCGCTGGATGGCCAGGAACAGCTCGTCGTAATCGCTCTGGTTGTTCACCGGGTCGATGGACGCGGCGTTCACGATGAGCAGCGGCGTGCTGTCGTATTCGTGGAAGAAGCGCGCGTACGCTTCGTTCAGGCGGATGAGGTATTCGCGCTCGATGCTCTGCTCGTAACCAATGCCGCGCTTGGCAATGCGCTCGAGCAAGGTATCGACAGGCGCTTGCAGGTAGACCACGAGATCGGGCCTGGGGCAGTCGATGTCGAGCTTGGTGCTCACCTGCTCGTAGAGCGCGTATTCGGCCTCATCGAGCGTGACGCGCGCGAACAGCCTGTCTTTGTCGAGCAGGTAGTCCGCGACGATGACGGGCGAGAACAGATCCTGCTGCTTCAGCGCTGCGAGCTGCTGCGCGCGCTGGAACAGGAAGTACAGCTGCGCCGGGAACGCGCCCGCGCGCGGGTTGCGGTAGAAGCGCTCGAGAAAAGGGTTCTGCATGGCCTGCTCGAGCACCAGATCGGCCGAGAGGCTCATGCCGATGCGGCACGCAAGGCTCGTCTTGCCCACGCCGATGGGACCTTCGACCACGATGAAGCGATGCGAGCCTTGCGCTGGGCCTTCGGCGGGAGCGGTCATGCTGGTGCGGGAGGAGCTCTTCTAGAGTGGCCAGATGCCCGTCGGCGCCATGCTTCCCTTGAGCGCGGCCACGCGGCCGAGCCCGGGAATGTCGAGGTCCGGGGCGATGTCGGCGAGAGGATACAGAACCCAGTTGCGCTCCACTATCCCGGGGTGAGGAATCGTGAGCGCGGGGTCGGCGCGCTGCTCGCGGCCAAAGACGAGCAGGTCGAGATCGATGATGCGCGGCCCCCAGCGCTGATGTTCTTTCGGGCGGCCCAGCGCTGTTTCCACGGCACGCATTTCCTGCAACAGCGCGGGCGCGTCCAGCTGCGTGAGAAGGCCGACAACGCCATTCACGAAGTCATCTTGCGCAACGGGGCCGAAGGGCTTCGAGCCGTATAACTTCGAGACCGCGACGACGCGCGTGGTGCCGCCGGGCAGAGCGCGCAGTGTCTCGATTGCCTTCAACACCTGCGAGCGCGGATTGTCCATGTTGCTGCCCACGCCGATGTACGCGGGCTGCCACACGGGCCGGGCGATCGAACCTGGCGGCGAAACGCCCTGAGTCACCGCGCTCAATTCGGATTCGGCGGGCGACGGCGACGGCGACGCCTCGGGCCCCGGCGCCCGCCGCCGCCCGGGCCGCCACCACCCTCCTTCGGTGGGCCACCGTGCGGGGACATCTCGTCAGCCATGCGGGCGCGCTCCTCGGCGGAGACTCCCTGAATGCGAGTCCACCAGTCCGCGGTTTCACGCGACGCGAGGCCGTGCCGGGCTCGCAGCAACAGCAGGTCATAAGCGGCGCGGAAGCGCGGATGCTCGAGAACGCGCAGCGCGCGGCGGCCGCGCGGATGCTCCAGGCGCGGCTGCAGCGCGAACATTTCGCGCAGGCCGAGCGAGAACCGGCGCGGGATCGACATGTGCCTCGCGGCTTCGCGCACGGCGCGGTCGCAGGCTTCCAGAATGGTGTGCAGCTCGTGCCAGTGTTGCGGCGGGGAGGATTCGATCTCGCGCGCAATGGGCCCGTAGAGAAGGAGCGCGAACAGGTAAGTGGGCGTCACGGGCTTGCCCGCTTGCGCGCGCTCGTCCGTGTTCCTGAGGCCCTCGATGAGGAGCTGCTCCACGAGGCCACCCGGATGCTTGTTGAGATACGCAGCCGTCGCGGGCAACAGCACGTCGAGCAACTCGCGACGACGCAGCACTTCGAGGCTGCGCACGCCGTGACCGGAGAGAAACAGCTTCAGCGTTTCGTCGAAGAGACGCGCGGGCGGAACGTTCGCGAGCAGGCCGCGCAGCTTCGTGATCGCCCCTGCGGTGGCAGGCTCGATGTCGAAGTTGAGCTTCGCTTCGAAGCGCGCGGCGCGGAGCATGCGAACCGGGTCTTCGCGATAGCGCGTTTCCGGGTCGCCGATGAGGCGCAGGCGGCGCGCGGCGATGTCTTCAGCACCGCCAACGTAATCCCAGAGGGAGAAGTCCGCGATGTTGTAGTAGAGCGCGTTGGCGGTGAAGTCGCGGCGCCAGACGTCGTCGTGGATGTTGCCGTAGACGTTGTCGCGGAGGATGCGGCCGTGGGTGTCGAGCACGCGCTCGGTGTCCGCTTCTTCGTCGAAGCGGTCGCGGCGACGGCCATCGCGGCGGCCGCCCTGGCGTGAGTCCGAGTCGGTTCGGGTGGCGACGTCGCGGCCGGTGCGCGCGGCGGTGCCTTCACGTGCCGTCGGGCCTGGCTCGGCCGGCGCGGCAACCCAATCGGTTTGGGCCGGGCCCTCGCTGGGCGCCGGCTCTTTCCGTTCCGGCAACGCCACGCCCGGAGGAACCGGCATCACAGCGGTGCGCTCCGCGGCTCCTTCGAGCTGGTCGTTGGCGATGTCGGCGGCGAGGTCTGCGTCTGGCAGAAGGGTTACGGTGTCGTCGAGGTCTTCAGCCCCGCCCTCGCCGTCTTCGCCGGACTCTTCGTCCAGCTCGGCGGCCATCTCCGCTTCGAGATCTTCAGTGCTCTCCAGCTCCCCGGCGTCGGCATCCTCGCCTTCGACGTCTGGCAGCACCTCTTCACCCGGCTCGGGCGCCGCGGCCGCGCGGAACGTGGCCACCTCGATGGTCTCGCGGCCGAAGAACACGTGCGCGAGCCGGAAGCGCCGGCCGATGAGGCGGCAGTTGCGGAACAGCTTCTTGACGTCTTCGGGCAGCGCATCCGTGGCGACGTCGAAATCCTTCGGCTCGATGCCGATGAGCAGGTTGCGCACGCAGCCGCCAACGAGGAACGCCTGGAAGCCGCCCTCGCGCAGGCGGTAGAGCACCCGCAAGGCGTTTGGGGAAATGTGCGCGCGGGAAATGGTGTGCTCTGAACGCGGAATGATCCGCGGAGCCGAAGCAGGCGCCGCTATGGGCGCGTCGGGTAGGGTCAATGCACTCTTCTTGGGGTTAGGGGATCGAATGTGACAACGTATGATACCGCCGTTGTCTATACGAAACAGGCCCTTGGGGATTCGTGGCCGTGCAGGAGATTCAAGGAGTTAAGGCCCGCATGGCTCGAGCGGAGGCATGGCGCGGGGTTCGGGGCGATGGAAATGCCCACATTTGCGGCAGATGTGGGGGCGCTGGCGCAGGTGCCGGGCACGCTTGCTTAACGGCTCTTTGGGTGCGCTGTTGAGACGCCGACCGCCACGGCTTCGATCAGCTCGACCCGAATACGGCCGCCCAACTGCCCCGTCTGGCGGCTGTCGTTGACCGTCGGAGGGCCACGCAGCCGACAGGCGACGACATTTCAGCTTGAGCAATCAGACGCGCTCTCTATAATGGCGCGCCTTCGCGGCTGGCTCCTGCCCACCGCGCCGTTGCACCCGCTCCCATCGTCTAGAGGCCCAGGACATAGCCCTCTCAAGGCTAGTACACCGGTTCGAATCCGGTTGGGAGCGCCATTCCTTTTCACTGCGTACGTATACCGCCTCATCAATCGTCAGGCGTGCGCCGGACGCAGCTCACTGCGACGGGCGCGGGACTTTTGTGTCGGCTGCACCGATAGCCGTAGACCGAAAGCAGCGAGGATCGCAGCGAGCGTGTCGAGGCGCGGGTTACCCTTGTTGGACAACGTGCGATACAGCGTTTCGCGGCTCAGACCGGTCTTATCCGCCAATGCGCCCATTCCGCCCAACGCATCAGCGACGGTACGCAGAGCAATGGGCACGGCCCGAGCGTCGCCGTCGGCCAGCATGGCTTCGATGTAAACCGCGATTTCGCTGTCGCTACGCAGATGGTCCGCTGCACGAAACGGCATGCTAGCGGCTGCGCGCTTTGTAGTCTTTCCAGTACGCATGGGCTTTCTCGATATCCTTCGCTTGTGTGCGCTTGTTCCCACCCGACAGGAGCAAGATCAGCGTCTTGCCGTCCTGCGCGTAGTACACCCGATAGCCGGGGCCATGGTCGATCCGCAGTTCGCAGATGCCGCCACCCACGCTCTTCCAGTCGCCGAACAGCCCAGCTTTCAGCCGATCCAGTCGGGCAACAATACGCGCGTGCGCCTCGCGATCACGTAAGCCGACCAGCCATGCGGTAAGCGGCATCTTGCCGTCGGCCGTTTGATACTGGCTGACTTCCACGTCGGCAGCTGTAGCCTAGAGGCTACACTCTATCACAGAGCGGAACGTCACGGAATCTGAGCTGTCCAGCGCATCGAACACCGGAGCACCCACACGGGCCCGCCACGCGCGCGCGGTAGACTTTCACACTGGGCCGCCTGCAGCCTGGCTCCGCAGCTCCGAAAGCACGAGTTGCTCTCCTTCAGCCGTTTTTAGTAGGTCACGCGGAACCGTGCCGCCCAGCGCGAAATTTGGCGTACGCAGGTAGTCACGCGCGGCTCCCAGGGTGCCGACACTTCGCGAGCCATTGTGAGCACCCTGCCAATACGAAGCGCGATTTCGCTTTCGCCGGACGTCAGACGCTCACCGAGACGCTGCTTCGGTTGAATCTGTTTCACGCCACTCATTTCGTGCGAATGTTTCCGCGCTTCCAATACCGTTTGTTCGCGCGCACTTCACATTGCACGCAAGCCACGTGTTCTTGATCAGAAGACGGATGCTACTCGCGGCTCCGCTATCGTACGTTTGTGCTCCGAAACTCGGAGCCAAAACGTGCGAACGCGGTTGACCACGCAGCACAGCCGTGATGTCGTTGCAACCGTTAACCGGTGATCGATGAGGAAGCAACGTGCGACCGGCAGCGACCTGGATGTCTCTCATCGCAATCGCATGCAGCCAGGCTCTGGCGGCCGACGCATTCCCGCCTCTACGTCCCATCGTTGCCAGCGATTCCATTCTCATCGTCTCCCCCCATCCAGACGACGAGTCCCTCTGCTGCGGCGGCCTCATCGACATCGCGCGCCGCGCCGGCGCAAGCGTTGCAATCGTATGGATCACGAACGGCGAAGGCTTCAAGTGGGATGCCATAGTCGTCGAGAAGAAACTGCGCCCGCGCGCCGGCGCCTACCTCGAGCTCGCGCGTCAACGTGCACAGGAAGCGCGCACTGCCAGCGGAATCCTGAACGTCGACCCCGCGTCTCAATTCTTTCTTGGCTATCCCGACCGCGGCGTGCTCAGCCTGCTATTCGACTACTACCATCCCAACACACCATGGCGCTCCAAATTCACCGGCGCGAACGCAGTGGTCTACCTGGACGCCGTCGACCCCGGCGCGAGTTACGACGGCGCCAACCTCGTGCGCGACTTCGCCATGGTGCTCGACCGCGTGAAGCCGACCCTCGTGCTGGCGCCGAGCCCGCAGGACACTCACCCCGACCATCGTGGCGCGGGCATTCTCGCGTGGCGGGCAATGACAGCACGTAAACAACCGGAGAGGGCACGTTTCTGGATCGTGCACGGCGGGCGTGGCTGGCCATCGCCACACGGCTATCACCCGGACCTCGCGCAAACCGTCGCGCCGCGCGGTCTGGGAATGCGGTGGGAACAATTCCAGCTCGACGGTGCCGCGGTCGACGCCAAGCTGCGCGCAGTTCAGGCGCACTCCTCACAGACAAAGGTGATGGGCCGCGTCATGGAGAGCTACGTGCGCTCGCTCGAGCTCTATTCCCGCACGCCGGCGCCGCCGCGCAGCACCTGCACTCACGCTGAGCCCTGCGAGTTCGGGAATGGCTCCCTGATGGAGGAGTCCGGCCTTTGAGTGCGATCAACAAGTGTCTGCGCGCGGCTACATCTTCGCGTAACTTCTTGAGCGCTCCGCCTCTTGTGAGGCAGCTCTCTATACATCCCATCCCATTGCCCATAGTCTCCGGCGCGGCGAAGCGTGAGCAGCGAAAACCGCCGCTTGAGCTGTGCCATACGCGCGTCGAAGTGCGCCGCTGGTCGATATGACGGACGAGAAGGATTCTTCCCGGGGTGGGAACAAAGAGTCGCACAACGCCGCGCGCAGAAAACTTGCGCGTGCGCCGGTTCAACATGCGTGTTGTGACGTTCGCGATCGGCGGGCTGTGGCTTGCCGCGCACGCCGGCGCAACGCAGCCCACGTACAAGGGCCCTGTAAGCACTCTGCCCTCGCACTTCGATGCGTTTCTCGCGCCTCAAAACCTGCGGAGCTCCGCGCCAGCCAGCGACGGCTCCGGGATAAGCCTGTTCAGGAAGCTCGAGCACGACGACCTGAAGATCACCGGATTCGTAGCCTCGCGCAACGCGCAGGACGCTGCGGACTATCGCGTCTACTTCGGGCTTGGATACAAGACACAGCTGGGCGACCTTGCGAAGGTGACGAGCCGTGCGTTCTACGGAACCGGAACGTACGACGGCATGAATCCCAACGGCGCGTCGCTGCCTGAGGACGTGCGTGCGAGTGGCGAACTGCCCGGCCAGTGGGTTGGCGCAGACTGGAAGCTCGAGAGCCAGCTCTCCGCGGGCCACACTTTCCTGGCGGGCATGGAATACCGGGAGCGGCTTGGGTTCGAGCTTGTGCACCTGAACGAGCTCATGGGCAGGCCGGGCACGCTGGACGATGCGCAAGCGGAGCGAAAGGTCGGCATCGTCACCACAAACAAGGTCGCACTGTCACAGGATGTGGCGCTCAAAGTCCGCATGCGATACGACCAGGACACAAGTGTTTCCGGCAGCTCTGTTGAGCCGCGCGTGGAGCTCGTCTACAAGCCCGGGCAGACTTCCACACTCAGCGCGATGTTCGATCAGGTGAGCGCTGACGACGAATCCGATCGGACTCGAAACTATGAGCTCGCATATGAGAAATCCCTCAGGCAACAGAACCGCGTGCGGCTCCTGGCCCGCGTCAGCTATGCGTGGCAGGAGACTACGGACTGTTTCGCGGGCGCCGGCAACGGCAGCCTCGGTCAGCGTCTCACGAAAGTGCGCCTGGATTTCCCCATCGTGCCGAACCGGCTGTCGACGTCATTCGAGCTGCAGCACCTCGACGTAGTCGGGCAACTCACGGGCGACCAAGGTCGCGATTTCTACATTGGCAATCTCACCCTCGCCAGCGGCGCGCTCTCCAGCAACACGCGCGTCTCCTTCGGAATGCATAATCTGTTTGGAGCCAGACAGACGGGCAGCGGAGCGCGCCTGCTTTCCTTGATCCCGCCCGATGGCCGCAGCCTGCGGCTCGATGTCACTCGAAAACTCCAGGCCGCCGGGCTTTCGCGCCCGTGTTGCAGAAGAGGCACCTCGAAAAGAGCACGGAAAAAGCCGTAGCCGTCGAGTGACGCGCGAATCATACGAAGCATCCTGCGGAAGATTGCCGTCGAGCGCACTGTTGAGCGAAGCCCGACGCGGTCACATTTCTGTGGACGCGAGTGAGAACAGACTCGACAAACCCGGCGCGAGCGCGCATGTGTAGTCATCGGAAGGCTCGTCGGAGAACTGCATGCCGCTCCCGCAAGATGTTTCGCAGCCGGTGTTCATCGCACTGCTGGGCATTGCCAGTGCCGAACACCGTTCGATTCATCCGCCGGAGGCGACGCCGGTGCTCACGATTTCGGGCAAAGCCGCTGCCAGGGTGGCACCCAGCGTGTTCTATGCGTTCACGCCCACCGTGCACCAGCGCGGCGATCGCAAACTCGAATTCACCATCGTGAACAAGCCTGCGTGGGCATCGTTCGGCCCGCGGCGTGGCACCTTGTACGGCTCACCGCAAATCTCGCACACCGGCACGTATCCGAACATCATCATCACCGTGAGCGATGGCAAGCGCACCGTGCAACTCCCGGCGTTTGCCATCCAGGTTGGCCCGCCCATTCCGCTGGTGGCCGCGAAGAATCCGTCCGAAGACTGAGGCCCCGCCCTTACAGCGGCGTCTGCCGGTGTAACGCCAGCGTCCCTTGATGTCGGCCCAGAGCGGCCTGCCGCCACGTGCGAAGACCGCGTTCAGCCGGCAAGCTCCGGCCGCAGGTGGCCTCGTGCGCGAGCGCCGCCCTTCGCGCGCGGGTCACAGCAGTCGCCCATCAAACGAGAAAGGCCTCGAATAGACCGGCTGCAGTCTTCCCCAGCGCGTGCCAGCGGCCGGGCGCATGCAGCCCGCCGATGCCGTCCAGCCCCGGCCCATGCGCCGCGCGATGGAGTCTCCAGAGATCCATCAGAGCGGTATACCGAACTCGATCTGGCGCAGTTCGAGTTGAACACGCTGGGCCCCAACATCGGTATCGAGCATATGCAGCGGAATCTCGTTAGCGAGAGCCCGGCTTGGGGACGTGAGCCAATGCGCGGCCTTCTCCATCTCGCCAAACACATGAGCGGCCAGTTCGAGAATGCGACGGATGCGCGCAAGACGGTCCGATGCTGCTGGGCCCAAACGCTCGCCGCCCTCCGCTCGACGCTGGAGCGTACGAACGGACATACCCAGGACATCTGCTAAATCCAACGGGTCTACCTTCAACACGGTGGCCAGTTCGTCGAGCACGTTTAGCGGTAACCCTTCGCGGATTCGATCGGCGCTGATTGAGCCGATGAATGTGGAATCCGTGGACAATGAGTGCTCAGCCGTTACCAGGCAAGCGCGCGCGCCGCGAAGACCCACTCTCCCATCGGCGTAGGACTTGTCAGCCGCCTTGATCGAGGCCATTACTTTGTGCGAGGGCGTTTGCATGTCGCGCCCACTGACGGGCTTGCGAGCTCTGGATGTACGTCGTTTCTTGCTCATGTGCGGCCCCCGACATGAGACGCACATTCTACGCCGCGTGCCGAGCCGCTGATGACCATCGTCAACAAGAAGACGGATGTATCTGGCGGCTCCGCTATCGTACGTTTGTGCGCTGAGACCTCCAACGAAATCAAGCGCATTGGATAGGCTTCCTTTCAGTAGGAAACCCATCTCGCGCAGGTGCCCTGGAGCGTTCCGGCGAATTCTTTGCCCTGGGCGGTGGGCATCGCCTGCGAGTCAGCGCAGCAGCGAGATATTCAGATCACTCGAATCGATACGAGTAAGTGAGCAGGGCCCCGCCCGGCATCGCAGTCACCGCGACGCTCGACCGCCGCGCGCCGACGCCCCGCCGACCCATGGCGAACTGCGCGGTCGCGATCCCGAGCGCCGCTCCGGCCACCGTGTCAGATAGCCAGTGCACGTTGTCGTGAACACGCGAATAGGCTGTGGCCGTTGCAAGCCCGTAGCCGAGCGCACGCCGCAGCCAACGGTAGTCTTCGCCGCCAGACTCCGCGAACACCGTGCCCACCGCGAATGCCGCACTCGCATGGAACGATGGGAAGGAATCGCCGCCCTGGCTCCACTCGTCCACCGAGCCGGTTTCGTTGGGGCGCAGGCGCCCCGCTGCACTCTTGATCAGCACCGCGCTGACGGCAGTGAGCGCGCCCGCTTCGAGCATCACCCGGCCTTCTTCGTAGCCTGCCGGGTCGTCCATCGCCGTGGCGAGCGCCCAGGTGCCGAACACAATGGCGGCGGTCGGGATGAAGTCACGCGTGCCATGGGGATCCTGCCGGGTAAGCCCCGCGGTGCGGCTGGGCTCGAAGTGAGCCCGAACCTCGTCGTCAGACTCGTGCGCAATGCCGATTGCAGCCACGGACGCGCCGAATTGCAGCCAGTTCTGCGCGTCCCAGCGCAGCGGCGCGGTGAAGTAGAGGCCCGTGTCCTCGAGCACGCCACGCACCGAGGACGTATCCGCCGCGCACGGCGCGGCCAGCGCCGCCCAGGCGACGGCCATTCCCGCCACTCGTGTGACCCACCGCTTTGTCGGCAATCCCGGTTCTCGCCTCGCAGCGCCGGTGGTAACGTGATTTCGGCGTCGCATGGAATTGGAACGAGCAGACCCGTAGTTCATAGCCGGTGAGACATGACAACTTCCAAGAATCAACCGTTCTCCGCGCGAATTAAATTTGCGCTCAATGGGCTGGCGCACGCCATAGCGTCCGAGAGCAGTCTCAGGTTTCAGGTTGCCGCCGGCGGCGCCGCGCTGCTCGCGCTGGCGGTGCTTCATCCAGAGCCGCTCTGGTGGGCACTGGTGCTGCTGGCCTGCGGAGCCGTCATTGGGGCTGAGCTGTTCAATACCGCGATCGAACAGCTGGCCGATCACCTGCATCCCGAAACCCACGCCAGCATACGCATCGTCAAGGACTGCGCGGCGGCGGCGGTTCTCGTTTCATCCCTGGCGGCGATCGCCGTGGCCGTTTCGTTGGGCGTGCACTTGTACCTTGCGCGCGGGTGACAGTCGGCTGAGGCTGCCGTGTGCCTCAATGTCCTAAGGCGCAACCCAACCCATTACCGGCACCGTGCTGATCGAATTCTTGGGGCTGCCTTCGATCACCCGGTCACTATAAGAAACGTAGACCAGGACATTTCGCTCCCGGTCGTAGAAGCGCACGACGTGCAATTGCTTGAACACGAGGCTGCGCCGCTCATCGAAGACACTCTCGCCATCCTTCAGGTCTGCCGAAATGCGTATCGGCCCCACCTGGCGGCAGGCAATGCTGGCATCGCTGGTATCTTCGGCAAAACCCGGCTCCCCCTTGATGCCCCCGGTTACGGCGCGGCTGATGTGGCAGGCAACGCCCGGCACCTTCGGATCCCCGCGCCCCGCTCACGTCTGCGGCGGCATGCGTCTGCTGCCAGCGCCCGACGACTGCTATGCTGTGCAGCAGGATTGAAGAATAAACGCGAGCACCGAATGATTCCGATGACAGCCATCGTCCAACGCGCGTGATTACCGCAATCGGTCACTTTCTGTTTCGATACAGAAACGCCATGTTTCCGTTGGCGTGCCTGCCGCTTTTGCTGCCCGGGCCGGAACCGTTCGAAGACACCGTTGTTGCATCACTCCTCGGGGCGATCATCGCGGCGCTGGGCCAGGTCGTCCGGGCCCTGACCATCGGGCTTCGCTATGTCATTCGCGGTGGCAAAGGCCGCCGGGTATACGCCGAGGACCTGGTGACGGATGGAGCATATGTCCACATCCGAAACCCGATGTACGTCGGCAATCTGCTGATCGTGGCGGGCGTGGCGATCGCATCGAACTCCTGGTCGACCGTGCTCGTGGGCGTGCCGCTGGCGCTGTTCATGTACGTATGCATCGTTGCCGCGGAAGAGCAGTATCTGCAGTCGCGTTTTGGCGCCGCGTTCCTGGCCTACTGCCACGACGTGCCCCGCTGGCTGCCGAGGCTGCGCGGGCTGTTTCACACGTTGTCTTCGATGCGGTTTCGATGGCGCCGGCTCGTCGTAAAGGAATACGGCACGCCATTCGGCTGGATCAGCGTGATTGCCGCCGTAACCCTCTTCAACTTCTGGAACGATGGTGAATGGCAGGCCCGCCGGCACGAAATCGCGATCGTCACCTGGACCATCATCATCACCACGGCGCTGTGGTTCACCGCCTGGCGACTGAAGAAAACCCGCACGCTTCTGGCTGACTGAAAGTCCCCGCTCGCTTCCAGACAGGCCTTCCCGGTATCGGCCGTCAGAAACGGCTGATTTCGGTGAGGCGCTCCAGCAACTGGCGGCGGACCGCCGCGTCATCGGCAAGGCGCAGTGCACAGTCGAACGCATCCACCGCTTCGGGGTAGCAGTTCAAGCCGTTCAGAAGGTGGGCGCGCACGGCCCAGTAAGGCTGGTAGGACGCGACGGCCGACGGATCGATCTCATTCAGAAGATGCAGCCCTCGATCCGCGCCCTTCACTTCGGCCACTGCCGCCGCGCGCGCAACCAGTGCGCCGAGCGTCGGTGAAAGCTCACGAGGCGCTCATAGAACACCGCTATCGCATGCCAGTCTGTGCGGCCGCTGCGCGCGCGCTCGGCGTGCACCGATTGGATGGCGGCCTCGAGCTGGAAACGCCCTGGCCGGGACATTTGGGCCGCGCGGCCAAGCAATCGCTCCGCTTCAGCCATCACCGGCGCGCTCCATGATCGCGGATCCTGTTCAGACAGCGGCGTGAAGCGGCCGTCCGCCGAGCGCCGCGCCGGCCGCCGCGCTTCACAATGGAGCATGAGCGCGAGCAGACCCAGAACCTCCGGCTCGTCCGGCATCACTTCGAGCAGCACACGCGCGAGCCATATGGCTTCTTCCGCAAGGCCGCGCGCGCGAGCGTCGACGCCCGCGGCGTCTTCCCAGCCGTTGCCGTAAGCGGCGTAGATGGCGTTCAGCACGGCCTCGAGCCTTTCCGGAAGCTCCTGGGTTTCGGGAACTTCAAAGGCGATGCCGGCGTGGCGAATCTTGTTCTTCGCTCGCACGAGCCGCTGGACCATGGCGGCCGGCGTCACGAGGAACGCGCGCGCGATCTCCTCACCGTCGAGGCCCAGCACCGTCTGGAGCATGAGCGGGGTGCGCATGTCCGGATCAATCGCCGGATGCGCGCAGACGAACAGCAGCTTGAGGCGCTCATCCGGAATGGGCCCCGGCACGGCGAAGTCGAGAGACTCGCCCGCAATGATCTCGAGCGTCAGCGCGCTGCCGGCACGCACTTTCTCGTGCCGAACACGATCTGTGAGGCGCCGACGCGCGGCCGTTAGCAGCCACGCTTCCGGGCTTTGTGGAATGCCGTCGCGCGGCCACGCCGTCAGCGCGCTGAGCAGCGCCTCGCTCAGCGCATCTTCCGCGCCCGCCACGTCTCGTGTGCGCGCGGAGAGGAACGCGACGAGACGCCCGTAACACCGACGGGCCACCGACTCGACGGCTCCGCGTGCCGCCTGGCTTTCAGCCGATGCCATTCGTGATGCGCTCTTTTGTTTCGGGCGCAATGGGCCGCACCTCCACCGCGCCATAGGAGCTCGCCGGGCAGCGCGCGGCCCAGTCCAGCGCCGAATCGAGCGACGCAAGCTCCATGATCATGATGCCCGCGAGCTGTTCTTTCGTGTTGGCGTACGGGCCGTCCTGGATGAGGCGCCGGCCATCCTTGCGCCGTACGGTGGTTCCCGTTTCCGGGGGGTGCAGCGGGTCGCCGCCCACGTACACGCCCGCATCGACCACGGCCTTGTAGTAGGCCCGCCATGCGCCGACGTAAGTGGAGTCGGCGCCCTCCTCGCGCCTGGCAAAGGCCTCGGACGTCTCGTAGATGAGTAACGCGTATCGCACTTTCCGCTCTCCAGAGGGGGCTGCCGGGCAAATCGCCGCTGTCACAGTGAAGACGAACGATGAGCGGCAGGTTCGACAGTCCGCCCCAAAAATCGTGCCCCCCCCCAAAACGGCCGCGCCGTAGCATACGCAACCTTTTGGTTGCATTTAACGGCTGCGGGGCTAATATATGCAACCCGGAGGTTGCCTATGCAAAACCGCATCGAGAAACGCATCGAGCTCAAGGCTCCGCTGGCACGCGTCTGGCGCGCCCTCACGGACTACCGCGAATTCGGCGAATGGTTTCGCGTGAAGCTGGAGGCGCCGTTCGCGCCCGGCCAGGTTTCACGCGGCCAGATCCTGTACCCCGGCTACGAGCACCTGAAATGGGAGGCCACCGTGAAGGAGATGCACCCGGAACGGCTGTTCTCGTTCACCTGGCATCCGTACGCCGTCGAGCCGGACACGGACTATTCGAAAGAGCCCCCCACGCTCGTGGAGTTCCGCCTGGAGGCGGTCGCCGGCGGCACGTTGCTGGTGATCAGCGAGTCCGGGTTCGACAACATTCCCGCTCACCGCCGCCTGGAAGCCCTGCGCATGAACGATGCCGGCTGGACCCGGCAGGTCAAGAATATCGAAAGCCATGTCGCGCAAAACCCGTAGCGCGGCCGCCGAACGCCGGGCTCATGCGCCCATTTTCGCGGCGTTGGGAGACGAGACACGGCTCGCGCTCATCGCAAAGCTGAGCGAGGGGCCGCCCTGCTCCATCGCGCAGCTCACGCAAGGCACGCAGCTCACGCGCCAGGCAGTCACCAAGCATCTGCGCGTGCTCACGGGCGCGCGCATCGTCCGTAACGTTCGCGCCGGGCGGGAGAGCCTCTTCGAGCTCGACCCCGCGCCGATCCGCGAGGTCAGGGAATACGCAGACGTGGTTTCCCAGCAGTGGGACCAGGCCCTGGGCCGGTTGAAAGCATTCGTGGAGAAGTGACCCAGGGGCCGCAGCAAGGCGGCCCCGGCGCAAATTATCTGTCCCGCTGAAAGATGTCGATCGCGCGCACGGTCTTAACGGGCAGAATGCGGAAAAGGGGGAGCGGCGACGTCATCGGTCGTCGCGACATCTTCCGCGAATCAAACGACACGTCAGCGGAGGCATTCCATGCGGTTCATGCGCGCACGCATTACCTGGCCGGCTCTTCTATTTGCGGTGGCCTACGCCGCGGCTTGCACGGCGTCCACCGCCACGGCAGACCCACTGCCGCGCGCGAACCCGCAAGACGTGGGTCTGTCCGCGGAACGCCTCCAGCAACTTCGCCCCACGCTGCAAAAGTATGTAGACGAAGGCAAGGTCGCAGGCTCGGTGGCGCTGGTCGCGCGGCGGGGCAAGCTCGTGTTCTTCGAGGCATTCGGCCAGGCAGATCGCGAAGCGCGTTCGCCCATGCAGGCGGACTCGGTGTTCCGCATCGCCTCGCAGACGAAAGCGATCGTGAGCGTTGGGGCGATGATGCTGGTGGAACAGGGAAAGCTGCTGCTGGCCGACCCTGTGTCGAAGTACATCCCGGAGTTCGCCCAGACCACCGTCGCCGTACCCAGGGAAGGCGGCGGCTACGATGTGGTGAAGGCAAAGCGCCCCATCACTGTGCGTGACTTGCTCACGCACACGTCGGGTGTCGGCTACGGCAACGGCCCGGCCGCGGACCTGTGGCAGAAGGCGGGCATCCGGAACTGGTATTTCGCGGATCGGAACGAGCCGATTGCTGCCACCGTGGCGCGCATGGCCGCCCTGCCCTTCGATGCGCAGCCGGGTGAGCGTTGGGTCTACGGCTACAGCATCGACATCCTGGGCGTCATCGTCGAGCGCGCGAGTGGCACGACGCTAGACAACTTCCTGCGCTCCCACATCACCGCCCCTCTTGGCATGGTGGACACGAGCTTCTATCTGCCAAAGGACAAGCGCGGCCGGCTTGCGGCGGTCTATGGCACGAACGCTGCGAAAGGGCTCGAACGCGCGGCAAACCCGGGCGCCATGTCAGGCCAGGGCGCTTACGTTGACGGGCCGCGCATGTCCTTTTCCGGCGGCGCCGGGTTTCTTTCCACAGCGGGAGATTACGGCCGCTTCCTGCAGATGCTGCTGAACGGCGGGCAGCTCGACGGCCATCGGCTGCTTTCGCGCAAAACGGTGGAGCTGATGACCACCGACAACCTGCGCGAGGCCACTTACCAGCCCGGCAGCGGCTTTGGGCTCGGGTTCTCGGTGGTGAAGGACCTCGGCCTGCGCGGAGAGCCAGGCTCGGTGGGCGAGTTCGGTTGGGGTGGCGCATATCACTCCACCTATTGGGTCGATCCGAAGGAACAGCTGGTGGTGGTCTATCTCACACAGCTGAACCCCGCGACGGGCGTGGATGACTTCGGCAAGCTGCGCGCGCTGGTGTACCAGTCGATTGTTGACTGAGAACCCGGCCGCGTTGCTGGCGCAATTGTGGTTCCGGGGCTCGCCTTCCGTCAGTGGCAGGCGGTAGACGCCCCGGCATTTGCAAACCCCACTTCAAGCTCACGCTCGTTTCGCATTTCGAGCGCGGAATGCAGGCATGGCGCCATGCCTGCAAATTCAGACGCACCGCCGAGTGTCGGCCAGAAAAGCGTAAGTTGTAGCTGGGCCAATGGCTTGTGTACTAACGTCGCGCCCGAACACCCCCTTGTTGCACCCTGACCGGATTGGGCCATTCGCGCGACCCCATGCAACGCTACGCACTCGTCAGCTCAGTACTCACAGCCTGTCTCAGCCTGCAGGCAGCTGCCGCGAACGGCGCCAAGGTCGAGCCGGACCACGCCCACGTGGCCGATCAGAACTGGACGATGCTCAAGGACTACTGCACCGAATGTCACAACACGGTGGATTGGGCCGGCGGCGTCGCCTTCGACACCCTCACTCCCGATGCCATCACCGATGACGCCGAGGTGTGGGAAGCCGCCATACGCAAGCTGCGCGGCCGCCTCATGCCACCGCCCGGAAACCAGCAGCCGGACCAGCAGCGCATCGACAGCTTCGTGGGCTGGATGGAGGGCACCCTCGATGCCGCCACCAACGAGCCGCGCGCGGGCCACGTGCCGCTGCAGCGCCTGAACCGCACGGAATACGCCAATGCCGTGCGAGCCTCGTCGGCGTCGAGGTCGAAGTGCAGGACCTGCTGCCGCGCGAGATCGAGGTCGACGGCTTCGACAACATCGCCGCGGCGCTGAGCGTCTCGCCCGCGTTCCTCGATCAGTACGTCAGCGCCGCGCGCACCGTCGCGAAGCTGGCCGTCGGCGAGGCTACGCCGAAGGTCGGCGAGCGCGTTCTACCCGGCCCCCGGCGGCGAGCAAGACGCCTACGTCGACGGCCTGCCGCTCGGCACGCGCGGCGGCATGAAGTTCAAGCACAACTTCCCCGCCGACGGCGAGTACCGCTTCACGATCGCTGGATCTCGACGTCGGCCTCTACCCGCGCGCGGTCGAGACCCGGCACACGCTGGTGATGCTGGTGGACGGCAGCGAAGTGTTCCGCGCAGACGTCGGCGGCCCCGAAGACCTGGCGACCGTCGATCGCAACGGCGCCCCCGGCCGCGCGGAGATCATGGAGCGCTTCGCCAACATTCCGGTGCAGGTGAAGGCAGGCGCGCACGACGTCGTCGTCACGTTCATCGAGCGCGCCGCGGCGGAGTCGGACGAATTCGTCGGCGACTCCGGTGGGTTCGGCGGCGCGGGCGGCGGTTCGGCAGGCTGCGCGTGCCGCGGCTGCTGGAGGCATCCAGGTGGTGGGCCCGTTCAACGTCACTGGCGTGTCGGACACGGCGAGCCGCGCAGAAGATCTTCGTCTGCGAGCCGACGGCGGCGGAGCGAAGAGCGCGCCTGCGCCGGCGCATCGCCGAGAACCTCGCGCGGCGCGCCTTTCGCCGGCCCGGTGGATCAGGCCGACATCGACTGCCTGCATGCCGTTCTACGAAGCGGGCCGCAAGGAGGCGGCGGCTTCGACGCTGGCATCGAGCAGGTGGTCGCGGCCGTGCTCGCCAGCCCCGACTTTCTGTACCGCGCGATCCTGCCGCCGACAGAGTCGCCGGGCTGCACCCGCGCATGCACTCGAGCGATCTCGAGCTCGCCTCGCGGCTGTCGTTCTTCCTGTGGAGCCAGGGGCCCGACGACGAGCTGCTCGACGCTCGCGGCCGGCGGGCGAGCTGACGGCAGCCCGACGCGCTGCGAAGCGCAAGTGCGCGCGCATGCTCGCCGACCCGCGCGCGGCGAGCGCTCGTGACGCAACTTCGCGCTGCAAGTGGCTCAACGTCGACGAGCTCGACGCGGTGGAGCCCGACCCGCAGCTCTTCCCCGATTTCAACGACGCGCTGCGGCAGGACTTCGCCACCGAGATCGAGTTGTTCCTCGCGAGCGTGCTGCTCGAGGACCACAACGTGCGCGAGCTGCTCACGGCCGACCACACGTTCCTCAACGAGCGGCTCGCGCGGCACTACGGCATCACGTCGGTGCTCGGCCCGCAGTTCCGGCGCGTGACGCTCGACGGACCCGGCGCGCTGGGGCCTGCTCGGCAAGGGCGCCGTGCTGCTGCGCACGTCGTACGGCGACCGCACGTCGCCGGTGCTGCGCGGCGCGTGGGTGCTGGACAAGCTGATGGGCACGCCGCCGACGCCGCCGCCGCCGGATGTCGACACCGATCTGTCACACGCCCGAGGGCGAGAAGCCGAAGACGCTGCGCGCGCGGCTCGAGCGGCATCGCACGAACGCCGGGCTGCAACCAGTGCCACGGCGTGATCGATCCGATCGGCCTCGCGCTCGAGAACTTCGACGCCATCGGCCGGTGGCGCGACGTGGATCGCGAGCGCGCGAGCGCCGATCGACGCCAGCACCGTGCTGCCGAACGGCGTGCCGGTCGACGGCCCCGTCGCAGCTGCGCGAGGCGCTGCTGCGCGGCCGGATCAGTTCGTGCAGGCGCTCACCGAGAAGCTCATGATGTACGCGCTGGGCCGCGAGCTCGAGTACTACGACATGCCGCAGGTGCGCGCCGTCGTGCGCGCGGCGGCGAACGACGACTACCGGTTCTCGGCCCTCGTGTCTGGGCATCGTGACGAGCGACGCGTTCCGCATGCAGGCGCCGCCGCACGAAGCCGAGGCGCCGTCGACAACGAAGACCGCGGCAGTCAGCAGAGCAGGGAGTGGCCATGATCTTCCTGACGAAGAAACATCTGTCCCGCCGGACGGTGCTCAAGGGCGCCGGGCGTCACGCTGGCCCTGCCGCTGCTCGACGCGATGATCCCGGCGGCCACGGCGCTGGCGCAGACGGCCGCCGCGCCGAAGCTGCGCGCGGGATTCTTCTACATCCCGCACGGCGCGATCATGGGCAACACGTCGCACGGCGCGGAGATGGACCAGTGGACGCCGAGCGGCGCGGGCGCGGACTTCAAGCTGAGCCCGATCCTGGAGCCGCTCGAGAAGCACAAGCGCTACGTCACCTCGTTCGGCAACCTCGAGAACAAGGCCAGCGACGACTCGCGTGCACACGCTCGCGCCGGCCACGTGGCTGAGCGGCGTGCGGCCCGACAACGGCACGCCCGGCGCGCAGCATGTCGACGACGCTCGACCAGATGATCGCGGAGCAAGATCGGCCAGGACACCACGCTGCCGTCGCTCGAGGTGGCGTCGGAGACCACGCACGCAGGTCGCCGCGTGCCGGCGGCGCCGGCGCTGCTACTACAGCACCACGCTGTCGTTCCGCAACGCGCACTCGCCGCTGCCGATGGAGTTCAACCCGCGCAAGGTGTTCGCGCAGCTGTTCGGCGAAGGCGACACGCCGCGAGGAGCGCGACGCGATCGCGCACCAGACGCGCGAGCCTGCTCGACCTGCATCACCGACCGCACGCACGGCGCTGCAGAGGCGATCTCGGCGCCAGCGATCGCGTGGTGCTCGACGAGCTACCTCGAGACGGTGCGCGAGATCGAGCGGCGCGTGCGAGATGGCGCGAGCGCGCGACCTGTCCGGCGATCAAGCTGCCCGAGGCGCCGATCGGCGAGCTGCGACGCGTTCGACGAGCAGGTGAAGCTGATGTTCGACCTGATCGCGCTCGCGTACCAGGCGAACTCACGCGCGTCGCGTCGTACATCATGGTGGCCGAAGGCACCAACCGCACCTACAACCACATCGGCGTGTCGGACGCGTTCCACCCGCTCTCGCACCACGCGAACGACCCGGAGCGGCTCGAGAAGCTCGTGAAGATCCAGACGCTGGCACATGGAGCGGTTCGCGGCCTTCGTCGACGAAGCTCGCGGCGACGCCCGACGGCGACGGCACGCTGCTCGACCACTCGCTGTTCATGTACGGCTCGAACATGAGCAACAGCGACCGGCACAACAACTATCCGCTGCCGAACATCCTCGTCGGCGGCGGCAACGGCACGCTCAAGGGCGGCCAGCACATCGAGCTGCCCGAGCGCACGCCGCTCGCCAACCTGCATCTCACGGTGCTCAACAAGGCTGGGCGTCGAGCAGAAGAGCTTCGGCGACAGCACCGGCGTGATCGCGGGAGTCTGAGCCAAGTATGCGCGAGGGGGAATCGCAGATCGGGGCTGGGCGTGGCGTCTGCACTGAGTCGCCGCGCTGTGCTGAAAGGCGCTCTGGGCGGGCTCGTGGGATTGTCGCTCGCGCCATTTGCTGGTGCGGCGGCGACGCGTTCAAGACCGGGCGCAAGCACAGAGAAGCCGGCCACCATCCGCCTGAACGACAAGCTGCTCCGTGATCACCGGCGCGGGCGGCAACGTGCGTCGCGCTGACGACGGACGACGGGCTGCTGCTCGTCGACAGCGGCGCGGCCGCGAACGACTCGCCGCGCGCTCATGACACAGCTGCGCGCGCTGCCCGGCGGCGGCCGCGTGCGCACGCTCTTCAACACGCACTGGCATCTCGACCAGACCGGCGTCGAACGAAGTGCTCGGCAAGGCCGGCGCGAAGATCGTCGCGCACGAGAAGACGCAGCAGCGGCTCGCCACGGACTATTACGTGCCCGCCGAAGACCGCTACGAGAAGCCGCGCCGCCAGACAGGCAGTGCCCACAGAGACCTTCTATACCACCGGCAAGACCAGCGTCGGCGCGCAGAGCAGATCGAGTACGGCTACCTGCTCGAAGCGCACACCGATGGCGACATCTACGTGTACTTCCGCGACTCGAACGTGCTCGCGGTCGGCGACGCCGTGTCGCCGCAGCGGGACCCGGTGCTCGATTGGTTCGGCGGCGGCTGGCTCGGCGGCCGCGTCGACGCGCTGGAACTGCTGCTCAAGCTCGGCAACGACCAGACGCGCATCGTGCCGAGCACGGGCCCCGTGATCGCCCGCGCCGAGTTGCAGGCCGAGCACGACATGCTGGTTCGCATCTTCGAGCGCATGGTCGAGCACGTGCGCAAGGGCGACACCACGAAAGACATGCTGGAAGCCGGCATCGCTCGACGGCCTGGGCCGCACCTGGGCCGACCCGCGGAAGTTCATGTACGACGCCCACAAGGGCTTCTGGGCGCATCACAACACGTTGTCGCACGACATCGTGTAGGCGAGCGCGGTGAGCAACGGCATGACGAGCTTCGGAGCTGCAATGAAACGGTGGGCAATCGCGGCAATCGGGCTGCTGGCGGTGGCGGGCAACGCGCATGCCGACGCGGCGCTGGCCGACGTCATCGAGGCCGGCGATCGCAAGGCGGCGCTCGAGATGATCCGCGCGGGCGCGGACGTGAACGCCGCGCAGGGCGATGGCACCACGCCGCTGCACTGGGCCGTATACAAGGTGGATGAGGAGCTGGCCCGGGCGCTGCTCGAGCGCGGCGCGAAGGCCGACGTCCGCAACAACTTCGGCGCCAGCCCGCTCGGTGAAGCCGTCAAGCCCGCCAACCTCGAATCTGGTGAAGATGCTGCTCGAAGGCCCGTGCCGACGTGGAAGCCACGAACGACGACGGCCAGACGGCGCTGATGCTGGCGGCGCGCGCGGGCTCGGTCGCCATTGCCAGGCTGCTGGTCAGCCACCGGCGCCAACGTCAACGCGCAGGAAACGTGGCGCGACCAGACGGCGCTCATGTGGGCGGCGGCCGAGCAACTACCCCGAGCTGGTGGAGTTCCTCATCGCCCGCGGCGCCGACGTCAACGTACGCGCCGTCGCCAACGACTGGCGAACCAGATCACGTCCGAGCCGCGCGCGCAGTACCGCCCCACCGGCGGCCTCACGCCGCTCATTTACGCCGCGCGCTCCGGTTGCGAGCGCTGCGTGAAGCGCTTTGTTGAAGGCCAGCGCGGATATCAATCTGCCGAACCCGGATGGCGTCACGCCGCTGATGACGGCCATCGACAACCTCCAGTTCGACCTCGCCCGGCACCTGCTCGAACAGGGCGCGAACCCGCACACGTGGGACTGGTGGGGCCGCACGCCGCTGTATGTGGCCGTGGATGTGCGCTCCGTCAATGCGCGGTTCGGCGGCCCGCCGCCGCGCTCGGACAAGACCACCTCGATCGACATCATGCAGCTGCTGCTGGCGGCGGGCGTCAACCCGAACCCGCAGCTCAATATGCATCGCCCCGGCCGCGGCGGAAACAGCGGCCGGTTCACCGACGACCTGCTGACTGCCGGCGCCACGCCGCTGCTGCGCGCCGCGATGGCCTATGACAACGAAGCGATTCGCGTGCTGCTCGACCACGGCGCGCTCGTCGACCTGCCCAACGTCATGGGCGTCACGCCGTTCATGGTTGCTGCAGGCATGGGCGTTTCCATACGAGACCAGCGCGGCAACTACACGTCGCCCGACGTGCAGTCGAAGTCCATCGGGACGATGGAGATTCTGCTCAAGGCCGGCGCCGACGTGAATGCGCGCGTGACCGACACCAGTGGCCACACGGCCCGCATCGCGCGCCCCAGCACCATGACGAACCGGCAAGGGCAAACGGCGCTCTACGGCGCCATCAACTGGGGCTGGACGAAAGTCGTTCAGTATCTGCTGGAGCATGGTGCCCGCGTCGACATCGCGGATGCCTCGGGCAAGACACCTCTGGATGCCATCAAGGGCAACGCGGGCGGGCGCGACCACAAGAACGCGGACGAAGTCGCGGCGCTGATCCGGAAAGCGGGCGGCGGCGCCTGAGAAATCCGGCAACGCTTGCGAGGCCTGCGTCGCGGAGTTAGCGTGCGCGCCATGCAAACACTCCGCACCACAGCTCCGATCGTCCTGTGCACTTTGCTTTCGCTCACCGGGCTTGCGCTCACCGGCTGCAGCCGCGACGAGGCCGCTATCGCCGCTCGCCGGGCCGCAAGACAGCTCGTTCCCGAGAACCAGACCCGCCCGGTTACCGACATGCAGATCGCCCAGGACGCGTACAGCAAGGCCGATTACCCCAAGGCGCTCGATCACTTCCTGGCCGCCGGCAAGGCCGGCGATGCGGATGCCCTGTACTACGCCGGCGCGATGTACTCGGTGGGCGATGGCGCGAGAAAGAGCCTTCCGGAGGCGCTCAAGCTGTTCGAGGCCGCCGCGGCCAAGAATCAGCCTGACGCGCTGAATGCGCTGGCGCGGCTCTACCTCGTGGGCGACGGCGTCGAGCGCGACCCGGACAAGGCGCTCGAGCTGTTCGACCGCGCCGTCGCAGCGTATCCGCCGGGCGAGGCCAGAGATCGCGCCGCGGAACAGCGGGCCGCGCTGAGCGCTGTGCTCGAAGAGCAGAGAAACCCGGCGAAAGCGAAGTCCAGGTAGCGGCTGCGGAAACGGGGCGCCGCACCGGCGCCCCGCTTACGAGGCTCGCAACCTCAGAACGTAAACACCGCCTTCGCATTCCAGAGCCGCCCGCGCGGGCTGTGCTGGCTCTGCACGTAGCCGTAGAGATCGGTGTCGCCATCGCCAATGGCGAACGGCGGGTCTTCATCGAAAGCGTTGTCCAATCCGAGCAGCAGCTTCACGTTCTTGATGCCCGTGTAACGCGCCTGCAGGTTCAGCGTGGTGAACGAGCCCACTTTCCGCGACGTGTTCGTGTCGTAGTCGAGCGTGCCATCGAAGTCGATGTCCGGCGTGTCTTCGAACGACCCGATGTACGCAAGATTCGCGTAGACGCCCCAGCGCTCATTGCCCCAGTCGGCCGAGAGCGTCGCGCGATCTTCCGGGTATTCGTACTCGCTTGTGAGATCCCTCGTGACGAAGGCCGTGCCAGCCGAGTTCAGCTCCACTCGCTCGAACTCCAGCAGGTGCGAGTACGAAAGGCCGAGCGTCAGCGTGCCACCCGTGAGATCGCGCGCGAAATAGCCGCCCAGGTCGATGCCATTCGCCGACTGCTCACCAATGTTGATGAACCCGGTATTGATGAACTGTAGCGGCCCCAGCGTGTCGCCCGGCAATGGCGTGCCGCGAATACACACCGTGCTGCCCTGTACGCCGCAGAACTGCGAATAGAGGAAGCCAAACGGCACCTCGTCAATCTTCTGCTCCTGCTTCACGTCCCAGTAGTCGAGGGTGAGCTCGATCTGCGTCGCCGGTTTCCACGCCACGCCCAGGTTGCGGGTCTCGGACTCCTCGGGCTTCAGGTTCGGGTTACCCGCGAAGATGAGGTTGTAGTCCGTCGGCGCGCAGTACACCGGGTTATCGGCGCATCCGAACGAGTCGGTGAAGAACTGCGACTCCTGCGACGGCCCAAGGCCAATCTGCGCCAGCGAAGGCGCGCGGAAGCCTGTGCCCCACGACGCCCGCAACGCCAGGCTCTCGATGGGCGACCAGCGCAACGCGACCTTGGGGTTGGTGGAGTTGCCGGAGTCGCTGTAGTCGTCATAGCGGCCGGCCAGTGACAGCTCGAGGCCCTTGAGCAACGGCACCGAGAGCTCCACGAAAGCCGCTTTGTTGTCACGCGAGGCGGCCGCGGCGATGGCTTCCGTTCCGAAGATCAGCCCACGCTGGAACTGGTCATCCGGTGTGTCGCGAACACTTTCTTCCCGATACTCGGCGCCGGCGGCCATGCGAACTGGACCGGCGGGCATCTGGAACAGATCGCCGGAGATCTGCGCGTCGTACATCTTGAGCTGCGAGCGGCCCCGACGCACGAGGCTCGTGGTGATCGCGTCGATGACGGACTGCGGGTTCTGCACGCCGCCGAAGGGGTTGTAGCGCCCGGCGTTGATCTCGTTCTGCAGGAAGTCGGTGCGAACCCAGCCCTGCGAGCGATCGCCGGTCTGGTCGGATTCGCTGCGCGCCCTCTGCGCCGCCACTTCCCACTTCCATTGACCCAGCGAACCGCGCAGCCCCAGCACGCCGCGCAGATTATCTGTCTCGATGTCCCATTGGCGAGGGCCGGCATCCACCGTGCGATAGCGGCCGATGCCGATTGTGGTTGCACCCGGAAACGGATTGTTCGGATGATTGGCGGGCACAGTCATGTTCGCCGTCTCATCCAGCGGAGTCGGCGCGCCCTGCGCGACGGACGTGTTGTGCTGAGCTGCGATTTCCGTGAAGAACTCAATGCCTCCGCCCACATCCTGGTGCGCCAGCAGCATGAGCCCGGTGCGTTCGGCTTCCGGAATCAGAAGATTCCACACACCGAAGTCGTAAAGACAGGTCTCGCCCGCGATGCTGTCAGAAGGGCACGCCGGGTCGCGCCGCGTAACGCCATCCACGGTGAAACGGCCGGGGTAGCCGCGCGACGAACGAAAGTCCTGGCCGCCTCTGGCCGTCTGGTTCGACGAGCCCGCCCCGCCGCGATCTGTATTGAACAGCGTGGTGTTCTTGAAGTAGTCGAAGATCAGCGTGACATTCGAGTCGTCGTCGCCCGTGCCCCAGATCGCTGATGCCGTTCGCTCGTCATACGGGCCATCGGCGACGCTGCCGTAGCCCACCGAGGCCTCGAAGCCCGTGAAGTCCCTGCGCAGCACGATGTTGATGACGCCGGCCACGGCATCCGAGCCGTACACGGCCGACGAGCCATCCTTCAGCACCTCCACCCGATCGATCGCCGCCACCGGGATGGAGTTGATGTCGACGAAATTGGTGGTGACGCTTTCCGCGAACGGGCTCACCGCGACGCGCCGCCCATTCACGAGCACGAGCGTGGCGTCTGCGCCAAGCCCGCGCAGGCTGATCGAAGCTGCGCCGTTGGCGGTGGAGTCCTGGTTGTTGCCGCGCGTTGAGAAGGCGCCGTTACCGTTGATCGGAATTCTTTCCATCAACTGCTGCAAATTGTTGTAGCCGGACTTCTCGATCGCCTCATGCCCCACGGTGACCACCGGCGAGGGACTTTCGAAGTCTGATGCGCGCGAAATGCGCGAGCCGGTAATGATGACTTCCTGCGGTTCGTCCGCGGCAACCGCGCTGCCGAGTGGCAGGGCCGCTACAGCAGCGCCGATCGCAAAACGAGTGGTCGAACTCCGAAAATATCCTTTCTTCATAGAGCTTCTCCCCAGGTTAGTTACTGTTGCATCCCATACCGTATGCGTGCACACAACGGCAAAGCATGCACCTCGACGCGGGGAGTGGCGAACGAATTTATCGAGCGTGGCAGCGATGAGACAGTGCGCGTGAAATCCAGGTCTGGCACGCGGCGAGTGGATGGATTTGTGCGACTGCGTGATTTCGCGCCGCAACGTGATGGGCTTCAGCGCGAGGGGCGAGACACGAGACGCTCCACTACGAGCGATAGCGCGAGCCAGGCGATCACGATGCCTGGTCGAGTCTCTAGCTAGGTCTTCGCCACAGCCCGTCGGTTGGCGAGGCTCGTCACACTCGACTGCTCGAGCCGGCGGACGATGTCGTTGACGACCTGGAGATCCGATCGGTCCGCATCCACGACGATGGCGTCGCGCGGTTCTTCAAGCGTGGCGATCTGCGATTCCAGCAATGCCGGGTTGAAGAAGTGACCCTTGCGCCGGGCGAGGCGGCTGCGCACGACGTCGGGGCTGACTTTCAGATAAACGAACAGCACGTCGTCCCGACGGAGCACATCGCGATACGCTCGCTTGAGCGCAGAGCACGCGATCACTGCATTACCCTGCCGTGCCATGAGCGCGGCAATTCGGGAGCGCAGCGCTTCAAGCCAGGGCTGTCGGTCAATGTCCGTGAGCGCGATGCCGGTGTGCATCTTCACGCGGTTGGCGCGAGTGTGAAACTCGTCACCTTCGACGAACTCATAGCCGAGGCGTCGCGACAGCGCCTGGCCGATGGTGGTCTTGCCGGAGCCCGAGACTCCCGTGACGACCAGCACCGTCATCGCCGCTCTCCGCCCATCTGCGCCTCTCTCGTCATGTAGGCGAGAAAGATACAGGATTGGCCGGCGAGCCGCGTGACGCGTTTCCCGCGTAGCCCACGCCCGCGAGCGCGTAGGGGAAGAATCGCGTGCCGGCCCGCGCCTGCAACGCCAGCGTCCCCACCTAAGCAAGCGCCCGCGGTCGGCGAGCGTTCATCGCTTCAGGGCCTCGAGCTCTCGAATGCCGCTCCAGAATCGCTCCAGCGTGCGCTGGGAGCTGCGCACTTTGCGCAGTCCCTCAGCCGTTAGTTGGAAGCAGGTCTTCGCGCGGCCACCGCGTACCGCGGTGGGTTCGCGCACGCTGGCCTTGATGAGGCCTTTGTCTTCCAGCCGTTCCAGCGTGGAGTAGATACCCGCAACCGCGACATTGCGCCCGGCCTGTTTCGAGATTTCCCGGGAGATGGGCACCCCATAGGCTTCGCGCCCCAGGCGCAGGACGGCGAGCATCACCAGCAGCTCCGACTGGCCGAGAAGGGCGTCTTTTCTCATTTATTCCAGAATACGGAATAAATAGCCGGCCGGCAATGGCTGAAGGGGTGGTGCCTTACAGGCCGAGGTCGGTAAGACGGCCCCGCGCACTTTGATGCTTGCGGTTTCCTGCGTGAACGGGGGCAGTGGGGGACGCGTTTCGACAGCCATGAAAACTCTCCTTGCGACTCATCGCGCGAAGCTTAGCCCGTGGCGGCGCGACGCGGCCAGCCTTCAATGTGCTGAAAACCATTGCCACCTGGCGAACTGGTCAACGGCGCGCATGTAAGACGTGGCCTACAACGTCAGCCACCGGACGGGAGTGGCGTGGAAACTTGCTCATGCGACATCCTGTAGCCTCGTATCAGGTGGGATGCATCGAGGGCTCGCGTGGAACATTTATTGGAAAAGATATGGGTCCGGCTGTGGCGCACGCCGGAGACGGCACCCAATGGATCGGCTGAAGCTTGTCCCTTCCGCGCGGTCTCCGTCGTGCCGAACGCCGCCTCATGCCCCGCGGCCATTGCGATACGTCACACGCGGTTCCTCGTCGGGGAGGCACCCACGCTCCCGCTGCCGATGTGCACGTGGCCAATGAGTTGTACTTGTCGCTTTGAGACGTACGACGACCGCCGCGTGCGAGACCGCCGCGATCCTCAGAGCACGCAATTGTGTCCAGCTCGCAAGGAACGCCGCCGGCAGGGTGGGCGTCGGGCGACGGATTAGCGCGGCCGCGCATCCCCCGGAAAGCGCCTGAACAGGCAGGGGCAGGAGAGCCGCTTCAGCGGCTCTCCTCACGCACTCCTGCTACTGATCCCAGTAACGCGGCGCCTGGTAGAACTCATGGGCGCGCTCGCGGAAAGCAAGACCATCCCCACGCGTGAGCTCGTCGATCGAGCCGGCGGGCGCGGCCTGCAATTGCTCCTTCGTGAAATTCACCACGTATGAGCTCTCGGCCGGGTCGTAGTCGAGCGAGGCCCACGGAATGGGGTGGTACTTCTCGGCCATGCCGAGGAAGCCGCCGAAGCCCACCACGGCGAACATGATGTTGTTCGATTGCTTGTCGAGCACCACGTCTTCGATCTCTCCGATCTTGCGGCCCGACGTGTCTTTCACGTGCGTGCCGATCACCCGCTTGGCGCGGATGGCAGAGGTGTGACCCGTTACTGTCGCCATAACATGATCCTCCGGAAAAACAGCGAAACATTGAAGTGGAGCGCTAATGACAATCGCGCAGGGCGTCGAAGGTTCCTCGCGTTGCGCGTAAACCAGGGCCCGAGCCGGGCAGCGCACAGGCTGTCGCCGAAGGTTGAGCGCGCTGCCAGGGCCAGGCAGCGCTGATTCAACCCTTCACGTCAGCCAGGTACTAGTGAATGGCGGCTTCAGCGGCTGCGCCGGCCTGCGATTGCGCGTGCACGTTTACTCGAACCAAAGCCACGCCCAGCAACGCCGAGATGCCAGCGAAAATGGCACCGACGACGAACGCGGCGTGATACCCGCCATTCAGCGCCTGGCGCATGGCCGTGCCCGACGCGAGCAGGTGCTGCGTACGGCCCGCCGCAAGGCTCGCCAGCACGGCGAGCCCAAGCGAGCCGCCCATCATGAACGCCGTGTTGACGACTCCGGATGCAAGGCCGGATTCAGTGGGCTTCACGTCGTTCATGGCCGCGAGCAGCAGTGGATTGAACGCGATGCCGGCGGCAAGGCCGAGCAGGATCATCGACGGCAATACGTCCACTGCGACGTTCGCATCCACCGGCGCACGCGCCAGGAACGCAAGTCCTGCGGCACCAAACAGCAGGCCGAGCCCGAGCGGACGACGAATGCCAAAGCGCATGACAATCTTCGCCGACAACCCGAGCGAGAATGCCGCCATGATGATATTGGCCGGCAGGAACGTGAGCCCGATCTGCAGCGGCGTGAACCCGAGCACCGCCTGCAAATACAGCGTGGTGATGAAGAACCACGCGAACATGGCTGCAGCCCACAGCACTCCGATGATGTTGGCCGTGGTGAGATTGCGCAGGCGGAATAGCCCCAACGGCATGAGCGGCGTTCGCACGCGCGCCTCGATGACGATGAACGTAATGAGCAGCACCACGGCGCCCGCCAGCAGGCCGAGTGTTTCCGCGGAGCCCCACCCCGCTTCATTGCCGTTGACCACCGCATAGACGGCAAGCATCAGCGACGCCGTCACGGTGATGGCCCCCGCGACATCGAGCTCGTGATGCGTGCCTTCGACGCGCGACACCGGCAGCAGCGCCATGCACAGCGCATACACCGCGATGCCGATGGGAAGGTTCACGAGGAAGATCCAGTGCCAGTTGAGTGCGCTCGTGAGCACGCCGCCGAGAAGCAGGCCCACACTGCCGCCTGCCGCGCACACGAAACCATACACGCCCATCGCCTTCGCGCGTTCTCCCGCTTCCGTGAACATGTTCATGATCAGCGAGAGCGAAACCGCCGACACCACCGCTCCACCCAGGCCCTGGACGGCTCGCGCCGTGATCAGCAGTGCCTGCGTGTTCGCAAGCCCGCACGCCAGCGACGCGATCGTAAAGAGCGTAATGCCCAGCAGGAACAGCTTGCGGTGGCCATACAGATCGCCCAGGCGCCCGCCCAGCAGCAGGAAGCCGCCGAACGTGAGCATGTAAGCGTTCACGACCCACACGAGCGACGTCTCGGTGAAGCGCAGATCCGTGCGGATGGACGGCAGGGCCACGTTCACGATGGTGGTGTCGAGCACGATCATGAGCACGCCGAGGCACAGGACGATGAGTGCCCACCAACGCTTACGCCCTTCGAGCATGGGTTATTTCCTACGCTTCACTTTGTCGGGTCGCCGCCGGCGGCCGGCGCGGGCGGACCCTGGAATTCCGCTTCGATGATGATCTCGACGTCGTCACCCACGCCCATCGTGGTGCCCGGGGCGGGAATGCCGAACGCGATGCCGAACTCGGACCGCTTGAGCGTGCCCTTCGCCGAGAAACCGACGCGGGCGCGCGGATCGAACGGATGGCCCGCGTACCCGCCATTGTACGTAGCGCTCAGCGTCACCGGCCGCTTCACGCCGTGCAGCGTGAGCTCGCCACCGATGCGCAGGCCGTTCGTGCCGGTGCGCTCCACCTTGGTGGAGCGATACGTCATCTGCGGAAACCGACCGGCGTCGAGCCATTCAGGGCCGGCCAGCGTTGCCATGAAGCCGGCCGGCGCGCCGTCGGCGTCGATGGAGCGCGGATCGATGGTCACATTCACGCTCGACGCGGGCAGGTTCGACGGGTCGAACTGCAGCTGCGCGTCGAACCGTGTGAACCGCCCGGTGTAGTGAGAAAAGCCGAGATGGCTCACCCGGAACAACAGGCTGGCGTGGGCCTTGTCGAGCGTGTAAGCGCCCGCGAGGACGGGGGCCGTGGATGCGGCGGGCACGGCGGCCGGCTGCCCGGAATTCCCGGCGGCAAGGCCGTTCGCGGCAGCCAGCACGAGGGTCGCCAGGGCACAGGCGGTGAAGAACCGGTTCATCGAGCGTCTCCTTATGTCTGTACGCGCCCCTGCCGAAAGGCACCGACGGGGCGTTGAATGGGACGTAGCCTTGCAGGCCACTCGTCGCCAAGGACGCCCGCGCCAGCGGGTTGCCGACAGCGCCAGGGAAGTTTATTTTTTGAAATACGGCCAGGAAATACGGCCAGAAAACCATCAGGGTCAAGCTCAGATCAGCCCGGCGCGCTTCACGGCATGATAGCGATTCACGAGCTCGATGCCGAGCCGTTCAGGCTCCGCATCCACCATCAGCGCATCGCGCGCAGACAGCCGGATGAAGGCATCGCGGCGCGACTGCTCGTACAGATGCGCGCTGGCGACATCCAGCACGGCATCGCCTGAAACCAGCGGCTGCGAGATCAACTCGCCAACCACTCGTTCACGCAAGCTCGCCAGCAGGACGAGGTGACGCGAACGCAACAGGCGCAACGCTTGCCCCAGCTCGCTGCTGTCCTCGTCGCGAAAGTTCGTGATGACGATGACCAGCGCACGCTTCGGGTAACGCCGCAGCAGCGTTTGTGCCGCAGCCACGTAGTCGGAGTGCGTGGGCGTTGGCTGCACGCCGTATAGCTCGCTCATCAAAGCGTCGAGTGCTTGCGCGCCCTTGCGCGGAGCGAACGAGCGCTCTTCGCCCGCCGGCGTGCCGAACGTCATCGCGCCGACCGCATCGCCCTGCTTCAACGCCACGTATGACAGCAGCATCACGGCATTCAGCACCTGATCGAAATGCGCGGTGCCGATCCCGGCACCGGCACCGACGTGCGATCGTCCGCGCGCATGCGCCGGCCGCAGTCGATCAGCAGCAGCACGCATTGATCGCGCTCATCCTGAAACTCACGGATGATGGGCTTGCCGATGCGCAGAGTCGCCTTCCAGTCGATGTGGCGCACCGAATCGCCGTAGCGGTACTCCGAGAGCTGTTTGAAATCCGTGCCCTCGCCGCGCTGCTGGAACGTCTTGATGCCGATTTCCTGAAGCCGCCGGTCGCCGGCAAGCCAGGCGTAGCGGGCGATCTGCGCGAAGTCCGGATAAACACGGCGCTGCTCGGTGTCGCCGATCCGCTCGAGCAATTCGCACAAGCCGAGCCGCGAGCGCACGCGCAGGTCCGCCGGCTCGAACGCCACTTCACCCCGGCGCGTGGGTGTGACGGGGTAACCGAGCTCGACGTGCTTGCCGCCGCGCACGGTCAACGTCACCGGCAACCCTTCAGTGAGCAGGCTCGGGTCCGCGTGGTCGTACAGCCGGCATGGCCACTCGCGCGTGCCCTGCGCTTCGATCGCGACAAGCACTTGCTTGCGCACGCCCACTGCAAACGCCGGCGGCAAGCGCCGAATCATGCGAGCGCCCGAGCGTTGCCACGCCCTGCGCGTGGTCACGTAGTCCGCAATGGCAATGGCGAGAAGCGCCAGTGACGCGACGCCCGTCATCTGTGCGACATACGGTAGGCGAACGCCTCCAACCAGCGCGGCAAGCGCAGCGGCCGAGCCGATGCCGGCCAGCACCAGGGCAATGGGGCCCGGAATGACGCGCAGTCTCACGTGAACGGCGTTCCTGACATCACATCCGTGGCGCAGCGGTGCTCTCGATGATGCCGGCGAGCAGGTCGTTCGGCCTGCGCCCCTCCAGCAGGGCATCGGGCGCCAGCGCAATTCGGTGGCGCAGGCAGGGAAGCGCAACGCGCTTGATGTCGTCTGGCGTCACGTAGTTGCGACCCTCCATCAACGCCACGGCACGCGCGCCGCGCACGAGCGAGAGGGCGCCGCGCGAGCCGGCGCCGAGCGCAAGCCCCGCCGTCTCGCGCGTGGCGCGCACGATGCGCACCGCATAGTCGACCACCTGCTCGTCCACGCGCTGGTGGCCTGCGATCTGCTGGAGGCTCAGCACGGAACGCTCATTGAGCACCGGCTTCACTTCAGACAAGGGCAGCTCGTTGCCCGCCTGGTTCGACGTCGAGCGCACGACCACCGCGACTTCTTCGGTCACGGCCGGGTACCCGATCTCGACCTTGAACAGGAAACGATCGAGCTGCGCTTCGGGCAACGGATAGGTGCCTTCGGTCTCGATAGGGTTCTGCGTGGCGAGCACCATGAAGGGCTTCGGCATCGGCAGCGTCTGGCCCTCGAGCGTGACCTGATATTCCTGCATCACTTCGAGCAGCGCGCTCTGGGTCTTCGCCGGGGCACGATTGATCTCGTCCGCCAGCAGAATGTGCGTGAACACCGGCCCCCGCACCACACGCAGCTCGCGCGTGCTCGGGTCGAGCACGGCGTGGCCCGTGATGTCGGAGGGCATCAGGTCGGGCGTGAATTGCACGCGGCCGTGGCTCAGCGACAGTGCCTGCGCAAGCGCGCGAACGAGCAGTGTCTTGCCGAGGCCTGGCACGCCTTCGATGAGCACGTGCCCCGAGGCCACGAGCGCCACCACCACCTGCTCGATGACGGCGTCCTGACCGACCATGGCCTGGCCGACCGCGCTCTTGAGGCGCTGCATGAGCTCGGCGGCGCGCGCTATGGTGTTGGATTCAATTTCCATGTATCGACCCTTTCTGAATCATATTTTTCCCGATCAGAATTCGACGCCGCGCCGATTCGATCAGCGCGATGGCCTGGCGCAGCTCGTGCGAGCGGCGCGGGCCTGAATGATGGATGGCCGGGCCGAGCACGGTGGCTTCGATGCCCGTGAGGCGCGCAACGGCTTCGACGCGCTCGTTGGCCGAAAGGCGTGCGTACGCGCCCACGCGCCGCTGCGCCGCTTCATTCAGCGCGCGCACCGCCGCGGCGTGCAGCGATTTTCCACCGCCAAAGCGCATGGCGAACTGACCCGTGCCACGAATCTGTTCCGCGAGCGAGCGGCGCGCGCGATCCGGCTCTGCCGTGAGCGGGCCGAACCGCACACCGTTCCGCCACAGCGCAAGCGCAATCAGCGCGAGCGACAGCAGCACCACCGGCCAGCCGAACAGCCACATGAGCGTGAGCAGCGACGCGTGCTCCTCCTCGGAGAGAAAGTGCACGTCGTCGCCCCGGCGCAGCCGCGCCGCGGCCAGCAGCAACGCGGGGTGATCGCCTTGCAGGAACTGCGTGAACTGGAAGGGCATGGAGTTGATCACCGTCACGCTGCCCTTGCCCACGTTTACGCGCAGCACCTGGGTGCCCACATCGTCGTGCAATGCCCAGGCGATGGGCCGCGTGGTGGTGAGTGTGCTGTAGTCCTCCTGCCCGCAGAGCTCGAAGTCCTGGGCCGCGCCGCCGCGGCTGCCTGGCGCGCGCATCGCTTCGTGCAGAACGCGGCAGTCGCGGAACTTCCTGGTCCTGGCGAGCTCGAGAGCGGTGTCTTCGTCGCTCTCCTCGTCCTGCTCTTCGTCGGCTTCACCCTTCGCGGGCCTGCGTGAGATTCCGCTCCAGCGCTCGAATGCTTCCTGGCCACCGGAGAGCGTGCGGTCCAGCACGAGGCGGCCGCCCGCCTCCACCCATTGCTCCATGCGTGAGCGACGGCCCTCCGCGAGGTCCCAGTGCCAGGACGACACGACGATGACGGCATTCGTGGGCACTTGCACCTGAAAGCGATCCCACGTCGAGGTGACTCCGAGATTCTCGACGAAGCGCTGCGCGGCGTAGAACGGGTTGCGCGCCGCTTCCTTTTTCGGCGGTGTCGGCACCGTTATCTCGTCCCAATAGGTGTTGCCCGCAATCCAGGCGACGAGCCAAACGATGATCGCGACGAGCAGGAGCCGGACGATGATGCGGTTTCTCACGCTGACATTCCCGCGGCAGGTTTCCCGGACGCCGGCTCATGCAGAATGGGTGCGTCGAGCGCGCGTGCAAAGTCGTCGCACAGCGCGTAGACCGACTCCGTGGGAATGTCTTCCCCGCCGTACACGGCACGCTGCCAAATGCGCACGAGGCTCGTGACGTAGATCTTGCGTTCTTCCCCGACGAGATGTTTCGAGGCGAGGACAAGGCAATCGCCTTCCGTGCTGGAGTCCCGGATGGGCACGTTGTAGGCGTGAACGAGCCGCGATAGCAGGCCGCGATAGAGCAACGCGAGCGACGAGCGGTGCTCGCCGGCGTCCCAAAGCTTGCGGGCTGCCGCACCGATGTCGGCCGGCAGGCTCTCCGGCCGAATGTCGAGATCGCGCACGAAGCTCGGCGCATCCACGCGGCGCGAGCGCTCGGGCAGGCCATAGGCGCGCACGAGTCTCCACAGATAGACGACGAGCAGCGCCGCGAGCACGGCCAGCACACCCCAGAACAGGAAGCGCCCGTTCTGGGCAAACCAGCCGAACAGCTCGCCGAGCCATTTCAGCCAGCTCAGGTCGTTCTTTTTCTCCTCCTCTGCCTTCACCCATTTGAGCATGCGAATCCTGCGCTCGGTGGCGAGATTCGGGTCTGCCCTCACCTTTTCGACGGCAAGCGTGATGTCGCGATCGGTGATTGCAGTGGAGGTCGACTCGGCAGCGGCGGCGGCGGGCGTTTCCTGCCCGGCGCTCCAGGCCGGCACCGCGCAGGCCAGCGCCGCCAGCGCGCACCATGCCGCCCCTGTCGACGCGGGTTTCATACCGACGCTACCGCGCGAACGCACGACGGAATTCCTGCTCGATATCCCACGCCTCGAGCTCGGCGCGCCGGCTCAGGTACATCGCGAAACCGGAAGCGACATAGAACGGCTCGATGAACGCCACGGCGATCGCGGTGGCCACCGGAATCACCAGCGCACCGATCGGGTTGCCTTCGAATGTAAACAGCTGCCACAGGTTCGGCGCCTGGTCCTGCGGCGCGAACCAGTAAAGGAGCGAGGCAACGGCCAGAATGAGGCTGCTCTCGCAGCACTGGTACGTGCCGGTCACGAGCAGGGCCGATCCTGACCGCCTGCGGCGAATCTGCAGCACACGCTTGCGCAACTGCCCGAACCGCAGCCCTTCGAGCTGATACACGGGTGCCGTGAACGAACGCCACGGCGACAAGCGCCGCCACGTGAGCGTGAGAAACAGCTGCCCCCACCACACATGACGCTGGGCTTGCCACAGATCTCCAAGCGAGGTGCGCTGGCCGAAGGCGGCACGCGACAGCACGAACAGAATGGTTCGATCGAGCCACGGCTTGAGCCACCAGATGGCGACGACGGGCAACCAGTACGCGATTTCCGCTGACGCGAGGCAAAGCGCGAACGTGGGCACTGCAACGGCAAGATAGCAGCGATAGACATCACGAGCCGCGCTCTGGCACAGGCGCGTGCCCAGGTCCGCCGCTTCGTACGGCGTGCGCGGCCTCAGGCGCAGGGCAAGTGCATCAACTTGCACGGCGGCCCTGGAACAAGAAGTAGCACACGACGCCAAGCCAGCACGCCGCCGCCACGCTGTACTTCATGGCATGCGGCAGCCATTGCGCCGACGACCAGAAAGCCTCGATGGCCGCGGCGACCACCAGCATCATGATGAAGCCGTACACGATGACGATGGACTCGCGCGACGCCGTCACCAGCGCCTGAACGCGAGTCTGCCGCTTCGGTGCCAGCACGGCATGGCCGATACGCAGCCCGGCCGCGCCCGAAAGCACGATGGCCGTGATCTCGAATGCGCCGTGCGTGACGACGAACGAGAAAAAAGTGGACGACATTCCGCGCTCGACGAGGTAGCCGCCAATGGCGCCCCCATGCGCGCCGTTGAAGGCGAGGAAGAACAGACTGCCGAGCCCCGCGAACAGCCCGCCGGCGAAGCACTGGAACGACACGGTGATGTTGTTGCGAATGTAGAAGCCGAACATCGCCCAGTCGGTGTCCGCCGTGCGCGGGCGGCCGATGGACTGCGCGTCGGGCGAGTACATCCGCTCGTATCCCGACGCCGTCTCGGCATCCACCACCGACAGGATCAGCTCCGGCCTGGCGTGGACGAGCCAGCCGATCACCACCGCGGGCACGACGAACGCCGCCATTGCAATCCAGACATAGATGGCGTGCTTGCGCACCGCGCGCGGGAAGTCGAGCGCGAAGAATTGCTTGATGCGTGCGAGCCCGACTTCCCTGTGCTGGTAGATGACCTGATGCGCATCTGAAGTGAGACGCTCGAGGCGATCCAGCAGGTAAGCCGGGTATGCACGCGCTCGCGCCAGCGCCAGGTGCTCACACGCGCGCCGATACAACGCGGCCAGCCGCTCGCCGTCGACGAGCGTCTGGCCTTTCTTCTTCGTCGCTTTCGGCCGGATGACGGCGCCGAGGAGACTGTCCAGCTCTTCCCACTCATTCTGATAGAGCTGCTCGAACCGCAGCGGCGTCACGCGCGCCTCCCCAGCAACCACATGGCGACGCCAAGCACGCGCCGAGTGACTTCGGGCCCGGAGCGCCCGTCGTCGCCAGACACGGGCGCGGCCAGCGCAGCGAGCTCGTCGAGGCGCTCGCCCGTGAGCGTGGGCGCGCGGGCAGCCAGGGCGATGACTGCGGACTGGTCCGCGGGAGACAGCGCCCGCGCCGGCGCAAGCGGCTCGACCTGGTGCAGCTCGATTTTTGGCGCCGGCCGGGTGGCGTGCACCACCAGCGTGCCGGCCGCGATGTCGCCGAGGCGCTTGCAGTCCCGCCGCAGCAGAATGCTCACGATGGCGAAGCCAAACAGGAACGGCAGGAAATCCGCCGCGCGCAGCAGGTTGCGGGTGAGCGATGCACCTGGCGTGACGGGCAGGCCGTTGTCCATGACCACGCGCAAGCCAAAGACGCGCTTGCCAGGGGTGCTGCCGGAGCGCCCCAGCTCGAACACGACTGGATAGAACCATTCGAGCGCGAACAGGAGGATCACCAGCAATGCGAAGGCCAGGCCACTCATGCCAATGAGGCTGACGCCGATCATGGCGGCGTAGATCACCGCGAGGCGTATCAGCCAGTCGATGAGGAACGCGTAGAAGCGAGCGGACAGGCCGGCCGGACGCAGCTCCAGCAGGATCCCCTCGGGCGTTTCGGCCGTGACGACCGTATCGAGCGCGTTTCCTGGCACGGCGGCGATTCTCCCCTATTTCGCAAAGTGTTGTCGCGCATTGGGAACGCCTGCTTCGGCGCGCCGAGCCGCCGATTCGCCATCCGGCGACACAAATCGCCACATCCGGCCGCATCCAGCGCACGTACTCATCGCGGTGAGCGAGTGGTTCGCTTTGTTCCGGGATTCATATAAGGGGTTAACATGCGCACGCTGCGGATCGAGGTACGGTGGCTGTTGGGACTGTCGCTGGCGGCAATGATCGCCGGCTGTGACGACAACCTCAACGCCTTCGGCGGGAACACCACTCCACCGGGCACCATGCCCGGAACGCCGGGCAACGCATTCGGTTTGACGAGCGCCGGACGACTCATCTCGTTCGATCGCGCGTCGCCCACTCTTGCGACCGCGATGAACGTCACCGGTCTTCAGTCCGGCGAAGTCTTGCTGGGAATCGACATTCGTCCCGGCGGCGCTACGCCCGGAGAGCTCTACGGGCTCGGCAGCAGCGGGCGCCTCTACACCATCAACACGTCGACCGGCGTTGCGACCCTGAAGTCGACGCTCTCGGCCGACCCGGCCGATACCACGAGCCCGTTCACTGCGCTCAGCGGCATCGAGTACGGCATCGATTTCAATCCGGTGGTAGACCGCCTGCGCATCGTCAGCGATAACGGGCTCAATCTGCGTGTGAACGTGGACTCCGGCGCGACCATCACGGACGGCACGCTCAACGTCGCGGCCACCACGCGCACCGGCGTGACCGACGCGGCGTACACGAACAGTTTCGCCGCCACCTGCCGTACGGCGCTGTTCTTCATCGACTCGACGACCGACAAACTGCTGACGACGGCAGACCCGAATGCCGGCCTCGTCACGGAGGTCGGCTCACTCGGTGTGGATGCGAGCGCGATCAGCGCATTCGAGATCTCCACCGCCTCCGATGGCACCAACACGGCAACCGCCGCGTTCACGGTGGGCAACGCATCCAACGTCTACACAATCAACCTGGTGACCGGCGCTGCAACGTCGAATGGCGCCGTCACGGGCCTCAACACGAACGAGCAGGTGCGTGGACTGACACTGGCGCCAGCCACCACGGCACCCACCAACGCGCTGGGCCAGATCGTGGCGAGCACCGAGTCGAACAAGCTCATCTCGTTCACGACAGCGGCTCCGCAAAAGCTCTGCACGACGACGGCGATCACCGGGCTGCAGAGCGGCGAATCGGTGCTCGGCATCGACGCGCGTCCGGCGGATGGCGCCATCTACGCGCTGGGCAGCACGGGCCGCATCTACACGGTGAACACCGGCACCGGCGCGGCGACGATGAAGTCGATGCTCGTGGCCGCTGCGGCCGACCCGTTCACGGCCCTGAGTGGCACCGAGTTTGGTGTCGACTTCAACCCGGTTCCGGACCGCCTCCGCGTGGTCAGCGACACGGGTCAGAACCTGCGCATCAATGTCGACACGGGCGCCGTGACGACCGATACCGCGCTGAACCCGGCCGGTTCGACGGTGGTTGCGGCGGCTTACACGAACGCATTTGCGGGAGCGGGTTTCACCACGCTCTACGTGCTCGACGCGGGCAATGATCGACTGCAGATCCAGGGCCAGCCGTCCGGCAACCCGAACCTGGGCGACCTGCTCACGGTGGGCGCGCTCAACATCGGCGACGTGCAGTCGGTGGCGGCATTCGACATCGCCGGCACCAACAACGCGGCGTTCGCGGCCGTGAACCTCATGGGGGCCACTACTTCCGAGCTGCATACCGTAAACCTGACGACGGGTGCAGCCACGAAGGTGAACACCATTGGCGGCGGTGAGCGGGTGCGCGGAGCGACGCTGGCCGCGATACCGGTGGCCACAGTGTTCGCGGCAACCACCGACAATCGCCTCGTGAGCTTCAAGCCGGCCACGCCGGGCACGCTCGACACCAACCTTGCGATCACGGGATTGCAGGGTGGCGAGAGCCTGATCGGCATCGACTTCCGCCAGACCAACGGCAAGCTGTACGGCGCCACGAGCACGGGCCGCATCTACACGATCGACCCCGCGACCGCGGTGGCGACGGTTGCGTCGACCCTGGCGGCAGATGCCACCGACATGACGAACCCGTTCATGATGCTGACGGGAACGACGTTCGGCGTGGACTTCAACCCGGTGGCCGATCGCCTGCGCATCGTGAGCGACACCGGCCAGAGCCTGCGCATCAATGTCGACACGGGCTTCGTGACGACAGATGGCACGCTCAACCCGGGAACGCCCCAGGTGGTCGCGGTGGCCTACAAGCAGAGCTTCCCGGCAACGACGGCGACTCAGCTCCTGGACATCGACCTCGCCACCAACAGCCTGCTGCTGCAGAACCCGCCGAACGACGGCACGCTCACGACCATCGGTGCGCTCGACCCGACGCTGACGTTCTCGAACGTCGCGGGCTTCGACATCGGCGGCGGTGACGACGGCCTCTCGCTCGGCGCGCTGCAGCCCACGGGCTCCACGCAATCGGTGCTGTACCGGATGAACCTCAAGACCGGGTTGGTTGCGTCGGTGGGCAACGTCGGACCCTCCGGCACCCCACTGATCCGCGCACTGGCGGTTCGCGTGAAGTAGTCACACGCGACTCGCTGGAGAATTGGCCGCGGCGCAAATGCCGCGGCCTTTTTTTTGCGGCCGCTGATTTCAGGCCCAACTCGACGTTGTCCGCCTCTTCCAATGGAGCTTTCCGGAAGAGCAGATCGTGCGGGTGACATCATGGTGGGCGGCGAGAATCTGCGCGCCCGCTGCAAAAGAGAAAGCGGCCGGCCCACCCCACCCTGCCGGCCCCATGCCCCCGATGCCGGCGGTCGAAGAGTTGTACGAGCGGCTGATTCCGTCCGTGGTCCAGCTCATCGCCGTGGAGTAGCGCGCCAGGCGATTCCCTTCGCCCGGCGCGCATCATCAACCGTTTCTGCCGATCAGGGCAGCTTCGTGACGCGGGCAGGCACCGCGGCCGGGTCGTACGGCGCGTTCGGCGCCTTGTAAGCGGCGAGGTAGGCGATCAGCGCGTCGATATCCTGCGCGCCGCCGAGCAGGTTCGTGCCGTTCGTGAGCACGGCGAACCCGTCACCACCCGTCTGAGCTCACGTCCGGCGGCGAGAACGTCACCTCCGACCGCGTCACCTGGCAGCAGTCATGGCGACTGTCGCTCGCCGTGCCGGTGGTCATGCGCAACTAGCTCCGATCGGCTATATAGAGGCAGCCGGCGGCGTCAGCGGCATTGGGCTTGCGGCCAATGCCGCCACAGATCACGTGCAGGTCATACGCCTGAGCCGGCTGCGCCCATACAGGGAAAGAATGCCTCATGACTTTGACACTACGATTGCTGTCCACCGCGACTCTTTGGTCACTCGCCAGCGTGGCCGCCGCGGCCGGCGAGCAAGTGCCGCCGTGCGACTCCTGCGCCGCGTGGAATGAAACGCAGGCCCCGTTCAGGCTCTACGGCAATTCGTATTACGTAGGCCCGCGTGGGCTCGGCTCCATTCTCATCACGTCCGACAAGGGCCACGTGCTCATCGACGGAGCGCTGCCGGAGTCCGCGCCGAAGATTGCGGCGAACGTGCGCTCGCTCGGCTTTCGCGTGGAAGACATCAAGGTCATCCTCAACTCGCATGTTCACTTCGACCACGCGGGCGGCATCGCCGAACTGCAACGGATGAGTGGCGCGGAGGTGTGGGCCAGCCCGGCCAGCGCCAGGGTGCTGGAGCATGGCGGTGTCGGCCGGGACGATCCTCAGTTCGGCCTCATCCAGCCCATCGCCAGAGTATCGAGTGTCTCGGTGCTCAAGGACGGCGGCGTCGTGCGCGTGGGCGCCCTCGACGTGACTGCTCACTTCACGCCCGGTCACACCCCGGGCGGCACCAGCTGGAGCTGGAAGTCGTGCGAGGCGCAGCGCTGTCTCGACATGGTGTATGCAGACAGTCTCACGCCCGTCTCCGCGCCGGATTTCAAGTTCACGAACAACAAGAGTTACCCCGGCGTGCTGAAGGATTTCCAGAAGAGCTACGCAACGCTCACCGCGCTGCCGTGCGACATCCTCGTGAGCACGCACCCGGCGGTTACCGGGCTGTGGGAACGGCTCGAAAAGCGCGAGTCGCGGAAAAACCGTGACGGACTTATCGATCCGGCCGCGTGTGACATGTACGTAGAGGCTTCCCGCGAGCGTCTTCGCAAACGCCTCGAAGAAGAAAGCGCCCACTAGGCCTCGCGCGCGCAAACCGCCTTTTTTTCAAGCGCGGTCCGCACCATACCGAAAACGATACCAGGTGCGTTTCGCCGCGGAATTCCCGTCGCTTCCTGCCGACATGTAGGCGATTGCGCACATTGTCTCGGCGACACGGGCAAGGTTTACTTCGCTCATCGCGTTGACGTATCGGATTCGATCAACGCGACTCGCGATCGAACAATCGACGCGACAGTTCCGCACCGGGGCCACGGACCGGAGGCGGGAGTTGAAGCAACTGTCAAGGGCAAACCCACCGCAAGGCGGGGACGCAAAGCTACCGGTCCGCACGCAATGCGCGCGGATAGCGGGGATACCAGGAGCGAACCGATGCGGCCCGATGCGCGTCGTTGGTTTTTGAGTCATCCACCGGCGGCACGCGCCGCGACCGAAAGGCCGCAATGCTCGCCGGGGGTCCAGATGAATCTTGCGAACGCTCTGAAGCGACCATTGTTCTGCGCTCTGCTGAGCATGGCGCTCCTCGCCATGGGGCACGTGACGACCGCCACGGCGGCCACCACTCTGACCATCTCGGGTCAACCGGCCACCACCGCCACGGTCGACCGGACCTACTCATTCACACCCACGGTCAGCGGCAACGCAACGACCCGCCTGCGCTTCAGCGTCAGCGGCAAGCCGGGTTGGCTCAGCTTCAGCAAATATCGTGGCACGCTCTACGGTGTGCCGCGCACGCGCCACATTGGCACCTACGCGAACATCATCATCACGGTGTCCGACGGCAAGACGACAGCGAAGCTTGCGCCGTTCTCCATCACGGTGACGAGCGCGTCGACCACGACGACTGAGCCGGCGCCGGCGCCAGCCAACACCGCGCCCACCATCACGGGCACGCCGGTAACGGCGATCAACGTCGGCACGGCCTACTCCTTCAAGCCGACGGCGTACGACGCCGAGGGCAACACGCTCACCTTCTCGATCTCGGGCAAGCCCTCGTGGGCAACGTTCACCACCTCGAGCGGTCTCCTCTCGGGCACCCCGGCGGCAGGCGATGCCGGTTCCTATGCAAACATCGTCATCAGCGTGAGCGACGGCACGGCGACCACTTCGCTGCCGGCCTTCAGCATCACGGTGAACCAGGTGTCGAACGGCACCGCGCAGATTTCGTGGACTCCTCCCACTACCAACACAGACGGCTCCTCGCTCACTGACCTGTCTGGATACCGCCTCTCCTACGGCACTTCGACCGCCGCGCTGACGAATGTGGCGCAGATCGCGACGGCGGGTGTTTCGAGCTACCTCGTGGAGAACCTCTCTCCCGGCACGTGGTACTTCACGGTGAAGGCATACACGAGCAGCGGCATGGAAAGCGCCGCCTCCACGATCGTAAGCAAGACAATTCAGTAACGCTCCATGGCCCGCGCGGGCCCGGGTTTCAATGCTCAAGACGCTGAACGACCAGCTGGGCAAAGACCCATGGATTCTCGGTGAGAAGTTCACCGCGGCCGACGTGCTGTGGGGTATGGCCCTGAAGTGGACGACGAACTTCAAGCTCGTGCCCGAGACACCGGCCATCAAGGCCTATGTGGAGCGTGTGTGCTCGCGCCCGTCGATCGTCCGGGCGCAAGCCAGCGACGCGGAGTACGCCGCGGCCCAGTAGCGCCGCTTCAGAACGGGTCGATCTCGCCCGTTGAGAAGTTCGTGATCTTGCCGCCCGCGTTCTCGATGGTCATGCCGTCGATGATCTTCACGAGCCGCGCCACTTCCTGATCGATGGGCTTGGCCATCGGGTTGTCCCCCACGCCGGGCTTGCTGGCAACCAGGATCGGCTCCACCAGCGACGCCACCACGCCCTTCGCCTTCACCGCAAAGTGGAGCTTGTAGGTATACATGTTGAGCGCCGCCTTGCTCGCGCCGTAGTTCATGCCCATCGGGCTCGCCATGCCGCGGCCGAACGAGCCGATGAACGACGTGACGTTCACTATCTTCTTCTGCTTCGAGCGCTCCACATTCGGCATGAACGCCTGCACCATGCGCATGGGCCCGAGGGTGTTCACGTCGAAGTCGTTACGCGCGGCGTCGTAGTCGATCTTGTCGTAGGGGATGCTCACCTTCTCCATATCGGCCTGGAAAGTGGTTTCCACGGCGGCCGCGTTGTTGATGAGCACGTCGATGGGCTGGTCCTCGTACTTCGCGGCCACGCTGCGAATCATGGCGCTGTCGGTGACGTCGATGCGCTCGATGACGAGGTTCGGGTGCTTCTGCGCGATGGCGCGCAGGTCTGCCGCGCCCTTGTCGTCCACCGGGCGACGCGTGGTGGCGATCACGTTCCAGTCTTTCGCGGCATATTGCCGCGCGAGCTCGAGGCCTATGCCGCGATTGGCGCCCGTGATGAGCACCGTGGGCGCGCCGGGCTTGAACGCGGCTTGGGCGGCCAGCGGCGCGAACCCCAGTGCGAAGAGAATTGCGAGCTTTCGAAAGTTCATGAGTTCACCGTGACGACGATTTTTCCGAGTTGCTGATTGGACTCAAGGTAGCGGTGCGCCTCGACGATCTGCGAGAGCGGGAACGTCTTCGCGATCACCGGCTTCAGGCGCCCTTCGGCAAGACCGCGCAGAACCAGGTTCTGCGCGCGCGCATAGCGTTCGGGCCGGCCCCAGATGTGCGAGGCCACCCAGCCGCGCACACTCAGGCCCTTGAGGGCGGCCGGCCAGTGCGGGAACGGAGTGGTCTGCCCGCTCAGGCTGCCGTAGATGAAAAGAATGCCTTCATCCGCCATGGCGTTCGCAAGCTTGTCTACGTACGGCCCACCGACGGGGTCGAACACGAGGCGCGCGCCCTTGCCCTGCGTGATGCGCATGACTTCCGCGACGAGATCCTGCTCTTCCGTGGCCACCACGTGCTTTGCGCCCTGCGCCTTCAGTGCCGCGGCCTTGTCACTGCGGCGCGTGGCGGCGATGGGCGTGGCTCCTGCCCAGTTGGCGAGTTGAATGGCGGCAATTCCCACGCTGCTCGACGGCGCGCGGATGATTACATGGTCACCCACCGTCGCCTTGCCAATCTCGATGATCGCCATCGCCGTGAAGTACTGCATCCAGATGGACGCTGCTTCGACCGGCGAGAGGCCTGGCGGAGCCTGCAGCAGGCTCTTCGCCGGCACGATGGCTTCTTCGGCATACATGCCGTACTCGCCCTGGCGATAACTCGGCACCACGCATACACGGTCGCCCACGGCGAACCCCTCCACGCCCGGCCCAAGCGCCTGAACGGTGCCAACGCCTTCATAGCCGATGAGCGTGGGCAGGCTCGCTGCCTGCAGGTAGCTGCCCGAGCGAAACATCGCCTCGGCGCGATTCAGGCCGATGGCCTCCACACGCAGGCGCAGCTCGCCCGGCCCCGGCGCGCGTACGTCGAGATTTTCGATGCGCAGCGCTTCGGGCCCACCGGGCTGGTGTACGCGGACGACCTGGGTCATGACTGCCCCCCTTGATTTACGGATTGCCATGTCGCGGACGTTAGAAGATCGGCCTGCCGCGAGGAAGGCCGCCGGCCGCACCCGACCGGCCTAAGGTCACGAGCGTGGCTTGCACGCCGCGGGTTTGCGCGATTTTTCGCCCGATTGTTTGCGCCTCGGCGGGCCGTCCAACGGGCTGTGACCGCACGAATCTCCATCGCCGTAGCGGTGATTCTCGCCTGCCAGGCAGCCAGTGCCGACGACGCAGGGTTGTTGCCGAACGTGCGGGCGCGCGCAACGAAGGAGGCGCTCGAACGGCCGGCGGATGTTCCGACGGACGCGGCGCTCGAAGCTGCGCACGCGCGCATTGGCGAGGTGCGCATCGTCACGCGCAATATCTTCGACACGTCGCGCGCTGACGAAGACGCCAGGTTGTTCCGGCTAGCCAACAGGCTGCACATCGGCACGCGCACCTCCACGGTTCAGGACCAACTGCTGTTCAGCGCCGGCGCGGCGTACGACGGGCGGCTGCTCGAAGAATCCGAGCGCATCCTGCGCGGCACGCGCTATCTGCAGGACGCGACCATTTGGCCCGTGGCGTGGCATGACGGCGTGGTCGACGTTGAAGTGTTGACGCACGACGTGTGGACGCTGAACCCCCATGTCTCCTACGGCCGCAAGGGCGGCAAGAGCTCCAGCGGCTTTGGCGTGGAGGAGCTGAACCTGCTGGGCCTCGGCAGCCAGATCAGCCTGGGACGCGAGTCCGATGTCGATCGCACATCCACGAAGCTTCTCTATCACGACCCGCAACTGCTCGGGTCGTGGTGGACGATGACCGCCGGCTATTCCGACAACAGCGACGGCCGCACGCACGAGCTCAACTTCGAGCACCCGTTCTACGCGCTCGACTCACGCTGGGCCACCGGCGTGGCTGCGAAGAGCGACGAGCGCGTCGACTCGCGCTATGACCTCGGCGAGATCCGCGACCAGTTCGGCGTGCGCGGTCGTGACGCCACCGTCTACGGCGGCTGGTCTCACGGGCTTCGCAACGGCTGGGTGGCGCGGCTCACCTTCGGCGCCACCCACGACGAGTCGCGCTTCGAGCGCATCGTCGGGGAGAGCGGCCCGACCACGCTCGTGCCGCCGGACCGCAAGCTCGTCTACCCCTGGGTCGGCTACGAGTGGCTCCAGGATGAGTACGAAAAAGCGCGCAACCGCGACCAGATCGAGAAGACGGAAGACTTCCTGCTCGGCTTGCACGCGCACGCGCGGCTCGGCCTCGCCTCCTCCACGCTGGGCTCGGATCGCAACGCGTGGGTCTTCGAGGGCGGCGTGTCGCACGGTTTCGTGCCGGGAACGCGGCATCGATTGCTACTGAGCTCCACGCTCACCGGCCGGCGTGAAGACAGCGGCTTCGCAGATGTGCTGGCCGGAGTGGCGGCGCGCTATTACTTCCGCCAGTCCGAACGGCGGCTGCTGTTCCTCGAGGCATTGGCGGACGTGGGCTCGAACCTCGACCTGGATCACCAGGTCCTGCTGGGAGGCGACAACGGCCTGCGCGGCTACCCATTGCGCTATCAGGCGGGTGACGGCCGCTGGCTCATCACCGCCGAGCAGCGCGTCTTCACGAACTGGTATCCCTTCCGGCTCTTCAACGTCGGCGGCGCCGTGTTTGCGGACGTCGGCCGCACGTGGGGCCCGAACCCCGGCGGCACGACCTCCCAGGGCCTGTTGAAAGACGTGGGCTTCGGGCTACGACTCGGCAGCAGCCGCTCGGCGCTCGGCAACGTGCTGCACCTGGACGTAGCGGTGCCGCTGGACGGCGGCTCCGACATACAGACGGTGCAGTTCCTGGTTTCCACCCAGCACAGCTTCTAGACGCGCGCCGCGGCCGCCCGGCCTTGACGATCGTAACGCGTGATATAGCATCACCGTCTATAGTCACACGCTCTGCGATCTGCCTCGAAAGAGGCATGGGGGATTTGCGGCGAATGGAGCAGATTCGGCATTTCGGCTTTCTGGTGAAGGACGTCTCGCGCCTGTGGGTGCGCCATTTCGAGCAGCGCGCGGCGCAGCTGGGCATGTCGCTCACCCACTGCAAGGTGCTCGTCTATCTCTCCCGCAATGAGGGCGCTACCCAGGCCAGGCTGGCGGAGCTCAGCGACACCGATCCCATGACTCTCGTGCGTGTGCTCGACCGCATGGAGCGCGACGGCTGGATCGAGCGCCGCGCCGATCCGACGGACCGCCGCGCCTACCGCCTGTACCTCGAGCCCGCGTCCGACCCTGTGCTGGCGGAGATCATGCGCATTGGTGACAAGGTGCGGTCCGAGGCCCTGGTGGGGCTGTCGGCCACCGAGCGCGAGCAGATGATGAGCATGCTGGAGCGGGTTCGCGGCAACCTCGTCGCACTGTTGCCCGCTGGCGATACGACCTCGTCCCACGAGGCGCGCCCTGGCACGCAGAACGGCAAGCCGGAACACCCCCGACGTGCGCGGCGCGCAGCGCCCCGCGCCACCCCGTCCCGCCGCAAGAAGGCGTCCCGATGAACGACTCGACCCACACCCGTACCCACTCACGCGTCAAGCGACTGCGCCGGCCCGTCATGATCGGCGGCGTCACGCTCATCGTGCTCATCGCGGCCTGTTTCTACTTCGCCGGCGGTCGCTACGAGACCACTGAAGATGCCTATGTGAACGCCGCACGCGTCGCCATCAGCACCAATGTGCCCGGACGCGTCGTGGAACTGCTGGTGCACGACAACCAGCGCGTCAACAAGGGTAACGTGCTCTTCAAGCTCGACGAACGCCCGTTCCAGCTCAAAGTGAACGAGGCGCGCGCCAAGCTCAACAATGCGCGGCTGCAGATCGACTCGATGAAGGCCACCTATCGCCAGAAGCAGAGCGAGCTGCGCTCGGCCGAAGACACGCTCAACTATGAGAAGCGCGAGAGTGAGCGCCAGAGTCGCCTGCTGGCGTCCGGCATCTCCTCGCAGGCGCAGGTAGACCGCGCTATTCACGCGCGCGACGCGGCCGCGCAGGCCGTGGCCGCCGCTCAACAGCAGATCGCCAGCACCGTGGCGAATCTCGGTGGCAATCCGTCCATCGACCCCATGAAGCACCCCGCCGTAGAGCAGGCCCAGGCCGAGCTCGATCGCGCGGAGCTCGACCTCTCCTACACCACCATCACCGCGCCGGATGACGGTGTCGTCACACAAGTGGAAAAGCTGCAGGTGGGGGACTACGTGAATGCCGCCAGCCCGGTGTTCGCGCTCGTCGCCACTCACAACCTGTGGATCGAGGCGAACTTCAAGGAAGTGCAGCTTGCGAAGATGCGTGAAGGGCAGCCCGCCACCGTGCGCATCGATACCTATGCAGACCGCACTTTCAAAGCGCACGTGGCCAGCCTGAGCCCCGGCACGGGCGCGCAGTTCTCGGTCCTGCCGGCGCAGAACGCCACGGGCAACTGGGTGAAGGTCGTACAGCGCCTGGCCGTTCGGGTCGAGATCGAAGACCCGGACCGCGATCACCCGCTGTTCGCGGGCCTCAGCGCGAACGTGAAAGTGGATACGCAGAAGCACAGAGGCGCGCCGCTCGCGAATGAATCCGCTGCGCCCGCTGAATTCACGCCGGCTGCGGCCGGGCGCGTTGCCACCAGCAGCACCAGCGCCACGCACTAATGCCTGAAGCAGCGATGAGCCCCGCTGCCGTGACCATTGGCGTGGGCGGGCGGCCTCTCAACCGGGTGCTGATCACCGCCAGTGTGATGGCGGCGTCGATCATGCAGGCCATCGACACCACCATCGCCACCATTGCACTGCCTCACATGCAGGGCAGTGTCTCCGGCACGCAGGATCAGATGGTGTGGGTGCTCACGTCCTACATCGTCTCCGCGGCCATCATGACGCCGCTGTCCGGCTGGCTGGCCGTGCGCCTGGGGCGCAAGCGCGTGTTCTTCGCGTCGGTGGTGAGCTTCACCATTGCGTCGGCGCTGTGTGGCATGGCCGACTCGCTGTTCCAGATCGTTCTGTTCCGCACGCTGCAGGGCCTGGCCGGCGCCGCGCTGTTGCCGCTGTCGCAGGCGATTCTGCTCGACATCAACCCGAAGGAGCGACACGGGCGCGCCATGGCCATCTGGGGCATGGGCGTGGTGCTCGGGCCGATCCTGGGGCCGATGCTCGGCGGCTGGCTCACGGAAGACTACAGCTGGCGCTGGGTGTTCTTCGTGAACGTGCCCTTCGGCATTCTCGCGGCCATCGGCATCGCCGCCACGCTGCCCGAGACGAAGCAGCTGCGCAATTCCTTCGACATGTTCGGGTTCGCCACGCTGAGCCTGGGCATCGGCGCCCTGCAGCTCATGCTGGACCGGGGTGAGCTCAAGGACTGGTTCGCGTCCCCGGAGATCCAGATCGAGGCGTTCATCGCCGCCATCGGCCTGTTCCTGTTCATCGTGCACACCGCGACGGCCGAGAACACGTTCATCAGCCGCGGGCTGTTCAGGGACCGCAACTTCGTCGTCGGCAACGTCTTCATCTTCATGGTGGGCGTTGTGCTGTTCGCCACGCTCGCGCTGATGCCGCCGATGCTACAGGGGCTGATGGGCTATCCCGTGCTCGCGGCCGGCCTCGTCACCGCGCCGCGCGGCATCGGCACGTGGGTGTCGATGGTGGTGGTCGGACGCATCGCGGGCCGCATCGATGCGCGCTGGCTCATCGCGCTCGGCTTCGGGCTCGCGGCGATCTCGCTGTGGCAGATGTCGTCGTTCTCCCCACAGATCGACTCAGGGCCCATCATCTCGTCGGGCGTCATCCAGGGATTCGGCTCCGGGCTTGCGTATGTGTCGCTCACCATCGTGGCATTCGCCACGCTGCCCCAGGCGTTGCGCAACGAAGGCACGGCGTTCTTCAACCTCACGCGCAACATCGGCAGCGCCGTGGGCATCTCGGTGATCCAGGCCTATGTGTCGTCGGGCACCAGAACGGCCCACGCCGCGCTCACCGAGAACCTGACGCCATACAACGCCATCGCGAGCCAGCCGCAGATCTACTCGCAGATGGAGTCCACCAACGGCCTCATCGCGCTGAACGCGCAGGTGGCAAACCAGGCGAGCTGGATCGCCTACCTGCATGCCTTCCAGCTGATGATGATCCTCACCGCCGCGACGATTCCGCTGATCATGCTCGCACGCGCCGCGAAGCAGCCCGGTGCGAAGCCGGTCATTGCCGAATAGAGAAAGGCTGAATGAAGAAGGGCCGAATGAAACTCGCCTCGCTGTCTGTGGCGTTGCTCCTCACTGGCTGCGCCGTCGGGCCGAACTTCGTGCCGCCGACGCCGCCGGCTGCGCAGCAGTACACCACGGAGCCGTTACCGAGCCTCAGCCTTCCGGCCGCAGGCACAGACGCGTCGAGCGCCGCCGTTCCGCAGCTCTGGTGGAGCCTGTTCCAGTCGCCGAAGCTCGATGAGACGGTACGCATTGCGCTCGCGGGCAACCGCGACCTGAAAGCCGCGCAAGCGACGCTGAAGCAGGCGAACGAGCTGCTGGGCGTGAGCCGCGCGGCGCGCCTGCCCGAAGCAACGCTCGAAGCCGGCAACGGCCGCCAGAAGCTCGGCGCCGCATTTCTGGGCGGCTTCCAGCTCCCGCCGTTCACCTACTACTCCGTTGGCGCGAACGTGAGCTACCTGCTCGACTTCGCGGGTGGCGTGCGCAGAACCATCGAGGAACAGCAAGCGCTCGCCGAAGTGCAGCAGCACGAGCTCAACGCCGCGCAACTTTCGTTGACCGGCAACGTGGTACTGCAGGCGTTCGCCATCGCTTCGGCGCGTGCGCAGATTCGCGCAGCGGAAGCGGTGCTCGAGGAGGATCGCCGCAACGCCGAGCTGGTGCGCAAGGCATTCGACGAGGGCTCCGTGCCGCGACTGGACGTGCTGAGCGCCGAAAGCCAGCTTGCGCAGGACGAAACCTTGATGCCGCCCCTGCGGCAGGAGTTGAGTGCCGCCCGCCATGCGCTCGCCGTGCTGGTCGGCGAGGCGCCGGGCAACTGGTCGCCGCCCGAGTTCGAGCTGGAAGATTTCCCGCCACCCGCGACGCTGCCCGTGAGCCTGCCCTCGCAGCTCGCCCGACGCCGGCCGGACATCCGCGCGGGCGAGGCGCAGTTGCATGCGGCCACCGCGGCAGTGGGCGTCGCCACAGCCAACCTCTATCCGCAGATCCGGCTCACGGGCTCACTGAGCCAGCAGGCCATCACCGTGGGCTCGCTGTTCGATCACGAAAGCACGGCCTTCGCGCTGGCGGGCAACCTCGCCGCACCCCTGTTCGACTCCGGCAAGCGCCGCGCGCAGCGCCGGGCCTCCGAAGCCGCCATGCAGGCGTCGCTGGCGAAGTACGAGCAGACCGTGCTCACGGCCTTCCGCCAGGTCGCCGACGTGCTGGCCGCTCTCGAGCACGACGCCCAGCAGTCCCAGGCGCAACAGCGCGCGCTGGACGTTGCCGAGTCGAGCCTCGCACTCACCCGCGAGAGCTACAGCGCCGGCAATGTCGGGGTGCTTCAGATACTCGACGCTGAACGGCAGGTGCTCCGCGCCCGCATAGGCGTTGCGCGGGCCCGTGCGCAGCGCTTGCAGGACACGGCAGAGCTCATCGTGGCCCTGGGAGGAGACTCGCCGCTTGCGCCGCAGGCTCGCACGGCCAGCGGCGGCTAACGCGCCTCATCAGGCCGGCTGCGCTGCCCGCGCATCGTCAGACTGCGGCAGCCGCGCGAGCAACGTCGACAGAGCGTCGGGGTCCAGCGGCTTCACGAGGTGCGAATCGAAGCCCACCTCACGCGAGCGGCGGCGATCTTCATCCTGCCCCCAGCCGGTGAGCGCAATCAGCACGGTGCGCTTTCCCCAGGGCTCGGCGCGAATACGGCGCGCCACTTCGTAGCCATCGAGCTTCGGCATGCCGATGTCGAGCAGGACGACGTCGGGGTGACAACTCGCAGCCATTTCCAGCGCCTCGGCACCGTCCGCAGCCTTGTGCACCTCATGGCCATCGCACTGGAGCAGCGTGGCGAGGCTGTCGAGCGCATCCTGGTTGTCATCGGCAAGCAGTATCCGGCGGCCGGATTTCGCGCCATCCCGAAGTGCCAGCATGGGAGCCCGCCCGACCGAGCCCTCATGGCATGCATTCATTCGCAGTGGCAGCCGAATCAGGAACTCACTGCCATGCCCCGGCCCCTTGCTGTAGGCCGTAACACTGCCGCCATGCATCTGCACCAGTTGCCGCACGAGCGCAAGGCCGATGCCCAGCCCGCCCTGCGCGCGATGCGCGGCGCCATCCATTTGCGTGAACAGCTGAAACAACCGCGGTAACAGCTCCGGCGGTATGCCGATGCCGTTGTCGCGCACGCGAATCTCCACATCGGTGCTCTCGCGGCGGGTGCTCACCGCAAGCTTGCCGCCCGGGTCTGTGTATTTCGCGGCGTTGTTCAGCAGATTCCCGAGCACCTGCGTGAGACGCGTGAGATCGCCATCCACTTCCAGCGATTCGTCAGACATCTCCACGACGAGCTCGTGACGCTGTTCGGCGATGAGCGGCTGGATGGTCTCGATGGCGCGCGCCACGATGGTGCCCACCGCCACGGCCTCGCGGCTGAGATTGATGTTGCCGCGAGTAATGCGCGACACGTCCAGCAGATCGTCCACGAGCCGCGTCAGGTGCTTCACCTGCCGCTCGATCACCTCGCGAGACCACGCCAGCTGCGCGTCGGGCAGCGCGCTGCGGCGCATGATCTCCACAGCGTTGCGAATGGGCGCGAGCGGGTTGCGCAGCTCGTGCGCGAGCACGGCGAGGAATTCGTCCTTGTGCCGGTCGGCCTCTTTCAATGCGCGTTCAGCGCGCGCGCGCTCGACGACTTCACTCTGCAGAACATGGTTCATCTGCTCGAGCTCGGTATTCGAGCGCCTGAGGGTCCGGTTGAGCATTTCTAGCTCGCGCGTCTTCTGCGCCTGCAGGTTCGAGTTCGCAAGCTTCAGGCGTCGGTTCGCCTCTTCGAGGCTGCGATTCAGCGTCTGCAGCTCGCGCCGCTGCAGATGCAGCTCGACCAGCACGGAAACCTTGCTGCGAAGAATCTCCGGCACCACCGGGATGTACACGTAGTCGACGGCGCCGAGCTTGTAGCCCTTCAGGCGGTCGAGCTCGGTCACGTGCACGCCGGTGACGAAGATGATGGGCGTCTTCTCGAAGCGCGGATGCTCGTGGATCAGGCTCGCGGTCTCGAAGCCATCCATGCCGGGCATGCTCACATCGAGCAGCACCACGGCGAAGTCGTCCTTCATGAGACGCTCGAGCGCCTTCAGGCCCGAGCGGGCCTGCACGAGGTTCTGTCCGAGATCGGCCAGGATGGTCTCGTACGACAACAGTCGCGCCGGCTGGTCGTCGACCAGCAGGATGTTGACCTTCGCGTCCTGGCTCATGCGGCGGGGGAATTCCATTTCAGCGATGCAGCCACATGCGCACCAGCGACAGGAGCTGGTCCGTGTTGACCGGTTTTGCCACGTAGTCCGACGCGCCCGCCTCGAGGCATTTTTCCCGGTCGCCTTTCATGGCCCTGGCCGTGAGCGCAATGATCGGCAGATGACGGAACCGCGGGTTCGCACGGATGCGCCGCATGGTCTCGTAGCCATCCATCTCCGGCATCATGATGTCCATGAGCACGAGCGAGAGGCCTTCGGTGCGTTCCACGAGGCCGATGGCATCCTGCCCGTTGGTGGCGCTGACCACCTGCATGTTGTGGCGTTCGAGCAGGCTGTTGAGCGCGAAGATGTTGCGGATGTCATCGTCCACTACCAGCACTTTTCGGCCCAGTAGCGGCTCGTCGCTCTGGTGCAGGTTCTCGATCATCCGCTGCTTGTCGGCCGGGCAGGTCGGCGATCACCCGGTGCAGGAACAGCGCGGTCTCATCGAGCAGCCGCTCCGGCGAGCGCACGCCTTTCACCACGATGCTCCTGGCCCTCTTGCGCAGCTCGCCCTCTTCCGTGTCGGTGAGCTCCCGGCCGGTGAATACGACGATGGGCGTGTCGCACAACTTCGGGTCCTGCTGAACTTCAGTGAGCAGATCGAAACCGCAGATGTCCGGCAAGCGCAGGTCGAGCACGACGCAGTCGTAAGGTTGCTCGCGCATCTTCGCCAGCGCCGCGGCCCCAGTCGAGACAGCGGTGATCTCGACATCCTCGGCGCCGATGAGCTCCGCGATGCTCGCCTGCTCGGCCGGGTCGTCCTCCACCACCAGCAGCCGTCGCAGGCGCGGCGCCGCGAACGACTTGATGCGGTCGAACGCCTCCGCCAGATCGTCGGTCGTGAGCGGCTTGTTCAGGAACGAGAACGCGCCCCGCTCCAGGCCGTACTGGCGCTCCTCTTCCACGGTGAGGATCTGCACCGGGATGTGACGCGTGTCCGGATCGCGCTTGAGCTGGCTCAACACCGTCCAGCCCAGCATGTCCGGCAGGAATACGTCGAGCGATACCGCCGTAGGGCAATGCTTGCGCACCAGGCTCAGGGCGTCGGCTCCGTTCCTGGCCACGACCGCCTTGAAACCACGGTCACGTGCCAGGTTCAGCAGCACCTTTGCGTAGCGGGGGTCGTCCTCGACAATGAGCAACGACAGGTCTTGCGGCGTCGATGTCGTGGCGATCGTCGGGCAGATCCTCGACGCGGGCGGCGGGCAGCACCATCGGCTGGAACGGTGTCGGCGCGGCCCCGGCCGACGCGGACTGCGGAGACACCGGGCTTCTTCCGTACGCCGGGCCCATGTACGCGAGCGGCAGATACAGCGTGAACGTGCTGCCGCTGCCCGGCACGCTCGACAGACGAATCTCGCCACCTAGCAGGTTCGCAAGCTCGCGGCTGATGGCAAGGCCAAGGCCCGTGCCGCCGTACTTGCGGGCAGTGCCCGCGTCGGCCTGCTGGAACGCCTCGAAAACGATCCTCTGCTTCTCCGGCGGAATGCCGATGCCGGTGTTGCTCACCGAGAACTCCACGACCGACGCGGCCGTGCTGAGCGTGGGGTGATCCTTCGTCCAGCCGCTCTGCGCAATGCCAACGTGCAGGCGCACGCCGCCGTCGCTGGTGAACTTGAATGCATTCGACAACAGGTTCTTCAACACCTGTAGCAGGCGCTTGGAGTCGGTGGTGATGGTGCGGCCGAGGCTGGTGTCGAGCTCCGTGGAGAACGAGAGCTTGCGGGCTTCCGCCTCGTGACGGAAGTTGCGCTCGATGGTCTCGCGCAAATGCGTGAACAGCAGGTCTTCCGATTCCACCGTCACCGTGCCCGACTCGATCCTGGAGAGGTCGAGAATGTCGCTGATGAGATGCAGCAGGTCGGTGCCGGCGCCGTGGATCGTCCTGGCGAACTCGACCTGGCGGCTCGACAGGTTCCGGTCCGCGTTCTGCGCGAGCTGCTGGCCGAGAATCAGGATGCTGTTCAGCGGCGTGCGCAGCTCATGCGACACATTCGCCAGGAACTCGGTCTTGTAGCGCGAGGTGAGCGCCAGCTCCGCCGCCTTCTCTTCCAGGGCGCGGCGGGCCAGCTCGATCTCCTCGTTCTTGCGCTCCACTTCCGCGTTCTGCCCGGCGAGCAGCTTCGCCTTCGTGGCCAGCTCTTCGTTGGTCTGCTGCAGCTCCTTCTGCTGGGTCTGCAACTCGGTCGCAAGCTGCTGGGACTGCTTCAGCAGGCGTTCCGTGCACATCGTCGCTTCGATGGTGTTGAGCACCACGCCGATGGAGCCCGTGAGCTGCTCGAGGAACGCAACGTGCGAGGCCGTGAACGGGTAGAGCGAGGCCAGCTCCACCACCGCCTTCACCTGGCCTTCGTACAACACCGGCAGCGCGATGATGTTGCGCGGATGCGCGCGCACCAGGCCGCCGCGCACGTGAATGGTCTCATCCGGTATGTCCGCAAGCAGGATGCGCTGGCGGTCTGCCGCGCACTGGCCCACGAGCCCTTCTCCCAGCCGGTAGCGGCGCGCCTCGTTGGTTTCGTCCGGGTCCGCGTAGGCCGCAAGCTGGTTCAGCACCGAGGCGCCGTCGCAGCCTTCCATGACGTATACGATGCCGTGCCGGGCATTGATGAGCGGGCACAGCTCCGACAGCAGCATCTGGCCCACCGCGACGAGGTCGCGCTGGCCCTGCATCATGCGACTGAACTTCGCAAGATTGGTCTTCAGCCAGTTCCGCTCGGTATTGCGCTCCGTGGTGGCGCGCAGGTTGCCGATCATCGCGTTGATGTTGTCCTTGAGGTCCGATACCTCGCCGCGCGCATCCACCTGAATGGAGCGGGTGAGGTCGCCCTGGGTCACGGCGGTGGCCACCTCCGCGATGGCGCGCACCTGGGTCGTGAGGTTTGCCGCGAGCAGGTTCACGTTTGCCGTAAGGTCTTTCCAGGTGCCCGCGACGCCCGGCACTTCGGCCTGGCCGCCGAGCTTGCCTTCCGTGCCCACTTCGCGCGCCACGCGCGTTACTTCGGAGGTGAACGCGCTCATCTGCGCAATCATGGCGTTCACGATGGTGGCGGAGCGCAGGAACTCGCCCTTCAGCGGGCGGCCGTCCACTTCGAGCGCCATGGTCCGGGACAAGTCGCCCTTCGCCACGCCGGCGATCGTTCGCGTGACTTCCGTGTTCGGCCACAGCAGGTCATCGATGAGCGTGTTGACGGAGCTCTCCATCGAGCCCCACGCGCCCGAGCGCAGCTCGTTCGACATGCGATGGCGCGTCTTGCCGTCCTTGCCGACCACCTGGCCGGCCCGGTCGAGCTCGCGCGCCATGCGCTGGTTCGCACCGACGATCTCGTTGAACGTGTCGGCCACCTTGCCCGCAAGCCCGGTCTGGTCGCCCGGCAGGCGCACGGAGAAGTCGCCTTCGCGCACGGCCTGAAGGGCACGCAGCAGCGTGCGCAGACTGATGTCGGACTGCCCTGCGCCGGCATCTCCATTGCCGTTGCCGGCCGGGAGCCGCGTGCGAGTAGCTGGCGCGCGGGTCTTCCTGCGGCGCGCAGGCGCTCGAACATCCATCAAACGACTCCGAAATGGGTGCGAGCGGCCGGCGAAGTGCTCGCCAGCGCGACGGAAAGAAGGATTGAACCAGAGCCGGGCAGGCAGCCGCAGCCACCGCTGCACCGGTATTCGGCTACGGGCAGAAGTGCGCGCGGCGTTTCGATGGCGCCGCTGCGAGCCTCATGTTGTTCGATCACGGAGAAACTCCCCCGGGAAAACCCGCGGCGGCTCCGTGCGACTAAAACCCCAGAATTCGATTCTTTATAAAATCAGCCGGGCGAAATTATCGGCAAGGTTGAGTTGGAGCAAGGTAATTCTTCGGCTGGAGCGTCGCCGCCTGGAGACGGGACGAGCCCACGCTTCAGTTCGGCAGCCCGTAGACCAGCAGCACGTTGCCGGGCTGGCCGTTGATGCGGCCATACCCTGAATTCACGAACACCCTGCCGCCCGCAGCGGTCGCGCCCCCATGGTCGAGCGAACCGCCGACCGCGGCGATACCGTTCACGGTCTCGAACGGCACGCCCGTGTCCACGTCCCAGACCATCCGCCCGTCGGCCGTCGAGAAGGCGCGCAGGTGCCCATCATGCGAGCCTGAGAACACCGCGCCTGGAATGACCGTGACCGCCTGCGACTGGGCGCTGCTGCAGCTTCGAGTGCCCCAGCTGCACACCGGCCTGGGCGGCGCCGCCCGCCACATCTGCTTGCCATCCGCGATGCGCAGCGCCGTGAGCCCGCCCGGGCCGTTGCCGGTGGTGATCACGACATCGGACACCGCTGCATACATCTGTGTGTCATCCGCGGCGGGGCCCCACTCGATGCCGCCGAGCGAGCTGCCGGCGCCAACGCGTGCGTCCCACACCACTTTGCCGGTCACGGGGTCGAGCGCATGAACCTCGCCGGACTTCTGCCCCGTCAGCAGCAATTGCCGGCCGCCCGGCAACGAACGAAGAATGGGGGACGTGCCGAAGTCCACGTCCGGCCCCACCGTCGAGGGGCAGTTCGGCGGCCCGGCGGGGCAGGCTTTGCCCTCCTCGCACGGCCCGCCGGGTGCGATCTCGCAGCCGACGATGTAGTTGTCCTTATCCCGGATCTGGTTCGCCCAGACGATGCGACCCGTGTCGAGGTTGAGCGCCAGGATGGAGTTGGTGCGCGGCGCCGTTTCGTCGGTATACGAGTTGCCCGTACCCACGTACAGGACGTTGCGCCGGGGGTCGAGCGTTGGCGCGGACCATACGGAAGCGCCGGCCGGCCCATACAGCTGCGTTCCATCTTTCGCCTTGCGCGTAGGGGTGGCCGGCTTGTCGATAGTGTAGGTCTGCCACACTACCTTGCCGTCGCCCGCCTGGAGCGCCGCTACGCTGCCTCGGAATTTGCAGCACTCATAGCCTGGCGTGGCAGCCGAAAGCTCCTCGAGAGACGACACGGGAACGTAAAGGCGCTGGTTGTGGAACACCGGCGCACCGCTGATGCGCGCCGCCGGGTGCGAGTCCAGACGCTTCTGCCAGACGAGCTTTCCGCTCGACGCATCCAGCGCATAGATGGTGGCCGTGTCGTCCCCGAAGTAGACGACCTGCCGTTGCGCCACGAGGCCCACGGACATCGCCGTGCGCGACGGGCCCTTCGCGTCATACGTCCAATGCGTGCAACCCGTGCCGGCGTCCAGCGAATACACGCGACCTGAGGCGCTGGTGACATAGACACGCCCGCCGACCACCGTCGGCTGCCCATAGATCGAAGAGCCGCGATAGCCGAACGCCCATTTGAGTTTCAGCTTCGGGAGGTCGGCCGCGGCGAGGCCCGGCTGCGGCTGAAAGCGGGAGTTGTCGAGATCGCGACCCCAGCCGTTCCACTGGCCATCGAGGCTGGCGAGCGCTGGCAACGGCTGGCTGCGTGTGCAGGGGTTCTTTTCCGCGGCAATCGCCACCTCGTCGGAGGGCGCCCGGCCGGTCAGGAACGTGGCCAGCGCGTTCTGCTCGTTCAGGTTGAGGCCGCCCGCCTGCACACGCATGCTGCCGCGAGTGAGCGCCATCACCACTTCTTCGGGAGTGCGCCTGGCAATCGTCTCACGCGCAGGGATGCGGTCTTTTGGGTGGTCGTGACACGACGCGCACATCTGCGCATACAGCGCGGCGCCGGGTGGCGGCGGGGGTTGCGCACCCCAGCTCACCGATGAGGCAACCCACAGCGCGGCAACCGCCAGCGCGCGCAAAACGTTCAGACGCGTCATTCCTCGCCCCCCGCAGAACATTGGAATCGTTTTTAAGCCTCTACCGCTCGATTGTAGTGCGGATGGCGCGCCCGGAAAGCCGCGGATGGCGGGCCGTCAGCAGATGAACAAAGCCTCACGAGGTCCCACCACGGCCCGCGACAGCGGTGTATTTTCGGCGGCCCGGCGAATCGGGCCAGTCAGTTGAACCCTCCAGCATGAAACTCAGCACGGACCGGATTCTCACGACTCACGTTGGCAGCCTGCCGCGCGGCCAGGCCGTCGTGGACCAACTGCTCATCAAGGAACGCGGCGACCCGGTGGACGGCCCCACCTTCGACCGCACGATGCACGATGGTGTCTCGCACGTGGTCAGGCAGCAGGTCGAGACGGGCATCGACGTGGTGAGCGACGGCGAGACGTCGAAGGTGAGCTATGCCACCTACATGAAAGACCGCCTCTGCGGCTTCGGCGGCGACAACGAGCGCCAGATCGCCAAAGACCTGCAGCCGTTCGCGGAATTCCGCACGCGCATGGCCGTGTTCGCCGGCAAGCAGGCGTTCAAGCGCCAGGGCTGCGTCGGGCCCATCGCCGTGATCGAGCGCGACACGCTACGCAAGGACATCGAGAACCTGCGCGCGGCCGCCGACGCGCACCGGCCGCACGAAGCGTTCATGAACTCCGCCTCGCCGGGTGTGGTCTCGGCGTTCCAGCCGAACAAGTTCTACCCGACACACGAGGCCTACGTGGAAGCCATCGGCGCGGCCATGCAGGAAGAATACGAAGCCATCGCCAATGCGGGCCTCACGCTGCAGCTGGATTGCCCCGATCTCGCCATGGCCCGCCACACGGGCTTCCAGGACCTGTCGGAAGCCGATTTCCTCGAGCGCGCCGAGCATCAGGTGGAAGTTCTGAACCACGCGTTGCGCAACGTGCCGGCGAGCGCCCTGCGCATGCACGTGTGCTGGGGCAACTACGAAGGCCCGCACGACCACGACATTCCGCTCGAGAAGATCCTGCACATCGTGCTGAAGGCCAAGCCGTCGGCCATTCTGTTCGAGGCGTCGAACCCGCGGCACGCGCACGAGTGGGCGGTCTGGCGGGACGCGAAGCTGCCGGAAGACAAGATTCTCGTGCCCGGCCTGCTCACTTCCACGTCGAACTACGTGGAGCACCCGGAGCTCATCGCCCAGCGCATCCAGCAGTTCGCGGACATCGTCGGGCGCGAGCGCGTGATCGCCGGAACGGATTGCGGCTTCGGCACCTTCGCGGGCATCGGCAAGATGGATGCGGGTATTTCGTGGCGCAAGCTCGGCGCGCTGGCTGAAGGCGCGAAGCTCGCCTCGCAGAGGCTCTGGAAGCGCTGAGCTGCTCGGCGCCGGAAGAGGCGTTATCGCACGCGGCGACTCACTCGAAGAGCTTCTTCGGAAGAGAGGTCATCGCACGCGGCGGCTCGCTCGAAGAGCTTCTTCGGAAGAGAGGTCATCGCACGCGGCGGCTCGCTCGAAGAAATCCTTGGCGGGCACCGGCCGTAAGACCGCATCCTGCGGGGCCTCGTGGCGCCGTTATCCTACGGCGCCACGTGCCCGCCAAGGATCTCTTCGAGCGAGCCGCCGCCGAGACGCTGTGCCTGCCTGGCGCGCGACGCTCCGTAGGTGGGTCGTCTTGGGAGCGTTCTACTTCACGAAAACAGTCTCTGTGCGAGCGAAATAGCGGGGGATGCGTGTTTCCCTCGCTCTATTTCCCGCCGTACTGAGAAGTTTTCGCGCGCGACATCAATCGATCGCGAAAACAAGTGAGGGACGGCCGCGTTCCCCGTCTATTTTCGCGCCAGAGAGACTACTTCTGACGATGACTGGCACAACCGCGGTGAAAACCGTGTTTCGCGCGCGACGGAAACGTGGGGATGCGCGCATCCCCAAAAAAACGCCTCAAGAACTATCCCCCCAGCCCTCTGCTACGCAGTGACGGGCCCGAAGCAAACTCAGCGTCTCGGCGGCGGGTCGCTCGAAGAGGGTCTTGGCGGGCACGTGGCGCCGTAGGATAACGGCGCCACGAGGCCCCGCAGGATGCGGTCTTACGGCCGGTGCCCGCCAAGACCCTCTTCGAGCGACCCGCCGCGTGCGATGACGTCTCCCGAAGCTCTTCGAACGCGCGCGATGACGCCTCTTTCCGAAGCTCGCCCCACTTCAGCGCAAAAAAAAGGGGGCGGACATCCGCCCCCTTCTTCGTGTCACATCACGTGACGAGCAAGCGCACTGCGCCCACTCTTGGGCTTACTCCTTACGGGTGCGCCAGCCCTCGGCATACGTCTCACGAACGACGCTGCTGTACGGGACAGTGGACACCTTCACGCGCACATCGAGCTGCTTGTGCTTCTCGACCGTCACCTTCTTGGTGCCGCCGTTCTCTTCGCCCCAGACCAGCGTGAGCACGTCGCCCACATTGACGTCCGGGTTGACGACACCCAGCGACAGGCCGCGGCGCTCGTTGTAGCTGTAGCCGCCGAACATGGAGTAGCCGACAGTCTTGCTGCCGATCTTCACCGCGTCGAACGACGACGAGCCGTAGTTGGCAAGCGGCAGGTCGAAGAACTTGTAGGCTTCCTGGCCCGGCTGGAACAGCGAAGCGAAGATCTTCGCCAGGTCGTCGCCGTTCCACTCGAAGGTCACCTTCTTGCGCTGCGGCTGTTTCGCCATCTTCTCCAGCGCCTCGCGGCCGATGAAGTCATGGTCGAACTTCACGAACGGGCCGTAACCGAGGTCGTACGGGTTCGTGTAGTAATCCTCGATGTTGTCGGAGACGAAGCTGCCGGCGATGGAGCCCGTGGCTTCGTAGCCGTTGGCGGGCAGCCACTCGCGGTACTTCTTCTGCTTCTCGCCCGTGTACACGGCCGGCAGGGGTGACGGAATCCAGCCCGACTCGAGCGTGTTCGACGCGTAGGCGCGCGAGCCCACCGGCACGAGGCCGAACTCTTCACCGGCCTTGAGAATCGTGTCGCGGATGAAGTCGCGGTCTTCGTAGGGGCCCCACAGCTCGAGTCCCGGCGCGCCGGCCATGCCGTGACGCAGGGCGTGAACCTTCTTACCGCCGATGTTGATGTAATCCATCGTGAAGAACTTGACGTCGGGGATCGGCCCGCCGTTCAGCTTGTTCAGCACCTTCTCGGCGTTCGGGCCCTGCACCTGGTAGCGGTAGTGGCGGCGAACGACGGCGTTGCCACGCGGGTGCGAGGGCGAGCGGTCGTCACGAATGATGTCGACCTTGAAGCCGCCCGTCTCGGCGTGGAACTGCAGCCAGTTCACCGTGGGCGCGCGGCCGACGAACAGCAGCTCGTTCTCGGCGAGGTAGAACAGAATGCCGTCGCCAATGACGTAGCCGTCGTACGAGACCGGCACCATCTGCTTCGCGCGCTCGGGCGAGAAATTCTTGAAGCTGTTGATCGTGGTGTACGAGCACAGCTTGAGGGCATCCGGTCCCTTGATGGTGAGCTCGGCCATGTGGTGCGACTGGTCGAACAGCACCGCCGTCTCGCGCCACGCGCGCTGCTCGTCGCGCCAGTTGTAATACTCCGACGGCACCACCGGATAAACGTAGGCGCCGATGCGGGAATTGCGCAGCATCTTGACCGGGTTACCCGCGGCCTTCAATACGCTTTCCAGGTTTTGCGAACTCATACTAGTGACCTCTTCTGAATAGACTCTTGCGGTGAGTGATGTACTTCGTGTTCCGCCGCAGCGCTCAGCCGATGGGCTGGCCCTTGCGCAGACACGCTGCATCCACGGTGTTTGAAAGCAGTATCGCGATGGTCATGGGACCGAGGCCGCCCGGCACCGGAGTGATCCAGCCGGCCCGTTCCGCCGCGGCGGCGTAGCCGACATCGCCCACGAGCTTTCCGTTCGGCATGCGGTTGATGCCCACGTCGAATACCGCCGCACCCGGCCGAATCCATTCACCCGGCACAAACTCAGGCTTGCCGACGGCCACCACGACCAGTTCCGCGCGCTCCACTTCCGCGCGCAGGTCACGGGTGCCCGTGTGGCACACGGTGACCGTCGAACGCGCGAGCAGCAGCTCCAGCGCCATCGGACGGCCCACGATGTTCGAGGCGCCCACCACCACGGCTCGTAGACCAGTGAGGGCGATGCCATACGTTTTTGCGAGAACGATCACGCCGTAAGGTGTGCACGGGCGCAGCCGCGGACGCTTCTGCGCCAGCAGGCCCGTGTTGTAGGGGTGAAAACCATCGGCGTCCTTCGCGGGATCCACCGCGTCCACGATTCGATCGGTGTCGAGGCCCTTGGGCACCGGCATCTGGACGAGGATGCCGTCCACACGCTCGTCTTCGTTCAGCGTCTTCACGAGCGCAAGCAGCTCGGCTTCGCCCGTGCTCGCGGGCAGGTCGTACGCGAAAGATTCGATGCCCACCTCGATGCACGACTTGCGCTTGTTGCGCACGTAGACCGTGGAAGCCGGGTCTTCACCCACCTGCACCACCGCGAGGCCCGGCTTGCGGCCGAACTTCGAGGCGAAGGCCGCCGCGCGCACGGCGGTCTTCTGCCGCTGCCGGGCGGCAGTGGCCTTGCCATCGAGAACGATGGCGGGCGCCGTCACGGGCTGTTCTTTCACGATTGAAGACATTCAGATCCCCACTCAACTCTTGAAGACGAGGGCGCCGCCGCTCACGCGCACGGGAAACGGCGGCGCCCGGTTCTCTCTTTACGAAGCGATCAGTAGCGGAAAGCTCAATAACGATAGTGATCCGCCTTGTACGGACCGGACTTCGGCACGCCGATGTACGTCGCCTGCGAATCCGTCAGCTCCGTCAGCACCGCGTTCAGCTTCTTCAGCTGCAGCCGCGCCACCTTCTCGTCCAGGTGTTTGGGAAGCGTGTAGACGCCCACCGGATACTTCGACGTGTTGGTGAAGAGCTCGATCTGCGCGATGGTCTGGTTCGCGAACGAGGAGCTCATGACGTAGCTCGGGTGGCCCGTGCCGCAACCGAGGTTCACGAGGCGGCCCTTCGCGAGCAGGATGATGCGCTTGCCTGGTTTGTCGCCTTCTGGCGGGAAGATGACGTGATCGACCTGCGGCTTGATCTCTTCCCACTTCAGCTTCTCGAGCGACGCGACGTCGATCTCGTTGTCGAAGTGGCCGATGTTGCAGACGATGGCCTGGTTCTTCATCTTCTTCATGTGCTCGCCGGTGATCACATGGAAGTTGCCGGTGCAGGTGACGAAGATATCGGCCTTGTCGGCGGCGTAGTCCATGGTGACGACGCGGTAGCCTTCCATTGCGGCCTGCAGCGCGCAGATGGGGTCGATCTCGGTCACCCACACCTGGGCGGAAAGTGCGCGCAGCGCCTGCGCGGAGCCCTTGCCCACATCGCCATAGCCGCAAACGAGCGCGACCTTGCCGGCCACCATCACGTCCGTGGCGCGCTTGATGCCATCCACCAGCGATTCGCGGCAGCCGTAGAGGTTGTCGAACTTCGACTTCGTCACCGAGTCGTTCACGTTGATGCCGGGGAACATGAGCCGGCCTTCCTTGTGCATCTGGTAGAGGCGATGCACGCCGGTGGTCGTCTCTTCCGTGACGCCCTTGATCTCCTTCGACATCTTCGAATACCAGCCGGGGCTGGCCGCCAGCTTCTTCTTGATGGCGGCGAACAGGAACGTCTCTTCCTCACTCGTCGGCCTGGAAATGACCGTTGGGTCTTTCTCGGCCTTCACGCCCAGGTGCATCAGCAACGTGGCGTCGCCGCCGTCGTCGAGGATCATGTTCGGGCCACGGTCGCCGAACTCGAAGATGCGGTGCGTGTAGTCCCAGTACTCTTCCAGCGACTCGCCCTTCCAGGCGAACACCGGCGTGCCCGTCTGGGCAATGGCGGCGGCGGCGTGGTCCTGCGTCGAGAAGATGTTGCACGAGGCCCAGCGCACGTCCGCGCCGAGCGCCTTGAGCGTCTCGATGAGCACGGCCGTCTGGATCGTCATGTGCAGCGAGCCCGTGATGCGCGCGCCGCGCAGCGGCTGCAGGGCCGCGTACTCTTCACGAATCGCCATCAGCGCGGGCATCTCGACTTCCGCGATCGCAATTTCCCTGCGACCCCAGCCGGCAAGACTCATGTCAGCCACTTTGTAATCGGCAAAGCCTGCCGGTTCGACGTTGGCGTTCATAGTTCAGTTCTCCGATAAAAAAGAACGAGCGCCGTGTTGATGACACCCGCCGCTTCTGAGCCTGGCAGGCCTTGCGGGAAACACTCTCTCCCGCAGTCCTGTCGCAGCGCTCCTCAGAAGCCCAGCGGCGGCCGCACACGCGTGCGGCCAAAGCTCATCAAGCCGCGCGGACGCTCTTTCCCTCCGCGGCCAGCGCCTCGGCGCGATCGGTCTTTTCCCAGGTGAATTCCGGCTCCGTCCGGCCGAAGTGACCGTACGCAGCCGTCTTCTGATAAATCGGCCGGGCCAGATCGAGCATCTCGCGCAGGCCATAGGGCGTGAGATCGAAGTGCTTGCGCACGATCTGCGTCAGTCGCTCGCGCGACAGGCGGCTGGTGCCGAAGGTTTCCACCATGATGGACGTCGGCTCGGCGACGCCGATGGCGTAAGACACCTGCACTTCGCACTTCTCGGCGAGGCCGGAGGCCACGATGTTCTTGGCCACGTAGCGCGCGGCATAGGCCGCCGAACGGTCGACCTTCGACGGATCCTTGCCCGAGAACGCGCCGCCACCGTGACGGGCATAGCCGCCGTAGGTGTCGACGATGATCTTGCGGCCGGTGAGGCCGCAGTCGCCCACGGGCCCGCCCACGACGAAGCGGCCGGTCGGGTTGATGTGATATTTCGTGCGCTTGTCGATCCATTTGGTCGGCAGCACCGGCTTCAGGATCTCCTCGATGACGGCTTCGCGCAGCGCCTTCGTGGAAATGTCGTCGCTGTGCTGCGTGGAGAGCACCACGGCTTCGATGCCCACCGGCTTGTCGTCTTCGTAACGCAGGGTGACCTGGCTCTTCGCATCGGGCCGCAGCCACGGCAGCTTGCGCTTCTTGCGCACTTCCGCCTGCTTCTTCACCAGCCGATGCGCCAGCGCGATGGGCGCGGGCATGAGCACATCCGTTTCGTTGGTGGCGAACCCGAACATGAGGCCCTGGTCGCCGGCGCCCTGCTTTCTCTCATCCTTGCGGTCGACGCCCTGGGCGATGTCCGGAGACTGCTTGCCGATGATGTTGATGACGCCGACGCTCGCGCCGTCGTAGCCCATATCGGAGGAGTTGTAGCCGATGTCGAGGATGACCTTGCGGATGAGGGATTCGAACTCCACCTGCGCGGTGGTCGTGAGCTCGCCGGCCACGATGGCGACGCCGGTCTTCACGAGCGTCTCGACGGCGATGCGCGCGCGCTTGTCCTGCGCCAGCACCGCATCGACCACGGCATCCGAAATCGCGTCCGCCATCTTGTCCGGATGGCCTTCGGAGACCGATTCCGACGTAAACAAGTAGTTGTTCGCCACGTGTAAATCCTGCTTCGTATTTGAGCTGTCTGAGGGTGCCGGCGGGGCCGGGGAACCCGCGATTCTACCGGACGAAAAGCCTCGGGTCGGCCCCTGTCACAGGGCCGCCTTGCGGGCCGTAGCGGCTCCAAAGCCCAGTTCCAGCCGCTGGGCGAATTCGGTGCGCGAAAAAGTGTGGTTCTGGGGCCCGCGGGTCTCGATTTTCACCGCCCCCATCAGCGAGGCGACCCGCCCCGTGGTCTCCCAGTCCAGCCCGTGGAGCAGGCCGTGGAGGATGCCGGCGCGATAGGCGTCGCCGCATCCGGTGGGGTCCACGACCGCTTCAGGGGTGGCGCAGGGGATGGTGATCGCGCCATCCCTGGTATGGATCGAGGAGCCTTGCGACCCAAGTGTCACGATCAGTGCATCCACCTGCGATACCACGTCTTTGAGAGTCCAGCCCGTCTTCTGCTGGAGCATCTGCCATTCGTACTCGTTCACCGCCACCCAGGTGGCCTGCGACACGAATTTCTCCAGGTCCTCCTTGCCGAACATCGGCAGGCCCTGGCCCGGGTCGAAAATGAAGGGGATCTTCGCCGCCGCGAACTGTTCCGCGTGCTGGATCATTCCATCGCGCCCATCCGGCGCGACGATGCCCACCGTGACGCCGTTCGCGTCCATCACCCTGTTCTCATGCGACAGGCTCATGGCGCCCGGGTGGAACGCCGTGATCTGGTTATCGTCGAGATCCGTGATGATGAAGGCTTGTGCGGTGTGCTCGCTGTCGATCACCTTCACGTGATCGGCAGTGACGCCGGTCTTGCGCATCCACTCGGCGTAAGCGCTGAAATCCTTCCCCACCGTTGCCATCGGCAGACCCGCGTCGCCGAGCAGGTGGAGGTTGTACGCGATGTTGCCTGCGCAACCGCCGTACTCACGCCGCATCTGCGGGACGAAAAACGACACATTCAGGATGTGCAGTTGATCCGGCAGCAGATGGTTCTTGAACCGGTCGCCAAAGACCATGATGGAGTCGTAGGCGATCGACCCGCAGATCAGGGCTTTCCCGTTTTTGTTACCCAAGACGTTGCTCTCTATTCATGTGCCGCGCACAGGACTTACGGGGTTCGAAGACGAACCCCGTACGGACAGCGGCGCGCCGGCGCCGACAAGAAACCCCCGTCATTGTCCTTCCGTGTCCCTCTTAGCGCTACAGTCGGCATCGTCAGGGTCGTCAACCGATTGATCAGGAATGCATTGCGAACTTGTCGTTCTCGACGATCTCGAACTGGCCGTCCTGGACCTGGCGCAGCCACTTCGACGTGGCCATGACGCCGCCGAACGCATACAGATGCGGGCGCACGATACGGGTTACGCCGTACGTTTCGCAACCGCGCAGCATGCCCACCATCATCTGGTCGGGGCCGACGGCCATGCGGGCGAGATTCGTCATCGCCGTCATGTTCTTCATCACCGAGCCCAGCGACGCGCCCACGCCGCAGGCCATCGCGAACTTGATGAGCTTCGGCAGCGGCGTCGGGCCCGCGATGCCGATGTTGATGGGCAGCGTGATGCCCTGCTCTTCGAGACTCTTCGCCCACTTGCAGTTGAGCTCCATGTCGAAGCCGAATTGCGTTGCGATCTGCACCTTCACGCCCGTGCGCTCGCCCCACGCCTGCTTATGCTTGAGAGCGGCGAGCAGGACGGCGGGGCCGGCATGGCGATGGCCTTCAGGGTGGCCCGCGACCGAGGCCCACTTGATGCCCGACTGCTCGATGGCGCCCGTGTCGATGACTTCGAGCGTGCTCGTGTACGTCAGAGGCTGTTCGCGATCTCCCGCCACCAGGAGAACCTGCTCCACGCCGGCTTGCGCAAGCTGGCCAAGCGCCGCACGCAGCGCGAGCTCGCTTTCGAGGCGGCGGGCGACGATGTGGGGTGAGGCCCGGAAGCCAAGTTGCTGAACCTTGGTCGCGACGCGCACGACATCGTCGAGGGACGCCTTGGGCGTGTGTGCAACATAGACGGTGATCCCCTTTGGCAGCACGCCGACGAGATCCCCTACGATGGCCTCGTCCATTGTTGATATTTCGGTGGACGCCGCACGGGCGAACTCCACGACACGGCTCTTGAGATCGTCGGCGCCTTGCGGCGCTACCCTTGCATTCATCTAAATTGGCTCCGGAAAAATCAGGCCTTACGCCGCGTCACGGTGAAGGTTTCGTCGTTGAACCACAGGCCGCCGTACTTTTGCAGCACGGCCTGGGTGGCCTGCAGATAAGCTCCGTTGGTCACGACCGGCTCGAGCCGCTCGTCCTCGATTTGATTCACGTAGATCGCCGCATTCCAGGCCGCGAACAACGTGGACGTGCCGATGCGGTCGGAGATCTCCGACGGCAGCGTGTGCATCTCGTAGCGGAAAATGGCTTTGTCGTCCGGCAATGCGGTGAGCGTGTAGTCGCGCGCGTCGCGGCCGAGCTCGGCCTTGAGAGCCGCGAGCAGCGCGTGCCGGTCCACCTTGAACGGCTCTTCGCCGGGCCAGAGCTTCTGGATGATCTCGAGCGCCGGGTCCTTGCCGCAGGACTGGATGGCGAGCAATCGCCCGCCGGGCGCAAGGCTGCGCGTGAGCGGCGCCAGCACCCTGGAGGCCTTGAACTCGGCAGTCATGCGCGCGCGCCAAGGCTGCGAGGCCACAATCAGGTCGTAGCTTTCGAAGATGCGGCCGGGCTTGGGGATCACGCTGTCCAGCAGGAACTTGTGGTCTTCGCGATAGATGATGAGCACCGAGGGCCGCACGTACACCGGGTTGCCGGATTTGGCGCTCGGCTTCGTCTGCCAGCCGTAGGCGAGCGTGGGGCCGAGCTCTTCAATCTGCTCGGCGTACTCGTGCGCCGAGTTGCCGGTGAGGCGCACTTCCTGCCAGTTGAGCGCCGCGGCGAGCTGCGTATCCCGCGGCATGAGGCGCGGGGCCTCGGCGTAGTTCAGGTTCGTGATGACCAGAACGGTGGCCGGGTGCTCGTAGAAGCGGTCTGGCATCTTCTCGAGGCCGAGGCGCACGTCTTCGAGGCTGATCTCTTTGGCTACGGCCAGCAGCGGCACGGTGGGGAACGCGCGGTGCGTGCTGCGCATGATGCGCGAGAGCACGGTGGCGTCACCCATGCCGGCATCGAAAACGCGCAGCGCGGGCGGCTGGGGGCGCAGGTGCACCAGCTCCTGCGCCACGCGTCGCGCGATGGCGGCCTTCTCGTTGCAGGTATTCACGAACGACAGGTATTTCTGGCGATTGTCGTAGAAACGGAATGGCGGGGACGGCGAATCGGCGGCCGGCGAACCGCCAGCGGACCTGTCGGCAGTCAGCGCATCAGCAGCTGCGTCGCGGGCGACGTTCATCGCGTCGTCTCCCCCCTGAGTGAACGGGCGTGCCTCTATCGAGGGGCCAGACGGTACGCCCGGGTGCGGCGGGCGGAAAATCGATTGTCGGGATAGGAGTTATTCGCCGTTCGTATAGAGGCCCATGTGTGCGGCTATGACGATCGTCAGGCGATATGTCAGAGGGCGGTGGCGGTCTGGAGTGGCTTCCGGTGGGGCGGCGAGCGGCCACGGGATGGAGGGGGAGCGGAAGAGACTCTTTCTCATTCTTCAGCAGCAACGAGGGGCAAGCGGATGTGCGGGGTATGAGGGGGGAAGAGCGATGGATTGCGTGGCACGAAGCCGCTCCCTTGTAGCTTCCAAGGCGTCCGCCAACGCCACCCTCAACGACTCGACAGCCTGATTATCTTGGCACGAGCCGGCGGCCCTCTCGTGCGGAAAGCCAATACCCGCAATCCATTGCGAACGCCCCCCTCATGCCCCGCGCAGCCGCTTGCCCGTGTCACCCTACGCTTTCGTGATGCTCAGCTTGCCGAAGGCGACGCCGAGATCGAAGCCGCGGCCCTTGCCGCTCAGGGCGAGGGAGACTTCGCCCTTGGTCATCACCTGCCCCTGGGTGGACTTCACCGCGCCCGCGTGGGCTTCGGCGGAAATATAGGAGCCCAGGATCTCGCTGACACCGGTCACGGCCGAGAACTCCCCGTGACCATTCTCGATGGTGGACTTGCCGATCGTGAGCCCACCGCCCCTGGCGTTCAGCTTCACCTTCATGGACTGGCCGTTGTCGCAGGTGACGGTGCCTGCGCCCTTGGCCGTTTTGTAGAAGGCCGACCAGCCGCTCATGGTGAAGGTGAGGGAGCATTTCACCTTGGCTTCGGCGCGCGCGGGGCTCGAGGTGAGGGCGGCGAGCGCGGTGCCGAGCACGAGCGCCACGGCGAACGCGCCGCTCACGAGGGGCTTACGAACGAAGGAAATGCGCACAGGACTCTCCTCGAATTCGGGTCAGACTTTGCCGTCGGCGAGCAGCGCCACGCCGCTGCGGGCGAGCTCGTCGAGGCCTTCGCCGCCGGTGGCCTTGAAGTACTCGATCATCTCGTTGCGCATGCGCGGCTCCCAGTAGCGGCGCAGGTGCATCGCCACGAGTTGGGCCGCCTCCTCGGGCTTGTCGCCGCCTTCGCCGTGGAAGAACGAGGCGACCTGGTTGGCCATCTTGATGAGCGCGTCGATTTTCATGGTGCCGGTTTCATATTCAAGGCTACTGCAAACGTTCGGGGTGAGCGTAAACAACGTGCTGGTCGCGGCGCGCGAAACCCACGAGCGTCAGTCCGCTCTGTTCCGCCATGCGTATCGCGAGCGCGGTGGGCGCGGAGACCGCGGCCACGAACGTGATGCCGGCCGCCGCGGCCTTCTGGACCATCTCGAAGCTCGCGCGGCTGGTGATGAGTGCGTAGCCGGCGCCAATGTCGGCCCCGGAGCGCACCAGCGCGCCAATGACCTTGTCGAGCGCGTTGTGGCGGCCCACGTCCTCGCGCACGAGCCGGATGCCCGGGTGCTTGCCGTGGCTTTGGCCCTGGCCCGCTGCCTGGTCCTCTGCCTGGTCCTCTGCCTGGCCAGGCACGACCCACGCGGCGGCGTGGACGCTGCCCGTGCGGGCGTTCACCGGCTGCATCGATTCGAGCTGGATGAGCGCGGCATGCAGGTCTGCGACGGTCACCGTGGGGCCCTTCCCAACCTGCACGGCCGGGCGTATCGCCTCTGCCACCGTTTCGGCGCCACACAGCCCGCAGCCGCTGCGACCCGTGAGGTTGCGGCGGCGGCGCAGCAGCTCCGCGAACCGCTCGCCGGCGATGCCGATGCGCACCTCGATGGAATCCGCTCCCCGCACCACTTCGATGGACTGGATCTCGCGCGGATCGCCGACGAGCCCTTCGCTCACCGTGAACCCCACAGCGTAGTCCTCCAGGTCCGCGGGGCTGGCGAGCATCACAACGTGCGGCACGCCGTGATAGACGAGCGCCACCGGCACCTCTTCGGTGACGTAATCGGTGGTGTGCGTGAGATGGCCCTGCTTCCAGCGCTGGACGGGCACCTCCACACTCGTCAGCGCCGGGGCGGCTTCACCCATGGTTAAAGCTCATTGAAGAGCGCTCATACCGAGCGCAGGTGGAACAACGCTCATGCCGGTTGCCACCTAGGCGTGCGCGAGGTCGCCTCGCGCGTGCTCGGACGAGCCATGAATGACTTCGCCCGTCGCCGCGCGCTTCTGCCACGCGTCTCGCTGGTTCACCTTGACGACCTGCACGGCCGTCACTTTGTATTCGGGGCAGTTGGTGGCCCAGTCCGAGTTGTCCGTGGTGACGACGTTGGCGCCGGTCTCCGGGAAGTGGAACGTGGTGTAGACGACGCCCGGAGTGATGCGGTCCGTAACGACGGCGCGCAGCACGATCTCGCCCGTGCGGCTCTGGATGCCGACCCAGTCCTCGTGCTTGATGCCGCGAACGTCGGCATCGTGCGGATGGATTTCGAGGAGGTCCTCCGAGTGCCACACCGTGTTCTGCGTGCGGCGAGTCTGGGCACCCACGTTGTACTGCGTAAGGATGCGGCCGGTCGTGAGTATGAGCGGGAACTTGCGGGTAGAGATCTCGCTCGTCGGCACGTATTCCGTGACGTAGAAGCGGCCCTTGCCGCGCACGAAGTGGTCGACGTGCATGGTGGGCGTGCCTTCCGGCGCGGCATCGTTGCACGGCCACTGGATGCTGCCGAGCCGGTCGAGCTTCTCGTACGACACGCCCGTGAACGTGGGCGTGAGGCGTGCGATCTCGTCCATGATCTGCGACGGGTGGCCGTAATTCATGGGGTAGCCCAGCGCGTTCGACAGGCGCTGGGTCACTTCCCAGTCAGCGAGACCCGCGAGCGGCGCAATGATCTTGCGCACGCGGGAAATGCGGCGCTCCGCATTGGTGAACGTGCCGTCCTTCTCGATGAAGGACGAGCCCGGCAGGAACACGTGCGCGTAGTTGGCCGTCTCGTTCAGGAACAGATCCTGAATCACCACGCATTCCATCTGCTCCATGGCGGAGGTGACGTGGTGCGTGTTCGGGTCGGACTGCACGAAGTCCTCACCCTGGATGTACATGCCCTTGTAGCTGCCATCGAGCGCGGCTTCGAACATGTTGGTGATGCGCAGGCCGGGCTCCGCTTCGAGCGTCACGCCCCACTCCTTCTCGAAGAGCTGGCGGGTGAGCGTGTCCGACACGTGCCGGTAGCCGCTGAACTCGTGCGGGAACGAGCCCATGTCGCACGAGCCCTGCACATTGTTCTGGCCGCGCAGCGGGCTCACGCCCACGCCCAAGCGGCCGAGGTTGCCGGTGGCCATGGCGAGATTCGCGATGCCCATGACCATGGTGGTGCCCTGGCTGTGCTCGGTGACACCCAGGCCGTAGTAGATGGCGCCGTTGCCGGCGGCCGCGAAGATGCGCGCCGCGCCACGCACCTGGTCGGCCGGCACGCCCGTGATGCTTTCGACGGCTTCGGGCGAGTTGCGCTCTTCGGCGATGAAAGCCTTCCACTTCTCGTACGAGTCACGCTCGCAGCGGTCGGCGATGTACTGCTCTTTCGTCAGCCTCTCGGTGACGATGACATGCGCCAGCGCGTTGATGATGGCGACGTTGGTGCCGGGGCGCAGCGCGAGGTGGTAATCCGCCTGGATGTGCGGGCTATGCACGATGTTCGTGGCACGCGGATCGACCACGATGAGCTTCGCGCCCTGGCGCAGGCGGCGCTTCATCTGCGAGGCGAACACCGGGTGGGCGTCCGTCGGGTTCGCGCCGATGATCAGGATGCAGTCCGACTGCATGACGGAGTCGAATTCCTGCGTGCCGGCGGACTCACCGATGGTGTGCTTCAGGCCATAGCCGGTGGGCGAATGGCACACGCGCGCGCACGTGTCGACGTTGTTGTTGCCGAACGCGGCGCGGATGAGCTTCTGCACGAGGAACGTCTCTTCGTTCGTGCAACGCGAAGAGGTGATACCGCCGATGGAGTACTTGCCGTACTTCGCCTGGATGCGCTTGAGCTCGCTCGCGGCGTGATTGATCGCCTCGTCCCAGGTGGCTTCACGCCACGGGTCGGTAATCTTCGCGCGGATGAGTGGAGTGGTGACGCGGTCTTTGTGCGTGGTGTAGTTGTAGGCGAAGCGGCCCTTCACGCAGGCGTGCCCGTGATTGGCATCTCCATCGCGGTTCGGCGCCATGCGGACGATCTGCGCCTGCGCGCCCTCGCCCTTCGATTCCGCCTTGAACGAGCAGCCGACGCCGCAGTAGGCGCAGGTGGTGGTGGTGGTCTTCTCGGCCTTGCCCATCGCCACGATGGACTTCTCGATGAGCGCGCCCGTGGGGCAGGACTCGACGCACGCGCCACACGACACGCACTCGGAGTCCATGAACGATTCGTCCTGGCTCGCGGACACCTTGGAACCGAACCCGCGGCCATCGATCGTCAGGGCCAGCGTGCCCTGCACCTCGTCACAGGCGCGCACGCAGCGCGAGCAGACGATGCACAGCTCGGGGTTGAAGCCGAAGTATGGGTTGGTGGTGTCGTGGTGGATGCCGTCCGGCGTTTCGGGCCAGTGCGTGACACCTTTGGCGTAGGAGCTTTCGGTGATGCCCACTTCCGCCGCCATGTTCTGCAGCTCGCAGTGCTGGTCGGCCGGGCAGGTGTCGCACTCGAGCGGGTGGTCGGAGACGTAAAGGTCGATGACGCCACGACGCAGCTGCATGAGCTTGTCGGACTGGGTTTTGATCTTCATGCCCGGCGCCACCGTGGTGGTGCACGAAGCCGGGTAGCCCTTGCGGCCTTCGATCTCCACCAGGCACAGGCGGCAGGAGCCGAACGCCTTGAGCGTGTCTGTAGCGCAGAGCTTCGGGACGCTGATGCCAGCAACCGCGGCAGCGCGCATCACCGATGTGCCTTCCGGCACCGTGACCTGAGCACCGTCGATCTCAACCGTCACCTGCGCGGGTGAGGCGCTGGCGGGAGTTCCGAGATCCTTGTAGTCGATGGCAAACATGGCCTTCTCCGGGGTCGCTCGCGTCCGTGCTAATTCATTGGAAAAAAGTCGCCTGCGGCGCTTTTTTCGGACATCAGCTTCGTTCCGGCGGCAAAAAGCGTGGTTTTTGCCGCCTTGCTCAGCGCGTGGCTACGCCCGCAGGTCAGTGTCGGGCGCGGCCACGAAAATCTTCGCCGAAATGCTTGAGCGCGCTCGTGACCGGGAAGGGCGTCATGCCCCCGAGGCCACACAGTGATCCCTGCAACATCGTCTCACACAGGTCTTCCAGGAGCCGCAAATTCTGCTCCGTGTCGACGCCGGCGATGATGCGGTCCATGACCTCCACGCCCCGGGTCGAACCGATGCGGCACGGCGTGCATTTTCCGCAGGATTCGATGGCGCAGAACTCCATGGCGTAGCGGGCCATCCTGGCCATGTCGACAGTGTCGTCGAACGCGACGATGCCGCCGTGGCCGAGCAACGCCCCGATGGCCGAAAGGGCCTCGTAGTCCACGGCCACGTCGAACTGGCTGGCGGGGATGTAGGCGCCGAGCGGGCCACCCACCTGCACCGTGCGTAGCGGCCGACCGCTAGCCGAGCCGCCACCGTAGTCGTATAGCAACTCTTTCAATGTGAGGCCGAACGCGCGCTCCACCAACCCGCCGTGCTTCAGATTGCCGGCAAGCTGGATCGGGAGCGTGCCACGGGACTTGCCCGTGCCGAAGTCCCGGTAGAACTCGGCGCCCTTCGCGAGGATGCACGGCACGCTAGCAAAGGTGATGACGTTGTTGACGATGGTGGGCTGGCCGAACAGGCCCTTGATCGCCGGCAGCGGCGGGCGCACGCGGACCTCGCCGCGCTTGCCCTCGAGACTCTCCAGCATGGAGGTCTCCTCGCCGCACACGTAGGCGCCGGCGCCGAGCCGCACTTCGAGGTCGAAGCGCCGGCCGCTGCCCATTACGTCTGCGCCCAGGTAGCGAGCCTGGCAGGCGGCCGCAATGGCCTCCTTCAGCACCTGATAGGCATGCGGGTATTCGCAGCGCAGGTAGATGTAGCCCTGCGTGGCGCCCACGGCGAGGCCCGCGATGGTCATGCCCTCGATGAGCGTGAGCGGGTCGCCTTCCATCAGCATGCGGTCGGCGAAGGTGCCGGAGTCGCCCTCATCCGCATTGCAGGTGATGTATTTCTGGGGCGTCTGCTGGTCCAGCACCGTTTTCCACTTGATGCCGGTGGGGAACGCGGCGCCGCCACGGCCACGCAGCCCCGAGTCGAGCACCTGCTGCACGACCGCCGCCTGGGTGATGGCGAGCGCCTGCCGCAGGCCCTGGTAGCCGCCGTTGGCGACGTAGTCCTGCACGCTCACCGGGTCGACGATGCCGACGCGCTGGAACGTGAGGCGCTGCTGGAACTCGAGGAACTGAAGCTCGTCCGTCACGCCGTGGCCCAGGGCGTGCTTGCCGCCGGTGTGGAAACCGGCGTCGAACAGGCCGGGCACATCTTTCACGGTGACAGGGCCGTAGGCGACGCGACCGCCCGCCGTGGCCACTTCGACCATGGGCTCCAGCCAGTACATGCCGCGCGAGCCGTTACGGACGATTCGAAGGTCGATGCGGCGCTTTTTGGCTTCCGACGCGATGGCGTGCGCCACGGCTTCAGCGCCAAGCGACAGCGCGCCGGAATCGCGGGGAACGTACACATCCATGCTCATGGGTCGATGCTCATTGGCCCCGCTTCCACTGCGCCAGCAGCTCGTCGAATCGCTGTGGCGTCACGCGGCCGCACAGGTCTTCATTGCGCATGACGGCGGGCGAACAGGCGCAATTGCCGAGGCAGTAGACCGGCTCCAGCGTGAACCTGCCGTCCGGGGTGGTCTCGTGGAAACCGATGCCGAGGCGCTGCTTGATGTGCTCGGTGAGCCCTTCCGCCCCCATGGACTGGCAGGACTCCGCCTGGCAGACGCGGATGGTCTGCTGGCCCGGCGCGTCGTGGCGGAAGTAGTGATAGAAGGTGACCACCCCGTGCACTTCCGCGCGCGAGAGGTTCAGTTCCTGGGCCAGCACGGGCACCGCCGCCGGGGGAATGAACCCCAGCTCGGCCTGGACGCCGTGCAGAATTTCGATGAGGGCGCCGGGGCGTGTGCGGTTGGCCGCGACGACGCGCAGGACGGCTTCGCGATGAGCTGGGGCAAGGGCTTGCATTGTAGGCGTGGGAAGTTAGAGGCGTGCGAACCGCAGCGCAATCAGATTTCCGGATCGGAGCTATTCGCGGCGAATATACGTCCGAAGACCGGGTGGAATGCGGAAAGTTGCCCGCTTTCGCGATACATCGCGTACCGCGGAAAGGACACCCGCCACCGTCCGGTCATGGCAGGTGGTGGGGGGGCGGCGGCCAGCGTTTTACAGTACCCGGCATCGCATCGTTGCAGCGCTGACATAAGCCCCTCAGACTCGCCCCCGCAAAATCAGCCCACAACGACGCCAATGCAGCTCAACCGGTTCGACCTGAATCTCCTCATCGCCCTCGACGCGTTGCTTCACGAGAAGAACGTAACCCGTGCGGCCGAGCGGGTATTCGTGTCGCAGCCGGCCATGAGCGCCGCCCTGCAGAAGCTGCGCGACTACTTCAACGACCCGCTGCTCGTGCGCGTGGGCCGCGACATGGAGCTCACCCCCCGCGGGCTGTCGCTGGTGGAGCCGGTGCGCGAGGCGTTGCTGCGAATCCAGATCACCCTGGGCACGCAGCCGACCTTCGACCCGGCCAAGGTTCGGCGCAACTTCACCATCATCTGCTCGGCCGATGCCCATCTGCGCGTGATGCCCGCCGCTCTACACCGGGCCATCCGCGAGGCGCCGCGGGTTCAGTGCCACATCGAGCAGTTTTCCGAGACCACGCTGTCCCGCCTCGAATATGGCGACGCGGATCTGTACCTCGGCATGAACATGCTGCCGGTGTTCGGCGAGAAGCAGTTTCCGGACTGGCTGCGCGTGGTGGATATCCGCCCCGTGCAATGGGCGTGCGTGTGCGCGGCGGACCACCCCACTGTCCAGGGCGAGCTCACGGAAGAGCAGTACCGCACCTTGCCCCACCTCATCGGCTGGCCGAACAGCCACAGCGTGCCGCTCGAGGAATACATCCGGCGCCTGCTGGGCGTGGAGATCAACGTGCGCGCGACCGTGCAGAGCCTGGTGGAGATTCCATTCCTGCTGCAGGGAACCGATCTCATCGCCACCCTGCCCGAGCGGCTCGTGACTGCGCTGAATTCCGCCGTGCCGATGAAGATCTTTCCGCTGCCCATGCGCGTGACGGAGACGCGCGAAGTGCTCGTGTGGCACAAGCGCAATGAGCCTGATCCGGGGCATGCGTGGATGCGCGAGATTCTGCTGGGGGTTGCGCGCGAACCCTAGTCCACGCAATTCCTAGCCGAGGATTCGCGCGTGGTGGCGCAGGTGTTCGTCCATGAAGCTCTGGATGAAGTAGTAGCTGTGGTCGTAGCCGGGCTGCCGGCGGACCGTGAGCGTCTGGCCCGCGTCGCGGCAGGCTTCCTCGAAGAGGTGCGGGTGCAGCTGGCTCTCCAGGAACTGATCGGCCAGCCCCTGATCGATGAGGATCGACTGCCGGGTCTGCGCCCCGCCAAGTGACTTCATGAGCTCCGTGGCGTCGTACTGGCTCCACTGGTCACGGTCGGGCCCGAGGTAGTTGGTGAAGGCCTTCACCCCCCACGGCACCTGCTTTGGCGCCACGATGGGCGCGAACGCCGAGATCGAGCGATAGCGGCCACCCGGATTCTTCAGCCCGATGGTGAGCGCGCCATGCCCGCCCATCGAATGCCCGAAGATGCCCTGCCGCTTCGGGTCTGACGGGAAATGCGCATCGATGATCGCGGGCAGCTCCGACGTGACGTAGGAGTACATGTTGTAGTGCTTCGACCACGGCGCCTGCGTGGCGTCGAGATAGAAGCCGGCACCCACGCCGAAGTCGTACGCGTCACTGTCACCGGGAAGCGGGACTCCACGCGGGGAGGTATCTGGCGCCACGAGCATGAGCCCGAGCTCAGAGGCGCGCCTCTGAGCTCCGGCCTTGATCATGAACGTCTCTTCGGTGCAGGTAAGGCCGGCCAGGTAATACAGCACCGGCACTTTCCCACGCTCCGCCTGGGGCGGCGTGTACACCGAGAACTTCATCGTGCAGGCATTCACGGCCGACTGATGCTTGTAGAAGCCGACCGTGCCGCCAAAACAGCGGTGCCTGGAAAGGGTCTCGAAGGGAACGCTCGTCATGCCGGGAGAATACCTTTCGCTTTCGCCGTGTGCGTGGCGATGAGATCCATGAGCGGCGGCGAGAGGCAATCGTACGGCTCGAGCCCGAGCTCCTTGAGCCGCGCGCGCACGCCCGCCATCTCCTCCGGTTTCGCGCCGCCGCCCTCGATGATGGAGGACACGAACGCCGCGAACTCCGGCGGCGACCAGCCCTGCTCCCTCGACAGCTCCACGTGCACGAAGTCGAGGCCGTAGAAGGGATGATCCTTCTTCTCGATGCGCCCGTACATGTGCACGCCGCAGCCCGTGCAGGCATGACGCTGGATGACCGCGGCCGGGTCCACGACCTTCAGCTTCTGCGGGTTCGCGGTGACCTTCACGTTGTCACGGGAGACGACCGCGACCACCGAGAACTTCGCGCCTTCCGGCTTCCAGCACTTGGTGCAGCCGCAGGCATGGTTGAACGCGACGTTGCCAGTCAGGCTCACCGTGACCGGATCGGTTTTGCACTTGCAGGTGAGCGTGCCGCCCTTGAAATCCTTTACGCCGGGCTTGATGCCATTGTCGATCGACGGATGAAGTGAAACAGCGGCCATGTTGATACCCCTATGTAATTTGGAAAAAGCGCCTGCGGCCTGCATTGGCACTAGTAGGTCACGACGGAGCGGATGGACTCACCCTTGTGCATCAAGTCGAAAGCGTCGTTGATCTTCTGCAGCGGCATCACGTGCGTGATGAGATCGTCGATGTTGATCTTGCCGTCCATGTACCAGTCGACGATCTTCGGCACATCGGTGCGGCCGCGCGCGCCGCCGAACGCCGTGCCTTTCCAGACGCGCCCCGTGACGAGCTGGAACGGGCGCGTCTTGATCTCCTGGCCGGCACCCGCCACGCCGATGATCACCGACACGCCCCAGCCGCGATGGCAGCACTCCAGCGCCTGGCGCATGAGGTCGACGTTTCCCACGCACTCGAAGCTGTAGTCCGCGCCACCGTCAGTGAGCGCCACGAGATGCTGCACGAGGTCTCCGCCGACTTCCTTGGGATTCACGAAGTGCGTCATGCCGAACTTCTCAGCGAGCGCCTTCCTGCGCGGGTTGAGGTCGACGCCGATGATCTTGTTGGCGCCGACGAGGCGCGCGCCCTGGATGACGTTCAGGCCGATGCCGCCGAGGCCGAACACCACCACGTTCGCGCCCGGCTCCACTTTCGCAGTGTTGATGACCGCACCGATGCCGGTGGTGACGCCGCAGCCGATGTAGCAGACCTTCTCGAACGGCGCGTCGTCACGAATCTTCGCCACCGCGATCTCGGGCAGCACGGTGTAGTTGGAGAACGTGGAGCAGCCCATGTAGTGATAGACGGGCTTGCCGTCGAGCGAGAAGCGGCTGGTGCCATCGGGCATCACGCCCTTGCCCTGCGTGGCCCGGATGGCCGTGCACAGGTTCGTCTTGCGTGACAGGCACGATTTGCACTGGCGGCATTCCGGCGTGTAGAGCGGGATGACGTGATCGCCCTTCTTCAGGGTGGTGACGCCGGGGCCCACATCCACCACGATGCCCGCGCCTTCGTGGCCGAAGATGCAGGGAAAGATGCCTTCAGGGTCCGCGCCCGAGCGGGTGAACTCATCGGTGTGGCAGATGCCGGTGGCCTTGAGCTCCACGAGCACTTCACCAGCCTTGGGTCCGTCGAGATCGAGCGTGACGACTTCGAGAGGTTTGCCCGCCGCGAACGCGACGGCTGCTTGGGTTTTCATGATGTCCTGGCCTTTTGCTTTTAACTGCCAAGCCGCGACCGCGCGCGCCTCGGCTTCAATGAATGCGACGAGCGGCCGCCGCCCGGCCGTCACGACGCCAGCGCGCGCCTTCACGGCCTTCTTCGACGTGCGGTAAAGAATCGATCCTTGGCAGCGCTTTGCCGCTCGGGTGGACGATGTTGTCACTCTCATCGCGTCCGGACAATCGCATGTGTGCGGTCGCCCGCCATTCACGGGATTTTTCCTGTTTGCAGCGTACGTAGGCGTTACCGGGACTGCGAGGGGTGACGCACGTGTCCCGAATCCGTGACACTTCCTACCCAATTTGCTCTTATGCTCGCTCCATGCCAAACGCCTACGCCGCCCCACTCAAACACATTCGCTCCTCGATCGACCTTGCCGCCGCCACCACGGGGCTGCAAGCCGTGCCCGCCGCGCGCGAATCGCTGGCGGATGTCGCCGATTCGGTTCTGGAAAATGCCGCTCGCTTCGCGCACGACGTGCTCTCGCCGTTGAATCCCATTGGTGATCGAGCTCCCGCAAAGTGCACGCCTGAAGGCGTCGTCACGTCTCCCGGTTTCGCCGATGCGTATCGTCGCTTCCGCGATGACGGGTGGACGTCACTGAGCGCACCCACCGAGGACGGCGGCATGGGCCTGCCCACGCTCATCGCCGTGGCGACGGGCGAAATGTGGGCCGGCGCCAATCTCGCGTTTGCGATGTGTCCCGAAGTGGCGGTCGGCGCGGTTGAAGCACTTCGCCACCACGCGCCGGCTTCGCTGCGCGAGCAATACCTGCCGCAAGTGGTGAGCGGTGAATGGACCGCGGCGATGTCGCTGACAGAGCCGCAGGCCGGCTCGGATCTTCGACCGTGCGCACACGCGCGGAGCTGGAGAAAGGCCGGGATACAGACAAGGCGAGTGACGCCCCGGGAAGCGCGTGGCGCCTCTTCGGCCGCAAGATCTACATCTCCTGGGGCGATCACGATTTCGCCGACAACATCGTGCACCTCGTGCTGGCGCGCACGCCGGACGCGCCGGAAGGCCTGCGCGGCATCTCGCTGTTCCTCGTGCCCAAAAGGGTGCCGGGCGCAAACGGCCAGCTCGTTCGCAACGACATTCGCGCGTTCTCGCTCGAGCACAAGATGGGCATTCGCGCAAGTCCGACGTGCTCCATGGTGATGGGCGAGCACGAAGGCGCGCTTGGCTGGCTCATGGGCAAGCGACACGAAGGGCTCGCTTGCATGTTCACCATGATGAACACCATGCGGCTCGGCGTCGGCATTCACTCGCTGGGATTCGGCGGAGCGCGCGTTGCAGCTCGCGCGCTCGCATGCGCACGAGCGCGTGCAGGGCCGCGGGCCGAACGGCGCGCAGCGGCCCATCATCGAGCACGCCGATGTCCGGCGCATGCTGTTGCAGATGAAGGCGCTCACGCAGGCCGCGCGTGGGCTCGTGTACACCACGGCCGCCACGCTCGATGTCGCGCGGCTCGCGGCGGATGAGGCCACTCGCAACGCTGCGTCCAATCGCGCGTCGCTGCTCACGCCCGTCGTCAAGGCCTGGGTGTCCGAGGTGGGCAACGAAGTCGCCTCACTCGGCGTTCAGGTTCACGGCGGCACGGGCTACGTGGACGACGCGGAGATCTCGCAGGTCTATCGCGACTCGCGCATCGGCCCCATCTTTGAAGGAACGAACTACATCCAGGCGCAGGACCTGCTCGGCCGCAAGATCGTGCGCGAGCGCGGCGCCACGCTGAATGCGCTGCTGGATGACATCGAAGCGGCGGCGGCGAGCTGCCGGCGGATGTCCCGCAGCTGGCGGCCCTGCGCTTTCAGCTCACAACGTGCTGTAAGCGGCTGCGCGAAGCCACGCAGGACATCGTGCAACTCGCCGCGACGGATGCGGAGCTCATCGGCTCCATCGCGCATCACTACCTGCAATGGCTCGGCGTTCTCATCGGCGGGTGGCAGTGGGCGCTGGCGGCGAGGCGCGCAGTAGCGCAGTCGCAGTCAGACGCTGATGCAATGGCGGCCGTGGACACGGCCGGCTTCTACGCGGCACACGTGATGCCGCGAGCGCTGATGCATGAAGTGATCGTTCGCCAGGGCTCGGTGCCTGTCACGGCGGCGACGATTAGCTCGCTTTAAGAGGTGCTCCAGAAAAAACTACGCCGCGCTGGCACGAAGCCAGCGCGGCGTTGGAACCCCCTCGCAGTAATCGTCGCGGCTAGGTGGACGCCGTGGCGCCCTTGAGGCCCGGCACCTGCTCGCCTTCGGAATCGGCCTTCGGCTCATCGGGACGCAGCTTCAGGAAGATGAGCGTTGCCGCGCCCAGCAGCGAGCCGAACGCCATCACGAACGACACGGCCGGAAGCCCTACGCCGCCCTGGAACAGGAAGCCCGCGATGATGGGCGCCAGCACCGAGCCGCCACGCCCGATGCCGATGCCGAAGCCTGTGCCCGAGGCGCGCACGTGCGTCGGGAAGGCCTGCGCGAAGATCGCATACATGCCCACGATGGCGCCGTTGGTGAAGAAGCCCGAGAAGGCCACCATCATGGAAAGCTTGCCGAGGTCCGGCGGCGTGCGGCCGAAGATGATGACCATGACCGTGGACAGCGCCATGGCACCGATGGTGAGGCCCTTGACGCCGAATTTCTGCGTGAGCAGGCCCAGCGCCGCGCCACCGATGGCGCCACCCACGTTTGCCCACACCAGCACGCCGGCGGCGGACGAAGCGGCGAAGCCCATGTCCACGACGATCTTCGGCACCCATTTCAGGACGTAATAGAACGTCATGATGTGGAAGAAGTACGCCGCGGCCACGAGCAGCGTCGTGCGGATGAGCGTGGGGGCGAAGATGTCTGCCATGGAACGATTGCGCACGTCCGCCGAAATGACGGGCAGTGAGCTGACAGTGGGGTGAGCCATGCGCTTGAGCGTGCGGTTGATCTTCTCCAGGGCGCCGGCCGGCTGTTTGCGCGCCAGCCAGTGCACCGACTCCGGCACTAAGAAGAACACCAGCGGAATGAACACCGCCGTGACGGACGCGCCGAAGTAGAACACCGAGCGCCAGTCGCTACCCTTCAACAGGTGCGCGGCGATGAGGCCGCCGATGACCGCGCCCACCGGATAGCCAATGGCCATGATCGACACGCTCAGGTGGCGCCGCTTGTGGTTCGAGAACTCCGCGGCGACGGCGTTGATGGCGGCCAGCAGGCCACCGATGCCGAGGCCCGTGAGCACGCGCCAGAGGGAGAGGTCGACGATGCCCTTTACCGTGGTGGCCATGTACATGCCCACGGTCATGAGCACGAGGCAGCCGAGCATGGTGGGCCGGCGGCCGATCCTGTCTGCCACGCCGCCGAGCACGAGCGAGCCGATGGCCATGCCGATGAGCTCCATCGACAGCACGATGCCGAGCGCGCCGCGCTCGACGCCCCACTCGGCCGCGATGCCGGGCGAGGCGAAACTGATGGACAGCACGTCGAACCCATCGAGCGCGTTCAGGCCGATGGTGATGGCGACCGCGATGATCTGCAGCCACCCCATGGGAGAGCTGGATAGGGTTTCGCGTGGGTCGGTATTCACAGACTGGTTGCCCCTTGCTTTTATAAGACGGATGCCTCGGGCGGCGGAGCGTAGCACCATGCTCAGCCGGCTGACCCGCCGATGTGACAGTTCGGCCATACCCGAAACACCGGCCGGCCGGTAACAAACTCCGGGCTCAGCCCGCCTTGAAGCGCTCGAACAGCTCCAGCGGGAGCGGTTTGGCCTTGATGCCGCCCGGCCGGGTGGGATCGTGCCCCACCCACACGCGCTTCTCGAAACCTTCCACCGCCAGCTCGTCGCCCCGCATGAGGCGGTGATGCACCTGGAAGCTGCTGCGGCTCCACTCCGGAATGGTGGTGTGGATGAGCACGTCGTCCCCGAACCGCGACGGAATGCGAAAGCTCGAGCGTACGTCGACCACTGGAAAGCCCGCGATTTCGAACGCCTCCAGCAGCGCGGGCTTCCTGTAGCCGAGCGCCTCGAACATGCCCACGGTGCTGATATCGAAATATTCGAAATAGCGCGGGAAATAGACGATGCCGGCAGGGTCGCAGTCACCCCACTCGATGCGGACTTTTCGGGTAACGACTAGCAACGGTAAGACCTGTTCACAGTGAGCACGACGCTTCCCCGGACTCGTTCACAGCAGAGCATGACGCATCCCCGGACTCGTTCACAGAGAGCCCGGCCTGGACTCGTTCGATGAGCAGGGCGATGCCCTGGCCGCCGCCGATGCAGGCCGACGCGATTCCATAGCGCCCGCCGCAGCGCTGCAGCTCGCGCGCCAGCGTGAGCGCGAGCCGCACGCCCGACGCGCCCAGCGGATGCCCAATGGCGATGGCGCCGCCGTTCACGTTGAGTTTCGCTTCGTCGATGCCCAGCTCCCGCACGCAGGCGAGCACCTGCGCGCCGAATGCCTCGTTGAGCTCGATGCGGTCGATGTCCGACAGCTTGAGGCCGGTGGCCGCGAGCAACGCCCGGATGGACGCCACCGGCCCGATGCCCATGATCTGCGGCGGCACGCCGACGGCGACACACGCCACGAGGCGCGCCAGCGGCGCAACCTTGAGACGCTTGAGGTAGTCGCTGGATGCCACCAGCGCACTCGCGGCCCCATCGACGATGGCCGAGCTGTTGCCACCCGTCTGCACGCCGCCGAACGCCGGCCGGATCTTCGCGAGTGTCTCGAGCGGCGTCGGGCGAATGTGCGTGTCCCGGTCTGCCAGAGGCTCCTTGCCGAGAAGCTTGATGCCGCGGGGGCGCAGCTCTTTAAATTCGAAAGTCTCAGTCTTGACCGGGCATATCTCCCCGGCGAGGAAGCCGCTCTGCTGAGCGGCGATGGCGCGTTCGAAGCTGCGGGCCGCATACGCATCCACTTCGGGCCGGCGAATGTCATAACGCCGCGCCAGATTCTCCGCGGTGCCGCCCATGTTGGTGTCGACCGCCGGGTCATGCAGGGCTTCCCACAGGAAGTCCTTGAACTCAACGGGCGTGCCCAGGCGGAAGCCCGAGCGATGAGTGTAGGCCGCGACCGGGTTACGGCTCATGGACTCCGCCCCCACGCACAGCGCGAGCGACGCGCGCCCCAGCGAGACGGTGTCTGCCGCCTGGCTGATGATCTCGATGCCGGAGCCGCACACGCGCTGGACGAGGTGCGCCGGCACCTCGACGGGCACGCCCGAATACAGACCGACGTGCCGCGGCAATACATAGGCATCGAAGCTGGTCTGAGCCATGGATGCGGCAATGACCGTGCCGACGTCCGCCGCGGAGGCGCCCGACCGCGCGAACACCTCGCGCGCGGCCTTGATGCCCAGGTCGATCGGCGAAGCGAGGCTCAGGGACTGGGTGTAGTCGACGAACGGGGTGCGCACGCCGGCCAGCAGCCAGGCGTCCTGCCAGCGGGAGACGAGTGCGCGCGAAAGAGCGGTTGACGGCATGAGGGGAGCCTTCGGGTGATGCTTGATGAGCGTCTGTGGGCCGGGTGCTACAACGACCCCGCGACGGCGGAGCGGCGGCGAAAAAATGGCGGCCGCATGCTCCGACCCCTGTCTTTTACGCGTTCGCGCCTTGCCTCGGGGGGCGCTGAGGTTATATTAACCAACGACACACAATCGTGAAGCCACTTCGACGTGGCGAACACGAGACAAGGGGTGTATCGATGAACGGGTCCATCGAAGGTCTGCGGAGACGGCGCATGGCTCACCTTGAGACGTTTTCGACGGTCGGCCTCGACCCTCGGCGCAAGATCGAGTACTGGAACGACACCGCCTGCGCGTCGTTCACTCCCATCTGCTCCGACCCGGTCGACCTGCGTGCCTTCATCGGCCGCCTCGACCGCACGCGCGTCGGCGAGCTGAGCGCCGCCGAAGTGTTTTCGGACGCGCAGGTGGTGCGTCACTCCCGCTCGCACGTGGCCCGCTCGCGCCTCTCGATGTTCTTCATCCACATGCAGCTCGAAGGGCAGAGCGTGAGCCGGCAGGATGGCCGTGAAGCCCGCCTGGCCCCCGGCGACTTCACCCTGTGCGACACGAACCGCCCCTACGAGATTCATTTCGACGCGCCTAACCGCATGTTCGTGCTGGGCATTCCCGACGGCCTGATCCGCCGCCACATCGCCTGCCCTGAAAGCGTGGTGGCGATTCCCATGTCCGGCTCGAGCGGCCTCTCGGGCCTGCTCTCCGACTTCCTGCGGGGTTTCTGGCGCCAATGCCGCGACCACATCGAGCCCGTGGCGGCGCCGCGCATGACCAGCGCCCTTCTCGACCTCGTGGCCAGCGCCTACACCGTGCTCCCGCAGGCGCAGTCAGACCGCTCGTCGCTCTCCACGGCGCACCGCATCCGCATCGTCAACTACATCGAGGCCCATCTCGGCGACCCCGACCTCACGCCCATGCGCGTCGCGGAAGCCTGCAAGATGACGCCGCGCTACCTGCACCACCTGTTCTCGCACGAGTCGGAAACGGTAGCGCGCTACATCCTGCGCAGGCGCCTCGAAGAGTGCTCGCGCGCCCTGACAATTCCCTCGCAACGCGGCCGCACCGTCACCGCCATCGCGTTCGACTACGGCTTCAACAGCCCCACGCACTTCGGGCGCGTCTTCCGCGCTCGCTACGGCATGACTCCTCGGGAATTCCGTCGGCAGGAAGACCCCGCCGGGTCCTAAAACTTTGTTTTATTCATGAACGACGGGACTCTGGCGCAGGCAGAGGCTCGCTCGAAGAAGACACTTGGCGGGGACCGGCCAGGTGTCTCTTTGCCGGGTCCTCTTTCGTGCGCCGGCGCAAACGCGCTCTCAGGTCTTCAGCTCTTGGCTCGTCGAGCTATCTCACGACTCCGTAATGAATTTCGTGACGAGGCACGCTTCGAGTCCTTCGATGCCTTCCTCCGAGCCGTGTCCGCTCTCCTTGATGCCACCGAACGGCGACTCGGGCACCGCGATCTGATAGCTGTTGATGCCGATCATGCCGGCCTCGAGCTGCTCGCCCAGCAGATTGACGCGCCGGGAATTGCGCGTGAACGCATACGCCGCCAGCCCGTAAGGCAGGCGATTGGCCGCCGCGATCACCGAGTCGAAATCCGAGAACGGATTGATGATCGCCACCGGCCCGAACGGCTCCTCGTTCATGATGCGCGCGGAATCCGGCACATCGGAAAGCACCGTCGGCGCGTAGAAGAAGCCGTTCGGGCGCCCATCGACCTGCACGGACGAGCCACCGGCGTTGACCTTGCCGCCGTGTGAGCGGGCGTCGCTGATGAACATGTCCATGGCGGAAATGCGGCGCGGGTTCGCCATCGGGCCCATCTGGGTCGAATCGACCAGCCCATCGCCAACGCGATAGATCTTCGCGCGGGCCGCGAAGCCCTCCACGAACTTCTTGTAGATGCTCTCGTGCACGTAATAGCGCGTCGGCGACACGCACACCTGTCCGGCGTTGCGATACTTGGCGCCCACCGACAGATCCAGCACCTGCTCGACATCCACATCGTCGAACACGAGCACGGGGCCGTGGCCGCCGAGCTCCATCGTCGTGCGCTTCATGCCGTCCGCGGCCAGCTTCATGAGCTGCTTGCCCACCGGCACCGAGCCCGTGAATGTGATGGCGCGAATGATCGGCGAGCTGATGAGATGCGTGGACACGAATGCCGGCACGCCGAACACCACCGACAGCACGCCTTTCGGCAGGCCCGCATCCACCAGGCACTTCACGATCTCGAGCGCCGATGCCGGCGTCTCTTCAGCCGGCTTCACGATGCACGTGCAGCCTGCACCGAGCGCAGCGCCAATCTTTCTTGCAGGATTACCTAGCGGGAAATTCCAGGGTGCGAACCCGGCGACCGGCCCGACCGGCTCCTTGACCACGGTCATGCGCACGCCGGACGCACGCTGCGGCAACACGCGGCCGTAAGTGCGCCGGCCTTCTTCGGCGTACCACTCGAAGATCTCCGCGGCGAGGCCTGCTTCCCAGCGCGTTTCGGCGAGCGTCTTGCCCTCTTCGAGGGTGGCGATGCGCGCAATGTGCTCCGTGCGCTCGCGAATGAGATCGGCCGCCTTGCGCAGGATCTTGCCGCGCTCGTGCGGCGCCAGTGCGCGCCACTTGGGGAAGTTCTTCTGGGCGGCATCGAGCGCACGATCCAGGTCTTCCGCGCTCGCATGCGGCAGCTCGCCGAGCGTCTCGCCGGTGGCCGGGTTCACCACAGGCTGCGTCTTGCGCCCCTGCCCCGACACCCATTCGCCCGCGATGAACAGTTTGAGGTCCGCGTAGGGTGCGGACGTGCCGGCGGGCGCGTCGCTCGCCCGCGTGGACTGCGCTTGATTCGATTGCATAACTGAAATCTCCTTCGTCACGCCGGCGGCCCTGCCGCGCGACGTCTTGAAAACCAATCAACTGAAAATATTCTACCGGATGGCCTCAGCCGGGCAGCTGATCAGCCGCCACCCAGTTGCCGTGCGCGAGCTGCCACCCACGGGAGTCTTCCTTCAGCGCGCGCAGGCGGCCGTGCTCACTGGGCTTGCCTCAGTAAAGCGTCGAAGTCGTCGTCGGGCGTGAGATAGCGGCCGGAGAGGCCGTCGTAACGGCCCGACGCCAGCCGCACGCACATGTCGGCGCATCGGGCGAGACCCTTCGCCGGGTCTTCGGTGTCTTTGATCTTCTTCAGCACTTCCAGCATGCCGGGCATCCAGCGCTGGGCCTGCGGGTCGTTGAGCGTCGCTTCGGCCATGTCGGTGTAAACGGTGCCGGGCTCGATGGCGAACGTGCTTATGCCGTGTTGCCTGACCTCGGCCGCCACCTGCTCGGTGAGGCGTATCTGCGTGGCCTTGCCTACGCAGTAAGCGGAAAGGTTGGGCTCGACGCGTGTGCCGCCAAGACTTGCCACGTTGATGATGCGTCCCTTCTGCGCACGGATCATCTCCGGCAGCACGCCGCTGATGTAAAGGAACGGGCCACGCACGTGCACCGCCTGCGAAGCCCACCATTCATCCGGATCGATGGTGCCGATGGGGCCGAACGGGCTCGCCAGCCCCGCGTTGTTCACGAGCAGCGTGGTCGGGCCGAAGTGCTTCTGGGCCGCGCTCACCACGCGTTCCACATCTTTGCGATTCGTGACGTCGCCCGGCACCGCGAAAGCCTTGCCGCCGGAGGACTTGATTTGCGCCACCGTCTCGTCGATCTGCTTCGTGGAGCGCGCAGTCACCGTGACCGCTGCGCCTTCCGCCGCGAACGCCATCGCGATGGCCTTACCGAAGCCGCGGCCGCCGCCGGTGATGAGCGCGACATGCCCCGCAAGCTCATGTGCCATATCCGCCTCCACTGCTGGCTCTTCCGGCCTGCTCAGCCGCCGCTACAACCCGCCGAATCGTTTTCCGGCGGGGCTCCAGACCTTGCCCGTCACCGGATGCGCGTAATGGAACGGCAGCGCGTCGGTTTCGGGCCATTGCGCTGGGCGAGGCGGGGTCGAGGTAGTAGCGGTAGGCGTGCTGTAACCGCCTGATGGCGTGCACGTCTTCGAGCAGGCCCATGCGTCGTTCGAGCTGCTCGATTCGGCGCACGAGCGCGGGAACGAGGTCGGCTGTGGACATGTGTGAGGCTCCCGGATAGCGGGAGCGGCATGGAAACAGGAATCAACCGGCAGCGCAATCGACGGGTCCGATGGCAGAACACGGCCGACGACGAGGGCCGAAGACCCGCGCTTGCATGAGATACTGAGGCGACGGAGGACCACACGTGACCGATACCAGTAAGACCAGTGCGACCGGATACAAACGTATAGCGACCGAGGAGGCCTGGGCGCCGCCCGAGCTCATCAAGGAGATCATCCGGATCGTCGAAGCGAAAGAGCTCGACGATCCCGGCTTCAACAGCCTCTGGAGCTTCTACGGCACCAGCAAGGCCGAGCGGCCCCGCCAGCTGCTCGAGAAAATCCAGCGGATCGACGAGAGCCGCATTGCCGACATGGACGCCAGCGGAATCGACATGCAGCTTCTTCTGCTCACCGCGCCGGGCGTGCAGGTGATGAAGAAAGACGCAGCCATCGCCATGGCGGCCCTCAGCAACGACCGCGTGGCCGACGCCGTGCGCAAGTTCCCCACTCGCTTCGCCGCGCTGGCCGCCGTGGCCCCGCAAGCCCCGGCCGTCGCAGCGAAAGAGCTGGAGCGCGCCGTGAAGACGCTCGGCCTCAAGGGCGCCGTGATCAACTCGCATACGCAGGGCGAGTTTCTCGACGACCAGAAGTACTGGGACATCTTCGCCGCCGCCGAGGCGCTGAACGTGCCCATCTACATTCACCCGTCCGGCCCGCCGAAGGCCATGATCACGCCGTTCCTCGAGCGCGGGCTCGAAGGCGCCATCTTTGGCTTCGGCGTGGAAGTGGCCCTGCACGTGTTGCGCATCATCACCAGCGGCGCGTTCGACCGCTTCCCGAAGCTCAAGATCGTGATCGGCCACACGGGCGAAGGCTTGCCGTTCTGGTTCTATCGCATCGACTACATGCACGCAGCGTCAGTGAAGGCACAGCGTTACGAGACGATGAAGCCGCTGAAGAAGAAGCCGAGCGACTACATCCGCGAGAACATCTACGTCACCAACAGCGGCGTGGCCTGGGAACCGTCCATCATGATGTGCCACAAGGTGATGGGGCCCGACCACGTGCTCTACGCCATGGACTACCCATACCAGTTCGTGCCGGAAGAAGTGACGATCTGTGACAACCTGCCGATGAGCGACCTGGACAAGAAGAAATTCTTCCAGACGAACGCGGAGAAGCTGTTCAACCTCGTCTAGGGAAAGTCTGAAGAACTTCGCAGAATTCGCGTTGAAGCGCCCGCGGCCGGGGTGCCGAAGCGAGGGAGGCTCCGGCCCAGGATGAGGTCCGAGCCTTCTCGCCGATCGCGACAGGGGGCCCGCAATGCCGGCGCAGATCGAACCGAAGCTCGAGTTCGCGTTCACCGTGAAGATCACGCTGGACCAGCGCTACTGGGTGAAGCCGACGGACATCGGTTGCACGCGTGCGGGCATCTATGTCAAGGACGGCACGTTCGAAGGGCCCGCCATCAAGGGCATCGTGCTTCCCGGCACTGCTGTGACGCGCGCCGTGCCCGTGAGCGGCTGCGACTTCATCGTCGTCGGCGCGGGTTCAGCCGGGTGCGTGCTCGCCGCGCGCCTGTCGGAAGATGCGGTCAACTCCGTGCTGCTGCTCGAAGCAGGCGGCACCGAGCACAAGCATCGCTGCCGCTCGATCGGCTCGCGCGTCACGCGCTGAACTGGCGACTGTTCGGCAAGGGCCCGCTCGCAGGCCTGCCAGTGGGCGCGCAGGGTTTCTATCGCTCGCGCCCGGATCTCAAGTGGCCCGACGTGCTGTTTCTCGTGAGCCCCGTGTCGCTGGCCGCGCGCCCGTGGTTTCCGGGGTGGCGCAAAGGCGCAGGCCACGTGTTCTCGATGGCGAACGTGGTGCTTCACCCGCGGAGCCGCGGCGAAGTGACGCTGCGCTCGACGAACCCGAAAGACGCGCCGCGTATTCGCTTCAACCTGCTGCAAGCGGAAGCCGATCGAGCAACGTTTCGCGCAATGATTCGCTTCGCCACGGCGATGCATCCCACCAGCACCTGCGCGATGGGTATCGACGCGATGGCCGTGGTAGACGCCGAGCTCAGAGTGCGTGGGGTGGATTGCCGTCGCGTAGTCGACGCCTCGGTGAGGCCCACCATTCCCGGCGGCAACACGAACGCGCCGGTGATCATGATCGCAGAGAAGGCCTCCAACATGATCCTCGGCCGCCCGCCTCTGCCCGCCGCGGCAATCTGAAAATCAAGCGCCACTCATAGCGCATAGGCTGAGATTCTGGAGATTTTCCGGCCCGCTGGAGGCGTCATGAGCCCGTATTTTCGTGCGATTCCAACAGGCACGCAAATTCATGCGCCGACGTCACGCGACCAGACTCGCGCGCCATGTCCATCAACTTTCATCCGAAGGCCGGCATGGTGCTCATGTGTGACTTCAGCGGAAACGTTCCGCCGGAGATCAACAAGACGCGGCCTGTTGTCGTAGTGACTCCCGCACACGTGCGACGCAGGGAGTTATCGACTGTGGTTCCACTCAGCACCAAAGCACCGCACTTCATGCTGCCGTATCACCACAGGCTTACCAGCCTGCCGTTTCCGGGTGCGGCGCAGGAGGCTTGGGCGAAGTGCGATCTAGTGCAGTCGGTGTCCCACGCGAGGCTTGATCGAATACGCATCAACGCGACCGACTTCGTCATCGGCTACGTGAGCCATCACGACCTCATCGCGATCTGCTACAGCGTCAACGCGTATTTTGGGATTGACCCCGCTCCGTTCCGCGAGTAGCGTTCGCACGGTCTCCCGTAAATCGGGCTTGTAAGACTCCGCCTTCGGAGCAATCGGAATCCCGCACCACGCGATTCCGGTTTTTCGGACACCACATACTTTCCGTGTGTGCGTAGTCCACCGGGCAAAGGCCGCGCAGCACGCGGCCTTTGTTATTTCCGGCGACTCACAACACCGCGTAGTAGCGAAAGATGGAATGGTCCGGGTTCGTCTTGCGCTCGCCGCCGCCGACGATGACCGTGCGATTGAGCCAGTCGTGGGGGCCTTCCGGAGCGCGGAAATATGGCGTGCAGCGGAAGTAGCCGTTTCGCGCAGGCGGCGCGGGGTTGCCATTGGCAAGCGGTGGTTGCGGGGCCGCGCCGTATACGTAGCCCAGGTTGCGTATATAGATAAGAGTGCCGTCGTCGGCTTGCAGGAGGTAGTGCGCGTTGAGCTCAACCACGCCGTCCGGCCGAACCAGCGCCCAATCGGCGCCGCTGTAGTCAAGCACCTTGCCATTGAGCCGCGGGCCCTCGACGAGCCCGGTCTTCACCGACGTGTAGCCCTGTTTCGCGCCACCGGAGATGGGCCCGAACACGTGACGCTCGTGAAACTCGATGCGCACGTCGAACACGTGCTCCAGCTTCAGGTCAACCGATGTTTCCATCGCGCGGCGCGCTCAGAGCGCCACCGAGACCGACTTCACTTCGGTGTACGCCTCCACGCCTTCGCGCCCGTGCTCACGGCCCCAGCCAGACTGCTTGTATCCGCCAAAGGGCAATGCGTAATCCATGCCCATGCCGCCGTTGATGCGCACCATGCCCGCCTTGATTTTCTTCGCAAGCTTGTGCGCAACGCTGATGTCGCGCGTCCAGATGTTCGATGAGAGGCCGTAGTCCGTGTCGTTCGCCACGCGAGCGATGTGGTCGAGGTCGTCATCGTCAATGGGCATGGCGCATACCACAGGCCCGAAAATCTCTTCACGCACCACGCGCATGTCGCGGCTCGTTTGCGCGAGCACAGTGGGTTGCATGAAGTAACCGCCGCTGATGTCGCCCTGCATGCGCTCACCGCCAACCACCACTTCGGCGCCCTGCTCGCGCCCAGAGCTCACGTAGCCGGTGACGCGGTCGAGCTGCTTCTGCGAAACGAGCGGCCCCATCTGCGTGGTGGGGTCGAGGCCCGGGCCCACCTTCAGTTTCTTCGCGCGCTCGACTACACCGCCGACGACGCGGTCGAACACCTTCTCGTGCACGTATAGCCGCGAGCCAGCGACGCAGACCTGACCGGCGTTGCGAAAGATGCCGTCCGCGGCGCCCTGCGTGGCGCGCTCCAGATCGGCATCCGCAAAGATGATGACCGGCGACTTGCCACCCAGCTCCAGCGCCACGCGCTTGAGGTTGCCCGCGGCGCCGGCGACGATGGACTTGCCGACCACCGTGGAGCCCGTGAACGAGATCTTGTCGACGCCCGGATGCTCGACGAGCGCTTTACCCGCCGGGTCGCCAAAGCCCGTGACGATGTTCACCACGCCGGGCGGGAACCCGACCTGTTGAATGAGCTGCCCGAGACGGATGGCCGTGAGCGGCGTCAGTTCCGCGGGCTTCAGCACAACGGTGCAGCCGACAGCCAGCGCTGGCGCGATCTTCGCCACCGCCATGGCAAGCGGGAAATTCCACGGCACGATGGCGCCAACCACGCCAACCGGCTCACGCAACGTGTACACGTGGTGCTCTGGTGCCGAAATGGTGGGCGTTTCACCGTTGATCTTGCCCGCCCAGCCCGCGAAATAACGCAGGCACTCCCCAACACCGTTGACCGCGACGAACCGCGACATCGTCAACGGCATGCCGTTGTCGAGCGTCTCGATCGTGGCCACTTCTTCGCCCACGGCCTCGAACGCTTCCGCCAGCTTCCACATGAGCTTCGCGCGCCCGCTCGGCGGCATCGAAGGCCATGGGCCGCTTTCGAAGGCCTTGCGCGCGGCTTTCACGGCGAGGTCGATGTCCGCGGCATCGCCGGCGGCGACCTTCGCGATGACCTTACCGGTGGCGGGGTTCAGAACGTCCAGAGTCTTGCCAGACTGAGCCTCCACCCACTCGCCATTGATGAACAGCTTGTGAGTCGCGGCAAGAAAGCCGGCGGCGAGTTGCGCGCGGTCGGGTGAGAGTTGCGCGTTCATGATTGTCTCCAGAAGAAGTAACCGAGGCGCTGCGCGGGCGCCTGGCCATGCTCAGCCCAATTGGCCAGAGCGTCAACCGCGTTGAATTCGCTCGGCCCCGAACCGGCCGGGCAGTGGGCCATGCCGGGTGCCGCTCACACGAACGCGTTGACAACAGCGCTGCGCCCTTCTTCGCGTACGGCGCGAACCGCGCGCGCAATAGCGGCCTCCACCTCATCCACACGCTTGATCGTCTCGCCGTGCGCGCCGCCCGCAGCGGCCGCGATGCCGGCGTAGTCCGGTGGCGGCTCGAAGCTGATGCCGATGTCATCACCCTGGCTTGCGAGGCCCTGCGGATGCACGCCGATGGCCGAATACCGCGGAGCGCGCCATCCGCCGTTGTTGTAGATGACCTGCAGGAACGGCGTCTTGTAGCGCTTCGCCATCCAGTGCACCGTCGAAGGAATGGTGAACATGTAGGTGCCGTCGCCGGTCATGGCGGTGACGAATGCATCCGGCTTCGCGAGCTTCACGCCCACGGCCGCGCCACCGTTCCAGCCGAGCGAGCCGCCGCCGCTCGACATGAGCGTGCCGGGCTTCGTGCGGCCGGAGTGGTTCGCCACGTTGTGGAAGTTGGTGACGCCTTCGCTCAGCACGATGGCATCCGGGCCGATTGCGCGGCCGACGCAGGCGGTGAGGTATTCCGGCGTGATGACGTCGCCCTGCGGTTGCTCCGCGCGGCGCAGCTGCGCCAGACGGTCGCGGTGACGCTGCTCGTAGTGCCCGCGACGTTCGGTGACGGCAGAGTCATTGATCTGCAGCGTGTCCAGATGGGCGTTGATCTGGCGAAGCGCCACTTCGCCATCCGCGCGATAGATCTGCTCCGCGCCGATGTACCACAGCGGCATCTGCTGCTTCAGCGGGTCGATGTCGATGTGGATGATCTTCGCGTCGCGCGCAGGCTTGTTGATGAGCGGAATCCACGGCACATCGCTGTCGACGACCAGAATGACATCCGCCTCGGCCAGCGCCAGGTTCTGGCGCTTCTCGTTCCACTGGCTGCCCTGATACAGCGGATTGTCGTGCGGGAAGCTAAGGTGGTTGGGCACGGACTCGAGCACGCCCAGCCCCAGCCGCTGCGCGAGACGCACGAGCTGCTCGCTCGCCGCCGGATTGCGGCCGAGATAAGACGTGACCACGAGCGGCCGCTTCGCGCTCGAAAGCAACCGCACGATGTCGGCCGTCGCATCCGGTGGCAACGCAGTCGGCGCCACGTTCGGCCATCTTGCATTGTCGATCGTGACCGGCGGGATCTCCTGCTCCATCACCTCACGCGCGGCCACGAGATAGACCGGCCCGCGCGGATCGCTGTGCGCGAACTGCATGGCGCGGTGAACGATCTGCTTCACGTTCGCGCCTACGCGAATCTCGTTGTCGTAGCGCATGTAGCCGCGCACGAGGCCGCGCTGGTCGAACACGTCCTGCAGCCAGTGGATGAACTCGTTGCGGCCGCCGCGCACTTCGCCTTCGAGCGTGGCGGGTGACATGCCGGCGAACACCAGAATGGGCACGCGGCCCTTCGCGGCGTTGTGAACCGCGCCGGCCAGGGACTGCGTGCCGCAGTCCACGTGCACGACCACGGCCTGCGCACGGCCGCTGGCCTGCGCATAGCCGTGCGCCACGGTCATGGCAACCATCTCGTGGGGGGCAGTAATGAACTGCGGCACCTTCTTACCCGCGCGGCGGGCGGCGGCGTAGGCTTCAACGATCGAGGTGTGGTCGCTACCGAGGTTCGCGAACACATACTCGACGCCCGTCTCGAGCAACGCCTCGAGGAATGCGGTTCCGGTCGTGTACATAGGAGCCGGATGCTAGCGCAACTATCCGCCCGGGGACCGACTCTGGACCGGCCCTCGCGTCCCCGGCTTCCGCCGTAGCCGCGTGGTGAGCACGAGACGGTCGACGGCGCGGCCCTGGTTGACGCTGGGCCGTGTTTTTCGTGTATTGCCGCTGCGCCCAGGCGGAGCTTCCCGCCGCGCGCCACAAGGGGAAACAGCATATGGCGACGGTCACGGGCGGCGAGCTGGTGGTGCGAACCCTGCTCGGCGCAAACGTGCGGCATGTCTTCGGGCTGCATGGCGCGCACCTGGAAACCCTTTTTCAGTCACTGGCGCGACACGGGGTTGCGATCATCGACACGCGGCACGAAGTGGCCGCGGGGCACGCGGCTGAAGGCTATGCGCGAGCCACTCGCGGGTTGGGCGTGGCCATGGTGACGGCCGGGCCCGGGTTCACGAATGTGATCACGTCGCTGGCCAATGCATACCTCGACCGCACGCCTGTGCTCTACCTCACCGGTTCGGCGGCGCTGCGCGACGCGGAGTCCAATACGCTTCAGGCCGGCATCGATCAGGTCGCCATTGCCCGCCCGATCACGAAGTGGGCGCACCAGATCACCACGCCTTCGCAGATTCCGCGGCTCGTAGCTCAGGCGATTCGTCTCGCGACGAGCGCGCCGACCGGGCCCGTACTGCTCGATCTGCCCATCGATGTGCTGACAGCGGCAATTGAAGAGGAAACGGCGAAGATTCCTCGCAACGAGGTGGTCGACTCCCCAGCGGCGCCGGTGGCGCGAGCGGTTGATGCAGCCATCGAACTGCTCCGGTCCGCGAAGCGCCCGATCGTGATGGTTGGGCCGGGTGCGTGGCAGTCGGATGCCGGGCCAGAACTGAGGGCGTTCGTCGAACGCGCGGGCATTCCGGTGTTTTCGGATTTTCAGGCGCATGGCCTGCTGCCGAGCTCGCACGCGCTGTGGGGCGGCACCTATCACAAACTCTCCGAGCTCACGGCGAGCGACGCGCGGCCCGACGTGGTGCTCGCGCTGGGCGTGCGCTTCGGGCTCTTCACCATGGGCATCAGCGACCGGCTCGTGCCGAGCGGCGCGAAGCTGATTCATGTGGAGGTCGACCCGAAGGAGATCGGGCGGCTGCGGGATGCGCATGTTGCCATCGTGGCCGACAGCCGCGAAACGTTGCGCGCACTCAATGCGCACGCGACGGCGCAACGCTGGCCGGACTTTGCCCACTGGCAGAAGACGATTCAGGAGGCGAAGGCCGCTCGACTGGCGAGACATCGCGAGCAGTACGCGCGCAGCACGACCGCGATTCACCCGTACCACGCCGTCACCGCGATTGCAGACAGCCTTCCGCCAGACACCATCGTGGTGGGGGACGGCGCGGAGTCGTATCACTGGCTGAACGAAGTCATTCGCCAGGAGCGCGCGGGCAACTACATCACGCATGGGTTCCTGGGCGCCGTCGGATTCGGCCTCGGCTTGTCGCTCGGCGCGCAGGTGGCGCACCCGAAGCGGCCGGTGCTTTGCCTCGTCGGCGACGGCGCCATCGGCTTCACGATTGCGGAGTTCGACACAATGACGCGGCACGCGCTGCCCATCGTCGTCGTGATCATGAACAACCGCAGCTGGGCGGCCTCACAGCACTTTCAGGAGATTGTGTCGGGGCGCGAGCACGTGCTCGGAACGCGGCTCGGCGACGCGCGCTACCACGACGTGGCGAAAGCGTTTGGCGCCGCGGGCGTGCATGTGACGAAACTCGAAGACCTCGCGCCCGCCATCAAGGCAGCATTCGCCAGCGGCAAGCCAACGTGCATCAACGTGGAAATCGACGTAACGCCGATCCCGCCGGAGATCGAGCTATTGATGGCAAGGCACAACTAGACACGGTTTTCACCGAATCGAGGAACAAATGATCGGGGATGTCATGATGAAGCCAAGTGTGTGGGTCGCAATGCTGCTCGCCTGCCTTTTCACAACGGCTCACGCGCAGGCCCCGCCGGTCCCGGCGGTCGATCAACTCACCATGCTCGAAAGCCCCGACCCGAAGCTCGCACGCAACAAGAAGCACGTCTTTGACTTCTGGCGAATCGTGTACGAGGGCGGGCACGTCGACCAGGCGCCGAAGTACATGGCGGAGGGCTACATCCAGCACAACCCGAACGTGAAGTCCGGGCGCGCGGCGTTCATGGCGCTGTTCGGCAAGGAGCGCCCGCCAAAGGCGGTTGCGCCGCGAATGAAGATGCCCGTGATCTCCATCATGGCGGAGCGCGATCTCGTGATGGTCAACCACGTCCGCAAGGTTCGCGATCGCGCGAATCCCGACCACATCTACTACATCACCTGGTTCGACGTGTTCCGCATCGACGACCAGGGCCTGATCGCAGAGCACTGGGACCCGTCGCAGATGTGGGTCGACGGCAAGCCGCCTGGGGCGGAGTTCTTTCCGGAGTGGGATCGCTGAGCCGATCGTGCGCTGAAGCAGAAAGGGAACGCTGCCGCCGAGGTCGAGAAGTTACGCGGTTGCTCGCTGCATTCGTGCACCCGCGGCAACGCTCTTTGGCTGGCCCAGGAGCTCCGCCGTCAGGTCCGCCATCCCGAACCCGATCGAATCGATCGGATCCGGCACGGCTTTGCGTTCACCTTCGCGTGAATCGCTGCCGCGAATGATGTCAGTAGAAGCGAGCTCCATGGCCAGGCTCGTGAGGAACTCGTTCGGGCGCTTCTCGAACATACGGAATATCTCGTCGGCGAACGCCCGGCCGATGCAGCTCACCGCATCGAAGTCGAAAGTCACGGTTTCAGAGTTCGCTAGCGTTCATGGCCTGACACTTTGAGGAGCACGCATGAACGACCCCACGGCGTATGCCACCCAAACGATGGACGCCTTCCAATCCGACGATGGAGAGGACCTCCGCTACGCTTTCAGCCAACCTGACCTGATCAGCGACGACGATATCGACTACGACGGCATCATCGCCGCGTCGCGTCCCGGTCACGAAGGGGGACGCACGGCTTTCGACACCCGCGACTATGCGACTGAAGAGGAAGCCATGGCCGCCCTGGAACCTTTCATGATGGAGGGGCTAGAGGAAGAACTCGATGAGAACCTGGCCTGACCTGCATTACACACGGACGCTCGACGCGACATCGACGCGGCCGCCACTACCCGCGGCGCCGGTCTGCGAGGTCAGCGCGCGGCGACGCCGGGCGCAGCATGCCGGGCGGGCAGAGTTTTCATCGCGGCGCGAATGAGGCGACGATCGCGCCTGGAGCGGCCGTCACGTCTGCTTGCGTGGCGGCGGGGCCTTGGGCCGATCGAGCGAATCGCCCTCGCTCGCGGCATCGAGCAGTGTGATGGCGGCGGCGTCGAGTTTCAGATCCACGGCGCGCAGCAGCTCGTGAAGCTGTTTTGCGCTGGTGGCGCTGGCAATGGGGGCTGTCACGCCGCGGGCGAGCAGCCATGCGAGTGAGACCTGTGCCGGCGTGGCCTCGAGTTCCTTCGCCACGCCATCGAGCGCGGCGAGAATCCTCATGCCGCGCTCATTCATCATGTCTTTCACGCGGTAGCCGCGCGCGCTGCCGGCGAGGTCTTTCTCCGAACGGTACTTTCCCGTGAGAAACCCGCTCGCCAGCGAGAAATAGCTGATGACGCCAATCCTCTCCCGCTGGCACAACTGCGCAAGGCTGGTCCCGCTCGGCTCTTCGAACTGCGCGCGGTCATACAGGTTGTACCAGGGCTGCAGGCTCTCGTAGCGTGGTAGCCCCGTCGCCGCGCTCACCTTCAGTGACTCCTCCAGGCGAGCCGCCGTGAAGTTGGAAGCGCCGATCGCGCGCACCTTGCCCGCCTTCATGAGCGCCTGGTACGCCTCCAGCGTCTCCTCGATCGGCGTGTTCGTATCGTCACGATGGGACTGATACAGATCGATGTAATCCGTCTGGAGTCGCTGCAGCGAGCGCTCCACGGCCTTCTGCATGTACGCCCGCGACAATCCCGACTCGCCTGGCACGACTTCGACGCCGAGCTTGGTGGCGATCATCACCTTGTCACGATTGCCGCGTGCCTTGAGCCACTTGCCGAGCATCTCCTCGGACTCCCCGCCCTTATGGCCCGGCACCCACATCGAATACGCATCGGCCGTGTCGATGAAATTGAACCCGGCGGCGACGAATGCATCCAGCACCTCGAACGAGGCACGCTCGCCCGCGGTCCAGCCGAACACATTGCCGCCGAGCGCGAATGGCGCGATGTGCAGGCCGGAGTTGCCCAACTGTCGTTTCGAGATGCCCATGTCTCACCCGCCCTGGTGCCGGTGTCGCAGACCCGGCTCGTCACCGCGCCCGTTCGCGCCGCGCCTTCGAGCCATTCAAGGCCCTACTTCGGCGCGATCTTGAACACGCGCTCCGCGTTCTGGTGGAAGATCTTCGCCTTGTCCGTGTCGCAGATCGGCGCATCGTCGAGCCACTGCGTGGCTTCCACCGTCTCCTGGTAAGGGTAATCCACCGCCCACATGATGTTGTCCGCGCCGAGGGTCTTGATGCAGAACTCCAGCGCCGGCACCCAATTCACGCCGCTGGTGGTGATCATGAAATTGCGGCGGAAGTACTCACCCGGCGTGAGCTTCAGCTTCGGGCGGTCAAAATTGAAATGCCCGTGCATCCAGTCCATGCGATACATCGCATAGGGAATGTTCTCGCCCATGTGCCCGATCACCACCTTGAGCGTCGGGTATTCGTCGAACACGCCGCTCATCAGCAGCTTCACCGCGTGCAGACCCACCTCTACCGCGTAGCCCCAGATCGCGTGCTCGAGCTGATACTTGCGATACGCCGCCTGCATCGCCGGCCCCGGCGCGCGCGGGTGAATGTAGACCGTGGCATCGAGCCCGGCGGCGGCTTCGAGAATGGGCCAGTACTTGTCTTCGTCGAGATACTCGCCGTTGGTGTGCGAGTTGATCATGACGCCATTCAACTTCAGCTTCGTGATGGCGCGCTCGAGCTCCTTCACGGCGCGCTTCGGGTCCTGCACGGGAATGGTCGCGAGGCCCGCGTAGCGCGTGGGGTGGCGTCGAATGGCCTCGGCCAGCTGGTCGTTACCGCTCTCGGCAATGCACGCCGCTTCATCCGCCTCGAACTGCTGCACGCCGGTGGAGGTCATGGCGAGCAACGCCATGTCGACGCCGGACTCGTCCATGATCTGCAGGCGCTCGCCGTCGAGGTCGATCAGCCGGTCTGAGATCTGCCCGTGCGTCTGCATTCCGCCCAGCCACACGTCGGGGTCGTAGCCCTTCGTGCGGGCCATGAGCGCTCGAATCGCATCGAGCTGCTGCGGCGTCGCGAACGCTTCTTCGGTTGCGATACGCCGGTGCTGTTTCGTCGACATCAGTCATCCCCCAACGCTGTTCCCTCTTGGGGGAAGTTGAGGGAATTCGCACAGCGCGTCGAGGACGCGCCGTGCGGTGGCCCGCGCCGTGGTCGTTACCTCGCTGCGGCCTTTTCTTTCGCTGCGTCATGGTTCGCGCGCGAGACAACATATGCCCGCACCGCGTCGCTCTCCGACTGGCTCAGCACCGAGGCGAACGGCACCATGCCCTGCGACTTCAGCGCACCGTCGCGCACGATCTGGTTCCAGAGGTCCGGGTTACCGAGCGCCGCGGAGTAGCGCACGTCTGGCAGCACACCGCCGCTCACCGCGCTGTCGCCATGACACGTGCCGCAGAAGCGGTGGTAACGCGCCTTGCCTTCCGCAACCACTGCAACGTTCGCGGTGCTCGGCGGCGGCTGCAACGTGCGCGGGGCGGCAGGCTCCTGCGCCGGCAACTTCCACTTGCCTCCGATCTTGAACGCGAGCACGCGAGGCGAATTGCCTTTCACATGCGAGTCGAGCGCCAGCGGGCCGGCGGCCAGCCCGAACGCGCCGCCCCAACCCACTTCAACGGCAACGTACTGCTCGCCATTCACTTCATACGTCATGGGCGCGGCCAGCACGCCCGCCTGCGTTTCACCGGTCCACAGCTTCGAGCCCGTGTCCGCCTTGTAGGCCGACACTTCGCCGGAACCGCTACCCGCGAACACCAGGTCGCCCGCTGTAGCCAGCGCACCACCGCTCCACGGGTGCTCGTACTGCACGCGCCACACTTCTTTCTGCGCCACCGGATCCCACGCAGCGAGATGTCCCTTGGTGCTGGCCTTGATGCCAGCCATCGCCTTGTCGTCTTCGATGGGCAACGAGCCCGTGCCGAAGTCCGCGCCGACGTTGAAGCTTAGCGGCGTTGCGCGGAAAGCCTTGTCCGGAATGTAGACGAACGCCGCCTCATTGATGGGCACATAGACGAGCCCGTGCTGCGGGTTGAAAGCCATGGGCTGCCAGCTGTGCGCGCCCATGGGGCCCGGCATGGAGACGAAGGGCTTGCCCGTCTTGCCATAGCGCGCGTCCGGGTTCTCAACGGGGCGGCCCGTCTTCAGGTCTACGGATGTCGCCCACGTTGTCGGCACCACCGGCTTCGCCGAGATGAGCTCGCCCGTGGCGCGATCCAGCACGTAGAAGAAGCCGTTCTTCGGCACCTGCATGATCACTTTGCGATCGGCGCCGCCGATCTTCAGGTTCGCGAGCATCAACGGCTGCGTAGCCGTGAAATCCCAGCTCTCGCCTGGTGTGGTCTGGTAGTGCCACACGTACTCGCCGGTCTCGGCCTTGAGCGCGACGATGGACGACAGATAAAGATTATCGCCGCCGCCGGGGCTGCGATGCTCGCGATCCCAGGGCGAGCCGTTGCCGGTGCCGATGTAGACGAGATCGAGCTCCGGGTCATACACGATGGAATCCCACACCGTGCCGCCACCACCGAGCTTCCACCACTCGCCGGACCACGTGGTCGCCGCCTTTTCGAGCGCTGGCGATTCGAAGCCCTTGGAAGGGTCGCCCGGCACCGTGTAGAAGCGCCACACCAGCTTGCCGGTCTCTGCGTCGTACGCGGAGACATACCCGCGCACGCCCATCTCTGCGCCACCGTTGCCGATGAGCACCTTGCCCTTCACCACTCGCGGAGCGCCGGTGATGGTGTAGCGGTAGTTCTTGTCGACAGTGAGCTCTTCCCACACTGGCTTGCCGGTGGCCGCGTCGAGCGCGATGAGGCGCCCGTCAAGCGTGCCGACGTAGATCTTGCCGTTCCACGCCGCCACGCCGCGATTCGCGACGTCGCAGCAGGCGTTCACCGCCGCGTCGCCCGGCACCTTCGGGTCGTAGGACCAGATGCGCTCGCCGGTGGCGGCGTTCAGCGCGAACACCTTGCTCCACGCGCTCGAGACATACATGACGCCGTCGATGACGAGCGGCGTGGCTTCCTGCACGCGGTGCGCTGTGTCCAGATCGAAGGACCATGCAAGCCCGAGCTGCTGCACGTTCTCCGCGTTGATCTTCTTCAGCGGGCTGAAACGCTGCTCGTCGTACGTGCGGCCGTAGCTGAGCCAGTTGCCGGAGTCGGTGTCGGCCGCCGCCAGCCTCCCGGCATCGACCGCCGCCGGCCGCTTCGTCGCGGCCGCGGCCGCGGCCGCCGCAGCTTCCTTCTTTTCCTGACCCTGACCGCAAGCCACGAGCACAAGCATGACGCTCGCGGCGATCACGCGTGACGAATGAATAAACAAAGGAACCCCCATCGCTATCGGCGAATGCAGATGCGGCGGCGGCGTGACGCCGGCCGCCGCATCCCGAATTGCTTCTTGTCTTCAGACCGCCATGCAAACCGACTTGAGCTCGGTGTAGATATCGAGCACCGCGCGCCCGTGCTCCCGACCGAACCCCGACTGCTTGAACCCGCCGAACGGCATGTTCGGGTCCACGAAGTTATGGCAGTTCACCCACACGGTGCCCGCGCGAAGCTTCGGCACGATGCGGTGGACGGTGCGCACGTCGTTGGACCACACGCTCGCGGCAAGGCCGAACGGCGTGTCGTTGGCCAGCGCGGCAATCTCGTCCACGTCGTCGAAGCGCTGGGCCACGAGCACGGGCCCGAAGATCTCTTCGCGCACCACTTGCATGTCCGGCTTCACGTTCACGAGCACCGTGGGCTTCACGAAGTAGCCGGGGTGCGAGGGCGCGTCGCCGCCCGCCATGACCGAAGCGCCTTCGGCGCGACCGGCGTTGATGTAGCCGAGCACGCGCTCCTGCTGCTCGCGCGACACGAGCGGGCCCATCTGCGTCTGCGGATCGAGCCCCGGCCCGAGCTTCATGTTGTTGGCGGCGTTGCTCACGCCCTCCACCACCTTGTCGAAGATGCTCCTGTGCGCGAACAGGCGGGAGCCGGCCGTGCACACCTGGCCCGAGTTGAAGAAGATGGCGTTGGCAGCGCCGCCGATGACGTTGTTGATGTCGACGTCGGGGAACACGATGACCGGCGACTTGCCCCCCAGCTCCAGCGACACGCGCTTCACCGTATCCGTAGCGGACTTGTTGATGAGCTTGCCCACCTGTGTAGACCCGGTGAACGCCACCTTGTCTACACCCGGATGCGCTACGAGCGCCGCGCCGGTGGTCTCGCCGTTGCCCGTGAGAATGTTCACGACACCCGGCGGGAAACCGGCTTCCATGATGAGCTCGCCGAGGCGCAGCGCCGTCATCGGCGTCTGCTCCGCAGGCTTCAGCACCACCGTGCAGCCCGCCGCCAGAGCCGGGCCAATCTTCCACGCGCACATCGCGAGCGGGAAGTTCCACGGCACGATCTGCGCCACCACGCCGATGGGCTCGCGCGTGGTGTAGGTGTGGAACTTGACGCCGGGCGCCCCGTGAATGGAGGTCTGGAAGGTTGAGCCTTCGATCTTGGTGGCCCAGCCCGCCATGTAGCGGAAGTAATCGCGCGTGCCGGGCACGTCGATGATACTCGCCATGAACCTGGTCTTGCCGTTGTTCAGGCTCTCGAGCTCGGCAAGCTCATCGGCATTTTTCTCGACGAGGTCGGAGAGCCTCCACAGCAGCCGCTCGCGGTCGGCCGGCAGCATCTCGGCCCAGGGGCCCTTCTCGAACGCGGCGCGCGCAGCGGCAACGGCACGGTCCACGTCGCTCGCGTTGGCGTCGACCACCGAGGCGATCTCCTTGCCCGTGGCCGGGTCGACCACCGGGATGCGCCCTTGCGACTTCGACTCGACCCATTCGCCGCCGATGAGCAGGCGCGGCGCGCGCTTCAGGAACTTGGCGACAGTCGGTGATGCCGCCGGCTGGGTAGCGATGGCAGTTTGAGGAACAGCGTTCACGGGAGCCTCCAGGGAAACGAATGCAAGCGGCGCGGCACACGCGAAGCGGTGCCGACGCGGGACGGGCACTTTATCCGCCCGCAGCCGGCGCGCCTAGCGGTAGCGGGCGCGTGAGTCAGCGTGCTAGGCGGAAAGCGGCGCGGCTCGACCCTCGGGGAGCGAATTGTCGACCCACAGGGAAGACAACCGCTCCGGCGTGGTGGCGAGCCACACCGTTCCGGCCCATGATCCCCCACGAGGCACTGAATGAACGACGTCCATGCCGACCTTTGACGTGATCACGGCAGAAGCGCCCTGCTCCGGCATGGGTGCAGGCAGCTGGAAATGAGCACCACACCGGGCCACCGGGACGCCGACGCGGCGCTGCTGCGCTGGTTCGCAGACATTGGCCTCGCGGACCGGCCGAGCGTCGGCGGCAAGGGCGCAAGCCTCGGCGAGCTGCAACGCGCCGGCATCAGCGTGCCGGCGGGGTTTGTCGTGACAACGAGCGCGTTCGAGCGGCTCCTCGCGGCGCTGGAGCGCGAGGAACCCATCCGCAAGCGCGTGGCGTCGCTCGACGCGAACGATCTGCCCGCGGTCACAGGCGTGTGCAAGGAGATTCGCCGGCGAATCGAAACCTCGCCGCTGCCGCTGGGTCTGCAGGAAGCGATCGCGGAAGGCTACCGCGCACTGAGTGCCGGCGGCAGCGATGCCGCAAGCGGCGGCGACCGGCGCTCCGCCGATTCACCCGTCGCGATTCGCTCCAGTGCCACGAGTGAAGACAGCGCGGAAGCGAGCTTCGCCGGGCTGCAGGACACCTATCTGTGGGTTCGGGGCGTCGAGGGCGCGGTGCACGCCGTTCGCTCGTGCTGGGCGAGCCTGTACAACGTCGAATCCGTGAGCTACCGGCTGCGGCTGAAAATGCCCGAAGACAACGTTGCAATGGGCGTGGTCATCCAGCGCATGGTGAACTCGCAATGCTCGGGCGTCATGTTCACGCGCAGCCCCACCACGGGCGACCGTTCGGTCATTGCCATCGAAGGCAGCTGGGGGCTCGGCTCCAGCATCGTGAGCGGCGAAGTCACGCCAGACAAGTTCGTGGTGAGTAAAGTCACCGGCGAGATCTCGAGCCGCACCATTTCCGAAAAGCTCGTGCAACACCTGCCGGACCACTTCGGCGGCGGCGTGCGCCATGAGCCCGTGCCCGACGAACATCAGAAACTGCCCTGCCTGACAGACGCGCAGATCGCGGAACTTACGCAGATCGCCAAGCGGGTCGAGCGCCACTATGGCTCGGCACAGGATATCGAGTGGGCCATCGCGCACGAAGAGCGCGGCGCCTATCTCCTGCAGAGCCGTCCCGAGACGGTGTGGGCGAGCCGCGAATCGAGCCCGGTGGCCGTGCCGAAAGCTCGCGCGTTCGATCATGTCATCTCCCTGCTCGGCGGCCGGCAGCGCTGAACGCATGAACCTGACGAACGACGACGTGCAGGAAATCCTGCGCCTGCTCGATGCTTCGACCTTCGACGAGCTGCAGCTCGCCACGGACCGATTCAAGCTCACGCTGCGGCGATCCAACACCGCCAGTGGCGGGTGGACGCAGGAAGTGCGCACGGCTGCGAAGAATGCGGCGCCTGAGCGAGCCAGTGGTGCAGCGCCGGCGCCTTCACCTGTGGGCGCGGCGGCCGTGCCCGGCACACTCACCGCGACCGATGACGGCACCCTGGAGATCCACACGCCGATCATCGGCACGTTCTATCGCGCGCCGAAGCCCGGCGCGGCGCCGTTCGTCGAAGTCGGCTCGCAGGTCGGCCGCGACACCGTCGTTGGCATCGTCGAGACCATGAAGCTAATGAACTCCGTGCATGCCGGCGCCACCGGCACGGTGGTGGAAATCTGCGCGGCGAACGGGGAGCTGGTCGAGCAGGGCCACGTGCTCATGCGCCTGCGCACGTCGCCGTGACCATCGCTTCCGGCGCAAGCTCGCGCGCAATCACCATTCGCCGCCTGCTCATCGCCAACCGCGGCGAGATCGCGGTTCGCGTCATACGAACCTGCCAGCGGCTGGGCATCGAGACTGTGCTGGCCGCATCCGAAGCGGACATGGCTTCGGTGCCCGCACGCCTGGCAGACCACGTCGTGTGCATCGGCGCGGGCCCTTCGTCCGCCAGCTACCTCAATGTCTGCGCCATCATCAGCGCGGCAGTCGCCACCAGGGCGCAGGCCATTCACCCCGGCTACGGCTTTCTCTCCGAGAACGTCGCGCTCGGCCGTGCCTGCCGGGAAGCGGGCATCGCGTTCGTCGGCCCGACGGAAGAGCAGCTCACCGCCGTGGGTGACAAGCTCGAAGCGCGTCGCCATGCCATGGCGGCCGGCCTGCCGGTCGTGCCCGGCGGCCCGGTCGACTGCGCGGATGAAGCGCGCAGCCTCGCGAGCTCAATCGGCTGGCCCCTCCTCATCAAGGCGGTCGGCGGCGGCGGTGGCCGCGGCATGAAGCAGGTGCATGAGCCGTCGAAGCTCGCGGCAACGCTGGAGCTGGCGATGGCCGAAGCCAACACGGCCTTTGGCGATGCCCGCGTATACGTCGAGCGCTTCGTGGCATCGGGCCGTCACGTCGAAGTGCAACTGCTGGGCGACGGCAATGACGTCATCCACCTCGGCGACCGGGACTGCTCGATTCAGCGTCGCTACCAGAAGCTCATCGAAGAAGCGCCCGCCCCCGCGCTGGCGCCGGAATTGCGCGCCCGCATGCACGAGGCCGCTGTTTCGTTCGGCCGCCATCTGCGCTACCGGGGCGCCGGCACGGTGGAATTTCTCGTCGATGCCCAGCGCCACGAGCTCTACTTCCTGGAAATGAACGCCCGCATCCAGGTGGAGCACCCCGTCACCGAAGCCATCACCGGCATCGACCTGGTCGCCGAGCAGATCGCTGTGGCGGAAGGCCGCCCCCTTCGCCTGCGCCAGCAGGACATACGCTTTACCGGCCACGCCATCGAGTGCCGCATCAATGCGGAAGACACGACGAAGGATTTCCGCCCGAGCCCCGGCACGGTGACCGCGGCCCTGTTCCCGGCTGGCCACGGCATCCGCGTGGACACGCACATCGAAGCCGGCTCACGCGTGCCGCCGTTCTACGATTCGCTGCTCGCCAAGATCATCGCGCGCGGCGCCGATCGCGCCGAGTCGCTCGCCGTGCTCCGCAACGCGCTCGCCAACTGCCGCATCACAGGCATTCAGACGAACGTTCAGATGCACGCGGATTTGATTGAAGAGCCGGCTTTCCGCGCAGGCGGCGTCGACACGTCCTATTTCGCGCGGCGCTCCCAAGTGACGAAAGAATGAATCAGAAACCTTCCGCCAGAACCCTCTCGCGGCTGCGAGCCACGCGCGGCTTCGTATTCGACATGGATGGCACGCTCGTGCTGGGCGACAAGCGCAACAAAGGCCTGCGCCCGCTGCCCGGCGCCGTGGAGCTGCTGACGCACCTGAATGCGCAAGGCGTGCCCTATGTCGTGCTCACGAACGGCACCACACGCGTGCCGGCCGAATACGCGAACACGCTGCGCGACCTCGGCTTCCCGTTGCAGGACGAAGCCATGCTCACCCCGAGCAGCGTGGCGGCAGACTATCTCGCGCGTCACGGGTTCCGCCGCGTCATGGCGCTGGGCGGCCCCGGCGTAAGCCTGCCGCTGGAAGCCCGAGGCATCGAGGTCGTGCCGTCGAAACCGGGCCACGATGCCGACGCGGTATTCATCGGCTGGTTCCGCGAATTCACCATGGAAGACATCGAAGCCGCCTGCCACGTGATCTGGAGCGGCGGCAAGCTGTTCGTGGCCTCCATGTCACTGTTCTTCGCCACCGCCCACGGCCGCGCGCTCGGCACGTCGCGACTCATCTCAGCGGCCATCACGAGCGTGACCGGCGCACGCCCCACCGTGCTCGGCAAGCCCTCGCTCGAAGCGCTGCGCAGCGCCGCACGCATTCTTGGGGCAACGCCGTCGCAAATGGCGGTCGCAGGCGATGATCCGTCGCTGGAAGTGCCTATGGCCCATCGCGGAAAGTCCCTCGCCATTGCGGTTCGCACCGGCATCGGTGTCGATGCGGACTACGCGAAAGTGCCCGCGGAGCGCCGGCCACACATCACGGTTCGCGACGTGCGCGAGTTGTTGAAGCTCTACAAGGCCTGAAGCGCCCGTGCCGCGGATTGCTGGCGGCTCGCGGTGACACCGACGCGGGCGCAGTCGCCAGCCGCGGACATAACATCTTGCCGCACCGGCTCTTTTTCGGCGCGCCGCCGCCGCCGCCCGCCGCAGCTTTATTTCAAGTTGCGAGCCACGCCCGTTACAGAATGAGCTCACGAACCTATTCTGCCGCCCGTACCGTGCGTGCATCACACGCAGGGACTCACCGGCCACAGCTTTGGAAATGAGCGACGAATCGATCCTGCTCGTCGAAGATTCCCGGACCGCGCAAGGTCCGGCAGCACGCGCTCTCGAACAGATTCGGGCGCGTTCCTACTCCATCGTCAAGGTGGGCACGCTGGCCGAAGGCATCGAGCAGGCCAGCCGCACCCGTTTCGCCGCCGCCATTCTCGACATGACCCTGCGCGATGGCATGGGCCTGCCGGCATTCCTGAGATTCCAGAGCAAGGCGGGTACGGTGCCGATCGTCGTGCTCATCGACCGCGCCTATGAAGACCTCGGCATCGAGGCCACCCGGCGCGGCGCGCTCGACTACCTGCTCAAGGACGAGATCAGCGGCGCGCTGCTGGACAAGGTGCTGCGCCTTGCGATGGAGCGCACGCACACCGTGCTGGCGCTGCGTGCGTCAGAAGCACGTTACCGCACCATGTTCGAGAGCACGGCGGCCGGCGTGTACCAGGCCACCTGTGACGATCGGATCATCACCATCAACCCGGCTTTCTGCACGCTGCTCGGCTATGCGAGCGAAGACGAAGTGCTCAAACTGGATTTCGGCGCGCAGATCTGCGCGAACTTCGAAGACCATCTGGGCTGGCGGCGCGAGCTCGAAGCAAGCGGCGAGATCCGCGGGCGCGAGATGCAGCTGCGGCACAAGAACGGCGACAGGATCGTCGTGATGCACAGCGCGCGCCTCGTGCGCGACAGCCGCGGCGCCCCGCTCTACTTCGAAGGCACCGTCGCCGACGTCACCGCTTCCCACAAGCAGGCGAAGCAATGGTCGTACGAGGCGAGCCATGACTCGCTCACCGGCATGCTCAACCGGCGCGAGATGGAGCGCCGCATGCAGACCGCGCTCGAGAATGCCGTCATCGACCGCAGCACGCTCGCGGTGGTGATGGTCGATCTCGACGACTTCAAGAAAGTGAACGACCGCTTCGGCCACAACGCCGGCGACGATTTCCTGCGCCACGTGGCCTCCGCGCTGCGCGAGTCGGTGCGGGCCGGCGACCTCATCGCGCGCTTCGGCGGCGATGAGTTCCTGGTGATGCTGGAGCGCACATCAGAGGAATGCGCCATGCGCGTGGCGCAGTCGATGCTGAAGTCGCTGGCCGCCAGCGACTTTTTGTGGACCGGCCAGGCGCTGCCCGTCCGGACGAGCCTGGGTGTCGGCATGGGCTCTGGCGACGACGCCACGTGGGTTTCGATACTGGAGCGCGCGGACGTTGCCTGCTACGAAGCCAAGAGCAGTGGCGGTAACAGCGTTCGCGCCTTCCGTGGCGACGATGCCACGCACAAACGCCCCGCTGCGGCAGGGCGAAAGTAGTCCATGACCGCGCCGCGAACGGACGGTAACCCTCTGTTTCCCTGTCAGTCGAATCTTATCTCCCGGATGGTTGAGCCCCCCGGGCGCCCTTTGGCGCCTGATTGGCGCCGCCTGTGTAGCGAAAAATCGACGTCCTGATCGATCTATCACGGTTTCCAGGGGGATTCCCGAATGAAGATTTCCGTACGCCACGCCCGAAGTGGCGCCACCAGCATCGTAGCCGCCGTCGTGGGCTCCATCATCGCCACCTCGGCCATGGCCCAGGAGCTCGAGGAAGTGACGGTGACGGCGACCCGCCGCTCCGAGAACATCCAGGACGTGCCGATTGCCGTCACGGCGGTGACCGCCGAGCAGCTCGAGTCCAAAGGCATCAACGACGTCGCAAAACTGAGCGCGATCGCGCCGAACGTCACCTTGGATGCCGGCACGCCGTTCTCCGGCTCCGACACCGTGCTGGCGGCCTATATTCGCGGCATCGGCCAGAACGACTTCGCCTTCAACCAGGACCCGGGCGTGGGCGTGTATGTGGACGGTGTGTATCTCGCCCGCAGCGTCGGCTCCAACACCAGCATGCTCGACGTGGAACGCGTGGAGATCCTGAAGGGCCCGCAGGGCACGCTGTTCGGCCGCAACACGATCGGCGGCGCCATTTCGATCGTCACGCGCGAGCCCGGCACGGAGTTCATGTTCAAGGGCAGCGCGACCGTGGGCACATTCAAGCGCATGGACGTGCAGGCCACCGCCGACCTGCCGTTCTCCGACACCGTCCGCTCCAGCCTGTCGTTCTCCTCGACCCAGCGCGATGGCTACCAGCGTCGCATTCCGTTCCCGATCACGGGCGCCGTGGGCACCGAAGACGCGACGCGATTCCCCGCTTCCGGCTACGAAAGCTCTTCCCGCGAAGGCGGCGTGGACCAGTGGAGCACGCGCGCGAAGCTGGTCATCGAGCCCAACGAGGTCTTCAAACTCACGCTCGCGGGCGACTATCAGAACATCGACCAGTCCTCGTCGCCCAACACGGTGCTGCAGGTCGACACGATGGCGCCGGGTGGCTTTCCGTTCTACAACCTGTGCCTCCTCGACGCGTTCGGCCCTTCTGGCCCGGGCACCGTTTGCGGCACGCGCGGCGGGCTCGCCAACACGCCTGCGGTCTACTCGTCGCTGGCAGGCCTCGGGCAGCACGGCGCGAACCCGGTGCTCTACGACAACCGCTTCGAGACGGGCGATCCCGATACAACCTACGCCACTGGCAACAGCTTCTCGAAGCTGAAGAACTGGGGAATCGCGGCGACCGCGGAGTTCCAGCTCGCCGATCAGATCGCGCTGAAGTCGATCACCGCCTATCGCGACATGCACTGGGCCGCGGGCATGGATCTCGACGGCTCGCCGCTGCCGATCCTGCATACGTCGTTCCAGATGCCGCAACATGAGCTCTCCGAGGAGCTGCAGTTGAACGGCGCGGCGCTGGAGGAGAAGTTCCACTACACGGTCGGCGCCTACTACTTCAAGGAAGCCGGCCACCTGCACGACTACGTGACGTTCCCGGGCGGCCTCTTGATGATCGACGGCCCGAACGACCTCGAGACCAAGGCCCGCGCGCTCTACACCAACCTCAACTACCGCATCACGCAGCAGTTCGGCGTAACGGTGGGCGCGCGCTACACGAAGGAGAAGAAGCACTTCGAGGGCCATCAGAACGACGACAACGCGTTCGTGTACAAGATCACCGGGTGCTTTCCGTTCAATGATCCGGCCAACCTGCATCTCGACCCGAGCATTCCGGCGGGAGTCACCTGCCAGCAGGCGCTCGGATTCCCGAGTGCGGCCGAGCCCTACCGTTTCTATCCGCCCGGCGTGAACACCCTCGAATTCACCAACACCTCCCCGAAGGTGGGCGCGGAGTTCCACATCAACGACGACAACATGCTCTACGCCTCGTGGTCGAAGGGCTACAAGACGGGCAGCTGGACCACTCGCCTGTCGGCTCCGCACCCGGTGTACGACGACTCGCTCGACTTCGACCCGGAGTTCGCGAAGTCCGAGGAGCTGGGCATGAAGTCTGAGCTGTTCGACCGCAGGCTGCGCCTGAACGTGGCGGCGTTCCACACCAAGTACAGCGGCATTCAGCTCAACTCGCAGCAGGGAATCTCCCCGACGCTGGTCAACGCGGGCGATGCGCGCATGTTCGGCTTCGAGGCCGAGGCCGAAGCCCTTCTGGGCGGTGGCTGGGCGCTGAACAGCGCCTTCGGCTTCATCGACGCGAAGTACACGCGCCTCAACAACGTGACGGACAACAACGCGCTGCTGACGCTCGACACCTGCCCGCTGCGCGACTCCGACCCGAACGACGCCTGCGACCTGCCGAAGACGCCGAAGTACAAGTTCTACTTCGGCCCGCAGTACGCGCGCCCGCTTGCGGGCGGCGGCACGCTCACCCTCAACGCCGACTACACCTACACGGCCAAGCTGTTCAACGACCTCGGCAACGAGGAGCTGCTGAAGCGCGACGCGACCAACATCGTCAACGCCTCCATCACGTACTCGGCGCCTGACGACAAGTGGTCGCTCACGTTCGGCGGCACGAACATCAGCAACGACCGCTACATCGTGAGTGGCCAGAACCAGGGCGGCGTGGGCCTCATCGACGCTGTCTACAACCGTCCGAAGGAGTGGTACGCCGCGTTCCGCGTCAACATGAAATAGCCGCCGGCCTTTCGGCTCTTCGGGCCTGACTGGGGGGGCGCCGTGCGGTTTGCACGGCGCCCTTTTTCCTGGTTTGTCCTTTTGGCCCCCTCGTCGCACCACCTTGCGGTGAACGCGTTCCGGAAGCGCTCCGGCCCGCCAATCGCGGTTATGATCAACCCTCTTTCGAGGGGGTTCCGCCGCGATGAAGAACGTCGAGTTGATCGCTTCCTACTGGACTCTGGCGGGCGCGGCGCAGCCGCACACCGACCACGAATACAGCACCTTCGAATTCAAGGAGCGCATTGAGGGCGCCGCCCGCGCGGGCTTCAAGGGCGTGGGCCTGTGGCACTCCGATCTCGAGCACGTGCTGAAGAGCTACACGCTGCCGCAGATGAAGAACATTCTCGATGCCAACGGCATGAAGTACATCGAGATCGAATTCCTCGCCGACTGGTTCCTGGAGCCGGGCGAGCGGCGCGCGGCGGCGGATGCGCGCAAGAAGCTGCTGTTCGACGCCGCGGAGCAGCTCGGCGGGCGGCACATCAAGGTGGGCGACTTCTTCAAGACACCCTGCCCCATGCCCAGGCTCATCGACGAGTTCGGCAAGCTGTGCCAGGAAGCCGACAAGCGTGGCATCACCATTGCCTACGAGCTCATGCCGTTCTCGGTGATCGAGTCGCTGGATCTCGTGAAACAACTCGTCGAGGGCGCGGCCCAGAAGAACGGCGGCGTCATCTTCGACCTGTGGCACATCGTAAAGCTCGGCATTCCCTACGACGACGTCATGCGCTTCCCCAAGACGTATTTCAAAGGCCTCGAGATCAACGACGGCTATCTCAAGACGCCGCCCGGCATGGATCTCGTCACCGAGACCACCGCGCATCGCAAGCTGTGCGGCTACGGCGAGTTCGACATCAAGGGCTTCCTCGCGAAGCTGCCGACATCGAACTACCCTTCCGGGCCGGTGGGCATCGAAGTGCTCTGTGAGGACATCCGCTCGTGGCCGCTCGACAAGGTGGCCACCACCGCGTTCAACACTACGCTTGCGCAGTTCCCGCGCTGATGCGCGCTGCGTGACTTCTTTCGGCTTTCACACGGAGACGCTACCGTGACGACGCCTCAATCCACCACGGCCGCCGGTGCCGCGGTTTCTCCCCAGCAATCGCTCGCACTCTACGAGCGCATGCTGCTCATCCGCCGCATGGAAGAGAAGCTCAGCGCCGATGCCGCCGCTGGCATCCTGCCCGGCGCCGTCCACCTCTATATAGGCCAAGAGGCCGTGGCTGCAGGCGTGTGCATGCAGCTGAAAGACACGGACTGGATCACCAGCACCCATCGTGGCCACGGGCACTTCCTCGCCAAGGGCGGCGACCCCAAAAGCATGATGGCCGAGATCTGGGGCAAGAAGACCGGCATCTGCAAGGGCATGGGCGGCTCCATGCACGTGGCGGATGTCACAAAGGGCATCCTGGGCGCCAACGGCATCGTGGGCGGCGGGTTCGCCATCGCCACCGGCGCCGCGTTTGGCTCGAAGCTAAGCAACGACGGCCGCGCAACCGTGTGCTTCTTCGGCGACGGCGCGGCAAACCAGGGCGTGTTCATGGAGTGCCTGAACGTGAGCAGCCTGTGGAAGCTGCCCATCGTCTTCGTGTGCGAGCACAACCACTTCTGCGAGTTCACGCGCGCGGAGCAGGTTACCTCCGGCGACATATCGAACCGCGCCCGCGCATTCGGCATTCACACGCAGGTGGTCGACGGAAACGACGTCGAGGCCGTGTGGAAGGCCACGGCGGAAGCCGTGGCTCGCGTGCGCCGGGGCGAGGGCCCCTGCTACATCGAAGCGGAGACGTACCGCATCAAGGGCCACATGGAGTTCGAGAAAGAGCTGCTCGCCGGCGGCAAATATCGCGAGCCCGAGGAAATCGAGCAGTGGCGCGCGAAAGACCCCATCGACCGCTATCGCGCGCAGCTCACGAAGTCTGGGGTGGCAACAGCCGCACAGCTCGAACAGATCAGCACACGCGTCGCGAACACCGTGGCGGAGGCCGACAAATTCTCGCACGACAGCGAGCCGGCCGACCCCGAGCTGGTTTTCGACCTCATGTTCGCCGGTCAGCGTCCTTAGTGATGGGAAAAAAGTCGCCTGCGGCGCTTTTTTCGGACAGTGGCTTCGTTTCCGGCCGGCAAAGGCGCGACTTTGCCGGCCTGCGTAGCCCTCCGAGAGTGTGAACAGGCCTAACTCCGCGGAGAAATTCATGGCACGTAAGCGTTACACCCAGGCCATCACCGAAGCGCTGTTCGAAGAGATGGAGCGCGACCCGAAAGTCATCGTGTTCGGTGAAGACGTGGAGCTCGCCATCTTTGGCGACACGCGCGGGCTGCTCGAGCGCTTCGGGCGCGATCGCATCCGGAACACGCCCATCTGCGAAGCCACGCTCACGGGCATGGCTGTTGGCGCCGCCGCGGCGGGCTACCGGGTGGTGCTGCACATGATGTTCTCGAACTTCCTGTACACAGGGTTCGATGCCATCGCCAACCAGATGGCGAAACTGCGCCTGATGACGGGCGGGCAGCTCGAACTGCCCATCACCATCATGGCCGGGTATGGCGGTGGGCGATCGAATGCGGCTCAGCATTCCGACACGCCGCATCCGCTGCTCATGAACCTGGGCGGCGTGAACGTTGCCGTGCCTGCGACGCCTGCCGATGCGAAGGGGTTGCTCAAGACCTCCATTCGCGGCCGCAACCCCACGTTCTTCATGGAAGCGAGCGGGCGCGGCGGCGATAGCGGTGAAGTGCCGGATGGCGAGCACCTCGTGCCACTGGGCAAGGCCGCGATTGCGCGTGAAGGCAAAGACATCACGCTCATCGCCATCGGCACCATGCTCAAGCCCGCTCTCGCCGCGGCGAAGCAGCTGGAGGCGGATGGCATCAGCGCGGAGGTCATCGACCCGCGCACGCTCGTGCCGCTGGATGAAGACACGCTTCTGGCTTCTGTGCGCAAGACGGGCCGCGTCGTCGTCATCGACGAGGCGCGGGATCGTTGCAGCGCCGCCAGCCACATCGCGGCGGTCGTCGCGGACAAAGCGTTCACGTCACTGAAGGCGCCAGTGAAGCGCGTGACGGTGCCGGATGTCGCCATGCCCTACGCCCCGAACGCGGAAGCGCGGGTGTTCCCGAATGAAGAGCGCATCGTGAGCGTGGCCACGTCTGTCGCGCGCGGCGCCGCGCGGGCCGCGTAAGACAACATTGAACCCCTGCGAGTGAACATCACCCCGTGAAGATCAACCTGAAACTCACGCGCGTCGGCATGAACATGGCCGAGGCCACCATCGCCAAGTGGCACAAACAGCCGGGCGACTCGTTCAAGACCGGCGACGTGCTCTACGAGATCGAGACGGACAAGGTCACTCAGGAAGTGACGGCTGCTCACGACGGGAAGTTGCTGGAGATTCTGGTGCCCGCTGGCGAGATCGCCGAGGTGGGCGCGGCGGTGTGCTCCGTGGATACAGGACTCGGCGGAAGCTGAACTCCACTCACCCGTCAGACGACGGCACCGCCCCTGCTATTCCGCCGATCCAGCATCAATACAACCAATCCAACTTGACGCCAGCGTAGGCGTGAGACGGTGCGCCTGTGGGAGGCAGCTACAGGCAAGCGCTTGCTGGTATACCTAAGCGTTCAACGAGGCTCAGCAGCCTGGGATCCTGGCCGGAACAAACTGCACCACGCCTCCGGCCGCGCATGGCGATTTCTCAGATGGTTTGGCTACGACACGAACGGCAAGCCCGCAGTCGATCCGCTGGAGATGAGTCCACTGGGAGAACCGGTGATCGTCACGCCGTGGCCACGTGGGCTCGCGTCTCCGGGAGTCGAGCGCTATTAGCACGCTCACTCTCCCATCGACGTTCCAGGTGCCGTGAGGCGATCACTCCATCGCACTCCGGCCCACAAGACTGCTGCCGCCCCGTATTCCACATTGCTGACAGCTCGCGCAGGCACGAGCGCGCGCGCCCCGTGTACACCAGGGTTTCAATTGGCCGGTCGGTAGCCTTTCAATTAGCCGATCCACAGGGTTTCAATTGGCCGGCCTGCGGCCTGGGCAGCTCATCACACTGCGCCCGCATCTCAGCCCCGACTCTCGCCCGCAGTCATTGCCGCAGCCGCCTCCGCGGGCACCGCTACCAGTGCGGCCTTCGCCGAACCCAGCGCGCACAGCATCGAGCCGCCGATCACGATCATGGCGCCCAGCACGCTCAGCAGGTTGAGCTGCTCGGGCTTCACGAGCCCCGGCACGGTGTGCTCGAGAACCCACATCGCGATCATCGTGAAGAGCGGCGTGAGAGTGAGCGTTGCGCCCACACGCGAGGCTTCCCAGTGCTTCAGCGCTTCGGCGAACGCGCCATAGGCCACCACCGTGTTCGCACAGCTGAACGCCAGCATCCAGGCCTGAAGCGTATCCACCTTCAGAATCGCCGCCGGATGAGCGGCCGGAAACAGCACGATGGCTGCGCCAATATAGAGCATGAGCAGAATCTGCTGAGACTGCATACGGCGCAGCATCCACTTCTGCGCAAGACCATAGATCGCCCAGATAAACGAGCACAGCACGAGCAGCGCCACGCCGAGCCCGAGCCCGGAATGCAGGTTCATCAGCTCCGGCAAGCGGCGATTGAAGAACAGCGGCAGCCCCACCAGCAGCAGCGCGAACCCCGCCCAGCGAATGGGCGAGAAGCGCTCGTGAAACACGGCGATGCCACCGAGCATCAGCAGTATCGGTGAGAGCTGCGTGACTACCTGATTGATGGTGGGCGAGGCGTGCCCGAGTGCGATGACGTAGATGACGAAGTTGCCCGCAAGCCCGAACAGCGCGAGCCCCAGCACGAGCCATCCCCGCCTGCCGATGCCCGCCAACTTCGGCAATTGCCCGAGCGCGGCCAGCACACCGCCCAGCATCAGGGCGGCGGTCAGAAACCGAATCCAGGTAATCGTGACCGGGTCGACTGCGCGCAACGTAATCGTCAGCGCAATGGGCAACACGCCCCAGAACGCGGCCGTGACTACGGCGAACGCGAGGCCCAGTTTCCAGCGGCCACTCAGCTCATGCACGGGTTGATCGGGCAGGCAGTCGGTTGAAGCGCGGATCGGCGCGCGCCAGTGTAATGGCCGATGCGAGCCCCCGCCTCTCCCGAACAGGCTATGCGCCGCGGGGCACGCCCCAGCGCGTGAGGCACGTGGCTAGAACGGCACGTGCTGCATGTACCCGCCGTCAATGTGCAGGTTCTGCCCCACCGTAAAGCCCGAGCGCGGGCTTGCGAAGAACGCCACGGCATTCGCTATGTCTTCGGGCCTGCCGAGGCGGCCGATGACACAGGTTTGAATGGCGGCTTCGTACGCCTGAGGCATGCGCGCCTTCACGCGGTCCCAGGGGCCGCCTTCAAAGTAGATGGGGCCGGGGGAGATGATGTTCACGCGGATGCCGTGTTTGGCGACGTCCTTGCTGAGCTGCGCGCCGTAGGCGATGACAGCCGCTTTCGCCGTGCCGTACGCATAGGCGCCGGGCGTGGGAATCACCTTCGACATGATGCCCGAGATGCTCGAGATCATTACGATGGCCGCGCTGCCGGTCTTTGCTGCCGGCGACTGCTTTATGTGCGGAAGTGCGGCTTCGACGCCGCGCACGGCGCCCATGATGTCGGTCTGATAGGCAAGATCCCATCCGCGCATCCCGGGAGTCGAAGGCGAGGCCGTGACGTTGTGAACGAACGTGTCGAGCCCGCCGAGGCGGCGCGCGGCGGAGTCGATCCACGCGCTGTACTCATCCGCTTTCGTGACATCGATGGCATCGCCGATGGCGTTGACGCCTTTGGCCCTGAGCTCAGCGACAGCCTTCTCAACATCGGCCGCGGTGCGCGCGCAGATGGCGACGTCCATGCCCTCGTCGGCAAACAGTTTCGCCGTGGCGAAGCCGATGCCCTTGGACGCACCGGTGATGATGGCCTTGCGGCCCTTCAGCTCGAGATCCATTGCGTGTCCCCTTACGTCATTCGCCCTGCCCGGCTTCATTCATGAACGGGTCAGCTCTATCGCAGGCAGAGGCTCACTCGAAAGAGAGACCTGTCGGGGATGTGAAAATGCATGGATGCATTTTCCCAAGGCCCCCATGGATGGGTCTTACGGCCGGTCCCCGACAGGTCTCTCTTTCGAGTGAGCCTCTGCCTGCGATAGAGCTGACCCGTTCATGAATAAAACGGGCTACACGGGCTCGATCTTACCCAGCACCTGGCCTTTCTTGATGATGCCCTCGGGCTGCACGAGGATGCGCAACCGCCCACTGGCGGGTGCTGTCAGTTCGAGCTGGGCCTTCTCCACGGTGATCTCCGCGATGAGCTTGCCCTTTTCGACGACCGAGCCGTCCGGGTACACCCACAGGAACAGAACGCCTTCGTCATCGGTGTCCCACAGATCGGCAGGTGCGACGATATCGGTCATGACTTCAATACATCCTCGGGGTTACTTCCCCAGCGTCTTCCTGGCGGCGGCCACGAGCTTGTCCGCATCCGGCAGGCAGTAGTCTTCCATCGGGCGCGAGAACGGCACCGGCACGTCCGGGTAGGCCACGCGCACGGCAGGCGCCTTCAGCACCTGCGGGCCGCGCTCGGCCACCACGGCGAGCACTTCGGCGGTAACGCCGCAGTTCATGTAGTCCTCGTCCGCCACGACCAGGCGGCCGGTCTTCGAGACGGACTTGAAGATGGCATCCCGATCGAGCGGCACGATGGTGCGCAGGTCGAGCACTTCCGCGGAGATGCCTTCGGCCGCGAGCTTCTCCGCGGCCTGAAGCGCGGCGTGCACGGTGATGCCGTAGCCGACCAGCGTGACGTCCTTGCCCTCTTTCCAGAGGCGCGCCTGGCCGAAGGGAATGGCGTATTCCTCTTCCGGCACCGTCGCGATGGCGGTCTTGAGTGCCGTGCCGAGCCAGCCGAGACCCCAGATTCGCTTGTGCACCATCCAGATGGTGAGGTTGTCGTCCCGCAGGCAGGTGTGCATGAGGCCCTTGGCGTCATACGAATCTGCCGGCGTCGCGATGCGAATGCCCGGCACGTGCGCGAGCGTGGCGATGAGGCACTGCGAGTGCTGGGCCGCGTCGTTATAGCCGCCGCCGTAGCCGATCATCATGGTGAGCGGCATCTTGAACTGGCCGCCCGACATGTAATGAGTCTTGGCGGCGAAGTTGAAGATCTGGTTGAAGCACACGCCGATGAAATCGACGAACGCGATCTCGATGATGGGCCGCATGCCCGCCATCGCAGCCCCGGTGGCGATGCCGATGAAGCCCGTCTCGGAAATGGGCGTGTCGATCACTCGCTGCGCGCCGAATTCTTCGGCCATGCCCACGGTGGTGCCGAACACGCCGCCGAGCTTCACGACATCCTCGCCGATGACGAAGATGTTCGGGTTCTTGCGCATCTCGGCGATGACGGCCTCGCGCCCCGCGCGGGCCATGGTGAGGGAGCGGCCGGTATCGGTGACAGGTGCTGCCATGGGGGTGCCTGCTACTTGCTGAATCTGTGAGTTGTGTTCGGGTACGAGGGGCGCGCGAGCTACGCGTACACCTTCTCGAGCGCTTCGGCCGGCGCGGGATATTCGCTCTCGCGGCCGAACTTCATCGCCTCGTCCACTTCCTTCTGCACGCGCGCTTCGAGCGCGCTCATCGCCGCCTCATCGAGCACATTCTCGTCGATGAGGCGCTTGCGGTAGAGCGGGATGGGGTCTTTCTGCGCGGCGACTTCTTCCTTGGAACGATAGCCCGCCGCGTCGCCGATGAAGTGCCCGTGCAGGCGCTCCGTCTCGATCTCCAGAATGCTCGGGCCCTCGCCCTTGCGCGCCCGCTCCACGCAACGCGCGGCGGCTGAAAAGATCTTGTCCGGGTCGTTGCCGACGACGAGCTCGCCGTGGCAGTCATACGCGCCCGAAGCGCGCTGCCAGCTCGGCACCGCCGTGGACTCTTTCTTCGTCACCGATACGGCGTAGTTGTTGTCTTCGATGACGGCGATGAACGGCAGCTTCCACAGGCTCGCCATGTTCATGACTTCATGGAACGCGCCCTGGTTCGCGGCGCCTTCACCGTTGTAGCTCACCGCAATGCCGGGCTTGCCCTGCATCTTGCGGGCGAGCGCCATGCCCGCGCCCGGCCCCATGCCCTCGGCAATGATGCCGCTGCAGAAGAAGTTCACGCTCTTGTCGTAGAGGTGCATGTGGCCACCGCGACCACCCGAGAGCCCGGTCTTCTTGCCGAAGAGCTCGGCCGCCATGCGCTTGAGGTTCACGCCGCGAGCAATGGCAACGTGGTGCGGGCGGTGCCCGGCGCCCACCGCGTCATCCGGCCCCAGGTGCGCGCACATGCCGACGGCTGTGGGCTCCTGCCCGAACGACTGGTGCATCTCGCCCGGAAGCGGGCCTTTGCCCATATTGAACACGGGCTTCTTGCCCTCCCAATACGCCTCGAACACCTGCTCGTCGAGCTTGCGGCTCGTCAGCATCTTTTCGTACATCCAGATTCGTTGTTGCGCGGTGGGCTTCATGTGCAGTCTCTTTTCAATGTACGGACTGGGCGTGCGGATATCGAACGGGACGCTTCCGATCGGGCGGCTAGGATACGCCGGCGGGTACGCGGTATCGAGACCAGACCTCCCGAAGTCCGCACCATGCGCGTCGAAGAAAAAAGACGCCGGCGCGGCAATCCTCCGCACGCAGCCGGTTGCTTGTGAAACTCAGCGCTTCGGGCGCGTGAGGAACGCCGCCAGCGCGTCCAGCTCCGCGTCGCTGATCTCCGTCTTGCGGAAGAACGGCATCACCGAGACGCCCTTGCGCACGAACTGCTTCACGACGGGCGGCGTGAGATCGGTGCGCTCCTCCAGCGCCGCGGGCTTTGCGCCCTTGTAGAGCGCGGCGAGCGCCGTGGTGCCCGGGTGGTCCGGCCCTGCCGCATGGCACGGCGCGCACCATTTGTCGAACACCTGGCGGCCGGTGTGCTCTGCTTCAGCGGCCTGAGCGTGTCCGCTGCAGACAAGTCCAAGGGCGCACAGGGTCATGGCCAGCGCACGAACCGGGGTTGCGCGTCTCGCCGCCGCTTGCGCCGCGCTCATGCCCGGCCCTTCCGCAGAGCTTTGGGCCAGATGCCATAGCGGCCGGGCGACAGGATGCCATTGGGGTCCACGGCGTCCTTCAGCGTCTCGTGAAACCTCAGGAGCGCGTTGTTGTTGAACGAGTAGGTGCTCATGATCAGGTCCTGATACGCCGGCGCCGTTCGGTATTCCCCAAAGCCGTGTTCCGCGGCCACTTCGACGAGCTGCTTGAACGCGGCACGCGAGCGCTTGTTCTTCTCGATGTCGTGCGTCACGGGGAAGCCGAACAGGAACAGGAACGAGCGCTCCCAGAACGTGAAGGGAATGGAGTACGCCGGCACCGGCAGCCCGTGATCGCGGCCTGCCTTCGAAAACACGCGGTTGGCCTCGAACACGGCTTCGCCCGAACGCGGAATGATGGGCGAGAACCACTGATGCCCGCTCGTGGGATTCGGGTTGTTCTCGTTGCGAGCGCCCATCGAGAAGATCGACAGCGACGGCAGCCCGAACTCGGGCTTGTGCACTTTCAGTTTCTGCTCGGCAGTGAGCGGCATGCGTAGCAGCTCACCATCTCGGAACATCGCGCCGGGAATGCGCGCGAACTTCTCGCGGCAGTATTCCCACTGCACCGGCAGCACTTTTGCGGGCCCGTAGAATTTGAGCGTGCAGCTCCACATGGCCTGGCCACGCGAGGCCGCGTGTGCGTCGAGGCCCGCCGGGTCACCATCGATGGCCTTCTGCATGAGCGCGGCGAGTGCCGGCTCCACTGGCGGCGCGTCATCCGCCGCCGGCATGCCCATGGCGGGGCTCGACAGATCGCTCATGCCATTCGTGACGCGCGTGTTCTCCAGGAAATTGAGAATCTCGACGAGCGGCACCAGGTCGTTGTGCTTCGGCACGAGCACGGTGCCGGTGAAATAGGCCTCCGGCTCCGGCATGAGCCAGAAGCCCATCTTCGTGACTACGCCGAAGTTCGACTGCGAGAAGATGCCGTCGATCCACGGCCCGAACCCCGTCTTGTATTGCTGCCACGTTTTCGCGCCCGGCATCGCGCCCATGCCCGTGCGCAACAGCTCGCCGTTCGCCAGCACCACTTCCATGCCGCAGTGGGCATCGAAGTGATTGCGGTACTCCGGCATGGTGTAACCGCCGCCACGGTCCATGGAGTTGCCGAGCGGGCTTCCCCAGCCCGGGTCGGGCACGTCGAGCCACACCTTGAGGCCGCGCTCTTCGATGTGGCGATACAGGTCGAAGTAGCTCACGCCCGGCTCCACCAGCGCGTACGCGTTGCCTTCGTTCACCTCCAGCACGCGATTCATCCGCTTGAGGTCGAGCACGACGCTGCCGGAATGGTTGGGCGCCGAGCCGCCGTAGCCGAGATTGCGGCCGGTGGAGATCGGGTAGATGGGAATCTTGTACTGGTTGGCGATGCGCATGACCGCCTGCACCTGCTCCACAGATGCCGGCGCTACGGCCGCGGATGCGAATGCGCTCTTCCGCTTCGCCCCAGAACGGGGAATAGGCGTCGCGATAGAGGTCTACGTCCTCATCGCTCGTGAAGGTCCATTCTTTTCCGACTGCGGCTGCGAACTGGCGCAGCGCTTCGGCGAAGTCGGTTTCACTGACGCCCTGCGGGACGATTCTCATTGAAGCCCCCCAAAAAGCACAACGCCCGGCGCGGGGCCAGGCGTTGTACCAGCTCGACTTACAAGACCCGATGCACGAGTCGTCGATCCATCAGAACGGATATTGCCGCGGCGTCAGCTGCACCGTGATCCAGCGCAGCTCGGTGAACGCATCGACGCCCGCACGGCCGCCGAAGCGCCCGTAGCCCGAAGCCTTCACGCCGCCGAACGGCATCTGCGGCTCATCGTGCACCGTCGGGCCGTTGATGTGGCAGATGCCCGTCTCGATGCGCTTCGCAAGCTCGATGCCGCTTGGCGATGTCGCGCGTGTGAATACGGCGGCCGACAGGCCGTATTCCGTGTCGTTCGCGAGGCGGATGGCGTCCTCCGCATTCTTCGCGCGCGTGATCGACACCTGCGGGCCGAAGCTCTCTTCGCGGAACAGATCCATGTCGGGCGTCACCTTGTCGACGACGATGCCCTTCATGAGCGTGCCGTCGCCTTCGCCGCCGCAGAGCACCTTGGCGCCCTTGGCCACCGCGTCTTTCACCAGCTTCTGCACGCGATCGACCGTGGGCTGGCCCACGACCGAGCCCAGCACCACTTCGCCCTTGCGCGGATCACCGCTCGGCAGGCCGCAACGCGCTTGGCGAGCTTCGGGCCGCGAACTCATCGGCCACCTTCTCGTCGACGATGACGCGCTCGGTCGACATGCAGATCTGGCCCTGGTTCGCGAACGCGCCGAACACCGTGGCATTCACCGCCGCGTCGATGTCCGCGTCCTCGAGCACCACCAGCGGCGCCTTGCCACCGAGCTCGAGCAGGATCGGCTTCAGGTACTTCGCACGCGATGAGCCGCGAGAATCTTGCCGACGCGCGTCGAACCCGTGAAGTTGATGCGCTTCACCGCCGGGTGCGAGATCAGCGCTTCGGCGATCTACTCGCGCATCCTTCGGCTCGTGCGTGATGACGTTGATGACGCCATCGCCAAGACCCGCATCGCGCAGCGTGGCCGCGATGAGGCGATGCGTCGCCGGGCACACTTCCGAAGCCTTGAGGATGACGGTGTTGCCACAGGCGAGCGGCATGGCGATGGCGCGCACGCCGAGAATGATCGGCGCGTTCCACGGCGCAATGCCCAGCACCACGCCAACGGGCTGCCGAATAGCCATCGCCAGGTTGCCGGGAACATCCGACGGAACGACCTCGCCCTGGATCTGCGTGGTCATGGCGGCGGCTTCGCGCAGCATGCCGGCGGCGAGATGGATGTTGAAGTGGCCCCAGCCGGCGGTGGCACCGGTCTCCGCCATCACCAGCGTGGCGAACTGCCCGGCGCGCTGCTCGAGCAGCTCCGCGGCCTTGTTGAGCATGGCGCGACGCGCGCTCGGGCCCATGGCCGACCACTTGGGGAACGCGGCGGCGGCGGCATCGGCCGCGGCCTTCGCATCTTCCACCGTGGCGGCGGCGGCGCGAGTGGCCTCTTCGCCGGTCATGGGGTTGTTACGGGCGAAGGTCGCCGAATTCTTTGCCGCGACGTCGCGGCCGCCGATGATCAGTTGTGCCAGTTCCATCGTCGTCTCCGGGTGTCGAGTTTGGCGCGTGACTTCAGTCGCGCCGACCGGTCTGGTTGAGCCAGTTAAATCAAGGAGTAATCGCGCTGAGTCTTTGCGTAGTGAACGAAGTAGTCGAGGGACTTCGGGTTCGCGACCGCGTCGCGGTTCGCAGCCTTTTCGACCGGCACGCCCATGAGGATGCGGCGCACCGGCACTTCGAGTTTCTTGCCCGTCAGCGTCACCGGGATGTCGTCGACGGCGTAGATCTTGTCGGGCACGTGGCGCGGAGAATACTCGCGGCGGAGCGTGGCGCGGATCTTTTCCACGGTGGGCTCGTCGAGCGTGCGGCCGCTGCGCAATTTAACGAAGAGCGGCATGAAGAACTTCCCGCCCGGCAGGTCGAGATTCACGATGAGCGAATCGTCCACTTCCGGCAGGTTCGCGAGCGAGCGGTAGATTTCCGCGGTGCCGATGCGCACGCCGTGGCGATTGAGCGTGGCGTCCGAGCGGCCGAGCACGAAGCAGCCGCGGCGCTCGTTGATGCGGAAGAAATCCCCGTGGCGCCACACGCCGGGGAATTCCGCGAAATAGCTATCGAAGTAGCGCTTGCCATCCGGGTCGTTCCAGAAGAACACGGGCATCGAGGGCATGGGCTCGGTAATGACGAGCTCGCCCACTTCGTCGACCACTTTTTCGCCGCGCTCGTTGAACGCATGAGCGGCAACGCCGAGCGAAGCGCTTCTGCATCTCACCGGCACGCACGGGCACCGTGACCACGCCGCCGACGAAGCCGGAGCACACGTCCGTGCCACCGCTGCCCGGGGCGACCCACAGGTCTTCCTTCACGTTGTCGTAGAACCACGCCATGCACTCGGCGGTAACGGGCGAGCCCGCGAGCATGACGGACTGCAGCTTCGACAGGTCGAACTTGCGCGCCCGGCACGATGCCGGCCTTCTCGAGAATGGCCTGGTATGTGGGGCTCGCGCCGAACATGGCGGTGCCGGTGTCTTCGCACCATCTTCCACAAGATGTCCGGGTCGGGCCACGCGGGATTGCCGTCGTAGAGCACGGGGCACGACATCCGCGAGCAGCGCGCTCACGAGAAAATTCCACATCATCCAGCCGGTGGTGGTGAAGAAGAACATGCTGCTCGCCGGCGTGCATGTCCCATATGAAATGCAGGGCTTCATCTGCTCGAGGATGATGCCGCCGTGGCTGTGCACGATGGCTTTGGGCAGGCCGGTGGTGCCGGAAGAAAACAGAATCCACAGCGGCGCGTTGAACGGCACGTGCTCGAACTGGAACTCGCTCTTCGACACGGGCGGATGGTTGAAGAGATCGTCCCACAGCAGCGAGTGCTTCGAAGGCAGCGTTCGGTCAGCGCGGTTGAGGTATGGCAGGTAGATCACGCGCTCGAGCGTGGGCAGCTCGGCGATGATCTTCTCCATCTCGCCGCGGCGATCGAACGGTTTGCCACCGTATTGATAACCGTCCACGCACAGCAGAACTTTCGGCGACAAGCTGCGTGAAGCGGTCGAGCACGCCGCGCGTGCCGAAGTCTGGCCCGCAGCTCGACCAGATGGCGCCGATGCTCGTGGTGGCAAGCATGGCGATCATGGCTTCAGGAATGTTGGGCAAGCAGGCAACCACGCGATCGCCCGGCTTCACGCCGAGCTTGCGCAGCTGCGTTGCAAGCACGCGCACCTTGCCGCCCAGCTCTTCCCACGACAGCGCGGTGATCTTCTGCCGCTCCGACAGGTGCAGAACCGCCGTGGCGTTTGGCCGCTCGTGCCGCAAGGCATGCTCGGCATAGTTGACGTGCGCGCCGGGGAACCACTGCGCGCCCGGCATCTTTCGCGACTCGAGCACCGCGCGGTGTGGCGTGGTGGAAATGCCGCCGTAGTAGTCCCAGATGGCCTGCCAGAACGCCTCGATCTCGGTGACCGACCAGTCCCAGAGCGCGTCGTAGTCAGGAAATTCCAGCCCGCGCTCCTTCGCCAGCCAGCGTGTAAACGCCGTCAGGTGCGAGCGTTCGACACGCTCGCGCGACGGCGTCCACAGAAGGTCACCTTCTTTAATCATTTGGCCCCTTACCTCGGATGATCGAGGGCGGCGCCACCGGTGGGCCCCACGGTCAATGGCCGGGGCCGTACCGGCGGCCGGGCGCGCGTCAACAGAAGCGCGCTCACGAAGCACAATGCCGCCAGCGAATAGAGCGTGGGAGCATAGCTGCCGTAGAGGTCGTACAGGTAGCCGGAGAGCGCGGGAGATATGGCGCTGACCGTGGGTTGTACAGCCAGAGTGACCCCCACCGCCGCCGGGTAGGCCTGGGTGCCGTAATAGTTGGCCAGAATGGTCATCAGGCAGGTGAGCGCCCCGCCCCAGCCGATGCCCAGGCAGATGCCGAAGCCATACACCGCCACCGGGCCACGGGCGTTCACCACCAACAGCACTCCGAGCCCGAACAGGGCGATGGACGCGGCGAACAGGAAGCGCGGCTCCACCCGGTCGCCCAGCAGGCCCACGGCAAACTTGCCTGGCAACGTGGTGGCCGCCATGGTCGAGGCGGCAACCGCCGCCACCGCCTTGGTGTGCCCCAGGTCCTGCAGGTGGGCGACGCCGTGCGAGAGATACCACGTGTATCCCATGCTCATTCCGCACGCGCAGAACAGCAGCAGCCACAAGGTTGGGGAGCGCACGGCTTCACGGGCGGTCCACGCTTCCGTGGTGTGGTGAACGGAACGCGGCGGGGCCGCGGCGCTTGCTGCCGCGGCGGCGGCGGGCTCAACGCCGTCGGGGTGCTGGCCGAGATCGGACGGCTGATCCCGGGCGAACAGCATGGCGGCGATGGCAGACAGCGCGGCAAAGCCTGCGAAAACCCACCAGCCCGCGCGCCAGTCCCCGGTAGCGGAGATCACGTAGTTGAGCACGGGTGGGGCGAAGACGCCGCCAATGCCCCCTGCAGACAGGATAATGGCGAACGCAAGCGCCCGGCGACGCACGAACCAGCGCATGGTGGAGGTCTGCACCGGCAGCGCGCCCCCGATCACGACGCCGGCACCGGCCATGACGCCGCCGCCCAGCACGGCGCCCCGGAAGCCGTCGACGAACAGCGCCATGAACAGGCTGGCCGCCAGCAAAACGAGGCTGCCCGTGATGAGCGCGAAGCGAATGCCCTTGCGTGCGACCAGCATGGCGACGAACGGCGCCGGTAGCCCGCTCATGATCATGAGCACGGAATACGGCACGCCGAGCATCGTGCGGTCGAAGCCGAGCTGCTCCGCCATGTAGGTGTTCACGATGCCCGAGCCATACGGCGGCCAGCCGAGCACGGCGAACAGGATCAGCCAGTAAGCCGCAAGCAGCTTCCAGCCGTAGAACTTCGACTTCGCCATGACCGGAACCCCCTTCCGACCGCGAGCGAGGAGCCTAGACGCGCTCGATGATCATCGCCGCGCCCTGGCCGACGCCGACGCACAACGTACAAAGACCGTACCGCCCCTTCGTCTCCCGCAGGTGGTAAGTGGCGGTGGTCACGAGGCGGGCGCCGCTCATGCCGAGCGGGTGTCCCAGCGCAATGGCGCCGCCGTTCGGGTTCACGTGGGCCGCGTCGTCCGCGACGCCCAGGCTGCGCAGCACGGCGAGGCCCTGCGAAGCGAAGGCCTCATTGAGCTCGATGGTGTCCATCTGCCCGATGTCCAGACCGGCCCGCGCCAACACCTTGTGCACCGCCGGCACCGGGCCGATGCCCATGATGCGCGGCTCCACGCCCGCCGAGGCCGCGGCCACGATGCGCGCTCTCGGCGTGAGGCCGAAGCGCTTCGCGGCCGCCTCGGTGGCAATCACCAGAGCGCAGGAACCGTCGTTGACTCCCGAAGCGTTGCCGGCCGTAACGGAGCCGTTCGCGCGGAACGGCGTGGACAGCTTCGCGAGCTGTTCCAGTGTGGTCTGCCGCGGGTGCTCGTCTTTGCTGACGACCACTGGCGCGCCCTTCTTCTGCGGGATCTGCACGGGCATCAGCTCGTGCTCGAAGAAGCCGCGCGCGTAAGCCGCGGCCGTGCGCTGCTGGCTGCGAAGCGCGAGCTTGTCCTGGTCTTCCCGGCTGACGGCGAACTGGGCGGCGACGTTCTCGCCCGTCTCGGGCATGGAGTCCACGCCGTACTGGGCCAACAGCCGCGGATTGATGAATCGCCAGCCGATGGTGGTGTTGAAGATCTCGGCCTGGCGGCTGAAGGCGGCGTCCGCCTTGGGCATCACGAAAGGTGCGCGGGACATCGACTCCACGCCGCCTGCGATCATCACTTCCGCCTCGCCCGCCTTGAGGGCGCGGGACGCCAGGGCGATGGCGTCCAGGCCCGAAGCGCAGAGGCGATTTACCGTAATGGCGGGCACGCTCACCGGCAGCCCGGCGAGCAGCGCGGCCATGCGCGCGACGTTGCGATTGTCCTCACCCGCCTGGTTGGCGCAGCCGAGCACCACTTCGTCGATGGCGGCGGGCTCCAGCGAAGCGTTGCGCTTCAGCAGCGCGGCGATCGGGAGCGCGGCAAGATCGTCGGTGCGAACCGATGCGAGCGCTCCGCCGTAGCGCCCGATGGGCGTGCGGACGGCGTCGCAGATGAAGGCCTCTGGCATGTGTGACCCCAAAGATTTGACTCGCCATTCTAACGGCGCGGCGGGAGTGCGTTCGCCTGCAGATTGGATAGCGGCCGGGCCGGGCCGGGTCCGCCAGGCGCATCGGCGCCTGGAAGCTCGCGAGCCGGGTGCCCGGGGACCTCGTGGAGGATGGGCGATAATCGAACGCTCGCGCCAACGGCTTCCAATCAAGGTGACTGTTGCGCAGGCGGAACTTCCACATACACGGAAGTTCGTTTACCGTTCACCCCTCATGACGACCGCCATTGCCAAGCAGGATAACTTACTCTTTCGCGCCGGCGACCCGGATTTCATGACGTCGCTCGCGCGCGGGCTGCACGTCGTCCGCGCGTTCACCGGTGTCGACAAGCGCCTCACCATTGCGGACGTGAGCCGCGCCACCGGCCTCACGCGCGCCGTCGTGCGCCGCTGCCTCTATACGTTGCGCGAGCTCGGATATGCGGGCACGGATGGGCGCACATTCTTCTTGCAGCCGAAGGTGCTGAACCTGGGCTATGCGTATCTGTCGACGGCGCCGATGCCGATTGCGGCCCAGCCTCTACTGGAGGAAGTGAGCCGCACGCTCGATGAATCTTCTTCCGTTGCCGTGCTGGAAGAAGGCTCAGTGGTGTTCATCGCGCGCTCGGCCACTCGCCGCATCATGTCTGTGACGCTGCGCGTAGGCAGCCGCGTGCCGAGCTACTGCACGGCGCTGGGTCGCGTGCTGCTGGCCCACCTCGAGCCTGAACAACTCACCGCGCAACTCGGCGCTACGGATTTCCGCGCGCACACGAAGCACACGGTGCCTTCGCGCAAGAAGCTCGATGACATTCTTTCCACGGTGCGTCGCCAAGGCTACGCGCTGAACGATCAGGAGCTGGAAATCGGGCTGCGCTCGGTTGCCGTGCCGGTGCGCAACGTCGTGGGCGAAGTGGTCGCGGCGATGAACGTGGGCGCGCAGGCGTCGCGGGTTTCGCTGCGCGAGATGGTCGACACGTTCCTGCCGGTGCTGCGCTCCGCCGCGGATCGGCTCGGCGGTCAACTTCCCCCAACGCAGTAGCTCGTTCTCTGCCGCTTGCCAGATGTTCTTGACGTCCCGAATTGGCGCTTGCCTCGCACAATGTTGTCCGCGCGACTCAGGACGTCGATCTCCTGACAGACTCCGACGTCGCAGAATCTCATCGACACAGAGCTCAAGAAGCTGGGTTACAAGTGCCTGCATCGAAGCGACGACGTGGCCAACTACCTGCGAGGCGATGAGCGCGTCGACTTCTGTTTCAGCGCGAAGCACTGCTCGACGAGATTCTCAATGACCAGGAATGACACCCGGGCGCCAGGCGCGGCACCTCAGCCCATCGCTGACTCCGGCGGTGTCGTCGTCCGCGTAGAGTCGGAACGCGATCCCTACGAGATTCTCGACGACCTCATGACCGTGGTGGAGTCACTGTGCCCCACGTGGCCGTCGCGCCCGACATTCAAGAAGTCGTCGATTTTTCTTCTTTAGCCCGAACGTTTCCGTTCCGCGATACCCCCACTACAGCAGCGCTTCCAGATGCTCCAGGTCGTTGATCACGCGCCAGTGGCCGCCGCCCTTCTCCACGCGCGTGCGCCATGCGTCGAGCCGGCCGAGATACTCACGCGGGTCGACGTTGTCGGTGCGTAGCTTGGTCACGTTCAGCGCCACCACTTCGAAACCCCGCAGGTCGAGCGGCAAGTCCCGGACGTAGCCCTTCGCGAGATCTTCTTTCATGTCCGAGAAGATCAGGATCGCCTTGCGGCCGCTCTCCTTCTCGTTCAGGAACTCGATCGCCTGCAGGACGCCGCCTGTGATGTCCGTGTAGGGCGAAGCGGCGGACTCGCTGGCGAAGTGCTCCACGTTGCTGGCAAAGGCACGCTTCTGCTGGTTGGCTGCGGTGGGGCGGTCGTCGAACGTGGCTTTGGCGACGATGTTCCGCTCGGTGAAGCTCGCCATGTCGATGCGGGCGACGGCGAAGGAATCGCTGGGCCCATCCGGCCGAGCACGAACAGGATGATCTGCTGTGCCTTGCGCACTTCCTGGTTGTAGGTGCCGGAGGTATCGATGAGCAGATACACGCCTGTGTTTCCCGGCCCCGCCGGGGCGCAGGACGTCAGCAGCAGCGCGGCGGCGGCTGCGGCCGCGATTCGCAGCTTCACGACCGGGCTCCAGTACGGCGCCGGCCGTGTTCCTGTTCTGGCTCCTCGGGCTCTTCCGACTCCACGAACGGCTCACGCGACTCGGCGGCCTGCATCTGCGCGCGGATGTCGGCCTCGAGCTCGGAGGCCTCTGCCGCCCGAGCGACCGCGAGCCGGCCCTCCACCCAGAGCGGCAGGAACAACGGCAGGTCATAGAGGCGCTGCGCGAGCGAACCCAAGTGCCGTGCCCCGCCGCTCGACACGCGCAACACGAGCGCGAACGCACGCAGGATGCCGATGCCAACCAGGCCCAGCACCGTGCGCAGCGAGTGGACGAAGGTTTCCAGCGGAATCGCGACGAACGTGAGCGCGAACGGCAGGATGAAGCCCATGCCCATCTGCGCGGCCGTCGTGATCCACAGGTATTCATTCACGACGCTGACGCCGCCGTCCTGCCCACTGCGCAGCAGGGCGCTCGTTGCAAGCTCATCCTGCAGAAGAATCTCGCGCATGTACGCAAGCCCTGCCTCGACGCTCGCCATCAGCAGCAGGATGGAGAACGACACCCAGATCATGCGGACGCGAACCTTGTCGGGCAGCGCGCCGATCACCGGGAACAGCCGCGTGATACGCATCGACTCCATGAGGAACAGGCCCATGGAGATCTCGACCAGGACAATGACGAGCGCGGCGATGTCCGCGGTTCTGAACTGGCCGATGAAGCTCGTGCCGCCCACCATCTCGGCCATGGGCCGCGCGATCAGCGTGAAGTTGATGGCGGAGCCGCCGACCGCAACCACCAGCACCAGCGCTGAAACGAAAAAATAGACCAGCGACGAGGACGACAGGATCGAGACGGCGCGATCCTCGCCCTTCACGATGTCTTCGTACTGCTGCATGTGGCGATCGATGCCGACCGCGCGCTCCTGCACGCTCTCGACCGTCGGCCGACGTTGCCCAACGTCTCCTGGACGAGCCGCCATTCCGGCATCATCCGACGCAACAGCGCGTGACGTTCGCCACTGGCCTTGCGGTACGCGTCGAGTGCTTCTTCACTCGATTTCACCAGCGCCTTGTGGATCTGCCCGAGGATCTCCGAGCCGGCCTGACGCGTATCGAGCTTCGCGACCACCTCCACGGCCTCCGCCCAGCCCGGCACTTCGGGCGGCACTTCGACGGCGGTGCGATGGTCCTCGTCGATGCGGGTGATCGACTCGCTGAGCGAGCGATGAAGCATGGGATAGTGCGCGAGGTCTTTGCGCACGCTCTCGCCCACGCGCGTGAACTCGCGCTCGATGGCGCGCTCCTTCGCTTCCCGCCCCGCGGCGAGCAGCACTTCGCGGTTACGCGCGGCGAGGCTCAGTTGGCCGTTCGTCAGCGCCTGTGAGGCGAGACGCAGCCCGCGCGACAGCGCGACCATTGCGTCGTGGATTGCGTGGTGAGCGGTGCGCCGCGCGAGGTAAAGCGCGCCGACTATCAGCACAGCCCACACAAACGCGGAAATGACCGGCCAGGGAGTAATCGACAGCAGCTTCGTGATCGACATGCCGATGCGTTCTCCATGCAGGCCTTCGAATGCGAAGACCGATCGGCTCAGCCTGATGTGCGCGAAGCACGCATGTCAACGCGTCGCGAATCGACGCCATAGTTATGTCACCGCGAGAGCTCGCGGCGCGGATCGAAGGCCTCGGCGAGCTGCGCGAGCAACTTTCCGAACGACTCGTGCAGCGTGGAATAGCCTGCGGGCCCGCGATCGTCATCAGGTTCGGCGCTTCGCAGGCGTTCGACCTGCGGAGACTTGGCTGCGCTTCAACGCCGCCACGAGCGCGGCGCCCGAGCTCGTGCGGTTTCTCACCGATTCGGTGCGTTCCGCCGCCTGACAGGCGGGTACGGTAGAATTCGGCGGGCAATGCTCAAACAGCTCCCGCCCGCGACACGCGCCATCATCGTCGCCAACGTCATTCTCTTCCTGGTCTACTACCTCATCGGGCCCGGGTTCATGAACCGGCTCGCGCTGTGGCCGGTACAAACGCCCTTTTTCGAGCCGTGGCAGGTGGTCACCTACGCCTTCATGCACGGCGGGTTCATGCACCTGTTCTTCAACATGTTCGCGCTGTTCATGTTCGGGCGGGCGCTGGAAACCGAGTGGGGCGCGCGTAACTTCCTCATCTATTACTTCGCGTGCGTGCTGGCGGCGGCCGGCACGCAGCTTCTGTGGACCACCCTCACGGGCAGTCTCGTGCCCACGGTGGGCGCGTCTGGCGGCGTGTTCGGCGTGCTGCTGGCGTTCGCCCTGCTCTACCCGCGAGAGCGCCTCATGCTGGTGTTTCCGCCCATTCCGATGCAGGCGTGGCTCTTCGTCACGCTGTACGGGATCCTGGAGCTGGTGCTTGGAGTGACCAGCTCGGTGGGGGGCGTCGCGCACTTCGCGCACCTCGGCGGAATGGCCGGCGGCGCGCTCGTCTTCGCCTTCTGGGGAACCAAGCGCCCGCCCCGGCGCCGCTGATCCGCCCGCTTCGGCAGTAACGGAACGACTCCTTGAATTCGCGCGGTCGTCCCGTACAGAATCGCGCGCCCGGACGGGGGGAACTTTTTTCCCCGGGCCCCCTCTAGAGCCCAACGCATGATCAAGACCGAACACCTGACCAAGCGCTACGGCTCCCTCACGGCCGTGGACGACGTCAGCTTCACGGTCGGAGCCGGGCGAGGTGCTCGGCTTCCTGGGCCCCAACGGCGCCGGCAAGACCACCACCATGCGCATGCTCGCGGGCTTCGTCGCGCCCACGGCCGGCAGCGCCAGCATCTGCGGCCACGACGTGGAGACACGACGCGCTCGCGGCCAAGGCCTGCCTCGGCTACCTGCCCGAAGGCGCGCCGAGCTACGGCGAGATGACGGTGCGCGCGCTTCCTCGCTTCATCGCCGACGTGCGCGGGCTCGAGGGCGCGCGGCGCCAGGCGCGGCTCGCGCACGTCATCGAGCGCCTGCAGCTCGAGCGGCGTGCTCGAGCAGACCATCGAGACGCTGTCCAAGGGTTTCCGGCGCCGCGTCGGCCTGGCGCAGGCGATCCTCCACGACCCGCCGGTGCTGATCCTCGACGAGCCCACCGACGGCCTCGACCCCGAACCAGAAGCACGAGGTGCGCACGCTCATCAACGAGATGGCGCGCGACAAGATCATCGTGATCTCCACGCACATCCTCGAAGAGGTCGATGCGGTGTGCACGCCGCGCCATCATCATCGCGCGCGGCCGCATCGTCGCCGACGACACGCCCGGCGGGCCTCGCCGCGCGCTCGCGCTACCACAACGCCGTGTCGCTGCGGCTCGAGGCAGCCGGCGCAGCTGGCGGCGGCGACAGCGACGCGCTGGGCGCACTGCCGATGCGTGGCGGACGTCGAAGTGATGCGAGCGCGAGCGCGCTCATGACGGCGTTGCCGCGGGCCGGGCAGCATGCATCCTCGCGGCGGTCATCGGAGCTGGCCGCGCAGCCAGGGGCTGGGCCTGGAGGAGCTGCACCTGGAGTCGGGCGCCTCGACGAGGTGTTCCGCACGATCACCGCTTGAGGAAAGAACGCACTCATGCGCAACGTGGGCATCATCATGCGCCGCGAGCTGCGAGCTATTTCGCCACGCCGCTCGCGTACGTCTTCATCGTCATCTTCCTCGTGCTCGCCGGCGTCGTTCACGTTCTACCTCGGCGGCTTCTACGAGCGCGGCCAGGCGGACCTGGCGCCGTTCTTCACCTTCCATCCCGTGGCTCTACCTGTTCCTGGTCCCGGCCATCTCGATGCGGCTGTGGGCCGAGGAGCGCAAGAGCGGCACCATCGAGCTGCTGCATGACGCTGCCGGTGACGCTGTGGCAGGCCGTGCTCGGCAAGTTCCTCGCGGCCTGGGTCTTCACCGGCGCTCGCGCTCGCGCTCACCTTCCCCATCTGGATCACGGTCAACTACCTCGGCGACCCCGACAACGGCGTCGATCCTCGCCGCCTACCTCGGCAGCCTGCTGATGGCGGGCGGCTTCCTCGCCATCGGCTCGTGCATGTCGGCGCTGACCCGCAACCAGGTCATCGCGTTCATCCTGCGGTGGTCGTGTGCTTCGCGTTCCTGCTCGCCGGCTTTCCGCTGGTGCTGGAGCTGGTTCGGGGCCCTGGGCCGCCGCAGGCGCTGGTCGAACGCCGTCGCCTCGCTCTCCTTCCTCACGCACTTCGAATCCATCGCCAAGGGCGTCATCGACCTGCGCGACCTCCTCTACTTCGCGATGCTCATCGGCCTTCTTCCTGCTCGCCACGGCCATCGCGCTCGAACTTCGCAAAGCCGAGTAACCGCACATGACGAAGCGCTCCACACTGGGAGGCGGCGCGCTGATCGCGCTCGCGCTGCTCGTTCATCGGCCTCACCGTGCTCTTCGGCAGCGTGCTGCGCGGCTGGCGCGTCGACCTCACGCAGAACGGCCTCTACACCACCGCGCCCGGCACGGAGAAGATCCTCAGAGGGCTCAAGGAGCCCATGAATCTCTATTTCTTCTACAGCGAAAAAGCCGCCAACAACATGCCGGAGCTCAAGACCTACGGCAATCGCGTGCGCGAGTTGCTGCAGGAGCTCGCGGCCCGCTCGAACGGCAACCTGCGCCTTTCACGTGATCGACCCGCAGCCGTTCTCCGACGATGAAGACCGCGCGGCCGAGCTCGGCGTGCGCGGCGCGCCCGTGGGCGCAGGACGGGCAGACACCTCTACTTCGGCCTCGCCGGCACCAACTCCACCGACGGCCATGCCAAGCCATCGAGTTCTTCGACCCGCGGAAAGAAGAGTTCCTCGAGTACGACGTCGTGAAGCTCATCTACCAGCTCTCCAACCCGAAGAAAGCCGGTCGTCGGCTGGCTGTCGAGCCTCCCGATGGGCGGCGCCCACCATGGACCCGCAGTCCGGCCAGGAGCGCGAGCCGCCCGTGATGTACACGCAGGCGGAGCAGCTCTTCGACGGTGCGGCCGCTGGAGCCGATCGTCGGCCACGAGCATCGAGCCAGATGTCGACGTGCTCGTCGTCGTGCATCCCAAGGCGCTCTCCGCCGCCACCCAATTCGCCATCGACCAGTACGCGCTGCGCGGCGGCCGCATCCTGATGTTCGTCGATCCGCTGGCCGAAGCGGACACGGCCGGCGCCGACCCACGAACCCCATGGCCGCGATGACGGCCGAACAAGTCTTCCGCATCCCGGCCCGCTGCTGAACGCCTGGGGCGTGGATTTCAACCCGCGCGACAGTGATCGGCGACCTGGAGCGCGCGCTGCAGGTGGCCATGCGCCAGGGCGACCAGCCGGTGCGGCATCTGGGAATCCTCGGCCTCGACCAGGCCTCGTTCGATCCGAAGGATGTCGATCACCGCCGGCCTCTCCAACATGAACTTCGCCACGGCCGGCCACGCTGGAGCCGATCAAGGGCGCCGCTACGACATTCGAGCCGCTGCATGCAAGTCGAGCGCCCAGGCCGCGCCGATGCCCGTGGAGCGCTTCGCGATGCTGTTCGACCCCGCGCAGCTGCGGGACGGCTTCAAGCCCACCGGCCAGACGCTACACGCTTGCCGCGCGCGTCACGGGCAACGTGAACACCGCGTTTCCGGAAGGCCCACCGGCCGGGGCCGCCGCGCCCGCGGGTGGCGCGCTGAAGGAGTCGACGAAGCCGCTCAATCTCATCGTGTTCGCCGACACCGACATGCTGCAGGACTTCATGTGGGTGCGCATGCAGAACTTCTTCGGCCAGCGCGTGGCGCAGGCCATTGCGAGCAACGGCGACCTGGTCGCCAACGCCATGGACAACCTGGCCGGCAGCGCCGATCTCATCAGCGTGCGCGGCCGCGCCACGTTCACGCGGCCGTTCGACCGCGTCGAGGCGCTGCGCCGTAACGCCGAAGACCGCTTCCGCGCCACGGAGCAGCGGCTCGAGGAAGAGCTCAAGAGCACGGAAGAAAAGCTCACGCAGCTGCAGTCCCGCCGCGATGACAAGTCGTCCATGATTCTCTCGGCCGAGCAGGAACAGGAAGTGGAGCGCTTCAAGCAGGAGAAGATTCGCATCCGCAAGAGCCTGCGCGACGTGCGCCTGGGCCTGAACGAAGACATCCAGAACCTGCGCAACCGGCTCATGGTTCTCAACATCGTCGCGGTGCCGGTGCTGTTTGCGCTCATCGCGATGGGCATTGGCTACTGGCGGCGCAAGCGGCGCCGCGAGTTCGTGCTGCCCAAGGCGGAGGCCAGCGCATGACCGGGCGTCACGTCAGCGCGCTGCTCGTGACAGCGCTGCTGGTGGCTGCGCTCGGCACGTGGCTCTCGTCGCGCAAGATGGCCAACCCGGACAGCAGCGCCGGGCAACCTGTGCTGAAAAGCCTGAAGGCGCAGCTCAACGAAGTCACCGAAGTGCGCGTGGGCAAGGGCGATGGCTCGCGTGTCACGCTTCGCAAGCGGCCGGCCGACTGGGTGGTGGTCGAGCGCGAGTTCCCCGCGGATTCGGGCAAGGTGCGCAAGCTGCTGCTCGACCTGAGCGCGCTCGAAACCGTGGAAGGCAAGACGAGCGACCCCACGAAGTATGCGCAGCTCGGCGTGGAAGACGTGACCACGCCCACCGCCGCCGGCACGCGCATCGAGATCGTGACGCCGGAGAAGGTGCACGGAGTCATCGTTGGCAAGACCTCCGGCATGAAGTCCGGCTACGTGCGCGACACGCATTCGAAGCAGAGCGTGCTCGCCACGCCGCAGGTGCTGGCAGACGCAGACCCCAAGCGCTGGCTCGACTCCACGCTGGTGGATATTCCTGAGGCACGCGTCAAGGAAGTGGAAGTTCTGCCCGCAAGCGGCCCGGCTTACCGCGTAACGCGCGAAAACAAGGAGCAGACGGATTTCACCGTGCCAATGCTGCCGAAAGGCCGCGAGCTTGCGAGCCCTGGAGCTGCGAACCCGGTTGCCGGCGATCTGGCGATGCTCACGCTCACGGATGTGCGGCACGCGCCGGCGCCTTCCGAAACCGCGCCGGTGAAGCCGGAACGCGCGATCTTCCGCACGTTCGATGGGCTGGAGATCCAGGTCGAAGGGATGAGGGAAGGCGACCGCCACTTCATCTCGCTGATGCCTGCGTCGAGCGCGAAGGAAACCACTGCGGAGTCGCAGAGCCTGGATGCGCGCGTGAAGGGCTGGCAGTTCGAGATTCCCAGCTACAAGTACGACGGGCTGTTCCGGCCGCTCGAAGAACTGCTGAAGAAGCCCGAAGAAAAGGCCGGCGCCAAGGCGCCGAAACCGCCGACGAACTGACCGTCATGCGGATCGGCGGGTTTGCCGCCGATCTCGCGTGCCACGGCGCCTCCGGCTCCGGGGCCGACCGCCCCGGGCCCTCGCTGGGCCCCCCGCGGGCTCCGGCCGGTAACCGCACCGACGCACCGCTGCGCGACCTTCGAGGCCACCTGTCCTTGGCAAGGCTCGGGGGCGGGTCGCTATACTCGCGGCACTTCCCATCCCCGTCCATTTCCGCAGGTTTGTCACAGCCATGAGCATCGCAGTGCGCGAGATCGCGCGTCCGGACTCCTCTGCCGTCGAAGCGCTGGGCCGATACGGTGTCGCCACCGTTCACGAGTCGCAGGGGCGCACGGGGCTTCTTCGCTCCTACATGCGGCCCATCTACTCAGGCACGTCGCTCGCGGGCCCCGCGGTAACGGTGCTCGCCCCTCCGGGCGACAACTGGATGATTCACGTGGCCGTGGAGCTGGTGAAACCGGGCGACGTGCTCGTGGTGGCGCCGAGCTCGCCGTGTGAAGACGGCTACTTCGGCGACCTGCTCGCCACCTCGCTGCAGGCCCATGGCGTGAAGGCCCTCGTCATCGAGGCCGGCGTGCGCGATGTCGCCACGCTCACGCAGATGAAATTCCCCGTGTGGAGCAAGGCGATCTTCGCGCAGGGCACGATCAAGGCGAGCCTCGGCTCGGTGAACGTGCCTGTGATGTGCGCTGGCCAGCGCATCGAGCCAGGCGACGTGGTCGTCGCGGATGACGACGGCGTGTGCATCGTTCCGCGAGCGGACGCCGCGAAGGTGGCCGAAGCTGCCAGGAAGCGCACCGATATGGAGGAAGAGAAGCGCAAGCGCCTCGCCTCGGGCGAGCTCGGCCTCGACATGTACAAGATGCGCGAGAAGCTGGCCGAGATGGGCCTCAAGTACAAGTAAGCGAACGACGACGCCCGCCAGGCGCAGCAGTGTCGGGCGGGCGGCAATACGAACGAAGGGGCATCGAGTGAGCAAGCCGTCGGAACTGGAAGTGCTCGTAATCGAGCGGGCCTGCGAGCGGCTCATCAATGAATTCTTCGAAGCCATCGATACGCGCAACGACGCGCATCTGGACAACCTGTTCGCGGAGGACGCCACCTACGCGCGCCCCACGGACCCGAACACCGTGATCAGCGGTCGCGACACCATTCGCAAGGCGTTCGAGTCGCGGCCCGGTGGCCGCGTCACGCGCCACACCTGCTCAAACGTTCGCATCACCGTGGAGTCCGCAGAGCGCGCGGTTGGCGTCAGCCGCGTGGTGCTGATCGCCGGCCCCACCGAGCCGGCCGCTCACCCGCAGTTCGGCTTCAAAGCTGACGCCCGCCAACTCGTCGGCGAATTCGACGACGTCTTCGTGAAAACAGCGGCCGGCTGGCGATTTCTCTCACGCCGCGGCCGCGTGATCCTGCATACCTGAGACACAGCGGACCGTGAGCCAAGCTAACAGCCGGGTCGTCGCGTGGCATCTGCGATGCCGAGCAAGCCACCGCTCCGTCTGCACTACGTGAATCTGCAGGCGTCGGAGCCAGCACAACTCAGCAGACAGATACGCAGCGGATGTCGGCAGCAAATAAATGGCGCAGAGTCAGTGAGTTGCCGCCGAAGTGCGCATTGCTCAACCCAGCTGGCGGCGGCAAAATGCACGACGCCGATGCGCTCGCCAGCAAGAGGATCGCGATCAGGGTGAAATACTGGCAGATCTTTCGCTCACGTCGGATGACGTCGTTCGAATCCGTATTGCGGATGCGGAGACCCGGGACGGAACGCTCTCACTGGAGCGGGCCACGCGTGTCGTGTCCCGAACATACGACCTGATGCTGGCCGCGGCATGCGCGGCGGTCGACCCGAAGCTCTACTACCCATCGAGAAAGCCGCAGGAGGCAATGGACTACATGCGGAATATCCGCATGGGGCAGACGGAGCGCGGCAGTTTTGTCATCGCGGCGCTCTCGCGCGTGTCGCCGGAACTCATGCCTGCAGATGAAGCCAACGCGTTGGGTATTCCCGAACCCTTCGAGCGCCAGGTCACCGAGAAACTCGCCTGTGCATTGGGTGCTGCCTCGGAAGCCGCAGTCAACGCGATCGCCAGTGGGGACCTCGGACAGTTCGAAAGGGCAGTATCCCAGGGAGTCAGCGCGAATCTGTGCGATGCCATCGCCGGAATGGGGCTGTCCGAGGGGCGATGGCGCAACGTCGAGATCGGCATGTCATGGGCACGAAGTCGACCGATGCGCGCAATCCCTCCGAGCCGCTTTCTGGTCACCGCGGACACGGCCCCCGTCCTTCAGGAGACAGCGCGTCTATTCAAGTCGAAGTCACCTCGCGACGACTTCGAACTCTCTGGACCCGTAGTCCGATTGAATCGGGGCCCCGAAGATCGAGACGGCGAGGTTACGATTGCGGGGCTGATCGATGAGGCGACGCGCAGCGTCGTGGTCTGCCTCGCAGGCGATGATTACAAGCTCGCGGTGCGAGCCCATCAGGACAGGCTCCCGCTCAGCGTAACAGGCGCCCTGCAAAAGCAAGGGCGCCGCTACAACTTGATGAACCCAACGTCCATACGCCTGGTCACTCTCGACGAGTGACGGATTCACTCGCGCGCCCTGGCACCCCGCCACTGACTCACCTTCGGGCGAGCGAGGACTTGTCCAGAATCTTGCCGAGCAGCGGGTAGGCGCGGCGGGCGTTGCCTTCGTAGATCTTCTTGCGTTCCACGTCGCTCAGCTGCAGCGCTTCGATGTAGCGCTTCGTGTCGTCGTAGAAGTTGCCGGTCTCGGGGTCGATGCCGCGCACGGCGCCGACCATTTCCGAGCCGAACAGGATGTTGTCGTGGGGCACGACCTTGAAGAGCAGGTCGATGCCGGGCTGGTGGTACACGCACGTGTCGAAGAACACGTTGTTGCGCATCATGTCCGGCAGCAGCGGGCGCTTCATGTCCTGCGCGAGGCCACGATAGCGGCCCCAGTGGTAAGGCACCGCGCCGCCGCCGTGGGGAATGATGAACTTGATGGTTGGGAAATCCTTGAACAGGTCCCCCGTGATGAACTGCATGAACGCGGTGGTGTCGGCGTTGATGTAGTGCGCGCCCGTGGCGTGGAAGTTGGGGTTGCACGAAGAGCTCACGTGCACCATGGCCGGCACGTCGAGCTCGACCATCTTTTCGTAGAGCGGGTACCAGTGCCGGTCTGTCAGCGGCGGGGCGTTCCAGTGGCCGCCGGACGGGTCGGGGTTGAGGTTGCAGCCGATGAAGCCGAGATCCTTCACGCAGCGTTCGAGCTCCGCGGCGCTGTTGGCCGGAGACACACCGGGAGACTGCGGAAGCTGGCAGACACCCACGAAGTTGTCGGGGTAGAGATCGACCACGCGCTTGATGAGGTCGTTACAGGCCTGAGTCCAGTTCTGGCTGGTGGTCTCGTTGCCGATGTGGTGGGCCATGGCCGAGGCGCGCGGCGAGAAGATGGTGAGGTCGGTGCCGCGCTCGCGCTGGAACTTCAGCTGCGCGCCCTCGAGGCTCTCACGGATCTGGTCGTCGCTGATCTTGAGGTTCGCCTTCTGCGGCACGCTCGCCGGGTCCTTGAGCCCTGCTATCTGGCCGTCGCGATATTTCTGCAGGTCGGCCGGTGCGGTGGTGTAGTGCCCGTGGCAGTCGATGATCATGGCTGGTTGGCTCGTTCCAGGCGGCTTCGAATCGGGGGTGCGCATGATACCCCGTCGCCGGGCCGGCCTCGAAGCGGGGTGGTGAGCCGGCGGGTGCGAGTGGGCGGCAATCGCACGAGCTATCCGCTGATCGGCGCCTTTTTCGTGCGAGGCCTGGTGCCCGGGGGACGTTGTGGCATCCAGCCCATCGCTCGCAACGCGAGCGCTTCAACGCGCTCGGGCTGGCGCCCTGCTTCGAAGCGCCGGACTCATCCGCGGTGGGCGGCTCGGAGAACGGCGGCAGCCTGTGCGCTCATCACGGCGAGTGCACAAACCGCCGCCCGCGCGCGCACCGGTTTACTTCCCCGTGACCGGGTTGGAATAGTGGTACGGCACCTGAGTCCGCGCCGGATATGTCTCGTACACCACCGTCGGCGGGCGATCCGGCGGCAAGCGCTTCTCCGGCTTCGTGTTCGGCATGCCCGTCTTGCCCCAGCCGTCTGAATACGGCGTGTACATGTTGAAGTACCCGTACAGCTTCGCGATCTTCCAGACGCCGTTCACCTTCACATACTCATTCTCGTAAGTGCACTCGCCCCACACGGCGAACGCCGGCACTGCTTCGCCGCTGCCCTGCGTGCCTCCCATCACCATGGCGCGAAGGCGCTGCTTCGCGGTCTTGCCGTCGTCCGCAACGTGAGTGACGGGCTGCCACTGGGAGTGATCGAACAACCACCCGTACTGCGGCCCCTGCTTCGCGAGGAAGTGCATGTACTCGTTCACGCGCTTCTTCCCGACGAACACGCCGCGGCCACCGATCTCGAGCGTACCGTCATCCGCAAAGAGCTCGGTGACTTCGTCCCACATCGACTTGTCGACGTAGTAACCGTACGCACGCTGCACGTTCTGCACTTCGATCTCGTCGTTCAGCAGGTCGACCTTCTTCGCAAGAGAAGCCAGATCGGCCGTGGGCACGCCGGGATCCGGGCGCGGCTCGAATTTCGAGCCGAGGTTCGCGTAGTGAAAGGGGGGCAGGTAGACGTCTGGCAGCGAGCCATAAACCTCAGTAGGAGGGGAATCCGGCGCAAGCGTGTCGCTCACCTTGTCGATGGGCAGCGAGCCCTTCGACCAGCCCTTGTCGTAATCCGCGCGGAACGTGACGTAGTAGTGCAGCTTGCTGATCTTCCAGACACCGCCGTCGAGCGCGTACTCGTTCTCGTAAATGCCCTCACCCCACGCGCCGGACTTGCCATGCACACCCTTCATCTCCGTGGTGCGCCAGCGAGCCTTGGCGGATTTGCCGTCCTTCGCCACGTGGATGATGGGCTGCAGCTGCAGTTCGTTGTTCAGCAGGCCGGGCTGCGCTCCAGTGGGGCCGATGAGATCGAGAGCCTGACGGATACGCTTCCTTCCCTTGTAGACGCCGCGCTGGCCCACTTCGTATGTGGCGTCGTCGGCGAAGAAATCCGCGACCTGGTCCCACTGGTTCTTGTCGAAGTAGTAGCCGTAGATGGCCTGCAGGTTCTCGACGGCGTCGTGGGCTTCGAGACGCGACACTTCGAGATCCCAGGCGGTGAGACTGGGGTCTAGCGATGGGGCGCTGTCTGGCGTCGACGCATCCGGCTTCGCAGCGACGGTGGCCGCATCGGCTCCGGGCACGGGCGTCATCGCATCCGTGCGGCGACCGCTCACGGGGTTGTCGTAGTGATACGGCGGCACGAATGCGGCGGCGTACGGCTTGTAGTTTTCGGTGGGCGGCTGATCCGGCGGAAACTCCTTTACGAAGTCGCCTACGAGCGCATCCGCGGGCTTCATCTTTGCCCAACCCCCTTCATACGGCGCGACGAAGCTCACGTACCAGTGAAGCTTCTTGATCTTCCACACGCCGCCTTCCTTGACGTACTCATTCTCATACGTGCCCTCGCCCCAGGAAGCAGACTTCTTGTACTGCCCCACCTGAATGAGGGCGCGCCAGCGGCCCTTCGCCGTGTTGCCGTCCGATGCAACGTGCACCACCGGCTGCAGGATCATGTGATTGTTGAGCTGGCCTTCGACGAGCCCGTTGTGGCCACCGCCGAGTTTCTTCAGGTACTCGCGTATGCGGTTCTGGCCCACGTAGACGCCTTCGTTCGCGTATTCCACGGAAGCATCCGCCGCGAACAGGTCTGCCATCTGGTCCCACTCGCCCTTGTCGAGGTAGAAGCCATAGGCGCGCTGGAGACGTTTGATGTCGTTCGCATCCTTCACGCGATCGGCGCGCGCTTCGAGCGCTGAGATCTGCGCGGTGCGAGCGCCAATCTGCTGCTCCTGAGCGGGCTCAGCGGATTTTTTCCCGCAAGCGGTGAGTGCGAGTGCTGCGCAGACGGCGAAGGCAAAGGCGATGCGTGAAAGCAGATTGGTCACGATGTCCCCCGGAATAGACCGACAGATCGCGAAACCGCCGCTCTCGTTTATGTCGGTGGCGCATGTTCCGCTGGCGGTGAAGCCTTGCGCGGCAGCTTAATGCCAGCCTGCAAGACAAGACGCAACCGGTCCGATATTGTTTGCCACTCGGTCAGCGCGCCACCGACAACGCGGCGGCGCTGCCGCCATTCCCAGTACGGAAAGCGATTCGATGCAAACACGACCTCTCGGCAGAACGGGTGAGCGCGTCTCCGCGCTCGGTTTTGGCTGCATGGGCCTCGTCGGCTGGTACGGCGAGCGCGACGACGCCGAGGCACGGGCCACGCTGCTGGCCGCCATCGACGGCGGCGTCACACATCTCGACACGGCCGCGAGCTATCAGGTTGGCGAGAACGAGAAATTCGTGGGCGCCACACTCGGCGCCCGCCGCAAGGAAGTGTTCCTGGCCAGCAAGTGCGGCCTCGCCTGGCGCGAGGGCAAACTGGTGGTCGACAACGAGCCCGAGACCATCACGGCCTCATGCGAGGAGAGCCTGAAGCGACTCGGCACGGATCACCTCGACCTCTTCTACCTCCACCGCATCGATCGCAACGTGCCAGTGGAAGAATCCGTGGGTGCGCTGGCGAAGCTCGTTGCAGCCGGCAAGATCCGCTATGCGGGCCTCTCGGAATGCAGCCCGGAGACGCTGCGCAAGGCGCACAAACTGCACCCCATTGCCGCGGTCCAGATGGAGTATTCGGTGTGGTTTCGCGGGCCGGAAGCCTCGATGTTGCCCACGTGCCGTGAGCTCGGCGTCAGCCTCGTGGCCTACAGCCCGCTCGGCCGCGGCTTCCTCGCCGGCAATTTCCGCACGCTTGCCGACCTGCCGAAGGACGACGCACGTCGCAATCAGCCGCGCTTCGTCGAGGGCAACGTCGAGCACAATCTCGCCATTGCCGACGCGGTGCGCGACGTCGCGAAGCGCAAAGGCGCCACGCCGGCGCAGATCGCGCTCGCGTGGGTGCTGGCGCAGGGCCAAGAGATCCTGCCCATCCCCGGCACCAAGCGCCGTGAGCGGCAGGCGCAGAACGCGGCTTCCGTGAACGTGAAGCTCACGCCCGCCGAAGTGCAGGAGCTGTCCTCGACGGTGGAGAAGCTCACCGTGAAGGGTGAGCGTTACCCGCCCGCAATGATGAATGCTCTGAACGGCTGAACTCGCCACGCGGCATTGAATGCCGCCGGGCGCCGCGCGGCGCATAACGAAAAAGGGCGCCCGGAAGGCGCCCTTTTCGATCGACCCGCTGCCAGCGAAGCCCTAGAAGCACTTCTCCAGCTCATCCAGCGTCTGCATCGCCGGCAGAATCTGTTGAACGCTCGCGTTCGGCTCGCGCTTTTCCTTGATGGCGGCTATGAACTCGCGATCCTGCAGCTCGATGCCGTTCATGGACACATCCACCTTCGACACGTCGATCTGGTTGTTCTTGCCGTCGAACAGATCGTCGTAGCGCGCAACGTACGTGCCGTTGTCGCAGATGTAGCGGAAGAACGTGCCCAGCGGCCCGTCGTTGTTGAACGAGAGCGACAGCGTGCAAAGGGCGCCGGACGGCGTCTTCATGCCGATGCTCATGTCCATGGCGATCTTGAGCTGGGGGTGGTGCGGCCCTTCGAGCGCGCACACCTTGCTCGGCGTCTCGCCCGTCTGGTACCCGAAGAGATCCACTGTGTGACACGCGTGGTGCCACAGCAGGTGGTCCGTCCAGCTGCGCGGCTTGCCGAGCGCGTTCATGTTGGTGCGGCGGAAGAAGTAGGTCTGCACGTCCATCTGCAGCACCTTCAGCTCGCCCGCCTTGATGCGCTTGTGAACCCACTGGTGGCTCGGGTTGAAGCGACGCGTGTGACCGCCCATGGCGATGACGCCCGTCTCCTTCTGCACCTTCACCAGCTCTTGGGCATCCTTGAGGTTGTCCGCAATCGGAATCTCGATGTGCACGTGCTTGCCGGCACGCATGCACTGGATGCCCTGCTTCGCGTGCATCTGCGTGGGCGTTGCGAGAATCGCGGCCTGCACGCCAGGGCGCGCCAGACACTCCGCAAGGTCGGTGGAGAAATGCGGAATCCTGAAGCGCTGGGCCACTTCACGCGTGGAGTCGATGCTGCCGCCCGCAAGCGAAACGATCTCGACGTCCGGAATGTTCCGGAGCGCCTCGATGTGCTTGATGCCGAAGGCGCCCTGCCCGGCTACAACGACCTTGATTGTCATTTCTTGAAGCTCTCGTTCTCGAGAATCAGATGACCGAGCGCCGTGTTGGAACACGGCACGTGATAGAAGCGGTACACCTCACGCACCTTCTCTTCGAGCGCGCCGCGCGACACGAGCCACATGACCATCTCGATGCCCTCGGAGCCGGTTTCCCGCACGTACTCGATGAAGGGAATCCTGCGAGCCGCCTGCCCATCGGCCGCGAGGCTGTCGAGGAAACGCGTGTCCCACTCACGGTTGATGAGGCCGGCGCGCTTGCCCTGCAGCTGGTGCGACATGCCGCCCGTGCCGAAGATGACGACGCGCAGGTCTTCGGGAAAGGACTCGACGGCCTTCTTGATCGCCTGGCCGAGGTTGTAGCAGCGGTTGCCGGTGGGAGGCGGAAACTGCACCACGTTCACCGCGAGCGGGATGATCTTGCACGGCCATTCCTTCGGCTGGCCGAACATCAGCGTCAGCGGCACGGTGAGGCCGTGGTCCACGTCCATCTTGTTGATGAGCGTGAGATCGAACTCATCGAGGATTACCGACTGCGCGATATGGCTCGCGAGCACGGGATGGCCCACCACCGTGGGCACCGGGCGCGGCCCCCAGCCTTCATCCGCCGGAGGAAACTCCGCCGCGCAACCGAGCGCGAAGGTCGGAATGATCTCGGCCGAGAACGCGGACGCGTGATCGTTGTACACGAGAATGATGACGTCGGGCTTGAGGTCGGCGATCCACTTCTTCGAGAAATCGAACCCGCCGAACACCGGCTTCCAGTAAGGCTCGTTGGCCTTGCCGTTGTCCCATGCCGCGCCGATGGCGGGCACGTGGGAGACGTTGACGCTTGCGACTACTTTGGCCACTCTATTTCCACTCCGACTTGCTGCGGTTGCCGTCGATGGGGCGGCCACCGTCCAGCATCATCCGTGCGTACTGATCCTGCGTGAGCCCGGTCATCGTCGCCGCAACGAACTGGAACGACCTGCCGTCCGTGGAAAAGAGCTTCGACAGGTAATAAATGTTGCCGCCCAGCTCGATCATGCGGCCCCAGTCGCGCGCCAGGATGGCGTCGCGCTGCGCCTGCGTCATGGGCCACTTCGCAAGATAGGCCTTCTCGTCCTTCTTGAATGCCTCGCGGTTCTCGGCCTTCATGAGCGACATGCAGAACATGTTGACGTGGTAGCCCTGGCGCGCGCGTTGCGCGTCGAACAGGGTGGTGCCCGGGATGTCATCGAAGCCCGCCACGGGCTCTTTCCGGACCGTATCGTTGGACATGAAAAACGTTCCTCGCGCGCGAATTACGCGCCAAACTGATAGAGACGATGCGGGTTATCGACAAGAATCAGCTTCTGGATCGCGGCATCGGGCGCGTACAGAGGCACGAGGTCCACGAGGTCCCCGTCATTCGGCATGTGTTTCGAGATGTTCGGGTGCGGCCAGTCCGTGCCCCACAACAGGCGATCGGCGGCCACCTTGATGAGCGCCTGCGCGAACGGCGCCGCGTCCGTGAACGGCGGGCCGGCGCTGGAGATGCGCTCCGCGCCGCTGATCTTCACCCAGCACTTCTCGTTGTTCTTCGCAAGATTCAGCAGGGCCTGGAACGGCGGCTGGTCGAGCCCGTTCCTGGTGGGCACGCGACCCATGTGATCGATGATGAACGGCACGGGCAGGTTGTTGATGAAATCCGTGGACGACGGGATGTCGACGGCATCGAAGTGCAGGTCGACATGCCAGCCGAGCGGCTTCACGCGCTCCACCACGCGATTGAACTCGCCCATGTCGGGCACGCCGCCCAGGTGCTTCACGAAGTTGAAGCGCACGCCGCGGAAGCCCTGGTCGTGCAGCTTCTGGAAGTCTTTATCCGTGAACGTGTCGTCGGCGTTGGCGACGCCGCGATACTTGCCGCCGCTCTGCGCAATGGCATCCACGATGACGGTGTTGTCCACGCCGTGGCAGCTCGCGTTCACGAGCACCGCGCGCTCAAGGCCTAGCTGCTTCTGCAACTCCTTGAAGCGGGACAGCGGCGCATCGGGTGGCGTGTAGGTGCGGTCGGCCGCGTACGGATACCGGTCACCGGGGCCGAAGATGTGGCAGTGAGCGTCACACGCGCCGGGCGGAGCCTTGAATTTCGGCGTGCGGGTGTTCGGATCGGGAGCCTTGCAGGTCGGGATCATCCGGTGCTTTTCGTTGCAGTGGGAGGGGTTCAAAAGGGTCTGGTATCGTAAGGCCTGCGCCGAATGTGAACAAACAGTTTCCCCGAATACCTGCTATTTCCCCGCTCGAGGATCGAACCCATGACGCCCGCGCAAGCCGCTGAAAAGACCGTTCCTGCAACCGATTTTTCCCTGCTCATCGACGCTGAGAGCGTCACCGCGGGCGCGCGGCTGGACGTGATAAACCCCGCCACCGGCGCAGTCTTCGCGCAATGCCCGGCAGCCGGGCGCGCGGAGCTCGACCGCGCGGTCGCGGCGGCGCGCCGCGCATTTCCCGCCTGGAGCGCGCTTTCGTTCGATGATCGCACGCAGGCCATCAAGCGGATGGCGGACGTGCTCAACGCGAATGCAGGCTCGCTCGCTGCGCTGCTCACCCGTGAGCAGGGCAAGCCGGTTCAGCAGTCCAAAGACGAGATCAACCGCGCAGCCACGCTCACCGAGGGCATGCTGAAGATCCGCTTCGAAACCCAGACCATCGTGGACGATGCGCAGAAGCGCATCGAGCTGCGCTATGTCCCGCTGGGAGTGGCTGGGATCATCACGCCCTGGAACGCCCCAATCAACCTTGCCATCGGGCCGCTCGTGTCGGCGCTCTACACGGGCAATACCGTGGTGTTGAAGCCCTCCCCTTACACGCCGCTGAGCACGCTGAAGATCGGCGAGTTGATCCGGGACGTGTTTCCCAAAGGCGTGGTGAACATCATCGCCGGCGGCGACGCGCTGGGGCAGTGGATGACGGAGCACCCCGGCATCGACAAGATTTCTTTCACAGGCTCTGTCGCCACGGGCAAGAAAGTGATGGCAAGCGCAGCCGGCACGCTGAAGCGTGTCACGCTCGAGCTCGGCGGCAACGATGCGGCGATCGTGCTGGATGACGTGGATCCGAAAGTGGTGGCGCCCAAGCTGTTCTTCGCAGGGTTCGTGAACAGCGGGCAGGTGTGCATGGCCATCAAGCGCATCTATGCGCACGAGAAGATCTACGACGCGCTGTGCGAAGCGCTCGCGGAAGAAGCCCGCAAGTGGACGGTGGGCGACGGGCTCGACCCGGCCACGAAGCTCGGGCCCATCCAGAACCGCATGCAGTACGAACAAGGTGGTCGGCCTCATCGAGGACACGAAGAAGGCCGGCGGCAAGTTCCTCGCCGGTGAGCAGCAGCCGAAGTCCGCAGGCTACTTCGTAAACCCCGCCATCGTTGCAGGCCTCGACGAGTCCAGCCGTCTGGTGCGCGAAGAGCAGTTCGGCCCGATTGTGCCGGTGCTCAAGTTCACCGATGTGAATGACGCACTCCGCCGCGCCAACGACACGCGCTACGGCCTGAGCGGCTCGGTGTGGAGCCGCGACCCCGAGCGCGCCGCGGCCATCGCCGCGAAGCTCGAAGTGGGCACCGCGTGGGTGAACCAGCATCGCGCGACGGCGGCGAACGTGCCGTTTGGCGGGGCGAAAGAATCCGGAATCGGCCGCACCTACTCCGAGCTCGGCCTGAAGTCTTATATGGAGCCGCGCGTCATCAGCGTGCTGAAGCAGCCGGTCTAGTACTGGTCTGGTACGCCCCATGGACGGGTCTTACGGCCGGTCCCCGCCAAGGCCCTCTTCGAGTGAGCCGCCGCCTACGATGGCGCTTCTCCAAACCTCTTCTGAGTGAGCCACCGCCTGCTCAGACGCCACGTCCGAGAATCCCGAACCGGCCGGACTCTCTGTGCAGTACCAGGAGCCAGCCCGAGTTCGCTACCGCGCTCTCGCGAGCAACGTCACGCTCACTATCGCGAGCAGCGCGGTTGGCAACCACGCGAGGATCACCGGGTTGAGGTCGAACACCAGCGTGCCGCTCTCGATGAGGCGCTGAAGCAGGAACAGGCCGATGCCCACGACCATGCCCACCATCGTCCTGGAGCCGGCGCCGGCCGAGCGCAGCGAGCCGAGCACGAACGGCACGGCCAGCAGCACCGCGAACGCAATGCCCAGCGTGCGCGCGATGCGCGACCAGAACGCGAAGATGTAGGGCCGCGCATCCAGCGCATTCTGCTGGTAGTAGAGAATGAGGCGATACAGCGAAACCAGCTGAAGATCGTTGGGGCTCGAAACGGCGAGCCCGAGAAACTCCGCGCTGACGCGTGACTGCAGCATGCGTTCGCCCACCGGCCGCGTCAGCACACGGTCTTTGGTGAACCGCGACTCCGCGTAGCCGCGCAACAGCCAGCCGCTGCTCTTGCCGTCCGTGGCACGGTCCGCATGGCCGATGGCGCGCAACCGGTGATCCGGCGACAGCTCGAACACCAGCATGCCGCCGAATTGCCGCTCGCCGGACTGGCGCGCGGCGCTGATGATGAGGTTGCCGTCCCGAACCCACGCGCCACCGCCCTTGCCGAAGGTGACATCGGCGAACTTGCTGAACGTCTTCTTCTGCTTGGCCGCGAGCTGCAGATGTGGCGCGATGAACTCGCCCAGCGCGACCTCAAAGCCAATCAGCAAGGTGGCTGCCATGAGTGCGGCCAGGGCGATCCGCTGTGGCGAGATTCCGGTAGCGCGAATCACCGTGATCTCGCTGCCGCGCGCGAGCGAGCCGAGCCCGATGAGCGACGCCGATGAGCGCCGAGCCCGGCAACAGCGCCCACGCCTGCTCCGGCAGGTTGAGCAGCACGAACACGAGCGCATCGAGGGCCGTATAGCTGCCGACTGCCGATGTCGTCCTGTTGCCCGATGAACAGGAACAGCCCGCCCAGCACCAGGAACACGGCCATGACCAGCGCCACCGGGCCGAGAATCGACTTGATGATGTAGGCGTCGAGCAGCCTCATGCCGGCACCGCGCGGTATCGCGCGCGCGAGATCCAGCGCGGCCCCATCACCATGAGCAACGCCAGCGCGCCCACCACGAGGTGCACCCACCACAGCCCGAGCCACTCCGGCATCGTGCCGCGCACGATCCAGACTTTTGCGGCACTCATGAAGGTGACGTAGACGAAATAGATGAGGATCGCGAACACCACTCGCGCGTAACGCCCCTCACGAGGGCGCAGCCGGCTCAGCGGCACGGCCACGAACGTGAGCACCAGGCACATCACCGGCATGGCCACGCGCCAGTGCAGCTCCGCGCGCTTGTCCGCCTGAGCGCTCTTCAGAAGCTCGCCGGTGGGCATGGCTTCGAGGCTGACCACCGCGTCCGACAGCTTCGGCACTTCGCCGGGAATCGTGTTCTCCGAGAACCGCATGATGCGAAACCGGCGACTGCCCGGCACGCCCTCGAAGCGCTCGCCATCATAGAGCGTGATGGTGTGCGACAGACCGTTCGCCCCGACGGTGTGCTTCGCGCGCTGGGCGAGCGCCACCTCCACGCGCCCGTCGCGATCGCGCTCCACGAACACGTTGGCGAGGGTGCCGTCGTCAGCGACGTTCTCCGCATACACAACCACGTCGCCGCCCCCGAAGCTGCGGAAGCTGCCCGGGGAAATCGGCGCGAACTGCCCCTGCTGAAGCGCCGCGCTGCGCAGCGAAAGCGTTCTGGCGATGGCATGCGGGCCGACGTAAAGCGTGAGGCCGGCCAGCACCAGCGTAACGAAGCCTGTAAGGATGGAGACCGGCAGGTACAGTGTGGAGGGCCCCACGCCGCAGGCGAGCGCCGCGGCCATCTCGGAGTCGTGATAGAGCCGGCCGAAGCGCCAGCACCACGCCGAGCAGCAGACCGATGGGCATGAGCAAGGCCAGGTTTTGCAGGGCGCTCAGCCAGATGAGCTCGAACACCACGGACTGCGGATATTGATTCTCGGCGGCGAGCTCCAGCACGCGCGCGAGCTGATGGGTGAGCAGAATGACGAGCAGCACGCCGGTGACCGCGAGCCAGCTCAGCATCACTTCGCGCAGGATGTATCGATCTAGAATACGACGCAAAGCGCTGGTCCGCCCTCTCAAGAGCCATCGGCACCGGGTGCCCATTGGGGTACACTGCCGCCCCCCGGGCCGGCCGCACGCGCCTCGCATCGTCGAGCGCCGCGGGTAAGTTAAATCAGACTGGTCCGCGCCTCAACGGTTCGAGCGCAATCCGGAGAAGAAGAATGCAGTTTGATGTCTGGAGCAAGGGACTGGCTACGCTCGAGGCAGATTGCCTCGTGGTGGGAGTGTTCGAAGAAGGCGAGCTCACCGAAGAGGCTCAGCCGCTCGATGCCGCCACCGGCGGCCGGCTCGGCAAACTCGTCACGCGGGGCGATTTTTCGGGCCGCAGCGGCGAAACCCTGCTCATTCCCGACGTCGTGGGCCTCAAGGCCTCGCGCCTGCTGCTCACGGGCCTCGGCACCCGCAAGAATTTCGGCCGCAAGGCGTTCCGCAAGGCCCTCTCCAGCGCCGTCACCGCGCTCAACCGCACGCGCATCGAAAGCGTTGCGTCTCGCCGTCACGCGGCCTTCGTTCAGCAACGTCGACGATTACTACTTCGGTCGCATCATCGCCGAGGTGGTGGGCACCACGCTGTACAAGGTGAACGACCTCAAGTCCGCCAGGAAGGGCAGCCGCCGGCCCTGCAAACCGTGATCGCCGGCCCCGTGCGCGGAGCTGGTGCAACCGCTGCGAAACGCGGCCTGGCGCACGGCATGGCCGTCGCTGCCGCGGCCAAGGTTCAGCGCGATCTGGCCAACCTCCCCGCCAATGTCTGTACGCCCGCCTATCTTGCGGACCAGGCGAAGGCGCTCGCGAAGTCGCACGCTTCCGTGAAGGTCACCGTGCTCGACGAGGCCGCCATCCGCAAGGAGAAGATGGGGTGCCTCCTGGCCGTCACCCAGGGCAGCGCGGTGCCGCCGCGCTTCATCGTCATCGAATACAAGGGGCCGAAAGCGCCGAAGGCGCCCATCGTGCTCGTGGGCAAGGGCATCACGTTCGACACCGGCGGCATCTCGCTCAAGGATCCGGGCGCGATGGATGAAATGAAGTTCGACATGAGCGGCTCGGCCGCCGTGATCGCGGCGCTGACGCTGGCCGCCAGTTGCGCCTGCCCCTGCACGTGGTCGGGCTCGTTGCGGCGGCCGAAAACATGCCGGGCAGCCGCGCCATCAAGCCGGGCGACATCGTCACCAGCGCGGCCGGCCATCACGGTCGAAATCCTCAATACGGATGCCGAAGGGCGCCTGATGCTGTGTGACGCGCTTCATTACGCGCGGCGCTTCGAGCCCGCGGCGGTTGTCGACGTCGCCACGCTCACCGGCGCGTGCGTCGTGGCCTTGGGAGCGCATCACGCGGGCTGTCATGGCGAACGACGATGGCCTGGCGCGCGAGCTCATTGCCGCGGGCATCCGCGCGGACGACCGCGCGTGGCAGCTGCCCGTCACCGAAGAGTATGCAGACCAGCTCAAGAGCAACTTCGCGGACTTCGCCAACATCGGCGGTCGCGAAGGCGGCGCCATCACGGCGGCCGCGTTCCTGGGCAAGTTCACGCAGGGCCTGAAGTGGGCGCACCTCGACATCGCCGGCGTGGCCTACCTGGGCGGCACCAACAAGGGCAGCACCGGCAGGCCGACAGCGCTGCTCGCGGATTTCCTCATACACCGCGCGGGGCGCTAGCGGGCACCAAGCCGTGAATGACGAGTCCGCGGCCCCGGCAGAAGCCTCCGGCACACGCGTAGATTTCTACGTAACGGAGAGCACCGCGCCTCGCGACCGCCTGCGCACCGCGTGTCGCGTGGTCGAAAAGGCCTACCTCGCCGGCCACACCGTGCTCGTCTGGCACACAGACGTCGAAGAGTTGCGCGAGCTCGACGAGCTGTTGTGGACGTTTGGCGACGGCACTTTCGTCCCGCACGAAGCCATCACCCCGAGTGGCTTCGCGACGGCCCCGGTGCTGCTGGCGTCCACCCCAACCGCGCCGGGCCAGTTTGACGTTTTGGTCAACCTCGCCCCCGATGTGCCCGCCTGCATCGACTGCGCGCGCCGGATCGCAGAGTTCATCGATGGCGACCCGGTGCGTCGCCAGGCCGGCCGCGCCCGCTTTCGCGCATACAAAGACCGCGGCTGGCAGCCCACCACTCACAACCTTCGCTCCGATTAACCGCGAACCGCTGAGGCGGCCGATCACGGGGCGAGCGCAGGCGGTCTGATCTGGGCGCCCCCGGCTATACTCCCGCGCTCCCCATGACACTGAGCGGGTTGATGGAAAAGGTCTACGCGCCGCACGAGATCGAGCGGCGAATCTACGAGCGCTGGGAATCCAACGGCTGGTTTGCGCCAAGCGGGCACGGCACGCCCTATTCCATCGCCATCCCGCCGCCGAACGTCACCGGCACGCTGCACATGGGCCACGCGTTCCAGCACACGCTCATGGACATGCTCACGCGCTACCACCGCATGCGCGGCGACGACACACTCTGGCAGCCGGGCACGGACCACGCCGGAATCGCCACGCAGATGGTGGTGGAGCGCCAGCTCAACGCCGCAGGACGTGAAGCGCACCGATCTTGCGCGTGAGCGATTTCATCGCGCGCGTGTGGAAGTGGAAGGAACAGTCCGGCGGCACCATCGCCTCGCAGATGCGCCGGCTCGGCGATTCCGTGGACTGGTCCCGCGACCGCTTCACCATGGACGAAGGCCTCTCGAAGGCCGTCATCGAGACGTTCGTGCGCCTGCACGACGAAGGGCTCATCTATCGCGGCAAGCGCCTGGTGAACTGGGACCCGGTGCTGCTCACCGCGCTCTCGGATCTGGAAGTGCAGAGCGAGGAAGAGGAAGGCAGCCTGTGGCACCTGCGCTATCCGCTGGCGGATGGCCCCATCGATGGCCGCAGCCACATCGTGGTCGCCACCACTCGCCCTGAGACCATGCTGGGCGACACGGCCGTTGCCGTGAATCCGGAAGACGAGCGCTACATCAATCTCATCGGCAAGCAGATCAGGCTGCCGCTGACCGATCGGCTCATCCCCATCGTCGCCGACAGCTATGTGGACCCGGCATTCGGCTCCGGCTGCGTGAAGATCACGCCGGCGCACGACTTCAACGACTACGAGATCGGCCAGCGTCACTCGCTGGCTTCCATCAACGTTTTCACGCCGCGCGCGGCCCTGAACGAGAACGTGCCGGAGCGCTTCCGCGGCCTCGACCGCTTCGAGGCGCGCAAGTGCATCGTCAAAGAGCTGGACGCTGCCGGCCTGCTCGATCACATCGACAAGCACAAGCTCGTCGTGCCACGCGGCGACCGCAGCGGCGCCGTGCTCGAGCCCTACCTCACCGACCAGTGGTACGTGAAGATCGCGCCGCTCGCAGCTCCGGCCATCCAGGCCGTGGAAGATGGCCGCACGCGCTTCGTGCCCGAGAACTGGTCGAAGACCTACTTCGAGTGGATGCGCAACATCAAGGACTGGTGCGTGAGCCGCCAGCTCTGGTGGGGCCACCGCATTCCGGCCTGGTATGACGACGAGGGCGGCATCTACGTGGGCCGCGACGAAGCGGACGTGCGCGCGAAGTTCAAGATGGCCGCTGACGTCACGCTCACGCAGGACACCGACGTGCTCGACACGTGGTTTTCATCGGCATTGTGGCCGTTCTCCACGCTCGGCTGGCCGCAACAAACGCCGCAGCTTGCCAGGTTCTACCCCACGAGCGTGCTCGTCACGGGCTTCGACATCATCTTCTTCTGGGTGGCCCGGATGATGATGTTCGGCCTGAAGTTCATGGGCGATGTGCCGTTCCGCGAGGTCTACATCACCGGCCTCATCCGCGATGAGAACGGCGAGAAGATGTCGAAGTCCAAGGGCAACGTCATCGACCCGCTCGACATCGTCGATGGCATCGAGCTCGAGCCGCTGGTCGCCAAGCGCACCACGGGCCTCATGCAGCCGCAGATGGCGGCGAGCATCGAGGCGAACACACGCAAGCAGTATCCCAAGGGCATCGCGCCGCACGGCACGGATGCGCTGAGATTCACGTTCGCCGCGCTCGCCTCGCCGAGCCGCGACATTCGCTTCGACATGCAGCGGGTGGCGGGCTACCGCAACTTCTGCAACAAGCTGTGGAATGCGGCTCGCTTCGTGATGATGACGGTGGGCGAAGAAGCGCCGGCTGCCGGCGGTGGCCCCGCAGAGCTCTCGGTGGCAGATCGCTGGATCCGCTCACGCTTCGGCCAGATGGTCGAGCAGGTGGAAGGCGCGCTGCGCGAATACCGCTTCGATTACGCCGCCACCGCGCTCTACGAGTTCACGTGGTACGAGTTCTGCGACTGGTACCTGGAGCTCACGAAGCCCGTGATGCAGGCGGAGAGCTCGTCTGACGCCGCCAAGCGCGGCACGCGGCAGACACTCGCGGAGGTGCTCGAAGCGCTACAGCGCGCCCTGCACCCGCTGATGCCGTTCATTACCGAAGAGATCTGGCAACGCGCCGCTGCGCTTGCCGGGCGTGCCGGCCACACGGTGATGCTGCAGCCCTACCCGGCGGCCAAAGACTTTGCACGGGATGCGGACGCGGAACGCGAGATCGAGTGGATCCGTAGCTTCATCCTCGGCGTGCGACAGGTTCGCAGCGGCATGGACATCGCGCCGTCGAAGAAGCTGCCGGTGCTGCTGCAGAATGCCTCCGCCGAAGACCTGGCCCGCGCCGGGCGCCATCGCGCCTATCTGGAGCGCCTGGCGGGCCTCGAAAGCATTACGCCGCTCGCGGCCGGCGCCACGGCGCCTCAGTCCGCCACCGCGCTCGTGGGCGAGCTGACGATTCTCGTGCCCATGGCGGGCCTCATCGATGCGGATGCCGAGATCGACCGTCTGACCAAGCGCATTGCCAGGACGCGCGAGGATCATCGCAAGATCAGCGCGAAGCTCGCCAACGAGAACTTTGTGAAGAACGCGCCGCCCGACGTGGTCGCGCTGGACCGCGAGCGCATTGCGGAGCTCGAACGCACCCTCGCGAGCCTGGAAGCGCAGCTCGCCCGCGTGCGCAGCCTGAAGCCTGGCCCATGACAGCGCCCGTAACCCGCGGCCAGGTAGCTCTGCAGGCTGCTGCCGACACACTCGAGAAGATCATTCTCGGCAAGCCGGATCAGATCCGGCTATGCGTCGCCTGCCTGCTGGCGCGCGGCCATCTGCTCATCGAAGACGTTCCGGGCGTGGGCAAGACGACGCTCGCGCACGCGCTTGCGCACGTGCTGGGGCTTGCCTGGCAGCGAGTGCAGTTCACGAGCGATCTGCTGCCGGCAGACATCATCGGCGTCTCGGTGTTCGATCGAGCCACGCAGCAGTTCGATTTCAGGAAGGGCCCTATCTTCACGCAACTGCTGCTCGCAGACGAAGTGAACCGCGCGAGCCCGCGCACACAGAGCGCGTTGCTCGAAGCAATGGAAGAGCGGCAGGTCAGTGCCGATGGCACCACTTATCGCCTGCCAGACCCGTTCTTCGTGGTCGCCACCCAGAACCCGCACGAGCAGCTCGGCACCTTTGCCCTGCCGGAGTCGCAGCTAGACCGCTTTCTCATGCGCGTGACGCTCGGCTACCCGGATGCCGCACACGAGCGCGAGCTGCTCCGCAATGGCGCCCGGCGCGACCTGCTGCAGGCGATTCCGCCGGCGCTCAGCCCGGAAGGCGTCATAGAGCTGCAGAGCACCGTGCGCGGGGTGCATGTCTCGGATGCGCTGCTCGATTACGCGCAGACGCTCATTGCCCGCACGCGCGAGCGCGCGGAATCTGAAGCTTGGCCTGTCACCACGCGCCGGCCAGGGGCTGATACGTGCCGCGCAAGCGTGGGCGTTCATCGCCGGGCGCAACGCCGTGCTGCCCGAAGACATTCAGGCCGTGCTGCCCTCCGTGGTGTCGCATCGACTGGAGCGGCGGGATGCTGCAATGGGCTCGACCGGGGCGGGGATCGCAGCGGAATTGATCCTCGCGGTGCCTGTGCCGCTGTGAACGTCAGGCGCTTCCTGCGCAACAGGATTGCCGCCTGGGCCCGCCGCCGGCAAGGGCTCGACGTTCCGCCCTTCTCGCTTCATAGCCGGCGCATCTACATTGTTCCCACGCGCCTGGGCGTGGCGTTCGGCGCGATGCTCTTCGTGATGCTCATTGCCGGTCTCAACTACGGCAACAGCGCGGCGATGTTTCTAACGTTCCTGCTGGCGGGCTTTGCACTGGTCTCCATGCACCAGTGCCACCGGAACCTGCTGCGCACTTCCTTCATCAGCGCCGCCGCTTCGCCCATGTTCGCCGGAACGGCCGGCACGCTTCGCATAGCGCTCGGTAACGAAGCGCACTTCACGCGCTTCGGCATCGAAGTTGCTGCGCTGGATGGCCCCTCGGGCAGCGCCAATCTGCCGATGAGCGGGCAAGCACAAGTGAGCGTCATGCTTCCCCCCTCCAAACGCGGCGTGCTGCGCGTGGATCGGCTGCACGTCTCGACGTCGTACCCTTACAACCTGTTTCGCGCGTGGACGTGGGTGCATCTTCCCATCGAGATCGTGGTGTATCCGCGCGCACGAGGCGTCTTGCCCATGCCGACGGAGAGCGGCCAGAAAGCCGGAACGCGCGCCATGGCCATCGCCGGGTCCGATGAATGGATGGGGCTACGGCCTTTCCGCGACGGCGATTCGCCGCGGCAGGTGGCATGGAAGGCCTATGCGCGCGGCGCGCCGCTGCTGGTGAAGGAATACAGCGCGCTCGGCGCCGAGCTGCGCCTGTTCGACTTCTCGAAGCTGCCACATCTGGAAACCGAGGCGCGACTCGAGCAACTCGCGCGCTGGATCGTGGACGCCGATAGCCGCGGCGAGCGCTACGGACTTGCAATGCCGGGACAACTGCTCGAGCCCGACAGCGGCCCGCAGCACCGGCACCAGTGCCTGGAAGCCCTTGCCCGGTATGGGCTGCCGCGGGAATCCGATGCGCGGTAAGAACGGCCAGTCGCTCGCACCGCTCACGTGGGCCGCCGCGGCGCTGGTCAGCGGAATGCTGCTGCACATCGATCGCGTGCCGATCTGGACATCCGCGGCGGCGTTCCTCTGCGTCGGCTGGCGGTTTGCCGCGAAGCTTCGACCCATACGGCTTCCCGGCGCGTTCGCCAAAGTCGGCATCATGGTGTTGCTGATCTTTGCCGTAATCGCGCAGTTCCGCACGGTGAATGGCCTGAGCGCGGGCACCGCGCTGCTCGTTGTCATGGGCTCACTCAAGCTGCTGGAGACTCACGACCAGCGCGATCGGAACATCGTCATCGGGTCTGCGCTGTTTCTCCTGCTGGCCGCGTGCCTGGATCGACAAAGCATGCTGCGCATCCCGCTTTATCTGGTGCACGCATGGATCTGCTGTGCGGCGCTCGGCGTAACTACGCGCGGCAACATCGGCATGGACAACCGCGCCACGGCAATGCTCGCCGCGCGCAGCTTGTTGCTGGCGCTACCGCTGGCCCTGGTGCTGTTCCTGTTTTTCCCGCGACTCACAGGCGCGTTCTGGACGCTGCCTCAGTCCGAGTCCGCCGCAACCGGACTCAGCGACTCGATGAGCCCGGGCAGCATCTCGTCGCTGGGTGAATCGAGCGACCCGGCATTTCGCGTGCATTTCGAAGGCGCGCCGCCGCCGCCGGAGGAACGGTACTGGCGAGGGCCGGTGCTGCACGACTTCGACGGCTACACGTGGCGGCAGCAGCAGGGGCAATACTACGTGCGGCCCGCGCTTCAGTATCTGGGGCCGGAATATCGCTATCGCGTGTGGCTCGAACCGAGCTCCCAACGCTGGTGGTTCGCGCTCGACACGGTGACGGAATCGCCGGATCACCGCCGCGCGCGGCTCATATTCGACCATCAGCTCGTCTCCAACGAGCCGGTGACGGGCACTACGACTTACACGGCTGTCTCCTACACGCGAACGCAGACTGACGGCCCCATCTCGGTTCTTGCACGCCGCGTCGACACGAGGCTGCCGGCGAGTCGCAATCCGCGCTCATTGAGCCTCGCAAAGGAAATGCGCGCGGCCGTGGCGACGGACCAGGAGTACATCGCAGCGGTGCTCAACATGTTTCAGCGCGGAGGCTTCGAGTACACGCTCACGCCGCCGCTGCTCAACATGGACTCCGTCGACGATTTCATTTTCAACACCCGGCTGGGGTTCTGCGGCCACTACGCATCGGCATTCGTCACGTTGATGCGCGGGGCCGGAGTGCCATCCCGCGTGGTGACGGGCTATCAGGGCGGCGAATGGAACCCCATCCGCGAGTACTTCCTCATTCGGCAATCCGATGCGCACGCGTGGGCCGAGGTCTGGCTGGACGGACGCGGCTGGACACGAGTGGACCCCACCGCGGTGGTCGCGCCGGAGCGGCTTCGTCGTGGCCTGTTCGATCTGCTGCCGGACTCCGCTTCCACCCCCGAGCGCATGATGCGAAGCGTGCCCTGGATCGCAGACCTGCGGCAGCGCTGGGATGCCGCCAACGACTGGTGGAACGAGCGCGTCGTGAAGTTCGACCTGGGAACGCAGATCGACCTGCTCAAGTGGCTGGGGTTCGATTCGCCGGACTGGCGGCTGCTCGGCTACCTGCTCGCGGCGGGGCTCATCGGGTGGCTGCTGATCATCGCCTGGCACGTCGGCCGGGGCGGCCGTGGCACGCGTGCGGATCGACTTGCACGCGCATACCAGAAGCTCTGCGCGAAGCTCGCACGCGCCGGCGCGCCAAGGCGGCCGCATGAGGGCCCCCTGGCATACGCAACGACGGTTTCGGCGCGACGCCCGGACCTTGCCGCCACGGCTCGCGCGCTGCTCGTGGACTACGCGGGCCTTCGATTCGGCAATGGTGTGGACGAGCAAACGCGTCCCGCTGCCATCGGCAACTTCGAACGCGCGGTGTCGCGCTTTCACGCCCCGCGCGTGAAATGAGCGACGCCGACATCATCACGCTGCTTCTTGCCGGGGCGGGCGTTGTGGTCGCTGGTTTGCTATGGCTGCGGGCCCGGGCGCGACGGCGCGCCCGGTCGGTCGCGGAACCCTTCTGCGCCGAGTGGCGGGCACTGCTCGCGTCATCACTGCCGCTCTACTCCCGAATGCCAGCATCGTTGCGTACGAAGCTCGAACCGCTGGCTCGCGCGTTCCTGCGCGACGTGAGATTCGTAGGCTGCAATGGGCTCGTAGTCACGGATGAAATGCGCCTCGTGGTCGCGACCCAGGCATGCCTGCTTGTGGTAGCGAACGATCCGCATGCCTACCAGGACCTCATGAGCGTACTCGTCTACCCGGAGGAATTCGTCGTCAACCGCGCCGACGAAGACGAGGCGGGCGTGGTTACGGAGTTCGAGGACGTGCTCTCGGGCGAATCCATCGACACCGCGCGCATCGTGCTTTCGTGGGCAGACGTCAAGGAAACACCCGCGGACGGCGAGATCTGCAACGTGGTGCTGCACGAGTTCGCGCATTACCTCGATAACAGCGTCGCCGGGGCATTCACTGACCTCGAAGGCCGCAACGAGGCGCTGGAAGACTGGCACGAAGTGCTGGAGCGCGAGTTCAACGCACATTGCGAGGCCGTTGAGCTGGGCGAGCAGACCCTGGTGAATCCCCAAGGCGCCGAGCATCCCGCCGAGTTCTTCGCATATGCCACCGAGGCGTTCTTCGAAGCGCCGGCACGGATGCAGCGGCTGCATCCGCTGCTCTACAGTGGGCTCGAGCGAGCCTACGGCCTCGACCCGGCGAGTTGGTGAAACGAGTTGCACGCATATCGCGTGGCCGGCGGCCGCGCTTTTTCGCTAACCCGGAACCCGCACGCGCGACAGAAACGCCGCGCCGATGACGAACAGGATGGAAATGGAGACGATCGCGAGCCGCGAATCGTGCATGGTCAGGGCCACGACGCCTGTGAGGATGGGCCCAAGAATGGCGGCAGCCTTGCCCATGAGGTTGTAGAAACCGAAGAACTCGCCGGACTTGCCGGCCGGCACCAGCCGGCCAAACAGCGAACGCGAGAGGGACTGCACGCCACCCTGCACGAGGCCGATGACGACCGCGAGCGCGTAGAACTCGATTTCCGAGTCCAGGAAGTACGCGTAGACCGCAGCGGCGGTATACACGCCGATGCCGATGAAAATGCCGGTGCGCGGACCGATGCGCTTTCCCAACCACCCGAACGCGAGCGCCGCGGGGAAACCGATGAACTGCACCAGCAACAGCGCGGTGATCAGGCTCGCCTGCTCGAGGCCGAGCGACAAGCCATAGTCCACCGCCATCTTGATGATGGTGTTCACACCGTCGATGTAGAACCAGTACGCCAGCAGGAACCAAAGCAGCGTCTCGTCGCCACGAATGTGACGAATGGTGCCCACGAGCTCCTGCCCGCCCGCGCGAATGGCGGAGAAAAAAGGAAGCGCGTCTGCCGCATGAGACTCCCTCACCCACAGCAGCACCGGCACGGTGAACAGCACCCACCACACGCCCACGGAAAGGAACGACAGCCGCACGGCCTCACTCGCGTCGGCGATGCCGAACAGGGCGGGCTTCGTCACCATGAGCACGTTGACCAGGAACAGCAGGCCGCCGCCCAGATAGCCAAGCGAGTAGCCGTAGCCGGAAACGACGTCGTAGTCGCGCTCCTCGGCCACGTCGGTGAGCAGCGAATCGTAGAACTGGTTGCCGCCCCAGAACCCGAGCGACGCGGCGACGTAGAAGATGGAAGCGGCGAGCCAGTCACCCTTCGCCACCCAGAACAGCGCTGTAGTCATCGCCGCGCCAAGCACAGTGAACAGCGCCAGCAGCTTCAGGCGCGCGCCGCCCTTGTCCGCAATGGCGCCGATGAGCGGCGCCATCAACGCGACGACGATGCTCGCGAACCCATTGGCCACGCCCAGTCGAAAGGTGCTTTCCGTAGCCTCGACGCCGGCATTCCAGTACTGCTTGAAATACAGCGGGAAAAAGCCAGCCATGACGGTGGTGGCAAACGCGGAGTTCGCCCAGTCACACAACGCCCAGGCGACAACAGGCTTGCGCAGGAGCACTCCGCGCACCCGCGCGCCTGCATTCAATTCGCGGACTCCCGGGTCTCGCTGAATCGCAATTCCGGCCACCGCTCGAGCGTGAGCTGCAGATTGACCCGAGTGGGGGCGAGATAAACGAGCTGCCCGGCATGGTCGACCGCCAGGTTCTCGTACGCCTTGGTGCGAAACTCCTCGAGCTTTCGCTCATCGCCCGTTACCCAGCGCGCCGTGAACACACTCACGCCCTCGAACACGCAGTTCACGCTGTATTCGTCCTCGAGGCGGAACGCCACCACTTCGAACTGCAGCTGGCCGATCGCGCCGAGAATCAGGTCGTTGTTCCGCAGCGGCTTGAAGAGCTGCGTAGCGCCCTCTTCGCACAACTGCGACAGGCCCTTGGAAAGCGCCTTCATCTTCAGCGGGTCTTTCAGCACCGCACGGCGGAACATCTCCGGCGCGAAGTTCGGAATGCCGGTGAAGGCGAGCTTCTCGCCTTCCGTGAACGTGTCGCCGATGTTGATGGTGCCGTGGTTGTGCAGGCCGATGATGTCGCCGGCGAACGCCTCCTCCGCCTGCTCGCGATCCGCCGCCATGAACGTGAGCGCATCCGCCACGCGCACTTCCTTGCCCAGGCGCACGTGATAGAGCCGCATGCCGCGCTCGTAGCGCCCCGAGCACAGGCGCATGAAGGCGATGCGGTCGCGGTGACCCGGATCCATGTTCGCCTGGATCTTGAACACGAAGCCGGTGAGCTTCTCTTCCAGTGGCTGCACCTGCCGTTCGCGAGTGGCCCTGGGTAAAGGCCCCGGCGCGTGCGTCGTGAACGAGGCCAGCAGCTCCTCCACGCCGAAATTGCTGATGGCAGACCCGAAGAACACCGGCGTCTGCTTGCCGGCGCGATAGGCCGCCGGGTCGAACTTATCCGTGGCGCCTTTCACGAGCTCGATCTCGTCCGCAAACGAGCGGGCGATGCGGCCCAGGAACTCCTGCGCCTCGTCGCTTGCGAGCCTGTCGATGATGAGGTTCTCGCCCACTCGCCCGCCCTTGCCGGCCTCGTAGGCATAGATACGGTCTTCGAGCAGGTGGTAGATGCCCTGCAGGTCGCGCCCCATGCCGATGGGCCACGTGATGGGCGACGTGCGGATCTTCAGCACGCGCTCGATCTCGTCCAGCAGCTCGATGGGCGGCTGGCCGTCGCGATCGAGCTTGTTGATGAACGTCATGATCGGCGTGTCGCGCAGCCGGCAGACTTCCATCAGCTTGATGGTGCGCTCCTCCACGCCCTTGGCGCAGTCGATGACCATGAGCGCGGAGTCCACCGCCGTGAGCGTGCGGTAGGTGTCTTCGGAGAAGTCTTCGTGACCGGGCGTGTCGAGCAGGTTCACGATCGCATCCCGATACGGAAACTGCATGACCGACGAGGTCACGGAGATGCCGCGCTGCTGTTCCAGCCGCATCCAGTCGGAAGTCGCGTGCCGCGCCGCCTTGCGCCCCTTCACGGTGCCGGCCATCTGGATGGCGCCTCCGAACAGCAGCAGCTTCTCCGTGAGCGTGGTCTTGCCCGCGTCGGGGTGGGAAATGATGGCGAAGGTCCTTCTTTTCCTTATTTCTCCGGCAGTTACACCACCTGAATTCACGCAAAGCTCCGTTGTATGTACACAGTCATGTACACATTTCGCAAAGTATTCGATTGGGAGGGTGGCGCTGGCGCTGCAACCGAGGGCGCAATCCCGACCACCTGATGTCGGCACACCGAAGTGTGCAGGCCACAATTATACGTCACCGCTAGGGTAAGACCGGGCCGTCGCCTCCGTGGGCCCAAGGCAGCGCACTCTGACCGGTCCTGTCTGCCGGGGATTACGCTGCCGGCGCCAGTCAGACCGGCAGGACGGGTAGTGGGTCAGTTTGCCTTTGAACCTGCAGGGAAAATTTGGCGTGTCAACTCCGGCGAAACAGCAATGCTGGAGCCCACCGTCGAGCCTTGCTGCCGGCGAGCGTGTACCATGAGCCGCACAATAAGAGCCAAAGGAACGGAGCGAGGATGGCTTTCGATGTCACTCCGACGTGTCGGTACCACGACATTCCCCTGCTCCGGTCGGTTGACGAAGAGGGCCAACGTCCGGCGAATTACTTCCTGCCTGCCATTAAGGGCAAAAACGTCAACTTCGGCTGGGGCTACAGATTCGAAGTCTGGCGATGCCCGCGGTGCTCCTATATGGAGTTGCACGACGCTGATGGCGACACTGAGGAATAGGGTCTATGCCATCTGGACCAGCGCAACTCTATTCCGTGCCGATGCCGCCGAAGGGCAAGCATTCCGGTCCGGGCGACGGCGGGGGCAACGACGTGCTTGATGAGCTGAAGAAACAAGTTTCGAAGCTCGAAACTGACATGGCGGTGCTGAAGGCAACCATCGCAACAAAAGAAGACCTGCATAAGGAAATCAACGGCGCGACATCCAAGTTTGTCGGGTGGATGTTCTTGATCTTCGGCGCCTTCACGGCCGTGGTTACCGCGATCAAGTACCTATGGTCCTAGTCGGCTAACGCGGCGATCTCTTCCAGCGACCAAAGATGGTCAGAAATCCCCGCCTCCATAGCCGGCGAAACTCGCAGAGTTTGATGCTGGCGCGCGAAGTTGTAGTACATGAAGTGCAGCGCCACTGCATGTCCCAGGTTCTCCAGCTTCTTTGAGAACCCGTTCGTCAGGCGCGTGAACCGGCGCATGCTCATGCGCATGGTGAGATTCTGGCGCTCGACATAGGACGTGCTGATCTCTTTGGGCTCGGGATCGCCCGTCACCGTGGTGACCTTCATGCCGCAGATATGTTCGGGCGAATACTTCCGCTCAGGCGTCTTGGTCTTTTCCACGCCGTACAGCTTCACGAGCTGCGCGTAGTCGATATCGATGCCGAAGGCCGCGTCCACCGCTTCAAGGTAAGGCTTGTGCCCATCGGTCGTGAGCTGTACGCGATTCGCGAGCCGCTTCGCCAGATCCTGCATGAAGTCGTAAGCCATGCCGGCATCGCGCGGTCCGACCCCCATGCGCAGATCAGCTTGGTGTCGGCATCGATGGCGGTCCACGTCCACGCATCGCCAGCGCCTTCAGGAGTGGCTTTCGCGGTCTTGACGTTCTTTTGCTTGGCGTAGACGAACGACCAGATCTCGTCGCACTGGACGCGCTTGCAGGGCAGGTTAACCAGCGCTTTGTTCTGGTACTCCGCGCACGCTGCGCCCACGTCCGCCAGCAGCTTCACCACCGTGTTCTTGGCCACACCGGTCATGCGGACGGTGGCGCGGATGCTATTTCCTTCGACCAGACAGGCGAGCACTTGAGCGCGTTTCTTGATGTCGAGCTTGTTCATGGCACATATCATATATCAATCTGCATGACCGCTCAAGCATAACGGTCAGTTTAGAAGCAAATCGATACGGACCCGGCCATTGGCGCTCCAGACAAGGTCTGGGCCGGCCGCCGTTTGACGTGGAATCAGGGGTTATATAAATTGCACGGCGGTTGCCTCCGACCCGACTGGCATCAGGTCGAAGGCTTCCACCTAGTAGATCATGTTGTCATGTACCACCTCCCGCCCCGGCTTTACGGGCGCTGGCTGGTTAACTGGGTTCCCATGCCCAGAATCGATAAAGGGCGCTAGACGGCTCCACGCAAAAGGGAATCCGTTTAGCGCCCTAGTCATTTCAACCATTCATCCCGGACGGCAGCGTCTTCCAGACGCTGCCGTCACCCATAACCCTGATTAGCTTCTTGCCTTTTAGGCGCATGATCACCGTATAGAAGTACGGACCGAGGCGATCTTCGGAGAAGCCCATATCGGAAAGTTTCTTCTTCAGGTCTTTCTTGGAAACCGGTGCCGAGCTCTGGTTTGCGATCTGGGTGATTGCGGACGTCATTGAATGAGCGTCTCGCTGGCTTTGGCCGTTCGTGGCGGGGACTGCCGGCGCCTGAGCAGATTGAGGCTTGTTGATCGCTTTCAGCGTCGCGGCAGCATCAAGCTTCTTGGTGACGTCGCCCAGCTTCTCCTGCAAGTCAGCGATTTGACGCAGAAAAGCGGCCTTATCCTTTTCCCACTGCGCCAACTCGGCGGCAGAAATATTTATTCCATCAGACATGGTGCACCCGGTGCCAGACACGGCATCGGCGCAAAGTATATGCACTCATCTGTCATGAGTGCAATCATGATATGCGGCCGAAGGCTATTTGCCCCAGCGAGTCTTGGCGGCCTTTTTGGCGATTTCCGCGCGCCTCTTAGCAGAAAGGCTGTCGGCGCGCGCCTTGCCACCCTTGAGCCCGCCCTTGCGGCCGAGCGCCACGGCCGCAGGGTCCTTACCATCGTCAGGAGCAGGCTTCTCGCCCTCTGTCGCGATCTCTGTGATGAGTTTCGCGAGCACGTTCACGTCACGCGGGCGCTTGCTTGAGCGGTTAGGCATGTTCTGAGTCTGGCACGACTACCGTGAAATCACTACGGGCCATCCGCGCCCATACGCCGGCTTTTCGGCGCCAGAACTTTGCGCTTGCCAGATCGCCGCTCGCAATGGCTTCACGGACGCGGTTGCGATACAGCCTGACGATGTTGAGCTGGCACCGCCTCAGCGCCGATGTCCGCTGCGGACTACGCCAGACTTTTTTCTCCTGGATGAACGTACTGCGCAGAATGGCACACGAGAACGGCAGTTCCTCTGCGCAGCGAGATGCGCACGCAATCGATCATATCGATGAGCAACTCGAATGGGCTCAAACGCCAGCACAGGCAATCGATGCGGAATAGAATTTCGATCATGCGTGCGCAACCCTCACGGCTCCCGAAATTTCAGCCGGAAGTTTTTTCCGGCGTTCCTGCGACGCTGGCAGAGTTGCGTGCCGTGCTCGCCCGCGGCGAAGGGCCGAGCCTCGAATTCAAGCGTTCGACCGGCGAATTGAAGGAAGCCGCGCAAACTCTGTGTGCATTTCTCAACGAGGGCGGCGGAATGGTGCTCTTTGGCGTTCGTCCCGACGGGCGCCCGGAGGGACAGCAGGTTTCCGACAAGACGCTCCGCGACATTGCGCAGGCTCTCGATCGCTTTGAGCCTCCGATCAACATTCCAGTACAGCGCATAGCGGTCGCCCCGGAACGCGAAGTGCTCATTTTGCAGGTGGATTCCCAACCGGATTCCATCCCCTTTACTTTGGACGGACGTGCCTATGAGCGCGTGAGCAGCACGACGCGGAGAATGTCGCAGACGACATACGAAGCACTGCTGCTGAAGCGCGCTCACCTGAAGGTTCGATGGGAGAGTCTCCCGGCCCGAGGTGTGCTGCTGGAGCATCTCGATCACGAGGAGATTCTGCGCACTCGCGAACTGGCCATTCAGCAGAATCGGATATCGGCCGGGACGAGCCGAAACACAGGCGACATTCTCGACGGCCTGGGAGTCCGCCAGAACGGCGTGCTGACTCAGGGCGCGCAGGTTCTATATGGAACGGATTTTCTGCGGGGTTACCCGCAGTGCCTTCTCAAGATGGGGCGCTTCCGCGGCACTGAAATCACGGGCGAGATTGTCGACAACCGGCAGGAATACCTTCATGCGTTCGCGATGGTGCGTGAGGGCATGGCTTTTCTGGAGCGCACGATGCCTCTGGGAGCCCGCTTTCCGGAAGGCACCGTTTTCCGGGAAGACCGCTTTCCCGTCCCGCTCACGGCTCTTCGCGAGGTGTTGCTCAATGCCGTGATGCATAGGGACTATTCTCGATTCGCTGGCTATGTCGCAATCGTCGTCTTCGACGACAGAATCGAGATTCAAAGCTCCGGCGGCCTGCCCGCGGGCGTTACCGTGGACCAGCTTTCGGGGCCCCATCAGTCGAGGCGACGCAATCCGTTTGTGGCAGAGGCCTTTCACCGCACTGGCGCGGTGGAAATCTGGGGCCGCGGCACGAATCGTGTGATCGATGAATGCCGACAACATGGCATTGCGCCTCCGACGTTCGAGGAACGTAACGGCGATGTCGTTGTGACATTCAGAGCTCCAATGGTCGATGCCACCGCGCAAGTCACCGCGCAAGTCACCGCGCAAGTCACCGCGCAAGTCGCACAGCTTCTTTGTGCATGCCAGGAGCCTCAGGGTCGCGACGAGCTTCAGAAGAGACTGGGGCTCGAGCATCGCGAGTACTTCCGCAAAGCCTATCTGGTACCGGCCATTGCCAGCGGTCTGCTGGAACGGACCATTCCGGACAAACCCAACAGCCGGCTGCAAAAATACCGCCTCAGTTCGGCGGGCCGCGCGTGGATCACGGCGCACAGGGCGTGACGATCGTCGGCGGCTGAGCGCCCCGGCACCCTGGCAGAGATCAGGAGCCTGTGCGGGGCCGCCGGCCCTGCAACTCCAGCTTCAGCACGGCGGCATCCTCACGCCCACTGACAGCCTGGTAATACCCCCGCCGGATGCCCACCTGCTCGAAGCCCATCGACTGATACAGGCGAATGGCGGCGGTGTTCGAGGGCCGCACTTCCAGGAACGCCTCGCTCATGCCGGCCGCGCCCGCGCGATCCACGAGATATTCGAGCATGCGCCGGCCAACGCCGCGGCAGCGGAAGTGCGCATTCACGCAAAGGTTGAGAATGTGCGCTTCGCCGGCGCCCACGCTCATGACGCCATAGCCGATGACTTCATCCCCGCTGCAGGCCACGCGGCACACGTAGCCCACCCGCAGGCAGTCGCGGAAGATGCCTTCGCTCCAGGGAAACTGGTACGCCGCGCGCTCGATGGCCACCACAGCGCTCACGTCGGCCTCGACCATGGTGCGAATCACCATCTCGGGTGTCGCGAGCATTTCCGGGGCGGTTGCCATCACGATTCCTGCGAAGCCAGCCGTTGGAACGTGCTGCGCGCGAACTTGAGGTCTTCCCACGCCTTGCGCTTGTCGGCGGGGGAGCGCAGCAGGTAGGCCGGATGATACGTCACGATGAGCGGCGTATTCAGCTCGCCAAAGTGGTGCACCTGGCCCCGCAGCCGGCCCAGCGCCATGTCGGTGGCCAGCAGGTTCTGGGCGGCGATGCGGCCCACCGCGAGCATGAGCCGGGGCCGCAGCAGCGCGATCTGGCGCATGAGGTAAGGCAGGCAGGCGGCCACCTCATCCGGCTTGGGGTCGCGGTTGTCGGGGGGCCGGGACTTCAGCACGTTGGCGATGAAGACCTGCTCGCGGGGCAGGCCGATGGCCAGCAGCATGGCGTTCAGGAGCTGCCCGGCGCGGCCCACGAAGGGCTCGCCGCGGCGGTCTTCTTCCTTGCCGGGCGCCTCGCCGATGATCAGCCAGTCCGCCCGCGCTGTTGCCCACCCCGAAAACGCCCTGTGTGCGCGTTGAGTGAAGGGCGCAGCGGGTGCAGCTCAGCACCTCGGCCTTGAGGCTTTCCCATTGGGCCTCGGCGTCCACCGGCACAGCCACCGCAACGGGCGCCACCGACCCCGCCGATGGCAGGGCTGGCACTGGCACGACTACCGCAGCCGGCGGCTGCAGCGCAGGCGCATTACGGCGCACCCACACGTCCACCCCGATGGTCTGCAGGTATTCGAGGCGGCGCGCGGGATCCATCAGTCGAAGGCCCGTCAGCCCGCGCCCGTGGGCGCGCCCCGCAGGGCGCGGCGGATGCGCCGGCCCACCCACAGCACCGGCGCCGACAAAGCGTAGGTGGTGAAGATGGAGAACAGCATGGTGGGCGGGTCGATGGCGATCAGCACGAAGAACACGGGCACGATGATCATGTAGGCCCGCTTGATGCGCTTGTCGATATCGAACTGCTTGAAGCTCGGAAAGCTGAAGCTGCTCACCATGAGCAGCCCCGCGGACGCGGTGATGAGGAACGCCGCGATGAGGCCAAAGAGCCCCGGCTCTTCCACCTGCCGGACGCTCGAGAACCAGACGAACGCCGCCACCACGGCCGCGGCCGACGGGCTCGGCAGCCCTTCGAAATAGCGCTTGTCGGCCGTGGCCGAGCGTGCATTGAACCGCGCAAGCCGAAGCGCGGCGGTCACGGCGTAGAAGAACGCGGCGAGCCAGCCGAACCGTTCCCACTCCCGGCCGTATTCGCGCGATGCGCACCACGCCCCACTGGTAGGTGACGATGGCGGGCGCAAGGCCGAAGGCGACCATGTCTGCCAGGCTGTCGTACTCCTTGCCGAAGGTGGTCTCGGTGCGGGTGAGGCGCGCGATGCGGCCATCCAGGCCGTCGAAGATCATCGCCACGAACACGGCCATGCCGGCCGGGGCGAAGTTCTTGTCGATCGCCGCGACAATGGCGTAGAAGCCCGAAAACAGGCAGCCCGTCGTCAGGAGCTGGGGCAGCAGGTAGACGCCCCGCGGTGGAGGCGGCCGGTCATTGGGTGTGGGTTTCATCGGGCCGGGATGGTATCAAGGCCCGTGCGGGTGCGGGGCCCGGCGCGCCACGGCCTGCGCCCCGGCGGCCCTGCTAAGATGCCCGTCCTTTTGGCCATGAAGCCCCCAAAGCCCGCGCGATGAGACTTTCCCAGTACCCGATCAACACCCTCAAAGAGACGCCGGCCGAGGCGGACATCGTCAGCCAGCAGCTCATGCTGCGGGCCGGGCTCATCCGCCGCCTTGCGGCGGGCATCTACTCCTGGCTGCCCATGGGGCTGCGTACGCTGCGCAAGGTGGAGCGGATCATCCGCGAGGAGATGAACCGCGCCGGCGCGCTCGAGCTGCTGATGCCGGCCATCCAGCCGGCGGAGATCTGGCAGGAGACAGGCCGCTGGGACAAGATCGGCGCGGAAGGGCTGCTGCTGCGCCTGAAAGACCGCCACGATCGGGACTACTGCGTGGGCCCCACGCACGAGGAAGTGATCACCGACATCGCGCGGCGCGAGCTCAAGAGCTATCGCCAGCTGCCCGTGAACTTCTACCAGATCCAGATGAAATTCCGCGACGAGATCCGCCCCCGCTTCGGCGTGATGCGCGCGCGCGAGTTCATCATGAAAGACGCCTACTCGTTCCACATGGACGAGGCATCACTGGGCGACACATACGACGCGATGCAAGTCGCGTACTCGCGCATGTTCACGCGCATGGGCCTGAACTTCCGCTCGGTGCAGGCGGACTCGGGCGCCATCGGCGGCAAGACTTCCAGGAATTCCACGTGCTGGCGGAGTCCGGCGAAGACGCCATCGCGTACTCCGACGCGGATGACTACGCCGCCAACCTCGAGACGGCCGAGGCGCTTGCCCCCCCAACGCCGCGAGCCGCGCCCACGCAAGCGCTGCGGAAAGTGCCGACGCCGGGCGTGAAGACGATCGACGACCTGTGCAAGTTCCTCTCCGTGCCGGCCACGAAGACCGTGAAGACTCTCGTGTACGAGGGCAACGACGGCCTCGTCGCCTTGCTGCTGCGCGGCGATCACCAGCTCAACGAAGTCAAAGCGCAGCAAGCTGCCGCAGGTGAAGTCGCCCGCTTCGCCATGGCTGGCGCGGACGAAGTGCGCAAGGCTTTCGGCGCGGGCTTCGGCTCGCTCGGGCCATGGATTCCGTCGGGCCGGTCGCGGGCGCGCCCAGCACACCGTCATCGCCGACCACACCGTCGCCGCCATGAGCGACTTCGTCGTGCGGCGCGAACGAAGAAGGACGTGCATCTACGTAGGCGTGAACTGGGGCCGCGACCTGCCCGAGCCGGCCAACGTGGCCGACCTGCGCAACGTCGTCGACGGGCGACCCGAGCCCCTCCGGCAAGGGCACGCTCAAGATCGCGCGCGGCATCGAAGTGGGTCACATCTTCCAGCTCGGCCGGATGTACAGCGAGGCCATGAAGGCCACGGTGCTGGATGAGTCCGGCAAGGCCGTCACGCCGTATATGGGCTGCTATGGCATCGGTGTGACGCGCATCGTGGCCGCCGCCATCGAGCAGAACCACGATGAGCGCGGCATCATCTGGCCGGACGCCCTGGCGCCCTTCCACGTGGTGCTCGTTCCCATCGGTGCGCAGAAATCCGAACGTGTTCGTGAAATTGCCGACAAGCTGTATGCCGAGCTCGAAGCCGCCGGCATCGAAGTGCTCTACGACGACCGCGACGCGCGCCCCGGCGTCAAGTTCGCGGACGCGGAGCTGCTGGGCATTCCGCACCGCCTGGTCGTGGGCGAGCGCGGCGTGGACTCTGGCCAGCTCGAGTACCGCGGCCGCCGCGACACGCAGAGCACGAACTTCCCGCTCGACGATGCGCTCGCCTTCATCCGCTCGCGCATGGCGCAGTAGCGCCGCCGTCGCCCTGCTGTCGCTGCTCGCCCTGGGCAGCGGCGCGGCGCGCGCCGACCAGCAGCAAGACCCGGAACTACGCTCCGTGGTGCGCAACGCCATCGCGCAGGCCGAGTGCTTCGAAGACCGCTTCGACTCCGAGGTCTGGTACAAGATGATGGAGCCGCGCCTGCGCAGGATCGTGAAGGACCGCGAGGAGCGCATCGCATTCTGAAGGAAGTGTATCTGCGAGGCGCAGCGGACAGGCGAAGTGCGCCTGCCGCCGGGTCTGGTGCATGGCGCTGATCCACGTGGAGAGCCGCTTCGATCGCTACGCCGTCTCCTCGCGCGGGCGCCGTGGGGCTGATGCAGGTGATGCCGTTCTGGCCCGAGCAGCTCGGCATGCACCGCCACGAGCTGATCGCATGCCGCAGCCCAACATCCGCATGGGCTGCGCGATTCTGCGGTTCTATCTGACGAGCGCGAGCGCAACAACGTGCGCGAGGCGCTGGCGCGCTACAACGGCAGCGTTGGGCGGCGCACGTATCCAGACCTCGTGATCAATGCATGGTCGCGGTACAACGGCGCGGATGATCTTGGGCTGGCCGCGGACAACCGTTAGCCCGTCGTAAAGCCTGCCGGGCGCTGGTCTGCGCTCAGTGTGACGTCGGTGGATTCCACTGAGGTTACTTTCGCAGCGCTGGAGCCTGTCCACAACCACTCGACGAATGCGTTCACCACGCTCGCTTCGCCGATGACGAGCACTTCAACTCGGCCGTCGGGCAGATTCCTGGCATAGCCGGCGATTCCCAGCTCGCGCGCGCGATGCGCCGTGCTGGCGCGATAGGCCACGCCCTGCACGCGGCCGCCGACCAGGCATTTCTTGCAGATCACGTTGGCTCCTCCTCGCTCGCCGGTTAGCACGCTGCGGTCGCTGCTGCGCACGTTGCGCACGCCGCGACGCACGTCGCTGCGCACGCCGCTACGCACGCATTCATCGTAATCGATCTCGCCGCAGTGCAGGCATTACTGCACGTTCGCCATCGATATGCCGGCAGCCCCGCCGGCGTCACTCCTTCACACTTCGCTCCGCCCCGTGAGGCAACCGCTTCACGGCAAACCCAATCGATCCGACTCAAGGAAGGAGTTTTTCCATGAATACACCAGATCGTTCCCTCGCTCAGCAAGACGCGCTCTCCATCGCCGAGCTCGAAGCCCGCTTCGAGATGGAGGTGCTGCCGATGGTCACCGGAAGCGGTGCCGTCACGGACTGGAAGTGCTCCTGCACATTCGAGTTCTGACATCGGCTCAACGGCAACCGGGCTCGCCACCGCCACAGCGGTGGCGAGCCCCTCCGCTCCACCATGAACGAAACCATCACACCCCGTCTGCGCACCGACGTTCTGTTGCGCCCGTTCGAAGAGTTCGATGGCGACAACCGTTTCATCGTCGCCGTGGACGATCGGCACTTTGTCGTCAGCGCGGCGGTCGCCGCCGTGCTGGAAGAGAGCCGCACGCACACCACGCTTTCGGCGCTGGCCGCGCGCGCGTCTGAACGTCTCGGCGTCACAGTGTCAACGGATCTCGCCAGCCAGGTGCTGAGCGAGCAGGTGCTGTCCGTCTGCTTTCATGCGACGGAGCAACGCGCCGAGGCCGAGTGCCCCGTGCGGCTACGGCAGCGGGTTCTCGAGGCGCGCGTGCTGCAGCCGCTGCTCGCACTCGTTTCGCCGCTATTCACACGCTCTGCGGCGATCGCACTCATCACGCTGCTCATGGTCGTCGAGCTGCTCGTGGCCGCTCGCGCATCCAGCGCCACTCCACAAACGCTTTCAGGCGCACAGATCATGTGCGCGGCGGCGCTAACGATGTTCGGCGTCCTGGTGCATGAGGTTGGCCATCTCACCGCGTGTGCGCGCTTCGGCGCTTCGCACGGCGGCATCGGCCTGGGCCTGTACTGGTGCATGCCGGTGTTCTACGCCGAAGTAAACGGCGCCTGGATGCTGCCCCGGCTGCGGCGCGCTGTGGTGGATGCCGGCGGCGTCTACTTTCAGTGCGGCTACGTCCTGGTGCTGGGCGTCGCGTACCTCGTGTTCGCCGCACCGCCGGTGCTCGAAGCCATGGCGTGGAGCCACTTTCTCATGCTTCACACGCTGAATCCGGTGCTCAAGTACGACGGCTACTGGTTGCTCACGGATCTCGCCGGTGCGCCGAACCTGCATGCGCAGATCCGCGAGTGCGCAAAGAACGCCTGGCGCTCGATTCGACGGTTGCCGGAGGCGCGCTGGCCCGGCGCCAGGTCGCTCACCTTGCTCGGCGCTTTCACCGGCATCGCCAGCGCGTACTTCTCATACGTGCTGAGCGCGCTTGGCAAGAACATCGGCTACAGCGCAAGTGAATCCGCGCACAGATGGGCGGTTCACGACCGCACGCCGTTCGGCCTCTGGCATGCCGTTGGCGAATCGGCGTTGCTCGTCCTGCTGCTCGTCATGGCGATTTCACTCTCGTTCCTGCTGGCACGCTCCATCAACCGCATCGGAAAGGACTCTCAGGCATCATGAACTCTCTTGCCATCCGCTTTGCTCGCCCGCTGTCGATCCGCCGTTCGCTCAGCACACTGGCGCGCGTCTCAACCAACGTGCTGGTCATCTCGCCGAGCACGCGAGGCTCCATTGCATTTGCTCAAGCGCTCGGCCGCACGCGGCCCTGCGTAATCACGCGAGGCCCAATCACGGCCGCAGTGCCCTGGCCCTTCGACGACTGCCTGCGAACCGCCGCGGAGATCGCACAGGCGTTCACCGGCCAGCCGGCGCTGCCTCGCACGGTGATCTCGTTTCCCGATCAGCTTCCGTGCGTTACATCCACGTGCGTCATGGTGCCCTTCCTCGACCAGCCCCACGCGTTCTCGACACTGGAGGCCCTGCTGGTGCTGCGGCATCGGCCGCGTGTCTATGCGCTTTCCGCGTCAGGGCGGCGTTGGGGCTTCCGGCTCATCGAAGTTCAATACGAAGACGCGTTCGATGCGGAAGGCCGGCTCATTTCCCTCGGCAGTCTCGTCAGCCGCCTGCTGCTGGTTCTGGCGGCCGATCTTGCGAGGCCGCCCGCAGACTGGCTCGCACGGCTCCACCTCATGCAGAAATCGGAGCGCGTGCTGTGGATTCAGGCTCGCGAGGAGCTGAAAGACATCGAATGTCTCCTGCGCATGCAACTGCAGTCGCGCTTTTGCGACCGCGAGCGCACCAGCGCAGCGCTGGCCGCGGTGGTGGAGCGCCAGAAAGTTCTGATCGGCACGTCATTGCCGTAGCGCCCGAATGAATACAAAGGAGAATGCAATGGAACGTCCGCCGCTCGCTTCGTTCGTCGTTCTGCTTGGTGTCGCGCTCACCCAATGCGCGTGCGTGAGTGTGGACGTGGGGCTCGCCAACTTCATGTCGCCAGACCGGGCGCCTCGCACCGCCGCGCTCGCGCGCGGCTACGCCGTGCAAGACCTCGTCATTCATCGCGGCGATCGGCTCATCGGCATCACTCACGCGCATCATCCGCAGAGCCACGCGGTCATCGTGTTCTGCGGCGGCGACGCTTTCCACCGCTCCATCGATGGCGGCGAAGCGCTCGAAACGCTGGCACGTGACGCAGATGTGGTGCTCTTCGACTATCCCGGCTATGGCGACAGCACGGGCGCACCCACCGCGGCCGTCATTCTCGAGACTGCGCTGGCCGTCTATGACTATGCCGCAGCCCTTGAAACTTCGGCCGGCAAGAAACGAGTGCTCTATGGCTTCTCGCTCGGCGGCATGGTCGCGGCACAGGTTGCGCGCGACCGTGCGGTAGATGGGCTCGTTCTGGAAGCGACCGCGCCGAATGCGGAGAGTTGGGCGCGCAGCCAGATTCCATGGTACGCGAAGCCGCTCGTCACACCGCGCATCGAAACAGGGCTCGCCTCGGTCGATGCATTGACGGCGCTCCGGCACTTCCAGGGTGAAGTGCTCGTGCTGAGCAGCCGCGGGGACAGGCAGGCGCCCCCGGCACTGTCCACGCAAATGCATCAGCAACTTCTTCGCGCTGGCGTGAAAGCCGAGCAGGTTCAGTTCACGCGAGCCGCGCATGGCGCCATTCCCCATACCCCTGAATTCGGGCCGGTGCTGCGCGGGTTTCTCACGCGACTGAAGGAGCCACGATGAGCCCGCGCTCACTGCTCACGGCGGCTGCGTACGGCGCTACCAGCGCGCTGTCGCTTCATCTGTCGTCGCTGCTGCCGGAGCGCATGCATCCAGGCAAACGCGCGTGCCGGGCGCTTCGAGACTTGCGCGATGCGCCGAGTGGGCCCTACTTCGCCCGCGCGGTGCTGGAGTCGCGCTGGCGGTCGCGCCTGTTGCTGAGCTACGTGCTCGGGTTGTCCCGCTCCGAGCTGCGCCTGTTCTTCGATGACCGCGTTGTGTTCGAGGGCGCCGTCTTCGCAACGCCGATGCTCGATGGATCGCGGCCCGTCATTCTTGCCGCCCCTCACTACGGCGCGGCGCCCGTGGGTTACGTCGCGGCAGTCAACCGCATCGGCTCGCGTCGGCCCATCAACCTTTTCTACGACGCAGCCGGGCTTCGCGCCGGCTCAACCTGCTCTTCGAGCACGGCGGAGTCGGTGTCACGGCACTGCTCGGCGGCTTCTCAGGCGTCGTCGCGGCGATGCGTGCGCTGGAGCGAAAGGAATGGCTCGTCATGATGCCCGACGCGTTCGACGACATCGCTCATACGCTGGCCGTGCCGTTCTTCGGCCGCATGCTGCGCGTGGCGGCGGGAACGGCGTTCTTTGCCCTGCGAACCGATGCCTGGGTGGTGCCTGTCTTCGCCGCCCCGAAGCCCCGGCTCGGCATGCGCGTCACGCTGGGCCGCCCCATCGATTCGCGGCGTTTCTTCGCGTTCGATGAGCCGCAATCCATTTTCATGCTGACGCGCGCGCTGTTCGGCTGCTTCGAGCGCGAGCTTCGGCGCACTCCGGAGCACTGGCAGAACTGGGAGGTGTTTCCACGCGTCTCCACCGCAGTGCCGCCGCCCGGGCGGCTGGAAGATGACGCACCCATGCGCCTGTTGCGCGACAAATGCACCGCCTCCCCACACCTGCTGAATGACCTGCCAGAGCTCGAACTGCTCGTGAAGTAGCTCGTGAAGTAGCTCGTCATGGAAGGCAGCGCAAGGAAGACCCCTTACCCAATGGAAGGCCCATAGAAGGAAACGCAAAGGAATGACTCCGCAAACACTCGACACCGTCCGGCGGCTCGCCGTCGAGACGCTGAACGTCCCCGAAAGCACGCTGGCCCGGACCACCACATTGAGGGAAGCGGGCATCGATTCCCTCGCCGCCATCGACCTCGTCTTCGCCGTCGAAGGGCACTACGGCATCTCGATCGCCGGGGCTGAGGTGGAGCAGATGCGCTCGCTCACCGACCTCGCCGCCAGCGTGGATCGCCTCACCGCCCATGAGGCGCGCCGCCATGTCGAATAGGGTCGCCGTCACGGGGTGCGGTGTGGTGTGCGCGCTGGGCAACGGTGTAACCGACCTCACGGAAGCGCTGCGGGCCGGCCGGTCCGGCGTGCGGCTCGTTGCCGCGGATCCGGCCGGTCCGCCGAGCGCGGCCGGCTGCCCGTTGCTCGAAGGTGCGTACGCAGACCTCTGCGTGTCCGATCGCGCGCTGTTCGACCCGGTCACCCGCTACGCAATGCATGCCGCACGTGAGGCGCTGGACCAGAGCGGACTGCTCTGCGACCGCGATTTGAGCCGTCACACAGCCGTATACCTGGGCACGGCACTGGGCGGGGCAAACGCCACCGAAGAGGCGCACCGGGACATCTGGTACCACGGAACGCCACCCAAGCCGCTCACGGTTCTGTGCGCAATGAGCAATGCGCCCGCGGCACACCTGTCCATCCGCTTCGGGCTGCACGGCCCGAACTTCACCTACTCCGTTGCGTGCGCGTCTTCCGCCATCGCCATTGGCGAGGCGTTCCACGCCATTCGCGAAGGGCGAGTGGCATGCGCGCTCGTGGGTGGTGCGGAGGCGTGTGTCACGCCGGTTGTCCTGCGTGCGTGGCAATCCATGCGCATCCTGGCGTCTGTCGATACGCGCTTGCCGGGCGAAGCCTGCAAACCGTTTGCGCGCAATCGCTCGGGCCTCGTGCTGGGCGAAGGCGCCGCGATGCTGGTTCTGGAACGGCTGGACAACGCGCTCGCGCGCGGGGCGCCCGTGCTCTGCGAGTTGCTCGGTTTCGGGCGCACGGCAGACGCATCTCACATCTGCATTCCGTCCACAGAGGGTCAGGCGGCCGCCATGATTGCCGCACTCGACGATGCGTGCCTTGCCACCCGCGAGATCGGTTACATCAATGCGCACGGCACCGGCACACGCGTGGGGGACTTGTCAGAAACGCGAGCTATCAAACAAGCCTTTGGCGAACATGCGTTCGCGCTTGCAGCCAGCTCCACCAAGTCCGCACACGGGCACCTGCTGGGCGCAGCCGGCGCGCTGGAGTTCATCGCGAGCCTCGCGGCGCTTCGCGCGGGCTTCCTGCCCGCCACGCTGAACCTGCGCGATCGCGACCCGGAATGCGACCTCGATTACGTGGCAATCGAGCCCCGCGGCGGCGCGCGCATCGACACATTCATGTCCAACTCTTTTGCATTCGGAGGCAGCAATGCGGTTCTCATTGCAGGCGAGCCCCGCTGAAACGCTGGCCGTGGTGAGCGCAGTGCTCGACGCGTGCGCGTCTGACACGCTAGTGTCCCGGCTGCGGCCCTATCGAGCCGCGGTCGAGGTGGTCTGCATGCCGGAAATCCTGGTGCTCTACTACTCGCGCAACGGCGCCACCGCTGAACTGGCGCGCCACGTTTGCCGCGGCATCGAGAGCGTTCACGGCGCGGCAGCGAAGCTGCGCACGGTGCCGCCCGTCACGGCGGAAAGCGAGGGCCCGACAAGGCTCGTTCCAGCCAGCGGCGCGCCCTATGCCACGCTGGAAGACCTGCGCGGCGCCGCCGGGCTCGTCATCGGCAGCCCCACCCGCTTCGGCAACATGGCCGCGCCGCTCAAATACTTTCTCGACAGCACGTCGGCGCTGTGGGTGTCGGGCGCACTCTCCGGCAAGCCGGCGGGCGTGTTCACGTCCACGCAGTCGATGCACGGCGGGCAGGAAAGCACGCTGCTTTCGATGATGTTGCCACTGCTCCACCACGGCATGTACATCGTCGGGATTCCGTTCACTGAGCGCGCGGTGAACGCAACTCGCACGGGCGGTTCGCCTTACGGCGCAACACACGTGGCGAGCGCCGGGGACTCGCCGGCGCTGAGTGAGGATGAGCGCACGCTGGCGCATGCCCTGGGGCGCCGTGTGGCGTCACTGGCTGTTCGGCTGGATGCGAACCCGAGCTAGGCGCACATGGCACTACCCAGGAACCTCGGCTTTCTTCGACGTTCCTGGGAGGCAATTCGCCGCCGCGTCAGCGGTGGCGGAGTCTTACTTGAGCGTCAGGGCCGCATCGGTCGTTGAGAGAGTGCTTGATCGCAAGCCTCGGCTCACTCGAAGAGATCCCTGGCGGGCACGTGGCCGCGTAGGACAACGCGGCCACGAGGCCCCGCAGGATGCGGTCTTGCGGCCGGTGCCCGCCAAGACCCTCTGCGAGTGAGCCGCCGCGTGCAATGACCCCTCTTTCCGAACGGTCGATGCGACCGGGGCGCTTAATTCCATTGGAGCTAGACGCACTCCCGCGCGCCCGGCTCACGCCGCGGGCTCGCCCTCTTTGAGCACCGAGCGGATGAACGGCACGGTGAGCCGCCGCTGCGCGACAAGTGAAGCTTCATCGAGCGTGTCCAGCAGGTCATAAAGCGTGCGCATGTCGCGAGGAAGGCGTCGCTGCAGCCAACGCGCCGTTTCATCCGGCAGCTCCATGCCACGCACGTGCGCGCGCAGCTTGAGCGCCTCCCGCTGCTCTTCTTCATCGAGCGCACGAAGCTGAAACACCGTGCTGGCGGAACAGCGCGAGCCGAGATCCGGCAATACCCATGGCACCAGCGCAGGCGGCACGGCTGCAGACATCACCAGGCGCGCACCGCGCTCCTGCATTTCACGCAGCACACCGAATAGCGCCAGCTCCCACTCGCGGTTGCCCGTAACGGCATCCACGCCGTCGAGACACAGGCAGTCGAGCAGCGGCAGATCTTCCAGCACCCCAACGCCCATTGTGGCGAGCTCACCGAGCGGAAAGTACCCGGCCTGCATCGTCGCGCTGGCCTGCACGCAAACGGCCTGCAGCAGATGCGTCTTGCCCGCGCCGTGCGGCCCGCAGACCCACGTTGTGTCGGAGCGATGCCCGCTGGCGAGCAGCGTCAGGTGATCTACAGCCTGTGCATTGCGCGCAGGCAGATACGTGCCGAACACCGCACGGTCAGGAATCCGAACGCCGAGAGGAAGCTGGCGCATGCACGCCGGCCCTAGCGCCGGCCGGCGTCGCCCGGGGACGCGGCTACGGGCCGAATGGGCCCCGGCGGCAGATCCCACGCGCGCTTCGTGAACTGGTAAAGGTAGTCACCGCCCGAGAGCACGGTGGTGGCGAACGTGATGTACGCCAGGGCGTCCACCATTTCCTGCGGCAGGATGCCGAACGCCGCTACCAGCATCACCGCAACGAGGTAGCCGAGCTGGAACAGCGTGTTGATCTTGCTGATGATCGTGGGCCGCCCCTTCAGTGGCCCGAACCACAGGCGGAAGATCAGCGCACCGAGGCCAATCATCACGTCCCGCGCAATGGCCGCGGCCGAAATCCACCACGGCACGAGCCCCAGCCACGCGGCCGTGATGAACACCGTGACGAGCAGCAGCTTGTCTGCCATCGGGTCGAGCACCTTGCCGAGCTGCGACGTCCACCCGAAACGCTTGGCGAGATAGCCATCCAGCCCGTCGGATATGGCGGCAACCATGAAGAGCCCGAGCGCCAACGCGTTGTTCCCCTCGCGCAGCGCCACCGCAATCGGCCACACCAGCGCGATGCGCAGCAGGCAGATGAGATTGGGGATGTGCCGCACCGGTAGGCCGACCGCGCGCTACGGACGGTAGGTGTAAAGAAGCTGGCCGTTCTGCGAGCCACCGCGCGTGAGACGTGCCGAATTGCCCAGCGCGCGATCCACCGTATCTGCCCCTCCGCGCACCAGCACGCTGAAGACGGCCGTTGAGCCGTTGGCCTCGGCAAGACTCACGCGCTTCTGACCCGGGATGCCTTCGAGCAAGCGGCTGACGGCTGCGTAGTCGTTGAGCGTTGCGACGCCGTTCACCTGCACCACGGCTTCGAGCTCCGCGATGCCCGCCGAAGATTCCTGAGCGCGCGCCAGCGCATCCGCGGCACCGTTGACGCCGGCATCGAGCGCGCCCGTCCAGCTTTCGCTTCCGAGCTGCGTCTGAAGCGTCCACTGCCAGATGCCCGTTGCGGAGGGGTTGTCGCTGCGGGCAACGAGCACGGCATCGCCGCCCATTCGCTGGGCTCCCTGCAGCATCGTCTCGCGCGGCAGTTCGGCGCCGCTGCTATCTACAACGGCAACGGGCGCGAGATTGATGGGCAGGCCGCGCGCCTCGGCAGCCTTCTCCAGTTCCACGCGCGCCGCTTCGAGCGCCTGGCCGCCGAGCGCGGGATGGAACACCACCAACGTGAACGGCCGCTCCGGCTCCCACACGGCGCGCCCGGTGGAGGTGATGGCCTGCTCGACCACGGCACCATCGAATACCACCACGGTGCTGCCGTTGGCGGCCTTGCGCGAGCTCTGTACATAACGAGCCGCGTCGCTCACAAGCATGCCGAACGCCGGGTCGGCCGCGGCGTCGCGCCGACCGGTGGCACGCACGAGCACGCGGCGCATGGCTTCCTGCACGGCCGGGCCGGCGGCCTCGCCCTTGATGTCGACTTCGTAAACCCGAACGGCGCGCGCGGCCCAGGCAGGGGCGGCAACCGACGCCATGGCCAGCGCCAGGACGATGGCCGCGAGGGCGAGCGAGGCTTGGGCACGGAAGAGTGGCCGGGCACTGTTGGGCTCGCTGCCGAGCACGCGGCAAGCGGCAGGCGGCGGATGGCTGGCGCTATTGGGCATCTTGGATTTCGGTGGAGCCCCAGGCGCGGACCCTGCGCGGAAGCGGCGGGCTGTACAATATCACACGCCGGAAGCACCCAAGGCGCCCGGCACCGCCCCTCCCGATACAGGTCTGCTTCTCGCGACACATGAACAAGGCTTCCGGCATTACCTACCGCGACGCAGGCGTCGATATCGACGCGGGCGACGCGCTCGTCGAGCGCATCAAACCGCTTGTCAAACGCACGCAGCGGCCCGAAGTTCTCGCCGGCATCGGCGGTTTCGGCGCGCTGGTGGAGCTTCCCGCAGGCTACAAGCGGCCCGTGCTGGTTTCAGGGACAGACGGCGTGGGCACCAAGCTGCGCCTGGCCATCGACACCGGCCGCCACGACACCATCGGCATCGACCTCGTCGCCATGTGCGCGAACGACGTGGCGGTCCAGGGCGCCGAGCCGCTGTTCTTTCTGGACTACTACGCCACCGGCAAGCTGCGGGTGGACGTGGCCGAGGCCGTCATCCGCGGCATTGCCGAGGGTTGCGTGCAGGCTGGCGCGGCGCTGGTGGGCGGCGAGACGGCCGAGATGCCCGGCATGTACCACGGCGACGACTACGACCTTGCCGGCTTCTGCGTCGGCGTGGTGGAAAAAGACGGCATCCTCGATGGCACGCGCACGAGGGCGGGGGATGCAGTCATAGGCCTCGCCTCTTCCGGCGCCCATTCGAACGGCTACTCGCTCATTCGCAAGCTCGTCACGCTGGCGGGCGCGAACGAGAAAACCCAGCTCGAGGGCAAGTCGCTCTACGACCGGCTGCTCGCGCCCACGCGCATCTACGTGAAGTCGATGCTCGAGCTTGCGAAGAAAGTGCCGGTGCGCGGGTTTGCGCACATCACCGGCGGCGGCCTCACAGACAACATTCCGCGCGTGCTGCCAGATGGGCTCGAAGTGGTGCTCGAGCGCCCGAGCTGGCACCGCGATCCTGTGTTCGACTGGCTGCGAACGGCCGCGCATGTCGACAACGCGGAGATGTATCGCACCTTCAACTGCGGCATCGGCATGGTCGCCATCGTGCCGCCCGATCACGCGGACGAAACCATCCGCCTGCTTCTCGACCGCGGCGAGACGGCGAGCCTCATCGGCGAAGTGCGCGCGGGCAATGCCGGCGTGGTCATTCACGAGTGAGGCCCTGCTGCGCGCTCACGCTCATGCGCCGGCTCGTCGGCAGGTGCTGCTGACGTGAGCTCCCGCGCCCCACTTCGACTCGCCATTCTCATCTCCGGCCGCGGCTCCAACATGGAAGCTGTCGCGCGCGCCTGCCGTGGCGGGCAGATCAACGCCGCCGTCACAGTCGTCATCAGCGACCGTGAGGGCGCCGGCGGCCTGGCCATCGCCCGGAAACTGGGCATCGAAACGGCAGTCGTATCGTGGAAGTCGTTCGCCGACCGCGCGGCATTCGAGCGCGCGCTCGGCGAGCAGATCGAGGCGCATGGAGCGCAGATCGTCGTGCTGGCCGGGTTCATGCGTGTGCTGTCGCCCGAATTCGCGGAACGCCACGCAGGGCGTCTCATCAACATTCACCCCGCGTTGCTACCGAAATATCGTGGCCTGCACACGCACAGCCGCGCGCTCGAAGCCGGGGATGCCGAGCACGGTGCCAGCGTTCACTTCGCCACGGCGGACCTGGATGGCGGGCCGGTCGTTCTGCAATCGAGAATCACCGTGCGTGCCGCTGAAACAGAATCCACCCTCGCCGCCCGCGTGCTCGCCACCGAGCACATCATCCTTCCGAAAGTGATCGGCTGGCTGGCCGATGGCCGCCTCGCGTGGCGCGACGGCAAGGGCTGGCTCGATGGTCGCCCGCTCGATGCACCCATTGTGGAAAACTTCGACGCTGCGGTGGAGCACTGATGCGCACGCTTGACGGACATGTGGCATGCGCGAAGGCGACGCCTGCGGGCAGGTGGTTCCTCGCGATGGGCGTGGCCGCTCTCGCGCTCGCGACGGCCGGCGTGCGCGCCGGCGCGGCCGACAATAGCGCGGGTGCCGCGACCTGCCCGCAACCCTTCAAGGTGACGTTCGATGTCGAATGGCGCGGCATGGGCGCCGGCACTTCCACGTTGCAGCTCACACGCCGGAGCGCCACCGAATACACCTACCGGTCGAGCAATACGGCGCGCGGTTTCTTCCGCCTCGCCATTCCCGACACCATCACCCAGAGCAGCGACTTCACGTTCGTCGACGGCAAGGTGCGCCCGACCGTCTATGTGGGCGAGGACGGCTCGACGGACACGAACCGCGACGTCTCCCTGAAGTTCGACTGGGCCGAGAACCGCGTCACCGGCATGGCCGAAGACAAGCCCGTGAACGAGCCGATAGAGCCCGGCGTGCAGGACAGCCTCTCGGTCCAGATCGCGCTCATGTGCGCGCTCGCCGCGGGCCAGGCGCCGAAGAGCTTCCAGCTCATCGACAAGGACAAGGTGAAGGAATACCAGTACACGCACGAAGGCAACGCCACGCTCGACACCCCCATTGGCCCGCTGGAAACGGTGGTCTATACGAGCCAGCGGGCCGGCGCGAGCCGCCTCACCCGCCTGTGGATCGCGCCCAGCCTCGGCTATCTGCCCGTTCGCGCCGAACAGGTGCGCAAGGGCAAGCGCGAGCTGCGATTCAAGCTGAATTCCGTCGAGCGCGGCTAGGAGCCTGTCCGAGTAATGGCCGTCGTAGCGAGGCCGCAGTAGACGGCTATTACTCGGACAGGCCTCCTATGACGATGGCCGGCCGTACTGCACAATGGCTGCCACACGGGCAGTTGCAGGATGGGCCATGGAGCTTCTGGCGAACATCGATGTCGACGACCTGACGGTAGCGATCGATTTCTACTGCCGCGCGCTGGGTCTCACCGTGGGCCGCCGCTTCGGCGACTCGGGCGCGGAGCTGCTCGGCGCATCGAGCGCCATCTACCTTCTGGAAAAGCCCAGCGGCAGCATGGCCTGCGGCGTGTCTGAAAGCACGCGCCACTACTCCCGCCACTGGACGCCAGTGCACCTCGACTTCGTGGTGCCAGACATCCACTCCGCCTGCGCCCGGGCGCAGGCCGCAGGTGCCACGCCGGAAGGCCCGCTGCGCACGCACGCGTGGGGTCACGTCGCGGTGTTCGCAGACCCGTTCGGCCACGGCTTCTGCCTGCTGCAGTTCCTCAACCGCGGCTACGACGAGATCGCGACCTGACACGAACGCCGCGGCGAACGCGCAAACGCGCTCGCCGCGAAACCGGGGTGTCAAGTCTTGGGCAGCGTGACGCCTGTCTGCCCCATGTACTTGCCGCCGCGGTCGCGGTAAGACGTGGAGCACACCTCATCCGATTCAAAGAACAACATCTGCGCGATGCCTTCGTTCGCGTAGATCTTGGCCGGCAGCGGCGTGGTGTTCGAGAACTCGAGTGTGACGTGCCCTTCCCACTCGGGTTCCAAAGGCGTTACGTTTACGATGATGCCGCAACGCGCATACGTCGAATTGTGGACGATCAGGTCGTTCGCAACGAAGTTGTGCAGCTTTGGAACAGAGATATCGAACACTTCGTCGTCGCCCGCCGGCGTGATTTCCTCAACGACGTCCCACACCGGGCCGTCGAGCAGCGGGATCAGATCAGTATCCGTCGTAGCCGTGGCGACCTGCCGTGTTGCTGCATAGGGGACGGATTGGGTCGGACTCGCGTGAACACCCAGTGAGCGCATGCTCATGCCCGCGCGTGAGGACGCGACGCTGAGCATCGGCCACACTTCGCGCGGCAGCGTATCGAAGTTGCTGCACACTCGAGGCTGGGCACGGATCGCCGGCATGATCTGCTGGTCGAGCCGCGTCTGCTTGATCGAGCCTGCGACGAAACCGATCTCCTGCGCGAACCTTGCGATCTGCTCTTTGTCGGTGATCTGAATCGAGCAGGCCAGCGTTCCAATTCGGGTCTTTTTCTCCCGGATCAGGGAGAAGATTCCGAATCGCAGCAGCAGGTGGTGCACGTCTTCGATGAGGCGACGGGACTTGGAGTAGTACTCGAGGTAGCACGCGCCTTTCGACTGATGCACACCGCCGTCGCCGCCGAAAAGTGCCTGCAGGAACAGGCGCACCGATTCGCGCGGCGCCATGAAGATGGACTGCGGCACGAACTTCCCGCCGGCACGCACGTTCAGGCCGTAGCGCTTCAGCCAGGCATGGGCGCGATTCGCCTCGGGCACTCCGCCGCGGCCGCGTCGATTCACAATGCGGTATCCATACGCGCCGTTGAAACTGACCGTTCCCAGCCCCGATTCGGCGACAGCGGCCTCGAAGGCCCGCGCCAGAACCGCATCGCCCGTCGTGAACGTCGGGCTGTGACCAGGCGTGTGGCACTGGCCTTCGGAAATCATGAGCCCGAGGAGCGTCGCCTCCCAGTTCGGCAAGGGCGTCCTGCCGAACACCGGGATGTTACGCGCCACGGCAATCCGGTCGCCGACACGAAGGTCTTCGAGTGCCGTCCAGCCACTCAGCATCCGGAAGGGATGGTTCGCCGTGGCACGGATGCGCAACCCCGCCCGCGTCCGTAGCTCGAACACCGGCTTGAGCCCCTGGGGAATGAACTCCGACACCTTGGCCGGCCGCAACTGCCAGCCATCGAGGCCGAGGGTCGACCTGCCCCAGCGCATTTCCGTAATCGGCAGATAGGCGCCCGTTTCCGCGTCGACGACCCGCGTGTCGCCCGTCACGCATTTGCCCAGACACACGACGAGCGTGCTGCGCGGAATGCGGAAGAACTCCACCGTGCGCGCGAGCGCGAAGGAGTTGGGTGGGATGATGCAGACATCCCCGCTGAAATCCACGAAGCTCTTCGCATCGAAGCGCTTCGGGTCGACGATGGTCGAGTTGATGTTCGTGAAGATCTTGAACTCGTTCGCGCAGCGCACGTCGTAGCCGTAGCTCGACGTGCCGTACGACACGATCTTCTGGCCGTCATCGGAATGCCGCACCTGTTCCGCGGCGAAGGGCTCGATCATCCGGTGCTCCTTCGCCATGCGACGGATCCAGTGGTCGGACTTGATGGTCATCGTTTCAAACCCCGTAGAGATGCTGTTATCGGCGCCGTCCCGCGTGGCCGGGCAGCGCGCTTGTGAACCGATGCGTCACGCGGACCGCGCGCGCTCAGCTCTCTTCAATCACGATCCTGGGGAACAGGCTGCTCCTGTCGCGCGCGCGCGTCGCGCGAGCGCGCCCGCCGTGCGACGAGCGGTGTCGAAGTAGGCGCGGGCGCGGGCCGAATCGGGCGCGGCCACCACGGTGGGGCGTCCGCCATCCGCTTCCTCGCGGATCTTCGCATCGAGCGGCAGCTCGCCCAAGAGCCTCACGCCATACTGCTCGGCCATGCGCGCGCCGCCACCGGCGCCGAAGATGTGCTCCACGTGCCCGCAGTTGGAGCACACGTGCAGGCTCATGTTCTCGACGATGCCGAGCACGGGCACCGACACCTTCTCGAACATCTTGAGACCCTTGCGCGCATCGGCCAGGGCGATGTCCTGCGGGGTGGTCACGATGACCGCGCCCGAGACAGGTACACGTTGAGAAAGAGTGAGCTGTATGTCCCCCGTTCCGGGCGGCATGTCCACGACCAGGTAGTCGAGCTCGCCCCATTGCGTCTCGGAAAGGAGCTGGGTGAGCGCCTGCGTAACCATCGGCCCGCGCCACACCATGGGCTGCCCGGCGTCGACCAGAAAGCCGATGGACATGGCGGTGATGCCATGAGCCTTGAGCGGGATCAAGGTCTTGCCATCCGGCGAGCCGGGGCGCTGCCCCTCCAGGCCCAGCATGAGCGGCTGGCTCGGGCCGTAGATATCCGCGTCCAGCAGGCCCACGCGCGCGCCTTGCGCCGCCCACGCCAGCGCAATATTGACCGCGACGGTGGATTTGCCGACCCCGCCCTTTCCCGAGGCCACGGCTACGATATTCTTGATGCCCACCAGCGGCTTCAATTGCTTTTGTACCGAATGGGCGAGGATATCGGCGACCAGCTCAATGCTGAGGGGTGTATTGATTCCGGCGGCGCGCAGATGCGCGCGCAGCGCGGTTTCGAGCTCGCCCGCATAACCCCCCGCGGGCCCGCCAACCGGGAAGCCCAGCGAAATGCGCGCCAGGTGCCCGCCTGCGTGCGGCTCCACGGTGCTCACCGCCTGGGCGGCGCCGAGCGTGTCGCCCAGGAACGGGTCGACATAACGGTCGAGAGCCGCTTTGACGGCGGCTGTGGTTGCGTCCTCAGACATTCGGTGTCCCGGGGTTGCGGCCAAGGGGGGCGGCGGGCGCGAGATTGTAGAGCGTCGCGCATGCGCCCGCTCGTCGGAAAAGGAATCCCACGCGCCAGCCCGGGCCGCGTGCTGTGGCATAATCCGGCCCCGGTCCTGTTCTTGCTTCAGGGCCGGCGGAACGATCAACCCGGTCTTGCCACACATGAGCGTCGCTGCGCCCTTGAAACGGGCCGGCGCGTGCGAATTCGCGCGGGGTGTTTCGCCATCGGAAAGGCCCATCGGAAAGGCTGAATGAGCTTTTTCTCCAACTTGCGCGCGGATCGCCTGGTCACCGAGATCAGGTCCTCGACCAACCCCGCGGACCCGGCCACGCAGAAGGCCGTCGCCAAGCTCAAGGACCTGGGCCCGGCGGCGATCGAGTGCGTGTTCGGCGCCCTGCCCGAGGCCGACAAGAGCGCCACCGTCGCGTTCGTGGAAGTGCTCACGCACCTGGCGGGCCCCAAGACGTTCCCGCTCTACGTGCGCGGGCTGGTCGAGGGCAGCCCGCGCGTCATCGCGGGCATCGCCTGGGCGCTCACCAGCAGCCGCAACTTTCCGCCCGGCATGCTGCTCGACGCGCTGAATACGCCGGGCATCTCGAAGTCCGCCATTCTCGACGTCATCACGGCGCAGAAGAGCCGCTTCGGCGTGCGGGACCTGCTCACCGCCGCCTATGCCCAGGAGGCCAACGAGAAGGCTGCCCTGTTCCGCATCATCGGCGAGATCACCGACGCGCAGAGTGTGTCGGAGCTGGTCGGGCGCATCCAGGGCAAAGACCCCATCGCGCGCGTGCACATCATCAACATCCTGGCGCGCTTCAACACGCGCGAGGTGCAGACCGCCCTGCAGGCGCAGCTGCGCGACCCGAACAAGCTCATTCGCGCGGCCACGCTGTCCGCCCTGCAGCGCATGGACGGGCCCATCGACATCGAGCGCGTCACCGCGCTGCTGCGAGACCCGGAGATCGACGTCCAGAACAAGGCGATCGATGTCGTCATCAAGGCGAACCATCCCGAGACCATCAAGTACCTCATCGAGGTGCTGAAGGACGAAAACGAATACGCGCGCCGCGCCGCCGTCGAAGTGCTGAACGAAGTGGGCACGTCGAATTCCGTGCGCCACCTGCTCGGCTCGCTGAAGGACAGCGACTGGTGGGTGCGCAGCCGCGCGGCCGACGCGCTCGGCAAGATCGGCGGCCCGAAGGTCATCGAAGCGGTGCTGCAGCTCGTGCAGGACAAGGACGAAGACGTGCGCCGCGCCGCCATCGAGATTCTCAACCAGACGAAGGACGAGCGCGCCGTCGACAGCCTCATCAAGGCGACGCGCGATAACGACTGGTGGGTGAGCGAGCGCGCGGTTGACGCCCTAGCCGAGATCGGCAGCAAGAAAGCGCTGCCGCGCCTGACAGAGATGCTAGCCACCGCCAACGCCAAGGCCCTGCCCATCGTGGTGCGCGCGCTGGGCAAGCTCGGCGATGCGAAGCTCATCGATACGCTGCTGCCGTTCCTCGCGCGGCCCGAGCGCGAGATTCGCGCCGAGGCCATCCAGGCCGTCGCCAAGCTGGCCGACGACCGCCGCGCCGACCAGGTGCGCACGGAACTGCAGGCGCAGATAAACACCGCGGACCAGACCATTGCGCGCATGGCCCACCAGGCGCTCGCCGAGCTGGAGAACCGCATCGTCAGCGGCAGCTCCATGCCCACGGCCATGCCCACCAGCATCACGCCGCCGCCCACGGCCGTGCGCCCGCCCCAGGCCGCAGCCCCGCCCGCCACGGAGCAGCAGCGCACGATGCTCATGTCGGAGACGTCGATTGCCGCCGCCGCGCGCCAGGCCGAGGCCGCCTCGAAGCTCGACATCTCGCAGCTCAAGACGGGCGACGTCATCGAGGGGCGCTACAAATACATCGACCGCATCGGCCGCGGCGCCTTCGGCACCGTGCTGCTCATGGAAGACACGGTGGTCGACGAGCGGCTGATCCTGAAGTTCCTGAACCCGAACGTGGCCGAAGACGAAGAAGTGATGAAGCGCTTCGTCCACGAGCTGCGCTACTCGCGTAAGATCACGCACAAGAACGTCATCCGCATCTATGACTTCCTGTTCATCCAGGGCAACTACGCCATCTCCATGGAGTACTTCCCGTCGCACACCCTCGGTGGCGAGATCGTGAACGAGAAGCCCATGGAACTGCGCCGCGCGCTCGGGTTCGGTTGCGACATCTGCACCGGCATGGCCGTGGCGCACCAGGTGGGCATCGTCCACCGCGACCTGAAGCCCGCCAACCTGCTCATCAACCAGGAAGGGCTCCTCAAGATCGTGGACTTCGGTGTCGCCGCGGCCCAGCGCGAAGGCGACACGCAGCTCACGAAGACGGGCTACGTCATCGGCTCGCCGAAATACATGGCGCCCGAGCAGATCCTCGGCAAGAAGGTGGACGAGCGCGCGGACATCTACGCCGTGGGCGTCATCCTCTACGAGATGCTCACCGGCGTGCCGCCCTATTCGCGCGGCGATCACATGTCGGTGATGTACCAGCACGTGCAGGGCAAAGCGCGCCCGCCCCAGGAAGCGAACCCGCACCTGCCGCCGGGCCTGGCCGACGTGGTCAGCCGGGCAATGTCCGTCGACAAGACCAAGCGCTTCCAGACCATGGATGAGCTGCGCGCGGCGCTCGAGAGCTTCATGTAACGGCCCCCGCGGGCGAGCCGCCGAGGGTCGTTCCGCCCGTTGGGTTGCGAAACTCCGTGCGTTAGGTCAAATTTCCGCTCCCCGCTCCTTGATCACGGGGCACCGCCTGCGTTAAACCCTCGCGGACCTTTCAAGCCCTTGTGAGGCAAGCACTTTGGCGCGCATCGATGCGTTCCTGAAACTCGGCACGCAGCAGGGATGCTCGGACATTCACCTGGCCGTCGGCGTACCGCCGATGCTGCGCATGCATGGCGATCTCATGCCCATCAAGTTCCGCGAGCTGCGCCAGCCGGAGCTCGAGGGCTATCTCACCGAGATTCTCACGCGCAACCAGGCGGAGCATTTCGCCACGGGCAACGACCTCGATTTCTCGTATGTGTCGGGCGAGGGCGGCCGCTTTCGCGTGAACGTGTTCCGTAAGGACACCGGCATCGGCGCCACCTTCCGCGCCATTCCCACGGAAGTGCCCACGCTCGAGAAGCTGGCGCTGCCCCCGATCGTCACCAAGCTCTGCGACTACCACCAGGGCATGATTCTCGTGACCGGCTCCACCGGCACCGGCAAGTCGACCACGCTCGCGGCGATGATCGACCACCTGAACCAGACGCGGCGCCTCAACATCATCAGCCTCGAAGACCCCATCGAGTTCGTCCATCGAAGCAAGAACAGCCAGGTCATCCAGCGCGAGCTCGACACGCACATCCCGAGCTTCGCCGAAGGCGTGCGCGCCGCCATGCGCGAAGACCCCGACGTGATCCTCGTCGGCGAGTTGCGCGACGCGGAGACCATCTCCATGGCCATGACGGCGGCCGAGACGGGCCACCTCGTGCTCGGCACCCTGCACACCACCGGCGCCGTGAAGACCATCGACCGCATCATCGACGCGTTGCCGGTCGAGGAGCGTGAGCAGACCAAGAGCTTCCTCGCGCAGTCACTGCTCGCGGTGGTGACGCAGGTGCTCATCAAGACCGCCGACGCGCGCGGCCGCAAGGCCTTGTGCGAAGTCATGGTGATGACCAAAGCCATCGGCAAGCTCATCCAGACCGACCAGACGCACCAGATCCTCGCGCAGCTGCAGACCGGCCGGGAGCATGGCATGCAGGTGCTCGACCAGGCGCTGCTCGCCGCGATCAGCGCGAAAGAGATCGACCCCGACGACGCTTATGCGTACGCGTCGGACAAGCGGCTGTTCCAGAAGTACGTGACCGACACCAGCGTGCTGCCGAAGCTCGACGTGACGAGCACGATGGTCGGCACGCAGAAAGCGGACGCCTGACGGCGCGCCAGCAAGGAACTTTCAGACGTGGCGGCCATCGACAGCTTCCTGAACGACGTTCTCGACAAGCGCGGCTCCGACCTGCATTTCATCGCGGGCGATCCGCCGCGCATCCGCCAGTTCGGCGACCTCATGGCGTTGCGGCCGGAGAAGCTGGAGCCGAGCTTCGTCAGGGATGCGATGTACGAGATCATGCCGAAGCCCGCGCAGGACCGCTTCGAGCAGAAGGACGGCGCGGACTTCGCCTATACGCTCGGGGATCGCGGCCGCTTTCGCGTGAACGTGATGCGGCAGCTGAACGGCGTCGGCGCGGTGTTTCGCGCCATTCCCTCCAAGGCCTTCTCGCTCGATGAGCTGAAGCTGCCGGAGTCGGTGCGGATGATGAGCCGCGCGAACCAGGGGCTCATTCTCGTCACGGGCAAGACGGGGTCGGGCAAGTCCACCACGCTTGCGGCGATGATCGATGACATCAATTCGCGGGTGAAGGGGCACATCCTCACCATCGAGGATCCCATCGAGTTCGTTCATCAGCGCAAGAGCTGCCTCATCAGCCAGCGCGAGATCGGCGTGCACAGCCACAGCTTCGCGCACGCGTTGCATTCGGCCCTGCGTGAGGATCCGGACGTGATTCTCGTGGGCGAGTTGCGTGACCTCGAGACCATGAGCATTGCGGTTACCGCGGCGGAGATGGGCATTCTCGTCATGGGCACGCTGCATACGAATGGCGCGGCCCAGACGGTCGATCGCATGGTCAACGTGTTCCCGTCGGACAAGCAGTCGCACGTTCGCACAATGCTTTCCACGTCGCTGCGTGGAGTGGTGTCGCAGCAGTTGCTGCAGCGGTCGGACAAGCAGGGGCGCGTGGCCGCGCTCGAGATTCTGGTGAACACGCCTGCGGCGTCGAACCTCATCCGGCAAGGCAAGCTCGACCAACTCGAGAACACAATGCAGGCCGGTGGCGCATTCGGCATGCGCACCATGGACTCGGCAATTCAGCAGCTTTTCGACTCCCGGCAGGTCACGGGGAAAGAGGCCTACAAGAAGGCCATCAACAAGTCGAAGTTTGAGCCGGTGAAGGATCAGGGCTGAGGGCGCTTCCGCTGCCAGGGTGCCTGCTCAGCTTTGTTCACGACAGGTGTGTTGGCGCAGGCGGCGGCTCACTCGAAGAGGGCCTTGGCGGGGATGAGTAGCGACGCGCCTCCCGGCCGAGCCGGTACGGCGCGTCGCCCTCGCAGAACCGGACGAGGTGCGTTACACCATCCGGCTCCCAGTGGGGTCGTTCGCAGGGACGCTCTTCACAGAGCCGTTACGTGTAGCGCTCTTGCGGCTTCTGTGCCGCCCACTGCGTGAAACGAGTCAGTTCTGTTGTCATGCTCAAAGTCCGCTCGGTGTCGGGGCATGTTCCCCCAACTCGTTGTCCACCACCGCCGCCCGCTTTGCTCCGCCCGCGTTACCAGGCCTCATCGCTCTTACTGGGCAGCTCCGACTTCCCAACGCTCTCCACCGACCCTCGCTGTTCAGGCTTGGCATTCGGCTGCGACGCTCCCTCATCGCTCCCGTTGGGATCTCCACGGTTACCGCACGTTCATCCGGTCAAGCTCGATTGGGTCTGCGATCCCGGGCGGGTAGGACAGCCTCGCCATGCTGGGCTGCCCCACTATCGCCTGCGAGTCCGGTCAGACTCTCGGCCCTCTCCCATTGGACTTTTCGGGACTATCCAACCTTCACCGCGGCATTCGCCGCTGTTCCACCTCGCTTGCTTTCGTACCTACGCATCAAGAGTGATGTCGCCACCACCCCTGCAAGGCTCAATACCGGGCCTGTGGCTAGCAGTTACCCGGGCGGGCTTCCCACCCGCTTGAACGTGCGACATTGCCATGTCGCTTCGACCGGCCGTAAGACCGGTCCATCGGGGCCTTGGGAAAAAGCATCCCTGCTTTTTCACATCCCCGCCAAGGCCCTCTTCGAGCGATCCACCGCTTTGGGGCCCTGGGGTCGTGAACAAAGCGCCACCGCCGGCGCGCATCGCTTTACGGTGTCTGTAAACTACGCGGATGCCGCGCAAGTTATTCGTTACCACCGCTCTCCCGTATGCGAACGGGCCATTTCATATCGGCCACATCATGGAGTACATCCAGGCCGATGTCTGGGTGCGGTTCCAGCGCATGGTGGGGAACGAGGTGCATTTTGTCGGGGCGGATGACGCGCATGGCGCGCCGATCATGCTCAAGGCGGAAGCCGAAGGCATTACGCCGCAGCAGCTCGTGGCGCGCATCGCCGCCGACCGGCCGAAGTACCTCGAAGGCTTTCACATCGCCTTCGATCACTGGCACTCCACGGATTCGCCGGAGAACACCGAGCTGTCGCAGGACGTGTACCGGCGCCTGAAAGAGGCCGGGCTCATCTACGTGAAACCGGTGGAGCAGTTCTTCGATCCGGTGAAGAAGATGTTTCTGGCGGATCGGTACATCAAGGGCGAGTGCCCGAACTGCCATTCGAAGGACCAGTACGGCGACGCGTGCGAGGTGTGCAGCAGCGTGTATGCGCCCACCGAGCTGATCAACCCGTATTCCACGCTCTCTGGCGCGCAGCCGCAGCTGCGCACGTCGGACCATTACTTCTTCCGCCTGTCCGATCCGCAGTGCGTCGAGTTCCTCTCCCAGTGGCTCCAGACGCCGGGGCGGCTGCAGCCACAGGTGGTGAACAAGGCGAAGGAGTGGCTGAGCGGCCGGGGCGAGGACAAAGGCGATCGCGCGCTGGGGGACTGGGACATTTCGCGTGACGCGCCCTACTTCGGCATTCCCATTCCGGATGCGCCGGGCAAGTATTTCTATGTGTGGCTGGACGCGCCCATCGGCTACCTCGCCTCGCTCAAGAGCTACTTCGACCAGGGCAAGGCGAAGGCGCGCGGCGAGCCGCGCAGCTTCCAGCAGTTTCTCGCCGACCCGCAGGTGGAGCAGATCCACTTCATCGGCAAGGACATCATCTATTTCCACACGTTGTTCTGGCCGGCGATGCTGAGGTTCGCGGGGCCGCCGTACAAAGTGCCCACGCATGTGTACGTGCACGGCTTCATCACACTCTCGGGCGACAAGATGTCGAAATCGCGCGGCACCGGGCTTTCGCCGCTGCGCTATCTCGAAGTGGGCATGAACGCGGAATGGCTGCGCTACTACATCGCGGCCAAGCTGAATGCGAACGTCGAAGACCTGGACTTCAATCCGGATGACTTCGTCGCGCGCATCAACAGCGACCTCATCGGCAAGTACGTGAACATTGCCAGCCGTACGGCGGGGTTCATCGGCAAACATTTCGGCGGCAGGCTTTGCGCCGGGCCGCTCGACAGCCCGTTGCTGAAAGACCTGCAGGCCGCCGCGCCGAAGATCGCGGAGTACTACGAACAGCGCGAGCTCGGCCGCGCAATGCGCGAGATCATGGCGGCAGCGGATATCGCCAATGCATACATCGCGCAGAATGCGCCGTGGGAGCTGGCGAAAGATCGCGCCAACGACGCGACGCTCGCGCAAGTCTGCTCGGTGAGCCTCAACGTGTTCCGCCTGCTCACGCTGTATCTGAAGCCCGTGATGCCCGAAGTGGCGCGCGCGGTGGAACGGTTTCTCGCCATCGAGCCGCTCGAATGGAGCGATGCCGGCACCCTGCTGCTCGACCACAAGATCAACCCCTATCAGCACCTCATGACCCGCGTCGACCCGAAGCAGCTCGACGCGCTGTTCGCCGAGGTGAAGGACAACGCGAAAGTGACCGCTCCGGACCTGAAAACGAATGTCGCGAAACCCGCCCCGAACGCTCCTGCCGCCGCCAGCGCAGCGCCCCCTGGCGCGGCGCCCGGCTCGGCGGCTCCAGCCAGTTCTGAAGGCGCGCAGATCTCCATCGACGACTTCAAGAAGGTCGATCTTCGCGTCGCGCGCATCGCGGATGCCGAGCACGTCGAAGGGGCGGACAAACTGCTGAAGCTCACGCTTGACCTCGGCACGGAAACGCGCACGGTGTTCTCCGGCATCAAGTCCGCGTACGACCCGCAGAAGCTGAAGGGCCGCCTCACGGTGATGGTGGCGAATCTCGCGCCCCGCAAAATGAAGTTCGGCATCTCGCAGGGCATGGTGCTCGCGGCCAGCGGCGACGATGGCCCGGGCGTATATCTGCTGGAGCCGGATAGCGGTGCCACGCCCGGCATGAAAGTGACGTGACCCGGAGCTCCGCCAACGCCATCGATGCCCTGCTGCCGCAAACGCAATGCACGCGTTGCGGATACAACGGCTGCAAGCCGTACGCAGACGCCATCGCGCGCGGTGAGGCGCAGATCAACCAGTGCCCGCCGGGCGGCGCGCAGACCATCGATGCGCTGGCGGCACTGCTCGGCCGCCCCGTGCTCCCGCTCAATCCGGCGAACGGCGTGGAAGGGCCAACGCGGGTCGCGCAAATTGACGAGGAACGCTGCATCGGCTGCGCCAAGTGCCTGCCGCCATGTCCGGTAGACGCCATTATTGGCATGCGCCGGCAGATGCACACTGTCGTGGCGGAGCTGTGCACGGGCTGCGAGCTCTGCATAGCGCCCTGCCCCGTCGATTGCATCGTGATGCTTCCCCGAACCGCGCTCGCGCGGGAATACGCGGCACCCACGGCGCACGCCAGCCGCGAGCGGTTCGAGGCACACGATTCGAGAGTGGCGCGCCGCGCGCGAATCAGCGCGGATCTGCTGAATGAGCGGAAGCAGGCCGCCCGCGGCGCCAACGGTTGACCGGCGCGCCTTCATGAACCCAGCGCGTATCCGAGCGATCTACCGCCGCCTGCAGGCCGCGAACCCGAGCCCGACCACGGAGCTGGAGCACTCGACGCCGTTCGAGCTGCTGGTGGCCGTGATGCTGTCCGCGCACACCACGGACAAGAGCGTGAATAGCGCCACCCGCAAGCTGTTTCCCATCGCCGACACGCCGGCGAAGATCCTCGCGCTCGGCGAAGACGGCCTGAAGCCGTATCTGAAAACCGTCGGCCTCTACAACGCGAAGACGAAGAACCTCATCGAGCTGTGCCGCCGCCTCATCGACCTGCACGGCGGCGAAGTGCCCAATGACCGCGCCGCACTCGAGGCATTGCCCGGCGTCGGCCGCAAGACCGCCAACGTGATCCTGAACATGGTGTTCGGGCACACGACCATCGCCGTCGACACGCACATCTTCCGGGTGGCGAACCGAACCGGCATCGCGACGGGCAAGAACCCGCGGCTCGTGGAAGATGAGCTGAACGAAGTGACACCGGCCGCCTACAAGAAGAACGCGCATCACTGGCTGCTACTGCATGGGCGCTACGTGTGCGTGGCACGCTTGCCAGCGTGCCCGAAATGCATCATCGCGGACCTCTGCGAGTACCCGCTGAAAACGCCGCCGCGCGATTTGCCGAAGTCCGACGCACCCGTCGTTCGCGCCAAGGCTGCGTCCCGCGCCGGCCGCAAGCCCGTGGTTGCCGCCCATGCAACTGGCGCTCGCGCGTCAACGCGTTCGCGCGCTCGCTGACGAAACGCACTCATGGCCATATTCGCCGGACAATCCCGGGAGCAGCTGCGCCGCATGTATCTGGAGGCCTGGCGCAAATTCAGCGCGAAAGTGCCGCTGGAGCCGCTCGAAGCGCAGCTTGCCGCCGTCATCGCCGAACATCCGGAATACCTGCAGTGGATCGAAGCGGGGGACGCCGCGATTGCCGCGGAGTTCACCCCTGAAAGCGGCCGCCAGAACCCGTTCCTGCACATGGGCCTGCATCTCGCCCTGCGTGAGCAGGTGGCGACGGATCGGCCGGCAGGCATCGCGGAAGTGCATCGAAATCTCACCGCGAAACTCGGCAGCGCGCATTCGGCCGAGCACGCAATGCTCGAACCACTCGCGGAAACACTGTGGGAAGCCCAGCGAAACAACAGCATGCCCGACGAGCAGGTGTATCTGGAGCGGTTGAAATTACTCGGCCGCTAAACCGCAGCCCAAACCACCCACGCAGCGGCCGTACCTGCAAAGATCGGCCACATTATCGAGCCAGTGACGCGCGCCACGACCAGCGCCACGGCAGTGCCCACCCACTCCTTCAGCCCGCCCGAGACTTTCCCTTGAATCGCGCTGGCCGCGGGCCGCGCCGGAGCGCCTCAGCGCTTCGGAATGTAGAGGTCCGTGAGCGTGCCTTCGAACGCCTCGGCCGCAAGCCCCACCGTCTCCGACAGCGTCGGATGCGGGTGGATGGTGAGACCGATGTCCGCGGCGTCCGCGCCCATCTCGATGGCCAGCACCAGCTCGGCGATCAGCTCCCCGGCATTCGGGCCGACGATGCCGGCGCCGAGCACGCGATGCGACTCGGGATCGAACAGCACCTTGGTGAAGCCTTCATCGCGGCCCAGCGATAGCGAGCGACCACTCGCCACCCAGGGGAACGCGCCCTTCCTGTACGGAATGTTCTTCGCCTGCGCCTCGGTCTCGGTGAGACCGGCCCAGGCCACTTCCGGGTCGGTGTACGCCACGGAAGGAATCGCACGCACGTCGAACGAGCGCTTCTGGCCGGCCGCCACTTCCGCGGCCACCTTCGCCTCGTGCATGGCTTTGTGCGCGAGCATGGGCTGGCCGATGATGTCGCCGATGGCGAAGATGTGCGGCACATTCGTGCGCAGCTGCTTGTCTGCGGGGATGAAGCCGCGATCTGTCACGGTGACGCCCGCCGCTTCCGCGCCAATGGCCTTGCCGTTCGGCGAGCGGCCCACGGCGACGAGCACGCGGTCGTACACCTGCGGCTCGACGGCCTTCGCGCCTTCGAACGTGACGCGGATGCCTTCTTTCAGGGCCTCCACCTTCGTGACCCTGGTGCCCACCATGACCGCTTCGTAGCGGGCCCGCAGGCGCTTCTCCAGCGGTTTCACGAGGTCTGCGTCCGCACCGGGCATGAGGCCGGGGGTGAGCTCAACGACGCTCACCTTGGTGCCCAGCGACTCGTACACGCACGCCATCTCCAGGCCGATGATGCCGCCGCCGACGACGAGCATGCGCCCCACGTTGTGCGGCAACTCGAGCGCGCCAGTGGAGTCCATGATGCGCGGATCATCCGGCACGTTCGGCAGCTTCACGGCTTCCGAGCCGGCGGCGATGATGCATTGGTCGAACGCAATGCGCTCCGCCTTGCCGTTGTCGCCCTTCACCTCGACGACGTTCGGGCTCACGAATTTGCCCGTGCCCGTGACGACTTCGACCTTGCGCTGCCTGGCCAGCATCTTGAGGCCGCCGGTGAGCTTCTTGACGACGCTCATCTTCCAGTTGCGCAGCTTGTCCAGATCGACCGTGGGCTTGCCGAAGGTGACACCGTGCGCGGCCATCGAGCCAGCTTCCTCGATGACCTTCGCGGCGTGCAGCAGGGCCTTCGAAGGAATGCAGCCGACGTTGAGGCACACGCCACCGAGGCTGGCCCAGCGCTCCACGAGCGTGACCTGCATGCCCAGATCGGCTGCGCGGAACGCGGCGGTGTAACCGCCGGGGCCGGCGCCGAGCACGAGCAGCTGAGTCTTGCGGTCTGCGCCTTCGACCTTGGCGGGCGCGGCGGGCTGCGCTTGAATTGCGCCGGGCGCACCGGCTTTGGCAGGCGCTTTCGCCTCAGCAGGCGCGGACGCGCTGGCCGCAGCGGGTGCGCCAGCGGCAGCCGCTTTCGGCACCTCGACCACCGCGGGCGCGCCTGCGCTCTTTGCGGCATCGGCTCTCGCCCTGGCCGACATGTCGGGCGCGGGCATGCGCACCGTGTCGCCGCTGCTTTCCGGCCGTGCAGGCGCACGCGCCGCCGAACCGGCCGGCGCGACCGTGGCGCCTGCGCCGTCGGCGTCCAGGCGCGCGATCACGGAGCCTCTGGAAATCTTGTCCCCGCGCTTCACCGGCACTTCGACCACTTTGCCGGCGGCCGTGGACGGAACATCCATCGACGCCTTGTCGGTCTCGAGCGTGACGAGGGGGGTATCCACTTCGACGACATCGCCCGGCTTCACCAGCACGTCGATGATCGGGACTTCATCGAAGCCCCCGAGGTCGGGAACGACGATGTCGATGCGGCTCAAGGCACGGCCTCCGTGAGCTGGCGCGGATCGCCGAGGAGCCCTGCGAGATAGGTGGTGAAGCGCACGGCCATGGCGCCGTCGATGACCCGGTGGTCATACGACAGCGACAGCGGCAGCGTGAGGCGCGGAACGAACGCGCCATCCTTGTAGACGGGTTTCATGCCCGACTTCGACACGCCGAGGATCGCAACCTCCGGCGCGTTGATGATGGGGGTGAATGCCGTGCCACCGATGCCGCCGAGGCTCGAGATGGTGAAGCAGCCGCCCTGCATCTCGCTCGCGTTGAGCTTGCCGGCGCGGGCCTTCTCCGACAGCTCGGCGAGCTGGCGCGCGATCTCGTAGATGTCCATCTTCGCGGCGTTGTGGATGACGGGCACCACGAGGCCATTCGGCGTGTCGGCGGCGAAGCCGATGTTCACGTATTTCTTCAGCACGAGGTTCGCGCCCGTGGCGTCGAGCGACGCGTTGAAGAGCGGGAACTCCTGCAGCGCCTTCGCGCACGCGCGCACGATGAACGCGAGCGGCGTGAGCTTGATGCCTTCGCTCAGCGCGTTCTGCTTGAGCTTGGTGCGCGCGTCTTCGAGATCGGTGATGTCCGCTTCGTCGAATTGCGTGACGTGCGGGATGTTCACCCAGCTCGCATGCAGGCGCGGGCCGGAGATCTTCTGGATGCGCGAGAGCGGCCTGGTCTCGACGGGGCCGAACTTGGCGAAGTCCACCGCCGCAATGGCCGGAAGACCCGTGCCACCTTTCGCCGCCGCGCCGGCGGCGGCGGGAGCTCCAGTGGTGAGCGCCTTCTTCACGAAGGCCTTCACGTCATCATGCGTGATGCGGCTCTTGAAACCGGTGCCGCTGAGGAGCGAAAGATCCACTCCCAGCTCGCGAGCGAAGCGGCGAACGGACGGGCCCGCGTGAGCATGCGAGAAGCCGGGCTCGTTGATCGGCGCGAGATCCGTGCGCCCCCCCGGAATGGGCCCGGGCGCCGGGGCGCTGGCACCGTTGCCGGTTGAGGCCGGAGCAGCGGCCGGCTTCGTGGCAGCGGCAGGCGCAGCGGCAGGTGCCGGCGCAGCCGCCGCGGGAGCAGGAGCGGCGGCCTTCGCAGGCGCTGGCGCCGCGCAGGCGCCGGCGGGCGCGGCAGCGGCTGCAGGCGCGGCCGCCTTCCCATCCACCCCATCACCTTCGCCTTCGGCGCGAACCGTGGCCACCACGTCGCCGGGGGACACCTTGCCGCCCTTCTTGACGTGGACTTTCTCAATGACGCCACTGACGTCCGAAGGGACGTCCATGGTGGCTTTCTCGGTTTCGAGCGTGATGAGCGACGCTTCGCGCTCGATCGGGTCACCGGGCTTCACGAGCACATCGATGACCGCGACTTCGCTGAAGCTGCCCATATCGGGCACGCGAACGTCGATCAGGCGGGCCATGGCAGGATCCTAATCAGTAAGAGACTGGGTCGGTAAGAGGCTTGAGGTCCGTAACACGCCTGGATCAGATCTTCCAGGGGTCGGGCTTGGTCGGGTCGATGGCCAGGTTCTTCATCGCCTTCGCGAGCGTCGCCTTGTCGACCTTGCCCTCGTCCGAAAGGGCACGCAACGCGGCGATCGCAATGTGATTGCGATCGACCTCGAAGTGCTTGCGCAGCTGGGCGCGCGAATCCGAACGGCCGTAGCCGTCGGTGCCGAGCGTGACGTAGCGGCCGCCGACCCACTGGCGGATCTGGTCCGCAACGGTGCGCATGTAGTCCGTGGCGGCGACGACCGGGCCGTCGCGATCCTTGAAGAGCTGCTGCACATGAGGCACGCGCTGCGTCTCACCCGGATGCAGAAGGTTGAAGCGCTCCACCGCGAGCGCTTCCCGGCGCAGCTCGTTGAAGCTGGTGACCGAGAACACGTCGGTGGGAACGCCGTAATCCTTCTCGAGCAACGCCGCGGCCGCGATGCATTCGCGCAGGATGGTGCCGGAGCCGGCGAGCGTGGCGCGCACCTTGCCGCGGCCACCCATCTGCAGCAGATATGCGCCCTTCAGGATGCCCGCTTCCACGCCCTGCGGCATCGCCGGCTGGACGTAGTTCTCGTTCATCACGGTGATGTAATAGAAGATGTTCTCCTGCTCCACATACATGCGACGCATGCCGTCGTGAATGATGACGGCGAGCTCGTAAGCATATGTGGGGTCGTATGCCACGCAGTTCGGGATGGTGCTCGCATTCAGGAGGCTGTGGCCGTCCTGGTGCTGCAGGCCTTCGCCCGCAAGCGTGGTGCGGCCGGCGGTGCCGCCCATGAGAAAGCCCCGCGCCTGGATGTCGCCCGCGGCCCAGATGAAGTCGCCCACGCGCTGGAAGCCGAACATGGAGTAGTAGATGTAGAAGGGCACCATGTTCGTGTTGTGGTTCGAGTAGGCCGTGCCGGCCGCGATCCACGAGCACAGGGCGCCGGCTTCGTTGATGCCCTCTTCCAGCATCTGGCCCTTTTTGTCTTCCTTGTAGGGCATGAGGGTCTCGGCATCCTGCGGGGTGTAGAGCTGCCCCACCGCCGAGTAGATGCCGATCTGGCGAAACAGGCCTTCCATGCCGAACGTGCGCGCTTCGTCGGGCACGATCGGCACGATGTTCCTGCCGATGTTCTTGTCCTTCAACAACACCGTGAGGATGCGCACGAAGGCCATCGTGGTGGAGATCTCGCGATCGCCCGTGCCTTCGAGCATGGCGCCGAACGCTTCGAGCGCCGGCACTGCAAGCGCCGGCGCCGTCTTCTGGCGAATGGGCAGCGAGCCGCCCAGCGTAATGCGCCGCTCGCGCATGTACTTGGCTTCCTCGCTGTCTTCCGCCGGCTTGTAGAACGGCAGGCGGTCGAGGTCTGCATCCGCCACGGGAATGTTGAAGCGGTCGCGGAAAGCGCGCAGATCGCCTTCGGAGAATTTCTTCTGCTGGTGGGCAACCATCTGGCCCTCGCCACCCTTGCCGAGGCCGAAGCCCTTCACGGTCTTCGCGAGAATGACGGTGGGCTGGCCCTTGTGGTTCGCCGCCGCCCAGTAGGCCGCATACACCTTGCGCGCGTCGTGGCCGCCGCGGTTGAGGCGCCAGATCTCATCATCGGACATGTTGGCAACCATGGCCTTGAGATCTTCGAACTTGCCGAAGAAGTGCTCACGCGTGTACGCGCCGCCCTTCGCCTTGAAGTTCTGGTATTCGCCGTCGACGCACTCTTCCATGACGCGACGGAGCTGGCCCTTGGTGTCTTTCGCGAGAAGCGGATCCCAGCGCGAGCCCCAGAGCAGCTTGATGACGTTCCAGCCCGCGCCGAGGAAGGCGGCTTCGAGCTCCTGGATGATCTTGCCGTTGCCGCGCACCGGCCCATCGAGACGCTGCAGGTTGCAGTTGACGACGAACACGAGATTGTCGAGTTTCTCGCGCACCGGCATGGTGATCGCACCCATCGACTCCGGCTCGTCCATCTCGCCGTCGCCGAGGAAGGCCCACACTTTCCGATCTGAGGCAGTGGCGAGCCCGCGGTTTTCCATGTAGCGAATGAAGCGCGCCTGGTAGAGCGCCATCATCGGACCCAGGCCCATCGACACCGTGGGGAACTGCCAGAAGTCCGGCATGAGCCACGGGTGCGGATAAGACGAGAGACCCCCGCCGCCCACTTCCTGCCGGAAGCGTTTCAGGTGATCTTCGGTGAGCCGGCCTTCGAGATAGGCACGGCTGTACACGCCAGGGGAAGAGTGCCCCTGGAAAAACACCATATCCCCGGGGTGCTTGTCCGACGGCGCGCGCCAGAAGTGGTTGAAGCCCACTTCATATAGCGTGGCGCTGGAGGCGTAGCTGGCGAGATGCCCGCCGTACTCCGACGAGATGCGGTTGGCCTGCACCACCATCGCCAGCGCGTTCCAGCGCAGGATGGCCTCCAGCCGGCGCTCGATGGCGCGGTTGCCAGGGTATTCGCGTTCCTGGCCCGGCGAGATGGAATTGACGTAAGCCGTGTTCGGCTTGAACGGCAGGTAGGCACCCGAGCGACGCGTGTGGTCAATGAGGCGTTCGAGCAGGAAATGCGCGCGTTCCGCGCCATGCGTTCTGAGCACGGAGTCGATCGACTCCAGCCATTCCTGCGTTTCTACGGGGTCGAGATCTTCGAGCTTGGGGGAGTCGGTCATGCGGTAGGGTCGAGCCTCGCCGTTCAGCCAGCGCAAGGAGCGCGGCGATAAGTTGTGCGCGCTTCGTATGCTAGGATGCGCGGCCGTTGCGAGCGAAATTGCGCCACAAAAAAAGCGCGCCAATGATCCGGTTTTCACTCCCACCGGTCAAGCAAACCTGCCCACGCTGAAGCACGCGTCGTATGGTCAAACCTTTGGCAATTTCCGGGTCACTTCTGCCCTCGCCGGATGCCCCCGCAGTCACGCGCGCGCGCGGCGCTTCGAGCGCTCGTGCGGGGCGCTGGGACGCGATGTTCGTCATCGTGGCGGACACTGCCCAACCTCGTGTGTTTGCGGACGCGCGTAGCGGCCTGCCAGAGCCGGAACGCTGGCGAGAGCTGCATTCCCGCGTCAAACCGAGCAAGGGGTCGGTGCGCACCACGACGCTCGCCAACTCGCGCCACACCCTCGCCGTGCTGGGCTACCTGCAAGCGGACGCCTCACCGTTTGAGCGCCTTGCGCTGGCGGGCCGCATGCTGAAGGAAGCCTCGGGCCGCGCTGTGGACACCATTGCGCTGGCCGCTCCCGGTGACCACGCCTCGGGCGCTGCCAGCGTCGAAGCGCTGCTCGCGGCGGCGTTTGCACATGCGTTTGCCTTGCCCGCGTTCCGTTCCAAGCGCGAGCCGCGCCGGCCGTTGCGGGAAATCGTGCTGATCGGTGGGGATGACGTCGATATACGCCAAGCCTCCGCAGCGGCCCGGGGCAACAACCTCACGCGCTGGCTTACCGCGCTGCCGCCCAACAAGCTCGATGCGAAGAGCTACCGAAGGCTGATCGCGGAAGTGGCGCGCAAGAATCGGCTGTCCATGCGCTTTCTCGACGAGCGCGCCCTGCGCCGCCTCGGTGCCGGTGCGTTTCTCGCGGTTTCGGCGGCCAATGAAGAGCCGGGCGCCGGCATCGTTCACCTGCGTTACCGGCCGCCCCGCCGCAAGTCCGGGCGTGCGGCGCGGCGGGCGCCACTGGCGCCGGATGTCGCGCTCGTGGGCAAAGGCATCATTTTCGACACGGGTGGCGTCAACCTGAAGCCGCACAAGTCGATGCACGACATGCACACGGACATGTCGGGCAGCGCGGTTGCGTTGTCAACGCTGGTGGCGCTCGCCGAGTTGAAGGCGCCCATCGCGGTCGATGCCTGGCTCGCCATCACCGAGAACCGCATCGGGCCCCGCGCCTACAAGCCGCAGGACATCGTGCGCGCGGCGAACGGCGTCACGATTCAAGTGGTCCACACCGATGCGGAAGGCCGCATGGCGCTGGCAGACACGCTCGCGCTCGCCGGCCGCACGCACCCGAAGCTCATCATCGATTTCGCCACGCTCACGGGCGCCAGCGTCTACGCGCTGACAGAGCGCATGAGCAGCGTGTTTACGAACCGGCCGGCGCTCGCCGGCAAACTGGTCGAAGCGGGCCGCGCCAGCGGCGAGCGCGTGTGGAATTTCCCGTTCGACGCGGATTTCGACAGCGACATCGAAAGCAAGGTGGCCGACGTCGTGCAATGTACGATGGATGGCAAGGGCGATCACATTCTGGCCGCGAGGTTCCTCAGTCGCTTCGTTCCCGAGAACGTCGCCTGGGCGCATGTGGATCTCTCCTCTGCCACGCGCAGCGACGGCCTCGGCCATATCAACACCGAAGTCACGGGTTTCGGCGTGCGCTTCACACTCGAGGCGCTGTTGCGCCAGGGCCTGCTCGACGGCCTGGAGCGCGCGAAATGACCGAGCTTTCCCTGCGCCGCCCGGACGATTGGCACCTGCACGTGCGGGATGGCGCAACGCTGCGCTCGGTCATTGGCTTCACGGCTGCGCGCTTCGGCCGCGCCATCATCATGCCGAACTTGAAGCCGCCCGTTACCACTACTGAGCTCGCGCAGGCGTATCGCCAGCGCATCCGCGAAGCACTGCCGGCGGGCAGCGCTTTCGAGCCGCTGATGACGCTCTATCTCACGGATCGCACCGACCCGTCGGAAGTGGATCGCGCCAGGGCGAGCGGCATCGTGAGTGGCTTCAAGCTCTACCCCGCCGGCGCCACCACGAATTCGGATTCGGGCGTCACGCGCATGCAGAACATCTACGGCGTGCTCGAGCGCATGAGCGAGCTGGGCGTGGTGCTCCAGGTGCACGGCGAAGTCACGCACGACGACGTGGACGTGTTCGATCGCGAGGCGCGCTTCATCGACGAGGTGCTGGCGCCCGTGGTCACACGCTTTCCGAAACTGCGCGTGGTGTTCGAGCACATCACCACGAAGCAGGCGGTGCATTTCGTGCGCGGCTCGCGTGCCGGCGTGGGCGCCACCATCACGCCGCAACACCTGCTGCACAATCGAAATGCCCTCTTCGCGGGCGGCATTCGGCCGCACTTCTTCTGCCTTCCGGTGCTGAAGACCGAGCCAGATCGAGTGGCGCTGGTTGAAGCCGCCACCAGTGGCGAATCACGCTTCTTCCTCGGCACGGACAGCGCACCGCACGCCCGCCACGCCAAAGAGGCCGCCTGCGGCTGTGCCGGCATGTTCTCCGCTCACGCGGGCATCGAGCTATATGCGGAAGCCTTCGAAGCCGCCGGCGCCCTGAGCCGCCTGGAAGGCTTCGCTTCGGATTTCGGTGCCGATTTTTATGGCTTGCCGCGCAACGCGAGCCGTATCAAGCTGGTGAAGGACCCTTGGGCCGTGCCGGCGCACTACCCGTTCGGCCCCGACGAGATCGTGCCGATGCGCGCCGGGCAGACAATGGCCTGGCGCCTGGCGGAATGCCCCGTCGATTCATGAATGAACCGCTTACATTGAAGACCCACTGACGGATCGCCCTTGCCGAACGCCCAGGAAGCCGAAAGCCCCCACATCCAGGCCCAGCGTGGCGCGAAGCTCATGGCGCGGCGATTCCGCGGGTTCCTGCCCGTCGTGGTCGACGTGGAGACGGGCGGTTTTCACAACTCCACCGACGCGCTGCTCGAGATCGCCGCCGTGCTCATCGACATGGACGAGAACGGCGTGCTGAAGCGCGGTGTCACGCACAGCTTCCACGTGATTCCATTCCAGGGCTCGCGCCTCGACCCCGCGTCGCTGGCGGTGACCGGCATCGACCCCTATCACCCTCTGCGTCCGGCCATCGCGGAACGCGACGCGCTTCAGCGCATCTTTCGCGAGGTTCGCCACGCCATTCGCGCCTACCACTGCCGGCGCGCGATACTCGTGGGCCACAACGCGTCGTTCGACCTTGGTTTCGTGAATGCGGCCGTGGTGCGCACGGAGATCAAGCGCAACCCGTTCCACCCATTCTCGTGTTTCGACACGGTGTCGCTCGCGGGCGCCGCGCTCGGCCAGACCGTTCTTGCAAAAGCCTCGACCGTCGCCGGTTTCGAATGGGACTCGAGCCTGGCGCATTCCGCGTCGTACGACGCCGAGCGCACCGCGGACATCTTCTGCCACGTCACCAATCGCCTCACGGCGATGTATCGCGAAGCCGAAGCGCGCGCCTGCGCGCTCGGCTGGCACGAAGCCGTGCCTTCGGAACCGCAGAACGAAGACCCGCAGCAGGAAACCTGAAGGGCTGCCTCTTCTTGCGCCCGGCAGCATGCCTGCGGCGTCAAGCAAACGCACGACCGCCGCCTCTGCTTGCCTGACCTCGTGTTTCGGCCACGAACTTCAACAGCTCCGGCCCAAGCGTGTCGCTGCTGGTGTTCATGCGCCATACCGTGGTGAAGTGATTGTGGGCCGGGAGCTGCACGAACCGCGGCAGCTTCACCTGCCTGCGCACGTGCGTCTCGAGCAGCACAACGAACTGCCGCACGAAATCTGGCGGGTCGAGCTCCGCGAGCACCACGAATAGCGGCACATTCGCGCCGGCCAGCGCACCGACGAACGATGCGTTCTCGAGCTTTGCATCGTCGTCACCGAAATACGCCCGGAAGTGCGCTTCGCGATCCATGGTGTCCGTGTCGTAGAGACCGGAAACCAGCAAGGCGCCCGCGGGCTTCCAGCCCTGCACCGGCGCGCGACCGCCGAGGTTGCCGAACTCGCGCGCAACGTAGCCCGCCACGTGCACCGCGCCTGCCGACTGGCCCATGACGTAGACGCGATCCAGATCGCCGCCATGCGCGGCAATGTTCTCGCGCACCCACTTCAACGCCAGCGCCAGATCGTCACTGCCCGCTGGCCATGGGTGCTGCGGCGCCAGCCGATACGTGATGTTCACGCCCACCATTCCATTGCGAACAGCCCAATACCCCACGTTGTCGTAGAACGGGCTGTTCGGCGCGGTCTTGTCGCCCATGACGAAGCCGCCGCCATGCACGAACACGAGCACCGGCGCCCCGGCGTTGGAACCGCCCATCGCCTCGAACACATCGAGCCGGTTGCGATCGGCGGGCCCATAGCGCAGATCGCGGGACACCTTCACGCCTTCGTGCGTAATACGCGCGTGTAGCGGCGCCACGAGCGCAGCCGTGGCTGCAATGGTGTCGGGGGTGATGGTATTGCCGATGGCGCGGAGCGGGTCGGCAGCGCCAGCGGCTTCGTCGGTGTTCTGGTCGATGTTCTGGCGGGTGTCGCTCATGGTCTCGTCTCGATCGGTGGCTGCGCCCGGGTTGCGCGACGCGCGGCGCGATCTTGCCACGCTGCGGGTAGGGCGTCCGTGGTCGTTGCCGAGGGGTCCATTGTGCCCGAGCATGGTGGCACGATCTTCCGACGCTGACTCACGAGGGGCCGTTCATGGACGTGATGTTTCCCGACATTCCGATCTACAAGGGCTGGGGCGCGCCCGTGCGGCTGGAGTCCGACGTGCGCGACCTCGAAGTCATCGGCGGCTCGGTGCCGAAAGACCTGAACGGCGCGCTCTACCGCTGCGGGCCCGACCGCCAGTACCCGCCCATGACGAAGGACGACATCTTCATCGACGGCGAAGGCATGGTGCACATGTTCCGCTTCACGGACGGGCACGTGGACTATCGCAGCCGCTGGGTGCGCAACGAGCGCTTCCTGCTGCAGGAACAGGCGCGCCGCTCGCTCTTCGGCCGTTATCGCAACCGCTATACGAACGACCCGAGCGTGGCCGGCAAGAACCCCGGCACCGCGAACACGAACGTGGTGTGGCACGGCAGGAAGCTGCTCGTCCTCAAGGAAGATTCGCTGCCGATGGAGCTCGACCCGCTCACGCTCGACACGCGCGCGGAATGGAATTTCGGCGGCAAGCTCGACGCCGTGAGCCTCACGGCGCACCCCAAGCTCGACCTGCACACGAACGAGCTGCTCGCGTTCTCGTACCAGGCGAAGGGCGATGGCACGCGGGATTTCGCATTCATCATCGCGGACGCGGACGGCGAGATCGTTCACCAGATGTGGTTCGACATGCCCTACCCCGGCATGGTGCACGACTTCGCCGTGACCGATACGCACGCGATCGTGCCGTTCTTCCCGCTCATCACGGATCTGCCCACCATCAAGCGCGGCGGCCCGTTCTACCAGTGGCATCCGGACAAGAACAGCTACTACGCCGTGTTCCCCCGGCGTGGCCGGTCTGCCGACGTTCGCTGGTTCCATGGGCCCGCGGTGAGCGCCGGGCACATGATGAATGCGCACAATGAAGGCTCGAAGCTGCATCTGGACGTCTGCCTCTACCAGGGCAACTGCTTCGAGTTCTTCCCGAGCTACGACGGCTCCCCGTACCAGGGGTGCCCTCCGCTGCTCACGCGCCTCACCTTCGATCTGGCCGGCAAGAGCGACGGCTTCGAGTCGCGCCTGCTGCAGCAGGCGCCGTGCGAGATGCCGAAGTGCGACGATCGCTACATGGGTAAGCCCTATCGCTTTGGCTACAGCATTTGCCGGCCGCCGACGGCGCCCGCGGGCTCGATGGGGCTCGGTGCCATCGGCTGCATCGATCACTCCAATGGTCAGCTCAAGACGTGGGTGCCGGGCGCCGACTGCGGCGTGCAGGAGCCCAACTTCGTGCTGAAGCCCGGTTCCGCCGAGGGCGACGGCTACCTGCTCACACTTGTGAACCGGCTGGCGGAGAATCGCAGCGATCTGGCCATTCTCAACGCGAGCCGCATCGAGGATGGCCCACTTGCCGTGCTGAAGCTGCCCGCGCGCGTGCGCTCCACGTTCCATGGCATGTGGGTGCCGGATGCGGCGCTCGCGAGCGGGCATTACACGGTGTAGATGCGTCCATTCGACGAATGGGCCTGCTTTCAAACAGGAGAATGGCCGTGACCGCACCCCTCAGCAAGCTGTCGGCTGAAGATCGACTCGACATTCAGGAACTGTTCGCCAAGTACTCGTGGGCCATCGACCTCGCCGATGCGCCGCTCGCCGTCGCCTGCTTTGCGCAAGACGGTTACTTCGACCACCTGTGGCAGGGCCGCGTGCAGGGCCACGAGGCGATTCTCAAGAACCTCGAGGCGCTGTGGTACGACCGCCAGAGCTGGTGGTTCGGCCGCCAGCATCTCTTCAATCATTTCCTGATGACGCCCGAGCAGACGCCCGACGGCGAGCCGGGCGCGCGCGTGAAGAGCTTCTTCCAGATCATCCAGTTCAACGTCGACTACAACACCAACTTCGTGTTCGGCATCGGCACGCGCAACGACCTGTGCGTGAAGCGCAATGGCGTGTGGCTCTTCAAGCACCTGCAGGTGAACGGCTGGACGAGCCGCGACCAGGTGCCGTGGAAGGGCGAGATCGTTATGAAGGCCAAGCCAACCGCGCCTGCGGCGCCGCCCGTGCCGCCGGAGTTCGACGAGCGCAAGCCCGCACCCGCGAAGTAGGCGCCACTCATGAAAACAACTGCCGCCGTTTCCAGGGAAGGCGCTGCCGCGCCGAGCATCGAGACGCTCGATCTCGAGAGCCCCCGCCCGGGCGAAGTGCTCGTGCGCATCGTTGCCAGCGGCATCTGCCACACGGATCTTCGAGTGCATGCGGGGTTTGGCCCCGGCACGCCGCGGCCGATCGTGCTCGGCCACGAGGGATCGGGCGTCATCGAACAGGTGGGCGAAGGCGTCACGACGCTCGCGGTTGGCGATCACGTCGTGCTCAGCGGCGCCTCCTGCGGAACCTGCCCAAGCTGCCGGCGCAACGCGCCGATCTTCTGCGCTGAGATGCTGCCGCGAAACTTCGGCGGCCTGCGCATGGATGGCACCAGCGCGCTCAGCCAGAACGGCACGCGAATCCACGGGCAGTTCTTCGGGCAATCGTCGTTCTCCCGCTTCGCCGTGGCCAGCGAGCGAACGGCGGTGAAAGTGACGAAGGACGTTCCGCTGGAGATCCTCGGCCCGCTCGGCTGCGGGGTGATCACCGGCACCGGCGCTATTATCGAGGCGCTCAAGGTGCGCGCGGGTGACACGGTTGCGGTGTTCGGCGTTGGCGGTGTCGGGCTCTCGGCCATCATGGCTGCACGGCTCGTGGGCGCGGCCCGCATCGTCGCCATAGACGTGCTGCCCTCGCGCCTGGCGCTTGCCAGGGAGCTGGGCGCCACCGACACCCTCAATGCGAATGACGGCGAATTGGCCAAGGCACTGCGCGCGCTCGTGCCCGGCGGAGTGAGCTTCACGCTGAACACGACGAGCTCGCCGGAGATCTACACTCAGGCCATCGACTGCCTCGCCGTGCGCGGCACTGCGGGCTTCGTCACCTCGCCGCGAGGCGAATGGAAGCCGCCGATGTTCTCGATTCTGTCGGGCGGCCGAAAGCTGCAAGGCATCCTTGGCGGGGACGCCGCGCCCCGGTTCTTCATTCCCATGCTGATCGACTACTACCGGCAGGGCCGCCTGCCCTTCGACCGCCTGATCCGCTTCTACCGCTTCGAGGACATCGCCACCGCGTTCCACGACATGGAGCGCGGCGAGACCATCAAGCCCGTGCTGCGCATGGAAAGCTGACCGCATGGCCGCTCACCGGCCGGCATCGCCGAGCCGCCGGCGGGGTCGCCGCCGGGCCGCAAGTAAAGGAGCCCGGGCGCGCAGGACGCGCGCCGCACGAGCTAGCTCGTGGCGCCGGCTTCCTGCAGCAGCGTCTTCAGCTCACCGTTGTGATACATCTCGAGCGCGATGTCGCAGCCGCCGACGAGCTCGCCGTTCACGTAGAGCTGCGGGTAGGTGGGCCAGTTGGAGTAGCGCTTCAACGCCTCGCGCAGCTCTGGATCTTCGAAGATGTTCACGTGCTTGAACTGCGCGCCGAGCAGGCGAAGCGCCTGCACGGTCTGCGCGGAGAAGCCGCACTGGGGGAAATCCGGCGTGCCCTTCATGAAGAGCACCACCGGGCTCGAGGTGAGCTCGGTCTTGATTCTTTCGACGACATCCATCTGACTAACCTCTGATATCGAGCACGCGCTGCCATCAGCGCACAGTCAGCTCGTTCTTCACGGCTTTCACGCCCTTCACGGCGCGCGCCTCGAGCTGGGCAGCGTTTCGCTGCGCTACGTTATTGACCTGCCCGCGCAGGGTCACTACCCCATCGTGGGTATCCACTGCCAGTTTCAAAGGCTTCAGCGCCGCATTGGCGGCAAACCGCGACCTCACCGCAGTGGAGATCGCATTGTCCGCCACCCGTTGCGACGCCGGGCGCCCGGCCTGGCTCGCGCTGCCGGTGCCGCTGGAACCGGACGAGCTGCCCGAGCGCGACGCCCCGCCCAACATGGCGACCGCGCACCCGGAAAGCACGACTGCGACCGCCATTATCCCGAGGACATTGGCCGCCGCGCAGACCCGAGCATCAACTTTCATTCGAACTCCCGTCTGGCGGTGACCCGGCGTAGCCCTCGACGCGTGCCCGGCCAAGCCGGCGCGCTTCGAGCTCGTGAATGAGGCCCCATTGCTCCGCTGCACTCATGTCGCGCCAGCGGGCAATCTCGTCGACGGTGCGCAGGCACCCCAGACAGCAGCCGGCTGCATCCAGCACGCACACGTTGATGCACGGAGAGCTGGGAGCAACGGGCCGATCATTGGGACTGTGCTGCATTGATGCCGGGAGTGTGCAGCCTCGTGCCACTCGTGGTGAAGGGAATGCCGGCGACGATGGTTGTGCCCGGCGCCCCGCTCCGCCCAGGGCGGCGTTGAATTATGGGGGGTGGTCGCCTATTCTTCAAACCCGCAAATATCCGCCCAGGCCAGTCAGAACAAGAACTTCGGCGGCCGCATCCGTTTCATCCCCGGGGAGAAGGCAACACCATGAACCCACTCAACAACCATCGACAGTCCCTGATCCTCGGCATCGTTCTCGCTGTTGTGATCGCGCTTGCGATCGCCGCCAGCCGGGGCATTGCCTTCAATCCACAGAGTCTCGCGCGCTGGCTGCACATCGTGGCCGGCGTGTTCTGGATCGGCCTCCTTTATTACTTCAACGCGGTGCAGGTGCCGGCGCTCGCCGATGCCGCCGCCGACAAGGGTGGGCCGGGCGGAGCGGGCATCACGAAATATGTCGCGCCCCGCGCGCTCTTCTGGTTCCGCTGGACGGCACTCGTGACGTGGCTTGCCGGCGCCTGGCTGCTGGGCGCGCGCTTCGTCTCGGCCTTCACGCTGGGGCTGGGCACGGGGGACAACTACTCGCTCGTCATCGGCATCGGCGCCTGGCTCGGCACCATCATGCTCTTCAACGTGTGGGGTCTCATCTGGCCGAACCAGAAGAAGATTCTCGGCTTGAAGCCCGCCACCGACGAGGAGAAGGCCAAGGCGCGCAAGGTGGCGCTCTATGCCTCGCGCACCAACTTCGTGCTGTCGATTCCCATGCTCATGTGCATGGGCAGCGCCACGCACGGCCTGCCGTTCTAGGCAATCCGCACAGTTGCGCGGCCCCGCGGCCGCGCAAACAAAAGGCCCGGCAATGCCGGGCCTTTTTGTTTACGCTTGAAAGCAGCAGAGGCGAACAATCATGCGCGAGCTTCCGAAAGACCTCGGGTCGCAGGTGCAGGCCGCGATCCGCGAAGACGTGGGCACCGGCGATGTCACCGCCGGCTTCGTGCCGGCAAGCCAGATTGCGCACGGGTGCGTCATCACGCGCGAGGCCGCGGTGATGTGCGGCCGGCCGTGGGTGGAAGAAGTGTTCCGCCAGCTCGACTCCGCAGTGCGCATTCGCTGGCATGCGGACGACGGCGAGCGCGTCGGCCCGGCGCGCAATCTCTTCGACATCGAAGGCAGTGCGCGCTCCATTCTCACCGGCGAGCGCACTGCGCTGAACTTCCTTCAACTGCTCTCCGCAACGGCGACGGAAGCGCGCCGCTACGTCGATGCGGTCGAGGGAACCGGCTGCACGATTCTCGACACGCGCAAAACGTTGCCCGGACTGCGCACGGCGCAGAAATATGCCGTGCGGTGCGGCGGCGCCACCAACCACCGCATGGGCCTCTACGACATGGTGCTCGTGAAGGAAAACCACATCACCGCCGCCGGCTCGCTGACGCGCGCGGTGGAGTCGGCGCGCCGCCACGTGCCCGGGCTGCAGGTGGAAGTCGAAGTGGAGACGATGACGGAGCTGGAAGAAGCCATCGCCGCGAAGCCCGACATCATCATGCTCGATAACTTCTCGCTCGCCGACATGCGCAACGCGGTGGCGCTCAACAGCGAGCGCGGCCGGCACGCGAAGCTCGAAGCCTCCGGCAACGTGAGTCTCGAAACCGTGCGCGAGATCGCGGAGACCGGCGTCGACTTCATCTCCGTGGGCGGGATCACCAAGAACGTGCGCGCGGTGGACTTGTCGATGCGGCTGGAATTCAAAAGCGCGTAGTCAAGCTCCCGCGCGAGCGCGAATCGCCAGAAACTGGCTCGCAAACACCGCCGATTCCTCGCACTTCGTACGTTCGTGCCGCTCGCACGAACGTGCTCCTCTTGTCATTGATCTCATCGAAGCGATGCGCATAATGCGTGTATCGAAAACGGATGGTGAGGTACAAAGGATGTGCAGGAAGTCAGATGTTCTGGACGCCGGTGGATATGTCTTCGACTACTACTACGGCACTTACGTGAACAAGCCGCGCAAGATGCTCTTCAGCCATTGGTTCGTCGACGCTCACAGCGCCGAGGAACTCGAGGCGCATATCGCAATGGCGGTGCCGGGCACGGAGTGGCAGTTCTTCTGCTTCAATCAGCCTACGCCCGTGTTCCGAAAAACGCTCGAAGCCGCGTACTCCTGACATGGTCGCGCGCACCGTCGAGGATCAACTGCGTGAAGAATATTTCGAGCTGCTTCCCCATGCCCGGCATGCGGCGGCAGAGCTCGAAGCGGAAGTCCGGTATCTGCTCGTACCGATCATGCGCCGACTGGAAAGCCATGAGCGAATCGTCATCAAGTCGCGTATCAAGGAATGCGAAAGCGCAATCGGCGCGTTGCGACGCCGACCGGAGTTTTGCGACTTCAGCAGCCCGGACTTCGTCCCCAGTTCCTTGAAGTCACTCAACGACCTCGCCGGCGTTCGCATCCTTGCGTTCCCACGACATCGCGTCCTTGAGATCGACAACGTGCTGAGCCAGCGATTTTGCGACTGGGTCGCCGACCCTGTGCCGCCTGCGCCCGGAACGGCGACATCGCTCGCCCTGAAATATCACGGCTACTGCAGCGGCCACTGCCGGGTTCGAACCGAGATTCAGGTCATGTCGATGCTGATCGGCATGTTCTGGGAAGTTGAGCACGCCGCACTTTATAAGCCAGGACAACGCCTGCGGGGCATCGAGATGTCGCTGAAGATGCAGGATCGAAACGCGGACGTGATCCGCGCACTAACGGCCTTCGAAGCGCAGTTCGAAGCACTTGCCCACGCGAAGCCTTCAACCGCGCAGACCCCGCACTAGGCAACGGCGGACTTCAACACCCGCTGCGGCTGCGCCACGCCATAGCCCTGCGCATAGTCGATGCCCAGGCTCGTGAGCATCTGGATGATCTCGGCGTTCTCGGCGAACTCGGCGATGGTCTGCTTGCCGGTGAGGTGGCCGATCTCGTTGATGGAGCGAACCATCTCGCGATCGATCGGGTCGCGCAGGATCTCGCGCACGAACGAGCCGTCGATCTTCAGGAAGTCGACGGGGAAATGCTTGAGGTAGCCGAACGACGAGAGGCCGGTGCCGAAATCGTCCAGCGCGAACTTGCAGCCGAGCTCCTTGAGCGCCTGGATGAACCGGTTCGCCTGCGAGAAGCTCGCCACGGCCGCGGTTTCCGTGATCTCGAAGCAGATCTTCGAGGCATCCAGGCCGCTGCGATGGAACTGGTCGATGACGAACGGCAGGAACTTGTCGTCACCCAGGCTCTGTCCGGAGAGATTGATGGAGCACATCATGAGCGACGCGCGCTCGTCCGCTTCGGAGACGAGCCAGCGGAAGGCGTTCTCGATCACCCACCGGTCGATCGCCGGCGTAATGCCATAGCGCTCGGCTGCCGAGATGAAGTCGTTCGGCGCCACGATGCGCCCGCCTTCGTCGCGCAGACGGATGAGCAGCTCGTAGTGCTGGCCGGGGTCAACCCGCTGCAGCGGCTGAATCTGCATGCGGAAGAGCTCGAAGCGCCCTTCCTCGAGTGCCGCGTTGATGCGCGCCGCCCACTGCATCTCGCGCCGGCGGCGCATGAGCTCGATGTCATTCTCGGCGAAGCTGTGCACGCGGTTGCGGCCACCCTCTTTCGCCGCCTGGCAGGCGCTGTCGGCCGCCGAAAGAATGGACGCGAAGTCCGCGTTGTCCGCGGAGATGGGCACCACGCCGATGCTCGCGCCGAGGCGGAACACGCGATCTTCCCAGGTGAACCGGAAGTTGCGCACGGCTTCGCGCAGCGCTTCGGCCGTCCGCATCGCTTCATCCAGCGAGCAGCTTTCGAGCAGGATGCCGAACTCGTCGCCACCCAGGCGCGACAGTGTGTCGCGCCAGCGCACCTTGGATTTCAACAACGCGCCCACCTGCCCCAGCAGCGCATCTCCCGCGCTGTGGCCGCAGGTGTCGTTGACGATCTTGAACTGGTCGATGTCGAGGTAGCACAGCGCGTACGACGCTTCGCGCGCCTTGGCGCTCTTGAGCGCCCGCTCCAGGCGCGCCTCGAACTCGCGGCGATTCACCAGGCCCGTGAGCAGGTCGTGGCTTGCGTGATACGACAGGCGCCGGTTCAGCTCGCGCGACTCGCTCACGTCATGGAACACGAGCACGCCGCCGCTCACATGGCCCGCGCCATCGCGGATGGGCGCCGCGGTGCTCTCCACATACAGCTCGTTGCCGTCGCGGCGAATCAGCAGCATCGGGCGCACCGACTTGATGGGCCGTATGCGGCGAATCGAAACGGAGAGCGGATTCTCGAGCGGCTCGCAGGTCTCTTCGTGGAACGCGCGGAAGATCTCTTCCACCGGCCGCCCCATCGCATCTTCCAGGCGCCAGCCCGTGAGCTCCTCGGCCACCGGGTTGATGTAGTCGATGGTGGAGCTCGCATCGGTCGTGATGACGCCGTCACCGATCGACTGCAGGGTGATCTGCGCGCTCTCCTTCTCGCGGAACAGCGCCTCTTCGTAGATCTTGCGCTCGGTTATGTCGAGCTCCACGCCCACCAGGCGCAGCAGGCGCCCGTGCTTGTCCACGCGCGCATGGGCGCGGCTCACCACCCAGCGCCACTCGCCGTTGCGGTGACGCATGCGGTGGGTGCTCTCGAAAATCGGCGTCTTGCCGCCAACGTGGTCGCGGATCTGCGCCTGCACGCGCGACAGGTCGTCCGGATGCACGAGGCTGCGCCAGTCCGGCGAGCCGCGCATGTCGTCGTCCCCGTAACCGAGCATCGCCTTCCAGCGGGGCGAGAAGTAGACCTCGTTGCTCTCGACGTCGAAGTCCCAGAGCCCGTCGTTGGCGGCGGCCTGCGAAAGCGTCATGCGCTCTTCGAGCTTGCGCAGGCGCGCCTCGATGCGGATGCGCTCGAGGCCCGTGGCGAGGCTCGTGCCGATGAGTTTGAGCATGCAGCTGCAGGTTCACGTCCCACGCGCCACGCGGCAGGTCGTGCGCCAGGCCCAGGAAGCCTGCGGGCTTTCCCTGCACGCGGAAGGCCACCAGCATGGCCGAGCCGATCTGAAGCTCCGAGAAGCGCGGTCGCTTCGATCATCTGCTCCCGGCGCGGGGCGCTCGTGTCCCGCAGCTCGGAGAGGCGAAGATGCTCGCAGCGGGACTTCAGCCAGGGGAACAGGTCGATGCTCTGGCCCCGAAGCGCTTCGGGTCGGCATTGGGCGAAGGCGCTGCGCGCGACCTGAATGTCTACGAAGACGGGCTCATCGGGGCCGAATACGGCGGCGAAGGCGCAGTCGGAGCTGGTGGCCTCCCGGAGCAGCTCGAGATTCTTGCGGAGGGTTTCGTCGACGGCCGGTCGACGCATGTTCTGGAAGTCGACCGCGATCTTCGTGCACGCGACATCGAGGCCGAGCGCCGGCCGGGTTGTGCGACCGTTCCACGCATCCGCGGACAAGATGTCCGAAGCCGTGAACTCCGATGTTTTATCGGGCGGCAGGGTCGACATCCGACGTTTTCTCTCCCCGAAGTTGCGCTAGCCGTGCGCCCGTGAAGTCTGACAGGCCCGCCGGCTCGGGCCACGACGGGCGACACAGTTCACGGTCTGTATTTTCCGTAAGGTCGCGCCGGATTCTGGCACAGTCCAGAAGGAAAACAAGCTAACCTCCTGTTAGCACTTGAATTCAAGCCGTCCGCTGCTGAATTTCACCAGACATATCGCACTCAACTGCCTGCCAGCACAGGCGGTCGATAGTGGATGGCTCGCGAGCGCTCTCCCCTTGCCACGCACCCCTGCTCGGCCTCGCCTCTGACGAGGAACCACTGGTCGCTGCTCGATAGCCCGGCCAGCCGCTTCGATGTATTGACGAAGCACGGGGCGAGAGCGGATTCCGGGACGAGCAGAACCCGACCGGGGACGGTGCTCAACCAGACGGACGCGTCATAGGCCTCCTGCTCGCCCTCGCGCCAGCGCGCATGCCCGAAATTCACGATGGGCCGGTCCAGATACAACAGGAACTGCTCCTTGTAGGCGAGCAGGCCCAGCTCCGCGTCGCGCGGAACGAGCGCGAGCGTCTTTTTCATGAAATCCCGCGCGGAGCGTTCCCCGTCGATGGCGGGCGTGATGCCGTAAGACCAGACCGCCGCGACCGCAGCCAGCACGGCGGGCCAGGCGAGGATCGGCTTCTTCCACGCCGACCATGCCCAAAGCACCGCACCGACGCCGACCAACACGGCAATGGGAACGAGTAAGTCGACGCCCAGCTCCGCCAGCTTCTCGCGCAGGCGCTCCGGGCCGGCCACTTCAGCTATCAGCAACGCGATGGCAGCACCCAGCAGCACGACGCCGAGCACGAGGCTCGCGCGCTGCACGCCCCGACGCAGGAACAAATGCGGAAGGAACGGCGCGGCCGCGATGGCCACGGCCGGCAGCGCGGGGAAAAGGTAGATGCCGCGCTTGCCCGCGCTCAATGAGAAGAACATCAGCGTCAGCAGGGCCCATGCGAGCGGCAGCCACACGCGTGCATCCCGCTCACGCCACGCGCCCGCCCAGCGGGGCACGAGCCAGAAGAACAGCAGACTGAGGGGCAGCCACAGCGCCCGGAATCACCTCGACGATGAAGAAGTACCACGGCATCACGTGGTGCCAGGCCGAAGCGTAACGATGAACGGTTTGCTGGAAGAGGATCTCGTCGCGATAGGCGACCAGTGCCGGATCGTTTCGCGTGGCTACGGCGATGAGCATGGGCACGAGCCACACCGAGACGCCCACCAGAAAGCCGGCGGGAACGAGCCACCACCGAGCCCCGCCCGCAAATGCCGGCAGGAATCTGAAGCCACGAGCGCGGAATATCGCGTACGGCAGCAACACGAGCAGCGGCAGGAATCCAACGCCTTTCGTCACCACGCCCACACCGGCGCCAACGCCGCCGATGAAGCACCAGCCCCAGGCCGGCCCGAACAGCAAGTGACGCAGGAAGGCGTATAGCGACAGTGTGGTGATCGCGCAGAGCACGGGGTCGATCTGCGCGCCGCGCATCGTCATCACGAACTGAATGCAGCAGGCCAGCGTGAGCGCAGCGGCCAGCCCGCTCGCGCGGCCCGCCGTGCGACGCCCCATGTCGTACACGAGCCCGGTCACGGTGCAGGCCGCCACGAATGCCGGGATCAGGAATGACGCGCGAATCGAGCCGGTGAGGAAATAGCAGAGGCTCAGCAGCCAGAAGTAGACCGGCGGCTTGTCGGGATATAGATCCCCGCCGATGCGCGGAAACAGCCACTCCCCGGTGTGCACCATCTCGCGCGCGATGAGCGCGAAACGCGGCTCGTCCGCGGGCCACGGAGCGCGAACGCCCAGTCCGGTGCCGACCAGCAGCAGCAGGGCGAGCCCGAGCCACAGCAGGTCGCTGAGCCTCACCGCTTCGGGCGCGGCAATTGCGCGCCCTTCAGCCATGCTGCGCTTGGCGGCCGGCCTTGATGTCCATGAGCCAGTTGTAGATCGCCACGCTCATCGGGAACAGGTTGGAGAGCACGCCCACCGAATCGTTCTTGCCCCAGATGAAGTACGACAGCAGCAACGCGCTGCCCGTCACGCTCATCATCCAGAAGATGCGCGGAATGGTGGGCTTGCCATGCTTGCGCGTGGCCAGCACCTGCACCACCCAGCGCCCCGCGAACAGCAGCACGCCGGCATAGCCAACGAGCTTCCACGGCGTGATCACCACGCCGAACATCTGGGCGATGACCGACATTCATCGTGCGTTATTCCTCGCGAACCGTGAGGCCGGGCTTGTAGCGCCGGCGCAGCCACATGACGCCGAAGATGTCGACGATGCCCACCCACAGCCGGTCCAGCATGCCGTACTTGGACGTGCCGCGCGCCCGCGGCCGGTGACTCACCGGCACCGAGATCGACGCGCGCGCCGTGCGCGCTGGAACAGCGCCGGCAGGAAGCGATGCATGTGATCGAACTGCGGCAGCTCCAGATACGTTGGCCGATGCAGCAGCTTGATGCCGCAGCCGGTGTCCGGCGTGCCATCGCCGAGCATCTTCGAGCGCACGCCGTTGGCGATGCGCGACTGCAGCTTACGAAAGCCCGTGTCCTTGCGCGTGGTGCGATGGCCCTGGAACAACGCGACGCCGGCGTTCTCCGGCGCGAGCGCGCGCCGCGAGCAGCTTGGGCATATCGGCAGGGTCGTTCTGCCCGTCGCCATCGAGCGTGCCCACCCACTCGGCACGCGCGAGCCGCACGCCAGTGGCCACCGCGGCACTCTGCCCGCTGCGAAATGAATGCCGGAGCAATCGCACCTGAGGAATCGAAGCGCGCGCGGCCAACACCGCCGCGGCGGTGGCATCCGTGCTACCGTCATCGACGAACAGGATCTCGAACGCTCGCCCGGCGAGCGCCGTGGCGATTTCCTGCGCCAGGGGCCCGACGTTCCCGGCCTCGTTGCACACTGGAATGACGACAGAGATTTCAGGCGTAGCCGCGGCGTCGGCGCTCATGATTCACGCCCGTGCAGCGAGGCTTTCGCGACTTCATAGAGCCGCTTCAGCTCCGCTTTCATTTCACCCTGCATTTGCGCGATGGCCGCCGCATCGATGGCACGCGGCACATAGCGTGGCGCGCCCACGGCGATGACGATGCGGGAGAACGGCACGGGCAACACGAACTTGTCCCACTTGATGAGCCACGCCCGCGTGGCCGCGTAAGCCATGGGCAGAATCGGCCGTGCCGAGATCTGCGCCAGCAGGATGGCGCCCTGCTTGAACTCGAATCGCGGCCCTCGCGGCCCATCCGGCGTGATGGCGGGCGACACGCCCTCTTTGACCAACGCTTCGTAGTAATCCCGCAGCGCTCGCGCACCCGTGGGGTGGACGAGCCGCGAATCACGTGCCCGCCAATGCGCCGGACCATCATGGCGCCGATCTCGCCATCCACCGACGGGCTGATGAGCCAGCCCACCTTCAGCCCGCGCGAGCCGGCGGTGCCCGCGCTCTGGTCCACGAGATATTTGGCGCAGAAGAGCTGATGCTGGTGCCAGTAGCACGGCACCAGGGACGGCGCCTTCGCGAGCGCGGCGTCGAGATGCTCCTGCCCCTCCACGCGCACCACGCGGCAGGTCATCCACCAGAATCGTATGAGTCCGAGACCCAGCGGCACGACGAACGCGTAGAGCAGGCGCCGCCCGGCGGTCATGCGCCGCCCGGACCTGGTGACCTGCCGGTAAATGGAATTGCGCAGGCCGCCGCCCGGGCCGGGTTCCGTCATGCTGCGAGCTACGTCGGTGTGAATGTGCGAAGACTGCTGAAACGCGCACGCTGCGCGCAGGACGCGCAGTTTCCGTGATCGGCTCCGGCGAAACAAGGCTCAATGCTGTGCCGCAGCCCGGCACCTGATGCCACGCTCGATGAGGGTCGGCATGAGGCGCCTCCCTCGGCGGAGCGATCCAGAAGCGCTGGCATTGGATGATAAGATTGCGCCCGATCTTGTCAGCCACTCGCATGACCGCACCAGACGCAATCCAGCGACACCCGCCTGAGCCCGAGCTGCGATTCGACATCGGCTCCACGGACGATTCCCTCGAGCGGATGACCGAGCTGTTCGCCCGCTACGGCGACATCTACCGGGTATACGCACCCGGCCGCAAGTCTTACACCTACGTCATCAATCACCCGGACGACGTCAAGCGCGTGCTGGTGTCGAACCACCGGAACTACACCAAGGGCGTGGGCCTCGACCGCGTCAAGATCCTGCTCGGCAACGGCATCATGACGAGCGAAGGCGAGCTTCTGGAAACGCCAGCGCTACATGATGCAGCCCATGTTCCACCGGCGCGTGATCACCGGTTCGCGCGCACTCATCGACGAAGCCAACGAGCGCTTCATCGCCCGGTGGGAAGCGCAGGCCGCGCGCGGCGAGCCCGTGAACGTCACCGACGACATGAGCGAGCTCACGCTCGACATCGTGCTGCGCTCCATCTTCGGCACGGACCTCGACCGCCTCGCGCAGCAGCTCGGCGGCAATCCGTTCGACGTCGTCACGAAGGAACCGGCGCGCAATCTTCAGTTCGCCTACAAGTTCCGCTCAGCTCGCGCAAGCTGGTCGCGGCGCTCGTCGCGCGCCGCGCCGCGAAGCCCAAGCGGAGCACTTCGACTTCCTGCAGCATGCTCATGAGCGCGCGCGACAAGGAGACCGGCGACGCCATGAGCGAGCGCGAGCTCATCGACGAAGTCATGACGCTCGTCGTCGCCGGCCACGAAACCACGGCGAGCGGCCTCAACTGGACCTGGTATCTGCTCTCGCAGCACCCGACGTCGAAGCGCAGCTGCACGCGGAGCTCGACGCCACGCCGGAAACCGTCGGCACCGAGGCTCTCGCAGATGGAGGCGCTCGCCTACACGCAGCAGGTGATCGACGAAGCGCTGCGGCTGTATCCGCCGGGCTGGCTGCTGTCCCGCCGCAGATCGGCCGCGACACGCTCGGCGGCTATCGAGTTCCGGCGGGCACCGACGTGCTGCTGAGCCCCTATCTGCTGCACCGGCACCCGCAGTTCTGGAAGGACCCGGACGCGTTCCGGCCGGAGCGCTTCGACGCCGGAGCACGAAGCGGACCGCCCGCGTTTCGCCTACATGCCGTTCGCGGCCGGCCCGCGGCATTGCATCGGCGAGACCCTCGCGCTCTACGAAATGCTGATGCACCTGTACAAGGTCGCCCGCCGCTACCGGCTGACCTACGTGCCCGACCGGCCGCTCGAGCTCGAAGCGCAGATCAACCTGCGCACCAAGCAACCCCCTGTTCATGAGGCTGGAACGCCGCTGATGTTCAACGCGAGCACACTCACCGAGCTGATCGAGGCGCAACCAGCACGCGCCGCGCGCGCCATCACCTATCTCGAAGGCGAGAACGACGAGCGCAGCGTGGCCTACGGCGAGCTGCTACGAGCGCGCGCTCGGCATCCTGTTTCACCTGCAGAAGCTCGGCGCGAAGCCGCGGCGACAAGCTGATCCTGTTCCTCGCCAACAACGAGCAGTTCATCGACGCGTTCTGGGCCGCGCTGCTCGGCGGCATCGTGCCGGTGCCGGTGGCGCTCGGCATCAGCGACGAGCACCGGCACAAGCTGCTGCGCATCGCGCGCAAGCTCGGCAAGCCCTTCATCTACACCGACCAGCAAGCTCGCTCGAGCGCATCGGCGCGTTCGCCGACCCAGGCCGGCGAAGCCGGACACGTTCGACAGCGCTCGCGCACGCGCGCGTTCCTGGTCGACAACGCTCGATGACATCTCGCGCGCCGGCGAGCGTGCACGCGCGCGCAGCCGGACGACACCGCGTTCATCCAGTTCTCCTCCGGGCTCCACCAGCGAGCCCAAGGGCGTGGTGCTCACGCACGCGCAACATCCTCGCGAATGCGCGCGGCGCCACGCGAAGCCGCGGGCTTCAACGAGGACGACGTCACGCCTGTCGTGGATGCCGCTCACCCACGACATGGGTCTCATCGGCATGCACATCATCATGTTCGCGCACCGCATGCACGTCGCACCTCATGCCCACGGAGCTGTTCATCCGCCGGCCGCTGCTGTGGCTGCAGTTCGCCAGCCGCAAGCGCGCCACGATCCTGTGCTCGCCCAACTTCGGCTACCGGCACTACCTCAAGGTGCTCGGGCGATCGCGCCCCTCGACGGTCTCGACCTGTCGTCGGTGCGGCTCATCTTCAACGGCGCCGAGCCGATCTCGCGTCGAGCTGTGCGACGAATTCCTCACGCGCCTGGCGCCTGCGGAACTTGCGCGCACGGCCATGTTCCCGGTGTACGGGCTCGCCGAAGCGTCGCTCGCCGTGAGCTTCCCGCACGGTCGGGAACGACGTATCAGTCGATCGCGTTCAAGCGCCAATCACTTGGCGTCGGCAGCACCGCGCAGACTGTCGGCGCAGTCCGACCCGGACGCGGTGGAGCTCATGTGCGACGGCCAGCCATCCCGTACAGCGAAGTGCAGCATCGCCGGTGACGACGATGCGCCGCTGCCTGACGGGCACAGTGGGCCACGTGCACATCCGCGGCGAGAACGTCACGCGCGGCTATTTCGAGAACCCGGAAGCGAACGCCGCCGCCTTCACGGCCGATGGCTGGCTGCGCACCGGCGACCTCGGCCTCGATGCACGAGGGCGAGCTGTACATCTCCGGCCGCGCCAAGGAGATCATCTTCGTCAACGGCCAGAACTATTACCCGCACGACCTCGAGACCATCGCGCAGCGCGCGCCGGGCCTGGAGCTCGGCAAGGTGGTCGCGGCCGGCGCGCAGCCGCAAAGGCGAGCAGACCGAGAAGCTCGTGGTGTTCGTGCTGCACCGCGGCGGACATGAAGGACTTCCTGCCGCTCGCCACGCAGGCGACGCGCCTGATCAACGAGCACACCGGGCGTCGAAGTGGCGCGAGTCGTGCCGGTGAAGCGCATCCCCAAGACCACCAGCGGCAAGATCCAGCGCCACCTGCTGGAAGAAGGCTACGTGCGACGGCGAGTTCGATGCGGAGCTGGCCGAGCTGCGCGCACTGCGCGAAGCGCAACGTGGGCCGGCACCGATCGTCGCGCACCGCGATCGAGGACCAGCTCAAGGCCATCGTGCGACGCGGCGCTCGAAGGCAAGCACGTCGACGTCCACGACAACCTGTTCGAGGTCGGCGCGAGCTCGCTGAAGCTGATCGAGATCCACGAGAACATCGACCGCGATTACCCGGGACTCGTCGACCTCACCGAGCTGTTCGACTTCCCGACCATCGCGGAGCTGGCCCTGCATCTCGAAGGGAAGCTCGCGGCGCGCGGGTAGCGTGCGGCTGCGCCGGCCGCTCTGCGCACATCGGAGAGGTGCATTTGCAGGCGTCACGTCCGTCAATCCTGAACCGGTCAGTATCTCTGTGCACAGGCACTAGTACAACGACACGTTAATTACGAAACATAATGTTGGCTCAACTTCCGGTCTGCGTCCTCGACGGGTAAACGTCCACTCGATGCCGCATCGAGCGGCGTTGCGCCGCCTCTGCCAAGCCGCCACCTCGGTGGCGAGGGTGGCCTGCTCGGCAGCACAGCGCGCCAGGCACTGGCGCTGCAGGACGCCGATCTCGATCTCGGCCATGTTCAACCAGCTCGCGTGTTTGGGCGTGTAGTGGAACTCGATCCGGCGCAGCAGCGTCGCGGCCATCTTTACACCCAGCACTTCTTCGAAGCTGGCGCGCAAATGCGTGTTGAGGTTGTCCATGCACCAATGAACCTTCGTGGCTTGGGCATAACCCCTGTGCAGCAGCCTGCAGACGAAGCCCACGAAGTCGACCTTGGTACGCCGGGCGGTGACCTGCACGAGTCGCCGCTGACCGCGGGTTCGACGGCGACAAAGATGTTGCAGGTGCCGGCGCGCTCGTACTCATAGTCCTGCTTGGCCGGTGCTCCCGGCTTTGCCGGCAAGGGGTGACGAGTTTCCCGCAGCAATTGCTTGCTCTTCTCGTCCAAACAAATCACCGGCTCGCGCGGATCGTAGGGGCGAGCATACAGATTCAGCAGTTCGTACATACGCCTGCGGTACTCTGCGGTGAGCTCGCCAATGCACCACATCAACTTGCGCCAGGGTTTGAGGAGGTTTTTTTTAGAATCCGCCGGATGGTCTCTCGGCTGATCGTTTTCATCTGCGGGTGGCGCCGCGCCGCTTCGGTCAGCAGCGCCACAGTCCAGCGCTTGCGCCCCCGGTGGTGGATCTGAACAGGCCAGTGCCGTCACTTGCGCCTCAGCACCCGCTTCGTATCGTTTTGGTTTACCCGGTCGCGATTCATCATGGAGTGCGAAATCCAATCCGCCCTTCAGATACGCCACGCGGGTGCGCCAAACCGCCGTGCGGCCCACGTTGAGCACCTCCATGATTAGTTGCTCCGGCATCTTGCGATCCAGCGCAGCCAGAATGTGGGCCCGATTGAACTCTCGCGCCCTATGCAGGCCTTTGGAACGAAACTCATCCACGATCCGACGGTCCCGCCTGTTCAAGCTCAGTTCTGTCTGTCGCATGCCTGACACCTCTGTGTACCGCAGGTATGCACCAGCATAATGTTTCGTTATTTCCGTGTCACGATACTAGTTGACGGAAGTGCGCTTCCAGAACGTGCGGATGACGGTGCCCATGGGCACGCATTGATTCATCAGCTCCGCGCCGACGAAGCAGTGGGTGCCGCTCAGCGCAGGGTCGCTGCCTGGCTCCACTGGGCCGCCGGGAGGAGCCGGCGGCGAGCCCGGCACTCGCACTTCGCCGGGCATCGCAAGGTCAATGCGCGGCTGGCCAGCGATGCCTTGTTGCACGAGGGTTGAGTAGCGATCTGCCGTTGTGATCTGTTTGTCGCCATTCTGGTCGAGCGCGGCCGCGCCGCTGTCGACGCGCACGGCGTAGACGCGATTCGTGCCGTTTGTTTCGCAGCCAGCCGCACCTGTGGTCGTGCCGGGTTGGTATGTGGTGAAGAGAATGACGCCGTTCGCCGTGAGCGACTCGGCCAGCACCTTCTCGCCGGAGCTTGCGCCATTCAATGCCAGGTCGAGTTTCCAGCCTGGGGCTTCGCCCGGCACGCGCGCGGTCTGCGGGCTGGCAGTGATGTCTGGGAGATCAGCGTCGAACAGCGGTGTGGCGGCGTCATAGTCCGCCTGCGAGCGTTTCACGAACGGCTCGCGATCGCGGATGGAGTAGAACCGGTCGCGAACACCCAACGCACGCGCATCTGTGCCGTCGCCAGAGCCGATCGCAAGGTTGTAGTACGCGTCGCCCCCGCGCGGCTGGATGAGCGCGACATCCGGCGCATTGAAGAAGCGGCGGGCGTCGGAGGGCGCAGCCGGCACGGGCAGCGGCTCAGCGGCGCCAAGGCTCGCAACCACGCCGCCGGTGGCCAGATCGTCCCGCCCGCGACCGTTCCAGATGTCGAAGCGCCAGATGCGCCCGCCCACATCGGCCGCATACATGCGATCCGCGAGCTGGTCGCCGTCGATGTCGAGCACAGCGACGCGCGCTGCGATTGCGTGGGCCATCCGAGGCAGCACCCGATCCGCGCCAGGCTGATCGCCAGCGGACCACAGCAAACGCCCGGTCGCGGCGTCGACCATGAAGATTCGATTGCCCTTGCCGGTACCGCTGCCGGTGCCATTGCCAAGGCCGCCGCCGAAGACCAGCACGAAGCGCTCGCCATTCTGAGTCGCGCCACCAATTCGAGCTCGCGTGATCGTTGGCGTCGACCACGCGTCCCCAAGACCTTCGAGCGCGTCCGCGCCCGCCTTCCAGAGCACGCGAGGAAGGCGATCTGACACATCCAACGCGTAGTAGTGCGCCCCACCCCGCTTCAGACCGAAGTAGAGCCACACCTTGTCGCCGCCGCTGGCGTCGATGACGCCATCGCCATTGGCGTCGAAGCGCAGCACGGCGAGGTCGGTCATGAGACCGCGGGCGGCTGCGGCAGTCGCAAGCTCCGGCGCTTGATACGCCCACAGCTCGACGCCGGTCGTGCCGTCCAGGGCGCGCAGGAGGCCGACATCGGATCGCTCGAACACGAGCGCATCCGCGCGGCCCGCTGATGAGCCCGCCGCCTGATAGTCGACGCGGACGGAAGTGCGGCTCACGAAAGACGTCGCGCACTCCTGAGCGAACGCCGCGCCCGCGAGCAGCAGCCCGAGAAACGCCATCCGCCCAACAGCTTTCAGGGTCATGGCGCACCGTCGCTGGCGAGGCCCGAGCCCGTGCGTTGAAATGACTTCACGCCACCTGCGGGCGAGATGACCATGACGCCCTGAAGCTGCACGTCGCGCGCATTCCTCGATGACGCGCCGACGCTCTCGATCTCGAATTGGTCGCCGGAGAATTTTTCCGCACTCGATCCGGGAAGCGATGTCTCTCTGCCCGTGTATCGAACGGACACGGTGTACGAATCTCTCCGCGGCTCACCCACGCCCACCGGGCCGATGCGCTCGACGCCCGCTGACGCAGGGCCTCCCCTCGCCGAAACGCGAGCAATCGCCACTTCGATGCCGGCCGACGACGCGGCAGAGGCTTTGTGACGAAACTGCTCGTTGCCCGCCATGGTGAGCTCCGCCACGGACATCCTCATTCCCGTGACGGCCAGCAATGTGAGGATGACGAGCAGAATGAGCGCAATGACGAGCGCCGCGCCCCGCTGCGCCGAACGCCCGCAGGCTGTAGTGAACACGCTCGTCATGTGGCACGCGCATTGCGAAGCGTTGTCGTGCGCGTGATGAGCACCCGACGGTAGTTTCGCTCGGCGCCCGAGGGCGTGAAGACGACATTCGCGTATCGGTACGTGCGCGCATCGACGAACGTGGGCTCCGGCACATCCGCGCGAATGCGCAGCCAGACGCGCACGGAGACAACCTGCGCCCAGCGCAGATCGGGGGAGCCCGGATCGACGTAGCGAGCGACGCGCCCGACGGTAGCGCCGAACGTGCTTGCGGCCGACCCTGCCGCATCGCTGCTCGCGCCGCCGGCAGCTATGCCGAACTGCACCTGCAAGTCTTCGACACCCGGCATCACTTCGTCCTCGTCGAAGATGACATTCGTGCCAGAGCGCGTGAGCGACTTCACTCTCAACGCCGGAAAGTTGCGCTGACCCACCGAGTCCCTGGCGACGTAGTACACGCGCACGACGAGGTTGTGCACGCGGTGATGCTCGTCGATGACGCCGGGCGCATTGCCATCTGCAAACATCAGCTGGGAGCTGCGGCTCGTGTGGCGCGAGGCGTAGATCTGCACGCGGTTCGCCTCAGCGGTGCCCGGCTGCGTTTCGACGCGCCGCAGAGTCAGCGTATCCGCGCCGTTCTGGGCGCGACCCTGATACGGATTGCACGCCGCTGTGGGCGAACGCCCCAACACGAATTCATCATTCGAACCCTGCACCGGTGTCGCGACATCCACGGCGAAATTCACGCCGCAGGCATGCGCGCCGGCGGGCAACCCCGGCACAGGAGGGGGCATCGGCGCACCAGCCTGAAATGGAAACTGACGCAGCCGATCGGCGGTGGCAATCGGCACATCAGGGTTCGCGCCGCGCACGAAGCGAATGGCATCCGGCTGCTGCGTGAAGCCGTAGTAGCCCGCCAGCTCCACATCGGGCTCGATCGTGGCAAACGCTACACGCCCCTGCTCCTGAAGCCGCGCCACACGTTCGTTCACGCGATAGATGTCGCGCCCGCGCGCGTAAATCTCGAGCGCCGCGATGACCGCCACTGCGCCGACAACCAGCGCAATCATCAGCTCGATGAGCGTGAAGCCCGGGGCGGGTCGCACCAGCGCCCTCACGTTGGCTGCCTGCCAGCGACGAGAAGATCGCCGCCGAGTTTCAGCGGCATCGCCGCGCCTGGCTCGTGCCACGAAACCGACACGACATACCGCGCTGGTTCCGAGCCATCTGCCGCCGCGAAGTACGTGACGTTCGCGTCGCACTTGCCTGCGGCCGCCGGCGGCAACGATTGCCGCAAGAGGCTTTGCCAGCGCGCGAGATCGTCTTCGGCCAGCTCGCGCGCCGTACACTCGACCGCTGGTGCCCCGGATGGCGCGCAGCCGCGCTCGACCGGCCCCGTGACGTAGCTCGCGCAGTCGTACGCATCGCGCGCATCGGGGTTGGCGCGAATGCGCTCCATCATGTCACCGACAAGATAAACCGCCTGCGTGCGTGCCAACGCCGCCGCCGCGTCACGCAGGCTGGTGAGGATGAGCTGGCCGACACCGAGCAGCCCGATGCTCATGATCAGCACGGCAACCAGCGCTTCCACCAGCGAGAACGCGCCCTGCCGATGGGCACCTCGCCCACCCATCAGCGCGCGCACTTGGCTGCCTCCACCGCAACCCGCGGCCGCCCGGTCTGGCTCACGACGATGGATCGGCCCGGAGCGCGGCCCTCCACATCGCACAGCTCAAACGTGCTCGTGGACCCAGCCCTCGTTACCGGCCAGAACGTGACCGCCGGGCGAGTAGCGCTGACCGTAACGTCCGGCGGCAGATGGAAGCTGTGAAGCACCACGGCAGGCGAACCGGGCTGGGCCACCGCCTGGCTTTCGGGCTGGAACACCAGCCACCCCAGCCCGACGACGTCGGGCCCTGGAACGCAGGTGTGTTCGTCACGCGTGAGGCACACCGTGACAGGCAGGCCTCGAAGCGCCGCCGAGCTTCGGGCCAGATGAAGCGCCCATATCAGCTCGTTGGCTGCCGCGCTCAGGCCGGCCGAGCGCCTCAGCCCCGCAAAACCAGGCACCGCGAGCGTGGCCAGCAGCGCGCAGATGCCCAGCGCCACCACGAGCTCGAAGGCCGTCAGCCCGCGCTGGCGACACCCGGTATATTTCCGCGCCACCCATCGGGCGCGGCAAACGATTCCATTACCCATCTTCAAACCCTCCCTGTTCAACGAGCCGCCAATTCCTGCACGCCTGAATGCCGCAGGCCGTGAGTTGCCGCGATCGGACCCCAGCCAGCCCGCCTGCGGGGCGCGAAGAATGCCCGCCCGCCCCGCCCGGTGACGACCTGCAAAATTGCCAAAATCACGAATTATTCAGGCCCGAGGGCCGGTTTCGGCTGGACCAGGCCCGCTCCATGGCCGGCAAGGCGCTTCGTCAAGGGCGATTTCCCATGTGCCGCGTCTATAATGCGCGGCATGAAAGCCGTGGCCCGGGTCGACAACTTGGCCGAACATTTCACCGAAGACTGCCATCGCCGCCTGAGCTCCCTGGGCATCCGCCCAACGGCCCAGCGCGTGCAGGTTGCAGAGCTGCTTCTGTCAGCCCCCCAGCATCTGTCCGCGGAGCAGATCCTGGCGAGCCTGCGGCGCGCCGGCGCGCGGGTCTCCAAGGCCACGGTCTACAACACGCTCAACCTGTTCGCGGCACACGGCCTCATCCGCCAGCTGTCGGTCGACGGGTCGCGCGCCTGGTTCGATTCGAACGTGGTTCCGCACTATCACTTCCACGATGAAGGCACCGGCGCGCTCACCGACGTCGCCGTTCCGGACGTGGAGTTCAGCCGCCTGCCGCCGCCCCCGCCCGGGATGGAAGTGGCTGGCATCGACCTGGTGATTCGTCTGCGAAAAAAGCTGTAGAATCCGCGCCCCTGCGCCGGACGGCCCCAGTCAGTGAGGCCGCAGCGGGGCGTTGTCTGTTTGATCCGGTGCCGACTTAGCTCAGCTGGTAGAGCACATCATTCGTAATGACGAAACTGTGTTCGCGCCCTCCTCGCCGAAACCATAAGTGCCTGTTTAAACTCCGGATTTTTGTCACCTGCAAGACGGCCACGCTGCTTGCACGGGAAGGCACAGGTTTGCACGGATGAGTCCGGCAAAACTCCCGCACGAAATTGCGCCGAAGAAGCGGGGTTCTAATCGTCTTGGGGATTGGTGCCGACTCACGGATTCGAACCGTGGACCTACCGCTTACGAAGCGGTTGCTCTACCAGCTGAGCTAAGTCGGCAACGACGGGCAAGAGGCCGCTGGCGGGCCCTCGCGAGGGCGCGGATTCTACAGCGTTTTCGAACTCATTGAAGCCTCTTCGCCCACAGGGATCGCGGTTCTTGCCTCGGCCGGCTGGGCCAATCGCGGCGCCTGCGTTTGCTCCCGCCGATCGGTCGGCATCTGTGATCATCGAAGGCCCGGAAAAGCCCCAGATAGTTCATCACATGGCGCTGGACGTGGGAGATGACCGCGTGGGCAAATCTGGGGTCGATTGCCGAGCCGCGCGTACTGCGCAACTCGGCGATGAACCTCTCGATCAATCCTTCCAGCGCCACGAACTCCTGCGAGAGTTGTCCGAGGCCCATCGAGTCGTTCTCGTATCGACGCAGGGCGGCACAATGCATTTCCAGCCGCTCAATCTCCTCGCCGGATAGATCGCGCGCGGCGCGAAAGTGATTGTCCCGGAGGCCGGCGAGAGCGATCACCGTCGCCATTCAGGGCGCATCCGATCTGATCCGTAGTTTGGGTCCATCGCCCGCTCTCTTGCCGATGATGCAACAGTCGTCGTTCAAAGCAGGCGAGCGTGCGCGCGTTCACTCGAGGCGCATCTACGGCTGCCGTGTCAGTTGAACGAGGGTTTCCTCAGCCTGTCTTGCTTCCGGGACACCGAGTGCAACGAGGTGGGCCAACAGCGCGTGAGTTCTTTGAAGCACAACACGATCCTGCCCGATCGAAGATGGCTCCTTGTGACACAGGGCTTCAATCCAAGCGGCGATGCGCGCACCGACGCCCTGCTCAACCCAGAACAGCTTGTCGTCTGGAAAGCTCTCGCGCCAAACCCCCGCGGCTTGCAGCAGAAACCGCAGCTGAGTCGCACGAGGCGACACCTCAAACAGGTTAAGCGCGAGAATGCGCAAGGAACTCCTGACCGAGCTTTGATCTGCGTGTTCCGTGGACGAGATCCGCCCATTCGTGCGCATGGACAAGGTCATTGGAAAGGCATCTGCCGGCGCCGGAAATTACTTCTGATTCTTCTACGCCCTCGAACTCACAAAGCTCTGGCATGCAATGAACCCACCGACGACGCCTCATCACTTCTTCTTGGCGCGCCACCTGCGGATGGGAATCGCGACTTGTACAGCCGCCGCCACCAACGGCTTCGCCCACTCCGGGCTATCTGCCAGGAGCGTCTCCAGATCCGGCTCGACGAGCTTTCTGCCACGCATGCGAAAGACGAGTTGTGCAGCGGGCGCTCCTTCAGGCGACTCCGTGCTGTTATCGAACACGTGGATCTCAGCAGCCTTGCCGACCAGGCTCACGAGATTGGCAAGGCTCTTCGGATAGCGCTCGCGGATCTTTGCTGTCGGAATGTCGTGCCCACCGCTGGCGACTCGCGCCTGCACGCGCGCTATATGCAACTCCGGTGTCGCCAGGCCCACGTACCAGATGCAAACCTCGAGGCCAGCCTCGACGGCGCGGTGAAGCTCTTCGACAATGCTGCGGCCGCCCAGCGTCGTCTCGAAAGAGAAATTTTCATGACCGGCGATCGCTCGTCTCAATCCATCGAAGCCCGCCTTCCACGCCACGCCGTTCGCCTCATCGTGCGGCAGACCGGCCGCCACGAGCTGGCGCGCAAACAGGTCGGGGTTGAAATAAGCGCCACCCTTTGCCGCCATGAACTCGCCCACGATGGCGCTCTTACCGGCCCCATTCGTGCCCGCCGCAACGACAATGCGCCCGCGGCGCCTAGCCACGCGACTTCGTGCGGCGGGCACCCACGCGGTTCAACTCCTGCGCAGACGCGGACGACAACAAATCCACCGCCTTTCGGGATCCAGGTGCCTGCATCCGGGTGTATAACGCCTCGAACTCTTCCCGCAGACGATCGAGTTGCACTTGCTCGGGATCGCGTGCCTTGCGAACCAACGCTCGATACGACCCAATGTCCAACACGACCGCCTGCGCCGCGCCATGCTTTTCGATGAACACCGGCGCGGCCGTGCGCACGCGCCTCAGGATGGCACCGAATCGGTTCTTGGCCTGAGTCGCGTTCACGGTGTATTGGCTTGCGGACAGTGCCGACGCCGCCACGCTACTGCGCGCGATCCCGCCAGATCGGGGTGATTTTGCAATCGGCTTTTTCGGGGGGGCTTGGGTCATGAATTAGGCTCCGTTACCGGAAACTCATTTTAGCCAAAAATCTGCAGAATGGCCAATCTTGCGCCGACGGCGGCACGCTATGAACGCCTCACCCGCCGATCGCCTGCAACCTCCAGGAGTAGGTCGCCCGTGGCGATCGTTTTTTCGATAGACCGCTGCAGCCGCTCGCGCGCCGTGGAAGGCTGCTCGCAGTCCAGAAACTCCCCAGACGTGCACAGCCCTTCGGACAAGCCGCGCGACCGACGGTCTATTTCTCGCCGACCAGCCTCCTGGGCTTTCTCACGCAATCGTTCGGCGGGACATCGCCGCTCCCGAGCGTGACTGATGCTGAACCATGCACTGCGATCCGGCGACACTCGCGGAGCAGTGGCCGTCTCGCCCAACTGAAGAGGTGAGACGTATGACCTTCCAACATCGAGGACTCGTCAAGCGAGTCCACACAAATGGAACTTTCACATGGTACATCGACAAGCGCGTGCGGCGCTTCGGACGGCTGTGCGAGACGACGGGGACCGCGGACGAGGAGGAAGCCGGACGCTATCTGGCGCACCGGCTCGACCAGAATCCGGCGGATGCTGGTGTATGGCGAGCGGCCGCGGCGCACGTTTCGGGAGGCGACCGCCCACTACCTCAAGGTGAATGCGGCTCACAAGCGCATTTCACGGGATGCCTTGGCCTTGCGTGAGCTCGATCCGTACATCGGTACGGAATGGATCGACGCCATCCATGACGACAGCTTCACGCGCTATCGGCGGGCGCGACGCACGGTCACGGCGAGCACCCGCAATCGCACGATCGGGGTGGCGCGGCGGGTACTGACCCAGGCGGCACGGCTCTGGACGTATCCCCGCACCAGTCTGACCTGGCTGGCGGAGGTGCCCCTCATCGTGATGGAGAAGGAGGTCCACGCGCGTCAGGCGTATCCGCTGGATTGGTACGAACAGGACCTGCTCTTGGGCGAGCTCACAACGACCGTGGCGCGCATGGCGCGGTTCGATGTGAGTACGGGCCTGGCGCGACCAGGAGGTCTGCGGTCTGGAGTGGGCGTGGGAGCGTCGCGTACCGGATCTGGACGCCGGAGGCATGCGACGCTCGATCTTTGTGCTGCCGGCTTGGGTGACGAAGAACGCGGAGGCCCGCATCGTCGTGTTGAACGATGAGGCACAGGCGCTCCTCGAGGAAGTGCGTGGGGAGCATCCGGTCTGCGTGTTCACGCATCAGCACCACCGCCGACGACGGACTCGCTACTCACGCCTCAACAGCACGGGGTGGCGAAACGCCCGGGCACGGGCCGCGGCGCGCTACCAGGAGGAGCAGGGCCAGGAGGCGCCGGAGGGCTTCCGATGCGTGCGCGTTCAAGACCTGCGCCATACCTTCGGTCGGCGCCTGCGCGCGGCCGGGGTGAGTCTGGAGGACCGGAAGGCGCTGCTCGGACACAAGGACCGCGAGATCACCACCCATTACAGCGCGCCGGAGATCGGCTGCTTGATCGTGGCGGCGAACCGAATTCAGCGGTCACGCCTCGTTCACACGCCGACCGCCCGCGTGGTCATGGACAATCACGGCCTGGGCAGAGCACCGGCACAGCAGGAGGTCGCACTCTAGTCATTATAGTTCAAGGTGTTAGCGTAACCGGAGTCGGAAAAAGGCAGGACTTACGGGACAGGCGACCGGGGCGGTAGGTGCACATCATTCGTAATTTCGAAGTCGGCTTCCCCCTCCCGACCCGGCTTCGCCAAGTCTTTGATTAACTGGTAATTGCTTAATAATTGCGAGCGGCCACTGCAGCCTTCTTGCACGAAAAGTTAGGGATTTGCACAGAAGAGTCCCGCAGAACTCCCGCACGAACTGGAGCGATTTTTCGGCTGACGAATCGCAGCCGTCCATGCCGAATGGCGATCGCGTGCTAAGCCACCGACCTGCCCGGCGAGAGGGGCGCGTTAGGCCGGAGGCAAAGCACCGCGCCACAGCGGGATTTCTCAAGATGAGCGTCGATCACGCCTCGCGTCGACTCGTCGAGCGCCTCGAGCTCAAATCCATCCCATACGGCGCGGAATGTATCCACCGTTTCCCTGACGGCATCGAGCGTGATCTTCTCGGGTAGGCCCGCCTTGGCGGCGAGTCGCTCGAATTGCTCTATGGTCACTCTCGCGAACAGCTTCGAGTCACCCAGTTTGAGTGCCATTTTGTCATCGGGCAGATAGGCGATCGTCGAAACATAGTCATAGGCGGGGGCAAGTTGAGCGCCTCCCCCCTGCGGGTGCACCAAGGACCAATTCTTGAGATGCATGTCAGCATTGCCGATGAGGGCATTGAAGACCAGTCGTCGAACGAACTCGACAATTCCGGCTTCCCCGCTCTCGATCCAGATCACCCGAGCGATACTGCGGTAGCTGCCGCGCTCGTACTTGCGTTCGGGATAAAGTCCGAAGACCTGAGCGAAGTCCTCGATGTGGATTGGCGTCCCATCGGGGGCCCTATCGAATCGCTTTACCGCAAAGGCTTTATCGCCGAGAAGCTCAATGCCAGCGGGCAGGCCTTGGATCTCACTGATCGGCATAAGCTGCGTTTCGGGCACGTCGATGCCCACCCGCCGGGCGAGTTCCATCATGGCGAACTCGTTCTCGGGAACGCCCGCGAACTTTTGCGACGGCAGTTTGATTATCCAGGATCCGCCGACGCCATCGGCTGGGATGGTGAGTCCGCCAGTAGCTTTCTGGACCGCGGAGAATTTGAGCTGCACACCCGCGAGCGAGAACCGTAAGAGCGTGGTGGCATCCTCACTAGGTGCGGCCTGCTGTTGGTGCTCCTCCGTATCCGGCGGCAAAGCGTCTTCGTCCCGCGGGACAATCTGCACAGCCCCCGGCAGGTCCTGTCCAAGGACCCAAGCGAGGAAGAACTCGCGTTGGGATTTCACGCCGGCGCGCTCGGCGAGGTAGTCGCGCAAGGGTCCTTCCGGCAGGAGGTTTGAAAAGAACGGTGGCAGCCGCGTCTGCGTAGGAGGGATGCTGGTAATGAGGCCGCCAAAGGCGTCTTTGAAAGAAAGACTCAGGGTGGGTCTGTCCGCGTTGTCGACATAGGCCGTGTCGAATGTGAAAAGGTTTCTGTCATCGGGCAGCCGTGTCAGCGTTCCGATGGTACGGCCGTGCAGACGCACGTCGAGCACTGCAACCTCAGCCGTCATCGCTTTCCTCGTCATCCAGGGCGTAGGCGGAAGGCACCACTACCGGTCGCGCAACTTGGCCGTGGACGATCGCGTTTCGGGCGCCTCGCAGCACGCGCTCGAGCCTTTCAGCTTCTCGGATCGAGTCGGAGTCCAGCGGCCCTCGTTTGGCGTGTGAAATCATCTCGCGCACAAGGCGCCCGGTGAGATACAGGGCCGCGCGGAATTCTCCTAATTGTTTGGCGGGCAGCGCGAGGGAGAGCTCATGCAACTCACTGAGCGTTCGTATGAGGCGATCAAGCACCGGCGTCTGGGGGAATTTTCGAGCGAGTCGCCGCGTCTGGAGCAGGAGCGAGTTCAGTTGGGCTCTGTATTCAAAGTGAGGGAGCGTTTCATCGACTGAGTCTTTTCGGCTCAACGCTTCGATCGCCGGCAGCGCCTTTCGAGGGACGAGCACAAGTTCGAGATCGAGCGCCCGCGCGATCTGGAGAAGGTTGGAGGTTTGAAGATCGACTGCTGCACGCTCGATACGGGAGATGTGCCCCTGCGGAAGACCGACCTTCTCAGCGAGCGCGCGCTGACTGAGCCCTTTGCGCTCGCGCGCGGTCTTCAGTTGGTCGGCCAGTAACGAGAGCTGGGCAGATGTCATGATGTTTTAAATATATCACCCTGCCTTGTCGATACATAAAAATGTATCACGGTATTCGCTAAACTACATCAGACTGGGCTCCAGATATACTTTAACGTATCAAACCGACGGTTGATACTGTACACACAGCCAGTCTAGAGGCGGCTTCGACAAACAGCGAACCCCCAGTGAAAGCAACCGCGCGAAGGGGAGAAGATGGTGCGACTCACGGATTCGAACCGTGGACCTACCGCTTACGAATGATTGGGTCCACGGTTCGATTCCGTGAGTCGGCACCATTCACCCTTCCCAAGACTTCCAAGGCCATCCCGGGAAAGCTCAAAACCCCGGGAATTTCAGCCTTTTTCGTCCCGTCACTTCTCAAGCTGTGCATTGACAGCCTAGCACGGGCGGGGGTAACTATCGGGGTAAGTCGTTACTCCCGGCACCCGAGTTACCCCCAAATGCTCACCGAAACCCAGATTCGCGCGGCCAGAGCCACAGACAAGCCCATGAAGCTGTTCGACGGCGGCGGCCTGTACCTGCTGGTGAACCCCAATGGGGGCCGCTGGTGGCGCCTGAAGTACCGCCACGCGGGGCGGGAGCGTGGCATCAGCTTGGGCGTGTATCCCGACGTGGCGCTGAAGGACGCGCGGGCGCGGCGGGATGAGGCGCGGCGCCTGATCTCGAACGGGGTCGATCCGAGCGCGGAGCGCCGCGAGCTGAAGGCGGCTCGCGAGCAGACCTTTGAGGGTGTGGCCCGGGAATGGCTGGCGCTCCAGGAGAAGCCGCCCGCCCACTCCAAGCAAGCCGCGCTATCCGCCGCGACGATTATCAAGACCCGCTACATGCTCGACGCGTTGCTGGTGCCCGAGATCGGCGCACAGCCGATTGGCGAGATCGACGCGCCTCGGCTGCTGAGGGCACTTCGCAAGATCGAGAATCGCGGTACTCACGAAACAGCGCACCGGACCAAGCAGCTCGCGGGCCGGGTGTTCCGATATGCCATCGCGACGGGCCGGGCGCGGCATGATCCGTCCGGCGATTTGCGCGGGGCTCTCGCTCCGGTTGTCACGCAGAACCGTGCGGCGATCACCGAACCCTCGCGCATTGGTGAGCTTTTGCGCGCCATCGATGGGTATCAGGGTCAACCCACGACAGCGGGCGCCCTGAAGCTCGCGCCGCTCGTCTTCGTTCGTCCGGGCGAGCTGCGCGGTGCCGAGTGGGCAGAGTTCGACCTCGACGCGGCGGAATGGCGCATCCCTGCGGAGCGGATGAAGGTGCGCGAGGCTCACGTTGTTCCGCTCTCCGCTCAGGCCATCGAAGTCCTGCGCCGGCTCAGCTCGCTGACGGGCACGGGGCGCTACGTGTTCCCTTCCCTGCGAAGCGTCGCCCGACCGATCTCCGAGAACACGGTCAACGCGGCACTCCGTCGCCTCGGATACTCGAAAGACGAAATGTGCGGTCACGGCTTTCGCGCGCTCGCTTCGACGTGCCTCAATGAACAGGGCTGGGCGCCCGACGTGATCGAGCTGCAACTTGCCCACGCGGAGCGGAACAAGGTGCGGGCGGCATACAACCGGGCTTCGCGGCTCACTGAACGGCGAACGATGATGCAGGCATGGGCGGACTATCTCGACGTATTGCGCACGGGCGCGAACGTCGTTCCGTTCAAGCGTTCCGCTTAAGGACTTCGCGCGAGAGACTGCCGCCTTGATCGAGGCGCCCTGACAGCCCTGCCCCGCCCCATCCGGCCCCTACAAGGCGGACCCACGTGGGTTGTACCGCATTGGATGCAACGGCATTGCGATGTACAGTGCTAGTAGCGCCCCAGGCAGACTATTGGAGCAGCAACATGGGGAACGGCTGGACACGGGAGCGTCGCACACACCAGTCGGCGCAGATTTATCGCTGGAAGCCGTGGGAGCGTTCAACCGGGCCGAGAACGGCGGCAGGTAAGACTCGCGTTGCGAGGAACGCCTACAAGGGAGGCACACGTGCGCTCTTGCGGACGCTGGCGCGCAAACTGCGTGGCCTCGGATGCAAGGGATAACGGCTTCGCTCGCCTGCGGAACACATCGTGCTTTACAGCATCGCGCACATTCCCGAATGGCACCTCACGATAGGACACGCGGAGCCCCACTTAGTCTTGGCATTCTTGGCGGGCCAAATATCGTTCAATGTTCAATTGAAGAGGGCGAAGCTTACGGCTCGAACAATGACGCGCCAATCGGAATAACAAAGAATCAAGGCTGATGTTCCCAATTGAGATCTTTTCCCGCAGGTAATGCATGGTCATCGCAAGTAGAAAACTTCCGCTTATGTTGGCGTCACGTGGTCCCGTCTTGGGAAATGCAGACTTGAGGAAACCGGCGACTTCCTTCTTGCTCGCGAATATCCCTCGATTGATCAGCTCTCTACGTACATCGCTTGCATACGTGGCGATCTTATTTGGATCCAGCTGCGCCAGTTTCCTTTTTTGGCAAAATGTCTCCGGTTTGCAGTCGCAATTCGGCAGTGGAAGCCTGAATTTTTGGACGGCAAAGAAGAGCCTGAACAGTGGGCCAAGTTTCGTCCGGCTGCGCGAGATGAAGCGAGCAAAGTCGATCCGCTTCGCAAGCTCCCGACGCTCGCTTCGCGGCTTCGATTCGATGGCTATTTCAAGAACCGCGCGTGCTTCTAGCACATAATTTTCAATGCAATATCGATCTAGATAGAAGACGTTCTCCATGGATACTGCCTGCCCGAGCAGATCGTCGAAGTCCTTGTCCAGTATGTATACGGAGCGGCAGGCGTGAGCCGCATTTGTCGGGTCTTTCGCGTGTGCAAGAACTCTTGTTTTCCCTCCGAGCGGGAAAATCTGGGTTATCCGCAGCTTCGGAAAGAGCTTTCGCAACAGCGCGTGATAGAAGTTCTCCTGCTTCTCATCCTCGACGTAGAAGTTCACTTGATTGAACTGTCGGAAGAAAATGTCTCGTGCGCCCAGCCCCGTCGGAGTGTAGTGCGGGATGCTTTGTCCGACTGTGATCATTCTTCTTCTTATGAGTCAGCAGCAACGCAGAACTTAGGGCAATAGAACCACGCATGCGGCTTTGTGCGCGCCCACAATCTCTGGAGAGTGCGTCGCGATCAGAAGCTGATTCTTTGGCGCTTTCAAGGCCAAGAAAGCGTCGAGAAATTCACTCTGCCATTTCGGGTGCAGGGACAGTTCGGGCTCGTCGACAATGAATAGGCCGCCGGTATCCGCGATGAATGCTAGGAACGTGAAGAGTATCAACAGCTGCCTCTCACCGGAGGAAAGCTTGTCGATGTTGCGGAACTCTTCTGGTGGCTCTCCATCGGGCGTGAGCCGCTGAAATGCCAGTTGATTGGCCCGCTCATCGAAGGCAAGTCGCTTACCGCTGTCTTTAAAGAATTCGTTCAGGGCGTTGAGGTATCGCTGCAAAGGTTCGAACGCCTGCGCAGAATGCGTCTCGAAGGTGTTGAACGCGCCGGCAAGGTCTTCAATTTGCCGATACTGCCCGGCAAAGGACGCCCAGAACACGTCCTGATCACGTTGGTCCTCCGCCGGCGTTCGAGCCATAAGAGTTTTTATTCGCTCGAAGAATCGCTTGGTCTGGTGTTCGAATTCGACGCCTTTGATTGTCGACGAAACGTAATTTGTCACTTTGCGTTCTAGGGCCTCGATTTCCCGCGGCGATATCTTCATCGAATTTTTCGAGAAAGACTCTTCGGGATCACGCAACGCCGAGAGCGCCATCCGCGTTTTCAGGACGTTGTTTAGCTGAATGACTTTGCTTTTGTATTGCGCGTATCGCGAACTTGTGACCTCTCGGACACGCTTCATCGGCGATCGGGACGCCTTAAGCTGCCGACCTGGCAAGGGCAAGTACGTACTTTCGGAATAGAATCGCTCCTCTGCTTCCGCAGAGATCGTCCGATCCAGAGTGATCACGATGGGTTTCGGAAGTTCAGCGAGCGCATTCCAAGTGGGCACCTCTGGCTTTTCCGGGCCGAGGCCGCTGTATTGGCGCGTGAGGGACTCAAGCTCGTCAGGGTCGCTGATTTCTATCTTCGTATGATGGAGCTTGACGTTTATGGGATGAAACGTCTGGTTCTCGATTTTCACGACGAGGTTGTAATGGCTCTTCTGTCTAATCGCCTCGACTGTGCACTCCTGCTTGTTGCGCACAAATTGTAGCGTTAGGCGTTTGAAGTCTGTCTATTACACACATCTTTCGGAAGTTTCGTCCGGGGGGCGAGAGCGACGATCATTCACCCGGGCAGGGGTTTTGAGTCAGGCAGGAAGCGGTGGAGCTTTCGGCAGGTGGAGTCGAAGGAACGTTGCTCGGTCTCAGACATTCGCGGATAGATGAGCGGTCCGCCGTCCTCGTCAAGGAACTCGGCGAGCACGCGCGCGATCGCGCGCCTTCGCAATCGCGGGTCCTCGTGCAAGCGACGGATCATCTCTCCACCCAGGGTGCATAGATGATCGCGATGCCGGTGCAAGGTCTTGCGAGCGAGTCCCTGGCTCAACAGATGGTCGAGGAAGACCTTGAAGATGCCGAGCATGCGTTCCCCTGGCAGCAGATCGCGGGGCTCGACCCGCCAGCGGTGAGGCCAGTGATCGATGTCCAGATAATCTTGCTCGAAGGCCGGCGACGATGGGGTAATCGTGCCTGGCCGTGCTGATTTGATTTGCCGGCTCACGCTGTGGGCGCCTGCGATCTATCCGTTGCACAGATATCGGCGAAAGTCGTGCGCGAGCGGGTAAACCCAGATGCTCTTGATCGGCTCGCTGTGGCGATGGAGGGTGTCGAGTTTTCCGCGTCCTTGAGTGTCACCCAGATACTGCCAGTTGGCGGCCTTGTAGCAGGTGCCTGTAAAGCGCGGTTTCTCGACGAAGGTTTCCAGCAGGACGGGACGATAGGCGTAGCGAGCCTGCCAGTCATCCGCCAGGCGTCGGCTGATCAGGGCCAGCGCACGCGAGGCGAGATTGCGACACTTGATCCACGGCAGGATGAGGAAGCGCGCATTGTTGACGATCAGGTGCAGGTTGCGTCGGCGCTGTTCGCTCGTCCAGCCGATGGTGTTGTCGCGGGGTTTGACTTTCCAGGCGCTCGCGCCGAAGCCGAGCGCGGCGATGATGTGCCCTTCGGCGCGCACGAAGTAGCGCAGCTGCGCCCCTGGCATGAGTTGATGACCCAGGTAGTGGTGGCGCTGGATGTAAGCATTCCACAGCAACGAGTCGCGTTTGTGGAGAACGAGATCGACGCTGAGCCGAGCCAGATCGACACTCGGGGCGCTGCTGGGCTCGAGCACCGCGTGCTCGATGTCGGGATATTCCCGATAGGCGACGGGTTTGGCGTTTCTGGGCGGGGGCAGCGTGATCAGACCATCAGCCTGCATGCGCAGCAGAGCCACACGGCAACTCATGTCCTTGAGCTGGCCGTTCGCACGTCGCCAGTTCAGACGCTCGCACACTTCGCGCGAAAGCCGGAAGCGGCTGATCTGCGGGGTCGTGAGCAACTCGCGGATGAGCCCGATCTCGTGAGCCTCAAAATGCCGCGCGCAGTACTGCATCGTTCAGCGCGACTGGATCAGACCCAGGGATTGCAGCGAGTGCAGCATTTCCACCGATTCGTACAGGCGCATCCAGCCGCGCCAGAGCACGAGCACGCCGGGTTCCCCGTCACCCTTGCGCCCCAGGTGACCGCCGAGCTTGCCGAGCAGGCGTACCGTGTCCCGAAGCGTCGGCGGTTGCCCGGGCGGGGGCAGTGCATTCTTCACGCGAAGGTACAGCACCTGGATCTCCACCGCGGAAAACACCTCGATGGCTGGCAGGTCCGGTTGCGCACGTGCCAGGCAGGCCACATGCATCAAGCGCACACCGATGATGCTGAAGAGTGTCAGATAGCGCTTCAGACGCTGCGCCTCCTCGAGCAGGCAGTCCTCGACCTTGCACCCGGATTTCAACACCTTGTGCCAGGTCTCTATCCCCCATCTCTTCGCGTACCATTGAACCTTCTCGGTCGCGGCCTCGAAGTCCTTCACCGGCAGGTTCGTCAGCAACACCCAGCTGATCGCCTCGGTGTGTTCAGGTGGAGAGCTCTCCGTCGCGGCAATGACATTCACGGTGAGCGGCTCGGTCGAGCCCGACGCCTTCGCGTGGCCGCGCCGCGGGGGTGGCTTGATCGTCACCTGCGCCACGCGCACCTCCAGGTGTGCCGTGCGGGCTTTGCGGCTGCCGTTGCTGGGAATCGGCACCGTCAGATGGCCCAGCAGTGGGGCGTCAGTCAGCGCTTCGAGCATGCGGCTGCAGCCCTCGCTGTCTTCAGGCACGAGCTTTCGATCGGTGCGCGCACGGATCAGAAAGAGTGCCCGCCGCTCTTGGGCCTGCGTGAGAAATTCGAAGAAGTCCGACTCCCGATCGGCCACCGTGACAACCTTCACGCCCGGCGGCGCGCGCTCCACCGTCTCGCGCAGCGCCAGCAACCACTTGGAGCTCTCCTTCTCCTCGATCGCGGTGACCTGCAGGCGCTCGATCTTCTCCTGATAGTCCTCTTCCAGAATCTCTCGGCGTGCCCAGATACTCTGACTCAGGATCCCCAGCGGTACGCCGGAAGCCGTGAAGGCGAGCGCATTGTGCATGATCAATCCGCGCTCACTGACGCTGTTGCTCTTGCCGATCGGACCCAGGCCACGTGTTTTGACGTGCTGGCCGTAGGAGAAGAACACCGTGTCCTGCATCACCAACACCGGCCCGCCCTGAGCGGCCATGCGCTTCACGGTCTCCTGGATATGCGGCTCGAGAATAGCCTCAGGGCTGGCCTTCGGGTTGTCGAACAGACGATACGCCGCCTGCGTGCTCGCCCAGTCACCACACGCTTCGTTGATCGGCGAGGACGGAGACCTGGCCAGTTGTTCCGCAGTCTTGATCAAGCGACGATCCAGGCGTTTGTCGCACAGGTCGGCGCGGGCGAACTCCTGCGCCACCCACTCCGCCGACTGCGTGCCAGCCTCGATGATCGCCTGCACCTCGGGATCCTCACATCGCGCTGTCTTCGCCAATCAGTTCGGCACCGTTCATCGCACGTTGCGACGAAAACAAAGCTACCCAATGCGAGCCGCTGTGTCCAGCGCTTCCCCCTGCACGGCGCTCAGTATGGGTGGGAAGAACTCAAAACTTGTGTGTAATAGACAGGTTTGAAGTGAGTCAGCGCGAGCTGCAGCAAGTTCGGCCGAAGTAGCCAGTCGATCACATTAAGAGCGCTTGTCTTTCCGCTACCGTTGATGCCGACAAGCAGATTCAGCTCCGGATTGAACCGGATATCTAAGTTTACGCTCCCGTAAAGGTCCCGAATCTCGAGCCGGGTAAGCTGCATTATTGTTCTCGGCAATTCTACGCGTCGACCGCGTCCCTGATAGCGGGTGGTAGAAAGCGCTTTTGGGATCTTGCCAAAGTGTACTAGAGAAGCCTTGCGCATATCCAACCTGTGCTGCTTCGCCAGTCTTGGCCAACGGCGTAGCCACATTCACAAGGCGTCGTGCGGACCGAGGGGGAACGAACTGAAGGACTCCCCTCGAATGACATGCTTGCAGTGGGCTGGGAAAGCGAAAACGCCGCCCGAAGGCGGCGCAGTCGTTGATGGGATGCTCGCGAATGTCCGTTTACGGTGGCGGTAGCTGGTGTCCAAGCAAAGATTGAGCACCGGCGTAGTCCCGGAGATCGCTTGCAGCCCATTCAAGCGTGGAGGCCATCGCGGTCAGCCTGATGATGTCCGCAGGTCGAGCTGGTCTCCCAGCCTCGGCCATGAATGCCCTCGCCCGCGCGCGCCATCGCGCGCTGAGCGCCGCCAGTTCAACGTGAATGCTGTCGCTCATGACTTGACCTCCTTGCTGTGCTGGCTCCCGATCATCTCAAGCTCGCCCGCCGCCTCATCCAGAATGTCGTGCGCGGCCTGCAGCGCGTCCGTCATCACTTGCGGGTGATAAACGAACTTCGACGCGCACGCGAGGCGGCAGCACGCAATGATGGATATTGCCTTGAATACCCTCTCGCGCTCGGCGTCCACTTGCTCCGCCAATGACGGCGCGTCCGTTGCTGTCGCCTTCGGCGACGACGTGCCTTGCGGACGCTCATGGCCGCACCGCTGCCGGCGTGCGCGACCACAGCCGCGCGAGCCGCCCCGGTTGGGCCACGAGGAACAGCGGTTCGCTCACGAACACGATGCTGGCTCCCCAGCCCACTTCAAACAGGCGCAGTTCGTGATCCGCGCTCGCCCCCTCGTCAATGCACGTGTGGGCGGACTTCAGGTTGTAGAGGCGCTGCTCCGCGTCTGTGGGCGCGCATCCTTCCAGCGCGGCGAGGACGCTGGCGATCTTCAACCGCGCCGCGCGCTCGGAGGACGCATCGACAAAGGCAGTGCGCTCCGGGAGCGTGTGAAAGGCTGGCTGAATGTGTGCACGATAGAGGCGAGCGAGATCGAACGCGCCATCGACCGGCGCATGGCCCTCGACGGCGCTCACGTGCGCACCCCCTGTAACGCAAGATCAACGGCGCTGTGAGCGCGTGCGAGCTGCTTGCGGGCCAGTTCGAGGCACACGCAGATGGGGCCGAGTTCGGGGTCGTCCTCCTGCGTGCGCATCGCAACCTCGATGGTCTCGACCAGCGCAATCGCGGCGGACAGTCGCAGGAGCGGATCGCTGTCTTCAGGGCATTGAACGGTGGCGGGGGCCGGCCGGCGCCGGGACGTTTTGACAGGGCGACTCTTTCGAGCAGGACGTGAGCCGGCCTTGCGGCCGGTAGAATGGCGGGCTCGTGAACCCATGTGGCACCTCTAATTCAGGTGTTGCGTGGTAGCCGTCCGTCCGTGTTTGACGCACGGGCGGGCGGCGCTTTCGCGACGGCTTGAGGCGCTACGGGCCGGGGGTAACTCTGGGGGTAGGTCTGCCGCGATGGTGCCTTTGCAGGCATTACAATCAGCAACTTACGCCGCCAATGTGATACCGTGAGTCCCCGGGCAAAGCCCCCGCCCCAGACCCTCGTCGCTTCAGTGCCGGCCCCAACCGCAACCATGCAGGGGCCAGGCCGGCTTAACCAGACGTCCCCTTGCCGCGTTGTCGGCGAAGAATGCACGCGCCGGGCTTAAACTCCGCAGCCCCTGCGCCTGTCCTGCGGGCGCCACACTCCGGCCAGCCGGACGAACAAGGACCGACAGTGGGCGCGCACCCTGAGCATCCGCACAAAGATCACCCCGAGCGTACTGAGTCCGTCACCTGGCTCAATCGAGATCGAGCCCTTCACGGCGCTCCCGTCGCGGCGGAAGTGCCAAAGAGCGCGTTGCCCGACATGATCCGCAACAACCCGTCGCGGTGGATCATCGCGGGCGTCGTGATCGGGGTGCTGCTCATCGCACTGGCCGTGGCGCGCCACTACACGAAACCGGCGGCACCGGGTGCGGCGGCCTCGCAACAGCAACAGCTTCCGCTCGTCAGCGCGAGCGTGCCGGGCATCAAGGCCGTGAAGTCCACGGTGACTTTCACGGGCACCATTCAAGCTCGTTACGACATGGCCATCAGCGCCGAGGGCGAAAGCGGCCGCGTCACGGCCGTGCTGGTCGAGGCGGGCGACAAGGTGAAGCGCGGCCAGGTTCTGGCGCGCATCGACCAGTCGGTGCTGCGCCCGCAGCTCAACCGGCTGGCCGCGTCGCTGGAAGAGTCGAAGGCGCAGGCCGCCCTCTCGGCCGCCGAATATCGCCGCGCGCAGGGTGTGGCGGCCTCGGGTGCGCTGTCGTCAGAAGAGATCGCGCGCCGTGAAGCGGCCGCGATCACCGATGAAGCCAAGGTGAAAGTGGCCGCCGCGCAGCTGGCGGAAGCGGAAGCGCGCCTCGGCAAGACGGAGATTCGCGCCCCGTCAGACGGTGTCGTGCTCACGCGCAACGCCGAAGTGGGCCAGACCGCGAGCCCGGGCGGCGAGCCGCTGTTCCGCCTCGCGCGCGACGGCGAGATCGAGATGCGCGGCCAGGTGGCCGAGCGCGATCTGGCCACGCTGTCCGTGGGCCAGGCCGCGCAGGTGTATCTCACCGGCATTGCCACGCCGTTCGAAGGCCAGGTGCGCCTCCTCGGGGCCATCATCGACCCCGACTCGCGCCTCGGCGAGATTCGCATTTCGCTGAAACCCAGCAGCGCGCTGCGTCCGGGCGCGTTCGCGCGCGGCGAAGTCGTGGTGGGCGCGGCCCAGCGGCCGGTGCTGCCGCAGACGGCAGTGCTGTCGGATGCGCAGGGCACCTTCGTGCTCATCGTCAACAGCGAGAACAAGGCCGAGCGGCGCACGGTGCGCGTCGCCAGCACCGTTGCCGAAGGGCTCGTGATCTCCGAAGGGTTGAATGGCGACGAGCGCGTCATCACCACCGCCGGCGCATTCCTGCGCGCGGGCGAAGCGGTGAAAGTGGTCGAGAGCAAGCCAGAAACTACGTGATGGTGCGGCGGCGCGGCCCGGCAACCTGCCGGCCGCCGCGCCGGTGCGCCCGCTCAGGGCATTCATGAAAAACATTTCCGCGTGGGCCATACGCCATCCGGTCTCGCCGGTTGTGCTGTTCGTCGTGCTGTTCTTCATGGGCGTGGTCGCCTTCGTGCGGCTGCCCGTCAACCAGAACCCCGACATCTCCTTCCCCTACGTCATCGTCACGGTCTCGCAGCCGGGAGCCGCGCCGCCGGAGATCGAGACGCAGATCATCCAGAAGATCGAAGGCGGCGTGGCCAGCATCGGTGGCGTGAAGCACATCCAGTCCACCGCGATGGAAGGCTCCGCCTCGATCGGCATCGAGTTCCAGATCGGCACGCCGGTGGATCGCGCCGTCACAGACGTGCGTGACGCCGTGTCGAAAGTGCGCGCGGACCTGCCGGACGGCATCCAGGAGCCGGTGGTCACGCGCTTCGATGTCGACGGCGGGGCCATCGTCTATTACGCCGTCAGCACCACGTCGATGACGGAGGAAGAGCTCTCCTGGTTCGTCGACAACACCATCACCAGGCGGCTGGTGTCCATCTCCGGTGTTGCGCAGGTGTCGCGCGGCGGCGGCGTGAACCGCGAGATCCGCATCGAGCTCGATCCGGGCCGCATGCAGGCGCTCGGCATCACGGCGGTGGAGGTCAACGCGCAACTGCGCACGCTCAACCTCGACGCGCCCGGCGGCCGCGCGCAGGTGGGCGGCGGCGAACAGGCCATCCGCGTGCTCGGCGGCGCCAAGACGGCCGCGGCGCTGGCGGATACACAGATCATCCTGCAGGGCGGCCGCATCGCGCGCCTCGCGGATATCGCAGAGGTGCGCGACAGCGTGGCCGAGATTCGCGGCCTGTCGAGGCTCAACGGCCGGCCGGCCACGAACTTCGGCGTGTTCCGCTCGAAGGGCTCCTCTGACGTCACGGTGTTCGAGGACGTGCAGGCCGAGATCGCGAAGGTCGGCAAGGAATTCCCGCAGGTGAAGTTCGACCAGGTCTTCACCACCGTCGACAACACCCAGCTGCAGTATCACTCGGCCATGATCACGCTCATCGAGGGCTCCATCCTCGCGGTGCTGGTCGTGTGGCTGTTCCTGCGGGACTGGCGCGCCACCGCCATCTCGGCGCTCGCCATTCCGCTGTCGGCGATCCCCACGTTCGCCTTCATGTACTGGTTCGACTTCACGCTGAATGGCGTGAGCCTGCTCGCGCTGTCGCTCGTGGCCGGCGTGCTGGTCGACGACGCCATCGTGGAAATCGAGAACATCGTACGCCACATGCGCATGGGCAAGAGCGGCTTCCAGGCCGCGCTCGACGCGGCGGACGAGATCGGGCTTGCAGTCGTGGCCACCTCGGCCACCATCATCGCGGTGTTCCTGCCGGTGAGCTTCATGTCCGGCATCGTGGGGCAGTACTTCAAGCAGTTCGGCCTCACCGTTGCGGCGGCCGTGTTCTTCTCGCTGCTCGTTGCGCGCCTCATCACGCCGGTGATCGCCGCCTACACATTGCGGCCCGACAGCCTGCCCACGCACACCGACGGCCCCATCATGACGTGGTACATGGGTTTCCTTGCCAAGTGCATCACGAACCGCTGGAAGACCATCGCGGGCGGCACCGTGTTCTTCGCGCTGTCCATCGTCGCGCTCAACTTCGTGCCCACCGCGTTCATTCCGCCGGCCGATGTCGCGAACTCGATCCTGCAGATCGAGCTGCCTCCCGGCGTGCGGCTCGAAGAAACCACGCGCGTGTCGGACGCCGCGTACCAGATCATCAAGAAGCACCCCGAGGTCGCCAACGTCGTCGAATCCATCGGCGGCACGGACGGCGGCGAGGTGCGCAACGCAACCATGTACATCTCACTCGTTCCCCGCAAGGAGCGCGAGCTGAGCCAGCAACAGTGGGAGCGCAAGCTTCTGGGCGAGCTGAAGCAAATTCCCGATGCCCGCATCAACTTCCAGAACACGCAGGGCGCGAGCGAAGGCCGCGACCTCTCGTTCTATCTCACCGGCGACGACCCGAAGCTGGTGGAGGCCACTGCGGACGAGGTGGTTGTGGCAATGCGCACGCTGCCGGAGCTGCGCGACCCGCGCATCAACGGCGACCTGCAGCGGCCGGAGATCATCATCCACCCGCGCTTCGACCTCGCGGCACAGCTCGGCGTCACGGTTCAGAGCATCAGCCAGACCATCCGCATTGCCACGCTCGGAGACCTGCCGCAGAACGCGGCGAAGTTCTCCCTGAGCGACCGGCAGGTGCCGATTCGCGTGAGCCTGCTCGAGAACGCTCGGCGTGACATGTCCACGCTCGAGAACCTGCCGGTGCCCACGGCCATGGGCGGCGCCGTGCCGCTGAAGGCCGTCGCCGACATCACGTTCGGCCAGGGCCCCACCCGAGTGCGCCGCTACGACCAGAGCCGCCGCGTGGCGCTCGAGGCCGACCTCAATGGCGTCGAGCTCGGCGAAGCGATGGAGAAGATCCATGCGCTGCCAGCGGTGAAGAACCGCCCTCAGGGGATCAACCTCATCGAGACCGGCGACGCGGAGTTGCAGACCGAGCTGTTCGAGAATTTCGGCATTGCGATGGCCACCGGCATCCTCATGGTGTTCGCGGTGCTCGTGCTACTGTTCGCGCGCGTGTTCCAGCCCATCACCATTCTGTCCGCCCTGCCCCTGTCCATAGGCGGCGCGGCCGTGGCGCTCCTGATCAGCGGCATGTCGTTCTCGCTGCCGGTGGTCATCGGCTTCCTCATGCTCATGGGCATCGTGGCGAAGAACTCGATCCTGCTCGTGGACTTCGCCATCGAAGAGGTCCGCGCCGGCAAGGATCGCTTCACGGCCCTGCTGGAAGCCGGCCACAAGCGTGCCCGCCCCATCGTCATGACCACGGTGGCCATGATCGCGGGCATGGTGCCCACCATCCTCGGCATTCATGGCGATTCATCGTTCCGCGCGCCCATGGCGGTGGCGGTGATCGGCGGCCTGCTCACGTCGACGGCGCTCACGCTCGTGGTGGTGCCGGCGATGTTCACGCTCATCGACGACATCGAGCGCTGGCTCGGGCCGGTGTTCGGGCGCGCCATCGCCGGGCCGGCCGCCGAGCCGGTACCCCCCAAGCCGCAGCCGGTGGGCTGATAGCGCAAGCGAGGTCGAACGTTGCACGGCTCCAGCGGCGCAGATGCGCAGGCAGCGCCTTCGGGCGCGTTCCCGACGGTTGCTCGCCGTTCGGCGTGGTGGGTGCGATTGCTATCGCATCTGCCTTTTCCCGCGCTCTACGCGCTCTCCACGTTCCTCGGCTGGCTCGCTTATCGCGTGTTTCCGTATCGCGCGCACGTGGTGCGCGAGAACCTCACGAAGTCGTTCCCGCAGTTCGACGAGGCGCGCATCCAGGACGTGATGAAGCACTATTACCGCGGCTTTGCGGAGGTGCTCGTCGAGCTCATCAAGGCGGCCACGCTGTCGCCGGCGCAGATTCGCCGCCGGGTAAAGATCGAAGGTCTCGAAGAGCCGCGGGAACTGCTCGCGAGCGGCAAGCCGGTGCTGCTGGTGGCGGCTCATCAGTGCAACTGGGAGTGGATGCTGCTCGGCCTGTCGCTGCAGCTGGGCTATCGCGTGGATGCGGCGTACAAGCCACTCGTGAACCCATGGGCCGAGCGGGAGATGCTGACCATCCGCACTCGCTTCGGCAGCCGGCTCATCGCCGCCAAGGGGCTGCTGCCGGACATCATCAAGCACAGGAAGGACGTGCGCGCCATCGCGATGGTGGCGGACCAGGAGCCGACCACCAGCGAGCACAAGCACTGGACCCGCTTCCTGAACCGCGACACGGCGTTCTACATGGGCCCGGAAGAAATAGCGCGCGTGACGAAATACGCGGTGTTCTTCATCGCCATGAAGCGCACGTCGCGCGGGTTCTACCAGATGACGCTCAAGCCGCTCGCCCCGGCCGGCCAGCCGCTCGCCCCCGGCGAGCTCACGGAACGCTATGCGCGCCTGGTTGAAGAGCAGATCCGCGACGCCCCGCCCGACTGGCCGTGGTCGCACAAGCGGTGGCGGTTGAAGAAGTCGCTGTACGGGAAGAGCTAGACGCGGGCCTCGTGGCGCGGGCCGGCGCTCAGAAAAGCTCGATGTCGCCGCTGTCGTCTTTCGCCACCAGAGCTCCCGACTCCACCAGAAGCTCGAAGCTGCGCACGCCATTGCGGCCATTGCGCTTGACGAAATACAGCGCGGCGTCGGCGCGCTCGACGCACGTCGCCGGCACATCCTGCCGCTGGATCTTCGTATAGCCCAGGCTGGCGGTGACCTGCCCAACCTGGGGGAACCGATGGCATTCGATGGCGGCCCGAATCCTCTCGAACGCGATCTGCGCGCCGGTGGGCTCGGTGCCTTCGAGCACCACGACGAACTCCTCCCCGCCGAAGCGAAAGAGCTGGTCGCCACCCCGCAGCGTACGCTGCATGATCTGGCTCACGAGCAGCAGCACTTCATCGCCGAATATGTGGCCGTAGGTATCGTTGATCGACTTGAATCGATCGATATCCAGCAGGCCGAGCCAGCCATGCGGCTGCGCGCTGGCCTGCGGGTCCCGGCAGATCTTCTCGAAGCGCGCCTCGAACGTCTTGCGATTCAGCAGGCCAGTGAGCGTGTCGCGCTCACCGTAGTCCAGCAGCGCGGTCTGATTCCTCAGGATGCGCAGGATTCCGTGGACGAGGCGCGCGTCGCGCGCGTGCATCGGCTCGGGCAGCTCGATCTCCAGCAAGCCTGCGACCGCGGCCCGCTCTCGGCGTGTGGGTCGAGGAATTCGACGAGCAACTGCACTATCGCACGGTCGAGCGCGTCCCGATCCCGATGGGAAGTCGTGTCAGCAACTCGGTCGATCAGCATCGGGTCGTTCACGTGGGGTCTGCTCATCGATCCGAGCAGGCAATGCCCGGCAGGGTCATCGCCAGAAGGTAAGCGCCAAGACCCACCACACCAGTGAACTGCCGCCCACCCCGGCAAGTCTGTCGGCGCACTATCGAAGGATGCGTACTGCGACTGAGAATCGGATCACGCTATTGCTCTCCGACCAGAGGCCCCCGCTTCATGTGCCGCCCGCAAGCGCCACTGCCGGCATCACGCGCGATGCGCGCCACGCCGGCACAAGACTGCACAGCACCCCGATCGCCGCGGACACCGCGAGCGGAATGCCAATTCCGCGCACGTCGATCGCGATGGGCCACGCGGTGGCGCCTTTCAGCAATGCGGCGATCAGCGCCCCCATCACAATGCCCGCGACTCCGCCAAGAACGCTCAGCGCGCACGCCTCCGCCACGAACAAGCCCGCGACGGCCAGGCGCGTGGAGCCTAGCGCCATGCGCAGGCCAATCTCGGCGGTGCGTTCTTTCACGTTGAGATAGCTCACCGCGAAGACACCCACGCCACCGATCACCAGCGTCACTACGGCAAGGATGCGCGACAAACCCTGCATCCATCGGCTGCTCATTCGACGCACTTCGTCCTGACGGATCATCGTGAGGATGTCGAAGTCTTCGCGCGCACCGGCCTCGATGTAGTGCGCGCTGCGCAGCACCCCGCGCACGGCATCGATTGCCGGCTCCATGCGCCGCTCATCCCGTGCCTGAACCAGCAACATCGACGCCGCCTCCACGTTGTCGAGCCTGTGCATGGCGGTCTCGAACGGCACGAGAATCTGGTCATCCTGGTCCGAGCCGTCGCTGCCCGTGCCCTTGGCGCGCAGCTCGCCGACCACCTCGAACGGAACGCCGCCTACACGCAGAGTGACGCCCAGCAGAGACTCACCGTCAGAAAGGCGCTCCTTGACGAACGGCCCGACAACAGCCACTCGACGCAGCGCCTGCCTGTCTGCCTCGTCGATGGGCCTGCCAGCGCTCACCTCGAAATTTCGCAGCTCGAAGAACTCGGGCGTCACACCGCGCACGGTCGTGACGACGCGCTTCGAATCGAGCCTCACTTGCGCGCTTCGCTCGCGAACCGGAACTGCATGCGCGACTGAGGTGACGCCGGTCTCGATGAGCGTCGCCTCTTCGGGTTCCAGACGGCTCGACACGAACCAGCCGTTGCCACGACCGGGCGGCACGGGGCGCTCCCCGGCCTTGACGAAGAAGAGATTCCTGCCCGTGCGCTCCTGCAAAGCCTGCATCTCGAGCCGCACACCGGTGCTGAGCGCAACCATGACGAGCGTCGACGCCACGCCGATGCACACCATGCCGCCAGCGATGACTGCCCGCAGCCGCTGGCTGCCGAGCGCGGCGGCCAGAATGCGGAGGCGCAGAATCGTCGCTGCAATCATCCGGCTACCCAGCCCGCACATGCCCGGCGCGCACGGCGCTGTTACCGCATTCGGAGCGCTTCGACAGGATCGAGCTTCGCTGCGCGCCGCGCAGGCAGCACCGCGCCAATAAGGCCGGTCGCGAAGGCCGCGGCAGCGCCCACGACCAGTGCCAGCCCCGACATCCCGATTCCCACGATGCCGAACTTGCTCGCCAGCACGGGCGCAGCCGCATACACGCTCGCCCACGCGAGCAGCGCGCCAACCAAACATCCCGCAGCGGCAATCAACAGCGCTTCCCAGAGAATTTGAGTCCGGAGGTCGGACGCGTCTGCGCCCACTGCCTTGCGCAGCCCGAGCTCCGGCAATCGCTGCCTCACGCTCACATTCATCACACCGAGCACGACGAGCGCCGAGACCAGAAAGGCCGCGCCACAGATCAGTGCGACGAACAGATTGAACATGCGGAAGTTGCGAGCCACCATCTCGCGTATCTGGCGCGGCACGACCACCGAGAAATCATCCACGCGGCCGTCAACGATGTCGTGCCGCTCCCGCATGACCGCCGTAACGCGGCGCGCCACTTCGTCAACCTGACCCGCATCGGCGACCTGGTAGGCAACCTGCCGCACGTAGTCGATCTTCGCGAGGCTTTCCATGACCACGGTGTAGGGCACGACGACCACGTTGTCCTGATCATCGCCATGCGGGGACACGCCCTCGCGTTCCAGCACGCCCTTTACCTGAAATGGCATGTTGTCGATGAAGAGGGTGGCGCCGACCGGCGATTCGTCACCAAAGAGCGCTCCCGCGGCTGTCGCCCCAACGAGTGCCACCCGGGCGCGCGAGTCGACATCCGCCTGGTCGATGAACGCGCCTTCGCTCACCGCGCGCCGGCGCACGACAGGCGCCTGTGCCCCACTGCCCAGCACGGTGACCCGCGTGCTTTCGTCCCCAACCTTGATGCCCCGGGACCCGGCAAAGCTCGCCACATCCCACGCGATGATCTGTGGCACTGATCTCACGACGGCTTCGATGTCCCGCATCCGCATGCTCTGGCCGCCTGAGCCGCCGCCCATGAACCCACCACCTGTATTGACCACAACCACATCCGCCGGATACAGGCGCGAGGCGAACGACTCGAACGTGGCGCGCACCGTGCCGCCCATCGACAGCACGAACACGGTGGCGCATACGCTCACGACGATTCCAAAGCCGCCGAGCACGGCCCTTGCCTTGAACCGCGTGAGGCTGCGGACGACATTGCGCACGGCGAGTTGGCGGTTCATCACGCACTCCTCTGCAAGGCGGCGGCGGGCGAATCGCTTTCGACGGTGCCAGCACGAATCCTCACCACCCGGCGGGCTTCGCGCGCCACGGCCTCATCGTGCGTAATCAGCACCACCGTCGTGCCGCGCCTGCTCTGCGCCTTGAATAGATCGACGATGTCGCGCGCAGCGGCAGCGTCCAGGTTTCCAGTTGGCTCATCCGCCAGCAGCACCGACGGCTCGTTCACGATGGCGCGCGCAATAGCGACGCGCTGCTGCTGCCCGCCGGAGAGCTCACTGGCGTAGTGATTGCGCCGGTCGCTCAAACCCACCGCCTCCAGGGCCGCCTCGCTTCGACGCGCATGGTCCGTGCGGCTGGAGTACAGCAGGGGCAGCTGCACGTTCTCGATGGCCGTCGTTCGCGGCAACAGGTGATAGGACTGGAACACGAAGCCGATGACGCGGTTGCGAATGCCCGCAAGCTCACGCCCGCCGATCGACGACATCGGCTTCCCGTCGAGCCGGTACTCGCCGGAGTCGGGCCGGTCGAGCAGGCCGATCACATTCATCAGCGTGCTCTTGCCGGACCCGGACGGCCCCAGGATGGCCACGAACTCCCCCGCGTCGATCCGAAGCGAAACGCCATCCAGCGCCTTCACCGGCGGCTCGCCGGGCTTGCAATAGGTTTTCGCAATATCCTTCAGCTCGATCATCACTTTGCCTCCCTCAGTTCCAGGGCCGTTCTGGGCGCTGTCGTTTCATCGCCGATCGGAAACCTCACGTGCGCCGTCATCTCGGGGCGCACGGTGAGGTCCGGCGGAATCGCGAAATCAATGACCACGACGTAATTGACGACGTTGTTCACGAGCTGCGGCTTCGGATAGATGGCGCGCACCGTGCCGGCCAGTTCGCGGCCGCGGAACGCATCCACGCGAAAACTCACCGGCTGGCCGGCGCGCACGCTGCCGATGTCGTGCTCGTCCACGTAGGCATGCAGCTCCAGGCGCGTGAGGTCGACAATGGTGACGAAGGTGGGTGCGGAAAACGCCGCCGCGACAGTCTCGCCTTCATACGTGGAGACAGACGCCACCGTTCCGGATATCGGCGCGCGAATGTGCGTATAGCCGAACTGCACGCGCGCTTCGGAGAGCCGGGCGCGCGCCTGCTGCACCATTGCCTGGCGCACTTGCACGTTGCGGCGGCCGTTCTCCACCTGCGCCAGGGAGAATGATGACGCGCGTTCCATGCGCGAAACGTCCGCCTGCGCATACTCGAGCTCCGCCGCGGCGGCTGCCAGCTCAGCTTCCAGGCTCGCGACGCGGGCGTGCCATTGCGCATCGTCCAGATCGGCTAGGGAATCGCCACGCGCAATCGCGTCACCCACTTCCACATGAAGCTTCGAGACGACGCCGGAGAGTTGCGAGCCGACCTTCACTTCCGCGCCCACCTGCGATTTCACGATGCCGACGGCGACGACATCCGTCTCGGGCGCTCGAGCGGGGCGCGCGGGCGCGGTTGACGACGACGGGCGCTCCATCTCATCCGATTCGCTTTGCGCGCACCCGGCGAGCGCCAGCACGAGGGCACCGACAACAAGCATCAATCTTGCGAAGCGAAACTGGTGCATTGACCCCGACCGCGTAGCGCATCCCAATTGCGCGTGCAGCCTATCGCGGCGGCTGCGCGGTGTCTGAACGGTGGGGCGAGCGGAGTATTTGCGGGGCGAGTGGGAACTCGCAGGCCATATTCATGAGCGCATGAGCGCATGAGCGCTGTCGCAGGCGAAGTCCTGCCGAGGGGTATTTTTCTCTTTTCGAAGCGCGCGAGCCTAACGCTGCCCAGCACCAGAATTCTCACCGCCCCACACGGCTTCGCCTGCGAAAAGCCAAACCCGTTCATGAATAAAGCCCGCGAAGGCCCTCACTCGAACGGCCTCCTAACCCGGAGCGCGCTCCAGCAACGCCGGCGCGTATCGCCTGCTCAATCGCAGCCGCGACCCGCTTCGCAAGCGCACTTCGTAGTCGCCCTTCGGCATGCGATCGAGCCCGGCGATCTCCGCAACGTTCACAGCGGTGGATTTGTGAATGCGCGTGAAGCGCTCGTCACCCAGCTGCTGAAGCAGGTCTTGCAGCGTTCGGCGCAGCAGGTACTCGCGGTCGGCGGTATGCACGTGAACGTAGTTGTCGTCGGCTTCCAGCCAGTGAATGGCGCTGCAGTCGATGAGGCGTAGCCCCTCGCCCTCCGGTACAGGAAGCCGGCGCATGGCGCCGAGGCGCGCGCGAGCCACTTCGATGGGCCTGGCGCGCCGGCCGACATCCTTGAGGCGCAAGCGGATGCGCGCGAGCGCGCGCAGAAAGCGGCTTCGGTCGCAGGGTTTCAGCAGGTAGTCCACGGCGTCGAGATCGAACGCCTCGACGGCGTGATCGTCGTGCGCGGTCACGAACACGAGCAGCGGCGCGTTTTCCGTCTGCAACTGCGCGGCAACTTCCAGGCCGCTCATGTCCGGCATCTGGATGTCGAGAAATACGAGGTCGGGCCGTGCCGTCGCAATGAGCTGCACCGCCGACAGGCCGTTCTGAGCTTCCGCCACCAGCTCCAGGTCCGGCTGCTCGGCCAGCCAGCGACGCAGCTTCGCGCGCGCCGGCGACTCGTCGTCGACCACCAGAACTCGAATCAACCCGCTGGCGCCGGACATGGCAGCGTCACGCTCGCAAGTACGCCGCCGGCCGGGTCGTCCGCGACAACCAGCCGTGCGGCCGACCCATGCAACAATCGAAGGCGTTCCCGGCAGTTTCGCAACCCAACGCCTGTTTCGGGTGAAGCGCGCGAGCCTGCTTCGCCGGCCGATGCGCCACCGAGAGTCGCCCCGCTCGCATCACCCGACCGCGCACCCTTCATGCTCGACCCGGTGTTGTGAATCTCCACGCGCAACGAGCCATCGACCCGTGCCGCGCGAATGGAGATGTGCACCGGATCCACATTGCGCTCCACACCGTGTTTGAATGCATTCTCCAGCAACGGCTGCAGCAGCATCGAGGGCACCGGCGCGCCGAGCGCATCCTCGGCGATCTCCCAATGAAGCACGGCGCGGCCTTCGAACCGTTCCTGCATGATGTCCGCGTATTGCTCCAGCACCTTCAGCTCATCCCGCAGCGGCACGGGCTCGACGCGGCCGGCGGCAAGGCTCGCGCGCAGCAGGTCGCCCAGCTGGGCGAGCACGCGGTCGGCGCGCGCCGTGTCCGTCATCATGAGAGACGAAACCGTGTTGAGCGCATTGAAGAGAAAATGCGGCCGCAACTGCGCCTGTAGCTGCGCGAGCTGCGCTTCGGCCAGCGCCTTCTGCACCCCGAGCATCCTTTCGGAATCCTCGCGCCACTTCGCGAGCGTGAGCATGCCGAACATGAGCGCCAGCCACAGGGCATAAAACAGCACGACCTTCGCGCTCTCGTAGGGAATGAGCATGCGCCAGGGAAGATAGCGGTAGTCCGCGCCCATCAACCCATACGCGACCTGTCGAAGCGAAACGACCAGCACGATGCACCCGACGATCAGCAGCGGCAGCATTCGCAGGTGATACCAGAACCACCGACCTGGCGGATCGGTGTCTAGCCGCTCGAAGCGGCGCGAAGCCAGCGCCCAGGCGAGCCAGCCGCCGACCACGCCCGTTGAGATGAGCGCAATGGTGAACGGGTGCCAATGCGGAACGCGCGGGTTATGAATGAGGTTCGCCACTTCCGTGAGGCAGAGCAACGTCCACAGCAACAGCCACAGTGCCGCCAGCGCATAGAGCAGCGGCGAGCGGCGGCCAGCGGAGATGGAATCGGCAATGGGGAGAATGCCGGGCACGCTCACAAGCATACCCGGATGCAACGTCAGCGTTCGGCGCTGTCGTCGAAGCGCCGCAGTTCCCGCGGCAGGGTGAAGAACACGTTCTCTTCCCGCCCGACCGCTTCGTTCGGCGCCTCCCCGCCCCAGCTACGCAGCTTCTCCACAACCTGCTGCACCAGCAGTTCGGGAGCCGACGCGCCGGCCGTAACGCCCACCGCGTTCTTGCCGTCAAACCACTCGCGGCGCAGGTCCTCCGGCCCGTCGATGAGGTAGCCGGGAATGCCCGCGCGATCCGCGAGCTCACGCAGGCGATTGGAATTCGAGCTGGTGCGCGAGCCCACTACCAGCAGCACGTCGCATTGCTCCAGCAGTTTCTTCACCGCGTCCTGGCGGTTCTGGGTGGCGTAGCAGATGTCCTCCTTGCGCGGCGTGGCGAGCATCGGGGAAGCGCTCGCGCAGCGCGCTGACGATGCCGGCCGTGTCGTCCACGGAAAGCGTGGTCTGCGTGACGAAGGCGAGGCGCTGGGGTCGCGCACCTCGAGCTTCGCAACGTCCGCGACGTTCTCGACGAGATGAATGCGGCCGCCGAGGGACGCATCGAAGCGCCCCATGGTGCCTTCCACCTCCGGATGGCCGGCATGGCCGATGAGGATGACGTCGCGCGCATCGCGCGCATAGCGGTGAACTTCCATGTGCACCTTGGTGACGAGCGGGCAGGTGGCGTCGAACACGCGCAGCCCGCGCTGGGCCGCCTCTGTGACCACCGCGTTCGAGACGCCGTGCGCGGAGAAGATGACGGTGGCGCCTTCAGGCACCTCAGCCAGTTCGTCTACGAACACGGCGCCGAGCCCGCGCAGGCGGTCCACGACGTAGCGGTTGTGCACCACCTCGTGGCGCACGTAGATGGGCGGCCCGAACAGCTCGAGCGCGCGCTCGACGATGTCGATGGCGCGGTCCACGCCGGCACAGAAACCACGCGGATTGGCGAGCAGGACTTTCATCAGGGCGGTGCGGTGTTGTTGTCGGCTTTAGCGCTGGCGCTGGCGCTGCCGCCCGCCGGCTGCGCTTTCGAGCGTCGCGTTTCCAGAAGGGCGTCGAGCAACAGCATGGCGGCGCCCACGGTGATGGCCGAATCCGCCACGTTGAATGCCGGGAACGAGGCGTCTTCCCAATGCACCAGGATGAAGTCGATGACGTGCCCGATGCGTATGCGGTCGATCACGTTGCCGAGCGCACCGCCAGAATCAGCGACAGCGCGCTGGAGAGCAGCCACTGCGAGCGCGCCTTCAGGCGTTTGAGCCACACCACGATGACGGCGCCCACACCGAGGGCGAGCGCCGCGAAGAACCACCGCTGCCAGCCGATGCCGAGGCGAGAAAGCTGAACGCCGCGCCGGTGTTGTACACGAGCTGCAAGTCGAGCACCGGCAACAGCTCACGGGTCTCGCCAAACTTGAAGCGATCGACGATGAGCTGCTTGGTGACCTGGTCGAGCAGGATCACAACCGCCGTGAGCGGCAACCATCGCCAACCGCTCGTAGCCTCCTTCAGTGCAAACACCCGCCTTGCTCACTCCGCGGTGGACCCTCGATGTTAGTGACACAACGGCCGCACAGCTCGGGGTGGTCCGCATGCTGGCCCGACGTCGGGCCGGCGGTGCCAGCAGCGCGCACACTTGGCCGCTTCCGTGGGATGCACGTAGATGGCCACGCCGTTCACGCGCGCGTCGCCGGCCTTCTGCGATCTGCGCGGCATCGACCGCGTGCAGGCGTGCCTCGGACGTGATGAGCAAGAACCGCAGCTCCTCGCCCAGCGCATCGAGCTTCTCGAACTGCCCGCGCGGCACGTGCATGTCGACCTCCGCTTCGAGCGGCGCGCCGATCTCGCCCGCGACGCGCAGCTTCTTCCAGCTCGCGCAGCACGCCGGTGCGCAGCGCGATCAGCGCGTTCCAGTCGATGCCATCCGATGCGACTTCCGGCAGCGGGTGCCAGGTTGCCAGGAACACCGACTCCGCCCGCTCGCCCGGCAGGAACCGCCAGATCTCCTCCGCCGTGAAGGACAGGATCGGCGCGAGCCAGCGCACCATGCTCTCGGCGATGTGGATACATCGCCGTCTGCGCCGAGCGGCGCGCGCCGCTCTCCGTCGGCGTGGTGTACAGGCGGTCCTTGATCACATCGAGGTAGAAGCCGCCGAGATCCACGACGCAGAAGTTGTGCACCTTCTGGTAGATGAGGTGGAACTCGTAGTTGCGGTACGCGGCGACGATCTCGTCCTGCAGCGCGCGCGTGCGCGAGAGCAGCCCAGCGGTCGAGCGCCACCATCTCGGACGGGCACCGCGTGCCGCTCGCGGGTCGAAGCCGTGCAGGTTGCCGAGCAGGAAGCGCACCGTGTTGCGCATGCGGCGGTAGGAATCCGCCATGCGCTTGAGGATCTCGTCGGAGACGCTGATCTCGTTGGCGTAGTCGGTGGCCGCGACCCACAGGCGCAGCATGTCGGCGCCCAGCGTGCTCATCACCTTCTGCGGGCGCGATGACGTTGCCCAGGGACTTCGACATCTTGCGGCCCTTCTCATCGACGGTGAAGCCGTGGGTGAGCACGCCCTTGTACGGCGCGCGCGCGTACAGCGCCTCGGACATGAGCAGCGAGCTGTGGAACCAGCCGCGATGCTGGTCGGAGCCTTCCAGGTACAGATCCACCGGCGCGGTGATCTCGGGGCGCTCGCTGCCGACGCACTCGAACGACAGGCCGGAGTCCGCCCACACGTCCATGACGTCGGTCACCTTGTCGTAGTGCTCCGCTTCGGCGCCGAGCAGCTCGCCGGGTCGAGCTCGAACCAGGCCTCGATGCCCTGCTGCTCCACGCGCTCCGCGACTGCTTCGATCAGCTCCTGCGTGCGCGGGTGCAGCTCGCCCGTGCCCTTGTGCACGAACAGCGGGATCGGCACGCCCCAGGTGCGCTGGCGCGAGATGCACCAGTCCGGGCGGTTCTCGATCATGCCGCTGATGCGCTGCTCGCCCCAGGCCGGCGTCCACTGCACCGCCTTGATGTCGCGCAGCGCGTTCGCGCGCAGGCCCGCCTGGTCCATGCTGATGAACCACTGCGGCGTGGCGCGGAAGATCACCGGCGTCTTGTGGCGCCAGCAATGCGGGTAGCTGTGCTGGACCGACTCGTGATGCAGCAGCCGGCCGCGCGACTTCAGCTCCTCGATGATGACGCTCGCCGGCCTCGTCGACCTTCATGCCCGCCACGAGCGGCGTGTCGGGCAGGAAGCGGCCGTCGTTGCCCACCGGGTTCGTCACCGGCAGGCCGTAGCGCTTGCCGACCGCGAAGTCCTCCTGGCCGTGGCCCGGCGCGGTGTGCACGGCGCCGGTGCCGGCCTCGAGCGTCACGTGCTCGCCGAGGATCACCGGCACCTGCCGGTCCTGGAACGGGTGCTGCAGCTTCAGGCCCTCGAGCGCGCGTGCCCTCGAAGCTGCGCGAGCAGCGCGACCTTGGCCATGCCGTAGCGCTTCAGGCTCGCATCTGCGAGATCGGCGGCGAGCACCAGCAGCGACGGCGCGTGCGCGTGCTCATCCCGCGCGCGCTCGGCTTTGACCAGCACGTAGTGGAACTCGCCGCGAAGCGCCACCGCCTGGTTGGCCGGCAGCGTCCAGGGCGTGGTCGTCCAGATGACGACGCCCACCGACGCATCGCCCAGCTTGCCGGCGTCGAGGCCCGCACGACGCGCGAAATCGCGCGTTGTCGACGACGGCGAAGCGCACGTCGATCGCCGGCGAAGTCTTGTCCTCGTACTCGACTTCCGCCTCGGCCAGCGCCGAGCGGCAGTCGAGGCACCAGTGCACGGGCTTCACGCCCTTGTAGAGATGGCCGTTGCGGATGATCTTGCCGAACGCGCGCATCTGCTGCGCCTCGTAGCGCGGCGCCATCGTGAGGTACGGACGGTCCCAGTCGCCGAGCACGCCGAGGCGCTTGAAGTCCGCGCGCTGCAGGTCGACCTGCTCGTGCGCGAACTCGCGGCAGGCGGCGCGGAAAGCCGCGGCGTCGAGCTTCTGCGCCGGGGCGCCCGTGCTTCTTCTCCACCTGCAGCTCGATCGGCAGGCCGTGGCAGTCCCAGCCCGGGATGTACGGCGAGTCGAAGCCGTCCAGCGTGCGCGACTTGACCATGATGTCCTTGAGGATCTTGTTGACCGCGTGGCCGATGTGGATGGCGCCGTTGGCGTACGGCGGGCCGTCGTGCAGCACGAAGCGCGGCCGCCCGCGCGCGGCTCGCGCAGCTTCCCGTAGATGCCGCTGCTCGTCCCAGGCCTCGAGCATGCGCCGGCTCGCGCTGCGCCAGATCCGCCTTCATCGGGAAGTCGGTCTGCGGCAGGTTGATGGTGTGCTTGTAGTCAGCCACGTACCTCACTCGGTTACGCCTGAAGGATGCGGCGCGCCTGCGCGGCATCCCGATGCATCTGCGCCACCAGCGTCGTCGAGGCTCGCGAAGCGCACCTCCTCGCGCAGCTTCGCCACGAACTCCACCTCGATCTCGCGGCCGTAGAGGTCGCCGCCGAAATCGAACACGTGCGCCTCGAGCAGCGGCTCGGTGCCGTCCACCGTCGGGCGCGTGCCGAGGCTCGCCACCCCGGCGCGCGTCGGCACGCCGTCAATGCCGTGCACGCGCACCGCGAAGATGCCCGGCGACCGGCGGCGCTTGCGCCGCAGCGGCATGTTGGCGGTGGGGAACCCGAGGTCCGCGACCCAGCTGCTGGCCCGGCACCACGCGGCCACGCATCGATACGGCCGGCCCAGCAGGCGCGCGGCCCGCGTCGAAGTCACCGCCGCGAGCGCCGCGCGCACGCGCTGCTGCTGACGCGCTCGCCGTCCAGCATCACCGGCGGCACCACCTCGACCTCGAAGCCGAGCAGTCGCCCGCTTCGCGCAACATGCGCGCGGTGGCCGCGCCGTTCCGGCCGAAGCGGAAGTCGTGGCCCACGACCACGCTGCGGCATGCGAGCTCGTCCGCCAGCAGCCTGGCGAACGCCGCCCCCGTGACAGTTCCGCAGCCCTCGTCGAAGCGCAAGCAGCACAGGTGTTCAGACCCGTCCGCTGCAGCACGCGCCAGCGCTCGCGCAGCGACGTCAGCCGCGCCGGCGGGTCCATCGCGCCGCACAGGTATTCGCGCGGCATCGGCTCGAACGTCAGCATCATCGCCGGCAGGCCGAGCCGCCGGCCGTGCCCGAGTAGCGCTCGAGAGCGCCTGGTGGCCGAGATGCAGCCCGTCGTAGGTGCCGATGGTGAGGACGCAGCCCTGGTGATGCGGGCGCAGGCCTGCAGTCCGCGGATGAGTTCCATATGCGCCGTGGCCATCAAAGGCGGCCAGTATAGGGACGGCGGGGATGTGCCGCGAGGGGGCGGCTGCTACGCCCGCGTAGCCAGATGGCGATAGCGCAGCCCGAGGCCATAGAGGGCCGGAAATAGACCAACGCCGCCGCCCCGATGCACAGGGCGCATCGCCAGGCCCGCTCGAAGCGCCGTCGGCCATCCAACCCGGCAGGTCGCCCGCCAGCCACCAGAGCAGCCCGGCCATGATCAGCGTTGGCGGCAATGATGCGCATGAGCAGCTTCGGCCAGCCGGGCGAGGGGTGTAGACGCCCGGCCTTGCGCAACCCGCGCCAAAGCAGCGTCGTGTTCAAGCGCGCGGAAATTGCACGTCGATGTGGCGAGCAGCGCATGCGGAGCCGGGAAGCCCATCTTCGCCGCCGGCAACACGACAGCACGTTGAGCCCCATGTTGCACGCCAAGCGAAATGAGGCCGACGCGCACGGGCGTCCGGGTGTCCTGCCGCGCGAAGTAGCCGGGCGCCAGCACCTTCACCAGGCTGAATGCCCAGCAGGCCGAACGAGTACGCCATGAGCGCGTAGCGTGGTCATCTGCACGTCATGCGGGTCGAACTCGCCGTAGCCGAAAATCGTGGCCGTCATCGGCCCCGCGAACACGAGCATGCCCACCGCGGCCGGCGTCGCCAGCAGCAGCGTGAGGCGCAGCGCCCAATCCAGCGTCGCGGCGAATTGCTCTTTCGAAGCCTTGGCGTGATGCGCCGAGAGCCCGGGCAGGATCACGGTGGCGAGCGCGATGCTGAACACGCCGAGCGGAAACTCCATCAGCCGGTCCGCGTAATACAGCCACGCGATGCTGCCCGTGACCAGAAACGACGCGATCAGCGTGTCGAGCAGCAGGCTCACCTGCGCCACCGACGAACCGAAAATCCCGGGCACCATCAGCCGGCCGATGCGCCTCACGCCCTCGTGCCCAGGCGCCATCGCGGCCAGGACAGCAGCCCCAGCTTCGCACAGCAGGCAGCTGGAATCCCAACTGCAGCACGCCGCTGACGAACACGCCCATGGCGAGCACGACGCCCGGGTTGTCGCGTGCTGCGGCGCAACCAGGCGGCGAACGACGATCATGACCACGTTCATGATCACCTGCGTCACCGCAGGCATGGCGAACTTGCCGTAGCTGTTGAGCACGCCGCCGCAAGCGCCGCCAGCGAGATGAAGAAAATGTAAGGGAACGTCCAGCGCAGCATCTGCACGGCTTAGCTCGAACTTGCCCTCCGTACCCGAACCCGGGCGCAAACACCAGGATCAGGATGCGGCGCGGCGATGACGCCGATGACGGTAACGACGAACAGCACCGCCCCGAGCGTGCCCGCCACCCCGTCCACCAGCTCGCGGGTCTCCTCGTGCGTGCGCTTGTCCTTGTACTCGGAGATGACCGGCACGAACGCCTGGGAAAACGCGCCTTCGGCAAACAGCCGGCGCAGGAAGTTGGGAATCTTGAACGCCACCAGAAAGGCGTCCATGAGCGCGCCCGCTCCAAAGAACTGGGCATAGACCATCTCGCGCACCAGCCCGGTGACACGGGACAGCAGGGTCATCGACCCGACGACCGTCGTGCTTCTGAAAATGGTCCGGCTCAACAAAGGCCCCCGCATTGCCGCGGCGGACTATACCGGAGCAATTCGGAGCAAATCGGACGTGCCTGAGCCCGGCGGCAAGGATTCTGACAAGTCCCCGCAGACCCAAAAGCGGCGGCTCGGCCGAAGAGGGCCTCGGCGGGGATGTCTGGCCGACCGCGTCTGAATGCAGGGACGCATTCAGCCAAGGCCCCCATGGACGGGTCTTACGGCAGGTCCCCGCCGAGGCCCTCTTCGGTCGAGCCGCCGCCTGCGCGAGCGCCCCACTCCAATGGCCCGGAAATGCGCCCTTTGCCCCCGATTGACCCCCTATTCAGCGTTGACAAGCGGGGGGTCGGAAATCAGACTACGCCCCCTTTTCTGGTCCGTTCCGGAGCATTCGTGGCGAATACAAAGTCCGCTGAAAAAGCGGCACGTCAGGCTGAGAAACACCGCACCCATAACGTGACGCTGCGCTCGCGCATGCGTTCCGCCATCCGTGGTGTGTCGGACGCCATCGCCGCGGGCAAGAAAGACGAGGCTCAGAAGAGCTACGTCGTGGCCGTGCCGATCATCGATTCCATGGTCAACAAGCAGATCGTCCATCGCAACAAGGCCGCCCGGCACAAGAGCCGGCTCGCGGCGCGCATCCGAGGGATGTCCTGACATGAACGCCAAAGACGCAGCAACCCGGCGCGCCGCGCCACGCGTGGCCCCAACCCTGAGCCGCACGCCGGCCGGTCGCCGCTCGTTCGTTCTGCGTCTGGTTCGCGACCGCACCGCGCGTGCGGCTCGCGACACGTCTTCCACGACGAAAGCGTCGTAAGACCCGCCTCCTGACGCCCGCGCCCTTGCAGGGCCCGGGCGTCACTTTCGCAAAGCCTCACCGCGCCCGGCGCCCTGCCGACGCCGCGGATCAGAGCGCCTCGTCCACCGGCATCAACTCCAGGTCGCCGGTCTCCGAATCGATGAGCACGAAGGTCTGCACCGTGCCTTCCAGCAGCGTGATCGTGGTTCGGACTCTCGCTACCCTTCGTCCTCGTCCACCTTCGGCGGGTTCGTCTCTTCGATGAGGCGCATCACGTCCTGCATCAGCTCTTTGGTGCCCGCGCCCGTGACGGCTGAGATGCGATAGGCCGGCCCCTTCCAGCGCAGGCGGCGGACGATTTCCGCGCAGCGCTGCTCCGCTTCCTTCGTCGGCAGCAGGTCGCATCTTGTTCAGCACCAGCCAGCGCGGCTTGGCGACGAGGTCCTTGCTGAACTTCTTCAGCTCGCCGACGATGGCGCGCGCATCTTTCACCGGGTCCGCATCCGGATCCGGCGGCGCGATGTCCACCAGATGCAGCAGCACGCGCGTGCGCTGCAGGTGCTTCAGGAAGCGGATGCCGAGGCCCGCGCCTTCCGCGGCGCCTTCGATGAGGCCCGGGATGTCCGCCATCACGAAGCTGCGATGCTCCCCCACGGAGACCACGCCCAGGTTCGGGTACAGCGTGGTGAACGGATAGTCCGCAATCTTGGGCCGCGCGGCCGACACCGCGCTGATCAGCGTGGACTTGCCCGCGTTCGGCAGGCCGAGCAGACCCACGTCTGCGATCACTTTCAGCTCGATCGCCAGCGACGCGCTTCTCGCCCGGCAGCCCGGGGCCGAATTGCGCGGCGCGCGGTTGGTGCTGGACTTGAAGCGCGTGGTTGCCCCAGCCGCCCTTGCCGCCTCGCGCCACGAGCAGCGTGTCGCCCTCGTGCACGAGGTCGCCGAGCTGTTCGCCGGTCTCGGCATCGCGCACCACCGTGCCGACGGGCACGGCCACGTAGAGATCGTCACCGCCGCGCCCGTGCAGCCGTTGCCGCGAGCCGGCCCGCCGTGCTTGGCCCTGAACGTGCGCTCGACGCGAAAGTCCGCCAGCGTGTTGATGCCGGGCGCCGCGCGCAGATAGACGCTGCCGCCATAGCCCGCCGTCGCCGCCATCCGGCCCGCCGAAGGGCACGAACTTCTCGCGCCGGAAGCTGACGCTGCCGCGGCCGCCGTTGCCGGCCTGCACCTTCAATCGGGCTTCGTCGACGAATTTCATGGAGGATTGAAATCGAAGAGGTTTCACCGGCGGGCGAACATTCGTCCGCCGGGCCCGGGCACACCGGGATTTACAGCTTTCACAAACACAAACCCCGGCGCGAGGCCGGGGCTGTGCGATTCTCAAATTGGCGCGAGCCGCTCGTTAATGGACGGCGGCGTCGGGCAACACGCTGACGAACATGCGCCGTCGGCACCCTTGCGCTTGAACTGACCTTGCCGGCCGCCACGGCGAACAGCGTGTGGTCCGTGCCGATGCCCACGTTCGTGCCCGGGCGCACCTGGTGCCGCGCTGGCGGATGAGGATGTTGCCGGCAATGACGCTCTCGCCGCCGAACCGCTTCACGCCCAGACGCTTGGAATGGGATTCGCGGCCGTTACGGGTGCTGCCGCCTGCCTTTTTATGTGCCATGGAGTGCTATACTCTGAAATCTTCAATATTCCGGGGGACCAGCTCAGCCTGCGCTGATCTCCGTGATCTTCACTTCCGTGAAGGGCTGGCGATGGTTCCTCTGGCGCAGGTAGTGCTTGCGTCGGCGGAACTTCACGATGCTGACTTCTTCTCGCCCTTGCCGTGGCGAACCACCGTGGCGAGCACCTTGCTGCCTATCAGCAGCGGAGCGCCCAGCTTGACGCTGGCGCCCTCGCCCATGAGCAGAACTTCACCGAATTCAACGGTGGCGCCGGGCTCGGCATCAAGCTTTTCGACGCGCAGGGTGGCGTCTTTCGTAACCCGGTATTGCTTACCGCCGGTGGCGATGACCGCGTACATGAGGATTTCCGGAAAAGGCACGTCGACTCGACGAAAGGCCGCGCATTCTACTCACCGCCCCCACCCCGGTCAAACCGCGTTTTCCCAAGCGGGAACCAGCACTTACGCCGAATCGGCCTGGTTCTACGGCGCCGTTTCCGCACGCAGCGCGGTCAGCTAGGATGCGTGACCCCCACGGCACCCCCCTGGCAATGACGCTCGAAGACATCCGCGCCCTCGTAAGCTCCGACATGTCCTCCGTGGACAACGTCATCCGCGCCCGGCTGAAGAGCACGGTTCCGCTCGTAGACAGGGTGGCAGACCACATTATCGCCGGCGGCGGCAAACGGCTGCGGCCCCTCATAGTGGTGCTGGCCAGCCGCGCCTGCAATGGCAAGGGCGACACCTACTTCGAGGCGGCAGCCTTTATCGAGTTCATTCATACCGCCACGCTTCTGCACGACGACGTGGTGGATGGCTCCTCCATGCGCCGCGGCCGCGACACCGCGAACGAAGTGTTCGGCAACCAGGCCAGCGTGCTGGTGGGCGATTTCGTGTATTCGCGCGCCTTCCAGATGATGGCGGCGCTGAGCTCGCAGCGCGTGATGGAGATCATGGCGGACGCCACGAACATCATCGCCGAAGGCGAAGTGCTGCAGCTGATGAACGCGAACGACCCGGAGACCACCGAGCAGCGGTATCTCGAAGTGATCTATCGCAAGACCGCGCGGCTGTTCGAAGCGGGCGCGGAAGTGGCCGCGGTGCTCGCGAACGCCGCGCCGGAATTGCAGCGCTCGCTCGCGAAATACGGCCGGCATCTGGGCACGGCGTATCAGCTCATGGATGACGTGCTCGACTATCGCTCAGACCCGGCCACGCGCGGCAAGAACATCGGCGACGACCTGGCGGAAGGCAAGCCCACTCTTCCACTGATCCATGCGCTGAAGCACGGCACGCCTGCACAGAAAGACATCGTTCGCAGCGCCATCGAGCACGGCGGCATCGACCAGCTCGACGCCATCATCGCGGCCATCGACTCCACGGGCGGGCTCGAATACACCACTAAACTGGCGCGCGCCGAGTCGGACAAGGCATTGGCCGCACTCGCGCCGTTGGCGCAGACCCCATACAAGCAGGCGCTTGGCGCGCTCGCCCGATTTGCGGTGGACCACACCACCTGAAGTGGGCACACGGACAGGCGGCAGCACAGGGGCACTGCAACCAGGCATTGAGCCGCTGTGTTCAAGGCAGGTAGACACTTATATATAGGGAGAGCCGGCATGCCGTTTAACAGAACGCACCTTCTCGCTCCGTTGGCGCTCGCCGTTGTCGCGCTCAACGGCTGTGGCCCCGCTGGCGTCAACGGGGGTGTCAACGTGCCACGCGGCGCGACGGTGGAAGCCGCCACCACCGTGAACGGCGGCGTGAAAGTGGGCGATGGCGCGAAGGTTGGCGAAGCGGCCACGGTCAACGGCGGCGTGCGCCTGGGCGACAACGTGACCGCCGACTCCGCGAAGACCGTGAACGGCGGCATTCGCATCGGCAGCAACACCAAGGTTGCCCACGACGCGCAGACAGTGAACGGCGGCGTCCAGCTCGGCAAAAACGCGAACGTGGGCGGCGAGGTCAGAACCGTGAACGGGGATATCCGGCTCGACGCGGCACACGTGGGCAGCGGCATCACCACGTTCAATGGCGACATCCAGGTGGGCACGGGCTCACGCGTGGAAGGCGGCATTCATGTGAAAAAGCCGGAGCTTTCCATGGGCCTGGGTGACAACATTCCACGCATCGTGATCGGGCCCGGCGCCGTGGTCGAAGGCACTATGAAGTTCGAGCGCGACGTGGAGCTGTATGTGAGCGACAGCGCGAAGATCGGCGCGGTGGAAGGGGCGACCGCGCAAATGTTTTCGGGGGACAGCCCCGATGCCGATGGCTCGCCTGCCTCGGAGCCTGCAGAGGCGCCGCCCGCGCTGGGTGGGCCCGAAAAGGAATAGCGAGCCGCTCGCGGCGGCCGCTGGACGGCCCGGGGCGCGGATCGCATCGCGAATCGCCCCGGCGTAAATGGCCGTCCTGACGGAACATTTGATGCCGGGGGGCCCCTTCAGTACACTGCGCGCCCTCGCCGCTTACCGCCGCCCGCCCGCCTGAGGCCGCGCCGGATCCGACCTTCGGGGTGTAGCTCAGCCTGGTAGAGCACTACGTTCGGGACGTAGGAGTCGCAGGTTCAAATCCTGTCACCCCGACCACTGAAAACATTTGGGTTTTTCTTGCCTGATTACGGCTGGGGCCATGTTCGCGTGGCGCTGGGGGCCAATTGGGGGCCAGATTCATGGCTGCTCCCAGCGGCGAGTACAAACCTCGCGCGGCGACGATGGTGGGTCGACGCGCAACGCTGCTCGCAGTCGCATGGGGCACTCCGATGCAAAGCGTTGCATCTCGTGCTCCCCCGCTTCTCACTTCGCTGATGAACTCCGTCGATCGGTAACGTGTGCCGAGCAATTCGGCCATTGATGTTGCTCGTCAGGAGGTAGCGCTCGGCAAGTCTCGCCAACTCAAGTCCTCAGCGGGGCGTTGCGACTCGAGTCCGGCGCGGTTGGCCGACCGAAACTACCTCCCTTCCACCCACCGCTGGTATCCGATATCGAGTGCCCGTATCAACACGGATGAGCAATGGAGTGAAGTGCCGTCGCTGACTCGGCGGCGACCTTCGTGAATGGGCGGGGTATCCGAGCATATGATCACGCTTGCCCACGGAGAACCGGATGGCTCTCTCGCGAAACACGATCGGCTTTGTCTACGTTGTAACCAATGACTCGATGCCGGGCATCGTAAAGGTGGGCCTCACGTCCTGGCTGCCTGAGGATCGCGCTAAAGACCTTTACACGACTGGTGTTCCGGAGCCATTCAAAGTCGCGTACCGGATAGCGACATCGCGGCCCGAAGCAGTCGAGCGAAAGGCCCACGAGGTTCTCGATGAGCATCGCACGAACGCGAGGCGTGAGTTCTTCCGGGTTCCCGTAGAGAAGGCGACCGAAGCCGTGCGTTTGGCGGCGATTGATGTGGCCGGTATCGCGAGCTGGAAGTCGCCGCAACCGCATCGCTTGAGGACGGGAGACCGACTCGCGTTGACACTCGAAGCGGGGCAGTCCTTTGCGCTTCTCTCCAGCAAGAGCCTGCTCGCCCCGCCGGAACCCATCGATCTTTGGCAGGCTCATTCCTATGGCGATCTGCTCAAGATCTTCGGAGCGGACTGCCCTGGCCAGATCGCCGGGTTCAGCGACCTCGATCCCGGAGGCAGCGATGATCCGGTTCCGTATCTCGATCGTGAAGAAACGGTTGCCAATGGGATGATCAACGGGCGTGAGCGGTTGATGCCAGGCGAACGGCTCGTCTGGCTACCCGCCCCGGAAGAGGCCGAGTCGCAGTCCAGTGTCGTGTTCGAAGCAGACGCTTACTGCCAGGTCGTCAGTAGAACCTGGACGCCGCGGCCGGGACCGTATGGCATCCCGCTGCTGCTCAATGATTTCACGTTCAAGGACACGTGGCCCGCCGCGCACCGCTCGATGCGCGACGCCATGGCCATGCCTCCGCCCCGTTCGTGGGCGCCTCGCGATCACCGCGATACATTCTGGGCGCCGATTGGAACCGCGCCGCAGAACCCCGAGCACTGGCTGCCTCAACTCAAACCACGCGGTCGCAAACGGCAATAGCCGCACCCCGCTCAATCGCGTCCTTCGAACCCTCATTTCGCAAAAAGTCACCGCGAGGACGGCACGCGGACCCAGACTGGAGGGGAGCGGTGGAAGGGAGTCTCTCAAATCGCCGCCTAACGTCTTGATCGGATTGATGACGAAGCTCGGTTGAGGCAGTTGTTGCCCCGATAGTTGCCGCCCGCCTCAGCGCGACTCCGTGCGCCACAATAAACTAGTCCCTTCATTCATTGCTCGGCGCGCAAGCGTGCCGGCAGACGGGCGGCCCCGGGTATCACGAGCGTCGCTACTGCGCCGGGTCTGCCGCCGCGATTCTCCAGCGACAGCGTGCCGCCGTGAGCTTCGACGAGCTGGCGCGACAGGACCAGTCCGACTCCACTGCCACCTCGCTTGGTCGTGAAGAACGGCACGAACAGATTATCGAGATTCGCGACACCGACTCCGTCATCCGTAATCGCAATGATCAGGTCCGCTCCGCGAGCCCGCGCCTCGATGCGGGCCTCCCCGTCCCGGCCCTCCTGCGCCTCGACGGCGTTCTTGCCGAGATTGATGAGCGCCTGCTCGAGTTGATCCGCGTCAATGCACGCCTCCAGATTCTCCGCGACCTCGATCTTCATTCGCTGCATCGTCTCCAGGGCAGCGACGCGCGCAAGCACGGGAGCCAACGGCTGCCAGCGCGAATGAGCCGTGGGCACCCGGGCGAGGCGACTGTATTGCGCGAGGAATCGACCCAGGCCCGCCGCGCGCTCGCCGACCACACGCAGGGCATCGAGCGTGTCATTGCGCATCTTTCCGTCTGCAAGCACATCGCTTAGCAGAGAGTGCAGCGATTCGGCCATCGATTTGATCGGTGCAAGCGAGTTGTTCACCTCGTGCCCCATGACGCGAATCAGCCGCTGCCAAGCCGCCCGCTCCTCTTCCCTCAAGACCGGTTGCACATCGGAAATGATGAGCAGGTGTTGAGCGAGGCCACTCTCGCGAAACGTGCCGTGAGTCACCTGCCAGCGGCCGGAGCGCCCGGCGATCGTGGTCACGATCTGCATGCGCATGGTATCGCTCAGCAGCGATTCGAGCCCGAGGTCGCTCGCCGCCCGGCCGCCTTCGCCGCCTACGGCCAGGCCGAGCAGCCGCGCCGCCGCCGGATTGCACAGTCGCAAGCGCCGCTCGCCATCGAAAGCGAGAACCGCGACGCCGATCGCACCGATGAGCTTGTCGAGCAACGCTGTGACCTCGATCGCCTTGAGACGCTGCTCATGAAGAGTTCCACCAAGGGAATTGATCTCGGCGACCAGATCGCCGAGCGCATCGCCCGCGATGCTCCGATTGCCGCGGATGGTGTAGTCGCCCCCACGATAGGCTTCCACAACGTTTGCGAGACCGCGCAGAGGCATGTTGACGGCCTTGAGCAACGTGCAAACCAGCGCCCCCAGCGCAAGCAAGAGGACGACACTCCAGACCGAGCACCAGAGCGTGCTCATCGGCAGTTGCCAGATCGACCACAGACCAAACAACCCGCCCGGTGCCGCCAGGGCGATTGTCCGCCGCGCAACGACCGATTCGTAGCGACTGCGCAGTCGACCCGAATGCGCAGTGCTAGTCATCAGTGCCGCTGTCCGTGCGGCCATCCGCGCGAATGCCGAGCTTCTCCATGCGCCGGTACATGCTGCTTCGGGAGATTCCCAATGCGCCCGCGGCCCCCGCGACGTTGCCTTCGAAGCGCCTCATCGCGGCGAGCACCAGCGCCCGCTCGGCATCTTCGAGGCTCATCTGCTCGAGCCTCGGTGGCCTCGACTCCGCGGCATTCAAACGCAGATCGGCGCGACCGATGTGACTGCCGGAGGCGAGCAGAACCGCGCGTTCCACCACGTTTCGCAGCTCCCGCACGTTGCCGGGCCACGGATATTGCTGCAGCCCCCTGATCGCATCAGACGTGAATCCGCGCACATCGCGCCCATGTCTTTGCGTTGCCGAGGCAAGCGAGGCACGCGCGAGCGGAACGATGTCCGCGCTCCGCTCACGCAAGGCCGGCATCGCGATCTCGACCATGTTGATCCGGAACATCAGGTCCGCGCGAAATCGCCCCTCCTCGACCAGGCGGTTCAGATCCGCGTTGGTCGCCGCGATCAGGCGCACGTTCGCCTTGCGTGTTCTCGAGGAGCCGAGGGGCTCGAACTCGCCGCTCTCAAGGACACGCAGCAGCTTGGCCTGCTGGCCGAGCGTCAGGCTTCCGATCTCATCCAGGAACAGTGTGCCGTCGTGCGCGAGCTCGAACCGCCCCGACCGCTCGGCTCGCGCATCAGTGAAAGCGCCGCGCACGTGCCCGAACATTTCGCTTTCGAATAGGCCTTCGGGCAGTGCACCGACGTTCACCTCGATCAGCGACCGCTCCCGACGCGCGGACCATCGATGGACGAGGCGCGCAAGCGAGCTCTTGCCCGTGCCGTTCTCGCCGGTGATCAGTACGGTCGCATCGGAGGCCGCAACGCGACGCGCAACGTCGAGTACCGCCTGCATTTGCGGCGATTCGCCAATCATGGCGGGTTCATCTGGCCCCCGCAGCAAGGCGTTCTCGGCTTCGAGCTGGCGGCTGCGGCGCAGGGCACGCCCGAGCGCAAGCTGGTTGCGAACGATGGAGAGCAGCCGGGCGTTGTCCCACGGCTTCTCGAGGAAGTCGCGCGCACCGGCGCGCATCACTTCCACCGCAATGCCGACCGTCGCCCAGGCGGTCATCACGATCACGGGAACATCCGGGTCCACTTCGCGGAGCCTGCCGAGCAGTTCCAGTCCTTCCGTTCCGGAGGTCGTGTCGCGCGTGTAGTTGAGATCGATGAGCACGGCGTCGAACGGCTCGCCAGCCACTGCGGCCAATGCGCCGTCCGTGGAGCTGACCGTGACGACGTCGAGATCTTCCCGGCAAAGCGCAAGGCGTAGCGCGGAGAGAACGTCCTGTTGGTCGTCGGCGATCAGGAGGCGTGGTGCCATCAGCGAGGTAATATCACTCGGCCCTGAGCGCGACCAGCGGATCGACTCGCGTGGCTCGCCTTGCGGGAATGTAGCTCGCAAGCATTGCAGTAGCTCCCAACAGCAACGAGACCCCCACAAACGCAACAGGGTCCTTAGGGGCGATACCAAACAGGAACCCCGACAGAAACCGGGTCAACGCCAGCGAGCACGCAAGGCCGACGAGCAGGCCGCAGACCACGAGCGTTAATCCTTGCCGGATCACCAGATTCTGCACGGAACGGGGTTGCGCGCCGAGGGCCATGCGAATCCCGAACTCCCTGGTTCTTTGGGCCACGGCGTAGGAAATGACGCCATAGATCCCGACGGCGGCGAGTACCAGGGCGACGCTCGCAAACAGTGACAGCACCAGCGTGAGGAAGCGAGGGCGCGATTGAGCCTCGGACATCACTTCTTCCATGGTCCGCACCTTCGCCAACGGCAGGGTCGGGTCGATGCCAGCCAGTTCACGTCCTACCGCGCTCACGACGGACGCCGTTGGAGCGCTGGAACGCACTGCGATGTACGGCACTCTCAATCTTGCGGAAAGCGCCCACTCCTGTGCGTATGAAAAGTAGATTTCGGTCCCTGCGGGCTCCGCGAGACCGGCGTTCGGCGTATCAGCAACGACTCCGATGATGGTGTACCAAGAGGGGTTGCCGGCGGGACGTAGTCGATGCCCCAGCGCGCTGGCACTCCCCCAGATCGCCCGCACCAACGTCTGATTGACGATCGCCACGCGTGCCGACTGCGCATCATCACGTTCATCGAACCGCCGACCTTCCACGAGTCGAATCTTCAGCGTCTCGAAATAGCTCGGAGTTATGATTCGGTAGTAGTCGACCACCGGGGTCGAAACGTCGTGCCCGGGAACGAGAGCTATCGGCCCCCCTGCTACCGGAACGAAACCTTCGATCTGCGTTCCGAAGCCGAAGCCTTCCGAAGCCGGCGGCAAATCCTTGGTGAGTGCCGCACTTTGCACGCCAGGCAGTGCGGAGAGACGCCCTTGGAGTTTCGTCCAGAAGCTCCGGGCGGCTTCTCCCTCATAGAGGCTCTCCGGCAGCGCGACGGCCATGGTCACGACGCCCCTCGGATCGAAGCCGGCATCGACCTGTTGCAACTTCCAGAACGCGCGCAACATCAGGCCGGTACCAGTCAACAGGACGAGCGCCAGAGCAAGTTGCCCGACGATCAGAGCCTGCCGGAATCGTTGCGTACCCCCGCCCTCCGTCGTCGACGCGGCGGCGGATTTCATCGCGCCGTGCAGGTTGCGTTTGAGAACGTGGACCAGTGGGGCAAGCCCGAACACCAGCCCCGTCAGCAGGCTCATCGCGACGGCGAAGAGAATCACGTTCCCGTCGATCCTCGCGTCTGCCACCTGCGACATGCTGGTGGTGCCCGTTAATTTCACGAGTTGCAGGCCACTCTGCGCAAACAGCAGGCCAAACAACGCCCCGAGCAGTGACAGCAGGATGCCTTCGGAGGCGAATTGGCGAGCAAGTCTGCGCAAGCCGGCACCCAATGCGCCGCGGATTGCGATTTCGCGCTGTCGCGCTTCCGCGCGCGCCAGCAGGAGACTGGCGACGTTCGCGCAGGCGATCAACAACAAAAAGCACACCGCGCCGAACAGCATCTGCAGGGCCGGCCGAACGCTGCGTACGACCTCGTCATGCAGACCGGAGCTCAAGAGCGTGTGATCCTTCGGATCGAAATGATGGCCCGAACCGGTGCGCCCGCTTTCCAGCACCAGCGCATCGAGCTCCGCCTGCGCCTGCTGAAGCGTTACGCCCGGCTTGAGGTGCCCCAGCAGCGCCACACTATGGGAGTCATTCACGGCATGCGCGGGATCGATCTGCGAAGGAACCCAGATGTCACTGGTCTGCGCGTCTCCGACGGGGAAGCGGAAGTCCTCCGGCATCACACCGACGACCGTCTGATTCCTTCCGTCCAGCAGGATATCGCGACCCACGATGGCGCGGTCGCCGCCATACGCGCGTTGCCACAGGCCATGCGAAATGATCGCCACGCGTGGCGCGCCGGGTTCGTCGTCCTTCGGCGTGATCCCTCGGCCAAAGGCCGGCGCGACGCCCAAAGAGGCCAGCAGTCCTCCGGTCACGAAAGAAGCGGTGACTCGAATGGGAGCTTCCGAAGTCGTGATATTGACGCCGCCCGTGCTCCACGCACCGAGCGATTGCCACGAACGCGTCTCGCGGAGCAGATCGAAGTATTCAGCTTCTGAAGCGACAAACCGTCGTATTCCGCCGTTCGGATATGAAGGAAACTCCGTGTAGATCCGCACCAGTCGCTCCGGCTGCGCAAAGGGCAATGGCTTGAGAAGAACCGCGTTCACCATGCTGAAGATCGCGACGGTCCCGCCAATCCCGAGCGCCAGCGTGAACAGCGCGACGAGCGTGAACCCAGGCGTCTTCACGAGCGAGCGGACGGCGAATTTGAAGTCCGAGTACATGGCACAATCCCTTAGAGTGTCGGATCCGTCTCGACCTTCTCGTCGACGACGCGGCCGTCGAAGAGGTGCAGCGTACGTCCTGCATGACGGGTGAAGCGCGCGTCGTGCGTGACCATCACGATGGTGGCGCCGCCCGCGTGCAGCTCGCTCAGCAGATTCATCACCGCCTCGCCGTTGCGGGAGTCGAGGTTGCCGGTGGGCTCATCCGCCAGCAAAACTGCAGGACGCCCCGCGAGGGCACGCGCCACGGCGACACGCTGCTGCTGGCCGCCTGACAGTTGTGAAGGCAGATGTCTCGCCCGATGCGCCATGCCCACTTTTTCCAAGGCTTCCGTCACTCGCTCCCGGCGTTCGCTCTTGCGCATCTCGCGATAGGTGAGCGGTAACTCCACGTTTTCGAACACCGTGAGATCGCCGATCAGGTTGAAAGACTGGAAAATGAATCCAATCTCGCGATTTCGCACGCGGGCGCGCTCTTCGAGCGTGAGCCCCTGAGCGGGCTGGCCGTTCAGCACATACGCGCCTTCGGTAGGCGTGTCGAGGAGCCCGAGAATCGACAGAAGCGTGGATTTGCCGCAGCCCGACGGGCCGGCAATGGACACATACTCGCCGCTCTTGATTTCAAGATGCACGCCGGCGAGCGCGTGCGTCTCGATCTCGTTGGTGAAGAAGACTTTCGTGACGCCGCTTAGATTGATGACGGATTCGGACGGGGCATGACTCATGATTCTTCTCCAATCCTTCGTGAGCTCGTTCTAGTTCAGACGGACGCGGTCGCTCTCGTCCCACCGCGACATGTCGGAGAGGATCACCCGGTCACCGGGTGCAAGGCCACTCAGAATCTCGACCGCGCTCACCGAGCTGCGGCCGAGCTGCACGGTAGTGCGGACGGCCCCCCCGCCGCTCTGGTCGAGCTTAAACAGGCGGATGCTGCCGTTCGCGTCGCCGAACGCGGGCCGGCCGACGAACACCACGTTCTGCAGCCGCTCGAGCTCGATCGTGCCTTCCACGGAAAGATCAGGCCGAGTGCCGCGCGGCAACTCGTCCGTGAGAGTGATATCGACCGTCACCGTCCCATCCCGGACCGACGGATCGATGCGGGCCACGCGGCCCGCGACCACACCGTTGCGGGTATCGATCGACGCACGCTGGCCGATCTGAACGTCTCGCGCCTGCGTTTCGGCGACGCGCACAGCGGCCTTGAGGCGGGAAGGGTTCGCGACGCGAGCGAGGTTGGTTCCAGAAGCCACTTGCGCGCCTGCTTCGACGGGCAATACCTGCAGCACGCCTTGCATACCCGCGCGCACTTCGAGTGCGTCGAGTTCCTCCCGGCGCAGTCTCGCGTGGGCCGTGAGCCGTGCGACTTCGGCTTGTTTCATCGCGAGCTGCGGGACGATGGAATTCCGCGCGAAGGCGACTCGCTTCTGCTCGAGCGCATTGCGCACCTCGGCCTGCTCGGCTGTGACCTTTGACAGCCGCCGCTCGAGGTCCGAAACGAGCCCCTCCTTGAACAGCCGCTCGTTCACTACAGCCTTCAGCTTCGACTGCTCGAACTCGGCGCGCACGCTCGCCGCCGCAACCTCCGCCGCCAGTGCCGCGCTTTCCAGCTGGAACTTGAAGCTCAGGACCTCGGCCTCGGCCGCCTTGAGTTGAGAATCGGCATCCTCCGCGGCCTGCCGCACTTCGGGATTGTCGAGGACGAGGATGACGTCGTCGGGCTTCACCACCGCGCCCGGACGCAACACGATGCGATCGACCCGGCCAGCTGTGCGTGACGTGATCCAGGCTATTTCTTCGGGCACAAGCGAGCCCACCCCGCGCACCTGTCGCAGCATAGGGCCGCGCTTCACAGTGTCGATCCACACGACGCTTCGATCGACCGTCGGTGCCGCGGGCTTGAGGCGCGCCAGGCCGATCGTCGCACCGGTGAATGCCAGCGCGACGCCTGAGAGAACCATCCAGCGTTTGCGGCGGCGCTGAGCCTGGTCAGTACGGGGTTTGTCCATGGGGAACACAAAGCACGGCCCATGCCAGAGCGGGCCGATCGACCCGAAGACGTTGATCTTGCGGGGAGACATTTGCGCGGACCCGATCGGGAGCTACGAGATCCCGGTTCGGAAGTGTCCGGTCCTGCGACAACATCCGCGGGGAGTTCCCGATTGTGGGAACGAGACCCTGATGAGTCGAGATTCCGCTGACCCGCCGGGCCCTCTTCCGCCCAGTCCTTACGTCGGGTATCGCGCGCATCACGGAATCGAACCGCGGTCCGGTTTAAATTGACTGGGGCAACTGCGGGTCACGGGCTTGCAGCGCAAACATGGAAGCGCGGCGTAAGCCATTGCTGTCACACAAGAATTGCTTCGCTCAACCTGTCCCACAATACGTACATGCGGAGCATCGGTGCCTTGAGAAGGGAGGGACTCGAACCCGGGAGGGGGAGGAGGAAGATCAGTAAGTTGCTGAGAACGTTCGATCGCGAGTACCCCTCAGTTCCCTGAAAGACCCCAATTTGGCACTCGATTTGGCACTGGAATCCCATCGCGCGTGTCACCAGTCCGTCGTGAATCGCGGGTCAACGTGCTGGGAAAATCAAGCAGGGCGTTTGCGCAAAGGTGCCACTTGCACACGCGGACCGGCGTCGCTGATGGCGGCGGCCGGTCGCGCTGGAGATCTTGACGTCGCTTCAGCGTGGGCTGCTCCACCGGCACCGAACCGGGTCTCCTGGCAGGCACGCGAGCTAGCGTCATTCCTCGCGGCGTGATTGACTAGGCGCCATGCCCGTTCAGTCGTTTGCGTTTTTCGGCTTGGCGCTTCTGGCCGCGGCGTCTGAGCCGATTCGTCTTCCGGTGACTCTCATTCAATCGAACCCGGTTACGACGATTACTGTCGGGGATCGGACAGTGCAAGCGATCGTGGATACTGGCGGTGGCATGCTCATGTTGAGCCGCGAAGTGATTGACGCGGCGGGTGGCGTAAAGCTGGCGGACCCGCAGGTCTCCAATGATGCATTGGGGAACGAGTATGTCCACGCGCGCTTTAGAATGCCGGCCATCGACATTGGAGGTCGAGCTCTCCGGGACACAGTCGTTATCGAGGCGCCCGCTGAGAAGCCGGTAACGGTCCGCCGGTTCCCAACTCAATCGGCCGGCAGTTTCTCTACCAGTACCTGGTCGTCGTGGACTACGCGGGCGGAGCCATCACCCTGTGGCCGCCCGATCCCGGGAATGCGGACCGCGCGAAGTGTGGCCGTACGCGGATTCCGATGGAGCATACGGAGGAGGAACACCTCGCAGTGAGTGTGTTCGAGACACAATCGGGTCGACTGCGGCTGGGATGGGACACCGGCGCGACGTATTCGATGCTTCCGGTCGCGATGGCGGAGAAGTTGCGACCCGCGACGATCACTCGCGGTACTACCGAGTTCTATCCGTCGAGGATGCTCGCGGCGGCGGGGCAGGACTTCGGACCTCTGGAATTCGTGCTCCTGCCGCTGCAGCGCCCAAAGGACTTTCAGGGCGTGCTCGGGGCGAATTTCTTCGCGAAGCACGTTGTGTGCTTCGACTATGCGCGTCGAGAAGTCAGAGTCCGCTGAACGCAGACGAGTTTCCGTACGAGCAGCGAAGGCGCTTAGACGACAGAAGCGGAAGTGATTGATCTGGCGGAGAGTGAGGGATTCGAACCCAAGAGCTGGCCGAAGCGGATCAACAACTTGCTAATTCCATTGACGTGGAGGTCCCCGCCAAACCCCTGATGATCCCTTGGCTGGCACCAGAGCTGGCACTGGCATTCCCTCTCCTGCGGACGCTGCGGCTTCCATAACTCAATGTGAATGTTGCCCCTTTACCCTTTCGAGCCACGGACTCTTTCGAAGAGTAGTTCGGCGGAGCGGTTACCGATTCGATGTCGCGCTTCAGGCCGCAGCAACAACGCTTCAGCATATTGCTCAGCACCGAATCCGATTCGGACCACGATAGCTCGCCACGCGGTTGGGTCCGAGGTAACGACCGCGCGCGCGAGGTGGCTTCCCGCGCATCTAAGCTGATTGACGACCGGAACCACCAGTCCACCGTGGCCAAGGTATTCGGCATTCTTGAGTTCGTGCTCTGCGAGCGCGAACAGGCGCTTGATATTTTCTTCTGCCTTTTCCACAGACCTCCCCAATGACTCTGACTGACAAGAAGGCAATGAAGTAAAATTCTGCCTCGTACATGTGGCTTAGTTGAGCGCCAGAGTCGCCGCGGTTGGCCTGTTGGCAACCGTCTGCGTTCGAGCCAGAAGGAGTGCGCAACCTCAGCCCCTACCCAGCGATCGGCGCACATCCGCTCCGGCGGGCTTGACCCACATTCGGCGTCCATGTCATGGGCATTGTGGCTCCAACGTCACGTTGCGAAATGCGCGCCCATTACGTAGAGGCCGGCCAATTCTTAACGGCTGCCTCGGCGTCTTCGAGTTCTTCCTTACGCCGCCAGTAGCCGTGCTCCGCGATCAGCCGGCGGGCTTCGGCGAGATCAGCTTGCGGCGACGACGGCCAGGGATAATTCATTCCTCCGCCCTCACCCTTCAGTCCTCCGAAAAGCCGCGCCCGGTGCAACAGTACATCTGCCACGAACAAGGGCATTTCCCCCGCTCGGCACCCTCTGGCCGAGCGTTTCAAAAGCGCTCCGCCGGTGGCCCTCAACCCAGGAAATCGGGTGGGTCTCAACCGAAGAAATTCTGCACCTGCGCGGCGCCGTGCAGAACGCCGGCGAATCCGCCGACGATGACCTATCAAGGAGAATCTCGCGCCACATGGCTATGGGGTTTTCGACATGCAGGCTCCTTGACCGGCGAACGCGCAATGTCGTGTACTTACGCAAGCTCGGCGCAGGGAAAAAAGGACCGTGAAAAAAGAACAAGACAAGATCCTGCCGTTTCTGCAGGGAATGAAGGAGAACGACCTGAGCGAGAACGTTCTCAAGCCGCTGTACGTGAAGATGGGCTACGGCGATGTGATTTTCCACGGGGGTTCGCACGAGGAAGGGAAAGATCTCATCGCCTTCAAGAAGGGGGACTTCGGCAAGCACATCGTGCACGTAGCGCAGGTGAAGCGGTTCAAGTCTGCCAGGTCGACCCGGAAGAGCATTGAGTGGGACAAGATCGTTTATCAACTCAGGCTGGCGCAATCCAAGCTCATCCCGTGCAAGGATGGCGTGAGTCGCCACGCGACCGAGGTCGCGTTCATCACACCGTATGCCATTGACGTTCGTCTGCTCGACGAGCAGTTCGAGCAGGTGCAGCTGCACAAGATCCAGATCATTGATGGCACTGTGTTGTACGCTCAGCTCATGGAATCGTGGCCCGATTTCCTGGCCGAGATCGGGGATATGCACGCGAAGGTCGCCGCGGCAACGCGCGGCGGCCTGAGCAAGATCGAGCTGTTCGAGTCGCTGAAGGTCGGGGACGATGTTGCTTTCGAGAACACTTACAGCGACCTGAATTTCTTCGTCGGAAGAGCGGAGACGCGGGAAATCATCTGCAGCAGCATCGAGGCGGGCGCCGTGCCGCAGCGTGTTTCATTGGAGAAGTGGTATAGCACCAGGGACAATCTGCTCGCGGTCGAGAAGCTGGTGGGATTCGAGCTTATTTCGCCGCAGATTGCGGACCTTGAGGCGCGTTATCGCGAGCAGGAGCGCAAACACCTGGCGCAAAAAAATATCCAGCTCGGAGTGTACCTGGTGCGCCTGAAGGATCGGATCATCGAGCTTGATGCGAGATTCAATACCGAGCTCGACGTGCTGAACAGGCAGATCGAGGCAGCACAGAGCACGTCTCAGACGGCGGATGTTCTTCTGGAGCTGCCGGGCCGCTTGCGCAAGATCTGGCAAGTAGCCGCCGCAGGGACTGTCGAAACGAACTTGCGTCAGCTGGAAGAGGATTTGCTTGATTCGAAAGACTGGCTGCCAGCCGCATACGTAATGCATGTGAAGCCGATGCTCAACACTATCCACATGCTCGCAGAGATGCGCGTCGAGAAGCACAAGATGGAGGAGAAGTATGTCGCCGCGCCGACCATTACGTTCTCCTTGGATACCGCGCGCCTGTGCACGTACGTCAATTCGTCGGTTCATTGGCTGCGGGAGGCGGCTGCGAAGATCAATGCCGGAACCGACCGGCGCATGGATCTGGGCGAGTTCCTGACGAAAGTGGAATTGCTCCTGTCGGTGGTGAATCGGCTCGTTCACACAAAGTCATTCGGTTACGGCGTTTTCAGGTTGAAGCCGGAGCGTCAGTACGAGAACCGCTTATCGATCTCAGCCCACGATGTTTTTGATACAGGCAGGAACGTGGCGGTGTACGGCGACGCCGGCGCGGGCAAGTCGACGACGCTGCACATGTACGTGAAAAGCAGACTTCAGCGCACCAGCCGACTGGACAAGGAGTCTGTGGTATTCCTGCCGATCAATCGAGTGATGAACGCGAAAGCGGCAAGCGGCTTCGATGAAGAGAGTGATCTGGCGCGATCGCAGTTTGTTCAGGCATTGATCAAATGCGCATTGATATATATCTGTGTGGATCCGTCCGCGCGGTCGCTCAACGAGTTTCTGGGGTGGGTCGGGACGCGCTCGCGAGTGGTCTTCATCATCGACGGGCTGGACGAGGCGATCACGCACAATCGCTGGCTGCTGAATGCGATCAATCTGATCCCCTCCGTCATTCCGAATGCGCAGGTGATCCTTTCCTCCAGGGACTGCATCGCCGAGATCAGCGACGTCGCGTTTCTCGGAATCACGCTGATGCCGTTCACGCAGACGCAGCTGAAGCGCTTCATCGAGGGGTGGAGCAGGAAGAGCGGCAAGGAGCTGTGGACCTCTATCGAGGGGAAAGAGCTGGTCGAGGTTGCGAAGAATCCACTGCTTGCGACGATTGTCTGCTCGCTGCATGAGCATGGCCTGAGCATTCCGTTGAATGAGCCCGATGTTTATCGGAAGAAGATCGCTTTGTTATGCGGCGAGTACGACGATGCGAAGGGAGTCTCGAGGACGAAAACGCCCCGGGAGATGCTCGAGCGAGTTGCAAGAGCCATCGCGTTCGGGATGCACAGCCGCCATATCCGTGAGATCGATCCCGGACGGCTGGAGGAAATTTTGTCCAAGGAGTTCCGTGAAGTCATGGCGGAGTCCGCCTACCGGCTTGCGGCGGAGGAACTGGTCTCTCCGTGCGGAGTGCTGAAGAAGATCCCCAATACAAACCTTGTGGGGTTCGGGCACCTTCGTTATCAGGAATTCCTTGCGGCCGAGGAGTTTCTCGTCAGCCATCGGCGTCCTGCGGTCGACTATCTCACGGATGATTGGTGGAAGGGCGTGCTGTATCTGTATGCCTTCCAGGCGAATCTCGAACTGATGATGGAGACGATCCATGCAACGCAACGGAGCTTTGCGACTTCGTCAGCGACGCTCATGCACATGTTCGAAGCCAAACCGGTGAGTGAGCGGCAGGCGTTGCGCGATCAGCTCAGGCGGTGGAGGCAGCAGGAGCTCTATGACGAGATGCGCGTGCTCGATTATGAGGACGACTTCGACGACCTCGGCCGGTACGACAGCCCGGAGAGGGACTACCACGGCCGGGAGGAGGACTAGTGGCGCAGCCTTCTGCAAATCACCTGGCGCAGACGATGAAGCCCGGCACATGGCCGCGCTTCATCTCGCGCACTACGAACACTGCGCCAGCTACGGGATGCAGTCGCCCGCCAAGAAATAGACGAACAGCATCGCCCACCCGATTCCGGACAGCATCCCGATGATGAGCACGCCGATCGCCGCCCCGCACTCACGTCTTCACACCGGCGAGCGCGAGATCGGCTGACATTGCCGTTCTCAGACTGACCTTGGTCAAGGGCCGCAAAGAACTTCCATATTGCGAGAACGCTACTTCTGATGTCGATCATCTCCTGAAGGAGATCGGCACAAGTCTTCCGTCCCCGCTGCCGGGCAACTTCCAGGCGGTCCCGGACCTGCGCTTCGTGATCGGCGGCGCCATGTATCTCGTCAAACCCATGCAGCTTCGACACTGGTTGAGATCTACGGCTCTCGCAGACGCCGAACAGATCGCCGCAGATTTCAGCGCGACCGTCGCGCGTGGAGACAGAGACGTGCACGATGCTCGTCGGTGACATTGCCAGCTGGCGGGGCCACTTCAGGAGTCTCGAGGAGCGACTGGCTGAGGCCATCGACGCGGCCTGGCCAATCTGCATTGCGCCACTTCGCTCGCGAAAGGGCGAGATGACGCATGAGGATCACATTACCAATCACCTGGTCGCGGCGCTAATCAGAACCAAGAAGGTTCCGGGCAGAATCGTTCCACAGTACTGCCTGCTTACGGATGCACCTGCCAAAGGCGTCACCCTGCCCAGCAGCATCGATTTCGTGCTGACAATCGGGGATGACGAAAACGTGTATTTGGCCTGCGAATGCAAGCGCCTGAACGTGCCCTGTAAGTCAGGGACGAGAAGCCTCGTCGGAGAGTACGTTGACGATGGGCTCATGCGGTTCGTCAACGGGCAATATTCGAATGGCTTGCCGCTGGCAATGATGCCGCAGAGCTCTGGTCGCGCAATGTGGTAGCAGCGCCTGAGCTGCCCCAGGACTTCCCCAGCGCAGTGGGAACCGATACTTCCAGTCGCAGCGACCGTTCGGCGGAAGCAGTGCGGTCCCGGGCGACGCACGTCAGCAGAAGGTCTCGTGAATGTCCGCGCCCATCATTTCTCTTGCGCGCATGGCGGAAGCTTCCTTAGGTCGATGATGTACACCGCGGCGGCTGCGCGCTGCCTATTCGTACTCAATATCAGCGCCGGCCGGCTCAGCAAACAGAGCACTGTTTCCAGGCAAGTTGAGAGATGCCGTGAAAACACAGACGATGTGCGCAGCGATCTCTGGATGCGTAAGGGCCGAATGCACGCGGCCACAGAGGGCCGCACCGCGAGCGCATTGCGAACGCGATCGCTACTGCCCCTCAACGCGGCGGTGCCACCGGAACATTCGACACGCGGATCGCAATCGGAACGGACGTGGCGATGTTTCCGGCCACGTCCGTCGCGCGTGCGACGAGCGTGACGCTTCCGTTCGCGACGGACCTGGTGTCCCAGTCAATGAAGAACGGCGGCCGTGTGGCCACGCCAATCAAGAACGGCCCGGCGAAGAACTCCACGCTGACGACACCCACGTTGTCGGTCGCGGTGGCGAGTATGGTGATGATGTCGGTGGCGATCGAGTTCGGGCCGGGCACTGTCACGTGCACCGAAGGCGGTATGGTATCGGAGGGTGTAACGATTGGCCGGTTCGAGAACCTCGGGGTTCCTGGGAACCATCCGGCGGCGCTGGAGCGCCCGGGCTCTGACCCGTGCCGCTGTTCTCGACAGGATCGATCCGTCCGTACAGCCCCCCGGCACCATTCGCGATGGCCGCGGCGAAGAACAGCGTGTTGACCGGCTGGCCCTGAGCGCCGTTTCCGAACGCGATACCACGCAACCCGGGCGTTGCGATCGGCTGGCCCGCGGAGTCCCTGATGCTGTCGACGAGCGCGCCGGTGGCCGGGTCGAATGCGTTGATCACTCCGTCCCCGAAGTTGCCGATCAGCACCGTGTTGCTCAGTTCGCCAAAACCCTCCGGCGCCAGTGCGATGCCCCACGGTGCATTCAATTGCGCGCCGGGCGGCACGAAACGACTGCGCAGCGTGCCGCCCGTATCGAAAATGTTCACGAGCCCGAGGCCCGCGCCGTTCACCGTGGCGTTCGAGCCCGGCGCGCGTTGGGCATAGGTCACGAAGAGGACGGTCTCACCGTTCAGAGTCAATGCGTGAATGCCAAACGGTGCATAGCCCGCCGGTAGCGAGGGGTCCACGAACGCGCCAGCCGGCGCGATCTTCTGGAAATTTCCGTCGAACACGTCGATCTTGTCGCTGCGGAAGTCGGTCGCGTAGAGACGGCTCGCGCGCTGGTGCGCAGCGATTGCGAGCCCCGTGTAGACCGCACCGCCGCTGCCGTCGTCATAGGCGACCATGGCACTGGTCTCATCGATCGGGGGAGCCCACGCGAGGAGTGTTCCGCCCTCACCATCGGCAATGAAGCTCGCCGCAGCGGAAGTGGCGCCATTGCTCACGAGAAAATTCCTCGTGTCGTTGAACACGGCGCCGGTCGGGGCCGCGGGTCCATTGGTGCCTCCCGGAAGGGACACAGACTGCGGCTGGTCCACTCCCGCGCCGCCGTAAAGCGTGGCCGTTCCGGTCGCGTTGTTCACCACCCACACGCGCGAGCCCGGCGCGAACACGATTCCCCACGGGTTGATGAGGTTTCGGTCGAATGTCGCCGCCGACAGTGAGCCGTCCGAAACCAGCGGCCGCATGGCGTAAGCGCCTGGCGTTGGCTGCGGAGTTGGCGAGGTCGTGCCGATGAAGACGGAGCCATCATCATCGCAGGCGGCGAGCAGGGCGGCGCCTGCAGCCAAGCACGCCCAGAGCTGCGCTGCATGACGAAACGCGTCGCGTTGCGGAGGCATGTTCACCACTCCTGCCGGAACCACGTCTGCGCCGTGAGTGCCCGGACGCTCGAGGCGAGCTGTTGGTTGGTGAGCTTGATCTTGACGCCATCCGTCGCGCGAGTGCGCGAACGGTCAGTCGTGCGGGAAGCACGCCGTGTGCCCGTGTCCCGGTGGCCTCACGGATGCATGTGCCGAGCTTTCGGACGCGCTTCGCATCGCATCGCAGGTCATCTGACGTGGATTCGGATCGAGATAGCGGGAACAGCGCAGACCCCCCGCACCCCGGCCACTGAAATCATTTGAGTTTTTCTTGCCTGGTGGCGGCTGGGGGCCATGCCGCCTTCATCAAGTTGTGTCTGCGGACGGTCCGAAACGATCGTGCGTCATGCGTTGCTCGATTCAGCGGTCAGCTTCGCGAGACGCTCTGCATCGTAATCAGTGAAGTCACTGCTCGAGAACAGCGTCTTCCCGTCTGCACCGTCGAGTTTCTGGACCTCCACAGTGAACACGGCATCAGCGGGCGCGTTCACCAGGTCGTGAGCTGGAAGAGCACGATAGAAACGCTCTACCGGATCACGCTCGAAAGAGCACGCGCTGAGCCGAATCCGGCGGCGGTGAAGGAGCTCGAAGCGCTCGGAGCGCCCGCGCTCGACCGCCTGGACCAGCTCGTATCCCATATAGACAGCCAAGGAGGCGGATGCTAGAAGCTTTCTTACCCGCCGACGAACAAGAACGAACGGCGTCTGCCACGGAAGAAGGCGATTCAGAAATGCTACCAACCTCCACAGATGCGCCTCGCGCGACGGCAGCCGTTCAATCCAGCGGCGCAAACAAGCAGCGTCATCGGCCTACTTGACGAATCCGTTCTGTGGTTAGCACAGGATTCGCGATAGCAGGCAGGCAAACCGGTATTTGCGTAAAGGAGAACATTTACATGGCTACGAGACTGTTAGTCAGCGGATTGCTGAGCCTATTGAGCATATCCGCCTATGCGCAGAACGGAACTCGGGAATTCGCCGGATTGAGCTTCGGCGTTGGGATCTCCCTTACGCTCGACACCGGCAAGAATGATCGAGTTGACGAGGCGCAGATCATTGATGGGCTGGTTCGAGTTGACAAAGAGAGTAACGCTCGCGCGCGCATCATGCTGGAGAGCCACTACTTCTTTACGCCGGAGACCCAGCGGGGCCACCTGTTCAGGGTAAAGAACGGGAATTGGGGGATTGGGCCGTTTATCGCGCTGCAGCCTGGCACGGACGAAATCATTGAAGCGGTCGGCGCGGGGTTCATGATTGGGTTTCGGCGCGAAGACGGGAACGGCAGCAGCTGGAATTTTGGCATCGGGGCAGCAGTCGACCCAAACGTTCGAATCTTGGGTGATGGCTTTCAAGCGAACGCACCTCCTCCTGGTAACGAAACTCAAATCCGATTCAAGGAGAAAGGTCAGGTTGGGATACTTTTGATATCCTCGTTCAGCTTTTGATACTCACCCCCAAGGCGCGCTCATCCCGACTGCTACGCCTCGCCCCTTGCCGAGGCGTAGCAGCGCGACGCTCGCAATCCTGCTTGGGACTGCGCACGCGGACCCGAACAAGAACTGCAGGAACACTGCAAACCCCCTCACCCCGACCATTCCACTGAAAGCCAACGGCTACCGCTGCGTTCCGATACTTCGACAGCGAACGCCCCCACGCCTCATCCCGTGTCAAACCGCGGGCATCCGGTGCGCGGTTGCGGGACGATCTTCCGCACGGCGCAAGCGCGCCGCGCGCGTCGTCAGTGCACGAACAGCCTGCTGGTTTCCTCACCCGTATCGAAAATTTACTTCACTTGACCCCCGCAGCTCACGGGACAACGCTCGGGTCACCGACAGCCTTCGCGTGCCAGCAATCGCGCGATCTGATTCAGCCACGGATGGCAGATGTGTGTCATGAAGCCACACTTGGAGAAACCGACATGGACGCCTCACTCGCTGCTTTTTCGTTTTCATCCGTTTCGTCCAGGTCCGAAGGGCGCGCATTGCGGCCGGCGAGCATTGCCGAGCTGTTGCCCCGGGCCGCGCTCACCAATCCGCGCTCCGGCGTGCGCCTGATTCCAGCCGGGCGCGACAGTGACTCCGCACTCGTGACCTACGCCGCCTTGCTCGATGAAGCGCGGCGCATTCTGGGTGGCCTGCAGGGCCACGACCACCACTGCGGCGGAAAGGTGGCACTGCTGTTGGAGCGCCCCGGTGATTTCATTCCGGCGTTCTGGGCATGTGTGCTGGGCGGCTATGTTCCTTGTCCGGTCGTGCCGATTCGCAACGACGCCGACCGATGGGCAAAGCACCTCGCTCATGTCGACAATCTGCTCGACCATCCCCTCTTCGTCACGACGGGCGCACTGAGCAGCGAGCTGCCGGGTGTAGCCGGGGTAGACGTGGATACGCTGCGCGCCGCCACACCTGGCGAGCCAACGTTCGAGGCGCAGCTCGCAGACCCGGCTGTCCTCGTGCTCACCTCCGGCTCTACCGGCAACTGCAAGGCCGTGGTGCTCACGCACGCCAACCTGCTCGCTTCCATGGCAGCCAAGGCGGCACGTCAGCGCCTGACCGCTTCCGATGTCACCCTGAACTGGATCGCCTTCGATCACGTTGCCGCGCTTCTGGAAGTGCACATGGTGTCGCTGTACGTCGGCGCCGAGCAGCTTCATGCCGAGCCGGCAACCATCCTCACCGACCCGCTGCAGTTCCTCCGTCTCATCGATCGGTATCGGGTGTCCGTGACGTTCACGCCGAACTTCCTGCTCGGGCAGATCAACGCCGCGCTCCAGTCGCCGCCGCCGCAGAGTGCCGGATCGCACTCTGCGGCGCTCGATCTGTCCTGCGTGCGCCACATCGTCTCCGGCGGCGAAGCCAATGTGGTCGAGACCGGACGCCGGTTTCTCGAGCTGCTCGCGCCAACCGGATTGGCCCGCAACGTCCTCAAGCCCGCGTTCGGCATGACGGAAACCTGCGGCGGCTCGGTATATTCCCATGAGTTTCCGGACGGCGACGGCCGCCGGGAGTTCGCCTCGGTCGGCCAACCGGTTACGGGGTTCCGCATGCGCATCGTGGACGAATGCGGGGCCCCGTTACCCGACGGCGAGCCCGGCGAGCTGCAGTTGCGTGGCCCCATGGTCTTCAGCAGTTACTACAACAACAAGGAAGCGACGCGCGCCGCGTTCACCGTGGACGGCTGGTTCCGCAGCGGGGACCTGGGATGCATGCAGGATGGCCGCCTCAGTCTCGTCGGCCGCAGCAAGGACAGCATCATCGTCAGCGGAGTGAATTACTTCAGTCACGAGCTGGAAGCGGCGCTGGATCCGCTGGACGGAATTGAGCGCTCATTCGTCGCTGTCTTTCCCACACGACCCAACGGGGCCGACACCGAGCAGCTCGTTATCACGTTCGCCACGTCTTTTGCAGTGGATGACGAGGCCGGGCTGCATCAGCTGGTCATCGCCGTCCGCAACACCGCCATCATGTTGTGGGGTTTCAGGCCCGCGCTGATCCTGCCACTGCCCAAGGATCTCTTCCCCAAGACGAGCCTCGGCAAGATCCAGCGCACGCTCCTGCGCAAGCAACTCGAAGCCGGAGCGTTTGCGGCTCACGAGGCCCGCATTGCGGATGTGACGAGTCGCCAGCTGGGTGGTTACACGGCTCCCGAAACCCCGGCAGAGGCGGTGATCACGCGAATCCATGCCCGGATGTTCGGGCTCGATCCGACCACCCTGAGTACCACCGCGAGCTTCTTCGATCTCGGCGGCACCTCGCTCGATATCCTCAAACTCAAGCAGAAGCTCGAACAGCGCCTGGGTCTCGTGGACGTTCCCATCGTGGCGATATTGCAGAATCCCACGGTTCGCGCGCTCGCGGCCCGCCTGGCTCCGGGCAGGCGCCAGGAGAAGAGTGAATACGACCCGATCGTTCCGCTGCAGGTCACGGGCAGCAAGACGCCGCTCTTCTGCGTACACCCGGGTGTCGGCGAGGTTCTCATCTTCGTCAACCTCGCAAAGTATTTCGTCAACGATCGGCCGTTCCATGCCCTGCGCGCCCGCGGCTTCGGCGAAGGCGAGGCGTACTTCGCGACGTTCGATGAAATGGTCAGCACCTACACCGCCGCCATCCGCAAGCGCCAGCCTCACGGCCCCTACGCCGTCGCGGGCTACTCGCTGGGCGGCCCGGTTGCTTTCGAGATCGCCAAGAGGCTCGAAGCGCAGGGCGAGCGCGTTGCTTTCATCGGCAGCATCGATATGGGCCCGGCCACGGTCAACCAACTGGGCGAGATCGATACTGTGGAGAACGTAGTCAATCTCGCTTTCTTCCTGTCGCTGATAGACAAGAAGCAGGCGATGGAACTGCCTCAGCAGCTGCGCGCGGCGCTGCCGGCCCAGGACCCGTGCGCCTATCTCATGAAAATTGCCCCGCCCGAGCGGCTCGCCGAGCTCGATCTCAACATGGCGAAGTTCACAGCCTGGGCGGCACTCGTGCAGTCGTTACTGCCCCTGGGCGGCTCGTACAGGCCTTCCGGCTCCGTGGAGTCGATGACCGTGTTCGTCGCTCACCCGCTGCGCGGCACGAAACAGGATTGGGTGAACAATCAACTCAAGCGCTGGGACGAGTTCACACGCTCACCCAACCGCTACATCGATGTAGCCGGAGAACACTACACGCTCATGAGCGCGAAATACCTCGCCGGCTTCCAGGCGGTGCTGCGTGCGGAGATCGACCGCTCGATGGATGGCCGGTAGGCAGAAGCAGATGACAGCTAAAATGACGGAAAAGTGCGCGGCGAACGTCTTGCCCCCAGAAAGGGGGCGTGTTGCACGAACAAAATCGAAACGTACGGTGGCGCGGTACCTGCACTGCAGCGCGAACGACTCGCAGCTCAGTCCTGATCGGATATGCGGACCTGGCTCGCGCGCTGGGCCTGAATCCGGTCGAGATGCTCAGACGCGTCGGGCTCGATAGCCGTTGCCTGCTCGATACCGAGCTCAGGATCCCCGTCAGGGCTGTCGCCCAGTTGTTCGAGCTGTCCGCCATTGAGTCCGCCGCCTTCGACTTCGGCCTTCGGCTTGCCGAGGCACGCGGTGTGCCCGACCTGGGGCCCATCAGCCTGCTCCTGCGCGAAGAGCCGGACTTGCGCAGTGCGCTCGCGTCGCTCGATCGCTACTTCTCCATCCACAGCACGGGCCTGACCGTTCGGCTACGAATGCAGGCCGGCGTGCCCATCCTGTGCGCGGATTTCGTTACCGCGGAGCCGGGCCCCACCCGGCACGCCAAGGAGATGATCGCCGCCGGCCTGTGCAACTTCCTGGTCTGGCTCGAAGGCCCGCTGTGGCGTCCGCAAATGGTGTGCTTCTCCCACGCTGCGCCGACATCGACGGAGTCTCATCGGCGCATTTTCGGTTGTCCGGTCGAGTTCGATCACGACTTCGACGGCATCGTTCTGCGCGCGGAAGATCTCTGCGCCCCGCTGGTCCACGCCGACCCGATGCTGCGTGCTCATGCAGAGCGCTATCTCGACACGCTGGTCGCTGCAAACAGCGCCGGCTTTGAAGATGCCGTGCGAGAGCTCATTGCGGCGCTCCTGCCGATTGGCCGCTGTTCCGTGCAAGCCGTCGCACAACGCCTCGGCGTGGACCGCAGCACGCTCACGCGTCGCCTGGCGCGCAGCGGGCAATCCTATTCCACGATGCTGCAGGCGGCTCGAACCGGCCTGGCCTCCCAACGGGTCGGCACGGGCGGTAGCCCCCTGACATCGGTGGCCGACGCACTGGGCTTTTCGAGCCTGAGTGCCTTCTCCCACTGGTTCCAGCTCAGCTTTGGCTGTTCGGCCCGGGCGTGGCGCAAGCTGCAGAAGCGCGATCAGGACGTGTTGCTCAGAAGGCCGGCCGCCGTCGATTCGGCCAGCCACTTCGAGCCTGAGCGTCTCGACCCGCCTTGAGCGCGAGCCTTCAGCCGCTTCCGATGCGCGATTCCCACTCGACCATGCGCGTGATCGCAACGTCGCCGATCGGGTCGCTGAACTTCACGAAGCCATGAGGCATTTCGCTGTAGACCTCGAGCTGTACGGGCACGCCTGCCCGTCGCGCTTTCGCTGCCAGCGCCACCGCGTCATCGAGTGCCAGCTCGTGGCTGCCCACCTGGATGAGCAAGGGCGGGGCATCGCTCAAATCCTCGTTGAGGGGCGACACCTCGGGCGCTTGCGGGTCGGCGCCGGCGAGATAGCAGTCGCGGAAAACGCGTCCCATCTCGCACGTCACGAGATCCTTGTCGCGATTGGAAAGCCAACTCTCCCCCGTCATCGTCAGGTCGAACCATGCGGACACTGCAATCACGCCCCGCACCGCCCGGCGACCCAATCGAGCTGCATGCAGCGCAGTGCTGATGGCCAACGCGCCACCTGCAGACTCACCGATGATCGTGATCGACTCGGTGCTGTGATCCACGAGCCACGCATAGCTTGCCCGCGCATCGTCGATGGCCGCGGGAAAGCGATGTTCCGGCGCCTGACGATAGCCCACCGCGAGAACGGGCGCGCCGAAGGCGCGGGCGAGCGCGGATATCACTCCGCGCGCGCCCTGCACACTCCCGCAGACAAAGCCGCCACCATGGAAATAGAGGATCGGCGCCTTGCGGGTGCCGAGTGGTGATCGGAACCAGCATGCCGAAACCCCATTCGCGTCGACCGACGTCATCACCATATCGGCAGGCAACGGACGCGCATGCGCGGAGTCGGCCAGCTTGAGTGCGCCATCCCGCAGCCGCGCGACATCCGTGCCGCCGGCGTAGATTGGCAAGGACCGCGCGTGCGCGACGAACGCGCGGAAGCGTGCGCGATCTGCCTCGTCCGCGGTCAGGGCGATGCGGTCGTGACGCTCCTCTATCTTCACGTACTCATTCTCCCGTCAGATCGCTTCGAGCGGCCGACCCCGGGTCCGCACGCCGAAAATGGCGACGATCAGCGCCTGCACGACGAGGATCAGGCTGATCAGGCCGACGACGCCGGCCTGACCCGTTGCCGAGAAAATCGGAACGATGGCGAACGGCAGGCCGACCGCAACGACGCGCCCAATCGAGGACGAGAACCCGACACCACGCATGCGCAATGCCGTGGGGAACAGCTCGGGTACGTAACCGATCAATCCGAGTGTTCCGACAGCGTAGACGGCGGTGACGACGAGAAACCCCGTCATCAGGATGAGGGGTGGCGTCGCTGCAGACGCATAGCACGCCCCCAGCAGTGCCGCGATCAGTGAGCCGGCGACCACGCCCCATTTCCTCTCGATCCGGTCGGTGATCTGCATGCCCAGCAGCACGCCAACAGGACATCCGATCGACATGAATCCGGAGAACAGCGCAGACGAGGCGATGTCCTTGCCTTCGGCGGCGAAGAACGTGGGTAGCCAGGAAACGAAACCAAAAACCGCGCTCATGACCGCAACGCAGACCGCGGCGCCCACGGCAAGACGCATCCGATTGCCCCGTGCGAAAAGCGTGGGGATGCGCTCTTCACACGGCGCCCGGTCGGGGGAAGCAGGCTGCGATGTGACAGGTGGCAGAGGCTGCGCCCCACCCCTTTCGATCTCCAGCACGACAGCATCGGCCTCCCCGTGACGCCCCTGAGTGACCAGCCAGCGGGGCGATTCACTGAGGTTGCGACGCATGTAGAGAACCGGAATGGCGGCAATGCCGGGAATGACGAGCATCCAGCGCCACCCTGCCGGAAGAGGCAGCACAAAATAGCCAAGGAACAGCGCCAGCGGCATACCCAGGTTGGAGAGCAACGCCAGCCGTGCCAGCCAGCGACCGCGGACCGCGGGCGGCAGGAATTCGCCCAGCATCGCGTAGGCGAGCACCGTCTCGCCGCCCAGTCCCAGCGCCGTCACGAAACGCCACGCCAACAGTGCCGGTATCGTTGGCGCGAGCGCGGCGCCCATGCTCCCGATGATGACGACGAGTAGCGTCCATCGCATCGTTGGCCGCCTGCCCAGGCGGTCGGCCAGTACGCCACACGAGAAGCCGCCCAGGCCGAGGCCGACCGTCGTTGCGGCGGCCAATAGAGCGACTTGCCGCAGGCTGGCGACGCCCTGTGTGACGAGGGCGCCGGCAACGCCTGATGTCAGATACACATCGAGCCCATCCACGAGCAGCCCCGCGCCGATCACGAGCAGGAGTCGGCGATGGAAGCGGACAAGCGGCATGCGATCGAGACGCGCACCGATCGCGCCCATCGAAGGAGTGTCTGCCAGAGGCAGGCGCGCCGCGCTCATGCCGGCAGCCCTCACAGCCCGGAGTTGCCTCATTGCGCGGCGGCCATCGTAGTGAGCTGCATTCAGAAGGAATATCTGAATTGCACGGCCACGTTACGCGGCAACTCGGTCATGAATGCGTAGCTGCCCAGGCTCGCCGGCAACGCGGCGCCATATGTGCGGATGACCTGATCGGTCAGGTTCTGGCCGACGAACGCCAACTCCCAACCCGACTTGCCGGTGAGAGCCAGAGTCAGATCCTCGCGCACATAGGAACGCTGCCGGACATTCGGATCATTGTTGAAGTTGAGCAGGAATCCGCTGCTGGCAAACAACCGGTTCTCCAGGCGCCATGTCAGCGCGGAGCCGATGGCCGCTTCGTAGCTCACCGTCCAGGTGCCCGAGAACTTCGGCGCGAACGGCGTTTCCTGTCCTGACAGATCCTGAACCGGAATGCCCTGGAGGGTTTGCAGCGCCGTCGGCGTCGCGTTCGTGTAGCGCGTGTAGTAGCTGTCGAGATACGTTCCGGAAAGAGTCGTGAGCAGGCGCGGCGTGATGCGCAGGCTGCCGTCGACTTCGATTCCCTGCGAGATCGCGCCGCCTGCGTTCTGAACGCGATTGACGTAAGTGCCCGCGCTCGAAGGCACGATGCCAGCCAACTGCAGGTCGTCGTAGCTCGAACGGAAGACATCGGCATTGAGCGTCGCGCGGCTGTCGAGCAGCGCCGACTTCACGCCGACTTCGAACGCATCCACGGTCTCCTCGGCGAATGGCAGCGCAGCGGCGTTGCCCGTCAAATCCACGCCGTTGAAGCCACCCGCCTTGAACCCGTGATCGAAGCGCGCGTAGAGCATCACGCGCTCCGTCGCGTCATATTGCACGCTGAGCGAGGGCGAGAAATGTTTGTCCTTGCGCGCCAGGGAGGTGGTGCCAACGGTCGCCAATCGGCCTGCCTGCGCGAACGCCGCGCCGAGCCCTGCTAACGCCGTGGGGAACGGAGTGGCCAATCCGTAATCCGCACTGCCCGTCCCAACGGTGATCGCTCGAAGGAAATCCTTGTCCACGACCGAATAGCGCAAGCCGCCGGTCACCCGAACGTTGTCGCGCGCATTCCATGTCAGCGCGCCGAAGGCTGATCCGGTGTCATTCTGTTCGGGGAACACGTCCTGCGCCGCGAACGGCACGTAGGGCACGAGCGGCTGGAATGCCGGCACGGCGGCAATCGTCGCACCGAGAAAGTAGTAGCTGAACGTGTTGCGCGCGTTGAGCGTGCTGTGCTGGTAATAGAGGCCCCCGACGTATTCGAACGCATGACCCTCGCTGGAGGTGATCCGCAGCTCCTGACTGAATTGTCGATAGCGTTCGGGAGCCGCCGCCGAAAGCAGATTCAACGGGGTCAGATCAAGATCGGTGCCTAGCGCATAGTCGTAGGTGGAATATCCCGTCACGGACGTGAGCACGAAGTGCCGCTGGTCGAGCGCCAGCGTTGCGACATAGTCCTCGCTCTCCAGACGAGTGAGCTGGCCGGGGCTGGTGTTGCGCGTGAAGTCGTCGGTGTAGGGCCCGAAGCCTGCCGCGATCGCCGCGGCACAAAAGCCCGCGGCCGCGACGAACGGCGGCTGCGGAGGGCAGCCCGACCTCACGATCGGCAGCCCGCCGCGCTGATTCTCCTTGGCGTATTGCCCCTTCAGCCTTGCTGAGAAGTTGTCGTTGGGCTTCCACAGCAGCGTTCCGCGTATCGCATCGCTACGTGTGTGCGGCGCGTCCTCACCGGCGCCGACATCGTCGATCCAGCCGTTCCCGCCCGACACGAGTCCCGCCAGACGAAAGCCCAAGGTATCGCTCGCTGGCAGGTCAATGGCGGCTTCAACGGCATAGGCGTCGAAATCCGGCGTGTATGAGAGGCGCGAATCGCCCGACAACCGGGTGCCCGGGTCGCGGGTGACCACATTCAGCGCGCCCGCGATTGCGTTGTTGCCGAAGTAGGTGGTCTGCGGTCCCTTGAGCACTTCGATACGTGCGATATCGAAGATGTTTGCCTCGGATGAGCGCGCGCGGCCGTGGTAGATGTCATCCACGAAGGTGCCGACGGACTGTTCGAAACCGGGATTGTCACCGGAGCCGATGCCTCGAATGAACTGGCGGTTGGTCGTGCTCCCCTTGGCCAACTTCACGGCGGGCAACGTGCCGGTCAGATCCTGAATCGACGCGATCCCTCTCTCGGCGATCGCCGACCCGCTCACCACCACTGCGGCGATGGGCACCCGCTGCAAGGATTCGGTGCGCCAGCGTGCGCTCACCACCACTTCCTCGATTGGCGCTGAGCTCGGTGCAGCTGACTGCGGCGCGGCAATTACCGGCCTGGCCAACCCGAGCAGGATCATTCCGGCCAGGCACGACCACTCAGCCGCACTACCGAGCGCGTGCCGCTTCCGGCAGGCCACTGAATTGCCCATGATGTGTCCCCCTCAGCCTCTTTTTTACCGATCGGGCAGAGGCTCGCCTGCAGCCGCTGCGCCGGCCCCAGGTCGTGTGAAGACCCGGGGTGGAGGAAGCATTACATCTTCGGGCGGAGTGAATTTGATCTCAGGATGCGAGTAGTTGATGAATTGGTGCACAAACCCGCTCGTTCCAACGACGAATATATGTGGTTCGGGGCGAAGTCCATGTACGACCACGCTGGCTTCAAGGAAGTGGCGCGTCGCAAGCCCCATCGGCCTATCGTCCGCATCAAACCTGCCTGAGTCGCCGATGTCGCAGGCGCCTGACCCTTCGCTCGAGCGGACCTCCAACGGCTTGGCCCGCGCGGCTCTCCCGGTAATCATTCGCCTCGCGGGCCAAGCCAAGCACATCACGCCCGAAGTGATTCGGAACATTGTCGCGCTCATCCCGGATGCGTGGCTTACCGGCGAGAGTGCTTTCAGTTCAAACGGCGAACATCGGGAGGCCTACGTCCGATATCTGGTGCGCCGTCTGGAAGCCCCCCGGCTTTTCTCCCGATTGGCAAGCTCTCACGTCGGGAGCGCTTTGACTGGCTCGTTGCGCCCCGAAGAAACCCAGCAACTGACCCAGCCTTGCCGTGGGCGCCGGGGTCGAGATGATGTTCGGCGAGCGAGCGAGTCATTCGCTGCGGGAAAGGACACGGCCGGTGAGACGTCACATGCACACCGCGCCACCGCCGAATTCATCGTCAGCGCCACCTGTCGTCCCCGGCCCGACTACTGCTGCCGCTGAATACGTGGAACCCATATCACCGCTACGGGAACACCCGAATTCCACGCGCAGCGCTCGGGCATAGCATCGGCAGGCGGTTTCCAGGTTCATCACGAACACTCGGGAGGGCTCCGCATGACCGCAAAGCAGGTTCTGAGGATCGCATGCGCAATGCGGGCGCATCCATGAACCGAAAAGCGCCTTCGTGGCCCACACTCGCCCTCGTGTTTGCAGTGGTGATCACAGGGGGCTGCCGGAAGATCTTCCCGGAACCGGGCAAGCCTATCGTTGCTCAGGCTGCCGCCCGGAGCATCTCCGCCACTCCGCAAAGCGTTGGTTCTACAGCGGCAGAGGGCATCGACTTCAGCGCACTCGTGGAAGCATGCGGCGCGGCCGTCGTGAATGTGAGCGTCATCCGTCAATTCCCGTCAGCCCCGGCCGGGCCTGCTGAAGCGCCGGACGACGATCCATTTGGTGAGTTCCTGCGTCGCTTCGGAATACCTTTGCCGTTCGGGCATGCACCGAATGTGCCCCTGCGCGGCATGGGCTCCGGTTTCATCGTGAGCCCCGATGGCTATGTCCTCACGAGCGCGCACGTCGTCGCGAACGCCTCGAGAGTCACCGTCAAGCTCGCCGACCGGCGCGAGTTCCATGCCAAAGCGGTCGGGAGCGACCTGCGCAGCGACGTCGCGGTGCTGAAGATCGACGCACACGACCTGCCGGTCGTCAGGTTCGGCGATGCCAGAGCCTTGAAGCCCGGCCAGTGGGTCGTTGCGATCGGCTCACCGTTTGGCTTCGAGCACAGCGTCACGGCGGGGATCGTGAGCGGCACGGCTCGCACTCTGCCGAACGGTGGCTACGTTCCCTTCATTCAGACCGACGCCGCGGTCAATCCGGGCAACTCCGGCGGGCCGCTCTTCAACCTTCAGGGAGAGGTCATCGGCATCAACTCGCAGATCGTGAGCCGTTCCGGTGGCTACATGGGCATCTCGTTCGCGATCCCGATCGACGTGGCCCGAAGCGTCCAGGAGCAGTTGATCAGGACGGGGCGCGTCGAGCGCGGACGCATCGGTGTCGTGGCTCAGGACGTGACTGCCGGGCTCGCCGAGTCCTTCGGGCTGGAGCGGCCACGGGGCGCGCTCGTGAGCGCCGTCGATGAGGACGGCCCGGCCGACGACGCTGGACTTGCCCCGGGCGACATCATTCTTCAGGTCGATGGTCATGAGGTCGAGCTTTCGGGCGAGCTCGCAGCATTGATTGCCGCTCTGAAGCCGGGATCGACGGTCACACTCCACATCTGGCGCAACCGCGCTCCCGTCAATGTGAGCGTGCGCGTTGCCGCGCTCGACGAAGCGGGCACTCGCCCGCCTGCCACCGCGCAGCACGGCGGACAAGACAGCGCGCTGGGTCTCGCCGTGCGGCCGCTTACGCCGGCAGAGCGCGATGCCGCGGCAACGCGCGGCAACCTCGTGGTCGTGAATGCTTCGGGCGCCGCTGCGCTTGCCGGCGTACAGCCGGGCGATATCGTGCTCGCCGTGAACGGTCAACCGGTGCGGACGGCCGCCGAGCTGCGGGAGACCGTGCGCACAGGTGACCGGAAAATCGTCGCGCTCCTCGTCGAGCGCGAGCGCTCCCAGATCTTCATTCCAGTGCCTGTGGAGGAATGACGATTGCCTCCCACAGGCGGAAATTCGGGCGGCTTGACGTCAGAACGTGGCCTCAAGGCGATAGCGCTGCGCACCGAGGATCCACATTGCATTTCACGAGCTGGACCACTTCGCCGGACTCCGGAGCCACCTCGAGGAACACGCCGATCCCGCGAGCGTAGTATTTGCGCTCGAAGCTGCCGGGCTCGAGCTGGGAGAAATTCCGGGTCACCACGCAGTTGTTGGCGCAAAACAGCCTGGCGAGTTGGGGGGGCACGAGCTCATCGAGCTGCGGGTTCTTGCCGAAGCTGTAGTTGACCGACAGGATCTCGGTCGCATCCTCCGCGTTGCCCAGCGAAGATTCTTCGATGTACACGCGACCCGGCTCCGGCGCGGCGAGAAAGATGATGCCTGGCTTGTCGCCGTCGCGTCCGGCCTTGAATGAGCCATCGATGCTGGTGAGCTCCGGCTGGACCGGGCGGTCGCCCCTGAAGGTCTCGAATGTGGCGGTCTCTTCTCCGCAGTACCACACGTTCCCGTCCCTGGCCTGCGCAAACCAGTCGTTGGTGCCTTCAATGACGACACCCTTCTCCGAGACTTCGTCGCGCACGACGATGCACCGCACGCCATCGATGAGCTTCGTCGCATTCAGAACGGCCACCTTGATCGACTGCGTGGCACTGCGAAACTCCCACTGACTGCCGATCCCGAGTGGAAAGTAGGGATTTTTGGTGCCTGGGTGGGCGAAGTCGCTCTCGAAGGACTTCGGTTCGAATTCGGGGTCATACCGCCCCTCCCCCACTTCTTTACACAGGCCGACGCGTACGCTGCGCTGGTCTTCGCACAGCTGGCTTGCCTCCTCACGGGTGGCCTTCGCATCCTCAAAGCACTCGGTCCGATCACGTGTGTCGGACTCGTTGATGCAGATTCCGACCTGGATCCAGAAATCGTCCTGGGTCTGGTTCCCGCACGCGCGGAACGCGGCCTGCGCGGTTGCCGAGCAGAATTGCCCCTGCGCGACAAACTCATCGACGCTGCGGGTCTCGTCCGGGGTGGCGGCTCTCGATGTGGCCGCTGTGAAGCCCAGAGCCAGATACAACCCGACGCAACTGATGCAAGTCGACACCGCAGCCCGGCGAAGCCTCGGGTAGCGGTTGCTTTGGGTAGCCATGAACGTCTCCCGTGTTGCCCTGACTCTGATAGACGCCATTCACGCCGAAATCAATCGGCGACGGAGGCACGCCATGTGGCATCGCAGCCGGCGCAAAGGCGGCGATTGATTCGGCACATGGATGGCGTCTCAGGCTGCAGGGCGGTACGGAACAGCCTGAGCGCGCGAATGTACGAGGAGGATCAAAAACTGGTCGGCCGGATGCTCGCGGGCGATCAACGCGCGTTCGACGCGTTCTTCTGCGCCTACGCGGACCGACTCGCGGCATTCGCGGCGCGGCGCTCGAATCTCACAGCCGACGGCATCGAGGATCTCGTGCAGAACAGTCTGATCAAGGCGATACGCAACCTTGCGACCTTTCGAGGCGAGGCCGCCCTGTTCACGTGGCTGTGTGAGATCTGCCGGCATGAGCTCGCAAACGTTCTGCGCCATGGCGCCCGCAAGCCCGCGCACGAGAGTCTCGATGATGACCGCTCTGCATCCGAGGAGCTCCTCGAGCTGCGTGCGCCCGCGGAATACGAGCCGCCGCACGAGCTCGACCTGGCCACGCACCGTGGCGCGATCGCGAAGACGCTCAACAGCCTGCCGGAGCGATATGCGCGTGCGCTGGAATGGAAATACGGCGACGGCTTCTCCGTTGAGGAGATCGCGCGGATGCTGGGGGTGACCACGGTCTCCGCACAGTCCTTGCTCGCTCGCGCGCGCGAAGCTTTCAAGGCGGGCTGGCATCGGGAGCAGACGCAGTGACCGCCACACCCTCCGACTCGAGCGACCGCGAAGGCCCGAGCGAGCGTTCATTGGAGCTCGGGTTGCGGCGCCACCCACTGACCGATGCGGCCCGTGCCCGCATTCGCGCCGCTGCCGAGGCTGAGTGGCGCACCGTCGCTCGACAACGATGGACGCGCAGTCGGTGGGCAGGCCTTGCAGCCGGACTCGCTGCGCTCGCCCTGATAACTGTGGCGTGGTTGCGGCCCTCGGCTGAAGCCGCCGTCGTCGGGTCCGTCATCCGTGTTGACGCCGGCACTCTGGAAACGGGGTCTCTTCCTCTGCTGCACGGAACCCTCGGTCCGGGAAATGCGCTTCGCACCGGAGAGAGGGTTACGGCGCACGGTGCCGCTCTGGTGGCACTGACCACCGGAGGTACGCTACGCATCGCACGAGGGACGGTCATCAGAGCACTCGATACGGACGAAATAGAGCTTCGCAATGGCCAGATCTACGTGGACCTGCCGCCAACGCTTCCCCGGGAACTGCATTTCACGGTGCGCACGGCGATCGGCTCCATTGAGCACGTGGGGACGCAATTCGAAGTGACCACCGGGGCGCGCGAACTACGGGTTCGCGTTCGAGAGGGTCAGATTCGCCTGCGACGCCCGGCTGGAACGGAAACGGCAGAAGCCGGCACGGAGTTGGTCGTACCCCAAACCGGGCCGATCGTACGCCTGCCTTTGAAGACCTTCGGTCGGCAATGGTCCTGGGTTGAGGCTCTGGCGCCGGACTTCGCGATTGAGAACCGCCGGCTCGCGGACTTTCTCGACTGGGCGGCACGCGAGACCGGCCGGCGTCTGGAGATTGCAGACGGTCACACTCGCGAGGTTGCCGACCAGACTCGTTTGCACGGCTCGATTCGTGGCCTCACGCCGATGGAGGCGATCGATATCGTGTCGAGCGCAACCTCGCTTCGTTTCGAGCTGCGCAACGATGCGATCCGTGTAAGCTCTGGAGGATGAACCGGGCACACCTGCCGAACGGCCCTAGCAGCTGTGGCGCGCTGTTCGCGCGTACTGCGCTGCGCTAGGGCTGCGCTGCTCCTGGCGTGCGTGAGCGCGTCCGCAGCTGAAGCGGATGCGCCAACGATGACTGCTGTGCTCGAGGAACTGCGCGCCGCCGGGGCCAAGGTCATCTACAGCTCGGAACTGGTCAGCCCCGACATGAAAGTCCTCGCGCCTCTGCATGGCACCGATCCCATGACGCGCGCCAGGGAGGCTCTCGCAGGCCATGGGCTGATCTTGCGAAAACTCGACTCGGACTATTTCGTCGTCGCGCGTGCATCGCCAACGCCCGAGCAGGCTTCAGCAGATGCACCTGACTCGAGCCCGTCTCCACCGGCGCTCGAGGAGGTCTCCGTCTATGCCAGTCGCTACGCGCTGGGTGATGGGGCGGTAGGCGAACCACACTTCCTGTCCAGTACGGACATTGAACAGGTGCCGGGCAGCCGCGAGGACGCACTGCGTGCCACGCGCGTCTTGCCGGGCATTGCGACCAACGGCTCTTCGCGCGCATACATCAGAGGCTCGCTCCTGGATGATGTGCTCGTGCAATTCGATGGCGTGCCCCTTGCCGATCCCTTCCACATGAAGAACTTTCAGAGCCTGATCAGCGCGTTCGATACGGCGGCGGTCGGTCGCATCGAAGTGTTCAGCGGGGGGTTCCCAGTGCAATACGGCACGCGCTCCGGCGGCGTCATCGACATAGCGCCGCGCACCCTGAGCGCGGGGTACGAGCATTCGATCGGTGCAAGTCGGCTCACGTACAACCTGGCCACCGTCGGGCACGGCGATCACCTGCCCCTCGACTGGCTCGCAACACTTCGTCACAGCACGCGTGACGTCGTGATCAAACCCGTCAATGGCGATGTCGGCGAACCGCAGTTCGCCGACACGCTCGGCCGCGTGAGCTGGCATCCGACTGACAGTCAATCCTGGACGCTGGGATGGCTGCTGCTCGATGATCGCATCGACCTGACCACCGAATCTGCCGACGAGCGGGCAACCGCTCGCTACCGCGATGAGTATGTGTGGGGCGCACATGATCGACGCTTCGGCAAACATCTCCATTCCCGCACCGTGCTCGCCCTCACAAAGGCCGAACGCACGCGCGACGGTGACCTGGCGATTGCAGGTCTCGCGAACGGACACCTGAACGAATCACGCGATTTCGAGAGCGTCGCACTGCGCAGCGACTGGGAATACCGGAGCGAGTCCGGTCGCGCGTGGACTTATGGCTTCGAGGCCACCCGCGGCAACGCGGATCTCCTGTACGACCGGACAGAACGCTTCGCGGAAGATGTCGCCTCGGCCTTCTCGCGTCGTACCGGGAACGATCTCAGCGCGCGCGCAACGCCGCGGGAGAGAACCTATGCGTTATACGCCGCCGCACACCACCGCTGGTCTGCCACCGAAGCGGAGCTGGGCGCACGTTTCGATGCGCAGGATTACCGTGGCTTCAAGACGCTTGGACGGGTGAGCCCTCGTTTCAACATTCGCTACGATCTGCGCCCGCACGTGAGCCTGTACGGATCATGGGGACGGTTCACGCAAGCGCAGCGCGTTGACGAATGGCGGCTCGAAGAGGCCCAGGATGGGCCCGATGAGCCCGCGCTTGCTATCCACACGATCGTCGGCATTTCGTACGAGCAACCCGATGCGGGGCGGCTGACTCTCGAGGTGTACCGAAAGCGCTGGAGCAACGTGCAACCCTACTTCGACAACCGGCTCAATACGCTCTCCCTCGTGCCCGACCTGCAACCGGACCGGCTGCGTGTTACGCCAAACAATTCGGAGGCGGCCGGGATTGAGCTGAGCGCGCGTCGTACATTCACGTCCGGGGTCGAGATCTGGGCAAGCTATGCCTGGTCGCATGTTGAGGACGAGCTCGAGGCGCAAGACGCGGCGCGCAGCTGGGATCAGCCGCACGCGCTGACAATGGGCACGGCCTGGCATACTGGAAGAATCAACGCATCTGCGCTTGTCGGCTGGCATCGAGGCTGGCCGAGCACTCCAGTGATGTGGGTTCCGCAGGGCACGGGAATGCCGGCGCAACTCATGGTGGGCGCACGCAACTCGCAACGCTGGCGAAACTATTTCACCGTGGACCTGCGCGCGGAGTGGACGATCCCGACGGGCCGCAGTGAGTGGTCGGCCTGGGCCGAAGTGACCAATGTGGGTGACCGCCGCAACGAATGCTGCGTCCGATTGACAGCGCCACAGATCAGCTCGGCAGCGGCAGGCCTGGAGCCGGGATCGTGGCTGCCGCGCATCCTGAACGTGGGCGTGACCTGGCGAGTGCGCAATCGCTGAACGCGATCGCGATCCCCGACGCGCGCATCGCTCAACGTCCGGCAAACTTGAAAAGAACACCGGCCTGCGCGGACCAATCGATCCCGTTCGCCGTCAACGCCTGGGCCCCACCCAGCTTCACGACCACGTTTTGAGTCGGTTGGTATTGAAATTCGCCGAACACCGACCCTTCATCCCCCTGCAATAGGACGAGCGCACCGACGACGCTCATTCGCGGTGAAAGACGCTTGAAATACTCGAGCGTCACCTCGCCCCAGTCCCCCACGCTGGCCGACGACAAGTCGAACTCCATGCTCGACCGCAGCGTGATGGTGCCCCAGCGGTAGCCCCGTATCGCGCCGATGCCCAGGTTCAGTAGCCAGTCGTTCGTGCCGGTGAGCGCCTTCTTCTTGTCGTGAGGGAACGCCATCGTGGCGAAGGTATAGATCTCGGGCCTGCGCTCGCTCTCCGCCAGAATCCGCCAGTTGATGCGACTTCGTACATCGCCCAGCCCCGACTCCTTCAGCTCCGCCGGCATGCCTGTCGCGTCGTCGGCGGATTTCTGCAGCGACGCGCGCATCCCGGCGACTTGGAGCTCCAATGCGAGGTTCTCGCGCAGCCCGTATGCGACCCATGCATCGACCTCGCGCGCCTGATAGCGGCCGATATATTCGATTTCGGACGGGAAGCCGAATTCGGGCGGATCGTACTGGATGTCGTGGTCACCGCTATACGCAACCCACGAATAGAAGAGCACCTCGCCCTCACGCACGTAAGCGCCCGGCACTGAGGTCACAACGCCGGTGCCCCGGTCGCGCAGATGTGCGGCGAGTGGCTCCGCGCCCTCGCGCCCGGAGTGCATTGCTGTGTCGGAGGCATCGCTTGCGGCCGGCGTTGCGGTCGCGTGGGCGGCACAAGCGAGCAGCACGAGACCGGGCAGCACTCGACCCGTTCCGACCACCGATAAGGGCTTCATCGGGCTCTCCCAAAGAGATCCGTCGGCAGCGATGTGACCTGATACGCGTCCCCACATTGAGACGCTTCCGCCGGCCGAATCAATCGGGGAGCGCGACGTACGGCGCTGTTCTCGCGCACGAAAGACTGCTTCAGCGCTGCCTCCTGATCGGCGCATACACACTCAGCAGCAGCCACTGCGGAAACGCGCGGCAATCACCGGAAGAGCCACAACGAGCATCCGTGCTGCGCAGACAACGCCCGCGCGGACGCAACCCGCATCCCGATTCGACGTCGAGCGCTTCGTCGAAGATTGCAGGCAGGTGAATCAGGGCGCGACCGATGCCCAGGTGGCCCAGTCCGCTGTGCAGGACGTGATGGCCCGCGCCATGTCCAACCCCGGCGCCGTGCTTGCCGGCGTGGGCGAGCCGCAAGAAGGAGGCATCAAGACCCTCTACCGCTCCCCGAACCTCACGGTCCTGAACATCGTATGGTCGCCGCTGATGCAGTTGATGCCACACGAGCACAACATGTGGAGCGTCATCGGCATCTACACCGGCCGCGAAGACAACATCTTCTGGCAGCGGCAGGACGGCCGTGTCTCCGCAGTGAAGGCCACCGCCCTCTCGCAAGGAAACGTCGTGCCGCTCCCCCGCGATGTCATTCATTCCGTCTCGAACCCCATCGAGAGACTCACCGGCGCCATTCACATCTACGGCGGCGACTTCTTCGCCACGCCGCGCAGCGAGTGGGATCCGGAGACGTTGTCCGAGCGCGAATGGAACATCCAGAGAGCCATCCAGATCTTCGAGCAGTCGAATGACCGGTTCTTCAGCGCGCGGGCACGCGGCACGTGCCCGTGACGCGCGAGTGCGCTCGACGATCGGGCGCCGACCCTCGCGGAGGACGTGCGCAAGCTCATCGGCGAGCGTGAGGGGTTGGCACAGCATCCGCTGCTGAGCGAGGGACGCACGGCGGCGCCCTCCCGCGCGGGCCTCGCCGGGCAGCAACTGCGTCCGGTGCGCGGTTGCGGGCCGGTCTTTTATTGGCCGATGGCCGGCCGGAGGTGATGCGCCGCTCGCTGTGCTCGGCGATCGGCTGGGCTACAGGCGGATCTATGTCAGCGGATTGCTGATCTTCACGCTCGGATCGGCCGCATGCGCGATGGCCTCGTCGATCGCCACACTGATTGCCTCGCGCGCATTTCAGGGGCTCGGCGGCGCCTGCATGGCATGCATGGGGCCGGCGCTGCTGCGTTCGGTCTTTCCGCAAAAGATTGTCGGCCGGGGCATCGCGCTTCTCGGGCTTACGGTTGCGATATCCGCATCGCTCGGGCCTACCGCGGCGGCCGGGATACTAAGTGTGGCGGAGTGGCCGTGGCTGTTCGGCACCCTGCGCCCCGGGGGAAAACTGTAGTTCCGGCAGCGGCTGAATACGGGGCGGAACGAAAGCGCGGACCTCCTCACCCAGCGTCGTGGAGATCTCGTACTCACCGAAAGGCTGTCGCTTCAAGGGGACTCCATGCAAAACTTTTAATAGCCAGCCTCCTTATTAAAACTTGACGGCTGAATTTTTAATAGTGCTTTTGGCGGGGGGGTGTGAGCCGCCTGGCGAAGGGTTTCGAGATACCGGGTGTCAGCGGCCGGCCGTCACGATCGGCCACCTCGGCCAGGTAGCCGAGCATGCAGGAGCAGCCACGCCGCCAGGTTCGATTACGACATCCGGCGCATGATCGAGCATTCGCAGCGACATCAGTACCTTCTCGGCAGGGTTCCCGGCAGTGCTAGCCCAGCCGCGCCATGACCCTGGCGATCACCCGGTCGCAATTCGCGCCGCCGAACTCATAGACCTCGCGTTCGGCCAGATCCATTTCGTGTGCCAGCGCCTCGCGCAGCAGGCTCCGGGCACGGAAGTGCCGGCTGCGCACAGTTGCCTCGGGAACGCCCAGGCACTCCGCAGTCTCCTCCACCGTCATTTCCTCGACCTCACGCAGAACGAAAGCCACGCGGAAGCTTTCCGGCAGCTCATCCAGCTTGCGCTCGAGCAGCGCGCGCATTTGTGCACGCCCGAGAATCTCGTCCGGCAGGTCGGCATCACGGGCGGGCATGGCGTGCATCTCGGGTTCCGAGTTTGAGCCGCTGATGGGAATCACGTTCTGGCGGCGGGCCGCGCGGCGCCGGCGGCCCAGACACTCATTGAGCACCAGTCGCGAAAGCCAGGTGGAGAGAGCGGCGTCGCCACGGAACTGGCCGATCGACCGATACGCAGAAAGGTACGCCTCCTGCAGAGCGTCTTCGGCTTCCGAGTCATTGCGCAGAATGGCGCGCGCCAGACGGTACAACCGGCGGTTATGCCGCCGCATCAGCAGCTCGAACGCCGATCGATCGCCGGCGACGATTCGGCGGACGACAGAAGCTTCATCATCGTCGCCGCGACGGGAATGCGCGGTTTCGGAATTTGTCATGCGACAGGGCCTCCCGCCACATCAACGTACAGTGAGCCTACCCTTCATCGTGGGGTGCAACGCGCAGCCGTAAGCATAGTCACCTGCGGCACGGGCCACAAAACTCCACGATGCCTCCGGGGCAATGCTGTGCGAATCGAACGCCTTCGCACCCGAAGTGGCCGTGTGGGGAAACAGGTCTTTGTTGATCCACACGACGCGATCTCCCTTGTTCACCGTCAGCGACTCCGGGTTGAAGCGCATGCCCTCGATCGTGACGACGTGAGTCTCGGGAGCCGCGCCCGCCTCCGCGACTCCCAAGCCAGCGCCGACGCCTGAGAGTGCCACCGCCAGGGTCACCGCGAACGCCCGCGCCGGGAATCCCCGGCGCCGGCGATTGGCACGAGTGCCCTCAGCCACCGCTCTTGCCCAGCGACGCCTGCAATTGCCTGGCGTGCCCCAGATGGGCGACGAACGCCGGGCGCACCTTGACCAGCAGCGCCTTCAGCTCCGCGTTCTTCGCGCTCGGAATGAGAGTCTGGTCGACGGCGTCGAGCACGGCCTGGTGATACGCGACCTCGTGGTCGACATACGCCCGATCGAATGCCGTGCCTTTGAGTTTCTTGAGGGCGGCGAGATTCTGGTCGCCTCCTTCCTGCAGGCTCTGGCTCGTCGCATTGCTCTCGGGCGTTACGTGCAGCCTGGTCACGAGCTCAGTGGCCGACTCGTTGACGCCACCATGGTCCGTGATCATCAGCTGAGCAAAGCTCCGCACTTCCTCAGACGTTGATTTCGCCTTCGCGAGCTTGCCGGCATCGATGTCCACCTGGTTCGCGGTCACCACAATGGCGGCGATCTGCGGATCCGTCGGCCCGGCGCCCTGCGCCCAGAGCGCCGTCGCAGTGAGTGCCAGCACGGCTGCGCCAGCTATATGGTTCACTTTCATCACGTTTCTCCTCCAATGAATGCCATGGCCCGGCTCAGCCAGCGCAGTTCAGCTGGGCCGAGCTCAGTCTCTACATGGCATTGGATGTCACGTGATTGCGCCCTGTTCCCAAGGGCGCCCGCGCGGGCCGCCGAGTTTACGTCTCAGCGGCTCCGCCGATTTCGTGCGCGAGCAGGCCGTTCCGTTCCTGCGTGCGGAGCCGGCTCGACGCCTTCAGCTACCTCATCTCACGCAGCCGGCGCACACCGGCCCCGCTGATCGCCGATGGCTTCGCGCCGAAGCGCGCGATGACGTAGTTGGAGACATCGGCGATTTCATCGTCCGAATACGTCTGGCCGAAAGCGGGCATCACGGCGATGTCGCCGGAGGGTGGCAAGGTGCTCGCGCCTCGCAGCACCGCGAGCGCCACATTCGTTGCGGTGGGGTCGTTCACCGCCCGAGTGCCCGTCAATGTCGAATGAGGCACGTAGTCGTTCACGCCTGTCCAGGAATGACACCCCGCGCACATGCTTGCGAAGATGGCATGGCCTCTGGGGTTCGAGTCCGCGGCGGCGTGTGCGCCAGGATGGTCGGGCGCGAGCTCGAGTTTCGGCGCCGGCAAGTCGGGCGTTGAAACCGGCGGCACGCTGCGCACGTACTCTACGATGGCGCTCACATCGGATGCCGCCAGCTTCTGGAAGCTCAGGTGCACGGCCTGGGCCATCGGCCCAAAGGCCGAGCCGCGGTTCTGCGAATGCCCGGTGGTGAGATATTGCTGGAGGTCTTCCTGGCTCCACGTGCCGATGCCCGACTCCTTGTCGCTGCTCAGGTTGTACGCGCGCCATCCTTCAGCCACGCCGCCAGAGAATTTGCGCCTGTTGTTCAGGGCCTGGAGCATTGAGCGCGGCGTATGACAGTCGCCGCAATGGCCGAGAGCCTCCACCAGGTATGCACCGCGGTTCCATGAAGGGCTGCGGTCCGCAACCGGTTGGAAACGCTCATTCGGGTTGTAAAGCTTCGACCAGATGGCCATCAGCGAGCGATTGTTGTACGGCGATCTCAACGTGTTCGCGGGCGCAACGTTCTTCTCCGCCGGCTGGCTGAGCAGATAGGCCTTGATCGCCAGCACATCTTCATCGGTGAGATAGGTGTAAGCGGCGTACGGGAACGCGGGGTAGAGGTTCTTTCCGTCCTTGCCGATGCCTTCATGCATCGCCTTCAGGAAATCCGCGTCCGTCCAGGTGCCAATGCCAGTCTCGGCATCTGGCGTGATGTTGGGCGAGTACAGGGTGCCGAATTCGGTATCGAACGGCCGCCCGCCGGCGAAGCGCTTGCCGCCCTCGGCCGTGTGGCACGCCTCGCAGTCCGCGGCCTCTGCCAGGTACTTTCCCCGTGCGAGGGCATCCGTCGCCTGGAAATCCGCGGGAACGCCGGTGGGCTTCGCGCTGTATTCGGCGAGTGCCACCGTCTTGCCGCCGGCAAATGCCATCGGCCCGGGGAGAAAAACCGCCCAAGCCAGCAGCGCCAGTCCAACGACGACCAGAACGCCGACCACGATGCCTATGCGCTTACCTGACATGCTATTCCCCCTTAACCGTTCACAGAGACCGTCTTCCGCACATCGTTCTTCTTCTGAGCCGCGCCTTTGCAAGCAAGCGTCATGCCATTACGAAGCCCACGCCTTGCAGGCGTGCCGGAAACTAGCGCACTGCGCGAGACCGCTGCAACCTGAAACTGGGGAAGCCTCGCTACGAATCCATTCCGCGGAATCCTCTGGCTTCATCGCCTCAGGGGCCGGCGGCACGGGTACCGGCCGTGGCCTCAAACCCCATCGCATCGAGAAGAAAGCTTCCATCGGGCTCGATGCCGAAGTGGCCGCGCACCTCCTCCGGCGCGTTCTGCTGGAAGGAACGAATCGCCTGGGCGTGCAGCGCGGGTGTGCGCGTCCGCGCGATCCACGAAGCAAACTCTATGCGAAGCCTGCGCGGCTTCATCGACACCACGCTCAAGCCCGCGCGAGCAAGCGCTGCCACCCACTCGGGGCTGGTGTAGTTACGCACGTGCGATGGGTCGCGAAGCAGCTCCATCGTCTGCAGGTGCGAGTCGAGCAATGCGACGGTGGGCGCCACCGAGTCGATGAAGAGGGCTCGGCCCGCCGGAGCCAGCACCCTCCTCGCTTCGCGCAACCCTGCCTCGAGGTCACTCCAGTGATGCGCGCTGAAGCGACTGAGCACGAAATCGAACTGTTCGCTGGCAAACGGCAGATTCTCGGCGGCGCTCTGTTGTGCGGTGATGTTGTGCAGGCCTCGCTCGGAGGCGGCGCCTGACACCGTCTCGAGCATTTGCGGCGACAGATCCACCGCAATGACTTCGGCCACGTGAGGAGCAACGCGGTAGCAGACATGCCCGCCGCCGCAGCCAAGATCGAGCGCACGAGCAGTCGAGTGGCCACGCACCAGTGCCTCGATCTGGTCCAGATCCTCGCCGCTCGCATGCACGGCGCTCGACAGGTATTCGTTCGCGCGCGGGCCGTACAGAGCGTTGACATAGCTGTGGTGGGACTGGGTCATGGCGCGGCCTCCTCGTTGGGGACCCAGAGAATCGGTCGACCAGGACACTGGTACAAGGCAGGTAGTTATCCTGTTATAAAGTGTTCCACCTATGATCCCCACTGCCGAACAGCGGCGCCTTCTCGGGGCGTTCCTTCGTGCGCGCCGCGAGCGACTCACCCCGGCCGAGGCACGCATTCATGGGGGGCCGTCGCGTCGACGAACCCCTGGGCTGCGTCGCGAAGAAGTCGCGCAGCTGTGCGGCCTGAGCCCGACCTGGTACACGTGGCTCGAGCAGGGTCGGGATGTCTCGGTCTCGCCCAACGCGCTGGCGCGAATCGCGGAGGCCCTGCATCTCACTGCCGCCGAGCGGGCGTATCTGTTCGAGCTCACGCGCAAGCGCGACCCCGATGCGGTGGCCGAGGGCGAGCCGGGCGCGCTTCCCGGCTCACTCGTTTCCGCGATGCATGCGATCTGTGCGCCTGCGTATGTTCTCGATCGAAACTGGCAGGCTTGCGGGTGGAACGCGCCCGCCAGCCGCCTCTTCACGCAGTGGCTGGGCGGCCCCGAACGAAATCTGCTGCGCTACGTGTTTCTCGACCCCACCGCCCAGGAGCTCATCTGCGACTGGGAAAATCGCGCGCGGCGATTGGCCGCGGAGTTTCGATCCGACACCGCCCGGCGCGCGGACGACAAGGAGGTCACGGCATTGGTGCGCGAGCTGTGTCGCGCGAGCTCGCGGTTCGCGCAGTTCTGGGAAGACCACAGCGTGCTCGCGCGTGAAGGCGGCAGCAGAGAGTTCAATCACCCGCATGATGGGGCATTGCGCTACGAGCAGATCACGCTCATTCCCGCGGCTCGCTCCGGCTACAAACTGGTCATGCTGATCAGCGCATGAAGCGCGTGTGAAAGGAGACCTCCGCGGCGGCCGCACATCGCTCCAACGGAACACGGCAACGATGTCGAGGCGTTTGCGACCATCACCGAGCGGCTAGGCGCAGTGGGGCGCAGGTTCAAATCGCCTCACCCCGACCACCTGTTCCTGCACCCGTTAGCAGGGCCGCAGGTTGCATCGCGTATTCCGCCCAGAGTGAGCCGTCTTCGCCGGGTGAGAGCATGATTTCGCCGAGCATGTCGCGCAGGATCGTGCGCGCCTTGGCCGCATCCGCAGGATCGCCGCCGAGGCCCAGGTCAATCTGCTCGCGATACAGCTCAGCGGCTCGCGGCAATATCGCCAGCACGCGCGCGTTCTCGCGCTCCGCCGGAGGTGCGTCAGCGAGTTCACGACGCTTGTTCTCGGCCCGGTCGATGCCAGCCTGCAGTTCGTCGGCCGTGAGGTCTGCGTCACCGGCCTTCAGACGCTCACGCAGTCGCATGATGCGAGCGTCCAGCTCCTGAAGCTCGCGCGGCAGCGTCTCCACGCGAGCGGCGATCTCCCTCATGCGTTCGGCATAGGCGGCGCGCATCTCGTTCGCCATCCGCTCCACCCGCTCGGGCGCCAGCAGATCACGGCGAACGCCGCCCAAAATCACTCGCTCAATGGCATCACGACGCACGCGAACGTGGTTCGAACACGCCCCACCCCTCCAGTGACCGCTGCATGCGTAGCAGCGGGCGTCCGCGATGACGTAATGCGCCTTGCAGACGTTGCAGACGAGCAAGCCGCTGAGCAGGTATCTCGCCTTGCCGCCGCTCTTCAGCCGTTTGTCGCTATTGGCCGCAACGCGTGTCCGCGCCTGCGCCTGCTCGTACAATTCGTCCGGGATAATCCGCAGGGCTTCGTCCTGATGCTCGACCCATTCGGTCTTCGGACGTGGGCGCCGCTTGTGGTTGCCGCTGTCCGGATCGCGCACGAACTGCGAGACGTTCCAACGCATCCGACCGCGGTAGAGCGGGTTCTTGAGAATCACGCGAACCGCCGACGACATCCACCCTTTGCATCGGCGCGCCTTTCGCTTCCACGTAGAGCCGGGGCTCGGGATGCCGCGAGCGCTCAGCTCACGGGCAATCGTCAGATAGCTTGCGCCCTCGGCAAAGCGCGTGAACATCTCCCGCACAATGGCCGCCTGCGCGTCATCCACTTCGAGCACCGTACCGATGCGGGAGGGCTGTCCGTAGGCATCGAGCGCTGAAGCATCGAGCACCGGTCTCAGCCGATAGCCATACGGTTTGCCGCCACACCAGTAGTGCTTCATCGCCTGACCCGCGAGACCACGATGCACGCGCTCCCGCAAGTCATCGAGAAATATCTCGTTCATCAGCCCCTTGAAGCCCCGATGAACCTTCCGAGCCTTGCTCGTGGAGTCATAGCCGTCGCTCGTCGCGACGATCCGCAGCCCGATGAACTCCAGTCGCCGGATGGCACGCTCGCATTCAACCGAATCGCGCGTCAGGCGTGACAGGTCATCGACGAGCAGCACGTCGAACTCGCGGCGTCCTGCCGCTTCGAGCATGGCGCGATACTGCGGGCGGTTCGCATCGCTTCCACTCATCGCTGCGTCTGCATACGTGGCAACGATGGCCCACCCTTCCAGCTCCGCCCGCTTGCGGCAATTGCGGAACTGATCCTCGATGCTCGCGGCCCGCTGCAGGTCCGTGCTGAAACGCGCGTAGAGAGCGGCTTTCATTGTTCGCGACTCCATTTGCTTGCCTTGACCAAGTATCAGCCGCCGACGTCTCCATCCGCAACGTCGCGATCCTTGTTCGGCGGCAACGTCGGCTCAGAATCACCGTCTCTGTCCTCCTGGCGCGGCTCCCGCGCCGCCGACTCTTTCAGCAACCTGTCCATCGCGACGCGCGCGAACACCCGCGCGAGCTCGTCGAGCAGATGCGGCGGATAGCCCACGTGCTGACCGTCTTATCGCCCGAGATACACCGCCGTGATTTGGGGGCGCCCGTGGCCCAGTTCGTAGCTGATGGTTTGGCGGGCGATGGCGTCGAGCACGCGTTGCGCGGGCGTCAGTGCCCGCGCAACCGGACCGCCCGCGGCTGGGCACTTCCAGCCGGTAAGCACCTCGTATCGGGACTGTGCGTAGCGGTGTCGCAGCCCGTGCATGCGGCTGAGACCCGCCGCCTTGCACTGTCCGTCGTAGGTGTGGCGCTGCTGAATGTAGGTCTTGTGCGGCGGGATCAGCGAGCCGCCGCCGGCCAGTTGATGCGCCACGTTGAGCACGGCGCGCTGCTCGGCCGTCGTGATCGGCACCACGCGCGGGCGGCCGCCCTTCGTCCAGGAACCCTTCAGAGCAATGTGATCGCCGCGATCTGCATCGCTTGGCCGGAACTTGATCGACTCTTCGCGCCGCAGGCCGAAGGTCGCCTGCACCAGGAGGCTCATGCGGACGTGCGGATCAGCCACCCGCTCCAGCTTGCCCTCGAGGTTGCGGCCCTTGTCTTTGTTGGTCACGAAGCGACGCTCGGGAATGGCGAGCTGCGCGTTGTCCGCCGGAATGATGCCGGCCTTGCCGACTTTCTCCGCCCACCAGCGCAGATGCGCCAAGCGGTTCTTGATCGTGGCCGGCGACAGGTTCTCGGCCTTCCAGCGGTCGAGCAGCACATCCACGTGCCTGCCTTTGAGCGCAGTCGCGCGCATCTGTCGGAACCCCGCTTCGCGCAATTGCCGACTCGCGAGCATCAGGGTTCGCATCCGGTCCGCTTGTGTCGCGTGGCTGCCGTCGCGGTTGCGACGACACAGCGTGCGCAGCGTGTGTGTCAGATCGTCCATCGAAAGCTCCTCTCGTCTTCAACCCTGAGTCCAAATCGGTCAGTGTTTTTGCCAACCCGCTCCGAGAGCGAGATTCCCCGAAGGGACAAGGGCCAGGTGCTCAGGACACCCGTTGCCTCAGATGAGGCGCCCGCGTTGCTCCCTGTGGGGAGGCCGCGCGAGAGTTATGGCGAGAGACGAGAAGAGCGGATTGCCTGGGATGAATACCTCCTGTGAGAGTTGATGAGATTGCTCGTGGCAGGAGGGTCCTGCCACGAGCGGGGATTATTCGACGGATACGAAGAGGACGTTGGCGGCGAACAGCGCGGATCGCTACCAGCCTGTGTAGTTGAAAAGCAGTGCGGCGATGACGGCCCGTCGTTTCAGGTCCAGCCCGCCGAGGTCGGCAAGGCCACGGACGCCGACGCGCTCGAGGAGTCTGCCGCCGTCATCCGCGTTGTAGAAGCTCACGAGCGCCGCGAGGAATCGCTTTTCCCCGGAACTCATGACACCAATAGCGTGATCGATCAATTCCACGTTGGGACACAGGTCCCACACGCTGGTCGCGTGCGCAAGGTCTGCGCACGTTCCCCGGCCGAATCAGATGCGTGCCGGCCAGAGCGACGCCGCGCTTCCAGGCATCGAAGAACGCGGCGGGTGCGGCGGTGAAGTGCGCTGTTTCATGGGCGATCTCTTCGATGAGGCCGTCCCGCGTTGAGTCCTTCATGATGGTCTCTCCATAGGTCGGAAGAAGGAATGACGGATGTCGCTCGGCTTGAGCCACAGACAGACCAATGCGAGAGCCGCAGTGGACTACTGCGGCTCTTCGTGGACGAAGACGCGAAGTCGGAAGTGAATGCAGTGGCAGAGAGTTCTGCCGATGACGAGGCGGGTTCCACCCGTTCGGGCGACGCGCGAATTGGAACCTGGGCGCGTCTGGGTCGGTCCGTCCTGTTCGGGATGAGCGCTTACAGGACCATGCGCTCTGGGTTGTCGAGTGGATACGGCATCGGCGCCAGCGAAAAGTTCATTCGATTGACGCGTGCGCCGGAGTATCGATGCTCACGCATCGCTACTCCGCGCCAACGCTGCTCGGACAGACCTTCGTCACGCAGACGGCAGGGTCAGGAAGCTGCGCCAAGCCTCAGAATTGCTGCAGCTTTCAGCGGCCGTCACTGCGGAAGCGCAGTGACGGCCGCTCTTGTTGTCGATGGTGAAGACTGCAGCAGCGCAAACGGCCTGCGCCAAGAATATTGGCGCAGAATGGTCTGGCATCACCTATCGGTGACGCCAGACCTTGATTGCCGAGAGCACGAGAATCGCCGCGAGCAGCGGCAGGAGCAATGCCGCCCGGCACCACCCGCCGCGGGCGTGCCTTTCATCGATGCCGTCGAGCGAAACGGTGCCAGTCTGTCGCCAGCATCCGCCAGAACAGCGCCAGATGAAGATGGAAGCCGGCGGAGTGCATCAGACCCCATCCGCGAGCCTGACGGGCGAACGCAAGCTCTTCACGCACGCGCCTGCGGTAGACCGTCGCCATCACGTCAGCCAAGTAGCCGGGTGTCATCGAGATCATGCGCGGCGCTCCCTGCTGACGTGAGGACGGCGGTACTCAGCCATCGAGAACTCGGGGTCGTTCTCCCCGAGCAGTGTCAACGCCTCACGAAGGGGTTGTAGAGCGCCGCGAGTCAACACGATGCCTGTGCATCGGCTGGCCGCGAATGACGAGCGCACTAGCTCGCATGTCGCGACGACGCCGAGCAGTGACAGCCTGACGTCTTCGATGTCTTCGTTGCTCAGGCGGCGTCCGGCATGTTGCGCCTTGGGCGTCCGCCGCGGGTGACGCTTCGCCTTCCTGGCGCTCATGACATTTCTTCCTGGCGCGCTTCAGACATCTCAGTCCTGCCGCCGAAGCGCTCAACGATTTCAGTCAGAGTCTTCAGCACACTGTATAGACGATCGGAGCCGCAGCGACGCAGGACGTGTTCGACTTCACCGTCGAGATCGGAGCTGATGGACTCGCGGACGCCGCCGCAGACCATGATGACGTCTTGAACCAGCCGCAGCTCTCTGAACATCCCTTCGAGCTGTCGCCTGATCTTCGCCAGTTGTTCCTCGTTGCTCTTGAGCAGGGGGATGGATTGGTGAGCAGATTGGTTTTCGGTCACGGCTCACCCCCGATCCGCATCTCTTGTCCATCGACGCGGGCGTCTATCGTGGGCCAGCCTGTCGGTGCACGAGACAAGCGTTGGAGTACGTCGCCATCCGTGAGACGCTCGTCGCCCTCAGCGGACGGCGGGGGGACTTTCGTGGCCTTGCGGCAGGAATGCTTCGGGTGGGTACGCGGGCGGTTGGCGTCCAGCGGGACACGCCGCCGCGCCACCCCGCTAGAATTGCGGGTAGCCATTGCGGGCCTCCTTGGGGCTCGTGGTGGTTAGGCGTCCGTTCGGTGTTAGCGCACCGGGCGGGCGCCGCTCTTCGGCGATCTGAAATTACCTCAGCGCGCCGCGCGCGGGAACTGCAGGAACAGCGCAAATCGGTTGTTCGCGACGATCACGGATTGCTGTATAACCGCGATCCGCTTCTTGAAGGCATGATGATTGTCTTCGCACTGTCCGTGCGTTCGGCAGCGCTCCTGATTACGCAACGAATAATGGGAGGGGTCTTATGGCAGTCGCGGTGAGTCTCATTAACATGAAGGGCGGCGTCGGCAAAACCACGCTCGCAGGACAACTCGCGCACGCCGCGGATCGACGCAAATTGCGAACTCTCGCGGTTGATCTGGACCCACAGTCCAATCTGAGCCAAGCTCTGCTCGGCCCCGAAAAGTACGTGAAGATGCTGAAGAGCAACAAGCCCACTGTTGCGGCACTATTTGAGCAATACCTTCCGCCATCGGTTGCAAGTGGTAGCCCTAAGCCGGTGGACGTCCAAGATGTCATCGTCAAGAAGGCCGGTTATTGGTCAACAACTACGCTTGACCTCATACCCAGCCGACTTGAGTTGTCGCACACATTGAAGAATCCGACGGGAAAGGAACGGCGACTCGCCCGTGCGCTTAGCAAGGTTGCAAATCAATACGACCTCATCGTACTCGACTGCGCACCGACCGAGTCCATTTTGACCGAGGCCGCCTATCACGCAAGCCGCTATGCGCTGGTCCCAGTAAAGCCTGAGTTCTTGGCTACAATCGGCCTGCCACTTCTGGCCCGCTCCATTCAGGAGTTTAAGTACGAGAACACGGATCACGAGCTTGATATCTGTGGCATCGTCTTTAATCATTCATCCTCTTATTCTGAAGGCCCCGAGGGACGGCAGTCCGTAAAGGAAGTTCAGGCCGATGCCAAGAAGAATGGATGGCACGTATTCGACACGCACGTCCGCTATTCTGCGTCGTATCCCAAGGCGGCACGCGAAGGAACGCCTATCGGCAGCACGAGCTATGTGCGGTGGGAAGTTACTACAGAGTTTTCCAACTTTGTCGACGAATTCTTGGCCTCCGTTGGACTCGCTGAGGCAACAGCGTGACACCTCAAGAAGCACTGCGTTACCACCTAGCATTACTGCTCGCATCAAACGGGCAGTCCCGCGTATTGGCGGCGCTCGCAGCTCTCCTGAAACTTTCGGAGCAGGAACTTGACGCACAACTCGCGGCCTTGGCAAAGATGGAACCTAAGACCGCCGCGAAGGCGGAAGGTAGCGGCTCTACGCGGACGCTCGATGTGCTTCTGGCGCAATATCCTGACAAAGCAGACGCATTAAGGACGCTGAATTCTCGGCTCGTCAACAAAACCTTTCTTGCTGAGTTACGAGATGTCCGGCGATTTCTTGAGAGTCACTCTCATCCTGCCAAATCGCTCAAGTCTAGAACCGACGCACTACCTAAGATTTTGAGAGTTCTAGCAACCCTGGATTCCAACGAACTCAAGAATCTCTGCGAGCAGCCCGATAGCAGCGACTACTCGTCTCTCGGAACTATTTCCGATCACATCATGGGCCGGGATCGACGGTGATTTACGAAATGTTCGGCGTGTCAGCACAGGGATACCGCCGTTAACACAAGAAGGTGAGACGACCTGCCGCTGGGAGCGCGGAGCGTTGGAGCGATTCGACAAACGTGACGTCGCCGTAGAGTTGCTGGATGCAGCCGTATCCGAGCATCTCGATCATGCCCGTCATTTCGCGGCGTACAATTTGGCCGCAGTTGCCGAGGAGTTGATGTCGAAGCTCCTCAAATGCTCGGGAAAGGCCGATTCTTCCGATCTGAAAGTTGGAGCAGTGAAGGCCATGAGCAGGGCGCTTGATCAGCCTGAAGGAGAGGACAAAGCATGGCGTAAGCTCTTTTTCAGGCTCAAGAACACGATCAAGCACATGGACAATCAATCGGATCGATACTTCGATGCGAACATTGAAACGGGTGCTCGGCAAAAGATCGGAGACGCCATCAGGAATCTCGAGAGGCTTGGGCTTACTAAGTCCTTGCAGGTGCGTCGGTTTGATGAATATCGCCTGAATCGGCATCGTCAAAATGCGCTCTAACAACCGTATCGAGTTCGCGCGCGTGGCGCGCCGACTCGGGCGCACCTCTCGTCTGGGTCAATACGTCGGAGCGCGCAAGAGAGCGGAGTTTCGAACGCGCTCGAGCAGCTTAGGTGCGAATGCCGCAACAACATCCTTAACGGCAGATGCAAACAAAGACGACTCCTCCGGTGAGATCACTAAGTGCTCTACGAGTTGCTCTGCGTCCCATGGCACCAAGATGACGCGATCCGTATCTTCCGGCCCGACTTTGCGTCGGCCGTCGCGTCCGGCCCAGCCGTCCGGGTGGTAGATGATCCTGGCTTCTTGTTCGCTCCTGAATTCAAGACCCTTATGCATGTAGGTGTGTGAGTGCCACTCGAAGTCGGGAAACCTCTCCGTCTCGTAGTCGATGTAGCGAACGCACCCAATGAACGTGTTATACCAATTCACCGATTGCGCGAGCCGCGAGTAGGGCAACGCGAGCGCCAGCGCATTCTTCCCACCGTTGCAGCCACGCCACGCAAGCTCTGATTCACTGTCGTCAAGTCGCCAGCAACTCGCATAAGTCCCGTACATCCGCATGCGCTGCTGATCCGCCAACCCTCGTCGATCAGACCCCCTGATACTGGCGGCAGGGTAATAGCTGATAACCCAAGTCTCCGGGTGCAGTTCGTCATAGTGACCGCGCGGCACTGATCCTTCAAGCTTGTCAGGGAACTGATCGAGACGCGCGAGGCAAAGTCTTCTGTGCGCAAGCAGATCAATCAATTTCGGCAGATCGATGTAGCGCCATGCGAGGATCGATTCGTCGGAAGGCTGTGGAAACGCTGCGACGAGAGACTGATTGGTGCGCGGGCTGGCGGGCACCAGTATACCCCCGCGGGGGCCGAGATCGATTTCCTGTAGAGGGCGCTCGTCCATTAGGAGATTCTCTCATGCCGGCTTCGTGTAGCGCGAAAGCGCGCTCTTGGCCGAACGCAGACCCCTCGCGGTCACCGCACGCGTACGCGCACCGAGACTGCAGTGTTAGCGGCGGCGTGATTTCCCCCTAAAACCGCCGGTTTGAAAACCGTCAGACGAGCGCATGTCACTTGCGATCCGGTGTCGGTTTTCAGGCCGCCGCCTGATTGTCTCTCGCGCGGTAGCTCCTGCCCTCGATGATGACGGTTTCGGCGTGGTGCAGCAGCCGGTCGAGGAGCGCCGAGGTGAGCGTGCTGTCGTTGTTGAAGATCTCGGGCCAGTGCTTTGTAGACGCGGTTGGTCGTGACGATGGTGGAGCCGCGCTCGTAGCGCGCGGCTGATGATCTGGAACAGCAGTCGGCGCCGAACTTGTCGATGGGCAGGTAGCCGAGCTCGTCGATAGCAAGGACGTCCGGCTTGATGTAGCGCTGCCATTGCGCGCTTGAGCGAGCCGGCGGCCTGCGCGGCGGCCAGCGTGTTGATGATGTCGATGGCGGTGGTGAACAGCACGGAGTAGCCGCGCAGGCACGCGGCGTGGCCCAGGGCGATCGTCAGGTGGCTCTTGCCCAGGCCGACGCCGCCGAGAAAGATCACGATTGGCATGTCCGCTCGACGAAGGCCAGGCGGAAGAGGTTCTGGATCTGGGCGCGGTTGATCTTGGTGGGCCAGCTCCAGTGGAACTGATCGAGGGTCTTGAGCACGGGGAAGCGGGCCTGCTTGATGCGTCGCTGCAACGCGGCGGTCCTCGCGCCCGGCGGCCTCGCCCTCGACCAGCCGCGCGAGGTAGTCCACGTGCGACCAGTGCTTCTCGGCGGCTTGGCGGGCGAGAGCCTGGTAGTGCTCGAGGCATTAAGGCAGGTTCAGCGCGTCCAGCTGCTCGTGAAGCAGTTCGGTGTCCGGGGTGGCAGCCTTGGGCTTGTCGTCGCTGCTCGCGGAAGTCGGAGTCGAAGGGCCTTTCGCGGGCGGATCAGTCGGCTTGGTCATTGTCACGTCTCCGTAGAGGGAGAGGTCGGGCTCGGGCAGATCCAGCTCGAGCAGGTCCTGGCGCCGGGTGAGCGAGAGCGGGCTCGCCGCGGGCAGCAGTCGTGCGCGGCTTTCCAGGATGTTGGCGATGTACTCGCCGCTGAAGGCCTGGAAGGCGAGCCCGTCGTCGATGGCGCGGGCGACGGCCTCGCGGCCGTAGATCTCGTCCGAGGGCGAGGATCTTGCGCACGTGATGCCGGGCGTTGAGCCGGCGCTGCTGCAGGCCTTCGTAGTAGGCCTGGGCGTTCGGCGAGATCGCGAGGAACTGCACCAGCAGGCGCTGCTCGCGGGCGTTACGCCGCTGGGCGAGGAGTTCCTTCGGGTGATCGGGGTCCTCGATGTCCTCGTGCCGCTCGTAGCTGCGGATGTGGCGGGCGATGAGCTGTTGTCGTGGTAGATGCAGACGCGGTCCGGATAGGCCTTGACGCACACGCGCTGGCTGGCGTACTCGGCCGGCACCGAGTAGCGGTTGGTGTCCAGGGCGACGCGAAACTGCGGGGAGGCGCGCAGAGTCAGGATGCGCGCCACGTCGTACGGCATGGGGTTCAGCGGAAGCAGCTGCGACTGTTCTTCCTCCCGAAAGAGCTCGATGGGCTGGCGCTGCGTCTCGCCGTGCATGCGCACGTTGGCGACCGTGTCCAGCCAGATCTGCGCGGCGGGGTTGATCGCGGAGAAGTCGATCGAGCTCGAGCCCGCCCAGGAAGTTCTTCTTGACGTAGCCAACGCCGTTCTCGACCCGCCCCTTCTCGTTGCCCTTGCCCACGTTGCAGGCGGTGATGGTCGAAGCCGCATGGCGGGCGAAGTCCAGGTACCGCGGATTGAACACCGGCGCTGCGCCGGCCAGGCGCTTGAGCACGGCGACTTCAGGTTGTCGACCATCACGCGCGCTGGCACGCCACCGAAGGCGGCGAAGGCGTGCTCGTGGCAGGCGAGGAAGTACTCCATCGTCTGCGAGACGGTGAACTCCACGTACATGCGGCGGCTGTAGCACAGCACCATCACGAAGAAGCTCAAGCGCCGGCGCGTGTTGCCCACGCCGATCGGTGCCGTACTCGCCCCAGTCGACCTGCGCGCACTCGCCGGGCTGCGAAGTCCAGCTTGCAGGAACGCCTGCTGCGCGGCGCGGCCGGACGCTGCTGCACGTAGTCCTTGACGATGGTGATGCCGCCGCCGTAGCCCGGCTCCCGCAAGCCGCTGGAAGATCTGCTGCGCGCTGTACGGGTGGGTCTCGAGCCAGCGCACGATCTGGCCCTTGAAGCGGATCGAGCAGGCTCGATCGCTGGACACTCTGGCGGGGGCGGTACTGCTTGATCGCAAGCCACCGGGCCACGGTCTCGCGATGCAGGCCCAAGGCGCTCGCGATCTGCGTGATGTTGAGCCGCTGCCGATCGTGGCAGTCGTGGATCTTGCACCAGGTCTCGTAGTTGATCATGCGTGCATCAGGACGAAGGTGTCTTGGTGGTGAGGGACTGGCGCAGGCGAAGGAGCGAGTCGCTGATCGGAACTGGCCCACTCGTTCGTGCGGAGGAGGACGAAAGCGTCGGCGGATCGAGCGCCAGCACCTGATACAGCGGCCGCTCGTAGGCGATGAGGCCGGCGCGGATCAGCGTGGCGCGCGCCTGCGCGAGTTGTTCGACGGTCATCGACAAGGCACGGCACAGACTGTGTTCACCGTAGTAGGAGAGCCCCTGCGCATCGGCGACCGTGACCACGAACAGATACAGCGCCAGCGCCGAGTGCTCACAGCGTTCGATGTAGTGCTCACGCACGAGGCGCTGATCGATCCAGCTGAACTGGTGCGGGATGCGACGCAGTCGATCCGGGCGCAGCACACGCTTCTTTGTTGTCGGCATGCGTGCTTCCGAGGATGTCCTGGCCGAGTTGTAGCAGCCGACGGGAGCTCTCGAGGATCGTCTCTTGTAACGCGCTACCGGTGAGGTGGGCGATTAACCCAATGAGCACAGTGGGTTGCGCGCGGGTGATCTCTTGTAACGCGTAAGTGGTGGAATCGATCGGCGGATCAATGGGTTGCGCGGATATCACATCTTGTAACGCTGCGCGGATAACCGAGCGAACGGGACGGGAGTAGCCCGGGTGGGCCGCGCGCCAGGCGCGCACGCGATCCACATGCTGGGGCCCGCTGAAGTAGCCCTCGTTCTCCGGCTTCGCGAGCCAGCGGCTCTGACTGGCTGCCTTGCTCGCCGCACGACAGGCGGGCTCCGTGCAGTACTTCTGTCGTCCACGGCTGCGAGGGTGGGGACGGAAAAGCTCTCCGCAGCACAAGCACTTGCGTCGTTTGACTCGCCTCATCCGCGCCGCCCCCTCGCGCACCTGGCGCGCAATCGAGAAGACGGCGGCCACGTGCGCAAGGCACTACCGGCGCCGGCGTGAAAACCGACAGGCGAAACGCCGAAGAAGACGACTTATAGAAAAGGGCGGGAAGAAAACCGGCAGAAGAAGATGCCGGACTTCAGACCGGCGGAATCAAGGGAGAATCAGAATGCCGCTGACACTGCAGGAACAGCGTGTAGGGCTTCTTCGGAATTTCCGGCATCCACTAAGGGCTACTGAGCGCTCAGGAGCGCTGCACGGGGCGGTAGCCTTCGATCCCGAAGCGGACCCGACGGAACCATCGGCGAGAGGGTTGGCGACTAACCGCACGTAAGTGACGGGGCGCGCGAGGCGGCGTCGGCTGCAATACTATTGTGCATTAGCTTATGGACAGTTGATATATAGCGATGTCAACGCTGCCTTATAGCTTCAGTGGAAGCGCCGAGGATCACCTCGAGACGCGGAAACACGAAAACGTATACAAGACTACGTGGCCGTTGCTCGGACTCACTATCTATCACGGACAAGAAGAATGGCCCGAGCAAGCGGATCTCCTCGCGCACACGCCCGGCCTCACATTTCAAGGCTATTCTGGATTCTGCCTCGGACAATACAGCGAGTTCTTCATCGAGCCACTGCCGACGGCGGCTGCACTTTCATTCGGTGCAGTCGCGATTACGTTCGGCAGCGCAACCCCGTTGGCCGTCCACTTGTTTGATGCTTACCGGGACGAACACATTCACGGAGAGTGGGAGCATATTGAAAGCGTCCGAATCCAAGGCGCTACGAGTGACAACGCCGAGATCATTCTGCTCAACGCAATTGCACGGTACGCGGAGCGATATGAGGTGCAACCCAAAATTGTGCAGATAGCCCCTGTGGCATGGATGACGGAAGAGGAGCTCGACAGATTTGAGCCCTCGGAGCTACCCGGGTCTCATCTCGTCCCCCGCGACATAGAGCCTTTGCGCTGTTTTTACTACGCCGGTATCAATGCAGATCCCGCGTTCGCGTGCATTCAGTACTATCGGGTGCTTGAGTACTACGCGTTCTTCTCTCTGGGAACTAAAGTCGGCGCGCTCCGCCGAGATTCCGGTCTTGCCGATAGAGAATTTTTAATTACCATCGGACAAATGCTCAGCAGGGACGAGAAGGGTCCGCTGATGCAACTCATAGCACAGCTCGCAGATCCGGTACTTCTGGCCAAGGCAGCCGAAACCAAGTTGATCACTGCGCCCAATCCTCAAATGCTCGGCAACGCTCTCTACGACTTCCGTAATTCAATTGTTCACGGCAAGTATGACCAGCGTGCCGCGCTTTACGTCGACTCCGTTGTGGCCCCGCCAGGGACGACCAAGGCGTGGCTTACGATTCTGGAGAAACTCGCCAAGGCAGCAATCGATACATGCAGTTCCAAGCTGAGACTTTGAAGGTCACCAGAAAATGCGGCGCGCGCTGCAGATCGCTGCGGATATCCGCTTCTGGCCTGAGGCCAGACCTCTCATCAGTTACCGCACGCGTACCCGCACGGAGACCGCAGGAACAGCGTGTAGCGGTTCGGCGGAATTGTCTGCATCCACTAAGGGCTGCTGAGCGCTATGGAGCGCTGCTCAAGCGAGCTCGACTACGAATACCAGCAGCGTCGCAGTCGAGCAGCGGCGGACTTCATCATGGCACGCCTGCCGTTCCGTCCCACTCGGCGTACGCGATCAACGCGGCTTCCGGTAGCTCGCCCTCGTAAAATCGTTTGGCAAAGGCGAGGCGTCTCTCACGTCGACTCAATTCCGGTGGCAAGGACGAGAGAACGATTGCGCGAGCCGTGTCATACATGGACGCCGCGATTCTCACCCGCTCGTCTGGCGTCATGCGCCGGTAACGGTCGTTTACCATGGCCTCGAACTCCGGCGAAGTGTCATTCACTGCGCGATCTCCGCAAGAGCCTCGGCAACGCCGAGCCGAGTGGCCCAACGCTCCAGGTAGGCACGATCCATGGAATCATCCAGCAGCGTCCTGACGTCGCGACGCTGCAATTCCGATCCCGAGTCTTTCGCCCATACAAGCTTGGAAAGGATCAGATCCTCACGGCTCACGATCCAGGTCTTCACGCCGTGCATCTGCACGGGCTGACGGCGTGCAAACTCCACCTGCCGATACTCCGAGCCTTTTCGCACAATCAGATCGACCTTGATGCTCGTAGCAAGATGCATGAGATTGAACAGCCGTTGTGAAATCACGGCTGATCGAACGCTATCTTCGTCGATGTAAAAGTCCGGCGACAACGCAGCCACGATGCCCCGCACGTCGTCCTCGCCCAGCGAGACCACAATGTCGAGATCGCGCGTCATGCGTGGCTTGCCGTAGTAAGCCATCGCAAAGGAACCCGTAAGCATGAAGGGTAGCTGAGCCGCTTCCAGGCGTTCGCTGACGATCCGCAGTACTTCCAACTCTTCAAGCATGCGTCCGAGTTTAATGGAAGCAATCGCCAAATGCTTGTTCGCCCTCGGGAATTGGGTGAGCGCGCCTCTCCCGGCATAGTCATGCACCCCGTCACGACCGCTGATGGGTTAGTGCACGATCACCTCACGCGGACCCGCACGGCGACTGCAGGAACAGGGCATATCCCCTCGCCGCGACGATTCCACTGACGGCTCCTGAGCGCTCAGGAGTTCTCGTGAGACTCCAGCCGCGATTGCCGGCTCACCCAACCGAGTGTATATTCGCTATTCGCAAATAGCGAATATAGAATGAAACGCAAGATTAATCATCAGCTTACACTAAAGCCGCAAGACCTCATGATCTTGCTCAAGCTCGTTTCCCTTGGCGAGCAACCTGCCACATACGGGGAGCTCGCAGAATCGCTGGGCATGTCGTCCTCCGAGGTTCACGCGAGCGTCGGGCGCGCGAAAGCGGCCCGACTCGTAAACACGGAAGACGATCGGCCAGTCATCGTTCGCGCCGCCTTCAAGGAATTCCTGTTGCACGGAGCGAAGTACGCTTTCCCCGCCACGCTCGGATCGCCGACCCGCGGAGTGCCGACCGCGTACGCAGCTCCACCGCTCGCGTCCCGGATCACGCAGCCGAATGAGCCACCGCCCGTATGGCCCGACCCACAGGGCGACAAACGTGGCATCAGCTTTCATCCGCTCTACCCGACCGCGCCGGCGGCAGCGAAGCGCGACCGTCTGCTCTACGAACTACTCGCACTCTTCGACGCGCTACGCGGCGGCGCCGCCCGCGAACGTCAGATCGCGAGTCAGCTGCTGAGTGAACGTCTCGCGTGAATCTTACGGATCCAAATCTCCCGCTGCTGGAGTCAGTAGCACACGCGCTCGGGCTGCTCTGCGATCGATTCGTGTTCGTCGGAGGCTGCGCCGCCGGCTTGCTCGTGACCGACCCCGCAGCGTCGCCCGTGCGCGCAACTCGAGACGTCGATGTCGTCGTCGAAGTCGTATCGCTTGCCGGATATCACGCGCTTGAACGTCAGTTGGAGCAGGCAGGCTTCAAGCACGATCGCAGTCTGGACGCACCCGTTTGCCGATGGATCGTTGGCGGCTGCATGTTGGATGTCATGCCGACAGACGCACGTGTTCTGGGATTCGGCAATCGCTGGTACGACGAGGCGGTCCGCACCGCTGTATCCGCGCGACTACCGAGCGGTCGGTCGATACGACTCATCGCACCGCCGGTGTTTCTGCAACGAAGCTCGAAGCATTTTACGGACGAGGCGGCGGTGACTTTCTGGCTAGTCACGACCTGGAAGACCTTGCAGTCGTCATCGATGGTCGCCCGGAGTTGGTGGACGAAGTGGCCGCCTGCGAGGCCGCGCTGCGTGCCTATCTCGCAGACGAGATCGGGTCCCTGCTCCGGAACGCCGCATTTCTCGAGGCGCTATCCGGCCACCTGCCCGGCGACGAGACCAGCCAGGCACGGCTGCCAATCATTCGTGAAAGGCTCCGGCTGCTCACCAAACGCGGCTGGATAGTCAACGTTCCGCCGGATAGGCAAGCCCTTCCAGCGGGGGTTGTCGGTAGGCGCGTAACGCCACCTCCGGGCTGGAGCAGCGCGTCTATCTCACGCGAACACGGACGGGAACTGCAGGAACGGAGCAAATCGTTTCTTCGCAACGATTCCACCGAAGGCCACTGACTTCCGCTGCAGTCCGCTCCAGATTGCAGAGCCGCGGTGTATTGCGAGATTTTCGCGCCGCGACGTTCGATTCTCGCCTATTCTATTTCTCACGCTCTTCGAGCCACAGAGTCAGATAGCACCACAACCGCCATGTCATCTCTCCCATTGCGCATTCGGCAATGCGCACGACTCACAGGAAGCTTCACCCTTCGATCGGGGAAGGTCAGCGACACGTACTTCGATAAGTATCAGTTCGAAGCCGATCCGAAGCTGCTTCTATCCATTGCGCAAGAAATGGTCTCGCTCGTTCCACAAGGCACGGAAGTCCTGGCGGGGTTGGAGATGGGAGGCATCCCCATCGTCACCGTCCTTAGTCAGCTCACGGGTATTCCCGCCGCATTCATCCGAAAGGAGCCGAAGGCATACGGCACGTGCCGCTATGCTGAGGGCGCATCGCTCACCAGAACGCGGTTCGCACTGGTCGAGGATGTCGTTTCCAGCGGAGGCGCCATAATCGATGCGCTCGAAAAGCTGAGAGCAGATGGACTTGCGCCTATTGCGGCGCTGTGCGTGATCGATCGAGAGACCGGTGGTAAGGAAGCACTCTCGGCTGTCGGCCTGCCACTGAAGTCCTTATTCACGTTTTCGCAAGTCGAGCGTGCCTCCAGCTAACTGCGCATTCGACACACACGCTCCTTGCAGCAGGTCGCCAGACATCACCGGACGCGAGTCCGCACCCGAATCGCAGGAAGGAGAGTAGGCCCCGGCATTTCATCCGGAGCCCCTCGCAGAACCGTACGTGACAGTCTCCCGTCATACGGCTCCCATCGTCCGGACCTTGATCCATCCAAAAGCCAGCCAGTGAGTGAACAGCCGAGGGTGACGGCGGAGTGTCCTCGCCCGCCAGCGTTGGCGTCGGCGCACATTGCACCGAAGGGTGCGGTATTTGCGACGCGCCCACTGCAGAAGCCTTCCGTCAAAGTGAAAGAAGATCCGCTGCAGCGCTGAGCGATAGAAGCGGCCGTAGTAGTTCAGCCATCCTCTCAATGTGGGGTTGTAGTGCGCGGCCAGCTCATGCAGGCCGACGGAGGTTTGTCTCGGGATATGCCACTCGCGGATGCGCTGATACATCCTGGACCTGCCCCGTTTCGGTGGACGGGTATTGCTGCAAATCACTCTGTAGTACGTGCTGATGTTCCTCCTCGGCGGACTTGGTGTGAAGTGGATGGTGAGGACGAGGTCTGGCCGATCGATATCCATGCGCGCTCCTCCTAAACCCGACGCTAGTGGCGCTGGAGAGTGACAGGGCCTGCTCTTGGCGCGCATTCAGCCATCGATGTGCGATTGTCATCAATCTCATGCTGCTGCCGGGCGGCTGCCGAATAGGGAAAATAGCGGCCCGTGGCGATCTCTTCGGACACATGGAGTACCCTCCCGGGCTCGGCGAGTGGAAGGATCAGTGAAGCATGCGCGCGACGAAACTACTGGGCGCTCTGCTGACGGCAGCAACGTTCTGCATCACCACCGACGCAAACGCGGCCGACCACCTCGCTCCCTGCACTGACGTCCTGAAGGAGTGCCACGCGCGGGTCGAGACGCTGATACGCCAGGCGGCGCCTGATGACACGGTGTATTTCCACGACGGCTGGCTGACCGCCGCGGACTTCGATGCAGATGGCGACGGCCGGTTCGATCGACGCGTCGAGTACGACGAATGGGGCGATCCGGTTTCCGGGCAGTCCGCACACTGAGATCGTTCCGCCCGTGATCGGTACGGACGCGATGAAATAGACTTTTCACCTCCGCTCCAATGGTATGGCCGACGCGTACGGGAATTCCTGCTCCGCCCGCAGCCGTCACCATTGCCGCCGTTTCTTCTATCGTCTCCGGGCCGGCCCCCAGTGGCGGGACGCCCGCGACTGCGAGATTTTTCGCTTATTTCAGCCCGAGCTTTTTTTCTGCTTCCAACAGCGCGATCGACTCGCGAATGCGGTTTAGCCGCGTCTGCGGTCGCTTGGCCGTGTGAATCCAGGCGACGAAATGACGCCGGTAAGTTGGCGCCAGCTGCTGAAAGAACCGCCATGCCCGTGGACTGGCCTTGATGGCTTTCGCGACGTAGGCCGGCAGGTCCGGGATCGTGGGGCGCTGCGCATAGCTGTTCTCGCTTGGTGCAGCAGCAAGGCCCGACGGGGCGAGCAGGCCCATCTCCTGCAGCTCCGCCCAGCGTTTGCGATTGATGTCTGACCACTTGCTCGTCGGTTGTCTCGGCGTGAACTTGCGAGCATAGCGATCCTCGTCGAGACGTTTGATCAGGCTGTCAATCCAGCCGAAGCACAACGCCTCGCGGACCGACTCTTCGTACGAAACTGACTTCACGCCCGCGTGGCCCTTGCGAAACACCAGCCAAACGCCCGGACTCACTCCATGGTGCTTTCGCAGCCACGTCCGCCATTGCTGTCTATTTCGGACTTCGAGCGTCCTGAGTTCCGCCGCCATGCTTTGACGATCCGGCCGCCTGATGTCCCGGATCAGTGTACGACCAACCAGCGCGCCGCGGCTCGACCGACGATGGAATTCGGATCCCGCGTGCGACTCGCATGGTGGCCCGCCCAGCCACGGATCCTCTTGATATACGTCTGCGCGGGCTGTAGCCTCCCGATTAGACCGAACGGTCTAATTGCTGCCGATAGTGCATCCCCGGATGAATCATTCAACAACGCGTTTCGACGAGGAGATACGAGCATGCGGATAGCGAAAGAGAACGTCGAAGTGAAGATGGAGATTCCAGGCGCCGTGATCCGTCAGCGAACGAACTTCGGCGACGCGAGCGGATTCGGCAAGATCAGCGGCGAGTATTTCACGCTGTCGGCGGGCGTCGATACGACCGCGCTCTTCCAGGGCCTGGAGGGTGATCTCTGCCAGTGCCCCCACTGGGGCTTCGTCTTGCGCGGACGGGTCACCACGACCGATGCGAATGGCGCGCAGGAGACGGTCAATGCGAATGATCTGTTCTACTGGCCGCCCGGACACAACGTGAGGGTCGACGCCGACGCGGATCTCGTCATGTTCAGCCCCCAGCACGAGCACAGCCACGTCATCAACCACATGATCGAGAAGGTGAAAGCGTCAAAGTAGATGGTGCATTCAACCAAGCAGCGGCTGCTCGATGCGGGCCTGGCCATGCTACTGGAGCATGGCTACAACGATCTGGGCATCCAGGCCCTGCTCGTGGCCACGAATACGCCGAAGGGCTCGTTCTACCATCACTTCAAGGACAAGGAGGCCTTCGCGCTCCAGGTCATCGACCAGTACATGCGGCACGTGCATGCAGGCCTCGACGTCTGTCTGGGGGACACGGAGCGTCCTCCGCTCGAGCGGGTGCGCCACTTCTTCGAGGCCACGCAGCAGACCTACCGGACACAAGGGTACATGGGCTGCCTGTTGGGCGGCCTCGGACAGGAACTGTCGGGCGTCAGCGACGTGTTCCGCCACAAGATCGAGTGGTGCTTTTCCGAGATCGCCGAACGGATGGCTCTCTGCCTGGAAGAGGCCAGGCAGCGAGGTGACATCCCAGCCAGTTCCGATGTGAAACTGTTGGCAGGCGTGCTGGTGGACTGCTGGGAGGGTGCGGCGCTTCGCAGCCGCCTCCGGCGGGATCCCGCACCGTTGAACGCAATGCTCGACTTCTACCTCCGTTCGGCAGTCGGTTCGTGTCAACCGGCCCCCCACGCGAAGCCGCGCTTGTCGAGGAGAAGGTCGCCATAGTCGAGGACGGGTCGAGTCTGTTGCCCGAACTGGGAAATCCGCGAGCGCGCGGCCGGCCGGCACCCGCCAGCGTCGTCGCCACGCTCCCGACGCGTCACAGCTCTTCGAGCCTTCCATCCGCGTCGAAGAAAACAATGTCCTCGCGCTTGAAGCCCCAGGACTGGCCGGCAACGCGAACATCAGGCTCAAACGTGAAGAAGTCGACATCGCCGAGCGGCACATGGTTTTGCATCTCGATGTACAGCCGATCCGCGCGATACCTCGCGATGCTTGTGCCCCACATTCCCGCGAAAGTCGAGATTCTCGAATCCCGCGGCCGAGATCTGCCGGGCGCGAGTCACCAGTTTCAGGCGCTCGGCATCCGTAAGGAATGCGACGCTGCTTGACAGCGCGTCTTTCATAGCACGCCCCGCACGTGGTACAGAAAGTGGGCGTATTGCACGGAGCGCGGCGGCATCCTGCAATATTCCCGGCATTCGCGCCAAGGTCACAGCGGGGCGAGCGCGGCAGCAAGCCCGCAGTCACCGTACGCGGATTCTCGTTGCTGATCGCAGGAACAGGACATCCGTTATGTCACCACTCGTCGATCACATTCACATCGGGCCCTCGCAGCAGCAACTGCAAGCCAATCCCGCTCTTCTGGGCACCAGGTTTTCCGTGAACGGCTCAAGAGTTGGAAGCGCGTTGACACGTTATTCGCGAATCCCAACAATGACGTCGCGATTGTCCCAAGATGGAAACAACGAATGCAAACGCGAAAAGTCGTCGGTCCCGACCTGGCTCTGCTCGATCTGGCACCGCTGCCAAGCGATCGATTCGTCTATCAAAGCCGCTTCGTGCCTTTCATCATTCGCGATAGAAACGGCAATCCCATCGTCAGCGTGATTCAGCAGGCGCTGCAGAATCTCGCGCGGGATTCGCCGGACGTCGGGCACGCGCATCTGGCGGCCAAGTCGATGCAAGCGCCCAAGTCGACGATCCGCAAGGCGAAAAAGAAGCGCGGCGGCCCCAGCGTCATCCTGACGCAGGTCGACCCGACGACTTCGACCGGGTACGCGACCGGCATGGGCGGCATCGGCCGACCGGGCGACGATGTCGAGCTCGGTCAGTCAGCCTCCGACTTCGGAGTCGTGCTGCTCGAGCGCACTCGCCTGCGACCCGCGGGCTTCGCCCTCGGCGAGCACTTGTTGTCGCTGAGCCTCGCGCCCTCCGAGGAAGTGACCATCGAACAAAAGACGTTCTCCGAGCGGGCGGTCACTTACGAAGAAGTGTCCGAGCTCGATGAGGAGATCAACGCCGAAAGCGCCAGCACCTACACCACCGAAATGTCCGAAGCGCTGAGCCATGTCATGAGCGATGCGAAGAACCGCAGCTTCAATGCCGGCGGCAACATCGGCTTCAACTATTTCGTGAATCTCACGGTCAGCGCCGGTTTCACCGATTCGATCAACACGGCGTTGTCGACCACGCAGGCCGAGACCGTCCGCAACGTCATGACCAAGACCGAGAAGCTCACAGCCAGGCGTCGAGCGCAGCACAAGATCACGATGAAGGTCGCCGAGACGAATCGCTTCGAGACCGGCAACAAGCGCGTGATTCGCAATCCGAATCAATACACGCCGATCGACCTCGTCTATTTCAAGCTGATGCAGAAGCTCGAGGTCGCGCACGAACGCTACGGCGTGCGGCTGTGCTGGGCGCCGTTCATTCCGGATCCGGGCATCGTGCTCGACCAGGCCGAAGCCGCCACGCGCACCGCGCTCGAACAGCAGACCCCGCTCGATCTGCCGACGCTGCGCTCGATGCCGCAGCCGCCCGGCGCACCGCCTCCCGAGACCGTGAACTGCGGTACGCAGGAGCTCGCCTCCTGGGGCTCGCCTTGGGGCGACATGCGCGCCGACTACTGGTTCGAGATCCTCCCCAGCGCGACCAACTACCAGTGGGACGGCGTCTCCAGCTCGATTTCCTCATCCATCATGGTCTCGACCACCGGGTTCGGCCGCCGTGGGCCGCCGAACGTGGACCTCGTCAGAGCCGAATCATTCATCGAGCCGGATTCCGGCAAGCGCGGCTGCCGCGTGTTGATCCACGCCGGCGCGGACTGGGGTGGCCCCGGCGCGCATCTGTACATCGATTTCAACGTAATCTTCGTGCCGAACGTCGCGAGCACCAACGCGGCATACCAGGCCGACATCGTGCTATGGAACGCCGAGAAGGCGGCCTACGACGCCGAAGTGGCCAGGCGCACCGCCGATCGCAAGGCGGCGATCAATGCGGCCGTGGCCGCGTGGCGTGTCGAATACATGCGCACATTCGATCCGGTCGCCACGGCCTACCAGCTGCTGGTCGCGAAGATGTTTCCGACCGCGAGCATGCGGGATGAAGGCTTCGAAGTGGAGATGTGGAACAAAATCTTCGATTTCGAGGCGACTGCGTTCCAGTACTACCCGTCGTGGTGGAGCGACCGCGGGCGGCGCAACCCAGACAGGCCCGCCGACGCTTTCGAGAACGCGAGCTGGATGCGCGTGTTCCTGCCGATTCGCCCCGGGTTCGAAAAACAGGCGCTGAATCTCATCATCGACCGACGCGTGTTCACGCAGACACCGGACCCGGCCAGGGCCGCGGCGATCAAGAAAGTGCTGGACGACCTGAATACCGCGCGCACGACGTACTTCGGCGGAACCGACGAAGTGCAGATCACGCCGGTGCCCGGCCAGTGCCCGACGGCGAAACGTCCGTACCTGTGCCTCGCGCACTGGGATGAAGTGCTGCCCACCGACGGTACACACCTCGAGGTCGTGCAGGCCAGGACCACGGCGGTCGACGACACCAGCGAACAATCGATCGGCGATGCGCATCTGCTGATGACCGCGCGCACCGGCAACCAGACCTCGGAGGGCGGGCTGACCACGGCGCTCACGCAAAAAATGGCCGCCTCGCCGAACGACCCTGCGGTGGACGTCCACATCGGCATCGGCACCAAGCGCGAGGAATAGGTCATGGACGGCGCGGTTCCCGGCGCGGCGCCCGACACGATCACGACACCGGGCGGGAAACGCCTGCAGTCGATCTCGGCCTTCGAGATCCAGCAGGCCATGGGCAGGATGCCCTCCGTCAAGGTGCTCGCGGCCGCGACCACGGTGCTCGACCAGTTACACGAGATGGACAGCGGCTGGGTGTTCGCGCTGCGCGGCCGCCCGTTTTCACGCTCGATTCGCGCGATTCTCGAGTACTACAACCTGCGCGACGGCGACCTCGCGCAGCTGGTCTGGATACTCGCCTACTACGACAAGGCTGGCGCGTTCTTCAGTCTCGCGGCGCCGTCGAACGACGACGGGCTCAAGGAATACCTGCTCGGCGCGGGGGTGAGCTGGGAACAGGTCGTTCTGCACTACGAGCTCTCGTTGTGGGATCCGGTGCGCGCCGCGGCGGGTTTCGTGGTCGGCCTCGGCGCTTCGTTCGCCGCGATCCTCGAGTCGCTGAAGGAGTTGTTCGACTTTGGCCTGGATGCCTTCGACAACCCGACGAAGGCGTGGGCAAAGCTCAAGGAATTCGTGGCGGGACTGCGCCAGCTGTCGTTCGAAGCGCTGGCGGACATGGCCGCCGGGGAATGGCAAGCCTGGCAGCAGCAGTTCAATCAAGCGCTCTTCGATCTGGATTTCGAAAAGGCCGGGTTCCTGCTCGGCAAGCTGGCCGGCGACCTGTGGCAGTTGCTCACCGGGCTACGCGCGCTCGCCAGGCTTCCCGGGATGACGATGAAGCTCGCGCGCAAGTTTGCGGGGTTGTTCGTCAAGGGCGCTCGCGCCTCGCAGCGCATGGTGGTGCTGCTGGGTGAGTTCCTGCTCAAGTTCGCCAAGCAGATACGCGAGCTCGCCGAGATTGGCTACGGCGCCATCGTCGGCTTCTTCGAGGACACCAAACTACTCGTCGAGTCGATCGGTGAAGGTGCGCTGCTGTACATCGACAGGGCCGGCACGATGCTGTTCAGCATTCCCGACAAAGGCCTGGTGCTGGAGGGCTTCGGCACCTTGCCCGGGGGATTCCTCCTCGGTCAGTCGGCGCAGGGAGCCACGCAACTGCTGGCCCGCGTGCGCGTCGAGGTGCGGCAGGGCCTCAAGTACATTGAGGAGCTCAAGAGCTCGCTCGGCTCGAAGGTGCGTCGCATTCAGAATCCGGCCGAGTTCATGCGCGAGGTGCAGGCCATCGAGAAGCTCGCCAGGGAGCAACTGGAGATCTGGCGAAACACATTGCAGAAGGTTCTCGACAGCGTCGACATACCGATCAATCGCGCCGAGCTCGGTACCTGGTTGCATACCCACATGGCCGAAGTGTTCGACGATCTGAAGGCGGCCGTGGGTAAGGCGTATGAGGCCATGGCCGAAACGCGGATCGAAGACCTCGCCAAACTGCTGGGCGAAGGCAGCGAGGTCAAGGCCTTCATGAAGCGCGCCCAGACGCCGTTGATCAAATTCCTGCGCCAACGCCCGGAGGTCATGAAGGCACTCGGCTTCACCGACGAAAAGAAGCTGCTCGAATACCTGCGCAGATTCGGTTACGACGCCAGGAGCGTGATCGGCGACTTGCGCTCGGACAGCGTGCTGTTCGACAAGAAGGCGCGCAAGCTGATCAGCATCGACTGGACCAGCGGTCGCGGTCAGGAAGTCTTCATGAAGATTTTCGATTCGACGCTGGAGGCCGGCGGCAATCTGACCAAGGCTCAGAAGATGGAGCTGGCGCGCAACTTCCTCAAACACACGTTTCGGGAATACGCGCTGCGGCAGGCCGTGCTCGACTATATCTTCGAAGGCTGGAGTGCGCAGGTCCTGGAAGTGCTGTACGAGCCTTTCGAGCTGGTCAGATAGCCGCTGCCAACCGGCACAGGCCCCGTCGTCGCGTTCGCTTTCGGACGGTCAGGGGTCGCGGATCAAGGCGTGCCGCACGCGCCCCTGAGCTGCCGTTCGATGCGAGGCTGTGCCAACGTCAGTCAGGCGAGATACCGAGCAATGCCGAACACGGCTGCGACCAGGGCGATCGCCGTGCCGATGAACCACTGGATCGTTCGCGTCTCCATGGCATGGATCTTCGCTTCGAGCGATCCTCTGCTCTCAGCGATTTGCGCTTTGAGAGTACCCTCTACCTCCCTGAGGGCCGCCGCGGTTGCCAGGTGCGGCAAAGCCGCTTTGATTGCGCTGACGTCAGCACGGGTTTCTCCCATGGATGATTCAAGAACACCCAGCCGCTTCAGAATATCGTCCATCGTGCCTCCGCCTTCTCCGCCCGTTCCGTGTGAAGCAGCCGCCTTGCCGCGAAAACGCTCCGAGTCGATTACTGCAGCCATTCTCACTCTCCCTGGATGCGAACGGCCGGCACCGACTGCGTTCGTCGTTACATCTTGTGAAGCCCCGTAAAGGTGGGCGGAATCGTAGCGAACGCGAATTAGCGATGCTCGACTTTCGAGTCACAAAAGTACGCGCGGGAAGTCGCACTGACGATTGTTTGCCGACGCGTTGCGCCCCGCAACGCTGCCGTGCACGCCGTTTCCGAAGTAGCCTCGACCTGCTGGCGCAGGGCGGAGAATTGCCGGGAAGAGCGTAGCAGTAGTTGAGTATCGATCAGCAGACCGGCGCTGCTACGTATTTGAGCGAATTGAAGACGCCTTTGCGGTCGCTCACCCTCCACGTGTCGACACATCACCCGAAGGAGTCGCGCCCGAACGAGCACGCCCGAAAGCGCGCCCGGAACGAGGCACCCTCGAACGAGGCATGCTCGGGCACGAGCGTCAGACTGCAGGAGGAGCTCAAATGGACCCGGTGCGTTGGGTTCCGCTCAGTGACAGGGACCTCGCCTAGATGACTTGGCGCAAAATTCTGCTGAACGTTCTCGATCCCCAAAGCATCGAGCCGCACGTGCTGGCGAAGACTGCGCAACTTGCACGCGCGCTCGACGCGGATCTGGATCTGTTTCATTCCGTGTACGATTCAAACACGGCCCGGCCGGGCCGTTTGCTGCGGATCGTGCAGGCCGACATCACGTCTCGCGTGGACGCCACCCGGCGCCACCTCGAGCGGGCCGCGGACTCACTGCGCGAGCAGAGCGTGCGGGTTCGGACATCCGTTCGATGGGACTATCCTGCACCTGAAGCGACCATCCGCCACGTTCTGCGATCCAAGCCGGATCTCCTCATTGCGCCATCGAGCCGCAAAGCGCGGACGACCCCGATCACCCTCACCTATTCGGACTTTCGCCTGCTGCAGGCATGCCCCTGCCCTGTCCTGATCATCAAGACTGCAAACCCGTATCAGCGCAATGCCATCGTGGCAGCCCTGGATCCGCCGGACGCGCCAGCGAAGTCCCCAACGATCGATGAGCTCATTCTCAGCGCAGCGGGCACGCTCTCCACGGCACTCGACACCCCTGTCCATGCCTGTCATGCCGCCCCCACGCTGCTGATTCCCCTGCCCGGCACAGCGAAGATCGTGGCGGCGGAACCGCAGCGTCAGGCAGAACATCTCGAGAAAGCACGCCGGAAGGTCCGCGCGCTTACCGATGACTACGTGCTCCCGACCCGGCGCGTTCATGTCGCGCAAGGCATTCCGGAGCTGCTGGTCGCGTCGCTCGCCAGACAGACGCACGCTGACATGGTCGTGATGGGCGCCGTCTCGCTCCCTTCGTCTAAAGGCATTCTGCTCGGACGAATCGCCGAACGACTGCTGAACGGGCTCGACAGCGACGTGCTGGTCGTGAAGCCTCCGGGGTACCGCTCACCTGTATCGCGTCAGAGCATTCGGCTGGTTCAGGCTGCGCCGGCACGCGGGCGCGCGACCGCCGCTGCGAGTTAGCAGCCCTGGCGATCGGGCCATGGATAGAGATGGAATTACTCGTTTCTTACCAGCGCGGTCGCTACGGCAAGGCCAGACGCGAAATCCTGCGCGTGCTCAAACGCCTGGGCGACGAGCATGCGTCGGTCGAGCGAACTGCCGTCGATGGGGGTTCACTCGCGCGGACCGCTCTCGATGGGCGCGAGGTCGTGCGTAACTGCCGCGAGCTATTCCTTCACGGTTTCACGTTCGAGCACGCGGTCAAATGGGTGCCGGTGGACTACTGGTGCGAGGCCGATCTCCAGGCCATCCGGCGCGTGCTCGCGGAGAAGGTGCGCGAGCAGATCGCCCCGAACGAGACATGGGGCATGAATGTTGCGAAGCGCCGCTGGCAGCGCTACCACACGCAGGAGATAGTCGCGCACCTGGCAGGCGCGATCGACCGCAAGGTCAACCTCAATCATCCGGACAAGCTCGTGCGCGTGGATGTCGTAGGCAATGAAGCGGCTGTATCCGTGCTGCGCCCAGGCGAAGTGTTCTCGGCCACAGCGTCGCGCCCGCCGAATCGGACTCCTCGCCCGGCCCCACGGGCATCGTTCATCGAGCCTGAGCGCCACCACGCGATGATCTCCGACGCAGCGTATTTTCTAGCCGAGCAACGGGATTTCTGCCCCGGTCACGAGCTTGAGGACTGGCTCAGCGCCGAGCGGGACATCAACAGCGCACTCGGCGCGCGCCAGGCCGTCTGCTTTTGCTGAACTTGCGTGGCCTGCAGCCAGAACGGCGGCGGCACGGGAGGATTAAAGAGAAGGGTCACGAGCCGGAAGTACCGCTCGAACTTCCGCTCTTCGTACCAGTAGCTGTGCCGCCACCAGCTCCCATCAGGGGCGCACGCGTGCCCGAGGGCTCGATCTCCGTTTCCTCGATCGTTCGCCGCTGGACTCGAATGTTGTTCTCGATGTCCTGCACGCCCATGCAGCTATCCGCGATGTTCTCGATCTCGTGCCGCATCCAGCGTTCGGGCACGGTGCCGGACAACACAGCCACACCCTCCCTCACTTCAACTGTGACGTCGCTGGAGTCGATGAACTCGGCGCGCCATAGCCGCTCGGAAATATCCTCGGTGATCCGCTCATCGGAGCGCGTGTATCCCTTCGGCCCCCGGGCGAACACCCTCGTCAGCAGGCCGGGCGGCTCCCTGCTTTGCTGCCATTCGTGCTCCCGGTATGACTCTTCGCCGCGGCGCTCGCCGCGGTAGAGGCTTCCCACATAGCGCGGCTCGTCATACTCGATCCAGCCGTATTGATCCTCCCCGTATGGCGGCCGGCCATACCAGCCTTCACGAGAGCCGGGCTCAACCCGGCCTGGAACGCGGGTCTCGTACCGGCTTGGGCCGCCTGGTCCGCTCGGGCCGTACGGTCCCCGGTCATACGCACCTCGACGATATTCCCGAGAGCGGTAGCCATAGGGACCTGGAGCGATCCCCGCATCGTCGAAGCGTCCTGCGCCGGACCACACCTGGTCGGACCAACTCCAGCCTCCGCCGTAACCAGGACCGCCTGGGGACTGCTCGTCCTGATAGCCGCGGCGGGGGCGGCCGTACTGCCGGCTTTCCCGGTCTTCGCGCTCATCCTCGTGTCGCCGATTCATGGAACCCCTCCGGTGTGCCTGCACGGGAGCGCGCTGCCTTCGACTGCGCAACTCGCTCACCAGCGGCGGGTTGCAGCATCTTTTGTTCCCAAGCGCTCACGCGAAGCAGGCGCGCCGACACGTGGCTCGTGCCGCTTCCAGTTCCTCGAGATCCATGCAGAAGCGCGCTCGCCTGGTCGCCTGCTTCAAGGGGCCCGCTGCTGAGGCAGGAAGGCGCCGGCGCAGGACTCGAGAGCGCCGGCCCACTCCCGAAACGCGGCATTGCCCGAGACGAACGGGTGCGGGTCCCCACAGATGTGTCACCGAGCTTGAGCGCCGTTCACTTTGAACGGTGATGCTAGATAAACGCGGCCGGGGAGACTCCGAAGCGCCTACTCAGCGCCACGAACAACGTGACCACATCGAGCAATCCCATCAGGGGATGCGACTCCTGGTCACCGATCTCGTCCAGGAGCTTGTTCATGAACTCCCTCATCGCCTTGTGATGGCGCTCAGTGTGAATGGAGCACAGCTTCACCGGCGCCCGCGCCTCCAGCTCCCGCCAGGCGGGAACCACGTCATCCACATTCCGACTGGCAGCATTCATTGCCGCTTGCTCCTATTCGCGCTTCGCATCCGGCGTGTCCAGTCGTCGTACTCCGAATGAGTCAATACGTGCCGGACGTAGACGCACTGCCGCTTGTAATGAATCACCGTGATCACCCGATACTTGTTGCCGCCCACGTCGAAAATCGTGTACGGCGCCAGATAATCCGCTGCTCCAAATGTCCTCTTGATCGAGCTGGACTCCGCAAAGTCGCCAGCTTCCAGAACCCGAAACCATGCCGCCAGCGGCACCTTTGCGGACGGGTTTGTTTCCCAGAGCTCCCGCAGAGCCCGCCGCGAGATTACGTGGTCATGCTGCCGCCCTCTGCTGCTCTGCGCGTTGCGCCGCGATGGACTCGAGAAGGAACTCGAGCTCGTCGATCTGCACATCCAGCGGGGCGCTGGCGTGCAGGTCGAGGACGGTGGCGACGTCTTCATCCAACTCCGCATTCTGGCGGCGCAAGGCCAGAATCGAGACGGTGAGGACGGGGATGATCTGCTTCAGCCGCTGCACGTGGTCGCGCAGGGTAGAAGGCCCAACGCTGCCTTCACTCGCACGCGACAAACAACTGCGGAGGACGCGAGAGAATCACGCAGAAAACATGAGTATTTTCGTACTTTCGTGCACGTAGACCGGGTCGCTCATTGGGCAGATACTTCGCCGCCACGGAGATATCTGCATGTCGTATGCTGCAAGAAAGTTGGAGGCGAAAGACCCCATGGAAGAGCGAATCGCACGGCTCGAAGTGCACACCAGTCATCTGCAGGAAGATGTCCGGCGCATCGAGCACAAGATCGACAACAAGATCGAGCCGAAGATCGATGCGCTGGCGGAAAAGCTGGACGCGTTCAAGGATGCCGTCACGCAGAAGTTCGACGCGCTCACGAAGGCACTCACCACCTTCCAGCTCGAGACGAAAGATGCTCTGGCAGCATACCGACTCGAGACGAAAGAGGCTCTGGCGGCATTCCGGCTCGAGACGAGAGAGGCTCTGGCGGCATTCCGGCTCGAGATGAAGAGAGAGCGCTGGGCCGACAGGGTGTGGTGGCTGCTGATCGCCGGAGCCCTGCTCGGCGTGATGGCGCGGGGCTTCAAGTGGATTTGAGCCCGCCGGCAGCTGCGTGCATGCGGGTGAAGAGAGAAAATAGTCAGCAGTCGTGGTGGGCCCGAACTCTCATGGTTTAAGGTCATCGAGAAACTCGGACATACCGCAGTAAACAGCAGCTGATCCCGCGCACGCGTGCACGCTACGTACAGCAGGTGCCGCTCCGTTTCGTAAACCTCCCGAAGATCCGCTTCGTCCCTACCTCGTCGATGCGATGTTGCGACGGGATGATCTCGTCATCGCAAGCCATCACCGCGACAGCCCGGAACTCGAGCTCCTTCGCAAGGTGCATGGCGAGCACGCGGATGGAGACTTCCAGCAGGGAGCGGGCGTGCTTCATCCCGGGCAACAGCACTGCGGCCGTCGCCTGGAGAGTTGGGATGCTCGCTTGCGCGGTTGCCGCCGCCGAGGGCTTCGTGGCTTTAGTTGTCGATATCATGCTGCCGCCCTCTGCGGCTCTGAGCGTTGCGCCGCGATGGACTCGAGAAGGAACTCGAGCTCGTCGATCTGCACATCCAGCGGGGCGCTGGCGTGCAGGTCGAGGACGGTGGCGACGTCTTCATCCAACTCCGCATTCTGGCGGCGCAAGGCCAGAATCGAGACGGTGAGGACGGGGATGATCTGCTTCAGCCGCTGCACGTGGTTACGCAGGCGGAGGGGGAGCTGACTATCCAGAGGCGGGTCGAGGGATGTTAGGGTATGCGCGGACGAGCCGCGGGAATGCGGTTGGAACATGAGTGCTCACTCCTTCGAAGTGGGTGCTTGTGAGGTGCCCGGCGGCGGTACGAACGCCGCCGGGCGCCGACTCGACTTTGAGGTCGACGGCCCGAATGTAGGCTTTCGAGTGGGCAAAGTCTTGCTCCGCAAGCCACGATTTTTTCGAGTAATGCGCGTGGCGTTTCAGATCAATTCATGCTTCACGCACTGAGAGCGGCGCGTACAAACGTGCGACGCATACTCAGGTAGCGGAATAGCCAGCCTTCTCCGTCTGACCTTCCGGGGCGCCCGTCAATGCCCAGGGAAACAATGGTGAGACATGGCAGACTCAAAAACGGAACGCAGGCGAAGAAGCCCCTCGCGACAACGAAAATCTCCCAAGTCCAGCGCACGTAGCGCTCGCCCGTTTCAACGACGCACGGCGCCCGCCACTGTCACCAGGCCAGACCAACTTGGTGCCTATGTCGCAGGCCTGCTGCAGTGGGACCTGGACGTGGCGTCCCTGCGCTGCCCGGCGTGGCCGCCAGACTTGTTTGCGGTAGTGGCATCCGTTCTGTATCAGACCGGCGAGTACCGGCGCGTCGTGCAACCTGTCGTGTCACATGAGGATCGCGTTGGCGGCAAAGAGGACTGGTGCCACGCGAGACAAGTTGGCGAGACGTGGCGAGCCGCACTGGACAAGCACATTGCCGCCCAGAATGAGCTGATCAGTCTCGATGCCGCGCTGAGCGGCCTGAGTATTGTCGATTGGTGGAACGTGTTGACGGCACACGCGCACATCGCGAAGGGACGGCTCGCATCCTACCCAGCAGTGACATGCGCGCTGTTCAAGCTGTTCTTCGCCTCGGACGAGGCGTGTGCCGGATTCGGGATGGTCGGGGCGAACGAGAATTCGCCACTTGGGCAGAGCCAGCCTGCTCAAACCGCAGGGGTCGTGAAGTCGTTTCGGAAGCAAGCAGAGTTGTTTCTCAACGATCTGAACGGCAATAGAAGCCTGTGCTTTCGCGTGCGCCCCGAGCTCGTCAGCGTGCTTCCGAAACTGCACACGGCCCAAGTCGGTCTCACCTTGCGCTCACTGAGCCACAATCTGGCGCTCTGTCGCGCATCCGGAATACGGCCATACTGGAACGGGCCGTTCATCACCCAGCGCAAGAGCAAGGACTCTCTCAGCCTGCTGCTTCTTCCGTGGCCGGACAGCTTCAAGCCCGGTTACTTCCGCTTGACGGCCAACCACATTGAAGAAGCTGCGCAACTGGCGAACAACTCCAGTTACTTCGAGTATGTGCCCGAACGCATGCCGGTGCCGGAGTTTCGGGCGCGGCTCGAGAAGGCCATCGACAAGGCCGTCGAGCTGAGCGGTGAGATCCACGCGGTAGTGTTTCCAGAGCTCTCGCTGAGTTACGAGATGTACGTGGTCGCCGAAGAGATCGCCTGGCGCCATGGATTGCTTCTCGTTGCGGGCGTACAGGTGAACACCGAGCGCAGGCACCTCAATCTCTGCATGATCCAGCCGTTGGGATTAATCGAGCCAGGCACTCCACAGCACAGCGACGACGGTCTGACGGAACGCTTGACGGCACACCGGATTCTCCAGAGCAAGCATCATCGTTGGTGCCTCGACAGGAACCAGATACTTCAGTACCGATTGGGTGGCCACCTTTCCGCCGCAAAACGCTGGTGGGAATACATTGAAGTGCCGCCGAGGCGCGTGAACTTTGTGGCGTTTGGCAACTGGCTCACGTGGTGCGCGCTCATCTGTGAAGACCTGGCACGGCAGGACCCGGCAGCACAGGTCATTCGCGCGGTCGGGCCGAATCTTGTGATCGCGCTCTTGATGGACGGACCGCAGATCCAGAAACGCTGGCCGGCGAAATACGCGTCTGTTCTGGCGGAAGATCCAGGGTGCTCCGTTCTCACGCTCAGCAATCTGGGGATGGTGCGCCGATGCCAGCCGCTCGATACGCTGCAGCCAAGGGATCCGGTCGTCGACGATAGCGTTGTGGCTCTGTGGAGCGATCGAGTGCACGGCACGAGGGAAATCGCGTTGCGCCAAGGTGAGGACGCCTGCGTGCTGAATCTGGTGTGCCACTCTGAGAATGAATACACGGCGGACGGGCACGCGGATCACGGGAATGGGCACTTTGTAGTCTATGCGGGGCATCACACTTTCCAGGCAGCGTAACCTGAGCTGGCATGCGCAACACTGAGATGGCAGACTGAAGCGCAGATGGCAGGTTTTGATGGCTGGTCGATTGGCAGACGTGCGAGAGAGGCGTAGAAAATGCTTCCCATGGAAGATGATCTCCTGAGTCGACGCGCTGTCGACGAGAACCTGAGCCGACTGGCCCGCCAGCGCATGCAGGGCCAGAAGCTTGTCGGCGTGACCTTCGATGAGCGGTCGAAGAGTTGGTATGAAGTCCTGAGTGATGGGAGGCTGGCGCTGATCAGGACGTGCGATGAGGAGTCGCAGGGTCCGCGGCGGGTGAGGGCACGCGGCACACGCGCATCGACGGAGAAGAAATAGCCGGCAGTCGTGTTGGGCCCGAACTGCGGGCCCTGAGTAGCCCCGTTCGACGATCTCGCGCTGCGCGGGATGCAGGAAGTCCACTTCTCCCACGGATAGTCCAAGGGGCCCTTTCGAGGGTTGCGCGAACTCAGTACATCCAGCCCTCATGCGCGAGCGGCGCCCGATTGAGCTCCTCCCGGCACAAACGCCACTTGGGAAACAGCGCGTCCATCAATGCGCGGAACTTCTCATCATGGTTCCGCACCAGCAAGTGAATCATTTCGTGCACGAGGACGTACTCGAGACACGATGCGGGTTTCTTGGCCAACTCGAGATTCAGCCATATACGCCGGACGGCGGCATTGCAGCTGCCCCACCGCGTTCTCATTTTCCTGATGCGAACTTCGGCGACCGCAACTCCAATCTTCGCCTCCCACTTTGCGAGAAGCGGCGGAAGCTGCGCTCGGAGGCGCTCCCGATACCATTCTCGAAGCACGGACTCGCGCGCACCCCGACCGAGCCCGGGGCGGACGCGGAGTTCCATTCTCGTGTTATTCCGCACACGCACGCACGGTGCGTCATCGTGTTCGATCACGTCGAGTCGGTAACGCCGGCCCTGAAAATAGTGGCTCTCGCCGGTAACGTGATCTCGCAGGGACTGGCGATCCTGCTGCCCAAACTCGGACTGGCGCCGACGGATCCAGCCCAGGCGCGAAATGACGGCCAGCCGGACTGCGTCCTCATGGAGTCGCAGCGGCGCGGCCACGCGCACGCGGCCGTTCGGAGGGTAAACGCCCACATGGAGGTTCTTGATGTCCTTGTGGATGACCTCAACGGGTACGCCGCCCACATCAATGCGACGCCGCCTAGTAATCACGCTGGTTCTTGACGATCTCAAATATTATCTCTGTGAGAATGCTGTCGTTGCCGATCACCGATTCGATGGCGTTGCGCACTTCTCGTTCCTTGAACCTGTTTCCGCGCCAGTCCGCTTTCTTCACTTCACGGATCGCGACATCGAGAGCAAGGGCGTCTGACTCCCTGTCATTCAGGGCAGGCGGCGTTTCCGAATGTGCGGATTGCTCTCGCACACTCATGGGCCGATCGCCTAGGTTGTCATAAAGCGCCCGCAGGGTACTGCTGTTAATTGAAGAAGGATAGTACGACGACTGAGCGTCCGGCCTGCTAACCCACCTGGCCAGCTTGGTGATTTCAGCCAGGTACGCCTTGTACTCGATTGCCTCCTGCTTGCGCTGAAGAATCAGCGCGTCGAGCAGCTCCGACATCTTCTCGTAGTACTTCGGGTTGACGGCCATCTCGTCGATGATGAGCCGGCGGACGTTGTTCTCGATCGTCTCGGCCACCGCCTCGTGATCCTCGCGAAGCCCTTCGGGCAGCTCGTCGATTGCCTCCTCGCCCGCGTTCGACGATCAGTTGGACGAGCGTCAGGTCGTCGAAGGCCGAGAGCTTTTCGCTGTCCTCGGCACGAATGTAGGTGTCGAGCAGGTGCCGCATGCCGGCTCGTACTGCTTCAAGTCGATGTAGTCGCCGCTGGCGAGCTTGACCTCTTCGCGGACCTTCTCGTAGTGCTCCACCTCGCCCTTGATCGCCCGCGCCTCGGCGTCGGTGTAGCCGGCGTCGCGCCATCTCGTTGGCGAGGTTGGCGTAGGCCCGCAGGAACGCCGCCGTCAGCTTGTAGAGCGCGACGCGCTTGGGCTCGTTGTCCTTGAGCTGCTCGGCGTTGCCGCTCTCGGCAGCGCAGAAGTAGCGCAGGTAGGCCGCGGTGTCCTGCGGCGGCTCGACCGGCTCGCACAGCGCCTTGATCGCTTCGCGCGCCTCCTCCAGTCGCTCGCGTGCCCTGCTCGAGCCGGTCCTTCGAGCAGCCCTTCGATGTCGGCCTTGTCGTAGCCGTCGAAGGCTTCGCCGGTGTAGTCCTTGATGGACTGCTCCAGCGAGCTGGAACAGGTCCTTGTAGTCGACGATGTAGCCGTAGTCCTTGTCCTCGCCGTCGAGCCGGTTGACCCGGCAGATCGCCTGGAACAGGCCGTGGTCCTGCATCTTCTTGTCGATGTAGAGGTAGGTGGCGCGGCGGCGCGTCGAAGCCGGTCAGCAGCTTGTCGACGACGATCAGCAGCCTCATCTGCCCCGGCTCGTCGATGAACCGCTTCTTGACCTCCTTCTCGAACTGCTCGACCTTGTACATCGCCGTGTCTTCGGGCTCGTTGAAGTGGTCGGCCAGCATCTTGCGGTAGATGTCGTACTGGCGCAGCTTCTCGGTCAGCGCCCTCGCCGGTCTCCTCGCCCTTGATGTCCGCCGGCGCGGCTCGTAGGAGGTGACGATGGCGCACTTGCCCTGCGAGATCCGTCTGCTGGAACATCTCGTAGAACCTGCAGGCCGGTAGATGCTGCCGGAGACCAGCATGGCGTTGCCGCGGCCGCTCCATCAGCGCGGTCGCGAGTCTCCATGTCCAGCAGGATGTCGTCGACGATCTTCTCCAGCCGGTCCCGCGCGCTCAGCACCTTCTGCATCGTGCCCCAGCGCTGCTTGAGCTGGGCCTTGGCCATGTCGGTCAGCCCTTGGTCTTCGACCTCGAACCACTGGTCGACCTTCGCCGGCGAGGTGATGTCCTGGTCGATGTCGCGCGCCTCGTAGCGCAGGTCGAGCACGACGCCGTCCCGCACCGCCTCGTCGTACTTGTAGGTGTGGATGTACGGCCCGAAGGTCTCGATGCTGCGTCTGCTTGTCGCTCTTGAGCAGCGGCGTGCCGGTGAAGCCGATGAACATCGCGCCCGGCAGCAGCGCCTTCATCGCGTCGTGCATCTTGCCGGACTGGGTGCGGTGGCATTCGTCCACGAAGACGAAGATGTCGCCCTTGGCGCGGAAGTCCTTAGGGCAGGTGGCTGCGGATGTCCGCGATGAAGGCATCGACGTCGCCTTCCTCGTCGACGCGCCGAACTTGTGGATCAGCGAGCAGATCAGCCACTCGTCGCTGGCGTTGAGCACGCGCACGAGGTCGGCGCCGCTCTTGGTGCGGTAGATCTCCTCGCTGACGCCCTTGAACACCTTCTCGATCTGCTCGTCGAGCTCGGTGCGGTCGGTGATGATCAGCACGCGCGGCGTCACGCACATGCTCGCGGATCCACTTGGCCAGCCAGACCATCGTCAGGCTCTTGCCGCTGCCCTGGGTGTGCCAGATGATGCCGCCCTCGCGGCGCTTGCACCCGCTCCTGCGCCGCTTGCACGCCGAAGTACTGGTTGTGGCGGCAGGTCTTCTTGATCCCCGCATCGAAGACCATGAAGTCGTGGACGATCTCCAGCAGCCGCTCCTTGCCGCAGAGCTGGCCGAGCTCCCGTCAGCAGCGGGTTGCCGCCGGCGGCCGGGTGGGCTTCCGCCTCCTTCCAGCGCAGCCAGTACTTCTCCGGCGTGTCGATCACGCCGTAGCGCAGCCCCTCGGTGTCGTTGCCCGCCATGACCAGCTGCACCGTGGTGAAGAACGGCCGGATGAACTCCTTCTTCTGGCTGTCGAGGTTCTGGCGGATGCCTTCGACTCACCGACACGGTGGAGCGCTTCAACTCCAGCACGCCCAGGGCGATGCCGTTGACGTAAAGCACGATGTCGGGGCGCTTGTGTGTTCACCCCGGCGACCGTTACTTCCTCGGCGATGGCGAAGTCGTTCTTCGCCGGGTTCGCCCAGTCGATCAGCCAGACGGTGACGTGCTGCTCGCCCACGTCGGGCTTGACCTTCACGCCGTAGCGAAGCAGCCCGTAAACCTCGCGGTTGGCGTCGTAAAGCGTCTTACTGCCGCCGAGCGCCACGGCCTGACCCAGCTCGTGCAGCACCTTATGAACAGCAGCGTGAGGATGTAGTCCTTGTACTGTGAGGCGTCCATGCCGCCGCGCAATTCGTCGCAGCTTTGCCAGAGCGAGCTGTAGAGCTGGGATTTCTTCAAGGCCATCAGGCTGTCCTCGTGCTAAATCTGCGGGAGCGCGACCAGCATCCCCAGGGCAGAGAGGTCGCGTACCCGTACCATCATTTCAATTCAAGTTATGTGGCGCGGAATCAAACATCATTCCCACTAAGCACGCCCTCAAGTCGAGCGACGGCCGCGCTTCGCTTCTGCGGACTCATTTGCGCGATGTTCTGCAGCTTCCATTGAACTGCCGGGAGCTGCTCCGCGTGCGGATATGCGAACGCCTGCCAGTTCGGGTTGCCGCGTTTCACGGAGAGCAGAAACCCCTTATCCGCCTCGGTCAGAAATTCGCGCAGGTCGGCGACCAGCTTTCTTCGCGCGTCTTCCAGATCCTGGGGAGTCACCTGCACCAACGTCATGCCGCTGAACTCGCCGCTAAATGCGGCGGACAGAGCCGTGAAGCGCGGGGATAGCATCTCAGCGATCGGCCGATCACCGCTGATGAGGTAGACGAGAAATACCTCGACTAGAGCCCGGTCAAATCCCCCAGCCTGCTGAAGCTGCATAACATCGAACAAGTCGCGGGGGTGCTGACGATCGAGCGCCGCGCAAAGCTTGCCCGCGTACAAATCCAACGGATGCAGGACCGGCATTCTGATCAACCCGAATTGCTCGGCGACGGCCGCAGTGCATTCGCGTGCTGCCGATTCGTGCACCGAGCCCCTCAGAACGGGCGACACCTCGATCTGAACGCGCTCTCGGCCGCGGCGGATCTGAACTTTCGTGATTCGTTCGCCTGAGCGCCCGAGATACATGACCTTCGCGCCACTCAGCGCAGCTTCGATGGCAGATCCGAGGCGACGGAGCGCTCCGTCGATATGAGCCAGGCTTTCCTCACGACCCTCGACGGGTAGATAAGTAAGATCGATATCAACCGACAACCGCGGCAGGTCGCGAACGAAGAGATTGATCGCGGTCCCGCCCTTGAGCGCGAAGTAAGGCTCCCCTGCCACGACCGGCAGAACCTCGACGAGCAACATCACCTGTCGATAGAAGGGATTGTCAGCGCTCAGCACCGAAGCGCTCCGGCACGGTGATGCGAAATTCCCGGTCGTAGCGACCACCGCGCACGATCAAACGCTTTCCTTTGCCGAGATCAACGGCCGACCGATCAATCTTCTCGGCCCAAGGATAGTGATAGTGCGAGCTGAGGAACAGGAACAGCCGCTTGACCTTGAGACTCCTGCAAGCGGCGAGCAGTTGATTGACGACCCTCGGACGCAACGCCGTAAGGCCTTCGAAGAGTTGGGACGCGTACGTAAAACTGGACTCGCTTTCGTCCACGAGGCTCAGCACTTCCATGATGGCACGCTCCAGACTCGAGACGGTCATCGTCCAGTCGCGCACGCGAGTCGGTACACCCTGCAGCCCAACGGCGCGCGCGCTCTCTTCGAACAGGTGCACCGTATGGAAGACGAGGCGCTCACGAAGCGGCACCGCCTCTACCCATGCGGGAACAGCGCCCGAGCCCCAGAGGTGTATTTCCGTTTCACCCCCAAGCGGCACGTAATGCACGTGCCCGAGGCGGTTGAGCGCAGATACGCCACCGACATGAAACGGAGCGGCGGCGAGTCGCTGCAGCCCGAGAATCACGCCCTCACTGTCCACCGGCTGGGTGGGACGCGAGAACGCGCCCCGTGCGAGTGGCTTCAACCAGCCGCTCTGCACGTACTTGCGAACGAGCTGGCGCGAAAAGCCCTGGGAGGCAAGCCAAGCGCTCGGGGCCGCCACCCCCTCGGGCAGGAGTCGCACCAGCAAGTTCAGTTTTGAGTCGTTTTGTAAACCCACGGTTTACTTTATAGCAGGGAGATGAGACCTGCGCTAGTTCAGCGTATCCAAAGTTCGTAAACCTTGGGTTTACATTTCCCTGCAATCTCGAACTAAGAATACGCGCGTCCATGCCAAAGCCAACCTGTAATTCTCGCGAGACGCGCGAGCGCCACTCATGGGAAAGCACGAACCGATGAGCTCGAGACAGCACGCACATGCCGGATCAGGCAGGCGTGGCCGACGGGGATCAGCCGAACGAGCTGGCACTTTCCGCCTCGTCGAGGCGGCGATCCAGAACCTACTTACTCGCCGGCGTCGCGCTCCGCTCGGCTACAGAACACGTTCGCGGCGCTTGAAAGACATCGGCCGACCCGAGCCCCCATAGGTAGCTCCAGCCTTCGGCGACCGGGCTCACAACGACGGTCGAGCTTGTTTACGAGGCGTTGCTCAACGCCAAACGGAGGGACGATGACGTACACCAGGTGTGCGCCCACCCGACCCGTCCCGACATCGTAATTGCCGCGGCGGCGACCGGACTCTGCATCAGCGAGGATGGCGGCGCGACCTGGAGCGTCGAGCGGGACGGCCTGCATGCTTCGTATCGCTCAGCCGTCGCATTCGCGGGTGACGATATCCTCGTAGCCGCGTCCGAGGATCACTTCGCTCCACACGGCGCAGTGTATCGGCGGCCGTTAGACGGGCCGAGCCCGCCGCTGCCTGTCGGCGGAGGATTGCCGAGATGGATGGAGGGCATTGTCGATACAAGTTGTATGGCGACGCACGCCTCGGTGCTCGCATTGGTTGACCGGGCCGGAAGCCTGTACATGTCGGAAGATGCTGGACGCACGTGGTCGCGCAGAACCGACCAACTGCCACCCCCGAGCAGCGTTCTCATAATTTAGGTATTTGGGCTGAGGAACCGCGCGGCAGACCTCACGCGGACAGGTACCCAGACTGCAGGGGGCTGCCTCACGCAGACGCGTACGAACAACGCAGGAGCAGAGCAAATTGCCTCGTACACTGCCGGCCAGCCATTGTTGGAGTTCGCGTTCGCTTTACTGGTACGGCAGTCTGTCGCTCCGCCGGATGCCCAACGGTGTCCCGCGGTTGCTCGCCGCATCAATCCAGACATTTCGAGTTCAAAAGGAGCCCATGCATGCTCTTCATGGTCATCGAGCACTTTCGGGACAACGACATGATCCCGATTTACCAGCGCGTTCGAGACAAGGGCCGCTCACTGCCTGAAGGGCTCAAATACGTCAACAGCTGGATCGAGCCCAACTTCAGTCGCTGCTTCCAATTGATGGAGTGCGAGGACCTGCGGCTGCTTCAGCAATGGGTGCTCGAGTGGCGCGGATCCGGAACGACGTTCGAGTTCGTTCCTGTCTTGACCAGCGAAGAGACGCGGGCGGTCGTGGCGCCTTATCTGAATAAACCCAGGGAATAGAGAACGAGCCACAATGCCCCACCGTCAGCTTTGACCAGGTCTCCAGAGCGCACGCTAACGAACATTTCGCCGCCTCCAAGGATTCGACACCGATGACACCGCAACACCTCGATGTGCAGATCGTCCATTTTCCCGAGACCAAAGCGAGGCGCGCCAGCCATATCGCCAGCGCCCGTCAGAAACCCTGGCAGCCGGAGAGTGGCTCACCATCGCGTATCGAGGGAAGCTCGCGGCCGGTGCCGCGCTGCTCAGGCAAGCTCGCGCCGGTACGGTTGATGCTGATCGAACCGGCTTCGAACGGGCCAGACAGAGGAGCCAAGCATGATCGCGCACACCACAGTTCCAGTCAGCGATTACCACAGAGCCAAGGGCTTCTATGTCAAGGCGCTCCAGCCTCTCGGCTATCAGAACAACATGGAATTCGGCGAGGCTGCCGGGTTCAACGACGGCAAGAACACCGACTTCTGGATCAACAAAGAGAAAACCGTCGTGCCCACACACGTCGCCTTCGAGGCGAGCAGCAGGAGCCAGGTGGAGGCGTTCCACAAAGCGGCTTTGGCGGCTGGAGGAAAGGACAACGGCGGGCCCGGGTATCGCGATTACTGGCCCGGTTACTATGCCGCTTTCGTATTCGACCCCGACGGCAACAACATCGAAGCGGTCTGGTACGACTATGACAAGGTGAAGAAGGGCTGATACTCAGCTACGCAGCGGGTTGAAGAGCCGAAAACCACGCCGCTTGAACAATCCCACGAGCACGACGCCAGCCACGAAGCCGCCGATGTGGGCCCGGAATGCCACCCCGCCGGTGCCGGGCGGCGCGGCCATATTGCTCAGAAACTGCAGCGCGAACCACATCAGGAGCACAATGCCCGCGGGCATCCGCACGGTATGCAAGTAAAACCCCAACGGTATGCCAACCAGCACGCGCGCGTGCGGATAGAGCAGGAGGTATGCACCCAGCACACCTGAGATCGCGCCGCTCGCACCGATCATCGGGATGGTTGATTGGGGATCCGGCAGCGCCTGCGCCAAGGCCGCCACCGCACCACAGACCAGGTAGAACACGATGAACCTCACGTGTCCCAAGGCGTCCTCGACGTTATCGCCGAAGATCCACAGGTAGAGCGCGTTGCCGATCAGGTGCAACCACCCGCCGTGCAGGAACATCGACGTAAAGATCGTGAGGCTCGGTGGCACGAGGGCCAGCTCCGCTGGAAGCGGGTTGGTTCCGAACAGAACCGAGGGAATGAGCCCCAGGGAATACACCGCCGCCAGACCACCCCGCACTCCGAGCGTGAGCTGCCAGATGAAGACGAGGCCCAGGATGACGATGAGCGAGACGCTCACGATCGGGCGCAGCTCGGATGGGTTGTCGTCGCGCAGCGGGATCATGTCTGCGGGGACTCCTTGCTCGAGCTGCCACTTACGGCCACCGAGCGCCATGGAACATCAACAGATGCTCTCAGATTCACGGTGTCTGCCATTTTCGCGGTCTATTAGTCCCTGAACTGCTCGCGGGGATAACCGTCGGGATCGTAGCGGATTCCCGGACCAGGCATAGCGTAGTCCCATCGGACGCGCCCCCGGATCGCAGGAACAGACGATCTTGCGGTACCGATGCTGACGGCACGCGCCACCGCAGTCCAGGCCAGCTCACGTTGCTCAGACAGGCGCCTGGGCCTTTGTTGTTTCCGGTGCCTGGAACCCGCGGTGTCGCCAGAGCTTCGACGTTCAGGCTTGCGAGCGGAACCGGCTACTATTGCCCACGCTGCCAGGCGACAAAGGAGGCCCATGAATTGCCGAGAGACCCCGACTCCGCCACCCGTCGTGCCAAATTAACGCGTGAGCCCGCCCCATGATCATGCCCGACTACCACGGGGGTAGCATCGTCAACCTCATGGCTTCGATCGCGCAAGCGCTTGGCGCCGAGGACCGGCTGTATCCACCGTTGCGCGCTCTGCCGCCGGCGCGCCTCACGAGCCGCAATATCGTCCTGCTCGTCATCGACGGCCTCGGCCACGACAACCTGATCACGCATTGCCGTGACGGCGTGCTGGCGCGGCATATGAAGGATCGAATTACATCGGTCTTTCCCACGACGACCGCGACTGCGATCACGACCTTTCTCACCGGCACGGCACCACAACAGCACGGTGTCACGGGCTGGTTCACTTATTTCCGCGAGCTTGAATCCGTGCTCGCGGTGCTCCCCTATCAGCCTCGCCATGGCAGCCCGGCGCCGACGGTCCCGGCGCGCAGGCTCTTCGATCAGGTTCCCGTGTTCGATCGCCTCCAGGCACGATCCCACGTGGTCGCGCCGAATCGCATCGTACATTCCGAGTTCAACACCGTGCATAACGGTAAAGCCCGGCCGCACGCTTTCGCGAGCCTCGGTCAGATGTTCAACACCATCGCGCAGATCGTGCGCGCCCCGGGTGAGCGCAACTACATCTACGCGTACTGGCCGCAGCTCGATCGGCTGGCACACGAGCACGGCATTGCGAGCCGCGAAGCCGTGGCACACCTCGCGGAAATCGACGCAGCGTTTGGCAACTTTCTGGCCGGGACTGGCGGGACCAGCACGACCATGATCGTTACGGCCGACCACGGTTTCATCGACGCGCGACCGGATCAGAGGATCGAGCTCGACGCGCATCCGCAGCTCGCGCGCACGCTGTCGTTGCCGCTTTGTGGCGAATCGCGCGCGGCCTATTGTTACGTGCATGCGAGCCAGCGCGCGCAGTTCGTCGAGTACGTCGCCACGCATCTCCAGGAATACGCGGACCTGAAGGACAGCAAAGACTTGATCGAGTCCGGCTACTTCGGCCTGGGCCCTCCGCACGCACGGCTGCACGAGCGCATTGGCGATTACACGCTGATCATGAAAGACCGTTCCGTCATCAAGGACTGGCTGCCGGGCGAGCCGCGGTACGTGCACGTAGGCGTCCACGGCGGCATGAGCGCGCAAGAGATGTATGTGCCATTGATTGTTGTGGAGGCTTGATTCACATGCGCGAACAGGCGGTGGTGCGCACAGGCGAGTTGCTCACGAAACACCTGGGGTTTCGTCACGCGACCGGCCGGGCCATATCGGCTTCCAGTAGCCTCGGCGTCCGCCGAGTGAGCGTACGTTCTCAGCACGAACGGATATCAGGTCAACAGCGAGCTGCCTGGTGACGACCGCCCGGAAACCGTGCGGGCACTGGAAAAGGAGCTGTTCGATTGGGCGGGCGTGCAGCCCTGGCGCCATTGCGCTTCAGAACGCGCCGAGCCGCTGGATGAACCAGAAGGCCGCGGGAATGCCGAGGCCATAGCCGGCAAGCACGCTCAGTCGGCTCTGCAATGGCATCGTGTTCAGTCCCCCGACCTGCGCGATCTTGCGGATGGCCAGCACAATCGCGACTGCGCAGACGATGAAGGCGATCTGCCCGATCTCGACGCCGAGGTTGAAGCACAGGAGCCCAACCGCAAGTTCGTTCGTCGGTAAGCCGACCTCGCGCAGCGCGGCGGCGAAGCCGAACCCGTGCAGCAGGCCGAATGAAGTGGACACCATGATGGGGAATCGCCGGGCGAGCCCGCCAGGAAACGGCTGAGCAGTCTCCCGCGCAAGAAACAGAATCGACAGCGCAATAGCCGCTTCGACCGGCGCAACCGGCAGCCGGATGAACCCCAGCGCCGACAAGGTAAGAGTAAGCGAGTGCGCAAGCGTGAAGCCGGTAATCGCCAGCAGCACGCGTCGCCTCGTACCGGCCAGAACGAGTACGCCGGAAACGAAGAGCAGGTGGTCGATGCCCGTCCAGATGTGCTGGATTCCCAGCTTGAGATAGCCTGCTGCAACTTCCCGCCAACCGGGCTCCTTCGGAACCAGCCAGTCGCTCTGGTCAGGTGTGAGAACCTGCGCAAGAACCTTCCCGCCGGGCTCGCTCAACCTGAAGAGCGTGGAAAGAGAAGGGTTGTAGATGGGATATCGGACGCCGATGTGCTGACCTTTCAACCCATCCCTGCAACGGATGAGCGTCGTCTGGTTCGCAGCTGGCGGATCATTCCGCAGCTCATCGTGCAGCACTCGGCAGTTGCCGGGCCAGACGACGGTCGGTTGATTGTCCAGCTCAACGGTAGGCGGCACACGCAAACGGGCAAGGTAGAGGCCGGTGCCCTGCTCTGTGATGTCGATGGAGAACGGGCGCGCATCATGGGCGCTCGCGGGGCCAGCAAGGACGACTGCGCCAACAATCACGCAAGACACGAGCGCCACGAGACGTGGCCGCAAAATCCGACCCCTGCGCGCAATCATCTCCCCTCTGCACCTGCGGCTGTCGCCTGAGGTGCGACCGCGCGAGACAGGTGCTTCGCTTCGGTGGCCTGCGTTGCAGCCGGCCCGGGCTGGATTGCGTCCAACCTCACCCTAAAGCGTCGCGTCAGATCGTTGATGGCCGCCTCACGGTATGCCGCGATCGTGTCGCGGAGAAGATCGTCCTTCACTTCATCCCTGATGTCCGCGAGCTTCGGAAGATAGGCCGCGGCGCGCTGCGTGAGCAGGACGAGATGATAGCCGTAGCTGGATTTGATCGGACCCTGCCAGTGACTCGATGGCGCAAGCCCTGCAAGCGCGGCCGTGAAGTCGGCCCCGAACTGGCTCTCGATGAAGTCCGGTGTGCGCTTCACGCAATTTTTCAGATAGGGAAATCGATCGCCGTAGGCAGGGGCGTCGTCGAAGCCGGCGTTCCTCGATTCCAGCTCGCGCTTCAGGCGCTGCGCGACCGCCTCGGCGCTCTCCTGGCGCTTGATCTCATTGTCGACGAACACGTGTGTGAACGTCATCGTCGGGGCAACATGGTAACGGTCCTGATGCGCGAGGAAATACTCTTGCAGCGGGGCCTCGCCTGGCGCGAACGACTGGGTCACCGTGTCATCCATCAGGTAATACATCTTCTGAGCCATGCGCCGGCGGATCACGTAATCCCCGTCGGCCAGCCCCATGCTCGTCGCCTCGCGCACCAGCGCTTCCTCACGCACGTATTCGTCGACCAGGCGACGCTTTTCCTGCGATGACATGGCCGCAAGCTGCGCGTCGAAATACTCTGGCTGGAACGCCGTGGCCCGGTACTGCATGAACTTCAGAAGCACCGGCCGATCCACGAGAATGGTCCTGTCATCCGCGCTCGCGGTCGTTTCGGGGCCGTGCAACGCGCGGAACACCGCGAACAGGAGCCCGCCCGCAACCAGGAAGTGAAGCAGGGGATCGCGGGCGAGCTTCTTGAGCGCAGTCACGACTTCGACGGCGTGTACCAGACCGGTGAGGAGTAAGCCCGCTCCTGAATCGAGGCAGGCTGGTGGGTCTCACTGACGTCGATTCCCAGCGCCACGGCATCGTAGAGAGAATGACGCGGCGTCGGGATTTCCAAGCACGCGAACATAATAGAACGCCGTCTGGTTGGGCTTGAAATCAGGGTCTTTCCAGACCGTGGCCAGTTGGGTCGCGCCGATGGTGTTCGTGTACATGGCCGTCTTCACATCGACCGTATCGCCGACCGCGGGCACTTTGCCGTCCGCGCCCGGTTGGCGCTCGCCGGACCACACCACGTCGTAGATGTGCTGCTGCGCCTTGCCCGAAGTGTCGATCCAGCCCTTGATCACCTGGATGCGGTCGAGGTTGCCGCTCAGCGGATCCTTCGCCGCATGGATGAGGAACGTGGGCGCCCTGCCCGCCGGCGCGTCCGTCAGGTCCGCACCCATCGGCACACCCTTGCGATACCCCACTGCCGCGATGTCCTTCGCTTCAGCATCGTGCGGCACGAACGAGAACCCGCCGAATACGCGCAACGCGATGCGCGTGCCGGTGGTTGCATAGACTTCCTTGCGCTTGAAAGCCGCGAAGATGGCCTTGCGGTTGTTCTCAGTCGCCCAGACGGCGGCGCGCCCGGATCCGGACATCTCCCATGCAGGGAAGATGACCGGCCGCGCGGGGCGATAGCGCTGCTGGAGCGACGCATCGACCGCGAGCTTGCCCATAAAGCCACTTTCCTGAACCGACGACAGGCCGGTGTGACTGTCCGTGGAGCCGATCATGCCGAGCTTGTATGGATTCACGCCGGTCTTCTGCCCGAGCGCAAGGCCCCGCAGGAAAGCCGAGCGCGCATAGTCGGCCTCGCTGGGCGGCGTCACGGCTCCGGCGAGCAACTTGCGGCGTATCTCGAACTCCGCGAACTCGTCCGACGGCGTGAGCTCCGGCCGGACTTCGGAGGTGCCCTTGTTCTGCGTCACCTCCATGACCGGCTCCCAGCGCATGCGCATGCGCGCATATTCCGCGCTGAGCGGGCGTCCGTCGCTGTCCACCATGTCGAACATCAGGCCGCCGGAGATATTCGAGTTGTGGGGAATCGCCACGAAGTCGGTGCCCACCGTCTCCTTCGTCTTTTCCAGGAAGCGCCAGAGATCCTCCGGCTTCAGGCTGTCGTAGTTGCTGAAGGGGATGAACTTGCGCGCGGCTTCGCCGTCGGCGTCGCTGATGACGCAGCGATGCAGGTTCCTGGCCCCGTTGTCCGCCGTTCCGGTCCACTCCCAGCCGATCAGCGTGGTGAACGTGCCGGGCACGTAGTTCTTCTCCGCGGCATCGACCTCGGCACCCCAGGTCGCCCCGCGGATCTGCGGAGTGAAGATCTGGTCCATCATTTCCTTGCGCTCGGCGCCCCGCACCTGGCCGTTCGCGCGCATGACGCCGCCCGACTTCGGGTCCTTGTGAAGGGTCAGCATCTTCTGGCCCCAAGGGGTCGAGAGCAGCTTCGGATCCTGGTGATCGAGCATCACCTGCGTGCCGAGCAGGATCGCGTGATCCGTCACCGCCATGAAATCCAGCGGACGCCGGATCCGCACCTTGGTGCCCAGGGTCGGATGGGCAACTGGAATGCCCCGCGCATAGCGATAGGCAAGATCCGGATCGACGCTCAGGTTGCCCGTGGCATAGGCGTCGATCGAATAGTTGGTATGCAGGTGGACATCGCCCCAGTAGAGGTGGGTCTCCGGGGTCTTCTCCGCGGCGGCGGCGTTCGCCACCGCGCCGATCGCCCACAGGCCGCTCAGGCCGATGCAAAGCGCTGAGCCTGCGAGCCGGGGGACCGCGCGGCGCCGGGAATGAAATGAAAGTGAACGTTTGCACATGCGGCTGAGACCTCTGGCCATCGGGGCTCTTCTCGTTTTCGCAAAGCCGCTGGCGCGGCCGGAAAACGGCCCAATTGTCGCGCACCGTCGTCGGCAAGCAACGCATCAACTGGCTATACGTGCCATAGCGTTGTGGTTATACGTTATATATTGACGAGCGGAATTACGACGGCAGATCGACGCCTGGCACGTCAAGCTTACCCCGGCCATGCGCATGGGGGCACTGCGCTAATCGACACCGAGGTTGGCGTTGACGACGGGGCGATGTATCAGGTGACGAGATCTGTGTGTCCGAAGCCCTTGGAGTAGTCGAGCACGGAGACAACTGTCGGCGTCACGCGGAATATTCGGACGTCGTCCGGGGTCGGCATCGCCACTGGCAGGGAACCCTGCTCCGGATACTTCAGCGGAAGCATACGCAAGACCTTGCCCGCTTCGGCCCGGTCGAGCACCGCTTGCGCGTGTGCCGCCATGGACAGGCCCGTGATCGCCATGATGTCCGGCGTGTCGTGATCGATCGTCAGCGACACCCGATCATCTCGCGCAAGATTTGCAGCCTTCTGGCTGTCCAGACCGCAGAGGAAGTAGAGGGTGAGGCCTTCGTTCACGTAGCCGACAGTCGTCGCCTGCGGCCAGCCATCCGGCCTCAACGTCGCAATCGTCATGATCCGGTGTTGGTCCAGCAGGGTCAGGATCTTCTTTCTGATCTCTTCGTCCATCGCCGTCTCTACGGGAGCGGGCAACTAACGCTCCGGGTGGTGATCTTCTCTTCCGTGCGCGGAGGAAGCCTAGCGGATTCGGAGGCCGGGGTAGAACGCCGTCGTTGGCTTGGCGGCGAGCGCTAATGATCACTTCGCCAGACTGACGCATGACATGCGCATCCCGGCAGACAGAGAACGGCCCCCGGCGGCCGTTCTCCGGTTCGGATTACGCCAACGCAGTCTTGAACAACGCCAGCATCCGCTCCCACGCCTTCTCCGCCTGCGCCTGGTTGTATGCCCGCGAATCTGGCGGGCACCACCCGTGCATCGCGCCGGCATACACCTCGATCTCGGCGGGTAGCTTCGCCTTCGAGAAGGCCTCGCGCAGGGCATCCTTCGCTTTAGGCTCCTTCTGATCGTCGTTCTCCGCGATGGCGAGGAGAAAGTGCGCCTTCATCTTCGGCACCAGCAGATGCGGGCTGTCTGGCTTGTCCGTCACGAGGCTGGCGCCGTGAAACGAAGCTCCGGCGCCGATGCGGTCGGGCAGCGCCGCCGCTGTGCGCATCGTGATCGACCCACCCATGCAGTAACCGGTGGTGCCAATCTTTCGCTTCTTGTCGACGGACGGCTGGCTGTCGAGCCAGGCGACGAAAGCCTTCGCGTCCGTCACATTCGTCTCCGCCGTCAGCGAGCCGGCCAGCCCCATGAGGGCCGTGCGAGTCGCGGGGTCGTTGAAATCCGGGTTCGCGGGCGCGGTGGGGGCCTTCTGCTTGCGATAGAAGGGGTTCACGACCAGCACCGAGTAGCCGGACTCGGCCAGTCTCTTCCCCATCTGCCTGAAGGCGCCACGCAGTCCAAAGATATCGGGCCACACCAGCACAGCGGGATGCACGCCTTCAGAAGGATGCACGAAGTAAGCGTCCGCGCTGCCATCGGGTGTCTTGATCTGGACCTCCGCCTCCGTGACTTCGGCCGCGTTGGCGACGGATGGCAGGACGGAGATCAGGCCTGCCCCCAGGGTCAAGGCGCCGAACGCTCGCCGCGACAGCCCTCCCGACCTGAGCTGGTATTCGATCATGTCGTCAAACGAGTCGTTGTCGCACATGCTGCCTCCCAATGGACCAATAGGGCGGGCAGCACCCATGCAGGCCCACCCGAGCGGCGCATGTTGCGCCCGCCAAAGTCAGGGTCGCAAGGCAACCGGGAGACGGCGACTATGCCGTGGGCGGGGCTCAACGAGTGGCGGCTTCCGCCATAGGTTGCCGGCGCCGCGGCCTCGACCATTGCGCGCGCAGGTTGGGCTCTTGCGATTCGGAGCGCCACGAGAGCAGAGTTCACGCGCGAACGCACTCGAAACGCCATCTGCAGAGGAGACCCGCCATGTCACTACGCATTGGTGATCGCGCACCCGACTTCACTGCCGAAACCACGCGAGGAAAGATCAAGTTTTACGACTGGATCGGCAACTCCTGGTGCCTCCTGTTCTCACATCCCAAAGACTTCACGCCGGTCTGTACCACGGAGCTCGGTTACCTTGCGAAGCTCGAGCCGGAGTTCGCGAAACGTAACTGCAAGATCGTCGGCTTGTCCGTAGACCCGGTCACCGATCACGAGCGCTGGCTGAAAGACATCACGGCGGCCACGGGCGGCACAGTGAGCTACCCGCTCATCGGGGACCGCGATCTTTCGGTTGCGAAGCTCTACGACATGCTGCCCGCCGACGCAGGCACCACGAGCGAAGGTCGCACGGCTGTGAACAATCAGACCGTGCGCACGGTGTACCTCATCGGGCCAGACAAGCTCATCAAAGCGATGCTCATGTACCCCATGAGCTCCGGACGAAACTTCGACGAAGTGCTGCGGCTTCTGGACTCGTGCCAGCTGACCGCGGAATTCAAGGTGGCCACGCCGGTGAACTGGAAGCAAGGCGATGACGTGATCATCGTGCCTGCCGTGTCGGACGAAGAGGCGCGGCAGCGCTTTCCGCTCGGGTGGAAGGCCGTTACGCCCTACATGCGCATGGTGCATCAGCCACGGCATTGAGCCGTGGCGCTCGCCGGTGCCCAGCCGGGCCCGGCGAGCCCGCGGAGCCCGGTCAGCGCCGCGTGGGTGAGACGTCCGGCGTTTCTCGCGCCGGCCCACCGCTGTAGCGCGGTTCGCGCGTCTCGCCTGCAATCTGCGAGGATCGCTCCAGCGGCCCCGCCGCGCTCGCCGTCTCGCGCAACTTCGCACTCCTTTGGCTGCGCTCCCGCCAGTTGCGGAGCATCTCGGCCGCCGTTTCCCGGCCGCCGAGACCGAAGGACAAACCGAGCGCAAGCGCCAGAGCGCCCACGAATGCCATGAACAGCGTGTTGATCAGTCTCTCGGCAATGCCGAGCTGGTTGACTGCTACGACAATTGCGAATGCCCACACCGCCACGCCGGCCACCCTGGACAGCACGGCAGGGTCGCCGAGTTGTGCTTTCTCGGTCGCCCCGCGCACCAGATTCGCGAGCGCTTTGGCGGCGAGCCCGCCGATCACCAACACCACGAGCGCGACGACGAGGTTCGGCAACCACATGAGAAAGTCGCGCAACACCTGCGACACCGCCGGCAGGCCCAGCGCATCGAAGGCCACCACCAGCGCGATGAGCCGAATGAACCACTTCGCAACGTTCGCCAGAAAGCCGGAAGAGTCGCTCTTCACGCCGGCCTTCTGAACGAAATCCGAAATGCCGGCCCGCTGCGACATCTCGTTGAAGTGCACGCGTCGCAGGAGCATGCCCACACCCTTGGCGATCAGCGAGGCGATGACCCAGCCGACAATCAGAATCACCAGAAAACCGATGATTTTCGGGATGGCACTCATGAAAATCGCCATCGCGCCCGTCAAGGAGGCCATCATGGCCTCGCCCCAGCTTTGGATAGAGTTTGTCGTTTCCATGAGCTGCTCCGGATTTCCGCAGGCCAAAGCGCCGGCCGCATGATCAGCAATGCGTGTGCCGCGGCCGGCTCGGGGCGTTGGCACGCCTGCCTCGAAGAATTGCCACACCGCAGCAGCGGCGACGACAGAAAATCCACTTGCTTCACTCGCCGCTCTTCGTGCGGTGAGTCACCTTCCCCCGAACTACGCACCTGAAGCCGATGTGCGAGGTGGACGTGTCTATCGTCTGCGCATACCGCGCTGCCGGGCGATACCGCTGGCAGTAATTTCCCGCGCAGAGATGCGAACCCCCTTTCAACACCTTGCGGCCGAAGGCCGCGCCGGCATCGCTGAGGTTGCGACTGCCCTCCTCGCTTCCTCCGCGCGGATTGCGGGGAATGCAGCAGCTATGCGTCGGCGCCAGCGCGTGGCGTTCCGCATACCAGTCCGACGTCCACTCCCACACGTTGCCGATCATGTCGTAGAGGCCATAGCCGTTCGCCGGAAAGCTTCGAACGGGTGAGGTGCGCTCGTAACCGTCCTGCAGAAGATTCTCGTTGGGAAAAGCGCCCTGCCAGTAGTTCGCCAACATCGCACCGCCCGGCGCGAGCTCCGCGCCCCACGCATAGGGCTGGCGATCCAGCCCGCCGCGCGCCGCAAACTCCCATTCCGCTTCGGTTGGCAAATGCTTGCCAGCCCAGAGCGCATAGGCCGCCGCGTCCGCATACGCAACGTGCACGACAGGATGATCGAGCAGCGCGTCGATGCTGCTTTCCGGCCCCCGGGGATGGCGCCAATCCGTGCCGAAGGAGAAGCGCCACCACTGGAACGGATCCGTCAGCGGCACTCGATCGCGTGGAGGTACGAACAGAGATGAGCCCGGCCGCAGCATCGCCGGGTCTGCCTGCGGATACAGCACCGCATCGGGCGCCACTTCAGCGACCGTCACATGGCCCGTTGCCTCGACGAAGGCCCGGAACTCGCGGTTGGTGACCGGCGCTTCGTCGATCCAGAAGTCCCCGACAGCGACGACAGAGGCCGGTGCTTCCTCGGGATAGTGGTCGTCGGACCCCATCCAGAACTCACCGCCCCTGATGAATTGCATGGCGGTGAGCACTGCCGGACGATGCGAGCGCTCGATCAGGGAACCCTCTTCGTATCGATGTCGACGGACTGCACAGCGGCCCCGGTCAAAGCGCCAATTGGCTGCCCGGGCAGCAGCACTCCGCCGCCTTTGCGGCCAATGTACGCATCGCCTCGCGCTCGATACAGCGTGGCCACCTCGGCTGAGGCCACCGGCGTTCCATCAACCGCCATGGTCAGCCTTGCCGCACGCGGCCCCGCGGCGGGCGCGGCCTCGATGCGCACCTGAACGTCGTGAGCGCCGGCAGCGAGCGGTGACGCCGACTCGAGCAGCACCCGTTCGGACAAGCGACCGCTCGGGTTGTACAGAAAAGTCGGGCGCCCCTCTTCCAGCAGCAGGCCGATGCCGCCGAACACGTCGCCCTGCACGACGACCGGGCCGCGCGCGTTCGAGCCTGCCACCTGCAGATGCGCGGTCATGGACCAGTTGTTACCCATCGGCGGAAAGGAGTTCGGCGAATAGCGGGTCGGCCCGGCAGCATAGGAGAAGCGGGTGCGGCCTTCGAGCAGGCTCGGCCGGTTTCCCGGCCCGACGCGCCCCATGATGTTCGAGGCCAGGGGATAGACGTGATACTTGCGTGCCGCCGCGTCGAAGTCGGCCTGCAGCTCCGCGAGCTTCGCGGGATATCGGGATGCGACGTTGCGCGACTGGGAAAAGTCGTGGCTCAGGTCATAGAGCTCCCAGCCAAACGATTGCGGGTCCACTGCCGTATTCGTGCGATCCCACGGCAGCACGCCGGGGGTCGTGGAGGCCATCCAGCCGTCCTTGTAATAGGAGCGGTTACCGAGCATCTCGAAATACTGCTCGCGGTGAGTCGAGGGCGCGTCGCCATGGTCGAAGGTGTACACCATGCTCGTGCCATCGATCGGCTGCTGCTCGTATCCTGCGATGCTGCGAGGGGGCGTGATGCCGGCCGCTTCGTAAATGGTAGGCGCGATGTCGATGACGTGATGGAACTGCGGGCGCAGCTGGCCCGCCTCCTTGATGCGCTTCGGCCAGCTGATCACCAGGCCATCCTTCAGTCCGCCGAGGTGCGAGGCCACCTGCTTGCCCCACTGGAACGGCGCATTCGTTGCCCAGGCCCACGCCGCCGGGTAATTGCCGAACGCGTCGGGCCCGCCGTGCCGGTCGACTCCCTTCGCGAGGTCAGCATCGCTCGCCTCGATTCCCATCAGGCTCAACAGCTCGTTGTTCGCGCCCCGGAAACTCTCGATGCTCGCGCCGTTGTCACCCTGGATGTAGATGACGAGCGTGTTGTCGAGCTGCCCCGACTGCCGGAGCGATTCGATGACGCGCCCGATCTGGTGATCCGCATGGGCGAGCTGCCCCGCGGCGACTTCCATCATGCGCGCATACGTGCGCTTCTGATCGGCACTCAAGCTGTTCCAGGCCGGCAGGCTGGACGGGCGCGGCGTCAGGACGGCGTTCTGCGGGATGACGCCCAGCCGCTTCTGGCGCGCGAAGGTTTCCTCGCGCACCTTGTCCCAACCCTGATCGAACTGTCCCTTGAACTTCGCGATCCAGTCCGCCGGCGCCTGGTGGGGCGAATGAACCGTGCCGGGCGCGAGATAGGCGAAGAAGGGTTGATTCGTATGAACGTTGTGCTGGATCCGCAGCCAGTGGATCAGGTGATCCGCCAGATCGCGGTCGAGATGATAGGAAGGATCGCCGGCCGGCGGGTCGACCGGGTTGCGGTTCTCGACGAGCTGCGGCGAGAACTGGTCCGCCATCGCGGCGTTGAACCCATAGAAGTAGTCGAAGCCCATGGCGTTCGGCCAGCGCTCGAACGGCCCCATCGGGCCTGTCTCCCATTCCGGCGTATTGTGGTTCTTGCCCATCCAGGCCGTGTCATAGCCGTTCTCCTTCAGCACGTGGGCAATGGTGCCCGCGCTCCTGGGGATGGCCGAGCTGTACCCCTCTTCGTCTACGGCGACATTGCTGATCGAGCCGCTGGCGACGGCATGGGCATTGCGCCCCGTGAGGAGGGCCGCGCGGGTCGGTGAGCACATCGCAGTGGTGCAAAACGAGTTGTACCGCAACCCCACGCGAGCGAGCGCGTCGAAGGTCGGCGTGGGGACCGGGCCGCCGAATGTGCTCGCCGCGCCGAAACCGACATCGTCCGTCATGATGAGCAGCACGTTCGGCGCGCCGGCAGGCGCTGTCGGTGGCTGCGGGAAATGTTTCCACCGCGCGTTGGTGCTGATGGTGGAGGAGGTTTCCGCAACGGCGATACCGATGCCCATACCGGGGGCGATATTCGCCAGCACGGCGGCGGACACCGTGACGCGCAGGAGCAGGCGCTCGGCTCGAGTAGTCATGAAACCTCCCGGATGTGCGCTCTTGCGGCGCTCGATGACGATGCCTCAGCGATGCGGCGCCAAGCAACGACCCGGCCGGTTATCGGTTATATTCAGGATTGGTTATATGTTTCCCACCGGCACGCAATGACCGTCACGTTTCGACAGCTCGAAGTGTTCGTCGAGGCCGCTAAAGACAACAACTTCCGCAAGACGGCCGACCGCCTCGGCATCAGCCAGCCTTCCATCAGCAACCAGATCCGCGCGCTCGAGGCGCGTGCCGGCTACCAGTTGTTCGACCGCAGCCGCGGCTCCACCCCCCGCCTCTCCACGGACGGCACGGCCTTTCTGCGCAAGGCGCAGGATCTGCTTGCGGGCAAGAGCAAACTTGCGCGCGCCGGGTCTGCCAAGTCGAAGGGCCAGCGGCTAACGCTTCGAATCGCCGCGGGGCCGTTCCTGCTCGACCACTACATACGGCCCGCGCTGCCTCGATTCCTCGAGCGTCACAAGCACTTCGTTCTGGATTTTCTGCCCCCCGCCGCCGTCCGGCAGATGGGAACCCTCGTCCAGCGGGGCGAGGCAGACGTCGCCACGTACACCGGCAGCCGCTCCGCCCGCAAGCGCCCAGGATCGGAGCTCATCTGCGAGATCCCGTGCTCGCTCTACGGCAGCGCGCGCATGGCACGCCTCGCCAGCAAGGACACGGCCGCCATCTCCACACTGCCCTTCATCCTTCCCATGGAAGGGTCCGAATCGGAGCGGTGGGTGCTTAGCGCGCTGAAGAAAGCCGGCATCTCGCCCGTCCACGTGGTCGCCAGATCGCAGTTCTCCGACGTCATTGCCGGAATGATCACGAACGGAAAAGGCGTGTCGATGCTGTTCGACGAGCAGATGGCGGATTCCGTGAGCGCCGGGCGCGCGTTTCGTCTCGGCCCCGCGCTCGAGAGCGGCTCGCGCGTGCTGTTGGTTGGGCGCCGCGCACGCACGAAAGCCGCGGCGCCGTTCGTCGAATTCCTGCGCCGGCTGCTGAAGCGCGAGCTGTGACTGTCAGCTCATCGGCCAACATCCATCCGCCTCGTGACACGCCGCCCCGCTCTCACCCGAATTCCGCGGGCAGTGCATTCTCGCGCGCCGCGGCCCTGTAGCCACGGCGCCGAAAGAATTCCTGCGCTGTTGTAGTGAGCGCGCGGCCGAGCCAGCTAGCCCATGCAGAAGGCACTCAACTTGTTGCCATCGAGATCGCGGAAGTAACCGGCGTAGAACCCGGGACCCCGCGGGCCCGCAGCGCCCTCGTCCGTTGCGCCCAAAGCCAGCGCCTTGCGGTGAAGCGCATCGACTTTCCCAGGGCTGTCTACGGCCAGCGCCACCATCGAGCCGTTGCCGACAGTGGCGGGCTTGCCATCAAAGGGCTTTCCGATGCCAATACCTGGCGTGCCTGGCCCGGCCGACCAGGCAACCACGCGATCCGTGTCCATGTATCGCTTGGCGTCAAGCTCTGCAAACAGCGCATCGTAGAACGCCGCGGCCCGCGGCAGGTCGTTGGTACCGAGCATTACATAACCGATCATCTGGTTTCCTCTTGCAGTAGCGCGTTGTGACAGTGAAGAACGTTCGAATCGCCGAGCGTCGCGAGCGGGAGCACCGACTCCGGCGGCGATCGCTTTGTATGACGTCGTCGAGTCATGCTACCGCACAGGGGCCAGGCTTCGGCGCACCAAACGCCCGGATGTCCGCAAAAGTACGCTCGGCGCCCTCGAGACGCGCTATTGATGGAACATCCAGGCTCACCTCACACGCAACCTGCACGCGATTGCAGGAACAGAGCCAATGCCCTCACCCCGACCAGCCGATTGAAGGCCACTGGTTTCCACAGAGTTCCGATCGCGTCGAACGGCCGTGCCGTCGGGCGAGACAACCCGCGCTTTCATCGAGGGCTTCTCGTCACGCCACGGGGACCAGTCAATGGTCTGCGCATTCCACCGGCCGTCCGCGCCGGCCGGGCTCTCATGCGTCGTCAGCCTTTCCGTCTTTGCTTCTTCGCCACGCGACTTGTGCGCGACTTCCTGCAATGCTACCGTCGGTCGCATTTCAATGTGTAGCAAACGCTCAGGGATCACCCAGTGCCTGGCGCACAACTGTCGCGGATCGTCGTCCTCGCGCTGCTAGCGCATTCCGCAGGCGCGGCTGCCCCCACGCCCGCGCCCTCACTCTCACCCCCGTCCACAGTGCAGGCATCCGAATGCAACCAGCCCGCACGAGACCCCGTCGCATGGGTCGACCTGCCCGGCAAGCTCCCATTCCAGGCGCTGCCCAGCAAGGACGGTTGCTGGATCTTCGTTTCCCTGGCCGTCGGCGACAGTGAGGCGAGCGACTCTGAACCCGCGGCGCAAATCGCGGTATTCAAAAGGCAAGCAGGTCAGATCTCACTCGTTCGTACGGTTCATGTGGGCGGAAATCCAACGGGCATGGTCCTTACACACGATGGACGACTACTGATCGTGGCGGATGGTCAGCGCGTGGCGTTTCTGGAGAGCGCGCGGCTCACGTCGGGCCAGGACAAACCCGTCGTCGGCTACTGGAACGACGGCACTCGCGCTCCGGGCCGCACCTACGTCAATGTCACAGTGGACGACGCGCATCTGTTCGTCAGCGACGAGAACTCCCGCACGATCACGGTGCTGAACCTCGTGAAAGCGCGGGCTTCCGGTTTCACCGCAGAGGCTTCTATCGGCAAGATCCCCGTTGGCCTCGGTCCAGTCGCATTGACGTTCTCTTCGGACGAACGCTACCTGTACAACACGAGCCTGGGTATGCCGCCCGGCGCCGGTTGGCCGCCGGAATGTGGGCGGGAATGGCTCAAGGATTCCGCCGCGCAACCTGTTCCCCAAGGCGCCATCTTTGTCGTGGACGTCGACCGTGCCAAGTCCCGCCCGGAGACGTCGGTGGTCTCCATTGTCCCTGCGGGATGCACTCCCGTGCGCCTCGTGATTTCACCGAAGGGGGACGTGGCATACGTGAGCGCGCGCGGCAGCAACGCACTCCTTGCATTCGATACCGCAAGGCTCGTGAGCGAACCCGCGCAGGCACTGCTGGGTCGCGTACCCACCGGTGCGGCGCCAATCGGAGTTGCCGTGATCGACGCCGGGCGGAAAGTCATCCTGAGCAACTCGAATCGCTTCGGCGCTTCCGCGACAGAGCCGCAGTCGCTGCTGGTCATTGACGCGGCGAAGATTTCCACTGGCAAGGCGGCCATCCAGGGCTCAATTCCTGCGGGCGCCCTGCCCAGGGAAATGCGCCTCACATCCGACGAACGTACGCTCCTGGTCGTGAACACGGTTTCCCGCAAGCTGCAGGTCATCGATCTCGCAAGGCTGCCGCAGGCGCAACGGTCGAATGAATAACTACGCGGCGTCTCGCCACACATCGAGCGGCGAGTCTCGACGCTGAGCGGGCTTCCGTCAGCGTTGTGCCTGACCTGGAATGGGCAGGCACTCCATGATCTCGACCGAGTCGCCGGGAAATATCGTGAAGTGCGGGTGGTTCTCGAACATTCTTGCAGCGGCTTCGTGAGACGCAGCCTGGACGACAACGTAGCCCGTCATGCTGTTCTTCGTATCCGAAACACCCTGCGCAGACGTGCGTTTCGTCTTCCCGAGGGGTCCTCCCTGCTCGACGATGGCCGACTTGTTGGCCGTCATCCATTCTTCCCAGGCTTTGATACCCGATGCCTGTGCTGCTTTCCGCTTCGCCTCGTCCATCTTGTTCCATCCCGATTTCTCAAGCGCGGTCGCCGTACCGATGTAGATAGCCAGAAACTTATTCATGAATTGCTCCAGTCCGGGCGTTTGGAAGTAGATGGTGTTGGGCGGAGCGAGCCAGCCGACTCGCCACGCTTACACAGACGAGGACGATGGACAGGCCGCAAGACCGACAGCCGGCGAAATAATTCTTCGCTTGACGTCAAGTCACAGGCAACGCCCGACCCCACCTGCTAGGACAGCGCCACAGGCAGCGGCCCCACTCCAACGCCCGCTTTGTTCATCAGCTTCGCGACATAGCGTGCGCGCCCAAGCATCGACCGCTGCCGAAGCCCCTGGTCGATCTGCATGCGATCTTCGACCGAAAGTCTCTCACTCATTTGCCCCAGCGAGGCGACCAGCTCTTGCAGTTCGATCTTCGAGGCCACGCCGTCCTGCATGATCTCGTCCCACAATCGCCGGAGCTCTCCCGACGCGCTCTCGGACGTCAACACGACAAGGAAACGCCGCTCTGCTTCAAGCTTCCGAATGATTGCCGCGACGCTCTCGATGAGAGCGACGATGGCGACGGAGCAGGCTACGAGAGACATCAATATGTCGACATTCATTTCAGCGAGCCTTCCCTGTTGAACTCCCAGAATGGGTCACGGTCGACCACGTGGCGATTGTAGCGCTCGCAACAGTGGACGAGAACGATGGCGCCCAGACACAGATAGCCGAGTTGATAGGCGGCAGACGAGATTCTGCGTACCGCCTGCAAGCAGGCCAAAGAAAATCGAGAAACTCAGACCGACGACAACCGTTGCGCCAAACATGAGTCGGCTACGGGACGTCACTCCAATCGAGAGTGGATAGATTGCGAAGAACAGCAGCGGGGTCTTGCCCTCCACTCGACCCAGCGCCGCGGCCTCTGCCATAAGTGGCATCAAGGGCAATAGCAGATGGAAAAGAATGCACAGGAGGAATTCCTGGAAGTGCTCAGGAATTCCCGGCATGCGGCGCCCAGGTTTGCATGCGGCCACTGCATTCATGATCGCGCGTCGCCACCGATACACCAACTCACATGAGCGGACGGAACATACACGTGACGAAACCGATCGACTACATCCTTATCTAGAAAAACTACGAGAGAGACAGACTCCGGCGCTCATTCTCGTATGGATGTACGAATCAACGAGCGCGCTTCGTTACGGCACGCGAACACAGCACAACTCTCTCGGAAAGACCACCCGCCATCCCTGCGCAAATCACCATTTCCAGAGGCAGACATTCCGCACTCCGAGGCTTACAGTCTTCGCGTTGATCCCCAACGAAAGCACCTTGTCCCAGTCGCGTTGCGCCGTGCGTTCCGAGACGCCTCGCATCGAAGCGATCTCGATAAGGGAATAACCGCAGATACATTCATTGCTCACAGGGAATGTCCCGGCCGCCAACTGCGTTGAACGACTGCCGCGTGTCGCCGAGGTCGACCGGCCTGCCGACGGTCAACGCCTCTCTGAACTCGCTGTTCATGGCACGGAACGGCGCGTCGGCCTCGACGCCGAGCGACTCGATCAGTTTCGTCCAGAACGCCCGGGCCGCCGCCGTCGCCGCGATATCGAAGACTTCCGCATCGGTGAAGCCGTGTCGCTTCAGCCGCTCGACATCGCCGGCTGTGATGGCCGACGCATCGCGCGCCACTTTGCGACCGAACGCCACCATCGCCGCCTCCGCGGCCGATAGCGACTTTGGCGCTTCGCCCCTGGCGATTTCCAGAACGTCCTCCATGGAGAAGAACTCGGTTAGCGCCTTGCCATGCGCCAGCGAGCACAACGTGCTGCGTAACGCGTGTGCCGCGACGAACGTCACGAGCTCGAAGCGCCGCTTGTCCATGTGGCGTTTGATGCCGGACTGCAGCTGCGCCCACAGACGCATGATTTCCGGTCGATAGCAAAAGACCTTCGCGTAATTCGGCACATAGCCGTAATGCGCCTGCTGGCGCTCGTACATGGCGCGCACTTCGTCATCGATGTTCGAGGCCGGAATCGTCTCGATGAAGGCCATCGGTGTCTCCCTGGCTCAGCGGTCGTAGTGACTGATCTGTGTGTATGCGTCGCGATCGGCGTAATCGCCGGCGGCCCGCTCGAGTCTGGCGATGTCGATGACCGGCAGATCCTCGCCGCTCATGGTGTGGCTCCATCAAGCCGTCTTTCGCGGCTGCAGCCACTTCGGCAACAGGCTGTACGGATCGACTTCGGCGTCAGCGGCGTCGAAGTGGACGCCCTTGGCGGTCAAGCGCTGCTGAATAGAGCCAGCGCGCCATGCGTCGAACAGCTCCGTGCAACCGCCGATGTGCTCGCCACCGATGAAGACCTGCGGAATCGTCTTTGCGCCGGTGCGGGCGGCGAGCACCGCGCGAATCTTGCCGCCGAGATCGCCGGCCTGGTACTCGACCGAGTCGAGGTCGACGCTGCGATACGCGATGCCGAGTCGCGCGAACAGCTTGCGCACCGACCAGCAGAATTCACACCACTCGAGCGCAAACAGGACGACAGGCTCTTTGCGGATGAGCTCGCTGACGAAACGCTCCGCGCCGGCGTCGAGCTCAACGTGTTCCGGCTCCTCCTTCGGCAGCGCCGGCGGCGGCGGCGCATCGAAACGGCAGGCGGGCGTCGAGCGCGACAACGCGAGCTCCTCGGCCGTCATCTCTTCACCGATGTGCTCGAACAACGGCGTCGACATGTAGCGCTCGCCGGTGTCGGGCAGCATGCAGACGATGTTCGTGCCGGGAGGCGAGCGGCGCGCCACTTCCAGCGCCGCCGCCAGCGTCGCGCCGCTCGAGGTGCCGACGAAGATGCCTTCCTGCCGCGCAAGCTCACGCGCCAGCCGTAACGCCTCACTGCCCGCGACGGGCACCACTTCATCAACGAGGCCGGCGGCGACGGCGTCCTCAGTGAGCTTCGAAATGAAATCCGGCGCCCACCCCTGCATCAGATGTGGGCGAAAGCGCGGGTGGCTCTCCGATGGCGTGCCGTCGGCCTTGCGAGGTTGCGGAATGCCGCTGCCGAGCACCTGCGCATTGTCAGGCTCGGCGGCAATGATCTTCGTCGCGGGGCGCGCCTTCTTCAGTGCGCGCGCAACGCCCTTCAGTGTTCCACCCGTGCCGAACCCCGAGACCCAATAGTCGAGCGGCTCACCGGTGAAGTCCGCGATGATCTCCTGCGCCGTGGTGCGCGAATGCACGTCGGCGTTGGCTTCGTTCTCGAACTGCCTGCACAAGTACCAGCCGTGTTTCTCGGCCAGCTCGACGGCCTTCGCAAGCATGCCGCTGCCCTTCTCCGATGCGGGCGTCAGCACCACCTTGGCGCCAAGGAAGCGCAACAGCTTGCGCCGCTCGATGCTGAAGCTCTCGGCCATCGTGACGACGAGCGGGTAGCCCTTCTGCGCGCAGACCATCGCAAGCCCGATGCCGGTGTTGCCGCTCGTGGCTTCGATGACGGTCTGCCCCGGTTTCAACGCACCCGTCTGCTCGGCCCGCTCGATGACGGCGCGCGCCATGCGGTCTTTGACGGAACCCATGGGGTTGAACGCCTCGAGCTTCACGTAGACGCTGACGCCGGCCGGCGCCAGCTTGTTCAGCCTCACCAAGGGCGTATTTCCGATCGTTTCCAGTATGTTGTCGTAGCGGGCCATCGGTAGCTCCAGGTCTGAACGTTGCCGGATCGGGGGCCATGGTGAGGGTCGAGCGTGGCAGCCCCCGTGGGAGGGATCGTGGTATTTTGCGGGAGAACCGTGGAATTTCCTACAATCCCGCGATGGCGGCACTGGAGCTCAAGTTCCTCGGAGAGCTCGAGGTCATTCGAAGCGGTGAGCGCGTGGCGCTACCGCCTTCGAGGAAGACGCGCGCCCTGCTCGCGTACCTCGCGCTGAACCGCCGCGCATTCCGCCGCGAGCACCTGTGCGAGCTGCTCTGGGAGATTCCCGATGACCCGCGCGGCTCGTTGCGGTGGAGCCTTTCCAAGCTGCGGCGCCTCGTGGATGACGACGCACGTCCGCGCATCCTCGCCGACCGGGTCACAGTAGGGTTCGACGCCGCGGACGTCGTCATCGACGTCGCCGCGCTCAAGGCGCTCACCGATGGGCAACTGGATCACTGCCCTCTCGAGCAACTCGAGGACGCCGCCGCTCGCCTGTGCGGCAACCCGCTCGAAGGGCTCGAACTGCCGGACTTTCACGCATTCGATGCGTGGTGCCTCGCCGAGCGCTCGTGCGCCACCCGTGCGCAGACGCGATTGCTGGCCGCGCTGATCCGGCGCCTGAGCGACGATCCGGAGCGCGCGCTGCCGCACGCCAGCGCGCTCGTGCTGGTCAGCGGCGAACCCGGCATCGGCAAGACCAGCCTGCTCGCAGCCGCGGGCGCGCGCGCGCGATGCCGGCGCGTTGGTGCTCGAAGCCTGCGCCTACGAGTCCGAAGCCATCCGGCCCTTTGCGCTCTGGATCGACGCGCTCCGCAAGCTCGGGCCGGATGCGGCTCTCGCCATTTTCGGCCAGGGCGATCATGCCAATCGCGACCGTCTGTTCAGCGGGTTGGGCAATCTGATCGCCGAGCGGGCGCGCACGCAACCTGTCGTGCTGATGTTCGACGACCTGCAGTGGGGGGATGAGTCCAGCGCGGCCGCCCTGCACTACGTGGCTCGAACCGATACGGATCAACCGTTGCTCGGGATACTCGCGGCACGCGGCGACGAGCTGCGCGACAACACGCCGGTGCTGCGCGCGCTGCGCGAGCTGCGTCAGGCCGGTCTGCTCGAGGAGCTCAGGCTCGGGCCGCTCGCCGAAGACGCCCTGCGCATGCTCATCAACACCCGCTCACCGCAGGCGAACAGCCAGCGCCTGAGCAAAGAGTGCGGCGGCAATCCGCTGCTCGCTATCGAGTTGGCGCGTGCCGAGGCCGCGGGCGACAGCGGCCAGTCGCTCGCAGATCTCGTGCAGGAGCGCCTGGCGCGCCTCGACATCGACGGCGGCGAAGTGTTGCGCTGGGCCGCCGTGCTCGCGCCGAGGATCGATGCGGCGACGCTCGCGCGCGTCACGGGCCTGGACTGGAACCGCATCGGTGAGGCGCTCGAGATGGCCGCGCGTCAATCGATGCTGCTGCCCACCGAGCGCGGTTTTCGGTTCTCCCACGATCTGATCGCACGCAGCATCTATGCGGCCCTCTCGCCGGCCCGGCGGCGCACGATGCATCGGCGAGTTGCGGAACTGCTCGAGCAGGACACGGCGCTCGATCCATGCCTGACGCTCGAGCTGCGCGAGATCATGCTGACTGCCGCTCCGGTGGAGCATTGGGAAGCGGCGGCCCGCGAGTACGCCGCCCTTGCCGAGCAGGCGCTCGATCACGGCGCGCTCTCTCACGCCCGCCGCGGCTACTACATGGCGAGCTATCTGCACTGGATGCATGGGCAGTGGGCCGGTGCGCGCGAGGAGGTTCTGCAATCCGAGCGTGTGACGCGCGGGGGCACTGACGAGGAGCAAGTCATCGGCATTGCCGAGGCCGCGCGATGCCTGGCAATGCTGGAGCGCGATCTGACGCACGCGGACGCCATGCTGATGGAAGCGCGCGCGCTTGCGGCCCGCAAACGTATGAGCCACCACGCCATTCCAGCGGCTCTCGGCATGCTGCGGTTTCATGAGAACAAGCTCGACGAGGCCGTGGAGCTGTTCAAGGACGCCCGCACATTGGCGAGATCATCCGGGGACCGGCTCAGCGAGTTTCAGGCGAACGAATACCTCGCGATGATCGACATCGAGCGCGGCCGCCCGGAGTCGGCCCGGGCACACTGTGCCGTGCTCATCGAGCTCGGCGAGAAGCTGCGCGAGGGTAGCGAGCGCCCGTTCGCGCACGCGCTCGATGCGCTCTGCCACTATGCAATCACCGATGACGCCGGCCCGCTGCAAGCGGCGCTGGAGGAGCTGCGCGCCACCGACGCGAAGCACCGCCTCGCGTACACGCTGACGCGCGCGGCGTTGCTGGACGTGGAACGGCAACGACCCGCAGCCGCGATCGCGCGCGCCAGCGAAGCGCTCACCTACGCCGAAGTGCTCGATCGCGCCACGGAAGTGATGCTCGCGCACGTCGCCCTTGGCGTGCGCGCACCGGGCGGCAAACGATACGGCCAGATATTGCCAAGCACGCCGCAGCCCTGGCAAGCTCGCCGGCGCACCGGCCGCCAGCTGGGCGCGCGATCGCGCGGCGGCGTTAACGAACACCCACGGCTGAGGGACTCCGCTATGCCGACGAATATGTTTCTTGAGCGAACTTTCCACTACCCCGCTCTCGGTCGCCGACGTGCATGCAGCGTGTGCGGGGCAGCGTCTGGTGCTTCGATCTGCATATGGTGGATTGGTGCGGAAGCTTTCTGTCCGCCGACGGCCGCACGATGGTTTGCTGGTTTTCGGCGCCCGACGCTGAATCCGCGCGGCACGCGCTTCGGCGATTCGGGAGCCGACACGCGGCGTTGTGGGCCGGCACCGTGCACGAGGCGCGCGAGCCGGCCATCCCCAACGTGCTCGTCGAGCGCTCGTTCGACCGGCCGGTCGCGCTCGAGCAGATTCATCAATCGAGCTCGCGGGCGCGTGGTGCCTGCGGGCGCATCACGTCAAATTCCCGCGCCGTTCTTCTCGGCGGACCGCAAGCGCATGTTGTGCCTTTACGAGGCGCCGGACGCCGAATCGGTGCGGCTGGTGCAGCGGGAGGCCGCGATGCCCGTCGACGCCGTTTGGGCATTCGACTGGATCGGCCGCGACACGATGCCTGCGGTGCCCGGCCAGGGAAAGCCTGAGGAGCGTCCCTGAATTCGCCCGGTACAACAGGAGCCGGGGCGTCGACGCGAATTCAGGGACGCTCCTCAGACTTTCCCTGGCCGCCCCTTTTCCACGCTCGCGGCGAAAAATTCCACGCCCGCTCCCACGCTGGGTCTAACGGGCCGGGCACAACCTCCCGCCATCGCCGGTCATCGACCGGTCCCACACGCACTTCAGATGACGGAAGCACACGCATATGAACGTAACCGCAGTCAAAGTCAACAACGGCGTCAACGTCGAAGCCCTGCTCGGCGCCCGCCAGGCCCTGACCGAAGCGCCGGAAGCGGCCCGCTTCAAGTGGCGCGCCACCTGCAGCTGGGTCAACGGCACGCACAGCCACTCGACGGTGCAGGGCTTCTTCGGCCTCGGCGCCGAGCAGTCGCACAAAACGCGTGTTCAGCTACGACGCCGACCATCCGGAGGTCTTCGCGTCCGAGGACAAAGGCGCGACGCCGGTCGAGTACGTGCTCGTCGGACTGGCGTCCTGCCTGACCGCCGGCATCGCGGCCGTCGCGCAGAACCGCAACGATCCAGCTGCGCTCGGTCAAGGCGACGGTCGAGGCCGGCATGGACCTGCAGGGCATCCTCGGCATCGACAGCGACGTGCGCAACGGCTTCGACGGCATCAAGGTCGTGTTCGACATCGATGCCGATGCCTCGAAGGAAGACATCGCCGCGCTGGTCGCGCAGTCGCAGAAGCGCTCGGCGGTGTTCGACATCGTCACCAACCCGACCAATGTCGCGGTCGAGGTCAGATGATTCGCGCCGCGCGAGCCGGCCACCCGCTCGCCGGCACCGTCGACGTCGTCGTCATCGGTGCCGGCCATCGGGCCTCGCGATGAGCCGGCGCTCTGTCGCAGCGCTCGATCGATCACGTCGTGCTCGAGCGCGGCGAGGTCGCCAATTCCTGGCGGCACGAGCGCTGGGATTCGCTGCGGCTGCTGACGCCGAACTGGCAGAGCCGCCTGCCCGGTTACCGCGTACGCCGGCGCCGACCCGCACGGCTATCATGTCGATGCCGGAGGTCGATCGAGTTCATCGACGGCTACGCGAGATTCGTCGGCGCACCGGTGAGAACCGGCACGACGGTGACGTCGGTCGTGCGCAGACCGACGACGGGCTATCCGCGTCGTGACCGACCGCGGCCAGTGGCAGTGCCGCGCCGTCGTCATGGCGAGCGGCGCGCACAGCATTCCGGCGTGCCGGCGATTGGCCGCAGCACTGCCGACAGTCGTTGCGGACGCTGACATCGAAGGACTACCGCAATCCCGCCCAGCTCGACGACGCGCGGCGTGCTCGTCGTCGGCGCTTCGGCGACCGGGCTGCAGCTTGCCGACGAGATCGCAGCGCTCCGGCAGGCATGTGACGCTCGCGGTCGGCGAGCACATCCGGATGCCGCGCATGTATCGCGGCCTGGACATTCAGTGGTGGCTCGACGCCATCGGCGTTCTCGACGAGCGATATCGACGAAGTCGACGACATCGTCAGGGCGCGGCGCGTGCCATCGCCGCAGCTGGTCGGCACGCCGCAGCGCTCGACGCTCGACCTGAACACGCTCGCCGAGCGCGGCGTCGAGATCGTCGGCCGTCTCGTCGGCTGCACGGCAGCAATGCACAGTTCTCCGGATCCTTCGCAATCATTGCGCGATGGCGGATCTCAAGCTGGAACGCTTGCTCGACAGCTCGACGCCTGGGCCGAGCAACGGCAAGCAGCGACATGCCGGGCCGGAGCGGTTTGCACCGACGCGCGTCGACGACGACCGCGCCTGAGCCTCGATCTGAGGCAGGCCGCATCGGCACCGTGATCTGGGCCACCGGCTTCCGGCCGGATTACGGATGGCTGCACGTGCCGGCGCTTCGACCGCAAAGGCGGCCTGCGCCACGACGGCGGAATCGTCGATGTGCCGGGGCTTTACGTGCTCGGACTCAACTTCATGCGCCGGCGCAAGTCGAGCTTCATCCATGGCGCCGAAGACGACGTGCGCGACCTGAGCGCCCACCTGGCCGCGTACTTGCGCAGCACCGTGGGTCGAAGGGCGATGCGCGCCACCGGCTGACCGCACCGAGAGCGACCTGTGAGCCATATCGACGCGCTTTGGGCCTGCACGACACGCGACCTTCCCCGGCGTGGACGACCATCGCCGGCGGCAAGCGAGAGCCTCACCGACGTTGTGGCAGAGCTCAGCTTCGACAAGCCGTCCACGGTTGCCGAGCTCGCTGCTATCGAGCGCTCCTGCGCGTGGTGTTTCGAGACCCATCGCGTGCGGCTCGTTCGACTGTTCCTTGCGCGCGACCGTTCGCGCGCCCGATGCCGAGTCGGTGCGACTGGCCTGCCGGTACGCGGGGATGCCGTTCGAGTGGGGGCTGGCCATTGTGAGACTGTCGCGCGGCCCTTGTAATGGGCCCGCCCGCCCATATTACTGGTGACGGCTCGTGATCCTTCTCTTTCCTGCCGAGTGCCGTGCGCCAGTTCGCGCCGGCTTCCGTGTTGAGCAAAGCCGAATCGTTCCGATCCAGGTGGCAGTGTGCGCCGCCGGCTTAGCTGTTCGTCGGTTGCACTCCTGCATTGTGTTTCTGGGCCCTGACAATCCGTCGCGCACGCGCGTACGGGTGTGGGCCTGAATGTGGAGTTTGATTTACTCATGACGAAGATCTATGTCGGTAACCTGCCGTTTTCGGCCAACGAGAGCGAAGTTCGGGAGCTGTTCGGCCAGCACGGGACCGTGGAATCGGTGACTCTCATCACCGACCGCGACACCCGGCAGCCGCGCGGGTTCGGATTTGTCGAGATGTCGAGGGCGGATGCCTCCCGCGCCATCCAGAACCTCAATGGCAAGGAGCTCGGCGGGCGTGCGTTGCGCGTGAACGAGGCCCAGGAGCGCAATAGCGGTTCCCGCGGCCCGAAGCGCTGGTAATAACAAAAAACTGATCGCGAGCCTGTTCTCGAATGGGCTGTCGCGAACGGGCTGGGCGTTCTTACGGGCGCCCAGCCCGTTTCTTTTTGGAGGCCGGGCGACGCGATCCCGAGCCGGGCTTCCGCGCGGCGCACGTCTGATCAGCGCCGTCGGTCAGGCTGCGGGGGAGCAGTTGATGTTGGCACCTGCACAAGAAGCACGATGGATCGCGGCTGCACCGTGCACGTCGCTTCCGCGACTTCCGGCGCTTCCTCCCAGCTACGAATGTCGAGCGGAGAGGGCAACGAGGTGTCTAACAATCGCCGCCACCGCACGCCCCATCCCACATCGGGCTGCGGCAACTCGAACCGCAGGGGCTCCCAGTACGAATTGAGCATGGCGTGAAACCGGTACAGGTCGCGCGGATTCCCGAGCGTGAAAGCCAGCGAGTGCGAGCGCTCACTCCAGTCCGGCTGGTAGAGCGCGACGCCATGCCACTCGATACGCGCAAGACGCAGCAGCTCGTTCAGGCTGAGCCTCGGTGCAGCGGCCATTGCCCGCCGCTGGCGTAACGCGATGGCCTGTTTCGCGAAACGGTGGACCCCGGCGTGCTTCACGAGCAAGGTCCAGTCGAACCAGCTCGTCTCGTTGTCCTGGCAATAGGCGTTGTTGTTCCCGTGCTGGGTGCGTCGAGCCTCGTCTCCCATGAGTAGCATCGGAGTGCCCATCCCCATCAGCAACAGGGTCAGGAAGTTCCTGATCTGGCGCTGGCGCAGGGCCTCGATGGCCGGTTCGTCCGTCGGGCCCTCCACACCGCAATTCCAGCTCCTGTTGTCGTTCGCGCCATCGCGGTTTCCCTCGCCGTTGGCTTCGTTGTGCTTGTAGTTGTAGGAGACGAGGTCATTCAGCGTGAAGCCATCGTGGCAGGTGACGAAGTTGACGCTCTGTTCCGGCTCGCGCTCTTCATGCCCGTACAGATCGGGGCTCCCCATGAGGCGTGCCGAGAGCGTGGGGACGGTGCCGTCGTCCCCTTTGAGAAAGCGGCGCACGTCGTCGCGGAATCGGCCGTTCCACTCCTGCCAGGTGTCGCCGACGAACTGGCCCACCTGATAGAGGCCGGCGGCATCCCACGCTTCCGCGATGAGCTTGGTTCCCGCCAGAGCCGGGTCCGACTCGATGTCCCAGAGCACCGGGGGGTTGGGCATTGTATGACCCGACTCATCGCGCGAGAGAATCGACGCGAGATCGAACCGGAAGCCATCCACGTGCATCTGCGTAACCCAGTATCGCAGGCTGTCCTGGATGAGCCGGCGCACGACGGCGTGATTGGCGTTGAGCGTGTTGCCCGACCCGCTGTAGTTGGCGTAACGGCTCCGGTCGTGCTCGAGGGCATAGTAGGTGCTGTTCTCCAGGCCGCGAAAGCAGAGTGTCGGCCCGCGATGGTTGCCCTCTGCCGTGTGGCTGAAGACGACATCGAGGATCACTTCGATGCCCGCGCGGTGAAGGGCCTTGACCATGTCGCGGAACTCATCCAGCGGCCCGAGCGGATCTTGCCGGGAGCTGTAGGCCCGGTGCGGCGCGAAGAACGACACGGGCGAATAGCCCCAGTAGTTCACGCGGCCTGCCGGCGCATCCTGCGCATCGAACTGGAATACCGGCAGCAGCTCAACTGCGGTGATGCCGAGATCCTGAAGATAGGGAATCTTCTCGATCAGGCCTGCGTACGTCCCCGCCGCGCCTGGCGCCACCCCGGAGCTTGGGTGCCGGGTGAAGCCGCGAACGTGCAGCTCGTAGATCAGTGTATGCCTGAACGGGCGCCGCAACGGCCGGTCGCCCTCCCAATCGTAGCGGCCGGAGTCCGCGACGATGCTTTTCATGGCGGCGGCGAGATTGCCGCCAGGGAGGCTCGCGGTGGTACGGCTGTATGCCTTGGGCACCGCGACCGCCCGACCGTATGGGTCGAGCAGCAGCTTCATGGCGTCGTAGCGCCGGCCGCGCGCCGGCTCGAACGGCCCGTGGGCCCGGTACCCATAGAGTTGGCCCGGCGCAAGCCCCGGAACGAAGGCGTGCCAATAGTGATAAGTGCGATGGTGCGCCGGATCGAGCGTGACGACTCGCGACGGCTCCGAAGCGTCCTCCCTGTCAAACAGCAGCAGCTCAACGAGCGTGGCGCCTCGCGAGAACACGCTGAAGGCTACGCCATCGGGGTTAGCCGTTGCGCCCAGCGGATAGCTCGTGCCGGGTTCGACGTCGCGATCCATTCCAGTCTCCCGCGGATTCGGATGGGACACCCACAGCGCGAGAGGGCCGGCTCTTTCGCACGCGGATCGCATGGGCACGATAAATGCTGAAGCTTGATCGTGGTCTCACCCGCTCACAGCGGGTCTCTAACCAGAGCTGACCCACCACGCCATGCGGTTCGTCGCCAGGATTCGCTCCGGGAGCCACTATGCCTCGCCCGAGAACAGATGGGAACCACGCGCTGCGCGTGATCATCGTCATCGAGAACATGAGTTACACCTTCGATACGCGGGTGCGAAATATCGCCCGGACGCTGGAGCGCGAAGGGTGTCGGGTGTGGATCGTCTGCCCGCGCTATGCGGGTGATCCCCTCAAACGCGTCGAAGGCGGCGTAACGATCCATTTCTATCCCATGCCGCCGTGGCCCGGCGGATTCGTGGGACACGTGCTCGAGTACGTCTACAGCTTCATCGCAACCAGCGTGGCGACCCTGATTGCGTTCATGACTGTGCGCTTCGATGTCATCCACATCTGCAATCCGCCCGATATCTTCTTTCCTCTCGGCCGCCTCTACCGGCTTCTCGGCCGCAAATTCGTGTTCGACGTGCATGATCTTTGCCCGGAGTTATGGCAGGTGCGTGATCCGGAAGCCCGGTTGACGCACAGGCTGCTGCTGGCGCTCGAACGTTACACAGTGGCGGCGGCCAGCCATGTGCTGACAACGAGCGAAACGTCGCTGGAGCGCATCTGCAGCCGCGCTGGCATCGAGCCCAGTCGCGTAACGCTCGTTCGCAACGGGCCGAACCTTGCCAACTTTCCGGTTCCGTCGGCGGCCGCTGCGCCATCGCCCATCGTGGAGGTCGGCTACATCGGCGACATGAATCCCCAGGACGGCATCGACACCCTCTTGCGCGCCGCGGACCATATTCATCACGCGCTGGGGCGCACTGACGTGCAATTTGTGCTGATCGGCGACGGAAGCGCGTTGGAGATGCTGCAGCGGCAAGCCGAGCAGCTACGGCTTGGACAGGTCGTGCGCTTCACGGGCCGCATGCGCCCGCAGGAGGCGATGCGGCGCTTGTCGGCATGCACGCTATGCGTGCAGCCCGATCTGAAGAACGCATTCAACGATTCCTGCGTCATGGTGAAGTCGCTGGAGTACATGGCGCTCGGCAAGCCCCTGGTCGCATTCGACCTGATTGAAACGCGCCGCGTTTGCGGCGAGGCGGCGCTGTACGCCGCGCAAAACGACTGTCGCAACCTGGCGTCGGAAATCCTGCGGCTCGCCGACGATGCGAGCCTGCGACACCGCCTGGGAGAGATTGGGCGGCAACGCGTCGAGCAGGGCCTCGCGTGGTCATTCTCCGAGCAGCAGCTACTGAAGGTTTATGGGAGATTTCAGGACGAAAAATCCCGCAAGCTCGACCACGCGCGTCTGCGGGGCTCGCGCACTCGAGGCTGAAGGCGCCGAGGGCTTCGCATGACACCCACCGGGGGCATGCGAACAGGACGGCCGCGGCGGCGTAAGGTTATCCTCTGTTCGGCGACGAACCAGATCCGTCTCGAGGAAGCCGCATGAAATGTCCGCACTGTAAGACATCAGACCTGAAGCCCACGATGATCGAGGAGAATCTGCCGGCCATGGGTTGCGACACTTGCCATGGCAGCCTCGTGTCCTTGTTGTACTACCGGCATTGGGCCGAGACCCAGAAGGTGCCGTCGGGCGAACCCGGGAACACGGCCGCGGCACTGGAAACCACGGACACGACGACGGCGATCATGTGCCCAAAGTGCGCCCGCGTGATGGCGAAGTACAAACTGACCGGCACGGTTGCGAACCGTGTCGACCTGTGCCCCACATGCGACGACGCATGGCTGGACGGCGGTGAGTGGGAGCTGCTCGAGGCGCTGCAGTTGAGCCTGCAGATGCCGGCCATTTTCACCGACGCATGGCAGCGCCGCGTCCGTCGCGAGCTCACGGAAGAGACGCGCCGCTCGATCCTCACCCGCATGATCGGCGTGCACGGCACGGCGAAAGTCGAGGAGTTCAGGAGCTGGCTCGCGAAGAACGCGCACAAGTCGCACATCATGGCGTATCTCTACCGGAATTGAGCGCCGCTTCCTCATCGGCGGCGTGCTTGCGGGCGCCAGGGTAGACACCGTTGTCGCTTGCTGGTCAGATTGGGCGATGAAAAAAATCGCCGGCCTCGACAACCGTGCCGCACCGATCGCCCTGTGCAGCTTCGCGCTCGTTACAAGCGCCTTCGCGCAGAATCGCCCCGGCGAAAACCCGGCCGAAGCTCTGGAGATGCCCACGGTTGAAATCGTCGGGACGACTCCGTTGCCCGGCCTCGGCACACCGACGCGGGACGTGCCGGCGAACGTGCAGATCTACACGAGCAAGGACCTCTCCGGGCAGCGCCAGACGAACGTCACGGACTATCTGGAGCAGAACCCCACGAGCATCACGGCGAATGCCGCGCAGGGCAATCCCTTCCAGCCGGACATCAGCTTTCGGGGCTTCACCGCCTCCCCACTGCTCGGTACACCGCAGGGCGTATCGGTGTTTCAGGATGGCGTGCGCGTCAACGAGCCCTTCGGCGACGTGGTGAACTGGGATCTCATTCCTCAATCCGCCATCGCCAGCATCCAGCTGATCCCCGGCTCCAATCCCGCTTTCGGCCTCAACACGCTCGGTGGCGCGCTTGCGGTTTATACAAAGAGCGGCGCGCGGTACCCGGGCGGCGGGCTGGAGCTGTCGGGCGGGTCGTTCGGACGCAGGACCGCGCAGGTTGAGTGGGGCGGCGAGCGCGGCTCGCTCGACTATTTCGTCACCGGAAACTACTTCGACGATCACGGCTGGGCGGACCACAACCCGAGCACGGTGCGCCAGTTCTTCAGCAAGGTCGGGTGGCAGAACGAGAAGACCGATCTCGACGTGAGCCTCACGGCTGCCGACAACCGGTTGCAGGGAACGCAGACCCTGCCCCTGTCTTTCCTGCATGACATCCGGCAGGCGTACACCTTCCCCGATGAGAACACCAACGAGCTGGCGCTGCTCACGGTGAAGGGCAGCCGCTTCCTCACGGATGGCGTGCTGCTGGGCGGGAATGTGTACTACCGCCAGTACACGACTGACAGCGTCAGCAGCAACGTCAACGACGACTTCGGCGAGATCGATGACGACACCGGCGTGCCCGATGAAGTTCAGGCGACCAACGACGCGTCGTCCATCGACCAGGACAGTTACGGCGCCGGCGTGCAGCTCGTGCTGAACGGCGAGCCGGGGGGATTCAGGAACCAGCTCACGTTGGGCGCGAGCGCGGATCTCGGGCACGCGCGCTTCACGCAGAATTCGCAGGATGCGCAGTTCACGCCCGACCGGGGCACCGTTGGCATCGACGATTTCACTTTGTCCACGGACGCCGGCACACGCAGCCGCTACTTCGGTGTGTTCGTGGCAGACACGCTGCGCCTGACTTCGCTGTGGACCCTCACGGTTTCCGGCCGATACAACGACGCTCAGGTCCGAATCACCGACCGCACGGGCGCCGCGCCGCTGCTGAACGGCAGCCACAACTTCTCGCGCTTCAACCCGGCAATCGGCGTCAACTTCAATCCCACCGAGGCGCTCACGGCGTACGCCAGCTACAACGAAGGTGCTCGCGCGCCCACGGCCGTGGAACTGACCTGCGCCGACCCGGACGCGCCGTGCAAGCTTCCGAATGATTTTCTCGCAGACCCACCACTGAACCAGGTGGTCTCCAGGACTGCGGAGATCGGCGCGCGCGGTTCAGCCGGAACCGTCTGGCACTGGAGCGCCGCGGCCTACCAGACGCAGCTCGACGACGACATCCAGTTCATCAGCAGCAGCGCGGGGGCGACGAATGCTGGCTTCTTCGCGAACATCGGCCGGACACGGCGGCGGGGAACGGAGCTGTCGCTCGAAGCGCATGCGAGCCCGGTGACGGTGGCGATGCGCTACAGCTACCTCGAGGCCACGTTCCGATCGGCGTTTTCGGAAAACAGCCCCGCCAATTCGAGCGCCGGGGCGGATGGAGCGATCCAGGTGCGGCCCGGCGACTTCATCCCCGGTAACCCGCGCCATGCCTTCAAGCTGCGCGTCGATTACGCGCTGACATCGAATCTCTCCATTGGCGGCAACTTTCTTGCGAGCTCCAGCGTGTACGCGCGGGGTGACGAGAACAATCAGGACGTCAACGGCGAGTTGTCCGGGTATGCGCTCGTGAATATGGACGCACGCTATCGTGCGTCGCGCGCCTTCGAGGTGTTCGCTCGCGTGAACAACGTGTTGGACCGGCGTTACTCGGGTTTCGGCGTTGTGGGCGAGAACTTCTTCACCGGCCCGGGCCGCACGTTCGGACCGTCCGCGGGTGCGGCCCCCATCGCGGAGCAATTCAGAGGACCGGGCACGCCGCGCGGCGTATGGGTCGGCGTGAGATATTCTCTCGGAGGCGCGAGCGGTGAAGCGGCCGACCGCGACTGATCCCTCTGCACAAATGACTGGCAGGCCAACCTGCCCAAAGCGGCGGCTGTCCTGCGCATCTATCAGGATCTTTTTTCCCAGTAGAGCGGCATGAGTTGCCCAACGCCTATGGTCTTACCGCCGATACTGTACGAAGATTCGCAGCACGCTGAGTCCGGTAACGTCGCAGGAGCAACGGTATGAATTTTCAACCGAACGGGTTGTGGGGCCTCATCGTCCTTGCGGCAGACATCTGGGCGATCGTGAACATCTTTCAGAGTGCGGCGACTACCACGGCAAAGGTTCTGTGGACACTGCTCGTGATCCTGCTGCCCGTCGTTGGCTTCATCATCTGGTTCTTCGCAGGCCCGAAGACCGCGAAATAGCATCCGTCGCAACTTCCGCGGGAATTGGCGCCGGACAGCACCAGCTTCGATGTGACCGGCACGACGGCAGACCGTTACTGAGGGCCCTCCCCGCGCCTGCGGTCCGTCAGCCCTCCTGCCGGCACATCGGGTGTGAACCGGCAGTCTGTGTCAGAAAGTGCTGCACAGGCGCGAGGAGCGCGGCGCCCAGATCGATAGCGTTCGACTCATGGGCAATCGAATTCGTAGTCACGATGCGTGCGGCGCCGGCCGCACGCAGCGCCTCATAAGCGCCCGCCGCGAAGACCGCATGCACGCCGAGGCAGATGGGTGCGGGCTCGGCTGCGCCCCTCTCCTGGCCCATCCACTGGCCCACTCCCTCGATCATCGTTTGCGCCGAGGCGATGATGTCGTCGACCAGCACCGGAGTGTGGCCCGACCAGCGCCGAATCCCGGGAATCCGGGACACGGTCACGGCGCGGTCGCCATGGCGCACTTTCTCGAGCGCGACATGAGCGCACGGAACGGCGGCGGCAACTTCGCTCACCCACTGTTCGCTCTCTGCATCCGGCCCGATGACAAACGGCGCCGGGACATGCGTGCGAATCCACCCGGCGAGAAGTGGGGCGGCACGCACAACCGCCGCGGGGATCGTGTAGATCTCCGCGAGCGAATGCAGGCGATGCAGGTGAGGGTCGACCGTGACGAGCCAGTCGAATCGCGCGCTGATGAGGCGCGCGAAACTCGCGCAGGTGAGCGCTTCGCCGGCGCGAAAGCGCTTGTCCTGCCGCATGTAGGCAAGATATGGCGCAACGAGGCCAACGCTACACGCCCCGAGATCGCGAAGCGCATCTGCCATGAAGATCAGCGGCAGCAGCTTCGCGTCTGGCTCGCGCAGCGTGCACACCAACACCACCTGCCGGCCTTGCACGTTGCTGTCGATGCGCAGGTAGGTTTCCCCATCGGGGAAGCGCCGCATCTCGAAGGCAACCGGCTCAGCCGGGAGCCCCATTCGCAGCCCGAGACCGAGCGCCTCATCACCCGGCCAGGCAAGCAGCATGGGCGTCATTGATCCTCCGATACGATACGCAAGTCTACTGGCCGGCTGACCTCTACGTCAGCGGAATGTAGAACTCGAACCGAGGACCCTCCGGCGTGTTCGTGGCGTGCAATTCGCCACCGTGCCGTCGGACGATCGAGCGGCTGATGGCGAGCCCCATGCCAAGCCCTTCGGATTTCGTCGTGAAGAACGCCTCGAAGAGGCGCCCGTGCGCATCGTCATCAAATCCGACACCGGAGTCCTGGACGACGATCGACACGGCGTCCGCGCCGGTCACGCGGCGGCGCGTGCCTTCTATCGAGAGCTTCCGGCGCCGTCCTACATGGACGTGCGCGAGGGATTCAATTGCGTTGGTGAAAAGATTGACGAACACCTGCTGCAGCTCGACGCGCGTTCCCATAACGGGCGGCAGATCGGTCGGAAAGCGCACGTGCATCTCGATCTGGTGACGCTGCAATTCGAGCTCCAGCATGTCCACCACTTCCTGCACGGCCCCGCCGAGGTCCACGGGCGCGTACTCAGGTTCCACCTTCTGCAGAAAAGCACGAGTGCGTTCGACCACCGCGCTCGCCCGCAAGGCATCGCGTCGGATCCGCTCTGCTGCGAGCAGGCTTTGCTCGAGGTTCGGTGGGCTACATCGTAGCCAGCGCAACGACGCGTCACAGTTCGCGACAACCGCCGCCAGGGGCTGATTCAGCTCATGTGCCAGAGAGGCCGAGAGCTCTCCCAACGTCGCAATGCGCGACATGCGCGCGAGATCCGCCTGCGCGGCGCGAAGCGCCTCTCCGGAACGCCGTAACTCCTCGACATCCGTGTGAGTGCCGAAGTACTCCAGCACCCGACCGTGTGGATCGTGAACCGGGATACCCCGGCACAGGAAGCGTCGGAACGCACCGTCTCGCCCGCGAATGCGGTGCTCCATCTCGTAGGGCGCGCCGCTTGCAAAGGCCTCGCGCCACGCACGTTGCACCTTCTCCGTGTCCTCCGGATGAAGTGCCTCCCAGCTCCTGTGCCGTAGCTGCTCGGGCGTAAACCCGGTGTAATCGAGAAACTGCTGGTTCCAGTAGCCGATGGTGCCGTCGAGCCTGATGCTCCACACATGATGAGGAATCGACTCCAGCATCAACGCGAAGCGTCTCTCGTTCTCGCTCAGTAACGCGGCGACGCGCATTTGCTCGGTGACATCGACGATGGTGCCGACGAACTGGATCGGCTCCCCGTTTTCATCCAGCACGGGCCGGCCGACGGCATCGATATCGCGAACCGACTGATCGGGACGGACAACGCGGTAGCGGCATTTGTACTCCGCCCGCTCGCGCACCGCCTCATCGAAACAGCGGGCGACTCGCGCGCGATCGTCCGGATGCATGAGGGCAATCGATTTCTCGTACGACGGCTGAATGCTGCCCAGCTCAAGTCCGCAGATGCGGAAGTGCTCCGCCGACCAGAACAGAATTCCAGTGCGTACGTTCCAGGCCCAACTGCCAATGTAGCTACCGATGGGGCTCTTCACGTAATGATCCGAACAAGGCGCCTTCCGCTGCGCGCGCCAGCGGTCGTCATGAGTGAAATACTTTCGGGTCCATTGATTACTATTTAGCATCGTTCGGCGCTATCGGCATGGCTCGCCGTCCAATAGTTCACGCTCGTCCGAAGTATGGCCCACGCGGCTAAAGTCCCGGCGCGCCATGCGATGCGATCTCGCCGCGCGCTGCGCGCTCCGCGCTGCTCAACCGGCTGGACAGAGCAATGTGCTTGCGCTTAGGCTGTTACGCGTGCGGGACAACCGCCGATGCTGAAGACGGCAAGGAGTTGGAGCCGTGTCCCCGTTCTCCACCCCGCGCAAACATCAAATCACACCGCTACCGTTATCGGCTTGACGCAGACTGAGCCTGTCGTATTCGTTGTCGATGACGACGCCTCCATGCGGGAGGGGCTGGCCAGCCTGATAGCGTCCAATGGGCTGCGCGTGGAGTGCTTCGCGTCCGCGCAGGAGTTCCTGCGCAGCTCCGCGACCGCGCAGCCTTCGTGCCTGGTGCTCGATGTGCGCATGCCGGGCCTGAGCGGGCTCGAGCTGCAACGCGAACTGGCTGCGTCGGACCGGCACATTCCGGTTATTTTCATTACGGCGCATGGTGACATCCCGACGGCGGTGCGCGCGATGAAAGCCGGCGCGGTGGAATTCCTTCCAAAACCATTCCATGGCGAGGATCTGTTGGGGGCCATCCAGCAGGCACTCGAGCGCGACCGCCGCGGCATCGCGCGGCAGACGGAGCTTGCGCTCATACGGAAGCGTTGGGACCGGCTCACCGAGCGCGAGCGTCAAGTGGTGGTGCGCATCGCCCGAGGCAAGCTCAACAAGCAGATTGCCGCGGAGCTGGGTGTGAGCGAGAACACAATAAAAGCGCATCGGCATCACATTATGAGAAAGATGAGCGCCTCGACCTTTGCGGATCTCGTGCTGATGATCGAGCGGCTCGCCTGAGCGTGCCTGCGTTCAACGCGCTCGACCGCGAACCCCGTCCATGCTGTGCATCGAGCGGGCGAATTTCGCCCCGCGGAGGCCGATTCACAAGGCGATGGCGACAGGGAAGCGAAGACCATTCGTTGCGGTCGTGGATGATGATGGGGGCATGCGCGAAGCAACAGTGAGCCTGCTCAATTCGGCGGGCTTCAGGACCTCGGCCTACTGGAGCGGCGAGGCGTTCCTGCGTTCCAGGCGGGCACGCAAAACCGACTGTCTCGTGCTCGACATGCGCCTTCCCGGCATGAGCGGACTTCAGCTCTATCGCACACTGCGCGCGGAAGGCTTCGAGGCCCCGACGGTCCTCCTTACCGCAGACCATGATCGGGGTGGGCGGCTACGGACAGAGGCTTTGGCGGCTGGCATTCTCGCTGTTCTCTACAAGCCGTATGACGGCGACACTCTCGTGGACTTCGTGCAAGCGGCGCTCTCAGAAGCAAAGCTCCTGATCACGTCGCGAATGTCGCGGCAATCGCGACGCCGCGTAAACTAAAGTGTAATAGCCGTTCCAGCCGGGCCTCACTACCTTCAGGAACCCGCGTGCACTGGAACTGGTGGCGCAAGCACGGCCCGAGTGAACGCAAAGCCCTTCAAGGAAGCCCCTGGTGTACGAAGGTGACAGACGTTTTCAGGAGCTGGCCGATGCGTTGGCAGAGCCCGTCTGCGTGGTGCGCCCGGACGGGAGGCTTCTCCATGGGAACCGCAAGTGGCATTTGCTGACGAAGATCGGCGAAGGCGACGACTTTCCCGGCCGCTTTCTCGAGATGATCCATCCCGAAGACAGGCCGCGCTGGATCGACTCGTGGGGGCGCGCGATGCGCTCGCGGAATGCCTATGAGATCGAGCGGCGGGTTCGGTTCGCGCCCGACGACGACTACATCAGCCAGCTGGAGCATGGCCACCCGGTCCGGGATTCGAGCGGGGGCGTGGTGGAGTGGGTGCTCATCGCCACAGCCTCTGACGAGAACCAGCGTCTGGTTGAGAATCTCCGTCGCTCCCTGCGGCGCAAGGAAGAGTTCCTCGTCGCTGTCGCTCACGAGATGAGGAATCCCCTCGTCCCGATCGCAAACGCCATGACATTGCTCGAGCGCAGCAGCAGCGATCCCCGGCTCGTGATGAACGCGTGTGCACTGATTTCCAGGCAGGTGGCGCGACTGGCGCGCCTCGTGGACGACCTGCTCGATCTCGAGCGTCTGGAGCACTGCCAGCTTCAAGTGCGCAGGGACTCGATCGACCTTCGCGAAGTGCTGACTGCGGCGGCAGAGATGGCCCAGCCGCTCATTGCGGAGCGTGGGCATCTGCTTACGATCGCGGTCCCAGCGCACGCAGCCAGGGTCCACGGCGATGAAGGGCGCCTGACGCAGGTCGTCGCAAACCTCCTGATCAACGCGGCAAAGTTCACGGACGAAGACGGCCGCATCGTGCTCTCACTGGAGAAGGACGAGCACTGGATTCGCGTCAGCGTGCGTGACACGGGAATCGGCATTTCACGCGAGATGTTACCGACGATCTTCGAAGCGTACGTACAGGTCGAGCACGGAGCGGGCCGAACCCGAAGCGGTCTGGGTCTGGGACTCGCGCTGGCGCGGCAGCTTGCACAGTTGCATGGCGGCACGCTTACGGCGCACAGCGAGGGCGTAGGGAAAGGAAGCGAGTTCGTGCTGCACTTGCCGGCGGCGCACACCGCGCCGATCGGTCAGCAGACCACTGAGATCTGGAGAAACCTGCGTCACCAGGCGTAGCCTGCGTAGCTCAGCCGCTACGGGCCCCCCGATGATCGCCGAGCTGCGCCAGCCGGAAGCGAATGTTCGCGGTCTGCACCGAATGCTGTGCGAACAGATCGATGAGGCGACGAAGCAGCTCGCCGGCAAGCCGGTTTCGGCGAAAGGTATTCACGCTTCGCGCAAGTCCATTCAAAGAGCGCGCGCCACATTGCGGCTCATGCGCGATGCACTGCCTGCCGCGACATACCGGCGAACGAACCTGGCGCTTCGGGACGCGGCGCGGCCGCTCAGTGCCATGCGTGACGCACGCATTTTGCTCGACGCTCTCGAGCGTCTCGGGAAGCTATACGGGCCGGCGGCGAGGCGGTGCATCCCTGCCGCATTCCGTCGCACTCTCGAGCGCGGGCACGCCGACGTGCGGCGAACCACCTTCGATTCAGCAAAGGCGTCACATCCGTCTGGCAAAAAACTGTTGACCATTCGCCAGCGCGTGGCGAGGTGGCGCATCAGCGCGGGTGGCTGGAGCGAGATCGGCGAGGGACTGAAGCGTGTATACCGCCAGGGTCGCATAGCCATGAAGGACGCCCGAAAGACGCCCAGCGCCGGGAATCTGCATGAGTGGCGCAAGCAAGCCAAGTATTTGTGGCATCAGCTACAGCTGCTCGAGCCGATACGGCCGCGCCCGATCGGCGAGCTCGCCGCTAGGGCGCACAAGCTCTCGGACTACCTCGGCGACGATCACGACCTCGCGGTGTTGCGCGAGAAGGCTCTCGCCCACCGCGATGCCTTTCCGGGTCCGGGTGGCGCCAGCGCCCTGTTCACCCTCATCGATCGCCGCCAGACTCAGCTACGAGACAAGGCCTTTCGGGTGGGCGGCAGAATCTACGCCGAGAAACCCGCCGCCTTCGCAGCGCGCCTCGGCCGATACTGGCGCCGCTGGCAGCGCGAGAAAACGACGCCCAGGTCGAAGGCTGCCTGAAGATGGCGGGTCGGGTCGTCCGTGACGTCGATCAATCAGCTCTCGGTCGGCAGGCGAACCGTGAACTGGCTTCCCTGCCCCTTACCCGCGCTCGCCGCCATCACGGTGCCGCCGTGCAGCTCGACGAGACTGCGCACCACCGCGAGGCCGATACCCAGCCCGGAATGTGAACGCGGCTCCGCCGCGTCAGCCTGGCGGAAAAGATCGAATACGTGCGGCAAGGCGTCCGGCGCGATGCCGATGCCGCTGTCCCGCACGCGAACCACGGCGTGACGTTCATTCGTATGAATCCATACGGTGAGGTCGCCGCCCGCGTCCGTGTATTTCGACGCGTTGGCGAGGAGATTCACGAACACCTGCTCCAGCCGGTCGGCGTCGCCCTGCAACCACACCGGCGCGTCGGGCAATGCGACGCTCAGCCGGTGATTGCGCTGCTTGATGTCCGGCTCGAGCGTCTCGATGGAGTTGCGCACGACGCGTACAAGGTCTATTCGCGCGCGCTGCAGGCGCAAGCGCCCATTGGCAACCCGAGACACGTCCAGAAGCTCATCGACGAGTCGCGTCATGCGGCGCAATTGTCGATCCATCAGCGCCAGCACTGGCGTCGGCGCGGAGGCGCCTGCGTCCTGTCTTTCAAGGATGCGTACGGCGTAGGCGATTGACGCAAGAGGGCTCCGCAGCTCATGTGAGAGCATCGCCAGGAACTCATCTTTGCGGCGATTGGCGGCCGCAAGCTCTTCCACCCGCCGTTGCGCCTGGCGCAGCGGCCAATGTTGCCGCGAGATATCGCGAACAACGTTGCCCACGAGCCTGGCGCGCACGAAGGTGTGGCCTTCGCGGACGGAGACGTCCTCGGCGAATTCCAGTGCGGCCGAAAACGGCTGCGGAGTTGCGCCTTGCCTGTTCCCGAGCTTCATGAGTATCCCCCCGACCGGGTGCGCACGGATCCTACGAATTCCGTGTAGCCATTCGGCGCCACCTTGGTGCTGCAACCTGCGCCGTCGAGGTAGGTGCGCTCTGTGCGGTAGCAGACATTGCGGCGATGCACGCGCGAGACGATGGAGTCGGTCGGAGGGAACAGCCTCTGGCGTTCGGCCGGCGGCAACGCTTCAAGAATCCGCAAGTCGCGTCACGGCGAGGCCGCGATGGCATCGGGAAACAAGGTGCTCGGCACGGCGCCCACGTCCAGAGTGGTGAGCTTGATCGTCTTGCCCGGGGCCGCGGCATTCACCAGCACGAGGCCCGACGTCGGGTCTTCGATGATTGCGGCGGATGGCGCGGATGCGGGCGTGACGAAGAGCGCGAGCGCCGGCGTATTGGCGCGCACGAGCGGCGCAACGCCACGGTCGAATTCGCTGCGCTCGATCACGGCGGGAGCCAGGGTTCTGCTGAACAGGAACACGCGGTCGCCCGCATCGTCGTAGACCCCGCCACTCACGTTGGCGGCAATGCGTGAATCTGAGGTCGAGCGATCGAGGGACACTTCGAACAGACTGCCATCGCTCGACGGCCCGCCGGCGCCCCGCGTGACCAGCGCGGCCGCGCCGTCGGGCCGCAATTCGTTGAAAGCGGCGATATCCGCATCGAGCACGGTTCGCGGCACAGCGCCCGCGGCGACGGCGACCACGCTCAGGCGCGCGTTCGACACATTCCCCAGGCGCCACAGATAGGTGAGCTCAGTGAAATCTTCATTGAGCTGGAACGACTCGATGACGGCGCCGGCCGGCATGTCGGTGGTGAGCCGCCTTTCCAGGCCTGGATTGTCAGGGTCGACGAGGAATGCGCCGTTCTGGCCTGCGTGAGTGCCCAGCAAAACCAGTTTGGTTTCATCCGGCGACACCATGAGCCGTGTGTGCGTGTCGCCACTTGGGTACGTCGGCGAGACCCTCTCCGGCGAATCGAGGTTGCCGGTGGTTGCGCGGAACACCGCCGCGCCCGAGACGGTGCCAGGAGCGGACATGAAATAGAGCGCGGTCTGAGCCTCGCCCCACTGCGTGAGGTCGGTAAGCGGATTCGCCGACAGGCCGACCGCCACGGGAGCACCCGAGCTGCTCGTGTCGAACACAAACAAGCCTGCAGGCTGGCCGATGCCGGACGTGGGGGTCGCAGCGAATGCGATCCACCGGCCATCCTGACTGATCGCCACCCGCGTGGAATCGACGAAGCGGCGCCCTGAAGGTTGCTGAACCCTGACGGGCGTGGCGATGGGCGACGTGCGCACGAAGAACAGCTCGGCGGTCGAGGCCACCTGGGCCGGGTCGGCCCTCTCGTATGCGATGAGGGAGCCCGTGGATGAGCGCCACGCATTTTGCAGCCGTAGATTGCCGGATACCGCCTGGCTGATCTTCACCGGCGTGATGAGATCGGAGACAAAGAGCTCGAGAGGCTGCGTGCTGCTGCCTGCAGCGAACACCACGCGATAAGCGGGCACGTCTACGAACACCACGGCCGACGAGATGGAGAAGCCGCCCTTCGAATTGGTGATCTTGTACTTGAAGCGGGTGACGCCGCGAAACCCGGCGGGCAGATCGAGCCGCACCGTGCGGTCTGTATTGAAGGATGCGGTGCCGACAACCGGCGCCTCATCGATGGTGAGCGTGAGGGGCTCGTTGGTGAGGTTCTGGTCGTTGGCCAGCACGGCGACGGAAGTTGCGCCCGCCGCGGTCAACTCCAGGATGTCGTTCGCCGTGCGCGGCGGGTCTTCGCCACCCGCAGTTGCCTCCTTTCCGCAACTCTTGAACGCCCCTGTCGCTCCCAGCAGAACGATCAAACACAACGCCGCTCGCCCTGAAAACTGCATCTTGCCTCCCGCCTTCGCTCGAGCCCAATCGCCATCGGACAGTTTAACGCGGCTCGATGTTACAAATGGCTGACGCTCGTTACGCAAGCCACGCGCGCGGGCACGGCGTCATCCGTCACGGCCGTCGACACGCGCGCGCAGCAAAATGGGGCCGTACACGAGCAGTATCACGGCGAAAGCGGTTATCCAGAGGATGCCGGATGCCCAGATGAGCCATTCCCTGTACGCCGTGGCCACGGTCGCGCCCACCCTTATGAGCGCCGCGCCCCCGAGCAGGCCGTAGGCGGCTGCGATCCACCTTGATGCAATGATTTCACGGCCGGTGTGCCCGAGCGACGCGCGCGTGATCACTGCGACAACCATCGTTGCCGCACCGCCGATCGTCAGCGCATGCAACCAGTCTGACGCCCAGGCAGCGCCGCTGATCAGATGGATTGCCTTGAGCGCCAGGCCCACAGGCAACCACGCATAGGCGAGGTGCAGCACCCACACGATGGGCTCGCTCAACGTTCGCGACGTTTGCCACCCCGCCAGCCGGATGGCGTGCGCGACGGCGGCCGCGCCGGCAGCAAGCGCCGCAAGGTTGTGCCCTGGGGCCAGCAGGTCGGTCACGACGACCAGGATCATCGCCCCGATGGCCGCGCCATCGACCCAACGGTTAGTGCGCAACGGCGCGTCGATGCCGCGGCGACGGAATGCATTCGCCGTAAAGGCCGGCACGATGCGCCCGCCGATCACCGTGATGAGCAGCAGCACGACGTCGATTCCAGCACGCAGCATGGCGGATGCCAGCACGAGCTCACCGCGCGCCAGCGCGTACATGAACGTCGCATCCACGAGCCACAGTGCCGCCAGCACGCCGAGCAGCGGCGTGTTCCGGCTTCTCGCACGCAGCAGGGGAACCGCAACCATGGCTGCAAGGGTGGGAAGAAACGACAACTCGAGCGCGGCGACGGCCAGTGCTGGCAGAGAAGCGGCGAACGCGAACCCGGCGCGCCCTGCGAGCCACAGCGCGGAAAGCACCATCAGCGGCCAGCCCGCGAATCCGCGGGCGCCCGTCCAGCTCGGCACGGCCGTAAGCAGAAAGCCCGCGATGGCCGCTCCCGCAAAACCGAACAGCATTTCGTGACCGTGCCAGATCTGCGGCGGCAGGTTCAGCAGCGGCATCGCGCCCGTGGCACGAATGCCCAACCATCCGGCGATTCCCAGCAGGCCATAGGCAATGGCGCCGAGAAAAAACGGCCGGAAACCGTACGCAAACGGTGTGAGGCGTGGCTGCGGCTCGGCAGTTGTCTTCATCTCGATGAGTGGCTCGTCAATGGCCCCATTCCGGCGCCGACAATCCAGTTTACGGGCCGGCGAATGACCTCGCAGCCGTGCTGGGAGTTCAATATCGCGCGCTCGACAATGGCGACTTCGATCACGCGAGCGTGCTCGTGCTGCTCGACGCCGGCGGCCGCGTGTTGGCGCGCAGTCGCAAGACGGGGGTGCCGGACCCCGAGTTTCTCGCCGCCGTGCGTACCGCGGCTGACGCGACGCTGCACTGACGGTGAGGCTGCATGAACGGCGCAGCCTCGAGGCGGCGCCATTCCTGCTAGCCCTGCTTTGCCCGTGCACGCGCAATGAGGGCATTGATCTCCCCGCGCCTGCCGGAATCGGCGAGGGGGCGCTCAGGCCGCAGGGGCGCGGCTACGGCTTTCCGCAGGTAACGCAAGGCCTGGGCGTAGTCGCCCTCCTCGAACATGAGCTCGCCGTAGAAGTAGTTGGGATCGATGCCATCCGGATTCAGGGCGAGCGCCTTGCGCAGATACTCCGCGGCCTTGTCGTGATCTCCGAAGCCCACCGGCCAGCGCGGCACTTTGTAGTAGAGCGCTCCAAGGCTCGTGTACGCCGACCCGTTCAGCACATCGCCATTCAGTTTCACCGCGGCGAGCAGGCTGTCCCGCGACTCCTTCGCCAGTGACAGCGCACCGAGGCCGCCCTTTACGCCAGCGTAGGTGCTGAGCACGATGCCCTGCCACACCAGCGGCTCCGCGCGGTCCGGATGATTGCGAACGAACCTCTCCGCGCGCGCCGTCAATGCCTCGAAGCTGCTCTTCTTCGCAGCGACATCCGTCGTCTCGTAGTTGGCCTTGTCCCAGGCGTGCTGGATCGCGAGCAGCTCAGTCGCGACATCATCGTCCGCGGCATTTGCCAGCGGGGCGCCCACGCCCAGCCCGATTGCGCAGGCGAGCGCGAAGAAAGTGGTGGTGAGGGTTCGAATGCTCATGTGGCGCGTCTCCGGGCTTCAACGGTACCTGGCACAGGCGCGACCGACGGGACGGGCGCGGGTTGGCTGGCGCGCGCATAGCGCTGAATGATGGGCAACTGCCCGCGCACCGCGCGGTCTACGATGGCCGGCAGCAACGCGTTCACTTTCACGAACAGCTTTTCCGGCCACCCGACGACCGCCGAGGTGCGCCCCGAGCGCAACAGCGCGACGAGCTCGCGCGCCACGCGCTCCGGCGGGTCCATCGCCACACCGAGCTCGCGGTTCATGGTCTCCACCGTCGATGAGTTGATGGGTGTGCGCGTGGCACGCGGCGCGAGGTACTGCACGGCCACTGCGCTTCCGGCGAGCTCACGTCGCAAGGCCTCGGTGAAGCCGCGCAATGCGAACTTCGTGGTCGAGTAAGCAACGTACCCCGGAAACCCGATCGCACCGAACACCGAGCCGGTGTTCACGATTGCCGCCGGAGCCTGGCGCCGCAGGTGCGGCAGCAGCTCACGGCACAGGTGCATGGGTGCCTGCAGGTTCACCGCCAGCGCCAGGTCGATCTGCTCCGGCTTGAGGTCTTCGAACAGGCCGAAGGGGTTCAGGCCCGCGTTGTTGATGAGGATGTTGATGCCACCGCGCCAGCTACGGGCCACCTCGCACAAGTGCTCACGCTCGGCGGCGACCGTGAGATTCCGCAACGTGCTGCGCGAATTGTGTGCGTGCCGAAGCGAGATGCGCGCCAACCGCGCCCAGCGCGCGCGCATCACGGTCCACCAGCAGCACCTGCACGCCCTGCTTCACCAGATCTGCTGCGATGGCCCGGCCAATGCCGCCACCCGCGCCCGTGATGAGCGCCCTGGCACCAGTCAATTGCATGCGACTCTCCTCATCTGCGTGGGCTCGGTGCTGGCGGTGGATTGCCGCTCGAGGCCTCGAAAAACATTGCCGTACAGCCAGTACATCGCGCGGGCGCTGGTCACCACGGCCGGCAGGTCCTGCTCCGTGTCGAGCCGATTGACGATGGCGGCGAGATCGCCGACGTGCTCCTGATCGAGCGTGCCGTGACTGCGAAGGTACGAAAACGCACGGTCGGGCAAAGCTAGCGCGTGCTGGATCGACGACGCGGCATGCAGCGCGAGCGCGACACTCGTGCCTTCCAGCACGAACACCATTCCGAAGAACCCTATGGGCTGCCGGCGCATGACGGTGTCATACGCGTACGCCACCATCGCGTCGGTCTCGACCGCGGGCGCGGATTCGCGCACCTGGTTCGCGTCGCCCCCGGCCGCATCGATGTCATCCAGGATCCACTCGTCGTGTCCCACCTCCTCTTCGAGGTAGTGGACGAGTTTCTTCTGCAGCCAGTGATGGCGTGCAGTGACCCGAACGCCAACGCCCATGAGCAAAGGCACCGTGTGCCGAACGTGGTGGTAGGCCTGTGCCAGAAAGGCGAGATACAGCTCGCGCGTCACATTCCCGGCGAGCGCGCGCTGGATCACCGGCGCACTCTGAAGCAGCGCCCGATCCGCCTGAGTGGCGCTGGCGAGCTGGTTGAAATTCGTCATGAGCGCAATCCCTTGTGGCGATCAGGAGGCGTGCTGAAGAAGCGGGCCGAACCGCGCGAGCACCTGTTCGCGCCGCAGCCGGCCGTTGGCCGTGAGCAGGCCGTTGGCGAACGTCGGCGCCTCCGGCATGCAGGCCCAGCGGCGCACCTGCGCATAATCCGGAAGGCGCGCATTGGCACGGCTCACCGCCTGCTCGATGGCGGCCGCCTCGAGCCCTGGCCGCGCAGGGCTGAGTAGCGCCGTCACGCTCCGCTGCGCCTCGCCATACGCGAACGCGTGGCGAATGGCCGGCTCGTGTGACAACTCCCGCTCCACCCATTCGGGGGATACGTTCCTGCCGAGGCTCGTGATGAAGATGTTTCGGAGGCGGCCGCGGACGTAAATGTAGCCCTCGTTGTCGATCTCTCCGAGGTCGCCCGTGGCAATTTCGAGGGGCGTGCGCTGCTCCTCATCGCCGAGGTAGCCCGACATCACGGCACCGCTCACACGAATCTGCCCGCCTTCGTCCAAGCGCACACGCACGTGCGGCAACGGCCGCCCGACGCTGCCCCGGCGCGTGGCGTCAGGGGTGTTCAGGCACACCACAGAGGCGCACTCGCTGAGGCCGTAGCCTTCGTATACCGGCAGCCCGATTTCCGCCGCTTCGTCGAGCAGGCTGCGCGAGACGGCGGCGCCACCCACGGCAATGAACTTCAATGTCGAGGGAAGCTTGTACCCGCCCTGAGCGGCGCGCACCAACAGGCGCAGCAGCTCCGGCACCAGCACGATGCTTTCCGGTTGCACAGTCGCGAGCGTGCGTAACAGTTTCTGAGGGTCGAGCGCGCCGTAGCTCATGCCGGTGACGCCTGAAGGCGGCACAACGCAGCTCACTCCTGCGCGCAGTGGCGCATGAATGCCCGCCAGGTTCTCCAGCAGAGTGGGCAGCGGCATGATGCACAGGTGACGCTGAGCTCCTACCGAAGCCGTTGCGTTCGCGAGCGAACGCGAGACGCAGTCCAGCGTGGCGGTGCTGAGGCACACTCCTTTCGGCTCAGCGGTACTGCCGGAGGTGTAGGTAATCTTCGTAACGCCGAGCGGCACGCGGCGCCGATGACTTTCATCGACTTCACGCCGGAACACGCTCAGACCGCTCGCGGGCGACAGGCCCGCAAGCCGGAACTGCGGCCATTGCTCCTGAAGCTCCGCGGGGCGATCGGTGATGACGGTGTCGATGCCGGCGTCGTCGAGGATGTGCCGTCGCTGCGCAGGCGTGAAATACGCCGGCAGCGGCACGTTGAGCCGATGAAGATGATGAAGCGCCAGATCGCTGATGACCCAACCGCAGCCGTTTTCCGCGAGCACCGCGAAGCGCAGGCCACCGCTCGCGCGCAGGAAGCGCGCTTCCATGACCACGACGTCGACCAGCTGGCCATAGGTGATGACGCGCGTTCCGTCATCCAGCGCGATGCGGCCCGGAACGAGGCGCGGCGTTTCGCCGAGCAGCGACTCAATCTGCATGCGCGCCCGCCCACAAAGCCGGAATGCGACGCGCGAGCGGCAGGTAGCCGGCCATCACTCGTGGGTCGTTCGAGTAGTAGCGGCCCCACTCATCCGCGCCGCCGCGCACGCATGCACCGGTGGCCGCGCCAAGGTCCACACAGCGAGCGCCGAGGTGGCGAAGAATGCGCCGGATGGAGACGGTCGCGGTGAATGTGATCCACACGAGTTCGTTCTCAATGAAGTGGCGCGGCAGAAGCGATATGAACGTACGCGCCACACGCGGATCGCGGCACGCGAAGTTGCCCACTTCCACGACTTCCGCGCGGCGTACGCGCGCGCCGGTCTTCGCGGCGAGCACGTCTTCGATCGTACCGTCGAGGTAGCGCTCCAGGAACAAGGGCTCGGCACCGGCGACGCGGCAGCCGGTAACACCCCGCAGGGACCCGACGGCGTCGGTCAGCATCAGCAGCGAGGGCATGAATGTGTGGATGTGCGCACCGTGGGCGCGCTGAAACCCGTCACGCACGAACGCTTCGGCTTCCTGGCGCCTCGGCCCGTCCGCGTCGCAGGTCACAATCCGTAACCTGCGTGAAGATGCCTCAGAGGCTGCGATCATTCCGGGCTCCGCCTCCGACGACCGAGCAGCGGTCCACGCTGGTTCTGTAAACAATCCTGAAGCCCTCGACGCTCGAACGGTGGGTTCGCGTGAGGTAGGACGGGCCGCGAATGTCGGATCAATCGGGACCGGACCTCAGTGCGCACCGGAAACGCGGCTCCGTCTGCGCCCGGCGACATGAAATGCTCAACGGCCGCAGAGCTCCTTGTAGAGAACCTCGATGATGCGCGTGACCACGCCAGCAGGCAGCGAATAGCGAATACTCTCGCCGACGGAAAGCGGACCGGCCGCCAGGTTGCACACGATCATGAGCCGCTGCTCGTTCGCCAGCGCCTTCAGCAGCGCGGCGGCCTTGCCGGCATGAGGCTTGATGTCGTGCGCGGCGCGCGTGGCCCTGGGCCCGCGCCCCTTGCCTGCGGCGGATCTGGCTGCCACGGCTCTCCCGGGACGGATGGATGTGGCGCACATCGTATTCCAGCGCTTGCTACTTAAGCACCGGCTAATATACTAACCGGCACCCAAGCCCGCGCCTGGCGCCCTGGCTAGGTAGAAATGCCGTGCCCCGCGCGTGCGCTACGGATGCCGGCATGCCGCGCCGGCAGCAGAATTTCCAGCCGTGGTGTAACGCCATCGGAGAGCCGTCATGTCCATCGACCGCATCGTCCTCGCCTTCGCAGGCACCATGGTTCTGCTGAGCCTTGCGCTCGCCTATGCCATCAGCCCGTGGTGGCTCCTCCTGGCCGCCTTCGCAGGCCTGAACCTGCTGCAGTCCGCGTTCACCGGCTTTTGTCCGCTCGCCGTCATCCTGAAGAAGCTGCACTTCCAGCCGGGCGCGGCGTTCCGCTGACATGCGACGTCTCGAACAGGTCGCAGGCTGCGCGGCCGCCGCTGCCGCGGCGCTGTTGCTATCCGGTTGCGGCGACTGCGGCCCAGCCGAGTCGGCGGCGCCAGCGGCGCCGCCGCTGGAAGTGCGCCGTTGAAACGCGCGCCGCATCGATAAGGGAAATATTCGCAATGCATCCGTATCCGCACGTCTACCACGCATCGGCCACGGGCAATCCGGCCGGCGCCGTAATCGTTTCCTCGCCGTCGCTGCCAGACATCCAGACAGCGCCGCCACCGCAGTTCGACGGCCCGGGGGGCGTCTGGTCGCCCGAGACTCTGCTGTGCGCGGCGGCCACCGACTGTTTCATCCTCACGTTTCGCGGCATCAGCCGCGCCGCTCGCCTGGAGTGGCTCGGCCTCGAGTGCCGCGTGGAAGGCACGCTGGAGCGGGTCGAAGGCGCGTCACGGTTTACACGCCTCGCCACGTTCGTAACGCTGCGCATTCCGAAAGGAGTCGACGTCGAGAAAGCCCGCGCAATGCTCGAGCGCACGGAGCACAGCTGCCTCGTTTCGAACTCGCTGCGCGCGGAGCGCACGCTCGCCATTACAGTTAACGTCACGGCATGAGGTGAATCTCAGCGCCGCCAGGAGCCAACGGCGCCGCCTGGAAAACGTCGCCGGGTCGTCGACGCCCGGCATTCGCAAGTCATGGCGTTCACAGTCACGTGGTTCACCGTGGCTCTTCGCGTCAGACCGAGGGCGTCAGCGGCAGCTCGTCTGCCGTGGCCCACCAGCCATACACCTGCGAGTTGAGGCGGAACGGCAGCTTCACACGCGCGATGTCACCCTCTTCCAGCCGCGTGGCGTCCGCAATGATCAGCTCCGAATGCATGTCGGCGTAATTGGACGCCACGCCGATGAGGTAGCCGTCGCCCTCCGCGGCGCCTTTGTGGCGAGGAATGAACTGGCATTCCTGCAGCCCGCCCACGTCGCCCACGAAGTAGGAGCTCATCTTGCCGCTCGCGATGTCGAAACGGGCATAGCAGTTGGTGACGCGCCCACGCAGGTTGCCGGCGCGGGCCTCGTTGAACGGGCGCGCGGGGTCGGTGTAGCCCATGAACCCGTAACGATAGGGCACCGACCAGAAGCGCTCGTCCGCACGCGTGAGCCCACCGCCCACGGCTTGCGGGAACAGAACCTCTTCCTCCCACGTGTCGTTCTTCGAGCCGAGGTCGAACGTCCACCGCCGCAGCGTGGCGCCGGCCTTCTGTGGATTGAACGCCGAGCCGTCGGCGTTCGGGAAGAACGGGAACGGGTTGCCATCCGACACCGGCGCCTCGACTACGACTTTATTGCCCTTGGTGTTGGCATTGAGAATGTGCACGGCGGCCCGCTCCGGGCCCTTGAACCAGCGCACGTCCTTCGCGTCACCGTCGCGCGGCAGAATCGCCACGTACGTGGGCACCCTGGAATCCCACGCCCAATGCACGCCGCCGGACGCGAGCCGCTCCGGGCTCGTGACGAAGCCCGTGGTGTTGAACACGATGTGTTTCTGCGTGAGGCCTATGTCATGCATCATGCTGATGACCGGTGCCTTGAAGCGCACCTCGCGCGTCAACTTTCCCGTCTCGTCGATCACATACACGAAGACGTCGTGGCTGAGATCGCCGGTTGCCTCGTATCCGTAGCAGATCATCTCGCCGGTAACCGGGTCGATCTTGGGATGCGCGGTGAACGTGCGGCCGGCGTATTTCCCATCGAAGTTCCACGAGCCGCGGCTCTGCAGCGTATTGGGGTCGAGCTCGATCGGCAGCGCGTCTTCCTTCAGTGCGAACAGCTTCCTGCCGTGCGCGACGAGAGCGGTGTTCGCCACGGTGCGGTTCAGGTTCCTGACGCTGGGGTCGTCGGTTGAGGCGTTGCGGTAGCGGCCGAAGAGCTGGCGCCGCGCCTTGCGGTCTGCGAGATAACGCTCGGTGCCGACGTAGCGCCCCTTGTAGTCGACGCTGCCATCCCGAAAGCGAAACATGCCCACGTAACCGTCGCCATTGAACGGCAGGGCATCGTCGGCAAACTTCGGCGGGTACAGCCAGTCCCAGCCGATGCGATAGAACGCACCGTTCAGGTCTTTCGGTATCTTGCCTTCCACTTCACAGTCGAAGATGTCCGCTTCGAAACGCGTGGGCGCGAAGAACCCCTTCGCGGTCGGATCGCTCGAGAAACTGACGGCCATGCGCTTTCCTCCGGAACTTTCAGACTGCGTGAGTCGTGATGCTGAAGCTAGAGCACACAGGCGCCCGGCCCCATGAGCGTCAGCGCGAACCGTTGGGCAGTAAGCTGAGCAAGAATCGCAGCTCGAGACGCCGCACGCCGCCGCGCTCAGATCACTTTTGAATAGGCCTCGTCGGGGCGAGGCGCGAGATACGCATCGAACACCATCGCAACGTTCCGGATGAGCAGCCGGCCGGCCTCGGTCACGCCGATGCAGCCGGAACGCACGTAGGTGAGGCCATCCGCCTGCAGCCGCTGCAAGCGCTCGAGCTCGGCGCTGAAATAGCGCTTGAAGTCGATGCCAAACCGCCGCCCGATCGCCGCGCAGTCGATGAGCTCATGGCACATCAGCTCCTGGATCACCGCGCGGCGGATCAGGTCGTCTTTCGTGAGGCGCACGCCTCGCTGCACGGGGAGGCGCCCATCGTCGATCGCCGCGTAGTACTCAGGCAGCGTCTTGTGGTTCTGCGCGTAGCAGTCGCCCACCTTGCCGATGGAGCTCACGCCGAGGCCGACCAGGTCGCAGTCGGCACGTGTCGAATAACCCTGGAAGTTTCGCTGCAGCGTACGGTTGTTCTTCGCACGCACCAGCTCGTCATCCGGCAGCGCGAAGTGATCCATGCCGATATACACGTAGCCCGCCGCCGTCAGCGTGTTCACCGTGAGCCCCAGCAACTGCAAGCGCAGCTCGGCCGATGGCAGCTCCTCGGCCTTGATTCGCCGCTGCGCCTTGAACATGCGCGGCATGTGCGCGTACGCATACACGGCGAGGCGCGCGGGCCTGGCTTTCAGCACCACCGCGAGCGTGCGCTCGAAGCCTGCGAGCGTCTGGCGCGGCAGGCCATAGATGAGATCGAAGCTGATCGACTCGATGCCCGCATGGCGGGCAGCGTCCACCACGCGCAAGGTGTCGGACTCGGGCTGGATGCGATTGACCGCGGCCTGCACGGCGGGGTCGAAGTCCTGCACGCCGAGGCTCATGCGGTTGAAGCCCATCGCCGCCAGGGCGTGCACGGAGTCGGGCGTGACGGTGCGCGGATCGATCTCGATGGAGAACTCGCGGCTCGCGCTGTCACTCAGGGAGAACTGATGGCGCAGGTGCTCCATCAGTGCTGCAAGCTCGGAGGCCTCCAGGAATGTTGGTGTGCCGCCGCCAAAGTGCAGTTGCTCGACATTGCGGGCGCGGCCGAACAGCGCCGCCTGCATCTGAATCTCGCGGCGGAGCCGGGCCAGATACGCCTCGGCCCGGTCACGGCTGCGCGTGATGATGCGATTGCAGCCGCAGTAGAAGCACGGGCTCGAGCAGAAAGGAATGTGCACATACAGGGACAACGCCTTCGTCGCCGCGCGCTCACGACTCTCCAGCACCGCGCTACGGTAAGCATCCGCCCCGAACGCGGAAGTGAACTGCACGGCAGTGGGATACGAGGTATAGCGCGGGCCGGAAACTTCGTAGCGGCGGATGAGATCCGGATCGAACTGCACGGCGTTCATGAAGGCCAATGCTAGCGATGCGGGGCGTGCGCGGCACTACGTAGAACAACGTGCCGGCCCGCAAACGCCACTACGTATAGCTCCGCAATTCCCGATGGCCGCAGTCACGGTAGCGTTGAGCCGTCGACCTTTCAGACGCAACACGGACCGCAGACATGACATTTCCCCTGCAGATTACGTTCCGTCACATGCCCGGCTCGAACATCTTCGAGCACCGCATCCGCGAGCTGGCGCGGCGGCTGGAGAAATTCAGCTCCCGAATCGCAAACTGCCACATCGTCATCGAAAAACCGCACCAGAGCGCCACTCAGGGCGGGTTGTTCGACGTGCACATCACGCTCACGGTGCCCAACAACGTAATCGTCGTCCGCCGCGCGCATTCGACCGATCCCAGGCACTCGGATGCATACATTGCGCTCCGGGACGCGTTCAGCGCCGCGAAGCGCAAGCTGCAGGAACATGAGCGAATGGCGCGCGGCGAGCTGAAGTCGCACGCCGCGCCGCCAGCGCAGGAAGCTCAGGAATCTATATCTGCGTAGCGCAGTTCTGGCAGCGAGCCGCATGCGCAACTGCGGCGAGGCGCTTCGCCTCGATCGCACTTCCGCAGCTCTCGCAGAGCCCGTAGCGCCCCGAGTCCAGCCGGACCAGTGCCGCGGTCACGGCGGCCAGCTCGGCAACGACCGCCGCGCCGATCGAATCCACCACTTCGTCGTTCTCGCGCTGGATCGCGCGATCCGGCGCGTCGGCAGTCAGCGGCTCCGCTTCGCGGCGCCGGTCCGCTTCCAGGCGCTCGCGCCGTGTGCGCAGCTCTTGTTGGCGGGCGAGCAGGCGCTCACGAACCCCGGCACGGTCGTTCGATTCGAGTGACACCAGGCAATCTCCTTTGATCAACGGGCCTGTCGGCCCAGGCTCTGCATCCGGATGAGCCAGCGGCCACGCGACTCGGTACTGCGAGCATCGACCCTGCCGATCAGGCTTTCCCGGATCGGGCCGATGCCGGAGAACGTGAGGATGCTGCGCTCCAGGCTCTTCAAGCCATGCGCGCCGAAGTACAAACGATACATCAGGGTCGGCATGCCCATCGTGACAACCACCCGGGCCGACTTACCCTTCAGCAGTTGCTTCGAGCCGTGCCCAAAACTGTCCACGCGCATGGCGAAGCCCTCACGGAACGTCTGTTCCAGAAAGCCCTTCAGCAGCGCCGGCAGCGTGCCGTGCCACAGCGGATAGCAGAACAACAGGTGATCGGCCCATCGGATGGTTTCCTGCGCGTCCCGGATGGCCTCGCAGGGCGCCTGATCGCGAAACTCTTCCTGCGTTCGCAGCAGCGGGAAATCCATGCGTGCCACGTCGAGCATGCGCACTTCGTGACCCTCACCTCTCGCGCCAGCCGCATAGGCGTCCGCGAGGGCGTTACAGAAATGGCTGCCGCTGGGGTCGGGATGGCCCTGGATGATCGCTATTCGCTTCGACACGCTGGCATGTCCGCAGGTGGGTGTAAAAAATAGTGACACGCGAAGGCTCCGCAGCCTTGAGGGTCAGCCGCGACGCGCTAAGGAAAGTTGCGTAGTGGGTAGGCAACGCTACGAATCGCGTACAAACTACCCGCGCCAGAGCATGACATCGGCCCACTGGGCGGGAGAATTCAAATATGCGAGCTGTCCGGCGGATACTGGTTGCGATCAAAAACCCTTCAGCCCGATCCCTGCCGGCGGTCGACAAGGCCGTGCAGCTCGCCCGCGCCTTCGGCGCCCGGCTGGAGCTCTTCCACGGCATCGCGAGCCACGTGTACACGGACTTCGAGCTCACCGACGAGAAGCTCGACGAGCTGAAGCAGTCCCGCCTGGTCCAGTGCCGCGCCCGCCTGGAGGCCATTGCGGAGCGGGCACACAAGGCGAAGGTTCCCGTCCATACGGCTGTTGAGTGGGATTACCCACCGCACGAGGCCATCGTTCGGCAGGCCGGCCGCGTGCGCGCCGACCTCATCGTCGCCGAATGCCACGCCGGCCGGCGCGTAGCGCCGTTGCTGCTGCATCTGACGGATTGGGAGCTGCTCCGCTACAGCCCCGTGCCCGTATTGCTCGTAAAAAGCAAGAAACCCTACCGCAACCCGGTGGTGCTGGCGGCCGTCGACCCCACTCATGCGAATGCGAAACCCACACAGCTGGATGACGAGATTCTGAAAGCGGCGGTAACGGTGAGAGCAGCAATGCGCGGCAGCCTGCACGCCGTGCACGCGTTCGTTCCGCTGCCCTTTGATGCGAAGCCTTCAGAGCTGCTGGATGAGCACGCGGCGGAGCGCCTCGAAGAGCGCGCACGGACCGCCGCCCGCGGGCGGCTCGACAAGGCTCTGGGAAAAAAGGTGCGGCTGCCACGTGGCAACCGACACCTGCTGGGCCGCCATCCGGTCAATGCCATTCCGGAGCTGGCCCGCAAGATCCACAGCGACATCGTGGTCATGGGCGCCATCTCCCGCACCGGCATCAAGCGCTTCTTCATCGGCAACACCGCCGAGCGCATCGTGGACGACCTCACCTGCGACGTGCTGGTCGTGAAGCCGCGTGGGTTCGCCAGTAGTGTCGACCGCAAGCTCCGCGGCGTCAGGCTCGTGTCGCCGCCGTTGCCGATGCCGTACTAGGCCGACGCCCGCCAGGGAAGGTCTGAAGAACGTCCCTGAATTCGCCAGGTGCATCAGGAGCCGGGGCGCCTCAACGCGAATTCAGGGACGTTCTTCAGACTTTCCGCTGACCGGGTCATCGTCCGACTCGTACGCGTGCGAGGCCTCGTCGAGATTCTCGAACTGGCCGGCGTCGATGGCCCAGAAGAGCGACCACACGGCCAGGCCCAGCAGCACGAGGCTGAGTGGAATCAGCACGAACAGAATGCTCATACAGAAGCCTTTGCGCCGGCGAGCCGGCGCGCATTGAGCACCACCACGAGCGAGCTTGCGGACATGCCGATGGCCGCCAGCCACGGCGGCACGAGGTCGAATGCCGCCAGCGGCACGGCCGCCAGGTTGTAGAAGAGCGCCCAGCGCAGGTTCTGACGGATGATGCCGAGCATGCGGCGCGCCGTGGCGATGGCGTCGCCCACCACGTTCAACGCATCGTTGAGGAGCAGAAAGTCCGCCGCCGCCTGCGCAATGGCCGAGCCCTGCCCCATGGCGCACGAAACATCCGATGCCGCGAGCGCCGGGCCATCGTTCACGCCATCGCCCACCGTTAGCACGCGGTGGCCCTGCGACTGCAGCTCGCGCACCAGCTCAACCTTCTGCGCCGGCGCCATGCGCCCGCCAGCCCGCTCGATCTGGAGCGCAGCGCTTGCGGCGTCCACCGCTTCCTGCCGGTCGCCGCTCGCAATGACCGCCTGAACACCGAGGCCGCGCAGCCGCTCGACGGCGGCGAACGCCTCGGGCCGCATGTCTTCACCCAGCTCGAATACCGCGACGAGCCCCGATTCGTTGCCCAGATACACCCCGACATCCCCCGGCGGGGCCGCCACATCCGCGGCAAGCGCCGAAACGAATTCGTGACGGCCGATGCGCCAGCGCTGCTCGCCGATGCGCCCGCTCACGCCGAAGCCCTCCGTCTCCACGAGCTCCGTGGCCACGACATTCGCCGATTCGTAAGGCGCAAACACACCGCCGATCGGGTGGCTCGAGCCGCGCTCCAGCGCCGCCGCAGCGGCCAGCGCGATGTTCTTGTCGAGCGACCCCAGCATCGTGATGCGGGTGATCGACAACCCACCCGCCGTCAGTGTGCCAGTCTTGTCGAGAACCACCGCATCTACTCGCGCGAGGCGTTCGAGCGCGTCTGCTCGCGTCACCAGCAGACCCGACCGCGCCAGCCGCGTGGACGCCGCCGCGACAGCAACGGGCGTTGCCAGCGAAAGCGCGCACGGGCACGTCACCACGAGCACCGCCAGCGCAGCCGGAAAAGCGCGCGATGGGTCGTGCGCCAGCCAGCCAAGCACCACCACCAGCGCTACGACCAGGATGCCCGCGATGAACCAGTTGGCCGTGCGATCGGCCGCCCGCGCGATGGGCGGGCGCACACCCTGCGCGCGTTCGAGTAGCGCGACGACCGACGCCAGAGTCGAGCCGGACACGTCGTGCCGTGCAATCACGCGGATGGCGCCCCCCACACTGAGCGCGCCACCCAACAGCGCGTCGCCAGCCACCCGGCGCTCCGGCTTCGATTCGCCTGTGACCAGCGACTCATCCACGAGCGCCGCGCCTTCCACCAGCGTGCTGTCGACGGGAATGACGCCACCCTTGGGAATCTGCAGCGTGTCGCCCGCAACGATGCTGCGGATGGGCACCCGCTCCGTGGTTCCATCCATCTTCACGCGTGACACCTGCGCGGGCAGGCTGCGGCTCACCGCCTCGCTGATCGACAGGCTGCGCTGGCGCACCACCATCTCGACATAGCGGCCGGCGCTCAGGAAGAAAATGAACATGGTGACCGAGTCGAAGTACGTCTGCCCTTCGCCACGCACCGTGTTGAACACGCTCGCGCCGTACGCAAGACACAAAGCGAGCGCAACGGGAACGTCCATGCCCAGCGTGCGACGGCGCAGGTCTTGCCAGGCACCCAGCAGGAACGGCGCGCCGGAGTACAGCAGCACCGGCGTGGTGATGAGCATGCCCACATAGCGCAGATAGCTGGCGATGGCGGGGTCGATGGCGTCGGGGCGTGCCACGTACACGCCGAACACATACATCATCACCTGCATCATGCCGAGACCGGCGAGCCCGATGCGCTTCAACGCAAGCCGCCGTTCGCGCACGAACGCCGTCTCCGCGGCCTCACCCGCGAGCGGCACGGGCCTGAATCCGGCCTCTGCGATGGCCCTGAGAATCTGAGCAAGCTGGCTGCGGGCCGGATCCCAGTCCACGCAGACGCGCGAGGTGGCCACGTTCACGTTCACCTGCTCGATGCCCGGCAGCGCGCGCACGGCCCGCTCGATCGAGCGGCTGCAGGCGGCGCAGCGTATGCCTTCGGCCGCGAAGACGGTGCGCGCGTGACCACCGCTCTCGCTCGCCCAGAATGCGTGCGAGCGCATTGCAGTGGTCGCGTTCATTGCCTACTCATTCTGGCCGGCGACGGCGTCGAGCGTCACACGGCCCAGAGACCCGAGCACCGTTTGCCGCACGGCCCAGTCGTTCACGGCGTCGATGAGCTCCAGGCGCCAGTGCCCCTTGGCAGCCTGCAGACACGGGCCGCTGTAGGTGCCAGGCCCACCGCTCGATTCAGAGTCCACACTCACGCGATGGAGCGTTACGCGCTGATCCAGAGCCGGCCTGGTCGCATGTGCGACAAGCAGCTCCAGCACGTCTGGCGGCGCGCCTTTCATGCGCAACTCCAGCTGGCAGCGCCCGGCCGCGCCGAAGCCGGTGAGCGCTGCATTCACCTGAAGCTCCGAGGCGCGCGCGGCACGCGTGAAATCGCGGTCGAGCTGAAAGCCTTCCCAGTGATACTGCTCGGGAAGCTGCCCGTCCGGGTTCCTGAGGGTGATGATCAGCGTGAGCATGCTCGCAACGACCGCCACCAACGGCAGCCCCCACGCGAGCAGCAGCACCGGATTGCGCAGAACACTCATGTGCGTTTCTTTCATCGCGTGGGCGCCAGGAAGCGAGCGGTGGTCACGGCCTTCAGGCCCGGGCTGTCTTGCGCCTGGACGACGAACTCAACGCTCTGCGGCCCGAGCGGCTCATAGGCAGGACGGCGCACCCGAATGGCCGCCGGATAAACGTCGCCGCTCGCGACCTCGAACCGCGCCACCGCCGGGTCGAGGCTCAGCTCGCCCTCTCCCCGCACCGTCACGAGAAAGCGGTGAGCGCTCTCGGTCTTGTTCAGGATCTTCACGTTGTAGACGTTCTCGACGCGCCCGTCGTCGAGTAGCCGATAGAGCACGTTCCGGTCGCGGATAACGTCCACCTCCACAGGCGTGCGCATCAGCAGCCCTACGCTGAACGCCGTAACCAGGCCGGCGAGCAGCGCGCCGTAAATGATCACGCGCGGGCGCAGAACGTGCGTCTCCTTGTGCTCGAGCGCGTTCTGCGTGGTGTAGCGGATGAGCCGACGCGGGTAGTCCATCTTGTCCATCACCGTGTCGCACACGTCGATGCACGCGGCACAGGCGATGCACTCGTACTGCAGGCCCTTGCGAATATCGATGCCGGTGGGGCACACCTGCACGCACAACGTGCAATCGACGCATGTGCCGAGCCCTGCCGCCTTGATGTCTGTGCCACGCCGGCGGGAGCCACGTGGCTCACCGCGCTCCGCGTCGTAGGTGACGATCAGCGTGTCCCGGTCGAACATGGCGCCCTGGAAACGCGCATACGGGCACATGTATTTGCACACCTGCTCGCGCAGGAACCCGGCGTTGCCGTAGGTGGCAAAACCATAGAACAGCGACCAGAACAGCTCCCACGGCCCGAGCGACAGCGCCATGGTCTTGGCGAGCAGCGACTGCATGGGCGTGAAGTAGCCTACGAACGTGACGCCGGTCCACAGCGAGAACGTGATCCACAGGGTGTGCTTGAGCCCCTTGCGCGCAAGCTTCTTCACGCTCCAGGGGGCGCGGTCGAGCTTCATGCGCTCGCCGCGTGAGCCTTCTGCGAGGCGCTCCATCCACAGGAACGCTTCGGTCCACACCGTTTGCGGGCAGGCATAGCCACACCACAGGCGCCCGCCGATGGCCGTGAAAAAGAACAGGCCGAGGGCGGCGATGATGAGCAGCGCCGTGAGAAAAATGAAATCCTGCGGCCACAGCACGAGACCGAAGATGTAGAACTTGCGCGCGGGCAGGTCGAACAGCACGGCCTGGCGGCCGTTCCACTCGATCCACGGTGTCACATAGAAGAGACCGAGCAACACCCACACTGCAAGCGTGCGCAGGCGCGCATAGCGCCCCTGCACTTCACGCGGGTAGATCTTCTGCTCGGCTACGTAATACGCATCGGAATTTGAAGGAACCCGGGCGTCCACTATTCGCTGCCGTCCGACTGTCGCCGGTCGGTGTGTGCCATGTAGATGGTGAGCGCCGCGGAACACGCCGCCACCAGCCAGAAAAAGAAAAACCCGGCCGCGTAGACGGTGTGACGACTCGTCCACCATGCAGGGACGTCGCCATGCTGAAACCCGGCCGGATCGAGGAAAGCAAACAGAAGCGTCGTAGCGCCCGCCGCCGCAAGGAACGAGCACCAGACCACCACGCCAACGGTGCGGGCGCGCGGCGTCAACTCGTGAGCGGGCTCCAGCGGCGGCACCGGCGTTGGCTCATGAGGCGGCGAAGGTTTGCCGCCCCGAGTGGTACCCGACGACAAGGTGCTCATGGCGCCCGCATCGCCGCCGCTGTCGCTGCCGCGGCCTGCGTTTGCGGCTCGTTGCCATTCAGGCTGAGCACATAGGCCGCCAGCAGCTTGACACGTGTTTCCCCGAGGCGCTCCACGTGCGCGGGCATCTGCCCTTGCCGCCCCTGGGAGATGGTCGAGCGAATGGTGGCAAGCGCCCCGCCATGCAGCCAGATGTTGTCCGTCAGGTTCGGCGCGCCGAGCTGCGGGTTTCCACGACCGTCGGGTCCATGACACGCCACACAGATTTCGCCGAACTTCTGTTTGCCCGCCTCGACATTGCCGGCCGGCAGCTTGCGACCGGTAAGGCTCATGACGTACGCAAGCACGTTCTCCACGCCGGCGTCGCCCAGCACAGGCTGCCAGGCGGGCATCACGCCGGCACGGCCATCGCGAATGGTGGCGAGCACGGTGTCGGGCGAACCGCCCCACAGCCAGTCCTTGTCGGCGAGGTTCGGAAAGCCCGGAGCGCCGCGCGCGTCGGAGCCGTGGCAACCCGCGCAGTTGTTCAGGAACAGGTTGCGCCCGACACGCAGCGCCGCGGTGTCCTGCGACAGCGATTCGATCGACGCTTTCTCATATGGTGCGAACGTGCGCGCCAGAACCGCTTCAGCCGCGCGCGACTGGGCCTCGTATTGCCCGATCTGGCTCCACTTGCGCGCGCCCGCAAAGTTGCCAAGGCCCGGGTACGAGGCGAGGTACGCAAGACCGAAGATCACCGTGAAGAGAAAGAGCCACAGCCACCAGCGGGGCAAGGGCTTGTTGTATTCGGTGAGGTTGCCATCCCAGACGTGCCCCGTGGTCTCGGCCTTCGATTCGTCGCCGCGACGGCGGCTCGTCCACCACAGAAGCCAGAGCACGCCCGCGATGTTGAGCAGCGCGCCAACGGTGATGAGAGCGCTGGTGAGCGGGCTCATGAGCGCCCCTCCTCATCGTCCTTGAGCCCGGGATCTTTCGGCTCATCGTCTTCGAGCGGAATGCGCGCGGCTTCCTCGAATCGCCGCCGCCGGCGGGCGCTGTAGGCCCACACGCACACGCCGATGAACAACAGCATCAGGATGAGGGTCACGATGCCGCTCAGTGTTCCGGAATTCATCCGCGCATCCTCGGTTTGCGGGCCATCAGTGCCACTGCTTCGAAGCGCTGCCGAGCCCCTGCAGATAGGCCACCAGCGCATCCATCTCGGTCTTGCCGGCCGCGGCCGCCGGTGCGGCTTCGATTTCGGCGTCGGTATACGGCGCGCCCAGCTTGCGCAGCACGCGCATCTTCGCCGGCAACTCCTGCGCGTCGACCGTGCGATTCGCCAGCCACGCATAAGCAGGCATGTTCGATTCAGGCACCACATCTCGCGGGTTTGCCAGATGCACGCGGTGCCATTCATCGCTGTAGCGGCCGCCTACGCGAGCAAGGTCGGGCCCGGTGCGTTTGGAGCCGAACTGGAACGGGTGGTCGTAGACAGACTCGCCCGCCACCGAGTAATGCCCATAGCGCTCCGTCTCGGCTCGCAGCGGGCGAATCATCTGCGAGTGGCAGCCGTAGCAGCCTTCGCGGACGTAGATGTCGCGGCCCGCGAGCTCCACGGGCGCGTAGGGCTTCACTCCTGGAGCCGCGTGAGTGACCTGGCTCGAGAAATACAGGGGGACGATCTCTACCAGGCCACCCACGCTGATAACCGCAGCGATCAGAATTCCCATCAGACCGGCGCGCTTTTCGATTACTTCATGGTTCACGTGCGTATCTCCTGCTGCCCATCACGCCGGCTGTGGCAACGGTGGCGCCACTTGGCGAACGCTGCCTGCCATGATGGTTCTGCGCACGTTGTAAGCCATGATGAACATGCCGCTGAGCACGAGCATGCCGCCCGCGAGCCGCACGACGTAGTAGGGGTAAGTTGCGTTCAACGATTCCACGAACGTGTAGGTGAGGGTTCCGTCGGCATTCGTGGCGCGCCACATGAGGCCCTGCATCACGCCGGCCACCCACATGGCGGCCACGTACAGCACGATGCCGATGGTGGTGGTCCAGAAGTGCCAGTCGATGAGCCGCGTGCTCCACATGCTCGTGCGGCCGTAGAGACGCGGAACCATCACGTAGAGCGAGCCCACGGTGGTCATCGCCACCCAGCCGAGCGCGCCGGAGTGCACGTGGCCGACGGTCCAGTCGGTGTAGTGCGAGAGCGCGTTCACGGTCTTGATCGACATCATCGGCCCTTCGAAGGTCGACATGCCGTAGAACGACAGCGCGACGATCAGGAACTTCAGGATCGGGTCGGTGCGCAACTTATGCCACGCGCCCGACAGCGTCATCATGCCGTTGATCATGCCGCCCCACGAGGGCGCCAGCAGAATGAGCGAGAACACCATGCCGATCGACTGCACCCAGTCCGGCAGCGTGGTGTAGTGCAGGTGATGGGGCCCCGCCCACATGTAGATGGAGATGAGCGCCCAGAAGTGCACGATGGAGAGCCGGTAGGAGTACACGGGGCGGCCGGCCTGCTTCGGAACGAAGTAGTACATCATTCCCAGGAAGCCGGTGGTCAGGAAGAACCCCACCGCGTTGTGGCCGTACCACCACTGCACCATCGCATCCACGGTGCCGGCATAGGCCGAGTACGACTTGGTCAGCGTCACCGGCAGCGCCGCGCTGTTCACGATGTGCAGCACCGCCGTCGTCACGATGAACGACGCGAAGAACCAGTTGGCCACGTAGATGTGCGACACGCGGCGCTTGATCATGGTGCCGAAGAACACTACGAGATACGCAACCCACACGACCGCGAGCAGCACGTCGATGGGCCACTCGAGCTCCGCGTACTCCTTGCTGCTCGTAATGCCGAACGGCAGCGTCACGATCGCGAGCAAGATGACGGCCTGCCACCCCCAGAACGTGAACGAGGCGAGCCCGTCGGAGAACAGGCGCACGTGACACGTGCGCTGGACCACGTAATACGAGGTGGCGAACAGCGCCGAGCCGCCGAACGCGAAGATCACGGCGTTGGTATGCAGCGGGCGCAGGCGCCCGTAGGAGAGCCAAGGCAAGCCGAGACTCAGGTCGGGCCAGATGAGCTCCGCGGCGACGAGCGCGCCGACGGCCATGCCGACGATACCCCACACGATGGTCATGACGGCAAACTGCCGGACGACCGTGTCGTTATAGCTTGCCACGGCAACGTCTGCAGGCTGCGCGTGCGCGGCAACGTCAGCGGTAACGGCGTTCACGATCTGACTTCCGGAGGCAGCTCTTCACACAGCATTCGGCACATCGATCTCACTCCTCCAGTCAGGCGGCGATTTTGATGAGCAGTGGCAAACGCGGCGAGTCGCACGACTGCATAAGACCGTGCGGGCTTATACGTAGACGCCTTGACACGCGTCACGCCGCCGCGCGGTTCTCGAGCAACAGCAGTCCCGTGGCGGTATTCGAGATGGGGACGTGGTAGTTGCTGTGCAGCTTCGAGATCCCGTGCGTCAACGCGCCACGCGCGGCGATCCACATGAGAATCTCGATGCCCTGCGTGCCGGCAAGCTCAATGATCTGGCGGTTCGAATAGCGCGTGAGCGCCTGCGGGTCGTCAACCAGCTTCTCCAGGCACAGCAGGTCGAACTCCTTGTTGATGAAGCCCGCGCGCGTGCCATCGAGCTGATGCGACATTCCGCCCGTGCCCACCACCAGCACCCGCGAATCGCCCGGGAATGATTCGATGGCGCGCCCGACGGCTGCCCCGAGCTCGAAACAGCGGGCCGCGGTGGGCAGCGGATGCTGCACCGTGTTGATCGCGATGGGAACGGTCTTCACCGGCCGGCGGCCGTGGCCGGGCCACAGCAGCGCCATCGGCACGGCGAAGGCGTGGTCGACGAGCATCTCCTGGCACGTCGTCACGTCGAACTCGTTCTCGACGAGCGACTCGATGAGGTGCCACGACAGCTCCGGCGCGCCGGGAAACGGCGGCACTTCGGGCAGGGACCAGCCTTCGTCGGCGTTGCGATACTCGCGCAGCCGCGCCGACCGCGAATGTCGGCATCTTGTCGAGGAAGAAGTTGAGGCCGTGGTCGTTGTAGAACATCACCACCGTGTCCGGGCGAACCTTGTCGAGCCATGCGTGCACGGCGCCGAACCCGTCGAAGAACGGTTTCCAATAGGGTTCGCCCTGCACGCCGCGCGCGATTGCGGCGCCGATGGCGGGCACGTGGGAAGTCATCACTGCGCCAACAATCCTGGCCATGGCTTACTTACCCGCCGCCGCGGCTGCCAGCCGCGCCTTGAAATCCTCGACCGAAACACCGGTCTGCTGTGCGCCGATGTCCTGCACGCTCAGGCCGAAAATGCCGGCGAGCTTCGCGAGGTAATAGATGTTGCCGCCGGCATCGATCATCGCCAGCACGTCACGGCGTTTCACCGCGTCGCGCTGCTCTTCATCCAGGCCGTAGCGCGCGCAATACGCGTCTTCGTTTTCGCGGAACGCGCGCCGGCTGGCGGCGTCGTTGAATGAATAGCACATGCGGTTGAGCGCATAGCCTCGCTGGGCCTGCTCGCCATCGAAAATCGGCGTGCCAGGAATTTGCTCGTTCTTCACTGAGATCATTTTGGAGGGCCTCCTACCGGCGAAATGCTGCTGGATTCGGTGGCCGCCCGGCTTCGCGAGCTTTGCGGAAGGCACTACGCAGTTGCCGCTACAGACACGCGCCACTGCTTCCGGCGCGGCTCAAATACGCGCGCCGGCTTTGTCGATTCAGCGGGAGCGAGCGCGCCGCGCGGCCAGGCGCGCGGCGAGCGGCGCGTCCTGGGCGTAGATGTCGTCGAAGAAAAGGGTTGCGCCCGCCTCGGTCGCGAGCGCCGTGCCATAGAGGATGAACACGCGAATGGGGCGCGGCAGCGGCACACGCACCGGGATTGGGCTTGCGAGCGCCTCATCGCGCCGCGCCTCGTTCCATGTCGGGTCGTCGCGCATCACATGCGCGAGCAGCGCCATGGGATCGGACACCCGGATGCAGCCGTGGCTGAACGCGCGCCGGCTGCGGCTGAAAAGCTCACGAGCCGGCGTGTCGTGCAGGTAGACATTGTGCCGATTGGGAAACATGAATTTCACGTGCCCTAGCGCGTTCTTCGGTTCTGGCTTCTGCCGCAGGCGCAGCGTGCCGCGCGCGAGCAGTTGCACGTTTTGCGCCGTCACAGGCAGCGGTCGGGCATCGTCACTCTGACCGCGCACGATCTCGTACCCGTTCCTGTCGATCCATTGCGGGTCGGCCTGGATGTCGGGGAGCAGTTCTTTCACGAGGATACTGCGCGGCACGTCCCAGTAAGGCTGCAAGACGATGTAGCGCATGTCGGCCGCAAACACAGGGGTGTGGCGGCCGCGGAACGCCGCTCCCACGATCACGTCCATTTGCAGAATGTCCTGCTCGAAATCCTGCGCCGTGCGGAACGCGAACAGGCGGAACTGCGGAATGTTCACGATGATCGGCGGAGAGTCGCGCCACGGCGGCAACCAGCGAGCCCGTTCGAGCGACAGCTCGATCTGCTGGATGCGCGTGGCCATAGGCGTGGTGAGGGCGCGGTAAGTGGCACGGCCCAGCACACCGTCTTCATCGAGGCCGTGACGTGACTGAAAGCGCGTCAGGGCTGCCACGAGCACGGGATCCAGGGTGAGCGAGTCGGCAATCGCAGGGTCAACGGGCTCGCGCAGATCGCCCAACGCCGTCAACAGGCGGCGCAACGCCGGTGCGCCCGCATAGGCCTCGCCAGGGCGGACTGACCGATAAGGCAACGCCGGGAGCGGTCCGAGGTCAGGACTCTTTGCGAGCTGGCGATATCGAGCCAGCGACTCCTTCAGCAGGGCGTAGTGGCGCAGCTGCGGCTCCAGCGCATCCAGCGCCGCCGCGACATCGGGCGCGGCGGCCAGCGACTCGACTGCCTGGCGCGCGTCGAAGGCTGGCACGCGAACGTCGAGGTCATAGCCCACGTCCGCCGGGCGCACGCGCCCCACATGCAGGTCGGACGCAAGCCGGGCCGCGGCGGCACTCAACTGCGCGTCGAAGCGCGCCAGGGTTGCCGCCGCGATGACGCCTGAAGTGCCCACGGCTTTTGCCAACTGCTGCAGGCCCTGAATGTCGTAATCCGCTGCCTGAAGCCCGCGCTTCTCGACAACCATCAGCTCGCCGATCAGCTCCGTGGCGGCGCGAGTCAAATGCCCGTCGCGAATCCACAGGAGCGTACCCGTTCGCTCTGCTTCGGGCGTCGAGGCGTCCGCACGGGCGCCGACGGAACCGCAGACGAGCACAAGAGCGAGACTGAACAGCAACAGACGCATGATTGCAGGCCCGGAGCCGGGCTAGTCGGCGCGCTGAATCGAGCGCAGGTACGCAACGAGGCGGTCGATCCTCTCGGTGGCGCGCCGATGAGCCAGCTCGTCGTCCGCATCGTCGCCGAAGAACTCGTAGCCCCAAACGGGCATGTGCCGCGGACCGTGGCTCTGCAATTCCGCCTGGCCGTCGATGATGCGGAAGATCTCGAGGTCCGGAAACGCGCCCCCCCGCCGGGCGGCGATGCGCGTCAGATCCGGAACCTTCACGTTGAGGAAGGGGGAGACCGGGCCACTGCCGTGCGCGTCTGCCCCGTGGCATGCGGCGCAGGACCCCCTGTACGTGTGTTGCCCGGTATCGCTGCGACCCGTAGCCGGGCTGCCGCCTGCCCCAGCGGCGCAGGAAGCCACCACCGCGGCAACAGCCAACATCGCACCGGCCGCTGAAAATGAGCGAACGCCGCGCCTCACGCCGACACCGCGCGCGCCGGCTCCGCGACGGGCGTGACGTAAGATTCGGACTTCACGAGCACGAAGTCGCATTCGAGCGCGTCGACGAGCCTGCTGGTGAGCGTGCCGATGAGCGCCGAAGCACCGTGCCGGCGGGTCAGCGCGCCCAGGAACACGAGGTCATAGTCCTGCCGTGCCGTGAAGGCGGGCAGCGTGTCATCGGCCTCGCCCGCGAGCACGTGCTGGTGCTCACCGCCAACGTGAAACTCGCTCACGAGGCGAGCCAGTGCATCCTTGCGTTCCGCGCAGCCTTCGGTGTCGGTGGGATCGCGGTCGCTGAAAATGACGTCGAGCTGGCCGCGACACCCCAGAGTGAAAAAGCCCGCCGTCTGCATGATGGAGCGTGCCAGCCCGGCTCCGGCCGGGTCGCCGACGTCGACGGCCGCGGCAAAGCGGCTGCGGGCGCTCCATGGCCGCCCGCGAGTGAGCAGCAGCGGCACCGGGCACGTGCGCGCAAGCTGCCAGTCGTTAGCGTCAAGGGTGAAGCGCTGGAGGGGGTGGTGGCCCGCCGCACTCTTTATTACGAGGTCAGGCCGGGCTTCCTGCACCCGGTGCACGATGGCTTCGTAGAGCGGGCTCGCGCAGGCAACACAAGTTGTAACGGAAACATCTTCCGCCAGCGAGCGCCGAACGGAATCGAGATAGCGCTCGCCGGTGGAAATGCACGCCCGCTCCGCCTCGGCGACGCCCGCCGGATCGTAAGCATGCCTCAGCGAATACGCGTGCTCTGAATCACACAGGAAAAGCTCCAGCCGCGCGCCGAAATGCCGCGCGAGCACCATGGCCTTGGCCACGACGTGCCGGGTTTCGTCTGCGGGGTCGATCACCGCCAGGATGGAAGTCAGCTTGTCCACACGGAGGTTCCTCTGTATTGGGCCGATGCTGCATGCACTGGCACCCGGCCGGAATGCGCGTGCTTGCGTAGTAACCTGTGGAAACTCCCTAACTGGCGGCGCCCGGCGTGGGGGATACTTTCGCCATGTCATCAAACGAGCTACAAGCCCTGCTGGATGCCGCGGTCGACGCCGTCGTCATGATCGACCATCGGGGGATCATGTCCGCGTTCAACCGCGCCGCCGAGCGCATGTTCGGCTACGACACCAACGAGTTGCTCGGGCAGAGCGTGAACATGTTAATGCCGGTGCCCGACCGGAGCGAGCATGACAGCTACCTCGATCGCTACGCCAGGACGGGCGTTCCGCACATCATCGGCGTGGGGCGCGAGGTGGAAGCGATGCGCAAGGATGGCTCGCGGTTTCCGGCCTTCCTCTCCGTGGGGCAGGTCGCGGGCTCCAACCCGCCACGCTTCGTGGGGTTCGTGCGCGACGTCACCACCGAGCGCCAGGCGCTCGCCACCATCCAGGCCGAGCGCGACCGGGCGGTCGCCCGGCGCCACGAGGAGCAGGAGGCCCGCCGCCTGCAGGAGCGCATGACGCACGTATCGCGCATGGCCACCATGGGCGAGATGGCCGCCGGCATCGCGCACGAGCTCAACCAGCCGCTGAGCGCCATCGCCACCTATGCCCGCGCCTGCGAGCGCTTTCTGAAATCCCCCGCGCCGGATCTGCCGGAGACCCTGTCTTCCCTCGCGGAGATCAGCCTCGAAGCCATGCGTGCCGGGGAGATCATCCGACGCCTGCGCCAGCTCGTGAGCACGCGCCCGAGCGAGCACGCCGAAATGCACATCAATGAGCTCGTGGAAGATCTCGACGTGCTCATGCAGGCGGACGCGCGCGTCAACAAGACCCAGATCGATTTCGACCTCGCGCCGACGCTGCCGCCCGTGCGAGGCGACCGCACCCAGCTACAGCAGCTTGTGCTGAGCCTGGTACGCAACGCCATCGAAGCGCTGAGCGACGCCTCCGCCACCGCGCGCCGCGTGACCATTAAAACGTTGCGCGTGCCGGACGGCCGTATCGAGCTGAGCGTGTCGGACAACGGGCACGGGCGTTGCGCCCGACATGGTCGACCGGCTCTTCATTCCGTTTGCCACCACCAAAGCCAGCGGCACTGGCCTTGGCCTGGCCATCAGCCAGACAATTGCGCAGAGGCATGGCGGCAGCCTCGCGTACCGGCCACATACTCCAGCAGGCGCATGCTTTTTCGTGCGCCTGCCTGCTGCAGAGGGTGATGCATGAAAGAAACCGCACCTACGGTCTACATCGTCGATGACGACAATGGCGTGCGCTCATCGATACGAGTGCTCATGAAATCCGTCGGCCTGCCCGCCGCGCCCTTCGCTTCCGCGAAGGAGTTTCTCGCGGCCTATCACCCCTCGCAGGCGGGCTGCCTCGTGCTCGACATCCGCATGCCGGGCATGAGCGGGCTCGAGCTGCAGGAAGCGCTGAACGAGCGCGGCGCCGTCATCCCGGTGATCTTCATCACCGGGCACGGCGATGTGCCGATGGCGGTGGAAGCCATGCGTCACGGCGCGTTCGACTTCCTGCAGAAGCCGTTTCGGGACCAGGACCTGATCGACCGCATCCAGCAGGCGCTGGTTCGTGACCACGAGACGCGCGAGTCGCTGCGCGAGCACGGCCGCATCCGCGCCCGCATCGCGTCGCTGACGCCGCGTGAGCGCGAAGTGCTGGAGCTGCTCACCTCCGGCAAGGCCAACAAGATGATGGCGCAGGACCTGGGGCTGAGTCAGCGCACCGTGGAGATCCATCGCGCGCACGTCATGGAAAAGATGGGCGCCAAGTCCGTCGCCCAGCTCGTGCGCATGGTGATGGACCTCGAGTACCGCGGCTCGCAACCGGCGCCGTAGTCCAGCCTCACTCCGGGTGAGGCGCTAGCGAGCCGCGAACGCCTCCTGCGGCCCCTTCCACTCCGAGCGCGCGAGGAAGTCCGCGACGCCCATTAGGTCGTCACGTTGCAGCCGCGCGAGAAGCTTGATGTGGTCGGGCGAGAAGTTCGGGCGGCGGCCGTCGACGGCGTCGTACATCTGCCGCAGCAGATACTCGTAATGCTGGCCGGCGAGCCGGGGAATCATGCTGAGATCGTCGCCTTCGCCCCGCTGCCCATGGCACTCGGAGCACCGCTGCGCGTAGACCTGCGACCCATGGCGAACCTGCTGGCCGTCGCCCACGTTGCGGGGTGCGTCGCGCGCGAGCTGTGCCGCGTAGCCCGCCACGTCGGCGATGGCCTGGGAGTTGGTCAGCAAGCCGCGGCCCGCGTAGTGCTCCATGCGGATATCCCAGCGGGTCTCATGCCGATAGTCCACCAGCTGGCGCACGAGAACGCGGAAGTGCTGGCCGGCAATGCGCGGCACGCTGCCATCATCCGCGCCGTTGCCGGTGGTGCCATGGCACGCGGCACACGCGCGAAACAACTCCGCGCCGCGATCGAGATTCGGCCGGGCGCGCACCGCTTCGGCGACCTCCCGGCTTGCGGACTCCGCGGCACGCACGGCCATCGGCAACGCACCGACGAAGACGATGACGGAAAACAGGAACGGGCGCAGGGCGGCTGCCCGAAGCGGAATCAATTGAGTCATGGCGCAGTCTCCGCGGTAGCGAGGTAGCTCGTTACCGCCACGCGGTCTTCACGAGAGAGCGCGTCAACGAGAGCCGAATGAGTGCTCGCCATCGGCGGGCGACGGCCCTCGGCCGCATCGACAAGCTGACGCATCAAGTACTCACTGTGCTGGGACGCGAGACGTGGTGCAAGCGAATCCTCCTTCCCCTCGCCAGCCGCGCCGTGGCATCGCTCACAAGACCGGGTGTACACGAGCGCGCCGCGGGCCACGACTTCGCGTGAAGCCGCAGGCTGTGGCGGTGGCGGTGGCAAAGTGGCGATGTATGCGGCGACGTCCGCAATGTGTTGGGAATAGGCCAAATGCCGGCTATCCGCGAAGTGCGCCATGCGCGCGTCGGCGCGTGCGCCGACCCGAAAGTTGACCAGCTGCTTGGCGATGATGGTGGAGGGCTGCCTTGCAATGGCGGGAACAGTGCCGTCGCGCACGCCTTCCCCATTCTTGCCATGGCAGGCCGCACAGGTGTCATACAGCGCGGCACCGTGCGCTACGTCCGGCGTGCGCTTCAGCACGAGGTCGAACTCCCGCTGCGCCACCGGCACGCCCCAGGCGGCCGGGCAGAGCACTGCGAACAGTAGCAAGGCGCTTGACCTTCTCATCAGAACTCCGCTGGTTGTGGGCGTCGGGGTGGCAAAAGCATTGTCCGGCCCCGCCCGCCCTGAAGCTTGAGTATCACACGAGCGCGAATTGCGGAAGTCTGCGAGCTTACCTGCGTATCTCTACGGATTCTGAGTGACGTTATCGCAGGCGGTGGCCTGCAGGAATAGACCCTCAGGCCGAAACGGCACACGGCGTTGAACCGTGCGCAAACTACTGCGTGTCAGCGGAGCGGTGCTCGAAGTAGGGCGGAACCCAAAAAGGGGCTTGCGGCGTGTGGCGAGCGCCCGCGCGACGGCGGATCAGGGCCGCGCGAGCGTTGCACTGGAAACTTGGTACGACCGCCGTGACGCGCGGCCCCCGACGCGCGCGGGGAACGCCGATAAAAGATGTGGTCCTCCACATCTTTTATCGAAGCGCGCGAGCCTCACGCCGCAAGCCCCTTTTTGGGTTCCGCCCTACTTCGAGCACCGCTGCGCACGCGAAGGCCTCAACTAGGCAAGCAGACGGCGCGCCCAGAAGCGCTTGAGTACCTGCAAGGTCGCAAGCAAAGCCAGCGAGACGGCGAGGCACAGGAGAAGTCCCGCCGTTGGCGGCTCGGCAAGACCGAAGAACTTGCGCAGCGCGGGCCAGCCCAGCGTCGACGCCATCAGCGCGCCGACAATCGCAAGCCCCCAGGCCAGCGTGGCATTCGGGCGGGCCAGCGCTGAGAGGAACGATGCGCTGAACGTGCGGCTTGCGAAAATGAGCGCAAGATTGGCGCCGACCAGCGCAACGAACGCGAGCGTTCGCACGTCCTCGGGCGGCAGGCCACGGTGGATCGCGCTCACGTACAAAGCCGCGACCGCCACGAACGCAAGCATTCCCTGCAACGATGCTCCACATGACGATGGCCGCGACAGCAGCGCGCTGCGCGGATCGCGCGGCGGCCGGCTCATGATGTCCCGCTCCTCGCGCTCCGCTTCGAGCACCACCGAGCAGGCGGGGTCGATGATGAGCTCGAGAAACGCGATGAGCATCGGCGTGAGCAGCAGCGGCCAGCCCAGGACGAACGGCAGCAGCGCCAGGCCCGCGATCGGCACGTGTATCGACGAGGATGTAGCCCATCGCCTTGCGCAGGTTGTCGTAGATGCGCCGGCCCAGGCGCACGGCGCGCACGATCGAGCCGAAGTCATCGTCCAGCAGCACGAGCGAGGAAGCCTCGCGCGCCACGTCGGTGCCGCGGCCGCCCATCGCGATGCCGATGTGCGCGGCCTTCAACGCCGGTGCGTCGTTCACGCCGTCGCCGGTCATGGCGACGACCTCGCCATTCGCTTTCAGCGCCTCGACGATGCGCAACTTCTGGCTCGGCGTGATGCGCGCGAACACCGTGATGTCGCGTATGCGGCGCGCGAGCTCAGCGTCGTCCAGCGCTTGCAGGTCGTGGCCGGTGAGCACCTCGCCATCGGCTATGCCAGCCTCGTGGGCGATGGCCCTTGCGGTTTCGCGATAGTCGCCGGTGATCATTACCACGCGGATGCCGGCGGAGCGACACTCGCGAACGGCTTCCGGAACGCTTTCGCGCAGTGGATCCGCAAACGCCACCAGCCCGAGAAAACGCAGATCGAACTGCGTTGGCGAAGCCGGCAACGGCGCTCCCGCATGGTGGCCGCCTGCCACGCCGAGCACGCGCATGCCCTGGCGCGCGAGCTCGTCCACCGCCTTGACGAGCGCGGCCCTCGCGCCCGCATCCATTCGACACAGCCGCGCCAGGGCCTCGGGCGCGCCCTTGGCAGCGACCACGTGTGGTTTATCCGCGCCCGCGCTCCACACGTGCGTCACAGCCGGCAGCTCCGGACTAAGCGGATAGGCCTTCACGCGCTCGACCACTTCCGAACGGGAAAGGCCACTGCGGGACGCGAGATCGTGCAGCGCGCGGTCCATGGGATCGAGCGCCTTCGTGTCGCTCGCCAGCATTGCCGCTTCCAGCAGCACTTTCAGGCTCTCGGATTTGCAGACGTGCTCCGGGGGCTGCCGCTGCCATTCGGCATCCGCGGCGCGCAGCCCCACTACGGACATGGCGTTTCGCGTGAGTGTGCCCGTCTTGTCCGTGCACAGCACGGTTGCGGAGCCGAGCGTTTCGATGGCCGCCGCTCGCCGGGTGAGAACGCGCGAGCGCGACAGGCGCCATGCACCCATGACCATGAACACCGTGAGCACCAGCGGAAACTCCTCGGGCAGCATCGACATGCCCAGGGCGATGCCACCGAGCAGCGCCTGCAGCCAGTCGCCGCGAAACACGCCGTAGAGAACGACCGCAAGCACGCTGAGCACGAACCCGACCGACGCGAAGATGAGCACCAGCCGGCGTGTCTGCGCCTGAAGACGAGGCTGTTCCTGCTCGATGGCGCCGACGGCGTGCCCGATCTTGCCGATCTCGCTGCGCACGCCCGTTGCCGTGACCACCGCGAGCCCGGTTCCACTCAGCACCAGCGTGCCGGAAAAGAGATAAGGCAGATCGTCGCCGCCCGGCGTTGCGCTGGCCACCGCGATGCTCGTCGCCACGCTTTTGCGCACCGGCACGGATTCGCCGGTGAGCAGAGACTCGTCCGCGCGCACGTCGGTGCCTTCAACCAGGATGGCATCCGCCGGCACGCGATCGCCCTCGACGAGCACCAGCACGTCGCCGCGCACGACGAGCGCGCGCGGGCTCGTGAGGTCCCTCAACGCGTCGAGCACTTTCTCGCTGCGGCCCCGCTGGATGAGCGCAATCGACACCGAGACCGTGGCGAACGCGGCCAGCACCGCCGCCTCGCCCAGATCGCCGATGAGCGCATACAGCACGGCCGCCCCCAGGAGCAGCCCGAACATGGGCTCGCGCAACACTTCGGCAATCAGCCCGAATACCGAGCGGCGATCCGGCGACGGCAGATCGTTGAAGCCTTCCTGCGCGAGGCGAAATTCGGCCTCGCGCTGCGTGAGGCCCGGAGCGAGCAGCCGGGACGACTCGGCGTCAGGCATCAGGCGTCAACCGGCGGTGGTGAGCACGGCAGCGCCGCGCAACTGCCCGTGCGCAAGCGCATGCAGCGCATCGTCCGCGCGCTCGAGGGCAAACAGCTCTACCGCCGGATGCAGGTCGATTTCGGCCGCAATGCGCATGAACTCGAGCCCGTCCGCACGCGTGAGATTGGCGACCGATGAGACGGATCGCTCGCCCCACAACAGCGCGTAGGGAAAGCTGGGGATGTCACTCATGTGAATGCCCGCGCAGACCACGCGCCCACCCTTGCGAACGCTCGCCAGTGCAGCCGGCACGAGCGCGCCAACCGGCGCGAACAGGATTGCGGCGTCGAGCTCCTCCGGCGGCTGCTCATCGGAGCCCCCGGCCCAGACGGCGCCGAGCTCGCGCGCGAACTGTTGCGCGAGCGAATCTCCCGGCCGGGTGAACGCAAACACGCGCCGCTGCTGCGCATGAGCCACCTGCGCCAGCAGGTGCGCCGCCGCGCCGAAACCATAGAGGCCAAGCCGCGCCCCCTCTCCAGCAGCGCGATACGCGCGATGGCCTATGAGGCCGGCGCACAGCAGCGGCGCCGCCTGCGCATCTGAATATCGTTCGGGCAGCGCGAGCGCATAGCGGGCGTCGGCGATCGCATGGTCCGCAAAGCCACCGTCAACGGTGCAGCCCGTGAACTGCGCGCGCTCGCACAGGTTTTCCAGACCCTGGCGACAATACGCGCACTCCCCGCAGGTGCTGCCGAGCCACGGCACGCCCACCCGGTCGCCGACGGCCCATTGCGTAACCGCCGCCCCCCGTCCCACCACCCTCCCCACGATCTCGTGGCCAGGCGTCACGGGGTAGCGCGCGTTGGGCAACTCGCCATCCAGCAGATGCAGGTCGGTGCGGCACACGCCGCACGCCGTGACCTTCAGCAGGATCTCGTGCTCGGCCAGCGGCCGAACGGGCATTTCTTCGAGCGCAAGCCGCTGCCCGGGGCCGTGAGCGCGCATGGCGCGCAAGGTCTGAAACTGACTCACATCGTGCTCCGGATCGGAAAGGCGGGCTCCGCCGGCGCACTGTAGCGTCGGCGCACAGCAGCGGGAACACCGTAAAAGGCCTTACCCGCTACGTGCATGAGCGAATCGTCGCACGTGGCAGCGGCGCTCAGCATCTGCTCATACAACGCCGCAACACGTACGGCAACACATGGGAAGGAGAACGTCATGAGTCTGGTGCGCTGGGAACCGTTTTCGGGGATCGATGAAGTGTTCAATCGCATGATGCCGGCCGCGCTCGGGCGCTGGCCGCGCTTCATGCCGGCAAGCGGCGAGACGAAGGTCGAATGGGCGCCGTCCGCGGATATCAGCGAGACTGACAAGGAGTTCCTGATTCGCGCCGAGCTGCCGGCGGTGAAGAAGGAGGACGTCAAGGTCAGTGTCGACCAGGGCATGATCACGATCGAAGGCGAGCGCAAGCAGCAGCGCGAAGACAAGACCGAGAAGTACCATCGCATCGAGAGCTTCCAGGGAACATTCACGCGCAGCTTCTCGCTTCCCGAGAACGTGAACGCCGATGGCATCCGCTGCGAGAGCAAGGATGGCGTGCTCGTCGTGCACATTCCCAAGGTGCAGGTCGAAGCGCACAAGCCAAAACAGATCAAAGTGGAGTGATTTCGCACGGAGCCGTCGCGCGCAGAGCCTGCGCGAGCTGTGGGCGCCCGACCGCTGGTCCGGCGCCCACTGTCTTGCATGCCGCACTCTGATGGAGTGCGGGGGACATGCGGCCAGCGACTGACGATGCCTACTGGAGCCACACAGCCGACGACCTGTTTGCGCAGGTAGCTGGAAGCCCGGAGGGGCTGAGCGAGCACGAGGCCGCTGAGCGCCTTGCGGCACACGGCCCCAACAGGGTCGCGGCGGAATCCCGCACGTCCGCCCTGCGCGTGCTCGGGCGGCAGTTTCGCAGCCCCCTCGTGCTGGTGCTGCTCGTGGCCAGCATCGTGGCGGGGCTCGTGCGCGACTGGACCGGCACCGCCATCATTCTCGTCATCGTCACGGCGTCCGCTGTGATCGGCTTTCTGCAGGAATATCGCGCATCACGCTCGCTGGACGCGCTTCGCAACAGGCTCGCCACGACCTGCCGCGTGCGCCGTGGCGGTGCCATGCGTGCCTGCCCGACGCGCGAGATCGTGGTGGGCGACATCGTAGAGCTCGCGGCCGGAAGCCTCGTTCCCGCCGACGGAGTGCTGCTCGCCGCGCGCGACTGTTTCGTCATCGAGTCCGTGCTGACCGGCGAAAGCGCGCCGGTGGAGAAGTCCACGACCCCCGCGGCGCCGTCCGCGCAGATGGCCGAGCGAACCAACGCAGTGTTCATGGGCACATCCCTGCGCAGTGGCACGGCCACGATGCTGGTGATGAAGACCGGCCGCGACACCGAGTTCGGCGAGATCGCGGCCCGCCTGCGGCTGCAACGCCCGGAAACCGACTTCGAGCGCGGCGTGCGGCGATTCAGCACCATGCTGACGGAGTTCGTGCTGGTGCTGACGCTCGTCGTCATGGCGATCAATCTGCTGCTCGATCGCCCGGCGCTCGATTCACTGCTCTTCGCTGTAGCGCTCGCTGTCGGCATTACGCCGGAGCTGCTCCCCGCCATCGTCAGCCTCACACTTTCACATGGCGCCCGCGCGCTCGCATCACACGGGGTGCTCGTGCGACGCCTCGCCGCCATCGAGAACCTCGGCAGCATGACCGTGCTGTGTGCGGACAAAACCGGCACGCTCACGGTCGGCGCCGCGCGCCTGCAATCGGCGCTCGACGTCGACGGCCGCGAATCGCCGCGGGTGCTCGAGCTGGCCGTAACGAACGCCCGGCTGCAGACGGGGCTTGCGAACCCGCTCGATGAAGTGCTCATGAGCGCCGTTCCGTGCTCAGCCGCGGCCGCGACCCTTGCGGCGGCCGCCAAGGTGGACGAGTGTCCCTACGACTTCATCCGCAAACGCATGAGCGTTGCGATTCACACCGGCACGCCGCACACCTTTCTCACGATCACGAAAGGCGCCGTTGCCCAGGTAGTTGCGATCTGCAGCAGTGCGAGAAGCTCGACGGCGGTCGTCGCGCTGGATGAGCCGCGACGAGACGCGATTCTGCGCCAGCTCGAACAGCGCGCGAGCGAAGGCTATCGTGTGCTCGCCGTTGCCAGCCGTGAGACGTCGACGCCCGTGGCCACCGAGGCGGAAATGGTGTTCGAAGGCCTGCTGCTGTTCGAAGACCCGACGAAGCCAGACGTGCCCAAGACACTGCACGACCTCGCACGGCTCGGCGTGAAGGTGAAGATCGTCACGGGCGACAACCGGCACACGGCGCGGCACGTCGCGGAGGCCGTTTCCATCGCCTCGCCGCAGCTACTCAGCGGCGAAGAGTTGCGGCAAATGACCGATGAAGCGCTCTGGCAGCGCGCACCACGCGTGGACGTGTTCGCTGAAGTCGACCCGAACCAGAAGGAACGCATCATTCGCGCCCTGCGCCGCGCGGGCGAGGTGGTGGGTTACATCGGCGACGGCATCAACGATGCGCCGGCGCTGCACGCCGCGGACGTGGGCATCTCCGTGGATGGCGCGGTTGACGTGGCGAAGGAAGCGGCGGACATCGTTCTGCTGAAGCACGACTTGCGCAGCATCGCGCGCGGCATCCGACAGGGGCGCGCCACGTTCGCCAACACGCAGAAGTACATACTGTCGACCACCAGCGCGAACTTCGGAAACATGCTGAGCATGGCCGCCGCGTCCGCGTTCCTGCCGTTCCTGCCGCTGCTCGCGCCGCAGATCCTCCTGAACAACCTGCTCTCTGACATTCCCGGGCTGACCCTGGCTCGCGACCGCGTGGACGCCGAACGCGTGCAGCGCCCACCCCGCTGGAGCATGAGTCGCATCCGGCGTTTCACGATCGTGTTCGGGTGCCTCAGCTCGGTGTTCGATCTGCTGACGTTCGCCACACTGATGTGGCTCGCGGGCGCAGGCGCGGAGCAGTTTCGAAGCGGGTGGTTTCTCGAGTCTCTCGCCACCGAGGTGCTGGTGCTGCTCGCGATACGCACGCGGCGGCCCCTCTTCGCGAGCGCACCCAGCCGCGCACTGCTCATTTCGTCGATAGTGGTGCTCGTCTCGGCGGTCCTCTTCGTCGAACTGCCCACGGGGGCGTGGCTCGGCCTGCCACCACTACCGCCGACGATCCTCGCGGCGCTCGCGGGCATCACGCTCGCGTATATCGCGAGCGTCGAGCTGATCAAGACGCGGCTGTACCGCATGACCGAGCCGGCCGCGCGTTGACGGGAAGGGCGAGGGATCAGCAAACGTCGTGAATTTCGACAGGGAAGCAGCTTGCCGGCGCGCTGGGGAGCTCTCGAGGCAGCGTTCCTCATCCGTCGCCTTCGTCGCGTCGACGAAGACGCGCGCCGTTTCCAGCGCGCCACGACATTCAAGGTGTTTCTCACCAACCCCACGATGCGCGCTGCATTGTTTGGCCCCATCGACGCAACCAGCGAGGCGATCGGCGCTTTGGCCGAAACGGCGGTATTCAGTCAATGGATGCACAACACCGCGTTCGTCGATTCACTGTACTACGCACGTTGGAAAGCCGGTGAAGTCGACCTGGTCAGCATCGACCCGGCGCGGCAGAAACCAAGGTTCGCAGTTGAAGTGAAGTGGTCCGACCGCGCGGTCAACGACCCACGCGAGCTGAAAGGGCTGCTCCAGTTCGCGCGCTCGCACAAACTCAGCCGGCGGCCGTTGGTGACGACACTGACTCACCAGGAGATCAGAAGCGTCGATGGTGTCGAAATCGAGTTCTCGCCCTGCAGCCTTCACTGCTACGCCGTCGGCAAGAATACATTGGATCGCCGGCGCTGAGATCCGGCGGGGGCCGGGGAAGTTTGTGCATGCGCGGGTGGGCGCGTATTGCGCAAAGCGCCCACAAATCGCGCGTCAATGCGTCGATGCCGCCGGAATCCTCAGCACCTGCCCTGGATAGATCTTGTCCGGATCCTTGAGCATCGGCTTGTTCGCTTCGAACAACTCGTTGTAGCGATTCGCGTCGCCGTAGAACTGCTTGGCGATCTTCGACAGCGTGTCGCCCGATTTGACGGTGTACAGCGTTGACGGAGGCGCGCTCGGCGCCGCCGGCTGCGCGGTCGCAGACCCCAATGCCGGAGTCGACGTCACCGTGATGCGGTCGTCAACGTGCGCGACACCCTTGGTGTTGCCGAGAATCAAGACCGCCTTCTCCCGTTCGGCCTGGCTGCTCGCCTGCCCGGTGATGGTGACGGTATCTGCCTTGACGGTAATAGTGCCCTTCTCGATCGTCACGCCGTGATCACGCAACGACTGCGCCAGCTCCTTGGCGCTTGCGTCATCGTCGCCACGCCCGATCGCCTTGCTCAAACTCGAGCCGACACTGCCGGCAAAATCTAATAAACCCATGGCCGTCTCCTGTGACTTGCATCGCCCTGCTGCGCGACGTTACGGGAAAGCGCGAGAAATCAGCCCAATAGTTTTCCCACTGAAGACATGAGCCCGCCGAGGTCGGACTGCGATGGCAACTTGCCACGCGGCGTGAGCTTGTCGATGACCTGGGGCAGCAGGCCGGACAACGCCTGGGCCGTTTCAGATTCGCCGGCGCCGGCCTGTTTCGCGAGTTGGGCGATCGTGCCTTCGCCGAGAACCGCCCGTGTCTGATCCGGCGAAATCGGCAGGTTCTCCCCGGTGCCGGTCCAGGACTGCAGGAGTTTTCCGAGTCCGCCATCCCGAAATGCACCCATGACTCGATCCAGTGCACCAGGCTTGCTGAGCATCGCCATGAGCTGTGGCAGCAACATGGCAGTAAGGCCACCTCCCTGGCCCTTACCGGTGACGCCAGACACCGCGGCGCCGACCTGGTCGAGTAATCCCATGGCGGAAACCCTCCAGCGCGGAGTGATGGTTGGCAGCATCGGCAACGGAACGGCGCGAACTGGAACCAACCGGGGATTTTCGTTGCGCGACTTTAGTCCCTCGAGCGCGCGGTCGCTACCTTCCGCGCGCGAGCGCGAGCTTTGCGGGGGCGATGCTGGTGCGGCCCCGCAAGCCAGTCTTTCGAGGCGCCCGGAGGCGAAGCGCAACAGCTGTGAACATCAGCGGGAATCGCCTCCTGCGCGGGCAGGGGCATCAGACAAGTGCATCACCGCGACCGGCGTGCACCGATTCCCGTCACGTTCAGTGTTTCAACCACATGAAAAATTCGCGTCATCTTCCAGGTGAATTAACTTCAGCCACCGAAGTGACACAGTTCGCGCGCCATCATTAGGTAGTTTGCTACCGTCCGCTCCGTGGAGTTTTCCCGTTCCGGCACCGGATCGAAGGAGTTGCATCGTGCGCACCCCGCTTCCCAAGCACTATCTGCTGGCGTCTGATTTCGATCAGACGCTGAGCTTCAACGATTCAGGCCACGTGCTGAGCGAGCTGCTCGGCGTATCGAATTTCGAGCAGAAGGTCGCGGGCCTCGCGCGCAGCAACCTCGTTCAGCAGGGCGGAGAGCTTGCGTATCTCATACGCCACGACCCGGACTTTCGCGGCGTGCGGCGCGAGCATCTGATCGAGGCCGGGCGTCGCGTGCGCCTCAAGTCCGCGCTGCCGGAGCTGGTGGAGTTCCTGGATCGCGGCATGGACGGGTATCGTTTCTCCTTCTTCGTGATTTCCGCCGCGCCCCGCGAAGTCGTGGTGTCGTCGCTCGCGGGCATCGTTCCGCCAGACCACATCTACGGAACCGAGTTCGACCATGACCCGCATTCCGGCGAGGTGCGCGCCATCACACGCGTGCCCGCGGGGTTCGGCAAGGTGGCGGTGCTCGAAGAGCTGGAGCAGCGCCTCGGCGTTGTGCCCGATCGAATCATCTACGTGGGCGATGGAAGCTCTGACGTTCACGTGATGCTGCACGTGAACAACCGGGACGGGTTCACCATCGCGGTGTCGGACAACCGCCAGCTCGCCCGCATCGCCCGGAGCACCATCGTGAGCGACAACGCATTCAGCGTGCTCGTGCCGGTGCTTCACCAGGTGCTTGGCATGCGCACGCCGCAGATCCGGTCACTGTTCGAGTCGCAGGGGCTGATGCTCCACGACTGGGAGAGCGCGAGAACCGACCGGGTCATGATTCTGCGGGCGCCGGCAATGACGATGCCGGCGATGGGCTGACCACCATGAGTCCACAGGTCACAGAGACTCTCGGCTGGGTCGCCACTTCCGTGTTCGTAGCATCATATTTCTTCGCACGGCCCGCGGCGCTGCGGGCCGTGCAGATGGGCGGTGCGGTGCTATGGATTGTGTATGGCGTTCTCATCAGCGCCACCCCGGTGATCGCCGCAAACGCGCTCGTGTTCGCGGCTGCGGGGTGGACCTTCGCGCGCGAATACTTCCGCGCACCGGCACTGGCGTCGCGAGACTGACTCGCACAAGCGAAGAATCCGGGTCTCGCCGGCCGCAAGAACGCCAACGTCGCCGTAGATCCGCTCGCGTGGCGAAGTGTGCGGTGTGGCACCGTCAGGCCGGGCGCAGCTCCAGCGTCACGCGCACCGTGCCCTCACGCGCCACCTCACTGTGGAACCCGTGCGCCGAAGCAAGCTGCAGCATGCGCACGTTGGTCGCCAGCACATCGCCCGTGAGCCACCGCGTGCCGCGCTGGCGGCAGTAACGAATGATCTTCTCCATGAGCTGCGACCCGAGCCCGAGCCCTTTGAGATCGGAGCGCACCAGCACGGCAAATTCGGCTGAGACGTTGTCCGGGTCTGCCTGCGCCCGCACCACGCCCAGCGTTTCAGCGCGGCCGTTCGCGTCCGTCCCCACGGCGATGAACGCCATGGCACGCTCGTAATCGATCTGCGTGAGATAGGCCAGATCGGCCGCCGGCAACTCCTTCACCGCGCGAAAGAATCGCGCGTGCATGTCTTCTTCTGAAATGTGCGTCAGGAATTCGCGGTGTTGAGGCGCGTCTTCAGGGCGGATCGGCCGCAACAGCACGCTGCGATCGCCGAATTCGACGCGCTCCTCGAGCTCTTTCGGGTACGGGCGTATGGCAAGCCGATCGGCCGCCGCGCCGCTCGCCGGCGCCACGCGAATTCGCGCATCGAGCGCGATGACGCCCTGGTCGTCCGCCAGCAGCGGGTTGATGTCGAGCTCGACAATCTGCGCGATGTCCACGGCGAGCTGGGAAAGCTGCACCAGCGCATGCTCCAGGGCCAGCATGTTCGCAGCCGGAACGCCCCGAAAACCGGCGAGCAGGCGGCGCACCTGCGTGCGCGAAACGAGCTCGGCCGCCAGCGCGGTATTGAGCGGCGGGAAGCCTATGGCCTTGTCCGGCGCCACTTCAACCTGCACTCCGCCTTTGCCGAACAGAATGACGGGGCCGAACGTTGGGTCGACCGTGATGCCCGCGATGAGCTCATGCGCGTGCGGCCGCCGCACCATCGACTGAACTGTGAAGCCTTCCATTCGCGCCTGGGGCTTCAGCTCGCGGCACCGGGCAAGCATGCGTTGCGCGGCGGCTAGCAGCGAAGCATCGTCGGGGATATCGAGCGCGACACCCCCCACGTCGGATTTGTGCGTGATGTCGGGCGAAAGAATCTTGAGCGCCACCGGAAAGCCGAGCTTCGCGGCCGCTTCGCGCGCCTCGTCTACAGTGCCCGCCGTGCGCGTCTGCACCACCGGGATGCAGTACGCGGCAAGCACCCGCTTGGCTTCGGGCTCGGTGAGAATCGCACGCCCCTGCGCCAAAGCGGCGCTCACAATGGCGCGCACCTCATCAGGGCGCGGAACGAACGACTCGGGTATCGACGACGGCACCTCCATGAGCTGCTGCTGGCTGCGGTTGTAGCGAACCGCATGCAGGAACGCCCCGACGCCCTCTTCCGGCGTGGAGTACGTGGGAATGCCCGCAGCGGTGCAGATACCCCTGGCTTCGCGAACCGCTTCGCCGCCCACCCAGCACGTGAGCACAGGCCGGCCGCTCGCGGCGATGGCTTTAGCGCACACCCTGGCGATATCGGCGGCCGGCACGATGGCGGTGGGCGCGTGAATAAGGAGTGCGGCATTCACGCCCGGATCGGCCAGCACACCGTCAAGCGCCTGCACATATCGCTCGGCCGGCGCGTCACCCACGATATCGACCGGATTGCCGTGCGACCAATTGGGCGGAAGTACGGTGTTGAGCTGCGCCAGCGTCTGCTCCGAGAGGGCCGCAAGCTCCCCGCCGCCGGCGATGAGCGCATCCGTCGCCATCACGGCAGGCCCGCCGCCATTGCTGACGATGGCCAGCCGGCCGCCGGTGAGGGGCCTCATGCGCGCAAGCGTTTCCGCCGCGTCGAAGAGCTCGCGCGTGGTGTCCACGCGCAGCATGCCGGCGCGCCGGAACGCGGCGTCGTAGACATCGTCGGAGCCGGCCAGCGCACCGGTGTGCGAAGCGGCCGCCTTTGCGCCCTCCGGGCGGCGCCCGGCCTTCACGACGATGACCGGCTTGTTGCGCGCAGCCGCGCGCGCAGCCGACATGAACTTGCGCGCGCCACTGATGGCCTCGACATACAGCAGGATCGCCCGCGTGTGCGGCTCGTGGCACAGGTAGTCCAGCAGGTCGCCAAAATCCACGTCTGCGCAGTTGCCCAGCGAGATGAGGGATGAGAAGCCGACCCGCGCGGCGCACGCCCAGTCGAGCATGGCCGTGGCAAGTGCGCCCGACTGTGTGATGAAGGCCAGGTTGCCGGGCAGCGCCTGCGTTTGCGCGAAGCTTGCATTGAGTCCGATCCGCGGCAGCAGCAGCCCAATGCAATTGGGCCCGAGTATGCGCAGCGTGTGTGTGCGCGCGGCATCGAGCATTGCCTGGGAAAGCGTGCCACCACCCGGCGCCGGCGCATCCAGACCCGTGGTGATGACAATGGCCGCGCGCGTTCCGATTTCGCCCAGCTCGGCGATGACGCCGGGCACGGCAGCGGCCGGCGTGCAGACAACGGCAAGATCCGGTGGCTCCGGCAACAGAGACACTTTCGCGAACGCGCGCCGGCCCGCCACGCTTCCGTGACGCAGGTTCACCGGCCACACCGGCCCGTCGAACCCGCCCGCGAGCAGATTGCGCATGACCGTGGCGCCCACGCTGTGCGGTCGGTCGGAGGCCCCGACCAGCGCAACGGATCGAGGCGCCAGCAGATATTCGAGATTGCGGCTGCTCATTCCGGCGGATGCTAGCGGTTCGGGTTGCCGGCTGGCTAGCAGCGCACCGGCTTGGGCCGGCTTAGGTAGTTGTGCGTGGGCGCTGCGCGCACCCGCGTATGGCCCGCGATGCGCCGCTGACGAATCATGCGCAGCAGGCAAGCGGAGAGCATCTATGCTGCTGAAGGATATCTGCACGACCGACGTCGTGTACTGTGGCCGTGACACGACGGTACTCGAAGCCGCACAGATCATGCGCCGGAAGCACATCGGCGACCTCGTGGTCGTTGACGATCCCACGGGGGAGTGCGCGCCGGTGGGCCTCATCACCGATCGCGATATCGTCGTGAAAGTGCTCGGCAATGAGCTGGACCCTGGCCGCACGACTGTTGGCAAGATCATGCGCACACCGCTCGTGACCGCCGCGGAAACGGAAGACTCCGCCGTCGCTGTCAGCCGGATGCGCATGCACGGCGTGCGCCGCCTGCCGGTGACGGGCCGCGAAGGCCAGCTCGTGGGCATCGTCACACTCGATGACCTGCTGAAAAAGCTGGGCTCCGAGGTCACCGCGCTGATCGAGATCGTCACCAAAGAACAGGACCACGAGCGGCGCGCCAGCCTGTGAGTCGGCGCTCGGGCTTCAGCCAGGCGCTCCAGCACCCGTGAGCCGGTTGAGCCCGGCCTCCACTTCCGCCACCACCGTCGCTCGGGTGGTATCGGCCTCGATCACCTGCAGACCCTCCGCATCGTCGATCGGCTCGGCGTGCGCCTGTTGCCATTCCAGAACTGAAAGGTTTGCCTCGGAGGCATTGCTGCCCCGCTCGCCGCGACTGGCCACTCGCGACTCGAGCACGCTCTTCGGCGCCTGACAGCGAACAATGACCACCGGCACGCCGCATTCGCGTGCGAGCGCCGCGAACGACGCCCGATCCGCGCGTCGCTGAAAAGTGGCGTCCATTACTGCGCTGAACCCTCCCGCAAGCACGTGACGCGCGCAATCGGCGAGGTGGCAGTAGAGGCGTGCATTCATCTGCGGCGTATAGAGGCCATGCTCCAGCGCCGAGTCGGAGCGCGCCAGCTCCGCCAGGCCCGCCATGCGCTTGCGTTCCACGTCGGAGCGCACGTGCACGGCGCCCATGAGAGGCGCCAGACGCTCCGCAAGCCACGTCTTGCCGGAGCCGGACAGGCCGCTCATCAATATGAGAGTGGGCCGCGGCGTTTCGAGCATGCGTTGCGCACACAGCACGTATGCGCCGTGCTCAGCGAGTGCCCGCTCACGAGCCGCCGCGTTGTCTGCGGCCGCCACTTCGAGCGCGGCCACCTTCGCACGCACGAGCGCGCGATGCGCAGCGTAAAGGCGCACCAGGCGGCAGGCCTGAAAGTCCCCGGATTGCGCGACATACCCGCTCAGGAAGGCGATCGCATGCTCGCGCCCTTCACGCACGTGAAGGTCCATCAGCAGGAAGGCGATCTCCTCCGCAACATCGATCCAGCGAAATGCCGGCTCGAACTCCATGCAATCGAAGGCGATGAGATGCCCCGCGTGCCGCACGACATTGCGCGAATGCAGGTCGCCATGGCATTCGCGCACCCGGCCCTGGTCGCGGCGTAAGCCCAGAAGCGCTTCGACGGTGGCAAGGCGCCCGGAGAGCTTCGGCGCCAGAGCTCGAACGCCGGCCGCAACGCCCACCCGCTCCGAGACCTGAATGCACTGTTCCACGTTCTCAATCAGTGACGCGCGCACCGCGGCCGGGCTGCCGAATGACTGCGTGCCATGGGCAGACGGTAAGCCTTCGTGAATCCGGGCAAGGCTGCGTCCGAAGCTCGCGAGCTCAGCCGGGGCGACACGGCCGGCGGCGAGGAGGCGATCGAGCTCATCCTCCCTGGGGAACTGACGCATGCGCACGGCATGCTCGATGGGCTCACCTGCGCCGCCCATGCGCGCCTCGCCGCCGCTCACGGTAATGGGGCACACCTCCAGATAGAGATCGGCTGCGAACCGCCGGTTCAGGCGCAGCTCCTCCGCACACAGGTACGCGCGTCGCTCCATGGAGCGCAGGTCGACGAAGGGATAGCGCACCGGCCGCTTGATCTTGTATGCAAACTCGCCGGTCAGCAGCACCCACGAGATGTGCGTTTCGACGAGCTCGATGCCAGACACGGGATGCGAATACGCCCGCGGCGAGAGCAGCGATGACAGATGCGAAGGCAACCCCACACTCATGAGAATACCCTGCCGCCAGGGCGCGCCAGGGCAAATGCGTATAAGGCCTTAGCGCTTACGCGCATCTGCGGTCGCCCCGGCGCATGGTGCGCTGAGACGATGCGGGTCCATGAGACGACTCGCAGTGCTTACCAGCGGTGGCGATGCTCCGGGCATGAATGCGGCGGTTCGCGCCGTGGTGCGTGTCGGCATCGCGAACGGGCTCGATGTCTTCGGCGTGCGCAACGGCTTCAGCGGCCTCATGTCGGGCGACTTCGTGAGCCTGGGGGCCCGGGATGTCGGTGGCATCATCGATCGCGGCGGCACGTTTCTGGGCAGCACCCGGTGCGCCGAGATGCGCACGGAAGCCGGGCAGCAGAAGGCCATCAGCCGCATGCACGACCTCGAGATGGAGGGGCTCGTGGTCATTGGCGGCAACGGCTCGCAGGCTGCCTCGATCGCGCTGTCCCGCCGCGGCATACCGGTGGTGGGCATCGCCTCGACCATCGACAACGATCTGGCGGGGGCCGACATCACCATTGGCGCAACCACGGCGATCGAAACGGCAGTGGAGGCGATAGACCGCCTGCGCGTGACGGCTTCCTCTCATCGGCGGGCGTTCCTCGTGGAAGTGATGGGCCGCCACTGCGGTTACCTCGCGCTCATGGCCGGCATTGCCGGCGGCGCGGAGGCCATTGTCATTCCCGAAGCGGAGATCGACCCCCAGGCGCTCGCCGACGAGCTGCAGGATGCCCAACGGCGCGGCAAGAAGCACGCGATCGTCGTGGTAGCGGAAGGCGCCGCCAACAATGCAGCGGCACTGGCGAGCTATTTTGCCGAGCACGAGAGCCGCGTCGGTTTCGAGCTTCGGGTCACGAAGCTCGGGCACGTGCAGCGCGGCGGGCCACCTTGTGCCTACGACCGGACAATTGCCACGCTTCTGGGCGCAGCCGCGGCCGAGAGTTTCGCGGCGCGCGAGCATGGGATGCTGCTCGGAATCGTGGCCGGCAAGGTGGCACGCTCGCCGCTCACCATCGCCCTCGAAGAAAAGCCGCTCGACCTGAGCCTGCTGCAGCTCGCGAACGTGCTCGCCCGGTAGCCGGCGGCAGGGCCGCCTCGCGCACCGCCCGGCTCGTCAGGGTACGACCAGAACGTCGCACGCCGCGTGATACGCAATGCGCAGCGCGATGCTTCCGAGCGAGCGCAGGCGTTGATCCCGCGGCGGGCGCTCGTGCTTTCCCACGACGGCTACGTCAGGCTTGCAGCGTTCGAGCTCCGCGAGCACGGCGCCCACCGGCTCGCCGCACACCAGGTGCGCGTGCAGGCGCTGTTTCGATTCGCCATACGAGCTCATCACTTCGTTCACGAAGTTCGTGGCCGACGCACGCACCTCCTGCTCGCACGCGCGCAAGTCTGTCTCCGAAACTCCGCGCTGGCGAAGTCGGGCGACATAGGGCACATCAAACGCGTGCACGAGATGGCACTCGCCTGCGGGGGCGAGTGCCCGTGCCCAGCTCACCAACGTGAGTGCCGATGCGCTCGGGCCCTCCACGGCAGCCATCGACACGACGTAGGGCCCGCTGCCAGCCTGTCGCACCACGAGCACCGGCGCGGCGGAAAAGGCGATGAGCTTGAATGCCGTGCCGCCAAGGAAAGGCGCCATGCTCGGCGAATCGTGCTCGCCGCGCGCCCCGACGACAATGAGGTGCGGCGACACCTCGGCGGTCGCCGAGTGCAGCACCTCGCTCGCCCGGCCCATGCGCGTTTCGCCGCGCACGTGGATGCCGAACACGCTTTCCAGATTCCGCAGCTCATCCGCGAGCGCGCTCTCGGCATGCTCGCCGACCACGCGATAGTTCTCGGGGCCCGCCGGCGCGGCCTTCGAGAAGAGGTTCCAGTCGGGCTGGGCATGCACGAGATGCAGGTGCGCGTCATTCTGTTGGGCGAGCTGGCCGGCGCGCCACACCGCCGCGCGCGCCGCGGGCGAGAAGTCCGTGGCCACGAGGATGCGCTTGATACAAGCGAGACTTTCCTCGCGCTCTGGCTCGCGAGCGTTCACGGCCGCGCCACGCGCTCGGCGCGCAGCTCGCCGCGATAAGCCGCAGCCACGCTGGTGAGCTGCTGCGCCATCTGCGCCACGACGTCATCCAGGGACATGACGCCGACCAGATCCTCTTTTGCGCCGGTGACGGGCACGCGGCGCACGCCTGCGTCGCGCATGAAGCCGAGCGCGGCGTCCAGGGGGCAGTCTTCCGCCACCATGAGCGGATTACGCGTCATCACGTCGACAACCTTGAGCGATTGCGGGGTCGCGTCGCGCGCCACCACGGCGACCACGATGTCGCGATCGGTGAGCACGCCGATGACCCGGCGGTTCTGGCCGGCGGCGGTCGGCTCGCAGACGACGAGAAAGCCGATGTGACAGGTGCGCATCAGGCGCGCCGCGGCGACGATATCCTCGCCTGGCGCAATCGTGATCACGTTACGACTGCAGACGCGGCCGACCTCGGCGACATGCGCGGTGGAGCTCTGAGCTGGCATGACGTGCGTTTCCTGTAGCTGGAATGGTGACGATCCCCTGCAAAGAAAAATGCGCGCACCGGGCACGCCCTGAATCGGGAGTTGTACGCAACCGCACCCGCAATGACCTCGGAGCGCGATTGCGTAGTTCACGCGAGTCGCTACGTATTCTTCCGCGAGTCTATTTCGCTGCGCGCGTGCATGCTTCGCAGCCACGGTTGCAGCATGTGGAGCTTCTTATCAGCTCGTCGTCCAGTCGCGAAGGGGGGATTGCGCCCGAAGGCCTTCAATGCGAGGCTAGCGGCCGTAATTTGCAGTCCGAACTGGCAGCCATGCTGTCTTCCGACCTCGTTCGCAGAGTGCTCGACTCCGCCCCCGATGCCATGGTCATCATCGACCAGGCGGGCGACATCATATTCGTCAATCGCCAGGTCGAAACCCTGTTCGGCTACGAGGCCTCGTCGCTCGTCGGCCGCCAGGTCGAAGTGCTTCTGCCGGAGCGCTTTCACGGCCGTCACATCGGCCATCGCCACGGCTACTCCCAGAGCATTCGCGTTCGCCCCATGGGCACGGGCCTCGACCTCTTCGCCCGCCGGCAGGATGGCAGCGAGTTCTGCGTGGAGATCAGCCTGAGCCCGGCTGTCGACGGCAACCAGACCCTGGTGGTCGCCGCCATTCGCGACATCACCGACCGCCGCGAAATCCAGCGTGCGTTGCGAGAAGCCCGCGAGTCCGCGGAGCGCGCGAACCTCGCCAAGAGCCGCTTCCTCGCCACCGCGAGCCACGACCTGCGCCAGCCGCTGCAGGCGCTGTCCCTGCTGAACGGCACCATGCGCCGCATAGTGAAGGACGGCGATCTCGCCGAGGCGCTCGAGCAGGAGGAGCAGGCCATCAGCGCGATGTCGCGCCTGCTGAACGCGCTGCTCGACATCAGCAAGCTCGAGTCCGGCGCCATCAAGCCCGAGATCACCGACTTCAAGGTGGCCGGGCTGTTCGAAGAAATGCGCGCGGAGTTCGCCGCGCTCGCCGCCAGCAAAGGGCTGCGCCTGGAAGTGGAGTCGTGCGCGGATCTGGTGCAATCCGACCCATCGCTGGTCGGCCAGGTTGTGCGCAACCTCGTGGCGAACGCCATCAAGTACACAAGCGAAGGCTGCGTGCGCCTGAGCTGCCTGCACGAGCACGCGCTGGTGCGGTTGCAGGTGCTCGACACGGGCGTGGGCATTCCGGCGGCGGAGCTGGCGCGAATCTACGACGACTTCTACCAGATCGGCGTCGCCGCCAATGTCTCGCGCGACGGTTACGGGCTCGGGCTCAGCATCGTTTCGAGAATCGTGAACCTGCTCGGCGTGAAGCTCGACGTGCAGTCCGAGGTGGGCAAGGGAACCCTGTTCTCGCTCACGCTGCCCGCCAGCCAGGCAACAGGCGAGACACGCGCTCACCAGGCGCTCGCTGCCGGAAAGATTGGCACGCAGGCGCAGTCCCGCGTACACGTGCTGCTCGTGGAAGACGACGCGCGAGTGCGGAACGCCACTCGCATGCTGCTGAAGGTAGAGGGCTACGATGTCACGGCCGTCGGCTCATATCGGGAGGCGGTGCAGGCCGCCGCATCGAACCCCGCCATCGGGCTGCTGATCACCGACTATCACTTGGGGGCAGACGAAACGGGCGAGCAGGTCATCACCGCCGTCCGTGAGCAGTTGGGCCCCCTGCTTCCCGCCATTCTCGTCACCGGTGACACGTCCACGGCCGTGCGCGACTTCAGTTGTGACGCCCACCTGCGCGCCGCCAGCAAGCCGATCAACCCCGACGAGCTGTTGGCGCTGCTTCGTGAGCTGCTCGCCAGCTGATCTTGTCCGCCGGGGCGCGCCTCAGGGTCGCAGCGTGTGCTCGAGCATCTGCTCGGTGCGAACAGCGCCCGCGACATCCTCCAGCTCCCCGACCAGTGCATCGATGATGTCGTCCAGGGCCAGCACGCCGACGAGCTGCCCGTAATCGCCGACCACCGGTAGCCGACGCACGCCTGCCTGCCGCATCTTTTTCAGGGCCGAGCCCAGGGATTCGTCCTCCTGCGCCACCACGGGGTCGCGCGTCATCACGTCTCCTGTCCGCAGGAAATTCGCATCCGAATCCTTCGCCACCACGCTGACCACGATGTCGCGGTCCGTGAGCACGCCGGCCGGCTTAAACGCGCCTTCCTGCGCGGCCGGCTCGACGACCACGAGATATCCCACATGCTGGTCGCGCATGAGCCGGGCGGCGGCGGCGAGCTCATCGAATGGACGAATCGTCACGGTGTCTCTTACGCAGATGTCTCCAACATTCATGGCGAGCCCCTCAATTTGAATTGAAGCCATGCTAGGCCGCGCCGCCGCCTTTTGGTCTCCGTACAACTGCGCAGGGGGGCACGGAAGAGTTCGGGTGTCGCTGGCCTTCACGCGCGCGGCAGCGCCCGCTCCGCTTCCGCGATCGTGCGCTTCACAGCGACGAAACTGTCCGGACTGACGGAAACGGAATCAATGCCGCACTCCACGAGAAAAGCGGCGAACCCGGGGTGGTTGCTCGGCGCCTGCCCGCACAGGCCCACCTTTGCGCCGGCCGCGTGCGCCTCGCGGATCACGTGGCGGATCATCCACTTGACCGCCTCGTCCGACTCGTCGAAGAGGCTCGCGAGCTCGGTGGAGTCGCGGTCCACGCCGAGGGTCAATTGCGTGAGATCGTTGCTGCCGATCGAGAAGCCGTCGAAGCGCTTCGCGAACTGCGCGGCCAGGATCACGTTCGACGGGATCTCGCACATCACATACACCTGCAGCCCGGCCTCGCCGCGCCTCAGGCCGTTCTTCGCCATGACCTCGAGCACGCGATCGGCCTCCTGCGGCGAGCGGCAGAACGGGATCATCACGATGACGTTGCGGAAGCCCATGTCTTCCCGCAGGCGGCGAATGGCCTGGCATTCCAGGGCGAACGCCTCCTCGTAGCGCGGCGAGTAGTAGCGGGAGGCGCCGCGCAGCCCGAGCATCGGGTTCGCTTCGACGGACTCGAACTGCCGCCCGCCGATGAGGTTCGCGTACTCATTCGACTTGAAGTCGCTGGTGCGAAGGATGACCGGCCGCGGATACTGAAGCGCGGCGATGCGCGCCACGCCGCGCGCCAGCCGGTCCACGAAATATTCCCGCTTGTCCGCGTAGCCGCGCGTCATGTCTTCAATGACGCGCTTCGCTTGCGCGTCCCGCAGCTCGCCGAACTTCACCAGCGCCATCGGGTGCACCTTGATCTGCGTCGTCACCACGAACTCCATTCGCGCCAGGCCCACGCCATCGGCTGGCAGCGGCCACCAGCGCAGCGCGGCCGCGGGATTCGCGAGATTGAGCATCACGTGCGTGCGCGTTTTGGGCACCGAATTGACATCGAGCTCCGTCGCTTCGATTTCCGCTTGCCCGTCGTAGACGAAACCCTCCTCGCCCTCCGCGCACGAGACCGTGATGTCCTGCCGTTCTCGCAATACCTGCGTGGCGTTGCCGGTGCCCACCACCGCGGGAAGGCCGAGCTCGCGGCTCACGATGGCCGCATGCGAAGTGCGCCCACCATGATCGGTGACGAGCGCGGTTGCACGCTTCATGATCGGCACCCAATCGGGGTCGGTGTTGCCCGTCACCAGAATCGCGCCATCGACGAACCGGCCAATGTCGCGCGCGCTTTCCAGCACGCATACCTGCCCGGCAACCGCCGCCTGCCCCACGCTGAACCCCGCCGCGAGCCGCGGGCCCTTGCGGACAACGCGGTATGTCTTCAGCGTGCTCGCCCGCCGCCGTGAGCGCACGGTCTCGGGCCGCGCCTGCACGATGAACAGCTCGCCGGTCGCGCCATCCTTCGCCCACTCCATGTCCATCGGCATGCCGTAGTGGGCCTCGATGGCGCACGCCCAGCGCGCAAGGCTCAGGATCTCGGCATCGCTCAGCACGAACGCCGCGCGTTCCTCGGGCGTGCATGGCACATTCACCGTGGCGCGCTCGCCGCCAGAATCGTAGATGAGGCGCCGTTCCTTGCCGCCGCAGCGCTTCTCGACGATCGGAGTCGTGAGCGGGTCCGCGAGCAGCGGCTTGAACACCATGTATTCGTCGGGGTCCACCTGGCCCTGCACCACGTTCTCGCCGAGGCCCCAGGCGGCGTTGATCAGCGCCACGCGATCGAAGCCGGTCTCGGTGTCGATGGAGAACATCACGCCGGAGCCGGCGAGATCGGAACGCACCATCCGCTGCACGCCGATCGACAGCGCCACCTTGAAGTGATCGAAGCCCTTGGTCTCGCGATAGCTGATGGCGCGATCCGTGAACAGCGACGCGAAACAGCGCCGGCACGCGTCGAGCAGCGCGGCCTCGCCGCGCACGTTCAGGAAGCTCTCCTGCTGGCCCGCGAAGCTCGCATCCGGCAGGTCTTCCGCCGTCGCGCTCGACCTGACGGCGACGTCTGCCAACTCGGCGTGCGCGAGCCTGCACAACTGCGCATAGGCACGGCGGATCGCGTCGGCGGATTCCGCCGGCCACGTGCCGCGCAGGAATGCGCTACGGATGCGCAGCCCGACATCGGCCAATGACGACTTCCCGCTCTGCATCTCGCCGAGCGCCTCGGCAACCACCGGGCGCAGCCCGTTGTGATCGACGAACTCCCAATAAGCGTCGGAAGTTGTCGCGAACCCGGGCGGCACGCGCAGCCCGATCGCGCTCAGCGCCTGGATCATCTCGCCGAGCGAGGCGTTTTTGCCGCCCACACGCGCAACGTCGCCGCGGCCAACGTCCTGCAACGACACCACACGAACGATTTCTCTTTTCGGCACGACAGTCTCTCTTGCTCGGCGTTCCAGCCTACGTAAGCGCGCGCACGGCACGCATCCGTAATTCGCCGGGTTTTTCACGGGTCCATTGCGCAATTGTCCGTATGGGCGCAACTTCGCGCTGCGCGCACCATCCGCCTGGCTGACGCAAAGGAACAAAAACATGTCATTCCGAATCCGCCGGATATTCGTGGCCATCCGCGACGAGCGGCATACGCCCCGGATGCAGCTGCGCAAGGCCGCCGCGATCGCGCGCGCGAATGGCGCGCGCGTGGAGCTCTTCCACGCCATCAACGAGCCCGATGCGCTGGACGCACTACGCAGGGGCAGCGCCGCGGGTCATCCCATGAGCGCGATCATGACCTCCCTCACGGAGCGCTCGCAGAAACGGCTCGAGCGCCTCGCGGCACTCGACGACTTCCGCGGCCTCGCGGTGACGTGCTCTGCAACGTGGGACTTCCCGCCGCACGAAGCGGTCATTCGTCGAGCGCTCGCCGCCAAGTCGGATCTGGTCATTGCGGCCGCGCAGCCTCACGCGCTCGGCGGCCGGCTGCTGCTCGCGAACACCGACTGGGAGCTCATCCGCAATTGCCCCTGCCCGGTGCTGCTCGTGAAGTCCACGCGCGCTTATCGCAAGCCCGCGGTCATCGCGGCCATCGATCCGTTCCACGCGCACGCGAAGCCCGCGGGGCTCGATCGGCGCATTCTCGAGGCCGGTGACGTTTTCGCGCGCAAGCTCGGGGGCGCGCTGCACGCGTTCCATGCATACATGCCGCTCACGATCGTCGCGCCGGCGCCCGCGGGCCAATCGCTCGCAGTGGCGCTGCCTCCTGAAGCGGAGGAAGCGCATGGGGCCCAGGTCGCCCGCGCCTTCGACGCAATCGCCAGCAAGGCCGGCATTCCGCCGCGCCGCCGCCACCTGCGCATGGGCACAGTGGCGGGCGAGCTGGCCAGCGTCATCAAGAGCACCGGCGCGGGCGTGGTGGTCATGGGCGCCATCTCGCGCTCCGGCCTGCGCAGGTTGTTCATCGGCAGCACGGCCGAGACGATCCTCGACAAGGTGGACACCGACCTGCTCATCATCAAGCCGCGCGACTTCAAGACGCGCGTGGCGAGGCGCACGCCGGTCGCCTGGCTCAAGGGATGAGCGGGATTTCACACTGGGCTGGCAGCGCTCGCCTCACGGCTCCACGTCGATGGCCGACGTGTGATGGCGCTGATAGCTGAGCGCGTACGCGAGCTCCCCCGAGGTCTCCGCATGCACGGTCATGAGTGGCATGCCGCGCTCCACCCGGTCACCCAGGCGAACGTGAAGCTCGAGGCCCGCCGCTGGGTCGGCCGGCGCTCCCGCGAGCTTCGCGATGCGCCCGAGCACACGATTGTCGATGGTCCGCACCGTTCCGCTGGCTGCCGCCACGACAGGCGCACGATGCCGCGCGACCGGTGGCGTGCGCATGCCGCCCTGCGCATCGCAGATCGCCTCGAATTTCTGCTCCGCAAGCCCACTGTCGAGCACTTGTACGGCGCGCGCCCGCCCTTCACCGGGCCGCGCGCCATCGAGCTCGAGCACGGCGCCGGCCAGGTCGAGCGCTCGCTCGCGCAGGTCGCGCGGCGCATGAGTTTCGCGGCCAAGCACCGCGAGCACCGAGCGTGCCTCGAGCGCCGGCCCGATGGCGCCGCCGACGGGCTGCGTGCCGTCGGAAAGGTGCAGGCCGACTTTGATGCCCAGTGCCGTGCCGACCGCGCTCATCGACTTGCCGAGCGTGCGCGCCGCCTCGAACGAGCGAATCTTCGCCGTGGGACCCACGGGCATGTCGAGCAGCACGTGCGTTGAGCCCGCCGCGATCTTCTTCGACAGCACGCTCGCGATGAGCTGCGCGTTGCTGTCGAAATCCAGCGGACGCTCCACACGGATGAGCACATCGTCCGCGGGGCTGAGGCCCACGGAGCCGCCCCAGACGATGCAGCCGCCTTCGCGCTCCACCACCCGCCGCATGGCCGCGAGGTCGAGCTCCACGGGTGCGAGGGTCGCCATCGCATCCGCCGTTCCGGCCGGCGAGGTGATGGCGCGCGAGGATGTTTTGGGGATCAGCTGCCCGCACGCCGCCACGATGGCCACGACGATGGGCGTGGTGCGATTGCCTGGCAGTCCGCCGACGCAGTGTTTGTCCAGCACCACGCTCGAATGCCACGTGAGCGTGGTGCCCACGTGCACCATCGCCTGCGTGAGCGCGGTTACCTCCGGGTCTTCGAGCTGCTGCGCGACGCACGCGGCCAGGAATGCGGCGAGCTCGATATCCGACAGCCTGCCGGCGATCGCATCCCGCATGATCGCCTCGTATTCGATGTGAGTCAGCGACTGCCCGTAGACCTTCGCGCGGATGCGGCTCGCGGAGTCCGCGGCCTCCGCATGCCGGAACGTTGCGAGGTCGTCAGCCCGTGGGTGAAGGCGCCGCCACGCCGCCTCGGATAACGCCGCCACGCCGCTGCCGAGCCATCCGCCGTCTGTCACCACGTTCAGCGTGCAGACCAGCGAGCGCCCGCCCGTCTCCACGAGAACGCGCGCCTGGGCTTCGAAACCTTCCGACCGGCACACCGCGCTATCCGCGCGCAGATAGACGACGGGCTCCTGATAAGTATCCACACCCGCGCGGATGAGGCGCAGGCTCTCCCCTGCCGGCACGCTCACGGCCGGAACTCGCCGGTCGCGAAGTCGAACACGTCCCGATGCTCGGGAGCCGTCACGCGCCAGCCGAGCTCGTGCTCGATTCGATAACGCAAGGCGTCGCTGGCAACCGGTTCGCCATGCGTGACGAAAGTGTGGCGCGGCGCCGTGCCGAGCTGGCGCATCCACGCAAGCAGCTCGTCTGCGTCCGCATGCGACGAGAACGCTTCGAGCTGACCCACTTCCGCTTTCACGGCGCAATCCTGCCCGTGAATGCGAACGAACTCCGCGCCGTGCACCAGCGCGCCGCCACGGGTGCCCGGCGACTGGTAGCCCCCGAACAGGATGAGATTGCGCCCATCCCCCAGAAACGCCTTGAGGTGGTGAACCACTCGCCCGCCCGTGGCCATGCCGCTCGCGGAGAGGATGATCTGCGGGCCCCCGCGCTGGTCGAGCGCCTTGGAGTCATCGGGCGTCGTCACGATCTGCGCAGCCCGGCACATGCGTTGGCTGTCCGCATCGCTCAGCCGGTGCTCCCGCCGGAAACGGTGATAAAGCGCCGTCGCGTCGACGGCCATGGGGCTGTCGATGAACACCGGAACATCCGGCAGCGCCCGCTTCTCCTTGAGCCGTGCAATGAAGTGCAGCAACGCCTGGGTGCGGCCCACCGCGAACGCCGGTATCAGAACCGTGCCGCCACGCGCGAAGGCCTTGGCGAGCCAGCCCCCGAGCTCGGCCTGGGGATCGACGGTGGGATGCCGCCGGTCTCCATAGGTGGACTCCGTGATCAGGTAGTCCGTGGGCGCCGGGGCCGCGGGCGGATGCATGATCGCGTCGTTCGAACGCCCGAGGTCGCCCGTGAACGTCACCACGACGCCCTCGACCTCGAGGCGCACGACATTGGCGCCGAGCAGATGGCCCGCCGGGCGCAGCTCGAACGACATCGTCTGGCCGATCGAGTGGCGGTTGCCGTTCTCGACGGGCTCGAACTGCTTCAGGCACGCGTTCGCATCGGCGAGCGTGTACAGCGGCAGCGCCGGCTTGTGCTTCGAGAGACCATGGCGGTTGGCAAACCGCGCCTCCTCTTCCTGCAGGTGGGCGCCGTCCGGAAGCAGAATCTTGCAGAGCTCGAAGGTGCCGTCGGAGCAGTAGATGGGGCCTCTGAACCCATTACGAACGAGCGCAGGCAGGTAGCCACTGTGGTCGATGTGCGCGTGAGTCAGCACCACGGCATCCACCGCGCGGGGGTCGAACGGCGGCGCCGCCCAGTTACGCAAGCGCAGCTGCTTGTATCCCTGGAACAATCCGCAATCGATAAGGATGGAGTGCCTGCCGGCCTGCAGCAGGTAACGGGAACCAGTGACGGTGCCGGTGGCACCCAGGAAGCTCAGTTGCATTCGTCCACGATCATGTTGCCTGCCAGGCGCTACTTCACCAGAGCGAGGCCAAGGTTCCAAGCGGTTTCCGGCCGCACGGCTAGGTAGTTCCAACGAGAGGCTAAGGTGCCGCGCGAATGGTGCCGGCCGGAAGCGCCCGCGACGATGCGCCTGGAATTTGCGCCGTTTCCCACAGGAGAGCGCCATGCGAGCCGACAGCGAGATCGCCCACGACGTCATCGAAGAGCTTCGCTGGACGCCGGCCGTCGATGAGACCGACATCTCGGTCAAGGTGACCCAGGGCGTGGTCGCGCTCACCGGGTTCATCAAGTCGTTCGACGAAGCCCATGCGGCCGAGCGGGCCGTGAAGCGCGTGGCGGGTGTGCGCGCCCTGGCCAACGATCTCGTCGTGCGCCTCGCCGCCGGGGATACGCTGTCCGACCCCGAGATCGCGCGAGCCGCGGCCGATGCGATCGAGCTCGAGTTGCCCCACAGCGCTCATCTCATCCGCGTCGTGGTACAGGATGGTCACGTAACGCTCGAAGGCGTCGTGGATTGGCAGTACCAGCGGGAACGCGCGGAAGAATGCGTGCACACGCTGCGCGGCCTGAGAGGCATCACGAACCTGATTGCCCTGAAGGGCAAGCCGGTCGCCGCGGATATCAAGGATCGAATCGCCGCCGCTCTCAAGCGCAGCGCACAGGTCGAGGCCGACAGCATCAACGTGACGGTCGACGGAACGGAAGTGACGCTGACTGGCCGCGTGCGCTCATGGGCGGAGCACGAAGCGGCGGCGGACACCGCCTGGTCCGCGCCCGGCGTGCTCGAAGTGAAGAACCACCTCACCGTTGGCCCGTAGCGACGCGCAATCGCACAGGCGCCGGGAATCAGGCCGCTTCCATGCCGTGCCGCTGCTTGACGGCCGAAGCGCCCGGCGCGGCCATGTAGCTCAGCAGCGCGCGCGCCGCCTCGGGCCGCGCGCAAATGTCGCTGATGCCGCCGGAAAAAATCGTGATGGTCTGGATCTGCGGTGGCAAGGGCCCGACCACGTCGATGCCTGAAAGATTCTTGAGCTCGCTCAGCTGCTGGAAGCCCAGCTCGACCTTTCCGCTGGCCACCAGCGACCCGACGGGCACGCCCGGCGGCGGCACCACGATGTGGCTTCGAATCCGCTCGAGGATGCCCCAGCGCTCGAACATCTTTTCCAGATAGACGCCGCTCGGACCCGTGGAATAGCTCAGCGTTCCGGCGGCCAGCACCGCGCGCTCGACGGCCTCCTCCGAAGAGATGTCTGGCTTCGGCGCGCCGGCGCGCACGGCAATGGCCACGCCGGATTTCACGAGATCTACGCGGCTGCCGGCGAGCACCTTGCCATCGGCGATCAGCTTGTCGATGGCGTTGCTTGCCAGAACCACCACATCTACCGCCTCACCCGCCTGCACGCGCTTGGCGACGTCTACACCGCCAGCGGCTTCGGTAATCACCGGCTGTGCCGAGGCCAGGTGATACCGGGAAGCGAGCTCGCTCAGCACTTCACGGGTGGCCATCGAGGAAATCACCTTGAGGGGGATGGAAGGCATGAATTGTCGACGTTTGACTGGCGAGCGGCGCCCGCGGGCGGGGCATTATGCCCTGATCTGCGCGGGGCAGCGCCGCGCAACCACCAGATGTCCTGAAACCCGCTGCGTGCGCTCCTCGCGAAGCGTCTCGCGCGTGAGTGTTTCCACTTCGAAGCCGGCGGCCTGTAATGCGTGCCGCACATACGTCTCGCTGTGGCTATATCTGCCGTGGGGTTCGAGCTTGCAGCCCGTGGCCACTTCGGCAGCCAGCGATTCAAGCGTGAAGATCAGCACACCTTCGGGGTGCAACGCGTGTCGCGCAGCGCTGAGCGGCTCTTCCAATGCACCGAAATAGACGAGCGTGTCGGCGCTGACGATTGCATCGAACGCGCCGGGCCGCGAGCGCATGAAGGCCGACAGCTCCGCGACCACCAGCTCGTCGTAGCAGGCGCGCGCCCGGGCGTGCTCGATCATCTGCGGTGAGAGATCGACGCCGACGAGACTTGCGCAGCGTTCGCGCACGAGCGGCCCGCACAGGCCCGTTCCGCATCCCGCATCAAGAACCGCTGGCAGTATGGGTGTGCCTGCGCTGCGCGCCAGTGCCGCCGCTACGAGCTCAGGGGCGCGATAGCTGAGCCGGCCCAGATCAGCATCGAACGACTTCGCGGAGTTGTCGAAGAGACTTCGAACGTAGTCGTCCGCCGCGCGCACCGGAACATTTCGTTGCGAAGTGGCCGCTGCCATGTGCCGCGCCGTGGGGTTCTGCGGATCGCGCGCGGCCCATGCACCGTAGACTCCGGCGGCCTCCGGCACGCGCCCGAGCTGATACAACATCATCGTGAGCGCCTCGTACGAGCGGAAGTAGTCGGCCTGATGCGCGATGCTCGCGCGTAGCGACTCCAGCGCACCTTCGACATCCCCCTCATCGCGCAGGCAAATGCCAAGGTTGTACCAGCCCTCGCCCAGGGCAGGCGCCACGAGGGTGGCGCGTCCATACGCCTCACGCGCATCCACATTGCGACCCGCGGCGACGTAGAGGCCACCCAACGTGTTCCACGCGGGCGCGTTCGAAGGCGCGTAACCCAGGCACCGACGCACCAGCTCGATCGCGCCCTCGGTGTCGCCGCGATGGAACTGCAGCAACCCCAGGTAGTACAGCGCTTTCGGATCCGCCGGCCGGGCTTCGAGAACGCGGCGATAGCCCGCTTCCGCTTCGGTGAAGCTCCCGCCCTTGTGAGCGGCCATCGATTCGCGCAGGTCGTCGTCCGGAGCGGGCATGGATGCAAAGGAGCAATCAGCGTTGAGCCTATGATGCCTCAGTGCCCGGGCGCAACGCGCGTGCGGCATGACAATTGCTTACCTGGCCTGCCGGAGTAACCTCCAAACGGCGCCCTGGTATTCAAATGATCTGGTGCTACTTCAGCAATCGCACATGTGACGGGCCAGCCGCCTGCGCCGTGCGTGCGAGCCAAGGCGAAATGTACCGTCCCATCGGCTCAACGATCCCGACCTGACACCTCCGCCTCTTGCGGCAGCTGCCGTCGGCGCGCGTCGCGCGCGCTCCGAATTACCAGCGCTGCCTGACAGGGCTTTGGTCCTGCTCGAGGACGGAGGAAACGTGCCGATACCAACGCAAAACGCCCCATCGCCAACCGCTGGCAGGATCGGCGCAGTCGATGCCGCCCGCGGCTGCGCCATGGTCATGGTGTGCGCGAGCCACATCAAGCAGCATTTCGACCTCACTTCGCCAACGATTTCCTGGCTGCTGATCTCGACGACCCGCATCGCCACTCCAACGTTCCTGCTTCTGAGCGGGTTCGCCATTCGCCACCTTCTGCAGGCGGATGGGCGAGACCGGGCGTCTATCATGCTCGTCGATCGCGCGCTGTTCCTGCTGATCGTTGCGCATGCGCTTCTCAGCTTGGCGGATCTGCCGGAGATGGGCGTGCTGCAATGGATGTTCGCGCGAGCAGGGCTCACTGACGCCGTGGGCGTCGCCCTGCTCGTAGCGGTGCTCATGCGCCGCGCGCCCGGCTCGGTCTGCGCGGCACTGGGGCTGGCACTGTGCCTTATAGCCTGGGCGGTGGTCGTAACAGCTACACCGGATTCGCAGTGGGCGAAGCTTGTCGGAGCCGTGCTCTTTCAGTTGAACGACGCGGACCATCCGACGATAGACGTACCGATCGTCGCCTATGTCGGGGTCTTTCTGCTTGGCATGGGGATACGCAGCGGGCTGCAGCGCCCGTTGCGCCAGCGCGAGCCAATGGTGATCAACCGCCGCCTGCTCGGGTATAGCCTCGGCGCGATCGCAGTGACCATTGTCGGCGTCGTCATGTGGCACCTGACCAAACATCAACTGGCGGGGATGCTGGGAGAGGCGAACGCGGCCACGATTGTGCGCGGAGCGCTCGACCCTCGCGGCAAGCGGCCGCCGAGCCCGGCCTATCTGATGTTCTACGGCGGCCTCGGCTTGCTGATGCTGGCGCTATTCTTCTACGGGCGACCGGCCAAACTCATTCAGCCGGTGATGAGCCACACGGCCGTTATCGGCAGGGCGTCACTGATGAGTTTCGTAGTTCAGGACTGGCTGTTCTTCGTCGTGCCCGCGGTGCTCGGGCTGAACGCCATCCACTCTGTGCCCTTCTGGTTTGCGTATCTGGCCGTGTGCCTGATCGCGCTGTATGCACTGGCACGCGCGTGGGATGCAAGGCGTGGGAATCGCTTCCTGACCGTAGGCCTCAAGGCGCTCGCGCGCCGTCAGCGCGCGTCATGGAAGATCAACCCAAACGTGTGACGGTGCCCAGTGCGCACGCGACTCACGCCGATCACAAGGTCGAGTCCGGCCTGCATGTCAGGCGGGAGTACCTGATAACGATTGGCGAAAGGCGCTGAAGCCACCGTGCCAGACTCCGTGCGCAGGCTGCCGCTCGAACGGCGCCACGAATGCACTCGAACCACCGAGCACCCTCAGGCACAATCGGTGCGATGGAGCGTCAGATAAGAATCGTTCAGTGCACCCACGAGCGCCATGCGGGCGCGATCCTGGACATATTCAACGAAGCCATCGTGAGCTCCACGGCGCTCTATGACTACAAGCCGCGGACTGCCGATTCGATGATCGGGTGGTTCAAGGCGAAGCAGAGCGGAAATTATCCGGTCGTCGGCATCGAAGACTCCTCTGGCGAGCTGCTGGGGTTTGCGAGCTACGGTGTCTTTCGCGCCTGGCCTGCCTATAAATACTCCGTCGAGCATTCCATCTATGTCCATGCCGGCCATCGCGGTAAAGGCCTGGGCAAGCTGCTTCTCACAGAAGTGATCGAGTGCGCCCGGCGGCAGGACTATCACGTGCTCATTGGAGGGATCGACGTCAACAACGAGGCCAGCATCGCGCTTCACGAACGGTTGGGTTTCAGCCATGCGGGCACGGTGAAACACGCTGGCTTCAAATTCGGCAAATGGCTCGATCTGGGGTTCTACCAGCTCATTCTGGACACGCCGGGCAATCCAGTCGACGGCTGAAGCCGGCGGTTCGTCTCCGGGTCTACGGCTCCGGCCCCGCCTTGACGGGATAGCCCGCCTCGCGCCAGGCCTTCACACCGCCATCCAGCGCCACGGCACGCTGGTAACCCATCTCGCGCAGGGTTGCAGTGGCAAGCGTGGATATTCGGCCAAACTCACAACACGCAACGATTCGACGCGTGGGGTCAGGCAGGTCCTGATTCACGCGCAACTCGAGTTGGCCGCGCGGCAACAGCCGCGCCCCCGGGATGTGGCCTTGCTCATACGCATCACGCTCCCGGACATCGAGAACCACCAGCTCGTCAGTCCCGGCTTCCGTGCGCCACTTCAACTCTACGAGCGCCATGAAAGGCACTTTCGCCGCTGCTTCGGCGAGCATCCGCGCCACGGTCTTGCCGCCGCTCATATTGGTGCGCAGTGCCTCCGTAACGTGAGTGGGCATGCTGAGATTGAGGTTGCGCATCATCTCGACAAATGCAGCGCGGTCGCGAACCTGCAGGCGGGGATTGCCGGCAAGCTCCTGTGCAATGGTGGAGTGGCTGCGGCTATTGTATTCGTGCGCGGGATGCACATTCAGGGCCGGGTCAAGGCGCAGCACACGGTTGAACAGGCTGTCGTAGAGCGCCTCCGGGTCTCCACTCGGCAAATCCGTTCGGCCGGTGCCACCGATCAGCAACGTGTCACCGGTAAACACGCGATCCTCAACGCAAAGGCACATCGAATCGCGAGTGTGACCGGGCGTGTGAAGTACCTGCAGCCGAAGCTTTCCCAGCACCAGCATCTCACCGTCGTCCAGCCGCAAGTCCACGAATGGCGCAGGGCCCTCGCGATGCATGGCGACGGGCACGTCGAGTTGTCGAGACAGCTCCTGCGTGGCCGAGAAATGGTCGGCGTGCGTATGGGTGTCGATGAGGTAGTGAATGCGCAAGCCGTCACGCGCTGCCAGGGCAAGGTAGCGATCGATCAGGCTGATTTCCGGATCGATCAGCACAGCCGCGCAGCTCTCGGCACAACCCACCAGGTAGGACTGGCAGCCCCCGGAACTGAGATGCTCCAAAATCATGATGCCCCCATTCTCGACTGAGAGTGTTGACAGCCGGACGCGATCGACTCAGAACCGCCCTGCCCGATCGGGCTCGCGCCATTAAGAGAAGTGTAGCGAGCCTCGATTGTGGCTGCTGCAAAATCGAGCCGCCGGACTTACGAAAGCGCTCGCGACAGCTGCTCGTCCTTGTCTGTCCACACGGCGTTGATCCATGCCTGCACCCGCTCGCGCGCGGCCGGATCGTTCTGATAATCGCCACGCACCAGCTCGGCGGGAATCTCGCGTTCGCGGACGTGCACGCGCACTTCGGGAATGCGGTTGGCGAGCAGATCGCCGAACGTGGGGCGACCGTTCGCGTAGGCGATGGTGACATCGAGAACCGCATGCAATGCATCGCCCATCGCCTCGAGCACGAAAGCGACGCCGCCCGCCTTGGGCTTGAGCAGGTGACGATACGGCGAGCGCTGCTGATCACGCTTCAGGGTCGTCAGGCGCGTGCCTTCGACGAAGTTCAGCACCGAGATCGGGATGCCGCGAAACTTCTCGCACGCGCGCCGGGTGGTCTCGATGTCACGGCCGGCGAGCTCGGGATGCTTCGCGAGCTGCTCACGCGAGTAGCGCTTCATGAACGGGAAGTCGAGCGCCCACCAGGCCAGCCCCAGCAGCGGCACCCAGATGAGCTGGCTCTTCAGGAAGAAGCGCAGCAGCGGAATCCTGCGATTGAACACGGCTTGCAGAACGGGGATGTCGACCCAGCTCTGGTGATTTGCAAGCACGAGATAGTGGCCGGTGTAGCTCAAAGGCGCGCTCGACTCCACCACGATGCGAGTGCGCGTCATCGTGCGAATCATGAACGTGTTCACGCCTATCCAGCTTTCGGCGATGCTCATCAGCACGCGATCGAAGGCGCGTCGCGCGACTCGCACCCGGAACACCGCCTTCAGCAGCGCCGCGGCAAGGAGCGCAACCACGTGAACCACTGTGTTCACGCTCAAGAGCACCGCGCCCAATGCCACTCGCAACCAGACAATCACTCATGCCCCCGAGGCTCAAAAACGTCCCGGCGAATTCTGCCTGTACGGGCTCAGGTTGTCCGGCCTTTGAGACCGCGCGTTGCAGGCAGCCGGCGGATTCCCGCGGCGCTGGCGCGGCTGGGGCGGGCGCTGGCCGGGAATTTTTACCCATGCCGCGCAGCGTGTGAAACGTCTCACATGAGGCAACGCCCCACACTGGTAGCGTACAAACCGATACTCCTCACCCACGGCGACGCATGCGGTCAACTCGCTCACATCGACGCATCTGTGCGGCTCTCGCGCTGGTGGCGCTCGCGATGGCCGGATGCTCATCGATGAGCAGGGACGAGTGCCTCGCGACAGACTGGCGCACGATCGGCTACGAAGACGGCGTCGCCGGCTACGCGGGTAACCACATCGCGCAGCATCGCAAGGCCTGCGCGAAACATGGCGTGCGCGCCGACTTGACGCTCTATCAGACGGGTCGTGCGCAGGGTCTGCAGGAATATTGTCAGCCGGCCAATGGATATCGGCTGGGCGTGCAAGGCGGCAGTTACCGCGGAGTCTGCCCGGTGGAGTTGGAGGGGGCATTCGTCTCCTCGTTTGAAACCGGCCATGAGCTCTACACGCTTCGAGCTCGCGTTTCGAATGCCGAGTCGCAGCTCGATGCGAAACGCCGCGAGCTCGACCGGGCCAAGCACGGCATCGTCGCGAACTCCGCGGCCATCGTGAGCGACGAATCGACCAAGCAGGATCGCGCAGATGCCCTGGTCGATGCGGCGGATCTGGCGGAACGGGTGGGTCGCCTCAAAGAGGAGATCCGTCAGCTCGAAGGGGACAGGCTTCGCTACGAGCGCGATCTCGAAGATTATCTCGCCAGCCAACCGCCAACACACTGAGCTTGCTTCAGCCCGCGGCACTGACTTGCCTTCGCCCGCCGTGCGGGTATACGCCTGCGTGAGCTCAGCGACAGCGAGGCCCGGTGCTAGTCTCGCGCCGCAAAGCTCAGGAAGGTCGATTGCTACCACGGCCAGCGATACACACTCACAGTGGAGGCTTTGACAGTGAAACACTTTCTCCGGCGCACCGCCCTGGCGGCCGTGCTCGCCGCGGCAGTTGGCGTTGCGAATGCAGAAGACGTGTCCGTGAAGCTCACCGGGGCAGAAGAAGTGCCGGCCGTGACCACCCAGGCCACGGGCGACGGCAAGATCAGCATCGCCAGGGACATGGGCGTCACCGGCTCGATCAAGACCAAGGGCATCGCCGGTACGATGGCGCACATCCACGAAGGGCCGACCGGCAAGAATGGCCCGCCCATCATCACGTTGACCAGGAGCGGCGACGACACCTGGACCGTTCCGGAAGGCTCGAAGCTAACGGAATCGCAATACGCGAGCCTCAAGGCCGGCAATCTCTACGTGAACGTGCACAGCGCCGAGCACAAGCCCGGCGAGATTCGCGCACAGCTGAAGCCGTAACCGCGGCGATGGCTTCGCCCGGGCACAGTGCCCGGGCGAACCGTTTCTGATTGCCGACTCGCCACCGCGCCGATCAACCTTCGTAGGCGCGCCTCAACCCGGCGATGTCGAGCTTCACCATCGGCATCAAAGCCTGCATGACGCGGGCTGCCCTGGCCGGGTCGCTGCCTGACATGAGCTCCGCCAGCACGGTGGGGACCACCTGCCAGCTCAGGCCGAATTTGTCCTTCAGCCACCCACACTGCTGCGGCTTGCCGCCGCCCGCGAGCAGCTTGTCCCACACCTCGTCCAGCTCCGCCTGATCCTTGCAGTTCACGACGAGGGAAATGGCCTCACTGAATTTGAACATCGGCCCGCCGTTCAGCGCGTAGAACGTCTGCCCGTCGAGCTCGAACTGCACGGTCATGGCCGACCCCGGCTTGCGCCCCACGGCCGCCGCCACAGAGTCGCTATAGCGACTCACCGCGCCCACCTTCGAGTTCTTGAAGATGGAGGTGTAGAACTTCGCCGCTTCCTCGGCCTGGTCGTCGAACCACAGGTGGGTGACTATCTTTTGCATACCGTCTTCCTTCCGCTTGCCTGTTACCACTCTGGCGTACGGGGCAAGGACGGTTGAGGGGGTGCCGTCCCGACACCCCCTGGCTGCTTTTCGAAGCGCTACGCCTTCGCCGTGCGGGCTGCCGCCAGGTCGAACGGCAGCTTGCGCAGCTTGATGCCAGTGGCCATGCGCACGGCATTGGCCACGGCGGGCGCGATGGGCGGCGTGCCCGGCTCGCCCACGCCGGACGGCGGGTTCGTCGACGGCACGATGTGCACCTCGATGACCCTGGGCATCCGGTTGATTCGCAACACCTCATACTGATGGAAGTTGGTCTGGTCGACGTGGCCGTCCGTCAGCGTGATGGCGCTGTGGAGCGCCGCCCCCAGCCCGAAGCCGATGCCGCTTTCCATCTGGGCGCGCACCACGTCTGGCGTTACGGCTATTCCGCAATCCACCGCGCACACCACGCGGTCGACGATGATCTCGTCGCCGTTCACGGTGACTTCCGCCACCTGCGCGACCACGGAGCCGAAGGATTCCTGGATGGCGACGCCGCGGCCGCGCCCCTTGGCCTTGTCAAACGGCTTGTCCCAGCCCGCCTTCCCTGCCGCCAGTTTCAGCACCGCCGCCTGGCGCGGATGCTTCTCGAGCAGCGCCAGACGGAACGCCACCGGATCTTGCCCAGCCGCCTGCGCAAGCTCATCGATGATCACTTCCTTGGAGAACGCCATGTGTGAGTGGCCCACCGAGCGCCACCAGAGCACGGGCACGCCGACTTTTGGGTTGTTCCACGTAACGTGCGCATTCGCGATGTCGTATTGCTCGGGCGCACTGCCTTCGACGGCGGTGGGGTCCACGCCATCTTTCATCATCGCCTCGAATGGCGTGCCAGCGATGAGGGACTGGCCGACGACGCGCTGCTGATAACCCGCAACCTTGCCATTGCGAGTGACCCCGGCCGTGATGCGGTGAAGGTTGAGCGGGCGATAACGGCCACCGGTGAGGTCGTCCTCACGCGTCCAGATGAGACGCACCGGGTATTTCCCGCCGGTGGCCTTCGCGATGGACGCGGCTTCCGAAATGAAGTCCGACTCCATGTTGGCGCGGCGACCGAATGTGCCGCCGGCCGCAAGCGTGTGAATGGTGATCTGTTCGGGTTTCAGGCCCGTGGCCATCGCCGCGTTCATCTGGTCGATGGTCTGGAACTGCGAACCGGCCCAGATCTCGCAACGGTCTGCGCTCAGGCGGCACACGGCGGTGAGCGGCTCCATGGGTGCGTGCGCGAGGTAGGGCAACTCGAATTCGGCCTCGATCACCTTTGATGCGCTCTTGAGGCCGGCGGCCGCATCGCCCTGCCTGATGACCGTGACCGCGTCGTCGGAGCTCGCGCGACGCTTGAATTCCGCCATGAGCTGGTTGGTGCCGCGCGTCTCCGCGCCGCTTTCATCCCAGGTGACTTTGAGCGCCTCGCGGCCCTTCTTCGCCGCGTAAGTGTCACGCGCCACGACGGCCACGCCGCGCGGAATCTGAACGACGTCTACGACGCCCGCGACCGCTTTCGCCGCTGTTGAATCCACGGACTGCGCTTTGGCGCCGAAGCGCGGCGGGCGCATGACCACCGCCGTCATCATCCCGGGCAGCATCACGTCGATGGCGAACTGCTGCGTGCCGGTGGCTTTCGCGCGGCTGTCGAGGCGCGGCAGCTTGTCGCGCCCGACGAGCTTGAACTGGCTCGCGTCCTTCAGCTTCACTTCCTTTGGAACAGCCTGCTTGCCGGCGTCGCTGGCGAGCTCGCCCAGCGTAGCGTGCTTGCCAGAGGAGTGAGACACCACGCCATCGCTTACCGTGATCTCGGTGGCAGGAACGCCCCAGCGCTGAGCGGCGGCCGCAACCAGCATGGCACGCGCGGCCGCGCCCGCTTCGCGCAGCTGTTGCCACGAGTTCGCCATGGAGGTGGAGCCGCCCGTGCCTTGCACGTTGCCCTTCGGGTCGAACGCGAAGTTGCCGTACTGGGGCACCTGGGCCGGCGCGCCTTCCGCGCGCATCTGGCTCCACGCTGCATCCAGTTCTTCGGCAACCACTGCCGCAAGGCCAGTCCACACGCCCTGCCCGGCTTCCACGTGCTTGCAGATCACCGTAACGGTGTTGTCAGGGTCGACGCGCACGAATGGTGTTGCGAGCGGTGCGCCCGATGCGGCGGCTTTGCCCGCGCCCGAGTCCGCGCCCGGGCTGCAGGCCGGCAACAATGCGCCAAGCGTGAGCCCAGTGCCCGCCATGGTGGTGAGCTGCAGAAACGTGCGGCGCGTGAGCGCGGCCGTCCCGGATTGGCGAAGCGTTGCCGGGAAATTTTCGATGTGACGAAAGTACATGTGGAGTGCTCCTTCAGCCCTGCGTCACGGTGGCCTGGGTCATTTTTGCTGGCAGCGAATCCGCAGCCTCATGAATGGCGGCACGGATGCGCACGTAAGTGGCGCACCTGCAGATGTTGCCCGTCATGGCCGAGTCGATGTCGGCATCGGTCGGCTTGGGGTTCGACGCGAGCAGCGCCGAGGCCGACATGATCTGCCCGCTCTGGCAGTAGCCGCACTGAGGCACATCCAGATGCACCCAGGATTCCTGCACGGCCTTGCCGGCCGGCGTGGCGAGACCTTCGATGGTGGTGACGTTCTTGCCCTCGACCGCGGACACGGGCGTAACGCATGAACGAGTTGCCTGCCCGTCGATATGCACGGTGCATGCACCACAAAGTGCCATGCCACAGCCGAACTTGGTGCCCGTGAGTTGCAGGTGATCCCGAAGAGCCCACAGGAGAGGCATCTCGGGGTCCACGTCGAGCTCGCGCGGCTGGTTGTTGACGGTGAGTTTGATCGACATGGGAGTGCTGCCCCGTGTGGGAGGTAGACGAAGGGAGAAGGCATTCTTCGCGCGGCGGAAAAGACGACGCATCCCTCTTTGGGGAGAGGAGTAACGCACCGCTGCGATGTGGCGCAACCTCAGCCGGAACAGGCCTCGCTACGAAGTGACACGAGGCACAGCATTCACGGCGTTGCGCGGTTTCATCTCGAGCAGCGCGAACACCGCGAACAGCACCGCCACCGAGCTCACCAGATGCTTGATGCTGTGGCCGCTCATGCCAAGCGCGGCATAGATTGGCGCATCGAACTGCTCCGCTATCTTCGCCACCACATACCCGGCGAGCGTGTACCAGAGCCACATCGCGCTACGCCCGCTGCCCTGGAACATGAGCAACAGCGGCGGCATGAGCACGATGGGCAGGAACTGCACCAGGCCGTAGGCGCGCAGATCCCCCGCGCCGAGCTGCTCGGTCCACGCCCAGTAGAAGACCGAAGCAACGCCGGCTGCCACCAGCGGCCACAGCAGTCGCTTCGACAGTTTCCAGGAAACGCGGTCGCCCAGCGTCAACGCAAGAAGGGCCATGAAACCCACGGACATCGGGAGCCGATCCCATAACAGCGACTGTGTCGACGGCGCGTAGTGATACCAGGACGAGCCGAGCGCAACGAAGGTCACCGCGACGCAGAACGTGACGTAAGCCGGCCGCAGGTCGCGCGACGAGAGGCGCCCCAACCGAGTGAGGCCGTAGGCGCCCACGAGCAGATAGCCGACGTTTGAAAACACGTTCCAGAAGTTCGGCACGCCGGCAATCGTGCTGGAGTCCACGAACGCGTGATATGCCGGGTTCTGCGGAATGGGTGGCACGAACATCGTTGCCACGACGGCAGCGAGCGACACGCCTGCCAGCACCCACTCGCGCGCGTTCACCACGCTTCCCGCTGCATGATGAGCAGATCGCGCCCCATGGGCTCCTCGACGCCGAGCATCGTCAGCACCGCACGCGCCTGGTTATAGCGACCGAGCATCGCGAAGTGATCGTTGATCATGTCCGTAACAACCCCATCTGCCGCGCCAACGCCTCCGTTCGCGCCAGTGTGCCGACTCGCGGCGGCGAGTCAATCTTCGCGCCGTCGACGCTGCGCGGTGTCGGATCGATGCGCGCCAGTTCGTCCTGGAATCGACGAGCCGGGAATCTTCCGATCCCGGTATCCATTCCACCCGAAACTGGAGCGTTCCATGAGCAGCGCCGCCGCCGAGTTCTACAAGCGTGCGTTCGGTGCTGTAGAAGTCTTCCGCCACCCCGCCGACGAAAAGGGACGCACGATGCACATGCACCTGCATATCAACGGCGGCTCACTGATGCTGAGCGACTCCTACCCGGAGCACGGCGCGCCGCACGAGAAGCCGCAGGGCTTCCCGAAAAAATCAGCGCGGGGAAAAAATACGCCGCCGGCCACAGAATTCGCGAGGGGGTCACGAGTTGCAACCGGCGGCGTTGTCTGGCTGACCGGAAATCCCGGCCATCCTCCCGGACGTAGAGGCGACGTCCGTTGATCTCTACTTTGCAACCGGTGTGCCAGTGGCGCGCCCGCCGGAAACATCGATAAAGAACAAATAGATACAACTCGGCGGGCGTGTCGAGCAACGCGTTGTCGGGTGCGCCCCGGAGCTTTCATGGCGCATGAAACGGCGGCCGCGCACTCTTCCCGTGCGCTGGGCAAAGTCTGAAGAACGCCCCTGAACTCGCGTCGAAGCGCCTGCAGCCGGGGTGCCGGAGTGAGGAAGGGTCTCGGACTTTTTGACAACCCCTTGTCAAAAAGTCCGAGACCCTTCCTCACGCCCCGGCTCCTGATGCAACAGGCGAATTCAGGCCCGAGCCGCTCCGTAGCTTCGCGAGTACGATACGCCCCATGCCCGTTGGCGCAGATTACCTGCAGTACGTGCTCGAACAGCTCTCCCGTGCGGGGCGCGTCAGCTCACGGCGAATGTTCGGCGGTGCGGGGCTGTATTGCGACGGCCTGTTCTTCGGGCTCATCGACGACGACACGCTCTACTTCAAGGTGAACGACTCCACTCGCGGCGACTACGAAGCGCATGGCATGAAGCCGTTCCGGCCGTATGCGGACAGGCCTGAAGTGAGCATGGCCTACTACACCGTGCCGGTGGACGTGCTCGACGACGCGGAAGAGCTGGTTGCATGGGCGCGGCACTCCGTGGCCATCGCCGCGGCCAAAGTGAAACCCGCCGCGAAATCGCCCGGGCCTTCGACACGCCGCACATCCGCGAAGAAACGTCCGGCCAGGGCCGCCAGGAAGGCCAGGTGAATCGCCACCCGGTCGCAGCGTCCGTTCGGCTATCGGTAGACAGGTGACCATCGTGCGGCGGCCCATGGTCACGGGCAGCTGTTAGAGTCCGCACACGTCACCGTAGGGGGAACCTGAATGTCTCGTCATCTGTGCTCGTTCAGCAGCGCGTTCGCGGTTGTACTGCTCGCGTCCGTCACCGGCGCTTACGCCGCAGGCTCGGTCCCAGCCGCCGTTACCGCGGCCGTGGCCGACTCGAATCGGCCCGACGCCGACAAGCAGCGCGATGCCACGCGCAAGCCAGCCGAATCGGTTGCGTTCGCCGGCATCAAGAAGGGCGACAAGGTTGCGGACCTTTTGCCGGGCGGCGGTTACTTCACACGCGTCTTCAGCAAGGTCGTGGGTGACAGCGGCACGGTCTATGCCGTGGCCCCACCGCCGCGCCCGAACGCGCCGGCCGGCGCTGCGGACCCGGCCGCTGCCGTCACGGCGATCGCGGCTGATGCAAACTACAAGAATGTGAAGGTGTTGAGCGCACGCGTGACGGAGCTCAGCTTGCCGGAGCCCGTGGATGCGGTGTGGACATCGCTGAACTATCACGACATTCACAACCAGCCGAATGACGGCATCACGGCCTTCAACAAGGCCGTCTTCAACGCGCTGAAGTCCGGTGGAACGTTCATCGTGGTGGATCACGCCGCCGCCGCGGGCTCGGGCGCTCGCGACACCTCCACCCTCCATCGCATCGACCCGGAGATCGTGAAGACCGAAGTCACCGCCGCCGGCTTCACGTTCGAAGGCGCGGGCGACTTCCTGAAGAACCCGGACGATCCGCACACGGCCAACGTGCGCGACGACACCGTGCGCGGCAAGACGGATCAGTTCATCCTGAAGTTCCGCAAGCCGAAGAAGTAGTTGGGCTGCATCGAGTAGCGGCCGCGCCGAGCCGGGCGCGGCCGCCTACGCCGCCCGCCATCGCTATATCGAGCGACCGTATGTCTGCGTTGGTCTTCCACATGTGCCGGCGGGATGAATGGGAAGCCGCGCGCGCGCGGGGCGCCTACTCGGGATCTTCGCAGGACGAAGCCGATGGCTTCATCCATTTCTCCACCGCTGAGCAGTTGCCGCAGAGCGCACGCCGGCACCGCGCGGGCCAGACCGGCCTGGTGCTGCTCGCCGCCGACCCGGCATTGCTGGGCGACATGCTCAGGTGGGAAGCATCACGCCGGGGCATTCTCTTTCCGCATCTTTATGGCCCCTTACCGGTAGCGGCCGTGCGCTGGGCGCGAGAATTGCCGCTGGGCCCGGACGGCCAGCACGTTCTGCCGCCGCTTGAATAGCTGCGCGTGTAGCCAGCATTCACGCTGGCCACACGCGCAGCACGATCAGAGCTCGATCTTGGGAGCGCAGCCACGCGACCACGCCGCGAGTGCCGGGCCAGCGACGAACGCCCGGGGATGCGACAATACCCGCATGAGCCAGGCACCGGACGAAGCGCAACGCGTGACGCGCAAGCGCCGATATTCTTTCTATCTCGTGGGGTCCGCGTTCGCCGCGGCGGGCATCACCTTGGGCACCATGCCTGTGTTCACGGCGGCTACGCCTGTTCTCGTTGCCAAGGGATGCGCGCTGGTCGGCGCATTGATTCTGGCCGTGGGGCGCTTCGCGCCGGACCATGTGCTGCGCCGGCGGGCGCCACGTTGATTCGCCCGGACGGCTTCGTCGCATGGCGCAGCCCTTCCGGCAGCGCCGACCCAGCAACCGCCCTGCATGCGGCGCTGGGCCGAAGCCTCGGTGCGTAAGGCCTGAGGCCAGCCTTCAGTTCGCCTGCGGCACGCGATCCAGCTCAGAGACGCTGCCCTGCGCGGCGATCTTCGACCTACGCGGCGCGGTTTCGCGCAAGAAGAGGCTGATGCCGATGCCCAGCACCTGCCCGCCCAGGGCGAAGTACAGCGTGTACTGGATGCCGTAGCTCTGCGCGATGGCGCCGGCGATCGACGGCGCGACGCCACCGCCGAAGATCTCACCTGCGCCGATAACGATGCCGGCCACCGAAGCGATCAGCCCGAGCGGCGCGGCCTCGGCGGGAATGGGGCCCGCCAGCACCGCCAGCGCGCCGAAGTTGAAGAGCGATGCGCCGAGCAGCAGCGCGAACAGCATGGGCTGGTTCGCGCCCGTCTGAATGAACAGATACAGAAACACCGCCGCCATCACGAACGAGATCAGCACGGCCGTGCGGCGGCCGATGAAATCCGAGATCGTGAGCACGCCAAACTGGCCGAGGAACCCGCCCACGCCGATGGCTGATGTCACGTAACCCATCTGTGGGCCCGTGAGCTTCAGGTAATCGACGAGGTAGTTCGGCATGATCGCCGAGATCACAAATATGCCCGTCATCGCGCACAGGAGCGCCACCATCGACAGCGGCACGTTGCGGTGCTTGAACATGGCGGAGAGCGGGGCGCGGTGCGGAGCGTCCGGCGCGTTCTTCGCCGCGATGGTCGCCGGCTCACGGATGATGAACCACATGAACACCGCGACGATCAGCCCGGGCACGCCGACGATGAGAAACACGTTGCGCCAGGAGGTGACCTCGAGGAGCTGTGTCGCCACGATGGGCGCGATGGCGAGCCCGCAAAGCGCGAGCGAGCACTGGAAGATGCCGTTGTTCATGCCACGCCGCTTGGGGTGCGAGGCTTCCACGGACACGGCCACGCCGGTGGGCGCCACGGCGCCTTCGGCCGCGCCCATCACGGCGCGAATGACCAGCAGGCTCACGAGGCCCGCAGCCATGCCACTCAATGCGGAGAGCAACGAGAACAGCACCACGGCCGGCACCAGCACGCGCCGGCGCCGAGCCGGTCGGAAAGGCCGCCCACGATGATGGCGGAGACGCCCCATGCCAGGCCGAGTATCCCGACGAGATTGCCGAGGTCCTGATAATTCAGGCCCAGGTCTTTCATCATCGTGGGAAACAGCGGCGGCAGGATGAATCGATCGAGCCCCACGAGACCGAAGGCGAGGCTCAGCACGAGCATGGCCTTCCATTCGTAAGACGAGTCCCAGCCCTTCGACGTCGACATAGTTGCCCCCTTATGCCGGGCGGTCGCGCGCTATGTGTCGTTATTCGCGCAAAAAAGCGCTCCACCCGTGCGGAGCGATGATCGTCCCGTTCAGCCACTTCTTCATAGCGCGGTCGTCCGCCATCGCGCGCTCCGTCCGCCAAGCGGCGGCGCGTTGACGCGCGCCGCGATGCGCTCGCAAAATGCCCGTGCTCGGTCGGAGCATCCACGTCCGCGGAAAGGGCTGCGCCCACGACTGCCGGTCCCGGGACTCCTCTTTTCACGTCCCTTTTCTGTCTGGTGCGGACGCAGGCAAACGAAAGGGGATCATAATGACCGACCGCACCGCGCCGGGCTTGCAGCCGCCCTTGCAGGCGCGCTTGCAGCCGCCACCTTCCGCGTTCCGCCTCAACCTCGAGCAGCAGAAGAATCGCGCGAAAGACTTGTTGCGTGCCGCGAGGGCCGCGGATGCCGAAGCGCTTTCACGGATCGCGGCAGCACGCGACGGCGTCGGCGCACGCGCGTCGCAATCCGCATCCGGTGCCTCCGGCGCACTCAAAGCCACGGTGAAGCTGGCCGATGCGCAGCTCGCCATCGCGCGCGAGCAGCGCTTTGCGAGCTGGGGGAAGCTGAAGGCGCACATCGAGTCGATGGATCGCCAGCGCGCGGCCATCGATGGCAAACACGCCGCGCCCGACGGCGACATGAAAACGCTGCACATCCGCTGCGGGTCTGACATTCAGAACACCCTGAAGGACGGCGGCTTCGTCGGCGACTTCCTCGAGCACGCGATACCCTATTGCCTGGGCCCGGTGACGACGGGGCCGGACCGCCACGCCCTGATGGCGCGCTTCCTCGTAGACACTTTCCCGGAAGCCAAGGGCGGTCTCGTATACGAGCGCGCGCTGGAAGGTCTCGCACGCGGCGAGGAGCGCCTGCATCGTAGTGCGGAAGATTACGAACGCGTGGTGCTCTGGATGGAGCACGATAGCTGGGACCAGCTCGTGCTCATCCGCCTGCTCGCGCACTACGCGAACGCGCGCCGGCCGCGCGTGCTCGAGCTCGTGGCGGTAGACGAGTTTCCGGGCGGCGAGCGCTTTGTGGGAATCGGCCAGTTGCCTGCGGAAGCGCTACGCCTGCTATGGCTCACTCGCAGGCCTGTGACGCCCGCGCAGCTATTGCTCGGCAACGATGCATGGATCGCGCTCACTTCAGGCAAACCGACGCACCTCGCCACCCTCGCCCGCTCCGGCACACCGGCGCTACCCATCATGGCGCCTGCCTTGCACAGGCACTTGCGCGAGCTGCCCTCGGTCGAGAACGGCTTGAGCCTCACGGAGCATCTGGTGCTGCAGATTCTCTCGGCGGCCAGCGTCACGCTGAATCGAGTGTTTCTGATGATGACGCGGGAGCGCGAGCCGCTGCCCTGGATCGGCGACCTCGGCTTGCTTCATGTCGTGGACGACATTCTCAGGGCCGCCGAGCCAGTGATCATTCGCACACCGCCAGCCCCCGGCGAGCGCTGGTTCCGCCAGCAGCTCACCATCACGGATCTGGGCCGCGCCGTTCTGCACGGCGAGCGCGACTGGCACACGCTGAATCCTCCGCCCCGATGGCTGGGCGGAGTGCACATTCAGCCCGGCGTCGCGGGCTGGCGATGGGACGAAGGCAAGCGCGAGGCAGTTTTCCGCGACTGACGCGCACCATCCCTCGCTGAGACGGAACCGCCACTCGCTTTCCGGGGAGGCAGCCCCCCTCGCTGCAAATAAAGCCCCCTTGGGAGGGCGGCTTCCCCCCTTGGGGGCGAGCCTCCCGGGTCATACGATCGCTATGGCCGGAGCCATCCTTGCTGACCTCGTGTCCCGTGCAATCGCCAAACGCTGAGAATGCCCGCCGCCTGAAGCGCTATTCGCTGATCGTGAACGTGCTCGATCGGGCGTTTCGCGTGCCGGGCACGTCGTGGCGGTTCGGGCTCGATCCGATTCTTGGGCTGATTCCCGTCGCGGGTGACATCGCAACCGCGCTGGTGGGCACATATGGGCTCGTCATGGCGAATCGGCTGGGGGCGCCCGCTTCCATCCAGTTGCGAATGTTGCTGAACCTCACCGTCGACGCCGCCGTTGGAGCGATTCCCTTACTCGGCGACCTGTTCGACTTCGCGTTCAAGTCCCACGTGCGCAACGCGCGCTTGCTCGAAGGCTGGCTCGAGCGGCCGCATGAAACGCGACGATCCAGCTCATTCGTGCTGATCGCGGTGCTTACGGCATTCGTCGCGATGGTGGCCGGTGCCGTGTGGTTCGCAATCTGGGCCGCGCGTGGGCTCTTTCACCTGGTCGCCGGCGTCTGAGGGGCGTCGGCCGCACAGCGCTCCGCCTTCGCGGGCCGCTCGCAATGGAAATCGCGCCGCCAATCTGCACGCGCTACCGCGGGTCGGGCTTACGCGTCCACGGCGAGCGGATGTAGTACGGCGCGCCGATGAAGGTGGCTTCGACCGCGGTGATCCTGTCATCCTTTACTTTGAACGACTCGAGCAGCGACCAGGTGTGCGGCTCGCGGAACACGGAGCGGGTTTTGGTGCCATCGGTGAGTGTGTATTCATCCATCACGCCCTTGTGGTCGATGAAGCCGCGGCACATGGCGATGGCCCGCTCCTCATCGAGCAGGAAGCAGTCCCGGTCGCGAACGCGCTCGTTGAAGCGATAACGACCCGTCTTGAAGCCTTTCTCGATCTCCGGAAACTTCATGCCGTTCTCGTGGCGCGTGGCGTCTGGCGTGAAGCGCGTGCCGCGAATCTTACCGTCGTTGTGCTGGAGCGTGTCGAAATAGCCGTTCGCATGCGCCACCAGTTTCTCACGCGAGGCGCGCTGCGCCGACGGCACGGTGGCGGCGAAGTCCGGGTCTCGCTTGAACTCACGCACATCGCCAATAGGCGTGGGCGGGCTGCTGAGATTGCGCCGCGTGGAGAGAATGTGCTCGATCTCGGTGATCTGCCCGCGCACCACCTTCAGCCGAACGGCCAGAAACCCAGGCGTGTCGTTCTGCATGATGGCCGTGTAGATGCCCACGTTGCCCGTCTTCGGGTCCGACAGTGTCAGGGGCGTGCCCACCTCTTCCGTCACCGTGTCCCAGCTTGCGTCCGGGAACTGCATCTCCACGTTGTTCTCGGTGAAGCGCACTCTCTTCGAGATTGGCGCGAGCTTCGGGTCGTGCTTGAGATAGGCCGCGCGATACTGGTCGCCGATGCCTTCGAGGCACTTCTTGTCGCACGCTGTCGCGGCGCTGGCGCTGGTGCCGAGCGCTGCGAGCCCGAGCGCAACGGCAATACCGAAAGCAGAGGTTTTCTTCGACACGCGCGGCGCCTCCATCAGATAAATCCGTAGTACCGGCTGAGCGCTTCTTCGCTCAACGCCGCAAGCGGTGCGCCGGAGCGCATGCCTGAGGGCGGTATGAACGGCTCCGCCAGGCCCGTGGGATCGACATAGGGCTGATCCAGGTGAAAAGAAAGAACCGGACCCTGCGCAATGGTGAACGCAGGCAACAGTGCCAATGCGCCGCCCGCGAGCGGAACCGTCACGAGAAAATCCCGGCGCGAGCAGATCATGTGAACGCCACCTCGCTGTTGTCGACCCAGACGCCGTGCACCTGCGAGCTGATCGGAACGGCAGTATCACACGCGCGATGTCGCCCTCCCCCAGCCGCTGCGCATCCGCAATGACCAGCTCCGAGCGCATCTCGGCGTAGTTCGACGCCACGCCGACCAGGTAGCCATCGCCCTTCGCGGCCATTGCTTCGCCGCGCGGCACGAAGCTGCATTCCTGCAAGGCGTGCGCGGGGCCCGCGAAATAGTTCGCACCTCGCCGTCTGTGACGTCGAACCGCCCGTAGCTGTTCGTGGCGGGCCGAACAGGTTGCCGGCGCCGCTTGGCGCGATCCATCGGCCGGTCGTCGTCGGAGAACAGGGTGTAGAGGTAGCGCGTTTCCAGCGTCATGAAGCGCGGATCGACCTTGCCCAGGTCACCCACCTGCGATGGGCCAGAGGATTTCCTCCTGCCACTCGTCCCGCGCTTGTCCAGATCGAGCGTGATCTTGCGGATGAAGGCTTTCGCCTTGGCCGGATTCCACGGCGAGCCATCGACGGGCGGAAAGAACGGGAAGAAGTTGGAGTCGTAGAACGGCGCATACAGGATGACCTTGTTGCCCTCCGAGTGCGCATTGAACGTGTGCATCATGCAGCGCTCGGGGCCCTTGAACCAGCGCATGTCCTTCGCGCTGCCGCCGCGCGGAATCACGCCGATCATGCTGGGCTTGGTCGCATCCCAGCCCCAGTGGATCTTGCCCTCCTTCAGCCGCTCCGCGCTGGTGACGTAGCCGCCGAAGGGAATCACCACGTGCTGGTGCGTGAGCGCCATGTCATGGATGACGCTGACGTAGGGCACCTTCACGCGTCACGCGTCGGCGACCTTGCCGGCTTGGGTCGACGGTGGCGATGTAACAGATCGTCGCTGGCGAGGCCAGTGGCCTCGTAGCCGTAAGCCACCATCTCGCCGCTCATCGGGTCGAGCTTCGGGATGCGCGCTGAAAGTCTCGCTCTTCCACGCGCCATTGGCAGTCCCACGTGGCCGCGTGGTGTCGAGCGTAGTCGGGTCGAGCTCGTACGGCAGCCCGTCTTCCTTCAGCGAGAACAGCTTGCCGCCATAGACCAGCGGCGCCGTGTTCGACACCGTGCGCCGGTTGGGATGCTTCGGGTCGCTGATGGACGGATCGTCGGTGTAGGGATTGCGGTAGTAGCCGTACAGCTGCGCTGCCGCGGCCAGGTTGCGCTCGAACGCTCGGTGCGTGATCCAGCGCCCCCTGTAGCTCACGCGCCGTTGCGGATGCGGAACATGCTGACGTAGCCGTCGGCATTGAGGATGGCGTCATCCTGAAACTTCGGTGGCATACACCACTCGGCGCCCACGCGATAGAACGCGCCGTCGATGTCCTTCGGGAATGCTGCCCACCACCTCGCAATCGAGGATGTCGGCCTCGAAACGGATCGGCGCGAAGAACCCGACCTGCGTGTTGTCTCTAGTGTAACCGGTCATGCGTCTCGCCCCGGATGTGATCGCAGAAGATGCGATTTAACCCCAGGCCCGCGCGGGGCTCAAACGATACGAGCGTATGAGTCCACTTCCATGCCACCTGGCGCGGCGAAGCAGATGCTGGAACGATCTGACGCCCGCATTTCCCGGCCCGCCACAAGCGAAGGTCTGAAGAACTTCGCAGATTTCGCGCTGAGGCGCCCGCGGCCGGGGTGCCGAAGTTAGCTGCCGCCGGCCCCGACTGGATACAGCGGGTGCGCCGTGTCGTCAGGCAGCGCCGGGTCTTGCGCCTGCACTTCGCGCATTGAGGACGGTAGCTCGAAAGGCAACCGCCCTTCCGCACGCGCGCGGCCGGCGACAACGTCCAGAACGGCGGCATCGCTTGCGCCAAACGTGGCGATGAGGGCCTTCGCCCGGGTTCGCACGTTCGTCAGGATGGCCGGGCGGTCGAGATCCACCGCCACAATGGTGGGCACGGCTGCGCTAGCCTGCTTGATGGCCTCGTAAGCGGCATCGCCATCGCGAAAGTCGAGGCGCCCCTCGTGCTGGAGGGCGCCGAAGAAGTGATGCGGATGCAGCGTCTCGAAAGGCGTGGCAACGCGCACGATGGCCACATCTGCTTCGGCCGGTGTCGCGACAACGGTGAACCCCGCCGCACGCGCCACGTTTGCGTCGATGCCGAACAGCCACACCTTGCGCGCTTTCGCGTCCACGGGCAGCGTCCGGTCGCGATTCTCCAGCACCACCTGCGCGCGGCGCTGGGCAGCTTCCCCTTCTTTGCGGAACTGCTCCGCGCCGACGAGCGACCCGGCCTTCGCGGGGTCCACATACGGGTTGTCGAACAGGCCCTGCTGGAACTTCAGTGTCATCACCCGGCGCACGGACTCGTCCACGCGCTGTTCCGTCAGCAGGCCGTTGCGCACGGCCGTGACGATCATGTCCGCCTCACCGGTGCCGCCGAACTGGTCGAGCCCGGCATTCACGCCTTTGGCGAAGCGGTCCAGGCGGCTCATCTTCTCCACGCCCCACGGCGTTGCGATGGACGGCGCCTGCTGCAGGTTGGTGCCAGAGGGCGCGACACAGGAGTCGTTGCAGTCTCGCGTGATCGCCCAGTCCGACAGTACGAGGCCGCGATACCGGTGCTCACCACGAAGCAACTCCGTGAGCAACTGCTTGTTGTAACCGGGGGCGACGGCTTCAAGCGACTGCCCGCTCACGGTGATGCCTTCCAGAATCGGATACGCAGGCATGACGCCCGCAACGCTCGAATCGAAGGCGCCCCGGAACGCGGCCACGTGCCGCGCGAACGACGCATCGGAGAGTTTCGCGAATCGGCCGTAATAGCTGTGCGCATCGAAACCGTTCGGCTGCGCTCCGTAGCCCGCCCAGTGCTTCACGATGGTGGCCACGCCATCGACCGCAACGCCTTCCTTGCCGTGCTGGAAGCCTTCCACGTACGCGCCGGCGAGCGACGAAACCACGTCCGCACGTGAGCCGAACGTGCCGGTGATGCGCGGCCAACGGGGCTCGGTTGCGAGGTCCGCCTGGGGCGACAGAGCCATGTGAATGCCCACCGCGCGATATTCCTGACGCGCGATATCCGCAAACCGCCGCACCAGCGCCGGGTCACCAATGGCCGCGAGGCCGAGCGTTTCGGGCCACTGCGAGAAACCCGTGCCGCTGTTGGTGGCGCCCAGCACGATCTGGAAGTGACTGCGCGGATCGGTGCTGAGGGTCACGGGAATGCCGAGGCGCGTGCGCTCTGCGATTTCCTGCACCTTGTTGTTCTGTTCGGCGAGTTGCGCCGGCGGCAGCTGAAGGCGCGTGATGAAGCTGTTCACGTGCTTCGTGGTGATGCTGCGCCCGACGGCGTCGAGGTCGTAACCCCTGGCGGAGGCGCCCACTTGCGCACCAAGGCCTGGCAGCGTGTCATGCATCATGGCGCCGGCCTTCTCTTCCAGCGTCATGCGCTTCACCAGATCGTCGGCGCGGGCTTCGGGCGCAAGATGGCTGTCTTCGTAAGGATCGAGCTGCCCGTTGCGATTGAGATCCCGGAACTTCGGGGGTGAGGCGGCGCTCGCCGCGGCATCGCCCGACCCCAACCCGCCGACGGGCGAACAGGCGCCCAGCGCGCCAACCAGCAATCCCGCAATGACGAGCGAGCGCGCGGCGCGCCTGCACATGCAAAAATGAATAGCGGCTTCTCCGGCGCCCATGTGGACCACGAGCCCATCACGGGCGTCATCGGTGAGGGACGAATCCTGCTTGAAGGCCCGGTTCACTACAATCGTTTTCAGCCCTGCGGGCCACTGATTTCGACCGGGTGAGAACCGCTGCTGGCGTAAAATCCCGCCCGCCATGCCCCAGGAGCTCTCGACAGTGCCACAGCTTGAAGTCACCGAATTGCAGACCGGCCCGAACCCCACGGGCAGCGTGATCTGGCTGCACGGCCTCGGCGCCGATGGGCACGACTTCGAGCCCATCGTGCCGGAGCTCGTCGGTCCCGGCGAGCGTGCGCTGCGCTTCGTGTTCCCACACGCGCCCGTGCGCCCGATCACGCTCAACAACGGCTACGCCATGCGGGCCTGGTACGACATCATCGGCATCGATCGCCAGTCCCGGCAGGATGAGGCCGGCATTCGCGCGTCGGATGCCGCCGTGCGCGCGCTCATCAAGCGGGAGAACGACCGCGGTATCCCTACGAGTCGCATCGTGCTGGCGGGCTTTTCACAGGGTGCCGCCATTGCCCTGTTCTCCGGCACGCGCTATCCGGAGAAGCTCGCCGGCATCATGGGATTATCGGGATACATGGTGCTCGCGCCGAAGTTCGACGCCGAGCGCGACAATGCGAATCAGACCGTGCCCGTTTTTCTCGCGCACGGCACGCAGGACCCGGTCGTGCCCCTGCAGATGGGGGAAGACACGCACCAACTGCTCGAAGCCACGCAGTATTCCGTGGAGTGGCACACGTACCCCATGCCCCACTCCGTGTGCCAGGAAGAAGTTGCAGACATCGCGGAGTGGCTGAGGCGAGTGCTCTGAGGGTAGCGTCGGCCCCGGTTCGTCGACGCCAAGCGCGCCGTTCGCCGCCGCGACGTTCAGCCGTGGGGACGCGGCGGCACGTGCCGCTGAAAGCACTCCACGGCCGCGCGAACCGCCGGGCCCGCCGTCTCGGGCCGCACCACCACCAGACTCAGCGACAGTGAACGCGAACCGCCGGATGCGAGCGGCAACAGCTTCAGCGTGCCGTGTTTCAATGCGTCCTCGATCAGGCGCTCCGGCAGCCACGCATACGCAAGGCCCGCCTGCACGGTGGCAAGCGACACTTCCACGCTGCTCACGGTGCACCTCCGGTCGGCGCCCAGCCAGCCTTCATCGCGCGGGTGTTTCACGCCCGAGTCACGCACCACGGCCTGCACGTGATGCACGAGATGCTCGGCAGTCAGCGGCGGATCCAGCCTGAACACCGCGTGGCCAGGATGCGCCACGGCAACGAACGTCACGTCCAGCAGCGGCTCGCCGAGAAAACCGGATGGCACATGAGCGGTGACGACTACGTCCGCCGTGCCGTCAGTGATCGCGTCCTCCGTACCGGACAACACCGCATCGGATAGCTGCATTTGCGTGTTCGGGCAGAGCTGCTGCAGCTCCGCCACGATCTTCAGCAGCCGTTCTCGCGGGAACGCCGCATCCACCACCAGGCGCAGCCGCGGCTCCCAGCCCTGTTTCAGGCTGCGCGCCAGGCGCTCCAGCGTGTCTGCATCTTTCAGCAGCGAACGCGCACGCTTGAGTAGCGCCTGCCCGTGCGGAGTGAGCACGGCCTTGCGGCCCTCGATGACGAGCACCGGCACGTCGAGCGATTCCTGCAGACGCGCCACCGCGTAGCTGATGGCAGACTGGCTCTTGTTGAGCGCCACGGCCGCCTGCGCAAACCCGCCATGGTCGATGACGGCGGCGAGCACTGCCCATTGCTCCAGCGATGTGCGGGGAATGCTCACGCGGCGGGAATGAACGAAATAGTGCGAATCTCGATGCTCTCGCGCGCCGGCGCATCGGGCGCGGTCGTCGGGTCATCGAAGGCGGTGTGGCCCGTCCACTGCACGCGGCTGCCGTCCGAGTCGAAGATCTTGAAGACGAGCACTTCGTCCGGCTGCATGCGCGGCGCGTAATACCAGCGGTGCCGCGGGCTGTGGCTCAGATTGAAGCCCCACATCGACGGCCGGTTCGGGTCGTTCAGGCCGCCGCGAATCTCGCTGTCGTTGAGATCGCCGCGGACCACCGACGAGGCATCGCACAGCGCGAGCGGCGTTCGATACACGGGCTTGATGGGACGCCACAGGTTCATGTGCACGAATCGCATGGTGAGCCAGCGTGCCGCTGCCTCGCGGCCGAGTATGTCTTCGGCGAACTGGCGCACGGTGCTCTCGCCGTAGTCCACGTGCGCGCCGTAGGCGGGGCGACGACCATCTCCCGTCTGCGTGCCGTCGCTGCGTGCGATCTCGCCGAACGCGATCACTTTCGTGGCGCCGTTCAAACGTTTCACCAGATCGATGACTTCCGGGTAATAGACGCGCTGGACCTCGCCCGCGTCATGGAAGTTGCGCACCTTCGTTGGCTCACGCACCAGCATGAAGCCATTGCGCTCCAGCGCCAGCTCGTCGACGTGTGGCCGCATGCTCTCGATGCGCACGCGGTGCTCTTCTGCCGGCCAGTAGGAGCGCTCGCGGTCCGTGGGATAGAACACGGCCTTTTCTCCGGCCACGACGTACCGGATCACGGCATCGACGCCGTCAGTTGTGGGCGGTTGCATAGAGCGTGGCGTTGAGCAATGGAGCGGCGGCATCGATGCGCGCCTGGTCGACCGGGCCGCTCGGCAGCGAAGCGAGCAACGCAGCCGCGCGGGCCTCCAGCATGGGGCGAATCTCAGCGTGCGTGAGAATGTAGAGATCGTTGCCGCGTATGCCTTCAAGCACCTGCCGGCCGATCTCGTCACCGCCGGGAGCGGTGACGAAGATGGGCGTGTGTTCGCGCGCCACGCCCGGCGGCACCACCGGAACCGAGCCCGTCGCCGCGAGCTGCGCGGGCCGCACCGCCGCTGTGCTTTCAAACAGCTGCGACTTGACCGGCCCGGGGCACAACACCGACACCCCGATGCCATGCGGCGCGAGGTCTGCCCGCAACGACTCGGCAAGCCCGACCAGCGCGTATTTGCTGGTGGTGTAGACCCCCGCCCCGCCGCCGGTGAACAGGCCGCTGACGGATGAGGTAATCACCACGTGACCGCCGGTATGCCGGCCACGCGTGGCACGCGCAATCATCCGCGGCACGAACGTATGAATGGCGTTGATGGCGCCCCCCAGGTTCACGCCCAGGGCGAAATCCCAGTCCTCGTAGGTCGCCTCGTGCGTGGCGCCCACGAAATTGACCCCGGCGTTGCTGCATAAGAGATCCACGTTCCCCAGCTCCCGCTCCACGCGATCTGCCGCGGCAACCCATGCCGCACGGTCGGTCACATCCAGCGGCACGGCCAGAACACGCGCACCCTCCCGGGCCAGCGCCGCGGCTGCGGCGGTGACAATTTCGGCGCGTTTATCCGCCATTGCGACCCGCATGCCGGCCGCCGCGAACGTGCGGGCGAGCCCAAGACCAATGCCACTGGCCGCCCCTGTGATGAAAGCAACCTTGTCCTGGAATGAGTCCATCGGATGTAACCCTCTTCGGCCGCGGACGGCCGTTACTACTGATCTGCGAATCTACACTCACGCCCGGACGCCCTGAAGCCTGGCGCACCTTGCGCGGCGAGCTCGTCCATTCGGAATATCGCGGTCGGTTCAGCGGTCTCACCGGGAATCGAACTGCTGCTTCGACTACAATCGCGGCGCTTCGAGGCCCCATGGCCGTTTCTGCGGCGGAGTTCCCAACACAATGGCGAGAACGCGAGCGGCAGCGCTCAGACCCAAGATTCAGGCCCCCGCGGCCAGCGAGATCACGCACACGCGCTTCCTCATGTCGGCGGAGCGGCTGTTCTGCGTGAATGGCTACGAAGGCACGAAGATCCGCGCCATCGCCACACTCTCGAATGCGAACCTCGGCATGTTGTCTCATTACTGGGGCAGCAAGCGCGCGCTGTTCCGCGAGGTGTTCGACCGCCGCCTGCGCCCCATCCACGAAGAGCGCATGCGCCGCTTCCGCGTGCTGGAGAAAGCGCTGAAGGCCGGCAAGGCCGTGAGCGTCATCGACGTGCTGCAGGCCCAGATCGAGCCCGCGTTCGTGCTGCCCGCCCAGTCCGCGACCGACGCCAATGCGCTGCGCGTGCTGCTCGGCCGCGCGCTCACCGACCCGTCGGAAGAAGTGGTCACGGTCATGGGCGAGATCTTCGCCGAGTCCGCCAACCTGTTCTTCACGCTGCTGAAGAAGGTGGCACCGGCGATCAACCACAGCGAGTTCTTCTGGCGCGCCAATTGCGTGGTCGGCGCGTTCACGTTCGCTGAGTCGTACACAGACCGTCTCACGCGCTTCATCGACGAGGACCTGAGCGACATCGACTGGCACGCCGCGTCCAATTACGTGGTTCGCTTTCTCGCTGCCGGCATGCGTGCGCCGGCAGCGTCCACCGCCACCACAGACCGCGCGCGTCGCGCCGCGAGCGCCAGGCGAAAGAAACCGAAGTCGCGCGCCGCCTGAGCAACGCGCGCAACGCCCGCGAAGCTCGAAGACCGTGCCGACCTCACGCCGGAGTTGACCAGGTTCTTTGTGAGAAACGGCGTCGCCGCCCTTTCGCAAGACCGGAACCAGCGACGCAGACCTGAAAGCGCTCGGGGCCTACCTCTCACGCACGCGCTAGAGACTACGACTCAATGACCACGATCGTGACCGGCGCCACTGGCAATCTCGGCAGCATGGTGGTGGAGCAGCTTCTCCAAGTTCTGCATCCGGCCGAGTTGATTCTCACCACGCGCAAGCCGGAAACGCTCGCAAAGCTCGCCGCACGCGGCTCGCACGTGCGATATGCGGACTACGACAAACCCGAGACGCTCGTCGACGCGTTCGAAGGCGGCGACCGCATGCTCCTGGTCAGCACGCTGAGCGTGGGCCGCCGCGCCCGGCAACACCGCAACGCCATCGACGCGGCAGTGAAAGCAGGCGTCAAGCACATCGCCTACACCTCGAGCAGTGGCGCGCTGCCAGACAACCCCGCCATCGTCATCCCCGACCACCTGGACACCGAAGACGCCCTGAAGCGCAGCGGCGTCGCCTTCACCATCCTGCGCGACGCGCTCTACGCGGAAGTGCCGCTCACGCAGATTGGCCCGCGCGCGCTCGCCAGCGGCATGTGGGTGGGCAGCGCCGGCGACGGCAAGATCGCCTTCGTCGCCAAGTCCGACTGCGTAGCCTGCGCGGCAAAAGTGCTCACCTCCCGCGGCCACGAAGGCGCCACCTACGAAATCACCGGCCCCGAGCTCCTCTCATTCCGCGACGCCGCCGCCCTCACTGCAGAGATCGGCGGCAAACCCATCGAATACATCGTGATCACCGACGACGAAATGGTGGAAATGCTCGTCGCCGCCGGCGTGCCCCGCCAATACGAAGAAGGCATGCTCACCCCCGGCATCGGCACCTCCTCCGCCGAAGACATCGTCTCCTACGAACGCGGCGTCCGCGGCAACTACTTCGCCCTGAAATCCGACCACGTAGAAAAACTCCTCGGCCGCCCCCCTCTCTGCCTCCGCCAGGTCTACGAAGCGAACCCCCACTTGTTAAGGTAGAGCCCGCCGGCCGAGGTAAGCGCCCATCGATAGCAACTCGCCCGAATGAAGGCACTGTTTATCGGCGGGGGATCGCTCGCGACAACCCGATCTATTCTCTTTTCGAATTCTTCACCACGAGAAATCGCGCTTTTTAATCCGATAGCCAGACCTTACCTTGCCACCCCCAAGGAGGTCCCCATGACCGAAATCCGCCCCAGCACCGCCCGCGGCTACGCCGACCACGGCTGGCTGAAGTCCTACCACTCGTTCTCCTTCGCCGACTACTTCGACCCCCAGCACGTCGAATTCGGCCCCCTGCGCGTCATCAATGAAGACCGCGTGGCCCCCGGCGCCGGCTTCGGCACGCATGGCCACCGCGACATGGAGATCATCAGCTACGTGCTCTCAGGGGAGCTTGCCCACAAGGACTCCACTGGCACCGCCTCGACCATTCGCCCCGGCGACGTCCAGCGCATGAGCGCCGGCTCCGGCGTCCGGCACAGCGAGTTCAACCCCTCGAGCAAGGAGGGTGTGCATTTCCTGCAGATTTGGATTCTGCCGGACACCGCCAACATCGAGCCGAGCTACGAGGAAAAGCGCTTCCCGGCCGAAGAGAAACGCGGCCGCCTGCGCCTCATCGCCTCGCCGGATCGCGCAGAGGACTCCGTGCTGATTCACCAGGACGCGCGGGTCTACGCCGGCCTGTTCGACGGCGCCGAGACCGCAACGCTCGACCTCGCGCAAGGCCGCTGGACCTACGTTCACGTGGCGCGTGGCTCGCTCCAGGCGAACGGCGTTGAGCTGAGTGCCGGTGACGCGCTGAAGCTGAAGGATGCCGGGCAACTCACGCTCACCGGCGGCAACCAGGCCGAAGTGATCGTGTTCGACCTACCCGCCGCCCGCTGAAGCGATTGTCGGTGCTGGTGCTCGACTCACGCGCGTTCGGCGGCCAGGCGGGCGCGAGTGCGACAAGCTCAAACCGCAGGACCCGAGCATCGCCGCGGAGCCGCCCGCCCCACGCCGATTTCGAATCACGCTGGACGACGACACGAGCATCCGCGCGTCGGCAGTCGTCGTTGCTTCGGGCGCGCGCTACCGGCGCCTGGGCATCGAGAATCTCGGCGAGTTCGAAGGCGAAGGCGTCTACTACTGGGCCTCACCTTTGGAGGCGAAGCTGTGCGCCACGCATGATGCACGGCGTGTTCGCCGTCGGCGACGTGCGTGCCGGCTCAGTGAAGCGCGTGGCATCCGCGGTTGGCGAGGCCTCCATCGTCGTCTCGCAGCTTCACGGTTACCTCGCGGAATCGCGCCGGGCCTGACGCAGGAAGCTTCGCGGCACTTCGAGCAAAAATTGCAGCGACCGCGTCTTTTTTCCAGAACCCCGGGCTCTACTGCCGCGGCAAGGCCGAGCTGCGGGCGGCCCGCCCCTTATGGGAGGCTCACGCGCCGGGGCACGTTAGACTTTTGTTCACCAAACCTTGCCTCGACACTGGAGCCCCGACATGATCGATCTGTATTTCTGGCCGACCGGCAACGGCAAGAAGATCACGATCATGCTGGAGGAAATCGCCCTGCCGTACCGGATCATTCCGGTGAACATCAACAAAGGCGACCAGTTCACGCCCGAGTACGAGGCCATCAATCCGAACAACAAGATGCCGGCCATCATCGACCCCGATGCGCCCGGCGGGCCGCTGGTCGTGTTCGAGTCCGGCGCCATCCTGCAGTACCTCGCCGAGAAAACCGGCAAGCTCCTGCCGCAAGACGTGCATGGGAAGTACGGCGTGCTGCAATGGGTGTACTGGCAGGTGGGGGGCCTGGGCCCCATGGCGGGCCAGGCGCATCACTTTCTGAAATACGCCCCGCAGAAAGTCGAATACGCCATGCACCGATTCCGCAGCGAGACCGCGCGCCTGTACAAGGTGATGGATAAGCAGCTCGCGAATCACGACTACCTCGCGGGCGAGTATTCGATCGCCGACATCGCAGCGTGGCCGTGGGTCACGCGCCACGACTGGCAGGAGCAGAACCTCGACGATTTCCCAAACGTGAAGCGCTGGTTCGCGGCCGTTGGCGCGCGGCCGGCGGTGAAACGCGGCGCTGAAGCTGGCGCGGAGCTCCAGGCGGCGATGCTGACGATGTCCGACGAAGACAAGAAGCGCCTCTTCAATCTCCGCGACAAGGACTTCGGCACGCCGAGCAGGTAGGCTTGCGGGCATGGCCCGAAAGACCGACTGGACCCTTCCCGAAGAGCTGCAGCCCAAGAAAGAATCCCTGGGCTTCGATCTCGACGCCGCGCTCCGCTCCGTCGTGCTGTTGCGCGCCGAGGTGCCGGAAGACGCGTTCACGGCCTCAATCCTCGGCACCGAGCGCGTCGGTAGCGGCACCGTCATTCGTCCTGATGGCCTGGTGCTCACCATCGGTTATCTCATCAACGAAGCCGAGAGCATCTGGCTCACCACGGCGGACGGCATGGTCGTGCCGGCGCATCGCACTCGCGCACGATTACGAGACGGGCTTCGGGCTCGTGGCGCCGCTCGGGCGCGTGTCGTTGCCCGCCATGAAGTTCGGCTCGTCCGCGTCGGTCGCCCTCGGGGACAGCGCCATCGTCGTGAGCCACGGAGGCCCTGGGCACACGCTCACCACCAAGGTGGTCGACAAGCGCGAGTTCGCAGGCTACTGGGAATATCTCGTCGACGAGGCGCTCTTCACCGCCCCAGCGCACCCGCACTGGTCGGGCGCCGCGCTCGTCGGCATGGATGGCAAGCTGCTCGGCGTGGGCTCGCTGCTCGTGCAAGAGCCCCTCGGCGCCGACACCATCGACGCCAACATGTTCGTGCCCATCGACCTGCTCGGTCCGATCCTCGAAGAGCTCTCGAGCACCGGCCGCGCGGCGCGCCAGCCGCGCCCGTGGCTCGGCCTTTACGCCACGGAGTCGCAGGGCCACCTCGTCGTCGGGGGCCTCGCCACCGGCGGGCCGGCCGCGCGCGCGGGCGTCAAGCTTGGCGATCGCGTCATCGAAGTGGCCGGCCAGCGCGTGGGGGGTCTGTCCGACCTGCTCCGGAAGGTCTGGCGGCTCGGCCCGGCCGGCACCGAGATTCCGCTCACGCTCGCGCGGGGCCAGTCCCGCTCACGCGTGCAGGTGCGCTCGACCGACCGCGACGAGTTGCTCAAGAAACCGCTCCAGCACTAGGTCAGCACTGGAGCGGATATTCCAATCACCCTGTAACGACTACCGAGGGCGCCACGCCGGCTGACGTGACGCGCCCAGGCGACGCTCCAATTTTGTGACAAGTGCGGACGGCGCCACTTGCAGCGCCCGCGAGAGCCGGCACAGCACGGTGATCGTGGGCGAGTGAATGCCGCACTCGATCTGGCTGATGTAAGTGCGATCGACCTTGGACTTCGTCGACAGCACCGACTGCGACCAGCCGCGCGACAGGCGGTATTGGCGCAACACTGCGCCAAACTGGCGGCTGATCAGATTCTTGCGAACGTATACGACCGACTGCAAAGCCCCCACGGCATTATCCCTTCAGTTCTTCGATTGTCCGGTTGAGAAGAAAGTCCGGGCGGACTTCCAGCCCTTCAGCAACCGCCAGCAGCACCGTCAACGAAGGTTGACGGCGTGCCCGTTCGAGCAGCGAGGGATACGTGCGGGAGATTCCACTGCGGAAGGCGAGCTCTTCCTGGGAAAGGTTCTTGCGTTCCCGAACCTCCTTGAGAACCCTCCCGAATGCCACCGCTGCCTTGCGATTGCGTGCCACCGCGTAACGATGCGATGTACGGGACTAGTGCTCTACGGACCATAGTCGGAAACGCGACATTTTCGCACGCCAGGATTTCGTGCGCGGTATCAGTGCCATGGGTGCATGTGAAGAGACGCATGTCTCAACTGTGAGCGAGACACCACTACTGGTAATGCCCTGCTGACTTAAACTGCGCCTATGAATCTGTTTGAAGTCGTCCGCGCAACTGCGTTGGCTGTATCGCTGTGTTGTGCACCTACAGCTGCCCTGACGGCTTCCGTTGTGGCAGGCGATCTGTCTCACCATCAGATACACATCGAAGGCTCGGGCCCGCGCACGGTGATACTGGAATCTGGCCTGGGAGATACCCTCGCGGTCTGGAAGGACATCCAGCCCCGCATTGCCGCCCACTGCACGCGCACGCTGTCGTACACACGGGCCGGTTATGTGGGCAGCGACCCAGCGAATGGGCCGCGTGACTCGGCCACCATCGTCAGCGAGTTGCGCGCGGAACTCGATCGCCGCAATATCCACCCGCCTTACGTGCTCGTGGGCCACTCGCTCGGCGGCCTCTACATGCAGTACTTCGCGCGCAACTATCCGGCCGAAGTGACGGGGCTGCTGCTCGTAGACTCCACGCACTGGGACCAGCAAATGGTGATCGATACCACGGCCAACCGGCCGTATGCCAATCAGCGCGAAGTTACACTCTTCATGCCGTGGATCATGCGACGCGAGCTCACGGACAGTGCGGAGGCCGGCACGCAGGTGCACAAGAGCCCAGGCGTGGAAGATGTGCGTACCATCGTGCTGTCCAGCACGATGCCGGCTAGAGGCATATCAGCCGAGACTGTGATGCGGGCGGAACAGCTGCAGGATGAGATTGCCGGGGATTTCCCCGGCGCCCGCCACATTCGCGTGGAGGGCGCCGGGCACTACATTCAGCGCGACCAGCCCGACGTGGTGATCAACGCAGCGCGCGAGCTCGCCGGTTGCGGCGAGTATCCTGCTCATGCGCTGCGCGCAGGACTTACGGGGTTCGGGGACGAACCCCGTACGAATAGCGGCGCTCCGCGCCGATAAAGAGCCCGTCACCGCCGGATAAGGCTTTTACTCCGCCGCCGTCAGCGGGCGATCAGATCCGCGATTGCTCGGGCAACCCAGCGGGGGACGCCCGCTTCCAGCATGACGCTGCGAACGACATGCCCATCCGGCAGCATCGTAACGACGAGCTCGCAAGGCGCGAGATCCGCGAGCGTCACTGCCGCCCGGCAGCCATTGGTGCTGGCGAAGCGCACAGCCCGCTCCGGGTCTGCGTCATACACCGTGACATCGTGGCCGGCCTCGCGAAGTCGGCGTCGTTTATTCGAGACCCATCTGCTCGAGCACTTCAGTGGTGGTGGCAAAGCTATCCACCGCCGCCGGCAGCCCCGCGTAGATCATGCAGTGCATCAGCACTTCGCGGATCTCTTCCTTGGTGACGCCATTCTGAAGCGCGCCCTTCACGTGCACTCGCAGCTGGTTCTGCTTGCCGAGCGCGGTGAGCAGGGCGAGCGTGAGCATGCTGCGCGTCTTATGGTCGAGCGCGGGGCGGTTCCACACCTCGCCGAAGCAATAGCGCGTGACCATGTCCTGCAGCGGCCGCGTGAAATCGGTGGCGGCGTCGATCTGCTGGTCGGCGCCCGCCACGCCGAACATGTGACGGCGCACTTCGAGCCCGGCGGCATAGACATCCTGGTCGGCGGCCGGGCTCTTGTCCTGGCTCATGGAGCGACTCCTCTTCCTTACGGCGTGGCGCACGGGTCAGGTCGGTTTCTGATCACTTCTTCTTGCGCGCGCGGGTGAGGCCCCACTGCTTCTTCCAGTCCTTGATCGAGAACACCGACGGGCCGAGCTCGCGCGAGATCTCCTCAACGGTCTTGCCACCAGCCTCGACGGCGCGCCTCACGGCGGCCTTTACATCGGCCGTATAACGCGTGCCGCGGGACTTGCGCGGCGGCCGACCGCGGCGCTTGCCAGCGGGCGACGCCGCCGCACCGTGCTGGTTCAGGCGCGAGCGCAGGCCCCTTGAGCCATAAGGCAGCAGCTGGATGATGAGATCGTCGATGTTCTTCAGGCCCACCTTGGCCGGCAGTGACGCAAATTGCCGGGAGGCGCGCTCCTTGATGCGTTTCTCGAGCTGCTGACGCTTGCGCTCCAGCTGGGACAGTTGGGCTTGCAGATTTTGGAGGTTCATTGGCGGTGCTTACAGGGTTGTTATCGAAAAGGTCATGTTCGAATCGCGCCGGTATCCTAATGAAATCTCCGGAAATGCGCGACAGGGTGAGCCGTATCGATCTGTTGGCCATGTCCTGCAGCGCGCCGCCGCGCCATGCGTGTGCGCCGGCTTTGACGCCCTCCGCCGGCTTGCTTTACGATCGTTCAACAAGAGCGCGCGCCGTGCCGCTCGCGCGCAGGACACGCCATGAATGCCGCCGTCCGCCCGACATCCGCAGATCCCATTGCGCCGGCCGCCGAAGCGGACGACGCCTCGAGCCTGCCCGCGCGGATCTACCACGACCCGGAGTTCTTCGAGCTGGAGAAGCAGCTCGTCTTTCGCAAGAGCTGGCAGCTGCTCTGTCACGTGAACGACATACCGACGAGCGGTGATTACCACAGCTTTGATTTTCTTGGCGAGTCGCTCTTTGCGGTGCGCGGCGACGACGGCCAGGTCCGTAGCTTTCACAACGCGTGCCACCACCGCGCATCGAGGCTGCTGGATGACGCGAAGGGCAACTGCGGCCGGCGCATCACCTGCCCCTACCACGCATCTACCCCGACCAGGTCGACTTCATGCAGTTCGTGCCCGTGTCGCCCACGGAAACCCTCATCCGCGAGATCGCCTATGTACATCCGGACAGCCGCCGGGAAATGCGCGCCGCGCGCTACCTCAACTGGCGCATCAATCGCCGGGTGAATACCGAAGACAAGGCGCTCATCGAGCGCGTGCAGTCGGGCATGGCGTCGAGCAGCTACACGGTTGGGCCACTGGGCGAGGGCGAAGTGTGCCTGCGCAGTTTTGGCCGACGCATGCGCAGCCTCATTCCGCAGAGCCGCTGGCATGTAGCGCCCTCTCGTGGCTGGAGCATGAGCGCGCCGGCCACGCACGCTGCACGTTAACCTCATATGGCAACTTCATCTGCGCGCTACGACGCGCTCATCATCGGCGGCGGCCATAACGGGCTCGTCTGCGCGGCATATCTCGCCGCGGCGGGGCTCAAGGTGGTGGTACTGGAACGGCGGCATGTGGTGGGCGGCGCCGCCGTCACCGAGGAGTTTCATCCCGGCTTTCGCAACTCCGTGGCGTCGTACACCGTGTCGCTGCTCAACCCGAAGGTGATCCGCGACATGGAGCTGGCGGAGCACGGGCTGCGGGTAGTGGAGCGAAAGCTGTCGAACTTCCTGCCCACGGATGACGGGCGATATCTGGCCACGGGCGGCGGCCGCACGCAGGCGGAAGTTGCGAAGTTTTCCGCGAAAGACGCCGCGCGGCTCGAAGACTACGCGGCGAAGCTCGATGTCATTGCAGACCTGCTGCGGGATCTGGTGCTCGAAACCCCGCCGAACGTCGTGCAGGGTAGCTGGCGAACGGCGCTGCCGGAGCTGCTCAATGCCGCGCGCATCGGCGGCAAGCTGCGCAAGCTCGATATGCCGCTGCGGCGGGAGCTGCTCACGCTCTTCTCCACATCGGCCGGCGATTACCTCGACGGGTGGTTCGAGAGCGCGCCCATCAAGGCGGTGTACGGGTTCGATGGCATCGTGGGCAACTACGCCAGCCCCTACACGCCGGGGTCGGCCTATGTGCTGCTCCATCACGTCTTCGGTGAAGTGAACGGCAACAAGGGCGCTTGGGGGCACGCCATCGGCGGCATGGGCGCCATCACCCAGGCGATGGCACGGTGTGCAGCGTCGCGCGGCGTGGAGATTCACGTGGACAGCCCGGTGCGCGAAGTCATCGTGGAAGGCGGGCGCGCCGTCGGCGCGGTCACCGAGCGCGGCGAGAGCTTTCGCGCGGCCGCGGTCATCTCGAACCTCAACCCGAAGCTGCTGTACGAAAAGCTCATCGACCCCCTCGCCCTGCCCGGCGAGTTCCGGGACCAGATCGCGCGCTGGCGCTGCGGCTCGGGCACGTTCCGCATGAACGTGGCGCTGTCGGAGCTGCCGGACTTTCGCTGCCTGCCGGGGCGCAAGGCGGCGGATCATCACACCGCCGGCATCATCATGGCGCCCACGCTGCGCTACATGGAGCAGGCCTATTTCGACGCGCGCACGCACGGGTGGTCGAAGGCGCCCATCGTGGAGATGCTGATTCCCTCGACGCTCGACGATTCTCTGGCGCCCCCCGGCCAGCACGTCGCCAGCCTCTTCTGCCAGCACGTGGCGCCCCAACTGCCGAACGGGGACTCGTGGGACTTGCATCGTGAGGCGGTGGCGGATCTCATGATCGACACCGTGAGCGCGTACGCGCCGAACTTCGGGGCATCGGTGCTCGGGCGACAGATCAACAGCCCGCTCGATCTGGAGCGCACGTTCGGCCTCATCGGGGGAGACATCTTTCACGGCGCGCTGAGCCTCGACCAGATGTTCTCGGCGCGGCCGATGCTCGGGCACGGCAACTATCGCGGGCCGCTGCCGGGGCTCTACATGTGCGGAGCGGGCACGCATCCCGGCGGAGGCGTCACGGGCGCCCCGGGGCACAACGCGGCGCGCGAGATCATTGCGGACTTCGCGCGCAAGAGGCTCAGGCGCGCGGGCTGAGCGCAGCCGGCAGCACCAGACACAGACAAACGAGCCACGGACGCGAGCGCGGGTGGCATCATTCACCCCATGCCCGCCAGCAAACCCCGATTCGAACGCCAGGACGCCGATGTCCGGCGCCGGGCGCTCATCGAAGCCACCATCGAGAGCCTCAAGCGCCACGGGCACGAGGGCTTGTCCATCCGGCGCATCAGCGCCGAGGCGGGAGTCTCGATCGGGCTCATCAACCACCACTTCCCCAACAAGAACGCGCTGGTGGCGGAAGCGTACCGGCACTTCAACAGCCAGCTCGTCGAGGTCATGCGCTCCGCCGTCGAGCGTGCGCCCGATGCGCCCCGCGAGCGGCTGCGCGCTTTGTTCAGGGCGACGTTCTCGCCACCCAACCTGGACCGCGATGTGCTCGGTGTGTGGATCGTGCTGTGGGGCCTCTACCATCACTCCAGCGAAATACAGGCCGTGCATGATGAAGCGTACGGCGGCTACATGAGCCTGCTGCGCGAGCAGCTCGCCGGTTTGCAGAAGGAATATGGGCGGCTGCGGCTGAGCCTGCGGCTCGCCGCCATCGGCTTGCAGGCGCTGCTGGACGGCCTGTGGCTCGAGTGGTGCCTGGACCCGGACAACTTTTCGCCCAGGGAAGCCGTTACGCTGTGCGAGAGCTGGATCGACAGCCTGCAACCGGGCGCGCGGTAGACGCTTCGAGGGTATTTCGTGGACACGTGTCTGTCACAGACTGTCGGCACCTACACGGTGTCTGACGAGCCGCGTGGCGCTTCAGGAATTTCTCCAGCGCCTCGGCGCTCGCGCGCTTCTCCACTTCCCGCAGCATCCAGCCCACGGCCTTGTGGATGAGATCGTGACGGTCACCCACCAGTGTGCCGGCGATGCGCATGGCGTCTTTCGACTCGCCCCGGCGGATGAAGTAGAACGTGGCGACGATGGCAATGCGGCGGAACCAGAGAGTCGCCCTCGCCGTACTCGCCCTTGCCGGTCTTGAAGAACCGCGCCGCGCCGACCTGACGCTCGGGGGTCGCAAACTGGCGCAGCGCACGCCTGGCGAGCGCGGCCGTGGGAGTGAGCATTTTTTACGGCTTTCAGGTCTTGCGAATGGCCGCCATGCCAAGACCCGCGCCCATGAGCAGCGTGCCGGCAATGCGGTTCGTGAGGCTTGCGAAGCGCGGACGCGTGGCCAGATGCGTGACACGCCCGGCGAGCACCGCGTAGAACAGCTGCACGAAGAACTCGATGAACACCGAAGTGACAGCGAGGAAGGCTACCTGCGAAATCACCGGCGCGTGCGGGTTGATGAACTGCGGCAACAGGGCCGTGAAGAACACCAGCGCCTTCGGGTTCGCCATCTGCAGCACGAAGCCGTTCATGAACATGCGCAGGCCACTGATGTGCGACACGTCGCCCGTACTGATCGACAGCACGGGAGACTTACCGCGAAACGCCGAGATGCCAAGCCACACGAGATAGGCGGCGCCGATCCACTTGATCGCAAAGAAGAGATCGTAAGACGCCATCAGGATCGCGCCGACGCCCGTCGCCGACAGAATGAAGTACACGGTGTTGGCCGCGAGAATGCCGCCAATGGACCAGATGGCTCGCATCGAGCCACGCGTGATCGCTTGCGACAGAACCAGCATCACGGCGGGGCCCGGCGTCAAACACAACGCCGTTTCGACGACGACGAACGCCCACCAGGTTGTCCAGCTCATGACCGCCTCGTTCCATGCCACCAATGCGAAATGCCATATTAGCCGCATGAAAGACCCACCGCCGGACGATCTACTGCCCGAGCTGCTTCAGTTCGCCGTGGACGCGGCTGCCTCGTCATCCCTCAGCCGAAAATTCGCCTGGCATGACACTGACATTCACAGGATTGCCACGTGAACGGCACGGAGTATTGGCGACGGCTCGATCGATGAGGGGCGTGAGGGATGCGTAAATGCAGGGATGCATTTACACAAGGCCCCGATGGATCAATGGCACTTACTTAAGTGTCGCGGTAGGCATGAACGGGTTGAGTCGCGCGCGGCGAGGGCAGACTCTCCGAGGCGTCGTCGGGGACCGCCCGTAAGACCGATCCATCGGGGGCTCGCCTGGCCGGCCGCGGAAAAATGCATCCCTGCATTTTCACGTCCCCGACGACCCCTTCCCGAGGCCCCGATGGACCGGTCTTACGGCCGGTCCCTCCCGACCCCTCTTTGAGTGAGGCCCCGCCTGCGCAGGGCTCAACCGTTCATGCGGCAATCCACGCGCCTTAATTCGACTGTGTTAAGAACTCCGTGCCCCTCTAGTCGGTGACCGTGCGCAGCAGGGGCATAGCGACAGTCCTCGTGCGATGAGCCGCGCAAGGCGAAACGCGAGTGTGGCGATGGAGTCAGGCACGTGACGCTGCATCGGCCCCAGCCCCGCGCGGCCGGAACTCTTCGGGTACGGCAGGCGTTTTGAATCGCCCACGGTTTTTTTTAAGTCCCGAGAGCCGCTCGCGCATCAGAAAGCCATAGGCGGCGATGCACAGGCTCGCATGATGATGAAAGCCGCGCCAGTTGCGCCCCTCGTAGTGGTGCAGACCGAGCTCGGATTTGAGCTCCTGATAGTCGCGCTCGATGCGCCAGCGGCCCTGCGCGGTGGCAACGAGCGTCTTGATCGATGTGTTGGCCGGCAGCGTCGAGAACCAATAGTGGCGCGGCTGCGCCTCTCCGTGCGGCCACTCAATCAGCAGCCATTGCTCATCGTGTGGCTGATTGTCGTGTGCGGCACGGACCCGAACGGCGGCAAATGTCGAGCTCAGCGGCGCCGCGACCCCTTCTCGCCAGGTGACACGGCGAAACTTCTGCGCAGGCAAGCTGCGCGCCACCTCATGCACCGAGATCGGCGCGTGGCTCGCATCGCGAATGAGCCGTGTACGTCGCCGACCGCCGTTGGGACTGGCCGGTGGCATGGGTGCCGGTTGATGTGGGCCCCACCATACCGTCGTGTTATCGCGCGCGCCCACCATATACAGCAGGCCACGTTCGGAAAGCTCATCGCGCCAGTCCGTGTCCGTACCGTACGCGGCATCCGCCAGCACGATGCCCTTGGGGACACCCGCCGCCAACGCCTGATCAATCTGCTCCAGGGCGATGGCTCCTTTGGTGCGAAACTCGATCTCCTTCGGGACGCCGGCTTTCTTGCGTCGCGCCGAGTCTTCGGCCCACTCTTTGGGCAGATACAGCCGATGGGCCAATGGCAGGCTGCCGTGCTCGTTCGCGATCGACAGATTCACCGCGACCTGGCAGTTGTCCGTCTTGCCCAGACGACCGCAGTACTGGCGGGCAACGCCGACCGAATGCTCGCCCTTCTTCGCAAACCCCGTGTCATCCACGATCCAGTGGCAGGTCTTGCTCTTCTTCATCAGCACCGGCAGCACCTGCGAGGCTACGGCGGCCAGCAATGCCGCATCACTCCAGTTGGCATCGGCCACCAGGTGATGCATCGACTGATGTGCCGAGCGCACGTTCTGCGGCTGAACCCGTGCGGCCATCGGCTCCACGCTCTTGCGCCCACCGGGCAGCATCAGGCCCTTCAGATACCACTGCACCGGAAGCCGCCGATCCGCGTGCGCCAGCGTCGCGCCAATCATCTGTGCGTACTCATCAAATCGCGCCTCAAGACTCTTGCCCACCGACAAACCTCTTGCAATGGCTGAACTGCTTGAGACAATATCATGAATCAATTACTTTTCTAACACAGTCGAATTAAGTAAGCGCTATTCTCCCCATGGACGGGTCTTACGGCTGGTCCCCGCCAAGGTCCTCTTCGAGTGAACCGCCGCCTGCGAAGGCATCAATCGTTCACGTGGCAATCCTCGCCAGCCGTTGCTCACGCCACAGGCCGTATCAACTCCGCATCATCGTTCCTGGGCGAGTTCACCCGTGGGCTCACCGCATGCGCTCGCATCCAGTTCTCCGGGTACGCATGCAGCACCGCTTTCGCGCGCACCGGCGTGCCGCTCAGCCACGTGGGATAGTCCTTGCGGCGGAGGATCGCCGGCATGCGCTGGCTCACCGCGTCGATGCAACCTACGAGTGAATTCGCCGGCACGGTGATGATGGTGAAGCTCTCGATGACATCGCCGTCCCTGGCTTCCGAGCGCTCCCACAACGCCGCTACGCCGAACACCATGCGATCGACGACGCTCAAGAAATAGGGCTGCCGGAATTTCTCCGCCGTGAGGTGCCAGGCATAAAAACCGGCCATCGGCACAATGCAGCGCTGGCTGTTCAGCCACGCGTCACGAGTGTCTGGCGATTGCCCGAGCCACTCGGCTGGGAGATCCGGCTGCTCATTGGCCACAGGCACCGCTTCGGCGGCCGCGGGCACGAGCCCCCACCGCATCATCACACCTTCGAGAGCGCCTTCATGCCGGCGCAGCACCGGCACATATTGAGGAAAGGACACGTTGAAGCTCGGCGCGAACTTCCACCAGCAGTGCGCCGGCACGAATTCGCGCTCCGCGTCTTCCTGTCTCGGTAGCACATAACGTTCGCACATGGGGGCGTGAGACTACGCCGGCGAGCCTGCTCGAAGATGTGACGGGCCCGTGTTACGCGCAAGAAGTTGGCAACCGTTACGGCGCTGTCTGCAACGAGCGACGCATGAACATACAGCCGGGCTCGCAACCAGGCGCGAGCCCGGGCGTGAAGGCTCAGCGCCAGAGCTTCCTGGTCGCGATGCGCGCGCCTTCGACCAGCGATTGCATCTTCGCCCAGCAGATCGAGGGATGAACGGCGCCGAAGCCGGCGAAGTGGCCGAAGCCGCAATCCGTTCCGGCCATGACACGCTCCCGACCGACGAGGTCCGCATAGCGCTGGATACGCTGCGCGATGAGCTCCGGATGCTCGACGAAGTTGCACGTGGTATCGAGCACGCCCGGCACGAGAATCTTGTCGTCCGGCAGCTTGTGGGTGGCGAACACTTCCCACTCGTGCTCATGGCGCGGGTTGCCGCCTTCGATGAGCAGCCCCTGTGGCTTCACTTTGAGCAACACCGGAAGCACTTTCGTGAGTGGTATGTCCCGCGTGTGCGGGCCTTCGTAGTTGCCCCAGCAGATGTGCATGCGGGTGCGCTCCGCCGGAATGTTCCGTAATGCATGGTTGAGCGCCTCCACCTGCAGGGCGGCGTTGCGCAGGAACTCGTTGTCGTCCACGTCGCGAAAGCGGATGTGCCGGCCCATGCCGAGGTCCGGGCAGTCCACGGAGAGCGTGATGCCCGCCTCCGCAATGGCCTCGTACTCGGGGCGCATCGCTTCGGCCAGCGCCTCCAGATAAGCCTCGTGCGACGGGTAGTACTCGTTCGGCTGGAAGATCGCGATGGTGCCCGGCGACGGCGCGGACATGAACGAGCCCACCGCGTTCGCGCCCTTCAAGGCTTCCTTCAAACGCGCGATGTCGTCGTGAAGCGGCTGAAGGGTCTTCACACTGATGGGCCCGCGGCAGATGGGCCGCACGTACTTTGGCGTGGCACCTTCGGCTGCGATCTTGTCGCGGTAGTCGGGATAGTCGTCCAGGTCTTGCGGCGTGGCGCGCGGAGCACTGCCCAGCTCAAAGCCGTGCAGCCGGTGGCGCATGTAGGTGGCGTAGCTGATCTTGCTCATCTCGCCGTCGTTCACCACGTCGAGCCCCACCTCGCGCTGCTGGCGCACGGCCTGCGCGACCGCGGCGCGCATGGTGGTGTCGAAGTGAGTGGGGTCGACCTCTTCGCCCTTGTCCTGCGCGAACAGAACGGCCACCACGTCCTTCGGCCTGGGCAGGCTGCCCACGTGAGTCGTAAGGATGCGATCGACCGTTACTCGCGCGCTTGTGTTCATTGGGTTCCCCTTCAGTGCCGCGCCGCTAGAATGGGCAGCGTGCACTATGTGTTCTTGCCGTCGGGCCGATGGCCCTGCCAGGCATTGGTCAGCAGCCGGCGAATTCCGTCTGCAGTGACAGGCGCCGGGTTGTAATACGGTGCGCGGATGGCGAGGCTCACCGCGTGATCGATGCCGCTTTCCGGCATGCCCAGATCCTTGAGCGAGACCCTCGCGCCGATCGCCACGTTCAGGTCGAACAGACCCTGCGCGGCATCGCTGGTGCCGAGCGCTCGGGCGATTCGGTTCATTGCCTCGGGGGCCGCCGCCGAGTTGTAGGCCGTCGCATGAGGCAACACCACCGTGTGCGTTTCCGCATGCGGCAGGTTGAACGCCCCTCCGAGCACGTGACAGAGCTTGTGATGAAGCGCCATGCCCACGGCGGCAAGCACGCAGCCCCCGAGCCAGGCGCCAAACAGGGCATCGGAGCGCGCATCGACGTTGCCGGGCTCTCTCACAACGATGGGCAGGCTGCGCCCCAGCGCTCGAATGCCCTCTTCCGCCATCTGCGACACCAGCGGGTTTGCCGTTTCGCTGTAGAGCGCCTCGACGCAATGAGCGATGGCGTTCACGCCGCTCGGGCCCGAGACGCCCGGCGGAAGATTCAGCGTGAGCAGTGGGTCGTAGATCACCGTGCGCGGCTGCGTGTGCGCGTCACGCGCCACGTGCTTGATGCCGTTCTCCGTGTAGCCCCAGATGGGCGTCACTTCCGAGCCGGAGTACGTGGTGGGCACCGCGAGAATCGGCAGCCGCTTCTCGAAGGCGATTGCCTTGGCCAGACCGATGGTGGAGCCACCGCCAATCGCCACAAGGCAGTCCGCGCCGAGTTGAGTGGCGCGCATGACAGCGGCGCGAACCGAGTCACCCGGCGTGTGCATCAACGCTTTGTCGTAGACCGCGATGGCGGCGCTGCCGAGCAGCCCGGCGCAGTGCTCGCCGAGGGCCTTCTGCCCCGGCGTGGATATCACGAAAGCGCGCGAACCCAGCCGAGCGGTTTCCGATGCCAGGTCCTCGAGTGCCCCCGCGCGGAAAACCACGCGCGAGGGCAGGGACTCATAGATGAACCGCACTCTCAGATGTCGATGGGATCGTTCAGGCGCTTCAGCAGCGCGTCCCGCTGGTCCTTGAACTGCGGCGAGATGATGAACTCGCTGCCGAGCGTCTCTTTCGGCTCATCCACCGTGAAGCCGATGGTATGCGCCGCCTCGAACAGCGCGCCCGCCGGCGTGCGCACGTAGACCGACTTGAAGTACGTGCGGTCCTTGCGGTCCGACACATCGGTGAATCCCAGGCCTTCCACCTCGGCTTTCACGCGATCCTGCACGTCCATGTTCGGCACGCCGAACGCGCCGTGGTGGACCATTCCTTCGCCGTAAGACCAGTTGCCCGGCGCGCGGTCCGGCTGCAGCAGCAGGTCTACCGTCTTGTTGGCGCCGCCCCCGTCGACCTGATAGCGGCTGAAGGCGCCATCGGTGCCAACCTTGTCGTAATTCCACCCTTCGTTCATGAAGAAGTGCATGTCGTCGAGGTCGCGCAGCGTGACCGTCCAGCTATGGAAGCCGCGAATGGCGGCCTTCTCGGGCACGCCGTACTTCGGGTCGACCCACGGCTTTCTCTGGTCGCTGTCGTCTTCGACCAGCTCGAACACGAGGCCACATTCCGGGTGCGTCACCTGCAGCACGCGCTGGCCGAAACGCTCGTAGCGCTTCGCGATGGGCACGTTGTGCTTCTGGAAGCGCTCGACCCAGAACTCGTGCGAGCCGGTCGGCACCGTGTAGCTGACGATGCCGATCTGCCCCGTGCCGGCGCGCGCTTTGCGGCCCGTGCGGCGCCAGGGGAAGCACGTGGTGAGATGGCCGGGCGTGCCCATCTCGTCGCCGAAATACAGGTGATAGATGGGCTCGACCCCGTCGTACAGCAGCGTGCGCTTCATGAGGCGCAGGCCCAAAGTCTTGACGAAGAAATCGACATCGCCCTGCGCCGTGCCGGTGCACAGCGTGATGTGATGCAGGCCCTGGATACGATCGGACATGACGTCTTTCCTCTCAAACCAAACGGATCGGTCGCTCGCTACACCACCCGCCAGCGTCGTCGACGCGATCGGGTGCCCCACTCTCGCTTGCTCCACGCGCGTGCCTCGCGCTCCGGTCGGCACGCTCTCTGACGTGCTCAAAACTGGCCTAAGAGTCCTCCGAGTCGCCGGCCCGTGCAAGCGCCCGCCCCTGACCGGATGCGCCGGCCACCAACGTGCGGTCCGGATGCGACCGCCGAGGCACGGGCGACGGCGCAGGCGCAGTCGCCCCGCCGCCGGCCGCGCGTAGAATGCGGCCCCTTCCGACTATCACTACAACCGGGCGATCAGCGGGGTACAACTTGCCCTCCGCCCGCCGGAGAGCCAGCGACATGAGCGACGACAGCCGAAAAAACTTGAGAGAACGCGGGCTTGAGATCCGGCGGGAAGTGCTTGGCGATAAATATGTCGATGCCTCCCTCAACAACGCGACCGCCTTCAACCAGCCGCTGCAGGACTTGCTGAACGAATACTGCTGGGGCGCCGGCTGGGGCCGCGAAGGCCTCACGCGCAAGGAACGCAGCCTCATCAACCTCGCCATGCTCACTGCGCTCGGCCGCACGCACGAGGTGGAAACCCACACTCGTGGCGCGCTAAACAACGGCCTCACCCCGCAGCAGATCGCCGAAGTGCTGCTGCAGACCGCCATCTACTGCGGCGTGCCGGCGGCGGTCGACAGCTTCCGCGTCGCCTCGAAAGTCATCGCCGAGCATGGCCAGGGAAGTGGCCAGTCGAGCGGTCAGAAATAAGGCCAGACCCGATGAGCAGTAACGCCACCATCGGCTTCGTGCCCCCCGAGCGCATCGGCTTCATCGGCCTCGGCAATATGGGCGCGCCCATGGCGCGCCGGCTGATCGGTGCCGGGTACAAGCTGGTGGTGTCGGACGCGGTGCCGGCCACGGTCGAGAAGTTCGTCGCCGAATCCGGCTCGGCCAGCGAGCGTTCGGCCGGCGCTGAACGTCTCGGCAAAGCCTGCCGGGTAATCATCACCATGCTTCCCGACGGCAAGATTGTGCGTGACGTGCTGCTGGGGGTGGACGGGGTGGCACACCACCTCGCCTCCGGGTCGGTAGTCATCGACATGAGCTCGTCCTCGCCCGTGGGCACGCGCGGGCTGTCCGCGGATCTGGCCAAGCTCGGGATTGCGCTGGTGGACGCCCCGGTGTCCGGCGGCGTGAAGAAAGCCGTAGACGGCTCGCTTGCCATCATGGTGGGTGGCGACGCGCAGACCGTGGAGCGCTGCCGGCCGCTGCTCGAGCCCATGGGCAAGGTGTTCACCACCGGCGGCCCGGGCACGGGCCACGCGATGAAGTCGATGAACAACTTCCTGTCGGCGGCGAACCTCGCCGTCGCGGCGGAAGCGGTCATTGCCGGCCAGCGCTTCGGGCTCGACCCGGCCACGATGATCTCGATCTTCAACGCCTCCACCGGCCGCAACTCCGGCACGGACTCCAAGTTCCCGAACAACGTGCTGCCGCGAACGTTCAACTCCGGGTTTGCCATCGGCCTGATGGCGAAAGACCTGCGCCTGGCGCTCGAAGTGGCGCGCTCGACAGACGCGCCGGTGGAGCTGCTGCAAGCCTGCGCAAACCTCTGGGCGCAGGCGGAGAAGCGTCTGGGCGGCAAGGCGGACAACACCGAAGTGGTGAAGTACCTCGAATCGCTGGCGCCGCAGCAGAAGGCCTGACGCATGGCGGATCCCGCGCCGTACGAAGTCTTCGCCATCCGCTATGCCACCGTTGCGCGCCGGAGCGCCGAGAACTTCATCGGCGGCGACGCGCACGAGACCGGCGAGCGCATGGACTATTTCGTGTGGCTCGTGCGAAACGCATCGCGCACGTTCGTCGTCGACACGGGCTTCAACGAAGCGGCGGCGGCCCGGCGCAAACGGGAATTTCTGCGCTCACCCACCGAGGGCCTGCGCCTGCTCGGCGTCGACGCCGCAACGGTGGAAGACGTGATCATCACGCACCTCCACTACGACCACGTTGGCAACTTCAACCTGTTCCCCAAAGCCCGCTTCCACCTGCAGGACCGCGAGCTCGCCTTCGCCACGGGCCGCTACATGGCGCACGAGTTCTTCTCGTATGCCTACGAGCTGGAAGAAGTGCTGGCGATGGTGCGCCACGCATACGCCGGCCGCATCGAATTCCACGATGGCGACGCGCAGATCGCCCCCGGCCTTTCCCTGCACCACATCGGCGGCCACACGAAAGGGCTGCAGGTAGTGCGCGTGTGGACGCGCCTCGGCTGGCTCGTGCTGGCTTCCGACGGCAGCCACTACTACGCGAACATGATCGAAGCGCGCCCGTTCCCCGTGGTTGCGAGCGTCACCGAGATGGCAGATGGCTGGCGCCGCGTGCGCGCGCTCGCGAGCGACCCGCGCCACGTCGTCCCCGGTCATGACCCGCTCGTGATGACGCGCTATCGCGCGCCAAGCGCCGCACTCGAAGGAATCGCAGTAAGGCTCGACGCCGAGCCGGGCAACTAGCATGAACCGCACAACCGTCAAACCTCTGCTGACTCTGTTCGTCCTGCCATTGCTCGCGCTCGGCATGCAAAGCTGCGCGTCCACGCAGCAACGCGTCCTCGACGCGGCATCCCCTTACTTCGACGCGAAGACGCTCGACCTGGGGCGCGTGCTGCCGCAGCCGCCGGCCGACAACTCCATCGTCACGCGCAGCGAGATCGAGCTGATGCTGAAGATTCAGCAGGAGCGCACGCCAGCGCAAAAAGAGCTCGCGCAGGCCGACGCACGCGTGACGATCTACCGGTTTGCCGATGCGCTGGGCAACCCGGAAGGCTTCAACGCGAAGGCGTTGCCGAAATTCGACTCGCTGTTCCGGAAAGTGACTTACGAAGAGGGCGCCGTGATCCAGGGCGGCAAGCGCAGCTTCAAGCGGCCGCGCCCCTTCCTGCTGGAGCCGCGCATCGAGCCGGTGGTGGACAAGCCACCAAACGACTCCTACCCGAGCGGCCACACCATGTGGGCCCGCACGGTTGGCCTGCTGCTGGCCGACATGCTGCCGGAGCACCGGGGGCAGATCATGGCCCGATCCGACGAGTACGCATTCAACCGCGTCGTGGCCGGCGTGCATTACCCGAGCGATGTGGAGAGCGGAAAGCTGGCCGCGACCGCGCTGGTCGCGTTCCTGTTCGCGTCACCGGACTTCCAGACGGATTTCGCGGAAGCCAGGCAAGAGCTGCGCAGCGCGCTGAAGCTGCCCACGCCGCACTGAGCAGGTCGCTCAGGTGCCGCCGCGGCCGTTCATTCAGAACAGCCGCGGCGACGAATCACGGAAAACTCAGGCGACTCGACGCGGCCCGGACCGGTGCCGCGACTGGCTCTCGCCCGTTCCCATGCCGCGGAGGCGTGCGCCGCCCGCGATGAGCACCACCAGGCCGCCCTTCCGAGCGCTGATCGTCACGCGTACGCTGCGCTTCCGCGGAGCGCGGCGGCGGGTTCGTGATCTTGAACTCCGGCAGCGCCGTCACCGGCATCGACTTGCGCAGCAGCCGCTCGATGTCCCGCAGCAGCGGCGCCTCATCCGGTGACACCAGCGAACCGCGGCCGCCAGTGCCGCCGGCACGCGCGGTGCGGCCGATGCGGTGCACGTAGTCCTCCGGCACGTTCGGCAGCTCGTAGTTCACGACGTGCGGCAGCTCCTTGATGTCGAGGCCGCGCGCCGCCACTTCCGTGGCCACCAGCGCGGTGACCTTGCCTTGCCTTGAAATCGCCAGCGCGCGCACGCGCGCGCCCTGGCTCTTGTTGCCGTGAATGGCGGCCGAGCGTGATGCCGCGCGCCTCGAGCTGCTGCGCTGAGCCGGTTGGCGCCGTGCTTGGTGCGCGTGAACACCAGCACCTGGTGCCAGTTGCCGTCACTGATGAGATGCGCGAGCAGATGGCGCTTGTGATCCTTCGGCACGCGATACACCTGCTGCTCGACGCGTTCGGCCGTGGCGTTGCGCGCGGCCACTTCGATGGTCACCGGGTTGCGTCAGGAAGCGGCCGGCGAGCTGCGCGGATGTCCTCGGAATAGGTCGCCGAGAACATGAGGTTCTGGCGCTCGGCCGGCAGCAGCTTCAGCACGCGCTTGATGGCGTGGATGAAGCCCATGTCGAGCATGCGGTCGGCCTCGTCGAGCACGAAGCACTTGCACGTTGCGCAGGTCGACCGCGCGCTGCTCGGCGAGGTCGAGCAGCCGCCCCGGCGTCGCGACCAGGAGGTCGCAGCCGCGCGCGGAGCGCGTCGATCTGCGGATTGATGCTCACGCCGCCGAACACCACGGACGTGCGCAGGTCGGCGTATTTGCCGTAGGCCCGCGCGCTCTCGGCGACCTGGGCGGCGAGCTCGCGCGTGGGCGTGAGCACCAGCGCGCGCGGCGCGCGGCGCTGGGCGCGTCGAGCTTCTGCAGGATCGGCAGCACGAACGCGGCGGTCTTGCCGGTGCCGGTCTGCGCGCCGGCGAGCACGTCGCGGCCGGCAAGCACGGCCGGGAATGGCCTGGGCCTGGATGGGGGTGGGCGTGTCGTAGCCCTTTTCGGCCACGGCACGCAGCAGCTCGGGCGTGAGCCCGAGATCGGAGAAATTCATGTATCAATGAGCCTTTGAATAAGGCGTATGCAGGTTCCCGCGCTCGTTACATGCCCCAAAACTCAAGGGCACGCAGTAACGACAGCAACCGGGCACAGCCCGTGGATGAGCTCGCACAAAGCCCATTTCGGGCTGTGGCGGTCAGGGCGAGGGAATGAGTGAATCGATCGAAAAAGGGCCGCCACGATGGGCATAGGCCTGGACTTCGAGCAGACAGGGCGCTGACCGCGCGCCTCTCATTCGGCAAGCGGCACTCTACAGGCTTTGCGCGGCGGCGTCCAACCGTGACAATCCCCCCATGTCACTCGTCACAGTTCTCAATGCACATCTCGCCTTTGGCGACCGGCCGCTGCTCGACGGCGCGCGCTTCCCGATACAGGCCGGCGAGCGTGTCGGCCTGATCGGCCGCAACGGCACCGGCAAGTCCACCCTGCTCAAGGTGATTGCAGGCGCGACCGCAACTGGATGACGGGGAGCTGCAGCTACGCGATGGCCTGCGCATCGCGCTATGTCGAGCAGGAGCCGCTGCTGCCCGCGGCGGCCACCCTTGGCGAGAGCCTCTGCTGCTGGCCGCGCAGCGCAGCGGTCTGGCGCGCGCCGCCATCGGCGGCGACGATCGCGAGCACTGGCGGATGGACGTCGCGGCTCGACGAGTTCCTGCACCGCTTCGATCTCGACGCGGAGCACATCGCCCGACAACACCTCCGGCGGCGAGCGCAAACGCGCGGCGCTTGCCCTGGCGCTCACGCTGGAGCCCGAGCTGCTGCTGCTCGACGAGCCCACCAACCATCTGGACATCGACGGCATCGAGAGACTCGAAGAGCTGCTGCTGAAAGTGCCGGCGTGCCATCGTCATCACGCACGATCGCGCGTTCCTCGATCGCGTCACCACGCGCATCGTGGAGCTCGACCGCGGCGTGCTGCGCTCCTATCCCGGCAACTTCGCCGCCTACGAGGCGCGCAAGAGCGAGGAGCTCGCGGCCGAAGACGTGGCGAACCGCCGCTTCGACAAGTTCTGGGCGCAGGAAGAAGTCTGGATCCGCAAGGGCGTCGAGGCGCGCCGCACGCGCAACGAAGGCCGCGTGAAGCGCCTGGAGCGCCTGCGCGTCGAGCGCGCGAGCGCCGCGACGCGCCTCGGCAACGTGAAGCTGAGCCTCGATGCGGGCGAGCGTTCCGGCAAGCTGGTCGCGGAGCTCGAGAACGTCAGCAAGCACTTCGGCGAACGCGTCATCCTGCGCAATGTCTCCACGCGCATCATGCGCGGCGATCGCGTCGGCCTCATCGGCCCGAACGGCGCCGGCAAGTCGACGCTCATCCGCGTGATTCTGGGCCAGTTGCCGCCGGACAGCGGCACCGTGCGCCTGGGCACGAACCTGCAGGTCGCGTACTTCGACCAGCTGCGCGAGCAGCTCGATCCAGAACGCACCGTCGCCGACACCATCAGCCCCGGCTCCGACTGGGTGGAGATCGGCAACGAGCGCAAGCACGTCGTCACCTACCTGGCGGACTTCCTGTTCCCCACGCAGCGCGCGAAGTCTCCGGTCAAGATGCTCTCGGGCGGCGAGCGCAATCGCCTGCTGCTCGCGCGCCTGTTCGCGCGGCCGGCCAACTTCATCGTGCTCGATGAGCCCACGAACGACCTGGACATCGAATCGCTGGAGCTGCTGGAGCAGAAGCTGCAGGAATACCCGGGCACGCTGCTGCTGGTGAGCCACGACCGCCGCTTCCTGGATAACGTAGTCACGCAAACGCTGGCGGCGGATGGCGACGGCGTCTGGCGTGAGTACGTCGGCGGATACTCGGACTGGCTGCGGCAGCGGCCGAAAGCGGCGGCTCTCCGTAAGGAATCGAAGCCTTCAGCGACGTCCGCGCCCGCGCGCGACAAACCACGCGCCCGCATGAGCTACAAAGACCAGCGCGAGCTCGAATTGCTGCCGGCGCAGATCGAGGCGCTGGAACGCGAGCAGACCGAGCTCACCGCGCGAATGAGCGGCGCGGACTATCACCGCGCCGGGTCGCAGGCCATGCGCGACGACAGCAAGCGCGCAAGCCAGATCGAAGCGTTGTTGCTGGCGAAGTTCGCGCGCTGGGAAGCGCTCGAAGAAGCGCGCAATCGGCCATAGGAATCGGCAACAGGAATCAGGCGGATGCGCGCTGCCCTGCGCGCGCGGCGAACGCCTGCAGGGCCGCCGTCGCGCGAGCGATCTCCACGGCGAGCCGGTTGATGCGCTCCTGAATGTCGGCGGCCGGCATCATCCGCGCGTTCGCTTCGATATCCGCAGCAAGCGTGCTCAACGTCATTGCGTGCAGGTTGGCCGCGGCGCCTTTCACCTGGTGCGCGGCGCGAGCCACCTGCTGCGCATCGCCCTGCGAAGCGGCAGCGTGCATCGTCGCCAATAGCTGGGCCATGCTCTTCTCGAAGCTCAGCACCACCGACTGCACGAACTCCTGGTCCTCGGCCGCAAGCTCGCTGAGCTGCGAAGCGTCCACGGCCGGCGGCAACGCCGGCGCCGACACCATGGCTGCAACATCCGTTTCCGACAGCGGCTGATCCGGCGGCGCGGCCAGACCGAACCGCTCGAGCACCTCGCGAAGCCGATCGACGGCGATCGGCTTCGTCAGGAGCCCATCCATGCCGGCTGCCAGACATCGCTCGAGTTGCCCCGTCATGGCATTCGCGGTGAGCGCGACGATGGGCGTGTGCCGCCCGACGCATTCCTGCTCGCGAATGCGCCGCGTGGCCGAGTAGCCATCCATCACCGGCATCTGGATGTCCATGAACACGAGCTGGAACGTGTCGCGCTCCCATGCCCTGCAGCCCTCCTCGCCATTCTCCGCCAGCACCACTTCGCAGCCGAAACGCTCGAGAAAACGCTGTGCGACCTTCTGGTTCACCGCGTTGTCCTCGACCAGCAGCACCTTGCCGCTGAAGCGGCGCGACGACCAAGGTACGTCCTCCCCTGGGCGCTGCGCCGGCGGTGCCGTGGCGCTGGCGCCATTCATGGGCAACACGAACCAGAATGCAGAGCCCTGGCCGGGCTGGCTGTGCGCGCCCACCTGCCCGCCCATCATCTCGACGAGCCCGCGCACGATGGAAAGCCCGAGGCCCGTGCCACCGAAATGGCGCGTCGTGGAAGAATCCGCCTGCACGAACGGCTGGAACAGCGATTTCACGCTGTCCGGCGCGATGCCGATGCCCGTGTCGCGCACTTCGAATCGCACGAGCGTGCAGCCGTCGCGACTGTCGGCCACCGTGACCGAGGTAGCCACTTCACCCGCGTGCGTGAACTTGATTGCGTTGCCCAGCAGGTTGATGAGGCACTGGCGGATACGCTGCGGATCGCCCATCGCCCGCTGCGGCACGCCCGGGTGCACGTCGACCACCAGCTTCAGGCCTTTGGACCGCGCCTGGAACTCCACCGAAGAGGCGATGTCGTCCACGACCGCGCGCACATCCATCTCGATGGATTCGATGTCGAGCTTGCCGGCTTCGATCTTCGAGAAGTCGAGGATGTCGTTGATGACGGTGAGCAGCGACTGGGAGCTGGCGCGGATCGTGTCCGCGAACTCGCGCTGCGACTCGTCGAGCGGTGTGTCGAGCAGCAGCGTGGTCATGCCGACGATGCCGTTCATCGGCGTGCGGATCTCGTGGCTCATGTTGGCGAGGAACGCGCTCTTCGCCTGGTTCGCGGACTTCGCCTCTTCGGACGCGCGCACCAGCGCATCCTGCGCGTTACGCGCCTCGGTGACATCCTGCATGCTGCCGGACACGCGCGTTACGGCCATGGCCGCGTCCGACGACGGCGAGCCGCGAAACCTGAACCAGCGATATTGCCCGGTCTTGGTGAGCATGCGCACTTCGAACTCGATGGCCTCGCCGTGCTCCACCTGCCGGCGCACGGCTTCGTCGGAATGGGCCACGTCGTCCGGATGCACCAACTCGCGCAGCACGTCGTGCCGGTCATGCAGCTCGCCCACGCGGTAGCCGAGCAGCTCGTGCAGGCGTGGCGAGAGCCACATCTTGCCGAGCTTCATATCCACTTCCCACAGTCCATCCTGCGTGCCGTCGATGGCGCGCTCGAACCGGGCCTGCGCCTCGCGCAACGCGTCTTCCGCTGCCTTCTGCCGCTCGATCTCATGAATGGTTCCCGACACGCGCAAAGCCACGCCGCTCTCGTCGCGCTCGGCGTTGCCGCGCAGGCGGAACCAGCGATACTCGCCATCCTTGCAGAGGATGCGCAGCTCCACATCGTGTGGCTCGTTGCCGAACATGTGGGCGTACGCGGCACGCATCGAATGAACCCTGTCGTCCGGATGCACGATGGCCTGCACCGACTCGATGGTTTCGAGGTGCCGCTCGTCCGGCGCGTAGCCGAGCAGCGCGTAATAATTGGATGACGCCCAGTGCTTGCGCGCGACGAGGTCGATTTCCCAGTGGCCTTCCTGCACGGAGAACGACGCGCGCTCCAGGCGCCGCTGCGCAAGCTGCAGCTCGTCTTTCTGCACACGCAGAAGCTCTGCGGCATACACCTCGTCGGTGACGTCACGCGTGGCGCCAAGCGCGCGCACCGGGCGGCCATTCTCGTCGCGGAAGAATCGCTGGTAGATCTGGAAGTGGAGAATGCGGCCGTCCGGCGCCCTGCGCCGCATGCGCGAGGACAAGGTCTGTGCGCCAGCGGCCAGCGCTTTCACCGTGTCGAGCCGAATCGCCTCGGCGTCCTCAGGAATCGCGGAGCCTGCCAGGTTGCGGTTGACCTGCTCCAGGTCGCAGGAGCGCGGGTCGACGCCATCCGGCAGCGTGTCGACCCACGTGAATCGCTCGTCGAGATAGGAGAACTCCCAGCACGCAAGGCCCGCCGCCTGGATGGCGACGCTCAGGCGCTCGAGCAGCTGGCGCTCATGGCTCATCGTGGACGCGAGCTGCCGGGCCGCCTCGATCTCGCTCGTGACGTCCCTCATCATGCCGAGCATGCGAGTTGGCTTGCCGAGCTTGTCCCGGCTCACCTGCAGGTGCACGTCGATGAAACGCGCGCTGCCGTCGAGCCGCATCATCCGGCAGCGGTGCTCGATGCGTTCAGCGGCCTTCAGCGCGCGGCCGAGCGCGGATAAGAACGCGGGGAGGTCAACGGGGTGCAGGAGCTGCTCGAACTCCTCGGCGGGCGGGCAACCGCTACGTAGCCCCATGCCGAAGCGCGCGGCGAGGAAGCTGTCGGGGCACAGGCGGCCTGCGACCAGATCCCACTCCCAGAACCCGATGCCAGCCGCTTCCGCCGCGAGCTCGAGGCGCTCGAGATTCGCATCGCGTTGACGATTCACCATCGGACCCACTAACGACCCGCCCCCTGCCGGAAACGCTGGAACTGTAGCAGCGCAGCGATGCGGCCTTGCGGGACGCCATCACAGGTGCGGGGTGTTTTCTTTTTAAGCCGCCGTCGAGGCGGTCACGGTTTGGCTTTACGGGGCCGAAACTGTGCGGTGGATCAAGTCGCGGCGCCGCCCGCTCAGGAGCGCCGTTCGTCCGGCGGTGGCCCCAGGGCGGCCAGCAGAATGGCGTGCAGATCGCGGAAGTCCGTGGCCCAGAACGCGCGTCCCATCGCCGCTCGCAGGGCCGCGATGGTCTGGCGCGCCTGCTGCAGTTCCACCAGGGCAGCCACCGTATCGCGTGACAGGTTCTGAAGGGTGCTGGCAGGCGGCAGGTTCGTTTCATCCGTGCCGTGCCAGCGCCTGAGCTGGTCCAGCCGGACATCGTCGATCCGGGCGGTGTGTTCTTCATCGGCCATCGGGCTCAGTCTGAGCCCAACCGGATTCACCTGCATGCCCACGGCCACACCCCCGCCACTCTGGTCATAACTCACTCACCGGATGCCAGGCACCGGGTGGCTCGCAAAGCAAGCTGCGTGCCACCGCCCGAGCGGCTATCGCATGCAACGCGCCTGTTCGCGGCGCCGAAGATGCGATATGAACGTGGCGACCGCGTGTGACCGGCGTTACAGGGGGACGGCGCGAGCGCCATGTGCATCGTCATTCGTTTTCACGGCCGGATTTTTCCCGATGAACGCCGCGCCACGCCTGGGCGCGGCGCCGGCGTGCACGCATGATCTGCACCAGCGCGAGGCTCATGTCGCGCAGGCAGGCCCTGCTCGGCGCGCTGTGCGGCGGCTGCCTCCCTGCACTCGCCGCTACCCGCGCGAGCGCGCCGGACGAGCCCAAGTTTGAAGAAGTCGCGGCGGGCATCTTTATTCGCAGCGGCGTGGATGAAGACACCTCCACGACCAACGACGGCGCCATCGCCAACGTGGGCTTCATCGTGGGCCGGGAGGCCGTCGCGGCGATGGATGCCGGCGGCAGCCGCGCGGATGGTGAGCGCCTGCGCGCGGCCATTCGTCGTCACACGACGCTGCCCATTCGGTATGTCATCCTGTCCCACGTGCATCCGGACCACGTCTTCGGCGCAGGCGCGTTCGTGCAGGACCGGCCCGCATTCGTCGGGCACGCACGCCTGCCCAACGCACTCGCCCGCCGCGGCGACTATTACCGCGCACGACTAGAGTCCGCGCTGGGAAAGGCACGTGCCGGCAACGTGGTAGCGCCCACGCTTCTGGTGGACGGCCGCAGCGACATCGATCTCGGCGGCCGTGTGCTCACGCTCACCGCGCACCCGATTGCCCACACAGACAACGACCTGAGCGTGCTGGACAGGCAAACCGCCACGTTGCTGGCGTCCGACCTGCTGTTCGTCCGTCGCGTGCCGGCCCTGGATGGCAGCCTGCGCGGCTGGTTGAAGGAACTGCAGGCGCTGAAAGCCGTGCCGGCGAAACGCGCGGTGCCAGGGCACGGGCCCGCGGGCGTAGACTGGCCTGCGGCGGCAGCCGGCCTCGAGCGGTATCTCAACGTACTGCTCACCGAGACCCGCGCTGCCATCGCACGAGGCGTGCAGATCCAGGATGCCGTGAACGTCGTCGGCCAGTCGGAGCGCGGCAGGTGGGCGCTCTTCGATGACTACCACGGGCGTAACGTCACGCAGGCGTTCAAGGAGCTCGAATGGGAATGAGAGAGCTGACTTTCGCCCTGCTCACCTGCAGCGTGAGCGTAACCACGATGAATGCCGCCGCGGCGACGGCGAACGTAACTGTCGCCACGGCAGAGGGCGCGCAAGGCGCATTGCCTTCGGCGGTCACGTCCATGAGCGAGGCCGGGATCGACGGCGCCGCTGCGGCGGATGACCCCTCGCGCATCGCGCGCTGGAAGGCGCTTCGCGAAGCGATCTTCGGCAATCGCAATATCCAGGACGGCACCGCAGTCATCCAGATGGATGTTCCGCCGCGCGCGCTCGACGCGGCGCTGGTGCCGCTCGGCCTCACGCTGGTGGGCGGCAAGCAGATCAAGGGCGTGTATCTCGTCATAGACAACAACCCGTCGCCGCTCGCCGGGCACCTCACGTTCGGGCCGGCGGCAGACCCGTCGAGCCTGCGGCTGCGCGTGCGCGTAAACGAATACACACTCGTTCACGCCGTCGCGGAAGCGCGCGATGGCTCGCTGTACAGCGTGGAGAAGTTCGTGAAGGCCGCAGGCGGATGCTCGGCCCCCGCCGGCACCGACGAGGCCGAGGCCCTTCAGGAAATGGGCCGGATGAAACTGAAGCTGCTCGGGGAATTCACGCCCGGCAAGCCGATGCAGGCGCAACTCATGATCCGCCACCCCAACTTCAACGGCATGCAGATGAACCAGGTCACGCGGTTCTACACGCCCGCGCGGTTCATCCGCACGCTCGACGTGAGCTATGGCGGCGCGCAGGTGCTGCACGTCGACTCCGATATCTCCATGAGCACCGACCCCGTCATCACGTTCGGATTCGTGCCGCCTCGGAAAGGCGTGCTCGAAGTGACCGCGGTGGACAGCGAAGACGCGCGCTTCGTGCAGCGCTTCGAGGTGCCGGCGCCTGCCGCGCCTTCCGCAGCTTCGACCACGCCTGCACCCGCCGCGAACGTGGCAGAGCCGAAAGATTTCTGGCTCGGGCCGGTGAACGCACCCGTGCCCGCGACGCTCACCGGTGCCACTGTGATACGCGCAACGGACGTCGCGACCCTGCTGAAGGAGCAGAGGGCAGTGGTCGTGGACGTGTCGGACTCGCCCGCGCGCCCGGAAAAGCTCGCGCCTCAGGCCGTGTGGCTGCCGCCGCCACACCCGATAATTCCGGGCAGCATGTGGATCGCCGGTGCGGGCACTGGAACGATTGACGCGGCGACGGAGCGCGACTACCGCGAGCGACTTGCTCATGCCACGGGGAACGATCTCGCGCACCCTGTGGTCGTGTATTGCCACGAGCGCTGCTGGTTGAGCTGGAACGCAGCCAAGCGCGCCATTCGCTATGGGTATCGCAACGTCTACTGGTTCCCCGGCGGCATCGAAGGCTGGCGCGCGGCGGGGTTCACAACGGCTACGGCGCCCGCGCAAACCCCTGCGGAGAGGCTCAGCTCGTCAGCGCGATCCTGACGAGGCCGACGATCCCGCCGATGACCAGCACCAGCACTGTGAGGAACGACAGCCCGGCGCCAAACTGACGCGTGCGCGGCTCCGCCACGTATTGAACTGTGTAGATGATGCGCGCGGCCACGAACACCAGGCCTACCGCCACACCCCACGTGGGGCTCACCCACCAGCCGAAGAGCCACATGGCCGGTATGAATGCGATGAGCATCTCGAGCGAGTTCTGGTGCACGCGGAACCAGCGCTCGAATTTCGGATGGCCCGTGCAAGCGGGCGCCGCCACGCCGTACCACACGCGCGCGCGGCCGACGATGAGGCCGATGACGACGTATTGAAGCACCGCGAGCAGGATTACCGCCGAAACCCAGACCATACCGCGCCTCCAGACTTCAGGCAGGCCGTGCCCTGCCGGGCGCGCATTGTCGCCGATCCGGCGGCGGCGCGTGACATCAACCCGCCTGACATCACCCGTCGGGAGAGAAGAACGGCTCCTGCGCATAGGCGGCAAGCCCCTTGCCGCTCACGGTGAGCACGTCTTCGTGCAGCAGCCCGGCACCCAGCAGCTCGCGGATGAGAAACCCCATGCCGCCGGCCGCGTGGAAGTGGTTCACGTCCGCGCCGCCATTGGGATAGATGCGTGCGAGCAGCGGCACGACGTCCGAAAGATCGCTGAAGTCGTCCCAGTTGACGATGAGCCCGGCCGCCTGCGCGATGGCCACGATGTGCAGCGTGTGATTCGTGGAGCCGCCCGTGGCATGCAGGCCGACGATGGCGTTGACCAGGCAGCGCTCGTCCACCACCTGCGACAGCGGCAGGTATTCATTGCCCAGCGCGGTGATGCGCGCGGCACGCTTCGTTGCGGCGGCCGTCAGCGCGTCCCGCAGGAGCGTGTTCGGCGGCACGAACGCGCTGCCGGGCAGGTGCAGCCCCATCACTTCCATCAACATCTGGTTGCTGTTGGCCGTACCGTAAAACGTGCAGGTGCCGGCGGAGTGATAGCTGCCGCATTCCGACTCCAGCAACTGCGCTCGCCCCACCTTGCCTTCCGCATGGAGCTTGCGGATGCGCGCCTTGTCCTGGTTCGCGACGCCCGAGGGCATGGGCCCGCGAGCGGGTTGTCGTTGCATCGTGCGCGGCGCGGGCGCGAGCGAGGTAGCCCGCACGCACTTCGCGGCTGCGCTCCCGGATGCGCTCCGTGACGTCCCGGACGCGTGAATTCAGGGGGGCGGCGGCGTTGCGGGTCATGAAAATCATCCCTGGGCGTGAGCCTGTTGGCGCCTGGGATGACATGTAAGCCTCTATCATATCGGCATGACGAACAATCTGAAGCTCGACCCGTTCGACATGGTCCTGTTCGGCGCGACAGGCGACCTGGCCATGAGAAAGCTCGTGCGCGCGCTGTATCGCCGCGCCACGGCGGGGCAGATTCCGCCGGGCTCAAAAATCATCGGCCTCGCCCGCGCCGACCTCACCCGCGAGCAATACCTCGAGGAGGTGCGCGCGAGCCTCGAGAAATACCTCGTCGCCGGCGAGCTTACACCGCAGCGGTGGGATCTCTTCTGTGGCCTCGTCACCTACCTGCGCGTCGACGCCACGGTGGCATCCGACTTCGAGAAACTCGCCACGGCGCTTCAGGGGCGCGGTGAAAACGTGCGCGTCATCTTCCTTTCCATGGCGCCGAGCCTGTTTACGGCGGTGTGCGCGAACCTCGCGGCGGCGCAGCTCGTCACGCCGAAGTCGCGCGTGGTGCTGGAAAAACCGCTGGGGCAGGATCGCGCCTCGGCCGAGCGCATCAACTCCCTGGTGGGGTCGATCTTCGATGAGAAGCAGATCTATCGCATCGATCACTATCTGGGCAAGGAAGCGGTTCAGAACCTCATCGCACTGCGCTTCGGCAACGCGCTGTTCGAGCCGTTGTGGCGGCGGGGGCGCATCAGCCACGTGCAGATCACGGTGGCGGAACAGGTGGGTGCTGAAGGTCGAGGGGATTTCTACGACCAGACCGGCGCCCTGCGTGACATGATGCAGAACCACCTGCTGCAGCTCCTGTGCATCATCGCCATGGAGCCGCCCGCCAGCAGCCAGCCGGATGCCGTGCGAGACGAGAAACTGAAAGTGCTGCGCGCCTTGCGGCCCATCGTGGGTGGAGACGTGCAGACGAAGACCGTGCGCGGCCAGTATCGCGCGGGCGCCATCGCGGGCAAGCCGGTGGGCGGCTATCTCGAAGAGCCGGGCGTGCCGGCAGACAGCCGCACGGAAACGTTCGTGGCGCTCAAGGCGCAGATCGAGACGTGGCGCTGGGCCGGGGTGCCGTTCTACCTGCGCACCGGCAAGCGGCTGCAGGAGCAGATGGCGGAGATCGTCGTCACGTTCGAGCAGGTGCCGCACTTCATCTTCGAGACCGGCCGCGAACCGAGCCCGAACCAGCTCACCATCCGGTTGCAGCCCGACGAGGGCATCACGCTCAGCATCCTCGCCAAGGCGCCGGGGGAGAGCATGCGGCTGAGGCCGGTGAACCTCGGGCTGCACTTCTCCGATACGTTCAAGGAAAAGTCGCTGGATGCGTACGAGCGCCTCATCACCGACGTGGCGAAGGGCAATCTCACGCTCTTCATGCGGCGTGACGAGCTCGATGCGGCGTGGGCGTGGATCGACCCCATCCGCGAGGGCTGGCTGCAGGGCGACGAGGCGCCCAAGCCCTACACGGCCGGCTCATGGGGGCCGGCAGCCGCCAGCGCGCTCATCGGGCGGGACGGGTTCTCGTGGCATGGCGAGGTGTGAAGACCTGAGCCGGTCGCGACCTTCACGGCTTCCCAGGCAGGGCCAACGCTAGACCTTCGCGTGGTTCCCCACCAGCTCGAAGACGCCCAGCAGAGCCTGTCGGGCGGCTTCCTTGTCGTTAGTGAGATTGTGCAGGCGGGCGGCGTCGGCGCGTTTCTTTTCGGGGTCACGCTCGCTGACGCGTCGGCGGTTCTCTTTTGCCGTGGGCGCGGTGACTTCGAGGAACACGCGGCGGCGTTCACGGGCCCAGGCGTCGAGAATGTCGTCGCCCTGGCGGCCTTCGATGACTGCGATGAGCGCGTCGCTCAGGGGAAACGCGTCGAGCAGGCCACCGGTGAGGCCGAGGCCGCCGATGGGGTTGACGAGATGGGCGGCGTCGCCGGCGAGCAGCACGCGGCCCGCGCGAAAAGTTTCGGCGCAGCGGTCGTGCACGCGGTAGGGAGAGACGGCAACGGGCTTCGTGTCGGCGAGGCCCGGCGCGAACAGCGCGTAGCGCTCAGGCACGAGCTCGCGCACTTCGGCTTCGGTGAGCGCGCCGTCTTCGCGGTACGTGCAGCGCCAGAGTCCGGTCTGGTCGATCTTCGCAATGATGGCCCAGTGCTCGGGGTCGAACACCGCGTTCGACTGGCCATAGCCGTGGTCCGTGAAATCGAACGAGACGTTGGTGGCGACGAACCACTTGGGGTACGTGACGCCTTCGAGTTTCAGGTCGAGCGCGCGGCGCACGCCGCTGTGGCCGCCGTCCGCGCCGATGAGCCAGCGGGCGCGGACCTGCTTGTTTCCGTCGGGCGTTTCCAGCGTCGCCGTCACCGCGTCTTCGGATTGCGAGACTTCAGCGAGGCGCGTGTTCCAACGCACTTCGGCGCCGGGCACGCGCAACAGGTGCCGCAATATCACCGCGGCCAGCGCCGGCTGGCCCAGATGGAGATTGAACGGATACGCGGTGTCTTCGGGACGCAGCACCTCGAAGCTGATGTGGCCCAGCAAGGTGTGCTCGATGTTCCAGTAGTGATAGGCCTGCTTGAGCACGCCGATCTCCTGCAGGTCTTCGAGCAGCCCGAGCGCGGCGAGCCGCTCGACCACGGGCGAGTGATAGACCACGGCGCGCGGCTCTTCGCGGATAGCCGGCTCGCAGTCCACCACGACGACGCGGATGCCGGCGCGCGCAAGCTTGAGCGCGGTGAACAGGCCCACGGGGCCAGCGCCGCTCACCAGCACTCCATCCACCTGCTCCACCATCGCCAATCCCCTCCGCGCGACCGCTGCCGCCCGCCCTCGCGTCACGGCTGCCACGAATGTAAGCGCGCCGCGCGCGGCCCGGTCCAGCCCGGCGAAACACGGCGACCGTTATTGACAGCCCGATGTGCCACGCCTATAGGAACTGACCCATGGCGCATTTGAAGCTCGTCGACGTTTCGCTTCGCGATGGCAACCAGAGCATCTGGGGAGCCACCGGCCTGTCGGCCGCGCACATCCTGCAGATCGCACCTGTGATGGACCGCGTGGGCTATCACGCGCTCGACTTCAACTCGAGCACGCACATGGGCGTATCCGTGCGGGTCAACAAGGAGAACCCGTGGGAGCTGATCCGCGCCATGCGCGCGGCGGCGCCGAACACGCCGCTGCAGTTCATCACCACAGGTTTCCGCTTCATCTCGTGGGAGACGTCGGACCGCGAATTCATGCGACTCGTCTATCGACGGCTCGTTGAGAACGGGGTGAGCCGCTTCGCGCTGATCGACCCGATGCACGATGGCGCGGCGCTGCTGGATGGCGCACAGATGATCGCGGCCGAGGGCGGCGAGGTGCTGGCGGGGCTCACGTACACCATCAGCGCCGTGCATGACGACGCGTTCTACTCAGATCTCGCCGGCGTGCTGGCGGCCTCCCCGCACGTGAGCCGCCTGTACATCAAAGACCCCACCGGCCTGCTCACGCCTGAACGGGCGCGCACGCTCATCCCCGCTGTTCGAGCGCGGCTCGCCGGCAAACCGCTGGAGCTTCACTCACACTGCACCATCGGCCTTGCGCCGCTCACCTACATGACCGCTGCCGAGCTCGGCATCGACGTCCTGCACGTGGCCGCCGGCCCGCTTGCAAACGGCACGTCGCTGCCTTCCGGTGTGCGCGTGGCAGCGAACCTGAGGGAGCTGGGTCACACCGTCGACATCGACGAACGCGGCCTGGGCCTGGTCGCGGACTACTTCACGCGCCTCGCACATGCGGAAGGGCTGCCTTTCGGCACACCGCAGGAATACGACGCCGCATTCCTGCGCCACCAGTTGCCCGGCGGCGCAATCACCACCACACGGCGCCAGCTCGAAGAGCTCAAGTTGCAGCATCGCCTGCCCGAGGTCATCGAGGAATCCGAGCGCGTCCGCGCGGAGCTCGGCTACCCGATCATGGTCACGCCGTTTCCGCAGATCGTGTGCACGCAGGCGCTGTTCAACGTGGTGGGCACGGAGCGCTATGGCAACGTGCCGGACCAGGTCATCCGCTACGTCATCGGCAGCTTCGGCCGTCCCACCGGCACGCTCGATCCGAACGTCAAGGACAAGATTCTCGCGCGCCCGCGCGCCCGCGAGCTGATGGCGGAGCCGCCGCCGCCCACGCTAGCCGAGCTGCGTCGCAGGCTCGGCCCGAAGATGCCCGACGAGGAGCTCCTGCTGCGCGCCGTGATGCCTGCCGAACAGGTGGATGCGATGCTCGCCGCCCCACCCTTCCCCCATCACTACAACCCCGACACCAGGCCCCTGCTCACCCTGCTGCGCGAGCTGGTTCAGCGCCCGGTGTCACACCTGGTCGTCGAAAAGCCGGACTTCCGGCTGGAGCTGCGCGGGCGCGGCTAGCCGCGTTGAGTGTCGACCGCGCGGGCCAGCAGGTCCGCTTGCGCCTTGAGGCGGTGCTTGGCCACACGATGCGATGGTGTGTGCGGCAGAGACTCCACGAAGAGAACGTAGCGCGGCACCTTCATGGGCGACAGGTGGGCGCGGCACCAGTCGAGAATCTGCGAAACCTCGAGCTGCACGGCGGGCTTGGCCACGACTGCGATGAGGATATCCTCTTCGCCCAGCTCCGAGGGCACGCCAATCGCCGCGGCTTCGAGCACGCCCGGGTGGCCCGACACCACGCGATCCAGCTCGGCGCCCGAGATGTTCTCGCCCCGCCGCCGGATGATGTCCTTCTTGCGCGCGACGAAATAGAAATAGCCTTCGGCGTCCCGTTTCGCCAGATCGCCCGTGAGGAACCATCCGTCGCGAAACGACGCAGCCGTCTGCTCCGCGTCGTTGAGATATTCCTTGAACGCAATGGGCGTCTTGACGACGAGCTCGCCAGTGTCGCCCACCGGCACGTCGGCCCCGCTGTCATCGACAACACGAAGCTGCGAGAAGTCCGCGCCGAACCGCGGGTGCACGGCCGCCACGCCAATGCTCCCGAGCTTGTGGGGCCCCAGGAACGGGTTGCACGCGGCGCCGGGAATCTCCGTCATGCCATACCCTTCGATCATCCACGGCACGTTGAACTCGCCCGTGAAGACGCGAAGCATCTCCTCGGACATCGGCGCGCCATACATTTTGCGTATGCAGTGGCCGCTGTCGAACTCCGACCGCGCCCGCTTCATGAGAATGGTGCCGACTGCCGCCAGGAAATTGAACTGGGTCGCGCGTGTTTGCGCAGCCAACTTCCAGAAGCGCGAGGCGCTGAAGGCGCGTGCCGTGATCAGGGTGCCGCCAGCGGCGAGCGCTCCGCCCAGCGAATAGAACAGCGCATTGACGTGATAGAACGGTAGCAGTGCGAGGCATCGCTCCGATGGCTGCAGGTGAAGCCGGGCAACGAACGCTTCGCCGGCAAGCACGTAGTTGCTTTGGGTGTGTACGACGCCCTTCGGAAAACCCGTGGTGCCCGACGTATAGATGACGATCGCCGGGTCATCCGGCCCCACGTCAGGCAACGTCACATCGCCCCGCCGCGCCACGAGCCGCCGTACCGATTCGCGCAACGTTGAGACGTCGTTGGCCGGGAGCCCCAGCTCATTCATGTCGATGACACGCGTGGCGCGCGGAATGCACCCCGCCGCGGCGCGTGCCTCGGAGCTCACAACGCCCGCCGAGCTCGCCGCCTCATCGAGGCGCTCGACGACAGACCGAACCCGCTCCACCTGCTCCGGCTGGCACACCACCACGCTCGCGCCCGAATGGCCGAGCATGTAATGAAGGTCATCGTCGGTGGCGGCCGGATTGAGCGGCACGAACAGCGCCCCGAGCTTCGCCGCCGCGAGAAACACGATGACGCTCAGATCCGTATTCACGGAGACGACGGCGATGCGATCGCCCTTGTTCACGCCTCGCTGCACAGCCGCCTGCGCGAGCAACGTGCTCACCTCATCGAGCGCGGCGTAGGTCCATTTGCGCGACTCGAACTCCAGCGCGAATTTCTCCGGCACCACCGACGCGCGCGAGGCCAGCAATGTGGGAATGGTGTCGGCGTGCGGCGGATACGACGCCAGCACGTCCCCGGGCGACAACGCGGATTCCATGAGAGGTGTCTGCTCGACCGAAAAGCTTGCGCGGCTGGCGGCCCTCTAGGCCGCCGCACTCCGCGTGGGACGCAAGCGGAAGTCGTATTCCACCGTGTAGAAAGGGGTCGGCACCGACTCGCCCGTGGGCGCCGTGCCCGCGGCGTGCCGGTTGAACTTCGCCACCAGCGACTCCTTCATGCCGAAGACGGCATCGGAGTCGAGGTATTCGCTGTCTGCAACGAACAGATGCGTGGTCACCGGCTCGTAGCCGGGAGCCGAGACGATCATGTGGATGTGGCCGGGCCGGTACGGATGCCGCCCCATCTTGCGCAGCATGCGCCCGACCGGCCCGTCGGTGGGCACCGGATAGAACGTGGGCCTGATGGAGCGGAACCAGTAACGTCCCTCGCCATCCGTGCGGATCTTGCCGCGCGCCTTCATGCCCACATCGCCGGGCATCTGCATGTCGTAATTGCCTTCGCCGTCGCCCGACCAGACGTCGAGCAGCGCGTTGGCGAGCGGCTTGCCGTTCGCGCCGAGCACGCGGCCCGAATAGAACGCCGGCTCGCCCTTCACGCCTTCGGCGAGATTGCTGCCCAGAGGCATGTCCGGCGCGCCCTCCCAGTAGTACGGCCCGAGCACGGTGGATTCGGCGGAGCCTTCTTCCGCCGGATGATTGATCGAGATCACGAGCACGGAAATACCGAGCGTGTCCGACAGCAAGATGAATTCCTGACGCTGGTCGGTGCAGGTCTTGCCGACGTCGGTCAGGAACTGAATCGCCGTGATCCATTCGGCTTCGGTGAGCCGCACGTCGCGCACGAAGTCGTGCAGGTGGTGCACGAGCGACGTCATCACGTGCCGGAAGCGCGGATCCTCGCAGTTGGACAGCCGGTCGATGACCGCCGCGGTGATGCTTTTTTCGTCGAAGTCGCGCATGTGCGCCCCCTTGAGATTCGTGTCGTTCGTCAACGAGCCACCGGCGTCGCCAGCAACCGTGCCTTGTTCTCCGTCAGAAACTCGCGCAGCGACTGCGGCTTGCGGCCCAGCAGAATCTGCAGGGCCTCGTTCTTGATGTTGAGCGCGTTCTCGCGCATCGCCGTGCCAAAGCTCGCGCTCACCTTCGCCGCGGGCCCCGCAACGCCGCTGTGCACGGCGCGCTGGATGAACGTTGCGTCGTCGACCTCGATGACGCGCACCCGCTTGCCCGTAACCTCTGTCACGAGCTTCGCGAGCTCCTGCCGGTTGATGAGATCGGGGCCGGTAATGTTGTACGTCTTGCGATCGTGCCCCGACGTCGTCAGCACCACCGCCGCAGCCGCCGCGCAATCGCGCCGCGCGACCGGTGCCCACTTGCCCTTGCCCGAGTTCGTGTACAGGTCGCCCGTTGCGATCGCCTGCGACGCCTCCGCAACGAGCCCGTCCATGTAGAGCTGGTTGCGCAGAATGGTGTACGCGACGCCGCTCCCGACGAGCGCATCTTCCGTGAGGCGATGGTCCCGGGCGACCGCTGCCGGGTTGTCGTTCGTGGCGTTGATGAACGACGTGTAGACGATGTGGCGTATGCCCGCCTTGCGCGCGGCGCCGATGGCGGCGGTGTGCTGGGCCACGCGATCCCCACCGCCGCTTGTGCTGATGAGCAGCAGTTGCCTGCCACCCGCAAAGGCGCGCTCGAGTGTCTCCGGCTTATTGAAGTCGCCTTCGCGCACGTCGGCGCCGCTGGCCGCGTAGGAAGACAACTTCTCCGGGGCGCGCGTGACGAGAACGAGGTCCGCGGGCTTCACGCCGCGGCCGAGCAACGCCTGGATGACTTCGCCCGCGAGCCCACCGGACGCCCCGCTGACGATGATCCGCTCGCCGCCATCGTCATTCTTTTCGGCCGCGAGCGCGCCGCCGGAAGGTGCCATTGCCGCAACCAGAGCGAGCGCCAGAACTGCGATGAAGCAGCGGCGAGTCACGGACGACGATGTCCGTGGTTCCGGCAAGGTAAACACGCTCAGCCCCCTCACAGCGCGATGGCCGCCCGATGCTACCTTCATTCAACCGGGAGTACGACAACGATGGCCGGTCTGCGGGCCCCAAGAGAAGCCGCGTTCGTCCTGTGGCAGCCGGCGCAGGCAGGGGGCGACCGCAGGCGCGTCGGCGCGAAGTGCCGCAGGGGCTCTAGCCAGCCACCTTGATGTGCGGCATCAGCCGCGCCATCTGCCGCAGCAGCACGTCGGCGATCACGGGCCGGAACTTGTCGATCTCGCTCTGCGGCAGCGTCTTGAGGTCCGCGCCCGGCTCGAAGTTCGTCCACTCGTACACGAAGCCGCCGCCCCACTCGCGGAATTCCATCCCCACATCGTCGCCCGACCTGCCGAAGAGCAGCATCTGCGTGAGGTTGAACACGACGGGCTTCGTTGTGCCGCCGCTGTCATCGCTGGTGGAGAAGCCCCAGCCCTGCACATAGGCCGGTAGCTTGCGCAGCCGGTTGCCCTGCACGGATTCCGGATTGTTGTTCGAGCCGGGCGCCACGATGATGAGTGCCTGCAGGTTCTCCGCCATGGTGATGCGCTCGAGCTCCTCCATGGCGGCCTTCGCCAGTTTCGTGGCCTGCACCGAGGAGACGATCCACGCCTGGCGCTGGCGCCGCAGCTGCTCGCTCGGGTCGAGGAACACCGGCTCGAAGCCCGCGCTCTGCAGCTGCGCCGCAAGCGGATCGTCCACGACTTCGGACGCCGGCCACATCACCCGATACGTGCGCATGAAACTCGCCGAGGGCGACTTGCCCACGTGATAGTGCGTTATATCCGTTGGCATCATCACGACGATGCCCACGCGTGCACCGGCCGGCAGCGCGAGGTCATTCGCACCCCAGGCCATGGTGCTGACCACCGTGCTGGCTGCCAGAAGACATGCCGCCAAAAATCCCTTTGCTCCAGTCACCACGCTCACCCCCACGTCTTCGATCTGCCACCCCGCGTACGCGCCGCAGGCTGACACCTCACTGCGGCTGCAGCCGCATTCTCGTTACGCCATTCTCATCCACATATTCGCGGTAGTTCTCGCACACGTATTCGAGCATGTCGTAGCCCGGCACGCGCCGGTAGCGGATTTTGCGGGGCACTCTTATGACATGCGACGCGCTCTGAAGGCAACGGCGGGGCCGAAATTTCACGCGGGGGGGGGCGTGTGGGGACGCTCCGACACGGGGCACTGTATGGGCAGTGAGTTGACAATGTGTTCCTCAGGCCCCGACACCGCCAGGCGCAAGCGCCATCGGTCACGGCCGCTTCCAGCGAATGCGCCCGGAATCCGTCACTCCCCGCACCTGTATCACAACCGAGCCAGCATGAGTGGGAGGGGCTGAAGAGCTGCGCTACCTGCTCTCGGCGGGTAGCGGCGCCGGCATGGTGGACAGCATCGGGGCCGCCATGAAAGTAACGCCAGGATCGAGCGCCACGCCCGCACCGGCCGCGCTCATGCGCGTCACGCCTCGCGCACGCGGCGCGATGCTGAAGGTCTTGCGCATCTCCGTCTGCCAGTCCTGGTATTCCTTGTAGCTGTTGTACTGGCATGAGCGGTTTCATGAGTGTCAGTCCGCGCGCGTTGGGCTAGTCTGACGGGACATACCTTGCAGGAACCTGTCGCGCGCCCAATGCCGGTTCCCCGTCGCGGGGCGTGCACCACGTTGGCCCGGAGCCCTCGATGCAACGATTCGTCACAACTGTCCTGGCACTCGGCACTTTCGTAGCGGCTGGCGCCGCGCAGGCGGCCGAGGCGGAATGGATTACGCAGAGCAACCAGTACACGCAGATCCTGCTGGAGACGAACGCGCGCTATCAGCCTGAATCCGCGGCAGATCTGGGCCTGGAGCAGTACGACGCGCTGGTGTTCGACCTCGAGCCAGAAAACGACGAGCGCCTGGAAGCGGACCTCGCTGCGACAATTACCAGGCTCGAAGCCGCGCGCGGCAGCGTCACGGACGAGCGCGCCAGGCAGGACGTGGAGATTCTCATCAAGGCCGCGCAGCGCCAGAGCGCCACATCGGCGTTGAACCGCCGCCTGATGATTCCGTATTTCGATGTCGGCAAATCGGTGTTCTCCAGCTTTCAGGACCTGCTCGACGCCCGCGTGGCGAAGAAGCGCCACCCGGCGGCGCTGGTGCGCCTGCGCCGTTACGCCGGCACGGAGCGCGGCTATGAGCCCATCACGAAGCTCGCTCGCGCGCGCATCGAAGAACGCATGGGCAACGGCTCGCTCACCTGGCCGTGGGTCGTTGAAGTCCAACAGCATCTGGACAATGCGCCGCGCTACGTCGATGGCATTCGCGATCTGCTGAAGAAGAGCGGCCTGAAGGGCTGGCAGAAAGATCTCGATGCGCTCACTCGCGAGCTGAAAGAGCACAACGAGTGGGTGCGTGCCACGGTGCTACCGCGTGCGCGCAAGACGAACCGCCTGCCGCCCGAGATCTATGCGGACAACCTCAAGGCCTACGGAGTCGAAGCCGACCCACGCGACCTCATGCAGCGCGCCCTGTTCGCCTACCTGCAGACGCGGGACGAGCTGGATTCGCTGGCGCGCATCGTCGCGAACCAGGAGGGCTACAAATCCGCGGGCTACCGCGACGTGATTCGCGAGTTGAAAAAGAACCGCGTGCCGCCGGATCAGGTGCTGCCGCTATACAAGTCGCATCTCGCGCAGCTCGAAGACACCATTCGCAAGCAGAATATCGTTACGCTGCCGAAGCGTGACGCCGCAATTCGCCTGTCCACCGAGGCGGAAGCCGCCGCATCCCCCGCGCCTCACCTCGACACGCCACGCCTCATCGGCAACTCAGGCGAGCCCGCGGAATTCGTGCTGCCGCTGAAGAACACGCAGGGCGCGGCCATGGACGACTTCGACTCCGACGCCATCAGCTGGACCATCACCGCGCACGAGTGCCGCCCCGGGCATGAGCTGCAGTTCGCGGGCATGCTCGAGCGCGGCGTGTCGAGCGCACGTGTGGTCTACGCGTTCAACTCCGTGAACGTCGAAGGCTGGGCGCTCTACGCGGAAGCCGAGATGAAGCAGTACCTGCCCCTGGAAGGCCAGATCGGCACGCTGCAGATGCGCATGTTGCGCGCGGCGCGCGCCTTCCTCGACCCCATGCTCAATCTCGGCCTCATCGAGCCGGACGCGGCGCTGCGTATCCTGACGCAGGAAGTGATGATTTCCGAGCCGTTCGCGAAGACAGAGGTGGACCGCTACACGTTCGACGCGCCGGGCCAGGCCACGTCCTACTTCTACGGATACAGCCGGCTCGAAGCGCTACGCGCGCGCACCGAGCTGGCGCTCGGCGACAGGTTCACGGAGCAGCCGTACCACGACTTCATCATCAACGAAGGCCTGCTGCCGCTCGACCTGCTGGAGCAGGCGGTGATGACGCGCTTCGTTCCCTCGCAAGGCAGCGGCGGCCGCTCGAATTGACGAGCACCGCCACCCCAACCGTGCGCCGGTAGCGCCGGCGCATCCGGCCCGTGCAGCGCTAGAAGTTGTGCTGCACGGAGATGCCGAACTCCCGCGGCCGTCCGCGCACGGCGCCCAGCGCGGAGCGCAGCGGCGCAGCCACGCCGGCGCCGCTGCCGGCGTCCCAGAAACCTCCGCCGAAGCGCGTGGCATAGCTGGCGTAGGTCTTGTCCAGCAGATTGTTCGCGAACAGCGAAACCGTGTTGCGCGCGCCCGGCGAAGTCCACTGCACGCGCCCATTCACGAGGCCGTAGCTCGGCATTTTGTACGATGAATCCGAATTGGCCGTCGGGTGCGTCTCCTGCTCGCCGACGTAGGCGTAGTTCAGGTTGACCGCAAGGCCGCCAGCGCTGGCCGTCGGCACTTTGGCCGTCACACCGAAATTGCCGCTGGGCGAGGCCTGCGCCGGGAAGAGATTCGGGCCCGTGTTGGCGGTCGGATTCTTCACCTTGTAGCGCGTGATGCCGAAGCCGCCGTTCAACGACAGCCAGTCCGTCGCGGCGAACTGCGCATCGAGCTCCACGCCGTAGACGTTCACGTCCCCCGAATCGACGATGCCGATGCGGAAGCCGGTGGCCGTGGTCGGGTCCACGATCTGGCGCGCGGCCTGGCGGCTGCTCCAGAACATGAAGAACCCGGTGGGGTTGATGCGCAGCCGGTCGTCGAACCAGCTGCTGCGCGCGCCGAGCTCGTAGTTGACGACTTTCTCCGGCGGCACCGGATTGATGAAGTCGTCGCTCTGCAGCGGGCCCGGAATCAGCGGCAGTACGTTGATGGTGTACTGGCCGGCGCGGTACGCCTTGGAAGCCGTGACGTAGGTCATGACGTCGTCGGTGAAGTGGTAGTCCACCGTGCCGCGCCAGTCGATTTCGCTCCAGCTGTCATCGGCGTTGACGGTTGTCGAGGTGGTGCCCGGCGCCGGCACGAAGTCGGCGGCGGCGAAGCGCGTCTGTTCGATCTCCTTCTCGTCGTAGGCGAGGCGCGCGCCCACGGTGAGGTTCAGCTTCGTCGTGGCGTGCCAGGTGGCGCTGTTGAACCAGCCGAAGGAAGTCGATTTCTGCTCGACGGCGTTGTTCGCGGTGATGAAGAGACCCGCGTTGCCGTTGCCGTTCTGCGCCCCGCCCGCGGGGCTGAAGGTGCTGGTGCCGCGCCGGTTCAGCAGGAAGCCCGCCGAAGAAGACTTCTCCTGGAAGAAGTTGACGCCCGTCACCAGGTCCACGCGGCTGCCGAAGAGGCCGGCGTTGAGCTGGAACTCCTGGTAGAGCACTTTGGATTCGACGTTGTCGGGGCGCCGCTCGGTGCCGAGCAGCTGCCAGTCGGTTGCGCCGATGTGATCGAGCTTCGCGTAGCCACTGGTGGACGTGAGCTTCAGGTTGTCGCTCAGCTCCCACTGCGAGCTTCGCATCGAGCTGGTAATACTTGTTGTTGTTGCGCTGCTCGCAGGCGGCATCCCAGTCGGGATCGAAATCGTCGAGCAGGCAGAATGGCCGGCAGGGTGTAGTCGTCGAGCACGAGGCGCGGATCATCCACCGTAGCAAGTCGCGGCTGCCCCGCCAGCACGCAAGCATCGGACAGCCAGTCGGCGTAATTGCCCTGCACGTTGCCGGGCGCCATGTCGAACGTCTCCGATGTCCTGCGGCGAGCCATCGGACTTCGAATCGCTGTACAGCGCCGCCGAACGTCAGCTTTCACGTTGTCGCTGAATGTGTAGGCCGCCTGCAGGCGCGCCGACCACAGTCTTCGGAACCACCGAGCTCCTGCGTGGCGCGCTTGACGTAGCCATCCTGCTCGAGATATGCGCCTTGCGCGCGGACAGCGAGCTTGTCGCCCACCGGCATGTTGACCATGCCGCTGATGTCTCGGCGGTCGAAGTTGCCCAGCGTGCCGCGCACGTAGCTTTCGAACTCCGGCCTCGGCTGCCGGGTGACGAGGCGCACCGCACCGCCTTGCTGTTGCGGCCGAAGAGCGTGCCCTGCGGGCCACGCAGCACTTCGATGCGCTCGATGTCGAACACCTTGAAGACCGAGCCGTTGGTTCGCGGCACGTAGATGCCATCGATGTATAGCGCGACGCCGCGCTCGCTCGTGGCGCCGCCACCGCCGGAGATGCCGCGGATGGAGAACGTGGGCTGGTTGTTGCCGTAGCCGCGGAGCCGTTGATGGCGAGGTTCGGCGTGAACAGCGCCACGTCGCCGATATCTTCGATGCCCTTGCGCTCCAGCGCTTCCGTGGACAGGGCCATGATCGGAGATGGGCGTGTCCTGCAAGGCCATCTCGCGGCGCTCGGCCGTGACGACGACTTCTTCCAGGCTCTGGGCGCCCGCCGGCATGGCGGTGAGCCCTGTTACAGCAGCGAGAGCGCACGCGGCGCGGACGGGCCCGAAGGCCCGGAACTGATTGCGGATCATGGTTTCCCCCTCTTCCCGCCACCCCGCGCGCACGATGATTCGTCTTCTGCACGGGCTGGTTTCGGCAGACCATGATATAGGTCGTTGGCGCAGTCAACCTTCAGGCGCGATCGTAGACTCGCACATCCATCAGGCGGGACCAGACCAGTCACATGAGGCAGAACAACAACAAAGGCCGCGCGGCAAAACGTGCGCGCAAGACCGGCGCGCCTGGCGACACCCGGCGCAACAGCGCCGCGCGCGCCAGCGCGGACGACGCCGATGCGGGCAAGGCCCCGATGGGTCGGTCTTACGGTCGGTCCCCGCCAAGGTCCTCTTCGAGTGAGCCGCCGCGCGCGACGACCCGCGTCACCTGAACAGCACCACCGTCTTTTCCAGAGTCACCCAGACTCCCCACCCGATCGGAATCCAAACGGCCAACCACGCCAGCACAACCAGCACCGGATTGATCGCCGGCTCATCCACCACCGCGTCTTCCTGCACACTAACGTTCGCCGGCGCCGTGGCCGGCATTGCCGCGTCCGCGTCGTCCTTCATGTAGTGCTTTTCGGCCACCGGCTTCACGAGCCAGTTGCACAGAAACCCAACCGCCAGCAGCCCCGCCAGAATGTACATGGTGATGCTGTACGCGTTCGCCCGCGCCACGCCGTGATCGAGCTGGTACTCCCGGATGTAGTTGACGATGACGGGCCCGAGGATGCCCGCCATGGACCACGCGGTGAGCAACCGCCCGTGAATCGCGCCGACCATCTTCGTGCCGAAGATGTCCGCCAGATAAGCCGGCACCGTGGCGAAGCCGCCGCCATACATCGAAAGAATCACGAAGAAGAACGCAACGAACAGCGCGAGGCTGCCCGCCGCAGCCGTCCACGGAATCGACGAATACAGTGCGAAGCCGAGCAGGAAGAACACCGAATACGTCGCCTTGCGGCCGATGCGATCCGACAGCGAGGCCCAGAAAATGCGCCCAAAAATGTTGGCGAGCGACAGCAGCCCCGTGAAGCCCGCCGCTATCGCGGCGATTTGCGCCAGCTGCGCGGCGTTGAGCTCGGTGAACGACGCATCGACGCCGATGAGCCGGCCCGCGAACACCTCCTGCAGCAGTGGCGAAGCCATGCCCAGTATGCCGATGCCCGCGCTGACGTTGAGGCACAGCACTCCCCATAGCAGCCAGAACTGCTTCGTGCGCCACGCCACGTCGAGGTGCACGTTGCGCCGTGTGATGAGGCCATGTGACGCGGCCGCAGGCGGTGCCCAGCCCGCCGGTCGCCAGCCTTCACGCGGCACGCGATAGCCGAGCGCCCCGCAGATCATGAACACGAAATAGATGGCCGCGAGCGTGAGAAACGTTTCCCACACGCCCACCGACGTGGGCGAGGCATAGAGCTTCATCAGCCGGTCCGCCAGCGGCGAGCCGATCATGGCGCCGCCGCCGAACCCCATGATGGCCATCCCCGTCGCCATGCCGCGCCGGTCCGGAAACCACTTGATGAGCGTCGACACCGGCGAGATGTAGCCCAGCCCCAGGCCAATGCCGCCGATGACGCCCGAGCCGAGCCACATGAGCCACAGCTGATGCGTCATGACACCGACGGACGAAATGACGAACCCACCGCACCAGCACACGGCGGAAACCACGCCCGCCTTGCGCGGCCCCGCGCGCTCCAGCCACCCGCCCCACGTCGCCGCGGAAAGGCCCAGCAGAACGAAGAAGAGCGTGTAGGTCCACCCCAGCATCGATACTTTCCAGTCGCAGGCGGTGGTGAAGAGTTGCGCAAGCGTGCTCATGCCCGCGGGGCAGGCCACCGACTGGGTAATGCCGATGGATTTCGACAACGGCAGCCAGAACACCGAGAAGCCATACGCCATGCCGATGCACAGGTGAATGGCCAGCGCCGCGGGCGGCACCAGCCAGCGATTGAATCGGGGCCCCGCGACGATTCGCTCGCGCGACAGAAAGCCCGGCATTGGTTCGGCGACGGTTGCGTTCATTGTTCTCTCGTTCCCTTGCGGATGCGTCCCTGCGATGGCCCGCTGCGCACGCCTGGTGCGCGCCCCGCTATCATACGAACCGAATCCGTGCCGGAGATAGGGGGGAAATTGAACATGACCATCGACCGTCGCACCTTGCTGGGCGCCCTGGGCACCACGGTGGCCGCAGGCGTCGCTGCGCCAGCCGTGACACAGGCACAAGTGGCCCAGCGGCTCGCGGCCGCGTCGTCGCCGTCAAAGGTCGACTCGATGAAACTGTTCGACCTGTGATGCGCAAGCTGGCCGGGCTCATGGTCGCACTGGCGATGTGCGCCTCGCCGGGGCTGGCGCGCGCGAGCCTGATCGACACCATCAACGACGTGCGCGCCAGAGGCTGCGACGGCAAGCGCGGCGTGTCGGCGCCGCTGCGGGCGAACCGCAAGCTCGACGGTGTCGCAAAGCGCATCTCGCGGGGCGAGCGGCTGAGCAACGCGTTGTCCAAAGCCGGCTATCGAGCGCTGCATTCGTCTTCGCTGTTCGTGTCCAACGCCGACGACAACGCGGATGTCGCGCGCACGCTCGCACAGCGCGCCTGCGGTGAGCTGCGCGACGAAGCGGTGCGCGAGATCGGCCTGGAGAAGCGAGGCGATAACGTGTGGATCGTGCTGGCCGAGCCGTTCGGCGCACCCGCGCTGGGAAACGCATCGGCGGTGAGCGAGCGCGTATTGAAGCTGGCGAACCAGGCGCGCTCGCGTTCGCGCCGGTGCGGCGGCAAGACGTTCTCGTCCGCGCCACCGCTCACTCTCGCGAAGCGGCTTGGCGGTGCGGCTCGCGAGCACGCGCGCGACATGGCCAGGCACAACATGCTCGCGCACGAAGGCTCCGACGGCAGCACGCCCGCGGTGCGCGTCACGCGCGAGGGCTATTCGTGGCGCACAGTGGGCGAAAACGTGGCTTCCGGCCCGACCACGCCGGAGGAAGTGATGCAGGGCTGGCTCGACAGCCCCGGCCACTGCGAGAACCTGATGAACGCGCGCTTCACTGAAATGGGCATCGCGTACGTCGTCGACCCGAAGAGCGAGTCCGGCGTGTACTGGGCGCAGGTGTTCGCCACGCCGAAGCAGTAGCGCACGACACTCGCTGCATCGGTGGCGCCGACCTCAGGCCACCGTTATCCGGCGAGCGCCGGATAATCCGTATAGCCCTGTTCCTCGCCCTGGAAGAACGTGGAGAAATCCGGCTCGTTCAGCGGCGCGGCGCGATGGCCGACGGCGCCACGGGCAGCTCACCCTCCAGGAAGTCCGGGTGCGACACGCGGCCCGTGTGCCACAGCTGCGCGAAAATGCGGCCCGCCCGCGCGATGCACGGCATCGGTTACAGTGCGCCAGGTTTCCACCTGCTCGGCGCTGTGCAGCCCGGGCGTGCGGATATAACCCACCCCTTTGCGGCTCACCTGCGAGCCCTCTGCGATCAGCAGCCCGGCCGCTGCCCGCTGCAGAGTAGTAGAGCGGCGCGGCCGAGTGCGGTACGTTCCCTCCCACGGCGCGATTGCGCGTCATGGGCGCCATGACGATGCGGTTGGGGAGCGTGCGGCTTCCAGGGACATGGCTCGAGAACAGCAAGGGGTTCGGGCTTACGTGGCAGGGGGCGGCGGCATTTTCCGCCGAATCGTTGAGAGATGAGGCGATTTTGAGTCAACAAACCGTTCAGATCGAGCCGCTGGTCGACGATCAGAAAATCGGCTGGTTCAGCATCAAGCTCCTGCTGTGGTCGTGGCTCGCCATGTTCGCGGACGGGTTCGACATCTCCGCCTTGTCGTTCGCGGCGCCCGAGCTCGTGCGGGAATGGGGCGTGCCGCGCAGCGCATTCGGTTATGCCTTCGCCGCCAGCAACGTCGGGGTCCTGTTCGGCGCACCGCTGCTCGGCTACATCGGCGACAAGTACGGGCGGCGCCTCGCCATCGTCCTGGGCTCGGTGATTTTCGGGCTCGGCACGCTCTCCATGACGCTGACCGCGAACCTCGACCAGATGACGGTGCTGCGCTTCCTCACCGGCATCGGCATCGGCGGCCTCATGCCGAACACCATCGCGCTCAACGCAGAGCTCTCGCCGCGCCGCTGGCGCGCCACGCTGGTGGTGCTCATGTTCACCGGCATCACGCTCGGCAGCGGCACGCCGGGATACGTCGCTGGCTGGGTCGTGCCGCATTTCGGCTGGGAGATTCTGTTCGTGGTGGGTGGAGTGGTGCCGCTCACGGTGGCGGCGTGCCTGTGGTTCGTGCTGCCCGAGTCTGTGAAATTCCTCGCCAACCGGCCGCAGCGGCGCGAGGAGCTATTGAAAATCACGCGCATCATGCGGCCGGATCTCAACATCGCCACCGATGCGCAGTTCGTGGCCGCGCCGAGCGCCGAAAAGCTCGCGGGCATTCCGGAGGCGCGCAGCGGGTTCCTGGGACTTGCGCAGATCTTCCGCGGCAGCCTGCGCTACATCACGCCGCTGCTGTGGATCTGTTTCGCCACCACGCTCATGGCGAACTTCTTCCTGAACAACTGGATCCCGATCATCCTCGAGAGCAACGGCCTGTCGCCGAAGGAAGCGGCGTTCGCAAGCTCGCTGTATCACGTGGGCGGCACGGTGGGCGGTTTGCTCGTGAGCATGGTGCTGAACCGGTTCGGCTTCTCCGCCATCGTGGCGCTGTTCGTGCTCGCGCCCATCGCGATCTTCAGCATGGGGCTGAGCGACAACTCGCACCTCATGACGACGTTCGTCACCGGCCTCGCAGGGTTTGCCGTGCTGGGCGTGCAGTTCGGCAACAACGCGTGCTCGGGGCTCATCTACCCGACGGAAGCACGCTCGAAGGGCGTGGGCTGGGCGCTCGGCATCGGGCGCATCGGGTCGATCGTCAGCCCCATCATCGGCGGCGTGCTCATCGCGCAGAACATGCCGTTGAGCGAGCTGTTCATGTGGGCCGCATCGCCCATGGTGGTGGGAGCCGTCGCGGCGTTGGGCGTTACCCTGCTCTGCTACGCGCGGTTCAGAAGCCTCACGCTCGACGACAAGGCCTCCGCCGACGAAGTGCGGCCCGGCGTCGCCAAGGCCGCTGCATGAGCGGTTGAGGTTGGCGCAAGCGGAGACTCGATCGAGCCACCGCCGACACGCTGTCTTTTTCGGGTAGCGGCGCGACTAGTCGTGATTCAACCGCGGCCGACGTAAGGCATCTTCGTCGCCATCAGCGTCATGAACAGCACGTTCGCATCGAGCGGCAGGTTCGCCATCTGCAGCACGGCGCGGCCGACGTGCGCTACGTTCATGAGCGGCTCAACGTTCGGCCCTGTGCGCGGCATGGCGCTCGCAAGCTCGGTGCCGGCGTTGCCGATGTCGATCTGGCCGCACGCGATGTCGAACGCGCGGCCGTCGAGCGCAACGGCCTTGGTGATGCCCGTGACGGCGTGCTTCGTGGCCGTGTAGGCAATGGTGTTGGGCCGCGGCGTGTGCGCGGCGATGGAGCCGTTGTTGATGATGCGGCCGCCGCGCGGCTTCTGCTGCTTCATCAGGCGCACGGCTTCCTGCGTGCACAGGAACACGCCGGTGAGGTTGGTGTTCACCACGTTCTGCCATTGATCGAACGTGAGGTCTTCCAGCGGCACTGAAGGCGCATTGATGCCCGCGTTATTGAACAGCAGGTCGATGCGGCCGAAGGCTTGAACGGTTTTCGTGAACAGTGCGTGCACCGACTTCGGGTCTGTCACGTCCGCCTGCACCGGCAGAAGGTTCTTGCCGCCGGCAGCCGCCACTTCCTGAAGTTTGTCGAGCCGCCTGCCGGCGAGCGCAACGCTCCACCCATCTGCCGCCAGTGCCAGCGCTGCCGCCTTGCCGCTGCCGCTGCCGCCGCCCGTGACGACGGCGACTTTGCTTTGTGAGCTCATGTCGTCAATTCCGAAAAAGTTCGCGGTGATTCGCGAGCGCCGAAGTGTAGAACGATCGGCACACAAAAAAAGCGGCGGGATTTGAAATCCCGCCGCCTGTCGCTCGACGTTGCCGGTTAGCGCTTCGCCGAGGCGTCCGCGCCAGCCGAGGCGGAGGCGTCCACCTTGCGGCCCGCCGGCTGCTCGCTATCGCGCTTCGCGCTTGCGTTCGCGTTGCCGTTGAGGCCCGCCGTGGCGTCGAGGCCGCGCGATTTCTCTTCGCTGCCCGGCGTGGTGTTCGCCGAGTTGCTCGCCGGCTGGCGCTTCGCGCTGGCATTCCCGTTGCCGCTTAACGCGCCGCCCACATCGAGGCCGCGTGACGATTCGCTGCTCGACTCCTTAGCCGGCTCGCCCTTGGGCTCAGTCGTCGTGCGCTTTGCCGTGCCCTGGGCCGCACCGTCCAGCGCACCGTTCACATCGAGAGCGTGCGGCTGGGACGTGTCATTTGCCGAATTGGCAGCGCTGCTGGCAGCGCCGGCGCCGTCCAGCGTTGAGCCGAGCGAGCCCGCGGTATTCGAGCCGCTGTTGGCCGCGCCCGACCCGTTGCTCGAAGCGGCCGCGGCTGCATCATTCGCCTGGCTGGAGAGAGAGCCGGCGATGCCCGCCGAGGTCTGCACGCCGCCCTGCGCCGTGGCAGAAGCGGACTGGGCAACATCCGTGGCTTTGCCGGCCGCCGCCTGCCCGGCATCGCTCGCCTTGCCCCTGGCCGACTGGGCGACATCGGTCGCCTTACCCGTAGCGGATTGCGAAACGTCGCGCGTCTTGCCCACCGCGCCGTCGGCGCCATGCCTCACGCGGCTGCCCGCGCCTTCCGCCGTGCGGCCGATGTGGCCCATCGCGTCGCTATCCATCGAACCGCCGAGGGCGCCCTGGCCCGAACCCGTGATGCCGCCGAGGCCGCCGCCAATCGTGCCGCCGAGCCCGCCGGTGGCGTTGCCGCCAAGAACCTGCGAATAGGCCGGCGCTGCGCAGGACAGCACCGCGGCCACAGCAGCGCTCGTGAGAATTCGCTTGGTGTTCATGTCGTCGCTCCTCAAATGTGCCGCGCCCATTGCGCGACCTTCTGTAGGGAGAACGAACGGGCTGCGGGTTTTCTTCCCGGAAACATCCCGGCCGCAGCGATTTTTTTTCGCGGCTTTACCTAATGTTTTGCGGGGCCGGCAGAAGCGCCCACAAGCGCCAGCGCGGGTTGCATGCGCAAGGCGTCGCCCACCAGGCCATTGCCGTAAGTCTTGTCGATGCCTCGCGAGCCCAGGTCCACGGCCCGGTGGCTCAGCTCTTCGACGGCCTTTGCGGCTTCGGCCCGATTGGGCTCGCGCAACGACGCCGCGAGCAGACCCGCAACGATGGGCGCGGCGAACGACGTGCCGCGCACCGCTGCAAACGTGGGGGAAAGATTGGCGGCCGCCATGTCTGCCCCGGGCGCGGCGAAATCCACTTGCTTGCCGCGGCAGGCTTCGAGCAACACCTTTTTGCGTGCATCGACGCCTGTGACGCCGACAACATCCGGATAAGAAGCCGGATACAACGGCGGCGCCGCCGGTCCATCATTGCCCACGGCGGCGACGATGACGTGCCCGCGCGCGATGACGAGCCTCACCACGTTCTCGAGCAGCACGTTGCGAGGCCCGACGAGACTCACGTTGATGACAGGCACGCCCTGGCCCGCAAGCCACGCGATGGCGTCGACCACTGCATCTGCGGCGCCACCCGTGCCGAGCCCGCAATACACATCGGCCGCAAACAACTCCGCCCCCGGCGCCGCGCCGTTGAACGGCCCGGATTGACCGACGAGCAGCGAAGCGACCGCCGTGCCATGCGCGGCCGGCACGAACCGGCCGTCGCAGCCGCGCTGATGGATCGCCGCGCCTTTGAAGACGGGATGCGTGACGTCGACGCCGGTGTCGACGAGGCCGACTTTGAGTGCGGCACTGGCGCCGTTCGCTGGCGCGCCGCTCGCAGGCAAGTCACCTGACAGCGCGCCGGCCGCAGCAACCCGAAACGGTGCTTCCCCGCCAGCGACCGCGGCTCGTGCCGACACCTCGCTCGCCCGTTGCCCCAGATCAACGACGCCGCTATCCATGTACACATGGTTGTAGTCGTAAGACCCTTGCGGATCGAGCCCGCGCATCCGCCTCAGCGCGCGACGGGTTGTCATGCCTTCCGGCGCGCGCAGCACGACAACGCGCGCACCCAGCCCTTCGAGCACGCGCTCGCGCGCGACCTCGAACCCTGCCGAGCGCGCACGGTCGAGCGCCGCATCCGTGGGATCGAACGAAACGACCTCCGCCCGCAGGATCGGCTGCCCGGCCGGGTCTCGCTCCACATTCGCGCGCTGCGTGCGAAGCAGCTCGTCGACGCGCAGGCGGCGCAGGTCTGCCAGCCGACCGACTCGCCCCGCGACGTTGCCAACCGTGTTTCCCACATTACCCACGGTGTCGGTTACCGTAGTCGGCAGCTCGACGCGAGGCAGGTTGGGCACCTGCACGCGCGGCAACTGGGCCTGCGCGAGCGGCATGAACGCTATGATCGCGGCAATGAACAGGCGATTGCGCATGCGGCCAAATTACTCGAATGTTGCGCCCCTCGCGAGAGCGGCAACAGCCGCGGAAGAAAATGGCACCGTCGGTCGTTATGGACGTGAGACTTGAGTCAATCGGTCGAGCAGACGCGTGAGCAGCTCGTAGCGCTGCTGCCGAGGCTGCGCCGCTTCGCGCGCGCTCTCTCGCACAACGTGCACGACGCCGACGATCTGGTGCAGATGGCGGTGGAGCGTGCATTGCTGCGGCTCGGCCAGTGGCGCCCCGGCACACGACTGGATAGCTGGATGTTCGGAATCCTGAAGAACGCATGGATCGACGAAACCCGCTCGCGGCGGCGGCGGGACAAGGTGCTCGCGCCCGAAGAGCTCGGCGAGCACGTTGCGGACGGCGCGAGCGAAGCGCACATCCACCGGCTCTCGCTCGAAGCGGCGCTGCGGCGGCTGCCCGAGGAGCAGCGCCTGGCGGTGGCGCTCGTGCTGGTGGAAGGGCTCGCCTACAAGGAAGCGGCCGAAGTGCTGGAGGTGCCCATCGGCACCGTCACCAGCCGTCTCGCGCGCGGCCGCATGGCACTCGAAGCACTGCTCGGTGGACGGGAGGCAGGCACGTCATGAATATTTCCGACGAGAAACTGATGGCCTATGCGGATGGCGAGCTCGACGCCGCCCAGCGCGCCGAAGTGGAAGCCGCCATGGCGGCAGACCCCGAAGTCGCGCGCCGCGTGGTGCAGCACCAGGCGCTGCGCAAGCAGCTCGGCGCAACGTTCGACGGGGCGCTCATGGAGACCGTGCCGGAGCGGCTGGTCGCCGCCGTGCGCTCCGCCCCGACGAATGTGTCAGCCACCGTCACAGACCTGCGGCGCGTGCGGGCAGCCAGAGCGGCCGAAGCCGCGGCGGCTGCAAAACGAGCGGGGGCGCCGCGTCGCCCGTGGACGTGGGTTGAGTGGAGCGCCATGGCGGCCAGCGTTGCCGCAGGCGCGGTCATCGCGCACCTTGCTCTCAGGTCTCCAGGGGCCGATCGCATCGGCACGCAGGGCGGCCAGCTCGTAGCGCAATCGGATCTCGCGCAGGCGCTGAGCAACCAGCTTGCGAGCGATCCACCCGCAAACTCAGCCGTGCAGATCGGCGTGAGCTTCAGGGCGAAATCCGGCGATCACTGCCGCACGTTCGTGGTGAAAAATCGCAGCCCGCTCGGCGGCCTCGCGTGCCGGCAAGGCGACGCGTGGCACGTGCAGGTGCTCGCGAGCGCGATAGCGCCGGCCGGAGCGCAAGGCGGCTACAAGCCCGCCAGCGTCGAGATGCCCGCGGCCGTCACAGCCGCCGCGCAGATTGCGATCGACGGCGAGCCGCTCGACGCGGCAGCCGAAGCGGCCGCGCGCGACAAGGGCTGGAAATGAGCGCGGCGCCTGGGTTCCAGGCGCGGTGGCGCCGCTACTTCGCCAACGCCAGCCGGAACGCGATGCGCCCGTGCGTGACGGGCTTGTGGTTGGCGAGGTGCTCGGCGCGCCAGGCGTCGAAGCCGCTCACGTCGAGGTCGGCGGGCGTGGCGCTCCAGGACGCGTGGCGCAGGTAGCTCCACACGTATTCGCGCAGGAACCCGGCGGTTTCCACGCGATCAATGTCGTTGAAATACGCTGACGCCAATTGCGCACGCTCGCGCTTCAGGGCGCGGAAAGTGGTGAGCGCAATCGTTCGGCCGCGCACTTCCTCCTCGAACGTGCTCTCGCGTTCGCCGACGGCAGGGCCGCCATCCGTCTCGTTCGCGGCAAACGCTCCCCTGGCGAACAGGTACGCGAGCCATATCTTGCTCTCCTCTTCCGGCGTCTCCGGATCCCACAAAATCGCCAGCTTCATCGAAGGGTCGTCGGCCGCCGCGGCGCGCGCGCGCGCCTGCGCCACAACGCTCGCCGTTGTCGGAATCGCGCCGCCGATCGCGGCGAGAATCTCGCTGCGGCCGATCTCGCCGTCTTCTTCGAAACCCAGTGCCACGTCGAACCGCGCGTCGATGACGAGCCCGTGCACGGCCGTGAACCACAGATAAGTAGTGCCGCCCTCGCCGCGACGTTTCAGGTGATACACCGCTTCACGCGCGGCGCGCGGGTCGCCATCCGCCAGCGCCACGGTGGTCTCGGTCGCCTTGAGCCCGCGCACGGCGGTGGCTTCGACGAGGGTCTTCTTCGCCGCGGCGTAGCGCTGCGCAAGCTCGGGGGACTCGGCGCCATCGGCGACGCCGCCCGCACCGAGATCCGTGACGTGAAGGTCCAGCGCGAGGCCCATGGCGCGGTAGGAATAGGTGGCCATCGAGTGCGGGTCCACCCCGCTCTGCTCGCCGATGAACTCCAGCGGCCCGATGTACTGAGGCAGCGTGAGGCCGCCTATGGAGGTGGTGTAGGCGACCTCGCCGGCCCGCTCCGCCGCGATGGCATTCGCCGTCACGATGGTCGATACGGTGACCGGTGCGCTGGCCGAAACGTTGGCCTGCGCGCTCCCGGGCGCCAGCACCACAATGCCTGCCGCGGCCACTGCGGCCGCGAGAAGAAAACCTCGAAACTGACCGGCACGGATTCCCCGCTGTGCCCCGGCCTCGACTCGACTTGCTTTTGTGATCAACAGACCCCCCGGTCATTCGTCGCGCGGAGGGCTGCAACGCCCATGCCGCGGCTGCAGCAGCCCTTATCGGACAAGCACTTGGCAAGGCTTGCCAAGAATGCCGACGGGTGACCTGTCAATCTTTCCGACAGCCGCACGCGGCGTGGGCCGGTAACCACTCTTGACGGCGGCGCTCGCCGCGGCCGCTAGAATCGCGCCCCATGCTCAACGCGCTCCAACCGTTCTACCTCTGGTTCAAGGCCTTCCACATCACTTTCGTGGTGGCCTATTTCGCCGGCCTCTTCTACCTGCCGCGCCTGTTCGTCTACCACGCCACCGCCACCGACCAGGTGAGCCTGGACCGCTTCGTGATCATGGAGCGCAAGTTGTACGGAATAACACACATCGCCGCCGGTCTTGCGGTGCTGTTTGGCATTCTCATGGTGGTTACGAGCCCCTCGCTGCTCCAGATGCACTGGCTGCAGGTGAAACTCACGCTCGTGGCGCTGCTGATCGTGTATCAGGCGTGGTGCAAGAAGCTGCTGGTGGCCTTTCGCGAGGGCCGCAACACGCGCTCGCACAAGTGGTATCGAGTGTTCAACGAAGTGCCGGCCCTGCTGCTCATCGGCATCGCCATCCTGGCGGTGGTGAAGCCTTTCTAGAAAAGACATCCAGAAAAACAGGTGCGCTGGTCAGTCAGCGCACCTGCCGGTGAAGACCAGGAGGGCTAATGGGCCTTCCCGGGCCGGCGCGCGCGCGCCCCATGATCGTGCGCCCCCTTGCACCACGAGTGGGCGATCGGGGGCTTGCCGCAGTTGCTTTTCCGACGAGCCAACCTGTCTTTGCTGAATATGCACGCTCCGGGTGCGTAGCGGTTGCGCGTTCTGTGATGAACCGCCGCAGCCGCACGTGTTTCCGTTGATAACGTTCCGTACCGTTTTTCGAACCGAAACATGAGCTCCGCAGACCCACTCGAGCGCACGGCAGCGACGCCCGCAGATCGCAAGGACGAAACCGGCGCGAACCTCGCGCTCACCGGCCGCTTCGCCGCTTTGACGTGGAGCGCACTGCCTGGCGGCGCAGGCCGCAACCCGCGCGAGCCCGCCGACGGATCGCGCGAGCAGGAATACGTGCGCATGCTCAAGACGTTGCTGAGCAACGTGCATGGCATGGTCTATCGCTGCCGCGACGATGCGCAGTGGACAATGGAGTTCGTGAGCGAAGGCTGCCTGCGCGTCACGGGCTTCGGGCAGCGCGACCTCATGTTCAACGGCCGCGTGTCGTACGAATCCCTCACGCAACCGGAAGACCAGATTTGGGTGCGCGAAGCGATCCGCGAAGCCATCGCGCGACACGTGCCGTTCGATCTCGAATACCGCATCGTGCACGCCGACGGCGGCATCCGCTGGGTGTGGGAGCGTGGCACCGGCGTGCGTGATGGCGAAGGCCGGGTCGTCGCCATCGAAGGCCTCATTCAGGACATCACCGAGCGGCGCAACGCCGTGCAGGCCCTGCGCGAAGCGGAACGCCGCTATCGCGGCCTGTTCGACAACGCCATCGAAGGCATCTTCCGCACCACCGGCGACGGGTACTACCTCGACGCCAACCCCGCCCTCGCGCACATCTACGGCTTCGAATCCCCGGGCGAGCTCATGGCCTCGCTGCGCGACATCGGCCGGCAGCTCTACGTTGACCCGCAACGCCGCGAGGAATTCATGCGCATCGTGCGGGCGCGCGGCTCGGTGAGCGGCTTCGAATCACAGGTGTATCGCAGGAACGGCGACGTCATCTGGATCTCCGAGAACGCGCGCGCCGTGTTCGACGACGACGGCACGCTCATGAGCTACGAAGGCACGGTGGAAGACGTCACCGAGCGCAAGCTCTATCAGGCGCGCATCGAGCAACAGGCCAACTACGACACCCTCACCGGGCTGGCGAACCGCTCGCTGCTTCAGGACCGGCTGGAGCAGGCCCTGCTCACCGCCAGCAGCTACAACACGCGCGTGGCCGTGGCGTTCGTCGACCTCGACCGGTTCAAGTACATCAACGACAGCCTCGGGCATCACGTGGGCGATGAACTGTTGCGCACCATGGCGGATCGCCTCGAATCGTGCGTGCGCGATTGCGACACGGTGGCGCGCCTCGGCGGCGACGAGTTCGTGGTGCTCATCACGGGCCAGTCCGCATCGGACCTGGTGCGCACCATCGTCGAGCGCATGCTGGCCGTGGTGACGCAGCCGTGGATCACCGAGCACGGCGAGTTCAACGTGAGTTGCAGCATCGGCGTTGCGCTGTTCCCGAACGACGGCGCGGACGCGCAGACGCTGCTGAAGCACGCCGACTCCGCCATGTACCGCGCGAAGGAAAGTGGCCGGAACAACTTCCAGTTCTTCACGCGCGAGCTGAACACGCTCATGACCGAGCGCCTCGCCATGGAGAGCAGCTTGCGCCGCGCGCTGGAGCGCGACCAGTTCCTGCTCCACTACCAGCCGCGCGTGGACCTGCCCACCGGCCGCATCATCGGCGCCGAGGCCCTCATCCGCTGGAGGCTGCCCGAGCAGGGCATCGTTCCGCCCGGCAAGTTCATCCCGCTCGCGGAGGAAACCGGCCTCATCGTGCCCATCGGCAAGTGGGTGCTGAAGGCCGCGTGCGCGCAGAACAAGGCGTGGCAGGACGCCGGCCTCGAGCCCATTGTCGTCTCGGTGAACGTCTCGGCACGCCAGTTCCGTGCGGACAATCTCGTGCGCACGGTCTCCGAGGTGCTCGAAGAAACCGGCCTCGACTCGCGCTACCTGGAGATCGAGCTCACCGAAAGCATGGTGATGCACGACGCCGCCCAGCTGGTCGCCATGCTCGGCGAGCTGAAACGCCTCGGCGTGCAGATCGCGGTGGATGACTTCGGCACCGGCTACTCGAGCCTGAGCTATCTCAAGCGCTTTCCCGTCGACCGCCTCAAGGTCGACCGCTCATTCGTAGAGCACCTCGCCACCGACGCCGACGACGCCACGATCGTGCGCGCCATCATCACCCTCGGCCACAACCTCGGCCTGAAGGTGGTAGCCGAAGGCGTAGAGCTACAGGAACAGGTGAACTTCCTGCGCCTCAACCAGTGCGACGAAGCGCAGGGCTTTCTTTACTGCAAACCCATCGAAAGCGCGGAACTCGCTACCAAGCTCACGACGCTCACGAATCGCTGACGGGCACTGCGTTCGGATCTCTCTGGAGACTCAGACTGAAGGGCCTTTGCGTAAGGCGGAGTCTTCCTCGCAAAGGGGTTTCGAGGGACCGGCCGCAAGAGCCGTCCCTGGCGGCCTTGTGGGAATGCGTCCATGCATTCCCACATCCCTCGAAACCCCTTTGCGAGGAAGACTCCGCCCCTGATGAATGGGCGACGTTTTCGGCGCGCCGGGGAGCCGAGCGACGACGCCAGGCTGCTGCGCAAAAAGAATCGCCAGACTCAACGATTCGACGACGTCAAAGCGAAGTCTGTCGGGTCGAGGCTTTCGAGGGTTGCTCTGCAGCGCGTGGCGAGCGCCCGCGCGACGGCGGATCAGGGCCGCGCGAGCGTTGCACTGGAAACTTGGTACGACCGCCGTGACGCGCGGCCCCCGACGCGCGCGGGGAACGCCGACAAAAGATGTGGTCCTCCACATCTTTTGTCGAAGCGCGCGAGCCTAGCGCTGCAGAGCAACCCTCGAAAGCCTCGACCCGACAGACTTCGCCAGCGCAAGCGCTGGACGCCAACCTTCTAATTCCGAATCCCAAAAGAAAAGGCCCCGCTTACGCAGGGCCCTTCCAGTGGCGAACAACGAACGATCGAGCTTAGAACAAGCCGACGATCTTCCCGTTCTCATCCACGTCGATGGCATTGGCCGACGGAACCTTTGGCAGGCCAGGCATCGTCATGATGTCACCGCAGATCATCACCACGAACTCCGCACCGGCAGCCAGGCGAACCTCGCGAATGTTGACCACGTGGCCAGATGGCGCGCCGAGCAGCTTCGGATCCGTGGAGAACGAGTACTGCGTCTTCGCCACGCACACCGGATAGTGCCCGTAGCCCCCCTCCTGCAGATCCTTGATCTGCTTGCGCACCTTGCTGTCGGCCGTGATGTCGGCGGCGCCATAGATCCTGGTGGCGACGGCCTTCATCTTGTCCCACAGCGGCGCCGAGTCTTCGTACACGAATTTGAAGTTCTCGTGATGCTGCTCGCACAGCTCGATGACCTCGCGCGCAAGATCGAGCGCGCCCTTGCCACCGTTGGCGAAGTGCGTGCACGGAATGATCTTCACGCCAAGGTGATCGAGCTTGTCGATCATCGTGCGGCGCTCGGCTTCCGTGTCTTCCGCGCGGCTGTTGATGGCAACGACTACGGGCAGCCCGAAGTGGTTGTGCACGTTGTTGATGTGGCGCTCGAGGTTGACGAGCCCCTTCTCCAGCGCGGCAACGTTCTCCTTGCCAACTTCCTTCACGTCCACGCCGCCGTGGAATTTGAGCGCGCGCACCGTGGCGACGATCACCGCACACGAAGGCCGCAGCCCCGCCTTGCGGCACTTGATGTCGACGAATTTCTCGGCGCCGAGGTCCGCGCCGAAGCCGGCTTCCGTGACCACGTAGTCCGCCAGCTTGAGGCCGGTCTGCGTGGCCATCACGGAGTTGCAGCCGTGCGCGATGTTCGCGAACGGGCCGCCGTGAATGATGGCCGGGTTGTTCTCGAGCGTCTGCACGAGATTCGGCGCCAACGCATCTCGCAGCAGCGCCGCCATGGCGCCGTGAACCTTGAGGTCACGAGCCAGCACCGGCTTCTGTTCGCGCGTGTACGCCACGACGATCTTGCCGAGGCGCTCTTTCAGATCCGCGATGCTGGTGGCGAGACAGAAGATCGCCATCACTTCGGACGCCACGACGATGTCGAAGCCGTCCTGCCGCGGGAAACCATTGCCCGGACCGCCGAGGCCCACGGTGATGTCGCGCAGCGCGCGATCGTTCATGTCGACGACACGCTTCCACGCGATGCGACGAACATCGATGCCGAGCTCGTTGCCGTGGTGAATGTGGTTGTCGAGCGCCGCGCTCAGCAGGTTGTTGGCGAGCGCAATCGCCGTGAAATCGCCGGTGAAGTGGAGGTTGATGTCCTCCATGGGCACCACCTGCGAGTAACCCCCGCCGGCCGCGCCACCCTTCATGCCGAACACGGGGCCGAGCGCCGGCTCGCGCAGGCAGATGATCGCCTTCTTGCCGAGCTGGTTGAGCGCGTCGCCCAGGCCCACCGTGGTGGTGGTCTTGCCCTCACCCGCCGGCGTTGGCGAGATGGCGGTGACCAGCACGAGCTTGCCGTTGGGGCGATCCTCGAGCTTCGAGATGGCGCGCAGCGAGAGTTTCGCCTTGTAGCGACCATAGGGCTCGAGGTCGTCTTCGCAGATGCCGAGACGGGCTGCGACCTCGGTGATGCGCTTCATTTTCGCCGCTTGGGCGATCTCGATATTGCTGGCCAATGGAAGGTCCACCGCTGGGGAGAAAGGGGGCGGGGACTCTACCAAACATCCCGCGCCACCGGCACGCGATCGCCGGAACGCGGCCGCCTGCCGACGGGCTCGCGTGCATGCGCTATATGGCAGCTATAAGTGGCTCGAATAGCGCCGCCGGTGAGACGCGTGGGCAGGCGTGACAGGCCACCGCCTTCGGCCGCACGACCCGCAGCGCCTGTGTCGTGGCGCGCCTCAGTCCGAATACCGAACGCGAGGCCCGTTTGGCCTGCGGCCTGGCGCGTCAGGCCATGGCTTGCGAGCAGACCACGCCGTCGACGCGGTCGAGAGCCAGCGTCAAGTCGTATGGTGAGCCGCTGGAAAGCGTCAGGCGGTCCGCTTCACGCCCGCTGATGTCGACGACCGGAACGTTGGCGCGCGCCGCGTCCCGCCGAACGAGGTCGCCGGTGTCGAAGCGAATGAGTGGCATGGCGCCCGGGATGAGATCGGTGACGACCAGTCGCTCGAGCCCGCCACGCATGCCGGCCACGGCCGGCAGCAGCTCGACGTGAAAGTCGCTCGTGAGCATCCGATAGCCCGGCACGCCGGGCTTCGAATAGGCAACGAGGCCGAGCTCCGCCATGCCGTAGAAGTCCGCGACCTTCGCGCCGAACGCGGATTCGAGCAGCGCTCGCCTCGCATCCGTCAGCTGCTCGGCCGTGCTGACGACAACCCGCGGCCGCCACTTCTCGCTGGGCGACCCGAGCAGGCGCCGTGCGAGCAGCACCAGCGAGCTCAGCGGGCCATAGAGCACATTCGGTCGTGCCTTCGCGAACCTGCAGAACACCGCCTCCTCGCCGAGGCGCAGGTCCGCGTAGGTCCAGCGCAGTAACGCGGCGCCGGCCGGGAACGCCCGGTCGGTGATCAGCATGAGCCGCTCGCCCGGCGCGTAACCCACGTCGCGCAGCGCGCGCAGAAAGCGCTTTCGCCGGCGGCGCAGGGTGTACCGGTCCAGAGGCACTTCGAGCGCCCGCCCGGTCGAGCCGCTGGTGGAATCGCCGCGCATCTGCTGGCCGAGAAAGCGGCGGTCGAGGCGGTCCTCCGCGGGGCACGCGAGCAAATCGGCCTTGCGCACCACAGGCAGAAACTCTATGTGCACAGCGGAAGCGATGCGCGTGAGATCCACGCCGGCCTGCGCCCAGTGGCGCCGATAGAACGGCACGTGCTCGGCCGCGTCCAGTACCAGCCTTCGTAGTCGTATCGCGTTCATGCGGGGGCCTCCCCGGATCGCCCACCAGTGCCCGCCGATTTGACAGAACGGTGACCTGCGCGCCGGGCCGCACGCGCTCGATCGCCTGGCACAGCGAACGGCTGCTGCAGCTCCCGTGCCACCGCGCGCCGCCCGCGCGGGACGGGTTTTAGGGCAGAAGGCGGCCCTGCCCGGCGGGGGCCACCGTGTACAAACGCTCTGCCGTTTGTAAAAGCGCGTGCGCAACCGTGACATCAGTGCGACGAAAGTCACAGTCGCGGGGGGCAGCGTCCGACGGATGTCGCGTTTTGCGGGTTTGTGCGGTCGCGGGGCCATTACTGATGAGTCGCACACAGTCAAATCCGGTCCAGCGGGCGAGACTTTTCATGACAAAGACCCTGCGGCTCTTTCATGACAGCGACCGATGCAACACGTGACGCCCAGACCCTGGCCGCCGACGCTCCCGATGCGCGCACCGTGAGCCGTTCCGGCGTGGGCGCGCTGCTCGAGCGATACAACCGCCCGATCACAATCGTTACCGCGTGCACGATCCTGCTGCTCGATCGCATGCTTCCCGGCTTGGTGTTCATGGGTGCGGCGTACGTTCTCGTCGTCACCCTGAGCCTGTGGGCTCCGCGCGAGAGCGACACGTACCTCGCCGCCACGCTCTGCACCGCCTTCGCCGCTTTCGACGCGGTGATGACTACCGTTCCTTTCTCACCGTGGCTGCACTACGCCAACCGCGGGCTCGCCGTCGGCGTCATCTGGGGCGCCGCTGCGATGTGCCTGTGGCAGAAGCGGCAGGCACAGGCCGACACCCTCGCGCTCGCCCAGGCGGAGCGCGCGCTCACCGAAAGCCGCGACGTGCTCGGCGCCCTTGCTCGCGCAGAGAAAGCGGAAGACGCGCATCGCCAGGCCGAAGCGCGTCTCGCGCGCGCCATTCGCGGCACCAGCGATGGCCCGTGGGAGTTCGAAGTGGCGAGCGGCCGCTACTGGCTCGCGCCGCACTGGCGAACGATGCTCGGCTACGAAGCCAACGACCTGCAGGACCCGACAATCGATTCGCTGCGCGACCTCGTTCATCCCGACGACTTGCCGATACAGCAGGCAGCGTTTCAGAAGTGCCTGTTGACCGCGGGCGTCTACGACGCGGAGTTCCGCGTGCGCATGAAGACCGGCGACTATCGCTGGTTCCGCTCGCGCGGCATCTGCGAGAAAGACGCGCGGGGCCGGCCCACTCGCGTCTCCGGCGCGCTGCAGGACGTGACCGAGCGCCGCCAGTACCAGCACGATCTCATCGAAGCGCGCGAAGCGTCGGCCGCCGCGAACCGCGCGAAGGGCGAGTTCCTGGCGAACATGAGCCATGAGATCCGCACGCCGATGAACGGCGTGATCGGCATGACGGAGCTGCTGCTCGATACGGCGCTCGACCCCGCCCAGCGCGACTACACCGAGACGATCCGCGACAGCGCGAGCGCGCTGCTCACCGTCATCAACGACATTCTCGACTTCTCGAAGATCGAAGCCGGCAAGCTCGATCTGGAGCACATCGAGCTCGACCTGCGCGACACGGTTGAGGACGTGGCGCGCCTCCTGGCGATCCAGGCGCACGGCAAGGGCCTCGAGCTCACCGCGCACATCGACCCGGCGGTGCCCGACCTCATCAAGGGCGACCCCGCGCGCCTGCGCCAGATTCTCGTCAACCTCGGCAGCAACGCCGTGAAGTTCACCGAGAAGGGCGAAGTGGCCCTCGACGTGCACGTGGTCGAAGCCGGCGCGGACAGCTCGCTCATCCGTTGCGAAGTGCGCGACACGGGCCTGGGCATTCCGAAGGAGCGGCAGGCGTCGTTGTTCCAGCCGTTCTCCCAGGTGGATGCGTCCACCACGCGCAAGTACGGCGGCACGGGCCTCGGGCTTTCCATCGTCAAGCGCCTCGCGGAGCTCATGGGCGGCACCGCCGGCCTCGACAGCGTCGAAGGCACCGGCTCCACTTTCTGGTTCACCGCGCGCGTCGGCGTCGCCGAGCGCAAGCACCTGGACCTTCAGGCACAGCACGACGCTCTCAAGGGCCTGCGCGTGCTCGTGGTCGATGACAACGCCACGAACCGCAGGGTGCTCACGGGCCAGCTCGAAGCGTGCGGCGTGAAGCCTGTGTGCGTCGCCACCGCGCAGGACGCCCTGCAGGAGCTGGTGGATGCCACTGTCTGCGACCAGCCATTCCAGGTGGCGCTGCTCGACTTCCACATGCCCGAGTGCGATGGCGAGCAGCTCGGCCGCCTCATCCGCACCTACGACCATCTCACCCACACGCGGCTCGTGCTGCTCACGTCGTCCGGCCATCGCGGCGACGCGCAGCGCTTCGCGGACCTGGGCTTCGCGGGCTACCTCGTGAAGCCCATCACCCGGCGCGACCTCACGGCGTGCCTGAGCCTCGTCATGTCCAACAGCGCGGAGTCGTGGAAGCGCCGCGCCCAGCCGCTGGTCACACGCCACCAGGTACGCGCCGTGCGAGTGGAATCCGATCGCCGCGTGCTGCTCGCCGAGGACAACCCGGTGAACCAGAAGGTGGCGCGCATGGTGCTCGAGAGGCTCGGCCTCGAAGTCACGGTGGTGAACAACGGCCGTGAGGCCGTCACCGCGTGGCGGGCCGGCGGGCACGACCTCATCCTGATGGACTGCCAGATGCCGGAGCTCGACGGCTACGAAGCCACGCGCGAGATCCGTCGTGTCGAGCAGGGCCGCACGAATGTGGGCAAGAACTCCAAGAGCATTCCTATCGTTGCGCTCACCGCGCATGCCATGAAGGGCGACGACGAAAAGTGTCGCGAAGCGGGTATGACCGATTACCTCACGAAACCCCTCGACCGCACCAAACTGCAGGCGTGCCTCGAACGCCATCTCGGCAAGCTCGGCGGCAGCCCCACCGAAGCGGAAGTCCCACCTGCCGTGGACGCCCCGCAGGCCGCCGCGCCGGTGGACTGGAACGCCTTCCTGAAGTCCATGGATGGCGACGAGACCCTCGCCCGAGAGCTCGTGGACCTCTTCATCGAAAGCGGGGACGAGACTCTCGCCGCCATCCTGAATGCGCTGGGCTCCAACGACTACGCCCGCGTGGGCGAACAGGCGCACTCCCTGAAAGGCGCCAGCGCCAACCTGCGCGCCACCGCCACCGCGCAGGCCGCGGCCCGCCTGGAAGCCGCCGCCCGCTCCGGCGACGTCCCCCAGATCGATACGCTCGCCACCGCCCTCAAGACGGAAGTGGCGCGCACCATCGACTACCTGCGCACGAAGGTCACCGCGTCGGCCTGAAGCCCGGTAAGGCCAACGCCACTGCGAGGCGACGCGCCCCGAAGAGCGGGCCTTGCGCGCCACCGAGCGCGGTATCATTCGCGCCCTCCCTATTTCCGCAGCAAGGCTTCATCGGTGAAGGATTCCTGGCGAGCAACCACGCTGGCGCCGTTCCAGTCGCGCACGTTCCTGAAGATCTGGTCTGCAAGCCTCGTCTCCAATTTCGGCAGCCTGATCCAGGCCGTCGGCGCCTCGTGGCTGATGACTTCGCTCGCCCCCACGGCCGACTACGTTGCGCTCGTGCAGGCGTCCACCACGCTACCGATCATGCTGCTCGCGCTCCCCTCCGGCGCCATCGCAGACATCTGGGACCGCCGCGTCATCATGCTCATCGCGCAAGGCGCGATGCTCACCGTGTCGATCGTGCTTGCCGTGATGGCGTACGCGGGCCACATCACTCCGTGGACCCTGCTGACTCTCACGTTCCTCATCGGGTGCGGCGTGGCGCTGTACGGCCCCGCGTGGCAGTCGTCGGTGGGCGAGCAGGTGCCACGCGAGCACATCCCCGCCGCGGTTGCGCTCAACACGATGTCGTACAACCTGGCCCGCACGGCAGGTCCCGCCATCGGCGGCATCATCGTGGCAACGGCGGGTGCGCCAGCCGCGTTCGTGGCGAATGCGCTGACGTATTTCGTGCTCATCGTGATGCTGATTTCGTGGAAGCGGCCGAAGCCCCAATCCCATCTGCCGCCTGAGACGATGCTCATGGCGATGAGCGCGGGCCTGCGCTACTCGCGCCTGTCACCGGCCATCCGCGCCGTGCTGCTGCGAGGCTTCGTGCTCGGCGTCGCCGGTAGCGCCATCTGGGCGCTCATGCCGCTCATCGCGCGCGACCTGCTGGGCGGCGGCGCGCTCACCTATGGAATCCTGTTTGGCACGTTCGGCGTCGGCGCGGTCATTGGCGCGCTGGCGAGCGCGCACGCGCGCGAGAAAGTGCAGAACGAAAAACTCGTGCGCTTCGCCACGCTGGGCTTCGCGCTCACGGCCGGTGTCTCGGCGTTCAGCCCGTGGCTCATCCTCACGCTCGCCTCGTTCGTCATCGGCGGCGCCTCGTGGGTGCTCATGCTCTCTACGTTCAACACCACGGTGCAGATGTCGTCCCCGCGCTGGGTCACCGGCCGCGCGCTCGCCATCTACCAGATGCTCGTGTTCGGCGGCATGGCCATTGGCAGCTGGATGTGGGGTGAGATCGCCGAGAGCCACAGCCTCGTCATTGCGCTTGCCGCCTCGTGCGTGGCGATAACGCTGTCCGCGCTGCTCGGCTTCTTCGCTCGCCTGCCGCAGACAGACAGCCTCAATCTCGCCGCCGCGCGCGGCGACCTCGACATGACGCCCAAAGTGGAGCTGGGGCCGGAGAGCGGGCGTGTGGTCGTCACCGTTACGTATCAGGTGGCTCCCGAAGACCACCCGGCTTTCGTGCAGGCCATGCAGGAAGTCCGCCGCATCCGCCGCCGCGACGGCGCGCGACGGTGGATGCTGATGCAGGACATGAGCGAGCCGCAGCTGTGGATCGAGCGATTTCACAGCCCGAGCTGGGTGGAGCACATTCGGCGCTATCACCGCTTCACCGTCTCCGACCAGGAAATCGAGCGCCGCGCGCTGGCCTTCCACCGCGGCAGCGAGCCGCCGAAGATTCGGCATCTGCTGGAGCGGCCGGCGGGCAACATGCCGATGGGGCGCACGGAAGCGCAGAAACTGGGGGAACGCGCGGTGGTGAGCGATCCCAATTTGCCGACCAGCGCCGGGACGACCTGACGGAGACGGCGCTCGGGCCGCCGATCGAAGCGCCATTGGGCGTATTTCGAGGCGATGTCCGCGCATGTTCCACCCCGGTACGACTGGCGAGCGAGCGTCAACTTCCGACGCGTCTCATCTTCTTTTCAAAGTTCTGCCGGTTGCTTTCTGCACAGCCTGCAGGACCGTCGGAACCTGCCTGGCCACAAGGCCCCGGACATCACAACGCAATAAGGCGCTGCGGAGATGGGGGAACCGGCGAGCGCGGCGAACCGGATCGTGGGTTCCCGCAAAACTTCCACACCGACCTGCGCGTGTAATGAATCTGCTGAACCTTGGTCCGGCAACCAGAAGCCTCACCGCAGCCCGCTCCTCTCGCGCGGAGAAGGAACTTGTCGAAGTACGGTCCGCAGAACCACGGCTCCGGAATCACTTCCTCGGGGAGTCTGGGCGCTTTCTACATTTGGGGTTGTCGAGTTTCGAGGGTGGGGTTGACGATGAATCCACGTGTGTTTGCGAGGAGAGCGAGTGCTTCTTTGAGTTTTCTATAGTGGTTATCGGTGGCGATGCTGGGGCAGCATTCGATTTGGCAGTGGGCGGGGTTTTCGGCGGGATCGTCGTCGTCCGGAAGGGGTCGGTGGATGGCGTCGACTTGGTAGACGCGGTCATCGTTTTTCTTGCCGGGGTCGATGCGGATGGTGCGGATGGACCGGACTTGAGCGGCTCTGACGACGGTCACTCCATCGGTGGCGTTGATGCGCGTGTCGCGTGGTTCGGTCCGGATGGAGGAGCGATCAACGGAGGGCGTTCGATCTCGATCGTTAAAGGCTGACGCGCTGAACTTGAGCTGGCCATCGGCAGTTACAGTGAATTCGCCGCGATCCGCCCGGATCGCCCGATACAAATCTTCGATGTCGTGGACTGGCGTTGCCTCCATGACCGATCAGGCGTGGAGCCAGGTCCAGACAGGGCGGAAGTCTGGGGCTGAGGAGATAGGACCGGTTTCCATCTCGTTGTCGATGTCGAGACCGCCGACCTTGATGTATTCGATACGTGAATCAGAAACATAGAGGGTGACCTTGCGGTCTCCATGCCACCATTCCAGAACTATCTCGCCGGCTTCACTTGCGGTGATGTGAGGAGTGGTCCATCTGGAGCTTTCGGTCGAGACTGCCTGGTAGAGTTCGGGCAATACGTCCCTGGAAGCCTTGTCGATCGCATTGCGGTTGGGCGCGGCGCTGCCGTGGCCATCCCAGTTTTCACCCAATGCAGCAAGGCGCTCGAGCCGCAGCTTTTCGGGCCGAAGGTGCAGCCACTCGACGTTCGGGATTGAGACGAATCGTTCCCAATGCTGGGTTGCACATGCGCTTGCTCCACGAAAGGGAGCCGAGTAGTAGGAGTCAGGCGACTTGATGGCATCCATTGCGCTCATTGGATGAGGGCTCGCGTTTTGTCCGTTATGCACGCTTCGAACAGCTGGTTCTTGCCCTCGCTGAGTCTCTCGAGGAGCGGCCACACTATTGCATCGTCGACCTTCAATGGGCCTTGGACGAACAGATCGAAGTCGAGCAGCAGGTTAGTCGTATCCCTATCGGGTTGAGAGCCACTGGCGACGTTCACGATCGCTCGGCAGCCTTCCGCCAACTTGTCGAGAGATAGCTGGAATTGCATGAAGAAGGTGTCGGGAGGGCTTGGCATGGCTCGCGGCAACGCGGGCAGTAAATTCACGTAGAGCGGAAGATCGGCAATGGGCCCAGGAATTTCAAGCTTGTTGATGACCCGGACGGCGGCTCTCGTCACAGCCGTGGCGCCGGTGGCCGACACAAAAAGGGGCCATAGCGGCCTGCCGTCAGCGACGAACTCTTGCCAGTTCGAGTATGGGGGCAGGTGGCTGAAAGTAAACTCGTGCTTCTGCAATTGCAGGACACGCCGGCCGTCGGCCGTCTCGAGACGCAATCCGAGATCTTCGTGCTTGCTGTGAAACTGCGGGCTCGGTGTGTCGGCCGCCGAAAAACCCATCTGCAGGCCCTTGATCGGCAGGCGCTTCGGGTAGTCGACCAGGCGGTTGGCCAGTTGCTGAAATACAGAGGAATCGAGGCCCGGAGAAGGGTCGACGCGCAGGCTGATGACAGCCTCGGCGATGGGCGCTTTGGAGTAGTGCTGTGGCATCCGCATGGTCATTATGCCTGAAGGCAAGCCGCTCATGGGCGTGTACTTGATTGAGGGGCGCTTGCTCGCCCGTTCGAGACTCTGATCGCGCGTTGCTCGGCGTTCTTCGATCCAGATTGCCTTCGTGCATATGCGTCGGCACGTTGGTAACCGCTCGATCAGTGGACGCACCTCAGGTCAGACCACCGCCGCCATGCTGCTGCCAGGCATGAAGCACACTCGTTCTCTGCTGGATGTCTCTATTCGCGTGCTGGAGTATTTCGCAACCCACGCCACAGCGCGGAACTGGCTCGCCGTGCTCTGGAAGTGCCGTGCCGATGCGACGGACTGGCACGCGCGCAGTCTGGAATGCCATCTCAACTCTTCGGCGTGCCATCCGCGCTCGTCGAGCTGCCACGCCGACCCTTCGAACTGCCACGCCGACTCCTCCGACTGCCACGCGCACGCGTCGAACTGCCATCACGTGAGACGGTTTCCATTGGCATCGTACGTCCAGCTCTCGATTCGCGCGGTGCTAGCGTCACTTGAGTCGATCGCGGCTATCGTAACCATAAGCCCAGCAGAGCGACGCCACGGCGGCGACAACGCAGCGCCGCCAGATACCGCAACCCATCAGCGAAGGTCTGTTCGGGCGGGCTCTTTCTCATTGTCCCGCCGCATCTGGCGAGCGCCCGCGCGACGGCGGATCAGGGCCGCGCGAGTGGGTGGAGTCGAGATGTGGTGCGGTGGCGGTAGGAGCCCTCTCAACTGTTGCCGCCCCTTTCGTCTGGCGGTGTCGCAATCGAGGGTCCGTAGCTCCGTTTCCACATCCCGCTCATCGAACCGGACGGGCCCTATTAAGGCATCCGGCTCCCGGACAAGAGATCACGCCTTCGCCCACGGAAGGCTCCGCGTCAGCTTGGACAGACGGATGAGTCCCAACTTCTCGTACAGGTACGCATCCGGGTAGCGCGAGCGTGCCGCTCGACTTCCCTTGTGCTTCTTGCAGAGCCACCGACGCAGCCGCGACGTAGCGTGCATGTCCAGTATCCGATACCCCGCACTGACGGAGCCGAGGCGAAAGTAATTCGCCCAGCCCTGCAGCTTGCGGTTCAGACTCCCGATCACGTACTCATCGCTGCGGCCCACCCACCGCCGTTCGGTTTCGGCGCTGATCGTTCCGACCATGCGCCGTATGCTCTTCTTCGACGGACGCGTGCCCAGATAGGCTCGCCCCGTGCGTTTGGAGTAGCACCGTCCGAAGGTGTAGCCGAGAAAGTCAAAGTGATCCTGCGGGACACGACAGACGTAGGTCTTCTCCTCATTCACCGTCAGGTCCAGCCGCGCCATCACCTGCCGCATCGCCTGCAAGGCTTCTTCAGCCCGCCCTTTGCAGCAGATCACCAGGTCATCGGCATAGTTGACGATCTGCGCTGCATACCGCTCAGCATGGCCCAGCTTCTTCCATCCCAGAATGAACCGCCGCATGTACAGATTCGACAGCAACGGTGAGATCGGAGAACCCTGAGGAATGCCCCGCTTGCTGTCGCGGTTGCCGGTCGTGCGTTTGACCCCGCCGCGGCCGTCGTCTTCTTCCACCGCAGCGGTGAGCCACATCTTGATCAGATGCAGCACCTGCCGGTCACTGACCCGGCGCGCCACGCACTTCAGAAGCGGCTCGTGCGGGATCGTGTCGAAGTACCCGGATAAATCCGCGTCCACGACTTCGCGATGACCTTGGTTGAGCAGGCTGTGCACTTGGTCCACAGCTTCCAGCGCATCGTGATCCGCTCGGTACGCGTATTGCTCGGGCAGCAGGTCGGCCTCGAAGATCGGCTCCAGCACCAGCACCACCGCCGTCTGTACCACTCGGTCGCGGATCGTCGGAATACCCAGCGGCCTCAGCCTGCCGTCGGGTTTGGGGATATAGACTCGCCTGATCGCTTGCGCCTGATAACTCTTCTCCCTCAGCGCTTGCGTCAGTTCGCCGAGCCACTTCTGTGCTCCGTACGCTTCGATGTCCTCGAACCTCTGTCCGTCCACCCCTTCTGCCCCGCCGTTCGCACGGCAGCGCTCATAGGCATGGGTCAGCACATCGGCCCGGTACACCTTGTCGTACAGCGCGTAGAAGCGAAATCCCGGCTCCTCCTTCGCTTTGGCATGTAACGCCGTCTGCAGCTTCTGAACACTAGCCGGAGTGGTTAGGTTGCCCAATCTCCCGTCCCTCGCTACGTCTTGCGTTGCCCTTGAACTGAGGCGGCTTCCCTCCCCCGGCATTACCCGGCTTCAACGGTACTACCCGCCTCTCCGCCATCTGTTCGCGCCCGGCCCATCCCTCGCGGGTTGCCGGTTGATCCTCTGGCCCGATCACGCGAGCAGACTTCCCGTGTTGCTCACTCGTCCCTCTTGCACACATGCCATCGCCACTATCCCGGCGGATGTCCGGGTGCGCTCGTCGCTCGCTTCCCCGCACATGGCAGCCTTCCCCGTAGTTCTGGCCGGGTCGGCTTCCGCATCAGTTCTTTCGGGACCTGCTCGGCGTTCACTCGCGTTACGGCCTGCATGCTCGTCGAGTCACCTAGTGACCCTCTACACCGGAGGCTTCAGCCGCATCTCTCCTTGCGCAACTGCTCCGATTACTTCCGGCTGGAGCGACCTTTGGCCGGGTGGGATTCGCACCCACTGGGACGCCGAGCCTTTGCACGGCGCACAGAACAAGAACCTTGGGAAGGCCGCCGTGACGCGCGGCCCCCGACGCGCGCGGGGAACGCCGAAGAAAGTCGCGGTCCTCCGCGGCTTTCTTCGAAGCGCGCGAGCCCGATGCGGCGGGACAATGAGAAAGAGCCCGCCCGAACAGACCTTCGCCTGCGACGAGCCTTCGTCTCTACCAGATCGAAACGCGATCCTCCGGAGCCAGATAGAGCTTGTCGCCGGGCTTGACGTCGAACGCCTTGTACCAGGCTTCCATGTTTCGAACCGCGCCATTCACCCGGAAGTACGCCGGGCTGTGCACATCCGAAAGAATCTGCTCGCGCAGCACTCCATCGCGATACTTCGCCCGCCACACCTGCGCCCACGACAGGAAGAACCGCTGATCCCCGGTAAGCCCATTGATCACCGGCGGCTCCTGCCCCTTCAGTGAAATGCGATACGCGTGATACGCCATGTTGAGCCCACCGAGATCGCCGATGTTCTCCCCCAGCGTGCTCGCCCCATTCACGAACAGCCCCGGCAACGCCTCGAACCCCGAGAATTGCTTGGTGAGCTTGTCCGCGCGCACCGTAAACGCCTGCGCGTCCTGCGCAGACCACCAGTCGTTCAGGCTGCCATCCGGCGCGAACTTGCGCCCCTGGTCATCGAAGCCGTGCCCGATCTCGTGCCCGATCACCGCGCCGATCGCGCCGTAATTCACCGCCGCATCCGCATTCGGGTCGAAGAACGGCGGCTCGAGAATCGCCGCCGGAAACACGATCTCGTTGTTCTGCGGGTTGTAGTAAGCGTTGATCTCCTGCGGCATCAACAGCCACTCCATGCGATCCACAGGCTTGTCGAGCCGCGCAAGCTGCCGATGCCAGTCCCACAGCGCCGCGCGATTCGAATTGCCAACCGGGTCCCCGCGCCTGATCTGAAGCGCCGAGTAATCCTTCCACTGGTTTGGATAACCGATCTTGGTGACGAACGTGGCAAGCTTCTCGTGCGCGCGCTGCTTCGTCTGCGGCGTCATCCAGGGCAGCGCGTCGATGCGCTCGCCGAGCGCCGCGCGCAGGTTCGCCACGAGCTGCTCCATCTTCGCCTTCGACTCCGGCGGGAAGTACCGTGAGACATACACCTGCGCCACCTGCTCCCCGAGCGCGCCGTTCACCGCATCCACCGCGCGCTTCCAGCGCTCGCGCTGCTTCGGCTGGCCGCGCAGCGTGGCGCCATAGAACGCGAAGCGCGCGGCATCGAAGCGCTTCGGCAGATACGGCGCATGGCCGTTGAGGTGATGGAAGGTGAGATAGTCCTTCAGCACAGGCAGCGGCGTCTGCCCGATGAGCTTCGCGATGTCGCGAATGGCCGTTAGCTCGCCGACGATCAGGTCTTTGCGCGCGCCCAGTTCCGAAGACTGGAGGAACGCGCGCCAGTCGAACCCCGGCGCATAGGCCACGAGCTGATCGACCGTGCGCGGGTTGTACATGGCATCCACATCGCGCCGCTTCTCGATGGGCCAGCTCACGCGCGCAATGGCTGTCTCGAACGCCATGATGTTGCGCGCCTTCGCCTTGGTGCCGGCGACACCACCCAGCTCCAGCATCTGCGCGATGTACGCCTCGTACTTCGTGCGGATCTCCTTGAGCTGCGCGTCGTCCTTCACATAGAAATCGCGATCGGGCAGACCGAGCCCGGCCTGGTCAACCCCTACGGTGTAGATGTTCGGGTTCTTGAGATCCGGCGGCAGCGACACGCCAAAGGTGGACTGGAACCCCGGCGCCCCGAACAGCACCGCGATGTCGTTCTTCGACGCCGCGGCCTCGATGCGATCCAGCTCGGCCTGGATGGGCGCGAGCCCACCCGCCTCGATGGCGGCTTCGTCCATGAAGCTGGCGTAGTAATCGCCGATCTTCTGCTCCGGCGCGCCCTGCGCCGGCTTCGCGGCGGCGGCCTGCTCGATGATCTCGCGCACGCGCTGCTGCGAGACCTCGTCGAGCGTGGTGAAGATGCCGTAGCTGGCGCGGTCTTCCGGAATGGTGAACGTGTCGTACCACTTGCCGTTCGCATGCGCGAAGAAGTCGTCGCCCGCCTTCACTGCGGGTTTCGCGGCCGTGAGATCCAGGCCGAACTCGCCGATGGCCGCCTTGGGCGGCGGCGGGGCGGGGGCGACAGCAACCGGCGCCGCCGCCGGCGTGGCGTCGGGCTCTCGCACGCTGGCGGAGTTGCAGGCGGTGATGGCGAGCGCAAGCGCGGCGAGAAGCCAGTACTTCATAGGTATCGGGGCCTTCGGAAAACTACGGTGAAGGCCGGGGCGTAACCCGGCACGGCATCATAGCGTGCAAGGCAAGAGGCCCCAACGCGCCACGCGCCGCTTGCGGTGGATCGGGGGCCGGGCGCGGCGAGCCGCAGCCGTGTCAGACACCGCCCCCTTCGCGCAGGATGTGGGCCCGTTTCGTGCGAGCATCCACTTTCGCTCTGTCCGCGAGTCGCGGGCCAGTAAGGGGCTCCTCACAGTCGTATGCGCAACGGAAGCGTCGCCGTAGAATGATCCAGAACGACATGCTCCCCGAAAAAGCCCGACCTCTCGCGCCCGCCTCCGACCCGGCGCCGGCCCTGGCCGCCCGCTATCGGCAGGTTCGCGCGGCCACCGAATCGCTGTGCCGGCCGCTCGCCACCGAAGACTTCGCGTTGCAGTCCATGCCCGACGCGAGCCCGGCCAAATGGCACATCGCGCACACCAGCTGGTTCTTCGAGGAATTCGTGCTGCAGGCGGCGATCGAGGGCTACCGGTTCTTCGATCCGTCGTTCCGCTATCTTTTCAATTCCTATTACGAATCGGTCGGGCCGCAACACAGCCGGCCGGAGCGCGGGCTGTTGTCCCGGCCCACCCTCGAGCAGGTGTGGGCTTATCGCGCCTACCTGGATGAGGGAATGCAGCTGCTGCTGGACCGCGATTCGCTCAGCCCTCAGCTTCAGCAGATCGTCACGGTCGGGCTGCATCACGAGCAGCAGCACCAGGAGCTGTTGCTCACCGACATCAAGCACCTCTTCTCCCGCAATCCGTTGCAGCCTGCTTACGTCTCACCGACGACCCGGGCACAGCGCTCGGCCGAGGTGCCGCTCGCGTTCCTCGAATTCGAGGGCGGACTCACGCAGATCGGCCACGCCGGCGTCGGTTTCTGCTTCGACAACGAGCTCGCCCGCCATCGAGTGTTCCTGGAGCCCTATCGCCTCGCCAACCGTCTCGCCACGAACGCGGAGTACCTGCAGTTCATCCGGGAAGGCGGCTACGAGCGGCCCGAGCACTGGCTGTCGGATGGCTGGGCGTGCGTACAGCGGGAGCAATGGCGCCGGCCGCACTACTGGGACGAGTCGCTCGACCAGGAATTCACGCTCACGGGCGTGCGCGAGCTCGACCCGAAGGCGCCCGTGTGCCACGTGAGCTATTTCGAAGCCGAAGCCTTTGCGCGCTGGGCGGGCGGGCGGCTGCCCACCGAGCTCGAGTGGGAGCACGCGGCGAGCGGCGTCACGTTACAGGGCAACTTCGTGGACGATGCGCAGTGGCACCCGGCGCCTGCGATGCCCGCGCCGGGTACGCCGAACGCCCAGCTCATGCAGCTCTTCGGTGACGTGTGGGAGTGGACCGCTTCAGCCTATGCACCCTACCCTCGGTTTCGACCGTTGAACGGAGCATTGGGCGAATACAACGGGAAATTCATGGTGAGCCAGCTCGTTCTGCGTGGCGGCTCGTGCGCGACGCCGCGCAGCCACATCCGCGCGACCTATCGCAATTTCTTCTACCCCGGCGCGCGCTGGCAGTTCAGCGGCGTGCGGCTCGCGGCGGATGCGCAGGGATGAGACCCGCCACCGTCGCGCAGCTGCGGCTTCGAGACCATCATCCGGCACGCGAGCCTTTCGTGGCAGACGTGATGGCGGGACTTCGGGATTCGCCGAAGCACATCTCGCCCATTTATTTTTATGACGCGCGGGGCTCAACGCTGTTCGATCGCATCTGCGAGCTGCCGGAGTACTACCCCACGCGCACCGAGATGCGCATTCTCGAACAGCACGGCGACGACATCGCGCGCCGCATCGGTGAAGACGCGCTGCTCGTGGAGTTCGGCAGCGGCTCGAGCCTCAAGACGCGGTCGCTGCTCGACCGGTTGCCCACGCTGTCCGCGTACGTTCCCGTCGACATCTCGCGCAGCCATCTCATGAATGCCGCGCAGGGCATCTGCGCTTCGTACCCTGGCCTCGAAGTGATGCCGGTGTGCGCGGACTTCACGCGCCCATTTGCCCTACCTGTTCCACGCAAACCCGCCGCGCGCACGGTGGTGTTCTTCCCGGGCTCGACCATCGGCAACTTCGACCCGGCCGCTGCCCTCAACCTGCTGCGCGTGATGCGCGGGGTTGCGGGTGCCGAAGGCGGGCTGGTCGTGGGCACCGACCTGGTGAAGGACACCGGTGTGCTCGTGCGCGCCTATGACGACGCGGCCGGCGTCACGGCAGCGTTCAATCTCAACGTGCTTCGCCGCTTCAACAACGAGTTGGGCGCGAATTTCAGCCTCACGCACTTCAAGCATCGCGCGGTGTGGAACGCGGACGCGAGCCGCATCGAGATGCACCTCGTGAGCCGCCGCAAGCAGACGGCGACCCTCGCGGACGAAACGATCGAGCTCGCCAAAGGCGAGCACATCATCACCGAGCATTGCCACAAGTACACCGTGGCGGGGTTTGCCGCGCAGGCGGCAAGGGCGAGCTGGCGGGCAAGCGCGCACTGGCTGGATGACCGCGCCTACTTCAGCGTGAACTACCTCGAGGCCGGCTAATATTGCGTGCATGAGCGCACGCACACTCGACGACCTGAAGCGGGCTATTCGAACCATCCCGGATTATCCGAAACCGGGCGTTCAGTTCCGCGACATCACCACCCTGCTCGGTAATGCCGAGGCCTTCCGGCACACCGTCGACGAGCTGGTGCAACCGTGGGCCGGCACGCACGTGGATCGGGTGGCCGGCATCCCGGTGCGCACCCTGCTCGAGCTCGATGACCGGTAGATCCGGCGAAAATGTAGGAGCCTTCTGACGCGCGAGTCAGCGGTTGCCTTATACACCGCGCGTGATCGACGGATGGGGAGCACGGCACGATGCCGGTAGCGTCCGCATACATGAGCACCCGTGACCTCGTATCGTTGGTCGCCCTGGTTCTCGGAATGCTGCTGGTTCTCGCGGGCTGACCGACTGACTGGAGACACCAGATGACGGAGCGTACTGCCGAGCTCAGCGCCGCCCTGGCGGATGAGCTGCGCAACATCGTCATTCAGGCGGAGGCCTTGTTGCAGGCCATTGCCGAAGACAAGAACGAGGCCGTCGGCGTGCTGCGCGAGCGGGCGCAAAGCGCGGTGAGCACCGCAAAGACACGGCTCGCGGAGGCTGAGGAACAGGCCACCGCGATGGCGCAGCGCGCCTCGGTTACCGCGCAAGCCTATGTGCGCGAGAACCCCTGGACCGTGCTCGGCGGCGCAGTGGCCACGGGCCTCGTGCTGGGTGCCGCATTCATGGGGAGCCTGGGATCGCGGCGGGACGCGGCCGGCTGATCGCCTTCGACCTGAAGGTTTGCGAGATGGGAAAGTTGCAGGGCGCTGTCGACGGAGGCGTTGATGTGACGGCTGGCGTGAACGCGCCGGCCGCTCGCGGCGTGACACGGGTCAGTTCCAACTGGATGATGCATCGGATGGAGAACAAGAAAATGGAGCTAACGCCGGAAACCGATGCCGGCTGGGGCACCTTGCGGCTACTGCCGTCGCCCGTGTGGGCTGCCTTGCTCATCGTGCTGCTGGCCATGCTTGGCGTTAGCGCAATCGCGGACCGGTCTGGCCGGCTCATCGCGATGGCGGTGGTGAGCGTCCTTCTGCTGGCGGTGGTGGCGCGACTGTTTGCCGCCGAGGCCGCTCGCCAGCGTCACCTGCGCGCCGTGGCGGAGCGCCAGGCGGGCGAGTTCGAGCGGCTCATCGAAGTGCGCACCCGCGAGCTGTCGGAGCTTTCGACCCACCTGCAGGAGTTTGCGGAGAAAGAGAAATCGGAGCTCGCGCGCCGGCTGCACGATGAGCTCGGCGGGTTGCTCACGGCTGCGAAGATGGACCTGTCATGGCTGCAGTCGCGGCTGACGGATTCGCCGTACGGCGAGCGGCTCGGCCAGCTGGGCGGCGTCCTGGATGAAGCGATGAACCTCAAGCGGCGCGTCGTGGAAGAGCTGCGCCCTTCGCTGCTCGATCACTTTGGCTTGCCCACGGCGTTGCGCGCGCATGTGGAATGCGTGTGCTCCAAGGCCGGGCTCCAGTGCGATGTGATGATGTCCGAGGAGGCCGAGAGCATTCCCAAGAAGTCGGCCATCGCGCTGTTCCGCGTGATCCAGGAAGGTCTGGCGAATGTGGTGCGCCATGCCAATGCCGGCCAGGTGCGGCTTGCGCTCACGGCCGACGCGCAGCGCTATCTGATGCTGCTCACGGACGACGGGTGCGGCATGAAGATGAACGACAGCAAGTTCCGGTGGTCGCACGGGCTTGCGGGCATGCGACACCGCGTGGAGGCACTCGGCGGTCAGTTCACCATCGAGTCGGGCCCCGCGGAGGGGACGACGCTGCGGGTGGAAATTCCGAGGCCGCAGGCGCAGTGATGGCGCCAGCGATCGGCCCTGCTCAATGGCTCGGGTGCAGCTGCGCCCACTTCGACCGGCCGTCGGCCACGATGCCTTTGAGCAGCGAGATATCCCGCATCTTGTCCAGGAAATAATCGGCGCCGGCCGCGAAGCAGTGGTCGCGGACGAAGTCCGAGGCGTAATTGGTGAGCACCACGATGAGGGGCTGGCCTTCGGGCGGGTAGAACTGGCGCACGTGACGGATGACGGCCACACCGTTGCCTTCGGCAAGCTCGATGTCCACGACCAGCACGTCGTAAGCCGATTCCTTGAGGCGCGTGACCGCTTCGGTCTGGCTCGCCGCCTGGGCAGCCACCGCGAGCCGGCCGGGCTCGCAGAGCAGATCGACCAGCCGCCGCGACAATACGTCGGAATCCTCGATGAGAAGGATGCGCCGAACCGCGGACGGGGCAGCGCTCATCTCGGGGGCATGCAATTCGGTGCTCATCGGCGACTACTGCAGCAGCTCGTTCTTGATGGCGTAGTACGTGATGTCGGCGTTGGTCTTCATGCCCATCTTCTCCAGGATCCGCGTCCGGTACGTGCTCACGGTCTTTACGCTCAGGAATAATTTGGCCGCGATCTCCGAAACGCTTTTACCCTCCGCGAGTTTCGTGAAGATCTGAAACTCTCGCTCCGACAGCACGCTGTGCCGCGGCTCGTTGGGCGCGCCGCCCTGTATGCCGCTCACCAGCAGCTCGGCGAGCTCCGGGCTGACATAACGGCCGCCGCGCACGGCGGCGCGGATCGCACGGCAAAGCTCGCCGTCGTCGGCGTTCTTGCTGACAAAGCCACTCGCGCCCGCGCGCAGCACGTTCATCCCGTACTGCATCTCGGGGTAGGCGGAGAGCACGAGCGTGGCAACGGCGTCGTGATGGGTCTTGATCTGCCGGAGCACGTCGAGCCCCGACATGTCGGGCAGCGACAGATCCAGCAGCAGCACATCGCAGGGGCTGCCGCGTAGCAAGGTGAGCGCCTCACGGCCCGTGCTCGCCTCACCCGCCCAGGCGAAATCCGGTTGCGATTCGATGATCTGCTTGAGGCCGATGCGGACGAGCTGGTGGTCGTCGACGACGGCAACGCGTGTGGCAGGCATATGTGTTCAGGTTAAGGCGACGCAGGCGCGCGCGGTAGGAGCCTTTCTCGCACGGACGCCGGCATTCGCGCCGACGGCCTTGTAGGAATCGTCTGACGGCGGCGGGCGGCAGCTGCGGCCGTCAGCCGCGAGCGGACTCGCGCGCCGCTTCCGCGGCCTCGGCCGCGTCCATCGCCTCCTTCGCCGCCCCGGCCTCTTTGCCGTTGTAGGCCTCGAGGCGGTTGTAGAGCGTCTTCAAGCTCACGCCGAGAATCTCGGCCGCCTTGCGCTTCACGTGGCCGCAGTAGACCAGCGTGGCCAGGGTCACGCGGCGCTCCACCTCTTCGAGGGGCGTGCCGACGCGAATGGTAATGGTGGTGCCGTCGTCGCTCCTGGGCCTCGGATCCGACACGGCGACATCACACTCGATGACGTCGTCCGCCATGATGTAGGCGCGCTGCACGTAGTTGCGCAGCTCACGCACGTTGCCGGGCCAGTTGTGCTGGTAGAGGCGCACGAGCGCGTCGCGCGAGAAGGTCTTGCTGGTGCCTTCGATGCGATTGAGCTCGTCCAGGAAATATTGCGCCAGCTGCTCGATGTCGGTGCCGCGCTCGCGCAGCGGCGGCAGGCGGATCGGGAACACGTTCAGGCGGTGGTAAAGGTCCTCGCGCAGCTTGCCGTCAGCCACCGCTTTCTCCGGATCCCGGTTGGTGGCCGCGACGACGCGAACGTCCGTGACGATGGGCGCGCTGCCGCCCACGCGCATCAACGAGCCCGTCTCCAGCACGCGCAGCAGCTTCACCTGCAGCTCCATCGGCATCTCGGTGATCTCATCGAGAAAGATGGTGCCGCCGTTGGCGCGCTCGAAAAAGCCTTTGTGCTGGCGATCCGCGCCCGTGAAGCTGCCGCGCTCGTGGCCGAACAGCTCGCTTTCGATGAGCTGCGGCGCGACAGCGCCGCAATTGAGCGGCAGGAACGGCGCATCGCGCCGGCGGCTCAGCTCGTGAATGGTGGCGGAGGCGAGCTCTTTGCCCGTGCCACTCTCGCCCACGAGCAGCGCCGTGGCGGACGTGGGCGCGACGCGGCTCAGCTGGTCGTAGAGCACCTGCATGCGCGGGGAGCTGCCGAGAATCTTGCCAAAGCGACCGAGCTTGCGGAGCGCGTCGCGCAGCTCGCCGATCTGGTGCTGGAGCGCGGAGGTCTTCTTCGCGTGGCGCAGCACCGCCTGCACGCGCTCGAGATCCGCGGGCTTCACGAGGTAGTCGCTGGCACCGGCGCGCAGCGCGGCCACGGCGCTGTCGACGGTGGCATGACCGGTGACGATGATCACCTCGGTGGCCTCGGGTTTCTCCAGCTCGCTCACGAGCTCGATGCCCTGGCCATCGGGCAGGCGCAGGTCGGTCAGCAGGACATCGGGGCGCTGGCGGCCGAGCTCGATGCGCGCCTCGCGCAACGACTGCGCGCGTGCGACGGTAAAGCCCTCCATGCGCGCCACTTCCTGCAGCCACTCAACGACATCCAGGTCGTCATCGACAATCAACGCGTGTGCCATTGTTTCCTCGTCAGTGTTGATTGCGGACGCCACGATACCGCTGGCCCGCCGAGCCAGGAAATACCTTCCGGTTCCGATAGGAACGACAGGTGCTCATCTGTTCCGCCATGAGTGGCGAGTGAACGAGACACGAATGAACTGGGCAATCGGACTTTTGTCGATCGGCGCGGTGCTCCTCGGAACGTCGCTCGATCGGCGCAGACAGCGCGCGCGACAAAGGCTACCACGACCCGAAATCGATCGGTGGGAGGAAGAAGGCGGAGCCGTTCCCGTGAGTGGCTCGCGCACGGCGGCGCAGACCACCACATGTACGCCATAGCTTCAGGCGTCGCCTGGGCGAACGCGCACGCATCCACACTCCTCTTCACCATCGATCGCTTGCCTGACAGCACAGCGAGCTCCCCGTTCATTTCCTGAAGACCGACACAACGCATCAGAAGCGAAAACGCTGCAGCGCGTGCGCTTCATCGCTGCGAAATATTTTCGAGGCCGGAGCGCGACTTCGTTGCCACGCCCCGACACGAAGCCCGTATTTCTTTCACGCACTGTATGTTTTACACGCTCTCAGCCGTGCCGCAGCGGACGAAAGCCGCTGGAAACAACCATCTGACTGGCTCCACCCGGGGCTGTCGCAAAGGCACCGCCTCTTCCCGCAACGCGCCCGTCGGGCGCCCGCTCGAATGAAGCTGTGACGCTGCAATAACCGAGCTACAACCCGTTGTTTTGATAACGGCCCCGTGCGCATTGACTCAGCCTGCGCTCAGCCTCATGCCGCTGCCATGGATGCGGCGCGCCACGTTGTCCGAAGTTGGTATGCGCGTCGCTGCCCTGAGCAAGCTCGAGCATGAACCATGCCACCCATGTGGGTCACTGGCATGCGCGTTGCATCCTCGTGCTGCGTGCCTCAACACGCCGAATTTGCATCGACGACGTAAGCGGCGTCGAAGCTTACCGAAGACCCCCCGTTTGGCGGGCTGTCGTGCGACCAGCCCGCTATTTTTTTGTCCGCGCTTTGCGCAAGGGGCTTCAGACGTGCACGCCGGTGAGCCGCCGGATGATCGGGATGAACGAGTCGAAATCCACCGGCTTGGGCACATGCAGATCGAACCCCGCGTCGATCGCGGCCGCTACATCCGCAGGTGATGCGTAACCCGTGAGCGCAATGGCCACCACATTCTCACGGGCCTGCAGCCTTCGCAGCTTGCGCACGAGCGAATAGCCGTCTTCATCCGGCATGCCGATGTCGGTGACCAGCACGTCGAAGTGCGTTCCGGGCTCGTGCAGGTGCATGAGCGCTGCGCTCACCGAATCGCCCACGGTCACGTTCGCGCCTTCCAGGCGCAGCGTTTCCGCTACGACGGCGCGGGCGTCGGGTTCGTCATCGACCACGAGAATGGAGAGGCCGGCCAGCTGGCGCGGGCGGCAATCATTGCTCGCGCCGCTGCGTGCGAAAGGTTCCTTGCCGTCGATGCGGGTCGAGGTGCTCGTAAGAGCAGCGGGCAGCGTCACCGTGAACGTCGAGCCGCGGCCGCTTCCATCGCTCAGCGCGCATACCGTGCCGCCATGTAGCGCCACGATTTCCCGCACGAGCGTAAGGCCAAGCCCCAGCCCGCCCGCGCCGCGCGTCGTCGAGCTGTCGCCCTGCGTGAATCGATCGAAGACATGAGACAGCAGCTGCGCCTCGATGCCTTGACCCGAATCGACCACGCTGAGGTGCACGTTTTCACCCCCGTCGCGCAGCCTCACGGCGATACGGCCGCCGCGCGGAGTGAACTTGATGGAATTGGAGAGCAGGTTCGAGATGACCTGCATGAGCCGGTCCGGATCTCCCATGACGGCCCCGGCAGGGCCTGGCTGCAGCGTGAGCATCAGGCTCTTTCCTTCCGCCGCAGGCCGCGCAGCATCGACCGCCATGGCGGCGAGCGTGGACAACTTCACTGGGCGCGGCGTGACACGCAGCTTGCCCGTGCCGATGCGGCCGAAATCGAGCAAGTCGTTCACCATCTTGAGCTGAGCCCGGGCGCTCTGCTCGATGCGCGAGGTGATGGCGCCCACCTCGGCGTCGTGAGCGCGCTTGATGGCCAGGATGCGATTCCACCCGAGGATGGCGTTGAGCGGCGAGCGCAGCTCGTGCGAGACGACGGACAGGAACTCATCTTTGGCGCGATTTGCATCCGTGGCGATCGCGCGCGCACGGCGCTCATGCGCAAGCGCCCGCTCCAGCGCTTCGATCCTCAACGCAAGCGATTGCGGCGAACCGTCATGCCCGCTTTCGCCGGGGGCGTCGGCACCCGCCTCCATGCCGGAACCGCCTTGCTCCTGATGAATTGAACTCATGCCGTTTTCATGGGGCTACTCGCGTCGACCCGTTGGCCGGGCGTTCTTACACGCATTTGCAGGTTGTCCCGATCGTGAGGAGGGCCACACATCGGGCGACACGCGATCGGCCGCACAGATCGGCTCTCGCGCGGGAATTGCGATTGGCATGGCTGTTGCTTTGTAACGATTCGACTCGCAATCGCGGGACTCGCAACGCGGAAAGGTTCTCCATACATGACACAAGCTGGATTAGGGCTGCGCCTGAAGCAGCAACTCACCCTCACCCCGAGGTTGCAGCAGTCCGTGAAACTGCTTCAGCTATCTGCGCTGGAATGTGTGCAAGAACTGAACCAGGCCATCGCGCAGAACCCGTTTCTCGAGGATCAGGCCGACAGCGCCGACGCGGAGGCGCGCAAGCAGGCCGAAGAAGCTGGCGACGAAGAGGCATCGACTTCCGGCGATCTCGATTTCACCTCATCCAGCGGGACGGGCAGCGGCAGCGGCGATGACGCGCCGGACTGGACTGAATGGACCGCCACCCCCTCCACGCTGCGCGATTCCCTGCGCGAGCAGCTGCTGCTGCTCGGCCTCGGTGAACGCGACTATGCGCTGACCAATCTGGTCGTCGACGCGCTCGACGAAGACGGCTTCCTGCGCCAGCGGCTCGACGAGCTCGTGTCGTTCGCTGACGAGCTGGAACCCGGCGAGCTGGAAACTGCGCTGCGCATCGTGCAGACGCTGGAGCCCAGCGGCATCGCCGCGCGCAGCCTGGGTGAATGCCTGTCGCTGCAGCTGCAGGCGCTGGATCGGAGCGAGCCGGGCCGCGAGCTCGCGCTCGACATCGTGAACACGAAACTCGACCTGCTCGCAGCGCGCGATCACAGCAAGCTGCAAAACGCCCTGCAGTGCTCGGAAGGCGACCTGCGCGAGGCGATGGAGCTGATCCGCAGCCTCGATCCGAGGCCGGGCTCCAAGGTGGGCACGTTCGAGCCGCGCGCGATCGTGCCGGACGTGATCATCCGCAAGGAAAAGAAGAAGTGGATGGTGAGCATCAACTCCGCCATCTACCCCCGCATTCGCGTGAACCAGCAGTACGCGGATTGTTTCCGGCATGCGCGGGATGGCGAGACGACGCTGCTCGCGCAGCATCTGCAGGAAGCGCGCTGGCTCGTGCGCAACCTCGAACAGCGCTTCCTCACGATTCAGCGCGTGGCCGAAGCGGTTGTCGCCCGGCAGAAGAACTTCTTCGAGTACGGCGACCTCGCCATGCGGCCGCTCACGTTGCGTGAGATCGCGGATGAGCTCGGCTTGCACGAGTCCACCGTGTCGCGCGCGACGAGCCACAAGTACATGGCCACGCCGCGCGGCGTGATTGCATTCAAGCGATTCTTCTCGCGGCAGCTCGCCACGACGAGTGGCGGATCCTGCTCGGCTACGGCGATTCGCGCTCTGCTGCGCGACTTCATCGCGGCCGAGGATCGGCGCAATCCGCTCTCCGATGTGCAGCTCACCGAGCTGCTGGCGGATCGCGGCGTGAAAGTGGCACGACGTACGGTGACGAAATACCGGCGGTCGATGCAACTGCCGGCGGTGGACTTCCGCCGCGCCTGATTCGCGCCCTCACCTCAGCGTTGCGGAGCTTCCACTCGCGAATCGGCCCTCCGCGTCGGAGAACACCAGTTCCACGCGACGGTTCTGCTGCTGGCCGGCGGCCGTGTCATTGCTCGCTACCGGCAGTGATTCACCACGGCCGACCGCTTCGACGCGGCCGCGCTCGATGCCGCGGAACGCGAGCGCGTCTGCGACAGCCTCGGCACGCCGCTGCGACAGCTGCGCGTTGTACTGATCGGAGCCGCGGCTGTCCGTGTGGCCCTCGACCATCACCTTGGTGCCTTCATTCTCCTCGAGAAAACCGGCGACGCGATCCAAGACGGTTGCGGCACCCGGCTTCAGCGTGGCGGCGGCCGTGTCGAACAGCACATCACCCAACGTCAGCACCATGCCGCGCTCGGTTTGTTTCGCCTGCAGTTGCGCGAGCTGATGCTGCATGCCTTCGGTCTCGCGACGCGCCGCCTCCGCTTCGCGTGTACGCGATTCGAGCAGGACGCGATTACGCTCCGACTCTCCCCTTGCAATGTCCTGCCTCGCGCGAACCTCGGACACGCGCGCCTGGCCCGCCTGGGCCTGGTGGGAGGCGAGATAGGAGTAGTGAAGCACGTCGTCACGATGGCCTTCCTTCAGCGCGTTCTCCGCCTGGTCGAGCGAACCGCGTGCCTTCGACAGCTCCTGGCTCGCGGCCTGCTGCGCCAGCGGATCCTGCGCAAGCGTCTGAACGTCCGAGCGCGCCTGCTCGATCTCCTCGACGCTCATTGGCGTCGACGCGCAGGCGGCGAGCAGAGCGGCGCCGGCGACGACGGTCGTCGAAATGATTTTGAATTTCACGTGCGACTCCTTAGGGCTGGGGCTGCGGCATCGGCGAGGGGTCCTGGCCGCGATCGGCTTCCTGTCGCAGGGTCTCGGTGCCTCTTTCGACCTGCTCCGCCGCCTTCTTCGCTTCGCCGCTGCGCGTACGCGCCTGCGCCAGCTCGGCGTCCGCGGCTGCCTCGTTGGCGCGCGCGCGAGCTTCGTCGTTCTTGCCATCTTCCGCGGCGGCGCTCGCCAGCCTCAGCTTGTCACGCGCATGATCCAGCTCGACCGCGGCGTACTGCTGCGCGCCGGCCCTCTCCGCCTGCTCGATGAGCGTTTGCGCCCGGGAGATCTCGGCAACCGGCCGGCTCGCCTGCGAGGCGCATCCCACGCAGAGCAGCCCCACGGCCGCGGCAACCCAGAAACCGTTTCGCCCTGACATTTGCACATCCCCTTTGATTAACGATGCTGCGCCCGCCCGCTACGGCTGGGCACGAGCCGATCGAGCAAGAATGGGGCCTGTCGCCAGGCGGCGTCACCAGCCGGGCCATTCATGCGCGCAGAACGGCCCGGAGTAGGACTGGTCTTACATCAGCATCGGAGTTGCGTGGCGCCAGCCGGCAGGCGCCTCCGACTTTGGCGAAGCCGCAAAGCCAGTAACTTGTTCCGCACGGCTGAATGATCATTTTTCCTGACCGGAGGCGATCGAAAACTATGGTGACGCAAGACATGGTGGCGCTGGTTCCCCAGATGCACAGTTTCGCTCGTTCCCTGTGCCGTGACGGTGTGCGTGCCGACGATCTGGTGCAGGAGGCGCTGGCGCGCGCGCTCGCGAATATCGATCGCTTCCGTCCCGGGACCAACCTCAAAGCGTGGTTGTTCACGATCGTGCGCAACGAGCACTACTCGCAGCTGCGCCGGCGCAAGTTCGAGGCAGTGGGCGTGGATACCGACTCATTGCCCGAGCCGAGCGTGCAGCCCGAACACGACGGCGACCTCGAGCTGCGCGACCTGAATCGCGCGTTGGCAACGCTGTCGTCGGGGCAACGCACGGCGCTCATTCTGGTGAGCGCGAGCGGGTTCTCCTACGAGGAGGCCGCCCGCATCTGCGGTTGTGCCGTGGGCACCATCAAGAGCCGCGTGGCGCGCGCGCGCGATACGCTGATGGCGATTCTGGATGGGAAGACGGTTGAGCGAGCGGACCGGGACGATGAGATCGAGGCCACGCCGACCCGTCGGCCGCCAACGATGCGCTCGACACCCCTGCACGTGATGGCGTAGGGGTGGGCCGAAGTGGCAAGCGGCCGATTCAGACGTCCGGCTTCGAGGCCGCCTGTCTGAGCGCATCGCCCGTCAGGCGAAAGATGCCCCACTCATCCACGGCGCGTGCACCGAGACGCTCGTAGAACCTGATGGCGGGCTCGTTCCAGTCGAGCACCGCCCATTCGAGGCGCCCGCAGCCACGCTTCACCGCCTCGCTCGCCAGCCATCGAAGCAGCGACTGGCCTACGCCTTTGCCGCGCACGGCGGGGCGGACGAACAGGTCTTCGAGGTAGATGCCGGGCTGGCCGAGAAACGTCGAGTAGTTGTGGAAGAACAGCGCGAACCCCACCGGCTCGCCATCGAGGCACGCAAACACAACCTCGGCATAAGGCCGCGGCCCGAAGAGGCAGGTGCGCAGCATTTCCTCCGTGGCCACGACCTCGTGCGAGAGACGCTCGTACTCCGCCAGCTCGCGCACGAACTGCAGGACCAGCGACACCTCATCTTCCCGCGCCGGGCGAATCGTCACCGCCGGGTCAGTCATGGCCACTCCTCACCCCGTGCTCTGAAGTCCCTGCGCGATACCGCTGATGCTCGCCAGCAGGGCCTCGAACAGGTCGCGATCCTGCCGTTCCGATGCGCGCCAGCGCTGCAGCAGATCGACCTGCATGAGGTTCATCGGATCCACATACGGATTGCGCAGCTGAATGCCCCGTTGCAGCGTCGGGTCTGAATCCAGCAGCGCCGCGCAGCGCTTGACGGACAGGACGTTCTCGCATGCCGCCGCGTACTCGCTGCGGATGGGCGCGAAGAACCGGTGCAGCTGCGCTGGCGCGAGCGCGTTGTAGGCGCTGGCAATCTCGAGGTCCGTGCGACCCAGCATGGCCTCCACGTCGTCGACGAGATTGCGCATGAAGAACCATTCCTCGTAAGTGGCGCGAACGCGAGCCGCGCCGAAGCGATTGAGCGCGGCGGCAAGGCCGGCGCCCGCGCCGTACCAGCCGGGCAGCATGTGGCGGGACTGCGTCCACGCGAACACCCAGGGCACGGCGCGAAGCGAGTCCAGCGAGCCGTGTTCCGCTCGATGCACCGGGCGGGAGCCAATCTGCATGCGCTCGATCACGTCGATGGGCGTGACGGCGCGGAAGTACTCGTAAAACTCCGCTTCCGCGTGCACGAGCCTGCGATAGGTCTCGCGGCTCACCGCAGCCACGGTGGCCGCCACTTCAAGATGATCCGCGCGATCCGTGCCGATCTTGCCGAGCCGCGCAGCCGACGTGGTGGTCGTGACGGCGTGGAACGCTCGCTCCAGCGTGCGCATGGCGATGGGCCGCAGGCCGTAGCTCTGCTGAATGGACTCACCCTGCTCCGTGAACCGCAGCACGCCATTCAGCGCTTCCACCGGCGCCGCGCGCACGAGCGCATCCACACGGCCGCCACCGCGCGCGATGCTTCCGCCGCGGGCATGGAAAATCACGAAACTCTCGCCATGCTCGGCCAGCGCGCCTGCCAGCGTGCGTTGCGCCTGATGAGTGGCGAAGCGCGACGCGCACGGACCGTCGTCCTCGTTGCTGTCGGAGTAACCGATGAGCACGCACTGCCGCCGCCCGCGGGCTTCCAGATGACTGCGATACACCGGCTCCGCGAGCAACTCGCGCATCACGTCGCCGCAGCGTTCGAGCGAATCCACAGACTCGAAAAGCGGCGCGACATCCACGGCGATCTCGCCCGTGCGCTTGTCGTAAGCCTCTGCCCACCGCGCCAGCAGCAGCGGCGCCAGCACGTCGTCCGCGCCGCTCGTGCCGCTGACGATGAAATTGCCTATGGATTTCGCGCCGCACCTGTGCCGGCTCTGCACGATGGCCTCGAACACGCCCAGCGTGCGCTTGCCGAGCGGGTCGAGCTCCGCCCGCGGCCCCATGTCGCGCGAGAGCGCATCGACCAGACGCGCGCGGCGATCTGCCGACGTGCGGGAGAGCCACTGCGGGTCGTCGAGACCCCGGGCCAGCACCTGATGGTGCACGCTGGTGTGCTGGCGAACATCGAGTGCCGCCACGTGAAAGCCGAACGTGTCGATGCGTCTCAAAAATCGCTGTACGTAGAAGAGCCCCGCATTCGTGCCCTTGTTGGCCCGCAGGCTCTCCGCGATGAGCACCACATCCGCCCGCAGCTGTTGCGCCGTGGTGTAGCCATTGGGCCGCCCATCATAGGTGTAGCGCAGCCGCTCGCCGATCTGCGCGAGAAACACGCGATATGGCATGCGGTCATGGCGGGCCGGCGTAGCCGAGCGCGCGCCCGGCAGCAGCGTCATGTACTCATCGATGCGCTGGGCGAGCGCGGGCGAAACGCTGATTCGGCTCGCGCTCTGCGACAGCCGCTGCACGAGCTTCTGCGTTTCCCGGAAATACGTGTTGACGATGACCTGCTGCTGACGCGCGAGCGTTTCGCGAATGGTCTTCGCATGCACGTCGGGGCTGCCATCCATGTCACCGCCGACCCAGGTGCCGAAGCTCAGAACCGACGGCAGCTCGATGGACTCCGCCGGCACGCCGTACACTTTCTCGAGCGCCAGCGCGATCTCTTCATAGAACGGCGGCACCACGCGATAAAGAACTTCCGTGAGATAGAAGAGCACGTGCTCGCGCTCGTCCGCCACCGTGAGCTTCTCGCGCGGGTGATCTTCGGTCTGCCAGCCGACGGTGAGCTCGGTGCGAATGCCACCCCACAATGCGCGCATGTCGTTCGGCGTGAGCGTGGGGTTCAGGCGGTCCAGCAGGAGCTGGGCCACGTGTTGCTGCTTGCGAAGGATGGTGCGGCGGGTGGACTCGGTGGGGTGCGCGGTGAACACCGGCTCCACGCGCAGGTCCGCGATGAGGGCCAGGACGTCGTCGAGCAACAGCCCTTCCACCTTCAGGCGCGCGAGTGCGTCCTGCACGCCGCCGGGCTGCGGGCGCACGCTGTCTTTCACGAAGTATTCGCGACGACGGCGAACGCGGTGCACCTTCTCCGCAAGGTTCACCACCTGGAACCAGGCGGAGAACGCGCGCGCCATGTCACGCGCCACGTGCGGCGGGCGGCCCTTTACGTGGGCAAACAGCTCAGCGCTGGCCTGCGCATCGCCGTCGCGGCGCTGGATGGCGACGACGCGATCGTGCTCCACGAGGTCGAGCAGCTCCGGGCCGCCCTGCTCCAGCAGGATCTCCCCGACGAGCGCCCCGAGGGCATGCACATCCTCGCGCAGCGCTTCGTGCTTCGGAGGGAAATAGATCTGGCTACGGATCACGTCTGGGTGGAGTGGCTACTTGCGATGGACGACGTCGCTATACGCGATTCTCGAAGCAGACGCTACTTCCAGACGTTGGCGTGATCCGCGAAGTCTTCCCGCTGCGGGCGCACCACGCAGAACCGCTGCCCGGTGGGCGCTTCCATGACCCACCAGCGGGGAAAGCGCGTCACTTTCTTCGCGCCGAGCCCCTCCAGGCGGGTGGCTTCGGCTTCGATGTCGTCGGTCTCGATGTCCAGGTGCACGCGGCTCGGGTGCTCCACCTTCTGCACCTCGATGTGCAGGCCGGCGGGGCCGGTGTCGAACGTGCGGTAGAGGCCCGGGTCGCCGTCGGTCGCGGCGAGCTTGTAGCCCAGCGCTTGCGTCCAGAACGTGGCGGCGGCGTCGATGTCGCCGGTGTTGCAGTCGATGATGAAACCGGCGAGGCGGCTCTTGTGCATGGGGGGAGTCCTTCACGGTGACATGCGGCGCATCGTACCGCTGTTCGGGGGATGCCAGAATGGGTCGTCGGCGTGCTTGCTAGCCCGCCAGCAGCACCGACTCCGCGTGCTCTACCGCCTTGGGCTGCCCGTAGATCACCACGATGTCGCCGTCGCGCAGCGACGTCTCACCGCCTGGCTCACGCCCCACGATGCCATGGCGGCGAATGCTGGTGAACGTGACTTCGGCGCCACGCGCCCGGATCTCGTCGATCGTGCGCCCCACGCTCCACGCTCCCGGCGGCAACACCACGGTCTTGAGCTCTTCCGTGGGTTCGCCGGGAACATTCTCGATGGGCAGGCCCCCGTCCCGATTCAGGATGTTCCGCAGCACTGCGTAGCGCGAATTGCGGATCTCGCTCACCGTGCGCAGCACCTTCCTCGCCGGCACGTTCAACAGCATCAGCACCTGCGACACCAGCATCAGGCTCGCCTCGAGCGTCTCGGGCACCACATCGGTGGCGCCGGCGGCGCGCAACTCGTTGAGCATGGAGTCGTCCTGCGTGCGCACGAGCACCGGCACCTCTCGGCGCAGGGCGCGGATGGATCGCAGGATTCCCACCGAGGTGGCCGGATCGGCAAAGCTGATGACGACCGCGCTCGCCCGCTCGAGACCGGCACGGATCAGCATCTCTTCATCCGCGGAGTCTCCGAAGATCACCGGATCGCCCGCCTGCCGCGCGGCGCGGATGCGCGCCGTGTCCAGATCGAGCGCGATGTACTCGAAGTTGTTCGCCTCCAGCACGCGGGCCACGTTCTGCCCCACGCGCCCGAACCCGCACAGAATCACGTGCTCGCGCTCGGCAATGCCGTGCGTGGCGGCGTCCTCGCGCTGAATGGCCGTGCCCGGCGGGCCGTTTTCCCGCAACAGAAAACGCGCGACCCACTTGTTGTTGCTGATGATGAACGGGCTCAGCATCATCGACAGCGCAATCGCCACCAGCAACGGCTGGCCGATCTTCATGGGCAACACCTCACCCTGCAGAACGAGCGTGAGCAGCGCGATGCCAAACTCACCGGCGATCGAGATGACCACGCCCGTGCGAATGGCCTTGAACCATGACCCGGTGAACCACCTCGACACCACCGCGGCGGTGCCCGCTTTCAGCAGGATGAGCCCGATCACCATCGCCGAGACGAGCGCGAACTCGTCTACCAGCAACCGCACATCGAGCAGCATGCCGACGGTGATGAAGAACAGGCCGAGCAGGATGTCCCGGAACGGCCGGATCACCGTCTCGATCTGATGCCGGTATTCGGTCTCCGCGAGCATCATGCCCGCGAGGAAGCCGCCCAGCGCGAGAGACAACCCGGCGGTATGCGAAACCCACGCCGACAACAGCACCACGAACAGCACGGCAAGCGTAAAGAGCTCCCGCAGGCGGCTGCGCGCAATCTCCTGGAACAGCGGCTTCAGTAACCACCGGCCGAGGAGCAACACCACCGCGAGAGCGACTACGCCGATCACAACGTTGGTCAGTGTGCCAATCGCCGAGAATTCCCCTTTCCGGGTGAGCGCGGCCGCGAGCGCCAGGAACGGCACGAACGCGAGATCCTGGAACAGCAGCATGCTGAACGCGAGCCGGCCGTGCGTGCGGTTGAGCTCCGCCCGGTCGGTGAGCTGATGCATGATGATGGCCGTGCTGCTCATGGAGATGGCGCCGCCGATCACCAGCGCCATCGGCCACTCCACCCCGGCAATGCGCGCGATACACGCGAACACGATGGTGGTGCCCGCCACCTGCGCGGCCCCCAGCCCGAACACTTCGTGCTTCATCGCGATCATGCGGGGCAAGGAGAATTCGAGCCCGAGCGTGAACAGCAGGAAGGTCACGCCCAGCTCGGCCAGCAAGGCGGTCGTGGGCGAATCGGACACGAGACGAAAGGCGAATGGGCCAAGCGCCATTCCCACAAGGAGGTAGCCGAGGATCGGCGGCAACTTGAGCCGTCGCAGCAACGTGACGACGAACAGCGACCCTGCCAGCAGAATCAAAACTTGAGATAGAGGCTGTTCAATCATGACGCCGGGAAGTTAGACGGCGGCGCCAACCGTGGCAAGCGAGCGACGAGTGAGCCGCCGCTACCGCCAGCCCTCCTGCTCCGAGCTCCGGACCGCTCCAGGCCAGCCCCTCAGCCGCTCATCAAAACCGTGGTGTCGTAGCTCTCGAAGCCCTGGATGGCACGCCGATAGGCGTTGGACATGAGCTTCTCGGCGACCTTGTCGGCCCGCGGCGATAGCAGCATGCGCAGGACGACGTCATCGGCAGGCCGGGCCGCATCCTCGGCGAGGAGCTGCTCGATGAGCCGCGTGAGCCGGTGGACGATCTCATTGACGAACCGCAGATGCAGCGTGTCATGCACCGCTTCGGTGCCGGGCCCGTAGGTGGCGCGGGCCTCCGTGGCCAGCTCGTGCAGGAAGCTGTTGAGCAGCCGCGCCTTGTCGAGCAGCGCAAGCTCGGTGAAATACTCGATTTCCGACTGCAGGTTCACAGCCGCGAGCCCGCCGGCCTACGCCGGGAAGAAATCGATAGGCTTCGTGGTCGTAATGGTTTCGACATCCTTTGCCTCGAAACGGAACAGTCGCACGCGCGACACGATCTTTCTCTCAAGCTCAGCATCGTTCAATTCGCTGGAAACCACCCGGCACATGGTCACTTCCCCCGTGGGGGATATTGTGAACTCCAGCACCATTTTGCCCTGTAGTTCAGGCTGATCGCGCAATGCCCGGCTGTAGAGCGCATAGATGGCGCCCTTGTTGCGGTCGAAGATCAGCTCGATTTCCTCGCGACTACGGGCCGCCTTGCCGCTGTTGCCCGTGCGGGTGGGCCCGCGCGCATCGAGCCCCGAGCGGGCGATGCTGGAAGCGACCGCCCCCGTCTCGTGCCCCGTCAGGGACCCCGCCCCGGTGCCGAACCCGCGGCTGGCATTGGCCGAGGTGATGCCACCGCTGCCGGCGCCCACCTTCGAAGTGATGAGCGAGCGCTCGGCGTGCGAATCGGCACCGACCGCGCCCGACAGATTCCTGGTTTGCGCCAGCGGCGTCATGTCGAGCTGCTCGCGCAGGTCGGCCAGCTCGTCCTTCACCTGGTTCAGCTGCCGCTGCGCCTTGTCGCGCGCCTGCTGCTGGCGATCCACGGGCGGCTTGATGGCCGCGACTTTCTTATCGGGCTCCGGCGGCTTCGGCTTTGGCTGCTCCACCACGGGCGGCGGAGGCGGCGGCTTCTTTGGCTGGCTTTCGATCATCACCTTCGCCAGGCGCGGCGGCACGGACTCCTCCATGTGCGTCTTCTTCGGCGTCGGCAGCAGCGGGAACAGGAGGCCGAACAGCACGAGGATGATGAGGCCGACCCGCAGGATCTTGCGGAAACGCCGGCTCGACTCGGGATCGCCTTCCCAAGGCAACTCGTAACTACGGTAGTAAGGAGCTAGCAGCACGGTGGCGCCTCTGCGATCAAGCCGGCTTGAAGCCCGGGGGCACGGGCTTTTCCTTCTGGAGCACGGCAAGCGAGATCTTGCCGTAGTCCGCGTCGGTGCAGGTCGCCATCACTTTCTTCAGCACGTCGTAGGGCAGGCTCTTGTCGCCCATCACCGTGATCTCGCGTGAAGCGAGGTCTTTCTCGCGCGATCTCGCCCACCAGCATGCGGGCGCTTCAGCGCCTCGCGCAGCGGCTCGATCAGCGCGGTGTTGGCGGCGCGGATCTCCTTGATGCTGGTGATGCGCTCGCCCTGCACGAAGAGGTCGTCCTTGGTGATCATGACCACCACCGACTGCTTCGGCGTCGCCTGCGCGATCGACTGCGGAATCTCGATGCCCTTGGTGTTCTGGATGACTTCGACTTCCGTCGAGTAGACGAGCAGGAACGCCACCATCACCGAGAGGATGTCGATGAGCGGGATCAGGTTCAGCTCCGCATCGGCGCGGTGGCGCGCGTGATGCTGGGCCATGCGGCGGGCACGGTTCGACATGCTCATGAGGGCTTCTCTCCAGTCTTCACGGGTCCGCCCGCATCCGGCGCGGCCGAGACGCTCGCGGCCGGCGCAGCCCCCGGCGTCGCCGCCGGCGCATCGCCGATCGAAATGTCGGGGAACAGCTCCGCCTGCACGGTCATCAGGCCCTGCTTGGTCTCGAAGACGCGCACCCGGTCCATCACCTGCACCAGGATGTCGTAGGGCGTGTCGGACTCGAGCAGGATCGCGGCGTCCGTCTTGTCCGGGAATTTCGCCTTCACGCGCTTGAGGTAATCCGTGAGGCCTTCGTAGTCGTAGCCCGTCGCCGTATTGGGGAGTGTGGCGAGCGGGCCCGTGTTGCGATCGGCGACCTGGATGAGGTCCTTGCGCACCATGACTTCGATCATGAGCCCCGGGGGCGGCTCACGGAACTCCGTCACGGCGGCCGGCAGGTTCAGCTCCAGCACCACGGTCTTGGAGAAGACCGCGGTCATGAGCAGGAACGTGACCAGCACCGTGAAGATGTCGATCATCGGCACGAGCAGCAGCTCTGCCGGCTTGCGCATTTTCCGCGCAATCTTCTTGGTGGCGAAGGAACGTCGCATGGCGAATGCTTCCCTGAGCAGGCCCGGCGCGAGCCGCTACCGGCCCGTGCGAGGCGCTGACTCGTTGCTGCCTAGGCCTGCGCGCCGGCCGCCGGCGTCTGCCGCTCGGTGATCGCGTTCAGGAATTTCACCGACGCCATCTCGAGGCTGTCGATGAGCTCAGTGGTCTTCGTCTGCAGCAACGCGTGCAGGAACAGGATGGGCACCGCGGTCATGAGGCCGAAGGCCGTGCAGTTCATGGCCACCGAGATCGACGCCGACAGCAGGTTCGCCTTCTCCGCCGGGTTCACCGCCGCCACCGCGCCGAAGGCGTGGATGAGGCCGATGACGGTGCCGAGCAGCCCGAGAAGCGTCGCGAGGTTCGCGAACGTTGCCAGGTAGTGCGTGCGCTTTTCCAGGCGCGGCACTACCTCCATCAGGCTCTCTTCCATCGCTTTTTCGATGTCGTCGCGGCGGCGGGCCGACTGAATGCGGGCGAGCCCGTAGTTCAGGATCTGCCCGATGGCCGAATCCGACTTCGAGGTGATGGCCACCACCTGCCGGAAGTTGCCCTGCGAAAGCAGCGGCACGATCTCGTTCCACAGCGCGCGGTTACGCATCGCGGCGCGCGAGAGGTAGATGTAGCGCTCGATGGCTATCGCAAGCCCGAATACGAGCACCACGGCGATGGGATACATGAATTCCCCACCACCCTGGAAAAATCGAACAATTACGCTCCAGAGTTCCATCGACGTGACTCCCGCAACACTAAGCAAGCTTGTGGAAACTGAATGACATATGGACAAAAAGCCGAGACCTATCTCTCATCCCCGGGGGGCGGCGCCGCACTGCCGCTTCCGGTGGCGCGTTTGCTCGCGGACCCGGGGCTGCCCGCCGCAGACGATGCCGGGTTCGTGGGCGTGGCGCGGCGAGGTGCGGGCTTCGCATCGCCCGCCGCGCCCGCGCCTTCATCCGCGCCGGGCGTGAGCGCGCGGAAGTAGCGGGTCTCGCGCTTGAAGACGTCGCGGTCCACAGGCGTCAGCACTTCGTCCAGCAGGCTGTTCACGGGCTTGCCGACGAGGTCGCCGAGGTCCGAGCGCTTCCACGGGACTATATACAGCACCTTCGGCAGCTCGCGGTTGCCGGTAATCTGGGTTGTATCGAGCTCGAGACGATCCGGGCCGCGGCCTCGGGCCGTGGGCTTGCGGGCCGCCGCGCCCTGCGCCGCCGGCGGGCTGGCCGGGGCGTTGCCCGGCGATGAAGTGTCGACCGCCGGGTCGAGATCCTGCAGTCGCAGTGGTTCTGGTGCCGGGGCAGCCGCCGGTGGGGATGTGTTCACCGCGGGGTCGACGTCCTGGGGGCGCGGAGTCTCAGCGCGCCGGCGACGGCGGCGTTGTCTCCTGCGCAAGCGCGATGGCCGGCACGAACACGGCGACCGACGTGGCGGCGATCAGCGAAAGGAGTCGGTGAGCAGGCGTTCGCATGTCTACGCTCCTTTGCCTGAATAGTCTTGCGTGCCGATGACAGCACGCGCGGTGGTTGCGCCTGCACGGGGCTGAGGCGACTCCCCGGCGGGCCTGGCGGGCGGCTCAACCGGCGCATCGGATGACGCAGGTTGCGTGCCCTCGGCGGCACCTGATTCCGCAGGCGCCGGCTGTGCTGGCGCGGCAGCGGGCTTCGGCGCGGCGGGCTTGCCGGTGCGCTGGCGCAGCTCGGCGATCCAGCCGTTGACGGGTTTTTGCTCGCCGGTGAGCTCCTTGTACCGCTCGAGCTCGGTGAGTGCGTGCTCCGGGTCGCCGAGATAGAGGTCCAACAGCACCGCGAGTTCCGGTGCGCAGGCGCGAAGCTGGGCGTCGGCGGCGAGGGCCTTTTCGTAAGACGCCGCGGCGTCCTGGAACTGGCCGCGCATGCGTCTGGGTGAGCCCGAGCTCGTTCCAGGCGAAGCACTGTTCGGGTTTTTCTCGACCGCCGCCTCGAGCGTGGCTTCCGCCTCGTCGAGACGACTCGGCCTTGCGCTGCAAGAGGGCGATGTTGATCTGCGCGCCCGTGAGCTGCGGGTAGCCGACGGCGAGCTGCTTGAACTCGAGCTCGGCTTCGCTGGCGTTCCCGGCTCGCATGAGTCCGACCGCCCGGTCGAAATCCGCAAGCGCGCGTTTGGGGATTTCCGCTTGCGCGGGTGCAGGGGCCGTTCCGGCAGCGGGTGCAGCCGCCGCCGCAGGCGCGCCGCCGGCCGTAGACGCCGCGCTCTTTGACGAACCCGCCGATGCATTCGAATCCGCAGGCAGCGAGGTCGCCTCGTCCGGCTTCGACGGCACCGTGGGCGCGCCTGCGCATGCAACGAGCAGCACGGCAGCGCCCACCGGCACCGTCATGCGCACGAGCGCAGCGGACCAGCTAGTTAGGCGTCGCAACAACATCCTGCACCAACTCCGTCTTGCCATAGCGGCCGGGCTTGAGCTCGGCGAGCGCCTTGAAGCTCTTGCGCACGCCCTCGTCGTAGACGCCTTCCTTCGCGCGAGCCACGTTCAGCTCGTGAATCTGGATGGCCTGTTCCTCGAACGGGAACACCTGCTCCTCGAGCAGCGGGTTGTACTGCTCCAGCTCATCGCCCTCGAGCGATCCTGGGCCGCTCGGAGCCCAGAAGGTCCTTCGCGAGCGTGCGATACAGCTCGGCGATTTCATAGGTGGAGGCCGTGGTCACCTCGGCCACGTTGTACTCCGCAGCGCGCTTGTAAGCCATCCAGCGCCGTTTCGAGCGCCTGCGCGCTTGCCGACGAGGCTCTTCTTCAGCGGCGCGGTCAGGCGCACGCCGCGGAACGCATCGCGCGCGGGCTGCGCCAGGGAAAGCTGCGCTTTCGCGGCCAGATACTGCGTGCGGTCGGTGCGCGCGCTGCCGGCCGAGCGATCGGCCTTCACGATCTCGCGATACCACGTGGTCGCGCCTCACCACGTCGCCATTCTTGCCCGCGATAGTCGGCGAGCCGCTGGCGCGCCTCCATCGCATCGGACACCGGCGTGGGGTTCGTCGCAACGAACTTCTCCAGCATCGCAGACCGCCTTGGGCATGTTGCTGGCCTTCGCGTACAGGTCGGCGGACTGCATCAGCGCCTCGCGCTGTACCTGGCGGGTCTCTTTCGGGTTCGCCGCGATGCGTTCGAATTCCACTGCCGCCTGCGCCGGCCGGTTGCCTTCGGTGTAAGCCACGGCGAGCTTGCGGCCCGACATCGGCGGCGAGCTCGCTCTTCGGGATAATCGCGGCGGAACCCTTCGAGCACGCCGATGGCGCGATCCCACTGCTTGAGGTTGATGAGCTGCGGCGGCCGCATCGTATTGCGCTGTGGAGCGGATCTTCGAATCCGGCGCCACGCGCGCCACGCGCAGGAAGTCTTCCACCGCGCCGAGACTGTCGCCGCGCCTTCTGCTTCGCCTCGCCCTGCTTGTACACGGTGGCGGCGATGCGCTCGGTGAGATCGGTGCGCATCTTGTCGTCGCGTGCCCGCGAGCTCGCGCGCTTGCAGATACGCCGGCTCCGCCTTGGCGTACTCGCCCAGGTCGTAGTTCGACTGCGCGATGATCGTCCAGGCGATGCGCTGCTTCGCCGAATCCACCGGCGGCTGGCGCGCGAGGATCATCTGCGACACCTCGATGGCGCGCGGCAGGTCCCTGGCGGCGAAGATCTCCTCAGCCGCGCGCGTGAGCACGCCGGCGCTGTCCGGATGCTCGGGGAACGCCTGCGCGAACTTCACGCCCGCGTCGGTCGCCTTCGCGTGCCACTCCGTCTTCACGGTGCCGCTCAGGCGCTCCTCCTGCTGCTTGTACGCCACCAGCGACGCGTAGCCCGCGGTCGCGGACTTGTCGTTCTTCGGATAGCAATAGGCGGTGCGCTCGTATTCCGTCGGCGGCATCGGCGAACTGCCTGCTCTCGAACAGCGTCTCGGCCAGCAGGTAGTTGGTCGCCGGCGGAGTCCGCTTCATCGGGGAACGACTTCAGGTAAGTCGCGATACCAGCTTCGCGGCCTCCTGTGAAGTCCTCCACCTTCTTCGACTTCTGCGCCGTGGCGTGGAAGTAGGTGGCGACGTCCTTGAGGTTGGCCTTCAGCTCCTGCACCACCTGCGGATACTTCGGCGCGGTTGCGGCCCTGCCAGAAGGCCGTGCCGAAGTTGTAGCGCTCCACGATACTCGTGCTTGCCATCGAGCACGAGCTGCGTGAACCCGCCCTTGCGATAGGCCTCGATACCCATCATGGCGAGGTTCGGCGCGTAGTCGCTGTTCGGGTCGCGCGCCACGTAGGCGCGATAAGCGGTGGCGGCGTCCTGGAAACGCTGCTTCTCGACGTAGAGATCGCCCAGCCGCGGAATAAAGAAGGTGCGCGTACGGCGTGGAGTTGCGGCGCTTGTTCAGGAAGCCGTCGAGCGACTCGGCTGCCTTCGAGGTAAGAGAACGTGATGGCCATGACACGCAGCGTGTCTTCCACCAGCTCGCGATCCGCGCGCTTGAGTGTCTCCGGCTTTCTCGCGACGGTGCCGCCCGCCTTGCCGATGAGCTCCTGGTCGAGCACGCCGCGCGAACGACGGCAGGCTCTCGTTCGCTCAGCGACTGCTTGAACAGCGACCAGCCGTGCTTGTAGAGGCTCTGCTCGTAGAAGGCGGAAGCCGCGCCGCGCCTGATGACGACGTCATAGGCGCTCTGCGCCTCCGGATAGCGCTTGGCGGAGAACAGCAGCTCGCCGCGACGAAACTGCACTTCATCCAGCTGCGGGGACTGCGGGTAGCGCGCGACCATGCGATCCAGCGTGGCGAGCGCCTGCTCCGGCTGGCCGGTGGTCTCGTACGCGCGCGCCAGCTGGTAGAGCACCTGGTCGTTGCGCGGATAGTTCGGGTAGGCCTTGAGCAGCGTGGCATAGAGCTTGATGGCTTCGCCACCCTGCAGGTCGATCGAGCGTGACCTCGGTCTCCATGCGCTCGAGCTCGCCGGCCTCGAGGTTCAGGTCACCGAGACGGCGCAACGCTTCGGCGCGCAGCTGCGGGATCGGTCTTCTGCAGCTCGAGGAAGCGGCGGTAGTTCTCCATCGCCTTCGACGAGGTGGCGGAGACTTTGTTGTCCTTGCGCACCTCGACGGGCCTGGATTGCAGATCCTTGATGGTCTGCGGCTTCTTGTCCGCCGCGCCCACGGCCTGCGCGAGCGCGAGGCACACGCCCAATACGACCAGATGCGAACGCTTGCGACCGCTCGTCATGGCTTGGGCTCCTCGCTGGCAGGAGGCGGCGCGCTTTCATTCGCGGGGAGCCGATCCGGCGAAGCCTGCTCGCCCCGCGGAGCATCGGCCGGCGGCGGCGCTTCGCCCGCGGCGCCTTCAGCGGGCTGCGCCTGGTCCGGCGGCGATTCCCCGGCCGGCACTTCCTCGCCCGACTCGAGTTTCTGCTTCGGCTTCGTGTCCTTGTTGACGAGGTCGGCATTCGCCGCGCGGTCGTACATGCTGGCGAGCGCGAAGCGGGCCTGGATCTGATAGGTGGCGAGGCGATCCTTCTGCCCCTGCAGCTCACGCACGGCCAGCTGCGCAAGGAAGTCGTTCTGCTTCTGAGCAGCGTCCACCAGCCGCAGCTGGATGGCATCGATGCGCTGCTGAAGCGCGGCGATGCGCGCATCGAACTCGCCGGTGTTGGTGGGCACGCTCTTGCGCGCACGCTCCACGCGAATCCAGCGGGTCTGCGCTTCGTGCAGCGCCAGGTCGAGATCCTTGATCGTACGGCGCTCACTGCCACATGCGCGCCTTGAACGAATCGTTCAGCCGGAAATACAGCACGCCTTTCAGCAGGCGCAAGCGCTCGCGCAGGGCCGCGTTCTCTTCGTCGTTCGGCAAATCCGCGAGCGCGGCTTCCAGGTGCTGGATGCGCGCCCACTGGTCGCGCTCTTCCGGCGAGCCGAGCGCGGCAACGTCGCCAGCGGCTTCGATGGTGCTCAGGCGGCCATCCAGCTCGTTACGCGCGCGCTGGTACTTGTCTGCGATGCCTTCGGCCAGAAGCGCATCCGTCTTCGGCAGGCGCCCGGCATACGCGCGCTCGCGCGTGTCGATCATGTTCTCGAACGCTTCCATGCTGTCGGCCCAGCGATCGAGCGTCTTGCCGAGGTAGGAAAGGTCCCGATAGTTCTTCAGGCCTTCCTGGAAGTCGTGGCCCGCAAGCACGGTGTAGAGATAGCGTGATTCGGGGGCGTCCGGCACGTTGCGCAACTGCCAGAACCAGCCGTAGTGCGAGTCTTTGTCGGAGCCGAGCAGTGTGTCGAGCATGTTGCCGCTCTGGATACGGCCGATGGCCTCGTCCAGTTTCACGCCTTCGGCATCGAACGACGCGACCGCCTGCTCGTAGTATTCCGCCGACTGCGCGGCCGCATCGAGCTTGCCGAACGCGTACGGCACGGCCAGATAGGACTCCTGCACGGCGGCGTCGAGCATGTCGCGCCCCTGCAGCTCGATCCACGGGACGAGCGCTTCCTGGTATTGCCCGAGCGCGGCACGTGCCCAGCCGGTGCCCAGCAGCGCCTTGTTCGAATAGGGGCCCTTCAAGCGCACGCGCTCGAGCGCCGCGAGCGCCGGCTGCGGCTCGTTCGCCTGCAGGTACGCGAACCCCAGCGCGAGATTGGCGCGATCTTTCAGCGCCAGCAGCTCGGAGCGCCGCGTCTGCATCGTTCCCACCTGGGTGAGGAACGGGGCGGCTTCGGCGAGCTTGCCGTCGCGCACGAAGGCGACGCCGAGGTTGAACTGCGCATACGCCGTCCAGTCCGCCGGGCCTTTCCAGCTGCGCAGCAGGCCCGCGGCCTCCTGGAAGTGGCCTTGCCGCAGCAGGATGTTCGCGAACAGATGCTGCTTCTCCGCCTCCAGCGACACCGGCAGCCGGCCCTGCACCTGGCGAATGGCCTGCTCCGCGCGGTCGAGATAGCCGCGCGCGTACCAGACTTTCGCAAGATAGAACCACGCGCGGTTGCGCACGCCTGCCGGCGTCTGCGGCGTCAGCAGCTGCTCGAAGCGCGCGCCGGCTTCGTTGTGCAGGCCGAGCGAAAGATAGAGGCCGCCGAGCAGCAGCTGCGACTCGTCGTGGTGATGGGAAAGAAGACCCCACTGCTCATACGCGTTGAGCCGCGTAATCGCCTCGAAGTCATCCTCCTGGTAGAAATAGAACAGCACGTCGCCGTAGTGCAGGTCCTGCACTTTCGTCTCGGGCAGCGTGTCCTGGTTCTTGCCCGCAGCGTGCGCCGGCTGGGCGGCGAGCAGCGCGCCGGCAACAGCGGCTACGAGCGCGGCGGCCAGCGCAGCGGCCGGCGCAACGGCGAGCGGTGAGATGAGGCGAAGGCGGCGCATCGGTTCAGCGCGGGTCTATTCCCAGTCCTTGATCTCGAACTCCGGCTGCTGCTTCCTCTGCCGGTCGTTGATCTTCAGCTCCAGGTACTTGGCGCCGATGCCCTTCTCGAACTTCAGCGTGGCACCGCGCTTGTAGTCGCGATCGTTCGGTCCCTTGCCCGTGAAGAATGCCACGAGCTCGTGCTCGCCCACCTTCAGGTTGCCCAGGTACAGGCGATGCACGCCGCCCTTGAGAAGCGCTTCGGCTTCGCGCGGCGTGTAGAGATAGTTGGCCACTTCCTTCTGGTCGATTTTCAAAGTGACCGATTGTCGATGGCGAAGAATTCGCCCGACGTCCATGGAGACGAACACGGCCACCTGCGTGTTGGCGGGGAAGAGCAGCTCTTCCTCCAGCACGAACAGGTCCTTGTTGAGGTCGACCACGTCCTTCTTGAGGTTCTGGATCTCCTCGTCGAGGCCGCGCGTGTCGGCCGGCGGCTCGGCGCCGGCGAGCTCCGGCGTGGCGGGGCCTCCGCCGCCAGGCACCGCATCGGCAGCGCTTGCGCTGGCATCGCCCGGTGCGGCTGCGTCGGCAGGCGCGGCTACCTCGGCCGGCGGCGCGGCTTGTGGCTCTTGCGCCAGCGCGCTGTGCGCACTCGCGAAGAGCCCGGCTGTAATGCAGTGCGATCGCGAGAGCATGGCCTCGCAGTCGACGTGAGAGCGGCGAATCACAGGGCATAGGTTCTTCCGATCATTCGTTCAGCAGCGCACGCAGCTCTTGCAGGTACAGCGCTTCATCCTTGCCGCTGTAGTCGCGGTGCACGTGGCGCACGACGCCGCCACGATCGATGAGCACCGTCATCGGCAGATTGTCGACCTGATACACGCGGCTCACCCGCTTCGACGGATCGAGCAACAGGGGAAACGACACCGACTGGCCTTTCGCATACTCGAGCGCGCGCGCCTGGTCGTCATCGACGCTCACGCCGAACACGCGCAGCCCCACCGACTGGTAGGTCTGACAGGCTGCGATCGAGCGCATCGAGCTGCGTGCGGCAGGGGCCGCAGCGGCTGCCCCAGAAGCTGACCACCACGACATCGCCCGATGCTTCCGAGAGACGCACGTTGTTGCCGACGAGCGCATGCAACGCAAAGTCTGGCGCCTCGCGCCCGATGAGCGGGTAAGGCGCCGCGGCCATCGCCGATGCGGATGCCACGAGGCCCCCCGCGCAAAGCGCGGAGACAAAAAAGAGACGCGCCGTGCACGCCCGCAACCCGCTCAAGCGAGACACGACCGAGCGCTGCAGCTGTTGCCCGCCCCATATATCGCCCAAGGGAAATCCTTCGCCAAAGCTTGCGACCGTTGGCGCGAGCAACCCTCGCATAGCGAACTTAACAATGTCAACGAACGCGACCGCAACTTCATGCATCGATTCAAAGATTTGAGCGGAGCGTCGTGAAATCGCGACACGCGCGCGCGCAGTGAGACGTACAGGCGCGAACGTCTCACCGCGGGCTCGCATGCGCGAGCCCGCGGTGAATGAAAGTCGCAGAGTCCTGGACGCGCGCGCCGCTCGCAGGACGGCTCACACGATCGTGCCGTTCACGATCGGCGCGAATGCGACGAGGCTGTCGCGAAGGGCGCTGCCGCCCAGCCCCTGGTTCGGGAACTTGCCGGACGCGTTGAACTGGCCCGCCTCGCCGTGCAGGGCCATGTAGTTGAGCACCACCGTCTCGACGAGCAGGTTCACGGCATTCGCACCCGGGTGCGACGACGTCTCGATCGAGCCATCGGCCCGGTAATAGCCGATCTGCTTGCCCGTGCCGCCGGAAGAGTCGGCGGTCATCGGCTGCGGCCGGCCACCGGGATTGAAGACCAGGAAGAACGAGGCCGACACCGACTGATTGTCGCCCTGCCAGCCGAACTTGCCGCGGCCGTTGGCGGTGTTGTCCACCATGTTCGTGGCGTTCAGCGAGCCGTCACTGAACACGTAGATCATCAGCGGCACATTTTTCAGTCGCGCATATTCGAGGCAGGCGCCGATGCAGCGGCCAGCGCGCAGGTTGCGCAGCTCACCGCTTGCGCGTGTGCCGTCGTGATAGTCATAGCCCCCCATCGTGATGGTGCCTGCGGCCGCGTAGCCGCTGATCACCATCTTCATGACGGCCGCGGTCTTCCTGAATTCGCCGTCGGCCTGGTATTCGGCCTGGCCGAAGATGGCCGAGCCGCGCGTCGCCGTGGCGTCGACGATGAACGGGTCGGCGTTGGGATCGAGCGCCGACTGATCCGAGAAGCGATCGGCAAGGTCCGCGGACTTCACATAGGCGCAGCGCGTCGCTTCCTGAATAGCGATGTCGCGCGCGCCTGTACCGAAGGCGAGGTTGCCCAGCTTGCTGCCGGCGCCCACGCCCGTGGGGCTCAGGCCGCCCGAGAGCTCCACCATCGCCTCCAGCACGGCGTTCGCCCCCGCTTTCGGCAACATCGTGCCGAGCTCGCCGGTATCGACGAGGCCGGTGACGTCGCTGGCACGGTCGACCTTGGTCGGCCGGTTGGCGAGGTCGATCATGGCGACCGGCGACATCGAGTTGCCGCCGGAGTCGGTGGCCTGCGAGCCGATCAGGTTCAGCAGCTCACCACCCGCGCCGGCCCTGAGAATGCCGTACATGGGGTTGTGCGGATTGTTGCCCGTATCGTTCTCGGAACGGGCCGCGATCGCGCAGCCGTTGGTCAGCGCCTGGGTCATCGGCGTGGTGCGCTCGAGCATGCCGCGCAGGATCGCGCCGTCGGAATGCCAGGCGGCGCCGAACGCGTTGCTGATGAAATTGGCGGTCGGGCTCGCCGCATTCGGCGCATTGGGCACCATGTTGCCCGGCAGGCCGAGCTTGCCGTAGCCCGCGGTGGAGAGGAAATCGAGCTGGCCGCCCTTGCCGCCGATCAGGATCTCCGAGCCGTTGAGGTTGGCACCTCCGGCGAGGTCGAAGCAGATGAACGGAATCTTGCCGGCGCCAGGGACGATGCCGCACGGCGAGCGCAGATCCTGCATCTGCGTCGACATGTCAGCGTTGGCCCTGCGGGACCGGGCGAGCATGCCGAGCACACCAGTCGCCGCGACCACCGCGGGCCCCGTGATCAGGCCCGAGGCGACGAACTCGCGCCGGGACACCGGCCGCCGGTGGTCCGTATGCAGCATCGGTTCATCGAGGCCGTGAGCGCGCGGAAGCTTTTTGCGGATGAGCATGACTTGAGACTCCTCGAACCCTTACTGCACGGTCGCCGCGGCGCTGCCCAGAGCGGCGGCGCAGGCCGCCTTCATGGCAATGCCGGCGCCATTCGAACGGGCTGCCGTGTCCGCATCGCTGGCGATCGTCTGCAGCAGCTTGTTGATCGCGTCGTAGACCACGGTCTGGTCCGGCTGCGTGCCCAGATCGCCCACGATGTTCGTGCCGATCGCACTGATCACCACGTCGCGGTTGGCCTGGTTCGCCCCGCCGAAGAACGAAACGTTCTGGTTGGGGTTCACGCTCGGGCCGAAGAACTGATTACGTAGCGCGTCGCTGTCCACCATGGCACTGCAGTACGCGATGGCGAGCTGCGCGATGCCGGTCTGGTGGGATGCGAGGAACGAGTCGATGGACTCCACGCCCGGCAGCTGCTGCTTCACGTTCGCGAAGGTCGACACCACGGTCGGGGAGGTGATCGAGACCCCCGTCAGCCTGGCGAACGTCGCATTGATCTCATCGAACGTGCGCAGGCCGTACTCGGGCGCGAGCGTCGGATCGTTATCCACGACCGCGGGGGCCGACACGACCGGCTCCGAGACCGCATGCGTATGCGTGCCGATCTTCTCGAACGTCAGGAAGAACTCGTCCGACACGGGGCCCTTCTCCAAACCGATGACCGCTCCCGTGCTCGAGAGCAGCTGGCCCGTGCCCGCCGTGTAATTGGCGCCACCGATCGACGTGCTGAGCGGCACGTAGGACTGGCCCACTCGCGCCTCCGCGCCGTTCACGCCGATGCGGATGCCGGCCACGTCGATGGTGCCGACGCTCGCATTCGGATCGAGGCTGATGAACGTGGGCTTGGTGAACAGATACGAGTAGCTGTCGTACTGGCTCGCCTCGAACATGAGGTAAGCCTTCGGCACGTCAACCAGGTGGCTCACGTTGAAGAGCATGAAGTACTTCTCGCCGACGCCGGCAGCGAAGTTCTGCTGGATCTGCTCCGTCGTAAGTGCGCGGTTGTGGATGGCCACCAGGCGCATCACGCCCTGCCACTGGCGGTTGGATGACGTCTCGTTACCGAGCACCAGCGCGAAGCGTGTCGTCCCAGTCCGAGAGCGAGCCGCCACCGCCGCTCGGGTCGACGTCACCGGTGTAGTTGCCGTTCACGTAGATGCGGCGGCCTTCACCGGGTCGTAAGTGAGCACCACGTGCTGCAGGGCAGCCTGCGCGTCGCGATCTGCCGCGGCCGTGAGCAGCGCGGGCTTGCCGTTAGCGCCCGTCTCGTTCGTGCGCGTCAGCGCTTCGTACTGATAGGCACGCTGGGCCAGCGTGACGTTGCGGGCCATCGTGCCAGCCGAGTAGCTCACGACGTACGCGTCTTCCTGCGCGACGTTCGCCGGAGCCATCCACGCCTCGATGCGTGAACTCGCCGCGTCGACTTGATCATGGTCGGCAAGCTTCTTGCTGGCGGTGGTGGAGCCCTGGGCCTTGCCGCCCATCTTCACGTTGATGCCCCAGCCGCCCACCCACATGTCGTGCGGACGAGAGCGTGAGATTCAGCGCCGGCTCGACGCCGCTGGTGTCGTACGCGATATTGCCCGTGCCCGTCTTGAACTCGTACTTGGCGATCACGTTCGTGTCGAAGCGGTTGCCGCCGGCGGCGACCGTGCCGTCATACAGCGTGAGCGCTTTGGACGTCACGAGCGACGGGTCGACCTGCTGCAAATCGATGCTGTCGGTGAAAGACTTCACCGCTGCTTGCATGGTGTTGGAGTTCGTCGCGCAATCGCTCCAGCAGTTGTGGAACTCATTGCGCAGCCGCAGGACCAGGCGCGACTGGGCCGGGTCGTCGAGATTGATCTTCGACCGCACCGCGGCATACGCCTCGTCCGGATCGTTGCTGGCGAAGAACGGCTGCTGCCGGGATCGCCGCCGTCGGCGCGTGGCAGCGCGCGCAGTACTTGCGCAGCAGGCCGGGCGAGTTTGCGGGGTCGTTCCACAGAAGACTGGCCTGGAACTGCGCCGAGGTGGCCGGGAACGTCTTGCTGGCGCCGACATCCTTAATGGTCGGCGCCTGCAGCTCGATCTGGCGGCCGCCTGTGGCGGTGGCGCCGGCCCAGTTGCGAATCCACACGGTCAGCGTGTCACCGCACGCGGAAGCCGACAGCGAGCCAGCAGTTGTGGCCGCCGCGCAACCTTGATGACCATGCGCGACTGGTCGGGCTGGGCGAGGTTCACGACGGTATTCGCCGCCTGGTAGGCGAGGTTCACGTCGTCGTTGCGGGCGAACATCGGCGTCTGGCCGTCGGCGTTGTGGCAGCCGCCGCAGCGGTTGTTCGCCTTGATGTTCTCCCACAGATTGATGCTTGAACGCCTGCACGTCGGCGTTCGGCGCAGCCGGGCCCGTGTAGTCCGCGACCGCGGTGCCGAGGTTACGGGGTTTTCGGTCGTCGCCGCGCCGCCGCCCGAGCAGGCGGCGAGGACCGCGGCAAGCGCGAGCGCGGAGCCCAGCTTGAGTGCGTGCGCAGCGGCGCGAACGGTGGTGCCAATGAGCGAGTTCACTGTTGTCTCCCTGTTCATGAGCGCTCCCTCAATCGCCCATGCAGTAGGCGGCGGTCTCGGCGAAGACCTGTTTCAGCCGGTAGCCGTTGGCCTTGAAGTCGTTACGTGATCGTGCGCGACCTTGGCGCGGTCGGCATCGTTGCCTGCGGCGCGCGGAAGCACACCGCCTTGAACACCTTCTCGACCTGGCACTGCGCGAACGCGTGGCTGTTCGCGAGCTCCTCGCCCATCGACTTCGCGCCGGCGCCGTTGCCCGGCAGCGCGCCGCTCCAGCCGAGCAGCGAGTTCTGGCCGTGGCGCCAGCGGTTCTCCCAGTTGTCGTCCGGGGTGACGAAGCCCGGCGTGAAGTTGTGGGGTTGATGAAGTACTTCGGGTTGCACCGTGCCCGGCGGTGTAGACGAGGCGCTGGCTCGGCGGTCGTCGTCGAAGTCGTAGTACGCGAAGGCCTGCGCCATCGGGTCCATGCCGCTGTGACAGCCGATGCAGTTGTTCAGGAAGATGCGGCTGTCGCCGCCCGGCGAGCGGGCCACGTCCTGGCGGATGCGATCCGGCGGCAGCGTGGTGTCGAGCACCTGCTCCATGTCCCGGCACATGTGGTTGATCATGGTGAAGCGGAACATCGCGCGGTTGGTGCCGTCGATGAAGAACGCTTCGCGACGCGGCGCGCGTGGTGATGAGGCCCGCGGTCGCCGGCGGCCGGAATGCCGTAGGTCGGCGACTGCGTCGTCCGCTTCAGCGCCGTCTTCAGGTTGACGCCGTTGGTCTCGGCGCTGCGCGTAGTGATCGTTGCTGGTCGCGGAGACGGCCGGCAGGCCGCCGGCGTTCACCGTATAGAGAATGTCCGCCGACAGCGCGGTGTTGAACGCCACGTCGTCGCGCACCATGCCGATGACGGTGGCGGTGTAGTCGTTCAGCGGCGCGAACACCGTCTGGTCGCGGTTGGTCCACGGCGTGACGAGGTTCTTGAGGGTGACGTTGTAGAAGGCCGGATGCTTCGGTGGCGATGCAGCGCCGCCGCGACCGGGTCGCCGTCGGGATCAGCGCTTCCATCTGGCTCAGCACCGCCTCGGTAGGCGGCACGCCGGCGATGCGGTCGTGCATGCGCTTGGCCTGTTGCGCTCGACCGGGCCCGCGGTGGCCATCTGCGCGCACAGCACGAGAGCGCATGCGGCGCTCACCGTCGCGATTGCGCGCGAGACCGGCCAAATTCTGCGACTCATGTTGTGTCATGGCACTCGTCTACTCCCACCAAGCTGCCGTCGAATGCGGGGCGGACTATACGCCACGCTTTTTCAACGTCTTCGTTTGTCTCAAGCACCGTACGTCGCTTCAGCGCAGACAGGTCCGCCCGTGATGGCGTGCGGGTATCCTTGCTGCCGCGAAATGCGAGCGCCGATCACAGCGTGCATGTACTCGAACGACTACCTGTGCAGGCCCGTGGGGCGAAGCGAAATCGGAGCTCGAGAGTCGTGTGACCGGCGGGAAGGGAAACGCCAAGCGCGATTCGACGGCGTGACGCCTTCGGCAGATTGCCGAAGACGCTTGAGCGAAGGTTGATTACGTTACATTCATGCGGCGCAGGTGCTTGCGCGCCGCGTGCATCGGGAGTGTTCTGAAATGAAGGTCGAGCGCGGAAAACGTGAGCGCGGTCACGCGAATGCTGGGCATCGGCGCATGCGCCGCGGCGCTCGTTTGCGCCATCGCGGCGCCTGCAGCGGCGGCGGCAGCGTCAACGCTCGGCAGCGGCCAGGACGCCCGACCCGGCCACGCGTCGACTTCCCCATCTTCTACGTGAAGCGCACCGTTCCCCGAGGACACAGGACGACCTGCGCCACTGCGCGACACCGCTGCCCGCCGCGAACCTGTTAAGCGCGACCGCGCCTCCCCGGCGCCGTCGAGACGCAACATCACCGCGCGCGTCACCGGCGGCACCGACCGCTACGACGTCAAGGACGTGGACGCCTCCTCCGACGGCATGAAGGTCGTCTTCGCCATGCGCGGCCCGCTCGACGATGAACCAGGACGAGGAAGACCCGCCGACCTGGGACGATCTGGGAATACGACATCGCCGACCGACGACCTGCACCGCGGTGATCACCGTCGGACACCGATCGCCGACGAAGGCAACGACGTCGTCGCCGCACTACCTGCCGGACGGCCGCATCGTGTTCTCCTCCACGCGCCAGCGCGCAGTCGAAGGCCATCCTGCTCGACGAGGGCAAGCCGCAGTTCGAGGCGCAGACCGAGGACGCGCAGCGAATCCGCGTTCGTGCTGCACGTGATGAACGCCGACGGCACGGACATCCACCAGATCTCGTTCAACCAGAGCCACGACCGTGACGCCACCGTGCTGCCGAACGGCCGCGTGCTGTGGAGCGCTGGGACCACGCCCCCGGCAACGACGGCATGCATCTCTACATCGTCGAACCCCGACGGCACCGACCTGCAGCTGCTGTACGGCGCGCAACAGCCACGACACCGGCACCGACAGCCCACGCAGGCCATCCAGTTCATGCGTCCGCGCGAGATGCAGAACGGCCGCATCCTCGCGCTCGTGCGCCAGTACACCGACGCCGACTTCGGCGGCGACCTCGTCATCATCGACGCCAACACCTACGTCGAGAACACGCAGGCGCTGCTCGCGAACGCCGGCATGGCCGGGCCCGGCGCAGACCCGCGCCACGCCCAACGACGTGCGCACGGTCCAGGGCCCCTCGCCCGGCGGCCGCTTCAATTCCGCGCTTCCCGCTGTGGGACGGCACCAACCGCATCCTCGTGAGCTGGTCGCAGTGCCGCCTGCTCGACACCACCGTGACGCCCGACGCCATCGTGCCGTGCACCGACGCGCGCCTGGCCGACCCGAACGTGCAGGTGGCGCCGCCGCTCTACAGCGTTGGATGTTCGACCCGGCGCAGAACACGCTGCTGCCGATCATGCAGCCGGTCGAAGGCGTCATGATCACCGACGTGGTCGCCGCGCAGCCGCGCGCGCTGCCGGAGGTGATCCTCGACAAGATGCCCGGGCATCGACCTCGATCCGACCTGGTGACCGAAGGCGTGGGCGTGCTCTCGACATCACGCAGCGTCTACGACTTCGACGGCGTCGACACGCGCCACTGCCGAACATCGCCACCATTCGCCCGCTGCCAACGCCACGCACGCCGAGACGCGCCGGCGCGCTTCCTCCGCATCGAGAAGGCCGTGTCGCATGCCCGACGACGACCGTGCGCGGACATCGACAACGCCGCGTTCGGCGCCACCGGCTACATGCGCGAGATCCTCGGCTACGCGCCCATCGAGCCGGACGGCTCGGTGCAGATGCAAAGTGCCGGCCAACGTCGCCTTCCAGTTCAGCATCGCTCGACGCGAACGGCCGCCGCATTTCACCCGTGCACGGCAACTGGCTGCAGCTGCGCCCCGGCGAAATGCGCGAGTGCAACGGCTGCCACCAGCCCGCCACCGGCCAACGCCGCATGTCGCATGGGCGCAGACGGCTCTTCGCCTCGGTCAACCCAGGCGCGGCCGCCACCGGCAGCGCGCCCTTCCCGGCAGCCGTCGCGACTTCTCGCCCGACCACGGGCGAGACCATGGCGCAGGCTCGCGCACGCGCAGCAGCTGCGTGACGGGCAGTTCGTCCCGCTGCGCAGACCTGAACCTGAGCGTGAACGCCGAGTTCACGGACGTATGGACCGACCCGGCCCAGCGCACGCCGGACCCGGACATCATCAATCTCAGCTACGCGGACACGTCGTTCACGACGCTGCCGCCGACCAGCCCACCGCGTGCATCACCGACCTGGGCGTCGACCTGCCGCATCGTCATCAACTACACGCAGCACATCCAGCCGCTGTGGGATAAGGTCCGGCAGGTCGTCGACCGAACACCAACGCGGTGCTGGCCGACAACACCTGCACGCGCGCCGGTTGCCACGACACGACGGATGCCATGGCCGCGGCGCAGGTGCCGGCGGGCAACTGGATCTGCACCGACTGTCGCTTCAGACGAACAGCCGCTGCAGCTGCGCTCCTATCGCGAACTCTTTTTCACCGACAACGAGCAGGCAGTTATCATGGGCGGTTGCAGGACCGGCTGGTGCCGGGTCCTGTGGACCAGAACGGCAATCCGACGCAGGTGACAGTGGGTGTGGGGCCCTATCTCACCGCAGGCTCCGCAGAGGGTGGCCGGTCGGCCGCGTTCCTGAGCTCGTTTCGCACCGGGGTCCGGCAGCACACATGCGGGCTACCTGAGCCCGGCGGAGCTACGCCTGATGTCAGAGTGGCTGGATATTGGGGCACAGTACTTCAACAATCCGTTCGACCCTGCCGTGCCGGTCAACTGATAGGGGCGCCTTGCAAGTTTTTCGCCAGACCGCGCGTCGTGCCGCGCGCGCCCTGACCCTGCTGCTCGCGCTCGTAGCCGCACCTTCGTGGTGTGGCGCGAGGGAGTATCTGCAGGTTTTCGTGACCGCGCCCTATCTCGAGCTGCACACCGGGCCCGGCCGCGGCTATCCGGTGACACAGGTGGTGCCGCGCGACGAGGGCCTCGACGTCCTTACCGCCGCACCGACTGGTTCAAGGTGCGCACCGCGCGCGGCGTCGAGGGCTGGGCGTCGCCAGCAAAGACATGCTCAGCGTGGTGCTGGCCGATGGCTCGCTGTTCACCTTCCCCATGGGCGACCGCGCCGGCTTCACCTCGCACAACTGGCGAGATCGGCATCTTCGCGCGGCGACTACAGCGGCGCTACGCTCATCTCCGGCTATCGGCTCCTTCGTTCAACTCACAGCTCGCCGCTCGAGCTGTCCGTCGGCCAGTTCCTGGGCAATGCCTCGAACGGCACCACCGTCGACCTGGGCCTCACGCACGTGTTCGTGCCGGACTGGCGCCTGTCGCCGTTCGTCACGCTGGGCACGGGCATCGTGCGCATCGAGCCCAAGGCCACGCTGGTGCCGCCGCTCGACCGCACCGACCAGACGGCCTACGTCGGCGGCGGACTGCGCTTCTATCTCACGCGGCGCTTCTTCGTGCGCGCGCGAATACAAGACGCCACATCGTGTTCACCAGCCGCAACGAGAACGAGGAGGTAGACGAATGGAAACTCGGGATTCGCATTCTTCTTCTGAGCGTGGTGCTGCGCGCTGTCCGGCTGCGCGTCATTGCGCAACTGGCTCGACCGGGACGAGCCGGCGGAAGAGACCCAGGCTGATCCGCCGAGGCCGACAACGACGAGGCCGAGGAGGCCCCGCCGCGCGTGATCGAGCCGGAAGTCGCCCGCCGCAAGATCAAGGTGCCACGCATCGACACCGAGAACATCGAGATCGGCGGCGTGTTCGGCGCGCTTTCCGATCGAGGATTTCGGCACGAACCCGGTCTACGGCGTGACGGCGGCGTACCACGTGACCGAAGACTTCTTCTTCCAGGCCGAAGCGGGCCGCTCCACCGCCGGCAAGACCAGCTTCGAAACCCTCGGCGGCAACATCCAGCTGCTTACCGGCGATGAGAGGCGATTCACGTACTACAACCTCTCGCTCGGCTACAACTTCCTCCCGGGCGAGGTCTTTCTCGGTCGCGGCCTCGCCATGACGAGTGGCTTCTACCTGCTCGGCGGCATCGGCAGCGTCGAATTCGCCGGCGACCAGAAGTTCACGGTGAACTTCGGCGCGGGCTACCGCGTGCTGCCGACCGACTGGCTGGCGATACACGTCGCAGTGCAGGACCGCGTCTTCGACTCCGACCTGCTCGGCGAGAGCAAGCTCACCAACAACCTCGAAGCGCAACATCGGCGCGACCGTCTTCTTCTGAAGGAAGGCGCACACATGAATATCGGAGGGCACATGAAAGCCCGTTTCGCAGGAACCCTGGCTCGCGCCATGGCGATCATGGCCGTGGCGCTGCCCGCGCTCGCCGCCAGCAGCCACGGCCCCGCGCCGGATTTCGTGCTCGACTCGAGCACCGGCAAGCCCGTGAAGCTCTCGGAGCTCAAGGGCCAGGTGGTGATGATCAACTTCTGGGCCACGCTGGTGCGGCCCGTGCCGGCAGGAAATGCCGCTGCTCGAGAGCATCTACAAGCAGTACAAGCCCAAGGGCTTCACCCTGCTCGGCGTGAACGTCGAGCCCGACTCGAAGGCCGCGGACGACTGGCTGAAGAAGACGCCGGTGAGCTTTCCGATGCTGTTCGACATGAAGAGCAAGGTCAGCAAGCTCTACAAGGTGGCCGGCATGCCGAGCACGGTGTTCATCGACCGCAAGGGCAACGTTCGCGTCATGCACAGTGGCTACAAGCCCGGCGACGAGAACGAGTACATGAACAGCATCCGCATGCTGATGCGGGAGAAGTAAGAGCGATGCGCAGCGTGCGACATGCGTCGCGGTGCTCGCACTGCGGGCAGCCTTCGCGGCCGTCAGCGGCTGCGCTCGATCCAGCCGTGGGTGAAGCCCTACGAGCGCGAGCACCTGGCCGACCCGATCATGGCGTTCGACCGCGAACCCGGTCTCCACGTCCTACCTCGACCACGTGTTCGAGGCGCGCGAAGGCGCGCGCGGCGCCACGCGGCGGCGCTGGCGGCGGCTGCGGATGCAACTGAACGATGCGGAAGACACTCGCACGGCCGCCTGCTGCCGGCACTGGTGACGTTGGCTGCCGTGGGCCACGGCACGGCCGCATTCGCGGGCGTGCTGCCCGAAGACCGCGCCGACGCGCTGTACCACCGCTACGAGGGCGGCGGCGTCACCGATCCACGGCCCTTCGGTGCTGGTGCGCAAGAAGATCGGCGAGCACGTTCGCGGTCATCCGCGAACTACTACATGGACTGTCGTCTCCAGCGCGTCCATCGACGTGAAGCTCTCCGCCAGCCCGTACAAGGAAGAGCGCACGCAGAAGAGCCTGCGGCCTGGAGTACCTGCACGGCAAGTCCACCTACACCGTGGGCGTGATCAACAGCGAGGAAAGCGACTACATCGCCGACACCGCTATTTCAATGTGTCAGCCAGGACATGTTCGGCGACCTCACCACCGTCACGCTTGGCTACAAGCGCGGCTGGAACGACGTGTTCCGCAACGTGAAGAACGCCGACGGCAGCAAGAACCGCGACCCCACGTTCGCCGACCAGGTGGACACGCGCGGCTACTCGCTCGGCATCAGCCAGATTCTCACGCGCAACCTGCATCGCCGCGTTCAATTTCGAGGTGATCACCGACGAGGGCTTCCTCAACAGCCCCTACCGCTCGGTGCGCTTCGTCTCGCCGGGTGACCCGCGCGGCTTCGCGCTCGAGCGCGAGATCTACCCGCGCACGCGCACCAGCAATGCCACGGCGGTGCGCCTGAAGTATTACCTGCCCTACCGCGCGGCGGTGGAAGGCAACTACCGCTTCTTCACGGACACCTGGGGCATCGATCGCGCACACGCTCGAGCTCGGCTACACCCACCCGTGGAAGCGCTGGGTGTTCGACGGCCGCGTGCGCTACTACCGCCAGACCGCCGCGGACTTCTACCGCGACCTGTTCCCGCGCGCCGAACTTCGCCAACTTCATGGCGCGCGACAAGGAGCTCTCCACGTTCAACAGCCTGACAGTGGGCGTCGGCGCGGCGTACGAGTTCGACATTCCCTGGGCGAGCTGGATGCAGAAGAGCACGCTGAACGCGCGCATCGATCACATGACCATCAACTACGACGACTTCCGCGACGCCACCGTCACCGACCCCGGTAACGGCATCCTGGCGGGCGCCGAGCCCCTCTACAAACTCAACGCGAACGTTTTCCAGCTGTTCGTGTCCATCTGGTTCTGATCGCGCAGGCGCATTCGATTGCAGCGGGGCGCTCAACTTGAGCGCCCCGCTGCTGTAAGCTTGCGCCGCTCGTCGTCGACGCTGGGGAAGCGTCTGCGAAGGGCGACACTCAAAGCCAGCTGTTGGCCAGTGAGTCTTGACCAAAAGGCCCGCCCGGGCCGATAGGGGATTACAAGCATGCGCAACCGCGTCGCGCTTTCCACATTGTTGATGGGCCTTGCGCTCGCCATCACCACCACTCATGTCCACGCACAGGCACGCGAGCAGGGCCGCCTGCTCATGGCGACCGAAGTGCTGGAGGAGATCCGCGCCGCGCGCGACTCCGCCATTCCGGATCGCCTGCTCGAGCGCGCGTTCGGCATCGTCGTCGTGCCGAGCGTCACCAAGATCGCCTTCATCGCCGGCGGCCGCTGGGGCAAGGGCGCCCTCGTGGTGCGCGACAAGAATGGGCACTTCACCAGCCCCATCTTCGTCACCCTCGCCGGTGCCAGCGTGGGCTGGCAGTGGGGCGGGCAGTCCACCGACATCGTGCTGGTCTTCACCACGCGCGAAGGCATCGAAGGCATCACGGGCGGCAAGCTCACGCTCGGGGCGGATGCGTCCGTGGCCGCGGGCCCGGTCGGCCGTTCCGCCTCCGCCGCCACCGACCAGAACTTCGCCGCCGAGGTCTACTCCTACTCGCGCTCCCGCGGGCTCTTTGCGGGCGTGGCGCTCGACGGCACCTCCATCAGCGTCGACCGCAAGGCCAACAGCGCCTTCTACAAGAAGAGCGGCGTGATGGCGTCCGAGATCATCAACGGCACCGTCACCAGCAACGACGAGACGCTCGCGCCGCTTCCTGGCCGCGGTGGCGTCCAGCACCACCACTACGGCTGCGGCCACTCCCGGCACGGCGGCACCGGCCGGCTCCGGAGCCGTCGAGTCGTCATCCACTGGCAACGGCAATTCGGCGCCTGTCGGCGGCCCGCACACACCCACCGAAACCCGCACCTTCCCGATGGAAGACCCGAAGCCGGGGGAAGAACCGAAGTAGGGCCGAAGCGGGCCATCACTTCGGCTGGCGGTGAGGGGTTGCAGCGCTTTGGGGCAATCCGCGCAGCGTGAGTTTCCCGGGGCGCTTCATCACCGCCGACTGCGCGGGCAGACCGGGCCCACTGAGGCGGTGAATGTGCACTTCCATCGTCTGGACGTTGACGACCCAGGACTCCATGACGCCCTGCGCTGCGTACAGCGGCACCTTCAGTTTCAGGTCGTGACGCAACGTGGTGTCGCTGACTTCGACCACCAGCAAAACGTCTTCGGCCGAAGGGTGGCGGCGACGGTAACGGCTGTCTGGCGCCTTCAGGAGCGTGATGTCCGGCAGAAGCTCGTTCCATTCGTCGAGTCTCAGCGTTCCCTGCGTGCGGACCACCGCGCAGTCGCCGAGCGACCGATGAAACAGCGCGTTCAGGCGGTCCACCGCCCAATTGTGGTCGATCCCAACCGGTGCCATGTCGAAGATCACTCCATCGATCAGTTCGACACGCGCATCCGCGTTCAGCACTCCGTTCTCAGCCATGCGATGAAACTCATCGACGTTGATCCGGTGCCGAGGCTGCCAGCTTTCCATGGCGATGCTCATAAATACCCTGGATGGCGCGAGTCTAAGCCAAGCACTTTCGGTTGCCATCAAGCGTAGTGCGCACGCGGTTTCGCAGGCTGCACACATTCGTGCTGTATTCGTGCAGAAATACGCGCAGTGCGGCACGCGTCGACAGGTCGGGCGCGCGCAGGTAGGTGCCGGCGCGGCACCCAGAGCAGAACTGTGCCGCTGCCCTCGTCCGTCTGGCCCACCGCGTCGAGTTCTGCCTCCATGGGGGGATTCCGGCGCTCGCAAGCGGCCTCCATCATGGCGGCCCATGACGGCCTCCGTTCAGCAAGCCGCCGCCCGCCGCAGCACATTGCTGATCGCGGCGGCCGCGGCCGTGATGCTCATCACCACCGGCGCTCGCCAGGTGAGCGGCCTCTTCGTGCTGCCCATCATGTCCACCACCGGCGTGAGCATCGCGTCCATCAGCCTCGCGCTCGCCATCGGGCAGTTCATCTGGGGCGCAATGCAGCCGGTGTTCGGAGCGCTCGCGGACAACTACGGCGCTTATCGCGTCATCGTGTTCGGCGCGTTGTTGCTGGCCGTGGGCTCGGTGCTCACGGCGTTCTCGCATTCTGAACTGGCACTCATCGCCACCATGGGCGTGTTGAGCGCGGCCGGCGCGGCGGCGGGCAGCTTCTCCATTCTCATCGGCGGCACGGCGCGCCGTCTCACCGCGCACCAACGCTCGACGGCCGCGGGCACCATCAATGCGGGCGGCTCGCTGGGTCAGTTCGTGTTTGCGCCGCTGGTGCAGTCGGTGATTGGCGCATGGGGATGGGCCGCAGCGATGTTCACGCTCGCGGCAACCTCGTTGCTGACTATTCCACTGGCGTGGCCGCTGCGCTCGAAGGCGGCAACGTCTGAGGGGAGGCCTGCGGCAACAGCAGCCGCGACAGCACGGGCTTCAGCCGCGTCTGCCGTGGCGGCACACGTTGGCGCGAGCGCGGCCTCGAGCGCAGTGCCGGCGATCACATTGCGCGAGCAGCTGCGCATCGCTTCCCGCGACCTCAACTACATTTTCCTGAATGCCGGGTTCTTCACCTGCGGCTTCCACGTTGCGTTTCTCGTCACGCACCTGCCGGGCGAGATCAAGAACTGCGGCCTGGCCCCGAGTGTCGCCGCCAATTCACTGGCGCTCATCGGGCTCTTCAACGTGGTGGGCAGCGTTGGCGCGGGGCTGCTGGGCCAGCGCTTTCGCATGAAGCATCTGCTGGCGCTCATTTACGGCTCGCGTGCGGCCATGATCGCCATCTACCTGTTGATGCCGAAGACGTCGCTCAACCTGTATCTGTTCGCCGCCGGCATGGGCATGACGTGGCTTGCGACCGTGCCGCCCACCTCCGGAATCGTCGGCAAGCTCTATGGCGTGCGATTCCTGGGCACGCTGTTCGGCCTCACGCTCGTGTCGCACCAGACGGGCGCCTTCCTGGGCGCGTGGCTCGGTGGGGTGGCGATGGCGAACCTCGGCTCATACCAGTGGATCTGGTTCGCCGACATGGGGCTAGCCCTCTGCGCAGCGCTGGTCAACCTGCCCATCCAGGAAGACAAGCCGCTGCCGCGGCCAGCTGTCGCAACCTGAGAGCGTCCTTGCTCCCCGGCGCGACCGGCACCGGCCGCGGACCTCAGGTCATTTCCGAGCCGAGGATTGTGAGCACGTTGCCCTGGCCGGCATCGAAGACAACGTGAAACTCCGCGTCGGGCTTGCGGAACGTGACCCGGCCGAGCGTGTCGACGTTGCCCACGTACACAACGCGATCGTGCTTGTCGAGCACACGCACGACGATGCTGGCCGCGGACGTGCCGTCGACGAAGCTGCCCCGGCATGTGACGCGCAGCGCCCCCGTGTTCGCACACTCGAATGTGGGCTGATGCAGCTGGGCGCGGCTTACGCCAGGCGACATTCCCCCCAGCACCAGCAACGCGGCCGCGCAGCCGATGAGCCGCCGCCCGTTCGGCAATTCCATTGCCATGACGCGTCCCCTCTTCCCTGATGAACGATTGCGTCCGCGCCAGCCACGCGTGACGGCGCGAAGTATCGGTCGAGCGGGCGCTCAACGAGAACCGCGCTGGAGCGCAGGCTCACGCGCCACGCGGTGCGAAACCTTCGCAAGCGCTTGAGTCGTCAGGCCGCAATGTCCGGTGAAGAACATCGATTGCGCGCGCGGGCGCGAAGAGACAGAGATGGCATTACCGGGGAACGTGACTGTCGCTGGCCAGCGCACGCGACAGCAGGTTGTGAACCACCTGCCGCATGCGCGGTGCCGAAATGCCAGGCGCCGCCCCTCTTCAGGCGGCCCGGAACGGAACGACAACGCGCTGCGAATGCGCCGCCGGCACCCGGATGGCGAGGCTGTGTAATCCGCTCAGCTTCGTTTCCGGCGGCAGGGCGAGAATTGCCCTGCGAAGGTTACCCAGCTGCCGTTTCAGGTACGGCAGCAGTGTACTGAGCGTGTCATCGTTGTTGTATCGATTCGACGCCAGCGCGGCCTCGCAGAAGACGCGAAAGTAGTCGGCGTAGCATTGTTCGTAGCGCTGCATCGGGTCGCCGAAGACCCGGTCCTCCAGCAGCGCGATGCCGAGGTGCTTCGAGCACAGGAGGCTCGAGGCCGAGCGCACGTAATTGCCGTGCTCGGCCACCACTGCTTTCACGTAGTCCCCGTCGCCATGGACGAGCTCGAACACGGCGTGCCGGGCGCGCCCCGTGATCTCGTGCTGGCGCAGGTACTCGAACATCGCCTTGCGATGGATGAGCCCGAAGCACGCGTTGCGAAGCGCCACCGCCTGCCGCAACGGGCGGCTCTCCTCGGCCACGGTGCGCATGAGGCGCTCGTGCTCGGCCTCCCACTGACGGTAGAGGCGAATGTCTTCCAGAATGCGGCGCGCGACGAGCGCCTGCGACGTGGAGCCTTCCCGAGCCATGCCCTCGATGCGCGACTGCGACTCTTCCATGAGCAGCGTATGACTGAGTCCGTGTGTACGCATGTGACTCTCCTTCAAGCATCGTTCTGGCACGCCGGCACCGTCTCGCGCCGTGGCTTGCTGCAGCCGGACGCGGCTGAACGAACCGGATGAATCGAATTCGAGGCTCTCCCCCATGGAGCCGAGCGCGTAACGGTATCGACAACAGGTACTGAAATCGAGTGAACATGGAATTAATTTTTTCACGCTCGGCGCTTCCCGATGCGAGCGCGCAACGGCGGCAAGGCGCTGCAGCGCCGATGCCGTCATCTGCTACTTGTGCGCGAATGCCCGATTTTTGCCGCAACGACAACGCTGCCGCTCGCGGCCAATGTGGCACGCGAGCTGCGCAACCTCGCGCATCCCCTCGAGATGTGTCAGCGTTTCTTTGCGTACACCGGCACAGGTGGCGGGTTGAGAGTGGGGAAGCCGCGCTGGTGCCAGTAGGGGTAGACAGGTTGCGTCTCGCTGACAGCGTCGAGCCGGGCTATCTGCTCAGCCGTCAGGCTCCAGCCGAGCGCGCCCAGGTTCTGCTTCAGCTGTTGCGCATTGCGCGAGCCGACCACGATGCTCACGACGCTCGGCCTTTGCAGCACCCAGTTCAGTGCGACTTGCGAAGCCGACTTTCCGATTTCGGCAGCGACGGCTTCGAGCACGTCGATAACGTCATACAACTTGTCGGAGCGGGCGTTCGCCAGGAAATCCGCGGTGGCGAGCCGGCTGCCTTGCGGCATTGGCTGGCCGCGACGCACCTTGCCACTGAGTGCGCCTCCCGCGAGCGCGCTCCACACCACGGTGCCCACTTTCTGATCCAGCGCGAGCGGCATCAGCTCCCATTCGAGCTCGCGCGAAACCAGCGAGTAGTACGTCTGGTGCGCCACGTAGCGCGCCCAGCCGTAGCGCTCCGAAACGGAAAGCGCCTTCATCAGATGCCAGCCGGAAAAGTTCGAGCAGCCGATGTAGCGCACCTTGCCGCCGCGGATGAGCGCATCCAGCGCGCTCAGCGTCTCTTCCATGGGCGAGGTGGCATCGAAGCCGTGCATGTAATAGATGTCGATGTGGTCCGTGCCGAGACGGCGCAGGCTGGCGTCGCAGGCCCGGATGAGCGCGTAGCGCGACGCGCCCGAGTCGTTCGGCCCGTCGCCCATCGGAAAAGTCGCCTTGGTGGAGACGAGCACCTGGTCGCGCCGGCCGGCGATGGCCGCACCGAGCACCTCTTCGGAGCGGCCGGCCGAATACACATTCGCGGTGTCGAACAGGTTCACGCCGGCTTCCAGGCAGATGTCTATGAGGCTCCGCGCTTCGGCCGCCTGCGTGGTGCCCCACGCCTTGAAGAACTCACCCTCGCCGCCGAACGTGGCCGTGCCGAAGCTCAGCACTGGCACCCTCAGCCCGGAGCCACCGAGTTGTCTGTATTCCACGTGCAAGTCTCCTATTCGGTGGCGGCAGACGCCGCCGTGACGCCGGCCTGGGCCAGGATGAGCTCCGCGAGCTCGTGATAGTCGCCACCGAAATGGTGGCCGCCGCTGAGGTCGACGACGCGCGCGTGCGCGGCGCCGATGGTGGGGCAGAGGGAATCATCGTCGTCCGCGCCGTAGAGGCACAACGTGTCGGCGGCGAGGAGTCTGTCCGTCTCCGGCTTGATGGGCAGGCCGCCGCCACCGCCAAACCAGTGAGTCACGTGAAATTCGAACGCCGCCTTGTGGCCCACGCCGATGAGCGCGGTGAGCTGCACCAGCGAGCGAGTTGCGGGCGGCAGGCGATTCACGGCGAACGGCAGCACATCCGCGCCCTGTGAGTAGCCGATGAGCAGCACTCGCCGCTTCTGCCACTGGTAAGCGTAGTACCGCACCAGGCGGTCGATATCTGCTGACAGCCCCGCGGGCGTGCGCGCCTTCCAGAAGTAGCGCAGCGAATCCATGCCGGCCACCGGGATGCCACGCTCTGTCAGCGCCGCCGCCACCTCTTTATCAAGCCCTGCCCAGCCGCCATCGCCAGACAGGAACACGGCGAACAGGTCGCCCTCACCGCTTGCCGGCAGCTCGACGATCGGCAGGTCCGCCAGACTCGCGGGTGGTGGCGGCAGGCTCGGCGGCGCATCGGCGACGAGCGCGGCGTAGGCCGTCTTGAGCTGCGGCACCCAATCCGCGGCACGGTGGAAATCGTGCCCCACGTTGGGCAGCTCTACGTAGCGGGCGCGCCGCATCTGGCCGACGAAATCGCGCGCTTCGCGAGCCGGGCACTCGTCGTCCGCGCCGCCCTGAATCACGAACCATGGCGCGTGCAGGCGTGCGGGCGGGGCCATGCGCGTGCCCCCGCCGTTCTTGCGCAGGGTGTATTGCAGGGACTCGGCCCTGCACAGCGGCTTGGCCAGGTCGAGGTCTGCGCAGAACGCGAGCGACAGTGCGCCGGCAAAGATGCCGCGTGGCGCCTGCGCCAGCGCCGCGTACGCGAGCGTGGCGCCAGCGGAGTAGCCGACCAGCACGGGCGTGAAGTACGTCGGCAGCTTGTAATAGGCCTGGACGAAATGGCTCAGGTTCTCCAGGTCGCCATCCGGGAAGACGCAGGTGCCGCCATCCGCCTCGAGCGACGCGAACAGCTTCGGCGCGTCGATGCCCACGACGAGGGCGCCGTCCGCAGCAAGCTCGGTCGCAAGGCTTGCCATGCCGCGATCCCACCCAGCATCGCCGGACATGAACAACGCGACCTGCTTCACGCCGCCGGCCGGCCGGTAGATCTGCACGTTCCTGAATCGCCCGTGGGATAGCGACTCCGCGCGGGTCGGCGCGGCAGGGGTGGCGAAAAGGAGGCACCCCAGAATGGAGATGAGAATCGAGGCCAGCGTGGCTGGGCGCCGTAGCCGGGGCGGCCGGGCGCGAGGTCGGGCGGATTCACCATGCATGGGCGTGGATCTTAACGGCAAGCGGCACGCTGTTGCCGCCCGCGTGACACGAGTCGCGAGATACCGGTTTCGAGTGGCGCGCCTCTCAAGCTTCCTGCACAAGGGTCGCTACTGAGTTCCATGTCATAACTTTGTACGGTGCAGCTTCATGGCTGAGCAGGAAGAGCAGCTTTTGAAGTGGATGCCCGCGGTCGTGGAATACCGGCAGCGGCTCGCTTCTTTGCAGGGGGCCTGGGACAACCTGGCCCTGCTCTCCCACCTGGGTGACGACGGCACGAATCTCAGCAGCACGCGCGAGGCCTTCGAGACGCTCGCCACCCACCTCGTCACCCATCTGGGCACCGAGACGCACCAGAAGACGGTGCTGGCGTGCGAGGCCCGCGCCCAGGTGGCCATCGACATCCTGGTGCGCAATCTGTTCGAGCGAACGGCCGACGTCGGCTTCCTGGCCTCGGACGACGCCATCCGCAAGTTCTGCAAGGACGCACCCACCCTCAAGGCCGTGATCGCTGAGGGCGGTGATGAGGCGCAGGGCGCCGTGCGTACGCTACAAATGACCACGGACGCCATCCAGCGCCGCCTCGCCGAGTACGTGGCGAAATATTCCGTCTACAACAACGTGGTTCTGGTTGCGCCCAATGGCGAAGTGCTGGCCCAGCTCGCCGGCGGCCGCGCCCCCACGCGGACGCAGGACTCGCTCATCGACGCCACGCTTGGCAGCAGCATGCCCTACGTGGAGTCGTTCGCCTCCAGCGACCTCGTGCCGCAGGCGCGGCGCGCGCTCATCTATGCGCAGCGGGTCGTGTTCAAGAACGACACCGTGGCCGTGCTCTGCCTGTGCTTCAAGCTCGAAGATGAATGCACCGGCATCTTCAGCCGGCTGCGCAATGAGGCCGACTGGAGCGTGCTCGCGCTCATCGACGACCGCAATCAGGTGATCGCCAGCACCGACCCCTATCAGGTGCCCACCGGCGCGCGCGTTCCGGACGCGGCCGGCACCCACGGCGGCATGGTGCGGTTCGGCGGCCGCCAGTATCTCGCCGTCACGCGCGGCGCGAAGCCCTACCAGGGCTATGCCGGCCCGTCGTGGCGCGGGCACGTGATGGTGCCCGTGGAACGCGCGTTCGAAACCCAGGATCGCTCGGGCGAGCTTCAGTGCAGCGCCGAAGCGCTCGCGGACATCCGCCGCAACCCCGCCATCTTCTCGGAAGGCCTGCGCGAGATTCCGCGCCAGGCCGATGCCATCCAGCGAGACCTGAACCGCTCCGTGTGGAACGGCAGCGTGCGCCTGTCCACCGGCTCCGCCGCGAACATCACCTTCGCCAAGGCGCTGTTGCGCGAGATCAGCAACATGGGCCGCAAGACGAAGGACGTCTTCGAGCACTCCATCGGCGAGCTGCACGAGACGGCCGTTTCCTCGGTGCTCCAGGACAGCGATTTCACGGCGTCGCTCGCCATCGACCTGTTCGCGCGCAACCTGTACGAGCGTGCGAACGATTGCCGCTGGTGGGCGCTGAACGGCGTGCTGGCCGGCACGCTCGGCAGCCGCGAGGGTTGCGATGCGAAGGCAGCATCCGCCGTGCTGATGCACATCAACTCGCTCTACACCGTGTATCACAGCATCGTGCTGTTCGACGCCGAGCGCCGCGTGGTCGCCGTGTCGCGCGAGGACCAGGCACATCTGGTGGGCACGCAGATCGACGAGCCGTGGGCCATCGAGACGCTCGGGCTCGTGGATTCGCAGGGCTACAGCGTCTCGAAGTTCGGGCCGAGCGCATTCTCCAGCGACAAGAACACGCTCATCTATGGCGCCACCGTGCGTGGCGGTGACCGGCGCCCCACCGGCGGCGTCGCCGTGGTGTGGGACGCCTGTACGCAATTGAATGCAATGCTCGTCGACGCGCTTCCGCACGACGAGCACGGCAAGCTGCAGGCCGGCTGCATGACGGTGCTGCTCGACCGCGACGGCCAGGTGATGTGCTCGACGGACGCATCGCTCGAAGCTTCAGGCGAGACGGTCGACACCATCCGCAAGAGTCTTACTTCCCACGGTGCGCAGGTGACGCGCATCGGCGGCCAGTACTACGCCGTCGGCACGCGCCTGGACATCGGGTATCGCGAGTATCCCGGCATCGGCGCGCACGCCGTGGTGCTGCTGCCGCTCGGCGCCGTTCCTGAGCAGGGCGTCGGGCAGCGGCGCCCCCTGCCCCAGTGCACGGCCACGCGCAATGATCACGCGCGGCAGGACATACGCGAGTTCACCACGTTCGCCGCGGCCGGCGCGTGGTACGCGCTGCCCACGTCGTGCGTCATCGAAGCGGTGGACGCGAAGAACGTCCAGGCCATCACCACGGCCGGGCCGCCGTGGGCCGGCGTCATCATTCACGGCCACGGGGCCGTGCCGGTGGTGGATCTCGCCACGCTGCTCCAACTGCCGAATCTCGAAGAGCCGTCGGTGGTCATCCTGATGCGGCTGCCGGGGCGGGAACGGCCGCTCGGCATTCTCGTCGAATCGCTCGGCGACAATCCGGAAGTGCCGAGCGACCGGCTGCTGCCGGTGACAGTGCTGGAACAGAGCACGGCCTCGCTGCTCGTGGAGCTCGCCATCCAGCCGGTGAATGCGGAAGACGGGCTGGTGCTGGTGCTGGCCACGGAGCAGCTTTCGGCACAACTGTTCGGAGCGCCGGCAGCCGTGGCTTCCACGGACGGCGCAGCACCCGGCGAACAACGCCGCGTAGCGTAATTCCCGACGATTCACGGGCCCTGCGAGCGGGGCTTGCCTGTCACAGCTCCGACTGCGACGTTCCGTAGCACTACTGCCAGGGCTTGATGGCCGCTACTTCGGCTACTACGCTCCGTAGCACTACCTGGAGTAAAGACGGCGTGAGTCACAACGTTTCGGATCTCGGCAACCTTCGAGCGCGAAGTGCTGCACCTGGTCTGGCAGAACGGCCCCTCGACGGCGGACTGGGTGCAGAAGGCGCTCTCGCGCCCGCTGAAGGAATCCACCGTGCGCACGGTGCTCAAGCGTCTCGAGGAAAAAGGCCACCTCACCCACACGGTCGACAACCGCGCGTTCATCTACAAGGCCGCCGACACGCGCGGCCGCGCCGCCGCCCGGGCGGTGAAGCGTATCGTGGATCGGTTCTGCAACGGCTCGGTGGAAGAAGTGCTCACCGGACTGGTGGACACGAAGATCCTCGACCGGCGCGAGCTGCAGCGGCTGGCGGAGAAGATCGCGAAGGCGAAGAGTGGCGGAGGCCACGGCGCCGAAAGCCAGCTCACGGGAGGCAAAGGCGCTGACGGCAAGCGCGCCGACACCAAAGGAAGGCGGAAAACATGATCGCGCTCCTCTTCGAAGCGGCGCTGAGATTGCTCGCTCTCGGCGGCCGTGGTGCCCGGTCGCGGTGGCGGCTCCTGCTGCCGTCATCGGCGCACTGTTCCTGAAGGAGACAGGTACACTGCGCCAAAATTTGAATCCGGGGGTCCACGCTTCATGAGTTCCTTCTGGCGTCAGTTCTTTGCCGTGCAGCCCGCGAGCGGGCAGGCCGTGGGCGGTAGCGAGCGTCTCAAGCGCGCGCTCGGGCCGGTGGCTCTCACTGCCATCGGCCTCGGGGCCACCATCGGCAGCGGCATCTTCGTGATCACGGGAACCGTCGCCGCGGAACACACCGGCCCGGCACTCACACTGTCGCTCCTCATTGCCGCGCTCGGCAGCGCGCTGGCGGCCCTGTGTTATTCGGAGTTCGCATCGTTCCTGCCGGTGTCGGGCAGCGCATACAGTTACAGCTACGCCACGCTGGGCGAAGGCGTTGCGTGGTTCATCGGCTGGAACCTCACGCTTGAATACATGCTGTCGGCGTCGGCCGTTGCGGTCGGCTGGTCCGGCTACATGATGAACCTGCTCGCTGAGGTCAACGTTCATTTTCCGGCGGCGCTCACGAGCGCGCCATTCGGCAAGCTGGCCAATGGCCACCTCGGGCTCACGGGTGCCATCGTCAACCTGCCCGCGGTGCTCATCGTCGCGGCCATGAGCGCCATCTGCTACGTGGGCGTGAAGCAGACCTCCGGCGTCAATTCCTTCATGGTGTATCTGAAGGTGGCCGTCATCGTCGTCTTCGTGCTGGCGGGCATCCAGTTCATCGACACGGCGAACTGGCACCCGTACATCCCGGAGAGCACCGGCAAGTTCGGCCAGTTCGGGTGGACCGGCATCATGCAGGGTGCCGCCATCATCTTCTTCTCGTACATCGGCTTCGACTCCGCCTCCACCATGGCGCTCGAGGCGAAGAATCCGCAGCGGGACGTGCCGCTGGGCATCCTGAGCGCGCTCGTCATTTCCGCGGTGCTCTACGTCGCGATGAGCGCCGTCATGACGGGCATGGTCTCGTACACGCAGCTCAATGTGGATGCGCCCGTCGCGGTGGCGATCGACACGCACCCCGCACTTTCGTGGCTGGGCGTCATCGTGAAAGTGGGAGCCATCGCGGGTATGACGTCCGTCATCCTCACTTCACTGCTGGGGCAACCGCGCATCCTGCTTGCGATGGCGGACGACGGGCTGCTGCCGCCGGCGGTGAGCCGCTGTCACCCGCGGTTCAAGACTCCGCATGTGGCCACGCTCATCACGGGCGTGTTCGCGGCGCTGTTCGCGGGGCTGTTTCCGATCGACGTGCTGGGCGAGCTCATCTCCATTGGCATCCTGCTGGCGTTCACCGTGGTCTGCATCGGCGTGCTGATATTGCGCAGGAAGCTGCCCAACGTGCATCGGCCGTTCCGCGTGCCGTTCGCGCCGGTTACTTGCGTGACCGGCGCGCTGGTCTGCCTGGCGATGATCGTGGCGCTGCTGCCGGAAACCTGGTGGCGGCTCGTGTTGTGGACCGCCGCCGGGTTCCTGATCTACGGGCTATACGGCTATCGCCATAGCCGGCTACGGGCGCAAGTTACGTAGGGCTGGTCACTTCCGCGGGGCGCCCCGCTTCGAACAGGAACCAGGTGCGCTTCTCGGCTTCATCGATCCACACTTCGAGCATGCTGGTGGTGGCCATGTCGCGGTGCTCGCCGCACAACGTGTGCGTGGCGCGCATGCGCGAGGCGAGCTGGACGTTGTCATCGCGCAGCTCCGCGAGCATATCGAACGGGGTGACGTAATCAGCGTTGTTGTCCAGCACGCGCTGCGCTTTCGCGATCTGGCCGATGGAGCGCAGGGTGGTGGCGCCCAGCTTGCGAACGCGCTCCGCGACCGGGTCTGTGGTGCCGTAGATCTGGTCCGCCTGCTCGTCGAGCAGCAGGTGCAAGTCGCGAAAATGCGGGCCGGACACGTGCCAGTGGAAGTTCTTCGTTTTCATGTACAGCGCGAAGAGGTCCGCCAGCAGCGCGTTGAGCGCGCCGGCGATGTCGCGCGTGGCGGCGGCCGGCAACAGCGAGGGGCCCGACAACGGGGCCTTGCGCCTCGTCTTCGCGGACTTCGCCTGTCTGGGGTTCAGCATTTCGATTTCTCCTCGGCAGTCCGGTCGGCCGGCTTTTCGGCCCGGCGTTCCGATGGGGGCTCTGCATTGATGTCTTCGTGGTGTACCGCCACGGGGTCGCTCGCCGGAAACGTCTCATCCAGCGCTTCATCGAGACGCTCGTCGAGCTCTTCCGGGGTCTCTTCGTGACGCGGGGGTTGGGGGTTCATGATGTGCCTCGCCGCGCCTGCCCGGGCCGGCGCGGCTTCTGATTGACGATGAGCTGCCACGGCGCCAGGGCACGCCGTGAAGCGCGGGATCATCGACGCCTCGAGTCGTCTCAGGTCGCCAGGCTCGCGAAGAATTCTTCCATCTTCCTGCGCATCGCCGCGTCGGGCAGGCGGCCGCGGCCGGCTTTCTGGTTGTCTTCCAGATGGCTCAGCTTCGTGGTGCCGGGGATGGCGGCCGTGACCGCGGGGTGCGAGACGTCGTACTTCAGGAAGAACTGCGCCCAGCTCGTAACGTCGATGTCGGCCGCCCACTTGGGCAGCTCGCGGCCGGCCGTCTTGCCGATGAGGTTGCCGCCGCGGCGGCCGCCCAGCGGCATGTTCACGAGCACGGCCATGCCCTTCGACTGCGCGAGCGGGAACACGTCCTGCTCGGCGGAACGGTTGTCGATGGAGTAGTCCACCTGCACGAAGTCGAAGTCGTGCTTCTTCATGGCTTCGACCAGCTGCGGGTACTGCACATCCTGCGACGTGGTGACGCCGAGGTAGCGTACGCGGCCAGCCTTCTTGTATTCCTGGTACAGCGGCAGCAGCTCGGCGATGCCGTGCACGTTGTGAATCTGCAGCAGGTCGATCTTGTCGGTACGCAGGGCCTGGAAAGACTTCTCCAGCGTTTCTTTCGCGTTCGACACGTCGCCGCTGAGCGGGGTCTTGGTGGCCAGGAACAGCTTCGAGCGATTGCCGAGGGAGGCCACCAGCTCGCCGATGACGGCCTCTGAGGTGCCGTAGGCCTGCGCGGTGTCGACAATGGCGCCGCCGAGCTCAGGCAGCTTCGCGAGCACTTCGCGGCGCGCGGCGATCTCTTCCGGCGCGCTCACGCCGAAGGCGTTGGTGCCCACGCCTATGACGGGCAGCTTCTCCTTCGTGGAAGGTATGGCCTTCGTGATCAGCGGCAGGCTCTTGTCGGCAGCGGCGGCGACGCCTGAACGGGCAACGGCCAGGCTGACTGTGGCGTATACGCCAGACTTGATGAGAGAGCGCCGGGAGTAGTTCGAACCATCGGAAGCTGACATCGCGCACCTGCCGTTGAATTTCACGAACCTGGAGGGATCGGGACTTAACCGCGACGCCATGGAATTGTCCAGAACGGCGCGGCCATCAAGCGGGCATGGCGTGCGGCGGTGGCCGCGCTACGGCTGAGTTTGCGCCACGCACGAGCCGCCGGCCGCGCCGCGGGCTGCGATGAACGTGTCATTTGCGCGAACCGGGCAGCGCCGGTGGGACGAGCCCATCACCGTACCGCAGCTCAAATTCCAATCCCTGACACCACGTTCCGTGTCAAAACAGTGGCAAGACACCAGTCATTGTCGTAGTTTTCCGCCGCCGACGGATTGGCCAACACGCCCGACGATTCTCTCGATCGGGCCAGACAGGGAGGTCTCATGCACACCACCCCGAAGGGCTTTCTCCATCGCGCGCCGCTTGTCGCGGTCGCCGCGATCTGCGCAGGCAGCGCTGGTACGCTCGCCGCCTCCCCGCCCGCGATGGATGCCAATGCCCGACAGGCCATTCTCGACTGCACGTTCGAAGTGCTTGCTCAGATGCGCGAAGGCGCACCCGAAGGGCGTGCCGCATACGCTGTTCGCGTTGCCGGCACGGCCTTCTGTTTCGGTGACGGCGAGCTCGCGTCGGCCGCGCACGTGTTCGACCAGATCCTGGGCAGCCGATTCGATGCACCGGTCGTGCGGGACCGTCGCGGCCGCATCTTCACGGTCGATCGTATTCTTCGCTATTCCATGCGCGACGACTTCGTCGTGTTCTCGGCGGCCGGGCTTTCGCGCTTGCCCGCCCGCCCACACAACGCCACGGACGATATCGGCAACACGCTGCACCTCGCGTGGCGACGAAGCGATGGCGACATTGCGTTCGGCAGCACGCAGTATCTCGGCCGCTCGACCGTTGCGAACCTCGGGCGCGACGGGTGGGTGGAGTTCGGGCCCGCGCCGGGCCACGGCGCGAGCGGCGCCGCGCTGCTCGACGGCAGCGGGCGCGTTGTCGCGCTAGTCAACAGCCGCAGCAGCGAACGCGCAGACGCGCAGGGTTTCGCGGTGCCGATTCAGCAGGTGGAAGCGGCCTCCACCGAGTGGGCGGACATCGCCATGCGCGACCCGCTGCGCACGCTCGGCATGCCATCCGGGCGCAACATGCCGCTGGTCGGTGGAATTCCGTTGCCCGCGCCTTATGCGCGGTTCGAGCAGCACATGGTCGAAGTGCGCAAGACATACTTCGCGCACATGTTGCCGTACTCACTGTCGCTGTCCGGTGATGAAGCGCCGATGAGCGATGCGCAGCGGGCGGGCCTCTGCGCAGCGCTCGAGCCCGGCTACTGCGTGGGCAGCAACGACACCGCGATTACGCGCGTTCGCGCGGATGGGCCATCGCGCGGCTGCGCGGTCGCATGGAGCGGAGTTGGCGCGGCGCTCGTCAAGTGCCGCACGCGCGCGGGGCTCGAATCCACGCGGATGCTCGACAACATGCGCGCTCAGGTGGCCACGGCCTCACTAGCGCGCCCGTTCACGCAGGCGCCTCCGGCGCCCTGCACCAACCACGATCCGCTCGACGAAGTCGCTGCGACGGACTCGTTCACCGATCACACCGGCGCAGACTGGAAGGTTCGCGCGTGGCCCGTGCGAGGGTGCGACTGGGTTGTGTTGTCGATGTCCCGCGCGCTGCTGGACGGCACGCTCACACTGGTGCGCGGCGCGCCGTCTGCGTATGCCGATGCGGCGGCGATGCAGTTGAAAGCGCTCACCGCCATTCAGCGCGAGCACGGCGCCGCAGACTCTGCGCACGACCCCGTGCTTGCGGAGCTGATGGGCGCGCAGGGCGAAGCCAACCGCTAGAGCACGCCGCCCGGCCGTTCGCGCAGCCGGCGAGCTAGCCGGAAGCCCGCGCGCCGACACGTGGCCACGCTTCTCCGCGCACCCTTGCAAATAGGAATGGTTCTTAAATAGACTGTGCACCCGGCCAGGCCCCGCGCCCAACCGTTACGAGGCGCGACAGCGCGACGCCGCGATGCTGATACAAGTTCCCGACGTCCTGAGCGGCGACGAAGTGGCGCAGTTTCGCGCGGCCCTGGCGCGTGCAGACTGGGGCGACGGCAAGGTCACCGCGGGTTACCAGGCCGCGCAGGTGAAGAACAATCTGCAGCTCACGGAAGAGCATCCCGTGGCGCGCGAGCTCGGGGAGATCATTCTCGGCAAGCTCACAGGTAACCTGCTTTTCAGGTCCGCCGCGCTGCCGCTGAAAGTGTTTCCCCCGCTGTTCAATCGCTACGAGGGCGGCGGAAATTTCGGCATGCACATCGACTCCGCGGTTCGCTACACGAACCTGCCTCCGTACCGGGTGCGCACAGATGTGTCCGCCACGCTGTTCCTCAGCGCACCCGACGAATACGACGGCGGCGAGCTGACGGTGGAAGACACCTACGGTGCGCATCGCGTAAAGCTGCCCGCGGGGCACATGATTCTCTACCCCGCGAGCAGCCTGCACGCTGTTTCGTCTGTTACGCGCGGCGCGCGCATCGCGGCGTTCTTCTGGACGCAGAGCATGGTTCGCGACGACGGACGGCGCGCGATGCTGTTCGACATGGACAACGCCATCCAGCAGCTCGCCAAGGATGTGCCGGGGCACCCGTCCGCCGTGCAACTCACGGGCGTTTATCACAACCTGCTGCGCGCCTGGGCAGACCTGTAAGCCACGCGGGCAGGCATGAGCAACGTTGCCGATCAAAAGCGCCGCGCGTTCTGGCTGAGGCAGCTGCATCAGTGGCACTGGGTCAGCGCCGCAATCTGCCTCGTCGCGATACTTCTCTTCAGCATCACGGGAATCACGCTGAATCACGCGGCGCAGATCTCCGCAAAGCCACGGGTCACCTCGCGCGAAGCGCGCCTGCCCGCGGCGCTGCTCGCACGGCTCACGAATGCGTCAAATGCGCAGGGCACGAAGAACGCACCGCTGCCCCCGGTGATCTGCGACTGGCTGAACGACGAGTTGGGCCTGCACACCGCGGCGGCAAGCGCGGAGTGGTCGGACGACGAAGTGTATGTGTCCCTGCCGCGGCCGGGCGGCGACGCATGGCTCAGCATCGATCGTGAGAGTGGCGCCATTCAATACGAGCGCACCGACCGCGGCTGGGTGTCGTACCTGAACGATCTGCACAAGGGCCGCAATGCCGGCCCGGCGTGGAGCTGGTTCATCGACGTGTTCGCGGCTGCCTGCGTGCTGTTCGCGGGCACCGGCCTGTTCCTGCTCAAGATGCATTCGGGGCGACGGCCCGGCACGTGGCCCTTCGTGGCCCTCGGTGCCGTCGTGCCCCTGGTCGTGCTGGTCCTGTTCGTTCACTGACGAGGTTTCGAAAAATTCATGCGTGCCCCGCTTTGCGCAGTATTGCTCGGCCTTGCCGCCCCATTCGCCGGCACTCCCGCGACGGCGGCCGAGCTCAATGTCGCGATCGAGATCCCGCGGCTGGAAGCGGCTGAGTATCACCGCCCCTATGTGGCCGCGTGGCTGGAGCGCGAAGACCAGGGCGTCGCCGCGAATCTCGCGGTGTGGTACGAAGTGGCCAATCGCAAGGAAGGCACCAGGTGGCTCGCGGACCTGCGCCAGTGGTGGCGCCGAAGCGGCCGTAACCAGACCCTGCCCATCGACGGTGTCACCGGGCCCACAAAGCCCGTCGGCACGCATCAGCTTCGCTTCTCCGACAAGCAGGCGCCGTTCGCGACGCTGGCACCAGGCAAATATCAGCTCGTCGTGGAGGCTGCGCGCGAGACCGGCGGCCGCGAAGTGCTGCGCATTCCCTTTGAGTGGCCCGCGAAATCCGCGCAGAGCCTGTCGGCCAAAGGCGAGCACGAGCTCGGCACCGTGGCACTGAACCTCGCCCCGTGAACCCTACTCAACGCAGGAGCCTCACCATGACTCGCCCGCAGTTGCGCCTCGCACCCGCCCTCGCCTCCGCGCTCGCGCTGGCGTTCGTGGCCGGCTTCCCGCTCGCCGCGCAGGCGCACAAAGCCTGGCTGCTGCCGTCGGAAACGGTGCTGTCCGCGAACGGCTGGATCACCGTGGATGCCGCGGTCTCCAACGACCTGTTCTATTTCAATCACCAGCCGATGCGCCTGGAGAACCTCGAGATTCTCGGACCGGATGGCGCGCCAGTCGTCGCGACGAACCAGAACACCGGCCGGTACCGCTCCACGTTCGACGTGAACCTGGTCACGAGCGGCACCTACAAGCTGGCGCTCATCAACCACTCGCTCAACGCGACTTACGAGACCGCTCAGGGCGAGAAAAAGCGCTGGCGCGGCACGGCTGCGGCGCTCGCCACCGAGATTCCCGCCGACGCGAAGAACGTGAAAGTGAGCGAAACGCAGGGCCGGATCGAGACCTTCGTGACCTCCGGCAAGCCGAACGACACGGCGCTGAAGCCCACGGGCGTGGGGCTGGAGCTGGTGCCGGTGACCCATCCGAACGATCTCGTGGCCGGCGAGCCCATACAGTTCCGCTTCGTGCTCGACGGCAAGCCCGCCGCGAACCTCGAGATCGAAGTCGTGCCCGGCGGCAGCCGCTACCGGAACGAACAGAACGACACGAAAGTGACCACCGACAAGGATGGGCTGATGAGCGTCACGTGGCAGGAGCCGGGTATGTACTGGATCGAGACCGTCGTGCAGGACAACGAGACCAGCGTGAAACAGGCGAGCTTTCGCCGCGCGACCTACGTGGCCACCTTCGAGGTGCTGCCCCAGTAAGGGCCACGCGCCGATTCAGTTGATGCACCAGGCATTCGGAACGGCCGCGCGCGCGGGAACCTATGCAATCCTGTTCGCACTCGGAGGTTGCGCCACCACGGCGCAACCCACAGTGCTGCAGGGCGCGGGGCTCGGCGCGACCTGGAGCGTAAAGCTCGCGGTGTCGCCGGCACTGAGTGCGGAAGAAATCAAAGCCGGCGTGCAGCAACGCGTTGATGAAGTCGCGCGACAGTTGAGCCGGTGGGATGCGCAGTCGAGCCTGAGCACGCTGAATGCTTCCACCACGCAAGACTGGCAGACGCTGCCGCCAGCGCTGTTCGGCGCGCTGAGCTATGCATTGCACCTTGCCGAGGAGACCGGCGGCGCCTACGACCCAACCGTTGCGCCGCTGGTCGATGCATGGGGGTTCGGCACGGCGGGCCGGCGCTTTGAGCCGCCAACCGCCGAAGCCATTCGCGAGGCGCGCGCGAGGGTGGGCTGGTCGAAGGTCACGCTCGACCGGGCCGCGGATCGCGTGCGCCGGCCGGCTGGGGTGCAGGTCGACCTGTCTTCCATGACGCACGGGTTCGCCGCGGATGAAGTGGCGAGCTATCTTCGCGGGCTTGGTATCAACCGCTACTTCGTCGACGTGGGCAGCGAGATTCGCGCGGCCGGCCTTTCACACGAGAACCGGCCGTGGCGCGTGGGCATCGAGCGTCCGCCCGAAGAAGGCGCACCCGAGGGCGCGCAATCCGACCCACTGCACGTGGTGCCACTGCGCGACGCCGGCATTGCCACTTCCGGCAACTATCGTTACTACTTCGATTACAACGGTCGTCGCTATTCCCATCGCATCGACCCGCGGACCGGCGCGCCCATCACACACCCGCTCGCATCAGTCACGGTGATCGACCCTCAGTGCGCGCACGCAGATGCGCTTGCAACGGCACTCACCGTGCTGGGGCCCGACGAGGGATTCGACTATGCGAAGCGCAACGACATCGCCGCGCTGTTCGTCGTGCGCGGAGCGCAGGGCCTCACCGAGCGCATGACGCCGAAGTTCGCGTCATACCTCGATTGACCGGACCCCTGCGCCGTCGACGGAAACCATGCGTATTCTGATTGCCCTTGCGATTGTCCTACGCGTCGAGTTGCGCGCCCAGAGACTCGCCAAATGCATTGAATGCCTGCAAGGGCGAGCGGCGCAGAAACTCCGCTAGCTTTGCGCGAAACGCCGGCGTCGCGCCTTGAACGCAAGCCCTCAGCCACTCCAGGGCGTCGCTCACGCGACCCTGCTCCGCGAGCATGCGGGCGTGGTTGAACTGCCCTCGAAAGTCGCCCGCCTCGGCCGCGCGCCGATAGCATTCCGCGGCTGCGGCGCGGTCTGCCTCGACTTCCCATCCGTCTTCATGGAAGCCGCCGACGATGTTGATGGCCTTGGCATGGCCGAGGTCCGCCGCCTTTCGAAACCACCCGAAAGCCTCGGCTCGATCGGGCTCGATGCCGGTGCCCAGCATGAGCTGGGTGGCGTAGTTGTACATGCCCCAATCGAGGCCGGCGAGCGCGGCCAGCCGGTACCAGTACGCCGCCATGAGCGGGCCGGCCTTGACGCCCCAACCGTTCTCGTAGCAGCGGCCGAGCATGTTCATGCCCATGGGGTAGCCGACGTGCGCCGCCTTCCTGAACCAGCGCGCGGCACGCTCAGCGTCGCGTGCGACCCCGCGGCCTTCGAGCAGCATCTGGCCCAGCGCGGTCTGCGCTTCGGCGAAACCACGCCCGGCTGCTTCCTGCAGCCAGACGATTGCCTGCTCCGGCGGACCGGCCAGCACCGCTCGCATCTGCTCGACGCTCACGCTGACCGCAACGTCCGCCATCGCGGCAGCTTCAGAACCGGACGTTGACGCTCACGACCGCCGAGCGGCCTGGCGCAATCGACAGGTAGTGCGTGGGATACGCACGATCGAAATACACCTTGTCCGTGAGGTTCTGCACGTTGAGCTGGAAGCCGTAGCGGTCGTTCAGCTCGTAGCTCGCGGTTGCATCGAGCCGCACATAGGAAGGTGCGAACTTGTTGTTGAGCTCGCTGCCCCACACCTTCGACATGTAGTTCGCGCCGCCGCCCACCGTGAGATTCGGCAGGATGCGATAGGTGGTCCACAGGCTTGCGCTACCGTCCGGCGTGTTGGGGAAACTCTTGCCGTCCTGCAAGCCGAAGGCCGCGCCCGAGCCGCCCGCGCGCACGAGCTCGCTGTCGAGATAGGTGTAGCCGCCGAACACCTGCCATTTGTCGGTGATGTTGCCGGCGACGCCGATCTCCGCGCCCTGGATGCGCTTCTCGCCCGCCATCAGGATGGAGCCGTCCTGCTGCGTGATGCGCGCGTTGGTGGTCTCGATGCGGAAGATCGCGCCCGTGAGCGAGAGCCTCTCGCCGAGCAGGTTCCACTTCGAGCCGAGCTCGTAGGAACGGTTCTTTTCGGGCGCGAGGTTCTGCGTGTTGGCGTTCAGGGCCTGCGACTCGCTGCCCTGGGCGAGCGTCGCGTTGGCCGGTGTGGACGAAGTGGCGTACGACAGATACACGCTGCCGTTCGCCTTCGGCTTGAACACGACACCCGCCTGATAGTTGAACAGGTCGTCGTCGCGCTTGAACGTGGAGCGCGTGCCGAACGCCGGGTTGCCAACCGTGCGATTGATGGAGGACACGAGCCTGGTTGAGTAGTCGTCGAGGCGCGCGCCCAGGTTCAACAGCCAGCTCGGCGTGAGCTCGATGGTGTCGAACAGATACAGCGAGCGCGTGTTGGACTTCGCGTTGCTCGGGTTGTCGTTGCGAGCGATCGTGCCGCTCCACGGGTCGTGCGGGTTCGGGTTGAAGAGGTCGGTGCAGTTGTAGCCGCCCGGCGCGCCCACACGGACGCCGCAGGTCCAGGCCGGGTTCGGCGCGGCCGGCGTGCCGGTGAGGATATCGCCGCTGCCGGTGGCCACCGTGTACGCGTCGTTCTCGCCCTGCTCACGGGACAGCTCGATGCCGCCGGCGAAGCTGTGCTTCAGCGCGCCGGTCTCGATGCGGCCGGCCAGCTCGGTCTGGTTCGCGATGGTCTGCACCTGGCTCACGCGCGTGTTCACGCGGCGCCAGAGCTGGCCGTAGTAGATGTTGCCCTTGCTGTCGTCGGGCTGCGTCCAGATGTAGTCCTGGCCGGTTTCCGAATAGCGCGCGGTGTTACGCAGGCTCAGCGTGTCGCTGAAGCGATGCTCGACGCGCGCGGTGGCGATGTCCGCCTCGTCTTTGTAGAAGTCGCGATCGACGAGCCCGTAGAACGTGTTGCGGTTCACGTCGATCGCATCGCCATTGCCCGTCTGCAGCACGCGAGGGGGCGCGTCGGCGCGCGCGCGAAACAGCGGGTTGTCGTAGGGGATGCCGGTGTCCGGAAGATTATCGCTCTGCAAGTGGTAGTAGCTGAGCGTGACGGTAGTGTCCGTGCCCATGCCGAAGCCAAGCGACGGGGCCACGCCCCAGCGTTTGTTGAACACTTCGTTGCGACCGGGGACGTCCGCATCGTGATACATGGCGTTCAGGCGCAAGCCGGCGGCTTCACCGAAAGCGACGTTGCCATCGAGGGTGGCGCGCTTGTAATTGTCCGTGCCGCCGCCAACGGTGCCGGCCAGGAAAGACCGCGCGCGCGGCGCCTTCGTCACGAGATTGAGGCTGCCGCCCGCGGCGCCACGCCCGTCATACGCACCGCCGGGGCCCTTCGACACTTCGACGGACTCCAGGTTGAACACTTCGCGTGACTGCGCGCCGATGTCGCGCATGCCGTCGATGAACGTGCTGCTCTGGGTGTCGAAGCCGCGCAGGAACGGCCGATCGCCCACCGGATTGCCGCCCTCACCCGCGCCGAGCGTGATGCCGGGCGTGGTGCGCAGGGCTTCGACGAGCGAGGTGGAGCCCGTGCTGCGCAGGACTTCCTGCGTGATCACGGTGACGGACTTCGGCGTATCGAGCAGCGGCGCGGTGTACTTGCGCGAGGAGGCTTCGTCAGCCTTGAACTCGGAGACCTCTTCGCCGGCCTCCACCGAGATCTTGCCGAGCTCGCGCGCGGGCTCGGCCTCTTGCGCGGCGTGCGACTTCGCGGGCAGGGCGCCGTAGGCCATGGCGAACCCGACGGCCGTGGCAACGAATGAACGCGGCGGCGATGCCGGGGAGGAAGAACGGGACTTATCTCTCGACACTTGCGCCAACACTCCTGGTCAATGGTCACTCGCGAGCGGTGACGCGCGCGGCCGTGGAATTCGTCGAAGGCGGCAGCGGCTCGAATGCCGCGACCCCGTTCGTCATGGTGGGCGATCTTAAATGCGAACCCTTCTCATCTGCAACGAATTCTTATCTGGGAGCCCCTGCCCGACCGAGCCGCGGCGACGGGCGGGGCGTCGCCGGGGCGGCTGCGCCCGCTTGCCTATAATTCGCCGCCCCACGATCCAGATAAGGTGTTTCGAATGTCCCATCTCGTCGTCACGAGCTCGTACGGTCCCCCGGTTGGTCTGGACCAGGCGAAGAAAATCGCCGCCGGTGCCCTGGTCGAAGCCAATCGCAACAACTGGCGCGTCGCCATCGCCATCGTCGACACCCACGGGTTCCTGAAGTACTACGAGATGATGGACGACACGCAGACGGCCAGCGCCACCGTGGCCCTCGACAAGGCGCGCACCGCCGCCATGTTTCGCCGGCCCACCAAGATGTTCGAAGACGGCATCGCCGGCGGCCGCAACGCGCTGCTTGGCATGAAGGGCGCCATGCCCATCGAAGGCGGCCTGCCCATCGTTGTGAGCGGCAAGGTGGTCGGCGCCATCGGCGTGAGCGGCCTCACCTCCCCGCAGGATGCCCAGGTCGCGCAAGCCGGCCTCGATGCCCTATGAAGTAGCCGCCACTACCGCACGGTGAGGCGCAAAGGATCCGCGAGCTGTCATATGGATCAGGCACCCGGCCGCATGCCGGCACGGTCGACGGTAGACTTGCGCGCATGCGAAACGCCACGTGACTGGAGAATTCGAAATGAAGCCGGTCGTCGCCATCGTTGCCGCGGGAAACATGGGTGCGGGAATCGCCCGGCGGCTCGTCGAGAACGGCGTAAAGGTGCTCACACACCTCAGCGGGCGCAGCGCCGCCACGCAGGCGCGCGCGGCCGAGGCGGGCATGACACCTGTTTCAGCCGAAGCTCTGATGGACGCAGACCTGCTGCTGTCGATCCTGCCACCGGCCAGCGCGCTGTCGTTCGCGGAGCAAACCGCATTCGCGCTGAAGAGCGCCCGCCGCAAGCCCGTGTTCGTGGATTGCAATGCCGTGAGCCCGGCAACCGTTCGCCACATCCACGCGGTCATCTCGGCAACCGGCGCGGGTTTCGTCGATGCCGGCATCATCGGCTTTCCGCCGGAGCCGGGCGGCAAGAGCCCGCACATCTATGCGGCCGGGGAGCCCGCGGCGAAGCTTGCCGTGCTGTCGAAGCATGGCTTGGACTTGCGCGTGCTGGATGGCCCCATCGGCGCCGCGTCGGCTCTCAAGATGGCTTACGCGGGCATCAGCAAGGGCAGCATCGCCATCGTCGCCGCGATGGTTCTCGCGGCCGAGCGCTCGGGCAGCGCCGAGGCCCTGCGCCAGGAGCTGAGCGAATCGGAACAGCCGCTGGTGAAAGCCATGTCGGTGCGCGTGCCTCGCATGTTCCCGAAGGCCTGGCGCTGGGTGGCGGAGATGCGGGAGATCGCGGAGTTCGCCCGCGAAGATGCGGCGGCATACGAGATATGGACCGGCATCTCCAGCTTGTACGAGCGAATCGCCGACGACCTTGCCGGCGGCCGCAAGGAAGCCGACACGCTCGCCCGCTTCTTCGATGGAGGCAAGCCGCCCAGGAAGTCAGACGACTGACGTCGTCGCCGCGCTACGCCGCGTGCGCGGAATGCAGCTCGAGCGCCGTCAGGTGCACTTCGGAGCGTCGTAACGTCGTTCGTTAACGTTGCACGCCGCGCTGGCAACCGTAATCAAGAAGACACCCTGTGCGCGATGGCGGAGTCTGCGCAACCTGCGCGCCTGACGGCGACTGCGACGATTCCCCTGCTCAATCCGCCCGCCCACGGAGTGGCTCGATGCACCCGACTGTTCCCGCAACTTCCGCCCGCCGATCCACCCTGGCCTGCCTTGCCGTGTTCCCCGTTGCGCTGGCCGCGCTTCCCGCGCAAGCCGCCGACCCCAGCACGCAGGACCCTATCGAGGAAGTGGTGATCTTCGCCCGCGGCGAGAACCTCATCGGCAAGGCGGCGGCGTCCAGCGAGGGCGCGGTGGGCGGCGCAGACCTCTCCGTGCGTCCGCTGCTGCGGGTGGCCGAGCTGCTGGAGGCGGTGCCTGGGCTCATCGCCGCCCAGCACTCGGGCAGCGGCAAGGCGAACCAGTACTTCCTGCGCGGCTTCAATCTCGACCACGGCACCGACTTCACCACCTACATCGACGACGTGCCGATGAACCTGCGCACGCACGGCCACGGCCAGGGCTATCTCGACGTGAACGGCCTGATCCCGGAAGTCGTCGAGCGCGTGGACTACCGCAAGGGCCCCTACCGGGCCGACGTAGGTGACTTCTCGCTGGCCGGGGCCGCGTTCATGTCGACCATCGAGCGGCTGAACGCGCCCTTCGTCGCGCTGGAAGGTGGGCAGTACGGATGGCAGCGCGTCGCCGGAGGCGCGACCACGCGGCTGGGCGACGGCGATCTCACTGTCGTGGGCCAATGGAAAACCTACGACGGCCCCTGGGAGCTGCCGGAAGATCTCGAGCACGAGTCGATCTGGAGCAAGTACGCGCGCGAGACGCCGCTGGGCGCGTTGGAGCTGACGCTCTCCGGCTACCACGGCAAATGGAACCCGAGCGAGCAGATTCCCGAGCGCGCCATCGGCACCAGCGTGTGCGAAGACGCCTTCTGCGCACTCGACAGCACCGCTGTGGGCGAGACCGTGCGCTGGGTGGCCGGCGCTCGCCTGCACGGCGAAAGCTGGCGCGCCTCGCTCTATGGCCAGTACTACGACTGGAACATGATCTCCGACCCGACGTACGACTATCAGATCAACCAGCTCGACCGCCGCTCCATGTTCGGCGGCCGCTTCGAGCGCACGCTCGTCAAGGACGCGAAGCTCGCGCTGAACGCCGGCGTCGAAGTGCGTTACGACGACATCGGCCGCGTCGGCCTCCAGCACACCGTTCTGGGTGGCTACGACTCGGACCTCGGCCGCTACGGCGCAACGGAAAGCTCGATCTCCCCGTACGCCGAGGGCACATGGAACCCGGTCGACAAGCTGCGCGTGATGGGCGGCGTGCGCGCGGACTTCTATTCGTTCGACGTCACGTCCAGGCAGGACGGCTTCGCCAGCGGCAAGAAATCCGCGGACATCCTCTCGCCGAAGGCCGGCCTCGCGTATGCGCTCAACAGCAAAGTCGAGCTCTACGGCAACTGGGGCCGCGGCTTCCACTCGAACGACGCGCGCGGCGTCGCCGCGCCGCTCGACGGCAACGACCCGGTGGCAGGCCTCGTGCGCGGCACGGGCAAGGAAGTGGGCGCGCGCTTCCAGCACGGCGACTTCACGCTCACCACCACATACTGGTGGCTCGATCTGGCGAGCGAGCTCAAATTCGTGGGCGACTCGAATTCGGTTGAGCCCTCCACGCCGACGCAACGCCACGGCTATGAGCTCGTGGGGTTCTGGCGCCCGGTGAGCTGGCTCGCCATCGACGGCGTGTGGACGGGTAGCCACGCGCACGCCGAAGACAGCCCGGGGCTCGACCATGTGCCCGGCGCCATCGAGAGCGCCGGCGAGCTCGGTATCTCGGCGGTTCAGAAACGCTGGGAAGCCAGCGTGCGCCTGCGCTACCTCGGCCCCTACCCACTCATCGAAGACAACTCACTGCATGCCAGCGCGGACAAAGTGGTGAACCTGCGCGCCGCGTGGAAGGGCGAGCGCTACACGCTCTACGCCGAGCTGCTGAACGTGCTCGACGACGACGGCAAGGACATCGTGTACTACTACGGCGCGCACGTCGAAGGCCTCGACCCCGCGGGCGAACAGGTGGATGGGCGCGTGAGCCGCTCGACGGAGCCGCGCACGGTGCGGGCGGGGATTCGCTATCAGTTTTGACGGTTCCCGCTATGCCGCTGCCACACGGCGCTCGGTGGCAAAGCCCGGCGCCGCTCTGTTCTGCGCGGCCGCGACGCCCACCTTGTAGCGCGCGATCATCGCATTCAGCGCCTGCACCTGCTCCACGATGGACTCGCTCGACGCCGCGGCCTCTTCGACCAGCGCCGCGTTCTGCTGGGTGCCCTCATCCATCTGCATCACCGCGCGGTTGACCTGCTCGATGCCGATGGATTGCTCGCGACTCGCCGAAGCGATCTCCGCCACGATGGTCGTCACCTTCTTCACCGCACCGACGATGCCGTTGAGCGTGCGGCCGGATTCATCCACCAGCCGTGACCCTTCCGACACGCGCGCCACGCTGTCCTGAATGAGCGCCTTGATCTGTTTGGCCGCAGTGGCGCTGCGCCCGGCCAGGCTGCGAACTTCGCTCGCCACCACCGCGAAACCGCGCCCCTGCTCGCCCGCGCGCGCCGCTTCGACGGCCGCATTCAGCGCCAGCAGATTCGTCTGGAACGCGATCTCGTCGATGACACCGATGATGTCGGCAATCTTGCTCGATGAGTTGTTGATGCCGCTCATGGCCTTGACGGCCGCGCCCACGACGGCGCCGCCCTTCTCGGCCTGCGCACACGCATCGATCGCGAGCTGATTCGCCTGTGAAGCGTTGTCGGCGGTCTGCCGCACCGTGCTCGACATCTCTTCCATGGACGACGCCGTCTCTTCGAGGCTCGCCGCCTGTTCGGCCGTGCGCTGCGAGAGGTTGCCGTTGCCGGTGGAAATCTCCTCCGCCGCCAACTGCACCTCGCCCGCCGTATCCTTGATCTGCTCGACGAGCGTCATCATCACATCGATGAGCTCGTTCACGCCGCGTGAAAGCTCGGCGATGTCACCGCTCTTGCCCGTCAGCGAGATCCGCTGCTGAAGATCGCCCGCGGCCGCCGCGCTCACCACGGCGCGAGTCTCAGCGACAGCTGAGCGCAGCTGCTCGGAAAAGCTCAGCTGTTGGGTTACATCCGTGGCGTACTCCACCACCTTGAACGGCTTGCCCGCCGCATCGAGGATGGGATTGAAGCTCGCCTGGATCCAGACCTCGCGCCCACCCTTGGCCAGGCACTTGTACTGGCCCGCGTCATATTCACCGCGCGCCAGCTTGCTCCACATGGCGCGATAGTCCGCGCTGTCACGCACGGCCGCATCCACAAACATGCCGTGATGCCGCCCGCGCACTTCGTCCAGCGAATAGCCGAACGTGCTCAGAAAATTGGCATTCGCCGTCAGCACCGAGCCATCGAGCGCGAGCTCCAGCACGGCCTGCGCCTTGCTGATGGCCTCGAGCTGCCCGATGCCATTCGCACGCTCCAGCATCTGGCGCGTGACATCGACGGTGTGCTTGATCACTTTGAAAGGGTTCCCGAACGCATCGAGGATCGGGTAATAGGTGGCCTGCACCCAGATCGGCTTGCCATCCTTGCCCAGCCGCATGTACTGCGCGGACTGCGTCTCGCCGGCGCGCAGCTTCGACCAGAACTGCCGATACGCCGGCGTATCGCGCTGGTCCGCATCCACGAACATCCGGTGATGCTGGCCGCGAATCTCCGCAAGCTTGTAGCCGGACGCCTTGAGGAACTGCTCGTTCGCATACTGCACGAGCCCATCCATCCCGAAATGAATGATCGGCGTCGTGCGCCCGATGGCCGCCACGTGCCCGCGAAGGTCGCGCACACCCGGCACCAGCGCTCCCAGCGCGCGCCCGATCCACGTCAGCGGATTCATCGACATGTCAGCAAGCCCCCCCAATTGCCAGCTGCGCAGGACGTCCATCGCCCGCGCACCGGCTCGCTGACTTTATCGTCCGAACTTCACGCCCCTTGATGCGACGCAAGTCCCAAGTATGTCTCCCACCCCAGACAGCAAACCATTCTTCGTCAAACCCGCGACAGTCCAGGCTCGGTCGTTTGATGAGACACAGGTCTCATCAGCGAGACCATGGTCGGCAATGCTTCGTCGTCGCTGCACCGATGGGGTGCATCCCACTTTCCATAATCCAGGCGATAGTCGCTCACGGGCCCCCCTTGGCAGGCAACGAATTTGGCGTGGCGTGACGGCTCCAATGCCACGCACGATGGGGATCGGCTAGATTGCGGCCTCTAACGTAGTACAGCCCGCGATGCAGACCCTGAACATCCGCCTTCGAGTTTCACTCGCACCGCTGCTGGCGCTGACCGGCATGCTGATCGGGGCACGCGCGCACGCCGTGGACGAGCCCGCGGCCGCCGCCAAACTCATTGAAGCTGCCGTGAAGGCCATGCGCGTCGATCCGGACGCCAGCAAGCGCTACGCGGACCGGGCGCTGGCCCTGCTCAACCGTGAGCCGGATGCAGACCTGGAGATCCGCGCGCGGCTCATCCTCTGCGACTACCACTCGGAGCGAGACAAGGCCACGGCCGAACGCGAAATCTCGCAAGCGACCGCGCTGATGCCGCTGGCGAAGCGGCAAGGCCTGCGAGCCGGACTGCTCACGTGCGAAGGCGACGTGAACGAGACGGCCGGCGACAACGTCCGAGCCAAATCTCTCTACGAGCAGGCCGTTGCCGTCGCCACAGGCGCGCACGACAACGAGATGCTCGCCGGCGCGCTGTTCTCACGCGGCTATCTGATGGGCGTGCAAGGCGACTACGCGCCGGGCCTCGCAGACCTGCGCCGGGCACAGTCGCTATACGAGAAAGAGAGCATGCCGCTGCACGCGGTGACCGTGCTGAACGCCATCGCCATTCTCTACAACCGCATGGGCGACAATCAGCAGGCCGTGCACATCTACACGCGCGCGCTGAAAGCCCAGCGTGAATCGGGCCTGCGGCGCGAAGTGGCCGTCACGCTCTACAACCTCGGCCGCGCGCACGAGAACCTGAAGGAATGGGAGTTCGCGCGGCGCGCGTTCACCGAGTCCCGCGACATCAACAGGGAGATCGGCTACCCGCGCGGCGAAGCGTATGCGCAGCGTGGGCTTGCGGCCGTGGCGAATGCCGTCGGCGATCCCCGGCGCGCGCTCGACATCCTCAAGCAGGCGGAAGCGCTCAGCCGGCAGACCTCGGACGCGCGCCTCGGCGCGCACATCCAGCTGGTTCGCGGCGTGTCGCTGCATCGCCTTGGCCGGCTCGAAGACAGCGAAGGGGCGCTGAAGGAAGCGCTGGACGTATTCCGTCAGGCCGACGCGCTCGGCGACCTGAGCTCCGCGTACGCGGAGCTGTCGCTCGTGCAGTCGCAGACGGGCAACTGGCGGGAGGCCTACGCCAGCCAGACTCAATACAAAGTGATCTCGGACCGGCTGCTCAACAACCAGCTCGATCAGCGCTTCGCCACCCTGAAGGTGGAATTCGACACCGCCGCGAAGGAGCAGGAGAACGCCCTGCTCACGCGCGAGAACGAGGCGAACGCGAAAGCCCTCACGCAGGGGCGTCGCGCGCGCCAGCTACAAGGCGTGGCCATTGGGCTCACGGTGCTGGTCGCCGGCCTGCTCGCCACCCTCGCCGTTCACCAGCGCCGCAGCACGTTGCGCATGCGCAAGCTCGCGCTCACCGACGAGCTCACCGGCGTGCCCAACCGGCGCGACGTGCTCAACCGGCTGGAAGAGCTGCTCAACGGCGCGGACGAGCGGCCGTGCTGCGTGCTCATTGTCGACATCGATCACTTCAAGAGCATCAACGACCATCACGGCCATCCGATCGGCGACGAGGTGCTGAAGTTCGTGGCGCGCGAGATTCGCACGTCGGTGCGCGAGCCCGCGTTCTTCGGGCGGCTCGGCGGTGAGGAATTCCTGATCGTGCTGCCGAACACTTCGCTGGACGGCGCAATGCCCGCTGCCGAGCGCTTCCGCGAGCAGATCATGGCGGTGGACACCACGCGCTGGCTGCCAGTGCGCCGGCGCATTACGGCAAGCATCGGCGTGACGGTTTCGCGGCCCGGTGTGTGCAAGTCGAGCGACATGCTGATGCGCGCGGACGGCGCGCTCTACGCCGCCAAACGCGGCGGCCGCAACTGCGTGCGCACCGCGCACGATGGGCCTGAGCCGCAGTCTCCCGAAACCCAGTTCGCCTAGTCCTTCTGCGCAGGGAGTTGTTTCGACCGAGCGGACGGCTGAAACGAACAAGGCACCGCCGAGGGGCGGTGCCTTGTTCAAGAGCGAAGATCGAATGGAAGGTGGGATCAGCTTCCGTACGTATCGCGGAACGTCGAGTACACCTTGTCCTGCGTGGTGATGAACTCGAGCAGCGCCGGCCGGCCCGCCTTGGTGGCCGCGATGCCGTTCGAGCAGCGCGTGCACGATCTGCGAGGGCTCGGTGATGCGCTCGCCGTAGCCGCCGAGCGCCTTGGCGAAGTCCGCGTAGTTGCCGGAGATGTCGGTGGAGTCGTACTTCTCGCCGGGACATCTCCATCGCCTTGAATCTCCATCGCCATGGAGTAAGTTGTTGAACAGGATGGACATGATCGGGATGCTCGCGCGCACGCAGGTCTCGAAGTCCATGCCCGTCATGCCGATGGCCGCGTCGCCCCACATGTTGATGCAGAGCTTGTCCGGGTGCGCGAGCTTCGCGCCCATGGCCAGTCCCAGGCCGTAGCCGAGCTGCGTGGTCTTGCCCCAGCCGATGTAGCGACAGCGGCGTGGTGGACTTCCAGAACGGCGAGAGCTCATCGCGCGGGCTGCCGGCGTCGTGCGTGATGATGGTGTTCGGCACGTCGACAATGTGCAGCAGGTCCCAGATCACGCGGTAGGGCGACAGCGGCGTGGCTTCGCTGGTGAGGCGCGGCATCCACTCCTCCAGCCAGGGCTCGTTCTGCGTCTTGATGCGCGCCGGCGACCTCCCTGCGTGAGGCCGCGCGGCTTGCCGCTTCAGGCGCTCCTTCAGCGCCTCGTGCAGCATGCCCAGCGCAAGCTTCGAGTCGCCGATCAGCGCGTGCTCGGTCCGTGAGATGTTCTTGTTGATGTCGGTCGGGTCGATCCGTGTTGTGGATGAACGTCTTGTTGGCCGTGGGGAAGCGGATGCCGAAGCCCGTCGCCGTGAAGCTGGCGCCGGCGCCGAACACCACGTCCGCCTCCTGCACGTGCTCGAACACGGCGCTCGGGCATGGCGACGCCGCCGGAGCCCAGCGACAGCGGGTGAGTCTCCGGGAAGGAGCTCTTGCCCTCGAGGCTCGTGGTACCGGCGCTTCCAGCAGCTCGGCCACGGCCTTCAGCTCGTCCCAGGCCTTCGCGTAGTGCACGCCCTGGCCGGCGTAGATCAGCGGGCGCTTGGCGTTGATCAGCGCGGCGGCGGCGGCGTCGACGTCTGTCGGATCCGGCGCGGACAGCAACGCGGCGCGCCGGCGTGTAGTCGAGGTCGGCCAGTCCGGCACTTCCTCGTTCCACATGTCGCCCGGCACTTCGACCAGCACGGGGCCGGGGCGGCCGTTGCGCGCCTGCGTGAACGCGCGGCGCAAGCGCCGGCACGATCTGCGCGGGCACGTGTGATCTGCTCGGCGTGCTTGGTGATGTGCTGGAAGTTCAGCGCGGCGTTGAAGGCGGGCTTGACCCAGCCTGGGCGCGCGCCGAGCCGCCCGGGATCACGACCAGCGGCACGCCTTCCGAGTAGGCCTGCGCGACGGCGCCGAACGCGTTCTCGACGCCCGGGCCGGCCTGCATGGCAGAACACGCCGACTTTCTCGCCCGAGGTCAGGCGGCTGATACGGCGTCCGCCATGTGGCACGCCGATGCGCTCCTGGCGCACGATGATCGGCCGGATGCCGGCGTCAGCCGCGGACTCGGTCAAGCGGGTTCAGCGGGTAGGCCAGCAGGTATTCGCAGCCTTCTCGCTTCATGACCTCGGCTATGACTTGCGCTACGTTCATCGGCTTGTTCCTCGAAAAGAGATATGAATCCGTCAACGGGGATTTTCCGCGCGCCGGCGCGAACGTCGATGACCGCGCAATGCCTCCCGTTTAGCGGGCGGTAGTGTAGCGCCGCGTCATGCGGGGATTTTGGCTACGCAAGTGCCTGACCGCGTGGGGTTCGTGGCGTGTCCGTCAGCCGGATTCAGGCGCCAGCGCCGCCCCGGTTGACAAGTGCAACTCGTGCACGCTGGCTCTGGTGGCGCCACGCCGCGCTCGTGACGCTTCGGGCAGTACCTAACTCACTGAACAATAAGACGCTATGCGCACTCAATAGCGAGCAGCGCGGGGCAGACCGTCAGCAGGTCAGGGGGTTTTGCGCCAGTGACAGCCATCGCACCCCGCCGCAGACTCGCGGCACGCTCACGCGGGGGGATTCATGACTGCTCATCGATATTCGGGCGCCGTGGCGCTCGTGGCGTCTTTCGTGTTGCTGGCGTCTGGCTGCGCCGGCACGGCGGCCGTGGGGCCGGATGGCGGCGACAAGGTGGCGGAGCTTCAGGGCGAGCTCACGCAGCTCGAAAATGAAGCCGCGCGCGTGGCCGATGCCAGCGCCATCAAGAAATTGCAGCGGGCCTACGGCTACTACCACGACCAGAAGATGTGGGACTCCATGGCCGACCTGTTCGCGCAGGAGGGCACCATCGAAGTCTCTCTCGACGGCGTCTACGTCGGCCAGAAACGCGTGCGCCAGTATCTCAACGCGCTGGGCGGCGGCAGCGGGGGCTTGCAGCACGGGCAGCTCAACGATCACCTCAACCTGCAGCCCGTCATCAATGTGTCGGAAGACGGTCGCACGGCCAGGGGCCGCTGGCGCGCCGTGCTCATGACGGGCGAGATCGGCAAGCGCGCCTCTTGGGGCGAAGGCGTGTTCGAGAACGAATACGTCAAGCGCGACGGCGTGTGGAAGATCAGCAAGCTTCATTGGTATCAGACGTTCATGGTGCCGTACGAAGGCGGCTGGGCGAAGCACAAGGACGCCACCAACGGCGTGTTCGTCTCGAAGACGCTGCCGCCAGACCGCCCGCCCACCGAGCAGTACAGCGTGTGGCCCGACGTGTATACGCCGCCGTTCCATTACAAGGCCACGCCGCCGAAGCGCGCGGAATATCCGGCGAGCACAACACCCGACTCAGACCCGGCGGTGGCAGCGCTGCAGTCTGCGACAGACCAGCTTCGCCGTCGCGTGAACCTGGTGCGGGACACCGATGAGATCGAGAACCTCGTGTCGATGTACGGCTACTACCTCGACAAGCAGCAGTGGGATCTCTTCACGGAGCTCTTCGCCGAAGACTCGACCATGGAGATCTCACAGCGCGGCGTCTACTTCGGCAAGAAGGGCGTGCGGCGCGCGGTGGAGCTGTTCGGGCCGCAGCACATCGAGAAAGACCATCTTCACAACCATATTCAGCTGCAGCCGGTCATCACCGTTGCGGCCGACGGCAAGCGCGCCTGGGTGCGCAGCCGCGCGCTGAGCATGCTCGGCACCTTCAAGGCCGTGGGCGTGTGGGGCGACGGCGTGTACGAGAATGAGCTCGTGAAAGAGAACGGCGTGTGGCGATTCCACAAGGACCACATCTACACCACGTTCTTCGCCCCCTACGAGCCGGGCTGGGCCACAGGCTCGCGGCCCACTCCGAAGGCAAGCGCGAAGATTCCGCCGGATGCGCCGCCTACGGAAATCTACGAGAGCTTCCCCGACGTCTACATCCCGAAGTACCACTACAAGAACCCGGTCACCGGCGGCGCCACGGTCGTGAACGCCAGGATCGACGTCGCGAAGTTGCCATCGAAGGCGCGCACGCTGGTCTCGCGCATCGAGAAAACGGTGACGCGTCTCGAAGATGAAGACGCCATCGAGAACCTGCAGAGAAGCTACGGCTTCTACGCCGACAAGGCGCAGTGGAAGGACGTTTCGGATCTGTTCGCGGAAAACGGCACGCTCGAGCTCGGTGGCCGCGGCGTGTTCATCGGCAAGGCGCGCGTTCTTCAGTACATGACGCGTCTGGCACCCAACGGCCTCACGCGCGGCAAGTTGCTCAACCACTTGCAGCTGCAACCCATCGTTGATATCGCGCCCGATGGCAACACCGCTAAGGGCCGCTGGCGCTTCATCGCCGAGATCGGCACCGCGGACAAGTCGGCCACGTGGGGCGGCGGCGTCTACGAGAACGACTACGTGAAGGAAAACGGCGTCTGGAAGATCCAGCACCTGCATGGGTTCTTCCGGTTCTACACACCGTATGCGGATGGCTGGGGCAAGACCGCCCTGCCGAACTCCCGCCCGGAGGCGGCCTTCCCACCGGACAAGCCACCTACAGTGGTGTACGACTCCTACCCCTCAATCTTCGTCGCGCCCTTCCGTTACAAGAATCCCGTCACCGGGAAATAGCGCGAGCCGTCGCGCCGGAGTGACCTTTCAGCGGTGGCCGCCCAGCGGCCGGCCGTTCCTTGCCCCACGCTCAAGCGCACGTCTATATTCGTCGCAACACAGGGCACGCGAGCAAGAGAGGGTCGCATGCCAGAGAACAGTTCCAGCACGCCGCCGGGCCGCGGCCTGCTCGCAGTGTTCCTCGGATGCCGCGCCAGCCTCACACGGCTGGTGAGCCGCATAGTCAACCGGCACGACGTGGACGACATCCTGCAGGAAGCGTTCATGCGCTCCTACGAGGCCGCCGGCAGGTCCACCATTCGCAACCCGCGGGCCTTCCTGCTGCGCACGGCCACCAACCTGGCGCTGAACCACGTATCCCGTGCCAGCAACAAATTGAATGCGCAGATAGAGGATTTGTCGCTCCCGGAGGTCCTTCAGCTGACGACGGAATCGCCGGAAGCGCAACTCGACGCCAACCAGCGTTTCGTTACCTTCTGCCGGGCCGTCGGCGGCCTGCCGGAGCAATGCCGGCGCGCCTTCATCCTGAAGAAGGTCTATGGCTTGAGTCAGCAGGAGATCGCGGACCGTCTCGGCATCACCCAGAGCACCGTCGAGAAGCACATCGCCAAGGGCCTCATGATGTGCCGTGAGTACATGGAGACACTCGGCCGGCCGGTGCCGGGCAGTGGTGGCGAGCCGGATACGGGCAAGCGCGGGCAAAGGCAACGGACATGACTAATCTGGTCGCTTTTCCGGACCCCCGGAAGGCGCGCGAGGAAGCCTCGCTGTGGCTTGCGAGGCTCGATCGGGGTCTCTCGAACGATGAGCGCTCGGGAGTGCGCGAGTGGCTGAAAGACCCGGTCAACCACAAGGCCTTCCTGGAGATGGGCAAGCTGTGGCGGGGCCTGGACGTCATCTCGGTGCTGGCCGAGCTGTTTCCGCTCAGCCCCGAGATCCTGAATCCGAAGCCGCGGCGAAGCTTTCTTGCCGTCACGCTCACGGCCGCGGCCGCGGTCTGCATCGCCGCCGTCGGCACCACCTTCCTGACGGGCCACGCGCCGTGGTTCTTTTTCGACGCGTCGCGACCGCCGGTGGCGCGCCCGGTCACCACCGAGACCTTCGCCACCGCCATCGGCGAAAGCCGCGTCGCCAGGCTGGCGGACGGCAGCACCGTCACGCTGAACACGGCAACGCGCATCGCCGTGGTGTATTCACCGAGCTCACGCGACATCTATCTCGCCTACGGCGAAGCAAATTTCGAGGTGGCGCACGAGCAGGCGCGCCCGTTCAACGTGCACGCCGGTAAGCGCGTATTGCAGGCGGTAGGCACCACGTTCAATGTCCGGCTGTTATCGCCAGACAACGTCGAGCTCACGGTGACCGAAGGAAAAGTGAAAGTGCTGCATGTGCCGTCGCGCCTGCCCGATACGCCGGCGAAGCTGCGCGACGAGATCATGCACGGCGAGACCACTGTGGGCGCGCACGAGACGGCGCTGGTGGAGCCGGGCTTTCAGTCCGTGCGCAAACTCGTGCCGGGCGAAGTGGAAGCGCGCCTGGCCTGGCAGCGGGGCATGGTCATCTTCCAGGGCGAGCCGCTGGAGCAGGTGCTCGCAGAGGTCGATCGCTATACGAACACGAAATTCGTGCTGGCCGACGAAGCGCTGCGCAACGTGCGCGTCGGCGGCTATTTTCGCGCCGGCGACGTCGATGGCCTGCTGGTCGCACTGCGCGAGAACTTCCTGATCGACTCGCGGCGCGACGCGCAGGGGCGCGTCATCCTGACGGCGGCGCCCCGCCCCTGATTCCCGCTCGCTCCGGTCCATCGACTCGCGGCGCTCCTTTCGGCGCCTGCCGGTTACACTGCACGCCGGTTACCGGCTTTCGACGGACCTGAAGCGTGCAACTCGAATCGACGCTGCGCTATCTGCGCTACCCGGCGAACATCGCGTCGGCGATGTTCATTCTGATTGCGAGCGTGCTGCTCACGGTCGCCTCCTACGTCGGAGGGTTCGGCCTGCCGCTCGCGGCCATAATGCTCACGTGGTTCTTCAAGTACGGCCTCGTCATGGTGGAGCACATCGCGTGGGAGCACGAGGGCGCGCCTGTGCTGTCGGTGGAAATGGTGCATCCGCTGGAACAGCGCAAGTCCATCGTGCTGCTCATCATCACCGGCATGTTCTTCGCCATCTTCTACGCCGCGCAGTACTGGGCCGGGCCCATCGGCGGCTCGATCATCGGGCTCGCGGCCGTGGGGCTGCTGCCTGCGGTGGTTGCGGTTCAGACGGCCACGGATAGCGCGCTCAAGGCCCTCGACCCGCGGGAGTGGTTCCGGCTCATACGCTGGCTGAGAACCGACTACGTGCTGGTGCTCGGTTGCATCCTCGTGTTCTGGGTCTTCGCGTATCTACTGGTTTTCACCATTGTGGGCGCGGCCGTGCCGAGGCTGGTGCGGGTTGCGCTGCTGATGTTCGGCTGGCTGTCGGTGCTTGCGCTGCTCGGCGGGGTGATACTCGAGCGGCGCATTGCAGACCCGGACGACTCGCCGATGGAGCGCCACGAGCTCGAAGTGTCGCCAGCCGAGGTCGAAAAGCACCGCGAGCGGCAGATCGACAGCATTTACGGCGAGTGGCGTAGCGGCGCACAGAAGAACGCGTGGCAAACGCTCATGCGCGCCGTGGAGGCAAGCGAAGACCCGCTGGACGAGCTGCGCTGGATGCATGAGCGCATCTCGCGTTGGCCCGAGCCGCGCCTGGCGGCCCGCGTGGCGCAGGAGCTGGTGCCGCGCCTGCTGGCCATCTCGCGATATGGCGAAGCCATCGCGGTGACGCGGCAGCGGCTCGCGGTCGATTCGCAGTACCGCCCGGTCTCGGCAAACGAGACCCTGAGAATGGTGCGTGTTGCGCGCGACGGCGGCGACCGCCCCACCGCGCGCGCGCTGCTGCGCGACTTTGGCCGCATTTTTCCGAATGATCCACTGCAGCCCGTGGCCGACGACCTGGCCAGGCAGCTCGAGCGCTGAAATCACGCTATGCGCGCGAAACGATCGCGGCACATGCCATGAGGGACGGCCGCAGTAGACGGCTATTACTCGGACAGGCTCCTAGCGCGCCTGATGCCGGGCTGCCCCACAAAACGTGCCAGTGGCCGAGGCTCGGAAGGAATGGCGTTCGCATGCCCCCGCCCCCTTGCCGGCTCCCGGGAACTCTTATTTAATCGGCTGCGTTCGGGCGTAAGGCCGGGGACATCTAAGAATTACGGGGTTTTCAATTAGATCCCGAAATCCCGCCGACCGCTCTTCGAGGGGGAAATGATGGCCAGTCGAGCAAGTTCTGCGCATTCAACGGTGAATGCGGGCGGGGTACGTAGCGGCGCGCACCGGGCCATTTCCCGCGCACGCGCTTCACGCACGCCGAAACCCGCGGCTCCGTTGCAGTCTCATCTGGAGACCGACGAGCTGCTGGATGAATACAAGCGGCACTACCGCATCGGTTCCGAGACCGACCTGCAGCTGCGCCTCACGCGCGGCTTTACCCTCGTCACGCGCCGCTGGCGCAAATACCTCGACGAGCACCTGCGGCGCATTGGCCAGAGCCAGGCACGCTGGGAAGCGCTGTTCGCCGTGGGCATGTCACGCAACGGCAGCGCGCTCGGCGCCATCGCGCGGCGCGTCGGCGTGGAGGGCCCCACCTTCGTTCGCATGATCGCGCAGTTCGAGCGCGAGGGTCTCGTCAAACGCCTGGCCAGCACGAGCGATCGCCGCGCGAGCATCATCCGCATCACGCCCAAGGGCGAGGCGGCGCTCACGCAGATGCGCGAGCTCACCACGAAGGTGCGCAAGGAATTCCTCGGCGAGCTGTCGGTGGATGAGGTCAGGCGCATGCTCGAAATGCTCGAGCACATGCTCACCTTCCTGAAGGATTAGCCGCGCGCCCGGGCCGCATATCGGCTCACCGCCCGCTGCTTACTCGCGCGCGAGCGCGCGCCATTGCACCTCTTCCGGATAAAACACCCTCGCTCGCCGGCTACTTGACTCGCCGGCGAGCGCCTGAGACGCGCGCCCGTAACGTCTTGGGCGCGCGACAGGCCCCGGCCCTTTTCCCGCGCGCACCCGCTGTGCGGGCCGTGCGCAAGCCCGCCGCCATCCCTTCTTGCCGACACCGCCCGCGCCCGTGACGCAAGTCACGGCTCGGCGTAGCCATGTCGCAACGCATTGACCTCCACCCGTCCATATCGGTAGCCTTCTACCTAGTTTGAGTAGCAGTCTATGTAACCTGGCTGTCACGGATTCTACGACAGGCTGGTGCCCTGCGCTCCCGGAGCCGGGCGCGGGCCAGGTTCGCCAGGGCGCGCCGTTCAACTTCGTGATTCGGCCGGCGCCCCCGGCCGGCCCGCGCGAAGGGTCCGTGGGCGCCAGGCGCGATTCTTGATGTAACGGTCCAGTTGCCGGGGAGCCCCCCTCTCCCGTCAACCACGGCAGGCGCTAATACGCCTGCCGGTGTAGGGCGTCCGGCGCAAGTCGGACGCCCTTTTTTTTACCAAGCTGTGCCCGGAAGTTCAACGGGGATTCGCCTGCGGCCAACCCCCCACGGACAGCGTCGCGCTTCGCGTGCCGAATCAGCCGAAAGCGCGACGTAGTCTTTCAGTCACTTTCCGCAGCTCTGGCATCAGCTCGTGCGAATCGAGCACTTCGAAGTCCATGCGCGTCATCACGACGAGCGTGATCAGCGTTTCGATGGAGTCCGCGCCCACGCTGAGCGAGCAGTGCTCCTCATCGAGCTTTTCGAGCTGGCCGCACCAGGAGGGCAGCTGCTTCGACAGCACCTCGTGCGCGCCCTTGAGCCGCAGCTTCATGCGGTAGTTGTAGGCCGTGTGCATGATCGACCGCGACACGTAGGCAGCAATGTCCCCCGGAAATTTGCGCGGCACGAACTGCGCGCCACCCGCCGACACCTGCTGCACGCGGTCTACCCGGAACGTGCGCCAGTCTTCACGGTCGAGATCCCACGCGACGAGATACCAGCGCCTGCCCGTGTGCGCGAGGCGCAGCGGCTCCAGATGTCGCGTCGTCGGCTTGCCCGTGCGGTCCTTGTAGCTCAACTTCAGTTTCAGGTTGTCGCGGCAGGCGGCGGCGATGCGCGTGAGCACATCCACCGCCGGAGCGCTGTCGCCCCCCGGCAGCGTGATGGTGACCGAGTGCAGGGCGCTGGCGCGCTTGCGAAGCCGTGAGGGCAGCACCTGGTCGAGCTTCGCGAGCAGGCCAATGGACGTCTCCTCCATTTTGGCGACACTGCCCGCCGCTGCGCGCAGGGCTACCGCGACGGCAACCGCCTCGTCGTCGCTCAGAAGCACCGGCGGCATGGAGGAACCCGCCCCGAGCTGATAGCCGCCCCCGTGGCCGCAGAACGCCTGCACCGGATAACCGAGCTCGCGCAGGCGATCCACGTCCCGGCGCACGGTGCGCGCGTCGATCTCCAGGCGCTCGCTGAGCGCCCGGCCAGACCAGTGCCGGCGCGACTGAAGCAGCGTCAGGAGGCGGAGCAGACGCGTGGAGGTGGGCAGCATGGGAATGAAAGCGTAGCGCACTTCGAGGACAGAGACTGTCCGCGAAGCCCCCTACCATTCGCGTCATGGGCGCAGGCGATTCGGGCGCCCCGGCCAACACCTCGAGGGACACATCCATGACCGAAAAAACTTTCATCGGTAGCTGCCACTGCGGACACGTGCGATTCGAAGCGGACATCGACATCGCCAGCGGCACTGGCAAGTGCAACTGCTCCATCTGCACCAAGATGCGATTCTGGGGCGCCATCGTGAAGCCCAACGCGTTCCGCCTGCTCGCGGGCCAGGCCGTGCTCACGGACTACCGCTTCAACTCGGAGTCCGTGCATCACCCGTTCTGCAAGTACTGCGGGGTGCACTCGTTCGCTCACGGCAACATCGAGGCGGCTGGCGGCGAGTTCTACTCAATCAATCTCGCTTGCCTCGACGACGCGAATTTCTCTGAGCTGGCCGACGCGCCCGTGCGCTACTCCGACGGGCGCAACAACAACTGGCGCAACGCCCCGGCGGAGGTGCGCCATCTTTGACTGAAGGCAGGATCCCGGACCGAACGGTATTCGGGTCGACAGGTTTAGCGGGGGGCTCACTTGGGAAGATTCGGAGTGGCGTGGTCGCAGGCGGTGGCTCGCTCGCAGAGGGCCTTGGCGGGGGTGAGTAGCGACGCGCCTCCCGGCCGAGCCGGTACGGCGCGTCGCCCTCGCAGAACCGGACGAGGTGCGTTACACCATCCGGCTCCCAGTGGGGTCGTTCGCAGGGACGCTCTTCACAGAGCCGTTACGTGTAGCGCTCTTGCGGCTTCTGTGCCGCCCACTGCGTGAAACGAGTCAGTTCTGTTGTCATGCTCAAAGTCCGCTCGGTGTCGGGGCATGTTCCCCCAACTCGTTGTCCACCACCGCCGCCCGCTTTGCTCCGCCCGCGTTACCAGGCCTCATCGCTCTTACTGGGCAGCTCCGACTTCCCAACGCTCTCCACCGACCCTCGCTGTTCAGGCTTGGCATTCGGCTGCGACGCTCCCTCATCGCTCCCGTTGGGATCTCCACGGTTACCGCACGTTCATCCGGTCAAGCTCGATTGGGTCTGCGATCCCGGGCGGGTAGGACAGCCTCGCCATGCTGGGCTGCCCCACTATCGCCTGCGAGTCCGGTCAGACTCTCGGCCCTCTCCCATTGGACTTTTCGGGACTATCCAACCTTCACCGCGGCATTCGCCGCTGTTCCACCTCGCTTGCTTTCGTACCTACGCATCAAGAGTGATGTCGCCACCACCCCTGCAAGGCTCAATACCGGGCCTGTGGCTAGCAGTTACCCGGGCGGGCTTCCCACCCGCTTGAACGTGCGACATTGCCATGTCGCTTCGACCGGCCGTAAGACCGGTCCATGGGGGCCTTGTCTGAATGCGTCCCTGCATTCAGACATCCCCGCCAAGGCCCTCTGCGAGCGATCCACCGCTGAAACGTTTTGCCGGTGTGGAGTTCACAACTCCGTTTTCGTGCCGTGGGAGCGAGCAACAAGTTGAGAAGGGTCGCGAGTATCGCGATTGCCTTCACCAGTGCGTCGGCGAGCGTTACGAGCCAACGCTGCAGCATCGCCAACCCGAGTTCCCCTTCACCTACTCTCAGCCGTGAGTCCTTCGCCGCCGCGGCAGAAGAGCAGCCCACGCTCGTAGGTGACGAAGCGAACAACACAAGCGACGAACGCGCCGTCAGGAGTCGATGGCGCAGGTTCAGACTGCGAGCACCAATGCGAAGTGGCGAACTCCACGCTGGCAGAGCCTTTCAGCGGGGGCTCGCTCGAAGAGGACCTTGGCGGGGATGTGCAAATGCATGGACGCATTTGCACAAGGCCCCCATGGACGGGTCTTACGGCCGGTCCCCGCCAAGGTCCTCTTCGAGCGAGCCCCCGCCTGCGAACGCCCTTCTCCGAAGAACCGCCACCGCCCGCGCAGGCGCCACGTCCCTGAATCCTGAGCCCGTCAAAATCTCTGTGCAGCGGTACTGGTGCAGAAGCCAATACCGCAATCCATTGCGCATGCCCCACCCAGCCCCTTGGCCGTGCGACCACCTGGCACTCAGTACCGCGTCCCCTTGATCGCATCCGGCGGCGCTTCGGGCTGGCGCTCGCGGGTGGACTGCGCGTCTTCGAAATCCAGGTTCGTGGGGTTCGCGAGCGCGCTGTCGAGGCTCACGGCCTGGGCGATGACGCCGAGCTGGTGGATGTTCTGCGTGCCGGTGAACGGCACGTTGATATCCACCGGCGTCAGCTTCACGTCGTCCGCCCACAGCTTACCCTTGCCCCGCAGAGTGAAGCCGTAGGCGATCACCTCACCGTGCCAGGGCACATCCATCACGATGCGATAGCGCTTCCACTCCCGCACGGGGTCTGCCGGCGCCATCTGCACAATCTGATATGCGATGACGACGCGCGCGGGATCGGTGACGTAGATCCAGATCGAGCCGGCCTGGCCGCTCGTCTCATCGATGCGCAGTGAGGCGGTGAGCTCCACGCGCGTGCCCACGTATGGCGCGGCCAGCACCGCCTGCACGGCTGAACCGGTGAGGTTCGGTTGAATGTCTTTCTGATGCGAGCTCAGCAGGGCGCTGTAGTTGCCGCTGAAGGCGAAGGTGCGATCGCTGCGCAGCTCGTAACTCTTCGCAGCGCTGCCGCGCAGATACCAGTCCTTTGGAACCTGGAACTCCGGCGTCGGCGGCTCGGGCGCGCCTGCAGGCGCCGGTGGCGCCATTTTCGGCAGCCTGAACCCGGAAGGCTGGCCGCTGCTTGCGGGGTGCGCGGGCGCCGGGGTTTCGAAGCGGATCGTGCCGGGGACTGGCGTCGACGCCGCCGGTTTCGCGGCTGGCTCACGCTCGCTGCGCATGAGCAACCACGCGAGCAGCGCGCCCAGGCAAGCGATGATCCCCAGCTGTACCGCGAGCTTTCTCATGTGTCGATGAGTCTCCGTGATGCAAGGATGCTCCGGCCACACCGGGAACGGTGCAAGCGGCGGCGAAGGTTTCTACGAGGGCCGCAGCATGGACGGCCGGCGCGCGGCACGAGGAGAACCCCCTTACAAGCGCTCGCTCCCGACCGCGCTGGATGCGGCGACTCGTGGCGAGGCGCGGTTGAGCCGGTCGACAGTCCGTGAGGTTGCGTCGGCGTACGCATACAATCCGATGCGTCGCATCCCGGCAATTCTCGTGGAGCCCGAATGGCAGCGGTCAAGTTCGTTGTCGATGGCATACCGGTCTCGGTCGACGCCGATCCTCAGATGCCGCTCCTCTACGCCCTGCGGAACGACCTCGGGCTCAACAATCCGCGCTTCGGTTGCGGCCTCGCCCAGTGCGGGGCGTGCACCGTGCACGTGGATGGCGAGCCGGTGCGGTCATGCGTGGCGCCACTGGCCGCGGTCGAAGGCAAGATGGTTACCACCGTGCGCGGGCTCGGCACGGCGGCGAAGCCGCACGCCATACAGCAGGCATACGTGGACGAGCAGGTTCCACAGTGCGGCTACTGCACGAACGGGTGGATCATGACGGCGGCCGCGCTGCTGAAGAGCAACCCGAAGGCAACGGACGCGCAGATACGGGACGCGCTCACGGGCCTCAAGTGCCGCTGCGGCACGCACGTTTCGATTCTGCGCGCCATCAAGCTCGCGCAGAGCCGGATGGCGTGAGGGCGCGACCATGAATGCACGGCTTCAGCCATCTGTGTCGCCTCTGGCTTCACGTCGCGAGTTTCTGCAGGCCGCCGGCGCACTGGTGGTCTGCGCCACCGCGCCCCTGCTCAGCGGCGACGTGCTCGCACAAGCCACGCACGCACCCACCGCCGGCAAGCCGCCCCTGCTGCCCACCGAGCTCGATTCGTGGATCGCCATCCTGCCCGACGGCAGCGTCAAGGCGTTCTTCGGCAAGATGGACATGGGGCACAGCCTCGAAGTGTCCATCGCGCAGATCGTGGCCGAAGAGCTGGACGTGAGCGTGGATCGCGTCGAAGTGCTCATGGGCGACACGGCCACGTCGTGCAACCAGGGTGGCGCATCCGGCAGCTTCGGCGTCTCGCACGGCGCGAAACCGCTGCGCAATGCCGCCGCGGAAGCACGGCGAATTCTTCTGCAAGCGGGCGCAGAGAAGCTGGGGATTGGCGCAGATCGCCTCACGGTGGCGAACGGCGTGATCTCAGTGGCGGGCACGCCCGGCAAACGCGTCACTTATGCGGAGCTCATCGGCGGCAAGTTCTTCAACACCCAGGTGGAGTGGAACAAGACCACTGGCAACTTCATGGACGTGAAGGTGCCAGCTACACCGAAGGCGGTTGCGGACTACAAGATCGTCGGCAAATCCGTGCCTCGGCGCGACGTCGCGGCCAAGGTGTTCGGCACGGCCGCCTACATCACCGACGTGCGCGTGCCCGACATGCTGCACGCCCGGATGATCCGCCCGCCCACGGGCGGCGCCACCGTCGCGAGGGTGCACACGGATTCGATCTCCGCCATCAAGGGCGCGCACGTGATTCATGAAGGCAACTTCCTGGCCGTGGTGTCGCCCAATGAGTGGGACGCCGTGCGGGCGGCGCGCACCCTGAAGGTGGATTGGACGTCACCGCAGGCAGCCCCCTTCCCGGGCTCGGAGAATCTTCACGCGCACATTCGCAGCGCGCCCGTCGTTCGCCGTGACGAGCCGGTGAAGAAGGGCGACGTCGATGCGGCATTCCAGTCTGCCGCGCGCGTCATCGAGGCGGAATACGAGTGGCCGATGCAATCGCACGCGAGCATGGGGCCAGCATGCGCGCTGGCAGACGTGCGCGAAGACGAAGCCACGCTCTGGACGGGATCGCAGAAGCCGCACTTCACGCGCGACGGCGTCGCGAAGCTGCTGGGGCTGCCGCCGGAGAAAGTCCACGGCATCTGGGTGATGGGCCCGGGCTCCTACGGGCGCAACGATGCCGGCGATGCCGCGCTCGACGCGGCCTATCTGTCGAAGGTCACGCGCAAGCCGGTGCGCGTGCAGGGCATGCGCGCCGACGGCACAGCGTGGGATCCGAAAGGCCCCGCGTGCGTGCACCGTGCGCGCGCGGCGCTCGACGCTTCCGGCAATGTCGTTGGCTACGAGCTCATCGCGAAGGGGCTCTCGCGCGTGAACATCACCACGAATGAGGCAGACCCGCGCGACAGCCTCGCCGGCATGGCGCTGGGCATGCCGCTGAAACCCGAGCTCGGGCTCGGAACGCCGGCGGAAAGCTACGATTTCCCCAACAAGCGCCTCGCGCAGGAAGTGATCGCGCCGCTGCTGGAGCGCTACTCACCGCTGCGCACCGCTCACTTCCGCGACCCGATGGGGCCGGAGGTGCACTTCGGCAGCGAGCAGTTCATCGACGAGATTGCCGCGGCGGTGGGGGAAGACCCCGTGGCCTTTCGCCTGAAGTACATCACCGCGCCCCGTGACGCCGCGGTGGTGAAGGCCGCTGCCGAAAAGTCAGGCTGGCAACCGCGAGTGGCGGGCAGCCGCAAGCAGAGCGGGAAAGTCCTGCGCGGCCGCGGAATCGCCTACGCGCAGCGGAACGAAACCGTAGTCGCGGTCGTCGCCGAAGTGGAGGTCTACCCGGCCGACGGCCGCGTCTGGGCGCGCAAGTTCACGGTGGCGCACGACTGCGGCCTCATCATCAATCCGCGCGGGCTGAAGCAGACGGTGGAAGGCAACGTGGTGCAGGGGCTGTCGCGCACGCTGTTCGAAGAAGTGCACTTCGATCGCAGCACCGTGACGAGCGTGGACTGGGGCACCTATCCGATTCTCGACATCCGCGACGCGCCCGAAACCATCGACGTGGTGCTGGTGAACCGGCTCGACGTGCCGCCCTCAGGCGCGGGCGAGCCCACGATGCGCTCGATTCCCGCCGCTGTCGCCAACGCCTTCTTCGATGCCACGGGCGTGCGAATGCGCAGAGCGCCGCTCACGCCGGAACGCGTGAAGGCGGCGCTGGCGAAAGCCCCTGCCTAGCGAGCGGCGGGCGCCACGGTCACGGGCTCCGCGCGATAGAGCGCGCGCAGCGTGCTCTGGAAGTTCCGGATTTTCGGCAGGTCGTTGAACACGATGTAGGCGTCGTGCGGATTGCGGAGCAGGAAATCCTGGTGGTAGTCCTCCGCAACGAAGAAGCCTTCGAGCGGGCCCACGCGGGTGACGATGGGCCGGCGAAACGCGCCGCTCTCGCCAAGCTGCGCGATGTAGGCCTCCGCGATCTTCTTCTGCGCCTCGTCGGAATAGAAGATGGCCGAGCGATATTGGGTGCCCGTGTCCGGGCCCTGCCGGTTCAGCTGCGTGGGATCGTGCGCCACCGAGAAGAACACCTGCAGAATCTGGCCGTATGACACCTGCGCGGGATCGAATGTGATCTGTACAGACTCCGCGTGCCCCGTGGCGCCGCCACTCACCGTCTCGTAGTGCGCGTTCTTCTGCTGGCCCCCCGCATAACCGGATAGCACCTTGCGCACTCCGATGAGGTGTTCGTAAACGCCCTGCACTCCCCAGAAACAACCGCCCGCGACGACCGCGGTCTGAAGTGGGCCAGCCGCCTTCGGGGCATCGACCGCCGGCGGCGGAATCGGCACCGCGGGCTCGGCGCCACAGGCGTTGATCTGCAATAGCGTGGCGCAAAGAACCAGCAGCGCGCAGCCTTTCGCGGCGCCCTCTGCCACGAACGCGCAGAACCCCTCGACGAACTTCACCAGCCGCGCGCGCGTGCCCGAAATGCCGACGATGCGAACCTGGGTAGCGGCCATGATGAAATCTCCTCACGCGAAAGACGGCCGTCTAGAACCAGCCGTAATTGAAACTGATGCTGATGCGCTCGGTCTTGAGCGGGTTTGGCGCCACCTCATGGCGCAGCCAGCTCTCGAACAGGATGAGGCGGCCCGCTTCCGCCGGCAACACCACCCACGGCCGATTCGTGGCACCCGGCTTGCGCGGCGGGGCGGCCATGAAGCGATCGAGCCGCGGGTCTTCGAACTTGATGCCGGGGCAGCCGCGCGGGGTCTGCACGTAATAGGTGCCGCTGAGCGTTGACAGCGGGTGCAGGTGAAGCCCGTGCACCACGTGCCTCGGCATGATGTTCACCCAGCAGTCGGTCATCGCGAGCGCGCGGCCCGTGAGGTCGAGCTCGAGCCGGCGCGCGTACGCCTTCACGTGCCGCGCGAGATGCCGCTCGAGCGTTGCGAACGTGGGTGAGACGCGATGCATCCTGCTTACAGAGTTGTATGAGGTGTAACCGCCCGGGTAGCCCTCCGCGGACCAGCGGCGGCCGGCCACGTCGTCCTCGCGCAATTGCCGGCATTCGCGCAGAAGCTGGTTGTTGAGCGCGCGCCAGCGCTCGGTGCGCAGGCGCGCGGAGTACACGAGTGTGGGGAAAAATGCGCGTGTGTTCATTTGAGCGACGTATTTTACGCCTGAGCATACTGGCGAGAGCTGCGCAATTGTCGCTATGATCCGACATCATCTGACGGCTCCCGGGTTACGGATGGCGCACATCGAGCTGCCGCGCGCGCTTGAGGACTACTTCGCGTTCGCCGAAACGGCGGCCACGCGCAATGGACGGCGTTTCGTGATCTCGCTGCCCTATTTCGACGGCGCGCGGCTCGATCGCCTGCAATGGTGGTATCACGTGAGCCCCGAGCAGGAGCGCCAGCTCGGGGAAGCGGCTCTCGCCACCGTGCGGGCCCAGGCCACCGAGCGATTCCGGCGACACATCGAGCGGTGGCTGCAGAACACGCGGCAGCGCCTGTACGGTGAAGAGCCCATCCCCCGCATCGAGGCCCTCGCTCCTGCTTCGACCCTGCCCCCGGCCACTCCCGAACCGGTTTCCGCGCCCGCCCCCTCTCCCGCCGCAACGCCAGCCGTTGCCGAGGAGCCCGCCCCGAACGTCGTCGATTGGCCAGCGGACAAAGTCGCCAACGGCTGACACATTTCTGACACGCCCGGTCATGCGGGCTCGGCAAACCGGGGCTCGGCCAAAGACTCGCCGGATACCCCGCGCGAATGGCGCTACACTTCGCGCCGCCTGTTGACCTTCCCCTGCCGCCTCACGCGGCCCACCCCTGGAGCCTGCATGCGTCACTTTTTCGCACCCATCCTTGTCGTTGCCGCCACGCTGGTAATTCCCGCCGCATGCGCGAAGCCGCCGAAGCTCACCACGGATGACGATAAGACGCTCTACGCGCTGGGCGTGCTCCTGAGCCGCAACCTCGAAGCCTTCGCGCTCACGCCGAAGGAGATGGAGCTGGTGAAGGCGGGCCTCGAAGACGGCGCGCTCGGCAAGCACGAAGCGATCGACGTGGAGAAGTTCGGCGAGAACGTCCAGAAAATGCACAGCACGCGTCTCGCCGCGCTGGTAGAGAAAGACAAGGCCGCCGGCACCGCCTTCCTCACCAAGGCGGCCGCGGAAGCGGGCGCCACCAAGACGGCCTCGGGCATCGTCGTCAAGACCCTTACGGCCGGCACGGGCGCGGCCCCCGCGGCCACCGACGAAGTGAAAGTGCACTACGAAGGCACGCTCGTGAACGGCAAGGTGTTCGACAGCTCGGTGAAGCGCGGCGAGCCGGCGACGTTCCCGCTGAACGGCGTCATCCCGTGCTGGACTGAAGCCGTGCAGCTCATGAAGGTGGGCGGCAAGGCCCGCATCGTGTGCCCGGCCGAGCTCGCCTACGGTGAGCGCGGCTCCCCGCCCACCATTCGCCCGGGCTCCACGCTCGTGTTCGAAGTGCAGCTGCTCGACATCGTGAAGCCGGGTACCGCCGAAGGCCCACAGGCGCAGGAAGCGCCCGCGAACCCGCACCAGTAACGGGCTACTTCACCGTCAGGTGCCACTTCACCGTGGCACGCAGGGGAAACGCCGAGTGGTCGGGCCCGCTCACCGTGTTGAAGCGCTCGATCACTCGCGTCCCCTCGATCACCTTCGCCGCTGCGCCTGCCTCTTCGGGCAGTTGACCACGCTGGCCCGTCCGCTATTGTCGGGCGCCGCGCAGGGCATAACAGGGGGCGCACGCGATGTGGGATCAGGTCTACGTACCCGTCGCGGGCAGCCTGCCGTGGTCGGCGGCCGTCGCAGCGTTGCCAATCGTCGTGCTGCTCATCGCGCTCGGCATCCTGCGAATGCCGGCGTGGAAGTCGGGGTTGCTCGGGCTGGTCACCGCGATGCTGCTGGCGGGCATCGTGTATCGCATGCCGGTGCGGCTGGTGTTCAACTCCACGGCGTACGGCGCGGCCTTCGGCCTCTTCCCCATTGCATGGATCGTGTTCTGGGCCGTCGCGCTCTACCGCCTCACCGTGGAGACGGGCCAGTTCGAGATCATCAAGGACTCGGTCGGCCGCCTCACGCAGGACCGGCGCCTGCAGGCACTGCTCATCGCCTTCGCCTTCGGCGCGTTCATCGAAGGCGCCGCGGGCTTCGGCACGCCGGTAGCCGTAGCCGCCGCGATGCTCGCGGGCCTGGGCTTCTCACCTTTCTACGCCGCGGCCATCTGCCTGCTCGCCAACACCGCGCCGGTGGCGTTCGGCTCCATCGGCACGCCGCTCGTCACGCTGGCCGGCGTCACGGGCCTGCCGCTGCCGGCTGAGCGCTGAGGTGGGGCGCATCTGCGCGCCGGTCTCGCTGTTCATTCCGGCGTACCTGATGCTGGTGATGGGCGGCTGGAGGGCGCTGCGCACGGTGTGGCCGGCCGCGCTCGTGTGCGGCATCTGCTTTGCGGGAACGCAGTTCCTGGTCTCGAACTACATCGGGCCGTAGCTCACCGACATTCTGGCCTCGCTCGCGGCGATTCTCGGGCTGGTGGTGCTCCTGTCGCTGTGGAAACCGAGAGATGTCGCGCGAGCCGCCGTCGAAGCCAATCGGCCTCCGACGGCAACGCTGCTGCGCGCGTGGTCGCCTTACATTCTGCTGGTGATCTTCGTGCTGCTGTGGGGCTATGCCCCCTTCAAAGCGTTGCTCGACAAAGCGACGCTCGTGTTCTCTTGGCCAGGGCTGGATGGGCAGATTCAGCGGCTACCGCCCGTGGTTGCGCAGCCGGCGCCCTACGCCGCGAAATTCACGCTCAACTGGCTCTCCGCGTCGGGCACCTCGGCAATGTTCGCCATGCTGCTATCGGCCGTGGTGCTGCGTGTTCCGCTCGGCAACGTGGTTGGCATTGTCGGCGGCACCGCTCGCGATCTCGCGTTGCCGATACTCACCATCGCGTCAGTGCTGGCGCTCGCATACGTGATGAACTACTCGGGCACCACAGCAACGCTCGGCCTCGCGTTCGCCGCCACCGGCGCGCTGTTCCCGTTCTTCAGCGCGCTGCTCGGCTGGCTCGGCGTGTTCCTCACCGGCAGCGACACATCAGCGAACGCGCTGTTCGGCAACCTGCAGGTCGTTACCGCAAACACGCTGGGTTTGTCGCCAGAGCTCATGGCCGCGTCGAACTCCAGCGGCGGCGTGATGGGCAAGATGATCAGCCTGCAGAGCATCGCGGTGGCCGCTGCCGCCACGGGCATGGCGGCGTCGGATGAAGCGAAACTTTTCCGCTTCACGCTCAAGCACAGCGCGCTGCTCGCCACCGTGATCGGGCTCATCGTGACGGCGTACGCGTATCTTTAAGGCAAGCTTGCCGGCAGCGGCACGCCCTTCGGCCACAGCATCCACATGCGCAGCGCCTGTCGCATGCGGCCCGCCTGCTCTGCGGCCGCGGAGCCGGAGCCCCAGAAAAAATCGGCGCGCACGGCGCCGCGGATGGCGCCACCCGTGTCTTGCGCAATCACCAGGCGCTGCAGGGGGCGATCTGTCGCGGGGAAAGTGGTGTCGAGGAACACCGGCGCGCCGAGCGGCACGGACGCCGGGTCGACCGCGATCGACCGGCCGCCCGTGAGCGGCACGCCCTGCGCACCCTTCGGGCCCTGGGTGGGGTCGTCGAGCTTCTCTTCGTTGAAGAAGACGAAGCTCGGGTTGGCGTTCAGCACTTCCTGCCGGCGATTCGGGTTCACCGCCAGCCACTGGCGGATGCCCGGCAGGGTGGCGTCCTCCACGGCGAGCTCACCCTTGTCGACGAGATAGCGGCCGATGGATTGATACGGGTAACCGTTCTGGTTGGCGTATTGCAGGCGAATGGTGTCGCCGTTCGTGAGCCGCACGCGCCCGGAGCCCTGCACCTGGAGCAGGAATGCGTCGAGCGAGTCGTCCACCCAAACGATTTCCCGGCCGCGCAGCGACGCGCTCGTCTCGAGCTCCGCGCGGTTGTAGTACGGAACGACCCGGTTGCCCTGAACGCGGCCGCGCAACCGCTTGCCCTTCAGTTCCGGGTAGAGCGACACCAGGTCGATGGTGAGCAGGTCTGCCGGCGGCGCATACAGCGGCGCGCTGAACTGCGCGGAGGGCGCGCGCGAGCCGTTCAGGAACGGTTCGTAGTACCCGGTGATCAGCCCGTTGTCTTCGCGAAGCGCGCCCGTCTGCTTCACCACGGCGTACGGCTCGAAATAACGGTCGAAGTAGGCGCGCACGGCGCGGGACGACTGCGTATCCACGCCCTGCGCCGCCGTACAGGCCTGCGACCACTCCGTCCGAAAACGCAGCGAGCGGCAGCTCTTGAGAAAGGCGGGCCAGGCTTCTTTCACCTCATCGCTGTCCCAGCCGGGCAGGCGCGACCAGCGCACCGCCTCGTATTGCACCGTGGGCATCGGAGCTTGCCCGGGCGTGGGTTGCGGCGCCGGCGCGGCTGGCGGCCGCACAGTGCAGCCTGACAGGAGAATTCCACTCACGAGGGCGGGTAGGGCCCACCTGAAACACTTCGTCATTGGATTCGGTCCCGACTTGAAGGCGTGCCATGGTGGGGTAAGTGTGACCACGCTCGCAATCGCGCGCGGCGCAGGCCATGATTGCGCTCGATTTCCCAGGGGGCACGCGGATGGCGCGGGCTTCGCCGCTGTGCAAGGCCCATGCGGCGACGGAACCCGCAACGTCGCGCACGAGTTTTCTAAAGACGCCTGCCGGAGACCGATGTGCATAACGACACCGAACCGCGAAATGGAGCTCGCCTCCTGTTCGCTCGCACCTTCTTCAGGAATCCCATCATGCTCGGCTCGGTCATCCCGAGCTCACGCTTCCTCATCAAGGGCGTGCTCGAGCCCATCGACTGGCCGCGCGCGCGCGTCATCGTGGAATACGGGCCTGGCGTCGGCACCATCACGCGCGACATCCTCAACCGCATGCGGCCCGACGCGAAACTCATCGCCATCGAGATGAACGGCGAGTTCGTGCGCTTCCTGCGCGACACGTTCAGCGACCAGCGGCTGCAGGTGGTGGAAGGCTCCGCCGCCGATGTGCGCAAGGTGCTCGCCAGCAATGGCCTCGACAGCGCGGACTACATCATCTCCGGCATTCCGCTTGGCTCCATGCCCGTGCGGGTGCGTCAGCAGATCATGCGCGAGAGTCGTGCGGCGCTCGCGCCCCGCGGCGCGTTCGTGGTCTACCAGTTCACGTCGCGTGTGTTGCCGGAGCTGCAGCGCGTATTCGACGTGGTGAAGCGCGGCCGGGAATGGCTCAACGTGCTTCCCGCGCACCTCTTCTTCTGTGCAGCAGAGCCGCCTCCGCGCTCTCCGCCCGGCGCGCCACCACCCACCCGATGATGGCGGCGGCCACACGGGCGACAACTCGTGAAGCGCATGCTTCATGAAGAAATAAGGCGTTCCCCACCGCCTCTCCACCCCCCGGTCATACGGCCCTGTTCCGTTGGAATACACGTGTATCGGGGCCTACGCTCGCCGCGAGAACGATGATTGCGTGCGCCGGCGCTCGCTCGGCGCGAATGGGGGACCATCCGTGCATGTTTTGAAGATGAGAACGGCGCTCGCAACCGTTGCCGGCCTGCTCGCGCTCGGCGCAACCGTGGCGCAGGCCGCCGACGCGCCCCGCCCGGATTTCTCCGGCGTCTGGACGTGGAATCGCGAAGCCGGCGCAGGCGCCGGCCGTGCCGACATGGCCTGGCCGAAAGAACCGCCGTTCACGCCGGACGGCAAAGCGAAGGTGGCCGAGTACCGCGCGCTCGTCGAGCCCCAGGGCATCAGCCCGGGTGGCGCCTGCGTGGGCTACGGCATGCCGGCCTCCATGCTCGGCTCCGGCGGCTACCCCATGGAGTGGATCGAGCGCCCCGAGCAGATCACGGTGATCTACGAAGCGCACAACGAAGTCCGCCGCATCTACATCGGCGCGCCGCCGGCGAACCTGAACGACCTCGTGCCGAGCCGCAATGGCAGCTCGTTCGGGCACTGGGAAGGCGACACGCTCGTGGTCGACACCATCGCCCTGAAGGAAGCCGTGGATCAATCTTCCGCCCACAGCGACAAGGCGAAGATCGTGGAGCGCTATCGCATCGGCAAGGACGACAAGGGCCGCAAGGTGCTCACGGCCGAGATGACGATGACCGACCCGGTGTTCTACACCAGGCCGGTGAGCGCCACGAAGAAGTGGCTCGCGCTCGAGAACGGCAGGCTCATGCCCTACGAGTGCACCGAGCCGCAGTGGGAAGACCAGCTCCACAAGCTGCGCCAGGAAGCCAAAGCGGCGAAGAAACCCTGAAAGCCCCGCGACCCCATCCGCCCAACTTAGTTTTCGGAACATCCCATGAATCGCAAAACCGCTCTGCTGTCTTCCGTCGTGCTGAGTCTTGCGCTGGCGGCGCCCGCCTTCGCGCACCACTCCGCCGCGCAGTTCAACTTCCAGACGCCCAGGAGCCTGGACGGGGTCATCAAGGAAGTGCGCATGGCGAACCCGCACATGCGCCTGGTGCTCACCGTGACGGATGACAAGGGCACGCGCGACATCGAATTCGAAGGCCACAGCCTCAACAATCTCTACCGCCAGGGCTGGCGGCCAGACTCGGTGAAGGCCGGCGACAAGATCACCGTCAGCATCGCTCCCCGCAAGGACGGCAACGACGGCGGCTACGTGGTGAAGGTGAAGACGGCGGACGGGAAAGAGTTCTAAACCCGCCTTCGTCGACTGTCGACGCGTTTTGCGGCCGTTCCAGGCCGTCGAACCCGTGAATCACCCCGCCCCTCCCCACCGCCTGCAGGGCATCCTGCTCGGCGGCGCGGGGGCCATTGCCTTCTCGGGCAAGGCCATCATCGTGAAGCTGGCGTATCGCTACGGCGTGGACGCGGTCACGGTGCTCATGTATCGCATGCTGTTCGCGTTCCCACTGTTCCTGGCGCTGGCTTGGTGGGCAGGGCGCGGCAAAGCGCCGCTCGCTCGCGGTGACTGGCTGCTGCTGGCCGGGCTCGGCTTCAGCGGCTACTACCTTGCGAGCTTCCTGGATTTCAGCGGGCTGCAGTACATCGGCGCGAATCTCGAGCGGCTCATTCTCTATCTCAACCCCACCATCGTGCTCGCCATGAGCGTGCTGGCATTCCACGCGCACGTGAAGCCGCGGCAGTGGCTTGCGCTCATCGTGAGCTACCTGGGCGTGTTCGTGGTGTTCGGGCACGACGTGTCCGTGCATGGCGAGCACGTCTTGCTCGGGTCGTTTCTCGTGCTGGGCAGCGCCGTGAGTTATTCGCTATACCTGGTCTACAGCGGCCAGGCGGTCAGGCGGCTCGGGGCTTTGCGCATCACCGGCATCGCAACCAGCATTGCGTGCGTGCTGTGCATCGCCCAGTTCTTCGTGCTTCGGCCGACATCCGCCATGGTGGTTGCGCCGGAAGTGATCTGGCTGTCGCTGTTGAACGCCACGCTGTGCACGTTCCTTCCGGTGCTGCTCGTGATGCTCGCCATCGAGCGCGTGGGCGCGCCCATCACCGCGCAGACCGGCGTCATCGGGCCGGTGTCCACCATTCTGCTTTCCGTGCTGATTCTCGGCGAGCCGTTCACCGTGTGGGTGGCCGCCGGCACGGTGCTCGTGCTCGGCGGCATCTGGCTGCTCATGCGCTGGAGGTAGTCGGCGGCTTCAGCGCGCGCCAACCTGCTTCGCGGCGGGGTCCCCTTGCGGCAGCACGTCGCGCGCCCAATCCATTTGCTTCCACGCCGGCACGGGTGTTTCCACGCCCTGGCGCGGAACAAACTTCGATCGCTCGGCGAGCTCGTACTTGTGGATGTAGCGTGGGCAGTTCGGGAACACCTCGCTCGCGGTCACCACCACCACGAACTGCGCTTCCGCGAATGGCGGCGTCACATATGACAGCGGCTCGATGCGCGCCGTGCCGTTCACGCGCAGGCGCTTGGGGTTCACGAAATCGATGAACAGCATGCCGACGCGCCCGGTGCCCGACACGTTGCCCGCCGAAAGGAACATGCCGTTGCCGTCGAAGCAGGGGAACGCGAGGATGTGCTCATCCAGCACCCGCACGAAACCCGGGTCGCCGCCCTTGTAGGAGCAGTTGGGCCGGCCGGCGGCGTCGACGGTGGCCAGGAAGAACATGTCGAGCCGCTCGATGAACTGGCGGTCTTCAGCAGAGAAATGGTCGCGGCACAGCCGCTGCTCGATGCGATCCGCGAGCCGCTCGGTGTCGAACCTGCGTTGCAGGGCGCGGTGGCTTTCGTCGAAGAGTCTGGACATGAGACCCCCTGAGCGGTGCGTATGGCAGGCGCGCATCGTCGCCCCGGAACACGAAGTATGTCCACCTCTCGATGCGTCGCGAACGTCGGGCGCTGCGCATCTGCGGCGGGAGCTATGGCGCCTTCGCGCGAACCAGGGAAAGTCTGAAGAACTGCGCAGAATTCGCGTAGAAGCGCCCGTGGCCGGGGTGCCGATGTGAGGAAGGGTCTCGGACTTTTTGACAAGGGGTTGTCGCTAACAACGTGCCTCAATATTGCGCCAACAGGACTCAAGCCGTAGCGCACGCTCAGCGCATCGGCACTCCCTGACGTTCTTGCGCAGGTAGCGACAACTCCTTGTCAAAAAGTCCGAGACCCTTCCTCACATCGACGCCCCGGCTCCTGATGCACCGGGCGAATTCTGCGAAGTTCTTCAGACTTTCCCTAGCGCTCGAAGCCGCGCAACTCGTCGAGAACGGCCGGCCAGCTCGCGCTCAGCGGATCGATGGGCGCGAAGTGGCCGACGCCGGCGAGGCGCACGAGTTGCACGGAAGGATGCGCGGCGACGTAAGACTCTGCGACCGAGAGAGGCACTACGTCGTCTTCGTCACCGTGAACGATAGTGGTTGGGGTTTGCGGCGATGGGAGCCGGCGCGGGTCTACGTCTGGACGCGTGCTGGGGTTGGCGCCCAGAAAGGCAGCGGCCGCCCCGTCACCGAGATTGAGCTCGTGCGCGAGCTGCAGGTCTGCCGATGGCGCTAGCGCCAGCGTGCCCACGAGCTGCGGCGTACGCCGCGCAGCGGTAAGCCAGAGCACGAGGTGCCCGCCCGCGGAATGCCCGATCAGCACCACGTGGCCGTTGTGACGCGCGAGCATCGCTGGCAGCTTTGCGAGAGCTTCGCTCACGTCGTGGAGTGTTTTATCCGGCTGGCCCGGCACCCTTCGATACTCCACGGACGCAACCGTCCACCCCGCTGACGCAATTGCCTCGGACATGGGGCCGGTGTGCTGCCGGTCGTACTGCGGGCGCCAGAATCCGCCGTGGATGATGAGCATGAGTGGTCGCCGCTGCGCGCCTTCGCCGCCGAAACGCACATCTGCGATGTGATCGGCGTCAGGTCCGTACACCACGACCTCGTCCGGAACCCGTGCAGGACGCGTGAGCACCGATAGATCATCCGTCATTCGGAAACCTCACAGAAGCACGGACACATCCCCAAACCGGCAGCGCCCCCATCACCAGGCACGCCAGGGCGAGCCAGATTTCGATGGACATGCAACACGCTCCTCGGCTTCAGCCTATGTAACCAGCAGGCCGGCTCGCGTGTCTATACTTGCGGATATTCCCATCCCGAAGGAGCGCCTCCATGGCGGCGATGCACGAGATCGACTACAAGATTTACGGCGACGACATGCAGTTCGTCGAAGTGGAGCTCGACCCGGCCGAGGCGGTGGTCGCGGAAGCCGGCGGCATGATGTTCATGGAAGACGGTATCCAGATGGAAACCATCTTCGGCGACGGCTCGCGCCAGGCAAGCGGTGGCGGCCTCATGGGCGCGCTGCTCGGCGCCGGCAAACGCCTGCTCACCGGCGAGTCGCTGTTCATGACGGTGTTCCAGAACCGCGGCGACGGCAAGAAGAAGATGGCCTTCGGTGCGCCCTACCCCGGCAAGATCATTCCCGTGCATCTGGCGGAGCTCGGCGGCGAGCTCATCGCGCAGAAAGACTCGTTCCTCTGCGCGGCCAAGGGCGTGAGCCTGGGGATCGCCTTCACCAAGCGGCTCGGCGCGGGTTTCTTCGGCGGCGAGGGCTTCATTCTTCAGCGGCTGCAGGGTGATGGCTTCGCGTTCCTGCATGCGGGCGGCACCATTTATCAGCGCGAGCTCGCGCCCGGGGAAACCCTGCGCGTGGACACCGGCTGCATCGTGGCGTTCCAGCCGAGCGTGGACTACGACATCCAGTTCGTGGGCAACATCAAGAGCGCGCTGTTCGGCGGCGAAGGCCTGTTCTTCGCAACCCTGCGCGGGCCGGGCCACGTGTGGCTGCAGTCGCTGCCGCTGAGCCGCCTGGCCGGGCGCATCGTTGCGGCCGTGCCCGGCCTCACTCGCGGCGGGCGCGAGGAAGGCTCGGTGCTGGGCGGGATTGGCAGGCTTCTCGACGGCGACAATTCCTGACGCGAGACGGCGGCTGCCCCTGCAAGCTCTTTACGCGTTGAACGGCAGCTTGAGTCCGGGCCGTGGCCAGCGAAGCTTGAAGAGTCGCCCGGTGCTGGAGCCCGTGATCCAGGCGTCACGCATATCCGGCCCGCCGAAACAGATGTTGGTGGTGATGGGGTCGGGCGACGCAACGTGCTCGTATGCGCCCGAGGGCTCGATGACCGTGATGCCGCCGTTCCACAGCGTTGCGACACAAATGCGCCCGCCCGCCTCGACCGCGAGGCTGTCGAACCACTGATAACCGGGCGGCGTGCAGACGATGCGCCCCGGTTGCAGCGGCGATGGCGGCAAGGCCAGCACGCCGGGCGAAACCACATCGAGCTCATAGAGGCGGCCGACCATGCAGTCCGCCATGTAGAGCTTGCGTTCATCCGGAGACAAGCCGATGCCGTTCGGCGATATGAGCCCCGCGCGCCAGCGGATGATCTTCGACCCATCCGGCCGCGCGTAGTAGATGGCGCCCAGCCGGCGATTCTCGCCGTCGTTGTATCCGAGGGTCGTAAACCAGAACCCGCCCGTGCTGTCGAAGACAATGTCGTTCGGGCTGTTCAACGGCTTGCCGTCGCAGGAATCGTAGAGCGTGGTGAACTTGCCGGTGCGCAGGTCTACACGCTGGATGTAGCCGCCTTTGTATTCCGGCGGCGGGCCCGCCGGCAGATTGAGCTCGCCCGGCTCCCACTCCCAGGCGCCACCGTTATTGCACACGTACATCGCGCCGTCGGGCCCGATGGCTGCGCCGTTCGGGCCGCCACCCAGCTGCGCGACGACTTCGTGCCGCCCGTTCGGCAGCACGCGAGTCAACGTGCCACGCCGGATCTCGACGAGCACCACCGAGCCATCGGCCATTGCCACCGGTCCTTCCCGAAACTGCAGGCCGTCTGTGATCTGTTGCATGTTCTCTGCCCGAACTACTGCGGTGGCGGCGGCGCGAGATCCGCCGGTGGTGTCATGTCGAAGCGCTGTTTTCCGGTCGCTGGATCGATCGCCCGGTCGAAGTCGACGCAGAAAGTGCGCGCCCTCCCCAGTCACGCAACGCTTCGCTAGGGTTGACGGCAAGGCTCGAACGGCCGCGCCGAGGTTAACACCGGCCTGCGTTCCGGACGAATTCTTCCCCGGTGAAGCTCGCCGGGGCCAGCCAAGGGCTACCTGGTTTCGGGCGAGCACCCGATGAATTGGACATAGTGCGTGCCGAGCCCGCCCGTGGCGCCTCTCTTTCGCGTGGCCCACCCACGCTCCCCATTTCTGTGAACCAGTTCCACTCACCGTATCTGTCTGCGATGTGAACTCCATCTCATTGGCGGTGCTACCGCCGCAGCTTGCCGCGGAGTGACGAGTCATGAATGGCGCTGCATCGCCGGTCGAGGGAGAGCCGTTCTCGTTCGAGCTGCCGCCGCCCGAGCAGATCTTGTCGTTCGAGCTGGCACAGCTTGATCGGCGAGAGAAGCCGCGCCAGGTGATGCGTGTGCAGGCGCGGATCAGCCCGGAAGGTGATGAGCCGCTGGATGCGCACACCGTCGATCTTTCGGCACACGGGCTGGCGATCACGTCAGCGCGCCCGCTGAATGTTGAACGGGAGTGCAATGTGGAGCTCGGCATCAGCGTGCCGGAGCTTTCGCACCCGCCATCGCTGCGTGCGTCCGTTCGTTACTGCGCTCACTTGCCCGACGGTCAATTTCGCATTGGCATGAAGTTCACGACGGTGAGCATCGAGGCCGCGGAGCTGATCGTTGCGGTACTGGGGCTGTAGCGCGGATCCCGCCTACCAGGCGACCAGCTCCACACGGCTGTTCTTGCCACGAGTCTCTTCAGCACCATTCGACGCGACGGGCCAGCTGAAGCCGACGCCCCACGGCTTGAGGCGTGCGGCGTCGATAGCGTGCCGCGGACCCTTCTGGCCCGGTGACACCCGCGGGAGTACAGTCGCCGCAACTCCGGCAGGGGCCCGGCCTGGCGCAGGCGGCGCCAATCAGAAGCGAGGATCAGCGTATGCATCACTCTTCCCGGCGTGCGTTAGTTGTGGCGAGCGTCTGCGTGGGCCTCGGCATTGCGCTGCAAAGCGCGTATGCCGATGAGACCTGCAACTCGCCCTACATCAGCAACCTCATCAAGGAGCAGGAAGATTTCGTTCATGTCTGGACGCTGGGCGTCGACGGCTTGGGCGACGGTTCCGACAAGCTCGTCACGATCGATGCAAACCCCGCATCGAAAGCGTACGGCAAGGTCACTCACACACTCTCGGTTGGTGGGCGCGGCGAAGCGCATCACATGGGGTTCACCGACGATCGCAAGTTCCTGTGGGCCGGTGGGCTCGACAACAGCCGGGTTTACGTCTTCGACGTCGGCACCGATCCGTCGCAGCCCAAGCTGGTTCGCACGATCACGGACTTGCCGGCGAAGACGAAATTTGTCGGCCCGCACACGTTCTACGCGCTGCCGGGGCGCATGTTGATCGGCAACCTCTCCAACACGGCCGACAAGGGCGGGGTCACCGGAATGGCCCTCTACAACAACAAAGGCGCGCTGGTTTCCCGGCACGACATGCCCACCACCTCCATCGGCGGAGTGAAGGGCGACGGGTACGGCTACGACATCGCGATCAATCCGGCGAAGAACGTCATCCTCACGTCGAGTTTCGCGGGCTGGCAGAACTACATGCGCGAGCTCGGGGACCTGATGAAGGATTCCGAAGCCATGAAGCACTTCGGCAGCACCATGGTGGTGTGGAACCTGAAGTCCATGCAGCCCACGCAGGTGCTGAGCGTGCCGGGGGCGCCGCTGGAAATCCGCTGGTCGCTCGTGCCCGGGCAGAACTGGGCGATCACGGCCACCGCATTGACGTCGAAGCTGTGGCTCGTGAAGCAGAACGAAGGCGGCACGTGGGCGGCAAAGGAAGTGGGCACCATCGGCGACCCGGCGAAGATTCCGCTGCCCGTGGACATTTCCATCACGGCGGACGGCAAAGGCCTCTGGGTCAACACGTTCAACGATGGCACGACCCACTATTTCGACCTGACGAATCCGGAACATCCCAAGGACGTCTATCAGAAGCGCATCGGCAGCCAGGTGAACATGATCTCGCAGAGCTGGGACGGCAAGCGCGTGTACACCACCTCGAGCCTGCTGGCGCACTGGGACAAGAAAGGCGCGGATAACGAGCAGTTCCTGCGCGCGTTCAAGTGGGACGGCCACGCCCTGACGCCGGCCTTCGATGTGGATTTCACCAAAGAGAAACTGGGCCGCCCGCATCACATGAAGTTCACCGCCAAGGCGGGCCAGTCGCGCACCTTGGCGGCACTTGCCCGCGAGTGAGTGCAATGCTTCGGCGGGTGGTGCTCGTGACGGCCGGCCTCGCGGTCTGCGCAGGCGCGCAGGCAGCCGTGGACGTGGGCCCGGCCGCCGCGCCGCGAATGGACTTCACTCCCCTGGCTCCGGGCACCTATCGGCTGCAATCGATTCAGCCGGTGGCGGATGCCACGCTGCTCGACGAGCGCGGCCGGTCGGCGAAGCTGAGCGCGTTGACCACGGGCAAGATCACGTTGCTCACGTTCTTCTACAGCTACTGCGTGGACCCGCTCGGCTGCCCGTTTGCGCGTGAAACCATGAGCATGCTGCGCGATCGAATCCTTGCGGATGGCGAGCTGGCGCGTGCCGTTCGATTCGTGGGAATCAGCTGTGACCCCAGCACCGACACACCGGATGTCATCGCGCAATACGCCACGGAGTTCACGAAACGCTCACGATTCGAATGGCGGTTTCTCACCGCGCCCGCGGTGCCCGCGCTGCTGCCGGTGCTCGACGACTTCGGCCAGGACGTGAGCGTGGAGCTGGACGAGCGGGGCCGCCCCACGCGCACGCTGCATCACATGCTGAAGGTCTTTCTCATCGACCCGCGCGGCATGGTGCGGGAGATCTACACGCTCTCGTTCATACAACCGGAAGTGATGCTGAACGACATCCGCACGCTCTACCTCGAGCGCGGGAGCCGATTGGCACCTTCCTGACTCGGGCTCGACGGCGGGCCGTTCAGGCGCCGCTCTTCCCGGCACCACTCTTCGATGCGCCGGCTTCCTTGCTGCTCGCGATCACCAGGATGCGCTGGCCATCCTCCGTCTTGATCTCATGTAATTCTAATTCGCCGAACGTCAGAGCGCCGCTCATCAGCTGGCATTGACCGGCAGTGGCTCCGGCAATGAAGCCCCAACGGGTACCGGTGCAGCGATCTTCCAGCAGGCACTGCTGCCAGCAATAGTCCTGATTCGGCAGCCCGAGTCGCTTGAACACCTGCCTTCTCGGCCGCCAACCTCTGCGCGACCGCTAGCGCCTCGGCCGCGGGGACTCTCACATCGGGCTCGACGCCGATGCCTTCCCAGTTTGTCTTCGTGATCGGGTTGATGGCACGCGCGAACGGCACACCGATCGTGTAGCGATCGTCGATTCGCTCGCCACGGACAGGGTGGGCGCCACCGCCCGTCGTCTCGCCGACGAGGGTCGCGCGTTTCAGATTCTTGGGGTTGTAGCAGAACTCCTCGGCGCCGGAGAAAGTGGTGGACGATGTGAGGATGAAGACCGGGACGTCCGGCATGCGTTTGCCGGGAACGAACGGAAGCGTCCAGGATTGAGTCGTCGCGCCCGTCTTGCGGTCCCAGAAATCGTTGAGGTGCGTTGGACCGGGCAGCAGATACGTCGAGATCAGCGCGATCATGCGCGGTATGCCGCCGCGGTTCTCGCGCAGATCGAAGATGATGGCATCGACGTTCGCCACGAAATTCATGGCAGCGATTGGCACGTCTTGCACCGGCACGGCGGGCTGCGACTCGTGCTGCTGCTGGAAAGCAATCACTTTTGCGGATCGCCGCTGTTGTAGGCATCCAGCCATGCCGCCAACACGTGCCCGGCTGGAGTAGCGGGAATCGCCACCTCCTCCGGGCGAGCGATCGACGTGGCGAGGAGCAACATGAGAGCGCATGCGGCCAGCGCGTTCAGCCGCGCTGAGCGGGCACGCAAGGTGGGCAAGGTTGGCATCTTCTCGTCCCCTGTTGAAGACCCGGACAAATACATACCTGAGGGATGGCGCGTTGCCATCATCGAGGAAGTCTACAAAGTACTTCAATGTTGTGACCGTCAGGATCCAGAACATACGCCGCGTAATAGTGCTCGGCGTAGCGCGGCCGCAGACCAGGCCCGCCGTTGTCTGTGCCCCCTGCCTCGAGTGCAGCTCTATGGAAGGCATCTACTGCCGCGTGTGACTCGGCCAGAAACGCCACATGCAAGCGCCCACTGATCGGCTGGCCTTTGCGAATCCAGAACTCTGGGTCGGGAGGCGAACCGAATCCTGTCAGTTCGCGGCCATCCTCGCGCTTGATATCGATCACAGCTGTCATGCCGAGGGGCGCAAGGGCCAGGACGTAGAACGCGCGGCTCCGCGATGGGCGCGTCCTCGAAGAGGCGTTCAAGACGCAAACGCCAAGTTGCATTGGCCGCCGCCACGCCTTCCGCGGTGATGCGTCCGGTTCCATAGACCGCATAGGTGGGCAGCACGTCCTGGCAAGTGGGTAATGTCAGCTGGATGACGGTTCAGTGACGACGTTAACGACGGAGTACGCCCATTTCCCGCTTTGGTCCCCGCGTGGCGATCTGATCGTGCTGACGCGCAAGCACGAGGGCGACTACGAAATCTTTACCATTCGCCCGGACGGAAAGGATCTGCGGCGTCTCACCCACTCCCGGGGCAACGACGGACATTGCACGTGGTCGCCGGATGGCGACTGGCTCGTGTTCTCGAGCACGCCCATGGGCTTCAAGGACGATGCGCTGTCTACGGAGGCGCCCCAGCCGTACGGCGACCCCACGCACGGTAGCTGTCCGCTTTTCGACACGCTCCTCGCCCTGCGCCCGACGGAGATGCGGAGTTGTCATATTTCGCGCTGTACGTCGGCCCGGCGCATCATTTTTGAATGTCGTTTAATTGAAACGTGGCTGCCGGGCTGTGCTTGCCAGCGACCCGCGCGCGATGGCACATTCGAGTTCTCGAAAAATGCCGACACAGGGGGGCTCATGAGCACGCACAGGATTTGGCAAGCCGCTTGCACACTGCCGATCGTCCTCGCATTTTCGCTTGCGACGTTCGCAGCAACCGACCGCGTGCGCGTGTACGTTGTGTACAAGGAAGGCCAGCACAGCAACGCCGCGAGGGCCCTCGCCGCGGCAGGCGCCGAGGTGCATTACAACTTCGTCGGCCTGCGTGGGTACTCCATCAGTCTGCCGGCCGTCGCGCTCGAGGGTCTCACGCGCAATCCGGCTATCGAATACGTCGAGGAAGATCCGAAGCGCTATCCCATGGCGCAGCAGACGCCGTACGGCATCATCATGGTGCAGGCGAATCAGGTCCCGGACAGTGCTGCCGGGGGTTCGACGGTTTGCATCATCGATTCCGGAATCGACCAGAACCACGAGGACCTCGCCGGAAACCTGCTGAACGGCCACAGCGACCCGGGCGGGGCGGGCAACTGGTACACGGACGAGAACCACCATGGCACTCACGTCGCCGGCACGATCGCGGCGCTGAACAATGCACTGGGCGTTGTGGGCGTCACGCCGAACGGCTATCTCAACGTCTTCATCGTCAAGGTGTTCGACGCCGAAGGCTGGGCGTATTCGTCCACGCTGGTCGACGCGCTGAACCGCTGTGTCGCCGGCAAGACGACGGGCAGCGACCTCATCGTCAGCATGAGTCTCGGCGGATCGCTGAAGAGCCGGTTCGAGGAGACCGCTTTCGGCGATGCGTACGCGTCGAAAAATGTCCTGTCGGTGGCCGCCGCCGGTAACGATGGCAACTCGCGCTACAGCTATCCAGCGTCGTACAGCTCAGTGATCTCCGTGGCGGCGATCGACGTGAACCAGGTGCGCGCATCGTTCTCACAATACAACAAGCAGGTCGAGCTCGCCGCGCCGGGCGTAGGCGTGCTCTCGACGGTTCTGATGGGCACCGGCACAACCGCGACGGTGAGCGTCAATGGCTTGGCTCCGGAGGCGGACGCAATGGAAGGGTCGTCGCTCGCGACTGCGTCCGGCGCACTGGTGAACTGCGGAACGGGCGAAGCATCGTGTGCCGGCGCGGCCGGCAAGGTGTGCCTGATCCAGCGAGGCACGAACACTTTTGCAGAGAAGGTGCTGAACTGCCAGACAGGAGGTGGTGTCGCGGCCGTCATATACAACAACGTGGATGGCGCGCTGCTTGGAACACTCGGCGGGGTGGCAACGTCCATACCGTCGGTCGGCATTTCGAAGGCGGACGGCGAGACTCTGGTTGCGCAGCAGTTGGGTCAGACCGCGACGGTCTCGGTAGCGGCATCGAATTATGCGAAGTTCGACGGCACCTCCATGGCAACCCCGCACGTCTCGGCCGTAGCGGCACTCGTGTGGAGCTACTACCCGACTTGCACCAATGCGCAGGTGCGCAACGTGCTCGATGCGACGGCCAAGGATCTCGGCGCGGCCGGGCGCGATGTGTATTACGGCTACGGGCTCGTCCAGGCCAAGGCGGCTTACGACCGACTCGCAGCCGGAGACTGTGGCGGCCCCATCGCCGGCGGCAAGGGTAAGCCGTGAGCATCCCACGCGGATGACGAGCGACACTATAGCGAGCGGCAGTTGTAGACGCTCTGCGTGCTGTTATGCAGAGTCTCGTCCGCTGAGACTCTGCTTTCAGGCCGCTTGGCGACTATTGGCTGCAACCGGCCCACAAGAGGCCTTCGTCAGACCACGCCCCCCCCCCGGCCGGGCAACACGAACCCCATCGCGCGACGCTGCTCACGATTCGGTCCCCATGATGCACAGCTACCGGACGCACGCGCCGCCAACCCGAGTGCTTTCGATGTCGTCCGGCTCAACAATCGAGGGATACCTCCAGGGCCGTCGTGCGTGTCGAGGATATCGCGGGAGCGATCCTCGTGCTGCGCGGTCAGAAGGTGCTGCTCGACACCGAGCTTGCGGCGCTCTATGGCGTCACGACCAAGCGGCTCAACGAACAAGTCAAGCGCAACAGGGATCGATTCCCGGAGGATTTTCTCTTCCGTCTCACGCGCGACGAGACGGAGGCAGTCAACCGGTCGCAAGTTGCGACCGGTTCCCGGAAAGCACCGCGACCCGCGCTTTCCGCCGTACGCGTTCACTGAGCACGGCGCCATCATGGCTGCTACCGTAGTGAATAGTCCGCGTGCGGTGGAGATGAGCGTGTATATCGTGCGCGCATTCGTGAAGCTCCGCGAAATGCTCGCTTCCAACAAGGAGCTGCTTCGGAAGCTCAACGAGCTGGAGCGGAAGCTCCAGTCCCATGATCAGGCGATCGTCGGCATCCTCAAGACGATCCGCGAGCTCATGAACCCTCCGATAACCAGGCGTCGGCCAATCGGCTTCACCGCGGATGCAGACCTCTGCGGCACTCAGCAGCCCTCAGTGGAATGATGGTTGCGGCGATTCGATTTGCAGTGTTCCTGCAGTCCCTATGCGCGTTCTCGTCAGGATGCCTGGCGGGCCGCTCAAAAGTGGCCGTCAATTAGATCCAGATAACGGCTAATCCGGCCTTGACAGAAGGCCACTTAGGCGGCCATCTTTGGGCATGCCACTTCACCCCGTACTCGAGGAGCGGCTGAATGCCGCGCTCCTGTCTGTCCCTGCCGGGCGCCAGACTCCACGGGATGCGCGTCTGCCGGCTGTGCCGGGTAAGGCGCACGCCGTGATCGGGATGCGCCGTGCAGGCAAGACAACCTTTCTGCGTCAGCTGCTCGCTGAACGAAGGGTCAGTCTGCCTCCCGAGCGGGCGCTTTATCTCAGCTTCGACGACGATCGGCTGGCCGGGATCGGGGTGGATCAACTCGCCTTTCTGCTCGAAGAGTTTTACCGGCGGTTCCCGGCGCTGCGCGGGCGTCAACGTGTGCTCTGGCTTCTGGATGAGATTCAGCTGGTGCCGGGATGGGAGCGCTTCATCCGGCGCGTCATGGACTCCGAGGAGGCGGATTTCGTCGTTTCCGGCTCCTCTGCTCGAATGCTTTCGCGTGAAGTGCACACTTCCCTGCGCGGGCGCGGAATGGAGACGGTGATTCGCCCCTTCGGCTTCCGCGAGTTTCTCCGACATCGAGGCGAGGAGCCCGTCAAGCCGCCTCGAAGATGGACCGCGCCGGAGCGCTCACTGATCGAGAAGCGATTTCGCGAATTCCTGGTCGAGGGCGGTTTCCCCGAGGCTCAAGGTCTCACAGCCGCACTCAGGATCGAACTTCTGCAGGGCTACGTAGACACCGTGCTGTTCCGGGACGTGGTGGAACGTTTCGAGGTGTCGCAAGTGACCGCGCTGCGCTGGCTGGTGCGTCAGTGCTTACGCAATCCGGCGGGAAGCTTCAGCGTCCACAAACTGACGCGGGATCTGAAGTCGCAGGGCCATGGTGTCGCGCGCGACGCGGTAAACGCCATGCTCGGGCATCTTACCGACGCCTTCTTGTTAAGCGCTGTGCCGATTGCCACCGAATCTGAGCGCAAGCGTAATAGTAATCCGCGAAAGATCTATCCGGCTGATCCCGGCCTGATTCCGGCTTTCGATGCCAGCGGCCGAGTGAACCTGGGGCACGCTCTCGAGACCGTGATCCTGAATGAGCTGGAGCGGCGCAAGGTAGAGGCCGGCTACGTCAAGACTGCGGACGGCCTGGAGGTGGATTTTCTCGCGCGTTACAGAGACGCAGGCGAGGAGCTGATTCAGGTCTGTGCCGACCTGAGATCTGCGGAGACAGCCGCACGCGAGCAGCGGGCGTTTGAGGCCGCAGCGATCGAGCATCCGCGGGCACGTCGTCTCTTGCTAGTGCTCGACCGTGATTCCGCCGGAGAAATCAAAGTGCCGGGCGTCGAGGTGCAGCCGGCGTACGAATGGCTCCTCGGCGAACCATCGAAGTGACGTGCCAGCAACGTCGAGCTTCCGGCAGCGTTTTCGCTTGGGTTGATTGTAAGCGCCATCGGAACCACGTCAGCGCAGCGGTTGATTCGTTCCTCGGCGCCTTGCACGTGGTCCGGAACTCAGTGGAAGACGTTAGCCTTCTCTGGACTGGTCGGGGTGAGGCGGGTTGTTCTGTTCCTGCGATTCCGGTCCGAGTTCGCGTCCGATAAGCCGGCGGGTCAAGTAGCAATCGAGTAGCGGCTTCCCGTCCGGTGGGGCCCGGAGTAAAGCCGCAGGCGCGGATAGGGCCTGAGGTCACGCTTTTGCGCGCGAAAGTCCACTTTTCTAATTGATTTAGGATCTAATCTGCGTAATCTAAGCGATCCTGCACGCGGATAATCGATTCTGAATGGCTACCCCCGATCCTAATAACGGGCCTGCGGCGATCGGCCAGGAATGGCTGCGGCGGGAGTTCGGCTCCGCCGTGCCCGCACCCGCGGTCGAAAGTTACATCATCCGGGGGGCGCGTCGTACGGCCGTCCATGGGAGACGCACGCTCGAGTTCTACCCGCGCCAATATGAAGCGGACGGTACCGTCGTTTCGCATCTTCGTTTTGCTCTCCGCCACGAGCCGATCGATCTCGGCGTTATCGTTGCGGTACTCAAGGCAATGGTGCCTGCCGAGCTCGAATCATGGGTCCGAGCGGAGCCTACGGGTGCCTACAGCAGGCGCGCCTGGTTCCTGTACGAAACCTTCACCGGAAGGACACTGGATCTCGAGGACACTCGCACCGGCAACTACGTGGAAGCCCTGGACCCTGAGCGCCACATCGTCGCCGACAGGCGAAACAGCGTACGCCATCGGGTCATCGACAATCTCTTGGGAGGGCCAGGTCTTTGCCCCACCGTCCGTCGGACGACCCAGCTCACTGAACAGATGGGTCTTCACGTTGACGAAGAGGCGCGCGTGCTCATCGAGAGCTACGATCCGCTGATCCTGGCGCGTGCGGTCAACTACCTCTACACCAAGGAGACGCGCTCATCCTTCGCCATAGAAGGCGAAACGCCGAACGCGAGCAGAACGGATCGATTCGTCGCCGCCCTCAAAGCCGCGCCGGGCTTCACGCCCAATAAAGAATCGTTGATCCAGCTGCAAGGGGAAATTGTCGATCCCCGTTACGCGGCGAAGGATTGGTGTGACTTCCAGAACTTCGTTGGTGAAACGGTCGGCGGATATCGGGAGGAGGTTCATTTCATCTGCCCTCGTCCGCAAGACGTGCCGGGTCTGATGGAGGCTTGGATCACGTTGATGGGGCGTATGGTGAACCACGCGGTCGACCCGGTTGTCGCCGCCGCCGTCACCGCGTTCGCATTCGTTTTCAATCACCCCTTTGCAGACGGCAACGGCCGCATACATCGCTTCCTCATGCACCACGTCCTCGCCAGGCGCGGCTACAGTCCTGCAGGCGTTATCTTTCCAATCTCAGCGGCGATATTGCGAGACCGCCGCAGCTATGATCAGGCGCTGGAGACATTTTCAAAGCCGCTGGCCGAGCACATCGATTGGCACTGGACATCGCAGCAGGAGATCGCCGTCACGAATGACACGGGCGATCTATATCGTTATTTCGATGCGACCGTGTTCGCCGAATATCTGTACGACCGGGTAGCCGATACGGTTCGACGCGATCTGAAAGAGGAGCTCGGATTCGTTGCGGTCTTCGACCAGGCCCTCACCGCCGTGCGCGAAATTGTCGACATGCCGGATCGGCGTGCCTCACTCTTCGTGCAGCTGTGCATGCAGAATGGCGGTCGCCTTTCGGCTGCAAAGCGTCCGCAATTTCCAGAGCTGAGCGATGTGGAGATCGCACGGCTCGAAGCACAGGTACAGCAGGCGATCTCGGCTGAGACGGCCGAGCACCCGAAGTAGTGCTATCGGTGGAACGTCAGGTCCACCGGAACTCAGTGGCCTTCAGTGGAATTTGGTCGGGGTGAAGCGATTTGCGGTGTTCCTGCAGTTCCGGTGCGTGTGCGCGTGAGGTGAGCGCTGGGTCGTTCGCTTTCGGCCAGGAGCGGCCATTCGCTGCCGTTCTGTTCGGTTCGCGTTCGTTAATTCCGAATGGCACCGCGCACTGGAATTGAGTGGAATTCAGCAGTCTTCAGTGGAATCGTCACGCGGATCCGCTACGCGTTGTTCCTGCGGTCCAGATGCGTGTTCGTGTTAGATGACAGCTCGTTGTCGTACACCGCCGGGTGCATTCCGACGATCAAGCACGCTGTCATTCCTGCCCATCGCGGCATCCGCTAGCACAGGTTAGTGGCCCTTCATCACGCCTTTGAACGCTACAAGGCCACGAACACAGAATACGAGGGCTATACCCAGGAAGAAGACTGCTGGAATGGCCCAGACCATTCCGCCCTCGGTGGCATTCCAGGCGCCGGGCTCCGTGCAGGACGATTCAACGACGGCGATGCACTCGCGCCACTTCCAATAGCGCACGTAGAATGCGTAAGCGAAAGAACCGCTCAGCGAGAGGCAAAGCACGGCTCCGAGTGCACTGCCGATCACTGTGCCGAGCTTTTCTCGATCGTTAGCGGGCACAGGCCTTTCCGTCGATAGCCGACGAAAACTCCTCACCGCTGCGCGTGATGCGATAGCGCCACTCGATGGTGTAGCCAGCGGAGAGCAGTTTCGTCACGTCGGGACTATGGCGCATCGAGGGTCGTGATCTCGTCGATTCGAACCGGCAGCGAGATTCTTCCGGCAATCGATCTAGCAAGCTCCGACGCGGATGGATGAGCCAGGCGCGTGGGTTTGCCAACCCGTGAACAGGCCGAAAGCCATGACGACGGGTCCGAGCCACTTCATGCTATCTCGCAGCTTCTGACTGAAGCTCGATGAAGCGGCGCGCCGCCCCAGCCAGCCAAAGCCGAGTGCCGTGGCGTACAGCCCGCCAAGTACGGGAATGCCGCCTTCGATGAGGGTCGGCCTCTCAATGGTCATCGTGTTCCTGCTCCGCAGCCGACCTGAGCTCTCCGGGGGGATCAAACATGACTCTTTGAGCCTTGGAAGGATTTCGAGGGCGCGCTTTTCCTCTTCTAGCCATGCCTCCATGCCCCGGGTCAGCTCGCGCCTGCCGGGAGGAAAGATTGAATCCATTGTTCGATGTCGGTCCATTCTGCCAGTCACAACTGTCGATTGCCGTGAGGGGATTTGAACCTGTGACACCTGCGTCGCTGAGTTTCAACTTGCGCCGCTTGTGAGAGTCACTTTCGTGCGGGAGAGCGCGGCACGCAGTTGTACTTGTTCACGCGCTCTCCTGGCCGCGAGACCCATGCTCGTTTCAAGACGACCGGAGTCGTGAAGGTTTCAGGATCCGTGATGGTCAGGGTGTACTGAAGACGCGTGCCGTCCGGTGCCGGCGTGAAGCGTTCCACGAGCGTAGAAGATCGGCTCTGCGGCACACCGTTTGGATCAATGAAGGGCCACGAGATACCTGTAGTAGTGACGACGAGCGAAGCGCCGTCCCACCGCCCGGTTGAACGACCGAGCAGGGTCTTTTTCGCACGGGTCGCTTGCGCGCTGCCGTACATATTAATAGTACGCACAGTGTCGTACTCCTCGAGCCGCTGCAGAATCTTGCTTCCCTGCTTCACGAATTCCATGGGGTACGGCTGTTCCATGATCGTCGGCATACCCTTCGGCGCACAGCCGCGTGCCACCGTGTCATGCACCGGGTCCCACTTCGCGACCGCCTTCTTGGCGTTTTCCGTGAGGGGATATTGCGTTCTCCAGAGAGAGTACGGCGTGGCTTCGGGATCATCGACCTTCGAGCTCCACACGCGGAAGATGCCTCGGGACGGTTCGCTGTCGCTCCCGCCACCTTTCCACGTGGTTGCAAGTCCGATAGCCCCAGCTTGCCAGCGTGCCTTTGTGTGCGGATCCAGTACGAGTTCGTGTCCGTCCCCGGTGAGGAGGTTTTGCGCGAACAGTCGTACCGGAGACGCCTTGGAGGGCCAGCCGGCGATCGTTACCCGATCGCCCACCTTCAGCAGCTGCGGCGCCGCGTTCGTCCGCCGCAAGAAACTGAGCGAGTTACCTTCGATGTCCCAGGTGGTCACGCGACCATCCTTCAGCGAGCGCACCCGAAAGTGAACGTGAGGATTCTGCCATTCGAACTGCACGAGCGTGCCCGACACCTCGACTGTCTGCGTTTTGTCGTACTCCGCGAAGGAGTGGTGGGCGTAGCTTGCGGATGCCCAGAAAGCGGCACACGAAAGCGTGAAAGCGAAGCACCATCGACTTGGCATGGACATGCCCCCTTATCGCTCGACTGTCGTGAGACTCGTACGCTGCTGAAACCGGCGGTGCCGGGCTCGTGCCTTGCCCGGCCGACGGTGATCCCCACCGTCGAGCTCCACGCGCGGGCTGACGTCGGCAACACGTGCGATGAAGTTCGTGTGCTGCCGTGATCTCCCCACGGAGTAGTAAAGAACCTGGCCTGCGTGCCCGTTGGCCTACTTGATCAAGCGAACTGGGACGACGCTCAACGCGCAAACCTGAGCGGCCACAGAGCCGAGGTCCCGGTTCTGGGTGCGACCAGCGCCGTGCGCACCGACAAAAATCACCTCGCATCTGAGCTGCCCGGCACGCTGCGCGATCAGTTTCGCAGGCTCGCCTTCGAGGACCTCTTTCGTATGTTGGAGCCCGGCGATCGGGATTCGTTGTTCAGCCTGGCGCAGAATCCAGTCGCTACGTAACGTGGCCAGACTCTGCGTCCGTCGACGCGGCCTCCACGAGCCGGGGTCATCGAGCGTGTCGGGAGGCCGGTGCACCGTCAGCAGGTGAAGCGCCGTGTCGGCAATCTCGCGCGACCGATCAATGGCTGCGGACAATGCCCGAAATGCGCATTCAGAACCATCAAGAGCAACCAACACCCGGTGCACGCGAAAGGCTGCTGCCGCAGTCGCATACGCCGACCTGCGCCTGTCTTCTTTGCATGTTGGACACGCTATTGTCGATGTGGGCTGCAGCTCAGGAGCGTCTGGAGTTCCGCTTCTGGACGTCGACCTTGAGGTGCCGTACGCCCGTTTCGCTGAAAGAGTCGGGGTCGTTCCAGATTTCGCTCGCGGCGAGCACCTCGAGGGTTTGTTCGAGGCTGTCCGCGACTCGTTGTCTTGACCCGTTCGTGCCGCTCGACTTCGAGGTCGGATTGGAGGGCGCGGTGGCTGCAGGGCTCTTCGCTCCCCTGGCAGATGCGGTGCGGGCTTGGTCTGATGCGACTGCCTGATCTATGCGCTGTTGCACACGATCCGCCAGGAGGGAAGCGACGATGGGGTTCTGCTTCGCGCGCATGCGTTCCTGCTCGCTGATCGGCACCACGGCCACCGAGTCGAAGCTCGAGCGCACGTAGTAGGCGACCTGCTTGGCGGAGATGGCTTCGCTGAAGAAGCCCAACCGCAGCGAATACCAGGAGCGGCCCTCGCGAAGACCTTCCGCGACGTACAGCGTGTACTCACGGAAGATGTCGAGCGACGGCACGCTGCGGAGGTCGATCGGTTGAGCGGACGAGCGGAATTGCACGGCAAACGAAACGGGCTCGCCCTGAACGACAGCCTCCTTCAGGACACGACGCGTGTCTGTGTCGTCAGGGCGGAGCAGGGAGATCTCCGGTCTCTCGGGCTCATGCCGGCAATTCGCATCCGGGCCGATGCGTCGCGTTTCGAGAATCTGCAGGACCCGCGTGTCGGTCAATGTGTCGCCTTCGGCCGATGCAGCCTGGCGGATCACTGCCTGATCGGCCGCTTGTACACCAGGAGCCGGTGCAAGCGCGAGGGCCCCCAGGCTGGCCTGGCGCAGGAGCGCTGCAGGCGCAAGCGTTGCGACGGCCTGGGGATATTTGGCGCGCATGAGTTGCGCCCATTGCTGCGCGTCCGGGAGGGTCGCGAAATAGCCCATATGCAAATGCAGGCGTTCACTGCCGTCGGGTTGACGGAAACGACTCATGAAGAAAGTGAAGGGCTTCAGATGCGGTGCTTGAGGCGGCCGGATAGAAACGGGCGCAGCCAGCCGGCAGAGGGTCAACATGAACGGGCCCACGCCTGCGGGCGCGGTGACTCCGGTGGTTTGCGAGCCTCCAGACTGCTTCGAAGTCGGTCCCATAACGCTCCCTGGATGCTGCCGCAGGTCGGAGCGCGAGACACGACCCAAACGAATTGCACCTCGCTCAGTTGGAGCGAGCGTGGCAACCCCGCTGTCGTAGACCTTGCGCCCTTAGACCGGTGGCTTTGCGTCCCCGCCTTTCGACGGGTTTGCCGTTAGTCACTACGCACGCCAGCGCCGTGGGTGTCTCTATTGAGAGGCACCTCATGCAGCGACACCGGCTCGCAGAAAATACCACAGGTGAGACGGGATGTCGCACTCATGCAGAACAGCATAAGTTCAATCGATGCCCGAGCCGATCTAGATCAACGGACATTTCCAATAACTGCAGCCCGTGAGCGTCACGAAATCTTCCTCCGGAAAGCGTATGAGACGACGGATGTAGGCGGCAGGTAGAGGACGCTTGATGCGATCTTCGTGCTCGATCGATGGGTATTGGCCGGATCATTCGTGCGGGATTTCTTATTCCCCGCAGGGTTACATCACCCTGTTGGATTCACCGCAGAATCTTGCGGAGTCGGACGGTAGATGAAGTTTTCCGTTTCTCTACCGGGAAGGATTCCGCCCATCGCCATCCTGCCATTTCTCGACCTGACCGAAGAGATGAACCAGGAGCCCTTCGCCGACGGCATGACCGAGGAGCCCGGGATCTTGCTGAGTTCGTCGATCACGGCCATCGATGCGGCGATACCCGGTCCGCGCCGCAGGGCTCGCGCCCTGCTGGCCGCCGGCTCCGCACGACGATGACGCCGGACCAGACGTGGCTGAGCAAGTCATCGATGCTGACGACCTCCCCCGCGCGCTCGGCGAGGCATGACGGAGATCCGTTCGTCGGACCGAGTGCGCTATCGCGCTTCGATCGCGATGCCCTGAGCAAACCCGGTGTACGCTGGATTCTGCTGTTCGAAGGGACAAACGACATCAGCGCCGCTGAGCATGCCTGCAACACCCACGGACCAGGTGTCTGCTCGACAAATCATCGAGGGCATGAAAACGCTGATCACCCGCGCTCACGCGAAAGGCATCGAGATCTGGGGCGCCACGTTGATGCCGCTCGAGGGCGTCGAAGCTCCCTTTCACTCAGCGGCGGGTGAGGCAAAGCGTCAAGAGGTCAACGCGTGGATCCGCACCGCTGGCGCATTCGACGCGGTCGTCGATTTCGACCAGGCAACTCGCGACCCCGCCCGCCCGGGCCACATCCTGCCCACCCTCGACAGTGGCGATCATTTGCACCCGAGCGACGCCGGGCACCAGGCGATGGCGGCATCGATCGATCTGCGTTTGTTTGCGCGGGACAAGTGAGCGGCGTGGGGAGTTATCAAGATGATCTTCGCAGTGAAGTGAGGTACGCACGCGTCGCTGCAGAATTGAGTAGTGGAATTCCTCTCCGATCTTCGCTCGCGCAGCTCGTATCTTTGTGCTCTTCTTGTTGTTGACGACAAATCGATACAGCTCAATACTCGCGCCGCTCGCACAGACCATGCGGGTGAATCGTGAGAAACGGCCCATCCCCTCGTTGCCGATCCAGGTACGTCTAAAAGGCGTCATGACGGGATGGGCCACTTCACGTGTCGGGTCATTGAGTGCCGGAGAATCAGCATGGGTGGCGCCATAGGGCTCGAACATTTTCGCGGCAAGCGCGCTGCCTCACTTGTGACCGGCGGGAACGACGGAGGCAACGTGGACGACATTTTGAAACGGCTGACCGCTCTTGAAACCTCGTATGCCGCGATCCGGGCCGATCTCAGCGCCGTCGTCGCCGTTCTGCCGCACCTCGCCACGAAAGCGGATTTTTGTTCTACGAAGGCCGATATCGGCGGATTGAGGGCAGAAATCAACGCTCTCGAGACCGCGATGATCAAGTGGATCATCGGAACAGTGATTTCGACCGGCGCGCTCGCGTTTGCCATCGCCAAATTCGTCAGCTAGCTGAATCGGCGTCGCATCGTTGCGATGACGGCACGCCGACCCTATTTCTATACAAACGCCGCAATTATTCGCACTGAGACCCGCGGCCCCTCGCTCTCACATCGGCTCACCTTCGGCGCATTGAACCGCGCCGAAGCGAGATCCTGTTCGAGCCCGACATGCGTGCCGTTCATCGTCCGCGCGAGCAAGAGCAGGAGGGCGGAGCGCGTCGGTGCTTGCAACACCGCCGCGCCCCTGGTCACGAACACCTGGTAAGAGGCGCTCATGATTCAGGAAAGAGTACCCGGAAAAACCATCCCCTCAACAGCCCCCACCCGTCACAACCCCACATCCAAGAGCCCTCCCCTCGCTGACGTTGCGGCAGTGCTTCTGCCCGGCCTGCAACACGCGAGCGCGCTGCTGGCGGTGGCTACGAAGATCCTCAGCGATCTGAGCGGCCAACCCCCGCAGCGAAAAGGGAACGCGTCCGCCGAAGCCCTCAAGGCCCGGCAGCTGCTCGCTGCATTCGGCCGCGTGCCGAAGCGCCGCTAGCCAACGCACCCGCGCATCCACTCCGCTCCGACTGCGCGTGCGCCCGCCGGCACACCCTGCGTTCGTGCGCGCAGTCTTTCTCAAGGAGAGAGCTCATGGAACTCGGCCAGATTTCCTGCGCGCAATCGCAGGCAGCCACCCCCGTGCCCGCGCCAGACGCGCCCATTCAACTCCAGATCCCTTCAATGCCCGCGCTACCCGCGCCGCGGCGACGAACGCGGCACCGAAAGGCTTTCTGGATACCGGTGCATCTGATGTTCGGCATCGAAGACGACGATTTCACTGCGCTGGACGAACACGCCTACCCGCCGGTGCTCTACACACACGACGGCACAACGCTCCACCCCGCAACGGAGCGCGACATCTTCACGAGCGCAGAGGCCCTGCTCCTGCGGCGCTTCCGCCGGGGCGTGCCCATTGCGCACTACCCCAGGCTGCTCAAGCGAATGCTCCACCCCAGCGGGCGCGCGGAGCCCACTGAATGGGACGTAGGCTGCGCCAAGCGGCTGCGCTACACGTTCCAGAAGATCGACATGCTGCTGGTGGACTATGTCGTCGTGGGAAAGACGATGACATCATTGGCTGAGCAAGGTTGCTTCAGGCCGGAGGCGATGAGGATGTACATGTAGCTGAACACGCCGGCGACCTCACGCGCAGGCGCAAAGAAGAACAATCGCACTCGTACTTTCGTGACTCTCTCGTTGTGGACGATATCCATCTGCGAGCAGATACTTCGATGCCACGGAGGAATCTTCATGGCATTTCCAGCAAGAAAATTCGAAGCGGAGAATTTTATGGAGGCGCGGCTCGCCCGGCTCGAAGAGAGAACCGAACATATCCAGCGCGATGTCTCGGCGACGAAGGTCGACATGCGCCGCCTGGATGCCAAAATTGATGCGGTCAGGGACAAGATCGATGTGGTCAGGGATAAGATCGATGCCGTCAAGGATTCTGTCGTTGCGCTTGCAGACAGGATCGGCTCTTTCGAAGCCAAGATCAGCGCTGTTGAAACCTCGATCATCAAATGGATCGTCGGGGCAATCATCGCCGTCGCCGCCCTGGCGTTTACCATTGCGAAGTTCGTCAGCTAGCCGAAGACGTCAAGCGCTCTCGCGGCATTTGCCCGCAGGTGCGCGCAATGCCGAGGCGGCTGATGCCCTTGACGGCCAGCCTCGTGATCTGCGCGGGCGCGAACGACATCCGCACGCTGCACCTCGAGCGCAACGCCGGCGGCCGCGTTACTACGTGCGGCCTCACCGCATGCGTGCGGAGCGGCGCTACATGCGTGTGGTGGCACGTGTCTGCCCACGTCGAACGCCTTCAACACCGCGCTCGGACGGACCGTCCAGAGTTTGAGCTGAGTCACATTCTGCATGTGCGCCGTTGCGTACTTTGCACTACCCAGTGCAGGGGAACGCCAACTACGAAAGCCGCACCCCGGACATGCAGGAGCGTTCATGGCAAAACTGACCGATAAAGAAATTGCGGAGTTGCGCAAGGCTTTCGAATCTTGCGACCCCAACGGCGACGGCTTCATCGACCGGGAGGAATTCCATTCCCTGCTCCAGAAACTCGACGGCGATGTGTCTCGCGAAGAGTGCCTGCTGGATTTCGAAGTCGCCGATACGGAAGGCAACGGCTATATCGGGTTCAAGGAGTTCATCGTTTGGTGGACGAGCTAGCCCGCATTTCGGGCTAGCGACTCGCCACTTCCTGCCGGGCAGCGCCGTGCCTTTGCTACGCGCTCAGGTGTACCTCATCGGCTCCATGTCAGCAGCAAAGCGATGGCCGCCGCAAACAGGATTGCCGTCGTACCCCAACCCGCAATATTGATGACACGGCCGTTGACCTTGTTTCCGAGCACCGACTTATTGTTGGCGATGAGCATGATGACGACCAGGATCGGCGGCGCGACCAGTCCATTGATGACCGCGGTCCACAGCAGTGCCGTCATCGGATTGACACCCACGAAATTGATGAGCATCCCGATGAGGGTGGAAAGTGTGATCACCCCATAAAAGAGCCTCGCGCGGCGCGGCTTCTGATCAAGCCCGTGTTTCCAGCCCATGGCCTCTGCCAGCGCGTAGGCCGCGGAGGCGGTGAGAATCGGCACGCACATGAATCCTGTGCCGATGAGACCCACTGCGAGCAGCACATAGGCGGCGTCACCGGCCAGGGGCTTGAGCGCCTGGGCTGCGTCGGCGGCGGACTGGATGTCCACCTTGCCTGCTTCAAATAGCGTCGCCGCCGTGGTCAGCATGATGAAATACATCACGACGTTGGAGAACAGCATGCCGCTTGCGACATCCCAGTTGGCGTATTTCAATTCGGTGCGCGTTGCGCCTCTGCGTTGCGACAGTGCGCGACGACCCATCGAAATCTCTTCCTCGACTTCCTGGTCCGCCTGCCAGAAGAACAGATAGGGCGTGATCGTCGTCCCCAGGATCGCCACGAGAATGGTCAGGTAGTGGGGAGTCAGACTGACGCTTGGAACGAGCGTGCCGCGCAACACTTCGCTCCAGTGCGGGTGCGCGAAGAACGCGGCCAGGATGTAACCGAGCAGCGCGAACGCGAGCCATTTGAACGTATTGGCGATGAGCCGATAAGAACCCCAGATCTGCAGCACCAGAATGATCAGCGTGATCGGCACGATCATCGCCGCGGCGGGGATCGGCACGAGCAGGTTGATCGCGGCCGCGATGGCGCCGATGTCTACCCCGGCATTGATCGTGTTCGCGACAACCAGGCCGGCAATAACCGGGTAGAGCAGCCAACGCGAGTAATGCTTGCGCAGGACGCCCGCAAGGCCGGTGCCACTCACCATGCCGATCTTGGCGCACATGAATTGAACCGCCCACATCATCGGGAAGGTGAAGAGCGCCGTCCAAAGTGCGGAGAACCCGAGCGCCGCGCCCGCTTGCGCGTACGTCCCGATGCCGGATGGGTCGTCATCCGAGGCGCCGCTGATGACACCTGGCCCCAGGGCCCTGAAAAAGCGCTTTACCGGGTTCTTCTCCCTGGCGAGGACTGACTCCAGCGACTCCGACGCCGGAGGAATAGGCGGAATCTGCCGGTCAGCCGAGGATTTGTAATTTGGTTGAGACCTACGCATTCGTTGTCACTCTGCCGTCAATATAGCGACCCCCAATCATAAACACACCCAGCGCGAGCCTGCCTGGAACGCGCAACCCGGCGGGCGATGTGCGTGCGGTTGACCTCGGTTGCCATGTATTCTTCATCGCGGCGCTCTTTCAGCCGGAACGAAACGCACTACACAGGGGCAAGTGCCGGAGGCGGGCAATGACCGACACGATCTTCCAGAAAATCATCGCGGGACAAATCCCGTGCCACAAGCTCTACGAGGACGAGAAAGTGTTCGCGTTCCTCGACATCAACCCGCTCAGCCGCGGGCACACGCTCGTCATTCCCAAAGAACCCGCTGAGACGCTGGATCAGCTATCCGATGAGTCCGCGGCCGCGCTTGGGCGAGTCTTGCCGCGCATCTGCCGCGCGGTGATCGCTGCGACGGGAACGCGGGAGTACAACGTGCTCGAGAACAATGGGCGGGGCGCTCATCAAGTGGTTCAGCACGTCCATTTTCATATCATCCCCAAGCCCGGCAGAGACAAGGGGCTGACGATAGGTTGGCCGGCGACACAGCTCGATGCGGATGCCACGGCGCTGGCGCAGAAAATTCGCGCTGCGATTGGGCCCAAGGTGTGAAGCGTGTGGGGCAACATCGTGCGCGCGCTACTGCTGATCTCGCTGACGGGCGTCGCGGGGTACGTAGTCCTGATCGCCTACGTCTATCTTTACCAGTCGCGACTCATCTACTTCCCGAACATCCCAGGCCGCGCGCTGACGGCAACGCCGGCTGAAATCGGGCTCGATTTCGAAGAAGTCCGGATCACCACAGCCGATCGCAACGAGCTGCACGGCTGGTACGTTGCATCGGGAGCGGGCGCTCCCACGGTGCTCTTCTGCCATGGCAACGCCGGCAATATTTCACATCGCCTGGACTGGCTCGAAATCTTTCACGACATGGGGCTCGCCGTGTTCCTGTTCGACTACCGCGGCTTCGGACGAAGCAGCGGCACACCGGACGAACAGGGCACTTACCTCGACGCTCAGGCCGCGTGGGATTACCTGACGAACACGAAGCGGCATTCGCCCAGGAGCATCGTGATCGTTGGCGAATCTCTCGGCGGGCCGATTGCCGCGAATCTCGCGAAGGACGTGTCGCCCGGGGCGCTCGTCCTCGCCTCGACGTTTACCTCCGCGCCTGATCTTGCCGGCAACTTCTACTGGTATTTCCCCGTGCGCCTGCTCTCGCGCTTTCACTATCCGACCGCGGAGTACGTGGCGCGCGTTCACGCGCCAACGCTCGTGATCCACAGCCGGACCGACGATATCGTCCCGTTCTCACACGCCGAGGCGATTTTCAGACGCGCGAACGAGCCCAAACAACTTCTCGAGATTCACGGCGATCACAACTCGGCGCTGCTGGTGAGCCGGCAACAGATCGCGGAGGGCATCGAGCGCTTTCTCGAGGCGCACCGTGTCTTGACCCGTTGAGAGCCATTCTCAGCCAACCTGCACTGTAGCGGACGGCGACGCCCGACTCGCCAATATCCCGGATAGCTCGCGCAACAGCCGCGCCCCATCACCGCGCCACGAGCTGCCATGCATGCAGGCAAGTGTCGCCGGGCGCTCACCGGCCAGTCTCTCCAGAATGTCTGATGTCTGAGGCGCGTGGGCAAAGTAATCCATGGGCGCACGAAAGGCCTCGCTGGGGCCCAGGATGTCAGACTCCGTCAGCGCCATCTCTCCCGCGCCACCCTGCGTAAACAGATCACCGCAGAAGAACGTTCGCGTGCTCACATCCATCATCAGCCCGCATTCCCACGAATGCGGCATATGCGGTGTGTCGAACCACCGCATGGTGTGGTTGCCGAGCGCGAGATCATCCCCATCGGCGAGCGCACGTGGCGCGCGATCTGCAAAGTCCTCAATTGACAGCATGGCCGCGAGCTGACCGCAGACAGGCACGGCTTCCGGCGCGGCGGCAAGCAGGGCGTTCAGCGCCCCGCACTCGTCGGCCTCGAAGTGCGACAGCCCGATGTATCGCAGCCGCTCAATCGGCAACACCGCACGGATGGCCTCGCTCACCAGCGGGAACAACCGCCG
>CAWIOP010000002.1:0-764143 GCA_963837755.1 uncultured Gammaproteobacteria bacterium | reverse complement strand
AACGTGAAGCCGGCAAGGCTCCAGAACTGCACGCGCGCCGCGACCGAAGTTCGTGACCAGCCAACCGGTCATCGGCATAGTCACCGCCGTCGCCAGGATGAAGAAGGTTACGGCCCACGACACCTCGTCGGTGGTGGCGGACAGCGCCCCCTGCACCTGGGGCAGGATTGCGACGACGGAGAAGGTCGCGGCATTGAAGGACGTCGAAGCAACCACGACCGTGACGAGCACGAAGATGCGGCGGGACACCGTCAATTGAAGCGTCGGCTGGTCCACGCCCGGCGTCACGGCTCGACCTGCCCCATGTTTCAGCTCCCCAAGGCTCGCGCCTCCCACCACCTCGGCCTGTCGAGGTCCCCATCGATGGAGCGGCGGGATTTTCGGGTCAGCCTATCGCATCTGGCAGCGAGCCGTCCTCCCCTCAACTTCGCGCGGTCAGGGGTGCGTTTTTCGATGAGGGGGCCACAGCTTGCGGCGATGCACCGGGCGCCGGGCCAGGGCGATCGGCGTGCGACGATGCTGCGCTGCAGCGATGCCGCCCTGTCAGTGCGACATCAGCACGGGCATGGTCATATGCTCCAGGACGTGGCGGCTGGCGCCGCCCAGCACGAACTCGCGCAGCCGCGAGTGGCCGTAGCATCCCATCACCAGCAAGTCAGAGCCATACTCGGCCGCACGCATCAACAGCGTCTGCCCCACCCCCGCGTGCGGGCGCACGGCCTCGGTCGCCTCGCACTTCACGCCATGCCGCGCAAGCGCCGCGCAGATGTCGGCGGCCGGTACGTCCATCGCGGCCCCGTCTTCCTCCTGCGGGTTGACCCAGATTACCTTGACCTCCCGCGCCCGCTGCAGCAGCGGCAGCGCGTCGAACACAGCGCGCGCTGCCTCGCGGCGCGCGTTCCAGGCGACCAGAATCTTCCGGCTGTAGGTCTCGTGCAATCCCTCGTTCGGGACGATTAGCACCGGCCGCCCGCTCTCGACCGCCAGCCGGTCGGCGACGTCCAGTTGCGCGCTCCCCTGCCAGCCGGGCTCCGTCTGCGCCGCGATGATCAGATCGGCAGCGCGCGCGTGCTGCAAGACGGTGTCGCCGACGTTGGAGCTGCCGGCATCGGCCTCGCGCCACTCGATGCTCAGGCCGCTACCGCCCGCGGCGGCCTCGAACGCTGCGCGCAGCACGGGGTTGTCCTTGCGGTAGGCCACGCACAGATCGTCGAGCACGATGGCATCGGGCGTGCCAGGCATTCCTGACGGGATCACGGCCACCGGGGGCGTGACGGAGACGCCGACCAGATGCGCCTGGAACCGCTTCGCCACGGTGGCGGCGGCCTCCGTCACGCGCGCAATGCGCCGCGCGTCGTTGCAATGCACCAGCACCGTCTTGTAGGCCATGGCAAACCTCGTAACCGCGGTTGTATCTCCCCACTAGCGCCAACGCCGCGACCGCGAGCCTTGATGCAGGTCAACGCCGCCGCGTGCCGGGAATGTAGGCTGCCGCGCGATCGAGCATACGAGGCCGGGTCCCGCGAGGCCGGCTCTCGCGTTCATCCTGTCGAGGACCATAGCCGCCATGACCAAGCCGGAGAAGATGCTGCGCCGCGTGCGGCTGGAACTCGCCCGCGACCACGAGTTTCCCAACGGCAGCCGCGAGCGCGGCTACGACTTCATCGCCCCGCTCGACGCCGAGGGCCACATCGATCTCGAGGCGTGGAAGGCCCTGCGCGACCGCTGCCGGGTGCGCCGCTTCTGGGGCTACGAGCGCGAGGAGATCGGCCACATCCTGCACAAGCGCGGGAACGTCTGGGCGTTCCACTACGACATCCACGGAGACCCGGGCCACGACGAGGCGGGCTATCGCTTCTCCGCCCACGCCTTCATCCCCGGCGAGTATGTCTCCATCAAGGAGCAGGACGACGTGCTGCGCACCTTCCGCGTCGTCACCGTCCTGGATGTCGCGTAGGCACGGTCGCGCGAAACGACGACCCGACGCCGCCGCTACCGCAGCGCTCTTCTCCCTCTCTCCATATTCACGGGGAGAGGGAACCGCGGCTCAGAACTCGTCGGCGTCGCCGGCGAGACCCTGCAGCTCGTTCAGGTTCTTGATGCGCACGGTGCTGCTCTGGGGCAGCTCGATGAGGCCCATGCCCCTGAGCTTGGTGAACGTGCGGCTCACGGTCTCGATGGTGAGGCCGAGGAAGTCGGCGATGTCGGCCCGCGTCATCGGCAGGTCGAGCACGCACGGGTCCTTCCCGCCGCGCTCGTTGCGGCGTGCGAAGGCCAGCAGGAAGGATATCACGCGCTCGGTCGCGCTGCGCTGGCCGGTTGTGAGGAGGAGATCGCGCGTGGCCGCCAGCTCGCGCGCCACCGTCTCGTACAGCTTGAAGCCCAGCCGTGGATCCTGCCGTGCGAGCTGGTTAAGGACCGCGACCGGCAGGCAGCGCAGGCGGGTCGGCTTGATGGCCTGAGCGTTCATGACGTGCTCGGATGCCGCGCCGAGGCCGATGAGGTCGCCCGGATAGGCGAAGCCCACCACCTGGCGCCGACCGTCGCAGAGCACCTTGTAGAGGGCAACGGCACCCGTCTCGACCTGGAAGATGTGGGTCGTCGGATCACCCTCGGCGAACACGAACTCCTTGGCTTCCACGCGGCGCAGGGATGACTGGGCAAGGCGCTGCTCCAGCCCGGACGGCTCCACGTCGATAACGACGGTCGGCGGGGCGACGGAGTGGTGCTGGAGGCCGGTCGGAGTGGACATTCTGTGCTCCTGGTTGGCGGCTGCTCGAAGTCCGATGCCCGCAACCAACCATGCGCACGTCCTGCCAATTCCACCCGGTTGTAACAGAATGTAATAAATTGTCGGAGCTGACGGGCGCTCCCTGGCCGGCCGGGTCAAATCGCGCCAGGCCCCCGTGGGTCGCCAACCCCTTCATTTGCCCTGCGTCGCCTCGCTGTTGGAGCGGACCACGCGCACGCCTTCGGCGATCCGGTCGCTCGGGTGCAACAGAACGACGGTCCCTTCGGCGAGGCCCCGCAGCACCTCCGCGTAGGCGGTATTGCGCGGGCCGATCTCGACCAGCACCACTCGGGCGCGCCCGCGGTCGACGGCGAACACCGCCCAGCTGTCGCCCTTGCGGAACAGCGCGCTGATCGGCACGCGCAGCGCCTTGGCCGATTTGTAGGTCTGGATCTTCACGATCACCCGGAACTCGTGTCCGAGCCGCTCCGCGGCCTCGCCGGGGTTGACCAGGGAGAGGATGATGCGCACCCTCTGCTCCTCGATGCCGAGCGCGGAAACCTTGGTGAAGCCGGCCGGCTCGACGCGCGTCACCTTGGCCGTCAGCGGCGTCCCGCCCCAGCCCTCGACGGTCGCAAGCGCCCCTTCGCGCACCTTCACCGCGTCGGTCGAGAGATACTCCACCACCAGCTCGAGGTCGGCGGGATCGCCGATGTCGACCAATGGCGTTCCGGCCAGCACGACGCGCTCGCTCTCCTGGATGAGCCGAAGCACGCGGCCGCTCACGGGCGCGCGCACCGTCACGCAGCATCCGACCGGCACCTCGCCCTTCCACGCCTCCTCCGGCGCGATCAGCCTCGCCTGCGCGCTCTCCAGCTCGCGCTTGCGCACCTCCAGGTTGGACTTGGCCCGCGCCACGGCGGCGCGCCGGGTATCCGCGTCGATCCTGGCCCGCTCGTGCGTGCGCTCCGAGATCGTCTTGTTGCGGATCAGGGCGCGCGCCCGGCCAAGCTCGTTCTCGGCGAACTCGAGCTCCGACTCGGCCTGGCGAATTTCCGCCTCGGCGAGCGCCACGGCCGCCTTGCCGGCTTCCACCTGCGCCTCGAGCTCGCGCAGCGTGCGCACGTCCAGGAAGGGCGGCGCCGACGGCTCGATGGTGGCAACGGTCGTCACGTCCTTCTTGACCCTGTCGCCCGCCTCGAGCGGACGGCGCAGCAGCTTGCCGCCGATCGGGGCGGAGACCGTGTAGACGTCCTTGATCCGCGTCTTGCCCTCCTCGTCGACCGTCACCAGGACGGCCCCGGGTCGCCTGCGCGAAATCGACGCCAACGGGCTTCGGCCACATGGCCCAGGCAAGGGCGCCCGCGAGCGCCAACGCGCCGCGACCAGGAGCCCGCGCTTCACCAGGTTGACGGCAATTTCCGCATGGCGGCGCTCCTAGTCCCGGGTCTTCAGCACGGCAATGAGATCCAGGTTGTCGATGCGCCGGCGCACGATCAGCGCCGAGGCCGCGGTCGCCGCCAGCACGACCAGGCTCGCCTTGGCGTAGGTCGCCACCTCGATGACGAAGGGCACGCGATAGAGATCGCTGGAGAAGGCCTGGATCAGCAGCCAGCCGAACCCGTACCCGATCATCCAGCCGAGCGGGATGGCCGCCAGCGTCAGCAGCGCCAGCTCGGTCAGCAGGACGCGCGAGACCTCGCCCCGGGTGAAGCCCAGCACGCGCAGGCTCGCCAGCTCGCGCGCGTTCTCCGACAGTTGGATGCGCGCGCTGTTGTAGACCACGCCGAAGGCGATGATGGTCGCGAGCGCCACGTAGATCGTGACGGAATAGTTGATGTTCTGCGCAATCGTCTCGCGGAAGCGGGCGAGCGCGTGGCGCTGCAGGGCGATCGAGCCGATCCCCGGCGTGGACTTGATCGCCGTGAACAGATCGCCCTGGTGGCGCGCATCGTAGGAGATGTGCACCCCGGTCAGCCGCGCGCCGTAGACGAGCGTGTCGAGCGCATCGATGTCCATGAAGACGGCGAGACCGAAATAGCTCTTGATCACGTCCGCCACCGGGACCTGCCGGACGCCGCGGCGTCCCTCCAGGATCTCCACCTCCACGACATCGCCGCGCCGCAGCTGCAGGATCTCGGCGACGCGCTCGCCCACGACCAGCCCGCTCTCGGGCAGCGTCACCGGCTTGAAATCGAGATCGAGGACGCGCGAGAGGTCCATCTGGCGGGGCTTGCCGACGATCGACAGCTTGCGCTGCAGGTGGCCGTTGCGCAGCCGCACCGACATCGAGCGATAGGGCTCCGCGCGCAGCACGCCGGGCAGCCGCTGCACGACCCCCAATGCCCGCCCGTGCTTCTCGTCGGTGAAGTTCAGCGTCGCCTGCCGCCGCTCGGTGCGGAAGAACGCCACGTCGATCATCAGCCCGACGGAATCGAAGGAGAGCAGCGCCGTCACCAGCAGGGCGACGCCGAACGAGATGCCGAGCGTGGTGGCCGCGGCCCGGAAGGGCCAGCGCCCGATGTGCCGCAGCGCCATGATCGTGAGCTGGGAGAACAGTGTCGACGGACCAGCCGGCCGAGAGAGAGCTGGCGGTAGCGCGTGGGCGCGGGCGGCTGCATGGCAACGGCGGGGGCGAGCGCCAGCACGTCCCTCACCGCCTTCAGCGCGCCGACGACGGCGGCCAGGATCGAGACCAGCGCGGCCGTCGCGTACACGTCCGCATCGTGCCGGAATATCAGGAACGGGAAGTGGAAGAACTCGGCGTAGAGGCGGGTGAGGCCCTTGCCGAGCCACGCGCCGACGACCGAGCCGATCACTGTCCCCACGGCCGTGATCGCCAGCACGATCTTGACGTAATGGGCTGCGATCGGCAGCGGGCCGTAGCCGAGCGCCTTCGAAGCCGATCTGCTCGCGCTCCAGCGCGATCATGCGCGCCAGCGTGATGTTTATGAGGAAGGCGGAGACCAGCAGGAAGATCGGCGCATGACGCGGCGCAGCGCATCGAGCTGCCTGAGCTCGGCGTCGAGGAAGGCGTGGCTGAGCTGGTTCTTGTGCGCGCTGGCTGATGGCATCGGAGCCCGTTCGCTCGACGGCGAGGCGCGGGTTGGTGAGCGCACCGACAGCCGCCGCGAAATACGAAACGTCGTCCGCGCCGGCATTCGCGCCGATGATGAGTGCGCGCGGCTCACGGTGCTCGATCACGGAGAAGAACTGGTCGTCCTGCGGGAGGGCGTCCTGCGGTTCCAGAGAGACGGTGGCGCGATGCGTGCCGGCGCCAAGATCGAGGTCCGTGAAACGGGCGGTGGTGGCCTCGGCTGTTACGATCGTTGCCGGCGCGGCAACCGGCGTGGAAGCCGAGCCCGCCTTCAAGGTGGCTGATGGCGTCGCGTCTTCACGGAGCGAGACGAGCTGCTTTCTGCCCTTTTCCTTCCCGTCGATCGACAACACCACGGTGCGCGGCGGGCCCGGCGGGGCGATGCCGCCAACACGCACTTCGAAGATGTTGGCGTCCTGCGCGGAGGGGCCGATGCTCCTTACGAACTGGTTTGTGGCTGCGGCCGTCGTGCCCACGTCGTCGAGGATGAGCGTCACGCCGGCGGGCGGCTCCAGATCGGCGAACTGCAGCGGCGTCGCGGAACGCTGCAGATCCGTGATGACGTGCAGCTCGGTGGCCAGGCGATCCGTGCCGATCCACGACGACGCGCTCGTCATCAGCATGCCGTAGTCGAGGCGCGCAAACCCGGGCTTCAGCGTAGTGAGCGCGGTGCGCAGCTCCGCCTTGTCGCTACCGTTGACGGGCCCGAGCACGACGCGAACGCGCGAGTCCGCGGTGACGAGCATGCCTTGATCCGCAGGCTTCGTTGCGGCGATGAGGCTCTGCGCTTTCTCGACAGCCTGTTGCCAGCGCTCGCCCTGCTGCATCGACAGCGAAGTGTCCATCACGATGACGTGCAGCTTGCGGTTCTGCGCTTCGAGCGGCGGCGTGCGCCACGGAAGCATCGGCTGCGCGAACGTGAGCACAATGAGGAGCAGCAGCAGGATTCTCAGCGCAAGCAGCAGCCAGTATCTCAGCGTGTGCTCACGGCTTTGCTGAATGCGACTCTGCTCCAGCAGCATGAGCGACGCGAACGGTTGTTTCGTGCGCGTGTCGCGCGCGAAACGATGCAGCCACAGCGGCAGCCCCACCGCGAGCAGCCCTGCCAGGAAGAGTGGGGCGAGCAGTGTCACCGCTAGTGCCGCTCGCGGAACATGAGATAGCGGCGAAGCGCGTTGTCCAGCGGCTCATCCGTGCGCGCGAGCACGAGGTCTGCGCCAACACCGGCGGCGGCCCGGCGCACGCCGGCGAGGTGCGCATGCAGCTTCTTGCGGTAGTCGCCTTCGAGATAGTCCGGCGACACCTCCATGGTCTGGCCGGTCTCCATGTCCTCGAGCAGCACGGACTCCTCGCCACTGCGGCTCCAGCTCGGCGCGGATCGAGCACGCTGGAACATCATCATGTCGTGCCCCGTGTAGGCGAGCGGCTGCACGCCTTGCTCATGGCGCCTCGGGGTCGCAGTAGAAGTCGGAGATGACCGCCACCAGCCCGCGGCGCGTGTCAGTGCTCGCGCAACTGGCGGAAGCAGCCTTCGAGGTCGGTCCCGCTGCCGGGCGTTGCGGTGCATCGAGCGCGTGCAGCACGCCGTGCAGGCTGCCGCTGCGCCTCGACGGCGGCCGGTAGCTGCGGATCTCCTCGTCGAACACGATGAGGCCGACCGGGTCGTGCTGCTGCGACGCGAGTACGCCAGCGCGGCCGCCAGGATATTTCGCGTACTGCAGCTTGCTGACCTTGCCGGACTGCGTAGCCCATCGACGCGCTCGCATCGAGCAGCGATCATCAGCCGCGTGTTGGTCTCGCCGATGTAGCGCCTGATGTAGGTGCGATCGGTGCGCGCGTAGACATTCCAGTCGACGAAGCGCGGATCGTCGCCCTCGGCGTATGCGCGGTACTCCGCGAACTCCTGGCTGAAGCCGAAGAGCGGCGAGCGGTGCAGGCCCTGAGAAAAGCCTTCGACGGCCGGTGCGCGCCACCAGCTCCAGGTTGGCGAGCCCCGCGAGCACTTCCGGGCGTCAGCAGACGCTTGCGGCCGGCGGAGTCGCTCACGCGCGCGCTCCAGACTCGCAGCTGCGGCGTCGACGACGTCGATCAGCACTTGTATCGACCGTCATGCCGTCGGACTCGGCCTGGTAGTTGGTCAGCACGCGATGGCGCAGCACCGGCAGCGCCAGCGCGCGCAGGTCCTCCTCGGTCACGTGATAGCGGCCCGGCATCAGCGCGCGCGCCTTGGCGGCCAGCGCCAGGAACTGCGTGGCGCGCACGCTGGCGCCGTAGCGCACGTACTTCTTGACCGATCTCCGGCGCGCTCGGATCGGTGGGGCGCGTGGCGCGCACCAGCTCCACCGCCTTGCGGGCGACGGCTCTCGGACACCGGCACCTGGCGCACCAGCCACTGGAACTTCAGGATCTGCTCGGGCGCTCGTGCAGGCGTTGACCGTCGGGCAGGTCCACTGCGCGTGGTGTTGTCGCTCAACGACCATCAGCTCGTCTTCGGCGCTCGAGGTAGTCGAGCAGCACGTTGAACAGGAAGCGGTCGAGCTGCGCTTCGGGCAGCGGATAGGTGCCTTCGAGCTCGATCGGGTTCTGCGTGGCGAGCACGAAGAACGGCGGCTCGATGTTGCGCGTGTTGCCGCGCACGGTGACCGAGCAGCTCCTGCATGGCTTCGAGCAGCGCGGACTGCGTCTTCGGCGGCGTGCGGTTGATTTCGTCGGCCAGCAGCACGTTGCGCGAACAGCGGGCCCGGCACGAAGGTCCAGCGTGCGCCGGCCGGTGGTCGGATCCTCTTCGATGATGTCGGTGCCGGTGACGTCGGTGGGCATCAGGTCGGGCGTGAACTGGATGCGCTTGAACGACAGGCCCAGCGCGCTGCGCGAGCGTGCGCACCAGCAGCGTCTTGGCGGTGCCGGGCATGCCGGTGATCAGGCAGTGGCCGCCGACGAGCAGCGTGAGCAGCAGGTGCTCGACCACTTCGTCCTGGCCGACGATGATCTTGCGCACCTCGCGTGCGGATCGCGTCGAGCGTGGTGCGGAACTGCGCGACGAGCTCGCGGGCTTCGTCGCCGGCCAGGGTTCGGCCTGCGGACTGGACACGTCGTTCATGGAGTCGGTTTCTCCGGAATTTCCAGCAACAGTTCCTGGGCGGGGCGGTAGTGCGGCGCGGTCTCCAGCGCCTCGAGCAGGTGGCGGCGGCTCTGCGCGCGGTCGCCGAGGCGAATTCAATGCACGCGCGAGCCGAAGTTGGCGGCTGCCGTGTCCGTGAGGATTGCAGCGCGAGCAGCACCTGGTATTCGCGCAGGGCATTCCGCGGCCTTGCCGGTGGCGCAGCAACAGCTCGCCGAGCTTGGCGTGCAGCGTCGCCGTCGAGCGGCTCGCATCAGTAACCAGTGCGCTGTAGCACCTCCGCTGCTTCCGCCGTGTTGCTGGCGTCTTCCAGCCACTTCGCGAGCCGGCGCAGCGCGGTGCGGGTTCCAGCCGCCGAGGCGTGCGATAGTCCTGCAGGGCCGTCACGGCTTCGGGGCGCTTGCCGGTCTCATCGAGTGCGTGCGCCAGCAGCAGTAGGCGCTGCCGTCGAGCGTGAAGTCCGGGAAGATCTCGATGGCGCTTGCGCGGCGTTCGCGACGACGCCGGGCCAGTCTTTCGTGCCTCGGCCACGTAAGTCGCGCCATGCATCTTCTGCCATTCGCTTCGGATCCGTCGAGGTATGGCGGCGAAGCGCTGCTTCATGAACGTGCGTGAATTCCTTGTCGAACTCCTTCGGCGATATCCTGAAGCGTCGCCTCGACGGCCGCAGCGGTGGTGGTGTCTTTCGTGAACTGGCGCAGCAGCGCCACGAGCTTCTCGAAGCCCCAGCTGCTGCTCGATGAACTCGCAGACGAGGCCGGCCTGCATGTACGACACCTGCACCTGGTCTTCGTACGCGGGGCGGATGAAGCCCTCGTCGAGCGTGGCCACGGGCAGGAACTTGTCTTCGCGGAACGCGTCGAGCACGCGCGGGGAGATCGCGATGCCCGGCGTCGGGCCAGTGCGTCCATTCCTCGAACACCGACATGCCTTCGCTCAGCCAGCGCGGCACGCGATGGTCTGTGACCGACAGCGTGAACACGTGCGCCATCTCGTGCCACAGCGTGCTGCCCCAGTGGAAGTCGCCGGCGGCGCGGCCGGAAGGGCTGTCCATGGCAACGAGGTAGCCGAAGGTCACGCCGAGCAGGCCGATGCCGGGCAGGCCCGCGGTGCGCACGGCGAAGTCATCGTGGTTGGGATAGAGCTCGATGGTGACGGGTAGCTTCGGCTCGAATCCGTAGCGCTTCGAGAACGTGGCAATGCTCTGGCGCCCCACCTCTTCAACGTAGGGGCGCATCGCTTCGGATTCTTTCTTGTCGAGCCACGTCACGATGTCTGGCGCGTTGACGCGAGTGACGCTGAAGTCTTTCAGCTTGTCGAGCACGCGCAGCGTGTTGACGGTGGTGGCGCTGAACGGATCGCCCGAGTAGGCCTTCTCCAGCGCCTTGCGCGATTCGTCCACTTCTCCCAGGCGCAGCAGGTTCACGCCGAGCTCGGCCTGCGCGGACCAGCGATCGGGCTGGGTTTCGACGGCCTTGCGCAACCAGCCGCTCGCTTCGTGATAGCGGCGGCGCATGACTTCGTAGTGGGCGAGCGTCTCGAACACGCCGCCGTAGCGTGGGTTGTAGGCCAGCGAGCGCTCGATCCAACGGCTGGCTTTCTCGTCGCCGCGGAGCAGGTCGAGCGCGGCGAGCAGTTCGTAGGCTTCCAGAGGCGGCTGCTTCTGCACCTGCGCCAGCTTCGTCGCACGCTCGAGCGAGCGTTCAGCCGTGCCGTGCTTGCCGTCGTCGAGGTCCATGCGGGCGGAGAGCAGGAGAGCTTCGATCAGGGCATGGGCCTGAACGCGGTCGCGCTCGTTGCCCTTGTCGATCACCTCGCCAACGATGGTGCGCGCATCGCCGTCGAACTGGTCCGATAGCAGCCGCGCCATGCTGAGCCGCGCCTGCACGTCGTCGGCATCAATCTCCAGCGCTTCGCGGAACAGATCCGCGGCGTCGCTGTATTGATGGGTTTGCAGATAGAGACGGCCCCAGCGCACGCGCGGCCGCACCGCATTTTCGTCCGCCTGCACGGCCGCCCGGAAGAATTCGTTCGCCCGCCGCACATCGCCCAGCGCCCACGCCGCCTCGGCCTGCACGCTCGCGTCGCGCGATGACTGCAGCAGCCTGTCGTAACAACCCTTCGCCTGATCGGCCCGGCCGTGATCGCGATGATCGTCGCAGGCGCGCAGCTCGGCTGGGCGCCGCGAGTCGTAGTCGAAGTCTTCGGCGGTCGCTGCCTGCATCGCTGCGAGGCCAAGCCCGAGCGCCAGGGCGCCTATCAGTCCGCGCCTCTTGAGAGCGTTAGCGATTCCTGGGCGCATCGTTGCCTCCTGCGGTGGAGCCCAACAGGGCGGCCTTGCGTTCGTCGATGCGGCGGTCGAGGCGCGCGAGCGTGATGAGCACTTGCTCGAGCTCGTTGTAGTACTGCTCTTGCTCGAGCGTGTCTTTGCGCGCCTTCACCTGCTCGATCTGCTGCTCGATGCCAGCCTGCTCCTCGAGCATGGCATCGAGCGCGGCATCGCTCGGCAGGAGAGCGGAGTTGCCCAGCCGCGCAACGACCACGCGATCGGCGATCTTGCCATCGATGCGCGAGTGCTCCGTTGCCAGCGATGCATCCGACTTGAATGCGTCGGCGACCTTTCTCGACGCGAAGTCGTAGGCTTCCGCTGCCGTCACGATCTCGTTCTTGTCGCGATCCGCTTCGGGCGACGTGAGCGCCTGAACCCAGTATTCGGCAAACCGCGTGGCGTTGCGCTCGGTGCCGCTCTTGGTAGCCGTGATCACGACGCGGTTCGGTTTCTTCCACGACTCAACGACGGCCCCGCTGGAGCTGGTGGCGTTGACCACCAGCATCTGGCTCGCCGGCATCGAATCGAGAAACGTGGCGATCTCGCGGCCCGTGATGTCGGGCCCGGGGAGGTTGAAGCGATAGTCCTCGCCGTCGTACGAGCCGTGACCGATCAGCACGACGGCGACCTGGTCTTGCGCCTGCACACCGCCCGCAAACTTCTTCAGCTCGCCATCGAGCGTGGTGCGTCGCGCCCGCTCGCCACTCAACTCGACGACATCATTCTGGGCCGCGCCCGTGCGCGCGGCCGCCGCGGCAACTGCCGTGGCCTGCTGTTCAAACTTCTGCTCGTAACTCGCCTCTCCGCCGAGGCCGCTCACGATGAGCACACGCACTGCGGAGTGCGCGGGCCGTGTCAGCGATGACAGGGCAAGCGCTACCGTGAGCATGAGCGCGCGTGAGAGCGTCACAACGTCTTCCACCTCAGTCTCAGCAGCCACTCGCCCATCTTCAGCAACAGCAGGAGCAGGAACAGGGCGGGCAGGTTCCACAGCTCGAGGGTCTGGCGCTCGACGATACCTGCTTTGGAGTACTTCATGGCTTCCGGGAGGTCGCCGAGCTGATCCAGCCGCCAGTAACGTCCGCCTGTCGAATCCGCAATGCGTTGAAGCAGCGGGCGGTTCTGCTGCGTGCCGAAGTGCTCGACCACGCCGTCATTGCGGCGAAAGTGGGTCTCCAGCGAGCCCACGTCTGCGTTGCCGGCTCTGGCGGTCATGGAAACCCGATACAGGCCCGTAGCTTCCGCATCGATGGTGGCCGTGTAGCGCCCGTCGCCCTGGCCCGACGGCACCATCTGTTGCTGAAGGGTGGTGCCGTCGTCGCCGGTTACCGTCAATGCGACTGTCGCGTCGTTCACAGGTTCGAACTTTTCGTTGTGCAGCTCGGCGTTGACGGTGACGCGACGCTGGTCGTCGAACACCTTTTCGCCTGTGGTGAGCGACACGCGGGGCGGCGCCTCGGCCGCGAGCGCATGCAGAAGCTGGCGCCAGAACGTGTAGTGGCGCTGGTCTTCATGCGGCAGGCGCATCTTCCACCGCCACGTGCTGCCGGTGGCCAGAAGATATGTGGTGCCACGGCCGTAGTGTTGCCACACGAGCAGCGGCGTCTGTCGATTGGCGGCCTTCGCATCGAGCAGCACCACGGCGCCGGGCTTGAGCTTGCCCAGCGGTTGCAGGTCGCCGAAGGGGGGCAGCCCGTTCCACGCTGTCACGTTCTTCGTGGGGTCATCGTCCAGGCGGGTGATGGGCGACTCCGCGCCGTAGTCGGTGAGCACCGCTTTGGCTGTGACGAGCGCGAAGCCCTTGGTGTCTGTCGACCCAAGTTGGGCCGGCAGTGTCTGAGCCACGGGTACGAGGCCCCAGCCACCATCCGAGAGGCCGTCGCGGCCGGCGAGCATCAGCAGCCCGCCGCCACGCCGGTCCACGAAATTCTTGAGGGTGGCGTGCTGCTCGGTGCTGAGCGCGGTGGCTTCGAAACTGCCGATGACCACGGCGTCATACGCGAACAGCTCTTCGGCTTTCTGCGGAAACCCGTTGCTCAGCTCCTGCGGCGACTCCACGCCCTGGCGGTAATAGCGGTTTGGCGTGGCACGCACGAGGCTCGCGATTCGCAGGGACGAATCCGTTTCGGCGGCACGGCGGATGAACTTGTATTCCCAGCGTGGCTCGCCTTCGATGTAGAGGATGTTGCGCCTTCTCGGCGTCACGTCCATGACGTGCGTGCGTGAGTTGTTGATGGTGTTCCGCTCACCTTCCAGCGGGTCGAGCGTGAAACGCAGGTCGCGCACGCCGGGGTCGCCGGCGGGCACGGCGATGGTGTGCGTGGTGACGCCTGCATCCGCAGATAATGTGACCTCGCTAGCGGCGAGCAGCTTCTCGCCGTCGTACACGCGCAGGAGCGTCTTGCCCTTTGCGGAGTGGCGAATGCTCACTTCCGCGTTCAGCACTTCGCCGGGCGCGGCGGTGTCGGCGAGCGCGATGCTGTCCAGCTCCAGATCGTTCGGGATCTGCTCGGGGCCGACGCCGACGGTGTGCACCGGCACGCCGAAGGAGGCGAGCTCGGCCAGCCGCTCTTCGCTCAGCGTGCCGCCGGTCTCCGCGCCGTCTGTGAGGATGACGATGCCCGAGAGCGGCGTGGTAGCGCCGGTTTGAAGCACGGTGTTGAGCGCGTCACCGATGCGCGTCTGCGGGCCGGGCGGCGGGATCTCATTCAGCTGCCTGAGAGACTGCACGGGCCCCGCGAAGCTGAAGAGCCGCACGCCGAATGACTTGCGAAACGCATCCAGCGGTCCGTCTTGCAAAGCCGTTACCGACTCCTGCAGCCGCGACCGCTCGCCTTCGCCGTGCGCCATGCTGGCGGATGCATCCATCACCACCGCGACGACGTTCTCGCGATCGCGCACGCGCTCCACGAGCAGCACGGGCCGCCACAACATTACGAGCACCGTGGCGAGCAGCAACGTTTGCAGCGAGCCGACGATGAGCTTTCGCCACCACGAAAGATGGCGCTGGCGAAACAGGGTGAACGCAAAGAGCGCGGCGCCCGCCGCGATGAGCGCCCCGAGCAGCCACAGGGGCCAGCCACTGGCGAACGACAGCTCGCCGGCGCGATAGGCCCACGGGGAGTATTTGAATAAGAGCGGGAACACCCGCGCCTCTGAAGCTCTAGTGACTCATCGAATAGAGGAGGTAATTGATGGCATACCGGTAGGCGAGGGCCGTGAGCGGCTGCGGATATTCCGGAGCGTCCGCATGTTCCCAGGCGTCGCCGAGATCCATGTTGAAGTTGATGACCACTGCCAGTCGCCCGTTTGCGTCATAGATGCCTCGCCAGTGTGGGGTGTAGCCGTCCCGCTCCCACGTGCGGCCGCTGACGGCGCCGTAGATGCTCGGGATCTGGGGTCGCTCGAGAAGGTCGTAGAGCACGTGGAACACTTCGTCGCTCACCGGCAGCTCGACGATGGGGCGGTCCGGGTATACCCGCCGCATCGAAGACATGAAGCCTTCCCATTCGACCGTGCCGTGGAAGTCGTCCACCATGAGGAAACCGCCGCGGTCGAGATACTCGCGTAGCCGTTTCGCTTCTTCGTCAGACAGGTACCAGCCGCCCACCTCCACCGCGTAGAGGAACGGGTGGTCGAAGATGGCGTCGTCGTCGAGGCGAAGGGCCGTGCCTTCGCTGCTCGCGCTCACGCGCGTGAGTCGTTTGATCCCCTGCAACAGGTGCGTCTCCGCTTCCGGCGCATCGGTGGTCCAGCGCGGCGCGCCCCAGCCCCAGCCGCGGGCGTAATCCGGGTTCTCGACGTACACGAGGCGCGCGAACTCGAATTCATGGCCGGGCAGCGGGGTGACGGCCTGCGCGGCGCGCGCTTGCGCGCCTTGCTTTCGATATTCCGATCTTCCGCGCGGGGGCTGTGACGAATCGGCGTCCGCGGCCATGTTGCGGCTGTCGCCGAGCACCTGGAGCGCGACGAGGCCGAGCGCGACGGTGAGCGTCGTTCGAAGGGTTCGTCGGGACTCGCGCTTCATCCTGATGGGTCTTCCGCAGCGGGGTCGTCGATCGTCGGGTCGGTTGCTCTTGAGCCGGGGCTTCCGCGAAGAGTCTCACGAGAATCGTGGTCTGTCGCAGTCCTATTTTCTATAGTGCGCCGGTAACAAATGGGCCCATGACATGGACAAGCTCAGCAACTGCCTTACCCGCCGGGCCGCCGCCTCGCGGTTTGCCTTGCAGGCCGCCGCGGGGCTCGCCATTGCCGCCGGTGTCCTGCATCTGGCACAAGGCCAGACCGGGGCAGGGCGGTCGTCCATTGCCGCGTCCGCCATTGCGGCGCCCGAAGCCGAATTCCACATGGCGCGAATGATCTATTCGAGCGGGCGCGGCGGCGGTGGCTTCGGAGGTTTCGGCGGCGGGTTCGGGCGGCCGTGGTGGGCCATCGACTACCCCGAGGCGGAATATCACTTCCGCCAGGGCGTGCGGCGGCTCACGCGCATCGACATGGCGGACGACAGCCGCCACATTCCACTCACCGACGATGCGCTGTTCGACTACCCCTGGCTGTTTGCCCAGCAGGTGGGCCGCTGGTCCCTCACAGATGCGGAAACGTCACGCCTGCGTGAATACCTTTTGCGTGGCGGCTTCATGGTCGCGGACGACTTCCACGGCCCGTGGCAGTGGGAAGTGTTCGCCGAAGCGATGCGCCGCGTGTTTCCCGACCGCCCGATCGTCGATATTCCGGACGGGCACGAGATTCTTCACGTGCTCTACGACCTCGATGAGCGCACGCAGATTCCCGGCCGCCGCATGATCCGCGAGATCGGCGGCGGCCAGATCGAGATCTATCCGGAAGGCTCGCCGCCGCGCTGGCGCGGCATCTACGACGACGACCAGCGCCTGATGGTCGTCATGAACTTCAACATGGACATGGGCGACGCCTGGGAGCACGCCGACGATCCGGTGTACCCGGAGCCCATGACGGCGCTCGCCTACCGCTTCGGCATCAACTACGTCATCTATGCGATGACGCACTGACCCCTTACCAGGGCCGGTCGCGTCCGTCGCTCTCCATGAAGCGGCCGCTGTCTTTCTTGGTGAGGCCGTCGATGGTGGTGATGAGTTTGCCGGCGGCCACTTCGGGCGCGACGAAGCCCGGCAGTTTGATGTCGCCGAAGCTTTCCACCTGCACGCCGCCCGGGTGGAACATCGCCACGGTGATCGGCTCTTTCTCGAACTGCGTGGCCAGCATGTGCATCGCCTGGTTCTCGGCCGACTTGGTGATGTAGTACCAGTAGTGATCGGCGCCCAGCGGATGGACCGACACCGAGGCCGCGGCTGAGGTGATGGCGATGATCTTCTTCTGCTTGCTCGCCCGCACGTTCTCGATGAACGCTTCGGTGATCTTGAGCGGGCCCGCCACGTTCGTGTGCACGAAGTCGTCGAGCAGCTCGTAATCGAGTGTGCCGAAGTACTGGCCGGCATTGCCTTTGGGGTCATTCAGCGGGGCCATGCGGATGAGCGCGGCGTTGTGCAGCAGCACGTCGATGGGCTCACCCTTCATCTTCGCGGCCAGTGCCTTGATCTGCGCGTCGTCGGTCACGTCCATTTTCTCCGGACGCACCTTGCCGGGATATTGCTTCTGCAACTGCGCGAGCGTGTCGGGCGTGGTGTCGCGGCGATGCGTGGCGATCACCGTCCAGCCTTTGGCGGCATAGCCCTTCGCGAGCGCGAGGCCGACGCCCTGGTTGGAGCCTGTGATCAGAACCGTCGCGGCCTGCGCGGCGCCGGCGACGAGCATCAGGACCGTGGCGGCGGCGAAGCCCGAAAGCGTGTTCACGAGACTCATGGCGATGTCCTCATGTGGGAATGGCCTGATAGTGGAGTGGTCTTCTGGCGAGCCCACTTCCGGTGGCTGGCGCGCGCGAGTGTGCCTGAACGGGTGACGGGCGGTGGTGCCGGTCGGTAGACTGCCGCCACGCTGCGAACGTGCGCGCGTTTCACTCACCGTTTCAAGGGGAATTCCATGCTTGCATCGATGGGAAGCGGTTACGCGAAAACCGCTGCACGCACCCGAAGGATACGAAGGATTACCCGAAGGGCGTGTGGACGCTGCCGCCGAACTACGCCGAGGGCGATAAGGACCGTGAGAGATACGCCGCCATCGGCGAGTCGGATCGCTTCACGCTCAAGTTCGTGAAGCCGGCGAAATAGAAAAGGTGAAGGTGCGCACGTGACGGCGGAGCTATCCCTTCAGCTGATTCGTGAGGCGCACGCGCGCATCCGCGACAAGATCAATCGCACGCCGGTGCTGACCAGCGAGACGCTCGATGGCCAGTCCGGCGCGGCGTTGCTCTTCAAGTGCGAGAACTTCCAGAAGATCGGGGCGTTCAAGGCGCGCGGGGCGACGAACGCCGTCTTTCTGCTGTCGGATGAGCAGGCCGCGCGCGGCGTCGCCACGCATTCGTCGGGCAATCATGCGGCGGCGGTCGCTCGCGCGGCGAAGCTGCGTGGCATTCCGGCCTACATCGTCATGCCTCACAACGTGCCGAAGGCGAAGCAGGATTCGGTTCGGCGCTACGGCGCGAAGGTGGAGTTCTGCGAGCCCACGCTCGCGGCGCGCGAAGCTGCCGTGGCGCGCGTGATGGCGCAGACGGGCGCGCAGCTCGTGCATCCGTTCAATGACTATCGGGTGATGGCAGGGCAGGGAACGGCCACGCTGGAGCTGCTCGAAGACCAGCCGCGGCTCGATCTGCTTCTGTGCCCCATCGGCGGTGGCGGTTTGCTGAGCGGCACCGTGACGGCGGCGAAGGGCCTGAAGCCCGGCATCCGGGTCGTCGGCGTTGAGCCTGCGGGTGCCGATGATGCATTCCGCTCGTTCAAGGGCGGCGCAATCGTTCCCATGCCGAATCCGCAGACGATCGCGGATGGGTTGCGGGGCGCGCTGGGCGACAAGACGTTCGCAGTCATCCACCATGATGTCGATGACATCGTCACGGTCTCGGAGGCCGCTATCGTTCAGGCGATGCGCACCATCTGGGAAGTGATGAAGATCATCGTGGAGCCTTCGGCCGCCGTGCCTTACGCGGCGATTCTCGAGCACAGGGTCGATGTCGCCGGCAAGCGCGTGGGCCTCATTCTCACCGGCGGCAATCTCGATCTGGACTTACTGCCCTGGTCGAACGCGGAAGTTCTGTGACGTTCTGACCCCCGGATCGAGGGTGACAGCGACGCAGTCAACCCGCACGGGGCAATGGCGGCAAGCGCTGTTGGATCAATACGTGGTCTGACCGGTCGATAGGACCATAACGCCAGCGTTTCCAATGCTATAAACGGCGGCAACTAGTTGAGGGGGAACGAAACTGCCCATGCCGCGGACTATGAGTCGCAGGAGCCTGCTTCAGGCATCGCTCGGTGCGGCCGGGGCGTCCGTGTCCGCCGGTTTTTTCGGCGCGCTGCTCTCGCCGGGCGCACACGCCAAGGCAGCCCGCACCCCCATCCAGTCGACGAAACTCGCGGACGACCTGTATCTGTTCCAGGGCGCGGGCGGAAATGTCGTTGCCGCGAGCTCCTCCGATGGCCTGCTGCTGGTCGATGGGGGTTCTCCGGAGCGTTCGGCGGAGCTGCTGAGGCGCATTGCCGCCGAGACTGGCCAGCGCCGCGTGCGGCAGCTCGTGAACACCCATTGGCACTGGGGCCACACCGGCTCGAACGAAGCGCTCGCCAAGTCCGGCGCCAGCATCCTGGCTCACGAAAACACCAAGCTGTGGCTCGGCGCAGAGGTGATTTCGCCGTGGGAAGGTCGCACCTGGCCCGCGCGCCCGGCCCGCGCGCTGCCGACGCAGACGTTTTTCTACGACGCGGATGCGAAACCGCTCAGCTTCGGCGGCCAGACGCTCGATTACAGCCTGATGCCCGGCGCCCACACCGATGGGGACATTTATGTCTTCTTCCCCCGCCAGAACGTGCTCGTCGCCGGCGACGTGGTGTCGGGCGGCGAATATCCCATCGTGGATTACTGCACGGGCGGCTGGCTCGGGGGCATGATCGGTGGCTTGAAGGCGATGCTGAAGCAGGGCGACGCCAGCACACGCTTCGTGCCGGGCAGCGGCCCGTTGCGCACCCGCGCGGACCTCGAGGCCCAGATCGACGTGTGCTTCACGGCGCTCTCGAAGATCGGCGACAGCTATTACAAGGGGCAGACGTGGGAAGAGCTCGTCGCCTCGAAGCCCACGCGCGATTTCGACGCGCGCTGGGGCAACCCGGACACCTTCCTGCGGCTCGCGTACGAAGGGGCCTGGAATCACATCAACGAGATTCGTCGGGTCACTCGGTAGCTCATGGTCAAACGTTTCCTGCATTCGGCCCTGAAATCGACCGGCGTGATCGGGCTCATCGCGCTGGCGCCCGCGGCATTCGCCGCAGACGCGAAGCCGATGAGCACGTCGAGCCCGGCCGCCAATCCGCACACGCAGGATGTCTCGGGAAACTGGAAGCTGCTCGAGACCTATTGCGTCGAATGTCACAACGCCACGGACTGGGCGGGCGGCGTCGCGTTCGACACCATGGTGCCCGACACGGCCGCCGACGATGCGGAGATCTGGGAAAAGGCCGTGCGCAAGATGCGCGGCTCGCTGATGCCCCCGCCGGGCAAGAAGCAGCCGGATGAAACCTCGCGCGTGGCCTTCATCAGCACGATGGAGAGCTTCCTCGACCAGACTGCCGCGGGACGCTCGCGCGCCGGCAGCGTGGGCCTGCATCGCCTCAACCGCACTGAGTACGCGAACGCCGTCGAAGACCTGCTGGGTCTTCGCATCGACCCCGAGGCACTGCTGCCCCGTGACGACAAGAGCGACGGCTTCGACAACGCCGCCGACGTGTTGAAGGTGTCGCCCGCGTTTCTCGAGCAATACATTTCGGCCGCGCGCCAGGTCACCGTGGACGCCATAGGCAATCCGAAGGCGCGCACCCAGAGCCGCATCTACCAGGGCGCGCCCGAGGCCAATCAATACGTGCACCAGGAAGGGCTGCCGCTTGGCACGCGTGGTGGAATGCTCATCGAGCACGAGTTCCCGGCGGATGGCGACTACGAATTCACCATCAACGGGCTCGTCGGCGCGGGCTACCTCTGGGGCGTGATGGACCCGAACACGCTCATCATCACCCTCGACGGCGTGCGCGTGTTCGAGCAGAAGCTCGGTGGCGACGAAGACCTCGAGGCGGTGGACGTGAAGCAGGCCATGGGCGTCGGGGCCATCAACGACCGCTTCAGGAACATTCGCCGGCACGTGAAGGCGGGCCCGCACCAGGTGGGCGTCACGTTCCTCGCCAAGACCGCGGCGGAATCGAACGAGATCCTGCATGGCTTCGTGCCGGTGGCTGGCATGGGCCAGCACGTGAATGGCGACTCCGACGGCCCGCGCATCCAGAACGTGGAAGTGAAGGGGCCGTTCAACGTGGCGGGCGTGAGTGAGACGCCGAGCCGGCGCAGGATCTTCTCCTGCCGGCCCGTGAGCGCAGCGCAAGAGCGGCCCTGCGCGGAGCAGATCTTCTCGAGCGTCGCGCGCAAGGCATTTCGCCGTCCGGTGACGGGCGCCGATCTCGCGGGCGCCATGGCTTTCTACAAGCTGGGCCGCGATCAGGGTGGCTTCGAGACCGGCATCCAGAAGGGCCTGATGGCGATCCTGGTCAGCCCGAAGTTTCTCTACCGCGCGCACACGCCGCCGCCGGACGCGCGGCCCGGCCAGGCGTTCCGCATCACGGACCAGGACCTGGCCTCGCGTCTTTCGTATTTCCTGTGGAGCCGCGGCCCGGATGAAACGCTGATTCAGCTCGCCGCGAGCCGCAGGCTGCACGAGCCCGAAGTGCTCACCGCCCAGGTGCGCCGCATGCTCGCCGACCCGCGCGCGCACGCGCTGGTGACGAACTTTGCGTTCCAGTGGCTGAACGTGCACGGCCTCACGCTGGTGGAGCCCGACCCGAACCTGTTCCCCGACTTCTCCGCCGACCTCGTCGAGGATTTCACGAAGGAGATCGAGCTCTTCGTGGGCAGCATCTTCGATGCGGACGGCAGCGTGCTCGACCTGCTCAGCTCCGACCAGACGTTCGTGAACGAGCGGCTCGCGCTCCACTACGGCGTGAAGGGTGTGCGCGGCGGGCAGTTCCAGCGCATTACGTGGGACGAGTCGTATCGCCGCGGGCTACTCGGCAAGGGCGCGTTCCTCATGGCCACGTCTTACGCGAACCGCACCACGCCGGTGCTGCGTGGGGCGTACATCCTCGAGAAGCTCCTCGGCACCCCGCCTGCATCGCCGCCACCGGCCGTGCAGGCGTTCGTCGAAACGCAGGAAGGCGGGGTGGCGCTCACGGTGCGCGAGCGACTCGAGACCCATCGCAATACACCGTCCTGCAACCAGTGCCACGGCGTCATCGATCCGCTCGGCATCGCGCTCGAGAACTTCAATGCCGTCGGCCAGTGGCGCAACAAGGACATCGACGCCGGCAGCGCCATCGATGCGGGCGGCAAGCTCGCCGACGGCACGCCCCTGAAGGGGCCGGACGACCTGCGCAATGCGCTGCTCGCGCGGCGCGAGCAGTTCGTGCAGACGTTCACCGAGAACCTCATGACGTTCGCGCTCGGGCGCGGCATGAAGTATTACGACATGCCGCGCGTGCGGGCGATCGTGCGCGACGCCGCGAAGCAGGACTATCGCCTCTCGGCGATCGTGCTCGGCATCGTCGGCAGCGATGCGTTTCAGATGGATGAAGTGCCGCAGGCGGACGAGCGCCCGGCCGCGCAGAAAGTGGCCGCTGCCCGCTAAAAGGCGGGCGCCGTTCCTTGAAACCGCCGGCGCCCGCGCACCGGCAAGAGGATTCCAGGCGATGCTGATTCTGAAAAAACACCTGAGCCGACGAACCGTGCTGCGCGGAGTGGGTGCCAGCGTGGCGCTGCCGCTGCTCGACGCCATGGTTCCCGCTGGCGTGGCGCTTGCGAAGACGGCCGCCGCGCCCAAGCCGCGCATGGCGTTCATCTATTTCCCGCATGGCGCCGTCATGGACAAATGGACGCCGAAGACCGAAGGCGTACTCGGGGACCTGCCGCCGATCCTCCAGCCGCTCGATGCGTTCAAGAAACACCTCACCGTGGTGAGCGGGCTCGAGAACAAATCCGCCATCGCCGCCCCCGTGCATGCGATTACGCCGGGCACGTGGCTCAGCTGCGTGCCTCCTCGCATCAGCCACGAGCCGTATGGCGGCATCACGCTCGACCAGGTTGCCGCGAAGCACATCGGGCAGGACACGCCGCTGCCGTCGCTCGAAGTCGCGACGGAAGAGCAGGGTGGCGAGGGCTCATGCGACCGCAACTACGGTTGCAGCTACGGCAAGACCATCTCGTTCCGCGACCCGTCCACGCCGCTGCCGATGGAGCACAACCCGCGCAAGCTGTTCCAGCAGCTTTTCGGGCAGGGCGACACCAATGAAGAGCGCGCACTGCTCGTTCGCGAGAACGCGAGCGTGCTCGACATCGTGCGGGCGGACGCGAAAGACCTGGAAAAGACCCTCGGCGCGCGTGACCGCGCGACGCTCGAGGACTACCTGGGCACCGTGCGCGAGATCGAGCGTCGCGTGGAAAAGCTGTCCGCGCGCGATTTCACGGCCGTGCAGCTGCCCGATGCCCCGGCTGGCATTCCGAGCAGCTTTGACGAGCACATGAACCTCATGTTCGACATGATGGCGCTGGCGTTCCAGGCAAACCTCACGCGCGTTGCCACCTTCATGATGGCTGCGGAAGTGAGCAACCAGCCTTACAACTTCATCGGCATCTCCGATGCGTTCCACCCGCTGTCGCATCACCAGAACAACGCGCAGAAGATGGAGCGCCTCTCGAAGGTGCAGATTTTTCACACGCAGACGTTCGCGAAGTTCGTGAAGAAGCTCTCCGAGCTGCCGGACGGCGAGGGCTCGATGCTGGACAACTCCATCCTGCTCTACGGCAGCAACATGAGTAACAGCAACCTGCACGACCACTTCCCTCTGCCCACGGCCATCGTTGGCGGCGGCTGCGGCAAGCTGAAGGGCAACCAGCACCTGCGCTATCCGGATCGCACGCCCATCGCCAACATGCACGTGGCGCTGCTCAACCGTATCGGTGTGAGCACCGAGAAGTTTGGCGACAGCACCGGCCAGTTCACGGAAATCTGACGGTTACCGCATGCGTCGCCGATCTGTTGCAGCTTTTCTGATTTGTCTGTCCACCGCGGCAATTGCGGCTGGCGTGGCACCTGTCCAGCTGGAGGCCGCGCACGTAGCGCCGGCCAGCCAGCGCGACGCGGATGGCACTAGCGCGTTGCATTGGGCCGTGCATGACGGTGATGCGCAGCGCGTGAGGCAACTCATCAAGGCCGGCGCGGACGTAAGGCGACGAACGACTACGGTGTCACGCCGATGTCCGAAGCCGCCGAGGCAGCGGATGCGGGAATCATCGAGCAGTTGCTGAAGGCCGGGGCCAACGTCGAGTCGCCCAATCCGGAAGGGCAAACGGCGCTCATGTCCGTGGCCCGCACGAATCACGTCGATGCCGCGCGGGTGCTGCTGAAGCACGGCGCCAACGTGAATGCGCGTGAAAAGTGGCGCGGCCAGACGGCGCTCATGTGGGCCGCCGCGCAGAGCCAGCCGCAGATGGTGCAGCTGCTGATCAGTCATCGCGCCGATGTGAACGCGCGTTCCGACATTCGCGTCTGGGCGCGCAAGGTGACCGCTGAGCCGCGTCCACAGAATCGGCCCTCGGGTGGGCTCACCGCGTTGCTGCTCGCCGCGCGCGAGGGTTGCGTGGGTTGCGCCGAGGCGCTGGTGAAGGGCAAGGCCGACATCAATCTCGGCGATCCCGACAACATCAGCCCGCTGCTCATGGCGCTGCTGAATGGGCGGTTCGACGTGGCGGCCTGGCTGATCGGCGCCGGCGCGAACGTGAACAAGTGGGATACCTGGGGCCGCGCCCCTCTGTATGCCGCGGTGGACTACAACACCGTGCCGCGCGGCGGCCGGCCGGACCGGCCCTCGTCGGACAAGGCGACGGGCCTCGAGGTCATCGAGATGCTGCTGAAGGCGGGCGCCAACCCGAACATGCAGCTCAAGCTGTTCCCGCCATACCGCTCGCTTGGACAGGACCGTGGCGGCGACAGCATGCTCACGGTGGGCACCACGCCGCTCATCCGCGCAGCCAAGGCTGGCGACATCGGGGCCGTGAAGCTGCTCATCGAGCACCATGCGCTTGTCGATCTGCCAAACTCGCTGGGCATCACGCCGCTCATGGCCGCTGCCGGCATCGGCTCAACCACCATCGACATCCGTGCGCGTTTCCGCAACGAGCAGCTGTGTGTCGACACCGGCAAGTTGCTGGTCGCCGCCGGCGCCAATGTGAACGCTGCGCGTGACAACGGCCAGACGGCGCTGCACGGGGCGGCGCTGTGGGGCTGGAATGGGTTCGTGCAGTTTCTGGCCGAGAGCGGCGCCAACCTGCAGGCCGCCGATCGCGATGGTATGAAGCCGCTGGATATCGCCATGGGCAAGGTGGGTGGGACGGGGCGCACTGGGCTGAGCGCTCCGGAGCCGCATCATGAGACGGCGGCACTGCTGCAGAAGCTCGCTGCCAAGAACTAAGAGGCTCGTCGCAGGCGGAGGCTCACTCGAAGAGAGGTCGCGAGGGACCGGCCGTAAGACCCGTCCATGGGGGCCTTGGCTGAATGCGTCCCTGCATTCAGACATCCCTCGCGACCTCTCTTCGAGCGAGCCTCCGCTTTGAGGTTGGTGGCACTTTGTTTGCTCCTTCCCTCGCCAAACTCATCTGGGGAGCGCTGCCGTGATGTACGAACTCTATTACTGGCCGGGGATTCAAGGACGCGGGGAGTACGTTCGGCTTGCACTGGAGTTTGCTGGCGCGAAGTACGTGGATGTCGCGCTCGTGGCGGAGAAGATAGGGTGGGGGCGTGGCTGCGCTCGAGCGCTATCTTGAAGGGGCGGATGTCGAGCGGCCGCCGTTTGCGCCGCCGTTTTTGAAGGTTGGAAAACTGCTCATTGGGCAGACCGCGAACATCCTGGAGTTTCTGGGGCGTCGGTTGAAGCTTGCGCCGCGGGATGAGGCGGGGCGGCACTGGGTGAATCAGTTGCAGCTCACTGGCGCAGGTGATCGCGGGGCTCCGCTTCGCGTTTCCTTTGGCCCTGTTTCGGCATTATCGCGAGCTGGATCTGGCGTAGCGGTGACGAGGGCGGGCCGGTCGGTGCCGGGCGCGCGCGTCAGGCGCCGAGCAGGTGGAGTGTGCGTGGGTCCGCCTCGCTGTTGAAGAATTGGCGAAGCGCATCGTCGAACAGCGAGGGCTGCTGCGCAGCGCGCGCGAAGAGAGTCATCGATGACCTGAACTTCAGGTCATCGGGATAGCCGAGAATCTTGCCGATCGGCCGATCCGTTACCGCGAGCACGAGTCGCGTGCATTCCTCGAGCCGTGGCCCGAGCAGAGGGTGCTCGAGATACGCGCGTGCTTCCGCGAGTGAGGCGATCGCAAACGTTCGCGCCATCGGGCTGCTGCCGAGCCCTTCGAGCTGTGGGAACACGAACCACATCCAGTGGCTCGACTTGCGCCCCGCGCGCAGCTCCGCGAGCACGCCCGTATACACCGGGGTTTGCGCATCGACGAAGCGTTGCAGGTTGTGCGGGTCGTTCACGCGGACGCCTTACATTCGTACGAGCTTCCATCGGCACGGTGCGCGAAGTGTAACTCGTACTTCTGTGCTCCTCTTCTTGTTGACCTCGCTGAACGTCCTCGGAATACTTCTCCCGACTGCTCTCACCGGCTGGCGCGGCGATATACGCCCCCATTTCTGTACGTTTCCAACAGGAATCGGGCTGAAGACGCGCGGCGATTCAGGGTGAAATGCCACCCGGTCCCGGATGGCGGCATGAATGAGGAGCAGTCGATGGTTGCGGTGCCAACGAGAATTCTGGAGAGCGATGTGCTGGAACGCGTAGCAAGACTCGAGTCGGATGTGTCGCACATTCGCTCCGACGTCGCGGACTTGAAGCACGACCTGCGGGACGTCCGCAGTCATCTTTCGTCTGCGATGGTCTGGGCGCTACTGCTTTACATCGGGCTCGCCGGTGGTTTGCTCTACACGCTCGCGCGTGGGTTCAAATGGCTCTAGTGCGCATCGCTCGGGCACGGCCGCGGTAATCGTCGGCGTTGCACGGACTTCGCGCCACTCCGTGATCAGCGCTGTCCGTCTGGCGACGGTGCGCAAGCGGCAGCGCCACTTCGCTTGTGGGCACGAGTGGCGTGCCATTAGGCTTCGGCCCCCATGCGCAATGCCATCCTCGCCTGTCTGGTCTTCTTCGTCGCATGCGCGGCGCCACTCATCAGCTGCGCGGAGAGCGCAATGGCCGAGCCCTACAGGATTCAGGTTCCCGACGAAGTGCTGAAGGATCTCAAGGCCCGCCTGCGCAACACACGCTGGCCGGACCAGATCGAAGGCAGCGGCTGGGATTACGGCACCGACACGAAATACCTGAAGGAACTGGTCGGCTACTGGGCGAACGATTTCGACTGGCGAGCGCAGGAGAAGAGACTCAACGCGTTCCACCACTACCGCGCGAGCATCGACGGCCTGCGCATTCACTTCATCTATGAGAAGGGCAAGGGGCCGAACCCGATCCCCGTGCTCATGCTGCACGGCTGGCCGAGCACGTTCGTGCAGTTCCAGAAGATCATTCCGCTGCTCACGGACCCGGCCGCGCACGGCGCGCCGAACGCTCAGAGCTTCGACGTGGTAGTGGCTTCGCTGCCGGGCTACGGCTTCTCGGATATTCCCACCGAGCGCGGCTTCGCCATTCGCGCCATCGCGGAGCACCTGACGAAGCTCATGACGGAAACACTCGGCTACAAGCGATTCGCGCTGCGCGGGAGCGACATCGGCGGCAGCGTGACTCAGCAACTCGCCATTGCTCACCCGGACATCGTCATCGGCGCGCATGTGAGCGGCCTGCTGCGGGGAGTGCCGATACAGGGCGAGGGGCCGCCCAGCGAAGCCGAGCAGAAGTTCAACCATGCGATGCAGGCGTGGCAGGCCACGGAGATGGCTTACGCGAACATGCACGGGGAGAAGCCCCAGACGCTTGCCGTGGGGCTGAACGATTCGCCGGCCGGCCTCGCTTCGTGGATCGTCGAGAAGTTTCAGCGATGGGGCGACACGAAAGGAAAAGTCGAGTCGCGGTTCTCGAAAGACGAGCTTCTCACCAACCTCACGATTTACTGGGCCACCAGCACGATCACTTCATCCGTGCGGCTCTACTACGAGTTCAGGCGTGAGAAGCGGCTTCCGGGCAAGGTGCCGGTGCCCACGGCGCTGCTCATCGCGACGCACGACATGGTGCCGCCACCGCGAGAGGTGAGCGAGCGCATGTACAACGTGGCGCGCTGGAACAAGACCGACGTGGGTGGGCACTTCCTGGAGTGGGAAGAGCCGCAGCTCGTCGCGGAAGACATGCGCGCGTTCTTCGGTTCGCTGCCGGGGCGCTGACCGCGCGTCGGGTGGATTCGCCCCCGGCACTGTCGTGCCGCTGGATGCGCCCCTATGCTCCGCCTCGATTCAAGGGGGTGCCCGAGCCGTGTTGGAACACGCGGTGCGGGCGAACGGAGCCAGCCGAGTCACATGGCAAGCCGGGGGCATAACGAATGCGAACAGTTGCGCCAGTGCGCGTAAGGTTGTTCTTTGCTGGGGCGGCCGCGGTCGCACTCACCACGGCGGCGTTCGCCGCGTCCGATGCCGGCATCAAGCCGGCGCCGGCCTTTAGGCCCGCGCAACTCACGGCGCTGCCCACCACGGCGTGGATCACCAACGGCGGCAATCTCTACAACCAGCGCTACTCGCCGCTCACGCAGATCAATCGCGACAACGTGAAGGGGCTCAAAGGCCTCTGGCGCACCGGCATGGGCTCCGGCATGGGGCCGGGCACTGCAGGGCAGGCGCAGATACTTGCGTATGAAGGCACGCTCTACGTCGCGAACGGCGTGAACGACGTGTTCGCGATGGACGTGGAGACGGGCCGCACGCTGTGGACGTACCAGGGCAAGTCCAATCCGCGCGGCGGCAGCCCCATCGGCAAAGTGAGCCGTGGCGTTGCGCTCGGCGACGGCAAAGTGTTCGTGGGCCACACCGACGCGCGCCTCGCGGCGCTCGACCAGCGCACGGGCAAAGTCATCTGGACGATCGAGGCGCAGAAGTGGCAGGAGGGCTATGCCATCACCGCCGCGCCGTTGTACTTCGATGGCCTCGTCATCATCGGCTTCAACGGCGGTGAGATGGGCACGCGCGGCCGCCTCAAGGCGTTCGACGCGAAGACGGGCAAGCTGAAGTGGACTTTCTTCACCGTGCCGGCCCCGGGCGAGCTCGGTCACGAGACGTGGCCGCAGGACAGCGACGCCTGGACGCGCGGCGGCGCAGGCATCTGGCAGACGCCCGCGATCGATCCGCAGCTCGGGCTGTTGTACTTCACCACGGGCAATCCGGGCCCCGATCTCAACGGTGGCGTGAGGAAAGGCGACAACCTGTTCTCGGTATCGGTGGTCGCGCTCGAGGCGAAGACCGGCAAGTACCGCTGGCATTTCCAACAGGTTCACCACGACATCTGGGACTACGACTCGCCGAACCCCGTGGTGCTGTTCGACGCGCCGTACGAGGGCAAGATGCGCAAGGGCCTCGTCGAGGTGTCGAAGACGGGCTGGGCCTACATTCTGGATCGCGAGACCGGCAAGCCGCTCATCGGCATCGAAGAGCGCCCGGTGCCGCAGGAGCCGCGCCAAGCCACGGCGGCCACGCAGCCCTTTCCCGTCGGCGATGCGATCGTGCCGCAGGAAGTGGACATCGTTCCCGAAGGCGTGCGCCTCGTCGGCAACGGCGAAGTGCCCAACAAGGGCCGCATCTTCACGCCGTTCTGGACAGACCCCATCACGGTGAAACCCGGCACCATGGGCGGCGCCAACTGGCCGCCGAGCTCGTACGACCCGGAATCGCACCTGTTGTACGTGTGCGCATCGGATCGCATCAGCACGTTCTGGGTGCGCGAGCCGCTCGAGACGCCGGGGCCGAACAAGGTCTACATGGGCGGCGGCTTCGGCCAGGCGGATGTCGACGACGCCGGCGTCTTCGCGGCCATCGACGTGCGCACCAACAAGCTCGCATGGCGCCAGCAGTGGCGCGAGATCTGCTACAGCGGCTCCGTCGTCACAGCCGGCGGGCTCGTGTTCGTGGGCCGCGCAGACGGCCGCCTCACCGCGCTCGACAAGCGCAACGGCGCGAAGCTCTGGGAGATCATGACTGACGCCGGCGTCAACTCGACCGTCACCACGTTCGAGCAGAAGGGCAAGCAGTACGTGGTAGTGCATGCAGGCGGCGGCGTGTTCGCCAACGGCAAGCAGGGCGACGGCATCTGGATGTTCACGCTCGACGGCAAGATGGACCCGATCCCACCGCCAGCGCCTCCAGGCGCGCGACCGGGCGGGCCAGGCGGTCGTCCTTCGGCGGGTGGCGGGCCCGGCCCCGGCACGGCAGTGCCACCGGGCGGCGCGCCAGCGGCTGCAGGCCCCGGGACCGGGGCGGGTGCTGCGGTCGGCATCGCGCGGCCCGTGAACCGCGCAAACGGCGAGAAGATCTACAAGGCAGCGTGCGTTCCATGCCACGGCGAGAGCGGGGCAGGTGGCCACGGCGCCGGCCCGTCACTCATCGCCGGTCAAACCGTGGACAAGCTGATCTCAATCACCGCGAGCGGCAAGAACAACATGCCGGCGTTCGCGGCGAACTACTCAGTCGATGACCTGCGCGACATCGCTGACTACATCACTCAGGGACTGGCTGCAGCGAAACGTTAGCAAAAAGGCTCAAGGGCTTCCCTGAAGTCGCCCCGGCCGCGGGCGCCTCAACGCGACTACCGGGAAGCTCTTCAGTCTTGCTTGGCGCCGGCAATGCGTTTGGGCGGCGGCGCTGTGTGAGACCCTCACGCGTCCGGCGCGAAGTGCCCCCACAGGCTCTTGAACGCAAGCGTGACGAACTGCGTGGGGTCGCCCCACTTCGCGTCGAATTCCCTGGTTGGATTCGCCGCGAGCACTTCCTCGGGCCCCATGCCCTTGCGCAGCAGCTTGCCGAGGCGATCGAAGATGGCGGCGTACATGGCGCGCTGCTCTTCGAGATCCGCCTTCGTGATCACGGGCCCGTTCGCCGGCACGATCTTGGTGTTCGCGTCCGCCACCTTGATGAGATCGCGCAGGCCTTCGACGAGCCCGCCGAGCCAGCCGCCCGTCTTGTAGTCGATGACGGGCCAGCCCTCTGCCGACACCGCACCGCCCGCGACGATGACGTTCGCGTCTCGGAAGTGCACGTAGAGGTCACCATCCGTGTGCGCCTGGAGCAGGTAGCCGTAGTCGATGTGCTCGCCCGCGAACTCGAGCTTGCCGTTGCCGAACGTCGTCTCGTTGGGCAGCGCCTTGGGCGGCAGCGGGCCCCAGGTCTTCTCCTGCCACGGCACCGCGTTCGCGTAGCTCAGCCACAACCTGGTGTTTTCGTGCGCAATGATGCGCGCCCCGGTCTTGCCCAGCCGCTCGTTGGAGCCCGTCTGCTCCGGGTGCCAATGTGTGTTGAACAGCGTGTGCACCTTTTTCGCGCCGGTCTCCTTCAGGGCGAGCTTCACCAGCTGCGCGGAGCGGGCTTCGATGCCGCCGTCCACGAGCAGCGCGCCCTCCGGCCCGCTCATGGCGACGACGTTGGCGCCTGCGCCGCGGATGACGGTGAGCCTGTCATTGAGCTTCGTCGCCGCAAGCGGCGCTCTGCTGTCTCTTGCAAGTGCCTCGAGCGGCACCCATTGGAAGACGGAGGCGGCAGCGGCGCTGCCGAGTGTGGCTTTGAGAAAGCCTCTGCGGTTGTCGAAGTGAGTCATGCGCGGAACTCTAGCAACGTCGTTCGATGAAGTGTGAAGCATGCTTATCTTTGCTCAATCGAAACAGCAGCTTTGCTCATGCTGCCCATCTGTGGGCCAATTGCCGACCGTTCGATCTGGACTCGGTCCAACGCATGGACGGAGGCTCATCTGTGGCGGTTTCGGACCGGGTTTCGGACGCTTGTTCCAATGGCTTAGGCGTTATGATCCCCGCGTCCTGCCATGGCGCAGCACTGCCGTTGCAGAATCGTTTTTTGTCCAAAGTGCCGGGGCGAGATTGATGACGCGAAACAGTTTGCTCGGACGAGTCCTGATCAGTGCTGGCATCTGTAGTTTCACGGTGCTCGGCTGGGCGGCCTCGCCCAGCGATGGCCAGCAGGCCGCCGCCCCGTCCGCTGGCGCCGTCGCGGCCGTCGTCGCATCCGCCGACAAGTCCGACAACAAAGCCACGCATCACTCCGACACGCCTGTTGCGGGCCCCGATGGCCCGCCGCCTGCGGCCGATGATCACTGGGGCTTCCTGAACTACTACTGCAGCAAGTGCCACAACGCCACGGATTGGGCCGGCGGTGTCGCGTTCGACACCATGTCTTCAGATAGCATTCCTGACGAGGCGGAGACCTGGGAAAACACCGTGCGCAAGCTGCGCGGCCAGCTCATGCCCCCAGCGGGCAACAGGACCCCGCCTGCCGGGATGCGCAAGAATTTCATCGCTTATATGGAAGGCGAGCTCGACAAGGCCGGTCAGGCGCATCCGCAGCCGGGCCGCGTGGCCCTTCATCGTCTCAATCGCAAGGAATACGCGAACGCGGTGTGGGATGTGCTGAACGTGCGGGCCGACGTGAATTCCATGCTGCCGCAGGACGACGCCGCGGAAGGCTTCGACAACGTCGCGAACGTGCTGCAGGTGTCGCCGTCATTCCTCGATTCAGTATCTCGCCGCCGCCCGCGCAGTCGCCATCCAGGCGGTGGGCGACACCGCCGTGAAGCCGATGGGCACGCAGTATTTCGCGCGTAACTCCGGCACGCAGCACTTCCACGTGGAAGGCCTGCCGCTCGGCACGCGCGGTGGCACGGTGGCCGAGCACATGTTCCCGGCCGATGGTGAGTACGAGCTCAACATCGCCAACATGGCCGTGGCCCTCTGGGTCTACAACATGGAGTTCGAGCACACGCTCATCGCCACGCTCGACGGCAAGAAGTTCTTCGAGACGAAGATCGGCGGCGAAGAGGACATGAAGTCCATCGACCAGAAGCAGGACCCGGCAGTGGATGCGATCAACGCGCGCCTGAAGAGCATCCGCTTCAAGGCAACGGCCGGCCCTCACAAGGTGGCCGTCGCGTTCGTGCACCGTACGTTCGCGGAGTCCGATGACAAGCTCTACCAGCAGGTGCCCGGTGGCGGCCAGGACCGCGTGCTGCGCGTCAGCTCCTTCGAAGTGAGGGGCCCGTTCTCGGTCAGCGGCATCGGCAGTACGCCGAGCCGCGCAAGGATCTTCACCTGCCAGCCGAGGTCGCCCGAGGAAGAGGGGCCGTGCGCGAAGTCCATCATCCAGACACTCGCGAGCACGGCCTTCCGCCGCCCGGTGACCGAGGCCGAGAAGGCCCGGCTCTTCACATTCTTCGAGTCCGGCCGCAAGGCCGGTGGCAACTTCGACGGCGGCATACGCCGCGCGCTGACGGCCATCCTGGCGAGCCCTTACTTCCTGTATCGCGCCGAGCCCGCTCCGCAGACCGCCGGCGCCGGCTCCATCTACGCCATCAACGACCTGGATTTCGCCTCGCGGCTGTCGTTCTTCCTCTGGAGCACGGTGCCGGATGAAGAGCTGCGCACGCTGGCGGCCAACGGCACGTTGCGCAATCCGCAGGTGCTGCGCGCCCAGGTGAAGCGCATGCTCGCCGACCCGCGCTCCGGGACGCTCGCCAGCAGCTTTGCGTTCCAGTGGCTCAACGTCGGCAAGCTCGACGAGATCGTCCCGGACGCGAACAACTTTCCGTATGCCGGCGACCCGCGCGAAGACTTCCGCGACGAGCTGCGCCTGTTCATCGACAGCATCTTCCGTGAAGACCGCAACGTCACGGAGCTGCTCTCGGCGAACCACACCTACCTGAACGAGCGCCTCGCGCTGCATTACGGCATCAGGAACGTGCGCGGCGACCAATGGCGACGCGTGCAGCTCGAAGATTCCGCGCGCTGGGGCCTGATGGGCAAGGGCGGGGTGCTGATGGTCACCTCCTACCCGAACCGCACGTCGCCGGTGCTCCGCGGCGCATGGATTCTGGAGCGCCTCACCGGCACGCCGCCGCCCACGCCGCCGCCGAACGTGGAAGCACTGAAGGATGCGAAGCCTGGCGAGAAGCCCAAGACGCTCAAGGAGCAGATGGCCGTGCACCGCGAGAAGCCGGCCTGCTTCAGCCTGCCACGGCGTGATGGATCCGCTGGGTTTTGCGCTCGAGAACTTCGACGCCGTCGGCAAGTGGCGCGAGAAGGATCGCCTGGCGGGCGACGTCATCGACGCCTCGGGCGTGCTGCCGGACGGCGCGGTCGTCGACGGGCCGGACGACTCTGCGCAAGGCGCTGCTGTCGAACCCCGACCAGTTCGTCCAGACGCTCACCGAGAAGCTCATGACCTACGCGCTCGGCCGCGCGATCGAATATCACGACATGCCTGCGGTTCGCGCCATCGTGCGCGAGGCCGCGAAGGACGACTACCGGTTCTCGTCGATCGTGACGCAAATCGTCACGAGCGATCCGTTCCAGAAACGGCAGGTACCGTCCGATACCGCGCCCGCGCAAAAGACCGCGCAGCGTTGCAGATCAATTGAGGGAATCCGGCATGTTCATCACGAAGAAACATCTGTCCCGTCGCACCGTGCTGCGCGGAGCGGGCGCCACCATCGCCTTGCCGCTGCTCGATGCGATGATTCCCGCGCCGCACGGCGCTGGCCGCCACGGCGGCCGCGCCGAAGCCGCGCATGGGCTTCGTGTACTTCCCGCACGGCGCGATCCATGCAGCGCTGGCCGCCCAGGCAGACCGGCACGGACTTCGAGCTGACGCAGATCCTCGAAGCCGCTCGAGGCGTACCGCAGCCAGTGACCATCGTCACGGGCCTGCGCAACAAGGCCGGCGAAAGCCCGACCCCGCACGCCATCATCGCCGGCACCTGGCTGGGCTGCGTGGCCCCGGCCATCAGCCAGCAGCCCAATGGCGGCACCACCGCCGACCAGATGGCCGCGCAGCACATCGGCCAGGACACCCCGTTGCCGTCGCTCGAGCTCGCCGGCGAGGGCGGTGGCGGCGCGTGCGACCCGGCGTTCGGCTGCAGCTACGGCGGCAACCGTCGCGTTCCGCACGCCCACGCAGCCGCTGCCGATGGAGTACAACCCGCGCAAGGTGTTCTACCGGCTGTTCGGCCAGGGCGATACGCCGCCGAGCGTCACGCGATCATGGACGAGACGGGCAGCATCCTCGACTGCGTCCAGGAGAGCGCCGCGGATCTGAAGCGCCAGCTCGGCACCACCGACAAGGCCATGGTCGCCGACTACCTGGACTCCGTGCGCGAGATCGAGCGGCGCGTCGCAGAAGCAGAAGGAAAAGGAAGGCACCGGCGTGAAGCTGCCGGATGCGCCCATCGGCGTGCCGGAGGATTTCGGCAAGCAGCTCGACACCATGTTCGACATGATCGCGCTGGCCTTCCAGGCGAATCTCACGCGTGTGGCCACGTTCATGATGGCCAAGGAAGTCAGCATGCGCACCTACAACCAGATCTGGCGTGGCCGATGCGTTCCATCCGCTGTCGCATCACCAGAACGACCCGGCGAAGCTCGAGCGGCTGGCGAAGGTGCAGACGTATCCACACCGAGGTGTTCGCGCGCTTCCTGAAGCGCATGGCGAGCACGCCGGATGGCGATGGCTCGCTGCTGGATCACTCGATCATCCTGTTCGGCAGCAACATGAGCAACAGCGACATGCACAACAACGATCCGCTGCCGTCGGCGGTGTTCGGCCGTGGCTACGGCAAGATCAAGGGCGGCCAGCACCTGCACTATCCGCAGGACACGCCGCATCGCGAACCTGCTGCTCACGCTGCTCGATCGCGCCGGGATTCCGGTCGAGAAGCTCGGCAACAGCACCGGCATCTTCGCCGAGGTCTGAAGATGAAGAAGGGTGTAACGACACGCGTCGCGGCTGCGGTTGCCCTGTGCACGCTCGGGCTTGGTGCTGCGACTGTCGCGGTCGCCGCGCCCGCAGGCACCCTGTTCGATGCCGCGGAGTCGCAGCAGCAGCAGGCGGCTCTGAACTCATCGCGGGCGGCGCGGATGCGCGCGCGAAAGACGAGACGGCACCACGGCGCTGCACTGGGCCGCGCACTACGCCGACGCGGAGCTGTCGGACAACTGATCCGCGCTGGCGCAGACGTCAATGCCGCCAACGACTACGGCTCCACGCCGATGGCGGAAGCGGCCACCGCCGGCAGCGCCGAAGTGCTGACGCTGTTGCTGAAGGCCGGCGCAGATGTCGAATCCACGAACCCGGAAGGGCAGACCGCGCTGATGGTGGTGGCGCGCACCGGCAATGTCGAGGCGGCGAAGCTGCTGCTGAAGCACGGCGCCAAGGTCGAATGCGACGGAGCAGTGGGGCGGCCAGACGCGCTGATGTGGGCTGCCGCGCAGAGCCAGCCGGAGATGATGCAGCTGCTGGTCAAGCACGGCGCCGACGTCGAATGCCCGCGGCGCCGTGCGCGACTGGCAGCGGCGTGTCACCGCCGAGGCCGGCCCGAAGGACATGAACCGCGGCGGCTTCACGCCGCTGCTCTATGCCGCGCGCGAAGGCTGCATCGAGTGCGCGCGCGAGCTGCTGAAGGGCAAGGCCGACATCAACCTCGCCGATCCGGACGCAGACGACGCCGCTGGTGCTGGCGCTGCATGAACCTGCACTTCGACTTCGCCGCCTTCCTGATCGAAGCCGGCGCGGATGTGGACAAGTGGGACTCTTACGGCCAGACGCCGCTGTACGTGGCGATCGACATGAACACGCTGCCGCGCGGCGGGCGGCCCGACCTGCCCAGCGAGGACCTCACCACCGGCTCGCAGGTGGCCGAGCAGCTGCTGGCCGCAGGGCGCGAACCCGAACTTCCAGCTGAAGCTGCGGCCGCCATATCGCAATTACATCTTCGACCGCGGCGGCGACCAGGTGCTCTCCACCGGCGCCACGCCGCTGCTGCGCGCCGCCAAGGGCGGCGACGCGAAGCCGTTGCGCTGCTGCTGAAGTACAAGGCCAACTCGACCTGCCAAACACCGAAGGCGTCACGCCGCTGATGGCGGCGGCCGGCATGGGCCATGGCGCCAACCCCACCCGCGGCCGCTACAAGACCGACGCGCAGGCCGCCGAATGCCTGCGCCTGCTGAAGGAAGCGGGCGCTAACGTGAACGCGAAGACAGACAGTGGCCTCACCGCGCTGCATGCCGCCGCCGCGCACGGCTGGAACGACACCATCAAGCTGCTGGTCGCGGATGGCGCGCAGCTCGAAGCGCTCGACAACAAGGGCCTGACGCCCATCGACTACGCGGTGGGCCGCCATGAGCGCGGCTTCCTCGAGCCGGAGCACACGCGCAGGGATTCGTCGGTCACCATCCTCAAGGACTACATCGTCGCGGCCACGGGCCGCGCGCCGAAGGAGTTCTCGGGCACGCTGAACAAGCAGACCCGCGGCACCGGCGGCGCGGCGGACCAGAACACCAGCACTCGGTAACAGCCCCGCTTGCGACTGAGCCGGGGTACGATCCCGTCTCTGATCGGCAGGTACGGGGGCAATCCGTGATGATGATTTCCAATGCCGGGATCCTGGCCACGGCCAGGATCGTGGGCGCGCTCGCGCTCGGCCTGTTTTGCGCGGCCGGCGTTGCGGCCCCGAAAGGCCCGGCGGCAGTCGATACGAAGCGGCTCATCAACGCCGACAAAGAGCCCGGCAACTGGATGAGCTCGGCCGCACCTACTCCGAGCAGCGCTACAGCCCGCTCAACCAGATCGACGACGCACAATGTCGGCCAGCTCGGCCTCGCCTGGTACTACGACCTCGAACACCCAGCGCGGCATCGAAGCGCACGCCGCTCGTCGTCGACGGCGTGATGTACGTGACGTCCGCGTGGAGCATCACTGACGCGCTCGATGCCGAAGACCGGCAAGCAGCTGTGGAAGTACGATCCCGAAGGTGCCGCCGGAGTGGGGCCGCATGCGCGTGCTGCGACGTCGTCAACCGCGGGCGTCGCCGTGTACGAAGGCAAGGTCTATCATCGCCACGCTCGACGGGCGCCTGATCGCGCTCGATGCGAAGACGGGCAAGCCGCTGTGGGAAACAGTCACCGTCGACACCAAGCCGCGCCGCTACACCATCACCGGCGCACCGCGGGTGTCAACGGCAAGGTCATCATCGGCAACGGCGGCGCCGAGTTCGGCGTGCGCGGCTATGTCTCCGCCTACGACGCGAACACCGGCAAGCAGGTCTGGCGCTTCTACACCGTGCCCGGCGATCCGGCGAACGGCGTTCGAGAACAAGGCCATGGAGATGGCCGCCAAGACCTGGACGCGGCGAGTGGTGGAAGCTCGGGCGGCGGCGGCACGGTGTGGGACTCCATGGCCTACGACCCGGAGCTGAACCGCTCTACATCGGCACCGGCAACGGCGCGCCCTGGACCCACAAGCTGCGCAGCGCCGGCAAGGGCGACAACCTGTTCCTCGTCCTCGATCGTCGCGCTCGATGCCGACACCGGCGAGTACGTCTGGCACTACCAGACGACGCCCGGCGACACCTGGGACTACGACCGCCACCCAGCAGATGATGCTGGCCGACCTCGAGATCGACGGCAAGAAGCGCAAGGTGCTGATGCAGGCGCCGAAGAACGGCTTCTTCTACGTGCTCGACCGCAACGACGGCAAGCTGATCTCCGCCGAGCAAGTTCGTCGACCACAACAATTGCGCGAGCGGCGTCGACCCGAAGACCGGGCGTCCCATTCTCCTGCCCGACGCGCGCTTGAGAACGAGCCGAAGCTGCTCACGCCGAATGCAGTGGCCGCGCATAGCTGGCAGCCGATGTCCTATAACCCCGCCACGGGCCTCGTGTATTTCCCGGTGCTGGAGAACTGGCTCGCCTATGAGCTCGATGAGAGCTACGAGCCAGAGAAATTCCGCATCAGTATCGGCGCGAACATGAGTGCGCCGCCGACGGAAAAGAACGCGGCCGTGCGCGCGGAAGCGGCGAAGAAGACCGTGAGCGGCTCTTGCTGGCCTGTGACCCGGAAAGCAGAAGGAGGCCTGGCGCGTGCCATACGTCGGGGGCGGCAACGGCGGCACGGTGACTACCGCCGGCAACCTCGTCTTCGAAGGCACCGGCGACCAGCAGTTCGTTGCGTATCGCGCGACGGACGGCAAGAAGCTCTGGGAGTCCGATGCGCAGACCGTACACGATGGCCGGGCCCATAGACGTACATCGGTGGATGGCGAGCAGTACGTGAGCCGTGTCAGCGGGTGGCGCTACGTTTCGGCTCTTGCGATGGAGCCAGGCCGCAGCAGCTCGGGATGGGCGTGTGCTCGTCTACAAGCTCGGCGCCACGAACCAGCTTCCGCCGCTGCCACCTGTTGCGCAGATTCCGGAGCCGCCGCAAGGCATGGACGGCACCGAAGCGCAGATCAAGAGCGGCCAGGCCGCGTATCACAAGACCTGCGCGCAGTGTCACGGCCGCGATGCCATCAGCACCAACGCGAATCCGGACCTGCGCTTCATGAACGTCCAGACGCACGCCGAGTTCAAGGACATCGTGCTGAAAGGCATTCGTTTCGAGAGCGGCATGGCGGGCTTCGCGGACGTCGTGAGCGATGCGGATGCCGATGCGATTCATGCCTACCTCGTCGCGCGTGCGCGCGAGGACTATCGGAAGTAGAGCCCAGACTCTTTTCGAGCGAGCCCGATTCCGGTTCATGCCAGTCACAGTCACCGTGCCCTTTTTCGATCCAGGCCGGTGTTGCGCACCGCGCAAGCTCAGGGGTGCCGCGAGGGAATCAGCTCTTTGGAGATGTACCCCGCGATATCCCTCAGCTCCTCAGGTTTCAACGCGCCTCTGAACGGCGGCATGTTGGTGTTCTTGCCGCTCGAGGCCGTGTTGTAGATGGCGGGGATGTCGGTGGAAATGGTGGCGAGCGAGGCGCCGCCGCCGTGGCCGCCGAGCCCCGTGTCGCCGTGGCAGGCGACGCAGAAGCGGCCGTAGAGAATCCTTGCCCTTGGGGACATCCGGCTCACCCGCGGGCATTGGCACGCTCGTCACCGGCGGCGCCGCGGAGCCGGGGCGCCCGCCCGGGGGGCTGATCGGGAACGACTCGATCCTGCCCGCAAGCGAGAACAACCAGACGCTGTCGCCTTTCTTGCCGGCGCCGAACAACGTGCCCGCCGACAGCACCGCGACATACTGGCGGCCCTTGTGCAGGAACGTGCTCGCCGTGGCGTTCACGCCGGCATCGGTCATGAACTCCCACACCTTGTGGCCGTTCGTCTTGTCGAGCGCCGTGAGGCGCCCGTCACTGCGCCCGACGAAGATGAGCCCGCCGGCCGTGTTGATGGAGCCGCTGAAGCAGCCCTGGCTCCACGCCTGGTTCCACAGGAGACGGTTCGTCTTGAGATCGTACGAGCCGAATGCGCCGCGCCGGGCGGCGTCCGGGAACGGCATGGGGCCGTTCGCCATCCACATGCCCTGGAAGTGCGGTGGCTTGAACGGCTTCGGGTCGGAGACCGATGTGGCGAGGTTGTCGATGGCGCACACGAAGAACTGGTTCGTCTGCGGGTCGTACGAGCTCGGCGGCCAGTTCACGGCCATCTGCGGCTTGTAGACGATGGGCTTGTCCCAGTACGGCGTGAAGATCTTGCCGCCGTTCACGAGATCCCAGCCTTCCGGCGCGATGTCCACGAACTGCGGAATGATGGGGTCGCCGATCACATACGGCTGCGTGGCCGCCGTTTTCTGGCGAGGCTCCTGCGGAACGGGGCGATCCTCAATGGGTGTGAGCGGCTTGCCGGTCTCGCGATCGAGGATGTAGACCCACGCCGTCTTGGAGATCTGCGCGATGCCCTTGCGCATCTTGCCGTCGTACGGCGCGTCGAACAGCACCACGGGGTTCGGCGAGTCGTAGTCCCAGATGTCGTGACGAACCTGCTGGAAGTGCCAGCGGTATTTGCCGGTCTTCGCCTCGATGGCGACGATGGACGCGGTGAAGAGGTTGTCGCCTTCGCGGTCCGCGCCGTTGTAGTCCGGCCCGGCATTGCCAGTGGAGAAGTACACGAGCCCGAGGTCGGGGTCGACCGCGGGCGTCTGCCACACAGGCGCGCCGCCGTACTTGTAGTAATCGTTGTTCTTGGGCCAGGTCTCGCTGCCGAACTCACCGGGCGCGGGCACCGTGTAGAACGTCCAGAGCAGCTTGCCGTCTTTGGCGCTGTATGCCTTTACGCGGCCACGGATGCCCATGTCGCCACCGCCGAAGCCGGTGATGAGCATGCCGTCGTAGTAGAGCGGGGCGCTGACAATGGAGTAGCCGACCAGCGGGTCTTCCGCCTGGATGGACCACACGACCTTGCCCGTGCGCTGATCCAGCGCAAGCAGTTTCGCGTCGAGCTGCCCCACATACACCTTGCCATCGCCGAGCCCCACGCCGCGTGCCATCCAGCCGCAGCACACCTTCACGCGCGCGGGGTCGAGGTTCGCTTCGTATTTCCAGAGGGTGTTGCCGGTTTCGACATCGATGGCGAACACGTCGTTGGCGCCGGTGACGTAGTACAGCACGCCGTCGTAGAACAGCGGCTGCGCCTGCCCGGAATACTGCGGCCCGACACCGGAGTTGAGGTGGATGCGCCATTCCGCCTTCAGGTTCTTCACCGTATCGCGGTTGATCTGTGTCAGCGGCGAATAGCGCTGGTTGTAGATGTTGCCGCCATTCGTAACCCACGCGTCCTGCGGAGGCGCGGTGAGCTGCTGCCCGGTAAAGGCGGGTGCGGGCTTGATGGCCCTGGCAGCCGGTGCGCCAGCCGCGATGCCGGCGCCCGGCGTGGCAACGGCCACGACGCCTGCAACGGTCACGGCGAGCGTGGCGAGAGCACGTTCGATGCGATTCAAGGTGAGGCCTTTCGTGAGGGATGTCGTTGGGAAGGGTGCGTGGATGCGAGTGTCCATCAGAGGGCCGGTGAGGCGGACGGGCGGGCGAGTGCGGGCTCCGCCTTGCGGTCACTCAAAATGCGCCCGTCGTACCGATGCAGGAACAGGCTGCCAATGAAGGTGATGGAGGCGCAGCCGCACATGTACCACGCGGGCCCGGTGGGCGAGTCGATGATGCGCACCAGCGCCGCGGCCGCCAGCGCCGCCGGGCCGCTGAAAATGGAGAACGCGAGATTGAACGACACCGCGACGCCGCTGAAGCGGATGCGGGTGGGGAAGAGGTCTGCCACCACGCCGGCCATGGTGCCGTTCACCAGCGACGCGACGACGCCCGCGAGGACGAACAGCAGCACGAGGTTCACGCTCTTCTGCGCGGCCGCGTTGAAAAACGGCACCGCGAGCAGCACCAGCAGCAGCGCGCCCGTGCCGAGGATGAGGCGGCGGGGAATGCGATCTCCCAGCCACGCGGTGAAGAGCATGCCGAGCGACAGCGCGAGCAGGCCCACGTTCTGCGCCTTGATCGCCTCGACGGGCGAGTAGTTCATCACCGCAGGGAGGAACGCCGGCATGGCGAACAGCAGGCCGTTGAAGCCGGCGGTGGCTGTCAGCGCCGCAATGCCGACCGCCACGTTCGCGGGGTGGGTCTTCAGCAGCTCCACCAGCGGTTTCTTCGCGGCGACGTTCTTCATGGACTTGAACTCACTCGTCTCTTCGAGCGACAGGCGCAGCCAGAAGCTCACGAGGCCGGCGAAGCCGCCAAACAGGAAGCCGATGCGCCAGCCCCAGGCGGCCACTTCCTCCGGCGCAAGCGTTTCGTGCACCACCAGGCTCAGCAGCGAGGCGAGCGCGACGCCGGAATTCACGCAAAAGAAGATGAAGCCGGCCGCGAAGCCCGCCTTCTTCGGGGCGGTTTCCACGACATAGGTAATGGCGCCCGGCAACTCCCCGCCGAGGCTGAAGCCCTGCAGGAGTCGCAACAGCACCATCAGCACCGGCGCTGCCAGGCCCCACTGCGCATAAGTGGGCAGCAAGCCGATGCACACCGTGGCGAGCGACATGGTGAGGATCGCGACGATGAAGACGGGGCGCCGGCCGTATTTGTCGCCGAAGTGGCTGAACACGATGCCGCCCACCGGGCGTGCCAGGTAGCCCACGGCGAACACCGTGAACGAAAGCATGAGCGACGTGAGCGCATCGTTCGCGGGGAAGAACGCCGCGCCGATGTACTTGGCGAACATGCTGTAGATCACGAAGTCGTAGAACTCGAGCGCGCCGCCGAGGCTCGACAGGATGATCACGCGCCATTGCGAGCGCGGAATGCCGCTCGGCGCGGTGGTTGAAGCATCGCGAGTCATCTGGATTCCCCCTCGTTCGCCGACGCGTTGGCGCGCCTGTTACGTGCCCCGAAGATTAGCGCCAATGCGGCGAAAGGAGATATGCCCGAAAAGAAAAAATCCGGCCGCTTTTCGGTGTGGAGAACAACACATCTCGTGACATGCGCGTTGATCACCGCAGGTGCATATGTTACCCATGAGCACGCGCTTTCGAAGAGTGAACACGGGTGTATCAATTCATTGACCCAGCAGCGAAAAACGCGATGAATACAGCCTTGCCGGAACAGCTTTCGGAAGCGTGTGCAACCCGGTGGTCGAACCACTCGAATGTGAGAGCGATGTCGAACGCAAACAGTGATCGAAAAGATGGACGCAGGCAGTTCCTGAAAACGGCGCTGGGCGGCGTGGCGGGCGTGTCGGTCGCGTCGCTCATCGGCACCAGCGCGTTCGCGCGGGCCCGCGGCGGTGAAGCGATCGCCATCCGCCCCATCACCGACAGCGTCGCGCTCGTCACGGGCGCCGGCTCCAACGTCGTCATCGTCACCGGCCCCGACGGCGTGGTGATGATCGATGGGGGCCTCGCCGAGCGTTCGGGCGATCTGCTGAAGGCGATTGGCAAGCATACGAAGGGTGCGCCCCCGGCCACGCTGTTCAACACGCACTGGCACTGGGACCACACGGGCTCGAACGAGCGCCTCGGCAAGGCCGGCGCGAAGATCATCGCGCACGAGAACACGAAGCTGTGGCTCGGCGCGGATTTCGAGGTGGAGTGGGAAAACCGGCAGTATGTGCCGCGCCCGAAGCAGGCCTGGCCGAACGACACGTTCTACAACGGCACGCGCACCCTCGACTTCGGCAACCACAAGATGGTCTACGGCTGGCTTCCCCGCGCCCACACGGACGGCGATATCTACATCCACGTCCCGGACCAGAACGTGCTGGTCGCCGGTGATCTCGTTGCAGTGGGCAGCTACCCCATTCTCGATGTCGCCACCGGCGGGTGGATCGGCGGCATGGTCGACGCGAACAAGGCCCTCATCGACCTGTGCGACGACGAGACGGTCGTCGTGCCGGGCACCGGCCCGCTGCAGACAAAAGCCGATCTCATGGCCCAGCACCAGATGCTCACCACCATGAAAGATCGCCTCGTCGGCCTGCTGCGCAAGGGCATGGGCACCGACGATCTGCTGGCCGCGCCGCCCACCGGCGAGTTCGATGCGAAGTGGGGCGACCCGAAGCTGTTCCTGGCAAATGCATACCGCGGCCTGTGGGGCCACGTGCGTGAGCTTGGCGGAATCGTCTGAAGAAGAAACGATCATGCGTAGAGGCGAATCGATGAAAAAGGCAGGAACGACGCGGGCCGGGCACCGGCCGGCGGTGCAGGCGGCGCTCATGGCGCTCGGCATGGCGTTGGGAACGTGCGCGATGTCTGCGATGGCGCAAGATGCGAAGGGCGCGAAGCCTGAGGCCGTCCCGGCCACCGTGGCCAGTGCCTCCGGTGCGGCCGTCAGCAAGGCATCAGGTGCGCCGGCTCATGCCGCGGCCGATGCCGCCCACGCCAACGCGCCTGCCGGCGACCCCAAGGAGTGGCAGTTCTTCGAGCAGTACTGCGGCAAGTGCCACAACTCAACGGACTGGGCGGGCGGCGTCGCCTTCGAGACCATGCTTCCCGACAACATCTACGACGACGCAGCCGTGTGGGAAGAGACCGTGCGCAAGCTGCGCGGCCGCCTCATGCCGCCGCCCGACAAGCCGCAGCCTGCGCAAAACGAGATCGATGCGCAGGTGGCCTGGCTTCAGACCAGGCTCGATGCGGAAGGCAAAACCCATCCGAACCCCGGCAACGTGGTCGTGCATCGCCTGAACCGCACCGAGTACCAGCGCGAGGTGAAGAACCTGCTCGGTCTTGAAATCGATGCCGCCACGCTGCTGCCGAAGGACACCAAGGCCGATGGCTTCGACAACGTTGCCACGGTGCTGAAGGTCTCTCCGTCGTTCCTCGATGCGTACATCGTGGCCGCAAGCGAAGTGAGCGCGCGCGCAATCGGCAGCGCCAATGCGGGCCCGAGCAGCACCATGTATCGCCTGTCGAACGGGGCCACGCAGGGCTCGCACCTGGAAGGCATGCCGCTCGGCACGCGCGGTGGCCTGCTGGTCGAGCACCTGTTCCCGGCCGACGGCGAGTACGTCTTCAACGTCAACCAGAGTGGCGGCGGTGGCGGCGGTTACGTCGCGGGTCTCGACACGCGCCACAAGATGATCCTCACCATCGACGGCAAGAAGGTCTTCGAGCAGGAAGTGGGTGGCGAGGAAGACCTGAAGTTCGTCGACCAGAAGCAGGCGCCCGCTGCGAAGGCCATCCGCGACCGCTTCGCCAACATCAAGGCCAAAGTGCCCGCCGGGCCTCACAAGGTCGGCGTCACGTTCGTCGCGCGCAGCCTGGCGCAGAACGACGAGTTGCTGGAGACCTTCAGCGTGGGCGACTTGCCACGCGTTCCCGTCGTCTTCGGTCTGGAGGTGGTCGGCCCCACCAAGGCGACCGGCCTTGCCGACACGCCCAGCCGCAAGAAGATATTCGTGTGCCGCCCGGCGAACGAGGCGGAAGAAACACCCTGCGCGAAGCAGATCGTGAGCAACCTGGCTCGCCAGGCGTTCCGCCGCCCCGTGACGGATGGGGATATCGCCGGCCCGATGCGCTTCTACGATGCGGGCCGCAAGGCCAACGGCTTCGAGGGCGGCATCCAGCAGGCCGTGATGGCGCTGCTGGCGAGCCCGAAGTTCCTCTATCGCGTCGAAGGCGTGCCGGCCGATGCGGTGCCCGGCAAGATCTACCAGATCAGCGACATCGAGCTCGCCTCGCGCCTGTCGTTCTTCCTTTGGAGCCAGGGCCCCGATGAAGAGCTCATGAGTCGTGGCCACAGCCGGCAAGCTGCGCGAGCCGGCGGAAGTGGAGAAGCAGGTGAAGCGCATGCTGGCCGATCCGCGTTCGAAGTCGCTCACCACGAACTTCGCGGACCAGTGGCTCACCGTCGATGAGATCGATGCCATCGAGCCCGACCCGTCGCTGTTCCCGGAATTCGACGGCGCGCTGCGCCATGCCTTCCGTAACGAGATGGAGCTGTTCGTGAACAGCGTCTTCTCGGAAGACCAGAACGTCATGAACCTGCTCGGCGCGAACTATACGTTCGTGAACGAGCGGCTCGCGCTCCACTATGGCATTCCGAACGTGCGGGGCGATCGCTTCCGCCGCGTGGCGCTCCCCGACTCACGCCGCAACGGCATCCTCGGCAAGGGCGCGTTCCTGATGGGCCTGTCCTACGCCAATCGCACGTCCCCGGTGCGCCGCGGCGCGTGGGTCATGGAGCAGATCATCGGCGCGCCGCCGGCGGCACCGCCTCCGGGCGTCGAAGCGCTGAAGGAGAACATGAACGGCGTGCGCGCGCATACGGTGCGCGAGCGCATGGTCACCCACCGCGAGAACCCGACCTGCAATTCCTGCCACGGCATCATCGACCCGCTCGGCTTTGCGCTCGAGAACTTCGACGCGATCGGCGCGTGGCGCGCGAAGGACCGCGAGGCGGGTACCGCGATCGAATCCGACAGTGAGCTGCATGGCCTCAAGATCCAGGGAGTGGATGGCCTGCGTAACGCGCTCATGGCGCGGCCCGACCAGTTCGTGCAGACGCTCACCGTGAAGCTCATGACCTACGCGCTCGGGCGCGGGGTCGAAGCGCACGACATGCCGACGGTGCGCGCCATCGTGCGCAACGCCGCTGCGCAGGACTACAAGTTCTCGTCCATCGTCAGCGGCATCGTGAAGAGCGATCCGTTCATGAAGCAGATGGTGCCCACCGCACCCGCGGGCGCGGACCTCAAGACCGCCGAAGCCTCACTGCACTGACAGAATTCGAATCGAGGAAAGCCCGATGTTCATCACCAGAAAACACCTGTCTCGCCGCACCGTGCTGCGTGGCGTGGGCGCGGCCATCGCGTTGCCGCTGCTCGATGCCATGATCCCGGCAAGCACGGCGCTGGCGAAGACCGCGGCGAAGGTCACCCCGCGGCTGGGGTTCGTCTACTTTCCTCACGGCGCGATCATGGAGCAGTGGACTCCGGCGACCGACGGCGCGAATTTCGAGCTCTCGCCGATCCTCACGCCGCTGAAGAATTTCCAGAAGCAGCTCACCGTGATCAGCGGCCTCGGCAATCGCCCGGGCGAAAGCCAGGCGGTGCATGCCGTCGTGCCGGCCACGTGGCTGTCGTGCGTGCATCCGAAGATGGGGCAGGAGCCGCACCTCGCACCCACGTGCGACCAGATTGCGGCACTGGCCATAGGCCAGGACACGCCGCTACCGTCGCTCGAGATCGCGACCGAGGGCCAGGGCGGTGGTGGCGCGTGCGACCGTGACTACGGCTGCAACTACTCCGGCACCATCTCCTTCCGCTCGGCCTCGACGCCGCTGCCGATGGAATACAACCCGCGCAAGCTGTTCCAGCGCCTGTTCGGTCGCGGCGATACGCCGGAAGAGCGCAAGGCGCTCATTTCCCAGTACGGCAGCGTGCTCGACATGGTGGCGGAAGATGCCGCCTCGCTGCAGGCCCGCCTCGGGCCGCGCGACAAGGCGATGCTCGGCGACTACCTCGAGACCGTGCGCGAGCTCGAGCGCCGCGTGCAGAAGAGTGAATCGCAGGATCTTTCGAAGCTGAAGCTGCCGCAGGTGCCGGTAGGCATCCCCGACAGCTTCGACCAGCACCTGAACCTCATGTTCGACATGGCGGCGCTGGCGTACCAGGCCAACCTCACGCGCATCGTGAACTTCATGATGGCGGCGGAGGTGAGCGGCCGCACCTACAACAACGTGGGCGTGCCGGATGCCTTCCACGCCGTCTCGCACCACGCGAACGACCCGGCGAAGAAGGAAAAGCTGGTGCGCATCCAGACCTACCACACCACCGTGTTCGCGAAGTTCCTCAAGAAGCTCGCGGAGATGCCCGATGGCGAGGGCTCGATGCTCGACCACTCGATCATTCTGTACGGCTCGAACATGAGCAACAGCGATAAGCACAACCAGTTCCCGCTGCCCACGGCGCTCGTCGGTGGCGGCTGCGGCAAGCTGAAGGGCGGCCAGCACCTGCGCTACCCCGATCACACGCCGCTCGCGAACGTGCTGCTCACCATTCTCGACCGCGCCGGCGTGCCGGCGGAGTCGCTCGGGGACAGCACTGGCAAGCTGGTCGAGGTCTGATTCCATGAGACGCACGCTTGCGGCGGTTGTTGTGGCGGCATTGTTTGGGCCGCTGGGTCTGCAAGGGGCCTGGGCCGATGCCCAGCTCGCCAACGCAGTGAAGAACGGCGATCGCGAGGGCGCGCTCGCGCTCATCGCGCAGAAGGCCGACATCAATGCCACGGAGGCGGATGGCACATCGGCCCTGCATTGGGCCGTTTACCAGAACGACTTCGATCTCGTAGACCGGCTGCTGAAGGCCGGCGCGAACGTGAACGCGCTGAACGAGTACGGCGCAGCGCCGCTCACCGAGGCCGCGGTCACGGGCAACGTGGCCATCATCGAGAAGCTGCTGAAGGCGGGCGCCGATCCGGAAGCCACCAATGCGGATGGCCAGACGGCGCTCATGGTGATCTCGCGCACGTCGAACGTCGAAGCGGCAAGCGCGCTGCTGAAGCGCAAGGCGAAGGTCAACGCCGTGGAGCAGTGGCGCGGCCAGACGGCGCTCATGTGGGCCGCCGCCGAAAGCCAGCCCGAGATGGTGAAGCTGCTCATCAAGCACGGCGCGGATGTGAATGCGCGCTCCATCGTGAACAAGTGGCAGCGCCAGGTCACGGCGGAGCCACGCGCGCAGGCGCGCCCGGCCGGCGGCCTCACGGCGCTCATCTATGCGTCGCGCCAGGGCTGTCTGGAGTGCGTGAAGGCGCTCGTGAAGGCCAAGGCGAAAATCGACATGGCCGACCCGGAAGGCGTCACGCCACTCATCGTCGCCATCACCAATTTCCACTTCGACGTCGCGAAGCATCTCATCGAGAGCGGCGCCAGCGTGAACAAGTGGGACTGGTGGGGGCGCGCGCCGCTTTACTGCGCGGTGGACCTCAACACCATCCCGCATGGCGGGCGGCCCGATCGCATCTCGCTGGACGAGACCACTAGCCTCGAGATCATCGAGATGCTGCTCGACCGCGGCGCGAACCCGAACGCGCGGCTCAAGCTTTTCCCCCCGTATCGCGCACTCGGTCCGGATCGCGGCGCCGACATGATCCTCACCATGGATGCGACGCCGCTGCTCGTTGCCGCGAAGGTGGGCGATGCGCCGGCCATCAAGCTGCTGCTCGCGCACGGCGCGGATCCGAGCCTGCCGCAGCTCCAGGGCATCACGCCGCTCATGGCGGCCGCCAACTTCGGCTCCAATGAAATCGATACGCGCGGGCGTTTCAAGACACAGGCCGAGGCCGTCGAGTCCATCAAGCTGCTGGCCGCCGCAGGCGCCGACGTGAATGCGCGCGACCTGCGCCAGGGTGGCACGGCGCTGCACGCCGCGGCGCTGTGGGGCTGGGATGACGTCATCAAGTCGCTCGTGGCCCTCAAGGCCGACCTGAACGCGAAGGACAGGAAGGGCATGACGCCGTTCGATGCCGCGATGGGGCGAGCCGGCGGCCATGGCCGCGGCGGCACGCGGGTGGAAGTGCGAACGGCCACCGCCTCGCTCATCAAGGAACTGGGCGGCACGTCGGAGAAGCCCCAGCCCTGAACGCCACTCCCACCCCTATACTTCGCCGCCACGGCGCGCTTCGCGCCGCTATCCGTACGGGGGTTCCCACTGGTGAATGCGACGGTGCAGACGGGCGGTGCTCAGGGTGCCCGCGGTGGGCTCTCGGAGCACGTGGCGCAGGCTGACGCGCACGACGCCGCAGGCCGACACGACGAAGCCGTCAATTCGCTTGCCCGCGGCATCAAGGCGGGCGACGTCGAGTGCATGACGCGTCTTGGCAAGCGGCTGCTCATAGGCGATCGCGCACCCTTCCTGCCGCGCGACGCCGCCCGTTTCCTCATCGACGCCGCGAATGCGGGTGGGGCGGAAGCCCCGGCGCTGCTGGCAGCTCTTTCCGGCGCCGGCGCCCATATGCGGCAGAGCTGGGCGGACGGGCTGAGCGCGCTCGTGCTGGCTGCAGAGCGCGGCTGGGAGCCGGCTCGCGAGCAGTTGTGCGTGCTCGCCATTGACCGCGATCTGGCCGCGTCCGCGGTCAAGAGTCCGTCGGCCGGTGTCTGGAAACGCCTGGCCTCGAGCGTGGCCGGCGGGCCCTGGAGCGCCGCTCCGCAGGCCGTGGTGATCCACGCTGACCCTGTCGTGCGCAGCTTTCCGAATCTGCTCACCGGCGGGATTCTGCGACTGGCTCATCGCGCAGGCCCGCCCGAAACTCGTGCGCGCGAAGGTCTACGACTCGATCGCGCGCCAGGACATCACCCACGACACCCGCACCAACACTGCCGCCACGTTCACGCTGGCCGAAGTGGGGTTCGTTCACCTGCTCGTGCAGGCACGCATGGCGGCCGCGTGCGGCGTGCCCATGCCGAACATGGAAGCAGCGACCATCCTTCACTACGAGCCGGGCGAGCAGATCACGAACCACTTCGATTTTGTGGATCCCCAGACGCCCGGCTACGCAGAGGAGGTGGCGAAGAACGGGCAGCGCGTGGTCACCTTCCTGGCCTACCTCAACGACGACTACGAAGGCGGGGAGACGGACTTCCCGGATCTGGGGGTGGGTCACAAGGGGCGCCGGGGCGAAGGCCTGTTCTTTGTCAACGCGCATCCCAACGGCGAACCGGACACCCGCACGGTCCACGCCGGCCGGCCGCCGGCACGCGGGGAGAAGTGGATCGTTTCGCAGTTCATCCGCAGCCGGGCGTTTATCGCTACCTCGCGCACGGCCTGAGCTCGCCTCTTTTGATAAGGAACACGTGTATGTCTTTCATTCGGAAAACGGTTTCCGCTGCGGGCGTCGTTTCGCTCGCCATCTCCACCGCCTTTGGCCAAGGGTTGCCTCAGAGCGTCGTGGACTGCTCGATGGAAAAGAATGACGGGGCCCGTCTGGCCTGTTTCGACCGCGAGGTTGCGCGGCTGACTCAGGCCTCTGCGTCCGTGGCGTCGACGCCAGTGCCTCCCGCTCAATCCGCACTGCCGCCGGCTGTTGTTGCGACTACGCCACGACTAGATGCGAAATCGCAGGAAGACGAATTCGGATTGAGCGGAGAGCTCGCGCGTAAGCGAAAGGAAGCGCAGAAGAAGGTCGCCGCGCCACTCGACGCGCTTCAGGCCACGGTCACCAAGGTCACGACGAAAGCCTACGGCGAGCTGGTTTTTGAGCTCGACAATGGCCAGGTCTGGGAGCAGCCCGAGAAGAAATATGCCATGGTAATCAAGGCAGGGGAGAGCATTCGTATCACGGAGGGTGCGATGGGTTCATATTTGCTGCTGGCCCAATCCGGTGCCACGACCCGGGTGCGCCGGGTCCGCTGATTCGCTCATTCCCACGTGCAGTGCCGACGGGGTCGCCCGATCCTGTCGCAATGCACATACATACGCCGATCTGTGAACTACATCACCGATAACCCCTTCGGTTGCGCCGAGGCAAACGTGTAGACTCGGCCGCCGTCCGATGTTGCACTGTAGCGAAAGGAAGAGGTGCCTTGAGGAATAGGGTCTGTTCGCGAGTGACGCTGCAAGCCACATTCGCGGAGGTCCTTGAACCGGACGTTACGACTTCTTGGGGGCGGATCGTGGATAGCCACCGCTCGGCGGTGACACCTGGCGGGCAACGGAAGTGGGCCCGGGTCTTCGTCTCCCCGGATTGTTTTCGACCCTGCGCAAAGCCTGCGCAGTGAAGCCGCGTCCTTAACGGTGGTTTGAACGGATTTCAGATCTCCTGACGGCCAGGAGAGCTGCCGCCATGTGTCCGCATTTTTCGCTTAAAGTTGTGGGGGTTTACTGGTGACTCGTAAGTACACTGTTTTTCGGCCGACTCCGGTCGCCGCGGCTGTCGCCGCTGTGCTTGGAACAACCTTCATCGCCGGCTTTGTCGCTCCGGCTCATGCCCAGGAGGCAGAATCTCTCGAAGAAGTGAAGGTCACGGGCTCCCGCATCCTGCGCCGTGATCTCGACGCGACCAGCCCGCTGGTCACCGTCGGCGCGGAGGCCTTCGAAGGCCAAAGCACCGTCGCCCTGGAGACGAGCCTCAACAAGCTGCCTCAGTTCGTTCCCGCGGTCACGCAGTTCCTGACCACGGACGTTCAGAACAGCCCGATCAACACGGTCGGAGCCTCGACCATCAACCTGCGCGGCCTCGGCCCGAACCGCACCCTCGTGCTGCTGGATGGCCGTCGCGCGATGCCGGTGAATGCGACGCTGGTCGTCGACGTCAATTCGATCCCGGCTGCCGCCATCAAGCGCGTGGAAATCATCACGGGTGGCGCCTCGTCCGCGTACGGTGCCGACGCCGTCGGCGGCGTCGTCAACTTCATCCTGAAGAACGACTTCGAAGGCATGGAGTTCGACACTCAGTACGGCATCACCGAGCTCGGCGATGACCAGGAGCTGAAGGTCAGCGGCCTCATGGGCGGCAACTTCTCCGATAACCGCGGCAACGCGATGTTCGGCGTGGAGTACTTCAAGCGTGGCGATGCGGCCACCCGCGAGCGGGACTTCTTCACGAAGGGCTGGTCCGACCCGACCGTTACGGGCACGGAGTTCTTCTTCTCCGACACGTACTGGACACCGACTCCCGGCAATCTTCCGGACCCGACGGCAATCAGCAACATCTTCACGCAAGCCGGCGGCAACGGTGTTGGCCCGACCTCGGCGTTCTTCCTGAACACGAACAACACGCTTTACACCGGCGGGCAGCTGTTCGGTGGCGGCGAGCCCGATGGTGCCTATCGTTACAACGGCATCCTGGATGGCAGATTCCGCGGGACCGCGGCTAATGGCACCATCAAGGAAAACCAGCAGGCGAGCCTCGTGTCGATCCCCGAGGATCGCTACTCGATGTTTGGCCGTGCGGATTACGACATTCGCGACAACCTGTCCTTCTTCATCCAGGGCAACTTCAGCAAGACGCATACAGAGTCGGTGCTGCAGTATTCCCCGGCCGTCAGCGGTTGGGGAGTTCTGATCCCGCGTGACGCGGCCCACCCGGTGCCGGCCGAACTGGCGGCGCTGCTGGACAGCCGCCCGACCCCGAATGCCCCGTGGCAGCTGAACCGCGTGCTCGACTTCATCGGGCCGCGCAGCAGCATCAACGACAACCAGACGTACCAGGTGCTCGCCGGATTCAGCGGTGCACTTCCGTTCGGCGACTGGACGTGGGAAACATATGTGTCCCATGGCAACACGCAGGTCACCAATAGCCTGATCGGCTTCGGGTCGCTCGCTCGCTATCGCGCCATCGTGTTGTCGCCGAACTACGGTCAGGGCGCCGTGATATCCGGCAATTCGGGCGCTCCGGGCAACGGTTTCGCGGGAGCCACCGCGCGCTGTACCACGGGTCTGCCGATCTTCGCCGAATTCGCGGTTTCGCAGGACTGTATCGATGCCATCACCGGCAACATGCAGAACGTCACGAACATGGACCAGGACATCGCCGAAGCGAACTTCCAGGGCGGCCTGTTCGACCTGCCGGCGGGCGAAGTGCGCGGCGCGTTCGGTGTCGACTGGCGCAAGAACACGTTCGGCTTCCAGGTCGACATTCTCGGCAGCAACAATTCGTTCCAGGATGGCCCGATCGGGCTGTTCCCGACCAACTCAACGTTCGGTTCCACCGACGTGAAGGAAGTCTACGGCGAGTTGCTGGTGCCGGTGCTGGCGGATATTCCGGCCATCAAGCGCCTCAACCTCGAGCTCGGATATCGCCTTTCGGACTACGACACGCAGGGCAAAGTCGATACCTACAAGGCGCAGGTGGACTGGACGATCGTCGATTCGCTGCGCTTCCGTGGCGGCTATCAGCGCGCCAACCGCGCGCCGAACATCGGTGAGCTGTTCCTGCCCGTTACGCAGGCGGTGCAGGGCATCGCTTTCGGTGACCCGTGCGGGACGAACTCCACGGCTCCGTGGGGCGCCAATGCGTCGGTCAATTCGAATTCGGCGGCGGCCCGTGCGCTGTGCACGCAGCTCATGGGTGCCAGTGCGGCGTCGGTGTTCTATGCCACTCCGCAAACCGGGGCGCCGGCCACCATCGCCACCGCGAATACTTCGGGCAATCTCAACCTGAAGTCCGAAGTCGCCGATACCTACACGGCCGGTTTCGTGTTCCGTCCGGCGTTCGAAGCGGCGCTGCTGAGCAAGTTCACGGCCTCGGTCGACTGGTACAGCATCGAGATCGCGGACACGATCGGTTCGACAACGTTCGACGTCGTCTACAACCAGTGTCTGAATCCGGCGTTCAACCCGACCCAGAGCGCGACCAACACGTTCTGTTCGTTGATCACGCGTGATCCGACGAATGGCGGCGTGGCCACGGTGACCGCTTCGTTCCAGAACATCGGTACGCTGGAGACGTCCGGCGTCGACCTGAACCTCGACTGGAGCGCGGATCTGGCGGATATGGGCATGGGCAGCCTCCCGGGTGCCTTGTCCGTGAACCTGGCGACTACCTATCTCGACACCTACAAGACGCAGGCAATTGCCGGCGCCCCAGTAGTCGAGAATGCCGGCACCATGGCTCCGGGCACCCCAGCCCAGGGTCCTCAGTACCGCTACAAGACGTTCACGACGGTGGGCTACTCGACGGGCGGTGTTAACGCGAGCCTGCGCTGGCGGCATCTGCCGGCGGCCCGTGCCGCGGCGTTTGCTCAGAACCCGCTGTCCACGAACCAGGGGCCGAGCCACTACGACGTGGTCGACTTGACGGGTAACTGGGAGATCAGCTCCACGTACTCCGCGCGTTTCGGTGTCGAGAACGTCTTCGACACAGATCCGGAGATTACGAACAGCACCCTGACGTCCACGGGCCAGGGCACCACCAACCCGGGCTATTACGACGTGCTTGGCCGCCGTTACTTCGTGGGCTTCAAGGCTCGCTTCTAAGCAACGGTCGACTCACAGTCTTTAAACTGTGGAACGGCGGGTGGAAACACCCGCCGTTTTTTTTGAGCCCCCTACAATCGCCCGCTGGTTTCCCTGGCAACGGTAGTAGAGCGAAATGGCTGAAGAACGACGACTGGTCTGGGATCTGCCGCTGCGGCTGTTCCATTGGCTGCTCGTCCTGAGCCTCGGCGCCCTGTGGGCGAGCGGTGAGGCCGGGTTCGACTGGATGCAGTACCACATGTACCTGGGGTACTGGACACTGGGGCTCATCGTGTTCCGTCTCATCTGGGGCTTCGTCGGCCCGAAACACGCCCGCTTCGGCAGCTTCGTCGCGAGCCCGGCCGCCATCTGGCGCTATGCCCGGGGGCTCGCGGCCGGCACCATGATCCAGACCGTGGGGCACAACCCGCTCGGCGGCATCATGGTCATCGTCATGCTGGTGCTGGTGTGCTTTCAGATCACCACGGGGCTCTTCGCCACCGACGACATTCTGTGGACCGGGCCTTACAACGGCGTGGTGAGCGGCGAGACGGCCGACCGGCTCACGTCGCTGCACCACCTGAACTTCAATTTCATCCTGGCGGCGGTGGCGCTGCACCTCATGGCCATAGCGTTCTACTTCCTCGTGAAGAAGCAGAACCTCATCGCCGCGATGCTGCACGGAAAGAAGCCCTCCGCTCACGTCGCCGAGCACGAGGCAATCACGAAATCGGAGATCGCCAAGGCGATCGTCGTCATCGCGATCAGCGCCGCGCTCGTCTACTGGCTCATCAGCGCCGCTCCCGAGCCGCCGGACGTGAGCTTCAATTGATGTGAGGCGCGGGCGGCCCGGCCGGCGGCGCGCGCAGCGCCACCACGGTTGCGCCGGAAACTCACCTGAAACAAAAAAGCGCCGGCAGTGATGCCGGCGCTTTTATTTTGCCTGGCCCGGGTCTTGCCCGGCCCGGGGCGCGGCCGTCCTGGCCGGCTGCGAGGATTACTTGTCGCGGAAGCTGTCGTGGCAGGCGCCGCACGCCTTGCCCACGGCGGCCGCGGCCTGCATGACGGCTTTCTTGTCGCCACCCTTGGCAGCGGTCGACAACGCGGCGGACGCCTTGGCGAAATCGTCGTTCTTCGCCTTGAAGTCGGCGTTGTTGGCCCAGACGGCTTCGCGGGCCTTGGTTTTCACGCTGGCCTTGCGCGTGTCCGTCTGGAACGACTCCCCGATCATGGGGGCGAGGGTCTCCAGGCGCGCGGCGCTCTTTTGCACTACCGCGGCGTCGAAGGGCACCTTGTTTTTGAGCATGCCGCCGACCGGATCGAAGCTCCAGCCGATGAGCTTGAAGACGGACTGGCGCAGGTCCACCGCCTTCTGTGCCAGTTCGTCGGCAGACGGTGCATCCTGGGCGTGCACGGCGGAAGCGGCTGCCAGCGCGCAGAACGTGGCAAGACCGAGTTTGACCAGACCTGTTTTGGCGAGAGATCGCATGTTGTCAGCCCCTTTCGAGCTCGAGCTTGAATTGTGCGTAAGGAGTCTAGCAGACCGGATGAGCCGGTTATCGCGTGTGCATTCCGTGCCCGCATCGTGAAACCCAGCTGAATCGGCTTTCTCATTCGGGCTAAACAGCTGGAACCTTCCGGCTCAACGAGCGCTCGCGACGCGCTCGAGCAGGGGGCCGATGTCACGATCCCAGTAGGGCAGGTCGGGGCCGAATGCGCTCGCGAAATAGTCCACGAAGGCGCGCACCTTCGGCGGCACCAGGCGGCGGCCTGCGTAAACGGCGTAGATGTTCACATCCGATGCCCCGCCGAGCTGCGCAAGCACGCGTTTGAGCGTGCCGAGTTTGAGCTCGCCGCCGACGTCCCACGTGGAGCGGAAGGCGATGCCGAGCCCCGTGAGCACGGCTTCGCGCACCAGCTCGCTGGAGTTGGTCTGCAGGCTGCTGTGCGGCTTGTAGGCGACCGGGCCTTCGGGGCCGTCGAAGCGCCAGGCGGTCTGCGGCTCCGCCGCCAGCAGGCGATGCTGGCCGAGATCTTCCAGGGTGCGCGGCGACCCGAATTGTTCCAGGTATGAAGGCGCGGCGCATAGCACCCGGCGGTTCGGCGCCAGGCGGCGAGCGATAAGCGCGGAGTCGGGCAGCGTGCCGATGCGCACCGCCACGTCGAAACCGCCGGCGGCGAGGTCCACGTATTCGTCGTTGAGGTCGACCTGCAGGCGCAGCTCCGGGAATGCGTCGAGAAACGCCTTCAGGCGCGGGGCGACGTGCAGGCGGCCGAAGGACGTGGGCAGCGATACGCGCAGCAGGCCGCGCGGGCGGTCGTTGTCGATGGCGGCGAGGCTCTCCGCATCGGCCACGGCGGCGAGCACGGCGAGCACACGTTCGTAGAAACTTTGTCCCACCTCTGTCGGCGTGAGCCGGCGGGTGGTGCGGTGGAGCAGCTTCACACCCAGCCGGTCTTCGAGGCGGGTGAGGCGCTTGGAGACCATCGCGGGCGTGGAGTGCAGCTCACGGGCGGCAGCGGAGAGGCTGCCGGCCTTGATAACGCGGGTGAAGATCTCGTAGTCGAGCAGGTCGGTCATCGATCCGTCGGTACGGGGTAGCCAGTCGGACGAGCGCCCACCTTTTATCACGCCAATTATCGCCATGTAGAACTTTCCCCCCCGTCACAGGCCAGCCCGGAACCGCAGGGCGGCGGGTCGCCCCAGGACGGTGCGATTGCGGGCGGCCTTCGGCCACTTACATCGCTTGCTACCAAAAGAGCGGCCGCATCCGCGTGGGGACGGATGCGGCCGCGAGTTTCTGGCGAACTAATCTGTAATGTCGTTTGTGATCAGCTCATCCCATCAGAACCCCACGCGCACGCCGAGGCGGTACGAGCGGCCTGCAGTGTCGAAGAACACCGCGTTCGTGCCGCCGTTGCCATTGGGATTGCCGCCTAGTGCGAGTGGCGGGTCCTTGTCGAACAGGTTCGAGATCGCCCCGAACACCTGGAACGTCTTGGTGCCGAAGAGATTCTCGAAGTTGTACGAGCCCGACAGGTTGGTCAGCGTGTAGCTCGGGACGTGGTTGAGGATATACGTCGTGCCACCGGCCGGGACCGTCGGGCAGGGCCCACCGCTGGGGCACTCGACGCCGAGGTAGTTGAACACACCATCGCTCACGTATCGCATTTGCGCCGTAACGCTCAGCGGTCCGCGATTGAAGGTGGCTGCCAGCGTGCTCTGCCATTCAGCCACAGGCTGGTTGTCGGACAGGAACGAGTTCGCCGTGCCCGTCTGACCCACCAGCTGGCGGAACGGCTGTCCCGGAACCGGCTGGTAGAGCTGATCGATCATCTTCGTGGCGAGCAGCCGGAACGCGATGTTCGAAGAATCGTTCAGCTCCCAGATGTAGTTGCTCGAGAAGTCGATGCCCTTGTAGGTGTAACCGCTGCCGTTGAACGCCGTTGCGCGCAGGTTGTTGATGCCGAGATCCAGGTTGGCCCGAGCCGCCGCCCCCAGCCTGTGTGAAGCTGTAGTTGCCCGGCCGGTCCGGCACGAGCAGCGCGCAGAACTCCGCCAGGCCCAGATCTGGCAGCCGTCGAGCACGCGGCGCACGTTTGCCTGCTGGATCGCCGAGTCGATGCTGATGCGGAAGTAATCCGCGGCGAACTGGAAGCCCGGCAGCCAGTCCTTGGGCGTGAACACGAGGCCCATGGTCGTCGTATCCGACTCCTCGGGCGCCAGATCCACGTTGCCTTCGAGGCTCCAGTCGCAGGGGTCGCGCTGGATGGTGCCCGTGGGGCCGCAGAAGCCGAACGTGCCGCCAGCCTTGATCTTCTGGCCGTAATACAGCTCGCGGAAGTTGGCCGCGCGGGCGTCGCGCGACTGCGTGCCGCGCACGAGCAGCCAGTCCACCGGGTTCCACAGCATCTGGGCTTTCCAGGTGAACAGGTCGTGCGAGCGCGACTCGCCCGTGGTGCCGAAGCCGCCCTGGTTCTTGTAGCGGGACTCACGAGCGGCCACGTTGAACTCGAGCCGCTTGGCGCCAGGCTTGTCCTGGAAAACCGGCAGCCGCAGTTCGGTGTAGCCCTCGGTGACATTCACGTCGCCCGCGAACGATTCGCCGTATTGAATCAGGTAGTCCGTGCGGACGGCCGTTGGCACCTCCTCGGCAGCGAGATTCTCGCCTTTCTCCGTGCGGTATTCGATACCGACAGCAGCCGAGATCGGGCCGGCGCCAATGCCCTTGAACAGGTCGCCGGAGAAGTTCGCCGCAACCACCTGCTGCTTGTAGTTGAGGTTTTCGCGCAGGAAGCCGAATGCGTAGTTGTGCGCCGCCTGCGAGATGGCTCCCGTGCCGAACGGATTGAGCGGCACGCAACCGGCAGCGATTGACTGATCCGCGAGGAAGTAGGGCGCGTTGACCACCGGGCCGAATGCCGGGTTCTGATCCGCCCGGTAGCTTGCGAGAGCCCCGGCGAAGCCGTCACGCGTTACGCGGCAGACCGTGTTGTTGGAACTGTCGAGCACCGCGTCCGTCGCCATGAGGTAGGCGTTGAGATGGCGGTTGTCGTTCACGAGCTGCTCGCGATCGGTCTCGCCGTACTGGTAGTACGCGTCCCAACCCCAGGTCGACTCGCCGAAGCTGCCGTTGAAGCCGACTGCCGCGCGCTTCACCTTTGTGGTGAAGCGTGAGTAGGTGTCGAGCTGCTCCGTCCAGTCCTTGTTGAGCGCACGCTTGGAGCCGATGCCCTGCGTATACGCGGACTGCAGGCCGGCGTTGTTCACGATGAAGGCATTGCTGCGCAGAATGTTGAGGTTCTGTGCATCGAGCGCACCCGTGATGTTCAGGGTCTCCACGTCGCCCCACGACACGTCCAGGTTCATGTGGGTGGTGTCTGTGATGTCGAACGTGAACGTGCCCGTGGCCACCTTGCGATTCACCGGCGCACGCAGGTTCGTGTACTGGTAGATCGAGCGCCCGTCGCCGCCCGGCACCGCGGCCGTGGCCGACGAGCCGGCGTAAGGCTGTGCGCCGAGGTTGAAGACGTTCAATCCCGTGCCGGCCGCGTTGACGCCCTGTGTGGTCGTGCCGGTGATGCCCGGCGTATAGAACACGCCGGCGGTCGTCATCTGGTTCGCATGCAGATTTTCGCCGACCAGGTTCGCAGGCACAGTGCCGAAGGGCGCGTTTGGATACTGTCCACGGCCTTTCGCGCACCAGTCGCGCGCTTCGTAGCAGCCGATCGGGTCGGAGTCCTGCCACTCGACGCCGATCGTCGCGTGTGCCCGATCCCCGAACGCCATGCCGTAGGCGGCACCGACGTGCTTGTCCCTGCCGTCGCTCTCGGCCGTCTGGCCGAAGTCCATCTCGAGCTTGCCGCCATCGAGCTTGCGGTTGAGGAAGATGTTCTGCACGCCGGAGACCGCGCCCGAGCCGTACGCCGCCGAGGCGCCACCCGTGACGATGTCCACGCGCTCGATGAGCACGGACGGGATGAAGTTGAGGTCGACGCCGTCGCCCTGGTTGGTCGGCACGAAGCGCCGGCTGTTCATCAATGTGAGCGTGCGGCTGCCAAAGAACGGATTCAGTCCGCGCAGGTTGGCAATGGTGGAGCCGGCGAAGAAGTTGGCGTTGCCGGTGGTCGCGGGCGTGTTGTTCGACACGTTCGACGGCAACTGTTTCACCACGTCGCCCACGTTCGTGATGCCGAGGTTCTTCAGGTAGTCGGCATCGACCACGGTGGTCGGGTTCGCGGTGTCGAAGTCGGTGGTGCGGCGGATGCGCGAGCCCGTGACCGTCACTTCATCGAGTGACTGGTTGGCATCGCTGGCCTCCTGGCCAAAGGCCGCGCCGGAAAGACCGATGGTCACCGCCATGGCGGCGATCGCGGTCGACCGGTGCTTGTGCTTTTCGAGCGCGGCGGCGCGCAGCGCCGTCGTGACTGCATGTCGAATGGAACTCATGAGACTCCCCCCTGCTGAAACTGTCGCTCAGGTGATCGGTTGTAAGGATTGCGGATGGTGATTACGGCGCGCGGTACGCCCGGACGGCCGAGGGCGTGCGCAGCGGCGGGCTAGTGCCGTCGCGAAGTGCGAGCGCCGTAATCGAAGGAAAACTGATGTGTAAGCGCTGTTGCGCGGAAGTCACGTTTCCGGCGCCAACGACTGCACGAACGAATGGCAACGCGGCGTTCTTCTCCATGAACGCGCTGACGCCGTGAATTCTCGAATGAACCCGGAACCGTGGTGGCCGCTCTGGCAGCGGCAGCGACGGCGAATCGTATGTTCATGGGTCCCCCTCCACATGAAGTTACGGTTTGCCTCCGTTCGTATTAAGCGGTCGTCCCTTGGAACCTCAAATCGACAGGTCTGATCAATGCCCTCGATTATTGCGATGGCGCGGCAGATGGCATCAAGGCTGCGAGGCGTCGCGACCACTACGCGGCTCGAATTTGCAATTTCGAGCCGTTTCAGGTTGCGTTAGCAACTCGATTGCCCCGTCTTTGGAATGAGTCCGACTCTAAGACGAGCCAGATTCTGGAATGAACCAGTCTTTGGAATCAGCGCGGCGCGCCGCTAGCGCGCGGCGAGCTCCAGCACGTAGGCCGTGAGGTCCCGCATCGCCTCGGGCGAGAGCGCCGAGCCGAACGGCGGCATATCGTTGCGGCCGGTCGTCAGCACCGTGACGATCGACTCGCGAGTGAGCTTCGCGGTGAACGGCGCGCCACCGTGCGTGCCGCCCTTGCCGTTCTCGCCGTGGCAGACCACGCAGGTGGTCGTGTAGAGGTCTTTGCCTTTCTCTTTATTGGCTGCGCGCGCGGGCGCTGCCGCGCCGGGCGGGCCGCCGCGCGGCGCGGCTACCGGATCTGCCGAACCGCGCGGCAGGGGCTCCATGGTGCCGTCCAAAGAGAAGAGCCACACTCCATCGCTGCGCTTGCTGCCGGCGAGCGCCGTGCCACCGGCGAGCACCACCACGTATTGCTTGCCCTTGTACTCGAACGTGGAGGCGGGCGCGTTCACGCCGCCGTCTGTCTGGAATTCCCACAGTTTCTTGCCGTTGGACTTATCGAGCGCGGTGAGCCGGCCGTCGTTGCGACCGACGAAGACGAGCCCGCCCGCAGTGACGATGGAGCCGCTATAGCACTGGTCGACCCACTGCTGACGCCAGGCAATGCGGTTGGTGGTGAGGTTGACCACCGCGAACACGCCGCGCCGGGGCGCGGCGAAGCGCGCAACGATGCTGCCCGAATAAAGTGCGCCGGGCTCGACAGGGTAGTCCGGGTCGCCGCCCTGCGCGCCCCAGAGCGAATCCGTGGCGCAGATGTACATGAGGTTCGTCTCGGGGTCATAGGAGCTGGGCGGCCAGTTCACGGCCGCGAGCGGCTTCCACACGGCGGGCGTCTTCGTGAACGGCGTGAAGATGCGCCCTTCGTTGATGAGCTCGAACCCTTCCGGAGCGATGTCGATGAACTGCGGAACGATGGCGTCGCCAATCGGGAAGGGCTGCGTGGGCGAGGTGTGTTGCTGCGGCTCCTGCATCACGGGCGTTTCGACGATGCCGATGAGTGGCTTGCCGGTGACGCGATCGAGAATGTAGACCCAGCCCGTCTTCGCGGCCTGCGCGATGCCCTTGCGCGGCTGCCCGTTGTACCGGGCGTCGAACAGGATGACGGGGTTCGGCGAGTCGTAATCCCAGATGTCGTGATGAACCTGCTGGAAGTGCCAGCGGTATTTGCCCGTCTTCGCGTCGATGGCGACCACGGAGACACTGAAGAGGTTGTCGCCCTTGCGCAGGTTGCCGTTCAGCACCGGCCCGGGATTCGCGGTGGAGAAGTAGATGAGCCCGAGCTCGGGGTCGATAGCCGGTGTCTGCCAGATGGCGGCTCCGCCGTACTTCCACACATCGCTGCCTTGGGGCCAGGTCTCGTGGCCGGGCTCGCCGGGGGCGGGCACCGTGTAGAAGGTCCACTTCAGCTTGCCGTCTTTCGCGTCGTAGGCCTTGAGGCGCCCGCGCGTGCCGAGGTCGCTGCCGGCGAAGCCGGTGATCACGAGCCCGTTGTAATACACCGGCGCGCTCGCGATGGCGTAACCGAGCTTCGGGTCTTCCGCCTGCACCGACCACAGCACCTTGCCGCTGGTCTGATCGAGGGCCACGAGCTGGGCGTCGAGTTGCCCGATGAACACCTTGCCGTCCCCGAGGCCCAGCCCGCGCCCGACCCAGGAGCAACATGGCCGCGCCACCTTCGGGTCGATTCCGGCTTTGTATTCCCACAACACCTGTCCGGTATCGACGGAGATGGCGAAGGCGTCGTTATCGCCCGTCATGATGTACACGACGCCGCCGTACACCAGCGGCTGCGCCTGATTGCCGGCGCGTGGGCTCATGCCCGAGCCGCGCAGCGACGCGCGCCACACCGCTTTCATCTGGCCGACGTTGCTCTTGTTGATCTGCGTGAGCGGTGAGTAGCGCTGGTTCAGAACGCTTCCGCCGTTGGTGTACCAGCCATCGCGCGGTTGCGACGCGAGCTCGGCGGCCTTGAAAGCCGGGGATTTTCGGATCGGCGGCGCATCGGCGGCGCGCGCCTCGAAAGCGATGAGCGTGCACAGCGCCAACAACGAAGCAACGCGGGCGTGCTGAATGATGCCCATGCGAAGCAAGGTGCGTGATGCCATTTTCATCCCGTTGTTGTTCAAGGCAACGATCTCGGACTGTAGGGTGCGAACGCAACGAACGCCAGTGCGCACCCGCTGCGACAAACCGGCTAGTGGTGCTCTCCGGACGATGATCTTGCTGATTCCAAACCGCGAACGGCATGCTTCGGCGACAACGATGTGGCGAATGAGCGACGACCACACGGCAGTGTGGGGGCACGCGAAAGAGGGGGCTATGACTCAACTGGCACGCATCCATCGATCCGCATCCCGTTCGCGCGCGCGCTGTCTCGCGCCGCTTTCCGTGGCCGCCGCGGTGGCAGCCGCGCTCGGCACCGTCCCTGCGTTTTCCCAGGACGGTGCCGACTCCCTCCAGGCCCGCGCCGAAGTTCGGGTAGTGGAGCCGATTTCAATCGACGCTTGAATTGCCGGCCCGTTTGGGGGAACAGTCCCCCGCGGGTCGCGGGTCGCGAGTCGCGAGGAGTAAGACAATGGCAGTGGATTTCCGGGGTCATCCGATGTTTCCGCGCGGGTTCAACAGCCCGACGCGGTTCGAGGCGGATGTCTACGACTGCGAGGTCTGGGGCGAGATTCCCACGGACATCGAAGGCACGTTCTACCGCATGCAGTGCGACTTCGAGTACCGCCCGCCGCAAAACGAGTGGACGACCGGCTTCAACGGCGACGGCCACGTCAGCCGCTTCCGCTTCACGAACGGCTCGGTCGACTACAAGGGCCGCTACGTGAAGACGGAGCGCCTGATGGCCGAGCGCGAGGCGCGCAAACGCCTGTATGGCGTGTATCGCAACCACTTCACCGACGACCCGAGCGTCGCGAAGCTCGACCGCTCCGCCGCCAACACGCATGTGTACTGGCACGGCGGCAAGCTGCTGGTGCTGAAAGAGGACGCACTGCCCTGGCACGTCGACCCGCACACGCTCGAAACCCTCGGGCCGTGGGACTTCAACGGCAAGTACACCGCCACCAGCATGTCGGCGCACCCGAAGATCGACCCGGTGACGGGCGAGATGATCGCCTATGGCTACCAGGCCAAGGGCGACCTGTCCGACGACATCGCCGTGTACACCATGAACGCGAAGGGCGAGATCACGAAAGAGGTGTGGCTGAAGTCGCCCTACGTCGGGATCATCCACGACATCGCCATCACGCAGAAATACATCCTCATTCCCCGTCATCGCGCGCACCACCAGCCTCGAGCGGCTGAAGTCCGGCGAGCCGATGTGGGAGTGGAAGGGCGACCTGCCCACGATGGTCGGCGTGCTGCCGCGCAACGGCGAAGCGAAGGACGTGCGCTGGTTCAAGGGCCCGTCGCGGAACACGCTGCACTTCCTGAATGCCACGGATCGTGGCCGAAGATCACCATGGAACTGCCCACGTCGAGCGGCGAGCGCGACCCGTCGCAGATCCGCCGCTGGACCTTCGACCTCAAGTCGAAGAAAGACAGCTTCCAGGAAGACGTCGTGTCTCGACGCCGGGCATCCTGGCGCGCATGGACGACCGCTTCCTGTCGCTGGATTATCGCTACGCTTACGTCGGCAGCCGCGACACGAGCCGCCCGCCGGATGCGAAGCGCGCGCCGGGCCTTGGGCCGCTTCAGCTCCAACGTATGCAGCGTCTCGACGTGCGCACGGGCGAGTCGAAGCAGTGCTTCGTCGAGCCGGTGCAGGGCCTGCAGGAGAACTGTTCGTGCCGCGCAAGGGCGCCAAGGGCGAGGGCGACGGATACCTGATGGGCGTCGCCAGCAACTACGAGTCCATGTCGTCGGATCTCGTCATCGTCGATGCCCAGCAGATGGAAGAGGGCGTGATCGCCACCGTGAAGCTGCCGTTCCGCCTGCGCAGCGGCACGCACACCAACTGGTTCCCGCAGTCCGATCTGCCGCCCTTCAAGGATCGGCTCACATGAGCGGCCGCGACGCTGCTTTCGCGGCAGCTCGATCGCCGCGCGTTCCTGGGTGGCGCCGGTTTTGCGGCCGGCGCTGTCGTAGCATCTACGCTCGTGCCGCTCTCGGTGGTGCATGCGTTGCCGTCGGACATGCCGGTTGCCCTGACGGCCGCTTCGGGCGACCCGTCGTGGAACGGGCACGTCGACGATGCGTGTGGGCACTGGCCGCCGTACTCGCATCCCATTCCGTATGGGGTGGCGCGCGAGTCCGAGCCAACGTTGGTGGGTACAACGGTCGATACGGCGTCCGCGCCGTTCGACTACATTCTGATGGTCTGATGGTTTGACACGGCCCGCGCCTGCGGGCTCACGAATACAGCGAGGGGGACGCATGCGACATCGGCTTGCAAGCACGCTTGCAATCGTAGTCGCGGCTTTCGGAGTGGCGTCGTCCGTGGCATTTGCCGCGGACGACGCTACGACGAATCCGCAGTCGCGATTGAACCGGCTCGAAGCCGAAGTCGCAGCCGCCGAAGACTTCAGCGCACTCAAGCGCCTTCAGCGCGCCTACGGCTACTACCTCGACAAGGGCATGTGGGAGGACCTTGCCGCATTCTTCACCGACGACGCGGTCGCCAACTATCCGGCCGGCGTGTACGTCGGCACGAGAGCATCCGCAAGCATCTGTTCATGAATGTCGGCGGCCGCAAGGGTCAGATCGGGCTCGGCGACAACCGGCTCTACAACCACATGAACATCCAGCCCGTGGTGCATCTCGACCCGGGCGGCAAGACCGCGAAGGGCCGCTGGCGAGCATTCGCGATGTTCGGCAGCCTCGGCGGCGGCGCCACCTGGGCCGAAGGCGTCTACGAGCTGCGGTACGCCAAGGACAACGGCGTCTGGAAGATCAGCAAGCTCGACTACTACTCGGGCTTCGGCGCGCCGTATGCGACGGGCTGGGCAGCGCCGGCTGCTGCACTGGCGACGCCCGGTGCAACCGCGTCGGCCCCACCGCCGCGTCCGCGCCGCGTGCTTCCGCACCCCGCGGACCGCGAACGCAAGATGGAGTGCGACGGTTTTCCCGCCGCCTGCCTCGCGCCGTTCCATTACGCAAACCCCGGCAGCTCGCTGTCCGGCGGCACGGCCTGGAACACCGACGCGTTGCTCGCTTCATCAAGGGCGACGGTGATGCGAGAAGCGCGCAGCCAGCCTCGCGCACCGGGCCGCGCTCCTGAAGGCCGAACAGGACGTCGAGAACCTCCAGCGCATCTACGGCTACTACATCGACCGCGCGATGTGGGACCAGGTCGCCGACCTCTTCGCCGACAACGGCACCATCGAGATGGCCCAGCAGGGCGTGTATGTCGGCAAGAAGCGCGTGCGCGAGTTCCTCGGTCTGCAGGGCCCGCACGGGCTGGTCGACGGCTGGCTCAACGACCACATGCAGCTGCAACCCATCGTCGACGTGGCGCCCGACGGCAGCACCGCCCGCGTCCGCAGCCGCGAGCTCGGCATGACCGGCAAGGTCGGCGGCCAGGGCTACTGGAGCGAAGGTATCTACGAGAACACGTTCGTCAAGGACAACGGCGTGTGGAAGATCGCCTCGCTGCATTTTTATCCCACGTTCATCACCGACTACGACAAAGGCTGGGGCAAAGACGCGCAGCCCGTGCCAACGGCGAGCACGCAGCTTCCGCCCGATCGCCCGCCGACGGAAACGTACGCGATCTATCCGAAGCCGCACGTTCCGCCGTTCCACTATCGCAATCCGGTCACTGGCAAGGCGCCCACGTATCCGACCGAAGCAGACGGTGGCCCGAGCAAACAGCTCGCCGCCGCGGCGCTCGTGCCGGTGAATGTGCGCTACACGCTTCCGAAGGTCGCTGATGTGAATGCGGCCGTCGCCGAAGCCGAGCGCGTCGTCGAACGCGTGAAGGACTTCCACGAGATCGACAACCTCGAGAGCGCCTACGGCTACTACCTCGACAAGAATCTGTGGAACGACCTCGCGAACCTGTTCGCGCGCGACGGCTCGATCGAGCTCGCGCAGCGCGGCGTCTACAAAGGCCGCGAGCGCGTGCGCGGGTTCCTTGTGCAACGTGTTTGGCCGTGGCCAGGAAGGGCCGGTCGCGGGCCGGCTCGGCAATCACGTGCAGTTGCAGCCCGTCATCCACGTTGCCGAAGACGGCAAGTCCGCGAAGATCCGCCTGCGCATGATGCAGCAGATGTGTTCGGCCCGCGCGCTTCGATGGGCGGGTCGGTGTACGAGAACGAAGCAGTCAAGGAAGACGGCGTGTGGAAGTTCAGCGTGGTCCACACCTACAACACGTTCACGGCGAGCTACGACGGCGGCTGGACGAAAGTCACGGCCAGCAATGTGCCGGGCCCGAGCAAGGATTTCCCGCCGGATACGCCGCCGACGCTCGTGTTCGAGATGTTCCCGTCCGTCTACGACATCCCGTTCCATTATGCGAATCCGGTGACGGGGCGTACGGAGCTGCCGCCCATCAAGGAGAACACCCGGATGCGGGTGGCGGCAGCCGCGCCGGCGGTTCCAGGCAAGATGCCGCCGGACATCGCGGCGGCGCTGCGCGAGATCGGCCCGAAGATCGAAGGCCGCAGCACCGCCGAGTTGTACGCGCCGCTCCAGCAGAAAGAGCCGTATCAGAACGTCACGCTGACACGTGACCTCTCCTACGGCCCACACGAGCGCCACGTGCTCGACCTGTTCGTCTCGCCGGACACGAACGCGAAGAGCGGCAAGCCCGTCGTCGTTTTCATTCACGGTGGCGGCTTCAGCGGTGGCAGCAAGCACGCGCCGAAGCTCGCCGTTCTACGACAACGTCGGGCTGTGGGCGGCGTCGCATGGTCTCGTGGGCGTAACGATCAACTATCGGCTCGCGCCGCAGTTTCCGTATCCGGCGGGCATTGAGGATCTGACGCGTCTCGTCGCGTGGCTCAAGGCCAACATCAAGCGCCGCGGCGGCGACCCGAGCAAGATCTTCCTTTGGGGTCATTCGGCCGGCGCCGCGCACACCGCGGACTACATCGCGAGCATGGCGAACGCCGGCAGGAAGCCCGGCATCGCGGGCGCCATTCTCACGTCGGGCTTCTACGAGCTCGGCGACGGCGTCTCGGTGTGGAAGTCTTACTACGGAGAGGACGTTTCGAAGTACAAGGAGCGCTCGTCGCTGCCAGGCCTCGTGAAGAGCAAGGTGCCGCTGCTGGTGACGGATGCGGAGCTCGACCCCGACACCTTCGAGCCGGAGTCCGACCGCCTCGCCGACGAGCGCGCGAAAGCGGGCACGCCGGTCACGCGTGTGAAGCTCGAAGGGCACTCCCATATCTCCGAGCTGTACGCGGTGAACAGTGGCGATGAATCGCTTTCCGGCCCGGTGCTGAAGTTCGTTCAGGACCTGAGCGCAAGGAAATAAGAGTTTGACTGGAGTACTGCGTATGACGAGATCGGCGTGCCGTTCCACCATCACCGCCGTCGCAAGCGCGGTTCTTGCGTGCCTCACCACCGCGGCGGTGGCTCAGCAGCCGCCCGCGAACCCGGTGCCGGTCGAGCGCCGCCCGGGCCTCGATGGCGAGCGCCTCAAGGAGCTCGCGCACGAGCACGCGGGGCAGCTCGGCGCGCTCGCTCCGCAGAACCTTGCGATCAAGCGGCCGAAGCCCCCGTTCGATCTCACCAGCACCTGGTTCGTCGACCTGCGCCGTGCCTTCGCGGACTTCCGCTTCGGGCCGCCGTATCCGGAGTTCTACGAGGCCGGCCAGACGGCCATGAAGGAAGCCGGCGGCCGCGCAGAAGGCGGGCCAGCGTTATCGCGACAGCATCGGCGAGTGCTACCCGGCCGGCATGCCCATGATCATGACGCGCGTGTGGCCCATCAGCATGGTGCAGCTGCCCACGGTCATCTACATGATGTTCGGGTTCAACAACAGCATGCGCATCATCTATCTCGATGGCCGCAAGCACAGCGACCCGGACATCGTGGTGTCCACCTACAACGGTGAGTCCATCGGCCACTGGGAGAAGGACACGCTCGTCGTGCACACGAAGTACTTCGAGCCGAACGAGCACTACATCGATTCGGGGCTGCCCATCAGCGACCAGTTCGAGATGATCGAGCGCATGAAGCTCGATGGAAGACGGCAAGATCGCTGCGAGATCGAGTACACGATGACCGATCCGAAGAACTGGAAGGGCGAGTGGAAGAACACCAAGCGCTGGCTGCGCATGGACTACAGCGACATTCCCGAGTCCGAGTGCCTGCCGAATCTCAACAAGAACCTGCCGAGCACGGCTGAGGGGTCGGCGGACGTGGATGCGCGGCAGAAGGCGGCGCAGGGCGCGGCGGCGCCGGCTCCGGCTCCGGCTGAACCTAAGAAGTAGCGTTCGCGTTGTCGCAGGCGAAGGCGTTTGGGTTGGGCGGCGTCGCTGAATGAATGCCGCTTTGGAACGCGTTAGTAGTCGGAGCCCGCGGGCTTGCTGCCGGGTTTGGCGGCTTCGGTGTCGGTGCCGAGGTATTTGCCGTCGGCGAGCGTGATGCCGATGTAGAGGCCGCCCGGGCGGCCGTCGCGCAGCGGGTTGATCTTGACGGTGACCTTGTCGCCGGCCTTGATGCTCGTGCGCTTCCAGCCGATGTGCACGAGGTTGTTGGGGCTGTTCATCTCGATGGCCCAGCTTTCGAGCCTGCCCTGGGCGTTCGGCACGTCGACGCGGAACGAGGCGTGCGGGTTCGTCCAGTTGAACTCGGTGACGGTGCCGGTGATGGTGGTGATTTTCTCCCGGTCGAACATGGCGCCGGAATGGTGTACCCAGGCTGGCGTTGAAAGGGCCAGCACGAGCGCGCCGAACGCGGCGCTGAGCAGGTTTCTCACTGTGCGGCTGCCTGAGCGAGTGCCGATGCGCATCATCTGTGTTCTCCGGCAGAATGGCTGCCGCTCCAGAATGCGGCAAATCTAGCAATGCCGGCGGCGAGCAACAAGCGAGGGGGCGTCGATGAAATCGAATTGCGTGCTGCGAAGTGTGGTGTTCGGTGCGTTTGCGCTCAGTTTCTGCGCGGGCGTCTACTCTGCGGGCGAAGCGCGGAGTGAGAAGAAGGGCGCGGCGTATCCGAAAGGGCACTACGCGGCGCTCGACAAGCTGCCGGATTGGGGTGGCATCTGGACGCTCAACTTCGGCGGCCCGGGTTCCAAGCGCGAGACGCCTGCGCTGAAGGGCAAGTACCTCGCGGATTTCGAGGCATGGAAGCGCGATGCGGATGCGAATCACGGGCAGGGCAGGAAAAAGGGCGACAACTGCACGCCGCCCGGCATGCCTTACATCATGGGCGTGGGGCAGTATCCGATCGAGTTCATGTTCACGCCGGGGCGGGTCACCGTTCATCACGAGGCGTGGATGCAGTGGCGCGTCATCTTTACAGACGGGCGCACGCACCCGGATGCGGAGCCTTCGTTCTACGGCAACTCCATCGGCAAGTGGGAAGGTGACACGCTCGTTGTCGACACCGTGAACATCAAGCCCACCGTGCCGCTCACGGCGGGCATGTATCACAGCGACAAGCTGCATATCACCGAGCGCTTCCGTCTCGACAGCAAAGACCCGGACGAGCTCGTCGTCGAGCTCACCGCTTCAGATCCCGATGCGCTCGCCAAGCCATTCACGAACGTCTACACGTTCACGCGCTCACGTGAGTACGAGTTGCTCGAGTTCATCTGCGCAGAGAATGATCGCAACGGGATTGATGCCGAGGGTAACACTACGTTCGATCATTAGCGGCGCGCGGATTGCCGCATGAACGGCCACCAGCCTCAAAGCGACTCAATCCGTTCATGCCTCCCGCGACACTTTTTCACGTCCCTCGAGAGTCCCTTCTCAAGTCCGGCTCCGCCTGCAGATCTTCGGCCGTCTGGTTGGTTGTACTACGTCGTTGCGATGCTTGAGAGCAACGCCCACGCGACTTGCGGTTTGCAGATGTCTGAGTGGTCACTGATGAATGCGTCGGCCTTCAGGTTGAAGGCCTTGCCGGCCGTGAACTGATACGGCTGGCCGACTACGGCCAGCTCGCCTGCGACGGCTTCGGGAGTCTTTTGCGCGCCATTGCGGCCGATGCCGCCGTATGGGTCGCCTTCGTCGCCGAGGGCGGCGGCGTTTACGCCGCTGATGCGAGAGGCGAGCGGGTAAGCGATGCCCACAGCCTTGTCGTTCTTCGTGTGGGTGATGAGGATCGGGCCGGCGACTTTGCCGTTGGTGATCACTTTGCGGAAGAAGCCGTTGTTTTTGCCGTCGAATTTCGAGGCGAAGCCGTTGTGCGAATAGGCGGCCTGCAGCAGGGTCAGTGAGCTCGGGCGCGTCGTCGCGGTGGTTGCGTTTGCGGCCGCGGTGACGAGGCGTCCGCCAAAGCTGTGGCCGACGAGATGGATCTTGAGTTTCGGGGCGGCTTTGCGCAGCTGTGCCAGTAGCGGCCCGACGCCTTTCGTGCCAACCGTGCCGGCGCGCTCCTTCATCTGGTAATACGTGGTGAAGTTGAGCAGGCGCCGTGCGCCCGATGTGACGCTGTTGCCGAGGTCGCTGAACAACCCCGCGGCGCCGCCTGCACCAGCGGTTCCAAGGTCGGCCGCACCGCCGCCGCGTGCGGGCGCGACAACTACGGCTTCCTTACGCAGGTCTTGCAGCAGTTGTGAGTCCTTCGCCTTGAAGAAATTCTTCGTGCCGTCGTCGGCGTCGGCCGCCTTGTCGGACAGCAGCGAGCGGATGATCTTTACGAACTGCTCCTGTGCCTTCGCGTCCGTCTCGAGGTTCTTCAGCAGGGCTGTCGCGCGCTCCACTTTCTTGCGCGTGGCGGCGCTCGCTGGCCTGGACTTGCCGAGGCGAACGTTATCCCTGGCGAAGTCCTTCAGGCGCGCCTTCACCACCTTCAGCTCATCCTTGCTGAGCGACGCGGCGCCGCCGCCGGGAATGAGCTCTTGATCGGTGAACCTCTTCGATGGCCACAGCGTGACGGCACCCGCGAATGTTCGGCCGGCGAGGGCGGGTATGCCGCCGTTCGACAAGGCGCCGCCCACTTCAGTGAAGAAGCGCGTGTACAGATCGCGCGCGTCGGTCATGTCGTTGTTCCAGCCGTGCGCGAACAGGATGAGGTCGGTAACGCCCTGGCTCTTGATGTGGGCCTGCAACGCCGCGAGTTGCGGCGCGCTGAACAGCCTGGCGTTTTTGTCGAGCTCGATCTCGAACACGGGTACCGAGGCGATGGTCTTCATGACGCTCCTGGGAATGGGAAAGTGGGGCTCAGACGGACTGGATGGCGCGCATGAGGTCGAGCAGCCCGCGGCCCTCGAAGTAACGTTCGCGGCCGAGCGGGGTGGCGCTGTCGAGGAACACGCGCTTGACGTCATCGGGGCGGCCGATGAATTCGCGTCGTATGGAAAGGAATGCGGCGATTGCGCCTGACACGTGCGGCGCGGCCATGCTGGTGCCGCTGTCGTCCACGTATGCGGCGACGGCGCCCGGCGTTTTCGCGCCCGGCTTCTTCTTCGTGCTCTTTGCAGCAATCGGCAGCGCTTCGAGCTTGTGGCCGGCGGCGCAGGACGTGATGCGTTCGCCGGGCGCGACGAGGTCGGGCTTCAGCCGGCCATCGCCGGTGGGGCCTTTCGATGAGAAGTACGACACGCCATAGGTGTGCGGCGAGTCGCGATGCGTGGCGCCTACGGTGATGGCGCCGGCCGCATTTCCCGGGTCGTTGATGCTGTTCGAGATGCCCACGCGCGTGGTTCGCGCAATGCTGGCGGCGTTGCCATAGCCGGTGTTGCCTGCGGCAGCGACCACCACGACGCCGGATTGCACGAGGCGGTCTACCTCGGCGCACAGCGGGCTCTGGCCGCACGCGAACATCTCCGCATCGAACTCGTAGCCCACGCTGAGATTGACGCCATGAATGCGCAGCAGTTTCGGGTTGGTGTTGACCTTCTCGCGGATATAGGCCAACGCCTGGATCACATCGCTGGAGCGCCCGCTGCCATCTGCTTCGAGCACACGAAGGCTCACGATGCGGCACTTGGGGGCAATGCCGCGCAGATAACCCGTCTCGCATGAGCGCTGCTGCAGGCTCACGGTGTGCGTGTCGTCGGACGTGGGCACGTAGACGCGCTCGAACGTGACCGCATCTTCTGGCGCCTGGCCCGCGATGATGCCCGCCACATGCGAGCCGTGACCGCACGGGTCTGCCAACGCCGATGACACGTTGGCTTTGGGCACGGGAGTCGCGCTCGCTTCCGGCTTGGTGAAGTCGCGATGCAGGTCCGCGACTTCCGCATGGCGCAGGAGATGTCTTGGCGGGTCATCCGCCGGCCCGAAATGCGGATGGTCCCCCTGCACGCCCGAGTCGACCACCGCCCACACGATATTCCGCCCGTTGGCCTCGTATGAGCGCCCGGCGGCGTCGGCCTTCACGGTCATGACGGAGCGATCTGTCAGCGCGCGAATGCGGAAGTCCGGCCAGATGCGGTAGATGCATCGAACCCACTTGCCTCCATTGGCCTTGGGCGGATTGCCTTTGCCGGCTTCCCATTGCTCGTCCACCCGGATGAGCTCGCGCCACTCCGCGACGTTGAGGTGGCAACGGAAATAGGCCGACGTCACAGCCTCGCAGCTGCACTCGCCTTCGCGTAGCACTTTGGGCAGCAGGTGGTTCTTGAACGCCCGCGCCGCGCCCGCAAGACCGCCGGGATGCTTCAGGTTCAACTCCACCATGTAAGGGCCGCGCTCGCGCGCGTCTTCGGGCAGGCCCCATTCCTTGCGGCGCTCAGGGTCATGCATGGCCGGCAGGGCTGCACCCCGCGTCAGCTCGATGCGTGTGGGCTCGCGCGTGTCGCGTGCGGCAGGTGCCGGGCCACCGGTGACGGCCGCCTCGGGGGCGGTGCCGGCGGGTGCGGTAGTGGGACGACGTGCACGTTTTGACCGGCCCCCCTTGGGGCGCGTGCCGCGGCTTCGTTTCGTGGCCAAACGATTCTCCCTGCCCTGTGTTCAGATTGAGTCGAAGGCTACACAAAAAAGAGACGCAGGTCCGCTCCGTGAACGCAGGCGCTCGTCCATGATTGGCAGTTGTACGACGCGACAAACGGAGTGGCGCTTTGAAGGCGCTGATTCAAACCGACTACGGCGACCCGGCCAAGGTGCTGGAGCTGCGAGACGTGCCCGCGGTGTATCCCGGCGACGGCCAGGCCATCGTGGACATCGAGGCTGCCGTCGTACACGTTGCCGACGCCCGCACCGTGCTCGGCATGGACGGCTTCCGCAAGAAACTGCCGCGCACGCCCGGCTATGAAGGGGTGGGCCGCATCTCCGCCGTCGCGAAAGACGTGAAGGATCTCACCGTCGGCATGCGCGTGTTCGCGCCCCTGGGCTCTGGCACTTACCGCGAGCAGATTGCCGCCAGCGCATCGGATCTCATGCCGGCCCCGGAAGGCGACCCGGTGCAGCTCGCCTTGCTGTCGCTGAGCCCTGCCACCGCAATGCTCATGTTGCAGGACTTCGCGAAACTCCAACCCGGTGACTTCGTGGTGCAGAACGCAGCCAACTCCGCCGTGGGCCGCATGGTGATCCAGCTCGCCAACGACATGAAGGTGAAGGTCGTCAATGTCGTGAAGAGCTCGGTCGTGATCCCGGAGCTGAAGGAGCTCGGCGCGGGCGTGGTGCTGCTGGATACGCCCGACCTGCGCGATCGCGTCGCTGCCGTCACGCAAAGCTCGCCAGTGAAGCTGGCGCTGGATGCCGTGGGCGGCGCCGCCACCGCGCGGCTCGCCAATTGTCTCGACGACGGTGCAATCATCGTCAACTACAGCGCCATGAGCGGTGAGCCGTGCCAGATGTCGTCGGATCTGCTGGGTGCGCGAGGCATTCGCCTCTGCGGCATCCACCCCGCGCGCCAGCTCGCCAAGCACAATCCGGAAGCGCGTAAGGCGCTCTACGCGCGTTTCGGTGAGATGCTCGCGAAAGGGCGCCTGCGCGGGCGGCTCGGCGCGACGTATTCGTTGGAAGAAGCCGTGGAGGCCATTCGCCACGTGCTGCGCGACGGTGACAAGCGCATCGGGCGCATCGTGATTCGAGTGAAGGACATTCCGGTGCCGGTGATGGAGCCGATGCCGGCCACTCCAGGCACGGTCTCATTCAGCGCGCCGCCGCCTGGGCCGATCCCCAGCTCCGAAGCCGCGAGCTTTTCAGCAGAATCCGCTGTTACGGACTCTCCCGCGGCAGCAACACCTCCAGAAACTTCAACAGCGGGGGCGGCATGACGGTGCGCCTGCGCCGATAGACGAAGAACCGGCGCTGCGAGGCCAGCTCTTTCAGCGGTAGCGTCCGTATGAGCCCTGCCTGCTGTTCCGTAGCGAACAGCGGTTCCGGCAACCAGCCCAGATAGCTTGTCTGCGCAACCATCGCCTTGATGACGCTGGGTGAGCGCGTTTCCACCACTACTCGTGGCGGCGCTACCCCAAGGCTGCTCATCAGCGCGTTGAACTGTCGGCGCGGCTCCGCATCCACGGACGGCATTACCCAAGGCACGTGGAGCACGTCGTGAATCGTCAGTGCTTCGTGCTTCTGCAGCGGGTGATTGGCGGACGAGATCACCGCGTATCGGTCTGCGAACCGCGCTTCCGCCACCAGCATGATCTCGGGACTCTCCGGAATGTGGCCGGAGATGGCGACGTCGATGGTGTTGTTCGTCAGCGCAACTTCCAGCACGTCTTCCACTGCCTCGGTGATCTGCACATGCAGCTTGGGCCACTGCGTGAGCATTCGCTCGAGCATGGCGGGCAGCACCATGACGGCCACGCTGCCGATGGCCCCGATGCGCAGCGTGCCGTGGCCGAGCCCCCGCAATGAGTTGATCTGCTCGATGGCGATGGATGCTTCTTCGCTCAGCACGGTAGCGTGGGGCAGCAGCGCCTGGCCAAACGTCGTGAGCTCCATGCCCGTTGTGCGCCGCTCGAACAACTGCACGCCGAGCTGGTCTTCGAGCCGCCGAACCGTGCGGCTGAGCGCGGGCTGGGTGATGTGCAGAGCGTCGGCCGCGAGCCCCAGGCTTCCGCAGCGAACGATCGTAAGAAAGGCGCGGAGTTGTCGCGGGTCCAAAGCCATAACGGAGTGTTATGGCATTGGCGCCAATTGGCAATACCCGGCACCCCCGGCACGCGCCAAGATCCGCGGGCGGTGAGGCCATGGCACGCGGGCCGCGGCTCAAGAACTCAAGAAGAAAGGGGACACCGGTCGTGTCATTCGACGGGAAGGCAGCTGTCGCGCTCAAAGCTCGCTCGCTCATCACGGTGCGCGAGGCGGTGTTCGATCTGTTGCGCTCGTTCGGTCTCACCACGGTGTTCGGCAACCCAGGCTCGACCGAGCTGCCGATGTTCCGCGATTTCCCTGCCGATTTTCGCTACGTGCTGGCTCTTCAGGAGTCCATTGCCGTGGGTATGGCAGATGGATACGCGCAGGCTCACCGGAACGCCGCGCTGGTCAATCTGCACTCCGCCGTCGGCGTGGGTCACGCGCTCGGCAACCTGTTCACGGCCTATCGCAACCAGACGCCGCTCGTCGTAACGGCCGGGCAGCAGGCCCGATCGATCCTGCCATTCGAGCCCTTTCTGTTCTCCGCGCAGGCCACCGAATTTCCCAAGCCCTACGTGAAGTGGAGCTGCGAGCCCGCACGCGCGGAAGACGTGCCCGCCGCCATCGCCCGCGCTTACTACGTGGCCATGCAGGCCCCGCGCGGGCCGACGTTCGTGTCGATTCCCGTGGACGACTGGGACCGCACCTGCGCGCCCGTCGAGCCCCGGCGCGTCAGTCGCGTAACGGCCGGCGATCCGGTGCTGCTTGCCGAAGCAGCGGATGCGCTGAGCGACGCCGAAAGGCCAGTGATCGTAGTGGGCGCGGCCGTTGCGCGTGACGAGGCGTGGGCCGAGATCATCGAGCTCGCCGAACGGCACGAGGCCGCCGTGTGGGTGAGTCCCATGTCCGCACGCAATAGTTTTCCGGAAGGCCACCGCCTGTTCGCCGGCTTCCTGGCGGCGGATCGCGCGCGCATCGTTGCGAGCCTCGCGGGCGCCGATCTGGTGCTGGTGCTCGGCGCGCCGGTGTTCACGTATCACGTGGAGGGCTTCGGCCCGCACGTGCCGCCGGGCGCAAAGCTCATACAACTCGTCGATGACCCCACGGTCGCCGCGTGGGCGCCGGCAGGCGTGTCGATCGTGACGCACCTCAAGCTCGGTATCCGTGCGCTGCTCGCGGGGCCCCCACCGAGAGCGCGGCCGGCTCCCGAGGTACCGCCACGAGCGCCGCGCCTGCCGGCGGATCGGCTTACCGACCGCTACCTGCTGCAGCAGATAGCCGGGCTGCGCCCGCAAGGCAGCGTGATCGTCGAAGAGGCTCCGAGCAGTCGCGGGCCGATGCACGACTACCTGCCCATCCTCGAGCCCGACACCTTCTACACCTGTGCCAGCGGCGGGCTCGGTCATGGCCTGCCCGCCGCCGTCGGCATCGCGCTCGCGCGTCCCGGGGATCGCGTGATCGCCGTGCTTGGCGACGGCTCCAGCCTCTACGCCATCCAGGCGTTGTGGTCCGCCGCGCAGCTGGGGCTGGCGATGGCTTTCATCATGATCCGCAACGGGCGCTACGAAGCGCTGCATGAGTTCGGCCGTCATTTCGCGCTGAAACAGCTGCCGGGCACGCAGCTGCCAGCCATCGACTTCTGCGCCTCGCCGAGGCGCAGGGCGTGCGTGCGATACGCGTCACTCGCACGCGCGATCTCGATGCCGCGCTCCGCGAGGCATTCCGGTTCGAAAAGGCACTGCTGGTCGAGGTGGTCACCGAGGAGGCGGCCGCCGACTAGCGAGAACGAACAAACGCGCCGAGGGGGTTTTCGGTGGTGTTCGCCAATACGAGCACCGAACGCGGCGTCCAAGAGGGGAGTACGACCATGATGATTGCTTCTTCGTTCGAGAGCATGCATCGGCCCAGAGCGGTGGCCAGGGTGAAGGCCAGGGTGCAGGCCAATGCGAGGGTCAGCGTGAAGACCCGCGTGGCTGCGGGGGCGCCGAGCCTCGTCGCTCTTGCGGTGCTCACCGCGCTGAACGGTGGCGCAGCGATCGCCCGGAATCGCAGAACGCAGGCGAACTGGAGAATCGATCGTGACCGCGCAGAAGCGCTCGGAGAACGTGCAGAACGTGCCGATAGCCATGCAGGCCTACACCGGCGAGCAACTGCGCAATGCGGGTGTCGCGTCGATCACCGACATGACGCAACTCGCGCCCAACCTGAACATCGTCGTGCAGAACTCGCTGAGCCAGCACATCGTCATTCGCGGCGTGGGCACGAACGAATTCTTCGGCAATGCGCCGTCGTCCGTGGGCACGTACATGGATGAAGTGACGATGAATTCCTCTTACATGAGCACGCTCGGGCTGTTCGACATGGAGCGCGTGGAAGTGCTGCGCGGACCGCAGAACAGCCTGTTCGGCCGCAATACCACGGGCGGCGCCGTCAACTACATCACGCATCAGCCGCAGGTTGGCGCGCGACAAACCCGATGGCTACGCGTCTCTGACATACGGCCGGCACAACCAGGCGAACGTGGAAGGCGGCGTCACGGTGCCGACGGGCTCGACCGCGGCGTTGCGTCTGGCCGGCCTGTATCACACGCGCGATGGCATCTGGAACAACCTCGACACGAACGACGACAAATATGGTGACGAAGACCGGTATTCGGTTCGCGCCACCTTCGCCTGGGAGCCTTCGGACGCGCTGCGCGTCACGGCAAGCGCGCACACGGCGCAATCGGATGGCGACGCCCAGCCACAGAAGATGGCCGGCGCGCTGCTCAACAATCCGCCGCTGCGTATCAACGACCTCGCGCGGGTTCAACGGCAACATCGATTGGGATGGCGGCAACCTCAACACGGCGGGTGGCGCGCCGGCCGTGAACATCGAAGGCTTCGACCGCTTCACGACCGACTGGCACGACGTGTGGAACGGCGGCTCGCGCAAAGCCGAGCTGCGCGTGAACGGTGGCTACGTGAAGCTCGCGCTGGACTTCGGGCGCGAGCACGCTCACGTCCATCAGCTCATACGACAAGACGCACGGCCTCTATGAAGAGGACAACACCGGCAACGGCAACATTGCGGGTGCCGGCACGCCGGGCGTCACGCACGACGTGCTCGTCATCGACATGGACCAGGAATACAAGCAGTACACGCAGGAGCTGCGCCTCGCCTCGAACGACGATGCCGCGAAGTTCCGCTGGATTGCGGGCGTCTACTATCTGCAGGAGAAGTCGCTTCTCGCGCAGGACATCCGCTTCGGCGCGAACGGTTTCCCCGGCGCGCATCCGTCTGCAGCGGGCATCACGCCGCCTTCGCTGTTCGACGTGATCCCCAACCCCTATGGCGAACACGGTGTCATTCAGCATCCATGACCTGAAGGACGAGAGCACGTCGGGCTACGGCCAGGTCGACTACCGCTTCACCGATCAGCTCAATTTCACCCTGGGCCTGCGCTACACGCACGACGACAAGTCGGATCCGCAACATCTTCGCCGGCGCGTTCCAGAAACCGCTGAACTGGGATCCGTCGCTCTATATCGGCAAGGACGAGATCAGGCAGCTGGCCGCGGGCATCCAGCCGTGCGTGTCGAAGACGAGCCCTGCTTACATTCCCTTCCAGCGGTGCGGGGGCACCGAGGCGAGCCGGCCGAACCTGAAGAACGACGAGGTGGGCGGTAAGCTCGGCCTGCAGTATCACGTGACCGAAGACGTCATGTTCTACGGCAGCTATTCGCGCGGGTTCAAGTCCGGCAAGTTCGACCTGGAGTTCCTGCACACCGACGACACGCCGTTCCCGCAGCGGCCGCTCGAGCCGGAAACGCTGGATGCGTTCGAGCTCGGCTTCAAGTCGACGCTCGCGAACAACACGCTGCTCTTGAACGCCGCGGTGTTCTACAACATCTGGAAAGACCAGCAGGTGTTCAACGTGGGCGTGAACGGCCCCGAGTTCTTCAACCTGCCGGAGTCGAAGATCAAAGGCGCAGAGCTCGAGATGAACTGGGTGCCGGCACGAGCACTGGCTGGTCATCGCGAACCTCGGCCTGCTCGACACGGAGATCACCGACGTCACCGGCATCGACTTCGACCTGCGCCAGGGCGACTTCCAGAAAGGCCACGAGCTGCCGCTGTCGCCAAAGATGACCGCCAACGCGGGCCTCTCGCGCAGCTTCGCGATCGGCGCGAACGAGCTCAACCTGCACGCGGACGTGCGGTACCAGAGCACGTCGAAAGTGAAGTTCAGCCCGCAGGTGCCGATCGACGAGTACGAATCGCGCACTGAGCTCAATGCGCGCGCCGCCTACGCGTTCGGGGCCTCGCAGCAGTACGAGCTGGCGCTCTTCGGCAACAACCTCACGGGCGAGAAATACTGCGTGGAGATCCAGGACCTGCGCGGCGTCTCAGGCTCCTTTTACTGCGTTCCAAACGACGGGGAGGCCCGATACGGGATCCAGGGACGCATGAACTTCTGACGCTTTGGGTCGCACGTGCGCACGTGCGGCCGACTGGCGAATTCGCGCGCTGCGCCGCGACAGGTACACTTGCGACCTTTGTCTGATCACGCGCACGCGCCACGGACCTGTCATGACTACCCCCGCCGACGTCTCCCCGACCACCGCCGAGCTGCAGGCCATCGACCGCGCCACGCTGCTGCACCCGTTCACGCCGCTTCGGCAGTTCGCGTCCGGGGAGGCCGGCGAGCCGCGCATCGTCACAGGCGGGCAGGGCATTCGCATTCGCCTGCGGGACGGCCAGGAGCTCATCGACGCCTTCGCCGGCATCTACTACAACCACGTGGGCTATGGTCGCCGGGAGATCGCCGACGCCATCCATGAGGAAGCGCTGAAGCTCGCCTGTTACCACTCGTTCCGCGGCTATTCGAACGAGCCGGAGATCCGCCTGGGGCAGCGGGTGCTGGCCATGGCGCCGGCCGGCATGAAGCGCATCCAGTTCGGCCTCTCGGGCTCCGACGCCAACGAGACCCAGCTCAAGATCGTCTGGTACTACAACAACGTGCTCGGGCGCACCGCGAAGAAAAAGATCATTTCCCGCTGGCGCGGCTACCACGGCAGCACGGTCATGGCGGGCAGCCTCACCGGGCTCGACAACCACCACCGGGCGTTCGACCTGCCGCAAGGCCCGGTGCTGCACACCATGACTCCGCATTACTTCTGGCACGCGCAGCCGGGCGTGGATGAGCGCGAGTTCTCGCGCAGCTGTGCCACCAAGCTCGAAGGCCTCATCCGCACAGAGGGGCCGGACACCATCGGCGCATTCATCGGTGAGCCGGTGCTGGGCACGGGCGGCATCATTCCGCCGCCGGAAGGCTACTGGGAAGAGATCCAGAAGGTGCTGAAACGATACGACATCCTGCTCATCGCGGACGAGGTCGTGTGCGGCTTCGGGCGCCTCGGCGCGGCGTTCGGCTCGCATGTCTACGGCATCGAGCCGGACCTCATCACCATCGGCAAGGGCCTCACCAGCGGCTACCAGCCGCTCTCCGGCGTGCTCGTGGGCGACAAGGTGTGGCAGGTTCTGCAGCAGGGCTCGGACATCTACGGGCAGTTCGCGCACGGCTACACCTTTTCAGGGCACCCGCTGTGCGCAGCCGCGGCGCTCGCCAACCTCGACATCATCGAGCGGGAAAAGCTCACCGAACAGGCCGCGAGCGTCGGGCCCTACCTGCTCCAGCGCCTGCGTGCGGAGTTCAGCGACCGGCCCTATGTCGCGGAAGTGCGTGGCGCGGGGTTGCTGGCCGCCATCGAGTTCGCGCAGAACCCGGCCGAGAAGCAGCGCTTCGACGCCGAGCGCCGCATTGGCGCACAGCTGGCGGCCGCCTGTCTCGAAGAGGGCGTCATCGTACGTTCCATGCCGCACGGGGACATCCTGGGCTTCGCCCCGCCGCTCGTGATCACGCGTGACGAGGTTGACGACGTGGTGAAGCGCGTAGTGCGGGCCGTGGAGCGGGTCACGCGCCGGATCTGAGCGCGGCCGGGGACCGGCCGTAAGACCAGAGAATCTGAACTCTTCAGAGGTCCAGGTGCCGGTGCGGGTACCCACGGCGACTACCGGAGCACGCTCGTCAGGGGAGACGTGCTCCGGCAGTGCCGGGGTTATCGACGGTTGCCTTTAGAACCTGCGCTTGATCGAAACCGCCCACTCACGCGGCCGGCCGTACTGGCCTTCGTTCGTGCCGAGCGAGTCGAGGAAATCGAGCGCTCCATTGAGGTACAGCTCGTCCGTGAGGTTGGTGCCCGTGAGGTTCACCGACCAGCTGTCATCCTCCGACGTCCAGCCGATGTTCGCATCCAGCAACGTGTATCCCTCCTGGCTCGCCCGGAAGAAGTTGTTGCTGGAGTAGAACACCCGGCTCTGGTACGTGGCGTCCGTGCGGAACGTTAGCGCACCCTTGCCCGCGAGCGCCGCCGTGTATTGCAGGCCAAGCGACCCAGTCCACTCCGGCGTGCGCAGCGGACGGCATTCCTTGCACGGGGCCGCGCGAGCGTTCCCCACGCTGCCGGTCTGCGCAAGAATATAAGCGGGGTCTGCCTTGCCAAGATCGTCGTACTGGAAGCCGAGATAGCCCACGGCGCCGTCGATGTGGAAGCCACCGAACGGATTCGCCTGGAATTCCAGCTCCACACCATCCATGTGGGCCTTGCCGGCGTTCAGCGGCGGGAAGGTCACGGTGTTGTCGCTGCCCACGAAGACGCTGGGAAGCTGCAGGTCCGAGTACTTCACATAGAACGCGGCGAGGTTCAGGCGCAACCGACGATCGAGCCATTCGCTCTTGAGGCCCACCTCATAGGAGTCGAGATCCTCCGGGTTGAACGAAGTCACTTGCGCGGCGGACGCAGGGCGCGGGTTGAAGCCACCGCCGCGGAAGCCACGCTGCCAGCTCACGTAGGAGTTGAGCGTGGGGGTGAACTGGTACGAGAGGCTCGTCATCGGCGTGGTCCGCGACGAGCTCGCCGTCGCTGTCGTGATCGGGAACAGCAGCGCGCCGTTCGACTGCTGCGAACGGATCACCGTGAACTCCTTCTTGTCGTCGGTGTAGCGCACGCCGGCCGTCAGGCTCATGGCATCGGTCAGGTGATTGACGGTGTGCAGGAACACCGCCCAGTTGTCCGAATCCTGGTTGTCGATGCGGTCGATGAGCGCCTGCGAGAATGCCGGTGTCTCGTTCGGGTACAGGATGACGAAGTTCGGCTGGAAGTCCGTCGCCGTGAAGTAGAAAGCCCCCGCCGTCCAGTCGGTGCGCGTGCCGAAGAGCTGGCCGCTGAAGCGCAGCTCCGCGCTGTCCTGGTCGTGCACGAAGCGGTCGAACGTGTGGTTGATGGGCAGCGGCGAGCCGTCGGTGTCGCGGCCGAACTCGGCATCGAACTTACGGTGCGCCAGGATCAGCTTCATGCTCAGGGCGTCGGCGATATTCCAGTCCGCCGTGCTGCTCACGCCCCAGTGGAACACGTGGCTGATGTTCGGCGTCTCAAGACCGTTGATCGGGTCTTCGAAGCTCGAGTAGCTCGTGAACGGGCTGTCGGTGAGGAAACGCCGGTCGAACTGCACGCCGTAGCGGGGCCCCGCCACCTGGCTGTTGAACCGGTTGAGCAGGACAAGGGTGCCGGTCTCGTTGATGTCCAGCGTCTTGTCGGCCGGGCCCTTGCTGTTGTCGTCCGTGACGTCGCCGATCAGGTTGATCTCGAAGTCGTCGCTCGCCACGAAGCGAAACGCCGCGCGCGCCGCCTGCACATCTTCGCCACCCATCTCATCCACCTTGCATCCGTGGCCCGAGCCGCCGGGGGCGGTGTCGCGCGGCAACGTGCCGGCGAGCTGGGGCGTGCCTCGCCGTGCCATCTCGCACGCGAAATCGAGCACGTCCACATAGCCATCGCGTTTCTTCGAAGAGAACGAGAACCGGCCGAACACGTGGTCCTTCACCAGGGAGGTCTCGAATGCCCCGCGGAAGTCGATGCGGTTGAACTTGCCGTAGGTGCCTTCGATGAAGCCCGGACCGTCGCCCGTGGGCTTGCGGGAGACCATGCGGATGGCACCGCCCGCCGCGTTCTTGCCGAACAGCGTGCCTTGCGGGCCGCGCAGCACTTCCACGCGCTCGAGGTCGAGCAGGTCGAGCACCGCGCCGGTGGAGCGGGCCAGCACCACGTCGTCCACGTAGATGGGCACGCCCGGCTCGAACACCGGCTTGAAGTCGGTGAGGCCGACGCCGCGGATGTTCGCTACCAGCGTGGGGCCGTAACCGGCGCCGAGCGGGTTGATGGTGACGTTGGGAGAAAACTTGCCGATGTCCACGACGTTTGTGGCGTTACGCAACTCCAGGGCCTCGCCCGTGATTGCCGTGATGGCGAGCGGTGTTCGCTGCAGGGGTTCTTCGCGGAAGCGCGCGGTAATGACGACTTCCTCGAGCCCGGTGCCTTCAGCTGCCGGCTCCTGGGCCAGCAGCACCCCGGGAGCGAGAAATGCTCCCGCCACGGCGACGATGCGCCGGGCGCCGATGCGCCGGGCGAGCACAGACGATACGAATGAACGAACCGATGAATTCACCTGGGTCCTCCTCAAAGCTCACGGGAACGCGAGCGGATATGAACGTGTTGTGCACCCCGGGCACGGCGGGAGGACACCTGCCCGGCAGGCGCTTTGTGGCGCCAAGGTCGCCATCTGATGCGGCGATTCGTGGTGAAACAACTACAACAGCGCGAACGTCGTCCATCGCTGTGCCCCCCTCTTGAGCCCGCTAGGTTAGCGGCTGGCCGCCGCCGACAGCAACCTGTCCGAGCGCGCTAACAGTTTTCTCGAAACAAGAAGAATGCTACCTGTTACACCGATATCGAAGGCGCCGCCAACGTGAAACACACTCCCCGGCGGGCAAAAATCGCCGTCGCCTGCGTGTTGGTTGCAGTGCTGGCGCTGGGGGTGGATTGGGGCCAGTTGCCAAAGCATCTGGCACGGGCCGGACCGGGGCTGGGTGTGCTGGCCGGCGGACGTGGTCTATCTCGCGTTTGCCGGCATCGGGTGAGAGTCACTCTGTGGCAACGGCGGTGGTCGGTTGGACATTCCACCCGCGCAGTTGCACGGCTGGCTTGCCGGCGAACGACGCGGGGTAACGCACCTCGATGTGGCGCGGCTCGCCGGGCAGCAGCGTGACGTAGTTGTCGGAGTAGTAGGCAGGGAGGATGCGTTGGCCGTTCTCGTCGGCCAGCGTGATCTTCGCGTTGAGTGCCGGTGCGCGGCCGCGGTTGACGAGACCGACTGTGAGCACGTGTTCGTTCGGATTGCGGGTGACTTGCGCAGACACGGCAATGGTCTGCGCCGTGAGCGCGTTGAGTTGCCGGTAGCTCGATTCGTCGCGCCCTTGCCAGTACACGTTCTGCGAAAGCACCGTGTCGCTTGCATCTGTGAGCGCCAGCGCCACGATCACCACTTGCTCATTGGCCAGATGCTTCGCCAGCGGCAACGGCGTGAGAGCGGTTGTGGAGTTCGCGCCGGCATCGAGCCTGTCGGTTCGCTGCTCCAGCAGCCGGTTGTCGAGCGAGAGTATTCGGCTGCGTAGCGAAAGTTTCGCGCGCATGTCGCGCGTGGTGTTGATAACCGCGAGGCGATAGTCCGGCAGATCCATCTGCGCGTGCACGGGCTCGCATGCTTTCTTGGAGCCGTAGTACGCGGCGTGCGTGTCGTAGTCCGAGCTGTAGATCTGCCAGTGGTTGCTGGGCCAGGCGGGGTGCGTCATCCAGAGCAACCGGCCGCTGTTGCGCGTCCACAGGTGCGCATTGAAGCCTTCGAACAGGGCGCGGTAGGTCACGTAGTTCATCATCTGCGCCTTGCGCTCGAAGTCCCGGAGGCTCGCGGCTTCGCCGAACTGCGCGGCGAGCGTCTTCATGAACGTGGCGACGTCGCCGTTTCCGCCGAAATGCCAGTCGTGGTAGGCAATGGTGTCGCTCAGGGGCCAGCGATCCGGCCCGGGCACCATCGCCTCGATGGCTTCCAGCGTGGCGAGCGACGGAGTGCCCACTTCCACGGAGAAGCCTTGCGCCAGCGAGGTGAAGTACTGCTCGGGCGCGCGGTAGTTGTAAGGGCCGCTGCCTTGCAGGTTCACATTGTTCGAGCTGCCGGTGAAGTGGCGCGTGCCGTCCATTTGCGCCACGAGGTCCGCGAGCCCTTCATTGAGAATGGGCTGCGGCACGCCTTCGTTGCGGCCGAACCAGAGCGCGATCGACGGGTGGTGGCGATAGCGGCTGATGACGTCGCGCGCATTCGCAAGGAACAGCGCGGGGTCCTGCGGCTCCACCTGGAAGTCCTGCGTGGAAGCCCAGAAATCGTTCAGGATGAGCAGGCCATATTCATCCGCGAGGTCGTAGAAGACATCTTCGGTGTTCTGGCCGAGCCAGTTGCGGATGATGTTGAGGTTCGCCGCCTGGTGCAGCCGGAAGTACGGCTCGAGCCGTGCGCGCGACACGCGTTTGCGTGAGTCATCCATGCCCCAGTTGCCGCCGCGCGCGGCGATGGGCACGCCGTTCACACGCAGCATGACGTACGGAGCGAGAGATTCGCTTGCGACCGCATGGACCGCGGGCGAGGTTTCGCCAACGCGGGTCAACGAGGCGGCCCAGCCGTTCGGCGTGCGCTTGATGGCTTCGTGACTTACGTCTATGAGGCGCTCGTTGCGTGCAGTACCGCCGGCCACGTCCACGTCGACCCGGCGCAGGCGGCCCTCGTGATCGAACAACGACAGCTCATAGGTGATGTGGCGAATGCCGAAGCGCATATGCCGAACGTCGGACTGCGCGGTGCCGTCGCTCACGCCGAGCGTGAGTGAGTAAAGGTTCTGCGGGCCGTAGCCGTTGGGCCACCACAGCTTCGGGCGAGCCAGGTGCAACTGTGGGAACTCGCGTGGCTCCAGCCGCAATTCGGAATAGCCGGGCTCGAGCGTCACGTTCTTCGTGACGCGCACGCCTTCGAAGCTTGCGGTGACCGACGCGGCGGAGGGCGCAGCGTGCCGGTTTTCAAGCGGCACGACGATGGAGACTTCCGCGGAGTCTGAGCGCGGCAGAGGCAATGTGGTGATGACGTTCGGATCGAGCAGGCGCACGAGCCCCGAGGCTTTCAGCTCAACGCCTTGCCAGAGGCCGGTGTTCCGGTCGCGGATGCCGGGAATCCAGTCCCAGCCCTCGCTGGCGACAAACGTGGGGCCGTCGATCGCCAGATTGCCGCCATTCTCGCCGGGGCCGGCCGACGATGGACTCTTCGTGCGCAATGCCGGGGTGAGGGGGCGGCGAGATGCGCACCGCCAGCACGTTCGGCTGGCCCGGTTTGAGTTTGCCGGTGACGTTGAAGATGCCGCGAATGAATGCGCCTTTCACATCGCCGAGCTTTTCGCCGTTCAGCCAGACGTTGGCGCTGTAGTTGATGCCCTTGAACGTCAGCGTGAGCTGTTTGCCGGCCGTTTCCGGGGGCGGCGAGAACTGCGTGCGATACCAGTAGCTCTGGCGCGCGAGACTTTCGGGAATGACCATGTTGTTGAGGCCATGGTCCGGGTCGGGGAAGACGCCGCGGTCGATGAGCGTGGTGAGAACCGTGCCGGGCACGGTGGCGGCGTACCAATCGTCGTCGCGATAGCCGGGCTGTGAGATGCGGGCGCCATCGTCGTTGAGCCTGGGCGCTTCGCGCAGGCGCCAGCTGCCCACGGTCCAGACGTCGGCGGTCTCGTCCTTTTCGAGGGCTACGGACGAAACGGGCGCAATGGCAACGGGCTTGTCCGGCGCAGCCTGGCTCCTGGGCAAGGTCCACGGGTCCTGCGGTTCCTGGAGACCGCGCCAGGCTCGTTGCTGCCACGGCCAGCCGGACCCGACCGCATGGAATACCGTGAGATCGATTCGCGGCTTCGCGCTCGCGAGTGCGCGAACAGCGTCCGCCGTGAGGGCTTTGTCGTGTATCTGGAACTGCGCGAGCGAGCCGCCGAAATGATCGCGCGCGAGTGGGTCTTTCGCATGGGGCGCCATATTGAGCGCGGGCGTTGCCGCGATCGTCTCGATGGCTTGCGAGGCGACTTCGTTGCCGTTCGCGTACAGGCGCGCCACCGTTCCGTCGTACGTGGCGGCGATGGCGGTCCATTCGTTCGGACGGATCGCCGTGCTGCTGCTGAACTGCGCGCGCGGGCCTGCGCCGAGCGCGAGGTTTCCGTTCCTGAGCAGCAGGCAACGGCATGTGCGCGCGGCACCGTCGCCGATTGCCGCGAGAACGATTGTCTCTTCGCGTGCCCGCGTAACGTTCAGCCAGCCCGTCATCGACCACGGCGCGCCGGCGGCAAGCAATGGCATGTCTGCCGCGAGCGGCCGCGTGAGCCCGACGCCGCCCTCGAGAAACGTTACGTTGTATGGGCCGACGTTCGAGCGTGGGTCGGTTGCGGATGTGGCGCTCAACGCAAGACCCATTCCCAGCATGAGCCAGGCCGGCATCGCGAGCCGCCGAAAGAGCTGCTGCATCATCCCTCCCAGGAGCGTGTTGGCGATGGTGCGCTGTCTTCAGTTCGTGCAGGCCACTTTTTGATCTGCCTCCGTTCCCAGCGCCACGGGCATCGTGTATCGAAGGGCAACTAATGGATTTCAGTCTCGAATTCGCGCTGGGGCTTCGCGTCCGAAATGGCCCAGGCCTCGTCACGGAGCTCAGCTGGTTCGCCGTACTGGACGGCATGGGCGTTCGCCCCCAGGATTACGATCCGCTGGTGGACTGCTCCAGCGGTTGGCAACAGGTCGGCGCGCAACCCGCGTGAGCGCAGGCCGCAACATCATGAGGGGCGATGACGTCTACGAAGCTGCTGGCGGGCGTGGAGCTCGGCGGAACGAAATGCGTATGCATTCTCGGCACCGGACCGCACGACATCCGTGCCCAGGAGCGGCTGCCCACGCGCGACCCGGCCGCAACGCTCGCACACATCGAGTCTGTGCTGAGTGAGTGGGTGGGGCGGTACGGCGCGATCGCCGGGCTCGGGCTCGCTTCATTTGGCCCCCTGAATCTCAACCGGTCCTCGCCGGCATACGGCCACATCACTGCGACGACGAAACCCGGGTGGAGCAACACGCGCCTCGCCGGCCGCCTCGCAGATCGCTTTCGCGTACCGGTTGGCTTCAATACAGACGTGAACGGAGCGGCGATGGCGGAAGGGCGCTGGGGCGCCGCTCGCGGGCTGAAGAACTTTGCGTACGTGACAGTCGGCACCGGTGTCGGCGTTGGGCTGGTGGTCAACGGCGAAACCGTCTATGGCTGCACTCACACCGAGATGGGCCACATACGCATCGTGCGGCGGGCGGGCGATGAGTGGCCCGGCGCCTGCGCGTTCCATGGCGATTGCCTGGAAGGGCTCGCCAGTGGGCCGGCCATTCAGGCGCGCGTTGGAGTGAGCGCGGATACGCTGGCCGCCGATCACCCCGTGTGGGAGACCGTGGTTCACGCGCTTGCCCAGTTGTTTCACACCATGGTGCTGACCACGGCACCGGAGCGCATCATCGTGGGCGGCGGCGTCCTCGCTTCGCGTGAGCCGTTGTTCGTGCGTGTGCGCGAAGAGCTGCAGCGAAGCCTCAACGGATATGTGAATGTGCGCGAGCTCGCGGACGGCATCTCTCAATTCGTGGTGCCGCCCAGGTTGGGTCCGCTCGCGGGGCCGCTGGGTGCGCTCGTGCTGGCGGAGCGCGCGGCGAAGGGCGACGTTCGCTAGCCGGCCATGAGGAACAAGATGACGAATCGGAAAAACGCGCTGCTCGTGCCCTTCATGTCGGTCACCACGCTGTTCTTTGCATGGGGGTTCATCACCGCCACCATCGACCCGCTCATTCCTTCCGTGCGGGCGATATTCAGCCTCAGTTACACGGAGTCGATGCTCACGCAGTTTGCGTTCTTCATGGCATACGGCGTGGTGTCGCTGCCCGGGGCGGCGCTGGTGGCGCGCGCGGGCTACGGGCGATCCATCGTCATCGCGCTCGTCGCCATGATCGTGGGCTGCCTCGTGATTCCGCTGGCCACCCACCTCGGCCACTACGAGCTGGTGCTGGTGGCGCTCTTCATCATCGCAAGCGGCATCACGGTGCTGCAGGTGGCGGCCAACCCGCTCGCCGCGGCGCTGGGGCCGCAGAACCGCTCGCACCTGCGCCTGTTGTCGGCCCAGGCGTTCAACTCGCTGGGCACGGTCATCGCGCCGTTCCTCGGCGCCACGGTCATGCTCACCGGTGGAATGTTCGCGGTCGAAGATGGCGTGGTGGACGCCGTCGCGCGGCGCACGGAGTCCCTGCGCAGCATCGACACGGCATTCTTCATCATCGTGGCGATGATCGCGCTGCTCACCGTGCTCATCGTCGCATTCCGCAAGCGCATGGAAGCCGCGGCGCCGGCCCTTGCTGCCGGGCCAAAGACACCGGTGCTGTCGGCGTTGGAGTCGCGCTGGGCCGTGTTCGGCGCCATCGCCATCTTCCTTTACGTCGGTGCCGAAGTTTCCATCGGCAGCATCATGATCAACTTCCTGCACCAGGGCGACGTGCTGAATGTCACGCTCGAACGCGCGGGCAAGTTGTTGTCGTTCTACTGGCTTGGCGCAATGGTCGGGCGCTTCATCGGCAGTGGCTTGCTTCTGCGCGTGCCCGCTTCGCGGCTGCTCACGCTCTTTGCCCTCATTGCCGCGGCGTTGTGCCTCACCGTCAGCCAGACTTCGGGCGACGTCGCGGCGTATGGCGCACTCGCCATCGGGCTTTTCAACTCGATCATGTTCCCCGTGATCTTCACGCTCACGCTCGAGCGCTCCAGCGCTTCGCAGGCCGCGACGTCGGGCCTGCTGTGCATGGCCATCGTCGGCGGCGCCGTCCTGCCGCTCGTGGTCGGCCAGCTTGCCGACAAGCTGGGCCTGCATGCCGCGTTCCTCGTGCCGATGGTCGCGTATATCGCGATTGGCGTGTTTGCACTGAGTGCCGCTCGCGCGCGCGTGGCGGCCGTGGAGCAGCCCGCGGCCGGGCTTGCGCACTAGCGCGGCGCGCGGAAAGAATCAGCGTCATGTCCCGCGCCATCACCTGAGGCCTGTGAGACATGAGCCGCGAAAAAGCTCTCTCGCGGGAAACAACGCAACGACTGCAGGAATGGCTGGTTCGTGATGCCTACCCATTCTGGGCCACAGCGAGAGCGGAGCTCTGCGCGAGCATTTCACCGCGACGTGGGAGCCGCTGCCAGGGCTGCGAGGCCGCATCGTCGAACCGGGGCACCACTTCGAGTGGGCATGGCTGCTGTTTCGCTGGGCCGGGCGCGGCCATCCGCAAGTGCATGAGACGGCGCTTCGGCTCATCGACATCGGCGAGCGGCACGGTGTTCAGCATGGCGTTGCCATCAATGCGCTGCTGGACGACTTTTCCGTCCATGACGCAAGCGCGCGGCTCTGGCCTCAGACAGAGCGCATGAAGGCTGCGGCACGCGCGGCGAGCCTGACTGACGAGCCGCGCTACTGGGCGATGACGTCGAGCGCTTCGGACGCGTTGCTTCGGTATCTGCGAACCGACGTGCGCGGCTCGTGGCTCGACCGGCTCACACCGGATGGCGTCTTCATCGACGAGCCGGCGCCGGCGAGCAGCTTCTATCACATCGTCGCGGCGATCGCGGAGCTGGTCGAGGTGACCTCAGCGCCCCGATGAATCCGGAAAGTCGTACACGATGATCGACAGCATGCGAATGGGCACCTTCTCGAGCTTCTCCGGCCCGTGCGGAATGTCGCCGCGGAAGGAGAGGGAGTCGCCCGGCTGCAGCAGGTAGCTCTCCGTGCCGTGCCGGTAGCGGATGGTGCCGCTGAGAATGTAAATGAACTCCGTGCCGGCATGCTGGAAGCCCGGAAACGTCTCGCTCTTGTCCGTGAGCGTGACGAGGAACGGCTCGAAGGTCTTGCGTGGCCCGCGTTGCGCGGCCAGAAGATGATAAGTGTGCCCACGACGGGTGCCGCGGCGGACCACCTCCAGCCCACGACCGGAAGGCACGTGCTGGGCGCCGTCGGTTTCTTCTCCCAGGTCCTGCAACAATGTGGCGGGCCGCACGCCTAGCGCGGCGCTCAGCGAGACGAGCGTTTCCAGGCTCGGCGTGACGCGCCCCGTCTCCAGGCGGCTCAGCATGGCCGGGCTGATGTCCGCGCTCGCGGCGGCTTCAGCAAGCGTGAGCCCCTGCGCATCGCGAAGCTGGCGCACTACGCGGCCGATCTTCAGGCCGACATCGCCGCGTCCTTCCGAATCCCGCTCCACTTTGGTGCCGCCTGGCGCACGCGTGCGCTTTTTTAGTGAATTCATGCGGGCAGATTAACCGACCGCGCCTCGTCGCGGCCACAGAAAGGTCGGCTGCCGCGGCCGCGGCGTTTGCGTATTACGCAAGTCTATTGCGTGAGAGTAAAGAGTCGGTTAACAATACGGCCATGCCATGGCGACTCCTGAAGTTCGGGCTCACGCGCTCGCATCCCGAGCCACGCATGTTCACGCGGCGGGATTCGCTGAAACCCGCGTACGACGTGGTGATCATCGGCGCGTGGCGGGCATGGCCTGGCTTGCGCCTACTACCTCGCGCGCGATCACGGCATCCGCAACGTTGCGGTGCTGGAAAAGGGCTACATCGGCGGCGGCAACACCGGCCGCAATACCACCATCATCCGCTCGAACTACCTCACGCCGGAAGGCGTGCAGTTCTACGACGAGAGCGTGCGCCTGTGGCAGGACCTGTCGCAGGACTTCGACCTGAACCTTTTCTACTCGACGCGCGGCCACTTCACGCTCGCGCACACCGACGCCTCCCTGCGCACCATGCGCTGGCGCGCCGAGGTGAACAAGCACCTACGGCGTCAACAGCGAAGTGGTGGATGCGCAGGCGGTTCACGAAGCCATTCCCCACATGGACATGAGCTGCGGCGGCCACGCGCCGGTGCTCGGCGCGCTGTACCACGCGCCCGGGGCCATCGCGCGCCACGATGCCGTCGCGTGGGGCTACGGCCGCGGCGCAGACCGGCGCGGGCGTGGAGATTCACCAGAACACCGAAGTGCTCGGCATCGAGACCGAAGACACGGGCTCTGGGCCGGCGTGAAAGCAGTGGTCACGTCACGCGGGCGCATCGAGACGCGACGCGTGCTTGTGCGCGGTGGCCGGCTAGACGCCGCGCATGCTCAGCATGGTGGGGTTGCAGCTCGCCCATCTACGTGCATCCGCTGCAGGCAATGGTGTCCGAGCCGATCAAGCCGTGGCTCGATCCCATCGTCGTCTCCGGCTCGCTGCACGTGTATGTGAGCCAGAGCGCGCGCGGCGAGCTCGTGATGGGCGCGTCGCTCGACCCTTATGAGCTGCACTCCAGCCGCTCGACGCTCGATTTCGTGGAGCATCTCGCCGCTCACATGCTCGACCTGTTCCCGTTCCTTGCGGACGTGAAGGTGAACCGCCAGTGGGCCGGCATGGCCGACATGACGCCGGACTTCGCGCCCGATGCATGGGCAAGACGCCCATCGGCGGTTTCTATCTCGACTCGGGCTGGGGCACGTGGGGCTTCAAGGCGACGCCGGTGTGCGGCAAGACCATGGCCACACGGTGGCGCGGGATGAGACGCACCCGCTCATCGAAGGCTTTCGCTTCGACCGGTTCCAGCGCTACGCCCTCACCGGCGAGAAGGGCGCAGCTTCGGTGGGGCACTAGTGAAGATCATGACGTGCCCCATCAACGGCGCGCGGCCCGTGAGCGAGTTCGCGTACGCCGGCGAGTTGCGCGAGATGCCAGACCCGGCCGCTGCGTCGGATGCCGAATGGGCGGCGTATGTGTTCAATCGCAACGGTGTTGGTGGCATCAAGCAGGAGTGGTGGTGCCACACGCCAAGCGGGGTGTGGTTCATCGCCGTGCGCGATACGGTGAGCGATGTCGTGCTGCGAACGTATCTGTTCGGGCAGGGCGGGGAGGCGGCATGAAGCGGCTCGCGCCCATCGAAGGGGAGTGGATCAGCCGCGATTTGCCACTCGAGTTCACGTTCGAGGGCCAGCGCTTCACGGGTTTTGAGGGCGACACCATCGCCTCGGCGCTCGCCGCGAACGGCGTGCGCGTCGTGGGGCGCTCGTTCAAGTATCACCGCCCGCGCGGGCTGTTCAGCGTCGCGAATCACGATGTGAACGCGATGTTCCAGGTTGAAGAAGGCGGCCGCACCGTTCCGAATGTGCGCGGCGATGTCGTGGCATTGCGCGCGGGAATGCGCGTGACAGCGGTCAACACGAAGGGTGGTCTCGCGCGGGACGGATTGGCGAGAATGGAGCGGTTCTCGCGCTTTCTGCCCGTGGGGTTCTATTACAAGGCGTTTCACGGGAAGTGGTTTCCGCGGTGGGAGCGGCTCATACGTCGCACGGCAGGGCTCGGGTTCGTGGACGTCGCGACGCCAAAGCGCGCTACCGCGAAGCGCTATGCGCATGTGGATGTGCTGGTGATCGGCGCAGGCCCTTCCGGGCTCGCGGCGGCGCTCGAAGCGGCGGAGCGCGGCGCGAGCGTGTTGCTCGCGGATGAAACCGCGCGGGCTGGCGGCAGCGCGCTGTACGCGCGCGGCGGCAAACGCGTGGATGAGCGTGTCGTCGTGCTGGCGGCGGCAGTGCTCGCGCATCCGCGGGTTCGCTTTTTGTCGAACACCTTCGCGGCCGGTTATTACGCGGATCACTGGGTTTCGCTCGTCGCCGCCGATCATTTGATCAAGGTGCGCGCGCGCTCTGTCGTCGTCGCTCAAGGCTCGGTCGAGCAGCCTGCCGTGTTTCGTGGCAACGACTTGCCGGGCGTCATGCTCGCAAGCGGCGCTCAGCGATTGATGAGCCGATATGCCGTCGCCCCCGCTTCCCGCGTGGCGGTGCTCACAGCCAACGCAGAAGGGTACCTCGCCGCGCTCGATGCGTTCGAGAACGGCATCGTCGTCGCTGGCGTGCTGGATCTGCGGCCTCAGGCGCATGCGTCGGAAGAACCCCTGCTTGAGGCGCTTCGCACTCGCGGTGTCGCTGTTCACTTCGGCGTGCGCCCGGTGGCGGCCCACGAAGGAGCGGGCCGTCGCGTGCGTGAAATCGAATTCGACGTCGCGCGCGACGCGGGTGGCTCCACGCGGCAACGGCTGACGATCGATGGCGTGTGGATGAGCGTCGGGTTCGCGCCGGCGAACCAGCTATTGCATCAGGCCGGAGCAAAGATGCGGTATGAGCCGGCCATCGAGCAGTTCGTTCCGGCGCGGTTGCCGCGGGGCTTGTTTGCCTGCGGCAAGGTCGCGGGCATGTACGAGCTCGATGACCGGTTGGCGCACGGCCGGGCCAGCGGCGCACTTGCGGCGACAGACGCCGGTTCTGGCGGCACCGTGGCAACGGACGCCACCGCCGCGTTTCGCGAGGCTGCAGCGTCTGTCGACTCCACGCGCCGGGGCAGCCCATCGCATCCCTATCCGATCTTCGCTCACGTTGCGGGCAAGGAATTTGTCGATCTCGATGAAGACCTGCAGATACGCGATCTCACGAACGCCTTTCAGGAAGGCTTCGACAGCAGCGAGCTGCTGAAGCGCTATTCCACCGTGGGCATGGGTCCAAGCCAGGGCAAGCACTCGAACCTGAATGCCATGCGCATACTCGCGCGGCTGCGCGAGGAGTCCGTTGAAAGCGTGGGCCCGACGACTGCGCGGCCCATGTTCCACCCGGTGCCGCTTGCGCATCTGGCGGGGCGCGGGTTTCATCCGCACCGGCGCACGCCGCTTCACGACGAGCACGAGAAGCTCGGCGCGGTGTGGATGCCGGCCGGCGACTGGCAGCGTCCGGAGTATTACGCGCGCGCGGGCGAAACGCGGGAGGCCTGCATCGAAGCAGAGGTGCGCGCTGTGCGCACCGGCGTCGGGCTCATCGATGTCGGTACGCTCGGCAAGATCGAGGCGCACGGCGCCTCGGCCGGCCCGTTTCTCGACCGCGTCTATACCGGCCAGTTCAGCACGCTCAAAGTGGGCATGAGCCGCTATGGGCTGCTGCTCGATGAGTCTGGTGTCATCGTCGACGACGGCGTGATCGCGCGTCTTGGCGGCGAGCGCTTCTACTTCACGACCACCACCGGCAACTCCGGCACGCTGTTCCGCGAGCTCGGCCGTCTGGCAACCGGGTGGCGGTTGCCGGTGGGGCTCGTGAATCTCACTGGCCACTTCGCGGCGTTCAATTTCGCCGGCCCCAGGTCTCGCACGCTGCTCGCCGAGCTGACGAAGCTCGATCTTTCGCATGCGGCATTCCCGTATCTCGGCGTGCGCGAAGCGGATGTCGCGGGCGTGCGTTGCCGCCTGATGCGTGTCGGCTTCGTGGGCGAGATGGGCTACGAGATTCACTTGCCGGGGAGCGACGCCGTTCGCGTCTGGAGCGCGCTGATGAAAGCGGGCGAGCGCTTCGGCATCCGCGCCTTCGGTGTAGAGGCTCAGCGAGCTCTTCGGCTGGAGAAGGGTCATGTGATCGTCGGCCAGGACACAGATGGCCTGACAAACCCACTGGAAATCGGCGCGGGATGGGCCCTGCGCATGAACAAGCGGTTCTTCGTGGGCCAGAGAAGCCTGCAGATACTGCAGCAGCGGCCCCTTCGCCAGCAGCTTGTCGGGTTCACACTGCGCGATGCAGGCGGGAAGCGGCCGAAGGAGTCTCATCTTGTGCTTGACGCCGGCCGCATTGCCGGGCGTGTGACGAGCATCCTCAGTTCGCCGACGCTGGGCTACGCGATAGGACTCGCGCTCGTTGAGCCAGCTGTCGCTCAGCGGAGCGAGCTCCGCATTCGCATCGAGCGCGGGGAAGAGGTGACGGCGAGCATTGTGTCCCTGCCGTTTTATGACGCGAGAGGCGAGCGGCAACGGCTGGACGAGACCGAGCTGGCGCGTGCGAAGGAAACCGCATGAGCACGCAGGCCGCTTCCGCGTCGTCAGTTTCCCTGAACGGCAGCGGTGGGGTTCTCCTCACGAACCTGTCGTCGCGCACGCGCGTGGGCTGCAAGGGGCCTGCCGCAGAGCGCTGGCTCGAGCAGCGGGGCATCACCGTTTCTCATGGCGCGAATCGATTTTCAGTCGACGCGCGCGGCGTGCTCTCGGCCCGACTGGCCACTTCGGAGTTCCTGTTCGAGTCGACGCGCGATAGTGCCGCCGCAGCGCTTGCTTCCATGAAGCAAGCCCTCGAGCTGTCGGAAATGCCTTCCGGCGTGTACCCGGTGCTGCGACAGGACTTCGTCGTCGAGATCTCCGGCCCAAACGTGCACGAGTTATTCGCGCAGACCTGCGCGGTAGACCTCGCACCAGTCGAACGCGAATCTTCCGCAACGGCCGGCCCCGTGATCATGACTTCGATGATCGGCATAAGCGTAGTGCTCGTGTGCCGCCCATCGGCCGACGGCCCGCGCTTCACGGTGTGGAGCGACCCGAGCTACGGCCACTACTTCCGGACCCAACTCCTCGCCATCGCCAGCCATCCCGGCGGCGTGGCGGACCCTGCATTACCGACGCGATCGGGAGGACTTCATCCATGACACCGGCACCCATGACTTGCGACCAGGCGAAGCGCTTCTTCCAGGAAAACAACATCCGCTATGTGCTCGCGCAGTTCGTCGACGTGCACGGCGCCGCAAAGGCGAAGGCCGTGCCGGTGGAGCACTACGACATGGTGGTCGGTGACGGCGCGGGCTTCGCTGGCTTCGCCGTGTGGGGCCTCGGCATGGGCCCGCACGGCCCGGACTTCATGGGCGTGGGCGACCCGACGACGATCTGCGCCATTCAATGGATGCCGGGATTTGCGCGCATGGCGTGCGACGGCCACGTGAATGGCAAGCCCTATGCGTACTGCTCGCGCGTGGCGCTGAAACGCCAGTTGCGAAAGTTTGCCGACCGCGGCTACACGCTCTACACCGGTATCGAGCCGGAATTCATGCTGCTTCAACGCGACGCCGGCGGCGCGTTGAAGCCGTTCGACAGCACGGATGACCTCGAAAAGCCCTGTTACGACTACAAGGGCCTGGCGCGCGCCAGCGCCATTCTCGACGACCTCACGAAACATCTGCGCGCCGTCGGCATCGACGTGTACCAGATCGACCATGAGGACGCGAACGGCCAGTTCGAGATCAATTTCACTTACGCGGATGCGCTGCGCACGGCAGACAATCTCATCTACTTCAAGATGGCTGCGAGCGAGATCGCGCGCGCACACAACGCCGTCGCCACCTTCATGCCCAAGCCGTTCTCGAACCGCACCGGCACCGGCGCGCACTTCCATATATCCATTGGCGCGGATGGCAGGAAGAACGCGTTCCACGACGACTCGGACCCGCGGGGCCTGGGCCTCTCGCAGCTCGCGTACCGGTTCCTGGGCGGATTGCTCGCGCACGCGCCTGCGCTCGCGGCAATCTGCGCGCCGACCGTGAATTCATACAAGCGGCTCGTCGTTGGCCGGGCGTTGTCGGGGGCCACGTGGGCGCCGGCCTACATCGCGTATGGCAACAACAACCGCACGGCGTGCGTGCGAATTCCCTACGGGCGCATCGAGATGCGCCTGCCGGATGGCTCCATGAACCCTTACCTCGCCAGCGCCGCCATCGCCGCGGCGGGCCTCGACGGCATCGATCGCAAGCTCGACCCGGGCGAGCCGCTCAACGTGAACCTGTACGAGTTGAGCGAGGCGCAGATCCGCGAGCGCGGCATCGGCCTGTTACCGCAGTCGTCTGAAAGAGGCCGTAGACGCGCTCGACGCCGACGAAGTGGTGAAACAGGGCATCGGCCCCGAGCTGGCGCAGGAGTTCATCCGGTTGAAGCGCATGGAATGGGTCGAGTATTCGCGCCACGTGAGCGACTGGGAACAGCGTCGCTATCTTGAAATGTTCTGACGGCGGGATGTTCTGGCGGGAGTGCGGATATGTGCGGAATCGTGGGATTGCTCGTGAAGACCGAGGGGCTGCGCCCGCGGCTCGGTGAGTTGATGGTGCCGATGCTCGCAGGAATGACGGAACGCGGTCCGGACTCTTCCGGCATGGCCGTGTTCACGAGCCCGGTGGCCGATGGCCACAGGAAGCTGAGCCTGTATTGCCAGTCCAGCGACTTCGACTGGAAGCTGCTTGAAACGCGGCTGAAGCAATTGTTCGGCGCCGTCACGCTCGATGTACGCGTGAACCACGCGGTGATGACCACGACTTCATCGCCACCTGACGTTCGCACCTGGCTGCAGGCGAACAGCCCCGCCGTACACGTGCTCAGCGTGGGCCGCGCCATCGATCTATATAAGGATGTAGGCCTGCCGTCAGACGTCGCACAGCGCTATGACTTTGCGCGCGCTGCCGGCACGCACCTGGTGGGTCACACGCGCATGGCCACGGAGTCCGCAGTGACTCCGCAGAACGCGCACCCCTACACGGCCGGCGAAGACTGGTGCCTCGTGCACAACGGCTCACTCGCGAACCCCGGCATGCTTCGGCGCAAGCTGGAAAAGCTCGGCAGCAGGTTCGAGAGCGACTGCGACACCGAGAGCGCGTGCCGCTATCTGCACTGGCGGCTGGAGCAGGGCGAATCGCTCGAGACGGCGCTCCATCACGCATTCGAGGATTTCGACGGGTTCTTCACGTTCCTCATGGGTACGGGCGACAAGCTCGCGCTCGTACGCGACCCCTTTGCGTGTAAGCCCGCGGTGGTGGCGGAGACGGACGACTACGTGGCCATCGCGTCAGAGTTCCGCTCGCTGGCGCATTTGCCGGGCGTGCGTCATGCGACTGTCTTCGAGCCGAAGCCGGAGGAGGTCTACTCATGGGCGGTGTGACCGCGCAGAAGCTCGACGCAGTGAAGGTCTTCGACCTTCACAAGGGAAGCGTGCGGCAGACCAATCAATTCCTGCACGGTGACCTCGCGGGTGTTTCGAACGTGAGCATCGAGAATCCGGACGGCGCACACAGCCTCGCCGTGGGACTCAACGCGCCCGTGCACGTCGATATCTTCGGCCACGCGGGCTACTACGCGGCCGGCATGAACCAGCTCGCAACGGTGGTCGTGCACGGGAACGCGGGCCCCGGCGTTGCCGAAAACATGATGTCGGGCACCGTCGAAGTGCGCGGGTTCGCGAGCGGCGGGGCCGGCGCGTCCGCGCACGGCGGCCGGCTCATCATTCGCGGGGATGCCGGCCTTCGCTGTGGCATCTCGCTCAAGGGCGCCGACATCATCGTTGCAGGGGATGTCGGCAGCTTCGCCGCCTTCATGGCACAGGCCGGTCGCATGCTCATATGCGGAAACGCGGGCGATGGCCTCGGCGACTCGCTCTATGAAGCCGTGATCTACGTGCGCGGCGACATCCGCTCGCTCGGCGCCGATGCGCAAGTGGAGCCCATGGGCGCAGCCGACCTGGCCGCCGTGAAGGAGTTGCTCGACGCCGCCGGGCTTGGCCACGCGCCGGCGGACTTCAAGCGGGTCGCCTCGGCGCGCTCGCTCTATCACTGGAATGCCGACGCGAATCAAGAGTACTGATGCCATGCCCCGGAACGCACCCATGACACCCGACCCGGCCACCGACGCGGTGCGCGCACTTCGCCAGGAAGAGAGCGCAACATTCGATCGCCGCACCATCGAGTACATCCAGCACGCCGCGGCCACGGGCCTGTACGAGATTCGCGGGCTGGGCGCCAAGCGCAAGCTGCCGCACTTCGATGACCTCGTTTTCCTCGGCGCATCGCTGTCGCGCTATCCGCTCGAAGGCTATCGCGAGAAATGCAGCACGAAGACGGTGCTGGGCACGCGCTTCGCGACGCAACCCGTGGAGCTGGATATCCCCATCACCATCGCGGGAATGAGCTTCGGTGCGCTATCGGCAAATGTGAAGGAAGCGCTCGGCCGCGCGGCGAGCGAGCTTGGCACCACCACCACGACTGGCGATGGCGGCATGACGGCGGAAGAGCGCGTGCTCTTCGAAGACGCTCGTGTACCAGTGCCTGCCGTCGCGCTATGGCTTCAATCCTGACGATCTTCGCAAGGCCGACGCCATCGAAGTGGTCATCGGCCAGGGTGCGAAGCCTGGCGGCGGCGGCATGCTGCTCGGCCAGAAGATCAGCCCGCGAGTTGCGAAAATGCGCACGCTGCCCGAGGGTGTGGACCAACGCTCGGCCTGTCGCCACCCGGACTGGACGGGGCCCGACGATCTCGCCATCAAGATTCGCGAGTTGCGCGAGATCACGGACTGGGAGAAGCCTGTCTACGTGAAAGTAGGCGCGACGCGCGTATTTCACGACGTGAAGCTCGCCGTGCATGCAGGCGCAGACGTTGTTGTAGTCGACGGCATGCAGGGCGGCACGGCGGCAACGCAGTGGGCGTTCATCGAGCATGTGGGCATTCCCACGCTCGCCGCGGTTCGCCAGGCAGTGGAAGCGCTCGAAGACATGAACATGAAGGAGCAGGTTCAACTGATCGTGTCCGGCGGCATTCGCACCGGCGCCGACGTCGCCAAGGCGACTGGCGCTGGGGGCCGATGCGGTTTCCATCGGGCAGGGCGTGCTGGTTGCGCTGGGATGCAATTCGCGCCAGCTACATGCAGGCGGGCCGCCACTTCGACGCGACGGCGGACTATGCGCACACTCGGCACATCTCCCGGCCATTGCCATCATTGCCACACCGGCCGTTGCCCTGTGGGCGTCACCACGCAGGACACGGTGCTCGAACAGCGGCTCGAACCGCGCGTCGGCGCGAAACGCGTGCGCAACTACATCAAGACGCTGAACATGGAGCTGACGATGATCGCGCGCGCCTGCGGCAAGCAGAACGTGCATCACCTGGAGCGCGAAGACCTTGTGGCGCTGACGCTCGAAGCGGCGGCGATGGCCCGCATCCCGCTTGCCGGCACGTCGTGGATCCCCGGCGTTTCGGGGTGAGAGCGGCGGCCGTCCGCAGGGGGAGCCTCGAAGTGAGCAGGCTCGCCTGAGCCATTCCGGATGAGCGAACGGGCTTCGATGGCCCCGCCGCGCGCGCCCCGGCAGAATGGCGCCCGCCCGGCCACACCGCCGGACGGTAGCGCAGGTGATCGATGACCCGGCTCGAAGAGAAGATCCGCTCGAAATCCTTCGTGGTCACCACGGAGCTCACACCACCCAAGGGCATCGATCTCAGCGAGCTGTTTGCGAAAGCCGACGCGCTGAAGGGCTACGCCGACGCCATCAACCTCACCGAATCGCCCCGCGCGCGCATGGCCGTGGAGCCCAAGGCGGTCGCGCGGCTGCTGATCGAGCGCGGGCTCGAGCCCATCGTGCAGGTGACGGCGCGCGACCGTAACCGCATCGCCATCCAGGCAGACCTGCTCGGCGCTTCGCTGCTGGGAGTCGGCAATTTTCTGTTCATGACCGGTGACAACCCGAAAAACGGCGACCACCCGGATGCCAAGGGCGTGTTCGACCTCACCACGCTCGAGATGCTGAGCATGGCGCGCGGGCTTCGCGACGGGCACGACATGGCGGGCAACGAGTTGAAGGGGGCGCCGTCGTCATTCCTCGGCGCAACGGCGAACCCCTGCGCGGCGGACATGACCTTCGAGCTGGAGAACACCCGCCGCAAGATCGACGCCGGCGCGCAGTTCATGCAGACGCAGGCAATCTATGACACCGGGCACCTCGCGCGCTTTCTCGATGCGGCGAACCTGGGCGACGTGGCAATGCTTGCCGGCATCATTCCGCTCAAGTCCGCGAAGATGGCCGCATGGCTCAACGGGAATGTGCCGGGCATCCGCGTGCCCCAGAGCCTGCTGGATGAGATGGAAGCCGCGGGCCCCGAAGGCGAGGCCGCCAAAGGCGTGGAAATCGCCGCCCGCATCATCCGCGACGTGCGCAAGCTGTGCGCGGGAGTGCACATCATGGCGATGGGCTGGGAGGCGAAGATCCCGGAGATTCTGGCAGCGAGCGGGATCAGGGATTAGGTAGTCGCCCCTCTTTGAGCGAGACCCCGCTTCGCGCTCCTGTGCCGTTCACGCGGCAATCCTCAAGTCATTGCCAATGGCAGTGCATCGGGGAATCGCATCGACGTCAGCGTCAATGCATGAACGGCCACCAGCCTCAAAGCGAGGGCAGCCTCTCGGAGGGGTCGTCGGGGACGTGAAAATGCAGGGATGCATTTTTCCGCGGCCGGCCAGGCGAGCCCCCGAGGGATCGGTCTTACGGGCGGTCCCCGACGACCCCTCCGAGAGGCTGCCCTCGCCGCGCGCGACTCAACCCGTTCGTGCCAGACCCTTCCAAGACCCTCTTCGAGCGGACCTCCGCCTGCGATAAATGCCCATCACCCGCGCGGAGTGAGATCCAACGTGTCGGCAGGCACCGTGTCCGAAGGAGGAGCAGGTTCGCGCGTGGTGTAGAGCACTTTCTTGCACTGATGGCACACGATGTCGGGCAACTGCGCCGCGTAAGGGTTACAGCAGCTGCAGCCGAGCCCCAGCGCGATGTCGAAGAGTGCCACCATCTCATCGTCCCATTCGGACCCGCACGCCGGGCAGTTGGGTCGGGGGACACACTCGTAGGTCACGGCAGCGCTTCCGGCGTCTATGATGCGCGCCATCGTTGCACGAGCTTTTCGAAAAGGCGAATCGAATGACCCCAACCGCTGACAGCGCTGCAGGCGCCCCCACCGTCGTCATCACGGATTACGCGTGGCCCGACGTTGAGATCGAGCGCCGGGTGATCGAAGGGGCGGGTTTTCGGCTGGTTGCGGGGCCTGCGACCCCGGCGTCGGCGGCTGAGATCGAGGCGCTGGTCGAGCAAGCTCAGCCGTCGGGCATCCTCACGAACTGGGCACCCGTTTCCGCGAAAGCGGTGGGCTTGAGCAGAAAGCTGCGAATCATCGGCCGCCTGGGCGTGGGTCTCGACAACATCGCAGTGGATGAGGCCACGCGCCGGGGCATCTGGGTCACCAATGTGCCGGACTACTGCTTCGAAGAAGTCGCGGACCACTCGGTGGGCATGCTGTTGTCGTTCACGCGCGGCCTCATGCATTTCGACCGGGAAGTCAAAGCAGGGCGGTGGGAGCCATCGACGGCGAGGCTGCGTCGCATGAGCACGCTCACCGTGGGCATCGTGGGTTACGGGCGCATCGGGCGCAGCACGGCGCAGAAGCTCAACGGGTTTGGCGCGCGAGTGCTTGCGTATACGCGCAGCGCCCAGGCGGAAGATGGCGTGGAGCTCGTCGCTCTGGATGAGCTGCTCCGCAAGTCCGATGCCGTCATCGTACACATTCCGCTCAACGCGCAGACGAAACACCTGATCAACCGCGAGCGGCTGGCCTCGATGAAGCAGGGTGCGATCCTGATCAACGTGAGCCGTGGTGCCGTGGTCGACACGAACGCGCTCATCGAAGCGCTGCAATCCGGCCATCTCGGCGGCGCCGCGCTCGACGTGCTGGAGAACGAGCCGAATGTGCCGCCCGCGCTGCTCGCGCTGCCCAACGTGATGCTCACGCCGCACATCGCGTTTACTTCAGATGCGTCGCTCACGGAGCTGCGCACCTGGGCAAGCGAAGAAATCGTGCGCGTTCTTCGCGGGCAGCCGCCGAAGGAAGGCCGGAACCAGCCAGCGCGCTGAGCTCGCCCGCATTCAGCTGGCGGAACCGATGGGCTCAACCCACCAGAGGGCTCTGCAGGTCGATGCCCGCGATCTCATAGCCCTTGCTGAAGTCGCGGATGTGGCGGGTCATCCACGTGCGCGCGGCCTCCGCGTCCCGCGCGCGGATGGCTTCGCTGATGCGGCGCTCGGCAGTGGTGATGCGTGCCCGGGACTGCGGCACTTTGTCCATCATGGCGCGCAATGACGGCTCCAGCAGCTGCAGCAATGGCTCGTGGCCCATCATCAGGATGCGGTTGTGAGTGGCCGCACCCACCGCGCGAAAAAACTCGGCGGCATGAAAAGCGGCGCGCTGCGTACTCTGGTTGTCCGTGGAGAAGGCCTGCGTGGCGGTCACGATGAGCGCGAGGTCCGACACCGTACGACGGCGCGCGGCGGCTTCGGCGATGGGCGGCTCCAGAATCGTGAGCGCTTCCCAGACGTTCTGGTACGTCACGTCGTGCAGCACGAGCGCGCGGCCCACCCCTTCGGCAACGTGGCCCGCCTCCGGCCGCGTGACCACGAGCAGCTTCGAGCCGCGCCGGCGGCCGAGCAGCCCATTGCCCTGTAGCTCTCGCACGGCCTCGCGCACCGTCGAACGGTTCACGCCGAACTGGCGTGCGAGCTCCGTCTCGGAAGGCAGGCGATCGCCCGCGCTCAACGAGCGGTCGAGGATACGTTCCATGAGCGCCTCGGCCACCTTGCGGTACGCCGGCTCGGTGCGGATCTGCTCGAACTCGATGCTCACTGAGGGTGTTGCCTGTTCAAGCGATGGCGCTGCCCGGTCACGCGACGGCATCGAACAGCTCGCGGCCGACCAGGATGCGGCGGATCTCCTGCGTGCCGGCGCCAATCTCATATAGCTTGGCGTCACGAAGCAGCCGCCCCGCCGGATATTCGTTGATGTAGCCATTGCCGCCCAGGGCCTGGATGGCTTCGAGCGCAACCTGCGTGGCCCGCCCGGCGGCGAACAGGATGCAGGCCGCCGCGTCGCGGCGAGTGACTCGCTTCTCATCGCACGCGCGGGCTACGGCGTAGACATATGAGCGGCTCGCGTTCAGGTCTGCATACATGTCTGCCATCTTCGCCTGCATGAGCTGGAACGTGCCAATGGGCTTGTCGAACTGCTTGCGCTCGTGCACGTAGGGCAGCACCAGCTCCAGCGCCGCGCTCATGAGCCCCAGCGGGCCGCCGGCGAGCACGACACGCTCATAGTCCAGCCCGCTCATGAGCACGCGAACGCCGTCATTTTCCTTGCCGAGCACGTTGGCAACCGGCACCACGCAGTCTTCGAACACGAGCTCGCACGTGCTGGAGCCGCGCATGCCCAGCTTGTCGAGCTTCTGCGCGGTGGAGAACCCTTCGAACCCGCGCTCGACGATGAACGCGGTGATGCCGCGCGCGCCCGCGGCCGGTTCCGTCTTGGCATAGACCACCAGCACGTCCGCGTCGGGCCCGTTGGTGATCCACATCTTGCGGCCGGTGAGCACGAAGTTGCCGCCGCGCCGTACCGCGCGCAGCTGCATCGAGACGACATCGGACCCCGCGCCGGGCTCGCTCATGGCGAGCGCCCCTACATGCTCGCCCGACACGAGCCTGGGCAAGTAGCGATCGCGCTGCTCATCCGAGCCATTGAGCCGGATCTGGTTCACGCACAGGTTGGAGTGCGCGCCGTAGCTCAACCCCACGGCTCCGCTGGCGCGCGAAATCTCTTCCATGATGACGGTGTGCGCGAGGTAGCCGAGGTCGGCCCCGCCCCAGCGCTCGGGCACGGTCACGCCCAGCAGCCCCTGCGCGCCGAGCTTGGGCCACAGCGCGCGGGGAAACTCGTTGGTGCGGTCGATTTCCCCGGCCAGCGGGGCGATCTCGGCGGACGCGAAGCGACGCACTTCGCGGCGGACTTCGTCGAGCGTCTCGCCGAGTCCGAAGTTGAAATCCCAAGCGCCACAGGTCGCCATGGCTTGCCAGCCTCGAAGGGTAGATCGTAGGATTGTCGGACAATCGGACCAGAGGCACAAGCCGGGCATGTTCAAGAAGCTGCTCATCGCCAACCGCGGCGAGATCGCCTGCCGCGTCGCCTCGAGCGCGCGGCGCCTGGGCGTGCGCGTTGCCGCGGTCTATTCGGATGCCGACGCAGGCGCCCGGCACCTGCGGGTTGCAGACGAAGCGTGGCCCATCGGGCCGGGCCCGGCGGCGCAGAGTTATCTCAACATCGCCCGAATTCTCGAAACCGCGAAGCTTGCCGGGGCGGATGCCATCCATCCCGGCTACGGCTTCCTGTCGGAAAATGCCCGGTTCGCAGCGGCGTGTGAGGCGGCGGGCATTGCATTCGTCGGGCCGCCGGCCGCGGCGATCGAAGCCATGGGGTCCAAGAGCGCGGCGAAGGAGCGAATGAGCCGGGCCGGCGTGCCCACGCTGCCGGGCTATCACGGCGACGATCAGAGCGTCGGGGGGCTCGAACGCCACGCGACCGCGCTTGGCTTCCCGCTCATCATCAAGCCCAGCGGTGGCGGTGGCGGCAAGGGCATGTACATCGTCAACGAGGCAGGGGAGCTGCGTGCCGCGCTCGTGGGCGCGAAGCGCCTGGCTGCCGCCGCGTTCAAGGACGATTGGCTGTTGCTGGAGCGCTACCTGCCTGCCCCCCGCCATGTGGAAGTGCAGGTGTTTGCGGACCAGCACGGCTCCATCGTGCACCTCTTCGACCGGGACTGTTCCGTCCAGCGCCGCCACCAGAAACTCATAGAAGAAGCCCCGGCGCCGGGCCTCGATGAAGAGACGCGTGCGGGCCTGTATGCGGCCGCCTGCACGGTCGCGCGTGAAGTGGGTTACGTCGGTGCCGGCACCATCGAGTTCCTGCTCAGCGGCCGCGACTTCTACTTCATGGAGATGAATACCCGCCTGCAGGTGGAGCATCCGGTCACCGAGAAGATCACGGGGCTCGATCTCGTCGAATGGCAGCTTCGCGTCGCCGCCGGCGAGCCTTTACCGTTGTCGCAAGAGCAGATTCGGCGCAGCGGCCACGCCATCGAGGTGCGCCTGTGCGCCGAGGATCCCGCGAAGGGTTTCGTGCCGAGCGCAGGGCGGCTCGACATCATGTGGTGGCCGGGCGAGCACGGTGGCCTGCGCGTAGATCGTGGCTTCGAGACCGGCGACGTCGTGCCGTCGCTCTATGACTCGCTGCTGGGAAAAATCATCGCGCATGGCGAGTCTCGTGAAGCGGCTCTCGAGCGCCTCATCGAAGGCGTGCAGAGCGTTCGCGTCCACGGCGTTGCTTCGAACGCCCCCTGGCTGGCTCGTGCGCTTCGCGAGCCGGATTTCCGCAAGGGCGAAGTCAGCACCGCTTTCGTCGCAATCCATGGCGATGCGCTGGCCGTACCGGCAGACCCCACAACAGCCGCCGCCTTCGCCGCCGCCGCGCACACATGGACAATCACCCCGAAACACGCGGTGGCATCGCCCTGGGAGCTGGCAGATGGCTTCCGCGCAGGGCTTGCGTCGGTCATTCGCATTCCGCTGAGCATCGGCGGGCGCAATCTCGACGTTGCCGTCGTGGCGTTCTCGCTCCAGGCCGCCGAGGTGCGCGTCGCTGGCAAGACCGTTCATCTCAACCGGGGTGGCAACTGCGCACCGGTCCAGCAATGGTCTGAGCGCGGCGGCGAGGCAGCGGACGTGCTCGTGAAGCCTCACAGCATCTCCGTCTGGGTTCGTGGTGAGTTGTTCACGTTCGATATCAACGATGGCAGCCAGTTTGAATCCGCATCCGCCGCTCACGCCGGTGGGCTCACTACGCCCTTGCCAGGGGTTATCGTCAGTGTCGCGGTGAAGGAGGGCGACGTGGTCACTGCCGGACAGACGTTGCTCGTCGTCGAGGCCATGAAGATGGAGCACGCCATCAAGGCGCCGCGCGCGGGCACGGTGAAGTCGCTGAAGCACGGCGTGGGCGACCGCGTGCGTGAAGGCAGCACGCTCGCGGAGATCGAGTAACGCCCCATTCCGCTCGCCAAGCGGTCATTCGCTGCATACGGCTGTACACAGCGCTTGCGCGGTTCACGCGTTGGGTCTACCGCGCCTCGGACCGGAACCGCTAATTTGTTGACGCTAAAGGGTGTTCCTCGCGAACAATAGCGCCCGCGCCGGCCTCGAACCGGCGCAATAATGCCCGCGGAACCGGCAATCGGCCGGCGGGCGAACGGGTCTCTTTCGACGGACCGGCTTTAATCAGCTACTGGGCTTGGCGCGCGCACCGCGCATACCGAGGTATCGCATGAGCTACACGATCAAGGTGAACGGCGAGTCACGCACTGTGGACGTCGCCGCGGACACACCGCTCCTCTGGGTCCTGCGCGACGAGCTCGACCTGAAGGGCAGCAAGTTCGGTTGCGGCATGGGCCTCTGCGGCGCCTGCACGGTTCACATCAACGGTAACGCCGCGCGCTCGTGCGTCACGCCGGTCTCGGCCGTGGGCAGCGCGAACATCACCACCATCGAAGGCGTCGGCAACTCGGCGGTGGGCAAGAAGGTGCAGAACGCCTGGCTGAGCCTCGACGTCATGCAATGTGGCTACTGCCAGGCCGGCCAGATCATGTCCGCCACGGCGCTGCTCACGAAGACGCCCAGGCCCACGGACAAGGATATCGACGACGCCATGAGCGGCAACATCTGCCGCTGCGCCACGTACACGCGCATCCGCGCGGCCATCAAGGAAGCCGCGGGGCTTCCCACTGAAGACGAGCGGGAGGTGGTCTGATGTCTCCTCGTGACCTTGATCGGGCCCCGCGCTCGAACGGTTCCCCGGTTTCCCGTCGCGCCTTCATCACGGCGAGCGCCGCGGTGGGTGGCGGCCTGCTGCTCGACCTCAGCATTCCCGGCCTCGGCCAGGCGGCCGAGAGCAGCGCGCCTGAAGCCGCCGCCACGCTGAATGCCTACGTTCGCATCGCGCCGGATGGCATCGTCACCATCGCCGCCAAGAACCCGGAAATCGGCCAAGGCGTGAAGACCACGCTGCCCATGCTGATCGCCGAAGAGATGGACGTCGCGTGGAAAGACGTCCGCACCGAGATGGCGTCGATCGACGCCATGAAATACGGCCCGCAGTTCGCCGGCGGCAGCCTCTCCACCCCGTTCAACTGGGATCCGCTCCGCCGGGTCGGTGCCGCCACCCGCCAGATGCTCGTCACCGCAGCCGCGAAAACCTGGAACGTGCCTCCCGAGGAATGCCGCACCGCTGACGGCGTGGTGTACCACGACAAGAGCAGCAAGAAGGCCACGTACGGCCAGCTTGCCGACGAGGCCGTGAAGGTGCGTCCGCCAGACCTGCGCACCGTCGCGCTGAAGGACCCGAAAGACTACAAGATCATCGGTCAGCCGATCGGCGGCGTCGACAGCCCGCTCATCGTGAAGGGCCAGCCGATCTTCGGCATCGACGTATCCGTGCCGGGCATGCGCCATGCCGTGTTCGAAAAGTGCCCCGTCTTCAACGGCAAGTTCGTGAGCGCGAACCTCGATGAGGTGAAGGCACTGCCGGGCGTGCGCAACGTGTTCGTCATCAAGGGCGATGTGCAGCTCGGCGCCGGCCTGCTCAATGGCGTGACCGATGGTGTCGCCATCGTGGCCGACAAGTGGCACCAGGCGAACAAGGCGCTCGAGAAGCTGCAGGTGAAGTGGGACGAGGGCGAAACGGCCTCGCAATCCACGGCGGGCTTCGCGGCGCAGGCGGCGGAGCTCTCGAAGAAGCCCGCGGCCCACACCCTGAAGAAAGAGGGCGACGTGGATGCGGCGCTGGCCAAGGCGGCGAAAGTCGTCGAAGGCAGCTACGAGTATCCGTTCCTCAACCACGCCACCCTCGAGCCGATGAACACCACGGCTCGCTTCAAGAAGGACGGCACGCTCGAGATCTGGTCCCCGGCGCAGTTGCCTCAGGCCGGCAAGACAGGCATCTCGAAGGCGTTCGGCGTTCCCGAGAAGGACATCGATCTGCACATCACGCGTTCGGGCGGCGGCTTCGGCCGGCGCCTGTCGAACGACTACATGTTCGAAGCCGTGGCGATTGCGAAGGAGCTCGGCGAGCCCGTGAAGCTCGTCTGGAATCGCAGGCAGGACATGCAGCATGGCGTGTACCGGCCCGGCGGCTTCCATTATTTCAAGGCTGGCCTCGACGCTCAGGGCAAGCTCGTTGCCTTCCGCGATCATTTCGTGACGTTTGGCACGGGCGAGAAGATCGCAGGGGCCGCCAACCTGAGCGCGACCGAGTTCCCGGCCACGTTCGTGCCGAATCTCGATCTGGGTTTTTCGACGATGCCGCTGGGCATCCCGACGGGCCCGCTGCGCGCGCCCCAGAGCAACGCCATCGCGTACGCGTACCAGTCGTTCATCGACGAGCTGGCGCACGCCGCGGGAAAGGATCCGCTGCAATTCCAGCTGGATCTGCTGGGGCCCGCGAAGCCGCCCGCCGTCACGAAGACGCCGTTCGGCGAGCAGGTGGGCTTCAACAACGCCCGCATGGCCGTCGTGTTGAAGGGCGTCGCCGAGAAGGCGGGCTGGGGCAAGAAGCTGCCGAAGGGCACGGGGCAGGGAATCGCGTGCTACTGGAGCCACCAGGGCTACTTCGCCGAAGTGGTCCAGTGTTCGGTGAGCTCGTCTGGCGAGCTGCGCGTGGAGAAGGTGTGGGTCGCCGGCGACGTCGGGCACACCATCATCAATCCCAGCGCCGGTGGCAACCAGGTGCAGGGCGCCGCGCTGGATGGCATTTCCGGAGCGATCGGCCAGGCCATCACCCTCGTTAACGGCCGTGTACAGCAGTCGAATTTCCACGACTATGCGCTCATGCGCATGCATCAGGCGCCGCAGGTCGAAGTGCACTTCATCAAGAGCGACAACTCGCCCACCGGCCTCGGTGAGCCCGCGTTGCCGCCCGTGGTGCCGGCACTGGTGAACGCCATCTTCGCGGCGACGGGCAAACGCGTGCGCAAGCTGCCGATTGATACGTCGGAACTGAAGACGGCGTAGTAGCCTGGATGGATCGGCCCCGGCGGTTCTCAGCCGGGGCCCTTCGACCCTCATTCATTCGCACCTGCGCCTTTCTGCTGGGCGGCCGGGTGAGCGCGCCGCCGGAGAATTCCCGCGCGGGGGCTCATTCAGTCTCGACGGACCGAAGTCTGTCCGATAGAATGCGCGGCCCCGACGGGCCTCGCACCGTCAGGGGATGGGGATTCGGGGCAGCGTTGCGCCGCAGGGCGCACGGTTTGTCGCTGGCTCGCGGGCGAATGGGCGCCTGGCAGCGCAGGTCGAGTTTCTGCCTGGACCCAACGAGCTTGACTGGAAAGCCCCCCGAGGGGCTTTTGTTTTTTTGGGGCGTGCGCGCTGGCGCATGCTTTGATGCGACCCCTGGCCGGGGTCGGACTGAAGGCCCGCGCCCGTGCGGTGCGGGCGTTCAGTTTCAAAGTGGCAGTTTCGAATGGGCCTCGCGGCCCATTTTTGTTTGTGCGAACGGCAGGTTGCGATGGCGTCGGTCTTGCGTGGGCGGCTGATCGCCCTCATAGAGCCCCTACTTGGCGGGATGGGGTACGAGCTGGTCGAGCTCGAATACGTGCCCAGCCGGGGCAGCGCGTTGCTGCGCATATTTATTGACCGGGCTGGTGCCGCGGGCACGGGGCCTGGCCACGCAGAAGAGAACGAAACGACCGTCACGCTGAACAGCGATGACGAAGTCGTAGACGGGGGCGAGCCGCTCAGGGAGAGCGGAATCGGTATCGACGATTGCGAACGGGTGAGCCGCGAGGTGTCCGCCCTGCTCGATGTCGAGGATCCGATTCCTTCCGCGTACACGCTGGAAGTGTCATCCCCTGGTGAGGATCGGGTGCTGCGGACCCGTGCGCATTTCGAGCGGTTCGCCGGCTCGCGCGTGCATGTCGAGTTGAAGGTGCCGCGGGACGGTCGCAAGCGATATACGGGAATGCTGACGTCGGTGAACGACGCCGGCGTAGCGCTCGAAGTGGACCGCCAGCCCGTGAGCGTGCGGTTCGATGAGATTGAGAAAGCAAGGCTCGCGCCTGAAAGCGCGGGCCCCATGCGGAGGTAAGAGGCAGTGAACAAGGAAATCCTGATGGTCGTCGATGCCGTCTCTAACGAGAAGGGCGTCGACAAGGAAGTGATTTTCGAAGCGCTGGAGGCAGCGCTGGCTTCGGCCACCCGCAAGAAACACGGCGAAGAGCTGGACGTGCGCGTTTCCATCGACCGCAAGACCGGCGACTACGACACCTTCCGCCGCTGGAAAGTGTTCGCCGACGACTCCACCGAGCTCGAGGTGCCCGAGCGCGAGCTGCGCCTGGAAGACGGGCGCGAGATCGACCCGGCCGTGGAGCCGGGTGGCTTCGTCGAGCAGCCGATGGAGTCCGTCGCCTTCGGGCGCATCGCCGCCCAGCAGGCCAAGCAGGTCATCGTGCAGAAGGTGCGCGAGGCCGAGCGCGCCCAGGTGGTCGATGCCTATAAAGACCGTGTCGGCCAGCTGGTGAGCGGCGTGGTCAAGCGTGTCGACCGCAACGGCATCTACGTAGACCTGGGCAGCAACGCCGAAGGCTTCGTGCCGCGCACCGACATGATCCCGCGCGAGCAGGTCAAGCCGCAGGATCGCATCAAGGCCTTCCTGAAAGAGGTGCGCTCGGAGCCCCGCGGCCCGCAGCTGTTCCTGTCGCGCACGGCGCCGGAATTCCTCATCGAGCTGTTCAAGCTCGAAGTGCCCGAAGTGGGCCAGGGCCACATCAACATTCTGGGCGCCGCGCGCGACGCCGGCGTGCGCGCCAAGATCGCCGTGAAGAGCAACGACCCGCGCATCGACCCCGTGGGCGCGTGCGTCGGCATGCGCGGCTCGCGCGTGCAGGCGGTCTCCAACGAGATCGCCGGCGAGCGCGTCGATATCATTCCGCACGACGTCAACCCGGCCCAGTTCGTCATCAATGCGATGTCACCGGCCGAAGTCATGTCCATCGTCGTCGACGAGGACTCGCACAGCATGGACATCGCGGTGTCTGAAGAGAAGCTCTCCCAGGCCATCGGCCGCGGCGGGCAGAACATCCGCCTCGCGAGCCAGCTCACCGGCTGGGATCTGAACGTCATGACCGAGACGGATGCCGAGCAGAAGAGCGAGAGCGAGGCCAAGGAGCTGGTGCAGAACTTCATGAAGCAGCTCGACGTCGACGAGGACGTGGCGACGATCCTGGCGCAGGAAGGCTTCTCCACCATCGAGGAGATCGCCTACGTGCCGCAGGCCGAGCTCAAATCCATTCAGGAATTCGACGAGGAGATTATCAAGGAGTTGCGCAATCGTGCCCGCGACGTGCTGCTGACGCAGGCCATCGCGAGCGAGGAGAGCCTCGACCAGTCGATGCCCTCCGACGATCTGCTGCTGCTGGAGGGCATGAGCCCCGATCTCGCGCTCGCGCTTGCCCGTCGTGGCGTGCGCACTCGCGAGGAGCTGGCCGAACAGGCCATCGACGATATTACGGACATTGAGGGGCTTGGCGCCGAAGAAGCCGGCAAGCTCATCATGAAAGCGCGCGCTCACTGGTTCGAAGCGGGCCAGTAACGCCGGGGGTTTAGTGCATGGCTGAAGTAACTGTCTCGCAATTCGCCGAAGTTCTGAAGGTGCCGGTCGACCGGCTGCTCGTGCAGCTCGACCAGGCGGGCATCAAGGTGGAAGGCCCCGACGCGCGCATCAGCGACGACGCGAAGATGGATCTGCTCACGCACCTTCGGCGCACTCATGGCAGCGGCGAAGAGGGCAGCGCGCCCAGGAAGATCACGCTCCGTCGCAAGACGCAGAGCGAGCTCAAGCTCGCCAGCGTGCAGGGACGCGCGCGCACCGTGGCCGTGGAAGTGCGCCAGAAGAAGACCTACATCAAGCGCGACGTGCTGAACGAGCAGGCTCGCCACCAGCAGGACGAGATCGACGCCAAGCGTCGCGAGGCCGACGACGCCGTGCGTCTTGAAGCCGAGCGCATCGAGGCCGCGCGCCTCGAAGCCGAGCGCGTGGAGACGGAAAACCGTCGCCGCATCGAAGACGAAGAGAATCGCAAGAAGCAGGCGGCTGAAGATGCCCGCACCGCTGCTGAAAACAAGGTGCGCGAAGAGCAGGAGGCCCTCGAGCGGGCAGCCCGCAAGGCCGCCGCGCCGACCAAGGCCGCGCCGCCCGCCAGGGCAGCCGCGCCGCCGTCGCCGCCGCCTGCGGCGCCTGTGAGCGCGCCGGCACAGCCCGCGCGCCCGGGGCGACCGGAAGCCGCGCCAGTCGCTGTGGAACCCACGCGTTACGGCCGCAAGGAGCTGCACGTCGGCGCCGACGTGAGCTCACGCTTCAAGAAGAAGCCGCGCCGCATGCGTTCGCGCCCCTCGGGCGGCGATGCGGACGGCCGTCATGGCTTCGAGATGCCGACGGCGCCCGTCATTCGCGACGTCGGCATCGGCGAGACCATCACGGTTGCCGAGCTTGCGCAGAAGATGGCCGTGAAGGCCACCGAGGTCATCAAGGTGCTCATGAACATGGGCGTCATGGCGACCATCAACCAGGTTATCGATCAGGACACGGCGGTACTCGTCGTAGAAGAGATGGGCCATACCGCGAAGATCCTGAAAGACGACCAGATGGAGACCGACCTGCAGGGCGCGGCCGCCGAGACAATCGTGCAGGAAACGCGTCCGCCGGTCGTCACCGTCATGGGCCACGTCGACCACGGCAAGACCTCGCTGCTGGATTACATCCGCAGCACCAAGGTCGCCGCGGGAGAAGCGGGCGGCATCACCCAGCATGTCGGCGCGTATCACGTGAAGACGGCGAAGGGTGGCGTCACGTTCCTCGACACTCCGGGTCACGCGGCCTTTACGGCCATGCGTGCGCGCGGCGCGAAGGCCACAGACGTGGTGGTGCTGGTGGTGGCTGCCGACGACGGCGTCATGCCGCAGACCATTGAGGCCATCCAGCACGCGAAAGCGGCGGGTGTGCCGATCGTCGTGGCCGTGAACAAGATCGACAAGAGCGACGCGGACCCGGAGCGCGTGCGCACCGAAGTCGCAAAGCACGAAGTCATCCCCGAAGAGTGGGGTGGCAGCAATATGTTCGTGAACGTCTCGGCGCGCACCGGGGCGGGCATCGACCAGTTGCTCGACGCCATCATCCTTCAGGCGGAAGTGCTGGAGCTCAAGGCGCCGCGCACGGGCCTGGCCTCGGGCATCGTCGTTGAGGCGAGCATCGAGAAGGGCCGCGGCGCTGTGGCGACCGTGCTCGTCAAGAAGGGCACGCTCAAGGTGGGCGACCCGATCATCGCGGGCTCGGAATTCGGGCGCGTGCGCGCCATGTTCGACGAGACTGGCGCCCCCGTGCAGGAAGCCGCGCCGTCCATGCCGGTGGTGGTGCTGGGCCTGTCGGGCGCACCGTATGCCGGCGATGAGATGCTGGCCGTCGAGAGCGAGCGCAAGGCGCGCGAAGTGGCGCTCCATCGCCAGGGCAAGTTCCGCGACGTGAAGCTGGCCCGCCAGGCCGGCGCGCGTTCGGAAGATGCCTTCACGCAGCTGGAAAGCGACCAGCAGGCCGGCGTCACCGTGCTCATCAAGACAGACGTGATGGGCAGCGCCGAGGCGATACGCGACGCGCTGAACAAGCTGTCGACCTCCGAAGTGCAGGTGCGCATCATCGGCAGCAATGTCGGTGGCATCACCGTGTCGGACGTGCAGCTCGCGGCGGCCTCCAAGGCGCTCATTATCGGCTTCAACGTTCGCGCCGACGCCGGCGCGCGCGAAGCGGTGAAAGAGACGGGCGTCGAGATCCGCTACTACAGCGTCATCTACGAGGCCATCGACGACGTCCGCCAGATGCTGACGGGCCTGCTGAAGCCGGAGATCAAGGAAACCATCGTGGGCACCGCGCAGGTGCGCGAGGTGTTCCGTTCCAGCAAGTTCGGCGTGGTGGCGGGCTGTCTCGTGATGGAGGGCGCGGTGAAGCGCAACAATCCCATCCGCGTCCTGCGCGACAACGTGGTCATCTTCGAAGGGGCGCTCGAATCCCTGCGCCGCTTCAAGGACGACGTCAACGAAGTGCGCGCCGGCACGGAGTGCGGCATCGGCGTGAAGAACTATCAGGACGTCCGCGCGGGCGACCAGATCGAGTGCTATTCGCGCGTCGAAGTAGCGCGTACGCTTTGATGGTGAAGCTCGTTCCGGCGCGCTTCGCGCCGCTATCCGTACGGGGGTTCCCAACCCCCGCAAGTCCCGGCCGCAGGCCGTAAGAAGGGTGCTGGTGGTTGAATCGAAGCCCAGGCATCGGCGCATCGAATCGGAGCTGCAGCGGGTGCTCTCCGAGCTGGTCTCGCGCGAGGTGAAAGACCCCCGCGTGGGCAGCGTCACCATCACGGAAGTGAAGATCGCCGCGGACATGAGCGCGGCGCGCATCTTCTTCACGCCGTTCGCGTCGAAGCACACGCCCGAGCAGGTGCTCGAAGGGCTCACCCGGGCCAGCGGCTTCCTGCGCGGCGAAGTCGGGCGCCGGCTGGGCCTGCGCCACGCGCCGAAGCTCGAGTTCGAGTTCGACGATTCGTTCGAGAAAGCCGCGAAGCTCACCGCGCTGATCGACAGCGCGCCGAAATAGGCACGCAGTAGCACCCGTGCTAACCGGCATCCTGCTGCTCGACAAGCCTCTGGGGCTGTCGTCGAACTCGGCGCTGCAGCGCGTGAAGCGCATGCTGCGCGCGCAGAAGGCGGGCCATGTCGGCAGCCTCGACCCGCTCGCGACCGGCATGCTGCCCATCTGCCTGGGTGAAGCCACCAAGATCGCGGGCGAGATTCTGTCGGGGCGCAAGCGCTATGCATTCACCATTGCGCTGGGCAGCCGCACGGCGACGGGGGACGCGGAAGGGCACGTTGTCGAGACGCTACCGGTGCCGGCTTTCGACCGGGCCACGCTCGACGCCACATTGAGTCGCTTCCTGGGCAAGCAGACGCAGATCCCACCGATGTATTCCGCCATCAAGCAGGACGGGCAGCCGCTGTACAAGCTCGCGCGTGCAGGTGTCGAGGTTGAGCGGGCGCCGCGTGACATCGAGATTTTCGAGCTCACCGTCGTCGCGTTCGATGCAGGCAGCGTGCAGCTCGAAACGTCCTGCTCCAAGGGCACCTACATCCGTACGCTGGCGGAAGACATCGCCCGGGCCCTGGGCACCTGTGGCCACGTGGCGCTGCTACGTCGGCTGCACGTTGAGCCGTTCGAGGGCGAGCCGATGGTGACACTGGACGCAGTCGCGGCCTGTGCGGAAGCTGGTGCTCTGCCACCGCTGCTGGAAGCGGATCGTGGCGTGCCCCAGTTGCCCGAGGTGCGGTTGACCGTAGCGGCGACAGCGCGGGTGATGCACGGCCAACCCGCTGCCGTGCCGGCGGAAGTCGCTCCCGGCAGGGTGCGGCTCTACGACGGCCAGGGGCGTTTTTTCGGGATCGGCGAGGCAGACGGGTTCGGCTCGGTGCAGCCACGCCGCCTGTTCGTCGAAAGTGCGGGAAAATAGTGTGGCCGCCAGTTGTGGCGGCCATGGTGCGCGGGTAGAATCGCGCGCCTCGTAAAAGGGCTGTCAAGACAAGCTATTAGGAATCTTTGGCGCAATGTCGTTAACCACTGAAAAAAAGGGCGGGATCATTGAGCAGTACCGCCGCGGGACCTCGGACACCGGGTCTCCCGAAGTGCAGATCGCGCTCTTGTCCGAACGTATCAATGGCCTGGGTGAGCATTTCACCGCCCACAAGCGCGATCACTCCTCGCGCCGGGGGCTCGTGAAGCTCGTCAACCAGCGTCGCGGACTCCTCGACTACCTCAAGTCCACCCAACCGCAGAAGTACCAGGAGCTCGTCGAGCGACTGGGCCTCCGCCGCTGAATTCACCCAAGGCCGCGCCACAAAACGCGGCCTTTGTGTTTTCGCGCTGGGTTTTCTTCCACTGAGCTTTCGTTTCGAGCCAAAGCTCTCAATTTCGAGGATATGTAGCGTGAGCGCTGTTACTCAATCTTTTCCCTACGGCCCGCACTCGGTCACCATCGATACCGGCGAGCTGGCGCGGCAGGCCGAGGCCTCCGTGCGCGTTTCGATGGGCGACACCGTGGTTCTCGTCACCGCCTGCGCGAAGAAGGAAGCCGCCCCCGGGCGCGACTTCCTGCCGCTCACGGTGAACTACATCGAGAAGACTTACGCCGCGGGCCGCATTCCCGGCGGCTTCTTCAAGCGTGAAGGCCGGCCCACCGAGAAAGAGACGCTCACCTCGCGCCTCATCGATCGGCCGATCCGTCCGCTGTTCCCGGACGGTTTCTACAACGACGTGCAGGTCGTCGCCACGGTCGTCTCGCTCGATCCCGAGATCGATGCGGACATCCCGTCGCTGCTCGGCGCTTCCGCCGCGCTCGCACTCTCCGGCCTGCCGTTCAGCAGCACCCTCGGCGCCGCGCGCGTCGGCTGGAAGAATGGCCAGTACCTGCTCAACCCGACGCGAAGCAGCTCGCCGAGTCGGACCTGCACCTCGTCGTCGCGGGCACTGAAGCCGCCGTACTGATGGTGGAGTCCGAGGCGAAGGGCCTCTCCGAAGACGTGATGCTGGGCGCGGTGGTGTTCGGCCACCAGCAGATGCAGGTGGCCATCGAGGCCGTCAACGAGCTCGTGAAGCAGGCCGGCAAGCCGCGCTGGGACTGGCAGGCGCCCGTCGACAACGCCGAGCTCACCAGCGCCCTGGCGTTGCATGCGCAGGCCGCCCTGTCGGAGGCCTACTCGACCACCGACAAGAAGGCCCGCGTCGCGCAGCCTCAGCGAGATCAAGGCGACGACGATGGCGCAGCTCGCCGGGGGCGACGCGCCGAAGTTCACGAAAGAGCAGGTCGACACCGCGCTCTTCAAGCTCGAGAGCAACATCGTTCGCCAGCGCATGCTGAACGGCGAGCCGCGTATCGACGGCCGCGATCACAAGACCGTTCGCCCGATCACCGTGAAGGTGGGCGTGCTGCCGCGCACCCACGGCTCCGCGCTGTTCACGCGCGGCGAGACGCAGGCCCTCGTGGTCACCACGCTGGGCACCGGCCGCGACGCGCAGATCATCGACGCGCTCGAAGGCGAGCGCCGCGAGCCGTTCATGCTCCATTACAACTTCCCTCCGTTCTCGGTGGGTGAGACGGGCATGATGGGCTCGCCGAAGCGCCGCGAAATCGGCCACGGCAACCTGGCCCGGCGCGGCATCAAGGCCGTGATGCCCGACATGGCGACATTCCCGTACGTCATCCGCGTGGTCTCGGAAATTCTCGAGTCGAACGGCTCGAGCAGCATGGCGAGCGTCTGCGGCACCTGCCTGTCGCTGATGGATGCCGGCGTGCCCATCAAGTCGCCCGTGGCGGGCGTTGCCATGGGGCTCGTGCTCGAAGGCAACCGCTTCAAGGTGCTCACCGACATCCTGGGTGACGAAGATCACCTGGGCGACATGGATTTCAAGGTCGCGGGCACCAAAGATGGCGTCACGGCGCTGCAGATGGACATCAAGGTCGAAGGCGTCACGCCCGAGATCATGCGCGTGGCCCTCGACCAGGCGCGCGAAGGCCGCCTGCACATCCTCGGCGAGATGAACAAGGTCATCAGCACCTCGCGCGAGAAGATGTCCGAGTGGGCGCCTTCGATCATCACCATGAAGATCGACTCGGAGAAGATCCGCGACGTCATCGGCAAGGGTGGCGCGGTCATCCGCCAGATCACCGAAGAGACCGGCACCACCATCGACATCGAGAACGATGGCACCGTGAAGATCGCTTCCGTGAGCGGCGCCGCCGGCCGCGAAGCGCAGCGTCGCATCGAGCTCATCACGGCCGACGTCGAAGTGGGCCGCGTCTACGAAGGCAAGGTGGCGCGCCTCATGGACTTCGGCGCGTTCGTGACCATTTTGCCGGGCCGCGACGGCCTCGTGCACATCTCGCAGATCTCCGACGAGCGCGTCGAGCGCGTCAGCGACAAGCTGAAGGAAGGCGATGTGGTGCGCGTGAAGGTGCTGGAAGTGGATCGCCAGGGCCGCGTGCGCCTCTCCATGCGCAGCATCGAAGTCGAATAGTCGCCGCCTGCGGCCGGGACGTGCGGGCGTGCGCAACGCCCGGGCATGAAACAACCGGACCCGCGCCTTCGGTAAGGCGCGGGTCCCGGTCCCTTCAGTTCATATGACCTTCACTGGCGCGAACGGGCTGCGTTCGCGAGCTCTTCCTCGTCGGCGCCGCGGCCGGCTGCCCGCACGAGTGTGCTGTAAATCTCATCCTGAACCGACTTCCAGCGCTGGTAGTTACGGTTCGCAAGCCCGGTGACCGCTTCGTTGTCGTTCGGCGCGAAGGTCTTGCCCCGCTCGCGCATCTCGCGCTGCTGGGCGACGAACAGCTTCACGCTCTGCTCCAGGTAGCTGCCGATCATGCCGTGCAGTGAGCCTCCATAGGTCCGGATGATGTGCGACAGGAAGTCGCGACTCATCACGGGCTCGCCGGAATGCTCCTGATCAGCAATCACCTGCAACAGGATGCTGCGCGTGATGTCGTTCTGGCTCTTCTTGTCGATGACCACGAAGTCGATGCGGTCGACCACGAGTTTGCGGACGTCCGCCAGCGTGATGTACCTGCTCTCAACGGTGTCGTAAAGCCGTCGGTTCGGATACTTCTTGATTACCCGCGGATCGCTCATTGCACCCCCTGTACCAATTAATGGACGTTCCTAATCCAGAAGCGTCAGGGTCGGCTGAAGTGCATACCCTAATACAACAATCGCGGCGAACCAAACGAAAACGCACTTTTCCTGTGAAGATTTCAGCCTGGGCGGGGCACCGCGATGGAGCGCGTACCAAAAAACACGCGGGGGTTCCAGTGTTCAATGCCCCAGCCGAGTACCGACTCCGGCGCCTCGAATTCAAGTCCGGACGGATGCGCCTGGCCGAGCAGGTTGAGTGCAGAAAGCAACAACGGGGTGGCCCGCGCCGGATCGAGCGCGATGGAGCGTCGAGACTTGGCAAGCTTGGCGCCGTCGGGCTCGACGATGAGCGGCAGGTGAGCGTAGGCCGGTGAAATGACATTCATTGCGCGCTGTAGACAGACCTGCCAGGCGGTGCTGCTCAGCAGGTCCGCGCCCCTGACCACATCGGTTATGCCCTGGCGGGCGTCATCCACCGTTACCGCAAGTTGATACGCGAAGATGCCATCCCGGCGGCGGATCACCACGTCGCCCATCGTGCCTACCGGCAACTCGCAGCGACCCTGGAATTGGTCTTGAATGACGACCACGCCGTCATCGATGCGAAATCGAGTGGCGGTGCTCGTGGTTTTCGGCGGTTTGTCCCTGCAGGTTCCCGGATATCCCCGTTCTTCGTTCTCGACATGGAGCCGGCGCGGGCAACCGCATTCGAAGGTGAAACCGCGTGCCGTCAGGTCCGCGGCGGCCGCCCGGTAGTGATCCAGATGGCGGCTCTGCCAGGTGACTTTCCCATCCCAGGTGAGCCCGAAAGCCTCCAGGGTGCGAAGGATGGTGTCCGCGCAGCCCGGCACCACGCGCGGCGTGTCCAGGTCTTCGATGCGCAGCAGCCAGCGCCCGCCGTGATGGCGGGCGTCGAGATAGCTGCCCAGGGCCGCAACCAGCGACCCGAGGTGCAGCGACCCCGTAGGAGAAGGCGCAAACCGGCCGACGTATCCCGGCCGGTCTGGCGGCGCGCCGCGCGGCGGCTTATCGGTAGCGGTCGTCCCGGTCGCCGTACTGGCGCTCACGGCGCTCGCGGCGTTCCTGCGCCTCGATGGTGAGTGTGGCGACGGGGCGGGCTTCGAGCCGCTTGACACCGATTTCTTCGCCGGTCTCGAGGCAGTAGCCGTAGGAGCCGTCCTCGGTTCGTTTCAGCGCCTCGTCGATTTTGCGAATGAGCTTACGTTCGCGATCGCGCGTGCGCAGCTCGAGGCTGAATTCCTCTTCCTGCGTGGCACGGTCGTTCGGGTCGGGGAAGTTGGCCGCTTCGTCCTTCATGTGCGAGACGGTGCGGTCGACTTCTTCCATGAGATCGCGCTTCCAGGACGTGAGGATCTGCCGGAAGTGCTCCAGCTGCTCCTTGTTCATGTACTGCTCGCCACGCTTGGCGATGTACGGCTGAACGTTACGCGGGCCGGCTAGCAGGCTGCCTGGCTCGAAGCTTTCTGCGTCGTCATCCGAATTGTTGTGGGCGCTGGCGCTCGCGCTGACGCGGATCGGGGCCGGCGCTGGCGTTTTCACGGGCGCAGGAGGTGCGGAGGCTGCCGCCGCGACGGCGGCGTTCTCGACGACTCGACCGGGGCTGACGGGCTTTTCGTTTCCAGTGGTGGCAGAGGCGGAACGGGCGCTGGGAGCTTTCTTCGGAGCAGGTGACACGGGTACAGGTTTCCTCACGGGTGCGGTGCTCGCGGCGGACCTGGGTCGCTCGACGGGCCGACGAGCTTCGGCCTTGCGCGCGACCGGCCTTGCCGCCGGCTTCTTGGCCTTGGCAGACTTGGACACGGAACGTTTGGCCGGCATCTGTCGCTCCTCAAAAGCATCTGGCTTGTGAAGGACGCGGGATTATACCGGCCGACTTCTGCATGTAAACGGGGAAAAAATGCCTCGATAATCAGGGCCGTTACGGTCGTCGCAGGCGCAGGACCGCCTCGCCGGGGCCGGGGTTTCGGAAATTCCGCGACTTATTGCAGCGCCACGGCCGCGGCGGGCTGCCAGCCGTTTCGCCGGCGTTCGGCCACTACCGTTGTGTAGATTCCGCCGCGAACGTTGAAGCGCGCGGTCAGACGCATGAAACGGGGGCTCGTGGCGCCCGCGAGGCGATCGATGATCTCGTTCGTCACCGCCTCGTGAAACGTGCCCCGGTCGCGAAACGACCAGATGTAGAGCTTCAGCGACTTCAATTCCACGCACAAGCGGTCCGGCACGTATTCCAGTTCGAGCGTGGCGAAGTCAGGCTGCCCGGTCACCGGACACAGGCACGTGAATTCCGGCAGCGTCATGCGAATGGTGTAGTCGCGCTCGGGCGCTGGATTGGGAAAAGTCACCAATTCACTCGATGGCCCGCCGGCATCCGGGTTCAACGCTTTGGGTGTTGCTGACATGACAATTACCTTACACTACGCACCGCCGCCGCGCGCCCACGTGCCCGGCAACGATACGACCGGGCCTACTCGTGACCCTAGCAACGAAGTGACGCTGAGTTCGGGCGTAGCAACGCGACCACGCAGGCGGCAAAAGCCACGTCTTTTGCCGCTGTCAACGGAGCCACAGTCCGAAAAAAGCGCCAAAGGCGACTTTTTTCCAGTGAACAGAGTATGCGGCTGACAAAGATCAAGCTCGCCGGTTTCAAGTCTTTCGTCGATCCTACCCACGTCACCTTTCCCAGCAATCTGTCCGGCATCGTCGGCCCGAACGGGTGCGGCAAGTCGAACGTCATCGACGCCGTTCGCTGGGTCATGGGCGAGTTGTCCGCCAAGCATCTGCGCGGGGACTCGATGGCCGACGTCATCTTCAACGGCTCCACGTCGCGCAAGCCCGTGGGCGGCGCTTCCGTCGAGCTCGTCTTCGATAACTCGGACGGCAAGATTGGGGGCGCTTACGCCAATTACAATGAGGTCGCCCTCAAGCGCCTCGTGGAGCGCGATGGCTCTTCCGCCTATTACCTGAACGGCATCCGCTGCCGCCGCAAGGACATCACGCAACTGTTCCTCGGCACGGGCCTCGGCTCGCGCAGCTACGCGATCATCGAGCAGGGCATGATCTCGCGTGTCATCGAGTCCAAGCCCGAGGACATGCGTGCCTTCGTGGAAGAGGCCGCCGGCATCTCCCGTTATAAAGAGCGCCGCAGGGAAACCGAGGCGCGCATCCGCGACACCCGCGAGAATCTCGAACGGCTTCAGGACGTTCGCGACGAAGTCGAGAAACAGATTCGCCATCTGCAGCGCCAGGCCGCCACCGCCCGCCGCTACCAGAACTTCAAGGAGCAGGAGCGCCGCCTCACCGCCGAGGTGCTCGCGCTTCGCCTGCGTGAGCTCGACAGTGGCACCGAAGTGCACGACAGTGCCGTGCGCGAGTGCGACCTCGCCATGCAGGCCGCGCTTGCCGACCAGCGCGCTGCCGAAGCCGCCATCGAAAAGCAGCGCTCGTTCCATAACGAGCAGAGCGAACAGGTTTCGGCGGTTCAGGCCCGCTACTACGAGATCGGCGCGGAGATCTCACGCACCGAGCAGACCATCGAGCACGCCCGGCAGCTTCGCGAGCGCCAGAAGAACGATCTGGCGCAGTCTCGCGGCACGCTGAACGACACCGCGCTGCATATCGAGCGCGATGAGAAGCAGCTTGCCGACCTGCGCAAAGAAATCGAGCAGCTCGAGCCGCAGCTGGAAACCGCACAGCTCACGGAAGAGTCCGCCGCCACCGCGTTCGCGGATGCGGAAGCGGCGCTGCAGCTGTGGCAGCAGGCGTGGGAAGACTTCAATCGCTCACTCGGCGCCGCACACCAGACCACGCAGGTCGAGCGCGCGCGCATCGAGCAGCTGGAAAACCAGTTGCGCCGTTTTATGGCGCAGGCCGATCGCCTCGCCGTGGAGCGCGAGACGCTCGCCGCGCAAAGCCCGGATGAGCAGCTTGCCGTTCTCGCGGAAAACGAAGCGCAGGCGCGCCTCACGAGCGAAGAGCTGGCAGATACGCTGGCGCATGCCCTGGAAGTGGTGCAGAGCCTGCGCTCGGAGCAGCTCACCGTCGAAGCGCGGCTCGAGCAGACGCGCACCGATCGCGAGCGCAAGCGATCCGAGCTCATGTCGCTGGAGGCCCTGCAGAAGGCCGCACTCAGCCATCAGGCCGGCAAGGCGGCAGACTGGCTCGCGGGCCGCGGGCTTGCCGGCAACACCCGCGTCGGCCAGACGCTCGAAGTGGAACAGGGCTGGGAGCGCGCGGTCGAAACCGCGCTCGGCGACTATCTCGAAGCGGTCTGCGTGGATCGGCTCGAAGCAGTGGCCGGCGCGCTCGAAGGCTTCAACAGCGGCCGCCTCGCGCTCGTCGAGCCAAGCGAAGTGGCCGACTTTTCGCAGCCCGGCAGCCTCGCCGCGAAAGTGAAGGGGCCGGCGGCCGTCGTGAGCCCGCTGGCGGACGTCATCACCGCCGACACGCTGGCCGAAGCGCTCGCCGCGCGCAGCTCGCTGCCGCCGGGCAAGTCCATCATCACCCGGCAGGGCGAATGGCTCGGCCGCAACTGGCTGCGCATCAGCCGCGGCGAAGATCGCCACAGCGGCATCATCGAGCGCGAGCATCGTCTCAAGTCGCTGCGCACGGAATTCGACGTCGCCGAAGAGCGCGTCAAGGGCATGGAGTCGCACCTCGGCACCGTGCGTCAGTCGCTCACAGATGCGGAACGCCAGCGCGACAGCGCGCAGGCCGGCATCCAGGGCGCGCATCGCCAGCACAACGATCTTCTGCGCCAGCTCGAAGCCATGCGCGCCCGCGCGCACGAGTCATCGCTTCGCCGCGCCCGTCTCGAAGAAGAGGCCACGGAAGTCGCGCGCGAAGTCGGCGTTGCGCAGGAAGCGCTGGCGCGTGCCGGCGCCGAGCTCGACCGCGGCCTCACCTTGCTGGGCGAGCTCGATTCGCGCCGGCCCGATCTCGAATACGAGCGCGAAGAGCGCCGTGAGACGGTGGCCGCTCGCCGCGCGGCCGCGCAGCAGGCGCAGCTCGCCGCGCGCGACCTGCTCATCCGCATGGAATCCCGCCGGTCCACCGAAAACTCGGTGGGCATCGGGCTTGCGCGCATGACGGAGCAGCGATCGCAGCTCACGCAACGCGTGTCGGAGCTCGAAAAAGAGCTGGCCGGCGGCGATGCGCCGATCGAAGAGCTGCAGGTTCGCCTGGACGACGCGCTGGCGCGCCGCCTGGAAGTGGAAGCCGAGCTGTCCAACGCCCGCCGTGTCCTGGAAGACGCCGAAACGGAACTGCGCGAGCTCGACGAGTCGCGGCTCGAAGCCGAGCAGCGCGTGCAGGCCGCGCGCGAGGCCATGGAAGCCGCGAAGCTCGCCGCGCAGGAAACGCGCGTGCGTCGCGAGTCCATCGCGGAGCAGTTCGCCGCCACGCGCTTCGAGCTGGGTGAAATCCAGCTCGGCCTGCCCGGGGATGCGAGCGTGCTGGTCTGGGAAGAAAACCTGAAAGGCGTTCAATCGGACGTCGAGCGGCTCGGCCAGGTGAACCTCGCCGCCATCGACGAGCTGAAGGAACAGACCGAGCGCAAGGACTACCTCGACAGCCAGTTCACCGACCTCACCTCGGCGCTCGACACCCTCGAAGAGGCCATGAAGCGCATCGACAAAGAGACGCGCACGCGCTTCGAGGAGACGTTCAACCGCATCAACGCCGGGCTGCAGGAGAAATTCCCACGCCTGTTCGGTGGCGGGCACGCCTATCTGGAGCTTGCGGGCGAAGACGTGGTGACGGCCGGCATTTCGATCATGGCGCGGCCGCCGGGCAAGCGGAACAGCACCATCCACCAGCTGTCGGGCGGTGAGAAGGCGCTCACGGCCGTGGCGCTCGTGTTCTCCATCTTCGACCTGAACCCGGCGCCGTTCTGCCTGCTCGACGAGGTGGACGCGCCGCTCGACGAGCACAACGTGGGCCGCTTCTGCGACATCGTTCGCGAGATGTCCGAGCGCGTGCAGTTCATCTTCATCACGCACAACAAGACCACGATGGAGCTGGCTTCGCAGCTCATCGGCGTCACGATGAACGAGCCGGGCGTGTCGCGGCTCGTGGCCGTCGACGTCGACGAAGCCGTGCGGCTCGCCGCGGTCTGACGGTTCGCGGGCTCGCCATGCCAGAGTTGCGATGGACACTGCTCATCCTCGGAGCGCTGTTCGTCGGCGCGCTCGCATTGTGGGAGCTGCGCCGGCAGAAGCACGTGCGCGGCCAGGGGCTCACGCAGGGGCGGGAGGGCGAGCGCGTCACGCCTACGCTCGATGGCGGCGATTCCACGCATGACTCGAGTCGCGACACTGTTCGCGGTGATGCGCGGGGTTACCGCGAACCCACGCTGACGTTGCCTGAGCTGCATCTGGATGCCCGCGGCGGCGTCCATGTGGGCGAAGCGGAGCTCACGCGCGTTGAGGCGCGTGGCGAGCACCGCGCCGAGCCGCGCAACCGCGATCCGATGGCCGATCCGCCAGTGCTCGAGATGAACGATGCATCGCTCGCCGGCCTGAGAATCGACGATCAGGCAGCCGTGGACAGGTTTTCATCGCCTGCGCGAGACGCGCAGTACGTCGAGGACGACGAGCCCATCATTCCCGCGCGCGCGATCCCTGCGGAGTCGGACGATGACGGCGCCGACGACGAAGGCGAGCCTTCCGTTGCGGACGAAGTCGCGGAGGCGCCGGGGCAGCACGAGGCCGGCCCGCGCGAGCCGGACACAGGGCGTGCATTGCCGGTGTCAGCCGACTTGCTCGCCGTCACCGAGCCCGTCGTGGACTGGCCCGACGAAGACACGCGCAAGATCATCGCCCTGCGCCTCGTGTCGGGCGCAAGTGAGCGCTTTGCCGGCCGCGCCGTGCGTCTGGCGCTCGCGGCCGAAGGGTTCCTGCTGGGCAAGTTCGAGATCTTCCACAAGCCCGGCCCGGATGCGCGCGCGGTGCTGAGCGCCGCCAGCCTCACCAAGCCCGGCACGTTCTCTCCCGGCACGATGGACGCGCAGCGCTACGGTGGCCTCAGTCTCTTCGCCGTGCTGCCCGGGCCGCTGTCGCCGATCGATACGTTCGATGAGTTGCTGCGGACGGCCCGCAGCCTCAACACCCGCCTGCGCGGCGCGCTTCAGGACGAACGCGGCGAGCCGCTCACCCCTGTGCGCAGCGCCAGCATTCGGGAGAGCCTCACCGCAGCGGCGTCGGCTGCCGCTCCCATGGTGGGGCCGGCGGCGGGGCATGGACCGGGCAAAACGAGACCGGCGTAGGCAGGCCCCCATGAGCGGGATGGACGCGGGTGCAACCGCAAGAGCTCGCGCAAAGGAGTTGCGCAGGCAGATCGCACATCACGACAAGCGCTATTTCGAGCAGGACGCGCCCGAGATCTCCGACGCGGATTACGACGCGCTCATGCGCGAGCTGCGGGATCTCGAGGCCGCGCACCCGGGCCTCATCACGCCCGATTCCCCCACGCAGCGCGTGGGCACGGCGCCGGCTGCACGGTTCGCGAAAGTCCGGCACAGCGTGCCGATGCTCTCGCTGGGCAACGCCTTCAGCGAAGAAGACGTCACCGACTTCGTGGATCGCATTCGCAAATTCCTGCGCCTGCCGCCTGAAGAGGAGGTCGTGTTCACGGCGGAGCCGAAGATCGACGGCCTGTCGATGTCGCTTCGTTACGAGGGCGGCAAGCTGGTCAAGGCAGCCACGCGCGGCGACGGCTATGAAGGCGAAGATGTCACCGCAAACGTGCGCACGCTCAGGCGGGTGCCGAAGGAGCTGAAGGGCAAGGTGCCCGAAGTCTGCGAAGTGCGCGGCGAGGTCTACATGACCAAGCCCGCGTTCCGCGCGCTCAACGAGCAGCGCGCCGCGGCGGGCGAGCCCATCTTCGCGAATCCGCGCAATTCGGCGGCCGGCTCCATTCGCCAGCTCGATCCGGGCATCACCGCGAGCCGCGACCTGGGCTTCTTTGCGTACGGGTGGGGCGCCATGAGCCACCTGCACGCAGATACACAGTCCGGCATGCTCAAGTGGATGAGCGCCGTGGGCTTCGTAACGAACCCGTTGTGGCGCACGTGCAGCTCCGTCGAGGAGCTGCTGGCGTACCACCACGAGATTGGCCTCGAGCGCGCCGAGCTCGACTACGACATCGATGGCGTCGTCTACAAAGTGGATCGCCGCGACTGGCAGGAGCGTCTCGGCTTCGTGTCGCGTAATCCGCGTTGGGCGGTTGCGCACAAGTTTCCGGCAGAGAAGGCGACGACCCTCGTTCGCGACATCGAGATCTATGTGGGGCGCACCGGCGCGCTCACGCCGGTTGCAAAGCTGGAGCCGGTCACCGTCGGCGGCGTCGTAGTGTCGAACGCCACGCTTCACAATGCGGACTACATCAGCTCGCTGGATGTTCGCATCGGCGACACCGTCACCATCCAGCGCGCGGGGGATGTCATCCCTCAGGTGCTGGGCGTGGTGCTGGAGAAGCGCCCGGCCCATTCGAAGCCGTACGGTTTTCCTCACCGATGCCCGTGTCCCTTGAAGACCGAAGTGGTTCGCGAGACGACGGCGACCGGGGAGCCCGGCGCCGTTGCCCGGTGCACCGGCGAGTTTGCGTGCCCGTTCCAGAAGACCGCGCACCTGATGCACTTCGTCTCGCGCCTCGCCTTCGATATCGAGGGGTTGGGTGAGAAGCAGATCCAGCTGTTCTTCGAGAACGGATGGGTGAAGGAGCCGGCGGACATCTTCACGCTCGAACGGCGCAATCGCGCGGGCGAGCTGCAAGGCGGGCAGAAGCTCGAAGAGTACGAAGGCTTCGGCGAGACCTCCGTGCGCAAGCTGTTCGCGGCCATCGACTCGCGGCGCGAGATTTCACTGGAGCGATTCATCTACGCGCTCGGCATTCGCAACGTCGGCGAGACCACCGCACGCGCGCTTGCGCGCGGCTACGGCACATGGAAGGCGTTTCACGACGCCAGCCTGAGAGTCGCAAAGGATGACGCCGAAGCACGCGCCGACATGGACGCTCTCGACCAGATCGGTGAGACCGTCATCGACAGCATTGCCGCCTATTTCAAGGACCCGCGTAACGTGCGCATCGTCGACAACCTCGTGCACGTCCGGTCGAAGGACGACGGCCGGGTGCTGGTGCATGTGCTCGACGCCGAGCAGCCGACGCGCGGCTCAGCTATTTCCGGCAAGACCATCGTCTTCACCGGCACCATGGAGAAGATGACGCGGGAAGAAGCCAAAGCGCTCGCCGAGCGGCTGGGAGCCAAAGTGAGCGGCAGCGTCTCGAAGAAAACGGACTACGTCGTCGCCGGCGCCGAGGCCGGCTCGAAGCTGAAGAAAGCCGCCGAGCTCGGCGTCACCGTGCTCGAAGAGCAGCAGTTCCTCGACCTGGTGAAGGGCGCCTAGACGTATTGCCGAGATCGTGAAGGTGGCGCTTATCGCGCGCGGCGGCTCGCTCGCAGAGGGCCTTGGCGGGGACCGGCCGTAAGACCGTCCAGGGGGAATGGCACTTACTAAGTGTCGCGGGGGGCATGAACGGGTCGAGTCGCGCGCGGCGAGGGCAGCCTCTCGGAGGGGTCGTCGGGGACCGCCCGTAAGACCGATCCCTCGGGGGCTCGGGAAAATGCATCCCTGCATTTTCACGTCCCCGACGACCCCTCTTTGAGTGAGACCCCGCCTGCGCAGCGCTTAAACGTTCATGCGGCAATCCGCGCGCCTTCTATTCTTCAGGTGTCGCGGAAGCAATACCGCCACGGCCCATTGTTGGCCTTCTGCGCGTCGCGAAAATTCTGGAAGTCCCGCGTCTGGGTCACCGGGTGCGCAAGACCGGGGAGATCCGGTTTCGGGCTGCCGGCGATGGCGTATAGCAGGGAGTTCGGCGCGTCGTAGATCGCGCACAGGTCTGCGCTGAAGCAGCCCGCCGGGCAGTCACTGACCATTCCGTAGGCCACGTACACCAGCGTGACCTGCCGGCCGCCGACATCGAAGGTGGTCTTGTCAGTGCAGTTGATGTCCTGCATGGCGGCGTGCGTCTGGATGGTGGTCATCACCGCGTCTGAGCGGTCGACGCCGCCGCCACGGCGGCCTTCGCATTGCAGATAGCTTGCGCCCACGTTGCCCGTCGGCCCGTCTTCGCCACACGCAACGAGACCCAGTGTGAGCAGGAAAGAGGTGGCGACGATGCGTAACTTCATGACGATATCCTTCTCGTTTGGCCTTCTCGTATGGCCTTCTCGTATCGCCCGGAAAGGGCGTCTGAGCTGAGCGACGGCAATCATAGGCCAGCGCGGGCAGTGCAAAAACGCCAACGGCGGGGCACGTTACCGCGCCCCGCCGCTGTGAAGTGTGCCTCGGCCGGCGGAAGTCCGGCCGGTGACGCTTACGGCTTCTTCTCCGGCGTCGCAGTCGCGGCCGCCACCGGCGCCGCGCCTTCGAGCTTCTTTTCGACCTTCGCGGTCTTCATGAGCTCGTCCACGTAGCTCTTGAACTTCTTCGCCTGCACCATCTGGTCCACCCGCTGCTTCACGTTCTCGAAGGGCGGGGCGGCCAGATCGCGGGTTTCTTCCAGCTTGATGATGTGCCAGCCGAACTGGGTCTGCACCGGCGCGTGGGTGTATTCGCCGGGCTTCAGCGCCACGACGGCATCGGCGAACGGCTTGACCATGCGGTCGGGCGTGAACCAGCCGAGGTCGCCGCCATTCTCCTTGCTGTCCATCGATTCGCGCTTGGCCACGTCGTCGAACTTCGCGCCCTTTTCCAGCTGCGCGACGATCTTGCCCGCGAACTGCTCGGTGGCCACGAGGATGTGGCGGGCGTGGTATTCGAGCTTCGGCAGCTGCGCCACCTGCGTCTCGTACTCCGCGCGCAGCTCCTGGTCGGTGGCCTTGCGGTCTTTCAGGTATTTCTCGGACACGGCCTGCTGGATCACGTTGAGGCGCGACAGCTCCAGCAGCGCGGCAGTGTTCGCTTCCTTCGTGGTGCCGTCTTTTTCCGCCTGCTCGGCGATGACCTTGGCGCGGATGAGGTTATCCAGCACCTGGTCCCGCTGCTCGGGCGTGAGCTCGCTCGAGGGCTTGTTGGCTACGCCCTTCGCGTAGAACTCGTAGAGGTCCTTGCTGATGGTCATTCCGTCCACCGTGGCGACGGGCGGGCTCGTGCTTGCGACAGTGGAGTCCTGAGCTGCCTTGGGCGAGCAGGCCGCCAGCCCCGCGGCCGCCGCGACCAGGAGGATCATCCGTAAAGATTTCATGCTGTTATCTCGATTGGTTGGGGCAGTGAGTTGTGGCAATGAGGGGTGCGGGAATGACGTCAATCGTTCTCTTCCGGCGTGCGGGCGTCGATGTTGAGCGCGTGGATATCGCTGCGCATGAGTCCCGCCACGGCGGCAAACACCAGGCGATGACGCTGGATCGCGGATTTTCCGCGAAACGCCGCGGAGACGACGCTCACCTTGAAATGCCCGCCTTCGCGCGCGCCCGCGTGGCCGGCGTGCCGGGCGCTGTCGTCCACGATGTCGAGCAGGGTGGGCGCAAGCTCTTTCTCGATGGCCGCGCGAATGCGGCTGACGCGCTCGGCGGTCATGTCAGGCTTGCGCGGAAGGCGTTTCAGCCGGCCGCCGCATGATCCAGAAGATCTGCGCGAACGTGAACAGGAACAGCACCACGACGAACAGGATCTTGGACTTCACCCACGTGGCTTCGCTGGTGTTGAAGGCGACGGCCAGGTTCGCAACGCCCAGCAGCAGGTAGAACCCTGCACAGAGCAGGTTCGCCCGGCGCCAGGTGCTGTCGGCCACGTGCACTTCGCCTTCGACTGCGGCGCTCATCAGCCGCTGCAACAGCGGCTGCTTGCCGATCCACATGCTGCCGAAAAGGGTGAGGGCGAGGAGCCAGTAGAACACCGTGGGTTTCCACTGGATGAAGCGTTTATCGTGCAGAATGAGCGTGGCGGCGCCGAACACGAACACCAGAAGGGCGCTCAGGCCATGCATCTTCGAGATGCGCCGCATGCGCAGGTAGTCGACGGCCAGCATGAGCACCATGGCGGCCATGAGCGCGCCCGTGGCAACGTAGATGCCGCCCGCAAGGTACGCAATGACAAACGCGATGATGGGCGCAAGCTCTAACAGAAACTGCATGGCTCGATGGAAGCCTTGGTGGAACACCCAAAAAATGGCCGCGTATGATAGCCCAATTGCCTCGCCGTCCCGGCATCCCGCCGGCGCCGGCTCAGTCGGCCTGAATGGCAAGCGGCCTTGAGCCAGTATTTCGAGGTCCATCCGGTGAATCCGCAGGCACGCCTCATCCGGCGCGCGGCGGACATCGTGCGCGAGGGCGGGGTCATCGCGTATCCCACCGACTCCTGCTATGCCCTGGGCTTCCACATCGGCGACAAGGACGCCCTGGAGCGCGTGCGCCGCATCCGGCAGGCCGATCGTAATCACCATTTCACGCTGGTATGCCGCGACCTGAGCGACATCGGCAAGTACGCCAAGGTGGACACGTGGCAGTTCCGCCTGCTGAAAGCCTGCACGCCGGGGGCCTACACCTTCCTGCTGCCGGCCACCCGGGAGACCCCGCGAAGGCTTCAGCATGAGCGCCGGCGCACCATCGGCATCCGCGTGCCGGACCATCCCGTTCCGCTCGCGCTGCTGGAAGACCTGGGCGAGCCGATGATGAGCTCCACGCTGATGCTGCCGGGTGACGAGGCGCCCCTCACCGATGGCCCGGAGATTCGCGCCCGGCTGGAGCACCAGATCGACGCCGTGCTGGACGGCGGCCACTGCGGGTTCGTGCCGACCACCGTGGTCGACCTGGCGGTGTATCCGCCGGCCATCCTGAGGCACGGAAAAGGGGACGTTGCCGCCATCCTGGGTGGGGACGGGGCCGGGAGCGAGCGAGGCGGCGGCTAGCGCGGCCAGCGCTGAACCGCCTTCGGCTATAATCCGCGCCGCCTTTAGCAGCCAGGTATCTTCGAGCATCAACGTGCCCAGCCGCAGTCCGCGTCCCCTTCATCTGTCCAGTCATTCCGAAGCTGCTCGAATCGCCGGGCGCCGTTGTGCGGGCCGCCCGATGGCCGCCCTGTGAGCGCCAACCCTCAGTCCCGGCGAATTCTGTCCGGCATGCGGCCCACCGGGCCGCTGCACCTCGGCAACTACCACGGCGCCCTGCGCAACTGGGTCGAGCTGCAGTACCAGTACGAGTGCTTCTTCTTCATCGCCGACTGGCACATGCTGACCACCGGGTACGAAGACACGACGCGGCTCCAGGAAAACATCCGCACGGTGCTCATCGACTACCTCGCCGCGGGCCTGAACCCGGGCGTGGCGACGCTGTTCGTGCAGTCTCATGTTCCGGAGCACGCGGAGCTGCACCTGTTGCTGTCGATGATCACGCCGCTCGGCTGGCTCGAGCGCGTGCCCACGTATAAGGACCAGCAGGAAGAGCTCAAAGAGAAGGATCTCGCCACCTACGGGTTTCTCGGCTACCCGCTGCTTCAGAGCGCGGACATCCTCATTTACCGTCCTGCGTTCGTGCCGGTGGGTGAAGACCAGGTGTCGCACCTGGAGATCACGCGAGAGATCGCGCGGCGCTTCAATCACCTCTACGGGCGCGAGCCCAACTTCGAGGTGAAGGCCGAGCTCGCCGTGAAGAGCCTCGGCGGCCGCAACTCGGCGACCTACAAGCAGCTGCGCCGCAAGTACCAGGAGACGGGCGACACGCAGGCGCTGGAGCGCGCCCGCGCGCTGGTCCAGAGCAACAACCGCATCACGGTGGCCGACAAGGAACGCCTGTTCGGCTACCTCGAAGGCTCGGGTGTGAGCATCCTGCCGGAGCCGCAGGTGCTGCTCACCGCCACGCCGAAAGTGCCGGGGCTCGATGGGCGCAAGATGTCGAAGTCCTACGGCAACACCATCGGGCTGCGGGAAGACCCCGACGAGGTGGCGCAGAAGTTGCGCACCATGCAGACCGACCCGGCGCGCGTCCGCCGCACCGACCCGGGCACGCCCGAGAAATGCCCCGTGTGGGACCTGCACCATATCTATTCAGACGACGCCACGCGTGCCTGGGTCTATGAAGGCTGCAAGAGCGCGGGCATCGGTTGCCTCGACTGCAAGAAGCCGGTCATCGACAAGGTGGTCGAAGAGATCACGGTCATGCGCCGGCGCGCGCAGGAATTCGAGGAGAGCCCGGAACTGCTCCGGAACATCATCGCAGAGGGCGCCGAGAAGGCGCGCGAAGCCGCACGCGACACGCTCGACGACGTCCGTCGCGCCATGCATCTTCGCGCGGACTAAGTCATGGGAAAAAAGTCACCTGCGGTGCTTTTTTCGGACCGTGGCTTCGTTTCCGGCGGCAAAAGGCGTGGCTTTTGCCGCCTGGCGAGTCGGCCTGGGCGGGCGCTTTTTTTGAGGAAATGGGCTTGAAACCGAAGCTCGAGCTCGTCGCCTCCCACGCGCCGGCGCCACCTGCGGTGCCGGCAGGAGTGCCGCAGCAAGTGGAAATGCCATTCGCCATGGTGAACGGCGAGCCCGTCACCGAGCTGCCCAGAGACCTGTACATCCCGCCGCAGGCGCTGGAGGTGTTCCTCGAAGCGTTCGAGGGGCCGCTCGACCTGCTGCTGTATCTCATCCGCCGGCAGAACCTCGACATCCTCGACATTCCGCTGGCCGAGATCACCCGCCAGTACATGAAGTACATCGAGGTGATGCAGGAGTTGCAGCTCGAGCTCGCGGGCGAATACATGGTGATGGCGGCCACGCTGGCCGAGATCAAATCACGCATGCTGCTGCCCCGGCCGAAGGCGCAGACCGACGGCAACGAGGACGACCCGCGTGCCGAGCTGGTGCGCCGGCTGCAGGAATACGAGCGTTTCAAGCGCGCGGCCGAAGACATCGACAAGCTGCCGCGCATGGAGCGCGACACGTGGAGTGCGGGCGCGGAGTTGAGAGACCGCAAGGTCGTGCGTCTCATGCCGCAGGTGACGCTGCAGGAAATGCTCATCGCCTTCAAGGAAGTCGTGGTCCGCTCCGAGATGTTTTCACATCATCATGTCGCTCGTGAGCGACTCTCGGTGCGGGAGCGGATGTCGTTTATCCTTACGAGCCTCGAGCGGTCGAGTTTCGTAGAATTCGCGCGCCTGTTCCGGCCCGAAGAGGGGCGCATGGGCGTCACGGTCACGTTCATCGCCATCCTCGAGCTGATGCGCGAGGGGCTCATCGAGATCGTGCAGGCCGAGCCGTACGCGCCGATCCATGTGCGCGCCGCGCCCGACAAGCGCAACCTGCGGCTGGTTGCGAACAACGAGACGCCCGAGCAGGTGGCGCACGCAGCAGCGCTGGGCGAGACGGTGCTCGAAGAAGTCGTTGCCGAGCGGGTGGAGGGGGAAGCTGCCGCGGTTGCGCAGGATGTGGACTTCGTGGATGACGACGATGTCGTGGAAGATGAGATCGACGAGTTCGGCCTCGACGACATCAAGGTGCCGGAAGTGGACCTGGGCAAGGTCAATTTCCGCAGAATCGAACCGACCGGTCAGGCCGATGCGACCGATGAAGGCGACGTGGCGGGTGCCGATGATCCGGCCCGCGCCGAAATCGACGCCAGCGCGAACGCCGATGCCCTGGAAGACGACACGCCGCCGCCAGACGAGGGGCGCACATGAACGAGACGTACATCAAGAACGTGGTGGAAGCGGCGCTGTTGGCCGCCGGCCGCCCCCTGCAGCTGCCCGAGCTTGCGCAGCTCTTTGACGCGTCGGCCATGCCCGAGCCGGCCTTGCTGCGTGCCGCGCTCGAAGGCCTCGAAGCGGACTACAGTGGCCGCGGCATCGAGGTGAAGGAAACCGCCACCGGCTTTCGCATTCAGGTGCGGCGCGATCTTGCGAACGAAGTGTCACGCCTGTGGCCCGAGCGTCCGCCGCGCTTTTCGCGCGCGCTGCTGGAAACACTGGCGCTCATTGCTTACCGGCAGCCCATCACGCGCGCCGAAATCGAGGCGGTGCGCGGCGTGGCGGTGAACCCGAACATCATCAAGACCATCCTGGAGCGCAACTGGGTGCGCGTCGTCGGAACGCGTGACGTGCCCGGCCGGCCCGAGCTGCTTGGCACGACCAAAGAGTTTCTGGACTACTTCGGCCTGCGCAGCCTCGAAGACCTGCCGCCGCTCGCCGAGCTGAAGGCGATGGGCGAGATCAACCTGCAGCTCGATCTTGCGAAGCCCAACGAGCCGTCGGATCCGGAAGGCGGGTCGGAAGGCGCGAGCGGCGCGGGCGGCGCAGATGGCGGTGCGGAAGGGCACGGCACGGCGTCGGGGGAACGCGTGGCCGGGGCTACCGAGAGCGCCGAAGGCGACGTTCAGGCACTTGAAGCCGTCGATGAGGCTGGCGAAAACGACGTTGAGGCGTTCGATGGCACTGAACCCGCTGCCGCGCCCGTCGAGCCGCTGTACTTTGTGGGCGTCGAAGCCGTCTCGCATGCGGAAATCGAGTCGGACTGCGGCGATGTCACCGTCGAAGTCGAGACGCTCGAGCTGGTCGAGGCGCGCATCGAAGCCTCCATCGAGTCCGATGTCGTGGCGCCCGTTGCGGATGCCGCCATCGAGACGGGGGAATTCGAGATGGCCGAGCTCGGCGTGAACGCCGCAGCGGAGCGCGCCAGGCTCATCGAAGCTGAATTCGATGTGACCGATCTCGAGGCGGCTGCGCTCGAAGACGACGCGGCCGATGACGAGGATGATTCCTCCGACGATCCGCACGCCTCATCCGAGCTCGTCGCGGCATCCCGCGACCGGGACGACTAGCACCATGGCCACACGCGGCCGCAACTCCCCGGGCACCGGCCAGCGTCGCAGCAACGCCCGCCCGGGTGGTCAGCGCGGCTTCAAAAAATCATCGGGCGGCTCGTTCGCGCGAGCGGCGGCGTCCGGAAAGCGGGCGTCGGCCTCGGCCGGCCGCGGTCCTGCGAGCCGCAACAAAGACGTTCGCGGCGAGCGTGCCGCACGGCCCCAGCGCCCGGATCAGCCACAACGCGCGGCGCGGCCCCAGCGCCCGGATCAGCCACAACGCGCGGCGCGGCCTCAGCGTTCGGAACGGCCACAACACGCGGCGCGACCCCAGCGTTCGGAACGGCCACAACGCTCGGATCGTCCGCAGCGTTCGGATCGCTCGCAGCGCTCGGCACCACCACGCCCGCAACGTGGCGATGCGCGCCCGCGCCCGCCGCGCGCCCCGGCAAGGCCTGCTCATTCGCCGGCCGCGCTCGGCGAGGGAGAGCGGCTGCAGAAAGTGCTTGCCCGCATGGGCGTCGGCTCGCGACGCGAGGTGGAGGAATGGATTCGGGCGGGGCGACTCACCGTGAACGGGGAACCCGCGGTGCTCGGCAGGCGCGTCGGCCGCACCGATCACCTGCGCCTCGATGGGCGCCTCATTCACCGCCACGAAGTAGCTGGGGGGCAGGCTTACATCTGCCACCGCTCGCCTGGCGAGAACCTGCGCACGCCCGATGAGCCCTCGGAGCACCAGGCGCTGCTCGATCGCCTGCCGCGCAAGGCCGGCAACCGCTTCATTACCGTGAGCCCGATGCCGCGCATCGATGGCGGGCTCGAGATCGTCACGTCGGATGGCGGCATCGCCGAGCAGCTCCAGCGAACGGTGCACGGGCTCACAAGCGAGTTCAGCGTGCGTATTCGCGGCGCGCTGGAAGAGCCGGCGCTGAGCGGGATTCTGGAAGGCGTGCTCGATCGGGGCGACCGGCTGCACGTGGAGAGCTGCGAGCCCGGCGGCGGCGAGGGCGCCAACCGCTGGTACACGTTCGTCGCTCGCGGCGGCAGCGGTAAAGATGTTCGGCAGCTCTTCGAGCGGCACGGCGCTCTCGTGAGTCGCGTGCTGCGAACACGCATTGGCACGCTCACGCTGGATCGTCACCTGTCCCGCGGCCAGTTCCGCGCGCTCACTCAGGACGAGATCAATGCATTGATCTCCCCGCCTGCTGCAGATGAAGCGTCCCCCGCGACGACGCCTTCCAGTACCCCTGCATAGAGAATTTGACCGGTTCACGATTGAGCGTGGATTGGCGCATGGCCCGGGTGCCGGATTGCGCTGAAAACGGCACATGTTCGGAGGGCGCCTGCGGCAGTGCTTCTCAAAACGCTGGCGCGCGACGGCGAAGCGGATTCGCTTGCCGCTAGCGCGGCTGCTGCGCGTCGAACTGTTGGCCGGTCACGCCGCGGCTCGCCGGGCCGAGCAGCGCCAGATAAGGGCCGACCAGCGCTTCCGGCGGCGTCATGCTGTCGGGGTTCTCCGACGGGTAGGCCTGCAATCGCATGGCCGTGCGCGCCGGCCCGGGGTTCAGGGTGTTCACGCGAATATGCGTAACGTTCTCGAGCTCCAGCGCGAGCATCTGCGACAACCCTTCGATGGCGAACTTCGACACCGCGTACGCGCCCCAATACGCGCGCGCCTTGCGACCAACGCTGCTCGACGTGAAGACGATGGATGCGTCGTCGGAGCGACGGAGCACGGGCAACAGCACATGCGTGAGCGCGAAGGCAGCGGTGGTGTTCACGTGCATCACGCGATACCACGTGGGCACGTCGTAGTGCTCGATGGGCGCGAGCATGCCCAGGATGCTGGCGTTGTGGAGCAGGCCGTCGAGGCACCCGTAGCGGTCCATCAGCGCCGAAGCGAGGGCGTCGTAGTCGGAGGCCACGGCTTTTTCCAGGTCGAAGGGCGCAATGCTGGCCTCCGCGCCTCCGGCCGCTTCGATTTCCGCATGCACGGCTTCGAGGCGCTTCACGTCGCGCCCGATCAGCACGACCGTCGCGCCGTGCGTGGCGCAGGCGAGCGCAACGGCATGGCCGATGCCGCGCGTCGGGCCGCTGATGGCGATGACGCGGCCGGAAAGCTCGTCGGGGCGCAGTGTGACCGTGCGCGGATCGAAGGAAGTGCTCATGGTGTTTTTTTCGGAAAATCTCACTGTCTGCCCGCATCGGGCGAGGATGCCGCGCACTCGGGTGCGAGTGCGGGTTCCAGGGCTTCGGTCTGCGGCGTACCGGCTTCGGCTGTCAGCGCGTCGGCCGGCGCCACATCGGATACTGCCCCCTCGGCCGTCGCGCCTTGAGCTATTGCGGCGCCTTGCGCCGCGGCTGCGGCCGCGGTCTTGCGCGCGAGCTGCGCAATGGGCTCCAGCGTTATCAGGGCCGCATCGGCGGTAACGCCCAGCTCCTGGAAGCGGCGGGCCTGCGGTAGCACTTGCCGTTCCAGCGAGCCCACCGCGGAGTTGTACGCATCGACGGCGCTGTTGAGTTGCCTGCCCAGCTTGTCCACGTGCTTCACGAACGTGTTGAGCCGGCGATGCAGCTCCTGGCCCAGCGCGTGAATCGTGGCCGCGTTCTCTGCAACCGCGGCCTGCCGCCAACCATACGCAACGGTCTTCAGCAAGGCGATGAGAGTGGAGGGCGTTGCGAGAATGACGCCTGCCTTCAAGGCGGTTTCGAGCATGTCCGGCCGCTCGATGAGCGCCGCGCTCAGGAACTGGTCCCCGGGCAGGAACAGCACGACGAAGTCGGGGCTGTCCTTGAATTGCTCCCAGTAGTTCTTCGAGCCCAGCTGCCGCACGCGCGTCTCGACCTGCAGCGCGTGGCGCTTGAGCGAGATGCCGCGCGCGTCGTCCGTGACGGCTTCGATGGCTTCAAGGTACGCATCCAGCGGCGCCTTCACGTCCACCACCAGCGTGCGCGCCTCGGGCATGTGAATGACCATGTCAGGCCGCAGCGCGCCTTCTTCGCCCACCACGTGCAGCTGCTCGGTGAAGTCGCAGTGCTCAGCCATGCCGGCAAGCTCCACTACACGCCGCAGGGTCATCTCGCCCCAGCGGCCGCGCACTTCCGGCCGACGTAGCGCGGTGACGAGATTACGGGTCTCGCGCTGCAGCTGCGCATGCCCTCCCGCGAGGCTCTCGATCTGCGTGCGCAGTGAAGTGAAGGCGTCGCGGCGCTCGCGCTCGATGGCCTGCACCTGCGCCTCGGTGCGCTCCAGCGCGGCCTTGAGCGGCTCGACGAGCGCAGAGATGGCCGTCTCGCGCTCCTTCAGCGCGTTCTCGGCAACCACCTGGTCGCGGCTCAACGCCTCGCGCGCAAGGCGCAGGAACATCTCACTGTTGGCGCGCAGGGATTCGCCCGCCAGCGAATCGAACGCATTGCGCAGGCGAGCTTCCGACTGCTCGAGCGACACGATGCGCTCGCTTTCTTTCTGCACTTCGGCCTCGCGCCGCACGCGCTCGCTTGCGAGCGCCATCTGCAGCGCGTGTTGCGCGCGCCCCGCTCGCAGCGACGCGACCAGGTAGCCCAGCGCGATGCCCACGCCGAGCGCGACGACGATTGCAGCGATGGTGAGCGCGGCGCTCAAGCCGTTGCCCCATCGTCACCGCCCGTTCTTTCGAGATGCGCGAGATAGTTGATGGACGGATCTTTCGTGAGACCGCACTGATCCGTGAACGGGTTGAAGGCGAGCCCGGCGATATCGCGCAGGCTCAGGGACGCGGCCCGTCCCCACGCCGCCAGCTCCGCCGGCCGGATGAGCCGGTCGTATTCATGCGTGCCGGGCGGAATGAGCTTCATCACGTATTCCGCGCCGACGATCGCCAGCAGGAACGACTTGAGATTCCGATTGACGGTGGAGATGAACACCGACCCGCCAGGCTTCACGAGCTTCGCAAGCGTGGCGACGGTGGCGTCAGGGTGCGGCACGTGCTCCAGCATTTCCATGCAGGTGACCACGTCGAACTGGCCCGCATGTGCCGCCACGAGCGACTCCGCATCCGCAAGCCGATATTCGATGGGCAGGTTTTGTTCGGCTGCATGCAGCCGTGCCACTTCGACCATGCCTTCGGCCAGATCGATGCCCGTGACTTTGGCGCCGGCATGAGACAGCGCTTCGCACAGAAGGCCGCCGCCGCAGCCGACATCCAGCACTCGTGCGCCAGAAAGCGCCGCGCGATCTGCCACGAACTTCACGCGTACGGGGTTGAGCATGTGCAGCGGCTTGAACTCCCCGCGCGTGTCCCAGAAGCGGTGCGCGAGTGCATCGAACTTGCCCACTTCCGCCGCATCGGAAGTCGGGGCGCTGGCGGAGGGCGCGGTCACCGGCGCGTGCGTGGAAGCGGGGGCGGTCATGCATCGGCTCCTGATTGAATTCGGTCCAGCCACTGCCGGGCGAGCCGTAGCAGCTCCTGCTCATCGAAGGCCAGCAGGCGCGAATCGCTCACGGCGGCGCGGCCGCCGGTCCACACATCGCTGATGTCCCGGCGCGTTGCGCCGAACAGCACCGTTTCGGCGAGCGACGCGGAAGACTGACACGCTAGGGAAGCGAGGTCGATGCACACGAGATCGGCAGCCTTGCCCGGCTCGATGGAGCCGCACGTGGCGCCAAGGCCCAGCGCCACAGCGCCGCCCAAGGTTGCCATGGCCAGCGCATCGGCTGCCGAAAGGCCGCCGGACTCCTGGGCAGTCTGCGCAGCGATTGCTTCGGCGGCGTCGCCCGATGCGAGCGCCGACGCGCCCCCGGCGGACAACAACAGGGCCAACCTCGTTTCCGCGAGCAGGTCGAACGCACCGCTGCTCACCGGCGAATCGGTGCCGAGCCCCACCGTAACATTTCGCTGCAACAGGTCCGCCACCGGACAATTGCCGCTGCCGAGGCGCAGGTTCGACTGCGGGCAGGCGACAACGGAAATGCCCGTGCTCTGCGCAAGCGCGAGATCCTCTGCGCACAGCCGGTTCATGTGGATTGCGCTAAACCCCGGCCGCAGCAACCCGAGCGCGGCGAGCCGCTGCAATGGGCGCACGCCGTGCTGACTGATGCAGTCGCGCACTTCGAGCTCCGTTTCGTGCACCGGCATGGCGATGCGCGCGTCCAGCTCATCTGCCACGATGCGCAGGCGGGCGAGCATGGAATCGCCAATGGCGTAGGAGGGCGGTGGCGCGAAGTACAGCGACACCCATGGATCGGACTTGTACTCGTCCCACAAGTGAGCCGCGCGGTCGAAATGCGCCGCCGAGTCCGGCGCCCAGTCGCTTGCCGTTTCCGACACGGGCAGGCCGATGACCGCGCGAACCCGGGCTTCGGCCGCGGCGTGCGCGGCTTCTTCCGGAAACAGGCAGGAATCGCCGAACGTGGTGATGCCCGCGCGCAGCATCTCTGCGATGCCCAGCTGAGTGCCTTCACGCACGAAGTCGGGGCTTGCGCTGCGCAGCTCGGCGGGCCGTACTGTCTCGCGCAGCCAGCGAAGCACCGGCGAATACACTGGCAGGCCGCGCATCAGGCTCATCGATGCGCGTGTGTGCGCGTTGACGAAGCCCGGTAACAGAGCGTGATGGCCGCGCGAAATGCGCTCGCGCGGCTCGAACCGGGCCTCGATCTGCGCGCCCGGGCCTACCGCCACGATGCGACCGCCCGTCACCGCGACGGCATACCCTTCGAGCGCGACGTTGACAGGCGCGATGGGCAGCAGCCACCGGGGCGTGATCAGCAGATCCGCGGTTTGCATGGCGGGCGGGGCGCGAAAATGCGGGCAAAAGGGGCCGGAAGTATATCGGGCGCGGGCGTAGCTACGCGAATGAGCAGGCCGCAAAGTCACGCCTTTGCGGCCGCAAACGAAGCTGCTGTCCGAAAAAGCGCCGGTCTTCCGGCGACTTTTTCCAATTGACCAAGGGCAGCGATGAGCGACCCTCATGTGTTAAACTTCGCCTTTCCCACGGCTCCTGGATCGAATGTCGGAAATCGCTCGCGAAATCGTGCCGGTCAATCTCGAAGACGAGATGCGGCAGTCCTACCTTGACTATGCAATGAGCGTGATCGTCGGGCGCGCGCTGCCCGACGTGCGCGACGGGCTGAAGCCCGTGCATCGTCGCGTGCTCTACGCCATGCGGGAGCTCTCGAACGACTGGAACAAGCCGTACAAGAAGTCGGCTCGCATCGTCGGTGACGTTATTGGCAAGTACCATCCGCATGGCGACACCGCGGTGTACGACACCATGGTGCGCATGGCGCAGCCTTTTTCGTTGCGCTACATGCTCATCGACGGCCAGGGCAACTTCGGCTCCGTCGATGGCGACATGCCTGCGGCCATGCGCTACACCGAAGTGCGCATGTCGCGCCTCGCGCACGAGCTGCTCGCGGACATCGAGAAGCAGACCGTCGATTTCGTCGCGAATTACGACGAGTCGGAGCACGAGCCCGCCGTTCTGCCCACGCGCGTGCCGAACCTGCTCATCAACGGGCAGACGGGCATCGCGGTGGGCATGGCCACCAACATTCCGCCGCACAACCTCACGGAGGTCGTGAATGCGTGCCTCGCCGTTCTCGACGACCCGAACATCACCCTCGCGGGGCTGATGCAACACGTCCCGGGGCCCGATTTCCCCACCGCCGGCATCATCAACGGCGCACAGGAAATCGCCACGGCCTATCGCACAGGCCGCGGCCGGCTTTCCATCCGCGCGCGCACGCATACAGAAGACATCGGCAAGGGCGATCGGCAGGCGATCATCGTCACCGAGCTGCCTTACCAGGTGAACAAGGCGCGGCTGCTCGAGCGCATCGCAGACCTCGTTCGCGGCAAGAACATCGACGGCATCTCCGAGCTGCGCGATGAGTCCGATAAAGATGGCATGCGCGTCGTCATTGAGTTGAAGCGCGGGGAAGTTGCGGACATCGTCCTCAACAACCTCTATGCGCAGACGCCCATGGAGACCGTGTTCGGCATCAACATGGTCGCGCTGCAAGACGGGCAGCCGAAGCTGCTCGGCCTGCGCGAGATGCTCGATGCGTTCCTGCGCCATCGCCGCGAGATCATCACCCGCCGCACCATCTTCGATCTGGCGAAGGCGCGTGAGCGGGCCCACATCCTGGAAGGCCTCGCGGTTGCGCTGGCCAACATCGATGAAATCATCGCGCTCATCCGTGCCGCGCAGTCGCCGGCCGAAGCGCGCGAGGCGTTGCTGGCCCGCACCTGGCCGGCCGGCATCGTGCCGCAGCTGCTGGAGCGCGCCGGCGCCATCTCGACGCGGCCCACGGGGCTGGCTGCCGAGTTCGGCATGAATGGCGCGAACTACCGCCTGTCCGAAGCGCAGGCCCAGGCCATCCTGGACATGCGACTGCACCGCCTCACGGGGCTGGAGCAGAACAAGATCATTGAGGAGTTCAAAGAGCTGCTGGTGCGCATCGCGGACCTGGGCGATATCGTCGCCCGCCCCGAGCGCCTCGCGCAGGTGATCCGCGACGAGTTGCTGGTCGTGAGAGAGCAGTATGGCGACGCGCGCCGTACCGAGATCAATCGCGACCACCTCAACCTGAGCACCGAGGACCTGATCGAGCCGCAGGACGTCGTAGTCACGCTTTCGCACGCGGGCTATGCCAAGTCGCAGCCGGTTACGGAATATCAGACCCAGCGTCGCGGCGGCAGAGGCAAGGCCGCCACGGCAGTCAAGGACGAAGATTTCGTGGAGAAACTATTCGTGGCACACACTCATGACACCGTTCTCTGCTTCTCCAACCGAGGCAAAGTCTACTGGCTGAAGGTTTACGAGCTGCCGCAGGCAGGCCGCGGCGCGCGCGGCAAACCCATGGTCAACCTGCTGCCGCTGGAAGAGGGCGAGAAGATCAACGCCCTGCTGCCCGTGAAGCAGTACGACGAGCAGCACTTCGTGTTCATGGCAACGAGCCAGGGCACGGTGAAGAAGACCCCGCTCACGGCGTTCTCTCGCCCGCGCACCACCGGCATCATCGCGCTCGATCTGGCGCAGAACGATCGCCTCGTCGGTGTCGGCCTCACCGATGGCACGAAGGAAATCCTGCTGGTGTCGAGCGGTGGCAAGTCCATTCGGTTCAACGAGAGCGAAGTGCGCCCCATGGGCCGCGAAGCCGCGGGCGTCCGCGGCATCAAGCTCGGGGAAGGGCAGGAGCTGATCGCGCTCATCGTCATCGGCGAAGGCAACATCCTCACCGCGTCGGAGACCGGTTACGGAAAGCTCACCCCGCTCGATGACTTCCCGGCGCACGGCCGCGGTGGCCAGGGCGTCATTGCCCTGCAGACGTCCGAGCGCAATGGCGCCACGGTCGCCGCGCTCCAGGTGACGGCCGGCCAGGAAATCATGCTGATCAGCTCCACCGGCACGCTCGTGCGCACGCCGGTGGATGAGATCTCCGTCGTCGGTCGCAACACGCAGGGCGTGCGGCTCATTCGCCTCGGCGAGGGCGAGCGCCTCGTCGGCATCGAGCGCATCGACGAAACGCTCGAAGGCGCGGCGGCAGGCGAGGCTCCCGGAGGTGGCGTATCCGAACCCGTCCCAGGCGAAACGGCGGCCCAGACGTCGGGCGACACGCCGCCGGAACCTGCGCAGTCGTAAGAGCTTCGATGAGCGATGGGCCGGGGTTCTCCTGGCCCATCGCCTCAAGTCGCGGGGGAAAACAGCCAATCCCTGACCTCGCGCGCTGCGAAATAAGCGCCCCGAAACGGCGCTCGAGTTGCTAAGATCGCGCGTCCCCTGACCACCTACCCGTAAAAGGATCTCGTGCGCGTATTCAATTTCGCCGCGGGGCCGGCCACGCTGCCCCTTGAAGTCCTGTCCCAGGCTCGTGAGGAACTGCTCGACTGGCAGGGCTCGGGCATGTCCGTCATGGAAGTCAGCCATCGCGGCAAGGCGTTCATCGCCTGCGCCGAAGAATCCGAAAGCGTGCTGCGCGAGCTGCTCGCCGTGCCGGCGAGCTACAAGGTGCTCTTCCTGCAGGGCGGTGGCACCGGCCAGTTCTCAGCCGTGCCCATGAACCTCTCCACGCCCGAGTCCACGGTTGATTACATCAACACCGGCGCGTGGTCGAAGAAAGCGCTGGGTGAAGCCAAACGCTACGCGAAGGTGAACGTTGCCGCCGATGCAGCGGCGTCGAACTATTCCACCGTGCCGGAGCAGGGCGCCCTGAAGCTCACGCCCGGCGCAGCGTATGTGCACTACACGCCCAACGAAACCATCGGTGGCGTGGAGTTTCCGTACATCCCGCAGACGAGCGGCGTGCCGCTCGTTGCGGACATGTCGTCGAACATCCTGTCGCGCCCGCTCGACGTGTCGAAGTTCGGCGTCATCTACGCCAGCGCGCAGAAGAACATCGGCCCATCGGGTCTCGCCGTGGTCATCGTGCGCGAAGACCTGCTCGGCAAGGCTCGCTCCATCACGCCCTCCATCCTCGACTACAAGGAGATGGCGGCGAACGGCTCCATGTCGAACACGCCGCCCACGTTCGGCTGGTACCTCTCGGGCCTGGTCTTCAAGTGGCTCAAGGCAAACGGTGGCCTGAAGTGGATCGCCGAGCGCAATCGCGCCAAGGCGCACAAGCTCTATGCCGCCATCGACGGCTCGCCGTTCTATTCGAACCCGGTGGCCAAGGCCTGCCGCTCGTGGATGAACGTGCCGTTCACGCTCGCGAAGCCCGATCTGGACAAGCAGTTCTGCGCCGAGGCGAAGGCGGCGGGGCTCACGAACCTCGAAGGCCACCGCTCCGTCGGTGGAATGCGCGCGAGCCTCTACAACGCGATGCCCCCGGAAGGCGTCGATGCCCTCATCGCATTCATGCAGGAGTTCGAGCGCCGTCACGGATGACCCGGCGGTGGAAAGCCCCCTATGCCCTACAAGATCCTGACCCTGAACAACATCAGCGCCCGCGGGCTGGCCCGCCTGCCGCGTGAGCGCTACGACGTCGGCTCGGACGTGACGAACCCCGACGGCATACTGGTGCGCTCGGCCGACATGCATGAGTTCGATGTGCCGGCGTCCGTGCTGGCCATCGGCCGCGCCGGCGCGGGCACCAACAACATTCCGGTTGCGAGCATGAGCAAGCGCGGCGTGCCGGTGTTCAACGCGCCGGGTGCGAACGCGAACGCGGTGAAAGAGCTGGTGCTCGCGAGCCTCTTCCTGGCGGCGCGCAACATCGTGCAGGCGTGGGATTTCGTTCGCTCGCTCGAAGGCGACGACGAGACCCTCGACGAGGCGGTGGAGGCCGGCAAGAAGAAGTTCGTCGGCTTCGAGCTGCCCGGCCGCACGCTCGGCGTGATCGGTCTCGGCGCCATCGGCGTGGAAGTGGCGAACTCCGCGCATGCGCTCGGCATGAACGTGCTGGGGTACGACCCGCAGATCACCGTGCAGCGCGCGTGGCAGCTGTCTTCGAACGTGGAGCAGGCGCTGTCGCTCGACGACCTGTTCGCGCGGTCAGACGCCATCACCGTGCACGTGCCGCTCACGAACGACACGCGCGGGCTCGTGAACGCGGGGCGCCTGAAGCTCATGAAGAAAGGCGGCGTCATCCTCAATTTCTCGCGCGCCGCCATCGTCGACGACAAGGCCGTCATCGCCGCGCTCGACGACGGCCGCCTGCACGCCTACGTGTGTGACTTCCCGAAGAACGACCTCAAGTCGCATGCGAAGGTGGTTACGCTGCCGCACCTGGGCGCGTCCACCGCCGAAGCGGAAGAAAACTGCGCCGTGATGGTCGTCGACACGCTGAAGGATTTCCTGGAAAACGGGAACATCCGCCACAGTGTCAACTTCCCGGAGGCGGTGCTGCCGCGTGCGCCGAGCTCCACGCGCCTCGCCATCGCCAACAGTAATGTGCCGAACATGGTGGGCCAGATCTCCACCTGCCTGGCCGCGGCCAACCTCAACATCGCCGAGCTGTTGAACAAGTCGCGCGGGGAGTACGCCTACACGCTCGTCGACACCGACGGCACGTTGGGCCCGGACATCATCACGAAGATTCGCGGCATCGAGGGAGTGCTCACGGCGCGCGTCGTGTGAGCGGCTGCGTAACCGGCAATCCATGGCCCGAAATACCAGAAAGCGCGGCAAGGCTTCGAAGGGCGCAGGCGCACCGTCGAGTGCCGGCGAAGCGTCGAACGGCAGCCAGGCCGACGCGAGCCGCAAAGTCGTCGACGCTTCCGGCGCGTCGGTCGACCTGGCGCAGATCCGCGGCCGCATCGACTCGGTGGACGAGAAGATCCAGGCGCTCATCAACGAGCGCGCGCAGCTGGCGCAACTCGTCGGCATCTCCAAGTCGCGCGATGGCCTCAGCACCGTCGACTTCTACCGCCCCGAGCGCGAAGCGCAGGTGCTGCGCATGGCGAAGGCCCGCAACAAGGGCCCGTTGCGCAGCGAGGAAATGCTGCGCCTGTTCCGCGAGATCATGTCCGCGTGTCTTGCGCAGCAGGAGCCGTTGAAGGTTGCGTACCTCGGGCCGGAAGGCACGTTCACGCAGGCCGCGGTGTTCTCGCACTTCGGGCATTCCGTGCGCGGGCTGCCGCTGTCGTCCATCGACGAAGTGTTCCATGAAGTGGAGGCCAGCACGGCCGACTTCGGCGTCGTGCCCATCGAGAACTCCACCGAGGGCACCGTCAACAACACGCTCGATCGGTTTCTCAACTCGCCGCTGAAGATCTGCGGCGAGGTCGAGCTGCGCATCCATCACTACCTCATGGGCAACATGCCCTCGCTCGATCGCATCGAGCGCATCTGCTCGCACAGCCAGGCGCTCGCGCAGTGCCGTGGCTGGCTCGACGAGAACCTGCCCGACGTCGAGCGCGTGCCGGTCTCCAGCAACGCCGAAGGCGCCCGCCGCGCGCGGGACGAGAAGGGCACCGCCGCCATCGCCGGCGACACCGCCGCGGAAGTTTACAAGCTCAAGGTGCTGGCCGCGCAAATCGAAGACCGCCCGGACAACACCACGCGCTTCTTCGTGCTCGGCCGCAAGCTCTTCCAGTCGAGCGGGGACGATCGCACCACACTGCTCATCTCCGTGACGCACACCGACACGTCCGGCGCGCTGTTTCGCCTGCTGGAGCCGTTGTCCCGTCACAAGGTCAACATGACCCGAATCGAGTCCCGCCCGTCGCACAAGCGCAAGTGGGATTACGTGTTCTTCATCGACATCGAAGGCCACGCGGACGACGAGCAGGTGGGCAAGGCGCTGGCCGCGCTCAAGAAGCGCGCCTCTCTCTTCCGCGTGCTCGGCTCGTATCCCCGCGCGGTGCTATAAAAGCGCTCGCGCGATTGAATGCGCGCCGCGCGGCGCGCCTCGACCAGGCACCTGACCATGCAGCGTTATTTTTGCCAACCCGGAAGCGTCATCGGCGGTGAGATTACCGTGCCGGGTGACAAGTCCGTCTCCCATCGTTCGCTCATGCTCGGCGGCATCGCCGAAGGCACCACCGAGGTGCGCGGCTTCCTCGAAAGCGAAGACTGCCTCGCCACGCTCGCGGCGCTGCGCACCCTCGGCGTCAGCATCGGCCGCTTCGGCGGCAACCGCGTCACCATTCACGGTGTGGGGCCCGAGGGGTTCAAGGCGCCGACGGCGCCGCTCGACATGGGCAACGCCGGCACGGCCATGCGGCTCTTCATGGGCCTGCTGGCCTCGCAGAGCTTCGACTCCACGCTCGTTGGCGACTCCTCGCTGATGAAGCGGCCCATGGAGCGTGTTGCCGTTCCGCTGCGCTTGATGAACGCAGCCATCGACACCCAGGGCGGCTTGCCGCCGGTCGTCATTCACGGCGGGCAGGCGCTGAAGGCCATCGACTACCACCTGCCGGTGGCGAGCGCGCAGGTGAAATCTGCCATTCTGCTGGCCGCGCTGCGCGCGGACGGGCGCACGCGCGTCACCGAGCCTGCTCCCACGAGAGATCACACAGAGCGAATGCTCACGGCCTTCGGCGTTGAAGTGCTGCGCACGGAGCGCGGCGTGGCCATCGAAGGCGGGCAAACGCTTCGCGGCGCCAGCATCGATGTGCCCGGAGACTTCTCGTCGGCGGCCTTCTTCCTGGTGCTCGGTGCCCTCGCCGCCCAGAAGGGCCTCACTATTCGTGGCGTGGGCATCAACCCCACGCGCACCGGCCTTCTCGACATGCTCATCATGATGGGCGCAGACATCCGCGTGCGCTCGAAGAGCGCGGTAGATGGGGCAGGGCAGACGGCGGGCGAGCCCATCGCGGACATCGAGGTGCGCGCGAGCAGGCTTCGCGGCATCACCGTGCCGGAAGCGCTCGTCCCGCTGTCAATCGATGAGTTCCCGGTGTTCTTCATCGCCGCCGCCTGCGCCGAAGGCGAAACGCTCGTGCGTGGCGCCCATGAGCTGCGCGTGAAGGAGAGCGATCGCCTCGCCGTCATGGCCGAAGGGCTCGCGCACCTGGGCGTGGAGCACGAGCTGCTGGCCGATGGCATCTGGATCCGCGGTGGCAAGGGCTTTTCGGGCGGCTCGGTCGACAGTCACGGCGACCACCGCATTGCCATGGCCTTCGCCGTCGCCAGCGCCATGGCGTCCGGCCCGCTGGAGATCCGGGACGTGGCGAACGTCGCCACCTCGTTCCCGGGTTTCGTCGACACGGCCCGCCGCGTCGGCCTGCAGCTCGATGCCGCATGACTCGACGCGGGCGCGCATTTTGCGTAGACCGTCCTGCATGAGCCCATCGGCCTGACATGCACGTGCCCATTGTCACCATCGACGGCCCCAGCGGTTCCGGCAAGGGCACCATCGCCCGGGTGGTGGCCCGCCACGCCGGTTGGCACCTGCTCGACAGCGGCGCGCTCTACCGCCTGGCCGCGCTGGAAGGGGTGCGCCGGGGCCTGGCCCCAGACGACGTCGCCAGCCACGCGAAGTGGGCTGCGGTCATGGATGTGACCTTTGGCACGCGCCCCGACGGCAGCGAGCTTGTCACCCTGGCCGGAACCGACGTTACGGCGGAGCTGCGCTCCGAAGCGGCCGGCGCCGGTGCCTCGCGTGTGGCCGCCTGGCCGCCACTGCGGGCGGCGCTTCTGGCCCGCCAGCACGCCTTCGCGCAGCCTCCGGGGCTCGTCGCGGACGGCCGGGACATGGGCACGGTGGTCTTCCCGGCGGCCGAACTGAAGATATTCCTCACCGCGAGCGCCGCAGAGCGCGCCCTTCGGCGCTATAAGCAGTTGAAAGACAAGGGGTCCGGTGTTAGCCTTCCCGCCCTTTCGCGCGAGATAGCCGAGCGGGATTTGAGAGACACGACCCGCGCGGTCGCGCCCTTGAAGCCCGCCCCCGACGCCGAGACGGTCGACTCCACTGCGCTCACCATAGAGCAGGTGGTTCACCGGGTGCTCGAGTTGGGACGCGAACGCTCGCTCTGGGTGTGAGCGCGACGCGGCGCTTTCGAACGCGAGAATTTTGGGTGTCGACAGGCGGCCGGCAAGGATTGCGCGGCTGAAAATCATCTGCCTGGGCTTGAACGGACCGTAAGTCCAGTACATGCGTGAGAGCACGCCCACTGCGGCGCAGCCTCACGCGAAGTGAAGGTATGACAGAAAGTTTCGCTCAACTTTTCGAAGACAGTCTCGCCAACAAGCGCATCCGTCCCGGGATGATCCTCACCGGGCTCGTCGTCGATGTCACCGACGACATCGTCATCGTCAACGTGGGCCTCAAGTCCGAGGCCGTGATCCCGATCGACCAGTTCAAGAACGAACGGGGCGAGCTCGAGGTCAAGACGGGCGATGAAGTCGAGGTTGCGCTCGACTCCGTGGAAGACGGCACCGGGGAAACCCGCCTCTCCCGCGAGAAGGCCAAGCGCGCCCGCACCTGGACGCGCCTCGAGACCGCCTTCAACAATGCCGAGATCGTCAGCGGCGTCATCACCGGCCGCGTCAAGGGCGGCTTCACGGTGGAGATCGAGAATGTCCGCGCGTTCCTGCCAGGCTCGCTCGTCGACGTGCGCCCGGTGCGCGACACCTCGTACCTCGAGAACAAGCCGCTCGAGTTCAAGGTCATCAAGCTCGACCAGAAGCGCAATAACGTCGTGGTGTCACGCCGTGCCGTCGTCGAGCAGGAGTTCTCCGCAGAGCGCAGCGCGCTCATGGATAACCTGCAGGAAGGCGCAGTCGTGCGCGGCACGGTCAAGAACCTCACCGACTACGGTGCGTTCGTCGACCTCGGCGGCATCGACGGCCTGCTGCACATCACCGACATGGCGTGGAAGCGCGTCAAGCATCCGTCGGAAGTCGTCAAGGTCGGCGACGAGATCGACGTGCGCATCCTCAAGTTCGACCGCGAGCGTTCGCGCGTCAGCCTGGGTTTGAAGCAGCTCGGGGCGGATCCGTGGGAGAACATTTCCCGCCGCTACCCGCCGCACACGCGGGTGTTCGGCAAGGTCACGAACATTGCCGACTACGGCGCGTTCGTCGAGATCGAGGATGGCGTGGAAGGCCTCGTCCACGTTTCCGAGATGGACTGGACCAACAAGAACGTCAACCCGGCCAAGGTGGTCCACACCGGCCAGGAAGTCGAAGTCATGGTGCTGGATGTGGACGAAGAGCGTCGTCGCATCTCGCTGGGCCTCAAGCAGTGCCAGTCCAACCCGTGGAAGGAGTTCGCCGAGAACTACAACCGCGGCGACAAGGTGTCGGGCGTCATCAAGTCCATCACCGACTTCGGCATCTTCATCGGCCTGCCGGGCAACATCGACGGCCTGGTGCACCTTTCCGACATCTCCTGGGACGTGCCCGGCGAAGAGGCCGTGCGCAATTACCAGAAGGGCCAGCAGCTCGAGGCGATGGTCCTGTCCATCGATCCGGAACGCGAGCGCATCTCCCTGGGTGTCAAGCAGCTCGCCAAGGATCCTTTCTCGGCCTACATCGCCGAGAACCCCAAGGGCACCATCGTCCGCGGCACCGTCAAGGAAGTGGACGCGCGCGGCGCGGTCATCGACCTCGGCAACGGTGTCGAAGGCCAGCTGCGTGCCTCGGAGCTCGCCCGCGATCGCGTGGAAGATGCGCGCACCGTGCTGAGGGAAGGCGAGGAGATCGAAGCCAAGTTCACTGGCGTAGACCGCAAGACCCGCACCATTTCGCTGTCCATCAAGGCAAAGGAAATGCACGAGGAGGCGGAAGCCGTGCAGAGCTATCGCTCTTCCGACGCGTCATCGAGTGGCACGAGCCTCGGCGACCTGTTGAAGGAGCAGATTGGCGGCGGCGATCGTAACTAAGCCGAACTGGAGCAACCGGATGTCGGCGGGGCCGCAACGCCCCGCCGATTCGCCGGCTGCGGGAGGGGCCCAAGCCATGGGTTCTGCAGGGTCCGAAGGGCGAGACATGACGAAGTCGGAACTCATCGAGATCATTACGGCCAAGCAGAAGCACCTGCCAGCCAAGGACGTGGAGCTGGCGTTGAAGCAGATTCTGGAAATCATGAGCGATGCCCTCTCGGCCGGGGAACGCATCGAGATTCGCGGCTTTGGCAGCTTCTCGCTGCACTTCAGGCCGCCCCGCCAGGGGCGCAATCCGAAAACCGGCGAGGCCGTGGCGCTCTCCGGCAAGTACGTGCCGCACTTCAAGCCAGGCAAAGACCTGCGCGAGCGCGTGAACGACGGCGCCGGCCGGCCGATTCGCGACTAGCGCACCTTCCGTCCTGTCCCATTTCCGTGCGCTCGCCATGCGAGACACGGCTCACTGAACTTTGAGCGCGGGGTCGCTTCAGCGGCCCCGGATGCGGCATGCTTGCGGTCGTGATCAACCTGCCGCCATTTCTCCTGGGGCTCGCATTCATCGCGGTTGGCATCGCGGCCTGGTACATGGGCCGACGCAGCGCCGCCGCGCGCACCGTGCGCCTGCCGCGGGACTACTACATCGGCCTCGATCACCTCATCAACGATCGCATCGATCGCGCCGCCGAAGTGTTCGCGCGCATGGCCGATGTGGACACGCGCGACAGTGACGCAGCGCAGGCCGGCATCGACACCGATGCGGCCGAGATTCAATTCGCGCTGGGCAGCCTCTTCAGGCGGCGGGGCGAGGTAGACCGCGCCATCGCCCTGCATACACGCCTGCGCGAGCACGGCACCCCGTCGCTGCGGGACAAGGCCGCCTTCGCTCTCGGCCTCGACTACCTGAGCGCCGGCCTCATGGACCGCGCCGAACGCCTGTTCGAAGAGCTCTGCGCTTCGCGCGAGTTTCGGGACGATGCGCTCGAGCACCTGCTGCGCATCTACGAGCAGCAGATGGATTGGCCGAACGCGCTGAAGATCTTTCACGAGCTGCCGGCGGCGCTGCAGGCCGAACGCAAGCGCGTGGCCGCGCATTACCTGTGCGAGCTGTCGGAGCAGGCGCTGCTCCAGGGCGACTGCGAGCGCGCGCAGGTGCTGCTGAATCAGGTTTGCACGCACGATGGGCAACTCGCGCGTGCAGGCATACTTGCCGCGCGCATCACGGAGTCGGTGGGCGATCTGCGTGGCGCGCTCAACTCATACCTCTCGGCGCTCGAAGCGGCGCCGTCGCTTGCGCTGGAGATCATTCCGCGTGTGCTCGCCATCGCAAGCCAGCTTGGGGACTCGGGCATCGTCGAGGCGCTCACGAAGCGTCTTCAGGGCACCGGGCGCGTGAGCGAGCGCCAGCTCGCGTGGCTGCTCGCCACTGCGCTGCCAACGCTGAGCGCGCAACAGTTGCCGGAGCTTGCGGGCGCGCAGCCCACGCCGGCGCAGACCAAAGCCATCGGCGCGCTGCTCACGCGCATCAGCGATTCCGGCGGGCGCTATCAGTGCGACGACTGTGGGTTGAGCAGCGTGGGCTGGTACTGGCGGTGCCCGAAGTGCCGCGCGTGGGACACGTTGCGGCCGGCCGTGTTCAAGTGGGTCGAGCGCGGCAGCTAGTTCATTGGAAAAAAGTCGCCTTTTTCACTGGAAAAAAGCCGCCTGCGGCGCTTTTTTCGGACAGTAGCTTCGTTTCCGGCGGCAAAAAACGTGGTTTTTGCCGCCTGGACTGGCGCGTGGCTACGCCCCGTCGGAAAAGCAAGCGTTGAAACTGCACGTTTGCACCAGGCACGGCCGTGGGCCGTGCGTTCGCACATCCCTAGTCTCCCCGGCGCGGCGATTGTCGCCGCACGACAAGCCAAGGAGGCTCATCATGCGATTCATCCCTTCGATGCTTCTGTCCACCGGTCTCGCTCTGTCCCTGCTCGCTCCGCTGGCCGCCTGGGGCGGTCCCGTCGACATCAACACCGCCGACGCGAGCACGCTCGCGAAGGAACTGAACGGTGTCGGTCCGGCGCGTGCGCAGGCCATCGTGGCCTATCGAAACGAGCACGGCCCGTTCAGGTCCGTGGACGATCTGGCGCTCGTGAAAAACCTTCCACAGAAGGTGATCGATTCGAACCGGGAGTTGCTGCGAGTGGAGGGCGGCGGGGGCGCGCGCGGGGAGGGTAAGCCGGCCACCAGGGCGGATGCCCGAACCGTGGCGCGGGCAGACAGCAAGGCCGTCGCGAAGCCCGAAACGAAGCCCGCCCCCAGGCACTGAGGGTGGCAGCCGCGCCGGCCGGGTGTAGCGCCCGGCCGGCGTGGCCCGGGCTCCGGCACCGCGTCGAGAGTGCGCCCTGACGCAGTCAAACCCCGGCACGCGTCTCAAGAGCACGTCAGGTCTGTGTGTTGCTTGTCATGCGCCCTCATGCGGGCCGCTTTACACTGCGCCCGCCCGTTTGGCACGAGGAGGGCTCGATGAGTTTAAAGTCTCCGATCCGCACGGCAGTGTTCCCGGTCGCCGGTCGCGGTACGCGTTTTTTGCCTGCGACCAAGGCCAGTCCCAAAGAGATGCTGCCAGTCGTCGACAAGCCGCTCATCCAGTACGCCGTGGAAGAGGCGCTGGCGGCGGGCGCAAGCCGGCTCGTGTTCATCACCGGCGCCTCCAAGCGGGCCATCGAAGATCACTTCGACTCCGACAAGGAGCTCGAGCACATCCTCGAACAGCAGGGCAAGAGCGACCTGCTCAACCAGATTCGCAGCGTGCTGCCGTCATACGCGGCCTGCATCTACATTCGCCAGCCGGAGCCGCTGGGGCTCGGCCACGCGGTGCTGTGCGCGCAGCCGGCGGTGGGCTCGGAGCCGTTCTTCGTGCACCTCGCCGACGATCTCATTCGCAGCGACGTGGCGTGCCTCAAGCAGATGGCCGACGTCTACTCCTCCAAGCGCTCCAGCGTGCTGGGCTGCGAGCTCGTGCCTCACAAAGACACGGAGCGTTACGGCATCGTCGAGGTCGAGGCGCCGAACTCGGCCACCAGCCGCATTCGCAGCATCGTCGAGAAGCCCAAGCCGTCCGAGGCGCCATCGAACCTCGCGGTGGTCGGGCGCTATGTGCTCACGCCTGCGGTGTTCGAGCACCTGGAGCGCATTGGCAAGGGCTCGGGCGGCGAGATACAGCTCACCGACGGCATCGCGGCGCTCATGAGTGAAGAAGCGGTGTATGCGTACCGTTTCGCCGGCAAGCGCTACGACTGCGGCAGCAAGCTCGGTTATCTGCAGGCCACTGTGGAATACGCCATGGCGCATCCGCAGCTCGGCAAGGAGTTCTCGAAGTATCTGAAGAACTTCAGCAAGCAGTTGAGTCGGGCGAAGCCCGCGGCGGCCCGCCCCAGGAAAAAGAAATAGGCCCTGGCGCGCCGTGCCGCACCTCACAGGCCGGCGCGGCGTTTCGGGGCCCTTCGTGGTGCCCCGGCTGGTGCCGCGCCACGTGCCGAAGCTTGTGTTGAGCCCTGGCGCGCGCACTCCACGACGGACGCGCCGCGTTTGATCGTCTTCATTCCAATCGTGGTCGTCTGTCGCTGCACGCCCGGCATGGGGCGATGTCCGTGCGCAGCGCTTGAACGGGTTGAGTCGCGCGCGGTGGCTCACTCACAGAGGTTCTTCGGGGACGCGGGGTAACCAGAGGCCGATCACGGCGCCGCCGCCTGCGCGATTCGCGATGCTCAGTCGGCCGCCGTGGGCTTCTACGATTTCCCGGCACAGCGTCAGGCCGAGCCCGGTGCCGGAGGGTTTCGTTGAGTAGAAGGGAATCAGCGCGTCGCGCAGCGCGTCTTCGCTCAGGCCGGTGCCGCGGTCGGCCACTTCGATGAGCCAGCCGTCCGCGGCGTTTCGCACAGCCACCTCGATTGCGTCTGCCGGGGAGCCGGATTCGGCGGCGTTCTTCAGCAGGTTGATCATCACCTGCTCGAGTTGAGTGGCGTCGAGCGTGACGGGGCCTGCTGGCAGCGGGGCGGCGAGGTGGAAGGGGGTGGCGCCTTCGAGGCGGCCGATGAGCTGGCGCCATTCGAGGGTGGCCCTGCGTGGCTTCGGGAGTTTGGCGAAGCGGGCGTAGCCGTCGATGAACGTGGCGAGATGCGCGGCGCGGTCGGCGATGGTGGTGAAGACGCGTTCGAGGCGTGCGGCCTGCGGCGAAGGCGTGGTGTCGGAGGCGTTTTGCGCACCGTTCGATGCGCGCGTCAGCATGAGGCCGGAGTTGGCGAGCGAGGAGATCGGCGCCAGCGAGTTGTTCAGCTCGTGCGCGATGACGCGGATCACTTTTTTCCACACGGCCACTTCCTGTGCCGCCATCTCGCGCGTGAGCTGCTTCAGCAGCACGAGCTTGTGCGATTGGGCGTTGAGCACGAAGCGGCGCTGGGAGACGTGAAACGTGTTCGCCTCGGCGCCTTCCTGCACGGTGAACAACGTGTCTGTGCCGCCGGCGATGGCTTCGCGCAAGGGCCCAGGGGCTTGCTCCAGCACCGCGCCGAAGTCGAGGCCTTCCAGTTTGCGGCCTCCGTGCAGGAGCTGGCGGGCGGCGATGTTGCTGAAGACGATGCGTTCGGCCGCGTTCGCGAGCACGAGGGCGAGCGGCGAGGTCTGGATGACCGTGTCCAGCATCAGCTCGCGCTGGTGAAGGTCGAGCCGCTCCCGGCGCAGCACCGAGCCCAGCGAATTGTAGGCGGCCACGAGCTCGCCCAGCTCGTCGTTGGCGCCGCGCGCGATGGAGATGCTGAAGTCGTGATCCGAGAGGCTGGCGACGCCGTCTTTCAGCGCCATCACGACGCTCGTCCACGGCTGCGTGGCGCGTTTGCCGAGCCACAGCGAGATCGGCAGGCAGATGGCCAAGGCAAGCGGGATGGCCAGATTGGGTGCAAGCCATTGCAGGCACAGCGCGAGACCGCCCGCGACGATCGACATGGCCAGCACCATGGCCACCGCAACGCGTCCCGCCAGGGACAGGCGCGGTGTCATCAGCTGGCTGCCGGAGCGCGGCCCGCTTCGGACTTGATGCCGAGTTTTTCCATGCGGCGATAGAGTGCCTGACGGGAAAGCCCGAGGTCACGTGCCGCGTGCGCCACGACCCCGCGGGCGCGACCAATCGCTTCTTCGATGGATGCGCGGTCCAGCTCCGGCTCCTGTGGCGCAGGCGAGGGCGTCGAGGGCAGGTTGAGCGCCGCGGCACTGATCGACGGCGCGGTTGAGAGCAGGCAGGCGCGGCGGATGGCGTTCTGCAGCTCGCGCACATTGCCGGGCCAGTCGTGCCGGGTGAGCGCCACTTGCGCATCTGGCGCGAGGGCGAAGCCTTTTTCGAGGAACGATTGCGCTAGCGGCAAGATGTCGTCGCGCCGGTCCGCGAGCGCCGGCACCTCCAGCTCGATCACATTCAACCGATAGAAAAGGTCTTCCCGAAAGCGGCCTTCGCGTATGGCCCGGCGCAGGTTCGCGTTGGTGGCGGCGATGACGCGCACGCGCGTCTTGCGCGTGACGCTCGAGCCGAGACGCTCGAATTCGCCGGTCTGCAGCACGCGCAACAGCTTCGCCTGGCCGGCGCCGGAGATGTTGCCCAGCTCATCCAGGAAGAGCGTGCCGCCGTCGGCCGCTTCGAAGCGGCCGATGCGCGCCCTGGCGCCGGTGAAGGCGCCCGCCTCCGTGCCGAACAGCTCGGCTTCGATCAGGTCGTTGGGCAGCGCGCCGAGGTTCACTTTGAGATAGGCCTTGTCGCGCACGGAGGAATTGGCCTGCACGATGTTCGCGAGCACTTCCTTGCCGGCGCCGTTCGGCCCGGTGATGAGGATGGGCACGTCCGCATGCGCGACGTGCGTGGCCGTAGACACCAGCGTATGCATCGCATCGCTCTGGTAGACGATGCCGCAAAGGTGGCGGCGCTCCGCAAGCTCTGCCCGCGCTTCGCGTCGCTGCTGGTGAATGGCGCGCGCTTCGCCCTGCGCGCGCCGCAGGTCGAGCAGATTGCGCACGGTGGTGAGCAGCCGCGCATCGTCCCACGGCTTTGCGATGTAGTCCGCCGCGCCGGCCTTCACGAGCTCGACGGCCATTTCCAGGTGCGTCCAGGCGGTGAGCAGGATGATGGGGACATCCGGGTACAGCGCGCGGATCTCGCGGAACAGCTCCATGCCTTCCTCGCCGCGGGTGGCCTCGCGGCGGAAGTTCATGTCCTGGATGACGAGGTCTACGGGCTCGCGCCTGAGCGTGGCCAGCCCTTCGGCCGGGGAGGTCGCGGTGAGCACACGCACGCCGTGCATCGAAAGCAGCACATCGAAGGCCGTGCCGACGGCTTCGTTGTCGTCGATGACGAGGACGGTGTGGTTAGCCAGGCTGGCTCGCAGATCGTTGCCAATGGGATGGGTCACGCGCTTCGATGCCTCGAATGGCTTGCTGGTTGTGATGAACGCCCGGAAGTGTGCCGAAGGCAACTTGGCTTGTCTTGCGCTTCCGTGGCTCACGCCGTGCGGGTGGCGATTGCGGGCGAGATCTTCGCCGCGCGCCGGGCTGGCTGCCATGCCGCCCCGACTCCCAGTGCCCACAATGCGAGCACGCCGCCGACGAGGTAGTAGAGATCCACTCGGGGGAGCTCATACTCCAGCGACAGCCAGTGGCCGGCTGCCAGGGCCAGCACGCAGCCGACGAGAACGCCGCCCGTACTGATCATCCAGTTCTCCACCAGAAAGTGCCGCACGATGTCGCCGCGGCGCGCGCCCACGGCCCGCCGCGTGCCGATCTGTTTCGTGCGTGTGCTCACGTTGAACGTGGCGAGCCCGAAGATGCCGAGGCAGGTAATCGCCAGCAGCAGCGTGGTGGTGACGACGAGAAAGATGCCCATGTTGCGGTCCGCGAGGTAGCTTCTGTTCTTGTACAGCTCCAGCGTGCGCACGAAGTCGATGGAACGTCCGCGGTTCAGCGTGCTCAGTTCCGCTTCCACCTTACTCATCAGGTTGTCTCGCTGTCCGGCTTGCGTGCGCACGAGATAGCGCACGCTCGGGCCGTATGGCTTGCGGGGAATGTAGTACACCTGCTCAGCGTTTTTCCGCATGAGCCAGGCGCCGAGCATGTGTTCCACGATGCCGATGATGACCACCGGCCGGCCCTGGATCATGTACACCGTTTTGCCGAGAGCATCGTCATTCGGGAAGAGCTCGTCAGCCAACGCTTTGGTGACGACGATCCGGGCTGCGTAGACGTCTTGCGCCGTGGCAGGCGGCGGTTCGATCTCGTCCTGGCGAAACCATCGGCCTGCCAGCATGCGCAGACCCAGCGCGTTGATGCCATCTTCGTCGACCATGAAGTAGTTGTAGGACTTCACGCCCGCCTCCATGTCCGGTCTCTGCATGAGTACCGTGGAGCTGCCACCGCCACTCAACGGCACGGCATTCACGGGAGTGGCGCCTGTTGCGCCAGGCAAACGGCGCAGGTAAGTGAGGTCTTCTTCGAGCGTGGCGGCGTAGTTGAAGTCCCGCGTGAAGCCAGTGCTGGAGACCACGAAGATATTCTCGACATCGATGCCGGTCGGCCTGCCGATGCGATCCACACGCAGTTTGACGATGTAGACCGCATTCACCAGCACGGCGAGCGCGATGGAGATCTGCAGGGCGACCAGCAGCGCGCCGGCCCGGTTCCGCAGCAGCGCAGAGAGGATGGGACGATAGGGAACGCTCATGGTTTGCTTGCTCCCGGGTTTACTGGTTTTTGAGGTACACGGCCGGCTGAATGCGGCCGATGCGCCAGGCCGGATAGATGCCCGCCGCGAACGTGGCGATCAGCGCGAACACGATGGCGATCAGCACGCTGGCATGGTCGATATGGGCCAGCGCTTGCAGGCCCCCACTGCCGCCGAACTTCGAGTTCAGCTCGTAAAGCGCCCGGAAGCCCTTGAGACCAAGAGCGCCGAGGCCGAGGCCGAAGAGGGCGCCGAAGCAGGCGATCACGCCGACCTCGACCATGTGCTGCAGGAACAGATCACGCCGGCTCGCGCCGAGCGCCCGGCGCACGCCGGCGATCGACGCGCCGTTCAGGAACTTTGCGAGCAACAGCCCCACGGTATTGATGAGGCACACGGTGAGGAACGTGAACGAAAGGCCCACGAGCACGCGGTTGTCGCTCTGGACCACTTGCTGGTCCTTCAGCCACTGCTCGACGTCGGTCAGTCGGTTGTTGCGGGGGCGGGCAAAGCGGCCCGCGCGACGCTCGTTGTCGGTATAGGCGTCGAGGAATGCCTGCATGCGCGCGCGGGCCGTGCCGTTCGGCAACTCGACCCAGGCCTGTATCCACACGCATTCGGAGACGAGCAGGTCCTTGAACGACTTGACGTCCGGTTTCCAGCAGTTGCTGCTGCCGTACGCGGGCAGCTCCAGCGTCTCGCCCCATTGCCAGGGAATATAGACGTCCTCCGGCGAGACGAATGCTCCACTGTTCAGGTCATAGAACCTCGGCATCGGCTGCCAGTCATCGAGCACGCCGATGATGCGGAACTCGCGATCGTTCCAGCGCAACGTTCGCCCGACGCTATCGGTGCCACCAAAGAGCCGGTTGTTCATCTCGGCAGACAGCACCAGCACGGGTTGCGGGTCCGCGTCCGCCTTCGCATCCCAGCCGCGTCCGTAGCGGAAGGGCACATCGAACATCCGGAAGAAATCACCGGTCGTCACGCGGGTTGCGGCATTGAGGGGCGCGATGGCGCCATTCGGTCCCTGGCCCGAGATCACGCCGGCCGTCCGGTACATGACGACAGTGTGCTTTGGGATGTCGGATCGGCGCAGGGCTTGCGCGTCCCGGTAGGTGATCTGGTCGGGCGGCAGGGTCGGGCGCCTGTCGTCAGCGGGCTCCGTGACCGACCAGTTGTCCAGGGTCGCGGCGTAGAGCTGGTCGCTCTTCCACCAGATGGGGTTGCCCGACATGCTGTGGTAGATGGTCATCGCCATCACGCACACGCCGATGCCCACCGCGATGGCCATGACCATGAGCGCGGTGAGGCCGGGATTGCGGCGAAAGCTCGCCAGCGCCAGGCGGAAGTAGTAGCCGATCATGTGCGTATCTTCCACGCCTCAGGGCGCTGTGGCCGCGAAGCTTTCGGTGGCGCGGGCCTCGTAACTCTTGAAGTCCGAGATTTGCCCGTCGACCACGTGCACGTTGCGCTGGGCGCGGCGCGCGAGCTCGATGTCGTGCGTCACCATGATGATGGTGGTGCCCATCTCGTTGATCTGTTCCAGCAGGTCGAGCACCTGCCGTGCCATCAGCGAGTCGAGATTTCCCGTGGGCTCGTCGGCGAGCAGGAACCTGGGGTCGCCCGCCAGCGCGCGGGCGATGGCCGCGCGTTGCTGCTGCCCGCCGGAGAGCTGCGAAGGCATGTGCTTCTGGCGGGAGCCGAGGCCCACGAGATCGAGCGCGCTCGTGATGCGTTCGTGGCGCTCCTGCGTCTTCATGCGGCGATAGCGCAGCGGCACGTCCACGTTGTCGTAGATGTTGAGATCGGGGATGAGATTGAAGCCCTGGAAGATGAAGCCGATCTTCTCGTTGCGCAGGCGCGAGCGTTCATCGTCGCCGAGGCGGCTCACGTCGCTGCCGTCGAGCAGGTAGCGCCCGGTGTCGAAGCCTTCCAGTAGCCCGGCCACGTTGAGAAAAGTCGTCTTGCCCGAGCCCGACGGGCCCGTGACGGCGACGAACTCCCCCGCGCTCACGGTCAGCGAGAAGTCGCGCAGCGCGTGAGTCTCGATGAGGTCTGCGCGGAAGATCTTGCTGATGTTGTGCATCTCGAGCATGGCGATTCCTTACTGGTTGGTGACCGTGATTTCGTCGGTGCCATCGAAGTCACGCATATCGGAGACGATGACGCGGTCGCCGGCGGCGAGGCCGCGCAGCACTTCCACTTCGGCTACGGATGAGGCGCCCAGCTCCACCGGCACGCGCACGGCGTGGTCGTCGCGTATGACGAACAGGGAGCGCGTGGCGTCGTCGACGAATGAGCCGCGCTCGAACCTGAGCACGTTGTCACGCTCGTCGAGCACGATGCGCACGGAGGCGCGCTGGTTCTGGCGCAGGCCGGGCGGCTGCGCCTGGCTGAACTTGACGCGGCCCGTCACCTGGCTCTGCCGCACTTCCGGCGAGATGGCCGTGACGGTGCCCGCGTGCTTGCGGCCGTCGAGCGTGATGTCGGCCGTCATGCCGGGCTTGATGTCCCCGGCATACGTTTCCGCTACCTGGAATTCGATCTCGAAGGCCGTGAGATCCACCACGGTGACGAGCGGCGCGCTCTCGGCGACACGGGATTTCTCGGGCTGCGCGAGATTCGCCACCATGCCATCCACCGGTGAGCGCACGGTGAGCTCCGCGACACGGCGCTCGAGGTTTTCCACGGTGAGGCGCTGGCGGTCGCGCTCCAGTCGCTTCGTGCGCACCTCCAGCGCGAGGCTGTCGCGCTCGAGGTCGGCCGTGGCACTGGCGTGGTCGTAGTTGAGCCTCGCGGTTTCGAGGTCGTCGACGGCGCGGCGGTAGTCGCGCTCGCTGATCACGCGCTCGTCCCACGCGGACTGCGCGCGGCCCTTCTCGCGCTCGGCCGCCTGAATGGAGACCTTGGCAAGGTCGGCGTGCTGGCGGCCCTGCAGGATCTGGCGGCGAATCTCGATTTCCTGGCGGGCGAGGGCGGCGGTGAGGCTGTCGAGCGTCGCGCGCTCACGGTCGTATTCATTGCGCAGGGCGGGGCTCTCCAGGGTGGCGAGGGACTGGCCCTTCGTCACCGTGTCACCCGCGCGCACGAGGTAGCTGACGGTGCCCGGAGCGGTCGCGAACAGTGTTGGGTTCACAGCGGCGATCACTGTGCCTTGTGCGGCGACATCGCGGATGAAGGGGCCCTGGGTCACCGTGACCACACGCAGGCGCTCTGCCGACACCAGGCTCTTGAGGTCGCCCCACTGAGTGATCAACCAGGCCCCCACGGCGACCAGCAGCACGCCGGCACTGGCAGCGATCTGGATCTTGCGCTGGCGGTACCAGCGCACCGACTCTGCCTCGATCGGCGTGTCCTGCCCCGAGGTAGTGCGCATGGGCTCCGGCGTGGCCTGGATTGAGGGAAGCTTTCTGAGCTCTGCGATTTTCATGGGCGCCTGCTGTGTGGGCTGCGCAATGCTTTTGCAGAGAGCGTGCCAGCGCGTCGGAACGGCGTAAGCTATTAATGGGCAAAAGAACGTGCGAGGCGTTCGGCGCTCGTCAGGCGTGTCCGCCACCGTCCGGCGCGGACACCGGACACCCGCCCGGACACGCAGTGAGCAGTAACCGGACGCGTGATGCCGGCATGAGAGATGCACTGACAACCCCGACTGCGTGCGTGCCTGGGTGCCGATGTCTGCGCACGCGCCCCCTCCATTCGCTTGAGGAGACCCGCATGGCCAGCCGTCGTACCCCCGAGTCAAAGCCAGACCCCAAGCCCGCCGCGAAGCCTGCGGCAGTAAAGCCAGCGCCGGCCACTCGAGCCGCCGCCAAGCGCGCTGCCGCTCCAAGAGCGAAGAGGAGTGAGGACGCGCCGCCTCGGCCGTCGGTTACGCCGGATGTGCGTCGAGGAATGATTGCCGAGTCAGCGTACCTGCGCGCCGAAAGGCGCGGGTTCGCCCCGGGCCATGAGGATGAGGATTGGCTGGCCGCGGAGGCCGAAGTGGACCAGCTGCTCGGCGCCGACGCCAGAGCGCCTCAGTAGCGCTTACTTTTCTGCATCCGGTGGCTGCAGGCCCTTCGTATACAACACGGTGCCGTCGGGCCGGACGAAGACGGCGTCGAAGTCCGGCAGCCGCTCGATGATCTCCAGCGCCTTGTCCGCCCCGAGCACGAAGGCGGTTTTCGAAAGCCCATCGGTCTGCACGGCCGTCGGGCCGAGAATGGTGGCGCTGCGCACCTTGCTGGCCGAGTGGCCCGTTTTCGGGTCGATGATGTGGTGATAGCGCACGCCCTTCTCGTCGAAGTAGCGCTCGTAATCGCCCGACGTCGACATGGCGGTGTCCACGAGAGGAATGCGCGTGACCACTCTGGATTTGTCGTCGGGGTGCCGAATGCCCACGATCCACGGGCGGCCGAAACGGTCGCCGATGATGCGCGTGTCGCCGCCGGCGGTGACCACGGCGTGCTGAACCCCGCGCGCCTGCAGGAGGCCAATGCCGCGATCGACGGCGTAGCCCTTGGCGATGCCGCCCAGATCGATGCGCATGCCTTCGTGGCCGAACCGCACGCTGTGAGTTTTCGCATCCAGCTTCAGGTTGCGGAAGTTCACGCCGGGCAGGGCGTTCTCGATCTGCCCTTCGGTGGGCTTCACATGCTTACGGTAGTCGTAGAGATAGCCCACGCTCGCGTAGGTGATGTCGAACGCACCGTCGGTGAGCTGCGAAAAATGCAGCGCGAGCTCGATGAGGTCGAACAGCTCCGGGTCGACCGTCACGGGCTCCCTGAACGCTCGCTGGTTGATCCGCGAGAGCTGGCTCTCGGGCTTGTAGTGGCTCATGAGCGCGTCGATTCGCCGCATCTCGCTCATGACCGCGTCGATGGCGGCATTGCCTTTCGCGGCATCCTCGTGCCAGAGCTCGACATCGATGTTCGTGCCCATGATGGCTTCGTGCCGGTCGAGCCAGGCGGCGCTGGCGGGTGTCGCCGCCACCAGACTCAGCACGAAAAGCCGCACGAAAAGGCGAAGGAAGTGTCCTATGGCCGCGGCCAGGCGGGGAACCGATGGCCCGACCGGTGGTCGAGACCCGAGGTATGGCACCATTGCAGGCATGCGAACCGACATGAACTCCCAGACTGCCGTTGCCGATGGAACCAGGGCCGGCGCCGTCAGCGGCGCGGGCACCGCCCGCGCACCTTACCCAAAGCGCCCGTTCTCCGGTAGGGAGATGCTCTTCAGCCTGGGGTCGCTGCTGGCTATCGCCATCGTCATCCAGATGATCTACGCCACGGTCATCCGGCCGCGCGCGGAGGTGCTGTTGGCGCAGGCGTCGGTGGTGAACCCGGACGGGCTGTCGGATCGCAGCCAGTTGCGCTCGGTGTGGGTCATCGTTCGCGATTACGAGCAGGAGATCGCCTTCATCCTGGCGATCTGGTCCATCGTGCTCATCGTGGACCAGGCACGCGCGGTGGCGCGCAACCGCAAGCTGCTCGACAAGGTTTATGTGGAGGTCGACGAAAACCACGTGGTGCTGCCGGAAGACGCGCGCGCCTACGCGCGGCCGCTGGAGCGCCTGTCCTTCGACGAGCAGGAAATGTTCTTGCCTCGCGCCTCATGGTGGGCCTGAACCGGTTCGGCGCCACCAAGAGCGTGCAGGACGCGGCCGAGGCGGTCATCGACGAATGCGAGTTCGAAGCGTCGCGGCTCGACGCGCACCTCTCCATGGTTCGCTTCACCGCGTGGGCCATTCCCGCCATCGGCTTCGTGGGCACGGTGCGCGGCATCGGCCAGGCCCTGCAGGAAGCGCAAGCTGCGCTTCACGGCGACATCTCGGGCGTCACGCTCGGCCTCGGCATCACCTTCAACGCGACCCTGACGGCCCTGTCGCTGTCCATTCTGGTCATGTTCTGCCTGCACCAGCTCCAGCAGGCGCAGGACCGCCTCGTGCTGGATACCCGCAATTACATCGACCGCGGGCTCATCCGGCACATGCGGGTGTTCAAGTAAGGTTGCCGGGAGCTTCCCGGCCCTGGGTTCGTGCAGCGGCAGCACCGTCGATCACACCGTGCCGCAGGGTGACACCACGGCCCTGTTCGTGCTGAAGGGACACGTGACAGTCAACGGCTCCGAGGCAGCCCGCGATGCCGGGCGCGTGTCATCCGGGCGGCACGGTGAACACATCCGCACTCGAGCCCGAGGCGGATGCTTGAAAATCGTTCCTGTGGATGGGTGCAGCTTTTGACGCTCGAGCTGTTTACTGCTGAAGAAACGCCCGCGCTTGCCGACGAGGTGCTGGCGCAGGGCGCAGCTGTGCTCCGCGGGTTCGCGACGGCGCTCGCAAGCGAGCTGCTGGCAGGTGTGGAACAAGTGGTGGAGCACGCACCATTCCGTTTCCTGACAACACCGGGCGGCTACGTGATGTCTGTAGCCATGACGAACTGTGGCGACGCGGGCTGGGTGAGCGATCGCACCGGCTATCGGTACGACCCTATCGACCCGATGAGCGGCAGGCACTGGCCACCGATGCCTGCGGCATTCATCGAGCTCGCACAAAGCGCGGCCGCGCGAGTGGGTTTTTCGCCGTACGCGCCTGATGTCTGTCTCATCAACCGCTACGAGCCCGGTGCACGGCTGTCGCTGCACCAGGACCGCGACGAGAAGGGCTACACCGACCCGATCGTCTCGGTGTCGCTCGGCTTGCCCGCCATCTTTCAGTTCGGCGGCGACAAGCGCAGCGATCGTCCGCGCCGCATTCCGCTCGTTCATGGGGACGTGGTGGTGTGGGGTGGCCCGTCCCGCCTGCGCTTCCACGGCGTGCTGCCGCTGAAAGACGGCGAGCACCCGGCGCTTGGCCGCAAGCGACTGAACCTCACGTTCCGAAAAGCGCTCTAGGGCAAGTCCCAGAGCTTCGCCCGGGCGGGCAAAACCGAGATGGTGAAGTTGCCGAGCGGCCACTGTCAGGGGCAGCCGGGTTGCAGCTTCGGCATGCCGTGTCGCGGCTGAAAATGCAAGCGGTGGCAGTATTGATGGTGTATCGTAGCGGCCGCTCGTGATCTTTCGGCTGGTCAGCCCTTGGCCTTAATGCGCCACCCCGGCGCGCTCGTCCGCGCCAAAGACCGCACCTCAGAAGCATTGGCGAACCGAGGCAGGGCCCATCTGCCGGTTTCTCTTTTCTCTTTTCTCATGAGTACTCTACAGTGACTAAACTTTACGTCGGCAATCTTCCCTTCTCCGCCACCGAAGACTCAGTGCGCGCCCTGTTCGCGCCGCACGGAACGGTCGAGAAGCTCTCGCTCATCACAGATCGTGAAACCGGTCGGCCCCGCGGCTTCGGCTTCGTTGAGATGTCGAACAGCGATGCGACGCGCGCCATGCAGGCCCTGAACGGCCAGGACTTCGACGGTCGCCCGCTCAAGATCAACGAAGCGCAGGATCGTGATCGTGCCGGCGGCGGCGGCGGCGGTGGTGGCAACCGCAGCGGCGGCGGTGGCGGCGGCCCGCGCCGTTATTGAGGCGAGCCTCTCTTGTGGCCCCGGACGGCGCTTGCGCCGTCCGGGGCCGCTCGGTTTTCCCTGGCTCGGCCGCTTCGGATAGGGATCATGGGCTGGCGAAAGACTGGAACCTTCAGCGCACCGGAAGAGCTCCGCGTGCTCACGTGCGATGTCTGCGAATGCGACATCGGTTACGAGGACGGTCGCCGGCCACGCATTCACTTCCAGGTGAGCCTTCACCCGAACGCCGGGTTCGATGGACAAGCTCGATCCCGTGGTGTCGCTGTGCTCGCGGGAATGTCTTCGGGCATTCGCTGCCAGCTCCGACGGGCCCGACCGGGCCCCACCGGCCCCCAAGGCGGAAAAGGCGCGAAAGCGCACACTGAGAAGCGTATGACCCTGCCGCTCAACATCGGCCCTATCTGATATGCGTATGCCCTCGCGGAAAAAAGAATCGGTGTTTCAGCAACGGCGCACCGAATGGCTCAAGGGCCGCGCCGCGGCGCAGACCCTGCGCAGCGCGCATCCCGGCGTGGAGCTGGTTCGCGTCGACCTCACGTTTCGCGATGCGAGCCCGCGCACGCCCGCTGCACAGTCCTATGTGGTGCATCCGCCTGCGCGCGCTTTCTTCGAGTATCCATGCCCGTTCGCGGACTGCGACGGCAAGTTCAGCCTGGGAGCGGTGGCAACCGAGGCCCTGGCGAGCCCCACGTTGCGCGCCGAAGGCGTGCTCGAATGCACCGGCCTGCGATCGCGCGACGGCCTGCAGAAGCAGTGTTGCGGTTTACGCGTGCATTACACGGTAACGGGGCAACTCATCGCTTCGACAGGCTCGCATGGGTGAGCGCCGCGGTTATTTGCGGCGTGCGGGCGGGATCAGCGGCTCTTCGGCTCGCGTAAAGTCGATGACGAAGTGATCGCCATCGAACTCCATCACCTTACCCACCAGATCGGTACGCACGTGTGTGCTGCGGCTCGTCTTGCCTGCCGCGGTGGACTTCTCGGTGGTCACGATCATGCGGATGGGCAGCTCGCCGTCGCGCGCGAGCGTGAGGTGCTGGCCAAGCAGCTGCGCCTGCGTGCCAATCGCGGTCTCGTTTTCGCGCGTGAGGCGGTCTTCATATCGCAGCACGCCGCGCTTCGGGCGAACGAAGCCGGAAGCGGAGCAGGCCAGTATCAGGGAGCCATCCGCCGCAATCGCAGACAGTCCGTGCAGCCGGCTGGCGGCTTTTCCCCCAAATTTGGCGAAGGCATTTGCCAAGGTCATCGTTTCCATCGGTCTCTCCAGGTCTCGCTGTGTCTGCGTCGAAACACGATACAGGCCGCTATCCAGTGCGACCAGCGGAATCGATGTAGTGACCGAAGGAATGGCATGGATTTTGACATTGGCCCGAACGGTCTCGGCAGCGGGCGGATCATTTGATCACGCTCACTTTTCGCCCCCTGCACGGCGAAGCTCCGGCGCTCGTGCGCGGCGTTTACTTCCGCATTTGCGCCGACGGCACGTTGCGCGGGCCGGATAACGCGGTCGCGGCGAACTACGCCGAGCGCCGCTGGCAACTCGGCCCGCGGCCTTTTCTGCATTTCGAATGCACCGGCCCCATCTATCTGCGCGTCACGGATCACGAAGATCGCCGCGAGCACCTGGGGCCCTTCGAGTTTCTGCGCGCGGCCGAAGGCGCCATCTTCTCGAACCAGGCCTGCCTCGGAATACATGCGCCGGGCGGCGCCCTGGAAAGCACCACCTCGCGCTGGCGCGAAGTGACGCTGCTTGCGGGAAACGAGAACGGCTGACGCAGAGGGAGCCTCCAAGCAGCCGAGACAATCTCGGCGCGGCTGAGAGAGCCTCAGCGAGCGGGAGGGAGCCTCCGCGAGAACCAGAGGCTCTCCACGAGAAATTTCCCTCAGACCCGAACATTCACCTCCAGCCCAGGAAGCTTCCGCATGGAATCGCGCGCCTTGCTTCCGCAGAGGCGAATCTCTGCGGTGCGGGCGATCCGAGAACGGTGGATGACCGCGGGGGAAGGATTCTGGTCCGTCCGCCTTACTGCAACTGCCGAAGCCGACTTCCAGAACATCATCGATTGGACCTCCGAGGAGTTCGGGGACGAGCAGGCGCGTGTCTATGCCGAAACGCTGTCGAATGCGCTAGAAGCATTGGCCGCAGGGCCAGCCACAGTCGGCGTCAGGAAGCGTACTGACATTGCGAAGGGATTGTTCACGCTGCATGTCGCCCGGGGCGGGCGGAAGCGAAGGCACTTCGTGCTGTTTCGTGTCCATGCCGAGCAGCAACGCCGCTGGATCGAAGTGCTGCGGTTGCTTCACGATGCCATGGACTTGCCTGGCCATGGCCCGGACGCGGCTGACGTGTGAGCCGCGATCGTCGAAATAGTTGAGCCCGGCGAATTCTGGGTCAGAAGCCGGTGAGCAGAAAGTCCAACGCAGCTAGGATGGCGTCGCGGCGTTCACTCAAGCTTCCTACCGCCGGGCCGAGCTCGTTCCGAGCGACGCCCGCGAGCTGCGGAGTCATCAAGAGGTACGTGCCATCCTCGAACTGCAGCGCTGGCGTCAATTGGCTCACTGGCTTTTTCGTAAGCGCGACTGCCTTGGTGAGAGGAATCACAACACGCGTCTGCAGGTCGTCGAGGAGATCTGACTGCACGTCGACCAGCAAAGGAAAGGTCGTCTTGCTCCGCGGATTCTTGTTCCGGTAGACGCTGAACTGCGCCACTAGAAGCTCCGCACGTCATCAGAGAACGTGCCGTGCTTCTCGACGTGTTCGTTGTAGGCGGCAATCGCCTCGCGGTTTTCGTCGCGCCATTTCCTGCGCTTGGCTTCCGCAAGTTCATCTATCAGGGCGCGTTCGAGGGTAGCGGAGAGGTTGACGCCAGCCTCACGGGCGGCCTCAAGGAGATCTCTCCGAACGCTCACATTGGTGGCGCGCTTCGGTATTGCAGTGCTGGAGCTCCGGCGGGTGGCCATCGGCATCCTCCGTTTCGATGCGCATAACCTAGCACGCATGGATGCGCATTAACAATGCGCATGAGGACTACGTAGCCGGGGTGGTGGTCTCAACGCTGAAAGCGCGGGGAGAGACTTGGTCACGTAGGACCCGCGTTTCCAGCGCACGGAGTTCCGTGCTTGCACGGTGATAGGCGCTGTGGGCTCGGAACTGTGCGTTCCGATGACCAGCCTCTGCGCCACGCCTGAACACCACGCACGAACCCAAATAGTAGACGCCTTCCAACGCGGCAGCGAATACGGGCGGCAACCTAGAGGCTATAGGACGGTGAAAGGCGGGATGAAGCTGGACACCGCTGGAAGTCAGAAATCTGCCTGGGGCCGGAATCGAACCGGCACGGGGTCGCCCCCGAGGGATTTTCATACCCACTACAGCTTTCGCTGCTGCGCCCGGACCCATCCGATGCGCATTTGGAGTCTGGACTTTACCTTTGCCCTTTCACGCATCCGCGCGAGTTAGGCAGGGGCCGTCAAGTCTCTACACTTTCAACGCGGCCGCCGGGCGCACGAAGTGCCGCCGTCCGCGAGGCTTAGCTCGGTATTGCAGCCACCCGTACGTGCTGCTGTTCCACCGACTTTGACCCCATTCACGCCCGCCGTTTCCGAGCGGGGTGCTCAATGTTTAAGTCCCTTGCGTCTACCAATTTCGCCACCCAGGCAACGCGGGGCGCATTCTACAGCGTGGGCGAAAGCGGCGAGGGCGGGCGCTCGTACCCCCGCTATCGAGGCCGGAACCGCGTCAGCAACGAGCCGGCGGCTCGAGGCGGGGGAAACCCGCAAATCGCCCGTCTCACACCCGGGAGCAAAGCTGCTGCTTCCGCCGGCGCCAGCTGGGCCCAAAGGAGGCTCCTCAGGCGGACATTCGACGGAAATCGATCGATTGACGCCTTCCGAAGACGCTCGCGAGGATGGCGCTAACCCCCTGACTTTGCGAGACTTGCGCGCCGGAATTCGGGGGCGTGCGCAACGTGGGTCTGGAGGTTCATGTCGAATCTGGAGCTGAGGGGCGAGGGGCTGCACCTGTGGCGCGGGGACCGGCACGTGCTGCGCGGCGTGAGTCTCGAGCTTCGCGGTGGCGAGATTCTTCAGCTCACGGGCTCGAATGGCGCGGGCAAGACCACACTGTTAAGAGTGTTGTGCGGGCTCGTGCATCCCGAAGATGGTCACGTGTTCTGGCGCGGTGAGAATGTGCGCAAGGATCTGCACGCGTACCACGGGCAGCTTGCTTATGTGGGCCACGAGCCCCCGCTGAAGGCAGACCTCACGCCGCGGGAGAACCTTCGATACTGGGTCGGCGTGCGCCGGCCGCTGAATGCGGCAGACATCGACAAGGCACTCGACGACGTTGGCGCGGATGAATGGCGCGACCGCGCGGTGCGCACGCTCTCCGCCGGCCAGCGCAGGCGCGTGGCGCTCGCAGGCCTGGCGCTGCTCGCCGTGCCGCTGTGGCTGCTCGATGAGCCGACTACGAATCTGGATACTGCCGGACAAGAATTGGTCAATCGAATGCTCGAAGCTCATGTTGCGCGCGGCGGCCTTGCGGTCGCGGCCGTTCATCATGCGCTGGGGGTTACTGGCGTAACGGTGCGCCCGCTGGTGCTGGTCGCATGAAGCCGGCCGCCGCGCTCGTGCCGGGCCCTCCCGCCACGCCGTCGCTCGAAGCCGCGCGCCTCGTGCTCGCGCGCGACCTGCGGCTGGCATTCCGCCGCCCCGGCGAAATCGTGCAGCCTCTGCTGTTCTTCGCCATCGTGGCCACGCTTTTCCCGCTCGCCATCACGCCTGAGAAATCGCAGCTTCGCATGGTCGCGCCGGGAGTGGTGTGGGTGGCGGCGCTGCTCGCATCTCTGCTGGCACTGGAATTCCTCTACCGCGACGACGCGCACGACGGTGCGCTCGAGCAATACGCGCTCTCCGGCCAGTCGCTCACGTGGCTGTTGTTCGCGAAGACCGCCGCGCACTGGATCCTCACTGGTGCACCGCTCGCCGTCATGGGCCCGCTGGCCGCGCTGGCACTCGGTGCGCCCATCGCGTCGATCCCCGGCGTGCTCGCATCGGTTGCCCTGGGCAGCATCGCGCTCAGCCTCATCGGCTCCATCGGCGCCTCGCTCACGCTGGGCGTTCGCCGCAGCGGCGTGCTGCTCTCCGTTCTCACGCTGCCGCTGGCCATCCCGGTGCTCATCTTCGGCGCACGCGCAACCCAGCTCGCGATCGAAGGAACGGACTACACCGCCGCCCTGCAATTGCTGGGCGCCATGGCCGTGCTCGGCGTCACACTCGCTCCGCTCGCCGCCGCCGCGGCCGTGCGCATCAGTCTGGAGTAAGCGAACTCATCATGGCCTGGACCTGGTTTCACCGTCTCGGATCGCCGCCTTACATCTACAAATTCGCGGCAAAGCTCACGCCGTGGTTCGGCTGGGCCGCGGCGGTTCTCATCGCGGGTGGGCTCATCGGCGGGCTCCTCATCTCACCGGCGGATTACCAGCAGGGCGAGGGCTACCGAATCCTCTACGTGCACGCGCCAACCGCGTGGATGTCGATGCAGGTCTACATGGTCATGGCCATTGCGTCCGCGGTCGGCCTCATCTGGCGCATCAAGGTGGCCCACGCGGTCGCCGCGAGCTGCGGCAGCATGGGCGCCACGTTTACCGCCTGCGCGCTTGCCACGGGCTCGCTGTGGGGCGCGCCCATGTGGGGCACTTTCTGGGAGTGGGATCCGCGCATCATCTTCGAGCTGGTGCTGCTGTTTCAGTTTCTGGGCTACGTGGGCCTGCGCGCCGCCATCGACGATACGCAGCGGGCAGACCGCATCAGTGCGGTGCTCGCCATCGTGGGCGTCATCAACATCCCCATCATTCATTACTCCGTGGAGTGGTGGAACTCCTTGCACCAGACGGCGTCCGTGATGAAGCTTGGCAAGCCCTCGATGCCGCTCAACATGCTGATCCCGCTGCTCATGATGTTCTTCGGTTACTCCGTGCTGTTCGTGGCGCTTCTGCTGGTTCGCGTTCGGGCGGAGCTGTTGAGCCGTGAACGCTCAGCCAGCTGGATCCGCGACGTGGTGCGCGCATGATGGCCAGCTTTATGGAATACCTCGACATGGGCGGCTACGCGCGGTACGTATGGCCCGCATACGGGCTCGTCATCGCAGCCATCGTTCTGAACATCTGGACGGCACGCCGCGCGCTGAAGCGCGCGCGCATCGAGGCGATTCGCCGCCTCGCCATCAAGGGCCGACCTTTGGGGGAAAATACGCCATGACACCTACTCGCAAGCGCCGCCTCTACTGGGTGCTCGGCATTCTCGCGGGCGTCGGCATCGCCGGCGCGCTCGCACTCTCGGCGTTCCAGAAGAACGTCATGTTCTTCTTCGACCCCTCGCAGGTGGCCGCCGGCGACGTGAAGCCGGGCGAGCGATTCCGCCTGGGCGGCATGGTTACCCAAGGCAGCTTCCACAGGCAGCCGGGCAGTCTCGAAGTGAGCTTCACCGTCACGGACTTCAAGCACGAGCTGCCGGTCAAGTACACCGGCGTGCTGCCAGACCTGTTCCGCGAAGGGCAGGGCGTGGTCGCGCACGGGCGCATCGGCGCGGATGGCGTGTTCATGGCGGATGAAGTGCTCGCCAAGCACGATGAGAAGTACATGCCGCCCGAAGTGGCGCGCTCGCTGAAAAAGAACGGGGAGGCTTACGTGCCGAAGGACGGAGAGCCTGCGCCCAAAGGCGAGGCCTACATGCCGCGCAGTGAAGGAACACCCGCAACGCAGGCGCCGGCCAAAAAATCGGCGGGCATCTGATGCTTCCCGAGCTAGGCCATTTCGCTCTCATCCTCGCGCTGCTGCTGGCGGCGCTGCAGGCGTTCTTCGGCATCGTGGGCCCGGCCCTCGGCCGAGATAGATGGGTTTCCGTCGTCACGCCCGCGGTTGCCGGCCAGTTCGTGATGATCGCAACGGCGTTCGGCTGTCTCATCGCCTCGTTCGTCACGCTCGACTTCTCCGTGCTCTACGTCGCGCAGAACGCCAACTCGGCGTTGCCGCTGGTCTATCGCGTGGCGGCGGTGTGGGGCGCGCATGAAGGCTCGCTGCTGCTGTGGATTCTGCTGCTCAGCTGCTGGACTGTGGCCGTCGCCATTGGCTCGGCAAAACTCCCGCCACGTTTCTCCGCGCGCGTGCTGGGCGTGCTGGGCCTCATCAGCTTTGGCTTCGTCCTGTTTACGCTCGCCACGTCGAACCCGTTCCTGCGCCTCATTCCCGCCGCGGCCGACGGCCGCGACTTGAACCCGCTGCTGCAAGACCCCGGCCTCGCCATCCACCCGCCCATGCTTTACACGGGCTACGTCGGCTTCGCCGTGGCGTTCGCCTTCGCGTGCGCGGCGATGCTCGAAGGCAAGATGGACCAGGCCTGGGCCCGCTGGACGCGCCCGTGGACCACGGTGGCGTGGGGCTTTCTCTCCATGGGCATCGCGCTCGGCAGCTGGTGGGCCTACTACGAGCTCGGCTGGGGCGGCTACTGGTTCTGGGACCCTGTCGAGAACGCGTCTTTCATGCCGTGGCTCGCCGGCACGGCGCTCATTCACTCGCTGGCGGTCACCGACAAGCGTGGCCTCTTCAAGAGCTGGACGCTGCTGCTCGCCATCCTCGCGTTCTCGATGAGCCTCATGGGCACGTTCCTCGTGCGCTCCGGCGTAACGGTCTCCGTGCATTCGTTCGCGGCAGACCCGGGCCGCGGCATGTTCATTCTCGCGTTCCTCATCATCGTCATCGGTGGGGCGCTCACGCTTTATGCGTGGCGTGCGCCCAAACTGAAGTCGCAGGCGGGGTTCGAGATCATCTCGCGCGAGTCGTTCCTGCTGTTCAACAACATCCTGCTCGTCATCGCGCTGGCGGTGGTGTTCGGTGGCACGCTGGCGCCGCTCATTGCGGAGACGCTGGGGCTGCCCACGCTCTCCGTGGGCACGCCTTACTTCAACCCGAGCTTCCTCACGCCTGTGTTGCCACTGCTCGCGCTCCTGCCCATCGGCATCCAGGTGGGGTGGAAGAAAGGCAAGCTGTCGAATCACAAGCGTCGCCTGCTCGTAACGCTCGCCATCGCGGTGGCGCTCAGCGTCGCCGTCATCGTGGGCATTTTCGGCCGCTCGCCGTTGCTCACGTCGGTGGGTTACACCCTGGGGTTCTGGATCATCCTGTCGTCGCTCGCAGACCCCATCGATCGCATCCGGCGCCGGCTCTCGCTCTCCCGCAGCATCATCGGCATGACGGTGGCGCACATCGCGCTCGCCATTTTCATCATCGGCATCACGTCGGTGGAGTCGTACACGCTCGAGCGCGACGTGCCGATCGGTCCTGGCGAAAGCGTCACCATGGGCAACTACGGGTTCAAGTTCGAGAGCGTGAAGCCCATCGAAGGCCCGAACTACGACGGCGTGCGGGGGAATTTCACGGTCACTCACCAGGGCCGGAAGATCATGACGCTCGATCCCGAGAAGCGCTTCTACTGGGTGCAGCGCTCGACCATGACGGAGGCGGGCATCGGCTCCTATTGGGGCTCGAACATCTTCCTCGCGCTCGGTGACGATCTCGGCGCCGGCAAGTGGAGCGTGCGCCTGCAGGTGCGCCCACTCGTGAACTACGTGTGGATCGCGGCCTTCATCATGGCGCTGGGCGGCGGCATTGCCGCGTCGGACAAGCGCTATCGGCTTGCGAAAGACCGGGCCGCGGAAGCAGTTACCGGCGCGGATGGCGCCCTCGAGGGCAAAGCCGGATGAACCGATTCCTGTTTCCCCTCGGCGTCTTCGCGCTGCTGGCCGTGGTGCTGTATGTCGGGGTCAAGAACTCACCGAATCGCGAGACCATGACGTCGGTGCTCATCGGCCGCCCGGCGCCGCAGTTCACGCTGCCAGACCTCATGACCCCCGGGGCCTCCGTGAGCAGCGCGACGTTTCGCGGCAAGCCCTATGTGTTCAACGTCTGGGCCACCTGGTGCCCTTCGTGCCGCGTGGAGCACCAGACGTTGCTCGAGCTCTCGAAACAGCAGGAAGTGCCCATCGTCGGCCTGAACTGGCGGGATGAAGACGACCTCGCGCACGAGTGGCTCGCGCGCCTCGGCAACCCCTATGCCGCCATCGCCGTGGACAAGCCGGGCCGCACGGCCATCGATTACGGCGTTACGGGCGCCCCCGAGACTTTCCTGGTGGATGCGAACGGCATCGTTCAGTACCGCCTCGCCGGGGCCATGACGCACGAGATCTGGCAACGTGAATTCGTGCCGCGCCTGGCCGGCAAGGCTACGGTGGCAAAATGAAACGCGTGATCTTCCTTGCGATGTTCGCGCTGCTGACCTCGATTCCAGCCTTCGCCATCGACACCACGCGGTTTGAAGACCCTGCGCTCCAGGAGCGGTATTCGAAGCTCACGCACGAGCTTCGCTGCATGCAGTGCCTGAACACTTCAATTGCGGACTCGCAGGTGGATCTGGCGGCCGATCTGCGCCGTGAAGTTCACGACCTGCTCGTTCAGGGCAAGACTGACGACGATATCCGCCAGTTCATGGTGGCGCGCTACGGCGAGTTCATTCTGTTCCGGCCATTGGCCAATGCCCGGAACATGTGGCTGTGGCTGGCGCCCAGCGCGTTTCTCATCATTGGCGTTCTGGTCGCGGTTCGTGTCATACGACAGCGCGCAAAGCTCGTCACCCAGGACGACGAGCCGGTCGAAGAGGAAGCGGGGCGCTGATGACCACCTTCATCGTCATAGCGATCGTGCTGACGATCGCCGCGGTCGGCGTGGTCGTCATTCCGCTGCTGAAGAAGAACGACCGGGCGCCGTCGCCCGCCGTGTGGGCTGCCTTCGGTGCCGCCGGCATCCTGGTGTTCGGCGCCGGGGCCCTGTACCTCACGTGGAGCAACTGGTCGTGGCAGCCGCAGTCGGACGAAGACGCCGTCACGCCGCAGAACATGGTGTCGCGCCTTGCGCGCCGGTTGGAGAAGAATCCGAACGACCTCGAGGGCTGGATGAGACTCGGCCGGTCGTACAGCGTGCTCGAGCAATATCCGCTCGCCATACGCGCCTACCAGCGCGCGAGCGAGCTCGCCGGCGGCAAGAACACCGAAGCCCTGCTGGGCATGGGCGAGGCGCTGGTGCTGAGCGACGAGAACGAGTTGCAGGGCCGTGGCGCGCGCTTCATCGAGGAGGCGCTGGCCATCGACCCGAAGAACGGCAGGGCGCTGTTCTACGGCGCCGCCGCCGCCGTGCGCCGGGGCGAGTTGCCCCTTGCGCGGCAGCGGTTCACAGACCTGCTGGCGCTGAATCCGCCGGACAACATACGCCCCATTCTCGAGCAGCAGATTGCGGCAATCGATCAGAAGCTCGGGCAGGGTGGGAACGCGGTAGCGGGCGGCTCGGGCCCACGCACGGCCGGCTCGCAAAGCGCAGCAGCGCCGCGTGATGGCGCATCCGCCGCAGGTGGCGCAACGGCCGCATCAGGGTCTGTTCCTCCCGTTCGCGTGCGCGTAACGCTCTCCGCAAAGCTCAGCGGCGCAGCACTTTCTTCATCGCCTCTGTTCGTCCTGGTGCGCGATCCGCGCCAGGCCGGCCCGCCGCTGGCCGTGAAGCGGCTCGAGGCGACCTTCCCTCAGACCGTGGAGCTCACCACCGCGGATTCCATGCTCGCCGGGCACAGCTTCACGCGCGGCCAGCTGGTCGAGGTGGTGGCGCGCGTTTCGAAGACGGGCAGCCCGACGGCGTCCTCCGGCGACCCCTTCGGGCTTGCGGCATACAAGGTCGGGGAAGGGGGCGTAGTCGACATCCAGATCGAACACGTCTCGCCCTGAGCGCCCACCTCAGGGATACTGCCGCCCCTCATGCGATCGCCCTTCTCCTTGAGCTTCGGCTCGCTGCCGTCCATCGTGCCCTCCTACGCCCGCATCGTGTTCAGGCGGAAACTTGCCATCGCGCCCGATGGCATGGAAATTCCGCGCCTGGAAGCGGTGCTCACCCGGTACAAAGCCGATCGCTCACGCGTCGAGGCCTATCGGGCGGTGTGCGGCGGCAGCCATTCGGAATTCCTGCCGGTGGCATACCCCCACGTGCTGGCCACGCCCGTGCAACTGGCGCTGCTGTCTTCGAAGGCGTTCCCGGTGCGCCTCATGGGGCTCGTGCACCTGCGCAACCACATCGAGCAGGTGCGCCCGTTGCGCATCGACGAGACGGGGCAGATCCGCACCTGGCTCGAGGGCCGGCACGACACGGATCGCGGCCAGGAATTCGACGTGCGCACCGAGCTCACCGTTGACGGCCGCCCGGTGTGGTCCGAAACCTGCGTGTTCATGGCCCGGCGGTTGGAGCGCGACACTTCCAGGCCGTTCGGTGCCCGCATCAGTGCCGGTGAAGGTGTGCCGGCGCCCGACGCCGAATCTGTCGCACCGCCGGGGCTGGACGGCATTCGCAAGGTCAACCTCACCGCCGACAAGGGCATCGGCTGGCGCTACGCGCGCGCGTCGAGCGACTACAACCCCATTCACCTCGCCGATTTCGGCGCACGCATGTTCGGCTTCAACCAGGCCATCGCGCACGGCATGTGGTCGGTAGCGCGCAGCCTGAGCGCAATGCCCGAGGGCACATTCGACCACCCGTGCCGCGTCGACGTGGTGTTCAAGCGCCCTGTATCGATCCCGGCACCGCTGACGCTCGAGACGTGGCACACGGAAGCGGGCGATGGCTTCGCGCTGAAGGGCGCGGGCAAGGGCAAGGTTCATCTCGCCGGCAGCATCACGCCGCTGCGCGCCGCCTCAGGCTGACACGCGGCCAACGCGCTCGCAGCGGTCAGCAGTTCAGCGGATGAGCGCCCCGGATCCGGCATGACCCAGCGCCGCTGGCATGTGGCACCGGGCGAGCGCACGCCGCTCGCGGCCGCGGCGGCGACATATTTCCTGCTGCTTTGTGGTTATTACATGCTTCGCTCGTTGCGCGAAGCGATGGCGCTCGCCGGCCCCGCGTTCAATGCGTTTTTCGTCGAGCAACTCGGCGCAACGGCCGTCATATACATCGCCTGCGCGCTACTCGCCGGCGCTGTTCTGGCAGGCATGTTGGCGCAGGCACTGCGCGCAAGAGCGGATGCAGCCACCGCTACGGATGCAAGTGTGGCCGTTGGCGGGCGCGCAATCGACGATCTCGCTCGCCTTGCGCGCTCGCCTTATCCGCTCGGCATTGCCGACCTCGCGTCGAACATTTTTGCGCTGCTGATGCAGACTTTACTCGTGGGCTGGCTCACCACTCGCGGCGGAGTGCGCGCGACGCTCACTGCGATGTGGGGCGTGGCCGCTGTCTCATTCGCGATACTGGCGTTGTTCCCGGGCGGCGCGCTGCTTCTCATCACGCAGGTGGTTCGCCGCGGCGGCGACTACGGCCTGTTCAAGCCGGCGCGCGAGATGCTTTTCACCGTTCTGTCACCGGAAGGCAAGTTCAAGAGCAAGAGTCTGCTCGACACGTGCTTCAGCGCGGCTCCGACAGTCTCGGCAACGGGTTGTACCCGCTGGTCGCCGGCTTCGGGCTTGCGGCCATCGCGGGCCTCTGCGCGGCGGCATGTGTCTTGCTGATTATGGCTGCTCGCTGGCTGGGGGCCGCTTCCGCCGATCAGGAGACCAGGGCATCGCGCCCACACTGATTGAAGTTCCTGCCCGCCAGCGCGGTGAAGCCGCGCGCCAGTGGAGCAAGCTCAACAGTTGTGAGGAGAGTGATGATGTCGCAAGGCAGGACTCAGGACGGACGGACGTCGAACCGCGGCTTCGCCTCGATGGACGCGGAACGGCAGAAAGAGATCGCGAGCATGGGTGGCAAAGCCGTCCCTGACTCGAAGCGCAGTTTCTCCCAGAACCGCCGTCTCGCGGCGGAAGCGGGCCGCAAGGGCGGCCAGAGTGTTCCGGGCTCGAAACGCAGCTTCTCCCAGAACCGCAAGCTGGCCGCGGCGGCGGGGCGTAAGGGCGGGCAGAGCGTGCCGGATGAGAAGCGAAGCTTCTCCCAGAACCCGGAGCTCGCAGCCGAGGCCGGGCGCAAGGGTGGGCAGGCCAGCCACGGCGGTGGCGCTGCTGCTCACGAGGGACCGGCCACGTCTCAGCCTGCGCGCTCGGACAAGGTGGGTCACACGGGTGATAAGGGTCCGCAGTAACGCCGGTTTTCTTCCGTAAAGCTCCCACTTTGGGCCGTGCGTCGTCGCGGCCCCGCCCGTTGCACGTCTGGCGCGGGCCCGTTGCAAAGATTGCCCACGTGCATGCAGAAACTGCTGCCGCGCCCGCGGCGCGGGCAAATCCTGGCTTTCCGAGGCTTGAGCGCGGCAATTGGCGGGGTCGCAGCCTTCGCGCTAACGGCCGATGACAATTCGCGCGATGAGCACGCCCACGCCCGTCAGCAGCAACGAGCCGCCAAGATGGGCGGCGACGAGAAGCGCGCTCCACGCCGTCTCGCCTTTCAGGAGGAGGCCCACCGTCTCGGCGGAGAACGTCGAGAACGTGGTGAGCCCACCGAGGAAGCCGGTGACGAGCAGAAGGCGCGTGGCCAGCGACAGGCTTAGCGGTTCCGCCAGCCCCATCACGATGCCGATGAGCAGGCCCCCTATGAGGTTGGCCGCGAGTGTGCCGAGCGGCAGCGACGGAAAAACCGGGTTCAGCAGCAGGGACAGTCCCCATCGGGTCCACGCGCCCAGCGCGGCGCCAACCCCGATGGCGGCGAAGTTCATCCAGGGCATTTTTGAGTTCTCTTTTTCTTACGTTGTGGCGTTCGTGCGGCGCTGTGGGTACCGCTCGCGCGCCGGCTCATGATAGCGTTCGCCGCCCGGATGGCATCCGCGATCGCATCCGCCATTGCATGCGCCTCGAATTGCACCATGCGTCGCTTCTTCATTTTTGCGGTTTTGTGGGCCGCCCTGTTTGGCCCCGGGCACGTGCTTGCGGCCTGCCCCATGGTGCAGGCTGGGCACGACGGCACGCCTGCGCCATGTCATTCGGAGCAGGATCACGGCAACGCCGCGAGCCAAGGCCATGACTGCTGCGTGTGGGTTGCGCCTTCCGGCGGGTGGTCAAAAGCCTTTGTTCAGAAGGGCGCCGTCGAGGCAGACCACGTTGCAGACGACGGCTTCACGCTCCACGCGGTGGCCCCCTGGGTTGCGCAGTCACTGACGCATCCGCCGCCTCTCTTCGCCTCGAGCCACTCTCAGCACGCCGCGCTTTCCGGCAGCGGCACATTCCTGCGCACCGGTCGGCTGCGCTTATAGCCCTTACCTCGATCGCGGCGAGTTGCTGCCGCGAGCCTCTGCCTTGGCGCCGCTGAGCGCCGGGTAGTTCTGTCGTAGGTTTCTTGGCGCGCTCGTCGCGTGCTGGCCTTCAGGTATTCGAGGAGAGCTCCAATGGAGCGATTGAGTTCACGCGGGCTTGCCGTGCTGGCGAGCGCAGCGGTGCTGAGTGGTTGCGCGACGGTGCCGCCGCAGCGGGGCACGGAAGGCGTCAATGCGCTGGTAACGGCGCGGGGTGAGCGCGGCGTTACGTGGCCTGTGGAGCGGGGCGCCCGGCCCGAGTCGCAACAGAGCGCCGGGTCGGAACAGGTCGCTGGCGGTGTCATGCCCGAGACGGGCCCGCTTTCGCGCGCTGACGCCGTCCGCTATGCGTTCATGCACAACCCGCGCGTGCAGCAGCTCTACGCTGAGCTCGGCATCGCGTCTGCGAATGTGCTGGAAGCAGGGCGCTTTGCAAACCCGCGCTTCGGCTACGTGGGTCTCGCACCCGAAGGCGGCGGGTTCAGCCAGATCACACGCAGCGTGTCGGTCGACTTCACCAATGCATTGCTGTTGCCCTCACGCGCGCGGTTGGCTCGCGGCGAGTTCGAGCGCACGCGCGAGATAGTTGCCGACGCGCTGCTGGATCTCGCCACGCGCGTCGAGGCTGCCTGGTATGCCGCCGTGAGTGCCCGCCAGGTTGCGGAGCTGCGCGAGCTTGCGGCTTCGGCCGGCGAAGCGTCGGGCGAGATGGCGCGACGGCTGTACGAGGCGGGCAACGTTTCGCCGAAGGCACTGGCGCTCGAGCAGGCCACGTCCACAGAGCAGCGCGTCGCCGCCGCGCGTGCGAAGGCAGACGCCGTTCGCGCGCGAACTGCGCTGGCGGAAGCCATGGGAGTCTCAGCACGGCACGGCTGGGCGGTTCCTGCACGGCTGCCGGCCATCGCCAACGACTCTAGTAACGACCCTGGTAACGACACTGCCGGCGACAAACGCGCTGTCACCGGCGAAGCCGCGCTCGTGAAGCAGGCGCAGACGTTGCGCCTCGATCTTTCCGCCGCGCGCCACGCGGTGGCGACCAGCGAAGATCTTGCGCGGGTGACGCGCCGATGGCGTTGGGTGGGCGACGTCGAAGGCGGCTACGAATGGGAGTCCGATACCGATGGGTCGCGGCTGCGCGGCCCTTCGCTTTCACTGGGGCTTCCGATCTTCAACCAGAACCAGGGCGGCGTGCTGCGGGCCGACGCCCGCGCCGAGGCGGCGCGGGCGCGGCTGGCGGAAATGGAAACCCGCGTGCGCAACGACGTTGCTCGCGGGCTCGATCGAATGGCCGCGGCGCGCGAAGTCGCCAGGGCCTATCGAACGGCGCTGCTCCCCCAGCACGAGGCGGTCGTCAACAGGACGCAGGAAGAGCACAACTACATGCTCGTGGGCGTGTTCGAGCTGCTGCAGGCGAAGCGCGCGCAGCTCGATGCCTATCAGGCGTATCTCGAAGCAGTGCGCGACTACTGGGTAGCGCGCGCGGAATTGCGACGGGCGGTTGGCGGCAACCTGCCCGGCGACGAGTCGATTGGAACGAGCGACCCATTGACGCCCGGCTTTGACGAACTGCTCGCACCGCCATCGCCTGGACAAACAGGACAGGCACCGGGCGAAGGCCCTCGATCACCCCCACTCGAGCAACACACAGAGCACGAGCATCACGGAGAAACGCCATGAAGGTTTCACGCCGCAATCTCCTCACCGCCGCCGGCACCGGCGCCGTGGCGAGTCTTGCCGCGGGCTCCGCGGCTGTGTTGGCACAAACACACGGTGAACATGACGTGCATGCCGAGCACGGCGCGACTGCCGAGGGTGCTGAAGCGCCGTCGAACACGGCGGACGCACGCAAGCCGGCGGCGCGCTCAGGTGGCGCCTATCGCCCCGTGCGCACGCTCAACGGCTGGTCGCTTCCCTTCCGCATGCGAAACGGCGCGAAGGAATTCCACCTCGTCGCAGAGGAGCTCGAGCACGAATTCGCGCCGGGCTGCAAGGCGAAGGTGTGGGGCTACAACGGCACGACGCCGGGCCCAACGCTGGAGGCGGTGGAGGGCGATCGCGTTCGCATTCTGGTGACCAACAGGCTGGGCGAGCCGACCACCATTCACTGGCACGGCATCATCCTGCCGAGCGGCATGGACGGCATCGCTGGACTTTCACAACCTCCCATCATGCCGGGCGAAACGTTCGCATATGAGTTCACGCTCCAGCAGCACGGCACGCACATGTATCACCCGCACGCCGACGAGCTGACGCAGATGGCGATGGGGATGATGGGCATGTTCGTCATCCACCCGCGCGGTGGCGACGTCGTGCCCGTGCAGCGGGACTACTGTTTCATGCTGCACAACTGGGCCCTGCACCCGGGCACCTACCGGCCGGACCCGGCCATCATGCTCGACTTCGATCTGTGGACCTTCAACAGCAAGGTGTTCCCCGCCATCGAGCATCCGGTGGCGCGCACCGGGGAACGCGTGCGATTCCGCATTGGAAATCTCTCGATGTGGAATCACCCGCTTCACCTGCACGGCGTCGAGTACTTCGTCACGGGCTCCGATGGCGGCCGCTGGCCGCGCAGCCAGTGGCGGCGGGAAACGACGGAGCTCGTGAGCGTGGGGCAGACGCGCGACATCGAGTTCATCGCGCGGCCCGGCGACTGGGCGTTCCACTGCCACATGGCTCATCACGCCATGAATGCCATGGGCCATGACGTGCCCAACATGGTTGGCGTGAGCCAGCAGGGCGTCGACGAGAAGATTCGCGCGCTGCTACCCGGTTACACGTCGATGGGCCAGAACGGCATGTGGGAGCACGCGGAGCACGCCGGCATGGGTCACATGAAAGGCCCCCGCAACACGTTGCCCATGATGGGCGGCACTGGCCCCTTCGGCACTATCGACATGGGCGGCATGTTCACGGTGGTGAAGGTGCGCGACAACCTGGCACCGAACGACCACACCGACCCGGGCTGGTACGCGAACCCCAAAGGCACCGTCGCGCATCGCGTGAGCACAGACCCGGACTTCGGCGAACCCGTGCGCGCGCCGCGGGCGGCGTCGACCTGAGCGGTCAAAAGCACGCATTGAGCGGCGTGCCCTCACCACCTGTTGCGCGCAAACGCGATTGCGGCTGGAGCGGAGCACGGCGGTGCCCGCAGAATGCCTGCGAAGAGGGGGGGCTCAATGCGAAGTACGAATGCGTTTCTGGGATGTGCCGTTGCGTTGATCGTCACGGCCTGCGGCCAATCCACGAATTCCAATCAAGCCGCCAGCCCGGCGGCCAGCGCCGAGCAGAAAAAAACTCCCGCCGCCGTCGACAGCAAGCGACTGCTGGCAGCCGACGAGGAGGCCGGCCAGTGGATGGCTCCGGGCCGCACGTATAGCGAGCAGCGTTATAGCCCGCTGAACCAGATCAACGACACCAACGTGGGCCAGCTCGGCCTGGCCTGGTACTTCGATCTCAACACGCACCGCGGCCTGGAATCCTCACCGCTCGTGATCGATGGCGTGATGTACACCATCAGCGCGTGGAACATCACGTATGCGATCGACGCCAGAACCGGCAAGCAGCTGTGGCGCTACGACCCGCAAGTCGACCGCTCCCGCGCGCGGTTCCTGTGCTGCGACGTCGTGAATCGCGGCATCTCGGCGTGGAAAGGCCGCATCTATCTCACCACCATCGACGGCCGGCTCATCGCGCTCGACGCAAAAACCGGCACGCCGGCATGGAGCCAGCAGACGTTCGATACCGAATGGCCCTACACCAGCACCGGTGCCACGCGCGTGTTCGACGGCAAGGTGGTCATTGGCAACGCCGGAGGCGAATACGGCGTGCGCGGTTACGTAACCGCCTATGACGCCGACACCGGCAAGCAGCTCTGGCGCTTCTTCACGGTGCCCGGCGACCCGAAGCTCGGCTTCGAGTCGAAGGCGCTGGAGATGGCCGCGAAGACCTGGACCGGCGAGTGGTGGAAGCAGGGCGGTGGTGGCACAGCGTGGGACGCCATCGTCTACGACCCGGAGCTGAAGCTCGTGTACATCGGCGTGGGCAACGGCTCACCGCACGCGCAGGCGTATCGCAGCCCCGGCGGTGGGGACAACCTGTTCCTCGCCTCCATCGTGGCCGTGAAGGCCGACACCGGCGAATACGTGTGGCATTACCAGGTGGCGCCCGAAGATAACTGGGATTTCACCGCGACGATGCCGATCATCCTGGCGGACCTGCAGATCGACGGCAGGGCGCGCAAGGTGCTCATGCAGGCGCCCAAGAACGGGTTCTTCTATGTCATCGACCGCGAGAGCGGCCAGCTGATTTCGGCGGAGAAGTTCACGCCCGTGAACCTGTGGGCCACCCATGTGGACATGAAGACGGGGCGCCCGGCCATCACGAAGGAAGCCCGCTACGGCAAGAAGCCGGTGCTCCTGACGCCATCCGTGGCCGGCGGACACAGCTGGAACCCCATGGCATTCAACCCGAATACCGGCCTGGTCTATTTCCCGGCCCAGGAGCACTGGTGGGTGTTCTCGCTGGACCCGGACTATCAGGTGCCCATCACAACGGTGCACGCACAGCGCGTCTCCACCGGCACCGGCGGCAAGATGACGCCCGAACGTACCGCTCTCATGAAGATTGCGGATTCACGCGAGCGCGGCTGGCTCACGGCGTGGGACCCGGTGAAGCAGAAAGAGGTCTGGCACGTGCCGCTGGAGCGGGCCGGGAATGGCGGCGTGCTGACGACGGCCGGCAATCTCGTGTTCGCGGGCACAGCCAGCAAGACCTTCGTGGCCTACCGGGCTGATAACGGCCGGAAGCTGTGGGAACAGCCGGTGCAGACCGTGCCGATGGCCGGCCCGATCACCTATACCCTCGATGGCGAGCAATACGTGGCCGTAAACGCCGGCTGGGGCGGCGGAATGGCCATGGCCGAGCTGCGCGGGGGCCGCGGAATGCAGCGCTCTGACGCCCGCGTGCTCGTCTTTAAGCTGGGTGGCAAGGCGACCCTGCCGCCGTTGCCCGAGCGCCCGCCCATCCCGTTTCCGCCGCCGTCCACGGCTCCTGCGGATGTCATCGCCAAGGGCGGCGACCTCTATGCGAAGACGTGTGCCAACTGCCACGGGCCCCAGGCCGTGGGCGGCGACGTGATCAAGGACCTCCGCCACATGGCTCCGGCGACCCACGGGGCCTTCAAGAACATCGTGCTCAAGGGGCAGCTCATCGGCCTGGGCATGGCGGACTTCAGCAACGTGCTGAGCGTGGCGGACGCGGATGCGATCCACGCGTATCTGATCGACCGCGCGAACGCGGACTGGGAACACTGAGAGTTGGGGTTGTGCGGCGCTCGGAAGGGGCGCCGCCAGGAGAGTGCTAGCGCGCTAGACCACCGTCATCCTGAATGCTGCATATCCACGCGATTTAACTTAATATGCATTATACGTGCTAAGATAATCGACCAGTGGACATATTCACTGATGGCTTTCGCTAGAGCCTGCGCTATATTTCCTGCGCAACTGGTTCGCCCACTTCGGGATTCTTGGAAAAAACAACAACTCAAACAGGTGCACGCCGAGGTCTCACATGAATCGATCTGCATGGGAAATCTTTCAGGGAGCCACGTTGTCACTGGCGCGCGCCGGTGCGTTGAAGGACCGCCTCAACGACGCGTATCGCAATCACCTCTCGTGCATCGATGAGACGGCGCTGCCGAAAGAACTTCGCGATGACTTCAGGTCGTTCAGTCACGCGCTGACGCGCGAGCGTCCGCTGCTTCGCGGCGAAGACGCCGTGCGCGCGACGATTCGCAAGATGTCGAACGGCGAAGCCGAAGCTGCCGCAACATCGGTGGTGAGAATGCTCTGCGCGCTGCAGCGCGGCTCCGCGCCTGCCCGTTCCGCACCCTCGGTGTCCATCGTGCCGCTCTACACCGCAACGGAAGCGCGCGCCGCGGAAGCGTGAGCCGCTTCAGTCCAGCTTGAACTCGATGGTGTCCCAGCGCGTCGTGTCTTCGTGACGCGCGTGCTTACGGATGGCATCCACCAGCGCGCGCTCATCCCAGTCGACGATCTCGGTCGCGTGCTCCGTGAGCACCTTGTGCGGCGGGCGCTGATCGCCGAAGCGCTTCAGCAGGATGACGGGATTGTTGTTCGCCTCCGCATACAGAAGCTGGAAGAACACCATGTCCGGATTCGTCTCGTACAGGCTCGAGAGCGCGATGACGGCTTCCACCGGCGCAATCTGGCGACGCAGGTCTTCCTTCAGCGCCTCCTTGTCGCCGACCACCGGCTGGTCCGGCGTGCTGTAGTTGCGATAGAAGAAATTGCGGGCGCTTTCGAGATATTCGAAGACGCGCAGGTAGTCGTCCGTGGTCTGCCAGACGTGGGTCACGAAAATGCGCATCGGATTGGCTTGAGACATGTGAAGTGCCCGAAAGGGTGGCTGCGCGAGTCTGGCACAAGCCGGGCCATGGCGAAACGTCTCTCCCGAAGCCGGCGGCGGATCGATAGAATGCACCCTTTCCGCGCGGCTGCAGGCGCGCCCGCGCCCGCCACGCACTCAAGGTCCACGTATTGCGATTGCTCGTCTACAACATCCGCTACGCCACCGGCACCGGGCCCGGCGTTCCACCTGCCGCTGCCCGGCGCCGGCTACCTGCGCAGCAACCGCAAAGTGCTCGCGGGCATCACGGACTTCATCGGCGACGAGCACCCCGACATCGTCGGCCTGATCGAGGTCGACACCGGCTCGATCCGCACCGGCATGGTGAACCAGGCCGAGCACATCGCCGAGCCGCCTGGGGCACTACTCGACGTACCAGTGCAAGTACGGCGCCGGCTCGATCAACCAGTTCATGCCGATCGTGCGCAAGCAGGGCAACGCGTTCCTGGCCGCGCCGCACGTCCACGGCGAGCGCTTCCACTACTTCGACACCGGCATCAAGCGGCTGATCATCGAGCTGGAGCTCGAGGACGTGTGCGTGTTCCTCGTGCACCTGTCGCTCAAGTTCCGCCATCGCCAGTACCAGCTGCGCTCCCTGCACGACCTCGATCGTGCAGTCGAAGAAGCCGGTGATCGTCGCCGGCGACTTCAACACCTTCTGGGGCACGCACGAGATCTACCTGTTCATGCGCGCCGCGGGCCTGCGCAGCGCCAACACGACCGGACTGCCCTCCTTCCCGGCGCGCATGCCGCGCATCGAGCTCGACTTCGTTCTGGTGAGCGAGGAGATCGATGTCACCGACTTCCGCGTCCCGGACGTGCGGTTCTCGGATCATCGCCCGCTCATCTGTGACTTCACCGTGCGCGCCGACGCCATGGCCAACCGGCCGGCCGCCTGAGCCACTCACCTGCGCCAATCACAGGTTCCGCCCATGAACACAGCCCCCGCCTGGAAACTGGAACGCGATGCCGACGGCATCGCCTGGCTTACGCTCGACAAGCCCGGCTCGTCCACCAACGTGCTGGGCCACGCGATGCTCGAGGAGCTCGACGCGCTCCTGGAGCGGCTCGCGGCGCGATCCGCCGCGCGGCGTCGTCATCCGCTCCGGCAAGGCGAACGGCTTCATCGCCGGCGCCGACATCAAGCGAATTCACCAGCTTCACGAGCGCCGACCGACGCGCTACGCGCTCATCCGCGCGCGGCCAGCGCGTGTTCGACCGCATCGAAGCGCTGCCCTGCCCCACCGTCGCCGCCATTCACGGCTTCGCGCTCGGCGGCGGCCTCGAGCTCGCGCTGGCCTGCCGCTATCGCGTGGCCGTGGGCGACGAGCGGCTGTCGCTCGGGCTGCCGGAAGTGCAGCTCGGCATTCACCCGGGCTTCGGCGGCACGGTGCGCGCGGTGCGGCTGCTCGGCGTGCGCCCGGCGATGGAGCTGATGCTCACGGGCAAGCCGGTGCGCGCCGACAAGGCGCTGCGGCTGGGGCTCGTCGACCGCCTGGTTACCGCGGCAGACATCGAGCCGCGGCGCGCGCGCGAGCTCATCAACAAGCAGCCGCCGCCGCATCGGCCGCCGTTCTCGGAGCGGCTGCTGAGCTGGCCCATCGTGCGCTCGTTCGTGAAGCCCGCGCTCATCGCGCAGGTGGCGCGGCAAGGCTCGCCGCGAGCACTACCCGGCGCCCTACGCCATCGTCGATCTGTGGGCGCAGCACGGCGCGCGCGGCGCAGCAGGCTTACGAGGCCGAGGCGCGGTCCATCGCGCATCTGTTCACCACGGAGACGGCGCGCAACCTGGTGCGCGTGTTCCTGCTGCAGGACCGCCTCAAGGCGCTGGGCGGCAAGGGCTCGCCGCCGGTCAAGCCACGTGCACGTGGTCGGCGCCGGCGTCATGGGCGGCGACATCGCCGCCTGGTGCGCGCTGCGCGGCCTCGACGGTCACGCTGCAGGATCGCGGCCTCGAATACATCGAGCCGGCGCTCAAGCGCGCGCACGAGCTGTTCGAGAAGCGCGCTGAAGGACCCGGCGCAGACGTGCGGACGCGCGCAGCGCGCTTGCGCGCCGGACGTGGACGGCGACGGGCGTGCCGGATGCCGACGTGGTCATCGAGGCGATCTTCGAGAACCTCGAAGCCAAGCAGCGCGCTGTACGCGCAGCTCGAGCCGCGCATGAAGCCCAGCGCGCTGCTCGCGACGCAACACCTCGAGCATCACGCTCGAGCCGCTCGCGCAGAAGCTTGCCGACCCCGGCCGGCTCGTCGGGCTGCACTTCTTCAACCCGGTGGCGCAGATGCCGCTGGTCGAGATCGTGCAGCGGCGCAGACGCACCGATGCCGAGCGCCGCGCAGGCCGCGCTCGCCTTCGCGCGCCGCCTCGACAAGCTGCCGCTGCCCTGCCGCAGCGCGCCCGGCTTCCTCGTCAATCGCGTGCTGATGCCCTACCTGCACGAGGCGATGTATGCCGCGCAGGAAGGCGTGCCGCTCGCCGTCATCGACGAGGCGGCCGTCGACTTCGGCATGCCGATGGGCCCGATCGAGCTCGCCGACGTCGTGGGCCTCGACGTGGCCAGCCACGTCGGCGAGATCATCGCCGCGGAGCTCGGTCGCGCGGCGCCGACCTGCGCGCAGCTCGACGCGCTCGTCGCGGCGAAGAAGCTCGGCCGCAAGAGCGGCGCAGGCTTCTACACGTGGCAAGACGGCAAGGCCGTGAAGCCGCCCGCAGGCGCTGCGACCGCGCCGCGCCGATCTCACCGATCGCCTGATCCTGGCGCTGGTCAACGAATGCGTCGCCGCCTGCGCGAAGGCGTGGTCGAGCGACGCGGACCTCGTCGATGCCGGCGTGATCTTCGGCACCGGCTTTGCGCCGTTCCGCGGCGGCCCGCTCGCCTATGCGCGCAGCCGCGGAGTGGCCGACAGTGGTTGCACGCCTCGCGCGAGCTCGCAGCGCGATACGGCTCTCGTTTTCGGCCGGATGCAGGCTGGAAACAGCTGCAGACCGCCGGAAAAGCGTGAACCGCGTTCCGGAGCGCGTAACCCGCTGTGCTAACATCGAATGAGACCGACAAGCATCGAATTCCGGGCGTAATTCGTCACGCTGACACGCGAGTTCGCTCAAGATGGCCGAAGAACGCGAAGCCAGCGTTCAACTGCTGAAGACGTTTGCGCCGCTCGACGGCATGAAGAGCGACAACCTCGCGGCGCTTGCCAAGAAGGTCAGCGTGCGCACGATGCCCGCCGGTCGCGCTGCTCTTCAAGGAAGGCGACACCGACAAGCGCACCGTCTGGCTGGTCGGCGGCATGGTCGAGCTGCAGCGAAGGCGAGCGCACCGTGGCCATGATCCGCGGCGGCACGCCCGAGGCGCGCAACCCGCTCTCACCCAAGCTGCCGCGCAAGCGTCACCGCGCGCGCCGTCGACGACGTCGAATACCTCGCCATCGACAGCGACCTGCTCGACGTCATGATCACCTGGGACCAGACCGGCACCTACGAAGTCGTCGAGCTGCAGGCCCAGTTCGCAGAGCGCCGGCGGCGACGACTGGATGACCACGCTGCTGCAGACCAAGGCGTTCCACCGCATTCCGCCGGCCAACATCCAGGCCATCTTCATGCGCATGCAGCGCGTGCCCTACCGCGCCGGCGAAGTGGTCATCAAGCAGGGCGACGAGGGCGACTATCTTCTACGCCATCGTCAGCGGCAAGTGCGTCGTCACGCGCGAGACGCCGCTCAACAAGGAAGGCATCAAGCTCGCCGAGCTGGGCGTCGGCGACACCTTCGGCGAAGAGGCGCTGATCTCCGAAGCCAAGCGCAACGCCACGGTCACCATGCTGACCGACGGCGTGCTGATGCGCCTCAACAAGCAGGATTTCCGCGAGCTCATGAACGAGCCGCTGCTGCAGTGGGTGAGCTACGAGCAGGCGCGCGAGATCATCGCAGAGCGGCGGCACGTGGCTCGACGTGCGCCTGCCGTCCGAGTACCAGAACCTGGCGCATCGAAGGCGCGCTCAACATCCCGCTGTATTTCATCCGCCTGAAGCTCTCGACGCTCGATCGCAACATGCCCTACGTCGTCTATTGCGACACCGGGCCGGCGCAGCTCGGCCGCGGCGTTCATCCTGGTGGAGCGCGGCTTCGACGCCTACGTGCTGCAAGGGCGGCCTGTCGCAGCTGCGAACGCGGCCTGCGGCGCCGGCGCTGCGTACGGTCCTGACGTGCCGGCCGGCAGCCGGCGCCTACATCGTGTGCGTGGCCTTGTCGCCGGAGAGCGCGCCGGCCAGATAATTCTCGATCTTCTTCTGCGTCTGGCCGCGATCCTGCTCGCTGAACTGCACGCCGATGCCGGCGGTGCGCTTGCCCTGCGCGCCCTTGGGCGTCACCCAGATGACGCGGCCGGCCACCGGCAGCTTCTCGTCCTCGCCCATGAGGTTCAGCAGCATGAACACCTCATCGCCGAGCCGGTAGTTGCTGTTGGTGGGGATGAACAGGCCGCCGTTCTTCACGAACGGCATGTAGGCCAGGTACAGCGCGCTCTTGTCCTTGATGGTGAGGGTCAGCAGGCCCGGCTTGTTGGCACCTGCGAGCTCGCAATGCTCATCCTCAACTGGTCTGTCTCTGGGCGGACCTCTGGCTGGCCAGCCGCCGGAACAGCAGCTCGAGCGCCAGAGACTTGTTGAGCGGCGCGTCGAGCGAAGACGCTGCAGCTCTCGCACGCCCTCGGCGAGCTCGAACAGGGCCCGAATATTCATGATGGAAAGGCCGCGTGGCAAGTGCGCAGGCGCACCTCAGTTCAACGGAAAGCCCGGCGCATGCACTGGCGGCGGATGCGATCCGTGAGCCAGTTCTCAATGCAGCGCAGGCGCAGCGCCAGTCTCGGCATCGGCCCAGCGCTCGGCGGTCGGCCACCGGATCGGCCGCGCCGGCCGGCGATCCCTCGAGCGTGCGTCGCGTCTCGGCGCCCAGGGCCGGTATCGCTTTCGGGTCGGCGCCCGCGGCGCAGCGAGCGGCGCGTCGCCGAGCACTCCAGCACCGCCGTCCCAGTCGCGCCTGCGCCCGTCGCTGGCCTGCAGCCAGGCGAGCGCTCTCGGCGCGGTCGGGCGCGCGCACCTGCAGCCGCTGGCAGCGGCTGAGCATGGTGGCCGGCAGGCGGCGAGGGCTGCGTGGTCACGCAGGATCAGCAGCGTGCGCGGGCGGCGGCTCCTCCAGCGTCTTCAGCAGCGCGTTGGCGGCGAAGCGGTTCATGCGCGTCGGCCGGCGACAGGATGGCCACCTTGTAGCCGCCCCGTGGCTCGTCAGCGCGAGCTCTGCGCACAGCTCGCGCACCTGGTCGATGCGCGATCTGGCGCGAGTCTTCGATCGGGATCGCACCACGAGCGAGGTCCGGATGCTGGTTGCGCGCGCACGCGGCGGCAGTCGAGGCAGTGGCCGCAGGGCGCGTCGGTCGGCGCGTGGCACAGCGACGAGCTGCGCGGCCCAGGTCGCCAGCTAGTCGCCGCCGCCGCCGGGTGCTTCGTGGATCAGCAGCGCATGCGGCAGGCGCCGGCCGCACGCGCGCGCGCAGTGAGCGAGCTGCCGGTGTGAGCCACTTCGGGGTCATCCAGGCGGGCCGTTCACGGTCGATTCAGCAGTCGATTCCAGCAGCGGCTGCCGCCTGCTGCAGCAACGTGCAGCCGGCGACCGCGCTGGCGTCGAGCACGCGAAATGCGCTGCGGCTCCGCGCGCGCCAGCTCCAGGTAGCGCGTCGCGCACGCGCTCGAAGAACGCCACGGCCTCGTCCTCGAAGCGATCGGTCGGCACGGCGCCGGCGCGTGCCGCGCGCGCGCCGAGCCCGGCTTCGGACCGGCAGGTCCAGCAGCAGCGTGCAGATCGGGCGTGCAGATCCGCGCTGCACCGCGGCGCGCGAGCTGTTCGATGCAGCTGGCGTCGACGCCGCGGCCCGCGCCCTGGTAGGCGCGCGTGGCATCCGTGAAGCGGTCGCACATCACCCACTCGCCGCGCGCCAGCGCCGGCCGGATCAGGTTGCTCCACATGCAGCCGCGCGCGCCGCGAACATCAGCAGCAGTCTCGGTGGCCGGCGGCGATGCGGCTCGCCCTGCCGCGCGCCAGCACCAGCTGCGCGCATGCGCTCCGCCAGCGGCGTGCCGCCGGGCTCGCGCGTGAGCGCACACCTTGATGCCGCGCGCCGCGCAGCGCATCGCGCCACGACGCGCGACGGTGGACTTGCCGGCGCCCTCGATGCCTTCGAGGGTGATGAAGCGGCCGTGGGTCATGTGCGGTCGCCCTGGCGCACTCCGCGATCGGCGGCTCGGAGCGGTCCGCCGGCGGCATCGCGACGCAGGCGCATCGAGGTAGCGCTGCACGGCGCGGTTGTGCTCGCTCGAGCGTGCGTCGAGAAGTGATGCGCGCCGTTGCCATCGCCGGTGGCGACGAAGAACAGCGCGTCGGTCTCCTCCGGATGCAGCGCGGCGATCATCGACTCGCGGCCCGGCAGCGCAATGGGCGTCGGCGGCAGGCCCGGCGCGTGTAGGTGTTGTAGGGCGTGTCGGTCGTCAGGTCGCGCGTGCGGATGTTGCCGTCGTAGCTGTCGCCGATGCCGTAGATCACGGTGGGGTCCGACTGCAGGCGCATGCCCTTGCGCAGGCGGTTGATGAACACCCCGGCGATGCGCGGCGCGCTCGCTGGCGAGGCCCGTCTCCTTCTCGACGATCGAGGCCAGCATCAGCGCCTCGTATGGCGTCGCGAAACGGCAGACCCGGCGCGCGCGCTGTTCCAGGCCTGCTGCGAGCACGCGCTGCATGCGCTTCGTAGGCCAGCTGCAGGATGTCCGCAGGTCGGTGGTGCCGGCCGCGAAGCGATAGGTGTCGGGGAAGAAGCGCCCTTCCGGCAGACTCGTCCGCGTGGCCGAGATCGCCATCACCTGCGCGTCAGGCTGTTCGCCGCCAGCGTGTGCTTGCGACGGCCGGATGCTGCGTCCAGCGCCGCGCGCAGCTCCGCGAACGTCGCAGCCCTCGACCACGGTGAGCTGCTCCAGCACCACGCGGCCCTGGTCCAGCATGCGTGAGGATGCGCGCCGGACTCGCGCGCGGCGGGAATTCGTAAGTGCCCGCCTTGATGTTCGGACGCAGCTGTTCCGGCTGGCAGCGCGCAGGTACCACTCCACGGCACGCGGCGTCTGCCGACCAGCCCTGATTGCTCGAGCTGCCGCAGCACCGCGCGCAGCGCTCGCACCCGGGTGCCACCTCGCACGCGCACGACCTCGTCGAGCGGCCCGGTGCAGGCGTGTAGATGTTGCGCGCGCGCCATCGATACGTCAGCGCGGCGGCCGACCGGCGACCAGCAGCACGAGCACCAGCAACAGTGACACGAGCTTACGCATCGACCGGGTTCTCCAGCAGCGGCGCACAGCGCTGCGCCTGCAGGCGTCGCGTGACCGGGCCGACTTGCAGCGGTGCGCCCATCGAGCTGCACGAACCGGCCAGATGCCGATGCGCGCGTTGGTCATGAACAGTTCTCGGCTGCGCTGCCATGTCCGCAGCCGTCAGGTCGCACTGCTTCGCGCAATGCATGCCGCAGCCGCAGCAGCTTCGCGCAGCACCACGGCGCGCATGACGCCGGCGACGCCGCAGTGGTCTAGCGCGCGGAGTCACTGAGCCGCCCATCCTGAACGAGGAACACTTGCTCATGGTGCCCGATATCGAGCTGCCCCGAGCTGCTGAACACCAGCAGCCTCCGCAGGCATCGGTCAGCCGGCAATTCCGATGCGCGCCAGCACCTGTTCCAGGCGATTGAGTGCTTGATGCCGGCCAGCGCCGGGTTCTCGCCATAACGCAGTGTGCGCGATCCGCACGCGAATGCCATCCCGTGCGGCCGCCGGATTGTCCGGCGGCCAGGGATATCGAAGCACCGACGCGCGTCGCGACTTCGCTGCCTGACCGGTGCGTAGCCCCGCGGCCGCAGCGTCGCCGCGCGTGACGATTAGCTTGAGCAACGCGTCGCCGCGAAGCTTCGGCGGCTTGCCGCACTTCGTGCGGCACAGCGGCGCGACACTCCGCAAGGTCGATGCCGCAGTCGCTCGCAGCCACGCGCCAGGCGCTGCCAGGTGCAGCGCCAGAAACCGCGCCTGGCCCTGCGCGGCACGCGATGGTTTCGAACAGGCCGTCGCCATAGTGCAGGCCGCGGTCGCACGGCCAGTGCCGGCAACGCGTGGCTGCCCGTCACGTGCATCCACCAGGACCTGCCGGATTCCGCTGGGCGGCTCATGGCCTGCGCTGGCGCCGTCGACCCGTCGAACGCAGCGAGCATGCCGCGCGCCTTGGCGCGGGTCTCGTCCAGCTCACGCTCGGGATCGGAGTCGGCGACGATGCCGGCGCCGGCGCGCAGCTCGACGTTGCGGCCCATGCAGCGTCATGGTGCGGATCAGGATGTTGAAGTCCATCGTGCCGTCGCGGTTCGAGGTAGCCGAGGGATGCCGGTGTACGCGCCGCGCGCGGCGCCTTCCAGCTCGGCGATGATCTGCATGCAGCGCACTTTGGGGCACCCCGGTGATGGTGCCGCCGGGAAACACCGCGCGCATGCGCCGATGGGCGTGACGTCCGCGCGCAGCTCGCCCGCTCACGTTGGAGACGATGTGGTGCACGTGGGCGTAGGTCTCGATGGTCATGAATTCATCGACCCGCACGTGCCGGCCTCGCACACGCGCCCCAGGTCGTTGCGCTCCAGGTCGATCAGCATCACGTGCTCGGCGCGCTCCTTGGGATGCGCGGCAAGCTCCGTCATCTCGCGCCATGTCGTCCCCGGGGCGGCGGCTGCGCGGCCGGGTGCCGGCGATCGGCCGCGTGTCGACTGCGCCGCGCCGCGGATTCGCACCAGCCGCTCGGGCGAGGAGCTCAGGATGGACGCGCCTCCCCACTGCGCCAGCGCGGCGAACGGCGCCGGGTTGGCTGCGCGCAGCGCGCGTACAGCTGCGGCGGCGCATCACGTCTCGCGTCAGCGTCACGCGCCAGTGGCGCGACAGATTGGCCTGGTAGATGTCGCCGGCGCGAATGTACTCCTGCGCACGGAGCACCCGTCGATATGAAGCCTGCGGATCTTCCTCCTCGAGCGCTGCGGCGCGCACACGGCGACCGGCGCGTTGGCAGCAGCCTCGGCACTGGCAGCCACCTCGGCAGCCTCGGCCGCGATCCGATCCAGACAGCCGGCGGCATCTGGTTCGGCGACCGCGAACACGCGATTGCCATGCAGGTCGTGAACCAGCGCGCACGGCGTGCGCAGCGCGAAGGCCTGATCAGGGCGAGCGAGGAGCGCGGCAAGCACGCAGCTGCGGCTCGATTTCGCGGGCCAGCTCATAGCCGAGATGAATAGCGTCCAGCCACCGGCGAAGGGAGGCGGTGCGCCGGCGCCCAGCGGTGCTGCGCTCTGCTGAGCCACCATGCTCCAGCGCGTTGAAGAAACCTGTGCGTCGTCGGCAGCGTGACGCCTTCCGTGCGCACGTTGTCCTGCGCATCGAGCCACAGCGCCGCGCGCGGTTCGGCCGCGAGCAATGCTGAAGCGGCTGAGCGGCCCTTCGGCGGCGCTGTCGAGCAGCACGGGGTAGCGGTCCGGAAAGCGGGCGGCAAGCCCGCGCAGCACGCTGCCCGGCACCGGTAGCTCACGAACGACGGCGGGTTGAACGCTCACGGCAATGGACGAAACCGGGCGGCCCGCGCGGGCGTCCCCGGCGTCAGCCGCTGAAGCGGCGGAAGACCAGCGTGCCGTTGGTGCCGCCGAAGCCGAAGGAATTGGACAACGCCACGTCGATCCGCATCTGGCGCGCCGTGTTCGGCACGTAGTCCAGGTCGCAGTCCGGATCCGGGTTGTCGAGTTGATGGTCGGCGGCGCCACCTGGTCGCGGATCGCCAGCATCGAGAAGATCGCCTCGACCACGCCGGCCGCGCCGAGCAGGTGCCCGGTCATCGACTTGGTGGAGCTGACCGCCAGCTTCTTCGCGTGCGTCGCCGAAGGCGCGCTTTCATCGCGAGCGTCTCCGCCTTGTCGCCGAGCGGCGTCGAGGTGGCGTGCGCGTTGATGTACTGCACGATCTGCGCCGGATTCGAGCTGCGCGTCGCGCAGCGCGTTCAGCATGGCAGGCGCGCGCCCTCGCCGTCTTCCGGCGGCGCGGTGATGTGGTAGGCATCGCCGCTCATGCCGAAGCCGACGAGCTCGGCATAGATGCGCGCGCCGCGCGCCTTGCGCGTGCTCGTAGTCCTCGAGCACCATCGCGCCGCCGCCGTCGCTGAGCACGAAGCCGTCGCGGTCCTAGTCCCACGGGCGGCTGGCCTCTGGTGGGCGAATCGTTGCGCGTGGACAGCGCCTTCGCCTGGCCGAAGCCGCCCAGGCCGCACAGCGTGGTCGCCATCTCGGCGCCGCCGGCGACGATGACGTCCGCGTCGCCGTACTGGATGGTGCGCATGCCGAGGCCGATGGCGTGCGTGGAGGTCGTGCAGGCCGTGACGACGCCGAGGTTCGGGCCCTGCAGGCCGAAGCGGATCGACAGGTGCCCGGAGATCATGTTGATGATGGACGCCGGGACGAAGAACGGCGAGATCTTGCGCGGGCTCTTCGCCTTCGAGATAAGCGTCGTGCTCGGACTCGATGGTGCAGAGGCCGCCGATGCCGGCGCCGCACACCACGCCGCAGCGCGTCGCATCCGTCTTGCTGAAGTCGAGGCCGGAGTCGGTCACCGCCTGCACGCCGGCGCGATGCCGTAGTGCATGAACGGGTCCATGCGGCGCGCTTCCTTGGGCGGGATGTACTTGTCGACGTCGAAGCCGCGCACCGCGCCGCCGAAGCGCACGGGAAATGCCGACACATCGAAGCGCGTGATCGGTCCGATGCCGCTCTCGCCTTGCAGGATGGCCTCCCAGGCGGACGCGACGGTGCTGCCGACCGGGGAGACGATGCCGAGGCCTGTGACGACGACGCGGCGCTTGCTCACACGCTGACCCGTGATCTGGAAGCGATGGAGCCGTGGGGAAGATCCGGCGCGAGCGAAGCGGATGCGAGCGCCCCCGACTGCGTTAGGCCTTGGTGCGGCGCTCGTTGATGTAGTCGATCGCCTGCTGGACGGTCGTGATCTTCTCGGCGTCTTCGTCCGGGATCTCGATCTCGAATTCTTCTTCGAGGGCCATGACCAGCTCGACCGTGTCGAGCGAGTCGGCGCCGAGGTCGTCGACGAACGAGGCTCGTTGGTGACCTGTTCGGCCTTGACGCCCAGCTGCTCGGCAACGATGGCCTTGACCTGCTGTTCAACGCTGCTCATTAGGGATCTGTCCTTCTTGACGTTAGAGAAGCGCGTGCCGGCCAGGGGGCCCGCACGGGCGCGGTATTGTAGGGGAACGCCCTCAAGGGTGCCACCTGCTCGATATTTGCGAGTGGTTGTTTTTGTTGGCGAATCCGGGCCGGTCGAAAATCCCCGCACCCGCCGCGGCCATCCGGGGGCCATGGCCTCAGGGCATGTACATGCCGCCGTTGACGTGCAGGGTCTGCGCCCGGTGATGTAGCCCGCCTGCGGCGACACCAGAAACAGCACCGCCGCGGCGATGTCCTCGGCTGAGCCGAGGCGGCCCAGCGGAATCTGCGACTGACAGGGCCGCGCGCTGCTCTTCGGTCAGAGCGCGCGTCATGTCGGTTCGATGAAGCCCGGCGCCACCGCGTTGACCGTGATGTTGCGCGAGGCCACCTCCTTGGCCAGCGACTTGGTGAAGCCGAACAGCCGGCCTTGGCGGCGGCGTAGTTCACCTGCCCGGCGTTGCCGATGACGCCGACGACCGAGGTGATGTTGATGATGCGGCCGCGGCGCTCCTTCATCATGCGCCTCAGGCACGCCTTGGACAGGCGGAACACCGCCGTGAGGTTGGTGGCGATCACCGCGTCCCAGTCCTCGGGCTTCATGCGCAGCAGCAGGCTGTCGCGCGTGATGCCGGCGTTGTTGACGAGGATGGTGGGCATCCCCTCCGCGCCTTCGAGCTCGGTCGAGCAGCGCTTCGATGGAGGCGGCGTTGCCGGCGTCGAGCACCGCGCCGCGCCCGCTGTACCCTTCGCCTGAGCGCCGCCGTGAGCTGCGCCGCGCCCGCGGCGGTGGTCGCGGTGCCGACCACCCGGGCGCCGGCCGCGCCAAGCGCCAGCGCGATGGCCTGGCCGATGCCGCGCGAAGCGCCGGTGACCAGCGCGACGTCGTTCTCAAGCATGTCAGGCAGCTCCTTCTGTTGCCGCGAGCGCGGCATCGAGTGCCGCGGGGTCTTCGAGCGCGAGGAACGTCACGCCGTTCCGCCGCTCGATGCGCCGGTTCAGACCGGTGAGCACCTTGCCGGGCCCGCACTCGATGAGCTGTGTGAATGCCGGCGGCCGCAAGCGCGCGCACGGTGTGCTGCCAGCGCACCGGGCTTGCGAGCTGCCGCACCAGTAGCGCGCGGATGTCATCCGGCGTCCGCGTGCTCGGCGCGCGTCCACGGCGCTGAAGTAGCGGATGCGCGGCGCGCGGAATCGCACCGCTGCCAGCCGCTCGCGAGCCGCTCGCGCAGCCGGCTGCATGAGGCGCTATGCGACGGCACGCTCACCGGCAGCAGCACCGCGCGCTTGGCGCCGCGCGCCTTCGCAGCCTCCATGGCGCGCTGCACCGCCGCGTATCGCCCGGCGATGACCACCTGGCCGGGCGAGTTGTAGTTGACCGCCTCGACCACCTCGCCCTGCGCAGCCTCGCGGCACGCGGCTTCGACCGCCGCATCCTCGAGCCCGAGCATCGCCGCCATGCGCCCCGTGCCGGCCGGCACGGCCTCCTGCATTACCGCGCCGCGGAAGCGCACCAGCTCGACGGCCGCGAGAAGTCCAGCGCCCCGGCGCAACCAGCGCGGTGAACTCACCGAGGCTGTGGCCGGACACAGCGGTGGCTGCGCCGCCGCCTCGCCTGCCACACGCGCCAGGTGGCGACGCCGGCGGCCAGCATCGCCGGCTGCGTGCATTCGGTCTGGTTGAGTTGCTCCAGCGGGCCTTCGCTGCGTGAGCTGCCACAGGTCGTAGCCCAGCACGTCGAGGCTTCGTCGAAGGTCGCGCGCACGACGGGGTCGGCGCGGCAAGCGCGCGAGCATGCCGACCGACTGCGAGCCCTGGCCGGGAAATACGAATGCAAATGCCATCAGGACTCTTCGACCGTCGGAAAAACGGCGGCGCGATTATAGCGGCAGTCGGTTCGCGGCTTCAGGGCCACCGCGGCCAGCACGCCACCGAGGGCGCCGTACAGATGGGCGTCCACCACCACCGGCACGCCACTGCCGCGAAGGGCAGCGCCCCGGCGCACTGCTCGTAAGCAGCTTGCCGCACGATGAAGCAGCGCGAGAATCCAGCCGTCGAGCTCGCCGCCGCCGCAGGTGCGCGAGCGTGCCGGCGGCCATGAAGCCGTGCAGCACGCCGGAGGCACCGACGTACCACTGCAGCTGCGGATCCCGCAACCACAGGCCCGCATCGATGGCGAGCGATCGCGGCCGCAGGCGATCGATGCAGCCACTGGCGCGGGCGGTAGTCGCGGGCGAACAGGGCCCACAGCAGCACGAGGCCCAGCAGGTTGAGCAGCGCGTGCCGCAGGTCGAGGTGCACCAGATGAGCGGTCAGGAGCCGCCACCACTGCCCGGCCGCGATGGCCTCGCGCTCGTAGCGCAGCGCCAGCGCGCGCCGTCTCCCCGGCGAGCTCAGGCAACAGCGACAGCAGGCATGCCGAGGCAAAGCAGAGTCAGCCCATAGCCGCCGTCGCAATTGAGCGACGCGAGAAGCGATTTGAACGCGGTCCACAGGCCAGCCGACACGCCATTTGCTATGATCCGGCCCGCCTTGCGCCAGCACGGCGCATCGCCTATGGACAGACGCATGATCTTCCGCCGTGAGGTTATCAGAGCGTCGCGGCCGCCAGTGCAGCGGCAACGGCGCGCGGCTTCACCCTCATCGAGATCATGGTCGTCGTCATCATCATCGGCCTGCTCGCAGCCGTCATCGTGCCGCCATTCCTCGGCAAGGTCGACGAGGCGCGCGTGGCCAAGGCCAAGCAGGACATCCAGGCCTCGAGACCGCGCTCACCATGTTCCGGCTCGACAACTCGAAGTACCCGACCAACGACAGGGCCTCAAGGCGCTGGTCGCGCAGCCGACCGATCCACGATCAAGCACTGGCGCCCGGGCGGCTACCTGCAGCGCGTCAGCAAGGACCCGTGGGGCAACGACTACCAGTACGTGTACCCCGGCACGCACGGCAACGAGTACGACCTGTACTCGCTCGGCGCCGACGGCCACCTGGCGGCGAAGGCATCGATGCCGACATCGGCAACTGGGATGGCGAGAAATAGCGCCCGGTGGACGAAGGGCCAGAACTCGACAGGCGGGTCGACAGACACATCGACTGAGAGATGGACGGAACGGTCGGCTGAGGGTTTGAGGCGGCGATCGAGCGGCGGATTCACGCTCGTCGAGCTGATGGTCGTGGTGCTGATCATCGGCCTGCTCGCCGCCGGCATGGTGCTCTCGGTGGGCATCACCGGCCGGGACGCGGCGCTGGAGAAGGAAAGCCAGCGCGCCTTCGCGCTCATCAAGTACGCCCGCGAGAAGGCGGAGCTGCAGACCCGCGAGTTCGGCCTCTACTGCGGCGAGCACGATTACCAGTTCCTCACCTACGACCCGCGCAAGGGCATCTGGCGCGAGGTCGAAGAAGACGACTCGCTGCGCCTGCGCGAGCTGCCGGACGGCTTGAAGCTGCGCCTCGTGGTGGAAGGCCGCGAAGTCGTGCTGCGCACGGCCGATACCGCGAAGAAAACTGAAGAGCAGCTCAAGAAGGATGAGCAGGCACGCGTGCCGCATCTCATCATCTTTTCCAACGGCGACCTCACGCCGTTCAGGCTCACTCTCGAGCGCGACGACCCGGCCCGCAGCGTCACCATTGCCAGCAATGACGAAGGCGCCATCGAAGCGGGCGATCTCATCGAGGGCAGGACATGAAGCGCGCGCGCTGCCCTCACGGTGGCTTCACGCTGCTCGAAGTGCTGGTGGCGCTCGCCATCGTCACCATCGGCATGTCCGCGTTGCTGAGCGCGCTCAGCTCATCCGCTGACTCGGCCAGCTACCTGCGCGACAAAACGTTCGCCGAGTGGGTGGCGCTCAATCGCATCGAAGAAGTGCGGCTCGCTCTGCAAAGGCCACAGAAAGGCAAGACCGACGGCGACGCCGAGCTCGCCGGGCGCAAGTGGAAGTGGCAGCAGGAAGTGCTGGAGACGGAAGTCAAAGGCATCCTGCGCGTCGACGTGAAGGTGAAGCCGAGCGACGTGGCCGGCGACAGCAACTGGTACACCACGGTGAGCGGCATCACGGGCGATGCGCTCGCCCTGCCCCGCGGCGACATCGATTACTACGCACGCCAGCCGCCGGCCGGCACCGGCGGCCCGGGTGGTGCAGGTGGTCCAGGCGGGGCAGGCGGGGCGGTTACTCCGCGTGGCCCGAATGGGCCCGGCGGCCCCGCGGGCGGCGCCACCACGGGCCAGAACACCGGCGGCGACAACACTGGTGGCGGCACGCCGCGCAACCCCACGGACTGACCATGCGCGCGCGCGGATTCACGCTCATCGAGCTGGCGGTAGCCATCTTCATCACGGCCATCCTGTTCGCCATCGGCTACGGCGCCGTGAATCAGGCCGTCAGCAGTCGCGGCGCGCTGGAAGAACGGCAGGAGCGCCTGCTCGCCGTACAGACCACCATGCGCGTCATCGCGCAGGACGTGAACCAGCTCGCCACGCGGCCGATCCGCGATCCGTCCGGCAACGACTGGCTGCCCGTCTTGCGCGCCACGGGCGACTCGCAACGTCTCGTCGAGCTCACGCGCGGCGGCTGGGCAAACCCGGCCGGCGTGCAGAGGCCGGCCCTGCAGCGCGTGGCCTATCTGCTGGAAGACAACAAGCTGCGCCGCGAGTACTGGCCCGTGCTCGACCCCCTGCTCTCGACGCAGCCCATCCGGCGAGACCTGATCACTGGCGTGAAGTCGGTGAAGTTCCGGTACATGGACGTGAGCCGCCAGTGGCGCGACGCGTGGCCGCCGCAGACTGCGGTCGCGAACGCCGGGGTGCTGAACAGGCGCCTTCGGCCCGTCGCGGTGGAAGTCACCCTCGATCTCGACGACTGGGGCAAGGTCACACGCATATTCGAGGCACCCACGTGAGCGCCCACCTCATATCCGCACGCATTGGCCGCGGCGTCGCCGGCCCGCATCGCCAGCGCGGCGTGGCGATGATGGTGGCGATCCTGCTGGTGGCGTTCGGCACCATTCTCGCCGCCTCCATCGCGTTCGAGAGTGCCATGTCCGCCCGGCGCAGCACCGCCACCATGGCCATGGACCAAAGCGTGCTCATCGCGGAAGCCGCCGAAGCGCTCGCCGCCTACGCGCTGCGCGAAGACGCCAAGGCCGGCAAGACGGTGGACCACCCGGCTGAGGAATGGAGCCAGCCGCTCGGCCCGGTGGAAGTGGTGCCCGGCATCGTGCTCGAGGCCTATGTCGAAGACGCTACGGGGCGCTTCAATCTCAACAGCCTCATCGGCGCCAACAACGAGGTCGACCTGGTGGCACTCGAGAAGCTCCAGAACCTCATGGAGCACGTGGGCGTCGAGACGAAATGGGCCTCGCTCATCGCCGACTGGATCGACTCCGACACGCAGCCGATCAACGACGGCGCCGAAGACAGCGCCTATGCCGCCCAGGATCCGCCCTATCGCGCCGCCAACACCTTCATCACGAGCACCTCCGAGCTGCTCGCGCTGCCCGACTTCGGGCGAGAGCGCTACCTGCGCCTGGCCCCGTACGTCACGGCGCTGCCGCGCGATGCGCTGATCAACGTGTGCTCGGCGGGTGGCCCTCTGCTCGACGCGCTGGTGGACGCCTCCCACGAGGAATTCAGCCTCGACGAGAAAGTGCTGGCGAAAGGCCGCGAGAGCGGGTGCTTCCCCACGAAGGCCGTCTATTCCGCGTCGTTCGGGGGCACGGGCTCGCAGGACTGGACCAAGATCAGCGCTCGTGTGAGCGAGACCTCGAATTACTTCCGTCTCACGAGCATCGTGACCATTGGCAGTGCAGAGTTCGCCTTGTACAGTCTTTTGGAACGCGACCCGCAGAATCAGATTCATGTGCTCATGCGTAGTTTTACGCCGGACTAAGAGATGGCCGACTGGCTGCTGTTGAGATTGCCGCGCGACCGGCAGGCGCAGGCGAGCTGGATTCTCGCCGATGCGCGGGGCAACGCCCTTTCCGCTCCGCAGAGCGGGCCGCTGGAGCAAGCCGCGCAGCGCGCGGCCGGGCGGCATGTGTGCGTGCTCGTTCCGGGCGAAGACGTGCTGCTGGCCGAGCCCGAGCTGCCCGTGAAAGCCGGGGCGAAGCTTCAGCAGATCGTGCCTTACGCGCTGGAAGAGCAGCTCGCCGAAGACATCGACGACCTGCATTTCGCCATCGGCAAGCGCGCCGCGAGCTCGGCCGTCACGCCGGTCGCCGTGGTGGCCCTGTCGCTGATGGACGAGTGGACCAGCACGCTGAAGGCCGCCGGGCTCGCCCCGGAATCGATGTACGTGGACAGCGACTTGTTGCCGCACAACCCGGGCCACGCAGTAGCCCTGCTCGAAGATGACATCGTCACCGTGCGACCGCCGGTGGGCGCCACCTTTTCGATGCCGGCGGATGCGCTCACCGAGGCGCTACAGCTGGTGCGCCCCGCCGCCGAACCGAGCGAAGGCACCACCGGCCGCGGGCTCATCCTCTACACCGGCGCTGCCGAATGGCAGGAGCACTCGCCGAAGGTTGAATCCATCCGCGATCAGTTCGATGGCATCAAGGTGCAGTTGCTCACAAGCGGGCCTCTGTCGCTGCTCTCGCAGCAGCTTCCGACCGCGAGGCCCATCAACCTGCTGCAAGGTCGATACGCGCCCCAGAGCACGCATACCGTGGGCTGGCAGGCATGGCGCGTCGCCGCCATGCTGCTGGCGGGGCTCGTCGCGCTGCACGTCGCCGGCAAGGGCGCCGAGCTCTACATGCTCAAGCAAGCGGAAAAAACGCTGGACGCGTCCATCGAGCAGGCCTTCCGTGCGGCCATGCCCGGTGAGCAGAACGCCACCAACGCCAAGCGCCGCATGGAGACAAAACTGGCCGCCGTGCGCAGCGGTGGCGGCGCTGGCCTGCTCACGGCGCTCGGGGCACTGGTGGAAGCACGCAGCTCGGTACCCGGCACCACCGTGCAGGCCATGAGTTTTCGCGACGGCGCGCTCGAGCTGAAGATGGCCGCTCCCGATGCCGACAGCCTCGACCGCGTGAGTCAGGTATTGCGAACCAACGGCTGGCAGGCTGATCTCACCGCCGGCAACGTTGCGGGCGACGCCTACGAGGGGCGCATCCAGATTCGTCCGCGGAGCTCGTCATGAGGCTCTCTCTCGACACCCTGAGCGAGCGCGAGCGCCGCCTGGTCATGATCGGCGGCGTCGTCGCCGTGGTGCTGCTGATTATCGGCGTGGTGCTACCGCTCGACCGCTCGGTCTCCAAGGCGCAGCAGCGCATCGGGCAGAAGCAGGCAGACCTCGCATGGATGCAGAGCGTGGCACCCGAGCTCGCCTCGGCCGGCCCCGTCGCCACGATGCCCACCACGCAGGATTCGCTTCTTGTCGTCGTCGACCGCGCCGCGCGCGAATCGGGCCTCGGCAATTCGCTCACGAACAGCGAGCCGAGCGGCCCGGGCCGGTTGCGGGTGCGGCTCGAGAAAGCGCAGTTCGACATCCTGGTCGGCTGGCTGGCTCGCCTGTCGGAACAGCATGGCATCGGCGTGGAGTCGGCCACTGTCGACAGCGCGGGCGCACCGGGGCTCGTCAACGCAGGTCTCGTGCTTCAGCTCAAATGAAGCGCGCAATCTGGATCTCCCTCCTCGCGATTCTCGGTTTCGCGATCATCCTGCTCATGCGGTTGCCGGCATCGTGGCTGAAGGGCTTCCTGCCGCCGAACGTGTCGTGCACGGACATCTCAGGCACCGCGTGGGACGGAGCCTGTGCAGGCGTTGCCTACAACGGCACTACGCTCGGCAACCTCGAGTGGCAGCTGCATCCGCTGGCGCTTTTGCGCGGCAAGCTCAGCGCGTTCGTCGACCTCACGCGCGGGGATGACTTCATTCGCGGCGACATCGAAGCCGGCAGCGGCGGCAACATCGTTGCGCACGATCTGCAGGCGCAGATGCCGCTCGACCCGCCACTGGTGCCGCAGATGTCCTCAGGCTTCTCCGGCAACGCAAGCGCGAACCTCGCATACGCGCGCGTGGAGAAAGGCGTGCTCGCCACGCTCGAAGGCCAGATCGAGACGACCTCGCTCTACTCCAAGCGAGACCGCATGACCATCGGCAGCTACTCCGTCACCTTTCCAAAGGCCGACCCCGCCGCCGAGCCGGTGGGCAAGGTGATGGCCCTCGATGGCCCGGTGGATTTCGAAGGCACGCTGCGGCTCACGCGGGCGCCCGGCTGGGCGATCGACGGCAAGGTGCGGGTGAAACCGGAAACGCCGCCGGAGCTGGCAAAGCAGCTAGCCTATCTGGGCACTCCAGACGCAGACGGCACGCGGTCGCTGCGGCTCGAAGGCACGTTCTGACGGCGCGAGCCGCCGGGCCAGTCACTACAGCTCGCGGAAGCGGCTCATCAACGGGAAGTACAGGGCCGCCCGGACGGGCTCCGGGCCCAAGCCCCGCGCCAGCGCCACGTTGCGTTCCAGTTGCGCGCGATAGCGGTCGAGCTCGTCGCTCAGGAACGTCTCCAGGTCGCCGCCTTCGTGGCGGCTCGTCTTGAAGTCGATCACCCAGCGCGTGCCGTCGGCGTCGATGAACGTGCGATCGATGATCACATTGGTGAGATGCCCGCCCGCAAGGCCGGTGAGCGCAAGCTCGCTGCGCGCGTCGCGATGGGCGGCGTTGAAGATCCAGCGACCGCGTTCGTCGTCGAGCGTGCGAAGCAAGGCTTCCCGCACAGTGTGCGTCGCTCGTTCGATGTCGCGCTCGGGCACTCCGTGACGGCGCAGCTGATGCGCGAAATCCGCGGCCTGTTGCTCCACGCGCTCGGGCGCTGGCAGCTCGCCCGCGGAGGCAAGTTGCTCGAGTGCCGCATGCACGACAGTGCCGATGTGGCGCGACGTTTCTCCAACCCAGCTGAACTCGGGCTTCTTCGGCTCGAGCGAACGGTCTGCGATGGGCAGGCGCGAACGGTCGGGCGCGGCTTGCGTATCCGGAGGCTGCCAGCTTGCCGTCAGGCGTCGCAGTTTGCGCGGCGCCTCTGATGCCCGTGACGCCGGCAGCGGGAGCGTAGATGGGGTGCCCGGCGGCGCTGTAGCCGCCATCTGCCCCACATCAACGAAGTCCGGCCCGAGCGCTGGCCACAGGGCGCGCAACAGCGTGCCGGCGCGCGGTTCCACTGTTCCGTCCTTCCTGGCCAGCGGCGCGGCGCTCAAATGAAGCGAGCGCTTCGCGCGCGTCATGGCGACGTAGAGCAGCCGCGTCTGCTCGTTCGCGCTGCGCGCGCTCATGAGGCGCTTGAGATAGCTGTTCAGCGCACCGCCTTCGGTATCGCCGATGGCCGGCACGGGCGCCATGAGGAGGTCGCTGCCTCCAGCGGCGCGCGGCCGGTCGAGCCAGCGCAGAAGCGGATCGCGGTCGCGGTTGAGCGTTCGATCCAGCGCGGGCAGCAAGACGTGATCGAACTCCAGGCCCTTCGAGCGATGGATCGTCATCACCTGCACGGGGTTCGGCGTCGTTGCGCGGGGCTCGGCGAAAAGATCGGCGACGAGAGCGTCGACATCATGCGGGCCGCGCCATTCGCCGCGCGCAGTGGCGTTGCCCAGCGCGGCGAAGAATGCACGGGCGTGAGTGAGGTCTTCGGTGGCGTAGGCATCCGGCGCGCCGAGCCGCAGCCAGACCGCTTCCAGCCACGGCGCAAGCTCCATGCGCTCCCGCGACGCGAGCGCCTGCTCCAGCACGGCGCAAACCCGCTGAAGGCGAGCGACGTCTGCGACGTCACAGCGCGCGAGCCGCGCAGAGTCGAACAGCGCTTCCCACATGAGTAGCGAATCGGCTCGCCGCGACAGCTCGGTGAGCGTAGGCAGCGAGAGCCCGCACCAGGGTGCCCGCAGAACGGCGAGCCAGGCCGTTCGATCGCCGGGATGATGAAGCGCCTTCAGCAACGCAACGAGATCGCGAACGATGGACAGGTCGCGCAGCGGAACGAGGTCGACGCCGATGGCATCGAGGCGCGCCGCCGCCAGCGCGGCCATGATGGGCGGCGCGTGCGAGCGCGACACGACCAGCACGGCAACCGTGGCATCGGGTGTCACCTCGCGAATCTGCGCGATGCCATCGGCGATGAGCTGCGCTTCGGCCGTGCGCTCGCCGCTGGAGAAGAGACTGAGGCTGAGGAACGGGTACGCGCTGGGCTCACGAGCCGCAAGGCTCGGCGTGAAGGCGACCGCGCTGGCACGCACATCATCGATTGGCGGGAACAGCTGCGCGAACAGCGCGTTCGTCCAATCGACCAGCGACGGCGATGAGCGGAAGTTGCGTGTGAGCTGCAGCGGCTCGAGTTGCACGTTGCCGACGCCGTGCTCCGCAGCGCGCAGGAACAAGCCCACCTCCGCTTCGCGGAACTGGTAGATGGACTGCATGGGGTCGCCGACGGCGAACAGCGTTCGGCCATCGCCAGTCTCCCAGCCGGCGGTCAGTGCTTCCAGCAGGTCGAACTGGGCGATCGAGGTGTCCTGGAATTCATCGATGAGAATGTGCCGCAGCGAGAGGCCGGCGCGCAGGCCGAGGTCTGTCGGCTCGCCCTCTTCCGTCAGCGCGGCGCGTGCGGCGCCGGCGACGTAGATGTAGTCCACCTTGCCGGCCAGCGCGAATTCCACCTGCAACTCCGCGGCCGCGGCCCGCAGCACGCGCGAGAGTGCTTCGATGGCATTCGCGTCTTCGCCCGATAGCATCGGCGCGGGGAGTCCCGTGAGAGTAACCAGAGTTTCCCGCGCACCGGAGACACCGCTCAGCAGCTCGATGCACGACTTCAACTGCTGCTTCGACGCCGGCTGCTCGAAAGCGACGCCGAGGGTCTTCGTGATCTGCTTGCGCCAGGTGCCCTCTTTCGTGAGCGCGAGCACGGCGAGCTGCTGCCAGGCCACCACGTGTTCGACATCGGCGCCGAGCGCCCCCACGCCCGGCAACGCGCCAGCCGTGTTGCGGAGGGCCTCCGACAAACGCGCGCAGGCGCCGCGCAGATGGTCGACCGCAATGTCCGCAAGACTCGCGGCCACGCGGGCGCTCAGGGCGTTCTCATCTTCCGCCAGCACGTAGCGCAGCCAATGGCCGCGCTTTGCAAGCATTTCCGAGAGCAGGCGCTCCACCTGCCCCCATCGATTGTCGATGCGCTCGAACAGCAGCTCGACGTCGGCGGCCAGTGTCTCATCCGCCTCACCGGCGATGAGCACGCGGCGGGCCGCGCGGCGATACAGCTCGCCCGGACGCTCGGCAACCACCAATGCGCCGCCGGCCTTCGCGGCGATGGGAAGCTGGCTCGCGAGCCAGAAATTGAACGAGTCGATGGTCTGCACGCGCAGGCGGCCGGGGTTGTCGGCCAATCCCCAGTTGCGCTCGCTGTCGCGTTCCAGCACGGCATCGGCAAGCGCGCGCATCTTCGCGGCTTGCGGATCGTTCGGATCGATGTCGCCGTGTAACACCTTCAGCACGCGCTCTCGCATCTCCGCGGCGGCCTTGCGCGTGAACGTGATGGCGAGAACTTCCTCGGGCGCGTCCACCTCAGCCAGCAGACACAGCAGGCGTTGGGTGAGCACTGTCGTTTTGCCCGAGCCCGCGGGCGCGCGCAGCAGGATCGAACGCGCAGGATCGATGGCGCGCTCGCGTGCGAGCTGGTCCATTGCGGCCAGCGCTTCGGCGGACACGGGGCGCAACGTTGATTGCTCCACGTCACTCACCGATGTTGCGCTCCACTGCATCCGCGCCTTCATCGGCGATACGGCACACACTCACGATGTGGCAGTACTCGCAGGCCTTCGGGCGCGGGTCGACGCCGGCCTGCCCGGCGAGGAAAGCGGAAACGAGCAGCTCGATGCGAGCCACCCACTCGCCCTGCCGGATGGCCCACGCTTCACGCGAGTCTTCGCCAGCCGGCGACTCCACGGCCCTCACCTTCGGCAGCAGGTTCGAATCGGCCGCCACGCCATCGAAGCGGACGTCGCGCGCGGTGACGCTCACCGTGGCCATGGCCACCGTCTCACGACCCACGGCGGCCAGGTACGCGAGCAGCTGCGGATGCGACGGCCGTTCGGAATACCAGTCGCCGGTGATGGGGCGGCCGCTCTTGTAGTCGAGAATCGCAAGTCCGCCGGTGGCCAGCTCATCGAGGCGGTCGATGCGCAAGCGAAGCTGCGCACCGGCGAGCCGTAACACGCTGTCGCGCTCCATGTCGCGAACAGTGAAGGCCGCGCGCTTTCGTTCGAGATCGCAGAGCGCATGGATGAGCCGTATGGCACGGCGACACTCGCGCTGTTCGGCCGCAGGCCGCGCGTCGCCGCGCGGCGGCCCCATGGTCTCGACCGCGGCCGCTTCAACACAGCGTGCGATGAGCGCGCCGAGCGTCTCATCGGACTGCGCTGCCAGCCCTTCGGAGCCACGCAGCGTGCCCCACACTTTTTCCAGCGCCGTGTGCAGCAGCTTGCCGCGCACATCTGGCGCAACGCCGGGCTCCGGCGCCTCCAGCGGCGCGCTTCCGAGGCGCAGTTCGGCATACGCGCGGAAGGGACACAGGTTCTGCAGCTCCACGCTGCGCGTGCCGGAAGGCAGGGAACGCGAGTTGTCCCAGGCAACGCCGGCATGGTCGTCGATGAGCTCGGTGAGACCGTCCCGGCGCAGCCGTTGCGGCAACCAGATTGACGGCGCGATTGAGACATCGGCCGCGCAGGCCGCAAATCGCATGACGAGCGGGCTGGGAGAAAGCTGCACGTCATCGGCACGCATGGGTGAGCTGATGACGAGCTCGCCGGTGGCCGCCGCCCACGCGTTCATCAACGCGCGGGCTTCCGAGGCCCGGCCGGCTGCGCTGGCGGCGGGCACTCCGGCGGATATCTGCGCGCTGAGCGGCAGGAATGGGTCCGGTTGCACGGGCGCGGGCCATGCGTCCGCATGCAATCCGCTCACCCAGATGCCGTCGTACTGAACGATAGGGTCTGCAAGCTGCGAGGAAACCGTGACGAGCGCATCGCCGCTGGCCGGGCGGAACGAGGTGCGTGTGGCGAGCTCATTGAGGCACTGCACGGCTGTGTCGCGTGACATCGAGCCGACCGACGGCGTGAGGCTGCCAAAGTCATCGAGCAGCTCGACGATGCGGTCGTGCGTCTGCACCTCCGCGCTGGTCAGTGTGCGTCGGAAGACGCCCTTGGGTGGCCGCAGAATGTCGAGCGCTTCGAGCACCTTCGTGAATCGCTCCGACCACTGGCGGGGAGAGGCGGCTCCACCGCCAAGCTCCTGAAGCGCCTTGGCAATGCGAGTGCTCAGATCCGCCGCCGCCGGCTTTAGAAAATCGGGAGCGAATTCGAGCGCCGCGAGCAGCCTGCGCGGGTCGATCTCGAGTGGCGCCCGCTCGCGCAACCAAAGATCCAGCCGCGCGCGCCCGGCCTCTGGCGTTGCCCAATGAGGCGCGCAGAGCCACGCGCTGAAGTCCGCGAATTCGCTGGCGCCCGTGAGCCACGACAACGAGCGCAACGCGTGGCCGGCAAGCGGGCTGCGCGCCAGCGGCAGGCCGCCTTCGATGGCGGCGATGGCACTGGTAGCGTCCAGCGTGAGCGGCGCCGTCGCGGCCGCAGAGGAGTCAACGTTCTGACGGATCAGCGTCACCAGCCGCTCGCGCGCTTCGGGTGCGCCCGGCACGAGCACCAGCAGGCGCGCATCGGGTTGAGCTCCGAGGCGCGCCTTGCACCAGTCTGCGATGCGCTCGAGCTCTTCGTTGCTGTCCGCGGCCAGCACCGCGCTCGCGTGCGAAACCGCCCCGTTCGATTCGGGAAGTTTGCGGAAATCCGTAACGCAGCCGCCGGCGCCGCGACTCGTAACGAGCGCACCGAGGCGGGGCGTGAGGCGCTCAAAGCCCGTCAGCAGCACGTCACGACTGCCGCCGAGGCACGCTACGCGCGTGGCCAGCTCACCCGCCGTCGTTGCGCCCATCGCCTGGCATTTCGCCGCGACGGCGCGTTCCACATCGAATAGCAGCCGCCCTTCGCTGCCAGGCACGGCACGCGCGGCGGAAGTGTCGATGCGGAATTCCTGCGCGAGCTGGCTCGCGCGACGAAGCGCGTCCGCGAGTGGGCCGCGAGCCACGAGTTCCAGGCTGTCGGTGTGCTGGGAAGTGCACTGGCGCCAAAGCAGCCAGTCTTCGGCGGGTGTGAGGAGCCTCGGCAGCCGCTCGCCGGTCGCGGAGCGCCGCTCGATCTCGCGCGCCATCCAGGTGTCGAGCGGCAGGACATCGGGCGTGACCCAGACGGTGCGCCCGCTCGCGAGCGCGCCTGCGGCGTATGCCAGCCGCACGGCTTCAGAGCGCTGGCGCGACGGCACGACGACCGTTCGGCCTTGTTCGATAGACTGCGAAAGCCCCTGTGGAAGTCTAATCAAAACAAGGTATTGATGGCTTTTTCGAAGCGTTTACTTGAAGCGCTGGCTGGCCTCGACCACGGTCGGGCGCGGGTTGCCCTCCCGCGACGTATCGCGCGGTCCGTTGGCGTAGGTCGTTAGCAGGTCTTCGATGCGGCCGAACACTTCGCGCAGCGTGGCGGCGTCCGGCAGGTTCGTGATGCGGAAGTGATTGCTGTACGGCACGTTGAAGCTCGTGCCCGGCGCGACCAGCACGTGCTTCTGCTCGAGCAGGTCCAGGCGCGAACTGCTGGTCGTCGAAGTCCGGCAGCTCGTCGGTCTTCACGCCGACGAAGGCGTACATCGCGCCCGCCGGCGGCTGCGACGTCGAGGTAGCGGCTGGCCGCCACGGCGTCGACAATGGCGCGGCGCGACTCGTACAGGCGCCCGCCGGGCGCGACCAGCTCCTTGATGCTCTGGTAGCCGCCGAGCGCGGTCTGCACGGCCCACTGCGCCGGCACGTTGCTGCACAGGCGCAGCGAGGCCAGCAGCTCGAGCGCGGCGAAGTAGTCGGCCGCGTTGCTCGTTGCGCCGGTGAACGACGACCCAGCCGACGCGATAGCCGCAGGCGCGGTAGACCTTCGACAGGCCCGACATGGTCGCGCACAGCGTGTCCTTGACCAGCGTGGCCATCGGCACGAACTCGCCGCCGTCGTAGGTCATCTGGTCGTAGATCTCGTCGCTGAAGACGACCAGGCCGTGCTCTCCGGCGATGCGCGCGATGCGCTTCGAGCACCGCGCGCGGATAGACGGCGCCGGTGGGGTTGTTCGGGTTGATGACGACGATGGCGCGCGTCGCGCGGTGACCAGCGCCGCGATCTCTTCCGGATCGGGCACGAAGCCGTTCTCGGGCCGGCACGGGTAGTGCACGGCCTTGCCGCCATTCAGCGTGACGGCGGCCGTCCACAGCGGATAGTCGGGGCTCGGCACCAGCACCTCGTCGCCGGCATTGAGCAGCGCCCGCAGCACGAGGTCGATCAGCTCGCTGACGCCGTTGCCGATGAACACGTCCTCGGCCGTGACGCCGTGCACGCCGCGCGCCTGCTGCTGCATCACCACGGCTTCGCGCGCCGGGAAGATGCCCTTCTGGTGGCAGTAGCCTTCGGCGTTCTGCAGGTTCTCGATCATCGCCAGGCGCATGGTCTCCGGCGTGCGGAAGCCGAAGGCGGCCGGGTTGCCGATGTTCAGCGAGATGATCTCGTAGCCCTGGCGCTCCATCTCCTGGGCGCGACGGGCGAGCTTGCCGCGGATCTCGTAGCGGACGTTGCGCAGGCCGTCGCTGGGGCGAAGGGTCGGCTCGGTTTTCATAGTCGCGGAAGGATAAACAATCCAGTCGGCCCGCGCACAGCCATGGGGCTCACATCCCGGCGTTGTCCCGTGCGGGCGCGAGCTCCCGCCAGATGTGGCATGCCACTTCCCGGTGCGGGCCGGCGGGCTCCCAGGCCGGCGGCTGCTCCCGGCAGATGGCCTGAGCATGGGGACATCGGGTGTGGAACACACAGCCCCCGGGCGGCGCGAGCGGCGATGGCAGCTCGCCGCCGAGAGCGCGGACCAATCGGGCGGGCTGCAGGTCCGGGTCCGGGATCGGCACCGCCGCCAACAGGCTCCGCGTGTAGGGGTGCGCGGGCTGGCGGTAAAGGTCGTCGGCAGCGCCCTGCTCCATCATTCGCCCCAGGTAGAGCACCAACACTCGGTCGCAGAGCTGGCGCACGACGCCCAGGTTGTGACTGATGAACAGGATCGACATGCGGTATTCGCGTTTCAGGTCCTGCAGCAGCGCGACGATCTGCCCCTGCACCGAAACGTCGAGCGCGCTCACCGCCTCATCGCAGACCAGCAGCTTCGGCTGCAGGATCATCGCGCGAGCGATGCCCACGCGTTGCGCTTGCCCGCCGCTCAGCTCGTGCGGGTAGCGGGACAGGAGATTGCGGCCGAGGCCGACTCGCAGAAGCATCTCGGACACCGCGTGCCTGCGAGCGGTGGCGTCGAGCTCGTGGCGATGAACGCGCAACGGCTCCGCCACGATCTCCTGCACCGTCATACGCGGGTCGAGACTGGCAAGAGGGTCCTGGAAGACGAGCTGCATGTCGCGGCGGAACGGGGCGAGTTCACGTGGCTGCAGGCTTCGATGGGCTTGCCGAGCCAGACGACCTGCCCGCTCGTGGCGCGCACCAGATGCAAGCGTCGCACGCGCGAGCGTGGACTTGCCTGACCCGGATTCGCCGACGACGCCCACTGCTTCGCCCGGCTGCACTACGAGATCGACACTCTCCACCGCGCGCACCACGGGCCCCTTGCGCAGCCACGCACCGCGCAGTGGGAAATGGACCTGAAGCCCGGTCGACTGCAACAGCGGCGGCTGCGGATGCGCCCCGCTCGACGTGGGGCTCACGTGAGCAACCGTGCGCGGCACCGTTGCCACCGCGTCTACTCGCGGAAGCGCGTCTAGCAGCGATTGTGTGTACGAGCTCTCGGGCCGCTTCAGAATTCTTGCGACGGGCCCGTCTCGACGATGCGTCCCACGCGCATCACGACCACGCGGTCTGCGATGCCGGCAACGACGCCGAGGTCGTGCGTCACCAGCACCATCGACATTGCGTGCTCGCGCTTCAGCTCGGCGAGCAGCGCAAGTATCTGCGCCTGGATAGTGACGTCGAGTGCAGTCGTGGGTTCATCCGCAATCGACCAGCTTCGGCCCGCACGCGAGCGCCATCGCGATCATCACTCTCTGTCGCATTCCGCCGGACAGTTCGTGCGGAAACTGCGCCACGCGGCGCGCCGGGTCGGTCACATGCACTCGCTCGAGCAACTCCACAGCGCGTGCGCGTGCTGCTCTCCACGATGCGCCTGTGTGCCGAACGAGCGGCTCCGCAATCTGATCGCCGACTGTCAGATGCGGCGTAAGCGACGTGAGGGGATCCTGAAACACCATCGTCATGCTGGCGCCACGAAGCGCGTCCCGCTCACGAGCCGGCAGCCCCAGCAGCTCCGTGCCGGCAAGCCGCGCGCTGCCGCGAACGCGCGCGTTCGGCGGCAGAAGCCCCATCACCGCGAGCAGCGCCTGGCTCTTGCCCGCGCCGGACTCGCCGACCACGCCAACGCACTCGCCTGCCTGCACGCGCAACGAGAAATCGGCGACGGCTTCCACCTCGCCCCCCTGCGTCACGAAGCTGACGCCGAGATCCCGAATGTCGAGCAGCGGCTCGGGTTCAGCGCTCATGCGGATCAAGGGCGTCACGCAGCCCGTCGCCCAGGAAGTTGAAGCACACCAGCAGCACCACGAGAAATGCCGCCGGCACGAGCAGCATCCAGGAGGCGGAATCGAGTTCCCGCGCGCCGAGATTGATGAGGCTGCCGAGACTCGCCAACGGCTCCCGCACACCGAGCCCCAGGAAGCTGAGGAAGCTCTCGTACAGAATCATCTGTGGAATCGTCAGCGTCGCGTACACCACCACCGGCCCCATCAGGTTCGGCACGATGTGGCGCGCGATGATGCCCGGCGCACCCACGCCGGCGACAACCGCTGCCTCGATGAACTCGCGCCGCTTCAGCGACAGTGTCTGCCCGCGCACGATGCGCGCCATCGTGAGCCAGCCGACAGCGCCGATCGCGAAGAACAGCACGTACACATTCCCGCGAGCGAAGATCGTCGACAGGATGATGACGATGAAGATGTAGGGCAGCGTGTAGAGCACGTCGACCGTGCGCATCATCAGCTCATCCGCGCGCCCGCCCGCGTAACCCGCAATGGCGCCCCACGTCACGCCGATGAGAAGGCTTACGAGCGTGGCAAGCACTCCGATGGCGAGCGAGATGCGCACGCCGTGCAGCGTGCGCACGAACAGGTCGCGCCCGAGGTGATCCGTGCCCAGCCAGTGCCCGTGCGCGAGCTGGGGTGGCACGGCGATGTGCTCCCAATCGAGCGCGTCCTGCGTGTAGGGGCTCAATGCCGGGCCGACCACCGCAACGACGGCGATCGTGAAGATGACTGCGGCGCAAATCATTGCGGCCGGATTACGGCCGAGCCGCCGCAAGGCATCGGCCCACAGCCCGCCGCCACGGCGCGCGGCGCCATTACTCATGGCGCACACGGGGATCGAGCCAGCTGTACAACAGATCGGCGATGAGGTTGCACAGAAGCGTGATGACGCCGTACACGACGATCATGCCCATGACGAGCGTGTAGTCGCGATTGATCGCGCCCTGAACGAGATAGCGCCCCGTGCCCGGCAGGCCGAACACGGTTTCCACAACGAGCGATCCGGTGACGACGAATGCCGTGGCAGGCCCCAGATAGCTCACCACCGGCATGAGCGCGGGCCGCAGCGCGTGACGCCACACAACCCGCAACTCACCGATACCCTTCGCGCGCGCCGTGCGGATGTGGTTCCCACGCATCACTTCGAGAAAACTGGCGCGCGTGAGCCGCGCCACGTAGGCCATCACAGGCAATGCGAGCGTGATCACCGGCAGGAGCAGATATTTCGCTTCGCCGCTTTCCCACCCCGCCACCGGCAGCCACTTCAAGTACAGCCCGAACACGAGGGCGAGCAGCGGCCCGATGACGAAGCTGGGCAGCGCGAGGCCCAGGACGGCAATCCCCCGAATCGCGTGATCGACCACGCCGTTCTGCCGGAGCGCCGCGAGCGTGCCGAACGGTATGCCCACGAGAATCGCAAGCAGAATGGCGCATGCACCGAGCCCCAGGCTCACCGGCAGCCCCTGGCCGATCAGCTCCCCGACGCGCACGTCCCGGAATTTGAACGACGGCCCGAAATCACCGTGCATCAATCCCCTTACGTAGCGGAAATACTGTTTTGCCAGCGGAGCATCTAGTCCGTAGGCGGCTTCCAGGTTGGCCTTGATGGCAGGCGGCAGCGCCTGCTCCGCGTCGAACGGCCCGCCGGGCGCGAGCCGGATGATCAGGAACGACAGCGTGATGATGACGAGCAGCGTGGGGACTAGAATGGCGATGCGGCGGATCGCATACGCGAGCATCTTGTAAGTGCCTTGTAGTCGATTGCCGTGGCGCGCGGCAGTCTACAGCGAGTGGAAAATTGGCGTCGCGCGATTACCACGCACCGCAATTCGTGAAGCTTGACCCGCCGTTCGTGAATCGGGCGACGCTATTCGTGAACAATTTGCTTCCAACCGCGGCGCGGCCGTGTACTACTCTTGTGCGGCAGCTGCACGATTATCGTACTTCCATCCGATGCATGGACACCGCGACGATCCGTTCTTAGACTGCGCAGCCAATTCACCAAGACCTGTCACCACGGTAAAGCTCCAGTACATGGAATCGACTCGCCCGATTCGCGCGCTCATCCGCGGCCTCGACGCCCTGACGGTCCTGAATCTCAGGAACGGCGCCACGGTTTCCGAAATCGCCCAAGAGATCAAACTCCCCCGCACGACGACCTACCGCATCCTGGAGACGCTGAGCCACGCCGGTTACGTCTACCGGGACGACCACGACGACCGCTACCGGCTCACCATCATGGTGAGGGGCCTGTCCGACGGCTTCGACGACGAAGCGTGGGTCACCCAGATTGCCCGGCCATACCTTTACTCGCTGTGTAGTGAGATCGTGTGGCCTGTGGGCATCGCCTCGCTCTCGGGCACCACCATGCTCGTCCGCGAGACCACGGACCACGCGAGCCCGCTCGCCGTCGAGCGCTTCTCGGCCGGTTTCAGGGTGCCCCTGCTCGTCACGGCCATCGGCCGCGTCTACCTCGCCTTCTGCTCGCAGACGCAGCGGGAATCGCTGCTGGAAATTCTTTCCCGCTCCAACCGGGAGGAAGACAAGCTCGCCAAGAACAAGGCCGAGCTGCAGAAGATTCTGTCGGACGCCCGGGCCCAGGGCTACGCCACGGCGATCCATCCGCGGCGCATCTCCGAGCAGGTGAGCATCGCGGTGCCCATCATCGTGGACGACCGGGTGCTGGCGACCATCGCCGTGCGCTTTGCCGCCACGGCCGTGCCGCTGAAGCTCGCCCTGGAGCGTTTCCTGCCCAAGCTCAAGGACACCGCGGCCCGCATCAGCCAGACCTTTCTGGCCGAGCAGCGCGACCCGCCACACCAGCACCATCGGCCCGCTCAAGTCCGCTAGGGATCGGCCCTAAGGATCAGTAATAATCCGCAGTCCACTGCGGACCCTTCCCGGAGGGTCCGCGGTTTTCGTTTGGGCGGTTGAAACTGGAGCACTTTTCGATGAAGCGCATTCTCGTCGGCATCAAACGCGTGGTGGACTACAACGTCCGCGTGCGCGTCAAGCCGGATGGTTCTGGCGTCGTCACCGACGGCGTCAAGTTGAGCATCAACCCGTTTGACGAGATCGCTCTCGAAGAGGCGATTCGCATCAAGGAACGCGGCGGCGCCGACGAGATCGTGGTGGTCACGATCGGCCCGCAGGACACGCAGCAGCAGCTACGCACCGCTCTGGCCATGGGCGCGGACCGGGCGGTGCTCGTGGAGAGCGCCGCGGTCGTGGAGCCCCTGGATGCCGCCAAGGTCTTCCTGAAGCTCGTCGAGCGTGAGCAGCCCTTCCTCGTCATCCTCGGCAAACAGGCCATCGACGACGACAACAACCAGACCGGCCAGATGCTCGCGGCCCTGTGGAATCGTCCCCAGGCCACGTTCGCGTCGAAGGTGGAACTGGCGGACGGCAAGGCCACCGTCACACGCGAGGTCGACGCCGGCCTCGAGACGCTGGAAGTCGACCTGCCGGCCGTCGTCACCACCGACCTGCGCCTCAATGAGCCGCGCTACGTGAAGCTGCCGGACATCATGAAGGCGAAGAAGAAGCCACTGGAGATGCTCGCCCTCGCCTCCCTGGGCGTGGAGGCGCGCCAGCGCGTGAAGGCCGTGCGCTTCGAGCCGCCCCCGCAACGGCAGAAAGGCATCATCGTGAAGAGCGCCCAGGAGCTTGCCGAGGCCCTGCAGAAGAAGGGGCTGCTGGCATGAGCAAGGTTCTGATCGTCGCCGAGCATGACGGCACCACTCTCAACGCCAGCACGGCCAAGTGCGTCACCTGCGCCCATGCCATCCCGGGTGCCGAGATCACCATTGCGGTGTGCGCTGCTGAGGCGTCCACCGTCGCGGCGCAGGCGGCTCGCCTGCGGAACGTGACTAAGGTGGTGAAGCTGGAGAACCCTGCCAACGCACACGCACTAGCGGCGGTCATAGCGCCGCAGATTGCAGCCATCGCGGGGCCCTATACCCATGTGTTCGGGCCTTCCAACACGTTCGGCAAAGACCTCATGCCGCGCGTCGCGGCCCTGCTCGACACCGCGCAGATCAGCGATGTGATGGCGGTGGAGAGCGCCACGCGGTTCCGTCGGCCGATCTACGCCGGCAATTCCATCCTGACGGTGGAAGTCGACGCTGGCACCAAGGTGGTCGCGACGGTTCGCACGGCGTCGTTCGAGGCTGCGGCGGAAGGTGGCAGCGCCGCGGTCGAAGCCGCCGCCGGGGGCGCCAGCCTACCCACGCACACTCGTTTCGTGTCGGTCTCGGCGGCGAAGTCCGACCGGCCAGATCTGCAGACGGCTAAACGTGTGATTTCAGGCGGACGTGCGCTCGGTAGCGCCGAGAACTTCAACATCCTCTACAAGCTTGCCGACAAACTCGGCGCGGCTGTAGGGGCCTCACGCGCGGCCGTGGACGCGGGCTACGCCCCGAACGACCTGCAGGTGGGCCAGACCGGCAAGATCATCGCGCCCGAGCTCTACGTTGCCGTGGGCATCTCTGGCGCCATCCAGCACCTCACCGGCATCAAGGACGCACGCACCATCGTGGCGATCAACAAGGATTCGGAAGCGCCGATCTTCGAAGTGGCGGACTACGGCCTGGTGGGGGACCTGTTCCAGATCCTGCCCGAGCTGGAGCGGCTGCTGGGCAAGTAGCCGTATCCGGCCTCAACTGAAAAGGGCGGCGCGACCTGAGTCGCGCCGCCCTTTTCGTTAGTGGCGTATGCGGCGCTTACGCACCGGCGGCGGGACGCGCCGGCGTAGCGCTGGCGCCTACGCCTGCGAGTGCAGCGACCAGAGGTTTGCGAGGCGCTCCAGCGTGGGATCGCCCTTCACCTGCCTGAAAGTCTTGCGAGCCTCGTCCTTGCGACCGGCGCGCAGCTCTGCGATGCCCAGCAGCAGCTTCGCGTCAGCGGGGTTCCGGATTCCCGGCTTGGTCAGGCCACGGTTGATGGCCTCGACGGCTTTGTCGTACTGCTGGTAGCCCAGGTATGCAAGCCCGACGCTCACGTCCTTGTCGCCGGCCTTGCCCGCGGCGGCCTCGCTGGCCTTCTTCGCCAGCGCCGCCTGGTCGGCGGCAACCTGTTTCCTGGCGGTCTCGAGCAGGCGGTTGTTACGATCCACGTCGCGCTTCTCGATGAAGACTTTCTTCTCGAAGCCCTTTTCCAGCACGCTCTTCGCCTCGCCGGCCGAGCCGGCATCGAGTGCGAGCTGCGCATACTCGGTGAAATCGCTCGGCTTCTTCAGCACGTCGACCGCGGCCGCCAGCCGATAGACCTGCAGCAGGTTCGCGTCAGCCCCGGACTGCTGGTGGTACATTGCGTCCACGAGGTTCTGCCAGTACTGCGCCTTCGGGTAGTACGTGACGAGGTGCTCATAGGTGCGCTGCAGACACGCGCCGTCTTCGGTCTTGGTGCACGCGCTCTGCACGAGGATGAGCGTTTGTTCCTTGGGCTTCTTGCCGGCCTTGAGCTGGCTGTTGACGTAAGCCTCGACGAACCTCGCGGAGCCCTTGTAGTCGCCCTTCAGGTAATACGCCTGGCCGATCCACGTGAGCATCTCATCGTCGGCGTAGCCGCCCCTGGTTGCGCGGTCGCCGAGCGCGATGACCTTGTCGTAGTTCTTGAGCTGGTAGTTGAGCTGCACCAACTGCCGCACGCGCTTGGGCACGTCGGCCCTCGGCACGAACTCGGAGTCGAGCATCGGCTCGAGCACCTTCACCGCTTCCGCGTACTGATTGGTGCGCACGTAGGCATACGACAGCATCTCGTTGATGAGGAAGTCATCGTAAGCGTTCTTGCCCGACAGCGCCTGCACTTCCTTCAGCTTGACGATGGCGTCCGGATAGCGCTTGGCATCGAGGGAGTCCTTCGCCGCCTTGAGCGGCTTCGCGGCCACCTTGCTGTTGGTAGGCTTGCCCTGCGCAGTCGCGGGCACTGCAATGCCGGCGCCCAAGACGAAGACGGCGCTCATGAAAAGCGCCGTCAGGGAATTCACTTTCTTCATGCTCTTCCAGCTCCGTGAGCGCACCCGAAGGTCGGGTTCGCTAGAGTTGGCCGAGGAGATACTCGGCCGTCGATACTTTGAATTGTCCCGGCGCCTCGACGTTCACCGTCTTCGCCACTCCGTTTTCCACGACGATGGCGAAGCGCTGACCGCGCGTGCCCATGCCGAAGCCGCGCGCGTCGAGCTCAAGGCCCAGCGCGCGAGCATAGTCGCCGTTGCCGTCTGCCAGCATCAGCACCTTGTCGCCGGCGTTCGAATGCTTGCCCCAGGCGTTCATCACGAACACGTCGTTCACGGCCATGCAGGCGATCGTGTCCACGCCCTTGGCCTCGAGCGCTTCCGCGTTCTGGATGAAGCCCGGCAGATGCTTCGCATCGCACGTCGGCGTGAACGCGCCGGGCACCGAGAACAGCACCACTTTCCTGCCCTTGAAAAGCTCGTCGGTGGAGATGTCCTTCGGGCCGTCCGCCGTCATGGTCTTCAGCTTGCCCGAAGGCATGCTATCGCCCGACTTGATGGTCATCCGCCTGGCCTCTATCTGAAACGGGTCGCCTGCAGGAAGCCGATCACGCCTGGCGGGCGTGCAGGCTCCACAGGTTTGCGATGCGCTCGAGTTTGGCGTCGCCCTTGACGGCATTGAACGCCTTCTGCGCTTCTTCCTTGTTACCCGCGCCGAGCTCGGCAATGCCGAGCAGCAGGCGCGCTTCGCCCTCATTCTGCACGCCGGGCTTGCCCAAGCCACGATTGATGGCTTCGACAGCCTTGGCGTACTGCTTGTAGCTGAGGTACGCGAGCCCGACGCTCACGTCCTTGTCACCGGTCTTGCCGGCGGCAGCGTCCTTCGCGATCTTGTCGAGGCTCGCCTGGTCGGCGGCCGCCTGCTTCCTGGCGCTGTCGAGCAGGCGCTTGTTGCGGTCGAGCAGGCGAGCGTCGGTGAAGACATTCTTCTGCATGCCCTTCTCGAGGATGGCCTGCGCCTCACCGGGCGAGCCTGCCTCGATGGCAAGCTGCGCGAACTCGGTGTAATCGTCCGGACGCTTCAGCACGTCTACCTCGGAGGCGAGGCGGTACACGTGCAGCAGGCTCTTGTCCGTCTGGCCTTCCTGCTGGAACATGGAATACAGCAGGTTCTGCCAGTACTCCGTCTTCGGGTGATAAGACACGAGGCGCTCGAGCGCACGCGTGGTGCACTCGCTGTCGTCGATCTTCACGCACGAGCTCATGATGAGCTGCAGCGACTGTTCCTTGGGCTCCTTGCCGGCCTTCACCTGGCCCGTGACGTAGTCGTCGACGAACTTGATGGTGCCCTTGTAGTCGCCCTTGATGTAGTACGCCTGGCCGACGAGCGTGTACATGTCGTCATCGGCGTAGCCGCCCTTGACGGCACGGTTGCCGAACTCGATGGCCTTGTCGAAGTTCTTGATCTGGTAGTTCACCTGCGCAAGCGCGCGCACGCGATTCGGGATCTCCGACTCCTCCAGGAAACCGGACGACAGCCCCAACTCGAGGGCCTTGGCGGCCTCCGGGTATTGCTGGGTGCGCACGTAGACGAAGCCATACATCTCGTTCAGGAGATGGGTGTCGTAGGGCGACCTGCCCGGGATGGCCTCGACTTCCTTCAGCTTCGCGAGCGCTTCCGGATATTTCTTGGCATTCATCGCCTCCTGAGCCGCCTTCAGGGGCTTGGCGGCCGCCTTGCTCACCTTGGGCTTCTCGTCGGCGGACCACGCGGGGCTCGCCAGCCCCGCGCCCAGAATGACGGCGCTCGCTGCCAGAGCCGCTACCAGCTTCGATGTGACTTTCATGCTAGTCCCGGAACTCCGACGTGTTCACGAACCCGATTTTCTTCATGTGGTTGCGCTGTGCCGAGGCCAGCACAATCGCCACCGAGCCGTACTTGGCACGACGGTCGGGACGCAGATGAATCTCCGGCTGGGGATCCTTGCCGGACTCGGAGCGGAAATAGGTCTCCAGCGTCTGAATGCTCGGGACCACCGTGCCGTTCCATACCACGGTGCCATCGAAGTCCACCTCGAGATCGATCACTTCCGGCCGCACGGCCGGCGGCGGCGCGTTGTTCGGCTGGGGCATGTCCAGCTTCACGGCGTGCGTCATGATCGGAATGGTGATGATGAACATGATCAGCAGCACCAGCATTACGTCGATCAGCGGCGTCGTGTTCATGTCACACATCGGCTCGCCTTCGGTAGCACCTACATTCATTGACATGGAAACGAACTCCTCAACGCACCGCGACTTGCCCGAGCTGAGGCTCGGTGATGAACCCAACCTTGATCAGACCTCCGCGCTGGATCGTGTAGATGACGCGGCCCACCGCTTCATACCGCGTCTCATTGTCCGCACGGATGTGCAATTCCGGCTGGGGTGTCAGCACCGCCGCCTGTTTGATCAGCTCCAGCAGTTCGGACCGATCCCTGAGCAGCTTGCCATTCCAGTAGAGCGTGCCCTTGGTGTCGACCTCAACGGTGACGTTCTCCGGCTTCGTCTGCGTGGGAATGTTCGCGGCCTTCGGCAGGTTCGTGACCACGGTCTTCGTGATCACGGGAATCGTGATCAGGAAGATGATGAGCAGCACCAGCATCACATCCACCAGAGGCGTGGTGTTGATGGTGGAGTTCAGCTCTGAGGCATCGTCGGGACTGCCCACATTCATAGACATCGTCAGCTACCTCCGGCCTTTGCCGCGGTCAGGGTCTGAACGCTACGGGTTGCCACGTAGTGTTACTTGCGAACCGCAGCCGCAGGCGCGGCAACAGGACGGGCACCACCGGCAGCGGGTGTGGCCGACGCGTCAGTAATACCCACGCGGGCGCCGCTGATGAGGTAGGCATGCAGGTCGGAAGCAAAGTTCCGCAGGCTATCCTGCACCATCTTGTTACGACGGATCAGCCAGTTGTAACCGAGCACGGCCGGCACGGCGACGAACAGACCGAACGCGGTCATGATCAGCGCTTCACCGACGGGGCCGGCAACCTTGTCGATCGACGCCTGGCCGGCGAGCCCGATGGCGATGAGGGCGTGATAGATACCCCACACCGTGCCGAACAGACCAATGAATGGCGCCGTGGAGCCGACCGTGGCGAGGAACGCAAGGCCGGTCTGCAGTTTGCTGTTCACCACTTCGACCGAACGCTGCAGCGACATGGTGATCCACTCGTGCAGGTCGATGCGGTCCGTGAGGCGACCGTCGTGGTGGGAGGCGGCGCGCAGGCCGTCTTCGGCGATGTTACGGAAGTCGTCGCCCTTCTTCAGGCGCTCGACGCCTTCCTTGACGGTCGGGGCATTCCAGAAGCCCTTATCGACGACCCTGGCGGACATGCGCAGCTTTCGCTGGTCCCAGATCTTCGTGAGCATGATGTACCAGGAGAACAGGGACATCACCGCCAGGATGATGAGGGTGCCGCGGGTGACGAAGTCGCCCTGCGCCCACATTGCGGCCGGGCCATACGGATTCTCTACGATTGCGGTGGCTTGGTTTTCCATAGATTTCCTCGATCGAAAAAAGACCGGGCACGGGGCCCGGCATCTACGTAAGAGTTATCAGTTCTTCAGTTCGAATTTCACGCGAAAATTGAAGCAGTCCGTGGTGGGCTGCCCGTCGACGGACCCGGCTACGTACCGGCCCGCTTTTGCGAGCTTGATCGCCCCTTCATCCAGACGCGTGCTTCCCGAGGACTGCGCGATGGTCGGCTCTTCGCTCGGCCTGCCGTTCGGGCCAACGCACACCTTGACGGTCGGGGAGCCTTCCTCGCCCAGGCGCTTGGAGGCGGCGGGGTAGTACTCCTCGGACGACGGGAAGTTCTTGCCGATCGTCGGCTTCTTCACAGCCTTTGGCGGCGGCGGCGGCGGCGGCGCCATCGGCACCGGACGGTCGGTCACATCGGTAATGGCCGTGGAGGTCTGGGTATCCACCGGAATGTCGATCGACACTTCAGGGGGCGGGACCTCAACCGGGGGACGCTCGAATTCGGGCGGGGGCGGGGGCGGGGGTGTATCGCGTTCCTCGACCTCTTCAATGATGTCCGTCTGGATCGGCGGCGCCACCATCTGGATGGCTTTGCGAGCCAGGCCTGTTGCGAAGACCCAGCCAAGAAGAACGTGGATCAGGATGATGGCGAACAGGACGATCGCGCGTCGGGAGAAAAAACTTGAGTCGTGTGCGTAAGCGGCCATTTGTCTCAACTGCCAGACGCACCGGGGCGGCAATGCCGGCCCGGCGCGATAGTTACTTGAAATCCCCCGGACAATCCCGATGCTTGCAGTGCGTCTCTACTGATTGACGAGATAACACACTGCCCGCATTGGCGAAAGCCCGAGAACTGTAAACGGTGCCCTGCACATTGACAACAGCGCTCAAGTTCGCGATCCCCGTACGCTTTCCTTCTCGTCCTCTTCCCGGGTTGTCACTGCGCCGGTGGATGCCGTGCTCACGAGCCGAGCGTATTTCCCGAGCACGCCGCTCGTGGTGAAGGGCTTTTTCGGCTTCCAGGCGGCGCGTCGCTGCCGCAACTGCGCAGCCGACACATCCGCGTGAATCACGCGTTTCTCCGCGTCGATCGTCAAAACATCGCCGTTGCGAAGAAGGCCAATCGGCCCGCCCACCGCGGCTTCCGGGGCGATATGTCCGACCACGAAGCCGTGGCTGCCGCCGGAGAATCGCCCGTCGGTGATCAGCGCGACCTTGTCGCCCAGGCCCCGCCCCATGATGGCGCCGGTGGGACTGAGCATTTCCCGCATGCCGGGACCGCCGCGCGGACCCTCGTAGCGAATCACGACCACGTCGCCGGCGCTGCACCGCGCCCGCGAGTATCGCCGCCGTGGCCGCGCTCCTCGCCGTCGAACACGCGCGCCGGGCCGCGGAACTGCAGGCCTTCCTTGCCGGTGATCTTCGCCACCGCGCCTTCCGGCGCGAGGTTGCCGTACAGCACGACGAGGTGGCTGTCCTTCTTGATGGGATCGCGAAAGCGGCCGGACGATGTCCTGGCCCGGCGGATACGTCCGCCACGTCGCGCGAGGTTCTCGGCCAGCGTGCGGCCGGTCACGGTCAGGCACTCGCCGTGCAGCAGGCCCGCGTCCAGCAGGCGTCTTCATCAGCGGCTGGATGCCGCCGATGGCGATGAGCTCCGACATGAGGTACCGGCCGCTCGGGCGCACGTCGGCCAGCACCGGCACGCGCTTGCCGATGCGCGTGAAGTCGTCCAGCGCGAGCTTCACGCCCGCCTCGTGCGCGATCGCCAGCAGGTGCAGCACGGCGTTGGTGGAGCCGCCCAGCGCGATCGTCACGGTGATGGCGTTCTCGAACGCCTTGCGCGTGAGGATGTCGCGCGGGCGTGATGCCGGCCTTGCAGCAGGTGCAACCACCGCCTCGCCCGCGCGGCGGCAGTCATCGCGCTTGTGCTCGCCGACCGCTTCCTGCGCGGAGCTGTTGGGCAGCGACAGCCCGAGCGCTTCGATGGCCGAGGCCATGGTGTTGGCGGTGTACATGCCGCCGCAGCTGCCGGGGCCCGGGATCGCCGTGCGCTCGACTTCGAGCAGCTCGCGCGTCGCTGATCTTGCCGGCGGCGCGTGCCGCCCACCGCCTCGAACACCGAGACGATGTCGCGCCGGTGCGCTCCCGGCCGGATGGTGCCGCCGTAGACGAACACCGCCGGGCGATTGAGCCGCGCGATGGCCATGGCGCAGCCGGGCATGTTCTTGTCGCAGCCGCCGATGGCGACGAAGCCGTCGAAGCCTTCCGCGCCGACCACCGTCTCGATGGAGTCGGCGATGACCTCGCGCGACACCAGCGAGTAGCGCATGCCGGGCGTGCCCATCGAGATGCCGTCGGAAACGGTGATGGTGTTGAACAGCACGCTCTTGCCGCCCGCCGCGTCGGCGCCCGCGGCGGCTTCGCGCGCCAGCTCGTCGATGTGCATGTTGCAGGGCGTGAGATTCGCCCAGGTGGAGGCGATGCCGATCTGCGGCTTGCCGAAATCCGCGTCCTGGAAGCCCACCGCGCGCAGCATGGCGCGCGCGGGCGCGGCCCTCAGGCCATCGACCACCAGGCTGGAATGCGCGCGCGTCGAGGCGGCCTGCGGCGCGCTCTTGCCTGCACGGGTCTTCGACTTGGCCTTCGTCTTGCTCAAAACTCGCTTCTCGACACCATTACCCACCGATCTTCTCGCACCTACACATATATAAAAGGGCCCGACGGAAAGACGCTCGCGCGCCCCGGGCCCCAATCAACGTACGTGAACCCCACCTCTCTACTGCGGCTGTCGGCCTGTGGATGCGTAATCGTAGTGGCCGACGGACGGATCGAGATTATCACCGGCCCCCGGCCCGCAGCCAGCATGATTGCACTGACCCGAGGCAGCGATAGCCATCCTGCGAACGGTAGCTCTGCACATAAGCAACCGTAGACAGGAGCATATGACGCGCGGTTGCCGTGTCAACCGTTGTCGTCATGACATTTGTCACGGCGAGGCGGCTCAACTGCCCGTATCGACGATGCGGTGCTCGCGCAGAGTGATGATCAACACACCGACGAGCGTGCATGCGCCACCGACGAGAATGCGGCCCGTGAGCTGGTCTCCCAGCAGAGTGGCGCTGAAGATCACGGCGAACACGGGCGACAACGTCGTGAGCGGCGCCACGCTCGTGACCGGGTACCGCTGCACCAGATGAAAATAGCCGGTGTGCGCGATGAGGCTCGCCGCGACGGCAGCGAACGCAAGCGACGCCCACGCTTTCCACGACACGCTGCGCAGGAGCTGCGCGAAGTCAGGCTGCTCGAGCCGCAACGACGCCAGCAGCAGCACGGGCAGGCTGATCCACGCGGTCCAGGCGAGCAGCTCGATGGGGCTGAAGCCGCGCAGCTTTTTCACCGCGATCAGCCCGAGCGCGCCGAGGAACGCGGAAGCGACCACGAGCGCAAGGCTTTCCCATCGCTCGCCGATCTGCGGGTCGAACCCCATGATGCCGACGCCGACGAAGGACAGCGCGATGCCCGTCCAGCGCCGCCACCTCACCGACTCGCCGAGCAGTGCCACCGACAGCAACGTGGCGAACGGCACGCCGAGCTGGCTCGCGATGGCCACGGACGACACGCTGTTCGAGCGCCGAAGCGCCGCGAAGTTCAGTGCGAAATGAAGCGCGCCGGACAGCAGCGCCGCCACCACCACCGCGCTCATCTGCCCCGGCTGGACGCGCAACATCGGAGCCAGTGCGAGCGCCACGATGGCAAAGCGCAGGAACGTGAAGAGTACCGGGGGGATCTCGTTGACACCCACCTTGCTGGTGATGAGGTTGAATCCCCAGATGAATGTGATGCCGACGAGGAGGAACAGATCCCGTGGGCGGGTAGCGATCATCCGCAGCGTGCGCGAATGAGGCGGTAGACACTGCGCACGCACTGGGCTTCGGCACCCACCGGGCGCCCGGGCCGCTCCTTCGGATTCCAGGCGAACAGGTCGACGTGCAGCCAGCGCGGTGTGGCCGTGACGAAGCGCTTGAGGAACAGCGCCGCCACCGGCGAGCCCGCGAACGTGTTCGACGACACGTTGCCGATGTCCGCCACCTTGCTGGAGAACTCATCGTCGTAGCCCGCCCACAGCGGCATGGGCCACACCGGATCCATCTCCTCGTCGCCGATCTCACGCAGCGACGCGAGCAGGGACGCATCGGTTGAATACGCCGCAGGCAGCTCGGGCCCCAGGGCGATGCGCGCCGCGCCGGTGAGGGTGGCGAGGTCGATGAGCAGGTCGGGCTTCCCGGCATCCGCTTCGGCGAGCGCGTCCGCCAGTACGAGGCGTCCTTCCGCATCCGTGTTGCCGATCTCGACCGTGAGGCCCTTGCGCGACTTGACGACGTCGCCGGGGCGGTACGAGTGGCCGTCCACACTGTTCTCGACTGCCGGGATCAGGACGCGAAGCTGCACCGGCGCGTCGAGCTGCATGAGCAGCTGCGCAAGTCCGAGCGCGCAGGCCGCGCCGCCCATGTCCTTCTTCATGAGGAGCATGCCGGCCGGTGGCTTGATATCGAGCCCGCCGCTGTCGAAGCAGACTCCTTTCCCAACGAGGGTCACCCGCAGGCCGCCGGGCTTGCCCCAGCGCAGGTCGATGAGGCGCGGCTGGCGCGGGCTGCCCGCCCCTACCGCGTGGATCAACGGGAAGTTGGCGGCCTTGAGCTCCTCGCCTGCCGTCACTTTGAAGGTGGCCCCGAAACGCTTCGCCAGATCGGCGGCGGCCTGCGCGAGCTCCGCCGGCCCGAGGTCGTTGGCGGGCGTGTTGACGAGGTCGCGCGCCAGAGCGGTGGCGGACGCCGCGGCTTCCGCATACGTGGTGTCCGCGCCCGGCGGAGCCACAAGCGTGGCGCGACCCGCAGTGGCAGGAGCACGGTAGCGGCTGAAACGGTAGGCGCCGACGAGCCACCCGAGCGTGAACTGTGTTGCGGCTGCGGGCGCCAGCGACGATGCGAGGCGGTACGTCGCGGGCGCCAGGCGGTCTGTCAGCCCGGCGGCGTGCCAGAGCTTCAGGTCGTCGAGCGATGCGAGTGAGCCGAAGCCGACGACGGCGCCGCCCGGCTGGCCCCCCGGCCCCGGCAGCATGAGCGCCCTTTGCTTCTCGGCCTGGAAGCCATTCGCGCGAACCCAGTTGGCGATCTCCCGTGGCATCTCCGCGAGCCAGCCGGCAAGCGCGCTTTCGGTGAGCAGCCATAAGGGAAGCGAGTCAGCAGCGCTCGACGCGGCGTCATGGGCGACGATCATCATCTTTGCCGATGGAAATCCGGTGTCCGAGGAAGGGGCGGGAGAGTAGCGAATCCCCGAAAAATACTCACGTTTCGTTGACAGGAGCGCGTGCGGTGTGCTGACATCGCCCTTCACTTTTTTACGCTTTTGAGTGCTTCGCACGTGTCAGCCGCAGTAGCAGCGATCGCAGTGACGGCCCGGGTTCTCCGGGGCCGCCCCGTCGTTCTGCTCGTAGCGCCTGTCGTACCGCTCCTCCTTGGGAGCGGCAAGTGCGGGGCGCTCGCGCACGCCTGAAGACCAGGCGAAGGCGAGTCGAGACAAGAGAACCCCGCACGGCCCGCAAGCCGCTGCGGGGTTTTTTATGCGTCCGCTGAGCAAATGCGGCAAGTCGGGGGTGGCCGCATCACCTGCCGAGCGCAAGTAGACAGGTTTATCCAGAGGTTCAGTTTTGAATTGGGGAGCAGATTGATGAAGCTTTACGGGCAGAAAGACGTCGACAAGAAGGCGCTGAAGGGCGCTCGCATCGCCATTCTGGGCTACGGCAGCCAGGGTCGCGCGCATGCGCTGAACCTGAAGGACAGCGGGTACGACGTCGTCGTCGGCGTGCGCAAGAAAGGCGACAGCTGGAAGAAGGCGAAGAAGGACGGCCTGGCGGTTGCCACGCCGGTCGACGCCACCGCCGGCGCCGATCTGGTCGCCCTGCTGGTGCCCGACCTTGCGCAGAAAGAGCTCTACGACGAAGTCGAGAGCAGCCTGAAGAAGAACGCGGTGCTGCTGTTCGCGCACGGCTTCAACATCCACTTCAAGCAGATCAAGCCGCGCAAGGATCTGGACGTAGTGCTGATCGCGCCGAAGGGCCCGGGCGGCCTCGTGCGCCGCCAGTTCCAGGAAGGCCGCGGCGTGCCCTGCCTCATCGCGGTTGCGCAGGACGCCACCGGCAAGGCGCACGCGCGCGCCCTGGCCTACGCCCACGGCATCGGCGGCACTCGCGGGGGCGTGCTCGACACCACCTTCGCGGAAGAGACCGAGACCGACCTGTTCGGCGAGCAGGCCGTGCTGTGCGGTGGCGCCACCGAGCTCGTGGTGAAGGGCTTCGAGACGCTGGTGGAAGCCGGCTATCAGCCCGAAGTGGCCTACTACGAGTGCCTGCACGAGCTGAAGCTCATCGTCGACCTGCTCCACGAAGGCGGCTTGACCAAGATGCACCAGTTCATCAGTGAGACCGCCAAGTGGGGCGACCTCAAGAGCGGCCCGCGCGTGGTGAACGACCGCACCAAGAAAGAGATGGGCCGGATTCTCAAGGACATCCAGAAGGGCAAGTTCGCCCGCGAGTGGATCGAAGAGAACAAGGCCGGCAAGCCGGTCTACAACAAGCTGATGAAGAAGGATCTCAACCACCCGATCGAGAAGGTCGGCGCGCAACTGCGGGCGCGCATGCCCTGGTTGAGCGACAAACGGGCCGGATGACGTGAAGCGCGCGGCGACATCGCTAGAACCTTCTTTCGGCGCGCCGCGCGCCGCTGCGCACGCCGCTATCCATACGGGGTTCGCGCGCAGCGCGAATCCCCGTTGAACCCCCGAGCGGAGCTCGTAAATGGACATTGCCGATCAAGCCTGGAGCTCCACCCCGACGATGGATCGGCGGCTCGGCGATGTGCACTTCGACGACATCGTCGCAGCCCGCAAGCTGCTGGCCCGTACCTTGACGCCGACCCCGCTCGTGACGCATCCGCTGCTGTCACGACGGGTCGGCGCCGAAGTTCACGTGAAACTCGAGAACGCCGTGCCGCTGGGCTCTTTCAAGCTGCGCGGCGGGCTCAACTTCGTCGCTTCGCTCACACCTGAAGAACGCGCGCGCGGTCTCGTCACCGCCACGCGCGGCAACCATGGCCAGTCGCTGGCTTCGGCGGCCCAGCGTCATCGCGTCGACTGCACGGTGTTCGTGCCGGCCGGCAACAATCCTGACAAGAACATGGCGATTGCGGCACTCGGCGCGCGCGTCGCCATCGCGGGCCATGACTTCGATGCTGCGTGGGAAGCCGCGCTGGAACATGCCGCGCGCACCGGCGCCATCGCGGTTCATCCCTCTCGGGAGCCGCGGCTGATCGCGGGTTACGCAACGGTTGCGCTCGAGATGCTGGACCAGGCTTCACAACCGCTGGATACGGTGTTCGTGCCGGTCGGCGGCGGCAGCCTCGCTGCCGGCATGGGTCTCGTCTTCAAGGCACTGTCACCACACACCCGGATTATCGGCGTGCAGTCCGCTGCCGCCCCGGCTCTCGCCCGCGCCTGGCGCACCGGTGAGATGAAAGAATTCCCCGTCGGCGAAACCATCGCCGACGGCCTCGCCACGCGCGTGCCTTCGCCCGACACGGTGGAGATCCTGCGCGAGGTGCTCGACGACGTCATCGAAGTCAGCGAGGCGGAGATCGCGGGCGCCATCCGCTGCCTCGCCGAAACACTTCATCAACTTGCCGAAGGCGCCGGCGCGGCCGCACTGGCCGGCGCCCTGCATTTGCATCGGCGCCTCGAGCGTCAGCGCGTGGGCGTCGTGCTCTCCGGCGGCAACATCACGTCTGCCCAGTTACTGAAGATTCTTCACGGTGAGGTGCTGCCCGGCGGCGTGCACGGAGCACCTCTCGCCGGCACGCTCGCGGACATGGAGTACGGCGAGCGCGCACAATGAAATCCACTACGCCGATCCGTTTCGCGCGTGTCGCGCGCAATCCGTGCGGGGTCTGCGCGACAGCGCAAAACCCGTTGAATCCCGGGCGCAGCCCCGTAAGCAAGGAATAGTCTGATGGCTCCGAATCCCGACCGCGTGTTGATCTTCGACACCACGCTGCGCGACGGCGAGCAGTCGCCCGGCTGCAGCATGACGCAGCCGGAGAAGCTGCGGGTCGCGCGCGCGCTGGCGGAGCTCGGCGTCGACGTCATCGAGGCCGGCTTCCCGGCCGCCTCGCGCGGCGACTGGGAGAGCGTGAACGCCGTGGCGCGCGAGGTGCAGGGCCCGATCATCTGCGGCCTGGCGCGCTGCAACGCGGACGACATCGAGCTGGCCGCGAAGCGCGCTGAAGGACGCGCCGCAGCCACCGCATCCACGTGTTCCTCGCCACCAGCGCGATCCACCGCCAGTACAAGCTCAACATGGCGCAGGACGAGATCGTCAGGACGCGCCGTCGAAGGCGTGAAGATCGCGCGCGAGCTTCTGCGACGACGTGGAGTTCTCGCCCGAGGACGCCTCGCGCACCGAGCTCGACTTCCTCGCGCAGGTGGTCGAGGCCGCCATCGAGGCCGGCGCCACCACCGTCAACATTCCCGACACGGTCGGCTACACGGTGCCGGACGAGTTCGCCGAGCTGTTCCGCTACCTGCGCAAGAACGTGCGCGGCATCGAGCGAGTCCGCCTCTCGCGTGCACTGCCACGACGACCTCGGCATGGCGGTGGCCAACAGCCTCACGGCCGTGGTGGCCGGCGCGCGCCAGATCGAGTGCACCATCAACGGCATCGGCGAGCGCGCCGGCAACTGCTCGCTCGAAGAAGTCGTCATGGCGCTGCAGCACGCGCGACGCGTTCTTCAACGTCGCGCACCGGCATCCAGACCACGCGCCTCTACCCGACGTCGCGCCTGGTCTCGAACATCACCGGCATGCCGTCCCGCGCAACAAGGCGATCGTCGGCGAGAACGCCTTCGCGCACGAGTCCGGCATTCACCAGCACGGCATGCTCAAGCACCACTCGACCTACGAGATCATGCGGCCCGAGGACGTCGGCCTGTCGCGCAGCCACGCTGGTGCTGGGCAAGCACAGCGGCCGGCACGCCTTCCGCGAGCGCGTGCAAGGAGCTCGGCTTCGAGCTCGACGACCTCGAGTTCAACCGCGTGTTCGAGGAGTTCAAGGCGCTGGCGGACAAGAAGAAGGAGCTGTTCGACGGCGACATCGAGGCGCTGGTGCTGCGCGCCGAAGGCACCGCGCAGCGGCCCGTGGTCGCTCGACCGAGCCTCGACGATCGACGGCCGACAGCGGCAACGCCGGCCGCCGAGGCCACGGTGCAGCTGCGGCACACGGACGGCCGCAGCGTCGAGCGCACGGCCACCGGCGACGGCCCGGTGGACGCGGCCTTCAAGGCCATCGAGCGGCCACGCGGCATCGACGTGGCCGTGCGCAAGTTCGAAGTGCACGCGGTCACCGATGGGCGAAGACGCGCAGGGCGAGGCCATCGTCTACGTCGAGTACAATCAGCGCAGCTTATCGCGGCTCGAGCGTCAGCACCAACATCGTCGAGGCCGCGGCAGGCGTTCCTCGAAGTGATCAACCGCATCGAGCAGCTCGCGCAGCGCGACGCCCGCGCCGCGCGAGCGCCGCAGTCGCGCAGCGCGCAGGCCGCGTCTAGACGACATTCCAGGAGTCCGCCATGCCCATTCCCGCAACGCAATACATCTGGTTCAACGGCAAGCTGGTCCCTGGGAAAAGGCCACGGTGCACGTGCTCGTCGCACGCCCTGCACTACGGCTCGTCGGTGTTCGAAGGCGTGCGCGCCTACGAGACGCCGCGAGGGCGTGGCGATCTTCCGCCTGCGCGATCACACGCGGCGGCTGTTCGACTCGGCCAAGATCTATCGCATCAACATTCCCTTCACGCCCGAGCAGATCAACGACGGCCTGCCGCGAGGTGGTCGCCGCCAACGGCCTGACGCGCGGCGCCTACATCCGCCCGGTCGCGTTCCGCGGCTACGGCGAGATCGGCGTGGCGCCGAAGATCGACCCGCCCGTCGGAAGTGGCCGATCGCCGCCTGGGAATGGGGCAAGTACCTCGGCGCCGAGAGCGAGGACGAGGGCGTCGACGTGTGCGTCTCGTCCTGGCAGCGCGTGGCGCCGAACACCATGCCGGCGCTGGCCAAGGCCGGCGGCAACTACCTCTCCAGCCAGCTGATCAGCCTGGAGGCCAAGCGCCTCGGCTTCGCCGAAGGCATCGGCCTGGCGCCGGACGGCACGGTCAGCGAAGGCGCCGGCGAGAACCTGTTCCTGGTCAAGGACGGCGTGCTGCTACACGCCCGGCGCTCGCGCACTCGGTGCTCGGCGGCATCACGCGCGACACGCGTCATGCGCCTGGCGCGCGACCGCGGCATCGAAGTGCGCGAGATGCTCGATCCCGCGCGAGATGCTGTACATCGCCGACGAGCTCTTCTTCACCGGCACGGCGGCGGAGGTCACGCCGATCCGCTCGGTCGACCGCATCCCGTCGGCACCGGCAAGCGCGGCCCGATCACCGAGACGCTGCAGAAGGCGTTCTTCGGCCTGTTCACCGGCACCACGGCCGACAAGTGGGGCTGGCTCGACTACGTCGACATGCAGCCGCGCAGCGCGCGCCGCGGCGTAGCGCGGTGCCTGAGCGACGATCGCCGAAGACGCTGTTCGAGAAGGTCTGGGAGCGGCACGTGGTCGTGCCCGAGACCGCCGACACGCCCGCGGTGCTGTTCATCGACCTGCACCTGATCCACGAAGTGACCTCGCCGCAGGCCTTCACCGTGCTGCGCGAGCGCGGCCTGAAGGTGCGCCGCCCGGACCTCACGCTCGCCACCATGGATCACTCCACGCCGACGCGCACCGAGCAGGTGTTCGGCGGCGCGCCGATCGCCATCGAGTCGGCGGCGAAGCAGGTGCGGCAGCTCGAGAGCAACTGCGCCGAGTTCGGCGTCGAGCTGCTCGACCTGCAGCAGCGACCAGCGCGGCATCGTGCACGTCATCGGGCCGGAGCTCGGCGCTACGCAGCCCGGCAAGACCATCGTCTGCGGCGACAGCCACACCAGCACGCACGGCGCCTTCGGCGCCCTCGCCTTCGGCATCGGCACCACCGAGGTCGGCCATGTGCTCGCCACGCAGTGCCTGCTGCAGCGCCGGCCGAAGACTCTGGCCATCAACGTCGACGGCAAGCTGCGCGCCGGGCGTCACGGCCAAGGACCTGATCCTCGCCATCATCGGCAAGATCGGCGTCGCCGGCGGCACCGGGCACGTCATCGAATATCGCGGCGCAGCCATCCGCGCGCTCGACATGGACGAGCGCATGACCGTCTGCAACATGTCCATCGAGGCCGGCGCGCGCGCCGGCATGATCGCGCCGGACGAGACCACCTTCGCCTATCTCGAAGGGCGCGCCGCGCGCGCCGCAAGGGCGCGGCCTGGGACGCGGCGTCGCGCGACTGGAGCACGCTGCCGACCGATGCCGGCGCGCGCGTTCGATCGCGAGGTCGACGATCGACGCGTCGGCGCTCGAGCCGATGATCACCTACGGCACGAATCCCGGCATGGTCGACGCCGATCACGCGGCACGGTCCCGGCGCGCAGCGACGATCCGGTGTTCGACAAGGCGCTGGCCTACATGGGCTTCGACGGCCGGCGCAGCCGATCGCGCGGCGCAGCCGGTCAACGTCGTGTTCATCGGCAGCTGCACCAACGCGCGGCTCTCCGACCTGCGCGACGCCGCCGGCGTGCTGCGCGGGCCGCAAGATCGCGCAGCGGCGTGCAGATGCTGGTGGTGCCCGGCTCGCAGCAGGTCAAGAAGCGCCGCCGAAGCCGAAGGGCTCGATCGCGTGTTCCTCGACGCCGGCGCCGAGTGGCGCGAGTCGCGGCTGCTCGATGTGCCTCGGCATGAACGGCGACACTCGTCGGCGCCGGGCAGTACTCCGTCAGCACCAGCAACCGCAACTTCGAAGGCCGCCAGGGCGTGGGCGCGCGCACGCTGCTCGCGAGCCCGCTGACCGCCGCGGCCTCGGCCGTGCGCGGGCGCGTCACCGATCCGCGCGAACTGCTCGAACGCGCATGGCCAAGCGCGTCAGACATGCGAACCGATCCAGCAGCATCACGCTCGCGCACCGTCGTGCTGCCGCGCACCGACATCGACACCGACCAGATCATCCCGGCGCGCTTCCTGCGCACCACCACGCGCGAAGGCCTCGGCAAGCAGCTGTTCGCCGACTGGCGCTACGACGCCGACGGCACGCCGAAGCCCGGACTTCGTGCTCAACCAGCCCGAGGCGCAGGGCTGCGCAGTCCTGGTGGCCGGCCGCAACTTCGGCTGCGGCTCCTCGCGCGAGCACGCGCCCTGGGCGCTGCTCGACTTCGGCTTCCGCGCCGTGATCAGCACCGAGATCGCCGACATCTTCCGCAACAACTCGCTGAAGAACGGCCTGCTGCCGGTGGTCGTCGACGAAGCGACGCATGCAGTGGCTGCTGGCCAATCCGGGCGCCGAGGTCACGATCGACCTCGAGACGCACCACGCTCATGCTGCCCGACTGGCACGCAGCGTGACGTTTCCGCATCGAAGCCGTTCGCGCGCTACTGCCTGCTGAACGGCGTCGACGAGCTCGGCTACCTGCTTGCGCAAGGACGCCGCAGATCGCCGCCTACGAGCGAAGCAGCAGCGGCGGCATGAAGGCGCGCATCGCCGTCATCGCCGGCGACGGCATCGGCCCCGAAGTCATCGCGCGAAGGCGTTGCGCGTGCTCGAGGCCAGTCGCGCGAGCGCTTCGGCCACGAAGTTCGAGCTGCGCGAAGCCGCTTTCGGCGGCGTCGCCATCGACCACCACGGCGACCCGCTGCCGCCAGCCACGCTCGACGCGTGCCTGGCGGCGGATGCGGTCCTGCTCGGCGCCATCGGCGGCCCGAAGTGGTCGGCGCCGAACGCCAGGCTGCGCCCGGAGCAGGGCCTGCTGCGGCTGCGCACGCGAGCTCGGCGTCTACGCCAACCTGCGGCCGGTCGAGCGTGCACCCGGCGCTGCGCGACGCCTCGACGCTCAAGCCCGAAGTGCTCGACGGCGTGGACCTGGTGTTCGTGCGCGAGCTCACCGGCGGCATCTACTTCGGCGCGAAGACGCGCGACGCCACGACGCGCCAGCGACCTGTGCAGCTACTCGGTGCCGGAGATCGAGCGCATCACGCGCGTTGCCGGCCGGCTCGCGCAGGCAGCGCCGCCGCAAGCTCACCTCCATCGACAAGGCCAACGTGCTCGAGACCTCGCGCCTGTGGCGCGAGGTGGTCGACGCGCGTGATGCAGAGCGGAATTTCCCGACGTGCAGCTCGAGCACATGCTGGTGGATTCGGCGGCCATGCACCTGATCCGCCGGCCGCGCGATTTCGACGTGCTCGTCACCGAGAACATGTTCGGCGACATCCTCACCGACGAAGCCTCGATGCTGGCGGGCTCGCTGGGCCTGCTGCCGTCGGCGTCGCTCGGCGACGGCAAGCGCGGCCTGTACGAGCCGATCCACGGCTCGGCGCCCGACATCGCCGGCAAGGGCATCGCCAATCCCTATCGGCACGATCCTCAGCGTCGCGATGCTGCTGCGCCACTCGCTGGAGCTCAGAAAGAAGCGGATGCGCTGGAAGCTGCCGCGATCCGCGCAATGGAAGCTGGAGCGCGCACGCCAGACATCGCTGGCACAGGCGCGAAGCGCACGACTCGCGAAGTGGGTGACGCCGTGGTCGCGGAGCTGAAGCGCTGACCTGAAAGGTCGGCGGAAGCGGCGGCCCGCTCAAAGCGAGCCGCCGCCGAAACGATGTGGCAGTGTGGCGTGAGTTACTTCGCGCCGGCGCAGAATCAGGCTGCTGTTGCGGCCGTCACGCGAGCTGTCTTCGGCAACACGGCTTCGGCGCGCTTGAGGCCAGCGGCCAGGTCGGCCTGCAGGTCTTCCAGCGCCTCGATACCCACGGACAGCCGGATGAGCCCGTCGCAGAGGCCCGCCTGCTGGCGCGCCGCCGCGTCCATCGCCGCGTGAGTCATCGTGGCCGGATGCGCCACGAGGCTCTCCACACCGCCGAGCGATTCGGCGAGCGAGAAGCAGCGCAGCCCGTCGACAAACGCGCGCACGCCGTCGTGGCCGCCGGCCAGCTCGAGCGTAACGATTGCGCCGAAACCCGCTCTGCTGACGGCGGGCCAGCTCGTGCCCCGGATGGGTCGGCAGGCCCGGGTAGTAAACCTTCTTCACGCACGGGCTGGGTCTGCAGCCACTGCGCCAGCGCCAGTGCGTTGCGCCCATGCGCATCCAGCCGCGCGTGCAGCGTGCGCAGGCCGCGCAGCGTGAGGAAGCTGTCGAACGGCGCGCCGGTGAGGCCGAGGCAATTCGCCCACCAGGTGAGCTGCTCGTGCAGCGCTTTGTCGCGTCGCGACCACCGCGCCGCCGACCACGTCGCTGTGCCCGTTGAGGTATTTCGTGGTCGAGTGCACCGACGAGGTCGGCGCCGAGCTTCAAAGGCTGCTGCCACGCTGGTGACAGGAACGTGTTGTCGACGACGACGAGCGCGCCAGCCGCGTGCCCGAGCGCCGCGACCTTCTCGATGTCCGTGATCCGCAGCAGCGGATTGCTGGGCGTCTCGATCCACAGCAGCGCGGCTGGCTGCGACAGCGCCTCGCGAACGGCCGTCTCGTCGTCGAAATCGACGAACTCCACCTTGCGCTCGCCGCGCTGATTCCACGCGTTGAACAGGCGATAAGTGCCGCCGTAGCAGTCGTGAGGCGCAACGATGCGCGAGCCCGCGGGAATGAGATAACCGCACAGCGTGATCGCCGACATGCCGGTGGACGTGACCACCGCACCGGCGCCCTCCTCCAGCTCCGCCAGCGCGTTGCGCGAGCAGATCGCGCGTGGGGTTGCCCGAGCGCGTGTAGTCATACGCGCGCTTGTCGCCGAAGCCGCGGAACGCAAACGTGGAAGTCAGGTGAATGGGCGGAACGACGGCACCGGTCACCTCGTCGCACTCGAGGCCGGAGCGCACGACCTGCGTGCGCTGGTGAAACTCGTTCTTTTCGTCGTGGCCGCCGCTCATGCCGGGCTCCCGATTGCGGCGTTGAAGATGGGACGCAACTGTTCGCACTCCTTCAGGAAAGCATCATGACCGTATACAGAAGAGATCTCGTGCAGGCGGCCGGACGGCAGCCGCGCCACCATCGTGCGGACGTCGGCGAGCGGCACGAGTTGATCCTCGCGAATGGCGACCGCCGCGGTGGGCACGAAGATGCGTGACGCATCCACCCGGTGCAGGTCAATGGATTCCGAGAGACACAGAAAGGCTTCGGGCTTGTAGCGGTTGGCGTAGTCCGCGCCGCGCGCGAAGAGGTAGTCCTCCACCGGGAAGACAAATCCGCTCTCGGCCTGGGTGGGCGAGCCGCCAAAGCGCGCCGCGAACTCTTCGCTGCTGCGATAGGTGGACATGGCCAGCGCCCGCGCAAGCTGCAGGCCTTCCTTCGACTTGCCGCACTCGGCCGCGAATTTCACCATGCGACGCTGTACGGTGCGCCAGGCCGTCGACATGGGGTGCGCCCGATCGGCCGCGCCGATGACCAGCAGCTGCGACACGCGCTCCGGATACCGCTCGCCGAATGCCAGCGCCACCATGCCGCCATACGAGCCGCCAGCAATGGCGCGCAGAGACTTGATGTTGAGCTCGTCGAGCAACGCGAGCAGCGCGGCCGCCTGGTCGTAGCCGGAAATGGCAGGAAACGCGACGCCCTCGACCGGCCCGGTGGAGTCACCGCTGCCCCCGAGGTAGTCGAAGCCCAGGACACGGAAGCGATCCGAATCGAGCGCGCAGCCCGCGCCGGCGACCTGGCCCCACCAGCTCTGGCGCGCGTCTTCAGTGGTGCACACGCGCCGGTTCGCGGAAATGCCACCCAGCGCGCAGACCACTGGCGCGTTCGCCGGGCCCACGAGACGCCACGCGATGTGCACGCCCGTGAGCCTGCCGCCGTGATTCAGGGACATCTCGCCCGGCATCTCGAGCACGCCCTCATGCGCAACGACGTCACGGCCATGAGTCTGACCCGATGCAGATCGGGCCCTGGCGGGAACGGATTTGAGCGAGGCGTTCATCGTCGGATGCTCCGCAGTCGTGTGCCACAAAGGCTCATCGTGACTCGCAGAGCACCCGCGTGTGCGGCGGGGTTGGCTATGTCCATCAACCGCGCCGGGCGCGGAGGCTACACAACCTGCTCATCTGCCGACCCTCTCCAGTGAAGGGAGGACCGCAGGAGTTGGCACCTTGTCCAGACGGGTTAAGTCTGGCGGTTGCCCCCGGCTTCAAAGGGCCTTTCCCTCAGCCGGGTCTCGATGAGTGGCGCGCAGTCTAGGGTGGCGGCCGGCGAGGCGTCAATGGGTGACGCCTGAGGACATTGCCGCAGGTTATGTGGACGTGACCGGCGTCACCGGTTCGGCGGCCTGTACAGGTGCCGCTTCCTGCATGACTTGCCGCTTCCCCGGCTAGTGCCTGCACAAAGAATTTGAGTTCAGATCCTGAGGAGGGCGCCCGCGCGGGCGGGGGCTCACTCGAAGAGGACCTTGGCGGGGATGTCTGAATACAGGGATGTATTCAGACAAGGCCCCCATGGACCAATGGCGCTACCCAGGAACCTCGGCTTTCTTCGAAGTTCGTGGGAGGCAATTCGCCGCCGCGTCTGCGGAGGTGGAGTCTTACTTAAGGCGCGTGGATTGCCGCATGAACGGCAGGGGAGCCGAAGCGGGGTCTCACTCAAAGAGGGGTCCGGAGGGACCGGCCGCAAGACCGGTCCATCGGGGCCTCGGGAAAAAGCATCCCTGCTTTTTCACATCCCTCCCGACCCCTCTTTGAGTGAGACCCCGCTTCGGCTCCCCTGCCGTTCATGCGGCAATCCTCAAGTCGTTGCCACTGGCAGTGCATCGGGGAATCGCACCGACGTCAGCGTCAATGCATGAACGGCCACCAGCCTCAAAGCGAGGGCAGACTCTCCGAGGGGTCGTCGGGGACGTGAAAATGCAGGGATGCATTTTTCCGCGGCCGGCCAGGCGAGCCCCCGATGGACCGGTCTTACGGGCGGTCCCCGACGACCCCTCGGAGAGGCCGCCCTCGCCGCGCGCGACTCAACCCGTTCATGCCCCCGCGACACTTAAATCAGTGCCATTGCCCCATGGACGGGTCTTACGGCCGGTACCCGCCAAGCCCTCTTCGAGTGAGCCCCCGCCTGCCATAGCGCCTCTCCGAACCTCTTTGAGAGTGAGCCCCGCCTGCGAAGGCATCACAGTCAGAATCAGTCGACACCCGACAGGGGCCGGGCCACGTCTTCGAGCGGCCGCCGCTCGGCCGCAACGGCCAGCCACCACGCGACGGCGCCGGCCAGGATCATCAGGGCAGCCCCAAATGCGTACCCGCGTGCAGCACGACAACGCCGAGCACCGCGCCGATCCCAAACGCCAGCCGCCACCCGATGTCGGGCGGAAAACAGTTCGGCGCGAGCAGGATCAGCGTGCCGATCGAGCCGAGCACGGCGCCGAGCCAGAAGCTGCCGTTGATCGCCAAATCCGTGCGCCCCCGATAGCGGGCCGGGATCAACTCCTGAATCGCCGAATTGATCGCGACGTACTCACCGCCGATAAGCGAGTGAAACCGCCCCCACGGCAGCCGGTCCAGTCGCGCGGGCACATCCGTCTCGATGATCTGCTGCCGGGCCATCGAGGCGCTCCGTCGCGGTTTGCATGCCCGGCGGCTGGCGCCCGCGCCGGCGTTCGTGGTAGTGTACTAGCGCGTTAGTACATTGGATCAACATGAAACTCCATCGTAACGTCTCCCCCCGCCAGGAGATTCTGGCGGAGAAGAAGCTCTTCACCGCCGTGGCGGCCCTGCGCACGCCCGAGGAATGCCGCGCATTCTTCAAGGACCTGTGCACGCCCGCGGAGCTTCAGGCCATGGCCGACCGCTGGGCCGTGGTGGAGTACGTGCAGAAAGGCCTGCCCTATCGCGAGATTCACCGCCTCACCGGTGTCAGTGTCACCACCATCGGGCGCGTGGCCCGGTTCGTGGCCACCGGCAACGGCGGCTATCAACTGGCAGCCCAAAGAATTGAAGGCCAACCGAAACGAAATGGCGATGTTTCCAAACGACCCGAGGCCGCGCGCCATGGATGACACCCGCCTGAAACTGGCCGTGCAGAAGTCCGGCCGGCTCACCGACCCCTCGCTCGACCTGCTGGCGCGCTGCGGCCTGAAGCTCTCGCGCGGCAAGGACCAGCTCATGGGCTACGGGGAGAACATGCCGCTCGACGTGCTGTTCGTGCGCGACGACGACATCCCCGACCTGGTGCAGGAAGACGTCTGCGACCTCGGCCTCGTCGGCCTGAACGTGCTCGAAGAGAAACGCCTGGAGCTGGCATCCCAAGGCATCAAGGCGCGCTTCAAGCAGCTGCGCACGCTGGACTTCGGCCGCTGCCGCCTGTCGCTCGCCATCCCCGAGGGTTTCACCTATGAAGGCCCCGCGTCGCTGCGCGGCCGGCGCATCGCCACCACCTACCCGTTCACGCTTGCGAACTACCTGCGCGAACGCGACGTGAAGGCAGACATCGTCACCCTCTCCGGCGCCGTGGAAATCGCCCCGCGCCTCGGCCGCGCCGATCTCATTTGCGATCTCGTGTCGACCGGCTCCACGCTTCAGGCGAATCACCTGAAGGAAGTGGAAACCGTGCTCGAAAGCCATGCCGCCATCATCCGCACGCCGCTGGACCTGCCGCCAGACAAGGACGAATGGGTCGAACGGCTGCTCATGCGCGTCGACGGCGTGCAACAGGTTCGCGAGAGCAAGTACATCATGCTGCACGCTCCGCGCTCGGCATTGCCGGAGATCCGCCGCCTGCTCCCGGGCAGCGAATCTCCCACCATCATTCCGCTCGAAGGCTCTGACGACAAAGTGGCCGTCCACGCCGTGTGCCGCGAGAACGTGTTCTGGGAAACCCTGGAAAGCCTGAAGAAGGCCGGCGCCAGCGCACTGCTCGTGCTGCCGGTCGAGAAGATGCTCGCCTGATCATGCTAACCCCCGTGCGTATCGTCGACTGGAACAGGCTGGACGCCGAAGGCAAGCGCGCGGCGCTCGCCCGCCCGGCGCAGGAAACGCGACAGGACGTCATCAACAGCGCGCGCGAGATCGTCGAGACCGTTCGGCGCGGGGGCGACGAAGCGCTGCGGGCGTACACACGCAGGTTCGACCGCGTGGAGTTGCGTGAGCTGGCGGTGGGTCGCGAGGAATTTGCCGCGGCTCGCAAGGCGCTCACGGCCGTGCAGATCGCGGCAATCGAGCGCGCCATCGTGAACGTGCGCGCGTTCCACAGGGCACAGCTGCCGGGCGCGCTATCGATTGAAACCATGCCGGGCGTGCGTTGCGAGCGGGTTATTCGGCCGGTTCCCGCCGTCGGCCTCTACGTGCCTGCGGGCTCCGCACCTCTGCCCTCGACCGTCATCATGCTCGCCGTGCCCGCGCAGCTTGTCGGCTGCCCGCGCCGCGTGCTGTGCACGCCGCCAGCGTCCAACGGTGGCGCGAACCCTGCGGTTCTCGTGGCCGCGGAGTTGTGCGGCATCGACACGGTCTTCAAGGTGGGCGGGGCGCAGGCCATCGCCGCCATGGCATACGGCACGCAGAGCATTCCGAAGGTCGACAAGATCTTCGGGCCCGGCAATGCCTGGGTCACGGCCGCGAAGCAGCTCGTGGCGTCCGATCCGGCGGGCGCGGCGTTCGACCTGCCGGCCGGCCCGTCGGAAGTGCTGGTCATTGCGGACGAAGACGCGTCGCCAGACCTCGTCGCCGCAGATCTGCTGGCGCAGGCCGAGCACGACACGCAGGCCCAGGCCATTCTCGTTACCACGTCGCGTGCATTGGCTGACGCCGTCGTGGTGGCCGTGAATGCGCAGATGCGCGAGCTGTCCCGCCGCCAGATTCTCGAGAAATCGGTTGCCAGCAGCCGCTGCATCGTCGTGCCAGACCTCGAAACCGCCATCGATGTCTCGAACGACTACGCCCCCGAGCATCTCATTCTTCAGGTGCGCGAGCCGCGCAAGTGGCTGCCGCGGGTTCAGAACGCCGGCTCGGTGTTCCTCGGCCAGTGGACGCCCGAACCCATGGGCGACTACTGCTCCGGCACGAATCACGTGCTGCCCACATACGGCTACGCGCGCGCGTACAGCGGGCTTTCGGTGCTCGACTTCGTAAAGCGCATGACAGTGCAGGAACTCACGCCAGACGGCTTGCGCGCGCTTGGCCCCACAGCCGTTACGCTGGCCGATCTCGAAGGCCTCGACGCGCACGCGAATGCCGTAAGCATGCGCCTCACCCTGCTCGGCAACACATCGACAAACGCGGGTGCTCAAGGAGCGAAAGCCCAATGAGCTGGATCAGCGACATCGCTCGCCCCGAGATCGTTGCGCTCAAGCCTTACGAGCACGCGTCGTGGGAACCGCACCTCGAGCGCCTGCACGCAAACGAGTTGCCGTGGCGCGCGACGGGTGACGACACGAGAGCCGGCCTGAACCGCTATCCAGAACCGCAGCCTCGCGAGCTCGTCGCACGACTGGCCGCGCTCTACGGCGCGAGGCCAGACCAGGTGCTCGTCGGCCGCGGCAGCGATGAGGCAATCGACCTGCTGTGCCGCGGTTTTTGCCGCGCCGGCCAGGATGCCGTGCTGACCTGCCCGCCCACCTTCGGCATGTACGCCGTCGCGGCGCGCATCCAGGGCGCGGATGTCATCAGCGTGCCGCTGCGCGTGAACGACGGCTTCTCGCTGGACGAAGACGAAGTGCTGCGCCAATGCACGCCGAACGTGAAGCTCGTCTTCCTGTGCTCGCCGAACAACCCCACGGGCAACACAATCCCCGCCGACGTCATCCTGCGCATCGCTGCCCGCCTCGAAGGGCGCGCGCTGGTGGTGGTGGACGAGGCGTATGTCGAATTCTCGACGGCCGCAAGCCTCGTGAAGCACATCGATAGACTCCCGCAACTCGCGGTGCTGCGCACGCTCTCGAAGGCGCACGGCCTCGCCGGTGCGCGTTGCGGCACGCTCATCGCGAACCCTGAAGTCATCTCGCTTCTGCGCAAGGTGATACCGCCCTACGCCATCACGCAGATGACGGTGGAAGCGGTCCTGAAGCTGCTCGAGGCGCCGCAGATTGCCGTGATGAATTCGCGCATCGCGTCCATCCGGGCGGAACGCGAGCGCATGCAGGTGGAACTAGCCAGGCTGCCCGGCGTGAAACGCTTGTGGCCCAGCGAAGCGAACTTCCTGCTGGTGGAATTCGCAGACCCAGATCGCGCGCTCGCGAGCTCGCGTGCTGCCAACCTGCTCATTCGTGATGTGCGCGCGCAGGTGGGCCTGCCTCGCACGCTTCGCATCAGCATCGGCACGCCTGATCAGAACAACCGCCTGCTCGAGGCGCTCCGATGAGCTCACCTTCCCCTGTACTGTTCGTCGACCGCGACGGCACGCTCATCGAGGAGCCGCCGACCTGCAGGTCGATTCGCTCGCCAAGGTCCGCTTCATGCCGGGCGTGTTCGCCGCGCTCGCGCAGTTGCGCAAGCTCGGCTATCGCTTCGTCATCGTCACCAACCAGGACGGCCTCGGCACGGCGAGCTTCCCGCAGGCGCACTTCGACGGCGCGCACCAGTTCATGCTCGACGCCTTCAGCTCGCAGGGCATCGAGTTCGACGCCGTGTTCGTCTGCCCGCACCTCCAGACCGACGCCTGCGACTGCCGCAAGCCCAAGACCCGTACTCGTCGAAGACTACGTGCGCGAGAAAGGCATGGACGCCGAACGCAGCGCCATGATCGGCGATCGGGACACCGACCTCGTCTTCGCGCAGAACCTGGTATCCGCGGCATGAAGGTGCGCCGGAACGGCACGCCCGATGAAACCTGGCCCGCCATCGTGCGCAAGCTCACGGCCCGCCGCGCGCGCACCGAGCGCAAGACGAAGGAAACGCGAGATCGACGTCGCCGTCGATCTCGACGCCACCGACGCCCATCCAGGTCGCAACCGGCATCGGCTTCTTCGATCACATGCTGGAGCAGCTGGCCAAGCACGGCGGCTTCTCGCTGCGCCTCAACTGCAAGGGCGACCTGCACATCGACGAGCACCACACCGTCGAAGACTGCGCGCTCGCGCTGGGCGAATGCCTGCGCCGCGCGCTCGGCGACAAGGCGGGGCATCGGCCGCTACGGCTTCCTGCTGCCGATGGACGAAGCGCAGGCGCAGGTCGCCATCGACCTCTCCGGCCGCGCCTACGCCACTTTCGAAGGCCAGTTCGGCCGCGACCAGGTGGGCGGCCTGCCCACCGAGCTCGTGCCGCACTTCTTCCGCTCGCTGGCCGACACGCTCGGCGCGGCCGTGCATGTCAGCGTGACGGGCGAGAACACCCATCACATGGTCGAGGCCTGCTTCAAAGGCGTGGGCCGCGCCCTTCGGCAGGCGTTCCGCCGCGAAGGCGACGACCTGCCCACGACCAAAGGCGTGCTGTAGCACCAAGCCCATGAGCACGGTTTCCAATACCGCCCGAAATACAGTGATCATTGATAGCGGCGGCGCAAACCTCGCCTCCCTGCAGTTCGCACTGGAGCGCCTCAACGCGCCGGCCACCGTCACCACCAGCCCGCGCGAAGTGCAGAGCGCCGAACGCGTAATCCTTCCGGGCGTGGGCTCCGCGGCAGACGCCATGGAGCGCCTGCATGCGTCGGGGCTCGCCGAGGTGATGCCCACACTGAAGCAACCGGTGCTCGGCATCTGCCTGGGCATGCAGTTGCTGTTCAAGCATTCGGAAGAAGGCGCCGGTCGATTGCCTGGGCATCATCCCCGACACGGTCAGGAAGCTGAAGGCGGAACCCGGCCGCCCCGTGCCGCACATGGGCTGGAACACGCTCATCAGCCTCCGCGATGACCCGCTGCTACAGAACGTGGCGGATACAGACTATGTGTACTTCGTGCACAGCTACGCCGCCCCCGTCTCCGACATCACCCTGGCGCGCACGGACTACGGCGCGCAGGTCTCCGCAGTGGTGCGCCGTGGAAATTTCTGGGGCACCCAGTTTCATCCGGAGCGCTCGGCCAAAACGGGCTCGCGCATCCTGGCCAACTTTCTGCAGGCTGAGCCGATGCTGCTGATTCCCTCCATCGATCTGCGCAACGGTCGCTGCGTGCGCCTGTTCAAGGGCGACTTCAACGCGGAGACGCGATACGAGTACGAGCCGCTCGACCTGCTCGCCCGCTATCGCGGCTTCGGTGCCACCTGGCTGCACGTGGTGGACCTCGACGGCGCGAAAGACGGTGTGCTCGCCAACCGCCCCACCATCGTCGCGCTCGCCGCCCAGGGCGCGTTGCGCATACAGGTGGGCGGGGGCATGCGCTCCGCCGAAGTTATCGAGGACGTGCTGGCGCAAGGCGTCGAACGCGTCGTCATCGGCAGCGCCGCTGTCGAACGCCCGGTGGAAGTTGCCTCGTGGTTCAAGCGTTTCGGCCCCGACCGCATCTGTCTTGCGCTCGACGTGCAAGTGGACGCAGCGGGCGAGCCGCGCGTGCGCACGCGCGGCTGGACGGAAGGCACTGGCGTCACGCTGTGGAACGCGCTGGAGCCGTTCCTGCCCGTCGGCCTGAAGCACGTGCTGTGCACCGACATCGAGCGCGACGGCGCCCTCACCGGCCCGAACCTGCATCTTTACCGCCGTGCCCTGGAACGCTACCCGCAGATCGCGTGGCAGGCGTCCGGCGGCGTGCGTGACGCGGCGGATCTCGCCGCGCTTGCGTCGCTCGGCATGGCCGCCGCCGTGAGCGGCAAGGCGCTGCTGGAACAGCGCATCACTTCCGAGGAGTTGCGACCATTCTTGCCAAACGCATCATCCCCTGCCTCGACGTCCGCGACGGCCAGGTCGTAAAGGGCGTGCGCTTTCGCGACCACGTGGTCGTGGGCGACATCCTCGATCTGGCCGAGCGCTATCGCGATGAAGGCGCGGACGAGCTCGTGTTCTACGACATCACCGCGAGCCCCGAAGGCCGTTCCGTGGATCGCGAGTGGGTGAGCCGGGTGGCGCGCGGTGCTCGACATTCCCTTCTGCGTGGCCGGCGGCATCCGCTCCGTGGCCGATGCCGAAGCCGTGCTGAACGCCGGCGCGGAGAAGATTTCCGTGAACTCCCCTGCGCTCGCGGACCCGCCGCTCATCGACGCCCTGAGCGCGCGCTTCGGCGCGCAGTGCGTCGTGGTCGGCATCGACAGCCATGAGACGGCCGATGGCTGGCGCGTGTACCAGTTCACCGGCGACCCGAATCGCACGCGCGATTCCGGCCGCGACACGCTTCAGTGGGTGCGCGAAGTGCAGGACCGCGGCGCCGGCGAGATCGTGCTCAACTGCATGGGCAGTGACGGCGTGAAGCGTGGCTATGACATCGAGCAGCTGCAGGCCGCACGCGAGATATGCTCCGTGCCGCTCGTCGCCTCGGGCGGCGCGGGCGCGGTCGAGCACTTCCGTGACGTTTTCCAGAAAGCCGGCGTCGATGCAGCGTTGGCTGCCAGCGTGTTCCACTCCGGCACAATCGTGGTGCGCGAGCTGAAGAAAGAGCTGCGTGCCGCCGGCATCGAGATTCGCCCATGACCCACACACCTGGTCAATGCATCACATCCGACGACGCGCGCACGCTCGACTTCGGCAAAGGCGATGGCCTGCTTCCGGCAGTCGTGCAGCACGCCGACACCGGCGCAGTGCTCATGCTCGGCTACATGAACGCGGAAGCGTTGGCCGCCACGTTCGAGCGCCGCCGCGTCGTGTTCTACAGCCGCAGCAAGCAGCGCCTCTGGATGAAGGGTGAGACCTCGGGCCACGTGCTCGACCTCGTCGAAGTGCGCGCGGACTGCGATCGGGATGCGCTGCTCATCACCGCTCGCCCCAATGGGCCTGTGTGCCACGTCGGCACCGTCACGTGCTTCGGCGACGGCATGGCCGCCGCCGTGAGCAAGCTCGGCTTTCTGAGCACGCTCGAGGGCGTCATCGAGCAGCGTGTCACCGAGAATCCGGAAGGCAGCTACACCGCGCGCCTGTTCGCGAAGGGCCCGAAGCGCATCGCGCAGAAAGTGGGCGAGGAAGGCCTCGAAGTGGCGCTGGCCGCGGTCGCCGAAGGCGACGAGAAAGTCATCTCGGAATCGGCGGACCTGCTGTTTCACCTGCTGGTGCTGCTCAAGAGCCGCGGCGTCACGCTGGCGAGCGTGGTGGCAGAGCTTGAGTCGCGCCACGCCGGCAAGTAGTGCCGGCGAGCGAGGCGGCTGCGCCGACGCGATGATGTGGTGTGCGCGCGCCCCCCCATGCAGGCATGCGCCAACGCGCCGTCAGCGCGGCGACGCCATCGCGGCGCGCTGATAGGCCTCGGTCGCATCGAGATCGCGGCCCCGGGAGCGGAGGGCATCGCCCACCAGTCTCCACGCGGTCGACTGCAGGCCGGGGTTGCCCGTGGCGAGCGCCACTGCCTTGCGGCCCATGCTCTCGGCCTGCGGCGCATTACGCGAGGCGAGATGCACTTGCCCCAACTCCAGCCACACCAGCGGATTGTCCGGCTCGATGCGCAATGCGCGCTCCAGCGTTGCGACGGCCGCCGGGTACTCACCCTTAACGGATTGCGCACGGCTCTGCTTCACGAGCGCCGCAGATGCCGCGCTCAGGCGGAATTCCTTGGGGGGCTGCTGCGGTGGCAGAGGCACGGGAGTAGGAACCGGCTGCTGCGGCTCCGGCGTGCTGGGTTGAGGTTGCGGCGTGCCCGGCTGGGGCTGCGGCGAGGGACGGGAGACCGGTGGCCCGTACAACGACTGGCACGCCACGAGAAACAAGGCCGAGCAGGCGACAACGACCGTACGAAGCATCATGCGAACATGATAGCCGCGCCGCGCGATCAGTGACGAATCAAGTCGCGCAGCCACTCGCCGGCCTTCTCCACGATCGTCGCGCCGCCGTCCTCACACCCGGGCTTCCACGCCGGCTCCGCGCCAACCGGAACCGCGACCGTGACCACATCTTCCCCGCAGAGGGGATCGGCCCGCAGCCCCGTCGCAAATTCAATAGGCACGCTGACCAGCGACTCCGGCAACGGCGCATTGCGCGGCGTGGTGTCGAGGTTCGCCATCAGTCGCGCCCACACCGTCAGCGCACCGGATGACCCGGTAAACCCCGTAGGGCGATTGTCGTCGTAACCCACCCACACTACCGCGGCGTGTGAGCCCGAGAAGCCGGCGAACCAGCTGTCCCGCAGCTCTGAAGAGGAGCCGGACTTGCCCGCCACGACGAGACCGGGCGGCAGCACGCTGCGCGCCGCGCGGCCGGTGCCGTGCTCCATCACGAGCTCCAACATGCGGTTCAGCTGCTGCACGGAGTCCGCATCCGCCACCTGGGTCACTTCGAGCGGGAACGCGCGCAACGGCTTGCCGTCGTCGCTGATCACGGCGCGCACGGCGCGCAGCTCCGTGCGGAAGCCGCCGCTCGCAAGGCTGCTGTAGATCTGCGCAACCTCGAGCGGCGTGATGTCCACCGCGCCCAGCGTCATGGCGGGCACTTCGAGCGGCTTTCGCTGCAACCCGAATCGCTGCAGCGTTTTCGTGACGTTGGGCAGGCCCACATCGAGCCCGAGCCCCACCGTCGCCAGGTTCAGGGATTCCGACAGCGCGCGCGCGACCGGCACCGGCCCATGGATTTCCTTCGTGAAATTCTGCGGCTTCCAGTGCGTGCCGTTCTTCAGCCGCACGTCGATGAGCTCGTCCTGGATGATGGTGGCGGCCGTGTAGCGCCTGGTTTCGAGCGCCGTGAGGTACACGAACGGTTTCACGAGCGAGCCCATGGGCCGCGTGGCATCGAGCGCGCGGTCGAAGCCGTTGTATCCCACGTGCCGGCCACCCACGAGCGCAATGACCTCGCCGCTCTGGGGCGCGGTGACGACGACGGCCGCCTGCAGCGGCGCCGGGTTCTCCGTCACGCCGGATTTCTTCTTCGCCATGGCGGCGCGCGCCTTGTCGAGCCGCGTCAGCTCCTGCTCCAGCGCACGCTCTGCGACATCCTGCGCACGGGCGTCGAGGCTCGTATAGATGCGCAGCCCCGCCTCCGTCAGGTCTTCCTCACGGTAGTCGCGGCGAAGCGTGCGCCGAACGAAATCGAGGTAAGCGGGATAGTAGGCACCAGCGCTGCGGGCAACGACGCCGAGCGGGCGGTTGATGGCGGCGGCGGCGTCTTCTTGCTTGATGACACGCCGCTCCGCCAGCACCTTCAGCACGAGATCCCGCCGCGCCTTCACGCGCTGCGGATGCCGGCGAGGGTCGTAATACGACGGCCCGCGCACTACGGCGACGAGCAGCGCGACCTCGGAGAGATCGAGCTCCGCCAGCGGCTTGCCGAAATAGAACTGGCTCGCGAGGCCAAAGCCGTGCATGGCGCGCTCGCCATCCTGCCCGAGATAGATCTCGTTCACGTAGGCGTTCATGAGATCCGCCTTGGTGAAATGCAGCTCCAGCGCGAGCGCCATGGCCGCCTCGCGCAGCTTGCGGCTCAGGGTCTGGTCGGTGGTCAGGAAGTAGCTGCGCACGAGCTGCTGCGTGAGTGTGCTGCCGCCCTGTGCAATGCCGCCGGCCTTTACGTTCGCCCACACGGCGCGCGCGATGGCCACAGGGTCGACGCCGTGGTGATGATCGAACTTGCGGTCTTCCACCGCCTTCAGCGCCGCGGGCAGCAGCGGCGGCACGTCCGACGGCTGCAGCACCATTCGATCTTCGCCATGTGTCGGAAAGATGCTGCCGATCAGCAGCGGCTCGAAGCGGGCAATCGGCACTTCCTGCGCCTTGCTGTCGGTGAGACCGGTGATGGTGCCATCGGACGTGTTGATGACGAGAATCTGTGCGGCACGCGTCTCGTCCGCGAAGCGCGCGCCGCGCAGCGCCACTTCATAGCGCGAGCCCTGCCGCCGGTATGTGCCGGGGCGCTCCAGCTTGCCGACTTCGCGATACTGCAGCCGCTGCAGCTCAGCTTCGAGCTGCGGGCCGGAAAGCTGCAGGCCCGCGTACAGCTCCAGCGGCGCGGCGTACACCTGCGCCGGCAGCGTCCAGCGCCGCCCCTCGAATTGCTTCGTGACCTGCCGGTCCAGATGAATGAAGAGCGCGGCGCAGACGATGAGCACCACGCCGACCGCGATCAGCGCGCCCCACAGCAGCCGGCGAAGCAAGCCTTTCTTACGCGCCATCGAAGATGATCATGCGTTCGACCCGGGGTGCCGCGGCTGGCCCTAGATGCAGATCTCGACCGCCGGGTCGCGCAGATTGTACGTGGAGCTCATGGCCCGCCCGTATGCGCCGGCGTTCGCCACGAGCAGCACGTCGCCTTCCTGCGTGGGAGGCAACAGGCGGTCGTGGCCGAGAATGTCCGCAGCTTTCGCAAATAGGCCCCACGATGTCGGCGAGCTCCGTGCCCGTCTCTTCGAGCCGGGTGAGATTCACGATCTCATGATACGAGCCATAGAGCGCCGGCCGGATGAGAGAGTTCATTCCGGTGGCGATACCCACGTAGCGCGCGCTGCCCTTCGACTTGAGCTGCGTCACCCGCGCGATCAGCACGCCGGCGGCGGCCACGAAGTAGCGCCCTGGCTCCATCCACAGATCGAGCTTCGGGAACGCCGCCTTCACGGCGGCGAGCGCGGTATCGAGTTTCGCCAGGTCCACGCCCGGCTGGTCCGCGCGCTCGGGCACGCCCAGGCCCCCGCCTACGTCGACGACGCGAACGTCCGGAAACTGCTCGATGAGGCCGGCAAGCTGTGCGGCCGTCTGTTCCCAGTTGCGCACGTCGAATACGCCGCTGCCGGTGTGGGCGTGCAGGCCGACAACCCTGGCGCCCGCCTTCTTCGCAAGCCCGGCGAGCTGCGGCAGCTCCGAGAGCGGCACGCCGAACTTCGAATGCGTGCCGGCCGTGCGCACGTGATGGTGATGGCCGCGGCCGGTGCCCGTATCCACGCGCACGAAGACCTCGCGACCGCGGAACACATCCGGCCACTTTTCGAGCACGAACGTGTTGTCCACCGTCATCTGCACGCCCTGCCCAACCGCCCATTCGTATTCATCGCGCGGCGCGAAATTCGGCGTGAACAGGATGTGCGAGCGGTCGATGTCCGGCAGGCATGACAGCACGCGCTCCACTTCCCCACGCGAGACGCACTCGGGGTAAACACCCTCGGCATACAACGCGCGCAGCAGGTCGGGATGCGGGTTTGCCTTCATGGCGTAATGCACGCGCGAGACAGACTTGATGCCGCGGAGGGCACGCGCCGCCGCGGTGACCGAGGCCACGTCGTAGACGTAGGCGCAGTCGGCGATCTTTCAGCAGCGACAGCAGTTGCTCACGCTTCGTGCGCCACCACACTGGCGTGCGCACGACGTCGTCGGAGGGCTTCGCGAAAAGCTGCTCCCACGTGGGCCCGAGCACCCGATCGCCCGGCACCGGACGAATGAGCATCTCGTGCAACTGGTCGACCAGGCGGTCGCCCTGGTTCTCGTCGACGACGAACGTGAAATTCAGATCGTTCGCGGCCTGGCTGACCAGATAGATCTTCTGCTCGGCGAACAACTCGAGCGCGTCGCCCAGCTTGTGCAGGATGGCGCGGATGTTGCGGCCGACGAGGCTGACCGACGCGCACGGCCCGATCACCTGCACGCGGCAGAGTTTCGAGAGGTCTGCAACGAGCGCATCGAGCAGGTGCCGGTCGAGCGAATTCGCCTGCGGGTCCAGCGACACCGTGACGTTGGTCTCCGAGGTCGAGACGAGGTCCACCGACATGCCGTGTGCCTTGAACACCTGGAATGCGTCCGCGAGGAAGCCCACCTGGTGCCACATGCCCGGGCTTTCCATCGACACGAGCGTGATGCCCTTCTTGAGGGCAGACCGCCTTCACCTGCGCGGCGCCATCGGCACCTTCGCTCGTGAGCGACGGTGCCTTCGAGATCCGGCGTCTGCGTGGCGTAGCACGTAGAGCGGGATATCGTACTGGCGCGCCGGCAGAATGCAGCGCGGGTGAAGCACCTTGGCGCCGTTGCTCGCAATCTCCTGCGCTTCATCGTAATGCAGCGCCCTGAGCAGGCGCGCCGTGGGCGTGGCGCGCGGATTGGCGCTGAACATGCCGGGCACGTCGGTCCAGATCTCCAGGCGCGACGCATTGAGCTTGGCCGCCAGATACGCGGCAGACGTGTCCGAGCCGCCGCGCCCGAGCAGCACGGTGTTGCCATCTTCGTCGCTGGCGATGAAGCCCTGCGTGATGACCACCGGCGCAAGCGCCGTGAGGCGCTGCTGCAATTGTGCATCCGGCGCGAAATTGCAGGTGGCCGACAGCAGGCTCGCCTTCGCGGAGGCGCTCTTGCGCTCTTGCGCCTTCAGCAGGGTGCGGGCATCCGCCCACTTCACGTTGATGCCCTGGCTCGCGCAGGATAGTGCGCGCCAATCTCGGTGGCCATGAGCTCGCCGCTGGACATGAGACGTGCGCGCGTGCTGTCGCTGACTTCGCCCACGAGCGCGACACCCGCGGCAATCTGCCGCAGGTCGGAGAAATGCTTTTCCAGCTCAGCGCTGACGGCAATGCCGAGCTCGGCCGCAAGATCACGATGGCGCTTCTCGATGACCGCGAGGGCTTCCTCGTGCTTCTGCTGAAGCGCGGCGTCGAGCAGTTTCTCGAGCTTGTCGGTGATGCCGGTGACGGCCGAATGCACGACCAGCACCTGGGCACCCGTGGCGCTGCGCTTCTTCACGACGGCCGCGATGTTGTTCCAGTTGGCGAGCGTCGAAACGCTGGTAGCCGCCGAACTTGAGGACGACCCACGAAGAGTGCGCGCGCGTCACGGATGAACCTCTGAGCTAGCTGGGCTGGCGGTGCGGGCGTACGGCTGCTGGCAGCTGGCCCGACCCTGATTGAAGCGGGAAAACGAACGCCGCTGGCGCGGCATCCGGTCAAGGCTCGTCGTCGAAGGCGTCCTGGAGGTCTTTCTCCAGCTTGCGATCGGCAAGCACTTCCTCGAGCTTGCTCCAGGCGGCCTTGCCTTTCTTGCCCTGGTTGCGCACCCGTTTGTCTACACGGTCCAGCAGACGATCGTAGTCCGTGCTGTCCTCGGAGACGGTGCCCAGGAATTCTTCGTCGAGATCGAAGCTCTCGTTATCTCGTTCGGACATCGCGGTTTGTATAATTCATAAGTGAATTCAACAACTAACACGCACCGGTGGCGTGCAATGAGCTGCGAACTATATACGGATTCCGCGCGGCCTTTCAAGGATTTATGGGAGCACCGTCCCCAGGCGCTGAAACCGGCGCCCTCGCCCGTATGACGACCGGGGCGCCGCGGCCCGAGCCCCAAGCCCGTCCGCGGCGCTCTGTTCCGCCCGGGCAATCTCGATGACGCCGAAGGAATTCACCAGCGCGAGATACTGCCCCGGCTGCGTGTCCCCGTAGGTTCGCAACAGCTGGAAGGTGTGGTTGCCGGCGTGCACCCGGGGGTTCGGCAGCGCCTGGATCAGCGCCGCGTCGATGTTCGTGATGAGGTTGCCGAAGTGGTCGATGGTGATGACCACGCCGCTGACCGCGCCCCGCTCCACCGTGGGCTCGTCGACCCAGGCCGGTATCACGCTCGACTGGCGCTCGCCCAGGTCGGACGGCACGCAGCGACCGGCAGCGAGCTCCGCGGCAATGGGCGCAAAGATGTCGCGGCCGTGGAAGGTGGCGCTCGGGGCGTGGATTCCGAAATGAGACAGGCGCGCCGCGGTGAGCTTCACTACCGATGCCCCGGGGTTGCGGTCAACGACGGGCGCCAGCAGCCCGTTGTCTGGCGCCAGGAAGACATGCCCGCTCGCCGTCACTGCGATGATGTCGCGGGACGTGCCCACGCCCGGGTCGACCACGGCCACGTGAACGGTGCCGGGCGGGAAGTAGCCGAAAGCGCGGGCGAGCCAGAACCCGGCCTCCGCCGGCCAGTGCACGACGATCTCGTGCGTGAGATCGATGATGCGGGCCTCCGGCAGGCGGGTCAGCATGACGCCCTTCATCACGCCGACGAACGGCCCCTGGTGCCCGAAGTCGGTGGTGATGGTGATGACGCCGGACATCTTCATCGACACACCCCTGTTGCGCATTTCATGGCCCTTGCCGGGCCTTGCTTGTAGAGTCCGGGACCATGTTCGCAACCCGGATGCCTGTCAACGTAACAGGCACGCCCTCCGGGGCGCCAACGGAGCGTCTCGTCGGTTCAAAAACCGAGCGATCAGAGGGAACGATCATCGCAGTGCTGGCACTCTGCTTTCTGCTGAGCGGGTTCGCCGCGCTCGTCTATCAGACGGCGTGGACGCGGCAGTTCGCGCTGGTGTTCGGCACCTCCGAGCTGGCCGTTGCCACCGTGCTTGCCGCATACATGGGCGGGCTTGCGCTGGGCGCGTGGGCGGCGGAGCGTTGGTTGCCGCGCATCTCGCGGCCCGTGCTCCTGTATGCCGGGCTCGAGCTGGGAATCGGCGCAAGTGCCGCGGTGTTGGTGCCGGCTCTGCTGCTCGCGAGCGACGGGTTGTTGCGCGCGATGCTTGGAAACCAGTCGGGCCCGCCCGACAGCACCCAAGCGGCCACGTCTTTCTTCTACCTGGCGAGCGCATTCGTCGTGCTGGCCATTCCCACCGTGCTGATGGGCGCCACGTTGCCGCTGCTCGCACGGCATCTGGTGCGCGCGGAGAGCGAGATCGGCAGCCGCATCGGGCTGCTCTATGCCATGAACACGGTCGGCGCGGTCGGTGGCGCGCTCTTCACCGCGTTCTGGCTGTTGCCCCAGCTTGGGTTGACGAAGAGCGTGCGCGTGGCCGCGTCGATCAACGTGGCCATTTTCCTGCTCGCAGCGCTCACGGCTCGCCGCGCGGATGCGGCGCCGCTGGGGTCCGCAGTGAACGGCGCCTCGCGCGGCGGCATCACGTCGCGGCTGCGCTCGGTGCCCGACGTCTCGTGGATTCTGCCGCTGATGCTCGTGTCCGGAGCCGTTGCGTTCTTTCACGAGGTGCTGTGGATGCGATTGCTGAGCCACGTGCTCGGCAGCAGCATCCATGCATTCGGCGTCATGGTGGCGAGCTTCCTTGCGGGCATCGCGCTGGGCGGCAGCGCTGGCGCGCTGCTGGCCCGAACGCGTGAACGAGCCGTGCAAGCGTTGGCCATGGCCCAGCTTGGGTGCGCCCTCGCGGCTGCCGCGGCCTTTCTGTTCATGCATCACTTCATTCCACCGCCTCACCGCCTCGCGGTGACGGCGTCGTTCGGCGTGATCGTGCTGTTGCCGCTCACGTTCTGCATCGGCACCACGTTTCCGCTCGCCGTGCGAATTCTTGCGGATGGCGCCGACGACGCCGCGTCTGCGAGCGCGCGCGTCTACGCGTGGAACACCGTTGGCGCGATCGTGGGCTCGCTCGCCGCCGGCTTCGTGCTCATTCCGCTGCTGCGCTTCGAAGGCGCCATCCAGGTGGCGGTGGCCACAAGCTGTGCGCTCGCCGTTGCGGCGGCATGGATGCTCACGCGTCCGGCGCATGCATTCGGATTCGCGGTGATCGTTGTGGCGCTCGCGGCGGCCCTGCCATTCAGACCTTCCGCGCCAGACGAAATGTTGCGAGCCTCGCCCCTCAACATCGTGAACGAGGGCAAACGGCTCTATTACGACGTAGGTCGAAGCGCGAGCATCGTGGTGCTGAAGCAGGATGGCGGGCTCGTGCTGCGAACCAACGGGCTGCCCGAAGCCATGATGGATACGCCCGGCATGGCGCCCCGTTTCAGCGGCGAGTACTGGCTCTCCCCGCTTGCGGTCATCGCGCGCCCGCTAGCGCAAGACATGCTCATCGTGGGCTATGGCGGCGGCGTGGTGGTGGAAGGTGTGCCGCCTTCCGTGAAGAAGATCGACGTCATCGAGATCGAGCCGCAGGTCATCGACGCGAATCGTGCCACCCGCTCGCTGCGCAAGCACGACCCCCTGACCGACCCGAGGCTCACGCTCATCTCGAACGACGCGCGCGGCGCGCTCAACCTCACCGGCCGCAAGTACGACGCCATCGTCTCGCAGCCGTCACACCCCTGGACGGCCGGCGCCTCGCATCTGTACACGCTGGAGTTCATGCGGCAGGCACGCGCGCACCTGCGCGACGACGGCGTATTCGTCCAGTGGATGAATGTCACGTTCCTGAACGAGCCGCTTCTGCGCTCGCTCACCGCGACGTTGCTCGAAGCGTTCGGCGAGGTGCGCCTGTATCGGCCAGACCCGAACACGCTGGTGTTTCTCGCCTCGGCGATGCCGCTCAACGTGGAAGTGGACCTCGCCGCTTCGGGTCGCCCGCTGCTGTACTCGCCGGTGCACTACCGCCGTCTCGGCATCAACACGGTGGAAGACCTGTTCGCCGCGCTCGCGGTGGACGGCGATGGCGCACGCAAGCTTGCCGCCGGCGCGCCGCTCATCACGGACGACGACAATCGCATGGCCACTTCCAGCCTCTACGACTTCGGCCAAGGGCTCGACGCGGCGGGCATCGGCCGCATCCTCGCTCCATACGACCCGCTACAGAATCCGGACAGTTGGGTGTTCCAGGGGTACCGCGAGCGCGTGTCGTTCCCATACATCGCGCGCCGCATGTCCCTGTTCGCGGCGATCGACGCAAGCGTGAGCGACCGGATCGCCGCCCTGGGCCGCGCGCTTCAGGGCACCGCCTCGGGCCACGAGGTCGATGCCACCCTGCTCCGCGTTCGCGGCGAGCCCGCCGCGTCAGGCCCCGCTGTTCGTGAAAGCGTGGCTGGCGTGCTGGTGCGCGCGCGCCAGCTTGCGAATGCGGGCGACTGGAAGGCCGTGTCGGAGATGGACGCAACGCTCGCGAGCGTCCCCTGGACCGAGCCCTGGAAGATCGACGCTGTCCAGTTGCGCGCGGACTGGCGAAGCCGCGTGGCGTCCCGGGCGCTGCGTCGGCCTGCCGCGGAGGAATGCATCGCCATCATCGACGAAGCCATCGTCGCGCAGCCGAGCCGCACGCTGCATGGCCTCAGGGCCCGCTGCGGGCTCGCGGCCGGCCGCTACGACGTAGCGGTCGAATCACTCTGGAGCCTCGGCAACGCGACGTACTACAACGCCCGGCGCGGCACTGAGGAACAGAGGCTCGCGGCAAAACGAAACCTGGAAACCGTGATCGCCGCGCTGCTGAAGAACATTTCGCCCGAGGCGGGTGGCGGATTCGACATCGTTCGGCGCGATGAGGTGGTGTCGAAGTTGCGTGAGCACGTCGAAAGTCTCGAGTAACTGTGACGCACGCACGGTGCGCAGATGCTGCAAAGCGATGCACTTCACAGGTTCGCACCGGCATAATTTCACCTTGCGTAAACCTGCATCCGCGGTACCTGACAGGACGTATAGAGGACATGGCGCTCAACGCACCACCTAAAGCGGCAGGACGATCACCCAACACCAGTCCCGACGTGGACGGGGATGACGTCGAGCTCACGCGACTCATCGCGGCCTGCGCCGCGCGCAATGCTCAGGCGTTGCGGCAACTCTATGACAGAACCGCCCCACAACTGTTCGCGTGCATGGTGCGCATTTTGAAACGCCGCGCGCTCGCCGAAGAAGCCCTGCAGGATGTGTTCGTGAGCATCTGGCAGCGGGCCGGACAGTTCGAAAGCCGGCGCGGCCGCCCCCGCGCCTGGCTCATGTCAATCGCTCGCTATCGCGCCATCGACGTGCTGCGCGCGGAGCGCGCGGAGTTATATCGGGAAGCGGAGATCGAGCAGCTGCCGCAGCTCGTCACCGAAGGGGGCATGGACTGGGCCGGCGCGGGCCGCTCCGCCGCCGCCCTCGCCCGCTGCTTCGAGCTGCTGAGCGCCGACCAGCGCCGGGGCATCGAGCTCGCATTCGTAGAAGGGGCGTCGCACGCGGATATCGCGCGCGTGACGCGACAGCCGTTGGGGACGGTAAAAAGTTGGATCCGGCGCGGGCTCGCCTCGCTCCGGCAGTGTCTGGAACGATGAAACACGACAACCCGAAACTCATCGATGCGCTCGCGGCCGAGTACGTGCTCGGCACGCTTGGCGGCCGTGCGCGGCGTCGGTTTGAACGCTGGCGCACGAAAGAATGGCATGTAGAGCGTCGCGTGCAGGCGTGGGAGGAGCGGCTGTCCGGCCTTGCCCTGAGGTTGTCTCCTATGCGCCCTTCGCCGAACGTGTGGAACCAGATCGAGAAGCGCATCGGCGCCGCCGGGTCGCGCGCGCCAGCGCCTCCCGCAAAGCGAGCCCCGTGGCAGGCCCTGGCTGCAGGCGTTGCTCTCTTCGCAGTGCTGTTCGGCGGCATCATGACGTGGCGTGCAATGCAGGCCCCCGACTTGCACGAGTTGGCCACGCTTACGGCAGACCGCGCCACCCAGCCCGCCTGGCACCTGCACGCCGACGATGACATGCGCCACCTGCGCGCGGTCGCGGACGCAGGCGCAAGTGCTGTAGCTCAAGCCGGCAAGTCCTATGAGTTGTGGGCTCTGCCGGACAACGGCGCAGCTCCCGTTTCCCTCGGCCTCCTGCCGCTCGCTGGCGAGATCGATCGCGAGCTGACGGACGCACAGCGTGCCGCGCTTCGCGGAGCGTCGAAGGTGGCCGTGAGCCTGGAGCCGGAAGGCGGCTCCACCACCGGAGGCCCCACGGGCCCCGTGTTGTTCGTCGCGGACCGCGTCAAGCGCGCGTAACGAAACAATCATCGAAAACACCCCGGTGCCGCCCGGCCTGCGCTAGCGGCACCGAGACTTGCGTCGCCCTGATATCGCGCGCAATGTGGCTGCTCCCCCTGGAGCTACGGCAGGCACACGTCTTGCGACCTGACGCGCCGATGAATTCAGAGGCGGTGGGTCTATGCGCGAGCATCTGCGTGATACGTTTGCTTTGGTTCTCGCTGGCGGAAACGGAACAAGGCTCGGTGAGCTGACGCGCTGGCAGTGCAAACCGGCCATCCCCTTCGGTGGCCACTGCCGCAACATCGACTTCACTCTCTCGAACTGCGTCAACTCCGGCGTGCGTCGCATAGCTGTTCTAACGCAGTACAAATCACACGGCCTCATCACCCACCTGAATGCCGGCTGGAATTTCCTGCCGCGCCCGATGGGCGAGTTTCTCGAAGTGTGGCCAGCCCAGCAGCGCATTCACTCCGGCTGGTACGCCGGCACCGCCGACGCGGTCTTCCAGAACCTCGATCTGCTACTCGCCCAGCGCAGTCGTTACACACTCGTGCTCGCCGGTGATCACATTTACAAGATGGACTACGCGCGCATGCTCGAGCAGCACGCGGCCAGCGGCGTCGGCGTCACCCTCAGCTGCGTGCCGGTGCCCATCGAAAGCGCCGGCTCTTTCGGCGTGATCGGCGTCAATGCCCAGCGCAAAGTGCGCAGCTTCATCGAGAAGCCCTCTGCGGCCACGCTCGAAGCGGCCGCCGGCCCTACCGCCGCGTCGACGGTGCTCGCGTCCATGGGCATCTATGTCTTCACCACGGACTACCTGGTCGAGCTGCTGAACCGGGACGCCTCGCAGGCGAGCTCATCTCACGACTTCGGTAAGGACATCCTGCCGATGGCGGTGCGTGAGAGCCAGGCGGCGGCACATCCGTTCCTCGACGAGAAAGGCGAGCCCGGCTACTGGCGGGACGTCGGCACGCTCGACTCCTACTGGAGCGCTCACATGGAGCTGCTCGACAGCGCACCGGGGATCGATCTCTACGACGCCCACTGGCCCATTCACACTGTGGCGCAGGCTTTCCCACCCGTGCGCATTGCCGATGACGCGGGCCGGCACAGTGTCACCAACTCGCTGCTCGCCGCCGGCACTGTCGTCGGCCGCTCTTCGGTCACGCGCAGCGTGCTCTCCACCGACGTGCGCGTTGCCGATGGCAGCCTGCTCGACGAAGCGGTGGTGCTGCCCGGCGCTCGCATTGGCGCAGGCTGCAAGCTTCGCCGTGTCATCGTCGACTGCGACGTCGATGTGCCGGAAGGCACCGTCGTGGGCTACCAGTCGCCGGGCAACATCGAGGGTGTCGTTGCCGGGCTTCGCATCGCACTCCTCACGGGTGATGCGACCCGTTCCAAGGATTTTCGCTCGGTGGCTTGACTCTGCGGCAGTCACGCGCGACGGTGCCGCGCGTCTATGACGCGCAATTCCTTACCGCCGGATGAGCAATGGGCCCTTCTGCAAAGGCTCACTCACGTTTCACGTCTCGCCACCATGGGCGAGATGGCCGCCGGCATCGCGCACGAGTTGAATCAGCCACTCACCGCCATTGCCAGTTACGCGCAGGCCTGTGACTGGCTGCTCGCACGCGGTAGCACCGATACGGCAGAGATTCGGGATGCCCTCCAGCAGATTACGGCGCAGGGGCTGCGAGCGGGAGAGATCATTCGCCGCCTGCGCAATCTCGTGCGCACGCCGGATACCCAGCGAGTGCTCGTCGACTGCAACGGCCTCGTAGAAGAGCTTCGGGGCCTGGTGCTCACGGATGCCCGGGTGCACAACGCGCGCCTGGAGATGGAGCTCGCGGCGGACCTGCCCGAGGTGCTGGTCAACCGCGTGGAGATCCAGCAGGTTGTGCTGAATCTGGTCCGCAACGCCATCGAGGCGCTCGAGAGCGTGCCGCCCGAGCGGCGTGACATCATTTTGCGTACAGCCGCCGGGCCCGAAGACACCGTTGAGATCAGCGTCATGGACACGGGCCCCGGTATGGATCCGGAAATCGTCGGCAGGTTGTTCTCGCCCTTCGTCACGACGAAGCCAGCGGGCGCGGGCCTGGGCCTTGCGATCAGCCGTTCTATTGTGGAAGCCCACAAGGGCACGCTACGCTACCGGCCGCAAGGCGCCACGGGCGCCTGTTTCATGCTCCGCTTACCTCACGCACAAGGTGGCGCGTGACGAAAGACGCTTCGGCACTCGTAATCGTCGTCGATGACGACGAAGCCGTGCGCAGCTCGACGCGCCTGCTTCTGAAATCCGTCTGCCTGCCCGCCGTCACGTACTCTTCCGCCCACGAATTCCTGGACAACTACGATCCGCAGCAACCGGGGTGCGTCGTGCTCGACGTGCGAATGCCCGGCATGAGCGGCCTGGAGCTGCAGCAGTTACTGAACCTGCGCGGGGCCATCATTCCGGTGATCTTCATCACCGGACACGGGGACATTCCCATGGCGGTCGAAGCCATGCAGCAGGGCGCGTTCGACTTCCTGCAGAAGCCCTTCCGCGACCAGGACCTGCTCGATCGCGTGCAGCGCGCACTCGAGAAAGATCGCATCAATCGCATGCAGCTGCGAGAGAAGAACCGCATTCACGACCGGCGGGAATCGCTGACGCCCCGTGAGCGCGAGATTCTCGATCTCATGACGCGCGGCAAGCCCAACAAGGTGATGGCGGCAGAGCTCGGCGTGAGCCAGCGCACTGTCGAGATTCACCGTGCGCGGGTCATGGAGAAGATGGGGGCGACATCGCTTGCGCAGCTCGTGCGCATGGTGATGGATATCGACACGCACGCAGCCGAAGTGCCGAACGTTACGCCGCGGCCCACTTCCGCGTCAGGGTAACGGCTGGGGCGTGGAGCTGGCGATGGCCGAGCCCGCGGTTGGCTCGGCGGGATTCGCCGGCTGAGCGACAGCCTCGGCGGGCTCATCGGCAGGGAACGTGCGCGCACCGGAGCCCGGCGACGGGGAACCGGCATCCGCCGGCGGCAGCGGTGCGGGCAATGAAGTGACAGGGCCAGATTCAGCGGCCGCCGCCGCCGCCGCGGCAGCAACGGGCTGCGCACTCGGCGCAGCCGAGCCGGCCGGCCCCAACTCCGCCTCGACAACGGTTGTCGCCGGGAGCTCGCCCGGAACACCTTCGGGCGGAACCGCCGGATTCAGATCCGCTTCCAGCCCCACCACGGTGGGCAAGCCATTCGCGGTCTGCAATGTCTCGCGCGCAAAATCCCAGTGAACCGCAGCGGTAGTAGGGCCCAGCGCCTGGTCGAGCAGCTGCGAGAACAGGTCGAGATTCGGCTCGTACGTCTGCCCTTCCGCATCCACTGGCGGGTGCGCTTCGAGCAGCAGCTGGCCATCCACGAAAGCGGTCTTCACCGGCTCGTTGATGATGCGCACCTTGGTGCCCACCGGAACGGTCGGGAACAGCGCTTCGACATCTTCCGGGTACATGCGCATGCAGCCATGCGTGACGGCCATGCCCACCGCCAGCGGGTTGTTCGTGCCGTGAATCAAGTAGGAGCCGGGTATAATCGCAAGACGCAGGGCGTACGCGCCCAGCGGGTTGTCCGGCCCCGGCCCCACAACCGCAGGCAACGGGTCGCCGCGCGCCGCATGCTCCTTGCGCACCGATTCCGGCGGATGCCACGAGGGGTTCTTCTGCTTGCTCATCACGCGCGTCTCGCCGAGCGGCGTGTGCCAGTCCATCTTGCCGATGCTCACCGGATAGGTGATGACGATGGGCGTCTCTTTCTTCTTGCGCTTCGGGAAGTAGTAGAGCCGATGCTCCGGCAGGTTGATGACGATGCCTTCCTGAGGCGCGTTCGGCAGGATGCGCCGGCCGGGAATCACGATGTCCTTGCCGGCACCGGGCAACCACGGGTCTATTCCCGGATTGGCGCGCGCGATCTCTTCATACCCGAGGCTGAAGCGGCGGGCGATATCCGTGAACGTGTCCTCATACGTCGTGGTGTAGTGCTCGATGGTGCCGAACACCAGCGGCTGGCCTTCGCCGAGCTCATATGTGGTAGCGCCGGCAGGCGCGGCGATGAGCGCCGCCACCAGCACGGCGAAATGGCGGAAAACGGTCATAGGCAAACGGCGAATAACGTGCAAGGCTTTGATTCGAGTCGAAACAGTGCCGCGAATTCTCGCGTAATGGGACCCCATTGTCGATGCGCCCGAAGAGAGAAGTGCCCCGTCGAAGCGTGCCAGCCGCTCCGCTGCAGCGTCAGTTCTACGCCAGGAGCACGCTGGTCGTGGCGCGCGAGCTCATCGGCATGCATCTGGTGCACGAAGACGGCGGCACGCGCCGGGTGGGACGCATCGTTGAAACGGAGGCTTACCAGGGGCCCGAGGACCTGGCCGCGCACTCGGCCCGTGGCCGAACCGCGAGAAACGACGTTATGTTCGGCGCCCCGGGGCACACCTACGTCTATTTCATCTACGGCTGCTGGTATTGCATGAACGTGGTGACGCGCGAAGCAGGCGTGCCGCATGCCGTGCTCCTTCGCGCGCTCGAGCCCGTGGAAGGGCTCACTGACAAAACATGGGGCCCCGGCCTCCTCTGCCGCGCGATGAATATCGACCGCACGCTGAATGGCACCAACCTGCTCGGTACGAGGCTCTGGCTCGAGCGGCCGGCCACACCGAAACGCGCGCGCATCGCTCGCGCAACGCGCATCGGCGTGGACTACTCAGGTGACTGGGCGCTGCGCCCGTGGCGCTTCTTCGACCGCGACTCGCCGTATGTCTCCACGGTAAGTGCGGGCGCACGTGCCAAAGCGATGGAGCAGCCGCGCACCACCGAAACGGCTCGCGCTCGCAGGCGCCCGTGACCCGGCGCCGTCAGGCGTAGTGCCAGTACGCCTGGCTCACGCAGGGAATCTGCCCCAGCTTCGCCGCGATGAGCGACATGCGGCTCTCTTCGACACCGGCGATGTCGACCTGGATGCTGAGGGAATCCGCGGTGGTGAACTCGGCGATCACGCGCCGGGGCAGGATGCCCAGATTGTGGAACCGCTCGAGCACGCGCATGAGCGCGCCCGCATCCGCCTCAGCAACGACCTTGAGGCGCAGTAGCGAAAGCTGTTTGGCCGACATGGACCCGATCCTCATTCCAATGCACGCAGGACAACGAACGCACCACCGCCCGGCTTTCCGCGAAAGCCGGCCTGGTAATTCGCCCCGAAATGCAAGTGAGATGGGTCATGTGGCGACGTTGTGAAGAGACGCGGCGAGCATCGCCCGCCAGCGGCCCCACTGTCAATTGAAGAGGGCCGAGCAAACGGGACGGACCCGCCCTCCAACGCTGGGAGAACGAATCCGTCCCTTCAACTTGCGACGTCTACTGCTGTGACTGCGGCAGTGTCAGCACGCGCCTCAACAGCGGCCCCGAATCGTGGAGTGAGCCGATGTTGAACAGATCGGGCCGCAGCGTGCGATAGCGCTCTACCGCCACGAACAACGTGGACGGGTCGCGCTCGAGTCGCCGCGCCACTTCCGCGAGCGTGGCGATGCCGCGCTCCGTGGAGTACCACGTGATGAGCGCACGCGCGAGCGCCAGCCTGCGCTGACGCGAGCGCGAGAGCACTTCGGTGCGCTCCAGCCCCAGCTTGCTCGACACCGTATCGATCACCTGATCGAGCGAGTGCGTGCTGCGATAGGTGCGCTGGCTTCGCGGCACCACCTGCATGAACTCGCGATTGCCGAGCACGCGCGGATCGTCCATGCAGCCTTTCTCGAACAGGTCCGCATCGGCGCTATCGCTCGCTTCGCACATGAGCTTGCGATAGTCCTGGCGCGCCTGGTCGAGCCGCGGATTCAGCGCACGCAGGGCAACGCCGGTGGACAGCCACGGCACGCTGGTCACACCGAGATACGCGTTGTGACTGCTGAGCGTGTATTCGCCCGGGTCTTGCGCGATGCCGGCGCGCACCGGCGCGAGGTGGATGTAGCGGATGAGCTTGAGAAGATACATGTCGGGGTCGACCAGCAGCGCGTGATAGCGCTGCTGGAACAAGTGCCCCGACTCGCCGTGCTTGCGATGGACCTTGCGCGCGTACTGACTCGTGAGCCGCTGCATGAGCCGACCCACGGGCAGATCCGCGATCTGCACGGCAAAATGAATCGCGTCTTTCGTCCAGTAGAACGCGTGCACGCGCGTTCTGCAGCGCACGACCATGGCAGCCAGCAGCTGCTCGAACGTTGCGTAGTCGCTTGCATCGGTAAAAATAGGCTGCCGTGCGTTCCCGCGCTGAACGACGTAATACAGCCCGCCTGGGACGTGCAATCTGGATCGGCGTGACATCCCTGCCCCCTTTTCCCGGTTGAAACGCGAACGCTACGATTTCATCGAGACGTTTCACGTGCGGCCTGCCATGGCCATTAAGGACAATCCCTGTCTCATTCCGAGAGCATCTCCCATTGCTGGGAGCATCGACACAACAAAGATTGCGACAACGCGATGCGGTACGCAACCCTTTTAGCGCGCGCTTCCTGCGCATTCGATGTGGCTCGAGGCAGTTACTGTTCCCGAACCCACGGGCTTGCTGGAACGAAACTCCCTTTCGTCCGCTCACCGAGGCGCTAGATCCCTATCGTGCGTGTAACCGGTGTGCGCTGAACTCCCTGAACACGGACCGCTCGACAACGCTCTCGCCGGAAACAGTAACTGCCAATGGTGTACCTGCGGTGTCGGATTCAAATATCTCAGGTGCCATTGCACGATGGCACGTGAAATTTTCTGCCCCGGGCCCGTGCGTTCATCCAGCACCAGTTGGCCCGCATGCAATGGAATGCGATCGACCGGATCGTGGTCCATGCGCACTTTGCCTTGCTCGTCGGCACAGGGAAACGGTCGAGCTCGAGCTGGGTTTGGGAAAAATAGATCGAGCGAGGAAAAATCTTGGCGACCGGCTGGGGCCGAGGTACTGTATCCCCATACAGTATGAACACCCTGACGCCCCCCTCACCTTATTTTCTGTGCCGAATCTGCGGCTCGCGGGAGTACGAGCGAGTGGTCGTGCGCAAGCGGGATGGCAAGCCTTACGACACGGCGTTCTTCGCGTGCATGGGCTGCACCACCATGTTCGGCAACCCCGCCAAATACTCGGCGCCGCCGCCCCAGGCAAAAGTCACGCGCATCGATGCCCCCATCTGCGCACGCCGCTCGCGGAACATGGGCCGGTTTGAATCGCCGTCCAGGACGACGCCGCCTCAGGCAGCGGAAGGGTGAGCGACTCGTCGTCGTCCCACTTCGGCAGGCCATGCACGCGCCAGTAGCGCTCCGCGGCCTGCTGCTCACGGATGATCTAACGACCGCACACAGGCCATCCTCGTATCCAGGACCCTCGTGAGCTTGGCGTACTTTCCTCGAACTTGCGACTATGGGCAGGTGCGTAGCGGCGGGCGCAGCACGGCGCTCAGCGGCCAGCGCACCGGCGGGGCGTTGGCACCGCCGGCACGCATGAGGCACGTCGAGTTGAAATGAAAATCAGGGGGTCGGATGGCTAATCGAATATTGGGCATCGTTCTGGCGATCATCGGGGCCTTTGCCGTCAGCGGTATCGCCCTTCATCGGGACGAGCCCATCAACGCGCTGTGGATCGTCGCCGCAGCGGTCTGCATCTACACGCTCGGCTATCGCTTCTACGGCGCGTGGATCGCCGCGAAGGTGCTCTCGGTCGACGCCACCCGCGCCACCCCGGCCGAGCGCCTCAACAACGGCCGCGACTTCGTGCCCACCCACCGCTGGGTCGTGTTCGGTCACCACTTCGCCGCCATCGCCGGCCCCGGCCCGCTGGTCGGGCCCGACGCTGGCGGCGCAGTTCGGCTATCTGCCGGGAACGCTGTGGATCCTGGTCGGCGCGGTGCTCGGCGGCTGCGTGCAGGACATGATCATCCTGTTCCTCTCCACCCGTCGCGACGGCCGCAGCCTCGGCCAGATGGCGCGCGACGAGCTCGGGCCGTTCGGCGGCTTCGCGGCGCTGATCGGCACGCTGATGATCATGGTGATCCTGATCGCCGTGCTCGGCCTCGTGGTCGTCAACGCCATGAAGCACAGCCCGTGGGCCACCTCCACGGTGGCTGGCCACCATCCCGATCGCGATCCTCATCGGCTTCTACCTGCGCGCATCCGCCCCGGGCGCGTGCTGGAAGGCGACGGTGCTCGGCGTGGCGCTGCTGCTCCTCGTCGGTGTGGCGGCGGCGGCTGGATCGACCACAACGTCACGCTGCGCGACTTGTTCGACTACGCGGGCACTGCCGCTCGCCTGGCTCGTCATCGTCTACGGCTTGCTCGCGGCGATCCTGCCGGTGTGGCTGCTGCTGGCGCCGCGCGACTACCTTTCCACGTTCCTGAAGCTCGGCACGGTGTGCGCTGCTCGCCATCGCCATCGTCATCATGCACCCGGAGATCAAGATGCCGGCGCTCACGCAGTTCGTCGACGGCACGGGCCCGATCTTCGGCGGCAAGGTGTTCCCGTTCGTGTTCATCACCATCGCCTGCGGCGCGATCTCCGGCTTCCACGCGCTGGTGTCGAGCGGCACCACGCCCAAGCTCATCATGCAACGAGCAGGACTGCCGCCTCATCGGCTACGGCAGCATGGCGCTCGAATCGTTCGTCGCCATCATGGCGCATGATCGCCGCCACGCTGCTCGATCCGGGCGTGTACTTCGCCATCAACAGCCGGCGCGGGCGTCGTGGGCGCGGCGGCCGCCGATGCGGCCGTGCACACCATCTCGAGCTGGGGTTTCCCGGTCACCGTCGAGCAGATGCAGGACCTCGCGCAGGACATGGGCGAGAGCACCCTGTTCGCGCCGCACCGGCGGCGCGCCGTCGCTCGCGGTGGGCATGGCGAGCATCTTCGGCACGAGCCTTCGGCCGCGGCCTGCATGGCGTGTGGTACCACTTCGCCATCATGTTCGAGGCTGTGTTCATCCTCACCACGCTGGATGCCGGCACGCGCGTCGGCCGCTTCATGCTGCAGGACCTGCTCGGCCAGGTGTGGAAGCCGATGCGGCGCACCTCGTGGTATCCCTCGGTCCTGATCTCGAGCACGCTCATCGTCGCGGGCTGGGGCTACTTCCTCTACATCGGCGTCATCGACCCGAACGGCGGCATCAACATCCTGTGGCCGCTGTTCGGCATCTCCAACCAGATGCTCGCGGCGCATCGCGCTGTCGGTCGCCACCGGCATCATCATCAAGAACGGCAAGATCGCGCTACGCGTTGGTCACGTTCGCTGCCGCTCGCGTGGCTCGCCATCGTGACCACGACCGCTGCCTGGCAGAAAGTGTTCAGCCCCGATCCGAACCTCGGCTTCTTTGCCGGCGCGGATGAGCTCGCCGCGAAGCTCGCCGCCGGCACGCTGCCGCCGGATCGCATCGCCGTCGGCGCCGCAGCTCATCTTCAACCAGCGCCTCGACGGCTGGCTCACGGTGTTCTTCACCTTCGTGCTGTGGTTCGTGATCCTCGACATGTTGCGTGTCGCTTACTGCCGCATCACCGGTCGCGCGGTGCTCCCGAGCTCCGAAGCGCCTTACAGGCCCTCGCAGTTGAACGGCATCACGGGGCAGGCGCATGCGTGAAGGGCTCGGTGTGAAGAAAGCCGTGAAGACCGTGTGGGAATGTGTCCGCACGGTGACGGGCGACAATGCCTATGACCGGTATCTTCAGCATCACGAGCAAACTCACCCGGAAACCCCGCCGCTGTCGCGGCGGGAGTTCTACGACGAGTCGATGGAATTGAAGTGGAGCGGGATCAACCGCTGCTGTTAGGCGCCGCGCTAGTGCCCGCCTGCCACTTTCAGTCCGGCGTCGCTCAGTGCTTCCGCCAACGCGGCTTCGATGCGCGCCGCTTCAATTCTCTTCACGTGTTGCAGGTGAAGCGCGGGGCCGGTGAGCACCTCGATGCCGCGCTTCAACACACTGCCCGCGGCGCGAATGCCGGCTTTGTGCTGATCGAAGCGCTGCGCTGGCGTGTAACGGCTCATGCCGACATACACACCGTGCGGATCTCCTCGGCGGTCCGAGTAATCCAGCAGCACCAGGTAGAGATTCGAGCGGCCCCTTGCGGACGGCTGGAATTTCGTGGCGATCTCGTACACCAGCGGCAGCCAGCTGACATATCGCATGGGCAGCCAGTCCGGAATCGAGCTTGCGGCATGCTTCCAGAGCCGTTCGAGCGCCGCTTCGATGTGGGCGGGGAAGCGGCCTCGCATCCACAGCTCATGGATGCAGTGGGCACCTGTCATTCCGTCGTGCTCGCCGAGCGCGTGCTCGAACTGCACGGCGATCTGCGCCTCGGATAGCACCCGTAAAGGCCTGGCGGCGGGCTGCGCCGACCGCAAATCCCTGGGCGCGTATGTCAGCCCCGGCACGAAATCACCTTGCAGCGAAGCCCGGCCGCATCACGCGCTACTCCGCCGAAGGTTTGCCGGCGGCGGGCACGGCGAGGCCGCGCTTTTCCAGCAGGGGCTCGATGCGCGGTTCGTAACCCGCGAAGTCACGAAAGAGCTTCGTGGCTTCTTCGCTGCCGCCGCGGGATAGCAGCGTCTTGCGCAGGTGATCGCCGTTCGCGCGCGTCAGCCCGCCGTTCTTCTTGAACCACTCAACGCTGTTGGCATCGAGCACCTCGGACCAGATGTACGCGTAGTAGCCCGCCGCGTATCCACCCATGATGTGACTGAAGTATGGAGTGCGGTAACGCGGGGGCACCGGCCGGTAGGCAACACCCTCCGCGCTCAGGGACTCCGCTTGGAACTTCATGACATCCGCGGCCGGCGGCACTTTGTCCGCGGTGAGCTGATGCCAGCGCTGGTCCAGCAGCGCCGCGCCCAGGTATTCCGTGGTGGCAAAGCCCTGGTTGAACCGGGATGCGGCCAGCACCTTTTCCAGCAGATCCGGTGGAATGGGCGCGCCCGTCTCGTGGTGCTTCGCGTAGTTTTTCAGCACGGCGGGCCACTCGGCCCACATCTCGTTCACCTGCGACGGGAACTCCACGAAGTCGCGGGGCACCCGGGTGCCGCTGAAGTATGGGTAGTTCACGCTCGAGAACATGCCGTGCAGCGCATGGCCGAACTCGTGGAACGCCGTGATCACCTCATCCCAGGTGAGCAGCGTCGGCTCGCCCGCCGGAGGCTTCGGGATGTTGAGCGTGTTCGCGACCACCGGCTGGTGGCCGGTGAGTGTCGACTGCGACACATACGAATTCATCCAGGCGCCACCACGCTTGGATTTGCGTGCGTACAGGTCGGCGATGAAGATGGCGAGCGGCTCCCCGTTCGCATCGAGAACGTCGTACACCTTCACGTCCGGATGGTAGACCGGCAGGTCGCCGCGCCGCCTGAACGTGAGGCCGTAGAGCTGGTTGGCGGCGAAGAACACGCCGTTCTCGAGCACGTTCGTGAGCTCCAGATAGGGTTTCAGCTGCGACTCGTCGAACGCATACTTCGCAACGCGCACTTTTTCGGAGTAGTAAGCCCAGTCCCAGGGCTCGAGCTGGAAGCCGCCGCCCTCCTTGTCGATCACGGCCTGCAGATCGGCCGCTTCGCGCCGCGCGTTCGCCACGGCGGCAGGCGCAAGCTCACGCAGCATGCGATTGGCCGCTTCCGGCGTGCGCGCGGTCTGGTTCTCCAGCGCGTAGGCTGCATGATTCGCGTAGCCGAGCAGCCGCGCCCGCTCCGCGCGCAGCTTCATGGTCCTGCTCACGATCTCGCGGTTGTCGTACTTGCCACCCTTGCTGCCTCGGGCGATGGAGGCTTCGTGCAGGCGCTGGCGCACAGCACGATTGGTGAGCTGCGACTCCAGCGGCTGGCCGGTGGTGTTGAGAAGGGTGAGGACATATTTGCCCGCAAGGCCGCGTGACTTCGCTTCATCCGCCGCGGCGGCAATCTGGGCGGGCGTCAGGCCATCCAGCTCCTTCACATCATCGACGACCAACGCCGCCGCATTCACCTCGTCGAGCACGTTCTGACTGAACTGGCTGCCCAGCGCGGCGAGCTCAGCGTTCATCTGCTTCAGTTTCGATTTGTCGCCGTCCGACAGCTTCGCACCCGCCCGTATGAAGTCGCTGTGGTAACGCTCGATCAGGCGCTGCGCTTCGGCATCCAGCTTCAGTTCGGCACGATGCTGATACAAGGAGTCGATGCGCGCGAACAGCCTGGGGTTGAGATGGATGGCATCGTTGTGAGCGGCGAACCTGGTGGAGTAACTCTTGCGCAGCTCGTTGCGCGCGTCGTTCGTGTCGGCGCCCACCAACGCGCTGAAGACAGTGGTGGCGCGATCCAGCAGCTGGCCACTGAGCTCCAGGGCAACCAGGGTGTCGTCGAAGGTGGGCGCCTGCTCGTTATTTGCGATGGCGTCGATTTCCTCGAGCTGTTCAGCCATGCCTGAATCGAAGGCAGGGGCGAAATGGCTGTCCTGTATCCGGTCGAACTGAGGGTAGTGCAGCGGCAGCGGGCTTTCGGAGAAGAACGGATTGGGTGGTTGGTCGGCTTGTCCGTTGGCGTGCATTGCAAATCCGGCAGTGGCGATGAGTGCAGATCTCAGGAGGGTTCGCATAGGGAAACGGTGGTCACACCTTTGGTTGGGCGCGGCAGGCAATGAAGCAGCCTGCGCCACCGCCATCAGATATTGATCTGCTCGAGGTAAGACACCGGATGCCCATTGCGGGCCAGCCGCAGCACGAAGCCGAACCGGTCGACATCCGTGCAAAGGTCGAAGTCCCCTTCCGGAGCCCAGGTGGCGGCCGGGTCGAAGAACTTCTGCGCGGCGGGCGCCGCGCGCAGCGCCTTGCGCACTCCGCTCACGTCGTAGCCTTCTCCGCTGAGGCGGGCGCGCAGCAGCTCGGCACACAGATCGTCTTCCATGCTGCGCTCTTTCGCCGCGAGCCCCATGCGCACGATGCTCACGCGCTCCGGCGCGAGCGACTCGATGTACTCGCAGATGGCGGCGGCATTGACGAGGCTGCCCGCGAGCACGACATCTGCCTGTGTCGCGTTTGTGAGGCCCTGCGTGCCCGCGCTGGTGGTTTGAACGAGAGTCTTGCCGCGAATGTCGGTTTGCGAGATTTCCGTGGGTGAGTTGCCAAAGTCGAAGCCTTCGACCTTGCGGCCGCCGCGCTCGCCTATTGCCAGATATTCCGGATGCTCGCGCTTCAGCGTCAGCGCCGTTTCGATCCCGGCGACCGGAATGATGCGCCGGGCGCCCCGCGCGTAGGCGTAGCACGCGACGCTGAACGCGCGAAACACGTCGATGACGACGGTGACGCCGCGCGCGTTGCGGGCGCCCTCAACAAAATCCAGCACTTCGATCTGCATGCACTCAGCCCTGTTTCGCCCTGCGCCCGGACGTCCGGGACGCGCGCGGCTTTGAGGCCGCATTCTGCGGCATCGGCGGCAAGAACTTCTCGCCTTCGTCGATGAGGAACTGGCGCAGCGCCTGGGCGGCCGGCAGCAGCCGCCGCCGCGCCAGCTTCACGATGAACCACTGGCGCAGCACCGGCAGGCCGGCAATATCCAGCATGACCAGCCGCCCATCCGCGAGCTCGGCGGCCACCGTGTGCGCGGAAAGGAACGCGATGCCCAGCCCCGCCATCACGGCCTGCTTGATGGTCTCGTTGCTGGCCATCTCCATGCCGATGCGCGGGGTAACGTGGGACTCCGCGAGGAAACGCTCCATGAGGTTGCGCGTACCGGAGCCGGGCTCGCGCACCAGGAACGTCTCATCCGCGAGCACCGCCGGCGTGAGGCGCTTGCCGCGTGCCTGCGGATGATCCGGCCGCGCCACGATGACGTGCGGGTGCGCGCCGATGGGCGCGCGATCCACGTCCAGGTGCTCCGGCGGCCGGCCCGTGAGCGCCAGATCGAGGGTGTTGGCTTCGAGCGCGGCGATGATGGTCGAGCGGTTGCCCACCTCGAGCCGGACTTCCACGGAAGGGAACGCCCTTGCGAACGCCCCGAGCGCATGCGGCGCGAAGTATTTCGCGGTGCTGACCGCACCAATCGACACGCGCCCGCCCTTGAGGCCGCGCAGTGCGGATAGCGCGTCTGCGCACTCGGCAATGGCCAACTCCACACGCTTGGCCGCATTCGCAACTTCTTGCCCCGCCTCGGTGGGCACGAGCCGCGCGCCCGTGCGCTCGAGCAACGGCAGGCCGGCTTTCTCTTCGAGCAGCCGCATCTGAAGCGTGACCGCGGGCGGCGTGAGATGCAGGGCCTGCGCGGCAGCGGCAAAGTTGCCGCAGCGGAGCACCTCCCCGAACGTTCTCAGCTGACGCATCGTCACGTGCCGCATGGCATTAACCTTTTCTTAACCTCACGCAAAGATAGTTTAAATTTACTGAAGCGCCAAGTTCGGCGACGCTCGTCCCCACACTTCATCACGGGCGACAGCAGTGAACGACACCGCGAAAGTCACTTCGGGCCCCGGGCGCACCCGCTACACGCCAGGCGTCATCCCCTACGCGAAGATGGGCTACTGGGCCCCCGATTACGTCCCGAAAGACACGGACGTGCTCGCGGTGTTCCGGATCACGCCGCAGGAAGGCGTGGACCCCATCGAAGCCGCCGCCGCGGTCGCGGGCGAATCCTCCACGGCAACGTGGACAGTGGTGTGGACTGACAGACTCACCGCGTGCGACGCCTACCGCGGCAAGGCATATCGGGTCGACCGGGTGCCCGGCTCCCCCGACCAGTACTTCGCGTTCATCGCCTACGACCTCGAGCTCTTCGAGGCGGGCTCCATTGCCAACCTCACGGCGTCGATCATCGGCAACGTGTTCGGCTTCAAGCCCGTGAAGGCGCTGCGCCTGGAAGACATGCGCTTCCCCGTGGCCTACGTGAAAACGTTCCAGGGCCCGGCCACCGGCATCGTGGTGGAGCGCGAGCGGCTCGACAAGTTTGGCCGCCCCCTGCTCGGGGCCACCGTGAAGCCCAAGCTCGGCCTTTCCGGCAAGAACTACGGCCGCGTGGTGTTCGAGGCGCTCAAGGGCGGCCTCGACTTCGTGAAGGACGACGAGAACATCAACTCGCAGGCCTTCATGCACTGGCGCGACCGGTTTCTCTACACCATGGAGGCCGTGAACAATGCGAGCGCGCACACCGGGGAGGTGAAGGGCCATTACCTCAACGTCACGGCAGGGACGATGGAAGACATGTACGAGCGCGCGAATTTCGCGCACGAGCTCGGCAGCTGCGTCGTGATGATCGACCTCGTCATCGGCTACACCGCGATCCAGTCGATGGCCAGGTGGGCCCGCGCGAACGACATGATTCTGCATCTGCATCGCGCCGGCCACTCCACCTACACGCGGCAGAAGAATCACGGGGTGTCGTTCCGCGTGATCGCGAAATGGATGCGCCTTGCCGGCGTCGATCACATTCACGCCGGCACGGTGGTTGGAAAGCTCGAGGGCGACCCGGCGGTGATCGCAGGGATCTACGACTCACTGCGCGAAGCGGGCAATCCGCAGGATCTGTCGCGCGGCCTCTTTTTCGAGCAGGACTGGGCTGGCCTTCGCAAGGTCATGCCGGTGGCCTCTGGTGGGATACATGCTGGGCAAATGCATCAGTTGATCACCTATCTCGGAGAGGATGTCGTGTTGCAGTTCGGCGGCGGAACCATCGGGCATCCGATGGGCATCCAGGCCGGCGCCGTGGCAAACCGGGTCGCCCTCGAAGCGATGATCCTGGCGCGCAATGAAGGGCGCGACATCTGGCACGAAGGGCCGGAGATTCTCTCGGCCGCCGCGCGCCACTGCCACCCGCTGCGCGCGGCGCTCGACACGTGGAAGGACGTCACTTACAACTACACGTCTACCGACACGGTGGACTTCGTCGCCACGGCCACGGCGTCGTAGGAGCTGAACCATGCGCATCACTCAAGGCGCGTTCTCGTTTCTGCCAGACCTCACGGACGAGCAGATTCGCAAGCAGGCGCAATACGCGCTCGACAAAGGCTGGGCGCTCGGCATCGAGTACACAGACGATCCGCACCCTCGCAACACTTACTGGGAAATGTGGGGCCAGCCCATGTTCGACCTGAAGGATGCCGCAGGCGTCATGCAGGAATTGCAGGCGTGCCGGCTGGCGCAACCGGAGCACTACATCCGCATCAATGCGTTCGACTCGTCTCGCGGCTTCGAGACCGTGCGGCTTTCCTTCATCGTGCAGCGGCCGTCCGTGGAGCCCGGGTTCCAGCTGGAGCGGTCGGAGGGCAAAGGTCGGAACATTCGTTACACGTTGCGCTCGTACGCCACGGACCGGCCCGCGGGTAGTCGCTATGGCGGCGGTGACCTGTGAGCGAGGCGCCCGCCAGCACATCGCGTGAGTCCACCGCACCGGTGACTGCGCCCGCAACTTCCTTCGACCTGCGCGCGCTCTACGCGCAGTCCGACATCACGTCGCTGCTGGAGCAGCTCGACAGCGAGCTCGTGGGACTAGCGCCGGTGAAGCGTCGCATCCGCGAGATCGCTTCGTTTCTGCTGGTGGCACGCGCGCGCGAGCGAGCCGGGTTTGTTGCTTCGTCGCCCACGCTGCACATGGCCTTCACGGGCAACCCGGGCACGGGCAAGACCACTGTCGCCCTGCGCATGGCGGGCATCCTTCATCGCCTCGGTTACGTGCGCAAAGGCCATCTCGTCTGCGTGACGCGCGACGACCTGGTGGGCCAATACATCGGCCACACCGCGCCGAAGACGAAGGAAGTGCTCAAGCGCGCCATGGGCGGCGTGCTGTTCATCGACGAGGCGTACTACCTCTACCGCCCCGAGAACGAAAAGGACTACGGCCAGGAAGCCATCGAGATCCTGCTGCAGGTGATGGAGACCCAGCGTGACGATCTCACGGTGATTCTCGCCGGCTACCCCGAGCGCATGCAGACCTTCTTCCGGTCGAACCCCGGGTTTCGATCGCGCATCGCGCATCACATCGACTTCCCGGACTACGACGGCGACGAGCTGCTGCGGATCGCGGAAAAGATGGCGTCCGAATCCGAGTACCGGCTGAGCGACGGCGCGCGCGAAGCGCTGCGCGAGTACATCGCACTGCGCCGCCAGCAGCCGAGCTTCGCGAACGCCCGCTCCCTTCGCAATGCCTTCGACCGGGCGCGGCTGCGCCAGGCACTGCGGCTCGTGCAGTGGGAAGGCTCGGTGGGCGTGAACGATCTCGTCACGATCGAGGAAAGTGACATTCGCGCAAGCCGCGTGTTCACCGATGCCGAGAACGCGGCTGACGTCGAGCAGAAGAGCTCATAGCGTTTATCCACCGCACATCAGGGGACCGGTCATGAACGGCGGCACAACCCTCGAACAACATCTGGCGCTGTGGGCGGCACGAGACCCCCAGCGCCTCGAAATCGCCGCCACGGTAGTCGGGCTCGCTGGCGGCTGCAGGCGCATTTCCGAGCTCATTGCGGCAGGCGCGCTCGCCGGCGCACTCGGCGCCACGCGGGCGGAACATGGCGCAGGCGACACGCAGAAGGAACTGGATGTGCTGGCGAACGACATGCTGGTCGCCGCGCTTCGCGATGCACCGGTGGCCGCGCTGGCTTCAGAAGAGCTGGACACCGCCATCCCGCTCAACGCCGGCAGCCCGCTGCTCGTGGCCATCGACCCGCTCGACGGCTCTTCGAACATCGACGCGAATGTTTCGGTAGGCACTATTTTCTCGGTGCTGCCGGCACCCACGAATGGCGCTCTCATGGATGCCGCGGCGTTTCTGCAGCCTGGCGCGCGCCAGCTCGCCGCGGGCTACGCCATCTACGGCCCCCAAACCGCGCTCGTCCTCACGGCAGGCGAAGGCACTCACATCTTCACGCTCGACCGCTCCAGCGGACAGTTCCGGCTCACCGCCGAGCACGTGCGCGTTCCCAGGAAGACGCGCGAGTTCGCCATCAACGCGTCGAATCATCGCCATTGGGACGAGCCCATCCGCATCTATGTCGACGATTGCCTGGCAGGCTCCGAGGGCCCGCGCGGCGAAGACTTCAACATGCGCTGGATCGCCTCGATGGTTGCCGAAGCGCATCGCGTGCTCGCGCGCGGCGGCATCTACATGTATCCGGGCGACCTGCGTGACGGCTATAGCCGCGGCCGCCTGCGCCTCATCTACGAGGCGAGCCCCATCGCGTGGCTCATCGAAGAGGCCGGAGGAGCGGCCTCTACCGGCACCGAGCGCATCCTGGACATCACGCCCGAAGCGATTCACCAGCGCGTGCCACTGATCTTCGGCTCGCGCGATGAAGTCGAGCGCCTCGACCGCTACCACCGCGACCCCTACCCGGTGGGCGAGCGCTCGCCCCTGTTCGGCCGGCGCGGCCTGTTCCGGAGCTGAAAGCATGTCCACACTGCATCCGATCATCTCCGTGACCGGGTCATCCGGTGCCGGCACGACCACCGTGCGCCGCACGTTCGAGCACATCTTCCGGCGCGAGAAGGTGACGGCCGCGTTCATCGAGGGTGACGCGTTCCACCGCTACGACCGCGAAGCGATGAAGCGCGTGATGGCCGAGGAAGCCCAACGTGGCAACCGGCACTTCAGCCACTTCGGCCCGCAGGCCAACCTGCTCGCGGAGCTCGAAGACGCGTTCGCCCAGTATGGCCGCACAGGTACCTGCCGCACGCGGCACTACATTCACGACGCGCAGGAAGCTCGCCTCTACAACTCGCAGCCGGGCACCTTTACTGACTGGGAAATCACCGGCGCCGGCAGCGACCTGCTCTTCTACGAAGGCCTGCACGGCTGCGTCGTGACCGGCGAAGTGAACATCGCGAAGCAGGCGGACATCCGCCTGGGCGTGGTGCCCATCGTGAACCTCGAGTGGATCCAGAAGATTCACCGCGATCACGACATGCGCGGCTATTCAACCGAAGCGGTGGTGGACACGATCTTGCGCCGGATGCCGGACTACGCGAATTACATCTGCCCGCAGTTCAGCCAGACGCACATCAACTTCCAGCGCGTGCCGACGGTGGATACCTCCAACCCGTTCGTCGCGCAGTGGATCCCGACCCCGGAGGAATCCATGGTGGTGGTGCGCTTCGCGAACCCGCGCGGCATCGACTTCCCTTACCTGCTGTCGATGATCTGCGGCAGCCAGATGTCGCGCGCGAATTCCCTGGTGGTGCCCGGCGGAAAGCTCGACATCGCCATGCAGCTCATCCTGACGCCGCTCATCCTTCAGTTGCTGGAGAAGAAGCGTCGCGCCGCCTGAGCGGCGCGGACCTCAGCGGCCCCGCCTGCGCGGCCCGGCCACACCTGGCTCGCGCTGCTCACGCCTATCATGGTCACGCTGGCCCTGCGGGCGCGGGAGCTTGCTCCGGCAAAATCCGAATACTGGCATTCGCTCGTGCTGGCAATCGGGGCGCTTTTCGCGCTGGTGGGCAACCCGCTCTTCGGCTGGCTCAGCGACCGCACAACGTCTGCTTGGGGCATGCGCAGGCCGTGGCTCATCAGCGGTGCGCTGGGCGGGGCCGCATCGTTGTGGATCGTCGCGGTGGCGCCATCCATGGCCTGGCTCCTCGTTGGCTGGTGTCTCGCACAACTCTCGTTCAACGCCGTGCTTGCGCCACTCGCTGCGCCGTGTTCGTCGCTGCAGGGGCCGCCGGAGTTTTGGCCGCTGGCCGTGGCGCCCGTGCGCTCGGTTCGCTGATGCTGCGCTGGCCGGGTAGCGCGTCGCGCGCCACCCCGCCCCGATCTGAATTGCTGCCCTGGCAATACGCCTGCCTCCACCTGGTTCCTTTGATCCAGACCAATCAGATCGTCGGGTTCATGGCGCGCCATCAAAGCGCCGCACTAGGCTCGCGCTTCACGGGTCGGTTACCAAGTCAAAGACTCAGTCAGGGAAGGGCACAGGATGAACACGCGACAGGTCTCGCGGGTGCTTGCGACACTCGCTCTGCTCAGCTCGACGATGGCATACGCGCAGACGGACCCGGGCGTGCGCCCCGGCGCGAACGGCGCCGGCGCGCCGCTGCCCGGACTCACGGCGGATGAGCTGAATTTCTTCGACGCCGGACGCGACGACTTCGCCGAGGCCGAAGGCGTGGGCGATGGGCTCGGGCCGCGCTTCAATCTCGACGGGTGCGGCGGCTGCCATCTGCAACCGGATATCGGAGGCTCTTCGCCGCCGGTGAATCCGCAGGTGGCGGTGGCATCCGCGTTCGGCGCGAACAACACCGTGCCTGCGTTCGTCACCCTTAACGGCCCGGTCCGCGAGGCGCGCTTCAAGACGCTGCCGGGCGGGTCCCCCGACGGTGGCGTGCACGCGCTGTTCGTGATCACCGGGCGCGCGGATTCGACCGGCAGCGCCTCCGGCTGCAACCTCGTGCAGGAGAATTTCGCGGCTGCGGCAGCCGCCAACAATCTGGTCTTCCGCATTCCCACGCCCGTGTTCGGCACCGGGCTGATGGAGGAGATCGCGGACCAGGCCATTCTCAACAACGTGGCCGCCAATCTTTCCGCGAAAGCCGCCCTCGGCATCAGCGGACGCGTCAATCGCAACGGCAACGATGGGCGCATCTCGCGGTTTGGCTGGAAAGCGCAGAACCCCTCCGGGCTGGTGTTCTCCGGCGAGGCTTACAACGTGGAGATGGGCATCACGAACGAAGCGTTCCAGACCGAGCGGGACGAGACGCCCGAGTGCCAGTTCGCGCAACTGCCGAACGACGTGACCAATCTGGCCGGCGCCACCGGCGTCGACACGGTGAGCGCGATCGAGAAGTTCGCACTCTTCATGCGCTTCCTCGATCAGCCAACGCCCTCGACCACGGCGCCGGGCGGAGCCAATTCGATCACCGAGGGGCGTAACGCGTTCGTCAACATAGGCTGCGCCCACTGCCACACGCCCGCACTCCCCACCGGCAACGCCACCGTCGTCGCGCTCCGGAACAAGAACGCGAACCTGTTCTCCGACCTGGCCTTGCACAACATGGGGCCCGGTCTTGCGGACGACATCTCCCAGGGCGCCGCGCGCGGCGACGAGTTTCGCACCGCGCCGCTCTGGGGCCTGGGCAAACGCGTCTTCTTCCTGCATGACGGGCGCACCTCGAACCTGCTGACCGCGATTCAGGCGCACAAGAGCAACGGCAACCTGTTCTACCCGGCCTCCGAAGCGAACGCGGTCATCAACTCGTTCAACGCGTTGACCCCAACCCGCAAGCAGGATCTGCTGAACTTCCTGCGCTCGCTGTAATGCGGGTGACGAACCCGAACGCCGGGTGCGACGAGAGTCGCATCCGGCGTTTTTCTTTTGGGGAGTCGAAAACCGTTAACCCCGTTCACCGTGCGGTGGCGTTCTGGCTGTTCTGGCACAACAACACAAGGCCTGCGAAGAGCCATGAACCCGAACATCCACACGGCCGAAGTGCTCCCCCCGCGCGCCATGCTGTTCCTCGGCGTCGTCGCGCTTCACGTCCTGTTCGCCTACTTCCTGACGAGCGGCCTCATGCGCGCCACCATCCAGATCCTGCTGCCGCCGATGGAAGGCGTGATCCTCAAGGACCCTGACCCGCCGAAGCAGCAGAAGGCCGTCGAACAAGATCCACGCTTCCTGGACCCCACGGTTACCCCTGTGCCACCGCCGCCGATCCCGCTGGATCCTCCCGACGAGCCGGTGTTCGCGAATGCGGTGCCCGAGATCGTTGGCGACTCCGTTCCCTTCCAGCCGGCAGCGCCGGCGGCCGAGCCGCCGATCCGGCTCGTCGGCCGCAACGTGATGCCGAACACGGAGGACTACTACCCCGCCAACGAGCGACGTCGCGAAATCGAGGGCACGGCCGTGGTGCGCGCCTGCGTGAATGAGAACGGCCGGCTCGACGGCGCGCCGGTCGTCGAAATGTCATCCGGCAGGCCGGCCCTCGACACGGCGGCCATGCGCGTTGCACGTGACGGGCGCTATGCGCGCTCCATGCGCGGCGACATGCCGGTGCCGAATTGTCATCGCTTCCGCGTCACCTTCTCGATGCACTGAAGGGGCGACCACGGCGCGTGGCAGCGTGCCGGTTCGGCTTGCGAAGGAATCGCCGAGCCGAAGCCGGCTGCCACGGCGCTAACGGCGACGGCGCGCGGCTGACGCCCTGGAGGTGCGTTTCGACTGGGCACCCCGCACATTGCGACGCGCTTTGCGGCGGCCTGGCGGCCTGCGGGCCGCGCTGGTGCGCGCCACTTTCGGTGCCGCCCTCTTCGCCCCCTGCGGCGGCTTGCCGCGGGGAGGCGACCCCTCGCGACGCTTGGTTCGTTTCCACGCGCGCCGTGCCACGACGGCAAGCTTGCGGGCACGCTTTGCCTCACGCCGGGCCTCCTTGAAGCGCTTGCGGGCGCGCTTCAGTTGATCCTTGGCGAGGCGCATCTGCTGCCGCGCCACGTCCGCGCGCAGCTTTGCGCTAAGGAAGGACTCCTGCGTCCCTTCCTTCGCCTGCTCTTCCGGCGAGACCGGCTCTTCCGGCAATTGCGGGCCTTCTTCTCCTGATCCGCTCACGTGTCAATGCCCTTTTGTCATGTCGTTGGGCCGACCGGCGCAAAAAGTCTCCCACAACTTTCGTGACGGTGTCACCGCGTATCGGTTCAACGTTATCCACAGAACCTGTGCATAACTCTGTGCACAAATGGCGACGCTGGCCGCGGCTGCGTAGAAAAAAGCGGCAGATTGCGCACTCCGACTCGGAGTGAGCATTTTTTGACCACATCACGCCCGGCGCCCATTGCCATTGCGGGCGGTTTCGCCGATGTGCTACAACCCAGCCCGCATGAGCTGCACGTCCCGCTATTACCGCTACTTTTACTTCTACTGGCCGAAAGGCACAGGCGGGTAGCGGGCGCATTTCGAATTGACGGCAGTCGAATAAGTTTCCCCAGAAAACCGCCAGCCCACTGGCGGTTTTTTTATTGCCGCAAGCGGGCCGGCCAACCGGAGCGAAAAGCCCGTGAGCCCAATTACAGACGACCTGCGCATACGCGACATCAGGGAGCTCATCACCCCTGAACAGCTCACGCGCGAATTCCCATGCAGCGAGCACGCCGCCGACACGGTGGGCGACGCGCGTGCGGCAATCCACCGCATTCTCCAGGGGCAGGACGATCGGCTCGTCGTCGTCATCGGCCCCTGCTCCATCCACGATATCCCGGCCGCGCAGGAGTACGCCGCGCTCCTCAAGCAGCAGCGTGATCGATTTCGCGGCGAGCTCGAGATCGTCATGCGCGTCTATTTCGAGAAGCCGCGCACCACCGTGGGCTGGAAAGGCCTCATCAACGACCCCGGGCTCGACGGCACCTTCCGCATCAACGAAGGCCTGCGGCTGGCGCGCGGGCTGCTGCTGGGCATCAACGAGCTCGGGCTGCCGGCCGGGTGCGAGTTCCTCGACATGATCACGCCTCAATACATCGCGGATCTCGTCGCATGGGGCGCCATCGGCGCGCGCACCACCGAGAGCCAGGTGCACCGCGAGCTGGCGTCGGGCCTGTCCTGCCCCGTTGGCTTCAAGAACGGCACCGACGGCAACGTGAAGATCGCGGTGGATGCCGTGCAGGCCGCTTCCCAGGCCCACCATTTCCTGGCCGTCACGAAGCAAGGCCGCACCGCCATTGCCACCACCTCGGGCAACCGCGATTGCCACGTCATTCTTCGTGGCGGCAAGGTGCCGAACTACGACGCAGCCAGCGTCGACGCGGCGTGCGGCACCATTGAATCGGCAAAACTCACCACGTGCGTCATGATCGACGCGAGCCACGGCAACAGCAGCAAGAACTACGAGAACCAGCCGGGTGTCGTGGATGCGATCGCGCAGCAGGTGGATCGCGGCGAGCGGCGTATCGGCGGCGTCATGGTGGAAAGCCATCTCGTCGCGGGCCGCCAGGACCAGGCGCCGGGCAAGCCGCTGCGATATGGGCAGAGCATCACCGATGCCTGCATCAACTGGACGACGTCGGTAACCGTGCTCGAGCGGCTTGCGGAAGCGGTGGTGCGGCGGCGCGGCTGAAGGGTCAGCGCGACGGGCCCGCTGCTAGCCGTGCCCGTGGCCGCCGTGCGTATGGCCGGACAACTGCAGGTCGAAACCCGCGGCGGCCGCCGCCAGCGCCGACCGGGGCTGGTGCGCAAGCAGAATGCGTGCGCCGGCATCTGCGGGCGCATCTCTCATTGCACGTTCAGGGTCGCTGCGCTGATCTGGATTGAAGTGATGGGCGCTGAAGTCCGCAACGCCGGCCACCACCACACGCGCACCCTCGTGCGTGAGAACGACGTGCTCGTTCATGAGCACGCGCAGCCCCAGACGCTCGAACTCGGCCGTCCACGCGCGCTCGCCGGAGTAATACTCATGATTGCCGGTGACGAAGTACGCGCCGTAGCGGGCGCTCAGCCGCGCGAACGGCGCGGTGTGGTGGCCAAGGTCATGAACGGAGCCGTCGACGAGATCGCCCGTCAACGCGATGACGTCGGCCTCCAGAGCATTCACGGCATCCACGATCGCCTCGACATAGCCGCGCTTGATGGTGGGGCCGACATGAACCGCGAACGGCAGCGCGACGTCCCGCAGCAGCGGGATCCGACGTGAACGTGAGACCGTTCTGCGCGATGGCGAGCAGCTCGCGTAAGGTGGCCAGCGTGGGATCGTCGGTGGCGGAAATCGCAGTGACCTCAGATTCGCTTCGACGCGCGCGCATGATCACACAACCGTGAGGGCCGCCGCGACGGCGGCCCCCCCGCGGCAGACTACCTGGCAGGCTTGCGAAACTTGAAGATCGTCTGGTCGGTGAGCCCGCGCAGGCCGGGCGCAAACACCATCTGCGTGTGATCATCGTCGGCGTGTGCGAGCAGCTTGCTCTGTTCGACGAGCTCGAAGCCGGCCGCGGTCACTTCCGTCTTGATGACGGCCGGGTCGATACGATGAAGCTTCTTCGTATCGCGCGTGCCGGAACCGGCTTCCGCGTTGTGGTCGACCACGAAGAAGATGCCGCCCGGCTTGAGCGATTCGAAGATGCGCTTGTTCAGGCTGGCCGTGTCGATGCTGTTCAGCGGCAGGTCGTGGTAGTAGAGAACGTTGAACACGATGTCGACGTTCTGCGGCAGCTCGAGCGTGTTGTAGTCCACCAGCTCATATTTCGAGTTCGCGTGCGAGGCCACGAAAGCGCGGCTGGCGGCTCCGGCGCGTTGCTCCGTGTACGGCAGGTCGTACATGTAGATCACGCCCTTCGGCCCGACGATGTCGGACAGGAGTGTCGTGAAATACTGGCCGAAGGATGCGAACTCGACGACGGTGTCGCCAGGTTTCACGCCGGACAGCGTGAGCACTTCCGCCGGCTTGCGGTTTGCGTCCCGCGCCTCGTGCTCGGCGCTGCGAGCGGTGGACTCGACGGCGCTGCGGACATAGGCCGGTGTGCCGGCGGGCACTTGATAGGTTGCCGCGGCGACAGGCGGCGCATCCGCAGCCAGTGCCGAGCCAGCGACGGCGCCAAGCGCCGTCAAGGACAAAATCGTCGCGAAAGCTCGTGAGGAAACGCGGTTCATAGACCCCCCTTGTTTGTGACTGCTCACGATAGCAGCCCGCCGCTAGATTGCGCTTCCGGGCCTTGGATCGTTCACGTTGCGGGCGTTGCACTCCGACGGGCGCGACGAGCAGCCTTGGGGCACCATGCCGAGGGTCTGCTGCTTCGGGTCCATACTCGCGCACAACCCCCCGGCAACTCAACACCCTCGCTGGCGAACAGAACTGTCACCACACGCCTGAAGACGGCGCTGGCGCTGGAAGAGCATTCGCCCCTCCACGATGTGGCGGGGCGATGGCGACATCAGAGACCGAAACGCGCGCTGCAGCTCGTACTTTTGTGACTCCAAACTTCCGCGTGCGTGATTCGATTTTGATAACGTCGCGCCATCACTTCATCACATTAGGGAAGATGCATGAACAGCTCCAGGCATTCCGCAATCCACGCGATCCAACAGGCCGAGGCAGTTGCAGACGAAGAGCTGATCGACAGCTTCTGCGAAGCGGACCTGATCAGCGACGACGATATTGGCTACGACGCAATCGCCGCCGAAGACGTCACCGGCTCCATTACTTTCTGTGCGAGCGAATATACCAGCGACGACGAAATGATGGCCGCGGTTGAGGCGTTCGTCATGAAGTGCTGCAAGGGGGCGACCGATGAAACCGCTGGCTGACCTGAGGCTTACCCCCAATGCCCGGCGTGACGGCTTCGGCACGGGAGTAGCCGACAAGCGGTGCGTGTCAAGGTAGTTGCCGCGTGTTTTATATCGCCGCGCGCGCTTTGCTTTGCTCATTGAGCGCGGCGTTGACCACCGATTGAGCGCGGCGGCGTCGGCATTGTTGCGCTTCGCGATCAGGCTCGTCAGCCACTTCTGCGCTTCCGCGATTTCCGCGCGGACGTCGTAGACCGGCTTCCCGAATACATCGTTGCTGAGATCAAAAAGAGCGACGCGGAAATCCGAAATCTGATTGCGAATCTGAGACTCTGCTGCGAGGGTGATCATCAAGGATGCCATGAGCCCCGCTCTGCACGGCTCAACGCACATAGGAAATGGGAATGTCTTTGCACAACTCGACCACCTCTTTTGTGGATCGTGGGGCCGGGAGGCACTGAACAGTCATTCAGCCCAAACTACGACGAAAGCAGCCGAATCGCACTTAAGTCGTTACGCGATGAGCGTCTACGCTGCTCCGAATGAATCGATAACTGTATTGATCTTGCAGCGGGTAAATTGACCGAGGTTCGGGTCCTCTCCCGGGCACCAACACCCGTTCCGTAGTCGATCGCCGCCGTCCGCGGCCGTTCGCAAAAATCATATAAGTCATTGTTCTCTTTGTGAAAGTCGGTCCGTAGTCGTTCGGAACGGTTCGCCCCCAGCCACGCCTTCAGCGGGTAAAATCGGGGGTAAATTCCAGTTGGATTCCCGAAGGTTGGATTCCCGCTGGAGGTCGTCATGGCGCTGACGGACAAGGAAATCCTGGCCCTCAAACCGATGGCCCGGAAGTATAAGGTGTTCGACGACGATGGCCTCTTTCTCGTCGTGCACCCCAGGGGCGGCCGCTACTGGTACCTCAAGTGTCACATCGACAGCCGGCCGCATGAGGTGGCTTTCGGCACCTACCCCACCGTCACCTTGAAGCTGGCGCGCGAAAAGCGCGATGACGCCCGTCAACAGCTCGCCCGCGGCCTGAATCCAAAACTGGAGAAGAAGGCGTCGAAAGCGGCGCGGGCCATCTTATTTGAGGACGTCGCCGAGGAATGGGTGCGGCTGATGTCGCGCCCTGTCAATGAAGGCGACGGGGAAGAATTCAAGGCAGCGGGTGGAAACGACGCGAACGTCGCGTCCCGCGCGGCACTCGATCCGGCCACCATTAAGAAGCATCGCTGGCTCCTCGACACCTACCTGAATACCGCCGTCGGCAAGTGGCCGATAGCCCAGATCTCCGCGCAGCAACTGCTGCCCCTCCTCAAGAGGATCGAGCAGGAAGGCAAAAGAGATCAACTTCGAGAAGGCGGAGAGGAGAATCCCAGCGGCACGGATGAAGATGGATGCTCCGCACATCGTGCCGCTCAGAAAACAGGCCATCGCGATCCTCTATGATCTCAAGCGCTGCGCGGACGAGGATGCACGGTTTTTGTTCCCCGTGGTCGGCAGCAAGGAGGGCGTCATCAGCGACTTCACGATCAACAAGGCGCTGCGGCAACTGGGGTATTCGGGTGACGTGATGACGGCGCATGGGTTCCGGAGCATGGCGTCCACGCTGCTGAATGAGCAGCAGTGCTGGCACCCGGACGCCATCGAGCGGCAGCTCGCGCACGCGCCAAGAAACAAAGTCCGAGCCGCGTATAATTACGCTGAACACTTGCCAGAACGCCGACGGATGATGCAGGCGTGGGCCGACTACCTGCACGAGCTGCGTGAATCTGCACGCGCATCCCGACGGAGGATTGCGAGGGACCGAACTCGTGAGCCAGAAACTATCGCGCAGATCGATAGCGTGTGACGCATTGGTATAGCCAATGAAACCCCCGGGTTTTCGGTTTGCCGGCAATGGCTCCTCGGCGTACAAGCTGCTGCTTGACCGCGTACAGCTCCCTCACGTTTAGCCCAGAGGCGCGCGCATACTCCACCAGTGTGGATCCGAGCTCTCGCGCCTTGCGCAGGTGTCCATGGCGAATTGCAAGTCTGCCGCAGTTGACGACTGAGTCATAGACTTGCGAACGCCGCAAACCCCGGCCATCGTTCGCAGCATGCGAGATTGGTTCGTCCTGATCGCTCATCTCATCGTCACGACGATCAGGACCATGGCTCCAGGCGGTGCGCGCGCAGTCATCGCCGAATCGCTGCTTCTGAAGCACCAGCTCCTGATTCTGAATCGATCTCGAAAGAAGGCACCGAAGCTGCGCGCACTCGATCGCATCCTGCTCGGCTTGGGCGCTATCCTCGTGTCTCCTCAGCGCGTCCTGAAAGTCTCAGTCGCCGTCAGGCCCGCGACGCTGTTGCGATTTCACCGAGCGCTCGTCCGCCGAAAGTATCAATGGCTGTTTTCCACGAAGACTCGGCATCGCCCCGGACCCAAGGGTCCGTCCAAAGAACTGATTGCCGCAATCCTCGATATCAAGCGCCTCAATCCGCGCTTCGGCTGCCCCCGCATTGCCCAGCAGATTTCGCACGCCTTCGGCCTGGAAATCGACAAAGACGTGGTGCGCCGGATTCTGGCGAACCACCCTCATCCAAAGTTCGGTGGTAAAGGTCCGTCGTGGCTCTCTGCCATCGCTGAAGCCCGCAACAGCCTGTGGAGCGTCGATCTATTTCGATGCGAGTCGATCCTGCTAAAGAGTTTCTGGGTGATGGTTGTGATGGATGTCTTTACACGTCGGATCGTCGGATTCGGTGTCGAACACGCGCATATCGACGGCATCCGCGTCTGCCGCATGTTCAACCCGGGCCCGGTACGCTCAGCCACTTCCCAAGCGCCTCAGTACCGATCATGACCCATTGTTCCGGTTTCATCACTGGCGGGCGAATCTGCGAGTTCTCGACATCGAGGAACTCAAGTCCGTCCCCTTCGTGCCTCGCTCTCATCCGTTCATCGAGCGGCTGATCGGAACCCTTCGGCGCGAGTATCTCGACCAGACCTTTTTCTGGAACGGACTCGACCTGCATCGCAAGCTGAATCGATTCGCTGCCTATTACAACCAGCGGCGCGTTCACGCCGGTCTCAATGGTCGGACGCCATTCGAGCGATGCGGGAAAACCGCAGGTCAACCGGCGAATCTCGATCACTTCGCATGGCGATCGGACTGTTCCGGCCTCTTTCACACGCCAATTGCCGCGTAGTCAGCAATTCGCCATGGACAGGCTGAGTCGATCTCGCGCTGAGCGGGAACCATCGCATCGCAGAGCGCCGCCCCGACGGCAACCGCTTGCGGCATTACGCTCTGGTCCAGGTGCGCCTAGTACCCGACGGTGAAGCGTTCCCGATGATGGCTGGGACGCTCGAGCTCATCGATCATCGCCACCGCAAAATCAGCGGTGGAAATCTGGCTCCGGCCGGACTCGTCGTATAGCAGGTGGTTGGAACCCGTGCGGTACGCTCCCGTACGTGGCCCTGGCACCAGCAAAGCCGAGGGCGCGAGGAACACCCAGTCGATTTATGGGGTTTCCTGCAGCAGGTAATACAGCCCGCGCGTTCCGCGCACGCTGTTGCGGTAGGGATCGAACTCTTTCGGCCACTCGGGCGAATCGAGCAGCGGCACTCCATCCGTCGTTTTGAGGCTCGCCGCGCCGCCCACACAAAGCAGACGCTGTATGCCAGCCTTGCCAACGGCTGCAAGAATTGCCCGATGTCCGGCGACAAAGATATCGAAAATGTCGGGGTCGGTTCGACCGCGACCCGGATTGTATGCGTGGATGACAGCGGCGTTGCCCCCGAGCGCTTCGGTCAAATGCGGGACGTCGTTGACATCGACCGATCTGGCGCGAAGGCACGGGTGTGACGGAAGTGCCGTCAGATTGCGCACGATCGCGGTGACCTCATAGCCACGATCGAGCGCTTCCGTCGTAATCGGCCGGCCTGCATAGCCGGAGGCGCCGATGATTGCGATCTTCATTTCGCCGTGTCCCTTTGATATCGAAGCAACCATGGTGGCACGGACGCGTTTTGGACAACAGAGCGCATCGCTCCTATGCCAGCCGCGCCTCCGCAGCGATATCGCGGAGAATCTCGTAAACAAACTGCGCGGCCGGCGTGAGCCCGGGTGAGCGCCGTTGTGCCAGATACATCGCGCGCATCAACGGAGCATCTCCAATCTGCCTTGCGCGCAGCGTGCCCGTTTCCAGATCGTCCTTCATCACGCCCATCGTCATCGCTCCGACGCCGACGCCGCGCCGTACGCTTTCCAGTGCGCTGTAGAGCGAGTCGATTTCCACCACGACGTTCGGTGTGAGGTTACTGGACGCGAACACGGTATCGATCAGCGCGCGGATGGCATTGGGGCGACGAGGCATCACCCAAGGAAGCTTCGCAAGATCAGATAGCGTCGCAGACTCCGGAATCGTCAGCGCGACCGGGTACATCAACACGATCGGCTCGCTCAGTACCTCTTCACCAGTCAGGGCGCCTTCGGGCCGCGTGGCACCGATCGCCAGCTCGATCTTCCCGCTCGTCAGAAGCTCGTTGAGCACGACGCTGCCCTCTTCCCGGATCTGCAGATGCATCTCCGGATGCTGCGTACACACTCGTTCTATGAGCGGCAAGCCGAAGAGCGAGAGCATGGTTGGCGGCATGCCGAGGATGACCGTGCCCGAAAGCGGCTTCACCTCACGGTGCACGGCCTCCCGCAGGTCCTCGAATTGCCGCAGGATGGCCTGCGCGCGCGCATAGAGAATGCGTCCCGCAGCCGTCGGCGTGACGCCCGACACCGACCGTTCGAGCAGCTTTACCTTCAGCTCGTTTTCGAGGATCGCGAGCTGCTGACTCAGGGCAGGCTGCGCCACGCCGCTGAGGGCGGCGGCGCGGGTGATGCTCCCGCTATCCACGATCTGCACGAAGTAGCGGAGTCGGCGGCTATCCATGCCGCCCATCATAAGAGCTACTTATGTGGGGGACCAGATGGGATGTTTCCTGTGAGACCTGCCGATGCGTACGATCTGACTCCTTGCCGCACCATACTTCAGGCCCAGAGGAGCCGACTTGTCTCCGAGCGCTGCGAGGACGATCCGCAAAACGCGATTGCGACTGCTGACGCCGTTGCTGGCACTGCTGTTCCTGAGCACCATCGATCGTGCCAACATCAGTTTCGCCGCGTTGCAGATGAACTCGGAGCTGGGCCTCACCCCGGAAACGTACGGTTTCGGTGTCGGCATCTTCTTTGTCGGCTATATCCTGGTTCAGTGGCCGAGCCTCTGGCTGCTCCAGCGGATCGGCATGCGGCGCTGGGTGTTCGTGGTCGCGGCCGTCTGGGGGCTTGCTGCGACGGGGCTTGCCTTCGTCCACTCCGCCACGGCCTTCTACGCATTGCGCCTGTTACTGGGGATCGCGGAGGGCGGCTTCGCTCCCGGCGTGATGTTCTACCTCTCGCAGTGGATTCCACAGCGACACCGGGCGGGCGCGATCTCGATGTTCATGCTTGCGGTGCCCGTTTCTTCAATCGTCGGTGGACCGCTCGCGGGCTGGCTCATGGGCGCGGACAACCCGATCGGCTGGCCGGGCTGGCGGTGGATGCTGCTGATCGAAGGCGGACCCACCCTCCTCGTTTCCCTGGCGGCGCTCATGCTCATCCCCGACCGACCGCGCGATGCCTCGTGGCTCGACGACGGCGAGCGTCGATGGCTCGAGGACGAGATCTTGCGCGAGAACACTGCGCAACCGGAGCAGCACGCGGGCAGCCCCGCGCTCCGCAACGGGCGACTGTGGATTGCAAGCGCATGCTGGTTCGGCCTGATGGCCGGCGCAAACGGGCTGCTCTATTGGCTGCCGCAGATCCTCCGTCATCTATCGGCGCAGGCCAGCGAAGCGCGTATCGGCCTGATTACCGCGCTTCCGTGGATCGCCGTCGCGGCCGGCATGCTGGTAAACGCGTGGCACTCGGACCGGACGCAGGAGCGCTATTTGCACGTCATGTTTGCAGCGCTCAGCTCCGCGATGCTCATCGCGCTCACGCCCATCCTGGGAACGGGCGTGCTGGCGCTGGCCGCGCTGCTGCTCGCCGGGTTTTCGATGGGCGCTGCGCAGGGCACCTTCTGGACCATTCCCCCAATGCTGCTGAGCCCGGCCGGGCTGGCCGCAGGATTCGCACTGGTCAACATGTGCGGCAACCTCGCCGGACTCGTCATTCCCGGATTCATCGGCTGGGTGCGCGAGCGCACCGGATCGTTCGATATTCCCGTATTCGCCGTTGCCGCATTGTCATTGATCGCCGCCGGCGCGATTGCCTGGCTCCGCGCGAGCCAGAGGGTGGAATCCGCCCGAAGCTGCAGTCGACCCCATCAACAAGCCTTATAGCGGGTAGATCGAACCGCTGTTACCCACGAAGCCGCGAGGCACCTAACATCACGGACTCCTCATTGGGATCCTGCATGTCGACTCCACCGCCCGACCCTTCGTTGCTGAACGAATACGATCCGACCGTCCCGGAGACGTTCGACAGCGCGCACGAAGTGTTTGCGGACCTGCGCGCGCGCTGCCCCGTCGCACACAGCACGGCGTTCGATGGCTTCTGGGCGGTAACGCGCTACCAGGACATCTACGACATGCTCATGCAGCCGGACCTCTACATCACCTCGGTCCGCAATGTCGTGCCGGGGTCCTCCACGACCGGGCGCAGACCGCCGCTGCATCTGGATCCGCCCGATCACACGCCGTATCGGCGCGCGATCGACCGCGCGCTCGGCACCGCCCGGGTGGCAAGCATCGAGAATGTGACCCGAGGCATCGCCAGCAAGTTGATGCTGTCGCTTGTCGAGAGGCGTGAAGCGGATTTCGTCGAGCATTTCTCGAGTCCGCTACCGGCCGGGGTGTTCGGCGAATGGCTCGGGCTGACCGATCCGCAGACGCAGGTGTTGTGGCAAACGGCGCAAGCCTACGTGAAAGCCTGGGAGTCGTTCGACAAGAACAGCGTCGCAGTCGCCGCCGCGCAGCTCGCAGCGATGGCGTCCGAAGTGATTGCGGAACGGCGGCGCGAGCCGCGCGACCCGAGCGTCGACCCCACCAGCTCGCTCATCGCTGCGCGGGACAACGACGGCAACCCATTTCCCGAGGTGCTCCTGGCGGGTTGCGTGCGCCAGGTTCTCGTCGTGGGGCTTGTCGCTCCGCCGATTTTGCTCGGAAGCATCGCTGTGCATTTGTCGCGCGACATCCCATTGCAGCAGCAGCTTCGACAGGACCTTTCGCTCGTGCCGGATGCGGTTGAAGAGTTTCTTCGCCTGTACACGCCCTATCGAGGCTTTGCGCGATCGGCTCGACACGAAGTGGAGCTGCACGGGCGGCGCATCCGGCCCGGCGAAGCGATCGCGCTCGTGTATGCCTCAGCCAACCGGGACGAGACGGTGTTTCCCGATCCCAATTCATTTCAACTGCGACGGCCGAACATCCGGCAGCATCTGGCGTTCGGGCGTGGGCCTCACATGTGCGCAGGGGTCGCGCTCGCGCGCGCGGAGCTGCGCATCTCGCTGGAGGAGTTGCTCAAGCAGACGAGCCACTTCGAGCTGTGCGGCGAGCTCAGGATGAGTGGCATGCCGGAACTCGGGCCGATCAGCGTGCCGCTGCGGCTGTTGCCCGCCGCCGGGTGATGGCGCGCGCCGCTGCGGCCTGATGCTCGGCCACCGCAGCGCCTGCGGAGCACCGCGTTCATCAGGGTCGCGGTTTCTCCGCCACAACCACGACCTCCGCGCGCCGATTCGCCGCATCGTCGACGCCATTGGGTCGCTTCGCCAGATCCTTCCACTCCAGCGCGTACTTCACGTTGGTGAGCCCCGCGCCCTTCAGCAGCTCGCGAATCTGCTCTGCCCGCTGCCGATCGATGTTCTCGCGCTCTGCCATCACGGTGCCATTCGAAAGACGGGACGCCGAGCGATAACCCGTGACCTTGACTTCCGTGGCATGCCCCGCATTGGCGGCATCCAGAATCTGCTGAAGTATCTGCGCGTGCCGGAACACCACTGTTCCATCAAACTCGTACTGAAGCGTGAATTCCCGGCGCGCCCCCTCTTGTCCCGTAGCTGCATTCCGCGGCGTCGGATCACCGAACGCCAGCCTGCCCTTGCTCGGCCCCGGGGGCCGGGGCGGCTCGAACGTGAGGTTGTACCGATCCTCAGCCGGCAACATCGTGTTGCACGAGCCATTCAGCTCCGGCAACACCGAGAGTGTCAACGGCTTCAGCACCCGCCCACCGCAAATCGAAGGCTCATTGGACACGACGCCTTCCACCAACACCTTGTGCCCGAGCCACGGCGGATTGACGGGTGCGCTTACGTCCGTCTGCAACGTGAGAAAGTACATCTCCCCTTCGTACTCGCTCAGCCAGCACGGTACCGTCTTTGTGTCGCGAACGATCGGGCAACTCACGAAGCTCAGCCGGCTGCCCGGCGCAGGCGCGGCAGCCAGCGCGGCCGAAGCGACTCCCATTCCGAACAACAAAAATGCGGCGAGGCCTCTCACAACGCACTCAGGAAGTTAATCAGGTCTTCGCGCTCCTGATCGGTGAAGCCGATGTTGAAGCGCCGATCGTAGAAGTCCACCATCTCGCGCAGCGAAGCGGCCGAGCCATTGGAGAAATACGGCGCTCGCGCGGAAAGCCCACGCAGCTGTTGCATCACTATCGTTCCGACGTCGTTGCACTTGCCCGAGATCAACGCACGTCCGGGGTCCTGCGTGTAGAACACGCGACCGAGGAAGGGATGCGGCGGAACGCCTGGCTTGCACGTGATCTTGAACAACGGCAGCTCGGGCTTGCGATCGTTCCAGGGATTGAGCGGTTCCTCACGCGCCCACGGCAGATTGGTCGTACCGATATCCATCCAGCCGTTGGCGACATCCATGCCCATCATGTGCATGCCGTGGCAGGTCGCGCATGTTCGCTTCGCCGGATTGCCGAGGCCCACGGTATTCAGATGCATGGCGTCCCGAATCCAGAACGTGCGGAACATGAATACATCCTGCCCGCGAGCAATCGACTCGCGCAGCCTGCTCTGCGCGTCCGATGCAGGCAGATGCTTCCAGACATCGCCCATCGGGATCACGTAGTGGGTCGTGTTGTTGCCCAGCAGCCCTTCGCGCCCGGCCGCGAGATTGCGCACACCGAGCCCCGATGGGCCGTTCGGCTCCATGAGATCGCCCGCGACGGAGTGCCGCACCTGCCCGGCATAGACCTGCCGCTCGAACTCGACGATCCGGTCGAGGCGCGCGTCGTCCAGCTTGCCGTCGAACTGCAGATGCGTGATCGCCGCCTCGACCGCCTGCGTCTTAAGCGTCGGTTGACGCGCATCGGACATGAGGTTCATGCCGCTCGGCAGGCCCGTTTCAGGGTCGCGCGTCGCAGGCAAACCGTTCTTGCCGATGAACGCATACACGCCGAAACCCTGATGCGTAACGTACCTCAGGTTCGCGACGGGTCGCGGCCTTCGATACACGGACACCATCGGGTGCGCGCTCTCGAGGCCGTATTGAGGGCTCGTGTTGCAGCCGGTGGGGTCGCGCACCACTTCGAGCGTGAACTCCGGCTCGATCGGCGAGCCATCCGTAGCCTTCGCCGGCCACGGCAGGAAGATGCGGAACAACCCCCGATCCAGCAGCAGCGAATGCGAGCGCGGATCATCCGGCGGCAGATTGGGGCAGTTCATGCCATCCACCGGCGCGAAGAGCGGATCCGTGCCGTGAGTCTCGTCCCAGCGCCGCCGGATCGTCTCGACCGACAGCGACATGCCATCCGCCGGCTGATGGCACGTGACACACGCACGACCGTTCTGCCCGATCGGCTCGAAGAACGGATGGCCGTGTGTCGGCACGGGACCGCTCGAGTTCAGAACGCCGACTTCACCGACAGGATCGCCGTACGTGGCCAGCGCCGGCAGCGTCCGGCCACCGCCGGGCGACCACCACTGCGATGACGGCACGCTCTCTGTCGCCGTCGCAGGCGCACGTTGCGCCTGCTGCTTCTGCTCGGGAACGTGGCCCGCGACGTTGCTCGAGCCCGCACCTGGCTCAGCACGCGCCGCGCGCACCTCGCGCGCTACACGCATCTCCGGTGCCGCGCGTACCAACGGCGAGGTGACGGCAATTGCCGTCGCCGCGAGCCAGGCGATTCCCGACGGGCTTGGTCTCATCTCGCTCTAGAAGTCGTATTTGACGCGGACGCCGTACTGCCGCGGAGCTCCGTAGAGTATGCCTCCGGAGGCGCTGCTTGCATCCTGAACCTGAGCAGCAATGTACGTGCGGTCGAAAACATTGGTGACGAAGGCTTCGAGACGCAGGTTGTCGTTTGGAGCCGCGCTGAGTCGAACGTCCGTGATCGCGCGCGAAGGAACGGTCGTGACGGGATAAGCGAACGGCGTCGAGAGCTGCCTGTCGGTGTACGAAAGCTGTACGCGCGGCGTCAACGTCCAGGTGCCGGCGTGAGCGTCGTACTGAACGCCCGCCGTTGCCGTCATATCCGGCGCAAACGGCACGCGCGAGCCTTTGGGCACGAGCCGATTGGTGTTCGTCTGCGAGTCCGTGAGCAACGCATCTTCCGTGAACTCGCTGTGAAGCGAGCTGATGCCAAGGTTGAACTCCAGTGCGTGCAGCTTGCCCGTCACTTCCAGCTCCGCGCCGTAGATTTCAGCCGGCGCAGCGTTCAACGTGTTCGGCAGCAGCGTCGGAGGCGTTCCCACCGCGGTGAGGGCCGAGAGCTGGATGCCGTCGTAGTTGGAATAGAACACCGCTGCGTTTACGCGCAACCGGCCGCCAGCCAGGGTCGACTTCACACCGAGCTCGCCCATCTTGTTGGTCTCGGGCGCGTACGGCTGCAGCCGCGGATCGAGATTGATGCCGCCGGCCTTGTAACCCTTCGAATACGTGCCGTAGAGCATCACATCGTCTGTGGCGAAGTACTTCAGTCCCAACCGGCCGGTGACTTCGTTGGAGTCCACCTGCGAGGTGCAGGGGAAGCAGCCCGGTGGCGGCGGCCCGGGGATTGCAAGGCGCGTATAGCGCTGCGTGTCATCCGAGTAGCGCACACCGGCATCCACGGCCCAGGACTGCGCGAAACGGTAGTCGACCTGGCCGAACAGGGACGCAGAGCGGTTCGAGAGCCTGGTGACGATGCTCGAGTTGGACTGCACGAACGTCACGGTGTTACGGTTGTCGCGCAGAACAGAGACCGGGCTTTCCTCATCGAGATAGAAGCCGCCGACGACCCACTGCACGGGCCCATCCCCCGATGACAGCAGGTTGAGCTCGCTTACCCACGTGCGCAGCTTCTGGTCCGTGAAACTGACGCGGCCGGGGTACAACGTGGTGTTCGCCGTGTTGGTCGGCAGGTTTGCGGGAACCGGCCGCGCGGTGGCCGTGCGGTCGCCATCGGCCTGATCGGACGTTTCCGCGTCGAAGTACGACGTCAGCGCGCGCAGCTGCACGCCCGGCGTCAACTGGAAACGGCCTTCGAGCGAGGCGCGATCGCCCTTCTGGTTCAGGAACGAGACCGCGTCTTCCTCGATCGTGAACGGGTCGGACGTCACCTGATCGCTGCGATTCTTGATGGCGTTGTAATCGGTGCGGCGATCGAAGTGCTCGTAGCGAAGATCGAGCGTGATCCCTTCCGTGGGAATGTAGCGGAGCGCCGCGCGGCCCGCCTGATCACGCCCGCTACCAGGGTCGCTCGGGCTCGGCCCGAAGTTTCGAGTGAAGCTGCCGCGTTGATCGTAGATGCCGGACAGGCGTACCGCGAGCTTGTCCCCCAGAGGCACGTTGAGGGCAGCCGTCGTGCGGTACCACTCGGAGTCGGCCACCGTCTGGTCGACGTATCCCGAGAATCCGTCGAAACGCGGAGCCGGCGTGCGCACGTAGATGGCACCGCCCGTGGAGTTCTGGCCCGTCAGGGTGCCCTGCGGGCCGCGCAGGACCTCGACCGAGTCGATATCGAAGAATGACTGCGCGATGAACTGCTCGTGCGGAATGAACATTCCGTCGATGTAGTAGGCCACGCCGGGATTCGAAGTGGGCGCGGACTGTCCGATGCCGACGCCCCGGATGTTGATGAATGTCGAGCGGTTGTAGGTGTTGATCGCGACGCTCGGCGCTACCTGCTGAATGTCGACGACGCTCCTGACGCCCTGCGCGGCCAGCGCTGCCGCGTTGAGCACGGTAGCGGAGGCCGGAACGTCCTGCAGGCTCACTTCGCGACGCTCCGCCGTGACGACCACCTCTTCGAGCACGGCTCCGTCCGAGTCGTCCGCGCCCTGGCCGTGAGCGGCGCTCACCGACGCAATGGCGATCACGGCGAACGCGGTGTTGAACGGAATCAACGAGTGCTGCTGACGACCCATGCTGTGTGCTCCCCCCGGGTTGGCGCACTCTAGGGAGAGCGCCGGCCCGGTGGGAAACAGCAATTCTTTCTGGAGGCATAAGGCTTTCTGATGCGCTGCTGATCAACTCCTGTGGTCAGTTGAACGAAGCACGGTGAAAAAGTCTAGACGATGACAGGCGCACAACGACGCCGCGTTCAGCAAAAGGGGGAATCGATGCACATGCCGCAAGCCCGCGTAACACGGCTGATCACCCGGTGGGTCACCGGTTGCGGCACCATTCTGTGTCTGGCAGCCGGCTCCCTGGCTCACGCGGGCGAGGCGGAACTGCGCACGGCATGCAGCTCGCTCGCTTCGCTCTCCGCACCTGGTCTGAAAGTCGAGGCAGCTGAATGGGTCGGCGCCACGCGCCTTCCCGCCGGGCCGGCCGGCGCGTCCGTCGAGGTGCCGGACCACTGCCTGTTTCGCGAGATGCTGGACGCCCGGCCCTCGGGTATCGAGGACATGTCCTACGGAACCGGCATCGAGCTGCGGCTTCCCTCCAACTGGAATCACCGGTTCTTCTTTCAGGGAGGGGGTGGCCTCAACGGTGCACTGCTGCCCGCCGTGGGCGCGGTCGGAGGATTCCCTTCTGCGCTCGCGCGCGGCTTCGCCGTGGTATCGACCGACAGTGGCCACCGCGGCAAGAGCTCGATCGATTCGCGCTTCGGCGTGGATCAACAGGCCAAGCTCGACTTCGCCTACCAGGCCGTCGCGCGCACAACGCTACAGGCCAAGTCGCTGGTTGCGCGCTTCTATGGGAAGAAGCCGGATTACTCGTACTACATGGGCTGCTCCACCGGCGGGCGCGAAGCGATGCTCGCCGCCCAGCGGCTGCCTCTCGAGTTCGACGGCGTGGTCGCTGGCAATCCGTCTTACAACCTGACGCGCGTGGCCATCAATCAGGTGTGGAGCCTGCAGACCGTCACCCGAATTGCTCCGAAAGACGCCACTGGCAAGCCGGATCTATCGCGGGCCTTCAGCGACGAGCAGCTGAAAGCCGTTTCCGAGGCGGTGCTGCGGCAGTGTGATGCTCTGGACGGACTGCGTGACGGCATGATCAATGATTTTCAGGCCTGCCGCTTCGACCCGAAGTCGATGGTCTGCGGCTCGCAGGGAGCCCCGGCTGCCGGCCAGTGCCTTACCGGAGCGCAGACCGACGCGCTGAAGGCCATTTTCGGCGGCGCGCGCAACTCGCGAGGCGAGACGCTCTACGGCACCTTTCCGTACGACACCGGCATCGCCGCGCCGGCCTGGCGTGGCATGCATCTGGGCAACGGTGGTAATCCGCCCGCGAACGCGACGTTGGGGCGGGACACGCTGCGGAATTTCGCCATGACCCCACCGGCACCCGAGCTCGACCCGCTGCGGTTCGATTTCGACCGGGACGTGAGTCGCACGAACGAAACTGCGGCGATCAACGACGCGGTGGGCACCCTGCACACCAGCTTCGCCGGCCACGGCGGCAAAATGATCGTCTATCACGGACTCTCCGACCAGGCGATGGCCACCGGCGTGCTGACCGACTGGTATGAACACCTGACGCCGCGCGACGCGCAGGGGCCGCCGGCCTGGGCACGCCTGTTCCTGATCCCCGGCATGACCCATTGCGGCGGCGGGCAGTCGACGGATCAGTTCGACATGCTCTCCGCGATTCAGGATTGGGTGGAACAGGGGCGCGCGCCGGATCGTATCGTCGCTTCAGGCAAAGCGCTTCCCGGAGTCACCCGGCCGCTCTGCCCCTTCCCGAAGGTTGCCCGCTTCGACGGCGGGCCGGCCAGCGACGAACGCAGTTTCTCCTGCCGGTGAGTAGCCTCGCGCGTCGCGGCTACCGAGCCGCGGCGCCGCGACGCCATGCAAAGTACTCGTCGAGCGCTTCAAGCCCAGCTTGATTCACAACCGCTCCCGCCTGCGTGCGGCCCGACGCGATGTGCAGCATCTGCGGCGTAGCGTTGGTGAAAGCAGGCCATCGCGGTACACCGGCGCCGTTGGGATCGTACGTCTTGGCGAAGTTGGTCCAGTACGTCCGCATCATGTCGGACATCGCCTCGTCCGCTGGCGTGGGAGCCGGGCGATTGTGTTCTCTCAGCTGCCGGAACACATAAGAAGCTCTTCACTATGCGGCGTACCGAAGCCCGCGCGGGGCGAGTCGGCGGGATAACTGGGATGCTCATCGAAGTAATAGAGGAAAACCGGCGTCTTCCCAGTCTGCGTCTGCAGCCGCGCCCAGCTCCACGTCTGCCAACCAAACGCTGTGTCCCGAGTAAGATCACGGGCCGTCTTCTTTTCCGCAGGCGTCTCGCCGCCTGGATACGCAGCAAGGAGCTTGTCGGCGAACTGCCCATAGCGTTGGCGAACACTCTCGACGTAGGCGGACGCCGCGGACAGCCTGAGTGCACGCCCCTTCGCTGCCGGTCTCGTCTATCCGGTTGTCACGATGGAGAAACCCTGGACGCACGAGCAGTCGCGCAACCTGCTCCTGGGAGAGAATCCGACCGACGCGGAAGTTGCGCGGCGATCCGCCGAACGGCATGTCGATGCATCGACCCCGCCGATCTTCACCGTGCATGCGATGGACGATGCCGCCGTGCCCGTCGAAAACAGCCTGCGCATGATGAATGCGCTGCGCGAGGCGAAGCGCCCCGTCGAAGCCCACCTCATCCAGGAAGGCGGCCACGCCTTCGGCGTGGGATACCCGAACACCTCTTCCGCCCACTGGATAGAACTGTTCTCGACCTGGCTCGCACGCGTAAGCTGAAGCCCTCTTACTCCAAGGGGGGATATATCGATGACCGACCGTCGTTCATTCCTGGGCGCAGCCTCTCTTGCCCTGACTGCGGGGATTCCCGCGTTGACCCGCGCGGCGGATGAGGCCACCGCGCCCGTCAGCCTGCCTGCCGGCGCACGCGTGCCGAAATTCGAGTTCGTCTACGAATGCGACGCGACCCTCTTGCCTGCCGTGGAAATGGGCAAGACCGTGGAGGGCCAGCGCCGCATCATTCCGATTACCGGGGGAACGGTGCGCGGCCCGAAGATTCGCGCGGAGCTGCTGAACGGCGGGTGGGACTGGAATCTGTCGCGTAACGACGGCGTCGGATCCGTCGAAGCGGCCTACTACATGAAGACGGACGATGGCGTGCTGATCCGCATCGTCAACAAGGGCGTCGGCGGCGGCGCACCGCCCGCACCTGCCGCGAACGGCGAGCCGTTCTTCATGTTCACCCATCCGGAGTTCGAGGCGCCGGCCGGCAAATACGACTGGATGAATCGCTCCATGTTCGTCGGCACGCTCGGCGCGCGCAAGGACGCGCGCAACCCCGTACTCATACGGGTTTTCCAGATCGTGTAGCAAAGCGGTTGCGCTCCCGCCCTCCTCTGTCGCCGGCATGGACAGAGCCATGCCGGCGACAGACGGAGTCGATGGCTCGCTTATCAGCCGTTCAGAAGCTGAACCGCACTCCCAGGTTGTAGCGCCGGCCGTAGATGTCGAACAGGCCGCTGTTGGTCTGCTGCGAGCCGGTGAAACCCCAGGTCGCGACCAGCGGCGGGCTCTTGTCGAAGAGGTTCGTGACGTTCAGGTACGTCTGCCAGCTACCGCTGGCCGACAGGTCCCCCCGATAGGCGAGCTCCAGGTTCGTCATCGCGAACGAGGCGACGGTGTTGTCGTCGATATCGACGCCCCGAACGTACGTGGCATCGTACGTGCCGCTGTTGATGTAGCGCTCCTGCAGCGTCCCTGACAGCGGGCCGTGCTCATACGACACGCTGAACGTGCCCTGCCAGTCGGGCGCGCCGCTGGCGAGGCCCGTCTGGCCCGCGCGATCCACTTTCGCGGCGCCCGACTGCGTGGTCGACAGCTCCTTGATGTAGCTCGCGAGCAGGCGCGTGCGAATCCGCCCGTCGAGGCCGAACAGGGAGACCGGCCTCGCGTAAGAGAGCTCGAAGTCGATGCCGCGCGTGCGCGCTTCCGCCGTGTTGATGAACAGGTTGTACACGGTCGAGATGAAGCCATCCGCGCCACGGTCGATGTAGCTGCAAAGCTGAGTCGCGCCGAGCCGGCACTGATCGACGATCGCCTGCGCGCCCAGCTGCCCGATGGCACCCGCGATCTTCACATCGAACGCGTCGACCGACATGGCGAAGCCATCGAGCCACGACGGCTGATACACCACACCGAACGTGAGCGTATCGGCTTCTTCCGGATCGACGTTGGGGTTGCCGCCCGCCACCACGCTGACGGCGTACTGCACGCTCGAGCCCGACTGCGGATCGATCACGTTTCCCGGACCGCGCGAGGTATCGAAGCGCTCCGAGAGCGTGCCCGCGCGCACGTCGCGGGACCGGGTGAGGCGGAAGCGTACATCGCTGTTGAGCGACCAGTCGATGCCCGCTTTCCACGCCCACACGCTGCCGCTACCTTCGTAGTCGGCATAGCGCACGGCGGTGTTGAGATCCATCGAGCGCGCGAAGGGCTTGTCGTTCAGCAGCGGGATCTGCACTTCGGTGAAAGCTTCCTTCACCTTGTAGCCGCCGCTCGGCGCCGCGGACGGGCCGCGCTCGAAGATGTTCGCATTTCCCGAATAGACCGCCGGCAAGCCGCGATAGCCGAGGGTGGGCCCAATCACCGGCATGTCGAGCGCATGCAGCTCTACAGGGAAAACGCCCTGGTTGAATGACTCCTGGCGCCAGGAAGCGCCGAACGCCATCGACACCCGGCCCGCCCAGTTGTCGAAGGGCGAGCCGGACAGCGCAACGTCCGCAACGTGTTCCTGCACGACCTGCTTCTGCGAGATGTCCTGCGAGATCCAGTCGATCGCCGCCTGCGAGGGCGAGCCGACACCGAACACGTTCAGCGGCACGCAACCATTGCCCGGATGCGTCAACGTCGAGTTGCAGACGATGTTGCCCGACGAATCCTTCACCGCGTCGATAGCCTGATACACGCGATCCAGGCGGATCGCATTGTCCATGTAGATGTTGGAGTTGGTGCGGCCGTACTGGTAATAGCCATCGAGCTTCCAGTCGCCGATATCCATCTTCAGGCCCGTGGTGACGGACTTGAGGACGTTCTGCTGCTCAATGGCCTTCGATGAGCCGTAGTCGAGATCGCCCGCGCGGCCGAGCTTGAACGATGAGCCCACCGGCATCTTCGAGGAGACGGAGGTCGGCACGAACGCGTTGTTCCAGTAGACCGTCGCGGCCCAGGTCGCGAACTGACCGCCGGCGGGGGGCGACAGGTACGACGTATCGCCCGTGCCGTAGAGGCCCTGCAAGAAGATCGACGCGTGATCCGTCAGGTCGAAGCTGAGATGCGCGAACGCGCTTCCGCGAGAGACATCCGGCGTGAAGTAGTTGTACCAGGCCAGATCCTGTCCATCGCCTCCGACTTTCGATGACGTCGTGAAGTCGGTGCCCCTGGCGAAGGGTGCAGCAGCGCCACCCGGCAGGAACTGCGTCCATTGCAATGTCGGCGACGCACCTCCGGCGACGGACGTGATCAGACCGCCCTCGGTGAACTGCATGGAGCGAACACCGCTGCGCGTGACTCGCAGCGGCTGCCCCGGCTGGCCAGCGAGCGGATTCGAGATGACGCCCTGGCTCTGTTGCCAGTCACGCCGCGTGGCATCCGTGATCGGGTCGGCGCTGTAGTAATCCACCGAGCCGATGAGGTGAGCGCGCTCGCCGAGTGCCATACCGCCCGCAAGCGACGCGGAGTAGTTCTTGTTATCACCGAGTTCCGTCACGCCGCCCTGGATCTTCGACTTGAAGCCTTCGAACTTGTTGTCGAGAATGAAGTTGACCACACCGCTCACGGCGTCGGAGCCGTACGCGGCGGACGCGCCGCCCGTCACGACTTCCACGTTCTTCACGAGCGAATCCGGAAGCAGGTTCACGTCGAGCGTGCCCTTGCGGGTGGACGCGACGACGCGGCGGCCGTCGAGCAGCACCAGCGTGCGGTTCTGGCCGACGCCGCGCAGGTTCAGGATGCTTGCGCCGGATGCGCCGGTCCAACCGGACGATGGCGCACCTTCCGGCACGGCACTGTTCGTGAATTGAGGCAGCTGCGTGATGGCGGCCGCGAGTGTAGTTGGCGCCATCACGTGCAGATCGTCTGCGCTCAGCGATGTGACGGGCGTCGGCGTGGTCATGCCATCCAGCTGAATGCGCGAGCCGGTTACGTGGACCTCTTCCATCACCGGCGCCTGCCCGCCACCCGACGCCTCCTGCGCGAAAGCGGTTCCGCCGATGCCGAGTGCAATAACGCACGCGTGCGCGCCCGCCTTGAGCGCGCGCGAGTGCGCAGCCGCCGACGGCACGTCGGCGACCGTTCGATGTACGTTGCTCATAGATCCCCCCTGTCTCGTTCAAACGAAAAAAAATGTGGCGTGACCTACCCGCCTTGTAGTTGTGTGAGCAAAGCGATCGTCCTGGGCTTCGCTTCGGGTGGATGGGTCGCGAGAAACACGCCCTTCGCCCACGTCATGGGAGTGCGGCCCTGCTTGTCGGCGACGTCGAGTCGTGCGCCCTTCTCCACCAGAAATCGGATGATGTCGTCGGAGCCGCGATTCGCCGCTCCATGAATGGCCTGCAGGCCCATCTCGTTCGTCGCGTTCACGTCGTTGCCGAGGGATTGCGCGAGCTTCACGGCTTCGAGCAGATGCCCTGGGCCTTCATCGAAGGTCTGCGAGAGCGTCCAATTCACGCCGGCTGCGGCCATGAGTGGCGTGGTGCCGTTGAACGTGTTGATGTTCGGGTCCGCGTGATGCTCGACGAGCAGACGCATCGTCTTCACGTCGCCCGCAAACGCCGCGCGCAGGAACGGCGTCTGGCCGGTGAAGTCGACCCACGCCACGGAGCCGAGGCGCGTGATCCAGCGCCGCTGCGGCGGATACTCCCTGGTGCGCGCGTCAGGATCGGCGCCTTTGTCCAGCAACAGCCTGATCAGGCCGAAAGCGGCTTCGCGATCGACGCCGTTGTCGCGCGTCGGGCCGGACACATCGAGGTTGCGCAGATCGACGGCGGCCCATAGCGGAGTTTCCCCGTACCAGTCGGCAACGTTCACGCGCGCGCCGCGCGCGATCAGCATCTGCGCCAGCGACACATGGCCGTTCAGCACGGCCATCAGCAGCGGCGTCACGCCGTCCGCGTCAGGCTTCTCGATCGCGGCGCCGGAGTCCAGCAGCAGCTTCGCGACGTCGTCGTGTCCCTCACGCGTCGCATATAGAAGCGGAGTCTTCGCGCCCGGCGTGGGATCCCGCTCACCGCGCTCGGGCCAGCCCCCGCGCACGATGCCCGCGCCCTTCGAGCCGCTGTTGGAGCTGGGCGTGCGGAACCTCGGCGTCTCACCGGTTCGCGTTTGCGCGTCGACCTTCGCGCCGTGCTTGAGGAGCACGCTCACGATCTGCGCGTGGCCGGCTCGCGCCGCGAACATCAATGGCGTCTGGTGATATTCGGGATCGGCACCATCGACTGCGGCGCGCTTGTCGAGCAATGCGTCGACGACGTCGAGGTTGCCGGCGCGTGACGCCATGATGAGGCAGGTCTCGCCCGTCGAATCTGACGAGCTCGGATCGGCCTTCGCGGCGAGCAGCAGCTTCACCATCGCCACGTCACCATTGTTGATGGCGAGATGCAGCGGGCGCACGCCGTAGCGATTGCCCGCATCGGCCTGGGCGCCGGCCTTCAGCAGCAGGCGCGCCGTCTCCACATCCTGCATGCGCACGATCCAGTGAAGCGCGGGCGTTCCGTCCGCGCTCGGCGCATTCACGTCCACGTGCTTCCGGATGAGCGCGCGCACCCCCTCGATGTCGCCGCGCTCGGCCACGTCGCCGATGCCCTGCGATCCTGCCGGCGCATTGACGGCACTTGCGGCGGCGGCGCCATCGGCGGCGCTGGCACAGGCCAGCGCGAGTGCAGAAACCGCCGCGAAACACACACACGTGAGATTCATCTCAGATCTCCACCGCGCCCGTGCTGTCGCCGAACGACTGATCGGGCACACCGAGCTTTTCGAGTATCGCGAGCAGCAGGTTCGAGAGGGGCGTCTTTGGCGCGACCTTGATGTGACGACCGCCTCTGAGCTTCCCGGCCGCGCCGCCAGCGAGAACGATCGGCAGCGGATCGTGGTCGTGCTGGTTACTGTTGCTCATGCCGCTGCCGTACATCACGATCGAGTGATCGAGCAGCGTGCCGTCGCCGTCCGGCGTGTCCTTCAGCTTCTGCACCAGGTATGCGAAGGTCTTCACGTGATACTGGTTGAGCTGCGCGAGCTTCGCGATGTTGTCCGGCACGTTCGAGTGGTGCGAAAGGTTGTGGAACGGATCGCGGATGCCACTCGCCGGGAACACTGCGTTGCTCACTTCCTTCGCGAACATCAGCGTCGTCACGCGCGTGACGTCGGCCTGCCAGGCGAGCACCTGCAGGTCGAACATCAGCTTGATGTGCGCGTCGAAGTCGTCGGGAATGCCGCTCGGCGCGGTGGGCAGCTTCAGGCCCTGCGGGATCTGCTGAGCAGCGAGCGCGATGCGACGCTCGACTTCACGAACGTCCGTCAGGTATCGATCGAGACGAGTGCGATCGGTCGCCGGCAACTTCCTCTGCAGCGACGCGACTTCGTCGGTGATGGAGTCGAGCAGGCTGCGCGCTTCGGCGCGACGCGCGGCACGTTCTTCCGAAGTGCTGCCGTCACCGAACAGCCGCTCGAAGACAACCTGCGGGTTGTTCTCCATCGGCAGCGGTGACTTCGGCGTCTGCCACGCAATCGTGTTCCGGTAAGCACACGAGAGCCCTGCTCCGCAGCTCAGGCTGCCGTCTTCGATGGACAGCTCCAGTGACGGCAGCGGCGCGTCCTGACTGATGTGCTTCGCCGCCAGCTGATCCGCACTGATGCCGAGCTCAGCCTCGGAGCCCGTTCCCGGCCTGGCGCCGGTGAGATACACCGCCGACGAGCGTGTGTGATTAGCGCCCGCCGATGCGTCCTGCCCATAAGCGTTCGGCAGATACAGGTTGCTGACGACGTTGATCCGCTCGCGGAACGGCTCGAGCGGCTTCAGCGTGTCGGGAAATTCGAAGCCGGCGCCGACCTGGGCGGGTGTCCACTTGCTCATCACCGCGCCGTGCGGCACGTAGATGCACCCCAGCCGCTGGCGCAGCTGCGCCGTGGCGGCCCGGGCAACGCCCGCGGGAATCATCGAGTCCAGCAGCGGCAGCGCCAGCATCGCGCCCGCTCCGCGCAGCATTGCGCGCCGTGAGAGATGCCGCTTCGTCAGGAAGTTCATTCGCTTTCGCTCCTCCGGCTCAGGCCGGCAACAGCTCCATCGCGAGGCCGATCGGATCGCGGAAGCGCAGCGCGCCCTTCGCGCTGGCCTTCTCCAGCGTCGCGCCCATCTTCGTCAGCTCCTTGCCGACCGATGCGCTATCGAACGGATGCACCTTGATGCCGATGCGGTCGATGCGCGGCTCTTCGCCGGCGGCGGCCGTCCCGATGACGAGACGTGTGCCGGAGATTTCGAACGCCGCGCTTTCCGGCCCGTGAGAGCGAAGGGACTCCTTGCCGAAGAACTGCCGATAGAAGCCGAGGGACTTCTCGATATCCGGCACGTGCAGGACGACTTCGTGAAGGCCAATGGGCTTCACCAGCGCATCGCCTTCGACGATGCGGCCGGCGGCTTCCGTGGATTTGGCCAGCCCGCCCGGCACGCCGAGCAGTTGCAGGCCGATGCCATCGGGATCGGGGATGATTCCGAAGCGGCCGGCGGGCAGGCCCTTGCTCTTCAACTCCTCGCCCATCGACTGCGGGTTGTAGTCCTGCACGAGCGCGCAGAAGTGATCGAAGAACGCTTTCGGCTGGTTGGCACGGCTGCCGAGTGCGAGGTAGCCGACGCCGAGCGTCACGTAGTAGCGAAGCGGCGGCTCCTTCTCTTTACAGAGCTCGGGATTGAAGAGGCGCCCGTAGAACTTGCCTGCGGCTTCGACATCCGGCACCACCGTGCCCATGTGCTCGAGCCCGGTAGTCCTGAGTGGCAACTGGGGACCGACGCTCGTACCAGCACCAGCGCTCGCACCGGCGCCGGCACCTTGCGCGCCACTCAATGAAGGAACGATCGGCAGCAACGCTGCCAGGCCGAGACCCCGCAGCATCGCCCGGCGCGACAGCGCCCCGTCAGCGGTTCGCGGTTTGAGTCTGTTTTGCATGCGATGCCTTTGCCTTGAACTGAAAGGGTTCACTCGCGACGATGCCGAGCACGAATGCGGAGAAGCGGTCGTTCTGCCGGTCGGCGTTGCGCACGACTTCACGAATCGCCGGCTGGTCGAAGTACTCGATGCGACGCCCAAGCGCGTACGTCAGAAGCCTTTCCGTGAACGCGGTGACGAACGAGTCCTTGCGCGCCAGCAGTGCCGCGCGCAGCGCCTGCGGACTCGACAGCGGCGTGCCGTCGACGAGATTGCCGCTCGTGTCGACGGGGCTCGGCCCGTCGTGATCGCGCCAGCGGCCCACGAGATCGAAGTTCTCGAGCGAGAAGCCGATTGGATCCATGATCTGGTGGCACATCGCGCACGACGGACTCGTGCGGTGGCGTTCGAGCCGCTCGCGAACGGTGCTCGGCTTCGACGCCTCTTCCGCCTTGAGATCCGCTTCGACGCCCGGAGGGGGGCGCGGCACTGGCGCGCCCATCAGGTTTTCCATCACCCACGCGCCACGAATCACGGGCGAGGTGCGATCGCCGACGGATGTCACAGTGAGAATGCTGCCCTGGCCCAGCACGCCACGGCGCGGCGAATCCTGGGGCAAGGACACGCGCCGCATATAGCTGCCCCGCACGTCACGAAGGCCGTAGTGACGCGCCAACCGCCCGTTCACGAACGTGTAGTTCGCATCGAGCAGGTCGAGCACCGGTCGGTCCTCGCGCACGATGTTTGCGAACAGCATCTGCGTTTCCTGCTCGAAAGCCTCGCGCAGGTTCTCGTCGAACTCGCGATCGGAAGGCTGCGCGTTACGCAGCTCGCGCAGGTGCAGCCACTGGCCCACGAAGTTGTCGATGAGCTCGCTGGAGCGCGGATCGGCCAGCATGCGCCGCACCTGCTTCTCGAGCACTTGCGGGTCGCTGAGCCGGTTCTCGCTCGCGACCTTCAGCAGCTCTTCATCGGGCACCGTGCTCCACAGGAAAAAAGAGAGCCGCGATGCCAGCTCGAGATCGCTGATGCGATAGATCGAGCCGTCCGCGAGATCGGTGCGGTCGGCTTCCATACGATAGAGAAATTGTGGATCGGCCAGCAGTCGCGCGATGCCGTGCTGTATGCCCGTGTCGAAGTCCCGATCCTTGCGCCCGGCAGCGTAGAACTTCATCAGCGGATCGACCGACGGATCGTCAGGCTGCATCGGCCGTCGATACGCACGCGTCGCCAGGTGTGCGAGGATCTGCCGCGCGCACGGTGTTTCGGCCGCCGCGTCCTGGGGGTGGCACACGAAGATGGCGCGACGGCTGGGCGTGTCTCCCGGCCCGCTCGGATTGAAGGGGCCGTTGATGGTGACGTTCTCGAAGTCGTCGCGACGTCCGCCTGTCTTTGCGTACAGGTCGTCGACACCCACCCAGCGGCGCCGCTCGACCAGCGCAATAGTCATGGTCTGCGGGCCCGCGGGCACCTTGATCCTGAGTTTGCGCGGATCGGGCCCCTTTACCGGCGCCCCGTTGAGCGTCACGTCGAGCAGCGGCGCCGGGCCGCCCGCAGGGCCTGCGAAGCGGAAGCCGCCGCCGGCCGAGATGCGAAACTCGTACTCGGCATCGAGCGGGAAGTTGTGCGTGAAGCGGATGCCGCCGCGCGTGCCGAGCGGCAGACCTTCGATATGTTCCTGCTGGGAGAGCCCCGACGGCGCCGCGTATTTTATGAGCGTCGGCTGCATCGTCCGGTCGCCCACCGCCTCGCGGCTGATCTTCATTGCGGCCGAGACATAGCTCTGGATCAGCGTGGGCGAGACGCTGAGCACGTCCGCGATATTGTCAAAGCCCTCAGCCGAATCGTCGGCGGGCAGCAGCGCGGTGACACCAACCCGCAGGCCGAGTACGTCGCGAACGGCGTTCGCATACTCGGTGCGATTCAGCCTATGCAGGGACTTGGTGCCAGGGTATGGATGCGCAAGCCCTGCCTTGTCGAGCCGGCCGGCGAGCTCACCGGCGAAGGCTTCCAGCACGGCGCGCGTCGGGCGCGGCTTGCCGGGGGGCGGCATCATGCCGGTCTCGAGCTTGCGGATCGCCTTTTCCCACGTCTCCGAGTCGTTCGCGATGTCGGCGGCGCTCAGCGCGTCGAGGGCGACGCCGCCGGCCCAGTCCGTGGTGTTGTGGCACTCGGTGCAGTATTTGCGGAGCACGTCCCAGTGCTTCGGTGATGGCGTGTCCGCAACCGGCGTCGGGGCTCGTGCGGCCACCTCTCGGGCCGGCAGTATCGTAGCCAACGCCACAACGGCGCACGCGAGCGTCGCGCAGCCAGCCGCCGCAATCTTCCGGACAATATGCATCTGACGGAAAGCCCCCTCACTTCAGGCGGCCCGTTTTGCGGCCGCAGTCGTCGGAGGGCTTTTTCACGCACACGGCGCAATTGCGGAAGTCTCAAACGGTTAGAGTGACGTTACTAACGTTCGGCTGACGGTCGTTCCTGTCTCGACGCACCGGATCGCGCGGTCCATACTGCCCGGCGTGATCGGCGTCGACCCAGCACTCATCCGGCAACAGCTCGACAAGATGCTGGCCTCGGAGCAACTGGCGAAGTCGGAGACCTCGCGCAAGCTGCTGCGCTATCTTGCCGGCCGTTCGCTGCGCGATGAAGCGCCGAAAGAGACCGAGATTGCATTCGATGTGTTCGGCAAAGACCCGTCGTTCAGCGGGGCCGAACACTCGATCGTGCGCGTGTCCGTGCGCACGCTGCGGCAGAAGCTGGCCGAGTACTACACGGGGCCCGGTCGCGATGACGAGCTGCGCTTCGACATACCGAAGGGCGGCTATCGACTCACCGTAATCCGCAACGAACCCGTTCCATCCCCGGCAACGGCCGTTCCATTCGCAGCAACGGCCGCGCCGTCACGGGCGTCGTCGAAATGGAAATGGGTGGCTGCGGCCTCGCTCGCCGTGCTCGCAGTCTCCGCGGTTCTCAACCTCTACCTATGGAGCCGGCCGGCCACCGTCGCAGCGGGCGCGCCCGACTCTCAGCTCACACGCGTACGTGAGAGCCCGCTCTGGTCCGACCTGGTGAAGAGCAATCGCCCGGTGACGCTGATCCTGGGCGACCTCTTCATGTTCACCCAGCTCGATGCGAAGACTGGCCGCACGCTCACGGTCCGCGACTCCGGCATCAATTCGAGCGAGGAGTTGCGCGCGCTGCTCGCGAGCAACCCTTCGTTCGCCACCGAGCGCGGGCAGCGCTACGTCACAATGGTCCAGAAGACCGTGGCAATCGGCATGGCCTCGGTCCTGCGCATCATCGACCGCCCCGGGCGGCACATCGAGGTGCTGGCGCAGGACGATGTGTCGGTCGACGAGGTCCGCAACAACGACATCGTCTATCTCGGGCCGATGGTGCGTCTTGGGCCGCTCGGGAGCCACTACGCCCTCCAGTCCCGTTATCGGTACAGCAACGAAGGTTCCACGATCACGGACATGGCGACCGGGAAGACTTACACGCCCGAGGGCACGCTCGGTGCCCAGCACGTCGATTACGCCCTCGCTGCGAAGTTCGTGGGGCCCACCGGCAACCACATCATGATTCTCACAGCCGGGGCGCGAAACGCGGGCGTACTGCAGATCGTGCGCACCATGACTTCACCAGAGGGTCTGGCTGACGTTGAAGCCCGCCTGCGCTCGCAGATGCGCGAGCCGGCCGGTTCGTTCGAGGCGCTGCTCACCGTGACCGGCTTCAAGCAAACGGACCTCACAGCCGCAATCGTCGACCTCAATCCGATGCCCGCCCCCCGTGGCGCACCAGCCGGCAACGGCGGCCAACGCCGCACCGCGCTGATCCATCGCTCGGGGAACACAAAGGCTCAGAATCGGTACTTGAGCGTGGCGCCCCACTCGCGGGGCGCCGCGAACGTGCTTTCCGCAAGACCGAAACCCACGCTCGAATTGCCGGAGAGCCGGTAACGCTCGTCCGTGAGATTGGTGCCGAAGAGCGCGATGTCCCATCGGTCGTTTTGGGTCGTGAACGAGGCGTAGGCGTTCACGATGCCGAAGCCGGGCTGCACGAGCCGGGGATCGTTGAACACATCTTCGTATACCCGCGTCTTGTACGACCAGTCGCCACGCAGCGTGACATGCCCCGCTTCGCCGACGGCGAACGCATATTGCAGCCCGGTGGACAGCGTCCACGTCGGCGCCTTCACCAGGTGCATCGCCAGCGTGAGCGGCGGATTCAGCGTCGCGAGCTGCGGATCGAGCTCGGTGTATTTTGAATCGAGATAGCCTGCGGAGAAATTGAAGTCGAGACCGCGAGCGAGCCGGCTCACGACTTCGAGCTCCGCGCCCTGGATCTCCGCGGCGCCCGCATTGCGCACGAAGTTCTGCGGGGTGGCGTTGATCGTGAGCTGCATGTCCTTGTAGTCGTTGTAGAACAGCGCCAGGTTCGCGGTCACGCGCCGATCGAACCAGCCGGTCTTTGCGCCGACTTCGTAGCTCTTCACGGTCTCCGGATCGTAGGGAGTCAGCACTTCCTGGATACCGGAGAGCGGGCGCCCGTTGAAGCCGCCGCTCTTGTAGCCTTTCGCGTAGGACGCGTAGAACAGCACATCAGGGTTCGCTTGGAGCTCGAGCCCTAGTTTCGGCGTGATCTGCGACCAGTCGTCTCGGAAGGTGTCCTGCGTGCCGGGTGCACCCACCACGTAGGCCCCGCTCGCCTCGCGCCGATGGATCAGCTGCAGGCGCTTGCGATCCTGCGTCCAGCGAAGGCCAACGGTCGTGCTCAGTTTGTCCGTGAGCTTGTAGGTGCCCTGCCCGAAGAAGGCCGTGGATTCGTTCGCGACTCGCGTGAACAGGTTGACGCCGACATCCACGCCGACGTTGTTTGGATTGCCGGCACCCCCAAAGCGCAGCGGCGGTGGGCACGATGCGATCGGCCGCGGATTCGCGCCGGGCAGGCCGCACCACGTCGTGCCGGCCGGCAGCACCAGGGCCTGGAGCGCCGAGAATGTGCCGATCGCAAGATTCGCCTTGCCGTGCTCGGTAGCGTTCTCGTCGATGTAGTAGGCGCCGAGCAGCCAGTTGAGCCGGTCGCTGAAGCTCACGCCCGACAACTGCAGCTCCTGGCTGAACTGATGTTGCTGGTCGTCGTTGACGGTTTCGCGATACGTGAACGGCGTGTTGTCGCCGTCACGGATGAAGAGCGCATCGAGATTGCGATAGGCGCGATTGCAGGCTCGCCCAGCGCCACGTCGACCACGCGAACACGGAATCCCGGAACAGGTTCCTGGCGGCCGTGTGTGCCTCGGCATCGGTGGCATGAGGGTTGGCAGCCAGAATCACATCCGCTTTGGCGCCATACCCCGCGCGAACTTGCTGTTCATAGCTCGCAGGCGTCGCCTTCGGGCCCGTGAACGCCGCGCCCTCGTCGGAGTTCGTGCCGATGAGTATGGGCGTGTCGTTGAACCGGCCCGCGCGATACAGCTCGTACTCGTCGCCGAGAATCACGTGGCCGTCGACAGTCGGCCAGAACGTGCCCCGGAAGCCGCGCGTCGCGGCCATCACTTTGTCGGTGGGTACCGCGCGCGCCGCTTTGATATCACTCACGGCCAGTGCCGTCAGAAACCTCTTACCCGTGCCTTCCGCCGCGGCCAGTGTTCCTTGCTGAGATCGGGATGCGCAAGAAAGCCGAATACCCCCACGCGATACGCGACCGACACGAGCACCACGCCCTTCTCGGCGAGGCGTGTACCGTCATACATCGGCCAGTTGGTGCCGCCCCCGATGAAAGCGCCGCCGTAGATCCACACCATGACAGGGAGCTTGTCGCCCGCAGTCTTTGCGGGTGTCCAGACATTCAGATACAGGCAATCTTCACTCACATCTGGCGGAGCACCGAGGCGCACGGCGAAGGCCGTGTCCTGGACACACGCCGGGGCAAACGCATTTGCCGTTTTGACTGCCTTCCGGGGCGTCACGGGTTGCGGTGCTCTCCAGCGATTCTCTCCCGCTGCTGACGCGGCGAACGGCATACCCTTGAATGAAGCGATGTCATTCACAACCACTCCCTGCACTTTTCCGCCGGTGACTTCGGCACTCTGAATCTGCGCGTGGGCGCTGATTCCGATTGCGCCCATCGTGGCGCCGACAATCAGCGCGGTCTTCAGTCGTGCTCTGTTCATGGCCCCCCCTAATACAAACTCTTGGCCAGCAAGGTTGCGTCGAGCTCGGCCAGCGTCGCGTCTGAAGGTGCCGGCCCCGGCATGCGTTGTGAGGGCGCTATGAACCACCCTCGATCCTGCCGGTCGACATCGGCCAGCGCTCGCTCGAGATCTTCCTGCGACCACGGGCGAGCGCCATTGTTGAAATGTTGCTCGGCGCTCCAGCCGTCGAACAGGAAGAGGTCGTCGCCTTCGATGCCGAAAACACGCCCGGTAAAGCGACAACGCGCCGACGCGAGATAGACGACGAGCGGGGCCACGTGTTCCGGCGCGACCCGATCGAAGCCCTGCTCCACCGGTTTCATCACATCGTCGTGAGCGGTCACGGCGAGCGTCATGCGGGTACGCGCCATCGGCGCGATGGCGTTGACGCGCACCCCGAGCGGCGCGAGCTCGATCGCTGAGGCGATCGTGAAGGCCGAGACGCCCGCTTTCGAGGCGCAGTACGAAGGGCTGCCCGGCGCAGGGTTTGTCCCGGCGGGCGAGGACGTGTTGATGATCGCGCGTCCGCATTGCGGGCCGCGCGAACGCCAGTAGCGAGAGGCAGCGGCTGCGAGCGTTGCCGTGCCCGTGAGATTGACTGCGATCGTGAGATCCCAGTCTTCCCGCGTCATCTCGTCCACCTTGGCGAAACGACAGATGCCTGCGTTGTTCACGACGATGTCGAGCCCGCCAAACTGGCTCACGGCCTTGTCGACGAGCCACTGGCCGCTGGCCCATTCGCCAACGTTGGCCACGTCGGCGAGTGCCCGGCCGCCATGCGCCCGGATTTCGGCGACGACGCTTTCCGTAGGGCCCAAATCCGCCACCGCCCCTTCTCCACGAAAGCCGCCGCCGAAATCGTTCACGAGCACGGCGGCGCCCGCCTCCGCGAGCGCGAGCGCATGAGCACGACCGATGCCGCGGCCGGCACCGGTGACGATGGCGACTTTGCCTTCGAGCGGACGAGTCATGCGAGCTGCGATCCGCGGCCGCCCAGATCGACACCCGCGCGGGCGGTCGGGTCCGTATTCTTCCATCGCGAACCTTCGCGCAAGGGATCGCCAATCACCTTGAAGGGAAACAGCATCATGAGACGCGCGACGGCGGGATCTTCGGCCATCGCCCGGACGCCTTCGATGTCCTTCAGGCGTTTCTCGAGATCGCTCTCTTCCATCATGCGCTTGTTCTCTGATGCGCCGGGGGAAGTGATCTGCCAGAACACGCGGCGCCGTTCGTCGGAATACCGATCGAGGATCGCCTCGTCAGCGCGGCCGGCGATGACTTCCACGAGCACATCGGAGAGGATCATGCCGCTCCACAATCCGGTGGTGAAGCCGAGTCCACCGCAGGGATTGGTGTCGCCTATTCCGAAGTCAGCGCCGCGCAGCTTGGAATGCCGGCGCCGAGTGCAAGGCCTGTCGCCAGGCGCCACGCGACAAACTGGGCCGGTGACGTCGCGAGCGAGGTCCCGCAAGTTAGCAGGCCAACGAGCGTCATGGTGATGATGAGCATCGTGCGCCGGCCGAACCGGTCGCCGAGCGGACCCAGGAGACCGGAGCCCGCGGTGATGCCAATGACGACGGCCGACAGCGCGAATCCGAAGCTCGACGGTGGCAGCGACCAGGCCTGTGCCAGCGACGGCACCGCAAGCGCCATGACCTGAATGTCGTAACCATCCACGAAGAGCGCGGCGGCACAGAGCGCTGCGACCCAGATCTGCGTGGCCGTGATAGGCCGGCGATCGATGAGTTCCGACAGATCGACGCGTCCGGCCGGGGCCGATGCATCGGCCAGATCAATGACAGGGATCGATGACATCTATTCCCGGGCGCCGGTTGAGCGCGGCAGTCGGTATGGTGCGGCGGACGCTAACAGAGTGGGCCCGGCGTGGCACCCGCGAAGGCACAAACGATTAGTGCGAGTCCGACGAGCGGCGCTCGCAGGCTGGACCAACTCGACGAGGCGGGCTGGGCCGAGGTGGACATGCCTAACGGTCGATAGCTCGCCAGACGCATTGCGCGCCGTCAATCTACGGCCGCAACGTGATTTCGCGTCGGGTGATGAGCCACTTCCCGTCGATCTTCCGCAGCTCGTCGGTCGAGGTGCCGACCGCAAGTATGCTCATCCCTGCCGGGCTTTCAGACGGACGGCTCACGGTCAGCCAGTACGCACTGTGCAACGCCCGGTCGGGAGCGGGAAATTCGAGGTGCGAGTTGGTCTCGAAATGGAAGAGCGTCCTGGGCGGCTCGCCCCGATCCTTCATCGATTGGCGTAGCATCGCCTCGGCCGCCACGATCGCGCGCATTCCTTCGCGCCCCTGCGGTCGGCCATGTTCTGTGCGAGCGCGTTGCCAGCGTCAGATGTTCTCGTGCAGGCGGGCGCCGCGAGCACCGCTCCGGTCAACAGCAGCACAAGTGCGCCCCCCCTCTCGCACTTCCTCCACTTCAGCGGCGCTGCAGGTGTCGCGCGAGTTTCCGGCATTTCCGTCCGCAGAATCTAAAACTTCCGCTTCACCGTCAGCGCCCACTCCCGTGGCCGCCCAGGTTGACCGTCCGCCAGGCCGGTGAGCGTGGACTGGTCGAAGCGCGTGAGAAAATAGTACTGATCGGTGAGATTGGTCACCTCGAAGGAAGACTCCCACGAGCCTTCCGAATTTCGCCAGGTAAGACGCGCGTTCGCCAGCGTGTAGCTGTCAATGCGATTCGTGGCAGCGTTGGCGCCGTTCGTATAGAGATCGCCCTGATAGCTTGCATCGATGCGCGGCGTGAGGGTACCGAGCGTGCCCAGTGGGATCTCGTATTGAACTCCCACGCTCCACTTCCGTGTCGGTGTGTAGGCCGGAACCATCCCGAACTGCGGCCCGGTCGGTCGAGTGGGGCCGCCGGCCGCCGGATTGATGCTCGTGTACTTGAACTTCAGGTAGCTGACCGAGCCGTCGATCGACAAGCGCTCGATCGGGTGAATCTCCGTCTCGAGCTCGGCGCCCTTGATCTCCGCGTCGCCGGCATTGGCGACCACCGCGCACGGCAAGCCGACGCCGTATTGCGGGCATGAGCTCAGCGTCAGCAGCATATCGGTGTAGTCGCTGAAGAACACGGAAGCGTTCACCCGCATGCGTCGATCCAAAAGATCGGACTTCACGCCGATTTCGTACGATTTCAGCTTCTCGGGATCGAACGGCACGGCCTGGGCTGCGGAGAACGGACGTGGCGAGATACCGCCGCCCTTGAAGCCGGTGGCGACCTGCGCGTACGTCATGATCTGCTCCGTCCACGCATATTGAACGTTGGCACGATAGTCGACCTGGTTGCCGTCGTAATCCGAGCGCAGGCCGTCGATCGCCGCAAGCGGCGCATACGTGACACCCGTGCGGGTCTTGCGCGAGAACGTGTAGTCCTTGTGTTCGTCGGTGTATCGAACGCCCAGGTTGAGGGTCAGCGGATCCGTGAGTTTGTAGGACGCGTGCGCGAAAACGGCTTTGGTATCCGCGTTCACCGGATCGTCGCCCTGGAACGCCGTCAGGCTCGTCGCGGAGTAGCGCAGATCCTGCGTCGTCGCATAAAGAGACTTCTGATCCATGTAGAACGCGCCAACGGTGTACTCGAGACGGTCACCGTTGAAGAGCGCGCCATTCAGGCGCAGCTCCTGGCTGAACGAATGGAAATGCAGTGTTCCATAGCCCAGCGAGCTGGCCAGCGGCGACAGATCGTTGTCGTTGGCGAAGTATGACGTGTACTCGCGAAAGGCACTCACCGAGACGAGCGACAGTCGCTCCGACAGCTTCCAGTCGACGTGACCCGAAGCGCCCCAGCCGCTGAAGTCGACGTTCTGGTTCGGGCGTGTCTCATCCGTCGGTATCGTTCGGCCCGTGTTGGGTCCGGTCAGGACGGTGAACGTATTCTTCGGGTTGTAGGAGGTAGCGTAGTTGTAATATGAGCCGCGCGGGACGACGAAGGCCGATCCGGGGAGAGCCGTCACGCCTTGTACCGGCTGCACGTTCGGGTTGACCGTCGAGGTCGCCTGGACGAGCACGGCACCGGCGGGATTGCGCACATCGTGCGTGTAGTCCACGGCTCCCGTGAGCTCGAGGTTGTCGCTCGCGACAAAACGCAGCATGCCCCGAACGGCACTGTAGTCCACGTTTCCGTCGTAGCCCAGCACGCAGCCCTGCCCCACCGAGACCAGAAGCGGCACGCCGCTGGCAGGATGATCGCAACCGTAGTCCCGTCGCTGGATGTATCCGTTCTGCTTCTTGCTCACGCCCGAGAGGCGCGCGAACAGCTTGTCGTTGAGGGCGAAATCGGCGCTTCCACGCAAATCCACCCGATCACGCGTGCCATACGTGGCGGAGAGATATCCGCCTTCGCCCGCGGGCTTCTTCGAAAAGAGCTTTACCGCACCGCCGATCGAGTTCTTGCCGGCCAGCGTGCCCTGCGGGCCGCGCAGGATCTCCACGCGATCCAGGTCGAGCAGATCCAGAATCGAGCCGGTGAGCGTGGCGTAGTAGACGTCATCCACATAGAGGCCGACGCCGGGCTCGAGCGCCGGGTTGAAATCGAACTGACCCACGCCGCGGATTGATGCGCCGAGAGAAGGACCGAACGCCGCGCCTTGCGGTTTCAGCGTGACATTGGGCGCCTGACTGGCGACTTCCGAGAGATTCGTCTGGCTGCGCGACTCCAGGATGTCTCCGGAGATCGCCGTGATCGATAGAGGCGTGTCCTGAACGCTTTGCTCGCGAAACTGTGCCGTTACCGTGACCTCTTGCAGGACATCCTGTCCGCCGGACTCCTGCGCCAGCGCCGTGCTGGTGATCGTAAGACCCAGCGCGACCCGTACGGCCGCGCGGACGCCTCGGCATTTCACCGAGTTGTTCGTCATCATTGTGCCCCCTCTTCTGCTCTTCTTATCGAATCTGCCGGACAGCAGATGCAGCCCCGTATTCCTACAGACGCCCGACAGCCATGTCAAGGCATGGAATTGGAACGGACCGATGACACAACCGAGATCGTGCCTCCAAGCTGACCTTATGGCTGAACCGGCTGTGGCGCTGCTCTCTGCTGCGTACTGATAAAAGAGCTATCGCCAAGACGATTCAGGCACCAAGAAGGATTCGCCGGCAGTCACGGGCCGGTCCCGACGCACGTCGGGCGCTAACGGGGGCCTTCGGTAGCAGTTCAGATGTCGTTATGAAGAGCCGATACTTTGAAGGAGACTGCGCGAACTGTCGGCGCGCTGACGACGGGTACGCCCAAGGCTGATCAACGCGTATCACTACAGCCCACGGCAGCGCATACTTCGTTGGGTAACTTTGCGGGTAACTCGCGAGCGCGCGTTCCGAAGTAAGTTAATGACGACAATGTCTTACGAGCCAGGTTACGGTCCTCTCCCGGGCACCAATAAAAACAATAATTTAGAGCAGATTTGCATTCTTCATTCTAGGTAGTTGGCTCGCGCCATGCGCGCGAAACGGCACAGGGAAAGCGGGTTTGTGCCGCGGGGTGGGATTCTACCCACTCTTCTATATATCGTTGCGCGACGTTGACCCGTCAGACGGCGCGCCGCGCCACAAGTTCCCGGCCCGCCACTGAGCCAATGAAGGCCCCATCGGCCCTATTCAAGCAGCGCGCGAGTGCTCTGCGAGGATGCGCCCTTTGCTGGTCTCGTACTCCTCGGCAGAGAGCACTCCCGTCTCGCGAAGTCGAAAATGCTCGCGCATATCCGGTGCTCCTTTCGGATTCCTGGATTCAGGTTGCAGTGAGCGGTGGAGCCGATCACATCGTCCCGATCACGTTCATGAATACACCCTGGTGCCTGAAGCTCAGATCCGTCAGGTCTTCCGAGAAATCCGTGAAGTTGTAGCCCACTCCGGCCTTCACGTGCCTGCCGACGTACCGGTAGATGCCCAATAGCGCCCCACCGCGTCGCTCGTTGAAGTCGGGCATCTCGAGCATGCGGGCCTCGATCAATCCTTCCCATTGCCGCAGGAAGCGCCAGTCGGCGCGCACGATATAGAGCTGAGCCTTGTTGTCGAAGAACTGTGGGTCTTCCCGATCCAGGCTCGCCTGGCCCACCCGATAGGCGTATTTCCCGCCGAGAGACAGCTTGCTCGTGAGCTCATAAGTGAAGTCCAGCGAGGCGATATGGCTCTTCTGAATGAACTGCGCCGCCGTGCCCTGGAGCGTCGTCTGTCCCATGGTGGGAACATTGTAGAAGTACGTGTACTTGGCGAGCGCATCGAGCCGGTCGTTGAAGATCGGACGATATCCGTAGCCGATGACGCTCTCTGTATAGCCGCCATCATAAAACTGCCCCTGAGAGCTATCGCTCATGGAATGGTTGAGCTTGCCGACGACGCGCCAATCCGGAGTGACCTGATACTTGAAGTTGTTCCTGAACAGCCAGGTGGTGCGCTCCGCCATCGTCGCATCGAGCTGCTCCGACTCGTCGAAGCGGTATTCGATGCCGCTGGAGATCTGCACGGTATCGAACGCGTAGCCGATGCGAATGCCGCCCGCCTGCCGCTGCGTTTTCGCGCCCGTCTCGCTGTCCATCAGCGTGCCGATCTCGGTATTGGCGCCGAAGTTCCAGCGATCGCGCGCCGTGAGCGTTACGCCGGTGGCATGTGTGAGCCCCGACATGAAATCCGTGTCCTGATAACGCTCTTCCAGATAGACACTGCCGCTGTCCGAGAATCGCCGCTTCACTCCCGAGATCAGGTTGCCGCGACGGCCCTGCAGGCCGTTGTCCGCGCGCTCGTTCTCGAGGGCGTAGTTCAAATACAGATTGGTACGGTCCGAAACCAGGTAGCTGGTGCCGAGTTTGCCGCCTGCGCCGACATCGCCGTTGGAGACTTCCGCGTCGAGACGCAGCCGCTTGCCGAATCGATACGAGCCGCCGACTCCAATGCGCCCGTTGTCTTCACGGTCCTCGGTCTTCGACACCGTGTCCTGAACGAACCCGTATGCGCGCCACGACGTACGGGAGTCGAACCCCAGGTGCACGACGGCATCGGTTCGCTCGCCCTGCTCCTGGGTCAGCGGCACGATCGGTGAGTGGTCTTCGCGCTGGTCCTTGCGCACTCCGGTGCCCAGACTCCACTGCTCGCTCAGCCGGTAGCTGACGTCCAGCTCCTGAGCGGTTCTTTCCAATCCCAGATCCTGACTCTTTCGGTCCGCCTTGGCGCGTACGTTGAGCCGGTCTCCGATGGGCAATCTGATCGTGCCGCCGTAGTGCTGCCGATCCGTCAGCGTCGCAAGGCCGGGCGCCGAATAGCCTGCGCCGAGGTTCTGGGTGTAAAGCGCCAGCCGCCCTTTGCTCCCGGAGATGAAATCCCCGAACCCGACGCTGAGATCGGCGCGGTATCCGTCAGCCTTTGCGTCGTTGAAGGACAGCGGGTCATGGCCCACGAAGCCGAAGCCGCCGTCATCGGAATACAACGAAGAGGACACCAGCCCTTCGCTCTTTGCGCCCTGCACCTTGAACCAGGAGTCCGCGCTCTTCCGCAGCGTGAGATCCGCGCCTTGCAGGCCACTGTCGCCTTCACCCTCGTCGCTGCGACTGCCGGTCAAGCCTACCTTGATGTAGTCATTCAGCCAGTAATGTCCCTGGCCGCCGGTGGCCAGCGAGTCGATCTCGTCGAAGCCGGGGGAGAATTCGTAGCGGACCACCAGGAACGCATCCTCTCCACTCAGGCCGCCGGTTCGAACCAGCAGGTTGTCCTCCCCGGTCGCGGAGAGAGGCTCGGCGAGCAGAATCCGGCCCTGCAGGTAATCGACGTCGTAATCGAGCGCGGGACGCAGGTTCACCACGCCCGTCACGAGCCCGGAGTCCTTGTCGCGCAGCTCGATCCGGACCCGCTCGGAACCGGACAGGATATCCTGGTTGCGCAAATAATAGAGCGAGCCGCCCGTGCCCCTGAACTCGTCCCGGCCCGCGACCGTGCCCGGCTCGGCGGCAAATGCGTCGATCGCGACACGCTGCTCGCCGAAGGTCGTTATGGCATCGGACTGCCAATGTGCATTGGCGCCATAGAGCCCGCGGTCCACCTGCGCGAGCTCATTGTCCACATAGCGGGTCCTGAAGTTTCCCCAGAGGGCGCGGTTGTCGCCCTGATTCACCCTGACATGGAATTTGCCGAGTGTCGGGGCCACCTCCTCCACCACGCCGTCATCGCCGAACGTCGGGTAATGGCTGTCGGGATCGATTCGCCGGAACAGCGAGTCGGGCGACTTGTTCAGGAAATTACTGAACAAGTCCTTGATCGGTCCTTCGCGGGTATCGGCGCTCGCGGTCACCCGCCAGCGGTCCCCGAATTTCTCGGTGCCATAGAACGCGAGCCTGCCATCGAAGGACGAATCGTAATCGTATGGCGCGTTCTCACCCTGCAGCAGGTCCGCGGCCCCGCTCGTGCGGTTGGACGATACCGTCAGATCCGCCATGCCGACGAAGAATCGGTCGTTCCCCTGGAATTCCAGATCGCGCAGGTACAGCGACCCATTGCCCTCCGGATCGAGCACCGCTACTTCCACCGTGTGCGTGCCCGTCGGCAGAATCTCCTCCGCGATGAAGTTGCCGTTCACATCCACAGGCACGGGGCGGCCCGCCACCCACACGGTGTGCCGGGCGGGAATGCCGCTGCCGCGCACCGTCACCGTTCCGCTGCTCAGTTGAATGTTCTGAAGCGCAAGGCCGCTTTCGCCGTAGCTTGCAAGGAGCTCCGCTTCCGGCCTTTGCCGCGGGGGCACGGGCGCGAACGCAGCTGCGGGCTCCGAGCCGAAATACGTCGTTACGCCGGTGGCCGCCGGTTCGGGCGCAGGATTCTCCTCCTGCGCAGCCGACTCCGACATTCCGTACTCAAAGTCCACCCCAACACCGACCTCATCCGTGACGGCGAGCGGCGCGTCGTCCCGCACGGCTTCCCGCGTGGCCTCCTGCACGGCTTCCTGCACGCCGGAATCGACAGTGCCCGTGAAGCCGGTTGAACCGGCCTCAGCGACCCGTTCCCCGTCGCGCGTCGGCGGCTGTTCGTTCGGCGCGGTTTCCAGATCTCGCGGATCGCGGACGACCAGGAGCGATTGCGCGGCGGTGTCGTCGAACTTACCGTCTTCACCGTACGCTCGCAGCACGTATTTGAACTCACGCTCGACTCCAGCCACGTCGTGCGCACCCGGCTGCCATTCCGCGAAGCCGCTGGAATCGAATTGCACGACTGCGAGCGGGCTGCCCTTTACCGATTGCTCAGCATCGAATATCCGCACCTCTGCCCCTCGGATGAAGTACGCGTAGTTCGTATACATTCTGAAGTACACAGGCTGCGCCACCAGCCCTTCTTCCGTCGGCTGCTCCAACTTGACGACCTGAGGAGCAGCCGCCACCCCGAGTCGCGGACGCGACTTGAGATTGTCGAACTGGAACTGAACGTTGGCTTTTTGAAGCGCCACGTCCGTGCAGCGCTGAACGTCGGCAGAACTGCGGTCCGGATCGTCGATTGGCTTTCCGTCCACGGTAATGTGCATGAGGTTGAGGGCGAAGGGGCTCTTCGGGCTCAGCTCTCGCGTGAGCCGGGTAATGTCCACACCCTCGTAATCATCGAGCGCCGCAAGCTCGTCGTAGACAACCTGCACGGCGACATACGAAGTCTCCCCTTGAGTGAAACCGGCATTGACGACGTCTGCCGACTGCAGGTATCCGCGCCCCTCGTGCTCCGCCTGTGAAGGCGAGAGTTGCATCTGCTCTCTGATCGTCTCCATTGCCCTGCGCGCACGCGCGGCAGAGAGGCCGATATGGTCGCCGTAGACTCCTGCAGTTCGACGATCGAGACGCTCATTGCCGGTGTAACCCACGAAACGCAGACGAACGCGGTCCTTGCCGCTGATATCCGCCATCGCCCGACGCAAGCTCTCCGTATATCCCGGCGGGATCATGGCGCGGCCGTTCTCGAGCTGCAGAGGCACGATGCTGCCCCAGGGCGGATCGTAGACTTTCGTCACGACTTCGGCGGCGTCCTCGATCGGGCAGAGCTGCGGCTCATCGGGCAGTTCCTGCAGAGGATCGTCATGCCAGAACTGCACTTCGATACGGCGATTCAGGGCGCGCCCCTGGGCCGTGTCGTTCGACGCCAGCGGCGTGCTCGCGCCGCGCCCGTCACTGGAGACCGCCGCGCTCGGCAGTTTCAGCACTTCCTGTACAGCGAGCGCAACCCGGTGCGACCTCGCCTTCGACAGCGCGATCGCGTCTCCGTAAATGCGCTCGTTCCGGCCGGTCAAAGGCGCGTTGTCGGTGTAGCCGATGAGCTTGACCACAACGTTCTGCTTGTCACGCAGGTTGTCGAGAGACTTGCGGATGTGCTCAATGAAATCGGCCGGCACTTCCGTCGTTTCATCGACGTAATGGAGCGGCCGAACGAGATTCTTCACCCGCGCGCGCCGCGCCTGGCCTTCTTTGAAGCGCAGCTTGCACCGGGTCTCGACGCGACACACCTTGACCTGCTTGACGTCTTCCTTGACGAGAACCTCCTCCTCCGCCACGCGCGCTTTCGGCTGGTCGTACCAGACTTCGACTTCCACGCGCCGGTTCGATGCCCGGCCTTCCGCAGTGGCATTCGATGCAATAGGCCGCGAGTCGCCAGCCCACTCGTAGGAGACGGCCTCAGGCGCTAGCAACAGAGCTCTCTGCAGGAATTCCGCAACTTCACCGGCGCGCTCACGGGACAGTCCCGCGTTATCGCCGTAGGTCTGTGCGAGAGCGTCGGACAATCGCTGGTCATCCGCGTGACCGATGAGATGCAATCGAACGTTGCGCCGGTCGCGTACCGAGTCGAGTGCCTTGCGCAGCAGTTCCACGTGCTTGTCCGGAATCCTCGCCGCACCGGAGTCGAACCGGATCGGCGGGACGACGTTCGTGAGCTTTACAGTCTCCAGCGTCTCGCCCGCGACCTGTCGAACCTCCAGCCGGTCTCCCGACTCCGTCTCCAGCCGCTTCGGGTCCTGCGTCCATTTCAAGAGCGGTTGATCGCCCGGCAACTGCCGTTCGACCGCTTCGCCCAACCCGGACTCGCTGACGGTCTGCGCACTGGCTGCCGCACACATCAGGAGGCCACACATCAACAAGGAGGAACTGTGCTTCAGCATGTCGTTCACCTGCTCGCTCGCACGGTCCCTATCGACTGCTTCGGCGGGCCGCCCCGTCGCCAGAAAACCTCCGGCTCGATAGTGAGCGCATAGCCACCGCCCATCGCTTTCCATGCCTCCATGACCTGCTGCTTGATTGCATTCATGCGCCGGTCGACGAGCTGTTCGTCCTCGATGTCAGCCAGATAGGACAAGCGCAGCACCGACGGAGACTTCCGAAGCTCCTCGAGCAGCAGATTCATCCTCGGCTGCCACTGCAGACGCATCTCGGTAGTGCCCGGTTCGAAGACGGCGTCCGCCAGATCGAGACTGATCGAGCGATGTATGGATGCGCCGAAATTCAAGCGCAGGGTTTTGCCGCGAGTGGCTCGCTGCACGCGAATCTGGCCTGTCGAGGCCCGATAGCCGCTCGGAAGCGTTCTGTCGTCCAGCTTGAGAACGAAGTTGCTGCCGCGCCCTTCAAGCGGTGTGATCGCACACGTGATGTGGAATCTTCCGTAGGCATCCGTGGTGGCGACGAGACCGCGGGTGGTCACCAGCCGTACACCCGGCAAGCCTCCCTCCCCCAGGTCCTGACGGCCGTTTCGATCGGCGTCGTCGAAGACCTTTCCGGTGACGTCGGTGCAGTCGAATGTCGGGTCGGGTACCACGCGCACTGTTGCGGAAGCCTCGCCCGAGAGGGCGTTTCCCGTGAGTCCGTTGACGGCCTGCGCACGGTTTACGAACTCGCCTTCGCTCACACCCGCTCCGACAACGAGCAAGAGAGTGAGGGTGTGCTGATCCGTGCCGCCGAAGCTCAGATCACGCCACATCAGCTCGCGGCCGGCGACCGTGGGCTCGGCTTGCACACCGTCCAGGTGCGCGGATCCCGGCACGTAGTGGAAGCCTGCCGGAAATCGGTCCGCCACACCCACGTCCTGAAGCGGCAGATCACCCACGTTTCTCACCGTGATCTCGTACGGCACGAGCTGGCCCCGCGTTACATTGAGCAACGCAGTGGTCTTGGTGATCGAGAGCGCTCCGTCGAGCACCGGATCCAGCGGGATGTGATTGTTGAAGATCTGGCTCGATCCCGGTACCACGCTGTCATCCAGAGCCAAGTGCACGTGATAGTTCGTGCCTACGCTGCGCGCACGCACCGACGACGCCGGCGCAAACTCGGAAATCTGCACCTCGCAGCGCTGCGCTGTAGCCGGTATTGCATCGTCTGCGGTCAGCGGACACGCCGGCACCGAGAACGGTGACGTCGATGGACTCGACACCGGGGGGATCATCTGCGAGTACCCCGCCACGAAGGTCGATCCCGGCGCGGTCACCTCGAGGAGGTATGCGCCCCCGCTCGGGCAGGCCGGATCGGAGAAGTTCAGGTCGAACCGGTAGTAGCCATCCACCCGCGTAACCTGGTCCTGCTGTGCCGGATCGTAGAAACAGGCTTCCGGCAGCGGCGTGCGACTCGCCGCATTCAGCATGGTGAGCGCGGCACCTGGAATCGGCGTTCGGGTCATCGTGTTGTAGACGACACCATTCGGCTCGATCGGCAGGTTCAGGCTCGGCAGATTGCTGCCGGGCTGAACGATGATGTCCGTGATCCTCTGCAGATCATTGGTAAAGGCCGAGTGGGCTTTGCCCAGCTTCGCCGTGTTGGCGCCCGCACCCGGCGCGAGGAAACGCAGCTCGTACTGCTCGCCGGTCACATAGTTCGGGGAGACGCCACTGATCTGATAGGTACCGGTCGCATCCGTAACAGCCGAGTGAACCTGCCGGCCGTCCCGGTACAGCTCCACGGTCCAGCCCTCCAGCACGCGTTCGTTGACCTCGCGTGTGGCGTTGAAGTTGGCGTCGTGCCACGCCATGCCGCTCAGGATGCCCACGCCGGTGATGCCACCGACATCGATCGACACGCTGGCCCTGGCAGTCTTCGGTGGGTTGTTCCAGGTGACGACGCCCGTGTTCGTGATCCTGGTACCGATGGCGAGGTTGGCTGCGATGTGCGCCCGGAACCGCAGCACGACGGACTGACCCGGGGGAAGCGGGCCGTATGTCGCGTAGTAATCCGCGGTGATGACGGAACCTGCGACGCTGATGCCCGCCATCGAGCCGTTGAGCGTGGCCGACTGGTCCACGTACGTGATTCGACCCGGCACCGGTGCGTTGAGATCGTCCGTGATCACGACGTAGTGCGCAGGGACTGTGGAGATATTCGTTACGCGGACCAGATACTCAAGCTGCCCGCCCGCGAGTGCCGGCCCGCCGCCGACGACCACAACCTGCTTCGTGATGGATAGCTGCTGGCCATTACCTACCACCACCACCGTGGGCTCAGGCCCGGTTGCCGGATTGCCATCGCCGTCGGTCAGCAGGTTGGGCAACTGCAGCGTGCGCACCACCGCCTGGTTGCTGATGATCGTGCCGCCCGGCACGCCATCGTTCACGCGCAAGTCGAACTGCACCACTGCCGAACCGCCCGGAGACAGCGTCCCCTGCCCGGCGCCCGGAAGCGGAGGGGTCAGGTCCGCTGAGCTGACATTCACCCCTGCGACCAGTGGCGAGGCGCCCCCGTCTGGCTGGCCGACCGGCAGGCCGTCAAGCGTCAGCGAATTCGCGATGTAGGTCGTGTTGGCGGGCACCGCGTCGCTCAAAACAGCGCCTGTCGCCGCGACAGTGCCGGTGTTGTACACAGTGATCGTGTAACGAAGCACATCGCCCGGATCCACGACGCCGGGCGTTCCCGCGTCCAGCTGCAGAACGGCTCGCTTGTCCGCGTACAGCAGCGGCAGATATCCGACCACGTCGCGCGTCGGATCATTCACGATCGCAGTTGCCGGATCGTCCGACGGATAGTCCACGATGCCATCGGCAACAGCGCTCACAAATCCCTGGTTCGAAATCACCGTGCCCTCGACCACGCCAGCGTTGATCACGACGTCAAACGTGATCGTGGCGACGTTGCTTTGGGTATCTGATGCATCGGCCCGCATCGCGCCCGGCGTCACATTCTCCGGTGCGTTGACCGGCATGCCATTGGCGAGTGGGGATGCGCCCGCTGTGTCTGCCACAGCTACGCCGTTCAGCGTCGTACTGCCGGCGACGTAGACCGTATTCGCCGGAATCGCGTCGCGAATCACGACATCGGTAGCATTGTCGTTACCGATGTTCTTGACAGTAATCGTGTAGCGCAGCCTGTCGCCTGCGCGAAGCACGTTCGGATCGCCAGTGATGTCATCCGACGTCTTCAGCACGCGGAACGTCGGTGCGGACTGAATCACGATGGGAGTCGGATCCTGCGCGCCGGCCAGGGCGGGATCGTCGCTCTTCTGCAGCTCTGTGCCGGCCACCAGCACCTGGGCCTGGTTCAGCACGAGCGTGCCGTTGTTGATGACAGGTGCGAGTTGCGCCGTGAACTCGATTGTCAGTGTCTCGTTCGGCGAACCGGCGATCCCCACGCTCAGATTGCGCAGATCGAGCGTGCCGGTTCCATGCGCTCCGCCGTTGGGATTGCTGTTGTTTGTGGCGCCGGCGGCAAGCGCGCTCACGAGCGTCAACGTCCCCGGCACGAACATCGCGGGAGTGTTCAGGGAGTCGAGCGTGTCCACGATCGAGAATCCGCTGAACGGAATATCGCTCACATTGCTCAGGCGGAGCCGATAGCGCACCACGTCGCCCGGTCTCGCCGTAGCGCCCGTGAGCACGGTCTTCTGAAAGACCAGCGTCGGCAGCGCGATCACAACCGTCGTCGGGTCTTCGTCGCCCGCGACGAACGGATCCGAAATGCCGTTCACGCCTGGATCGTCACTGAGCATGAAAGGCGCGCCATTGACGAGGAGCTGCGCCTGATTGGCGACCACCGCGCCCGCCGAGGTCGTCGGGGCCACGGTGATGTCGAACTGGATCTGCAGCTGGCTTCCGGCCGCGAGGTGCAGATTGCCGATGTCGATGACCCCCGTTCCCTTTGCGCCGCCGGTCGGATTGCCGTTGTTTGCCGCTCCGCCTGGAAGTGGGGTCACCAGAGCAAGAGAGCCCGGCACGAAGGCAGCCGGCATGTTCAGCGCATCCAATACGTCGTGGAGAGTGAAGCTGTTGAGCGCGTCGCTGGTGGTCCTCAAGCGCAGCGTGTACCTCAACGTATCGCCGGGTGCGGCAACGGTGGCAGGGTTCTCTCCGCTGCGCAGATTGATGACAGTCTTCTCGAAGAAGTAACCCGAGAGCGCCACGGTGAGAGTGTGAGCGTCCTCATGGTCAAGAGTGCCCACGGTGCCGTTGCTCAGCGTGCGCGTGTACCCCTGTCGATTGGCAACACCGCTGTTACCGTTGAACCACTGCGTGACGCCCGCGACATTCGTAAGGGCGATGCCATTCTGCGTGTCGCCATCCAGCCGGCTTCTATAGGTGACGATCAGATGCTCGCCGGGGCCGATCGGGCCCGCCGCATCAAGTAACCTGAGAGTGAGCTCGCACCCGGGCGCACCGGAATAGCTGAGCGAATAGCCGGTGCCCTGGGCGAGCGGACTCCCTGCCAGCGTGACACTCAGCATCTGCGGCGCGAGATCGCACATTCCGCCGGTGGGGCCATCGGGGAGCCGATCCAGAATCGTGACGTTCCAGGCATCGCCCGTCCCGTTATTCAAGACGTCCACCGCGAACTGCCCCCAGGCGCCGAGATTCATCGTCGCCGGCCCGGACTTCGTGACCACAAGATTGGGCGCGACGATCGTCATCGGCGGCGTCACGCCCCACTCGCCCGGAAGAGGCTCATAGAACACGCCGTCGATGAGTCGCCCGAACTGCCACTTGGCCGTGTTGAAGAACTGCATGCCGAGCGCGTTCGCCGGCGAGTCATCGAGCACGACCGTGATTTCGATGATGACCTGCGTTTCGGCAGGAACGATCGGAATGTCGTCGAAGGTGAGAACGCCGCCCACGTTGGTGAACGTGGGCGACACCGGCGCGCCGCTACTCGCCCAGTAAGCGACGTGGCTCACGTAGCTGAGCGCCGCGCCGGTCGCATTGAGATCGTCGGTGATCCGGATGCTGTGCAGCTGGTTCGGTGACCCGGCGAAGTCGATGGTGTTGCCGGTGGCCGGGTCGAACAGAATCGGGATCGTCAGCCTGTAAGTAAAGGGAACGCCGACCGCCGCCGTGGTCTGGCCCGCGGGGTTCTGCTTGTTGATCTTCTCTACGGGTATCAGGAGGTTCTGGCAGTCCTCCTGGATCGTGCTCGAAGAGCCGTTCGTGAACCAGATCTTGTGGCCCGCCACCGCGTTACAGGCCATCTGGCCCGTGTGCACGACATTGTCGAAGATGATCAGCCAGCGCTGGTCGGTCTGGCCGGGCTGCGTCAGGAAGCTGAAGTTCGTGGTGAGCGGGTTGGAGGCCGGAAAGTTCCGGATCGTGCAGTTGCCGTCGATCTGGATCTGCGAAGGCGGAACCGGGCTGACGAAGCCGTCGACCACGCCGCCGAGGTCGGCGACACAGTCTTCCGCCAGAGCCGCGGAGGGCGAAAGCATCCACAATGCGAACACGAACAGCAGGATCGAGATCCTGCTGCTCCCTGCCCTCGCACCGACCATGTCCCTGAAACTCATGAATACCCTCGTTCCACTCACGTGCGAACAGTTCGCCGCTTGGGACCGAGGCAGCCCGATACGTCGGGCTGGATGCCGGCGGTCCCGCTGTCGTGGAGCGTTTCGCCCTGTAGACCGGAAACTTTGCGTCACCACCTTTCGGTGGTTTTGCCCTTGTCTGAATCGTCCAGACTGTTCGACTGGCTCAGCTCGATATCGGGTCTCCTCACGCCGCCGGCAGGAAGTCGATCGGATAGACGATGGTGATGGCCGGCACTTCCTTCGCGCCGAAGTCGAACGTCTTCACTCGGTCCACGACCTGCGCGGACAGCTCCGGCGCATTCATGTCCGTCGACTGCAGCTGGCAGAACGAAACGCTGCCATCCGGCTCGATCGTCAGCCGCAGGATCATCTTTCCCTGCAGCGTCGGGTCCTTGCGCAGCTCCCTGTTGTACATGCGGTAGAGCGACGCCTTGTAGCGGTCGAACACGATCTGGATCTCTTCGTCCGTGCGGGACGGCCCGGGACCGCCGCTCAGGGGACGCTGTGCGGGCGCAATCGCATTGATGCTGCTGGAAGCGCGAGTCAGCGCCGCACCCTGAATCGCGCCCCGTTCGGTGCCGCCGTTGCCGCCCAGGCCGCGGCTGAGCGCCGCAAGCTTGATGCCCCCGCTGGAGCCCGGCGCGCTGGTCGTCAGCATCGAACGCTCGGGCCGCGCGGAAGAATCGTCGGAGTTGATCCGCGCCTGCGAGCCGAGGCGGGCGACGATGGGAGCTTCCTTGAAGGCCTCGAGCTTCTCGCGGAAGGCAAGGATGCCCTGTTCCGGCCCCGAAACCTCGGGTTGCGGTTCCTGCGTGGCCGCCGGTTGAGGCACGGCCTTCTCATCGGGCTTCTGCCGGGCCACGCGCTCCTGCGGCTTCGGCTGCTGGGTCGGCGGGGTCGGTGGCAGCGGAGGCGTTTCCACCGTCATGGTGATCTCGCGCGCGGCCAGCGGCTCCGGCGCTTCATCAAGCGACTGCAGCGGCAGATCGATAAAGGGAACGATCAACGCGAACAGCAGGCTGATGAGCAGCGCCGTCGCGATTGATTTCCGGAAACGCCGGTCGGCCTCTCCACCGCGCGACCAGGGCATCATCGGCTCGCGAGAACGTATTGCGTCGATCTCGCGCTCGATGATCCATTCGTTCCGGAGGCGCTCCTGCTCTTCCTGCGCCTCGAACGCGTCCTCTTCCAGCACCTCGGTGCACTGGTGCTGCTCCCGCATCTCCCGATTGATCGATCGCCGTCGGTCTTCGAGCTCGCTCACACGCTTCTGGAAGGCATCCACGCGGCCGCGAATGCGGCGCAGCTGATCGTCACGCGTACCGGCAGCTGTGGCATCACCCCAGAACAGCCCGGCTCCGCCGAGACTGTCGAGCTCCTTCAGTGCATCGCAAGCAGCCTGAAGCAAGTGATGCTGCTTTCGCTCGCTCGACAAGGCCTCCAGCTCAGCGTCGACGGCGCACAGCTCGCGCGCGCGATCGTCGAGCTTCGCTCGTGCCTGCTCCAGCAGCAACTGGAGCTCCTGGACGGCAGCGGTATCTCGAACTGTTTCAGCTTCCATGAAGTTACCTGGACCTGGAATTACTGGCGCGATTCACTGCGACCGGCATCGCTACACCGGCTTCAGGCTGGCGACATCGACCGACTTATCCTTTTCGAGGACCGCCAGCGAAAGCTTTCCGTAGGCGGCGGCGGTGCAGGTCGCCATCACCTTCTTCACTATCTCGTACGGCAGCGACTTGTCGGCCAACACCGTAATCTCCCGCGACGCGAGCGCCGCTGCGCCGGCTGATGTGCCGCCATCCGTCATCGGGCGGGACAGCACTGCGCGCAGCGGCTCGATCTGCGGCGCCTGAGAGCCACTCACCTCCGAGACGCTCGCGACCAGCTCGCCCTGCACGAACAGGTGATCCTTCGTGATCATCACCACGACGGATTGCTTCGGTTGGGTCTGGGCGGTGGACTGCGGAATCTCGACGCCTTTGGAGTTCTGGACGATCTCCACCTCCGTCGAGTACACCAGCAGGAACGCCACCATCACCGACATGATGTCGATCAGTGGAATCAGATTGAGCTCGGCTTCCTCGCGCTTTCGCATCGTTCGCCGGGCAGGACTCAGCAGGCTCATGGCGCATCTCCCACGGCAATCTTCGTAAACAGAGCCACTCTCGTGATCCGTGGATCCGAAGCACCGGCCGGCACTTCGATGCCGCGGATCGCGTCCATCGCCTGAATGAGGTAGTCGTACCGGACGCTCGGCTCCATCAGCACCGACGCGCCTTCCGTCTGCGGATGCTCGCGCTTCAGCGCCAGCGCAAGCTCCGACAGCGACTTGAGGTCGTATTCACCGTCCACCTTCGGAATCGCGGCGATCTGCTGCGTCCCGTTGGTCAGCTCGAAGCCCTCCCGGCGTACGATCACCTCGAGCCTGAATGCCGGCTCGGGTGGCGTTCCGACGGCAGCGCTGGGCAGGTCGAGCTGAACGATCGTGATGCGCGAAAACACAGCGGTCATCAGCAGGAACGTCACCAGCACCGTGAAGATGTCGATCATCGGCACGAGCATCAGCTCGCCCGCCTTGCGCGGGCGGCGCGCCTGCCTGTTCAGGAAGGGCTTGAAGACCATGGCCGCTCCTTATGCCGCGCGCGCCGGCTCGATGCGGCTCTGAACCCGCGCGGACTGTCGGGTCGACAGCACGTTCAGGAACTTGATGGCGGCCGTCTCGAGGCCGTCGACCAGCTCTGTCGTCTTCGTTTGCAGGAATGCGTGAACGAACAGAATGGGGACGGCGGTCATGAGCCCGAACGCCGTGCAGTTCATGGCCTCCGAAATACTGGCCGACAGCAGATTCGCCTTCTCCGCCGGGTTGACGGTCGCGACGGCGGAGAAGGCGTGGATCAGACCGCTGACCGTGCCCAGCAATCCCAGCAGCGTCGCGAGATTCGCGAAGGTGGCCAGGTAATGAGTGCGCCTTTCAAGCTGCGGAAGGATTTCCATCATGCTTTCCTGCATGGCCTTCTCGACGTCGTCCCGGCGCCTGACTGCGCCCTGCAGGGCCAGGCCCGTGCCCAGCAATCGGGACAAGGCCGACTCCTCCTTGCCAACCAGCTCACGCGCCTTGTCGAAGTCACCGGCCGCCAGCGCCGGCTCGACCTCCGTCCATACGCCCCGGTTCTTCACGCGCATCCTCGTGAGCGTGATGTAGCGCTCCACCGCAATGGCAGCACCGGCTGCGCCCACGAAAAGAATCGGCAGCATGAATGCGCCGCCCCGCATGAAGAACGAAACGATCGAATAGAAAATGTCCACGGTCCAAACCTCCTGAGCCTGAAAACTCACTTCGAATTCGATCTGATCTGGTAGTACGCCAGCTCCCGCATGAACACTTCCTTGTCCACCGGTTGCGTGGAGTCATCCAGGAGCTTCGACAGTCCGGGCATGTCGCCGAGCTGCGAGCTCTTCCAGGGCACGATCACGAGGGACTTCGGCGCCTCGTCGTTTCCCAGCACCGACATGCCCGACATCTGCACGTCGCCTGCGGCTTTCGAGTCCTTTGCGGCCGGGACTTCCGCTTTTGCCACCTGCGCCGTCTCGTTCTGCCCTGCTTTCAGTGGCTCGCTTTTCACCGCCGGTTCGCGGGGAGCAGTGGCGCCTTCGACGGCATCGTCCGCAACCGCGGTCGCCGACAAGAGAAAGAGAGGCATGCATCTGAAGAACGTCCTGAGCATGAGTCCTCCTAACGGCTCGCCCGGGTCCGAACATCGGCGATCCACATCGCCGCCTGCTTGTCATCCGGCACGGACTGCTGATACGCGGTGTAGTTGTCGAGCGCGCACTGCAGATCCGCGAGATACAGGTCGCAGAGAATGGCGAGATTGCGCCTCGCGAAGTGCAGCTCGGGGAACAGCTCTATCGCCTTCTCGTAGCTCGCCCGAGCGGCCGCGAACTGCCCTTTCTTGCGAAGAACCATGCCGAGTTCGTTGTACGCCACCGGGTGACGGGGGTTGAGCTCCAGCGCCCGCCTGAGGCTCGCCTCCGCCTTGTCGAGATCACCCGACCGGCTGTAGGCAATTCCGAGGTCGATGAACGGCGCTGTTACCGAAGGGGCGCTCTGAGTGACCTTCAGCAATGACGCGATACCCTGCTCGTACTGCTTCTGATCCAGCAAGCCAATGGCGTTGTTGTACTCGGCCTGAGTCTCCGTCCCGACATTCACCACCTCCGTGAGCGTGAAACCCGACTCATCGTGCAGAACGCTCGAGGCCTCGGCTTGCCTGGCTACGGAAGCGGTAGTGGGTGCCGTGGCGCTGGTGGCGCAACCGACAAGCGCCAACGCCGCTACCATGCCAAGCACGACGTCGATCGACCTGATCAGCACTCCAGCATTAGTGCGCGGTAGCATTGGCGGCTCCCTCTTGGTTGAGCGGCTCCACGGGCGCACCGTCGACTGAACCCTGCTTCAACGTGCTGTCCTGCGCGGGCACCGACTCTCCCTCAGGCGCCGATGCGTCGCTCGTACCGACGCCTGCCGGCGACGCCGGCTTGCGATACTCGTAGCGGTCCATAGAGCTGAGGAAGCCGGTGCTGATCTCGGCCTTCGCGTAACGTCCGGGCTTCAGGATTGCCAGGCGGGCGAGACTCTTTTCCGTCCATGCGACGTAGACGCCGCTGCCGATCAGCTCGAGGTTCTTTTCGTGAAGCTTTATCGCCTCCTCCTCGAACGGGAACGCCTCCTCCTCCAGCTGCTCGTCGTACTTCTGCAAAGCCGCTGCGTTGAGACCGGCCGGTCGCTCCGATTCGAGCATCGAGCGGCTGAAATTGGAGTAAACCTCCGCCATATAGAACGTGGCGGCGGCTGTCACCTCGCCCACCTCGTAGGTGACGAGCTTGCCGAACGCGTCCAACGCGGTCTTCATGCCGCGCTGCTTCTCCTGAAGACTCTTTTCGAACGGCTGGCGAAGCTTCACTTCCGCGAACTTCCCGAACAGCGGCTCCGACAGCACCAAAGCCGAACGAGCCGCGAGATTTCGCGTGCGGCCCGTTCGCTCGCTGCCTGCCGCCGCATCGATGCGGACGATCTGCTCCAGCTCGTGGAAATAGCGCGCGCCATCGCTCCTTCCTTTGTGGATCTCCGCGATCTTGAATCGCGTCTCCACGGCCGGCTCCACCGGCTTGGGAAACTGCTCTACAAAGCGCGAATAAACTTCCAGAGCGCGATCCATGCTTCTGGCCTGCTCGTACAGACTTCCTGCAAGCAGCAGGGACTCGGCGCGCAGCTCGGGATTCCGCGACTCCGCCGCGACACGCTCGTATTCGCCAGCGGATTGAGAAAGCTCGCCGGCCTGCCGGTAGACAAAGGCGATCTGCTTTGTCGCCTCGTTCTGAAGCTCGTGATCCGGGAAGCTGCGGCGGAAACCTTCCAGCACTTCGGCCGCAGCCGTCCAATCCTGCAGGCGAATCAGTGCCGCCCCAGCGTCGTACTCGGCCGCCGGACGGATCTTCGAGGTCGGCGCCGCCTGCCGGATGCGCAGGAAATGGTTCGCGGCCGCGCGATAGTCGCCGAGCTCGTTCGCATGCTCGCCCTGCTTGTAGATCGACGCCGCCAGGTTCTCGACGAGTGCGGGACGTGATTCATCGCCCTCAGTCGTTGCCTCGAGCACGCGTGTGTACGCCTGCTCGGCCTCCTGAAACTCCGCCAGGTCGAAGGACGAGTGCGCGACGACCAGCCACGCAGTGCGCCGGACAGGCGCCGCGGCGTTCGGGAAGCGCTCGATCAGCTTGCGCGCTGAGCTGCGCGCCAGCGCGAAGTCCTTCATGCCGTACAAGTCTTCGGCGGCGGCGCTCAGCACCACGGCGGCATGCTCGTGTTCGGGAAACGTGTCGGCGAACTTGAGCGAGCTGTTCACCGTTTGACGTCTGGCCCCCTCCATCACATCCGCGCTCACGAGCTTCAGGCCCTCGCGGTGTGCGTAGATCGCGGCATACCCTGCGGCCGCGGCCTTCGCATGCGCCGGATAGTCGTAGGCCGTGCGTTCGTACTCCCGCGCCGCCCCGGCGAAGTCGCTGGTTCTCGAGCAGCAGGTCGGCGAGCTGGTAGTTGATCGGAGGGGATTCCGGATCGTCGTGGAACGAGGCCGAGGAATTCGCGATACCAGCGCGCCGCTTCGGCGTAGTTGGCCGGTTTCTCGTCCGTCCTGGGTCGAATCCTGATACTGGGCGTGATAGTGATTCGCGAGATCCTTGAGGTTGCTCTTGAGGAAGCTTCAGCACCTCCGGCGACTCTGGCGATTTCGAAGTGGCGCCAGTACTCACCCTGCAGGCCGTAGTTGCTGGCGAAAGCCTTCTTCGACTCGAGCACCAGCTTCGGAAAGCCGCCCACTTCGTAGATCTCGATCACCCGCATGCTGAAATGTGGCGCGACCGCGTGGAACGGATTCAGCGCCACGAAGGACTTGTAGACCTTCGCAGCGTCGTTGTAACGAAGCTTTGTCAGGTAGAACTCGCCGAGGTACCGATAAACCCGGTCCTCATAGGTGCGGTGGCCCGTTCGTGGCGAAGTACTCGCCAGATGACTTCCGGCCCGCCGAGGTTGGAGAAGCTCAGGCTGATGACCTGGAAGGTATCCTCTACCCGGCGTTCCTCGGCCGGCTCGTGCTTCGCGTCGAAGTCGTAGCCCGACGAGACCTTGTAATCGAGCAGCGCGAAGTAGCTGTTCAGCGCTTCCTCGTAGAATTCCTGCTTGTAAAGCGACCATCCGAGCTTGTAGAGAGCGAGCTCGTAGTATTCGGAGCCGGCGCCGATGGCGACGATCGCCGCATAAGCACTCTCGGCGTCGCGATACTTCTTCTTGGCGAAGAAGTGCTCCGCTCGCCGGAACTGCACCTCGTCGATGTACCTCGGACTGAGCATCCGAGGCGATCAGCCGCTCCATCACTTTCATGGCCTCCTCGGTACGACCCAGCTCGTCGTACGCACGCGCCTTCTGATAGAGCACCTGGTCGCGGTAAGGGTAGGACGGGTACTTCGCAAGCAGCTCGTCGTACAACTTGATCGCTTCCAGCGGGCCGGCTTGCTCGGCACTCGGGTCCGCGCCGTCCGGCAAGACGAGGCCGGAAATCTCGCTGGCGGAGGCGATGGACTGCCGAGCAGTCGCGCGCAACTCCAGATCACGTTCCAGGTCCACTGTCGCGGCCGGCTTGAGCGAGTCATGACGCGCTCGCTGCGTGCTGCGCGCTTCGATTTTCGCCGTGGCATCCGGTGCCGCCATGGTCACCGGCGTGGCGCCGGCCGGCCGCGCCTCGACTTTGCCGGTGCCGCTCGGTGCGGCGATCTCGACCAGCTTGCCTTCGTCACCCAGAATTCCGTATTCCTTCTCGAGCTTCAGGTCTGCGAGACGCCGCATGGCTTCCGGGGTCATCGCGTTCTCAGGGGTCTCCTCGAGGAAGCGACGGTAGCTTTGCATTGCCTTGACGAGGCCTTCGTCGACCTGCACTTCCTGCGTATCCGCAGGTACCTGACGCAGGCTGGCCAAAGTGCGCTTATCCGGATTTTCCGCACAGCCGGCGATTACCAAAGCCGGCGCTACGATCAAGGCAAGACGGTGAGGCGCGCATCACGGCTGCCCCCCGTCGGCCTGCGCCTTCGTGGCACGGTCGTAGCTGTCCGCCACGGCATAGCGCGCCTGAGTCTGATAGGCCTCCAGCCGCTCGCCGCGCGCCTTGAGCTGGTTGATGGCGACCGTCTCGATGAGTGAGCCTTGGCGGGCCATCAGCAGATTGACCTGCTGGAGCGAATTTCGAACTCGCTCCCGAAGACGGCTGATCGGCACGTCGTAGCCGACGTAGCTGTGCATCGCGGCCTGTCGGGTCCGGACGAAGGCGTCGTATCGTGCGGTCAGCACGTCGACGTCCGCCTGCAGCTCGCGCAAGTGCTCGTGAGCCTGCGTCAGGCGCTCCGGATACTCCGTTCGCAACGTCCAGGTCAGAACGCCCTTCAGCCGCTGCACGCGCTCCTGCAGTGCCGCTCTCTCCGCCTCCGGCGTTGCCTGCAGCGCCACCTCGAGATCGTGAATGCGCTTCAGAGAAATCCGCTCGTCCGCCGTCGCGAGAAGCTCAGGTCGCGGCGCGATGAGAATGTGCTGAAGGCGCTCGTGCAGATGGTCACGCTGCTCCATGCGCAGGCGAATCTGCGAGTCGAGCTCGCGAAACTGCGCGTCGATCGTCGGCAGCAACGGCTCGTAGTTCGCGCGGCGCAAGCGAATGATGTCGTCGAATGCATCGAAGCTGCCCTGCCAGGCCTGGAGTTTCCTGCGCAGATCCTCCAGGTCCAGATAGTTTTGCAGCGCCGTCTGGAAATCGTGGGAAGCCAGCAACGTCGTGAGGTAGTACGTTTCCGGCGTTTCAGGCAGCGCGCGCAGCCGAACGACCCAGTCCTTGTCCTGCCGGATCTCTTCGCGTACCAGTGCCTTGAGAAACTTGCCTTCCCGGATGCTCCTGATCGAGGCATCGACTTTCTTCAGCTCCTGGCCGAAGGAGTCGAGCGCCTGGGCGTACAGAACAGCGGCGCGGCCGTACACGTGCAGTTGTCCGTACGCGTATGGCAGCGCGAGCCTGGCTTCCTGCACGGCACTGTCAGTGACGTCCCGATCGACCAGAATGCGCCAGGGGACGAGTGCTCTTTCAAAGTTGCGCGCGGAGACGTCCGCCCAGCCGGCGCTGAGCAGTGCCTGATTCGAGTAGGGCCCGTCCAGGCGAACACGATCGAACGACTGCTGCGCCCGGTCGAATTGCGCCGACTCGAGCATGCAGCCGGCCGAGCACCATATTCGACTTGTCACGGATGGCGGCAGTGGAGTTGTCCTTGCTTTGGACCTGCCCCGCCCTGTCGAGCTGCTGCAGGGCCTGCGTGGACTGCCCTTCCTGCAGCAGCGCGATGCCGAGGTTGTAGGCCGCGAAGCCTTTCAGGCTCGCGGCACCCTGAAGGCGCTTGAGCACAGCGACCGCATCGGCGGGCCGCCCGAGCGCCATGAACGACATTGGCGCGCAGGAACTCGAGGTCATCGCGAATCGACTCGGGCACTTGGCCGTGGATCCGCTCCAGCGCATGCAACGCGTCTTCCGACTGGTCCTTCTGGAAGTGAATGCGGGCGAGGCGAAACGCGGCTTCGTTGCGGACCAGCTCATCGACGTCCGCCTCCAGCACCGCCTTGATGGCTCGCCCGGCGCGCTGGTGCATGCGGTAGTTGAGCTCGAAGTCGCCGACGGAGAACTCGGCACTTCGGATGTGAAAGTCGAGCGAGTCGAGCTGCGGCTCGTCGACGCGGCGGTGCTGGGCCAGCTCGGCATCGAGCCGCTCCAGCGCCTCGAAATAGCGGCCCTGATGCGCCTGCCACAGGGCCTCTCCGAAATAGAGATCCTTGAGGTCGGCCGCCACGGAGGCGTGCGCGGCCAGCAACGCGGCCAGCGCCAATCCGAGCAGCACGTGCGGCGCGCGGCGCATGGACTACCAATCCCCGACGTTGATTGCCGGCTGGGGGGAGTCCGGGCCTGCCAGCGTGACGCCCATGAGTTTGGGCTGAATCGCCTTGGTGAAGGCGAAGTGTTCCGTGCGACTGTAGTCCTTGCCGCTTGCGAGCTTGCCGGTGAGCGAGACCTCGATCTCATGCTCGACCGGTGGCGACGTTGCCGGTGTAGATCCGCTGCACGCCGCCCTTCTGCAGGGCCTCGAGCTCCTTGAAGCTGTAGATGTAGTGAGCCGCGAGCTGGCCGTCGATCTGAATCTGCACGGCGTCCAGGCGCAGCGTCTCACCCTTCGCGAGCGCGACGAACACGGCGAGATGGGTGTCCGACGGATAAAGCAGCTTTTCCTGGAGCTGGTTCAGCTCCGCCGCAATGGTGAGGACGTCGGACTTCATCTCCTGGACCTGCTCGTCCAGGCCTTTCATCTGCTCCCGGTACGCGTCCTGAGCCCGCACGGGCGCAACGACGCCCGCGAGCATGCACAGCACGACAATCCACGTCGCGTTCAACATTCACCGCCCTCCCCGTCACCCATGCGACGACGCGCACCGAGACAGTCCGAAGGCGGACTGGATTCCGGCGGTCCCGCTGTCATGGAGCCGAAGCTCTTTAGACCGGAGACTTTGCGTCGCCACCTTTCGGTGGGTTTGCCCTGTCTGAATCCCGATACATCAAAGTCGATACGAACCCGGTGTCACCACCGGACGGGCGAAGAAATAGCACAAGGATTTCGCAAGCAGCGTCAGTGTTAACAGTGCTGTCTCTTTACAGCTACAGATTTACAGAAACGCCGAAGCAGCGTAGGCCAATGATCGTATGTGAGACACTTCCTCCCACTTGCAGGCATTTAAGCCAATTTTTCATGATCTCGTCGCGTTGTATTTGTGCGACGCAAACCCACAGAGCTCGAGTCAGCGAACACAACGGCAGCGCATCCGAATTGACGCTGTCAGGAGTTCACGATCCGTCAAGGAAGACGCGTGAGTGCGACCTGCGCTGGATTTTGTTTCAAGGGTCGGCAACGCCGCGCAGTCTGACGCCGCAGGCGGCAGAAGCGCAGGGATCCGGCGAGCGTTCATGCGTCCACCGGAGTACGCAGGATGGCGATGTCGCGATGATCGATGCGCTTCAGTTTCTCCGCATCAATGATATGTGCCGGTTACTCCGGATCAGCAAGCCGACGCTTTGGCGACTGCGACAGACTCATGAATTTCCAGAACCGATCGAGGTCACGGATCGGCTGATTGCCTGGCGCCGATCCGAGGTCGAGGCGTGGCTCAGAACCCGCCACATCGCAGGCCAAGGTGCCTCAACGCGGCCGCCACCGATCGTGCTCGATGACGCGAGCGATGAAGCGACGGCGAATGCGCCGCTCGAAGAAACTCAACAGCGCCCGAAGTCGAAAACGATTGCGCGAGCGCGCGGGACGCGCGCGCCAACTCATGACGAACAGCTAACGCTGCTGCTGAAGATTCCGGAGTAGTTGCAAAGGTCGAAGGCGAGCGGTCTCTGCGCGACGCCTGCGGCGCGTTTCGTCACCCGCGCGCTTTGTTCTCTGCGCGCCCCACCTCGTGCGGCGCGAACGCTTTCGATTGCGCTCTTCGAATCACCCGACGCATATCCGCATCGCGGACACGAACTCAACTCGTGAATTCGCGCTCAACTGTACCCCAAACTGTACCCCGCGAATTTTCGGCAGTTGGGGTGAGCACAGAAGTGCTTGTTTGAATTGGTCGGAGTGCCGAGATTTGAACTCGGGACCCCTTGCACCCCATGCAAGTGCGCTACCAGACTGCGCCACACTCCGACCGAGGGCGGCGATGATATCACCGCCGTCGCATTACTGCTCTGGCGGAGCGTGGGCCGCCAACCGCCGGCTGGAGCGTGATCGCCACATGCTTCGGGTGAGCGGGACCAACGGCAACGCCCGCCGCGCCATGGACATCCAGAAAAGCGCCTTCCTCCCGACGCCGGCACCGGCGACGGGCCTGGAACGCCGAAACAGCCGCAGCAGCAGCGCGCCCACGCCAACGAGCATCAAGGGGGGCGCGGCGCGCCGGGCAATGAAATAGAAGCGCTCGACGCCGCTCAGCGCTTCCAGCACCACGCGATGATCTGCCGCGAGATCGGCACGCAGCCGCTCACTTCGCAACAGCAGCGTCCGCCGGCGCATTGCCAGTTCCTGGAGTCGGTGACTCATGCGTGCACCCTCCTCGCGGCTCTTACGAAATCTTGCGATCGAGCGATTCGCGATCGCGCTTGAGCTCTTCGATGCTCGCGGCCATGAAGCGCGTCTTCGCCTTCAGGCGGGCTCGCGCCAGCAGGCCGAAGATCACGGTCATCACCAGGAACGTCGCCGTCACCAGCGCTGCGGCGAGCACGCGGTTGTCGTCCCAGAAAATGATGATCACCGTGAATGCGATCATCAGCACCGTGAGGCTGCCGAAGTACAGCGCCACCACCGCCCACAGCATGATGCTCGCGGCACGATGGATCTCTTCTTCGATCTCGGTGGTGAAGAGCTCGACGCGCGTGTGAATCAGCGCGATGAGCGTGGCGAGCATGCGCTTCACCGAATCCATGAGGCCAGCCGGACGCGAAGGCCGCTCGCCTTGCGGCTCCGGCTCTTCGTTCAGCGAGTCGTTCGGGTCAGCCACGCTCAGCGGCGGCTGACGAGCACGCCAATGATGAATGCGACCCCGGCAGCGATGCCGACGGCCTGCCACGGGTTGTCGCGCACGTAATTGTCGGTCTCTTTGGCGGCCTCACGGGCGCGCTGCACGACCTCTTCCTGCGTGTCGGCGAGACGCTCGCGCGCCACGCGCACCGTCTCCTGCGCACGCTCGCGCGCTTTCTGGATGCGCTCGCCCGCCTGCCCGGCGGTGGCGGTGAGCAGCGACTCGGCGTCTTCGAGCACGGCCCGAAGATCGCTCATCAACCGGTCAGTGGAAGCTTCTCTCATGATCCCAGACTCCTCAGGTGGCTACGGCCAAGGTCATAGCCAAGGACATAAACAAGGGGCTCGCAACCGGCGGCGCCGGAAACCTAACGCCTGAGGATCTTGATCAGTTCCTCGAGCTCGAGCCGAACCTGCTTGACGATCTGCTGGCTCTGGCTCACATCCGTGCGGGCTTCCTCGCCCCCGAGTTTGTTGCGGGCGCCACCGATGGTGAAGCCCTGATCGTACAGGAGACTGCGAATCTGGCGGATGACGATGACATCCTGCCGCTGGTAATAGCGGCGGTTGCCACGGCGCTTCACGGGCTTCAGTTGCGGGAACTCCTGCTCCCAGTAGCGCAGCACGTGCGGCTTCACGCCGCACAGTTCGCTCACTTCGCCGATCGTGAAATAACGCTTGCCCGGGATCGGCGGCAGCTGGGCGTTATTCTTTGGCTCCAACATAGGCTTCGACCCGTGCCTTGAGCTTCTGGCCTGGACGGAACGTGACGACGCGCCGCGCGGAGATAGGGATCTCCTCGCCGGTCTTCGGGTTACGTCCGGGCCGCTGGTTCTTGTCGCGCAGGTCGAAATTGCCGAAGCCCGACAGTTTCACCTGCTCCCCGTTCGAGAGCGCGGCACGCACCTCTTCGAAGAAGAGATCCACGAGCTCGCGCGCCTCGCGCTTGTTGAGCCCCAACTGGTTGAAAAGCGCTTCCGCCATTTCCGCTTTGGTGAGGGCCATGCCTTTATTCTCGTATTTTTGCGTTCAAGCTCACGCGCAGCTCCGAGATGACGGACGCGACGGCACGGTCAGCGTCTTCGTCAGTTAGAGTGCGTGTAATGTCCTGAAATATCAAGCCTAAAGCGACACTTTTTCGACCTGTTTCAACACCGGGACCGCGGTACACGTCGAAAACGCGGCACTGTCGCAGGAGGCTGGACGCGGCCAAGACTACACGCTCGCGCAGGGCACTTAAAGGCACACCATCGTCCACTACCACCGCCAGATCGCGCCGGACGGAAGGGAATCGGGACAACTCTTCGAAGACCGGTCGCGTGACCCCGAGCGATTCCATGTCGAGCTCGAAGAGCACTGGCGCATATGTAAAGTCCATCTCGTGCATCAACGTGGGGTGCAGCTCGCCGATCCACCCTGCGGCCTTGCCGCCGCGGCGAATGCGCGCCGCGCGGCCGGGATGCAGGCATGAGAGCGAATCGGCCCTTGCAGGCGCTTCGAAAGTGAATTCAGCGGGCGCGCCGGTGCCGGCAAGAAGCGCCTCGACGTCGGCCTTCACGTCGAAGAAATCCACCGCAGCGCGGGCGTCTTTCGGCACACCCCACTGTTCCGGAAGCCGCGGGCCATAGGCCACGCCGGCAATCGTGTCGATCTCGCGAGTGCCGCCCTCAGCCGGCTCGAAGCGCGTGCCGCGCTCGAAGATGCGAACGCGATCCTGCTGGCGGCTCTGGTTCAGCAGCGTCACGCTCAGGAGACCCGGCCACAGGGACACGCGCATCACCGAGAGGTCCGCGGAAATGGCATTGGCCAGCGCAAGACTCGGGCGGCCCGGGAACAGGCGCGCCTGGCGCGCCGGGTCGGTGAAGGCGTAATTGATGGCTTCGTAGTAGCCGCGAGACGTGAGTGTCTCGAGAATGGCACGGTCCGGCGGAAGCTCCTCCGGCAGCGAGCTGAACTGCTGGGCGATGAGCGCATCGCTCTCCGCGATGGCGTCGAAGCCCACGATGCGAGCCACTTCCTCGATGAGGTCGGCTTCGATCGAAATGTCGAATCGATGGCTCGGCGGCGTTACCTGCCAGCCGTCTGGCGTGGCTTCCACCTGCATCTGCAGCGACGTGAGCGTGGAAGTGACGCGCGCCGGCTCGACGGTGGCGCCGAGCAGCCGCTGCAACTGGCTCTTGCGCAACTTCACGGAGGCGCGAGTGGGCAGATGCTCCGGTGACTGCACAAGCGTCACGGGCCCAGGCTGGCCACCCGCAATCTGCAGCAACAACGCCGTGGCGCGCTCGATGGCGCGCTCCTGCACGGCCGGGTCGACGCCGCGCTCGTAGCGCTGGCTCGCATCCGTGACCAGACCCCAACGACGGCCACGGCCGCGGATGGCATCCGGCGCGAAGTACGCTACTTCGAAGAATACGTCCGTGGTTTCCGGGCTCACGGAAGTGCGCTCGCCGCCCATGATGCCGGCGACGCCCACCGGGCCCTCGCCATCGGTGATGAACAACACGTCTTCGGCCGCTTCAATGGTGCGGCCGTCGAGCAAGGTCACTTTCTCGGCGGCCCTCGCGAGCCGAACGCGAATCTCGTTGCGCAGCTTGCCAAGGTCGTACGCGTGCATCGGCTGCCCCATCTCGAGCAGCATGTAGTTCGTGACGTCGACCACCGGGCTGATCGAGCGCACGCCGCAACGGCGCAGGCGCTCACGCATCCACACCGGCGTGATGGCGCGATTGTTCACGCCACGAATGACCCGGCCCGCGAACTTCGGGCAGGCGGCCTTCGCATCCAGATGCACGGGGAAGGTGTCATTGATCTGCGCGGCAACGGGCGAGATCTTCGGCCCGGTGAGCGGCTTGCCGGTGAGCGCCGCGACTTCGCGCGCCACACCCACGATAGACATGGCATCGCCGCGGTTCGCGGTGACGCTGAGCTCGACGATGGATTCGTCGAGCGAAAGATAATCACGCAGCGGTGTGCCCACCGGCGCATCCGCGGGCAGTTCCAGAATGCCGGACGAGCTGTCGGCCAGCCCCAGCTCCTTCGCCGAACAGAGCATGCCCTGCGAATCCACGCCTCGCAGCTTCGCTGCCTTGATGTTGAGATTGCCGGGCAACTTCGCGCCTACAACAGCGAGCGCACTCTTAAGTCCCGCGCGCGCGTTCGTCGCGCCACACACGATCTGAACAGGCTCCCCCTGCCCCGTGGACACGCGGCACACCTGCAGCTTGTCTGCCTGCGGGTGCCGCGTAGCCTCGAGAATCTCCGCAACGATCACGCCCGTGAAGGCAGGCGCGGCGGTCTCCAGCGCTTCGAGCTCGAACCCCGCCATCGTGAGCCGCGAGCCCAGCTGCGCGCCCTGCCACGGAACGGCAACCCACTCGGCAAGCCAGGTGCAAGGGACTCTCATGGGTCAGAACGCACGGAACTGTTGCAGCAGGCGCAGATCGTTTTCGAACAGCAGGCGCAGGTCGTTCACGCCATAGCGAAGCATCGCAAGGCGATCGATGCCCATGCCGAACGCATAGCCCGTGAACTTCTCGGCGTCCACGCCGCTCGCGCGCAGCACGTTCGGATGCACCATGCCGCAGCCGGAAATCTCGAGCCAACCGGTGTGCTTGCAGATGCGGCAACCCGCGCCATCGCAGAACACGCAGGACATATCCACTTCCGCCGAGGGCTCGGTGAACGGGAAATATGACGGGCGCAGCCGCATCTTCAGGTCGCGCTCGAAGAACGCCTGCACGAAGTTGTGCAGGATGGCGCGCATGTTCGCGAAGCTCACGTTCTCACCCACCACCAGGCATTCGATCTGGTGAAACATGGGCGTGTGGGTGACGTCGGAGTCGCAGCGATAGACGCGCCCAGGCGCGATCACGGAGAGCGGCGCCCCACGCGCCAGCAACGCACGAATCTGCACAGGAGACGTGTGTGTGCGCAGAAGCCGCCCGTCGGGGAAATAGAATGTGTCGTGCATCGCCCGCGCCGGATGGTCCGCGGGAATGTTGAGCGCTTCGAAGTTGTGGAAGTCGTCTTCGATCTCGGGGCCGGTCGCCACGTCGAAGCCGGCGCGCCGGAACAGCGACTCGATGCGCAGGCGCGCGCGAGTGACCGGATGCAACGCACCCCGCTGTTCGCCTCGACCGGGCAACGTGACATCCACGCGGCCCGACAAAAGCTCGCGTTCGACACGCTCGCGTTCGAGCGTGTCTTTGCGAGCATCGATCGCGATCTGCAGTTGCTGCTTGGCTTCGTTGATCCGCTGGCCCGCGGCGGGCCGTTCGGCGGCGGGCAACCCACCGAGCGTCTTCAACTGCTCGGTGAGCGTGCCCTTCTTGCCGAGCCACCGCACTCGCGCGTCGTCGAGCGCGGCGAGATCGCCGCTCGCGGCAATCTCATCCAGCGCCTGACGCGCCAAGGCGGTGAGATCGTTCACGACGGCGCAAGCGGCTTCAGGCGGCTTTGCCGAGAGCCGTCTTTGCCTGCTCGACGATGGCGCCAAACGCCGCGGCATCATTCACCGCGAGGTCGGCCAGCATCTTGCGATCCACTTCGAGGCCGGACTTCAGCAGGCCGTTCATCAACACGCTGTAGGACAGGCCGTGCACGCGCGCCGCCGCATTGATGCGCGCGATCCACAGCGCGCGGAACTCGCGCTTCTTGGCGCGACGGTCGCGGTACGCATACTGGCCGGCCTTGATGACAGCCTGTTTGGCTGCGCGGAAGACTTTGCTCCGGGCGTTGTAGTAGCCCTTCGCCTTCTTCAGGATCTTCTTGTGACGGCGCCCGGCCATCACACCACGTTTGACTCGTGCCATGGAATTCTCTCCTCATGCGGGCAAGCCTGAGGCTCGCCCTGCTCAAAACCCGTAATTACTTCGCTGCGGCCTTCGGTGCCCTGGGAGCCTTCGCGGGCTTCGCGGCCTTCGCGGGCTTCACCACGGCTACTGAAGCCGCGCTTGCGGCTGCCGCCGCGGCATCTGCCTTCGCCACGTACGGCGTGGCTCTCTTGCGAGGGCTGATGCGCGCGTTGGGCATGAGCTGCACGATGCGGCCGACGTCGCTCTCATGCACGAGGCTCGACCCGCCCGAACGCAGGTGACGCTTCTGTTTACGGGGTTTGTCGCCGAGGTTGTGGCGACGACCGGCGGAATACCGCTTGAAGCCTTTCGCAGTCTTGCGAAAACGCTTCGCCGCGGCCCGGTTGGTTTTCAACTTGGGCATCGACTCATCTCCTGTTGTAGCCCCGATCACAGAGCAACCGGCCTTGCGGCCTGCCGCTCGCTACGGGCGAGCGCAAAACATCGCCGCCACACGCACTGCGCGGTGGCTGAACACGACGCTTCGCGCTACTTCTTCTTCGGTGCGAAGACCATGATCATCTGCTTGCCTTCCATCACCGGGTTCTGCTCGATCACGCTGTAAGGCGTGAGGTCTTGCACCACCCGATCCAGAAGCTTGCGACCGATGTCCTGGTGCACCATCTCTCGGCCGCGGAACCGCAGGGTTACCTTGGCCTTGTCACCCTCGGTCAGGAAGCGGATGAGATTACGCACTTTGATCTGGTAATCCCCCTCCCCCGTACCGGGACGAAACTTCACTTCCTTGACCTGGATCTGCTTCTGCTTGCGCTTCGCCGTATGGGCCTTCTTGTTGGCCTCGAAGAGGAACTTGCCGTAGTCCATGATGCGCACGACCGGCGGCTCTGCCGTTGGCGACACCTCGACCAGATCGAGCCCTGCGCTCGAAGCCAACTGCAAGGCGTCGTACCGGCTCATGACACCGGCCTGGCCGCCTTCCGCATCGATCACTCGCAACTGCGGCGCGACGATTTCCTCATTGCGCTTTACGCGCTTCGACGTTGCACTAGCGATGCGTCAACCCTCCAAAGTGTGGCGCCCACGGCTCTCTAGCTCGGCTCCCAGACGTTCAACGAACGTCTGCGGAGACATCGTGCCTAGATCCTTGCCGCTACGGGTGCGCACTGAAAGCAAATTAGCGGCCACTTCCTTGTCGCCCGCCACCAATAAGTAGGGAACACGCCGCAGCGTGTGCTCGCGAATCTTAAAGCCGACTTTTTCGTTCCGCAAGTCATAGTCGACGCGAAACCCCTGTTTTCTCAGCGATTCCACGACCTGTATGACGTAATCGTTCTGCTTGTCGGTGATCGTCATGACCACGGCCTGCACGGGCGACAGCCAGGCCGGCAGGCGGCCGGCATGGTGTTCGAGCAGGATGGCGATGAATCGCTCCAGGGAGCCGAAAATGGCCCGATGGAGCATCACAGGCGTGCGCCTCTGGCTTGCCTCATCGATGTAATGGGCGCCCAGGCGGCCGGGCATGTTGAGGTCGACCTGGAGTGTGCCGCATTGCCAGTCGCGGCCGATGGCGTCCTTCAGCACGAACTCGAGCTTCGGGCCGTAGAAGGCGCCCTCGCCCGGGTTCAGGGTGTATTCGATGCCGGCCGCGGCGGTGGCTTCCTTGAGGGCGTCTTCCGCCAGGGTCCAGACCTCGTCGCTGCCCACCCGTTTCGGGGGGCGGTCCGCGAACTTCACGCGCACGTTGTCGAAGCCGAAATCGCGGTAGATCGCCAGCAGGTTCTGGATGATCTTCACCGACTCGGCCTTGATCTGCGCTTCGGTGATGAAGATGTGCGCGTCGTCCTGGGTGAAGGCGCGCACGCGCATGAGGCCGTGCAGGGCTCCCGAGGGCTCGTAACGGTGCACCTTGCCGAACTCGCCGAAGCGGATCGGTAAGTCCCGGTAGCTCCTGATGCCCTGCTTGAAGATCTGGACGTGCCCGGGGCAGTTCATGGGCTTGATGGCGTAGACGCGCTCGTCCGGCGTCCTGGTGAGAAACATGTTCTCGCCGAACTTCTCGAGGTGGCCGGACTGCTGCCACAGGCTCACGTCCATGAGCTCCGGGCCGTTCACTTCCTGGAAACCCGCGGCGCGATTGCTCTCGCGCATGTACGCAATGAGGACCTGGTAGATGACCCAGCCGTTCGGGTGCCAGAACACGGCGCCCGGGGCCTCTTCCTGCAGGTGGAACAGGTCGAGCTCGCGGCCGATGCGGCGATGGTCGCGCTTCTCCGCCTCTTCGATGCGGTGGAGGTATTCGTCGAGCTGCTTCCTGTCGGCCCAGGCGGTGCCGTAGATGCGCTGGAGCATCTCGTTGCGATGGTCGCCGCGCCAGTAGGCGCCGGCCACCTTCATGAGCTTGAAGGCCTTCAGCTTGCCGGTGGACGGCACGTGCGGGCCACGGCACAGGTCGACCCAGCTGCTCTTGCCATCCCCTTGGCCGTAGAGGCTGATCTCATCTTTCTCGGGAATGCTGGCGATGATCTCGGCCTTGTAGACCTCGCCAATGCTCTTGAAGTATTCGACTGCGTCGTTACGCGACATGACGCGCCGGGTGACCTTCAGGTCGGCCTTGGACAGCTCGGCCATCCTCGCTTCGATGGCGGCGAGATCTTCGGGCGTAAAGGGCCGCTTGTAGGCGAAATCGTAATAGAAGCCGTCTTCGATGACCGGGCCGATGGTCACCTGCGCCTCGGGGAACAGCTCCTTCACGGCCTGGGCGAGCAGGTGCGCGGTGGAGTGGCGGATGACGTCGACGCCGTCTTCGTCTTTCTCGGTGACGATGGCGAGCTTCGCGTCGTGGTCTATGACGAACGACGTGTCGACCAGCTTGTCATCCACGCGGCCGGCAAGCGCGGCCTTGCGCAGGCCCGCGCCAATGCTGGCGGCCACATCGTCCACCGTTACGGGGTGGTCGAAGGTGCGCTGACTTCCATCGGGCAGTGTGACAACGGGCATGGCAAGCGATTTCCGAAGCGTTGGCTCAACGAGAAGACCCATCTTGCAGACGACAAGGGCGCCCGTGCCTCGTGGCTGCACGGAAGGCACGGACGCCCTGTTTTATCTGGTAGGCACGAGTGGGATCGAACCACCGACCACCACCATGTCAAGGTGATGCTCTACCACTGAGCTACGTGCCTGGCGAAGTCTTCACGACTGAGGGCGGCGAACGATACGCGAGCGGCCGCGGGGTAGCAAGCTAACGCGAGGCTTTCCAGTAACTTACAAAACCGGTGAGTTGCGTCACGCGGTGACGGTCGTGGTATGCCCGGCATTGGCGCAAGGCGCGGCAGGCACGCCGGGCGGCGGTGACCGCCGGTTGGTTGCGTATCGGCGGCGTCCTCAACCCGCAAGCGTCGTCGGCAACCCCAATTCAATGTGCTTCAATTTCTCGATCTGGTCCCGCAGCCGTGCCGCCTCCTCGAACTCGAGATTGCGCGCCTTCCTGAACATCTCCGCTTCGAGCTTCTTGATCTGCCGCACGATGTTCTGCGGCTGCAGGTCGACCGCCGTTGCGCCAGCGGCCTTGCCTTTGCCCTTCTTGTCGCCCCTGCGGTTGATGATGGCGCCGCTGTCGTCGCGCGCGCCTTCCATGACGTCCATCACCGCCTTCTGGATGCCGCGCGGGGTAATGCCGTGTTCTTTATTGAACTCGACCTGCCTCGCGCGGCGGCGGTCGGTCTCATCGAGCGCGCGCTTCATGGAGCCGGTGATGGAATCGGCATACAGGATGGCCCGCCCGTTGAGGTGGCGAGCCGCGCGGCCGATGGTCTGGATGAGCGAGTTGTCCGACCGCAGGAACCCTTCCTTGTCGGCGTCGAGAATGGCCACCAGCGACACCTCGGGCATGTCGAGGCCCTCGCGCAGCAGGTTGATGCCTACGAGCACGTCGAACCTGCCGAGGCGCAGGTCACGAATGATCTCGGTGCGCTCGACGGTGTCGACGTCGGCGTGCAGGTAGCGCACGCGCACGTCGTGCTCGGCGAGATACTCCGTGAGATCTTCCGCCATGCGCTTGGTGAGCGTGGTGATGAGCACGCGCTCGTTGAGCTCGACGCGCTTGTTGATCTCCGAGAGCACGTCGTCCACCTGGCTGCGCACGGGGCGAATCTCCACCTGCGGATCGATGAGGCCCGTGGGGCGCACGAGCTGCTCCACCACCGAAGCCGAATGCGCCGCCTCATATTTGCCCGGCGTGGCCGAGACGAAGATCATCTGCGGCGCCAGCGACTCCCATTCCTCGAACTTCAGGGGCCGGTTGTCGAGCGCGGACGGCAGCCGGAAACCGTATTCCACCAGGGTCTCCTTGCGCGAGCGGTCGCCCTTGTACATGGCGCCCAGCTGCGGAATGGTCTGGTGGCTCTCGTCGATGATGAGCAGTGAATCGTTCGGCAGGTAATCGAACAGGCACGGCGGCGGCTCGCCCGGCCCGCGCCCGGACAGATAGCGCGAGTAATTCTCGATGCCCGCGCAGTAGCCCACTTCTTTCATCATCTCCATGTCGAACATCGTGCGCTGCTCGAGCCGCTGCGCTTCGAGCAGCTTGCCGTTGTCGCGCAGCTCGCGCAGGCGCTCGCGCAGGTCTTCACGAATGTGGTCCACCGCGCCGACCACTTTCTCCCTGGGCGTGACGTAGTGCGTGCCGGGGTAAACCGTGTAACGCGGCACCTTGCGCGCGATGGCGCCGGTGAGCGGGTCGAACACGGAAAGCGCTTCCACCATGTCGTCGAACAGCTCGACACGAATGGCCTCGCGCTCGGACTCCGCCGGGAAGATATCGATGACGTCGCCACGCACACGATAGGTGCCCTGCGCGAGATCCATCTCGTTGCGGGTGTATTGCATGTCGGCCAGCCGCCGCAGCAGCTTGCGCTGGTCCAGCTTGTCCCCGCGCATCAGGTGCAGAACCATCGAGTGATACGTGCGCGGGTCGCCGAGACCGTAGATCGCCGACACGGTTGCGACGATGATGGAGTCGGAACGTTCGAGCAGCGCCTTCGTGGCCGAAAGCCTCATCTGCTCGATGTGCTCGTTGATGGAGGAGTCTTTCTCGATGTACGTATCCGTCGAAGGCACGTACGCCTCCGGCTGGAAGTAGTCGTAATACGAGACGAAATATTCCACCGCGTTGTGCGGGAAGAACTCGCGGAACTCGCCGTAGAGCTGCGCCGCAAGAGTTTTGTTATGCGCAAGCACCATGGTGGGCCGCTGCACGCGCTCGATGACGTTCGCGATGCTGTAGGTCTTGCCCGAGCCGGTGACCCCGAGCAGTGTCTGGTGCGCGAGCCCCGCTTCCAGACCTTCCGTCAGCTTGTCAATCGCCTGTGGCTGATCGCCCGCAGGCTGATATTCGGCCTCGAGCCTGAAGGGGGCCTTCTCCATCAAAATGGGCTCCATGAAGTCTGGATCCTCGACTGCGGTACGTTGGTTCGGGGCGGGGCGATCCCGTAATATAGCGCGCCGTCCCACCCTTCCTATCTGCAGGTCTCACGTGACTCTATCTGTCTCGCGACGCGTCCAGCGCGTCAAGCCCTCGCCCACGCTCGCCGTCACCGCCCGTGCCGCCCGCCTCAAGGCGGAAGGCAAAGACGTCATCGGCCTCGGCGCCGGCGAGCCGGACTTCGACACGCCCGCGCACGTGGCGCAGGCGGGCATCGATGCGATCAGGAGCGGGTTCACGCGCTACACGAACGTCGACGGCATCAATGAGCTCAAGGACGCCATCATCGCGAAGTTCGATCGCGACAACGGCATCCCGTACGAGCGCTCGCAGATTCTGGTCTCATCTGGGGCCAAGCAGACCATTTACAACCTCTGCATGGCCGTGCTCGACCCGGGTGACGAAGCGATCATCCCCGCGCCCTACTGGGTCTCGTACCCCGACATGGTGCTGCTGGCCGACGGCCTGCCGGTCATGCCGTTCGCCGGCGCGTCGCAGGGCTACAAGATCACGCCACGGCAGCTCGCGGCGGCCGATCACGCCGAAGACGCGTCTGCTGCTGCTCAACAGCCCCTGCAACCCCACAGGCGCCGCGTACACGCGCGCAGAGCTTCGCGGCGCTGGCAGATGTGCTGCGTGGAGCACCCGCGCATCATCGTCGGCACCGATGACATGTACGAGAAGATCTACTGGGGCAGCGAGCCGTTCTGCAGCCTGCTCACCGTGGCGCCGGAGCTTTACGGACGCACGGTCACCATCAACGGCTGCTCGAAGGCCTATGCGATGACGGGCTGGCGCCTCGGCTACTGCGGCGGCCCGAAGGAAATCATCACGGCGATGGGCACGATCCAGGGCCAGTCCACGTCGAACGCGTCGAGCATCTCGCAGAAGGCGGCCATCGCCGCGCTCAGCGGTGACCAGGAATGCGTCGCGAAGATGAACGAGGCGTTCAAGGCGCGTCACGATTTCATCGTCGACGGCTTGAACTCGTTGCCGGGCGTGAGCTGCCTTGCCGGGCGCCGGCACGTTCTACGCGTTCGCGGACATCTCGAAGGCCATGGCGGCGCACGGCTGTCGTGACGATGGCGAATTCGCCGAGCTGCTGCTGAATGAAGGCGGCGTGGCCGTGGTGCCGGGCGGCGGCTTCGGCGCGCCGGGGCACATGCGGCTCTCGTTCGCCTGCAGCATGCAGACGCTGGAGAAGGCACTGGAGCGCATGCGCAAGGTGCTAACGACTTCGCGAGTGGCGAAGAGCGCGTAAGACAGATCAGGCGTTCGCGGCCGCCAGCTTCGGTTGCGCGGCCGCGCTTGTATCCGCTCCCGCGGCGTTCCTGAGCAGCCCACGCTGCTCCAGCACATCCCGCATCGTCGAGAACGAAAACTCGCCCAGCAGCCTGCGCAGGCGGCCTTCGCACTTATGCAGGTTGTTGTAGTGGCGGAAGCGGGAGAACCACTTCACCTTCAGCCGCGGCTGGCCCGGGTCCACTTCCCAAGGGTGCAGGTAGAACGTGAAGGGCTGCCCGGTGCGTTCGTTGATCTGCCTGAGCCCCGCCCGCGTTACCGCATAGGGCAGCAGGCGGAAATATCCACCCCCTGACACCGGCACACGCACGCCGCCGAACGACGCGGCAGACATGGGGAATTCCACGAGCGTGCGCCCCGACGGCGCGGTGATGACGCCAGGCTCACGCTTCGCCCCCGCAATGCCATAGCGGTCGTGGTGAATGGGGAAGACGGAGGAGTCGTACTGGAAGCCCAGGTCGATGAGGCCATCGAGCGCCCACAGCGACTGCCGAGTGATGGAGAAGCTCGCCGCGCGATAGCCCGTGACCGGCGCGCCAATGGTGTCTTCCAGAAAATGCTTCGAGCGCCGCGCCTCTTCGCGGAACGCCGCTTCGCCCTGCTCGTAGATGAGCTGGTGCGAGAACCCATGGCAGGCCACTTCGTGCCCGGCCGCGGCGATGCGCTTCACGAGCCCCGGCGAGCGCTCGGCGCACCAGCCCAGAACGAAGAACGTGCCGCGGATGGCGCGCTCCGCGAGCAGGTTGAGGATGACCTCGGTGTTGCGCTCGACTCGATATTCCCACTTCGGCCAGCTCTCGGGAGGAGAAGCCGGTGCGAGCGCCGCGACCTGAAAGTAGTCTTCCACGTCGATCGAAAATGCGTTGAGCACGGGCGTGGACGGCATGGGCGGACTATATCCGCCAGTGTCCCGGGCCGCCAAATGAAGGGCGCCGGAGTCTGCGTGGCCTCACGGTTTTGGCCGCAAGGCGCTTGTGCCGGCCCGAAGCTCGTTTCGTGACCGTGGGCCGGGCGTCCCCGTCTGGCGGCGGAACAGACTGATTCCTTGACGGTTCCCGCGCTGTCCCGGACAATCCGCGCCCTTCGCAGCTCCCACCCCGTTCCCCGGTAGCTCAGCGGTAGAGCGTCGGACTGTTAATCCGTTGGTCGTTGGTTCGATTCCAACCCGGGGAGCCATTTGGGTATCCAGCACCGTCCAAGGCGGTCCAGCTAGAGCCCAAAAACACTAGAAATCCCGCTGTTTTCCGTCCGCTGCCCTCTCAGGGTGTCCATTGACATCCTGGCACGCGTGGGGGTAATGACGGGGGTAACTGCTCTTTCGGGAAGCGAGCGACCCCCATGTTGACCGAAACCGCGATTCGCGCCGCCAGGGCGACGGAGAAGCCCGTGAAGCCGTTTGACACGGGCGGGCTCTACATGCCGGCAATGGCAAGTACGTGTTCCCATCCATCGGAAATGCGGACAGACCGCTGAGCGAAAATACTGTCAATGCCTCACTTCGACGCCTCGGATTCGCCGGCGACGAAATGACCGGGCACGGCTTCCGTTCGATGGCTTCGACCTGCCTCAATGAGCAGGGTTGCACCCTGATGTTATCGAACTGCAACTGGCTCATGCAGATCGCGACGAAGTGCGCGGCGCGTACAACAAGACACCGAAGCTGCGCGTGAAATTCTTAGCGATTTTGTCGCTGCGATTGATCGATGGTCTGCTCGTGCATGGCGTGGCCCAGCAGTCTCTTGGGCATATGCGCGCCATATCGCCGATGCGTTCCAGCAAATCGTCGACGGCAAGGATGCCTCACTTGCTCTAGGCGTAAAGAACAGCAGGCCGGGACGTAGAGCCGGCAGCGGGAAGACGCACGAGCCAAGGGATTGGCCGCTGCGCTGCGTCTCCCACTCTGTTCACGGGTTCACGCTCAAACAGGCGAAGCTCTGTCTGAAAGAGAAGACCGGTGCCGCCGTTCGCACCATTGAGAAGGCAAACGACGAATACTCCGAGTATCGCGGATACGCGATGGTCGCACTGAGTCCCGGCAACCCGGCCAGGAACAGAGACTTTGCGACAGAGGTGCGGTTCGCAGCAGCCGCTCGCGGAAGCTCTCGATGAGCGGCAACCCGAGCACATCCTTGAGAGGGCGATTGGGCCGGTGGGTCAGATCGTCTTTGCCGCGACGCTGCGTGCGGCCCAGAAGCATCCAGTTCGCCGCGCGATCGCGTACATGCGGGACACGCTTCATGGTCGCCGAGTTCAACCCGCGCGGACTGAATGACCGCAATTGGCCGATCAGCGCCCTAGGCGGCGGACGCTGATCGGCACCCTCAATCTACACCTCCGTCTTCCACGGCGAACTTCCCAGTGCCCGCTTCCTGATCCACGTGTATTCGCGTGCGTGCGCGAGTTGCCGCTCGGTTCTTCTTCGGGAGGACCGCGCCGCATTGTCATGGGCAAGAAGTGAATTCCCTCAAGCAGCGGCCGCTTCACGCGTACTCGCGACATAGTGATCGTAGGCTTCGGGGTCGTAAACGTGATCGAGCGTCGGCACCAGATTCAGCTCCAGGCCGCCGAACTTTCGTTTGAAGACGCTGATGTCGTGCCACGGATCGTCCGTTGCGCCTTCCGGCGCCACACCCCACAGGTCGTACCATTCACAGCCTCTTGCCTTCGCTCTGCGCATGATCTCGAACTGCAGGAGATACGGAGCCATGAGGCGTCGCTGCACGACGAGTGATCCGCCAAAGAAATAGGTCGCTCTGCGGCCAAAATACACCACCAGGGCGGCGGCGAGCCGTCTGCCTCGGTACTCGGCGAAAAAGATCGAGACTTGCCGGCGGTCCGAGAGGATGCCGAGCAGTGTCCGAAAGTAACCGGGGGGCTTTGCATCGATTCTCTGCCGGACAACTGTCCTTTTGTAGATCCGCAGGAAGTCCGCAAGCCCCTGGTCCGAAGTGTCCTCGATGACTGAGACGCCGTGTCGGCGCGCGATGCGGACGTTGTACCTGCCTTTCGGCTTCATTTGAGCCAGGATCGCATCTTCCGAAGGGCGAAGATCGATGCAGAGGGTGTTCCTCGGCTCCGTGTAGGCATCCGGGAACGTGAGAGTCTGGAACCCGCGCACGAAGCTCGGCAGGCTCCGCCAGCGTGGCTCGATGCGCAGGTGGCTGACCGTCTCTGCCTCGGATTTGCGGTGCTTCTCGATAATCTCGAGGATGGCGTCGAACGCCTCGCTGGCCGCCGGCTCCTGGCCGGGGAGCACCGGACCGTCTGATATGTAGTAGAAACAGCCGTACGGCGCGTACGACCACTTCACCACCATCGCGCCCCCGACGATGACATCCTGGTCCTTGAGGACAACCCCGAAGCATTCATATCCCACGCTGGCGCGAAAATCTGCGTACCACGATGACTGCATGAAACCGGCGTCGGGTGTCGCTTCAAGGAAGCTGTCCCACGCCTTCCATCGATCCGCTCCAGAGTGTCCATCCGATTCAGACAGTGGCAGCGACATCGCACATCTCCCGGGCTGTCAACCACCATGATCGGAATCAGGACGGATGATCCGCCGCAACCGCCGAGAGCAGTCGCGCATCGGGCGTTTTCAGCGGCGAAAGCGTCAGGTCCATTGCGGGCTCGAGATGGATGACCCGGTCGGTGGAGCGGATCGTTTCCGCCCGGTGGGCGACGATGATGCGGGTCACCTGCGTGGCACGAATGGCTGCGCTTACCGACTTCTCGTTGCCTACGTCGAGATGGCTCGTGGCTTCGTCCAGCAGCAGCAGGCTCGGCTGGCGGTACAGGGCACGTGCGATCAGCACGCGCTGCTTCTGCCCGCCCGAGAGCACCGTGCCCATGTCGCCGATCAGCGTGTTGTAGCCCATGGGCATGGCGACGATGGTGTCGTGCACGGCAGCGAGCCGCGCGCACTCCTCGATGCGATCGAAATCTGGCCGGTCGGCGAAGAAGCAAATGTTGTCGGAGATCGATCCGGAGAACAGTTGGTCGTCCTGCATCACCGGGCCGATCATGGAGCGCCAGCGCGCGATGCCGAGGTGCGCGAGCGGCTGACCGTCGACCAGGATCTCGCCCTGCGTAGGTGCCAGCAGGCTCGCCAGGATCTTGAGCAGCGTGGTCTTGCCGCAGCCCGAGGCGCCCACGATCGCCACCGTCTCGCCCGCCTCGACGCGGAAGCTCACGCCGTCGAGCACCCAGGGTTCGTTCTCGCCGTAGCGAAAGCGCACGTTGCGCAGCTCGATTGCGACCGGCGGCCGCGGCTCGTCAGTCAGGAGAACGTGCTGGCGCGGCTCGGGGGCGGTGAGCGCAATGTCTGCCAGCCGCTCGGCATGCAGCCTCAACATGGTGAGATCGACCCCCTTGTCGATCAGATTGCTCACGCGCCCGAGGAACTGGTCCTTGTAGGCGATCAGGGCGAGGAGCATGCCGATCGTCATCTGGTTCTCCAGCACTCGCCGCGCGCCGAGCCAGACGATCAGAATTGCGAGCCCTCCGACCAGCAGCCCGTTGACGATCCGGAACACGAGGCGCAGGTTCTGCGTGGTGAGCTGCCTGTTCACCGACTCGACCAGGAGGTTCAGCCATTGGGAGCGGCGGCTTTCCTGGCCGTTGAACAGCTTGATCGTCTTGATCCCGCGGAGGGTCTCGAGAAAGTGACTGTCGCGGCGCGCGGACCAGACGATCGCCTCCATGGAGGCCTGGCGCAGCGGCGTGTAAAGGGCCCAGCGCAGCACGCCGTACAACACAGCGCCCGCCAGCACCAGCGCAGCGAGTCCCGGCGCGAACATGAACATGATGCCCAGGGTCAGGCCGGCGAGCAGCCCATCGAGGACTGCCTCGATGACGTCGGTCGTGATTGCCTGCAGGATCGTCTCCTGAGAACCGAAACGCGACATCACGTCGCCGAGGTGGCGCGCCTCGAAGTACGAGGCGGGCAGGCCAACCAGATGCGAGAACAGGTTTGAGCGCGCCTGCACCTTCATCGAGGCGCCGATCGCGATCAGCATCCAACCGCGCATCGCTATGATCGCGGTCTTGAGCAGCAGAAGCAGCGTGAATCCCAGCGCCAGCGTCAGGAGCAGGTCGCGGTCAGCAGTCACCAGCGCATGATCGACCACCCACTGCAGGAACAATGGGCTCACGATGGCGAACAGCTCGATCACCAGCGCGAACAGAAAAAGCTGCCCGAGGGTCCGCTTGAGGCCGACCATGCGCCCGAGCAGCGATCGCAGGGCGAGGCGAGGTGCCGCCTTTGCCGGCTCGTATCCGCCGACAGGCGTCAGCTCGATCGCGATGCCGGTGAAATGCCTCGAAACGGTCGGCAACGTCAGGCGTCTCACGCCCGAGGCGGGATCGTGAACGATGATGTGATCGTCGCCGACCTGCTTGAGCACGACGAAGTGGTTGAGGTCCCAGTGCAGGATGCAGGGGGTATTCAGCTGCTGCAGCTCATTCAGCTCGAGGCGCACCGGCCGCGATGCGAACCCGATTCGGTCCGCCATGCTCACCAGGTCCTTCAGGTTGACTCCCTTGAGCGAAACCGCGAGCCGCCGGCGCAGCTCGGCGAGATCGGACGGATAGCCGTAGTAGCCGGCGATCATGGCGAGGCAGGCAAGCCCGCACTCTGCCGACTCGGTCTGCAGGTACATGGGCAGCGGAACGCTCCACCCGAATTTGAGTCTGTCGAGCAGATTCATCCCTGCCACTTCCCGGTAACCGTGTAGAGCGGGTCGAGTACCCACTCATAGAGCCGCCGCGTCTCGAGCGCGATATCGGCCTGCAACTGCGTTCCAGGCTGCAAGCCGACCTCCCGGCCGTAGGCGATGACCGTCTGGCGCGCGAGCTTTACAGTGATGCGATATACAGGCTCGCGGCCAGTCATGCCGGAGAGTTGTGGCGGAAGCTCGCCCGGCGTCACCGCCGAGCGGGAAATGCTCTCCACCACGCCCTCGTAGTGGCCGAACTTCTGGTACGGATACGCCTGGTAGCGCAGCAGCACGCGTTGTCCGTGGCGCACGAAGCCGACTGCGCGGCTCGGGCTATAGAGGTGTGCTTCAAGGCTCGAGCCCACGGGCACAATGGAGAACAACGGCGCTGAGGTGTTGGCGTGCCCGCCCTGCTCGACGAGGATTGCGGTGACCGTGCCTTCTTGCGGCGCCGTCACTACGATCTCGCGCCGCGCCTCGGCCTGCGCCAACTCCTCCTCAGCGGCCGCCATGTTTCGCTCGATAGTCGCGATCTGCGCCCGCGTCTTGACCGGCAGGTCGTTCAGCTCGCCTTCGAGCGTCGCTTCCTCACGTTTTAACGCAATCTGTTCGCGCCGGAGAGCCCCTAGCTGTGATTCGTGTTCGAGCCGCTGGCCCTCGATGATCTGCAGCTGCTGCTCCGAAATGAACCCTTGCTTGCGCAGGTCGCGGTTCACTGTTGTGTTGCGCGTCGAGAGCGCCACACGCTCTTTCATGGTTTTGACGTCACGCTCGACTTGTTCCAGCTCAGAGCGCAGCGCCGACAGGCGATTGGCGTACGTGCGCTGCTGTTGCACGAGGAGCCGCTCCGCTTGCCGCCGCTCGTCGCGCAGGGCATCGCGTAGCTCGATGAGTCGGCGAATGACCTCCGCCTGGGTCGCGCCGAGCGTAGCGCTTTCGAGCTCGCTCGAGAGTCTGAGGAGACGCTCGCCCTTGCGTACGTGCGCCCCTTCCTTTGCGTACAGCCCGATCACCACGCCAGGCTGGGGCGCAAACACACGCACCAATCCCTGCTGGGGCATCAACCAGCCGTTGATCCGCGCCTTGCGCGTGAATTCACCAAAGAAAAGCAGTCCGAGAATCGCTGCCATGGCGAGCACGGCGCCGAGCGTGAACAGGCGATGCGAGCGCCGCGGCGCAAGCAGCACAGGGCCTAGCCATTGCGTCCGGCGATCTGAGAGTACCTCGGCTCGGAAGAGCTGAGCGAGTCGCCTGTTGCCCGACGACACAGGCTTCGTGCGCTTGGCGATCGCCCGGCCCGGTGCGCGCTTCCTGGCGGCAACAACACCGGTGCCTTTTGTCTCGTTCGACAGCATGGGGCGAGCGCACTCTACTCGGTGGCGACGGGGTCCTCGACGAGATGCTTGATCTCCAAGCTCACCTCGACCAGGTGCATTTGGCTGCGGATCGGCAGCGCCTTACGGATCTTCGGGTCGAAGAAGTCCTTCAGCAGCGGTGGCCGCGCGGACTCAAAGTAGAATTCGGCCTCCTCGGCTACTCGGCCCTTGACGGTCAGCGGCAATTCATCAACGCGCGTCGCCGTCTGGATGATGCACGGCGCGTGCGTCAGGCCGAGGGCGCGCAGTGCGCAGGCCCGGTGATAGCCGTTGTTCAGCAACATCCGATTGCCCACGCGCACGACGTTGAGGAAGTTGCAACCGAAGCCAACCACGACGGCGATGATTCCCGCAATAGCGCCGAAGCTGTGGTACTCCTGGACCTGTTGCGGACGCAGCACCGTGGTCTCGTGGTAGCGTAGGTCGGTGGACTCGCAGCGAAAAACGTAGCGCTGCGAGCCGACTTGGCAGATCTGCACATGCGGCTCGGGGGGATCGAGGGGCAGGCAGATGCGAAACAGCGCCTCGGGATCGGGTGCGGGTCCGATGCGCGCCATGAGCCGGTCGACGAAAGTGCGCGTGATGTGCTTCTGGAAGACGATCAGCCGGTCGAGCTCGACCATGCCGAAGCCCGTCGGCAGCGTGTCAAAGGCACGGCGGTAATGGGGGTGGGCCTTGACTTCTTCGGCGAGAGGCGCAAGGCACGAATCCAACTCGCGATGATTCCCCGAATTCGCAATTCCAGCTTCACTGCGCTCGAGCTCCTGATAGTAATCATTCGCCGCGCGCCACTCGTCAGTCAGCGCGACGCGATCGGCGCGCGCGCCGTTCACGACCGCGTCCTCCACGAATTCGAGGAAACGCCACAGCGGCGGCTGTCCAAGCAGCCAGAGCTCCTCGTACTGGTGGATCTTCAACTCCGGTGCGTGCTGTAGCGGGTGTCCGCGTTTCGCAGCCGGGCCTTTGGACAGGGCTTGCGTTTCCGAGGCTTGTATCAGCATGGCCCAGGCCCTCGTGTCCGGAATTGGATTTCCGCAAAGGCAAAGGTGCCCCGACCAGAGGTCGGGGCACCCAGGTCGCAGCAGCTTTCATCGTTCGCAGAAGTTCTTGCTTCCCTTGCTGCCCTTGCTGCCTTTGCTGCCCTTGCTGCCTTTACTTCCTTTGCTGCCCTTGCTGCCTTTCAAGCCCCAAGCCTTTGCCCATGGCGGGGGCGCGCAGCTATTGCCTCCGCCATACACATGCTTCAGCTCTTCCGGTTTGAGATTACGCATGACTGTCTCCTATGTTGTGCAGCGACCAGAAGGTCTGGTGGGCAGCGACAAGGCACCGCGTGCGCCTCACTGCAGTGAGCGCCATGTTCTGGACAACGTCGAAGCACCGTGCTCGAGAACTTGCGGAACAAACAGCGCAAGCGCCGTCCACTGGATCGCATCTGGGACACCGCAGAGGATCCTCCACGCGGTAGTGAGCGACCTTTCGATGCACACCGTCCGTCCCCCGAGACGATCTGATTATTCTCACCGAAGGCAGTGAACACCCGAGGCTCCATGAGGGAACAGTTGACGATCATGACGGGCCGGGTCAGGGTTCTCAGCAAGATTCGCGACTATCATCAGGCGTCGCAGACAACGCCCCCCGTGACTCGCTGCAACAAGATTATCGAGCGCAGTGAGCAGTGCCCGCCCAACATCGGACGGCGCTTCGGGTCAAACACATGTGTTCGAGCGCACCTCGCTACCGCAAGTGGACGTAAAGAATCCAACGCAAATGGAATTGGGTGCGGAAATTTTACAAACGCTCCGTTTCAGTCAGCGTCCGCCGGTGGCACCTGCTTGGCACGTGCGCGCGCCTCCGCCACCTGTCTGTTCTGAATGAGCGCGATCTGCGTACGGGAATCCTCTTCAGGAGACTCCCACCAGCAGTATCTAGCTAAGAATCCCGGGGGATATTGCGGGCTGGGAGGATCCGGAGTCGCTTATTCCTCGGCAGGTTAGAAGACGCCAATTGGAGCCCGCGCACCGGCGTCGATCCGATATTTCGTGTGCGATGGGTTTGAGGAAGCGTTGCGCTGGAAGTTGAGGATTCGCCTCGAAGCTGCGCTTCGATGCGCGCAGTAACCTCGAACTCAAGCGCACGGGCCTGACGGTATGGGTATTCTTTGTTGCAGGGCATACACCTCTCGACTTTGTAGATACAGGGACGATAATCGGAAGCGAATGACGTACCCAGCGTAGCGAGGAGAGTGCTATGGCCAGCTATGTCGTTTACTTCACCTTTACTGATCAAGGTATCCGAAACATCAAGGAGAGCCCTGCGCGCGTGCAAGCGGCGAAGCAGATTTTTCAGAAGCATGGCGCGGTCGTAAAATCCTTTTACGCCGTGATTGGACAGCCGCACGACACGTTTTTCACCTTGGAAGCGCCCAACGATGATGCCGTCGTAAAGGGCGCAATGGCGGTCGCGTCACTCGGAAATGTTCGCACTCAAACGGCGCGCCTGTACAACGAGGAAGAATTCCGCAACATCACTGCGGCGCTACCGTAGACCGGCTGGCGAACGTGTGAATGCTCACGCACGGAACGATTGCTCGCTCGCCGTCGATCGCGCAGCACCTCGCCGCTGCGGCGGTCATGGGCGCGCTGTGCGCCTGCAGTAGTCGCGCGCCGAAAGTCCCCACCACCGCACTCGACCCGTGCTGGGTCTGAAAGACATCAACGGCAGACCTATCATCCAGGGCCTCATCCACGCGGCAACGGCGGCGCCTGGCAAACCGGAGGGCTGGTACCACTACGAGTGGCCGGTTCCGGGCGGGCTTCTCCCGAACGGGACCCTTCATCGCCAAAGACGCGTATGTCTTCGTCATCGATCCGCATGGCGTCGAGCTCGTGAACCCGGCATTCCCGAACCTGGAGGGACGCAACCTCCTCGACGTGAAGGACACGCAAGCAAGCAACTGGTCACGGCTGCGGAGCTCATGGCGCTCGTTCGCGAAGGGGCATCCATCTTCGAACAACGCGGCGAAGAAGCGTATCCCGATTTTCGACAGAAGGGATCGAAGTGGTTCCGCGACGACACGTACTTCTTCGTGTGGACCGTGGACGGGACCAGGGTCTTCCACGCGGCAGATCCGGCAATCGAGGGGCAGGAGGTGAGCGGCGTCAAAGACATTCGGGGGAGGCCTTACGGCAAGATGTTCCTCGATGTAGCTGCCAGCCCGTCAGGAGAGGGATGGGTTCACTACATGTATCCCGAGCCCGGTGACCTCTTTCCGGCGTGGAAATCCACGTTCTTGAAGCGGGTCAGGTCTCCTTCCGGAAAACAGCACCTCATCGGCGCCGGAATCTGCAACATGCAGATGGACAAGGCGTTCATAGAGGATGTGGTCGATCGTGCGGCCGCGCTCATTGCAGAACGGGGCAACGAAGCCTTTGACGAGTTGCGTGACAGGGCGGGTCCGTTCGTCTTCATGGACACTTACGTGTTCGTCGAGACGACCGATGGAGTCGAGGTGGTCAATCCGGGCGGGCCCCTGGTCGGTGACTCCAGGCTCGGCAAACGACGCGCTGCTTCACCTGTTCAGTTCTGCTCGGAGCCGCGCTGCGGTTCGGACATCGCCGACGAGTTCCGCCGCCTGGACAGCCCCGGTAAGCGCTCCCCGCCGGCCAGGGGCCTCAATCAACGCCGATTGAAACTCCCGAAGCGCATCTCGTGGACGCTTGAGTTCGAGCAGCATTTCTCCCAGCTGTTCACGCGCGGGAACTATCGGGCCTGGAGTGACGGGCAGTTTCTCCACAGCATCTTCCTTGTCCGCGGCGGAGCGCATGCGCCGCGTGGCTTCATCAGCCATTCCTCGTGCTTCCAGGAGCCAGGCTTGCGCTTCTTCGCTCAGTACCTCCGTCTGTATCGCCCAGTAAGTGTTTCCCGACGACTGCAGCTGATGTAAACAGACATTGAGCTTGGCGAGATCGCTGTCCGACTCCTGCGGATGTCCACTGCGGGCCTGGCCGATCGCGCGAGCCCAGTAGACGATGGCGGCGACGTGCGGCGCCGATTGCATCGGGGGCTGGAGAGAAGCCGCGGTGGCCCATTGCCGGCGCTCAACCGCAAAGCGCACCGGCATGGCGGTCGCGGCGTAGCCCACCTTGAACTGGGCGGTCGGAAGCCCGCTCATCGCGCCAAGATCGTCGACAACGCGCCCGGCGTCCGTCTCACGTCCGCGTTGCAGGTATGCGTACGTCAGGTAGTCCATTGCATGCAGCTCTTCACCCAAATCACCTTCGGCGTGCGCGGCGGCGCGCGCGGCCCGATTCGATGCGATCGAGTCGTCCCAATAACCCAGACGAGTGAAGATATGCGACGGCATGTGCAATGCATGCGGCGCCGAAGGCGCAATCTTTGAGTACGCGCGCGCAGCGGCCAAGCCACGAGATGCCAACTCCGCGCTGTCGTAGGCATGAATCAGGTAATGCGCCAAGCCGGGGTGCTGTGGCAGGCTGCGCAAGAGCCGCTCGAGGATTTCAGCCGCTCGCTTCTGATTGGCATGGGACCGATCCGCTGGCGGCGCAGTCGCAATCAGGGCGAGAGCGTAGAAGATCTGCGCTTCGGCATCGCCGGGATTGCTCTTCGCCACCTCGGCCATGGCTCGCTCGTACGCCTTGGCTCTGGCAATGTGCGACAGATGATCCGAATCGCGATAGTACGCGGCGGCCCCTTCAATGAACCGTCGCTCGCGCATTGAGCCGGCGCCCAGTTGTCGGGCATGGTCGATCTCTGCTAACCCCTTGCGGAGCTCCTCAGCGCCTGGTGGCTCCCACAGCTGGTGAAAGTAGGACATCGACATACCCCAGTGCGCCAGAGCGCAGCTGGGATCGGCGTCAGCTACCGCCCGAAACGCCTCCTCCGAGGCCGCGTACGCAAATGAGTGCAGCAGCGCGACCCCGCGCTCAAAGCCTGATTGGACGCTGGGTGCACACGAGGTCGGGAACGTAACCGTGCCTAGTCTTTCCGGCGTTGGGTGTGAGTGCTGCTCCTGCGCCAATACCGGAAGAACGCAGCCGAGCACCCAGGTCACGACGACAAAATTGGCTTGCTTCATCGGGCGCGCCTCCTTGGATACGAACGACGTTACTTCAACCTGGAATTACGGTCAAAGACCGCCTGTTCGATCGTGACCCGTTCGCAAGCAAGGCACTCTCGAGCCTTTGCCGTTCTTCCAATGGCCGCTTTCTGGTGAATGGGTGGTGCAGTCGATCGTCCGGTTTTGGGAATGCAGTCGCTGACACCGCGGAAATTCTCGAACCGGGGAAAAATGTGGCTGCGCAAATACGATGTCGCGGAGTACCTCCGCCATTTGGTCGGCCAGGCCGCTTTCTCCGATGCGTCCGACAAGAGCTCGCCACTGCTGCTGATGCACCGGCGCATCGTAGAAGGTGGCCGTGAACGCCGTCGGTGGCTCGAGTGGAAGCGGGGAGGTGAACTCATCGTTTCCGGGGCAACGGTGGACAGGGGCGTCGCCATTGCATTTCTTGTCGGGGCCGGCGAGCGACACAGTGGAAACGCAAGAGAACAGTATTAGCGCGAGTGACGTGCCCTTCCCCGTCGTCTCGTGGGCATTCAACCAACGCATCTGGCGATCTCCGAAACGACTCTCACGCTTGATCCAAGGACGGAGGACGAGAGGCTTTCCGCTATGGAGTGGCAAATCGCGAACGACTGCGCGGGATCGCGCGATCGTCCCGCCTTCGGAAAATGCGACATCGGTCTCAGCATGCGACCCGAATTCGAGACCGCATACCGCCGCGGTACACCGTCGCGCGGCAGCGTTGCCCCCAAGGCATACAGCTCGCCGCAGCTCGTCAAGCTGGATGAGCGCGATTTCCGCAGAAATACACTTCTCGCTTTCCTCAGCCACTGCGGCATGCTGCCGGCATATGACAGCACCCGAGCGGAAGATCTACGAAGTGGATGGCGTCCAGGTCACCTTCGTTCGCGATCACGAAGGCGCGCGATGGGAATGCAGCGACTGCGGGCGCGATTGCAGGCACGCCCTCGAGGTGGCGGCGTGGATGACGCTGCAAAGCTGGTCGGCTGGCGGGCGCGGCGGCTTGCATTGATGGCGGCACCAGGCCGCCGCAATCGGCTTCGACACGTCCGCCGCTCATGATGCCGGCTGCCGTCGCAGTGCCGCGAGCTGCGAATGCCTCACGCCCGGCGCGAGATGAGGCGTCCGCGTATGTCGAGCGACCAACGTCTCGCGAAGCACGCAATTTCCGAAAGATCGTCCACGCGATTCGCGCCGATCTGCTTCGGCGCATGGGCCGCGTCGATGAAGCAGCTCTGGCCTGCGAGGCAGCCATCGCTCGCAGCGAGAATGCGGTGAAAGCCTTTCTGCGGCGCCGGCGTGAGGCACTCAACAATTCGTGAACCTCCCGCGCGCGGCGCGCCCGTTACTCAGGCGCGCTACTTCCCGAGCTCCTCGTACAGAAACGCAGTGACGTCCACGACGTTCTGTTCGCTCAGCAGGTCCGGGTACATCTTCGGCATAGGCGCCTTCGGGTCCTTGATGTAGGTGATGGTCGCTGAGTGATCGCGACGCGCCTTGAGATTGCTCAACTTGCGATCGGCGATCAGGTTGCCGTCCGGCCCGTGGCAGGTCACACAGACCTGGCTGTACAACTTCCGGCCGCTTGCGAGATTGGCCGCACCGGCCGGCGCGCTTGCGGATGATGTGGCTCGCGCTCGAGCACTCGGCCCTTGCCCGGCGTTCAACGCCATGATCACCACGCTGGGCAGGCCGAGCGCACCAAACGCCGTGCGAGACACGTTGCCCGAAGCGAACGCCACGTGCTGCTTGCCGCCCACTTCGTATGTGACAACGCCGCCCGCCAACGCGCCGCGTGTTTGCGCTTTGTGGACGAGCTCGCCCGTCTTGCTGTTGAACACGAGGAGATTGCCGGCGAGGTCGCCTGTGAACGTAACGCCACCGGCGGTAGGCGTTACGCCGGCAATAACTGGTTTCTCTGCGTGATATCGCCAGCGCACCTCTCCGGTCTCGCTATCGAGCGCAGTGACCCACCCGGTGGTGGGGCCATCAGGTTCCACCGTGCCTCCAAAGCTCACCTCGCCCGGTGAATATGTTGTAGTGCCGGATTTCACGATGAAGCACGCATCGACGGCCCCAGTGATCAGTGTGTTGTTGAGGCGATCGAGCGCCGGGCCGTTCCACTCCACGCCGCCTGCGTAACCGGGGCAGATGCGCACGCCTGCCGGCGTAGCACTCTTGGGGGCATCCACGATGGTGGTCACTGGCGTGCGAAAGATGGGCTTGCGCGTATCTCTGTCGATGCCGGTGACGTAGCCATCCTTGCCGCCGAACGCGAGCACGTCGCGCACCTTGCTGTCCCGATACAGCACCGGCGGGGCGACGAGGTCCATGTCCTGCCAGTCTTCGGGCGTCACCTGGTACCACCATTTCAACGCGCCGGTGCGCGCATCCAGCACCACGATCGAGTCCGTGAAGAGGTTGGTTCCGGGGCGATAGGCCTTGTCGATGTCCGGCCACGGGTTGCCCACCGGCACGAACAGCTCGCCGGTGGTCACGTCGAGCGTCATCGCGCCCCACACGCCGCCGCCGCCGGTCTTCGCGGACGCGGGCCGCTTCCAGGTGTCGGCGCCCTTCTCTTCTCCCATCGGAATGGTGTTGAACCGCCACAGCTCTCGACCCGTCTGCGCGTCATACGCCATGACGCGGCCGCGCACGCCGAGCTCGCTGCCGCCAATGCCCATGAACACCACACCCTGCCAGGCGAGCGGTGCCGCGGCAGCGGACTCGCCCAGTCGCGGCGCGCCGATCACGTTCTTCCACAGCAGCTTTCCCGTCGCCGCATCAAGCGCGATGAGTCGCCCGTCGCCGGTGCCGCGGAACACACGGCCGTCCAGCAATGCGAGCCCGCGGTTCGAAGGTGAATACCGCTCCTCCTCCGGCGCGTAACTGTGCTTCCAGCGCACGGCGCAGGTGGCTGCATCGATGGCCACGGTCTCGCGGCCGGTGTTCGTGTAGATGACACCGTCCACTACGACCAGCCCCGCATGAAACGTTGTCGGCCCGTCGATCTGCACCCGGCAGACCTCACCGAGTTGCGAGGCATTCACCGGCGTAATTTCCTTGAGCGGCGAGAACCGCTGGCCGTCGAGCCGGTTGTTGAACGACAGCCATTGCGAGCCCGGCGTCGATTCCTGCGCGCCGGACGGCAGCGCTGCAATCAATGCGCAGGTGGTGAACAGGGGAAGAACGATGCGTGTTGGGCGTTTCATGGTCTGCAATATAGTGCGGTCCGGAGTCGCCAAGTAGCGCAACGCATGGCGGCCGAAGTACTACAACCAAGGGGCGGATACGCATGGGCACCCGAAAAGCGGTTCTCGCAGCGCGAGTTGCCACGTTGATTGGTATCGCGCTCGTCAGCAGCGCTCTGCGCGACGGGTTCAAGGAATATTGAGGCGTGTGACATGCGCTTGCAGAAAGGCCGCATCCGTTACCGGATGCGGCCTTTCTTCGAGTCACTGCGCAAGACTCCCCGTGGGAGAGGGGTTTCCCTAGAAGGCCATGCGCATGCCGACGCGATAGGTCCTTCCGAGCGTGTCGAAGTAGACCGCATTCGCGCCGCCGACCCTACCGGCGGAGAACGGCGGCTCCCTGTCGAACACGTTGCTCACGTTCGCGAACATCTGCAGGCTCTGAAGACCGAACCACTTGAAGTCGTAAGACCCGTTGAGGTTCACGACGTAGTAGCTCGGCACCGTGGGATCCGAGACGCTGTAGGTGAGATTCGGGTTGTAGCCCTCATCATCCGGCCCCAGCTTCGGGTTCTGCTTGTCCAGCCTGCCGGCGCTGACCCAGCGAGCTTGCACGGTCACCGTGGCGGGGCCGTTCAGGTAGCTCGTTGTCAGATTGGCGACGAAGTTCGGCGCCGAAGCGAAGTCCGACAGGAAGCCCTGATCGCCGCCGGTCTGGCCCGCGACGTCATGCTGCTGGGCGGTCTGGATCACCGTCTTCAGTGCATACGTTCCCTGCAGCCGGAACGCGAGGCTACCCTTCGCGCTGCTCATGAGTTTTTCCAGGGGCAGGTTGTAGTCCCAGCCCAGGTCGACGCCTTCCGCAAGATAGGGCGTCTGGTTGACGTAGAGCGCGCGCACTTGCGTGATGTTGCTCTGTGGATCCTGACCGGCAATTGGCGTACCGAACGTGATCTGGCCGCACTTCGCCGGGTTCGAGCCGTCGTAGCAGGAGTTGACCACGTTTTGCGCGTTTTCGAGTGCCTGGCCTCCGAGCAACTTGATCTTGTACCAGTCAGCCGAGAAGTGCATGGTCTCGGCCCAACCGTGCGGTGACAGCACGAAACCTACGGTGGTGGTGGTCGCTTTTTCGGGAGCGAGATTCGGGTCGCCGCTCAGCACCAGCACCGAAGCGTCGCCCGTATCCCTGATCGCGCCTCCCGGCACGATCTTCGAGTTCTGCACCGAGCCGAAGAAGCCACCCGCCGGGATGCTCTGGGAGTAGTACAACTCGCGGAACCCCGCCGCGCGAATGTCGCGGGACCGGCTGCCGCGCAGGAGCATCCAGTCGAAGACCTGCCACACCGGCGCGACCTTCCATGTGGTGATGTCCTGTTTGCCGGTTTCACCCGTGGTGCCAAGACCGCCCTCATTCTTGTAGTTGGCCTTTCGGATGGCGCCATTGATCGCAGCCAGCTCGGCGCCCGGCTTGTCTCGCAGCAAGGGCAACTCGAGCTCGACGAACGCTTCTTTCACCGTCGTCTTGCCAGCGAACGAATCGCCGTACTGCAGTCCGAAGTCGGTGCGCTGGGAGAACGGCAGATCGCCTGCCAGGTTTGCGAGCTTGTCACGACGGTATTCAAGGCCCGCAGCCGCAGCCAGTGGGCCCGCGCCCATGCCCTGCCACAGCTCGCCCGAGACGCTGCCGGCCACTACGTCCTGGCGAATGTCGTCATGCTCCGTGAGAGTAGCCGAAGGCATACGCCAGTGCTTGCGGCGAGGCGTTGCTGATGCCGAACGGGTTCAACGGTTGGCAACCCACCGCAAGCGCTGGGTCGTACGTCACACCCAGCGGCACGCCATCCCGCGTTACGCGGCAGACCGGCTGCCCGAACGTGGATGACCCTGCCCGATTGTCGATGACTGCATCGTTCGCAAGGTCGAAGCGCCAGTTGGTGCGATAGCCGTTGCCGATCTGATCGCGCGTGGTCTTGCCGTACTGGTAGTAGGCCTCCCAGCTCCACGTGTCTGTAATGGCGCCGCTCAACCCCGACCACAGCGCGAGTGACCTTGGTGTCCGTGCTTACGGTCTGGTCGTTCTGGGCGGACCAGTCCTTCGTGATCACGGTGGCATTCAGGAACGGCAGAGCACCTCCGGTGAAGTCACCGCAGATCTGGTTCGGGAATGTCGCAAAGGGCGCGTTGTTGGCGCGGGCCGTGAGCTCTGCCTGGAAAGCGGCCGACGTCCCGGCCAGGAACGCATTGTCCGGGTGAATGCATGAATTCGCGCTGTTCTGGTCCAGCCGACCACTGGTGGTTCACGCCCTCGACCTGGCCGTACGACGCTTCAACGAAGCCCTGCGTGTCGTCGGTGAAATTGAAGCTCATGCGGCCGTAGCCGGTCTTGCGCTCGACGTCGGGGTACAGCGAGAGATTCTGGTAGGTCGGTTGGCCATCGCCGCCGACCACCGCGCTGCCTATCGCGCCGCCGGTCGCGCGCCAGCCTTCGGCGCCGACCGCAAAAGGAACGACACCAGTGCCGGCCGCGTTGAGCTGGCTCGCCGTCGTAGCCCCGGGCGTAGTTGTTAAAGATGACGCCGCTGGTGCTGACCTGATTCGAGCGCAGGTTCCGTCGGCTGAGAATGAAGTGCGGCTGACCGGCGATCTTGGGTGTGTAGGGCTGGCCGGCCGTGAAGGAAAAGCCGGTGTTGTTGTTGTAGAGACCTACGCCATCGGCGCACCAGTCGCGCGCGTCGGAGCAGCTCTGGATGACGTCCTGCTTCTGGTACTCACCGCCGAAGATGATGTGGCCGCGGCCTTCGAAGAGCTCCGTGCCTCCGGCAAGACCCACGTGATAGTTGTCGCCATCGCCACGCTCGGAGGTGCCGTAGTCCGCGTCGAGCTTGATGCCCTCGAGCTTGTGATTGAGCAGAATGTTGACGACGCCCGAGATGGCGCCCGAGCCGTAGGCCGCCGAGGCGCCGCCGGTCACGATTTCCGTGCGCTCGATGAGGTTCGACGGAATGAAGTTCAGGTCGACGCTGTCGCCCTGCGTCGTCGGAATGAAGCGGTGGGTGTCCACCAGCGTCAGGGTGCGAGTGCCGAAGAATGGGTTCAGGCCGCGCAGGTTCGCGAGCGTCGAGCCGATGAAGAAGGCGCTGCCGCCCGTGTTGGCCGGCGTGAACTGCGAGACGTTCGCGGGCACCTGGGTCACGGCATCGGAGATGTTGACGATGCCCAGCCGGTTCATCTCCGTGGAGTCGATCGTCTGGATCGGGTTGGGCGAGACATAGTCCTCACGCTGCTTGATGCGCGTGCCGGTGACGGTGATCTCGTCCAGCGTTAGTGAAGATTTTGGCTCACTGGAAGCGGGTTGCCCGGCCTCCTGCGCGTAAGCGCTGGTCGTGATACCGAGCCCGAGCGCGATCGCGCAAAGCGCGCCGGCCTTGAGCGTGCGAAAAAAAAGGATGTCGTCCGGAATCGAGTTGGCACTGGCACTCTTCGGCGCCATATCCACCGTTAAACGGAAGCAGTTCATGCGGTCCCCCCCATCATGAAAAATCGAAGTTGTGAAATTGCGTTAGGCGATCGTTCTCGAATCTCCACTCGAAGCGAAAAGACCTTCTTGCCTCGCGGGCGATTATTGGCGCGTGTGGCGCGCGTTCCACAAGGCAGCGGCCCTCGTTCGTCCACCACGCAGCGGGAACACTGTGCCGCAGGCTGTTACACGTATGTGTAACGCCACAGAGAAGGGACGGCTAGCCTGCTAACCGGTAGCGTGCTAACCAAAGGCTGCCAATGAAGGTGGCGAGGTGCTGAACCACCTCGCCGCAAGAGCGCCTGGGGCGCGCGTCAGCCGGGGCTAACGGACGATCTGCACTCGATCGGCAATGAAGATGCTGCCGCTGAGCGCGCCACGCACTTTCAGGGTCTTGCCTGGCGCTTCGTTAAAGAACTCGGCAGCCGCTTTCTCCTGGCCGCCCGGCCCGGCGAAGAGCGTCTGGGCGTTCGTGGTGACGAGCGTGCCCAGTATCGCGAAGCTCGGATTCGCGACATTTGTCGCGACACCCTGGAGGTAGGAGAGGTTCGCGGGTTTTTCGCGTTCCACGAATGTCGCCTCGAGGCCGCCGCCCGCCGGAGCCGGCGTGCCGCGCACTTCGACGTAGTCACCGGTACGCACGTCTTCGAGCCGGAACTGACGTATGTGCAGATCCGACCTGTCCTCAAAAGACGTGGAACTGCCGGTGGTGACGGGTATGCCGAGCACGTTGAGCGTGCGGGTGGCGGCCGAAACGTCTGTGACCAGACCCCGCACCACGCTCAGGCTATTCGGCTTCACTTCGACCCTGGTGGCGACGAGCACGCCCGATGCGTTGAATGTGCCGCGCACTTTCACTGGCACGTCGGGCCCGAGCGTGGCGCCGCGCAGGACGAGCTCCGTGCTGCTATCTGTGGCCACTCGTTGCCCGTTCAACGCGAAGTCGGCATTGGACGTGAAGCTTGTGATGATGCCCTCGAGCTGCCCCCGATCGTTCGCCGCGGCTCCCAGACCCGAGAGCACTTGAACACGCGTGGCAACCAGTGCCCCGCCATTGTCCAGAGCCGTGCCGCGAACGAGGACAATGGCGCCATTGGCGAGCGTGCCAGTTGGCATTACACCGCTGTAGTTCACGGTAAGCGTGTTGATGCGGAACGTGCTGGCGGTGGCGTCGAGTGCCTGCACTGTGCCTTTCACCTGAAGCGTTGCGCCGGCGGCGGCCACATCTACGCGAGACGCAACGAGATCCCCGGCGGCATTCGCGAAGCCGCTCACCTGCACCAGGGCGCCTGCCGCCAGGCCGGCAAGCTCGCCGGGCTGAATGCTTTCGTCGAACAGCGTCGCATCCGTGACCTGAACGCTCTGGCCCAGAGCCGTGAACGTGCTGTTCGCAAGATCGATTTGCGTAACGGGGCCCCGCAGATCGCTCGCGAACGAGACCGTGGTGGCCACACTGGTGGTGCCGTCCGCGTTGACGCTGCCATTGATGGAAACGATCTGTCCCACGCGCAACTGGGACTCGGGCGCCGGCTCATCGTCAATGCGAATCTGCGCACCGGCGGTGGAGTATTCGACGCCATCCACAATGACGCTGCCGAAGCCGGTAATCGGGCCGACAGACGTATAGCCCGCCGCAACCGGACTGCCCGAGCCCTGGATGCCGGCAACCTGATCGACGCCACACGCGACCAGCAGTGACGTGATCGCCGCGCCCAACAGGAATCTACGTCCCAATTGCGATGTGGTCAGCTTGTGCATACCTGCTCTCGTCGATGTCGGATCAATCCTGGATGTGATACAGGCCGGCGCCGAGGCGAATGGTGTCGACGCCGGACTTTTCCGGGCCGTCCGGCACCTCATGCGCCGTGAGCCATGCATCGAGACGCTCGAGAAAGGCCTGGCCTTCCTGGTCGAGGAACTTGCGAAACTCCGGCAAGGCGCTCCTGGCAATGCGGTCGTTCACGGCCGCTCGCTCGAACCGCGCGGGGTGTTTTGCCGCGCGCGTGAGGTTGTGAACATAGGTGGTCGCGATGTCGGCCAGCACCGTGCCCCACAAACGAATGAGCTGCTCGTCCATCGCGTGCGGGATGTAGTTGCGCAGGAGAGGCTCGAGCCGCCCGTCGTCCAGCTCATGCACGGCACCGGCACTTCGCAGTTCCTTCAGGAGGGTCGAGGGGCGAATGTCGCCACCGCCACAGCGGCGCACCAGTGACGCGAAGGTGACGCCCTCTCCTTCAACGGCCAGGGCCCTGGGTTTTCCTTTCGAATCCAGGAACTCAGTGTCCAGATGCCACGCGGACAACACGAGGGCCGCTTTCGTGACGTACCCGGTCAAACCCTCCGGGGCCTCCTCGAGGTTCTCGCGCTGTTTGCGCACGTCACGGCGCGCAAGACCGGTGAGCACGGCCGTGCGCGACACATTCGTCGGGCGCCCGCGCTTGCCGAACTGATGGGTTGCCACCTCCACGAACGTGGTTTTGGCCAGCTCGGAAAACTCCCGCCACGTGACACCACACCGGATAAGGATGTGCACGACGGGCTTCAGCCACTGTCGCGATGCGGCCAGAACTTGCGATGTCGATGCGGATGCCATACGTGCGGGGAAGTATCACACACGCGCATTGCGCGGCCGCAACCGGCCCGCGCGAACTACGTGATTGTCCACACTCCCCGCGAGGTCTGGCAGGCCTTTCCTGCGCGCTTCGACTGCTGCGCTCCGACGGATGCCAACAATGTAAAATCCCGGCACAGGCCAGCCTTGTCCTGCCGGCCCTGGCCCGGCACCAGTGAATAGCGGACTCCGGTGGCGTGGTTATCCCAGGTAATCCGCTCGCCGGGCGGTGCGATCTCCAGCACATGCCCGAAACAGCCCCGATCGCCTTGATCGAGCTCGCGGCCGATCCGGCTGCCGATGAGTGCGCCAGCGGCCGCGCCGATGATGATGCCCACGACACGATTCTCGGGTGAGGCAACCCGGGAACCCACCACGCCGCCTGCAACTCCGCCGAGCACTGCCCCGATCTCTTCGCGATTGCATCGACCCGAGGAGATGTCGTAGTCGCGATCCCACTTCGTGCCGGAGTATCCGACATAAGACTGATCGTGTTTCTTGCGCCAGCCGTGCGCGGGCGCGTGCGGTGGTGGATCGGCGAGTGCCTGCGCGCACCAGCCGCCAACGAGCATGGCGGCCACGAACACAACGCTTTTACGCATCGCCAGGTTTTCGTGCTTCAGGGGCATGTCTGTCGTCCGAGCAGATGGTTCTGAATGATGCGCACGAGCTTCATGGGCTCAGCGGGTTTGAGCATGAAGTGGTCGAACCCCGCATCGAAGGCATCGCGCATGTCGTGCGCACCAGTCAATCCGGTGAGCGCGATCAGCAGCGGGCGCTCGGCCCAGGCCTGCTCGCGAATGCGGCGCGCGATTTCGCGACCGTTGAGCCCGGGCATGTTGATGTCGAACACGCAGATGTGAGGGCGCCAGCGGCTCGCGCGCGCCAGCGCCTGCTCACCATCCAGGGCGATCTCGGTTTCGACGCCGGAATGGGAGAACAGCATGGCGAGGCTTTCGGCGGCATCGACGTAGTCGTCTGCGATGAGCAGCCGCAAGGGGAGCATGGCGAAGCGCGCGGGCTCCGTCTGGCAAACATGCAGCGGATGCGCCGACAACGCGCGAACCGCGCCGACGCCAGGCAGGTCGGGTGCGGCCGGGGGTGCCTTGCCGGTCATTTCGCCGGGGGACAAAGCGTTCAATCTCTGCGTCCTGACGATCATGTGCTCTCCTCCACTGCACTCCACCTTCCGGCGTCCCCGATCGACGGCGAGCCTGTCCGCTACGGAATGGACACCGCCGTCGTATTGTTGGCACTGACGGAGACATTGCCGACCGTCGTCCAGTGCATCGTTTGGTATCCGGGTGCGCCTTGAGCGGCGGCTACGTTGTAGTTATCTGCATCCGAGGCATCGACATCGAGATTGCAGGTTGCGGCGAGCGTGTAGCTGCCGACCTCGACGAACGGAATTGCGACCGGCACTGCGGTGTTGACGCCGTCGTAGGGAACCGGCACGTACACCACCGGGTCTGCCCCGTCGGTGCTGCTGCCGTCCTGGTCATCCGGCGTCGCCGCGCCTCCCGCGAACAAATAGAGCCCGGCGTTGCACGTCGACACGGCGGTGCCCGCGCCGAGTTGTGTGGACGTGAGCGCGGCGAGATCGACCGTTGCGGTGATCTTGCCGACCTGCAATTGATCCATCAGGCGCAATGCCGGGCGCATGATGTAATTCGGATCCTGCCCCGGCGGCGCCGTGATCGACTTGCGCAGGTCGAAGTCGATGACGAGGCGCGTGGTGCTGCCCTGGGCAACAGTGAACGACCGCACGAGCTTGAGGCCCGTCTCCGAGCCGCTCGGAATCCACAGCGGGTATTGCTGGCCGCTCAGCAGCTTGATGTAGGACTCGCCTTGCGAGTTCTTGCTCGCGAGCACCTTCAATCGCATCCAGTCGTAGTTGCCGGCCGGTACGGCGGCATCCTGCGTCAGGGCGCTCGTGACTCCGTCCTGCAGCTTGATGAGATCGATGGATTTGTTGCTGGTGCCGAAATCGATACTGAGCATCTCCCCGTCGGCACGGTGCAGTTCCACGCCGGTAAACACGACGACCACTTCCGCTGCACCATCGACCGGCGCATCCGTGAGATTGATAGATAGCGCCCCCGTCAAGGGCGACCCGGAATCACCGCCACCGCAGCCCACCAGCGTGAGTACCGCGAAAACCAGACCACCCGGTATGCGTGCCCGTGTTAAACCGCTCATTCGCTCTGCCTCCAACTCGACCTTCAAGGTGCCGTATATGAGACCATGTGTCTCATATAAAGCAAGACGTCGGCAGTTGGCTACGGAAAAACTGCGGGCTGCATCGAAGGCGACACAAGCGACTGAGGCGTTATGTCACTCCGTCGGGCGCTCGGTGCTATGTAGTGCCAACGCAGGAGCCGCTAACGGCATCGGCGAGGTACGCCGGCCCCGGTGCAGCCCCAACCCGACGCGCGGCCTTTATCCGACGGTGAGTCCGCCATCGATCACAAGCGTGTGGCCGGTGATGTAAGACGCGGCATCGGAGCATAGCCACACGATGGCGCGGGCTGTCTCCTCGGGTTCGGATATACGCCGCATCGGCACGCTGGCGGCGATGACGGAGGCATCGATATTGCCGCCGATCATTCGATGCAGAAGCCCGGTGTTCACCGGCCCGGGAGCCACGGCATTCACCCGGATCTTCGATTGCGCCAGCTCCAGCGCCGTGGCTTTCGTCAACCCGACAACCCCGTGCTTGCTGGCCGTGTAGAGAGCCACGTTCGCAATGCCGGTAATGCCCGCGCTCGACGAGGTGTTCACGATAGCTCCGCCGCCCTGGGCCAGCATGTGCGGAATCTGATATTTCAATCCGAGCCACACGCCCTTCAGGTTCACACCGATGATCCGCTCGAAGTCCTCCACAGTGGAGTCCTGAACGGGCCCGAACCGCCCTTCGATGCCGGCATTGTTCACCGCTGCATCGATGCGACCGAAGCGCTCGACTGCACGGCTCATCACCTGGTGCATATCGGCTTCGCGGCTGACATCGGCCTCAATGAACATCGCCTCGACGCCCGTCGCACGCACGTCGGACTCCGCCTGGCGACCTTCGCTGGCGCCCAGGCCTGCGATGACGACATTCGCGCCGGCTGCGGCGAAACAGAGAGCCGTCGCGCGCCCGATGCCGGATGTTCCGCCCATCACGAGCGCGGTTTTGCCTTCGAAGCGATCGGTGGACATGACTGGTACTCCCCGTTGGAACACCGTCACCCTAGATTGTGGTGCTCCGAAGTGCCAGCCCGAAGTCGTCGCCGAAACCTGGCGATTTGTCGCTATCATGCAAGTTGACCCGCCCGCACTTCGCCAGGAGCTTCGCATGACCGACCGAGACCGCACTACGCTGGACTACGTAAAGCCGGGTGCCGAAGAGCGCGGCCGCCTGCGCGAGGACTTCGATTTCAACGATCTGAACAAGGATGGGCGCATCACGCTGGGCGAGTTCATCCGTTTCATGAAGGCCGTGGACGAGAACATGTCGGCCGAGGAATGCCAGATCGGTTTCGGTGAGATCGACACGAACCGGGATGGCGCGATCGGGTTCGATGAGTTCCTGGCGTGGTGGAAACAGCCCTGGGCCTGAGGTGATGCCCGCCGTCTGTGGCTGCGGCTCGTGTCGGGCATGACGGTTGCGCCTCTCGCGGGGACGCGCTTTGCGCCGCTGAGACTGGGTCTGCCGCAGGAATGAACGAACGGACGAGCCGCCGTGGCGCCAGCCGATGGCCAAGGTCAGGCCCCTTGGCGTAGGCTGCGGCCCGCTGGCGCCCCTGCCAATTTGTCCGCATCGAAGCGGCCCCCGGCGTTACCCCTGCGAGTCACGAATTCCATCGCTAGAATCGTCGTCTATCAACAGGGCGGCTTGAATGGAAATACCGACCGAGCCCATCGGCGGCACTCCGCGACCGTTGGCCTTGATCGGGCACACGTGCCCCGGTGGCGACCGCGCTCCACGCATAGCGCAGACGTGGACTGTGCAGACCTGCTGCCGGGCCTGTACCCGATGAACGTGCGCGACTTCTGCATATACATAGCGCTCGCGCGCGAACGCGACCGCGCGTGCGCGCCCGGCACCTCACTGGCTACGCAGGCGCCGGGAGCGCGCCCGTGACCGTGAACGACAACGACGACAAGCGGCTTCGTTCCGTCGCGATCACGAACGCCGAAGCGATACTCATCGCGCGCCAGCGTGCCGGGTGCGATCACGGCGCGGCCCCCGAAGCGCTGGAGCGCCGAACCCGGGAGCTGCACGAGCAGCGCGAGTGGTTCAGGGTCACGCTGGCCAGCATCGGCGATGCCGTCATCACCACCGATACGCAGGGCAACGTCACGTTCCTGAATCCCGTTGCGGAGGCCATGACCGGCTGGTCGCTGGCGCAAGCGGCGGGCAAGTCGCTGGATGACGTCTTCAGCATCATCAACGAAGACACCCGCGAGCCGGCGCTCAATCCCGTGAGCCAGGTGCTGCGCACGGGTGAGACCCTGGCCCTGGCAAACCATACCGCGCTCATTCGCAGGGACGGCACTGAGGTCGCCATCGAAGACAGCGCCGCGCCCATCCGCGATGCCGGCGGCAAGGTTTCCGGCTGCGTCATGGTGTTTCATGACGTGACCCAGCGGCGCAGCGCCGAGCGAGCCGTGCGCGCGAATGAAGAGCGGCTGCGCGACTTCGCACGGCGCCTGCAGCTCGCGCTGACCGCCGGCGAGCTGGGCGACTGGGTGTGGGATGCGCAGACCAACCTCATGTCCCTGAGCCCGCGCGCCGCGCAGATCTTCGGGCTGGCGCCCGACGTGCCGGTGAGCCCTGAGCAGCTGCGAGCGCTCATGTCGGCTGAAGACGGCATGGTGTCGATACGCGAGTTCGAGCGCGCATTGCACGAGCGCACCGACTACAACGTGGAGTTTCGCCTGACGCGCCCTTCCGGGGAGCGGTACTGGGCCGCCGCGCGCGGCCGCGGCATCTACTCGGACAACGGCACCGTAGTGGGAATGATCGGCGTCGTCCAGGATATCACCGAGCGCCGGCACGCCGACGAGCTGCGTGGCCGCCTCGCAGCGGTGGTGGAGTCTTCCACAGACGCCATCATCAGCAAGACGCTCAAAGGCATCATCACAACGTGGAACCATGGCGCCGAGCTCATGTTCGGCTACACCGCGGATGAAGTCGTTGGCAAGCCGGTCACGCTGCTCATTCCGTCGCGCCACGTTGACGAAGAGCCGGCCATCCTCGAACGGCTGAAGCGCGGGGAGCGTATCGAGCATTACGAGACCGTGCGCCAGCGCAAGGATGGCACGCTGATCGATGTGTCCCTCGCCGTCTCCCCCATCAAGGACGCCAGCGGGCACATCATCGGCGCGTCGAAGATCGCGCGTGACATCACGCGCCAGAAGCTCTTCGAGGAAGCGCTGCGCGAGACCGACAAGCGCAAGGATGAGTTCCTTGCCACGCTCGCACACGAGCTGCGCAACCCGCTCGCGCCCATCCGCCAGGCCGCGGTCATCTCGCAGTCCCCATCCGCCACCGAAGCGCAGAGGCGCTGGAGCCACGACGTGATCAACCGCCAGGTGCATCACATGGCGCTGTTGCTGGATGACCTGCTCGATATCTCGCGCATCACGCACGGCACGCTGGCGTTGCGCATGCAGACTACCGATCTTGCCTCCATCATCGATGCCGCCGTGGAGACCGCACTCCCCGTCATCGACGCGAAGCATCACACGCTTACCGTGCAGATGCCGTCGGAGCGCGTGCAGTTCGCGGCAGACCCGCTGCGCTTGGCGCAAGTGCTCTCCAACCTGCTTACGAATGCCGCCAAGTACACAGACCCGGAAGGCCGCATCGGCCTCACCGCCACCTCGGATTCGAACCAGATCATCATCCGCGTCACCGACACCGGCATTGGCATTCCGCCCGAGTCGATGGGCAACCTGTTCGGCATGTTCACGCAGGTGAAGTCTGGCAAGGATCGCTCGGAGGGTGGGCTCGGCATCGGCCTTGCGCTCGCGAAGGGCCTGATAGCGTTACACGAAGGCACCATAGAGGCGAAGAGCGCAGGCGCGGAGCGCGGCAGCGAATTCATCGTGCGACTGCCCGTTCGCGCGCTACAAGAGCGCGGTCCGGCCGAGCCAGCCCTGTCCAGTGCGGAGAAGCCCTTGCGACGAAGAGTATTGATCGCAGACGACAACCGTGACGCAGCCGAGAGCCTGGCCCTGCTGTTGCAGATGGAAGGTCACGAGGTCACGGTGGCCCACGATGGGCGGGAGGCCATCGCCGCGTTCGAGCGGGAGCCGCCCGACGTGGCGCTGCTGGACATCGGCATGCCCGGACTGAACGGCTACGAGATTGCCCGGATGATCCGCCGCTCCCCGCACGGGCGCTCCGTGGTGCTCGTCGCCGTTACCGGCTGGGGGCAAGACAACGACAAGACGCAGGCGCTGCAGGCGGGCTTCGATCACCACTTCACGAAGCCCGTGGAGCCGGACGCCATCGCCGCACTGCTCGCGAGTGCGGGTCCGAACGACCCGTCTGCCACGAATGATCCCACTCAACCGCGGACCCGGCGCCGATGATTTCAGCGCAAGACGCACTCGAACGCCTGCGCGAAGGCAATCGCCGCTTCGTCGCCGACAACCGTAACAGCGACATCATGGCAAGCCACAGCCGCCGCCGCGCCGTGGCAGACGCGCAAACGCCGTTCGCCGTGATTCTCGGATGTTCGGATTCGCGGGTGCCCGCGGAAATCGTGTTCGACCAGGGCCTCGGCGACCTGTTCGTGATTCGCGTGGCGGGCAACATCGTGGCGCCGTCTCAGATCGGCAGCGTGGAGTTCGCCGCGGAACGCTACAACACCCGGCTGGTGGTGGTGCTCGGCCACTCGAAGTGCGGAGCCATCCTTGCCACGATCGAGGAGCTCGGCCGCGGCTCGAAAGAGCAGTCGCGCCACCTGCGCTCCATCGTCGACCGCATCCGCCCCTCCGTGCAGGCCTTTACCGGAACGCCCATCGGGCAGGATACGGACGCCCTCGTGCATCACGCCGTGCGCGCGAACATCCGCATGTCCGCGAACCACCTGCGCCACGGCTCCGAGGTGCTCGAGCAGCTCATCGAGAACAACGGGCTGGCGGTCGTTGGCGCGGAATATTCGCTGGAGACGGGCGTCGTCGAGTTCTTCGACGGCGTGCCCGGACACTCGAGTGATCTGCGGTCATCTTGACGTCGACGGCGCTTATGCTCTTCGTGCTTCCCGCGTTGTACCAGTGGGCTTACCGGAACCGGCCGGCGGCGTGACGCGGCCGTCGAACTGCGCTTCTTCGGTCGAGCCCTTCAACGCGCCGATGGACGATGCGCCCGCGGTGACTGCCTGCGCGACACTGTCGAAGTAGCCAGCGCCGACTTCGCGCTGGTGCTTCGTGGCCGTGTAGCCTTCGATCTCGGAGGCGAGCTCCTGCTGCTGGAGCGCCACATAGGCGCTCATCTGCCGGTCCCGATAGCCGCGCGCGAGCTCGAACATGGAGTGGTTCAATGCATGGAAGCCGGCGAGCGTGACGAACTGGAACTTGTAGCCCATGGCGCCGAGCTCGCGCTGGAAGCGCGCAATTTCGAGGTCCGAAAGCTTCTTCTTCCAGTTGAACGACGGCGAGCAGTTGTACGCGAGGAGCTTGCCGGGGAACTGCGAATGTACGGCTTCCGCGAAGCGCCGGGCATCGTCCGCGTCCGGCACGCCGGTCTCACACCAGATCATGTCGGCATACGGCGCATAGGCAATGCCGCGCGCAATGGCCGCATCGAGCCCCGAATGGACGCGGAAGAACCCTTCTGCCGTGCGTTCGCGCGACGAAATGAACGGCCTGTCCCGCTCGTCCATGTCGGACGTCAGCAGCGTGGCGCTCTCCGCGTCGGTGCGCGCGATGAGCACAGTGGGCACGCCGCACACGTCTGCGGCCAGGCGAGCGGCCACGAGCTTGCTCACCGCCTCACTCGTGGGCACGAGCACCTTGCCGCCCATGTGACCGCACTTTTTCGCGGAGGAGAGCTGGTCTTCGAAATGCACGCCGGCGGCGCCGGCCTCGATCATCTGCTTCATGAGCTCGAACGCATTCAGCACGCCGCCGAAGCCCGCTTCCGCGTCGGCGACGATGGGCTTGAGCCAGTCGATGGTGTCGTGCCCTTCGGCGTGATGGATCTCGTCTGCCCGGCGCAGCGTGTTGTTGACGCGCCGGACCACGTTCGGCACCGAATCCGCCGGGTACAGCGACTGGTCCGGATACATCTGCCCAACCAGGTTCGCATCCGCCGCAACCTGCCAGCCGGACAGATAGATGGCATCGAGCCCGGCGCGCACCTGCTGCATGGCCTGGTTGCCGGTCAGCGCGCCCAGCGCATTCACGAACGGCTTCTCGTGCACATAACGCCAGAGCTTCTCGGCGCCGAGACGCGCGAGGCTGTGCTCGATGTGCACGGTGCCGCGCAGCCGTTCGACTTCTTCCGCCGGGTAGGGCCGCACGATGCCGGCCCAACGGGCGCTCTGGGTCCAGTCGCGGTGAAGCTCGGCGGCAGAAGCTGGCGTGTGCTCTGTCATGGCTTTATCTCTTCCGTTTCCAGTTCATTGAGGGGCAGGCAGCATAGGGCGCCGCGCGGGAGAATTTGACTCTCAAAACTTCACACTGTTAATTTCACAAGATACTCTCCCGCCGGCGCACCGCCATGTCCATCATTCTTCGCAAGGGTCACTTCCTCGGCGCCAAGCTTCGCGCGCTGCGCAAACGCAATGGCCTCACGCTCGAAGAGGTGTCGGCCCGCTGCATCCAACGCGATGCCGAGCTTGCGCCCTCGGTGTCGTACCTGAGCATGATCGAGAGCAGCAAGCGCACGCCTTCGCCCGGGCTGCTGAATCTGCTCGCTTGCGTTTTTCAGCGCGACACGAGCTGGTTTCTCGACGAGAACGCCGACCTGGGCGCCGAGCGCGCCGAGGGTCCGCGCGGCGGCGCGCAGCGCGTGCCGCTCGAGCCAGCGTTCCTGTTCTCGAAGGATGTGCTGCAGGCGGCCATCCCCGAGCTGCTCTCGCAGACCGGCACCACTGGCCGGCAATTCGCGCACCTGCTCATCCGCTCGCATCAGGAAATGTCTCGCAACGACTTCCCCGACCTGGAGCGGGCGGCCGAAAGCGTGGGCGAGCGCCGCTTTCCTTTGAGCGTGGAAGACTTGCTGAAGCTGTGCAGGCGTCACGGCCTCGACGCTGCGATGGTTCGACCGCAAGCCGATTCTCGCGCGCGACAACGATCGCGAAGTGCGCAGCGTGCTGCGCTCGTTCTTCGAGTCTCCGCGCACCGTGTATCTGAATCGCGCGCTGAAGGCCGATCCGGCCCGGCTCAGGTTCGACCTGGCGTCGCATCTCGCGCACCGGGTTCTGCATGGCGGTGACGGCCTGAAGTCCGAGCACGCCACGGGCGGCGAGATGGGCGGCAGCCCCGAGAGCGGTCTGGGTGACGGCGGCCTGAATGCGCAGGACGTGCTGCATGCCTGGCGGGATTTCGAATGCAGCTTCTTCGCGGGCGCGCTGCTGTGCCCGAAGGTGCCGTTTCGCCGTTTCCTGGCGCGCGAGCAGTACCGCATCGAGGCCGGCGAGCGCCTCGATCTCACCTCGGCCGTGGTCATGCGGCGAATGACGAAGGTGTCGCCCTACCCTCACTGGCACTTCTTCGATGCGTATCCGCCGGGCTTCCTGCGTGCCGTGTATCGAGGCAACGGCATCCCGCTGCCGTGGGGAAACATCGCGCAGGTGACAGACCCATGCCCGAACTGGGCAGTGTTCCGCATGATTGACGACGGCCGCACCGAGCGCGGATCGCAGATCTCCGTGCTACGCGACGGCGACAGGTCGCTGCTCTATTGCTGCCACTCGGTGCGCACGAAGGACATGGCGGGCAACCTGCACGTTCTGTCGGTGGGTGTCGATCTGGCGCCCGCGCTGGAGTCGAACGGAGTGGACGCGCAGGAGCTCGTAGACAAGCTCGCCATGGAATGCCTGAAGCACCGGGGCGAGGCGCGCATTCCCAGGCCTGCTGCAAGCTCGATTGCGCTCGTGGCAAACGTGCTGAACATCGCATGGCTGAAAGATGCGCTCGAGCAACCCGCTCGCGTCATCTGCCCGAGAAGCAATCGCTGCCCGCGCACCGAGCGCTGCGAAGGCGCGAAACCGTCACGCGCACGCGAGATCACCGACGTGCGTGCGGAAGTGATGGCAAGTGCGACGGAAACCGCGGAGGACCAGGGCCCGGTCCGCGAGTGAGCCGGGCAAACGCGCGGCCGCCCTGCTCGCGGCGGTTACTTGAACGCCTGCTCGACGAGGAAGCAGTCCGTGAGCAGCGCCCGCAGGTGAATGGACGCGTTGAGGTTATCCACCAGCATCGAGCTGATGGCGGGACGGCTCAGCACGAGCCCGATGGCACCACGGGCCTTTGCCGCGTCCTCGCGGACGGCGCCCAGGAAACCCGCCGCGTCGGCGACCGGTGCCCCGGAAGCGCCGGTCACGGCTTCTGCGACGAGCTCACCGAGCCCATCGAGCGCTGCGAACATCTGCGACAGCCGCTCGCGCGCCTCAGAGCCCTGGTCGTCCTGCCGGCCCTGCGCGGCGTAGGCCAGCAGGTACTCATATCCGCGCTCGATCGTCTCGATGCGCGAGCTCAACTCGCTCGTCTCAGCCATCGATCAGGTCTTCTTCTGCGCGGCGCGGCCTGGCTCGTGGTGCGCGATCAGCTCTTCGCGAGTGATCCAGCCCCGGATCATCGCCCGCAGGTAGACGCGGCTTTCCGGAATGATGGCGAAATAGACGTGGATCAGCACCAGCGTCACGGCCGACAGCGCGGCGATGCCATGGATGACGTAGATGACGCCCCACGTGGCCTGCGAAAGCACGTATGGGTCGCGCTTCCACAGCGGCGTATCCATCTTCATGAGCATGAGGCAGCCGGTGATCACCGCTCCCAGCACCATGAGCGTCATCGCATGATGCATGAGCTTCTGCGCGACGGTGTACTTGCCCACCTGCTTGCCCGCGATCTCCTGCGCGGTGAACCACAACATGCTCTTGATACGCTGCCAGAACAGCGCACGCACGATGTGGAACAGCACCAGCACCACCAGGAAGATGCCGACGCTCCAGTGAATGACTACCCAGTCGAACTTCACGCCGAGCACCGGGAGCAGACCCGTGGCCATGAGCGTGAAGAGCGAGACAGACGTGAGCCAGTGGAACAGGCGGTCTACCCCGGCATGGCGGCGCACGCGGCCGCGAATGACCGGCTCTTCATCGACAAACAATCGTTCGGCTGCTTCGGCCATCACTCAGGCTCCGCGCTTGCCGCGAATCACGCGGTAAATCTGATGCACCACGATGACCAGCGCGCCGATGCCGGCAGCGATGGGCAGCAGCTCCCACGAGACGCCTTCGAGCACCCGCTGGCCGTAGACGTCATGACCCACACGAAAGAGATCCATCGTCATTCAGGCCCCCATCAAGCGTCACGGATGGCGCGACGGACGAGGTTCTCCATCAGCGGCACCTTGAACTGGTTGAAGTTGAGCGCGGTTGCGCCTTCGGTGGCTGCCTTGCCGGCTTGCGCGGCAACCTCCTCGCTCTTCGTCTTGCCCATGGCAATCTGCTCGGACGCCTTCAGCCGGCGCGGCACGCACTCCACGGCGCCGCAGACCAGACGGATGTTCTTGATGGTGTCCCCCTCCACGAACATCGCGGCGGCCACGCTCACGAGCGCGAAGTCCCACGTGTTGCGGTCGGTCACCTTCTCGAAGTAGAACTTCGCGCCGGCCCATTCCCTGGGGTAGCGAACCGCCACCAGCACTTCGCCGGGCTCCAGCACCGTCATGCGCTGTGATGTCTTTCGACGGGCCGATGAAGAACTCCTCGGCCGGCACGACGCGCTCACCCGAGGGGCCGCGAATGACCATCTTCGCATCGAGCGCGACGGATGCGGTGGCCGTGTCGGACGGCGTAACGGCGATGCAACGGCTCGCGCCGAAGAGGCAGTGCTCGCGGTTCTGGCCTTCCGGCGTATCCGCGTAGCACGTGTTGCCGCCCGCGCGATAACAGTCGACGCCGTAGCGGTAGTACCAGCAGCGGGTGTCCTGGCAGAGGTTGCCGCCCAGCGTGCCGGCATTGCGGATCTGCGGGCTCGCAACGCGCCCTGCCGCGGTCGCCAGCAGCGAATAGCTTCTCGCGAACGATCGGGGAGCGCTCGATCTCGCGTCAGCGTGGTGAGCGCGCCGATCTCCAGGCCCTCCGCCGTCTCGCGAATGCCGCTGAAAGCTCGTCGATGCCGCTGAGGTCGATGACCGCGGTCGGCCGCTTGTGGCGGTTCTTGAACCAGTCGAGACTGTCGTTGCCGCCCGCGAGGAGCCAGCCGTCCGCTGCCAATGCGCCTGGCGAGATCGATTGCGCCTCTCGAGCGTGTCGGGCTGGTACAGCTCGAAGTGCGGCATCATGTCGCGTCGACATTACGTCGTGCGCTCCTATGCCGTTGACCTGCAGCGGCCCGTGCGCCTGCGGCTGCCCCGCAAGAACGTTGATGATCATGTCCGCCTTGACGGGCGTGCGGTTGAAGACGTGGCCGCCGAGCGCGTCGGACAGTGCGCACAGCACAGCGGAAGCGGCGCGCACCGAGCAGCGGCTCGCCGATGCCCTTCGTGCCCAGCGGGCTCGTCGGGTCGGGCTTGTCCACCGCAGTCCACGTTCATCTGCGCGCGGCACGTCCAGATAGGTCGGCGGCTTGGCCTGGTAGAAGCCGATGCTGCCCGGCAGCCCGTTCTGCGGGTCGTAGATCATGCGTCTCGAGGCCCGCGATGCCGAAGCCCTGCACGGCGCCCCCTTCGATCTGGGTCTCGAGGCCCGTCGGGTGAATCACGGTGCCGCAATCGGCCACGCCCAGTAGTCGATGATCACGTGCTGGCCCGGTCTCGATGTCCAGCTCGATCTCCACGAACGCCGCGGCGAAGCGCGGCCGTCTCGCCCTTCACGGGCAGGTTGTCCTTCGCCACGCCGACGAGGCCCGTGCCGGCAATCGCCGTGGCGGACGCCGCCGTCATGGGGTTGATGTCCTTCGGCAGCTCGTGTCCGTCGTACTTGCCGCCCAGCTCGATCGCGCGCTGCGCGGCCTTCGCGTAGGTCATGCCGCGTGCCGGGAGCTGCCCTTGGCGAAGACGCGCTTGCCGTCGATGTCATAGTCGTCGGGCGAGCCGCCGAAGTCTCTTCGCGGCGATCTCCTTGAGCTTCTGCAGCGCATCCATGGCCGCCACGTAATTGGTGCGCGCCATCGTGAAGATGTGTTGCTGCCGAACTGGCCGATGTTCCACGGCAGGTTGCGGCGCGTATCGCCGCGCTGGATCACGCACTTCTCCCAATCGAGCTTCAGCACCTCGGCCGCGATGCGCGAGGTGCTGGAATGCGAGAACGTGCCGAGGTTGCCCACGCCGGTGTGGATGTGGACCTTGCCGCTCGGGCGGATGCGCACCAGGCCGTCGAAGCCGCTGAAGCCGGCCGGGTGGAAGGCCTGGCCGATGGCCGACGCCCGTCACCTTGCTGCCCTTGCGCTGGCCGTTGCGCGCGCGGCGCTCGGCCCAGCCGAAGCGCTCGGCGCCCTTCTCCAGCGCGTCCTTCAGATAGCAGCTCGTCATGGGCCGCGCGGTTGTCGCCGACCGGCGAGCCTTGCCTTCGGCGCGTTGATCAGGCGGATCTGCGAGCCGGTCGATCTTCAGCTCGCGCGCGGCCTTGTCCAGCAGCGGCTCCATGATGTGCAGGCGATCTGGTTGTAGCCGGGCCCGCGCTGCGCGCTGCGCGATGGGTGAGTTGGCAGTAGCACCGGCATGCCGCGCCAGCGCATGGCCTGCGGCTTGTACACGATGGACAGCGCATCCGCGGCGTTGCGGAAATCCCAGAAGCCGTTGTGCGGCGCCGTTTTCCTGCACGATGTACATGTCGGCCGCGAGCAGCGGCCGTCTTCGCCGAAGCCCAGCTTCACGCTGGCCCTGGAAGCCGTGGCGCGCGCAGCCGTGGTAATACTCCTCGGCGCGGCTGATGCGCATCATCACCGGGCGGCTGATCTTCTTCGACAGGAGCGCCGGGCATCGCCTGCAGCGGATAGGCGCCGCCCTTGGAGCCGAAGCCGCCGCCGCAGTATTCGGCGATGCACCACCAGCTCATCGGGCTGGATGCCGATGAGGCCGGCCAGCGCCGGCACGATGAACGACTGGCTCTGCGAGGAGCACGTGCACGATGCACTTGCCGTTCTGCCAGTACGCCATCGCCGTGCGCGGCTCCATGCTGTGGTGCGAGTTGCTGGCGTGCACGAAGTCTCGTCGAGCACCAGCTTCGCCTTGGCGAACCCTGCATCGACATCGCCGTACGTCCACTCCTGCGCCGGCCTTGCCCATGGGCATGCTGCTTCGCCGGCCTTGTCGAAATCCTCCTGCGTCCACTTGATGGTCTGGAACTTCACGGCCGATGGCGCCCACGTTGCCGTCGGTGCGCGCGTTGGGCAGCTCGGGATGCAGGCTCGCCAGCGGATCGACGATGGAACGGCAGCGGCTCGTAGTCGATGCTTGATCTTCTCCAGCGCGTCCTGCGCGGTGGTCTCGTCCACCGCGGCGATCGGCAGGATCGGCGCGCCGACGTAGCCGGGCTCGTTCGTGAGAAGGGCGGATTCCGGCGCCTGCTGGGTTCTTGACGTCATCGGCCGTGAGAATGCCGACGCACGCCTGCCATCTTCAGCGCCTCGGAGGCATCGATGCTCTTCACCCGCGCATGCGGATAAGGGCTGGGCAGCAAGCGGCGAACACCATGCCTTCGACGCGGAAGTCCTCGGCGTACTTGGCCTCGCCCGTGACTTTCGCGAGCACGTCGTGCGGGGTGAAATCCTTGCCAAGGAGCTTATAGCCCATGTGGCCTGGCCCTCGCGGTGGCCGGCCGCACGCATGATGGCGTTGAGGTAATTGTCGTAGGCGCCGCAGCGGCACAGGTTGCCCGCCATGGCATGGCGCGCTTCCTCGCGCGTGGGATTCGGGTTCTGCTTGCAGCAGCGCGACGGCCGCGACCACCTGCCCCGGCGTGCAGAAGCCGCACTGCGGGCCACAGCTCTTCGATGAAGGCCTGCTGCACGGGGTGCAGCTCGCCGTTCGCGCCGCGACAGACCCTCGATGGTGACCACCTTGCGGCCGCGCACGGAGTGCGTGAGCGTCGAGCAGGAGTTGAACAGCACGTCGTCGATCATCACCGTGCAGGCGCCACACTCGGCGCGATCGCACGCTGAGCTTGGTGCCCGTGAGGCCCAGCTTGTAGCGCAGCGTCATGGCCAGCGTTTCCTGGGGCAGCACGTCTACACGCCGCACTTGCCCGTTCACGTTGATGCGAGACCAGCCGCTCGACGCTGCCGGCAACCGTGGAAGTAACAGTGCCGCGGCTCGAGCAGCCCTGCATGCCTCCGAACACATAGGTGGCAGCGGAAGCCACCGCGCCAGACGCAATCACGCGCTTGATGAACTCGCGCCGCGAGTGTCGGGATACCTCTTCATCGCCCGCAAGGTTGCGGACCGTGGGAGGTGCCACACGGAATTCGGTCATTGCTGCCCTCTCGCGCGTCAGTCTTCGCAGCGCTGCTGCGCTCGCCCCTGAAACCGGCTTGTAATCCAAGCCTTTAGGGCGGCGAGTATAGCTCGATGCAGGGCGACCCATGACAGCGGTACCGGCCGTGCGATCAACGCAATACGCGCACTCCGCGAATCTTTGCCCGCTGATCGGTCACACAGCGAGCGCTGTGGCCAGGCCGCGCCGAATCGACAAACACCAACTAGGGTGCGAAGGCCGTGACGCTTCGATAGCCGCTGGAAGACACGCTGATCGACTGGCCCGAGGTGATGGTCCACCCCTGCGCATAGCCAATCTCAGTGGTGCCGTTCGGGCCGAGCGCCAGCGAAACGCTGCGCTCGGCTTGCGCGCCGGCGTCGCGCAGCTCGGCAATGACGTTGAGCGGACGATCCGTGACGTTGCGGATGGACGCGACGAGCCCCTGCCCCATGAAGGCAAGGCGAAACGTGACGCGCACTGGAATGACGGCCCGGTTTGCCTCGGCCAGCGCTGCGTCACGTGTGGCGAGTGCGGCCAGTCGTTCCTGCAACGCCACTTCCGTGCGAGTGAGCTTCTCGCGCATTTCCAGCACTTGCAGGCTTTGCTGGAATACCTGGCCTTGCAGGCGCGTTCGATCATTGTTGAGCCACCAGGCCGCCGCGACAGCGGTGGCCAGCAGCAGCGTGAGCAACACGAAGCCGATGATGACCAGGATCGAGCGGCCCTTGCGGCGCTCGATGACGGTCGTTGCGGCGGATTCGCTGAGTTCACTGGCGTCGATGGTCGCTCCCCCGCCCGCCGAACGCCGGCGGGCACGGGCTGAAACTGTACACTCGGTCAGGGAGGGCGAAGAAGATGTCGAGCGCGGCGTGCCGCGAACGTGGTCGTGCGACCCATGCCATCCCAACCGGGGCCGCTGCCGATTCCTGTGTCCCTGGAACGGCTCGGGGGGCGACGGGCCGGGAGGCACGGCTCACATGATGGACAGCATTCGGGCCGCAGGGGGTGAGGCCATCTGGCTCGACACGCGCACGCTCTGGACGGTGCAGTAAGACTCTGATGGAGGCCAGGGTCGGAAGCCAACTGAAGGCGTAAGCGCCTGATGTGACACGGCTTCGGCTTGACGAAATCCCGCCGTACCCGACGGCCTACCCCTCAACTCCGATGCCCGAATAACGGCTCACATCGGAGGTTCCATGCATCCCATCTTTCGCGCGGTTCTCGGCTTGCAATGGCAGCCGTTTGCTCGGGAGCGACCATGAACGACACCGCGCTCGGCATGGCGTGGTGGAACCGGCTCACCCGCCAGGAGCGCGCCGAGTGGCTGGCACGGGCGGACTCCGCGGTCCCTGCAGATGCGTGGGCCGCATTCAAGGCCGGATACAGGACCGTGGAGCCGGCGCAGACCGGCAAGGAGGTGCTCACCGCATAGAGCTGAACGACCCCGGGCGCCCGTCTGTCCTGTCAGCCGGGCGGGCGCCCATCTTCGGCACCAGGTCGGCGCTTCACCACCGGCCAGGGCCTGCCACCAACCGAACCAGGAGTTCGATCAATGGGTACGAAGAAGTCTACATCGGCGCGCGGGTCATCGCGGGAGTGCATGCCATGAACGAATGGAAACTCCCGCGGCTATCCGCCGCGCTCGGCGATCTGTACGAAAATGTCGAGGCGACTGCGCATCGAATCGAGCACGAGCCGTGTGATGGCATGACGCCCTACACAGGCTGGCGCGTTGTCTTCCATGCCGATGAGCCCGATGCGCTGATCGACGCAGGCCTCGTCACCGCTCAGGAAATGCAAGCAGCGAAGGACCTGCGGACGCGCTTCAAGCCCGACGAGTGCGGGAGGTCTCGGCATATATTCGATGGCAGCGGTAGCAGCCGGCCGTACATCTGCCTGCACATCGCGGATACGCTGCCGGAGGACCGCACGGAGGAGCGCCGGGTCAACACGAAGAAGATGCAGCGGGAGGTGGCGCGGCTGTTGAAACGGGCATTCGCGTTGCCCCGGCGGGAGGCGCGAGCATGAGCAACGACAAAACTCTGCCAGACCATGCCGAGCTCAGCTCTCGGCTCGAGGCGCAGCGTCGGTGGCTGTTCGAGGTCGCTTCCGTACTGGAGCCGGATGTGATCCTGGTGCCGGAGGGCGCGAGCGGCTGACGCTCACAGACGCGAGCACGAGAACGCCGCCTTCGGGCGGCGTTTTCATGTGAGGCTTGCGGCCTCCTGCAGCTGGTGCTCGAGCGAGCGGTGAAGATTGTGGCGGATCGCCTTACGAGCTGCGGCGCTCTCGGCCGCCGTCGCGATCTCACAATCTAATGGCGGCGGCCACTGGGGAGCCGCCGACAGGAGCGACTGAGTGGCTGCCGCTACGCCCTTGCCGAGCTTCGCCAGGTCGATTGGCACGACTCGATAGCGCAGGTCATGCGGCTGCGGAAACTTCACGATGGTGAGCGGCATTTCCGCGTCTTCGGGCCACCTGACCTGCAAGTCGTGTGTCATCGACGTGTAGATCGATCCGCCGAAGCAACGGATGGTTTCGCTCTCGATCATCTCCCGCCCGGAGTCGACGCCCTCGGCGGCGAATCGCTCGAGCCACGGCTTGCCGAAACGGCGAGCGGCCGGCGCTTCCCCCGCCGTCATGATGACGCGTGCGGCTTCATCGCTGCGGTGGTGATACTCAGGATCGAATGAGGGGTGGTTTTGCCCCGGCGGATACTCGATGGTCGCAACCAGGGTTCCGATGAGCCGCGTAGCCGCGCTGATCGCACTGAAAGCATCAGGGATCCCCGAAGCGTCCGAATAGCAGGTAGTGTAGAACCAGTGCCCGTCCCGCTCGAGCACGTACTTGCACATCATCGAGAACGACGCGGACGAATCCGGTGAGGGGAAACGGCGTGTATCGGGCGTCAGCAGCGCCGCAAGATCGCCTGAGCGTGCCGGCACCGTTCGGTCGAACACATCGACGGCCCCAGGAGTTCGGTCGATGCAGCTGCCGGACCTCACGCAGAACATGAGCGAGCGGCTGTCAGCATTGAACCCGCGAAACGCGTACGCTTTCGGCTTCATCGTGACGGCAGTGTAAGTCGATAGCAGCCCGGCGAACACACGGCTCCTTCCACCGCCGCGACGCTCGACAGCGGCGTACCTTCGGCCGTGTAGTAGCCATCCGGCAGAACCGGCCCGGTGCCGGGCCCGAACGCAAGCGCGCCCGCGCGTGCGCTGGACCCGAACAGCAGCGCCGTGATGCGGTCCGCATACGCATCGTAGGATTGCCCCACGACCATGAATGAACGATTGATGCCCGGCCCATCGCCCGCGTAGTCGGGCAGGAAGGGCAATGCCAAGCGCACGACGTCACCGTTCTCAAGTCTCAGCAGAAATCCCGGCAGCACGACCGAGGTCGTTTCCGGCGGAGTGGAGTGCGCATCGCGCAGGCAGTCGAATATCTGGCGGATGCTGATATCCGTGTGCTTCGAGCCGACCAACCCCTTGAACTTGTACCTCGTGATCGACGACGAGCCATGCGCGGCTTGTGAGTCCTCATCCACGAACAGGGAGTAGCGCGTGAACTTCTTCGTTGAAACGTCGTAGTTCCATTCCACCAGAAAAACGTTATGCATGTCCGTCATGTCGTGGACGAGCGGCGCAACTTGCAGGATGTGATCCTCTGTCAGTGTCGTGACGGGAGCTGCGCCGCTCGTCACTGCCGCCAGGCGCCTCAAGCCAAGGCGCCCATCCCCGTAGACGGGCTGATAGCAGTTGAGCAGCAGATAGATCTCCCACTCCAGGAATGCCTTGCCGTCGGTCTTGCCGAGTCCTTGAAACACCAGCGGAAGCCCCGCGGCGTCGTCAGCGGGATCCCAAATATCGCGGCCTATTCCTGTGAAGTCCGATTCGACCAGGTCCGCGGAGTCGATGCCGAGGTGCCAATGATCGGGCAGCACGTCCGCCGTCCCGTAGATCTGACCGGTCAGAATCGCCCAGCCGAGTTTGACGGCCGGAAGCTCGAGGTAGACGTATTCGTCGACCTTGGTGCGGCGATCACTCGACGTGCCCGCGTCCACAGCATGCGCGACGGCCTTTGTGTTCATCGCGCCGCGCGTGCAACCGGTGAAGGACTCCGCGGTCGTGCCACTGTAACGAATGATCTCATTTTCGATCTTGATGTATCCCACCGTCTGACTCGGCGCGTCGGACCAGTGGGGGCCGTGAGCCACCATCTCGAATCGAGACGTGAAATACACAGGGATCGTCGTCGCAGTCGCATCGAAGGAGTCGCGCAACGTCGTCGTGGCAAGCTTGTCGAAAACGTCCGCGCGCTGCGCGCGGGTGATGTCCCTGCAGTCAATTGAGTAAACACCCTCATCGACCGAAACTTTCTCGACGAGCTGCGTCTGGAAGAGCTTGAAGGCCGAGAAATCGAAGTCTTCGTGGCCGATCCAGAATTTGACCCTTCGGCGGCGAAGCCCCTGGGCGTCGTTGAGCCGCTGCCGAATCTCGTCGGTGAATCCTTCGCCGATGTCGATAAGGCTGAAACTAAACGAGCCGATCTCCGAGCGGCCTTGTCCGAGAATCAACCGCTGCGATATCGCAGAGGGTTGCTTGAGCACGCCATGGAGTACGGTGCCGGGAACACCCGTAATGTCCGAGTGAGACGTGCAGTAGATCGAATCGGTCTCGAACAGAATCGCGACAACCCACCGGGGACGCTTAGAAGCCGCTTCCTGCGCTTGGGCGAATTGAACACCGTAGTCTTTCATCGGCTCGGCTCTCGATTGCTGAGAAACGTGGAAACTGCCCGCCGCGGCGCCGATGGCCGCCCTTTTTCGTGGCTTTCGGGCGACGTCTTCATCAAAGCTGCGCGCGCAGGGTCACGATCCGCTCGTCGATGGCGCGCAGCCGCGTGTGGGCTGTGACGTTGTTCGGGTCGATCAGGAGCTCGCGCAGCGGCCGCGTCTGACTCGCCTCGAGCTGCGCGATCTCCGCCAACACTCGCGCGCGTTCGTTCTCGCGTGCGCGCACATCACTGCGCTTCACCCACCGCCGGCGCTCCGGATTCCATTCATGATCGGCGTCCGGCTGCGGCGGCTGCCAGTCAATGACATCACCCGTCTCCAGGTCGACGCGCCTGGACAGGTGATCGTGCCAGCCGGCGATCGCCCGCAAGCCTTCCGGTGTATTGTCACGCACCACCTGCGGATTGCTCGACATCAGTCGCTTGGGCGAAATATCACCCGTCTGCGGATCGTAGAAGCTCCATTGACTCATCGCTTGATGTGCTCCGTTCGCAGCGTCGCATCACGGACCTCGGTGTTGCCCGTGCCACCGCCGGGACTCGCAAGCGCGACCCGGACGATATATTGGGTATCCGCGAGCGCCGGAAAATCCGCTTGCAGCGCGACGCGCTCACCCGGCGCCGCGGTGAAAACAATGTCGCGTACTGCGGACCCATAGAACGGCGGGCCGCCCGGTGAAGGCACCGCGAACAGTTCCACGGTTCGTTGCGGCGTGCTCGCGGCCTTCCAGACGTCCATCGATGCTGTGACTTGAATGGTGTGGTCGACGGCCTGCGCTGGCGTGGTGATCGTGAGCCACGTCGTATCAGCACCGAAATTGTTCACCGCTGTGTGAGAAGCGTTATATGCGGTAGTCGTCTCCGTCGCCGCACCGAGTCCGATCTGCGACGCATACGCGCCGACAACGGCAGCGCCGGCAAGGAATTCACCCCTGCCTCGTCGAATGGCGCGCACGACACCATACACGCGCTTCACGAAACCATCGAACCTGATCATCCCCTGGTTCTCGACAAGCCAGCGCTCGCCGTCCAGCTCGATAAGCAGCTTTGCCCAGGACGTGCGCCCGCCGGCGGCGCTGGGTTCGGTCGCGGCCGCGTGATCCGAGAGTTCGAAGGAGATGATGTCTCCGTCCTCGGGCTGCGCGTCGGGATCGATGTATAGCGCGTCGCCGTCGAAGATGACGGGGTTCAGACACGTACCACGCGCCAGGCTCGAGTTGAGGCGCGCAAGTTCGGCTTCTGTCGCCGGGTGCCGCGGCGTCCATCCTGAACGGCCGAATTCCTCGAAGATCAGTCGCGGCGATACCTGCAGTTGGCGCCCGGGATAGTCCGCGCCGCGCAGCGGGCCCGTGCGCAGGGTCCACATTACGTTTCCGTTCGTTGGGTCGGTGCTCGTCATGTGACTCCGTACTTCCGGCGCAGGAAACGTATGTATCGGCGTGCCCAGCCGCTGGATCGCTTACGCATGTGAACCGCCCGCCGCGGCGCCAGGAACGCGCCCGCGGGCACTGAGCGGTTTTTTTGTGGCGGCGGCACTCACTCAGTAACCCGCGCTGCGCGCGCTACAGCCAAAGCGCGCGGCCATCCCCGGGAAAGAAACTGCATCACGCGGCCGCCAGTTCGTCCGGCAACGTGTCGCCAGGTCGACGCGTCGTAATCCGTCCGCCACGAGCGTCGAAGCAAAGTTTCCACGCCAGTTCATAACCCTTCAGCGGCTTGCCCCCCAGGTCCTCCGGCGGGCTGACGATTTCGACGGCGCGGACTTGCCAGACGCGATAGCGCAGACGGATGAGCGCGACCGCGTCATCCGGGCTCAGCGGCATCTTGAGATCCGGGAAGCGCACGTACGCATTGACCGCTTCCACCGAAGCGTTGAGCTCGGCGAGCGCGGCGTCGAGCGCACCGAGCGCATTGCTGACTTTCGTAACCGCGCCGGGCAAGCGCTGCAGGCCGAGCTGAATCCCGGGCCGCACGGCGGCTTCGTGGAGTGCTTCCAGCGCCGCGTTCGCTTCGTGCTCGAGCTGATCGAGAACGCGGCGCTCCAGCCGTAGCGCTTCTTCTTCGCGGTCGAGCGCTTCAACAGCGGCCAGGCCCGAGCGCATGGCACGCACGCGCTCCGGCGGCAGATTCGCCTGTTCGGCGATCGCGCCGATGCGCGCCTCAATCTCCATGCGTCGGGGCTCGCACGCCCGAATGAGCCGGATGCATTCCTCGGCGTTCTTCGGCTTTGCGGCCAGCTTCTTCGCGATCTCGTCTGCGTTCATGGATTTACTCCGATCACTTTGAGGCTGGTCGGCGGCCAGCGGGTTCGTTCGGTTGTTCGAGGCGCTCCAGCTCCCGGGCGATCGTGGCGCCGTGGCGCAGGTGCTGGTTCGCGGCACGCATCAACGCAATCGCAGCGGTGTCGTGTGCGCTCAAGGCTTTCTCGAGGCGCTCGCGGGCAACGGGCTGAGCCGATCGACGGGGGGATTTCATCTTCATGGATTGTTTTGTATCAGGCCGCAGTCTCATCGGTTTGAGACTCGGCGAGTTTTCGGAGCCGGTAGTACGTCGCGCGCGAGAGTCCGAGCCGGGAGCGAATCGCCTTGGCTCGCTCCGCCGGCGCCATGCGCGCGAGTTTCCGTTCGAGCTCGGCGATGCGCACGGCGAGCGCTTGCGTCGAAAGCTTCCGGCGCTCGCTGCTGAGCTCCACCGTGCGTAGCGCTTCCACCTGCAGCTCGAGCAAGCCCCGGCGCGCCGCCGGCGACGCCTCGACCGCCAGCGCCGAAGTGCAGGCGCGAAGCGTCGCAATTGCAAGTTGGTAGGCATTCCCCGTCACAACGCCTCGGCGCTCGGCTCGCCGGCGAGCTCCGGCGCGGTATCCGCCTGCAGCTCACCGAGCCAGTTCTGGTGAATGGCGTACGGGCTCAAGTGGGTGACCTGGATGCGCCCGCCGATCGTCACGGGGAAGTCGCGCTGCTGGCGGTAGACCGCATCCACGACGGTGCGCACCCCGTCGCGCCAGGTCGGCAGCCCCTCGCGTGCAACCTCGGCCACAGGATCTTCCACGGCATGCACGGGGCACGAAGGCAGCGGATCGGGCACGACAAAGGGCGGGGAAATGTAGGCACCGGGTGCGAATCGATGCGAGGCGAACCCCTGCTCGCTCGCGTAGCCGTACACGGCCACCGCCTCGTTGCGATCGATGCCGAAGTGATAGAGCGTGGTCGAGTGGTGGAAGCCTCCGCGCGCCCAGGAGCGGCGCAGATAGGCCGGCGCCTCACGGTCGAGGTCGTCGACATCGGCAGAGGGCAGGCCGGCCAGGAGGAACGCGACCCACTGCCAGATGAAGGCGAGCTGGCCGGTGCCGGCCACGATGAGCCGCATGTGCGGGAACGCGAAGGCCTTGGTGGTGAATCCGTCCGGCGCACCGTCGGCCGTGACGGCGGTGTCCGTGACGATGAGCGCTTGATGCGCGCTGAACACGAAGTTGCACGCCGTCACTCGGTGCGCTCCGTTTCGCCCGGCCGGTAGTTCGAAAGGTCCGTGAGCACCTGCTCGAGCTCCGCGGCGATGATCTGCTGCGCGCGCGCGGGGTCTTCCGGATTCACACGAGGGGCAAGCTTGTTCGCGGCGCCGAGCAGGCGCGCACGGAATGCCGCCAGCGCCCGACCGAGTTCCTCACCGATCGTGTTGAGGTCGACGAGCTCGCCGCGGCGCTGGGCATTCTCCAGCGCGGTCTTGTCCGCCTGTTCCTTCGCGAGCCGGGCGCGCTCCTGGTCGAGATCCAGCGCCCCACCGGTGCTGCGCGCGATGCGCCACTCGATCGTCGCCGGCCCGTCGTAGCTGCCGTCTGGATTGCGCGGTAGCCCCTGCTCACCCCACTCGCGAATCGTTCGGCTCGTTACCCCGTGGACTTCCGCAATGTCCGTCTGGTCGAGCTTTCGGAATCGCTGCTTTTTGTGCTGTTTTTTCTTCATTGGAGCCTCGAGCGGAAGGAAGTCATGGGGCCCTGGAGCTAGCGGAATCCTGCGCTGCCAGTGGCACCCGCGGTGGACGCGCCAGAAGGACCCGTGAGGCCAATCGATACACACAGCGCCCGGCAGACACGCCGTCGGGGCAGCGCATGGCCAGGCCGGATACCTCTTTGCCCGGATTGCCCGGAGTCGCTGCCGTCGTCCGGTGCAGTTCTGGCGTGCCGGTAATTCCCGCATCGCGCGTGAGCCTTTGACAGGTTTTGACATTGATGGTTGGAGTCCGCGTCACGGTGCCGCTCCGATCAGGCGATGCACGCGTTCGGTGTCGAGCTCGAGCGCCTGTGCGATCTGACGATCGCTCAGGCCGCGTGAGCGGAGCTCGGTGGCTGCTGCCCGCATGGCCGGGTGATCCTCGCGAGGCTTGCGCAGGACGGCGAGCAGCGCCGCGCGCTGGCCCTGGGCGAACCTCGTCGCTGCCGCTGTTGCTCGCTTCATGCCAGGGCCGCCGTCCCACGCTGAGCGATCTCCGCCGCCTGCCGTCGCTTCTCCAGCACTTCGGGTGTCTCGCTGATCTGGCCGCTCGGCTCGGGAGTCTTTTTGCGCGCCCGCGAGCCCTTCAGGGTCGCTGGGCGGGCGCGCTCTGGATCCTGTTCAAGATATGTACTGGATCTCTGAACAAGATAGGCGGCACGCGGTGCAGGGTCTCCGTGCGCTCCCGTGCAGGGTGTCGTGTCGTCGCGTGCAGGGAGTCCGGCACACGGTGCAGGGAGTCCGGCACGGCGTGCAGGGAGTCCCTCGTTTTCCGCGTCACTCCCTGCACGCGGTGCAGGGTCTCGACTCCCTGCACGCTGTGCAGGCAGTAGCGCACCGAACGCGCCATCTGGAATCGCTGCCTTCCGAACCTTGAGCCAGTAGTTGCGCCCGTGCTGCTTGGTGCGCTCTGTGAGCCATCCCGCGCGCACCAGCTCGCCGAGGTGCTTGCGGACCGCCCGCTCGGAAAGTCCGCTTCGGGCGGCGATGCGCGCGGCACCAGCGAAGCTTTCGAGCGTGCGGCCGTCCATGTCCTGGGAAATCGTCACCGCGATCAGGCGCGCCAGGGGAGCGCTGGGGCCATTCTCAGAAAGCAAGAAGCTGCGCCAGACATGTATCGACTTCGGGACCGGCATAGTCTGCCTGCTCATTGGCCCGAGAGCAGCTTCGTTGCCCGCACGCGTTAGGCGGCGGAGCGCGCGTGCGGAGGATTTTCGCGGCTGGCTGCAATGCGGCCGGCGATGTAGGCCTCGACTTCTGACTCGACGTGACCGCTCGCGCGTTCGCTGATCTTTACGCGCCGCGGGAACAGTCCGCGCTTCTCGAGCGCGTGAATCTGCGTTTTCTTCAGGCCTGTGCGGGCTTCTACTTCGTTGATGCGAATCAGCCGGACCGGCTTGGTATCCATCGCTGCACCTTCGATTCATAACGACGTGCAACGGACGTTACAGGGCCAAACCCCCGAAATAGAAGCGGGCGGAAATTCCGCACTCTCTATTTCGCCCGCTGGCGATCCGCCGCGATGATGGAACGTACGTTCTTGCGCGTCGTCAGAATGCCCGCAATCTTCAGAAGCCTGGCGATCGCCGCGTTCCTGTTTTTCGCGGTCGGCTTCACCAGGTGATCGAGTTCGCGCACAGACCAGCCGATGAACGCGCCGCACTGATCCGCCGCTGCTTTGCCATTGAACCGGCGGTTTTTCGGATCAAGTACAACGGAGAGCAACTCCACTCGACGTTGCGGCCAAGGCGCGCCCCGGATCTCGTCGATGATGCAGTTTATTCGTGTAGAGAACGACTTGTGCAACAGCGCGGCAGCTGCGCAAAGATGCTCAATCGATGCTGTCTTCTGTTCCGCCGTGTCGGCGATCGCCTCGCCAATCTTCTTTGCGTCAATCGCTTCGCCACCTTCCACGGCCATGCTCAGAAGTTCGAGCGTCACGCATATGATCGCGATGCGAGCGATCGAATCGTCGAGCGGCTCCTGGTCGCCGTCCATTGCGTCATGCAGAGCGGCGCTGCGAATCACGGCCCCAGATAGCTCTGTCGGCTTGCCCTCCAGAAGATGGCCGACGATCCGGCACCAGTCCCAAACATCGACTGGTTCCTCGCGCTGTTTATTTCGCGTTTTCGTTCGCGGGCGTTTGGCCTTCATGCGCGCTTACTCTTGATCGCCACCACGTTCCCGCCGGCCTTGAGCCCGTCCAGGTAGTCGGCCCACGACTGCATCATGGCCCGCCGTTCCTCGAGACGCTGGGCGCGGTTGTATGCGGCACGAACCGCGTTCTGTTCGACGTGCGCCAACTGGAGCTCGATCACGTCAGGGTGAAAGCCCAGCTCATTGAGGCGCGTGCTCGCCATCGACCTGAAGCCGTGCGTGGTGTGCTCGTCCTGCGCGATCCCCAGGCGCCGGAGCGCGGCGTTCAGCGTGTTGTCGGAGATCGGGCGCGAGGGTGTCACGAGCCCGGGAAATAGCAGCGGCCCGTTCCCGGTGAGCGCCTCGAGCTTGCGCAGCAGGGCCACCACCTGGCGCGCGAGCGGCACGATGTGCGGCAACCCCATCTTCATGCGCTCGGCCGGGATACGCCACTCGGCGGCGTCGAGATCCATTTCTGCCCAGGCGGCGCCGCGCAGCTCGCCCGGGCGGACGAACACATACGGGGCGAGCTTGAGCGCGTATTCGGTGGACGGCTGGCCGACGTACCCATCGATCGCACGTAGCAGGTTGCCGATGGCGCGCGGCTCGGTGACGGCGGCGAAGTGCTCCGTCTGCACGGGTGTCAGGGCGCCCTTGAGGTCTGCGCTGATGTCCCGCTCCGCCCTGCCCGTGGCGATGGCGAAACGAGCGACGCGCCCGTAGAGCGCTCGCAATCGGTGTGCGGTTTCGTGCGTGCCCTGCGACTCCACCCGCCGGAGCACGGCGAGCAGGTCGGGTGCCTTGATGTCGTTCACCCGGCGATTGCCGAACGCGGGGAACAGGGTCGAGTACAGGCGCCCGCGGTGAATGGAGACGGTCTCTTCCGCGAGTGTCTTTGCTTGCATGGCGAGCCATTCCTCGGCCACGGCCTTGAACGTGTCGGCGGCCGCGGCGCGCTCGGCCTGGCGCTCGGCGCTCGGGTCGATGCCATCGGCCACCAGTTGCCGCGCCTCGTCGCGTCGCTCGCGGGCGCGCTTGAGCGGCACGTCGCGATAGTCGCCGAACGAGATCAGCTTCTCGCGGCCCGCCAGGCGATACCGGAATCGCCACAAGCGGCTGCCGGTCGGGGTGACGAGCATGTACAGCCCCCGCTCGTCCCACACTTTGTAGGGCTTCTCGCGCGGTTTTGCGGCCTTAATCGTGACGTCCGACAGCATGGCTACCCCGTTTCGTTCGGATACCCCTTGCTTGTATCCACGAAACGGCTACGCTGTCAACGGACGGTAGCGGATGACTGCGGCGGTATTCGCCGGGAATTGCAGGGTTTCGGGGCTTCGGCATCGCGGTAGCGGACGCTATCGGATGCTCTGATGGAGGCCAGGGTCGGAATCGAACCGGCGTAGACGGCTTTGCAGGCCGCTGCATGACCACTCTGCCACCTAGCCCTCCGAAGACCAGAAAGCCCCGAACGCCAGGCGCCCGGGGCTTTGCTGCTTAACTGGAGCGGGAAACGAGACTCGAACTCGCGACCCCGACCTTGGCAAGGTCGTGCTCTACCAACTGAGCTATTCCCGCGAAGATGGCGCGCGGAATTGTAAGTGCGATCCCCCCGAAGTCAAGGTGAAACATCACTGGGATCGCACGGAAAATCGAGCATAAACAGCGCGTTCAAGTCAATCCCGGCCCGCGCCGGCTCGTGGCCGGTCACATTCCTGCAGGCTCGGCACCCAACGCTAGTGGCGTTTCAGCTCAGGCCAGGCGGCGCGCAGGTAGCTCACCATCGAAACGAGCGTGAGAGCGGCGGCCAGCACGGTGAGCAGCGCGCCGATGGAATACAGCGGCAGGCCGAAAAGGTCCCAGCGAAACAGCATCATCGACAGGCCGATGATCTGCAGGATGGTCTTGTACTTGCCGATGGCCGACACCGCGACCTTGCCGCGCTGGCCGAGCTCCGCCATCCACTCACGCAGGGCGGAGATGGCGATCTCGCGGCCGATGATCACGATGGCCGTGAGCGCGAGCAGCATGCGCGCCCGATCGGCGGACACGCCCCACATCGACGAAGCGTCCGGCGGAATGTCCTTGCTGAGCAGCAGCACCAGCGCCACGGCCACGATGAGCTTGTCCGCGACCGGGTCGAGGAATGCCCCGAGGCGAGAGGTCTGGTTGAGACGCCGGGCGAGGTAGCCGTCGAGCGAGTCCGTGATGCCGGCGGCCGCGAACAGCAGGCCCGCGGCCGGGTCGGCCCAGTGATACGGCGCGTAGAACAACAGCACGATGAGCGGGATCGCGGCGATGCGGATCCACGTCAGAATGTTCGGTACGGTCCAGAGCATCTACAGGGGTGTCGCGAAGTCAGGCGCCGGGGTGCAGGTGATCATAAATGTTTCGCGCGAGCGCTGTGCCAATGCCTGCGACCTTCTCGATGTCCGCCACGCCGGCACGCATCACTTCCTGCAGGCCACCGAAGTGTTTCAGCAGCTCCCGGCGCTTGGCCGGCCCGAGACCGGGCACCGCCTCCAGCACCGACTCGTTGTAGCGGCGGGCCCGTTTGCGGCGGTGGCCAGTGATGGCGAACCGGTGCGCTTCGTCCCGAATGCGCTGTACCAGCCGTGACGCGGGAGAATGTGACTCCAGGATGTGCGGTGCCTGCGCGCCATAGATGAACAGCCGTTCCTGGCCGGGCGCGCCGGTCCGGCCCCTTTGCAACACCCACCAGCATCACGTCGCCGAATCCCAGTGGCTCCAGCGCCTCGTGCACCTGGGCGATCTGGCCCAGGCCACCGTCGATGAGCAGCAGGTCCGGCGGCGGGATCTCGCCTGCCTTGATGCGCGTGTAGCGGCGTTCGAGCGCCTGCTTGAGCGCGCCGTAGTCGTCGCCGGGCGTGATACCCGTGATGTTGAAGCGCCGGTATTCCTTCTTCATCGGCCCTTCGGGGCCGAACACGACGCACGAAGCGACGGTGCCTTCGCCGCCCGTATGGCTGATGTCGAAGCATTCGATTCGCGTGGGCAGCTCCGGCAGATCGAGCTCGGCAGCCAGCGCGGTGAGCATCTCTTCCACGCCCTGCTTCTGCGCCACCCGCATGCGCAGCGCCTGAGTGGCATTCTCCGCGGTCAGCTCCACCCAACGCGCAGCGATGCCGCGCGACGGTGAGCGCACTTCCACCGCATGCTTCGCGCGCTCTGCCAGCACCTGCGCAAGCGACTCAGCGTCTTCGAGCTTCTGGCCCACGAGCACTTCGGGTGGCGGCTCTTGCGTGGCGTAGTACTGCATGACGAACGACACGAGCGCTTCCGCAGGCTCAGCAAGCGCCGCGCGCGGAAAATAGCTGGTGGTGCCGAGGTTGCGCCCACCGCGCACGAGCATCACGTTGATGCAGTATTCCCCCGGCTCACCCACGATCGCGAACACATCGACGTCGCGTTCGCCTTCGGCCGTGACGATCTGCTGGGCCTGGATGCGCTTCAACGCGCCGAGCTGGTCGCGTATCTGGGCCGCGCGCTCGAACTCGAGCTTCGAGGCAGCCTCTTCCATGCGCGCCTGCAGCTCGGTGTTCACTTCGCTGCTGCGGCCCTCCAGCACCTTGACGGCCGCGTGCAGGTCCTGCGCGTAGAGCTCTTTCGTGATGAGGCCGACGCATGGCGCCGAGCACCGCCCGATCTGGTGCTGCAGGCACGGGCGGCTGCGGTTGGCGAAGAACGTGTCGCGGCAGTTTCGGATCTTGAACAGCTTCTGCAGCTGCTGAAGCGTTTCCTTCACCGCGCCGGCGCTGGGGAAAGGGCCGAAGTAGCGCCCCGGCTCGCTACGCGAGCCGCGGTAGAACGCGAGGCGCGGGAAGTCGTGATCGTCCTTCAGCTGGATGTACGGGAAGCTCTTGTCGTCCCGCAGCACGATATTGAAGCGCGGCCGGTGCGCCTTGATGAGGTTGTATTCGAGCAGCAGCGCCTCGGTGTCGGAGTTGGTGACCGTCACCTCGATGTTCGCGATCTGCTGGACGAGCGCGTGCACCTTCGGCTCGATCTTGCCGGGGCTGAAATAGCTGCCCACGCGGTCTTTCAGGCTGCGCGCCTTGCCCACGTACAGCAGCTCGCCTTCGCTGCCGTACATGCGATACACGCCCGGTCGCCGGGGCAACGCGGCGACGAAGTTCTTCGAATCGAGCTCGCTCACAGCTCCGCCAGCTCGCAGGCCCTCGCCAGAACGGCTTTGAACGTCGCCGCCGTGAGCCGGCGGGTCTGCGTGTTGTAACGGCTGCAATGATACGAGTCGATGAGATGGTGCGTCTCGTCGAGCACGTGCTCCGCGCCGTGGCCGAACGGGAACAGGCTGCGTTTGCGGCCTAGAGCCGTGAGGATGGCATCGTGCCCGACGCGCCCGAGCGCCACATAGACCCGCGCGGACTTCAGGCGCGCCAGCTCCGCCTTCAGGAAGTCGTTGCAGCGGCGAATCTCGTCCGGCGTGGGTTTATTCTCCGGCGGCACGCACTTCACCGCATTGATGATGCGGGTGTCGATGAGCTTCAGCTCGTCGTCGTAAGCGACGGACTGCGGCTGGCTCGCCAGTCCCAACGCATGCAAGGTCTCGTAAAGCAGGATGCCCGCGTAGTCGCCCGTGAACGGTCGCCCCGTACGATTGGCGCCATGCAGGCCGGGCGCGAGGCCCACGAGCACGATGCGCGGCGCCGATGCTCCGAACGACGGCACGGGCCTGCACCAGTAGCTCGGGTATCTCGCATGCGCCTCGGCGAGGAACGAGGCCAGGCGCGGGCAACGCGTGCAGCCGGGGTCGTAGGTGGCGTCGGCCTTGAACTCGAGATGCCCGGGCGCTTCGAGCCGTCGCCACTGTCATCGCGCGCGCGTGCGCGTGCAGTAGTGAGTGCGGTTGACGCCGCGGCAGCGCGCGCCGTTGCGCTTGGGGCCGCGCGCACGCCTTTCTTCTTCACTGCGCGCCGTCCCTGAGCGCGTCGCTCAGTCATCCATGTGCCGGATGATCGCGTCTCCGAAGCCGGAGCAGCTCATCAACGTGGCACCGGGGATGAGTAACTGCAGGTTCTCTTCCACGTTCTTGCGCGCGGCGAGCTCGCGTTTGGACGCGCGGATGGCTTCGCGCAGGCGCGCGAGGTCATACGTGAGCTCCTTGTGCGCGATGGTGTTCGCCACGCCCTTGATGATGAAATCCGCCGCCTCGTTCCACTTCAGGTAACGAAGCATCATCTCGGCGGAGAGAATCAATGAGCCGGGGTTCACGCGATTCTTGCCGGCAAAACCCGGCGCCGTGCCGTGCGTGGCCTCGAACACGGCGAGCCCCTCGCCGATGTTGCCGCCCGGCGCGATGCCGATGCCGCCCACCTGCGCTGCAAGCGCATCCGAGATGTAGTCGCCGTTGAGATTGAGCGTGGCGATGACGTCGTATTCTTCCGGCCGCAGCAGCACCTGCTGCAGGAAGTTGTCGGCGATCACGTCCTTGATCACGATGTCCTTGCCGGTGAGCGGGCTCTTGAACGAGAGCCACGGGCCGCCGCCGATCTCGGTGCGCGCCGAACTCTTCCCTGGCGAGCTGGTAGCCCCAGCTGCAGAAGGCGCCCTCCGTGAACTTCATGATGTTGCCCTTGTGCACGAGGGTCACGGAGACACGGTCGTTCTCGATGGCGTACTGGATGGCCTTGCGGATCGAGCCGCTGGCTGCCTTCCTTCGACACGGGCTTGATGCCGATGCCGGAGCTCGCCGGGAAACGGATGGCCGTCACGTGCAGCTCACGCTGCAGGAAAGCGATGAGCTTCTGCACTTCCTGCGAGGCCGCCGGCCATTCGATGCCGGCGTAGATGTCTTCCGTGTTCTCGCGGAAGACCACCATGTCGGTGAGGCTTGCGTCCTGCATGGGGCTGGCGACGCCGGGGAAATAGCGGATGGGCCGCACGCACGCGTAGAGGTCGAGGTTCTGCCTCATCGCCACGTTGAGCGAGCGGATGCCGCCGCCAATGGGCGTGCCGAGCGGGCCCTTGATGGAGACCACGAACTCGCGCAGCGCGTGCAGCGTCTCTTCCGGGAAGAACTGGCCGTAGAGCGCGGTCGCCTTCTCGCCGGAGAAGATCTCCATCCAGGCGATGCGGCGCTCGTCGCCATAGGCCTTCTTCGACCGCGGCGTTCACCACCTTCAGCATCACCGGCGTGACATCGATGCCGATGCCGTCGCCTTCGATGAACGGAATGATGGGGCGATCGGGCACGTTGATCGAGCCGTCCGGATTGACGGTGATCTTGTGCCCATCCGCGGGAACCTTGATGTGCTCGTACTGCATGTGCCGATGAGACCTTACGGTACGTACGCCGGCGCGCGGCCGTACGCTCAATCCAGTTTGCGGTAGGCCGCGAGCGTGAGGAACGTGACGAACTGCGGCGCCGTAGTGATCTCGTCGAGCACTTTCGCGGCGTCGTCGTAGTACGCCGTTCCAGAATACGGGTTGCCCGGGCCGTTCAGGCGCACGCGCTCCTCTTCGAGCAGCGAGCGGAACAGCTCGGCGGTGACCTTGCGGCCGTCATCGAGCACGCCACCGGGGTGGCGGATCCACTGCCAGATCTGGGCGCGCGAGATTTCGGCGGTGGCGGCGTCTTCCATCAGGTTGTTGATGGGCACGCAGCCGTTGCCGGCGAGCCAGGCGGCCATGTACTGCAGGCTCACGCTCACGTTCAGGCGCAAGCCTTCGAGCGTGATCTTGCCTTCGGGGATCGCGAGCAGGTCACTCGCCGTGACGCTCACATCCTTGCGGAGCTTGTGAACCTGGTTCGGCGACTGCATGAGCCTGTCGAAGATCTCGCGCGCGATCGGCACGAGGCCCGGGTGCGCCACCCAGGTGCCGTCGTGACCGTCCGAGGCTTCGCGCTCCTTGTCGGCGCGCACCTTGCCCAGGGCGATCTCGTTCGCCTGCGGGTCGTTCTTGATCGGAATCTGCGGCGCCATGCCGCCCATGGCGAACGCGCCGCGCCGGTGGCACGTCTGGATGCACAGGAGCGAGTACGAGCGCAGGAAATGCGTCGTCATCGTCACGACCGCGCGGTCCGGCAGCAGGAAGTCCGGGCGCTTCGGCGAATTTCTTGATGAAGCTGAAGATGTAGTCCCAGCGGCCGCAGTTGAGGCCGACGATGTAGTCCTTCAGCTCGAACAGGATCTCGTCCATCTCGAACGCGGCGAGGATGGTCTCGATGAGCACCGTCACCTTGATGCTGCCGTGGGGCACGCCGAGGCGCTCTTCGGAGAACGCGAACACGTCGGCCCACAGCCGCGCTTCGAGGTGGCTCTCGAGCTTCGGCAGGTAGAAATACGGGCCGGTGCCGCGCGCGAGCGCTTCCTTCGCGTTGTGGAAGGAATAAAGGCCGAAGTCCACGAACGCGCCGCAGACCTGCCCGCCCGGACCGGCCGAGCCTGGCTGCGTGATGTGCTTCTCGTAGAGGTGCCAGCCGCGCGGGCGCACGATGAGCACGGCCGTCTGGCTGTTGAGCCGGTAGACCTTGCCCTGCTCGCTCACGAGCTCGATGGTGCGGCGAACGGCGTCGCGCAGGTTCACCTGGCCGGCAACCACGTTCTCCCAGGTGGGCGAGAGCGAGTCTTCGCAGTCCGCCATGAACACTTTCGCGCCGGAATTGAGCGCGTTGATGATCATCTTGCGGTCGGTGGGGCCGGTGATCTCCACGCGGCGATCGCGCAGGTCCGGTGGAATGGGGGCCACCGTCCATTGCGATTCGCGAATGGACTTCGTCTGCGGCAGGAAGTCCGGCAGCTCCCCGGCATCCAGGCGTTTCTGCCGCTCTTCACGCGCCTTCAGCAGCGCCGCGACACGCGGGCCGAAGCGCTCATTGAGCGCGGCAACGAATTCAAGTGCCTCAGGGGACAGGATCGGCTGATATTCGCCAGAAACTGGCGCGCCGATCGAGAGCGGCGCAGGCCGCGAGCTCGTCGATGTATTCAAAGTTAACCTCGGTAGGCGCGGCAGGATACCGACGCAAGACACTACGGCGCAACCCAACGTCGGGCGCGCGCACGACAAGGCGACCAAATTCGGCTCACGCCGTCGAGGGGGTCAGGAACCCTGCACCGCTCTGCGGTTCTGGCTGGCTTCGGCGATCAGTAACGCAAGCTCCAGCGCCTGCTCGTAATTGAGGCGCGGATCGACGGTGGAACGGTAGGCCCGCTGCAGGTCGCGCATCGGTGAGGCCACGCGCGCCGCCGGTGCATTCGGTGACGTCCTCGCCGGTGAGCTCGATGTGCACGCCGCCCAGATGCGAGCCGCACTGGCAAGTGCATCTGGAACGCCAGCTCGAGCTCCTTGCAGGATGTTCTCGAAGCGTCGCGTCTTGAGCCCGCCCGTGCTGGTCTCGGTGTTGCCATGCATCGGGTCGCAGACCCACAGCACCGTGCTGGCCGGTCTGGCGCACCGCCTCGATCATTCGCGGCAGCGATTTCTCGATGTCCTTCGCGCCGAAGACGGTGAATGAGCGTGAGCCGGCCGGGCTGGTTCTGCGGGTTCAGCGTGACGACCAGGCCTTGCAGCCACGCCGCATCCATCGCCGCGCCGATCTTCACGCCGATCGGATTCGAGATGCCGCGGAAATATTCGACGTGCGCGCCGTCGAGTGCGCCGTGCGCATGCCGATCCACGGGTATGTGCGTGGACAGGTTGTACCAGCGCTGCTGGCGCGGGATGAAGCGCGTCTGCGCCTGCTCGTACAGCAGGTGCAGGCCTTCGTGGCTCGCGTAGAAATGCGCATGCGTCGGCCTCGTGCACGCGGCGGCCGCTGATGCCTTCGAAGAAATCGAGCGCGTCGGCGATGGCGCCGGACGATGCGCTCGTAGGTCGCCTTCAGCGGCGAATGATTGCACGAAGCCCAGATCCCAGTACTCCGGGTGATGCAGGTCGGCAAAGCCGCCGTCGATCAGCGCGCGCACGAAGTTGAGCGTCAGCGCCGCGCGCTCGTAGCCGCGCAGCAGCAGCTCCGGATCGGGCTCGCGCGCCTCGGCGGTGAACTCCGGGCGGTTGACCAGATCGCCGCGGTAGCTCGGCAGCGTCACGCCGTCCCTGCGTCTCGGTGTCGGCCGAGCGCGGCTTGGCGTACTGCCCGGCCATGCGGCCGACGCGGATGATCGGCCTCTTCAGCCCGTGCAGCAGCACGAGGCTCATCTGCAGCAGGATCTTGAGCTGCTTGGCGATGTGGTCGGACTCGCAGTCGGCAAAGCTCTCGGCGCAGTCGCCGCCCTGCAGCAGGAAGGCCTCGCCGCGCTGCGCTTCGGCGAGGCGGTCGCGCAGCGCTTCGATTTCCCACGACACGACCATCGGCGGCAGCCGCGCAATGTCGGCGACCACCCGTTCCAGCTGCGCTCGCGTTCGCGTATTTCGGCTGCTGCTGAGCGGCTTGCGGCCTGCCAGCTGGCCGGATGCCAGGGAGTCGTCTCGGGGGATCGCATGGGGCCCGATCCTACCAGTTTCAGCGGCCGGGCAGCGCGCAGTGAGACACGCGCGCCGCCCAGATCGCGACTGCTCGATGGCCAGCCGGCCGCCGTAGAGCACCGACAGTGTCGCGCACCATCGCGAGGCCGAGGCCGTGGCCCGGCACTTGCTCGTCCGCGCGCACGCCGCGCTCCAGCACGCGTGCGCGATCCGCGGCGGAGATGCCCGGACCATCGTCCTCCACCACGATGCGCAGGCGCTGCCTGGCTTGCGGCGGTGGCGGTCCATGGATACGCTCACGCGCACCTGCCCCGCGCACCACTTGCAGGCGTTGTCGATCAGGTTGCCCAGCAGCTCCATCAGGTCGCCGCGATCGCCGACGAAATGCCGCATCGGGCTCGACCTTGATCACGATGCGAAAGATCCTTGCGCGCGTGCACCTTGAGCAGCGCGGCGCGCAGCTCCGCAATCAGCGGCGCGACTCCAAGCGGCGCCTGCCCCAGCAACGCGCCGCCCGTGGCCGCGCGCTTGAGCTGATGCTCGACGATCTCCGCCATGCGGTCGATCTGGCCGCTGAGCACGCGCGCAGGATCTGCCGCGACCGCCGGCAGCGCCGAGCGCATCACGGCCAGCGGCGTCTTCAGGCTGTGGGCCAGGTTGCCCAGCGTGTCGCGATAGCGGCTATGCGCGTTGCGCTCGCCGACCAGCAGCGTGTTGAGATTCGTCGCGACCCCGCTCAGCTCGCGCGGATAGCCACCGCCCAGTGCTTCGCGAGTGCCCTCTTCCACCGCCGTGATCTCCTTCTCCAGCCGGCGCACGGGCGCCAGTACCCATCGCAGCAGCACACCGAGCGTGGCGAGCAGCGCGAACGTCAGCACGAGAACCAGCCGAACAGCCGCTGCCGAAAGCTCCAGAGCTGCTCCGATATGGGGCGAGGCTCGTCGCGACGCTGAAGGTGAGATTCTGCTGCGCGTGCGACTCGTCTTCGAACGAGATGCCCCGGCTCGCGACGGCGACTTCTTCCTGCTGTGCTCGCGAGTAGGTGAAGCTGTTGCCACCGGCACGAAGCGGCGGCCCGAAATCGATGCAAGTGCCGGCGGCGAAGGCGAGCGCCACGGAGTATCGCCGAGGCTGCGTCGACTGGATCTGTGCGTAGAGCCCGACCCCGGCGTCGCAAGGCGCGATCTCCAGCCCCCGCGCCTGCGGTTCGAAGCCGCCATCCGGCTTCGGCTCCGCGGAGGCCACCAGCGCGACCATCTGCGCATCCGAGCAGATCGCGCAGCGAGCGCTCGGCAGAGCCGCGGAAGATGCGCGTCGAGCACGACGATCGTCACGCCGAAGAACAGCGACCAGCGAGGCGACCGACACGACAGCAGCAGGCGCCGGCTGAGCGAATGCGACGGCGCGGCGTTACGCCGGTATTGCGCGGGAGCGCGAAGCGATAGCCGCGGCCGCGCAGCGTCTCGATCGGCTTCAGCGCATCCTTCGGATCGAGCTTGCGGCGCAGCCGCGCCGATCAGCACTTCGATGACGTTGCTGTCGCGCTCGAAATCCTTCTTCGTACAGCCCTCGGTCAGCTCGGTCTTCGAGATCACCTCGCCGGCGCGCAGCATCAGGTGCTCGAGCAGGCGGTATTCGAATGTGGTGAGATCCACGCGCCTGTCCGCGACTTTCACCGTCTGCCCGCGCGTGTCGAGCACGATCGGGCCGCACTGAGCTCCGGCGTCGCCCAGCCGCCCGCGCGGCGCATCAGCGCCTGGAGCCGTGCCAGCACTTCTTCGAAATGAAACGGCTTGGCCACGTAGTCGTCGGCGCCGGCTTCCAGGCCCTCGACCTTGTCCTGCCAGCGATCGCGCGCGGTCAGCACCAGGATGGGAAAGTTCTTGCCCTGCTCCCGCAGCGCCGGATCACCTCCAGCCCCGGCATCTTCGGCAGGCCCAGATCGATGATGGCGACGTCGATGGGATATTCGAGGCCGGCGTACAGGCCTTCCTCACCGTCCGCAGCCACGTCGACGCTGAACCCGGCCCTCACGAGCTCTTCGCGCAGGCCTTCCCGAATGCCGGGCTCATCTTCAACGACGAGAATGCGCACCAGCGATGCCCCTGCTAGCTCACCGAGCCGCTGGAAGCGTCGACACGCACCGTCCAGACCCGCCCGGCGTCATTGAGGAGTCGCAGCACGTAGATCTTCCGATTGCCTTCGTTGCGCACCTCGGTGCGCACTACGCGCGCCTTGAAGCGCTTCTCGACCATCGACACCGCCTGGTCGAGCGACATGCCCGAATCCGCCAGCACGATCCGGCCCCGATCGCCCCCTTCCGCGCCCCGATGGGCGGGGCCGGCATGCGCCGCCGCGCTCGCCGGCCTGGGCGAGCCCGGCGGCAAGCGCGAGAAGCGCAAGGCAAAGGTTTGAGAACCGCGGCGAATTCATGGCGCTGGGAAGCCTATCTCAATCCTGCGTGGGCTAAAAAGATGCGGGCAGAGTTTCCTCGGCCCGCAATGTGTGGATCGGCGTCACGTGGCAACGCTCGCATCAGCCTTCCGGATGGACGTCGACGCGGACGCGGATGCGGTCACCCGGGTCGTAGGGCAGCTGCGTAGTCTGGCGAATGCCGTTGTACACGTAGGTCACGCGGTAGCCTTCGATGCGATCTTCGTACTGCTCGTCGTAGCGCACTTCGCAGCGCTCGGCCTCGTACGGGCGGCTCTCTGTGACGACGCGCTCATTGCGGCCGCTGCGCCGGTCGCCCGCGTCATGGCCGATGGCGGAGCCAATGACGGCGCCCGCGACCGTGGCGGCGCGCCGGCCATCGCCACGGCCGATCTGGTTACCGATCGCGGCGCCGATGATGCCACCGAGGATCATGGAGCCGGCCGAGCCGCGCGGCCGCGGGCCGGTGCTCTCGGAATAGCTGACATCTTCGTAGCGGGTTTCAGTCCAGCACTCGCGCTTCGGGACACTGATCCGCACGTGCCGCACGATGGGGTCGACGTCGACTACACGGGCAAAGTCGTAGTCGGAAGCCGGACCACCGCGCCACTTGTGCTGCCCATAGTGGTTGCCATGGTCCGCAAACGCAGGCTGCCCGGCGAGCAGCAAGCCCGAAGCCATCAGCCCGGTCACTACCTTGGTCAACATATCGCCTCCTGGAACTTCGGCCGGCCTGGAGCGGGATTGCTTCAGTCGTCCGGCGTGGGCGACAAGATAGACGCGGTAGATGAATGGCTCCTGAATGCCGGGCTGTGAGACCTGCGTCACGGTTCGCTGGCAGATGTGCCCGGATGCCCGCCGGGCTGCCCGGCCAGGGCGAGCGCCCGTTTCGACTCCACCCACAACGCATCCCATTGGGCGGCAGACAGCGCTTCGAGCCGCAGGCCGCGACTGCTGGCGAGCGCTTCCATATGGCGGAAGCGCCTTTCGAATTTGGCGTTTGCGGCACGCAGGGCCTCCTCGGCGTCCACATTGAGCTTGCGGCCGAGGTTTACCAGGGTGAACAGGGTGTCGCCGAGCTCCTCGGCCAGTGCTTCGGACCGGGCGGCGGCACCATCCGGGCCGCTCGGGCCGGCCGCGGAGTTGCCCGAAATCACTTCGTCGAGCTCAGCCAGCTCCTCGTTCACCTTGGCGCGCACGCCCGCGGCATCCGGCCAGTCGAAACCGACCCGCGCGGCGCGCCGCCCGAGCTTCGAGGCCCGCGACAGCGCCGGCAGTGCCTGCGGCACATCCCCGAGCACACTGGCGGCTTGCGCGCCGCGGCGCCGGCGGCTTCGTCGCGCTCTCGGGCCTTCTGCTCTTCCCAGTTGCGCCGAGCGTCCGCGTCTGTCGCGAACGCGGTGTTCGGCGAATACGTGCGGATGGCGCCGACCAGCTTGTCGTGGATGCCGCCCGCGACGCGGCGAAGTCGAACCAGCCGCGCTCCTCGGCCAGGCGCGCGTGGAACACCACCTGGAACAGCAGATCGCCGAGTTCGTCGCGCAGATGCGCCGGATCGCCGCGCCTCGATCGCGTCGGCGACCTCGTAGGCCTCCTCGATGGTGTACGGCGCGATCGTGGCGAAAGTCTGCTCAAGATCCCAGGGGCAGCCGCCTGCGGGTCGCGCAGCCGCGCCATCAGACCCAGCAGCTCGCGCGAGTCGCGCTGGACGAATCAGCTCACCCGCGCGCTCCTCCATGCACAGTCGATAGAGCGTGAAGATCATGCCCGCCGTCGCGCCCCAGATGTTGCGCTCGCCGAAGGGAATATCGATGACGTCGACCTCGTAGTCGCTCGATGCCGAGCGCCGCAGGCGCAGTCTGGTGATTGCCCGGATCGAACACGTAAGCTCAGCGGCACCTCGAACGTGCTTGCCACTTCGGCCGCGATCCAGCAGCAGCTCGAAACCCGGCGCGCACGAACGCAACCACCGGCGTGACGCGAAAGCCCGTGATCACGACGTGGTCCGGCAGGTAGCCGGCCACCGTGACGAAGTCGCGGCTCGAGGCCGATCTCTTCCCGCGCCTCGCGCAGCGCTGCCGCCCGCGGCCCGTCGTCGCCCGGCTCGATGCGGCCGCCGGGAAAGCTGATCTGGCCGGCGTGGTTGCGTCAGCTGCGTGGCGCGCTGCGTGAGCAGCACGGTGAGGTCGCTCGCGCCGCTCGACGAGCGGCACCAGCACGGCCGCCGGCAACCGGCGTTCAGGCGAGAAGTGCTGGCAGGAACTCGCGACTGCTGCTCCGCCGTGAGGCCGGGCACGCGCCACTGCTTCCGCGCCGGTGCTGCGGCTGCGCTGCCGGCCAGGCGCTCGCGGATGACGCGCACGCCAGTCGATGGCGCCGCCCGCCGGGCCAGACTAGTGACTCCGGCGCCTGCTCCGACATGCTCTGCAGTCGACCCGCTCAGCCACCGCCGCTCGTGCCGCCCTTGATGCCGCCGCGTGGTGAGCTCCGCGGGATCGAGCAGGCGCGTCGAGCTCGTTCGCGCGGCAGGTCGGTCATCTGCCGCGGCCACCTCGCGGATCGGCCGGCCCTCCGCGTAGGCCTGCTTGGCGATCGCCGCGCCCTTCTCGTAGCCGATGACGGGATTCAGCGCCGTCACCAGGATCGGGTTGCGCTCGAGCGCCTCGGCGAGCCGCGCCTGGTTGACCGTGAAGCCGGCGATCGCGCTGGTCGGCGAGCGCGCGCGACGCGTTGGCCAGCAGCTCGATGCTCTGCAGCAGGTTGTAGGCGATCACCGGCAGCATCACGTTCAGCTGGAAGTTGCCCGACTGGCCGGCGATGGTGATGGTCGCGTCGTTGCCGATGACCTGCGCCGCGACCATCGCCGCGCCTCCGGGAATCACCGGATTCACCTTGCCCGGCATGATGCTGCTGCCCGGCTGCAGCGCCGGCAGCGCGATCTCGCCAAGGCCCGCGAGCGGCCCGCTGTTCATCCAGCGCAGGTCGTTGGCGATCTTCATCAGGCTGACGGCGATCGTCTTCAGCTGGCCGGACAGCTCCACCGCCGTGTCCTGCGTGCGACAGCGACTCGAAGTAGTTGCGCGCTGGGCTCGAACGGCGACGCCCGGTCAGCGCGCGACAGCTCCGCGCAGAAGCGCGCGCCGAACTCCGGATGCGCGTTGATGCCGGTGCCGACCGCGGTGCCGCCCTGCGCCAGTCGCCAGCAGCCGCGGCTCGACCGCTGCGAGCCGCGCGATGCCGTTCTCGACCTGCGTGCGCCAGCGCCGACAGCTCCTGCGCCGAGCGTCACCGGCATCGCATCCATCAGGTGCGTGCGGCCGGTCTTCACGACGCCGCCGACTTCCTGCGCCTTCGCCGCGCAGCACGTCGCGCAGGTGCTCGAGCGCCGGCAGCAGCTGCGTCGCGCACGGCGAGCGCCGCGCTCGACGTGGATCGCGGTCGGGATCGACGTCGTTGCTGCTCTGGCCCATGTTCACGTGATCGTTCGGATGCACCGCGCGGCCCAGGCGCGCGGTGGCGAGCGCGGCGATCACCTCGTTGGCGTTCATGTTGGTGCTGGTGCCGGAGCCGGTCTGGAACACGTCGATCGGGAACTGCGCGTCGTGCTTGCCGCGCGGCCACCTCCGCCGCGGCCGCCGTCGATCGCCTGCGGCCACGTCGGCCGTCGAGCAGGCCCAGCCGCGCGTTGGCGCGCGGCCGCGGCCTCTTGATCAGCGCCGAGCGCGCGGATGAAGGCGCGCGGCAGCGTGCAGGCCGCTGATCGGAAAGTTCTCGACCGCGCGCTGCGTCTGCGCGCCCCACAGCGCATCGGCCGGCACCTTCGAGCTCGCCCATGCTGTCGCGCTCGATCCGGAAGGACTCGTCATGCATGCACTCCGCGGATCGGATCGACGCGATCCGGCCAGCCGGCTATACGACCGTATGCGTTATGATTGTGAATCCTAGCACTTCAGGCCGCTGCAGCACGCACGCCCATGGCCACCTGGACCCCTGGCGCTCGATGCGCTTTCCCCCGTCGACGGCCGCTATCGCGCGGCCACCGAACCGCTGCGCGGCCTGCTGTCCGAAAGCGGGCTGATCCGCGAGCGCATCCGCGTCGAGGCGCTGTGGCTGCTGCAGCTCGCGGCCGCGGCGCCGCAGCTGCCGCGGCGCGCAGCTGCCCGGCGGCGGTGCGCGACCGCGCTGCGCGAGCTGGCGCGCGATCCGCCGCGCGGACGCCGCCGCGGCCGTCAAGGCCATCGAAGCGCGCATCAACCACGACGTCAAGGCGGTCGAGTACTACGTCCGCGACGAGCTCGCGGCCGCCGGCGCCACCGCCGCGACGCTCGAGCTGGTGCACTTCGGCTGCACGTCCGAGGACATCAACAACCTCAGCTACGCGCGCCTGCTGCGCGGCGCGCGCGAGGCTGCTGCTGGAGACCTCGAGCACGCGCATCGCGCGACGCTGACGCAGCTCGCGCACCAATACGCCGACGCTGCCGATGCTCGCGCGCACGCACGGCCAGCCGGCCAGCCCGACCACGCTCGGCAAGGAATTCGCCAACGTCGCCGCGCGCCTGCAGCGCGCGCGCAGCAGCGCTGGAGCGCGGTGGCGATCCTCGGCAAGTGGAACGGCGCGGTCGGCAACTTCAACGCGCACGTCGCCGCGCTGCCCGACGCTCGACTGGCCGCGCGATCAGCCGCGCGTTCGTCGAGTCGCTGCGGCCTCGAGTGCAACGCCTACACCACGCAGATCGAGCCGCACGACTGGATCGCCGAGTACTGCGATGCGCTGCGCGGCCATCAACGTCGATCGCTCATCGACCTGTGCCGCGACATCTGGGGCTACATCTCGCTCGGCTACCTGCGCCAGCGCGCCGGTCGCCGGCGAAGTCGGCTCCTCGACCATGCCGCACAAGGTCAACCCGATCGACTTCGAGAATGCCGAAGGCAATCTCGGCGTCGCCAACGCGCTGCTGCGGCACTTCGCCGACAAGCTGCCGCGTGTCGCGCTGGCAGCGCGACCTCACCGACTCCACCGTGCTGCGCAACGTCGGCGTCGCGCTCGGCCACACGCTGATCGCCTGGCAGCGCGCTCGAGCGCGGCCTCGCGCAAGATCGAGGCCAGACCCGGCGCGCTTGCGCGCAGACCTCGACGGCGCCTGGGAAGTGCTCGGCGAAGCGGTGCAGACCGTGCTGCGCGCCGCCGGCGTGCCGAACGGCTACGAGCTGCTCAAGGACTTCACGCGCGGCCAGCGCCATCGACGCGCGCCACTCTCGGTGCCTTCATCGACACGCTGCCGCTGCCGCCGAGCGAGAAGGCCCGCCTGCGGGCGCTGACGCCGGCGGACTACATCGGCCTTGCGGCGCAGCTGGCGCGCGGGTCTGATGCCAGGCTGAGCGGTCGCAGGCCCCGCCCGAACGCCTTGTCGAATCCGCGACGCCGCCCGAAGTGCGAACTAGCGCCACGTTTTGGGCTGCGCGCGCTGCGGCTGACCGGTCGAAACCGTGACCCGTTGCGCACTGATCTCTGCGAGCTCTCGTCACTAAGATCCGCCGCAGCCTGCCACTGTGCAGTGCCGGCGAGTCGGGACGCCAGATCGTGACCATAACCGGGGAAATCGACATCGAACAGTGCACTGGCGCAGCTCGCGAACGCTCGCTACGCGCCCGAATCGGTGACCGGCCGCGGCACTCCGCGTCGATCGCCAGGACGCCGAGACCCTCACCGTGCTCACCTCGCTCGACGAGGTGCGCGCCGCGGTGAACGAAGTCGCCGCCACCGCGCAGCGCCTGATCTCCATCTACACGCCCGACCTCGAGCCGGACCTCTACGACCAGAGCGCCTTCCTCGAGATCATCAAGCACTTCGTGCTCGCGCGCAGCTTCGCCAAGGTGCGCGTGCTGCTCGCCGAGCCGACCGCGCGTCATGCGCGACAGCAACCGCTTCGTCGCGATGGGCCGCCGCCTGTCCAGCTGCATCGACATCCGCTACGTCGCGGCGCAGTGCCCCGCAGCGCGCCTCCGCCTACCTGATCGCCGACGACCGCGCCATCGTCTACCGCATGCGTGCCGACACCTGGGACGGCGTCGCCGACATCAACAACCCGCCCGTCGCGCGCCTGTACCTGGAGGAGTTCGACAGGTGTGGAACGCCAGCGCAGCCGAGCACGGCCTGCGCGCCGCCCGTCGCGGCTGATCCGACACTCGCCGAACCGTGGCGCGCGGCGCGGCTATAATCGCGCGCATGCCCTGGAAGCCCGACGTCACCGTGGCGGCCGTCGTCGCAGACCGACGGCCGCTTCCTGTGGTCGAAGAACGCATCAACCAGCAGCCTGCGTGCTCAACCAGCCCGCCGGCCATGTCGAGCCCGGCGAGACCCTGCTCGCGGCCGTGATGCGCGAAACCCGCGAGGAAACCGCCTGGCGCTTCGAGCCGCAGGCGCTGCTCGGGCGTGTACCTGTGGCGCAATCCGACGAACGCGCCGCGCCACGCTGCGCTTTGCCTTCACCGGCACGGTGAGCGACCACGACGCCGACGCAGCCGCTCGACACGCGGCATCGTCGCGCACCCACTGGCTGCTCGCGCACGAGCTCATGGAGCGCGACGGCCGGCTGCGCAGCCCGCTGGTCCTGCGCTGCGTCGACGGACTACCTCGCCGGCGCGCCGCCAGTCGCTGCAGGCGTCGCGCAGCTGGACCTGCGACAGCCGCCGCTCGCGGCGTCGCGTCCGACCGCGCGACTGTAGGGACCTCGACAGCCAGCGTCCGCGGCCGCTGCGCTAGAATTGCGGCCCATGTCACGTACTCCACGCCCATGCCCCCGCCCCGGCGCCCGCGTCATCGTCGGCCTGTCCGGCGGCGTCGATTCCGCCGTCGCGGCGCTGCTGCTGAAGGAGGCAGGGCTACGACGTGCAGGCCTGTTCATGAGCAACTGGGACGAGGACGACGACGATCCTACTGCACCGCCGCGCAGGACTTCCAGGACGCGCGCGCCGTCGCCGCGCGAGCTCGGCATCCCGCTGCACCGGGTGAGCTTCGCGGCGCGAATACCGCGAGCGCGTGTTCGCACTACTTCCTCGCCGAGCACGCGCGCCGGCCGCACGCCGAACCCGGACGTGCTGTGCAATCGCGAGATCAAGTTCGGCGTCTGCCTGCGTACGCACGCGCGGCTGGGCGCGGAGCATCTTCGCCACCGGCCACTACGCGCGCCTCGAGCACGGCGCCGACGGCCCGCGGCTGCTCAAGGCGCGCGATGCCGGCCAAGGACCAGTCCTACTTCCTGCACGCCGTGCGCGCGCGCGCAGTTCGCGCGCGTGCTGTTGCCGCTCGGCGAGCTGGACAAGGCACGAGGTGCGCGAGCGCGCGCGCCGCGCCGGGCTGCCGGTGTTCGACAAGCCCGACAGCACCGGCATCTGCTTCATCGGCGAGCGCCCGTTCCGGGAGTTCCTGGCGCGTTTCCTGCGCGATCAGCCCGGCGCCATCGAGTCACGCGGAAGGCGAGCGCCTCGGCACGCACCGCGGGCTTGCCTTCTACACGCTCGGCCAGCGCGCCGGGCTCGAGATCGGCGGCCGCGCGCGGCCGCACCGAGGAGCCCTGGTACGTGGCGGCCAAGGACAGCTGCGCGCAACGTGCTCGTCGTGGTGCAGGGCCACGAGCACGCGCTGCTGTTCGAGCCGCGCGCTGACAACCGGCCCATGGCACTGGCTCGACGCACCCGCGCCAGCGCCGCGCTTCGCGCCGGCGTCAAGGTGCGCTACCGCCAGGCAGACCAGCCCGGCCACGCTCCGAGCCGCGACGCGGACGGCACGATGCAGCGTCGCCTTCGAGCACGCGCAACGCGCGGTCACGCCCGGCCAGTACGCCGTCGTCTACGACGGCGAGCGCTGCCTCGGCGGCGCGGTGATCGAGCGAACCGCGCAGTCCGTGGCGAGCCGGGCCGCGGCCTGATCAGCCTTAGACCGCGCGCCGGGCTGACGCCGCGAATATGATCGGTCAGCGCCGCAGCCCGCATCGCTGCCGATATAATTCGCGCGCTCATCAGCGGAGGGACGCATGACGGACAGCTTCAAGGCGCGTTCGACGCTCAAGGTCGGCGATCGTTCCTACGAGATCTGGAGCCTCGACGGCGCTGCCGCAGGAGAAGGTCGCCCGCCTGCCCTACTCGCTGAAGATCCTGCTCGAGAACCTGCTGCGCTTCGAAGACGGCGTGAACGTCACCCGCGCCGACATCGAGGCGCTGCTGAACTGGGATCCGAAGGCGACGCCCTCCTACGAGATCGCCTTCACGCCCGCGCGCGTCATCCTGCAGGACTTCACCGGCGTGCCCTGCGTGGTGGACCTCGCCGCCATGCGCGACGCCATCGTGCAGCTCGGCGGCGACCCGGAGAAGGTCAACCCGCTGGCCCCGCCGAGCTCGTCATCGACCACTCCGTGCAGGTGGATGAATACGGCACCGCCGGCGCGCTCGCCGCCAACACCGCCATCGAGTTCGAGCGCAACGGCGAGCGCTACGCGTTCCTGCGCTGGGGCCAGACCGCGTTCCGCAATTTCAAGGTCGTGCCGCCGAACACCGGCATCGTGCACCAGGTGAATCTCGAGTACCTCGGCCGCGTGGTCTTCGACGGCGAGGCGAACGGCACGCGCCGCGCCTATCCCGACACGCTCGTCGGCACCGACTCGCACACCACCATGATCAACGGCCTCGGCGTGCTCGGCTGGGGCGTCGGCGGCATCGAGGCCGAGGCGGCCATGCTCGGCCAGCCCGTGACCATGCTGATCCCGCAGGTCATCGGCTTCCGGCTCGACGGGCAGCCTGCAGCCGGGCGCCACCGCCACCGACCTGGTGCTCACCGTCACCGAGATGCTGCGCAAGAAGGGCGTGGTCGACAAGTTCGTCGAGTTCTTCGGCGACGGCCTTGCCAACCTGCCGCTCGCCGACCGCGCCACCATCGCCAACATGGCGCCGGAATACGGCAGCACCTGCGGCATCTTCCCCATCGACGAGGAGACCATTCGCTACCTGGAGCTGTCGGGCCGGCCGCGCGAGCAGATCGAGCTCGTCGAGGCCTACGCCAAGGCGCAGGGCATGTGGCGCAACGCAGGGTGCGCCGGCCGCGCAGCTACACCGACGTGCTCGAGCTCGACCTCGGCACGGTGGAGCCGAGCCTCGCCGGCCCGAGCCGTCCGCAGGATCGCGTGCCGCTGACAGCGCGCCAAGAGCGGTTTACGAAGCGAACGCCAGCGAAGACGGCCGACCGAGCGCGCCACGAAGAACCCGGCCGCCACGCGGCACGCGCGCAGGTGACGCTGGATGGCCAGACGTTCGAGCTCAAGGACGGCGCGGTGCTCATCGCCGCGATCACGAGCTGCACCAACACCTCCAACCCTTCGTGATGATGGCTGCCGGCCTGCTGGCGCGCAACGCGCGCGAGCGCGGTCTCAAGGCCAAGCCCTGGGTCAAGACCAGCCTCGCGCCCGGCTCGCGCGTGGTCACGGACTACTTCACGAAGGCCGGACTGCTCGACGACCTCGCGGCCGTCGGCTTCAACCTCGTCGGCTACGGCTGCACCACCTGCATCGGCAACTCCGGCCCGCTGAAGCCGGAGATCTCCGCTGGCGTGAAGGCCGGCGATCTCATCGCCTGCGCGGTGCTCTCGGGCAACCGCAACTTCGAAGGCCGCGTGCATCCGGAAGTGAGCATGAACTTCCTCGCCTCGCCGCCGCTGGTGGTCGCCTACGCGCTCGCCGGCTCGCTCGACGTCGACCTCACCACGCGAGCCGCTCGGCACCGGCAAGAACGGCAAGCCCGTGTTCCTCGCGGACATCTGGCCGAGCGACCGCGAAGTGCAGGAAGCGTTGCGCGTTCGATCAACTCGGCGATGTTCCGCCAGAGCTACGCCAGCGTGTTCGACGGCGACGAGAACTGGCAGGCCATCAAGGTGCCGGCCGGCAAGATCTACGCCTGGGACGCGAAGTCCACCTACGTGAAGAACCCGCCCTACTTCGACGGCATGACGATGACGCCCGGCGCACTGAGCGACATCAGCGGCGCGCGCGTGCTCGCGCTGCTCGGCGATTCGGTCACCACCGACCACATCTCGCCCGCCGGCAACATCGCCAAGACCAGCCCGGCGGCGAAGTATCTCGTTGAGCAGGGCGTGCAGCCGGTGGACTTCAACCAGTACGGCGCGCGCCGCGGCAATCACGAAGTGATGATGCGCGGCACCTTCGCCAACATCCGCCTGCGCAACCTGCTGGTGCCGGGCACCGAAGGCGGCGTCACGATGCACCTGCCGAGCGGCGAGCAGATGTCCATCTACGACGCCGCCATGCGCTACAAGCAGGAAGGCACGCCGCTGGTCATCCTCGCGGGCAAGGAATACGGCACCGGCTCCTCGCGCGACTGGGCGGCCAAGGGCACGATGCTGCTCGGCGTGAAGGCCGTCATCGCCGAGAGCTTCGAGCGCATCCATCGCTCCAACCTGATCGGCATGGGCGTGCTGCCGCTGCAGTTCCTGCCGGGGCAGAACGCGCAGTCGCTCGGCCTCACCGGGCGCGAAGTCTTCGACATCAGCGGGCTCACCACCGGCGATGCGAAGAACGTGCACGGTCACGGCGACGCCGCCGGACGGCAAGGCCACCAACTTCGAGGCGCGCGTGCGCATCGACACGCCGAAGGAGCGCGACTACTACCGCCACGGCGGCATCCTGCAGTACGTGCTGCGGCAGCTGGCGGGTTCGGCGCGCGCCGCCTGATGCAGTCAGGAGCCTGTCCGAGCAATAGCGATCTACTGCGGCCGAGCCTCCTGGCGGTCTTCGATCTCGACGGCACGATCACCCGGCACGACACGCTCATCCCGTACGTGCTCGGCTATCTGCAGCGCCGCCCCTGGCGGCTCTTCGGCTTTCTGCTGGCGCTTCCGGCGGTGCTGCTCTATGCACTCGGCCGTTCTGACCGCGGCGCCCTGAAAGGCGCGGTGATGCACTGGACGCTCGGCGGCAGCTCGCGCCACGACCTCGACCAGTGGACGGCCCGCTTCGTGCCCCGCCTGCTCGAGAACGGCGTGTTCCGCCAAGCCATGGACCAGATCGCCGAGCACAAACGCAACGGCGACGTGCTGGTGCTGATGACCGCCAGCCCCGACCTCTACGTGCCCGCGATCGCCCGCCACCTCGGCTTCACGGAAGCCATCTGCACCGGCGTGCGCTGGCATGGCGACCGTCTCGACGGCCGCCTCACCACCGAGAACTGCCGCGGCCAGGAGAAGGTGCGCCGGTTCGGCGAGCTGCGAGCCGCCACGGGGGCCTTCGAGCGTCGCCTACGGCAACGCCGACAGCGACCTCGCCCATCTGCGGCTGGCCGACAGCGGCGTGCTGGTCAATGGCAACGAACGTGCGCGCCAGCGCGCGGTCGGAGTGGGTGTCGCCTGCGAAAGCTGGCGATAGCCCGCCATTTCGAGCTGCTGACAGGCCCGGGGCATGCAGGCAAGGTAATCTAGTCGCGCAGCCCAAGGTCTATTTACCGTCTGCGCGGCGGAGGTCACATGAGCAAAGCCCCCTCGACCCGAATCATTCCTTCCGAAATCACGCCGCCGGACGCGTTCTTCAATCGCCGCGAGGTGCTGGCTGCCGCGCTGGCCACGGGTGCCGTCGGGCTGGCACTGCGGACGCGGCCGCGCCTCAGCCGGCCGCGGGGGCCCTCAACTATTCGCGCAACACGAAGTACTCCACGAAAGAGCCCCCAACACCTACGAGGACATCACCAGCTACAACAACTTCTACGAGTTCGGCACCGACAAGTCCGACCCGAAGACGAATGCCGCAACGCTCCAGCCGCGCCCCTGGAGCGTGGCGGTGACGGGCGAAGCCGAGGTCACGGGCAACTTCACGCTCGAAGACATCCTGAAGCCGCACGCGCTGGAAGAGCGCATCTACCGCTTCCGCTGCGTGGAGGCCTGGTCGATGGTGATGCCGTGGGTGGGCTTTCCGCTCGGTGACCTCCTCAAGCGCTTCAAGCCCACGTCGAAGGCGAAATACGTCGAGTTCACGACGCTCATGGACCCGAAGCAGATGCCCGGCCAGCGCTATCCCGTGCTCGAGTGGCCCTATGTCGAAGGGCTGCGCATGGACGAAGCCATGCATCCGCTCACGCTCATGGTGGCGGGCGTGTACGGCCAGACGCTGCCGAACCAGAACGGCGCGCCGCTGCGGCTCATCGTGCCGTGGAAATACGGCTTCAAGAGCGTCAAGTCCATCGTGAAGATCCGCTTCACCGAGAAGCAGCCACGCACTGCGTGGAAGGTCGCCACGCCCAACGAGTATGGCTTCTACGCCAACGTGAACCCGCCGTGGATCACCCGCGCTGGAGCCAGGCCACGGAGCGGCGCATCGGCGCGGGCTTCCTCGCGAAGCGCCAGGAGACGCTGCCCTTCAACGGCTATGCCGACCAGGTCGCGAGCCTCTACCAGGGCATGGACCTGCGGCGCTACTTCTGACGGGCCAATTGCGAGCCGCCGCCGGCAAGCGCTACTGAAAGCCACCGTTGAACGTCGAACAGCGTTACCGCTTCGTCTACAAGCCGCTGGTGTTCGTCGCCTGCCTGCGGCCGCTGTCGTGTGGCTGCTGATGGGCGGGCTTCGGTGTGCTCGGCCAGAGCCTCGGGCGCCGACCCCGTCAAGCTGCACGCTGCACACCATCGGCAAGACGGCGCTGAATTTCCTGCTGCTCACGCTGTGGTGACGCCGTTGCGCCAGCTCACGGGCTGGACGCACATCCTGCGCCTGCGGCGCATGCTGGGCCTGTTCGCCTTCATCTACGCGCTGCTGCACTTCCTGGTCTATCTGGGCCTCGACCAGGAGCTCGACTTCGTCGGCGTCACGAAGGACATCGTGAAGCGGCCCTACATCACGGTCGGCTTCACCGCGCTGCTGCTGCTGGTTCCGCTGGCGGTCACCTCGACCAACAGGATGATGCGCCGGCTCGGGCGCCGCTGGCAGAAGCTGCACCGCCTGGTCTACGTGATCGCCATGCTGGGCGTGTGGCACTACTGCTGGCAGGTGAAGAAGGACTGCGCGAGCCGCTGCATCTACGCGGCGATGCTCGCGCTGCTGCTGGGTTACCGGGCGGTGCGCTCGCGGCGCAAGCGCCAGCCGGCGGCGGCTACATCGAAGTCCGCACCTGCCACAGCTCCGGAAAGAACCTGAGCTCCAGCGCCTTGGCCAGGTAGGACACGCCGCCCGTGCCGCCGGTGCCCGGCTTGTAGCCGATGATGCGCTCCACCGTCTTCAGGTGATGGAAGCGCCAGAGCTGGAACTTGTGGTCGAGATCGACCAGCCGCTCGGCCAGCTCGTACAGATCCCAGTCCTTCTCGGCGTTGTGATAGACGCCGAGCCAGGCGCCCGTCACCTGCTTGCTGGCCACATAGGGCTCGGTGAAATCGCGCGACAGGTGCGACTCCGGCATGCCGTAGCCGCGGCGGCTCAGCAGGCGCAGCACTTCGTCGTAGAGGACGGGCGCTTCCAGCGCGCGCTGCAGCTGCTCGTAGGCCTGCGGGTCGCGCTTGTGCACACCGATCATGGCCGGGTTCTTGTTGCCGAGCGTGAACTCCAGCATGCGGTACTGGAACGACTGGAAGCCCGAGGAACGGCCGAGCGCATTGCGGAACGCGGAGTACTCGAACGGCGTCATCGTCGACAGCACGTCCCACGTGGCGATGAGCTGCGTCTGCACGCGCGAGATGCGCGCCAGCATCTTGAACGACGGATCGAGGTTGTCCTGCTTCACGCACTCGACCACGCCGGCCAGCTCGTGCAGGAACAGGCGCATCCACAGCTCCGACACCTGGTGCACGATGATGAACATCATCTCGTCGTGCTCGAAAGTGAGCGGCTTCTGCGCGCCGAGCAGCTTGTCGAGCTGCAGGTATTCGCCGTAGGACTGCGACGAGCCCAGATCCCAGTGGATGTTCTCGTCGGAAAGGTCGACGCGCTCGGTCTTGTCGTACTGGCGGGTGGTCATTGGAAGTCTCGCGCGTCCCGGAACACCCAGGATGGCACACGCCGCCAGCCATCCAGTAATTCACGATCGAGCGGCCGGCAGTCCGGGCAGTAGCGGGCGACCAGTTCCCAGAACCGGGCAGAGTGGTTCATGTGGCGAACGTGCGCCAGCTCGTGGACGAGCAGGTAGCGAACCACTTCCGTGCGCTGGAACAGCAGGCAGCAGTTGAGGCTGATGGTGCCGCGGGAGGAGCAGCTGCCCCAGCGGGTGCGCTGGCGGCGCACGGCGATGCGCCGGTAAGGCAGGCCCATCTCGCGGGCGCATTCCTCCAGCATGGGTGCCAGCGCTTCAGCGGCACGCATGGTGAGCCAGCGACGCAGCACGTTCTGTACGGCGCGAGTGTCTGCGGTGCTGCCCGTGAGGCTGAGCAGCCCGGGGGCCGCAACCCTCAGCCGCAGGCGACCTGAGCCGCCGGCCACGTGCAGGCGCCACGCCTCGCCTATGCCAATCAACTCGACGGCCGCAGGGGGGAAGGCTTCCGGCGGTGCGGCGTTTTTTTTCGCCTCGGCGCGCTTCTTGTCGATCCACGGCCGGTGGCGTTCAAGAAAGCGCTCCACGGCGGTGCGCGACGTGCGCGAGGGCACGACCACTTCAACGCGGCCGCTGTGGAACACGCGCACGGTGAGGCGGCGCGCGCGGCGGCTTTCGCGGAAAGCCCAACCGTCCGTCGCCTCCGTGTCGGACCAGAGCGGTAGCTGTGCGACCTGTTCGTCAAACATCTGCGGCGAATGATCCATCAATTTGATTTCAGCACCAGCGCTGAAATGGGTGTGTTCGACGGGAAATCCATATCACAGCGTTGCCGCCAGCTCCGTTCCTTCGCAAATGGCGCGCTCCGCGTCGATCTCCGCTGCCAGCAGCGCGCCGCCAATTACGCGCACGCGAACGTTGGAAGGCAAGCCCGTCAACAGCTCGGTGCACGACTCCTGCCCGGCGCAGATGACCACCGAATCCACATGGAGCACTTCGTTGCCGGCCGGGCCGCCGATATGCAATCCCTGATCGTCGATGCGGTGATAGGCGATGCCGCTGCGCATGTCGACGCCGCGCGCCTGCAGCGCCGTCCGGTGGACCCAGCCAGTGGTTTTTCCCAAGGTCGCACCCGGCCGCGAGTTTTTTCGCTGCAGCAGGTAGACCGTTCGCGGCGACGATTGCGCCGCTGCCTTGGGCAGCAAGCCACCGGGCGCGCGTAAATCCATGTCGATGCCCCACCCCTCGCAATACTCGCGAGTGGCGGTGGCGAGATCCGGCGCGCGGTGTGCCGTAAGGTACGTGGCAACATCGAAGCCTATGCCGCCAGCGCCGACGATGGCCACGCGACGGCCTGCCTGGCGACGTCCGCTCAGCAGGTCGGGGTATGTGATGACTTTCTCGTGCTCGATACCGGGAATGGGCGGCACGCGCGGGCGCACGCCGGCGGCAATGACGACTTCGTCGAATGCGCCGGAAACAATATCTTCCGCCGACGCACGCGTGCCGAGGCGAACCTTCACGCCGTGCTTCGCGAGTTGCACCGTGAAATAGCGAAGCGTTTCATGGAACTCTTCCTTGCCCGGCACTTCGCGCGCGTAGCGGAACTGGCCGCCTATCTCGCTCTCCTGTTCGAACAGCGTGACGTCGTGCCCGCGCTCCGCCGCCGCTACCGCGCAGGCAAGGCCCGCAGGGCCGGCGCCGATCACGCACACGCGACGCGCCTTCGACACCGGTGCCAGCACGAGCTGCGTCTCGCGCGCGGCGCGCGGGTTCACGAGGCAGGTGGCGTTCTTGCCGGCGAAGATGCGATCGAGGCAGGCCTGGTTGCAGGCGATGCACGTGTTGATCTGCGCCTCGAGCCCGCTCGCGGCCTTGTTCGGAAGCTCCGGATCTGCGAGCAGCGGTCGGGCCATCGAAACGAGGTCGGCGGAGCCCTCGCTCAGCAGTTTCTCGGCCACGGCCGCGTCGTTGATGCGATTCGTGGCGATGACCGGCAGCCGCGTGGCGGCCTTGAGGCGCGCCGTCACCCATGAGAAGGCCGCTCGCGGCACCATGCCGGCGATGGTGGGAACGCGAGCCTCATGCCAGCCGATGCCCGTGTTGATGAGCGTGACGCCCGCGCGCTCGAGCTCGCCCAGCAACCAGAGGGCCTCGTCGAACGTGTTACCGTCGGCGACGAGATCGAGCCCCGACAGGCGAAAGACGATGATGAAGTGCGCACCCGCCGCGGCGCGCACGCGCCGGACGATCTCCAGCGGGAAACGGCAGCGGTTCTCCAGCGAGCCGCCCCACTCATCCGTGCGACGGTTGGTTCGCGGCGAGATGAACTGGTTCAGCAGGTAGCCTTCCGAGCCCATGATCTCCACGCCGTCATAGCCTGCCGTGCGCGCAAGCGTGGCGGTGTGGGCAAAATCTTCGATCTGCCCTTCGATGGCGCGAGCACTGAGCTCCGAGGGCGTAAAGCGATTGATGGGCGCCTTGATGCGCGACGGGGCCACGATGAACGGGTGATAGCCGTAGCGCCCCGCATGCAGAATCTGCATGCAGACGTGCGCGCCTTCGGCGTGTATGGCGTCTGTTACCAGCCGGTGGCGCGCCACTTCACGGTTGGTGCTCAGCTTGCCAGCGAACGGGGCGGTCCAGCCCGCCCGGTTGGGCGAGATGCCGCCCGTGACGATGAGCCCGACGCCCCCACGCGCGCGCTCCGCGAAATACGCGGCCAGTTTCGGATAATCCCGCGCGCGGTCTTCCAGGCCCGTGTGCATCGAACCCATGACGATTCGATTGCGCAACGTGAGGAAACCGAGATCGAGTGGCGCGAACAGGTGCGGGTAGCTCACGGGCTGCGGATGATAGCAGTGACGTCGGGTACGCTGGGGGCCTGTCAACGCGCTACCGGAGCGCGGTAGACATGCCGGCCGGGACCCTGTAGATACGGCCGGCCGGGACCTCGCAGATACGCTACCCAGACGGCCGCACGTGACCCCACCGCTTCTCGAAGCTCGCAATCTCGTCAAGAAATACCCTGGGGTCGCAGCCGTCACGGCGGTGGACGGCCTGTCGCTCGCCGTGCGCGAAGGCATCTGCTTCGGCCTCCTCGGCCCCAACGGCGCCGGCAAGACCACCACCATCGAGATCATGGAAGGCATACTCGGGGCCACCTCGGGCGAAGTGTTCTTTCGCGGCGAGCCGATCGGCCGGCGCTTCAAGGAGGAAGCCGGCATCCTGTTCCAGAAAACGGCGCTGCAGGACTTCCTCACGGTGCGACAGAGCATCACCATGTTCCGCGGGCTGTACTCGCGCGGCCTCGACGTGGATGAGGTCATCAAGCTCTGCGCGCTCGAGAAACTGGAGAAGCGCGACACGCGCAAGCTCTCCGGCGGGCAGCAGCAGCGCCTGTTGCTGGCCATCGCGCTGGTCAACGACCCAACGCTGCTCTTCCTGGACGAGCCCACCACCGGCCTCGACCCGCAGGCGCGCCGCAATTTCTGGGAGCTGGTGCAGTCCATCAAGGCACGCAAGAAGACCATCATCCTCACCACGCACTACATGGAGGAAGCGGAGCTGCTGTGTGACGAAATCGCCATCATGGATCGCGGCCGCGTCATCGCCCAGGGCACGCCGCGCAACCTGCTGCACGAGCATTTCGATGAAGTGCTGCTGGAGCTGCCGCGTCAGGAATTTCCCGAAGGTGCCCGCTCACTGCCGCTGAAAGTGATCGACGCGAGCGACCGCGTCGAGATCACCACGAACGACCTCGACGGCACGCTGCGCACGCTGATGGATGCGCACGTTCCGCTCAAAGACCTGCGCATCCGCCCGCCCAATCTCGAAGACCTGTTCCTGGAGCTCACCGGCAAGGAGCTGCGCGCATGATGCAGCGGATGTTGTCCGTCTGGCACGCGCGCAACCTCGAGTTCGTGCGGGACCGCAGCACGCTGATCTTCACCATCCTGCTGCCCGTGGCGCTCATCGTCGGCATGAGCTTCGTGTTCGGCGGCAAGGAGCGCCCGCTGTTCAAGGTAGGCGTGCTCACGCAGACGCTCGATATGAAGGCGCATCCCTTCCTGCACGAGCGCTTCGTGGATTTCGTGGCGCTCGCGGACGAGGCGGACGCCGTGCGCAAGGTGTCGCGCCACTCGCTCGACCTGCTCGTCGACGTGAAGCAGCCCGTGCGCTACTGGGTGAACCCGAGCTCACCGAAGGGTTACATCGTCGAGAAACTGCTGCTGCAGACAGATGCAGCAGCGCATCGCCAGCCGGTGTCGGGCGACGCCGTGCGCTACGTGGACTGGCTGTTTCCCGGCATTCTCGGCATGAACCTCATGTTCAGCTGCCTGTTCGGCGTGGGCTACGTGGTGCTTCGATATCGCAAGAACGGCTTCCTCAAGCGCCTGCACGCCACACCGCTCACGGCGTTCGAGTTCCTCACCGCGCAGGTGTTCTCGCGCCTCGTGCTGACCGTCGTGGTCACGTCCATCCTTTACACGGGCATCGCGTCGCTCATTCATTTTCATTCGGCCGGCAGCATGCTGTTGCTGCTCGGCCTCATGCTGCTCGGGTGCCTTTCGATGATCGCGCTGGGGCTCACCATCGCCGCGCGTTTCTCGAGTGAGGAGCTGGTGGGCGGCCTGCTGAATCTGCTGACGTGGCCCATGATGCTGTTGTCCGGCGTGTGGTTCTCGCTGGAAGGCTCGCCTCAATGGGTGCAGTGGGTCGCGAAGGTCTTCCCACTGACGCACCTGCTGGATGCGGCCCGCGCCATCATGCTCGACGGCGCGGGCATTGCCGCCATCAGCACAGACCTCATTTACCTCGCCGTCACGGCGGTGGCATTCCTGGCGTTCGGTGCCTGGTCGTTCCGCTGGCGAGTGGAGTAACGGCGCCCGTTCAGCGGAGCATGGAGCGATGAGTGCGTTTCTATAGCGACAACACAGCGACCGCGTGCCCCGAAGTGCTGGCGGCGATCACCAGCGTGAACAACGGCCGTGTGAAAGCCTACGGCGACGATGAATGGACCCAGCGTCTCGATCAGGCGCTCGGCAGCTACTTCGGCACGGAGGTCAAGGCCTTCGCGGTTGCCACCGGCACGGCCGCCAACTCGCTGAGCCTCGCCACCCTGTCGCCTCCGTACGGCGCGATCTACGCGCACGAGGAATCGCACATCGTCAACGACGAGTGCGGAGCGCCTGAGTTTTTCTCGAACGGCGCGCGGCTCGTGATCGTTGGAGGGCGGAACGGCAAGCTCACGCCGGAGACCCTTGGCGCGGCGCTCGACGCCCGCCCCGTCTCCGTGCACTCGGTGCAGCCGGCCGCTATTTCCCTCACGCAGGCTACGGAAGTCGGCACGTCTTACCGGCCGGAGCAGATCGCCGCGGTCACGGAGCTGGCGCACCGTCGCAACCTCAAGGTGCACATGGACGGCGCGCGTTTCGCCAATGCGGTGGAGTTTCTCGGCTGCACGCCGGCGGATGTCACGTGGCGCGTGGGAGTGGATGTGCTGTCGTTCGGCGCCACCAAGAACGGCGCGCTCGCCGCCGAGGCGGTGGTGTTCTTCAATCGCGAACTGGTGCGCGACTTCGAGTTGCGCCGCAAACGCGCCGGCCATCTCATCTCGAAATCGCGCTTCGTGTCCGCGCAATTGCTGGCGTATGTCGAAAACGACGTCTGGCGTCGCAACGCCGCGCGCGCCAATGCGTTCGCACGCAAGATCGGCACCGCCGCCGACGATGCCCTGCTCTATCCCGTCGAAGCGAATGAGTTGTTCCTGAAGCTCGGGAGCGAGGGCAAGAAACGCCTGCGCGATGCGGGCTTCGAGTTCTACGACTGGGGCAGCGAGAAGTCGGGCGAAGCGCGCTTCGTGGTGTCGTGGGATCAGCCGGAGGAAGACGTTACGGCGCTGTGCCGCGCGCTCAGCCGGACGTGATCTTCGTCAGCAGCCGGCGGGCAAGCGCGAAGTCCGGCGCGATCAGCAATGCGCGCTCGAGCGCATCCCGGGCCGCCAACAGGTTGCCCTGGTCGAGATAGCCACGCCCGAGGTAGGCATAGGTCTCCGCCGCGCCCCAGCCCGGCGTGCGCTCCACGCCCTGGCGTTCAGCTTCGAATGCCTCAGCAGCCTTCGTGAGCCGTGCGAGCGCGGTGCTGTCGATCTTGCCGCCGTCGCCGTGCTCCAGAGCCTGCAGCAGCAGCACCCGCGGGTCCTTGGGGGCGAGCTTTACGGCGCGCTCCATCTGCCCGGCACTCTTCGATGCGGCAAGCGGCTTCCACAGCGTGAGGTTGGTAAGCTCACGAAGGCACGCGGACTGCAAAGCGAGGCCCCCGGCGAAGTTGGATTTGCCACGCACCGCCTCATCCAGACGGCTGACGCACCGGGCGGCCGCATCGCGCGCGCGATTCCTGTCTTTCGCCGCCAGCACCGCCGAGAGCCGATAGTTCGCAAGGCCAATGTAATAGTGGCGCAACGGGTCGTCGCCGCCCTCGGGGCCCGACAACTGTGCGACCACATCGGACAGGGTGCGCGCGTCTTCCGTGTAGAAGCCGTATTGAATGCGCCCTTCGACGTCCAGCCATTCGCCGTCCGCGGCGGATGCGGCCTGGCTCGCAAGGCCTGCCCGCGCGCAGTTCAGGGCAAGAGCCAGAGCAAGGGCAAGGGCAAGGGCAAGTGCAAGAGCGAGCGGGCGGACCCGCGCGAGCGCTGCGTTAGCGAAGCGATGCATGAAGCGACCTTCCGGTTCCGTAGAATGCGCCCCCGACATGACGCACGCTAACACAGCCATTTTTTCACCCGGCGCGACGGCGGTCTCACCGGCGCTGATCGACATAGGAATAAACCTCACCCACGATAGTTATGACAACGACCGCGATGCCGTCATGGCCCGCGCGGCCGCCGCCGGCGTTGTCCAGATGATCGTCACCGGCGCAAGTGGCGAGGGCTCCCGCAAAGCCGCGGCACTGGCCCGGGAGCATCCGGGCCGCCTTTTCGCGACGGCCGGTGTTCACCCTCACCACGCAACCGAGCTCACGAGTGAGCTTGCGCAAGAGCTGGAAGCACTCGCGCGCGCACCGGAAGTGGTGGCGGTTGGCGAGTGTGGCCTCGACTACTTTCGCGACCTCTCGCCAAGAGATGCTCAACGCGCGGCATTTGCGCGCCAGCTCGAGATTGCCGCGCGCGTCGGCAAGCCGGTGTTTCTGCATCAACGCGACGCGCACGCGGACTTCGTCGCGATTCTGCGAGAGCACTCCGCGTCGCTCGCGGCCGGCGGCGTCGCGCACTGCTTCACCGGGCCCGCCAACGAGCTGGAGGATTATCTGAAGATGGGGCTCGCGATCGGCATCACGGGCTGGATCTGCGACGAGCGCCGCGGCCACCATCTGCTGCCGCTGATGCGAGAGATTCCCGCCGGAAAACTGATGATCGAGACCGACGGCCCCTATCTCCTGCCGCGCGACCTGCGGCCCAAGCCCGCCTCGCGACGGAACGAGCCGGCGTATCTTCCGCACATCGCCGCGACTGTCGCGCGAGCGCGCAATGAGACCCTCGAGCGGTTCGCAAGCTCCAGCACGGCAGCCGCCCGGCGGCTCTTCGCCTTGCCATCGTAGAACATCAAGTATCTGCCACAAGTTACTGTTTTCACGTGACAAGAGGATCACCCATGGACATCGCCCGCGCGCTCGCTTCGGTCGAGAAACAATGGCAGGGCTCCATCATCGAGCGGCTCACGGCGTACGTGCGCATCCCGAACAAGTCGCCGATGTTCGACCCGGACTGGGAGCGCCACGGCTACATGGACGCCGCCGCAAACCTCATTGCGGACTGGTGCCGCAAGCAGCCCATCGAAGGCCTGAAAGTCGAGGTGCGGCGCCTGCCGGGCCTCACGCCCATCGTGCTCGTCGACGTTCCCGGCGAGGTTGCCGACTGCGTCCTGCTTTACGGCCATCTCGACAAGCAACCCGAGTTCACCGGCTGGCTGCCGGGCCTGGGGCCCTGGGACCCGGTCATTCGCGACGGCAAGCTCTACGGCCGTGGCGGCGCGGATGACGGCTACGCGGCCTTCAGCTCGCTCGCGGCGATCGTCGCGCTGAAGGAGCAGAAGGTTCCGCTGCCACGTTGCGTGATCCTCATCGAGGCGTCGGAGGAAAGCGGCAGCATTCATCTTCCCGCGCATCTTCGCGCTCTCGGCCAAACGATTGGCGAGCCATCGCTCGTCATCTGTCTCGACGCGGAAGCCGGCAACTACGAGCAGGTCTGGTGCACGACCTCCCTGCGCGGAAATGTCACAGGCGACCTGCATATCCGCATGCTCAACGAAGGCGTGCATTCCGGCATGGGCACCGGCATTGCGGCCACGCCGTTCCGCGTCGCGCAGCAGATTCTGGCGCGGCTGGAGAGCCCCATCACCGGCGATCTGCTCATCGACGAGCTGCAAGTGAGCGTTCCGCCAGACCGGCGCACGCAGATCGCCGCGGCGGCCAAAGTGCTGGGTGACGCCGTTGCGCGCAAGATTCCCTTCGCCAAAGGCGTACAGCCGTTGTCGAACGACCCAGTGGAGCTGCTCATCAACTCCACGTGGCGCGCGACGCTGGCGGTGACCGGCGCAGATGGACTGCCCCCGTTGCAGAACGCGGGCAATGTGCTGTTGCCGCAGATCACGCTGAAACTGTCGCTGCGCCTGCCGCCAACGACAGACTCCTCGCGTGCTTCAGCCGCAGTGAAGGCCGCACTTGAGCGAGACCCGCCCTATGGCGCGCAGGTGGCATTCAAGAGCAGCGGAGGCGCGAATGGCTGGAACGCCCCGCCCTTCGCGCTCTGGCTCGAAGAATCGATCTCGGCCGCCTCGCGGCACGTGTTCGGCAAAGACGCGGTGAGCGTGGGCAGCGGCGGCACGATTCCGTTCATGGGCATGCTGGGCGAGCAGTTCCCCACCACGCAGTTCTTCGTCACCGGCGTGCTCGGTCCCCAATCGAACGCCCACGGCCCGAACGAATTTCTGCACATCGACTACGCGCAGAAGCTCACGGGATGCGTTGCGCTGGTGCTGGCAGACCACGCGAAACGCGCGCGGTAGCGCCGCCTGTTGCGGTAGTGCAGCGGGCGGACTATCGCCTCTGCACAGAGAGCTGCTATCGCAAGCCTCGACTCCCTCGAAGAGAGCCTTGGCGGGCACCGGCCGCAAGACCGCATCCTGCGGGGCCTCGTGGCCGCGTTGTCCTGCGCGGCCACGTGCCCGCCAAGGCTCTCTTCGAGGGAGCCGAGGCCGAGACGGTGTGCCTGCTTGAAGCGCGATGCTTCGTAGGTGGGCCCGAGCCGACAATCTCTTCGGAGTCGGCCGGGAGGGAGGATTCGGGTCGGAAAAGGGTCTCTGCGGGAGAAATAAAGGCTGGGGAATCGCGATATTCCCCTGCCATATTCCTGCCGTACTCACAATTTTTCGCGCGCAACGTCAATTCAAGCGAAAACAGGAGGGGGAAGATCGCTTCCCCTGCGTATTTCGCGCCGGAGAGACCCTTTCGGCAGCCGACTGACGCAAAACTGCGTTCTTGACCCATTTGCCGCGCTACCGACCGCTCACGGCAAAAAAAGTATGTCTTGTGCGCGACGGAAAGCTTGGGATGCGAGCGTCGCCAGCTTTGGACGGCCACCGTCGTTCTCCCGCACACGTTCAGCTCAAACCGCGACCAACCGTCTTCCGCAGCCCGACTATGCGGATCGCGCCCCAACCCACCGCAGCGTGTCGGCGATGCCCCCTCTTCCAAACGGTCGAGGAGAGCGGCCGCCGGTGCCTAAAGGCACTAGAACAGGCGCTGCTGATTCATCCCGCTGGGCGCGACAGCGCCCTTGAGCTGTTGCCACGATTCGTCGAAGCGCTCGACCGTGCTCGAAATCATGCGCTCCACGGGCGGGAATTCAGAGCGCAGCGAATCGAGCATCAGCGTCCACTTCGGCAGTCCCTTGGGGAACTTGCCGCGGCGGGTGAACACGATGCGGCCTTCCACCGGCACGTCCCCCGCCAGCGCCTTCACCGCGGCGATGCGGTCGTACAGGGCGCTCTGCGGGTTGGTGAAGGTGGTGCGGTGGGCGCCGTTCATCACCGTCCACTCCGTCATCTGGTCGCCGCCGAAGATGTTGCCGCGCACGTCGCGCAGGTCGATCACCAGAATGCCGCGCGAAGTCAGCAGCAGGAAGTCCACGTGATAGTTGCCGCCCATGCCGTCGGGCACCAGCACGTCGACGAGATGTCGGAGCCCGCGGCGATCACGGCGTGACGAGCGCCTTGTGCGCGCGACGCGGCGATACCAGCGCCACAGCCACGACAGCGCCCAGCCGACCACCACGGCAGCCGCGACCAGCCCCCAGGCTGTCGGCGGCAGATTCCTCGAGTAGCTCCACAGGTCTCCTTTTCTATCTTCCAGAGCAGCGCGCGCGCAGCGACGCCAGGTCGGCGTCGATCTCGGTGCACTGCGGTGGGCCGCGCGAACAGCCGCGCCAGCGTTTCAGGCACCGGGATCTCGCGACCGATCAGCGGCTCGACGATCTCGCGGAACTTCGCCGGATGCGCCGTCGACACCAGCACCCAGCGGCCCTTCGCGCGCGCTCGCGCCGGCAGCCGCTCGTAGACCTCGGCCGCGGTGGCCGTGTGCGGGCACCAGACCTGGCCGTAGCGATCGTAGTCGGCGCGGATGCGCGCGCGGATCGCGGCGTCGTCCACGGTGTACGGCGCGTGGCCGCCCTGCGCAGTTCGCTGCGATGTCCGGAAACAGCGCGCGCAGGCGCTCCATGTTGCTGGGGTTGCCCACGTCCATGGCCGAGGCCAGCGTGGCGATGCTCGGCGCGCGGCTGCCATTCGCCCGTTGTCGAGATAGTCCGGCACGGTGCGGTTGGCGTTGTGCGCCAGCACGATGTCGCCGATCGGCAGGCCCGACCTTGCGCGCCCAGACGCAGGCCACCGACGTTGCCGAGGTTGCCGCTCGGAATGATGAACGACGCGCGCTCGCCGTGCTGCGCGCCAGATCGCGAGGCTCGCTGGCCGCGTAGTACACCGCCTGCGGCAGCAGGCGGCCGAGATTGATGCTGTTGGCGGACGACAGCTCGCATGCGGCGCGCAGCTGCGGCATCGAGCGAACGCTTCCTTCACCATGCGCTGGCAGTCGTCGAAGGTGCCGCGCACGGCGAGAGCGAGTGCACATTGTCGCCCCAGCAGGTGAGCTGGTGCTCCTGCGTCGGCGACACCAGGCCCTTCGGAAACAGCACCGACGACCTCGATGCCCGGCCGGCGTGGAAGGCCGCCGCCACCGCGCCGCCGGTGTCGCCCGAGGTCGCCACCAGGATGCTGCAGCGGCGCGGTCGCTCGGGCGCACGCGCCTGCACGCATGCAGGCCGCGAGGAAGCGCGCGCCGAAATCCTTGAACGCCGCGGTGGGGCCGTGAAACAGCTCGAGCACGCGCAGGCGCGCACCTGGCGTCAAGCGGCACGAGCGGCGCCGGGAAATTGAAGGCCTCTGCGCGTGATCGCGCGGCAGCTGCGGCGCCAGCGCGATCGCCTGCCGCGAAGGGCGCGATGAACCGCGCGCCAGCGCCGGCCAGGCGTCGTCCGGCGAGCGCCGGCTCGCACCGGCGACATCGGCAGCGCAGGTGCGGCCAGTCGTCCGGGCACGTACAGGCCGCCGTCCGGCGCCAGGCCCTGGACGCAGCGCCTGCGCTGAAGTCGACCTGGCGGTGCCTGGCCGCGCGTGCTGTGAACGTCATTCGGCTGCTCGACGCAGCATGCGCGCGCCGCCGGACTTGCACCGCGACGATCCAGTCGTCGACTCTCGATGTCCGCGCTGCGCGAACTCGGCCTGCCATGGCCTCGCGCACCGCGCGGCGTCGCGCTCCAGGCCCAGGCAAACATCGTCGGGCCCGCGCCGGAGATCGAGCAGCCCAGCGCGCCGGCCTCCATGGCCGCCGCGCGCACCTCGCTGAAAGCCCGGGATCAGCGCCTGGCGCTGCGGCTCGATGACCACGTCCTCGAACGACGCGCGGATCATGTCCAGGTCGTTGGTGTAGCAGCCGGAGATGAAGCCGGCGAGATTGGCGGTCTGCCAGACGAAGTCCGACAGCGTCGACGGTGCGCTTGAGGATGGCGCGCGCCTGCTTGGTCGACAGGAACATGTGCGGATGCACGATCACCGCGCGGATGCCGTCGGGCACCGGGATCTGCTTCACGCGCGGATGATCGATGCCCACGGTCAGCACCAGGCCGCCGAACAGCGACGGGCGAGATGTTGTCCACGTGCAGCGAGCCGCTGGCCACCGCCTCGCCCTGCATCGCGAACTTCAGCAGCTCGAGCTGGTGCAGCGGCTTCGCGCAGCAGCGCATTGGCCGCCACCACCGCGGCCACGGCCGAGGCCGCCGAGCCGCCCAGGCCCGAGGCCGAGCGGAATGCCCTTGTCGATCTCCATCTCGAAGCCGAAGTCCGGGTTCAGCGCCTCGCTGCATCGCCAGCAGCGCGCGGCCGGCGGTGTTCTTCTCCGGCTCCAGCGGCAGGTCCTGACCACGCCGCGGATGGCGCTGATGCGACGCCCGGCTTCGCCGTGCGCGTCACGCGTGACGCGGTCGCCGAGCGCATCGACCGAGAAGCCCAGGATGTCGAAGCCGATGGCGACGTTGCCGACCGAGGCCGGCGCGAACGCGGTGGCACGCTCGAGCGCGTCGGCTCACAGGCGCGCCCCGAGGTAGGCCGACAGGCGCAGCAGGTCGGCGAACACGCCGCCGGCCGTGACTTCGGGCCCGGCGCCCGGGCCCTGCACGATCAGCGGGTTGTCGCAGTAGCGCGCGGTGGCGAAGCGCACGACGTTGTCGGTGAGCGCGATGTTGGCGAACGCGTGCTTGCGCATCGAGCTCCACCAGCCCGACCGTCGCCTCGCCGTCGGCCGTGATGCGGCCCGACGTAGCGCAGCACCTTGCCGCGCGCTCGCGCCGCATGCGTAGCGCTCGCTGCATGGCCGCATCGTACTGCGGCAGTCGCGTCGAGGAATTCGTCGATGGAGCCGCCTGCCGAGCCCGGCCGGCACCAGGCTCTCGACCTGCACGTCCTTCAGCTCCAGCTCGCAGGCCCATCTCGCGGCCGAGGATGATGAGCTTGCGCGCCACGTCCGTGCCCGAGAGGTCGTCGCGCGGATCGGGCTCGGTGTAGCCGCGCTGCTTGGCCTCGCGCACGATGGCGGAGAACGGCGTCGTTGCCGTCGTAGACGTTGAACAGATAGGCGAGCGTGCCGGAGAAGATGCCCTCGATGCTGTCGATCTCGTCGCCGGTCTCGCGCAGGTCGCGCAGCGTCTGCATCACCGGCAGGCCCGCGCCCACCGTGGCCTCGTAGAGGTAGTGCGCGCCGCCGATGCGGCGCGCCTCGCGCAGCGACTCGGTAGTAGCTCAGCTCGGCCGCTGTTGGCCTTCTTGTTCGGCGTGACGACGTGGATGCCGCGCGCGAGCCAGTCGCGTAGCGCCGCGCCACGGCCTCGCTGGCCGTGCAGTCGATGATCACGGTGTGCGGCAGGTAGTCCACGCGCACGTGCTCGACGAAGCGCGTCGAGGTCGGCCGGCACGCGCGCTCGCTCGAACTGCCTCGCGCCAGTTCGCGAGGTCGATGCCCGTGTCCGACAGCAGCATGCGCTTGCGACGACATGATGCCGCGCACGCGCAGGTCGAGCTTGAACTCGCGCGCAGCCGCGCGCTGCTGCGACGGCCAGCTGGTCGAGCAGCACGCGGCCCACGGTGCCCGGGCCGATGACGCCGATCGAGAGCGTGTGCGGCGACAGATAGAAGCCGGCGTGCGCCGCGCGCAGCGCGCGCGTGGCGTGCTTGCCCGTCGACGACCACGGAGATGTTGCGCTCCGAGGCGCCCTGCGCGATGGCGCGCACGTTGACGCCGGCCGCGCCCAGCGCGTTGAACACCTTGGCCGCCACGCCCGGCGTGCCGGCCATGCCGTCGCCGACCACGGCGAGGATGGCCAGGTCCGCGGTCGACGTCGACGCTCTGGATCTGCCCTTCCTTCAGCTCGCGCGCGAACGCGCGCGCACCACCGCGCGCGGCGCGCTCGGCCTGCGCCTGCGGAATGGCGCAGCAGATCGAATGCTCCGAGCTGCCCTGCGAGATCAGGATGACCGAGATGCCCTCCTCGCGCAGCGCGCCGAACAGGCGATGCGCGGTGCCCGGCACGCCGATCATGCCGGCGCCCTCGAGGTTGACCAGCGCGACGTTCTCGATGCTGGTGATGCCCTTGACCGGCAGCTCGGAGTTCGGGCTGCGCGCAGATCAGCGTGCCGGGCTTCTCGGGCGCGAAGGTGTTGCGGATCCAGATCGGGATGTCGCGGCCGACGGCCGGCGCCATGGTCTGCGGATGGATCACCTTGGCGCCGAAGTACGCCAGCTCCATCGCCTCGTTGTACGACAGCGAGTCGATGACCTGTGGCTCCGGCACGCGGCGCGGATCGGCCGACAGCACGCCGTCGACGTCGGTCCAGATGTGGATCTCGCTGGCATCGAGCAGCGCGCCGAAGATCGAGGCGGAGAAGTCGCTGCCGTTGCGGCCCAGCGTGGTCTGCACGCCGCGGCGATCGCGGCGATGAAGCCGGTGATGATCAGCGTGCCCTGGAAGTCCGGCGCCGACCAGCGTCGGCGAGCTTCGCGTGCGACTCGTCCCACTGCACTGCCGGGCCCGAGCGGGCCCCACTCCACCACCACGCACGGTGCGCGCGTCGATCCACTTGCACCGGCGCCTGGGCGCTTGCGCCGCGCTTCGAAGAAGCGGTGGAACAGCTGCGTGGACCACAGCTCGCCGTAGCCGGCGATCAGGTCGCGCACGTTCTGGCGCGGCCGAGCGCGTCAGCTCGCACGGTCTGCAGCATGCCTTCGAGGTCGTGCGGTCGCGGTCGAACCCGGCCAGGTACAGGCTGGCGCGGCTTCGGGCCGCAGCAAGTCTGCGGCAATGGCCGCGTGCCGCGCGCGCAGCGCTGCGCAGCTCGCGTGCGCTAGCCGTCGTCCTGCTGCTCGGCCAGCGCGACCAGCCGAGCAGCGCATCGGTGACGCCCTTGCAGGCCGACAGCACCACGGCCAGCGCGGCCCGGCGGCTGCGACTCGAGGATGTCCGCCACCCGGCGGAAGCACTCGGCGTCGGCGACGCTGGAGCCGCCGAACTTGTGTACGACCCAGGAGGCGGGTATTGGCCATCGAAGTGGAGTTTCTGGTACGGAAAAAGGCCGTGCGACTCTACTGACGGCCCCCTACCCTGCGCAACTCAACCCAGGCGCTTCCGGAACCGCGTCGCTGCGATTGTGACCGCCGCCACCAGGAAGGCGGTCAGCTTGAGCAGCGCGGGCGCCAGGTCCCCAAGCTGCGCCCCGCGCAGGACGACGCCGCGCACGATGGTGTTGAAATGAGTGAGCGGCAGCACCTGGGCGATCCACTGCGCCGGCTCCGGCATGCCGTCGAACGGGAACAGGAAGCCCGACAGCAGGATGGACGGCAGCATGGTGAAGAACCCGAGCTGCATGGCCTGGAACTGGGTCTGCGCGAAGGTCGAGATCACCAGCCCTAGGGCGAGCGTGGCGGCGATGAACAGGCTGGCACCCACGTAGAGCTGCCAGACCTGGCCGTTGATGGGCACGTCGAACAGCAGCACGCCCATCACCAGCATCGATGGTCGTCTGGATGAGCCCGACGACGACGTAGGGCGCGAGCTTGCCAATCATCAGCTCCACGGACTTGCACCGGCGTGGTGATCAGCAGCTCCAGGTTGCCGCGCTCCCGCTCCCGCACCAGGGCGATCGCGGTAAACACCACCATGGTCATGAACAGGATCACGCCGATGAGCGCCGGCACGATCTGCACGGCCGTGCGGCGCTCGGGGTTGTACTCGGTGAGCACTTCCAGCGACCGCTGGGGTTGGGCCGTGTCGGCCGCGCGCACGCGCAGCGGCGCCATGGCGAGCGCCCGCAAGGCGCCTTCGACGCCCGGCTCGCTGCCATCGATGAGCAGTTGCGCCATCGGGCCTGTCATGCCCCAGGCGGCGGCGCTCGAAATCCGCGGGAATGATGAGGCCGGCTGAGATTTCCCCCGCGCTCATCAGGCGGCGCAGCTCCGGCACATTCGTGGCGTGCTCGGTGAAATGAACCACCTGGCTCGCCTCGAGCTGGCTCACGAGCGCGCGGGACAGGGACGTGCTCGCGTTGTCCACGACGCCGGCGCGGATGTGGCGCACGTCCAAGTTGATGCCGTAGCCGAAGATCATGATCTGGATCAGCGGAATGCCGACGATCATGCCGCCGGTGAGCCGGTCGCGCCTCAGCTGCAGGAACTCCTTGAAGGCCACCGCGCGAATGCGGGCAAATACGGCAAGGAATGCGCTCACGCCGCGCTCCGGCCGGAATCCGTGTTGCGTGCGCCGTGCGCTGCTTCCGCTGCCGCGGTGGGCAACGTGGCGGCAACGAAAACGTCCTCGAGATTGGCGCGGGTCGCCTCGACCCGGGCGTCGATGCCCGCTTTGCTCAGGCGATCCTGCACCAACGCGGGCGCATCTGGCGTGTCGCGATCGACGAGCACATGCAGTCGCAGGCCGAGCTGGGCGAGGCTTTTCACCTGGGGCAGGCCGTGCAACTCGCCGCGGGCGCGGTCGACCTCGCGCGCCTGCACTTCGATCACCTGCAGCGGCAGCTCGCTCATCAGCTTCTCTGGCGCGCCTTCGGCGACGACGCGGCCCAGGCTCAGGATGGCGAGGCGATGGCAGCGCTCGGCTTCATCCATGTAATGCGTGGAGACGAGGATGGTCGTGCCGCGGTTGGCCAGGGCGAACAGACTTTCCCAGAAATCGCGGCGGCTTTGCGGGTCGACCGCGCTGGTGGGCTCATCGAGCATCAGCATCTCCGGCTCATGCAGGGTGGCGGCGGCGAGCGCAAGACGCTGGCGTTGACCGCCACTCATGGCGCCGGCGAGACGACCGGTGAGCTCGCGCAGATGGAACTCTTCCATCACGGTGGCGATGCGTTGCCTGGCGCGATGCTTCTCGAGCGTGTACGCCTGCGCCATGAAGCGCAGGTTCTCGAGCACGGTGAGGTCGTCCCACAGTGAAAACTTCTGCGTCATGTAGCCGATCTTGGTGCGCAGGGCTTCCGCATCATGCAGCACGTCGTGCCCGAGCACGCGCACCGTGCCTGAGGTGGGCCGGAGCAGCCCGCAGAACATGCGAATGGTGGTGGATTTGCCCGAGCCGTTCGGCCCCAGGAAACCGTAGATATGCGCTCGCTCGATGTCGAGCGACACGTGATCGACCGCCAGCACCGGGCCGAACCTGCGAGTGAGATCTCGCGCCTGGATGGCGAAATCGCGCGAGCCATTCGGGTTTTCCCGCACTTCAGCCACGATTGCCGTCCTGTGCGACGGGTGTGCTTGCAGCCTGCTGCCCATCGAGAATCTGCACCTCGACCGGCACGCCAGCGGGCAGCTCGCGAGCGCGTGCGTCTGTGACTTCTACTTCGGCAAGAAACGCGAGGCGACTGCGGTCACGCTGCGTGAGCGCGAAATATGGCGTGAATGCGGCGTCACTGGCCACCCAGCGCACGAAGCCTTCGAGCGGGCCTTCAATGCCGTCTACGTAGATCAAAGCGCGCGTTAGCGGCTTGACGCGTGCGCGCTCCGGCTCCGGCACATAGACGCGCGCAAAGGCCGGCGAATCCGCCAGCAACACGACGACCGGCGATCCTTTCGGCGGGCGCTCGCCCGACTTGTAAGGCAAGGCATCGACGACACCGGCCCGTGTCGCGCGCACGACGAGCCTCGCGTCGGTGAGCTCGAGCTGATGGCGCGATGATTCCGCTGCGGCTAACGATGCACGTGCCTGGTCCACCTGCTCCACGCGCGTGCCGTTCAACAACTCCGCAAGCGCCGCCTCCGCCTCCTTGGCCGCAGCGGCCGACGCGCTCTGCGCCGCCCGTGACTGGTCGAGCCGTGACTGGCTGATGAGCTGCTGCTTCACCAGCTGTTCGTCACGCGCAAGCTCTCGCACGTCCCGCTCGGCCGTCGAGCGGGCGGCTTCGAGCCGTGCGCGTGCCTCGGCGATCGTTTCCTTGCGCGCGCCTTTCTGCAGCTCGCTGAGACGATGCCGGGCTTGCGCCACCTGCGCATCGGCCTGCGCGAAGCGGGCCGCGGCAACGCCGGTGTCCTGCTTGAGCAGCACCTGCCCGGCCGTCACGCGATCTCCCTCCCGCACCTCGAGTGACAGGATGGGCTCGGCTTCCTCTGCGACGATCTCGATGCGATCGCGCTCCAGCGTGCCGACGAGCGGCGCATCGCCGTTGCCCCGGCCGCAACCGGCCAGCACGAGTAGCAGCACCACCGACAGCGGCAGGGACATGCAAAGCGGGGTGGACTTCGAACGCGACATCACGATTTCTTCTCCGGCACCCGCCGGCGCGGCGAGGCCCCGCGCCAGCAGCTCGGTCGTGTGGTGGATCAGGCGTTGCAGAAACTCTTCATCCTGCCGCACGCCGAAGACCTTGCTGGTGACGGGCAGCGCCAGGAACGGAAACAGGCTGAGACTGATCATCGACAGCACGGTCAATTGCGGATCGAGATCGGCGCGCAGGCGGCCGCCCTCCATCTCCTGACGCACCAGTTTCTCGATGAGAGGCACCAGCCGCTCCGGAAACTCGCGCACGAACAGGGCTCGCAGCGGGCCATCGGGCATCAGCACTTCACGGATGATGAGGCCGGGCAGCCACGGGTTCGTGGCCCACATGCGCATGGCGGCGCCGATGAGCGCCCCGATTTCGACGCTGACCGCGCCATCGGCCATGGCATCGATACGGCCCCGCAGGGGCTGCACGATGCCATGGCACACTTCCTTGTACAGGCCCGGCTTGCCGCCGAAGTAATAGCGAATCATCGCCACGTTGGCGCCCGCGGCGGTAGCGATCTGCCGGCTCGAGACCGAACGGTAGCCGTAGCGCAGGAACAGGTCGCGTGCCGCAACCAGCAGCTTCTCGCGTACGTCATCAGCCGCTCCGCCCTTGGGCCGACCACGCGTGCGGCGGCGGCGCGCAGTCCCACCGCCATCGGACGCTGCGCGCGCCGACACCCGGTGTGTCGTCGAGGCTTTATTAACCATGCGTGTAATTAGACGATTGCGGCCGAAGCCGCGCAATGCGCGCCGGCCAAACAAGTGTTTAATTTCCGTTTGCGGCGGGTGCGCGGGTCGGCGCCCAGGTGCGCAGTGCCGCCGGCCAACCGGCAGCGAGCTCGGCCGTAGCGCCCGTGCCACGGCCCTCACGGGCAAATCACCGCGCGCCGTGTGGTTGCCCGTCGATTTCGCCCACGCCTGCGTCGCCGGCGCACTGGCATAATCGCCGCCGCGTGGAATCCCTACTTGCCCCTCTTCTGCCCCTCTACGAGCGCGAGCGCGCCGCCGGCCGATCGCTCGTGCTGGGCGTTGTGCTGGAAACCGCAGGCTCCACATACCGAAAGCCCGGCGCACTCATGCTGATTGCCTCGGACGGCAACTACGCGGGGCTGCTTTCCGGCGGCTGTCTCGAAGGGGACCTGCGCGAACACGCCAACAACGTGCGTGAGACCGGCGTGCCGCGCGTGGTGAGCTACGACCTGCGCGGTCCCGATGACCTGCTGTGGGGGCTCGGCGTCGGTTGCGAAGGCGCGATGAACATCCTGCTCATCCGTGTCGCGGCGGCAAACCACTGGCAACCCATCGCCCATTTCCATGAATCTCTGATTGCCTATCGCCCAACGGCGGTTGGCATCGTGGTGGAGCCCGGCGCAACGGGCCGCACGGCTGGTGAGATCATCCTGCCGCGGGGCAATTCGGCTTCGCCGGCGCAACCGCAGCTCAACGCGATCGAGCTGGCGCTTCTGGAATACGCCACACGCAACCGCGCCGCCTGGATCGATACCGTTGAGCCCGGCGCGAAGATTTTCGGTCTCGCGCATGCGCTGCCGCCGCGTGTTCTGCTGTTGGGCGCGGGGCCAGACGCATTACCTGTGGTGGACTTCGCGTCGCGGCTCGGCTGGAAAGTGACACTTGTCGACCACCGGCCCGCCTACGCGCAAAGCGCGCGTTTCCCGGGCGCAGAGCGCGTGATCTTCGCGCGGCCGGATGAGCTTGGGAGCACGGTCGACATGCGAGGGTTCAGCGCCGCCGTGGTCATGAGCCACCACTTGCCATCCGATCTCGCCTACCTGCTCGGGCTCGCAAGAACCGAGATCCCTTACGTCGGCCTGCTCGGCCCCGCCATTCGCAGGGAAAAGCTGTTATCGGACATGGGCGCGGAAGCGCAGACCCTGCGCGCGCGTCTGCGCGCGCCAGTGGGGCTGGCCCTGGGTGGGCGGGCGCCGGAGTCGATTGCGCTCGCGATCGTCGCGGAAATCCACGCGTTCGTGCACGGCTCCGAAGGCGGGCACTTCAGCAGCACGGCTGGATGATGGGCGCCGACGAAAGCCCCGCTCTGCACGCCATTGTGCTGGCGGCGGGCGCATCGACCCGTTTCGGCTCGCCCAAGCAACTCGTTCGCGTCAACGGCCGCCCGCTGCTGCATGCCGCGGTTTCCCGCGCGGTCGAGGTTGCCGGGCATTCCGTTTCCGTCGTGCTCGGCGCGCACGCGGCGGAACTTGCACCGCTGCTGCGGCATTCGACGGCCACCATCGTGATCAATCGCGACTGGAGCGAGGGAATGGCCAGTTCCATCCGCGCTGGTGTGGCGCGGCTGCCGGGGTCCTGCACGGGAGTGCTGCTGGTGCTGGCCGACCAGGCGGCCGTCACCGCGGAAGACCTGCGCCGGCTGGCAACAACCTGGCGCAGGCAGCCCGAATACATCGTCGCCGCTCAATACGGCGCCACCCTCGGTGCGCCGGCGGTGTTCCCAGCTTCGAGCTTCCGGGATCTGGCGGCGCTTCGCGGCGACCGGGGCGCGCAATCTCTCTTCAAGCGCAACCCCGACCGCGTGATCCGCGTGCCGATGGACAGTGCGTCCATCGACATCGACACGCCTGAAGACCTGCTCCGCCTCGACCCGACCAAACGCTGAGTCCCACCGGCTCGGCCATGCTGCGCGTTCCTGCGAACCGCAGGCCGCACACGTTCCATCCGCAGTCCCCATCGCCTTCGCCGTGGCCGCCGTTGGCCCGCAGCCATCAGCCATCGGCCATCGGCCATCGGCTTCCAATTAGATAATGCGTCGATCTTGCCGCGATCTTCCGTTATCGGGCATCGAAAATACACGAACATGCTTGACTCTGCCGCTTAGGCTTCCTAAGCTGCTCCGCATGCTTACCTTCGACCGGATTTCTGTTCCCTTGCAGCAGGCTCTGGCGAGCGCGCTTCGGCGGTTGGCCCAGCTTGCCCACACCAGCTCGTGGGATCAGTGGGCGTCCCAGCGCCTGACCCCTACCCAGCGCAAGATCCTCGAGCTGCTGGCGTCCCGCCGCGAAAGCCTCACGTTGTCGGCTGTCGCGCAGGAGCTGGGGGTCACGCCGGCCACCGCCTCCGACAGCCTCACCGCCCTGGAGACCAAGGGCCTCGTGAAGAAGCGGCGCAGTCATGTCGACGGACGAGCGCTGGCCATCATGTTGACGCCCGAAGGGCGGCGTTCCGTTATTGCGCTCGCAGCACTGCCCGATCCGTTGCACACCGCGTTCGCGGTGCTGTCGCCGCTGGAGCAGGAAACCTTCTATCGCTCGGCCATCAAGATGATTCGTGGCCTGCAGGAGAGCGGCACGCTCCCCGTCTCGCGCATGTGCGTGCGCTGTCGTTATTTCGACCCGTTCCGCTACCCGGACTCGGCAACACCCCACCACTGTCACCTGGTCGGCGCGCCGTTGGCCGACCGGCACCTGCGCATCGATTGCCCGGATCAGGAGTTCAACGAGCGCGAGGCGCAGGAGGCCCTGTGGGTGCGCTTCTGCACCCAGCAGCAAGTGCGGCCCGAACGCAAAGGGGAATCTTGAGCATGGCCTGCGCGACGTGCGCGTCTGGCGCAGAGCGCGACCGCGTCAGATCGTTGGGGCCGGCCTGATCCCGTGCGGCCGCGGCCGCACGCCCGGCTTCAGCAGGTCTTGCCGACCGCAGGGTTTTCGAAGTTGTCCGACTCGTCCTCGCCTTCGCGAGGCGCAAGGCAGGCAAAGTCCTTCTCCACCAGGATGCGCAGCTCGTCGCCCGCGGCAATGGGCTGAGCGCCCGCGAGCGACACGTCGTTCGAACCCGCCCAGTGGCGGGCTGCCTGGTCTGGAATTCGAATCTCCACCGCACCCTGTGCGAACGACGCGGTCAATGCACCCACGTTTCCGTCCCGCTTCAGCCGGTACACGAGCGCGGCGCCACCGCCGAAACGAACCTGGTCCTGCACCGTGCCGCTCTCGTGGAGCTGGCTCACTTCACCCCGGGTCAAACGCAGACGCAGGGAATCGCCTTTGATTCGAAGCTTCATTTTCGGTGTCTGATTCCTGCCTGATCCTGTTACTTGCGGGCTGCGGCATTCGCCGCAAGCCCCAGCACTCGCCGCGCCAGCATCAGGTGCGGCCGGTCGAGCATCTGTCCGTCGAGGCTCGTGACACCGGCGCCGGGCACCGCCTCGAACGCCGCCAAGATACGCCGGGCACGCTCGATCTCGGCAGGCGTCGGGCTGAACGCCGCGTTGATGACCGGCACCTGGTCCGGATGGATGGCGAGCTTGGCCGTGAACCCGTCCCGCCGGGCGCGAGCGACTTCGCGGGAGAGCCCGGCCGCGTCCCGAAAGTCCGCATGCACGCCATCGATGGCCTGCACCCCGGCCGCCGAGGCCGCGATGAGACATAACGACCGGGCGAGCTGCAGCACCGGGGTGAGCGAGCCATCGTCTTCGGTCTTGCCGAGCGCGCCGAGAGCGGCGGACAGGTCTTCCATGCCCCACGTAAGCCCCGCCAGGCGCTCGCCAGCGGTCGCTGGCGAATATTCGCCCAGTGCCAGCAGGGCGTTCGGAGTCTCCGTGGCGATGACGAGAATGCGCGTCGCTCCGGCGGCAATGCCCTCCCGCGCCTCGAGCGCCAGTAGGTAATGCCCGAGCTCTGCAACCGCGTGCACGGACGACGCTTTGGGCAGCACTACACCGTCTGGCCTCGCCCCCATGACGGCCACCAGATCGTCGACCAGCTTGCCGCTGCCGAGGCTGTTGAGACGCACCCACAGCTGCGGCCTTGCGGCGTGACGCGCAGCCGAGGCCAGGAAGTCCCGCACTCGTACCCGCGCTGCCGGCAGCTGAGCGGCCGCAACTGAGTCTTCGAGGTCGAGGATCAGCGCATCCGCGCCGGACGTAAGGGCTTTCGCCTGCTTTCGCTCACTGTCCCCCGGCACGAACAGCAGCGACCGAAGCGCAGGGGCGCTCATACCGCGGGCTTCTTGAGCATCAGCGCCGCCCGGCGGCAGGAGGCCACCTCCTCGTTGCGCTGGTTATAGGCGTGGTGCTCGAGGGTGACGATGCCGGTGTCCTTGCGGGATTGGCTCTCGCGCACGGCTGCGATAACGGTCTCGACGCGCAGCGTGTCCCCCACGAAAACCGGCTTGGGAAAGCGCACGTCTTCCCACCCCAGGTTGGCCACGGTGGTGCCGAAGGTGGTGTCGTAAACCGATAGCCCCACCATCAGCCCCAACGTGAACACACTGTTCACCAGCGGCTGCCCGTAGGGGGTGCCCTTGCAGTATTCCGCGTCCAGGTGGATGGCGGCCGGGTTCATGGTGAGGGCGCTGAACAGGAGGTTGTCGGTTTCCGTGACCGTACGATGCACCTCGTGCACGAGCCGGCGGCCCACCTCGAACTCTTCGAAATACAGTCCGGACATGCCGCCTCCTTCAAAGGGCGGCTAGTTTTGCACAGGCCGCGCCTGCCCTGCGAACCGCCTCATAACCCCGGTGTTACCGGCACCTAACAAACCATTCTTTCACCGCAGCAGCCGCACGCCGTATTTTCCCGGCCATGTATCGCTACGACGAGATCGACCAGGCGGTGGTCGACCAGCGCGTGGCTGAATTCCGCGATCAGACCCGCAGGTTCCTCGCCGGCGAGCTGTCCGAAGACGAATTCCGCCCCCTTCGACTCCGCAACGGGCTGTATATCCAGCGGCATGCTCCCATGCTGCGCATTGCTGTTCCGTATGGCCTGCTGAGCACGCGCCAGGTGCGCAAGCTCGCCTTCATCACGCGCAACTACGACCGCGGCTTCGGCCACTTCACCACGCGCCAGAACCTGCAGCTGAACTGGCCCGAGCTCAAGAACGTGCCGGACATCCTGGAACACCTGGCGAGCGTGCAGATGCACGCCATCCAGACGAGCGGCAACTGCGTTCGCAACGTCACCGCCGACCACATGGCCGGCGTCGCGCCGGATGAGCTGGATGACCCGCGCCCGTATTGCGAGATCATCCGCCAGTGGTCCACGCTGAACCCCGAGTTCACGTACCTGCCCCGCAAGTTCAAGATCGCCGTGACCGGCTCGCCGGACGACCGCGCCGCCTCCGAAGTGCATGACATCGGCCTGCACATGCAGCGCGATGCCGAGGGCCAGGTCGGCTTCACGGTGTTCGTGGGCGGCGGCCTCGGCCGCACGCCCATCATCGGACAGGTGCTGCGCCGGTTCCTGCCGCTGAAAGGCCTGCTCTCGTACCTCGAAGCGACCCTGCGCGTGTACAACCGCTACGGCCGGCGCGACAACATTCACAAGGCGCGCATCAAGATCCTGGTGAAGTCGCTCGGCATCGAGGAATTCCGCAAGCAGGTGGAAGCGGAGTGGCGGGAATCGCAGGACTTCGCCACACATCTGGACCAGGCCGAAGTGGAGCGCGTGCGCAGCTTCTTCACCCCGCCGCCGTACCAGAAGCTCGAAGACGTCGACGCCGCGGCCGACCGCGAGCTCGAGTTCCAGACCTGGTATCGCTACAACACGCGCAAGCACAAGGTGCCCGGCTACCGCGCGGTGTTCGTGTCGCTGAAGAAGCACGGCACGGTGCCCGGCGACATGACGTCGGACCAGATGGACGCGCTCGCGGATCTTGCGGACAGTGTGGGCTTCGGCATGGTGCGCGCCACCCACAACCAGAACCTCTTGCTGGCGGATGTGAAGCAGAGCGACCTGTACGAGACGTGGGGCGAGCTGAAGCGCCTGGGCCTTGCCATGCCGAACATCGGCACCCTCACGGACATGATCGCCTGCCCCGGCCTGGACTTCTGCAGCCTCGCGAACGCCGGCACGCTGAACGTGGCCGACATGATCCAGAAGCAATTCGACGATCTCGACTACCTTTATGACCTCGGTGACATCGAGGTCAAGATGTCGGGTTGCATGAACGCCTGCGGCCATCACCACGTGGGCCACATCGGCATTCTCGGCGTGGATAAGCACGGCGAGGAGTGGTACCAGATCACCCTCGGTGGCTCGGTCAACGGCTTCACGGCGCTCGGGGATGTGATCGGCCCGTCGGTGCGCCAGAACGAAGTGGCGTCCACCATCCAGCGCATCGTCGATGTGTATCGCGCCAGGCGCGACGACGGCGAGCGCTTCATCGAGACCTATCGTCGCATCGGCCTCAAGCCTTTCAAGGAGCACGTGTATGCCCAGCCTTCTGCGGCAGCGTGAGCTCGTAACGGCCGACGAGTGGGTCACACTCGCCGATGAGCCGCCGGCGGATGACGCCTCCGTGATCGTTCCGTTCGCGAAATTCCGCGAGAACCCCGAAGCGTGGCGCGCCCGCAAGGGCAAGCTGGGCGTTCGGCTTTCGCCGGCCGACAAGGTTGAAGACCTTGCGGCTGAGCTGCCGCGCCTGTCACTAGTGGCGATCGAATTCACCGGCCCTGGCGAGGGGCGCGGTTACACGCAGGCCAAGCTGCTTCGCGCGCGCTACAAATTCACGGGCGAAGTGCGTGCCGTGGGCCACGTGAAGCAGGACCAGGTTTACCTGATGGCGCGCGTCGGCTTCGACGCCTTCGAGCTTGCGCCGACCGAGAAGCCCGAAGAAGTGCTCGCGACGCTCGAGCGATTCAAAATCGCTTACACGCCAGGCGCCCCGCTACCTTCCCTGAGGCGCGAACGCTTCCACGTTTGACGCGAGCGCCTCACGGCGGGGCCTATCGCTCCGGCAACTCCACATCCTTGAACAGCTCCGCGACATCTTCAGCGGACGTCATGCGATGCGCACGCTCGACCGAGCGCCGATCGAGGTGAGGCGCGAGCAGCTGCGCAAAGTCGTACATGTACTTGCGCAGGAGCGTGCCGCGACGGAAACCGATCCATGTGGTGTGCGCCGCGAACAGGTGCGAGGCGTCGATGGCAACCAGATCGGTGTCTTCCGTCACGCTCATCGCCATGCGCGCCACGATGCCCACGCCCAGCCCGAGCCGCACGTAGGTCTTGATCACGTCCGCATCGCGCGCGGTGATGGCGACGTTCGGCGTGAGCCCTGCCCGCGCAAACGCATCGTGAAGCGATGACGGGCCCGCGAAGCTGAACGTGTAAGTGACCAGCGGAAAGGTCGCGAGCACCTTGTAAGTGAGGCGCCCCACCGTCGTCAGCGGGTGGTCCTTCGGCACGATCACCGTGCGATACCACCGGTAGCACGGCAGCAGGGTGAGATCCGAAAACAAATGCTCGGACCCCGTGGCAATGGCGCAGTCGATTCGATCGTGCGCCACCATCTCCGCAATCTGCTCCGAGGTGCCCTGGTGCAGGTTGAGCCGCACCTGCGGGTAACGACCGCGGAACTGCTGGATGACCTCCGGAAGGACGTACCTTGCCTGGGTGTGCGTCGTTCCGATCGAGAGCGCCCCGCGACCCTCATCCCTCAGCTCCGTGGACGAGATCCTTGATGCTCTGGGCTTCCTGCAGGATGCGCAGCGCCCGGTCGATGACCTGCTGGCCGACCGGCGTAATGCGGGTGAGGTTGCGGCCCTCGCGCACGAAGATCTGGAAGCCGAGCTCGTCCTCCAGCAGCTTGATCTGCTTGCTGACGCCCGGTTGCGACGTGTGCAGCTTGTGGGCCGCGGCCGTGATGTTCAGGCCGCTCTGCGCCACCGCGGCCAGGTAGCGCAACTGATGCAACTTCATCCGGGATGCCTTGGTTTCGAGGTGTTATTGGGGGGCGGAAGCCTAGCCTGACCCTGCAGCGAACGATAGCCGCCCGTTCGGGAGAGACCCCCGTCTCATGCCTGGCGCTCATGTCTGCGTGGGGGCGGGACGGTGACGGCCCGGTGCCGACTCCGGGCTTCTTGTTACCGGCCTATAACCGGAATGAAGAATCTCATGAGGATTCATTCGTTCGGATCATGGCAGTGCGTCTATATATTCCTGTCCACGTTATGGGCGACATCCTCACCTTGGAGCTGGAGCACGAGGCACTCGCGACCCGCGAGGCGCTGCAGGCGGCCGTCCAGCAATATGGCCGCGTGGTGTACTCGAACAGCCTGGGCGCCGAGGCCATGGTGCTCACCGACATCATCTGGTCGCACGTCCCCGAGATCGACATCTTCAGCATCGACACCGGCCGTCTCCATGAGGAGACGTACGAACTGCTGGAGAAGCTCGAACGCCGCTACAAGAAGCGCATCAAGCTCGTCTACCCCGACTCCGGGAGCCTCGCGAAGCTCGTCGACAAGCAGGGCGTGAACGCCTTCTTCCACGGCCTGGATGCACGCCTTTCGTGCTGCCACGTGCGCAAGGTGGAGCCGTTCAAGCGCGCCATCCAGGGCTATGGCGCCTGGGTGACGGGCGTGCGCCGCCAGCAGTCCGCCACGCGCGCGCAAGGCGCGCCGGTGGAGTGGGATGCGCCGAACGGCCTCTATAAGATCAGCCCGCTGCTCGACTGGACCGAAGAGCAGGTGTGGCAATACATCAAGGCTCACAAGATTCCGTACAACGTGCTGCACGACCGGGCTTTCCCCAGCATCGGCTGCTCTCCCTGCACCCGCGCCATCCAGCCGGGGGAGGATCAGCGCGCGGGCCGGTGGTGGTGGGAGCAACCCGAATCGCGCGAGTGCGGCTTGCAGCCCCGGGTACGTCACGCCGTCGGCCAGACTTGAGCGGCAGGTGAGGCCCGTATGGACTATCTGCCGATCTTCATCCAGTTACGCGGAAGCCCCGCAGTCGTCGTAGGCGGCGGCAAGGTTGCGCTTCGCAAGGCCGATCTGCTGCTGAAAGCCGGCGCGCGCATCACCGTCATCGCGCCAAAGCTGCATGCCGATCTGCGGGTGCTGGCCGAGCGCGGCCAGCTCGATTACCTGGCGCTCGAGTTTCAGCCCCACCATCTCGATGGCACGTCGCTCGTCATTGCCGCCACCGATTCGCGCGATGTGAACGCCGCCGTGTCGAGCGCCGCGAAGGCGCGCCGGCTGCCGATCAATGTGGTGGATGATCCAGAGCTCTCCACGTTCATCTTTCCGGCGATCATCGATCGCTCGCCCGTTGTCGTTGCGGTGGGCTCGAGCGGGCATTCTCCGGTGCTGGCGCGCCGCGTGCGCCAGCAGATCGAAGCGCTGTTGCCTGCCCGTCTTGGCGCCCTGGCCCGCTTCGTGGGCGACCGCCGCAAGGACGTGCAGCGTGCGCTCACGCCCGAGCAGCGCAGGCCGTTCTGGGAACGCATCATCGGCGGCATCGTCGGCACGCGCGTGCTCGCGGGCGATGAGAACGATGCGCATGCGGCGTTCGAGAACGAGCTCGCCGCCTCGAACAAGGGCGCCGAGCAAGCCGTGGCCGACGGAAAGCGCGGCGAGGTTTACCTGATCGGCGCCGGCCCGGGCGACCCGGATCTGCTCACGCTGCGCGCCGTTCAGTTGCTGCAGCAGGCAGATGTCATTCTCTACGACCGTCTCGTTTCAGACGCCGTTCTCGACCGCGCGCGGCGCGATGCGCAGCGTATCTTCGTGGGCAAGGAAACGGGCGGCGATCATCACGCCACCCAGGCGCGCATTCACGAACTGCTCGTGCAGTACGCGAAGCGCGGGCTGCGCGTGGCGCGCCTGAAGGGTGGCGACCCGTTCATTTTCGGCCGCGGCGGCGAAGAGATCGAAGCGCTGGACGCCCACGGCATTCCGTATGTGGTGGTTCCTGGCATCACGGCCGCACTGGGCGCCGCCGCATCCGCCAGCATTCCGCTCACGCATCGCCGCCTGGCCCAGAGTGTGACGTTTGCGGCCGGGCATGCGCTGGACGATGAGACGCTCGACTGGCGCTCGCTCGCGCAGCCGCATCACACCGTTGTGTTCTACATGGGCGTAGCGCAGATGCCGCGCATCGTGGCCCGGCTCACAGAGGCGGGCGCGTCGGCCGACCATCCCGCCGCGCTCATCGAACGTGGCTCGCTCGCGGACCAGCGAGTGATCAAGGGCACGCTCGGCACCATCGTCGAGCTGGCCCGCAAGGCAGACGTGCAGCCCCCGGCACTGCTGATCGTTGGCGAAGTGGCGTCGCTCGCGAAGGGCGACAACGAAGTACCGGCGGCCGTCGAGGCGCACGAAATCCGTGCATCGGAGCCGGTATGATCGCGCGCTTTGGAAATTGGGGTAGAGGCTCGATATGACGACTTCCAGAGGTTTCTCAGGCGCCGTCGGCAACACGCCGCTCATCCGGCTTGACAGGCTGAGCACGGAAACCGGCTGCGAGATTCTCGGCAAGGCCGAGTTCATGAACCCGGGCGGCTCCGTGAAGGACCGCGCGGCGCGCGGCATCATCGATGCGGCGGAGAAATCGCGGCGCGCTGCAGCCCGGCGGCATCGTGGTCGAAGGCACGGCCGGCAACACCGGCATCGGCCTTGCGCACGTGTGCAACGAGCGCGGCTATCGCTGCGTCATCGTGATGCCCGATAACCAGTCGGCCGAGAAGTACAAGCTGCTGGAAATGCTCGGCGCCGAGCTGCACAAGGTGCCCACGGTGCCCTACGCCAACCCGAACCAGTATCAGAAGGTCGCGGGCCGGCTGGCGGACTCGCTGCCGAACGCCATCTGGTCGAACCAGTTCGACAACACCGCCAACCGAGACGCGCACTTCAACACCACCGGCCCCGAGATCTGGGAGCAGACGAACGGCACCGTGAGTGCATTCACGTGCGCCACCGGCACCGGCGGCACATTTGCCGGTGTCACCGAATACCTCAAGTCGCGGAACCCGAACGTGCGCTGTGTGCTGGCAGACCCGCCCGGCAGCAGCCTCTACGAGTATGCGAAAAACGGCGTGCTCAAGGGCACCGGCACGGGTTCCATCACCGAAGGCATCGGCATTGCTCGCGTCACGGCGAACCTCGCCACGGCGAAGATCGACGATGCCGTTCATGTCGAAGACCCGGAGACGGTGACCTTCGTGTACCGCCTGCTTTACGAGGAAGGTCTCTTCCTCGGCAGCACCAGCGGCATCAATGTGGCCGCCGCCGTTCGTGTGGCCAGGCAGCTGGGCCCCGGCCACACGGTAGTCACCATCCTTTGCGATGGCGGCGCCAAGTATCAGTCCCGTTTGTTCAACCCCGAGTGGCTCGCGCAGAAGAACCTGGCGCGATTCGCGTCGGCGCCCGCTGGGCGCGCGCCGACCACACTGGAGAAAGCCCTTGTTGCCTGATCGCGCGAAGCTCGCAACCGTCACGGACGCCGTCATCGTCGGAGCAGGCCCCTGCGGCATGTTCCAGGTTTTCGAGCTGGGTCTTCTGGGCCTCAAATGCGAGCTCGTCGATTCACTGCCGGTCATCGGCGGGCAGTGCACGGAGCTGTATCCCGACAAGCCGATCTACGATATTCCGGCGGTGCCGGTCTGCACGGCGCGCGAGCTCATCGAGCGGCTGCAGGAGCAGATCAAGCCGTTTGGCGCCGGTGTACACCTGGGGCAGGAAGTCACGTCCGTGGTGAAGCGTGAGGATGGGCGCTTCGACGTCGAAACGAGCCGCGGCGCGCGGTTCGACGCGGGCACGGTCGTCATTGCGGCCGGCGTGGGCTCGTTCCAGCCGCGCAAGCTCAGCGTGCCGGATGCGGACAAGCACGAAGGCATGGCCATTCACTATCGCGTGAAGGATGCGGAAGCGTTTCGCGGCAAGGATCTCGTGATCCTGGGCGGCGGCGACTCCGCGCTCGACTGGACTTTGCAGTTCGCCGAGACGGCCAACAGCGTGGTGCTCATTCACCGCCGCGCCGAGTTCCGGGCGGCGCCGGCGTCCGTCGAGCGCATGTTTGCGCTTCGTGAGGAAGGGCGCTGCGACTTCATGGAAGGCACTGTTCAGGGCCTGGTCGAAGACAACGGCGCGCTGCGCGCGGTGAAGGTCGCCGGGCGGGATGGCATCACGCGTTCCGTGTCGCTCGACCAGCTGCTGGTGTTCTGGGGCCTGTCGCCCAAGCTGGGGCCCATTGCCACCTGGGGCCTGCAGCTCAACCGCAAGACGATCCCGGTGGACACCCAGCGCTTCCAGACGAACGTGCCGGGCATCTTCGCCATTGGCAACATCAACGATTACCCGGGCAAGAAGAAGCTCATCCTGTCGGGCTTCCATGAGGCGGCGCTCGCCGCGTTCGCGGTGAAGGAATACCTGCAGCCGGGCCAGAAGGTGCACCTTCAGTACACGACCACCAGCCCGCTTCTGCAGAAGCGTCTGGGTGTCACCGGTGAGAGCACGGAATCGTTGGGCTCGGCACGCACGGGGTGAGGCGCTGGGGCGCCTGCCGCTTCGATTTTCCGTTTGCCTTGACCTGACCGGCCCCGGTCGCGGAGCATCCCGCGCGCCGCTGAGTGTCAGCGGCGCTTGGTTCGCTTGCGGATGCCAGACCTTTTAAGCCCGGCGGAAATCGATGCGCTTCGGTTGAGTCTCGAGGTCGCTGCGCGCAGCGTGCTCTGGAGCTTGCCGCTCGCGGTCCTCATTGCGTGGGTTCTCACGCGCACGCGTTTTCCGGGGCGCACGCTGTTCGACGCGTTCGTGCATCTGCCGCTCGTATTGCCGCCGGTGGCCGTCGGCTATGTGCTGCTGCTCGTGTTCGGGATGAACGGGCCGCTCGGGCGTTGGCTGTATCAGACGTTCGGAGTGCAGCTCGTGTTCACGACGTCGGGGGCGGCGCTGGCTACGGCCGTCATGACGTTTCCGCTCATGGTGCGGGCCATTCGCATTGCGCTCGAGGGCGTGGACAGGGGGCTGGAGTCGGCGGCGCGTACGCTTGGCGCGGGGCCGATTGACCGGTTCGCCACCATCACGTTGCCGCTGATGCTGCCCGGAATTCTGGCCGGCGGCGTTACGGCGTTCGCGGCCGCGCTCGGAGAGTTCGGCGCCGTCATCACGTTCGTGTCGAACATTCCCGGGGAGACTCGCACCCTGCCCCTCGCGCTCTACACGGCAATTCAGTCGCCCAGCGGGGATGCCATGGCGCTGCGGCTTGCCGTGCTGTCGTTCGTGCTGGGGTTCTCGGGGCTCATGTTGTCCGAGATGCTTGCGCGCGGGATGCGCCGGCGGCTGGGGCGCTGAGCATGCTGAGCGTTTCACTCGACAAGCGTCGTGACGGGTTCGCCTTGCAGGTGGCGTTCGAGGCGCCCACGCCGGGCATCGTGGCGTTGTTCGGGCGGTCCGGGTGCGGCAAGTCGACCACCATCGACCTCATCGCCGGACTGCTGGCGCCGGATGCGGGGCACGTGCGTCTCGATGAGGTCACGCTCGTCGACACGAAGGGCAAGGTCTGTGTGAGCGCTGAGCAGCGGCGCATCGGCTACGTGTTTCAGGATGCGCGCCTGTTCCCGCACATGAGCGTGATGGGCAACTTGCGTTATGGGCAAAAGCGCGCGAAGCGCGTCGAGCAGCGCATCGGGCTCGACGAAGTGGTGTCGCTGCTCGGGCTCGCAGCGTTGCTGGAGCGGCGCCCTGGCCAGTTGTCGGGCGGCGAGCGGCAGCGTGTGGCGCTGGGCCGCGCGCTGCTTTCGCAGCCCCGGCTGCTGCTGCTGGATGAGCCGCTGGCCTCGCTCGATGCCGCACGGCGTGAAGAAGTGCTGCCGTACTTCGAGGCGCTGCGCGACCGGCTGTCGATGCCAATGATCTTCGTCAGCCACCAGTTCGATGAGGTGCTGCGGCTCGCCACGCACGTGGTGCTGCTGGATGGGGGCAAGGTGCTCGCGCAAGGGTCGCCGGGCGAGATCAGCCTGGTGCCTGAGATGCGGGCCATCGTCGGGCCCGAGGCGGTTGGCGCCGTGCTCGACGGCGTGATCACCGCCATCGACGAGCACAAAAAGCTCGCGGAACTGCGGCTCGCGGGCGGCACGTTGCGCATCAGCGCGCGCGACCTCTTGCGTCCGCGTGGCGAGGGCACCCCCGGCGATGCGGAATTCGGCGCGCCCGCCGTTGGCTCAGTCGTGCGCCTTCAGTTGCTCGCGCGGGACATCATCCTGGCCACCGAGCCGCCGCATGCGTTGAGCGTTCGCAACGCCATCGAAGGCGTCGTCGAAGACATTGCGGACGATGACGAAGACGCGGCGCTGGTCCGTGTAGACATCGGTGGCGAGACGGTCCTGTCGCGCGTGACCCAGGCCGCCGTCGAAGCGCTTCGGCTTCAGCGCGGCTCGCGCGTCTGGGTGCTCATCAAGGCTGTATCGATGCGCGGGCACGCTTTCACTTCGCGGGCCACGCCTCCAGCGCGCTGACGAACGTCTGCAGGAATCGGTTGGCCTGGTGGCCATCCATCACCCTGTGGTCGATGGTGAGCGTCACGTAGCACCTCGGGCGCACCACGATTTTCTCTTGCTCGCCCTGCTCGACCACCACCGGCCGCTTCTCCAGCTTGCCGACACCCAGAATGGCCGATTGCGGCTGGTTGATCACGATGGGCGCCGCCAGAAGGCTGCCACTGACGCCGTGGTTCGAGACGGTGAACGTGCCGCCGCGCACGTCGGCAGGCGCCAGCTTGCCCTCGCGCGCGGCCGTGACCAGCCGGTTCAGGCCGTGAGCGATGCCGAACAACTCGAGTGATTCCACGTTTCGAAGTACGGGCACGACGAGGCCGGTGCCTTCGAGGGCCGTGGCGACGCCGATGTGGATGTGGTCGTGGATTTCGAGCGCGGAGTCGGTCCAGCGGCTGTTCGCTTCCGGCACTGCGCGGATCGCCCTTACGGTTGCCGCCAGGAAGTACGCCGTGAAGGTGAGCGGCGCGCCGCGTTGCTCGAAGTCGGCGCGATGATGCGCACGATGCGCCATCACGGCGGTAAGGTCCGCTTCGAAGACGGTGGTTACATGGGGTGCGGTGTGCAGCAGGCTCTGCACCATGTGGTCGGCGATCCGCTTGCGAATCGCCGTGTGCGGCACAGAGCGCGTGCCTGCAACGACGTCGGGTGCGGAAGCGGCGACCGAAATATCCGCTGGCCGTTGCGAGGGCGTGTGCGCAAGTACATCGTCGATCGTGATCCGTCCGCCCTCGCCCGTTCCGCGAAGGGTCGAAGGGTCGATGCCACGCTCGGCGATGATGCGGCGGACAGCGGGGCTCAGCCGCGTCACGGCGTCGGGTGCTTTGGCTGCGAGCGCGCCGGCTGTGGTCGCGCTGGTGGTCGCACCGGCATCCGGAATCGTCCGGCGTTCCCGGTCTGCTTTCCGGACCCCGTCCGGCTGGGCTGCGGGCTGCGCTGCCGTTTGTCCCTCTTTGCCTGCGCTGACACCGGAAGGCTCCAGCCGCCCCAGCACGTCGCCCGGCGCGACTTCTTCCTGTTCGCCCTTCACGATCTCGCGCAACACGCCGCTCGCCGGCGCCGCGACTTCGACGGTGACTTTGTCGGTCTCGATTTCTATGAGGGGCTCGTGCTCCGTTACCGGGTCGCCCACGCTCTTGAGCCAGCGCAACACCTGTGAGCGTGTGCCTTCCGTCTGATCCGCGGGAGCGCGGATGTCGAGTGTGGCCGTCATCGATCAGGCGCTCGCGATGTTGCGGATGGCTCGAGTGATGCCCGCGGCTGTCGGCACAGCGGCTTCGAGCAGCACCGGGCTGTGCGGATTCGGGATATCGGGCATCGTGACGCGCTCGACGGGTGCATCCAGGTGGTAGAACGCTTCTTTCGCCACCACCGCGGCAATCTCCGCGCCGAAACCGGCGGTGAACGTGTCCTCGTGAACGATGAGGCAGCGCCGCGTCTTCTGAACGGACTCCAGCACCGCCGCGCGATCCCACGGCGACAGCGTGCGCAGGTCGATCAGCTCTACATCCACCAGTGACGCAACGGCCGCCTGCTCGCATCGCTCAACCATGGCGCCCCACGCGACCACCGTGAGCTCGCTTCCCTCTCGCACGCGCCGGGCTTTGCCGAACGGCACGACAAAGTCGTCGCCGGGATAAGGCCGCCGCGCCCACGCCGCATCCAGCATGGCTCGATGCTCAAAGAAGATGGTGGGGTCGTTGCCGCGCATCGCCGTGCGAAGCAGGCCAACGGCATCCTCGGCATTGGAAGGCATGGCGACCCGCCAGCCCACACCGTGAATCCAGGCCACCTCGTTCGTCTGGCTGTGCCACGGGTCACCGCATTTGAAGAAGCCGCCCGGCATGCGCACGACAATCGGAGCGGCGAATCGATTGTTCGTTCGCCAGCGCATCGTGCCGCAATCGTTGAGCTGCTCGGTGGCGGGGTCTGCATATTTGCGGAACTGGATCTCCGCCACCGGCAGCGAGGCCTGCCAGCGCCATTCCGACGGCACGGCCGATGATGCCTTCCTCGGACAGACTGGTGTCGAACACGCGCGAGCGGCCGAACTTTTCCTGCAGCCCCAGCGTCGCGCCGTGCACACCCCCTTTGGGCCCGACGTCTTCGCCGAACACGACGAGCTTCGGGTTCGCGGCGAGCTCCACGTCGAGCGTGCGGCGAATCGCCGTCAGCATGTTGACGCGGGTCGCCTCGGGTTTCGCCACAGGGGATGACGGCGCGAACACGTGGCCCGCTGGCGCAAGGCCGCCCTGCTTCTGAACTTCAGGAACACCTGAGCTCGAAGTCTCGGAAAATACGTGCCGGGTAACACCGGATGGATCCGGCTGCGGCCGGGCAAGCGCGCGCTCGACGGCCGCCTCCACGTCACGGCGCGCATCCCGCACGATGCCGGACCAGTCGCCGGCGCTCATCACTTTCGGCACCAATGCGCTGTGCAGACGGTCGAGCGGATCGCGCGCCCGTTCCCTCGCGACGACATCCGGGGACTTGTAGGCCTGGGTGTCCTGCCCCGAGTGCCCGCACAACCGCGGCACCGTCAGCCGCAACAACACCGGCCCCGCATCCGAGCGAACCTGTGACACGGCGCGGTCCACCAGCGTGGCTGCGCCCTGCGGGTCGGTGCCATCGCCATCGAAAAGGGTCAGGTTCGCGAACGAGGCGAGGTTCGAGGCGATGTTGCCGCCTGGAGTCTGAAGCTCCGAGGTGACGGAGATGCCGTAACCGTTGTCTTCCACGTAGAAGAGCATGGGCAAACGCAGCGTGGTCGCCAGCGTGAGCGCAGACCAGAACCCGTTCGTGGCACACGACGCATCCCCGCCATGCACGACCGCGATGCTTCCTTTCCAGGATGCGTCGCGCAGCGCGTCTCGCCGGAATCGTATGGCTTGGGCCCACCCGGCCGTCGGAGTGTATTGCGCACCCACGCCACCGCAGGCCGGCAACACCGAGGCGCCCCCCCGGCCTGGCATGTTGAAGACGACGCCGATATCGCGCCCGTCGCTGAACGAGCCCGCCCGCGCCAGCGGGCCCGCGGCGGCCTCCTCGAGCTCGAGCCCCAGCGCCAGCATCAGCGGGCGTGAGCGGTAATAGACCCCGACGCCGTCATGCTTCGCCGTGAGCCGCAGGCCCAGCAGAATCTGCCCGAGCTCATGACCCCGGGCCGAAAACTGGTAGAGCACCTTCCGCTCGGGCACGAGCCGCGACTCCTCGATCTCATCGAGGGCCCGCGAGGCATGGAAAAGGTAAGCGACCTGTCGCCAGTCCAGTGCCGGCAGCGGCGCATGGGAAGCCTTCGAAGCCGTTCGTGCCGGCCGTGATGCATGCGGGAGCGTGGCGGCGCGGGGTGCCATCAAGGGCGATCTCCGTAGGTTTCGGCTCCGCGCAGCTTATGCGCCTGTTCACGCAATTGGCTTTCGCTTCTTGCTCAACAAGGGCACATCTTGGCAAGATTATTGCCGTTTTCGGAGGCTCCAAGAAATGCCCAAAGCCCTGGACCGCCTCGACCGCCGCATTCTCGATGAGCTGCAGGCCGATGCCCGCGTCTCCAACCAGGAGCTCGCCAAGCGCGTGGGCCTGTCCCCGGCGCCCTGCTGGCGGCGTCTGCGCCGTCTGGAAAAAGATGGCCTCATCGCCGGCCACGTCACGCTGCTCAACGCGGCGGCCATCGGCCTGCCGATCAACGCGTACGCCATGGTCACGCTGGAAAACCACCACCCCGAGAGCGTGAAGCAGTTCGATCAGATGGTGTCCGAGCGGCCCGAAGTGCTGGAGTGCCATTCGATGAGCGGCACCAACGACTACCTGCTGCGCATCGTGGCCGCGAGCATCGGGGACTACGAGAAATTCATGAGCACGCATCTGCTGCAGGTGCGTGCAGTGCGCTCGGTGAACACGAGTTTCGTGCTCCGAACCCGCAAGCACACCACGCGACTGCCCGTGGAGAGCGGCGCGGGTCCTCGCACTCGCGCCTGAGGAGCAAATCGCGGCGGGCCTTCTGGCGCGCGCCCATCTGCTGCGCGCGCCCGCTGCGCGCGCCTCGAATTACAGACGCCTCGAATCGCGTACGTACTTTTGTGATCACGATTTTCTTGAGTGATTCCGCCTGATGGATATATCCTACTGCGGTCGGTAGGCAAAAAGCTCAAAGGAACGGAATGCTCGTACTCATGAGACGGCCAGGGGAGTCCATCCACATCGGCCCAGACATCGTGGTCACCCTCGTAGCTCTGGAACGCAACCGCGCTCGCATCGGCATCGAAGCCCCGCGAGACGTCATCGTAGACAGGGAGGAAATCGCCGAAAAGAAAAGGCACGAAGCCCTGCTCGAGCAGGGCGACGAAGACAACGACGCAGCTGGCTGAAGGTATGCGTCAACCTGCGTCGTGCCGCGGATCCCCCTCCGCGGCACGACTGTGGGCTGGCGTGAGCTTGCCCTGCGCATCGCGCATCTTCTCGATGAGGCGCGTCCAGTAGCGCGGTGAGCGCGTGTTGCGCGCCACTAATGTGTACACGGCCGGCACCACCACCAGCGTGAGCACCATCGAGATGAGCACGCCATAGAGCACCACGGCGCCGATAGGCTTGCGGTTCTCAGCGCCCGCCCCAATGGCCAACAGCAGCGGGATGGCGCCAAAGGCGCTGCACAGGCTCGTCATGAGCACGGGGCGAAGGCGCGTGGTGGAAGCCTCCACGATGGCATCCATGAATTGCGTGCCCCGGTCACGCAACTGGTTCGCGAACTCCACGATGAGCACGCCGTTCTTCGCGGCAAGCCCAATCAGCATCACTATGGCCACCTGGCTGTAGATGTTGATGGAAATGCCGTGCACCCACATGCCCACGGCCGCGCCCACCACGGCCAGCGGCACGGTGGTCATGATGACGAACGGCAGCTTGAAGCTCTCGAACTGCGCCGCGAGCACCAGGAATACGACGAGCAGCGCGCCACCGAGCGTCCAGTACATCGACTGGCTCGACTTGAGGTATTCGCTCGCCTCGCCGTCGAACGAAAGCTTGGCGCTCGGCGGAAGTTGCGTCTCCACGGCCCGGGTCATGAACTCCACGGCCTCGCCCATGGAGTAGCCCGGCGCAAGGCTTGCGCTGATGGCGATGGCGCGCAGCCGGTCGAAGCGGCTGCGGGACGATGACGTCGCCAGCTCTTCCAGTTTCACGACGCTCGACAGCGGAACGAGCTCATTGCCGCGATCGGAGCGAACGTAGAGCCGGTCGAGGTCCGTGGGCGAAGCACGGTCTTCCACACGGCCCTGCAAAATGACGTAGTACTCCCGGCCGCTCTTCACGAACGTGGTGACGATGCGCGAACCCAGCATGGTCTCGAGCGTGCGGCCGATGGTCTCGAGCGAAACGCCCAGCTCCGCCGCCCGGGCCCGGTCGATGGAGACCTTGATCTGCGGCTTGCGCTCTTTGTAGTCGGTGTCGACGTTGAGCATCCCCGGGTTCTGCTGGGCCACGGCGATGATCTTCTTGCTCCACACCGAGAGCGTCTCGTAGTCCGGCCCTTCCAGCACGGCCTTGAACGGGTCTGAGCCGCCCCAGTTGAACGCAGTGGGGGTCACCACGCTGGCGCGCACCCCGGGCAGGTCTGCGACTTTCTGGCGCAGCGAGATGGCCACTTCGTCTGCCGTTCGCTCCCGGTCGCCCCAGTCGTTCAGCACGACGAACGCCTGGGCGCGGTTCACTTCGCCCACTCCACCGCCACCGCCACCGCCACCACCGCCAGGCACGCGGATGTTGAAGCGCTGGATGTCACCGTACTGCTTCATCTGCGCTTCGAGAATGTCTTCGAGCTGGCGCGCGTAGCCATCCATGTACTGCAGTGACGAGCCTTCAGGCCCGTTGAGGACGATGCGCACGGCGCCGCGATCGTCGTTGGGCGTGCTCTCGCTCCGGAACGTCAGCAGCAGCGCCATGGCGCCCACGAAACCCATCAGGGCGACGATGACTACCGCCCAGCAATGCCGAAGCACCCGGCGCAGGACGCCTTCGTACCAGCGCGAAAGGCCGTGGAACAGCTCGGCCACGCGATCGCTGACGCGGCTGCGCGTGGCGCCCTTCCTGAAGAGCTGCGACGTCATCATGGGCGTGAGCGACAGCGCAATGAGGCACGAGAACAGGATGGACGCGGCCAGCGTGAAGCCGAACTCGCTGAACAGCCGCCCCACGCGGCCGCCGAGGAACGAGATGGGCACGAACACCGCCGACAGCACGAGCGTAGTGGCGACCACCGCAAAGCCGATCTCCTTGCTGCCGTCGATGGCGGCCAGCAGGCTCGGCTGGCCCTGCTCGATGCGGCGATAGATGTTCTCCAGCACGACGATGGCGTCGTCGACCACCAGGCCGATCGCGAGCACCATGCCGAGCAGCGTGAGCACGTTGAGCGTGAAGCCCAGCGCACTCATCGCGGCACAGGCGGCCAGAATGGAAATGGGAATGGTGACCGCCGGGATGAGCGTGGCCCGCCAGTTGCCCAGGAACGCGTACATCACCGCCAGCACGAGCGAGAACGAGATGGACAGCGCGATGAGCACTTCGTGCAGCGAGGCCTCGATGAACACCGCGCGGTCGATGTTGATGCCGAGCTGCGTGCCGGGCGGCAGGTCTTTGTTGAGCGCGGCGATCTCCGCACGCACGGCCTTCGCCACTTCCAGCGCGTTCGCGTTGGCCTGCGCCTCCAGGCCAACGGTGACGCCTGGAATGCGATTGGTGCGGGCGATGGTGCGCTCGTTCTCCGCCGCGAGCTGCACGTCGGCCACGTCCGCCAGCCTGACGAGGTAACCGTCCGGCCCCCGCCCGATGACGAGATTGCGGAAATCCTCGGGGCTGTCGAAGCCCGTGTTGGTGTTCAGCACGAACTCACGGGACTTCGACTCGATGCGCCCGGCCGGGATCTGCACGTTCTCCCTGTTCAGGGCGGCTTCGATGTCGTTCACGGTGAGCCGCCGGGCGGCGAGCGCCGTGCGATCGATCCAGATGCGCATGGCGTAGCGCCGGTCGCCCGTGAGCCGCACGCGCGCAACGCCGGGCAACGCGGCGAAGCGGTCTACGACGTAGCGCTCCGCGTAGTCCGTGAGCTCGAGGCTGCCGAGCGTGTCGCTCGACAGGTTCACGAAGATGATGGGCTCCGCGTTGGCATCGGCCTTCGAGATCTCCGGCGGGTCCGCTTCGTCGGGCAGCGAGCTCACCACGCGGCCGACGCGATCGCGGATGTCGTTGGCCGCCTCGTCGATGTTGCGGTCGAGGTCGAACTCCACCGAGATCTGCGAGCGCTCATCGGAGCTCGACGAGCGCAGCTTGTCGATGTGCTCGATGCCGGCGATGCGGTCCTCGATGGGTTGGGTGACCTTGTTCTCGATGATCTGCGCCGAGGCTCCGCGATAGCGGGTCTCGATGGACACGACGGGCGCGTTCACGTCCGGCAGCTCGCGAATGCCCTGCCACAGGCGCGTGAGCCCTATGAGGCCCACCACCAGCAGCATCATGCTGAGCACGGTGGCAAAGATGGGCCGGTGTATCGAGAGCTCGGATATCAGCATTTGCGTGAGCGGCCCCGTTCCCCGCGCCGGGCCTGCGGCGGGAAGACCTGCGATTCGTGCGCCCCGTTACGGGCGAGGCCGGCCGCACGAAGTCTACAATGCGGCCCATGAGCGATGTGGACGTAGTTGTCGTGGGCGCCGGCGTGGTCGGCCTGGCCGTGGCGCGTGCGCTGGCGTTGGGCGGCCGGGAAGTGATGGTGCTCGAGGCGCAGGACGCCTTCGGCACCCAGACCAGCTCGCGCAACAGCGAAGTCATTCATGCCGGCATCTACTATCCGCGCGGCTCGCTGAAGGCACGGCTGTGCGTGGCGGGGCGCGAGAAGTTGTATGACTACTGCGAAACCCACGGCGTGCCGCATCGACGTTGCGGCAAGCTCATCGTGGCGACGTCCGCGGCCCAGCTCGCTGAGCTGCAAAAGATTAAGTCGGCGGCACACGGCAACGGCGTGAATCTGGAGCCGCTGACCGCCGTGCAGGCACGGTCACTGGAGCCGCAGCTCCAATGCACGGGCGCCCTGCTCTCGCCCACCACCGGCATCATCGACTCTCACAGCTACATGCTCTCGTTGCTGGGTGAGGCGGAGAGGCATGGGGCGACGCTCATTTGCAACAGCCCTGTCACCCGCGCACGCGTCGAGCCAGACGGCATCGTGGTTTCGGTGAACGGCGGGGAGACGGAGCTCAGAGCCCGGCTGCTCATCAACTGCGCCGGCCTGCGCGCACCCGAGCTCGCCGGACACCTCGAGGGCTTTCCGGCCCGGTTCGTTCGGCGCGGCTATCTGGCGAAGGGAAACTACTTCACGCTCGCCGCCCGCGCGCCGTTCACCCATCTGGTCTACCCCGTACCCGAGCCCGGCGGCCTCGGCGTCCACCTCACCCTCGACCTCGCCGGCCGCGCGCGCTTCGGCCCCGACGTGCAGTGGGTGGAAAACCTCGACTACGCCGTCGACCCAACACGCGGCGACCGCTTCTACGGCGAGGTCAGAAAGTATTGGCCGGCCTTGCCCGACGGCGCCCTCGAACCGGCTTACTCAGGCATCCGCCCGAAGATCTCCGCCCAGGGCGAGCCCAACGCAGACTTCGTGATCGAAGGCCCGTCGACGCACGGCGTGGCGTCGGTGGTGAACCTGTTCGGAATCGAATCTCCGGGTCTCACCGCTTCGCTGGCGATTGCGGAAGCGGTGACAAACCTGAGCGGGTAAAGCGCCAGACTCTGGGTTCTCAGGAGACGATCAGACGATCGCGAAGAACGTCGAGGATGCGCCGGGCAGCGTCTTCAGCCGTACCGTCTGACGTATTGACCACCACTTCCGCGTTCTCCGGCTCCTCATAGGGCGAGTCGATGCCGGTGAAGTTCTTGATCTTGCCTTCCTTCGCGCGCGCATAGAGGCCCTTGGGGTCGCGCTTCATGCACTCTTCGATCGAAGTGTCCACGAACACCTCGATGAACTCGTCCGCGCCCACGAGCTCCCGCACCATGCGGCGCTCCGCGCGGAACGGCGAGATGAACGAGCAGAGCACGATGAGGCCGGCATCCACGAACAGCCTCGCCACCTCACCGACGCGCCGCACGTTCTCGACGCGGTCCGCATCCGTGAACCCGAGGTCCCGGTTCAACCCGTGGCGCACGTTGTCGCCGTCGAGCATGTAGGTGTGCACGCCATGCGAATGCAGCTCGCGCTCCACGATGTTGGCGATGGTGCTCTTGCCCGAGCCCGACAGGCCCGTGAACCACAGGATGGCCGGCTTGTGCGCGTTCAACCGCGCCCGTGACGCCTTGTCGACCAGCAGATCCTGCCGGTGAATGTTCGTGGCACGACGCAGCCCGAACGTGATCATGCCGGCGCCCGCCGTGGCATTGGTGAAGCGGTCGACCAGGATGAACGCGCCCGTGTCGCGATTTTCCTCGTATGGGTCGAACGCCACTGGCGTGGCGGTAGCCACGTTGCAAAGCCCGATCTCGTTGAGCCCAAGCGTCTTGGCCGCGATGTGCTCGAGCGTGTTCACGTCCACCTTGTGCTTGAGGCTCGTGACACGCGCTGGCACGTACCGCGTGCCGATGCGCAGAAGGTAGGAACGGCCCGGCAGCATGGCCTCTTCCGACATCCACAGCACATGGGCGGCGAACTGATCGACCACTTCAGGGCGGCTCTCCGGCCGCGCCAGCACGTCACCGCGCGCCACGTCGATCTCGTCTGCCAGGGTCAGCGTGACCGCATCCCCGGCACGCGCCTCCGGCAGATCGCCATCGGCCGTCACGATGCGCGTGACCACCGACTCCTTGCCGGACGCCGCCACGACGATCCTGTCGCCCGCGGTGACGCTTCCGGACACCACCGTGCCGGAAAACCCGCGAAAGTCCAGGTTCGGCCGGTTCACCCACTGCACTGGGAAACGAAACGCCTTCTGCGCCAGCGCCTGATCGACCTCGACGCCTTCGAGATACTCGAGCAGCGTCGGCCCGTCATACCAGCGCATTTGCTCCGAGCGCGCAGTTACGTTGTCGCCAAACCGGGCCGACAGCGGAATCGGCGTGATCGACGCGAAACCCAACGACTGGGCGAAGCCGAAGTAGTCGCCCATGATGTGGTGGAAGCGCTCGCCCGAGAACTCGACCAGGTCGATCTTGTTCACGGCCACCGCAACGTGCCGGATGCCCAGCAGCGAGCAGATGTAGCTGTGGCGGCGCGTCTGCGTCAGCACGCCCTTGCGGGCATCGATGAGAATGACCGCCGCGTCGGAGTTCGACGCGCCGGTCGCCATGTTGCGGGTGTACTGCTCGTGCCCCGGCGTGTCCGCCACGATGAACGAGCGGCGTGGCGTGCTGAAGAAGCGATACGCCACATCGATGGTGATGCCCTGCTCGCGCTCGGCCTCGAGCCCATCCACCAGCAGCGCAAGATCGATGTCGTCGCCCGTGGTGCCGTGCTTGCGGCTGTCTTTCTCCAGCGCCACGAGCTGGTCTTCGAGAATGAGCTTGGTGTCGTACAGCAGGCGGCCGATGAGCGTGGACTTGCCATCGTCCACGGAGCCGCACGTGAGGAAGCGCAGCAGGCCCTTGGTGGGGCCGTCCGGCCCGGACGTTTCCACGGTGACCGTGCGAGGAATGGAAGCGGTCATCAGAAATACCCCTCGCGCTTCTTCTTCTCCATGGAGGCCGCCTCGTCGCTGTCGATGAGCCTTCCGGCGCGTTCCGAAGTGCGAGTCGTGATCATCTCTTCAATGATGTCGTCGAGCGTCGCCGCCGCGCTCTCTACGGCAGCGGACAATGGGTAGCAGCCCAGCGAGCGGAACCTCACCATCCTCAACTCCGGCGCTTCGCCCGGGTTCAACGGCAGGCGCTCGTCGTCACGCATGATGAGCACGCCATCTCGCTTCACCACCGGCCGGGGCGCCGCGAAGTACAGAGGCACTACCGGGATATCTTCCGCACGCGTGTACTGCCAGATGTCCAGCTCGGTCCAGTTCGAGAGCGGGAACACGCGAATGGTTTCGCCCTTGTTGATGCGCGTGTTGTAGAGCTTCCACAGCTCCGGTCGCTGATTGCGCGGGTCCCACACGTGGCCGGCGGAGCGGAACGAGAACACGCGCTCTTTCGCGCGGCTTTTCTCTTCGTCGCGGCGCGCGCCACCGAAGGCGGCGTCGAAGCCCCACTTGTCGAGCGCTTGCTTGAGCGCGTCTGTCTTCATCACCTGGGTGTGAATCGCGGAGCCGGAAGCTACCGGGCCGATGCCACGCGCGATGCCTTCCGGGTTCGTGTAGATGAGCAGCTTCACGCCATAGCGCTCGGCCACCATGTCGCGATGGCGAATCATGTCCGCGAACTTCCACATGGTATCCACGTGCAGCAGCGGGAACGGCGGCTTCGAGGGGTAGAACGCCTTCAGTGCGAGATGCAGCATCACGCCCGAATCCTTGCCGATGGAATACAGCATCACCGGATTGCGGAACTCAGCCGCGACCTCACGGATGATGGCGATGGACTCGGCTTCGAGCTGCTTCAGGTGCGCGGACAGCGCCCGGCGGCTAACGGCTACGTTCATGGCGGGTCAGTGCGTGCGCGGGAGCGATGCGATCCGCCCCGTTGCGATGAAGGACGGATTGCGGAACGCCGGCTTGCCGTAGCGGAACGGCGAGCCGTCGAGATTGACCACCGCGCCACCCGCGGCGCTCAGCACCGCGTGGCCGGCGGCGGTGTCCCACTCCATGGTGGGCCCGAGGCGCGGGTAAAGGTCTGCCTCGCCGGCGGCCACCAGGCAGAACTTGAGAGACGACCCCACTGAAACGAGCTTCGACACATTCACCTGCGCGAGATAGGAATCTGTTTCCGGCGTACGGTGCGAACGTGACGCGACCACCGTTAACCCACTGGCAGGCGGCACGCGCGTTCGAATCGGCGTTCGCGCGGCCTGCTGCGAATCGTCTGGCGCCTGGCCGGTTCGAAACGCACGGCCGGCTACCACGTCACCCGCGAACAATTGCGACTTTGCCGGCGCGTACACCACGCCAAGCTGCGGCACCCCATCTCGCACCAGCGCGATATTCACCGTGAATTCGCCCCGCTTCTGGATGAACTCCTTCGTGCCGTCCACCGGGTCCACCAGGAAGAACGCCGAGCTGCTGGCGGGAATGCGCCCCGCGGCCACCTGCTCCTCTGCCACCACCGGCACACCCGGTGCGCCCTTCAGCAGGTGCGCAAGGATCACCGCCTCCGCCGCATGGTCGGCGGCCGTGACAGGCGATTCGTCCTGCTTGGTGAGCACCTCGAAATCGGTGTGGTAGATGGCGCAAGCGGCGCGCCCTGCCTCGATGGCAGCAGCGACCATGACCTCTAGAAGTTGGTTATCCGGCACGACAAAACCTCGCGGGAAGTTTACCCGAGGCTCATTGCGGCTCAGGGGTTCAGGGGCCCCGCGGACCAGACTTGTTGGGAATTAGCATATGACGCCACGCCGCGATCGCCCCGCCGCGTCATGACGGGAGGGAATGGAAAGCTGAAAGGCTGGACGTCGGTCACAGCGCCTGGCCGCCGTGACCCGCGGGCGCGGCCGAGCGCCGCGCCCGCAGGCAGGTGAGAACGATCGGTATTCGGCAATTATCCGGCGATGTTCGCTTCGACCTGGATCAGCAGCTTCACGTCCGGCTTGAAGCCGAAACTGTCACCGTAGGTGATGCCAAAGTCGAAACGGTTGAAGGTGGCCGAGGCATCCGCGCCGCAGACTTCCTTCTGGGTGCGCGGGCTGGGCTTGCACAGGAACTGGTTGATTTTCAGCGTGACCGGCTTCGTGACGCCGTGAAGCGTGAGGTCGCCCGTCACTTCCTCGGGGCCCGTCGCGCCCCACTTGGAGACCTTGCCCTTGTAGGTGGCCGTGGGGTACTTGGCCACGTCGAACATCTTCGCGTCGCTCTTGGCGTGCGCGTTCATCTTGTCGTGGCCGAAGTCGAGCGACGTGGTGTCGATGGTGATATCCACCGTGCCGGTCTTCGCTTCCTTGTCGAGGGTGACGGTGCCCGAGTTGGTGTTGAACTTGCCTCGCCAGAAGGACAACCCGCCCATATGGTCGGCCTGGAAGGTCGGATAAGTGTGATCGGGATCGACGTTGTACGTGACGGGCGCTGCGAGCGCGGAGACCGCGGTCAGACTCAGGGCGCCGGCAAGCAGAATGGCCTTCATCGTTACGTTCCTTTAGAAGCTGCGGATGTTGGGTGCGCGCCCGTGTGCGCGCGGACCCGTAGCCTAGCCGCAGCATGGCAGTGCCTGCCAGTGCTAAACCATCCCCAGTGCGGACGAGACAGCTTGATGTGTGATGCGCCCGGCGTGCACGTTCAGGCCGGCGGCCAGGCCGGCATCCCGATTCAGCGCTTCTTGCCAACCCAGGTCGGCAAGCGAGCGAACATAAGGCAGCGTGGCGTTGGTGAGTGCGAAGGTGGACGTGCGCGGCACGGCGCCCGGCATATTGGCCACGCAGTAATGGATTACGCCATCGACCACGAATGTCGGCTCCGCATGCGTCGTGGGGCGGCTGGTCTCGAAACACCCGCCCTGGTCGATGGCGATATCCACGAGCACCGCGCCAGGCTTCATGCGCTTCACCATCGCGCGTGTCACGAGCTTCGGGGCCGCCGCAGCCCCCACGACCAGCACGGCGCCAATGACCAGATCCGCATCGAGCACGAGACGCTCGATGGTCTCGGTCGGTGGAATACGCGGTGCGCAGCGCGCCGCCGAAATGTGCTGGAGAGCTCGCGCAGGCGGTCCACGGATCGATCGACCACCGTGACTCCGCGCGCAGGCCGACGGCCATTTCAGCCGCGTGCGTGCCGGCGACGCCGCCGCCCAGAATCACCACTTTCGCCGGCGGCACGCCCGGCACGCCGCCCAGCAGTACGCCGAAGCCACCCTGCGCCTTCTGCAGGCTAGCCGGCGCCCACCTGGATGGACATGCGCCCCGCTACTTCGCTCATCGGCGTGAGCAGCGGCAGCGAGCCGTTACTGCGCGGTGACGGTCTCATAGGCGATGGCGGTAGCACCGGACTTCATGAGCGCCTGTGCCTGCTCGCGATCGGCCGCGAGATGCAGGTAGGTGAACAGCACCTGCCCCTGGCGCAGCATTGCGCACTCGTTCGGCTGCGGCTCCTTCACCTTCACGATCATGTCGCGCGCTCGGAACACCTGCTCCGCGGTGGCCACCACCTTCGCGCCCGCGGCTTCGATAGTCGCGCGTCCTCCACGCCTATGCCGCCGCCCGCCCCGCTCTCGACGAGCACCTCGTGGCCCGCAGCCGTCAGCTCGCGCACCCCGGCCGGCACGAGGCCGACGCGGTACTCATGGACCTTGATCTCCCGCGGAACGCCGATGCGCATGCGGATCTCCCGGTAGGTTTGCTGGCGCGGCAGCTTAGGAGCGCACCCGGGCGACGGCCTTGCGTTCTCGGCGTTCCGTTGCCGCACGTCTGTGGCAGAATCTGCCGCTCACAGGCTCATTACACGACGGAATATTGCGCCAATGGAGCTGGACCGCTACGATCGCGCCATCCTGCAGCTGCTGCAGCAGGATGCGCGCATCACTAACACGCAGCCTCGCCGAGAAGGTGAGCCTGTCCGAATCCGCCTGCCTGCAGCCGCGTGCGGGCGCTGGAGGAATCCGGTCTCATCGAGGGTTACACCGCCGCTCATGATCAGCAGAAGGCGGGCTTTCCGGTGAACGTGTTCGTGAACATCACGCTCGATCGGCAGGCCAGGCGGGCCTGGAGGCGTTCGAGAGCGCGGTGCGCAAGATCCCGGAGGTCATGGAGTGCTACCTGATGACCGGCGACACGACTACCTGCTGCGGCTGGTGGTCGCGGACTGGCGGACTTCGAGCGCGTGCACCAGCAGCTCTGACGCGCCTGCCGAGCGTGGCGCGCGTGCACTCCAGCTTCGCCGTGCGCACGGTCACGCGCGCCACGGCCCTCCCGCTAAACGCCGAAATAACCTCGCCCAAAGACGGCGGAGCCGAGCATCGCTCGACCCCGCCGTGGTCGACTTCAGCGAACCGGCTAAGGCTTCAGGCCGGTGCGCGAACGTACGCCGGCAGGCGGCTGCGAAACTCACGCAGCGCGCGGATGCCGCTGGCCTCGGCCTGCGCACACCATTCGCGCAGCTGCTGCGACGGCGCGTGCATGGTTCGCTTCGTTCCACAGCTGCTGCAGGCGCTCGCGGTACTCGTCACCCGACGCAGCTCCTCGTACGCGCCAGCAGCTCGCTCAGGCGGCGGCGCGCGTCCTCGGCGAGCACGCGCGGGATGGCGGATGAGCAGCTTCGAGCACCCGGGGACGAGGCACCGCGTCCGGCTCGCGCCGGGCCAGCTCACGGCACACCGGCAGCACCACGCTGGCGCGCGTAGGCGCGCAGCACGTGCATGCGGTTGGTGAACAGCGCCTGCACCGTCTCGGCATCGAGCTCGCGCGCGGCTCTCGAACTGCGGCCGCGGCGCCACGCAGCTCACCGTGCCAGCCCGAGCGCGCTGAACAGCGGTGATCCACAGCCAGCCGATGTCGAGTTCCCAGCGCTGCACGGCGAAATCGCGCCGACCACGGGAAGGCATGGTGATTGTTGTGCAGCTCTTCACCGCCGAGCAACAGGCCCCAGGAATGATGTTCGTGGCCGTCGAGGGCATCTCGAAGCTGCGATAGCCGACGCGCATGGCCGAGGCCGTTGATGACGCCGGCGGCGAAGAACGGCTGCGCCGACAGCTGCACGGCGACCATGATGATGCCAGGCACGCCGAACAGCACGCAGGTGCAGGCCCACGAACACGCACGATGCCGAGCTTCGGGAAGGCCGGCGTAGACGTGCCGCTCCAGCCAGTCGTCGGGCGTGCCGCGACCGTAGTTCTCGGAGCGTCTGCGGGATCGTGCGCGCGCCACGCCGTAGAGTTCGTAGCCCTCCAAGAGCACGACGCTTCTTCAGGCCGAACACCACGGGGCTGTGCGGGTCGCCCGGCTGGTCGGCATACGCATGGTGGCGGCGATGCACGGCCACCCATTCCCGGGTGACGGCGGCCGAGCTGAACCACAGCCAGAAGCGGAACAAGTGCCGCAGCGATCGGATGCAGGATCGAGGCCGCCGTGGGACTGCTCCCGATGCAGGAACAGCGTGATGCCGAGGAACATGATCTGGATGCCGGCATAGACAACGAGCGCGTAGCCCCACCAGGGCATCTGGACCAGGCCGTAAATGAGCTCGGAATCTAACATACGTGTCATTTCTCCAATGGCCCGGCGCTCCGGGCTGGCGGACTTTACCAGCAAACTGCACCAGTTATGTGAACCGCTAGGCGGAAAACAACGGGTTTGCGGTGAATAAGAACCGGTCGGCCATTATTTGGCGAAGGCCGCGCAGCAGACGAAAAAGGCCACTCGAGCCGGCTTGAAATCCGTCAAATCATCCCTCGCGCCCGTCCGCCGTTGCGCAGCGGCAATTCAACCGGCGACGAGCACGATCTTGCCGATGTGCTCGCCGGATTCCATCAGCGCATGGGCCTCGGCCGCCGACGTGAGCGGGAACCGGGCATGGATGGGGGGCCGGCGCAGCGTGCCGGCGGCGAACAACGGCCACACCCGGGTGCGCAAGGCTTCCGCAAGCCGGCCCTTGCGCTCGACAGACTGGGGCCGAAGGGTCGACCCCATGATCTTGAGCCGCTTCACGAGCACAGCCCGCAGGTCGATGGTCGCCTGGGTGCCGCCCTGGGTGGCGATGATGGCGATGCGGCCATCCGTGGCGGCGGCGGCAATGTTCCGTGGCAGGTATTCGCCGCCCACCATGTCGAGCGATGACGTCCACGCCACGCTGGCCGGTGGCTTCCAGCACCGTCTTCACGAAGTCTTCCTCGCGATAGTTGATGGCACGATCCGCGCCCAGCTCGATGCAGGCAGCGCACTTGCGCGCGTTCCCGGCCGTAACGAACACTCTCGCGCCGAACGCCCTGCCGAGCGCTATGGCCGTGGTGCCGATGCCGCTACTGCCGCCGTGAATGAGCAGCGTCTCGCCCGCCTTCAGCTCCGCTCGCTCGATGACGTTGAAGTAGACGGTGAAGAAGGTTTCGGGCAGCGCTGCCGCCTCTTCGACGGTGAGCGATTCCGGTATGGGAAGGCACTGCACGGCAGGCGCCGCGGCATAGGTTGCGTAGCCGCCGCCGGCAACCAGCGCGCACACTTTCTCACCGATGCGCGCAGTGTCCACATCTGCCGCCACCTGAACGATTTCGCCGGCGACTTCCAGGCCCGGAATATCCGTGGTGCCCGCGGGTGGCGGATAGAGGCCCATTCGCTGCAACACATCAGGGCGATTCACGCCAGCGGCTGCCACGCGAATGAGCACTTCGCCCGGCTTGAGCTTCGGCACGTCGCGAGTGGCCGGCTGCAGCACGCCTGGCGGGCCGGGCCGCGAGATCTCCACTACCGTCATGCGCGATGGCACTGCGCTCATCGCTCAGCCCAGCCCCAGCAGCCGCACGGCGTTCTCTTTCATGATGAGCCGACGCACCTCGGGCTTCAGGGTCAGCGCGTCGAAGTCCGCGATCCAGCGATCCGGCGTGATGGCCGGGTAATCGGAGCCGAACAGCATGCGGTCTTTCAGCAGCGAGTTCGCATACTGAACGAGGTTCGCCGGAAAGTATTTGGGCGACCAGCCCGAGAGGTCGATGTAGACGTTGGGCTTGTGGGTGGCCACGGCCAGCGCTTCGTCCTGCCACGGGAACGACGGGTGCGCGATGACGATCGGCATGTCGGGAAAATCCACCGCGACATCGTCGAGGAACAGCGGGTTCGAGTACTTGAGCCGGATGCCCATGCCGCCGCGCACTCGCGCGCCGACGCCCGTCTGACCGCTGTGGAAGAGCGCGGGCAGCTTCGCTTCGGCGATGGCTTCGTACAGCACATAAGCCTTGCGATCGTTCGGATAGAAGCCCTGCATCGACGGGTGAAACTTGAAGCCGCGCACGCCGTAGTCTTCGATGAGGCGCCGCGCCTCCCGCGCGCCCATCTTGCCCTTGGCGGGGTCGATGCTCGCGAAGGGAATGAGCACATCGTTGTGTTCGGCGGCCACTTCCGCCACTTCCTCGTTGGCCATGCGCCAGTGGCCCACTTCCGCTTCGGCGTCCACCGTGAAGATCACCGCGGCGAGCTTGCGCTCGCGATAGTACTGCGCGAGCTCCGGAATGGTGGGCGGCAGGCGGGACTTGAAGTACTTCGCCATCGCTTCGTCGAAGATGACGGAGCACGGGTCGCGCGGCTGCCGCTGGGAGACGCTCGCGTGCGTGTGCACGTCGATGGCAACGAGGTCGGCCAGCTTCAGCGCCGGTTGATATTTCGCCATGTGGGCCTACCGTTTCGGGGAGTCTGATTTTGCCGGTGCGTCGCCCGCGAGCGCATCCGCGAGCGCGCGCCAGGAGAACGGCTGGTCCTTCGCATAGGCGATACCTGCGGCATTCATGGCATCGACGAGCTGGTCCTGCCGTTGCGCAATGGCGCTGGCCATGGTCGGCTCGAAGCCGGCGTCCTTCAGGGTGCGCGCCACTTCGCGCATCTCGGCGGCACGGCGACGGCCGTGCTCGGCCACGCGGCTGACGAGGTAATCCGGCAGATTCTTGTCCCAGCCCATGGACGGGAAAGTCTGGTCGAGCGATGCGAGCACCTGCTCCTCCGCGCCGAAGTGGCGCGCGGCGAGCATGGACTCCACCGCCAGCGACTCGATGCCCTTGATGATGACGCTGCGGCACATCTTCACGGCAGAGGCGACGCCGATCTCGCTCGAGATGGCCTTCGCATTCATGCCGAAGCGCAACAGCTGCACCGCTGCCTCTTCCGCGCGGCGGCCACCCAGTAGCATGGGCACCTTGAGGCGATACGGCGGCACCGGGGCCATCACCGCGGACTCCACGTAGTCCGCGCCCGATGCTTCCACGGCAGCGCAGCTCATCTGTTTCTTTGCCGGCGAGACGGAGTTGATATCCAGGAACAGCTGGCCGGCGCCCAGATGCTGGCCCGCCAGCGCGGCAACCTCGCCTGACGAAGAAGCGGTGACCGCGGAAATGACGAGCTCGGCCCCCGAGACGGCCGCGGCAAAAGAATCCGCGGGACGAACGTGCGCGCGCTCTGCGCGCGCCAGCAATGCGTCGCGTGACTTCGGGTCGTCCAGCAGGATGTCGTATGTTGAGACATCGCACCCGGCCACCACCAGATCCGCGCCCAGAATCGAGCCCGCTTCACCGAAGCCGATGAGCGCAACACGCTGCAGGCGCCCTTCGCCCGATGCGCTTGCCGGCCGGGCATTCACTTGCGGGCGCTCGCCGGGGCGCAGCTCACTCGAGCCGAGTTGGCGGCGTTACCGCGCGCCTGTTCAGACGCGATCACGGACAGGAACCACTTTCTCAATGCCGCATTCACCGCATCCGGCCGTTCGAGCGTGCACATGTGGCCGCATTCCGGGATATCCACGAACACGCTGCCCGCAATGGCCGCGGACATTTCCAGATGCCGCTGAACTGGCGACCACGAGTCGTCATGGCCACACAGCACGAGCGTGGGGCAGCGGATGGTGGACAGCACCGGCCCGGCGTCGGGCCGGTTGATGAGCGCACGGGTTTGCGCCGCGTACACCTCGGGCGATTTCGCCTCGAACATGTCGAGAATGGGTTCGACGAGCCAACTTTCCGAGAGGCGCGCCGGGTGCACCATGCCTTGCAACCACTGCCGGGCCATGGCACGCATGCCTTCCCGTCGCGCGGTTTCCAGCAAGGCGAAACGGCCGGCCACTTCCTTCTCTCCGGCAGCACCGGATGCCAGCGGATGGTGGCCGGTGTCCATCAACGCCACTCCGCTGATGCGCTCGGGCGCCGCCCGGTAGACCTCGAGAGCGATACGCCCGCCCATCGAATGCCCCGCGATGGCGAAGCGCGGCGGCGCATTGGCGAGAATCGTGCGCGCCATGGCAGGCAGCGAGTCCTGCGTGCCGTGGTCGGAAACGTGGATGTCGGCGATGTCTGCCAGCGCGGCTTGCTGGTGAGGCCAGACGGTGGCGTCGCAAAGCAGGCCGGGAATCAGGACGAGAGGATGACGGGGCGTGGACATCGCGTGATGTTCACGGCTGGCACCGCGCGCGTCAACACGCGATCCGCCCGGAAAAACACCGTGTCCGCGCGTCAGCCCAGCGGCAAGCCCACATGGTTCTCGGCGAAGGTCACGGCGGTGCGCGTGGGAAGTTGTCAGGTAGTCGAGCCCGGCAAGCTGGCGGCGGCGATCGCGAATGACAGCGGGCTGCACCATAATCGTGGCCATGGGCAAAGCCGCTCCAGTGCCACGATTCTTCCTGTATGGCGAGCCGCCGAGGGCCGCGGACGAGCGCTTCGTCCATATCGAGACCATCGCGGATCGCAGCCGGGTTCACGACTGGAAGATCCGCCCCCACACTCACCGGGACCTGCACCAGCTGCTCGTCATTCTCGAGGGCGGCGGCGAAATGCGCGCGGAAAGCGCGGCGCACGGGTTCAGCGCGCCCGCGCTGCTGATCGTGCCCGCAGGCGTCGTACACGCATTCGCGTTCCGCCGCGACACACGTGGCTACGTCGTCACCGTGGCCGAGACGGCGCTGGCGGATCTTTCCCGCCGCGAGCCGGCCTTCCGTGCGCTGTTCGATGGCGCGATGCCTGTGGATCTCACGCGAAGCGCGCTGGAGGCCCATGAGCTGGAAGAGGCGGTGGTGCGGCTACAGCGCGAATTTCAGTGGGCGGCGCCAGCGCATGAAACGGCAACCGAGGCGCGTCTCGTCACACTGCTGGTGAGCGCGGTGCGTGCCACGCACCAGCTGACAGGCGCAACCCGCGGCGGCGGCGCACGTGGCCCGCGGGCTGCGCTGGTCGCGCGTTTTCGCCAGTCCGTGGAAATAAATCTGCGCTCGGGCTGGGCGATGAATCGCTATGCGAAAGCGCTGAGCGTAACGCCTGCCCAACTGCGCGCCGCGTGCCTCGAAGTGACGGGCGAGCCACCGACGCGCATCGTGTACGACCGCCTCGTGCTCGAGGCCAGGCGCACGCTCATGTACACGACCATGACGGTTGCCGAAACGGCTTACGAGCTCGGCTTCAGCGACCCCGCGTACTTCTCGCGTTTCTTCAGCGAGCGCGTGGGCTGTTCACCCGCCGCCTTCCGCCGCCGCACTGAGGGATGACCGGGCCGCGTAGTCCGGGCCGCGCAGTACGCCGCCCCAGGCCAGCCCCCCGCAATCTTACGCAGCCTGCGCCGCGAGATTCAGCCGCTCGGTATTTTCCATGTTCTGGCGGATGGTGCGCGCGCCCGCGAAGTAGTGCATGGCCGCCCAGATATTCACCAAGCCCACGATGCACAGGCCGTAGCGAATGGACTCCTGCATTCCCACGTCCGGCTTCAACGCCTCACTGATCTGGCCGGCCACGAGCGGCCCGAGGCCCAGCCCCACGAACGTCTGGACGAGCAGCAGCAAAGACGTCGCCACCGCGCGCGAGCGCAGCGTTGCCAGCGTCTGCGACACCGCGAAAGACGGGCCGAAGAACATCGAAGCGAACGTGATCATGACGCAGAACGACGGAATGACGATGCGCAGGTCGTTCGAGAGATAGGAGAAGAACTGGAACGGCACCATCACCAGCGTAGCGATGCCTGGAACCCACATGTACCAGCGACGATCGCCCGTGCGCGTGCTGAAGCGGTCGGCCAGCAGGCCACCCAGCAGCGTGCCGAGCGCGCCAACGCCCGCGAACAAGGCGAGCCACGAGCCGGCCTCGCCCGAAGACATGCCGTGCGTGCGCATGAAGAACACGCCGTTCAGCTGGCTGCCCGCATACCAGACGACGGAGTGCAGGCCCGCGGCCAGGCACATGTGTCGGAACGAAGAGTAGCTCGCGAGAAACTTCACCACTTCCCACAGCGGAGGCGTCTTCCCCACCGGCTTGGTTGCGCCGAGCTCCGAAAGGCCGCGCGGCGGCTCACGCACCGTGAACCACACCAGCAGCGCGACGAGCAGCCCGGGCACCCCGATGAGCACGAACGTCATGCGCCAGCCGAAGAAGTGATTGCCCCAGCCGCCGAGCAGGTTGCCCAGCATGGTGCCCACGGGCACGCCCAGCGCGAAGATGGACAGCGCAGTGGCGCGACGCGAGCGGGGAAAGTAGTCCGAAATGAGCGAATGCGACGGCGGCGAGCCGCCGGCCTCGCCGACGGCCGTGAGCGCGCGCCCGACGACGAGCGACGGGAAGTTGAAGGCCAGACCGCACGCGGCGGTCGCCGCGCTCCAAAGCGCGCAGCACGCCGCCAGCACATTGCGCCGGATGGTGCGATCCGCGATGGCGGCGATCGGAATGCCGAGCATCGAGTAGAAGAACGCGAACGGCAGGCTCGCCAGGAAGCCGAGCTGCCCGTCCGTGAGCTCGAACTCCTTGCGAATGCCTTCGAGAAGCAACGCGAGCACGCCGCGATCCATGACGTTCACGATGTACGTGAGCACCAGCACCACGAGCACGTACGTGCGATACGCCGGCGTGTACGATGCGCTCTGTGGGTGCGGCTGGGCGGACGGCTCGCTCATGAAGGGCGGCATCCTAAACGAGATCGATGCGCCGCAGGACATGGCAGCTCAATCGCCCGAGGGGCTGTCCGCACTTCAGTTTCGACGCTTGCTTTGGCGCGCGAAAGGCTGTAGCAAACGCACATGAACACATTGCTCAACATCAAGGCCTTCCTGCTCGTGGCGCGCACCGGGAGTTTCTCCGGCGCCGCGCGCGAGCTCGGCGTCGCTCCCTCGGTGGTCACCAAGCGCATCACCCGTCTCGAAGACGAGATGGGTGCACAGCTCTTCGTGCGCTCCACACGCTCGCTCGCCCTCACCTCCGCCGGTGAGCGCCTGCTGCCCAAATATCAGCTCCTGGTCGCCGAGCTGGACGAGATCATCGGCGCCACCTCCGCGGCCGAGCGCGGCATCGAAGGCCACCTGCGCATCAAGGGCCCCACCACGCTCACCTCTTTGTTCCTCGGCCCCATCTTCTGCGAATTCCACGCGCAGAACCCCGGCCTCACCATGGACATCGTGCTGCTCGACCGCTCGGTCAACCCGCTCGAGGAAGGCTTCGACGTCGTCATCGGCACGCTGCCGGCGTCCTATCCCAACGTCACGGACTTTCCCCTCGGCCCCTACTCCATCGCCCTCTGCGCAGCGCCGTCCTACGTCGAAGCGAAAGGCGCCCCGGAGTCCCCGAACGAGCTCATCGACCACGACTGCTGCACGTCCGTGCTCCTCGGCAACACCTGGGTCTTCGAGAACGCCCCCGGCACCACCAGCGTCGAAGTGCGCTCGAAGCTGCACGCCAACGACACTCGCGTGCTGCGCGAAGCCGCCCGCCGCGGCATCGGCATCGCCGTGCTCCCCCGCTTCCTCGTCAACGACGACCTGAAGACCGGCAAGCTGGTGGAGCTGATGCCCGCTTACCCCGTCCCCACGTTCTGGATGAAAGCGCTGGTTCCGCGCATCAAGATGAACAAGCCCGCCGTCGCCGAGCTCGTGAACTATCTCAAGGCGCGCATGCAACCCTCACCGCCGTGGGAGCTTGCAGACACCGCCTGAAGAAGTTGTCGGCAGGCGCAAGCGGCACGGCGCCGCCGGCGCATCTTTCTAAATTCGAGAAGACTGTTCGCCCCGCGCCGGCGTTCTTTGGCCCCTGGGCCGCGACTACCATCCCCCGATGGAAAAACGGCTACGCAGTAACCTCGAACCGGGCTCACCGCGCGAAGCGGTGAGACGCGCGCAATGGACCGCCCTGGGCCTCACCGACGAGGACATGCGCAAGCCCAAGATCGCGGTGGTGAACAGCTCTTCGGAGCTGGCCATCTGCTTCGCTCATCTGGACAGCATCGCGAGGCTCGTGAAGGAGGAGATCCGCGGCGCAGGCGGCGTCCCTTTCGAGATCCGCACCGCCGCGCCCAGCGATTTCATCATCAGCGCCGGCAGCAACGGCGGCTACATCCTCCCCAGCCGCGACCTCGTCGTAAACGACATGGAAATCGCCGTCGAAGGCGCGCAGCTCGACGGCATGATCTGCCTGTCCTCCTGCGACAAGACTCCGCCCGCGCACCTGATGGGCGCGGCCCGCTTCAACGTGCCCACCATCCTGGTGATCGGCGGCTACCAGCCCAGCGGCCACTACGATGGCAGGCCGGTGGACATCGAAGACGTGTTCATGGGCTCCGTGCAAACCTCGTTCGGCAAGCTCAGCCGCGAAACCCTGCGCGGCATGAGCGAAAACGCCATCCGCGGCCCCGGCGTGTGCTCCGGCATGGCCACGGCGAACTCCATGCACGTGGCGTGCGAAGCCCTGGGCATGGCTCTGCCCGGCAGCGCCCCGGTGCTGGCGAACAGCCTGGACATGATCGATGCCGCGCGCCGCTCCGGCCGGCGCATCGTCGAGCTGGTGCTGGAAGACCTGCAACCGCGGCAGATCCTTACGCCCGCCGCATTTCACAACGCCGTGGCGGCGGTGCTCGCCGTGAGCGGCTCGATCAACTGCCTGAAGCACCTGCAGGCCGTGGCGGTGGAAGCCGGCCTGCCGCTGGACATCTACGCGCTCTTCAACGAGCTGGGCGCCCGCGTGCCCGTGCTGAGCGCAGTGCGCCCGAACGGAGAGGACACCATCGAAGCCTTCGAGGCGGCTGGAGGGGCGCGCGCGTTGCTCAAGCAACTGGAGCCGCTGCTGAAGTGCGATGCGATGACCGTCACCGGCCACACGGTTCGCGAGAACCTCGCGGATGTGACGGTGCGCAACGCCGAAGTCATCCGGCCCCTGCAGCGCGCCTTCGCCGACAAGCCGCCCATCACCGTGTTGCACGGCTCGCTGGCTCCCGAGAGCGCCATCGTGAAACTCGGCGTGCGCACGGCGCAGCGCAAGACCGCTTTCACCGGACCCGCCATCGTCTACGAAAATTGCGCCGACGCCATGAAAGGCATTCAGGCCGGAGCCGTGCAGGCGGGCTACGCGCTCATCGTCCGCGGAATGGGCCCGAAAGGGGGTCCCGGCATGGCAGGGCCGGCGTCGATGGTAGTGTTCGCGCTCGCTGGCGCGGGCCTGGAGAATGAGGTTGCGTTCATCACGGATGGGCAACTCTCGGGCCTGTGCAACAAGGGACTGACCGTAGCGGAAGTGTCACCGGAGGCCGCCGTGGGCGGGCCTCTCGGGCTGGTCGAAAACGGCGACCGCATCGTCGTCGACGTGGACGGGCACCTGCTCGCGCTCGAAGTCGCCGAAGCGGAACTGGAACGGCGGCGCGCGCGACGCGGGCCGGTTAAGCTTCCGGCCGCCACGGGCTACCTGTCGATCTACCAGCGCGCCGTGCAGCCGATGTCGACGGGCGCGGTGCTCGTCGAGCGCGCCAAAGACTGAAACTCGAGACGAAGGAAAAATTGAGCACGATGGCCAATGAGCTGATCCCGACCCGCAACGTCCGCCGCCCGGAAAAAGGCGCAGTGAAGACCGTGACGGCCGACATCTGCGTGCTGGGGGCCGGCATCTCGGGCGTGTCGGCGGCGCTCGAGGCGGCGAAGCTCGGGCGCAACGTGGTCATCGTCGACGGCGCGCCGGCGCTGGGTGGCCAGGCCGTCGGCTCGATCATCGGCACGCTCATCGGGCTCTACACGCACGGGCCCAACGCCTACCAGATGACGCATGGAATCGCGGACGACCTGCTGCGCGACCTCGCGGCCGAAGGCTCGCTGTTGCGCATGCATCGTTCCACCGTCACCTTCCAGTACGACGAAGTGCGCATGGCGCGCTGGATGGAGCGCAAGATCGAAGCAGCCGGCGTGCAGGCCCTCGTGGGCGCCGTGCTCACGGATGTGAGATTCGAGAATCGCCGCGTCGAGTATGTGGAGCTCGCCACGCGCTACGGCGCCGTGCGCGTGCAGGCGAATGGCTATGTGGACTCTTCCGGCGATGCCTCGCTCTGCTACGAAGCCGGCCTGCAGGTGCGCGAGCCGGATGCCCCGGTATACGGGTCGCTGAATTTCCTCATCGAAGGCTATGACCTCGACGAGGTCGGCGACATGCAGATCGAAGAGGTGCGCGAGCGCCTGGCGACGAAGGGCCACGAGTATGGCCTCGTGCGCCACGACGGCTGGCTGATGCACTTCCCGGGCAAGAACTTCATGCTCGCGAACATCAATCACATCGAGACTCCGCTCGACCCGCTCGCCGCCGCGCAAATTGTGTTCGAAGGGCGTCGCCAGGCCGACAACATCATCACGTTCCTGCGCACGGAATACCCGGGCATCTTCGCGAACGCCCGCGTGCGCGCGTATGGCAACCCTGGCATCCGCCAGACGCGGTGGATCCAGAGCGCACGCCAGCTCACGCTCGATGACATTCGCTCCACCAGGCGCCCGCCCGACGCCGCCGCGCGCTGTGCGTGGTGGGTGGAGCTGCACAACACCGCCGAGCTCGTGCACTGGGAGCAGTTCAAGGAAGGGCACGTGTACTACATTCCGCTCAGCTGCATGGTGCCGAAGGATGCGGACAACATCGTCGCGGCCGGGCGCTGCGTCGATGGCGACTCGCACGCGCTGTCGGCGATTCGCGTGATGGGCCCCTGCATCGCCATGGGTGCCGCCGCCGCGCACGCGCTCGACCTCGCGGGCACGGGCTCCGTGCACAACATCGATCTTGCGAAATTCCAGGAACGGCTGCGGGACAACCTGGAACGCACCGACTGATTTCGCGTAGCACCGGGGGCACTATGCGTACCAGACTATTCTTCGTTCTCGCATTGCTCGGTTGCGTGCAGGCTCAGCGCGCAGCCGCCGAGCCTGCAGCTGCCATGCCGGCGTCTGAAGTAGACGCCGCGCGCATCGGGGCCGCCGCATCCGACCCGAACAACTGGCTCACCACGGGCCGCACCTACCACGAAGAGCGCTTCAGCCCGCTCACACAGATCAACGACAGCAACGTCGGCAAGCTCGCGCTCGCGTGGTATCACGACTTCGGCTCCACCATCGGCCTCGAAGCCACGCCGCTGGTCGCGGATGGGGTGATGTACACCTCGGGCGTGTGGAACATCCTGCACGCCATCGACGCGAAGACGGGCAAGGAACTGTGGCGCTACGACCCGCAGGTGCCGCGCGCCTGGATGCGCTACATGTGCTGCGGCCCCGCCAACCGCGGCCCGGCCATGTGGAAGGGCAGGATATTCGAAGGCACCATCGACGGGCGGCTCATCGCGGTGGACGCGCGCACGGGCAAGCTGCTCTGGAGCGTGCAGACCACCGACACCTCGAAGCCCTACTCCATCACCGGCGCTCCGCGCGTGGTGAAGGGCAAAGTGATCATCGGCAACGGCGGCGCGGAGTTCGGCACGCGCGGCTACGTCACTGCGTATGAGGCGGAATCGGGACATCAGGCGTGGCGCTTCTACATCGTGCCCGGCGACCCGGCCAGGGGCTTCGAATCGAAGACGATGGAGATGGCCGCCAAAACGTGGTCCGGGCAGTGGTGGACAGTTGGCGCGGGCGGCAATGCGTGGGACGGCTTCGCGCATGACCCTGAGCTCGACCTGCTCTACATCGGCACGGGGAACGGCGCGCCCTGGTCGCGTGACCTGCGCAGCCCCGGTGGCGGTGACAACCTCTTCCTGAGCTCCATCGTCGCCGTGCGCCCCGACACCGGCGAATACGTGTGGCATTACCAGGAAGTGCCGGGGGAGAACTGGGACTACACCGCCGTTCAGCCGATGACGCTGGCAGACCTCACCATCGACGGCAAACCTCGCAAGGTGCTGTTGCATGCGCCAAAGAACGGCTTCTTCTATGTCATCGATCGCACCAACGGCAAACTGATCTCGGCGAACAACTTCGTGCCCGTGAACTGGGCGAGCCACGTCGATATGAAGACGGGCCGTCCGGTGGAGAACAACGCGAACCTCTACGGCGATCAGCAGCAGGTCACCATCTACCCGGCGCACTTCGGCGCGCACAACTGGCAGCCGATGTCGTACAGCCCGATCACGAAGCTCGTGTATCTGCCGGCGCAGGAAACGTCATACCCCTATTCCCACGTGCCGAAGCTCAATCCCGTGAACATGGGGTGGAACTCCGGGCTCGGCGTGAGCGCGAAGCCGCCTGCGGGCACGCCGCCGCCGAACAAGGGTTATCTGCTCGCGTGGAATCCGGTGACGCAGAAGGCTGCGTGGCGCGTGGATCACGCGGGCGTGTGGAACGGCGGCACGCTCGCTACCGCGGGAAACCTCGTTGCGCAGGGCGCAGCGGATGGTCGCTTTGTAATTTACAGCGCCGATGCGGGCCGCAAATTGTGGGAGATGCCCATACAGACCGGCGCCGTTGCGGGGCCCATCAGCTACTCGGTGGATGGCGAGCAGTACATCGCCGTCGCCGCTGGTTGGGCCGGCTCCATCGCCGTCATCGGCGGAATGGCGCCGACGCACCGAGCCCCATCGCGCATTCTGGCATTCAATCTCGGTGGCACGGCGAAATTGCCTGCCGTGCCAGACCGCGGCAACCCGACACCGCCGCCTCAGACCGCGCCTGCGCAAGTCATTGCGAAAGGTGACGCGCTTTATCGCGGCACTTGCCGGCTGTGCCACGGGCTTCAGGCGGTGTCGGGTGGCATGACGCCCGACTTGCGCTACATGAGCACCGAGACACACAAGGCGTTCAGGGACATCGTGCTCTACGGCGCGCGTGCGAAAAACGGCATGGCACCTTTTGCCGACTTGCTGAAGCCGGAAGACGCGGACGCCATCCACGCCTATCTCATCGACCGCGCGTGGGCGACATTGAATGGAGCCAAGCCATGAAGCTCACCGACAGCGAGAAGGCCATGCTGGATGGCAGCCATGGCAAGGCACACCAGAAAGCCATGGAGCTGCTCGTACGCTACGGCGAGGCGCTCGGAGCGGAGCAGTTCGTCGACACCGTCAACGTGGCGGGCGTGCCGGGCACATCGAACATGTTCCTGGAAAAGTATTACACGCAGCCTGGCGATCGCTACGACGTCATCTATTCGCTGTATGACCTCGACAGCGACGAGGTCGTGCAGGTGCCGAAGGTCAGCGTGAGCTCATGCCACCTGCAGGGCGGCACCGACCCGGACAACTGGCAAACGCTCGGCATGACGCCGGAGCACTTGCGCATCAGCCAGGCCGGTGAAGTCGGCGCTGAGCGGCTGGGCATCAAGATTCTGAAAACGTGCACGCCCTACCTTGCCGGCAATGTGCCGAAGAAGGGTGATCACTGCGCGTGGATGGAGTCGTCCGCCGTCGTCTACTGCAACTCTGTGTTGGGCGCGCGCACGAACACCGAAGGGCGCGAGAGCACGAGCGCCGCCATGATTACCGGGAAAATTCCGGATTGGGGCTTTCATCGCGACGACTACCGGTATGCCACTCATCGCATCAACGTGGAGATTGCCGTGGAGAGCCTCATGGACTGGGGCATGCTCGGCTACTTCGCCGGCGACGTCGTGGGTGAGCGCATCCCCGTGCTCGTGGGACAGTACGGGCAGCCAGACCTCATTCGGCACAAGCATTTCGGCGCGGCGGCGGCTTCTTCCGGCGGCGTCGAGATGTATCACGTGGTCGGCGTCACGCCTGAAGCGCCCACATACGAGGCGGCCGTCGGGCCGCACAAAGACCTCGAGACATTCACTTACGGCAAGGCGCAACAGCGGCGCATCTACGAGACGTTGAATGCCCGCGGCAAAGACCCGAACGTGGATTACGTGATGCTCGGCTGCCCGCACGCGGCGCTGGAGCAGATCCAGGAGATCTGCCGGCTGCTGGACGGCAGAAAGATCAATACCGGCGTGCGGCTGTGGGTGTTCACGTCGCGCGCCATTCGCGCGGTTGCGGATAAAGGAGGCTACAGCAAGATCATTCGCGACGCGGGTGGCGTGGTGATCACCGACACGTGCTCGGCCATCGGCCAGGCGCTGCCGCCGAACACGAAGGTGGCCGCTCTCGACTCGGCGAAGCAGGTTCACTACCTGCCCGCCATCATGGGCATTCAGGCGTGGTTCGGCTCCACGGCAGATTGCATCAATGCCGCGCTCACGGGCCGGTGGAATGGGGTCGCGCCATGAGCAGTCAAATCGATTCGCGTAAGAGCGGCACGGCGGCGCACGCGCAGGCACCGGCGGCGAGCGACGAGTGATTCGCCTGCACGGTCGCAAAGTAGTCGGCGGCGTGGCCGAAGGCGAAGCGCTCGTCACCACGCAAACCATCTCGGGCTGGGGCGGCGTCAACGCGATGACGGGCACCATCATCGAGACGCGCCACGAGCTGCGCGGCGTGAGCTTCAAGGACAAGGTGCTGGTGTGCCCCGGCGCCAAGGGCTCTTCCGGCTGGTCATCGGTGTTTCACCAGGCGCGGCTCGCCGGCACGGCCCCGAAGGCGATGATCTTCAACGAGATGACCACGAAGATCGCGCTGGGTTGCGTGGTGATGCGAGTGCCGTCCATCACCGACCTCGACCGCAACCCGCTCGACCTCATCGAGACGGGCGACTGGGTGCGAGTGGATGCGGATAACGGCATCGTCGAGATTCGCAAGGCGAAGGCGAACACGAGCTCTCAGGGAAAGCCTGAAGTACTTCCCTGAATTCGCGTTGAGGCGCCCCGGCTCCTGATGCACCAGGCGAATTCAGGGAAGTACTTCAGGCTTTCGCTGGCCGCAACTGGCTCCGCCGCTACTGCGCGGGCAACACCGGTACTGCCTGCTCGCTCACCATGGTCAGTACGTCGTACAGCGCGACCTGTTCGGCGTTCTGATTGGTGATTTCAGTGTCCCAGCGCACTTCGCCGTAACCCTTGTCGGGGCGCAGTGATTTCTCCTTGCACGTGAGGCGCACTTTGATGAGGTCGCCCGGTTTCGCGGGCTTGAGGAAGCGCAGGTTGTCGATGCCGTAGTTGGCGAGCACGGGGCCGTAAGCGGGCTCGACGAACAACCCGGCGGCCGCGGAGATGAGGAAATAGCCGTGCGCGACACGGCCGCCGAAGAATGGGTTGCGCGCAGCGTCCGCTTCATTCATGTGTGCGTAGAAATGGTCGCCGGAGAGCTCCGCGAAGCGCTCGATGTCTGCGATGGTTACTTCGCGCTGGGCGGAGAAGAACGAGTCCCCTATCGCGAGCTCGTGAAACGGTTTGCGGAACGGGTGGACGCCCGGGTCTTTCGGGCGCGCGCCTCGCACCCAGCGACCGGTGACGGCCGTGATGGTGTCGGGTGAACCCTGGATGGCCGTGCGCTGCATGTAGTGCATGACGCCGCGAATGCCGCCCATTTCCTCGCCACCGCCGGCGCGCCCGGGCCCGCCATGCACCAGGTGCGGTAACGGCGAGCCGTGGCCGGTGGAATCTTTCGCGCAGGCGCGGTTCACCACGAGTATGCGGCCGTGATAGGGCGCGAGGCCGAGCACGATGCGCGCAGCGACGGTGTCGTCCGCGCTGAACACGGAGCTGACGAGGCTTCCGCCGCCGCGCCGGGCGAGCGCAACCGCGTCGTTTGTATCCTGGTACGGAACAACCGTGCACACCGGGCCGAACGCTTCCACTTCGTGAATGGCGGTCGCGCGAGCCGTGTCGCGGCAATAGAGAAGAGTCGGAAGCACGAATGCGCCCTTCTCGCCGTCGGCGCCAGCCCACTTCACTGCGCCGGCATCGCCCTGCCCGCCTCCATGCACCACGTCAGCCTCGCGTTCCAGCTTCGCAAGTTGATCGCGCACTTCGCGCCGCTGCGCCAGTGACGCTACGGGCCCCATCTTCACCTGCTCCAGCCGCGGGTCTCCCACAACGACCTTCGCAAGAGCCGCGCGCAGCGCTTCGACCACGGCATCGCCCGCCGCGGCCGGCACGATCGCTTTGCGAATGGCCGTGCACTTCTGCCCTGCCTTCACCGTCATCTCGCGCGCGACTTCCCGAACGAAAAGGTCGAACTCCGGCGTGCCCGGCACCGCATCGGGGCCGAGAATCGACGAGTTCAGCGAATCCGTTTCCGCCGTGAAGCGCACGGAGCGCGCAATCACATTCGGATGACGCCGCAACGCCGCCGCCGTGCTGGCGGAGCCGGTGAAGGTCACCGCGTCCTGGCAGTCGAGATGCTCGAACAGATCCCCCGCGCTCCCGCAAATGAGTTGCAGGGCGCCCTCCGGCAGAATGCCGGACTCAGCGATGCGACGGACGACGAGCTCCGTGAGATACGACGTGGCCGTTGCCGGCTTCACGATTGCGGGCACCCCGGCAATCAGCGTGGGTGCCAGCTTCTCCAGCATGCCCCACACCGGAAAGTTGAACGCATTGATGTGAACCGTTGCGCCTTCGAGCGATGTGCAGATGTGCTGGCCGAGGAACGTGCCGGTCTTCGACAGCATCTCCACCGCGCCTTCCACGTACACGCGGCTGTCGGGCAGCTCACGAGCGCCCTTGCTGGCGAACACGAACAGCGTGCTGATGCCGCCATCGATGTCGATCCAGGAGTCCGCCTTCGTGGCGCCCGTGGCATACGACAGCTGGTAGAACTCGTCCTTACGATCCGTCAGACATTTCGCCAGCCGCTTGATGAGCGCCGCGCGCTGGTGAAACGTGAGATCGCGCAGCGCCGGCCCGCCCACGCGCCGCGCGTAATCGAGCGCGCCGCGAAAATCGATGCCCTCACTGGATGCCTGCGCCACGACCGCGCCGGTGGTCGCGTCGCGCAGCAGTGCACCTTCGCCCCCGCCCTCACGCCAGGCGCCGGCTACGTAGCTCTTGAGCTTCATGGTCATGTCCCGGTGGCGCACATGGCGCTGAATGAGTCGCGAGTGGACGCAAGGTCTTCGAGCAGTGGCGCCGGCGCCCAGTACCGCGGGCCCTGCTCGCGCTCGTATCGGCGCACGGCATCGAGCACTTTCGGCAAACCCACGGTGTCGGCGTAGAACATCGGCCCGCCGCGCGTGCGGGGAAAGCCGTAGCCGTTCGCCCAGATCACATCGATGTCGGCGGCACAGCTTGCGATCCCTTCCTGAAGGATCCGCGCGCCCTCGTTGACCAGGGAGTAGATGCACCGCTCGATGATTTCGGTGTCTGTGATGTCGCGCTGTGGCACTTCGAGACGTCCGGCTTCGGCGCGAATCAGCTCCTGAACCTGCGGATCCACCCTGCGCGCCCGCGCTTCGCCTTCGTATTGGTAGAAGCCCTGCCCGGTCTTCTGCCCGTAGCGCCCCATCTCGGCCAGCATGTCCGCTACGCGCCAGTACCGCGGGTCCGCGGACAGATCCTTTCGCTCCTTGCGCACGCGGTAGCCAACGTCGAGGCCCGCAAGGTCACCCACGGCGTTCGGCCCCATCGCCATGCCCCACTCCTCCAGCACGCGATCGATGCGCTCGGGCGAGGCGCCTTCCAGCTGCATGAGCTGATTCTCGCGCCCGTAGGCGTAGAGCATGCGATTGCCGACGAACCCGAAGCAGTTGCCTGCGATTACGCCAAGCTTGCCGATGCGCTTCGTTACCGCCAACGTGGTTGCGAGCGTGGACTGCGACGTCTCACGCCCCCGAACGACCTCCACCAGCCGCATGATGTGTGCGGGGCTGAAGAAGTGCATGCCGAGAACGCTCTGCGGGCGCTTCGTCACGCCGGCAATCGCATCCACGTCGAGCGTAGAAGTATTGGTGGCGAGCACAGCGTGTGGCTTGCACACGGCATCGAGCTTGCGGAACACATCCTGCTTCACGGACATGCTCTCGAACACGGCTTCAATGATGAAGTCCGCCTCGGACGAATCCCAAAGGTCGTTCGATTTGCGGATGCGCGAGCGCGCGAGCGCAGCGGCTTCCGCGCTCAACTTCCCCTTTTTCACGGCGCCTTCGATGGCGGCCATCGCCCTGCCGATGCCGCCTTCGAGGGATTTCGGATCGAGGTCGATCAGCGTCACGTCGAAGCCGCCCGTGGCGCAGCTCACCGCGATGCCCGAGCCCATCGTCCCCGCGCCGATGACAGCGATTCGCTCTACGGGGGCGGCGTTGGCGCCCTCACCCACGCGAGCGCCGCGCTCCGCCAGAAACAGGTGCCTGAGCGCGGCGGACTGCGTCGACCGCCGACATTCCTCGAACAACTCACGCGACCGCGCGAGCGCGGCGGTGAACGGCAACGAAACCGCGGCCTCGACACACTGGATGATGCGTTCGCTCGCTTCGAGTTTGCGTGCGGCGCGCGGCAGTGACTCGCGATACGACGCGAAGAACTCCGCGTCCGCGCTTTCCACCTGCGGGATCGTCCGATCGCGAAGCCGCCGGGGCGCGGCCTTCGACGCAACCAGGCCGCGCGTATAGTCGATTGCCGAGTCCGCAATGTTCGAGAGCGTGAGAATGCCGTCGATGAGCCCCAGCGACCGTGCGCGGGTGAAGTCCATGGGCTCGCCCGAAGTCATCACGTCGAGCGCGGCCTGCACGCCAACAAGGCGCGGCAGGCGCTGCGTGCCGCCCGAGCCCGGCAGCAACCCCAGCTTCACTTCGGGAAACCCAAGCTGCACGTCTTCAGCGGCGCAACGGAAGTGGCTGGCCAGCGCAACCTCCAGCCCGCCGCCCAGCACGGCCCCATGCAGGGCGGCGACAACGGGCTTGCTGCATGCCTCCACTCTCAGCAGCACGTCGTTGAGCAGCGGCTGCTTCGACGGCTGATCCATCTCCCTGATGTCGGCGCCCGCGATGAAGTTGCGCCCCGCGCCGTGCAGGACGATTGCGTGAATGCTCGCGTCATCGTCGGCTTCGACGATCGCCTGCAACAGCGCCGCGCGCACCGGGTGCGCAATCGCGTTGACGGGCGGGTTGTCGATGGCAATGAGCGCAACGTTGCCGTGGCGCTGAAGGGTGACGGGACTGCTCATGGGAAATAGGCGCCGCTGGAGTTCTTATATGAATGACACGGCTGAAGCCGCTGCTTTATCGCCCGGTAAATCTTGGCGCGCGCTTCTCCGTGAATGCCGCCACGCCTTCCGCGTAATCCGCTGAGTAACCCAGCTCCCGCTGGAAATCGCGCTCGACATCCAGCTGCTGTTCGAGCGTTCGCCCGCCGCTGGTATAGATGGCTTCCTTCGTGCGTGCGAGCCCACGCGTTGGCGCGGAGGCCAGTTGCCGCGCGAGTTGATCGACGGTAGCGGACAATTCCGCATCGTCCACGCAACGCCAGATCATGCCCCACGCCGCCGCCTGCTCGGCACTGAGCTTCTCGCCGAGAAACGCAAGACCGATGGCCCGCGCGGGCCCTACCAGGCGCGGCAACGACCACGTGCCGCCGGAGTCGGGTACGAGGCCCAGCTTCGAGAAAGACTGGATGAAGCTTGCGGACCTGGCCGCGATGACCAGATCGCAGCCCAGTGCAATGTTGGCGCCCGCACCCGCGGCAACACCGTTCACTGCCGCGATGACCGGCTTGGGAAGGCTGCGCAATGCCAGAACGAGCGGCTTGTAACGCAGCTCGATGGATTCGCCGAGGTCAGGCGTGGAGCCTCCCGGCGCCACGGCGCGGTCACCAAGGTCTTGCCCCGCACAGAAGCCGCGGCCCGCGCCCGTGAGCACCAGAACACGGCAGTCCGCATCATCCCGAACGCGCGCGAGCACTTTCCGCACTTCGTCATGCATCTGCACGTTGAAGCTGTTGAGCCGATCCGGGCGATTGAGCGTGAGGCGCGCAACGCCCTCGGCGAGCTCGAACTGAATGGTTTCGTATGCGGCCATGGTCAGGTCTCGTCGTACGTCAGCTCGATCTCCGCAGTCTTCGCGTGAGCCTGGCAGGCGAGGATGAAGCCCTGCTCCAGCTCCCAGTCTTCCAGTGCGTAGTTTTGCGCAAGCTCCACCTCGCCTCGCACGAGCTTCGTGCGGCACGTGGAACAGACGCCGGCCTTGCAGGAGAAAGGTAGCTCGATGCCGGCGCGGCCCGCGGCATCGAGAATGGACTCCTCCCCCGTGCGCATGACGAACGAGCGACGGCGGCCGTCCATCACGAACGACACCTGTGTTTCCCGCGCGTCTGAGCTCGCGCCCACAACGGGGCGCGCCGCCGCGCCCTGCCCGGCTCGCTCAACGTGAATGCGTGCCGGTTCGACGCCCAGCGCGCCGAGGGCGCTTCTGACGTCCCCGGCAAGCTCATCCGACCCGCACACGATGTAGTCGCGCACGCTCTTCGCATCGAACAGCTGCGAGGCCAGCGCGCGAACCTTGGCGCCGTCGAGCCGGCCTGACAGCAGCTCGGCTTCGTCCGGCTCGCGCTCCGTGACGACGCCCAGGCCCAGCCGGTCGAGATGCTGGTCTTTGAGCGCGAGCAACGCTTCGAGTGCCTCGGTGTGCTCACCAGCCTGGTGGCCGTAGAACAGCCACACGTGATTCGTGGAGCCCTGCGCCAGCAAGCGGTTGATCACCGACAACGCGGGCACGATGCCGCCGTCGGCCGCGAAGGCAACGCTCGTCGTCAAGCCTGTGGTGGTGTTGGCTGCCACGCTCCGCCTCAGATGCATTTGAAGTAATCGAAGGGCTCGAGGCACTCCGTGCAGCGGTAGTGCGCCTTGCAGGGCGTGGAGCCAAACTCGCTGACTCGCTCCGAGGCGTCGCTGCCGCATTTCGGGCAGGCCACGAGCGGTTCGCCAAACAACCTTCGTGGGTTGGTGACGGACTCCGCGGGAGGCGCGATGCCGAACGCCACAAGCTTTTCCCGCCCTTCCCTGGTGAGCCAATCGCTGGTCCACGGCGGCGACAAGACCGATTCGACGTTGACGCGCGAGTAACCGGCGCGCGCAAGTGCGCGCACCACGCTGCCCCGAATGACATCCGTTGCCGGACAGCCTGAGTATGTGGGCGTGAGACCCACGTGAAGCTCGTTGCCGGGGCTCCAGCGGACATATCGAACAATGCCGAGATCCACGACGCTCAGCACCGGGATTTCCGGGTCTGCCACGTCTCGCAGCACGTTCCAGACCGCGGCCGTTCGGCCTGTCTGCGCGGGCGCCACGTGCCGAGTTTCCGCCGCTACCATGTGGCACCCGGATAGGCGCGGTGAAGAAACTGCATCTCCGCCAGCAGATAGCCAAGATGCTCAGTGTGCTCGCCACGCTTGCCGTGCCAGTCGTAGCGCACGTCGGCAGGCCGCTTCAGAGTGGCCTCGCGCAGCACCTCGTCCACACGGGCGGACCAACGAGGTGCGAGATCCGCGAGCAGGGGCGCAACACCAGCCCGCGCCATCTCGTCATCCAGATCGTCCGCCGCAAAAAACTCTTGTGTGAAACGCCACAGGCCGTCCAGGGCGCCCTGCACACGACGATGGCTGTCATCCGTTCCATCACCGAGGCGCACCAGCCAGCTCGCGCTATAGCGAAAGTGGTAGCGCGTTTCCTTGAGCGCCTTGGCCGCCACGTCGGCGAGCCGCGCATCCTTCGAATGCTGGAGCGCTTCGTACAACTCCAGCTGGAACGCATCCAGCAGGAGCTGCCGCACGATGGTGTGGCCAAAGTCGCCGTTGGGCTGCTCTGCGAGCGCAAGATTCAGGTAATCCGACTGATCCCGCGACATCGCCAGGTCGTCTTCCGTTCTGCCGCGGCCTTCGATCTCACCCGCATAGGTCAACAGAAGGCGCGCCTGCCCGATGAGATCGAGCGAGAGATTCGCCAGGCCAAGGTCTTCTTCGAGCGCGGGCGCGTGCCCCACCCACTCCCCAAGGCGCTGACCCAGCACGAGGCTCGTGTCGGCCAGGCGCAGCACGTACCGCAACAGGGCGGCGTCGCTCACAGGTTCTTCACCTCTTCGGGAATCGCGTAGAACGTGGGGTGCCGGTAGACCTTGTCTCTCGCAGGCTCGAACAGCGCCTCCGCCTCGCCGGGGTCGGACGCCGTGACGTCGCTCGACCGAACCACCCAGATGCTCACGCCTTCCTGCCGGCGGGTGTAGACATCACGCGCATGCTCAATGGCCATGCGCGCATCGGCGGCGTGCACACTGCCAACGTGCTTGTGCTCCAGCCCCGAACGGGCGCGGATGAACACTTCGAACAAGGGCCACTCTTTCTCGTTCTCGCTGCCGCTCACTGCATGACCCTCACGCCGCGCGCACGGCGCGCTGCTTCTGTTTTTCCGCATGCGCCACTGCCGCCTCGCGCACCCAGCGCCCCTCGTCGTGAGCGCGCTGGCGCGCCCCGATGCGCTCGCGATTGCACGGGCCGTTGCCCTTGAGCACGTTGTTGAACTCGTTCCAGTCGATGGCGCCGAACTGGTAGTGCTGCGTCGGCTTCGTTCCATTCGAGCGCGGGATCCGGCACTTCGAGGCCGAGAAACTGCGCCTGCGGAACGGTGACGTCGACGAAATGCTGGCGCAGCTCATCGTTCGTGAACCGCTTGATCTTCCACCGCATGGACTGCGCCGTGTGTTTCGACTCCGCGTCGCTCGGGCCGAACATCATGAGCGACGGCCACCACCAGCGATTCAGCGCGTCCTGCGCCATGCGCCGCTGATCCGGCGTGCCGCGCGCGAGGGTCATCATGATCTCGAAGCCCTGGCGCTGGTGGAAGCTCTCCTCGCGGCAGATGCGCACCATCGCGCGCGCATACGGGCCGTAGGAGCAGCGGCAGATGGGAATCTGATTCATGATCGCCGCGCCATCCACGAGCCAGCCGATGGCGCCCACGTCTGCCCAGGTGGGCGTCGGGTAGTTGAAGATGCTGGAGTACTTCGCCGTGCCGGCCAGCAGCTGCGCCATCATCTGATCGCGCGAGATGCCGAGCGTTTCGGCCGCGCTGTAGAGATACATGCCGTGGCCGCCCTCGTCCTGCACCTTGGCGATGAGCACGGCCTTGCGGCGAAGAGACGGCGCGCGAGTGATCCAGTTGCCTTCCGGCAGCATGCCCACGACCTCCGAATGGGCGTGCTGGGAAATCTGGCGGATCAGGGTGTGGCGGTAGGCCTCCGGCATCCAGTCCTTGGGCTCGATCCTGTCATCCGCGTCGACACGAGACTGGAACCGCGCCTCGAGCGCCGCCGCGCCGGACGAGGCGACATGCAATGCGTCCTTGCCGAGCGAATCGAGGCCCTGGGTGTACACACACTTCTCCACCTTGGATGGGACGTCCGACAATGTGACACACAAGCCCGTCGCCCACAACTCTTTGTGTGTCACAATAATTCGATGCCCGACCGCCTCGACCGAGCCACGCAGAGCCTGCTCACACGATTCCACCGCCAGCGCCCCGTACGAAGCGGCTCGCTGCTCATCACCGTGCTGGGGGATTCCATCGCTCCGCGCGGCGGCGTGGTCACGCTCGGCAGCCTCATTAGGCTGGCCGAACCGCTGGGGCTGCCGGAGCGGCTCGTCCGCACGTCCGTCGGCCGGCTCGCTCAGGAAGGCTGGCTGGCATCCAATCGCGAGGGCCGCCAGAGCGAGTATTTCCTCACCGAGCACGGCAAGAACCGGTTCGCCGAGGCAACCAGCCGCATCTACCGGGAAGCGCCGCAGAGCTGGGACGGCAACTGGACGTTGCTGTTGCCGCCGCAAGGCACGAGCGCCCGTCAGAAGGCCATTCGCGAGGAAATGCTGTGGCTCGGCTTCGGGCAGATCCGCGCCGGCGTGCTGGCCCACCCCAGCCGCAGCGTCGAAGACACGCGCCTGCAGCTGGCCGAGCTGCACATGGAGAAGGACGTGGTCCTGATGCGCGCCAGGAGCGAAGGTGCCGATGCGGACCGGGCGCTCATTCAGGCCGGCTGGAAGCTCGCGGAGATTGCGCGCGGCTACCAGCGCTTCGTCAACTCGTTCACGCCGGTGCGTGACCTGCTGAGCTCGCGGGCACCCGCCCCGCCCGAAGCCGCATTCGTCATCCGCACGCTGCTGATTCACGAATACCGCAAGACTCACCTGCGCGACCCGCTTCTGCCCCACTCGCTGTTGCTGGAGGATTGGGTCGGAGCGCAGGCGTACGAGCTGTGCCGCTCGCTCTACCGCGCTGTGTTCGCGCCGGCCGACCAGCACGTTTCCGCTGTCGCCGAGACGCTTGCCGGTAAGCTGGAGCGGGCATCCCGGCAAACCTATCGGCGCTTCGGCGGGCTCGACCAGGAAGACGCAGGCATCTCGTGACTCCCTCGAAAGGCTGGCAGTTCTGGATCGACCGCGGCGGCACGTTCACCGACGTCGTGGCGCGCCGGCCCGACGGCGTGCTGGTCACGCACAAACTGCTTTCCGAGAACCCGCAACGGTACGACGACGCCGCGCTTCAGGGCATGCGCGACGTGCTTGGCGTTGCGAGCGGCGAGCCTTTGCCTCGCCACCTGATCGACGCCGTCAAAATGGGCACCACCGTTGCCACCAACGCCCTGCTCGAACGCAAGGGAGACCGCACGCTACTTGCCATTACGCGCGGCTTTGCCGATGCGCTGCGCATCGGGGACCAGAAGCGGCCGCGCCTCTTCGATCGCCACATCGTGCTGCCGTCCCAGCTTTACGAACGCGTTGGCGAGATCGACGAGCGCGTGACGGCCACGGGCGATGTGCGTGTTCCGCTGAATGAGTCGAACGCGCGCGAGTTGCTCCGCGCGGCGTTCGACACGGGCATCCGCTCAGTCGCCATCGTGCTGATGCACGGCTACAGGTATCCCGAACACGAGTTGCGGCTCGCCGCCATCGCACGCGATATCGGGTTCACGCGGAGTCTCCACCAGCCACGAGACGAGCCGCCTCATGAAGCTCGTTGGCCGCGGCGACACAACTGTGGTGGATGCGTACGTCTCCCCCATCCTGAGGCGCCGCGTAGACGCGCTCGCCGCGCAGCTCGGGCCGGACGTGCGCCTTTCGTTCATGCAGTCCAATGGCGGCCTCGCCGAGGCCAGCGCATTCCAGGGAAAGGACGCGATTCTCTCCGGCCCCGCGGGCGGCATTGTCGGCATGGCGCAGGCGGCCGCACGGGCCGGGTTCGGGCGCGTCATCGGCTTCGACATGGGCGGCACGTCGACGGACGTTTCGCACTTCGCGGGCCAGTACGAGCGGTGCCTCGAAACCGTAGTAGCCGGCGTGCGTCTGCGCGCGCCCATGATGAGCATTCACACCATTGCAGCGGGCGGCGGCTCCATCTGCCGCTTCGACGGCGCGCGGTTCCGGGTAGGCCCGGAGTCGGCCGGCGCCGATCCGGGCCCCGCCTGCTATCGGCGCAACGGGCCGCTCACGGTGACGGACTGCAACGTCATGGTCGGCAAGATTCAACCGGACTTCTTTCCGGCGGTGTTCGGCGCAAGCGGCAAGGATCCGCTGGACGCGCGCATCGTGGCGGAGAAGTTCGCGGAGCTGGCAACTCAGGTCGAGCTCGCCACCGGCCGAGTCCTCACGCCACGGCAGATCGCGAACGGTTTCCTTGCCATCGCCGTCGACAACGTGGCCAACGCCATCAAACAGATCTCGATTGCGCGCGGCCATGACGTCACGAGCTACGCGCTCGTCTGCTTTGGCGGCGCCGGCGGCCAGCACGCGTGCCTCGTTGCGGACGCGCTCGGCATGCAGCGAGTGCTGATTCACCCGCTCGCGGGCGTGCTCTCGGCGTTTGGCATCGGGTTGGCAGATGAGAGGCTGCTGAGACAGCGCGCGATTGAAGCCACACTGGGGCCGCAGTTGGCGCCCCAACTCGAAGCGGCATTCCTCGAGCTCGACGCCGAAGGGCGCGCGGCTCTCGTTGCGCAAGGCGTGGCGGCCGAGACCATATGTGCCGAGCGTCGTGTTCACATCAAGTACCAAGGCACAGACACCGCGCTGGAAGTGCCGCACGACACCGAGCCAGCGCTGCGCGAGCAGTTCGAAGCGGCATACCGCCAGAGGTTCGCGTTCACCGTTCCCGGCGCCGAGTTGGTAGTGGAGTCGATCACGCTGGAGTTGATCGCCGTCTCGCCGGTCAGTTCAGCGCATTCCGCCACCTTCGCTTCGGCCACCGGCGAGGCTGTGAGTGCGACTACAGGTTCAGCGGCGGCTTCGGCGGCCGGCCCCACCAGCAGTCAGCCTGCCAGTGCCGTTGCAAACGCACGCACCTACATGGCCGGCCACGAGTACGACACGCCGGTTCATGACCGGCAGTTGCTTGAAGCAGGCACGCGCATCGCCGGCCCGGCGATCCTGTTCGACAGAACAGCCACCACCGTCGTCGAGCCGGGCTGGGTTGCCGCGGTCAGCACGAACGGCGACCTCGTGCTCGAACGATTCGAGCCGCTGCCGTCGCGTGTGGCCGCCGGCACCCGGGCCGACCCGGTGAGGCTCGAGATCTTCAACAACCTGTTCATATCCATCGCGGAGCAGATGGGCGTCGCCCTGCAGGGCACGGCGTATTCCGTGAACATCAAGGAGCGCCTCGACTTCTCCTGCGCGCTGTTCGACACGCAGGGTGCGCTCATCGCGAATGCACCACACATGCCTGTGCATCTGGGCTCCATGGGCGAGAGCGTGCGGTCGATCATCCGCGCGCGAGGCGATTGCCGCGACGGCCGCGGCATACTGCCCGGCGACGTTTACGCACTCAACAATCCCTATGACGGCGGCACGCACCTGCCCGAACGTCACCGTCGTCATGCCGGTATTCGACATGAGCCAGAAGGCCACTCTTTTCTATGTAGCCGCGCGCGGGCACCACGCCGATATCGGTGGCATGACACCGGGCTCGATGCCCCCACGCAGCACCACGCTGAAAGATGAGGGCATCCTCATCGACAACTTCCTGCTCGTCGAAGACGGCACCTTCCGCGAACAGGCTTTTCGCAACCTGCTTTCGCAAGGCCCCTTCCCTGCCCGCAACATCAGCCAGAACGTCGGTGACATCAAGGCGCAGGTGGCCGCGTGCGCACGCGGCGCGCAGGAGCTGCATCGCGTGGTGAATGAATACGGGCGCGAAGTCGTGCTGGCGTACATGCACCACGTGCGTAACAACGCCGCGGAGTCGGTTCGCCGCATGATCGGCCGGCTCGAAAGCGGCTCGTTCCGCTGCGAGTCGGATGACGGGTCGAACGTCACGGTCACCATCAGCGTCGATCACGGCGCGCGGCGCGCCCGCATCGATTTCGCGGGCACGAGCCCGCAACAGCCCACCAACTTCAATGCGCCGTCGTCCATCACGCGCGCGGCCGTGCTCTACGTCGTTCGCACGCTCGTCGACGACGACATCCCCATGAACGAAGGCTGTCTCGAGCCTGTCGATCTGGTGATTCCCAAAGGCTCAATGCTGGCGCCGCAGGCACCCGCAGCGGTTGTGGCGGGCAATGTAGAAACGAGCCAGGTCGTCACCGACGCACTCTACGGCGCCACCGGCATGCTCGCCGCCGCACAGGGCACCATGAACAACTTCACTTTCGGCAACGACGCGCACCAGTACTACGAGACCATCTGCGGCGGCTCCGGTGCCGGGCCCGGCTTCGACGGCACATCTGCCGTGCAGACCCACATGACGAACAGCCGGCTCACCGACCCCGAAGTGCTCGAATGGCGCTATCCCGTGCTCGTAGAGCAATTCGCCATCCGCCGCGGCTCGGGCGGCAGCGGACGATGGCGCGGCGGAGACGGCGTGATCCGCCGCATTCGATTTCTCGAGCCCATGACGGCGTCGATTCTCTCGAACCGCCGCCGTGTGCCGCCATTCGGTCTCAAGGGCGGTGGCGCGGGCGCGCTCGGCCGCAATTACGTGGAGCGTGCAGACGGCACAGTCGAGGAACTACCAGCGCGCGCCTCTGTGAACATGAACGCCGGCGACGCGTTCGTGATCGAGACGCCCGGCGGCGGCGGTTACGGCAACTGAACCGCCTTGCGCTACATCGAAGCGGCAATGCCCCCGTCGACGTGAAGCACCGTCCCGGTGATGAACGATGCCTCCCGGCTCAACAGAAATGCGATGGCGTTGTCGTTATCCGCTTCCGCGCCGAGCCGCCGCAGTGGAATGGTTCGCGCGCGGCGCTCATATTCCGTGGCGTCCACATACTGGAGTGCCCCGGGTGTCGGCACTGAGCCGGGCGCCACGGCGTTCACGCGCACGTTGCGGGGGCCCAGCTCCGCCGCCAGCGTGTGAGTCAGCGCCACGATGGCGCCTTTGATCGAGCTATAGATGGTGGTGTTCGGGTAGCCGCGATACGCCACTGGCGACGCCATGTTGACGATGGCCCCGCCACGCGCCTGATCGTAGTGAGCCAGCAGTGCCTGCGTGCCCCACACGGCGGCCTTCAGTCCGATATTCACCATTTTCTCGAAGGTCTCTTCCGTGACGTCGTCGACCTTCTCGTAGCGCAGATGCGCGGCGTTGTTGACCACCGCGTCGATACGCCCGCCCACCTTCGCAAAGGCAGAGCGCCACCTCCAGAAAGGTTGCGCGGCGCCCGAGATCGGCGGGAAACGAGTGCGCCTGCCCGCCGGCGCCGCGCACGAGCTGCGCCGTCTCGTTACAGGCGGCAACGTCGATGTCGCTCACGCCCACCACTGCCCCGCACTTCGCGAGGTGGCGCGATACCGAGCGCCCAAGTCCTCGCCCGGCGCCGGAAACGAAGATGTACTGAGAGGAAAGATCTGGATGCATGGCGCGCCTCACACCACTCCGAAGAGTCTGGCGACGTAGTAGCTGTCCATGTACTCGCGGATGGCGAAGATCTTCCCGTCCTTCACTTCCACGGCCCAGGCATAGCGGTTCTCGTAAGTGCGCCCATCGGCCAGCTTGCCGAGGCCCTGGGACTCGCACATCACGAGCGGGCCTTTCGATACGATCGTATGCACGGTGGTCTTCGGGTCGCCCGGCGCGAACATGCCCCGCACGGGCGCGAGGAACTCATCGCATACGCCTTTCTTGCCGCGGTAGGTGCCGGCGCCGGGAATGTCCTTCACCTGCGGAATCCAGGTGACGTCTTCGTGCAGCGTCTCGCGCACTGCCTCGACATCGCCCGTGCTCAGGATCCGAAAGAACTCGAGCACCGTGCGCTCGTTGTCGTTGTCCGCGCGTACCATCGGCAAGCCCCCTCGCGTTTTTGACCGGCGCACCTACTCTAACCCTGCCGCCACCGGCGCGTTCGGGCCGAGCCCGGCCTGAAACCGGTCTGGCCGTCACGCGAACGCTGGAGACGCAGGCACCGCGCGCCGCCTCGACCCTCTCGATGGCCGACGCCGGGCGATGCTAGGCTGCCGCACGCTTCGAAGGGGATAGACATGGCAGCCAGCGACATCGTCGTCATCGGTTCGGGTCACAACGGGCTCGTGGCCGCAGCCTATCTTGCCGCAGCGGGCAAGAAGGTCACGGTTCTGGAGCGCAACGAGTGGTTCGGCGGTGGCGTCGTCACGCGCGAGCTGACGGTGCCGGGCTTCCGGCACGACCAGCACTCCATGGCGCATATCTTCATCCACGCCAACCCGCTGCTGGCGAACGACGAGCTTGGGCTGAAGAGCAAGTACGGCCTGCGCTACACCTTCCCCGAGCTGCCCATGATGTCGGTGTTCGAGGATGGCACCACGCTGGGCCTGTATCGCGACCGGGAGCGCACCTGCGCCGAGATCGCGAAGTTCTCGAAGAAGGACGCCGACAGCTATCGCCGCCTCGCCGAGCAGGCGGCCGGGTGGCTGCCCATGATCGTGGCCACGCTGTACAGCCCGCCCATGCCGCAGGGCGCCTCGTTCGCCATGATGGACCAGAGCCGCGAGGGCCGGGAGCTGTGGCGCATGACCCAGCTCAGCACGCACGACGTGCTGACCCACTATTTCGAGCACGAGAAAGTGCGCATGCACTTTGCCCGCGTGGCCGGAGAGAACCTCGTTTCGCCCGATGAGAAGGCCACGGGCATCGGCACGTTCGTTTTCGTCGGCTTCCTCGAGGCCTACGGCATCGGCGTGCCCATCGGCGGCAGCGGCAAGCTCACGGAGGCGCTCATCGCCTGCATCAGAGACAAGGGCGGCGAAGTGCTCTCTGGCGTGGAGGTCGATAGCGTCATCGTGAAGCAGGGGCGCGCCGCCGGCGCGCGCACCACCGACGGCCGCGAATTCCTGGCGAAAGACGCCGTGATCGGCGCCATCCACCCGCACCACCTGGGCCGCATGGTTCCGGGCGTGGACGAAGCCATCGTCCGCGACGCCGCGGCCACCGAGGTTTCCCCGCTCGCCTGCATCACCGTGCATGCCGCGCTCAACGGCCCGCTCCAATTCAAGGCCGGCGACCACGTGCGCGCGGTGATGATCGAGCTGCTGCCCAACCGCTACGAACAACTGCGCCGCTCGTTCGACGATATGCGCTACGGCGGCTTCTCCAGGTACCCGCTCGTGGGCCTCGGCTCGCTCACCATGTTCGACCCGTCACGCGTGCCGCCCGGCAAGGCCACCCTGCACGCCTGGGACTACGTTCCCTTCGAGCGCCTCGACGGTCGCTCATGGGACGACACCAAGCGCGAATACGCCGATGGCATGATCCGGCACATGGAGCGCTTCATCGACGGCTTGCCGGAGAACATCATCGCGTACCACTGCGACAGCCCCGTCGATATGGAGCGCACGTCGCCGAGCTTCCGCCGCGGCGACCTGCACGGCGTTGCCACCACCAGCTATCAGTCCGGCGCGCATCGGCCCACGCCCGAGCTCGGACAGATGTCCGTGCCGGGCATCGAACGGCTGTATCTCGTCGGGCCCTTCCAGCACCCCGGCGGCGGCGTCTTCGGCGCCGGGCGGGCCGCGGCGTTGCGCGCGTTCGACGATCTCGGAATCAGCTATCCGTGAAACTGTACGGCGCCGACAACAAGGAGCTCATGACCGTGACGGCCATCGAGCGCCAGGGCAACGACCTCGTCATCAAGGGCAAGATCTTCGGCACCATGCCGATGACCGCCAAGCTGCGGCCGGCCGAGGCGCGCAGCGCGCTTGCGCTGCTCGGCTTTCGCAAAGCGCTGTTCGTGTTGTCGCTGCTGTTCCGGCGCAGCTGAGCCGCTTGGCGATAAATGCTGCGCGCAGCGGCGCCGTCACTGGACTCCATGAGGTGTTCTTCGCCAGACTGCCGCGCCGCCTTCGCACGCCGCGCGAGCCGACGAATGACTGAGCCGTTGACCGAGCCTGTACTGACGAACCTGCAGATCCTGCTCCGCCTGCTCCTGGCGTTCGGCTGTGGCGCCGTCATCGGTCTCAACCGGGAGTTTCATCGCAAGCCGGCAGGGTTTCGCACCTTCGGGCTCGTGAGCATCGGATCGGCCATCGTCATGCTGGTCATCGAAATGGAGCGCGGCACCGGCGCCGACGCGGTAAGCCGCGTGATGCAGGGCGTGCTCACCGGAATCGGCTTTCTCGGCGCGGGCGTCATCTTTCGCCGCGAATCGCCCAGCAAGGTGGCGGGGCTCACCACCGCCGCGGCGGTGTGGCTGACGGCGGGGCTCGGTATGGCGGCCGGCGCCGGGCAATACGCGATCGTGATAGTGGGCATGGCGCTGGGATTGCTGCTCCTGCTGCTCGGCGTGCCTTTCGAGCGGCTGCTCACGCGCCTCATGAAGAAGCCGGGCGAGAAAGACGCGGACGAGGAGCCGGGAGACACGCCATGAGATTCCATTTTTCGTCGGCGTCGCCTCCGTTGCACCACGACCGCGCAGCGCAGCGCCGCGCCCGGCCCCGGAAATTGAACGGATTTCTCGGGGCGCCCAAGTCATTGATGTTATTGTCTGCGGCCTCATAGGTAGGGTTCTACCCACCCCGTTTCGAGGAGCGCATGGTCGCCAAAGTCATCGATGGGAAGCAGATTGCGGCGAGCATTCGTCAGGAGTGCCGCGAACGCGTCGACGCCTTGCGCAAGAAAACCGGCGTGGCGCCGGGGCTTGCGGTCGTGCTCGTGGGCAACAACCCGGCCTCGGCGATTTATGTCGCGAACAAGGTGCGCGCCTGCGCGGAAGTGGGCATCAAGTCGCTGCGCCGGGAGCTGCCTGCCACCATCGACACGGATTCACTGGTTGCCGAGATCGAAAGCCTGAGCCGTGACCCGGCCGTCAACGGCATCCTGGTTCAGCTTCCGCTTCCGCCGCACATCGACATGGCCCGTGTGCTGGGCGCGATCCCCGTCGAGAAAGACGTGGATGGGTTTCACCTCTACAACGTCGGCGGTCTCATCGCCGGCAACACGGTGTTCCCACCGTGCACGCCTTACGGTGTGTGCCGCATTCTCGAGTTCGAAAAGATTCCGGTGGAAGGCCGCAATGTCGTGGTGGTCGGCGCCAGCAACATCGTCGGCAAGCCGATGGCGCTCATGCTCATGCAACGCGAGGCCACGGTGAGCATCTGCCACGCGAAGACCGTAGACCTCGCCCAGTACACCATTCTCGCGGACATCCTGGTGGTCGCCGCCGGCAAGCCGAACCTCATCCTGCCGCAAATGGTGAAGACGGGCGCCGTGGTCATTGACGTGGGCATCAATCGTCTGCCCAACGGCAAGATCGCGGGCGACGTGGACTTCGAAGGCGTGAAGCAGAAGGCGTCGTACATCACGCCGGTGCCAGGCGGCGTCGGCCCCATGACGGTGACCATGCTGCTGGTGAATACCGTCACATGCGCCGAGCGCGCCGCAGGAATCACGACCGCCGCCAGGACACCCCTGCCCGCCTGAGCGTTTCCCCCGCGCGCATGTAAAATGCCGCCTTCGACGACATTCTTCATGACGATGCGGGGACGAACGTGAGCTCAACGCTGCGCGAGCAATTGCTCAAGGCCGGTCTGGTCACCGAAAAGCAGGTGCGTGCGAACGAGCAGAAGGCGCGGCCGCCGTCACGACACAAGCCCGCCCCCACTTCCGAGCAGAAGCTCGCCGCCGAGCGGGCGCAGGCGGCGAAAGCCGCGCGCGATGCGCAGCTCAACAAGCAGCGCCAGCAGGCCGCGGACGCCAAAGCGCGCGCCATCGAGATCAAGCAGCTCATCGAGCAGCACCGCCTGCCCAAGATCCTGGACAGCGAAGACCGCTTCAATTTCGTCGCCGGCAAGAAGTTGCGGTTCATTCTCGTGGATGCCGCCACGCGCGAAGGCCTGAACAAGGGCAGCCTGTTCATCGTTCGCTATGACGGCCGCAGCGAAGTGGTGCCCGCGGCCATTGCAGAGCGTATTCGCGAGCGGGACGAGCGCGCCGTGGTGAAGCTCAGCGCGGAAAGCGCGCCGGTGGACGAGAACGACCCCTACAAAGACTTCGTGGTTCCTGACGATCTCAAGTGGTGAGGCAGGCGCGCCGCCCCACACCTGAGCGTCACGACGCCATCTATCGACCCAGCGTCCGCCGCAGGAACTTCACGGCACGCTCCAGCGGCTCCCCGGCGAAAAAAGCATCCCCTCCGTGCGCAGCCCCGTGCAGCACGTCGAAGTCCACGTCGAGCCCCAGCTTCTCGTAGGCACCCTGCAGCTCATGGGACTGATTGATGGGCATCTGCGGGTCCTGGTCGCCATGAAGCAGCAGCAGCGGCGGGTCTGAGCGATCCACATGTGACACCGGGCTGGCCAGCGCGGCCAGGTCCCTTGTGTTCTCCGGCAGCGCGCCGAGCAGGCGTTCCAGCGCGGGCCGGCGCACGTTCAGGCCGAACGGAGTGGACTGCGCGAGGATCGTAGCGAGGTTCGAGGCGCCGAAATAACTCACGATCGCCTGCACGGCCGAAGACTGGCCGGGATGCTCGCCCACCGTGCCCTCCAGCGCCTGGTTCCCGTTCGTGACGCCAACGAGCGCCGCGAGATGCGCGCCGGAAGAGGCGCCACCAATGGCGATGCGATCGGTGCGATAGCCGTAGTCCGCGCCCCTGGCACGCAGAAAACGAATGGCGGCCTTGATGTCGTGCACGTTCGCGGGGAAGCGCGCTTCCGTGGCCTGGCGAAAATCGAGGCTCGCGACGGCGAAGCCTTTCTCGACGAGCTCTTTCGGGTATTGCGCCTTCGTGCCGGCGGACCAGCCGCCGCCATGCACCCACACCAGCAACGCAGGGTTGCGGGTTCCGGCGGGCAAGTAGAGATCGAGCCCCAACGCCTTGCCATCTACGGTGGCGTAGACCACATCCTTCACCTCGCGCCCGGCCTGCGCGGTAGCGAATGAAGACAGAAGCGATGCGGTGACCATGAATAACAGCGCTGCAGTTCTCACACCGGGGCCCGCTTTCATTGAGTTTTTCCGGACCGGAATCTGCCGGCGCGTGCCCGGATTGTACGAACCCTTGCGACCCAGCGCACGCGCGGCTCGCCCTGTCGCGCCTTCGTGACGCGTTGGCCCTGGGCGCAGGCAAGTGGATCGGCGCGATTGGCTAGTGGCTCGCTCCGCGGCCCATTCGCTCGTCCACTTCCCGCTCCGCCGCGAGCCAGTCCTCCAACTCGTGGCCCGGAGCAAAGCCGCGGCTTTCCGCGAGCCGGTAAGCGGCCTCCGCAATGAGTTGCCACCGCGCCTCATCGGGGGAGCCGCGATCGGGTGGGCCCGGTTTCACAGATGAGCTGAGCTGCGCGTTTCCGCTACCGGTGCGCGTGAGCGCCTCGCCTTCGGCTCCCGCGCGACCGTCGCTCACGGCCGATTTCTTCGGTTTGGGACGTTCGGAAACGCGTGCCATGTTGATCTCCATCGATTCATCGTCGGCACGCATGCCGCAGCAATCATCGTTCCGTGAGCGAAGTGCCGGCTGAGGTCAAGTCCGCACGGTGCACGACACCGTTCCTCATGACGAATGACACGCGCTTCAGCACCAGGATGTCCGCAAGCGGGTTGCCAGGCACGGCGATGAGGTCGGCCGCGAGCCCCGGCCTGAGGGCGCCGCGCTCCTTGTCGACATCGAGCAGACGCGCGGCGCGGCTGGTCATCGCGCGCAGAATGTCGGCGGCCGGCACACCCGCCTCGACGAAGCTATCGATGTATTCCAGCGCTTGCACGCCGCGCGACGGATTGCGCAGATTGTTCATGATGTCCGTGCCGAAGACGATGGTGACGCCGGCCTTGTAGGCGCGGCGCAAGCGTTCGACGCGTTGCGCATGTATGCGCGTGGCACGTTCCTGATCGAACCCGTTGGCCAGCAACTGCTTCACCGTGAAGTCCGTGCTCACGAGCACCACGCCATTCTTCCACGCAAGCGCAAGGTCAGCGTCACTCATCACCCAGCCGTGCTCGATCGAGGCGACCTTCGCTTCGATGGCCGCGTGCGCCCCCTGCTCCGTCTGCACGTGCGCCGCCACCTTCACACCCGCACGCGCGGCTTCGCCGACGATGAAGCGAATGTCGTCCGCCGAGTACTGATAGCGCTTGCTGTCCACCACGATCTTGATGACCTTCGCGCCCCAGTAGAGATTCTCGCGCACAGCCTTGCGCATCTCGTCCTGGCTGTCGGCAAAATAGAACTCCGGGTCGTACAACCGCTTCGGGTCCGCGGGCGTATCCCAGAACTGGCCGCCGAAAGGCGCGATGATGCGGCCTGCCGGGACGATCGTCGGTCCGGGCGTGATGCCGAAACGAATGGCCTTCTCCAGATCCATGTCGAGGTAGTCGCCGGAGTTGCCGACATCACGCACGGTGGTGAAGCCCGCCTCCAGCGCCTCCTTCGCGTGGCGCACGCCGAGAATGGCCCGGTAACCGGCGCGCCGCTGCTGCGTCATGATCCAGGCGTCTCCCAGATCCCACTTGGGGTCGATGGCCGCGGTGAGGTGGGTGTGCGCATCCATGAGCCCGGGCAGCACGGTCTGGCCGGACAGATCGATCACGTTCGCGCTGGGCGGAATGGCAAGGTCCCGGCCAATCGCGGTGATCTTGCCGCCCTCCACCAGGATCGTCTGGTCGGTGGCGAGCGTGGCCGTGTCGGGGTCGACCACCGCCCCGGCCCGAATGGCGGTCACCTGTGCGAACGACATAGAGCAGGCGAGCAGAAGACCCAGGGCATGCAACCAGGCGCGTGGTTTTGTCATTGTCGGCGCATCGTGGATTACAACCTTTCATGGTACTGCACCGAGGCGTTGGAGCGGTCGGCACGCCCGGCCCACCCGTAAGCCCGCCCCTTGCCGCACTCCCCCGGCCCACCGGAAGGCGCACCCCGGTCGCTCCGCTCGTATAGAATGCCGCGACCGGAACGGGGGCTGTCGTTGACGCTCCCCGTCTTCCCTGAACGAAAGGGCCTTCGCACCGTCACCCCGGGCGATCACAGCCCCCCACGGCACTCCAGCCAACCGTTGTGCCCCCTGTTTTAGCGCCGCAAGCGTGGCCATACGGGCCCGTATTGCCCTGTTGACGAGAAATAGATGCTTTCCACTTCAAATGTCGCCATCCAGTTTGGCGCCAAGCCCCTCTTCGAGCACGTCACGGTCAAGTTCGTCGACGGCAACCGGTATGGCCTCATCGGGGCGAACGGCTCGGGCAAGTCCACCCTCATGAAGGTGCTGGGCAGGGAGCTGGAGCAAAGCGCCGGCGACGTCATGCTTCAGGCCGGCCTGCGCATGGGCAAGCTCAACCAGAACCAGTTCGCCTACGAAGACGAGCGCGTGCTCGACGTGGTGATGCAGGGGCACGTGGAGATGTGGGGCGCGCTCAAAGAGCGCGATCGCATCTACGCCAATGAGAACGCCACCGACGACGACTACATGAAGGCGGCGGAGCTGGAGGAGAAATTCGCCTCGTACGGCGGCTACGACGCCGAAGCGCGCGCCGGCGCCATCCTCACCGACGCCGGCGTGGCGGAACCGCTTCACAACGGCCCGATGCGCGAAGTGGCGCCGGGTCTCAAGCTGCGTGTGTTGCTGGCGCAGGCGCTGTTCTCGCGGCCCGACGTGCTGCTGCTCGACGAGCCCACCAACAACCTCGACATCAACTCGATCCGCTGGCTCGAAAGCATCCTCAACGCCTACGACGCCACCATGATCATCATCAGCCACGACCGGCACTTCCTGAACCAGGTGTGCACGCACATCGCGGACCTCGACTTCCAGCAGCTGAAGATCTACCCCGGCAACTACGACGATTTCATGCTGGCCTCGGTGCAGGCGCGCGAGCGCGTGGAAGCCGCCAATGCGAAGGCCAAGGACCGCATCTCCGACCTGCAGGAATTCGTGCGGCGCTTCTCCGCCAACGCCTCCAAGGCGCGACAGGCCACCTCCCGCAAGCGGGCGCTGGAGAAAATCAAGGTGGAGGAGATCAAGCCCTCCTCGCGCCAGAACCCGTACATCCGCTTCGAGCAGGGCAAGAAGCTGTACCGCTCGGCGTTCGGCGCGGAAAAGGTGAGTTTCCGCTACCCCGGCACAGACGTGGACGTGCTCAACAATCTCACGTTCAACGTCGAGGCGGGTGAGCGCATCGCCATCATCGGCCCGAACGGCATCGGCAAGACCACGCTCATGCGCTGCCTCGCCGGCGAGCTGAAGCCGAACGCGGGCACCATCACCTGGGTGGAGAACGCGCAGCCGGGCTACCTGCCGCAGGACCCGCAGGCCGAATTCGCCGAGAAGATCGACCTCTTCACCTGGATGTCGAACTGGACCGGCAAGGCCGACGACGAGCAGATCGTGCGTGCGACGCTCGGCCGGCTACTGTTCTCCGGCGACGAGACGAAGAAAATGGTGCATGTGCTATCCGGCGGCGAGAAGAACCGCATGCTCTACGGCAAGCTCATCCTCACCAAACCCAACGTCATGTTGATGGACGAGCCCACCAACCACATGGACATGGAGTCCATTGAGTCGCTGCAGATCGCGCTCGAGAAATACGCCGGCACGCTCGTGTTCGTGTCGCACGACCGGGAGTTCGTGGGCGCGCTCGCCACTCGCATCATGGAGGTAAGGCCGGGCGGCAGCATCGTCGACTTCCGGGGCACCTATGACGAGTACCTCAAGTCGCAGGGGATAGAGACCTAGCGCACAAAACCCGAGCAAGGGCGTCGGGGTTGAGGTACCGTGCCGAAAGGCACGCAACCCGGAGATTCCATGGCCAGACCACCCAATTACAAGCAAGACAAGAAGCGCCGTGAAGATGCGCAGAAGAAGCGCAATCAGGAAGAGCAGAAGCGCAAGGCCGAGCGCAAATCCGATCCCCCGCCCCCTGCCGAGCAGAAGTGAGCGACCAAGGGTCGGCGAGCGCCCCCGCGCTCGTTGATCAGCACGCCGCGACGCCCGCGGCGCTCACTTTTTCACTGCCAATACGCCATCGCCATTCAGCTGCGTCGTGAACCCGGCGCGCTGCAGTCGATTCGCCACTTCGCCCGGCACATCGCGGCCGGTGGTGAGTTTGTTTGGCGCCCCTGTGTAGTGGAACAGCTTGCCCTTGCGCCGGAGCACCCTCACGAGCTGCTCATAGAACACTTGCGAGTAGAGCTCCCCGGCGATGCCGAAGCGCGGCGGGTCGTGGAGAATGGCGTCGAACGACGCGCTGGGCTGCGAGGCGATCTGCTCGGTGATGTCGCCTTGAATCAACGTGACAGCGGATCGCGGCCCTGAACTGGGCGCTGGCCCATTTCCGGGCTCATTCCCCGGCCCATTCCCCGGCCCATTCCCTTGTCCATTCCCTTGTCCATTCACTGGCCCACTCACTGGCCCGCCTTCAGGCGACCACGGGTTGAGGCTGCGCAGCCAGATGACGTCAGCGCTCTTCTCGAATGAGAGTACCTGGCTTGCCTGCCCGCGCAGGCACCACGCGGCGAAATAGCCGAGCCCACCGCACGTGTCCAGTATCCGTTTGCCGCGCGGCTGAATCAGGTTCACCTTCCGTTCGGCATCCGCGTAAGGCGAAACCTTCGCCGTTGGCAGCATCTTGATGCCGTCGATCTCGAACGTGGGCGCCCCCCACTCCGTCGGCACGAGCTTGATGAGTGACGTGGTGTACCGCGACACCGGCTGAAACGCCTCGCCGTCCCAGTAGTAGATCGTGCGGTCTTTGCAGGCTTGCAGGTATGGAAACCGGCGGCCTTCCCACACCCAGCCCGTGTCGTTGACTTCGACCTGCGTGAGGGAGCGGCCAAGATCCAACGAGCATTCAACCGTTGCCGCGCCATCACGCGCGCCCGTGCGCAAGGCTTCATGTACATCGAGGGTGAGTAGCGGAATCATCGTCTGTGATTGTTTTCTGTCAGCCGGCGTGCGTCAACGTAAAGGTTGACCGGCTAACTGAGGCGTACCCGCTGAGCGGCAGGAAACCGCCGCTCGCGGTGCCTTTCACTGGTTTGCGGTGTGAGTGACCGGGCGAAGCGAGGGCGCGCGCGGCGGTGCTGAGCGGCTCGCTTTCGACAGATACATGGCGGTGTCGGCTTCGCGGATCAGGTCGCTGCAGTCCCCTGCACCTGCGCTCAAGAGCGCCGTGCCAACACTGGCGCTGACTCCAACGTCCCGGCCGTCGAGCCGATACGGGTCCGCGAAGCACTCGCGCACTTTTTGTGCAACCACCCCCGCCTCTTCCGCGCTGGCCACTTCCGGCAGCATGACGACGAACTCGTCGCCACCGTAGCGTGCCGCTGTGTCTGAGCCGCGAATGCAGGCCGACATTCTCGTAGCGACCTGTTGCAGAAGCTGATCGCCGGCGGCGTGCCCAAACTGGTCGTTGACGGTCTTGAAGCAGTCAACATCGACCAGCAGCAGGCCGACGGACTTGTGCTGTCGCGACGCCTGCTGTACTGCCTGCCCGAGCCGATCAAGCAGCAGCCGGCGATTCGGAAGTCCGGTCAGCAAGTCACGGTAAGCAAGCTCGCGTGCCTCTGCCAGGTCGCGCTCGAGCCGGGCGATCTTGCGCATGAGCCGCGCGTTGATGCGAAGCAGGGCAGCCAGGTACCGGTACGTCGACGTGGCACGCATACTCCCTCTCTTTGACAGGCGCCTATTCGCACTGGCCTATTACTATTTTGGTTTATGTTGATTCATGCGAAAAGCGCTCACTGTTCGGCAGCGTACATTTGCAGCCGGAGCCAGCACAGATCGGACCTGCGCCGCACTCTTTTTGGATGCCGCGCGATGGCCGTAATCAACTACGGAATCAGGCGTATCGTGGGGGCACCATTGGCCGCCTAGCCTGCGTTCATGACTAACGCCACGCTCGTCGTAAAGTTTCCCGGGGCTCGAGTCCGCGGACCGGGGCGGCCCGCGCGATACGCACAAGTCGCCGCTCTGGTTGTCGCCTGCGCAACGGGCAGCGCTGGCACGAGCATGGCCGCCGAGGGCCCAGCGGCAGCGCGCGAGGAATTCCTGGAGGCGGCGAAACTCACCCCGAATGACGAGCACGGCGCAAAGCTGTTCGACACCTGCGCCGCGTGCCACGGACCGGCCGGCCGCGGCACCCCTGACGGCAGCGTTCCGGCGATCGCGGGTCAACATGGCTCCGTACTGCTCAAGCAGCTCGTCGATTTTCGTCACGAGCAACGATGGAACGAGCGGATGGAGCACTTCACCGATCGCCATCACCTACCCACTGCGCAAGACCTCACCGATGTTGCTGCCTACGCCGCGCGGCTGCCGCGCTTTCCGTCCATGGCCGCCATTGGCGATGGCTCATTTCTGCGCGAAGGAGCGAGCGTGTACTTCCGCAAGTGCGAGGCCTGCCACGGGCCGCTCGGTCAGGGAGACGTGTTGCGCCTTCGGCCGCGCCTGGCCGGGCAGCACTACGAGTACCTCCTGAGCCAATTGGCGCAGACGGCGCAGGGCTACCGCCCGGGAATGGATCCCGCCCACGTGGCGAGACTCCGTGACCTCACGCCCGAGCAGATCAGAGGGGTCGCGGACTACCTGTCGCGCGTCAGCCCCGATCTGTCCTCGCAGGGGCGCGGTCGATAGGCGACGCGCGCGGACCGCAGCACGGACAAGCGTGGGCTTTACGGAGCCGGATGCGTTCCGGACCCACTACCGTTCGCACCAACCGCGAACGGAGATCCTTGCCGGTATGTCGACGAGCACTCTCGATAGCGACGGCATCGCCAACGTAAGCCGGCGCAACGTTCTGATGGCCGGCGCGGCGCTGACACTGGCGGTCGCGGTGCCGGGCCGTTCTCTCGCCGAAGCTGCATCGGCAAGCGGCGCCGGGGCCGCGAATGCTGTGGTTAATACTGCGGCGCTCGTGCCCAACGACTTCGTCCGCGTCTCCTCAGACAACATCGTCACGATCGTCTCCAAGCATCTGGAGATGGGCCAGGGCATCCACACGGGCCTTGCCACGCTGGTGGCGGAAGAGCTCGATGCGAGTTGGGATCAGCTCCGTGTCGAGGGAGCGCCCGCCGACGTCACACGCTACGCAAACCTTTTCTTGAGAACGCAGGGCACCGGCGGCAGCACGTCGCTCGCGAACTCGTTCGACCAGTTCCGCAAAGCCGGCGCCGCTGCCAGAGCCATGCTCGTGAGCGCGGCGGCACAGCGATGGAAGGTGCCCGAGAAAGACCTCACCGTTGCCGGCGGACGCATCAGTCACGCGGCTTCGGCGCGCACGGCCCTCTTTGGCGAGTTGGTGAATGACGCCGCGAAACTGCCCGTGCCGAAGGACGTGCGGCTCAAGGATCCGAAGGACTTCCGCTTCATCGGCAAACCCATGAAGCGCGTCGATGCGCACGCGAAGGCGCACGGCACCGCCGTCTTCACGCAGGATATTCACCTGCCCGGAATGCTCACCGCGGTGGTTGCCCACCCTGAGCGGCTCGGCGCGAAGGTGAAGAGCTTTGACGCCACAAAGGCCAAAGCGGTGAAGGGCGTGCACGCGGTCGTGGCGTTCGAAACGCCCGTCACCAGCGGCGTCGCCGTGATCGCGCGTGACTTCTGGTCTGCCCGTAAAGGGCGTGACGTGCTGAGCGTGCAGTGGGATGAATCCGGCGCATTGAAGGCCAGCAGCTCGGACATGCTCGCTGAATACCGGGCGCTCGCCGCCGAGCCGGGCCCGCGCGCGCACTGGCAGGGAGATCCCGAGGCAGCCCTGAGTCGCGCCACTCGCACGATCGAAGCTACGTACGAGTTTCCGTACCTGGCCCATGCGCCCATGGAGCCCATGAACTGCGTCGTGCGGTTGGGCGCGAAAGACTGCGAGTTCTGGAATGGAGAACAGCTTCAGACTGGCAACCAGGTGACCGTCGCAAAGTTCCTCGGCATTCGCCCGGAGGACGTGCGCATCAACATGCTCTACGCCGGCGGAAGTTTCGGCCGCCGTGGCAACTTCAGCGGCGACTACCACCTCGAAGCCGTGGCCATCGCGAAAGCGGCTGGCCTTTCGGTTCCCCTGAAGCTCGTGTGGACGCGCGAAGACGATATGCGCGCCGGCTTCTACCGGCCGATGTACGTGCATTCGCTGACGGCCGGGCTCGACGAGAACAATCGCATCATCGGCTGGCGACACCGCATCGTCGGCCAGTCCCTCGTCAAGGGCACGATGCTCGAGATGATGATCCGGAACGGAATCGACCCCTCCTCGACCGAAGGCGCGAGCAACCTGCCCTACGACATTCCGAATCTCGGCGTGGAGCTGCACACGGTTCAGTCACCGGTGCCCGTGCAGTTCTGGAGGTCGGTCGGGTCTAGTCACACGGCATTCGCGACGGAGTGCTTTCTTGACGACGTCGCGCGTGCCGTCCACGCAGACCCCGTTACCTTGCGGCGTTCGTTGCTCGCGAAGCACCCGCGTCACCTCGCGGTGCTGGATGCGGTAGTCGCGCAGTCGGGCTGGGGCAAGCCGCGCGCCGAAGGCCGGTACCTGGGTGTGGCCGTGCACGAGTCGTTTGGCTCTTTGGTCGCGCAGGTCGCTCAGGTGGCGCGCACGGCCGCGGGCGTGAAGTTCGAGAAAGTTTTCTGTGCCGTTGACTGTGGGCTCGCCGTGAACCCGAACATCGTCGCCATGCAGCTGGAGTCCGCCATTGGCTTCGGGCTCTCGGCGGCGCTCTCCGGCGCCATCACGTTCAAGGATGGGCGCGTCGAGCAGAGCAACTTCCACGACTACCCCGTGGTGCGCATGAACCAGATGCCGCGCGTGGACGTGCACATTGTGCCCACCGGCGCCACGCGGCCGAGCGGCATCGGCGAGCCGGGCACGCCGGTCATCGCCCCGGCGCTCGCGAACGCGCTGGCGACGATCGATGGAAAGCCCATTCGGGCGCTGCCGTTCGCGGCGCAGGGCGTCCAGCTCGCCTGAGCGCCTGCGTCTAGCGGATCGCCGCGACCATTTGCGGCACATTCATTATCTGAAAGCCAAACTTTCGCGCGCGGCGCGCAAGTTTCAGGACAGCGTTGTCTCGCGAGACGAGCGCGTCGGCCTTGACGTGATACGCGAGCGCCAGGAAATGATTGTCGTCGGGATCGCGGCAACGGGGGAATTGCTTCGGAAGCTCCATTGGTGCACGTGGCACCTGCTCCGCCCAAGGCAGGCACGACGTTTGAGCCTGATATCGCTCGAGCACCTGGGCCTGACTCGCGGCATCCAGCTTCAGCTCGCGATAGGCGAGCACCCGGCGTAGCTCATCAATCGCCGGCTGATGCGTAAACACCTGCACGTGCCCGAGCCGCACCTGATCTCTGAATGCGCTCAGAAACGGGGCGTCGAAGACCAGCCAGTCGATGACGACGTTCGTGTCGAGAACCAGGTTCACGGTCCGGTGGCAGCCCCCATAAGCTTGATCCTGATGCGAGCTCCGGCGGGATGCGGCCAAACTACACCGCTTCAAAGCCGCATGGGAATTTCCGCAGTCTCATAAAAGCGACGCCTGGCTACGGCGCGATCGGCATTAAGTATCATAGTTTCCGAGCACGTCACATCGGGGGTGCGCGCCAGCCCTTATGGTTCGCGCCATAGTGGCGGCGCCCCGACCAAACCTTAGTGCCTTTCCAGAGTCGCTCTACGCAGGCGAGCTGCAACGGGGCGCTACGAACCGCTGTTTCAGCCCGAACCTGGAAGCTGAATACGTCCGTGCCCGTCTGTTAGACAACCGCACGCTCATCCGCGTGGCGTGCATGTTCGCGGTGCTGCTGACGGCGGTGCGTGGCACGGAACAAGTCATTGAAGGCTCCTGGAACCCAGCCCTGCTGACTCATATCGGGTTGGTTCTCTCAACCTCGATCGCGCTGGCCTGCATCACCTGGACCACCGGCTTCGCGCGTCTATATCTCCCGTTGGCGCAGATCCTGGTGCCCCTCAGGAATGCGATCGCGGCGATCCCGATCGCTGGAGCCGCGGCGCACGGGCAGCTCGAGCTGCTCATGGTTCTGCCGCTCATGGTGCTGGGGCCGTTCTTCCTGCTCGGGCTGCACTTCCGCGCGGCGCTCGTCTCGGTGGTGCTGACCGGAGCCTCTTTCATCGTCTCTGCAATCGTGTTCGGGTTGGGGCTTCCGGTTGCGCTCCGCGCCTGCGCGTTCCTGCTCATGGCTGCGGTTGCGTGCGCCATAGCCGCGCGACACATGGAGAAGTGGTCACGCAAGAGCTTTCTGGAAAGCCGCGTCATCGCAGAGCTCGCACAGCACGACGCGTTGACCGGCACCAAGAATCGCCGGGTATTCGATGAACACCTGGCCCGCCTCTGGCAGCAAGCCATCGAAGATGGGCGCACCGTTGCGATCCTGTTGATCGATGTCGACCATTTCAAGGCCTACAACGACCGCTACGGGCACCAGGCTGGCGACCAGACCCTGCGCCGGGTTGCCCGGACACTGCAGGTGCTCGTCAGCCGCCCCCTCGATGTTCTTGCGCGCTATGGGGGCGAGGAATTTGCCGCGATCCTTTACGACGTCGACACCTATCAGGCGCGTTTCGTTGCCGAGCGCATGCGCCGCGAGGTGAGCGAGCTGGCCATCGAGCATCGCGGGTCTCGGGTCTCCACGGTGGTGACGATCAGCGTGGGTGTGGCTGTGATCGAGCCGGCCGTCGAGCGTAAACCGCGAGGTGCAATACAACTCGCGGACGAAGCGCTCTACAAGGCGAAATCGGGCGGCCGAAACAGGGTTGACCTGATGGATGAGGCGGAGTACCGGCTGCTGGTGACTGGGGTCTTCGCGCAGAGCTCGCGCGCGCGGGCAATAGCGGCTGCAGGGCGTTCGCCCGAATTGTAAGTGCCCAGACTTGATCTGACAGGTAGTGTCTGGATCCGGCCAGGAGCGGACGTTCGCGTAGCCGCTAACGAGGGGAGGGCAAATCGAGTCAACGAACGTTACGATTGACTCATGTCTGGGAGAAATCGCAGAGGCCGCCGCCCGCATAACGACGTGCTGACGCCTGCGGAGTGGCGCGTGGTACATGCCGTGCAGCACGGACTGACCAGCCGCGAGATCGCTCGACGGCGAGGAATCAGCGTCGACGCGGTAAAGTTTCACGTTTCAAACGCGATTGCGAAGTTGGGCTTGAGCAACCGCAAAGCGTTGCGTCTGTGGTTCCGGGCCCCCAGTTCCAGTGCACTGAATTCCAGGAGCGCCGCCGTGAACGCCCCACTCAAACTCGGTCCAATTGGCCAGATTTCGCGATCGGTACAAGACATCCAGCAGTCCGAAAGCTGGTACCGCGACGTGCTGGGTCTGACGCACCTCTACACGTTCGGAAAGATGGCGTTCTTCGATCTGGGTGGCACACGCCTTTACTTGACCCAGGAGGCGGCATCGCCATCAGCGGAGTCCATCCTCTACCTGCTTGTTCCAGACATTCAATCCGCCCACGAGACATTAAAGAGCCGGGATGTCGAATTCATCAGCGCCCCACATATGATCCATAGGCATGCAGATGGGACGGAGGAGTGGATGGCTTTCTTCAAGGATCCTGAAGGGCGACCGCTGGCTCTCATGTCGCAGGTGAAGCAGTAGCTCGATCTCGTCCGGCCTGCCCTCCGCTTTGGTCGAAATCGGACGCTGCCTGTCAGATCAAGTCCGAATGTCTACACCCGAATTCATATAGCGTCACGCACGCCGAATACGCCGAGCCCTGCCGCATGCGGGCCTGCTCGGGCGTGATGAAAGTTGCGCCCCGCATTGGAAGCATCCCCTCCTGCATTTCTCGCAAAATCGGCCCTATTACGAGCGGACTTCCTCCTCCGAGAAGCCTACCTTCGGGCCACTCGACCTCAACGTCGAGTCGGTACCCGGCGGCGCTGATGACGCCGCCGGGCACCTCACAAGCACCCACTGAACAGGAGAACGACAGCGCCACCGGCAAGTTCACCGCCCCTGAGAAGGCGGAGCCCGACCTCGTGGAAGAAGCGGAGAAGATCAAAGCGCTGCTCAGCGCCTTCGGGCGGCTGAACGACAAGAACCACTAACCGGCAGCGCGCTGCTTTGACTGTTCGAACGCCCGTGCTGGCGCACCTGCTTTGCGAACAGAGCGACGTTGAGATGATCCGCTTCAGGAATTGCCATCTCCGCGTTCGGGTCGAGAGTGCATTTCCACCCAGTGCGAAGTTGCGCTCCTTCCGGGTTCGGATACTGCGCCACCCCCCATTAAAACCAGCTGAAGGGCCCTGTATCTGAAAAAGACCGAAAGTTAAGGGTGAGCGTGGGGATCGAATCCTTAAGTTCGCGAGACTAGCGATATCGCGCGAGTCGCTATTACAAAGAGAGCGGCGGGAATGCTTCCGCGCGGGAACTTAAGAGAAGAATTCCCGCGCGTTGCAATAACGCAAGGCCGGTTTGAAATAACGATACGCCGCGAAGTCTTAAACTCCGCTCTCGAAGCGTAATTGCGCCAGGATAAGGCTACCTGCGCCGAATCGTGTTTTCGGCGATAGGCTGCTGCGAGTCAGCGCATGGCGGTGGCCTCCGTAAGACCCGCGGCCATGCCAATGCCGGCCCAGCCGCCGATGCCCGAGTACACGCCCACGTACTGCTTGCCGGCCACCTTCTCGACCTGTCAACGGTGCCGAGCCCGGACGAAGGCACACTGAAGTCCGTCGCCGAACTGCGTGCCAAAGCGACACTCTCGGCTGACGAGCGCGCCTTCCTCGAGTATTTCGAACTGTTGGAAGAGATTCGATTTGCGCTGGGCGGTTGAGGTCCATCCCAGCGACGTATGCGGCGGCACGGTCAATCGCGCCGAGGGTGTGCTGAAGGTACTCAGGAACCGACCGGGCATACCGTGGCTTCATACCCCGACTGCTTGGCGCAGCACTTGCTCTCGGAATCGCTCGGGCAAGTTTTTCGGTGTCAGTACGTCGACGCGGATGCCAAGCAGCCGCTCGGCTTCGAGCTGGAGGGCTGCGAGTGTCATGAGCGTGGTATGTGGGGTCGGCTCGACCAGCAGGTCCAGGTCGCTATCTTCGTTGTCATCGCCCCGAAGGACGGAGCCGAAGATGCGAGGGCGAAGCACTCCGTGACGGGTGACGATTTCCCGTAACTCGCCGCGGTGTGCCTCGAGCGCTTCTGACGGTTTCATAGCGGTGTAACAATACAGTTGTGGGTGGGAAAGGGGTTTGAACTTGCAGCCCCTCTCGTACTTTCATGACGGCACTTACCCGATCCATTGACGTTCACTTTATTGTTCCTACAATAATATCCGAATCACCTGCAATTCAGCCAAATGAGCGAAGACCCGCAAGTAGCGAGGGCTGAATCATTTTGATGAGCAAAGCCAATGAACGCGAAATCAAAAGGCTCACGACGCAGCTGGCGTGATCCAGACGACGCGCCCGAGATCACCCAGGAATGGATCGACCGTGCAAATCTGTATCACGGCAAGAAGCTCGTGCGCCGTGGGCGCCCGCCAGCGGAGGTGCGCAAGGTTTCCACTACGCTGCGCCTGTCGCCGGAAGTGATTGAGCACTTCCGCGCGGGCGGCCCCGGCTGGCAAACTCGCATCGACGAAGCCCTGATGCGAGTCGTGGCAAGATCCGGCGCGGCGGCAGTGCGGCGACGCTAGGCCACGTTGGCGAGCAAGAATTCTTGGCGGAGAAATTCATGTCGAAAACAAAGTCCGCGCCGTTTGACGCATGTGGCTACCTCGACAGCGAGGAAGTCATCGGCGAATACCTCACGGCCGCACTCAAAGACCCCGACCCTTCCGTGTTCCTGCTCGCGGAGGCGAACGTCGCCAAAGTACGCGGCATGACTGCGAGCGATGCGTGGGTACGGGAACACGAACAGAAAGCCTTTCATGTTTCCGAATTGTCAGCCAACGTCATCGACGAACTGGGCAGCGTTGCGATCCCCACGACAGCCGCCAAGTTCAACCACGAATTCAAAAAACGGTGAGGCGCAATGTCGCGCGAGCAACCGGCCATCAGTAACAAGCCGATCAGGAACACTGCGGATTACCGTGCCGCACTCAAGGCAATCGAATCCCTGATGGCCGCAAAGGCGAATACACCGGACGGGGATCGTCTGGGCGCCCTGGTTACTCTGGTCGAAGCCTATGAGCGTGCTCGCTGCCCGATATGCCCTTCGACGTAAGCCCTCACCGCAACGGCTTGATTGCCTCGTGCAGATCCTCAAACGCGACGGCCTGAATATCCTCGGAAAGTCGGAACGTCTCTCGGCCGGCGTGGATCATGTGCATCTCTGTCAGATTCAGGTCGGTCAGCGCAGTGCGCATCGAAGGGGTAATGGCAGGCGCGCTCGTCCTTTTCACTTCGATTCCGATGCGGCGAGGGCCCCGCAAAATCAGCAAATCGAGCTCAGCACCCGTGTGCGTTCGCCAGAAGAAGCACTCGTGAGAAGCGACGCGCAACGCCTGAATGACCTGATCGATGACGAACCCCTCCCACGACGCACCGGATTTTGGACTGGCCTGGAGCTGCTTCGCCGAGTGTATGTCGAGCAGCGCGTGCAGCAGACCCGAATCCCGCACATAGATCTTTGGAGCGCGCACCTGACGCTTGCCCAAGTTCTCGTGCCAGGGCTGCAATTGCCGCATGACAAAGGCGTCCGACATCCGGTCGAGATAGTTGCGCACGGTTGTGTCGGCAAGACCCATCGAGCGCCCGATATCAGATGCATTCCAGAGCTGGCCATGACTGTGCGCCAGCATCGACCACAAGCGATGCATCGCCTGCAAGCCCGCAGCGACCCCAAGTTGCGGCAGGTCGCGCTCCAGAAACGTACGCACGAAGCTGTGTCGCCACTCGAAGCTTTCCGCTTCCGACCGTGCGAGAAATGCGTGGGGAAAGCCGCCCCGCAGCCAGAGCCTGCCGAGCCTCTTCGTGCCGACCTCGCCGAGCGCAAGGCCAGGCAACTCGTGGTATGCGATGCGCCCGGCAAGGGACTCGGAGCTTTGTCGCAACAGGCTGGGAGAGGCGCTGCCGAGAACGAGGAATCTCGTCCGTATCGGGCGGCGATCCGCCAGAACCCTGAGGCTGGGAAACAGCTCAGGGCGATGCTGAATTTCATCCAGAACCACGAGGCCCTTGAGATCGCCCAGAGCCAGCATTGGATCTGCGAGCCGGGCAATTGCTGCCGGGTCTTCGAGATCTACGCTGAAAACTCGGTTTTTGAAACCGAATTTTCAGGGTAGAAAAATGGGAACTGGTGCCGTCGCGGCCATGCGGCCCCGCCAATCAACCGCGAACCATAGATGAGGTCCATTCCGGCGACATAGACGGAGGCCCGATCGATGGACCCCGGTGCTGCTGAACACGTCCCGCGATGGCCACGTGGGGCACAGAGCCTCGACCACTATCATCAACTCGTCGAGCACTTCACAGGGGTCCCGCTCGGAACTCCGTGACGACGATGCCGCCTGCATCGGCAATCGGCTGCTGCGACGACGTGGATTCGCGATCTGGAAGTCCCCGGCCCGCTCGCGCGGGTGTGGTCGCGCACACCGGCAGCGGTGCAACCGTGAATGCACGGCCGTGCGTAGCCATGTCGAGAATCTCCACAAATACAACACGCATGCGGATGGCCAGGAACAGCAGCCACCCGCAATAAATGGCGGCACGTACGAAACGGAGCGGGCCGCCTGGAGAGGCGGCCCGCTCTCAACTCCAAGGAGCTGTTTATGATTGCTTGTCAGTATCCGTATGGATACAATGGTGTCGGATGAACTCCCTCATCCGTTCCGCGGCCTTCACCACGTGGATAAGAGCGCTGAGGGATAAAAAGGGTAAAGGTCAAATCCTCTTACGGCTGCGTTCGGCGTCGCTGGGAAACTTCGGCGACTGTCGATTCGTCAGTGAAGGAGTTTTCGAGATGCGCATTCACTTCGGGCCCGGCTATCGCGTGTACTACACGCGGCGCGGGCTGCATGTGTACTTGTTGCTGGTCGGCGGCGACAAAGGCACACAGAAGCGCGACATCAAGACAGCAATTGAAATGGCACGGCAGTTGTAAGGAGTACGTCATGGCGAAGGCAAAGTTCGCACCGTTTGACCCCGCTGACTTCCTCGATGACGAGGAAGTTATCGCGGAGTATCTTTCGGCGGCGCTCGAAGACTCTAACCCCGAAGTATTTCTGGCAGCCGTCGCCGACGTTTCCAGGGCGCGCGGAATCGCAAAGATTGCGCAGGACTCCGGCCTGGGCCGCGAAAGCCTATACAAGGCGCTCGCGCCGGGCGCAAAGCCGCGCTACGAAACCGTGCGGAAGTTGATGGACGCGCTTGGCATGAAGCTGACGGTTACGCCGGCCTGACGTGCATTGAGCGCCCTGACCAAACTGAAGCCCACTTCGGAATAGTCATGACCAAAGTGCAGCCGACTTCAGAATGGCCATCGACAGTACACGACAGGCCCAAGCCGCGGACGCTGAGCAACGAGGCATAATGAAAGTGAAACCAAAAGGCTCGCGCCAGAGCTGGCGTGATCCGGACGACGCGCCTGGCCTTACGCGAGTTCTGGGAACTGCATCCCCCGGCGCTGGAGCCGCTCGCGACGTGGTTTCGCGTGGCCGAGCGCACCAGGTTTGCGGATTTCAGCGCCCTCAAGAGAACCTTTGGGGCGGCGGATTACGTGGCGCCGTTCACTATTTTCGACGTGGGCGGCAACAAGTACCGCATCATTGCGTCAATTCACTACAACCGCGAACGCATCTACATTCGACACGTCTTTACGCATGCAGAGTAATCGTGACGGTGTTCGTGCGCGATTACGAAGACCGCAACGTCGAGATTCCGGACGCAGAACCCGCCGCCGTGCTGCGATTTCTCATGGAGCAACACGGCTTGCGCCAGACTGATCTCGCGGAGCTGTTTGGCTCCCAGTCGAACGTCAGCGAGGCGCTGAGCGGCAAGCGAAAGATCAACGTGCGTCAGGCGCGAGTACTTGCAAAGCGGTTTGGCGTGTCTGTCGCCGTTTTCGTTTGAGCCTGCGGTTTTCGACGAGCGTCGATGCAACGAATCCCGCCAGTACACCCCGGAGATATATTGGCTCATGACTTCATGGCGCCATTGGGGTTGAGTTCCGACAAGCTCGCCAAGGATCTCGGCGTGTCCGTTCCCACCCTTAACTCGATCCTGCGCCGGCGCCGTGCCGTGACGGCGGAAATGGCGCTGCGCCTTTCGCGCTATTTCGGCACTACGACGCGCGTTTGGCAGAACCTGCAGAACCAGTACGACCTCGAGGTAGCGAGCCGGAAGATCGGCAAGACCGTTGCTCGCGTCATTCAACCCTTGACGCGGGCGGATCTTGCTGAACACACGGACTGAGTTTGCAGACAGAACGTGACGATGCCACGCAAACGAGCACTCACGATTGAAGTCGCCGCGGGCACGTTTCTTCCGATCGATCTCGCCCCGCAACCAGATACTCCCGAGCCTCTTCGTGCCGACCTCTTCGAGCGCGGCCTACCCTGAAACTTCGGTTCTTGAAACCGACTTTTCAGGGTGTCATTCGCGACAAACCTGTCGCCCCGATAACCTGCTTGAGTCGTAGGAACTTCATTCGCCCGCTCCAGAGTGCGGCCAGTGTCATCGGGCCCCACGTGGTTGTCGCCCACGATGCTGCGGCCCGGCCTCCCGCGAGTGACTTGGCGAAAGTGTCGAGTTAGTGCGCTTTCGCCTGTTGCAGGCTCGGCAGCGAGTCTCGTCACCGTGTTGCCGCTTGGTGCATCTCGATGCAGTCCGTTGCGGAACGTCGCAAAAGCGGGCATTGGTGCAAGCAGACGCACGGACGTGCAACGCGCATAAGCGCGCTAACTCGGCACTTTCGCAAGATTCGAAATCGGCCCACGGCGCGTAGCCTCGATCTCCCCAGGACGAGAGCACGTCGGAGGCGCGGTCCCGCAAAGCAGGTTCCCCTCCGCCAGCGTGCTCTCAGCAGCAACCACGGAGACGAATAATGAAGGACCGCAAGCTCTCCGTCGAAGAGACACGCGAACTCCTCGGCGGACTTTCCCGCAACGCGCTTTACCTGCTCATCCGACGCGGGACACTTCCGAGCGTTGAGATTGGCCGGCGACGTTTCATATCGGCAAGCGCCATCTCCCAGTTCATTGCCGCCTCGACAGCCATCGCAGGCGCTCCACGTCCTCCGATTGCAGGCCCGCCGATATCACACGGATCACGACGGACGGATCGCGTCATACCCGCCCATAGATCGCCGGACAACGCCGATGAATAGCGTGACCAGCCGCATCTGCGCTCGACGGTGGTTGTGCCCGCATGCGTTCCGATCACGGCGACGAGCAACAGCACTGTGAGCCACCACGCGTTGCCAAGGCGCATGTCACAGGAGCGGGCCACGACGCGCGCCGAAACTTCTCGAGGAAGCATGCTGCAGAAAGCGGACAAGTATTGATGCGAGGCAGGATAGCGAAGCGGCCGCCTTGTGCTGCACGGGTGGAGTTCTTATCATGAGTCCCGCCACTAACCCATCACGGCGCACGTCGATCGCCGCGCGCCCGATGCCGGAAGAGAGGCGGCGCTTCGCTGCAATCGCGGCGAGCCGTGGAATGTCGGAATCATCGCTCGCGCTGCTCGCGATTCGGGCTCTGCTTGAGTCAAACGGCCTCGCCGTTTCGCGCAGCGTTATCGCCGACCGAGACGCGCCGGCGTCCGACCGGATCACCGTACGGCTGCGGCCGGGTGATCGCCGCGCCGTCGCCGACAGAGCGCGCCTACGAGGGATGAAGGATGCGACGTACATTGCTGCCTTGGTGCGGTCCCACGTCGCTACCAATCCGCCCCTCCCCGCCGACGAACTGGCCGCGTTCAAGCAAGCAGTGTCGATTCTGGTCGCTATCGGCCGCCTCCTAACGCGCTATTCCCGCGGCGGCACACTGAGCCCCGAATCCCTGGCCGAGCTCCGCAACGACCTCAGCCGAACGCGCGCAGTCGTTGCCGAGGTTGAGTCACGGATGCACGCATTTGCGAGCGCGGCTTTGGCGAGCTGGGAGAGCCGCTATGACTAGGCGAACCGTCCGGATCTCTGGCACCGGCCATCCGCTTCTCGACATCCACAGCTTCGGCCGAGCTGGTCCGCAGTCGCGTCCATTCACTGCTGCCGAGATTCAGGAGATCGCCCGCACCGTTCGGCGGACCCCGGAAGTGATGGTCAAGGTCACCGGTGGCGGCGCTAAGGTCGGCGCCGTCGCCGCGCACCTGGGATACATCAGCCGGGACGGTGACCTCGAGATCGAAACCGACGACGGCGAGCGCGTTCGGAACCGGGACGAACAGAAGCAACTTCTGAAGGATCGGCATCTGGAGCTGACAGCCGGGCACTTCAGGAGGCCGTCCACGAAGGAAGCCGCGCATCGGAAGACCAAGCTGGTTCACAACATCGTGCTGTCAATGCCCTCCCCGACGCCGCCGGATAAGGTGCTGGCGGCAGCGAGGAAGTTCGCCCAGGAGAAGTTCGGATCGCAACACCGCTACGCGATGGTGCTGCATACGGATCAGAAGCACCCACACGTCCACATGGTCGTGAAAGCCGAGAGCGAGCACGGTCGCCGGCTTCACATCGATAAGGAGATGCTGCGCGAATGGCGCGAGGACTTCGCACGGTTGATGCGAGACCAAGGCGTTGCGGCGAATGCGACGCAGCGCATCGTTCGTGGAGAACGCAGAAGAAGGAATGCCGACTCAATTCTTCGCGCGCAACGTCGCGGCGACTCAACAGCAAAGCGCCCGCATTTCAGCGCGGTAGCGGCGGAGGTTTCGCGAGCAGGCCACGTTGCCGATCCTGCGACATTGATTGAGATCCGAAGGTCGACGATTGCACACTGGACCAACATCGCCGATGCGCTCGCAGGGCGAGGGGGCATTAGCCAAAGAGGTACGCCGGTTCATCCAAACCGTGCGGCCCATCGCTACAAATAGGGGAGGGGCTGCGCTCCCGCTAACTCAGCACCCTAAGGACTCCGGACTGGCCGACCCCCTCCGGTCTCACGTCCACGCGGGGCGCGAGGGTGATTTAACGCGATAACCACCGCGTAACCGGCCACCGCGAGTACCGGGGCCGCGATTCGTGGTCGCAAAACGAACCTGCGTGAGCCAGAATGCCGGCCGGAAACCGCCCGGCTAGAGAACGTTACACGCTGCCGTCGTATATCGCGAAGGCGGGGTGGGACCAAGTGATATGACCGAAGTCGAGATAGGAAATCACGCATGCAAATAGACCAAGTATTCGGAATCTCACCGGAGGTACGCGAATACTCCTACGTCGACCGCGGAAATCTCGACGATGAGATGCTGAGGATGCTACGGCGTACAACGCACATAGCCGTTCGCGGCCCTTCCAAGTCGGGCAAGTCGTGGCTTCGTCAAAAGGTGCTCGTCGATCCGATTACCGTTCAGTGCAGACTGCGGAAGCCGTTTGTCGACATCTACGTCGATGCACTTTCTCAACTGAACATCTCAACCCAAGTCAAGGAATCTCGCCAAGGCGTGTTCAAGGCCAGCATCACTGCCAATGGTGAGGCCGGTGCCGCACTTCTTGCGAAGGTTGGAATCTCCGCATCCTTGGGCCAGGACCGAACAACCGCAACCGAGTCCAGGATCGTAGGTCACGACGTGAACGACCTGCGTTTTGTAGCGGACGTCATTCGCGCCTCGGGCCGACGGCTTGTTATCGAGGACTTCCATTACATGTCCACGGAGGACCGCCGGGGGTTCGCGTTCGATCTGAAGGCGCTCTGGGACTATGGGATCTTCATCATCATTATAGGAGTATGGTCCGACACAAACTTGTTACTTCATCTGAATCCCGATCTCGCGGGGCGAGTGACAGAGATCCCGATCGATTGGAGCAGCGCGGATTTAATGCGAATTCTCACGAAGGGCGGGTCTGCCCTTCACCTCGAATTTGACCCGAAGCTTCGCGATAAATTGGTGGATTTGTCGTACGCGAATGCAGGACTGTTGCAGCAACTTACTCTTCTGACACTGGATGATGCTGGCACTCACGAAGGCGGCAGCTTCTTCTCGACGAAGCACGTGGACGGCGTCGAACACGTGGAGAACGGCGGCATGGCCTATGCTGAGCAACTCAATCCCGTGTATCAACAATTTGCGAAGCGGGTTGCGACAGGCATGCGTACCAGAAGTAACGCCACCGGGATCTATGCACACGCGATGGCGGTAATAATGGACGCCTCCGACGACGAACTCGTCAAAGGACTGCACGCACGGCAGATCTTCGAGCGCGCTGTCAAACGGCAGCCTCGCATTCAGTACAGTAACCTGAAAGCAATTTTGGAAAAGTTACCTTCCTTGCAGGTGGATGAAGACGGCCGCGGTCTCATTTTGGGCTACAGCTCTGCGACGGAGGAAGTGACCATCGTCGACCGCCAGCTATTGCTTTACCGCCGTTTCTCGACAGTCAAATGGCCGTGGGAAGACTTGATCCGCGAAGCGGATGCCGCTGGCGGCAAACTCGCCGAGGAGTGATCGGGCTCGGAGTGGACCGCACAGCGCCTACGCGGCATCTGTCCCCTTCCCGCCCCGCATCGCTCCCAGAATGTCCGCCATCCCGTGTGCGGGCGACGCGTCCTTCGACGCTTTCCCATAAATTCTCAATGGCTGCTGGGCCAGTATTTCAATGGTCTTTGCGGCCATCAGGTTCAGCGCGGTCCCGGCACTATCGAGTTCTACGCTGGCGAGATGCTCCATGTGATCGCGGTATCCTTGAAAGGCTTTCGAGGTGGCTTCCTTGAACGCATAGTCTTCCTGTACCCGAACGACATTGCCGTACTGAACGGCGCTAAACCAACCAAGCCAGATCATCGGCGCTGCCAGCGTCATACGACTCAAGAAGCTAGGCCAAAACTCCTTCGCATCGAGCGGCAACGAACCCGATAAGTGGTACGCAAAGAAGGCGAGGCCGACGAGTGATGAGACGAAGACTGTCATCCAAATCCACTTGGTCCACTGCAATTGAGAACCTCGGCTGGCAAAAGCAGCAGCAAGCCCCGCGCTTGCACCCTTTGGCAACAGCGAGTCAATAAGGGCTGACTGCTTGCCGGTCTGTTCGATGGTAGCCGTGAGTTTTGTCCGCAGCTCTTCCAGAACACCATTCAAGACTGTCGCGGCGGAAACCAACTTCCCAATTTCGTCTTCGCGTGGCCTCGGTCAACATCGTCTCGATGCTCTCAGCCGCTTCCTTTCCGACATTGAGGTGTTTCTCGAGCTCCTCTTGTAAGGCAGTGGTTTCCGTTGACACTTGCTCGACGTGCCCGGCCGCCGTCTCAATGGTTTGTGCGGTTCACCGCAATGGCATGCACGCTCGAATGGGCGGCGGCGGACTTGTCGGTCTGGGTCGAGCCCCGATGCATCGGGAGTCCTGAGGCTCCCGACCGGCCGCCTTGAGTGTCGGGAGCCGATTTTGTCGCTACGGAAGCGCCGCCTTCGGGCGGCACTTTCATTTGATCCTCCAGCAAAGTGTGCAACCGACAACAACAAAGACTTCCGAGAACGGCGCGTCTCGGGCCGCTTCCTCAAGGCGCGTTTGAATCTCTGCCCAACGTTCCAGATCGAGTTCCTCTGTCGCCTCAGAGAGAACAGAAATTAGTAAAGTGTCGGCAACGCTCCGCGCCTTCTTCCCAAGACATAGCTTCGCAGCGCTGACGACTGAGTCCAGCCGTTCCGCAGCTGTGTACCCCGTAGCCCTCGCGTGGTGTTCACGCAGGGAGTCCAAAGACTGATCGTCATTTAGCGGGATGATCCCCGAGGTCATCCCGGTTTCGTTGAGTTCCGACATTAGGATCAGCCTCTCCTTTGCTTGCGCAACGGTGATCTGAATGGTCCGTACGCGTTCGCCGTGCGAGATGCTGCAATCTATCGGGCCACAATCGAGTGGCAGCCGTATCCAGTCGCTGTCTGCGCAGTGCTTCGCAGCAAAGCGGGCTACGGGCGTGATTTCGTCACGAAACCTTTTCGCCCAGCCCCTTCCCAGGCGCAAGTCCTCCCTGTGCGCGCTATCGAGTGCTCTTACGACCTCGGACCGGGCCTCAAGGAAGGTCGCGACAGTTGCCCCGCGCTTAATCAACTCCTCGAAGCTCGCAATTCCGCTCGGTTCTGTTGCCATGACTTCCGTCCCATGCGGCACGCAGCATCGACATCGATCGCATATTGTAGCGCTTGTCGACACTTGACTATGCTCTTGGCAGTTTCCGTTCTGGCAGCGGCGCGGAACTTCGCGCGCGAGAAGTTCGGAGCCCAGCATCGTTACGCGATGGCGCTGCACACCGATCAGAAGCACCCGCACGTGCATATGGTGGTGAAGGCCGAGGGCGAGCACGGCCGGCGGCTTCACATCGACAAAGAGATGTTGCGCGAGTGGCGCCATGACTTTGCGCGGCTGATGAGGGAGCAAGGCGTCGCTGCCAACGCGACCCAGCGTTTCGTTCGTGGAAAAGACAAACGGAAGAACGCCGACGCCATCCTGCGCGCGCAACATCGCGGCGATTCAACAGCCATGCGGGAGCGTGTCAGCGCAGTAGCGGCGGAGCTTTCACGAACAGGCACGGTTCGCGACCGGGCACGGGCGAGACTGATCGAAACTCGAAAGTCGGTCTTGGCGCGCTAGACACGGATCGCCGACACACTCGACACGCAAGGTGAAATCGCTTTGGCCGGAGAAGTACGCCAGTTCGTTCGCCACCTGCCTTCAACATTCACAGATAGAGAACGGCTGGCTATTGGACTCATCCAGCAACTTGAACACACCAAATCGATCGGGAGCCCCGCCGCAGCGCTATCCCGCTGTGGTGAGGACGATCTCACGCGATAGTCCGGAGCTGCCACAAGGTCCCGCCCTCGATGCCGCGCGGCGCTCTGCTGGTCAACGATCGCTACTATGCCAAGCCGGTCATCTGGCAGCGGCTCAGCGAACATGGACTGTTCATGGTTAGCCGCCACAACAAGAGCGTGAAGAAACATCGTATCGAGGTGCTGGCGCAAACTCGCACCGCCGATGTGTCGGTTGACGACTGGCTCGTGGACATGGGTGGTAGTCAGGCCGGCACGACTCCCGTGCGACTTCGATGGGTGCATATCTGGAATGGGAAGTCCCAGATCATCCTGATCACCAACGTGCTCGATCCTGCTGTCTTGACGCCACTTCAGCTGATCGCGTTGTATCGGCGCCGATGGAGCGTCGAGCGCATGTATCTGGCGATGAAGGACGTCATCGAGCTCAATCATCTCTACAACTGCTCCCCCGCAGCCGTGGGCCAGCAGGTCTATGCCACCGCCATTCTGTACAACACCTTGCGGGCCTCGCAGGGACAAATCGCGGATGCCGCCAGGATCGCCCCCGAGTTGCTCTCGGTGGACAAGCTCTTTCCCACCCTCATCGATCACTACATCAAGGCCACCTGCATCGCCTTCGGCGCCGAGGGGATGTTCGAGCAGATGCAGGCGCAGAATCCCCGTCTGCGTCGCCCGCAGATGAAGGTCGACCATCCGGCACTGAGAGTTCGCATCCGAGATCATCTGCTTTAGAAACGCAGTGAGAGCAGACGCCAACGACGTTTCTGCAAAGCTCGTGCGCGGGCGACCTCGTACAACAAAATCCCCGGCGCCAAGAAACTGCTCGAGAATTAACTTAGCGGCAATGGGTCTCACGTGTAGAAGCGCCAAATTCGGCGAAAGGCTCATTCATCCAGAGCGCAATCAGAAATGAGTCAACACCGGCGGCCGCCGATGAGTCAGGCTTCGGCAATCGTTGACACATACGCGCTCACCCGTTCAACATAGTCTGGCTGGCTTGTCGTTCAAATCAGCAAGATCTGGCTCGATTGCGGGGGCGCAAAATGCCGGAACCTTGGTTGCCCTATAAGCCCGAACACGCGGGATTGCAGTTCGCCGTAAGCACAAAGCTGTGCTGGCTTTCGCGCGAAGGAAGGGAAAGCAATGGCGGCACAGAAGAATGATATCGGCCCGCGCGGCTCTGAGTGGCGCAAGTGGGACCTTCAAGTTCACACGCCCGCGTCTCACCTGAACAATCAGTTTGGTGATGACTGGGACGTCTACGTTCAAAATCTGTTCCGCGCCGCTATCTCCAAGGACATTGCAGTCATTGGACTGACGGACTACTTCACAGTCGATGGCTACAAGAAGGTCAAGGAAGACTATCTGTTAAAGCCCGAGAAGCTGGCCAAGCTGCTCATGCCCGATGAGATTGAGAAGATCGCGGCGATCCGTGTCTTTCCGAATATCGAGTTTCGCCTTAGCAAGTTTGTCGGTCCGAACCGCATCAATTGCCATGTCATCATTTCCGACGACGTGGCGATCAGGGACATTGAAGAGAACTTCCTCCACGATTTGACATTCACCGATCAGGCGCAGCCGCAGGCAACCGCCGAGAAGCTGAAGCTGAAAGTCGAAAACCTGCGCCGACTCGGCGAACGGCTTATTTCAGAGCACCCGCCGTTCCAGGGCAAGAGCCCGGTGTTCGTCGGTATGTCGAACGCCGTAGTTGATGACGACGATATTCTTAAGGCCCTAGACGACCGCAGATTCAAGGAGAAATACCTTTTCTGCGTCGTCGCAGACGAGGACCTGTCAAAGATCAGTTGGAACTCGCAAGATCACCTCACGCGCAAGGTTCTCATTCAGCGCTCGGATGCGCTCTTCTCAGCCAATCCGGGCACGCGGAATTGGGGGCTGGCGCGCCCGCCGCAATACGCGGACGGCGAAAAGCACTACCTCAAGGAGTTCAAGACGCTCAAGCCGTGCATCCACGGCTCCGATTCCCACGACTACAGCGAGATCGGCCATCCGTGCGCGAAGCGCGGCGAGGCGCCCCACCAGTGCCACGCCAATCCTTCGGACTGCGATCTTCGGTATTGTTGGATCAAGGCGGATACGACCTTTGAAGGTCTGCGCCAGATCGTCCACGAGCCCGCCGACCGGGCATTCATCGGGCCGTCCGCGCCGGAGTATCACGACAAGGCGCGAGTCATTTCTTCCGTGAAGCTCGCGGACGGCAACGGCTGGTTTGCCGATAGCGAGATTCCGCTCAACGCCGGAATGGTGTCCATCATCGGCCAGAAAGGCTCGGGCAAATCCGCCCTTGCGGACCTGATCGCATTCGCCGCCGGGAGCTGGGATTCAACCGAAGAAGGCAGCTTTCTGCAGCGGGCTGATGATCATCTGGATGGCATGAAGATCACGCTGAACTGGGCGGACGAGAGCACGTCTGCAGGGGTCGTTGGCAAACCGAAGCAAGCAGACCGGGAAGTACGCTATCTATCGCAGAACTATGTCGAGCGGATTTGCGCGAAGGATGGCATAAGCAAGGAGCTTGTCCGCGAGATCGAAAACCTTATCTTCCACTACCTCGATCCGACCGACACGCTGAACGCGTCCGACTTTGACGAGCTGCGGTCAATCAAGACCGAAGGCATCCGCGACGAGGGTAACCGCCTGCGTGGCGAAATGCAGTCGATCATTCGCGAAGAATGCACGCTGCGCGACCTGATCGCGAAACTCCCTGAAAAGCGCACGCGCGTGAAAACACTCACCGTGGAGCGAGACGGCCTGATCAAGCAGCTTCCGCCGCCTGCCACTCCCGCAGAGGCGAAGATGCAGGCCGAGTTACAGCAAAAGCGTCTTGCGCTGACGAAAGTCCAGCAAGGCGTCGCCGCGGCAAAGCAGAACCTGCAACGCGTGGCCGACATTCGGACGCGGGCCGCTGCTTTCAACACGCAGATGCAGCGGTTTTACGAGCAACTTGAGCCCACGCTGCGCGAAGTCGGCGTGCCGGAAGCGGACTGGAGAAAATTTCGTCCGGCGTTTCCGGCTGATATCGGGCCGCCGCTGGCTGCGAGTGAGCTGGCCATCGGCAAAACTGTGGTGCAGCTCGAAGGCGGCAATCCCCCTGCAGAGGGAACGATCAAGAAGCTGCAAGCCGAGATCGAAGTGCTCATGAAGCGCGAAACCGCCGACAAGGCGCGACAGGAGCGAACGAAGCAGATTCAAGACCGTGTCGCAGCCATCAACACGGAGGTCGAGCGTCTCAACGCCGAGATCAAAACGACCGATGAAAGCGGGCGTGCAAGGCTGACCGAGCTGGTTTCAAAGCGACTCGATGCCTATGTGGCCTATTTCGCGAACCTGCAACTGGAGAAGAAGGCGCTCCAGGGACTCTATGATCCGATCCGGGAGCGCTTGAGCGCTCAGGCGCTGCTCAAAGGCAAGGAGCTTGAGTTCGCAATTCGCTGGGCCGCCGATTTGTCGAAGTGGCTTGAGCGCGGTTCAGCGTTGTTCGATCAGCGCAGAACAATCCCTTACGGCACTTATGAGAAGCTTGGCGAAGCAGCGCGGCGTATCCTTTTGCCTGTGTGGTCGTCAGGTGATCCCGAGAATATAAGGGTCGGGTTCGAGAAATTCATGGAGGAATTCCGAAACCGCGATTTACCGTGGAAGGGATTCATGCGGAGCGAGGTGGTCGAGCAGGATATTTTGAACTGGCTCTATGAGGTCGATCATATCGGCCTCGAATACGGCCTAAAGTTCAACGGCGCAGACCTCGAAAGCCTGTCGCCCGGCACAAAAGGGATAGTCTTGCTGATCCTCTATCTCGGCATGGACACTGAGGATACGCGCCCGCTGATCGTCGATCAGCCCGACGAGAACCTCGATAACGAATCCATTTACAATCTGCTGACGCCTTACTTCCGCATGGCGAAAGCCCGTCGGCAGATCATCGTCATCACGCATAACCCGAACCTGGTGGTGAACTCGGATACCGAGCAGGTCATCATCGTGAGCGCGGAAAAGCAGGAGAACGGGTTGCCCGTGATCAGCTATGCCTCCGGATCGCTCGAAAACAACTTCCCGCCGGAGACCGGGACGCGACAACAGGTCTGCAACATCCTTGAGGGTGGCGACGTTGCGTTCTTGAAGCGAGAGCGCCGCTACGCAATTCCTGATCAGTAAATCCTTCGTGAACTGGGGCCGTTGAAGTTGCCGCCGAGGCGATTATTCAGCGGCGCGATTTTCTTCTAGCGTGTTTCTTAGGGGTGGGAGGCGGTGGATCGTTGAGAAAGCGGCTTGCGACAATCGCCCTTGCCGTCTCATCGCTCCCTTGCAGGCGCTCGACCTAGTCGCGGGTCAGTGTCGAGACCTTGCGCTTTACGACTTCTTCTTTCTTCAGCTTGCCATTCCCAGCGCCGATTTGCTCGACATCGGCCTTTCAGGCGCGCACGCGCAGCGACACCTATCCCTGGCTGTCGGCGCGGCTCAAAACTTCGGCGATCACATTGCGGCTTTCTACACGAAGCGCGCGCTTCCGGCGGCGCTTTTCCCAAATGGCCTCGCTCCAGCGATTTACATCCGCTTCGCTCAATTCAGCGCCGCATTCAATTCATGCATCCATGCGCAAGGTTTCCTCGTTGACGGTCCGCGAACTGGGGTCTATGAGTTGAGCAGCGCTTTCGACGATGAAGAAACAAAAAAATCGTCGAGGTAGTAGAGCGGGGATTTGGGGTGGGAGGGAATCGAACCCTCGACCAGCGGATTAAAAGTCCGATGCTCTACCGACTGAGCTACCACCCCACGGATTGGGCTTCTCGCGGTTGCAGGCGGCATGGCGCACCGGGGAGACCGGCGGCGCGGCGCGCTGGTGGGCGCGTTCTTGGGGGCCCTCGCGAGGGCGGCGATGATACTACAGAGGGCGGTAGCGGGTCGGGTCGGGAATGCCCGCGGCCGTGAAACCGGCCTGGCGGATGCGGCAGGAATCGCAGCGGCCGCATGCCCGACCTTGGCTGTCCGCCTGATAGCAGGACACGGTGATGCCGAAATCCACGCCCAGCCGCGCGCCCTCCCGGACGATATCCGCCTTGGACAGCGCGATGAGCGGCGCGTGGATGCGGAAAGCCGCGCCCTCGACGCCTGCCTTGGTGGCCTTCGAGGCGAGCTGCTCGAACGCAGCGATGAACTCCGGCCGGCAGTCGGGGTAGCCCGAATAGTCCACCGCGTTCACGCCCATGAATATGTCGCGGGCGCCCAGCACTTCGGCCCACGCTAGCGCCAGCGACAGCATCATGGTGTTCCGCGCCGGCACGTAGGTGATGGGGATGCCGCTGGTGCCCTGCTCCGGCACGGCAATCGACGGGTCCGTCAGCGCAGAGCCACCAATGCCCGCGAGATCCACCCGCATCACGCGATGGTCTCGCGCCCCCAGCGCGGTGGCCACGCGCCGTGCCGCGTCGAGCTCCGCCGAGTGCCGCTGCCCGTAATCCACCGACAGCGCATAACACTCAAACCCCTGCGATCGCGCGATGGCGAGTGTGGTCGCCGAATCCAGCCCGCCCGACAGCAGCACCACCGCGCGAGCGCCTGCGCCCGTTCCCGCGTTGACGCCCGTGCCTGCCTGAACATTGGTGTAATTCGCTGGACCCGAATCCACGGCCTATTTCCCCTGCGTATTGCCCCAGAGCACCTTGTGCAGCTGAATCTGGAATCGCACCGGCAGCCGGTCTTCCAGTATCCAGTCGGCAAGGTCGCGCGCGGGCAGCTGGTCCGCGCTGGGCGAGAACAGCACGGTGCATCGCTCGGGCAGGCCAAGCTCGGCCATCTTGGCGCGGCTCCAGTCGTAATCCTCACGCCCGCAGATGACGAACTTCACCAGGTCTTTGGCGCCCAGCCGCGCCAGCTCGTCGTAACGGTTCCGGCGCTCTTCGCCCGACCCGGGCGTCTTCACGTCCACCACCATCACCACGCGCGGGTCTACGCCTTCAAGCGACATTGCACCGCTCGTCTCGAGCGAAACACGAAACCCTTCTTCCGACAACCGCCGCAGCAGCTCGATGCACGTCTTCTGGGCGAGCGGCTCGCCACCCGTCACGCAAACGTATTGGGTCCCCAGCTCGCGAACGCGAGCCACGATGGCATCCACCTCCCACCACTCCCCGCCCTGAAACGCATAAGCGGTGTCGCAGTACTCACACCGCAGCGGGCATCCGGTGAGCCGCACAAACGTGGTGGGAATCCCCGCGGTATCGGCCTCGCCCTGCAGGGAATAGAAAATTTCGGTGATCTTGAGGCGCGACACTTCGCCGTCAGCGTGCGTCCGCCGGCATGCGACGCAGGCGTTCCGCGGCGAGCTTTGCAGCGTCGCTGTCTGGGAACTTGCGCGTCACGTCGCTGAGCGTCACACGTGCCTCGGATAGGCGCTTCATCTCGATCTGCGAGAAACCGAGCTTCAGAAGCGCGTCGGGCGATTTGCGCGAATTCGGCCAGCGCTCACCCACGGTGCGAAACGCCGTGGCCGCCTGGTCGTATTCGCCCTTCGCATAGTGGGCTTCGCCGAGCCAGTATTGCGCATTCTCCGCGATGGGGCTCGCCGGGTAGGTGGAGAGGAATGACCGGAACCCGCTGATGGCCGCCGTGTAGTTCGACGACTTCAACGCATCGAACGCCTGCGTGTACGCCGCTTGCTCAGTGGCCGCGGAGCCGGCCCCGCCCGCAGCGCCTGGCGACGCGATAACGCCCGGCACACCGGGCGCCGTGCCGCCGGCACCTGCCCCCGCGCCCATGGCGGCAATGCGCTTGTCGAGGTCCGAATACAGCTCCCGCTGCTGCTTGCGCAGCGCTTCGTTGCTGTTCTCCAGCACCTCGATGCGCCCGCGAAGCGCGCGCACGTCCGCCTGCGCGGCGTCGAGTTTCTGCGCCATCTCGAGCAGGCTCTGGTTCGAGACCACCCGCTCGATACGCTGCACGCGTCCGTCGACGTCGTTCAGCTTGATCTGCACGGGGTCTTCTTCCGGCGAGATGGCGCACCCCGACATCAGGACCACCAGAAGCACCGCACCGAGCTGTCGCATGGCGCACCTCATGAAAGACGCTGACTCAAGCCAGTTCCTGCTGCCCAATGCTCATTGCAGATACACGATCTCGACGCGGCGGTTCTTCGTCCACGCCGCCTCGTCGCTGCCCGCCGCGGCCGGGCGCTCTTCGCCGTAGCTCACGGTGGAGAGTTGCGATTCGCCTGCACCCTGAAGGAGCAACGCGCGGCGCACGGCCTGCGCACGGCGCTCGCCGAGGCCGATGTTGTACTCACGTGAGCCGCGCTCATCTGTGTGGCCCTCGAGGCGCACCTTCATGCCGGTGTTGCCGGCCAGGTATTTCGAGTGGGCGGCGACAATCTCGGTGCCCTCGCCGCGAATCTCGCTGCTGTCGAAGTCGAAATAGATGGTGCGCTTTGCGAGCACGCCTTCCATTGGGCCGGGGGCTTCCGCGCCCTCTTCCGAGGCAGCGGCACTGCCGACGCCAGAGGCATCCGCGCCACTCTGGCTGCTGTTCGCGCCAGCGTTGGCATCTGGCTTCACGTTCTTCGGTTTGCAACCGGCAAGGGCCACGGACGCAGCCAGCACAACAAACAGCACAAGCGTTTTACGCATTACTCTCGCTCCCCATATCCCTGCCACGCGGCAGGGCGCTTTCTATCACACACAAGATCGTCATTCACGAACTCGCACGTCGCCGGAGGGCGACAGGCGAGCGGCCTGTTATTGAGTGAACGGGCCCCACACTGGTTCCCGCACCTGCCCCTGATCCGATTTCAGGCGCTGGCCCGTCAGCCCGTCCGTCGACACCGTGGCGAGCAGGGCGCGCCCGCCCTCCGAGCCGGAGTAGATGACCATGGCGCCGTTCGGCGCAAAGCTCGGCGACTCGTCCTGCCGGCCCTTCGACAGCACGCGCACGTTGCTGTTGGCGAGGTCCTGCACGGCGATACGGTAGTTGCTGCCGTCGAGCGTCACCATGGCGAGCTGGGTGCCATCCGGGCTCAGCCGGGGGCGCGCGTTGTAGCCGCTGCCGAAGGTGATGCGCTTGGGCTTATCCCCCGCGCGCACGCCAATGCGGTAGATCTGCGGGCCGCCGGCGCGGTCAGACGTGAAATAGAGGGACTGCCCATCCGTGCTCCACACCGCCTCGGTGTCGATGGCCGGGTCGTCGGTGATGCGGGTGAGCCCCTGCGTGCCAAGGTCCAGCACAAAGATGTCCGGGTTACCCGAGGTGCCCCCGAGCGTGAGCGCCAGGCGCTTTCCATCCGGCGAGAACGAAGGCGCGCCATTGATGCCCGCGCGTGCGGAGACGCGCGAACGCTCACCCGTGCGTACGCGCTGCACGTAAACCGACGAGCGGCGCCCTTCGAACGACACGTAAGCCAGCCACTGGCCATCCGAAGACCACGCGGGCGACATCAGCGGAAAACGCGACTCCAGGACGATGCGCGGGTTCTCGCCATCCGCGTCTGCCACGATGAGCTGATAGCGCTGCGAGGGCGGCTGCCCATCGACGGACACATAGGCGATGCGCGTGGCAAACGCGCCGCGGATGCCCAGGATCTTCTCGTAGATCACGTCGCTCACGCGATGCGCGGCGTTACGCAGCGCCGCCTGCGGGCCCGTGAAACGCTGGCTCGCGAGCTGCTGCCCCGTGAGCGCGTTGATGAGCTCGAAATCCACCGCAAGCTGGCCGTCGCCCGAGCCGGTCACGCGCCCGACGACCACATAGTCGTTACCGCCCGCTTTCCAGTCCGCGGCGACCACGTCCGACCCGCGCGTGGGAGTGCTGGTCATCTGCGAGCGCGGCATGGCTTTGAAACGGCCGCTGCCTGCCAGATCCCGCTGCACGACCTCGGAAACATCCACGCCGCCATCGGCGGGCACTCGAGTGAACGGCAATACAGCGATCGGGATCGGGTCTGTGACGCCGGAAGTAATCTCGATCTGCAGTTCCGCGCGGGCGGGCAATGCCGCGCATAGCGTGAGTACGAGGGCCAGCGCCGCGAGAGGCAGGTGTCGAATCCATTGAGTCATGGGTCTCGCTTTCACTCTATTACGGAAGTTCAGTCAGTCGGTTTGAACAGGAAGCTCAGGTTCCGGTCGAACAGCGCCGGGTCGGGTGCCGGCGGCAATGGGGACGCACGATACACCGCCGACTCGATGGACTCGCGCAATGCTGCATCCCCGTTGCACTCGCCGATGCGCACGTTCGTGACCTCGCCGCCCGGCGTCTGGGTCACATACACCCAGCACTGCACGCCCGGCTGCGAGTTCGGCGGCCGAATCCACGCACGCTGCACCCGGTTTGCGATCTGCCCCAGCCAGCTCGCCAGCGCACCGCTCGACCGCGCCGCCATCACGCGCTCTTCGGCCTCCAGGCTCCGCCGTAGTTCCGCATCGCGCTGGGCCTGCACGCGTTTCTCGTCGGCCTTGCGCTTCTCCTCCGCCTTTCGCTTCGCGTCGGCGAGCCGCTTTTCCTCGGCTTCGCGCTGTTCCTGCCTGCGCTGGCGTTCGGCTTCTTCCTGGCGTTCCTTCTGCTCGACGGCGGCCTTCTCTTCGGCCTGCTTGCGCTCCAGCGCCACGCGCTCTTCCTGCTCGCGCTGCTGCTGCTGCTGTTCCTGCTTCTGCTGCTCTTCGCGCTGGGCCTGCTCGCGCAGCTGGATTTCCTCCGGCGTAGGGGCCGGCGGGCCCACCTCTTCCGGCGGCGGCGGCTCGGGTTCGGGCTCCGGTGCCGGTGGGGGCGGCGTGGGCGCCTTCGACGGGGGCGCAGCCCCGCTCGAGTCCACCAGCGTTGCTTCCACGGCCAGCGTGGGTTGCACCGGCTTCGGTGCTTTCTTGTAGGCGTAGAAACCGTACGCGAGCGCGCCGACCACCACTCCATGCAACAGCACGGACTGAATCAGCGAAATCCAGCGATCGCTCCTGCGTTCGATACTCACGTGAGCACCCGGCGTTCCTGCACTGTGCCGGCTCAGCCTTTCGACACGGGTGGAGGCGCGGGGGCAAGCCCGGGCAGCTTGCGGGTCTCGAGCGGGTCCGTGATGAAGCCCACCTTCTTCGCGCCCGCGTGCTGGAGGATGACCATGGCGTCCACCGCCCGCCCGTAGGGAATGGCCTCATCCGCCTTCAGCAGCACCGCCCGCTCCGGCGCGCGGCGCAGGGCGGCGGTAGCGCGGGCGGCGACCACCTCTTCCTCGATGGGCGCATTGGGCGAGCCGCCCACGTTCAGATACATGCGGCCCTGCTTGTCGATCGACAGCACCAGCGGCTCCTGCGCTTCGGGCGGCAAGGCTTCAGCCGACGCCTTCGGCAGGTCTACCTTGATGCCCTGTGCAAGCAGCGGCGCGGTGACCATGAAGATGATGAGCAGCACGAGCATGACGTCGATGTAGGGCACGACGTTGATCTCGCCCATGAGGCGTCGTCCGCGTGAGAGTTGTGCCATGTCGTTACGCTCCGCGTGTGCCTGCGGCGTTTTGACCCGCCGACGCCGGAGCAGTGCCGCCGCCGCGCGAGGCGTGACGCTGCAGGATGGTGGAGAACTCTTCCATGAACGCGGCGTAGCGCACTTCGAGTCTTCCCACCTGGTCCGCGAACCGGTTGAACCCGATCACGGCCGGAATCGCCGCGAACAGGCCGATAGCCGTGGCCACCAGTGCTTCGGAGATGCCCGGCGCCACCATGGCAAGCGTTGCCTGCTGCACGTTACCGAGCCCGGTGAAGGCATTCATGATGCCCCACACGGTGCCGAAGAGGCCCACGTAAGGGCTGGTGGAGCCCACCGTGGCAAGCGTCGCCAGGCTGTGCTCGAGGCGGTCGATCTCCTTGAGGCGCGCCACCTGCATCGCGCGGCGTGCGCCTTCCAGAAGGTGGTCCGAAGCGATGCCGCCCTGCTGGCGCGACCGCGCGAACTCGCGAAAGCCGAACTCGAAGATGCTCGACATGCCCGTGGCGTTACCACGCGACTCGATGCCGCGATAGAGCTGCGACAGGTCGCCACCCGACCAGAAGTTCTGCTCGAACTGGTCGGCCTCGCGGCGCGCGCGGCTGATGACGATGCGCTTGCGAAAGATGATGGCCCACGACATGAAGGACGCGAGCGCCAGCAGCGCGATGACGATCTGCACCGGGATGGTCGCCTCCGCAATCAGGCGGATGATCGACAGGTCTTGGTTCATTTCAGGTGGGCTCCTTCACGGCCTTCAGCAGGGCCACGTTAGTGCCCAGGGCACTAACGAGCGCGGCCGGTAAACGTTTCGGGCGGAAGCTTGCGGCGTCCAGACACGCCACGCGTACAGAAGCTTCGACCAGCACTTCGTCGTTACGCAGGATGCGTTGTGCGAAACGGATGCACGCCGCGCCATCCGGTTCGTAATTGCATGTGACCACAAGCGCGTCGTCCAGCCGCGCAGGGCGCCGGTAGTCGATGGTGAGGCTCGCCACCACGAACACGATGCCGGGGTCTTGCGCGAGCTGCGTCTGCACGAAGCCGAGCGAGCGCAGCCATTCGGTGCGCGCACGCTCCAGGAACTTGAGGTAGTTCGCGTAGTAGACGACCCCGCCGCCGTCCGTATCTTCCCAGTAGACTCGTGCGGGCCAGGAAAAGCCCGGAGCCGGCCGACCGGTCACCGGCCTTCCTCGAAAAGCGGCAGGCTTGCAGCGGGGCGCTCGGGCACTCGCAGGCCGAAATGCTGGTAGGCCGTGCGCGTGGCCACGCGCCCGCGACCGGTGCGCATGATGAAACCCTGCTGGATGAGGAAGGGTTCGATCACGTCTTCCAGCGTGCCGCGCTCTTCGCCGATGGCGGCGGCGATGCTCTCGATGCCCACCGGCCCGCCGTCGAACTTGTCGATGATGGTGAGCAGGAACTTGCGGTCGAGCGCGTCGAACCCCTGCGGGTCGACCTCCAGCAGATCGAGCGCGGCGCTGGCGACGGCGTCGTTGATGCGGCCGTCTGCCTTCACCTGTGCAAAATCACGCACCCGGCGCAGCAGGCGGTTCGCGATGCGCGGCGTGCCGCGCGAACGCTGGGCAATGCGGCCCGAGCCGCCCACGTCAATGGGCACGTCGAGAATGCCGGCGGAGCGCGTAACGATGCGCTCGAGGTCTTCCACGCCGTAGAACTCCAGCCGCTGCACGATGCCGAAGCGGTCCCGCAGCGGCGAGGTGAGCAGCCCCGCGCGAGTGGTGGCGCCCACGAGCGTGAAGGGCGGCAGGCTGAGCTTGATGGAGCGCGCGCCCGGGCCTTCGCCGATCATGATGTCGAGCTGGTAATCCTCCATCGCCGGGTAGAGCACTTCTTCCACGATGGGCGAGAGGCGATGGATCTCGTCGACGAACAGCACGTCGCGCGGCGAGAGGTTGGTGAGTATGGCGGCGAGGTCACCCGGCCGCTCCAGCACGGGGCCGGAGGTCTGCTTCATGGTGACGCCGAGCTCGTTCGCGATGATGTGCGCGAGCGTGGTCTTGCCCAGGCCCGGCGGGCCGAAGATGAGCACGTGGTCGAGCGCCTCCGCACGCTGGCGCGCCGCGCTCACGAAGATCTCGAGCTGCGCCTTCACCGCCGGCTGGCCCACGTAATCGACGAGCGTGCGCGGACGAATGGCCCGGTCGATGGCCTCGTCTTCGCGAGTCGCAACCGTCGTTACGATGCGTTCGGGTTCCAATTCGATCGTCACTCCCTTGCCCTGCTCTTTTCCGGGCCTAGTCTCGCGCGGCGCTCTGGAGCGCGCGGCGGATCAGTTCTTCGGTGGAGTGTGTACCGGGACCGGCGGCCTTGAGCAAGCGTGTTGCTTCCGCCGGACGGTAGCCCAGGGCCACCAGCGCGCCGAAGGCTTCCGCCTCCGGGCTCGCCTCGGGCTGCACCATGACCGCACCGACGGCCACGCCGTCCGTGGGTGCGAGGCGATCTCGCATCTCCACCAGCAGCCGCTCCGCCGTCTTGCGCCCGATGCCGGGCACGCGGATGAGCGAGGCCACATCCTGGCTCTGCACGCACAGGGCGAACGCTTCGACGCTGATGCCCGACAGCAGCGCGAGGCCGATTTTCGGCCCGATGCCGGAGACCTTCAGCAGGCTGCGGAACAGCCGGCGCTCGTCTTCGGTGGCGAAGCCATAGAGCAGCTGCGCGTCTTCCCGCACCACGAAGTGCGTGAGGAGTTTCACCTCTTCGCCCACGGCAGGCAGATGGAAGAACGTGGACATGGGCGCTTCGAGCTCGTAGCCCACGCCGCCCACTTCAATGGTGAGCTGCGGGGGCGTCTTGGAGCCGATGCGGCCGCGAAGCGAGCCGATCACAGGGCGGCACCTGACAGCTGCATGCGTCGCGAGTTGGCGTGGCACACAGCCACGGCCAGCGCGTCGGATGCGTCTGCGGTGATGCGGCCTTCCACGCCGAGCAACACGCGAATCATGTGCGCCACCTGCGCCTTTTCCGCTGCGCCGAAGCCCACCACCGCAAGCTTGATGGCTCGTGGCGCGTACTCGAACACAGGCAGTGCCTGAGGCACGGCGCACAGCGCGGCGCCGCGCGCGTGGCCCAGCTTCAGCGCGCTGTCGACATTGCGATTGAGGAACACGCGCTCGATGGCGATTTCATCCGGCCGATGCAGCTGGATGAGCGCCTGCACGCCTTCGAAGATGAGGCGCAGGCGCGTGTTGAGCGAGCCCGTGCCGGCAACGATGCAGCCGTGCGCCAGCTGCGTGCTCCTGGAGCTGCCGCACTCGATGACGCCGAACCCCGTGCGGCGCGAGCCGGGGTCGAGCCCGAGAATGCGCACGTTGACGGTGGGCGCAAGGCGCACAGGTGCCGCGGCACGCGAGATCGCGCCGCCGGGGGATTTCGCGCCGGTCGTAGTCTGGCCGGCGGCGTGCGCCGCCGGATCAAACGCGCGCCAGGACCTCATCCGGTATCTCGGCATTCGAATAGACGCCCTGCACGTCGTCCAGGCCATCGAGCATTTCAAGGAGGTGCACCATCGACTCCGCCGCCTCGCCGTCGAGCGCCGTGTTGGTCGAGGCGCGCTGGGTGATCTCGCTGGTGGCGGGCGCGAAGCCATCGGCCATGAGCTGGGCGCGCACGGTTTCGAAATCCAGCGGATCGGTGAGCACTTCTATGGAGCCGTCGGGGTGGGCGAGCACATCTTCCGCCCCGGCCTGCAGCGCCACTTCCATGAGGCGGTCTTCACTGGTGCCGGTGGGGTATGTCATGAGCCCCACCTGGTTGAACAGGTAGGCGACCGAGCCGCACGCGCCGAGGTGGCCACCGCAACTCGTGAAGGCATGGCGCAGATCGGCGACGGTGCGATTGCCGTTGTCGGTAACGCAATCGACCATCACGGCCACGCCCCCTGGGCCGTAGCCCTCATAACGCATGGTGTAGTAGGCCACGCCATCGTCACCGCCCACGGCGCTCTGAACGGCACTGTCGATGGCGTCTTTGGGGATGTTGACGTCGCGCGCCTTGTCCACCGCCAGGCGCAGGCGGCCATTGGAGCCTAAATCCGGTCCACCGACACGCGCTGCCACGGAGATTTCGCGGATGAGCTTGCTGAAAACCCTGCTCCGCCTTTGATCCTGCGCGCCTTTTCGGTGCTGGATGTTAGCCCACTTGCTATGGCCTGCCATGATTCGCCGGAAAAATGAGACAGGTATGATAGCTGCAAACCGCCGGCGACGACACGCGTATACCGGCCTCGACCTCACGACAGACCAATTCGAATTTTTCCGTGGAAACCGCCCAACTCTGCCCTGCCGACATTCTCGCCTCCATCGCTCGCGTGCGCGCGGCCGCTGAAGCCGCCCATCCCATGGCGCGCGAAGCACTCGCGCAGAGCGTGGAGGCCGCCGAAGTCATCGGCGCGCTCACGGAAAACGCGGAGCTTGCGAGCGCGCTGGTGCTGCGTCCCCTGGTCGGCCTCAACGGCTTCACCCAGGAGAAGCTCGCCAGCATCGCCGCCCCGGGCCCGGCGAAGATCGCGGTCGACCTGCAGCGCATTGGCGACGTGGGCCTGCCGCGGGACTGGTCGCCGGCACAGGGCCTCGACCCGCGCCAGGCCGAGACCGTGCGCAAGATGCTGCTGGCCGTGGTGAGCGACCCGCGTCTGGTGCTCGCCCAGCTCGCGCAGCAGCTCGTGCGGCTTCGACATGCGAAAGACCTTTCGGCCGAAGCCCGGGAGCGGCTGGCCGTGGAGGCGCGCGCGGTGCTGGCGCCGCTCGCCAACCGTCTGGGCGTGTGGCAGCTCAAGTGGGAGCTGGAAGACCTCGCCTTCCGCTACCTCGAGCCCGACGAATATCGCCGCATCGCCGCCGCGCTGAACGAGCGTCGCGCCGATCGCGAGCGCTACATCGAAGAGGTGTGCGCCACGCTGCGCGCGGAGCTCGAGAAGGGCAACGTGAAAGCGCAGGTGTATGGGCGGCCCAAGCACATCTACAGCATCCACCGGAAGATGCAGCGAAAGAACCTGGCCTTCGAAGAAGTTTTCGACGTGCGCGCCGTGCGCATCGTGGTGGACGCGGTGCCCGAGTGCTACGCGGCGCTCGGCATCGTGCACGGGCTGTGGACCTACATCCCCGGCGAGTTCGACGACTACATCGCCACGCCCAAAGGCAACTTCTATCGCTCGATCCACACCGCCGTCATCGGCCCGCAGAAGCGCAGCGTGGAAGTGCAGATCCGCACGGGCGAGATGCACGAGCACGCGGAGCTCGGCGTGGCCGCGCACTGGCAGTACAAAGAAGGCGGCGCGCGAGACGCGCAGTACGAACGCAAGATCGAGTGGGTGCGCCGGCTGCTCGAGCCGCAAGAAACCGCGGATACGGACCGGGACTTCCTCGAGCGCATGCGCACCGAGCTGTTCGAAGACCGCGTGTATGCGCTCACGCCCAAGGGCGAAGTGGTCGACCTGCCGCGCGGCGCCACGCCGCTCGACTTCGCCTACCACGTGCACACCGATCTCGGCCATCGCTGCCGCGGCGCGAAGGTGAACGGGCGCATCGTGCCGCTCGACCACCAGGTGTCGAACGGCGAGATCATCGAGATCATCACCGGCAAGCACCCCGCGCCGAGCCGGGACTGGCTCGCGCCCGAGCAGGGTTACCTCATCTCGCCGCGCAACCGCTCCAAGGTGCGCGCCTGGTTCCGCAAGCTCGACGTCTCGGACAACCGCAGCGCCGGCCGGCAGATCGCCGAGCGGGAGCTCGCGCGCCTCGGCGTGAAGGCCGATCGCATGTCAGCGCTCGTGCAGGAGTTGAAGGCAAACGACCTCGACCACTTTCACCAGCTGCTGGGGGAAGGCGAGATCACGGTGACCCAGCTCGTGCAGGCGGCCGAGCGCCTGATGCTGCCCGCGGAAGAGCCCGGGCCGCGCATGCGTCGGGCGCCAAAGGCAGCGGCTGCGAAGAAAAAGCGCGGCTCGCTGGTGGAAATCGAAGGCGTCGGGGACCTGCCGATCACCCTCGCCCGGTGCTGCGCGCCCATCCGGCCGCAGGCCATTTCCGGGTACGTCACGCTGGGCCGCGGGGTCACCATCCACCGCAGCGACTGCCCCGCCCTCGCCCGCATGCGGGCCGTGAAGCCCGAGCGTGCGCTCAACGTGGAGTGGAGCTCGGATCACCCCGAGAACCTCGAAGTGCAGATCGACATCACCGCCTACGACCGCCGCGGCTTCGTGCGCGACATTTCGGACGTCATGGCCGTGGAGCACCTGAGCATCGACGCCCTGAACACCGTCACCGACCACGACAACGGCACGGCGCACATGACCGTCAAGCTTGCCGTGAAGGACCTGGAACAGCTCGCCCGGGTGCTGCGGCGACTGGCGGGCGTGCCCAATGTGATCAGCGCGCGGCGGGTGCATTGAACACTTGTCGGACTTAGGTCTTTCGGCACGCTTCCCCTGCTGAAAGCGTGACCTGGCACTTGTCCTCAGGGCGGCTGTAGCCCCAGAATTTTGCATAGCGGCATACGAGTGCCGCAATTCAACGCCGTCCGGATCGTAACGGCACAGGAGGCGCGGCCACCGCCGCGCCAGGGGACGCACCAGGATGGGCGTATCAGGGACTACCGGGGAAGGCTTCGCGGCCATGCGAGTTCTGATCTGCGATCAGGAAACCGAGATGCTGGAGACGGTTGCGCGATCGTTCGACGTGGACATCGCGACCAGCAAAGCCACGTGCGTCGACCTGATGCGCGCGAACCAGTTCGACGTGCTTGTGGCAAGCGAGCGGCTCTCCGACGGCTCGGGCCTGGAGCTGTTGAGCCACGTGGCCGCGCGCTGGCCGGACACCCTGCGGGTGCTCGTCATCGAGCCGCAGCGCCTGAAGCTACTGCGCGGCAAGCTCGGGCCGTTCCGCCTGCACGCGACGATGCGCTACCCCATCGATGAGGATGAGCTCGAAGCGGTGCTCGAGCGCATGCAGGCGCTCCTGAGCGAGCCCGACGAGGCGCGTGCTGAGCCACCGGCGCCCCCAACGCTGCCTGCGAACCCCGCTCCGACGGCGGCCACCCCGGAGCGGCTAAAGGTTCAAAAAATGCCGATTCCTCAACCGCTTGCACATACATCCTCGCCTGCTGCCCGAAGCCCGAAGCCCGCGCCTGCGGTAGCCCGGCCGGCGGCCCGTCCCCCAGCCCGGCCGTCCGCCTCGAATCTGGCACGCCCGACTCGGGCCGCCGCTGCGCCGCCGCCCGGCAAGCCGGTCGACCGAACCGTGCGCCGGAAGCTCGGCAACTACACGCCACTGGGCGCCCCGGAAGACGACGAGCCGCTGCGCATCGTGGAGCGCGAGTTCGACCAGACCGTCGCGCCCCTCGCCGCGCGCGCCATCCGCACACGCGAAGAAGCCAGCCGCCCGAAAACCCCGGGGGAGAAACTCACCCTCCTCGCCGCGCACATGCGCAAGACCGTGTGCCGGCTGCTCAAGCGCTAGACGAGCACGACGGAACCGCCAGGGAAAGTCTGAAGAGCTTCCGTGAATTCGCGTTGAAGCGCCCATGAAGCGAACCGCAGCCTTCCTCGCTATCGCTATCGCTTTCGTTGCTCTTGCCGCCCACGCGGGCGATCTCGCGAAAGACACCGCCGTCAGAATCGAAGGCTCCGGCATCGAGCCCGGCTGGTTCGAAGGCAAGGTGTTCATCACCAGCGAAGGCTGCACGATGGTGAAGCTCGCGAAGCCGACGACAGACGGCTACACGATGCTGGCGCTGATCGCGGTGGCGAAACTTCAGAAAAAGGACGGCGCCGCCTGGCGCGACCTCTCGCTCAAAGACCTGAAGGCCCACGAGCCGAGGCAGTGCCTCGAGGAAGGCTCCGACTGAGGAAAGGCCCCAAGGCTACAACGACTCTGAGTGGCCTTGTCGCAGGCGGTGGCTGACAGGTTTTGCCGACGTGGACATCACCACTTCGCTCGGACGCCGCAGCCTACCGGAGTAGTGCCGGTTAGGCCTAAACGGCACGCGAGAGTTGAACAGTGCGAGCACTACCGCGTGTCAGCGGAGTGGTGCTCGAAGAAGGGCGGAACCCAAAGAGGGGCTTGCGGCGTGTGGCGAGCGCCCGCGCGACGGCGGATCAGGGCCGCGCGAGCGTTGCACTGGAAACTTGGTTCGACCGCCGTGACGCGCGGCCCCCGACGCGCGCGGGGAACGCCGAAAAAAGATGTGGTCCTCCACAGCTTTTTTCGAAGCGCGCGAGCCTAACGCCGCAAGCCCCTCTTTGGGTTCCGCCCTTCTTCGAGCACCGCTCCGCTCGCGAAGGCCTCAACGCGCTCAATCTCGAGCCCGTCAGAATCCTCGTGCCGACGTACTAGCGGTTGAGCGAGTCGATGGCCCGCTTGTCCGTGGCCAGCGCGGCTTCGTGCAGGGCTTCGGAGAGCGTGGGGTGCGCATGGATGGTGCGCTGGAGGTCTTCGCTGCTGGCGGAGTATTCGAGCGCCAGCACGGCCTCGGCGATCAGCTCACCGGCCATGGGGCCGATGATGTGCACGCCGAGAATCTCGTCGTCGTTTTTCGCCGCGATCACCTTGGCGAAGCCGGCCGCGGCTTCCAGTGCTTTCGCACGGCCGTTCGCCAGGAACGGAAACACGCCGGTCTTGTACTCGCGGCCCGAAGCCTTGACCTGCTCTTCCGTCTGGCCGACCCACGCAATCTCGGGCGTGGTGTAGATAATCGAAGGCACGGTCTTGTAATTCACCTCGGCGAAATTGCCGCCGATGAGGTCCGCCACCATCACGCCTTCTTCCTTGGCCTTGTGCGCCAGCATGGGCCCGCGCACGCAGTCGCCCACGGCCCAGATGCCCTCGACGCCTGTGCGGCACTCGTGGTCCACCACGATGAAGCCGCTTTCGTCGAGCTCGACACCGGTGCCCTCACCCAGCAGATCTCTCGTGAACGGCCGGCGGCCGATCGCCACCACGAGCTTGTCCACCTTCACTGACTGCTCACCCTTCGCGTCGGTGTAAGTGACGTTCACAGCGCCGCCTTCGACCTTCGCACCGGTGACTTTCGCCCCCAGCCGCACATCCAGCCCCTGCTTCCTGAAGTGCCGAAGCGCTTCTTTGGCGAGCTGCTGGTCCGCATTGGCCAGGAAGTCCGGCAGCGCTTCGAGCACCACCACTTCGCTGCCCAGGCGTTTCCACACGCTACCCAGCTCGAGGCCGATGGCACCGGCCCCGATCACGCCGAGCCGCTTGGGAACGGCGTCGAAATCGAGCCCGCCCCACGAGTCCACGATGTTCTTGCCGTCGAACGGCGCAGAGCGCAGCTCGGTGGGCGAAGAGCCCGACGCGAGCACAACGTGCTTCGCCGTGAGCACCCGCGTGCTGCCATCGTGCGCCTTGAATTCAACGCGCTTGCCGGAGAGCAGCTTGCCGTGCCCCTGCAGCGGCGTCACACCCGCGCCTTTCAACAATGCAAGAATGCCGCCGGTCATGCCTTTCACGATGCCGGACTTGCGTTTCTGCATGGCTGCAAGGTCGAGCGTGACGCCCGATGCCTGAATGCCATGGACGGCGAGCTCCGAGCTCACCTTGTGATACAGCTCCGAGGACTCGAGCAGCGCCTTCGACGGAATGCAGCCCGCGTTGAGGCACGTGCCGCCGTACGCCGCCGAGCCGTCACGATTCTTCCATTCGTCGATGCAGGCCACGCTGAGCTTGTTCTGCCCGGCGCGGATTGCGGCCGGGTAGCCCGCCGGGCCGCCACCGATCACGATGACGTCGAAAGTGTTCACATCAGCCATGTTGTTCTTTCCGATTGAGCGCTTGGACCGATCAGACCTGCAGGAGCATGCGGCCCGGGTCTTCGAGGCAGTCCTTCACCGCAATGAGGAACAGCACGGCCTCGCGGCCGTCGATGATGCGGTGATCGTACGTGATCGCCAGGTACATCATCGGGCGAATCCTGATCTCACCGTTCACCACCATCGGCCGCTCCTGGATCTTGTGCATGCCCAGAATGGCGCTCTGGGGCGCATTGACTATGGGCGTGGACATCAGTGAGCCGAACACTCCGCCATTGGTGATGGTGAACGTGCCACCCGTCAGGTCTTCGATGGAAATGGTGCCTTCGCGCGCCTTGCCGGCGTACACGCCGATCTCTTTCTCGATGGCGCCGTAGCCCTTGGTGTCGGCATCGCGGATCACCGGCACCATGAGGCCGCGCTCCGTGGAAACGGCGACGCCGATGTCGTAGTACTCGTGGTAGACGATGTCCGTGCCATCCACGGAAGCGTTGACCACCGGGAAGCGCTTGAGCGCCTCGATGGTCGCCTTCACGAAGAACGACATGAAGCCGAGCTTCACGCCGTGCTCTTTCTCGAAGCGTTCCTTGTATCGGGCGCGCAGTTCGTTCACGGCGGTGAGGTCGACCTCGTTGAACGAAGTGAGCAGCGCCTGCGTGGACTGCGCTTCGACGAGCCGCGTGGCGATGCGCTGGCGCAGGCGGGTCATGGTGACGCGCTGCTCGGTGCGGCCAACGCGCGCGCCGGCGGGCGGCCTGGCGGGTGCTGACGGTTTCGCAGCCGGGGCGGCGGGCGCTACGGCAGGAGCGCGCTTCGCGAGGTAATCCACGACGTCGGACTTGGTGAGCCGGCCATCGCGCCCGGAGGCGGGAATGCTGCTCGCGTCCAGTTTGTTCTCTTCGATGAGGCGGCGCACCGACGGGCTGAGCTTGCTCGCATCCGTCGCGACAGCGCCGCCGATCGCAGCGGCAGCGCCAACGGCCACGGCGCCAGCCTTCGCGCTCGCCGCAACCGGCGCGGCAGCCTTGGCCGCTTCAGCCGGCGCGATCTTCGCAGCGCCCGCCGCGGCACCCGAGGCGCTCTCTTCAAAAACGGCCAGCACCTGCCCGCTCTTCACGGTGGTGCCTCCGGCAATCTTCAGCTCCTTCAGCACGCCGTTCGCCGGCGCCGGCACTTCGAGCACCACTTTGTCGGTTTCGAGGTCGGCCAGGTTCTCGTCGCGCTTCACCGCATCGCCAGGCTGCTTGTGCCAGGCCACGAGCGTGGCGTCGGCAACGGATTCGGGCAGCTGGGGAACGCGGATTTCAATGGTCACGAGCTTTTCCTCAATGGGGTGGCGGCCGGCGTGGGGGTGGTGGTGGTCAGCCGCGATGTGTCACGGGCAGCTTCTTCGGTAGCCGTGGCGCGCAAGGCGGCATCGACCAGGGCGGCCTGTTCTGATTCGTGGAGCTTCGAAAGGCCGGTGGCCGGCGCAGCGGCAGGCGCACGGCCTGCATAGAACACCTCGCGCTTGCCGCTCGGCACTTCCTGCAGGCGATGGCGGATGTTGTACCAGGCGCCCTGGTTCTGGGGCTCTTCCTGGCACCACACGAGCTCGCGTGCGTTCGCGTAGCGCTTGAGCACTCCCTCGTACTCTTCCGTCGGGAACGGATAGAGCTGCTCGATGCGCACCAGCGCCACGTCGCGCAGGTTCTCTTTGCGACGGGCCTTGAGCAGGTCGTAATACACCTTGCCGCTGCAGAACACGACGCGGCGAATCTGCGCCGGCGGAAGGTCATCCACTTCGCCGATCACCGTGGCGAAGCTGCTGCGGGTGAGCTCTTCCAGCGAAGACACCGAGAGCTCATGGCGCAGCAGGCTCTTTGGCGTCATGACGATGAGCGGCTTGCGAATGGAACGTAGCATCTGCCGGCGCAGCATGTGGAACATCTGGGCGGGCGTCGAAGGCACGCACACCTGCATGTTCATCTCTGCGCACAACTGCAGGAAGCGCTCGAGGCGCGCGGACGAATGCTCCGGCCCCTGCCCTTCATAGCCATGCGGCAGGAACAGCGTAAGCCCGCACAGGCGGCCCCACTTGGCCTCACCCGAGCTGATGAACTGGTCGATGACCACCTGGGCACCGTTCGCGAAGTCGCCGAACTGGCCTTCCCAGATCACGAGCGCATCGGGCTCGGTGGTGGAGTAGCCATATTCGAAGCCCATGACGGCTTCTTCGGACAGCACGGAGTCGATCACCTGGAACCTCGGCTGCCGCTCCTTGATGTGCTGGAGCGGGATGAACGTCTGCCCCATCTTCTGGTCGTGCAGCACCGAGTGCCGATGGAAGAACGTGCCGCGACCCGAATCCTGGCCGCACAGGCGCACCGAGAAACCGTCATCGAGGATTGACGCATACGCGAGTGTTTCCGCGCAGCCCCAGTCGAGCGGCATCTGCCCGGCGATCATCTTCTTGCGGTTCACGTACACCTGCGCGACGCGGGCCTGCAGCGTCATGTCCGCCGGGAACGAAACGATGCGCTCACCCAGCGCGCGCAGCCGCTTGAGGTCGATGCCGCTTTGAACGTGCTCGGACCAGTCCGCCTGGGTGTACTTGCTCCAGTCCACGGTGAACTTGTTGCCGATCATGCCGAGCGAGGCGCGCGCCTGAGGGCGGCCCTCGTCGAGGCCCTGGCGGTATTGCTCCACCATGGCGGCGGCGTCGTTCCGCGGAATGCTGGCGTCGGCGCCGAGCTTCTCCGCGTAAAGCTGGCGCACAGTCGGGTGCTTGCGGATGACGCTGTACATGACCGGCTGCGTGGCCGCCGGCTCGTCCGCTTCGTTGTGGCCATGGCGGCGATAACAGACGAGGTCGATGACCACGTCTTTGTGGAATTGCATGCGGTATTCGAGCGCGAGGCGGGTGACGAACACCACGGCCTCCGGGTCGTCCCCATTCACGTGGAAGATGGGCGCTTCGAGCATCTTCGCCACGTCGCTGCAGTACATGGTGGAGCGCGCGTCGGATGGGTTCGAGATGGTGAAACCCACCTGGTTGTTCACAATGACGTGAACCGTGCCGCCCGTGTAGAAGCCGCGCGCCTGCGAGAGCTGCAGGGTCTCCATGACCACACCCTGCCCCGCGAACGCCGCGTCACCGTGCACCAGCACCGGCACCACGCGATCGCCCTTCGTGTCCCCGCGACGCTCCTGGCGCGCGCGCACAGACCCTTCGACCACCGGATTCACGATTTCGAGGTGCGAGGGGTTGAAGGCCAGCACGACGTGCACGTTGCCCGAAGGCGTGCGCAGATCTGCCGAGAACCCCTTGTGATACTTCACGTCGCCCGAGCCCTTGGTCAGGGCAGGGTCAGCCTTGCCCTCGAATTCCGAGAACAGCTCTGACGGCGACTTGCCGAGGATGTTCACCAGCACGTTGAGGCGGCCACGATGGGCCATGCCGATGACGACGTCTTCCACGCCGACCCCGCCGCAATGCTGGATGAGGTCATCCATCAGCGGGATGAGCGAGTCGCCACCTTCGAGGGAGAAGCGCTTCTGGCCAACGTACTTGGTGTGCAGGTAGCGCTCGAGGCCCTCGGCGGCGGTGAGCTGCCAGAGGATGCTCCGGCGCTCGTCCCGCGAGAATTTGTAGTGCACCCGGCCGGACTGGAACTGGTCCTGCAGCCACAGGCGCTCATCGGAGTTCGACACGTGCGCAAACTCGGCGCCGATGGTGCCGCCGTAGATGCTCTCGAACAGGGCAACGATGTCCCGCAGGCGCATGTAGCGCGGGATGGCGTCCGTGCGGCTTCCGGTGAAGAACACAGAGTCGAGGTCCGCATCGCCGAGGCCGAAGTAGGCCAGATCGAGCACCTTCGGGCGCTCACGCAGCAGCAGCCCCAGAGGGTCGAGATTCGCCACGAGGTGGCCGCGGTTGACCCAGATCTGGATCAGGCGCGAGACGGCACCCTGCTTGACGTTGCTCCCGTCCTGCCCTTCGGCGGCGACGGTCACGACCGGGGCCTGGCGGGCCCGCTCGGCGATGGCCGAACGGATGGCAGCGTGGGACGGCTCACTGGCGACGGCGGGGGCGAGCCGCTCGAAGTATTCACGCCACCGGGGCTCTACGCTCCCGGGGTTGCGCAAATACTGGTCGTAAAGTGAGTCCAGGTAGTCGGCGTTGCCGCCGAAAAGCGGTGTGGGTTCGAGCATTGGCTGAAAATGCAAGCGGGCCGGCAGTTTAACGGAATGCCGATGACAGGAAAACGCGAATACCGCACAGCTTGGTCGCCGTGACCCAGGGCGGGTGAGGTGGAATGGGGATCTAAGGCGCCGGGAACAAGGTTTCCAGCAGCCAGAACTCGTAGCCCACGAGCGCGGCGTAGGCGAGCAGCACCGCATATAGAAAGAAACTCACGGGAATTCCGCCGAACACACGGATGCGCGCCAGCAGGATGAGCACCACCATGCCGCCCGAGGTGAGCCCCATCTTCACCATGGCGAAGACCAGCGGCGAGCCGCCCACCAGCGGCTGCATGAAGGGGTTGGCCTCATTTGCACCACGTTCGAGCAGCACGAGCGTAAGGAAGGCGTCGGCCGTAGACAGCAGCAGGGTGAGCATGGCCACCGCGAGCCACTGCGGGTGATGCCAGTCCACCGCCGTGAAGCTGTGGTCGCGGTCACGACGCGGGCCCCGCCGCCGGGGCGAGAAGCTTCCATGGATGAGGGATCCGAAAGTGCGCTTGCGCCGGTCGCTGTTTCGGCGATCCGCCGCGGTCTCGACTGTATCTGCGTGATTCAACTTATTTAGTAGTTTCAATGCCCTGCCCTGGGCGTCGACGGGGATTGTAGCGGCGCACCAGTGCCCGCCGTGCCCGCAGAGTGTGACTGCGATCACAAGGCGCACGCCTCGCGCGGCGCGCGCCCGATGGCCTGTTCGGCGGCGGCTACGGAGCCGAGCCTCCGCCAACCGGCATGGGCAGCATTGCCTCGTCGTCCACGAACCACGGGTCACTTTTCTCGTCGAGATACAGCGAGTGCATCTCCGAAGCGGTGAATGGTCGCGCGCCGAGACGGCCGAATACCGCGACCTGCCCGCCGGTCTCATCCACCGCCCGGTCGCGTTCGAGCGGCCGGGACAGGGATAACGCCGGGTCGCCCGTCTCGTACCAGGCGATCAGCTCCGGTTTCGGGTCGGGGCTGAAACCGTAGAACCTCGGCTGCGACTCCGGGCTCGTGAGCTGCATCACCTTGAGCCCGCCTTGCCGTCGGCCACGTAGGCGAACAGCGACGCGTTGGTGTGAGCCACCACCACGTCGCGCGCGTCTGAGAGGGCGCCGCCGGCGTTGAACATCTGGTAGAGCTTCGGCTTCTCCGGCCGTTCCACGTCGATGATGGCAAGGCCGCTCTTGCCGGCCGCGACATAGGCGTACGTGCGCGCGACGTACAACTTGTGCCCGTCGTCCAGCGGCACTCGCGCGCCCGGCACCAGTCTGGGCTTCGTCGGCTGCGTCACGTCGATCACCGCGAGACCGCCCGCGTCCACTGCGAACAGGTAGCGGAACTGCAGGGCGACGCGCGCAGGTCGTTCAGCGGCAGCGTGGCGGCCACCACGGGCTTCAGCGGCTCGGAGAGATCTGCCACGACAAGCTGCTTCGGCGTGACGATGTACGCGTAGTTTCCGCCGAGCGCGAGGTGGCGCGCGCCATTGAGCACGCCGCCCGGGTTCCACGTGACCGCGCGCTTGAGGAAGTTGTTGCGGACTCGCCGTCGGCGAGCGTGTTGACGTTGGTGAGGATCAGCCCCTCTTGCGGCATCCGTGATCAGCGCGTAGTTGTAGATCGGGTGGAAAGGGCTGTTCCTGGTTCTTCACGCGCATCAGCTCGCCTTCGTTGCGCACCGGATGCACCGGCTGGGTGGTCGGCAGCGCCACGCACGTGGCGTTCTTCGATGGCACATGCGTGTCTTGGCCGAACGGCGAGAACGGCGCGGTGATGATCTTCTGGGTCACGCCCTTGTTGCCGATGCTGGCGACGTCGTAGACGCGCATGCCGTCCGCGCCTTCGGCCACGTAGAGGTACTCGCCGCGCAACTGCAGGCACTGAGCGACGCCCGCGCTCTGTGACCGCTGCGTCCGGCAGACGTTTCTTGCGCTTCTCGTGATCGTCGTACCAGTCGGGATAGGCGTAGCGGTGCAGGTAGCTGCCGATGACCGCCTGCGGCTCGTCCCACTCGGTGACCTGCACCGCGTTGATGCTGTCTTTCGTCGCCCACCCAGGCGTTGAAGCCGACGAAGTTGACGAAGTTGGTGCCGTGCAGCAGCAGCTGCGCCATGATCGCGTTGTTGTCGTTCCTGGCGAGGTGGCAGTCGGTGCAGGTCTTGGTCTCGGTCTTGCGCTCGGTGTGCGGGTAGTGCGGCGTCGAACGCCTGCGAGCTGATAGCCCGACGCCGCGATCGGCGGCTGCTGGATGTAGATGCGCTCGCGGTTGATGTTGGTCGACGACAGCACCAGCGCCGATGACGAGCGCACCGGCGCGATCTTGTTGCCCTTGGTCGGGCCCGTGGCGGCCGAGCAGGAACATGTCGTCGCGCGCCACCTGCGGGTTGTAGGTGGCGAAGTTGCGCGTCTCGCCGCCTTCGTAGTGGTGGCGCTCGGTCTTCCAGTTCGCCTGGATCGGCAGGTGGCAGCCGCCGCAGCTCGTGGTCCACGAGGTGTGGCAGGTGTAGCACGCCATCTTGTCGTCGCCGTGCGCGAGCTTGTCGAGCGCAATGTCCGGGCCCCATTTCTGGCTGCGCGGGTCGAGCGACATCAGCTTGGCGCGCGCGGCCTTCGCGTTGTACTGCGGGTTGCCGGGCGTGATCGGTGTCCTTCACCAGCGAGACGGCCCATTCCAGGTCCGGGTCGATCGCAGAGCGCTGGATGAGCTTGCCGTCGAGCCACTCGAAGCGCTTGCGGCCGTCCGGGTTGCGCAGCAGGGAGAGATCGCTGCCGCCGGGCGCGGCCGGGCCGGTGGTGCGCAGGTTCGGGTAGCCCTGTCACGGTGCCGTGGCAATCCTTGCAGTCGATCTCGACCGCCGCGCGACCTCGCCGTAGATGTGGCCGTTGCCGTGGCTGTCCTGCGCGAAGTGGCAGTCGACGCATTGCATGCCGACGTCGACGTGGATCGACGACAGGTGCACGGCCTTCTGGAATTTCTTCGGGTCGGTCGTCGCTCGACGCGGCGTGCCGTCCGCGTCGAGCAGCTTGCCCTTGCGGTCGCGCTTGAAGACCGCGCGGAAGTTCCAGCCGTGGCCGTGGTAGTCGGCGAACTGGGTGTCCTTCAGCTTGCGGATTGAGCGTCGGAGACGTTCTCCAGGAATCGCGGATCGCCCCACTTGCCGCGACGGCCGCGCCTTCCGGGATTGCGGTCGAGGACCTTGCGCATCGCTTCGGCAGCGGTCGGGATACTGCTGCTTCTCCGGCCACATGAACGGCGCGTCGGACTCGTAGTCCCACATCGTGTAGCCGTAGGAAGCGTGTTCACGAACATGTTCGGCTGGTGCATGTGGCAGACCATGCACTGGCCGTCGGGATCGCGCGGGTGAACTCGTGGCTGCAGCGGATGGCCTGGCTCGGTCGCGCGGAATCGTCGGGTCGGCCGTCTGCGCTCGTGCCGCCGTGGCCGAACTCGGCGTACGGGCCGGAGTGGCGCGGGTCGCGGTCGTTGGCGTAGACCACGTGGCAGCGCGCTGCAGCCCGACGAGCGGTAGTCGCCGGGCTGGTCGTTGGTGCCGAGGAACCACATGAGCGGGTCGTTCAGGCGCGTCTTGGGGATGTTGAGCACCGGCACGGCGATGCGCGCGCCGGTGCCCGGGCCGCGATTCGACTGCCTGATGTCCGGGCGGCCGGGCTCTTCCAGCGTCTGGAGCGCGCCGAGCGAGTTCGGCAGGCCGATCTCCGGGAACTGGTTGGAGATCTTGCGGCCGCCGCGCTCGAACACGCGGAAGATGTCGGCCGGCGAGCGATCGTCTCCCAGCGCGGCAGCGGATAGAGCTTGGCGAGGATGCCGTGCTTCTCGCGATCGGCGTCGGTTGCGGGCGGGCCCTGGATGACATCGGCGGCGTCGCCTTCGCGCGTGTAGGCCTCGCCGAGGATGTAGCGCTTGAACGGCAGGATGCCGTTGTTGTACGCCGCGCCGCCCCAGAGCATCGCGCGTGGTCGACATCAGGCTGCGCTCGGCCGCCTGGATCATCGGCAGGTGGCAGGCGCCGCAGGCTTCGCGCGCGACGCGGTAGTCGCCGGGGTTCATGAAGCGGATGAACTCCGGGCTTTCCTTGTTGAGCAGCGTGTAGCTGCGCTCCGGGTTTGCGCTCGACGGATATTTCCAGCTCTGCGGATAGCGCGGCAGCACATGCGCCTTGTCACGGCGGCCGCGTAGGCTTGGATTTCGTGTCGCCGCCGCGGCCCCACGCTACTTTCGCGTCGCCGCCGTGGCAATCGGTGCAGCCCAGCTTCACGGCCGGGTTGGTGTGCATGGTGGCTTGATCGGTGGCGGTGTGGCAGGTGAGACAGCCGGTGCTTTTCGCCGCGGCCTCGTCTGCAGTCTGGCGTTCGGGAGACGGCGGCGCGGTGACGTAGCTGCGCTCTACGGCATGTTCTTCAGACGAAGCCGCGAAGCTCGGGCCGTTGACCAGCACGCCGCCAATGAGAAATACCAGCGCGAGCAACCGCGCCACCCAATGCGCTGGGCCAGTGCTGATTCATTGCGCGCTCGATTCGATGTCTGACGGCTGCGTCGCTGGTTCGCATGCCGGCCTCAGTACGTGAGCACGACATTGCCGAGCACCGAGTACGCCACTTCGTCGCCGAAGAGCGCTTCGTAGCCCTTGCCGGGCACGAGTGCCGCGACGGACAAACGCGCCACCACGTTCTGGATGGCGAGCGGGCGCCATGTGAGCGCGAACGACGCATCGAGCCCCAGCGCGCGTTCGATGGGCCCCTGCTGTCGGGCCACTTCCAGCACCGCGGTGTCGGCGAAGCCGAGGTAATTGAAGTTGCCGGACACACGCAACGTGGGCGTGAAGTCGAAGTCCGCACCGGTGCCGGCGAGGATCAGTCCCGGGTTCACGAAGTTCGACTGGCCCTGCTCCTTCGACGGACGCAGCGAGTTCAGGAAAGCATTGCGGCCGGACAGCGCGACGCGCCCGCCGCCGATGAGCGGGATCGGCTGGCGAATGCAGAAGCTCGTATCGGCACCCGCGAACTGCGGGTTCTCGAAGATGGCGTCGAAGCCTTCGGCCTTGTCGTCGAACGGATCCTTGTCACCCGAGCCGTAAGCCAGCGACACGCGCACGCGCACCCATGAATAGTCCCGGGACACTTCCGCGGCAGCGAACCCCGCGCGGATGTCCTGCCCGCGCTCGACGAACATGCCGCGGTCCGTATTGCCCACCGCGCCATACAGAGAGGCAGTGACATTCCAGCGGCCGAAGTGACCGTCGCCGTTCGCACCGACGTACACCACGTCGTAGTCGCTGCCCCGGCCGAGCCCGAGCGATGAGGGGCGCTGGATCAAGCCGTTGTCGTCGAAAAGCAGATCGTCGCCCTCGCGATTGCGGTTGTAGACCACGGTGCCCTGCGTGGTGAAGCCGAGCACCGGGAAATCCTGCACATAGAGATTGGCTACGGCGAGATCGTCGTCGCGCAACGCATCGCCGCCGAGCGTGACGTCGTTCAGGCCGCTGTTCGTGTCTTTCTCGATGCGCCGGAAGACGCCGAGGTTGTACTGATAGCGGTTGTTGCCACGGGTGCCGAACAGGCGCACGCCGATGGGACTGTCCTGGAACAGGAAGCCGCGGAAGTCCGTGATGAACGGCTGGATGCCGACGCGGAAGCTGTCGAAGTCGAAGCGATCCGAGACGTTGCGCAGATGCTTGTCGATGAACAGCGCCTGCAGGCCGAACGCGCTGTCATTGCGCGTGGTGCCGCGGGTGGCACTCGAGTTGATGAGGCCGTTCTCGTTGGTGTCCACACGCGAGATATTGAACGCCGGCGTGAACCGGAATTCGTAGTCCGGTGGCTTGAATACCGTGTCGCCCTGGTAGAGCACGGCTTCGGCGATGAACGTCTGGGAGAACGAGAGTTGTTCGCCATCACCCAGCGTGTCGTTGCTGCCAGGCTGGTTCGTGGCGGTGTTGCCCACGGGCACCGGGAAACGGCGCGGCTCGACCACGGTGTCCGAGATGCCAATGAAGTTGAAGAACCAGTCTTCACCGAAGGCCGGGGTATCGCCCTTCAGCACATTGTTGCCGTTGTAGGGGTCGAGCAGGTTGCGCTTCCCGCCAAGCAGCGACACGACGCGCCAGCGATCGGGGATGCCTTCGATGTCGGGCTGGCTGTCGGGAGCGGGCTCCGGCAGGGCGAGCGGATTGCACTCCGCGTCGATCGCGCGCGAGCGCGTTACCGATGGGCTGCGACGCCGCGGCTCCACGGAAATCTGCTGCGGGCAGCGATCCGCGGCTTGCGGAGGGCGATCGGGCAATGGCGGCGCACTGTCTTGTACCGCGGTTGGAAGAGTTGCCGGCTCCTCGGTCTGTGCCTGCGCGGCCGCGACCGAAGATGTCGTGGCGACCACCAGTGCGGCGAGTGCCGCGTGCGCGCGCTTAGAAGCCACCGCACGCCTCCGACTCGTTGGAATCGAGGAATGGCGCCTGCGGGCACGACACATATCGAAGCCGTGCGCCCACCGGCAACAGCTGGTCCGCGCGCATGTCCATGGGCGCCTGGCTGAACGTGCCGAGGCGGCTGGCCGCATCCTGAATGCCGAGGAACGCGACCATGTCGTCCTGGTCGACGCCATCGCCCGAAACGCCCACGGCGCCGACGAGCTGGCGACCGCGATAGAGGGGCGCCGAGCCCGGGAAGATTCGGATTCCATTGGCCAGCCCCGCGATGGGTGCCACCGACGTGAAGCCGCCGGTGAGCCCCGTGTCGCCGGTGCAATTCGTCGGCACGTCTGGCACGAGCCCGGCGACGAAGCCAACGTGGTGGACGATGGCGTTGTAGGCGAGATCGAGCTGCAGGCCGGTGGAGAACACGCTCCATTCGTTCATCGGCTTTGCGAGCGGGCCGGACGGGTTCACATCGATGCCATCCGGATAGAACACACGCGCCAGATTGCCAACCGCGCGCGCGGTGATCGCCGTCGCGCCATCGCCCAGCATGGACGGCAACCCCGTGAACGCGCGCAGGTCGGTGACGTACTGGCCGAGCGGCTCGTTGCGCAGGGCCGTGAGTCCGCCGTTGAGATAGACCGCGTCGGGCAACGCCGTCAGCGCCGCGGCGGCCTGCGCGCTGGAGAAGAACGCCGCCGTTCGCGCCTTCTGCAAGGAAACATCGACGCTGAACATGGGCGCGTCGCGCGTTCGGACGATACCGAGAATCACGCCGTTGGAGTCGACAACGGAGATGGTGACGCGCGCAGGCGAGCCCAGCGGTCGCCTGATCTGCCCGCGCGCGCGATTCGCCGTGCGAGCGGCGCCCGAGAGAATCTCGCGCACTTCCGCGTCGGTCAGTGCGCCCATCGCTTCGGTTCCGGCCCGGGGGCGAAAGCGCTCGACATTGGTGGCGTCTACCAGCACGAACGCATCGAGGCCGGGGTAGTCCAGCGTGTCCGGCCGGATGCCGGATGCCGGCTGGCCGAACGGAGTGCCGTCGATCACCGTGCCGGCGAAGTAGCCCGTCACCGGCGTCAGCGTGCCGGCCGAGCCGTTCACCGATGCGAACGTGGGCGGCATGCGGGTGGCGGACTGCACGTTGTCGAACAGCGCATCGCTGAAGCGCAACGTCTTGCCATCCACCGTGATGCGATGGGCGCGCCGGTCTTCGGGCGCGGAGCGACCGAACGTGGCGGCGAGCGCAATCTGCTCGTCCACGTCCGCGTGCAGATCCTGAATGCCGGTGTCGAGCGAGTAGATGCCATCGGCCAGCACGCCCACGCCGCCTGCAACCGTTCCACCCTTATAAAGAGGAAAGCCGCCGGGATCTGCGGAAAGACCGAGCGGCGTGCGCTTGGGCCCAACGTCTGCCGGGCCGCCGGCAAACCGGCCGACGACGTCGGAGCACGGAAGCGAGCTGAACTGCACGCCACTCAGCGGGCCGCTGGGCGCCAGCGCTTCAGCCGGGTTGAAGTGCTCCTGAACGATCTGGCTCGCCGTGCGCGTGCTGAACGCATTGCCGTCGCTCGAGAGGTACGCGCCGGTCACCGCCTTGGCGATGGCCGCAAGCGTGGACGGAACGATGTTGACGCCTTCGAGGCCGCCGTCAACGGTGCGGCCGGGCGTGCGCACGGTGAACGTGCTGGGGGCGCCATTCATCGCGAACACGCCCAACACGTTGCCGACGCGATCGACCGCCGCGATGGTCGCGGGCGCATTCCGCGCCTGGGCCTCTGCCACCGCGCGTGCGATGACATCCTGAACGTCCGCGGCCGTGAGAAACGTGCTGGCGCTCGCGCAGGAGCCATCGCAACTCGGCGTATCGATCGCGACGTCGGGAGGTGATGTGACGCTGTCGCCACCGCCGCAACCGGCGATGAGGAGGAGGCTCACCGCAACCGGGACGATTTCCTTCTCTCTGGCCCCGCCCCGCATCAGTGTTTCCAGAGCGGATGGCTATCGATAGGGAAGTCGTGGCACGACGCGCACGTGCTGGCGATGAGGCCGGAGGCTGCCGCATGATTGCGCTCACCACCATGGCAGGTGCGGCAGGTCTCGATGGTGGGCATCAGTACATCCGAAGGAAGTCAGTGGCTCGCGGCACGCGATGGCCCAACGACACATCGGATGCGTGGCACGTGGCGCACAGCCGCTGGCCTGCCTGCACCGGCCGCGCCGGCTCGTCGTGCCCGGCGTGACACGATGTGCATTCGAGTGGGCGCATGGAGACAGCTGGGGAACCCGTTGCGGTCGACACACTTGTCGAAGCAGGCTGCGTAACTCTTCACTGCCACCCTTTCGAAACGCTCCGCTCATCGGTACGAGCAGGCCGAGACCCAGCAAAGTCATGAACAACGTCCACGCCCAGCGGCGTTTGTACAACCCAAGCTCGCCGAGGGAAAGACGTGGCCGATCGCCGACACCCTCTTGACCTTCGACGGCCGCGTCGAGCTCGAAAGTGAACGCAAGGTCAAGACTTTCGTCGGGCGGCTCGATGAGGCGCAGACGCGAGCGTGCTCGAGCGCGACGCGCGAGTCCTTCAGATGCAACGCGCGGTCGGTTGCGCGGCCGCGATCTGGACGCGCGTCGTCACGGCCCTCTGAACGCCGCCGCGCCATCGACGACGATGATGCCCTGGCCGTCGCCGATGGAGTACGTGAGCCCGGCGCCGCCGGGCACGCCCGGCACGGTGCCACCCGGCGCGGAGAAGAAGCCGCTGAATGAGCCCGTTGGCGTGCCCTGAATCGGGCTGATGACGCCGCCGTTGATGACGCCGCCGAACTGGTGCGCGGGCAGCCCGAGCTGAGCGCCGATCGCGCCGTCACCGGTCGCGACGATGTTGAGGTTGTTGATGGTGATGTCGAACGAGGCGGAGACGAGCTGACTCGTGAAGTTCGCGTTGAGCGATGCATTGTTCAGGATGCCGGAGTTGCCGGCGCGATCCGTCGGCACGGTGGCGCCGATGAGCGCGTAGGTCGCCGTGCCGAACTGCGGCATCACCGGCGGCGCGGCGGAATCCGCACCTTCGATCCAGTGAAGGCTCTGCTGAGCGAGGTTGACCGTGTAGGGCGCGGTGGCAAGCCCCGTTACGTCCGCATCGCCGCCGGCCCAGCGGCCCCAACGCAGCATCACCAGTGGCGACACGCCCGACTCGGCAATCGCGCTGGTGCCGATGTCGTAACGCGCCGCTTCGGTCTGGCCGATGTTCGTCAGGCCTGGCAGGCTCGTGAGCCCGAAGGCTGCGTCAAGCGCATAGTCGGCAGGCGCTGCCCGCTGCACGAACGGCCCGTTGACAGCGAAGTCCGGCGACACCATGGCGATGTCGCGATCCTGAAGCGGCGGCGGAGTCACTGTGGCGCCCTGCCCACCCGCGGCAAATGCAAGCACGCCGCTCACGACTCCGAGCTGGCCTGCGCTGTCCGCGACGTTGAAGGAAAGGCCAGCGCCAGCCGTCGTGCCGCTGCCGATTCGGGGCTGCGTGAAGAAGCCGTAGATCGTGCCCTGCCCGCTCACCAGGTTCTGCACGCGCACGTTGTCATACGTGCCGGTGAAGCGATAGCCGCCAGTGGGGAACGTGGCGCTGCCGCTCGCGTACCAGTCGAGGCCTGCCATCTGCAGCGTCATCGCGGTCGCCACGGTGCGATTGGTGAAATCCGCCGTGAAGCTCGCAACGCCGAGTGTGCCGACGTTGCCCAGCGTATCCGTCGGGTTGGTGTTGCCTGCGAGTGTGTAGATGGCGGTGCCCGTCTGCGGCAACACCGGTGGCGCGCCGAACTCGTTGCCCGCAATCCAGTGAAGCGCCTCGCCCGTCATGTCGTTGGATTGGGCTGGAGCCGGCGGCGCGGTCACATCCACGGCGCCGCCTTCCCAGCGCCCCCACTCGATGCCCGTTGCGTTGTCGTTGCCGTTGTTTGTTTTGAGCGCAACGCCAATGCCCAGCGTGCCCGATGTGGCGCCCGGCACGGGAGCATTGAAGCGCGAGACGAAGCCGCCACTGTCCACGGCAAGCTGTGCGCGTGAGTTCACAGCCACGCCGCCAACGGCGCTCACTCCCTCGAGGAGGCCCACGGAATAGGCCACATCACGCTGCACGACAGGCGGCGTCAACGGCTGTCCGGCACCCGGCACAAATGCCAGGACGCCCGAGACAGCACCGAGCTGGCCCGCGCTTTCCGCGAGCCAATAACTGAGACCGGCGCCGTTCAGCAGATCGGGTGTGAGCGTGCCCGCGGAAAGAAAACCGCTGAAACGGCCAGTGCCCGTGACGCGCCCATCCACCAGAACGTTGGTGTACGTACCACCGAAACGAGCCGTGCCCGCCGTGAGGGGCCCGCTGCCGCTGGCGAACCAGTTGTATCCGTTCACATCGAGCGACAGCATGGTATTGACCTGCTGCGCCGTGAAGTCCGCCGTTAGCACGGCTGCGCCCAGCACGCCCGCGTGACCTGAATCGTCCGTGGGGCTGGTGCCGCCCGCGAGAATGAAGTTGGTCGAGCCGGATACCGGCAGCACCGGAGGCGCTTCGAACGTCGGGCCCACGATCCAGTGAAGACCCGTGTTCTGCAAATTGACGAGCTCGACCCCGCTCGTGGTGTTCACGGACGCGGAGCCCGTGGACCACCGGCCCCAGCGGATGCCGCTCGCGCCACTGCTGCCAAAATCCAGCAGCGCAGCGGTGCCGGAAAGATAGGTCGCCGTAGCCGCGGCCGCGCCACCGCCGGACGGCGCATTGAGCTGGAGCGAGCTGCCGGCACTGCTAAACGCCAGTGTGTTGCTCCGTTCCGTGCCGCTCGCCGCGAATGCGGGCTGCGTGGAGATCGGAACCGACACCGCAACGCTGGTCTGGGCATCGAGCGGCTGCTGCGGGTCGATGAGATCGACAATCCGGCCGAGCGGCGACACCGCAACGACGTTCTGTTCCGGCTTGTTCGCGCCGGGCGCTTTCGTACCGTCGTTCCCGCCAGCCACGGCGGCCGGCGGCACATGCTCGCCAGGCGAGCGGCGATCGTTGAGCTGCGCAATCTCGCCATTGCTCGCCGCGATTCGAACAGTGCGCCCCGCCAACTGCAACGCGCCGGCGCCGTCGTTACGCAGGAAAGCCGGCGGATCGAACAGCTGCTGCGGATCGCTCGTGTCGAGCGGAATGAACTCGAAGCGCGGCGCCGTTAGCGTGAGCGACAACCCGCGCCCGTTGAAGGTGATAGTGCCCTCATCGACAGCGAGATAAAGACCATCTGGAATCGGCTGGCCCGCCGGCAGGCCCGGCGCGTCGGCGCAGTCACCACGGCAGAACACGGCGGTGTAGTAAGTGTCGCGAATGCCCAGCGTGCCGATAGGCGTGCGCATCTCGTAAGCCGACGGGTTGTTCTTGCCGATGGCGCCATCGCGCGTGCTGAAGCCACCCTTGAGCAACGTGCCAACGCTCTTGCCCGAGCTGGCAACCGCAACGGCCAGGGCCGGTTGCTGCACGCTCGAAGGCAATGCGAGCTCATCGATGCGGAAGCGAGAACCGGCGCGAAGCGCAATGCGGGCGCCGTCCGCCATCAGCAGCTGCGCGCGAGAGCGTTCGCCAGTGACGACTACGTCGCCGAGATTGACGGCGTCGCCCACCTTCAGATCTCGCGTGGCCTTGCCTTCCAGCGTCACGGAGCCGGAGACGAACAACGCCTTGCCGGCCGCGGCCATGGCGGACGGGCTTGCGAACGCGGCCAGGAGCAGGCTTGCTGCGAGCTTGGCTGCCAATGGATTCATGCGGAGTTTCATTCGGTGCGCCTCAAAAGCCGCGGCGGACGGAGACCACGGCCTCGAAGCGGTCGTACTCGTAGAGCGAAATGTTTGAATCGTTCTTCACGTAGCGCAGTCGCGGCGCCACGCTCCACTTCGCGGCCGGAAAGTTCTGGAAGTCGAAAACGAGCGTGAAGCCGAGCTGGTCATCCTTGCGCTGGCCGCCGAAGAACGCGCCGTCGTAATCCGTGCCCAGGCTCGACACCTCGGCATGTAAAGTGGACTGCGGCCGTAGCAGCCAACTGCCAAAGAGGCGCACGCCCAGGCGGTCATTGCCATGAGGCGAGCCCGCCTGCTTCGCGTCGTCTGTGCCACCGAACAATGCGAGTCCGAGCCGCCCCGAGTGCTCGCCGATGTTCAGGCGTGTCACCGAAAGGCCGGCGAGGTAGCGGTCCGCATCCAGGATGCCCAGCAGCGGCTCCTGATATTCCAGAGTGCCTGCGCGCAGGCTCAACGCGCCCTCGTAGTCGCCAAAACGGCGCGCGGCACCGGCATTGAGGTTCACGCCGCGCTCGTGATCTTCACCATCCAGCAAACCCGCATAACCCTCAACGCCAACGCTGAAGCGGTACTCGCCGTGCGCCCACACCGCAGCTGTGCCCAACGTGGCGGCCGTCTGGTCGATGAACGATGCGTCGGCATTCGCGCGGTGGGTGATCTGCGCGTTGGAGATGAGCCCGCTCGTGGCGCTCAGCGCCACCGTTTGACCGAGCCCCAGCATCAGCTCGCCGAATGAAGATTCAATCTCCACGTTGTGCGGGTTGAGCGTGAAGCCGAGAAAGCTCTGCTCGCTGGTCGAGCCGTTCGCGTTGCTGTCGTACCCGACGCCGAACTGCGCGAGCGCGGAAAAGCGCGAGCCCGCCAGCGCCGAGCGCTCGGAAATTGCGTCGAGATAGCGCTGGATGACCGTGCGGGTCTGCTCCGGCGGCGACTGCGTCAGGAGGTATTGAAACTGGGATCGGGCGAGTGCGTATTCGCCGCTCTCGAATCGAGCACGGGCCAGCTCGATGCGCGCGCCTGAAAAATCCGGCTGCCAGATCACGACGCGCTCGAGCGCAAAGGCGGCATCTTTGGGCCGCCTGCTGTCGAGCGCGGCTACGCCGAGCAGGTAGTCGAATGAAGGCGTGCCGGCGAGATCCAGCTCATTGCGGGTGAGCAGCTCGTAGGCTTCGGCCGACTTGCCCTCGGCAAGCAGTGCCTCCGCCTGCTTCAGCACGAGGACGACTTCAGGGTCGGATTCAGTGAGTTGCGCGAGCCGCAGGATCGACGCGGGTGCCGGCACAGGCGCGCCGGGTTCAGTGCCAGGCCGCGTGCCGCACAGGGCCGCCGCAGACGAGAAAACGCACGCCGCGCGGGCGAGTGCCCGCAGCCACGGAATGCGCCACATCGATGCCCCGCCTGCCATGCGAAGTATTAGAACATGTCGCTTCTTTGCGTCATGTGAGCCACGGCACGGGACCTGCACGCGTGGCAGTGTTTTTTGCTACTGTTCGGCCCCGCATGAGCGGCCGGTTTCGCGGCCGCATCGCTTCAATTACCGGGAGGCTTTAAGGCATGAAAATGTCACTGTGGCGAACGAGCGCCATTTCGATTCTGTCCGTCGCCATCATCAACATGGGCCTCGTCGGTGCCGCTTCCGCGGCTATCGTCGATACCGGCACGCTCGTCGTCGCGAACCGTGATGCCGACCTCAACGCCGTGCGTGCGCAGCTAGACCGCGCAGACGTGCGCGATCAGATGCAGCAGATGGGCGTGGACGCCGCGGCCGTTGACTCGCGCATCGCGAGCCTCAACGACCGCGAGCTGCATCAGCTCGCTGGAGACATGCAGGCCGCCCCCGCGGGTGGTGACGTGCTCGCGCTGGTCGGCGCGGTGTTCCTGGTGCTGCTGATCCTCGAGCTGGTCGGCGTCATCGACGTCTTCAAGAAGGTTCCGCGCTGAGCATCGGACCGATGGCGAAGCACGCGGCGCGCATCGCCACGTGCTTCGCAGTCCTGCTGCTGCCCGCGTGCGTCACACGCGGGCCTCTCATTCCCGCCAGCCTCAATGGCGGTGTGCACGCGAGCGCGGAGCTCGACGCCACGCCGTTCTTCCCTCAAAGCGATTACCAGTGCGGCCCGGCTGCGCTGGCGACGGTGCTGGGCGCTTCGGGCGTGACCGCAACGCCGGAGTCGCTCGTTCCGCTCGTCTACATTCCCGCGCGGCGCGGCAGCCTTCAGGTGGAGATGCAGGCCGCTCCAAGAAAGTACGGCAGGCTTTCCTATCAGCTCGCGCCGAACCTCGATTCAATTCTCACGGAGCTCGATGCAGGCCGCCCGGTGCTCGTGCTTCACAACTACGGCGTGCCGCACTTTCCTCGCTGGCACTACGCGGTCGTCATCGGCTACGACGCGGCGGCAGACAGCGTCGCGCTTCGATCCGGCGTAACGCGCAGGCAAGTGCTGAGCGCCAGAAACTTCATGCGCGCATGGGCCAACGGCGGCCGTTGGGCCATGGTGGTGTTGCGCCCGGGCGAGACGGCGGCCACCGCGGTTCCCGTGCGCTATCTCGAAGCGGCCGCGGACTTCGAACGTGTGGCCAGCCCCGAGGAATCCCGCCTCGCTTTCGACGCCGCCGTTCAGCGCTGGCCGTCCGAAGCCGTCGCCTGGATTGGCCGCGGCACTGCTGAATACCGCGCCGGCAACCTGCCCGCCGCGGCGAAAGACTACGCCGCCGCCTTGCGCGTGGACGGCTCCCATGTCGGAGCCCGGAACAACCTTGCCATGACGTTGCTGGATCTCGGCTGCCCCACCCGCGCCCTGGCGCAGCTGGCCCACGTCAACATCGACACCCTTCAGCCATCTCTGCGGGAAGCTGTGCTGGACACGCGACAACGGGTGGAGGCCGCTTCCAAGGCCACCGCCGGCGACGACGATTCCGCCACTTGCCGGGCCCCGCGCGACTGAAGCCCCGGGCAACCGGAATCGGTGCCCCTCAAACCCTCGAAAAATCCACTCTCAGCCTTGCAGCTGGCGCGCCTCTACCAGAATGGGTAGCCAGAAGGGCCTCAGGAGTCATAACGGGCCAACGACTTCTGTTTAGTGCCAAATCAATCACATGCGTTACGCGGTTTCGCCATTGAATTGTCAAACGGCGCCCCTAGAGTACGCATCGCCGGGACGCACCCCACCACTCGGTGGAGCACTTCCGGTCAGTTGAGAAGAGTGAAGGTAGCTATGGAAATCCTGGGTGTTCTGATGGTCGCAACGGGTGGTCTTCTGGTGGCGCATTTCATCGCCATCGTGAAACGCCGGCTGACGGAGCGCTGATCCAAGAACCGTCGATCGGTCGCGCCCTCAAGGCGACTGCGCAATCAGCCTGGCCGAACACATCCTGTTCGGCCAGCGCTGGCACCCCCTCTCCCGTCTCTCGCTCGCCCCTCCTTTCGCTTCTGTCGCGGGCCTTCCTTTCGCTAACCCGAAGCAACCTTGGTAACGTTTCACACAGGCGCCCGGATTGGGCGTGTGGGAGACACCAATGAAAATGACGAGCCGGGCGTGCATCGCCTGCGTGCTTCTGGCCGTGTCGGGCATCGCCTTCGGCCAGGCGGAAACTTCTTCCAGCATGTCCGTTGCGAACGGCACGCCGCTGGTCCAGCTCATCGAGACCGTGTCGAAGAAGACCGGGAAGAATTTCATTCTCGATCCTCGCGTGGGCGGCAATGTGGTCCTGGTCGGCATGGACCCATCGAAGATCACTTACGCGGATCTGCTGACGGTGCTGCAAGTGCATGGGTTTGCCGCCGTCGAGAGCGGTGGGCTCGTTCGCATCATTCCCGATGCACTTGCGCGCGCGAACCCCTCGCCGCTCATTACCGGCAACGACAAGCACCCCGATTCCGAGATGGTCACGCGCATCATCCGGGTGAAAAGCGTGCCGGCAGCGCAGCTCGTTCCGATCCTGCGAGCGCTGCTGCCACAGAACGCGCACCTTGCGGCAATCATCTGCACGAACGAGCTGATCATGGTCGACTCCTTTGCCAACGTTCGCCGCATCGAATCCGTGGTGGCGGCGATGGACAAGGGTGATCCGCTGCCGCTGGAGAAGTGCGATGCACGGGTTCGCGCGCCACCTCCGGCGCCCCCGCGCGCACCTCCGCCGCCGAGAGAGCCTTAGTCCGGATGACAACGCTTCTAGCGAGCGGCGCGGCCTGCGCGAGCGCGTCAAAACGAGCAATGTGAATACGCCCAAAGCGACCCGACGCGAATGGGTCGGGCTCGCCGTGCTGGCGCTGCCCTGCCTGGTCTACTCCATGGACCTCACGGTGCTGAACCTTGCGGTTCCGCATCTCACCGTCGATCTGCAGCCAAGCGCTTCGCAGTTGCTGTGGATCATGGACATCTACGGCTTCCTGCTCGCTGGCGCGCTCATCACCATGGGCACGCTCGGCGACCGCATCGGGCGCCGCAGGCTGCTCTTGATCGGCGCCACGGTGTTTGGCGCCATGTCGGTGCTGGCGGCGTTCGCACCCACCGCGCATCTGCTCATTGCCTCGCGTGCGCTGCTGGGGCTTGCCGCGGCCACGCTGGCGCCCTCCACGCTTTCACTGATCCGCAACATGTTCCTCGACGCGAAGGAACGCACATTGGCCATTGGCATCTGGGCCGCGAGTTTCTCCTCGGGCGGCGCGCTCGGGCCGCTCATTGGCGGTGTGCTGCTGGAGCGGTACTGGTGGGGCTCGGTGTTCCTCATCGCCGTGCCGGTGATGGCGATGCTGCTCATTCTGGGGCCGCGCCTGCTGCCGGAGTTTCGCGACCCGAATGTGGGGCGCATGGACATTGCGAGCCCGGCGCTCTCGCTGGTGGCGGTGCTCGCGATCATCTATGGCATCAAGCGCATCGCTGAAGTGGGCGACGTCTCCCTGGCGCACGCGCTGAGCATGCTGCTGGGCCTCGTGTTTGGCGCCCTGTTCATCCGGCGGCAGCGGCGGCTGGCCGACCCGCTGATCGACCTGCGGATGTTTCGCATCCCCGCGCTCAGCGCGTCTCTCACGCTCAACATCGTCGGGATGTTCATTGCGTTCGGGTTCTTCCTGTTCCTGGCACAGTACTTCCAGCTCGTGCTCGGAATGCAGCCCCTCGAAGCGGGGCTGTGGACCGCACCATCTGGCATCGCGTTCGCGGTGGGCTCAATGGTGGCTCCCTCGCTCGTGCATCACTTTCGGCCCGGCTACGTGCTGGCGGTGGGGTTCGCGGTGGCTGCCGTTGGCCTCGGCCTTCTCACGGTGGCCGTGCAACGGGGCGGATTCCCGCTCTTCATGATCGGTTACGTAGTCTTCTGCCTCGGACTTTCACCCGCTGGTGCCGTCACGGTCGACATAGTGATCAGCGCGGCTCCGCCTGAGCGCGCGGGCGTCGCGTCTGCAATCTCCGAGACGAGCTTCGAGCTCGGCGGCGCCCTTGGCATCGCCATCATGGGCAGCGTGGTGACCGCGCTCTACCGAAGCGCCATGGGCGGATCCATGCCAGCGGGGCTGCCGCCCGACGCGTTAGATGCCGCGCGCAACACCCTGGGCGGTGCGGTGGCCGCCGCGCAGGGCTTGCCGAAGGCGCAAGGCGACGCACTGCTCGTGGCTGCGCGTGAAGCGTTCAGTCTATCGTTCGCGTGGTCCGCCGCCATCTGCGCATGCATCGCCTTGGTGGTGGCGCTCGTATCGATCAGGTTCCTTCGAAGCGCACCGGCCGGAACGGCCCGCGGTCACTGACACGCGCCCTCCTCTTCGCCCTCCTTGTGCAGGCGGTCGAGGTGCACGCGGATGTGCGCCGCTTCTTGCGGCGTGTTCGCGAGCGCGATGGCACGGTCGAACGCCTCGCGCGCTTCAGCGTTGCGGCCGAGTTGCATGAGATAGGCGCCACGCACGCCGTAGAAATGGAAGTAGCCTTTGAGCTGCGGTTCCAGTGTCTCGATCAGCTCAAGGGCTACCGCGGGCCCGTGCACCTTTGAAACCGCCACGGAGCGATTGAGCGTGACGACTGGCGACGGCTGGAGTTGCTCCAGCATGGTGTAGAGCACTTCGATTTCCTGCCAGTCCGTGTCTTCGGCCCGCTGCGCACGCGCATGCAGGGCGGCGATGGCAGCCTGAAGCTGATAAGGGCCGGGCCTCTGGTGCCGCAAGGCCTTGTCCACCAGCGCGAGCCCTTCGCCGATCATCGCGCTGTTCCACTTGCTACGGTCCTGCTCCTCCAGCAGCACGATGGAGCCGTTCGCATCGAACCGCGCCGGCATGCGCGAGTGCTGAAGCAACAGCAGCGCCGTCAGGCCCATGATCTCGGGCTCCGACTGAAACAGCCGCAGCAGCAGGCGCGCGAGCCTTATCGCTTCATCGCAGAGCTGCCCGCGCACGCCGGCCTCATCGCCGGTGGCCGAATAGCCCTCGTTGAAGATGAGATAGATCATGGCCGCGACGCTCGTCAGCCGCGCGGCCCGCTCGGGCGCACCCGGCGTTTCGAACGGCACATCGGCCTTCGTGATGCGCGCTTTTGCGCGAGTGATCCGCTGCTCCATCGCCGCTTCGCTCACGAGAAACGCGCGGGCGATCTGCTTCACGGTGAGGCCAGACACAATGCGAAGCGCCAGCGCGATCTGCTGGATGTTCGGCAGATCCGGGTGGCAACAGATGAACAGCAGGCGAAGCAGGTCGTCACGGTAGTCCGCGCTGTCGAGCCGCTCTACGAGATCGGACTCGACATCTTCGAGATCGGTGAGCTGGTCTTCATCCGGCAGCGACGTCTGCTTGCGCTTGCGGCGCGCGCCATCCAGCGCAACGTTGCGGCCTACGAGAATGAGCCACGCTGCCGGGTCACGCGGCGGCCCGTTCTTGGGCCACGTCTTCAGCGCGCGCAGGCACGCATCCTGAAAAGCTTCCTCCGCGGTATCGAGATCGCGGAAATATCGAAGCAGCGCGGCGATGGCCTGCGGGCGCGCCGAGGTGATGGCCGCATCGATCCAGGCGATGTCGGTCACTGCGCGCTGCCCGGCGGGTGATAGAGGGCAACCGGGCGGATCTCGTATGCGCCGCCCGTATCGTTCGCTTTCGCAAGCTCGCGCGCGGTGTCGAGCGCGTGCTCGAGGTCTTTGCACTCCACGACGTAGAAACCGAGCAACTGCTCCTTCGTCTCGGCAAACGGGCCATCGATGACCACCTGCTCGCGCCCCTTGCGCAGAGTAGTGGCCGCCGTGGTCGGCATCAGGCGCGCCACCGGGCCGAGGCGCCCCTCTTCCGTGAGCTTGCGCCGAACGACTGCGAGCCTGGCCATCACGGCGGCGTCCTGCTCCTTCGTCCAGCCGCCCACCACGTCTTCAGAGTGGTAGCAAAGAATGGCGTACAACATAGATCACGAGCGTAGCGGAAGCAGCGCGCGCAGGCGCGGCTCGCGCAGGTAGATGCCGCCCCATGCGATGAGCCCAAGGTAAACACCAAACAGCGTGTGGCTGAACAGCGGCGACTCGATGCGCACGTGTGTGGAGATGGCGCCGCCCAGCAAGGCCGTCATCAGCAGCGCGCCGAGCAGGGCCGTGCGCGGTATGGCGAACAGCACCGCGCAAACCAGGTCGATGATGCCGATGGGCACCGCGAGCTTGACCGGATAGCCGAGCTGCGCGAACGAATCGAGCACCGGCTGGATCTTGATGAGCTTGATGATGCCGTCGAACAGCAGGAACACAACGACCAGCCCGCTCATGGTGCGGCCCGCCCATACCCATCCGCGAGACAGTGGCGCCGACTGTGTGCCTTCGATCATGTCTTTTCCCCTTCAAGGCCATTGTGACGATATGCGTCAAGGACGGCCGGCGGAAGCCGGCCCCGACAGGGGGAAGACGTTTTTCTGGAGCTTCGGCGAGGCGGCCGGCTCGGCGCGCCTCGGGACCCGCCCGTGCGCAGGACGGACAGCCCGCGACTCGGTGCGCGGGCCCCGGCGTAGCGACTACGCCGCGCCGTTCCCGGGCAGGAACAGCCGCACGGGCCGCACTTCATAGGCGCCGACTCCCGGGTTGGCCTGCTCGGAATCCTTCGCGATCTGCACGGCCTCGTCCTTCGATTCAACGTCGACCATGTAGAAGCCCAGCAGTGCCTCCTTGGTCTCGGCGAATGGCCCGTCCACCACGAGGGGCGGCTGATGGCCCTTCAGGAGCGTGGTGGCGGTGCTGGTGGCCTCCAGCCGCGCCGCCGGGCCGAGCTTGCCCTGCGCCGCGAGCCGCTGATGCACGACGCTCAGGCGCGCCATCACGGCGTCGTCCTGCTCCTTCGTCCAGGAGAACACCTGCTTCTCGGAGTTGTAGCAGAGGATGGCGTAGAGCATGCGCGCGGCCTCGTGGCGTTTCGGAAGCTGCGGAGTATGCACGCACGGCCCTTGCGGCTGGAACCGCTTCGCGTTGAAGCGAGCGCGGAGCACGTTGGCGAGCGCGGGCGCTGAGCCGAACGAGCGCGCAGGCACGCCACGTGCTTTTCCGGCGGCCATGGCGCGCATCCGCATCGGAATCTCAGGCTGGCGATACATCACCCACATGCGCAAGCGCTTCCTGGATACGTCGTTCATCGACATGCTCCGCGCGCACAACATTGCGTTGGTGGTCGCCGAAACGGCGCGACGCTGGCCGATGACTCACGACGTGACCGCCGACTTCGTCTAATGCGACTGCATGGAGACAAGGAGCTTTATCGCAGCGGCTACGGTGACAAGGCGCTCGACAAATGGGCCCGCCGCATCGAGGCCTGGCACCGCGGCTCCGAGCCCAAGGACACCATCAAGGTCTCGCCGCGAAAGCCGCCCACTCGCAGGGCGCGGGACGTGTACTGCTTTTTCGACAACACCGACGTGAAGCTGCGCGCGCCCGTCGACGCGCAACGGCTGATGGGCAAGCTGGGGGTGGTTTACAAGCCAGCGGGCGCCAAACAATCAAAGGCTTAGGCGATATTCCGCAGAATCTGCATAGGCATTTCGAAAACCGCTCCGAATGCAGACGAAGACCCCCGGCGTTCGCGCGCGTCGACTATCATTGCCGCCCCATGCAACCACCCGTTGTCACGCGCCATCGCCGGCCCTTTCTCGCACCGTTCTGGGTGATGTGGCTGCTCTTCTTTCTGCTCGTTGCCGCGGCGTTCGTCGCGTATCGCGCGGCCACCACCACCACCGTAGTGCTGGTTCGCCATGCGGAGAAAGAGCTCGTGACCATCGCCGACCCGCCGCTCTCCTCCGACGGTGAGCGCCGCGCCGAACGGCTGGCGCAGATGTTTGGCGACGTGAAGGGCGCAGGAAGGCTCGACGCCATCTACGTGTCGGATACCAAGCGCGCCCAGCAAACCGCCGCCGCGCTCGCTTCGCGCCTGGGGCTCAAGCCCACGGTGATGCCGGCGGCAGATGTCGACGCCGTTGCCAGGCAAGTGCTGCGGGACCATCGCGGCGGCCGCGCGCTGATCGTGGGCCACAGCAACACCGTGCCGCAGATCGTGCGAAAGCTGAGCGGTATGAGCGTGGAGGAAATTCCCGACGACGAGTACGACAACGTCTACGTCGTCACCGTGCCAAGCTTCGGCCGCTCGAGCGTGCTGAGACTGAAGTACTAGCGCGCGCGGGCGCGCCGCCACGCCTGCGCCGCTGCGCCGTCAGACGTGCCCGCGGCTCAACACCATGGCCTTGCGCACGAAGTCTTCGTGCCGGCCGATCCTGAAATCCGCGAGAACGGCAGCGCGAACGTTGCGGGCCTGGTCGATGAGATAGGTGGCACGGCGCACGCCGATGCCGAGCGGGCCATTCACGTCATACATGCTGATAACGGACTTGCCCTCGTCCGACAGGAGCGGGAACGGCAGGTTGTGCCTGGCGCGGAATTCGCGGTGGCTCTTCGGCCCCTGCGGGCTGATGCCGGCGGCGTTGAGGCCGCTTTCTACGAGCTGCGCGTGCAGGTCGCGAAACAAGCAGACTTCGCGCGTGCAGCCGGGCGTGAAATCCGCCGGGTAGAAGAAGAGAACGAGGGGCCCGGGGTTGAGCAGCGAGGTGAGAGAGGTATCTCGCCCATCCTGATCGGGCAGCGTGAATTCAGGAGCGCGCGTATCGACTGCGAGCATGATTCTGATTCCCTTTAGATACAGGAACGATCATAGAACGTGCCCACCTACCGCGTTCCGCAATTTGCGGATCGGGCGCTTCCCGTGCGAATGCATTGGACGGGGGGAAAAGCGATGCTAGAATCGCGCGCCTTTTGGGGGTGGCTGGTTGAATCCCGCCGGTTCCCGAATACGTGTGGGGCGGTAGCTCAGTTGGGAGAGCGTCGCGTTCGCAATGCGAAGGTCGAGGGTTCGATCCCCTTCCGCTCCACCAATTTCTTCTTACAGAACAATTGTTTGTGCCCCCCCTTTCGGGTGCCCGAAAACGCCGCCGCCTCCGTGCGGGAAATCTGCGGGAACCGATGCGCAGGGTCAAACGGCGCATGAACCCAGACAGCGACTGTTGCTGGTAAGCCGCGAGGAACAGACCTCGGTTTCGGTCGATGACTTGGCCCGCACCGTCTTGCCTGCTTTCAGTGGCAGAGAAACCCGCCGGCGCGTTGACCGCACCGTGTCCACCGAAATTTCTCAGAGCATCGTTCCACTCGCCGAGCCGGCGTCTTCGCAGTCAGAAGGGTAAGGCCATCCGCAGGGTCATCTACTGCGTCCCGCCCACGCTTCGAAACCATCGAGAACACGCATTATCGTGAATGTCCGTGCGCGAAAATTCCGCATCGACTGATAGGCCGTGCGCTTCGACACCACGGCACGCTCGATCGCAATCTCGGGCGACACCGACCACTCGAAGAATTCGGTGGACCTCATCAAGGGCGTCGGCTCTGACTTCGACAACTGCTCATCAGAATCATGCCGGGCGCGGCGTTCCCGCCTCGCTACCAATACCTCGGCGCCGCGCCGCCAGCGTCAGAGCGCGCGCAGCGCTGTTGAAACGGGAACTCTGGCGATGTGCAGTGCCGGCGCCAGTCCACTCAGGAGGCCGATGAGGCAAGCCGCCCCGATTCCGGTCAGGAAGAGCGTGCCGCTAAGGTGCAACTCTACGTTCACATAGCTGCTGTGGAACGCCTCGCCGTTCAGGATCAGCGCCACGAGCGTACCTCCGATCGCAGCGCCGATGATCGCGAGCGCCATCACCTCCAGCAGCACCGAGATGACGACCGCACCAGGGCTGAACCCGAGCGCGCGCAGAGTAGCGATCTCTCGCGTGCGGTCGCTCACTGCGGCGTACATCATCGTCGCGGCACCGAACACTGCGGCCGCGGCCATCACCGCCCCAACCAGGTCGGCAACCCGCCTCAGAATACGCGTCACGGATGCGGATTCGCGTTCGATGTAGGCAGGCTCCGGCGTGACTTCGACATCCAGCGAGGCATCGTTCGTCAGCCGTTCGCTGAAGGTTGCGAGCGAATCGGGCGAATCCAGCCTGACCACGACGGATTGGAACGCTTTCTTGCGAACAGCAGCGGCCAGCGTTTCCGTGTCGGCCAGAATCTCCGACTCGCGCGGGCCCCCGCCGGCCGAGAAGATGCCGACGACCTTCCAGGGGGTGTCACGAATGTTGACGACATCGCCGATTTCCAATCCACGGAATCGACTGTGCAATGCACGACCTGCCACCAGCTCATGCAGTCCCGGCTGCATCGGCCTGCCCGCCAGCCACTGGATCTCGGGTCGCAGGGCGACTGCATTGGGCGATACACCGCGTACGGAAACCACGCTGCGTTGGTTGCTGGTGCGTTCAAGCAGGCGCACGCGGGAACGGAACTCGACAGAGGCAATGGGCTCGCCCTTGGCATCCTTGCGAATGCCTGGTGCCGTCGTAATCGATACTAGGGCGGGCCGGCGTATCACGCTGTCCATTTCGAGCGCGGAGCCTTTCGAAAGCACGATGACCCGGTCCGGCCGGCCGCCGTTGGCGATGGTGGTGCTGAGGCTCTCGACCAGCGTCAGCAGCGACAGCGTTACGGCAACGACAGCGGCGATGCCGATGACGACGATGGAGGAGCCACTGAGCCGCTGCGGAATGCTTCGCAAGCCAAGCGCGGTGAGGGCACAGATCTGCACGAGGAATTTCATGTTCTGGACCGGACCGATGGTTGTTCTAGTAGACCCTGGCCAACGCAGTGGCCACCTCGACTCGCCGGATTCGCAGTGCCGGAAACAGAGAGCTCACAATGGCTGCCAGCACCGCGATCAGCACCGCAACGAACGGCACCTGCAGAGGCATCGACGTTACTGGGGCATCGATCGCTTTGCCCAGCAACGGATACAGCAGCGTGGCGGCGATGGTTCCCAATATTGCAGCCGAGGCGAATAGCAGGATGGCCTCGGCCGTGACGAAGAGGATGACTTTGGCGTCTTGTGAATCCCAGTGATTTCATGACTGCCAATTCCGGCACTCTCTGGCGTACCGAATGCATCAGGGTGCTCGTGGAGAGCATCAGCAGCGCGAACATCGATGCCGAGATGATGACGGTGACCACCAGTTTCATGTCGACGGCGCGGCTGAACGATCGGCCCTGGTACTCGCGTTCGGGCGCCGTGTACGTGGCTGCCTCCCCGCTGTCGAAGTGGCGATCGATCGCCAGGGCGACTTCTGCATTTCGCGATGGATCGGCGGTCTCAACGTACAGGTTGGTCGTTGAACGCAGATCGCGTAACTCTGTCAGGTAGTCGAAGTTCAGGAGGAACCATCGCGCCAGCTCGGGCGCCGTGGGCACGTCGTAAATACCGACGATATCGAACACCATGAAGTCGGTGCCGTCCAGATTCAGACCCGGGCCCGTGTACAGCGAGACGCGGTCACCGACTTTGAATCCGTTCTTCTCCGCTGTGGCGCGCCCTACGATCGCTCCGGTACGAGTCGCCTGCAGCTTCGCGACGAGGCGGTCCCCATCGGGAATATCACCAAACACATCGAGGTGGACACGGCCACTGACGGCTGCGATGTAGAGATAGTTGCGCGGGTCGCGGTAGGAGGCGCTCATTAGCGTCGAGACCATCGTGGAAGCCACGCCGGGTATCTGGTCTATCTCCTGCCCATAGGAGACCGGGAGGCCGCGATCGAGGTTGATGGGCGTGACGTGGAGTCGATTGGGACTGATGCGCTCGATGGCCTGGTTGAGCCCGGCGTTGACGCCGTAGAGCGTTCCGAACAGAAGGAAAGTGGTCGCGATCGACAGAAAAGTGAGAGCTGTGCGGAGCGGCGTGCGCCAGAGCCCCGCCCAGACGAGCGGCAGATACTTCATCCAGTCATTCCCCCTGACCTTTCCGTTGGCTACGCGGTGCCATCTCGAGTCGTCCCTTCGGCCCAGTACGCGCGCCTGCATTTGGATTTCCCTGACCTGACAGCGCGGAACGCCCGTCGATACTCGCGAGGTGCCATAGTCGCTTATTTTCGCTTGCCAGTGACGCGGCCGTATACGGCGGGATCCTCAATCCTGAGGAAAGGCTGCAGGACGGGAACCTCCGGCACCGCCGGCTTCCGCCGCCGAACACTGCGGGCTTACTCGTGTGCCTTCGTCGCGGCGCGCATTACGCGCTGGTTCTCAGGATCAGCTTCAGCAACGACAAGACCTCGCCCTGCCTTTCGGCGATCGATCTCGCGTGCCCACGCGGCTTTGATGTCGCGGTCTGATGTCGGATCGTCCCTCTCGACCAGCTGCGTAACCTGAAGACGGGGCCTACGGCCACTCATCCAGCATTCTCCTTGTCTCATCCAATTCAGTCAGGGCCGCTGGCACGCCGTTCGACAGTGATCGCGACCAGCCACTCACGCACAGATCGCTCGCAGTTCTTCGGATGGCTTGCAAAATGAGTCGTCGTCGCACTGCTTGAACTACCGCCGACTGCCTCGGGCGGGGCGGTTGCGCACAAAGTCCGCGTCCGTCCCGACATTCGGCATAGCCCCCAACACCTTCGCCAGATGAGGCCGCGTGCGATGGGAGCCCGACGGCACGAGGCTCTTTCGCTTCGAGAGCCGCGATCCGCAATGAGGGCAGAAGGATATTTCGACTCCGCCACCGCCGGCGCTTGGCGCGATGACGGTGAACCAGCACCGTTGCTTGGGCCACCACTCGTAGCGAACATCGTGATAGCAGCTGAGCGTGTGGGCTCTGAACTCGGGACAGCAGGCGATAAACGCTCGAGGAACGGACTGCGTCCCTTCCGGGCAAGCGGAACCATCAGGATGTTTGGGCGACGTGCCGCGGCGAACAAGTTTCTTCCCCTGGTAAAGATCCGCGCGATCTACCCACTCCTGAGTGATTTGCGGCGCGTCGTCCGGGTCACGCCATTTGCGACGTTTACTCTTCGACTTCTCGTCTGTGCGTTTTCCAGACCCAGCTGCTGACAAGTAGCGCATCCGCCGCGGTGCAAGCGCGTCAAACTCGCGCATCGTCTTCTTATCGATGGTCCCTGATCGATACATATCAGTCGCGCTCTCGTGAGCCTCACTGAGTATGCGACTTCGCTTCATGACCGATCTCCCCCGACCGCTTCGCCCATGCTCAGGTAGCCGTCCCTCGCCCTTACGCGGCCTGAACGACGATCTTTCCAGGCGACCGCGACGCGCGCCGCGGCGTGATTCGAATTTCCACATCCTGTCCCAGCGCAATCAGATAGCTCATCAGCCGCTCGACAGAGAAACCGTCAAGGCGGTAGTTCTTCAGCGCCGATATTTTCGGCTGACTGACTTCCAGGCGAGCCGCCGCAGTCGCCTGCGTGAGCCGCTGCTCGACAATGAGTCGGTTGATCTCGACAGCGAGTCGTGCCTTCGTGTCGAGTTCGGTTGCATCAGGCAACCCAAGGTCCGCGAAGACATTCCCAGAGCTCGCTTCGATGCGAATGCGTTTAGCTGCCTTCTTTGCCATATCGAGCCTCGTAATCGTCTTGGGCAGCGCGAAGCCGCTGTCTCACCAACTCAATATCGACTTTCGCAGTCTTGATTCCACGCGGTGACTTCTTCTGGAAACAATGCAGCACATAGAGCGCCTTCCGGAACTTCACCGTATACACAGCGCGTGGACGGGTCGGTGCCACCAAGCTGTGCCACATCTAACGCCATGCCAATGTGCCGAATGACGGGCTCTGGCATGGCTAGCAAACCTTTCTTCGATGAGCCCACCCGGAAAAGCGGGCGTTCGCCGGGGGCCAATGTCGATCGCATGTATAGTATCCCAGTTTCGGTATAACGGCAATCTGCCCCTCGCGGCGACAGCGCTATCGAAGAAGACGAGTAACGGCCACACGGCCGTTACTCGTCGCGAGACACTGATCCTGTACTCAGACCTCTTCGCTTATTAGCCCTTGTCTTCCCGCATGCGGACATCGGGACAGCTCATCGACGATAAGCTCGAGACTTCCGGTGGCGTCGTATAACAGGTCGTACGCCGCTTCGAGTGCGGAGTTTGTATCGGGCCGCCCGTCCGTTGAGACGCGAAGCGATTCGCTCGCAAACAGGCAGCAGTCAACAACTGCCATCGCTCGCGTGACTCGCTCGCACTCCTGGTCCACACGCTTCGCAAGCGAGGGGTCACCCTCACCCTCCGGTTCAGGCGTCGTCACCTCGGACGGACCGCTGTCGCCGGCGCTCACAGCCGCACCTCTCGGACCGCCACGTCGAGCGCGTCATACGCACGGCGAATACATCGAACACCGTGCAGAAGCGTAGTGATCTCGTCTCCTACTTCTGCACCTGCGGTACTCCCCTCGCGTTCCTGCGCGCCTAGCAACGCGTTTGCGGCGGTAGCGACGACCGAAATGGCGTCGGATAGCCGCCCCATGATCTCGTCGATACCAGGCTTGATCGGCGGAACGTTGTTCGCTGGCGTCTTCGGCCGTGCATGCGCGTCTCGCCTCGTTGACTGTCGTCGCAGTGTCTTGCGGTTAGAATCGATTCGCTTCGTTGAACCCATGGCTGCCTTCCTTAGGTAGGCGGTCGTGGTAGCCGTTCGGGGCTGCGATCACAGCCCCAGGCGGCGCTCTTTGAGCAGCTCAACGAAAAGGTGGTCAGAGTCGAGGTAGAGAATATTTTCGGAGCGATCGAAAAAGCCTACGAAACAAGCGCTTTTCCGATATGTATCAATGCCTTCCGCCCACCATCTACCTGTCTCGGGCTGTACCCGGCAATACAAGTCGCTCAATGGTGGCGAAGTATGTCCACGCATACCGGCGCTATTGCTGGCCAACAGAGGGACTCAAGGGCCTGAAGCTCGCTCCGTTTCATCTGCTGGCATCGGAAGGCGTGGTCCACACTGATAAGAGTCACGAGTGGCCTATGGAAACGCTTGCGCGTCTTGCTGCCGTTGACTCGGAGCTATTGATTGCGACGCCGTTCCGGTTGGTCGACCTCGAGTCGCAGACTGCCGTTCAAGCCGCCACGAATTGGTGGGCCGACCTGACACGTACTGGTGGAGAAAGCATGGTCGTCAAGCCGCTGGACTTTGTTGCGCGCAACTCCAGGGGGTTGATCCAACCGGCGTTGAAGTGCCGTGGCCGGGAATACCGGCGAATTATCCATGGGCCGGAGTACGACCTGCCGCAGACATCAGCGTGGACTGTCCGGGAAGCGCAGCCTTGCCATGCGCGAGTTCTGTCTGGGCATCGAAGCGCTCACACGCCTTGCGAAGGGGCAGCCGTTGCGGCTAGTGCAGGTTCCGCGCTCGGGCGAGCGCTCGCCGAGCGCACTGAACTCCAGCCCCGCAATCGAGTGGCCCGCGAGAATCGGCCGCTTGATACGAAGCTGATCCAGCACGGCGAACGTCCTCCGCGAGACGATCCGTCGTATATCCGCTCTCGGGCACGCTGGACGCTCCGAACCCCCGCCGCGTGATGCCATACACCCGATAGCCCGGCCTGAGTTTCAGCGCCAAGTCGTCGAAGACATGCGCCGTGTTGCCAAGCCCAGCGAGCAGCACCAGCGGTCTCCCCGTGCCGCCCCAATCCAGCACTTCGATTTGCACGCCCTCTTCGACCGTGACGAACCGAACCTGGTGCGGAGATTTGTCACGGAACCCGGCGGCATGTGCCGCGGGCGCGACAACCAGGCAGGACAACAGGGATGACGGGGAAGTTTGAAGACGCGAACTCGATTAAGGCAGATTGCTTCATTGTCCGGCGACCACTCTTGGCGGTGTGTTCATAGGCCCGCGAGGAACGCAGAGCCGTTCTCGGTCAGCAGCCATCCGAATGCCGCACAGTTCATAGCCACGGTGACCCAGTACACGCGCTGGAATTCGACCTTGCTGGACTTGTGTCGCAGGATCCTCTGCGCGAATAACGCGCCCGGCCAGCCTCCGATAAGCCCGAGCAAGTGCAGCGTTTTCTCTGGAGTCCTCCAGCGATCGTTGCGCGCGGCGGACTTGTCGAGCGCATACGCCACGAAGGCAATGGCACTGGCTCCGAGACACAGCGCAAGGGCGGCGGGCGGCATTCTGCCAGCGAAAACGGCCGCCCCCACCAAAATGATGAACCCGCTGGCAGCTGCGAGCCGAACAGCCGACGGTCCGGGCCGACCTGAGTCTGCACCCACATCGTTCGAGAACCGGACATTGCTCGCGCGAGGACGACATCGGTCGTCAAACATGAGCTCGTAAGTCACCAGGTCGTTCTGAACCGGCCGGCGCGTGCGCTTGGAAAACGCACTGATATGAAGGAAGACTCGGTCGCCACCGAGGCTCGGCGTGACGAATCCGAAGCCCTGATCGTCTCTCCAGTCTGTGACTCTACCCTTGTGCCGCAATCGCTATCCCTCGCTAGTTATGAAGTCCCGCTTCGCGAAACGTAGAAGCCGTTACTGCATCGCATTCGTGCGCAGCACCTCGGTGATGAATCGCGGTGAGACATCAAGAATCTCGGCGAGTCGGGCTTGATCGACTCCACGGTGTTCCATCCAGCGCAGCAAGTTCTCGGTGAAATCGCGCTTTTCGATCTGCACCCAGAACGCGAGGCTTCGATGGGTCTGCGTGAGCAGGTCTCCGTGTTTTTGCCTGATGCCCATGCTGGATCCTCTTCCTTGTCTCTGTGATTTCAATTGTCGCAGTCCTCATGCGCCTTCGATGAGCGCGGCCTGACTCGGCCTTCAAGAGTTGTCTGTCGGCTTTGCCACGCCCGCTAAATACTGCACTACTGTATGAACCGCTGTGTACGGATTGTGATTGGTTCCTTTCGCTAGACCCGCGAGCCACATGCCATTCTCCAGCGCGGTGGGCAGACGCTTCATCAGGTCACAAGACTTCCGATGAGCGGTACCGCGCCGTAGCGACCCTTCAGGTAGCCCCGTTCAAACGCTTCGTCCTTCCGCGGTCGGTACTCAAGAAGCGAGTAGAGCTTCGAGGATCCGTTGCTCTCCTTCTCCACGAACCACACTTGATCGCGCCGTAGCAGCTCCGAGTCCAAGAGTGTCGTGTCGTGCGTCGTAAAGATGAGCTGTGCATTCTTCGCATTCGTCGGGCCTTGAAAGAGCCCGACAAGGAATCGAGTCATGTACGGGTGCAGGCTGCGATCCAGCTCATCGACGAAAAGTGTAGCCCCGGACTCGAGCGCGCGGATCCACCCGCCGGCAAACTCGAACAACTTTCGCGTGCCCTCGGATTCGTCTTGAATATCGAGTGCGACTTCCTCGTTCGAGTCAGCCTGCTTGTGCCAGGCCCGCACCTGAAAGCGTTTACCTTTGGGAGGCGGCGCACCTGGAGGAACACCCACTTCGAAGTTGATTCGAACGGTGCCCGGCGGCAGTTCGGCAATCGAAGTCGGCGCGATGTCTTCTTCGATGAGCTCCAGGCGATCGATGCCGATATCGGCGGCGCGCATGTATTGCATGACCTTCGCACGGCCTGCATCTTCGCGCAGCAGGTCCCAGGTGAGGAACGGATTCCAGCCAACTCCTGCGGTCAGAACGATGACTCTCTGAGTAATCCAGGCGAACGCCGGCTTCAGTTGGTCATTGTTGAGCTGAATGGCCGTAGAAAAGAACAACGCATTGGCGCGAGTGAAATCCTGCCAGACCTTCCGCTCCGCTCGCTCGGCTTTGAAATTCGGGCCGAACCACCACGTGTACTTCCCTTTTCCCGCGTCGTACTCGCGCTCGAACCAGCGCTGTGCGCGCCCATGCGGGTACGCGACCATCCATTCTTTGTGGACGCGTTCAGGTCCTACAGCGCAGAAGTAGTGATACCGAATGCCATCGTCGGCAACGAAGATGATCTCGAACTCCGAAGGCTGCGCGGCGGATGTCTTGCTGAGCAAGAACGGCGCGACGTTCAGGCGCTGACCTTCCTGCACTTTGGTAGCGGTGTCTTCGACAAGCTGGCGAAGCGTCGCGAGAGCGCGAAGCACGTTAGTTTTGCCGGCCGCGTTCGCGCCGTAGATGACTGCGGATCGCATCAGCCGCAATCCGTCCTGCTCTCCGGGAATCAGGTTACGGCTTTCCAGCTCGGTTCCCGCTCCTGCGACCAGGGAGAGCTTCTGCGGCGAGAGCACGGAACGGAAGTTGGCCACGGTAAACTCGATCAACACAGCCAACCGTCCATTGGGTCGCCCGGCTTCGCCCTCAAGCGCGCGCAGACGTCCTTCGGCACCGTGATCTGGCCGCGCGGGGAAAGTGTCGATTCGTCGGTCACGCAAGGGCTCCAGAACACGTCGAGGACGCGCGGGTATCGCAAAGTAGACGCGTAACGATCACTTGGCCGTTACTCGCCGTGAGGACAAAATCCTCAGCCGTCTCCACTCGTCTCAGTCTGTGTTCTGTTGTCGATCACGCTGGCGAAATCGCGTGCGGCCCAATCAAGCGTGCCATCGCGGCCAGCCACACAGCGTCGCGACGTACAAGTGCCCTCTCCGCATCAGCCCTATACGTCTCCGCCTGCGCGTGCCATCTGCCGCAGAATGCAAGAAGTTCCGCGTGCGTTATCGCGCTCACGGCCGCACCTCCCTGACGGCCACGTCGAGCGCGTCATACGCGCGCCGTATGCAACGGACCCCATGCAGGAGCGTCGTGATCTCGTCTCCTGCGTGCCAAGCAACGCATGCGCGGCGGTGGCGACCACGGGCATGTCGTCCGACAGTCGCCCCAAGGCCTTCCGCCCACCAATCTTCCCGTCCGAGATCGTTCCCCCATCCTCCCCGCCCCGCTAAGTCTCTGTTTCTCGTGGCAAATCGCCCCAGTCCTGAGCCTGTTGAGAGCCCGCATGGGGCGGCGGCGTCCGACCTGCGCTCTCCTTATATCTATTCGCGCGCCCAAAGACCTCTCGCGCCCGCCGCGTTGAGTGCCGCTTCGTCGGTAGAGGCACGCGGCTCCAGCCCAGCTTCGATACACCTTTGCACGGACTAACCGGATAATCGCCCGACCTTCAGTGAGCCATCCTCGAGGAGCGGACCATGTGGCGCACGTATCGTAGTTTTGTCGCGCTTGCGGTGTTTGCGATTTTGAAATTGCCGGTGGCCTCTGCCGCGGAGCTTCCTGAAGCGATCGCCAGATGCGCGGACGTGGCTGATAACCTGGAACGGCTCGCCTGCTACGACAGACAAAATCCACCGCGCCACGCGACCGCCACACCCAAATCTGCCGATGCGGACTTCGGCGCCACCGAAGAGCTATTGCGCAAGCAGGCGGGCCGTGAGCCCGATGCGCCCCGCACTCCAGACCGGATCACTGCGCGAGTGACCAAGGTGTCCGAGCAACCCGGCGGCGACACCCTCATCGAGCTCGACAATGGCCAGGTGTGGCAACAGACCCAGCATCGCATCGGATCGATCGCGGAGCCTGGCGATGAAGTCACCGTGTCGAAAGGCACGTTGGGATCGTACTTCCTGATCGGGAAGACACGGCTCAGCACGCGCGTGAAGCGGGTGCGTTAGAGGGCTCGCGTCATGCTCGAGGCGGGAGCGTCGCTCCTTCTTTCAGATCGCGCACCATGTAGTCGATCGCATGTGTCCAGGCGGCATCATTGTCGCCCCTGAAGTCGAACGACTTCCGTGTGGTGGTCTGAGCCGTTGCGACGTCGTGGATCTCATAGGTGAGCGTCAGGATGAGGCCGCTCACCCGGTACACCCATGCTACGAGCACTTGGTCCGCGCCAAGCTGCCGCCCGACCTCGAGGTCGCAACCGTTGCAGTCGTGCAGATAGCGCTGCTGGGATTTCAGCCGGTTGATGACGTCCTGAGCGGGAGCGTTGTCGGCCAGCTCGTAGAGACCGGTTCGCGCGAGGTCGTCGCGCAGCCTCGTGCTCGCCATCTTCAGCCGTGCCTCGTGCTCGCCCACAAGCTCAGGGCCGCCGAGATCTCCGGAGAGCTCGACATCCAGAACGGCGAGCACCGGCCGCCGTGCCGAAGGCTGCTCGCGCGTGGCCGGCTCGCGCGCGGCGGCGACTGCCGCTGCCGCGCAGGCGACAAGAGCCAGGCAGAGCGTGAGTGATCGCCTCATTTGCCAATGGTATGGCGTCATTCGCATGCAGGTCGAACTTGACGTGAGACGGCAGCCTGGGAAGGAACGCGGGCGACGGCACGCCCGCATGGCCGCTGCTACTTCGAAATCTTAGCGAAAACAGCCCGCAGTGCTGGCTACTTCTTCGCGCTCAAATTCTGCTTCACGCGAAACTGCACGATGCGGCTCACCAGGGCAAGCGGCAGCGGCTCGTCGAGCGGAAACTGCACTGAGCCTTTCGCGCCCTTGTACGCCGACAGCTCCTTCTTGAACGCCGCGATGCCCGCAGCGCCCGGGTAGAACCCGATATGCCCTTTGTATGCGGCGTAGTGGACCAGGTTTCCGTCCAGGGTAAACGTCGGGATGCCATAGCCGATCTTTTCCTCGGCTTTCGGCGCGGCTTTCTTGATCGTCTGGCGCATCTTCTTCAGGAGCGCCTGCACTTCGCTCGGGAAACGCTCCACGTACTCATCGATGCTCGTCGGAACATTCTTGTCCATCGCCGCCCTGCCGGTTGCTTGCGAAGGTTACCCTGGCGCGAAGTGTAGACGGCGCTCTTTTCCGAGGTCCAGATTGGTGTCTTTGTATGGACAATTCGCCGCGCCTGGCACAAGCGGACTCAAAGTGCGCTACTGTGCGGTGCCTGGCGTGGCCGACGCCCGATCGGAGTCAACCGAATGAGCCTGAGTTTCCGCAAGAACCTCGCCTGGGGCACAGCCACCCTCGTCTTTGGCATCTCCCTCATTCACTTCGGCTCCCGCCTGCACCTGTTCGAGCGTGCGGGCCGGGAGTTTGCGATAGTCGTCTTTGTGATAGCGCTGGTCGCTGTAGCCGCGCTGATCAAGCGGCACTTCAAAGATAACCCTCCCTGACACCTTCCCGCATCACCGCCGGCGTTGAGCTGTTCGGTGCGGGCCGTCATCCCGGTCACCCATCGAGGTCGCCCATGGCGCTTGGCGCCACCATCCACGTGTTCGATATCGAGCTTGCGAACTCCAACCGCGGCGTTTACGAATCGCTGGAACTGCGCGTAGCGCGGCACCCGTCGGAAACAGCGGACCACCTGCTCACACGCGTGCTCGCCTACTGCCTCGAACATGCCGAGGGCATTGCGTTCTCGAACGGGCTGTCAGAGCCAGACGCACCCGCCATCGCCATTCGTGATCTGACCGGCGCCCTGCAGGTGTGGATAGACGTGGGCGCGCCGGACGCGGCCCGCCTGCACCGTGCCAGCAAGGCCGCGCCGCGCGTGGTGGTCTACACCCACAAGGATGCAGACCAGCTGGCCGCGCGCCTGGCCGGCGAGAGGATCCACCGCATGGAAGCCCTCGAGTTGTACGCGGTAGATCGCGAATGGCTCGCAGTGCTTGCCGAACGCCTTACGCGTCGGATGGCATTTACGCTCACCGTGTCAGAGCAACACGTTTACCTCTCGCTCGGGGAGGAAACGATGTCGGCGGTGATCAACAGAATTCCCCTGCAGGGGTAACCGGGACCGCGAACCAAGGGATTGCTTTTCGGGCATGTCGGAATCCGCGCATGCTCCACGTTCGGCGGAGCGCGGCCCGCCCGTAGCGGTTCACGTTTCCTCGGAAGAAACGAGCAGAACGATCTTGCCGCGCGTGTGCCCCGCGCGGTTCAGCTCCAATGCCTTGCCGGCTTCGGCGAGAGGCATGCGGCGCTCTACGCTCACGCGGAACTTGCCCGCATTCGCGAGCTCGACGACGGCGGGCAGCATTTGCCCGTTCACCCGCCCGATGCCGCCGCAACGGATGCCCGCCGCCGCGCAGGCGTCTGCCGGAGGCTCGCCGACCACCGAAACGAGCATGCCGCCCCTCTTCACCACGCCCACGGAGCGCGTGTTGGTGTCTGCATCTGCCGTGTTGAGCACGAGATCCACGTTCTTCACTTTGTCTTCGAAGCGCGTGGTGTTGTAGTCGATGGTCTCGTCCGCGCCCAGCGACTTCAGGAACTCGTGATTGCGCGCGGAGGCCGTGCCGATGACGTATGCGCCCTTCGCCTTCGCGATCTGCACGGCCGATGAGCCCACGCCGCCAGCAGCGCCGTGGATGAGCACCCGCTGGCCTTTCTGCACATCACCCACGGTGATGAGAGCCCGCCACGCCGTCTCGCCGACCACGGGAATGCCGGAGGCTTCCTCGAACAACATCTTCGTCGGCTTCGCGGCCACGGCGCTGGTGGATGCGAGCGCGTACTCCGCATAGGAGCCGCCCGCCGCCAGCGCGATGACGGCATCGCCCACCTTCCATGGCCCACTCGCGTCGCCCACCGCATCGATGATGCCCGCGACATCGAGCCCGGCAATCTGGCGGCTGGCCGCGGTGGCGCGCGCGGCCAGCTTCCAGTCCACCGGGTTCACGGCCGCCGCACGCACCTTGATGCGCACCTGCCCAGGGCCCGGCTCCGGTATGGGCACGGATTCGATGGTGACGTTGCCATCGGCCATCACCGCGGCCTTCATTGAACCAGCAGCCAGCGCTTGCGAGCCAGCAAGTGTCAGCACTGCGGCCGACAAAAGCGAATACACCGTACCGAGCTTCATGGCTTGAATCCCCTCGTGCGAGGCGGCCTACGCCGCCACGGTTTGTGCCGCCCCGGCCCGCACTTTGGCGGGCGCCGTTTCGACCAGGAAGAAGCAAAGCAGGCAGCCGATCGCGCCGCAGACCACCTGGACCATGACGGCGGTCGAAAGGCTGTTCGTCAGGTCCGCAAGCTTGCCGGCAACGGCGTTGATGCCGAACCCGCCCACCACTTCGCCGACGCACACCACCAGACCCATGGCCGTGGCCGCATATTTCGCGGGGATCGATTCGCCAGGGATGACGCCCATGAACAACGGGAATGTGCCGGTGGCGAGCCAGCCCACGAACAGCAGGACACCGAGCATGGCCGTGGAGCCCTGGAAGTACATGGCGGCCAGCGGCGTAAGCGCCGCGAGAACGCAGAAGCTGATCATCACCGGCTTGCGGCCGATGCGATCCGAAAGCCACGGAGCGCCGAAGCCCGCGGCGGCCGAGGCGAAGCCGAGCACGGCCAGGAGCTGGCCCATGGCTTCGCCGGACATGCCGCGCACCTCCGTGAAGTACTTCGGCAGGAACGACCAGCCGACGATCATCCACGCGACCATGAACATCGAGATGAGGCAGCAGAAGAGGACGTTGCGGTTCTTCAGCATGCCGATGATGCCCATGCTGGCACCTTCGCCGCCGCCAGCCGGGCTTTGCGCGTGAAGCGCGGCCTGCGAGTCCTTCGATGGCTCCCGCACCCAGAAGTACACCGCCACGGCACACACGAGGCCAGGAATGCCGGCGACGAAGAAGGCCGAGCGCCAGCCGTACTCACCCGCGATCACCGTCAGCACGATCGGCGCGACGCTCTGCCCCAGAAGCGCGGCAAAGAAGTTCTGCATGATGCCGGCGTTCACGCCGCGACGGTGCTTCGACGATTCGACGGCCATGATCGCCAGACACACCGGCAGGAACGGCCCCTCGACCGCGCCCATGAGCATGCGCGAGAGGAGCAGCACCGGGTATGACGTGGCGAGGCCCGAGATGATCGAGCACACGGAAAAAATGATGAGGAATGCCAGCAGGAAGGGCTTTCGCACACCCGCGGCATCGGACCATCGCGCGATCAGGTAGGCGCCCAGCGCCCAGGTGAGGGAAAGGCCTGAGCCTATGAAGGCGACCTGCGTGTTGGAAAGATGCAGATCCTGCGTGATGTAGGGGACAAGAACGCTGGCCGCTTGCCGGTCGAAGAATGCAACGCCGAACGACATGCCCAGGATCAGGAGCAGTGCGTTCTCGTAGGTGAAGATGCCGCGTCGCTGAGTCATTTACGGTGCCTCCGGGGCCGGGTCTTGTGCCCGGCTGCGGCCGATCATAGATGAAACGGGGCACTGGGCCGCAGGAGGTCGGCCGGCGATTCCATTTTGGGTCCGGGAGATGGCGGGCGGCAGGCCGGCCGGTCAGGGACTCTCGACCGTGTAGCCCCGGGCCCGAAGCTGGGCCAGCGAGCCCTCCTCGTTCACGATGTCGTCCAACGCCATGAGCACGACGCTTACGTCGTTCGCGGCGAGCGCGGACTCCACGTTCGCCAGCCACACTGCTGTCATGCGTTCGGCCAGGGTGCCGAACTCATCCTGCAGCCCCGGGGCGCTCATCACGGCCTTGATGCAGGCCGCGTGCTGCGCCGGAAAGGGAATCTTCTGGAATGCCTCGACGTCGCCGACGGCCCACGCATTGGCTCGGCGCTTCATGTCGTCGATCTGCGCATCCAGGCGATCCATGGCGCCGATGAAACAGGCAAGCTCGGTCTCGCGTGGGGTTTCGGTGAAGTCCTTGATGAGCTGCTTCGGGTCGTCGACGTCGATCTTGATGTCCGCAGCCTTCGAAGGCACGCGGTACTTCTTCGCCGTCTTGAAGGCAACCGGAGCGACCAGTGGCGTCTGCGTGAGGCCGGCTTTCTGGATGGCCTTCGAATACAAGGCGAGCGCGATGAACATCGGCCGCCATCTTTCGATGTCGTCGTCATCGTCGAACAGCTCTTTTCGATGAGAATGGCAACGGTGACGCATGTGCCGGCTTTGGAGCGGACCCTTGGCACGTGGTTCCCTGCACAGGGCCGGGCGCTGGAGAAAAAAACGCGAAACCAGTATCTTCGCGCCCGAAGCGGCCCGCGGGCCCGCCGCGGTTGCCATGCCGGGGACACCCCGTTTCGCGCACCATCCCCGCCCCCGTAGCTCAGTGGATAGAGCGACCGCCTCCTAAGCGGTAGGTCGTCGGTTCAACTCCGGCCGGGGGCGCCATTTCCCAGTTCCGACTAGTTCGACGGCGTCCGGTTTCGTTACGAAAACCCTGTCTTTTCCCACGAATTCTGTCTGATGGTGTCCTAGGGCGTCTGAGGGCATCGTAGTACAGGGTGGGGTATATACTAGGGGTAGTAGAGGGATCAGTTTCAGGGGTACACCACTCCGTATGCCAACACTCAGCGAGGCGCGGGTCCGCGCAGCGAAACCCAGGGAGAAGGCCTACAAGCTCTTCGACACGCTTGGGCTTTACATGAAGATCGAGCCGGCCGGAGGGCGGTTGTGGCGCTTCAGGTATCGAGTTAGCGGCGTCGAGAAGCTGTTGTCGTTTGGCTCCTATCCCGAAATTCCGCTGAAGCGTGCGCGAGAGAAACGAGACGAGGCGCGGCGGCTTCTGGCTGACGGCATTGACCCGAGTCTTCAGCGGAAAGCGGTGAAAGCCGCGCAGGCCGACACCTTCGCAGCCATCGCTCTTGAGTGGCTGGAACTGCAGCGGAAGAAATTCGCTACAGCCACGTTTGAGAAAGCCGAGTGGACCTTCAAAGACCTTGTGAACCCATTCATCGGCTTGCGGCCGGTCGCTGAGATCACGGCACCTGAGCTTCTGACGATGCTGCGGCGATTGGAAGCCCGTGGGCGACACGAGACCGCACATCGCACGAAACAGCGGTGTAGCCAGGTCTTTCGCTATGCAATCGCGACCGGCCGTGCGACGCGCGATCCGAGCGCGGACTTGCGGGGCGCGCTGGCTCCGATTGTTGCAAAGAATCACGCCGCGATTGTCGAGCCGGTGAAGATTGGTCAACTGCTTCGAGCCATCGACGGGTACCACGGGCACCCGCCCACGCAGGCCGCACTGAAGCTCGCGCCGTTGGTGTTCGTCCGACCTGGCGAACTCCGCAAGGCCGAGTGGGCAGAGTTTGATCTGGATAGCGGTGAATGGCGCATCCCGGCTTCGCGCATGAAGTTGCGAGAGCAGCACATCGTGCCACTTACCCAGCAGTCTGTTGCCATCCTTCGCGAGATACATACGGTGACAGGTCACGGTCGCTACGTTTTTCCGTCGCCAAGGGGACCGGACCGACCCATGTCGGAGAACGCGATAACCGCTGCGCTCCGTCGCATGGGGTACGCGGGCGAAGAAATGACCTGGCACGGCTTCCGTACCATCGCCTCGACCTGTCTAAATGAGCAAGGCTGGAATCCTGACTTAATCGAGCTACAGCTAGCACATGCCGAACGCAATGACGTTCGAGGTGCGTACAACCGAGCGCAGCGTCTAGTGGATCGCCGCAAGATGATGCAGGCATGGGCGGATTACCTGGAAGCGCTACGCTCGCTGGCGCAGACTGCGCCGCCCAGTAGCGGCACACGCCACGATCAAGTGTCCTAACAATCCGCCGCAAGGAACGCGTGGAATTGGTGTGTTCTCCAGAGTTCGAAGATATTTCGTCCGCAGAGGCTCAAAATTTGGTAGCCGTCGCAATCAGCAGGTCGATTGCCGTCGTACAAGTGTCAAAAATGTCACATCGCGGCACGCAACGGCAAGCATGCGGAATAGCGGCTGACACGCAGCGAGGGAGACAGACCGGTCATGGCGATCGCTAAGGGAGAGAGATATGCGGATCGATTTACGATCCTCGACAAAGTCAAGACGGGCGGCACAGCGGATATATATAAGGCTTATGACGATGAACTGAGCGCTGTTGTGGCGCTGAAGACTTTCACGATCGAAGGTCGTGATCCGGGCGTCGTTAGTGAGATCTGGCATCGCGAGGTCACGGCGCTCTCGAATCTAAGTCACGAAGCCATTGTGAGATTTCTTGACGCTGGGCGCGATCCGAATTCTGAACAGCGGTTTGTGGTACTGGAATGGATCGACGGAATGACACTCGAAGAGCACTTCGAGAAAGTTGGCGTGCTGACCTGGGAGCAGTTCTATGAAGCATTCGGCAAGCCGATCTTAGGCGCGCTGGTTCATGCGGCGGATCGAAATGTAACGCATAGAGATCTGTCACCTGGCAACGTAATGGTCTTGCCTACAGGGGCGTGCAAGATCATTGATTTCGGACAGGCGAGAATCTCGACAAATTCAATCGGACGTACCGTCGCTGGATGGCATACGACGCCATATTGCCCCCCCGAGGAGGATTCTGGCACCTACACCTACACGCGCGACCCGTTCTCTTTTTGCGCGATCGCTGTGCGCGGCCTGACCGGCAGCGCGCTTCGCGACCACGAATCCCTCTACTCTGCTTTCGCCGCGATACCGCTCCCGGACCACACTCGATCAGTATTCGCGCGTGCCCTAAGTCGTGAGCCGCGAAAGCGATATAGCAACACCATCGAGTTCCACGAAGCGCTCGAAAACCACTCTTCTGAGAATGGAATTATCGACCGCATTGACCTTGTCATTCCCATACGGCTTACGCCAGCGCTCGTCGACCGCGTGCGGCTTCCCGACGACGTTGATGACGCAAATATCACAGCTACAGATTTGGTCGTCGAGGAACTGAACGATACCGTTGCGATCTCGCCGAATGAAAATGAGTCCCGCACTTCCGGAACTAGAATTGAGCTGGAGACTCAGTCGTATCGACTAATCGCCGACATCGATGCTACACAGTCCGATCACCTAGTAATCGTTCACGTTGTTCAGAAGCGCTTCCGCCTTGACAGCCTATATCAAACTGAGAAGTGGATTCCGCAAGTACGCTTTACAGCAACGCTGCCTCAGCGTTCGGAACAACGGGCTACGGCAGCGAAGGCACTGAAGTCCTTGTACGAAGGCCTCGAGGAATTTCAGACATCGATTTCGAAATCCAAGCGTCGCGACGGAGGCCGAGCCATAAATGAGTGGACTCGACTACTCGAGGCGCTACGTCATCTGGCAAGACATGAAGTTCCGGCTCTTCGATATACAAATCTCGAGCGCGATGGAAACCGACTGATTGCCACGGTCGAAAATCCTGAGGACGCGGAAGAGGAAGAACTCAGGACGATTTCCATCGAACGGCGATGGGTGTTCCGTGGGGAAATCGAGTCCGTGAGAGGAAATTATTGTGTATTGGTCTCCACCAGACCACGCATCGACTTAGAATCCATCCCGTCAAAAGGCGAGCTTGAGATTGATTGGCAACAGACCAAGGTTGCATTGGATCGGCAAGCGCGCGCCGTGGAGCGATTCAAGTCGGGCACGCTACCAAATCCGCACCTTGGGCGGCTACTCACCGGAGAAGACAAGGGACCCGAAGAGCCCGCCTTCGCAAGTATCGATTCGTTCTTTGATGAGAGCCTCGACGTACCAAAGAAGGAGATCGTCTCGCGCTGTCTGGCGGGCATAGAATCTCTTGGTTACCCATGGACCGCCGGGCACAGGCAAGACAAAGTTGATTGTTGAGCTAATACGACAGGCGCTTAAGACGGACGCGAATACCAAGATTCTGATGGTCTCGCAAACACATGTAGCGCTGGACAATGCCCTCGAGAGACTCTTGAAGGTAGATCCTGATGTCTCGTGCGTGAGGATAGGAAGTGGCTCAACCGAAATCGATCCACGAGTAGCACGATGCACTGTCGATCAAAGAGGAAAGGCACTTCGTCAGCAGGTCGAGACAGCGTCGCGGCAATTTCTGGAGGAGCGAGCGAAAGCACTGGGCGTCGACCAAAGCATGGTAGAGCTCGGACTGCGGGCGTTGGATGTGATTGGCTTGCACGACGTTCTGAAATCGCAACGACAACAGATTAGTAGCCTCGAGACGGAACTTGGACAGCTCTCTAAAGAATTGTCGGAACGTGAAGGGAATGCGCAAAGCACGAGCGAGAGATCCGATCAGCAACTGCGTTCATCGGTGGTTGAACAAGATATGGATCGACTTCAATCCCAAGCGCAAGTCATTGAAGCGGAGCTAGCGTCGGCACTCGAGAAGCTCGGATCACTAGGCAAGACAGGCCGTGAGCTTGCCGAAGCCACGGAATCGAATCTGCGTCAGTGGGCAGAAATGTTGATTGAAGACGACGAGCAAAGAGCGCTAGGGGACTTGATGAAGCTCGCTGAAAACTGGCGATTGCACTTCGGACAATCGGACGATTTCAAGTCCGCGATTATCTCATCCTCGTCGATCGTCGCAGGGACATGCGTGGGCTTTTGTCGCGAGGAGGCGGCTTCACGCGCATCGTTCGATCTGTGCATTATCGACGAGGCGGGGAAGGCAACAACTACGGAACTTCTCGTTCCGCTGGCGCAGTCGAGACGGGCAGTGATCGTGGGAGACCATCATCAGCTGCCGGCAGTCGTTGACCATGCAATTCGAGCTCCGGAATTTCTCGAAAGATTTGGCCTAAGCCAGCGACAGTTGGATGTTCAGTTGTTCGAGGAACTGACGAGCGAACTGGGTGCAGGCGGTCGCGCAGCGTTGACTACGCAATATCGGATGCGAGGATCGATTGGCTCCCTGGTTAGTACGTGCTTCTACGACGGCGGCCTTAAGACGGACGATTCGTTGGGTTGCCGTGAAATTGCGGATTTGACTCTTGCGGGCTTGGAAATGGCTGTCACGTGGCTTGATCCATACGCAGGCTCAAGTGCCGATCGTTTCGAACAGCGGGTTGGCACCAGCTACTCAAACGGCCGGGAGGTTCAATGCATTCTCGTTCTGTTGAGGCGACTGAGCTTCGTATTTCAGAACAGTCTCAAGAATAGGCAATGGCCGTCAATCGGAGTGATTACAGGATACGGACCGCAAGCGAACTACATTCGCACTGAAATTCGAAGGGACGCCACCCTTGATAAATTGAATGTCGAATGCGCGACTGTCCACGCGTTTCAAGGAAGAGAGGTCGACATTTGCATCTACTCAGTCGTGAGAAGAAATCGTGATTATCGGATCGGTATGCTCCGGGATTGGCGTCACCTGAACGTAGCACTCTCTCGAGCAAAGGATTACTTGGTAATCGTCGGGGGAATGGAGTTTTGCCGGAACGTTCCACCGCCGAATCCATTTGGCCCAATCATTGATTTTGTCAAGTCATCGGACGAATGCGCAGTAAGGGAATGGGCAGATGATTGACATCGAACAGGTCGCGCAAAGATTAGATCGACGTGAAGACGCCAAGGTTGTTGCGTATCGAGAAATCGGACTCCCGGTATTCCGCGTCAATAGCCTGCTCACATTGCAGGAGGCCGGCAGTCTCGGTGCAATCGAAGAATTTGTGCTGCGATGCCTTTCGCAGGCCGTTGACTCCACAAATGACATCGAACGCTTTCTTGGCTTGCCAGCGAAACTTGTGGCAAGCCAACTTGGACAGCTGTCATTCGAAGGGGCGATCAGTCAGGTTGAATCTTCCCCTCCCCGTTATGCACTGACTAAGAAGGGACGAACACGCCTCGAGGAGGCAGCGTCGGCGCGACTTACTAAAGAACAGATGCCGATCTATGTGGACGGAATCACTAGGGGTGTCATCGCAGCCGATCCCCAAGAACTGTGGACGAACGCTCAGCTGGAACAATTGGGGATATCTGTTGTGCCACCAACACCACGACGGCCTCCGCGGGCATCAGAGGTGGACCTAGCTGGCGTAAATAGAATGTTTGCCTTGATAGGAGGCGTGGAACGGCCGACAAAACGGGCAGTCCGCCTAGACGCTATTGTCGGCCGTATCTCTGTAGTATTTAGACGAGCGATTGCGCTTGCCTTCAAGTCTGATGATGGCAAGCGGATGTCCATCGGGTTCGCGATCGATGGCCGAAGCGCCGATGAGCACGAGATTGCCTTCGCACGCAGCGCGGATGCCCAACGTTCGGTGCTATTTCGTACAATGTTCGACGCTGATCGGCGACGCAGAGAAATTCAGCACGTTGTTCGAGAGCTTCGATCAGACCTACCTGAAATCGCGGCGCACCTGCCACGAGGCGGCAACGCAAGGCCCATTCTATCTATTCGAAGACCAAGTCCGGCAATCTCGGCGACACCGATCGGCAATCTACGAGTTCTAAGTGTCTACGAACATGCGCCGCTCCTGGCACGCGCGTTCGACACCGCGACGAAACGAATCCTAATTCTTTCTCCATTGATTAGGGCCAACGTGGTTGATCAGGAATTCGTCAAGGGCCTCGCCAAATGCTTGGGTCGAGGTGTCGAGATCACCATCGGTTACGGGACTGACCGGCATGACGCTGGCGAGCAACAGGCCGATCGTACCGCGCGCGAAACGCTCGTCGCACTTGGCAAAACATTTTCGAACTTGCAATTTGTTCGTAAGGGCAGCATCCACGCGAAAGTACTGCTCGTGGATAGCAGCTTCTTCGTCGTTACAACCTTCAACTGGCTATCCTTCAAAGGCGATCCGAACCAACCGATGAGGGAGGAAGAAGGGATACTGGTTGACGATCCACCTACGGTCGAGGCGTATTTTAGAACGTTGACCGACCGGATCCGAGGCGGCGACGCCCGGAGCGGCGGGGAGACGCCCCCACTCTCAAGGTAAATTGGTTCTATAACTTCATCCCTGGTCCGGATGCATGGAGCTAACCAAACATTGAAGCGGCATAGTTACTCATAACTCGCAAACAATTCGCGCTAACGCTTTGTCGCCTCTTCGATAACCCTTTCTCGGGGCGAGAGAGGGATCCTCAGTAACTCCGTAGCTTGTCGCTTCGTCGAGTCGTAACAGTTTCCAACCCGTACGCTCACCGCTCACACTTCCGCCACTTACCTGCCACACGCGCATCAGTCCATTCCCTTCTTCTGAGAATCCGACCGCATGGACCTCAACGATCCGGCTGAAACCGTCGTATCCGATTTCAAGACACCGGCCAAGACGTAGTGCTTCACAAGGCGTTTCCGTACGCATTCCAATACCCCGAAACGAGCGGCCATCTTCCAGTAGAAGGATAGCGCCAAACCCGAAGGCGGTGTCTGTGATTTTCGGGGAATTCAACTTAGAAGTGTGACGGCAGGCACGTCGGATTAGCTGTCTCGCGTTCATCCTGCAACTTCACCAGAGGCCGCGGTGTAATATTCACAGGGAAATTGCGGATATGAGTTCTGCCTCTCTTGGCGCTAGAAATTGCCCTCCTGGTCCGCACGGCCGGATGCCTGCGCGTAGAAACGTCCTTCTCTAGTTCGATATGGATCGTCTCTAAAAGGCAAGGCTGTGCGTGTTGCTCGAGTCGAAGTCGAGAATTTCCGATCACTTGAGGCGGCGACGATTGAGTTTGACCGCCTCACAGCGATCGTTGGACGAAATGGCGCGGGGAAGTCCACTGCGCTGAACGCTCTCAGCGTTTTCTACAATCTCTCGGCTCATGTTTCCGAGTTCGACTATTTCGATTGCGACACGAAACGACAGATCAAGATTCGCGTCACTTTCTCACATCTATCCGAGCGAGAGCGCGAGGAGTTTGCGAGCTACGAAAGCGGAGACCGGTTAACAGTCACTAAAGTGATTTCGACTGGGGGTTCCGTCTATAGGGGCGTACGGCTGCAGATTACGGAATTTGCAAAACTCCGCGGCATGCCGTTTCGGGAGGCTCAGGGAGAACTTAGGCAACTCATTGCGTCCGCAAGATTGCCAGGGCTGAGCGGAGCACCAAGGAGCCAGTCTGAACTGAACGCACTGCTCGATAGCTTCGAATCCGCAAACCGCGGTCTTATGCAGCCTATCGAAAGCGAGAGCCAGTTTCTCGGGCCGACCAATGTAGGCGGCGGGAAGTTGGATAACCATACGCGATTTGTTCGCGTTCCGGCAGTTAGGGATGCGGCGGACGAAGTCGATAGAAAGGGCGCAATTCTCCAACTGATCGACGTGTTAGTTCTTCGAAGTGTCAATGCTCGACCAGAAGTGCGAGCGCTCAATGAGGAGTTGGAAGCTAAACTGAAGGAAATCTTTTCGCGACAGAACATGCCGGAACTGGACGCGATTGCTCAGGGCGTCACGAAACTTCTCCAAAGATACGCACCAGGAACTGCACTAGAGCTGGATTTCGGAGCGATTCAAGCGCCGAAGGTACCAACACCGCAGCCACTGGCCTCACTGATTGAAGATCAATTTAGGTGCCCGATCGGCCATTCGGGTCACGGGCTTCAACGGGCTTTGATATTTGCTTTGCTGGAACGCCTCGCCTGTACTGAAGCAGCAATGGAACGCGGGCAGTCACGAAGTCCAGCTGGTGACAAGACGGAGCAAAGCTCGCAGACTGACGATGCCGCACCGGACCTGATTCTTGCCATTGAGGAGCCAGAGCTTTTCCTGCATCCCTCCCGTGGCCGTTATCTTGCACGCACACTGAGGGATCTAGCACTCGCGAATGGCAGCTCAAGTACGCAAGTCTGCTACACGACCCACTCGCCGTTTTTTGTCGGCCTAGATAGATTCGATCAAATACGCCTTGCACGGAAGAACGAAGCGGATGGAACGAAGACGAAAAGGACTGTGTATTCCGCCTACAGCCGGCAGAGTGCGTCTGCGGACCTGTTGCGAATTGTAAGAGACGTAAAGTCGGACTTTACCGAACAATCCTTCGTTGTTCGGGCTGCGCCGATTATGACGTCAGTAGTCAATGAAGGATTCTTTGCAGACACCGTCGTGGTTGTTGAGGGTCTATCGGATGTCGCCGCTTTCACGACGATTCAAGAGCTTATGGGCGAGAGCTGGGATGAAAAGGGTGTCGTCGTCGTTCCTGCGGTGGGCAAGGCGAGCATCGACAGGCCTGTCATCGTATTTAGGGGTTTCCGTATTCCGACGTACTTCGTGTTTGATGGTGACGCCGACGCTGCCCCAAGTGACAGAGAGCAAGTCGCGCGACTGAATCGACATTTGTTGCGCTTGGTAGACGCTCCGGAGGAGGATTTTCCTAAGACTCAGGTGAACGAGTTGTGGGCCACCTTCAATGTGAACATCGAGGAGGAATTTCGACAGGTTGATCCAGAATTCTTTGCTAGCGAGCGTGCACAATTAGCTCGAGAATTCGGATTTGCGAAGCCAGCACAAGCACTCAAGAATCCGGAGACGACGGCTCTCTACGTCCGGCGAGCGCATGAGAAGGACAAACTGCCACCTGTGCTGATTGAGATTGTTCGCAAGATATCGAGCTTAGCGGTGAACATTGCCCGAGTCGGTTTATAGACTCCCTGGCATTCTGTATTTCTCTGTGATGCCCATGGTCGGTCCTCTTCGGAGTCTCACAGTGCTACGTCAATGTCTTAGTCTCAGGGAGAGGTGGCGGACTCGGCCGCGCGATCCGCTAGTCCACATAGGCAGCTAAAGCCCCGGCTTTTGCAAAACCTCCCGACGCCCGCCTCGCCGCTAGCGCGCAAGTTCGTCCGCAGTGTCGCGACCTAGGTTTGTCGCTTCTGCCGGACGAACACCACGGCTCTTGAGAAACCCAGCGAACTCCGCGGCCAGGCGTTCCCGACGGGTCAGGACGGGCGGAAGGTTCGCGGTAAAGAACCGGACATCAACGGCCAGGGTGATCTCGCCCTGCGCTTCGAGGATCTCAGCCGCCCGCCTCCACTGCGAAACAACGGCCGCGCGAGTCTGAAGCAGCTTCAGGCGGTTTGGATCAGTGATCTTTCCGGTCTGCCCAAGTTCTTTGGCAATGTCCTGTAGTTCCGCCCGAAGAATTACCGCGCTCTTGTCGCGCCTGACTCGGAGTTGCGCGTCTTTTTCGTCGCCCTTTTGTCGACCCCTCTGGACTTTCGGCGTCGCGTTCGCTGCCGCGCCCTGCTCTCGCATCATCCGTGCGAAGTCCTCGCGCCAAGTCCGCAGCATTTCCTTGTCCACATGCAAGCGCGGGCCCGAAATCGACTCCGCCTTGACGACGATATGCACATGGGGTGCTTCTGGTCCGTATGCTGGACCAAAGAGTAACGATGCCTCAGCGCGAATTTTTCGCGCGCAAAGACGCGGGCTGCCGCAAGCACCTTGTCGGGTGGCGTGGGAGCCGGCATCGAAATTCATCAACCTACGCTCAGAGTTCACGGCCGGCCGGGGGCGCCATCTACCTGTCTCGACCAGGAAGTAGCGCAGACATCGAGGTGCTCGACTGGCGAGCTCGATCAGGCCCATCAAAGGAGCTTCAGCAAGGTCTCGGGGCTAACGGGCTTGACCAGATGCTCGTCGATTCCCGCCCGGCGCGATCGCTGGCGATCCGTATCCTGTCCCCATCCCGTGAGCGCGACGATGCGAACCTCTTCGCAGCCCGGCAGTTCGCGGATTCTCCGCGCTGCGGTGAGGCCATCCATGTCCGGCATGCCGATATCCATGAAGATAAGGTCGGGGGGATCAGCCGCTGCGGCAGAAACGGCCTGCACTCCCCCGGCGCAAGTCCTGACTTTCTGTCCCAGCAGGGTCAGAACACGCGCCAGGGACTCCGCCGCATCCGCATTATCGTCAACGACGAGGATGTTCCTCACCCGCCGCGTCGCAGGCTCGGTCGCGGAACCGCCTGACCGCGCGGCCTCGCCGGGAACGTGCGGGCTCGCAGCGTGAGCTATCGGCAGACGCACCGTGAACTGACTTCCCCGCCCGACGCCTTTGCTTTCCACTTCGACGGTGCCTCCGTGCAGGCGCACCAATTGCTTCACGAGCGCGAGGCCGATTCCGAGGCCATCGTTGACGTGTGCAGCGTGCGCTTGCGCGAACATGTCGAACACGCTTTGAAGTTGGTCCGCCGGTATGCCGATGCCGGTATCCCGGACGCGGACGAGCGCATGGTCGTCGCTGCGCTCGAGCGAGACCCACACGACGCCCTCTCGCGGAGTAAATTTTGCGGCATTGGACAGCAGGTTCGAAAAGATCTGCCGCAAGCGATCCGGATCCCCCAGCACGATCAGGGGCTCGGGCGCGATCTGCACCCTGAGCTCGTGGCCGTGCGGCTCGAACAGGGTCTCGCACGAATCCAGCGCGCTGCTCACGACCTCATTGAGCAGGACGGGCTCATGCCGCAGCTCGATCTTGCCGCGCGTAATCCGGCTTACATCGAGCAGATCGTCGACGAGCCGCACCAGATGCTGCATCTGGCGCTCCATCATTTCCGTCGTACGCTGCAGAACGGGATTGCTGGCAGCCGTCAACCTCAGGATCTGCACGCCATTGCGTATTGGTGCGAGTGGGTTTCGCAGCTCGTGCGCGAGCGTTGCGAGGAACTCATCCTTGCGCCGATCCGCGTCCTGCAACGCCGCTGCCGTCTGACTCAGCCGCTCTTCATTCTCGCGCAGCGCGAGCTCGATACGCTTGCGCGCGGAGACATCGAGACCGGAAGGAATGACGTGCGTTACTCGCCCGTCGGCTGCGAATACGGGGGCCAGCATGAGATCGATGGCAAACTCGCCACCCTCTTTCGTGCACGCGACGATGTCCTCCCTTATCGTCTTCCCTTCCAGGGCTTCGCGCACCCCGGCTTCCATGCGCCGTTGCAGGTCCGGATCGTGCGCCCACCAGGGGCCTTCCCAGAACTTGCGCCCGATCACCTCTTCACGCCGGAACCCCGCGACGCGCAACGCCGGCTCGCCGACCTCGAGCACGGTGCCCGCGGAATCGAGCATTGCAACGAAACCCGCCATGTAATCGATCAGATGTCGCAATCGCGCCTCGCTCTCGCGCAAGGCGCGGTCGGCGGCCTTGCGATACGAGATGTCGATGGCGAAAGCCATCATCCGATCGCCCTCGCCAGGCATGAACTGGGCTACGACGAGAGCCGTCACGCGCGTACCGTCGCGTCGCACGTAGTCCTTCTCGTAAGGCACGGGTCGCTCGCCGCGGCGCAGACGCGCAATGTGCTCGTGGGAAAGCGCAACGTGCTCGGGTGCCGTCTGCTCCAGCCAATTGACCTTGTCGGCCTCCTCCGGCGCATACCCCAGCATCTGAAGAAATGCATTGTTCGCGAGAACGACTCGACCATCGGCCTCGGACAGGGCGATGCCCACGGGACCGAGCTCGATGAGCCGGCGGAAGCGCGCTTCGCTCGCCGCGAGGGCCTGCTCCGCCTTCTTTCGCTCGGTGGTTTCTTCGACGACCGCGCCGAGCCCGAGTACCTTTCCTTCGACGCGGACGGGGAAGAAGTTCTCGGTCCAGGTCCGCTGCACGCCCGGCTGCGCCGGAGTTTCACCGCTTACCTCCACGCCAAGCCAGGGCTCGCCGGTCGCGATGATTTCGGTCCAGCGCCGGAGTATCGTCGGCAGGTCGGCTATCCCGTGAAGGACCTCATCGGGACGCTTGCCAATGTGATCCGCTGCCGGAATGCCGTTCATCCTGGCGAGGCTCGCGTTGACGCGGCGGAAGCGAAGGTCGCGATCCACAAAGGCAAGCCCGATGGGTGCGCTGTCCGAGAGGGAATCGACCAGGGCGTTGGCTTCCCGTTCGCGCGCGACCGCCTCCGCGCGCTCAAGCGCTACACGCCGCCGTTCTGTGTTGTCGGAAAAAAGAATGGCGACGTGGTGTTGGGCCGGCGGATCGACCCGATACGCACGCACGTCGTACCACCGGCCTCCGAGTGAGGCGGCATGGCTTTCGAAGTGTATGGGCTCGCCGGTGAGCGCGACCCTGCCGTAGACATCGAACCAGTACTGCTCATGCGCCGGCGCGATCTCACGCATGAGCCGGCCCACGGCGCGGGGGATACCGGTGAGCTGCTCGAACGATGAGTTGATTTCAAGGAAGCGGTAGTCGATCGGTCGGCCGCCGTCGTCGAATATCACTTCGACGATGCAATAACCTTCGTCGATTGCGTCGAGCAGCGCGCGATGGCGGGACTGCAACGCGTGCAGCGCCGGGGCGCAATCGCCCGCTGCCTGGTCGGCGAACCCCTCAGTTTGTTCCGCCTCTGTATTCACGCATGCTCCACCGTAACCTCGATCAGCTCTTCATGAGCGGAGCAGTCCGGCTGGAGCGTCGCATCTCTTGTTCCCAGCCTCTTGCCCCGGGGCGCGCACAGGGCTAATCAGCGAGAGCTGGGCAATTGTCTTCGCACTTTCGCCGCAAGTATACCTGCCCTTCGAGGCAGGCCCCGCTGTGTCCACCGGTTGACAGACTCCCGCAAGAGAAACGCGCAGGATTCAGAGCCTCGGCGTAGCGGCCAATGCGTCGTCGATTTCAGTGTCTTCGATGTCGGTTTGCGCGGTGCCCGTTCGACAGTTGGCTACACAGATCCATCAACACAGGTCCACAGCCATGAACATCATCTTGAACAGCACGCGAGCCGCAATCGCGGTCCCGCGCAGCTTGCCGGCGTATTTCACACAAGATTCACGCGCCGTGGCGAACCGGCCGACGTACGCCGGCTCAAACACACGGCGATACACACCGGAGATGTCACCAATGAGCTACAGGAAGGTCGGATCCCGCGTCCCATATGCAAGCGCTCTTTACGCGGCCGCCGTTGCGGCATTGCTCTCCGCCTGCTCGCAGTCCGGCGTGGAGCCCGCGCCGAAAGCGACGACCATTCATTTGTCCGAGACCGCTTCGGATATGCCGGAAGTCGTGATCACCGCTTCCCGTGAAAGGCCGAAAGCGAATGGCTGACAAGCCAGCCGAAGCCGGGCCAGACCGTGGTCGTGGCCGCGGCCGCGGCCGCGTCGGATTCGCCCGCGCTCACGGCGGCGGCAGGTCAAATCCGCCATCGATCCGGTCGAGCTCACCTTCCAGACGGCAGCCCTGAAAGGTGTCTTCGGAGCGCTCCGCGATGCTGGCCCCGACTATTGGGGCCGCCGCGTTATCGAGAAGCACGCCGGCAAAAACCAACTGAGCGAGCTTGACTACCTGCTGCAGTCGCCCGACGACCGTGCCGGAGCCCTCGGCTTCGGACTGAACAGCGCGCCGCCGGCGCCCCGCCGCGTGTTCAACAAGACCATCTCCCTCGCACGACTGCAGGCGGTTGCGGACGCCATCGTACGCAATGAGGACGCACCCGCAGGCTCCTCGGCATCGCACGTTGAAGATCTGATGCTGATCGGCACGTCAATGGGTGGAGCGCGCCCCAAAGCCGTAGTGGAAGATGACGATGGACTGTGGCTCGCAAAGTTCAACCGCCCCGACGATGCGTGGAGCTCAGCTCGCGTGGAGCACGCAATGCTGGTCTTGGCTCGCAAATGCGGAATCGACACCGCAGAAGGTCGCGTGAAACGAGTTGCCGGGCGCGACGTACTTCTGGTTGAGCGCTTCGATCGCCAGAAGGCGGCGGAAGGCTACTTGCGAGCGAGAATGATCAGTGCTCTGACACTTCTGCGGGCCCAGGATACGTATAGCGACCGTGACAAGTGGTCGTACGTCGCGCTTGCCGAGGAAATCCGGCGTGCGTCGGCGCGGCCGAGCAAGGACGCGCCCGAACTGTTCCGGCGTATGGTTTTCAATGCGCTTATCTCGAACACGGATGATCACCGAAATGGAGCGCTTGGTCCGTAACACCTGGCACGACGTCGCGCGGGCCGAGGGTGTTTCAGTGAAGGACTGCAAGAAGATTGAAAGCGCATTCGCTTACCCCGGCTTCCGTCTTCCACTGAATCCCGATATCGGCTCGCGTCCGCCGCTTTAAAGGAGCTTTGGACACGCGGCGACTGCCGCGCGCGAAATAGCGGATGAGCCTGCTGCCAATAAGTGAAACGCGCCCATTGCCGCACGCCGAGCGGCATCGCCTGGCGCGCGTTCGCCGACGGGCGCGATCAGCGCGTCATTTCTTTTTCGCAGGCTTCGATTTGCCCTTGAGCACGCGTGAGCCGGAAAGCGCGCGCCCCGGCTTCGACTTCGCCACCTTGCTCTTTGTCTTCTTTGCCTTCCTTGCCGCCGTTTTCACGGGCGCTTTGGCAGGCGCTTCCGCGGGAGTCGGCGGTGCCGGCGGCCGCGCATAATGGGAGTTTGAAGTCTTTGTCATGTTCGATCTGGCCTTAGAGGTTCTGAGCGTCGGGGCGCACTCTATCGGGATGCGGGCGTGATGTCTTCGTCGCGCGCAGGCGGTGTCTGCGGCGAAGCCGGTTGCCGCCATCGTTCCTGAGTAAGGTGCCGCCCGAGCCCGCGACTTGGAAGGCTCGTCCACCGGGCCGCACGTTAAAGGCTGCGGCCGCATGGCCGGGGGCGCAATTTCCCGGTTCTGACCAGCAGGTACCGCCCGGCGCGGCATGCTGGAATCCCTTCCCGCACGCCCTGCTTACACCACGATACTTCGTCACGTCTCGCGCAACGCGGTGGCTACCGGCAGCCGCGCAGCTCGCAGCGCCGGCAACGAGCCGCCGATGAGCCCGATCGCCAGCGCCCAGAAGATGCTGATCGCGAGCAGATGCGGCGTAACGGTGAGTTTGAAGATGAGGCCGGCCACGTCCACGACGTCGCCGTTGAACACAACCCAGGCGACGAACGCGCCGATGAATGCGCCCGGCAGCGCGAGCACCATGCCTTCGAGCAGCACCGAGACGATGATCGGGCCGCTGTTGAAGCCGATGGCGCGCAGGGTGGCGATCTCCCGGCGCCGGGCATCCACCGAGGCGTAAAGGCTATTCAGCGCACCGAAGATAGCTCCGCTCGCCATCACGGTGCCCACGAAGTACGCCACGAAGTCGAGCAGCGAGTTCAGCTGCCCGAAGTTGGCCTGCATGCTCTGCGCCGCGGTCCTGACCTCGACGGCGATGGCCGGATTGCTGGTCAGCGCGTCCTTGAGCGTCTGCAAGGCAGCGGGCGACTCGAGCTGCACACTAGCCGATTGATACGTATTGCGGCTGAACGCCGACATCACCGTATCCGCATCCGCCCGCAGCACGCTGTCGCCGATCGAATCGTTGCCGGCGAACACGCCCACGATGGTCCATTCGGTGCCCAGCAGGACAAGGTGATCGCCGATATTCATGCCCTTGTACATTCTGCGGATGGGGTCGGAGACGGTCACCTCGTGCACGGCCGGCCGGTACTGCCGGCCTTCGATGACTTTCACATTCGACTGGACGAGCGCGGCGCCGGGGGTGAGTCCGACCAGGTAGACATTGCCGCGCTTGCCGTTCTTCTTCATGACGTCGACGCTCACGAGGGTGCTGGCGACGACGTATGGCCGTCCGTCCGGAGCCCGCTTCACTCCAGGTGCGTTCTCGATCACCGCCAGTGTGTCGCGCGTGAGCACGCTCTGAGCCGTCGAAGTGGCGCCGCGACTGATGACGTCCACGACGTCTTGCCGCGCAGTCTTGCCGCTGAAAATGGTGGCGCCCTCGCGAATGGCGAGCAGCGAGACCAGCACTCCGACCACCGTGGTGACGCCGATGACGGTGACGAGCGACGAGCCGCGGCGCTGGCTGATGCCACGCAGTCCGGTGGCGGTGAGCGCGATGGTTTGCTTCAGAAACGTCATGGACGTACTCCTGTTATCGACCCGCGAGCGCTTCGGCAACCTGCAGCTTCAAGCCGCGCCAGGCCGGCACCGAGCCCCCGATGATCGCCAGCGCGACAGCGAAGCCGATACCGGCGGCGATGACGATGCCTGGCATCGAGGCGATGCCGATCAGCGTTCGCGCCTGCGGCAGGATGAGCGAGGCCAGCCCGAGCCCGATCGCCGCGGAGAAAACGCAAAAGATGATGGCTTCGACGAGGATGAGGACCATCACGAGACGGTCCGAGAACCCCAGCGTCTTCAGCACGGCAAGCTCGGGCACGCGCTCCCGCACGGACTGCATCATGAGCGCGCCGGTGGCCAGAAGCAGCGCAAAGAACACCGCGCTGATGATCCCGCCGACGATGAAGTCGATGTCGGCAACACGCTGGAGCTGCGTGGTGAACAGATCCCCTTCGGACTGAGTGCGGGTCTCGTGCGAGGAGTTGGCGAACGCCTTGTCGATGGCGCGCGCGACCGCAGGCGCGTTCGCGGGACTGTCGGCCAGAGCGAGGAACAGCAGCGCGGTGTCGCGGTCCGCGAGGCGCGCTTCGTTCATATAGGCGAAGTTGACGATCGCAGCGGACGCCCCGCTCGGCTGACTCGGCACGTCGAAGATGCCGACGATGTCGAACACCCAGGCGTTCGAGCCGTCACGCTTCGGTTGTTGTGTCTGTAACGCGAGACGGTCTCCCACCTTGAGGCCGTAGCGCTTCGCCGGGGTCGCGCCGAGAATCAAGCCCGTTCGATTGTTCTTCAGCGCTTCCACCTGGGCCTTCGGCACGACGTAGTCGGAGACCATGCCGAAGAACGCTTCCGGATCGACCGCGTTCATCGGGATGCCCTGGCCTGGCTTCTGATAGATCGACGGAAACTGCGCGAACGGGGTGACGAGCTTCACCCCCGGAACGTTCTTCAGCTGCGGCAGCAGGCTGATGGGCAACGGGACGCCGAGCGAGACGCTGCTCCCGACGTAGAGCCTGTCGCTGTGGGCGCGGGAGATGGCCTGCTTGATCCCGGAATTCAGGCCTTGCAGGAGACCGAAGAGGAGGAAGGCGCTGGCGATCTGCAGCAGCATCAGCACGGCGCGACTTCGTTTGCGCCAGATTCCGGCCCAAACGAGTGGCAGGTACTTCATGTCACCGGCTCCTTGTGAGACCGCGCGTTGCGCGGCCCATTCTTAGTACAAGTTGTAGCCCGAGTGCCGCAGTTTAGTCGGTCGCAAGGCCTGCCGGTAGCGGTGCACCGGCGAGATGCGGCAGAACACCGGCGAATGCCCTGGCCGACATATCTCGCGCCAGCTTCGGAACGCTCCTCAGTCCGGCACTATCGCCGTGATCCGCGGCACAGACAGCGGCTTCCAGGGCGGCGTGTTCGGGCTTTCCACCGTGGCGCCCAGGTCGCGCAGCAGCGCCGCCATGTCCTTTCGGGGATCGGGACGCAGCTGCAGGAAGCCTACGCGCGCACGGCCCATCGCGTAGTCGAGCGCGGTGAGGCCGTCGGCATCGCGCGCGTCCACATCGACGCCCCACGCGACGAACTGTTTCATCACATCCGTCCAGCCCTGCACGGTCGCCATCATCAGAGCGGTGCTACCTCGCACGCGCGCTTCGTTGAGGCCATGCGTGTGCATCAGGTGCAACGCCGTGCTGCTGCGTGTGACCGCGGCCTTCGGATCGGCCCCCGCCGCCTTCAACAGCCGGATCGCAGCCAAGGCCTGCTGCTCGTTCTTGTTGGGCGCCCGTGAGGGCGATGGCAACAGCGCGGCCAGCATCGGTGTGGTGCCGTCCGCGAGCGGCAGTTCCACCAGCGCGCCGTGGTCAATCAGCAACTGCATCGCCTCCAGATCGGCACCGACTGCGGCGCGCAGCAGCGGCGTGGCGCCGATGTTGTGCACGCGTTTGTCGACGCGGCCGCCTGCCGCCGCAGGAGTGCGAGACGGTAGCGGGAGCTTCAATTGCACATTCACATTCGCGCCCCGTGCCAGCAGCACGCGGATGAGATCCATGCTGGTCGTGCGGTCGGTGGAAGGCGTGTCTACGCGTGCGCCTCGCGGCACTACGTTCATGTCCACCGCGGCATAAAGCGGTGTCATTCCGAAGAAGTCCCAGAGCTGGATATCCGCGCCGGCTTCGATGAGGAACTTCGCCGTGTCGAACTGCAAGTTCATGATCGCCAGTAAAAGTGGCGTGGCGCCGCGCGGGTCCGGCAGGTTGATGTCTGCACGGCCGGCGAGCAGCTCCTTCGCGCACGCCGCGCAGCCTTCGCGCGCGGCATACAGGAGCGGCGTGAACCCGCCACGGTCCATATCCTTCTCGCGCGGCTCGGAGGTGACTTTTCGCGCCCAGTCGCGCACGGCGCCGCGCGCGTCGACCTCGGCGCCGTGGCGCACGAGGAAATGCACCATCTGCGGCTGGCGCTTCGCGGCGGCCCACATGAGCGCGGACTGGTTGCCCCATCGCTCACGCGCGTTGACATGCGCGCCGGCCCGCACGAGCAGCTTCGCGGCCTCGACGTTGCCGGTGCGGGCCACCGCCATCAGCGCGGTCTGCCCTTCGGCGTTGGGCGAATCCGCGTCGGCGCCGGCCTCGAGCAGCAGGCGGATGATGTCGGCATCGCCCGTCGCAGCCGCGAGCGACATCGGGGTGGCACCGTAGTTGTTGGCGAGCGAAACGTCGGCTCCAGCACGGATCAGCCGCTGCACCTCACCAGCGTCGCGACGGTAGACCGTCCACTGCAGGGGGGTGCTGCCATCCGGCAGGCGCGCATCGACGCCGCCTTCCGCTTTGGCGGATTGCGCGACATCCTCGGGGACGAATGCGATCGGGTCAGCCGCCACAGCAACGGTCGGCACAGCCAGCTGCAGCGACACGGCGACCGCCGCCATCATCAGGGAACCGTAGAGTTTTGCGCGCATATGGCACTACTTTGCCACAAGCCTCGCGCGGCGCTGAACGCGATTCAGGCCCGTCCAAAATCTCGAAACCGGCCTGGCGCCAATGCGCCCGCCTCACACTGGTCACGATCCGTTTCTGTCCTCGGTGCTTGCTGCGTACTGCGCCATACTGCCTGGCGCAAAGTCGACCTTGCCGCTGCCCGCGCGCTGCTGCCGTCCCGACTTTGGGCAAGATCGATGAACGAAACGCGCTACCAGCGAGAGCTACGTATGCCCAAGAAGCCAAGTCTCCAGTCTCCGCCCATGACAGACCGCTTCGCACTCGAGCGCCGTAGGTTCTTGCAGGACAGCGCGCTGGGCGCTGGAGCCGCAGGCCTGCTCGCCGCGTTCGGCGTGGGCCAATACGCCGTGGCCCAGAACGCCCCGCCGGCCGGTGGGCCGGGCGCGCCTCCGGGAGGGCGTCCGGCGCCGCCGCCCGAGCCGAAGGTTGCGCAAGCCGCGCCGCTGAAGCATTTGAAAGGCAAGGTCGCCTATATCACCGCTTCCTCGGATGGAATCGGCCTTGGCATCGCCCGCGCCGCCTCCAATGCCGGCATGAAGGTCTGCATCGGCTACCGCAACGAAGAGCGTCTCGCCGCTGCGCTGGCGCTCTTCAAGAAAAACAACGCGGGCGTCTTCCCGATCAAGCATGACGTCACCGATCGTGACGGCTGGGTCAAGGTGCTCGACCAGATCAAGAGCAAGTACGGCAAGCTGCACCTGCTGGTCAACAACGCCGGTATCAAGACTCGCGCCAAGGTCAGCGATGTTTCCCCCACGGACTGGGACAACGCAGTGGCGGTGAACTACACCGCCATTTACAACAGCGTCGCTGTTTGCCTGCCGCACATGCTCGAGCATGGCGAGGGCTCGCACATCCTGTGCACCTCATCGATGAGTGGCCTGCTTCCTGGCGGCCCCCTGGGCGTGTACACCGCCACCAAGATTGCCGCCGTTGGCCTGATGGAGGCCCTGCGTGTCGAGCTCGAGGGAACGACGGTCGGCACCTCGGCGTTCGTCCCGGGCGGCGTAAACACCGACAACTATTTTGCGACGGGCGAGGAAAACCCGTTTCGCGCGGCGCAGATCGCAAAGTCCGGCGCGCCCGCACGTCCGCGACTGCCACCCTCGGGGATGGATCCGCTGGAAGCCGGCGAGCGCGTGTTGAACGGTGTGGTCAACAACGACCTCTTCATCGTCACTCATCCGGAATACATGCCGGGCACCAGGGAGCGCTTCGATGCCGTGCTGGTGTCGGAGCCAGTGGAAGACACGCCGCCGCCGGAAGGCCGGGTCAAGGCGGAGACCCGGGTGCTGCACGCTGGCATCTACGCGCGCGAGATCGCGCATCGACAGAAGAAGCGCAAGTCCTTCCGCAGCGTCACTGCCTGACGCCGGATCGACCGCGAGCTGTCTGCAACCAAACCAATTACCGAGAAGTTGTATGTCCAGGAAGCAACAGATCCAATCGGCGAGCGATGTGATCTCTACGCTCGATCGGCGCCAGTTCATGGGCAAGGGCGCGGCGCTCGGCGCCGTCGGCATGGGAGCCGTCTTCGCCGGCCTGGGGCAAGCTGTGGTCGCACAGAACGCGCCTGCTCCAGCCGCCTCGAGCGGTGGCCCAGGTCCCCGCCCGGCCGGGCCGCCGGAGCCGGCGGCGTCGCAGCCGCCCACGCTCAAGGATCTGAGAGGCAAAGTCGCCTACATCACCGCCGCCTCCGACGGTATCGGCCTGGGCATCGCCCGCGCCTGCTCCAACGCGGGCATGAAGGTGGTCATCGGCTATCGCAATGAAGAGCGCCTCAAAGCCGCCCTGCCGCTTTTCAAACCGGGCAATGCCGGCGTACTGGCGATCAAGCATGACGTGACCGATCGCGACGGCTGGAAGAGCTTGCTGGACGAGATCAAGAGCAAGTTCGGCAACCTGCATCTGGTCGTGAACAACGCGGGTGTGAAGACGCTGCGCCAGGCAAGCCAGGCGAAGCTCGACGAGTGGGACAACGCGGTGGCGGTCAATTTCACCGCAATCTACAACAGTGTCGCCACCTGTCTGCCGCACATGCTGGCGCATGGCGAAGGTGGCCACTTCGTGACGACCGCCTCGATGGGCGGCCTGCTGCCCGGTGTGAATGCGGGTGTCTACACGTCCACCAAGATCGCGGCGGTGGGCATCATGGAGGCGCTGCGAGTGGAGCTCGAGTCCACGACGGTGGGCACTTCGGTGTTCTGCCCTGGCGCCGTCAGCACCGACAACTATCCGATGGGCGAGGAGAATCCTTACCGCGCGGCGCTGATGGCCAAGTCCGGCGCACCCGCCCGCCCGCCTATGCCGTCTCTCGGCATGGATCCGCTCGAGGCGGGTGAGCGCGTGTTGAACGGCGTCCTGAATAACGACCTGTTCATCCTCACGCATCCGGAGTTCAAGCCCGGCATCCAGGAGCGCTTCGATGCGATCATGGCCTCCACGCCCGCCGTGGAGACCCCGATTCCGCAGGTGCGCATCGACTCCGAGCGCGTCGTGATGAGATGCGGCATCTATCCGCGCGAGATCGCGCACCGCTCGCAGAAGCGCAAGAGCTATCGCAGCGTTTGAAGTTTCCCTAGTCGCGCAGGATCCGATTCATTCTCCACACCGGCTTCGGCACCACGGCTTCCACGGCAGACAGCGGCTTCACGCCGGTGCCCTGCGGGCCAAGCGTTGCCAGCGCAACGCATTGCTCGGAGCTTCGATAACCTAGAGCCGACTCCAGCCGGTTCTCAGCGACATCACCCAGCTCATGCGTGAAGTCGTCTGCAACCGCACAGCCGGGCAATTGCGCCTGCGATGTCACCGCTTGTGTCGGCACGAACCCGTCCGTGTAGTCACCGAAGTTCTTCGCATTCACGCCACGAAACTGAATGCTGAAATACGTGGTGCCGCAGTTGTCTGTCGCATAGAACCCGTAAGGCTTGCCGCAGGTGGTTGCGCCAATCTGGATCACCCGCACGTCGACGCCGCGCAGGCCGTTGATGATGGATTCGCTCGCCGAGCAGGTGTTGCTCCCCGTGAGCACGAAGACCTGCTGCAGGTTCAGCGTGGGCAATGCCGTTCCGTTAGACAGTGCGGGGGCGGAGAACCCCTGGCTGCGCGTGTAAAACGGCGTGGGCACAATGGCGCCGCCGTTCACCGGGTTCGTGTTCGGGTATTTGTCGTTGAACTGCAGCTGCTCGAATGTGCGGCCCGCCGTGGGCACGTCGCCTGCGATCATGTAGGCCAGCTCGCTCGCGATGTCGAGATAGCCGCCGCCGTTGTAGCGGATGTCGAGCATGAGATCTGTCACTGACGCAGCTTTCAGCGTCGTGATGGCGTTGAACAGCGCCGCTTCGGATGTCGCGAGGTGATCGTTGAATAACAGATAGCCCACCGGCTCCGACCCGATCTGCAGGACTTTTGTAGTGGGCACGGGCGACGTCGTGATGACCGCCGCCTGCAGATTGACGGTGCGCGTCGAGCCGTTCAACTCGCGCACGACGAGCGCATGGCTCTCGCCGGCCGCGCTCGGGAACAGCCCGGCGTTGATCTTCGCGACGCCAGCCTGGGTGTCGTCGGTTGCCAGATCCACGCCATCCACGGCGACGACTTCCACTCCGCGACTCAGGCCGGCGCTTGCCGTGGCCGCCGGAAGGTTCGGCTCAAGGTATGCAACCGCCGCTCGTCGCGGCAGCTTGTCGGTGGAGATGAGCGCCCACTGCAAGCCATAGCCCACTTCCTGCCCGGACTGGGAAAGCGCAAACCACTCATCCGTGGGGTATGTGAAGTGGAAGCGATCCTTGGGGTGGCCGGTGGGGGTGGTGGCCGAGGTCTTCAGTAAATCGAAGTATGCCGGCGTCGCGTAGAGGGCCGGGTTCAGGTCCGGCGCCTCGCGGTACCAGAGATACAACTCGTTGGTCCAGGAGCGCACCCAGTTGTTCTGGTCTGTCGTGGAGCCCGTAACGTCGGGGTACGCCCGCCCCGTAGCCGGGTTGGTGCCACTGCGAGGCGCGGCGCAACGCGCGGCGAACGAGGGCGAGGGCTGAAATATGCCCGGTGTGTAGGTGCCGAGGCCGCCACCACCGTTGTTCCCGCCGCCGTCGCCTCCCCCACCGCCACCGCACGCCGTCAACGCCAGCATCAGTGCCGCAGCCTGCAGGCGCACCATCCGTGCGCTCTGATGCCTCCAACGTGCATACATCCGTTGCTCCATCTTCGTTCTCCCTGCTTCAGCTGCTATGTTTTCAGCCGGATCGAGCCACACTACCCACTGGTACCGAACAATGAGCCCACGAGCGCCGTGATACCCATCGCCAGGGCGCCCCAGATCAGCACGCGAAGCGCGGCGCGCAGGGGCTTCGCGCCCCCGGTGCGTGCCGACACCACGCCAAGGAGCACGAGGCACACCAGTGACGCCGCCACGGTCGCCGCAACCACGGCGGAGATCGGGAAAAGAACAACTACCAGTAACGGCAAAGCCGCGCCCGCCGCGAAGCTGCACGCCGATGCGAGCGCGGCCTGCAATGGCTTCGCCGCCGTCATATCCGAAATGCCGAGCTCATCACGTGCGTGCGCGCCGAGCGCATCGTGCGCCATCAGCTGCAGGGCGACCTTCCGCGCCAGCTCCGCATCGAGCCCACGCCCCATGTAGATGCGCGTGAGCTCGTCCCGCTCCGACTCGATTTCTTCAGCGAGCTCGCGCCGCTCGCGCGCGAGATCCGCGGTTTCGGTGTCCGACTGCGCGCTGACGGAAACATACTCACCCGCCGCCATCGACATGGCGCCCGCCACCAGCGCCGCGACGCCCGCAATGAGAATGGCCTCCGCAGACCCGCCTGCCGCAGCCACACCCACGATCAGACTGGCCGTGGAGACGATGCCGTCATTCGCGCCCAGCACGGCGGCGCGCAGCCAGCCGAGCCGGCCCACCTGGTGCCACTCTGTGTGTCGGCCATGTCGCATCATGAACGTTTGTCCGCTCCTGCCCATAAGCCGCGCAGTTCACCATTGGCCGTGTGCGTTGTCGACTGGGCACGCACGAACAACCACAGCACAGCGGCCAGAATGGCGAACACAGAGCCCGTGGCGAGCGTGGGCAGCCAGCCAAAACGATCCAGCACAATGCCAACCACCGGTGCGAGAAAGCCCGCAACGTTGCCACCCGAGTTCATCACCCCGGTTGCAGAAGGCGTGTGCGGCCCGCCAACGTAAGTGGCCGCGGCCCAGTACTGAGGCTCCGTGAACTGCGTGAACCCGAAACACAGCGCCAGAAGCGTGACGGCTACATAGGGGTTGGGGGCATACGCGCCGGCCATCAGAAGAATTGCAACCAGCATCAGGCCGGCGACCGCGGGCAAGCGGCAGCCCAGCACCGAACCGAGTCGCCGGCACAAGGCGTCGCAGGTGATGCCGCCGGTATCTGGAACAGTGCGTAGGCGACATTGAAGCTGCCGAGAATCCACCCGAGCTCGGCGTGCGAGAACTCGAATGCCTCGCCGATGCTCGGCAAGGCCACGGAGATGTTGTTGCGGAGAAAGTAGTTGGCGAAGCTCAGGGCAGACAGCAGCGCCAGGATTCGGTATCGCACGGGCACCCTGAAGCGCTTTCGAGAGGCCGCTGGGGCATCGCCCACCTGAATCTCTCCCTCGACGCCGACAGCGGCAGCGTCGCAATTCAAGACGCGAACACTATACGGCCGCCCAGCGACCCGCGCGCTGCTATTCACGCGTGCCGCGGTTAGACTCGCCGCACCCGAACAACGAGGAAGGAAGGGACATGCCCGGTCTACGTCTGGCGCCGCTCGCGCTCACTCTGTCTTCCGTCGCGGCCCAGGCTTTCGACGATTCCGGCGGCAAGCCTGCCGCAGGCGGTGCCCCGCCCGCGGGCATACCAGACCTGAAACTGGAATATGCCTTCACCGTGCGCGCCACCCTTGCACCACCGGCGGTCATCGGCAACGGGCCCGAAGGGCTGCGTCGATTCGTACCCATCACCGGCGGCACATTTGCCGGGCCGCTGCTCAGCGGCAAGGTGGTTCCCGGTAGTGGCGACTGGCAGGTCGTGCGCGCCGATGGGGCACTGAACGTTGAAGCGCGCTACACGCTGGAAATGCCAGACGGCGTGCTCATCGCCGTGAACAATCGCGGCATTCGCCATGCCCCGCCCGACATCATGGCAAAGCTCACGCGGGGCGAGCCCGTGCCGGCCGGCTCATATTACTTTCGCACCAGCGCGATGTTCGAAGCGCCCCTTGGCAGCCAGTACGAGTGGGTGAACCGCACCGTGTTCGTTTCAACGGCGGAGCGGGAACCGAACGCCGCCGTCATTCATTTCTTCCGCCTGCTGTAATTGAGCTGAGTCTCTCGCCGTCGTGATCACTTCCGCCGTGGAAATCACCGTCAACGGCAAAGCCGTGGCCTTGCAGCTGGACACGCGAGTGTCACTGCTCGACCTGCTGCGCGAGCAACTCGGCCTGCCCGGCACCAAGAAAGGCTGCAACCAGGGCGCGTGCGGCGCGTGCACGGTGCTCGTGAACGGGCGGCGCGTAAACGCCTGCCTCACGCTCGCCGTCATGTGCCACGGTGCAAGCGTCACCACCATCGAAGGCGTCTCGCAAGGCGAGGCGCTGCACCCCATGCAGGAGGCGTTCGCTCGTCACGATGCACTCCAGTGCGGGTACTGCACGCCGGGGCAGATCATGTCTGCCATCGCATGCATCGGCGAAGGCCGCGCCACGTCTGCGGATGAGGTGCGCGAGTTCATGAGCGGCAACATCTGCCGGTGCGGTGCGTACCAGAACATCGTGGCGGCGGTTCTGGAAGTTGCGGGAACGAGTGGAGGCGGCAAGTGAATCCGTTCTCCTTCACGCGCGCTGCGGACCAGGCTTCCGCGTTGTCAGCCGGCGCCGGCAGCGGCCGATACATTGCAGGCGGCACCACGCTCGTGGACCTGATGCGCGAAGGGGTGGAAACGCCGTCGCACGTCGTCGATATCAACGCCCTGCCCCTTCGCGACATTCGCGCACATGATGATCGGCTGGAGATTGGCGCACTCGCGCGCATGGCAGACGTCGCCGCGCATCCAGACGTCGTGCAGCTGTACCCCGCGATCTCGCAGGCCCTGCTTCTCAGCGCCAGCGCGCAATTGCGCAACATGGCCTCCATGGGCGGCAACCTGTTGCAGCGAACTCGTTGCGCCTATTTCCGTGACGTCACCGCAGCGTGCAACAAGCGCATGCCCGGCTCAGGCTGCCCCGCGCGAGAAGGCGAGAATCGCATGCACGCCGTGCTGGGCACGAGCAGCGCGTGTGTGGCCACGCATCCGTCGGATGTGGCAGTGGCGCTGGTTGCGTTCGACGCCAGCGTGCGCGTCGCAAGCGCGGCGGGCGAGCGGCGCATCGGCCTGGAGCATTTCTACGCCCTGCCCGGTGAGACGCCGCACATCGAGAATGCGCTGAGGCCCGGCGAGCTCATCGTTGGCATCGAAGTGCCGGCGGGCGCGCACACCGCGCGATCCACTTACCTGAAAGTGCGGGACAGGCAGTCATACGAGTTCGCGCTCGTATCCGCCGCCGTGGCGCTCGTTGTAGAAGGCGGCTACGTGCGCGCAGCGCGCGTTGCCGCAGGCGGAGTTGGCACACGGCCGTGGCGGCTGCGGCAGGTGGAACAGGCGCTGGCCGGCAAGCCGCCCGGCCGCGAAACCTTCGAAGCCGCTGCCAAATGGGCGACGGTGGGTGCCGAACCGCTCGCGCACAACGCTTTCAAACTTCAGTTGCTACCCAGAGCAATCGTGCGAGCGTTGCAGTCACTGGGATCCCGCGAATGAGCAAGCTCATCGGTGAACCGCTGCAGCGTGTCGATGCGCACCTCAAGGTGGCTGGCCGCGCTACGTACGCCGCTGAATTCAGCGCGCCGGAGCTGGCATATGCCGTGGTCATCTCGGCCAGCGTGGGCAAGGGCCGCGTCGTGGCCATCGACAGTCGGGCCACCGAGGAGTTGCCCGGCATGCTGGCCGTCATTTCCCACCTGAATGCGCCTCGGTTGCCCTACCTGCCGTTCAAGGGCGGCGTCGATCCGCAATTGGGCGAGAGCCTGCACGTTCTGCAGGATGATCAGGTTCGGCATTGGGGTCAGCCCGTTGCCATTGCCGTGGCGAATACGCTGGAGCAGGCGGAGCACGCTGCTCAACTCGTCGCGGTGAGCTACGAAGCCTCGCAACCGAATTACGTGCTCTCGCGCTCGCAGCCGGCGCCACCGCAGGCCGATGCGCTCGCAGAGGCCGGCGGCGCCTACCCCGCCAACTACGAGCGCGGTAACGCGCATGAGGCGCTGACGACCGCGGAGGTCATGATCGACCGCGCGTATCGCATCCCGCGCGAGAACCACAACCCGATGGAGCCCCACGCCACGCTGGCGCAATGGGATGGCAACAAGCTCACGGTGTGGGACAAGAACCAGTGGGTCGCCAACGCGCGCGACGACCTCGCGGCGGTGTTCGGGCTTCCCGTCGGCGACGTGCGCGTCGTCTGCCCGTTCGTGGGTGGAGCGTTCGGCACGTCATTGCGCACCTGGCCGCATACCACGCTTGCGGCAGTGGCGGCGCGCTTCATTCAGCGCCCCGTGAAGCTCGTTCTGACCCGCAAGCAGATGTTCTTCGAAACCGGCTTTCGGCCGCACACATGGCAGCGGGTGCGCCTGGGCGCAAGCCGTGACGGCCGCCTCACCGCGCTCACTCACGACGGCATCGCGGAAACTTCGCAATACGAGCGCTTTTCCGAAGCGCTGTTGAGCGCGACGCCCATGCTCTATTCGTGCCCGAATGTCAGCACGAGCTATCGCGTGGCCCCACAAGACGTTCACACGCCCACGTACATGCGCGCACCTGGCGAAGCGCCCGGGCTGTTCGCGCTCGAAAGCGCGATGGATGAGCTTGCGCATGAGTTGGGCGTCGACCCTGTCGAGCTGCGCCTGCGCAACGAGCCGGCAACGGATGAGGGAACGAATCGCCCGTTCTCCAGCCGCTCCACGCGCGAATGCCTGCGCCTCGGCGCGGAGCGATTCGGCTGGCAGCGGCGCCGCGCCGAACCCGGCGTTCTGCGCGATGGGCACTGGCGCATTGGGCTGGGTATGGCGACAACCACGTACCGCATGGTCCGCAATCAAGCCTCGGCGCGCGTGCGCCTGCAGGCAGACGGCACGGCCATTGTTGAAACCGCCGCCGCGGACATGGGGCCCGGCACCTATACGTCGCTCACGCAGATCGCCTGCGAGACGCTGGAATTGCCGCTGGAGCAAGTGCGCGTGGTGATCGGGGATTCGGATTTCCCCCGTGCGCCCCCGCATGGCGGCTCGCAGACGCTGGCTGGCGTCGGCTCCGCGGTTCTGGCGGCTTGCCGTGCCGCTCGGGCAGCGCTGGTCGAGCGACGGAAATCGGGCTCCGCGGATCGATCGGAAATCATCGTGACGGAAACGTCACGCGCCAGCGACGAATCGAAGCAGTATTCGATGCACGCGTTCGGTGCCGTGTTTGCCGAGGTTCGCGTGGACGCGGACCTTGGCCTCGTACGCGTGGCGCGCATCGTTGGCGCCTACGGCGCCGGCCGCATCGTGAACCCGCGCATGGCCCACAGCCAGGCGATCGGCGGCATGGTCGGCGGCATCGGCATGGCGCTGCTCGAAGAAACGCATCTCGACGAGCGCGACGGCCGCATCGTCAATGCCAACATCGCGGACTACCTCGTGCCCGTGAACGCCGATGTTCCAGAGCTGGAGGCGTACTTCGTCGAAGAGCACGACCCGCACGTGAACCCGCTGGGCACCAAGGGCCTCGGCGAGATCGCGCTGGTCGGCGTCGCCCCCGCCATCGCCAACGCCGTCTTCAACGCCACCGGCAAGCGCATCCGCGACCTGCCGATCACCATCGAGAAGCTGCTGTAGCGTTTAGCGCGGCAGCACGTGGGGCAGTGGCGCCTCGCATGAGCAGCCTGACGGTGGCTTGATCCTCAACAACGCCGACAGTGTCGGCGCGATCTGGCCGGGCGCCACCGGCTCGAAGCTCATTACCGCCTTCACGCCCGGAGCCAGCACGGCCACCGGCACGTAAGTGTCGTAACTGTAAGGGGTGCCGTGCGTGGCGGCGTAGTACTCGGGCGATTCATCGAGGTAGTAGAACTGCTTCGGCACCACCACGACGTCACCGGATCGCTTCGGGTGAAAGGCCCGCTGCACGCTCTCCAGCAGAGCCGTGCCGCCAATGCGGCCGGCCATGAGATCTGAACGCGTGAAGGCATAGGCAATGCCCGGCTCCGCACGCAACACCGCCACCAGCGCATTTTCCACGGTCTGCGCATCGAGATTCGTCCGGCTCACCTTGGCCTGATCGAGGTAGATGCCCGGGGGAGTGAACGCCGCCACCAGATCTTCACTCACATTCAGCCGCTGCCGAAGCGCGCCATTGAGCTTTGCGCGCAGCGTCTCGCCACCAAAGCGCTCGGCGTCGTAGCCCACGCTCTTGCGCTCTTCCGGGATGTCATCCACGCCGTGATCCGCGGAAAGCACGATCACCGTGTTCCGCAAGCCCACTGCCTTGTCGACGAACGCAAACAACTGCGCAAGCGTGGCATCGAGATGAATGAGGTTATCTTCGGCCTCTACGCTGTTCGGGCCATATGAGTGCCCCACGTAGTCCGTGCTCGAAAAACTGATGGACAGATAATCCGGCACGCTCCTGCTACCGAGCTTCTCCTTCGAGATGAGCTCCCGAGCGAACTCCGCAGTGATCTCATCGAGAAACGGTGTGAAACGAATGCCGCCGAGCAGCCCGGCATCGCCGCCAACGTTCAGCGGATGCGGAAACTTCGCGCCCACGTCTGCCTTCGGGTGCGCGTAAGGATTCTCGGCCCCGGAGCGATTTACATACGTTTCGATGGGGCGCGACAGCACCCAACCCGTCTCACGGTAACGCGTGAACGCCTGGTGGCCGTTCCATTCCTGCACCCACCCAGGCAGCGCGTCGTAGTAGTAACGGCTGCTCGCCATGCCGCCCGTGCTGCCCGAAAACCAGAACGCCTTGCCGCGATGGCCGCCCGGCACGATCGAGCTGCGATCTTTCCCGGCCACGGCAAATGCGCGCGAGCGGCCGCCGGATGCACTCACCAGCTCATCGCCCACTGTGGTCGACGTCAGCCTCGCGGGCGACATGCCCGTGCCCGCCTTCGCGGGCTCGCCGACGGCGGGATAACGTTCGTCATCCACGCAATAGACCGGCCGACCGGCGTCGCGGTCGTACCAGTCATTGCCGACGATGCCGTGCTCGCCGACATCCGCGCCCGTGACGAGCACCGCATGTCCCGCACACGTGAGCGTATTGGCCGTCTCGTAGCGGGCGTTCGCGAAATACACGCCCCGATCCATCAGCAGCCGAAAACCGCCCTGGCCGAACCTGTTCCGAAACCGGGGCAACAGGTCGCCCCGAAGCTGGTCCACCGTGATCTGCAGCACCAGCCGCGGGGGTGGTGGCGGCTCCGCGGCCTGGGCGGTTGAAACGAGCAGGCCCGCAATCAGAAGCACGCGAAAACTCATGCGACACACCCTGTTCACGACGCGAAATCGCTCAACGGCCCCGGGTAACGCCGGGGGAGATACGCTTCCAACCCTCAAAATTACACGAAGCAGACCTGAATCGATGCACGGAATCGTGCGCTTCGACGCTCATTTCATAGTGCCCTTTCAGCAGCCGGCGATGGCCTGCTCGAACAAAGAGGCAACGTAGAGCTTCGCCTCCCGGCAAGCGCCAATCAGCGTCTGCTCGCGAGCGAGGCCCGCGGCGATGGCAGACGCCAACGCGCACCCCGTGCCCCTCAGGCTTCCGGGCAGCCGCGGCCCCCTGAGCTTCGTGACGTCTCCCGCGGCCGCGATGAGCAGGTCGATGGACTCTTCACCCTCGGCGTGCCCGCCTTTGACGAGCACCGCGCGTGGGCCATCCGCAAGCAATCGCGTGCCGTAGGCCGTGAGCGTTTCGATATCCCGTGCGATCGGCTCGCCCAGCATTGTCGCTGCTTCGAGAATGTTCGGCGTAATCAGCGTCACACGGGGAAACAGAATTTCGATGAGCGCCATGCGACCATCATCGTCGAGCAACGTGCGCCCGGACGACGCCGCCAGCACCGGGTCGAGCACAACCGGCACCTCGTTCCGCAGCGGCAGGCTCGACGCCACAGCTTCCACGGCGTGGCGATTGCCCAGCATCCCGATCTTGATGGCGTGAATCGTGTTCGACGCCAGCGCGGTGGAGATCTGGTGGCGAATCATCGCCGGCGGCACCAAGTGGATGCTCTGCACGCGGGTGTTGGTCTGAGCCGTCACCGCGGTGATGACCGCCACACCGCTAACGTTGAGATTCGATAGCGTGCGCAGGTCGCGGCCCACGCCAGCCCCGCCGCTGGAATCCGACCCGCCGATCACGAGCACTTTGGGCCGTGCGCTCGCCACTTCAGTCGCCGGCCGCAAAGAGCGCGACGTTGTCGTGTCCGGCTGCGCGCAATCGTGACGCAGCCCGCCACGCGCGCAGGCCAGTTCTGCAGCAGAGGACTACGCGCGTGGACCTCGCCAGCCCGGTCGTGATGCTCTCGATCTGCTCGACACCCACTCGCAGGCTCGATGCGAACGCCGGGGTCGGCGACTCCTGTACGCCGCGCAGCTCCACGGTGATGTCGTTTGCCGCGACCTCTGCGCGTGAGATGAAATGAAATCCGCGTCCATCTTCTTTGGCGGACATGAATGAGAAACCCGAGAAGCGCAGTGTTCGAAAGTCTACGGTAATCAGGCGACCGGCTGCGCCGGGCTCCAGATTGAGCAACAACGACAGAACAATCTGCGCCTGAAGTGTGCCGATGACTCCCACCGCTGTGCCCAGCACGCCAGAGCCCGCGCATGTTCCAGCTTGCGGGGGCAGTTCCGGAAACACGGCGCGATAACTGGGCGCGCGCCCGCAGAAAGCGCCGACGTAACCACTCAATCCGAGCACCGATGCGCTGACCAATGGTTTGCCGACCCTGGCGCACTCATCGTTGAGAACGTAGGTGACGGCGAAACTGTCTGCAGCGTCCACCACGACGCCTGACCTGGCGACGAGTGATGCCACGTTCTCGGGCGTCAAGCGCTCGCAAACGGCTTCGACATCGATGTGAGGGTTCAGCGCCGTAAGCGCCGTTCGCGCCGTTTCAGCCTTACGCTGCCCCAGGTCCGCCATTCGATACAGCGGCTGCCGGTGGAGGTTCGATTCTTCCACGCAATCGTGATCGACAACGATCAACCGACCCACGCCGGCAGCGCAGAGATACGGCAACACCGCACACCCGAGCCCTCCAGCTCCCACAACGAGAACGCACGCAGCGGCAATGCGCTCCTGCCCGTCCGCGCCCACTTCAGGCAACGAGACCTGTCGTACGTAGCGATCCGGGATGCCTTGCGCCTCGGACATGGCCATCAATGCGCGGCCCGGGTGGCCGCGATCCATTCACGCGTTCGGCCGACCGGATCCGCATTTCGCACGATGTCCGTCACGACGGCCGCGACGTCTGCGCCCGCACTGAAGACTTGCGGTAGTCGCTCCACCGTCAAGCCTCCGATGGCAACGAGCGGCGTGTGCCCGATGAGGCGCTTCCACTCAACGATGCGTAACAGGCCCTGCGGGGCCCACGGCATCTTCTTCAGCAGCGTCGGGTAGATCGGCCCGAGCGCGATGTAGTCCGGCGCCAGGCCGGTCGCGCGCTCGAGCTCCGAGTAGTCGTGCGTGCTCACGCCCAGGCGCATCCCCGCGGCCCGGATGGCGCCGAGGTCCGCGCCGTCCAGATCGCCTTGCCCGAGATGCACGAAGTCGCATGCTTCTTCGATGGCAACCTGCCAATAGTCGTTTACGACGAGTTGGGCGCCCGCGCTTTCGCAGGCAAGCTTCGCCGCGCGCACGTGCGCGCGAATGACGCCGAGTGGCTGATCCTTCATGCGAAGTTGTATGAGCCGCGCCCCGAGATTCACGAGCCGCTCGACCCACGCAGCGCTGTCGACGATCGGGTAGAACCGGTCGAGCTGCGCCTTCACGTGAGAAACGCCTTGCCGATGACCGGCGTCGATGGCACCGCCATGTCCCGCGGCTCCATCGCGCCCGCCGTGCACGCCAACATGCCCGCCCCCACGGCAGCACAGAACGCCTCGGCCATGGCCACGGGGTCTTGTGCGCGCGCAATCGCCGTGTTGACGAGCACGGCGTCAAACCCCATCTCCATGGCCTGCGCGGCGTGCGAAGGAAGGCCCAGACCCGCGTCGATGACCAGCGGCATGCCGGGGAAGTGAGCGCGCAGCGCCTTCAGGGCGAACACGTTGTTGAGGCCACGCCCCGAGCCGATGGGCGAACCCCATGGCATGAGCACCTGACAACCCGCGTCGATCAGTTTGCCCGCCACCACGAGGTCTTCCGTGGTGTACGGGAACACTTCGAACCCCTCGCTCGTGAGCACGCGTGCTGCCTCGACCAGCCCGAACACGTCGGGCTGCAAGGTGTCGTCTTCGCCGATCACTTCGAGCTTGAGCCACGTGGTGCCGAAGACTTCGCGCGCCATGTGAGCGGTGGTTACGGCTTCTTTCACGGTGCGGCAGCCCGCCGTGTTGGGCAGCACGCGCACTCCGAGCTCGCGGATGATCGACCAGAACGCCTGGCCCGCGCGCTCGCCGCCGCCCTCTCTGCGCAGAGACACCGTGGCAACCTCAGTGCCCGAAACACGAATGGCCTGCGACAGAATCGCGGGGGACGGGAATCGCGCCGTACCCAGCATCAGCCGCGAGCTCAGCTCCACTCCGTAGAATCGCTTCATTCAGCCTCCCTGCATCGGCGCCAGCACTTCGAGCCGGTCGCCGTCTGAAAGCCTGGTGTCGGCGCGCGCGCCCGAAGCGACAAACTCTCCGTTGAGCGCCGTGGCAACCACGGCCCCGCCGAATCCGAGCTCTTCGAGCGCCAACGCCAGCGATGCACCGGTAACGTCACGCGCGTCGCCGTTCACCATGATCTTCATCCATTACCTCCGGAAACTGCCGGTCATGCAGCAGCACCTGCGCTGCCATGCGCGCCAACGCGGGGGCCAGCAGAAAGCCATGACGGAAAAAACCATTCACGTGAAGCACCCCCTGCCGCCAGCGAATGCGCGGCAGGTTGTCGAGAAACGCCGGGCGCACGCCTGTGCCGATCTCGACCACTTCGGCCTCACCAAACGCAGGGTTCATCGCATAAGCGGCTGTCAGCAGCTCCAACAGCGAACGCGCGGAAATACGCCGCGGCTCGTCGCTTTCGATCATCGTGGCGCCGACCATGAACAGGCCATCAGCACGCGGAACGATGTAGATGGGCACGCGCGCGTGCAGAACCCTCACCGGTCGCGTCAGCGACACTTCGCGGAGCCGTAGCAGAAGCATTTCGCCTTTCACGCCGCGAAGATCCGTGAGCACATCACGCGCAGCGAGGCCGGCGCAGTTCACGACGCTGTGGCCCGCAGCCTGAGCCTCGCGCACGCGCGCTTCGTCCGCATGCACGCCGAAACGAATCTGCGCGCCGAGCTCGGTGAGGCGTTGCGCCAGCGCAGCCAGCGCCTCGCGCGGGTCCAGATGCGCTTCTGATGGAAAGTAGAGCGCTCGATGGAAACGCTCTGCCAGATCCGGCTCGAGCGCCGTGAGTTGTTGCCGATCCAGCTGCTCGTAGTGGTCCGTGCGCCGTGCAAACTCCGTAAGCTCAGCGGCGTCGCGCCCGTGAGCGACCACGAGCGCCCCCCTGCGCACAGCGCCCGGTACCCGCTCCAACCACCAGCCGATGGACTCCTCACCGAGCCGCGCCACGAGCGGCTCGGCACTTTCTCGCTCACACCATGGGGCCAGCATGCCGCCCGCGTGCCATGAGCACGCGGACACCCCGAGCGACGCTCCGCGTTCGAGCACCTCCACTTCGACGCCCCGCTCCGCAAGCTCGACCGCGCAGGCGAGGCCGGCCACACCGGCGCCGATCACCGTGGCCTTCATGGGTTAGCTCCCCTCGCCCGACGGAACGTAGAGCTCACCCGTCTCCCTGAACTTCTGCGACATCTGGCGCATGCCCTGCTCGCGAGCGTCGGAGCGCAGTTCCTGCGAGATGCGCATCGAACAGAACTTCGGGCCACACATGGAGCAGAAGTGCGCGGTCTTGTGCGCGTCTTTGGGCAAGGTCTGGTCGTGGAACGCGCGGGCGGTATCGGGGTCGAGCGACAGGTTGAACTGATCTTCCCAGCGGAAATCGAACCGCGCGCGCGACACCGCGTCGTCCCGATCGCGCGCGCCAGGGTGGCCCTTGGCAAGATCCGCGGCGTGCGCGGCAATCTTGTAGGTGATGACGCCAGTCTTCACGTCGTTGCGGTCGGGCAGCCCCAGGTGCTCCTTCGGCGTCACATAGCAGAGCATGGCCGTGCCGAACCAACCGATCATCGCTGCGCCTATGGCCGACGTGATGTGGTCGTAACCCGGCGCGATGTCCGTGGTGAGCGGCCCGAGCGTGTAGAACGGCGCTTCGGCGCAGTGGGCGAGCTGCTTGTCCATGTTCTCCTTGATCTTGTGCATGGGAACATGGCCGGGCCCCTCGATCATCACCTGGCAGTCCTTCGCCCACGCGAGGCTCGTAAGCTCGCCGAGTGTTTCCAGCTCCGCGAACTGCGCGGCGTCGTTGGCATCCGCAATGGAGCCGGGCCGCAGGCCATCGCCCAGCGAAAAACTCACGTCGTAGGCGCGGCAGATGTCGCAGATCTCATCGAAATGCTCATAGAGAAAGCTCTCGCGGTGATGCGCAAGGCACCACTTCGCCATGATCGAGCCGCCGCGCGAGACGATGCCGGTGGTGCGATTCGCGGTGAGCGGAATGTAGTGGAGCCGCACACCGGCGTGGATGGTGAAGTAGTCCACGCCCTGCTCTGCCTGCTCGATCAGCGTGTCGCGGAACACTTCCCAGCTCAGGTTCTCCGCGACGCCGTCCACTTTCTCGAGTGCCTGGTAGATCGGCACCGTGCCGATGGGCACGGGCGCGTTGCGGATGATCCACTCGCGAATCTCGTGGATGTTCCGGCCCGTAGACAGGTCCATCACGGTGTCCGCACCCCAGCGGATGGCCCACACCATCTTGTCCACCTCTTCCGCCATGGACGAGGACACCGCGGAGTTGCCGATGTTGGCGTTGATCTTCACGAGGAAATTGCGGCCGATGATCATCGGCTCCGACTCAGGATGGTTCACGTTGGCGGGAATGATGGCGCGGCCTGCTGCGATCTCCGCACGCACGAACTCTGGCGTGACATGGTCCGGAATGCCCGCGCCCCAGGCTTCCCCGTCGCGCGGCCCCGAATCGGCAAGACGTTGCCGACCCATGTTTTCCCGTATCGCCACGAACTCCATCTCCGGCGTGATGATGCCGGCGCGGGCATATGCGAGTTGCGTAACCGCCGCTCCCGCGCGCGCACGCAAGGCCTCGCCCTGTTGCTGCACGTCTCCACGGGCGGCAATCCACGGCGCCCGCACGCGCGGCAAACCTTTGGCGATGTCGATCTTCACCGCCGGATCGGTGTAGGGCCCCGAGGAGTCATAAACGGTAATACCGGGCTCGCCGGCCGTCGGATGCACCGAGATGTGCCGCATGGGCACGCGGACGTCCGTGTGGAGCTGACCGGCGAAATGGACTTTGCGGGAAGCAGGCAGCGATTCGGTTGTTACCCGAAGCGGAACGGCAGCATTCATTGACCCTCCAGTGGCCCCTTGCGGGGAAAGCCATGAAAGATCCAGCGAGTGCTGTCGGGGAGAAAGGCACGGCGCGCCGTGCTGCCGGAAGTGGGAGCGCACGTGGCGGAAGAACCGCACACGATACGTGGCACGCGCCCATTTACGAACTTTCCTACGCCAGCATTAACTGGATCAGGTTCGAAGGGTCGCCATGCCGCGCGCATTGCGCGCCTGATGGCCTCTCAGCCCCCTGCCGGGGCTCCCCTAGTCACGGCGCGAAAGTAGCCGCAAGCGTCGCATTCGGTCAATAGAAATTTTTGCGCGAGCTTTCTCAGCCGCTCTGTTTCTTCTCCTGCGCAAGATCCGCTTTCATCTGCTTGTAGTTCACCGGACGAATCTCGGTGATGCGGCAGGTCTCGCGCCCCACGCGGATGGAGTCGAAACCGCTGCTCACGGTGTTTGGAAAGCGCGAGGTAATGCCCAGGCGCGTGGCAAAGGGAAGATCGATGCAGACGGGCGCAATGGTGAGCAGGTAGGTTTCGTTGACGTTGGTGTGGATGAGCACGTGGCTGTTGTCGACCGCGCTCCAGCCGTCGAATCTGCTGTACGAGCTGAACTGGCTGACCGGATCACCGGCGTAAGCCATGTAACGCGCCAGCTCGTTCTGGCCATCGTCGTGCCGGGGAATGCCCGAGCACGCGGTGAGCAGCGTGAGTGCGATCAGGCTCGAAAAGGCCATGAATTTCATGATGGCTCCCGATGTGCCAGAACGATGTACGTGAAACGTGCGCTGGCTATTGACTCATGATGCGCCCAACGGTTCCACATTCCGGCGCTGGCGGCAAACCCTGACGCACGTGAGCCTGCGTCAAGGCAACTCTGAAGAACGTCTCTGAATTCGCGTTGAGGCGCCCGCTGCCGGAAATCCGGCCCGATCACCCCGCGCGCAGAGCGACAGCCACCGCCAAACGAGCCGCACGCACGGCGGGAAACAGCCCACCGGCAAGGCCGATGACACACGCAAGCGCGACGCCGGTGGCCATGAGCGCCGGCGTCACGGACAGCGCGTAGACCAGCTGCGGATTGTTCCCCACGGTATCGCCCACGGTGCTGACCACGCGGCCATCGAACCCTACGTAGACCAGCAGAACACCGAGCGCGGCGCCCGCCAGTGCGAGCAACAAGGCCTCGACGAATACAGAAACCACCACCGCAGACCCGCTGAACCCGATGGCGCGCAGCGTAGCGATCTCGACGGATCGCGTACTCACCGCCGAATACATCGTATTGAGCGCGCCGAACAGCGCACCGATCGCCATGATGCCACCGATAGCGTACGCCACGAAGTTGAGCATGCGATTGAGGGGAAGTGCCGCGGAGGCTACGTAGTCGGCCTCCCGCCTCGCCTCGGCGATGACGCCGGGCATGGCCGTAATGGCATCCTTGAATGCGCTGAACGCGTCCGGGGAGGCAAGACGCACGGTCACACCGTTGAACACCTTGACGCGATACGCAGATTGCATGGTGTCGGCGTCCACGAGCAGCGAAGAATCGTGCGAGCTGCCGCCACTCGTGAAGTTTCCAACCACCGTCCAGTCGCTGTCGCCCAGGCGCACGACGTCTCCGACGTCGAGGCCGGCGAACTGCATCCGCGCCGCCGTGCCGGCCAGCAACTCGCGAACACCGGGCCGGAACATTCTGCCGCGCACGAGACGCAACTCGCCGCGCACACCGAAGACCTGCGGGCCAACACCGCGCAGCGTGACGAACGCGTCGGCCCCATCTGCCTTGCGCGCTACGGGCGCCATCGCCAGCAGCTCGGCGGACAGCAACGGCTTGCCGTCGGAGTTGCGGAGAATGCCGGGGGCGGCAGCGATCGCAAGCACGCTCTCACGCGACAGCGCGCTTGCCGATTCAGACTCCGCGCCTCGCGTCAGCACGATGGCGCGATCCGGCTGCGCGCCCGCGGCCATGGTGCGCCGGAAGCCCGTAGTCATCGACAGCACCGAGATCAGCACCGCGACCACGCCCGCAATGCCGAGAACAATGACGAGCGAGTTGCCACGACGCTGCGACAACGTGCGCAGGTTGAGCGCGGTGACGGCGATGATCTGCGCAAGTGAGCTCATCGCCCCGCCAGTGCGTCCACCACGCGCAACTGACGCACACGCCAGGCTGGCAGCGTTGCGCTGACGAGCGCGATGAGAACGGCTGTGCCGACACCGCCCAGGATGACCCTTGGCGAGACATTGATGGGCCCGATGAGATCCGTAGCGAATTGCGCCACCACTGCGGCAAGCGCCAACCCCACCATCGCCGCCAGCACGCACAGCACCACAGCCTCGGCAAACACGATGGCAAGCACCGTGGCATCCGTGAACCCGATGGTCTTCAGCACCGCAAACTCAGGAATGCGTTCGCGGATGGATTGCCGCATGGTGTTACCGGTGAGGAACAGCAACGTGAAGAACACCGCGCCCACGATGGAGTTCGTGATGAAGCGGATGTCGCCAACCTGCTTGAGGCGGGACTGCGCCATTTCCTTGTCCGAGCGTGTGCGAGTCTCGTGCGATGAGTTGGCGAACAGGCGGTCGATGGCCAGCGCCGTCTGCACCGACCGGTGCGGGTCTGACAGGCGAATCATGAACTGGTCGGCGGTGCCGCGATCCGTTGCGCGAGCCTCGTCGAGGTAGTCGAAGCGAATCATCGCGAGCGTGATGTCGTTGGGCTTGCGGGTGAGATCGAACGTGCCGACGAGCTCGAACGCCCAGTCGCCGCTGCCGTCCAGTTTCAGCATCTGCGATTTGAACGGAATGCGCTGCCCGATCTTCCAGCCGAAAACTTCAAGCATGGCCGGCGTCGCGATCATGCCCATGCGGGTCTTCATGAACGCTGCCCGGTCTGCCTCCGAAATCGCGAAGCCCGGGCGTACCTTGAACCACTTCGGCGGGTCCGTCGCCAGCAGCGCAATGAGGTTCTTCGGCTCCTTCCACCAGCCGTAGAAGGTGGTGCGCTGGGTCGCCGTGAGCACGCCCGGCATGCGCTCGATCCGTTCCAGCGCCGACACGGGCATCGGCGGCCCGCCCGGCACGCGGGGATTGGTGGTGAGGCCATCGAGGCGCGCCTCCCGAATCGCCTTGTCGAAGCCGGCATTCAGGCCCTGAAGAAGCCCGAAAAGCACGAAGGCCACGGCGATGGAAAGCAGGGTGAACGCCGAACGCGCCGGTGAGCGCCACAATCCAGCCCAGATGAGGTGCAGGAGCTTCATGCGATGGCGCCGGATCATGCCAGATGGGCGCGCGGGCAGACGTGAACTTGGCCGCCATCCCACAACGTGTCAGCGGGCGTCGCGGAATGCGGCCCTGACGTCGAATGTAAACGATAACAGCCGCGCGAGAGCACCGTCCGGGGCTCATGAAACGGCCGGCAGCGCAATCAGGCCGCCGGTGGGCCGTAAATCCCGTCCCGTCGGCACGCGATTTGCCGCACAATGCACGCCCCCCGCCTCTTTCGAGACCCCCAGACGTGACCGTTGAACCCCAGACGCCCAGCTTTAAAGAGCTCGGGCTGAGCGAGCCCATTCTTGAAGCGCTGACGGCCGTCGGCTACGAATCCCCGTCGCCGATCCAGGCGCAGACCATTCCGCTGCTGCTCGCCGGCTCCGACATGGTCGGGCAGGCGCAGACGGGAACGGGCAAGACCGCGGCCTTCGCGCTGCCTGTGCTCGCGCGGATCGAGCTCAAGCAAACCGCGCCGCAGGCGCTGGTGCTCGTGCCCACGCGCGAGCTAGCGATCCAGGTGGCCGAGGCATTCCAGAAATACGCCGCGCAGCTGAAAGGCTTTCACGTGCTGCCCATCTACGGCGGGCAGAGCTACACGCCGCAGCTGAAGGGCCTCAAGCGCGGGGCGCACGTCATTGTCGGCACGCCCGGGCGCGTGATGGATCACATCAAGAGCGGCGCGCTCAATCTCGCCACGCTGCGATTCCTCGTGCTCGACGAGGGCGACGAGATGCTGCAGATGGGCTTCGTCGACGACATCGAGTGGATCCTCGAGCAGACACCGCCGAAACGCCAGATCGCCCTCTTCTCCGCGACCATGCCGGCGGCCATCCGGCGCATCGCGCAGAAGCACATGCGCGAGCCGAAGCAGATCACCATTCAGAATCGCGCGGGCACGATGCCGAAGATCCGCCAGCGCTGCTGGATGGTGAGCGGCATGCACAAGCTGGATGCGCTCACGCGCATGCTCGAAGTGGAACGCTTCGATGCCATGCTGGTCTTCGTGCGCACCAAGCTCGAAACGGCGGACCTTGCGGAGCGCCTGGAAGCGCGCGGCTTCCGCGCCGCCGCGCTCAGTGGCGACGTGCCCCAGCAGCAGCGTGAGAAAACCGTCGCCCGGCTCAAGAACGGGCAGATCGACATCCTCGTCGCCACCGACGTGGCCGCGCGCGGGCTCGACGTGGAGCGCATCTCGCACGTGGTCAACTACGACATTCCGTACGACTCCGAAACCTACATTCACCGCATTGGCCGTACCGGCCGCGCGGGCCGCAGCGGCGAGGCGATTCTGTTCGTCGCCCCGCGCGAGCGGAACATGCTGCGAATCATCGAGCGCGTCACGAACCAGCGCATCGAGCCGATGACGTTGCCGAGCGTGAGCGACGTGAACGTGCAGCGGGTGCTCAAGTTCAAGGAGCGCATCACGGCGGCCGTGCAGAACGGCGAAGGCAAAGCGTTTCAGGAACTGCTCGAGCAGATGGAACGCGACCAGAACATTCCGGCCATCGAGATCGCAGCGGCGCTCGCCGCGCTGCTGCAGGGCTCAGCCCCCTTCCTGCTCCCTCAGAAGCCGGGCGGGCATGAAGAGCAAGCCGTACCGCGCGCGTGGGCAGGCGAAGCGGCCAATGACACGGCGGCGCCTCGCGGACGCAGCGCTCCCGGCAAATCTCGCGGCCCAAGAGATTCGCGCGAAGATCGCCCCGCCCGGGAACACGCCGAAACGCACGAGCCTCGCAAAGCGCCCAAGGCGCATGTCGCGGCTGAACCCGGCACGCCGTCTGGCGAGGCCGCCGCAAGCGAAGAGCGCGAGCACGCTCCGCCCCGGCACCGCGAGAAGCGCCCTGCCGAAGACGGCCCGCCGATGGAAACGTTCCGCATCGAAGTGGGTCACGCGCACGGCGTGCTGCCGGGAAACATCGTGGGCGCCATCGCCAACGAAGCGGGCCTGGATGGAAAACACATCGGCCACATCGACATCCGCGAAGACCACACGTTCGTCGACCTGCCCGAAGGCATGCCGAAGGAGATCTTCCGCGAGCTGAAGAAAGTGCGCATCCGTGGCAACGAGCTGCGCATCACCAAAGTGGATTCGAAGCCACCCCGCCCCGAGCGCACGGGGCACAGTGTTCGGCCGCGAGAGGATCGCCCGGTGCGCTCGCACGCCGGAAAGATCGGCGGCGGCTTCCGTCACGACAAGCCCAAAGGCGCCCCGGGCGGCGCACGCCATGGCTCGCACACCGGCGACCGCAAGCGCCCTGCCCGCCGCGATACTTGAGACGCACACTCCACGAAATGGCGTTTCTATCGGAAGCCGTTCGCAGTGGAAACGAACGGCCCCGAAGCGCCCGACCGCGAGCCGGCTGAGCACTGATAAACCGGCGTCAAGGCGGGGCGCCGTCCGGCTACCCTGGCGCCGTTGTTACCGGCGCAAGGGCGCGCCGCGCCACCAGGAGTCCCTCATGCCGTCAAACGCAGGTCCCCGCAAGTTTCGTCGAATCGCGACCGAGGAAGCTTTTTCGATACCCGAGGTGGCGGATGCGCTGCGCGAGGTGTCGCGGGCTCCGGGACACAGCCTGGACCTGATGCTCGTCAAGACGATCTACGATGCGCAAGCCGGTGAGCCGCGCGCGTACTTGCGCAGCATGCTGCTCGATCTCGAACAGCAGCGCCTGCGCGACATGGACGAAAACGGCGTGGATGTCCACCTGCTCTCGCTCACCGCCCCCGGCGTACAGATGTTCGACGCCGACACCGCCACCGAGCTTGCGACGCTGGCCAACGATCGCCTCGCGGAAACGATCTCGCGCCATCCCACGCGCTTCGCGGGGCTTGCGAGCTTCGCGCCCCACTCGCCCAGGCGCGCGGCGAAGGAGATGGAGCGCGCCATCCGCCAGCTCGAGCTCAATGGCTTCGTGGTCAACTCGCACACGAATGGCGAATATTTTGACGACCCGAAGTTCTGGCCCGCGCTCGAGGCCGCCGAAGCGCTGGACGCGTGCATCTACATTCATCCGCGCGCCCCGGCCGAAGGGCTGGCGGCGCCATTCCGCCACTACGGCATGGACAGCGCGCTGTGGGCATACGGAGTGGAAACCGCCACTCATGCCGTGCGCATGATCCTGGGCGGCGTGTTCGACCGGTTCCCCAAGCTCAAGATCTGCCTCGGGCACATGGGCGAAGGCGTGCACTTCTGGCTCTGGCGCATCGACTACATGAGCGCGTCAGCGCAGGCGCAGGGCCGCGCGCCGAAACTGACGTTGAAGCCGAGCGAATACTTCAAACGCAACTTCGTCATCACCACCAGCGGGCAGGAGTCGCACCTCGCGCTCGATTTCTCCGTCAAGGCGCTCGGCGTGGAGAACGTGCTGTGGGCCATCGACTACCCCTACCAGCCTTCCGCGCCGGCCGTGCAGTTCATGGACACCGCGCCGCTATCCGATGCGGACAAGGCGAAGGTGTATCACCAGAACGCCGAGCGCGTGTTCCACATCGAACCCGCCACGGCAAGACGATGACCACCGGGAACGAGCCAGATCAACTGCCGCAGGGCTACGTGCTCGACGCGAGCTACGCCGACACGTTCTTCCAGGAGTTGTCGCCCGCGTGGCTGAATTACTCGCGCGCGCTGAACGGCGTGCCCGCGAAACCACTGGATCGCCCATTCACCTACCTGGAGCTCGGCGCAGGGTTCGGCAACTCCACGGTCGTGAACGCCGGCGCGTTTCCACACGGGGAGTTCCACGCGTGTGATTTCAATCCCGCGCACATAGCCGGGGGCCGCGCATACGCCGAGACCCTCGGGTTGCGCAACATCCAGTTCCACGAGGCCTCGTTTCAGCAGCTGCTCGCGATCGACCTGCCGAAGTTCGATTTCATCGTGCTGCACGGGGTCTACAGCTGGGTGGGTGCCGAGGCGCGAGCCGCCATTCGCCAGATCATTCTCGAGAGCCTGGGCGCGGGCGGGCTCGTTTACGTGAGCTACAACTGCATGCCGGGCTGGGCGAGCGAGATGCCGGTGCGCAGGCTGATGGTAGAGCTGGCCGCGGCCGCGCCGGGCGATTCGGCGGACAAGATGCGCCATGCCGCACAGGCGCTCAAGCAGATGAGCGACCACAAGCTGCGCTTTTTCGAGGCAGCGCCCGAGGCGGCGCGAGCGGTCGAAGCGTATGGCAAGGTGCCCGCCAACTATCTTGCCCACGAGTTCCTGAACGAAACGTGGCAGCCGTTCTACTCCGTCGATGTCGCGGACGAGATGGCGGAAGCGCAGCTCACGTTCCTGGGCAGCGCCACGCTGGCCGACAACCACCCGATGCTCGTCATCGAAGAGTCCGCAGCCGAAGTCATGAAGACCCTGGCGACGCCCCGGCAGGTGCACCTGGCAATGGACTTCGCCACGAACCGCCGCTTTCGGCGGGACATCTTCATTCGCAACGACACGCCGCGCTCGCAGGGCGACGCCGCGCGCGCGCTCGGTGAGGCCGTCATCGGCAGCGTTGGCGACCCACAGCACCTGGCGCCTCACGTGAAGGTGCCGCGCGGCCAGATCACGTTTCAGCCGGATTTCATGGATGAGTTGAAGGCGCTGCTGCGAGATGGCGCCATCACCATTGGTGATGCCGTCACCGCGCTGGGTGGCAACAGCCGCAGCCCGGCGGAGATCGCGCGAAACCTCGTGTTCCTCGTCGCTGGTGGGGCGCTGATGCCGTTCGCGAAAGCCTACCGGCACCGGCTGCCGGCGGAAGTGCGCAGGCCAGCCAACGAAGTCGTCGAGCGCAGCCTCGCGTGCATCATCCAACGAGGCGTCGCTCGTGCGATACCCAGCGAGCTGCTCGGCAACGGCGTGGTGGTGCGCCCGATGGAGGCGCATGTGATCGTTGAGCTGCTGAGCGGCACGCACCCCGGCGCGCTGCGCGGATATTCGAATGACGTGATACAGAACGTCGTCAGGAACGTGTTGCCCGGCTTGGCGCGGCTGAAACTCGTAGTCTGAACGGCCTCGCCTACTCCGCCAGCGGCCAGTAGACCTCGGTTCGCCAGTCCGCAGGGTCCGGATGCTCACCGGGATCGGTGACGTAGGACTCCCACGGCGCGCCGGCCACGCGGTAACGGTTCGCTTCGATCCATCGCTCGATGGCGGCGTTGGTCTCGGGGAGCTGCTCGTAAGGGCCCGCGTGCACACCCAGCGCGACCGCTCCGCCATGCAGGAAGCCCGCTTCCATTTCCCCTTCACCCGCCGCCGGCGCCGCCAGGGGCATCGCCGCGTCGACCGTCCAGAGCCCAGGCCCCATTGATACGTATCTCGCAAGCGGCCAACCGGCGATGGGAAGCCCTGCCTTCTGGCCATGCGCAAACAGTTTGCCGAAGCATTCCGCCAGCATGCCCTGGAGTTCACCGCGTGCGATGCGGCGGCGGATAAAAAGAATGGGCTGTGCCGCCCGTTCCTGACGCGTGATGGACAACGTGGGCATCGTGGACTTCCTATTCTGGAGAGCGACGGGAAAGTGAAAGAGGCCAATGCACGGTCCGGCGGCCTCGACAATCGTCGCGTGACGCGCGCGATCTGGCGCCGGCACGCCTGCCCGCGCCCGGCTTCGATAGCCCGCCGGCGTGCAGCCGAACTGGCGACGAAAAGCGCGCGTGAAGACTTCGTGGTTCGCGAAACCGTTCAGGCGCGCGATCTGAGCGACGGTTGCCCTGCCGCTGAGCAGACGGGCCGCAGCCCGCTCCAGTCGAAGACGCTGCGTGTATTGCTTCGGCGTCTCGCCCACGGCATGCCGAAACGTGCGATGAAGATGGAAACGGGACCACCCGGCCCGCTTCGCCAGCCACGCGAGCGAGACATCCCCGTCGAGGTGACGCCGAATGTCCTGCAGCAGGTACAGAAAGTCTTCGGAGCGCATTCGCCCGGAATATAGGCAATTGCCGAGACGCTGTCCTTGATGTTTCTTGCTACCGCGCTGCTGGCGCGCTCCACCAGGCGTATCTGGGCGGGTCGCACGCGCCGGCGTCACTCTCCCTCATGGAGGAGTGGCTGAGCCGTGCCGGCCGACGACAATGGGCTACCATCCCGCCCCCCATTTCGAGGCGCGCCGGCTGTCGAGCCTGTGCGGTCCAACTGCCCGCATGCTTCGATTCGGCATCCCCGCCCTGTTCGTGCTCATCTGGTCGTCGGGCTTCATCGTCGCCAAGGCGGTCTCGCCGCACGCCGATCTGCAGGCCTTTCTCATCGCGCGCTTCGTGCTGACGGCCGGCGTCATGGGGCTGGCCGCCGTGGCGGCAGGCGTGAGCTGGCCGCGCGGCCGGCAGCTCGGCAATCACCTTCTGGCGGGCGTGCTCATGCAGGGCGTGTATCTGTGCGCCAGTTACTGGGCCATTGCTCGCGGCATGGCGGCCGGAGTCATGGCGCTGCTGGGCGCCTTGCAGCCGGTGTTCACGGCATTGTTTCTGGTGGCAGCTCACGGCACGAAGCTCAGCACGCGAACGTGGGTGGGCCTGTTCATCGGCTTCTCCGGCGTTGCGCTCGTGCTGGCCCCGAAGCTCGCGAGCACCGGTGCCGGCTCATTGACGGTGCTCACGGTGGCCTCAGCGCTGTTCAGCGTCGTCGCCGTGACCGCCGGCGCGCTCGTTCAGAAGCGGCTTGCCGCAACGGACATTCGCAGCGCCGCCAGCATTCAGAACCTGGGTGGAGCGGCGATTGCCATCGCGATGACGCTGCTGGCCGGCACGGGCCAATGGGACAGCACACCGATTCTCTGGGGCGCGCTCGCGTGGGCCGTGCTGGTGCCTTCAGTGGTCGGCACTACGCTGCTCATGTGGATGATGCGGCATGGTGAAGCCACGAAAGTCACCGCGCTCATCCTGCTGGTGCCACCACTGGCGGCGATCCAGGCCTGGTTCTTTTTCCATGAAACGCTGATGCCGGTGCAGTTCGCCGGCTTTGCGCTGGCGCTCGGCGGTGTGCTGCTGGCGAGATCGAACTAGCGACTGGTTCTGGCGATCCAGTCCTTCAAGGGCTTCAGCCACTCGGGCAGTGGCTGGAAGAACGCGCCGTGTTTGCGGCCCGTGGTAATGGCGACTTCTTCGAACGAGACAGGCTTGCTGCGCTCGGCGAGCTTCGAGCAGGAACCGACCACATCGGTGGTCTCATAGATCGACAGCACGTGGCCGCCCAGCACCAGCGGTGTCTCGTTCGTGACGTCGCCCTTAGAGCAGATCGCCATGATGGCCGTGTTCACGCCCACGTCCTTCAGGCGCCCAGACGCGTGCGCCGTGAGATTGCCACCTCGGGAAAAACCAACCAGCGTGATGTGTGACGGCTTGACCCCCGCCTGCACGAGCTTTCGCACCCACGACTCCATCATCGCAACGTAAGGCCCCATCTCGGTGTTCTTCGGGCGGTGGTGGGCGATGAGGTTGAACCCTCCGGCCGCGAACAGCGCCTGCTTGATGGCCGGGAAGTCATACACGCCGAACTCTGGGCTCACCGGCTTTTCATCATCACCCTCGACGATGCGGCCGTGCGAATAGATGACGTAGCGTTCGTCGGAATGGATGGCTGCAGGGAAGTCGTCGTAGATCTGAACGGCCCTGCACGTGAGCGGCGTGGCCAGAACGACGAGCCCGGCCAGCCAGAAATTGCGTTTCATGCTTCCCTCAGGTGCGACGGTGTTCAGCGGCGATGTTAGCACCCGGTCGCACGCGCTTCGCCAGCGGCACTACAGCGCTGACTGTCGCTGTCCCGGGCAAGCTCATTCATCGCCTCGAGCGTCGTGCGCACGCAGTGTGGTCCTGAGATACAGAATGTGGGTCTTCGTGATTTCGAGTGGGTGAATTTTGATCATTTTTTGATCAAAGCGCCGGGAGTGTGCAGGTGAGGACCTTGAGCCTGAGGTATTCCTCGTCATGCAATCCGTAAGCCCTGCGCTGGATCACCCGGATCTTGTTGTTCAAGCCTTCGACGAAGCCGAGTGCAACCTTGTTCTGGGGATCGCAGTAAGCGGCGATGCCGTCCCAGTGCCGTTCGATCATCTCGGCGAACTTCTCGTAAGGCTTGAGCCGTTGCCATTTCAGCTGCGCCTGCCAGTTCTCGAAGAACTTCCTGGCCCACGCTTCACTGGTGTAGTCCCACAGCTGGCCGAAGGACTCCTTCAGCAGGTAAGCCGTGTTCAGGCGTTTGTTGGCCGAGAGCAGCAGCCTGAGGTTCTTGCGAGCATCACCGCTCAAGTTCTGCGGATGCGAGAGCAAGGCGTACTTCTGCCCCTTGATGAACGTGCGGCCCTTGCCGCTGAGTCGGGAGTATTCCTGCTTGCGCACCTTGTCGAGCGCCTCGCCCAGATGCCGGATGATGTGGAACTTGTCGAACAGGATCGCCGCCTGCGGAGCGTTTCGATTCGTCGAGTTGCGGAACGCTTTCCACATATCCATCACGGCCAGACGGATCTTGCGAGCCTTCTTTTCCCCGAGAAAGCGATAGAACTCATCCAGGCTCGCCTCGCTGCGATCCTTGCCGCCGAACCAGATCGGGCGATGCTTCTCCAGATCGCTTACGACGATGCGGTACTCGTGTCCCTTGCGTACCGAGATCTCGTCGAGGCCGACGACGTTGGGACGAGGCTTGCCCGCCCGCTGCAGCTGATCGCGCATGTACTGCTTCTCGAGCCGCTTCACCGTGTGCCAGTCCAGATGCAACTCTGCCGCCACGTCCTTGATCGTGCCGCTGCGGCAACGCTGGCCGACGTAGCGCTCAAAGCGCTGGGTGTGCAGGCTGTTCTCCAGCAGAAGCTCCAGCCGCTCCCGCTTCACCGCGCAACACTTGCGGCAGTGAACGCGCCGCACCTCCAGGTCGAGATAAATGCGGTACGCGCCGCACGACAAATCCCGTACTCGCCGGCGTGCGCGGTTGTACCAGCTCCAATGCGCTGTTCCGCACGCTCCACAGATCGTTTTTTTCCGCGCCGGACCAGGGTGATGAGCCGCGCCTGCGGATCACCGAATATCCCCTGCACGCTGGCCAGAGGACGAAAACCGGCAAACGTGTATGCGTCCGCCAATCGGCGGGACTTGCGTGTCTTGGACATCCGGCCATCATGCCAAATTTCCCAGGCTCCTCAACATGCACTAAACCCTGTGAATGCCGGCCCCGCGAGCGGGTCACGACCTGGTTTTTACCCACTCGGATTCACGAAGAGCCCAGAATGTGAACGACCGAAGGATCGGCACGCGGCGCAAAGCGCCCCTGCTAGACTCGCGCGCACAACTGAAACACTCGCGCCGAACGAACCGTGCCCCCAAGCAAAGACCCGAGCGAAATCTCACGCCAGAATCCACGCGAAAACGCGCGAGAAATCTATGGGCAGAGGCTCTCAGCCCGCGAGGCCCTGGCGCGTCACCACGCGGCGCTGGATGCGCGCATGGGGGGTGTGCGGCTGGCGCTCGGTGGCGCAGGCGCCATCGTTGCGTGGGCATCGCTATTTGCTCACGCCATCGCGGCTTACTGGCTGCTCGTTCCGGTGCTCGCGTTCGTGGGTGTGGTGCTCTACCACTACTCCGTGCGCCAAGCCCGAACACGGGCCGAGCGTGCGGTGGCGTTCTACCGCGCGCGGATCGCACGCATCGAAGATCGCTGGGACGGAACCGGCTCGGGTGGCGAGCGCTTCGATGCGCCCCATCACGTTTACGCCGCCGATCTGGATCTGTTCGGCAAAGGCAGCCTGTTCGAGCTGCTCTGCGCCGCACGCACGCGCATGGGCGAAGACACCCTTGCGAGCTGGCTCCTGAATCCTGCCGCGCCCGAGACCATTCGCGAGCGGCACGCCTGTCTCGACGACCTGCGCAATCGCCTCGACCTGCGCGATGACTTCGCCGTGCTCGGGGAGCACGCCAACGTTGGCGTGCGGCCGGAGGCGTTACTGGAGTGGTCGGAGACGCCTAACACTCTCAGCGGCCGCCACGCTCTCTGGGCTGCCGTGCTGCTGCCAGTGCTGGCTGTCGCGGGTGCAGTCGTGTGGCAAGTCTGGGGATTCGCTACACCATTGTTATTGGTGCTGGCCATTGAAGTGGTCCTCGTGCATTCGTTCAGAAAGCAGCTCCGCCAGGTGCTGCAGGGAACCGAAGCGGCATTCGAAGACTTGCGCCTGTTCGGCGCGCTGCTGCTGCGCCTGGAGCGTGAGCCGTTCGAGGCCGCGCCGCTTCGCAAGCTCATCCAGAAGTTGTCCTCGCATGCGCTGCCGGCGTCTGAGACCATCGCGCGGCTCAGCACCGTGGTGAGCTTCGTGGAGGCACGCCGCAACCCCATCATGGCGGTGCTCGACGTTCCGCTGATGTATTCGCTGCACACGGCCCTCGCCGCCGAACGATGGCGCCGCGACTACGGGGCCGCGGTGCGTGAGTGGGTGAACGCCGTGGGAGAGCTCGAAGCCCTGCTGTCGATTTCGGCCTACAGCTACGAGCACCCCGATGACCCATTGCCGGAAATCGCCGAAGGCCCGGCCTGCTTCGACGGCACTGCCTTGGGTCACCCGCTGATCCGCGCCGCACAGTGCGTTCGCAATGATGTGAGCCTGGGTGGCAAAGCCCGTGTGCTGCTCGTGAGCGGGTCGAACATGTCTGGCAAGAGCACCCTGCTGCGCACGGTTGGCATCAACACCGTGCTCGCCATGGCGGGCGCCCCTGTGAGAGCGCGTCGGTTGCGAATCTCGCCGCTTCAGATCGGCGCCAGCATCCGCATCAACGACTCGCTGCACGAAGGCAGCTCGCGGTTCTACGCCGAGATCACGCGACTTCGGCAATTGCTGGAGCTCACGGAGGGGCCAACTCCCCTGCTGTTCCTGCTGGATGAATTGCTGCAGGGAACGAACTCGAAAGACCGCCGCATCGGCGCCGAAGGAATCGTCAGGGCCTTCGTCGAGCGGCACGCCATCGGCCTCATCAGCACGCACGACCTCGCGCTCACCGACATCAGCGGCCTCGAAGAGGGCAGCCTGCACAACGTGCATTTTCAGGACGAGATCGAGAACGGCCGCATGAAGTTCGACTTCACATTGCGCGAAGGCGTGGTGACGAAGAGCAACGGCATCGAGCTGATGCGTTCGGTGGGGCTCAACGTGTAACGCGCGCACCCGGCTGCCATGCCGGGCGTCGGTAGCTATTGCCTGAGCGGCCGGATGAACTCGAACGCCTGATTCACGCGGGAGCGCTGCTCTTCCGACAGCCGCTTCAACTCTGCGGAGGCGTCGGGTGAAAACCTCATGCGATCGCAGTCTGCGAGCTTCGAGTGATACGCGCGCTCAATTTCCGCCGCAGTCGCATCACTCGGAACGCCCAGAATCGTGTACCAGCCGCGGCCGATCTCGTCGAGACTCAACTCACTCGAAGTGCTCGCCGCTTCCGGCGCGGGAAGCCGCAACATCGGGGCGTCAGGCGAAGCTTCGGGCTCACGCTGCGCCGCGGGCAACGGCCGATGCTCGGGCGGCTCCTGCGGCCTGGTGCGGCTGAACAGCCATGACACGAGCAGCCAGCCAACAACTCCCGCGCCCACCACCACGATCCAGTCGAAGATTCTCATGGCGCCGGCTCGGCGAGCGCGCGCAACTGCTCGGCAATCACATTGTGTTCCTTTCCATCTTCGGTAACGAAGCGCTGAGCATTGACCAGCGCGTCACGCACGCGGGCGCGCAGTTGCGGGCCGCTCGAGGGTTCGAAGCCAAGCTGCGGCAAGTCCCGCGCGTTCAGGCACCACTGCCGGCGCCGTGACACGGCGCGAACCAGGTTCGGGCTGCAGGGCAGGCACACGAGCGCGACAAATACGACACCAGCGGTTTGCCCTGCCGACAGACCCAGATCGGCCCGCCGAAGAATGACGACAACGCATGCGGCAATGGAGAGCAGCAGGCACAGCGCAACCGCCCCGAGAAATACGATCTGAAACCCCATTGCCAGCGAGAGCGGCGCAACCAGCACAACGAGCATCGCGCACGCCCCCATCAGCGGGCCCAGGGCACGCACGGCCTGAAGATGGCGAGCGAAGGTTCGCGCGACCTCGGCCGGTGCCGACACCGGCGCCCCGGCCGTGTCCCACTCCACGCGAAAGTCGGGCCGGAACGGCGTAAGCGGATTGGAGAGATAGAGGCGCCGGCCCGACAGCTCGAACGGCGAGCCGAAGGAAAGCCCGAAGGGCCGGCCGCCACGCGTGGTGACGATGGCATCGCCGATGCTCAGGAAATGCATCGAATCGATCAGATACACCGCGACGAGCCCGACGGCCAGCAGCGCGTCCGCGTCGACCGGCATCACGCCTCGGGTTGCTTGCGACCGAACAGCTTGCGCAGGCCGACGAGCACGGCGCCGCCGCCCACCAGCAGGATCTTCCACAGCCCCTTGAACAAGCCGGTCTTCACGGCCGCGGCGGCCGCGCCGCCGACGATGAGGCCGGCGAGCCCATACTCGGCCACCTTGTCGCCGGGCTTCCATTCGGCGTAGGTCTCGCCGGAGTTGAAGCCGTAGCCCGCGAGCACGTCGTTGAGATCCGCGACCGCGGCGTTCGTGCCTTCGGGGCTGGCGACGAGAACGATGCTGGTGTAGCCGCGCCGGCCCAGAACCTTCGTAAAGAAGTTGTTGCCCGCATGCCCCTGCGACTCCAGCGACGTCGCCCACTCCAGGCGCTTGGTGGAGTTGCTGTAGGCCGGCGGAATGCTCCAGCCCGTCACGTGTAGCGGCGCCCAGCCACGGCGCTCGCGCTCCTCGTTGGCCTGCTCGGTGCCTTCACGCAGGGACTTCAGGATGGCGTCCGCATCGATCTTCTCGTCATCCTTCACGTAGCCTTCGTCTTCGAACACGAAGTACGCGCTCCAGTCGAGGCTCTCCGGGGCGATCATGACTTCGTTGCCGGAGGACAGGTTCTGGTTCAGCTCCTCGAACTTCGCGGTGTTCGCGGCATCCAGGAAAACGTAGCGCTCCGGCAGCTTCAGCTGCGAATTCGCGCTGATGGTGACGGTGGCGGGCCCCTTCACCCAGTTGAGCTCGCGCAGCCTGGCCTGGTATGCCTCGAGCGCGGCCTTGTCCTCGCCCGACTGCGAGCCGGAGCCGGGCTCGACTTCCTGGGATTCCTGGGACGATTCCTGGGCAGACGCCGTGCCAACGGCGAGAAACGTGCAGAACCCGCAGACCAGTGCAACCCTGAGCATGGAATACCTTCCTGGGAGCGGACCGTATCCGCTGGATATGTCTTGTGGAAAACGGCCGGCTGCGTCGCTGCGCCACCGGCCGTGAGACCGGTGTCATTCTTTGCATGACTTCAAGGTCGAGACAAGTTGAGGGCGTCGGAAGTGAGACGCCTTTAACCCGCCGTCGCGGCACGATATGTCTGCCAATATCCAGGACTACGCTGGTGAGGCCCCCATGAGCAGGAATGCGGAAGCGTTCGATCACTGGATCCGCACGTCGTTCGTGGAAATGAACACGGCGCTGGAGAACCTCTATTTTTCGAGCGACAACCGTGCGCAGGTGGTTGGCGTCGGCGACTCCATCAAGAACCAGCTGCGCGACGAGGGGCACGTGCACGTGGTCGCGCTGCTGGGCGAAGGCAACACGGGGGAAGGCTTCGATAGCGGTTTTGGCGTGCTCGGCAGTGTGGGCATGTATCTGGGCGCCTTGAGGCGGCACGAGCTGACCAACCCCGCGCGCGAAGAGCGCTCGCCGTTTCCCGAAGCCTCTTCGCTCGCCTTGCATTTGGGCGCTTCACTCGGCATGGCGCCGAGGTTTTCCACCGGGCACCTGGCCACGCACAACCGGGCCGTTGCGGGGCTCCGCAAGAGCTTCACGTCGCTGCCGGATGAGTTCCTGTTCATCGACGAGAACACGCGCGGCATCCTGTTGCTGCAAGGCGCGGCGGACGCGCTCATGCGCATCGTGCACGTGGGCGTGTCGAGCCCGGTCGCCGACGTGTTGTTCCGCACGGCGAAACGCGCGCTCGAGGATGTGCTTCAGGTCAACGAGTGTCTGTTCGAGAAACTGGACGTTGAGCGTTTCTTCTACTCGGTGCGCCCCTACTACAAGCCTTACCGCGTCGGCCGTCAGGAATACCGTGGCGCGAATGCCGGCGACTTCTCCGGCATCAACGAGATCGACCTGCTGCTGGGCCTGTGCCGCGCGAGCGATGCGTACTATGCGCAGCTGCTGGTCGACAAGATGCTCTTCATGCTGCCCATGGATCAGCAGCGCCTGCGAGATTGCATGACGCGAACGAGCCTGCTGGATGAGCTCCTCGGCCTCGCCGATCGATACGCGCAGACAGAGTGGTTCCAGAGAAGCGCCGCGGCGTTCCTCGAAGTCTGCGACCTCTTCGGCCAGACGGCCGCCCAGCACCACGATCAGCTGGTGGCGCGATTCATCGAGGGCCCGGCAGCGCAGCTCAAAGAGGAGAGCCTGCAAGGCCTCACCGCCAGCGGCCCGCCGTTGCCGGTGCTGATTCGCTCGCTGGAAGTGCTTCGGGACATGCGGCTCGCGGCAGATCGCCGCGACATCGCAACCCGGCACCGCGACCTGGCGCGGCTGCGGGGGCACCTGAAACTTGCTACTCGTGCCGCACCACTGCTGTGATCCGCCTTCGCATCAGCAGCGCCCCGGAGCGAGTCAGGAGGCTTCCGTGACCCCTTCCCGCATGACCGCCGACGATCGCCTCGACATCTTCGACCTCTTCGCCCGCTATGCCTGGGCCTATGACTGCAGCGACGCAGAAGCCTACGCCGACACCTTCGCGCCGGATGGCGTCCTGGCCGACGCCGGCCAGCTTCGCGTGCAGGGCCGGCCGGCGATTCGCCAGGCCATCAAGGCGTTCTTCAACATGCGCGGAACGAGCCTCTGGCAGCATCACAATGATCACCTGCGTATCGAAGGCGATGGCCGGGAATGCACGGTGTGGAGCTACTGGGCGGTGCTGGAGCACCGCAAGCTCGACGATTACCACGGCGTCGGGCGGCTCGGTTACTACTTCAGCCATTGCGTGAAGCTGGAGGGCCGGTGGTATTTCAAGGAACGCACGTTCTACCTCGATATGACCGAGGGCTTGCCGTGGAAGAGCAAAGCCCGCGCGGACACAGCGCAGGAATGAGCGCGTCGATGCCCGCGTGGGCAAATAAACAACAATGCGGTACTTCTCACGCCGCGCAATCTCGCTAGAATCGCGGCGGTCTGTCGTCACGAACACGAAACGGCAACACCGAACGCAATAGCCAGGCCACGTCCGCACCAGTCACACGCTTGCCAGCGAGTGATTGATGAAATCAATTGCCAGGGGGCGACATGCACGCAGCGAAGACGACGTTGAGACAGGGATTCATCGCATCCACCCTTGCTGCGCTTGGCGCAACGGGCATCGCGCAGGGCCAGCAGCCCGAGGCCCCCACCGGCACGCTGGAAGAGATCACCGTTACCGCCCGCAGGGTGACGGAAAATCTCCAGGAAACACCCATTGCCATCTCCGCTTTCACGGGCGACTCGCTCGAGAATCGGCAGGTGTTCTCCACAGACAAACTCACCCAGCTCGTGCCGAACCTTCAGTTCGGCACCAATGCGCCACTCGCGGGCAACAACTCCTCCTCGCAGGTGTTCATCCGCGGCGTCGGGCAGACAGACCCCACCTCCACCGTCGACCCGGGCGTCGGGCTCTATATCGACGACGTGTACATCGGCACCGCCGTCGGCGGCACCATGTCGCTGCGCGACATCAACAACGTGCAGGTCCTTCGCGGCCCGCAGGGCACGCTGTTCGGCCGCAACACCATCGGCGGCGCCCTGCTGCTCTCCACCACCGACCCGGGCGAAGAGTTCGGTGGCACGGCCAACATCGGCGGCGGCTCGGATAGCCTCATCAACGCGTTCGTTGGCGTGGACGTGCCCATTGCACCCGCGCTCGCTTCCCGCTTCACGGCCGGCCTCAAGAAGCAGGACGGCTACGTCACGCGAACAGACGGCACCGATCTCGGCGACACCAACACCTACACGCTCACCAGCAAGTTCGTGTGGACGCCCACAGACAATCTCACCGGCAAGTTCCTTGCGGACTACACCCACTCGGATGAGAACGGCAGCCCGCTCGTTTTCGCAACCATCAACACCGCAGCCACGTTCCCGCGTGTTGCAAGCGCAGACGCCGGCTGCCCGGGGTTCAACGGCAGCTTCGCCACGTTGCCCGCCGTGCCGAACATCCCGGACGATCGCTGCGCCAACAACTTCCAGAACCGCGGGCCCTACAGCAACAACGGCACCGCGCCGCTCACTAGCAAGCTCACAAACTGGGGAACGTCGCTCAACCTCTCCTACGCGGTGAGCGACACCATCACGCTGAAGTCCATCAGCGCCTATCGCGATCTCGAGTGGGCCGGCAACCGTGACGCCGACAACACGCCGCTGACCATCCTCCACACCGTCTATGACGTGAAGGGGTCACAGTGGAGCCAGGAGCTGCAGTTCACGCGCCAGACGGAAGCGCTCACCACTGTGTTCGGCGCGTATTACTTCAAGCAGAAGTCCGACGACATCGCCACCATCGATCTGAACCCGCCACCGCCGGGCGTGCAACGGGACAGCGACAACAACAAGGTAGACAACAAGAGCTGGGCGGTCTTCACCCAGTGGACGCTCAAACTCATGGACGACCGCCTGGGCCTCACGGCCGGCGGGCGTTACACGGAAGATGACAAGGGCTCCTTTCCAGACCAGTTCGACTACGCCACGCCCACCGTCAAGCAGGTGCCGGTGCAGTGGTATCGCGCCAACTTCACATCGTTCACGCCCTCGGCGTCCGTGAGCTTCCGCATCACGGATTCGGCCATGGTCTACACGAGCTATTCGGAAGGCTTCAAGGGCGGTGGCTGGAACAGCCACTTCAACGCGGTGCTCACGCCCGCGCAGCAGGCGGCGCTGCAGAAGTTCAAGCCCGAAGAAGTAAAGACCGTCGAGGCGGGCTTCAAGCTCGATCTCGCGGCCAACACCGTGCGGCTGAACGGCGCGGTGTTCACGTCAGACTACAAGGACATGCAGATCACCTATCGCGGCCCCGCTCCGGCCGGCGTTGCGCCGTTCCTCACCAATGCCGGCAAGGCCAGCATCGACGGCGCCGAGCTGGAGACCACGTGGGCACCCACGGCAGACCTCACGTTCGACGCGAGCGTGGGCTACCTCGACGCCAAAATCGACGAGCTCGGCGTTCCGGCTGCCGCGGTCATTCCGCCAGGCTTGCAGGTGGGCAACGTGCCCCCGTATGCGCCAAAGTGGCAGGCGCACGCCGGTGCGGCGTACACGTTCCGCACGGGGGCTCTTTCAATTACCCCGCGGGTCGACGCGTCCCACCAGACCAAGACGTTCTTCGACGTCACGAATACGCCCGAAATTGCCCAGCTCTCCGATATCACGGTGTTGAACACATCGCTGGCGCTCACGCCTGACGACGAAAAATGGCGCCTCACGCTGGGTGTGAACAACGCCACCGACCAGGAATACCCCATCGCCGGCAACTCATCGCTCACCACGGGCAGCGGCTACGCGGAAATCGCGTATTCGCGGCCGCGCCAGTACTTCGCGCTGTTCAATATCGACTTCTGAGGCACCCTCAGGGCTCGCCGAGCGGCCCTGTTCGTATCGCTTCGACGTCTTGTGGTGTGAGCACGCGGAAGGTGTCAGGTGCGGCGCCGTCCACGGGCACCAGCGGCCGCAGCGGCTTGCGGCCGCTGCGCTCGAAAAGCCCGAGCTGGAAAGGGCCTGCCTGAGCCGACCGCGTGGCTCGAATCCAGTTGGCGAATGACGTGGCCGCGGCCGGCGAATCGAACACCGCGCGCAACACGCCGGATGCCGGGTCGCTCAGCGCGAGCCACCGCGTTCGATACGCGTTGAGCGACGACACTCCCAGATCCCACAGTGGGGGCCGCACCGCTTCTTTGTCGACGACGGTTGCGTGAGTGCGCACGGAGCCCCTGCAAGCCGTACCACTACGGCCTTCCAGAAGCACATAGTCGAGCGCTACGTCCGCCTCTATTGCGTCATACCCAGGCACGTGGCGCACCGGCTCGAGCCGGATGCTCACTTCTTCAGGCGCAAGCGGCTTGCCGTCTGAGCTCCACAGCGCCGCAATTCGCATGATCGATTCGTGATGGGTACGCCGCCCGGAAGCAGGAGCACATCGATGCTCAGCGAATTCGCGAGAGCCGCGCTCGAAGCCGCGGAGCGAGTGACCGTGACGTATCCCGGGCCAGTGTCGATTGCGGCATGTTCACGCGGCGCCCGGCTCTCCCTACGCGCTGGCGGCGACTCGGGCGCCGCGGCCTCGATGAGTACGCCCTCGGACTGAAGCCGCGTCCAGCCTTCAACGGTGCCGCCGAATGCGCGCAAGGATAGCCGGCTCCAATACACCGACCCGGCGTGCCGCATACCGACGGGCGCAAAAGTGACGACGAGCCGGCGTGCCAGACCGCCGCGAGTCTCGAGCGGGCCCTTCGCGGCAAGCTCGGGGGAAATTCCAATGGGCAGTGACGTGACGGACAGCCCGACCCCCGCTGCGGAATCGCCTGCGCATTCCGGCACGAGCGCGAAGTCGCCCGGCAACGCGCGGGGCGGCTGCTGCGCGCAACCGAAGAGCAGCGCGAAGCACCCTGCTCCAACCATGCGGCCCGCCTGCCGCACGAGCCGCACGAGCCGCTCCAGCCAGGTTCCTGAAGCCGTCGCTTTGTTATTCCCTGTCATGCTACACAACGTAGCACTTTGACCCGCGATCGATCAAGACAACGGCTCGTGGCAGACACATCGGCCCTGTTGTTCTAGTGTGAAGACAACGGCTGCAACTGCCCACCGACGCGACGCAGCCCGGCTTCGGGATAGGTCACCATGTCGCTCGCATCGATTTGCCCGCCCACCAGATACGTCAGCTCGTCCACCGCCTCCATGGAATGCGGCGGGCCGCCGGCCGGATAACCGAGAAAGTCGTTCGGCCCGATCGCGAAGCGTTCGTCGCCGGTACGGGCGATTCCACGGCCGGACAACATGAGAACCCACTCGTCGGTGCGATCGTGCGTGTGAAGCACGGTGGAACGGCCGCCCGCCTCGACTTGTTCCCAGTACACAGCCTGCCGCTGCAGTCCCGCAACACGATGAAGAGCGCGCATTCGCCAACGCACGGCCGGATCGAGATCGTGCTGGAAAGTCTTCACGTCCACGTCCTCAACGTGCACCACCTGGCGTTCGTCCCCTTCCTCGGGCGGCGGCTCCTCATAGGGCTCGACGGCAGCGCGTGCGCGCAACATCTTGCGCACATCCGGGTACCAGACTGAATCTTCGGCAGGACGACGTTCGCCCCCTTCGAGAAGCACCAGGGTCGTGTCGCCTTGCGCGATGAAATGGTGCGGACGCGGCCCCGGAGGAAAGCCGACAAAATGCCCGGCTCTCACCGGCATGCGCAGCGGACCGATGCGCACCGCCCCACGGCCGGCCAGCACATAGGTCCATTCCTCCTCCACCGAATGAAAGTGGCGATTGGTGCCTGCAAAACCAGGCTCAACGGAGCGCACGTGAACGCCCATCTGCGTGAGACCCGTTGCAGCGCTCGGCATCTGCACGGTGGCGGCCACGCCCTCCGCGACGGTGTGGCGCGGCCGTTTTTCGCGAGGAAGATCTGAAATGTTCACCATGCATCGCATGCGGAATGCCTGAAGGTCAGTTGGAGCGCGTGTTGCCCCCGCCGACGCGGCCTGCAACCATCGCCACCGGCACCGGTGGATGAATGGTGCGCGGGCGGTCGTGCGGCTTGCCGTGCGACGCCGAGTATCTTCCACGCCAATGCCGCTGTCTCGTCGAGACTCGTTCTCCCAACCTGCCACGTGGGCCTGAGTCCCGCAGCCGGAGGTACCCTTTGAGGGGAACCAAACGCCGCCCGCTGCGTCTTTGCCAAAGTCACAGGTCTACGCAAGGAGACTGGATCATGGGTCGGCGACGGAGTCTGGCGGTGGGGCTCGTACTCTTCGTGGGGGCAGGAATAGCGTCCTGTGCCACCTCGGGACGGTCCAACTTCGTGGTCGTGCTGCCGAATGGCTACCTGATCGAACGCAACGAGGCGGCCGATCCTATGCTCATCAAACGAAGCGGCGGCAAGGTGATCCCGAAGCCTGTCGCGGCATACACGGTCTATCGGGATGTCGTTACCGGCATCATGAAGTCCTCACGGCCGGCTTCGGGCCCTGCCGAAAACCAGCAGGACTACTTCGTGCTCGACACGCGTTCCGGCCAGGTCAACACGGGTCTTGCCGAGGCCGCGTGGAACGGGAGGCTGAAGGAGCTGGGTGTGCCCGCTTCGCCGAGGCTGTCGCCGCCCGTACTACCGGAGTAAGTCGGCACCCCGGCCGCGGGAGCTCTTGCGGGACCGCGGTCTGGTGACCGGGTTAACTAATTGAGCCCGCCGTGCGTTTCCTTGCCCTCGGCGTCCAGCACTTCGAGCAACGCCGCGATGTCGACTCGTGCCTCACGCAGGGCGTCGGCCGCCTTGGGGTTCGTGACCTGATCCACTCCGCTCTGGATCTCGTTGACCCACGCGGAGCCCTGCACGGAATCGCGCGCGTCGCTCGCGTACATGTTCATGAGGTCATCGACCCGCCGGGCCGCGGGTTCCAGCTTGTCCCGGTCGAAGCGGTCGTCCTTGAAGTGCATGAGCGCATTGCGCGCCTGGGCAAGGCTGGCGCGAAGCGTTCGCAGGTGAGCCAGGATTTTCGAGCGTGACGAGCGTGATGAGCTGATATTGACTGCCATGGACCCTTACCCGGCCCAAAGCGAGCCGCTGCCGCATTGTAGTCGACGATCAGGACAAATCAGTCAGGCATTTTCCCAGGGAATTCGCCAGCGCTCCGGCGACGCCAGGTGCAGGCGGCACGCTTCCAGAACACCCCTGAAACGAGCTGGCGCCTGCCTGTGGCACCGGAGTTCTCGTGAATGAATTTCCGCACATTCGCCCTTGTTGCTTCCTGCAACCTTGTGCTACGGCTGTGCCGCCGCTCCGTCCCACCGCGAAATCCACATCCACCGCACGGTCAGAATCGAGCGTCCGAGTGCGGTCCGGGAGGTGACGAGCAACTTGCCGTCGAGCTCATGCGGCACATTGTTCGAGTTTTCGGCAAGAAATCTCACCGCGCCGTTGAGTTCCGTGACCGTAAGCTCCGCAAGCAGCTTTTCAAGGACGGCATCCAGTATTGCCGCTTCCGGCACGCTCTCAGGCGCAGCCGAAACTGTAGGCGGCGACCTTCGCTTGCTCGCAGGCACCGGACGAGTCACGTCCTGCAGGGTTGCCTCGCCGGGCGATACACCGGATGGCACCCGCAATGAAAGTATCCTGGCGACTGTGGGCAAGCCCCATTCGCTGCAGGTATCCGATTCCTGGCGCAGCTGCGAAGACTGCGTGCCTCGGCACGGTTCGATGCCGACCAGATGAATGCGCACACCGAAGCTCTGCAACCGGCGAGACGAACGTGCTCGGCACTGGGCCCCGTTTTCCGGGAGGCACCGTCGTACCAGTAAATCCGCAGAAGGGACGTTCCACTGGTAAGAGTGCTCGCCAGATTCTTCAGCGCATCGATTGCGGCGTGCTCGTCGAGAACGACCGCAATTCCCCATGTATCTGCGCGGGGCACACAGGCTTCCTGCGGGACACAAGGCGTCAATCTCGGCGCTTTCAACACAAACGCGTCGATTTGCCAGGTTGTCGTGCCCATACGCATGGGGAATCAGGATTCCCCATGCTATTCGGGCGCGGGGCCCGTCTCGTGCGAGCACGGGCGGCGCAAATGGCGCGGATCCGTCGCGTCAGCTCTCGGTCTGCGTCTTCAGGTTCGCAAGCCCCGCCTGAAATACGCCGGTGATGAGTTTCACCGCCGCTTCATCGTTCTCCGCTTCGGGCGGATTGTCCGATGGGTTCTTGCGCGTGAACTTCGCGGACCACGTGACCACGGTCGTGCCCTCTTTCCCCGGCTTCACGGTGAACGTCGCAACATAGTTCTGCAGCGGCAGCGGGGATTCGATGATCCGGTACTGATAGGTGTGGCCGGGCTCGCTGAAGGAGAGCAGCTCTTCAGTGAACGTTGGCCCATCCTTGATGGTGAGCGCGCGCACCGCGCCCGGCGCGTTGTTCGGGCCCTTCGTCAGCACGTCCTTCGCGAAGCCGGGATGCCACTTGTCGAGGCTGTCGAAGTCCTTGGAGGCCGCCCACACTTTCGCGACGGGCGCCGCGATCTCGATGGTTTCGACCACGCTCAACGGTTTGAGCGCCGCGCCCTGCGCGCACCAGGGCGCGGCAAGCGCCAATGCGGCCAGCACGAGTGTTCTCCTGTTCATGTCCTCTCCTTTTGTTTTGCCGGTTCAAGCCTGGCGCCGGAAAGTAGCAGGGTTGGCCGCACGGCACTACTGAAGGCCCGGTTCGCCGTGTCCCGACGTGATTCGATGGTTGACAGGCGTGACATCTGTTTCATATGTGGGAGGCCAGATCTGAGCGCGTTCGACGCACTCGACCCCGGAGCAATCCGCAACGCATGGGTATGGCCGGAGGCAAAGAAGCGTATCTTGCCCGCGAATTGCAGGTCCGGGCCGTGCTGCATCGGGTCACACCGCGCCATGAGTGATCGAGACGTGCTTCGTCCGCGGTTCATGACTGCATGGGCTTGCTGGCTTGAATTGAGAGAGCAGGCGGGGAAGAATGTGCGGAATCGCAGGAATCATTGCCCCCGGCCCGGGAAAGCTGGCCGGGATGCAGCGCATGCTCGCTGCCCTGAGGCATCGCGGCCCTGACGGCGAAGGCACGGAATCGGATCCGGCAGCCATTCTCGGCCACCGCCGGCTCTCCATCATCGACCTCGAGGGTGGGCGACAGCCGCTGACCAATGCAGATCGTTCAATCTGGCTGGTCTGCAATGGTGAAATTTACAATCATCAGCAGCTCAGAGCGACGTTGGAAGCGGACGGCTATCGCTTCCTCACCCACAGCGACAGCGAGGTCATCATCGCGCTCTACGAGCGCCACGGGGACCGCCTGCTCGAGCATCTGCGCGGCATGTTCGCGTTTGGATTGTGGGATGCGAACCGGCGCAGATTCCTCGCTGCACGCGATCATCTCGGCCAGAAGCCGTTCTACTTCACACACTCGGGCCGCGCCTTTGCGTTCGGTTCCGAGATCAAGGCGTTACTTGCCTTCGACCCCTCGCTGCGCACGCTGAATCTCGAAGCACTCGACCAGTACCTCACCCTGCGGCTCATCGCGCCGCCTCACTCCATGTTTCGCGGCGTGCACAAGCTGCCGCCAGGGCATCTTCTCGTGCTGGACGAAGGGCGTGAGCCACTCATCCGTCCGTACTGGGACCTGCGTTATCAGCCGAAGCTCGAAGGCTCGGAAGACTCGCTCCTGGACGAGCTCGAGGAACGCCTCGAGGAGACGCTCCGCCTCCACATGGTAAGCGACGTGCCGGTGGGAGCGTTCCTGAGCGGCGGCCTGGATTCGAGCCTTCTCGTGGCCATGCTCGCGAAGCGCATCGGCGTGAAGCATCTGCCGACGTTCACGGTCGGGCTTCCATACGCCCAATTCGACGAAGCGCCCCACGCACGAACGGTGGCTCGCCGGTATGACACCGAGCATCACGAGCAGACGCTCTCGCCCTCGCTCGTGAATCTGCTGCCCGACCTGGTCTACCACCTCGATGAGCCATCCGACCCGCTTTCGCTCTGCGCCTATCACGTGTCCGAGCTCGCGAGTCGCCACGTGAAGGTGGTCATCGGCGGCGACGGCGGCGATGAGCTCTTCGGTGGCTACGACCGTTACTACGGCAACCTTTACGCCAGCCACTACAGCCACGTGCCGGCGCCCTTGCGACGCCATGTGCTCGGCCCGGCCCTCTCGCTGATTCCCGAGGCCGGCTGGTATAAGAGCATGGGTCATCAGCTGCGCTGGCTACAGCGCCTGTCGTTTCTCGGGGGCGGCGAGCGCTACGCGGCCAGCCTTTCGTATTTCTATTTCGACCGCGAGCGGCGCCGCGAACTGTACGCACCCGAGGCGGCAGCCGACCTGCTCCAGGCAGACCCGGAAGCCGCCATTCGTGACCCCTTCGAACGCGCCCAGGGCGATCTCGTCGATCGCATGCTGTATGCCGACTCGAAAGTGCGCCTGCCGGACCACCCGGTGATGATCACCGACCGCATGTCCATGGCGCATGGCCTGGAAGCGCGTAGCCCGTTCATGGATCATCGGCTCGCCGAATTCGTCGCGCGGCTGCGCTCTACCATGAAGATTCGCGGGCGATCGCTGCGCATCGTGGAACGCAGGCTCGCCGCGCGCTACCTGCCAGAGGAGATCCTCTCGCGCCCCAAACAGGGTTTTTCTTCAGCGCTGCCTTACATTCTGCAGCGGGAGTACCCGTTTCTTTACGATCGATTCCTGACGAGCTCCGTGCTGGTCGCAGAGCGTGTCCTGCGCAAAGAGCCGATCGACGCATTGCTCAAGGCCCATCTCGCCGGAAAAGCCGACCATGGCAACCGGCTGTGGCTGCTCATCAATGCCGAGCTGTGGTATCGAATGATGATCAAGGGCGACAGTCGTGAATCGCTCCGCTCGGAGCTTTGTGATGCCGGCATCGCCCCCAGCGTGCCGCCCGCGCGGAAACGGCGTTTCGCCGCGTCCGTGCTCCCCATAACTCACAAGGTCGTTTCCGGCCTGCTGCGGCGGCGGTTCGCGCGAGCAGCGCGTCCCTTCCTGAAGGCGCACGGCCTCCTGCACACGTCGCTGGCCTACAAACGCACGGCCATCGAGTGGGAGCCGGGAGCGGAAAGCGTCGTGGTCCTGGCACCACACATGGATGATGAAACGATCGGGTGCGGAGGCACTATTGCAAAGCACCGGGCGCGTGGGGCTGCGGTTCAGGTGGTGTTCCTCACCGATGGGCGCCAGGGAAGCAGCACGCTGGCGGCATACACGGGCGAAGCCCGCCGCCAGAAAGAAATCGAGCTCGTACAAACGCGCAAACGCGAAGCACGGCTCGCACTCCAGACACTTGGAGTGAACGATCACGTATTTCTCGATGCCGAGGACGGCTTGCTCAAATCCAGTGCTTCGGTTGCGCCGGCGCTGCGCGAGATTCTCGAGCAGCGCCGGCCAGATCTCGTGTACGTGCCGTTCTTTCTCGAACAACACGCCGATCACTGGGCGGCCACCGCCGTGCTGCTCGATGCCGTGCAGGGAACCCGCCTCAATTTCCAGTGCATGTCGTACGAGGTGTGGACGCCGCTCTTCCCCAATTGCCTCGTGAAAATCGACGACACCTTCGAGCTCAAGAAACGGGCACTGGCGCACTACGCCAGCCAGCTCGAGGATGCCGACTACATCCATTCCGCACTGGGCCTCAGCGCCTACCGCGCCTCGGCATTCGGCAGCCATTACGCCGCGTACGCGGAAGCGTTCTGCTCGCTGCCACTCGACGACTACCGCGCGTTGTTCAAAGCAAGCAGCAGGGCCTGAGCGGCAGCACGCCATGCGCATCGGCATCATGCTTCGGCACTACGATCAGCACGGCGGCGGGGTCAAGGTGTACACACGCGCGCTGCTGCGGCACTTCGTGCGGCACGCGGGCTCGCACGAGCTCGTATTTTTCTACAAGAACCCGAACGCCGCCGGAGACTTTCGCGGACAGCCACGGGTTCAGGAGGTCGTCGTTCCGGGTCGCTCGGCCGTGCTGTGGGACCAGGCGAGTCTGCCGCGTGCCGTGCGCAAGCTCGGCATCGACGTGCTCTTCAATCCGAAGTATTCGATTCCGCTCGCGGTGCGCTGCCCCACGGCCTGGGTCTGCCACGGGCTCGACTGGTACGTCATGCCATGGGCGTCCCGCTGGATCGACCGGCTCAGCCACCGTTACATGGTGCCGCGCTATGCAGCCAAGGCGGATGCGATCGTCGCCGTATCCGAGGTCACGCGCCAGCACGTCATGCAGTATCTGAATGTGCCGGCAGATCGCGTGCACACCGTGTACACGGGCATCGACGACGCGTTCCGGACCGCGCTCGATGCAGAGACACTCGCCAGCGTCCGGCAAAAGTATCAGCTGCCGGATCGGTTTCTTCTGTATGCGGGCGCCGTCTACCCGCCCAAGAACTTTACGCGCCTGATTCAGGCCTACGCGAAGGTCGGCCCGGCCCTCGGCCTGCCGCTCGTCATTGCCGGCGGGGAAAACCGCTTCCTCTCCGAACACGAGCTCAAGGAGCCCGAACGTCTGAATCTGGGCGACTGGGTGCGCTGGGCCGGCTGGGTGGAGAACACCACACTGCCGGCGTTCTATCAGATGGCCCAGGCGCTGCTGCTTCCGTCGTTGTTCGAGTCGTTCGGTCTGCCGATTCTCGAAGCCATGGCGTCCGGCTGCCCGGTAGTGACCTCGAACTGCTACGGATCAAAGGAAGTCGCGGGCGACGCGGCCGTGCTGGTTGATCCTGAATCCGTCGATGCCATCGCCACCGGCATTTCGCGCGCGGTGACGGACCAGGCGCTGCGTGAGCAGCTGATCCGGCGCGGGCGCGAGCGCGCACGGGAGTTCACCTGGGACCGGTGCGCGAGACAGACCTTAGCGGTGCTCGAAGGCATCGCCCGGAAGTAAGCATCCAAGGCACACGATTTTGATCGCAAACGTCGGCCGGCTGATCCGCTCTCCATCCCTGCGTGCGGCTGCCCTCATGGCGGCCGGTGGGGTGGGTTTCGCGCTTGCGAATATTCTGCTCGCTCGCGTCCTGGCGCCCCGTGAGTTTGGAACGCTGTCACTCATGCTGGCGTTGATTCAGATCGCCGTGAGCTTCGGACCGATGGGGCTGGATCTCGCGATCAACCGGCACAGACTCGATGCAAGCGCCGCGCTCGTCTCATGGACCCTGGGGACGAGCACCGTCGTGGCGGTGGCGCTGGCGGTCGCAGCAGCGCAGATCTACGGCATGCCGACGGCGTTGAGCGCTTGCCTGGCGGTTGCAGCGGCGGGCGCGAGCATGAACAGCATCGGGGGCGCACTTCTTCGAGCGCGCGAACAATTCACGCTGTCGCTGCTGCTGTTCCAGGTTCACAACTACGTGCTGTTCGCCGCGGCCGGGCTTGCACTCTGGCTCGACTCCGAATCCACGCTCGGCCCAGCCGTGTTGATCGCGGGCGCCTACGTGGCTACCGCATCGTTCGGCTTGTATGCCGGCTCACGCCGCACGCAAGCCGTGACCCCCTACCCGCCGCTCGGCATTCTGCTCAAGGAAAGCCTGGCCGGCTTCGGGATCGGCCTCGCCGTTCAGCTTCTGTGGCAACTCGAGCGCATCGTCATTCCGCGCACGATGTCCCTCGATGACCTTGCGACTTTCGCCGCCGCGGCCACCATCGCGGCCGCGCCCTTCAGGATGCTGCAGATGGGAACGCAATTCACGCTCGTGCCCACCTTGCGAAACTGTGCCGACAGGCGCAGCGCCGTGCGCGTGCTGCGCACTGAAGGCCTGGCACTGTGTGTCGCGGCAGCGGCAGCAACCATCGCGGTGCTCGTACTCACTCCAGTTGTTCTCACTTACGTTCTACAGGGCCGTTACCAGGTTTCCGACACGCTCATTGCAGCCTTCGTGGCCACTGGTCTCGTGAAGGTCGTGCACGGGTTCGCTGTGGCGGTAGTGCAGGCGTTGGGCACGGTGCGCACATTGGCCAGACTCCACGCGGCGAGCTGGGCAGGCGTCGCAGTCGGCATCGTGCTCGCGTACGCAGGATCGAAGTACGGCATCACCGGCGTGGTCGTCGGTACAGGGGCGGGATGGCTGATTACGGCGACGGCAGCCAGCGCTTACGGGATCGCGTCGCTGCGCCTCTCAAGACCCGAGTGGGGCAAGACTGAAGAACTTCCCTGAATTCGCCCGGTGCATCAGGAGCCGGGGCGTCGAACGCCTCAACGCGAATTCAGGGAAGTTCTTCAGACTTGCCCCAGCGACAGGGTGGCCCACAGCACCAGCCAGCCGGCGATGACGCTGGCAATGGATGCAACGACGATCTGCACCGCGAAGGCACCGCGTCCCATCAGTGAGCCGATGACGATCTTGGTGAAGGTGTTGCTGGCCACGCCGGTGAGAATGGCGAATGTGGCGGCCTGCAGCTGAAGGGGTTGCGGCACCATTTGCGTCATCGAGACCACCATGGCATCGACGTCGAACAGCCCCATGGTCGCCGCGCCGGCAATGGCCCCGACCGCGCCGAACTCTTCGTAAATCAGCCGGCCGACCACGACGAGCACGCCCATCGCCACGGCCATGCCCACCACCGGCAGGAATCCGAAGGGATTGTGGAACTGCAACGGCTCCTGTTTTTCAAGCTCCGCGGAGCGCGAAAGGGCCGGCACGATCGCGAACGCCGCCGCGACGATCGCGCCGACCAGCAGCGCTGGCGCGGTTAGTCGCACGAGAGATGGCTTCAGCACCGCAATGATCGCCGCGACTCTCACGAACGACACGGCCGTTGCAAGCGCAACGCCAGCGGCCAGCAGGCGCGCAGAGCCCTCGCCTGCCGCGGCACGTCGCGCGTTCAAAAAAGTTACCGCGGTGGAGGAGACCAACCCGCCAATCCCCGCGGCCAGCAGGACGCCACGACGCGCGCCCAGCACCTTCACGGCGACATAGCCCGCGAACGAAACCGCCGCAAGCGCAATGGCGATGATCCAGATCTCGCGCGGATCGACACCACCAAAGGGCCCAATGCGACGGTCAGGCACGAGCGGCAGCACGATGAATGTCATCGCGAGCAACACCAGACCCGACTGCAGCTCAGGCAGCGTGATCTTGCGCACCCATTCGTGAAGCTCTTCCCGGACGACGAGAATGCCGGTTGCGGCAACGGCGGACGCCGCCACCACGTAGACATTGCCGATCAGCGCATACGCCCCCAGCATGAAGGTGAGCAACGCGGCAATGGCGGTGGTGGCGGAGTGGGAGTGGGTTGCCTTGTTTTCATCACGTGCGAACAACGCGATTACCGCGGCGTAGGCGATGAACGCCGCACCGAGCAGAACGCTTCCAGCCATGGTCAGCGCACCGTCCGGGCCCGTGCCCAGTGCCGCTACCACTCCCCCAAGAAGCCCGGTTATCGCAAACGTGCGTACGCCAGCGGCCCGGCTGCCCGGGCCGCCCTCACGCGCACGCCACCCGCGTTCGAGCCCGACCAGCAACCCGATGCCAAACGCAAGCGCGACACGTGACAGCAGTTCTTCGAGATCCATGTGCATGCGCTGGTTCTGGCGGCAGAGGGTGAGATTCGAACTCACGGGCCCCGTGAAGGCCCGCCGGTTTTCAATACCAGACGCACTGTCGCTCAGCATCGCCGTGCATGAGTGAGCTCAGTGACTTGCTCCGGAATGACCCGCGCTTGATTGCCAGGTCATTCCTTCGTTTTGAGGCTCTCGTTGTTGGCTTCGATGAAGGCCTTGATGTCGTCGGCCATACCGAGAAGCCTGAGCCATTGCTCTTTGTAGAGGGTCACGGGAAATCGACCCATGCCGTAGACGGACAGGGCGCCTTTCTCGCTGACCTTCATCGCAAGCTTGCTACGACCGGACTTCTTAAGGGCTTCGTTCTCGGCTCGCAGGCGCTCGAGCTCGGCTTGGAGATCTTCGGACACGGAACGCCTCGAATGTAGTTGAATCAGAGGCGAATCATACACCGGGACGAGTGACACAAAGTCAGTGTGCGGCAAGTGCCTCGTTGCACGAGAGTCCGGCAGCCGCTCTTTGCACGCGGCCGCGATGTTCACAACCCGGGCGCCCGTCAGCCGTGGCACGCCGCGCTCGGCATGACCTCGCGCTCGATCTTGCGCGCGTTGGCACGCTCGGCGACTCGCAGGTCGTAGATCGCCTGCAGATTCATCCAGGAGTGCGCGTCACCGCCGAAGTAGCGCGCGAGGCGCATGGCGGTGTCCGCGGTGATGCCGCGCCGTTCGCGTACCACGTCGTTGATGCGCGGCGCCGGCACATGCAGCGCCTTGGCCAGAGCGTTCGCCGTCAGGCCCGCGGGGCGCAGAAAGTCCTCGCGCAACACTTCGCCGGGGTGAACCGGGCGCATACCGTTTTTCGTCGCCATAACTAAATTGCGCCTTCAGTGGTAATCCGCGATCTCGACGTCTTCGGGCCCCGGTGAAGGGCCGCCGGTTTTCAAGACCGGTGCATTCAACCGCTCTGCCACCTCTCCACGCGGGGTGAATTGTCGCAAACAATGCAAGGAGCCCGGGTTCCTGGCAGTCAATCCCATGGGGAAGATTCCGGCAATCACTCATCGGGGCATCGTGGTGACCGAAACGGCCGCGATCTGCGCATATCTGGCGGACGCGTTTCCTCAGGCGCGGCTGGCCCCGGAAACCAGCGACGCGAAACGCGGCACGTACCTGCGTTGGTTGTTCTTCAGCGCTGGCTGCCTCGAACCCGCGCTCGTCGATCGCGTGCTGTCGCGCCCGCTCGTCGAGAAGCGTTCAACGCTGGGTTATGGCAGCTACGAAGACACGTTGAACGCACTCGAGAAAGCGCTCTCGCCCGGGCCGTATATTCTCGGGCAACAGTTCAGCGCTGCCGATGTTCATATCGCCTCGACACTGGGGTGGGGAATGGCGATGAAAGGCCTGGAGCCCCAGGCAACGCTCCAGGCGTATGTCGCCCGCTGTTCCGAGCGTCCGGCATTCAAGCGCGTGGCGATACAGAGCGAACAGCTTGCCGCGCAATTGAAGCCGGCCGACGGCGGCTGAGCCTCGACGCTCGTCGATGAAGCATGAGTGAACCCGCCCGAGGCCAAGCCGAATCAAAGTCTTACGCCCCCTTACGTCGGCTCACCATCGCTCAATCGTCCTCGCTGCGCTCAGACTGAAAACGTACGTGGAAACCGTCCTCGTGCCGGCCCTGCCGATTTCCTGAATGTGGGGTAAGATGTGGATAAGCCAACACATACGGCCACACATCCATGAAGACCATTCAGATGACGATTGATGAGCGGTTGCTCAAGCTTGTGGACAAACTCAGCCGCTCCCGCAAGACGACACGTTCAGCCTTTATTCGCAATGCGCTCGAGGCCGAGATTCAACGCCAACGCGTGCGGGAAAAGGAAGATCGACATGCGCAGGGCTATGCCCGCAATCCAGTTCTGCCAGGGGAATTTGACGTCTGGGTGAATGAGCAGGACTGGGGCGCGCAGTGAAACGAGGAGATGTTTGCTGGTACTCCTTCAAAGCGCCCGATAAGCGGCGACCAGTGCTCATTCTCACGCGCGATTCGGCCATTCCTGTGCTCAACAGCGTGACAATCGCCCCGATCACCTCAACGATCCGCAGTATTCCGACTGAAGTGATATTGAACAAGGAAGACGGGCTGCCCGATACATGCGCACTCAATTTTGACAACGTGCAGACCGTCCCGAAGAGCAATCTCGGGACACGTATCGCGCACTTATCCGCACGGAAAATGAGAGAAGCTGCCGTCGCGGTCGCCTTCGCACTCGGTTTCGATGACGGCTGAATTTCCGGACGCCGCCGCTCACCGATCTGGCTCTGCGCGGTGGCACGCCCGACGTCGAATCCGAAGGTCACGCAGCTGTTCGACGGCGCGCTGACTTCGCTCTCTGCGGTTTCGGCTCCTCCGTACCCATCGCCTCGAGCAGTGCCTCCGGCCGCCGATACGCAATCATCAGGAGCGTCCGCGCGGCGCCCGACGGATTGCGTCGGCCTTGTTCCCACTCCTGAAGCGTTCGCGCCGAAACCCCCAGAACCTCGGCAAAGCGAGGCTGCGACAGACCAGTCCGCGCGCGCGCTTCGGTGACGGTTGAAACCGCCAACTGATGTACGTGCCCTGCCTTCCCAGCCTTCATTTCGCGCACCGACGCGAGCAACTCCGCCCCGATGTCCCGCTTCGCTTCGCGCGCCTGCAGCGCGCGCTCACTCATTTTCGCCATTTGCCTTTCTCCGTTATCCGTTCATTTGACCGTAGCGCGAATCTCCTTCAGTACCCGGCCGTCGATGTTGTCGACCGCGCCCTTGCCGTAGATCAGTAGCAGATAGATCACGCCATCCGCCAACCGGTTGTAGTGGATCACGCGAACGCCCCGCGCTCATCCTCGTCCCAGTAGTCGGGCCAGAGCTTGCTGAAATGGCCGTGCGCTGCGTGAACAGCCCGCCGCTCGCGGCAGCGTATGGGGCGCGGCCCCGTGCTGTAATTGCCACCCGCGCAGGACCCGTGATGATGTCCCCACGGTCGCCCACCCTCAATCCTTCGGAGGCCCCATGACCGAATCGATCATCTTCTATCACCACCCGATGTCACGGAGTCGCATCGTTCACTGGATGCTGGAGGAAGTCGGCGCACCGTACGAGTTGAAGCTTGTCCGCTTCGATCTCGGCGAGCACAAGGAGCCCGGGTTCCTGGCAGTCAATCCCATGGGGAAGATTCCGGCAATCACTCATCGGGGCATCGTGGTGACCGAAACGGCCGCGATCTGCGCATATCTGGCGGACGCGTTTCCTCAGGCGCGGCTGGCCCCGGAAACCAGCGACGCGAAACGTGGCACGTACCTGCGTTGGTTGTTCTTCAGCGCTGGCTGCCTCGAACCCGCGCTCGTCGATCGCGTGCTGTCGCGCCCGCTCGTCGAGAAGCGTTCAACGCTGGGTTATGGCAGCTACGAAGACACGTTGAACGCACTCGAGAAAGCGCTCTCGCCCGGGCCGTATGTTCTCGGGCAACAGTTCAGCGCCGCCGATGTTCATATCGCCTCGACACTGGGGTGGGGAATGGCGATGAAAGGCCTGGAGCCCCAGGCGACGCTCCAGTCGTATGTCGCCCGCTGTTCCGAGCGTCCGGCCTACAAGCGCGTGGCGGCACAGAACGAACAGCTTGCCGCGCAATTGAAGCCGGCCGGTTGAGTGACCCGTTCCGCGGTCAACTCGCGAGAGTGGCGGAGAGGGTGAGATTCGAACTCTTATCTGAACCAGGTCACCCTTTAACAATGCCCATGCAGCCAATTCGTCGGATGTTTCCTGATGCACAAGTGTGCATCTACCGGCTTGGATGCCACTAAAGGTCCTTGAGCCGCCGCCAACGGCTGCCTACCCGCGCCCCGGAGGTCCAAAATTCGGGGCTTGTACAGCCGGGCAAGGGGGATGCGCGAACCTTTCGCGGCCCAACCTAGCCAGCAGAAATAAGCAACGCCGCAGCAAGTAGCTTGTCTCTCGCCTCTGTGAAAACCGTGCCTGCGGTCTGAGATTGTGGATCAGGCGCCATGAGGAGCGTGTATAGGTCGATGCCCGGTCTTGGCGTCGTGAATATGCGCTGCGCTAACCCTTCTAACGCCTTCTGGGTTGTGGACGAAATCTCCCGCTCACGTCGTGGCCCCTATTAACCACTTTCTTTTCGTCCGCAGCGGGGTCCAATACGCATGTGAAGAAAGCATCGATCGCTCGCATACGATCAAGATTGGGTAGCCGGCGGGCGCTGGGCGTGCGATCGAAGACCATCGCGTGGGGAACCTCATCCGAAAAGGCCGGCCACGCGGGCAGACCTGGCCCATTGGGGTCACCGCTTTTGGCGAAATTGATCCAGTAGCGATGCATGAGATCTGAGGTGCGCGCGTCGTCCATGCGAGCGGCCGCACTGGGCCGGCCGAAGACGTACTGCACCTCCGCGCCGTGATAAGCGCCCACCGTCGAATCCGGTGGGCTGACATCAAAGTAATACAGGAAGACCTTGCTGCGGCCCTTGCGCTCATGCAACCGCGCCCAGGTCCAACTATTCCAGCCATAGGCGGAATCTCGTGATAAGTCCTCGAACGACTTCACGGCAGCAGCATCGGTATCGTGTGCGTAACGCGCCAGTACCGCCGCGATTTTTGGCGCGCAGGCTTGGGGGGCATCCTTGCCGATTTCCAAAAACGATTTGGCGGTCGTATTGGGCGGAGCATCGCCTGCGCCCTCCCCGGAGTTGGAACCGACCAAGGTGGGAACGTCGTTAAATCGCCCGGCGCGGTAAAGTTCGGCATTGGGCGCGTTCAATATTTCCCCGTCCAGCACTGCCCAGAATTTGAATCCTGACCCTTCTGACGCCGCGTGGAAGATTCTTTCAGTGGAAATGACTCGCGCAGCCCGGATGTCCGCGACACCCAGGCTCTTGAGAAAGTCTTTACCCGTATTCTCTGCGAATTCGACCGAAAGCAACGGTCCGCCGGGCTGACCGGGACGTGTAGGCGGAGCGAAGACCCCTCCGCTCTCGGAAATCGCCCGCTGAAACAGACCGCGTGCCGCGGGTGAGCCGGCGAGCAAGCTCACCGCCATTGCGCCGGCAGACTCGCCGAAAATTGTAACGCGCTCCGCATCACCACCGAAGCGCTGGATATTGCGTTTAACCCATCGCAGCGCTGCGATTTGATCCTCCAGGCCATAAGCGCCGGAGCTCTTGCCGCTTTCCTGGCGCAACTCCGGATGAGCCAGAAAGCCGAAGACACCCAGCCGATAGGCAATGCTGACCAGGACAACACCGTCTTGGGCAAAGCGCGCACCATCGAAATTCGGGGAGGAGGCGTCGCCACCATTAAAGCCGCCGCCATGGATCCACACCATGACCGGACGCGTTTCGGCGGGCGAGATAGCCGCAGTCCAGACATTCAGATAAAGGCAATCCTCGCTCGACCCTCCCGGAGCGCCTGAGCCCTGGGCGCAAGGCAGTGCGAAAGCGCGAGTTTGCTTGACGCCGGTCCAGGGAATGACCGGCTGTGGCGCTTTCCAGCGCAGATCGCCAAGGGGCGGCGCCGCGAACGGTAAGCCCTTGAAGGCGGCGACGCCGTGGTCGACTGTGCCCTGCACGGTGCCGCCCGTGACCTCTGCTTGCTCAATCGCGGCTCGGGCTGGCCCAACAAGGGCGACGCAGAGAGCCGTAAACCAGATCGTTGGCGTGGATAAGCCTACTCGTTGCGAAAGGCAACGTTCTTTTACTGATGCAGGATATAACCGGCAACTCGATCGATGACGGCTTACCGGCTCCCCTGCACTCACATAGCGCATCTTGATCTCCCCTTATGGAAAGGGTATTCCCCGCATTCAGACCGACCTTTCCGCACGACCCATGGGATAAGCGCAGGCGTGCTGCGCCGGCACTTCTCGTAAGCAGTGGTCTTGGCTTCCGGCATCCTCGGAGAAAAGCGAGTCTGAATACCGCGCTTCACGACGTTGCAGCCCGGTGCGCCATAGACCATAAGCGGCTGTTTTTATTAACAATATGGCGGTGGAGGTGAGATTCGAACTCACGGAAGAGTTGCCCCTTCGCTAGTTTTCAAGACTAGTGCCTTAAACCGCTCGGCCACTCCACCCATAGAACCGTTGCGACCGGTGTTTTAAGCACTCAGCCATTCCTGTCGCAAGTATATTCGCTTGGCTCGCCTCGTTGAACGGCAGCGACGTTATTCACTCCGCATCCGTCTTCCGACTGCAGGCTGCGATTCTGCCGCTTCAATCGAAGTACCGCAGGCACGGCTTGGTTCTGCTCCAACCAGGAAACGAGTGCGGCCGCTCGCTCAGGCCCCGCAATGATACGTTCGGAAGGGCGAGCGGCTAGGTCAACAACGGTTCGGTTCTCGAAGTCCACTACGATGGTCTCCTCCACCGCGGTCAAGACGTTGACGACGAGCATGGCCAAGTTCGCGAAGTCAACAGCGTCCCTGCCGTACCCAGCGGCCGGTGATTCCTCGTGTCTGGCCAATTGTGCTTTGAAACGAGCGAGCTCTTGCCGAAGATTTGATGCTTCGAGGCGCGCGGATACGAGCTTCGCTTGCAGAATGACAGGATCGAGCGATGTATCGGGAACGCGTGTCACGGCTCCACGCTGCGAGCTCAATAGCTCCATCAGCATGACTCGGTATTTCAGATTCCGCAGAAATGTCGTACGGTGAACTTTCAGACGGTCGGATAGGTAGGCCGCAAGCAACCCTACGCTCTTGAACTCCAATTTTCGTTTCTTGCAGAGCTGCAGTTCGTGCGTCAGCAGGGGTATCAGATGCGCGGAACGAGCGGCGTTGAAGCGCGCCAAATTTGCCGCTCCCCTCGTACTACGCATGCGCACCCCCTGACAACAGAACCGGCTCCAGCGCCATTGATTCGGGTTCACTCAGAAGCACAGCTACTTCGCTCATCGAGACGCCTCCCGCCTTCATCATCAACGACAGCATTTTGGCCGCCGACTTCACGTCCTCCAGGTCGTTCGTCCACGTCTCGATCGCATCTACATTGCGCCCGGCCAGCAGTTTTCGCTTCAACTTCCCCGCCGCCGCCTGAACCTGCTGAGTGCTGAATGTTGGATACGCGTTGCAATCCGCGATCCGTTGCAGCAGTAGCTCGGTGCTATTACAAGAGCGGGTGACACGTTCGAGATGCCGTCGAACGATTTCCGGCCGGTCGACGTGCAGGACGTTCTCAGCACCTTCGTCGCTCGCATCTTGCTTGCGCAGAGCGGAAAGAACTTCCTCGCTCAGCTGCCATCCCAGCAACTCATTGATGTCGAGTTCGAGATCTTCCCACACCTCATCCAATGCCGCGGTTGGCTCACACGCTTCTTCCATCAGTTCGCGGCGCCGATGAAGGTACTTGATTCGTTCGAGGAGCTGATTTTTCTTGGCGGCGATTGCTGGCAGATGGTCCACACACTTCATTGCCAGCGGGCACGCGCCGCATCGTCTCGGCGCGCCGATTTGCTCGATGATGTCGCCGGGACACTCTTCTCCAACGGGGCAGATGTGCGTTTCTCGGAAGCGAATTCGGCTCATCGGACCTTCTCTGAGCAGCTTCAGGCCTTCTCCTTCGTCGAGCGTGTTTTCCGTCGACCACAGCGCGATCGGCGGCATGAACCTGAACCGATGCAACGTTCCTTTGCGGTCTCGAGAGAAGCTTCGTACCAGGGCGCTTTCCGGGCGATCCGCCCGGATATGAGCATCCGACGAGGCGTCGAACATCGTGTAGTCGGAAACAATGGCCGTGTCACTGTCCCGGAGCCGCGCGTGCAATGCTTGCGCGGACGGCTTCGTGTAATAAGCCGTGACGACGTCACTCTGGTGTCCCAACAGATCTGCCACGTCGGAAAGTTCAAGTACACCCTGGCGGTTTGTAGCGAACGTCGCTCGACATGAGTGCGGAGTATGAACCGCCAAGACACTGATCGCGCAGTACGGTCCGTGGCCCTTGTCCCGAAACTGAATAACTGGCGTCCCGTCAGGATTCATCCGAGCCTTCATTCGGATCATTCGAACGTGCTGCTCACCGGAGGCCGCTCGATAGAAGGCTTCAAAGTCGACCATCAACATGGCCCATGTTTCCGCGTACTCTGTGTCGCTGACCGGCCGACCACTTGTTGGCGCGCGAAACAACGGGCGGATGGAATCGAACGGCGATTGCTCGACTCCCTCATAGTCGACCGGAGCAAACTCATTTGCGTCGGAGAAGCTCTCCTGGAAGGTCCGTTCGCGCTGAAGTAGTGCACGTACTCGGTGCACCACATAGGTGGTCCATGCATGTTCCCGCGTCTTGTCTGTGTTTACCAGCAGCGCGTAAGTGTAACTTTCCGGCGGTGCGTTTGTGTTCGGCGAGTCCCAGCTCAGTCGGTCGAGCCACTGAATAGACTGGCACCGAAGCCCTGTCTCCAACGAGGCGATGAGGAGCCGGAGCGCCGTCAAGTGAGGCATATATACGATCGCCGGATTTCCATCGGGGCCGACATCGATCTGCCGCTCGACCCAAGTGAACAAGTTAGGCACGCTCTCTACCGGAATTTTCTTGCCGCGATATTTCACGAACGGCACATGCCCGAATTCACAACAGGTGAACCGCTGGGCAGTACGAAGAACACCGCGCGCCGACGGCAACCGTCTTTGTACCGCGAGCTGCTGCAGATGGAGACCAAACTCCTCGATTGCGTAACAGTAGAACAACAGGTGCCCGTAGATGTTTTTTGGGATGATCGCTTTTGCCGTCTTCGCCCTCCTCCTGATGCGTGGCGCGTCAAACTCATCGTTGATCGGGCTCGTAAAACCATGCCCTGCCACCTCCTCATCCTCAGCAAACTGAGTCCGGACGAATTCGAAGTATTGAGTCAATTTGTGGACCGCAACCGACGCCGAGGTCTTGTTTGGTCGTCGGAGAGCGATGTGCTGCAGAAGAGGAGCCGGAAGCTCGTCGATCGAAATGTCTGCGTCGCGCGCAACGAAAGCAAATCGGGAAAAGTCCCGCGGCCTCTTGGGCACGGCAACCTTGCCGCGCGGGTACATTTGCTTCCACCAAGGTAAATAGAAGAACAAGTAGTCGGCCAACAGGTTCAGGCACGCAACTACGTCATCGGTACTCCGGTAGCCCTTGACGTGCACGCGGTGATGGATGTGAGCCCTAAATGTTCTCACCCACAGCGGCGCAATCGACGCCAGATCCACAAGCTCTCGGCCCGGGTACGAGGGAGCAGTGACTACCCGCCAGTCAATGGACTTTGGGCGACCACGCTGAAGCGATTGATACGCCCTCAAAACGGCATCATGTGTATTGTCTCGCGTAGCCTCCGCGACAACAGCAGCCTGATCGACGGATTTCCTACCGATACGCGAAGCTGCGGGCTTGGAGCGGACCTTCTTTGATGGCCTGGAAAACTCTTCGTAAGAAACTCTTTCGATGGAATGGCCCAGCGACCATACGGAGTAGGTGGCCTGAGCCTCCGCGGTGAAGGACACGCGATTCGGAAAGTCCCTCCGCAATTGAGCGGAGAACATAGTAAACGGAAGCATGCCTGCTATGGCGAACGGGCTTTTGCCGTGCGTGTAAAGCACGCGAGCTCTGTGCAACAACGCCAATTCATTGAGCGACACATCCTGCGGACCTTGCCAGTCAGCCGCCATAACCAATCTCGTGCCACACTCACAGAGTCTGCGCATTCGCGGATCTACTGCACGCTCAGACTTGGGGGAGAGTTGTCGGAGCCAGCCTATGAGCTCGTGCTCGAAAAGATGTATCTGGAATTGGCGTCCAGTCGCAAAGACTGTGGGAAGTAGTAACGCGCGTTGCCGCCACAACTCAACAAGCATGAGTTTCAAACCGCGCCTAACCCCTGCCTGCGCGTTCGCCGGCAGGGGTGCTTCCTTCACGTACGATCGCAGTGTTCGGAAACTGGATCGCGCATCAGTGTTCCGCGAGTTACACAGACAGAAGCGGAGCGCAGCACTAAGAAACGCCTCGTCGAACCGGACGGCACGAACTTGATTCTGAACCTCAAACGCGCGCTTGAAGCCGAAGACGCGCTGGTCTGACCGTCGCGTATGGGAACCTGCTTGCCCTTCGAGGTGATGGATGGCCGTGCCGATGGCCCTTGAAATCGCGCGATGAAGAGCCACTCCACTCGTGAGGAATACGAGCTTGTCTGTCGCGTTGATCATTGCGACATTTCCAACCGTTCGACAATTCCCAGAGGCAGCAGCCCCGCTTCCTCCCGCGTGAGCGAGAGCAGGTCTTCGTCGGCTCGCTTGAGCTTCGCGACCAATCGATGCGCCTTGGCTCGTGCGTACTGCTGAGTTGAGCGAATGCTCGCATGGCCCATGAGCATCTGGACCTCGACCAATTCGAGTCCGAACCGGCCATGCTCGGGCGCCAGCGGATAGTCGTTGAGCATATAGGCACCGTACAGGTGCCGAAGTGAATGCGGCGTCCAGTCCTTGCCACCCGGAGGCAAGGGGACTGCAGCCTTCCTGACGGCCTTCTTGAAGCTCTTCGCCATCGCCGCGTCGCTGGCATTGGCTAGCGGCTGGCCGCGTCGGTTCGATTCCACGTATTGAAACAAATAGCGCGCCTCCCCTGGTTTCGTGCAGGGCACGTACTCGTGCTTGAGATAGTGTTCGAGCGCCTGAAAGAACGCCTCCCTGAGAGGCGGAAACAAGTAGGTCAGCGCGATTGCCCGGCCCTTAAATCGCGGCTGCTCAAGAACATTGCGTGGTGGAGCGTAGTGTCGTCCGTTCGGACTCAGAACGTAGACCTGCTGCTCGTCAACGTCGATGTCATCGAGCAGCAGATTCCGGGCCTCACTGGTCCGAATACCTGACGCCGCCAGCAAGAGCCACAGCGCCTTGTCTCGCCACGAGGTTGCCGCCTCGATAAGTGGCGAGATGTACGCGAGGGGAAAGTCCTGATGCTGCTGGTCCACCTGCCTCGATCCGATCGCCGCCTTGAGGCGGCGTGGTCGTTTGATCCCGTTTGGGACGAACTTCGCAACGCTACCCAGCATCGAATTCTGACGGATCTGAGTGACCTCGCGCTGCGGCACCCCCACGGTGCCGTCCAGTGCTTTGAACAGCCGTTCATACCGCCCCAGATGATCCACACCCAGCAACCGAGCGCGTTCGTACGCCTCCTGGCTCAGCGACTCGGAGAGCAACAAGAAACGATTGATGGCCGCTAGCGTGTTCGAGAAGCTTGCCCGGCTCATCGGCTTCCAACGCAACCCCTGCGCGACCTTGGCTAGCCAGAGATCGTGTGGAGCCTCCGCGGCGCGCTCAATAACCCGCTTGGCAGTGACGTCGCAACCGTCACGTAGCAGGAGCGGATACGCGTCGACAATGTTGTTGAGATGGCGTGCAGTTACGGGCTCATGCCCGAAGACCTGGGCCTCGTAGAGATAGTCGAGGAAGCGTGAAACTGCCTCGGCATATCGCTTTTGCGTTCGTGGGGAGTAGTCGCTGTTCTTCTCGCAGAAGACGGTGAAGGCGTGTACTGGCTCGGCATCGAGGGTGCGAAGCTCCCAGATGCGCTGCCCATGCCGGCTCAGCTCTACGCGAACGAGATTCTTTAGACCCAACGCACACCCCCTGTGCCGGATGTCGACGCCTCCTTGCGATCCGGAATGGTGAATCTTGTATCGATTGGAATCGCGCTCAACTCAGCGCAGAGCCGAGCGGTTCTTCGAAAGGCTTCTGTGCGGTCAGCTCCGCGAACACTCAAGAGTTACCGCACGCCCGTCGCCTACGGCGACGTCGGCCCTGCGGTTCAAGAGCTTTAGAAAGCTTCGATCAGAGCGCCCCTGAAGCTTGCCAAGAATAGCAGCTCTAGATGCACAAGCATGAGATCGATTGGAGCCGGCGGAGTTAGCAGGAAACACCTTCCTGCTCGATGCACAAAAAACTGGTTCAGATCAGGCCTGTCCCAACGTTGAACTTTGAAAAATGGATAAGTCCCGGAGGGAATTAGCAAAAACACGCATATGACGCTGTCCTCGATTTCAACGGCATGCGATGCGATGGTGGCCCCGAACCAACCAATCGGGGTATCTGATGCACTCTGGGAAATTGATATTCGCGCAACTGATGGAACACCTTCCGGAGAAGACTCTGGGGCGATGCGTGGCGCGCTACCGTGGCAACCACAAGATCCAGAGCTTCACGTGTCAGGATCAATTCCTGTGCATGGCGTTTGCGCAACTCACGTTTCGCGAGAGCCTGCGGGACATCGAGGCCTGTTTGCGCTCGCAGACGGAGAAGCTCTACCACATGGGTATCCGGGGACAGGTCTCGCGCAACACGCTGGCCAATGCAAACGCCACACGCGACTGGCGGATCTACGCCGACTTCGCGCAGCGCCTGATCGGCATCGCCCGCAAGCTGTATATCAACGAACCCTTTGGCGTCGATCTGGCCAATACGGCGTACGCCTTGGACTCCACAACGATCGACTTGTCCCTTTCGCTGTTTCCGTGGGCGCCGTTTCGAACCACCAAGGCGGCGGTGAAGATGCATACGTTGCTCGATTTGCGCGGCAATATTCCGAGCTTTATCCATATCAGCGACGGCAAGCTGCACGACGTCAACATCCTCGATCAATTGATTCCGGAAGCCGGTGCTTTCTACGTCATGGACCGCGGCTACATCGACTTCCAACGCTTGTATCGGTTGCATCAGGCGGGAAGTTTCTTTGTGACGCGAGCGAAGCGCAACATGGACGCACAGCGTCGCTATTCCCATCCCACGGATCGATCCACGGGTGTGATTTTCGATCAGACGCTCGTGCTGCAGGGATACCAGTCCGCCAAGGATTACCCGGAAACGTTTCGCGGCATCCGTTACAAGGATCCCGAGACCGGCAAACGCTTGCTGTTCATCAGCAACAACACCGCGCTGCCTGCCCTGAGTATCTGTGCTCTCTACAAGGCCAGATGGCAGGTGGAACTCTTTTTTCGTTGGATCAAAATGCATCTGCGAGTAAAGGCATTCTTCGGAACCTCGGAAAACGCAGTCAAATCGCAAATTTGGATCGCCGTGTCGGTCTACGTGCTCGTCGCCATCATCAAAAAGCGCCTCAATCTTTCTCGCAGCCTGTACGAAGTGCTACAGATTTTGAGCCTCAACCTGTTCGAGAAAACCCCGTTGGATATAGCACTTTCGCGTATTCCGGCGGCTCCGGAATCAGCTCAAGACGGCAAACAGTTGATTCTCTTCTGAAAACGTTGGGACAGGCCTGGGTTCAGATAAGAACTCACGGGCCCCGTGAAGGGCCGCCGGTTTTCAAGACCGGTGCATTCAACCGCTCTGCCACCTCTCCGCCGGGGGCGGAATTATTGCATACCGCGCGCGATGCGGATCAGGCCGCCGGCGGCGGCTGCTTGTCCAGCTGCGGCAGTTTCGGATCGAAGCAGGCCCAGGTGGGGGCCTGCGATGTCCATATCGTGGCGGCGGGCTTTGCGACCCCCGGGTCGTCCAGCGTGCCGGCGCGAACGAAGATGAGGTGCGGGCGAACCTCCGCCTCGCTGAACAGCGCCGTGCCGCAGTTGGGGCAGAACCGCCGGTGCATGACGTTGCCGCTGTCCGCGATGCCTGGGAAGTCCCGCATCTCGCCTTCGATCGTGATCGCGTTGCTGGGAAAGGAGACATTCACTGTGCCGCTGCCCGCGCCGAGGTATTGGCACAGCCGGCACCAGCACACACGCGCGACGATGGGTGCCGCCGTTATGCGGTAGCGCACCTGCCTACAGAGACAACCGCCTGTCACTTCCATTTTGATTCAGTCCGTTGTCAGCTGCGGCCCGCCGCACGTTCACGCCTGACGTGTGAGGCGCTCGAGCCCACCCATGTAAGGCTTCAACACGGTGGGCACGGTCACGGAGCCGTCCGCCGCCTGGTAGTTCTCCAGCACCGCCACGAGCGTGCGCCCCACCGCGAGCGCCGAACCGTTAAGCGTGTGCAGCGGCTCCGGCTTGCCGGTCTCGGGGTTGCGCCAGCGCGCCAGCATGCGTCGCGCCTGGAACGCTTCGAAGTTGCTGCACGAGGAAATCTCGCGATAGCTGCCCTGCCCCGGCAACCACGCTTCGAGATCGTAGGTCTTGGCGCTGCTGAAGCCGACATCACCGGCGCACAGCGCAACCACGCGATACGGAAGCTCGAGGCGCTTCAGCACTTCTTCCGCGTGAGACGTGAGCAACTCCAGCGCGGCATATGAATCCGCCGGCCGCACGATGTGGACGATCTCCACCTTGTCGAACTGATGCTGGCGGATCATGCCGCGCGTGTCTTTGCCGGCGGCGCCCGCTTCGGAACGGAAGCACGGCGTGTGCGCCACGAATTTGAGCGGCAGGCTTTCCGCCGGGATGATCTGGTCCCGCACGAGATTCGTCACTGGCACTTCGGCAGTGGGAATCAGGTAGAACTCCTGCTCGCCGTTCACGGCGAACAGGTCTTGCTTGAACTTGGGCAGCTGGCCCGTGCCGAAGAGCGCCTGCGGCTGCACGAGATAGGGCACATACACTTCGGTGTAGCCGTGCTCGCGCGTGTGCAGGTCGAGCATGAACTGGCCGATGGCGCGGTGAAGGCGCGCAACGCCCGAGCGCATGACCACGAAGCGCGTACCGGAGATGCGGCTCGCGGCTTCGAAATCCATGCCCCCAAGGGCTTCGCCCAGCACCACGTGATCTTTCGGCTCGAAGTCGAACTTGCGCGGGTCGCCCCAGCGGCGCACTTCAACGTTCGCCGTTTCGTCGCGGCCTTCAGGCACGGACTCGTGCAGCATGTTCGGCAGGCCGGCGGCGAGCGAATCCACTTCGGCCTGGATATCGGCGAGCTGCTTGTCGACCGCGGCGAGGCCTTTTGTGAGCTCTTCGCCCTTCGCGATGAGGGGCGCGATGTCCTCACCCCGGCCCTTCGCCATGCCTACGGCCTTGGCGTGCGAGTTGCGCTCGGCGCGCAGGCGGTCGTTTTCCACCTGCGCGAGCTTGCGCTTGTCGTCCAGCGCCCTGAGCGCGGTGACGTCGAGAGCGAATCCGCGCCGCGCGAGATTGCGCGCGACGGTGTCGGGGTCGGAGCGAAGAAGCTTTGCGTCGATCACGGGTTGTCAGCCGAAAGTAGTCAGTCGTTTTTACGTGTACCGGCGGCGGTGCCGGTGATGTTGCCGGTGCCAACCCGGTGCGCGGCATCGGCACCCACGCCACCTTGCACCGGCGGCGCGGCGCCGCCCGCCGCGGCGGGCCTGGCGCGCAACCGGGCCAGGGCTTCGCCGATCTTGATCTCCAGGCCCCGGGCGACCGGCCGGTAGTATCGCCGATCCGGCATCTCGTCGGGCAGATAGCGCTCGCCTGCCGCGTAGGCATCGGGCTCGTCGTGGGCATAGCGGTAGCCGGCCCCATGGCCGAGCTCTTTCATGAGCTTCGTCGGCGCGTTGCGGAACCGTGCCGGCACGTCGAGCGTGCCGAAGCGCTCCACGTCTTCCTTCGCCTCGCTCATGGCCGTGTAGACGGCATTGCTCTTGGGCGCAACAGCGAGATAGACCACCGCGTTCGCAATGGCGAGCTCCCCCTCGGGGCTTCCAAGCCTGTCATAGGCTTCCCAGGCATCCAGCGTGAGGGCAAAGGCTCGCGGGTCTGCGATGCCGACGTCTTCGATGGCCATGCGCACCACGCGGCGCGCGATGTAGAGCGGGTCGCACCCGCCATCGAGCATGCGGCAGAGCCAGTAGAGCGCGGCATCCGGGTCGGTGCCGCGCACGGCCTTGTGAAGTGCGGAAATCTGGTCGTAGAACTGGTCGCCGCCCTTGTCGAAGCGCCGCCGCGTGCCGCTCGCCACTTCCTGCGCGATGCGCAGGTCGATGGTAGCGGCCCCCGACCCTGAGCCGCTACGCGCGTCGCTACGCACGTCGCCTTCCACCAGGCTCGACGCCAGCTCCAGCATGTTCAGCGCGCGCCGGCCATCGCCATCGGCGGCGTGCGCGATGAGGTCGAGCGCATCCGGCTCGATCTCGAGCTTCTCCTTGCCGAGGCCGCGCTCTTCATCCGCGAGTGCGCGCTTCGAGCAGGTCTGCAATGTCTTCGGGCTGCAGGGAGCGCAGCACATAGACGCGCGCGCGAGAAAGCAATGCGCTCACCACTTCGAACGAAGGGTTTTCAGTGGTGGCGCCAATGAAGGTGAGCGTGCCGTCTTCGAGGTATGGCAGGAAGGTGTCCTGCTGGGCCTTGTTGAAGCGATGCACCTCATCGAGGAACAGCACGGTGGATTTGCCGCTCGTCGCGCGGGCCTCCCTGGCCTGCTCGACGGCCGCGCGAATGTCTTTCACGCCCGCCATCACGGCGGACAGCGCGAGGAACTGCGCGCCGGACGCGTGCGCCACCATGCGAGCAAGCGTGGTTTTGCCGGTGCCGGGCGGGCCCCACAGGATCAGCGAATGAAGCAGCCCGGATTCGATGGCCTGGCGCAGCGGTTTGCCCGGTGCCAGCAACTGCTTCTGCCCGACGAACTCATCGAGCGAACGCGGCCGCATGCGGTCGGCCAGAGGTCGCAGTTGAGCAGCGGAGCGTGAAGCGGGCGCGACCATAGCGACTGCGCCCGCCTAGTTCCGTGGCCGCAGCAGCTGCTCGATCCACACCATCCAGTTGCCGAGGCCCAGGGCGGCGACGCCCAGGCCGGTGGCAATGCCGAGCGAGTTCGCGAGGAAGTCCCACCAGTCTGCGGTGCGGCCCTGGCTCATCATGCCCTGCGCGATCTCGAGCATGCCGCCAAGCAAAATCAGAAAAACGCCCACCACGAGATAGCGGCTGCGCCGGGCAACGCCCGCGAACCAGATGGCCAGCAAGCAGTAGCCGCTGAAATGCATCACCTTGTCGCTCGGCATGACTTTCGCCACGGGCCACACGTCATGTTGCAGGCTTTCGTTGATGGTAGCGGCCACCAGCAGCCAGCCGAGCGCCCACCAAAGCCACGCGAACCGCAGCTTCGGCTGCGTGACGGCTTCCAGGTGCGCACTCACTTCGCGGGCGCCCCGATGACATCCGTTCCGGCGGGCGGCGTGAAGCTCACCTCTTCGGGTGCCACGGGGGCATTGCGCGCCACGCTGGCGAATTCGATGGTGGCGGTCTGGCCCAGCCTGTCGTCGATGATCATTCTCCGTAGATTCCCATTGCCGAAGCCGAACAGCGCCCGGCGAAAATCCGCCTCGGGGCGACGCGGCTCCACGAGCACCCATTCGAGGCCGTCACGCGTGCCGGCCGGCGTAAGGGTGAAACTGTCGCGGATATTCGATGCGCCGGAGAGCAGCATCGCAGGCGTGGATGAAAGCGCGGCGTCAGCCGGTTTGACGGTGACCTGCTCGAGGTCTTTGTCGAAGAACCAGACGTTGCGGCCATCGGCGACGAGCAGTTGGGCGCCCGTGTTGCTGCCGGGTTTCGCGTCCACTTCCCAGCGGAATTTTCCAGGCCGCGCAACGACGAGCGTGCCGGAGGTGCGGTCCACGTCTTTGCCCTTCGCGTCCTTCACCGTCTGCGTGAACGTGGCGCGCAACGTGGTGAGGCCGTCGAAGTACTTGTCGAGCGGAGTGGCCGCCTGCCCTTGCACCGATGTGGCTGCGGCGGCAGGCGCAGCCGTCTGCGCCGTGACGCCTGCCGCGCCGACGAGCGTTAGACAAAGCACAGCGCAAATCCTGAGACAACGCGACCACTCGGAGCGGGCGCGGAACACAGCTTCATTCATTTGTTAACCCGCAGGCGGCGCGGGTGCCAGCACTTCGCGCGATCCGTTCGATTGCAATGGGCCCACAACGCCTGCGCCTTCCATCTGTTCCAGCAGGCGTGCGGCGCGGTTGTAGCCGATCTTCAGGCGGCGCTGCACGTAGGAAATGGATGGCTTGCGCTCCTGGGTGACGATCTTGACGGCCTCGTCGTAGAGGGCGTCCTGTTCGTTGGCGGCGGAAACGCCGCCCACGCCTTCGTCACCGTCATCCGATGAGATGCCCGGGATAGGCGTTCTCGGTCCAGACAGCACGTCCTCGATATAGTTCGGCGGCACGTCCAGCCTCAGGGCGTTCACGACACGGTGAACCTCCTGGTCCGAAACAAATGCGCCGTGGCAGCGAGTGGGTATCGACGTGCCCGACGGCAGGTAGAGCATGTCGCCGTGCCCCAGCAGCGTCTCGGCGCCCATCTGGTCGAGAATGGTGCGCGAATCCACGCGAGCGGAAACCTGGAACGCCACCCGCGTGGGAATGTTCGCCTTGATGAGGCCGGTGATCACGTCCACCGACGGCCGCTGAGTGGCGAGCACGAGGTGAATGCCCGACGCGCGCGCCTTCTGCGCCAGCCGCGCGATGAGCTCTTCCACCTTCTTGCCCACGATCATCATGAGATCGGCGAGCTCGTCGATGATGACGACGATGAACGGCAGCGGCATGAGGTTCGGAATGGTGGACTGGTCGAACGTCGGGTCCATCGACGCCGCTTCCATCATCACCGGGTCGCGAATGGGTTTGTTGGCGTCGTTGGCCTCGCGCACCTTCTTGTTGTAGCCCACGATGTTGCGTACGCCGAGCGCGGCCATGAGCCGGTAGCGGCGGTCCATCTCCACCACGCACCAGCGCAGCGCGTTGGCGGCCTGCTTCATGTCCGTGACCACGGGCGCGAGCAGATGCGGAATGCCCTCGTACACCGAGAGCTCGAGCATCTTCGGGTCGATCATGATCATGCGCACGTGCTCGGCGGTGCTCTTGTAGAGCAGCGACAGCACCATGGCGTTGATGGCGACGGATTTGCCGGAGCCGGTGGTGCCGGCAATGAGCAGGTGCGGCATCTTCGCCAGATCCGCCACCGCGGGCTGGCCGCCGATGTCCTTGCCGAGCACGAGGGCGAGCGGCGAGCTGATGTCGTCATACGCCTTGGAGCGGATGATCTCGCCCAGCGTGACGATCTCGCGCTTCTCGTTCGCGATCTCCAGTCCCATGACGTTCTTGCCCGGAATCACTTCCACCACGCGCACGCTCAGCACGGAGAGCGCACGCGCCAGGTCTTTCGCGAGCGTGGTGATGGCGCTTGCCTTCACACCCGCTGCCGGCCGCAGCTCGAAGCGGGTGACCACGGGGCCGGGCTGCACGGCCACCACTTCGACTTCGATGCCGAAGTCCTTCAGCTTCATCTCGACGAGGCGCGACAGCGCTTCGAGCGCCTCGGCCGAATAGGCCGGCTCGCGCGGCGGCGGGTCGTCCAGCAAGCTGAGCGGCGGCAACTCGCCCGCCTTCACGGGCTCGAACAACGGCACCTGCCGCTCTTTCTCCACGCGCTCGCTCTTCTCCACGATGGGCGACGCCGGCTCGATGCGCGGCGGCGCGCGCGTAGCGGACTTCTTCTGCTCGGCTTTGACGACTTCAGCGCGTGCCTGCTTGCGCTCGCGGCCTTCCGCCACGTCGCGCTTGGTGGCGAGCTTCGCGCGCACGAAGCCGACGCCCTGCCAGAACCAGGCGCCCGACTCGATCGATGACCGTGAGCCATGAAACCCCGAACGCGAGCGCTACACCGGCCATCCACGCCGCGAGCAAGAGCAGCGTGGCACCCAGAAAGTGCAGGCCCGACGCCAGGCCCTGCCCCACCAGGCTGCCCACGACGCCACCCGCCGTCTGCCGGAGGCTGCCCGCGTCCCAGTGCAACGTGGTGAGCCCGCAGCTTGCGATGAGCACCAGGGCGAACCCGGCAATCTTCACAGCCGTGTTGGCTCGAGTGCTGCGCTCGTCATTCTTGCGGTTGCGGAACAGATTCCAGCACCACGCCGCCAGCATCGAGCGGAAACAGGAAGGCTGGTCGCCCGAACAGGAAGAACAGCACGTCAGCAAACCACGCCCCGACTGGCCCAATGCGGTTGTGGACGTCGACCGGCGCCGCCGGCGAAGGAGAACCCGGGGTCTTGGGGGCTATAGGTAACGAGCGCCGCGAACACCACGAGGGCGGCAACGGCAATAGCTATGGCCGCGCTCTCGCGCAAGCCACGGGCGACGGCAGCGGTGAATTTCGCGGAGTTGCGGGCCTGTGCGGTGTTCTCGGCCAATGCGTTGCGTTCTCTCGTTGATTGATCAGGGCTTGCACGCCGCGACCTGCGCGGCTTCCGCCTGCGCAGCCGGCCTTCGCGGCCCGGGTAATAAGTACAGCGCGCGAAATTATAGAGGCGAACCGCCCCGAGCGGTTGCGGACGGCTTACACGCCGCCATAGTTGCTAACATTGCGCGCCTGCAGTGGTCCCCAGGGCCGCTCGTTCAATGAGATCAAACAGATAGGGCCCCATGAAGCCACTTCGGCACAGCCGTCTCATCATTCTCGGCTCCGGACCGGCCGGCTACAGCGCTGCCGTTTACGCGGCGCGCGCCAACCGCAGCCCCCTGCTCATCACCGGCGTCGAGCAAGGCGGGCAGCTCATGACCACCACCGAGGTCGACAACTGGCCGGGCGACGTCGCACGGTCTGCAGGGCCCCGCCCTCATGGAGCGCATGCGCCTGCATGCCGAGCGCTTCAACACCCAGATCGTGAATGACCACATCCACAGCGTCGATCTCAGCCGCGCGGCCCCGGCCAGCCGCTGAAGCTGCACGGCGACTCCGGCGCTTACACCTGCGATGCGCTCATCGTCGCCACCGGCGCGTCCGCCAAGTACCTGGGCCTGCCTTCCGAAGAGGCGTTTCGCGGCAAGGGCGTTTCCGCCTGCGCCACGTGCGATGGGTTCTTCTTCCGCAACCAGCAGGTCGCCGTGGTGGGCGGCGGGAACACCGCCGTGGAAGAGGCGCTCTACCTTTCGAACATCGCCGCGCACGTCACGCTCATTCATCGGCGCGACAAGCTGCGCGCCGAGAAGATCACTGCAGGACCGGCTGTTCGAGCGCGTGCACGCGGGCAAGATGAAGGTTGTCTGGAACCACACGGTCGATGAAGTGCTCGGGCGATGAGCAGCGGCGTCTCGGCGTGCGCCTGCGCGATCTCATCGACGACAAAGCGCACGAGATCTGCGTCACCGGCCTCTTCATCGCCATCGGGCACACGCCCAACACGGGCATTTTCAAGGGCCAGCTCGCCATGAGCGACACCGGCTACCTGCAGCGTGAGAAGCGGAACGGAAGGCGACGCCACCGCGACGAGCGTGCCGGGCGTGTTCGCGGCGGGCGACGTGGCCGACCACGTCTATCGCCAGGCCATCACCTCAGCGGGCTCGGGCTGCATGGCCGCGCTCGATGCCGACAAATACCTGGAGCGGCTCGACGCCGGCACCTAGGTGCTGTTCAGCGCGGTCCACAAGAGCATCGACGACGTCGATGCACGGCAGTGGAACGCGCTGAGCGGCACGAGCTCGCCGTTCCTGCGACATGAGTTTCTGGCGGCGCTGGAGCACACCGGGTGCGTCGGCGCGCGCACGGGCTGGGCTCCCAGCTACGTCACCCTGTCAGACTGCGCACGGCCTCGCCGCCGCGGCGCCGGTGTTTCGCCAAGTCCCACTCCTACGGCGAGTTCGTGTTCGACTTCGGCTGGGCGCAGGCCTATAGCCGGCTCGGCCGCGAGTACTACCCCAAGCTCTCCATCGCCGTGCCGTTCACGCCGGCCACGGGGCCGCGGCTGCTGGTGCGGCCGGAGCTCGACGCAGGCGCAGACGACCGCGCAGCTGCTGAAAGCCATCGAGGCGTTCGCCGCCGACACATGCGCTTTCCTCCGCGCACGCGCTGTTTCTCGACGAGCCCGGCGCGCGAAGCCTGCGAGCGCGCCGGCTGGCTGCTGCGGCGGGACTGCCAGTTTCACTGGACCAACCGCGGCTACGCCGATCTTCGACGCTTACCTCGAGACCTTCACGGCCGAGAAGCGCAAGAAGGCGCGCCGCGAGCGCCGCCGTGTCGCCGAAGCGGGCGTCACGCTTCGACACGCACCTGGGCACCGAACTGGACGCCCGCGCGCTCGACCGCATCTACGCCTTCCACCGCGACACGTTCCTGCGCCACGGCCACGAGCCCTACCTGACGCGCGCATTCTTCGGCGAGATCGCGCGCACGCTGGGCGAGGCCGCTGATGGTGAAGGTGGCGCATGCAGGGCGGCCGGCCGGTCGCCTGCGCCATCTTCTTCCGGAGCTCAGACACGCTCTACGGCCGCTACTGGGGCGCCGCCGCCGACCAGCACAGCCTGCACTTCGAAGCCTGCTATCACCAGGGCATCGAGTACTGCATCGAGCATGGGCTCGCGCGCTTCGAGCCGGGCACGCAGGGCGAGCACAAGGTGGCGCGCGGCTTCGAGCCCACGCTCACCTGGTCCGCGCACTTCATCGCCGACCGGCGCTTCCGCGCGGCCATCGACGACTACCTCGTGCGCGAAGGCGGCTGCCGTCGACGCGTATGCCGCAGGAGGTGCGAGAGCACGTTCCCTATCGCGGAACCCGCAGCCGCGTGAAGACCATCACCTGGCTGTCGCCGCAGGATGCGCCGGAGTGGTTTCCGCCGCCCGAACAGGCGCTGGATGAGCCGGCCGGCCTGCTGGCGGCAGGCGGCGACCTGTTCCACGGAACGCCTGCTCGCGGCCTACCGCCGGGGCATCTTCCCCTGGTATTCGCCAGGCCAGCCGGTGCTCTGGTGGTCGCCCGACCCGCGGGCGGTGCTGTTTCCCGAGGAATTCCACTGCACCGCAGCCTCGCCAAGACGCTGCGCAACGGCGGCTTCGAATGCATCCTCGACCGGGACTTCCGCGGCCGTCATCGAAGCCTGCGCCGCGCCGCGGCCGCAAAGCCTGGGCACCTGGATCACGCCGGAAATGCTGGCCGCCTACGTTGCAGCTGCACCGGCGCGGCTACGCCCACAGCATCGAGGTCTGGCGCGGCCGGCAGCTGGTTGGCGGGCTCTACGGGGTGCGCCTCGGCGGCGTGTTCTTCGGCGAGTCCATGTTCAGCCGCGAGCGCGACGCCTCCAAGGTGGCGCTGGCGCGCCTGGTGGCGGCCTGCCGGCGCGACCGGCATCGCGGTGATCGACTGCCAGCTGCCCTCGCGCACCTCGACGAGCCTCGGCAGCCGCCGCATTCCGCGAGCGCAGTTCCAGGCCCTGGTGCGCGAGCATGTGGGCGTACAGGCGGTGCCGCTGGCGCTGCCGCCCGCCCTGCCGCCCACTCCGACCCCGTCGGAAGCTGAAACGTCCGCACGCAAATTGCATTGAGCGGGGCCTTTATGCACCAATTCGCGGCCCTTGAGTCCGCTAGGCTGTATGGCAAAAGAAGATGCGATCCAGATGGAGGGCGAGGTCGTCGAGACCCTGCCCAACACCACTTTCCGCGTGAAGCTGAAGAACGGCCACGTGGTCAACGCCCATATCTCCGGGCAAGATGCGCAAGAACTACATCCGCATCCTCACAGGCGACGCCGTCACCGTGGAAATGACGCCGTACGACCTGACCAAGGGCCGCATCATCTATCGCGGCCGCTGAGGGCGGCCCGCTACGCGCCGCGACCCCGTCATTGCGCGCAAGCGCCGATGACGCAGGCTCCGCCGAATCAAGGCCGTCAGCCGGCCCGTTTTGCGTGCCGTCGAGGCGTCGACTGTGCTTCGGGCTGCGGTCAGTGTGCAGCCAGATCGAGCTTCGAGCCGTCCTTCGCCACCGACACGCGCACCGTGGCCGCCGCCGGCGAGGCTTGCCGAACAGCAGCTCCTCGGCGAGCGGGCGCTTGATGTGCTCCTGGATGGTGCGCGCCATCGGGCCGCGCGCCCATCTTCGGGTCGTAGCCCTTCTCCGCGACCCAGCGGCGGGCGGCGTCATCCAGCGAGATCGTGCACGCCCTTCGGCTTCGAGCTGCATCTCCACTTCCACGAGCAGCTTGTCCACCACGCGCTCGATGGTCACCGGATCGAGCGCGGCGAACTGGATCACCGCATCCAGCCGGTTGCGGAACTCCGGCGTGAAGATGCGGCGGATGGCCTCCATGCCGTCGCTGGCGTTGTCCGCCTGCGTGAAGCCGATGGACGGGCGCGCCATTTCCTGCGCGCCGGCGTTGGTGGTCATGACGATGATGACGTGGCGGAAGTCGGCCTTGCGGCCGTTGTTGTCGGTGAGCGTGCCGTGGTCCATGACCTGCAGCAGCAGGTTGAACACGTCCGGGTGCGCCTTCTCGATCTCATCGAGCAGCAGCACGCAGTGCGGGTGCTTGGTGATGGCTTCCGTCAGCAGGCCGCCCTGGTCGAAGCCCACGTAGCCCGGAGGCGCGCCGATCAGGCGCGAGACCGTGTGGCGCTCCATGTACTCCGACATGTCGAAGCGCAGGAACTCCACGCCCATGGCGATGCGCGAGCTGGCGGGTGACCTCCGTCTTGCCCACGCCGGTGGGGCCGGCGAACAGGAAGCTGCCCACCGGTTTGCGCTGGTCGCCCAGGCCCGAGCGCGCCATCTTGATGGCAGGCGGCCAGCGCTTCGATCGCCTTGTCCTGCCCGAAGATCGACGAGCTTGAGGTTGCGCTCGAGATTCTTGAGCACTTCGCGATCGGACGTCGACACGCTCTTGGCCGGAATGCGCGCCATGCGCGCGACCACGTCCTCGATGTGGCGCACTTCGACCGTGCTCTCGCGCTCGCCGATGGGCTTCAGGCGCAGGCGCGCGCCGGCCTCATCCACCACATCGATGGCCTTGTCGGGCAGATGACGCTCGTTGATGTGGCGCGCCGCAAGCTCCGCGGCGGCTTTCAACGCGTCATCGGAGTAGCTGCACGCCGTGGTGCTCCTCGAAGCGGCTCTTGAGGCCGAGCAGGATCTCGACCGTCTCGGCCACACTCGGGCTCGACCACGTCGATCTTCTGGAAGCGACGCGCGAGCGCGTGATCCTTCTCGAAGATGCCGCGGTATTCCTGATAGGTGGTCGAGCCGATGCAGCGGATCTCGCCGTTCGTGAGCACGGGCTTGATGAGGTTGGAGGCGTCCATGACGCCGCCGGATGCCGCCCCCGCACCAATGACGGTGTGGATCTCATCGATGAAGAGAATGGCGCCGGGCTGCTTCTTGAGCTCGCTGATGACGCCCTTGAGGCGCTTCTCGAAGTCGCCGCGGTATTTGGTGCCGGCGATGAGCGCGCCCATGTCGAGCGCGTAGATGGTGCAATCCGGTGAGCACCTCGGGCACCTTGCCTTCGACGATGAGGCGCGCAAGGCCCTCGGCGATGGCGGTCTTGCCCACGCCGGCCTCGCCGACGTAGAGCGGGTTGTTCTTGCGGCGGCGGCAGAGGATCTCGATGGTGCGCTCCACCTCGAGCTTGCGGCCGATGAGCGGGTCGATGCGGCCTTCCTGCGCCATGCGGTTGAGGTTGGTGGTGTACTTCTCCAGCGCACTGCCGCCCCCTTCCGCGTCGCGCTCGCCTTCGCCCTGGGATGACTCTTCCTTCTCCGTAGTCTTCTCCTCCGCGATCTTCGAAAGGCCGTGCGAGATGTAATTCACCACGTCGAGCCGCGTGACGTGCTGGCGATTGAGCAGGTACACGGCATGACTCTGCTTCTCGCTGAAAATGGCGACGAGCACGTTGGCGACGCCCACTTCCTTCTTGCCGCTCGACTGCACGTGGAACACCGCCCGCTGCAACACCCGCTGGAAACCCAGCGTGGGCTGCACCTCGCGCTCCTCGGATTCCTCGAGGCGCGGAGTGGACTGATCGATGTGCTCTTTGAGTTCCTGCTTGAGCTTCGCACAGATCCGCGCCGCAGGCGCGCAGGATCTCGCGCACCTTGGGGGTGTCGATGATGGCGAGCAGCAGGTGCTCTACCGTGAGGTATTCGTGACGCGCCTCACGCGCCTGGTGAAAGGCGTCGTTGAGACAGTATTCAAGCTCGTTGGACAACACTTTCGAACCTTTGAAGACTCAGGCCTCTTCCAGAGTGCACATCAGCGGATGCTGGTTGTCCCGGGCGTAGGTGGTCACCTGCGCCACCTTGGTTTCAGCGATCTCGTATGTGAAGACCCCGCAAACGCCCTTACCCTTCGTGTGGACTTCCAGCATGATGCGCGTCGCCGTCGGACGGTTCAGCGCAAAGAACTTTTCCAGCACGTCGACTACAAACTCCATCGGAGTGTAATCGTCGTTTAACAGCACCACCTGATAGAGCGGTGGCTGTTCAACCCGCGGACGCGCCTCTTCGACGACAACTCCAGTGTCGGGGCGTGCTGTATGCGGATCATTCGGCATGATGGCTCTTTATATGGGTCGCCAATCGGCAACACAAGCCTGCCGGATAGTGACGGAGTTTAGCCGAAGGAAAACAATTGCTTGAGCGCTTTGATATCACACCCGTATGATGGCGCCGCGCGCGCGCCTCGAGCGTCGCTGGCCTGCACGTCGCGGGCACCGCCTTTTGCGTGGGGGCCGGAAGGATCAGTCCAGCCGATGAATGCCGCTTCCTGGTCGAGAAATTGCCAGCGCCTGACCGGTGGCGCGAGCTCGTGGTCGCGCACGGCCCGCGCATCGCCACGTGGGTTCTCGCGCTCGCCCTGGGCATTCAGGCTGCGCTCATCGTGACCGACCTCACCGGGGGGAAACCGGCGCCGCGTGCCGCGGTTCCACCCCGGCGAGCATGGCGCCTCCCCGCTCGGGACGCGTCAACGTGGCGGCCATCGCCAACAGCCACCTTTTCGGTAACGCCCAGGTCCGGGCCCAGTCGGACGCGGCCAGCGCGCCGCAGACCAGCATCCCGCTGGTGCTCACCGGCATCATCGCGGCAGATGACCCGCGCAACGGCCTGGCCATCCTGGGCGAGAACGCCGCCTCGGCCAAAGTCTTCGCGGTGGGCGACACGGTGCCCGGTGGCGTGAAGCTGCATTCGGTGTTGAGCGACAAGGTCATTCTCGATCGCAACGGCACGCTCGAGTCGCTCATGCTGCCGCGCCAGTCGGGCCGGCACCGCTCGCCATGGCCGCAACGCCGCCGCCGGCGCTGCCCAACAGCGAGAACCCCATTGTCGATCGCATGCGCCAGCTCATCGCCAATGAGCCGGGCGCCATCGCCGACATCATGCGGCCCCAGCCGGTCTTTGCGCAGGGCAAGCAGCGCGGCTACCGCGTTTACCCCGGACGCAACCGCCAGGCGTTCATTCGTCTCGGCCTGCGCCCCGGAGACCTCGTGACCGCCATCAATGGAACCCCGCTGGACGATCCGGCGCGCGGCCAGGAAGTTTTCGCCACCCTCGGCAGCTCCAGCGAGGCGCACGTCACAGTGATGAGAAACGGCCGGCAGCAGGATCTGACCCTGAAATGGCCCAGGTCGCGCAGGAAGCGGAAGCGCTCGTCGGCTCGGGCGACGGTGCCGCCCCGCCATCGGACGTGGCTCCGCCCCCGCAGGATGGCGCTGGCCGTGAATAGTCCGGTCGAATGCAGCAGCGGCGCCGCCCAGCGCCGAGGAACCCTAAGAATGACAGTGACCGGATCCTTCTCACGGCGCCGCGCGCGCATCGCCGGCTGGGCCGCCCTGCTCACGGTGGTCGGCTCGCTCGCATCGGCGCAGCAGCAGCCCACCCAGCGCATCACGCCGAACTTCAAGGACGCGGACATCGTTCAGATCGCCGAGGCAGTTGGCGCGGCCACGGGCAAGAACTTCATCCTCGACCCGCGCGTGCGCGCGCAGGTGACGATGCTGTCTTCCACGCCCATGACGCCCGATGCGTTCTACGAGGCGTTCCTGTCCATCCTCCAGGTACACAGCTTCGTGGCCATGCCGGCCGGCAACAACATCGTCAAGATCGTGCCGGACGCCAGCGCCCGCACCATGCCCGGCGAGGACCTGCCCGCGCGGGTGAGCGGCACCTCGGACGAGATCGTCACGCAGGTGATCCAGGTCAAGAACGTGAACGCCGCGCAGCTCGTGCCGATCCTGCGCTCGCTGATCCCGCAGAACGGCCATCTCGCGGCCTACCAGCCTTCGAACATCCTCATCATCTCGGACCGCGCGGCGAACGTGAACCGCATCATGCGCATCATCCAGCGCATCGACCAGGCGGGCGATACCGACGTGGAGATCATGCCGCTGCAGAACGCGTCGGCCGCGGACATCGTTCGCGTAATCACCACGCTCTACCAGCAGCAGGCACAGCGAAGGCGGCGCCAGCCCGATGAAGCTCGTGGCCGACGACCGCTCGAACAGCGTGCTCATCAGCGGCGACCCCTCGCAGCGCCTGCGCATCAAGACGCTCATCGCGCACCTCGACACGCCGTTCGAGGCTGGCGGCGACACGCAAGTGCGCTACCTGCGCTATGCGGATGCGGAGAAGATCGCGCCGAAGCTCAAGGAGCAGATCACGGGACAGGCACAGGCTGCCACGCCCGGCGCCGCGGGTGCCGCCGGCCGGCCCGGCCGCGCTTGCCGACAAGGCGACCATGATCTGGGCCGACCCGGAGACCAACGCGCTGGTGATTACGGCGCAGCCGAAGGCCATGCGCTCGCTCAACTCCATCATCGACAAGCTCGACATCCGCCGCATGCAGGTGCTGGTGGAGGCGATCATCGTCGAGGTGAATGAAGACAAGTCGTCGGAGCTCGGCGTCAACTGGGCCGTGTTTTCCAATGAGGACGACACGCGCATTCCGCTCGGCGGGTTCATCAACCCGGTCGGAGGCAGCTCGCTCGTCGACCTTGCACAGCTCGTCAACGACCCGACCGGCGCCTCCGGCGCCAACGTCAGCGTTCCGACAGGCACTACGCTCGGCATCGGGCGCATCGCCGACACCGGCCTGAACTTCGCCGCCATGCTGCGCGCCATCCGCGGCGACGCGAACACAAATGTCATCGCAACGCCTTCCGCGGTCACCATGGACAACCAGGAGGCGGAGCTGAAGGTGGCGCAGGAAGTGCCGTTCATCACCGGCTCATTCACCAACACGGGCACCGGCGGAACGACCGGCGCGGTGAACCCGTTCCAGACCATCCAGCGTGAGGAAGTGGGCACCATCCTCAAGGTGACCCCGCAGCTGAACGGCAGCGACACGGTCATCCTGAAGATCTGGAGCTGGAAAGCTCGAGCCTCTCGCCCGAGCGCGCAGGCCGTCGACCTCATTACCAACAAGCGCACGATCAGCACCAACGTGATGATCGAAGACGGCGGCATCGTCGTGCTGGGCGGCCTGATCTCGGACTTCGCCTCCAAGGGCGAGCAGCGCGTGCCGTTCCTCGGCCGCATTCCGATCATTGGCCTTGCGTTCAAGACGCGTAATTCGCAGGCGACCAAGAACAACCTGATGATATTCATCCGTCCGAAGATCCTGCGCGACGGCGTGCAGGCGTCCTTCGAGACCGATGCCAAGTACAAGTACATGATCGACCAGCAGAAGCAGTTCAACAAACGCGAGCTGCTGCCCATGCTGCCGGGCGTGGACAAGCCCAAGCTGCCGCCGCCGCCGCCGCTACCGCCGCCGGGCACGGGCGAAGTCGATCCGCGGGTCCTGCAAGAAAAGCTTCGGCAGGGCCAGGGTGACGGCACGGCCGTTCAGGGCCAGCCAGCGCCGAACGGCACGAGCACTGCGCCGCCGCCGGCCCAAGCTCAGCCGCAGGGCGCACCGGCCCCGCAAGCGACGCCCGCGCAGCCACCGGCAACGCAGCCGCAGGCAACCCGGCCGCCCGGCTGAGGTCATACTCAAGATCATGGTGCAAGCACCCCGAGGCTTTCGTTAGTGAATGATGTCGCTGCCCTGACGGCGCCCGAGCGTCGCCTGTCGTTCGCGTTCGCCAAGCGCCACGGCGTGCTCGTGAAGGGCTACGTGAATGGCTTCGCCGAGTGTGCGTACCGCGCCGACACATCGCCCATGGCCCTGGCGGAAGTGCGCCGTTACCTGCGAACGAAGCTGAAGCTGGAGCGCGTGGACGAGCCCTCGTTCGACGCCCTGCTTCGCTCCGCATACGAAGGCGGCAACGCCGCCACCATGGAGGCTACCGAAGGCCTCGAAGAGGCCACCGATCTTGCGCACCTCGCGCAGGAACTTCCCGAGCAGGCCGACCTGCTGGAGAGCGACGACGACGCGCCGATCATCCGGCTCATCAACGCCGTGCTCACCCAGGCGGTGAAGGAAAATGCGTCCGACATTCACGTTGAGCCGTTCGAGAACCGTCTCGTCGTGCGCTTCCGCGTGGATGGCGTGCTGCGCGAAGTGCTGCAGTCCAAGCGCGCAGTGGCGCCGCTCGTGGTGTCGCGCATCAAGGTCATGTCGAAGCTCGACATCGCCGAGAAACGCCTGCCGCAGGACGGCCGCATCAGCCTGAGGATCGCCGGGCGAGCGGTGGACGTGCGCGTGTCCACCATTCCGTCGGGCCACGGCGAGCGCGTGGTGTTGCGTCTTCTGGACAAACAGGCCGGACGCCTGGAGCTCGGCTCGCTCGGCATGGAGCCGGGTACCGAGAAGCTCATCGACGAGATGATCTTCAAGCCGCACGGCATCCTGCTCGTCACCGGCCCCACGGGCTCGGGCAAGACCACGTCGCTCTACTCCGCGCTGGAGCGGCTGAACGACAACACGCGCAACATCATGACGGTCGAAGACCCGATCGAGTACTACATCGACGGCATCGGCCAGACCCAGGTGAACACCAAGGTGGAGATGACTTTCGCGCGCGGCCTGCGCGCCATCCTCCGCCAGGATCCTGACGTCGTCATGGTCGGCGAGATTCGAGACCTGGAGACGGCGCAGATCGCCGTGCAAGCCTCGCTCACGGGTCACCTCGTGCTCTCCACGCTTCACACCAACACGGCTGTGGGCGCTGTCACACGCTTGCGAGACATGGGCATCGAGCCGTTCCTGCTGTCATCGTCGCTCATCGGCGTGGTGGCGCAGCGACTCGTGCGCGTGCTGAACCCGGAGACGAAGCAGCCGTTCCAGGCCGGCGAGTACGAACGGCGGCTCCTGAACCTCAAGCCGGGCGACCCCTCCCCAACGCTCTATCGGCCCGGCCGTGACTCCGGCGGCGGGTATCGCGGCCGCACCGGAATCTACGAGATCGTGGTCGTGGACGACCAGATGCGCACCATGATTCACGACGGCGCGGGGGAACACGAGCTGGAACGCTACGCTCGCACGCTCACACCTTCCATACGCGACGACGGACGCGCCAAGATCATCAAGGGCGTGACCACCATCGAAGAAGTCCTGCGCGTCACGCGCGAGGACTGAGCCGCATGGGCGCTTTCGCGTACACAGCACTCGACACGGGCGGTCGCGAGCGCAAGGGCATTCTCGAGGGGGACACCGCGCGCTCGGTGCGGCAACTGCTGCGCGAGAAGCAGTTGCTTCCGGTCACGGTCACCGAAGTTGCGGAAAAGGAGTCCACGGAGCAAAAGAAATCCTTCTCGCTCGTGCGCCGCGTCTCCGCGTCGGACGTCTCGCTGTTCACCCGCCAGCTCGCAACGCTCGTGCGCGCGGGTCTGCCGCTCGAAGAATCGTTGCTGGCGGTGTCCCAGCAGACCGAGAAGCCGCGCGTACAGAGCATCGTCATCGGCGTGCGCTCGCGCGTGATGGAAGGCCACACGCTGGCCGACGGCCTTGGCGAGTTCCCACGCGTGTTTCCCGAGATCTATCGGGCCACCGTCTCGGCCGGCGAGCAGTCCGGCCACCTCGACACCATTCTGGAGCGGCTCGCGGATTACACCGAGAACCGCGAGGTGATCCGGCAGAAGGTGCTGGGCGCCATGCTCTACCCCATCGTGCTCACGATCATGTGCTTCGGCATCGTGTCGGGCCTGCTCGTGTACGTGGTGCCCAAAGTGGTGGACGTGTTCGAGTCGAGCAAGGCGCAGCTGCCGCTCATCACGCGCATCCTCATCGGCACCAGCGACTTTTTCCGCGACTACCTGCTGTACATGATCATTTTCGGGGTCGCGGCCGCCTTCGGCATCTCGCACTGGCTGAAGAACCCCGAGTTCCGGCGCAAGTGGCACCACGTGCAGTTGCGGCTGCCGCTCATGGGCAAGCTCACGCGCGGCTTCAACACGGCGCGCTTTACACGCACCTTCAGCATTCTCTCGGCCAGCTCCGTGCCGGTGCTCGACGCCCTGCGCATCTCGGGCGAGGTGGTCACGAACCTGCCGATGCGCGAGGCCGTGATCGAGGCCGCCCAGCGAGTGCGCGAAGGCGCGCCCATCGGGCGCTCGCTGGCCCGGAGCAAGCTGTTTCCGCCCATGACCATCCATCTCATTTCCAGCGGGGAGTCCAGCGGCGAGCTCGACGCCATGCTGGAGCGCGCGGCGCTGAACCAGGAACGCGAGCTCGATGGTTTGCTTGACGCCCTGGTCGGCCTGCTTGGGCCCCTGCTCATCGTGACGATGGGGCTCTTCGTCATGGGCATCGTTTTTGCAATGCTCCTGCCGATCTTCGAGCTGAACCAGCTCATTCACTGAGCTCGTGAACCGGTCGATGCGCGGGGACGTTGCACCCGGACGCGAATCGAATTAGTTTTCGCAGCGCGCGCACCCGGCAGCGTCCGACGTTCATCGTGCATCCATGAGCGAAAAACCGGAATCAGACGAATTCGAAGAAGACGAAGACGCCGATCCCCCGGCCGAAGGTGTCGACGTCGACCTGGATCAGGTCAACAAAGAGCTGGACCTCGCGAAGCGTCGCGGCCAGAAGCTCGGTGACCCCGCGTGGCGCCGCCTCGAGCGCATCATCGAAGACAAGCGCGTGGCGGAGCTCACGAGCGACTTCGACGACTACGACATTGGCGTGGACGACGACGAGGAACCCAAGCGCAGTCGCGGGCCGTCAGCGCGCTGAGACAGCCTCGCCACGACTTGGGGCTTACGCTGCGGGATTTTCCGGCGACACCACCGGCGGCGCCGACGTTGCGTTTTGCGCCGTGGCCACGAGGCCGCTCCGCCCGTTCTGCGACAGCCCCGCTTCCTGCAGCAGCTTGTCCAGCGCAGGCGCGATAGCGCAAGGCTGCACCCACGGCCTGCTCGGAGTGGCGTTGTCGCATGCGGCGGCTCACTCGCAGAGGGCCCCGGCGGTGACCGGCCGTAAGACCGGTCCATCGGGGCCTTGGGCAAATGCATCCATGCATTTGCACATCCCCGCCGGGGCCCTCTGCGAGTGAGCCACCGCTGAAAGGCCTTGTCGACGTGGGGGCACCACTTCGCTCTTGTGCTGACCGGACGGAGTCGTCCCCAGTCAGGCCGAAACGGCACGCGGACATTGAACTGTGCGCAACTACGACGTGTCAGCGGAGCGGCGCTCGAAGAAGGGTGGGACCCAAAAAGGGTCTTGCGGCGTGTGGCGAGCGCCCGCGCGACGGCGGATCAGGGCCGCGCGAGCGGTGCACTGGAAACTTGGTTCGACCGCCGTGACGCGCGGCCCCCGACGCGCGCGGGGAACGCCGAAAAAAGATGTGGTCCTCCACATTTTTTTTCGAAGCGCGCGAGCCTAACGCCGCAAGACCCTTTTTGGGTCCCACCCTTCTTCGAGCGCCGCTCCGCCCGCGAAGACCCAAACGCGCTCAATCCTGCGCCGGCCGGAATCACTGCGCAGAGAACTAGTGGAAGTCGCGCGAGTGAGCGAGCAGCTCGCCGATCATCTTCGAGCGGTCGATGAGGCGTTGGGCGATGACGTGCGTGACACCGTGCTGGCGTTGCAGCTCGCCCTGCACTTCGAGCAGCCGGGATTCGAGCATGGGGCGGCGCTGCTCGCGGGAGACGCGCTCCCACACGATGATGTTCACGACGCCGGTTTCGTCTTCGAGGGTCATGAAGGTGACGCCGTTCGCGCTGGCGGGGTGCTGGCGCATGAGCACGACGCCGGCGACGCGCACGATCGAGCCGTGCTCGATTTTTTGCAGGTCGACCGAGCGCACGAAGCGCGCGCGCTCGAGGCGATCGCGCAGCAGTTGCAACGGGTGCGCGCCGAGCGTGAGCCCGGTGGAGCTGTAATCCGCGACGACGGTTTGCCAGTCTGTGGGCGTAGTGAGGAGCGGCCTGCCCTCCTCGTCGTCCGCTGTTCGCGTGCTGCGCGGGGCGAGCGGCAGGGAGCGCTCGGTGCCGGCCACTTCCCAGTACGCGAGATGGCGGTTGCCGCTCAGGCAAGCGAGCGCGCCCGCGGCGGCGAGGGCTTCGAGGTCTGCGCGGTCGAGCTTTGCGCGCTCGGCGAGATCCTGCACGCTCGCGAACGGGCGCATGGCGCGCGCCTCGGCCACGCGCCGCGCGCCGGATTCGGATAACGACTTCACGAGCCTCAGTCCGAGGCGCAACGCAGGCGCACCGTCCTCACGCTGCTCCAACGTGCTCTCGTGGTCGCTCGCCTCCACGCGCACGGGCCGCACTTCCACGCCGTGCTCTCGCGCGTCGCGCACGAGTTGCGCGGGGGCGTAGAAGCCCATGGGCAGGCTGTTGAGAAGCGCGCAGGTGAAGGCCGCAGGCTCATAGCATTTGAGCCAGGCGGAGTCGTACACCAGCAAAGCGAAGCTCGCGGCGTGAGATTCCGGGAAGCCATAATCGCCGAAGCCCAGCATCTGCTTGAAGATGCGGTCGGCGAAGTCGCGCTGGTAACCGCGCTCGAGCATGCCGTTGATGAGCTTGTTCCTGAACGGCTCGAGGCCGCCTCGCTTCTTCCACGCAGCCATCGCGCGCCGCAGGGAATCCGCCTCACCGCCGGTGAAGCCCGCGGCCACCATCGCAAGCTGCATCACCTGCTCCTGGAAGATGGGCACGCCCAGCGTGCGGCCCAGCACGTCACGCACCGCTTCGTTGGGATAGGTGACCGCCTCTTCCCCGCTCCGGCGCCGCAGGTAAGGGTGCACCATGTCGCCCTGGATGGGCCCCGGCCGCACGATGGCGACCTCGATGACGAGGTCGTAATACTTCCGCGGGCGAAGTCGCGGCAGCATCGACATCTGCGCGCGGGACTCCACCTGGAACACGCCCACGGTGTCCGCATTCGAGATCATCTCGTACACGCGCGGGTCTTCGGGCGGCAGCTTGCCGAGCGTGAAGCGCTTCGGATATTTGCCAGTGCCGGCCCAATAGTCGTTGACCAGCCCGAACGCCCGGCGCAGCGCCGAGAGCATGCCGAGGCCGAGCAGGTCTACCTTCAGCAGCTTCAGGTCGTTGAGGTCGTCCTTGTCCCACTGCACGACCGTGCGGTTCTCCATGGTGGCGTTCTCGATGGGCACGAGCTCATCGAGCCGGCCGGCGCAGATCACGATGCCGCCGACGTGCTGCGACAGATGCCGCGGGAAGCCCACCAGCTCGTTCGCGAACTGCAAGATCTCCAGCAGCACGGGGCTCGTCGGGTCGACGCCCGCCTCGCGCATGCGCTGCTCGTCGACCCTGTTTCCATCCCACCATTGCATGGTCTTCGCCAGGCGCGCCACCTGCAGCGGGTCGAGGCCGAAGGCCTTGCCGAGGTCGCGCAGCGCGCTGCGTGGGCGATACATGATGACGGTGGCGGCGAGCGCCGCACGCTCGCGCCCGTACTTGCGATAGACGTATTGAATGACTTCTTCGCGCCGCTCGTGCTCGAAGTCGATGTCGATGTCCGGCGGCTCGTTGCGCTCGCGGGAGATGAAGCGCTCCACCAGCAGGCAGGCTTCGCTGCGCTCGGGGTCAATCGATGTGACGCCCAGGCAGTAGCACACCACCGAGTTCGCGGCCGAGCCGCGGCCCTGGCAGAGAATGTTCTGGCTGCGCGCGTAGCGCACGATATCGTGCACGGTGAGGAAGAAGGGCTCGTAGCTGAGGTCGGCGATGATCGACAGCTCGTTCTCGATGGTGCCGCGGGTTTTCTCCGACATGCCCTCGGGCCAGTGCTCGCGAGCACCCTCCTCCACGAGCTGGCGCAGATAGCTCTTCGGCGTCTGCCCGCTGGGCACGAGCTCGTGGGGATATTCGTAATGCAGCTCTTCGAGAGAGAACGAGCAGCGATCGGCAATGACGAGCGTTTCGGCCAGCAGCTCCCGCGGATACAGGCGCGCGAGACGCGTGGGCTCGCGCAGATACCGCTCGCCATTGGGATACAGACGCCAGCCGGCTTCCGCGAGCGGCGCAGTGTGGCGGATGGCGGTGAGCACATCCTGAAGCCGCCTGCGGGCGCGCGCGTGCATGTGAACGTCGCCCGCGGCCACGAGTGGCAGGCTTACCTCGCGCGACAGGCTCTGCAGCACGGCGAGGCGCTGGCGGTCTCGCCCTTCGCACAGGAGCTCTACGGCGATCCAGACATTCCCGGGGAAACGCTCCGCGAGCCACCGGCCCTCGGCGGGGTCTGGCTGCGCGCCGGGCAACCAGAGGATGAGACACCCCGAGAGCAGCGCCTGCACGTCCGTGCGGTCGAGCGCATAGGTGCCCTTCTCCGCGTTTCGGCGACCGCGCGTGATCAGGCGGCACAGCTTGCCGTAACCCTTGCGATCGGGCGCAAGCGCGACGAAGCGCAGCCCGCAGGTGAGGCGGAACTCCGACCCGACGATCAGCTTGATGAGATGGCCTTGCTCCTTCTGGCGCTTGAGCTCCAGCAGCGCCCGCACCACGCCGGCCACCGAGCACTCATCCGTCAGGGCGATTGCCGCGTAACCCTGTTCGCAGGCGCGCTCGACGAGTTCCTCCGGGTGCGACGCGCCCTTGAGGAACGTAAAGTTACTGAGGCAATGCAGTTCAGCGTATTGAACGGATCCGTCGGACATGAGCGATCAACCCGAGCCGGCGCCTCGCACCGGCATCCACTGCGCCGATTGCGACCGTAAACACTTCGACAAAGGAACCGCCTGAAGGGCTGTCTTCGAATACAGGCTTCTCATGCAGCGGGTCTCCGGCTGGTGAACGAGCCGGGCCTGCCAGCGCGGGGTCGTAGTTGTGCCATCCATGTGCGCCACTTGCGTGTCGCCATCCTGAGCGCAACGCCCCACACCGGTAAGGCTCGAACACTTCACCGAAGACCCGCTGCATGAGACGCCACTGCGCACGTCGCTACGCACGTTCTCACCCAAACACTCCTTGCAGAAACCAGCCATGCGGTGGCGTGCGCTCGCGAAACACCCACAGGCGCACGCCGCGGCTGTCGAGCGCGACGTAGTAGTCGCGAGAGATATCCCCGCCGCTCCACCAACCGGTTTCGATGCGCTCCGGCCCTTCGAGCAGCTGCAAGACGCCGTGACGGCGCGGCAGCCCTTCGTGCTCCGCCAACCCCTCAGGCACTGGCAGCAGCCACACGGGGCGCCGATGTGCGGGCCAAGGAGTTGGCGAGGGAATTGACGAGGGAATTGGCGCGCGCACGCGAGCTGAACCGCCTCGATCCGCAGCGCCTCCAGCAGAGCAGATCAAATCTGCCGTAGCCCACGCCGTCTCGGGGCGATGGCTTTCGAGCACCCGCAGGCCGTACACCGCGTCCTGCCCCAACCGCGCCCGCAACTGCTCGATGAGCTCAGGCGCCGCGGCGCTGACGCCACCGCCGTGCTCGCCCGGCTGCCACAACGACTCCGCGGCAGGAGCGCGCGACACGAGAGATCCCGACCGCAACTCACACGCCCGCACAGGCTCCGGCAGCGACAGCGTGGCCAGCCGCTTCCCGAGCAGCTTTGCGAAGTGCTGCGCATTGGCCGCCGGCGCCGCCAGCCGCAACACGCAATGAGTGGGTGGCGCATGCCGATGCTTCAGCAGGCAATCGAGCCGCGTGATGCCGCACTGGCGCGCCTTGAGAAACGCACCCAGCTCTTCGAGCACCGGCGCGAGCGTGGCGAGAATGGCCTCGTGATGCTCCAGCTCGTAGAGCAGCTCGCGCTTGCGACGAAACCGCTCGCGCGCATGGAAGCGGCCGCGAAGGTCGGCATTCCGCCCGGTGAGCCGGTCGAGCTCGAGCAGCTGCGCCTTGCCGAACCGGCGCGCGAAGCCCGCGCGCGGCAGGCGCAATGCCTCACCGATGGTGTACACGCCGATCTGCTTCAGCCGGTCGATCACCTCCACCGGCCATCGCAATGTGAGCAGCGGGAGCGAAGCGATCTGCCCCACGAGGTGGGCGGGCTCCGTGATGAGCAGCGGCTTGCCCGCGCGCGCGCCGGCCAGCGCCGCGAGCAGCGCCGGCGCAAGCGCCAGCAACGGCTTCACCCCCGCCTCGTAACAATCGACCTCAACCGCCTGGCACAGCCCCGCCGCGCCGCCGAAGAGATGCAGGCTGCCCTTCACTTCGAGCACCAGGCCATCCGGCGGAACGAGACTGACTCGCGGCGTGAAGCGCTGCGCGCGAGTGGCCAGCCGCTCGAGCAACCGCTGCTCGCGCGTGAGATCGCGCGCCAGGGTGACGAGCCCCGGAACAAGAGCGAGCGCCGCCGCCATGCTCATGCCCGCGCGCACGCCGAACCGTTGCGCGCGCTCGCACACCGCCACGATGTATTGCGTCTGTCCCTGCAACTCGACGACGGCGCGAGGCTCGTTCCCGGCCGCCAGGCCCAGCGCCTCGATCGCCAGCCACGGCAGGTGCAAGGCCACCCACAGCTCGCGCGGCTCGACGGAAAGCGCTTCCGCAGGCTGGCGCGCGACCGTGGGGAAGGGGCTGACCTTCGCGCGGAGGCGGGTTTCCCCCGGCGGGGCAAGGCCGGTGCGGATGGCGCGAGAGCTCATCACAAGCTCCCGGCGTGCGAGCTTTTCAAGACAGCGACAGCGACGCACCCTTGCGCCGGTTGGCCATGCCACTGCAGGTCGATGCTGCCGCGGCTACCGCCGCGACTCTTCAGCAACGTGATGCGCGCGCCCTGCCCGCTGGACTGTTCTTTGGGCTCCACGACCACTCTGAGCACCGCGCTGGAAGATTCACGCGCGGCCGCATGGGGCCGGAACAGAACGCCTAATGCCCGGCCCTTCTCGGCCGCCAGCTGCAGCCGGCGGATGTCACGAGCGGGCGCACGCGGCGCCCAGGCCAGCACGGCCTCGCACGCGCCGGACACCAGCGCCTGCTCGAAGGCCCACAGCGGCTTTTCCGTGCGCGCAACGAAGACACGCCCCAGGGCTATGCCATGAGCGGCAAGCGCTGGCGCAAAAGGCTCGAACGGGGGCGACACCCAGGCGCACCAGCGCGCGGAAGCTTTCTGAGTGAGCGCGGCGAGCGCGGGCAGGAGCACCCACGACTCCCCCACGCCAATGTGAGAAACGAGGATTTCGATGAGCCCGGCACGCGGCCAGCCGCCACCGGGAAGCGATTCATCCAGCGCCGCGAAACCCGTGGACACCACGTCCACCTGCGCAGCGCTGCGCCCACGCCAGATGGCCGGGTGCTGAAGAAGACTCTCTAACGCGGGACGGTCAGAGTCGGAAGAAACCTCCGGTGCATTGGCGACCATGATGTGCTGATCCCACGAACCGCAAGCCGCCTATGACCTTGGGGATTGTCGCGGGGCGACCGGCGTCGGCCCGCTGCGAGACATCGCCGTCAAAAAGGGCGCGAAAAGAAAAGGGCTGCCCGGGTGCCGCCCACCGCGGCGGGCCTCTCCGGCATGCAGCCCCCAAATGCGCCGCAGACGAACGCGGGAATGCATTTACATCATCCCCATGGTCTTGCTACGACGCAGGACTCCCACCACAACACCTTCGATGAGAAGCTGCTGTTCCTTGAGATCTACATGCAACGGCTCGAACTCTTCGTTTTCCGGAAGCAGCCACACCACCGAGCCTTCCTGGCGATAGCGCTTCACGGTGACTTCGTCTTCCAGACGCGCCACGACGATCTGCCGGCTGCGCACTTCGGGCGTGCGATGCACGGCGACCAGGTCGCCATCGAGAATGCCGGCGTTCTTCATGCTCATGCCGCTGACCTTCAGCAGGTAATGCGGCTGCGGCTGGAACAGCGACGGATCGATCTGGAAGCGGGCCTCCACATGCTCTTCGGACATGATGGGCCGGCCGGCGGCGACGCGACCGATGAGCGGCAGGCCCATCTGCTCCCGCATGGTGTCCGCGAGCCGAATGCCGCGCGAGGTGCCCGGCACGAGCGAGATGACGCCCTTGCGTGCCAGCGCCCGCAGATGCTCCTCTGCCGCATTGGCGGACTTGAACCCCAGCTCGCGCGCGATTTCCACGCGGGTGGGTGGCATGCCGGTGTCGCCGATGAAGCGCTGGATGAGACGCAGGATCTGGGTCTGGCGCGGTGTCAGGTCTGACATGGGTGGCCTGTTTGTTTATACAGTAGCTGTGAGTATATACAGTTCAAACCCCGGAGCAAGCCCCAAAGCGGCTCTCCGCGGCCGATTTGGGCTCAAAAGCCTCAACGCCCGCTTCCGCTCACGGCGAAGCCTTCGGAAAATCTGGCGCGCCAACGCGCATCGACAGCGCAACCCCACTCTCGCGCGTGCGATCGCGCAAGCGCGCTCGCACGCGCAAAAAGCGAAAGCCGTGCAACCGACCGCCCCAACCAGGCGTTACTGCTGCCAACGAACGAGACGCCTGAGCCACTGCCATTCTCAACAACACAACTCACGCACCCGCCGTATTGCGCCGTCGCGCAGACAACCGCCCGCAGGTGACTGAAATGCCGCGACGAAAGTCGCGCCGGGTGTGCGTTCATGAGTGCGGTCACTTACGAAAATCCTTCACGTGTCCGGCGAGAATTCCCATCAGCCTTTACACGTGTTCGAAGTGTGCGACCAACTGTCGCGACGCACCGACACACACGCGTCAGGCCACAAGAAAAGCGCAGCTAACTAGTTGCATTTACGTGGCAAATTTGATGCAGTTGCGCCGCTGCGAAAGGCGGTTTGTCGCTTGCGCTCCGCCCCGCATCCGTTTCAGGGAAAACTCCCGAATCAACAACCCAGAAGGGGAATGTGTATGAAGTGCGCGATCGTTGTGAAGATGGCTGCCGCGGCAGTCGTTGTGGCCGGACTCGCTGGTTGCCAGGACCTCAAGCCCCTGCAGGCGGATGTCGACTGATCTCAAGGCCCAGGTGAGCAAGCTGCAGAGCGACCTCTCTGCCGCCAAGTCGTCCGCTGACTCCGCTGCCAGCGCGGCCCAGTCCGCCAGCCAGGCGGCGAGCGGTGCGCAGAGCACCGCCAACCAGGCTCTTGCTGCGGCCCAGGCCAGCCAGAGCTGCTGTGACGCTACGAATGAGAAGATTGACCGGATGTTCCGGCGCTCGGTCTCGAAGTAATCGTAGGCGGGCGCTTCTGGCGCTCACGAAAAGACGCCGCGCATTGCGCGGCGTTTTTTTTGCAGGCGACTTTTCGGAAAGCGCCTGGGTTGAAGCAGGTGCGGCTTAGAAGCGCACCAGCGCGGATCCCCAGGTGAACCCGCCGCCGAAGGCTTCGAGCAGCAGCAGCTCGCCGCGCTTGATGCGCCCGTCGCGAACGCCCACATCGAGCGCCAGCGGCACGGAGGCCGCGGAAGTGTTGCCGTGATCCTGCACGGTGACGATCACACGCTCCATCGGCATATCGAGCTTGCGCGCGGTCGCCTGGATGATGCGGATGTTCGCCTGGTGCGGCACCAGCCAGTCGATCGCCGATTTCTCCAGGCCGTTCGCCGCGAGCGCCTCGTCCACCACCTGCGCCGAGCTTGGTCACCGCGACCTTGAACACTTCGTTGCCCGCCATGGTGATCGCCGATCTTCGGCGTGCCTTCGCCGAACCCGCGCGAGACGCCGACTTGCACGCACAGCAGATCCGTGTAGCCGCCATCGGCGTGCAGGTGCGTCGAAAGCATGCCCGGCTCGGTCGGACGGCTTCGAGCACCACGGCGCCGGCGCCGTCGGCAAACAGCACGCGGTGGAGCGATCGTTCCAGTCTGTGATGCGCGAGAGCGTCTCCGCGCCGACCACGAGCGCGCACTTGGCCTCGCCCGCTCGCACGAACTTGTCGGCGATGGACAGCGCGTACATGAAACCGCTGCACGCGGTTTCCACGCTGAACGCCGGGCCGCCGCGAGCACCAAGGCGCGCCTGCAGCAGCACGCCGCAGTTGGGGAAGATGAGGTCCGGCGTGGTGGTGCCGAAGGCGATGAAGTCGACTCTTCCGGGCGAACGCCCGCCGCCTCGAGCGCGCGGCGCGCGGCGTGCTCGGCGAGATCGACGGTGGTTTCGCCGTCGGCGGCGATGTGCCGGCGCTCGATGCCGGTGCGGTCGCGGATCCACTCGTCGGTGGTATCCACCATCTTCTCGAGATCGACGTTCGTGACGACTTTTCCGGAAGGCAGATAGGAGCCCGTGCCGGCGATACGTGAATACATCAAGCACCTCTGTGTTTCGCAGAGCCTGGGCGATATGCGCCGTCAGGCCGCGGCGCGCAGCGTGCGCTGCGAGTGCGATGGCACGTGCGAATGCGACGCTGTCCGCGCCACCGTGGCTTTTTACCACGATTCCGGTCAGGCCGACCATGCAGGCGCCGTTGTAGCGGCGCGGATCGAGGCCCGCGGCGGCCCGGCGCAGCACCGGGCGCGCGATGCAGCCCGGCGAGCTTGCTGTAGACGGACGACGCAGAACTCCGTACCGCAACCGGTTCGCGATGAGCTGGGCGAGCGCCTTCCATGGTCTTCAGCGCGACGTTGCCCGTGAAGCCGTCGGTGACCACCACGTCGACGTCACCGGAAAAGATGTCATCGCCTTCGACGAAGCCGAGGTAGTTGAGCGCCGCTCGCGCCCAGCAGCGCGTGCGCCGCCTGCACGACTTCGTGGCCCTTCATGTCTTCTTCGCCGATGTTGAGCAGCCCCACGCGCGGGCGCTCCGATGCCATACACGTCGCGCGCGACGATCGAGCCCATGGACCGCGAACTGCAGCAACTGCTCCGGCGTGGCCTTGGTGTTCGCGCCGAGGTCGAGCATGTGCGTGTGGCCGTGGTGCGCGCCGGTATGGCGGACATGATGGCCGCGCGCTCGACGCCCGTGAGCGTCTTCAGCACGAAGTGCGCCATCGCCGTGAGTGCGCCGGTGTTGCCGGCGCTCACGCAGGCGCGCGCCCGCCCTTCCTTCACCAGGTCGATGGCGATGCGCATCGAGGAGTGCTTCTTGCGGCGAATCGCTTCGCGCGGGGATCGTCCATGGCAACCACCTCGGCGGCCGGGACGATCTCGATGCGCGCGCGCAGCTGCGGCGGAACGGCGCCGTCGAGCGCGCGTTCGATGACGGCGGGGTCGCCGACCAGCAGCGCGCGAAGGGCGGAGTCGTCACGAAGGGCCAGCGCCAGCGCCCGGCAATGTACTCGCGCGGCGCGCGGTCGCCGCTCATGACATCGATGGCGATCGACTGCACTCGAGAAGCGATCTGTGAATGTGCATTGCGCAGCGCGCAGGAAGCGGCCGCGAAAACGACGACCCGCGCCTGGCTGCTTCGTCCGCGTCTTCGGCCGGCTTTTCGATGACGCGCTTGCCGCGATAGAAACCATCGGGCGTGATGCGGTGACGCAGGTGCGTCTCACCCGACTGCGGATCGACGGACAGCGCGGGCTTCGCAAGCCCATCGTGCGAACGGTGCATGCCGCGCTTGGACGGCGTCTTGCGGCTTTTCTGAACGGGCATTACTCGAACTCCTCTTGGGCGTCGCTACTACATTGCGTTTCAACAGTTCGCCCAGCTGTGCAAACGGTCTCTGCGTTTCCTGCGCCGGCCCGGCCTCTTCTGCGAGGACCTCCGGCACATCGTCCTTCATGTCGCACTCGCTCGCGTTCGCATGCAGCGGCACGAGTGGCAACGTGAGCAGCAATTCTTCCTCGACGAGATCGCGCACGCTGATGCGATCATCCGGCGCATGAACGGTCTCGAAATCCTGCGGCACGTGGTCTGCGTCACTCTCGGCCGCCACCAGCGCCACGCGCGACTGCCCTTCGAGCGGCCAGCCATGGGCTGCAAGCAGCGCTGACAAACGAGCTTCGCCTCGCCTTGCATCTCGAGCTCGGCCACGCGAAAACCCGCCTCGCGGCGGAAATGCGCGACACCGCGAACCGAGCCCTGAGCGCCGGCAATCTGTGCTTGCACCCGAGGCAACTCGGCTCAGCGGGATCTCGAAGTCGACTTCGGCTTGCCGGTCGGCCAGCCGGTCGACATCAATCAGTTGCGACCACGGCTCCGACATGGGGCGCGTATGATAGGTATCGACCCCCCTCAAGTCAAAGCCGGTTACTGCTAAGCCATTGTTTCTCGTAGCCCAATTTGAACAGCCCATCGCTTAGACGCGGCACCGAGTCGTGAAACCGCTGATCCTGGCCTCCACGTCCCGCTACCGCCGCTCCCTGCTGGAGCGCATTGCACCCCCTTTCGAAGCGATCAGTCCCGGTGTGAGCGAGGCCGCGGTGGGGAGCGAATCGCCGAGGGAACGGGCCGTGCGGCTGTCGCTGGCCAAGGCCAGAGCCGTGGCGGAGCAACACCCCGGCGCCATCGTGATCGGCAGCGACCAGGTCTGCGCGGCCGGGCAGCGTGTGCTCGACAAGCCGGGCAATGCGGCAACCTGTCGCGCCCAGCTCGCCGCGCTGAGCGGCCCCACGGCCAATTTCTATACCGCCTGCGCCGTGGTGGGCCTGGAGGCGGGCCTTACGCTCGACGCATCTCGACACCACCTCGGTCACCTTCCGGTCGCTCACGGAAACGGAGATCAGCCGCTACGTCGCGCGCGAAAAGCCCTTCGACTGCGCCGGCGGGTTCAAGGCGGAAGCGCTGGGAATCACGCTGTTCGAAAGCATCGACAGCACGGACCCGACCGCCCTCATCGGCCTGCCGCTGATCTGGCTGGCCGGCGCCCTGCGCGCCGTCGGGCTTCGCGGTTGCCCTAGACGTACGAGTGCTTCTCGCTTCGGCCCGCTCAGCGCATCGATCACGCCGACAGCTCCGGCGGCAGCGGCGCGCTGGCGCTGAACAAGCCGCCGTCCGCGCCCTGTGGCCACTCGAAGCTCACGCTGTGCGCATGCAGGAACATGCGCTTGAGGCCCGCCGCCTTCATCTCAGCGTTGAACGCCTCGTCACCGTACTTCTCGTCGCCCGCGACGCGGATGCCCCGCATGCGCGGCATGCACGCGGATCTGGTGCGTGCGGCCCGTCTCGCAGCGCCACCTCCACGAGCGTCGCGCTGCTTGCCGAAGAACTGCACCGGCCGGAACTCGCTGACCGCCTGCTTTGCCGGTCGAATGCGCCTTCACCGTGCGCTCGCCGCCCACGCGGATATCGGTGCGCAGCGGCACATCGATGCGCTTCGTGTGGCCGAGGTTCCATTGCCCTTCACCAGCGCGAGATATCGCTTCTCGACCTGCCCTTCGCGCATGCAGCGCGTGCAGCGTGCGCAGCGCGCGCGCTTGCGCGCCACCAGCAGGCAGCCGCTGGTGTCGCGGTCGAGGCGGTGCACGAGCTCGAGGTCCTCCTTCGGGCGCGCGGCGCGCAGCGCCTCGATGACGCCGAAGCTCACGCCGCTGCCGCCGTGCACGGCGACGCCGGCCGGCTTGTCGATCACGAGCAGCCGCTCGATCCTCGTAGATGATGGCCGCCGTCGATGCCCTGGCGATCCCGCACGGCAGCGCGCGGCGCGCCGGGCGCGGGCTCTGCCTCGACGCGCACCGGCGGAACGCGCACGATGTCGCGCGCCTGCAACCGCTGCATCGGGCCTCGCGCGCTTGCCGTTCACGCGCACCTCGCCCTTGCGCATGACGCGGAACACGCGGCTGCGCGGAACGCCTTGGAAGCATGCGCATCAGGAAGTTGTCCAGCCGCTGCCCGCGCCGCGTTCCGGATCGACCTCGAACGTCTGGCGGACGCCGCGGGCTTCGCGGCACCGGCTTGTGGCTCGGTCACCTCAGGACCTCATCGTAAGTCTTGTTTCTACAAGTGGTCTCGGGCGTATACTCGCGCGTCGTCGTCCCGCAGTTGGGCGGTCACAATGGTCGGCGCCGCCGAGTCGACGTAGCTACTAAGACGAGCCGAACGCGCCGCATGTTAGTTGGTCCTCCGAAACGAGGCCATCGCATTGGGCCGACAAGATCGCGCAGCCTGCGTCGAGTCTCGTCCAAAAGACTTCCCGGGCGCGCCGTCGGTTGAGAGCACCGAAGGTTTCCGGCGCGCCGCCCCGAACTGCATGGGCGGGCACATACAACGTGAATAACGACACCTCAGCGCCTCATTCGCCTGATCACGGAATCTTCGCCGCCGCGACGGCAGTTGACGCATGCCTCGCGCAGCCTCCCGCCGTTCGCTTGTCGGCCCCTCACCGTCCAGTAGGGGCAACATGAAGAGAATGCTCGTCAATGCAACTCAGCAAGAAGAGTTGCGCGTCGCGCTGGTTGATGGACAGAAACTCTTCGATCTCAGTATCGAGCTACCTTCCCGCGAACAGAAAAAAGCCAACGTCTATAAAGGCCGAATCTCGCGCGTCGAGCCCTCGCTCGAGGCCTGCTTCGTCGACTACGGCGCCGCACGCCACGGCTTCCTGCCGCTGAAGGAAGTCTCCAAGGATTACTTCCGCACAGCAGCCCCAGGGCGGGCGCATGAACATCCGCGACCTGCTCTCCGAAGGGCCAGGAACTCATCGTCCAGGTCGAGAAGGAAGAGCGCGGCACCAAGGGCGCGGCCCTCACCACGTTCATCAGCCTCGCCGGCCGCTTCCTCGTGCTGATGCCGAACAACCCGCGCGCCGGTGGCGTGTCGCGCCGCATCGAAGGCGAAGACCGCGACCAGATGCGCGAGGTCATGGACCAGCTGCAGATCCCCGACGGCATGGGCGCCATCGTGCGCACCGCCGGCGTCGGCCGCTCGGTCGAAGAGCTGCAGTGGGATCTCGACAACCTCAAGACCCAGTGGGAGCAGATCGACGCGGCCACCAAGGACCGCCCGGCCCCGTTCCTGGTGTATCGCGAGAGCGATGCGGTCACCCGCGCCATGCGCGACTACCTCGCCGACGACATCGGCGAGGTGCTGGTGGACGACGCCGGCCGCCTTCCAGAAGGCGCAGGAGTACATGCAGCGCTTCATGCCGCCCGAGGCGCAGCAGCGCGCTCAAGCTGTACACGGACGACATCGCCGCTCTTCACGCGCTTCCAGATCGAGAGCCAGATCGAGTCGGCCTACGCGCACAAGGTGCAGCTGCCCTCCGGCGGCAGCATCGTCATCGACTACACCGAGGCGCTGGTGTCCATCGACATCAACTCCGCGCGCGCCACGCGCGGCAGCGACATCGAGACCACCGCCACCAACACCAACCTCGAAGCGGCGGACGAGATCGCCCGCCAGCTGCGCATCCGGGACATCGGCGGCCTCATCGTCATCGACTTCATCGACATGGAGTCGCCGAAGAACCAGCGCGACGTCGAAGACCGCCTGCGCGATGCCATGAAGATGGATCGCGCCCGCATCCAGATCGGCCGCCTGTCGCGCTTCGGCCTGCTCGAGATGTCGCGCCAGCGCCTGCGGCCTTCGCTTGGGCGAGTCGAGCCACATCGTGTGCCCGCGTTGCGTCGGCATCGGCAGCATCCGCAGCGTCGAATCCATGACGCTCGCGATCCTGCGCCTCATCGGCGAGGAGGTGCGCAAGGACCGCACCGCGCGCGTCATCGCGCAGGTGCCGGTGGAAGTGGCCACCTATCTCATCAACGAGAAGCGCGAGTGGCTGCGCACGCTCGAGGACAAGAGCGCGGCCGAACTCATCATCGTGCCGAACGCGAACATCCAGACGCCGGAGTACTCGATGCGCGCGTGCGCGACGATGAGACGGAGCTGCCCGAGAACCGGCAGCCGAGCTACCTCATGCCGACCGCGCCAACGGTCGTCGAGCCTGGCTCCGCCCAGGACAAGAAGCCGCAGCCGGAAGTCCCCGCTGTGGCCACGATCCTGCCGGCTACGTCGGCACCCATCATGGCGCAAGAACCGGTGCTGCAACCGCCGGTTGCGCCGGCGCCGCAGCTAGGCGCAGTGAGCCGGCTCAAGCGCTGGCTATTTGGCGATGCGCAGCCCGTTACGGTGCCGGTTGCGGCAGCTCCCGCGAGCGCGTCGCCGGGCCAGTCCCGTCGCGATCGCGGCGGTGAGCGTGGGGATCGCGGTGGGCATCGCCGCGACGGGCGTCGCCCAGGCGGCGGCGAGCATCGTTCACACAGGCCGCACGCAGACGGCGCACGCCGGGATGCGACCAGCGAAGGCCGCGAGCGCGAAGGCGCTCGCGAGGGCCAGCGCGGCGGTGAAGTCCATCGTGATCGTGACCGCAATCGCGGGCGCGGTGGCGAGCCTCGCGCCCGTGACGGCGAGCCGCGCGCAGAGCGCGGCGGCGAGCGTGGCGATCGCAACCGTGACCGCTCGCGCGGCGCCGGTTCCGGCGGTGGTAGTGTCGCCGGGCATGAGCGCGATCGGCAACGTGAGCGCGAAGCGCCTGCGCCCAAGCCTGAAGAAACAATAGCGGCGGTGGCGGCAAGCGCTGGCGCGGCGGCTAACATCGCGGCCAGCGCGGCAGCCGGCGCGGCGCCGGACGCATCGGGTGCTCCGGGCGCGGAAGGCGCGGGGCTCGGCGAGCGCGGTGCTCAGGGTGAACGCTCAGGGCGCGGCCGTCGGGGCCGGCGTCGTGGCCGCCGCGGTGGTGGTGGTGGTGGTGGCAGTCGCGAAGGCGGCGCCCGCAGTGCCGGCGGTCAGGAAGGCCTGTTCGAACGCGGCGAAGGTGGCGTCCGCGCCGGGGGCGACGCCGACGGTAACCGTGTGTCAGGGCAAGGCGGCGACGCCGATGGCAACCGGATCCCGGGGTATGAAGGCGATGTGGATGGCAATCGCGTCCCGTCACACGGCGCTGAAGCGGAAGGCAATCGCGGCTTCGGCCGTGGCGGCGGTCACCGCGGTTCCGGGTACAGCAACGGCGGCGAGTCCCGGGGTTCGCCGGAATCCCATGAACCGGCGCCACGTGAAGCGGCGGCACGCGAGTCCGGTTCGTCCGAGACGGCATCTCACGATCTGGCGCCTCGAGAGTCGGGCTCGCATGAGCCCGCCCCGCGAGACTTCGGCCATCGCGACAGCACGTCGTATGAGTCCGGTTCGCAGCCCACGGTGCACGAATCAGCGCCCCGCGAGCCTCAGGAACACCGGCACGAAGAGCAGCATACGCGTGAGCCTGCGGCGGCCAGCGCCGAGCACGCGGCGCCGGCCCGTCAGTTCGAACCGGCGCCACCGTCTTCCGCCGAAGGCGCAGACCAGCCGCAGCAGCGGCCGTATGTGGTCTGGTCGACGAGCCCGGGAGCGGGCGGACGGCGTGAGGACTAAGCAGGTCGACAAGCCCCCGGCATCCCGGCAACTGCGTTCGCGGCCGCCGGGATGCGGGTCGCCGCGGGGCGGCGGCTGGGCGCTTTGCTCAGGCGGCGCGAACGCGCTTGCGCAGGTGTTCCAGCAGGCCGCGTGAGGCCTCTTCCACCAGATCCAGCACGTGCTCGAAGCCGGTAGGCCCGCCGTAGTACGGGTCTGGCACTTCGCTCATTCCGCATTCCGGAGCGAAATCGAGTAACAGCTGCACGCGCTCGCGGTATGCGGCCGGTGCGCGCTGGCGCAGCGTGGCCAGGTTGTTCTCATCCATCGCCAGCACCAGGTCGAAACGTTCGAAGTCCGTGGTCTCGACGATGCGTGCGCGCAGCGGCGCCATGTCGTAGCCGCGACGGCGCGCCGCTTCCTGCGAGCGTGCATCCGGCGGATGGCCGATGTGGTAACCGGCGGTGCCTGCAGAATCGACTTCAATGCCCAGCTCGGGCGCCTCGCGCGCGGCGATAGCGCGCAGGACAGCTTCAGCGCTGGGTGAGCGGCAGATGTTGCCCAGGCACACAAACAGGATTTTCATGGTTCGCTGGACCCTCACGGCAACGCAGATCGTGCGTCGCCCCTGAACGAGGTGGGCAGTTTAGCGCAGCGTAACTTCGCTGGAACCCACCGACTTCGCCGTCGATGCTCAGCGCAGCCGCGCCAGCACCCGCTCCACGTCTTCCGGCGTGTTGATGTCTGGGCCGGGCGTTTCCACCGCGTCGGCCACGCGGATCTCGAAGCCATTCTCCAACGCCCGCAGCTGCTCGAGCTTCTCGGCATATTCCAGCGGTGTTGGCGCCAGTGACGCAAGGCGCAGCAGCGCGCCGACGCGGTACGCGTAGATTCCGATGTGCCGGCGCGCGCCGTCAAAACGGGTCTGGCTCGCAAGGCCCGACGGCGCGGAATCCCGATGCCACGGAATCGGCGCGCGGCTGAAATACAGCGCCCGCCCCGCTGAATCCATCACCACTTTCACGACGTTCGGATCCATCAGCTGATCGATGTGCGTGAGCGGCGTGCCAAGCGTTGCCATATGCGCCTGCGCATTCGACTGCAGAAGCCCCGCCACCTGATCGATGAGTGCCGGCGGAATGAGCGGCTCATCCCCCTGCACGTTCACGACGATGTCCGCGTCAGCCCACTTATGCGCGCGCGCCACTTCAGCGATGCGGTCTGTGCCCGAGGCATGCGTGGCGGCCGTCATCGCCACCGTGGCGCCGAACGACCGGGCAGCGCTCGAAATGCGGGCGTCATCCGTGGCAATGATGATCTGCGCCGCGCGCGACTGCCCTGCGCGCTCGTGCACCCATTGGATCATCGGTTTGCCGGCCATCGGCAGCAGCGCCTTGCCGGGCAGCCGCGTTGAGGCGAAGCGAGCGGGAATGACGACGCGAAACACGCCGCGCGCGCTCACCGTGCGAGCAACGGATCGTCCGCGACGAGCTGCCGCGCCTCTTCTTCGAGCATCACCGGCACGTCGTCCCGAATGGGATACGCGAGGCGGTCCATGCGGCACACGAGCACCTGCGCGTCGCGCTGGTACTTGAGCGGGCCCTTGCAGATGGGGCACGCGAGAATCTCTAGCAGGCGGGAATCCATGAAGTGGGGCTACCCTTTACGTTCACCAGGGGACCAGTCACCGAACCACGGCATTCACCGAGCGGCCCAGCTTTGCGACAACGTGCTCGACCATGCCGGCAGCGTGAGTGTCGCTGAACCGCGCGGTGACCGGCACGAACCACGCGGCGGCCAATGCTGGGGCGCCCGCGAGCGCGCGGCATTTTACGGCATCTTTCTCGGTCATGAGCACCGGCGCGGCGTCGCCGAAGTCCAGGTCGGCCGCGGTAAAGGGGTGATGGTCGGGAAACGGGTGTTCCACCACGTTCAGCCCCCGATCACGCAGGTCCGCGAAGAACCGCCGCGGGTTGCCGATGCCCGCTACCGCGTGCACGCGCTGCCCCCGGAAGCTTTCGAGCGTGCGGTCAGCCCGCGAACCCACCACCGGCAACACGGTGCCCGGCATCAGGGTCATCTGCACCGGCTGCATATCCCGAGCCATGGGCTGACGCGCAATCGAGGCGTGCTCCGGTGGGCCGTTGATCACCACGAGATGGGCCAGCGCCAACCGCGACCCCGGCTCACGCAATGGGCCCGCCGGCAGCAGGTAGCCGTTGCCGAACCCACGTGCGCCGTCGACCACGACAATCTCAACGTCGCGTGCAAGACGCAGGTGCTGCAGCCCATCGTCGGCCAGGATGATGTCGGCACCGCGCTGGATCAGCAGCTGCGCGCCCGCAACGCGATCCGTCGCGACGACCACATCGCAACCCGTACGTTGACGCAGCAGCAGCGGCTCATCGCCTACGTCCTGCCAACGCGAGTTGGGCTCCACGACACGCGGCGTGGCGAAAGGGCTGCCGTAGCCTCGCGAAACAATGCCGACTCGAAGCCCGCGCCCGGTGAGCCTTTCGGCCAGCCAGGCAACGAGCGGAGTCTTACCCGTGCCACCGACCGTGAGGTTTCCCACGACGATGACCGGGCGCTCCATGCGATAAGAAGGCAGCCAGCCCTGCGCATAGAACGCGCGGCGCACGCTCATCACGGCGCCATAGAGCCATGCGAGGGGCAGCAGCAACAGCGCGGCGGGCGCGCCCCCGTACCAGATGCGGTTTAGCGCGCGTTCCATGATGTCGTCAGCGCCGGCCGCCAGAGCGTGGCATCACGCACTGAATTGGAGGCGGTAGAGCTGCGCGTAGGAACCGTCGCGCGCGATCAGCTCCGCATGCGTGCCGCTCTCGATGACCGCGCCCTCATGCATGACGATGATGCGATCGGCCTTCTCCACCGTGGACAGCCGGTGCGCGATGACGAGCGTGGTTCGATCGCGCACCAGCGTCTCGAGTGCGGCCTGGATGCGGCGCTCGGATTCGGTGTCGAGCGCGGACGTCGCCTCATCGAGCACGAGCACCGGCGCGTTCTTGAGCAGCGCGCGCGCAATGGCGATGCGCTGCTTCTGCCCGCCCGACAGCAGCGTGCCGCGGTCGCCTACCTGCGTGTCGAGCCCTTCGGGCAGCTCGTCCGCGAAATCGAGCACGTAGGCCGCGCGAGCGGCTTCGACGATCGCCTCGGGCGACACGTCCTGCATGCCGAAGGCGATGTTGTTCCGGATGGTGTCGTTGAACAGCACGACGTCCTGGCTGACGATGCTCACCTGATTGCGCAGGTCTGCGATGTTGTACTCGCGCACGTCCACGCCATCGAGCATGACCGAGCCCTGCTGCGGGTCGTAGAACCGCGGCAGCAGACTGACGAGCGTGGACTTGCCGCTGCCCGACTTGCCCACGATGGCGAGCGTGGTGCGCGGCTGCACTTCAACGTTGATGTCACGCAGAACAGCGCCCTTCTTTACCGCGTAGACGAAGCTCACGTCGCGAAACGCGACAGCCCCCTGAGCGCGCGCAATCGGGCGGTTGCCCCCGGTCGGCTCCGCTGGGGCATCCAGCACTTCGAACACGCTGGCACCGGCTGCAATGCCCTGCTGCAGCGGCCCGAACACGTTTGTGATGGACCGCAACGATTGCGAGCAATAAATAATTGCACCGAGGAACACGACAAAGTCACCGACGAGCACCTGCCCCTGGATCACCTGCCGGACCGCCAGATACATGACCCCGGCAAGCCCGAGCGACGCGATGATCTGCACCACCGGGGTGCCCGCGGCCTTGGTGCCGATGAGCCGCATGTAAGAGTGGCGATTGCGCTCGTTCACCGCTTCGAACTGGCGCACCTGCCAGTCCTGCGCATTGAAGGCTTTGATGACGCGCTGGCCGTCGAGCCCTTCCTTCACCACCCTCGTGATGTCGCCCATCGAGCTCTGGATGCGCGCGCTGTAACGGCGGAAGAGCTGGTTGATGCGGCGAATGAGCCAGGCCAGCGGCGGGGCCAGCAGGATGATGATCGAGGCGAGCTGCCAGTTGAGATAGAACAGGTAGCCGAGCAGCCCGATGAACGTGAGCGAGTCGCGAATGAGGTTGACGAGCGACGTGGTCGCGGCCTCGGCAACGAGCTCGATGTTGTACGTGAGCCGCGAGAGCATCTGCGCCGTAGAGGTGCGGTCGTAGTACGACACCGGCAGGTGCATGTATTTCGCGAACAGCTCGCCGCGCAGGCTCTTGATGACCTGCCGCCCGACATAGCCGGGAAAGAAGTTCGAGACGTAGTCGCCGATGCCGCGGACGAAGAAGAGCACGACGATGCACACGGGCACGAACCAGATGACGCCCGGGTCCTTGCGCTCGAAGGCATCGTTGAGGAAGGTCCGGACGAACCACAGCATGCCGTAATTCGTTCCGGCAAAGAGCGCAGCCCCGAGCGCGCCGATGGCGAACATCCTCCAGTGCGGCTTCGCATACTGGAACAGGCGTTTGTAGACCGCGCGCGCGTCGGCCGGCGCGAGCGCAGCCCCCGGCCCGGCGTCGTTCAAGACTGCCCCGCCGGCGTCTTCCTTGACCGTGGCCACGTTGATCTCGGCGAAGCCGAGGCGGCCCAGCACGTCCATGGCGGTGATCACCGACTGGTGCGTGGCGCGGCCATCGGCCCGCAGCGTGATGCGTGAGGTGCGGTCCTGCCCGGCCACCTTGATGAGCGCGGCGCGCAGCGTCTCGGGGCTGGAGTTGATGAGCTCCTGCTCATTCACGCGATAGCTGCCGGACTGCGTCACCGTCACCACGATGGGCTCGGCCTGCTTCTGCGCGGCCGGCGCGCCGGCGGCCTGTGGCAGGTGAATCTTCACCCGGCCTTCGTCCACGAACTGGCTCGACATCATGAAGAACACGACGAGCATGAGCACCACGTCGATGAGCGAGACCAGGTTGATCTCGGGCTCTTCGTTCCGGCGCGGTTTGAGGTTCATGACGCGCTCGTCACGTTACGCCGCGCGCCCTGCGCCACCCTGCGCCGCTTCAACGGCGTCGGCGAGGCGAATGGCGTCTTTCTCCATCGCGATGACGATGCCGTCCACCTTGCTGCGGAGTAAGCGGTAGGCGAACAGCGCCGGGATGGCTACGAGCAGTCCCGCAGCCGTGGTGATGAGCGCCTCGGCTATGCCGCCGGACAGCGCGCGCGGGTCGCCCATGCCCCCCGCCTGGATGGCGTTGAACGCCTTGATGATGCCGGTGACGGTGCCGAGCAGGCCCAGCAGCGGCGAGATGGCGGCGATGGTTCCGAGCGTGTTGAGGAAGCGCTCCAGCTCGTGAATGACGTGGCGGCCGGTGTCTTCCAGGCGCTCCATCATCACTTCGCGCGGACGGTGGCGGTTGGCGAGCCCTGCGGCCAGCACGCGCCCGAGGGGCGAGTTCTGCTCCAGGGCCTGGATCACCTTGTCGTTGACCTGGTTCGACTCGATGAGCTGCCACACCTTCTGCGTGAGCTCACGGGGCAGGACGCGGCGATCCTGCAGCGTCCAGAGCCTTTCGAGAACGATCGCGGCAGCCGCGACGGAGCACAGAATGATCGGCCACATCAGCGGACCGCCGGCCCGCACGATTTCCCACATTCTTACGATTCCGAGGCGACCTTGGGGTGGCCGGCATCATACCGGAGCGTGCCGGCCGCTCAAGGCGAGGCCGCCCACAATTTGCGCTGGTCCGTGCGTCGTGCTTGCGGGCCCATGACACCCCTTGCCTCGTCCATCTGGAACCGAATTGCGCCCAATTCGGCCGTCGCCAGCACCTGCGCGCCGTGCTGCTCCCAGCGGGCGAGCGCGAATCTGGCGGCGGGACGTTGCACTCGTCTCCCGGAGACGACAGCCCAGCGAGCGCCCACCGCTTCGATGAAGGCCGCGGATGACGCCGCACTGCTGCCGCTGCGCGGAACCACAACGAGGTCGGCTTGCAGGTTGCCCGAACGTGCCAGGCGCAGCTCGGTGCCGACATCGATGTTGCCCGGGACGAGCACACGTCCTCGGCCAGTTTTCACTGACAGCACACAAGCGTGGCCGGCATCCGCGCTGTTGGACGTGGCGCTGACGGGCAGCAGCTCGAACGTGACGCGGTCCCATTGCCATGCGCTGGTCGCCTGCGCGCATCCGAGCTCCCCATCCCCTTCGGCCACTCCACCGACTAGAGTCTGGCGCACCGGCATCTCCGCGAGCAGCGCCGTGACGCCCGCGGCGGTCGCGACAGAGGGGCGGCTCAGCACGAGCCTGTCGATGACGCGTGCGCCGCTGTTGCGGAGAAACGGGATCACGACGCCCTCCGCCATGCGTCCATCGGTGCCATATGAATCGCCGGTGCCATACACGAGAACGTGATGAGCGGTGCGTATGACCACACTAGTGCCCTCGCCCACGTCGAGAATCGTGACTTCCGCCGAGCCGGGCTCCGGCGCACCGTCGACCGCGGCGACCAATGGCACCACGCAGACCAGTGCAGCGAGCCGCAGCATCAGTGGCCACGGCATCAGGGCCATCGCGATGGCATAGATGGCGAAGGCGTACCACCACCACGGCGGGCTTGCATGAAGCAGCGCCCACGGCACGTCGCTCGCAGCGGCAAGCCAGGGCCAGCCGGCCTCGTGCAGCCATGCGGCGACCGATAGCAAGCCATTCGCTGCGCCCACCGAGACAGGCGCCAACGCAACCGACAGCAGCACGACGGGCACCAGCACCCAACTCATCGCCGGAATCGCCAGCGCGTTCACGAGCGGCCCGATCACGGACACCGAACCAAAGAGCGCGAGTGAGAATGGCAGCAGCACCACCGTGACGGCGGCCTGCACGGCGAGCGCTTCACGCCACACTGGCCGTCGCACGAAGCGCCCGCTGGTGACGAGAATGATGGCACCCATGGCCGCGAACGACAGCCAGAACCCGGCCGACAGCGGCGCGAACGGATCGACCAGCAGCACCGCAATCAACGCCAGCGCCAGCGGCTGGAAGGGTCGGGTGGCGCGCGCCATCGCCCGCGCGAGCAGCCATGTGCCGAGCATGATGAGCGTGCGTTGGGTCGGCACGGACAATCCCGCGAGCGTGGCGTAACCCGCCGCTGCGGTGAACCCCACAACCGAAGCGAACGTCTCGCGGGGCCACCGCAGCAGCAGCGCCATCGCTGCGCTCCCCAGGCTTTCGGGCCGCAACGAGGCGAGCCAGACGCTGCCGGACCACAACCACCGCGCCACCGCGAAGGCGATTACGGCAAAGAGCGTGACGTGCAATCCGGAGATCGCAACCAGATGGGTGGTGCCCGTCGCGTTGAACACTCGCCATTGCTCACGCGAGACGCGGCCCGTGTCGCCCACCGCGAGCGCGGCGATCAACGCGGCAGCGTCGCGATCCGTCACGTGCGCTTCGATATGCCGCGAGATGCGTTCGCGCAGGGCTGCCAGCGGCCGGTGCCCGGAGTCGATCTTTCGATTGATGCCGGACTTCACGACCGTGCCCAGGGCATGCACCCCGTCGCGGAACAGCTGCCGCTCGAAATCCTGCGAGCCCGGGTTTGCGCGGCCCCGCGGGGGCCGCAGCGTCAGCAGCAACCGCCAGCGCTCGCCGGCGCGCGGCCGGAAAGCGGCATCGCGCGAGATGACCCGCACACGCAGGAGTTGCGGCAGGCCCTGGGGCGATTCGATGACTGCGAGCGCATCGAACGCCCAGCCTGAATCCCGTGGTGTCGGGATCGAATCGACGACCACTCGCGCGATGACTCGCTCATCGGACAACCGCTGCGGCCACCGCTCGCTCAGATACTGCTGCGCGTGATAGCCAGCGAAGAGGAACCCGCAACAGGCGCCGCATAGCGCGAGCCCGGCCGCGAAGCGACGTCGGAGACCCAGCCCGAGCACGCCAGCCAGAGCAACCGGAACCGCAACCCACGCTGGCGGAAGCGCGGGCGCGGCCAGTAACGCAGCCACCCCGGCGAAGAATGCGAATGGGAACACCATGGCGCCGGCGTCACACAGAGCCGCGAAACGTTCTGCTAGAGTGCGTCGCCTGCATGCCTCGTCGCCTGCTCAAAAGAATTACGCCGCATCCGACGACGCTTCAACGCCGCTGGTACCTGCGGCTATTCGGCTCCCGCGTCACCGAGCCCGGCCTGTGGTCCCTGCAGCGCCGCTCCATCACCAGCGCATTCGGCCTGGGCCTCGCCATCTGCTTCGTGCCGCTGCCCGTGCACCTGCCGCTCGCGGTGCTCGTCGCGATTGCCCGGCAAGTGAACGTGCCCACCATCGTGGGCACCGTGTTCCTGGTGAACCCCTTCACGGTGGTGCCGGTGTTCTACACGGCCTATCGCGTGGGCGCGGCCGTGTTGGGCGAGCCGCTGAAGCCGTTCCACTTCCAGTTCAGCTTCGAATGGCTGCAGTCGGGGCTGGGTCCACTCTGGCAACCCTTCCTGATCGGCTGCCTGCTATGCGCATTGGTGGTGGGGCTCGCAGGCTGGATGGGCCTGGAGCTGTTGTGGCGATGGCAGGTCAGGAACAGGTACCGGACGCGACGCGGGCCGTCAACGCCCTGACGCGTCGAATTCGTGCAGAGAACCGTTCTCGAGCTCCAGCGCGCGGTCCATGCGCGCGGCGATGCGCAGGTCGTGCGTCACCACCACGAGGCTCGTACCGCGCTCACGGTTCAACTCGAGCATGAGCTCGAACACCGCTTCCGCGTTCTTGCCGTCCAGATTGCCCGTGGGCTCGTCGGCGAGCACGAGCTTCGGCTGCGTGACCAGCGCACGCGCCACGGCCGCGCGCTGACGCTCGCCGCCGGAAAGCTGGTGCGGGCGATGGGTGAGTCTTTCGCCTAGCCCCACACGCTTGAGGATCTCGCGGGCGCGATCCTTTGCTTCCCCGGTATGCATGCGCCGCACGAGCAGCGGCATGGCGACGTTCTCCAGCGCGGAAAACTCGGGCAGCAAGTGATGGAACTGGTAGACGAATCCCAGCGCGTGGTTGCGCAGCTCGCCGCGCTCCCGTTCACTTAGCAAGTGAATGTCTTTGCCGTCGACGAGCACGTGGCCGGCAGACGGCTTGTCCAGCCCGCCGAGAATCTGCAGCAGGGTCGTCTTGCCGGAGCCGGAGGCACCGACGATAGAGAGCCGCTCACCAGCGGCAATCACAACATTCACCGCATGCAGCACTTCCAGCGTGACCGGCCCCTGCTGGAAACGCCTCTGAACATCGCGCGCTTCAAGAACGGTTTCAGTCATGTCGCAGGGCCTCGGCAGGAGCAGTGCGTGACGCGCGCCACGCGGGGTAAAGGGTGGCGAGCGCGCAGAGCAGGAACGCCACGCCGCACACGCGCAGCACGTCGAGGGTTTCGACGTACGCGGGCAACTCGCTCATGTAGTAGACGCTGGCGTCCATGAACTTCACGCCAGATATGCGCTCGAGCCCGGCGATGATGCTCTGAATGTTGTGCGAGACGAGCACGCCGAGCGCCGCACCGAGGCCCGTGCCTGCAAGGCCAATCAGCACGCCCTGCACCGTGAACATCGCCAGCACGTTGCCCGGCCCGACGCCCAGCGTGCGCAGGATGGCGATGTCGCTCTGCTTTTCCTTCACGATCATCACGAGCGTCGAGACGATGTTGAACGCGGCAACGGCGACGATCATCAGCAGGATGATGAACATCATCGATTTCGTGGTCTGGATCGCGCGGAAGAAGTTGACGTGGCTGCGGGTCCAGTCCGTCATGAGGAAGCGCTCCTCGCCGAGCGCCGCGGCCAGGGAGCGCAGCGTCGACGCGGAACGCATCGGGTTCTCCAGTGCGAGCCGCACGCCGGTGACGTCGTCCCCGAGCTTGTAGAGCCGGGCCGCGTCGTGCATGTGTACGAGCGCAAGGGTGTTGTCGTACTCGAACATGCCCGACTGAAACAGGCCCGTGATATGAAAGCGCCGCATGCGCGGCACCACGCCGCCCGGCGTGGCGGTGCCCTCAGGGGCGATGATGACGATGGTGTCGCCCACGCCCACGCGAAGCTCCTTCGCGAGCGCGGCTCCGAGAATGACGTTGTAGCGACCATCCGCGAGATCGGTGAGCTTGCCTGCTGTGAGGTGTTGCCCAATGCCGGTTGCCTTGGCCTCTTCCTCCGGCAGCACGCCGCGCACGACCGCGCCCTTCACGCGTTTGTTGTTCGCCAGAAGGGCCTGTGCTTCGACAAATGGCGCGGCCGCGATGACGCCCGGCTCGCGTTGAGCCGCTGCCTGCACGCCGCGCCAGCCTTCGAGCGTGCCGTGCCGGCCCATGAGCACCGCGTGTGAGGTGACGCTGAGAATGCGCGTGCGCAGCTCGCGCTCGAACCCATTCACGACCGACAGCACGACGATGAGCGTGGCGACGCCGAGCATGAGACCGAGCACGGAGATGAGCGCAACGATTTTGCAAACAGATCGATATTGCTGGTGCCGATGGCGCAGCCGCCAAGGCCCGTGTCGGTCGCCGCCAGGTAGAACGTCTGGATCAGGCTGCCGACATCCTTCAGGATCAGCGAATATGCGATTGAGCTGTATTTCCAGGAGATCCGCCCAAAACGCGCTGATATCGTGATCAGAACCTGCGGCGGACCTGATGCGTCCATGGCAAACTCGGCTGCCGCCGAAAGCGCATGGAGCTGCTGTGCGGAGACCCCGATCGCCACCAGCGCGTGGCCGCCAGCGTCATATGGTAGAGTCCGCGTGCAAGCCCCTCGCAGTTCGACACCGCCAGATACAATTCCAGTTCGTACGCGCTACCGGCCGATGGATAGGGTCTTGTGCTGTAGGTGATCTTAGGACTCCACAGCCGCCCGCGGTGATCTTGATCTCCTTGGATGCGTAATAGAACTCGCCGTCGGCCTTCACCAGCGCATACACGTTGCAGGTCTCCGCCATCTTGACGCGCGTCTGGATGTCCGCGAGCGTACCCTCGGGAATCTCGAAGTACGCCGCCAGGAGCCGTGGATTCTTTTCGATGGCGATGGCGATGGCCTGGGTCGCGGCAGGCGCTCACGATCTGGATCGGGACCACCGCGCCGTTTTCGGCGATCTCCGGAGCGTTCATGGCGATGTCCGCGCTTTCTCGCGTACCTGCTCCGCCCAGCGCCCGGATCACCTCATCGAGCTTCTTGCCGTCGAACGCCGCGCTGTTCCAGTCCGCAGCGCGCACCTCCTCCGGGCGCAGCATGCCCGCCGACAGCAATGCACCGAGGAGGCCAAACCCCCCGGCCGCTCGCACGAAATCCCTGCGTGAACCGTTCACTTTCGACACTTCTCCTGGGCGGGCTCCGCGGCTATCACGGAGCGCCGCATGCTAGCGGACCGATTGCAGCCCGTCCAAGGTCCCACCTCTGCGCACACCGGGCAGCTAGTGTAGTGCTTCGTATTTAATGGAACGATTTACCATTCGCGGATTCCAAGGTGTAGGTGATGCACTTTGGAGGTGGCGATGCGAAAGGCAAGGGCGATCAAACTGGACGAGGCGCAGCGGGAGAAGCTGGTGAAGCTGGCGCATTCGAATACCACGGAAGTGCGTTTGGCGCGACGCGCCAGCATCGTGCTGCTGGCCGCTGACGGGCTGGACAATCACAAGATTGGTGAGATTCTTGGCGTTGGTCGGATTCAAGCGGGGCGCTGGCGTGAGCGCTACGCCGTGAGTGGATTGAAGGCCATCGAGCAGGATTTGCCGCGCGGGGGGCGCAAGCCCAAGATCGACCCGGCTGAGATCGTGCGTCTGACCACGCAGACCAAGCCGCAGGGTGCGACCCAGTGGAGTACCCGCACGCTGGCGGCAGTGGCCGGGGTGAGCGACACCACGATCCAACGCATTTGGAAGGCGCGTGGCCTGAAGCCGCACCGGGTCAAGCGCTTCAAGGTCTCGCGCGATCCCAAATTCATCGAGAAGCTGGAAGACATCGTCGGTCTGTACATGTCCCCGCCCGAGCATGCGCTGGTGCTGTGCTGCGACGAGAAGAGCCAGGTGCAAGCACTCGATCGCACCCAGCCGGGCCTGCCGATCAAGACCGGGCGTGCCGCCACCATGACCCACGACTACAAGCGCAACGGCACCACCACGCTGTTTGCCGCGATGAGTACGCTGGACGGCACGATCATCTCGCGCTGCGAGCAGCGCCATCGACATCTCGAGTGGCTCGCCTTCCTGCGCCAGATCAACCGTGAAACAGCGCAGGACAAGACGCTGCACCTGATCTGCGACAACTACGCCACGCACAAACATCCGAAGGTCAAAGAGTGGATCGCCAAACACCCGCGCTTCCATGTTCATTTCACTCCAACCTCGGCCTCTTGGCTCAACATGGTCGAGCGATTCTTCCGCGATATCACCACCGAACGCCTGCGCAACGGCGTGTTTCGTAGCGTCCCAGAGCTTACCGCCGCCATCAAGGAGTACATCGCCTTGCACAACAAAAACCCCAAACCCTTCGTCTGGACTGCCAAGGCCAAGGACATCCTCGCAAAAGTCATTCGCGCAAATCAACACTTAAGTTCTAAACAGAACGAAGCACTACACTAGCGGACTGTAACGCCCGACCCCTCACCCCTGCCCTCTCCCGCAAGGGGAGAGGGGGCACTGCCGATGTCGCCGTTGCAGGCCACTAGCATCAACCGGCCGACAGTGTGACAGCCGCACCATACAACCGTTCCGCAGCCAGACCCGGAGCGCTGTTTCACTTCGACGTCTGCGCGGGTGCACCGAGCACGCGACCGTCGACTTCGCGCCCGTAGAAGTCATACTCGTGACCGCGGTGATAAAGCTCGCGCGTGGTCTCCACGTCGCTGGTGAAGCGCGGATCTTGCGGGCGCGGTTGGCTGTTCATGTACGCGGCAACGTCCCACGCCTCCTGATCGGTGAGCATCTCGCCGGCGCCAAGCGGCATGTTGCGCTTGATGAACGCGGCCGCTCTGTCGAGCTGGTGCATGCCGGCGCCCCAGTTGAACGACTGCGGCCCCCACAACGGTGGGAACACGGGCTCGCCCGCCGGCGGCGCGCCCCTGCCGTCCTCGCCATGGCACAGCGCGCAGTTGGCCGCGTACACGCCGGCGCCGCGTTCGCGGCTCGGCGGTGACTTCGGGCTCGGGCAGCGGCGGATAGTTCGCGACCTTGGGCTTGATCCCCACCGGCAGCCCGGCGGCCATCCAGTAGAAGTAGCTGACCAGCGCGGTCAGCACCTTGTCGTCGGCCGGCGGCGGCGTGCCATTCTGGCTGTAGCGGAAGCAGCCCTGGATGCGCAACTGCAGCGTGTTCACCAGGTCGTCCTTCTTGCGGTACTCGGGATAGTGCACATACGCGGCCCACATCGGCGCCGATCCCGCGGCCCGGCCGCGATCGAGATGGCAGTTGCGGCAGCTCAAGCTGTTGCCGGCGAAGCCGGGCGCGTACCGAGGCGTGTCCTGGAAGATGCTCTGCCCCAGCCGCACCAGATCGCCGAAGGGTCCGTCGGGGATCGCGGCATCCGGCGGCGGCACGAAGTGCTCCGCCGTCTGCGGCCTGGGCGTGTAGGGCTCGGCCGTGGCGGGCCGCGGAGGCTCGGGAACCGCGCCCACGCGCAGGCTCGCGATGTACGGCGGCCACGCGCCGCACGTCGCCCTCGCTCAGCCCCCGCGCGATGCGGCGCATGAGGCCGAGCGGATCGCTCGAACGCGTGCCCGCCCGGTAGCTCTCGAGTTGCGCAGACGAGGTACTGCTGCGACTGTCCCGCCAGCCCCGGCATGGCGGGCGCGACGCCTTGCAGGGACGGTCCATGGCAATCCCGGCACGGCGGAACGCCGTTCTCCCAGGCGCCGACGGTGACCAAGGCCCGCCCGCGCTCGAGCGCGCTCGCGTCGGCCTGTGGCGGTGACGGGAACGGCGCGGTCTGCTCGCTGAAGTACGCCGCCACCGCAGCGATGTCCGCATCGGTCAGCCCCTTTGCCATGGGCATCATCAGCGGGTTCGCGCGCATGCCGTCGCGGAACAGCGTCGAGCTCGCGCCGCAGATACGCCGCGGGCAGACCCGCCAGGCGCGGGTACAGGCCTTCGCCCCCACCCTCCCCGTGCGCACCGTGGCAGCTCGCGCAGGCCGGCACGACGCCGGGAATGCCCTCCAGTGCGATCGCTTCTCCGCTGGGAGCAGCGCGGGCGGCGGGTGGCAGCAGCGTGGCGGCAAGGACTGCACAGAGCGCGGCGAGCCGCATCTTGGTCTCTCTGACGAGCGGGCATCCGACGACGCCGATTGTCGCACGGCGTGCGGCCGCGGGAACCATTCGCGCGCCTGCGCGGGGTCGGAATCCACGTCACGTGGTCTGACCGCGACGCCAGGAGCGCGCCCGGGCCCGTCACGGCCGGGCGGTGCGTGTGCACATGCGCGCGGCCGTGCACGCCCGGCTAGTGCCGATCCAGCATTCGCGCAAGCCACGCGCCGCGTGCCGCCCGACAGGCGGTGTGAATCGACGAGGAGAGATCGCTACATGAGTGCTTCCGCAAAGCTCGCGACGCTGGCTTCGGCTGCAGGACTTGCCGTCGCCGTCGGTGTCGCCGCGACCGCGTTCCAGCAAGATGCAACCGCAGTCGAACCCCCCCAGCCCCAGCCAGGGCCCCCGGTCCAGGGTTCGGCGTCCACCATCACGCTGCCCGACTTCTCGGTGCTGGTCGAGCGCAACGCCGACACGGTGGTCAACGTCACCAGCGAAGGCAAGGCGATGGCGCAAGGCCCCGGCGCCAGGCCGGGTGCACCCTCCCCGTTCCAGCCCCGCCAGGCGCACGTCCGTTCGGCGACGAGCCGCCCGTGCAGCGCGGAATGGGCTCCGGCTTCATCATCTCCGCGGACGGCTACGTCGTCACCAACTACCACGTCGTCGCGAGCGCCGAGCGCATCACGGTCAAGCTCAACGACAAGCGCGAGTTCCCGGCCAAGCTGGTGGGCAGCGACAGGCAATCCGACGTCGCGCTGCTCAAGATCGAGGGACAAGGGCTGCCCGCCGTGCAAGTCGGCAACTCCGACGCGCCTGAAGGTCGGACAGTGGGTGTTCGCCATCGGCGCGCCGTTCGGATTGGAGCGCACGGCCACCCAGGGCATCGTGAGCGCACTGGGCCGCTCGCTGCCCAACGACAGCTACGTGCCCTTCATCCAGACCGACGTGGCGGTGAATCCGGGCAACTCCGGCGGCCCGCTGTTCGATACGTCCGGGAACGTGGTCGGCATCAACTCGCAGATCTTCAGCCGCAGCGGCGGCTACATGGGGCTGTCCTTCGCGATCCCCATCAACGTCGCGATGAACGTCGTCGCCCAGCTCAAGGAGCACGGCCACGTCGAGCACGGCTGGCTCGGCATCCAGCTGCAGGAAGTCACTCAGGACCTGGCCCGCTCGTTCGGGCTGGACAAGCCGCGCGGCGCGCTGATCGCCAATGTCACGCCCGGCAGCCCGGCCGACAAGGCAGGCCTGAAGACCGGCGACGTCATCGTTGCCTTCGGCGACAAGCCTATGGGGGACAGCGGTGATCTGCCGCCCCTGGTCGGCGCCACCCGTCCGAACGTGACGGTGCCGATGACCATCGTGCGCGGAGGCAAGGAGCAGAAGCTCGACGTCAAGCTCGGCAAGCTCGAGGAACGCGAGGTCAAGCTCGCAGCGAACCGACGAAGCCAACGGCCAGGGCGCCAAGCTGAACGTGGTGGTGGCGAACCTCACCGACGCGCAACGCCAGCAGCTCGGCGTCGAGCACGGCGTCGTGGTGCGCCAGGTCAGCCCGGGTGTGGCCGCCGATGCCGGCGTGCAGCCGGGCGACGTCCTGCTGCAGATCGACGGCAAGAACGTGGACAGCGCCCAGCAACTGCGTGAGCTGACCGCGAATCTGCCGGCCGGCAAGGCGGTCCCCATGCTGGTCAAGCGCGGCGAGGTTTCCCTGTTCCTCGCCCTGCGCATGCCCGAGAGCAGCCGCGGCTGATTCCCTTATCTTCGTTCGCAATCGAGACGCCCGGGCGCATCGCTCGGGCGTTTTTGTTTTCGGGCGGCGCAGCGGGGCATGGTTGGGTCCCCGCAGGGTATGATCGACCGTGCGACGCGCCTGTGGCGCGCGCATTCGTCGCGGGAGGATGCGACTTGGGCAACGACCCCGGCGCACAGTCGGCATATGTTCAGGCGAGTCAGAGTGAAATGGATCGTGGCCGCGGCGCTCGGCTTGTGCGCGGGCATCGGGGTCCACTACCTGGACTTGCTGAGGGCGGCTGTTGCACCCAATCCGATCCCGCGCTCGTCGCAGTCGATCAGCCGGGGAAGGCAGTTGTTTCACACCTACTGCGAGGCGTGCCACGGCGCCGATGCGCGCGGCAATGGGCCGGCTGCCGGCGTCCTTGCCGGAGCGTCCGGAGGATCTGACACGGATCGCACCGCCGCCCTACTTTTCCCGACGGCGTGGTGGCGTACCGGATCCTGAACGGCGTGAAGGTCATGCCCGCGTGGAAGGGCATCCTCGGCCCCGACGATATCTGGGACCTGATCAACTTCATTCGGTCCCTGCATCGGGAGCCGGGATAGTTTTTGGGTCCCACTTGCGCGGGACGACAACGATGCATGCATTGCTCCTTCCCCCTTTCAAGGGGGAAGGGTGGGGGATGGGGGTTAGCGCAGGATTCCGCCATGCGAGCATTCCACCCCCACCCTGGCCCTCCCCCTCAGAAGGGGGAGGGAAAAGGATGCGCGCAGTGCCGACGACTGGCTTAGCCGAAGGTTTTCCTGGCTAAGCTAGCGCGGCGCACTCCGCCGATCGACTTCGACCTTGCCGCCTTTGAGCACCAGCTCCAACTCGTCTCGCCGCGTCAGTACACCGACATCGCGTACCGGGTCGCCGTCCACCAGCAGCAGGTCGGCCAGGTAGCCGGGCCGGATCTGCCCCAGCTCGTGGCCGCGTCGCATGATCTCTCCGCCGAGCTTGGTCGCCGCGAGGATCGCGTCCATGGGCGTGAGCCCGAGCAGCTCGACGAAGTGCTCGATGTCGCGCGCGTTCGCGCCGATCGGCACCCAGGCGAAGCCGTAGTCGCCGCCGGGCAGGATGCGAACGCCGCGCCGCTTCAGATCTTTCGCGCTCTCGATGCCGCGTTCGAGCTCCTCCTCGACCCACGGCTGCGCGCCATCTCGGCGGTGAGCCCCCACGGCGCGGCATCGTAGAGCAAGGAGTAGAGATTGCCCAGCGTAGGCGCGACGAATACCCGCTCGCGCGCCGACCGTGAGCATGTCCTTCGCCTCCTCGTCGAGCAGCGTGGCGTGATAGATCACTTCGACGCCGTAGTGCAGGCAACGCTTCACCGCCTCGGCGCTGCGCGCGTGCGCAGCCACGCGCTTGCCGAAGTCGTGGGCCACGTCGCAGACCGCGGCGATCTCGGCTTCGGACATGACGGTGCGCTCGGCGGGCGCCGACGGCGTGCCGGCGTCCCCCGACACGTTGATCTTGAGCGTGTCCACGCCCTCACGGCACATCTCGCGGGCAAACTGCCGGAACTGGTCGGCCCCGTCCAGGACGACCGCGAAGTTCTCGCGGTACAGATGCGGCAGGCGCACGTCGCCCAGCCCGCCGGTCACCGTCATCTCGGGGCTGGCCGCGAGCATGCGCGGGCCGGGAAACTTGCCGGCCTCGATGGCGTTGCGCACGACGATGTCGAGCCGCTTCTTGGCGGACGCCGCGCTGAAGCAGCTGGTGAATCCGGCCTCCAGCATCGTGCGCGCATTCGCGAGCGTGATCAGCAGATGCTCTTCGACCGGGATGAAGCCCATCTCGACCGACTGCACACAATCGGTGAAGGTCAGATGCGCATGCGGCTCGATCAGGCCCGGCATCAGCGTCCCGCCGCGGCCGTCGATCCGTTGCGCGTCGTCGACGCGCGGCGCCTGCTCGGCGCGCCAGACTTCCTGGATGCGCTCGCCCTCGACCAGGACCTGGCCGGCGAAGGCGTCCGCGCCGGTGCAGTCGAGCACCTCGACGTTGGTGAACAGGATGCGGCTCATCTCGCCTCCCTAAGGCCGAGCATCCTGTCGGTCCGACATCGAGGCCACTCGGCTCCGCTCAAAGCCGGTGCTACTGCCGGCCTCAGGTCTTCGGCTTCTCCAGCCCGCCGACGTAGAGTCCGGTTCCAGGTCGGGCTGATGATGATCTCGTTGATGCAGACGTGCGCCGGCATGCTCGGCCACCAAGCGGATGGTGTTGCCCAGGTCCTCCGGCTGCAGCATCCGCGCGCGATCCTCGGCGCTGGGCGGAACGGGCCGCCGATCCAGGATCGGCGTCGCCACCTCCGCCGGGCAGATGGCGCAGGCGCGGATGCCGTTGATGCACTCCTCCATGTTGATGGTCTCGGTCATCGCGATGACCGCGTGCTTGCTGGCGTTGTAGGCGGCGCCGATCAGCTGGGCGTGGTACACGCCGGCCCAGGAGGAGACGTTGATCACCAGGCCGTCCTCTGCGTGCGCATCGCCGGCAGCACCGCATGGGTGCGTAGAACGTGCCGTCGAGGTTGATGCGGATGACCTCGTCCCAGCTCTCCACGGTCTGGTTGCGCCAGTAGCGGTCGGGATGTTCAGGCCCGCGCTGTTGACCAGGATGTCCACCCGGCCGTGGCGGCGCAGGATCGCGGCCGCTACGCGCGCCACCTGCTCGTGGTCGCTCACGTCCAGCGCCTCGACCTCGGCCTTGCCGCCCGACTGTGCGGATCTGCCCGGCCTCGCGCTCCAGCACGTCGGCGCGCCGGCCCGACATGACCACCATCGCGCCGGCCTTGGCGAGCGCCTGCGCGCCCGCCAGCCCGATCCCGGTTCCCGCGCCCGTGATCCAGGCGACTTTGCCTTCCAGACTCATCGCTCCTCCCTATGCGCGTCATGCGCGTGCAGAGTGCTGCTGCGGTAGACTCAGTACTGCTTGCAGGCCGCGTACGTGAGGCACACTGCGGCTCTGCGCCGAGCGCGTACCTGACTCAGACCTTGGCAGCGGCGCGCGAAAGCCTCCCTCAGCGCCTGCGCCGATTGCGCGACCGCGCGCTTCGCCGCGTCCACCGCGCCGCCCATCAGATAGAAGCCGTGGATCATGCCTTCGTAGTTGACCAGCGTGACGCGGTTGCCGGCTTCGATCAGGCGCTTGGCGTAGTCGACGCCTTCGTCGCGCAGCGGATCGTAGCCCGCCACCAGCACCAGCGCGGGCGGCAGATTGGACAGGTCGTCGGCCACCAGCGGCGCGAAGCGGAAGTCGTTGAATCCTTGGGGCTGCGCAGGTACTGCTTGTAGAACCAGGTGATGGTGTTGCGCGTGAGCACGTAGCCTTCGGCGAATTTGCGGTGCGAAGGCGTCTCCGGCTCGGGCGCGGTGCAGGGATAGATCAGCAGCTGGAAGGCGAGCTGCGGATGGCCCTCGTTGCGCGCCAGCATGGCGCACACCGCCGCGAGGTTGCCGCCGGCGCTGTCTCCGCCCACCGCGATGCGCTCGGGATCGCCGCCGATCTCGCGCGCATGCAGCGCCACCCAGCGCAGCGCCGCCATGCTGTCCTCCACCGCGGCGGGAAACTTGAACTCGGGTGCAAGTCGGTAGTCCACCGCCACCACCATGCAATCGGCCTGGTTGGCCAGCATGCGGCAGGCCGAGTCGTGGGTGTCGAGATCGCCGATCACGAAGCCGCCGCCGTGGAACCACAGCAGCACCGGCAACAGCTCGCCGGGCTTGGCTTCGCGCGGCCAGTAGATGCGGATCGGGAGCTCGCTGCCCGGCCCGGGGATGCGCCGGTCGGTGGTGCGAAAGATCTGCTCCTTCGGCGCCAGCTTGCCCACGCGCAGCAGGTACTGCTCGCGCGCCTGGTCGGGGGTGAGCTGCCAGAACTCGGGCAGACCGGCCTGCTTGACCAGGCCGAGGACGATTTCGGCTTGCGGATCGAGTGGCATTGCGTCTCCTCAAATCTAGTGGACTGGATCAATCGATTAGATCAGGATAGGAGCGTCAGCGCGCAAAAGCACGAACGGTCCGCGGCAGCAAGAGGACCGCGAGAAACGCGACGGCCAAGGCCCCGGAGAACCACAGCGCCGGGCCCGGCGCGAACTGCGCTTCCCGCTTCACCCGCAGCGCGACCTGCACCACGACAGCGCTGCCGCCCAGCAAGCCGACCCACCAGCCCCAGGGACTGTGCCGCCACAAGCCGAGCCCGACGAGGACGGCAGCGAGCACGACGGCAAGCATGTCCACGTGCTCGATGAGCCTGACCGGCGCGGGCGCGCTCGCGATCTCGAGCATGAGCACCGCGCAGGACGCCGCCGGCGAACAGCAGCGCCAGCGACGCCGCGACGCGCGGCAAAACGCTGGGTGCGTCGGGCTGCCGGTCGGCCACGCGGCGCCGACCGGCGGCTCGTAGGGGTTGTCGCCGCTCACTGCGCTGTCGCCTGCTTCGCGCGAGGCAGGCGTGACGCGTCGCCGGCAGCAGCAACACGACCAGGAAGACGCCAGCAGCACTGCGATCAGCCAGCCGGCAGCGCCGACCGTGTCGCCGCTGGCAGTAGTCACGACGATGTATGAGCAGATGGGACATCAACTGCCAGGCCGCCGCGATCAGGCCAGCCCACCAGGCCCAGCCGGAGCGCAGCCACAAGCCCGACGGCGACCGGGAGCGTGACCGCGCTGATCACCAGCCCAGCGGTGGTGCTGTAGCCCGAGGAGCCGATCACGCCGACCAGCCGGGCGCGAAACAGGACGTCCACCCACAGCACCAAGGCCATCGCCAGGACGATCAATGCCGCCACCCGCGGCAGCATGCTCGGCGCAGCTTGCGCGCCGGGCTGCAGCGGCTGCGCATCCGTCGCTCATTCCTTGCTGCCCGGCGGATAGATCAGCTTGAAGGTGCCCACCGCCTTGGCCAGAGCCGCACCGGATTCATCGCGCACCTCGCCTTCGGAGAACAGCAGCGAGCGGCCCGCGCGCTGAGCCCTCGCCTGGCCACCACCGGGCCGGTGGCCGCGCCGATGAAGTTCGCCTTCATCTCGACAGTCAGGCAGCCGATGCACTTGTCGTCCAGAGCCCGGCAGGCGGAGGACAGCGCCACGTCGAGCAGCGACATCACAGCGCCGCCGTGGATCGCCTTCCAGCTGTTGAAATGCTCGGGCTTGGGGTCGTAGCCGACCTTCGCCGTGCCGTCGCGCTTCTCCACCAGGCGAAAGCCCAGGTGCTCGACGAAGGGCATGTAGACGTCGAAGTTTGTCGATTGCACGGTTAGAACCAACCTCATCTACCACAGAGGAGACAGAGGAACACAGAGGAAAACCACTTCTTGCCGGCCGGAGTGCGCTCAGTATAGCGCCGCGTTCAGGTGCGCCTTTCTCGGCATGGGCACCCTCATCGACCGCAGAGGTCGCACAGTAACACAGTGTTCAACTGCCTAGCAGTCCAGCCGTTTGCGCCGATCAGCCTCTGTTTTGCTACGTCTCCTCGCGCGTCAGCCTGCCATCGCGGCGGTCGGCAGAGCTGTATCCCGGATGGAGATTTTGTTTCTCGTTCCTCTGTGTCCTCTGTGGTGAACGCGGTTGCCTTAGATCGCGCTCATGCCGCCATCGACCGCGATGATCTGGCCGGTCATGTAAGCTGGAGGCATCGGAAGCGAGCAGCACGGCCACGCCCTTCAGGTCCTCATCGCCGCCGAAGCGCTTGAGCGGCGTGAGCTGCAGGATGGTGTCCTTGTGCGTCTCGGCCATGACCTTGGCCATCTTGGTCGGGAACACGCCGGGCGCGATTGCATTCACGGTGATGTTGTAGTGCGCCCACTCCGCGGCGAGCGAACGCGTGAAGTTGACCACTCCGCCCTTGCTGGTGTTGTAGGCGATCGTGCGCATGAAGTCGGGGTGGGTACCCGACAGCCCGGCGACCGACGCGATGTTGATGATGCGGCCGTAGCGGGCCGGAATCATCGCCAGGTTGCCGGCGGCCTGGCGTCAACGCGAACACGGCGGTGAGATTGAGGTTGATGACCTTGTTCCAGGCATCCAGCGGATGCTGCTCGGCCGGCGCGCCCCAGGTCGCCCCGGCGTTGTTGACCAGGATATCCAGGCGCCCGTGCTTGCGAGCACCTGCTCGACGAGCGGCTTGGCGGCCTGATGTCCTGCAGGTCGCACGCCGAGGCGATCACGTCCACGCCCTGGCCCTTCGAGTGCGCAGCGCCTCATCGAGCTCGGGTTGCTTGCGCGCAGTGATGGCGACCTTCGCGCCCATCTCGCCGAGTGCTTCGGCGATCTGCAGGCCCAGCCCGCGCGAGCCGCCGGTGATCAGCGCCACCCGCCCGGTCAAGTCGAACAGCTTGCGTACACTCATCGTTTACCCCGTCTAACCGATTTAACCGCAGAGGCGCGAGCGCAGAGAACAGCCGCAGAGGAAGACGATACCAGAAACGGGAATGGGGACGGGGCGAGCACGCAGCGGACACCATGAGGTCAGACGTGTCGGAGTCGACACAGCAGGGGGCTGGCTCCCCCCTGAGCATGGCCGCCCCGGGGCAACCAAACACTAGTCAGGCTTTCTCTGCGCTTCCTCTGCGCCTCTGCGGTTCAGCCTAGCATGACAGTCTAGGCGGTTCAGCGCAACGCCAGCGCCGAAGGCCGCACGCGAGCGCCGGTGACGGCGCGCTTCTTGAGCAGCAGCTCGATGGCGCGGGCGGAGAGCTCCGCGCGCTCGAGCGGCCCGCAGATCACTTCGGCGATCGGCGACACCTCGCCCTCCACCGTGCGGCGCGATGTCGACCGCCATGAACGGAACGATGTGACCGCCGGCCTGGCGGAAGCTCAGATCGGCCAGCCCCTCGCCGGCGTAGGCGGTGTCGGCGACGACCAGCAGACGCCACTCTTCGTCTTCCTTGAAAGCGACGTGCTTGAAGCTGGCGACCAGCTCCACCATGTGATCGGTGAGGAAGTCCAGCACCGCCTCCATGCCCTCCTCGCCCTGGCCGTCCGGCGAGCGCAGGGCAAACATGGCGCGATCGAGCAGGCCGGAGATCAGCGCGTTCTGGCGCTCCGGATCGTAGATCACACGCCGCAGGGCCACGGCGGGATAGCGGCCGCTGCCGTAGGTCAACGCCTGGCTGCGCAGGCCCACCGCGTAGCCCCCGCGCGGGCCGGCGTAGGCGCGCCACTGCCCGAGCGCGTCGCCGTTCTGGCAGAAGCACGTGGCGAAAATGCTCCGCTGCCAGGTGCGCGGGTCGAGCCGCTGCTCGGCCTTGTCGCAGAACTCGCGCAGCACCGGATCGCTGACGATGAGCGCGCTTGCGCAGGTGGTCCTTGATCAGGTCGCGCACGAAGTCCGTCTCGCGCGAGCCGGCCAGGTACAGCAGGTCGCTCGCCCAGATGCGGCCGGCCTCCAGGATCGCGTTCAGGCCCGCCGCGTCGGTGTAGTGGTACACCGCATAGGGCGCATGCCCCTGCAAGGCGGTCCAGTCGGCGTAGAACGCCTGCGTGTTGGTCAGCAGCTGCACCGCCAGGCGGCTCGAGGTCCAGCGCGCCTCCGGCACCAGCGGGTGCAGCAGCTCCAGAAGCGGCGGGGCCGAGATCTCCAGGGTTTCGTCGATGCTTTCCATAGTCGATCCGATGGTCTAGAACCAGGCGTCCTGCATCTCGAAGCAGGTCCGGTCCATGTTGTTGAGCAGCTCGTTCTGGTGGCGCGTCCGGGCAGCTCCCAGCGGTAGAAGTAGGCGCACGCCGCCAGCTTTCCCTGGTAGAAGTCGCGCTCGGCGACCCTGCGCCGCGGCCAGCTTCGCGACCGCCACCAGAGCCTGCCTCAGCCAGATCCATGCCACAACCGTGTGCCCGGCCATCTCCAGGTAGACGGAAGCATTGGCGGGCAGTGCGGGACGGCTTCGAAACGTCCCGCGTCCATGCCCCCTCTCCCTTGCCCGCGGCCAGCAGGGGGGAGAGGGGGGCGTGCTGCCGATTTCACTGTCTGATGCTGAAACGATCCTAGTGGCGGGGGGTCGGGCGGCCAACTCGTCCTTGAGATCCTTTTTAACCTTTATCTTTAAGGTCTTGCGCTGGCATGAAATTGGGACGAGACGTCATCAGATCAACACACATTGCTCGCCATGCTCGCCCTGCCGGACCCCCGGCCCCTGGCCGCCCTCACCCGACCGGGACTGCTCGCGTTCCCGCCGCGGCGATGGCGGCGCTGCTCGCCGCCCTCGCGTTGCGTTATGGCATGTCGCTCTGGTCGCGTTCTGCGCCGTGGTGTTCCTGCTGGCAACGTTCTTCGGCTGGCTGGGCAGCCTGCAGCGGCGCGATGCGATCCGTGACACCCGACCTCGACGGCCACCGCTGCCGCGATGGGCTACGTCGAGCTGATGGGCACGGCCCAAGACGCCGCCTGGCCCCGACTGCGCAGCCAGATCCGCAAGACCCCCTGCGTGTGGTACCGCTATCAGATCGAGCGCCGCGTGGGTGGCACCTGGTCACCGAGTCCAGCCGGGCCAGCACCCAGTGCTTTCGTGCTGCGCGACGCGCAGCGGCGAATGCATCGTCGATCCCGAGGGGGCCGAGGTTCTGCCACGCAGCGGCGCGCGTGGCGTGAGTTCGAGTACCGCTACCACGAAGCCTCATCGCGCAGGGCGAGAACATCTACGTGCTTGGCGAGCTACCTCGGTGCACGCCGCGCTCGACACCCCCGCCGAAGAGCGCGCCGACATCTCTGCGTGCTCGCCGAATGGAAGCGCGAGCCCGAGGAGCTGATGCGGCGCTTCGACGCGAACCGCGACGGCACGCTCAGCGAAGAGGAATGGGAGGGCGCGCGGCGCGAAGCCAAGGCGACCATCGAGCGCGAGTACGCCGCGCGCCGCGCACTCGGGCCTGGAATCTGATCCGCCGGCCGACCGCGGCGCAAGCTCATCATCTCGGTCTTTTCCGCCCGAGCAGCTCGGCGCCGCTTCAGCCTGTGGGCTTGGCTGCACCTCGGGCTGCTGGTGGCGGAGTCGCGGTGGTGCTGGTGGGAGTGGGGGTGGTGGCGCTGGGGTAAAGGGCAACGGGCGGTGCGAAGCGGAGCGCCGCAGCCGACCGCTCGGTCGCACCATTGACGCTCGCAGGGCACGCCGTCATTGTCTCCGTCCATCTGAACGCCTGGACAATTGTGCAAGAAAAACGTCGCCTCGGCGCAGGAGGTCATCTGCGAACACTGGGTCCGCCCGTCGCAGCGAACTCCGGCATTGCCGCGGTTCGCTCGCTGGTTCGGGCGACTGCCGCTCTAGGGAATCCTCCGCGCGCTGGACTGCTACATCATCCGGCCGGCATGGTGCTCGAACCCCTGCCAGGCAAGGAAGCCAACAATCAAGATGAGGGGGAGCCACCGCATCGCTCAGTTCGACTGCTTGATCAGCCGCCCCTTCGCCGGCTGCACCGGCCGTGCGTTCATCGCATAGATGCGCGCGAACAACCCGATCTGCTCGCGCGGCCGTCACCGGCTGGCGCATCACCAGCCATTGCACGCCTTCGCTGCAGGGCGGCGTGGTCAGCGAGCCCATGTAGGTGTAGTAGCGATCCTCCGGCAGCAGCCGCTGACGTCCACCGTGCCTCGCGCCGGCACCTCCCGTTGCGCTCCAGCGGCAGGTGGGGCCACACCGCTGCAGCACCGCGTGCGGCGGGCCCCCTCGAACAGCACCGTCACCACCGCCAGGCGGCCTTCGGCACCCTTGTGGACGAGGTGCGCGACATCTCGTACTGGCGGCCGTCGATGCGTTCCTCGGACGGGCTGTGGAAGTGAAACTGCTGCAGTTCGAAGCGCCGGCCGCCGACCACGATGCGCTGCCCTGCGGCAGGTTGACCTGCACCGTGTGCCGTTGTCGAGCACGGCAGCGCGCAGGCTTGTAATCGAACCTGACCGGCTCGAGCTCCACCGTGACGCCGCCGCGGATGTCGATCGGGCTCGCGCTTGCCGTTCGCACAGCCTCGTACTCGGCCTTGAGCCCGCCCCAGTTTGCCGGGCGCGCCGCGCCGTTGTAGCTCCAGTGGATCTCGGCGCTTGGTCTTTCTCCTGGGCTTCGGGGGCCGGGCCGGGAGCTTTGCAGCTGTGGCCGCACGCGGCCCGATTGGCAGCCGAGATAGGTAAGTGTGGCAGGCTGCCGAGCGGCCGCGCCGCATCTGGCCGCATCCGGCTCGCGCGCCGCTTCGCAGCGCGCGGCTTCGCGCGGCTTGTTGGATCACCTGCGTCCTTCCGCAGCCCGCCGCTTGCGACCTTTTCGCTTCGCGGCCGCTGCGGCCGTCGCCTTGCTCTCGACAGTCTGCTGCTTCGCGGCGTCGGGACCGGGCTTCGACGCCTCCTTGTCCGCAGGTGCGGCTTCGGTTCGGCGCTCGCCGACACCGCGGTTGGTTTGGGCGAGGTCTCGGCCAGGGCCACCTGGACCGGTGTAGTCTTGCCGGGCTCGCTTCTTCGCCTTTGGGAGGCAGGAAACGCAGGCGCGATCGAGCAAGCCCTCTTGCCACGGAGCCGGGCGGCACCAGTGCCGGCAGCTCCACCGCATCGAGGTTGATACGACGCAGCTCGGTGCCGTCACCGCCATAGAACACGCGGAACAGCGGCACGAAAGTGCGGGTCGTGCAATCGTAGCTGACCAGCGAGTTCGCGCTGTAGTAGTACACGCCGACCTGCTCGGAGCGCTGTTCCTGCGTGAACACCTCGCGCACCCAGGTGCGCACGACGGCGCCGTCGCGAATCGCGCCGGCCGATCCAGGTAAACGGCGCGGCTCGTCCCCTCGACGATGGGGACCCAGCGCCCGGCCAGTGCACTGTCCGCAAGCAGCGCGAGCAGGGCAGGTAACACGAATCGGATCACTGCAGGCTTCACCGTACGCTCTGTTTACTGGACTCGCACCTGCCGACGCGGGGCGGAGAAGTACTCGCTCTCCCGAGGGGAGAGGGCGGGGTGAGGGTGAAATCGCCGGCAAGAGGGGAGGGGAACGCTGGTTCAAGGCTCTCGTTGTGGATCTCGTTCGACACCACACCGGCCATATCGGCCCGGCGGCGTCCGGCCTTGAGACGGCGATTCCACCCACGGCCGCCTTGCGTACAATAGAGGGTTCCCAGTTTGGATGTAACTCTTTCATTCAACGACAAAAGCGGCTGATTCAACTCACCAAAGCGGCCAGTCGCCGCGCTCTGAGCTGGAAGCAGTCAGGACCGGGAGCGGGCAAGCAAGAGAGGCAGTAGATGGATGAGAAACTGATCTACAACGTGAACGTGCGGGCGATGGACGTGCTGCCGCACCCGAAGAGGTCAAGCGGCGCGTGCCGCTGACCGACCAGCCGAAGAGACGGTGCTGCGCGGCCGGCATACGCTCGAGCGCATCCTCGACCGGCGGGACCATCGCCTCATGGTGGTGGTCGGCCCCTGCTCGATCCACGATCCGATCGCGGCCATGGACTACGCGAAGCGGCTGAAGCGGCTGGCGGACGAGGTCGCCGACACGCTGTTCGTCGTCATGCGCGTGTATTTCGAGAAGCCGCGCACCACCGTCGGCTGGAAGGGCCTGATCAACGACCCGCACATGGACGACTCCTTCGACATCGAGGAGGGCCTGCAGCTCGCGCGCAAGCTGCTGCTGCGACATCAACGAGCTGGGGCTGCCCGCCGGCACCGAGGCGCTCGACCCGATCAGCCCGCAGTACCTGCGGCGACCTGATCACCTGGACCGCGATCGGCGCGCGCACCACCGAGTCGCAGACCCACCGCGAGATGGCGAGCGGCCTGTCGACGCCGGTCGGCTTCAAGAACGGCACCGACGGCGGCCTGCAGGTGGCGATCAATGCGCTGCAGTCGGTGTCCAGCCCGCACAGTTTCCTCGGCATCAACCAGGACGGCCAGGTCGCGGTGATCCGCACCAAGCGGCAACCGCTACGGCCACATCGTCCTGCGCGGCGGCGCCAAGGGCCCGAACTACGACTCGGTGACGATCGCGCTGGTGGAGAAGGAGCTGGCGAAGAACAAGCTGCCGGCCAACATCGTGGTCGACTGCAGCCACGCCAACTCCAACAAGGATCCCGCGCTGCAGCCGCTGGTGATGCACGACTGCGCGCACCAGATCTGGAGGGCAACCAGTCGATCGTCGGCGTGATGCTGGAGAGCAACCTGAACGCCGGCAACCAGCCGATCCCGGCGGACCTGTCGCAGCTGCAAGTACGGCGTCTCGGTCACCGACGCCTGCATCGACTGGCCGACCACCGAGAAGCTGCTGCGCGACACGCGCGAGAAGCTCAAGGACGTATTGCCGGCGCGCGTTCCGCGCACCGCGGAGGTGCGCAGCCTGCGCGGCTGAGCGCTACGGAAGGGGTGAGGGGCGAGCGGAAGTGTGCCGCTCGTCGTCCTTGCCCCTCAGTCCTCGCGGATCTAGACTAGAACCTGTTCCCGCCTGCTGTTGTCGAACAGCGGTCGTCCGCACCAAACCCTCACCACGTTGCGCAAGCAGCGTGCCGCATCGCGGTTGCGCCATCCACGAGGGCTCATGACCGACCTGACCGAGCAGGACCTCTATCTGTTTAACGAAGGCACGCACTTCCGGGCTTACGACAAGCTGGGCGCGCACCTGCACGCGCGGGGCAAGACAGGGCGCCAGTTTCGCAGTGTGGGCGCCGAATGCCGCGCGGGTTTCGCGTGGTCGGCGACTTCAACGGCTGGGGCCGCAACGCGCATCCGCTGCAGCGCGCGTGCGATGACTCGCGGCATCTGGGAAGGCTTCGTGCCCGGCGTCGGCAAGGGCGCGCTCTACAAGTACCACATCGTGTCGCGCGTCAACGGACTACGCGCGTCGACAAGGCCGATCCGTTCGGCATGCTGCACCGAGAACGCCGCCGCGCACCGCCTCGGTGGTGTGGGACCTGGACTACGACTGGGGCGACGGCGAGTGGATGGCAGCAGCGCGCCGAGCGCAATGCGCTGCGACGCGCCGATGTCGATCTACGAAGTGCATCTCGGCTCGTGGAGGCGCGTGCCCGAAGAGGGCAACCGGCTCGCTGACCTATCGCGAGACTCGCGCCGCGGCTGGCCGACTACGTGAGCAGCATGGGCTTCACCCACGTCGAGTTGCTGCCGGTCATGGAGCATCCGTTCTACGGCTCCTGGGGCTACCAGACCACCGGCTACTTCGCGCCGACCTCGCGCTACGGCACGCCGCAGGACTTCATGTACCTGGTCGACTACCTGCACCAGCACGGCATCGGCGTGATCCTCGACTGGGTGCCGTCGCACTTCCCGACCGACGCGCACGGCCTGGCCTACTTCGACGGCACGCATCTCTACGAGCATGCCGACCCGCGCCAGGGCTTTCATCCCGACTGGAACAGCTTCATCTTCAACTACGGCCGCAACGAGGTGCGCAGCTTCCTGATTCGCAGCGCGCTGTTCTGGCTCGACAAGTATCACATCGACGGCCTGCGCGTCGATGCGGTCGCCTCGATGCTCTACCTCGACTACTCGCGCAAGGCGGGCGAGTGGATCCCCAACCAGTTCGGCGGCCGCGAGAACCTCGAAGCGATCGACTTCCTGCGCAGCTTCAACGAAGGCGGTCTACCGCGAGCATCCCGGACATGCAGACCATCGCCGAGGAATCGACCGCCTGGCCGATGGTGTCGCGGCCGACCTACCTCGGCGGCCTGGGCTTCGGCATGAAGTGGAACATGGGCTGGATGCACGACACGCTGGACTACTTCGCGCAGCGATCCGATCCACCGCAAGTATCACCACAACCAGCTGACCTTCCGCATGCTGTACGCGCTTCACGAGAACTTCGTGCTGCCGCTGTCGCACGACGAAGTGGTGCACGGCAAGGGCTCGCTGCTCGGCAAGATGCCGGGCGACGACTGGCAGCAGTTCGCCAACCTGCGCCTGCTGTTCGGCTACATGTGGGCGCATCCGGGCAAGAAGCTGCTGTTCATGGGCGGCGAGTTCGGCCAGTGGCGCGAGTGGAAGCACGACGAGAGCCTGGACTGGCACGTGCTGCGAGTACCCGCTGCACGCCGGGCGTGCAGCGCTGGGTCGCGCGACCTGAACCGCTCTACCGCGGCGAGCCGGCGCTGCACGAGCTGCGACTTCGACGCCGCCGGCTTCGAGTGGATCGACTGCAACGACGCCGAGAGCAGCGTCGTCTGCGTTCCTGCGCAAGGCGCGCGCAGCGGACGACCTGGTGCTGGTCGTCTGCAACTTCACGCCGGTGCCGCGCGACGAACTACCGGTCGGCGTGCCGCGCGGCGGCTACTGGCGCGAGTGCTTGAACAGCGATGCGCCGCGTCTACGGCGGCAGCGGCATGGGCAACCTCGGCGGCGTCGACGCCGCGCCGGTGCCCGTCGCACGGCCGCTTCCATTCGCTCACGCTGACGCTGCCGCCGCTGGCGGCGCGTGTTGCTTCAAGCCAGCGAGGAGCGCGCATGAGCATGCCGCGCAGCAGCGTCACGCGCGTCGGACGCATGCCGGTCGACGGGCCGCGCGCGCGTCGTCATCGAAGCGCGTCACGCCGCGCGGTCGACGGCGGCCGCTTCGCCGATCAAGCGCGTGCGTCGGCGACGAGCGTCGACGGTCGAGGCCGACTGCTTCGCCGACGGCCACGATCGGGTGCGCGCGCGGCTGTGCTGGCGTGCGCCGGCGCGAGGACGACGCATGGCAGCGAGTGCGCCGATGAAGCCGCTCGGCAACGACCGCTGGCGCGGCGAGTTCACCGTCGACGCGCTCGGCCGCTAGCGACTACACGGTGACGCGCTGGGTCGATCGCTTCCTGTCGTGGCGGCACGATCTCGCGCGGCGCGTCGAGGCAGCCGACATGACGTCGTCCGCGCTGCGTGCGGCGCCGACCTGATCGAGCAGGCGCGCAGCGCGCGCGCAGCGGACGCGGACGCACGCTGGCTGCAGCAGTGGGCGACGCGCATCGCGCGATGCCGAGCGTCGATCCGAGCGCGCTGCGGCGCTCGCGCTCGACGAGGCGCTGGCCGCGCTCGCGGCGCGCCATCCCGACCGCGCTTGCGACGCGCACGTAGCCGCTGAGCTGCCGCTCGTCGTCGATCGCGAGCGCGCGCGCTTCTCCACGCTGGTACGAGCTGTTCCCGCGCTCGTGCGCGCCGGAGGCCGGGCGCGCACGGCACGTTCGCGACTGCGAGGCGCGGCTGCCCTACGTCGCCGAGATGGGCTTCGACGTGCTGTACCTGCCGCCGATCCATCCGATCGGGCGCGAGCGACCGCAAGGGCCGAACAACGCGCTCGAGCGCCGCGCCCGACGACGTCGGCAGCCCGTGGGCGATCGGCGCGCGCGAGGGCGGCCACACGGCGATGCATCCGCGAGCTCGGCACGCTCGACGACTTCCGCCGCTTCTGGTCGCACGGGCCGCGCGCGCACGGCCTCGAGCTCGCGCTCGACATCGCGTTCCAGTGCTCGCCCGACCATCCCTAGGTGCAGCGAGCACCCGGAGTGGTTCCGGCAGCGGCCCGACGGCACGCTCCAGTACGCCGAGAACCCGCCGAAGAAATACCAGGACATCTATCCGTTCGACTTCGAGACCGACGGACTGGCGCGGCGCTGTGGCACGAGCTCGACGAGCGTGTTCGCTTCTGGATCGCGCAGGGCGTGCGCATCTTCCGCGTCGACAACCCGCACACCAAGCCGTTCGCGTTCTGGGAGTGGGTGATCGGCGAGATCAAGCGCGAGCATCCCGACGTGATCTTCCTCGCCGAGGCGTTCACGCGGCCGAAGGTGATGCACCGGCTGGCCAAGCTCGGCTTCACGCCAGTCGTACACCTACTTCACCTGGCGCAACACGCAAGCAGGAGCTGACCGAGTACTTCACCGAGCTGACGCGCGGCCCGGGTCGCGAGTACTTCCGCCCGAACTGCTGGCCGAACACGCCGGACATCCTGCCCGAGTACCTGCAGTTCGGCGGGCGCGCCGGCGTTCATGGCGCGGCTGGTGCTCGCCGCGACGCTGGCGGCGAACTACGGCATCTACGGCCCGGCTTCGAGCTGCTGCGAGCACGTGCCGCGCGAGCCGGGCAGCGAGGAGTACCTCGACTCGGAGAAGTACCAGCTGCGGCACTGGGACCTCGACGCGCGCCGACAGCCTCGCGCGACTTCATCGCGCGCGTCAACGCGCATCCGCGCGCGACAACCCGGCGCTGCAGCAGCGACTGGCGGCCTGCGCTTCCATCCGATCGACAACGACGCAGCTGATCTGCTACGCGCAAGATCGACGCCGGACGGCGACGAACGTCGGTCGTCGTGCGTCGTCAACCTCGACCCGCACCACACGCAGTCGGGCTGGGTGACGCTCGACCTGCGAGCGCTCGGGCTCGACGCCGACGCAGCCGTTCCAGGTGCACGACCTGCTGACCGGCGCGCGCTACCTGTGGCACGGCGCGCGCAACTTCGTGCAGCTCGATCCCGCAGCGCGCGCCGGCGCACGTGTTCCGGCTGCGCCGCCGCGTGCGCACCGAGCAGCGACTTCGACTACTTCCTCTGAGCCGGCGCATGGACCATGCGACCGTCGCGACACCGCGCCGGCACAGCGCCGATCGCCGCAGCCGCAGGCCGCGCGCCGGCCGAGCGACCCGCTCTGGTACAAGGACGCGATCATCTACCAGCTGCACGTCAAGGCGTTCTTCGACACCAACGGCGACGGCATCGGCGACTTCCGCGGGCTGACCGAGAAGCTCGACTACGTCCAGGACCTCGGCGTCAACACGATCTGGCTGCTGCCGTTCTATCCCGTCGCCGCTGCGCGACGACGGCTACGACATCGCCGACTACCACGACGTCCACCCGGCTACGGCACGCTCGACGACTTCCGCGCACTTCGTCGCGCGAGGCGCACCGGCGCGGCCTGCGCGTCATCACCGAGCTGGTCATCAACCACACCTCCGACCAGCACCCCTGGTTCCAGGCGGCGCGGCGCGCGCCGCCGGGCTCGCTCGAAGCGCGACTACTACGTCTGGAGCGACGACCGACAGCAAGTACGCCGGCACGCGCATCATCTTCACCGACACCGAGAAGTCGAACTGGACCTGGGACCCGGTGGCCAAGGCAGTACTACTGGCACCGCTTCTTCAGCCACCAGCCCGACCTGAACTTCGACAACCCGCAGCGTGCTGCGAGGCGGTCGTCCGACGTCATGCGCTTCTGGCTCGACATGGGCGTCGACGGCTTCCGGCTCGACGCGATTCCGTACCTCGTCGAGCGCGAGGGCACGAACAACGAGAACCTGCCGCGAGACGCACGCGGTGCTGAAGGAGCTCCGCGCGCGACGCTCGACGCGCAGTACCCGGACCGGCTGCTGCTGGCCGAGGCGAACCAGTGGCCGGAGGACGTGCGCGCGTACTTCGGCGACGGCGACGAGTGCCACATGGCGTTTCACTTCCCGCTGATGCCGCGCATGTACATGGCGCATCGCGCAGGAGGACCGCCACCCGATCGTCGAGATCATGCAGCAGACGCCGGACATCCCCGACGACTGCCAGTGGGCGATCTTCCTGCGCAACCACGACGAGCTGACGCTCGAGATGGTGACCGACGAGGAGCGCGACTACATGTACCAGCATGTACGCGCGCCGACCCGCGCGCGCGCATCAACCTCGGCATCCGCCGCCGGCTCGCGCCGCTGATGGAGAACGACCGGCGCGCGCATCGAGCTGATGAACAGCCTGCTGCTGTCGATGCCCGGCACGCCGATCATCTACTACGGCGACGAGATCGGCATGGGCGACAACATCTACCTCGGCGACCGCAACGGCGTGCGCACGCCGATGCAGTGGAGCCCCGACCGCAACGCCGGCTTCTCGCGCGCCGACCCGCAGCGCCTGTACCTGCCGCCGATCATGGACCCGATCTACGGCTACGAGGCGGTCAACGTCGAGGCGCAGGAGCGCGAGCCGTCGTCGCTGCTCAACTGGATGCGGCGGCATGCTCGCGGTGCGCAAGCAGCATCACGGCGTTCGGCCGCGGCACGCTCACGCTTCCTGCAGCCCGGGCAACCGCAAGATCCTGGCCTACCTGCGCGAGCTACGAGCGACGAGATCGATCCTGTGCGTCGCCAACCTCGCCGCGCTCGGCGCAGCCGGTCGAGCTCGACCTCGCGCGCTTCAAGGGCCGCGTGCCGGTCGAGCTGATGGGCCGCACGCCGTTCCCGCCGATCGGCGAGCTGCCGTACCTGCTGACGCTGCCGGCGTCACGGCTTCTTCTGGTTCCGGCTCGCCACCGACGCGCGAGGTCCCGGCGTGGCACGAGGAGCGCCTGCCGCGCGACGAGCTGCCGGTGCTGGTGCTGTTCGACGGCTGGGCCAGCCTCTTCCGCGACCGCGTCGTGCCGTGGCGCATCGGCATGGCGGAGAAGGTGCGCGCGCAGCTCGAGCGCGAAGTGCTGCCGCGCTTCGTCGCGGACGCAGCGCTGGTACGCGGCGAAGGGCGACGCCGATCAAGCGCGTCGACGCTCGTCGACCACGCCGAGTGGAAGGCGCGGCGAGCGCAGCTGGCTGGTCGCGCTGGCTCGACGTCGAGGCGACGCGGCGGAGCCGGCGACCTATTTCCTGCCGCTGGCGCTGGCCTGGGAGGACGGCGACGAGGAGCGCGCTGCGCACGCTCGCGCCGGTCGACCGTCGCCAAGGTGCGCCAGCAGGCGCAGGTCGGCGTGCTGGCCGACGCGTTCGGCGACGAGGCGTTCTGCCGCGCGCTGGTCGACGGCGATCGGCGCGGACGCGCGAGCTGCAAGACGGCGCAGGGCAGGCTGCGCTTCACGCCGACGCGGCGCGTTCGCGCGAGCTGGCCGGCGACGCCATCGACGCGGCTGCCGGTCGCCGCGCCGCGCGCGCAGAGCAGCAACACGATCGTGACGCTCGGCGAGCGCCTGTTCCTCAAGGCCTACCGGCGCGCTGCAGGCCGGGCGTCAATCCCGGAGCTCGAGATCGGCCGCTTCCTCACCGACGTCGCGCAGTTTCGCGAACAGCGTGCCGGTGGCCGGCAGCGCTCGAGTACGTCGGCGCCGACGGCACGCACGACGACGCTCGCGCTGCTGCAGGCCTACGTCGCGAACCAGGGCGACGGCTGGACCTACACGCTCAACTACCTGGAGCGCTTCCTCGACGAGCAGGCAACGCTCGCCGCCGCGGACGCCGCTGCCGCGCGGACGCTGCACGGCGGCTACCTCGCGCTCGATGCGCACGCTCGGCCGGCGCACCGCCGAGCTGCACGCGGCGCTGGCGCGCAGCACGCGGCGATCCGGCGTTCGATCCCGAGCCGATCACGCCGCGCCGACGTCAGCGGCCTGGATCAAGCGCGCGTGCGCCGAGCGAGGCCGACGCAGACGCTGGACCTGCTCGGCAGCGCGCGCGACGACTTGCCGCTGCCGGCGCGCGATGCAGCGACGCGTGCTGGCGCGCAGCGCGAGGCTGCTCGCGCGCATCGACGGCTGCGCGCCGCCCGCGGTCGACGGCGCTGAAGACCCGCTATCCACGGCGACTACCACCTGGGGCAGGTGCTGGTCGTCGCAGAACGACTTCGTGATCATCGATTTCGAGGGCGAGCCGGCGCGCACGCTCGCCGAGCGCCGGCGCAAAGCACTCGCCGCTGAGCGACGTCGCCGGCATGCTGCGCTCGTTCGACTACGCCCGTCGGACCGCGCTGCTGCAGCGACCGAGCACCAGCCGGACGGCTCTGCCCGCTCGAGCCGCTCGTGCACGCTGGGAGACCCAGGTCGGAAGGCCTTCCTGGACGCCTACGCCGCACAGGTCGACGGCAGCCCGTGTACGGTTCGTTCCGACGACGGCGCGCCGCTGCTCGAGCTGTTCGAGCTGGAAAAGGCGCTCTACGAGTTGCGCTACGAGCTGAGCCATCGCCCGGACTGGGCGCTGGTGCCCCTGCGATCTTTTACGGCTGAAGCGCACGGCCCTCGAACTTGAACCGCGGAGGCGCAGAGGCGCGGAGAAGAACAACAACACGGAGAACTGGATTCGAAAAGTGGGTTCGCGCAGGCTGTCGGGGCGCAAGCCGCCGCCGGTAACACATATGAATGCAGTTGCTTTTCTCCGCGCCTCTGCGCCTCTGCGTTCAACCCGAAGTAACAAGCGCGAAGCGCCCGCAAGGAGGCGATGATGAAAGAAGAAGTAAGCATGCTGCTGGAGCCGGCCAAGGCATTCCTGCTGCAGATCGGCCAGTTCCTGCCCAAGCTGCTGTTGGCGCTGATCGTCGTGGTGGTCGGTTGGCTTCTGGCTAAAGCCGCTCGGTTTGCAGTGAGCCGCGGTTGCGCGCCATCAACTTCCACGTGCTCGGCGAGCGCGCCGGCGTCGACGGGTTCCTGCGCCAGGGCGGGATCGAGACCGACACCGTCGAAATCCTCGCGCTGCTGGTGTTCTGGCTGGTGCTCCTCGCCGCGCTCATCATCGGCTTCAACGGCCTCGGGCTCACCTACATCACCGACCTGCTCCATCGCATCGCTCTGTTCATTCCGCACGTGATCGTGGCGGTGCTGATCATCGCATTCGGCTCATACTTTGCCCAATTCATCGGCAGCACGGTCACGGCCTATTGCCGCAGCGCTCGGGTGCGCGACGCCGAACTGCTGGGCCTTCTCTCGCGCTATGCGATCCTCACCTTCGTGGTGCTGATTGCATTGGATCATCTGGCGATCGGCGGCGACATTGTGCGCGACAGCTTCCTCATCATCCTGGCCGGTGTGGTGCTGGGCCTCGCGCTCGCGTTTGGAATCGGCGGCCAGCGGAAGGCTGCGCAGCTGCTGGAGCGCTGGTGGCCGAGCCGGGACCAGCAGGATGACCACGGGCAGAGATGAACTCAGACGATCCGTCGCAGGATTTGACCGGTGTCGCTGGCCGGTTCGCCGTGCGAGGCAGATTTCCAGTTGGACCGACCACAGGAGACTCGAGATGGACGTGAACAAGGCAAGGTTGCTGAAAGACATGCGCCAGGTGGTGGCACAGACGCAGGCGCTGCTGGAAGCCGGCGGCGAGAAGCTGGGCAAGACCCGCGAGAGCGTCGCCGAACATATGGCGGCGGCGAAGGAGAGCCTGGTGGATCTGGAGCGCGACCTGGAGCGCGGGGCCCGCCGCACCGCGCGGCGGGTCCATCACTACGCCGAGGACAATCCCTGGGAAGTCGCCGGCGTGTGCCTGGCGGTGGGACTGGTGCTGGGCGCCGTGCTGGGCTTGGCGGCCGGCCAGCGCCGCGACTGACGACCGCGCGCTTGGCCCCGCGACGATGGCAGGGACAAAGGGAGACCACATGGAGCACACCGTGAGAGAGAAAGTCGTGGAAGACCTGCGTGACCTCAGCGCCAGCACCGAGGCGTTGATCGCAGCCAGTGCCGGTCAGGGCGGCGAGAAGGTCCAGCAGCTGCGTATTCGCGCGGAGGACTCGCTGCGGGAGGCGCGTCTGCGCCTGCTCGAGGCCGGGGTGCGGCTGGAGGGGAAGGTACGGCGCCGCGCGCGCGCCGTCGATGACTACGTGCACGACAACCCTTGGCATTCTGTCGGCATCGTTGCCGGCGCCGCCTTCCTGATCGGCTACATCCTGGGGCGGCGCTAAGGGTTGGGCAACCCACACCGCCCCGGCGCTGCCGCGCCACCCCGCCTCGTGAGAGGCGGGGAGAAACGAAGCACTCCCCTCCTGCCCGAGGAGGGGTGGCACGCGCAGCGTGACGGGGTGGTGGGAGCCTGCCCGAGGAGGGGTGGCACGCGTAGCGTGACGGGGTGGTGGGAGCCTGCCCGAGGAGGGTAGCGGGAGCTCTCATCTCGGCATCGCAGTCTCCTCCACGTGCACCGGGTTACACTCTGGCTGATCCAGCCGCGAGCCGGACCTCGACCGCCTGCCCATCCCAATAGCACCCCTTACTTCCGGGAATCGACTGCCGCCATGACCTGGGAACAGCTTCCCTTCGTGCAGACCATCGAGCGCGCGATCTGGGATCCGCCGCTCAACTCGCTCCCGCGCGGACGGGCGATGCTGTTGCGCTTGACCCGCCTGGCGCTGGTGCTGACGCGGGATGTGATCTCCGGCCAGCTCACGCTGCGCGCGATGAGCCTGGTCTATACGACGTTGCTGTCGATCGTGCCGCTGCTGGCGCTGAGCTTCTCGGTGCTCAAGGCCTTCGGCGTGCACAACCAGGTCGCGCCCGCTGCTCTGCAGGTTGCTCGCGCCGCTGGGCCAGAAGGGCGACGAGGTCACCAGTTACATCATCGAGTTCGTCGAGCACATGAATGTCGGCGTGCTCGGCTCGGTCGGCCTCGCGCTGCTGCTGTATACGGCGTTATCGCTGATGCAGAAGATCGAGGAGTCGTTCAACTTCATCTGGCACATCGCGCAGCCGCGCAGCCTGGGGGAGCGGTTCAGCCGCTACCTGAGCGTGCTGCTGGTCGGGCCCGATCCTGGTGTTCTCGGCTCTGGGCATGACCGCCACGGTGATGAACATCGGGATCGGTGCGCGACTGCTGGCTGTCGAGCCCTCTGGGCGGCTGGTGCTAGAGCGTCGGCCGGCTGATGCCCTACCTGCTGGTGATCGCCGCCTTCACGTTCATCTACATCTTCATTCCGAATACGCGCGTGCGCTTCGGGCCGGCGCTGGCCGGCGGCGCGTCGGCGGCATGCTGTGGCAGACGGCGGGCTGGGCCTTCGCGGTCTTCGTGGCCTCCTCGGGCCAGTACGCCGCCATCTATTCGGGCTTCGCGATCCTGGTGCTGTTCATGATCTGGCTGTACCTGAGCTGGCTGATCCTGCTGTTCGGAGCCAGCGTCGCGTTCTACGCCAGCACCCCGAGTACCTGGTCGCGGAGGCGGCGAGCCGCGGCTGAGCAACCGCATGCGCGAGCGCCTCGCGCTGGCGATGATGAGCCTGATCGCGCGCACCCGTCGACGGCGGCCGGCGTGGACCCGCTCGGCCTCGGCCAGCACCTGAATGTGCCCGGCCACGCCATGCGCGTCTTACTCGAGCGCGCTGCACCAGTCCGGCGTCCTGGCCCACACCGACGCCGACCCGCCCGGCTTCCTGCCCGCCCGCGATCTCGTCCACCCTGTCGTGCGCGCGGTGCTCGACGGCGGTGCGCAGCGCGGGCGAGGACCGCTACCTCAACCCCTCTGCGCTGCCGGTGCCGGAGGCTGTCGAGCAGACCGTGCTGCGGATCGAGCGGGCCCTGGATGCGGCGCTCGGGGACATCAGCGTCGCCGCGCTCGCCGCCGGCCCGCCCG
>CAWIOP010000001.1:405000-2045805 GCA_963837755.1 uncultured Gammaproteobacteria bacterium | reverse complement strand
GCTGGTTTTCGCGTGGCTGCCATTTGCCGCATACGGCCAATCCCCGGCCGGCGATTCGGGCGACACCGCCTGGATGCATCACCGCCACGGTGCTGGTGCTGTTCATGACGCTGCCGGGCCTCGCGCTGTTCTACGCCGGCCTGGTGCGCGCGAAGAACGTGCTGTCGGTGCTCATGCAGTGCTTCGCCATCACCTGCGTGGTGACGCTCGCCTGGGTGGTCGCCGGCTACAGCCTCGCCTTCGGCGACGGCGGCGCGCTGCAACGCCTGGTATCGGCGGCTTCGGACAAGGCTTCCTCGCCGGCATCGCGCGTGAGCCGCGGTCAAGGGCAGCATCCCGGAGACCGTGTTCGCGATGTTCCAGCTGACCTTCGCCATCATCACGCCGGCGCTGGTGATCGGCGCCTTACGCCGAGCGCGTGCGGTTCTGCCGGCATGCTGCTGTTCAGCCTGCTGTGGCTGCTGCTGGTCTACTGCCCGGTCGCGCACTGGGTCTGGGGCGACGGCTGGCTGCAGAAGATGGGCGTGATGGATTTCGCCGGCGGCATCGGTGGTGCACCTGAACGCCGGCGTGGCGGCGCTGGTCTGCGCGCTCGTGCTCGGCCGAGCGCAGGGGCTTCCCGGATACGCCGATGCCGCCGCACAACCTGACGTGACGGTGACCGGCGCCGGCATGCTCTGGGTCGGCTGGTTCGGCTTCAACGCGCGGCAGCGCGCTCGCCGCCAACGGCTCGGCGGGCATGGCGATGCTGGTGACGCACATCGGCGCGGCGACGGGCGCGCTCGCCTGGATGGTGCTGCGAGTGGCTGCGCTACGGCAAGCCCTCGCGTGCTCGGCATCGTCACCGGCATGGTGGCGGGTCTCGGCACCATCACGCCGGCTTCGGGCTTCGTCGGCCCGATGGGCGCGATCGCCATCGGCGCCATCGCCGGCATCGTGCTGCTTCTTCGCCACCCAGTTCCTGAAGCGCACGCTGGCGATCGACGACTCGCTGGACGTGTCCCCGGTGCACGGCGTGGGCGGCATCATCGGCACGCTGCTCACCGGCGTGTTCGTCGGCGCCGTCGCTCGGCGGCGTCGGCTACCCGGACGGCATGACCATGGCAGCCAGGTGGTCGTGCAGCTCACTCGGCGTCGCCGCCACGGCCGCCTGGTGCGGCGGCGTGACGTGGGTGATCCTCAAGCTCATCGATGCCACGTTGGGCCTGCGCGTGAGCGAAGAGCAGGAAAGCGAAGGCCTCGATCTCGCGCAGCACGGCGAGCGCGGGTACAGCGAATAGGCGGCGTGCGAGGTCGCGTCGCGCCGGCAAGCCCAGAACGTGCGCGCGAACGCTCTTACGACGTTCGCGCGCACGAACTGAGGGCGCACTCAGCCGCTCACGCGGCGGGCTTTATGTTCGCGTTCATGCGGAAGAGGTTCGTCGGGTCGTACTGCTTCTTCAGCGCGACCAGACGCGGGTAGTTGTCGCCGTAGGTGCCGCGCACGCGACGCTCCGGGTCGTCCTGTGCCAGCTCGTTCACGTAGAAGCCATCCGTCAGCGGCTCGAGCTTGCCCCAGCCGGCGCGCACCCACTGTGTCGCCGGGTCCATACCCAGCGGCTGCTCCCAGAAGCCGATCAGCATCACGCTGTATTGGGCCTCCCGATGCCAGAACGCCGTGGCGTCACGTTTCACGCGCGCGATGGCGCCACCATGCTGCGCGAAGCCGACGATGCCGGTGGGGTATGGATTCGCGCCGACGTAGTCCACGACCGCGTCGATCACTTTTCCCGTGACCGCCGGCAGGAATCCGGACTTGATGTAGTAACCGCGCCCGATGGGGTAGTTATCGTCCGCAGCGCTCTGGAGCACCACGTAGGTCGCCGGACGCAGGCCGTCCTGCAGTGGCTTGCCGAGCTTGCGCAGCTGCGCGATCTCTTTCTCCGCGGCGGCCTGCGTGCCGCTGTGGCACACATCGAAAGCGATGGCGCGATGACCGTCGGGCGTTGGCACGATCGCCACGTCGGCGTACATCTCATCCGAGGCGCCGGCAATGAAATCCGCGAACGAGCGCAGCAGCCCGCGCGCGTTCTCGAACGGGAACACGAGCGCGCCGCCGTACATCATCGGCTCCACCGCATGGAGCTGATACTCGAACGAGCTGACGACACCGAAGTTGCCACCGCCGCCGCGCAGGCCCCACAGCAGCTCCGGGTTCTCCTTCGTGCTCGTCTTCACGAAACGGCCCGCCGCCGTCACCACGTCTGCGGCGATGAGGTTGTCGCATGCAAGGCCGAACCTGCGCGCGATGCGGCCGAAGCCACCGCCCAGGGTGAGACCTGCCGCACCGGTATGCGAGACCGTGCCGGCGGTGGTGGCAAGGCCGAACGCCTGCGCTTCGCGGTCGAACTGGCCCAGCAGCACGCCGGGCTCCACGCGCGCGGTTTTCGCAACCGGGTCCACACGCACGCTCTTCATGGGCGACAGATCGATCATGATGCCGCCGTCGCAGACGGACTGGCCCGACAGGCTGTGCCCACCGCCGCGCACGGCAACCAGCATGTCGTGCGTGCGAGCGAAACTTACCGCCTGCGTGATATCCGCCGCGCCCGCGCATCGAGCAATGAGCGCCGGCTTGCGATCGAACGCGCCATTCCAAACGCGGCGCGCGGCGTCGTAACCCTCCTGGCCCGGCACCAGCAACTGCCCGCGCATGGCGGCGCGCAGGTCACCGATATCACCGGACTTCAGTGTGATGGGCTTGCCGGCCAAGCCGAGCGCGGGCACTTCGCCACCGGAAGCCCCTTCGGCGGCGCCGAGCACTCGCTGCCACGGAACGGCGGCAACCGTCATCGCGGAAAGAGCAGACGCGCAGAACGTTCTTCGTCTCATCGCCGTTCTCCCTTTTCGATACGGAACGGACTACTTTGCCCCGCGCGAATGCTAGCACCGTTGGCCCTCATCAGGCCCGCGAGCGCTCCTCCGCCGCGTAGCCCACGTCCGCCGCACCGAACCCGAGCCGCTGCGCGGCATTGAGGACGGCAAGCACCGACGCCGTGACGATGTTGGCGTGCCGGCCGGCGCCGTAGCGATTGCCCGGCATTCCATCGCGAGCGGCTTCGACGATGGCTAGAGCGGAAGCATCCGCGCCATGCCCGCAGCGCGCGCTCCTCGTAGTTGTCGATGCGCATCGGCAACGCCAGCGCATTCACCGTCGCCGCGATCGGGCCGTGTCCCCACGCCGCGCAATTTGCGGCGCTGGCCGAGCAACGTGATCTCGAGCTCGATGCCCTGCTTGTCGCCCTCCTCGAACAGCTGGTGCGCGTGATAGACGATGTCGATTCGTGCGAAGCGAGGTAGGTGCGCTCGAACAGGGACCACAGCTGCTGCGACGTCATCTCCGTCGCCGATGAGTCCGCTTCGCCCTGAACGAGCGCGCTGAATTCCACCTGCATGCGCCGCGGCATCACCACGCCATAGTCGCGCTCGAGCAGGTATGCGATGCCGCCCTTGCCAGACTGGCTGTTGATGCGGATGACGCTGTCGTACGTGCGGCCGAGATCCGCAGGGTCGATGGGCAGATAAGGCACTTCCCACAGCGCATCCGGCTTCTGCAGCGGCCAGGCCCTTCTTGATGGCATCCTGGTGCGAGCCGGAGAACGCCGTGAACACGAGGTCGCCGATGTAAGGGTGGCGCGGATGAATGGGCAGCCGCGTGGCCTCTTCCACCGCGCGCGCCGACCGAGTTGATGTCGGAGAAATCCAGCCCCGGGTGGATGCCCTGCGAGTAGAAGTTGAGCGCCAGCGTGACGAGGTCTACGTTGCCCGAACGCTCGCCGTTGCCGAAGAGACAACCTTCGACACGCTGCGCGCCCGCCAACATGCGCCAGCTCCGCAGCCGCGACGCCGGTGCCGCGGTCGTTGTGCGTGTGCACAGACAATGCCACGTGCTCACGCGAGCTGAGCCGCGTGTGCATCCATTCGATCTGGTCCGCAAACATGTTTGGCGTAGCGTTCTCTACCGTAGTGGGCAGGTTGATGATGACCGGCCGCGCAGGGCCCGCCTCCCACGCGCGCCATCGCCGTGTGGCAGGCTTCGAGCGCCACTTCCAGCTCGGTCATGCTGAACGCCTCGGGTGAATACTCGAGCACCCACTCGCGTTTCGGGGTGCGGTCCGTGAGCCGCTTGATGAGCCGTACGTTCCGGTCGACGAGTTGCATGACCTCTTTCGTCGCTCATTCCGAACACCACGCGGCGCCATACGGGCGCGGTGGCGTTGTAGACGTGCACGATGGCTCGACGCGCGCCGCGCAGGCTCTCGATGGTGCGCTCGATGAGCTCCTCGCGCGCCTGCGTCATGACCATGAGCGTGACGTCTTCCGGCACGAGCTTCTCTTCGATGAGCGTCGCGCACCGTGCGGAAATCCGTGTCGGACGCGGCGGGGAAGCCCACTTCGATTTCCTTGAGCCCCACGTCGACGAGCACCTGGAACAGGCGCTTCTTGGTCTCGCGGCTCATCGGCTCGAACAGCGCCTGGTTGCCATCGCGCAGGTCGGTGCTGCACCAGACAGGCGCGGCGGTGAGCTGGCGCGAAGGCCACTGGCGGTTGGGCAGGGCGATGGGGGCGAACGGACGGTATCGCTTCGACGGATCTTTCAACATGACGGAATCGCTCATTTTTCGCGGGCAACAGACGAAACTTCCCCTGCGGAAGGCCAGGGGCGGTTGGGGTTCCAGTCTTGTTGGCGCCGACTGGTAGCGCGTGTGTTTATTGCGCCTGGGGGCGCAGAAGGAGGAGCGAAAGCGAGAGAACCCGCGCGGACGCGCAGGTTGCGAGGGAAGGCGTGTGGTGCTCGAAGCGAACCATGCCCGGACGCTAACACACAGTTATCGAGGCCGTCGAGGCACCCACGCGCGCCAGCGCCATGAATCCGGGAGGAATCGTGAGACGAGCAACAACACGGCCGCCGAAACGGGCAGCCAGTAGAAATCCACGGGTGCCTTTTCGCGGCGAACGAAGCGAGCGTCACGCATGGCCGCGCCGAGCGACTCCGGGGTGGTGAGCCGTGCGTAGCCGAACCCAACGCGCTCCGCGATGGCCTTCAGATGGGTCTCGCGCAACGCCGAGAGCTGCTCCGCTCCGACGATGCGCGTGCCGTCGGGAGACACGAGCTGGATGACATCGTTCGCGCCCCAGTAGCCCACGCGACGGTCGTCTTCCTCCGTGCGCGGAATCGGCTGCGGCGTGTCCCCGCCGGCGCCAACGATCCACCCGCGAATCTGGCCCGGCTGCACGTCGTCGGGCATCGTGATGGCGGCCGAAGGGTCGAGCGGCGGCGCTTCGTGACCGTCGCTGATGAAGATGACGTCCGGCCTGTCTTCGGCCTCCAGCGCCGTGCGCACGGACCAGTAGACGCCCTTGCCCACTTCACTGGCATTGGCCCAGCGCATGCGCCCGTCGATGTTCTCCAGTGAGACCAGCAGGTCGTTGTAGTTCTCGCACACTTCCACCGGCGACAGCAGCAGCAATGAGCGATATTCGGCAAACGCACCCCAACCCACACGTGTGCCACACGGCAGTTCGCGCAATACACGCCGAACGGCATCGCGTGCGTAGTTGAGACGGCTCACCGGAGTGCCGGCGATCTCGTAGTCCTCTACGTCCATGCTCTGCGTGATGTCGAAGATGACGACGTAGTGGTAAGTGTCACGAGGCAGCGGCCAGCGCGGCATGAACAGCGCCGCAACCAGGAGGCCGAGCGCGACCAGCAATGTGATGGAGCCTTTGCCGAGGCGTTCCCGCAACCACACGGCGCGCTTCACGGCAGATCGGCCCTGGTGCTCTGAAGCGTGCTCATCACACGGCTCTCGGCATCGCGCCGGATGCGATCGACGGAAGCCTCTTCCACTTCCGGCGCAAGCCACAAGGCACGCTCGAGGTTGTAGCGCGCATCCCAGCTCTGCGGGTCACGCCGCAGAACGGCGCGATAGCTCTGCTTCGAAAGCTCGATCAGCGGCAAGGCGCGAATGGCGGTATTCGGCCCTTCCTTCAGCGCTTCGCGCAGCTGCAGATTACCGGCGTTGTAGAGCGCGGCCGTGGCGATGCCCGCGGGCGCGTCGCGGCTGAGCACCTTGTAGGCCTTTAGCGCGCGTTCGTAGTCGCCGCTCTTCGCCGCAGCCATCGCTCGAACGAAACGGGCTTCGGGCAGGTCACTTGCCGCGTCGACCTGGCTCGTGCCTGCGATTGCGGCATTCACACGCTGCGCCTCGCGCAGGCGCACGCCCTCATAAGCCGTAAGCAACGCGAAGGCCAGCGTCGCCGCCCCGAATGCGAGATGCACCGTTCTTCGTCTCACGACCAGCTTCTCAACGACAGCATGCGGCCGGCCAGCAGCATGATGCACGCCAGCGCCGCAACGATGACGAAACCACGGCTGTAGTCCGCGCGCGGCAACTGCTCCACGTAATCGAGCGGAAAATTCTGTTGCCGCCCCACATCCGCCACCGCCTTCGCGAGGTCTTCTTTCACTTCGGCCTCGTACAACTGATAAGGCGTGCGCAGCGTGCGGAAGTATCGGTGCAACACCACTTCGGGCGCGTGGTCGCTGCCGGGCTCCTGCGAATCGAGCGCCGGGCTGTTGTACGACTTCAGGTGAATCCAGTAGAGCGAGATGCGATTGCGCTGCAGGCCGGAGCGGATGCGGCGCTGGACGGTGTCGGTCAAGAACGTGCCGCCATCGGAGACCAGCAGGATGATGCGGCTGCCCGAATACTCGCGCGGCTCGAACTGGTCTATGCCCGCGAGCAACGCGCGGCCCACGTCGGTGTTGGAAAGGCCGCGCCCCGCGGCACCGGCCGCGATGCCCGCCTGAACCACATCATCATGCGGCGTGAACGGCACCACGTTGAGCGGCCGTGTGCTGAAGAACAGGAGCGAGAAGCGGTCTTCCGGCCGCTGCGTCACGAACTTCGACAGCAGCTCGCGCGCGACCGCGGACTTCTGCGGGCCGCGGCTCAGGTGCGCAAGCCGGCTGAGCGGGTCGATGCTGCGCCAGTCGCTGGGCATCATCTTGTCGTCCATGCTCCGGCTGCGATCCATGAGCACCAGGATCTCGGCGCCCTGGCCCGTGCGAGCCGCCTGCACTCCCACGCGGCCGGGGCCGGCAAGTGCAACGATGGCGCTCGCCAGCGCGAGCACGGCGAACGCGCGCCACAGCCAGCCGGCGAGTTGGCCCAGCCGGTCGGCAGGCAGCCACGCAACATGAGAGAAGCCAAGTGAGTCGCGTTGCCTGCGCAATAGCGGAAGCGCAGCCAGCGGCAGCAGGAGCAGCAACCACGGATGCGTGAAATCGAAACTGCCGCTCGTAACGTCGAAGCTGCCGTTCATGACTCGTGCCGTTTCTCGATTCGGCGCAGCTCGCGACACAGTGCGTGCACGGAGACGGGGCTCCGGGGCTCCTGGCCGGCGAAGAATCGCGCGGCCGACTGACTGAAGAACTGTTCGATGGCCGTGCGCATCGGCTGCAACTGCGGCGCGCGATCGAACAGCGCGGGCAACGTCTCGGCACGCACGGCGCGGCCCGCGGTAGCGTCGAACGCGCGATGGAGTGCGTGCCATGCCGCGGCCGTGGTGTCGTCGACGTGACGCATTTCGCGCAGCGCGGCTGCGAACGGCTGCGCTGACGACGCACGCCAGTTGCGCCACGCCCACCATGCGAGCCACGCGCCAATTGTCGCGATGAGTAAAGCGATGCTGGCGGCGAACCTGCGCTGCATGGGTGCCAGCACGATGAGCGCCGCAGACCGATCAGGGCGCAAGTTGCCGAGACCTGCGCGTGCAAAAAGCCGTTCCGGGGTCAGCGGCCCAACAGTCATCGGCCACGCGGCCACGCGCAATTCGGATTGGGCGTCTTTCGACGCCAACTTCCACGCCGGCAAGGTGGCGACGGCCAGTGACTGGGGCGAGTTCATGAGCTGGTAGTCGATCGCCAGCCAACGGCGGCCCTGCGCATCCGTTTCAATGCGCACGGCGCGTCGCTCGAACCAGACTCCGGCGCGGCCGGTGGTCGGGAGCTCCGCCGGCACGAACTCCTTGCCACCCAGGCGAAGCAGCACACGCTGAGTGACGACGTCACCGATCACGTAACCGAACGATCGCGGCTGTTCGACGATGGCGTTAGCCGGCACTGCGGAAGCTGCGCTGGCAACGGCTGGCGGACCAGGCATGCTCGACGCGCTCGACGGTGGCTCTGACTCAGCCGATGTCACTGCGCCGGTCAGCGCGAGCACCGTGGGCACCGCGACGCCGAGCCATTTGCGAACCGCGCACCTCACGCCGCCGCCTCGAAGAAGTAGCGCGACATCGACTCGCCATCGAACTCGCCCGTGACGTGAAACGGCCGCATGCCCCGGCGCGCGAACACTTCCTGCAGCTGCTCGCGCCGCCGCTCGACGGCCTCGCTCCAGCGCGCGCGCAACTTCGGGCGCATCCACAGCGTTCGTTGCGAGCTGGACTCCACGTCCCGCAGGGTCATGAGGCCCGAATGGCTCGGTGGCTGAACCTCGGCGCCATCCCAAACAACCATCGGCACGACATAGGCACGGGACAGCAGATCGAGCGCGTGCTCCAGCCTCTCCAGGGGCCAGTGGAAATCGGAGACCAGGAAGACGAGGCCGGGCCGCCCCGCAAATCGATGCGCCGCCGCCTCCAGGCCCGCCGCGCCGCGCGCATCGGCCACACATGACTTCAGCAGCGACGACATCAGGCTGCCTGTGCCGCGACTCAATAGAGCGGGCACGAATAATCCATGCGTTCGACCTCATCGAACGCCGCCATGCCGAGCGCGTCCCCAACGCGAAAGGCGCTGCGGCCGAGCGCCTCGACGAAATCCGCCACCACGTGCAGCTTCGGCCGGCGGGAGCCGAAGGCCATGGACGCCGACACGTCGACGATGACGTGCACCGCCACGGCCGCGCGTTGCCGGTTCACGCGAATGAGCCAGTCCCCGCGAATGTCGCGAAGGCTCGCGCGCAGGTCGAGCCGCCGCGGATCGGGCCGGTGATACAGGCTCATGTGCGACACGAACTCCTGGCCCGCGCCGAGGCTCGTGGCCGGGTGCGAGCCGGGCCGCCACGCCCCGAGGCGTCGCGGAATCCGGTAGTGAAATTCCCCGGGCGTGATCATGATCGGTTAGCGCGGCGTGGGAACCTTCTCGAGAATCTTCGCCACCAGCGCATCCGCGATCTCGGCCCGGCGCAATTCGTATATAGGTGTGAAGAACACACGGTGGCCCAGCGCCGCGGGCACCACGCTATATATATCGTCTGGGATGAGATGCGTGCGGCCCGCCAGCCACGCAACCACGCGCGCCGCACGAGTGAGCGACATCATGCCGCGCGGGCTTGCGCCGGCGAGCACGAGCTTCTCCATGTCCACGCCCTCGATGCGTATGCCGAAGCGTTGCGGCGACACCGAGGCGTCCCACAGATCCATCACGTAACGCTCAAGCGTCTCGCTCGCGCGCACGCTCTTCTGAATAGCCGCGCCGATGTCGTTGAGCTCTTGCCACGGCAGCACGCCGGGCGTTACGCGCTCCAGCAGCGCATCAACGTCGTGGAAACCAGGGTCGAACACCAGCGCGCGGCGAATCTCCGGCTCCGTGGGCGTCGGCATGCGCAACTCGAACATGAACCGGTCACGCGCGGCGGAAGCGAGCTCGAAGGTCTCTTCTTTCTCGACGCGGTTGCGGTCCGCGAACACCGTCATGCACGGGAAGCGATACTGCTGGTTGAACGCCGAGACCGTGCGCTCCGCCATGGCGCGCAACAGAAGCGATTGCACCTGCGGCCGCGCGCGATTGATCTCGTTGAAGAAGAAGGTGACGAGCCGTTCCCCATGGCGCAGCAGCGGCCCGGGCTCGATGCGCGGCTTGCCATCCGCGTCCACATAGGTGTGATAGATGAGATCGCCCGGCATGAGGTCGACCGTGCCTTCGACTCGCTCGAAGTCGCCGCCCACCGCGCGCGCGAAGGCGCGAAGAATGGTGGTCTTGCCCACGCCGACGTCGCCTTCGAGCAGCACATGCCCGCGCGCGAACAACGCCACGTTGATGAGCCGCACGGTGCCGCTCTGGCCGACAATTGCCTTGCCGACCTCTTCCTCAATGCGCAGCGCACGTCGGCGCCAGTCTTCCAGCTGCTCGGGCGTATACATCAGGCGGACTGCCGGCTCAGGTGTCGCTCTTCGCGGCGTCCACGGTCTTCTCGACCAGTGGCAGCAGCTCCGTGAGCTTCAGCAGGAAGCCCGCGATGGCCTGGTCGCCGATCGAGCGCATCTCCACGGGCTTCGAACACACGCCCACGTCGTAACGCGGGACGGTAAGCATCATGCGGTAGATGCCGGGCAATGCCACGGCCTTCACGTGCTCGCTCGAGAGTTTCATGAGGAGGTCGTTGAACGTGGCGCGGGCATTTTCCATCTGCGCGTTGGTCAGCTCCGCGTGATCGAGGAACCGCCGCTCCACCGACTGCTCCCAGGCCACGCGCGTGCGCGAGAAACCATCTTCCAGGCGCTTGACCTCGGCCGAGAGCACGGCGTCGCACTCTGCCTTGGATGCAACCGGCTCGGCGCCAAACGCAGGGCTGAGCGCCAGAACCATCGGAACGAGAATGGCCAGTTGCTTCACTTTGCACCCATTGGCAAAACCGCCCGCCCAATGCCGGGCCCGGCTATCGTGACATGAGGTAGCCGGCGGTTGCTCCGGTTTTTCCGCAGTCGAATGCCGAACCGCCGAGCCGTGGCCAACGGGCGGGCAGCTCGCGCTTGATTTCCTTTTCCAAGACCAGTACCTTGTCTCACCAAGGTAGCTTCTCTGATAAATGGATACACCTGAAAAGCTCGCGGCGATCCGCAAAGGTCTCCTCGAATTCGTCATCCTGAAGATCGTCTCGGGCGACAAGGTCTATGTCGCAGACATGCTGAAGCGCCTGAGCGACACCGACTTCGCCACGCAGGAAGGCACGCTGTATCCCCTGCTGAGCAAGCTCCGGCGCGAAGAGCTCGTTGACTACGACTGGAAGGAATCGGAAGCCGGCCCGCCGCGCAAGTACTACAAGCTCACCGCCAAGGGGCGCGCGCAGCTGGCGGCGCTCAACGACTACTGGAAAGACCTCAACCGCACTCTCGCGGACTTCGGGAAATAACCATGCAGAAGGTCATCACGGTCAATCTCAACGGCAACGCGTATTCGCTCGAAGAGCCCGGCTACGAAGCGTTGCGGGTGTATCTGGATCGCGCGCGGGCACGGCTGCAGGACAACCCGGATCGCGCGGAGATCCTGTCGGACATCGAGCAGGCCATCGCCGAGAAATGCGTGCGATACCTCAACCCGGGCAAGACGGTGGTCACCAGCGCAGAGATTGGAACCATTCTCTCGCAGATGGGCCCGGTGGAGAACGCGGACGCACCCGCAGGCAACGGCGGCGAAGCGCAGAAGGCCGGCGCCGCGAGCCAGGACGCCGGTGCGCCCAAGCGGCTGTATCAGATTCGCGAAGGCGCCATGATCTCCGGCGTCTGCACCGGGCTCGCGGCTTACTTCAACGTCGACGTCACGATCGTGCGCATCGCGTTCGTCGGGCTCGCGATCATTACGGCCGGGGCGTGGGTGCTCGTCTATCTGGCCATGATGTTCATCGTGCCTTATGCAAACACCGGCGAAGATCGCGCGGCGGCGTTCGGCATACCGTTCACCGTTCAGGAGCTCATTGCGCAGGCGAAGCGCAACCATGCGCTCTTCCGCATCCGCCATGAAGCGCGTCAGCAACGCCGCGAAGCGCGCGCCCGGCGCCGCCACGAGCGCTACATGCATCGGCATGGCTTTGCGCCCGGAGCGCCTCCGGACCCGCAACCGATGGGCTACGCCGAGCGCGCCACGTGGGGCGTTTCGATGCCCTTTCTCGCCATCGCCAGCGCGGCCCTCTTCGTCATGTGGATCTTCGCGCTGATCTCGCTATTCAGCACCCACACGATCTTTGGCATTCCGCTGCCGGAAGGCGTGCCGTTCTGGGTGTGGGTGGTGGCGTTATTCGGAATCTACGGAACTGTTTCGGCGCCATTTCGAGTGGCACGCCACGGCTGGCGCCATTACTGGGGCCAGGATCGCCTCGGCCCATGGGCTGCATTGCATGGCGCGCTGTGGATGGTGTTTGCGATTCTGTTCTTCTGGTTCGCCTACACCCAGTTTCCGGGAGCACAAGCGCTGATCGACAGCATGCCAAGCCCGCAGGACTTGTGGGACCAGATCACGACATGAACCGCGCCACGAGCGGCGCTAGGAAGCCTGGCGCGCCAGCGCTCCCTGAAGCGCGGCGTGCCGGGTGCGCCACTCGGGCGCGTTCTGGCTGCGCCATCGTTCGTCGAAGTGTTTCACCAGCCCCTGCATTACCGGCTCGAACAGCCGCAAGGCCGAATGCTCGGGGCGGTGGAGTCGGCACAGCCGGCTCAACCGCCAGCGCGCCAAGGCGCTCCGAGAGGCTCGGGTGCGTGTCCGCATCATCCGAGACATCGCGCAGGCCTTCCTGCAGCCAGTCCTTTCGCGCCCATTCCTTCTCCGCAATCCTGATCGCGCGCGGCAGGGTCGCGTACGGCATGTAGGGCGGCTCTGGCGCCTTCGCCACCTGGTCGTACAGACGCTTCCAGAACACTTCGCCGAGAAAGCGTCCGATCAACTCGGATTTCATCAGCGACGCGCCCACCGCCGCGGGGCTGGTGGCCTCAGCGGCCGCGCGATCTGCTTCGTATTCCTGGCTGCGGGCGAGCACGAACGTGTATGCATGGAAATATGGCGCGTACCACACGTAGAACGCACAGAGCAGCTGCTCGAACAAGTTCGACGGCTCTTCGAACTTCGTCGCGAGCGCCTGCCACGTGGCCCGCTGCCGGTAGATCCAGGCGCTGAACTTTCCGTGTGAGCCGGACAAATGCCCCATCTCGTGCGCGAGCACGGCTCTCAGCTCCTCCACGCTCATTGCGGCAGCGAGCGGCAGGCCGATCTCCAGATGATTGCGATAGTTTCCGAAAACTCCCCAGCGCGGCACCTGCATGATGCAGGCATTGAACTCGTTGCTGACGGAGACAGTGTGCAGCCGTATGCCGCCCATTCTCTGCCGCAGCCCGTCGAGCGTCTCGAATAGCCTGGGCGCCTGCTCACGCGTGATGCGCAGGCTCTCCGGCTCGCCCAGGTTGACCCATAGCGCGCGAACGAGCGCGAACAATGTCACGAGGCCGAACACGCCCACGATACCCAGCTTGATGGAGAACGCACCGCCCTCTGCCAGCTGATGCCAGGCCAGCCACACACACGCAACGATCGCCGCTCCGATAACGATGAGGGTCAGATAGCCGAGCGCCGCAAGAGCTGCGACCTTGAGCGCATAAGCGCCGGGGTTGCTGGCGGCCTGGCGCTCGAGGCGAGCGATCAGGAAGGAAAAGTCACTCCGGTCCATATGCGAGCGCTGCGCAGTAAGTGTTGGCGCAGACTACGGGTCGCACCCCCGCAAGCACGTGATGTCATTCGCAAAAACTCACGGGAATAGACCTTGGTCCCGGTCGCCCGCTGGGCCATTCGCGAATCGGCGACAGTTCATATGACCAAACGAGGGGGGCCAGCGAGCCACACATCAGTAGCTCTCATCCTCCGACGGGAACGCGGCCGACTTGACGTCGGCAATGTACTTTTCGAACGCCTCGGTCATGACACCGTGAAGCTGCGCGTATCTGCGGAGGAAGCGCGGCGAGAACTCCTGGTTGATGCCCAGCATGTCGTGCGTCACGAGCACCTGGCCATCCACGCCAGGCCCGGCGCCAATGCCGATGACGGGAATCGTCAGCAGGCGGGCGACACGCTCGGCAAGCTGCGCCGGGATCTTTTCCAGAACGATGGCGAAGCACCCGCTCTGCTGCAGAAGCAGCGCATCGCGCACCAGTTGTTCGGCCTCTTCGTCTTTCGTCGCACGCACCACGTAGGTGCCGAACTTGTATATCGATTGCGGCGTGAGGCCGAGGTGGCCCATCACGGGAATGCCGGCCGAGAGAATGCGTTTGATGCTTTCGACGATGAACTCGCCGCCCTCCATCTTCACGCAGTGCGCGCCGGACTCTTTCATGATGCGCACCGCGCTCTGCAGCGCCAGCCTGCTGTTGCCCTGATAGGACCCAAAGGGCATGTCCACCACGACCAGCGCTCGTTGCACGCCGCGCACGACGGCGCTGGCGTGATCGATCATCTGGTCGAGGGTGATGGGAACGGTGGTCTCGTAGCCATGCACCACGTTCGAGGCGCTGTCGCCCACCAGCAGAACGTCGATTCCGGCTGCGTCGAGAATGCGCGCGAAAGGAAAATCGTACGCCGTGAGCATGGCGATCTTCTCGCCACGCGCCTTCATTTCCGACAGGCGTGCGGTGGTGACCTTGCGTCTCTTCGCCTCTTCCGCGCCGGTGAATGGTTCTGTGGACATCTGGCTCCTCCCGGGGCCGCCCCCGTACCGACGACTGGACACCCAGTTTGTGAAACGCCGTTACCGCACAGGGTACCCGTTCCATGCGAGGCGCAGCCATGGACCTGCGCGAAACAAGCCAACGACGCGCCACATGGATACGAGCTCACGCGGCGCGTTGAGCAGGCGCGAGATGACGATCTCCCGGTCCGAGGTGGCTGCTGGAGTCGACGACGCGGGGCTATTTTCTATTGCGGACACGCTTCTTCTCCTTCGCTTGCAGTTTCACCAGATAGTTATCGAGGCGATCGAGACGCTGTTCCCAGTGGCTGCGGTAATCCGCCACCCAACTCGCGACATCTTCTAGCGGCGCGGCCTGCAGGCGGCACGGGCGCCACTGGGCCTCGCGACTGCGCGATATCAGGCCGGCGCGCTCCAGGACCTTGAGGTGCTTGGAAATCGCGGGCGCGCTCATGTCGAAGGGCGCGGACAGCTCACCGACCGATGCTTCGCCTGCGGCGAGGCGGGCGAGGATCGCGCGCCGCGTTGGGTCGGCCAGCGCGGCGAACGTGGTGCTCAATCGGTCGGCGGGCATCTGAATTGAACCTATCGATTAATTAACCAATTGGTAAATTATAGCGCGTCGGAGCAGAAGGCAAGCGCTGCGCAACAGCGCCGCCCGGGCTTCCGGCGATCACCTCCCTGGAGCTGCCGTCGAATACGGGGCTGCCCGAGCTGCCGGCCTCCGTGGGTGCACCGTAGTGCACGCGGCACACGCCGGAATCGGCGGTCTGCCGCTGGGTGGCTACGGCCATTGCACTTCGAACTGTATTTCGCCAACGAGCCGATCACGCTGGCGGAGCAGCCGGCGAGCGCTCGCTGAGCCGGCGTGGGGCAGCCCTTTTCAGGCGCTCAGAAACTTGAAGAAGACCGTGGTGGCGCAGGATCTTCCGTCTGGCCACAGCGCGTAATTGGGAATCTCTCCGCAACGCTGCCAGCCCTGGCGCGCGTATAAGCGCTCGGCATCGCCGCCGGTGACCGTATCGAGCACCAGTAACGTCTTGCCGACGCCACGAGCACTGCGCTCCGCAGCCGCAAGCAGCGCTGCGCCAGAACGCTTCCGCTTTCTCGTGCGTCATGGGAAACATGAAGCTGACCGACGCCCCGCCCTCGACGCAGTCGATCAACACGTCACTCAGACCCTGAATCTCCCGGTCGCCAATCGCCTCGAGGCGCCGGACGTGGATCGAGCCCGCCACGTCACTTTCTCCCTGTACGCGCTCGCTCGGTCGCGATGGCCACGAGATATCGCGCTGGCTTGCGCGTGCGATTGCGAAACGTCGTTGGCTCATCGAGCAGCATCGCGAGGCAATCATCCTCGGCGAGACAATGGGTGACCTTGCCGACCGTCACCTCGATGCTTCCCTGCTGCACCCAGATCTGCTGGTGAATGCTCGCTTCACGCGCGGCAGTCTCGTACGCCACCTTTGCGCCCGGCGGCAAGACGACTTCGACAAGCTGAATGGGCGAAGGGAAATTGGGCGGCGAGAGATTGCGCCGGACGTAGCCGGACTGCGGATCGCGCCACGTCGTGCGATCTTCTCGCCGCGACACCGGGCTCACCGGTGCGCTCGAATCTTCGAACAACGTCGCCAGCGGCACGCCAAGGCCCGTGGCGACCTTCTCCAGCACCACCGCAGTGGGGCTGCTTTCGCCGCGTTCGATGAGCGAAAGCATCGAGCGGCTGACGTCGCTCTTTGCAGCCAGCGCGTCGAGCGTCATGCCAAGCTCGGTGCGCAGATCGCGCACGCGGGTGGCGATGCGCGAGTTGATGTCCGGTGTTGTGGGAGCTACGGCGCCATCTTGCATAGTGGACGCACTGTCCAGTAAAGTAGATGCGGTGTCAATTGGCGCGGACGCGCCAGGGACGCGACGAATACCGGACGTCGGCGGGTTTCAGCAGACTCAGCGCATGCACAATCCCTGGCTCGACATTTCGCTGCAAGACTACGAAGGGCATATGTCCCTGCCCTCCATCGGCCAGGCACAGATGCTGGCTGAACAATTTGAGCGGTTGATGAAGCGCGAGTTGCCGTCGAGCGTCGCCGTCATCGGTTGCGCCGGTGGAAACGGGCTTGACCGCATCGCTGCCGGAGCGGTTGGGCGAGTCGTCGCGGTCGACATCAACCGCGAGTACATCGATGAGACGTCCCGTCGCTATTCGAATCGCCTGCCTTGCCTCGATCTGCACTGCGCCGACGTCCAGTCCAATACGCTTCGTTTCGAGCCGGTCGACCTCATTTACGCTGCCTTGCTTTTCGAGTACGTCGATCTGTCATCGGCTCTGGCCACACTGAAGCGTAATTGTCGCCCGGGTGGAGTTCTGGCAGCCGTTCTACAGTTGCCGCATCCGGATAAAGATGCCGTCTCGCCGTCACCGTACACTAGCCTGCAAGCGCTCGCGCCGCTGATGAAACTCGTCGCGCCCGCTGAGCTAAGCAGGCATGCTGCGCGGGTGGGCTTCACTGCTGATGAGAGCAGCACCGTTGAGCTGCCCTCTGGAAAGCAGTTCTGGCTTCAGACGTTTCGACTGTGACTCATCAACAACCGCGCCGCAGCCCTTGGAGATAAATCACGCGCCTCGGGCCTTACCCTAGTCTTCGAACGTAATGCCCCCATCCGCGCCCACGCGAAACGCGTAGCTTTCCTTCCGTTCATCACGCCCGCTGTGAGTGGCAACCATGACGCGCTCGCCATCCGTCCGGATATGAACGATGCCGAACGATTTCTTGCGATAGGCGTTGTGTATCTCGTCACTCTTCACCCGCTCGAAGAACGCGACCATCTCCGTCACGTAGATGAGCGGCCGCTCCACGCTCGCACGCGAGTACTTTCCCAGGGCCCCCACGAGGCCGGCGCGCGGATGGATGTATTCCTTCGCGCTGCTCTCATCGCCACTTGAAACAACGCTGACGACCGGCCGAACAGCTTCGAGTATCGCGGGGCTGAAGTCCGCGGAGCCGTGATGCGGCACCTTCAGGATCTCGCTCGACAGAGACACGCCGTCGGCCCGCGCGCGCGAGACGAGCGAATCTTCCGATTCCTCGTTCAGGTCTGCCCCGAACAGAAAACGCACGTTGCCATATGAGAGCCGCAGCACCACCGAATGGCCGTTGATCGTATGCGATGCCGAAATCGAGCTCGAGCCCGGCTCGTGCAGGAAGCGCAAAGCGTCCTTGTTACTCACGCTCTCGGTAATGGGGCCGAGCACCTGTGCCGTGATGCCGTCCGCCTGCAGAAAGGACAACGACTCCGTGTCACCGTAAGACGTGCGCTTGACGAGCGGGGAGCCTCCGTTGGCCGACTCGAGCCTCTGCAATGCTTTCTGCCAGGCCTGGAATGGGCGATTGAGATCCGCAGGAGGGAGCGCGCGGATATCGTCGTGTAGCGAGGTGATGTAGAGCTGGTTGTCGTGCGTCTTCGTCGCCCCGAACAGCTTCGATTCGGCGAGGCTGCTGGGCCCCTTGACCAGGCCATTGTGGAGCACGCGTTCCACGCAGATCATGGGTTCGCCGTGGCCATTGCGCCTGGCGTTGGCGAGCTCGGTGAGGCCGGCAAAATGATCGGCATCGCCATGGGTCACGATCATGGCATCCAGCCCCAGCGGGGCGTCCTTCATGAGATGCGCGAACGCCACGTTGATATAGCGGCGCAGGTGCTCCTCTTCGCCGCCATCGACGAGCACGAACTTGCCGGACGGCGTTTCGATCATGGCGGCGTCGCCCTGGCCCACATCGAGGAAGCGCACTTTCAGCAGCTTCGCCTGCCTCAGCGGCACGCTGCGGGACAGGAGCCCTTTGACCACGACATCCTTGTAGTGCCGTGCTGTCTCGTCCCAGATGCGCCGCGGAAGGCCTACCAGGAGATGCTCCGGCTGCTCTTCGAGCACTTCGACTTCGTCGCCCCAGAACAACGTCGCGAGCGGCGCGGCGCGGCTGCCGCCTTCGGGATTGCGAATGGGAACGACGTCTGCGTCGAGTATGACTTTTCGCGCCATGGCTCATCCCCCCGCTTTAGAGACGGAAACCCACGCAATGCCTTCGTATATTCCTGTCTTATGACGAGGGAATGTCGCCTGCGGTGTGGGCCTGGGCTGGCGACTGGGCAGTAGGGCATGGCTGCGCGCAGAGCGGCACGGGCGCAGACGCGCCATCGAGCCGGCGGGCTCGATGGCAACGCCGCGTCCGCTCGACTGTCAGTTCACTTGGCGGCGGGCGCGCCCTGCGACTTGAACGCAGCTTCGGCACGCCGCTTCATTTCATCCGGCGCGACGTCTTCCACGTGCGTCGAGATCATCCAGACGTGACCGAACGGATCCTCCAGGGTGCCGGAACGATCGCCATAGAACTGATTCGCTACGGGTCGCTGTGATTTCGCTCCAGCTTTGACCGCGCGCTCGAACACGGTATCCACGTCGTCCACGTAAAGCATGATGCTCACCGCGGTCCCGCCGAGCGAGCGCGGCCCGCGATAGCCCATGGCCGGATGCTCATCGGCGAGCATGATCACGGAGTTGCCGATCTTGAGCTCGGCGTGCGCCACCCCGCCGCTGGGGTCAGCCATGCGAAATTGCTCGGTGGCGCCGAACGCACGCTTGTAGAAGTCGATCGCCTCCGCCGCTCCTTTCACGATGAGGTAAGGCGTGGCAGTAGAGTAACCTTGAGGAATTGCTTGTGCCATGGATGTGTCCTCCGTTCACAGGAGCGTGCGAGCTTACTCCCGTACGCGTGTCGAATTCATTGCGCGCAAGAGCGGAAGCGGAAGCTGCTGGGTTGTTCCATGGAGCGCGGCTCTGATCTCGGCGTCGTTCCGTTTCACGGACAGGTGCCACAGTTCATGGACCCTTTGCCAGAGCTCTCTTTGCTCAGCCGAAAAGTCACCAACTCGAACGGAGGTAGTCACGGCGCCGCTCCTTACATCTCTGGACCCGCACAGACCGCTCAAGGCGCAACTGGCCAACAGGGTGATGTAACCCTACGGGCCCTACGGGCCCTACGGGGAATAAGAAACCCCGCACGAATGATCCGGGCAATACCCGCCGGGATTCTTCGCTAAGTATTGCTGGTGAGACTATCCCGCTTAAAGGAATCCTGCACGGAGATCACGCGGTTACATGAGCGCTGCTGGCAGACGGTCGACTTCCGGTAGACGTCGCTGCCGTTTCAACGGTAGACCATAAAGCTTGCCGAAACATATCGCACGGTTGATAACCTGCAGCGCGAATGTCGCCGCAGCAGATTACGTACGCACACACACGTGCAGCTGCCTGCTCACCCCGGCAGGGTCTTTTCATTGATCATCTTCCATGAGTCTTTCAGCAGCCACCCCTGCTTGTTGGATCCGATTTCGCAAACAAGGAAGCGGCCTTTCTCGCCAGTGAAGGACCGGATCTTTCGCGCGATCTCATCTGCTGAAAGTTCAGATACTAGGTAGAAGGAACTTGGCAGGTCTATTTTCCAATTCAGAATTTCGGGTACGGAGTCGATGAAGGTCCTGAGTTCATCGCGCGTGCCGACGTCGCCGGAATAGACAAACAGGTACGAGCGTCGCATCGCTAGGGTCGCTCCGATTTGTCCGCCAGCATAGGACGCTCGGGATTCGCGATAATTTCAATCGATGTTGGCGCGACGGGGAAGGCGTCACCTTTTTGTTGAATCAATTCCAACGACCGCTTTCGGATCTGGTACTCCTCTGATTGGAGCTTGTCGCGGTCGAAGAGGAGTAAGAACAGAAACCCAACGGTCACGAGGGCTACTGGCGTAAACATCAGAACGACGAGCCACAATGGAGGAGTCGATTCATATCGCGAGGCGGCATACAAACAGGGAAGCGTGACGAAAAGACACAACCACAGCACAGGGTTAAGCGCGCTTCTGACTCGAAGCCTACCGCCGGCCTCCGCCACTCTCCGGCTAATCAGCTCCTTCAGTGGCATGGGCTGCGTAGTCCACTACTGCGAACAGCAGAACACGTGGGCAAGGCCCTCTCCGAAGCGTGCATCTGCGTTGGTGACCACCACATAGAACTGAAGCGGTCGACACGCCACCGCAATGAAGTAGGACATTCAGCGGTCGCCGATGTCACGCCGTGTGGATCAATCAGATTCATTCTTGTTTTGGCCGCTCCGCTGGCGACGAGTGTATGCCTTCTCCGCAAACGGATGAATCGCCACCCTTTTGAGCGCGACCCTCCCGCGGAGCGGTTCTGCGCTGCTTTTAAGCATTGGAAACGTGTGCTCTTCGACAATGTCTCCGACGCCGACCTCCCCGGTAGAGAAACGGTAGACTTCCTCTACCGTCCGCACGCCGGAAATTATGCGGTGAAAAATTAGGGTTCGCTACACCCTTGATTCATACGAGACGCCGCATCCTCCCAGCCCGCAGTATCCGCCGGGATTCTTCGCTAAGTATTGCTGGTGATAATCCTCGGCATAGAAGAACTCCGGCGCCGCGACCACCTCCGTCGTGATCCCGGCCCGCCCGGCCACATTCAACCTCTTCTGATAGACACTCTTCGAATGCTCAGCAGCCTCGCGCTGCTCCTCATTCGCAAAGTAAATCGCCGACCGATACTGCGTGCCGACATCATTCCCCTGCCGCATCCCCTGCGTCGGGTCGTGCGCCTCCCAGAACACCCGCAGCAGGTCTTCATACGACACCTTCTTTGGGTCATGGATAACCTTCACCACTTCCGTATGCCCGGTGTGCCCGGAGCACACCTCTTCATACGTGGGGTTCTTCGTGTAGCCACCGGCGTAACCGACGGCAGTGGAGTAGACACCCGCCAACTGCCAGAACTTCTTCTCCGCCCCCCAGAAGCACCCCAGCCCAAACGTGGCTTCCTCCAGCCCCGCCGGAAACGGCGCCACGATGCGATGCCCGTTCACATAGTGCGTCTCCGGCACCTTCAGCGGGGCGGATCGGCCGGGCAGCGCCTGGTCGGCGGTGGGCATTTCGGCCTTCTTGCGGAACAGGGCCATGGCGGTGCTCCTTCGGGCGCACGCTGCAGGGGAGAGGGCCCAAAGTCTGGGGATCGAGCCGCGCCAACTCAAGCGCCGCCCGGCCCCGCCACAGGCAGCGGCGGCAGCGCGGGAGGCGCGAGGCGGCGAACGGGTCGGGAATGCGCCGCGCCGGGCCTTGGCACCACCCGCCGCCCCCGATATAAGAGCTGTGTCGATGGCATCATCATGGAAGAGGGCAAGCTCAATGCGTCGCCTGGCGCGCGTGGCTGCTGGGGTCGTCGCGGTGTTCGCGGCGCAGGGCGCCGTGCGTGCGGTTGAGCCTGCGCAGAGCGCCACCGTCATGGGCCCCACCAACGCGCAACTCGCCGAAGGCGCCACGGCGCTCGATGCCGGCCGCATAGAAGAAGGCATTCGCCTCACGCTCGATGGGCTTCGGCAACCCGCCGGCGCGCAAGACAAGGCCGCCGGCCATTCGAACCTCTGCGCCGGCTACGCCATGCTCAAGCAGTGGAACGAGGCGCTTCCCCATTGCAACAGCGCGGTCGAGCTCAACAAGTACAACTGGCGCGCGTTCAACAATCGCGCGGCCGTCTACGCCGGCACGGGGCGCTACGACCTGGCGGTGAACGACATCCGCGCGGGCCTCGACATCGCGCCGAACTCGCGCACGCTGCTCGAAAGCCTGCGCATCATCGAGCAGAACAAGCGATTGATGGGCGCGCGCAGCCGCTCGTCGATCAGGGCACCGTAGCGGCACGCCGGGCGGCGTCGCGGAGTTGCGCCTCTGCCCGGCCACGTTTGGCCAGACGTGCGGACCTCTCTTGCCCCGCCTGTGCGTGGTCCCTAAGCTTCGCGCGCATGGGAATCAGCCAACCGCACAACCTTCGCCGGCCGCCGATCGAGCAGCTGCGCCCCTATGGCATTCGCGTGAGCCTTCCGGTGGGCGACCCCTTCCGCAAGCTCCTCGGTGAGGAATGGCACCGGCTGCACTGGTACGCCGCGCCGGAAGAGCGGGATGCCGCGCTAGCCGAGATGGCTCGCCGCCACCAGTATTCCCGCGCGGGGGACAAACCCTCGCTCGAGTTTCAGAAGGTGGAGAAGCTCTCCGAGAGCCGGGGGCTCTGACAAAGCCCCGCACTGTACGCCAATACAGTGCTCGCGCCGGCCGGAGCGGCCGGCCTAGAACGTCCTGCCGAGAAACAGGTAGAACGCCTCGCTCCCGCCCTCTTCGAACCCCGTGCCCAGATAAACCGGGCCGATCGGCGTATCCAGCCCGAGGAATACGCTCGCATCCTTGCGCGTGCCGCCGAAGCTTGCGTCGCCGCGCCGTTGCCACACGTTGCCGGCTTCCAGCGACACGCCCAGGTACGCGGGCACATCGAGAAACCCCGGGCCGCCGCGGCCGATCTGCCGATACAGCAGCAGCCGCGCAATGCCGAAGTGCCGGCCGCTGATCGAGTCGGTCTTGATGCCGGAGAGGTTCAGGAACCCTCCCAGCGGGAACAGCGTGCGCAGGTCTGCGGTGGGATCGTTCAGCGCCGTGCCGAGAGACGTCCACAGCATCGCCGTCTGCCGCCCGAATGTGCGTGCGGCAATCCAGTTGAGCTCGACGCGATCCGCCGTTTGATCCGAGCCGAGACCGGCGCGCTGGCCGGTCCACTGCAGCGTGGCAAGCTGGCCGTGACGCGGGAAATTGATGTCGTCGATCCTGTCGTACGACAGGCGCGCGAAATAGCCGCGTGAGTCGAAGTCGCCGGTGGGCAGCGTGGGGTCGCCCACGCGCACGTGCGACTTGCCGCGGTCGCTGAGAAAGCCGCCGCGAATCTCGCCCCAGTTGCCGAACTCACGCCCGAGATCGAGGCCGTAGGAGAAGCTGCGCACGCGATACTCGGCAACGTTCTCCTGGCCTTCATTCAGCACCGAAACGTTGCGCGCTTCAATCTGAACGTGCGGCAGCAGGAAATACGGGCCCGATTGCGAGAACGGCAGATACACCTCGGTTGCGAAGCGCGAGTTCTCGCCCACCTGCAGATCCCACACCCACTCCCCGCCCGGCTGCGTGATCTCGCTGAGCACGAAGCGCGCGGCCGCGTTGTATGTGGAGTTGCCTTCGAAATCGTCCTGCAGGTTGAGACCGAAGCGCACGTAGTTCGGCCCCCACGAATTGCGGCGTGCGGTGAGCGCAAGACCGTAGCGATCCCGCTCGTCTTTCGACCAGCGCGTAGTCGAGCGCTTCGAGGTCGCCCTTGCCGTAGTAGCCCGTCACCCGCTTGCCGAGCGCTGCGGGGTCCACGGGCTTGCCGACCACGTCATCGAAGAGTTTCGTGAGCGCTTCGGTGTAGCGCTCGGAGCCGGGCTCCACGCGCACGAAATCCACTTGCGGCGTGGTGCCGCGACGTCTTCGCGCCGCACGGTGGAGACGGAATACGTCCTCGGGGCTCACCGAGAGCGCGCTCAATTGCGGCGCGGCCGCCTGCGCCGCCTCCTCGCCCCTGGCCACCGCGCGTTGAACGATGCCGAAGTCGAACGAGGAGGCATCTGCCAGAGCCGGGTCGATGATGACGTCGCGCCCCGTGAGCGTGGCGCGCTGCCGGACTGCATCCCGCCGCATGAGTATGGCGAGCATCTGGTTCGAGATCACCGGCGCGCTCGTGAGCTCGGGTGCGATCGAGCAGCGGGAAGCCCACGTCCACGACGATGAGCACGTCCACGCCCATCGGCGCGCCATGTCGATGGGCAGGTTCTCGGACAATCCGCCGTCCACGAGCAGCCGGCCTTCGCGCTCCACCGGTGAGAACACGCCCGGGCGCGGAAACGCTGGCGCGCAAGGCGCTCGTGAGGTCGCCGGAGCGCATCACTACCGCTTCACCGGTCTCCAGATCCGTGGCCACCGCACGAAATGGCGTGGGCAGCTTGTCGAAGTCCGTGATGCGCGCCACCGGCAACGTCAGCGTGCGCAGCGTCTGGTTGAGCTTCTGGCCCTGGATCAGCCCTTTGGGCAGCAGGAAGTTGCCGCCGCGCAGGCCGAGCGGAAACTTCACGAGGAAGTTCTGGTCCTCCTGCTTGCGACGGAACGTCAGCTCCGCGCGCGGCGGGCGGTCGCGGAAGGCGTCCTGCCAGTCGAGCGTGCTCACGATGCGCTCGATGTCCTGAGCGGAAAAGCCGCGTGGCGTACGAGCCCGCCGACGACGGCGCCCATGCTGGTGCCGGCAATCGCATCGATCGGCATGCGCATCTCGTCGAGCACCTTCAGCACGCCGATGTGCGCGGCGCCGCGCGCGCCGCCGCCGGAGAGCACGAGGCCGATGCGCGGCCGCGCGGATCGAGGGGTTGAGCCCGATGAATTCGGCGGCGCCGGCGGTCTGCCGCACCCGTTGGTTGCTCCGGCGCCTGGGGCGCGGCTGCGCCTGCGCGATCTTCCGGCGCGGGGCCGGGCGACTGCGCGGGAGCGGGCGGCACGGGCTGCGGCTGGCGCTGTTCCTGCGCGGCCGTCACGGCCGCGCCGAGTAGCGCCGAGGCTTGGAAAACAGCCGCGAGAAGAATTGAGGAGACCCCTCGCCGGGGTGCCCCGCCCGTTTTTTCACGGCCGCAAGAATAGCAGCATCGGCCGCGCGCATCGGCGCTTTCGAACTGTGAGCCATGTCTGCTACGGCGCGCGCGATCGCGGCCATTCCGCACGCGATGACGGATAATGCCCGCCGCCGCGGCCGCAGACCCTCAACTCATGCCTCGGGTGCGCCCGCCCACCTCGTCACCCGCCTCGCGCTCTTTGCGCACTCGCTGCTGCCGTGGCGCCTTCCGCCGCCAGCCGAAGCGCAATCGCCCGACGCGAGCGACTGGGGCTTCTACGGCGGCGACACCTTCGGCCAGCGCTTTTCGAGTCTCGACCAGATCAACCGCAGCAACGTCACGCAGCTGCAGGTGGCCTGGGACTATCGCACCGCGCGAGCTGGGCGCCGGGTTTGCACGCGCCGGCAAACTGACCTTCGAGGCCACGCCGGTGCTCGCCTTCGGGCGCTCTTCCTCGAAACCGCCACCAACATCGTCATCGCGCTCGACCCGCGAGACCGGCGAGCAGCGCTGGCGCTTCGATCCGCACATCGATCGCGAGCGCCATTACGCGGAAGCCGCCGCGCGCGGCGTGAGCCGTGTGGGAAGACTCCGACGCCCGGAAAACAGGGCCCCTGCATTCGCCGCGTGTTCACCGGCACGCTCGATGCTCGCCTCCTGGCACTGGACGCAATGACCGGCCAGCCCTGCGCAGGCTTCGGCGCCAACGGCGTGGTCGACCTCACGCAAGGCATGCGCATTCGCGATCGCGGCGCTACACGATGACCTCGCCACCCGCGTTGTTCAACGGCGTGGTCATCGTCGGCTCCGCCATAGGCGACAACCGCGCGACGGATGTCGAGCGCGGCACCATCCGCGGGTATGACGCGCTCACCGGCGCGCAGAAATGGGCGTTCGACCCACTGCCAGGCTCCCCCACGCATCCCGCAGCCAGCGCGTGGAACCTCGACCAGGCACGCGTCACCGGCGGCGCCAACGCATGGGGCGTGATGTCTGTAGACCCGGACAGGGGCTCGTTTTCATTCCCACCGGCTCCGCAAGCCCCGATTTCTACGGCGGCAAGCGTATCGGCGACAACCGCTTCGCGAGCTCGCTGCTCGCGCTCGACGCCATGACGGGCCAGCTGCGCTGGCACCAGCAGCTCATCCATCACGACCTGTGGGACTACGACCTCGCCGCGCAACCCGCGCTCGTGGAGTTGGAGCGCCGTGGCGCCCCGCTCTCGGGCGTCATTCAGGCGACGAAGAACGGCATGCTCTTCGTCTTTGATCGCGACACGGGCAAGCCGCTGTTCGCGGTAAACGAGCAGATGGTGCCCAGGAGCGGAATGCCCGGCGAAGCCGCATCCCCGACGCAACCGTTCTCTTCGGTGGCCGCGCTCACGGAGCATCGGCCGCTCAGCACGCAAGACGCCTGGGGCCTCACGTTCTGGGATCGCGGCAAATGCCGCGATCTCATCCGCGAGCATCGAAATGAAGGCGTGTTCACGCCACCGGACTCGCGCGGCACGATCATGTGGCCGAGCAATGTCGGCGGCGTGAACTGGGGCGGCATTGCGTATGACCCGCGCAGCCAGCGTGTGATGGCGGCCGTGAATCACCTGGCCATGGTCGTCACGCTGATCGCGCCTGGCGACGTGGACAAACAGCGCGCCTCCGGCGACTACCCGCGCTCGGAGCTCGCGCACCAGCGAGGCGCGCCCTACGCCATGCGCCGTGAAGCCCTGCTCTCGCCCTGGGGCCTGCCCTGCACGGCGCCGCCATGGGGCACGCTGGTGAGCGTAGACTTGCGCACGAACCGCATTGCCTGGCAGGTGCCGCTCGGCTCCACGGAAAATCTCACGCCGTGGTTCCTGCCCACGCGGGACTTCGGCACGCCGAACATGGGCGGCCCCATCGTCACCGCCGGCAACCTGGTATTCGTGGGCGGCACCATGGACCGGTACTTGCGGGCCTTCGACCTCGAAACCGGCCGCGAATTGTGGAAGCATCCGCTCCCGGCGGGTGGCCAGGCCACTCCCATGACCTACCGCGCCGGCAAAGACGAGCGCCAGTACGTTGTCATTTCCGCCGGCGGCCATGGGCCGCTCGGCGTGTCGCGGGGCGACTCCGTCGTTGCCTTCGCGTTACCCGGCAGGAGTCAGTAAGACCGCATGTGGATTTTCATTCTCTCGATCATCGTTCAGGTGCTGTTGATCGTTCATTGCATCAAGACCGGGCGGAACACGATCTGGATCTGGGTTCTCGCGCTGCTCTCCTACGCAGGCATCATCGCCTATGTCGCCGTCGAGTTGCTGCCAGACCTGTTCCGCAGCCGCACCGCGCAGCGCACGGCGCGCAGCATGAAGAAGGTGCTCGACCCGCACGCGGAGCTGCGGCGCTACGAAGCCGAAGCGCGCGTGGGCGGCAACGTGGCGAGCACTCAGCGCTACGCGGAAGAGCTCACGCGGCAAGGCCGGCACGACGAAGCCATCGCGCAGTTCAGGAAGGCCCTCACGGGGCTCTACGAACACGACCCGAATCTCATGCTGGGCATCGCCCGTGCGCAGTTCGGCAAGGGCGACGCGGCGGGCGCGCGCCAGACGCTCGACGATCTCATTCGCCTGAACCCCGACTTCAGATCGCCCGAGGGGCACCTGCTGTATGCGCGGGCGCTGGAAGACGAAGGCAACGCCGCGAAGGCACTCGAGGAATACAAGGCGCTTGCGCCGTCCTACCCCGGCGCCGAGGCGGCAGTGCGTTACGCACAGCTACTCAAGGCACAGGGTCACGCGGACGACGCCCGCAAGGTTGCGCACGACCTCATGGACCAGGCCCGCGTCGCACCCGCGCACTACCGGCGCGCCCAGAGAGAGTGGCTCGACATCGCCGAGAAACTGGCGGCGCGCTAACTAAAGTGGGTGTTATCTCCCCTCTGCGCGCGCTGCCGGCGGCCAGCGTGCCGTCTCAGCACGGCGCAAGCAGCGAAGTTGAGGGCAACCAGCAGCGTCAGCAGGTCGAGCGCACCGCCGCCACCGCCACCGCTGTCACCGCCCGCCGCCGGAGGGGTGGTGTCGTTGTCGGCGATCGTGACGGAGGCCGATGACGGTGTGTCGAGCTCATACCCGGCCGCGGCCTGAAGGGTGACAACCACCGTTTCCGCTGATTCGACTGCGCTGTCGTCAACCGGCGTGACCGTGACAGTGGCGTTGGTTTGCCCGGCCGGAATGTTCACGGTGGTCGCGAACTGTGTGTAGTCGCTGCCACTCGTCGCCTCGCCCGAGACCGAGAGAGCGACGGCGAGCGCTGCGGTGGTGCTGCCGGTGCGCGAAATGGTGAACGTGCCGGTGTCGGCTCCCGTCTCTGATGCGCTTGCATCGGTCGCCCCGATGCTGACGGAGGCCGGCGGGGTAATTGCCGTGAGACAGGCCTTCGTCCCAGCGTTCGCCGGCGCCGTCGTTGACGTTGTGGTCGAGCCCACGGTGATGTCCGCCGTGTCGCTCTTGCCCGCCTCGTCCGTCACAGTGAGCCGAATCACGGCTGAACCCGATGCCGGAGCCTGCAGCGTCGCCGTGTCCGTGTTCTCGTTTGTCAGCGTCACCGTGCCACTGACGACAGACCACGCGTAAGTGGAGACGGTGTGGCCGCACGCAGCGGCGCTACCGCTGCCCCGCAGATTTACATTCGCGCCCGGCGAAACCGTGGCGGGTGCCGATATCGCGGCAATGGGGCGCAGCGCTTCGTTGACGGCGCCGTTCGCGTTCGCCATGCCGGCGCCGCACGTGCTGGTCGTGCATACGCACTCGGTGTTCTGGATATCCAGCGAGCCCACCGGTACGTGACACGTTGGCAGATTGGCGGTTTCGCTCGTCGTGGGGAACGGCCTGGTCGCGCCGCTCTGCATGCGCTTGATGAGCTGCGGACCCTTCAGGTTGCCGTTCATGGCCAGCATGAGCCCCGCGATGCCCGAGACGATTGGCGACGAGAAGCTGGTGCCGACGTTGATATCCGTCTGGTTCGTGTAAGTGTGCGCGCCAGGCGATGTGGTGCCGGCGTTCGACGTGGTGTCGATGGAGTACAGGCAGGGCCCGCCGTTGATGTTCACGCAGTTGCCGCCGGGTGCGCCCAAGGCAATCTGCAGCCCGAGGCTGCTGAAGCCCACTTTGGTGCCCGCATGGCGCAGCCCGACGATGCCCATGGCGCCCGTGCAGTTCGCAGGCGAATCCACCGGCCCGCCTTCATTGCCCGCGGAAACCACAATGAGCGCACCGGCGGCCACTACTTCGCTGACCACGCTCTGAGAGGCGACGTCGCAATCGCCTTCACCACCGAGGCTGATGTTGAGCACCTGCGCGGGACTCGGATTGTCCGGCACGCCGGGCACCGAAAGGCCCGCGGCCCAGCGCATGCCCGCGAGCACGTCGGAGTTGAAGCCGCCGCACTTGCCGATCACGCGAACCGGCAGGATGTATCCGTTCCACACCACGCCGGCGACGCCGACGCTGTTGTTCGTGAGGGCGGCGATGATTCCGGACACGCGCGTGCCGTGCCACGAGCTGCCTGAGTCTGGAGTTCCGGTGCAATTGTCGGCCGATTCAACCCAGTCGCCAGGATCGGCAGGGTCCGGATCGCGGCCATCGCCGTCGTTCGCGGTGGTGAAAATGCTGCCCGAGTCGGCCGAGACAAAGTCATAGCCGGGCAGAAACTTCCCGCCCGCGCTCGCGCGCTTGAGGTCCGGGTGGGTGAACAGCACGCCGGTGTCGATCACGGCGATGACGACACCGTCACCGCCTTTCGCGGTATCCCACGCGCCATTTGCATTGATCGCGCTGACCTGCACGCCCTGCAGATACCACTGGCCAGTGGCGGCCGGATCGTTCGACGTGGCATGCGGGTAGACGCGGCGATCGAGCTCCGCGAATTCCACGTCGCTGTCGGCGCGGAGCCGCGCGAGCGTTTCGGCGGCGGGCTCGTTGTTGGTGAGCGGCGAGACCTGCATGACGTGCATGTTGCCGCCGAGCGCACGAGACGCATGCACCGTGATGCGCGCGCGGCTTGCGAGCGTGCTCATGCGCGCCGTGTCGGCCGCCGCGGCGTTAGCGGATTCGCCGCCGGTGGTGGCCTGCGTGGACAAGCGCGAGGCCTGGCGAAACTTGACGATCACGCGCTGCGCCGTCGCCTGCGTTTCGGCCTTCGGCCGGGTGCGCGCAGGGTTGTATTCAATAGCCGCCGCTACGGTGCTCAGCAGCATTGCCATCAGGAAGCCGGCGATCGAGAGTCTGGCCAGCGAATGTCTGTTCGGGGTGACAGCAATCGGGCGCATTTTCCGGATACCTCTAATGGGGCGGGCCGATCCTGTACGGACGCAACCGCATGTCTGGTTTCATTCCGGGCTTCATTCGGCGATCCCGTGCGCGGCGCGCCGCTGGTCGGGCTCCGCAAAGCGCACGCGCGAATTCTGTCGCAGCCGCGAGAGCGCGCTCGTGCAGCCGGGGTCTTTCTCCCGCGAGCTGAGTGAATAGACGAACAGGTTCGGGCTGGCGGAGCGCAGGTATTCGAGCTGCACGCTTGCGTCCTCCTCGAGCCCTTCTATCACCCTGTCGGTGCGGGCGACACCGGGGGCGAGGCTCAGCATGATCTGCTCGCGACACTGTTCCGCGCGGGCAACATTGGAGATGCCGCCGCACGAGACGAGCGTGAGCGGCATCAGGGCCAGGAGGGCAAAGCAGGCAAGACGCGTTGAGTGCACGGCGATTCTCGCCCCGACCTCGCGGAGCGGCTCCTTTAAGTGTCAGCCACAGTACCGAAAGTTCCGTCCCGAAGACGCCTGTCGAAACGAGCCGACGGAACCCACCAAAGTCATTGCAGAGGGATGCCGATGATTGCCCGCGATGTGTGCAGGCGCCTTGATGCAGGTCGCAGTGCGGCGGTCCGTTTTGGCGGTATGGGCGCCGGCCAGCGCCAGCTGGCCTGGTCCGGGGCCATGCGGCTAGCGGATGCGGATCTGCGAGGGGTTGAAGGTGGTTGCGGGGAACCGCAACGGGAGCTCGTTGAGGGCGCTGACCAGGATCTCCGACACAGCGAGGTTGCGCAGCCATTTGCGATCCCCCGGAATCACATACCAGGGTGCGTGAGCAGTGCTGCAGCGATGGAGCATGGCTTCGAACGCCTCGCGATAGTCATCCCAGCGCTTGCGTTTCTCGAGGTCGTCGGCGTTGAACTTCCACTGCTTGGTGGGATCGGCCAGCCGCTCCTCCATGCGCGTCTTCTGCTCGGCCTTGCTGATCTGCAGAAACAACTTGATCACGCGAATGTTGCCGTCCGTGAGCATGCGCTCGAACTCGTTGATGTGATCGTATCGCAGCTTCCACGTGGCCTCGGGCACGAGGTGCTCGACGCGCACGACCAGCACATCCTCATAGTGCGAGCGATTGAACACGCCCACCTCACCGCGCACCGGCACGTGCTTGTGTACGCGCCACAGGTAGTCGTGCTTCAACTCCTCGGCGCAGGGTGCCTTGAAGGAGGTGACGATGCAGCCCTGCGGGTTCATCGACGTGAACACGTCGCGCACCGTGCTGTCTTTGCCGCCGCCATCCGTAGCCTGCAACACCACCAGCACGCCGAAGCGGCCGTCTGCATAGAGCTTGTATTGAAGGTCCGCCAGGCGTTTGCGGTTCTCTTCGAGAGCGATCACCGCCTCGTATTTCTCCCAGCCGAAAGACTGCTTCGCGTTCTCGTCCTTGAGTTGCACACGCCGGCCTGGCCGCACGATCAGCTTTTCAATGAGGCGCTCACCGGAGAGAGGCTTCGGCACTTGAGATCTCCTCAACGGGATCAGGCGGTGGGTCTGCTTCTTTCCAGGCCGCTCGCGGGAACCTGCTGCGTGATGCAGTGGATGTTTCCACCCCCCAGCAGCACTTCGCGAGCCGGCACGCCGAGCACTCGCCGGCGCGGGAACACCTTGCGCAGAATGGCGGCGGCCGCGCGGTCGGTGCGCGCATCGAGCAGCGGCATGACGATGCCGCCGTTGGCGATGTAGAAATTCACGTAACTGCCCGCGAGCCTGTCGCCGGGCGGGCGCTGCTTCGTGCCCTTGCGCGGCACGAGGCCCTTCGCCTCTTTCGCGGACACGTGGAGCGGCCCGGGGCTCGGCAGCTTGTGCACCTTGAAGCGCCGGCCGCGCGCGTCACGCGCGCTGTTCAACCGCTCCCACGCGTCGAGCGAGATGGCGTATTGCGGGTCGCGCTCGTCATCTGTCCACGTGAGGCACACTTCACCGGGCCGCGCGAAGCACGCGAGATTGTCGATGTGGCCGTCGGTCTCATCGTTGAACACGCCCTTGCCGAGCCACACGATGGTGCTCACGCCGAGAAACGCGCGCAGCTTCGATTCGATCTGCGCGCGGCTCATGTGCGGGTTGCGGTTCTTGTTCAGCAGGCACTCTTCGGTGACCAGCGCCGTGCCCGCGCCATCCACGTGAATGGCGCCGCCTTCGTTGATGATGCCGGCGAGGTAGCGATCCCGCCCTTCGATCTCCAGCACCTTGCGGGCAATGAGCTCGTCCTGGTCCCACGGCGCGTAGAGGCCGCCGCGGTAACCGCCCCACGCGTTGAAGTGCCAGTCCACGCCGCGCACATCACCGGTTTCATTGACGACGAACGTCGGGGCGACATCGCGCGCCCAGCAATCGTCGTGCGACATCTCGACCACCCGGATGTGCTCCGGAAGCAGCACGCGGGCGGATTCATAGAACGCGCCCGACACACCCACCGTCACCGGCTCGAACCGGGCGATGGCACGCGCCACCTCCACGAACGCCCGCTGTGCAGGCAAGGCGCCGTTGCGCCAGTTGTCCGGCCGCTCCGGCCAGAGCATCCATGCACCTGCATGCGGCTCGAACTCGCCGGGCATCCAATAGCCATCGGCGGCGGGGGATCTGGAGTGGGTTCGCGACATGGGCGCGCATTCTACTCACGGGCTGCGCCCGGGATTCAACGGGGATCGCGCGGAACGCGACCCCGTACGGATAGCGGCGCTGCGCGCCGGAAGAACATGCAACGGCAGGCTGCGCCCGGGATTCAACGGGGATCGCGCGGAACGCGACCCCGTACGGATAGCGGCGCTGCGCGCCGGAAGAACATGCAACGGTGAGCCCGGTTTCGGCCCCATTCTGCTAGCATCGCGGCCCACCCCTGATCGACCGTCTCTCTCCCTGAGGAGTCCCCGGATGTCCACGGCCGCAACGCCGAAGATCACGCCGCCCGCGCAGGGCGCCAGAATCACCATTTCCAACGGCAAGCTGACCGTGCCGGACCAGCCGATCATCCCGTTCATCGAAGGCGACGGCACGGGCCCCGACATCTGGCGCGCCAGCGTGCGCGTCATGGACGCGGCCGTGCAGAAGGCCTACGGCGGCAAGCGCAAGATTCAGTGGATGGAGGTCTACGCCGGCGAGAAGTCGAACAAGCTCTACGGCTCGTGGCTGCCGGATGAAACCGTGCAGGCGTGCCGCGACTACCTCGTCTCCATCAAGGGCCCGCTCACCACGCCCATTGGCGGCGGCATCCGCTCGCTGAACGTGGCGCTGCGCCAGATGCTCGACCTCTACGTATGCCTGCGCCCCGTGCGCTGGTTCAAGGGCGTGCCCTCGCCCGTGAAGCACCCTGAGAAGGTGAACATGACCATCTTCCGTGAGAACACGGAAGACATCTACGTCGGCATCGAGTTCGAGGCGGGCACGCGAGACAACAAGAAGTTCATGGAGCTGTTCAAGCAGAACTTCCCGAAGGCCTACGCCAAGATCCGCTTCCCGGAGTCGTCCGGCATCGGCATCAAGCCCGTGTCGAAGGAAGGCACGGAGCGGCTCATGCGCTCGGCCATCGAATACACCATTGCGAACAAGAGCAAGAGCCTCACCATCGTTCACAAGGGCAACATCCAGAAGTACACGGAAGGTAGTTTCCGCAACTGGGGCTACCAGCTCGCCGAGCGCGAGTTCGCCGCGCACGTGTACACGTGGGAGCAGTGGGAGCGCACCAAGGCGGCGAAGGGCGAGAAAGACGCCAACGCCGAGATGGACGCGGCGAAGAAGGCCGGCAAGATCCTCGTGAAAGACGCCATTGCAGACATCACTCTGCAGCAGGTGCTCACGCGGCCGGACGAGTTCGACGTCATCGCCACGCTCAACCTCAACGGCGACTACATCTCGGATGCGCTCGCCGCGCAGGTGGGCGGCATCGGCATCGCGCCGGGCGCCAACATCAACTACATCACCGGCCACGCGGTGTTCGAAGCCACGCACGGCACGGCGCCGAAGTACGCGAACCTCGACAAGGTGAACCCGGGGTCGGTGTTGCTTTCGGGCGAGATGATGCTGCGGTATATCGGGTGGACGGAGGCGGCGGACTCCATCATCGCCGCCATGGATCGCACCATCGGGCAGAAGACGGTGACGTATGACTTCGCGCGGCAGATGGAAGGCGCCACGGAAGTGTCGACGTCGGCGTTCGGGGATGCGTTGATTCGCAATCTTTGAAGGCTTTTCACCGTGAACCCGTTCGATCCGGTTTTCGAAGCGCTCCAGGCGACAGGCGTACGATACGTCGTCGTCGGGGGCGTGGCGGTGAACCTGCACGGGCATCAACGGTTCACGAAGGACCTGGACGTAGTCATCGAGCTGGTGCCGAGCGAGGCGCTGAAGGCGCTGGAGGCACTTCGCTCGATTGGCTACGCGCCCCGCGTGCCCGTGAGATTGGCCGACTTCGCGAACACCGAGATTCGCGAAAGCTGGATCAGGGACAAGGGCATGGTGGTCTTTCAGATGTACAACGACAAGCTTCACTTCACGGTGGACGTCTTCGTGAAGTATCCGGTGGACTTCGAGGAATTGTGGGGGCAGGCCACGCCGGTGGATCTGGCCGCATCGACTGTTCGCATCGCCTCCATCGATCATCTGATCCGCATGAAGCGAGAGGCTGGGAGGCCTCAGGACCTGGCCGACATCGAGATGCTCGGAAAACTCAAAGAACTGCTCGCCGAACAACTCAAGGCGGAACGATGACAAAAACACCGGCGCCGGCTATTGGCAGCTTCGACGAGGCTGTGCTGTTTCGCCTTCGCACAGCACTCACATTGACTTACACACAGCGGCTGAAGGATCTGCAGGACATGCTCGACTTCAACGCCGAAGCGGAGGCACGCAACCCGAGGCTGCGCGCCCGGGCGGAGCAACTCCGTCGCGCCACCTCGCCGAAGTGAGGCGGAAGGCGCGATTGAGCCCCACCGCGTACTAGCCTTCCGATGGGCGGAGCCACCGGACTTGATGTGATCGACTCCGAAGTTGATTCGCTGAGGCAACTCTACAACGCCTTCGGCGGCCATCTATATGCCGCGGCGGAAAGCCTCGTCGATCTGCAATGCATACGCGATGTGCGGGTTCTGCAAGCCGGTGACGTGATCGTCGGCATCGCGGACTGCGACGTGAGCCGCGGCACCTCTCATCGCGTGTACATCCGCAATCGAAGCCGTGGGCCAGATCGGCGCACGGAAAGCCAGGGAATCGAAGACAGCGGAATCGAAGGCGAATGCGGCTGTGGCGAGCGCCACCCCTGTGTTCACGTCGCAGCGGTGCTCATCGCTGCGGCCAGAGGGCTGCAGAAGGCGGCGCCCGCGACTCGCCGCGCGCAGAGGGAGCCGTCGCAGCCGGGCCTGGCGAGTGCGCCAGCGCCAGGGGCTTCGGCGCAGAGGCAACGGCTCTGTTATCTGCTGGGCCCCGGCACCGCTCAGAGGCCCGGCAGCGGGCCAGCCGGTCAACTTCAGCTCACTCTGTGGGTCGCGCAGACAGCAGTGAACGGCGAGCGCGCCCCGAGCGAGAGCCCGCATCCATTCGCCCTTCGCGCACTGATTGGCGGCGAGCGCGCCGGCGGTGACTGGAGCAATCTGCTTCCGCGCTACGTGGATGCGCAGGATAAGGAAATTCTGCGATCGCTAGCCGCTCGGCAAGTCGACGGCCCGTGGGAACTTGCGGGCGCAGTCGGCGCAACGTTGCTTCGCCAGGCCGTGGCAACCGGCCGCACGTTCTGGCAATCGGTTCACGGCAAACCACTGCGCGAGGGAGCCAATCGCCGCGCCGCCTTCGCGTGGGAGACGATGCCGAATGGCGACCAGAAGCTGCGCAGCGCGGTGCCCGGGTCTATCGATCTCAACATAGAGCCCGCGATCTACATCGACGCCACTGTTTCTGAATGCGGCAAGCTGGAGCTGCCCTGCTCACAAGCTCTGCTGCGCCAGTATTGGATGCAGCCCGCGATCACGCCCGAGCAAGCCGCATCGGCCAACGAGCACATTGCACACGACGCCAGCGCTGCAACGTTTCCCCGGCTGCGGACAGCCGCTGTGCAACGGCAGCCGCTGAACAGCCTGAAAGCAAGGTTGGTTCTGTCGGCTGCTCCCGAGGCCGTGCTGTACTTCATTTATAACGGGTTGCCCGTCGACAGCCGCCGCCTGCGCCCCGAACACGACAGCGTGCGGCAGACGGACGGCGACGTGATTCGCGAGATCCCACGTGATCGAGTCACCGAGCGCCACTTTCACGCGCAGCTGCAAAGCGCTTTCGTCGACACGGTGCCCAAGGGGCAGTCCTCCGACTGGCTCGGCCGCGGCTCCTGGCTTGCATTCATGATGAGGGCAGTGCCGGCGCTGCAGGCAGAAGGATGGGAGATCGTCACAGAAGACCGTTTCCCCTATCGCATCGCTGCGCCAGACAACTGGTATGCGGATGTGAATCGCCACGGCGCGCGTCAGCAGGAGTGGTTCGATCTACGACTGGGCGTGTTGGTGGATGGCCACGCGGTGAACGTGCTGCCGGCGCTCGCGAGCTTCGTGCAAGCGGAGCTGGGAACGGCGGGTGCGGATCTGCCGGTTCAAGAAGCCTCGTACTGCCGCGTTGGCGACCAGCTGCTCGTGCAACTGGAAGACGGCCGCTACGTGCCGCTGGCCATCGAGCGCATTCAACGCATTGCCCACACGCTGGTGGAGCTGTTCGACAGGGACGGCCTCAATGCGCAACAGGCGCTCTCGCTGCCCGCAAGCCAGGCCAGCCGACTCGCGCAACTCGCGCGCGGCCTCGATGAGCCGACGCCGGGACCGGGTGGTGAGCGCGTGCTGCGCTCAGATGATCCTTCGGTGCTCGAGCTCATCGAAGGTCTCGACGACTCCGCGCGACTGGCGCCACTGCCCGCCCCCGCTCACTTTCGGGCAACGCTGCGCCACTATCAGCAGGAAGGCCTCGGCTGGCTGCAGTTTCTGCGCCACCATCGACTCGGCGGCATCCTGGCCGACGACATGGGACTGGGGAAAACCGTGCAGACGCTCGCCCACCTCGTGCTGGAGAAGGAGAGCGGGCGGCTGCGCAAACCCTCGCTGATCGTGGCACCGGTGAGCGTGCTCGGAAACTGGAGCCAGGAGATTCCGCCGTCTCGCGCCGGAGCTGCGGCTCCTGACCCTGCATGGGAGCCGGCGTAAGGAGACCTTCGGCACCATCGATCACTCCGACATCGTCATTACGAGCTACTCGCTTCTGCAGCTCGACAGCGAGATTCTGCTGGAGCGCGAGTTCTACTACGTGATTCTCGACGAAGCACAGATGATCAAGAACCCGCGCGCGAAAGTCTCGCGGTTCGCCCGCCTGCTACGCGCGGAACACCGGCTGTGCCTCACGGGAACGCCCATGGAGAATCACCTGGGCGAGCTGTGGTCGCTGTTCGATTTCCTGCAGCCAGGTTTCCTCGGCGAGGAAAAACACTTCCAGCGCCACTACCGCACGCCGATCGAGAAGAACGGCGACAGGAATCGCTTTCAGGCACTCACCCGGCGCGTTGCCCCACTCATTCTCAGGCGAACCAAGGACGTGGTGGCGAAGGAGCTGCCGCCGAAAACGCAGATCGTCGAAACCATCGTGCTGGAAGAACGCCAGCGCGATCTCTACGACGGCATCCGGTTGACGATGCATCGGCGGGTGCGGGAGATCATTCAGAGCCAAGGGCTCGCGCGCAGCCACATCACCGTGCTGGATGCGCTGCTGAAACTGCGTCAGGCGTGTTGCGACCCGCGACTCGTCGGCACCGATGCGGATACGAGAGCGATTCCTTCGGCCAAGATGGACTGGCTGCAGACGGTGCTGCCCGAGCTGGTGGCGGAAGGGCGCCGCGTTCTGCTGTTCTCCCAGTTCACGTCCATGCTGAAGCTCATCGAAGCGGCGGTGACGGAACTGGGCATTCCCTATTGCCTCCTGACAGGCGAAACGCAGCAGCGCGCCGCCGTGGTCGAGCGCTTCCAGGCCGGCGCGACGCCGCTGTTCCTGATCAGCCTGAAAGCCGGCGGCACCGGCCTGAACCTCACGGCGGCGGACACCGTCATTCACTACGATCCGTGGTGGAATCCCGCCGCCGAAGCCCAGGCGACGGACCGCGCGCATCGCATCGGGCAGGACAAACCCGTGTTCGTGTACAAGCTCATCGCGCAGGCAACGGTGGAGGAAAAGATTCTGCGGCTGCAGGAAGACAAACGCTCGCTGGCGAGCCGGCTCTATGCGGAGCACGGCGCTCTACCGTCGCAACTGGGCACCGCCGAGGTAGAGGCGTTGTTCGAGTGAGCCCCGTTCGCAAGCAGGCCCCCGTGGACACTGCGCTTCAGGCGCAAGTGGACGCGCAGCTCATGGAGCAAGGCGCGTTCGCTCCGCTCGAGCTGCTCATCGACTCCGGGCGGCTCATGTACGGTTACTACGAAAGCTGGCGGCGGCGCGAGATCGAGTTGCTCGACGGCGTTCTGATGGGCAGCCAGGAGAAAATCCGGGCGCAGCTCGAGCAGGCAGTGAGTTACGCACGCAGCATCGGGCTCGTCGAGCAGGAACAGGAGTTCTACGCGTGGGCCACGGATGCGCAGCCGGGCGCACAACAGCCTGTGCAGGCAGTGAGCACGAAGGCGCTGCGAATCAGCGCCGATGCGCGGCTACAACGGCTCATCGCCAGCCGCTACGTTCCCGCGCAAAGCGCCCCGCAGATGGATCTGTTCTTCGACAATCCCGTGGTGGCACTCACCAACGGCATCGTGCGTGCCCTGTCCGCCAGGAATCTGAGCGAGACCCAGCGGCAGCTCGACCGGTTGTATGCGCATGCGCCCAATCACGCCGATCTCGCCGCATTCGATCGGTTGCTCGCGGCGCTGGCGCACTTGAATCACGCCGTCGACGATCCGCGGCGGGAACTGGATTTTCTGGTGGAGATCACTCCCACCGCCAAACGATTGCTGGCATCGCAATCGAGGGACCTGCTGACGCCGCTGTGGCGCCAGCTCGCAGACGCGCTCGCTGGCCAGGCGTTCACGGCCGAACGGCCCGAGCTGCACCGAAGCTTCGCGCTGAGCCAGGCGCAGGACTGGGCCGGCGTGACCGAGTGCGTGATCAGCGAAGCCGGGTGGTGGCTGCACGCACCGTTGTGCCTGCGGCTTGCGCAGAGTGGCTTCTATCGACGGCGCCGCTCCGAAGCGCTGACGGCCTGGTGCCATCTGTGCTGGCTGAGTCCCGGGGAGGCCACGCTCGTGCTCGACAGTCGTCGGCAACCCGATCCCGAGCTCACTGCCTTGTGGCAGAGGTTTCTCGACAGCGAAGAAGAGTGCTCGGCCTCCACCGATGGCGCCGATGCGGCGTTCACGGCAGCCGACTTTCCATCCTGGCTGTTGTTGCACGAGCCCGCGCTCGCGGAGCTGCTCACGGTGGATTTGCCCACCGGCACTACGCCCGGCGAGGAGCATTACCGCTGCGTGCATCGCTGGGTTCACGCACGCCGCGCGGGGCGGCAGCACGAAGAGATGACACTGCGAAAGCAGTTGCAGGCGAGTCGGCCGGCGCTGTTCCACTACCTGAAACGATCCGTCAGCCCGAATTCCAGGGTGTAGCCGTTGAAGGCGGTTCGATAGCTGCGCTCGGCCGCTAAGATCGCCACCCCACTCCGTCAGACGTTGCGCGCAAGCAGAAGCCTTGGTCTCGCAGATCGAGCATGACAGCAGTCGAATGCAGCACGCGGTGGATGCGGCGAGCTTTCTCAGGATGCGCCAGCGGCTGGCCCTCCTTCTTTAGAACACACGCTGTTTTGGCCTGTACCAACAGACTGCGTTTCTACGACGGTCCGCTGCAGGATCGGATCCTCACGAAACCACTCTCCAAATCTCTCGACAGCGTCGAGAGATTTGGCCTCAGACGACGGAAAGGCAGAGACGCTGTCCCACAACTTAACGCCACCACCAGGAGCGAGTCGTCTTACCCCAGCGGGTCGTGCACCATCGGGATAACTCGTGTCTCGATGCGTGGGATGAGCTGCGGCAAGCGCTGGAGATGGCGCTAACTCGGTACGCCTCCGGCTGACGGAAAAATTGACGTCGCGAGTCTTGTGAATTGCGACTGGGGAAATGCAGCCTCAACGGTCAAAGGAGAGACGACACCATGTCCACCAAAGCGAGCAAGAATCGACGCTCACGCGCACCCACAGAGCAAACTCTGCCTGCGGATTACTCTGCCGTATTGGCCGAGATGAAGCGGCTTGTCTCGGACGCCCGGCAACGTTCCCTTGCGGCGGTCAACAGCGAGCTCGTATTCCTGTATTGGACGATCGGCCGGACCATCGTTGCCCAGCAGGAGCAACACGCTTGGGGAGACGCCATTGTCGAGCGACTGTCGGGCGATCTGCGGACGGCATTTCCCGACATGCGCGGCCTGTCGGTTCCAAACCTCTGGAAGATGAGGCACTTTTTCCTGACATACCGCCAGATCGAACGCTGGCGGCTGTCGACAATTCTATCGACACCGTCGATAGAATTGCCCGCGCCTGCTGCCTCCGGAATTCTATCGACACTGTCGATAGAATTGTCCCCAGACCTGGCCCGAGCACTCCTGGCCGTCTCCTGGTCCCATCACACCGCAATCTGCTTCGCATCGGACGAACCGGCGGAGCAGTATTTCTATCTCCAGACGGCCATTCGTGAGCGCTGGTCGGTGCGGGAGCTCGATCGGCAAATAGAGTCGGGGTTGTTCCTGCGCTACATGTCGGTAGCACGCGAGCCGGAGAAGTGTATTCCCGCGGAGGCGGAGCATGGGCCGCTGCTGCCTTTCAAAGATCATTACGTGCTCGATTTCCTTGGCCTCGACGAGCACCACAACGAACGCCAGCTTCGGAAGGCCATGCTGGCCAACGTGCGAGACTTGTTCCTTGAGTTCGGTCGAGAGTTCACGTTAGTCGGCGAAGAGCATCCAATCACGATCGGAGACGAGACCTACCGCATCGACCTGCTGTTGTTCCACCGAGGGCTGCAATGCCTGGTCGCAGTGGAGCTGAAGACCGGGGAATTCAAACCGGAACACGTCGGCAAATGCCAGTTCTATCTCGCCGCGCTGGATGAATACGCTCGGCTCCCGCACGAGAAGCCGTCCTTCGGGCTGATCCTCTGCAAGAACGCGCGCGGTGTACACATGCGGCTGGCATTGACGCTTGCGGCGCGCCGAGTGGGCGTGGCGACGTACCAGACTGCGCTGCCTGCCAAAGACCTGATCCTGGCACGCATGGGCGCCGTTTCAGCGCCCAGGTCGTCGCCAAGTTCCGTGGGATCAACAACCACAACGCCCGGAGGCGCGAAAATCTGCGCATGAGCTAGATTCACGGCCAGCCAGGCTTTGCAGCCATCGACACGTCCGCTTGTTTACGGTCGACAGTGACAACGCGGAACGCGCCCGAGAGTGAGCTCAGGCGTTCGCAATGCCAGGCATTGCCAGCCTACGTCGAGTAACGGAATCTTGCGTTTGACCGCGGCACAAACGCGGAGCACCCTAGCCCGACTAAAAAAGGAGCAAGAGACTGAGCGCCGCAGGAAGCTCGCCCACCAACGGGCGGCAAGCGCCGACGCCCGGATCCGGCAATGGATAAATTCGACCGGATTTATCAGCTCCACACCCTCCTCGACGGCCGCAAGACACCCGTTCCGCTCGAGGATTCTCATGCTACGCCTCGAATGCTCCGAGGCCACCGTCTTCCGCATCATCAAGGCGATGAAGGATTACCTCGGCGCACCGATCGAACGTGTGGGCGAGCCCGGCGGGTACCGCTATCTGCCAGCGGCTGGCGGGCGCGCCTACCAGCTTCCCGGCCTCTGGTTTTCCGCGCCCGAGTTGCAGGCACTGGCCGTTCTGCAACGGCTGTCGCACGGACTGGGCCCGGGCCTGCTGGAAGCGCATCTGTCGCCAGTCGCGAAGCGACTGGATGAACTGATGGCGCACAAGCGACTGCGCCTCAGCGAAGCTGGATCGCGCATCCGAATGCTGAGCCTCGCCGCCCGGCCGACGGGTGCCAGCTTCGAAGTTGCCGCGAGCGCGACCTTGCAGCGGCGGAAGCTGCAGTTCCGCTACCGTTCACGAAGCAAGGATGAACAGACCGCGCGCGTCGTCTCGCCCCAGCGCCTCGCCCACTATCGCGACAACTGGTACCTCGACGCGTGGGACGAGCTGCGCCGCGCACTGCGCAGCTTTTCGATCGATCGTATCCATGCGCCCGTGCAGTTGAGCGACGTAGCCGACGACCGAGCGACGGCAGAGCTGGACGAGCACTTTGCAAGTGCTTACGGAATCTTCGCAGGCAAGGCGAACAAGATCGCCATCCTGCGCTTCTCATGCGAACGCGCGCGCTGGGTGGCGGACGAGCGCTGGCATCCGGAGCAGTCCGGTCAGTTCCTGACGGATGGGCGGTACGAGCTGAAGATTCCGTACAGGGACTCGCGGGAGCTGGTGATGGATGTGCTGGGGACATAGTCCTGCATTTTCGCCATGCCGAGTTGCATGTGATCCGCGGTGAAGAGCCGCGGCCTCATTGAAGCTGCGCGACGCATAGAGGCTGCACGCCGGATAGTCTCGGTGATCCGCGGTGAAGAGCCGCGGCCTCATTGAAGCGCAGAGAACAGCCGCGGCGAGGTCCGGCTCGAAGGCGTGATCCGCGGCGAAGTGCCGCGGCTCATTGAAGTCCGGTCTTCCTCGACTTCTGCGCGCACTCGACGGGCTGTGCTCCGCATATCGGGTGGACGGATGCGGCGAACTCCATTCTCACCGCGACGGATCGCACCATTGGGCAGAAGGCGCTGGCGTATTACTTCGCGCGGCTCATGGATGTGGCAACGAAAGTGTCGACGCCGGCCTTTCTTTATGCGCGCAGAAACCGTACACCCGACGATCCGCAGCGTATGACGAGAATTGAGCCTCTCTTCGGGCTCGCTCGGACTACACGTGTTGAGACGGGTACTTGCTGTGATGCGCGCTCATGTAAGCGCGCAGCAGCAGATTTATCTGAGCCTGGTAGCGCTTGCAATGCGCCCGGCCATTCCCCACCGAACGACACACCTCGCGAAGTCTTCCGCGGTCGCCTCAGGGATATCCGATAAGTCGATATCCTCGTCGCGCATGCAGTCGATGCGTTTCCAGTCAGTCTTTGAAGTCTTCGAAGTAGTACGTTTCTTCACGTCGGGTCGCCTTGCGCATTGACCTACAGACCGACGCAGGACGCTGGGGTAATACGACCACCGCTCGACAAGTCCGGCGCCAGTTCATCAGGTGACGCCTCCCGCACGCCGAGGAATGGCCGCGCGCCGGCACCATGCTTCACCGCCCTGATCGACAGCGTTCCGCTCGATGCCATGCCGCGTGGTGCGGTGTAAATGTAGTAGACGAAGAACCGGCCTGCGACGATGAGACGCCGATAGCTGCGGCCCATCCGCACCGCTACGACGGCACAACGAAACGGAGCGTACCGAAGCACCTCTATGGCCTGTTTGATCTCGAGCCGTCGGGCCTCTGGATCGCCGTACCGATTCGAGCCGGGAAACCGCATGAGCTCGTCCAACGATCGATCGGCGCGCGCCGTCCACTTCACACGCGGAAGGCGTGCTGCGCCCACGCGAACGGCAATCATCGTTTACCTTTCATGCGCTTGATGAGCGCGCGCGTCTTCTCCATCACCTGTTCGTGGGGAATCTGCGGCTCATCATCGCTGACCCCCGGCGGATCGATCTCGTCCCAGTCGATCTCGAAGTGGTACCCGTTGTAGTCGAAACTCTCGAAGCGACCGCAGTCCGACACCTGGCGGTTCTCCAGCTCCGAGTTATCCACGGACACCACGAGGTCGTCTACCGACAGCGCGGACAGTGGCTCCTCAAGAGCCGACACGTCATCCGTAAAATTCTGCATAACGATCTCCTCCACCAGGCTCGCCATGATTCGATGGCGAAATCGTAGCACGAGATAATTTCACTCTGTCTCGAAACACGTGCCGAACTGCGAGAATTTTGGCTCGTACTTTTGTTCGAGCAGAACCAATTCAGTAGCAGTGAAGACGTGCATGGCGCGCTACGGATTTCCCCTGCGAACGTCACCTGCGTGCACCGGCACGTCATACGGCACAGGCTTCACGCATCGCGTAGTGCGTGCACTCCGCCGCAGCCGTAATATCACCGCGCGATGAACACGAACCTGAACCAGAGCACCGAGACTGCCGCGGAAACCGCGAGCGACTGCGCGCGCCACATCGCCGACGCGTTCGCGTTCTACAACGCGGAGTTTCGCGTCATCACCCGGCGCGCGCCGGTGCGGTTCGACACGCGAGACTGGAAGGGAAGCCAGCGGGATGCAGTGGAGCGCATCGAGCTGTACGACCGGTTCGTCAATCAGACCATCGCCGAGCTGAGACTGCGCCTCGGGGAGCGTGCACTGGACCGCGCGTTATGGGCACGCATTCGCGACGAGTTCGCGGCGCAGATCGCCGGGCTGCCGGACAACGAATTCACCAAGACGTTCTTCAGCTCGACCACGCGGCAGCTGTTCGGCACGGTCGGCGTTGCGCCGGAGATCGAGTTCGTCGCGACGGATTCTCGATCCGCTGGCGGACGTTCGGCCCCCTGGCGCCGCCACGACCCCCGCAAGCGCCGCGAAGACAGCCGGTGCACGCCCGGATGCGATCACGAGAATCTATCTGAACCTCGGCTCTTTGGGCTTACTCATCGAAGACCTGCTCGGCGACCTGCGCTTCCGCTCAGCGTGGCGAGACCTGGAGAAGAGCGTGGAGCACGTCACGGCGGAGATCAGCGCCCGTGTGGGCGCGACGAGCGAGCGGCGCTTCGTCGAGCGCATCGAGACGATCCGCGCGGTCTTCTACCAGTTCACGCGCGCCTACGTCGTCGGCCGCGTGATCGGGCGAGACTTCCAGCTGCCGCTCGTCATCGCGCTGAAGAACACCGAGAACGGCGTGCTCGTGGACGCCGTGATGCTCACCGAAGAAGACGTCAGCGTCGTGTTCGGGTTCGCGCGCACTTACCTGCACGCGGACCTCGACCGCGTGGCCGAGACTGTGTTGTTCATCAAGTCGATGATCCCCCGCAAGCCGGTGAGCGAGTTGTTCACCGTGCTGGGCCGCGCCAGGCAGGGCAAGACCGAGCGCTACCGCGAGCTCATGCGCCACCTCGCGCACACACAAGACCAGTTCGTGCACGCCGCCGGCGAGCGCGGGCTCGTCATGGTGTGCTTCACGCTGCCCTCTTTCGACGTGGTGTTCAAGATCATCCGCGACCGGTTCCCGTATCCGAAGAGCGTGCTGCGTGAGGAGGTGGAAGCGAAGTACCGGATGGTCTTCAAGCACGATCGCGTGGGCCGCCTCGTCGACGCGCAGGAGTTCAAGCGGCTGCGATTTCGCCGTGCACTGTTTGCGCCCGAGCTGCTCGAAGAACTGCTGAGCGAGACGGCGGAGACGGTTCACGTGGAGGGTGACAACCTCGTGCTCGGCCATGTGTACATCGAGCGCCGCATGACGCCGCTCAACATCTACCTTCGCACGGCCACACCCGCGGCCGCCGAGCGGGCCGTGCTCGATTACGGCCAGTGCATCCGCGACCTTGCCTGCACGAACATTTTCGCAGGCGACCTGCTGCTCAAGAACTTCGGGGTCTCACGTCACGGCCGCGTCATCTTCTACGACTACGACGAGCTGTGCCAGGTAACGGACTGCCGCTTCCGCGACGTGCCCGAAGCCACCAACCCTGAAGACGAGATGCGGGACGAGGCGTGGTACTACGTTGCCGACAACGATGTGTTCCCGGAAACCTTCCTCAGATTCCTCGCATTCGACGACGCCCAGCGCGCCACCTTCCTGCGCTTCCATGCGGAGATTCTCACCGCCGACTTCTGGCGCCACCTTCAGCAGCGCCTGAGAGACAACCAGATCATCGACGTAGTGCCGTACAATCCGCACCGCGTCCGGGCGGTGAGCAGCGCATGAATCGAATACTCGTGATCCTGGGAACGGTGATTCTGGTGATGGGCCTGCTGTGGCCGTGGGTGCGCCGGCTGCCGCTCTTCCGGCTGCCCGGCGACGTGGTCATCGACCGGCCGGGCTTCAAGTTCTTCTTCCCGATCACGACGATGCTGCTGGTGAGCCTCATCATCTCCCTGATCGCGTGGCTGTTCCGCCGCTAGCGCACCGCTCGGGCCGCTAGGGCGACAGATCCTTCGCGGCGTTCAGCGCCTGGTTCACATCGTCGATGAGGTCGTCGATATCCTCGAGGCCAATCGACAGCCTCACCGTGCCTTCCGTGACCAGCGACATACGCAGCTGCTCGGGCGTGAGATCCCGCCCGCGCATCATCTGCGGCGACACCACCAGCGACTCCGTGGAACCGAGGCTCGCCGTGAGCGCGAACAGCTTCAGCGACTCCGCGAACCTGTCGCCCGCCGCAAGGCCACCCTTGAAGTCGCACGTGACGATGGTGCCGAACTCCTTCATCTGCGCAGTCGCCAGCGCGAACTGCGGATGAGTGGGCATGCCCGGGTAGTGCACCCGCCCGACGAGCGGGCTGGCGTCCAGCAGCTCCGCGATGCGCTTCGCGCTGGCGCACTGGGCCTGGTAGCGAAGGAAATAGGTCTTCAGCCCGCGCTGGACGAGGAACGCCGCGTGCGGGTCGAGCGCCCCGCCGAGCGCGCCGAAGTCCGTGTGCATGGCGCGAATCAGCTCCTGCCGCGCAATGACGGCGCCGCCCATCACGTCGCCGGCGCCCGAGGCGTATTTGGTGAGGCTGTGCACGAACACATCCACATCGAACTCGCCGTGCTGGTGAAAGCCGGCGAACGTGTTGTCCAGCACCGTCAGCGCGCCTTTGGCACGCGCGAGCTTCGTGATGGCCGCGATATCCGCGATCTTGGTGACGGGGTTCGTGGGGCTCTCGAAGAACACGAGCCGCGTGGGCCGGGCCGCGAGCTCCCGCTCCACGCCGTCGATGTCTTCGATGGAGAGCATGGTGTTCGTTACGCCGAACCGCGCCAGCAGCCGCCGGATGAGATAGCGACTGGGGTTGTACGTTTCGACGAAGCAGATGATGTGATCGCCCGCCTTCGTCAGCGCCAGCAGCGCCTGCGAGATGGCGCAAACGCCCGATGCGGTAACGAGGCAGTCGTCCCTCCCCTGCAGCTCCGCCAGGGTCAGTTCGAGCTGGCGCGTGGTGGGGTTCGACGAGCGCGTGTAGAAGAAGCCAGGGCGCTCGCCGCGCAGCGCCTTAATGGTCTCATCGAGCGTATCGAACTCGAACTTGACGGTCTGGTAGATGGGCGCGACAACCGGGTGGTTGTCTGGCGCGAGCTCGACGCGGGGCGGGTGATTGACGCGGGTGGTCTTCTTCATGCGTCGAGCGTAAACCGATCCGCATCGAGGTGGGCCGGAAATCGCTCCCGGAATGCGCGTAACGCGGCGCGGTCGAGCTCCACGGTAACCACCGCGGCCTCATCGCCCAGCTGCGCGAGCGGGTCACCCAGAAAATCATGCACGGCGCTGTCGCCCGAGTACGGCAGGTTCATTCCGTCCGTGCCCACACGGTTCACGCCGATGACGAACGCGAGGTTCTCGATGGCGCGCGCCTTCAGCAACGCACGCCAGGCATGGCGGCGCGGTGCCGGCCAGTTGGCGGAGTAGATGAGCACGTCGTACTCCAGCTCCGGCCGACGGCGGCTGAACACCGGGAACCGCAGGTCATAGCAAACGAGCGGGCAAATGCGAAAGCCGCGCCACTCGAGGCTCAACGCGTCCTCGCCCGGCGTGAAGCGCTGGTGCTCGTTCGCCATGCGAAACAGGTGACGCTTGTCGTAGTGGCGCAGCGCCGCGCCCGGCTCCGCCCAGAACATGCGGTTGTAGAAGTGCGCGCCGTCTTTCGACATCACGCTGCCCGTCACGGCAGCGCGCAGCTCGAGCGCTTTCTGCTCGAGCCACTGCGACGTGGGGCCGCCAACGTCTTCCGCGAACAGCTCCACGTCCATGCTGAAGCCGGTGGTAAACATCTCTGGCAGCACCACGAGATCTGTGTTGCCGGCGAGTGGCGCAAGCAACTCATCGAAGCGCGCGCGATTGGCGACTGCGTCGTGCCACACCAGAGGCTGTTGAACGAGCGAAACGCGCAACTTCGTGGAATCAACCATCGTCATCCTCTGGAGCCAGGCCGCTTGCGAAAGAGCGGAGCCGGTCGATCGCATCATCCAGCGTCTGGTCTTTCTTCGCCACGCACAGCCGTAACATCGTGAGCCGCGGTGGGTCTTTGTAGAACGGCGACAGCGGGATGGTCGCAACCCCCGCCTCGGTGAGCAGGCGCTCCGCAAATTCCACGTCGGGCGCGTTGGAGAACGCCGTGTATTCCACGAGCTGGAAGTAGGTGCCCTGCGCCGGCGGAGCGACGAACCCGGTGCCCTCGAGCGCGGCACGCACGCGATCCCGCTTTGCCTGAAAGAACGCGGGGAGGCATTGCCACGCCTGCGGCTTCTCCGCGAGGTAGCGCGCAATCGCCTGCTGTGTCGGGTGCGCGATGCTGAACGTGTTGAACTGGTGAACCTTGCGCAACTCGCGCGTCAGCTGCGCGGGCGCCACGCTGTACCCCACGCGCAATCCCGTGGCATGCAACGTCTTGCCAAACGAGAAGACGGCGAAGCTGCGCTCACGCAGCTCGGGGTGGGCGAGCACGCTTACGTGCTGCCGCCCGTCATACGTCACGTGCTCATACACTTCGTCTGACAGCACGTAGATATCCCGGCCGCGAATCAGCTCCGCGAGCCTGTCGAGATCATCCGCCGTGGCCGCCGTGCACGCCGGGTTGTGCGGCGTGTTGATGATGATGAGCCGCGTGCGGTCTGTGACGGTGGCCGCGACGCGGCCCCAGTCATAACGGAACGAAGGCGGCATCAGCGGAATGTGGATGCATCGGCCGCCCGCCAGCCGCACGGCGGGGTCGTACGAATCGTATGCAGGGTCGAACACAATGGCTTCATCGCCATGCGACACCATCGCCTGCACGGCGCAATACAGCGCTTCCGTGCCACCGACGGTAACCGTGACTTCCGCTTCCGGGCTCACGCTCACGCCGTAGCACAGCGCCAGCTTCGCGGCGATCTGCTCGCGCAGCTCCATCACGCCTTCCATCGGGGCGTACTGGTTGCGCCCTTCCGTCATCGCCTCGGCCGTGAGCTCGGTGATGCGCGGGTCGATGTCGTAGTCCGGAAAGCCCTGGCCGAGGTTGAGCGCGCCCAGCTCGCGCGCGCGGCGGGACATCACCGTGAATATCGTGGTTCCGACGTCGGGCAGCTTGCTCTGGAACGGCATGAAGTTGGGCGCGGCTGGGGAGGAGCGACGAGTCTAAAGGCGCGCGGCGGCGTTGCGCCAGCGGCCTGCCTGGTAGCACTTGGGGAAAGTCTGAAGAGCTTCCCTGAATTCGCCTGATGCATCAGGCGAACTTTCCTTACGCCCGCTGGAGGGCCTCGGCCGCAGCGAGGGCGGCGCCCATGACGCCGGCCTGGCCCGCGAAATGCGCGGGGCGGATCTCGGCTTCCGACTTCAGCAGCGGCGCGAACTGCTCGAAGCGCTCGCTCACCGCGCCACCGAGGATGAAGACATCCGGCCAGAAGAGCGCATGGATGAGGGCGAGGTACTCGTTCACGCGCGCGATCCACTCGGGAAAACCGAGGTTCTGCTCCGTGCGCACGCGGGCGGAGGCCCAGTTTTCCGCATCCGCGCCGCGCATCTGGATGTGCCCGAACTCCGTGTTGGGCAGGAGCTTGCCGTCCGTGAACAGCGCGGTGCCGATGCCCGTGCCGAACGTGAGCATGATGACGGTGCCGGGCGTGTCGCGGCCCGCGCCCCACTTCATCTCGGCGACGCCGGCGGCATCCGCATCGTTCAGGAACACGGCCGGCAGGCCGAGCGCGGCGCGGGCGAGCTTGACGCCGTCTGCCCCGATCCAGCCGTGGTCCACGTGGGCGGCGGTGCGCGCGATGTTGTTCTTCACCACGCTCGGGAAGGCGAAGCCCACGGCTTGCGCGCCCGGAAAGCGCTTGCCCAGCACCGCCACCTGCTTCATGACGGCCTCGGGCGCGGAAGGTTTGGGCGTGGGCACGCAGACGAGCTCACCGATGAGCCGGCCGGCCGCCACATCCACCAGCCCACCCTTGATCGAGGAGCCCCCGACGTCGATGCCCAGAACCTTCATGCTCTTGACCCGTGATGCGCGCCGCCAGACCGGTACGGAGCTTACTATCCCGCGCAACCGCCATGCGGAGAGTCTTGCGCTGCCAGTCAGGGCCGCGGCAGCGCGCCCGCGTTGGCCTGGGCCATCTGCGCGTCGCGCTGGCGGGTCTTCTCCTGCCGGGCCATGAGGATGCCGGCCACGATCACGAACACCGTGACCGTGCTCACCATGAGGGTGGCCAGCGCATTGATCTCAGGGGTGACCCCGAGGCGCACCTTGGAGAAGATCATCATCGGCAGGGTGTTGGTTGAGGGGCCCGACGTGAACGTTGCGATGACGAGGTCGTCCAGCGACAACGTGAACGCGAGCAGCCACCCCGACACGATGGCCGGCGCAATGATGGGCAGCGTAATCACCAGAAACACCTTCGAGGGGCGCGCGCCGAGATCCATGGCAGCCTCTTCGAGCGACTCGTCCATGGTGGAGAGGCGCGACTGCACCACCACCGTGACGTAAGACATCGTGAGCGTGATGTGCGCAATGGCGATGGTGCTGAAGCCGCGCTGGTCTGGCGCGAATGGCAGCGGCGCGATCGTAACGAACAACAGCAGCAGTGAAAGGCCGGTGACGACCTCCGGCATGACGAGCGGCGCCGTCACCATGCCGGCAAGCGTAGTGCGCCCGAAGAACTTGCCGAAGCGCGCGAGCACGAGGCCCGCCAGCGTGCCGATGATCACCGCGCCGGTGGCCGTGACGGCCGCGATGCGCAGGCTGAGCCAGATGCCTTCGAGCATCTGCCGGTCGTTGAACAGCACGCCATACCACTTGGCGGAGAAACCGCCCCACACCGTGACGAGCCTCGACTCGTTGAACGAATACACGATGACGGAGAGGATCGGGATGTAGAGGAACGCGAAGCCGAGCACCAGCGACGTGAGCAGGAAGAACGAGCGGTTCTGGTTCATCGGCGCGCCGCCGACCCGGACGACTCCTTCGCCTGGAAATGCTGGAAGAGCATGATCGGTATGACGAGAAGGAGGAGCAGCATGATGGCCACCGCGCTCGCCCTCGGCCAGTTGCGGGCGAGAAAGAACTCATCCCACAACACGCGCCCGATCATGAGGGTGTCGTTGCCACCGAGCAGGCGCGGGATCACGAACTCGCCCACGGCCGGAATGAACACGAGCATGGAACCGGCGATGACGCCCGGCATGGAAAGCGGCAGCGTCACGCGCAGGAACGCGCGAAACGGCGTGGCGCCCAGGTCGATCGCCGCTTCGAGCAGCGTGTGGTCGTGCTTCTCGAGGTTCGCATACAGCGGCAGGATCATGAACGGCAGGTATGAGTACACGATGCCCACGTACATGGCGAAGTCTGTCTGCATCATCACGATGGGCTCGTCGATGACGCCAAGACCCATGAGCACGTTGTTGATGAGGCCGTTATTGCGCAGAAGGCCGATCCACGCATATACGCGCACCAGGAACGATGTCCAGAACGGCAGGATCACGAGCAGCAGCAACGTGTTCCGCCAGCTCGCGTTGGCCCGCGCGATGCCATAGGCCATGGGGTAAGCCACGAACAGGCACAACACCGTGGAGATGGCGGCCACCCGCACCGAGCTCAGGAACGCGCCGAAGTAGAGCGACTCGGTGAAGAGCGAGCGAAAGTTGTCCAGGTGCAGCTTCAGCAGCGGCAGGTGCGATTCCGTCCACTCGAACAGCGGGCCGTAAGGCGGCAGCGACGCGAAGCGCGTCTCCGCGAAGCTGATCTTGAGCACGATGACGAACGGAATCAGGAAGAACAGCAGCAGCCAGACCCACGGCGCCGCGATGACGAGCGAGCGCCCGGTGATGCCGAGCCGGCGCAAGGCGTCTTTCGACCGCCGATAGCGCGGCGACCCCGACACCGTCCGCAGAAGCCGCCCGAGCCGGGAGCTGATTCTCTCGCCGAGCGAAACGTAGCTGATCTGCGGCATGGACTTTCGCCGTCTATTCGGTGACGACGACGGCGCTGGACTCGTGCCAGCTCACCCACACACGCTCGTCCCAGGTGAGCGGCGAATCCTCGTGCCGATGCGTGTTCGGCTGGGTCACGCGCAGCAGCTTTCCTGATTCGAGCTGCACGATGTACACGGAGAGATCGCCCAGGTAGGCGATCTCCTTGATGACGCCCTGGGCGGTGTTGGCATGGGCCATGTCTTCACGCGTGATGCCGGTGCGCCCCCGCGGCCGCGCACGCGTGATCAGGATCTTCTCCGGCCGCACGGCCGCCCACACGAGTGCATCCGGCGCCGTGCTGACGCCATGCCCCACGTAGATGGGCGCGCCGAGCTCGGGCGCTTGAATGGTGATGTGGTCCGGCTCGTCTTCGACGATGCGGCCCTCGAACATGTTCACGTTGCCGATGAACTCCGACACGAAACGCGTGCGCGGGAATTCATAGATCTCGTGCGGAGTGCCCACCTGCACGATGCGGCCCTGGTTCATCACGCCGATGCGCGAAGCCAGCGTCATGGCCTCTTCCTGGTCGTGCGTGACCACCACGAAGGTGACGCCGAGCTTCTCCTGGATGTTCACCAGCTCGAACTGGGTGTACTCGCGCAGTTTCTTGTCGAGCGCGGCGAGCGGCTCATCGAGCAGCAGCAGCTTGGGGCGCTTGATGAGCGCGCGCGCGAGCGCCACACGCTGGCGCTGGCCGCCCGAGAGCTGGTGTGGCTTGCGCTTGGTGAACTGTTCCAGCTTCACCATGCTGAGCATGGCCTGCACGCGCTCGGTGATTTCGGCCTTCGACACCCCTTCCTGCTTCAGGCCGAAGGCCACGTTGTGCTCCACCGTCATGTGGGGGAACAGCGCGTAGGACTGGAACATCATGTTGACGGGGCGCTTGTAGGGCGGCACGCCCGCCATGTCCTGCCCGTCGATGAAGATGCGGCCGCTCGTGGGCTGCTCGAAGCCCGCCAGCATGCGCAGGAGCGTGGTTTTGCCGCAGCCGGAACCGCCGAGCAGGCAGAAGATCTCGCCACGATAGATGCTCAGCGAGACGTCGCTGACCGCGACGAACTCGCCGAACTTCTTCGTGACCTTCTCGATGCGGATATAGGCTTCGGCGCGTGAGTCCTTCCACGGCTCGATACGCTCCTCCGGGCGAGCGGCCATGAACGCGGGCCGCTTACTTGCCGGTCGTGAACTTCTGCCAGCCGCGCGTCATGATGCGCGTGGTTTCTTCAGTGTCCGCAAGGTCCGGCACCAGCTTCACTTTCACTTCCTGCGGCGGATAGACGCTGGGGTCGTCCAGCACTTCCTTCGACACGAACTGCGTGGCCGCGGCATTGCCGTTCGGGTAGTTCACGGTGTTGGTAACGGCAGCGATGACTTCCGGGCGCAGCATGTAGTTGATGAACAGGTGCGCGTTCTTCGGGTGCGGCGCGTCTTTCGGGACGAGGTAGCTGTCGAACCAGATGATGGTGCCTTCCTTTGGAATGATGTACTTGATCTGCGCACCCGTCTTGTTCTCCTCGGCGCGGTCACGGGCCTGCAGCAGGTCGCCGTTGTAGCCGATGGCGACGCAGATCTCGCCATTCGCGAGGTCGGAGATCATGCGCTGCGTGTCGGCGTATCGCACGTAGGGGCGAATGGCCACCATGGCGTTGGTGGCGGCTTCGAGGTCTTCGGGCTTCTGGCTGTTCGGGTCTTTACCGAGAGCGGCGAGCGTCATGCTGTACATCTCGGTGGCGGAGTCGAGCACGGCCACGCCGCACTTCTTGAAGTTCTTCACCACAGCCGGGTCGAACACGAGCTTCCAGCTGTCGAGCGGGGCGTTCGGCATGGCCTCCGCAATCTTCTTCGTGTTGTAGCCGATGCCCGTGGTGCCCCACATGTGCAGCACGGCGTAGTCGTTGTTCGGATCGTGCATGGCGAGGCGGGCCTCGATGTCAGGATCCATGTTCTTCAGGTTCGGGAGCTGGCTCTTGTCGAGCTTCTGGTAGTAACCGGCCTTGATCTGGCGCTCGTAGGTGGAGGCCGAGGGCACCACGACGTCGTAGCCCGCATTGCCGGGGGCGAGCTTGGCGTCGAGCTCCTCGTTGCTGCCGTAGTTGCTCACCGACACCTTGATGCCGGTTTCCTTCTCGAAGTTCGAGATGGTGTCGGGGGCGAGGTAGTCGTTCCAGATGTAGAGGTTCAGCGCCTTCTCTTCAGCGGCGGGCTGCGCGGTGGCGCCCTGTGATGGTGCTTCTTCATTCTTGCCGCACGCGGTGAGTGCGGCGGCCACAGCAATACCGATGAACAGCGAGCGCACCAGCGAATTGGCAACGATTGTCATGTCCGAGGCTCCCCGATTAGACCTGCATCACTTTATATAACAGCGGCTCACAGCCTCGAAAGGGCTTTCGATGGCATTTATACATCCTAGACGTTCAGCAGCAGGTGCTCGCGCTCCCAGGAGCTGATGACCTGCAGGAACACTTCGTACTCGGCTTCCTTCACGATGGTGAAGGCCTTGACGAACGCTTCGCCCAGCACGTTGACCAGCGAATCGCTCTCGCGCAGCAGGCGCAGGGCCTCGTCCAGCGAGCGCGGCAGGCCGAAGGGCAAGTCGTGGGCGCTGCCGCTGATGGGGTCGCTGGGTTGCAGGCCCTCGACCATGCCGAGGTAGCCGCAGGCCAGGGAGGCGGCGATGGCGATGTAGGGGTTCGCGTCGGCCCCGCCCACGCGATTCTCGACGCGGCGGTTTTCGGGGTTCGAATTCGGCACGCGCAGGCCTGCCGTGCGGTTGTCGTAGCCCCAGTGCACGTTGATGGGGGCCGACAGATAGCGCGTGAGGCGGCGGTAGGAGTTCACGTTGGCGCTGAAGAGCGCCATGGCCGAAGGCAGGTATTTCTGCAGGCCGCCGATGTGCGAGAAGAACAGCTGCGACGGGGTGCCGTCGGGGTTCGAGAAGATGTTCTTGCGCGTCTTCTTGTCCAGCACGCTCTGGTGGATGTGCATGGCGCTGCCCGGCTCCTTGGCGTGGGGCTTGGCCATGAACGTGGCGTACATCTTGTGGCGAAGCGCGGCCTCGCGGGCCGTACGCTTGAAGAGGAAGGCCTGGTCGGCCAGGTCCAGCGGGTGGCCGTGGATCAGGTTGATCTCCATCTGCGCCGGGCCGTCTTCATGGATCAGCGTGTCGATCTCGATGTCCTGGTCTTCGCAGAACTGGTAGATGTCGTCGAACAGCGGGTCGAACTCGTTCACCGCGGCGATGCTGTAGGACTGGCGGCCGGGCTCGGCGCGGCCCGAGCGGCCCACCGGGGGCTTCAGGGGATAGTCCGCATCGATGTTCGGCTCGACGAGATAGAACTCGAGCTCAGGCGCCACCACCGGCTCCCAGCCACGCTGCGCATACAGCTCCAGCACGTTACGCAGCACGTGGCGCGGGGCCATGGTGACGCGGCGGCCGTCGGAATAGAAACAGTCGTGGATGACCTGCGCGGTGGGCTCGGCGGCCCACGGCACACGGCGCACCGTTTTCGGATCGGCCTTCAGCACGATGTCGATCTCGGCGGGGCTCATCGCGTCGCTCGTGTCCGGCGGGTAATCGCCAGTCACCGTCTGCAGGAAGATGCTCTCCGGCAGGCGCATGCCTTCGTCTTCGGCGAATTTTTCCGCGGGCATGATCTTGCCGCGGGCGATGCCGGCCATGTCCGGGATGATGGCTTCCACTTCGGAAATGCCGTGATCCCGGAAGAATTGCTGGATCTCGTTGGCCATGGGTCAAACCTTACGTTTCTCGTCTATTGGAAAAAAGTCGCCTGCGGCGCTTTTTTCGGACATCAGCTTCGTTTCCGGCCGCAAAAGGCGTGGCTTTTGCGGCCTGCTTCGCCGCGTTGCTACGCCCGAACGGCGCTCTTTTCGGACATCAGCTTCGTTTCCGGCCGCAAAAGGCGTGGCTTTTGCGGCCTGCTTCGCCGCGTTGCTACGCCCGAACGGCGCTCTTTTCGGACATCAGCTTCGTTTCCGGCCGCAAAAGGCGTGGCTTTTGCGGCCTGCTTCACCGCGTAGCTACGCCCGAACGGCGCTTTTTTCGGACATCAGCTTCGTTTCCGGCCGCAAAAGGCGTGGCTTTTGCGGCCTGCTTCGCCGCGTTGCTACGCCCGAACAGCGCGTTCGGACATCAGCTTCGCTGGGTGCGCTCTTGCGCTCGCTCGCGCGCCGCCGCGCCAAAAGAGGCGAACAGGGCGCGGGAGAAACTGCTGCTCATCACTTTCCACTCGGGGTGCCACTGCACGGCTAGCGCGAAGCGCTGCGCGCCCCGCACGCGGAACGCTTCGATTACACCATCCGGCGCACGCGCCTCGACGATGAGGCCGTCTCCGAGCCGCTCCACGCCCTGATGGTGCAGCGAATTCACGCGGATGCGGTCCGCATTGGCCAGGCCACGCAGCACGCCGCCCTCTTCCAGCACCACGTCGTGCGCGGGGCCGTATTGCACGTCGAGCGGCTGCGATTCGTCGTCGCGATGGTCGAGATAGCCCGGGATCTCATGCAGATGCTGGTGGAGCGTTCCGCCGAAGGCCACGTTCATTTCCTGGAACCCCCGGCAGATGCCCAGCACAGGCACGCCGCGAGCAATGGCGGCGGGAATGAGCGGCAATGTGGTCGCATCCCGATCCATGTCGTGCAGGGTGCCTGGAGCGCTAGCGGGGCCGGAGTAGTGAACAGGCTCCACGTTCGACGGGCTGCCGGTGAAGACGATGCCGTCCAGCACCTCCAGCCATTCATCCACCGAGACGAGCTCGCCGAGCGCGGGGATGAGTAGCGGCACGCCATCAGCCGCTTCAACCACCGCACGCAGATATTTCTCGCCCACCGCATGAAAGGGGTGGTGGCCGATCATTCGACGGTCGGCCGGCAATCCGATAACGGGGCGTTTGGGCGACATGCTGCGAACGGGAGACGTCTATTATCCTAGACAGACACCGGTTCAGTTTCTTCGTAACGGGTGGGTATTACACCACAGCTGAAGGGCCGAAAGCTGCCGGCGCGGGAGACAAGGAAGGGCCCCCGTGAGCCTGATCGCGGCCTCATAAGCGGGATATGCGACGCGCTCGACAGGGTTTGCCGCGGGCCGCGGCCGCCCCGTATCCTGCGCGGCCGGGCGGTGGGCGGTCGTAGAAAGATCCTAAACACCGTGCGGACATAACACCCTGAAGCGCCCTGATGGATATGCCCCGCATTCACTCCTATTACGCGGCCACCGCACAGCCTTCGCCTGAGCGGCCCTCGCTCGTGGGTGCGGTGGATTGCGACGTGTGCGTCGTCGGCGGAGGCATCGCCGGGTGCTCGACGGCGTTGCACCTGGCCGAGCGCGGCTATCGAGTGGTGCTGCTCGAAGGGCATCGCATCGGGTGGGGTGCGTCGGGGCGTAGCGGGGCGCAGGCCTTGTTCGGCGTGGCTGCGGGTCACGCGAAGCTCGAGCGAGTGGTTGGCCCGGGCGACGCGCGGCGCGTGTGGGACATCACCATCGAAGGGCTCGCGCTCATGCGCGAGCTCATCGCGAAACATCGCATCGACTGCGATTGGGTGGATGGCCACATGCAGGTGGCGATGAAGGCGCGCCACGATGCGGAGATCCGCGAAGAAATCGAGTTGCTTCATACGCAGCTCGGCTACCAGAGCGTGCGCTACATGCCGCGCCATGAAGTGCGCGCGGTGATTGCGAGCGAGCGATACATCTCGGCGTTGTACGACCCGAATTGCGGGCATCTGCATCCGCTCAACTACACGCTGGGGCTCGCGGCCGCGGCCGAGCGCAGCGGCGCGCGAATCTTCGAGAATTCGCGGGCGCTGAGCTGGGCGAATGGCGGCGCTTCCAGTGCGATGTTCGGCTCAACGGGAAGCGAAGGTTCGAGCGGCGGCACCGCGAGCGCGAACAACGCGAGTAAACCCGTCGTCGTGCGAACGGCGCAAGGCGAAGTGCGCGCCACGCAGGTCGTACTTTGCGGCAACGTGTACCTCGGCGACACAGCGCCGGATCTCGTGCCGAAGATCATGGCGGTGTCGACGTACATGGTGGCGACGGAACCGTTGGGCGAGCAACGCGCGGCTGCACTCGTGAAGAACAACGCCGGCGTCGTGGATTCGAACTGGGTCGTCGACTACTTCCGCCGTTCAGCGGATCACCGTCTGTTGTTCGGCGGGCGCGCGAATTACTCGGGGCTCTCGCAGTTCGATGGGTCCGAAGCTACGCGTCAGCGCATGGTTGCGGTCTTTCCTCAGCTCGCCGATGTGAAGCTCGATTACGCGTGGGGCGGCGAAGTGGACATCACGCTGAACCGCGCGCCGCACTTCGGGCGACTCTCGCCGAACGTCTATTTCCTGCAAGGCTTCTCAGGCCATGGCCTCGTGCTCACGGGCATGGCCGGCAAGCTGGTTGCCGAGGCCATCAGCGGCACGGCAGAGCGCTTCGATGTGTTCGCCCGCATACCGCACCACGGCTTCCCCGGCGGCATGGCCATGCGCAGGCCCGCGCTGGTGCTGGCGATGCTCTACTACCGCATCCGGGACATGCTCTAGCAACAGTCGCTGCGGGCCTGTCGATTGCGACTCGTGGAGCCAGTTGCAGGGGTGCTGCAATTAAGGTGACAATCGCCTTCAATTATGCAGCAGTCTCTCGCCGCCGTTCTTCTTCCCGGGTATCGCCGCCGGATATTGGGGCTGCTTTTCCTGCGACCGGACGAGTCATGCCACGGGAGGGAGATCGCCCGACGTACAGGGCTTCCTTCAGGCGCGGTCACACGGGAGTTGAAGCTGCTGTGCGAGGTCGGCTTGCTCCAGCGCGAGTCCCGCGGAAATCAGGTGCTCTATCGAGCCAACCGCACAAGTCCCGTATTTGAGGAAGTCGCAGGCATTCTCCGAAAAACCTCGGGGATGGCCGATGAATTGATGCGGATACTTGCGCCGCTGGCAGATAAAATCCGCGTCGCATTCGTCTTCGGCTCCATGGCACAAGGGTCGCAAGGCGAAGGAAGCGACATCGACGTGCTCGTCATCGGCGATGCGGATTTCGGCAGCGTCGTCGACGCGCTGCATCCTGCGCAGAAGTCGCTGGGACGCGAGATCAATCCGAAGGTGTTCTCAGTGCGCGAATGGAACGCGAAGCTCAAAGCAAAGAGTGCATTCACAACGGACGTTTTGAGGAAACCGAAGGTGTTCCTCGTGGGTGGCGAAGATGAACTTGCAGAGCTTGGTGGGCCGAAACCTCGAGCAAATCACACCAACCGCTGAAACGGTCGGGCGTCTTCTCGGCAGCGCTTTGCGCCATATTGCGGATTCGAAAGTGCTCGCCATCAGCGCGGAAACGCGCTTTGTGAGCGCCTATACAGCGGTGCGCATGCTTGCCGACATCGGCTTGCATGCCAATGGTTTCCGCACTCGATCGAGCGTGCCAGGGCATCACCTGATCGCCATTCAGGCACTGGTCGCCACGCTCGACGTCGAAGAGCGAGTTGTTACGCGGCTGGATTTTCTCCGGAAGCTACGCAACGCTGCGGAGTATTCGGGAGACCTGGTCCCTGAGTCGGCGGTTGCCGAATGCCTTCTTCAGGCGGAAACGCTCCACACGCAGACTCTGCGCTGGCTCCGGAAGCACAAGCCCAGGCTGCTAGGTCCAGAGAACCCCTGAATCGCTGCGATGCCTGGCGGGCAGCGCGCGCGACGCATCCACCAGCATCGCGCTGCGCAGCGTAGAATCACGGGGCACGTCTTACGCCCGGGCCGTGTCATTTGGCGAGTTCGAGGATTTCATGTCGTACGTCATTCCCGCGCACGTCCTGCCGTCAGTTGAAGTCAGAGGCACCCGCGATCGGTTTCCGGTTCGCAGGATCTTCTGTGTCGGGCGCAACTACGCGGCGCATGCGCGCGAGATGGGCAACGACGATCGCGAGCCGCCGTTCTTTTTCACGAAGCCTGCGGACGCGATCGTAGCGAATGGCGCGGCCGTGCCCTACCCGCCGCGGACGTCCAACTTTCATCATGAGGTTGAGCTCGTCGTGGCGCTTGGTGGCGGCGGCACGAACATCCCGGTGGCGCAAGCCAACTCGCTGATCTACGGATTCGCCGTTGGCATCGACCTGACCCGGCGAGATCTGCAATCCGACGCGCGCGACGACGGCAAGCCGTGGGACACGAGCAAGGCGTTCGATCGCTCGGCGCCCATCGGGGCCATTCGTCCCGTGAGCGCCGGCGGCCTCATCGAGAGCGCACGCATCTGGCTCAGCGTGAACGGCAAGATGAAGCAGGATGCGAATGTGTCCGAGATGACGTGGAAGGTGCCCGAGATCATCGCGGAGCTGTCCACGTTCTTCGAAGTGGCCGCAGGCGACCTCATCTACACCGGCACGCCGGCGGGTGTTGGCCCGCTCGTGCGCGGTGACTCCATCGAAGCGGGCATCGACGGCCTCGACACGCTCACGACGCGCATCGTCTAGCAAGCGGCCCTACCGCTGATGAACCGCCGCGCCGCTGGCGCGGCGTGACGATCAAACGCCGATTTCCTGGCGGTGCGCGTCGGCCAGCTCGCCCATGCTGTTGAACGAGAAGTCGTAGCGCGGACGATCCGCGCTCTCCCCCACCGCGCCCGCGCTCCCGTGCTGGCGATTGATCCAGCACGAAGCCAGGCCCAGCTCGTTCGCCGGCTCGTGATCGTGAACCAGGCTCTGTGCCACGTGCAGAATCCGTCCCTGCTCGATGCCCTGGCTGCGCAGCCGCGCCAGCAGGTATTCGAAGTTGCGCAGGCTCGGCTTGTACGAGCCGATATCTTCCGCCGTGATCACGCCGTCGAACTGCACGCCCAGCTTGCGCGCGGTGAACGAGAAACTCTCGTTATCGACATTCGAGAGGATGTAGAGCTTGTAGTGGCTCTTGAGATAGCGGAGTGCCGCGAGAGTGTCTGGAAACGGCTCCCACGTGCGTAACGACGCCGCGAATGTGGCGCACTCCGCCCACGGCGCGGGCGCTTCCCAGTTCTCCGCGAGCCGCTTGTAGACCACCGCGAGCAACTGCGAGTACTTCATCGTGGGCGTGAAGTGCTCCTGTTCCGCTTCGTGAAGCGCGTAGTCGCGCAGAGCTTCTTCACGCGAACGCAGGCGCGGCGCACAGGTGATGAGCCCCTGTAACGCCGCGAGCAGCCCCGTTTCCCAGTCGATGAGCGTGCCGTAGCAATCGAACGTCAGCGCCCTGAAGTCGGAGAGCCTCATCGCGAGCCTCGATGGCGAATGTCGAAACAGCGGTGGATGCGCGGGTTGCGCTCGAAGTCCCGCGGGATGGTGGCCGCGGAAATGTCCTGCACATCGTAGCGATCGGCGAGCGCCGGATCGAGCTTGAACTTCTGCGCGTTGGTGGAGAACACCAGCAGCCCATCGGGCGCGAGCACGCGCAGGCACGCGTCGACGAGCTCTGGGTGGTCGCGACCGATGTCGAGCACGCCTTCCATGCGCTTGGAATTCGAGAACGTCGGCGGGTCGAGGAAGATGAGGTCGTATTGATTGCGCGTGCGCGCGGCTTCGTCGAGCCACTCGCGGCAGTCGGCCTGCACCAGCTCGTGGTGGCGGGTGGCGAAGCCATTGAGACCCAGATTGCGTTCGGCCCAGTCGAGATAGGTTCGTGAGAGGTCCACGGACGTGCTCGCGCGCGCGCCGCCCGAGGCCGCGTACACCGTAGCCGTGCCGGTGTAGGCGAACAGGTTCAGAAAGCGTTTGCCGCTCGCAAGCTCGCGCAGGCGCGCACGCGTGGGGCGGTGGTCGAGGAACAGGCCGGTGTCGAGATAGTCGTCGAAGTTCACGCGCAGCTTGAGGCCGCCTTCTTCCACGACGTGGAAACGGAACTGCTCCGCGACCTTCTGGTACTGGTTGCCGCGCGTCTGCCTTCTGCGCACGCGCACGCGGATTCGCTCGGCGGGCACACCCGTGACGTCGGGCAGCACCGAGAACGCCTCGGCGCGACGGCGGCGCACCGATTCCTCGTCGATGCTGGCCGGGGCTGCGTACTCCTGAACGTGAAGCCACACTTCACCTTCAGGAAGCGGCGGCTTCTTCTCTTCGCCGATGACACGATATGAGTCGATGGCGAACGCATACTCCGGCATGTCCGCGTCGTAGATGCGGTAGCAGGTGACGCCTGAATCCCTCACCCAGCGGCTCAGCTGCTTGATGTTCTTGCCGAGGCGGTTCGCGAACATCTTCGCGCCATTCGATTCGCGCAGCGAGGGGTCGACGCGAGCGGCGCCGCGGTCGGCAACCCGGTTGCGGACCGCGCCGTGCTCGACCTTGATGCGCAGGAGGCGGCATTCGATGGCGCCATTCCACATCGTGTGCGTGCGGTGCGCCCGCAGGCCGAGCTCGAGCCCCAGGTCGGGGGAACCGGTGAGCACGGCGGCGTGCCAACCTTCGAATCGCGCCCGCAGGACTTCACCGAGCTCACGATGAAGAGCGCGCGCTTTCTCGTGGTCCTCCAATCGCACGCCGTACGGCGGGTTGACGCACACCAATCCCAACGGCGCCGGCGCACCGCCTTCAGAAGGCGCGACCTCGGCGTCGGGCGCGGCATCCGCAGCCGGCGCAGTCTCCGCGCGCCTCGCGGGCTTCGCCTCGGCGAGCGGCTGCACGGCGAAGCGCACCAGCGCATCGACATGCGCCCGTTGGGCGTTGGCGCGCGCGGCGCGAATGGCGGTGGCGTCGCGGTCCTGCCCCCGAATCATCAGCGTGAGGTCTTCGGCGGAACGCACTTTGGCAGCTGCTTCGCCGCGCAGACGTTCCCACAAAGCCGCGTCATGCTGGCGCCAGCCGATGAAGCCGAAGTAGTCGCGGCCCAGCGCAGGCGCGATGTCGGCCGCCATCATGGCGGCTTCAATGACGAAGGTGCCGGAGCCGCACATGGGGTCGAGAAACTCGGCGCCCGTGGCGGCAAGCTCAGGCCAGCCCGCGCGCATGAGCACGCCCGCGGCAACGTTCTCTTTCAGCGGCGCCTCGCCGCCAGCCCCGCGATACCCGCGCCGATGCAGGCTTTCGCCCGAAAGATCGAGCGACAGCGAAATCTTCGTGCGGTTTGCGTGCGCGTGCACGCGAACACTCGGCTTCTCGAGCGACACGTCGGGCCGATAACCCGCCTGCTCCCGCAGGGTGTCGACGATGGCATCCTTCAGCTTCAGCGCGCCGAAGTGCGTGTGCGTGATGGTGGGATGCTTGCCCGTGAAATCGCAAGCGATGGTGGCATCTGGCCCGATGTGATCGGCCCACTCCACGCGGCGCGCCCAGGCGTAAAACTCGTCCGCCGTCCCTGCTTCGAACTCGGTGAGCTGCAGAAACACGCGGTTCGCCGTGCGCGACCAGAGGCACGCGCGATACGCCACTTCGAGCGAGCCGACGAATGCCACACCCGTCGAACGCTCTCGCACGTCGCGCGCGCCGAACGCCGTGAGCTCGCGCGCGAGCAGGTCGGCAAGCCCACGAGGGAAGCTCGCGATGAATTGAAGGGAATCGCTATTCACGCCGGCTCAGGACAAGTCGATCCACGTCGTCTTGAGCTCGGTGTACTTGTCGAACGCGTGCAGCGACTTGTCGCGCCCGATGCCGGACTGCTTGAAGCCGCCGAACGGCACGGTGATGTCGTCCGCGTCGTAACAGTTCACGTACACCACGCCGGCTCGCAGCGCGCGGGCCACGCGGTGGGCAGTGGTGATGTCGCGTGTCCACACCGCCGCGGCGAGGCCGTAGACCACGTCGTTCGCAATCTTCACCGCCTCATCCACCGTCTTGAAGGTGAGCGTGGCGAGCACCGGCCCAAAAATCTCTTCGCGCGCAATCTTCATGCGCGGGTTCACGCCGTCGAACACGGTGGGCTCCACGTAGAACCCACCGCTCGACTCGCGCACGCGGTTGCCACCCAACCGCACATTCGCGCCATCGCGCTTGCCGGTGTCGATGTACCCGAGCACGCGCTTCATCTGCGCCTCGTCCACAATGGCGCCGAGCTTCGTTTCCGGGTCGAGCGGGTCGCCGGGCACCATGCCGCGCGCCACGTTCTGAACTTTCTCGAGGAACACATCCTTGATGTCTTCCTGCACGAGCAGCCGCGAGCCGGCCGAGCACATCTCGCCCTGGTTGAAGAAGATGGCGAACGCCGCCGCCGTAGCCGCGCGATCCAGGTCTTCGTAGTCCGCGAGCACGATGTTCGGCGACTTGCCGCCGCACTCCAGCGACACGCGCTTCAGGTTCGACTGCCCGGCGTACTGCATGATGGAGCGGCCGGTGGCCGTGGAGCCGGTGAACGCGATGCCGTCCACATCCATGTGCAGCGCCAGCGCTTTGCCGGCAGGCATGCCGAGGCCGGGCACCACGTTGAATACGCCATCCGGAATCCCGGCTTCGCTCGCAATCTGGGCGAGCCGGATGGCCGACAGCGGCGACTTCTCCGACGGCTTCAGCACCAGCGAATTACCGGCAGCCAGGATCGGCCCGATCTTCCACGCGGCCATGATGAGCGGAAAATTCCACGGAACGATCGCGCCAACCACGCCCAGCGGCTCACGTGTGATGAGCGCGAGCGCGTTGTGATCTGTGGGCGCCACTTGGTCGTAGATCTTGTCCACGGCCTCCGCGAACCACTGGATGCAGTTCACGGTGGCGGGGATGTCTACATTCAGGCTATCGCGTATGGGCTTGCCGGTGTCGAGTGTCTCCAGCAACGCGAGCTCTTCGAGACTCGCCTGGATGAGCTCCGCGAACCGCTGCAGCACCTTCTTGCGCGCCTTGGGCGACTGCTTTGCCCACACGCCCGACTCGAACGCCTCCCGCGCGGAGGCCACGGCAAGGTCGATATCCCGCGCGTCACACGCGGCCACCTGCGCAAGCACCTGCCCATTGGCGGGGTTCACGCGAGTGAACGTGGCGCCCAACGCCGAATCGACGTAACGGCCGCCGATGTACGCCTGCGTGCGCGGCTTGATGGCACTGGCACGGTCGTGCCACGACAGGGCGGTGAGGTCGGAAGTCATGCGTGGTTGCGTGGTCTAGAAACTCGGCGGCGTACTGGCACTGATGATCTCACACGGCTCGCGCCCGACGTTCTTGAACCGGTGGGGCAGGTGGCTCGAAAAATAGTACGCCTCGCCTGCCGACAACACGCGCGTGACGCCGGCAAGCGTGAGCTCGATGCGACCGCGCACCACCACGCCGCCCTCCTCACCTCGATGCGTCAGCATCTCGTCGCCAGTCTCGGCGCCGGGCGCATAGCGCTCGTGTAGCAGCGTTAGCTGCCGCCCAGGCCGCTTGGCCGCCACCAGCCGAAGCGAAACCTGGTCGTTCCCGATCTCGGTGAGCTCTTCGGCACCGAAGAAGGCCTGGGGCGCGACGCCCATATCCAGGGTGAAGAACTCGGCCAGCGTCATGGGCACCCCGTCGAGCACCTTCTTCAGGGAGCTGACGGAAGGGCTGACTCGGTTCTGCTCGATGAGCGAGATGAGCCCGTTCGTGACCCCCGCCCGCCGCGCAAGTGCCCGTTGCGACAGGCCGAACGTAATGCGGACGCTGCGCAGGCGCGCCCCAACGTCAATGGTCATGGGTGTTAAGGATCCTCAACAAAGTGGGCGGGAATCTGGCCACCGTGGTCATCTTTGTCAATTTTCTTTATCATTTCGGGCCTACAGCCGTCCCGTTCCCGATCCCTTGAACCTTTCCGGAGCCGAACAACCATGTCACCCCCGGCCGCATCGCCGTCCCTGTCCCGCGCCGATCTCGAAGCTTACTGGATGCCGTTCACCCCGAACCGCCAGTTCAAGGCCAATCCGCGCCTGCTGGGCAAGGCATCGGGCATGCACTACTGGACGCCGGACGGCCGCCAGATTCTCGATGCCGTCGCGGGCCTGTGGTGCGTGAACGCCGGCCACGGCCGGCGCGAGATCACCGAAGCCGTCGCCCGCCAGCTCGAGACCATGGACTTCGCCCCGGGCTTCCAGATGGGCCACCCGGCCGTGTTCGAGCTCGCCAACGCCGTCGCGAAGATCGCCCCCGCCGGGCTCGACCATGTGTTCTTCACCAACTCCGGCTCGGAGTCGGTGGACACGGCGCTCAAGATCGCCCTGGCCTATCACCGCATCCGCGGCGACGCCGGCCGCACCCGGATCATCAGCCGCGACCGTGGCTATCACGGCGTGAACATCGGCGGCACGTCCCTCGGCGGCATCGCGCCAAACCGCAAGTTCTGGTCGTCCTCGCTCATGCCGGGCGTGGACTACCTTCCGCATACGCACGACCTCAAGGCCAACGCGTTCTCGCGCGGCGAGCCGGAGCACGGCGTGCAGCTCGCCGAGGAGCTGGAAAAGCTCGTGACGCTCCATGACGCCGTCGACCATCGCCGCGGTCATCGTCGAGCCCATCGCCGGCTCCACCGGCGTGCTCATTCCGCCGAAGGGCTACCTCAAGCGCATGCGCGAGATCTGCGACAAGCACGGGCTGCTGCTGATATTCGATGAGGTCATCACCGGCTTCGGCCGCACCGGCTCGCCGTTCGCCGCGCAGGAATTCGGCGTTACGCCGGACATCATCACGGGCGCCAAGGGCCTCACCAACGGCTGCGTGCCCATGGGCGCGTGATCGTCAGCAAGACGATCTACGACCAGTTCATGCAGGGGCCGGACGGCATCGAGCTCTTCCACGGCTACACCTACAGCGGCGCATCCCGTGGCCTGCGCCGCCGGCCTGGCCACGCTCGGCATCTACGAGCGCGAAGGTCTGCTCACGCGCGCAAAGACGTTGGCGCGCTACTGGGAAGATGCCGCGCACTCACTGAAGGGCGCTGCCGCACGTCATCGACGTGCGCAATTACGGGCTGATCGCCGCGCTGGAATTCGAGCCGATCCCGGGCAAGCCGGGCGCGCGTGCGTTCGACGTGTATCTGAAATGCTTCGAGCAGGGGCTGCTGGTGCGCCAGACCGGCGACATCGTTGCGCTGTCGCCGCCGCTCATCGTCGAGCGCACGCACATCGACCAGATCTTCGGCCTGTTCGGCGACGTGCTGAAGAGCCTTTAGAAGCCCGCGGCGCCCGAACGGCGCCGGACGGAAACACGAGCGGCGCGCCTCCCCGCGCGCCGCTCGCTCCCTTTCGGGCTTGCAGCGAAACGAAGGGCGAATCAGGCGTGCGGGTCGTTCCGGTTGCGCAGGTGCTTGAACACCGCGAACGCGACAACGGCACACACCACGACGCTCACGATCAACAGCGTCGTTCCTGACAGCATTGAGCCGCGCGAAGCGGCAACAGTTACAGTTTCCACGTGAGACCTCCACCCGACCAGTGCAGCCACTTTTCCATGGGGCGCCCGCGTGGCGGTAGCGTGGTCATGCGGAACTGAGAGTCGGGTCACCCGAAATGGGCGTTATGTCTGACGCGATGCGGCGCCTGTGAACTTGCAGAGTGTCGCTGCCTGCATCCGACCGGCGCGCGAAGCGCGACGCTATATTTACGGGGTTCGCCGCAGGCGATCCCCGTTGAACGCCGGGCGCAGCCCGTGAAAAGGGCCCGCCGTTCATCACGACGAGCCCGTTGCTCGACAGGTTGATTAAGAGGCTATCGTTTTGCTTCTTACTCGCCCCAGGGGAAGCTCGTCGCCACGGTGAGGAGCACGCGGCCTTCGTTGTTGAACTCGTCGGTGACAACCTGAACGTCGCTGTCCGTGTCCGCGTATTTCAGCGCGAGATTGAACTTGCCGGCCGTGTAGCCCACGCCGATCGAGTAATCGATCAGGTCGTCGGTATACACGTCGTCCCAATAGTCGCCCGTGCTGTAGCCAACGTGGGCGAGGATCGAGAAATTCTGCGGCAGCGGGAAAGTGCCGTTCGCTTCAACGTACCAGGCCGCGGTGTCGCCGGAGGTAGTGTCGCCGCCGAAGTCCGGTGAGTACCACAGCTTCGCCTTAAACCAGTCCTTCGCGAGGCTGCCATAGACTTCAAAATAGTTGGCGTCCGACTCGTCGTACTGGTAACCGACGATGCCGGCATCCCATGCCAACCCCGACTCGAGAGTCTTGGTGAAACCGGTGTACAGATCGACTTCCAGATCGGTCTGTTCACCATTCGCATGAAAGTCCACGTTGCTGGCCCAGGCGCCGATGTACCACCCGCTCTCATGGGCATAGTCGAGGCTGCCTTGAATGGCCGGGTCCTTGGCAGACTGTGAGTTGCCGCGGAAGTCGTAGTCGTTGGTTGCCGTCCAGGTGGACGTGACGCCGGCTTGTGTTGCGCCCGCAACAGCCAGCAACCCGATGAATAATGCTCCGCCTCTGATCAATTTCATGGACCCTCCGAGTTATCAGCGATGTAGATCGGGCGGTTTCAAAGCAACAGCTGTGCCATGTGCCGCGCCGCACCTAGACCATTGAATTGAATCGAAACGGGCCGGATTGTAGCGACAAGCTCACGCAACCGTGCACCATTCAGGGGAGTTTTTCGAAGATTGCGTAGATTTTGGTGCAGTCGACAATGACTTCCCAGGTGCCGCAGAAGCCCGCGGGTATGACGAAAGCATCGCCCGCACCAAAGGAATTCACTGCCCCATCATCACCCGTAAGCACAACGCGACCGGCCATGATCACGCACAGCTCGTTCTCCGTGTAGCGCACGCGCCACTTCCCCGGGGTGCTCGACCAGCGGCCGGCGAAGAACTGGCCAGTGCTGTCCGTGAAGTAATTGCTGACGCTATGTTTTGGGGAGCCCGCAAGCAGCCGGTCGGCGCTGGGCGTGGAGACCTCGGCTTGAACCGCCGCCGAGAGCGGAATGATTCGGGAAGTCATGCGGGGGGAGGTTAGCAGAGGCAATCGGCGCGGTCGGCTCCCCCGGTGTGACCATCGACAGGCCTCGCCGGACGCCCCCTTCCACCGCATTGGAAGGGGGCGCCGTTCAGAGGCGCTAGTTCGCCGAGGCCACCGCCGAGTCGCCCGAGCCCGGCTCGATGCGCACCGTCACGCGCCGCTCGAACGCATAGCCTTCGAGGTCACCGTCGGAGCTCGTCGAGGCCTGCTCGCCGTGCGCCTCGATCACGACGCGATCCGCCGGCACGCCCGCGGCCGTGAGCACGCCGGCCACCGAGTCCGCGCGCCGCTGCGAGAGCGCCGCGTTGAATTCCTCGGAGCCGCGCGGATCGGTGAAGCCCGACACGCGCACCTTCACCTGGCTCAGCGCGCCGGCCAGCGAGCCGATCTTCTGCAGGCGTGCCACGTCATCCGCGCAGAGGCTGGCGTCATTCGTCCGGAAGCCGATGGCGGCTTCGAGGTCGCGCGTCTTGTCCAGCGTCTGGCCCAGCTGCTCACCGTGCGCCATGGTCTGCGCAAGGTCGGCCATCAGCCGGCTCTTTTCCGCTTCGCTCTTCGACAGGCTCACCGACAGCTCGGCGGTCTTCACGTCCTTGCGATGGAACCGCTCGCCGATCAGCGCGCCGCCCGCCGCGCCGACGATCGCGCCGATGGGGCCGCCCGCGAACGCGCCGATCACCAGCCCGCTCGTGACACCGATGTTTTCCTGCTTCGAGCTCTTCTGCTTTTCGGCCGCCTGCAGCGGGCCCGCGACGATCAGGGCCGTGCCCAGGGTGAGCCCAAGAGCCGGCCCACGCAGCTTGGTTGTCCAGACGCTCATGATGAAATCCTCGCTTGTTCGTGGGTGAAGACACCGCGTCTCACCCTGGGGCACAGTGTCGAAGCCGCGCCTCGCCCCGATCGGGCTGGATTACGGCGTGGGGGCGAAGATTTGTGGAGGACTGTGGCAGCGACGCGTGCGATGCCGGAACCGGCGGCACGGCGCCCGGTTCAAAGCTGTGCACCGGCCCGTGTTTCTCGGGCCATTGAGGGTCAGGTCATGAAGAATCATTCACTTGGCGTCGTGGTCGCGGTGCTCGGTAGCCTCACGGCAGGCGTGCTCGCCCTGTCGGCCTGTGCTTCGAGCCCCGCCGGCAAGCCGGCCGACACCGCCTCGAAGCCCGCCTACGTGGTCGCCGACCGCAACGCGCAGTTGCCAAGATTCCGTATCAGGAATTGGTCCGCTCCGAACGACCACACCATCCTCGTTGTGGCGGACGACGGCACGCGCTACCGCGCGGAAACGATGGGCCCATGCATCGGGCTCAACTTCGCCACGCGCCTGGCGTTCGTGAATCGCGGCGGCTTCGAGCAACTGGACCGCTACTCGAGCGTGTTGTTGAGTGACGGCACGCGCTGCACGCTTCAGTCGTTCGACAAGCTGAAGCCGCCCGAGGCCCAGGCGCTCGACAGCTACGAGAAGTCGAAAGACTCGCAGCCGGAAGGCGAGAAAAGGACGGAGAAAGAAGGCTCGGCGAGCCCGAAGCAGGGCTGGGAGCCGGATTGAGCGTGGGGTGCCTGCGCAGGCGGCGGCTCGCTCGAAGGCGTTCGGAGAAGCGCAATCGCAGGCACTACTCCCCCGAACCGGTATCAGGCGACGAGCGGCGAGAGGGGCGGAATGTTGTCGAGCGGTGAACGCTTGTCTTGCGGGAGGCGCTCGCCCCCATCCGTGCAGCCCTTGCCGGGCGTGCGCGAATTTTCGGACCGCTTGCAGCGCTCGCGTTCGCTCTTGCTCTTTTCGACTTGCGACGCGTCGGCGCTGGTGTGACGGCCGCCTTCGCCCGGCGCGCACGAGAATGCCGGGTACGCCAGCACCATCGCAATCAACGCGCCGTTCAGAAGAATCCGCGAAGAGCGTCGGGCAGCCATCAGGCGGGCAAGCTTACTCCCACCCGACGACACACGTCACGGCCCGGCCTTCCAGGCACTCCGCATGGAGCGCCATTTGGACTTCCAGCCCAGCCGGGCGTCGGAAATGGCGTCGAGCACGTCCGCCAGCCGCTTGGACTGGGCCACCGTCGCCATCGTGAGCGCCACAGTGGCCGCCGTGACGAGGGTGAAGATGCCCACGCGCACCAGCACCGGCCGGCCGGCCTCGTCGATGAGGTTCATGCCGAGCAGGCCCGAGGCGATGGTGCCGATGAGGCCCAGGATGGTGACGACCGTGAGGCGCAGGACGGTGTTCGCCTGGCGCCGCGCGCTGTCGGAGTCCAGGTAATTGTTCATGTCGGTCACCTCGCTGCGCACCTCCAGGTAGAGGTCTTCGTTGCCGAGGTATTTGCTGAGCCGCGCGAAGAGCGTGCGCGCGATCGCCTGGTTCGACACCTCGTGGAACCAGTAGCGGTGCGTGAAACGCAGGAACACTTCCATCATCTGGCGGATGGTGCGCTTGAAGTTCTTCACCGATTCCGTCTCGCCGACGGTGAGCCGGTTCATCGCCACCGCGAGCTCGTCGCTCATGGAGACGAGCGCGGCCTTGTGGAAGTGGGCGATGAGGAACAGCAGGAAATACTGGTGCCGGAACTGCCCGAGCAGCCCCGTTACCGAGCCGGAGAAGAACGTGTCGTCGTGCCGGCCGATGATGGAGAACGTCTGCCCGGTGACGATGAGGCGCGTGTCGCCCGAGAAGCGCTCGCCCGAGCGCCCCCAGAAGCGGTCGTCGCAGTAATCGCGCTCGAAGTCCGCGAGCGTGGTGGAGGAATACGGCAAGGTGTCTGGCTCACTGGGGCGCGTGACCATGCCGATGCGCACGAAGTCTGCCCGCGTGAGCCGCGAAGGGTCGTCCACCGCGAAGAACGACATGAACGGCATGCGGTTGTATTCCAGCAGCCGGTAGCGCAGCGGACCCACCTGCCCCGGGTACTCGAGCAGCAGGGGCTGCAGCAGGTAGTCCCAGTGATGCGCGAGGCACGGCGAGCGATTACGCGCGACGAAAGCGAGGTATTTGGCGCGCGCCGCGAAATCTGACGCCGCGAGCACTTCGCCATGCTTGCCGAGCCACTCCACCGAAAACGGGCAGTTGCCGCCCTGGCCGTTGCGCTCCCAGTACGCCGGGTAGGCGCGGCCGAAGCGAAACAGCGTGTCCTGCGCGCGGTCGAGAGGGATGTCGTCCGCATGCAGCTCGAACGTGAGAATGGCAATGTCGGCGTCCAGGAAGAAGTAGAGGCTGACGTTCTGAGTCTCGTAGAGCGACGGCTCCTCGCCGGGGTTGAAGACGATGCGCACGCGCGCTACGTCATCGCGGCGGAACACCCGCATGCTGCCTTGTGTGGGCGCGTTCGACGCCTCCTGCCCGGCGGTCGATCCGTAGAGGAATCGCTGCACGTACGGCAGGAACGTGACGAATTCCTTGTAATGCCGCTCCTGGAACTCCGCCGGATCGGCGAACTTCTCCACGACTTCCTTCCAGTGATTGCCGGACTGGATGGCTTCGAGCGCCTCCCAATGGCGTTGCACCTGCTGGCCGGGCCGCAGGGGCATGAGCTGAAGCGGCCAGACGACGATCTGTCGAAAGTGCCGCACGATGAGATCGCGCGTGGTCATTGATCCGCGATTATGACTTCAATCGACTGTGCGGGGCTGACCGTCTTCACATCGCGGCCCATGCCCGTGAGCCGCGCGCCGTTCGCCGCCCGGTGCTCACCATGCGTCGCACGCCATGCACTGTTACCCGTGCCCGGTGAAATACAATTCGCACACGCATTCGCGCGCAGGAACCTTTCGCTCCATGAACCGAATCTCCCTGTTTCTTTCGTTCAGCGCCCTTTCGCTCGCCGCGGCGTCGGCCTGGAGCGCAGACACCTCTTCAGAAGCCATCGCCAGCGAGCTGCGCGACAAGGCCCTGCGCGGCGAGTCCGTCGCGTGGGACATCGTCAGCGAGCTCACCACGCGCATCGGGCCGCGCCCGGCCGGCTCGGCCGCCGAGCGCGCGGCGGCGGAGTGGTCCGCGAAGAAGCTCAAAGCGCTCGGGTTCGAGAATGTCCGCATCGAGAGCTTTCCCATGACGTCGTGGGTGCGCGGCGCCGAACGCGTGGAGATCACGGCGCCCTCGCCGCAGCCCATCGTCGCCGCGGCGCTCGGCGGGTCGCCGCCCACGCCTGCGGCCGGCATCGAAGGCGAGGTGGTGCTGTTCGCGACGTTCGACGACCTGAAAGCGGCTGCGCCCGGCTCGCTCGCCGGCAAGATCGCGCTGGTGACGCGGCCGATGCCGGCCACCCAGGACGGGTCGGGCTACGGTGAGGCGGGCGCGGCACGCCGCGACGGGCCCACGGAAGCGGCCCGGCACGGAGCCATCGGATATCTGCTTCGCTCTCTGGCCACCGGTGGCGAGCGCTTCGCGCATGCCGGTGCGGCCCGCTACGACGGCGCGCGCGTGGCCATTCCCTCGTTTGCGATTTCAGAGGCGGACTCGCAGCAGATCGAGCGCCTGGCAAGCTTTCGCGAAAAAGTAAGGGTCAAACTCAGCTCGACCGCGTCGTACGTGCCCAATGCCACCTCGCAGAACGTCATCGCGGACATCCGCGGCAGCGAGCGCCCCGGTGAAGTGCTGCTGCTCGGCGCGCACCTGGACAGCTGGGACCTCGGCACCGGCGCCATCGACGACGCTGCGGGCCTCGCCATCATCACCGGCACCGCGAAGCTCATCGCGCAGGCGCCGCGCAAGCCGAAGCGAACGGTGCGAGTCGTGTTCTTCGGCTCCGAGGAAGTCTCGCAGCCCGGCGAGGTTCCGCTGGGTCGCCTCACGTATCCCCGGGAGCACAAGGCCGAGATCGGTACGCACATCCTCGCGGGTGAAAGCGACTTCGGCGCCGACCGCGTCTATTCCGTGAGCCTGCCGGAAGGCGCTCTGGCGAGCCCATTCGGCGTGACGCTCACGCGCGTGCTCGCTCCCCTCGCAGTGGTGCCCTCGCGCGTTCCGCCCGGCGAGGGTGGCGCGGACGTCGGCCCGCTCGAGCAGCTCGGCGTGCCGGTATTCTTGCTGAACCAGGACGGCATGAAGTACTTCGACATTCACCACACCGCCAACGACACGCTCGACAAGGTCGACCCGGCCGCGCTTGCGCAGAACGTGGCGGCGTGGACGTCGCTCGTCTGGCTGGCGGCGGACAGCGAGGTGGACTTCCGCGCGCTCAGGAGCGCAGCGGGGAATGCAGGCTCGGCCAAGCCCTGACTCGCAACGGATGGCCTGACGCGCGGGCAGTCTCTACACTTCGCGCATGTCCACGCCTTCCGGCCGCCTCCGCGCACCCGCGGCCGCCGCTCAACTCAAGCTCGAATACGACCCCGCCCTGCCCATCACCGCGCACCGGGGTGAGATTCTCGAAGCGCTGAACCGGCACCAGGTGCTGATCGTCTGCGGCGCCACGGGCTCGGGCAAGACCACGCAGCTGCCCAAGCTGTGCCTGGAAGCGGGCCGGGGCAGGGCCGGCGTCATCGGGCACACGCAGCCGCGCCGGCTCGCAGCCCGCGCGCTGGCGAACCGGCTCGCATACGAGACGGGCACCCGCGTGGGCGCCGCCGTGGGCTACAAGGTTCGCTTCAACGACCGCACGAGCCGCGGCACGCTCGTGAAGCTGATGACGGACGGCATCCTGCTCAAGGAGCTGGAGAGCGACCGCCACCTGCGCCGCTACGACACGCTCATCGTGGACGAGGCGCACGAGCGCAGCCTCAACATCGACCTCATCCTGGGCGTGCTGAAGCAGCTGCTGCCCGCGCGGCCGGAACTGCGGGTGATCGTCACCTCCGCCACGATCAACCCCGCGCAGTTTTCGGCCTTCTTCGGCGGGGCGCCGATCATCGAGGTCTCCGGCCGAAGCTATCCCGTTGAAGTGCGCTATCGCCCCCTCATCGCCGAAGGCGAGGATGAGGACACCGCGGAGCTGTCGCTACCGGAAGGCATCGTGCAGGCCGTTCGTGAGCTCGACGAAAGCTCGCGCGGCATCCGCGGGGACACGCTCGTGTTCCTGCCGGGCGAGAAGCAGATTCGCGAGGCCGCCAACGCGCTGGAGGACGCGAAGCTGCACAACACGCAGATCCTGCCGCTTTTCTCGCGGCTCTCGGCACGCGAGCAGGACCGCGTTTTCGAAACGCACGGCGAGCGCCGCGTGGTGCTCGCCACAAACGTGGCGGAAACCTCTCTCACCGTGCCCGGCATTCGCTTCGTCGTCGATTCGGGGCTTGCGCGCATCAGCCGCTACAGCGTGCGCGCGAAAGTGCAGCGGCTGCCCACGGAGCGCATCTCGAAGGCGAGCGCCGAGCAGCGCAAGGGCCGCTGCGGGCGCGAGGCGGAAGGCATCTGCATTCGCCTCTACTCCGAAGAAGACTACGGCCTGCGGGAAAACTTCACGCCGCCCGAGGTGCTGCGCACGAACCTGGCGAGCGTGATCCTGCGTATGGCCGTGCTCGGGCTCGGCGAGCCCGGCGAGTTTCCATTCCTCGACCCGCCCGACACGCGCCTCGTGAACGACGGCGTGCGCCTTCTGCAAGAGCTGAAGGCCATGGACGACGCGCGGCGCGTGACGAGCCTCGGCGAACAGATCGCCGGCATTCCCGTAGACCCGCGCCTCGGCCGCATGCTGCTGGCCGCGACGAAGCGCAATTGCCTCACCGAGATGCTCGTGATCGCCGCGTTCCTGGAAGTGCAGGACCCGCGCGAACGCCCGCAGGAAGCGCAACAGCACGCCGCCCAGATGCATGCGACGTTCAGCGACGCCCGCTCGGATTTCATGACCGTGCTGAACCTGTGGCGTGCGTACGGCGAGCAGTCCGCCGCGCTCAGCGGCAACCAGCTGCGCAAGTGGTGCAAGGAGCACTTCCTGTCCTACATGCGCATGCGCGAGTGGAGCGATCTGCACGCGCAACTAGCAGACTCCGTGAGCGAGCTGAAGGTGCGCCCGAACGAGGTGCCGGCAAGCTACGCGGAGCTGCATCAGGCCATTCTCACGGGATTTCCAGGTTCGATCGGCAGCCTCGAAGACAAACGCGAGTACACAGGCCCACGCGGCCTGCGGTTCGTGATCGCACCCGGCACGCCGCTCGCGTCGAAGCGGCCACGCTGGATTGTCGCAGGCAGCATGTTGGAGACGGCGCGCGTCTACGCGCGCATGGTCGCGGCCGTGGACCCGGGATGGATCGAATCCGCCGCATCCCACCTCGTGAAACGCATTTACACCGAGCCGCATTGGGTGCGGTCGCGCGGCTTCGTGTCCGCCTATGAAACCGTCACGCTTTACGGGCTAACGCTCGCGTCGCGCCGCCGTGTGAACTACGCGAACATCGCTCCGGTGGAGGCACGCGAAATTTTCGTGCGCGAGGCGCTTGTCGCGGGCCACGGCGAAGTGAGCGGCGAGTTTCTGGCAGCCAATCGCAAGCTGATTGCCGAAGTGGAGCAGCTCGAAGCACGCATTCGTCGTCGCGACATCGTTGTGGATGAGACGGCACTCGTGAGCTTCTACACGGCCCGCATACCCCAGGGCGTGAGCACAGTTTCTGCGTTCGAGAGTTGGCGCGTGAAGGCCGAGCGGCGCGACCCCCGCATCCTCTACATGACTCGCGCGGACGTCATGGAACGTGAGGCGCCTGAAGCGGGCGCGGAGCACTTCCCGGACTCGCTGGAGGTTGGTGGCAACGAACTGCCGCTTCTCTACAAGTTCGAGCCTACGCTGGCGGACGACGGCGTCACTCTCATAGTGCCGGAGCCGCTCGTGGACCTGCTGGATGCCGAGCGGCTCGCGTGGCTCGTGCCAGGCATGCGGCTGGAAAAACTCACCGAGCTGCTGCGAGCGCTGCCGAAGCCGCTGCGCAAGCTGTTCGTGCCCGTGCCGGATTCAGCGCGCGCGATTCTGGCTGACTTGCCCGGGGCGTCGGATAACTCGCTGCCGCCGTTTCATGAGTGGCTCGCACAAGTCGTCACGCGCCGCGCGGGCGAGACGCTCTCTGCGTCGCAGCTTGCGGCGCTGCCATTGCCCGACTACCTGCGCCTGAACATCCGCGTGGTCGACGTGAACAATGAGGTGATCGCGGAAGGCCGCGACCTGCTGGCGATTCGTCGCCAGCTGCGCGCATCGGAGTCTGCAGGCAAAGACCGCGCGGGCCCAGCGCCGAGAGAGGCGAAGCCTGTCGAATATCGTGAGTGGACCTTTGGCGACTTGCCGGAAAGCCTGGACATCGAGCGCAACGGGCTGCGGTTTCGCGTTTACCCGGCCGTTCGGGTTCGTGGCGCCGGGGTCGCGATCTTCGAAGCGCGCACGCCTTTCGAGGCCGATGCCATCTCCCGCCGCGGACTCACACGGCTCGCGCTGCTCGCGCTGCCGCAGCAGGTGAAGTACGTCACTCAGCGTCTCGGCGGCAACCGCGAGCTCGTGCTCCTGAGCTCCGGCCTCTCGCTCTCACAACCGTTGCCGCAAGCCCTCACGTGGCGCGCGGCTCGTGAGTGCTTTCTGCCGGATGAGGCGCCGCTGCCGCGCTCGCGTGAGGCGTTCGAAGCGCTGCTGGAATCCCGGCGCGGCGATTTCGCGGACGTGGCGGACGAGCTCGCCGCGTCGGTGTCGGAAATTCTCACGGAATGGCGGCAGGTTCGCGCCAGCCTCGACGGCGTCCGCGCCATCGCGCCGGCGGCCGCTGCCACCATCGACGCGGAGCTGTCGGCACTGCTGCCGCCCGACTTCATCGAATCCACGCCAGGCGACTGGCTCGCGCATTTTCCGCGCTACCTGAAAGCCATTCGCCGCCGCATCGAGCGCTTGCCCGGCGATGTGAAGCGAGACGCGGAGCTTGCCGCGCGCGTCACGCCGTTTGCCAAGGCACTGAGCGCCATGACGGCCGAAGCGCCGCTGTCACGACCGCGCCCCGAGTTGCAGCAGTTGCGCTGGATGATCGAGGAGTTTCGCGTCTCACTGTTCGCTCAGGAAATGCGCACGGTGCTGCGCGTTTCCGAGAAGCGCCTCGGCGAGCAGCTCGAGAAGGCCCGCGTCGAGGCGCGCGCGTAGACGCTCTTGTCAGCCGCCTTCCAGCGACATCAGGCCGATGAAATCGATCACGCCGTGCGCCACGATCACCGGCCAGAGCCTGCCGCTGCGAATGTACCAGTAGGCGAACAGGAGGCCGACCGGCGCGATGGTGAGCGCGCCGAACGCGCCCTGGTAAAGGTGATACGTCACGCGCAGCCCCACACTCACGTTCACCGCCATCGCCACGCCGCGGCGCTCCTTGAGCGCCGTGATGACATAGGCGCAGACGAACACCTCTTCGAAGATCGAATTGACGATGGAGGTGATCGCCACGGTGCCAAAGCCCAGCGGCTCCGACACCCGCAGCCACTTCGCAGCGGCCTCGACCATGCCGGGCGCGACGCCGGCGGCCATGAGCTGTATCACTATGCTCATCGCATACACGACCGCGGCCAGGCCGACACCGATCACGGTGTCGCGCAGGTCGATCGCGAAACCCAGACGCTCGAGCGTCCACTTGCGCGCGTTGAGGAAACCGCCCAGCAGGGCCAGTGTCACGAGCTCGTAATAAATGGTGCTGCGGAGCTCGTCATTGGTGATCGGCGGCACGGAGGAAAGCGCGGACGGGTCGAAGAGCAGCACGAGGTTCGACAGCAGGAACAGCCCGAACGCGCCGAGCACGACGATGAGAAACTCGGCGCGGCCCGACAGGGCCCGTAAGAACTCCTTCATGGACCGATCCTGCCTGATGACGCGCGCACTATATTCCAGACCGGCCCGGCGGAAGCTTCAGCGGCGGCGCAAGGTCGCGCCCGCTGCACGATGAACAGCGCCAACGATTCAACGGGCCACCGCGAGGCGCGCGGGCGGGGTGTTTGGTACCCTTCGGGCCTCGTCCAGGAGTTCCTGCAATGGCTACCATCGTCGGCGGCATCGCCACTTCGCACACGCCGACCATCGGCTTCGCGCTCGACACGAACAAGCAGAAGGACCCCGTGTGGGCGCCGATCTTCGAGGGCTACAAGCCCGTGCAGCAGTGGCTGGCGGAGAAGAAGCCGGACGTGCTGTTCTTCATCTTCAACGACCACATCACGTCGTTCTTCTTCGACCACTACTCGCACTTCGCGCTCGGCGTGGGCGAGCAAGTACTGGGTGGCGGACGAAGGCGGCGGCGCCGCGCAAGCTGCCGCCCGATCAAGGGGCACCCGGGTCTTGCGCGGCACGTCGCCAACGGCCTCGTCGCCGACGAATTCGACCTGTCGTACTTCCAGGGCAAGGGGCTCGACCACGGCTGCTTCTCGCCGCTGTCGCTGCTGTGGCCGCACGAGCCGGCGTGGCCGGGCGCCATCGTGCCGCTGCAGGTGGGCGTGCTGGAGCTCCCGATTCCTTCGGCGAAGCGCTGCTTCAAGCTCGGCCAGTCGCTGCGCAAGGCGATCGAGAGCTACCCGGAAGACCTGAAGGTGGCCATCGTCGGCACCGGCGGGCTGTCGCACCAGGTGCACGGCGAGCGCTGCGGCTTCAACAACACGCCGTGGGACATGGAGTTCCTCGAGCTGCTCGAGAAGGATCCGGAAAGCCTCACGAAGATCACCATTGCGCGAGTACGCGGAGCGCGGCGGCATGGAGGGCGCCGAAGTCATCATGTGGCTGCATCATGCGCGGCGCGCTGTCGAAGAAGGTGAAGAAGCTGCACCAGGCCTACTACCTGCCGTCGATGACGCCGATCTGCCACCGTGATCTACGAGAACGACTCCGACGATCCGGAGGACTGAGTCCGACCGCGGACGTATCGCGCGCGCATCGGCGAGCAGTGGGCGGGCGTCGAGAAGCTGCAGGGCACCTATCCGTTCACGCTCGATCGCAGCGTGAAGGCCTATCGCCTCAACAGTTTCCTGCACGACCTCATCAAGCCCGAGTATCCGCAAGCGCTTCCTGGCGGACCCGCAGCCGCTGTTCGAAGAGGCGGGTCTCACGGAGCAGGAGCGCGACATGGTGCGCCGGCGCGACTGGCGCGCGCTGATTCACTACGGCGTCATCTTCTTCCTGCTGGAGAAGCTCGGCGCCGTGGTCGGCACGACGAACCTGCACATCTACGCGGCGATGCGCGGCCAGTCGCTGGAGGATTTCCAGAAGACCCGCAATGCGCAGGTGCTCTACTCCGTGGCCGGGCAGGACGAAGGCAAGAAGGACTGGGACAAGCAGCCGGCGCCGCGCTAGGCGCCGATCCGGCACCTGAGCCAGTGAGTGCGCGCATTCAACGATCGGCTGGTCGAGGAGTGCGCGCTGCTCGGCTGACGCGGGCTCCGCGCTACTTGAACACCGCCAGATCGATGGACTTCGCCACAGCTTCGTAGCCCGCGTCGCTGCCATGCAGGTGGTCGCCGGCGTGAAGCGCGGCGGCCATCTCGGTGGGTTTCGCGGGGTCGCGCAAGGCGGCATCGAAGTCGAATACCGCATCGAACTCGCGGCCCGTGCGAATCCAATGGTTGATGGCCTGGCGCACTGCCTCGCCTTCCGGCTGGTAGTACATGGCGCCGCCATAGGGCGCGATGGTGGCGCCGATTACCTTCACGCCCTTCGCATGCGCTCGCTGGATGATCTGGCGATAGCCGGCAATCATCGATTCCGCGGTGACCTTCGACTGCTGCAACGCCTTGAAGCGCTCGGCCATCGGGCCTTCGAACTTCCCGTACGAAATACCAAGGTCGTTCACGCCTTCGAAGACGACGACGTAAGCCGCGCCCGTGACCGAGAGCACGTCGCGATCGAGCCGCGCGAGCGCGCTGACACCGGCGCCGTCGCCCAGCACGCGATTGCCACTGATGCCCATGTTGACGATGCCCCAGCCCTTGCGGCTGTCGCGCGCGGCAAGGCGCTCGGCGAGCAGGTCGGGCCAGCGGCGATTCTTGTCGGCCGTGGAGCCCACGCCATCCGAAATGGAGTCGCCGAGCACGACGATGGTTTTTGCCGGCACGGCAGATTCAACGTCGATGCCCGAGATGAACGCGCGGGACTGCATCATCGCCTTCGGCGTGAAGGTTTTGGCAGTGAAGTCGCCGGCGTCTGAAACCTGCGCGGTCTGCATGCCAACGGCGTGGCACGTGCACGCGCCCGTGTCTTCGGGCAAGTAGATGCTGATGGCGAGGCTGGACAAGGCCTTCGCCGCAAGATCGATCGGGTCGCTGAGGAACGGCGCGCCGGCCGGGATGGTCACCGATGGCTTTCCGCCGAACAGCACCGGTTTGCCCGCCTCGACGCTGCCGTTGCCATTCGCATCGACCAGCGCAACCCGGGCGGCGCCGATCACCAGGGGCTTCGCGCCGTACTCATTGGTAAAGCGGATGCGCACCCGTTCGCCACCCGCGCTGATGCGCACAACCTGGCGGATGGTCTGGTTCGCGAAGTTGGACGGCGCAGCGGCCGGCCCCATCGGCGGGCCGGGCGGCAGCGGCGCGGCGCCCCAGGTGGATACCCAGTCCGCGGCCTCGACGCGGGCTGTATGAGCGAAGAGAACGACCAGGCAAACCGACGCCAGCCCGTATTTGATTTTCATGTGTGAGTCCCCCTTTGCGGGCCGAATATAGCGAAGCGATCGGCGAAGTACTTTCACTTTACGTTTAATACGGTCATCCTGCGAACAACAAGAATGTATCGGGCAATGCCGACAAGAGCTGTGCTGCCGGTCGCTGCCGGGCTCATCGTCGGCGGGTGCGCCAACGAAATACCCACCGCAAGAATCGACATGCCGAACGACGAAGGAGTGATCGAATGAATGCATTTCAGATCGCCGACACGTTCGTCGCCCTCGACGACGCCAGCCGCGCCAGACCGCTTCCGTATACACCGGATTTCTGGCAAGCGATCGTCACCGGACGCCTCGGCCCGTTCTCGAGATTGGTGTCGTGCTTTTCCTACGACTCGGACTGGCCCGGGTGGGAACGGCACCCGGCAGGCGAGGAATTCGTGTGTCTCCTTGAAGGCGCGGTGGAGCTGCACCTCGAAAAGGACGGCGTGCACGACACCGTCGTGCTCGACCAGCCCGGCGCCTATGTGCTGGTGCCGACGAACACCTGGCACACGGCGAAAGTTCGCAAGCCGGCAAGGATGATCTTCGTCACGCCGGGCGAAGGCACGCAGAACAGGCCGGTCTGACGCGACGGGCCGCTAGCGCCTGGCGGACCGCGGCGGGTCTGCCCGTTTCGCAAGCGCCGCCTGCACACGCTCGTGCAGCCTGGTGTTGCGTTCATAGACCGCGAGCGCATCCACCGCGACATCGGCCTGAACGGGCGTGCCGTTTTCGATGATGGAGATCAGCCAGTCGAACGCAGGCTCCGTTCGATGAACCGCGCCCGCGCGGATCAGCACGGCCCGCATTTCGGGCGAGACGAGCACGTCGTCCCACGCATTGCGCAGATACTGAAGCGCGCCCGGATGCCGCGACTCCCCCAGCGCCAGCGCGGCGAAGTCCCGCACGGCATCGTTGTCGCAGGCGAGCTGTGCGGCAACGAGCGGAAGACACTCCTCCGGCGCGATGGCCAGCAGTCCCGTGAAGCATTCGCCCAACACTTCCGGCTCTGCATCGCCGGTGAGCACCTTGAAGCGCAGCAGCGCTTCCGCCTCACGCGGGTTGCCGCAGGAAATGGCACGAGCGGCGCCCGCGCGCGCACGTGCCTCCGGGTCGTTCAACAGCGCCGCGAGCTCCGGCACGGCGCGGAAGTAGTTCGCGTTGACGAGGCCCAGTGCGCAACTGCAACGCACGTCGATGGCCGTGTCCGCACTGCCGCCCCACACGGGCTCGGGCTGCGTGTAACGAATGCCCGCAAGGTAGAACGGAACATCGCGGCACTCGAGGCTCACCAGCGCGCGAGCGATAGCCGCCTTGGCGATGCAGTTGGGGTCTCGCTTGACCGGGTCATGAAGAAAACGCGCGTAAGCCGCCAGCAGGTCGGGCATGCGTTCGTGCAGTGAGCGCTCCTCCGCCAGCAACGCGCCCTTGGCCACGACGCGATAGTGCTTATCCGCCAGCGCGGTCTTGATGGCCTCGTTCTGCACGGCGCGGTCGGCCGTCGCGTCGAGAGCGTTCAACGCGTCGAGCTTCTTCTCTTCGGGCCGGTTGCGTGGTGCTGCGTTCATGGGGGCGAAATCTTACCTCGCCGAGGCGCCAGTGGAGAGCCCACATCGAGCTCGTCTCTATACATATCCCCCCTCCTGCCGAACGGAAGCAAAACAGATGCGCACGATCGCGCACATCGCTGCAACTTTGGCTTCGATCTGCGGCCGCGATGGTCAACGTGGACGTACAGCCTTGACTTACCTGCGGAACTGGATGCGCCGTAGCCAAGGACTGCGCTGCAGTGTCAATGCGCACGCCGGGTAACGGAATTTCCTCAGTCGAGCGACCTGAATGACTGAGACTGAAGCTCTCTCATAGCGCCTTCAAAAAGGCCCCAGGTGCATGGACATACGCGTGAGTACGGTTGCGTGAACACACTGGTCGAAAAAGCTCGCGGCCTGCGATGCGCATGGCCTCTGGTCGCGCTAGACTTCGGCGGCACCCGATGCGGACTTTCGCGCGGGGTTTACGTCACAAGAGGTTCACCGTGGCCAAAGACTCGAAAGCTGAGCAGCAACAGCTCGCTGATGTCTTCCGCGTGGCGCATCAGCGCGCAGACAAAGATCTCGAAGGGTTCGCTCGCGCGTTCCGCATCCGCGACCAGATGCTGTCACAGCGAGAGTCCGCGAAGATCGCCTCATCTACAAAGAAGACCGACAAGGGGCGATAGATCATTCGAGGCGCTGCCACCAACAGGCCACGAGGCGCTGGACGGTGGCTGGATCTTCGCGTGTGCGCACGCGGCGCGGCCAGCACACCACTGGGCTTGCCCGCTCGCCTCATCCCGCCAGCTTGCGCATCAAGTCCACCAGGCCAACTGCCGTAACGCCGCCGGACTCGGGCCATGACTCGGTTCCGCTGTGAACCAGAAACGATTCGCGCGCCTTCAGAACCTTGCTCGCGTCATGAAACCCTCGCGAGAGCGAAGGCGCGGATGACCGCTTGATCTCAATGGCAAACTCGATCTTTCCTCCACGCTCCAGCAGCAGATCGATCTCCGCTCCGTCTTCCGTTCTATAGAAGTAAGGAGTGCGTCGATCGCCGGCCGCGGCGATGAGATTTTCGATGACAAACCCTTCCCAGCTCCCACCCGCTACCGGGTGGCCTAATACTTCGTCCCACGTTTCGATATCGAGCAGCGCATGAGTAAGGCCGCTGTCGCGTATGTATGTCTTCGGCGCGCGCACCAGCCGCTTGCCGATGTTGCCGCTCCATGGGCGCAAGCGGCGCACGAGCAGCATATCCACGAGCAGATCGACATAGCGACCCACCGCTGGAGACGAGACCCCAAGGCTGGACACCAGCCGCGCCTGGTTGAGTGGCGCACCTTGCGCGTGCGCGAGCATCGTCCAAAGGCGGCCGATGGTTTCCGCGGGCAGACGGGGTGCGAACATTGGAACGTCGCGCTCCAGATAACTGCGAATGAAGTCGCGCCGCCATTCGAGGCTCGCCTTGTCGTTCGAGGCGAGCACGCTGTCGGGGAAACCTCCACGCAGCCACAGATGGTCCGTGTCGCCCACCTGTTTGGGCAACTCCAGCGCGTCGATGGGCCCGAGATTCACGTAGGCAACCCGCCCGGCCAGCGTCTCCGACGCCTGCCGCATCAGCTCGATCGCCGCGGACCCGAGTAGCAGAAAATGCCCGGCGCGCTCACCAGCCGCCCGGCGCTCGTCGATGATCCCACGCAATATCTCGAACAGCGCCGGGGCACGATGGATCTCATCGATGATGACGAGCTTGCCGGCCTGAGCCCTCAGAAAGGTGTCGGCATCCCGCAAGCGGCGTTGATCCACTGGCCGCTCGAGATCAAGGTAGAGCGCTGCATTCCTGGCCCTGCGAGTTGCAATGCTGCGCGCGAGAGTGGTCTTGCCGACCTGGCGCGGGCCGAGCAGGACGACGGCAGGCACCTCCTTCAGGCGGTTTTCCACATACGGACGCAGGCGGCGAGTGATCATGATTAACCCCGGAAATCTAACGGCAGACGTTAGATTTCCGGGGTACAAAAAGCAAGGGGATTTCCCCCGGACTGTGGCCGGCGCCCGTCACCGCCCGACCCGCCTTACTCCGGTTTCCTCCCCAACCCGGCGATCAGACGCCCGAGTACCTCACCCAGTTGCTGCACAACCTGCGGCTCCGGCATCGGCACCTTGAGATACGAACGGCCGCTCTGCGCGTCCGTCTCGATCCACGAATCCGCCGCTCGCTGCGCGCTTCCACGGGTCTCACTACTGCCGTTCCCGCGCGACGCGTCGGACAGCGCTTTCAACAGCTCAACGCCGACGCTGAGCAATGGCGCCCAGGGATTGTCGTCCGCCGTACTCGCGGCCCGAACTGATGCCGCATTGGAATTCCCTGCCACGGCACCCTGCGGCGCCGAACCGGCACTTTCCCGCCCACTCTCCAACGCAGGCTCAGCAGCCCGCACCATTGCCTGCGGTAGCGTTGCACCGGCGGCCGCGTTCGTGCGCACATCTGTTCCCGGGCCGGTAGCGGTAGCCGCGCGGGGCTCCGCGCTGGCGCCCGCCTGCGCACCGGTGCCCGCGCCCGCCACCGCATCCACGCTCTCCATGAACTTCGACAGCTTCGTGCCGCCGAGAAACACTTCGCGCTCGCCCCCATCCAGCACGCCGGCGAACAGCGATTTCTTGAACGCGAGCAGCGACAGCATGCGCTCCTCGATCGTGCCCTGGGCAACGAAGTTGACCACCTGCACGCTACGCGACTGCCCCAGCCGATGCACGCGGCCGATGCGCTGCTCGAGCACCGCGGGGTTCCACGGCATATCCATGTTGATGACGATCGACGCCGCGTGCTGCAGATTCAGCCCGACGCCACCGGCGTCGGTGGAGAGAAACACGCGGCAGGCCGGGTCGTCCCGAAAGCGGTCCACGAGCGCTCCGCGCTTTTCACTCGGCACGCCACCGTGAAACAGCACATGGCTCCAGCCCCGCTCGCGGAGCCGGCGAACGATCAGCTCGTGCGTGCGCACCCACTGACTGAAGACCACCACCTTGGTGCCCGGCCGTTCGAAGACTTCCTCGAGCAGCGTCACCAGCTCGTCCGCCTTGGCGCCGTGGTCGGTAGTGCGGTCGAGCAGGAAGGTGCTGTTGCACGACATGCGCATGTTCTGCAGGCAGCACGTGAGCCGGCGCTGGTCGGCGTCGGACAGGAAGCCCGTCTTGCGCCAGCTGCTGCACGATTCGGTCAACGATTTCGCCGGTTCTCCTTGTGGTGATCCATCTGCTCGTCCGTCATGGGCACGAACACGGTGTTGTCGATCGCGGCGGCAGCTGGCTCATGACCTCCGCCTTGCGCCGGCGCAGCAGGATCGGCGCGAGCGTCTTGCCGATCCGGTCCAGATTCCGATAGCCGATGACGCGCCCGGATTCATCCAGCGCCTGGTGGTCGTGCCGCAGGCGCCAGGTGGGGCCGAGCCGATGGCGGTCGACGAACTGCACGATGGAAAGCAGCTCTTCCAGCCGGTTCTCCAGCGGCGTGCCCGTGAGCACGATGGCGTAAGGGCTTTCGATACTCTTCAAGGCTCGTGCGGCTACGGTGTTCCAGTTCTTGATCCGCTGCGCCTCATCCACGATCACCACGTCCGGCGACCAGTGGCGAATCTGTTCCAGGTCTTTCGCGCAGCACGTCGTAGTTCACGATCTTGCAGAACGCCTGCCTGCGCATATTGCTGCTCGCGCGGCTGCGCGCAGGCCGTCGATCACCTGCGCCCTGCCGATCGGTGAAGCGCGCGATTTCCCGCTGCCATTGATGTTTGAGGGAGGTGGGGCAAACGATGAGCACCCGCTCGGCGCCGAAGTGCCGCGCGAACAGCTCCGTCGCGGCGATGCGCCTGAATCGTCTTGCCGAGGCCCATCTCATCGCCGATGAGGCAGCGCCCGGCGCGCGCGGCGAACAGCGCCCCGTCGGCCTGGTAGGGATAGAGCCCGGTCTTCACGCAGGTCCTCGAGCGCAGCGCTGCGCGCGCCCTTCGGGTAGGCCGCGTCGATGATCGCGCCGCCGCTCAGCGGCGTCGCGAACCTGCGCGACGAAGGCGAGCGCGTCGTCGTAGCACCGCAGCTCGTGGCCGAGCTTCTCCGCGCTGGCCAGAAAGCCCTCGAGCTCGGGGAACCGCTCCACTGGCAGAGCGCCGCCTCAGCACCCGCGAACAGCCGCGCGGCGCGCCTGGCCAAAGCCGGCGGGCACTCGTCCCGGCGCGGAACCGCACCTGCGCGGTCGCCGCCATACCGCAGGTAGATTTCGCTGTACGGCGGGTGGAACCCCAGCTGCCAGCGCCCGCTTGCCGCCGCGCTTTCTTCTCCAGCGCCCCCAGCACGAACTCGATGTGCTTGCAGGTGCCCAGATCGTTGGTGGCGAAGTCCGGGCAGGCGCAGAAGCTCTCGCCCGGCTGTGAACCGCGAATGGCCACGCGATAGCGACTGCCGCTCTGGGGATTGCTCACCTCGAATTCGGAGAACACCGGCTCGTCGCCGATGTTCTCGAGTCCGAAGGACTGCGCGCGCCCGAACTGGCGACGCAGCCGTTGTTGCCATTCCTCAACCGGCATGCTCTGCGGGCGGCGCAGGTGCGAGACCCGCGACTCACCGCTGGCCCTGGCTGCCGCGCCGTTCTTGCGAGTCTTGCGGGCTCGAGGCCGCGGGGGATTGTGCGTGCTGGCGGAGTTCTGTCTGCGCGGCATCTCGAATTCACCTCAGGCACCGTATCGGGGCGGCAAGTGTGCGAAAATTCACCGATGTCCGCGAGCACATTCCCCGCCACTGCCGCCAGCCTCTTCAGCCACGTCACGGCGGACAAAGCCGGCCTGTATCGCGCCATCATGGAGGTGTTCGCCTCGGCCAAGCGGCAGTTCCGCCTGCATCTGCGCCCGGACGAAGTGCTGGAAGACGGCCGCTGGCCGGCTGGCACCCCGCCCACGCTCGAAGGGCTGCAACAGGCGCTCGGGCAGCTCGTCGATTGGGGCAACCTTCAGGCTCAGCCAGACACAGCGCGCGTCGCCACGGTGGAAGACTTCTACCGCAAGCGCCTGCTTTACCGCCTGACAGCCGGGGGCGAGGCCGTGGAGGCAGGCCTGCAAGTGTTCGTGGATACGCTGGCGCGGCGCGCGGAACTGCAGTCCGTCGCACTGGATGACATTCGCGCGCGCCTCATCGCGCTCAGGGAGCTCGCGCACGAATCTCCGCTGGACGCAGCGAAGGCGCACGGCGCGCTTCGCGACCTGGTGCACGTGTTCGAGGGGCTCGCCAACAACGCGGAGGCCTTCATGGCTGGGCTTGCGCGAACCATAGAGCTGCAGCGCGCGGAAGTTTCCGCGGTGATGAGCTTCAAGGCGCGGCTCATCGACTACCTGCAGCGATTCATTGGAGACCTGGTCACGCGCTCCAGCCAGATTGCCGAGCACCTGACGCAGCTGCAGCCCTTCGTGGCAGAGCTGCTGCGAATTGCGGCCGAACGCGACGCGCGGGATGCGGCACCCGGCGACGCCGAAACGCAAGCGAGCGCCGTGGAGGCGAGACTGGTCGCGTGGCAGGAGCGGTGGGCGGGCCTCAACAGGTGGTTCGTTTCGGATGGGCGCGCGCGATCGCAGGCTGAGCTGCTGCGCGGTAATGCTCTTTCCGCCATCCCGCGCCTGCTGCAGGCGGTGTCGCTGCTGAACGAGCGGCGTGCGGGGCGCAGCGATCGCGCGGCGGATTTTCGGCGACTCGCATTCTGGTTTGCGGAATGCCGAAGCGATGCGGATGCCCACCGGCTATGGCGGGCCGCATTCGCGTTGTCGCCGGCGCGTCACCTCGCCGTAGCCATTGAGGACACCACCGTCAGCGCGAGCACGCCCTGGGCAGACGCGCCGCCGGCACCCATTCACCCGAGACTGCGCGAACGAGGCGAGCTCGCTACGCGCGGAGCGCCCCCGAAGATCATCGATCGTTCGCGCGAGCGCGCGCTCCTGGCTCAACGCGTGGCGCAGGAGGCGGAACAGACCGAGGCCGCGCGCCGCCGGCTCGTCAGTGTTGGCGACGCGCGCTTGTCCAAGCTCGGGCATCTCGATGCGCATTCGTTTCGGCTCTTCCTGTCGCTGCTGGGCGATGCGCTCGCCGCGCAGACCGGCCCCGACGAGCCGGTGGAGCGGTTGACGAGCGATGGCTCGCTGTTCATTCGACTCGTGCCACTCGAGGAAGGCAGCCATGCGGAAATTGAAACCGAGCACGGCCGGTTCTCGGGCCGCGACCACCGCATTTTGATCCGCGAGAGCTGAAGCGCTCATGGCCCAGGCTCAACGTGGTCTGCAGGATGTGCTGGCACATCAGGAATCCGAGCAACGGGAAACCGCGCTGCGCGCCTTGCTGATGCAGCCCCTTCTTTCCAGCGCGTCCCCTCATTTCGCGCTCGTGCGGCAGCACGCAGATTACCTGCGCGACTGGCTGCAGCGGGAAACCGGCTGGGCCCTGCAAGTGGAGCGGCAGTGCGCGCGGCTCTACAAGCGCCCGGCCGCGCAAGACGACGCCACGCGCGGGCTGCCCGAATTCGATCGGGACCGTTACGTTCTGCTGTGCCTCGCCTGCTCGGTGCTCGAGCGGGCCGAATCCCAGATCACGTTACGGTCGCTGGGCGAAAGGTTGCTGGAAGCCGCCGCAGACCCCGAGCTTGCCGCGCGCGGCTTTACCTGTGCGCTGGAATCCGCGCGCGAAAGGCGCTCACTCGTCGTGGTGTGCCGCCTGCTGCTGGAATTGGGTGTGCTGGGGCGTGTTGCCGGCGACGAGGAAGCCTACGTGAACCAATCCGGCGACGTGCTCTACGACGTGCATCGCCGCGTGCTCGCCACTTTGCCGGCGGGCACACGCGGGGCCAGCCTCATTGCACACACGCACCCGCACCTCGACTTCGCAGGAAGGCTGGCCGCGCTCGTAGAAGAATATGTGCCAGACAGCGACGAGGGCCGCCGCACAGCCATGCGTCATGGCATCGCGCGTCGCCTGCTCGACGACACGGTGCTCTATAACGACGAGCTCACCGCCGAGGAGCGCGACTATCTTGCGAGCCAGCGCGGTCGCCTGACGGCACGTCTCGCACAGGCAGTGGGGCTCACTGCGGAGCTGCGTGCGGAAGGGCTTGCGCTCATAGATGCAAACGCCGAGCTCACAGACCGGCACATGCCTGCCACGGGAACAGACGCTCACGTCACGCTGCTCGTCGCAGGGCATCTCGCCGACGCCGCCAGGGAGGACGCCTCACGCATTCACTCTCTTCATGAGCTCGCCGCATTCCTGCGCACCGCCGCCGACCGCTACGGCAAGTTCTGGAGAAAAGAGGCGCGCGCGCCTGGCGCGGAGACGGGCCTTGCTGAACACGCCGCCGCGCAGCTCGAAGCGCTGAAGCTGGTCCGCCGCGTGGAAGGCGGCGTGCAGGCGCGGCCCGCCCTGTTCCGCTACGCCATTGGAAGTGCCGAGCTGCTCCAGAAGGAGTTGACGCCTTGACCCCAGTGCCCGCCGAAATTCCGTTGCCGACACCGTCCACGCAGCGCTGGCAGCCGCTGCGGCTCGGGCTCGTGGAGCTCTACCACTACGACGTGGAAGAGTTCTGGTTCCGCGACGGCCACCTGCTACTACGGGGAAACAACGGCACCGGGAAATCCAAAGTGCTGTCGCTGACGCTGCCGTTCCTGCTGGATGCCAGCCTCAGCTCGTCCCGCGTGGAGCCCGACGGCGACCGCGGCAAGCGCATGGACTGGAACCTGCTGATGAACAAGCGCTACGAGCGCCGTATCGGCTACACGTGGATCGAGTTCGGGCGGCGCGACGCTTCTGGCACGGCATTCACGCTCACGCTGGGCTGCGGGCTACGCGCGGTCGCGGGGCGCTCGAACGTGGACGCGTGGTTCTTCATCACCGACCAGCGCATCGGCGAAAGCCTGTGGCTCACAACCAAAGAGCGCACCGCGCTGTCGCGGGAGCGGTTGATTGAGGCGATCGGCACGCGAGGCCAGGTGTTCGACACGGCGGAAGCGTATCGGCGCGCGGTGGACGAGCGCCTGTTCCGGCTCGGGCGCGAACGATACGCGGCGCTCGTCAACACGCTGATCCAGCTGCGCCAGCCGCAGCTCTCCAAGAATCCGAACGAGCAACGCCTGTCCGACGCGCTCACCGAGTCGCTTCCGCCGCTGGATCGCACGGCACTCGAAGATGTCGCTGAGGCCATGAGCGAGCTCGACGACATCCGGCGCGGGCTCGACGAGCTGGAGGCCATGCGCAAGTCGGTGGCTGCGTTCGCCGTTCGATACCGGCGCTACGCGCAGATTGCCACGCGCCGGCGGGCACGCCTGCTGCGGCAGGCGCAGACCGAGTTCGACAACGCCAGCAGGGAACTGCACGCGGCGGAGCGAGAGCTCGAGAATGCGCTAGCCGAGGTGGCTCGGTGTCAGAGCGACATGGAGACGTTCGAAGAACAGGTGACGGCGGACGCCGCGCGCCTGGAAGTGCTGCGGGCAGACCCGGTGATGCGCGAGGCGGCTCGCATCGAAGATGCGCGCTCGTTTGCGGAGAAGTGTCGCGCGAACGTCGCGGAGGCCGAGGCGCGTGTGAGGGTTGCCTCGGAGACCGTGAAGCGCGAGGAAGGCAATCTGGCACGACGGGAACAACGGGTCGGGATAACGCGCGAGCGGTTGGGCACTGCGCACGAAAGCGCATCTCGCCTCGCGAATGAGTCCGGCATCGCGCAGGCTCACGCCGATGCGCTGGCACCCGTCGCTGCAACAGACGTTCTGCCGCCGAGCCGCGCGGAAGCGCATCCGGTCACCGCGCCGGGGGCGCCGCGCACCGCCACCGCAGAATCTGTCGGCCGGGGCGTCGCCTCAGCGCAGTCTCACGGAATTGGGCAATCTCGTCACGACCATGCGCGAACGAATGCGCGCGGCCGACACGCGCAGGCGCGAGCAGATCGGCGTGGTGCGCAAGCGCTTGCGCGAACTCGACGCCGCGGAGCAGGCCTGCACGCGCGCGCGAGACGCCAGGGCACATAGAGCGGATGCCTTCGATGCGGCATCGGAGGCCGCGCGGCGTGCGGGCGAGCAGCTGCGTGAAGCCGCCGCGGCGTTGTCCTCCGATTGGCGCCGCTACGGAAGCGAGCTTCGTGTGCTGCGGCTCCCTGCGTTCGACGAGTTGATCGCCGCGCTCGAAGGCTGGCTCGAAACCCTCGATGGCCCGAACCCGACACGGGCGACTCTGGACAACGCCTGGCAATCTCACGAGCAACACGCGGCAGCGCGCGAGTCGGAGCTGCGCGCGCAGCGCGGCCAATTGACAGCCGAACGAACGGAGCTGGCCGCGGAACGGCAGCGGCTACAAAGCGGGCAAGACCGCCCACCTCCAGTGCCACACACGCGCGATGCAGGCATCCGCACCGGCCGCGATGGCGCGGCCTTGTGGCAGGTTGTGGATTTCGCAAGCCACGTGCCGGACTCCGAGCGTGCCGGGCTCGAAGCTTCCCTCGAAGCGTCCGGCCTGCTCGATGCGTGGGTGTCGCCGGAAGGCGCGCTGTTCGATTCGCGCAGCCACGATGTGGTGTTGATATCGCGGCCGCACGCTCGCAGTTCGAGCGCACCACCGCCGGCCAACGGCGCATCGCTCGCGGATCGCCTGGTGCCGACGATTCCGGCGACCGGCGCGGCGGCCAGCCTTCAGCACGCAGTCGTTCAGTCGATTCTCGAGTCGATCGCGTGTGGCGACACAGACTCGGAATCCGCCGAGGCATGGGTGTCCCCAAGCGGGGAATTCAGGGTCGCGGGCCTGCGCGGCGCGTGGGCGAAGCCGAAAGCGGAGTACATCGGCCACGCTGCGCGCGAAGCGGCCCGGCAAGCGCGGCTGGCCGAGATCGAGGGCCTGGTTGCGCGGCTCGACGCGGACCTCGCAACTTGCGAAGAAGCGCTGGAGGAAGTGGCATCCAACCGGCAAGTTGCCCGCGCCGAGTACGACGCCGCGCCATCGAGCGATGCCCTGCTCGACGCATCTGCCGAGCAGCGAGCCGCTGAACGCCAGCGCCGTGAGGCGCAGGAACGCCTTGGCGAGGCGGACGCGAAACTCTCCCAGGCGGAGAACGCGCGCGAGCAGGCGCGAGGCGACCTGGTTTCCGACGCGCGCGACCTGCAGCTACCGTCGACCGCCACGGAAGTCGAGGAGCTGGAGCAAACGCTCACCGCCTATCGCGTGAGTGCAGCCGAACTGGCGGATGCCATCCAGGGGCACCACGGCGCGCTCGTTGAGTTTGCCGAGGCGAGTGAGCGCGAAGGCGCGGCGCGCCTGGCACTCGAGGCATCGCTGGCGGATCAGCGTGAGAAGTCACTGCAACAGCGTGCCGCCAGCGAGAAAGTGGAAACCTTGCAGTCCTCTGTTGGCAAACAGGTGGATGAGCTGCTCCAGCAGATCGAGCTTGCCGACTCGGCCCGCCGCAATCACGACCGCGCCCTGAAGGACGCACGGGCATTGCTCATGGTCATGAGCGGACGGCGCAGCGCGGCCGAGCAAAAATCCACGGACTCCAGCGAGAAGCTCGAAGAACGCACGCAGCAACGCAAGCACGCCATCGAACACCTGCAGGCCTTCGCGACCGAAACGGGCTTCCTCGCCATGGCGCTTCCCGAGGTCGAGCTGCCGGACGCCTCTACACCATGGGGCGTGGAAGCCGCGCTCACCATGGCGCGAAGAGCTGAACAGGCGCTGGTCGACGTGGAGGCCGGCGACCCGCAGTGGGATCGCATTCAGCGCGACATCGGCATCGATCTCACCGCCCTGCAGAGCGCGATGTCGGCGCAGGGGCACTCCGCCCCGGTGGAGCCGAGCGAGCACGGGCTGATCGTGCGCATCGTCTACCAGCAGCGATCCGAGCGGCCCGACACACTCGAGCGCCAGCTCGAATCGCAGCTGCAGGAACAGCGCCTCGTGCTCTCCGCGCACGAGCGTTCCGTGCTCGAGAACCATCTGGAGAAGGAAATCGCGGCGAACCTCCAGCGCATGATGAGCGAGACGGAAGAGCGGGTTCGCGCCATCAACGTGGAGCTCGAGAAGCGGCCCACTTCAACCGGTGTGTGCTACCGGCTGGATTGGCAGGTGCTGCCGGAAGATTCCGAGGGCGCCGTCGCGGGCCTCGCGGAAGCGCGCAAACGGCTGCTGCGCAAGAGCCCGGACGCATGGTCCGCCGACGAGCGCAGGCAGGTGGGCGAGTTCCTGCAGGCTCGCATCAACTCGGAGCGGGAACGCGAAAATCAAGGCACGCTCTCCGACAGCCTCGCCCGCGCGCTCGACTACCGCCGCTGGCACCGGTTCGCCATCGAGCGCAGGCAGGATGGCCAGTGGCGCCCGCTTTCGGGGCCCGCTTCGAGCGGCGAGCGCGCATTGGGGCTCACCGTGCCTCTATTTGCCGCTGCCAGCAGCCACTATGAAAGCGCGGACCATCATGCGCCCCGGCTCGTGCTGCTCGATGAGGCGTTTGCCGGCATCGACGACGAGGCGCGTGCCAGCTGCATGGGCCTCATCCACAAGTTCGACCTCGACTTCGTCATGACGAGCGAGCGGGAGTGGGGCTGCTACCCGCAGCTGCCCGGCGTCAACATCTGCCAGCTCGTGCGCCGTGAAGGCATGGATACGGTGTTCGTCTCCCGGTGGGCGTGGGACGGACAGACCCGCCGCCAGCAACCTGATGCCGCGCGTCGATTCCCCGTCGCGGAACTGGCAGGAAGCTGACGTGAGTGCCGAGGTCGAGCGGCTACAGCGCCTGCTCGGCGGGCCTGGGTTGATCGGGCTGCGGCGGCGGCTGCGCGCCCGCTACGAGCGAGGCGACTCGCGCGATGAGCTCACGCTCACCAACCTCAGCGCTGCGGAACGGCGTGCGCTCGAGGGGTTGTTGGGGAAGCCGTCGCGTGCGGCCACCACCATGCGTGTGCGGCGAACCGAGCTGGACGCTGCCATTTCGCAAGCGGGCCTGGCCGCGGATTTGCGAGGCGCGCTCATCGCCCTCGATGGCCCGATTCACGATCTGAATGCGGCGCGCGCTGCGCACGAGCAGGCGTGGCGCGACTTGCTGGGCCGAATCGATGAGCCGCGAATCCGCGCGCTCGTCTCCGATGTCGTGGGCGGCGCGTTGCTCAAGCGGCTTTCGGCGGGCGATGTCGAACGGGCTGCCACGCTGCTGGCTCAGGCGAAAGCCGTGCTCAAACGGCTTCCCGCGCGCGGCATTCCGCTGGCGCGGTTGGCTGCGGAAGTGCTGGGCGACTCGCATGCATTGGATGCCGGCAAACCGGCCGCCACCCTGGTTCTGCGCACGTGCGCGGCCGACACACAGCTCGATGCGGACGAGCGGGTACGCGAGCAGTGGATGCGCCTGGGCGTCACCGTCAACGAGCTCGCGCGGCCTGCGCTCGCCCTGAACCTGTGCGCGCACGATGACTCGTCCGCTGCAACTCTCGCGCGAGCAGCCGCCAGCCAGGGCGAGCCAGTGCATTTGTCACTGCGAGCGTTGCTTCGCCAACCTCCAGCGTGGGACGTTGCGGGTCGCGATGTGTTCGTCTGCGAGAACCCGGCGGTTGTTGCCATTGCGGCCGATGCGCTGGGCGCAACCAGCGCTCCTCTCGTATGCACGGAAGGCATGCCCGCCGCCGCCCAGCGCACGTTGCTTGCCCAGCTCGCCGGCCGCGGTGGGCAACTGCGCTATCACGGAGACTTCGATTGGCCGGGGCTCGCCGTCGGAAATTTCGTCATGCGAACGTTTGGTGCGGCTCCATGGCGCTTCGGACTGGAAGACTATCTGGCCGCCGCGTGCCCCGACCGTGGCGGTCTACTCACTGCGGCGGGGCGCGTCGAAGCAGCTTGGGATGCTCGGCTGAGTGCGGCCATGGCTGAACGGCTGATCGTCGTGCATGAAGAAGCCGTGGCGGATGTCCTGCTACGCGACCTCCAGATTGACCTGAGTGGCGCGTAACAGGCCGCGCAAGACCAATCCTGGTCGTGCACGCACCCTCGCCGTTGGCGTGGTGCTCCTGTAAAGCCGGCGGAGCCTAACCTCAGAGCTTGGTATTTCGCAATCACACGCGCGAGGCTGTAAGCATTGCCGTAACGTGCATTTGATCGAGGGACGCTATAACTCCATCTCCGGCAGGCATACGCTACACGGCAGGCAAGGAGGCCAACATGCTGCAACGGACGGAGTTCCCTCTCATTCGCCTCGAAGACCTGCACAAGGACTACACGTCCGCCGACGTGCCTGTGCGCGCCATTCGCGGTATCTCGCTCGAAGTGGTGCGCGGCGAGTTCGTTGCCATCATGGGCGCGAGCGGTTCGGGCAAGTCCACGCTCATGAACATTCTCGGCTGCCTCGACAGCCCCACGAGCGGAAAATATCTGCTGGATGGCGCCGACGTCAGCACGCTGGACCGCGACGAGCTCGCAGACCTGCGCAATCTCAAACTCGGCTTCGTATTCCAGGGTTTCAACCTGCTGAGCCGCACGACAGCGCTCGAGAACGTGGAGCTGCCGCTGATCTGCGGCGCGCGCCGTCGCAAGGTGAAGAACGTGCGCGAGCTCGCCATGCAACGCCTCGCGCAGGTGGGCCTCGCTGATCGTGCGGGCCACTTCCCCAACCAGCTCTCTGGCGGCCAGCAGCAGCGCGTGGCCATTGCTCGCGCGCTGGTGAACGAGCCGGAGGTCATCCTGGCGGACGAGCCCACGGGCAACCTCGACTCGAGAACATCCCTCGAGATCGTGAACATCTTCCAGGAGCTGAATCGAGCGGGCATGACCGTGATCATGGTCACGCATGAGCTCTACATGGCGCGGTTCTGCAAGCGAATACTGGTGGTTCGCGATGGCTTGCTCGTGCGCGACGAGCCCGTTGCCGACCGGCTGTACGCACCGGACGAGCTGCGCATCGTGAAGCAGGAAGAAGAAGCCGCGAGATTGACCGAGGCATCCTGAACCATTGACCGCATGCAAGGATGCGGGAGCCTCATAGCGCTATGTTGCGCTACGTCGCCGCTTGGGCCGCAACGCGCTGCGCCATAACACGACAGGATCGATCCTGAGGGCCCGGCCGATCTCGACAAGGTCACTGACGAGAATGCGGCGCGTGGCATTCTCCGCTCCGACAACCCACGCCTGGCTTCGACCCAGGCGTGCCGCCAGGCTCTTCTGCGAAAGGCCGGCAGCCACTCGCGCCTTGCGTATTTCCTCTGCAACCCGGTGCCGCACCGGGCGCTGAACGCGCCTCATGTCGGCACCGCATCGATTCCACTTCGCACTCTCCGCGGACGCGCCATTCCCTGGACTCCTCTGACTGAACCACGCTCCTATCGTGGCTTTTATGGTTTGGCGAGTCCTTTCTTTGCCTGGTGTTTTCGCGGAGAAATGGGACGGCCGGATTGCTTCACCGCCTCCCTGAACAGCTCCGTGGAATTCACGCCCAGGGCCCGGGCTATGTCATACAGCTCGTCTACGTCGGCGGGCTGGCGGCCGTTTTCGATCAGCGAGACCTTCTTCTGCGGCCACCGCAATTCTGCCGCAAGCTCCTCCTGATTCATTCCCGCCTTCGTTCGCGCCGCTTTGATGAGCGCGCCCAGGGCCCTGGAAATCGAGATGATGGGCTTCAATCGCCGCCCCTCTTTGTTTCTGAGGGACGTATATTTAATTCATGTTGGATCATATACGAATTTCGTATAATTTTGGCTCGCATGAAACCGCGCACGTCAGGCAAACACTCGAACGCCGGCATCGGCATCGCCCGGCACGGCATGAGGCGCCAGCAACAACGGAAACGAGGCGGCTGCACGTCTCTCAACTTGCCGGCCCATCTCGGCCGGGCACTGGTGTCCGCGGTCCGAAAGAGGCTGGCCCGGCCGCTTACGGGCGACCTCGAGCGAATGAACCGCATCCCCCATTTCGGCATCCGCCAGATCGAGCAAGAGTACCAGCTGCGATACTTCGAACACCTGCGTCGGGCTCGCGTCAGCTTCGCGGCGTTGCTGCTGTCTGCCGGCACTCACGCTCTGCTCATCGCCAACCTGGTGCGGGGTGTGCTGGGCGCAAGCCCCGGCGTTCACATCGACCAGGTGGTGCCGTTCGCGGCGGCCATTGTCTGCCTGGCGCCGTTTACCGGGTTCCTCGCCCGGCTGCACCTGTGCAGCCGGGCGGAAACCCGTCGTTTCAGGGCCCAGCTCAACGAGCTTGGAGCATCCCTTGTCGAATGGGGCACTGAACCGGCGGGGCGCCGGCACCGTCCGCCGCCGTCCGAGCTGACGGGAAGTTACGGAAATCTCGCCGCCGCTCGTCCTACCGACTACACCGGCTGAACGCGGAAGTTTCGCGCCTGGAGCCGGTGTTCCTGCCCGGTGAGCGAACCCGCCGCGGCGGGGAGTTGTCGGCGGAGCTGACTCGGAGGATTTGCCTCGCAACCCTGCGGGCGGCAAGGATGGCCATCGGCTAGCTACGGTTCGGGCATGACCGGTGGGGTATGGGAATGACGTCGAGTCTGGACGATGGACAGGATATTTCGCGCCCCAGGCTCCCGGCGCGCACTCGCCAAACCGACCTTGAGCCTCGCCCGCCCGACCGCGACGACCGCCTGATCTTCTCCAGCCGTTACCACCGGCAGGCGTTGAACCACCTTGCGAGGGCCTATTGGACGGCAACCGTTGTCGCCGGCCTTTCGCCGTTCGTCGTCGTTGTCACCATTCTTTACAGTGGGCAGGTGCTGCGATACCCGTGGTGGTATCAGCTTGGGGCCATGTTCGCCCTGTCAGGGCTCCTGTCCGGTGTCGTCTATCGTCAATGGAAGGCATCGGAAGTCGCCGACAGGCGTGCCGACGCGTGCGACCGAAGGATTCAGCGGCAACTGAGCGCCGATCAACTGAAACCGCGCAGAAACAATCGCAGGAAAAGCCGAAACCTGGACGCCGCCCCACAGCTCAGGCAAACGCCGTCGGAATCGGACGCCGCACCATGTTGGAGACCGTCGAAGTAAATGCCACCGTCCATGTCCAGCCAACCTCGCGCGGTCTCATGAGTTTGACGAGTGGCGCGTGGGTCGGCGAACGCCACGTCTCGAACCCCATACAGCCTGATGCGCCATCAAGAACGCGGCGGCGCTCCAGGACTGGCCGCGCATTCCGTGGCGAGACAACGTCTTACCGTGCAGCCACTCGGCGAAGCCCCAGTTATCCAGCTCACACGCACGCGCCAACCGTATGAGCGCGCGCTTCGCCTCGCGCAGTCTGTCGCTGGCGACCAACGTCGCAACCCAGAAGCCCCCCGCCATCGGCCAGATGCCCCCATTGTGGTATTGCCACGCCGCGTTCTGGCGGTGGCGGGCCATGTAGGGCCGCCACAGCGCGCTGTGCTTTCGAATGGGTCGAACGGTAACTCGAAGTGGATACGGGTCGCTCACGCCGCACCTCTGCAACGCGCGCAGCGTACGAGCGGCCGCGGGCTCGTCCATGAGACCGTACATCACCGCCAGAACATTACCGAAGGCGTCGCCCTCGTCGCCAAAAAAGGAGAAGTTCACGAAGCTCAGGAACAGGTCGTGGTACTTCGCCTTGCGCATCGCATACTCATTGAGCAGGCGCGCCCGCCGATATTCCGCGATGCCGGCGGAGAACGGGTGGAACAGGCCGTTGAAGTTGTCCCGCGTCTGCTTCGCTTTGGGCAAGCGGTAGAGGCGCTTCACGTGATACCAGAGCGCGTTCGTGTAGAGCACGAAGCCTGAGCGCGGCATGATGTCCGCCCAGTCGCTCGCTTCGTTCTGTTGCAGGAGGTAGAAGCGTTGATGCTCCTGCGCGAGCAACCACTGCAGCGCGAGCCTGATCTTTTTTGCGTACCGGCGCTTCAAGCCACGCGGCTTGCGCCGCTCATCGAGAAACGCGAGAGCGATGAGCCACCAGAGCGTGGAGTCGATACACCCGAGATACCAGAAGTCTGCCTCGCGGCCCCGCGCATCCACGAACTTGGGTATCTGCCCGTTCGGCGCCTGGTGCCTGGCGAGCGTGTGCAACCCGGTGACGGCTTCGCGCTCGAGCTGCGCATCGCCCGACAGCGCCATGCCAATGGCGCAGATCGCAGCGTCACGGCCGAATATGTGTGCGTAGCCGCGCGCGGCGGAACGCTCAGTGGCGGTGGCGGCGAGAATGCCGGCGCTGGAAAGGTTGCGCTTCAGCAGTTCCACCGCGCGAGCGTGGCAAGTGACGAGCAGCTCCGCCTCGTTTTCGAGGCGCGGGTGGGTTCGGCGAGGCGCGCGCCCCGACGAGGCGCGAGTCTTCCTGGCATCAAGCGTCATGGGCCGCACCCTTCACATGGGCGAGGGATTCTACAGGCAGCAGGCTGCCGTGCCGCTCGATGAGCGGCCTGTCCGGCTGGACGCCGGCACACGCCGTCAGTTCTTGATGCGGACCTTGACGTTACGCCCGAGCGCGACCGCCGCCCGACTGATCGTCGAGAGGGTTACGGAGGGATCGTCACGCTTCAGCAGGCGATGAACCACCGCGCGGCTGGTGCGCATGCGGCGCGCGAGCTCGCTCTGTGACATCTTCTGCTTCTTCATGGCCCGATGCAGTTCGGAGGCGAGTTCCCGCTTGATAGCGAGCGCCGTTGCCTCTTCGGCCGGCCCATCATTCTTCAGCGTTTCGTCCGTGTCGCGCTCCGCGCGACGAGCAGGCTTCTTCCGAGCCATATGTACTTGCAGCCTCTGCCGCGTCAGGGGGCGGCAACCATTCAATTTCAAGGCGGGGCGACTCTAGCACACCGGATGTTGCGGCGCGCATTCCGTATCATGGCTGTATGGACATCGTACATTTGATTCAGTCGGCAGTGGCCCCGGTGTTTCTCCTGTCGGGAGTGGGCGTCACATTAGGTGTGCTCACAAACCGTCTCGCGCGAATCATAGACCGGGCACGCTTGCTCGAGTCGCGCGCGAACGCAGAGGATGCGCAGGCTGAATCGCGGGAAGTCAGTTTACGCGTGCTCGCGCGGCGTGCGCATTACATAAACACGGCGATTGCGCTCTGTACGATATCCGCACTGTTTGTCTCGCTCGTGGTGATGTCGCTGTTCGCGAGCGCCTTCACCTCGCTGAGCCTGTCTGGCGTCATCGCCATCCTGTTCGTGGCTGCGATGATCTGTCTCACTGGTGCCTTCGGCGCGTTCCTCGTCGAGGTTCGCCTCGCCACACAATCGCTCCGTATCGGGGCGCCTCCATAAAGGTGGCGCGGAATCGGTGCACGCCATGCGGCACTGCATTTCTCGGCGAATGCAGCAGTTTTGCAGGGTTCGCGCGGCGCGTGGCGGGAATACGCTCCGCGCATGGATTACAGCGGTTTCCACCTCTACGTCCTTGGAATCGGGCATCTGGCGGCGGCGGTGCGCGTTCAGCTTCGCCAGGCGGCGCTGCTCGCCGCGGGTGACGTCGCGCTCGCTTCCGCAGACGCGGCGCTCTTTCTGGCTTGCAGCGATTCTGAGAACGCCTCGCAATGCGCGGCGCTGGGTGAGCGGGTGCGAGCCGATCGGGGCAACGTTCTGTTCGCGTGCCTCACCATGGGCTCTGTGCGAGTGGGGCCACTCGTCGCCGCTCGGGTTCGCGGAAATTTCCCCTCGCAGCACCTGACTCAAAGTTGGGACTTAAGTCTCAGTAACACGCAAGGCGCGTTTGTGCCGGCGAGCAACGCGCTGACGCCAGTCGCGGACACGAGGGGAACCCGGGTGGCGCAAATTGGAGCCACCGTCGTGATTCGTGAGCTTGAGAACATTCTGCGCGGCGCGGGGGGACTTCGGTTGGCCGAACGTGTAGCCGAAAAGAATCCACCCTCGCGCGGGAGCGAGATCAGCGGATTCGAAGCGCCGAATTGCTTCAGCAACAAGATGTTGGTCGCAAGTGCAGGGGCCGATTGCGCCACCTTGCGCCGGCCTCCGCCCCTGCGCGTGTGGCATCCGGCTGCGCTGGAATGAGAACGCTTGTGACCAGCAGGTCGCTCCGCTAAACCGCGCCCGGGCCGCCGGGCCGTGCCCCACCGCCAGAGCTCGGCCGCCAGAGCCGCCGCCTGAGCCCTTTGCGCTCCTCCGGGCGCCCCTCCAGGCGCCCGGAGGGGCGCCACGCTCATCGCGGCCCCCCACCGGCCCTTCGAATCTGGTACCCTTCGCAACCTTTTTTCCAGCGCGCCCGTCCCGGGTGCCATCAGCACCCACCCCATGCACCGCCCTATTCGCAATATCGCGATCATCGCGCACGTCGACCATGGCAAGACCACTCTGGTCGATTGCCTCCTGAAACAGTCGGGCACCTTTGCCGCCCACGAGAAGGTGGCCGAGCGGGTCATGGACTCGAACGACATCGAGCGTGAGCGCGGCATCACCATCCTGGCCAAGAACTGCGCCATCGAATACGGCGGCACCCGCATCAACATCGTGGATACGCCCGGCCACGCCGACTTCGGCGGCGAGGTGGAGCGCGTGCTGTCCATGGTGGATGGCGTGCTGCTGCTGGTGGATGCCGTCGAAGGCCCCATGCCGCAGACCCGCTTCGTCACCCGCAAGGCGCTCGCGCTGGGCCACAAGGCCATCGTGGTGGTGAACAAGATCGACCGCCCCGGCTCGCGCCCGGGCTGGGTCGTGGACCAGACCTTCGAGCTGTTCGACAAGCTCGGCGCCAACGACGAGCAGCTGGATTTCCCGGTGATCTACGCCTCGGCCCTGCAGGGCTGGGCCAGCACCGACTACACCACGCGCCAGCCCGAACATGGACGCGCTGTTCGAAGCCGTGCTCAAGCACGTGCCGCCGCCGGATGCCGACGCCGAGGCGCCGCTGCAGTTCCAGGTCTCCACGCTGGACTACAACTCTTATGTAGGCCGCATCGGCATCGGCCGCATCCGCAAGGGCTCGATTCGCCCCGGCCAGAACGTGGCCCTGCGCTACGGCGATGAGAACCGTGGCACGGCCAGGATCGGGCAGGTGCTCACCTACACGGGCCTCGAGCGCGTTCAGGTCACCGAGGCCTTCGCTGGCGACATCGTCGCCGTCACCGGCATCGAAGACGTGAACATCGGCCTCACGGTGTGCGACGTGGAAAACCCCGTGGGCCTGCCGCCCATCAAGCGTGGACGAGCCCACGCTCGCCATGAATTTCCAGGTGAACACCTCGCCGCTGGCCGGCCGCGAGGGCAAGTTCGTCACCAGCCGCCAGATCCGCGAGCGGCTGAACCGCGAGCTTCAGAGCAACGTGGCGCTACGCGTGGAAGACACGGCAGAGCCGGATATCTTCCGCGTGCAGGGTCGCGGCGAGCTGCACCTCACGATTCTGCTCGAGACCATGCGCCGGGAAGGCTACGAGCTGGCCGTCTCCCGCCCGCAGGTGCTCACCAAGATGGTGGACGGTGTGGTGCATGAGCCCTATGAGGCCCTGACCGTAGATATAGAAGAGTCGCACCAGGGCGCCGTCATGGAAGGGCTGGGCCAACGCCGCGCCGAGCTCCAGGACATGGCGATGGACGGCCGCGGCCGCGTGCGCCTCGAATACCGCGTGCCGGCGCGCGGGCTCATCGGCTTCCAGGGCGAGTTCATGACCATGACCCGCGGCACCGGGCTCATCAGCCACATCTTCGACGGCTTCGCGCCGGTGAAGGGCGAGATCCCGGAACGTCGCAGCGGCGTGCTCATCAGCAACGAGCAGGGCGAAGCCGTGGCCTACGCGCTGTGGAACATCCAGGAGCGCGGGCGCCTGTTCGTGCACCCGGGCGAGAAGCTCTACGAGGGCATGATCATCGGCGTCCACAGCCGTGAGAACGACCTCGTCGTGAACCCCATCAAGACGAAGAAGCTCACGAACGTTCGCGCGGCAGGCAAGGACGACGCCATCCTGCTGACACCGCCTATCCAGCTCACGCTGGAATACGCGGTGGAGTTCATTGCGGACGACGAGCTGGTGGAGATCACGCCGGAGTCCATCCGCATCCGCAAGCGCTTCCTGAAGGAAACGGATCGCAAGCGCGCGTCGCGCACCACGGAAGTGGCCTGAATCTGAAGGGATACCGGTCGCCGCTTATCGGCGGCGGCCGCGTTGTTCTACTTCGCTCTTACTTCGCCTTATCGAGCGCGCTTCGCAGGCGCCTGGCCCATATCGACAGGATGCGGTCCGCTTCCGCCCGGTTCGTCACGCTGTTGGCGATCTGAAGGTCGAAGGGGCCCTGCTCCAGGCCGCGCTGGCGATCGACCACCCGGCCGATCAGCGCGTTGGTCCGCGAGTCGTACAACTCCGCCACCAGCGTCATCTCACCCGCGTTCAGCACATACGTGCGCGTGCCGGGCGTCATGGTGTCTGGCGCGTTGATGTAGAGATCTACAATCTGCGCGCGAACGCGCAGCACGTCTGCACCCGGCGCTTCCACCAGCGAGTAGCCACCCTTTCTCTCGAGCTCGCGCCGGGTGACGGCTCGTGCCAGCTTGGCGAGATCTTGCCGGATGGCCTGGGTGTCGACCCTGTCGAACGTGGTGACGCTGCCGGTGCGCTTGGGGTTCCAGTTCTTGTCGAACGAGACATCCACGGGGTCGAGCATCACCTTCGTGTACTTGGCGAGGCTGGCGCCCTCGCGCAAATAAACGGTGTCGAGCCCGGGGCGCTCGACGCGCTTCATGCCGTCCCAGGTGGGAGGCGTTGGCTCGCGCGCCGTGGCCACGCCCGCGGCGGCCAGCAGGGCCAGCACCGCCATCCCCATCCGCTTCGTATTCACTCGCCCGTCCATCGCGTGCCTCTTGATGGTGTCCGCCAGTGACTGGGTTGGAGCACGCAGCACGGCAAAGCGTTCCCGAGAACCTAGACTTCCCGCACCCCGCGAATGTCGATGAACTGCAGGAACTCGGCGCGAGTGCGGGCGTCCTCGCGGAACGTGCCGAGCATGCGGCTGGTGATCATGGAGACGCTGCGCTTGTGCACGCCGCGCGTGGTCATGCACTGGTGAACGGCATCGATCACTACGCCCACGCCGCGCGGCTTCAGCACATCGTGGATACAACCGCTGATCTGCGCGGTGAGCTTCTCCTGCACCTGGAAACGCCGTGCGTAACCATCGACCACGCGCGCCAGCTTGCTGATGCCAACCACCTTGTTGGTGGGCAGGTAACCCACATGCACGCGCCCGATGATGGGCGCCATGTGATGCTCGCAGTGGGATTCAAACGTGATGTCCCGAAGAACGATCATCTCGTCGTAGCCGCCCACTTCCTCGAACGTGCGGCGCAGGTAGTCTGCCGGATCGATGGCATAGCCCGAGAACCAGTCCCGGTAGGCATCTACCACGCGCTTGGGTGTGTCCAGCAGCCCCTCGCGAGTGGGATCATCGCCCGCCCACTTCAGCAGCGTGCGAATGGCCGATTCCGCGTCTTCGCGCGAGACTTTGGCCGGCGAAGCGATGACGGGTTTCTTTGCTTTTGCCATGACGTCAAGTCTAGCGCTGCCGCGCCATCGCCGGCCCAACGTTTCGGTCAGGTGGCTACTGGCCGGCGGCAGCCGCTTTCGAGCCGCACCCGGTGCGCTAACGGAGCAGCTTCTCCATCTTCGAAACCAGTGTGGACGGTTGCACGTCGAGCGCGCGGGCGAGCTTGCAGAGGGTGGTGAGCGTGGGCTGGCGGATGCCGCGCTCGATCTGGCTGACGAAGGTGCGGTCGACATCGGCGCTGAGCGCGAGTGCTTCCTGTGAAACACCGGCGGCGGTGCGATGCTCACGCAGCACCTTGCCGAACGCCGCTGAGACTTGATCCGCGCGCATGGGGGCGGCATGATTCGGCCTCCTGAGGCTTCAGGTCCACGGTATATAGTCAACAATCGTCTCCGCCGTTCATTTCCCAAAGCCAGTTGGCGCGCTCCGGGCCGTTACGACCCCGGTGATACAATCACGCCATGAACATTCAGGCCGACACCCGAAACCTCGCGGTTTTCTGCGACTTCGAGAACATTGCGCTGGGCGTGCGCGACGCGCGCTACCCGCAGCTCGATATTCGGCTCGTCATCGAGCGGCTGCTCCTCAAGGGCTCCATCGTGGTGCGCAAGGCGTATTGCGATTGGGACAGGTACAAGGAGTTCAAAGGCGGCATGCACCAGGCTGGCTTCGAGCTCATCGAGATTCCCCACGTCAAGATGTCCGGCAAGAACTCCGCCGACATCCGCATGGTCGTGGATGCGCTCGACCTGTGCTACACCAAGCCGCACGTCGATACATTCGTGATCATCAGCGGCGATTCGGACTTCTCCGCACTCGTTGCCAAACTGCGGGAGAACAACAAGGGCGTCATCGGCGTAGGCGTGAAGAACTCCACGTCCGACCTGCTCACGGCGAGCTGCGATGAGTTCATCTACTACGACGATCTGGTTCGCGAGCTCAAGGCCCGCCCCGCCCGGCGCACGAGAAAGGCCCCGGCCCGTAAGGCAGGCGCCGCGGGAACGGCGGCCGCGGAACCGCCCGCCACCGGCGACGCCAAGGAACAGGACAAGCAACAGGAAGCGTTCGACCTCGTCATCGCGACGATAGAAGCGCTCATTGCCGAGCGCGGCGATGAGGAAAAAGTCTGGAGCTCGATGGTGAAGCAGGCATTGAAGAGAAGAAGGCCGGGCTTCAACGAAAGCTATTACGGGTTCAAGTCGTTCAACGCGCTGCTCGAAGAAGCGGCGGCCCGCAAGCTGATCACGCTCGACCGCGAAGGCAAGTCCGGCGGCTACATCGTGCACGTCGCGCCCGAGTAGGTAGCAGGGTACATTTGTGTACCTTCGCAAACTCGTAGCCCCGGTCGCGGCCGCCCTGCTTGTGGTCGGGTGCGGGAAAAAGAACGAAGGGCCGCCGCCGCAGCCCATCGAAGTCGGGGTCGTCAGCGCACGGGCGCAGTCGGTGCCGCTGAGTCGCGAGCTGGTCGGAAGACTTTCGGCGACCCGGTCTGCCGATGTTCGCGCGCGCGTCTCCGGCGTGCTGCTGAAGCGTCTGTATAAGGAGGGCTCAACGGTTACCGCCGGCCAGCCCCTGTTCCAGATCGACCCTGCCCCGCTTCGCGCCGCACTTGCCGGGGCCGAGGCTGCGCTGGCGCAGGCCGAAGCTGCCGCCACCAACGCCAGCATCACCGCGAAGCGCAACCGTGAGCTGGCCGCCAGCGGGCTCGTTTCTCGTGCGGCGCTGGACGAAGCCGAAGCGAGCGAACGGTCTACCGCCGCGCAGGTTCTTCAGGCGAAGGCGAACGTCGACGTCGCGCGAATCAACCTGGGATACGCCACCGTCAGATCGCCCATCGCCGGCCGCGCGGGCCAGCAGCGTGTCACGGAGGGCGCGCTCGTTGGGCACAGCGATGCAACGCTGCTCACCACCGTCGAGCAGATCGACCCCATCTACGTGAACTTCGACCAGCCGGCTGCGGAAGTGCAGCGCCTGCGCCGCCAGCAAACCGAAGGCAACGTGACGTTGGTGGATCGAAACGCCCCGCACGTTCAGGTGATTCTTCAGGACGGCACGCCCTACGCGCACCAAGGCACGCTCGACTTTTTGGACTTCAGCGTAAACCCCACCACCGGCGCGCTCGCGTTTCGCGCGGTGGTTCCAAATCCCGATCGCCAACTGCTGCCGGGCATGTACGTGAACCTGCACTTGTTGCTCGGCCAGCTGAACCGCGCCTATCTGGTGCCGCAGGCCGGGCTTCAGCGCGATACCACGGGGCCGTTCGTCAAAGTGGTGGATGCCGAGGGCAAGGTTGCGCAGAAGCGCGTGACGTCAGACCGCGCGGTCGACGGAAGCTGGATCGTGACGAGCGGCCTCGCCGACGGCGACCAGCTCATCGTGACGAACTTCGCCAAAGCCCGCCCCGGCTCGCCGGTGAAGGCCGTGGCCGCGGAAGCCCCCGAAACCAACGCGCCCACGCTGCCGCAAGCGCCGGCCGCCCCCGCTTCGCTGCCGCGGGCCGCGCGCGGCCAGGCGCCTGCGGCAGCCTCGAAGCGGTAGCCTGCGCATGGCGGATTTCTTCATCGAGCGCCCCGTCTTCGCGTGGGTGATCGCCATTCTGATCACCGTCACGGGCATTCTCTGCGTCTTCAATCTGCCCACGGGGGCGTACCCCGAGATCGCCCCGCCACAGATCACGGTCTCCACCTCCTACCCCGGCGCCAGCGCAGACACCGTGGAAAACACGGTGACACAGGTCATCGAGCAGCAGCTCACGGGCATCGACCGGCTTCTCTACTTCACCTCCACGTCGAACTCCGCGGGCGGCGCTTCGATCACGCTCACGTTCGAAACCGGCACAGACCCGGATATCGCTGCCGTTCAAACTCAGAACCGGGTGGCGCTCGCCGAGCCCCGCCTGCCTGAGGAAGTCATTCAGCAGGGCATCACCGTCGCGAAGGCCACCGCCGGCTTTGCGTTCGCGCTCGCCATCAAGTCCGACGACGGCAGCATCAGCTCGCTGCAGCTCAACAACATCCTGGCCACGCGCGTCATCGACCAGATCAATCGCGTCACGGGCGTCGGCGCCACGAACCAATTCGGCGCCGAGTTCGCCATGCGCATCTGGCTGAACCCCGACAAGCTGCACGGCTACAACCTCGCCGCGAACGACGTGCTGAACGTGGTGCGCGAACAGAACGTGCAGTTCGCGTCGGGCACCATCGGCGGCCAGCCGGCGCTGCCGGGCACGCCCATCGTGGCCTCTGTGATGGCGGAAGGCCGCTTCAGCACGCCCGAGCAGTTCGAGAACATTATTCTGCGCGCGGACCCGAACGGCACCACCGTCAGGCTGCGCGACGTCGCGCGCGTGGAGCTCGGCCCCGCCTCCTATGGCCGCGACACGCGCCTCGATGGCAAGCCCATCGCTGCATTCGCCGTTCAGGTGCTGCCCGGAGCGGACACGCTGAACGTCGCGCGCCGCGTGAAGGCGAAGATGGATGAGCTGCTGCCCACGCTGCCGCCCGGCTTGAGCTGGTTCACGCCGTTCGACTCGACCACGTTCATCACCATCTCCATTCACGAGGTGGTGAAGACGCTCATCGAAGCGATGGTGCTGGTGTTTCTCACCATGCTCATGTTCATGCAGAGCTTCCGGGCAACGCTGATTCCAACGCTGGTGGTACCGGTGGCGCTGCTCGGCGCGTTCATCGGCATGAAGCTGTTCGGGTTCTCGATCAACCAGCTCTCGATGTTCGGCATGGCGCTCGCCATTGGCATCGTAGTGGACGACGCCATCGTGGTGATCGAATCCGTCGAGCGCCTCATGCGCGAGGAGCATCTGTCTGCAAAGGAAGCTACGCGCAAGGCGATGGGGCAGATTACGGGCGCCATCGTCACCATCACCGTGGTGCTGAGCGCGGTGTTCATCCCGAGCGCGTTGCAGGCGGGAAGCGCTGGCGTCATCTATCGGCAGTTTGCGCTCACCATCGCCGTTTCCATGGCGTTCTCCGCGTTCCTGGCGCTGAGCTTCACGCCCGCGCTATGCGCTGCATTCCTGCAGCCTGGCCACCTGAAGCCGAACATCGCGTTCCGATGGTTCAACAAAGCGTACGGCTGGGGCCAGGGCATCTATACGGGCAGCATGAAAGAGGCCGTGCGCCACCTGCCGCGGTGGATGGCCGCGTTTGCCGCGTTGTTGGTCGTGGGCACCTTTCTGTTCTTCAGGCTGCCGGGCAGCTTCGTGCCGGAGGAAGACCAGGGCTATGCGCTCGCCATCGTGCAATTGCCGCCGGGCGCTCCCATCGAGCGCACCGTCGGCGTGATGTCGGAGGTGGGCCGGCTGCTGCACGAGAGCCCGGATGTCGACACGGTGATGGAAGTCTCCGGCTTCAGCTACGTGGGTCAGGGCGAAAGCGTGGGCCTGGGCTTCGTGAAGCTGAAGCACTGGAACGATCGGGATGGCACGTCGCTCGACTTCATTCAGTGGGCCAACGGGCAGCTCCAGCGCAACGTGAAGGACGCCACGGTGTTCGTGGCGAACATTCCGACGATCCGCGGCCTGAGCCAGTTTGGCGGGTTCGATTTCTATCTCGAGGACCGCGCGGGGCTCGGGCGGCCGGCGCTCGCGGCTGCACAGGGGCAGCTGCTTCAGAGTGCGGGGCAGAACAAGACGCTCGCGAATGTGCGGCCGAACGCCATCGAGGATGCCCCGCGCCTCACCCTGCGCGCCGACCGGGTGCAGGCTGAGTCCATGGGGCTTTCCGTTAGCGACGTCTACACGGCCATTCGGCTGATGCTGGCGCCCGTGTATGCGAATGACTTCTTCCGCGAAGGGCGCGTGTTACGCGTGCTGTTGCAGGCAGACACGCCGTATCGCATGGGGCCGGATGCGCTCAATCATTTCTATGTGCCGAGCAAGCTTCAGAGTGGGGAGATGATTCCGATCTCTTCGGTGGTGAAGACGGATTGGATCGTCGCGCCGCCCAGCCTCACGCGCTACAACGGCTTTCCGGCGATCAGCATCGCCGGGACCAGCGCGCCGGGGAGCAGCTCCGGTGAGGCGATGAAGGCCATGGAGAGCATCGTCGGGAACGACTTGCCGCGCGGGTTCGGGTTTGATTGGGCGGGGCAGTCGTTGCAGGAGATTCTGTCGGGGAACGAGGCGCCGTTGTTGTTCGGATTGTCGATTCTGGTGGTCTACCTTTGCCTGGCGGCGCTCTATGAGAGCTGGGCGATTCCCGTATCGGTGATGTTGGCGGTTCCGCTGGGGGTTATTGGCGCGGCGGCGGCCACTACGATTCGGGGGCTGCCGAATGACATCTTCTTCAAGGTGGGGCTCATTACGATCATTGGGCTCACGGCGAAGAACGCCATTCTGATTGTCGAGTTCGCGGTTACGGAGCAGAAGGCGAGCAAGCCATTGCGTGAGGCGGTGCTCGAGGCAGCGCGGCTGCGGTTTCGGCCGATCATGATGACGTCGTTTGCGTTCATCCTGGGCGTGATGCCGCTGGTGCTTTCTACTGGCGCTGGCGCGAATGCGCGGCATGCCATTGGCACGGGCGTGGCGGGCGGGATGCTGACAGCGGCACTACTCGGCGTATTGCTGGTGCCGCTGTTCTACGTGGCTGTTCGCCGGATGCTTGGAGACAAGCTGGAGTCTCCGGCCTCCGAGCGCTGACCAGGCGGAGGCGCACTCAACGAATGCGCCCGCCTCCGCTTTGGCGCCGTGGCACCACAATCCAGCCGTCAACGGAAGCGAGGGCGTTCACCCACCTTTTGGCAGATACTCCGCGGCCCGGCGTGCCATTACGATGCCGGATCAGCTGTTCAGGGACGTAAAAAACATCGTGTTGCATTCGCCCGCCGCTGACGCCGAACGCCCGCCGTTGCTCATGGTTGGCGCGTGCCTTGCCGCGGTCTACATCGTGTGGGGCACCACTTATCTCGCCATCAAGATCGGGCTCGAGGAAGTGGGGCCGTTCTTCCTGCTCGGCACACGGCTCGTCGTGGCCGGCGGCGCATTGATGCTGGCCATGAAGGCGTTCGGTGCGCCGCTGCCCACGCCGCGGCAATGGGCGGGCGCGGGCCTGCTCGGGTTTCTGCTGCTCGTAGTCGGCATCGGCTGCGTGAGCGTAGCGGAGAAGACCGTGAGCTCCGGCGCCGCAGTGGCATTGATCAGCGTGCAGCCGCTCGGCACGGCGCTTTGGGCCGTGACGTTCGGCCGCAAGCCGCGGGCGATGGAGTGGGTCGCCATCTTCATTGGCGTGGTCGGCACCATCGTCATGGTGATGGGGCAGGATTTCCAGGCGAGCCCGTCCGGCACGGCGCTCATCCTCGTCGGCGTGCTGAGCTGGACCTTGGCTTCGAATCTGGTGAGCAAGCTCGATGTGCCCGCCGGGGGCATGGGCTTCGCCGCGGAAATGCTCATCGCTGGCATCATCGGGCTGGCCGTCAGCGCAGCCTTTGGCGAGCACTGGCACCTGCCTCACGCGCCCCGCGTGTGGGGCGCATGGGCTTATCTCGTGGTGTTCGGCTCGCTCATCGCGTTCTCCGCGTATCGATATCTCGTAGACCGCGTTTCGCCCACGCTCGCCGCAACCTATGCGTATGTGAACCCGCCCGTCGCGTTGTTCGTGGGCTGGTGGCTCGGCTCCGAGCACTTCTCGGCGAACACGTTCATCGGCCTGCCCATCGTGCTGGTCGCCGTGGGGCTTCACGCCTGGTCTTGGAAGACGTCAACCTCTGCCGCGGCGGCGGCTGCGACTGCCACCAAACCCGTCAGGCCACACCAGCCGATGCCCGCGCCCGCTTCAACGACGGACTAGAAAGCAAACACCGCACCGGCCAGCAGCTCGTACTGAATGAACGCGTCGCTCTTCACCTGAATGGCGCAGATGCCTCCCTGCGAGCCCGACGCGCAGAAGAACGCGGAGTCGCTGTCCACCAAAGTGAGATAGCCGCGCGCTTCCAGGCGCAGGCCGAAACGCTGCGTCACCGGCAACTTCACCCCCGCGCCCAGTGAAAATGAAAAGCGCGTGTCATCGCTGCCCAGCGCGGTCTGCGGGTTGAAGCGCGTGAGACCCAGCCCGCCCACGATGTACGGTGCCAGTGGCAACTCATCGTTCACGACGAGCGTGCCGCCGAAGTGCAGGTATTCCACATTGAGGTCGAACGGCGCCAGGGCCGAGGTTCTTGCGAAGCTCGCCTCCTGGCGGGAATAGAACACCTCGTACGACGAGCCTTCGTCGATGGCGAGATTCACAGCCAAGCCGAACGAGCGCTCGTCGTCGAGATCCGCGCCGCCCGTGGCGCCGGTGATGTCGAAATCGCCGCCCATGCGGTAGCCCACAAACGGCGTCACCTCCCAGCGCATCTGCGCTTCCGGGGCGCCGTTGCCCGACGGCATCTGCTGAGCCTGCGCGACGGCTGCGCCCACGGTGCCCACCAAAAACAACGCGGCGCCAGCCAGCGCGCGAACGGAAAGTTGCATGCGATGTGTACTCATGGTCACTAACTATACCCGGCTCGAGTTACGGCACCGCCGCGGCTTTGGACGCTACGCCGCGGCTCAATTGCACCGCACCGAGCTGTCGCAGATCATCCACACCACTGCCCGCCCGCCGGGCCCATGCAAAGGGGAGCATGAGAATGAGAAGAACCATCACGCGCGTCCTGAAGCTCGCCGGAATCGCCTTGCTCAGCACGCTTGGAATACTCACCAGCCACCTTTCCGCCGCGGAGAAATCCGCCATGAAACCGGCCTCGGGCACACTGTCATTTATCCGCCTGTATACCGGTCCAGATGGGGTCTCCCACTTCGTCGACGAGAACGTGCAGCTCAACGCCCGCGGCACCGAAGGCATCGAGGCGGCGCTCGCCGTGAGCCAGATCGGGGATGTGAAAGGCGCGCTGTTCGCGATGCTCAAAGCCGGCGCCACCGAAGACTGGCACCCCGCCCCGCGGCGGCAGTTCATGGTGTGCCTGCGCGGCCTCGTCGAAGTGACGGCGGGAGATGGGCAGAAGCGGCGCGTAAAGCCCGGCGAGTTCCTGCTGCTGGAGGATTTGTCCGGCAAAGGGCACATCACTCACGCCGCGGGCTCCGAAGACCACGTCGCGCTCGCACTACCGATTGCAGATGGCACGCTCACGAGAGATTAGCGGGAGTCACGCTCACATGAACAGGATGATCGTTCGTCGCCCGCTGCTACGCTCGCTGCTTCTCGCGGCTGCGCTCGTCGGCTTCTCGCAGGCCGGTTTCGCGCTGGACCTGCAGTTGAAAGACAAGACGGCGCTCGTCACCGGCAGCACCGCCGGCATCGGTTACGCCACCGCGCAGGCGCTGCTCAAGGAAGGCGCGGACGTCATCATCAACAGCCGCAACAAGGAATCCGTGGACAAGGCGGCGGCCACACTGAAGGCCACCACGGGCCGCGCGCCGAAAACCTTCGTGGGCGACATGAGCAAGGCCGCGGACACGGAACGGCTCGCCAAGGAATTCCCGAACGTCGACATCCTCGTGAACAACGTGGGCACGTTCATGGCGAAGGAGTTCTCGCAGACGACAGACCAGGAATGGCTGCAGATCTACGAAACGAACGTGCTCTCGGGCGTGCGGCTGGCGCGCGCTTACTTGCCCCGCATGAAGCAGCAGAACTGGGGCCGCATCATCTTCATCTCCAGTGAAAGCGCGTTGCAGATTCCGGTGGAGAGCATTCACTACGGCATGACGAAGGCCGCGCAGATCGCGGTGGCGCGCGGCCTTGCCGAGTCCGTAGCGAAAACGGGCATCACGGTGAACAGCATCCTGCCGGGCCCCACCCGCGACCCGCAGGACCCGCGCTCAATCGAAATGGCCAAGCGCCTCGGCAAGAATTCCGTCGCGGAGGCGGAAGCGGAATTCATCAACAGCCGTCGCCCCACGTCGCTCATCAAGCGCTTCGCGCATCCGGACGAAGTGGCGTCGCTGATCGCCTATGTGGCAAGCCCGCTCTCTTCTGCAACCACGGGTGCGGCACTGCGCGTGGACGGGGGCGTGGTCAAGAGCGCGTTCTGAAGATGCGCACCGGGCGCCCGTTCACGGTGTAGGGCATTCCCCTGCCGATGTTGAAATTGCACCTGACGACCCCGGCAACAGGCGCCCGGCTGCCCACCACCGGCGCAGGAGCGGCAGCGCAAGCTGGACATAAGTCCTTGAACTGAAAAAGACGTCTGGATACCGCCCGACGTCGCGATCGGCCGTGAAGTGAGCAGGATACGGCGAGGCATGAGCCTTGCACGACCGACCTGATTACAAACAGGTCAGAAGGCGTGGCCGACAAAGGTCCCCAGCCGAGCTCCGCTGCGCATGCGCCCGTGCCCGTGCCCGACAACATGCTGCTCGGGGATCCGTTGGCGCACTGGGGCCTCGACACGCCGAACACCCGGCTCGTGCTCGTCTTCGCCACCCTGTGCGGCCTGTTCGTCATCGGCCTGTGGCGCGTGCGGACGCGGCTCGGCCCCTTCGTACACAGCCTCTTCGCCAAGGAAGGGCCGTTCGAAGCGGCGACCTTCGTTCTGGAACTGATCGGCGCACTGCTGTGTTTCGCCGCCGCCTGGAACTGGCGACTGCGCGCACCGGCATGGCTGCGGATTCCGCGAGCGCTGTTCGCAGCACTCGGCCTGCTGCTCTTCTTCGTTGCCATGGAGGAAATCAACTGGGGCCAGACGCTCTTCGGGTTCGCAACACCGGAGACGTGGTCGCAGATCAATTACCAGCACGAGACATCCATCCACAACCTCGTGGACAAGTCGGTGCTCACGAGCACGTGGAAGCTCGTGGCCGTGCTGTTCGGCGCCAGCGTGCTCGCCATCGTTGCGCTGGCTGCACGTTTTCCGCGATCGCTGGCGGCAATCATCGCGCCGCCTCCAGCGCTGGTGCCTCTCGCGCTGTGCGCCTCCTATGCAGGCGTGCGACTACACGCGGAGATGATCGAGCTGCTGATGTCGGTGTTCTTCGCCTTCTACACCTATCGAATATGGGTGGCGGCGCGAAGCAGCGGCGGGACGCGCCCGGCACGCGTGAATGCCGGCAAGGTGCTGCGTTACTGCATAGCCGGCCTGCTCGTCACGCTGCTTCTCCATCGCGTCAACTGGTCGGACGCCGCGGCGGAAATGTCGCGCATCTCGCTCTGGACGCTGGCCGGCGCGTTCGTCGCGATGGGCATTGGCCTGGTCGTCAGCGCGTGGAAATGGGACTGGGCGCTGCGGATGCACGATCTGCGCTACAGCTTTCCATTCCTGCTGCGCTCGCTGTGCATCGGGTTCTTCTTCAACAGCTTCCTGCCCACGGCGGTAGGTGGCGATGCTTACCGCGTGTTGCGCACGATGCCGCGCGACGGATATCGGTCAAGGGCGTTGTCCGCCGTCATCCTCGAGCGTGCAGTCGGGCTGCTCGCGTTGTTGGCTATCGGTGGCATCGGCGCGTTGAAACTGGCAGATCGCTACAGCCTCGCGCGCAACTACTGCTTTGTACTGCTTGCCGTGCTGGCCGCGGTCGCTGCTGTCTTCATCGCGCTTCAGGGCGGCTGGCTGGAACGCTTTGCGCATCGGTGGCGCAGGGTCGCCGCGGTAGACGCCGTACATCACAACCTGGCTCTGCTGCGATATCGGCGACACGAGTGGCTCGGGCTCGTCTTCGGGTCGTTCGCCTTCCAGGCGATTTCCATCGGCGTCATCTTCCTGTTGTTCGTTGCGGTGTCGTCCAACGCAACGCCCTCGCGGTGCGGGTTGATCGCTGCGGCGGTCGGGCTCGCAGCCGCACTGCCGATTTCGGTGAACGGTGTTGGCGTGATGGAAGGCGCGCTCGTCGCGGCCGCTGTCGCTCTGGGGCTCGACTACGAGGAGGCGCTGATCGTTGCGTTCTCACGCCGCGCACTGGCCGTTTGCCTGGCCGTACCGTGCGGCGTGCTCTGGCTCATGGAGGCACGCCATGCGGGCGTCGATGGGAAGCCGGCCGATCTCCGCAACCTCATCGTCACGTTCCGCGGAAGCGGATTCCGCGGTCTATTCGACGCGCTGCAACCGCCCGAGCTTCTACGGCGCGCATCACCGTCGCAGCAGCCGCAGGCCGAGCCGGATGTACCGCTCGCAGATGAGATCCCCACCGCGTCGCCTGAGTGGACTCACACTCCACTGCTCGAATACACGCACGACGCCATCATCATCTGGGAAATGCAGGGAAGCGGCATCCTCTACTGGAATCGCGCCGCCGAGCAGCTTTATGGGTTCACACGCGCCGAGGCGCATGGCCGCACCACTCACGACCTGCTGAAGACGGAGCTCGCTGGCGGCGTGGTTACGCTCGAAGAAAGCCTGGCGAAGTACGGCGTGTGGGTCGGCGAGCTGCGCCACACGACGCACAGCGGACGTCGCGTAGACGTGGAGGGCCGCCTGGCGCTCATGTCGCAGCAGAACGGCCGCTGGCTCGTGCTCGAAGTGAACCGCGACATCACGGACCGCAAGGCCGCCGAAGCGGCCCGCGTATCCATGGAGCGCCAGCTCGCCGAGCTGCTCGCGCTGCGCGACGCGCCCCGTTAGCCTGCCTTAGAAACGCTGCCCGAACCGCACGCCCACCGTTCTCGGCGCGGCAACAATCGAGTACGGCTGCAGCCCGCACGCCGGATTGCCGTCGAACCCGTTGATGGCGCACTGGGTGGTGCGGAAGTCGGTGGCGCGCTCGTCGAACGCGTTGTGCAGGAACAGCTCCACCGAAGACTTGCCCCACTCCATGCCAGCCGAGAAGTTCGCGACGGTGTAAGCGCCCTGCCGGCCCATCAGCGCACGATCCGACACTGTGAGGTCGGAGTAGACGTTGTCCTGATAAACCACTGCCGCCTGCAGATGCGCATCGAACCCCTGCAGCGGGAACGAGTAGCGCGCCGTCACATTCGACTTCGTCTTCGGCGACACCGGCAGCCGCGTGCCCGCCGGCGCCAGCGGGGCAGCACAGTTCGTGTCCGGGATTCCCGAGACGGCATCGACGGTGCCGCAGTAGTTTTCCGCCAGCTCTGCGTCGATGTAGGCGAAGCCGCCGCTGAGCGTCAGCGCACTGTTCACGGCCCAGTTGATGTCCGCCTCCACGCCCTTCACGCGCGCGTCATTCGCGTTCTTGATCTCGGTGAGCCCGCTCTGGCCGAGATAGGAGAACTGGATGTCTTGCCAGTCGAGCCGGAAGATGGCGCCGTTGAAGCGCAGCCGGTTGTTGGCCCAGCTCGTCTTCCAGCCGAGCTCGTAATTCTTCAGGTAATCCGCCTTGAACGGCGGCAAGGTGCCGCGCCGGTTGATGCCGCCCGGGCGGAAGCCTTCCGAGTAGGTGACGTAGACGAGCCGCGAATCGTCGATGTGGTAGGTGAGATTGAAGCGCGGCGTGGTGCCGTGTTCCTTGATGCCCTTGTCGAGGTTGACGCAGGGCGCGCCACGGTACTCCACCCAGTTGGCGGGGTCGGCGTCGCATTGGGCCTCGCCCGAGCCACTGGAGCTGAAGCCGAGGCCATAGCCGAAGAAACCCTTCAGCGTGTTGTCGGCCTCGAAATAGCGCAGGCCGGCGGTGGCGCTGAGCTTGTCGGTGAGATCGAACGTGACTTCGCCGAAGATGGCGTCATCCCGATCGACGCGCGTCTGCTGGGTGAGCCACAGCGCGTCGTTCCAGCCGGTGACCTCGAAGTCGGAGGTGAGGTTGTCGACCTTGTAGATCTGCTGAATCCTGTGCTGCTGGCGCTGCGTGAACAGGCCAACGACGAAGTGCAGGCGTTTCGTGGGGTCGGACGAAAGACGGATCTCGTGGCTGGACTTCGTGAAGCGATCGCGCCCTTCGAAATACTGCGTGGGGTCGATGGGGTTGCCCGCATCGTCCGTGAGCGCGCCGTAGCCGTAGTTCACGTCGTAGAAATAAGTGTAGTCGGAGTAGTCCGCGCTGCTGTCGATGTTGCGCTTGAGGAAGGCGCCGGCGTAGACGAGATCGAGATTGCTGAAGCGCCCCTCCACGGTGAGCGCGGCCTGGCCCCACTTGTCCTTCTGGTACTCGGGCCTGAAGTGCGTCACCTCGAGGTCGCCAACGAGCGGGTTGAAGCCGAAGTAGCCGTTCGAGTCCTGGCTCTGGCCCATGACGGTGGGCGTAATCGTCCAGCTGTCGTTGAGATCTATCTTCAGCGCCGCGCGTGCGCCATAAGTGTCGACATCGTTGTAGTTGTCTTCTGCAATGGCGGCATTGCTGACCGGGGTGGGGAAACTCGGGTAATTGCGAACGCCCGCCACATTGTCGATGTAACCGCCATCGTGCCGCGCCCAGCCCACGAGCCGGATGGCCGCGCGCTCCGAGAGCGGAATGTTGACGAAGCCTTCGCCGAGATAGCCCGGGTCGCCGTTGCCCACGGTGTTGAGCGTGAGGTCGTAGCTACCCTCGAGCTCGCTCGGGTCGGGCTTGTTCGTGATGATGCGAATGGTGCCGGCCTGCGAGCTGGCGCCATAGAGCGTGCCTTGCGGGCCCGCCAGGGCTTCCACGCGCGCAATGTCATAAATGTGCACATCGAGCGCGCCCTGAATGGTGGTGATGGGCTGCTCGTCGAGATACATGCCCACGCTAGGCAGCGGGCCGGAGTGGTTCGAGTTCTCGCCGCTCGCCACGCCGCGCATGTAGACGGAAGTCTGGCCGGGGCCGAGCGATTGAAACGCCACGCTCGGCAGGAACTTGGCGAAGTCCGTGAACTCCACCACCTGCAGCTCGTCGAGTTTCGCGGTGCCCAGGGCGGTGATGCTGAGCGGCACCTTCTGCAGGTTTTCCTCACGCTTCTGCGCGCTCACCACCACCTCTTCGAGCGTGCCCTCGTCGGTCTGCGCGAACGCGGAAGGCAATGCCATGAGCATGGCGGAAGCGAATGGCGCCTTCCTCAATAGCGCTTTGGTCAACGGCACGCGTGTCGTGCTCTTCGCTTCTTTCCGAGCGATCTTGCGGCGTCGGCTCCGTGTCATCGGCAGACCCTCCCCGTTCTTCTCGGACCAGTGTATTACATTTCAGACGGTCAGATTCCAAAGGCCGGCTCGGCCGGATAAGCCTCGAGCACCGGCCCCAGCGCCTGCTTCAGGGGTGCAAGCCACGGCTCGTAGTTACGCCAGTGGTCGACGCCTTCCCGATAGATGGGGATGCGCACCTGCTCCGAGCTCGCCGTTCGCACGGCGCGCTCATTCTCATGGAAGCGCAAGCATTCCTGTTCGAACGGCAGGCCGCAATACGCAAGAAGTCGCCGCACCTCGCCCTCGGTGTCGTCGATCATGCGTTCGTACAGGACACGGTGGACGCGGCCGGGCAGCACGGAGTCGAAGTGCGCGATGAGCTCAACGTAATCGCGGTAGTAGCGGCCGAGGTCGTCGAGGTTGTAGGTGAAGTGCTGGCCGCGCGCGAAGTGCTGCTTGAACCCTGAGAAACAGCACCCGAGCGGGTGCCGGCGGGCGTCGATGATCTTCGCGTGGGGCAGCATGAGGTGGATGAGCCCGACGTGCGCGAAGTTGTTCGGCATCTTGTCGATGAAGAACGGCGTGCCCGCCTTGCGCTGGATGCGCGTCTGGGACAAATACCGCTCACCCAACGCATGAAATTCTTTCGCGTCGAGGCTCGCGAGCACCTCGGGGTAGTGGGACTCTTCGCTGCGCAGCTTGCGGCCGCCCAGAGCGCGCGCCATGCCGATGATGTCGGGCAGCTCCATGGTGCCTTCCACCTGCGAATGGCTCGACAGAATCTGCTCCACCAGGGTGGAGCCCGAGCGCGGCAACCCTACTACGAAGATCGGGTCGGGCGCCGGTGTGCCAGTTCCGACACGGTGCGCGAAGAACTCGCGTGTGAGCACGGCCTTCGAGCGCCGCACGTGTTCGGCGTTCTCCTGCGGGCTGTACCGGATGCCGGTTCGGCGCAACGCGTTGCCCCGGCTGTAGTGCCCGAACGATTCCTCGAACCGGCGCTCGTCCTCAAGCGCCTTGCCCAGCGCGAACTCGAAGTGGAAGCGGTCTGTGTCTTCGAGATCGGTTCGCGCAAGTTGTGCGCGCATGGCGTCGATCTCCGCCTGCGAGAAACGATAGGTCTTGAGGTTCGCAAGGCTCCAGTACGACTCGCCGAGGTTCGGGGCGAGCTCGATGGACCTGCGATAGGCGTCGATGCTCTCTGGAGTGCGCCCGGCAGTCTTGAGTGCGTGGCCGTAGCTCATCCAGACTTTCGGCTGATGCGGAAAATCCGCGAGCACCTCCGCATACAACTGGATTGCACGCTCCTGCTCGCCCATGCGGCTCAGGATGGCGGCCTTCAAATTGCGGTAGCCGGGGTTACGGGGCTCGGATGCGAGCGCGCGGTCTACTTCGACCAGCGCCTGCTCCACCTTCTGCTGCCGATGCAGCACTACCGCGAGGTTGTGGCGGGCCGGAACAAAGCTCGGCGCAAGCTCCAGGCAGCGCGCAAGCAGATTCTCCGCATCACCATAGCGGCCGAGCCGGGCGGCCACTTCGGCGAGCATGCGAATGGCGGCAATATCCGTGGGATGCTTCTTCAGATGCTCGCGCAACAGCGCCTCGGCCGGCGCGATGCGCCCTTCGCACAGATGCACCGCTGCCGCCATGAGCCGCGGATCGCTGGTGGAGAAGCGAAGGTTCTGCGCGTAAGCCTGGTCCGCGCCCTGCGTGTCACCCAGCGCCGTGAGCTGGTCGCCAATGCCACGCCACGCCGTTGCCAGCAGCCACAGGGCCTGTGGCTGGTCCGGCATCACCTTCAGGATTTCATGCGCCTGCTCGATGGCCGCGGCGGGCTGCCTTTCCAGCAATCGTGCGGCGTGCGCCAGGGCCAGCTCGAGGGTTCCGTGCGGCTCCGGCGCGGCACTCATTTCGTGCCCGTCCCGTTGGGCTCGGCAGCGGCTGTGCGCTTCGGCACCACGACTCCGCCCTTCATCACGGCTGAGATCGTGCGCAGCCTCTCCACATCTGCGAGCGGATCACCTTCCACCGCGATCATGTCGGCCCACTTGCCGACCGTGATGGAGCCAATGTCGCTTTCCCTGCTGATGGCGCGCGCGGCGCCGAGCGTGGCGGCGCGAATGGACTGCATGGGTGTGAGGCCGTACTCGACCATGTAAGCGAACTGGCGCGCGTTCTGCCCGTGCGGGTACACGCCAGCGTCGGTGCCAAAGGCGATGCGCACGCCGGCTTTCACGGCTTTCGCAAAACCCTGGCGCTGGGTTTCGGTGGTCTCGGTGTTCTTGCGCAGGTAGTTTTCGGGCCAGCCTTCGCGGCGGCCCACTTCGTCGATGTAGTCGCCGTTGTAGACGTCTGCGACGAGCCAGGTGTCGTGCTTCTTCATGAGCGCGATGGCTTCGTCGTCGAGATACGAGCCGTGCTCGATGGTGCGAACGCCGGCGCGCACCGCGCGTTTGATGCCCTCTGCACCATGCGCGTGAGCCGCGACGAAAGTGCCGGCATTCGCAGCCTCTTCCACCGCCGCGCGTATTTCGGCCTCGGTGAGCTCCGGCGCCGACGGCGTGGTGCCGGACGTGAGCACGGCCCCTGTGGCAATCACTTTGATGAAGTCCGCGCCGCCCGCCAGCAGCTCGCGAACGCGCTGGCGCACTTCATCGGCCGAGTTCGCCACGCCCCGCCTGAAATCCGACGGCAGCACGACATCTGGCGCAAGTCCTACGATGTCGCCGCCGCCCTGGCTCACCGTGATGTAGGCGCCCGCCACGAGCATGCGCGGCCCATCCACGATGCCGGCGTTGATGGCGTCTCGCAGGGCCACGTCGACGAACGCGCGATTGGTGCCGACGTCGCGCACGGTGGTGAAGCCCGCGTCGAGCGTGGCGCGGGCATTGCCCGCTCCCATGAGCGCATCGCGCGCTCCCGAGCTGAGCAACGGCGCGGCCACGTTGCTCGACTGGATGTCGCCGATGAGATGCGTGTGAAGATCGATGAGCCCCGGCAGCACGGTGTAGCGGCGCCAGTCCACCACACGCGCGCCGGCGGGCGGCTCGCCCGCGTCGGCGCCAAGTGCGCTGATGCGCCCGAATTCGATGCGGATGAGCTGGTCCGCCAGCACCCGGCCCGCCTCGACGTCGACGACGCGACCGGCACGCACGAAAACGGCGGCCGTCGATACGGCGGCCGTCGCTACGGTTTCAGCCTGGACGTGGCAGGACATGAGCATCAGCACCGCTGTGACCGGAACGGCAAAGCCCCGGCCGCGGACGAACCAACCCATAGCGCGACTTTCGGTCTTGCGGCCTGTGCCGTCGAGCGTCATCAAAGACCGCCGCCCTCAGCTTGTCAATTGCGCACGCGTGTAACGGAGCGCCTCGCGTCCCGCGCCGCTAGAATGCCCGGGCGTGATGAAAGAGTGGAGTGTTCCCAAGCGGGGCCGCAGCCCCACCGGTTCCGTTGCCGGCGCGCTGGCTGGCGCCTTGCTCACGCTGGCGTCTTACGCGCACGCCAATGTGTCGGCGCCGGTCGCCACGGCCCCCGCGCCCGAGCTTCGGCACATCACGGTCGACGCCTCGAAGGCCATCGGAAAGGTCCGCTCCCTGCAGGGCGTGAACGGCGCGCCGGCCCCCGGCTTCCACAAGCCCATCCGCTTCCAGTTCGGCGGGTGGAACGTGCCGGCCGAGACGGACGCGACGCCGGGCTACCACCGGGCCCGCGTCGATCTCATCCGCACGCACGACGCCTACGGCCCCGGGGACATCGACGCGCGCTTCCCCGACACGCCGGGCACGCTCATCGACGCCGAGCGCACCCTGCTCAGCCTCTTCCCCAACCCCGACGCCGACCCAAAAGACCCGCAGAGCTACAACTTCGGCCCCACCGATGCGCTCATCGCGTCCATCAAGGGCGTGGGCGCGGAGGTGATCTTCCGCATCGGCCGCAGCGAAGGCTCGAACGTCGACCCGCCGAAGGACTTCGACCGCTACGCCGAGGTAGTGAAGCACGTGGTGCGCCACTACAACCGCGGCTGGGCGAATGGATTTCGATACAACATCCGCTACTGGGAAGTGTGGAACGAGCCGGACCTCGGGCGCCTGTTCTGGGGCGGCACGGCGCGGGAGTACTTCCAGCTCTACGAGAAGGTCGCCCGCGCCGTGAAGCAGGCCGACCGCCGCGCGCTCGTGGGCGGCCCCGCCATCTCGCGCCCCAACGACGCGAACAACCCTTATCTCGATGAGTTCCTGCAATACGTGCGCGCACGCAAGGTGCCGCTCGATTTCTACTCCTGGCACTGGTACGCCACGGACTCGAACGACCCGCTCGATCTCATCCGCGTGGGCCGCGACGTGCGCGCGCGCCTCGACCGCCATGGGTTCAGGAAGACGCTGAGCATGCTGAACGAGTGGAACTACGGCCTGCTCGAGCCGATGCCGGCGGACCTGCAGCGCGCGGGTTTCATCACGTCGTCCCTGCTCTACATGCAGGACGCGCCCATCGACCTCTCCGCGCTCTACCGCGCGGACAACGTCTTCGGCCCGAAGGGCACCGCGCCGCTGAAGACGGGCCAGGCGCTGATCGCGCTCGGCCGAATGCAGGACACCCCCGTTCGTCTCGCCGTGACAGGCATGGACGAGAACGGGTTCGCCGTGCAGGCCGGCCGCACGAAGAAAGGCGACACGCTGCAGGTGCTGATCAGCAACTACCAGATTCCGCCGGACTTCCTCGGGCGGCGCACAGGGCCCAATGCGGTCACCGTCGGCACGGAGCTCTCGGTGGCGCTGCTCGAGCGACGCCACGTCCACTATGAGAAGAACGGTGGCTACGACCTCACCCTCGACAAGCTCGCACCCGGGCGGCAATACACGGTCGAGCGCTATCGCATCTCCGCGGACTACAACCTGTCCCTTGTCGATACCTCGATAGGGACAGGCCCGCGTATTCATTTGTACGCAAGCCTGCCGCCGCCGGGCATCGAGCTCGTGGTGCTGAAGCAGCGCTGAGCCTCAATCGCGAGCTGGCGGGGAAATCCTGCCCCGCCCGTGTCACCCGGCCCACCGTGATGCGGGCTCGGTACAGCGCAGCGCACGCACGGCGCGCTGGCCGCACGCAACTGTCATCGCTATAGTTCTCGCCCCTCTTGGTCGTCGCCGGAACGCACGTCGCGGTAACGGTTTCGCCGCACGCGTCACGTCCCCCAGCCGACCTGCCGGAGCCCGGATCGATGCTCAATTCCACCTCCGCACATCCCTCTCGTCTGTGCACGTCGCTGGCGGCTCTGCTGGCCTTCGCTCACCTGGCCGGCTGCGCGGGCGAACAGGAACCGCAGGCCATGCCGCCCGTCGAAGTGGGCTCCATCGAGGTGAAGTCGGAGTCGCTGGCGCTCGCACTCGAGCACACCGCCCAGCTGCGCGGGGTCCGCGAAGTGGAGGTACGCGCGCGCGTCTCCGGCATCCTGCTCAGGCGGCTCTATCAGGAAGGCGCTCGCGTGAAGCAGGGCGATCTGCTCTTCCGCATCGACCCCGCGCCATTCCAGGCGCAGGTAGCCCGCGCGCGGGCTGAAGTGGGCGTGCAGCAGGCGGCGTTGCAGCAAGCGCAGCGTGAGCGCGAACGCATCATGTCGCTCTATGAGCAGCGGCTCGTCAGCCTCAGGGACCGGGACATGGCCATCGCCGCGCACGAAAGCGCGCTCGCCTCCGTCGCCGCGGCTCGAGCGGCGCTCAAATCAGCGCAGCTCGATCTTTCCTACACCGACGTGCGTGCGCCCATCTCCGGCCTCACGAGCCGCGAGACGCGCTCCGAAGGCAGCCTCGTGATCGCGGGCGGAGATTCGAGCCTGCTCACGCAGATCGTGCAGGCGGACCGGCTCTACGTGCAGTTCTCCGTTCCCGAAGCGGAAGCGTCGAGCCTGCGTGCGGCCAACGACGCCACCGGGGCGGAAAAAGTCACCGTCGACGTGCTCGACGCCGCCGGCAAGGTGCTCGCGGAAGGCGCGCGCGTGGAGTTCATCGCGCCCTCCGTCGGCGACCAGACCGGAACAGTCGACGTGCGCGCGCTGCTCACCAACACGTCGCAGACCTTGTTGCCCGGGCAGGTGGTGCGAGCGCGTGTGCAAGGCGTGAACCTCGCGGGCTCGCTCGTCATACCGAAGCGCGCCGTCATGCACGGCGTGCAGGGCTCGTTCGTGTGGCTCATCGGCGCGGGCGACAAAGTTGAGTTCCGCCCGGTGCAACTGGGCACCACGGCGGAAAACCATGTGGTCGTGAACAGCGGGCTCAAGGCCGGTGAGCGCATCGTGGTGGATGGCGTGCTCAAGGTGCAGCCCGGCGCGGTGGTGAAGGGTGTGCCGCTGGCCGCCGATGGCGGCCCGCCGCCGGCTCAACCGGGAGCGCAACCCGCCGCGGCCAACGAGAAGGCCCGGTCGTGATCTCGAACTTCTTCATCGACCGGCCATTGTTCGCCATGGTCGTGTCGGCGTTCATCGTGATCGCCGGTCTCGCCGCGTTCAAGATGCTGCCGGTGTCCATGTATCCGGACATCGCGCCGCCCACGGTGTCCGTTACCACGGCGTATCCGGGCGCGAGCGCAGACGTCATCGCGGAAACGGTCGCCACGCCGCTCGAGCAGTCGCTCAACGGCGTGGAGGGCATGCTCTATATCCGCTCCGCCAGCTCGTCGAGCGGCGCGCTGCAGATCTCCATCACGTTCGCCGTAGGCACGAACCCCGATCTCGCGGTCATCAACGTGCAGAACCGCGTGCAGACGGCGTTGCCGCTGCTGCCGGAAGAAGTGCGCCGCCAGGGCGTCACGGTGGAAAAGAGCCTGCCGAGCTTCCTGCAGGTGGTCACGATCGAAGCGCCCGATGGGCGCTATGACCAGCTCTACGTTTCGAACTACGCCACCGTGAACGTCATGGACGAGCTGCGCCGCATTCCCGGCGTGGGCGGCATTCAGGTGTTCGGCGCGCGCGATTACTCCATCCGTATCTGGCTGAAGCCAGACCGTTTGTCGGAGATGGGGCTCACGCCCGCCGATGTCGCGGACGCCGTGCGTGAGCAGAACACGCAAGCCGCGGCAGGCAGGCTGGGCGATGAGCCCATGGTTGAGCGCGTGGACATGACGCTGAGCGTGACCACGCAGGGCCGCCTGTCAGACCCGGAGCAGTTCGAGCGCATCGTCCTGAAGACGGGGCCGCAACGGGCAGATCGTGCGTCTTCGCGATGTGGCGCGCGTGGAGCTCGGTGCGCGGGACTACTCGTTCGGCATGTCGCGCCAGGGGCGGCCCATCGTGGGGGCCGCCGTGTCGCTGGCGCCGCGCGCGAACGCGCTGGATGTGGCTCAAGCCGTTCGGGATCGCATGGCAGAGCTGGGGCGGAGGTTCCCGGCGGGGCTCACGTGGGCCATTCCTTACGACACCAGCAAATACGTGCGGGTGTCGATGCAGGAAGTGGGCATGACGCTCATCGAGGCGCATGGTGCTCGTGTTCCTCGTGGTGTGGCTGTTCCTCTATAACCTGCGGGCCACCATCATTCCGAGCATGGCGGTGCCGGTGTCGCTCATCGGCACGTTCGCGGGCATGTACCTGCTCGGGTTCTCCATCAACTCGCTCACGCTGTTCGGCATGGTGCTGTCGATCGGCATCGTGGTGGACGACGCCATCGTGGTGCTGGAGAACGTGGAGCGGCACATGCGCAGCGAACACGTGGACCCGAAGCGAAGCCACACGCCGTGCGATGGCCGAAGTGAGCCGGCCTGTCATCGCGATCGTGCTGGTGTTGAACGCGGTGTTCCTGCCGGTGGCGTTCCTCGGCGGGCTCGTCGGCGAGATGTACCGGCAGTTCGCCATCACCATCGCGGTGTCCGTCACGATCTCCGGGTTCGTCGCCCTTACGCTTACGCCGGCGATGTGCGCGCTGCTGCTGAAGACGGGCGAAGTCGGAGCCCAAAGGCCTGCTCGCGCGCTTTGACACGGGGTTCGCGAACTTCACGGCGCGCTACCTGGGCGGCGTGAAGCTGGATGCTGCGGCACGGCGTGATTGCGGCCGGGCTCATCGTTCTGATGATCGGCGTCGATCTGGCTGCTCGAGCGCTCCACGCCGAGCGCGCTCGCGCCGGATGAAGACCAGGGCTACGTCATTGCGATCGCGGCGCTGCCGCCGGCTGCATCGTTGCAGCGGACGGACGCGGTGCTGAAGCAGCTCGACCAGATCGCCTTTGCGCACCCCGCGTACCAGGACAACTTCACCGTCAGCGGCTTCGACGTGCTCACCAACGCCCAGCGCAGCAATGCCGGCGTGAGCTTCGTCATTCTCAAGGACTGGTCGGAGCGTAAGGCGAAAGAGCTCTCGTCGGACGCCACGGCGCAGGCGTTCACGGGCGGCGGCTTCGCCATCAAGGACGGATTCATCTTCTCGCTGGCGCCGCCGGCCATCGAAGGCATGTCGAACACGGGCGGGTTCGAGGGCTTCGTGCAGTCGCGCACGGGCAACGACTACGCGGCGCTCGACGCCGCCACGCAAGCGCTCGTCGCCGCGGCGGCCCAGCGCAAAGAGCTCAGCGGGGTCGGCACTTCGTATTCAGCGCAGCGTGCCGCGCGTGCAGCGTCGATGTGGATCGCGAGAAGGCGAAGCTGCTCGGCGTGAGCATGGACGACGTCAACATCACGCTGCAGAGCACGTTCGGCGCGCTCTATGTGAACGACTTCAACCGCGACGGCCGCGTGTATCGCGTGCAGATGCAGTCCGAAGGCGCAGTTCCGCGCGCATCCCGGAGGACCTGCGGCGATGTGTACGTGCGCTCGTCGAACGGCAGCATGATTGCCGCTCACGGCATTCGCCAAGGTCGGCGAAATCCACGGGGCCGGACGTGATCGAGCGCTTCAACCTGTTCCCGTCCGCGCGGCTGTTTGGCGGGCCGGCGCCGGGGTATAGCTCCGGGCAGGCGCTGGCGGTGATGGAAGAGCTCGCCGCGAAGCATCTGCCGGACGGCTATGCGCTTGCGTGGTCCGGCCAGTCCTACCAGGAGAAGACCAGCGGGCAGAACACGGCGGGCATCTTCGGCCTTGCGGTGCTCATGGTGTTCCTCATTCTTGCGGCCCAGTACGAGCGGCTCACGCTGCCCTTCGCGGTGATTCTCGCGGTGCCGTTCGCGGCGTTTGGCGCGTATCTCGCGGTGTGGGCTGCGCGGGCTCTATGACGATCTGTATCTGCAGATCGGGCTCGTGACGCTCGTGGGTCTCGCGGCGAAGAACGCCATTCTCATCGTGGAGTTCGCGGCGCACATGCACCGTGAGGGTGGCAAGACGCTTTACGAAGCCGCGTCGAAGCGGCGCGCCTGCGCTTCCGGCCGATCGTGATGACGTCGCTGGCGTTCATTCTCGGCGTGCTGCCGCTGGCGGTGACCACCGGTGCGGGCGCTGCAAGCCGCCACTCGATCGGCACGGGCGTCATCGGCGGCATGCTGGCGGCTACCTTCATCGCGGTGCTGTTCATTCCGCTGTTCTTCGTGTGGACGTCCACAGCCGGCGAGAAAGTTCGTGAGTGGCGCGGGCGGCGGCAGGCTGCGAGAGCTCAGTCGCGCGCCTAGAGCGGTTCGCTGTCGTCAGAACGAGCCAAATCAAGCAAAAAACGTCTCGTAGATCGCTGGAAATGCGGCGGCCCGTTACGCGCAGCGCAAGCTGATTCATATCCAGCCCCTCGGTTAATTGGCCGAGGTCATTTCTACGCGAAACCAACAAGCACGCAGGCTGTGACGCGCCTGCCAGCACCCCAAGCTGCAGCCACCTCAGGCTATCGCGCATCCCCCGCGGGGTTTAGTGATGATTGACGTTACTAACGCACCCCGTTACCATCCGATTCGCAATTCCATGATCAAGTCTTTCAGGGATAGAGAGACGGGAAAGATCTGGAGCCGGGAGCGTTCCGCGAAACTGCCCGGCGCCATTCAGGAACGGGCGTTGATGAAGTTGCAGCAACTGCACGCTGCTGGCGATCTCAGAGATCTGTCGATTCCGGCCTCGAATCAGCTGGAGCCCCTGAAAGGCGATCGCAAGGGTGACTACAGCATCCGGATCAACAAGCAGTGGCGCATCTGCTTCAGATGGAGTGGTGGCCACGCCTTCGATGTCGAGATCGTGGATTATCACTGAAGCACGAGGACCGGTTATGGCCGCAAAGAAACTCAAGCTCACTCATCCGGGGAAGATTCTGCGCGAGGAGTTCATGGAGCCCGTGGGGCTCTCGGCCTATGCGCTCGCCAAGGCGCTCGTTGTTCCACTACCGCGGGTGAATGACATCGTGCGGGAAAAGCGGGCGATTTCTCCCGAGATGGCCGTGTTGCTGTCGGCATACTTCGGCACTACCGATGGCTACTGGATCAATCTGCAGGCGCACTACGATCTCGAGATGGCCAGGGAAAGGGTCGGCAAACATGCCGCGCGCATCATTCCGCACCCGCACGACGAGAACGGCGCACTGCAGCCGGTCTGAGCATTTCAGAGCTTGGATGCCAGGGGCCAACGCAACTCGATCGCAGCATTACGCCATCCAGCCGCTGGCTCAACAAGATTGCCTGTCTCAGCATCGGAATTGCGTTCTGGCACTGGTTCGCCAGCGCGTAGAGCTTCCCCAGTTCGAACAGCGGCGCCTCGAGCTCCCGCTCCACGCGCCCGTGCTCTGTCTCGATCGCTTCGATCCTGAGCAAGAGGTCTCGCACAACGGCGTCGTACGCGTCGGCGGCGAGGTCGTTGTTTCGCTCTCCAAAGGCCGCCGCAACAGCTGAAGCCACCGCCCGGGCTGCGATTTCGCTGGCGTCGTCCGGGCTGTCGGCCGCTGGCGTGGCATCGTGCGGTTTCTCAGCCGCAGGCCCGGAAGCCTGGTTTCCGGCAGCGGCGGTCTTCGGCTCCTCGGTTGGAAATACGCAGCTGGCGATGACGCAACAGGAAAGAACGACAACGACCGCGCGCGTCCGCGCGCGCATCGGGCTCGCTCCTGCAGGCGTTACTCGACTCGCATTCACGTTGGGTACTGGAATGGCTACCGGCAAGCGCCGCTCACGCAACGTAAGCCGCGTGCGCCGCCAAACCCCAAACGTTCCGACCCTCCGGCCTGTCTTGCGAGACAATAGAGCTGTCCCCGAACCCGTACGAGATTCTTCATGCGCGCAAGATTTGCGTTACTTGCCCTGCTCGGCGCTGCTGCACCCCATGCTGGCGCAGCCGATACATCACCGCAGGCGCCCGCGGCAGCCGCTGACTCGCGCGCCGTGATGACAGGCGATCAGGTCGTGCAGATCCTGGACGAAACCGTGGATTGGTACCGCACGCTCGGCACCCAGCAACAAGCCGCCACCCAGCCGAGCGACCTGCTGTTGCTGTACGCCAACCGCCAAACCGCCGACAGGGTCATGGCCCTGGCGTTCGAAATCGCGCGAGCCAATGCGGAGCTGCTCAGCAGTGAAGCCACCGCCGCGCAGGCGAGCACGGATGAAGCCTTGTCCACACAGTCGCTCAACCAGGTGAGGAAAAAGCTGGACGAGCAGCGCGCGGCCATCCAGGCGGAGATGGAGTCCGTGGGGCGCCAGCTCGCCACGGAGCCGAAGCAGAGCAAACCCGATGTGCAGGCAAAGGTCGATGCCCTGCAGGGCGAGCTCGATCTCATCAACGCCAGGCGCAACCTGCTCACCAACATGACTCAGTTCGCCGGGGAAAACGACGCGAATGGCTTTGGCGCGAATGCCCTCAAAGCGCACATCGACGCCATCGCCGCGTCGATTCCTTCGGCCAGCGCGGTCCCCGCGCCATCCGGCGCAGCCACGGCACCGAGCGCGGGCGCGCTCGCGGCGAGCTCCGCCGTGACCACTCCGCTCGCCGAGTTCGGTATCTGGGACCTGGCGGCCACGGTGTTCAGGTTGTCTGCCAAGGCCCGCATCATCGAAACCGTCGACCAGCGCACGGCAGATCTCAAGGACGTGTTCACGAAGATTCGCACGCCACCGGAGGAGAAGCTCAAAGCCCTCGCGGCGCGCGGTGATGCGCTGGCGGCCCAGAGGGAAACGGCCACTAACGCGAACCTGCGCGGCATGCGCGACCAGTACGACACGCTGGCCTGGCTGTTCCAGCAAACCTCGGCAATCGTCACTCCATTGACCAAGGCGGAAGTGCTGCTCAGCCAGTATCGCCGCAACCTCGACGCCTGGCGGGACGCCACGGAAAAACAGTATCGCGAAGCGCTCAGGGCACTCGGCTTGCGCGTGGCCATCTTCGCCGGCCTGGTGGCACTGGTATTCGCAGCCGCCGAGCTATGGCGGCGTGCGGTGTTCCGCTATGTGAACGAGGCGCGGCGCCGGTCCCGATTCCTGTTGTTGCGAAAGATCGTGCTCTGGTCCCTCGTGGTCACGATCGCGGCTGCGACGTTCGCCACGGAGCTCGGCTCGCTCGCGACCTTCGCAGGGCTGATTACCGCGGGTCTCGCCGTAGCCATGCAAAGCGTGCTGATCTCCGTGGTCGGTTATTTCTTTCTCATCGGCAAATACGGCATTCGAGTCGGGGACCGCGTGCAGATCGGCAGCGTCACGGGCGAGGTCATCGAGCTGGGCCTGGTGCGGCTGCATCTGATGGAGCTCAGCGGACAGGGGGCGCAGAGCCCGACGGGCCGGGTCGTCGCGTTCGCCAATTCGATCATCTTCCAGGCCTCGGGCGGCCTGTTCAAACAGATTCCCGGCATCAACCTGGCCTGGCATGAGATCACGCTCAGCCTGCCTGCCGACTCCGACGTTGCGACGACCAAGACCAGGCTCGTGGAAGCCGTGACCCACGTGCTGAAGGATTATCGTGAAGATATCCTGCGGCAGACGAAGGAAATCCAGAAAGCCGGTTCGTCGAGCGTCGCCGGAGATGCGCAGCCACAAGTGCAGCTACGTTTTTCCGCCGCCGGCGTGGAGGCACTGGTGCGCTACCCCGTGCAGCTTCAGCATGCCGCGGAAATAGACGAACGCGTATCGCGGGAGCTTTTGAACGTGATTTCTGTACATGACACACCAGGACGAATCGCATGAGTACCTTGCCTGCCTGCCCGCAATGCAAATCCGAGCTCACTTACGAAGATGCGCAGATGTATATCTGCCCGGAGTGCGCCCATGAATGGCCGAAAGTCGCGGTAGCGGAGAGCGCCGAGCCCGAAGCGGTGGTGCGCGATGCGAATGGCAGCGTGCTTCAGGACGGCGACACGGTCACCGTGATCAAGGACCTGAAGGTCAAAGGCGCCTCGTCCGTGCTCAAGGTCGGCACCAGGGTCAAGGGCATTCGACTGGTCGAGGGCGATCACAACATCGACTGCCAGATCGAGGGTTTCGGCGCGATGAAGCTGAAGTCGGAGTTTGTGAGGAAGGCGTAGCGAGCAGACACGCTTCTTTCAATGCCACCGGCGAGGACGCTCGAGCATGAACGCCGGACGCGCGGTCATTCGAGTGTCGGCAACGCAGCGGTACTCTTGCGCCCACGGATAGCGGAGCGATCTACCCTGAACGTTGCGCCCGCGCTGGCACCAAACAACCCTCTGGAGCGCCCATGAGTAATGAAGACAAATACACCGGCAGCTGCTTTTGCGGCGACGTGCAATTCGAGGTTTCAGGCGAGCCGGCCGCGATGGGATACTGTCACTGCGAATCGTGCCGGCACTGGTCGGCGGGGCCGGTCAACGCGTTTACATTGTGGAACCCGCAGGCACTGAAGGTCACGCACGGCGCGGCGAGCATCGGCACCTACAACAAGACGCCCGCCAGCTACCGCAAGTGGTGCACGCTTTGCGGCGGGCACTTGTTCACGGAACATCCGACCATGGGTCTCGTAGACATATACGCCGCGGTGATCCCGGGATTTCGCTTTGAGCCGGGCGTGCATGTGAACTACCAGGAAACCGTGCTTCACATTCACGACGGCAAGCCGAAGATGAAGGACGTGCCCAAGGAGATGGGCGGCTCCGGAATCACTCTGCCGGAATAGCGGCCCTCATGCGGGGGGAGCGTGCCTTGATCACGGCCCCCTGGGCTTTGCGCGGAACGCCAGGAACACGTTGCCCGGCGTCTGGCCGCCGAGCAGCCCGTAGCCTGAGTTCATGAACACGTAGCCGTTCGTCGCGACGATGGAGGCGTTGTCGATTGCGCCGCCCTTGCCGGGCACGCCGTTCAGCGTTTCGTAACTGCGCGCGGTGTCGTACCGGAACAGCAGCTCGCCCGTGGCGGCATCGAACACGCGCAGGAAGCCATCGATGCTTCCCTGAAGAACGGCGCCATCGATAACGGTGGGCGCGCCCGAAAGGCCTATGCCACCCTGGCAGCCTTTGATGCGGCTGGCGCGGTCGCCCGAGCAATCCGGCCTGGCTTCGAACGACCAGAGCACTTCACCCGTATCCACCTTCACGCCGTGAATGCCGGGGGTCTGGTTCGGGTCCTTCCCATCCGGGCCGGGGAAATTGTGGATGGGCGCGAACACGCGCTCGCCATCGAACGCGATGCCCCAGTGAATGCCGCCTATGGGCGAGCCCGTGCCGAAATCCCGCTGCCACAGCACCTTGCCGTTGTTGTCGGGGTCCAGCGCCCACAGCGTGCCGGACTTCTGCCCGGCGAGGATCACATCCTTGCCGTTCGAGCGCTGCGCGATGATGGTCGATGCGCCGAAGTCCACGTCGCGGAACTGGCCTTCCTTCGGGCAGTTGAGGCCGTCGCGCCGGTTCATGCAGCCGGTGAGGAAGATGTCGTTCTCGGTGGCCTGGAAGTGCCAGCGGATTCTTCCATCCTCGAGATCGATGGCGAGAATCGAGTCTGTGGTCTTTGCCGCGGGCGCAGACGTCGCTTCACCCGTGCCCACATAGAGCACACCCCGCTTCACATCGATGGACGGCGAGCTCCAGATGGGCGCGCCCGAGGGGCCCCACATCATCTGGCCGTCGCCGCGGTCGCGCACGGGCTTCGCGTCTTCCATGGCGTGCGTCGTCCAGATCTTGCGGCCCGTGGCCGCGTCGAGCGCAAGCACGGCGCCGTGCGTCTTGCAGCACTCGTGCTTTTCATCCGCGCCCGCGTTGATCTCGGACGCAGACAACGGCACAAACACGCGGTCGCCGTGGATCACCGGCGTGCCCGTGGCGTTCGAGAGGCCCCACAAGCGAACGGGCTCGCGCCAGATCAACGCGCCCGTGGCAGCGTCGACCATGTGGATCTGCGCGGCCACGTCACCGAACGCCAGCACCTTGCGGCCCGAGCCCGGCAGCGTGCCGAATGCGGCGCCAGTGCGCAGGGGAACGTCGCTCCGATAGACCCACTTGAAGCACGGCTGGCCCGAGGAGACGTCGATGGCGTACATCTGCGCAGCGTCCGCTACCGGCAAGAACAGCGTTGAGCCCACGACGGCTGGCTGCGCACGCATGGTGGTCGCGCGCGGGAATGCGAGCGCCCAGGCGAGCTCGAGGTTGCCGAGATCCGCCTTCGAGAGGCCGGTTTGCGCGCGCGTGAGGTGGCGGTGGTTCTGCTTGTCGAAGCCGAAGCCGGCCACGGTGGGCGTGGGGCGCAGGTCGACGGCACGGCGGTCGGCCGGGCACATCATCTTTGCGATCCACGCATCGTCGACGGTGGCGCGACCCACGAGGTAGTCGATGAGCGTGGAGCGGTCGACCGCCGTCAGCGACGCGCCCTGCACCTGCATCTTGCCTTCGGTGAGAGAGAAGTGAATGGAGCCGTAGCGCATGCCCTTGAGCGTGTCGAACGAGGGGGCGCGTGTTTGCTGGGGGTGGTCGTGGCAGGAGGCGCAGGCGACGTCGTAGACGGCCTTGCCGGGGTGTGTGGAGACTGCTGTGGCAGCCGGCGCAGTTGGCGCGATGGCCGGCGCGGGTGCCGTCACGCCGCCGGCCGCGCCTGATGGCACCCCAGCGTTTGCCGGCGGCTCGTTGGCGGAAGGTGGGGCGGATTGCTTCGCGGGCCCGGTCTGAACACAACCCGCAATCAACGCAAAGACGAGCAGCGACGCGCAACGTACGCCGCGGGAACGAACCAACTCGACCACCAGACTCCCCCTTCTTCTAACCCTCGCCCCGCTGAAACTTCGCCAGCCGCCGCCGGTCCCGCTTGTCGGGCCGCGTGTCCGGGCGCGGGCGGCTGAGCTCCGCAAGGCGATGCGCTTCACGCACTTTCGCACGGCGCTCCACGCTCTCGGACCTCTCCGCATAGTTCGTCTGCGCTTCGGGCGCCGGCCCGCGCCGGGCCGGCAGGCCCAGCACCTCGAACTCCGCCAGCACGCCGTTCATCATGAGGCTGATGCGGTCGCCCACCCGCACGGCGTGCGCGGGCTTGACCCTGTCGCCGTTCACATGCACTTTGCCGCCGCTCACCGCCTGCGCGGCGACGGAACGTGTCTTGAAGAACCGCGCGCACCACAGCCACTTATCCACGCGGTGGCGGTCGGCGGGGGAGTCGTCGTCTTTCATGTGGAAGCCGGCCCAAAACAACTGCACGCCAGCATACCCGAGGCCGCGGTTTTGGCCACGATGCACGGTCGGGCAGCTACTTTCCTGAAAGGTCGTTCAGCTGAAGCCGGGCGTGGAGCTGTGACGAAACTCATCGTGACAGCCGGTTGGGAGTGCGATATTCGGTGCCCTCACCTTTCATCCGAGCCAGGCGCCCATGAAGATTGCAGTGCTGTTCGGCGGGACGAGCGAAGAACGCGATGTCTCCATCGCGAGCGCCGCGCAGATCATCCCGGCCCTGCGCGGGCTCGGCCATGACGTGTTCGCCGTAGACACGGCCACGGGGCGCCTGCCGCCGGCCGAGGAGCTCAAAATGCTGGCGGCGAGCGTTGCGGCCGAGCCTCCGTCAACCACGGACATCGCAACCATGCGAGGCCGGGCGGCAACGCTCTCGCCCGCTGCGTTCAAAATCCAGGATGTGGATGTGGTGTTCCTCGCGCTTCACGGTGGCGCCGGGGAAGACGGCCGCATCCAGGCGATGCTGGACCTGGCCGGCCTCGCCTACACCGGCAGCAATCACATCGCCAGTGCCGCGGCCATGGACAAGGAGCTGTCGAAACGCCTGTTCCGTTCGGTGGGCGTGCCGACACCGAACTGGGTGATGGCGCCCGCGAAGGCCGACGACGTGGCCAAGGCTTTGAACTGGCCCGTGATCGTGAAGCCGAACAAACAGGGCTCGACCGTGGGGCTCAGCGTGGTTCGCGAGCCGCTGCAACTTGCGGCGGCGGTGGAGCGCGCGCTCGTGTTCGACTCCGAGGTGATGATCGAGCAGTTCATTCCCGGGCGCGAATTCACCGTGGGCGTCGTCGACGGCAAGGCGCTGCCCGTTGGCGAGATCATCGCGCCCGGCGAAGTGTTCGACTACCAATCCAAGTATCAGGCCGGCGGAGCCCGGGAAGTTTTTCCGGCGGATATCCCCGCTGCCGAAGCGCAGGTGATGCAGCGATATGCGCTGCTCGCGCACAACGTGCTGAAACTTGGCGCCTACAGCCGCATCGATTTCCGGCGCGACCCCGCCGGGAGCTTCTGGTGTCTCGAGGCCAACTCGCTGCCCGGCATGACGGCCACCAGCCTGTTGCCGCAGGCGGCAAAGGCGGCGGGCATCACGTTCCCCGAGCTGCTGGAGCGGATTTGTCGAGGCGCGGTGAACGCACGTTCGCAGCCGCGCTGAGGCCGCCGGGCCCCGCGGTGTTCCGGCCCGTGCCGGCGTGCTCGCTCGAGTTGCCGACCCAATGGATTCCGTCGACGGGCGCGGCGCCGCGGCCCAGGTATTCGATGAAAGTCTTCAGCAGAGTGGTCTTTCGGGTCTTCATGGCAGTCTCCCAACGAGGCAGGTTTGAAGTCTGCGCCGGGCGCAAGGGCGTGTTTTCGCGGCCTGCTGAAGCACGGTTTAGTTACGCTGAACGGGGCTCTCGCTTTGGATAGCGGGCGCCGCCCCTCCATTCGGGCGGAGGCAGGGCTGGATCGAGCGGGCTGCGAGCGTGAGGAGACGGTCCGCGGCGGTCAAGCGGAGTCGTTGGCTATCTTGAGCAGGGCGATGACATAGTCGGCCCGGGCGCTGCCGTCGATCCTGCGGCCGCGTCCGCCGGCCGGAACTGGAGTCTCGGGTCTGCGGCGTTTCATGACAGCGATTCATAGCCCAAAGTGGGTCGCTCGATCATCTGCCTGCCATTTATACTTCCGCCACGACTTCGCTTCGATATTTTCGCCCGTGAGAATTCTCGAATACACAGGCCTGGACACCGCAGGCGTGGCGGCACAGTACCGCCAAGCGACCGAAGCCATCGCGCGCGAGGATTTCCGCGCGGCGGAAGTGAAGAAGCTGGTAAACCTGGGGCATGGCAAGTTTTACCGCGCCAGGCTCGATGGCGCCAACCGCCTGTTGTTCGCGCTCGTGCGGCACGGCGGGGAGACCTGCGCGCTGATGCTGGAGGTGATCGCGAACCACGACTACGAAAGTCGCGTTTCCTGCGCGGGGCGACCATCGATGAAACGAAGATCGCCGACGTCGATGCGACGGTTGCGCGGGTAGAGGCGCAACCGGTGCGCTACCTGCACCCGCAGCGCACCGCCATGCATTTCCTGGACAAGCCGATCTCCTTCGACGATGCGCAGGAAGCGGTGTATCGCCTGCCGCCGCCTTTGATCGTGGTCGGCAGCGCCGGCAGCGGCAAGACCGCGCTGACGCTGGAGAAGCTCAAGCAGGCCGACGGCGAGGTGCTCTATGTCACTCAGTCGGCGTATCTCGCGCAGAACGCGCGCGACCTGTACTACGCCAACGGCTTCGAGCGCGAAGGCCAGGAAGCCACGTTTCTCTCGTACCGCGAGTTCGTCGAGTCAATCCGCGTGCCGGCGGGGCGCGAGGCGGGCTGGCGCGAGTTTTCGGGCTGGTTTGAGCGCATGCGCCAGGGGCACGCGTTCAAGGATATCGATGCGCACCAGGCTTTCGAGGAAATCCGCGGCGTGATCGCGGCGCGCGCGGGCGGTGTGCTCTCGCGCGAGGACTACCGGGCGCTGGGCGTGCGCCAGTCGATCTTCCCCGCGGAGGAACGCGACCGGCTCTACGATCTGTTCGAGAAATACCGGGCGTGGCTCGCCGAAGCGAAGCTTTACGACCTGAACCTGCTCGCGCATGACTGGCTGGCGCTGGCCGCGCCGCGCTACGACTTCGTGATGGTGGATGAAGTCCAGGACCTCACGACGGCGCAACTCGCGCTGGTGCTGAAGACGCTCAAGAACCCGGAGCGCTTCATGCTGTGCGGCGACTCCAACCAGATCGTCCATCCCAACTTCTTCTCCTGGAGCCAGGTCAAGACGCTGTTCTGGCACGATCCGCAGTTGGCGGAACGGCAGGAGTTGCGCGTGCTGACGGCCAACTTCCGCAACGGGCCGCAGACCACGCGCCTCGCCAACACGCTGCTCAAGATCAAGCATCGGCGCTTCGGCTCCATCGACCGGGAGAGCAACTTCCTGGTCGAAGCCGTGGGCGGCGAACCGGGCAAGGTCGACGCTGCTGGCGGACGAGGATGCGGCCAAGCGCGAGCTGGACCGCAGGATCCGCCAGTCCACGCGGTTCGCCGTGCTGGTCATGCGCGATGAGGACAAGGCGGCGGCGCGCGAGTACTTTTCCACGCCGCTCCTGTTCTCGATCCATGAAGCGAAGGGACTGGAGTACGAGAACATCGTTCTGTACCGCTTCGTCTCCGGCCACCGGCGCGAATTCGCGGAAATTGCCGCGGGCGTGACGCAGCAGGATCTCGCGACCGACACGCTCGACTACCGCCGCGCGCGCGACAAGAGCGACAAGTCGCTGGAGGTCTACAAGTTCTTCGTCAATGCGCTGTACGTCGCGCTGACCCGCGCCGTGAAAAACCTGTACGTCATCGAATCCGACACCGCGCATCCTTTGTTCGGCCTGCTCGACCTGACCGCCGCCGGCGGCGAGGCGCAGGTGGAGGCCAGACAATCCAGCCTCGAGGAATGGCAGAAGGAAGCGCGCAAGCTGGAGCTGCAGGGCAAGCAGGAGCAGGCCGAAGCCATCCGCCGCACCATTCTCAGACAGACACCACCGCCCTGGCCCGTGCTCGACGAGCCGGCCGTGCGCGAGCTGCTGGTCAAGGTCTTCCGCGAGCGCGCAGTCGGCGACAAACAAAAGCGGCGACTCAATGAATACGCCGCTTTTCACGATGAGCCCGAGCTGGCCTCGTATCTCGCGCAGGAAGCGGGCCTCGGCGTAGCGCAGTTCGGCGTCGTACAGGGATTCGAGCAGCAGCGCAGCGCCCTCAACCGCAAATACCTCGCGCCCTACGCCGCGCGTAATTTCAAGGACGTGCTGCGCCAGTGCGACACGCACGGCATCGACCATCGCACGCCCATGAACCAGACGCCGCTGATGGCAGCCGCGGCCGCCGGCAATGTCGCGCTGGTCGAAGCGCTGCTCGAACGCGGCGCCGACCGCGACGCGACGGATCAGTACGGCTGCAATGCGCTGCATCTGGGCCCTGCGCGAGGCCTTCCGCGACCCGAAGTTCGCGCGCGGCCCGCTGCGCCGCGCTTTACGAGCTGCTGGCGCCGGCGCACGTGGACGTGAAGGCTGGCGAGCGGCTGGTGCGCATCGACAAGCATCTGTCCGAGTATTTTCTGTTCCAGACGTTCTGGACGCTGTTCAAGTCACGCTTCACACGGATCGATCGCACGCTCAACTGCGCGTTCGACACGCAAAGCGATACTTCGGGCCTGGGCAAGGATCTGCCGGAGAACGTCCTGCGAGCCGGAGCGCAACAAACGGCAGCATCTGTCGCACGTGCTCTCGCGCAACGAAGTGGAACGCGACTACGCCTACAACCGCGCCCTGTTCAAGCGCGTGGCACACGGCTGGTATCAGTTCAATCCCGCCCTTGAAGTACGCTGCCGTTCGGGCGCCGGCGAAGAGTCCTGGCAGCCGGTATTCGCGGCGCTCAACCTGCCGCTGATCGGCCAATTCTCGACGCCGTATTCCCGCAGCTCTCTGAGCGGGTATCTGACGTCGGCAGGCATGCCGGCCTGCCCGGTGCCCATCATGGCCGAACGCGAGGCCGCACGCCTGGAGGAAGAGGCCCGTCGGCAGCAGGAGGAGCTGCGGCGGCAGGAAGCGCAGCGGCTCGCGCGGGAAAATAGAGAGCGCAGAACTGCTCGCGCAGCGCGAGCGCCGGCGAACGCTGCAGACCGCGCATCCGGCGACCGGCGAGAAGCCGCGCTGGGGCATGCCGGAAGCGCGTTCGGACGCCATGATGGAGCTGCAGCGCCGGATCGACAGATCGCGCGAACAAAGAAAGCTCAAGAATGAGGACTAACGCGGGCAAAAACCACGCGTCTTGCCCGCGGGCTGAAAGGGCCGCACGCCGCTTTCAGCAGAGAACCAGACACCTCGGTTATCCGGGGCCATCGCTGATTACTTCGGTTTGACGTTTGGGAACGTGCTGAGGACGTCCTCGAGGAGATCCTGGGCGTCGGCGATGGTTGTTTCGACCTGGGCTTCGGAGACGTCGATGATGTCGCCGTAGTCGAATCGGTTGCGAAGCTTGTGGATGTCGTCGAGGCGGCGCCATCGGTCGGCTTCCCATTCGACTGTGTGGGCGAGGCACTGGAAGACCATAGTTCGGTGACCTTCGGAGCCTGCAAGGCGGTAACCGGCTGCTTCGAGGGAGACGCGGGCAAGCCAGAAGGCCGCACCATACGCTGCGGAGAAGCGCGTCGCGACTGTGTTGGTTTTTCGGCGGGCGTCGGCGAGTGCTTTGGTGGCTCTGTCCGTAAGCCCTCTTAGGGTGTCCCAGTTGGGCTCAGCGGCGTGGAGTGCGGGCTTTGCGCCCTTTGTCAGGTTGTCGAGGTTTGTTTTTCTGACCATGTCGTTCTTCTTCCGCGGAGATGAATGCTTCCAGTCGCCGTTCGTCGCCCAGCACGAATAACTTCGGCCCGGCGAGCATGGCGCGGGTTGACGATTTCTGAAGCGAGGCGCGATCAGTTGGGGAGCTTGGGTCGAAGTATAGCGTTTGCACTTTTCTTCCGAGGCGATCTTCGATTGAGTACATGCGCTGCGTTACGACTGAGTAGCCGGCGGTGCCGATGATGAAGAGGTCGACGTCGCTGTCTGCACGTTCGGTTCCTTTGGCGACCGAGCCGAAGATGACGGCAATGTCGATTTGGTCTTCGAGGCCTTGTAGGGCTTCGCGGATGAAGGTCGGGGCGCCGGAGGCTTTCGTGATGAGGGCCTTGAGCTCCGAGAACAGTGGCGAGGAAGTTCCGGCGGAGAGGAAGCGCTGATTGCCTTCTCGTTGCTCGGCGACGAGGCCGGCGCTCGTCAGGGTCGCGAGCTCGCGGGAGATCGCGCCAGGACCGGATTTGAGGCGGCGTACGAGCTGGTTAAAAGAAACTCGGCGGTCGGGATTGGCATAGAGCTCGCGCAAGAGGGCGGCGCGGGTTTTGCCGAAGAGAATGTTGTCGAGCATAATGCTCCCTATTTGGGATCGAGCGAACCCAATATAGGAGCAGTTTTCACGATGTCAAGGCGCTACTCCCGAACTGGGATCGAATGCACCCGAATTGGGAGTAAAAGCGGTAGTGAAAGAAACGGCGGGGCTCTCGAGTATTCGCTTCGTCGGAAGCGGTGGTTTGAGGTGTCCGATGCCGGCAGGAAGGGATGACGAACTGATCTGGGCCAAGTCAGGTCACCGATCGAAGAGACACGTAACTCGGGTGGCCTAGCTCAGTGCGGGTTGGCTGCACTTGGCCGCTTATTGGTCACTCGGTGACGTGACGCGAATGTCGGTGTGAGTCCAGGCAACTGATTGATTGGCGCGCCCGGAGAGAGCAACTTCGAACTCGCTGCTCGACATCCTCACCAAATGGAACGTCTGCTTTGAGCGCCATTCGCATTCTGACGGAGGTGCTGGATCGAGGCGGTTGCGAGCGTGAGGCGATGGTCCGCGGCGGTCAAGCGGAACCGTCGGCCATCTCGGGCAAGGCGACGACATGGCCGGCCCGGGCGGCGCCGCCAATCCTCCGGCCACGCGCACGACGCTAGGTCACGAGCTGGGGTCTTCGTCCGCGGCCCTGCGGAAATCGGCCATCGTGACGGAGCCCGTGTATCACAAGTCAATGATTCACTGGCGCGCCCGGAGGACGAACCCTCAGGCTCCTGGGAAGCCTACCGCCTCCTTGAACCCACTCTGTGTAGATCGTGCCTGAGCATCAGGCCGGAGCGAGCACGCCGCGCAAGCGAACGAGCTCGGTGCGCGCCGCCGCGGCACTGCCGTCCGCGAGTAACTCGTGACGGCGGGCGAAATCGAGCAGCACCGTGTGGGCATCCACGAGAACCTGCGCCCGTGCCACGCTGACACCCAGCACGTCCGGACACGCCCGGGCGATGCGCTGCTCCATCCCGGCAGGATTCAGATAGTCGAGCAGATTGCGGGGCCGGGATTCTTTCTGCGTTTTCCTGTTTCCCGAGCGCTTCATCTCGTCCCGGTTCCTTGCGCGATACACCGACTCCAGCAGGCGCGAGAGTCCGACGAAAGCCCAGCCGGGAGGGACGCCGTCGATGCGCCAGGCCTCCCGCGCCACTCGCAGCAGCGCGTCGTAGAGGCGCACGCAATCCTGCCAGGCCTGCTCGCTCTCGCGAATGTCACCCGTCACCAGATCGAAGCAAGCGCGCGTCCAAGCGGGATCGGCCGCCTCACAGGCGACCAGAACCGCGTGGTCGATTGCTTCGTCTTCGATATCCTCCTGGAGATCACGCCGCAACGCCTGCGTGACGGTATGCGGTGAAGCTGGCGCGCCATATCCCCCACGCAGCGCAATTCCTGCACGCAACTGGAATATCAGGTTGCATTTCTCGACCGCCGCGTAGGGCATCAATCCGCTATCGGCTCGGACAATGGGTAAGAAATGCTCTGCCAGGACGAGCGCCTCGGTCTCGAAACGACCGGCCAGCAGGAAATCCTCCAGATGCACCAGAGCGTCCGCGTCGTAGCAGTGCTCATCCAGATTTGAGAAACCGGTGGCCACCTCGGGTAACAGTGCGTCGAAGCCGCGGCGCGTGAACTCCTCCGCCGCGGCCCAGTAGAAATGGCTCATCGCCGTCTTGTGCGTGTGCGGCACGCGCACGGCGATTCGGCGAAACACCGCAGGCAGGTCCGGATGTCCCTTCTGCGCGCAGGCGTGCAATACATCGTCCCACTCGATGCCCTCGGGCGGCAGCGCCAGCAGACGCTCCAGCCATTCGTCCAATTGCGCAGCGCTCGGCGAGCTCAGGCTGTCGAACCACTGCCACAGCTCATCGAGGCGGCGATCGGCTTCGGAGACCTCTCTGGCCTTGCGGGACGGCGCGGCTCCATCGGCATCCAGGTCGGCCTCCTTCTCCGGCGCGGACACGGCCGGCTGCAGCTTCGCGACCGCCGGGGATTGGAACTGCGCCGCAGCTGCCGCGTGCCGTGCGCGATCTTCGTCGGCGCGCAGGCAACACTTCTTGTACTTGCGGCCGCTGCCGCACGGGCAAGGCTCGTTGCGTCCGGTCTTCAGGCGCTCTTGCGCGGCGATGAGACCTGGTTCCCCGTCGAAGGCATGCACCGTTTCTTCTATCTCTTCCACCGGATACCTCAGTATCGCCCGCGCCGCGCCCGCGTGCATGGCAGCTCCCGCGCCATGCAGTTGGATTCCATCCGGGTGAGACGGTCGCGTTTGGCTCCGCGGCGTTCCTGCTCGAGACGACTGGCCTTGCCCATTGCCCCTCTATTTCCGACCGGTTCGGTACATATTCTTTGGCTCGCTTTCAATGAAAGTGCGACTGTCATGGAGCTGGCGGTCACGTCATCATCGGTCCTCGCTCCTTCCGACGCAGATACACCGGCGAGACGGGATGTGGGGGTCATGGTTACTGCCAGATTCGAGTAGTTGCGGGCCATGCTCACCTGTGGCGATACTGGATCGGTAATCAGAAGATAGTGTGCGGGGGATTTTGATTCAATAACACGGAGGGCGCGATGGCTTGGCTGCTCTTGTTACTCATCGCCGGATTTTTCTTGTACCGCCACTTCACGCGCGCGACATGGAAGGATCTCCCCACCCTGCGCGAGTACCTGGACGCTTTTCCACGCTGTCAGACATCCAGGGGAATTTGCTGCCGGATCTGCAATTCCGGGAGCATCAGAAACTGGGGCTGGAAGTCCAGTAACGATGCACGCCGCATGTTCATCTGCAACCATTGCGGACAGATCCTGTATCGGAACGATCTCGACAGCTGATGGGAAACAAGTGCGCGCAAGCGGGACACGGATGTCGCATCGGACGCCAACACCGCAGACCTGGCGGCCACAAGGAGCCGTTCGCGCGCGATGTCCGGACGGCCACGTCGCAGTTGACGGGATAGGCCGGACGCGAAAACGGATCGCAAGCCATGACCAATGTCGAGTTCGAGCTGGCCGAACAATTTGCCCTGCATACGCGCAAACATTGCTTCGTCACCGGAAAGGCCGGCACCGGGAAGACGACCCTGTTGAGACGACTTGCGGAACGAACACAAAAGAATGTCGTGGTCGTTGCGCCTACCGGCGTCGCCGCGGTCAATGCCGGCGGCGTCACCATTCATTCGATGTTCGGCTTGCCGCTCACCTGCTTCGTTCCCAACGACGATTTCGTGGATCCAAACGTCGCGACGAACCGTTATCGGCTACTGCGCGAGCACCTGCGTCTGCGCAAGGAAAAGTTGCGCGTGCTCCGGGAAATGGACCTGCTCATCGTCGACGAAGTCAGCATGGTGCGCTGTGATACGCTCGATGCGATCGATCTGGTCCTGCGCACGGTTCGCCGCAACCGCCAGCCCTTCGGCGATGTGCAGGTTCTGTTGATCGGCGACGTGCATCAGCTGCCGCCGGTGGCGAAAGAGGCGGAATGGAGCCTGCTCGAGACTTACTACCGCAGTCCCTACTTCTTCGATTCTCTCGTCTGGCGCGAGCTCAATGCGGCTCAGATCGAGCTGCAAACGATCTATCGGCAGAGCGACGCGCGCTTTCTCACACTGCTCAACAACGTCCGCAATCGCAAGCTGGACGCCGATGACTACCGGCGATTGCAGGAACGCTACGACCCCGCTTTCAAGCCGCCGGAGCCGGGATATGTTCGCCTCACCACGCATAACCGCCAAGCCGACAGCGTCAATTCATCCGAACTGACGAACCTTCCTGGAAGGACGCATTCGTTCGCCGCGCAGATCGAGGGCGAGTTCCCGGAAGCCCTGTTCCCTTGCGATGAAGCGCTGCACCTCAAGATCGGCGCACAGGTGATGTTCATTCGCAACGACAGCGAGGCAGGCGCGTATTACAACGGAAAACTGGCGAGCGTGAAGCGGATCCTCGGGACGGATATCACGGTCAGGTTCAGGGATTCCGGAATGGACTACACGTTGCATCGCGAAGCCTGGGAGAACGTCGGCTACGGCGTCGAGGAGGAATCGGGACGAGTCCTCAGGCAGCAGCGCGGTACATTCAGCCAGTATCCTCTGCGGCTCGCCTGGGCGATCACGATACACAAGAGCCAGGGCCTGACCTTCGACAAGGTCATCATCGACGCCGGGCGATCATTCGCCGCGGGGCAGGTGTATGTCGCACTGAGTCGCTGCCGGTCGCTGGAAGGAATCGTCTTGCACTCACCCATCACGCCAAGCGCCCTGCATGACGACCCGCGCACCAGCGAGTTCAGCGCGTCGAATCATGCAGCCGGCGACTTGCAGGGCGTGCTCGCACGGGAAAAAACGCGGTATGCGAACTATCTGCTCCTGCGGCTATTCACGTTTGTCGAGCTGTCGAGTCACCTGGACGAGTGGCGGGAGTTGATCGCCGCAAAGAAGATTCCGGACATGGCAGCCGCCATCGAACTGCATGATCGCATTCGAGCCCGCATGGGCGGGATCGATGCGACGGCAGAGAAGTTTCAGCGGCAGCTGCGTCGCCTGATCGAGGCGACCGAAAGCGACCCGAAGAGTGTCGCCATGTTGAACGAGCGGTGTCGGAAAGCCATCGAGTACTTCACCGGACAGATTGCCACGCAGCTCGTCGCGCCATTGCGCGAACACGTCAGCGCGCTCGGCTACAAGAAGAAGGTGAAACGCTACGTGAATCACGTGCGGCGCATCGAGGACAGCTGCTGGAGCAGGATCGAACGGCTGTATGGCGCCTCGTTTCTCGATGAAAGGCTCTACGACGGCGAGGCAGTGCACATCAGGGCCAGGGTCCCGCAGGTGACCACCTCCGTCACTTGCGGAAGCAAGGAGAAGGGCGGCACCTGCAGGGACACGCTCGATTTGCACCGGCAGCGTAAGACCGCGGAGCAGATCGCGGTGATTCGCGGCCTATCGGTGGGCACGATCAAGAGTCATCTCGCGCGCTGGATCGCGAGCGGCGAAATCGACGTGTACGAGGTGCTGCCCGCGGAAACGATCAACCCTCTGCTGGCGTTCATCCAGGAAAACGAGGGCGCGACCGTCACCGCGATCCGAAGCGGCACGGGCGATAGATTCGACTACAACGATATCCGGATGATCGTGGCCCACATCTCGCGCGGCAGCGCGCGAACCGAAAGAGAAGAATAAAACTGGAGAAGCTCCTGAGCGGAGGGGAACATTCTGTGCGCAAGCTCGAGCGTGCGCAGATTCCGCTGGCGGCCGATGCGGGTACAAGCGATGAACAGCGTCGAGAATCCGTGGTTCACCGGCAATGCCGCGGTGGCGACCTACTCACGGGAAGAAATGCTGGCCACCAAGTTGCGCGCCTTGCTCCAACGGGACAAGGGGCGCGATCTGTTTGATCTGGCCCATGCGTTGGCCGTATTTGATGGGCTGGATACCGCAAAGGTCATCGAATACTTCCTGCGCTATCTGCACAGGGCAGAACTCAGAGTCTCCCGTGCCGAGGCGGAACAGCGCATGTTCGCCAAGCTCCGCAGTCCTCGCTTCCTTGCCGACATGCGACCGCTGCTTGCCCCGACAGCGGCGGAGACGCTCACGGACGAGGCCGTGAACAAAGCTTTTGCCGATGTTTTCACCACATTCGTTACGCAGCTTCCGGGCGAACCCTGGGCCAGAACCGAAGAGATGACGAACCGCTTTGGCCTCACGCTCGACCAAAGGCGATGATGCGACCACGCACCGAATCGAATGGCGTCGCTGTCGAGTTATGCGACGGCTTTAGTGGAATTGGGATTGGGCTTCGAGCCCTCGGATGGGACGCGCGGCCATGACGAACGACGACCCGATTGTCGCGATCTGCCGGCGCGGCCGCTCGCGGCAGGCGATCCCGATCCTCGACCTCCCGCTTCCGAGCCCTCCGCCAGCAGGTGCGGAGTGGGTCGAGGCCTACCGCCGCTGGGCGGCTGGCGAATAGTCCAGTCGGCTTACATTCGCACTACCTGGTAACGATGAGCGAATTCCAGTACTACGAGTTTGTCGCGATCGATCGCCCGCTCAGCGCGAGCGCCCAGAAGCAGCTCCGCGCGATCACGAGCCGGGCAACGATTACCTCGACGCGGCTCGTCAACACTTACGAATGGGGCGACTTCAAGGGGGACCCGCACCAGTTCGTCGCGAAGTACTTCGATGCGTTCCTCTACTACGCGAATTGGGGCACGCGCCGGCTCATGTTGCGCGTCCCGAGCGCGCGGCTTGATCCGAAAGTCGTGAAACAGTATTGCCGGATTCGCACCGGCAGGGCTCGCGGCCGCCCGAGTGTCGCGACGGTCATGACAGTCGGCGAGAAGGAACAAAGACAGATAGCGAAGAACGGCGATCTGCCAAGTAGCTGGCTCACACCTTTCCGCAGTTAGAACTCTCCCGATCCGCACCAAGTTATCGAGAATCATCGGAATCCAATCGGCTGAAATTGCGCGATAGTTCATTTCGGACAATCAGCGCGTGTGCAGCGAGGATTCTCGAACTCGCCAATTTTCCTTGCCGCGCATGTCTTAACGGCTTCTTCGAATGAAGGACAATGGGGATTGGCGCGCCTGGAGAGATTCGAACTCCCGACCCCTTGGTTCGTAGCCAAGTACTCTATCCAACTGAGCTACAGGCGCGCCGATGTGAAAGCTGCGAGCCGCTCGTGCGGCGACGAGGCGGCGGCTGGGTGGGCGTCGTGCCCGTCGGGCGAAGCCGCAAGATCAGTAAGTTACTGAAGCTCGTGGATTTTCGCTCGACTCCCGGCCCTGGCGTCCGGTGCCGGGGCAGCCGAGGCGGCGTGCGGCAATAGCCGTCCAGCCGAATCGGGGCGCGCATCCTACCACAGCGCCGGCCGCATCCAAGCCGCCTGACGCGGCGGCCGGCCAACGGCCGGGCCAATTCCTTAATTAAGGAGGCGGACCGCTCGAGGCGGCGGCCCGGCCGGCCCAGGCCCACAGCACGCTGGCAGCATCACACGGACGGACTAAGTGCGAGTGCCCCAAAGGGCGGGCGCCCGAATTCCTCAACGCCTTGCGGCTACCTCGCTTCCGAACGCGAGGCGCTCACCTGCGGAACAGGTACGCAATCACCTGCGACCCCATCCCACTCCCCACGAACACGAGCTCGTTGTTCGACGAAAGCTTGCGCAGCCAGTCGAATGCGCCGCCGTCGATCAGCGGAATCTCAGCGCCGTTCGGCGCGCGCACGTCGATCATGAAGCGGATGCCGTCGTAGTACGGGTGTTCCAGCACCTGATGCTGAACGTGCGCCGTGGTCACCGCGGCAGCGATGCGCTCTGAGAGTTGGGCGTTACGCGCCGGTGGCTGGTGGCAAGCCGCACATGCGGGGCGCCCTCGTCCCGCAAGCGCCTTGCGCATTCGAGCGCCAGAACGTTGGTGGGGTCGGACACCACCTCCGTCCCGCGCGCCGTCGAGACGATCTTGTTCTGGCTCGCGAGCGCCACCGCCGAACACATGCCCAGCGGCGCCACGGGCGACAGCTCCACCGCCTCGAACGCCGAGGCTGCAGCAAGCAGGTGCCCATCCAGCTCGTGCAGGGAGCGCTGGTCTACATAGCACGGCTGCACGAACCGGTCGCCTTTCCACTGCTGGCGCAGGCTCGCCGGCGTGCGGTGGGTCGCCCGCGCCTCGAGCACGTCGAGAAGCACCGACCACACACCAGACCGGGACATCCTGCCCTACGCGTTGGCGCCCTGGTTGCAGGCGTATTAACCTGCGCCTGCATCCCGATATCAGCATGGGTTCGGCCGCACAATCCGCCCCCTGATGCCCGGTTCTTGCGCCTGCCCCGGTCTTCCGGGTGAGACGAGAATGCATTCATGTCTACGGCAATTATTGTCATCGTCAGCGTGTGTGCCCTGCTCGTGGGCACCCTCATGAGCCTACGGAAAAGCGCGAAGACCGGCATGCCTTCGAAGGACGTGCTGGAACGAGCCACTCAACACGCCCGCGAGCTCGAGGCGCAAGAGCGGGCCGAGCAGAAAGAACGCGGGGATATAGAATAGCCAATGACCGACAGACAACCCCGCAAACCTTTCTCGATGATCCGCGAGTTCCACTTCGCGGATTGGTTCACGCTCGGCAATGCGGTGTGCGGCACCGGCGCGTTGTTCTCGAGCATGACTTACCTGCAAACGGCAGACGTCCGCCGCATCTACGCCGCGTGCGGTTTGATTCTCGCGGCGCTGGTCTTCGACATTCTCGACGGGCGCATCGCGCGCTGGCGCCAGACATCGTCGGCCATGGGCAGGGAGCTCGATTCGCTCGCCGATGTGATTTCGTTCGGCGTGGCTCCCGCGGTGCTGGCTTACGCCTGTGGCATGCAGGGCATGTACGACCGAATCATCCTGGCGTACTTCGTTGCGTGCGGCGTATCCCGTCTCGCACGCTATAACGTCACTGCGGAGGAGCTATCGGAAGGAACGGGGAAGGTGAAGTACTTCGAAGGCACGCCCATACCCACGTCGTTCGCCCTGGTCTGCGTGCTGACCGTTGCGGCCGCGCTCGGGGCGCTCGATGACCAGTTGTGGTTCGGCGCCGTCAAGCTTGCCGGCTTCACGCTACATCCACTCGCATTGATGTTCGCCCTGTCCGGCTCATTCATGATCAGCCGCATCCGGATTCCGAAACTGTGAAGTGAGAGGGTAGAAGCGGCCAGGCTTCAGTATGTTCAGTGGCGGCTCGACTCTCCGGAAACCGGCTGGCAAGATGCTTCCTCGGGAAGTATCACCGGGAGTGCCGCGGTCCATGCAGAGGTGATCTGACCGCAGGAGACAGCTATGGCCACGGGTTGGGCAGGCGACGGCGCAGTTCAGGATCAGATCGATGCGACGGTGAATGATGGGATCCGCCGCGCTCAGAGTCGGCTGCCCCAGGGCGCCGCGCAGACTCATTGCACCCACTGCGGAGCGGAGATTCCCGAAGCGCGGCGGAACGCGATTCCCGGCGTTCGGCTATGCGTGCCCTGCCAGGAGGCTGATGATCGCGATGCTGCGCAGTTCAGCGGGTACAACCGCCGTGGCAGCAAGGATAGTCAGCTGCGCTGAAAAACACGCGGCCCGCTTTTCGGACACGATGAGCAACCCCGTGAGCTCGAGCGTGGCAGCCGTGACATAGTCCCCTCAAGAGGGACGAGACGAGGGGGAAGCATGTCACGCGCGAACACGCTGACGCGCCTGCATGAACGCCGCGCGCTGCTGAAATTCCTTGCCGCGAGCCCCGCCATTGCGGCGCTGGCGCCATTCACCGAAGCACTGGCCGACGAACCAACGCTCGCCTCGGCAGCCGACGCGCTCGATGTATTCGACCTCGAGGCCGCCGCGCAGCGCCTGCTGCCGCCGGCGCACTGGGGCTACCTGCAAAGTGGCGTAGACGGCGAAGCCACGCTGCGCGCGAACCAGGCTGCGTTCGCTCGCTACCAGTTGCGAGCGCGGCGCTTTGTCGACGTGAGCCGCGTCGACCTCTCCACCGAGGTGCTGGGCGCGAAGCTCGCGTCGCCCATCGCGTATTGCCCCATCGGCAGCCTGCGCGCCCTGCACCCGGAAGGCGAGGTTGCGGTGGCGCGAGCCGCAAGAGCCAAGGGCGCGCTGCAGATGGTGTCGACGCAGGCTTCTTTCTCGGTTGAGGAGGTTGCGGCCGCGCGCGGCGCACCGGTGTGGTTCCAGCTCTACACCACCAACCAATTCGAGGTCACGAAGAAGTTGCTCAAGCGGGCGGAGGCTGCGGGTTGCCCTGTCGTAGCCGTTACGGTGGATACGCCCGCCGGCCGCAACACGGCGGCGGCCACACGCAAGCGGCGCGAAGACACGCGCAACTGCAGTGGCTGTCACACCGTGGATGAACGCGGCAATCCGCGGCCGGGCCTTGCATCGAAGCCGATGTTCGCCGGCATCGACACGCAGGGCCTCGGCCTCACGTCCGCCTCGCTGACCTGGGATTTCATCAAGCGCCTCAAGGACAGCACCCGCATGAAGGTGGTGATCAAAGGCATCGAAGCGCGCGAGGACGCGGCGCTCGCCGTGAAGCACGGCGCAGACGGAATCATCGTGTCCAATCACGGCGGGCGTGCGCTCGAGAGCGGGCGCGGCACGATCGAATCGCTGCCGGAGGTCGTTGAGGGGGCTGCGGGTCGCATCCCCGTGCTGCTGGATGGCGGTGTTCGCCGTGGCACCGACGTGTACAAGGCGCTGGCGCTGGGGGCGAGCGCCGTGGGCATCGGGCGCCCCTATGCGTGGGGCCTCGCCGCGTTCGGCCAGGCCGGTGCCGCGCGCGTGCTGGAGATTCTGAACCTGGAGTTGCGTCTCGCCATGGTGGGTTGCGGGGCGCGCTCGGTCCGCGAGATTTCCGCAGACTCGATCATCGACCCCGCGCTTCGCCCGCGCTGATCAGGGCAACGTCAGCGCAACGAGCTCACCCGGCAAGCCTTTCGCTCCCACAGCGACAACGATGTACTGTCGCCCGTCCACCTCGTAGGTCATCGGCACGCCCGACTGATTCGCGGGCAGCGTGAGCTCATGAATGAGGGCGCCAGTGGCTTTGTCATGCGCGCGCAGCTTGTTGCCACCGCCGCCGGGCCGCCATAGCCCACTCCCCTCCCCCGCAATCAACAGTGTCTTCGTCACGAGCAGGCCCACCTGATCGAACGAGCCGGTGCGGGGAAGCATGATGCCCGCGAGTGCCGGGTTGTTGCGCGCCCAGTCCGGCGTGTCGGTGTTGGGCACCATCCAGACGTGGTCGCCCGAGCTCAGGTCGATAGCGGTGATGCGGCCCCAAGGTGGTTTTACGAGCGGCAGCCCGGACGGGCCGCCAAGAGAGCCTTGCGGAAAGCCTTCACCGTAAGCGCCGATGTAGCGCATGTCGGAAATCTTCGGATCCTGTCGCAGGCCGATGGGGCCGACCGTGGATATCGAGCTGACGTAGAGAATGCCCGTCTGCGGATCGACGGCGGCGCCCTGCCAGTTCGCGCCACCCGAGAGATTCGGGCGAATCAACGTGCCCAGATTCTTGCCCGGGATCACTTCCGACGGCGGCATATACATCGCCCCGAAGCGATACTGACTCACGATCTCGAGCGCCTGCCTCCTGATCTCCGGCGTGAAGTCGATGAGATCGTCGAGATTGAGCCCCTGCGGCTCGAACGGCGCAGGCCGGGTCGGGAACGGCTGAGTGGCTGAAGTTGTCTCGCCCGGCACATCCGTCTGCGGTACGCGGCGCTCCTTGATGGGCCACACCGGCTTGCCCGTGACACGGTTGAAAACGAATGTGAAGCCGGTCTTCGTCACCTGCACCACGGCTGGAATCTTCTTGCCTGCAACCGTGATGTCGGCGAGCACCGGTGGCGCGGGCAAGTCGTAATCCCAGATGTCGTGATGCACGGTCTGGAAGTGCCACACGCGTTTGCCGGTGGCGGCATCGAGGCACACGAGACTGTCGGAGAAAAGATTGTCGCCCGGCCGGTGGCCGCCGTAGAAATCTCCGGTGGCCGCTTCGACGGGCAGGTAGACGTAACCGCGCGCCGCGTCGGCCGTGAACGGCGACCACACGCCCGTGTTGCCGGTGTATTGCCAGCTTTCGTCACGCCAGGAATCGTTGCCGAGCTCGCCTGCCTGCGGGATGGTGTGGAAAGTCCACTTCAGCGCGCCCGTGCGAACGTCGTAGCCACGAACCCAGCCGGGAATCGCCTCTTTCGACTTCGGAGCGCCACCGGCCGCGAACGCCACGCCGACGACGATAACGTCGCCGACGATCACCGGCGGAGAGCTCGAGCCCACCGACGCCTTGACCGGATCGTTGATGCGCAGAAGCCCCTGCTTCAGATCGACGATGCCGCGATCGCCGAAAGATGAAACGGGAACGCCCGTGCGGGCATCAAGCGCCACGAGCTGGTAGCCGGGAGTAATCGTGAATACGCGGCTTGCTTCACTCGTGTTGGTGCTGCGCCAGTACGAGACACCACGGCCGGAACTTCGGCGCGGCGCGCTCGCTCCGCGCTCGCCTTCGTCGAGACGATGCATCCAGAGCGTCTCGCCTGTTGCGGCATCTATCGCCACAACGTTTCGTCGCAGGCCGGCGGTGGTGTAGAGGACGCCATCCGCCATCAAGGGCGTGGCACGGAAATAGAACTCGGGAGTCGGGCCGAAATTATCGGACTTCCAGCGCCAGGCGATGCGCAGCTTATTGACGTTCTCGCGGTTGATCTGATCGAGCGGGGAGTAGCTGGTGCTCGCGAGGTCGCCTCGATTGTGCAGCCATTCGGTGCGGCCGGGCCGCGCGCTTGCCGTGGTTGCCGCAAGTGATTCGGCGGCGGCCCCCGCAGGCCAACTGTTGGCACGGCGAATGTGCGCAAGGGCCGACGCATAGTCCCGATCGCTGAGCGAGCCGGGGTTGGTGGGCGGCATGGTGCGACGGGTGAGCTGCGCAAGCTCTTCCGGCGCGAGGGCAGACCATTTCTGCTGGAACCCGCTGCCGATGAGCGCAGGCCCGGTTTCGCCGCCTCGCAGTTCCGGGCCGTGACAGGCAGCGCAGTTGCGCAGATAAGCGTCGTCATTCGACTGCGCGATAACGTGCAGAGGGGCTGCGGCGGCAACTACCCACAGTGCTCGCCACAACCGGCTCGGCCGGGCGCAGGGGAAGGGCTCGGTCATCAATGCACGTTCTCCGCTGGATGCTGGGAAACAAGCGGCCCCAAATGCGCTTGGAGACCCGCCCGGGAATGTAGCGCACGCGAGGAATTCCGCCGACGTTGCGGACGTTTATTGAATCGGGAGGTCTGCCTGGCGGCGGCGGGAGTTGTTATTCCTTGAACGGGGCCGACGGGGGCATGCCTGGGGTGTCAGCGTCGCCAAATGGATTTCGACCGACCGCACCTGAGCGTAGCGGCACAACGGGGACGTGCGGCAGCATTGCCAGTCATCGCCCGGTTGCTCAGAGCCGGGTTCGCGCCAACAACCTGCGCACCTGCGCAAGCGGACGCGCATTGAGCACATCGGCGCGGCTGAGCCAGCCGCGCCGCGCCTGGCGCACGCCGTTCTGCAGATCCGCAAGCTCGGCACCCGCATGCGCATCGCTCGCGATGCTCACGAGCACGCCGTGCTCCCGCGCCGCCTTGCACGTGACATCGTCGATATCGAGACGCGCCGGCTGGGCATTGAGCTCGATATAGCACGGCCTCGCACGTGCCGCGGCCAGAACCCTCGCGAGATCGATTGCGTAGGGGGACCGATCTGCGATCAGCCGGCCGGTCGGATGCGCCAGAATCGATACGTAAGGACGCTCAAACGCACGCAACACACGCGCGGTCTGTTTCGCTTCCGACAGATCGAAATGGCTATGGATGGCGACGACCACAACGTCGAGCCGGCTCAGGATCGAGTCCGGCAGCGCGAGGCTCCCATCTTCGAGAACATCGACCTCCGCGCCCTTGAGCACCACGAAATCGTGCAGCTTTTCATTCAGCGCATCGATAGTGTCGATCTGCCGCGCGAGTCGCCCGGCATCCAGGCCGTGCACGATTCCCAGATGGCGGGAGTGATCCGTGATGGCCATGAATTTCAGCCCGAGCGCCCGGGCCGCGCTGACCATGCGAGACAGCGACTCCCGACCATCGCTTGCATCGGTATGCACATGCAGGTCTCCCTGCAGATCGGCCAGCTCGATCAGCTTCGGCAACTCGCCGCTTTCGGCGGCCTCAAGCTCACCCCGGTCCTCCCGTAGCTCCGGGGCAATCCAGGGCAGGCCGAGCGCGGCGAACACATCCTTCTCGGTTGCGCCTGCAATCCGTTTCTGGCCGCGAAACAGTCCATACTCGTTCAACTTGAGCCCGCGCTCCTGAGCACGCCGGCGCAGATGGACATTGTGGTCGCGGCTGCCGGTGAAGTAGTTCAGCGCCGATCCGAAGCTCTCGAGGCTTATCAGGCGAAGGTCTGCCTGGAGTCCATTGCGCAGTATCACGGTACAGCGCGTCGGGCCCGCAGCCGCGAGCTGACGCAATCCCGGGTATTCGCGCAGCGCCTTGGCCAGATCGACATTGCGGGCGCCGCAAACCACGAGATCGAGGTCACCCACCGTATCGCGGCCGCGCCGATAGCTGCCCGCAATCTCGACATGCGTGACACCGGACACGGACTTCAAGTAGTCGCGTAGCGGCTCCGCATACTGGGCGGCAACAGACCAGGGCCAACGCCGCTGCGTCGGCGCGTGTGTCGCGAGCGCCAGCTGCAATCGTTTTTGGATCGCGGGGCCGAAGCCCCGAATCTTCTTCAGTTTCTCCGCCGCGAGGGCATGCTGAAGATCCTCGACACTGCAAATGCCCAGCTTCGAGTTGAGCGTGCGCACTCGCACCGGGCCGAGGCCCGGCAGTCGGAGCAGGTCGCGCAGCCCGGCCGGCACCCGCCCGCGCAGCTCCTCGAGTGCGGCCAGCCTCCCCGTGCGCAACAACTCATCGATCTTGCCGGCGAGGTCGGCCCCGATGCCGGGCAACTCATCGAGCTCCTTCGTTCCCTGATATTCCGCAAGAGCGCGCGGCAGGGTACGCACCACCTGCGCAGCGCGCTGATAAGCGCGAATTCGGAACGGGTTCTCCCCACCGATTGCGAGCAGCTCCGCCATCTCATCAAAGGCCGCCGCTACGTCCTCATTGTGCACGCCCGCCGCACGCTCAACGGGCGTCGAGGTCGCGGCCCCGCGCCTGGGGTACCGTTGCTTTCCCGGGACTCGTGGAATGATCGTGCTCACAGAGTCACCGACTCTCCGCGCAGATTGTGAACACTAAGAAATGTGACACGCGTAGCCCGTAGGAGGCACTCGCACGAGCCGTGAGTCTCTAGGTAGATCTACCGGTTAGCGCGGACTACGCGCCTCCATGGCTCGACCGTTCGAACACATCGACGCGCCGTCGCGCGGCACCGAGTCCCCCTCGAAGCCCGAAACGGCATAAACTTCGCGGCAGAACGTCCTTCGCACCGGACGAGACCAGGGGCCTTGCGGGAGTATGAATACCACTTCCAATTCCAGCGTCGGCTCACCCCCAACCGATCCCGGCGAGTTGCCGTTCATAGCGCCATGCCGTCACCTGGCAGCGTCGGCGCCATTTGAATGGATTCGGCTCGGCTGGAAGGATATGACCGCCGCGCCATGGCAGAGCCTGTTCTACGGCATGCTGCTCGCATCGCTCAGCGCCGCGATCGCTGTGCTCACCTGGCGCCTGGGCCTCATGGCGCTGTATATCGGGCTCGCCAGTGGCTTTGTGTTCCTCGGCCCTTTCCTGGCGATGGGCCTTTACTCGATCAGCTATCAGCTGGAGAGCGGGCGTAACCCAACGCTCTCCTTCAGCCTTCGGGAGGGTCGCGAGCACCTGCGCGACACGCTCCTGCTGGGGCTTTGCCTGCTCATCGTGCTGCTCGTGTGGGTGCGTGCGGCAACGATCATGAGCGTGTTCCGGCCGAGCGACGCGTTTCCCACCTGGCGCGATCTGATTCCCTACCTGAGCATCGGCAGCGCAGTGGGCGCCCTGTTCTGCGCAATCGTGTTTGCCGCCACCGCCTTCTCGCTGCCGATGCTGCTAGACCGGCGCGCAGACGCGATCACGGCCGTGGTCACGAGCATCAACGCGACACTGCGAAACAAGCGCGCGATGCTCGTCTGGGGAACAATCATCGTGACGGCCGTGCTGATCGGGTTTGCGACCGTGTTCATCGGCTTCATCATGCTGATGCCATTGATCGGTCATGCGTCCTGGCACGCATATCGCCGCACCATCGATGCCAGCCAGTGGCCGACTACGCATCCGTAGCAGGGCTTCTCACCCGAAGGCATTGCGAGATCAGGGGACGGCGTCGTTCGGAAAGCGGCGCCGCACTCCATGCGCTGACATGCCCCGAGGACAGCCCGCTCTTCGTTGCCACGTGGTATTCGATTGCGATTGCGGTGGTCACAGCCGTTTCGGCTTTCGTTGGACGCCGCACGCTGCGCTGGTAAGCGCAGCTGGCACTACCGGGCTGGAGGGCCCTCCGGGAACTGCGGCGCCGAGTCAGTGATCTCGAACCACGACGCCTTGTAGTTCGTGAAGATGTGCCGCTGCGAGCGCAGCGGCGGATCCGTGTCCAGACTGCCGGCGGGAATTACGGCAAGGTCACGGTCCGGCGTAACACGAGGCATGACGCCGCCACAGTGGCGGCAGAACGAAGTGGTATAGAACTTCGCCTCGGGCAGCTTGTACGTGGCCAGCATTTCTTCGCCGCGCGTCCAGCGGAATTGGCTCGCCCTGTAAAAGATGTTGGTGGCATGAGCGGCACCCTTGGAGCGACGGCATCGCTGGCAGTGGCAGCTCTGCATGAACATGGGCTCGCCCTCCACCTCGTACGCCACATCACCACACAGGCAACTGCCCTCCGTGATGCCCGGCCGCGCCTGCACCTTCGGTCGCCGTATGCCCTGCATCGCGTATTCCGGCGGGTATTCCTCGTACTGAGGCAGTGAGTCCGTGATGGTGTACCAGGGCGCCTTCGAGCCTACGAAAATATGCGCCTGGGGCTTGATGCCGAGGTCGCCTTCCAGCGGCCCGGCCGGCAACACGGCGAGACCATGGCTCGGCAGCATCGACGGCACGGCGGAGCCGCAGACCTTGCAGCTATTGCGAACACCCTGCTCCGAGGACTTATAAGCGAGGATAGCGTCTTCGCCGGAGACCCAGCGGAAGCTGTCGATGGGCGCGGACACAAACGTGGCGAAGGCCGTGCCGTGGTGCTTGCGGCACATGGAACAGTGGCAGTTCATCATCGAATTGAACGGGCCGCTCACTTCGTAGCGCACCGTTCCGCAGAAACAGGAGCCTTTGACCACTGCCGTTCTCCACTGTTGTCCGTTCTAGCGTTGCGCCACCTGTTCGACGGCCCTCTTGCAGGCCGCTGCAGTCCTCTGACGCCTGCACACGGCCTGGCAGGAAACGCAATCTTCGCCGCCGTAGAGCATGAAGCGCAAGTCAGCGTCGGCCGCGTGCCGTCAACTGACAAGCCGGGCGATGGCAAAGGCGCGCGCGGCGGCTCATCTCACACCTGCTTGCGCCGGAAGCAGGCCGCTGAGTGATCGTTGACGATGCCGACCGCCTGCATCCAGGCATAAACAATCGTCGGGCCAACAAACTTGAAGCCGCGGCGCTTGAGCTCCTTCGATATCCTTTCGGAAAGCGCGGTCGTCACCGGGAACGTTTTGCCGTCGCCCTTCACCACCTTTCCACGGGTGAACGACCAGCAGAGCTCGCTGAAGCTCTCACCGCGCTCCGCCATGCTGCAGTAGATTCCGGCGCCGGCGATGGTGGCCTCGATCTTCGCACGCGAGCGAATGATGCCCGGGTCGCCGAGCAGACGGCGGATGTCCTTCTGGCCGAAGCGTGCGACCTTCAACGGGTCGAAACCCGCGAAGCCCTTGCGGAACGCCTCGCGCTTTCGCAACACGGTGAGCCACGAAAGGCCGGCCTGGAAGCCCTCCAGCATGAGCATTTCCCAGAGCGCGCGCGAATCGCGCTCGTGGACGCCCCACTCCTTGTCGTGATAGGCCGTCATCAGGCTATCGTCGCCGGCCCAGGCGCAGCGGCGCACCAAGTGAACGTTGCTCATGGTTGTCAGTTTGCACGAGTCGTTTCCTCCGAATGACACGAGGTCGTTGGATGTGTTGCGGACCGACGCAGGCGATTCTCCGCCGCATCGTCATTACAGCATTCAAGATGTCGGCCGTCGTGCAAAACGGCCATGCCTTCCGACGTCCGGCGGCGCCCGCCCCCGCCTGGCGCTGGTCCTTGGCAGTGGCGGCGTCCGCAGCGCTGCTGCGCTGCGCATAGTAGACGTACCGGCGCGCGAAGGCGTGCGCACCGACCTGCTGGTCGGCGGTAGCTCCGGTGCCCTGCGGTGATCACCATAGCGGCCAAGGATGGGCTGCTGGAATTGGACGATAGCGCGCAATCGAGTGATCGTTGACGCGCGTTCGATCTGTGACGCAGGCAGCAATGCTCCGCTGCCCGCGCGCTTGACTCCTGCGTTTACGCGTGTAAATGTACGCATCGTTTATAACTGTAAACGGTCTTTCCAACCATGCCTCAACCCGCTTCAGTTCCCTCCATCACCGACGCCGAATCCGTGGTCATGGAGATTCTCTGGCGCCGCAGCCCCGTGCCCACAGAGGCCGTGGTGGCCGCGCTCGAAGGCGAGCAGCATTGGCAGGAGGCCACCATCAAGACGCTGCTGAACCGGCTGCTCAAGAAGAAAGCCATACGCGCGGAGAAGGACGGTCGCCGCTTTCTGTACTCGCCGGTGGTCACGCGCGACGCGTGGTTGTTGAGTGTCAGCAAGGGGCTGCTGGATCGTCTCTTCGCCGGCCGCGTGGCGCCGCTCGCCGCGCACTTCAGCAGGCACGGCAAGCTCACGAAGCGCGACATCGCGGACCTCAAGCGCCTCATTGCGGAGATCGACGATGATGAATGATCTGCTCCGCTACCTGTTCGCGCTGACGATCGCTTCGAGCACGGCCATCGTCATCACACTGCTGATACGCCGGCCAGTGCGGCGTGCGTTTGGCGCGGCGGCATCGTATTCCGCGTGGCTGCTGGTGCCCGTTGCAATGGTGGCGATGCTTCTGCCGAACGCGACGGACGCGGAGTCACCGCTTACCGTCTACCTGCAGATCGGCTCAGTTTCCGCGCTGAGCCTTGCGGTCGAAAGGTCCCTGAGCTCCTCGCTCGGCGCGGCGTCTTCGGTCGACTGGCCCACATGGCTGCTCGGCGTATGGTGCGCGGGCGCCGCGCTTTTCGTCGCTTACCTCGTCGGCTTGCAGCGCGCGTACCTGATCAGCTTGGGCACACTGTCGGGGTCGCGCGGCGTGCTGCGCGCGCAAGCGTCCGCAGGCTGTCCTGCGCTGGTGGGCGTCTTCAGACCGAAGGTCATCCTGCCCGCCGACTTCGAAACCCGGTACACCCCGCAGGAGCAGTCACTCGTCCTCGCGCATGAGCGAGTACATCTGCGCCGGCGGGACACTCTGTGGAACGCTCTCGTCGCGCTGCTGCGCTGTCTCTTCTGGTTCAACCCGCTCGTTCACCTGGCTGCGAGCCGCCTTCGTGTGGACCAGGAGCTCGCGTGCGACGCCGCGGTCATCGACCTCCACCCCGGTTCGCGGCGGGCCTACGCCGGCGCGATGCTGAAAACTCAACTGGCCGATGCGGCTTTGCCGGTCGGCTGCCATTGGCGCTCCGCGCATCCCTTCAAGGAGAGACTCGAAATGCTCAAACAATCCGCTCCAGGCCGCGTGCGTCGTGCATGCGGTGGCGCATTCGTCGCAATCGCCACGCTCGTTGTGGGCTATGCCGCGTGGGCCGCTGAGCCTGCGACCACTCCTGCGTCGCCCGTAGCTGCGCCGGTTGCAGCCGTGAAAACGCAGCCGCCGGCCCCGGCGAGCGCCGTCAAACAAGGTGAAGCCGAAACGTCTGGCCCGTCATCCGCTCCGGAGCCGATGCCATCGGGAGTATTGGCGTTCGGGCCGGAGCTCAAGGTGGAAACGTCGGCCGAGAGCGCTAGGAGTGGACCGGACGGAGGCCAGATCCTGGAAGGCAATGTGCGCATAGACGCATCCCCGCTTTCCGGATCTCCGACTCGTACGGTCAAGGTTCGCCGGTTGCCTTCCGGGGAGTCCTCGGTGGAGTCGGTTGTCGCGCAGACAATGACGGTGAAGGCGGAAAGAGCCGTCGTTACGCCCCTCGGGCCTGGCGGCGGCGTCAAGGTCACATTTGAAAATGGCACGGTGGAGATGCACTGACCACACGCCATCGACGGCAGAGCGTGTTTGTACTCGGCCTGCTCATCGCAACGTTTGCGCACATCGAGCGCGCTGGAAAGATCCGCCTCATGTCGCCGGAACGCCTGCGCCACCGCCTGCCAGAGCTGATCCGAGGCGGGTGGCGGCGAGGGCGGATAGAGTGCCGCGAGCGACTGATCCCCGCCGCGAAGAACCAGCGCATGCAGCCCCCCGGCAAGACGCAGCGGAACTGCGTCGCCGCGCGCGGAAGGGTCGCCCGTCCACTGCACGATCCTCCGTCCGACGAGGGAGGAGTCATCCAGGTTCGCGCCAATCGTTCTGCACAGCACGGACATGAAGCTCGAGCCAAACCTGGCGCACAACTGCGCCTGATCTTCGAATGCCGCGCGTACGAGTGACTCCCGACCGTTCATGACTTCGTACCTGTTCCTTTGCTGGATCAGAATCGATACTGATCCGTTTCACGGAAAGTTCCTGTCACGGATCGACGAACACCATGACGACGCCACGCCGATCCCGGCCGCTGGCGTTGCGCGCGCTTTCCGTGAACCATGTGGCGGGCCCACACTACCGCATCGCCGGGGTCCATTTCGATGGGAACCGGCTTGCCCGGAAGCCCATCTTCCGGAATGCAGGGATGGAAGCCGTAGGACTCGGTTGTGGATGAGTACGAGTCGCACCAGTGCCTGGGTGACCGCTCGCTACTCATCGCGCAGCGCCTTCACGGGCGGCGCGCGGGCAACGCGCAGCGAGTGCCCGCTCACGACGAGTAGTGCGATCACGAGCGCCACCGCCGCCGCGGCGGGAAACAGCCAGAACGGCAGGTCGATGTGATAGGCGAAGCCCCGCAGCCAGCGCGAATTCAGCCAGGCTGCGAGTGGCCAGGCGATGAGGTTCGCCGCCAGCACCGGTTTCGCGAACTGCCACAGCAGCAGCCGTGTCACGTCGGAGGTGTATGCGCCGAGCGCCTTGCGCACGCCGATCTCGCGCGTGCGACGCTCCACCGTGAAGGCCGCCAGCCCGAAGAGCCCCATGGCGGCCAGCAGCAGCGCGAGCGCCGCGAAGACCGAGAACAGCGTGCCCTGCCGCTCGAGATCGCGGTACAGGTCTTCGACATACTGATCGTAAAAGCGGCGTGAAACAGGCGACGGCATCAAGCCTGTCTGCTTCCACAGGCGATCGATGGCCTGCAAGGTCTGCGGCACATCCGCTCCCCGCAGCTTGACGTTGAGCATGTTGAAGGAGCCGCCGGTATTGTCGTAGAAGACCGGATCGATCGCCACGCGCACCGAGTCGCGCGCGAAGTCCGGCACCACGCCGATGATCTCGCGCCGCGTGCAGGCGCGCACGTCCGTGAGCGACGTGAACACCTGGCCAATGGCCGCCGCAGCATCGGTGTATCCCAGCTCGCGCGCGGCGGTCTCGTTGATCACCGTGCGATAGGTCCTGGCGAGATCGCGCTCCCGCGGAGAGTCCGGCAGGACATCGGCCTCGCGGTCCTGCGCGAAGAAGCGTCCAGCCACGGGCTTCAGGCCGAGCAGCTCGAACAGACCGGGACCGACGAAGGTGTTCTGCAGCGTAACCTCGCGGCCATCGCTAGCGCGGTACTGCTGGGTGCCGTAGTTGACCAGGAACTCCATCGAGCAGGCCGTGCCGCGCACACCGGGCAGCGCCTGTACTGCGGCGGTGAACGCGGATCGCTGACAGGCCGTTTGCGGCACCAGGATCGACAGCAGCTGATCGTGATCGAAGCGCAATCCCGCGCGCAGACCGAATGCCGTCTGCTGCTGGATCACACCGGTAGCCAGCATCAGCCCGATGAGAATGGTGAACTGCAGTAGCACGAACACTTGCCGCAACCTCCCCGAGCCCGGTGCCCGCGTTCCGCCGCCCTTCAGCACGACCGCGGGCCGGAAGGCGGCGAGCACCAGCGCCGGATAGAGACCGGCGAGCGTCCCGACCATCAGCGCGAGACCGAACAGCGCGGCGAGCAGCGGCGCACTCCAGTAATCGAAGGTGATGTTGCGGTCCAGGAAGCTGTTGAGCTGCGGCAGCAGCAGCTCGACCAGCATGATCGCGAGCAGCACGCCGAGGAAGCTGTAGATCAACGATTCGCCGATGAACTGCAGCGCGAGGTCGGCTCGGCTGCCGCCGGCGGCCTTGCGGACGCCAACTTCCACGGCACGTTGCGACGCTCGCGCGGTCATCAGGTTGATGTAATTGATCGCCGCGGTCAGCAGGATCAACAGCCCGACGAGCGACAGCGCGCTCAGCACCCGCGGGTCGCCGCCGAGCTTCATCGCGAAGCGCCCGGGCGGGCGCAGGTGAATTTCACTGATCGGTACCAGCGCCAGTCGGCGCGTGTCGCTGACCCTGCCTGTCGGGGGCGGCGGCGAATGGCGATCGAGGAACGCCGGCAGCCCGGCACGGATCTGTTCAGCGTCTGCGCCGGAAGGGAGGCGCAGGTAGACGTGGCAGCGGAACACCCAACCCTTCGGCAGCGGCGGCAGTGCCCGCGCGGAGGCGAAAATCTCCGCATTCAGGTGGGTGTTGGAAGGCAGGTCTTCCAGCACCGCGGTCACGCGCATCGTGTATTGGCGATCGATCTCGATCGTCTGGCCGAGCGGCAGATCGGTGCCGAAGTACTTGCGCGCCATGCGCCGGGTAAGCACCAGTCCGTCGGGACGCTGCAGGGCCGTGCGCAGGTCGCCAGCTGCCGCCGGGAGCGGCAGGACTTCGAACACTTCCGGATCGGCGAAGTAGAAGCCCTTCTCCACGGCCTCGACGTCGCCGTGCCGCAGGCTGTTGTTGCCGTAGCTGTTGCGCAGTGAGGCGACGCTGCGGATCCTGGGGAAGTCGAGCTTCAATTCATCGACGATCGGCCCGCGCACATCATCGGTGGCGCCGGATCCGGGCCCGGCGACACTGATCTCGCTCGAGAGGCGATAGATGTGTTCATAGTCCGGGAGGAAGCGCTCGAAGGTGAGCTCGTGCCGCACGTACAACGCGATGAGGATCGCCGCGGCGAAACCCACGCCGAGCCCGACGATGTTGAGGCCCGCATACAGCCGATTGCGCGCGAGGTTGCGCAAGGCCGCAGCGAGGTAGTTGCGCACCATGCGCGGTAGTTTACGGGCTCGAGCCGGCGCAGGAATATGGCGCGAAACAGCGGCTTACATGCCCTACCCCGGCACACGTAGCGGCGGAGATGTTCGGAAACGAACACATCCGACGCCGCTGCCTGACTTAGCGCCTTGCGCTGCCTGTGAAGCCGGCGACGCCGTCGCGTTCGTGACCCTCGACGGCGGGCACTAACGCGCTGCTCATGAGCGCGCCGCTTGCGGCCCGACCGGAATACGCTCCAACCCCGGATTGACGATGCCGCTGGCCCCGCAATTGCCGCGGTCAAGATGCACCTGAACTACTATCGTCAGTCACTATAATCTGCTCGCACAGGGGGGGTTGTGATGAGAAACGAACCAGACACACGCTTGTATGACGGACGCGCCCATTGCACGCTCCTGCGGCCGGGCGCATTCGCCGCGGTTCTTCTTCTCACCATCTCTATTTACGGCTGCCAGCGCAAAGAGGCGCCCCCCGCTGCTCCACCAACCGCCGCGGCACCACGGCCTGCGCGGCCAGTGGACCAGGCCCGCCTCGAAGCGGCCGAGTCCGACACCGCGAACTGGATGAGCACCGGCCGCACATACAGCGAGCAGCGATTCAGCCCGTCGAAGCGGATTGCCGCGACCAACGTCTCGCAGCTCAACCTGGCCTGGCATCACGACCTGGACGCACTCCAACGTGGTCAAGAGTCGACGCCGCTGGTTGTCGATGGCGTGATGTATGTGTCGACCGCGTGGAGCAAAGTAGTCGCGCTGGATGCCAGGACTGGCGAGTTGCGATGGCAGTTCGATCCCAAGGTTCCGGGTGAGTGGGGAATCAACGCCTGCTGCGACCCCGTGAACCGCGGCGTGGCGGTCTGGAAAGACAAGGTCTTCGTCGGCACGCTCGATGGGCGCCTCGTCGCGCTGAACGCGTCCACCGGCGTGCCGGTGTGGGAAACGCTCACGGTGGATCGCGCCGGTCGCTACGCCATCACCGGCGCTCCGCGCGTCGTCAAGAACAAGGTGATCATCGGCAATGGCGGCGCGGAGTTCGGCGTGCGCGGTTACGTCTCCGCGTACGACGCGGAAACGGGCAAGCTGGTCTGGCGCTTCTACACCGTGCCGGGCAACCCTTCCACGCCGCCCGAAAACCCTGCGATGGCGATGGCCGCGAAGACCTGGACTGGCGAGTGGTGGAAGCTCGGTGGCGGCGGCACGGTGTGGGATTCGATGGCCTACGACCCGAAGCTGGATCTGCTCTACTTCGGCACCGGCAATGGCACTCCGTGGAGCCGAACGCTGCGCAGCCCAGGCGGCGGCGACAATCTGTTCCTCTCCTCCATCGTCGCGGTTCGCCCCGACACCGGCGAATACGTCTGGCATTTCCAGACCGTGCCGGGTGACGACTGGGACTACGACGCGACGAATCAGATGATCCTTGCGGAGCTGCAAATCAACGGGCAGGCCCGCCAGGTGCTGATGCAGGCGCCGAAGAACGGCTTCTTCTACGTGCTCGATCGCGCGACGGGTGAATTCATTTCCGCGAGCCCCTACGTGACGATCAACTGGGCCACCGGGTTCGATCCGAAAACCGGCCGCCCCATCGAGAATCCGCAGGCCCGCTACGGCGTGACGGGCAAGCAGTTCGTCGCCAAACCCGGCGCGGCCGGCGGGCATGCGTGGCAGCCCATGTCCTACAGCCCCGATACGGGTCTCGTGTACATCCCCGCGCTGGATCTCGAGATGCCGTTCGCCCTGGAGCGCGGCCGCAAGACGAGCCGCTACACGTTCAACATCGGCTATGACTTCCTCGGCGCTTCGCTGCCTCAGGATCCGGCCATCAAATCTGCGGCAAAAGCCGGCGCGGTGGGTCACCTGGCGGCGTGGGATCCGGTCACACAGAAAGAAGTCTGGCGCGTGCAGTACGCGGAAGCCTGGGCCGGCGGCGTGCTTTCAACCGGTGGAAACCTCGTCTTCCAGGGCGCCGCAACCGGGCACATCAATGCGTACGATGCCCGCAGTGGCGAGAGACTCTGGTCCGCGCCAACACAGGCGGGCGTCGTCGCGGCACCCATCACATACGAAGTGGACGGCGAGCAGTTCGTTGCGGTCGTCACCGGTTGGGGCGGCGCATTCGCCATCGCGGGCGGCGAGATCGCACGCGACAAACGCGCGCCAGTGAATACTCCACGGGTTCTCGCGTTCTCGTTGAACGGCAAACACGCGCTTCCCGCCCCGTCGATGGTGGCGCGCCCTTCCATTCAGCTGCCACCGAGCTCCGCGCCCGCGGCCGTCATCGCAAAAGGCAAAGCGCTGTATCACCCGTACTGCTCGAATTGCCACGGTGATGCCGCTGTCAGCGGCAGCTTCCTTCCGGATCTGCGGAACTCTCCGGCACTTCTCGACACCGCGACCTGGCAACGGATCGCTCACGACGGGCAGCTGCAAGGCCGCGGAATGGTGGGGTTTGCCGCCGAGCTCAACAACGACGACCTGGAAGCGATTCGCAGCTATGTCATCGCGCGCGCGCACGAGATGAATGCCGAACAGAAAGGGTCGAGTGCCACGGGTTCGGCGGATTCGGCGGGCCGCTGACGGTGCGGCACCATCGGATCCGGTCGTCATTGGCAGGCTGACGCAGATGCGTAAGGCCCGGATGGCCTTTCGCATCATCCTGCTAGACTTCCGCGGGTGAGGTCCCTGCCCCTCCTGGCGTTGTTCATCAGCGCACCGGCGATCTGCGCTCAATCGGACGAATGGGCGGCGACCGTCTACGCGGGAGTGATCTCCGGCGAGCCCACGTGGCAGGACGTCATCAAGGATCCCTTCGGGGCGAACTACGCGGATTCGTACCTCATCGCGGGTGCGCTATCCCGCTCGTACGCACGTTTCCGCAACGAGGGTCTCCGGCTCGAGGCGGAAGCTCAGCTCGTGTACAACTTCGGCGATCAGCATCACTTGGAAATCAATGCGGTGCCGGTGGTAGCGCGCTGGCGCCGATTTCCGTGGGATGAGCGGCTCGCAACGTCCGCTGCGTTCGGGCTCGGCCTGTCGTACGCGACTGAGGTGCCCGAGCTCGAAGTGGAACAGGAGGGTAGCAGCCGTAAATGGCTCATCTACTGGGTCCTGGAACTCACGGCCGGCCCGCGCGCGGCTCCGTGGGCGATCACGATGCGGCTGCATCACCGCTCCGTTGCATGGGGATTGATGGGCGAAGACGGCGGCGTGAACGCTGTCGGTCTCGGCCTGCGTTATCGATTCCCAGCCTCTACCGGGCGGCGGCCGTAAACCTGGTACAGCATGGCCTGGGTTCTCGTGGGGCGGAGACCTGGGCTCGCGACGGCCGTCGGCTGGACCCGCGCATGAAACCGGGGCGGCAGCGTGGAATAGCTGTGTTCAAAACCTGATTGCATGTGACAACCGGCGTTGGTAATGCGCGCTCGCTCCTTCAGCAGCTCGCGAACGTCGCAAGCTCGCGGTCGAAGCGCTCCGGCGCCTCGAGGAAAGGCGCGTGGCCGACCTCGTCGAACCACGATATTTGGGCGCCTCTGCAGTGATTCACGATGTATTCGCTCATCGCAGGCAACACGACGGTATCTGCACGGCCCTGCGTCACGAGCACGGGCCGGGTGAGCTGCTCGAGCGCGTCAGTGAAGTCGAGCTCACGCTGAATGAGAAACCCGCGCACCTGCGGCGACACGAGCATGTTGAATTCCAACACGGCGTCGAACACCTTCTGCGGGATCGGCTTCACGATACACGCACGCACGAAGCGCCGCATCGCCGCCTGATTCGTCGCCACGTCGAGAGCGCAGGCGCTGGGGGCGTTCTCGAGAAAGCCGGGACCGATTAGTGTCCCGAAAGCCTTTGCGCCGGGAACTACCGCGCCTGCCACGAATCCGACGCTTGCGATCTCCTTCTGGCCGTATTTGCGCAGATAGTCCCCGATCACGAATCCACCATACGACCAGCCGACGAGGACAGGCTTCTCGAGCCGAAGGCCACGGATGATCTCCGCGATATCGTCGGCCCAGACATCACCGCTCGTATAGGCGTCAGCGTGAGACGGCGCCTCGGACTCGCCGTGGCCCCGCAGGTCGAATGCCACCATGCGGAAGCGCTCGAGCAGCTTGCTCTCGGACTGCATCATCCAGCAGAGATGATTCTGAGACCAGCCGTGGATCAGGAGGATTGGACGGCCGCTCGGACTGCCCCACTCGCGAACCTGTAGTCTGACGCCGCCGCCACCCTGGACCGTGTGGACGTTCATTGCGAATCCCTCCCGCTTGGGCAGGTGGATCGGGCTTCGCCATGGTAAGCCGCAGACTGAAAACCACGCAGTGGTTTTGAGCCGAGGACAGGATCAGTTGCAGTTCAAGCCAGATGCGGGAGCCTGCGACCATGGGCGCGCCTGGCACCGGCTCGCCAAATACAGGGTCGGCCGCTCGACGGCCCTTGCGGACATCACCGGTAAAAAATGTGCCTGCCGATCGTCGCGACCACTCTCTGGGTCCCTGCCCAGCCTGGGTGGATACGGGTGGCGTGGTAGAAAAGCGCACCAGGTACCACCGGAACGTGCGTGTCGTCGTACGCCGCTCGCGCCACGGCCATGGCCTGTTTCCAGGCAGGCCCCCTCGGCTCGGACCGCATCTTGAGCTCCGTCCACGAGAAGTGCGCAACGAGGCGCCGACGGATCGGATCCCATCGCGCCTCGTGCACCACTTCGCAGATCGTGTCGGGGAAATAGGGTGATCGTGTTCGATTCAAAGTGACTTCAGCGACCGCGTACTGACCCTCCAGTGGCTCGCCGCGGGCCTCGAAATAGACGTTCTCGGCGAGACAACGCAGATCGACCGCGCGCCGATACGCTGCGTCCCGATGTGCAGCCTCGACGCGTGCGAGATCGATGGGCGGGCGCTTGATGTAGGCGAAATAGACAATGGATGCCAACACGACGAGCGGCACGCCGAGCATCGCGAAGAAGGCGAGGCCGTCCTTTTTATCTGCGCGCCAGTAGAAGGCGAGTCTGCGTCGCCAGACTACGGGCCAGATGCGCGCTTCCTGGAGCAAGGATGTGAGCATGATCGTTCGGCCAAATCCTCTTGAACCGATTACTTTGGGCCCGTGCCGTCGCAGGGTGTGCCCGGAGCGGGGAGTGAGGGTGCGCGAGGCACCTGAGCAGTGTCAAACCGCCCGGATTATGTTGTACAAGATGCCACGTCGCTGCTCAGCGACAGTGGCAGCTGTCCGTTCCATCAACTCACAAACCGGGCGATATCAATTTGAGGCGATGATGACGTCGGCTGTCATTGCTTGAGCTCTCGAGCGATCCTTGTCGGAAGTGCGGGCCGGCGAACGTAGTGCCAACAGACGCCACGTAGCAGGAAGCTGATGGAAGAGTTTTCATCGAGCACCAACGCAGCGCGGACGTAAGTGGCCGCAGTCACCCACCAACTACTCCGCATCCTCAAAAAACGACATCAGATGAGCAAGCACGCCATCCGAATTGCCGTCGGCGCTCTCCATCCTGGCCGGAGAACTACTCCTTCGCCGCATCCAGCATGACGCGAGGATACGGCGCCGGCGTCGTGCCCGTGCCGTGTACACGCTGTCAACACGGCTAGTCGCAATTCGGGTCAATCTCTCAACCGTGCGCTCGGGCTCGGCGGCTTCTCACACTTGGGGATGGTGAGCGGCGGCGGCGGATCCAGCCTGGTCGACCCGGTCGGCGGATTCGCCCTCAACATCCAGCTTGGCGGAACTAACTACCTGGCGCCGCTGCGGCGCCTGGCCATTACCGGACCCGCTTCGGTGGCAGAACTGCGCAAGCAGTTCCCCAAGGCGGAGATCCTGACGAGACGCCGGCGAATCTCCGGTCGACGCTGCCGCGATGGCGAAGCGCGCCGATGTGGCCGTCGTGTTCGCGTGGAAGGCTGAATCGGAGGGCCACGACAACGCCGACCTCAGCCTGCCTTGGGGACAGCGCCAGATCATCGAGGCCGTGATCGCGGCCAATCCGAACACCGTCGGCGTGCTCAGACCGGCAACCCGGTGGAGATGCCGTGGAAGGACAAGACGCGCGCGATCGTGGAGGCATGGTACTCGGGCAACGCAGGTGGGCGTGTCATTGCGGAAGTGCTGTCGGGCAAGGTGAATCCTTCCGGCCGCTTGCCGATCACGTTCTATGCTGGCGTCGACCAGACGCCGCACCCTGACCTCCCGCAGCTATACCTGACGGATGCCGCAGGCGAGAAGCGCATGCGTCTGCTCGGCTTCGAGCGTGTCGAGCTCAATCCGGGTGAGTCGAAGCGGCGTACGCGTCACCGACGGTCTGGTTTAGACTCCTCTGCCAGCAATCCGAAGAAGGAATCGAGTTGGCAAAGAAGTTCTACGTGGTGTGGGCGGGACGGAAAACCGGCGTGTTTACCGACTGGGCCACAACCCAGCGACACGTCGACAAGTTTCCCGGCGCACGATTCAAATCGTTCGCTAGCCAGGCAGAGGCGGATCAGGCTTTCCAAGCCGGCAAACCCGCATCTGTCGGCACGCGGCGGGCGACAACGAAAGCAAGCATTCCTGCTTCAGCCAGGGTCCATTCAGCCACTCTTGGCTTGCAGATCTACTGCGATGGCGCCTGCGATCCGAATCCCGGCAAAGCCGGTTCAGGCATCGCCGTCTATCGCGACGGCACACTCGTGCAATTGTGGTATGGCCTTTACAACCCGAGCGGTACGAACAACACGGCGGAACTCAATGCGCTGTATCACGCGCTGCTGATTGCCGAAGCAGCCATCGTTGCAGGACAAACGGCACAGATACTTAGTGATTCGACGTATTCGATCAACTGTGTGTCGAAGTGGGCTGTGGGTTGGGAGAAGAAAGGCTGGCGCAAGGCCGGCGGTGAAATCAGGAATTTGAGTGTGATCCAGGCCGCTTACGCCCTGTACGCCCGCATCGAATCTCAGTTGCAATTGACTCACGTGAGCGCGCATGTGGGAACGGAAGGTAACGAGCTGGCGGACCGGATGGCGATGTTCGCTGTGGAAAGTGGCAGTGAAGATCTACGCCTCTATGGTGAAGAGATCGATATCCAGGCCATCTTACGCATGCGCACCGGATAGGTTTTGCGTCCGCCAACGCTCGGGTGATCACGCGGCAGACTCGAAGTCATCGTGGGGCGGTGGATTGCTTCCCGGGGATTCCGCGAACACGGTCATCCAGTACGAGTGAAAACGCGCGTGATCCTTGTCGATGAACTCGATGTGCGCGTTGGTGATCACGTGATGCATGGCCGGTGACTTCGGCTCACCCTTCGCTTCACGCTCCGCGCGCCCCTTCTTTCAACGACCGCCGCGTTCACGCTGATCGTGTACCTACCCCGCTCGCGGCAGCTCCGCTTCAACCATCTCGGCATGCAGTTCCGCAACGACCTTTTTCGTGACTGCATCATCCGGCATGCAGACGACGACTCGCACGGTCGGGTGACCATCCGGCACATACGACGTGTGCTCGAATGAGAGCTCACCATACCGCGCGTGCCGGAATCGATGCAGGCCATAGGACCGCACGTTGATCTCCGGCGTGCGCCAGATGCGATGGAACACCGGCGACATCGTGCCGAGGCGGCGGATGAGCGATTCGAATCTCGGATCCTTGCCCGCCTTGCTGTAGTCCACGCGCAACTTCGCGAGCACCCGCCGCGCCATGTTCTCGAACCCCGTCGGGTCCTGGATATACCGCGGCTCCGTGAACAGGATCTCGACGAGATTCCGCTTCGAGGGCGGCGTCGCCGAGTAGTCACGGAAGATCAGCGAGTTGAGCCGGTTCCACGCGAGCACGTCCCACCGCAGGTTCATCACCACGGCTGGCACCGCCACGCTGCCGATCATTCGCACGATCTCCGGCGGCGCTTCGAAGTGCGCATCCCGATGCAGCCGCGGCGGGCGGTGCTGCACGAGAGAAAAGAGATAGATGCGCTCGTCTTCGGAAAGCCGGAACGTGCGGCTGACGCGCTCGAGCACCTCGTCCGACACGCGCATATCCCGCCCCTGCTCGAGCCAGGTGTACCAGGAGACGCTGACGCCCGAAAGAGCCGCCACGTCCTCACGCCGCAGGCCGTCCGTGCGCTTGCGCTGCGGCACGGGTAATCCCAGATCCCCAGGCTTGATGCGCGCCCGGCAACTTCGTAGAAATTCCGCGCGCTGCTGGTCGAGCGGCAACGCCACGACCTTGCGGGTATTCGCAGCACCCGGATTGACAGTCCCCGTCTCCTCGCTTCTGTCGACGCGATTCATGTCGCCCCCCTTGCCGTCGCCTGAACCTCATCCAACGCTTCTTACTATTACTCCCACTCCTACCTTTAGGGGAAACATTTAAGCCTCCGCCGTTCAAAACCGATGGTCACCGGCATTCGCCTCGCGCTACGTTCCATCCCACAAGAAAGATTCGCGAGGGGGGGGGCCGATGCGAAGCTTGCTTTCCGTATTGCTACTCACCGCCACTGCGGCGGTTGCGCAGGAAGGGTTTCCGCTGGATGGGACCTGGCGCGGTGAGCGCCAGGCGGCGGGAGAAGCGCCGGTGACGATCGTGCTGGTCATGCAATGGGATGGCCGGAAAGTCACGGGGGTGATCAACCCCGGGCCGACGGCCGTTCCGATTGGCGAGGCCCAGCTCATTCCCGAGGGCTGGAAGGTCAAGATCGCGGCCCACACGGCCGACGGCAAGCCGATCGCCTTCGAGGGCGCCATCGCCGATCTCGGCGAATACAACCGGTCGATCTTCGGCACCTGGACGGAGGGCGGACGCCAATACCAGTTCCGCATGGTGCGTGAGTAACCGCCGCGTGTTCACACACAACGACTACGCGCCGACGTTGCGCAAGCTCATCGGGCTCGGCCTGCTCGCCGCGCTGGCCACCCTGTCTTGCGGCTGCAAACCGCAAGATAGTGCCGCCTCCGTAGCGCCAAAGCAGGATGGCAGCGCGGCACCCCGCTTCCCCGATGGCATGCTGCGACTTGACCGTATGCCGGGAGAGAAAGGCTACTGGGACGTGCCCACCGCGAGCGGCCTCGTCGAGAGCGGCGTGCAGGTCGAGATGGACGCGAACGGCAAGCTCAAGAACATCGACGACGCGAAACGCGTGGCGCCGTTCCAGCCGTGGGCGCTCGCGCTCTACAAGTATCGCCAGCAGAACGACTTCGCCGACGATCCGATGAAGGTCTGCATCGGTCCCGGCAATCCGCGCCAGATGCATACGCCCGGCGGCGTTCGGATCATCCAGGACCGCAACTACAAGCGCGTGTACCTGATCTTCGGCGGCGGCAACCACAGCTGGCGCGTCATCTACATGGATGGCCGCGACGCCGCCGAATCCCGGATGAAGTCACCGTCACCTTCTACGGCCTCGCCGTGGGCCACTGGGAAGGCGACACGCTCGTCGCCGCAGTCCACCGGTTTCAACACGCGCTTCTGGTTCTGAACGGCGGCCTGCCGCACACCGAAGCACTGAAGCTCACCGAGCGCTTCGACGCGCGATCGCACGACACGCTCCAGTATGAAGTGACCATCGATGATCCGCGCACCTACACGCGCCCCTGGAAGGCGCCTGGACGCTGAAGTGGGTGCCCGGGGATATCCCGGAGCAGTTTTGCGAAGACGGTCGTGAATAGGAGAGCGACGATGTCCGTATCCAGTCTTCACGCAATTCGCGCGGGCCTGGCCGTGCTCGTGCTGTTCACCGTCCGCGACGACCGCGAGTCGCCACGGCGCATCATTCCTTCGCCGCGCAGTACGATCAACAACAAGCCGATCAGACCTGACCGGCGTCGTGACTCGAGCTCGAGTGGACCAATCCGCATGTCTACATCTACGTCGACGTCACTGGCAAGGACGAGGAAGGTCTACCAACTGGGGCTTCGAGATGGGTCCGCCGCACATGCTGCAGAAAGCCGGCTGGAAGAAGAACAGCCTCAAGATCGGCGAGTCGGTGGACGTCGAGGGCTGGCTCGCGCGCGACGGCAGCAACCACGCCAATGCGCGCCGCGTCACGCGCAAGACCACGGGTGAAGTGCTCGGCGCCGCCTCTACCGGCGGGCCAGACGCTGACCGGCAGCGGCAGGCCTGGCAACGCAGGGCACGCGCTGAACCGCAATGAAGGGCGACCGCCATGAGAAACTCGTCGCGCGCAGTCGTCGTGGCATTGAGCCTTGCGCTCAGTGCGGCGGTGTCAGGTCAGGCACAGCAGCAGAAAGAGCCGCCGCGTCCCGCGCCTCGCTGGCCGGATGGGCGCATGAGTTTCAGTGGCACGCCCACCGATGTGGGCAACTGGGAAGGCCCCGCGAACGCGTCGATCTTCTTCAACATCGTCGAAGGCAAGAAAGTGACGCCGGCGGCGAGCCTGCCGACCAACAGGACGGTGGACGAGATCCCGTTCAAGCCCGGGTTCATGCGAGACGTCTACGACTCGCGCTGACGAGCCAGGCGCGACGATCCGCACACGCGCTGCAAGCCTTCGGGCGGTCGCGCGGTTCTGGCACACGCCCTACGGCATCGAGATCGTCGACCTGCCGCAGACGAAGGAAGTCATTTTCCTGCACGTGGGCGCGCCGCACAGCTGGCGCATCGCGTACACCGATGGCCGCGAGCATCCCAAGGATGTGAAGCACATCTGGTATGGCCACACCATCGGCAAGTGGGAAGGCGACACGCTGGTCATGGACACGGTTGGCTTCAACGATCGCTTCTGGCTCACGCGCGAAGGCGTGCCGCACACGACACAGCTGCATCTGACGGAGCAGCCTCTCGCGCCCGAACCACAATCAGCTTCGTTATGAAGCCACGGTCGATGACCCGGGTGCCTACACCGCGCCCTGGTCGGGTGGCTGGAACCTGCGCTGGTCCGCGGGCAACGAGCCGTTCGACTATCTCTGCCAGGAAAACAACCGCGATCCGCAGCGCATGACGGGCGAGCAGTAGGCGCAGCGGTGACGGCGCAGGAGGTTAACGATCAAATGGTTAACACCAGCACGAGTCGCCGCAGATCGAGCCCGATATTTCTGGCGCTCGCCTGCACGCTGTTGCATGCAGTGGCCTTTGCGGCGAGCGATGTCGCGGATGCCATGATGCGAAGGGATTCGGCACAGCTCAAACAACTCATCGCCGCCAGGGCCGACGTCAAGGCGACGCAGCCGGATGGCTCGACCGCCCTGCACTGGGCCGCGTATCACGGCGATGCCAGCGCGGCCGCGGCTCTCCTGAAAGCGGGCGCGGACCCCGCCGCCGTCACCGGGACCGGCATGACGCCGCTCGCGCTGGCCTGCGAGAGCGGCAACGTCGACCTCGTAAAGCTGCTGCTGAAAGCCGGCGCCAGCCCGAATCAAACGCTTCGCAACGGCGAGACGCCGTTGATGATGGCTGCGCGCACCGGCCGGTCGCCGGTGATCGAGTTGCTGCTCTCGAAGGGCGCGAACATCGAAGCGCGCGAGAAACTGCGCGGCACGACTGCGCTCATGTGGGCCGCTGCGAGCTCGAATGCAGATGCCGTGCGGCTCCTCATCAAGAAAGGGGCCGACATCAATGCCCGCTCCGGCACGACCGCGCCGGGCCGCAAACCTTACGTCGCTCCGCCGGGGCGGGAGCGCATCCAGGAATTCATCGATGGCACCGGCCTGCGCGGCGCGGTCGTCGGGCAAGACACGCCGGAAGCGAAGGCCCGCTTCGAAGAGGAAAAGTCGCTGGCCAGGAGCGCCATCGCCAGGTTTCCGAAGACTGCGGAGTACGCACACCGTGGCAACAAGCAGTGGGGTGGCCTCACGCCGCTGTTATTCGCGGCCCGCGAAGGCGACGTCGATTCCGTCAGGGCGCTGCTCGATGCCGGCGTCGATGTGAACCAGACCAGCGAATATGGCTGGACGGCGCTCCTCACCGCCACACAGAACCGCGCCTACGAGCTCGGTGTTGTGCTGCTGGAGCACGGCGCGAAACCCAACATCGCGAACGAAGGCGGCTGGAACCCGCTCTACATCGCCACCGACAATCGCAACATCGAGCGCGGCGAATACCCCACCCGCAAGCCGGACATGGACCACCTCGAGTTCATCGAACGGCTCCTCGCAGCCGGCGCAGACCCGAACCAGCGCATGCACTCGACCACTGAAACCCGCACGGTGTTCACGCACCAGTGGCTGAACGAAGAAGGCGCAACGCCGTTCCTGCGCGCCGCGCAATCCGGCGATCTCGTGCTGATGAAGCTGCTCTTGAAGCACGGCGCGGATCCGAAGATTTCCACCGACCACAAAGTGACACCGCTCATGGTTGCGAGCGGCATCGGCTGGGTCGAGGGCGTGACGTACGAGTGGTCCCCGCAAGCGACCCATGACGCCGCCCGGTTGATTCTGGATCTCGGCGCCGACGTCAATGCGCAGGACACGCTCGACGGCCGCACGGCTCTCATGGGCGCCGCACACAAGGGTCGTAACGACATCATCCAGCTTCTCGTGGAGCACGGTGCGGATCTGTCGCTGCGAGACGTCGGCAGCCGCGACAGCATTCACGCGCTCGCCGGGCTCACGTGGCAGGCCATCGACTACGCGGACGGCCTCGTGCGCGTCGGCGTCCAGTCGGCCATCGCGCATCCCGACACGTCTGCGTTGCTACGCCGGCTCATGAAAGAACGCGGGATTGCCGTTCCGGCGGAAGGCCGGACGCTCGCTTCCATCTGCATCACGGACGCCTGCAAGTGAAGCTCCAGTCCACCCTCTTCGCGACACTTGGCCTGGTGCTGCCCCCGGCGCTCGCATTCGGTGCGGATGCGATGCCCGCCACCCGGCAGCTCGAGCTCATCGACCAGTACTGCGTGAAATGCCACAACTACACGGATTACGCAGGCGGCGTGGAGTTCGAGGTGTTCGACCCCGGCAATCCACACGAAGACGCGAAGCTCGCCGAGCAGACGCTGAAGAAAGTGCGCGCCGGCATGATGCCGCCCGCGGGGGAGAAGCGCCCGGACTTCGCCACGCTGCAAGCCTTCTCCAGCTCGCTCGAGAACACGATCGACCGTGACGCGAAGCCGAACCTGAGCGCGCCCAAACTCCATCGCATGAACCGCGTCGAGTACGCGAACGCCGTGCGGGACCTGCTTGCGCTCGACCTGGACGCCACGCAGTTCCTGCCTCCGGACGATGCGAGCCGCGGCTTCGACAATCAGGCCGACACGCTCACGCTCTCCCCGGCTCTGCTCGAAGCGTATCTTGCTGCCGCCTCACGCATCAGCCGCCTTGCCGTGGGCGCAGCCGCCGCGCCCACGCAAGTGACGTACCGTGTTGCCGAGGACACGGCCCAGAACTATCAGGTGGAGGGATTGCCCTTCGGCACGCGCGGCGGTCTTGCGATCCATCACACCTTCCCCTCCGACGGCAAATACACGCTCAAGGTGTTCTCCGTGAATCTCGGCAACATGGGCAACTTCCGCCCCTTCGGCGAGATTCGCGGCGAGGAGCTCATCATCTACGTGGATGACGTGCGTGCCGCGCAGGTGGATTGGGACAAAGCCCTCGGCGTCGATCGCCGTTACGACGACGAAGGCGCCGGCCAGCTCCGCACGATCGATTTGACGCTGCCCATGAAGGCCGGCCTGCATCACATCGGCGTGACCTTCCTTGCCACCCACTACGCCCCCGGCCTCGATCTCAACCGCGCCTTCGATCGCAGCACCATTGAAACGGGTGGCCTGCCGGGCTTCACGTTCTACCCCCACATCGGCAGCGTTCGCATCGACGGGCCCGCCGATGCCACCGGGGCGGTGGATTCGCCGAGCCGGGCACGCATCTTCGCCTGTCACCCCGCGAATGCGAGCGAGGAAAACTCCTGCGCGCGCAAGATCGCCACGGACCTCGCGCGTCGCGCATATCGCGGCGAGTCGACGGACAAGAACGTCGAGACGCTGATGGGCTTCTACACGCTGAGCCGCAAGGGCGGCTCGTTCGACGACGGCGTCGAAGCGATCGTCCAGCGCCTCCTGGCGGATCCGAAGTTCATCTTCCGCGTGGAGTCGACGCCCGCCACGCTCACCGCGAGCGGCGCGTATCGCATCACCGACCTCGACCTCGCCTCGCGTCTCTCGTTCTTTCTCTGGAGCAGCATTCCTGACGAGACGCTGCTGCAGCTCGCGAGCAAGGGCCAGCTCGGCGAGGATGATGTGCTGCAGGCCCAGGTGCGCCGCATGCTGGCCGACCCGCGCGCCTCGGCGCTCACGCGCAACTTCGCGGGCCAATGGCTCGGCCTGCGCAACCTCGCCGCGCATGCGCCGGTGGTGGATCAGTTCCCCGACTTCGACGACAACCTGCGCCAGGCCTTCGTGCGCGAGACCGAGCTGCTGTTCAACAGCCTCCTGGATGAAGACCGCAGCGTTCTCGACCTGCTCACGGCCGACTACACTTTCGTCAACGAGCGCCTCGCCAGGCACTACGGAATCCCCGGCATTCGAGGCAGCAATTTCCGCCGCGTGATGCTCACCGGAAACCAGAGCGCTCGCTGGGGCCTGCTGGGTAAAGGAGCCATCCTCACCGTGTCGTCGCAGCCGGGGCGCACGTCGCCGGTCATCCGTGGCAACTGGGTCTTGAAGAACATTCTCGGGGTGCCTGCGCCTGACCCGCCGCCGGACGTGCCTACGCTGAATGCCAAAGCGGCTGACGCCGCCGGCAACGCGAGGGTGCCGTCGATGCGCGAGCAGTTGACCATGCATCGGGTCACGCCTCGGTGCGCCGGTTGCCACAAGCTGATGGACCCCATCGGCTTCGCGATGGAGCCGTTCGATGCGATCGGCCGGTGGCGCACGCAAGACGCGGGCCATCCCATCGACGCTCGTGACGAGATGTATGACGGCACGCCCGTCGACGGCCCCGCGGGCGTGCGCGACTTCCTGTTGAAATACCAGGATCAGTATCTGCGCAACGTCGCGCAGAACCTGCTGACTTACGCGCTCGGCCGTGGCGTGGAGTACGACGACATGCCGGCCGTGCGCGCCATCCTGCACACCGCCGCCAGCGACAACTACCGGATGAAGAGCCTCGTCGAAGCAGTCGTGATGAGCGACAACTTCCGCATGAACACGGCGACCCCGGCCGTGGTGACTGACGCTGGTGCCGATGCGAGCTCACGCACCGTTGCGTCGTCGCGCGCCGGTTCCCGGACCCCCGGTTCGCCGGCCGCCGGGTCGTCGCCCGCCGGTTCCCCGGCCGGCACATCCCATGGAGGCGGCTGAACATGGTGTATCTCACCAATCGAAGTCTTCCCAGGCGCACGTTCCTGCGCGGCCTCGGCACGACGCTCGCACTGCCCTTCCTGGAATCAATGCTGCCCGCCCGCGGCGCGCGCGCCGCCGGCGAGAAAATGACTCCCACGCGCTTCGTCGGCGCGTTCGTGCCACACGGCGCCGCGCCGGGTTACTGGATTCCGGAAGAAAGCGCGCCAGGCTTCAAGTTCCCCTTCATCTACGAGCCGCTCGAGCCGTTCCGCAAGAATGTAGTGCTGACCAGCGGCCTGTGGTCGCAGTCCTCGGAGAATCCGCCCGGCGTGACAGGCGCGGATCATTTCGTCGCCGCCGCGTACTTGAGCGGCGTGAAGCCGCGCAAGACCACCGGCGCCGACATCGAAGCGGGCACCTCCATCGACCAGGTCATCGCGCAGCGGATCGGCACAGGCACGTTGCTGCCTTCACTCCAGCTCGGCCTCGAAGACCCCGGTGCCAATTCCACCAATTGCGGTGAAGGCTATAGCTGCGTCTACACCAACACCATCTCCTGGCAGTCGCCGAACCGGCCGCTGCCAATGCAGATCAATCCACAAGTCGTGTTCGAGCGCATGTTCGGCGACGGCAGCTCCCCGGAGCTGCGGCGCGCGCGTCGCGAGCGCCAGGCAAGCATCCTCGACTCCGTCACCGACAGCCTGAACGAGCTCATGCCCGAGGTCTCACACGCGGATCGCGTGCGCCTCGAGCAATATGCCGAGGACGTGCGCGAGATCGAGCGCCGCCTCGCGATCGCCGCGAAGGTGTCGACCGATGTGCCGAGCGTCGCCGTGCCCTATGGCGTGCCGGAGTCCTTCCACGAGCACATCCAGATTCAATACGACCTGCTCGCGCTCGCGTTCCAGGCAGACATCACACGTGTTGCCACCGTGCTCTATGCGCGCGACCTGACGGGCCGCGTGTATCCCGAGAGCGGCACGGATATCAGCTTCCACGGCGGCTCGCATCACGCGGAAGATCCGGGCCGCGTCGCGCAGTTCGCAACGCTGAACCGCTATCACATCAGGATGCTGGCGTATCTCGTGAAGAAGCTGGCAGATACGAAAGAAGCCGACGGCTCACTGCTCGATCACTCGCTGATCCTGTACGGCTCCAACATGGGCAACTCCAACCAGCACCTGCACTACGACGTGCCCCATGTGCTGGTCGGCGGCGCCGGCGGAAAACTGAAGGGCGACCGTCACCTCGCGTTCGCGAGCCGCACGGTGCCCACGGGCAACCTGCTGCTCAGCATCCTGAACGTCTTCGACCCAGGCACAGCACGGTTCGGTGACAGCACCGGACGCATCGAGGGAATTTGAGACGATGATTTGAACGCCCCGCGCGTAGAGGTCTCAGCGCGCGCGGGAGCCGATTTGCCGACAAAACAGGGGGAATTCATGGCTAGACTGCAGAAACAGCGTCTCGTGGCCGCCGCCGTCGCGCTCGCGCTGGGAGGCGCGCGCGTGGCTCAGGGGCAGGAAGCAGCGCTCGAGGAAGTGAAAGTCACCGGCTCACGCATCACCCAGACGAGCGGCATGACGACGCCGACGCCGGTGACCTCCGTGAGCGTGGACGAGCTCGAGCAGATGTCACCCGGCAGCGTGATCGACTCGCTCAGCCAGTTGCCGCAGTTCTTCGGCAACATCGGCTCCGAGCAGATCATCGGTGGCCAGAACTCCGGCGGCGCAAACGTCAACCTGCGCGGCGCGGGCGTGAACCGCACGCTCGTGCTGCTCGATGGGCGCCGCGTGGTGTCGAGCAACCGCTTCGGCACCGTCGACGTGAACATGTTTCCCGACGCGCTCATGCGCGGCATCGAAACGGTGACCGGCGGCGCCTCCGCCAGCTACGGCACCGATGCCGTCGCGGGCGTCGTGAACTTCCTGCTCGATACCGACTTCGAAGGCCTGAAAGCCCACGTGCAGGGTGGGCAGACCACGCGCTGGGACGGCAAGAACTGGGAAGCAAGCCTCGCCTTCGGCCACGGCTTCGGCGAGAAGCTGCACGTCATCGGCTCGTTCGGCTATTCCGACCAGGAAGCCATCGACTCCTTCAGCTCACTGCAGGATCGCGGCTACTTCAAGCAGGCTTCGCGCGTGACGAACCCGAACCCGGCGGGGCCGCGCGAGATCATCCGGCCCTACGTCGCGCCGACCAACTTCACCAACGGCGGCATCATCGTCGAGCCGACCTTCCCGCAACTGAACCGCCTGCAGTTCATGCCCAACGGCAGCGTGAGCCCGCTCGCCTACACCGGCGTCGGCAGCCTCAACGCCGGCTGCCAGTGTTACGCCGCGAGCTCGCAGGATTACGGCGTGGATGCAGACACCGAAGTGGCCCCCGGCTATCGCCGCTCGAATGCGTTTGTCCACATCGACTACGATCTCACGGACAGCACGAGCGTCTTCCTGCAAGGCCTTCACGGCACCACGCGCAACAGCGATCGACGCGAAAGCATCTCGCTGCTGAGCGTCTGGCAGGCGCGCATCTACGCGGACAATCCTTATCTGCCCGCGAGCCTCGTGCAGACGATGCAGACCGTGCTGCCCGCGAATCGCCAGTATTTCGGCTTCGGCCTGTTCGGGCTCGACAGCCCCGACACGCCACTCGGCGACTCGCGCCAGATCACCGACAACCGCATGGACTCCGCGACGCTCGGCTTCAAGACGGAGTTCGGCGACGGCTTCCTGAAGGGCTGGCGGCTCGACGGCTATTACCAGTACGGCGAGAACCGGCAGGACTTCATCACCCAGAACGGCATCCGCGTGGATCGCCTGCCGATCGCGCTCGATGCCGTGCGCGACGCGAACGGCAACATCGTGTGCCGCGTGAGCCTGCCGCAGTTCGACCCAACGGGCATCTTCAAAGGCTGTGTGCCAGTGAACCTGTTCGGCGGTCTCGGCAGCCTCACGCCGCAAGCCGTCGACTGGATTCGCGACGATGGCAAGACCGCACGCCAGTACACCGACCAGCAGGTTGCGGAGCTCGTCTTGAACGGCGATCTGTGGGAAGGCTGGGGTGCGGGTGCGCTCGCAGGTGCGTTCGGTGTGTCTTATCGCAAGGACAGCCTCGACCAGCGCACGCTCGACCCGAGCGACGAGTTCCCCGCCCTGCCGGATGGCACGCTGTTGAGCAGCCTCGGCATCCTGCCGGACACACTGCGTGGCGTGGTGCCTCAAGGTGAGAGCGGCGGCGTGCCGGGTTACAGCGGCATACCGGGCCTGCGATTCGTGCCCACGGGCTTCAAGGGTGACGCGAACTCCAGCTCCGTGCTGTTCAGCAGCCTGCGCACGATCGCCGGTGGCTACAACGTGAAGGAAGCCTTCGCGGAATTCCACATCCCCCTGGTGAAGGACAAAGCGTGGGCCGATAGCGTGGAGCTCTCGACCGCCGGCCGCTGGGCGTACTACTCGGGTAGCGGCTCGATCTGGGCGTGGAAATTCGGCGCGAGCTGGGCGATCAACGAGCAGGTGCGACTGCGTGCCACCGAATCGCGCGACGTGCGCGCGGCGACCCTGCAGGAACGCTTCGACCAGACGCGCGGCGGCGTGAACGTGCAGGACCCTGCAAACGGCAATGTCACCGTGACCACGGCGTCGTTCTCCGGCGGCAACGAGAATGTCGCGCCGGAAGAAGCGGACACGATCACCGCCGGCATCGTGTATCAGCCTTCGTTCCTCGAAGGTTTCTCGACTTCGGTCGACTGGTACAGCATCGATATCGCCGATGCCATCGGGCAGCTCACCTCGCAGAATGTCGTCACGGCCTGCTTCAACGGCGACCAGAGCCTGTGCCAGTACGTTCATCGGCGTGACGATGCGCCGAACGGCGTGATCGAGCGCGTGGACAACCTGTTCATCAACCTCGCCAACCAGCGCATCAGCGGCATCGATCTGGAAATGAGCTACCGGCGTTCACTGGAGTTGCTGGGCGGCGGGCCCGAGTCCGTCACGTGGCGCTTCTTCGGCACCTACCTGGACGAAAACTCCATCCAGAACGAAGGCGGCGCGCGCGACGAGCGGGCCGGGCAGGTCGGCGCGGGCGTGGCGGGCGCGGGCGCTCTACCGAAATACAAGTTCACCACCAACATGAGCTACCGCAACGGCCCGGCCTCGGTGTTCCTGCAGGGGCGCTGGATGGACGGCGGAGTGCTCGACCGGCTGCGCGTGGAGAGCGCCACGAACATTCCGAACTCGATCGAGGACAACACGGTCGCTTCCACGTTCTACATGGACCTCAACCTCGGCTACTCGACCGGGCATGACGACAACCTGAACGTCTACCTGAACGTCACCAACCTGCTCGACCGGGCTCCGGTGCTCGCGCCGGGCATTATCGGCCGTGCGGGCACTACGGAGTTCAATAACTCCATACACGACTTGATCGGGCGGCGCTTCGTGCTCGGAATGAACTACAGGTTCTAGCGTCCGCGTGTTTAAAGACCTGCCGCAGGATCTCGTGCGCGCGCGAGATCCTGCGGCCAGGCTTTTCACTGGATCACGGTCGCCTTGATCATCGTGCTCTGGACCGGGCTGGGCGGCGACGTCGAGGCGGATGAGCCCCGCACCTTTGCGCGGGCCGTTCACGTTGCGTTCTACGCTCTCTTATTCGCCCTGCCGGTTTCCGGATGGCTGCTCGCATCCGCCGAGGGAGCGCGGCACTAGCTGCAGCGACGTCTCACGCGGTGAATGCCCGCCGAAGACCGCACCATTTCGGACCATCGACGCTTAGGGAGTGTTCCTCAGGCACTGCGGGCTATCCCGCAGTGACGAGTGGGTTCCCGGCTACTACGCTAACCAAGCTCAAGCTGAACGCTCGATCAATTCCTCTTAAGCTAGGGAGAAGGCACATGAATCGTCGATTAGGCGCACTCGCTTGCCTGAGCGCAGTGACATTGTTTGCTGTTGGGCCGCTGACTCTTGCGCAGGAGAGCAAGCCTCCCATGCACATGCACAAGTCGGAAATGGATCACCGGCCCGATAAGGAAGTTGCCACCGAGTACAAGAGCGAAGCAACGCAGCTGCGCGAAAAGGCCGACTCGCACCGCAAGCTGGCCCAGCTGTACAGGGGCCGTACCCCGGCGAAGGGTGGTGCCAACTACGAGACTGTCGCCAAGCATTGCGACAAGCTCGCGAAGTTCTACGAGGATGCTGCGAAGGAAGCGGAGGGAGTCGCCGCCGAGCTGGCCAAGTAACCGGCACGGTTTGGGCGAGTGGCCCCGCCCCGCTTCCTTCCCACGTCCCGGGAGAGCTGCATCCAGAGCTCTCCGGAGCACGCGGGCACTTCGACGGCGCCATAACGTACGCATGGCCCCACTCGCGCTACTCACAGATCCTTCACGATGCTTGGCGCATGTTCTTATCGGATGATTGCAGGCGCGGCCATGGCGTGCGCAGTCGTAATGATTGCGCGTGCGCAGGACGCCCCCATCGCGTCCGGACGACCGCTCGAGCTTTCCGACGTCATCCGCGAGGCTCGTGCGAACAGAGGAGAGATAGCCGCCGCCCGCGCTCGCGCAGAGGCGCTCGCCGAACGTCCCGCCATTGTCGGCGCGCTCGAAGATCCGATGATCTCGCCCTCCGTCGACCACTATCCGTTCAGGATGATGGATGAGGAAGGTGGACGACGGTACGACTGGAGCATCGCCGTCGAACAGCGTTTTCCACTCTCGGGCGTGCGCGCTCAGCGTCGTCGCGTAGCACATGCCGATGCGGCGCGAGCCACAGCCCTCTCAGAAACGATCCTGCTCGATGTCGTCCTCGATGTGCAGCAGGCTTTCTTCATGTTACGCGAGCGCCGCCGCATGGCGACTGTGCTCGAACAACAACTTCAGCTCGGTCGAGAGCTCGTCGCCGCCGCGGCCGCGCGGTATGCCGGCGGCACGGGAGTCCAGGCGGACGTGCTGCGGGCGGAAGTTGAGACCGCACGGATCGAAGCGGCACAGCGCTCTCTCGCGGCACAGACGAGGGCCGCCGAAGCCATGCTCAACGCGAGCATGGGACGTGCGACCGGTACCCCCATCGGTGAGCTCGAGCTCAGCGCGACCGACCAGGCGCTGCCGCCTGTTGAAAGGCTGCAGGAGTCCGCCACCCGCATGCGCCCGGAACTTCGGGCCGGCGCGGCGGAGGTCGAGCGCTCGGCCGCCGAAATCGATGTGATGCGCTCGATGTATCGCCCGATGGCGACCGTGCGCGCCGGGCGGGCTTCGACCATGGCAGAAGGACCCGGCGCGATGCTCATGATCGGCGTGAGTGTGCCGCTCTGGCGCGGCTCTTTGCGTGCCGGAGTTTCTGAAGCACGCGCAATGGAACGCATGGCGAACGCGGACCTCCTGGCCATGCAACGCATGATTGAAGGCGAGATTGCCTCCGCGCGCGCTGAAGTGGAGTCCACGCGCGAAACACGCAGGTCTCTGGAGACTGAAATCATCCCTCGCGCGCAAATGGCCGTAGATGCGGCGTTGGCCGCTTATGGTGCCGGGCAGAGCACACTCGTGTCAGTCGTCGAGGCCTCACGCGCCCTGTGGGAGGCACGCAGCGAGCTCGTCATGGCGGAGACTACCGCGAGTACGGCATGGGCTCGCCTCGAAAGGGCCGCCGGCGAAAACACATCTCGGCCGGGTGCGCCATGACTCTTCGCTCAAGAGCCTCGCAGCTGCCCCCATGGATGTGGGGTGTGGGTGTCGTCGTCCTGATCGTTGGATTCCTGGTCGTCCAGGACGCGCGCCACGGTTGGCCCTTCACACGGCACCACACGCCGCAGGCGGCGTCGTCCGGGAAATCGGAGCCCACGCGATCAGCCTCCAAAGCGCCCGTCAGCGCAACCCGCGTGCCGGTTTCCATTGGCTCCGGGCAATTCGAGCGCTTTGGCGTGCAGTTCGAATCCGCGCGTCTGGAGCGGGTCACGAGCGCCGCTCGGCATACGGCGATCGTCACGACCGATGAGAGCCGCATCTCACACGTGCACACGCGGGTGTCTGGCTGGGTCGAGCAGCTTCATGTCAATACGACGGGACAGTCCGTGCGCGCGGGACAACCGCTCGCCGAAGTGTTCTCGCAGGAACTCTTCGCTTCGCAGAATGAGTATCTGGCCGCCTTGCGCCAAAGTCGCGGCGCGCCAGGCAGCGCGGTGCTGGAGGCCGGCCGCACGCGTTTGACGGTGTTGGGAATGAGCGTCTCTGACATCGCGGCGCTCGAGCGCACCGGATCGGCGCGCCGCCTCGTGACCGTTGTCGCTCCCCGCAGCGGCGTGGTCTTGCGACGTGGCGTCACCGTCGGGACGGCCGTGGATCCGTCCACGGAGCTCGTGACCATCGCCGATCTCTCGCGAGTCTGGGTGCTGGCGGAGGTGCCTGAATCTGAATCCACGCAATTGAAGGTCGGCGGCACAGCGATGTTGACGTTTCCGTCATCTGGCCGCCCACCCTTCCCCGCAAAGATCGATTTCGTCTATCCGACGCTGAGCGAGCGCACGCGCACCGTCCGCGTGCGCTTCGTCGTCCAGAACTCCGATGCCACGCTACGTCCCGGTCTGTATGGAACGGCTTCGTTCGGCGCAGCCGCGCGCGAAGCACTCACCATCGCGCGCGACGCGGTGGTTGATACGGGCAACACCCAGCATGTGTTCGTGCGTACAGCCGAAGGAGTGCTCGAGCCACGCACCGTGCGGCTCGGCACACGGCTCGCCGATCGCCTCGAAGTAATCGAGGGCCTCTCACCCGGCGAGCAGGTAGTCACCGCCGGCGTGTTCCTGATCGACTCCGAAAGCCGGTTGCGCGCATCGGGCGCTGGCGGACATTTCGGTCACGGTGAAAAACCTGCGGACGACGGCGCGGATGTCAAAGACGAGACGGCTCCGCCAGCGGAGCATTCCGGCCACCGGCCCTGACCATGGTCGAGCGCATCATCGAATGGTCGGCGCAGCACCGCTGGATCGTCTTCGGTAGCGTACTCATATTGGCCCTCTGGGCCGTCGACTCCATCCGCAAGACCCCGCTTGATGCGATCCCGGATCTCTCCGATCCGCAGGTCATCGTGTTCAGCGAATGGATGGGGCGCAGCCCCGATCTCGTCGAGGACCAGATCACGTATCCCCTCGTGCGTGCATTGCAGAGTACCCCGGGCGTACGCACCGTGCGCGGCTATTCGATGTTCGGGATGAGCTTCATCTATGCCATCTTCGAAGACGGGACCGACATCTATTGGGCGCGCACTCGCGTGCTCGAGCAGATGGGGCGCGTGCAACAGCAGCTGCCAACCGGCGTCGTACCCACGCTCGGACCCGATGCGAGTGGCGTCGGCTGGATTTATCAATACGTGCTCGAAGACACGACCGGGCGGCTGAACCTCGCGGAGCTGCGGAGCCTGCAGGACTTCACCGTGCGCCCTGCCCTGCAGGGTGTCCAGGGCGTTGCCGAAGTCGCAAGCCTCGGCGGTTTCGAGCGCCAGTATCAGGTGCTGCTCGATCCGGCAAAACTCACCACCTTTGGCGTTACGCCTGCCGATGTCACCCGCTCGGTGCGCGATGCGAATGCCGAAGTCGGCGCACGCGTGCTCGAGATGGCCGGGCGCGAGTTCGTGCTGCGGGGACGTGGGTACGTCAGCGGACTCGAGGACCTGGAGCTCAGTGTCGTGACAATCGGCGCGGGAGGCGCGCCGGTGCGCCTACGGGATGTGGCGACCGTGCAGTTCGGTCCCGACATCCGACGAGGCGCAGCGGACTGGAACGGCCGCGGCGAGGCTGTCGGCGGCATCGTCGTCATGCGCATCGGCGCCAACGCGCTCGATGTCATCGAGTCGCTGAAGCAGGAGATCGGCGACCTGACTCTGCCGGAGGGTGTACGGCTGGTGCCCACCTACGATCGTTCCGAGCTCATCCGCGGATCGGTTGCGACGCTGCGCCTGACGCTGATCGAAGAAGGCATCATCATCGCCGTCATCTGCCTCGTCTTCCTGATGCACGCGCGATCGGCGCTGGTCGCGGTAATCATTCTGCCGCTCTCCGTGCTGCTGTCGTTCATCGGCATCCGCTATCTTGGCCTCACCTCGAACATCATGTCTCTTGGCGGCATCGCGATCGCGGTGGGCGAGCTCTCGGACGCCGCCATCGTGCTCATCGAGAATGCTCATACCAGGCTGGCGGGAGCACCCTCCGAGGCGGATCGTCGACGCATCATCATCGAGTCCTGCAAAGAGGTCGGGCGGCCGATCTTCTTCTCGCTGCTGCTGATCACGGTCAGCTTCCTGCCCATCTTCACGCTGGCCGGCCAGGCGGGGCGACTGTTCGAGCCGCTCGCCTACACCAAAACCCTCGCGATGTTTGCCGCGGCGCTCCTGTCGATCACGCTGGCGCCGCCGCTCATGATTCTGCTGCTGCGTGGACGCTTTCGATCGCCGGAAGAGAATCCGGTCACGCGCTTTCTTGGCCGCCTCTATCGACCGATCGTGGCGCTCATCGTGCGCCAGCGCGTGCTCGTCACGGCGATTGCCGCCGTGATCATGCTCGGGACAATTCCGGTCTTCCTGCGACTGGGATCGGAGTTCATGCCACCGCTCGATGAAGGATCCCTCCTCGTCATGCCGACGACCTTCCCCGGCATTTCGATCGAGGAAGCGCGCCGCGCGCTCACCGCGCAGGATCGGGTGATCATGAGCTTCCCTGAGGTCGCCTCCGTTCATGGCAAAGCCGGCCGCGCCGAAACCGCAACGGATCCGGCGCAGCTCGACATGAACGAAACTGTCGTCACCCTGCATCCTCGCGACCGCTGGCCGCGGCGTCCGGTGGCGCGCTGGTACAGCAGCTGGGCGCCGGGCTGGCTGGCTGGCGTACTCGGAATGGTGTGGCCGGCTGAGCACAAGCGCACGATCGCCGAATTGTCGCGCGACCTGGATGCCGCTCTTCGCATGCCCGGCTACCAGATGGCGATCTCCCCGCCCATTCGCACCCGCATCGACATGCTGACGACCGGCGTGCGTACGCCAGTGGGCGTCAAGGTATTCGGGCCGGACCTCGAAGGCATCGAGCGGGTGAGCCTGGAACTCGAGGGGCTGCTGCGCGGGGTGCGCGGTACGCGCAGCACCTTTGCCGAGCGACAGACCGGACGCGAGTACATCGACATCGTGCCGGATCGCGAGGCCATCGCGCGTTTCGGCCTCACAGTCCGCGATGTGCAGGACATCGTGGAGGCGGCCATTGGCGGCATGCCGGTCTCGACGGTCATCGCGGGTCGGGCCCGGTATTCGGTCAACGTGCGATACGCCGCCGACTTCCGTGCAGATCCTGAGTCTCTGCGCGCGCTTCTCGTGCCGATTCCCGCGCCACAGGCCCTTGTAATGGGTGGCGGTGAGGGCGCCGGGCGCGGCAGCGCCGGGATGGCAGAACCGGCAGTCCGCTCCAGCGGGCGCGGTGGAATGGGCGGGATGGGCGGCGCGGCGACGGCACCGACCGGTGGTGGCAGCGTCATGTCGGGCGCCGGGAACGACTTGCCCACTGCCGATGCCTGGGATCGCGCGCAGCAAAGCGGCAGTGCCGTGCCGCTCGGCACGCTCGCGGATGTGCGTGTCGTGACGGGTCCACCCATGATCAAAGACGAAGACGGCGTGCTGGTCGGCTACGTCTTCGCCGATATCGATGCCTCACAGCGCGACCTCGGCGGATGGGTGATCGATGCGAAGGAGCTTGTCGAGCAGCAGCTGCAGCTGCCGCCCGGTTTGCGTCTGCAATGGACCGGACAGTACGAATTCATGAGGGACATGCAGGCACGCATGCGTATCGTGCTGCCATTCACGCTCGTGCTGATTGTTGCGCTTCTCTACCTCTCCCTGCGTGGCTGGGCGCAGACCGGGCTGGTTCTCCTCAGCCTGCCGTTCGCCATTGCGGGCGCGGTCTGGTTGCTGGCGCTGCTCGACTACAACCTCTCGACCGCAGTCTGGGTGGGGCTCATCGCCGTCGGCGGCGTGGCGGCCCAGACGGGCATCGTAGTCGTGGTGTACCTCGACCAGGCCTTCAATGAGTGGCGTACGCAGGGACGCCTGCGATCACTGAAAGATGTCGACGGCGCCGTACTGCAAGGCGCCGCAAAGTGCCTGCGTCCGATGCTCATGACCGTCGCCACCACCGTGCTCGGACTCATGCCGCTACTGTTCGAGTCCGGAGTGGGTGCGGATCTCTCCGCGCGAACAGCCGCGCCGGTAGTGGGCGGTCTATGGTCTTGCATGTTCCTGACCCTTCTGGTCCTGCCGGCTGTGTACACGATCTGGCGTCGACATCAGGTCCGGGCCGAACTGCGGCTACCCGCCAGCACGGCCGAGCCATAGTTGAGCACATGCAGTGAACGCGACGGACTGTCCAAATGCGGCTACCCCTGCCGGATTTGACGCAGGCCACGTCCATGGATTGACTTCCGCCGAAGCCGCTGCCCGGCTGGACCGTGTCGGCCCGAACGAGATCGCGCGCGAGCGGCCCGCATCACCGTGGAAGCTTCTGCGCGACCAGTTCGCCAGCCCGCTCGTGCTGCTGCTGATCGCCGCCTGCGCAGTATCGGCCTGGCTCGGCGAGCTCGCCGATGCAATCGCGATCGGCGCCATCGTGCTGATCAATGGGGTTGTCGGCTTTGTGCAAGAGCATCGCGCAGAGCGCGCCGTGCTGGCGTTGCGAGCACTCACCGCGCCCCGCGCGCGCGTCCTGCGCGACGGCAAGAGTGAGATGATCGCGGCGGCCCAGGTCGTGCCCGGAGATTTCCTGCTGCTCGAAGCCGGAGACGTGGTGGCGGCAGACGCTCGCCTGCTCGAGGCGCATGCGCTGAGCACGGTCGAAGCCGCTCTGACCGGTGAGAGCGCACCCGCACAGAAGTCCACCACCGCGGCGCCGGGTGATGCGCCGCCGGCTGAGCGGCACGACTCTGTTTTTATGGGCACGGCCGTGGCAACAGGGTCCGCTATCGCGGAAGTCACCGCAACGGGCATGCAGACCGAGCTCGGCCACATTGCTCACCTGTTGGCAAACGTCGAGGATGAAGCCACGCCTCTGCAACGGCGGCTTGCCGCGGTAAGCCGCATATTGCTCTTCATCTGTCTGGGTATCGTGGCGGTCGTCGCTCTGCTGGGCGCCGTGCGCAATGTTCCTCTCGTCGAGGTCTTTCTGTCTGCGGTTTCGCTTGCGGTAGCCGCAGTTCCCGAAGGGCTGCCCGCCGTCGTGACCATCGCGCTCGCGGTCGGGGTGCAGCGCATGGCATCCAGGCACGCGCTGGTGCGCCGGTTGCTCGCCGTGGAGACGCTCGGCTCCGCAACGGTCATCTGCACTGACAAGACCGGCACACTGACGACGGGAGTGATGGTCGTACGGGAGCTCTGGGGGCCGGATCACCGCGAGCTGCTCGATACGGCCGCCGCCTGTACCGATGCCGAGCTTGCCGCGGACGGGCGTTCGGGTGTGGGAGATCCGACAGAGCTCGCCATCCTGATGGCTGCCGCCGAACGCGGGATTCACCGGCCGGCTATCGAGTCGGCGCGCCCTCGGGTCGAGGTCAATCCATTCGACTCGGATCGCAAGCGCATGTCGATTCTGCGCGCGGACAGGATGCTCTATGTGAAGGGCGCGGTCGAAACCGTTCTCGATCGTGCGCGAACCGTGCCGCCCGGCCTGACTGAGGCTCACAACGAAATGGCGGCACGCGGTCTGCGCGTGCTGGCCGTGGCCCTCGGGCCGCGCGCTACGGAGGACGAGCTCGAAGTCCTCGGGCTGATCGGAATCGCTGATCCGCCCCGCACCGAGGTCATCGATGCGATTGCGCAGGCTCGCGCCGCAGGCATCCGCACGGTCATGATCACTGGAGATCATCCGGTTACGGCCAAAGCCATCGCACGGGAGTTGGGCCTGCTCGCGAGTGGGGAGTCACCCGAGGACCGCGTGCATGCCCGCGCATCACCTGAAGACAAGCTTCGGATCGTGCGGCGCTGGAAATCGGAAGGCGCCATCGTCGCGATGACGGGGGATGGCGTGAACGACGCGCCGGCGCTGCGCGAAGCGCACATCGGCATCGCGATGGGTCGGACAGGTACCGAAGTGACCCGCGAAGCCGCCGACATCGTCCTGACCGACGACAACTTCGCCAGCATCGTGGCGGCGGTCGAAGCAGGTCGCGGCATATTCGACAATATCCGCAAGACACTCGTTTATCTGCTTTCGGGCAATGCCGCCGAACTCAGCGTGATGTTCGTGGCGGCCATCATCGGGCTGCCGCTCCCACTGCTGCCGCTGCACCTGCTCTGGATCAATCTCGTCACCGACGGCTTGCCTGCCCTGGCGCTCGTCACCGAACCGACGGGGCCCGAGGTGATGCAGCGTCCGCCGCGCCCCCCCGCAGAGCCGATTCTTGGCCACAGGGAGTGGTCCGCAGTGGCCTTGACCGGTCTCATGCAGACGGTAGTCGTGCTCGCGGTGTTCGTCTGGGCGCTCGATGCACGCGGCCTCGAGACCGCGCGCAACCTTGCTTTCTCCGTGCTCGTCTTTGGTGAACTGCTGCGCGCGTTCGCCGCGCGCGACGTTGACCGACCGTTCTGGGAGGTCGGCGTATTCACCAACCTGAGGTTGCTTGGGATTGTTGTGGTGTCCATGCTGGTGCAGCTCGGCATTCACCACATCCCGGCGACACAGCAGCTCTTTCAGATTGGCCCGCTCAGCCTCCATGAGTGCATTCTCTCGCTGGCCCTCGGCTGCGTGCCGCTGATCATTCTCGAGTGCGCCAAACTCCTCAGGAGGGTTCGAGGGTCTTTCTGAGCGGCGAAGCCGGAGTTGGGCAGCCCGCTTTGTGCCCCGAGCGTTGTGGAGATCGCGACAACCAGGGGCACCGCCAGCCCCAACGCGTGAGGACACCGCTGTTCGTGGGCGCCGGAATGAAAATCTCCTACGATGTGCTGCTCTTTCGAGCCTTCCGTCATCGCCGCCCGCCGGAAGAACAATCGTCCCCGAGTGCGTGAAGAAGGATCGTGAAGCGCCGCTAGCCCCCGCGTCCGGACCCAACTTCGCGCCGCCGAGGCGACATATTCCCGTTCGCGTCGCCAATCACTGACTGACGCAGCCTTTTTTCGCCCCTCCGTGAGACATACGGCGCAGTTCCGTGCGCCGCTCGTGGCGGGGCCTCTACCGTATTTGGTACTAAACCAACCATAGATGGATCACGAGCCCAAACGTCCCGCTCTCGCTGCCTGCAGGCGACTGCTGCAACCGCTGGCTCGGCTCCTTTTGCGGTGTGGAGTTACCTGGAAGGAGTTTGCGGAAGTGTCGAAGACCGCCTTCGTCGAAGTCGCAACGAAGGAGTTCGGGATTCGCGGGCGTCCGACGAATGCGTCCCGTGTTTCGATTCTGACGGGCATCAGCCGCCATGAGGTGAGCCGGCGCCGCGAGCTCATCTCATCCGGCGAGGCGCCTTCGCCGACCTACCTCAACGCCGCGACACGAATCCTCGCCGGGTGGCACCAGGACTCGGAATTCCACGATGCATCGAGCGGCCCCCGAGCGCTCGCCGTTCAAGGCTCGGCACGTTCGTTCGAGGAGATCTGGCGACGGTACGGGGGCGATGTGCCGATGAGTGCACTCCTGAAGGAGCTTCGCGCAGTGGGCGCGGTGGAGCAGTCCAACGATGGTCTGCTGCGCGCGCTGAAGCGAGCGTATATCCCGCGCCAGCTCGATCCCGAAAAAACCTTGCGGGCAGGCGGCGTCCTGCAGGACATCGGCAACACTGTCGTGCATGACCTGATCTGTCCGCCGGATGCACCGTTGCGCTTCGAACGGCGCGCGACCAACGCGCTGGTCCACGCGCACGCTATCCCGGAATTTCGCGAGTTTCTCGAACGCGAAGGTCAGGCGTTTCTCGAGCACGTCGATGCGTGGCTCACGGCACATTCGGCCGCGAGCCACGCCGACAGCGAACGGCGCACGGTGCGCCTTGGTGTCGGCATCTATCACATCCAGGACGACAACTTTTCTACGGTGAAGAAATGAGCAAATGCATGCGCGGCGCGATGTGCTTGTGCGCGCTGGTCACATTGCCGTTGGCCGGCTGTGCAGGTGGCGCCGGCGGCGCCCCGCTCGGCGGCATCGACGGCGGTGGAATTGCCAAAGGAACGGTCACGGGATTCGGCAGCATCTTCGTCAATGGCGTCGAGTATTCGACGAGCGGCGCGACCATCACCGTTGACGGTCGGCCCGGCACACAGGCAGATCTCGCCGTCGGCGATGTCGTCTCGATCGTCGGCCGTATCGACGCAAACGGCACGACTGGAACTGCCGTGAGTGTCACGTTCGATGACGATGTCGAAGGGCCAGTGCAGTCCGTGGATGTCGCCAACGATGTGCTCATTGTCCTTGGCCAGACGGTGCACGTCAGCGGCACCACCTCGTTCGGCGACGGCACTCCCGCTTGCACGCTCGCCGGCCTGCAGCCGGGAAACGTAGTCGAGGTATCGGGCTTCCGTGACAGCTTCGGCGATATCGAGGCGACCCGTATCGAGTGCAAACAGCCGGGAGGTGAGCTGGAAGTCACCGGCAACGTGCAGTCGCTCGACGCGAATCTGCCCCGCTTTCAGATCGGAACATTGACCGTGGACTATTCACAAGCGCAACTGCTGGGCTTCCCGGGGGGTCAACCCGCGGCACAGCAGACCGTCGAAGCCAAAGGGTCCGGCCTCGGCAACGGCGTACTGCTCGCCTCACGTGTTGAGCTCAAGGACGCGCGCATTGCCGGCAAGGACGGGGACAGCGTCGAGCTCGAGGGACTGATCACACGTTTCGTTTCGGCCACCGATTTCGATATTTCCGGTCAACGTGCCACCACTTCTGCCAACACGCGCTATGAGAGCTGCGGCGCCACGTTCAATCCTCCCCTCAACGCGAAGGTGGAGGTCGAGGGTGCTCTGGCGGCAGGCGCCGTCCTTGCCGACGAGATCGAGTGCAGTGCCGGCGCAGAACTGCGCGTCCGTGCGCCGGTTGAGACGGTGAGCTCGCAGTCGAATACCTTCACCGTGCTCGGGATCACGATCAGCGCTACCGACACGACGCGCCTCGAGGACAAATCGGGCGCGGATCTCTCACCGTTCAATCTCGGGGATTTGCGTGCGGGCGATCTCGTGGAGGTGCGCGGGGCTTCCGACGCGCAGTCCGGCAGCATGATTGCCGCCCTGCTCGAGAGGCACGATCCGGAACCCGGGGTCGAGTTGCGCGGTACCGCGTCCGTGACGGAGCCGGATCTGATCATTCTCGGCGTCACAGCGCGCACCGGCGCGAGCACCGCCTTCGAGGACGAGAACGAGACCCCGATCAGCGCAGCGGAGTTCTTCGCGCGAGCCGCGGGCCGGCTGGTCGAAGTGCGGGGATCTGATCTGGGCGGAGTCGTCGTGGTCGAGGAGGCGCAGCTGGAAGAGTGACCGCAACCGGTCACCCACACAGCAGCGTCCCTTCCGCACACTACGATTCGAACGCACAACCATATGGGTCGCTTTCGCCGACTGCTCGCCCTGCCCTCGCTCGCGATCGGGGCGGGCATCGTTCTTCTGGCTGTGCACCTGTATCACCTGCAGCCCGAGCTCGATGACCTGCTTCCCTCTACGGTGCACGAGTACCGCCTCGACATGTCGTTCGAGGGATTCGGCGGCGACGTCGGTGTGTTCACGTATTTGCCGGGGAATGACGAGCGCCAGCGTGTTCTCGAAGAGCACATCGAATCCGGCACGTTGCTCTACGGTGAGCAGGCCGACGATGCCGGCCGCAAGGCAGGATGGAAAGGGCCGGATATCGAGGGCCCGCGAACGATCAGCTACTCCGCACTGATCAGCGCACAGGGCGTGCGCTACGAGATTCCCGCAGGCTTGAAGCCGACGCCCAGCACCGACGATGCGCTTGCGCCCTACCTCGCCGAGACGAAGGCCATCCCCTTCCGCCATGCGCAGATCCAGGCGCTCTGGGGCCGCATCAAGCCACGCGAAAGCGGCGACCTGCTCGCGATTCTGCGCGCGATCCATCACTACACGTATTCGGAGCTCGAGCCGGCGCCGTTCAAAGGCTTCACCGACGCGCTGACCGCGCTGCGCCTGGGTGAAGCGAGCTGCAACGGCAAGAGCAGACTGTTCGTTGCGCTCGCGCGCTTGAACGGCATCCCTGCGCGCCTGGTCGGTGGTGTCATTCTCACACCGGGCGCCAAGCGCACCTCCCATCAGTGGGTCGAAGTATGGATCGGTGAGCGTTGGGTGCCGTTCTGCCCGCTCAACAATCACTTCGCGGAGATTCCAGCGACCTATCTGCGGTTGTACCGGGGTGACGAGTTTCTCTTCTCACACACGCGCGACATCAACTTTGACTACGCGTTCCGCGTGCGCCGGCTTCTTTCGGTGCAGCCGGGTGCTGCCGGCGATGCAGCGGAGCTCGGCCGCGAGAACCGGGTGGCGCTGATTCTTCAAGGACTCGGCTTGAATCACGAGTTCTCCATGCTGTTCCTGCTTTTTCCCGTGGCCGCTCTCGTGGTGACCTTCTGCCGCAACATAGTGGGCATGCGCACGTTCGGCGTATTTCTGCCGATGCTGGTGGCGGCGGGTTGCCGTTACACCGGCCTCGTCATCGGGCTCGCTGGCTTCCTGGGACTGATGGTATTGGGAGCCGCGACTCACCGCCTGCTGCGCGGCATGCGCGTCCTGATGATTCCGCGCGTGGCCGCGGTAATGACTCTGATCACGGGTCTCATCGTCGTCAGCGGCGTCGTGCTCGCGGACCTCGTATCACACCGGGTTGCGTTCATGGCCCTGTTTCCCGTGGTCATTCTGAGTTTCGCGGCCGAGCGTCTCCAGCAAATGGTCGAGCACCGCAGCTTCGCCGACGCCATCAAAAGTATCTTCTGGACGCTGCTCGTGACCATCCTGTGCTACCTGGCGTTCAGATCAGCGCTCTTGCAGGGACTGATGTTCAACTTCCCGGAAGCGCTGCTGATCGTGATGGGTGTGCAGCTTGCGATCGGTTCCTGGACGGGCATCCGTGCTTTCGAGTACGGCCGCTTCGCTCGCCTGTTCCGGGCAGCGGGGAAGGACGGAGCGGGTGTCCTGGGCATCAATGCACGCAACATCGATTTGATCGCGCGTCTCAACGAGCCGCAATGGATCCTCACGGCCAACGACAAAGTCGCCACGAAGCGGTGCCTGGAAGGAGCCGGCGTCCTTACGCCAAGGATGCTCGCGGTTCTCGAGTCCGAACTGGAACTGCACGGGCACGAAGCGGTGCTGCGCGCTGCCGACGGTTTCGCGCTCAAGCCGGCGCAGGGCTCGGGCGGTAACGGCATCCTGCTGCTCAGGGCGTCTGAAGGCGACAGCTACCGTCTGATCTCCGGCGAGGCGTTCAGCCGTGAGCAACTGCGGGCTCATGTGCGCGACATCACTCAAGGCCTGTTTGGCGATAGCGATGAGCCCGACTGCGCTCTGTTCGAGTGCCTGATCGAGCCGGACGGGTTTTCGCGCAGTCTCTACGAACGGGGCATCGCAGATATCCGCGTGCTGCTCGCACGAGGTGAGCCGGTCGCCGCCATGCTGCGCGTTCCGACGCACGCCTCGGGCGGCAAGGCCAATCTCCATCAGGGCGGTGCCGGTTTTGGGATTGAATTGGACAGTGGTCGGCTCCTGACGGGGATCCATTTCGGACGCATCCTCGAAACCCATCCGGATACCGGCGCACGTCTGACCGGCGCCGTTGTGCCCCGGTGGGCGAGCGTGCTCGACGTCGCGCGTGCGGCCCAGAGAGCCGTGCCACTCGGGTACGCGGGAGTGGATATCTGTCTGGACCGCAAGCACGGCCCGATGGTGCTGGAGATCAATGCGCGTCCCGGCATCGAGATTCAAAACGCGTTACAGGGCGGTCTCCTCCCACAGCTCGAAGGCGTGCTGGCGGCGCCGGCGACATGAAGTACTCCCGCTGGTACCACAACGGATTGTTGTGGTCGATCTTCGGCGCGGCGCAAGTCGCCGCACTCGTTGTCGGCGAGCATTGGGCTGCGACGCGCTCCGCGCAACCGGTGAACGTGGTCATCACTGCCGCCGACGCGCAGGAGGACGAAGCCGACGAGACGGCTGGACCCCCGCTCAAGCGCTTTGGCTCCGCCACGGATCTGCAGGCCGAAGCGCAGAAGCAGTTGCAGGATTCGCAGGCCTCCGCCGCGACGCTTCTGGACCTTGCGAAGCTCGCCCGCGACTTCCAGCTCATGCCGCTCGCGGATCGACTGCTCACCCGCACGCTCGAGCGCAATCCGGCGCAGGTCGACGCTCTGTTCCTGCGCGGGCGCACGCAGTCCGATCTCGGAAACAACGGCGAGGCCGAACGACTGTATGGCGAGGTGCTCGCCCGGGCGCCCAGTCATCAGAAGGCCGCCTACAACATGGCCGTGCTGGCACGACGCGCCGGGCGGCTCGAGGAAGCGGAGAACCTGTTCCGGCGCGCTATAAAGGTCTCCAGTGGCAGGCTCAAGGCCAAGGCACTACACCAGCTCGGCGTGGTACTGGGCGAGCGCTCGCGCTGGTCGGATGCGGCGGAGAGCTTTCGTCTGGCGGCGCAGCTTCGTCCGCAGTACTTCGGGCATTGGCTGGCGCTGGGCGAAGCTCTTCAGGAACAGGGGCAACCGGAAGAGGCACTGACTGCACTCGAGAAGGCGCGAGCGCTCCGCAAGAGCTCCGCCGATGTGGAACTGGCCCTGGCCCGCGCCTATCAGGAACGCGGCGCCGGAGCCAAGGCAATGCGACACGTGCAGCGCGCGGTCCGCCTGGATCCGGCAGGCCCGCAGGCCCGCGCGGCGCTGGCGGACGTGTATTTCGCGAATGGCCAGTTGCAGAAGGCTCAGGAGCAGTACCGCTGGCTGCTCGACAATGCTCGTGATCGGGCGGATCGGGCTTACTACGAGGGAATGCTGGCACTGCTGAATCAGGATCCGCAGCGCATGCTCGCCAGTCTGAAGGAAGCCGATGGCCTGCGGCCGGGCGACTTCGACCGTGCGCTGGCGCGGCTCGCATCCGCGCTGCACGAGCGCAAACAGTACGAGGAGGCCGGGAGTCTCTTCGACACGCTGGTGGCCCACTCTCCCCATTCACCTGTTGTGTTGACTGCCGCGGGGAAGACGGCAGTCAAGCTCGAGCAATGGGCCAAAGCGGAGTCACTCTTGCAGCGCAGTCTCGCGTTGGCGCCGCGTAATTCCGAAACGCTTTATCTGCTGGCGCGCGCGCAATCCGAGCAGGGTCGCGCGCCAGATGCAATCGCGTCCTACCGGAAGGGACTTGCGCTCGATCCAGCCTCGCGGGTCGCACAGATCAATCTGGCCGTGCTCCTCACGCGTAGTAACCGGCCCGTCGAGGCGCTCACGATCTACGATGGACTGTTGCGCACGGATTCGCGCTATACGCCGGCCTTGATCAATCGCGCGCGTCTGCATGAGCGTGGCAAACGCTACACGGAGGCGATCTCGGATCTCGAGCGGGTTCTCAGTATCACGCCCGATGACACGGAAGTGCGGTCTCGACTTTCGCGGCTGCTATTGGCCAGCAATCAGCCGCAACGTGCGCGGGACATCATCGCCGACGCAGTGGCCGAGGCGCCAGGCGACCTCGACGCTCGTCTGCTGCTCGCGGATACCGAACGCGCTCTCGGTCGCCACGATGAAGCGCTCAAGCAGCTCAGGCGTGCAAGTGCCCTGGACATATCCGATGCGCGGCCGTGGCTGTCCCTGGCGCGGTTGCACGCGGACCAGCAGCAATCCGTGGCAGCGGCAGACGCCGTTTCGAAGGCCGCCGCGCGCGATGGCCGCGTTGTGGGTCGCGCCTTCACCGTGTGCCGGCGGTTGCAGGAGATGAACCAATCCGAATCCGCTCGGAACTGTTATCGAGCGCTCTCGACGGCGGATCCGCGCCATGTGAAAACGCTCATTAATCTGGCCGTGCTGGAATCGCGCGCGGGGCAGAACCCGCAGGCACTGGAATTTCTCGAGCGCGCCCTCCGTGTAGAGCCCACGCACGCTTCTGCGCGTCTCAACCGCGCCGTTCTGTTGAGCCGCATGGGCCGCTCCGCGGAGTCGATTCCCGAGCTGGAGATGCTGGTACGCCAGAATCCGAAGGCCATCAAGCCGCGGCTGGCATTGGCGCGCTGCTATCGCGCCCAGGAACGCGTCGCGGATGCCTGGGCCCAGTACCAGGCGGTGCTGAAGCTCGATCCGAAAAACACCGCCGCTCAAGAACGCCTTCACGAAATCAACCACCCTGATGAGGAGCTCGACAATGTTTCCTGAACGTACCGGACTGATTGCGATCGCCGTAGCCGCGCTGCTGACCGGGCCGCTTCCGGCATCGGCCGAAGCGAGCTCCGGTTTGACCACCGCGCTCGACGTGAAAGCCGCGGCCGGTTATGACTCCAATGTTTTCCGCCTCAATGACGCCCTCAGCGAGAATGGCGGAATGTTCACCGACGTGGACGCCGGATTCTCCGCCGAGGGCCGGGTGGGCAGGCGCTGGAAGTTGGGCGGCGAACTGGGTCTGGCGGCCCGTGTCCATGAGTCCGCTGTCGATGATGGCGACGAGAACCAGTTCCGCGTGCGCATCGGCGGCGAACGCAAAGCGGCGCGGCGCGGCGCAGAGCTCGACTGGGCGCTTGCGCACACCGTGCAGGATTCGACGTATGTCAGCCGCTCCACCGGCCTGGTTGCACAAAGTAGTGGCGTAGAGATCGGTGACCGCTTCGATAGCGGCCGGACCACGCTGGACGCCCATCTCGTCGTGCCCTTCTCGCGGCACACCCGCGGACTCGTGGGCGCCGGCATCACGAACAAGGACTACCGCAACGACTACGAAAGCCTCGGACTGGATCGGCTGGACTACCGCGCGTACTCGCTCGAGCCCGGTGTCGCATTCCAGGGCCGAGGACATGAGCTCGAGCTTTCCGTCCCGTTCACCTCGAGGCGCTACCGTGACCGTCGCGCGAGCGATCTTCTCGGCACGGATATCCCAGGCTCCGACCTCGAGTACCGATATGTCGGCCTCGATGCGCGCTACGAATATGCGATCAGCCCCGGGCACGCCTTGAAGGTTCGCGCAGACTTCCGGGACCGCAGCGATAACGAGCAGGGATATGGGGATTCGACTACGACTGAGATCGGCCTCGGATGGACTTCCCGTGTCGCCAACAGCGCGCGCTATTCACTTGAAGCCACGTGGAGCTCGCGCGAGTACGACCGCATCCCTGCGGGCAGCCAGCAACTCAACGAAGAAGCCGTGCAGCGCGAAGGCTATTCGCTGGTCGCTCAATACAGCAATCTGATGCCAGGGCTCAAAGTGTACGACGTGCGATTGTTCGCAGAGGCGCGCTGGAGCTCATATCGGAATGACAGCAACGATCTTTTCTCTTACGACGGATACCAGGCCCTGGTCGGTCTTCGCAAAGCCTTCGACTGAACACCCCGGCCGAGGATCCGCACGGGTGTAATGCGGCACGGTCAGGCAATTGGGCTTACTCGCGCGCCATCCGTCAGCTCGTTTGACGGATGGCGAACGACCCGTCATTCGCCTGCAACCCGGAAAGAATGTGCGCCCGCTGGCTCCGCGCGCACACACTGACGGCGACGAAGCATTTGGTAGGCGGCCGGAATGACGAAGAGCGACAGCAGCGGCGCCGTAATCATTCCGCCAATCATCGGCGCGGCAATCCGCTGCATCACTTCAGACCCCGTGCCATGGCTCCACATGATCGGCAGGAGGCCCGCGATGATGACGCTGACAGTCATGGCCTTCGGGCGAATACGTAACACCGCACCCTCGCGGATCGCCTCGTCGAGGAGCTCGTACGTGGGAGTGTGGCCGGCGGCAAGGCGCGCCTCCCACGCGTGCTTGAGATAGATGAGCATCACCACACCGAATTCGGCAGCCACGCCCGCGAGGGCGATGAAACCCGCGGCGGTCGCGATCGAGACATCGTGGCCCAGGACATAGATGAACCAGAATCCGCCGATCACGGCGAACGGCAGCGTGCCCAGGATCAGCAGCGCCTCATCCAACCGGCGGAAGGTGAGGTACAGCAACACGAAGATCACCAGCAGCGTGAAGGGAACGACAATCCGCAGTCTCGCCTTCGCACGCTCGAGATACTCAAACTGCCCTGACCAGGTGATCGAGTAGCCGCCCGGGAGTCGCACCGCGCGCGCCACGCGCGCCTTCATATCCTCGACCGCGGACTGCAGGTCCCGGCCACGCAGGTCCACATACACCCACCCGGAGAGCCGCGCGTTTTCACTGCGCAGCATTGGTGGGCCGCTGGTGATGCGCAGATCGGCAACGGTTCCCAGCGTGATCTGCGCCCCCTCGCTCGTCACGATCGGCAACTGCCTGAGCTTCGAGAGCGAGTCGCGCAGTTCACGCGGATAACGCACGCTGATCGGGAAGCGCTGCAGGCCCTCGACGGTCTCTGCCACGGTTTCCCCGCCGACCGCCGCGCTGATGACACTCTGCACGTCCGCGATGTTCATTCCGTAGCGTGCGGCGGCATCCCGGTCGATGTTCACTTCGATGTAACGCCCGCCGGTCGAGCGCTCCGCCAGTGCGGAGGTCACCCCGGGCACGGTCTTCACTACCTGCTCCACGCGCAGCGCGATCTGGTCGATGACGGTCGGATCGGTTCCCGCGACCTTGACGCCGACGGGAGTCTTGATGCCGGTGGCCAGCATATCGATGCGATTGCGAATCGGCGGAATCCAGACGTTCGCGAGCCCCGGGAGTTTCAGCGTCCGATCGAGCTCCTCAACCAGCTTCTCCGGCGTCATGCCCGCGCGCCACTGTTCGCGTGGTTTGAACCGCACCGTCGTCTCGGTCATCTCGAGGGGCGCCGGGTCCGTCGCCGTTTCCGCGCGGCCCATCTTGCCAAACACGCGATCGACCTCGGGCACGCTCATCAGGAGCCGATCCATCTGCTGCAGGAGTTGCGAGGCTTTGCCGGCGGACAGACCCGGCAGCGCCGAGGGCATGTGCAACAGGTCCCCTTCATCGAGTGGGGGCATGAACTCCCCGCCCAGGCGCAGGATGGGCACCACCGTCAAAGCCAGGAGCACCAGGCCCACGGCGATAGTGGTGCGCGGATGCGCGAGCACGCGGTCGAGTACGGGACGATAGCCGCGCACCAGCCACCGATTGAGGGGGTTGCGCTCCTCGGGGCGGAATCTTCCCTCGGATGAAGTACCCCATCAGCACCGGCACCAGTGTCACCGCAAGCCCCGCGGCGGCGGCCATCGCGTAGGTCTTGGTGTACGCGAGCGGCGCGAAGAGTCTTCCCTCCTGCGCTTCGAGCGTGAAAATCGGGATGAAGGACAGCGTAATGATGAGAAGGCTGAAGAACAGCGCCGGCCCGACCTGCACGCTCGCTTCGCCGACCAGCGCCCAATGCTCCGCGCTGCTGGGCTCGCCGCCGGCGTGCTCTTCGCGCCAGCGCTCCAGGTGCTTGTGCATGTTTTCGATCATGACGATCGCCGCATCCACCATGGCGCCGATGGCGATCGCAATTCCCCCCAGGGACATGATGTTCGCATTGACACCCTGGTAATACATGATGATGAATGCGACGAGGACTCCAAGCGGAAGCGACACGATCGCGACGAGGGCCGAGCGCAGGTGGAACAGGAACGCAAGGCACACGAGCGCCACCACCAGAAATTCCTCGAGGAGCTTACCGGTGAGGTTCCGCACCGACCGCTCGATGAGCCCCGAGCGGTCGTACGTCTCCACGATCTCCACGCCGGGTGGAAGTCCGGCCTTCAGCTCCGCAATCTTGCGTTTCACGGCCGTGATGGTTTCGAGCGCATTCTTTCCGGAGCGCATGACGATGATGCCGCCGGTCACCTCGCCTTCCCCATCGAGCTCGGCGATGCCCCGACGAAGCTCCGGCCCCATCTGAAGATGCGCGACATCGCTCAACCGGAGTGGGACGCCACCAGCCCCCGTGCGCAGCGGAATGTTCCTGAAGTCATCGAGGTTCTGCAGGTAGCCTGTGGCGTGCACGACATACTCGGCTTCGGCAAGCTCCAGCACCGAGCCGCCGGCTTCCTGATTCGCCCCGCGGATTGCCTCGATGACCTCGCGATGGGTAATGCCGTACGCGCGCAAGCGATTCGGGTCGAGAATCACCTGGTACTGACGCACGGCGCCACCGAGCGTTGCCACTTCCGCAACGTTCGGCACCGACTTCAACTCATACTTCAGAAACCAGTCCTGCAGCGCCCGTAACCGCGAGATATCGAGGCGTCCGCTTCGATCGACGAGGGCATATTCGTAGATCCAGCCCACGCCCGTCGCATCGGGTCCGATCGACGGCTGCACGCCTTGGGGCAACCGGCCCTGTACCTGATTGAGATATTCCAGCACGCGGGACCGCGCCCAATAGAGGTCTGTCTCGTCCTCGAACAGCACGTAGACGAACGAGTCCCCGAAAAACGAATACCCGCGTACGGTCTTGGCGCCCGGCACGGACAACATCGTGGTCGTCAAGGGATAGGTGATCTGATTCTCGACGATGCGCGGGGCTTGCCCGGGATACGGCGTGCGGATGATGACCTGCACGTCTGAGAGATCCGGCAGTGCATCGAGCGGCGTGCGCGTTACGGACCATACGCCCCACGCCGCAACGGCCACGGTGGCCAGCAGTACGAGAAACCGATTCTCGAGCGACCAGCGAATGAGCCGCGCGATCATGGACGCGGCTCCGCAGGTGATGACAGTCGCGACACCGTGGATTTGAGACTCGCTTCCGAATCGATCAGGAACTGACCGGAGAGCACGATCGATTGGCCTTCCCTCAGTCCCGACGGTACTGGGATCTTGCCGTCCACTTCAGTTCCCACGGTCACATCCGCCACGTCGAACCCGCCGTCCTCCCGTACGACGATCACCGCGGTGCGCTCACCCGTGATGATGACGGCCTCACTCGGCACGACGAGTTGAGGCGCCGCCGCCTTGCCGGTGAATTCGAGTGAGACGAACATTCCGGGCGTCAGCTTGCGCTCGGGGTTCTGAAGGACGATGCGCGCGCGCAGCGTGCGGGTCTGCACGTCGACATCCGGCAGCAAGTCAACCACGGCACCGGCAAACGTCATCGCCGGCCATGCCGTCGCCCGCGCCGTAACGCTCGATCCTTGCGGGATCATCGAGACCTGCGCTTCTGGAACCTGCGCGTTCACCCAGACGGTCTGCAGACCGTTGATGCGAAACAGGGGTGCGCCGGCCATGAACGCGGTGCCTTCGCGCGCGGCAAGCTCGGTGACGACGCCATCGGTCGGCGCAAAGAGGGTCGTGGTAGCACGCACCCTGCGATCCCGCTCGACCGCGCGAATGGTCTCCCCGGGCACGCCGAGCACACTTAGTCGCTGACGCGCTGCTTGCCGGATCGACTGACCCCGTTCGGTTTGCGCATCAAGCAACGCCAGGTACTCCTCCTGTGCAGACTGCCATTGTGGGGACAGGACATCGGCGAGCGGCTGGCCGCGTCTTACGTGTTCGAGCGGCGCCCGCACGTGAAGGCGCGTGATATAGCCTTCGGTTCGTGCCTGCACGAGCGCGAGCCGTCGCTCATCAAACGCGACACTTCCGACGGCAGTCAGGTGCGGGCGAAGTACTGCTTTCTCGACTTTGCCAACGCGAATACCCAGGCTCTGGGACACATTGGCGCTAACGCGCACCGCCGCGCCGCCCTCCTCATCCGCGTACACGGGCACGAGCTGCATGTCCATGTATGGCGACTTGCCGGGCTTGTTGAACTTCACGCCCGGCACCATCGGATCGTGCCAGTAGAGAACCTTCCGCTTGGGCTGCTCCGCATTCCTGGCGGCGCTCGCTGCCGTTTCACCGGCCGAGGATGCCTCGACGTGGGCGAGCCAATAGCCGATACCGGCGCCTGCAAACAGGACAGCCAGCAACAGAACGAGAAGTTTTGTGCGATTCATGTGATGTCCTGGTTCACGGGTGCAGATGCTCGGCTTCCTGGTAGCGAAGGAACGCCCACGCGTGACCACGCTCGTTCTGCAGGGCCGCCCGATCGATCAGAAGATTGATCTCATCCTGGTAGGCATCGAGTGCGAGCTTCAGATCAGAGCTGCCGGCTCGGTATGACGCCAGCGCAACGCGGGAGCGCTCGCGGGCGAGGGGTACGAGCTCACTCTGGTACTGCTTCAACTGCTCGCCCAACTGCTGCCACCCGATCACCATCCGCTCCAGCTCGGCTGTGTGCATGCGGATCTCCGTCTCGCGATCCGCTTCCACGCGCTTGAGCTCCGCACTGCGTGCGGCAATCACGGGGTTCTGCCGGCTCTTCGCAAAGAGCGGAAGACCCACGGTGAATTGCAGGGAGGCCATGTCGGAGAAATCGGGGCCGCGCTTGGCAAACGACAGCTCAGCGCTCCAATCGGGACGTCGTTCTGCACGAGCGAGCGCCACATCCGTGCGCGCGCTCGCAAGACGCGCCTCGAACGGCACAATGGCGGCGTGCAGATGCGGTGATTTGAGCAACGCCGCCGCGGGCACCGGAAGCTGATCGAACGCGGGGAGCGATGCGAGCGGGCGATTCGCATCCTCGCCAATCCACCGACCGAGCTCCGCCTGCGCGCCGCGCGCTTCACCCTGCATCTGCAGGATGCGATTCTTCAGACGGGCAACCGCCGCTTCAGCCGCGAGCGCTTCAGCACCTGAAGAGCGCCCCGCCGCGACGGCTGCCCGTGCCGAGGCGGCGCTGAGATCAATCTCGGACTGCAACGCCCGCAGTTCCTCGAGCGAGGTGTTCGCGGTCGCCAGGCGAATCCAGGCTCGCGCAGCTTCGCGCGCGACTTCCAGCCGCGTCTGTGCCAGCTCCGCGATGGCGAGATCGGCCCCCGCTTCGGCTCGCTGGTGCTGAAGTCGCCGCTTCTCACCCCACGGAAACTCCTGCATCACGCCGATCTTCCGCATGGTCATGAAGTCGCGCGTCGTCGAGTACGCATCCGGCCCATTCACCGGCAGGTTATCGATTCCAACCACCAGTGCAGGATCGGGCAGCCGGCCCGCGCTCATCGCGAGTGCCTGCGCTACATCCACGCTCGCGGTCCCGGCACTGAGCTGCGGGGCTCGCTCCAGCGCCTGCGCTACGGCCGAATCAAGCGACAAGGCCTGATCATCGGCGCCGAATGCAGAGGGGCTGACGCTGACCAGGAGAAACAGCAGATATCGATGCCACCGCATGCGGGTGCTCCGGCAAGTGTCCGAGCGAACACGGCGAGCCCAGTACCTGCGGGATACGCTGGATTGCGTTCATGAAGGCTCCCGATTCATCGGACACGTGAAGTCCAACAGCGCGATCGAAAAGTCCGGCAACGCGCGCGGCGTGCGCGCCGTTCGACGGGATCGATCGCGATGAAATAACCGGCGCAAGGCCGGTCATGCGGGAGCGAGACTTAGAGGCGCAGACGCCCCGTGCGAAGGTATGTCAGCGTCGCATCACTGCGGTATGACAACCACGGCGTTGAAATGCGGTGGGGTGGTGAGGCACCCGTGGCGAACGTCGCGAGCCAGGCGGAGAGGATGAGCGGGTCGGGTGAGCCCGAGTGGTCCGCTCGCGCAATCTGAATGCGAGTGGCTTCCGCAGCAACGGCCTGAGATGAAGCAGGCGCGACCACACAGCACAGCGCGTCGGCAATATCACCACCGGCTCCGCCACATGGCGACGGCGACCCTTGCGGGCAGCAGTCTCGCTCGAGCGCGCCGATCGCCGCACAGGCAAGCGCCGGCGACGCGACGCCGAGTACGCCAACCCACAAAACGAGTGATGCTGCCAACCGACGGAACAACGAAGCGAGCTCCCGCTCAGTGCGTGCGGAGCCACAGATTCAGTCATCGCCGGGTACGAAGTCAACTTCAGGGGCTCGAATCCGCCCAGCACGACAAGAAGGCGTCCTGCGAGAAGCAAGGCCAGAGAAAATATCCGGCAGAAAAAGCTCAGCAACCGTGACGTGCATTTTGGCGCCCGAATTGGCGGGTTGATTGGCGCCTTTTAATTTCCCACGATAACCTTATATGTCAAAGACTTATAGTTCTCAAGCGACTGACGTGTCGGTCCGTATGTCGGGTTGACCGTCGCGAAGGCACGCGCCCGCTTTCTTCAAGGCGCAGCGATCGGCCGGGCACGTTGGAAAGCTCATCGACTGATCGGGATGCACCTACCCTTCCGCAGGCTCATCCGCCAACAGCGCGCGCCATCGCTCGACAATCGAGCTGAACCGAAACCTCTTGTCGGGGCCCGTGCGCGGGCGTTCGCCCTCTCGCCACGCGTGTATGCGCTCGATGTAGGGCTCGAAGATGCCGAGCTTCGCGGCACATTGAGCACTCGCGGCACGCCAGTTCAAAGGCAGCATGCGCGCCGCGCGCTCGTATGTTCGCTGGCCCGGCAATACAGGGAGGATCTGTCGCGAGTCCGCGAGCACTTCATACGCCGCGCCACAATCATGCGTCAGCACCGGCGTGCCCACCGCGTTTGCCTCCGCAAACACCAGGCCGAAGGTCTCCGCCAGCACGAAGTTGAGATGCAACACGCACAGGGCCGTGCGTACCTCGGCGAGAATTCTCGCGTTCGGCAAGGCGCCGAGCCATTCGACGCCGTCGATGTCGATCCGCGGCAGTTCCTTGTAGCCCGGGTTGCCGACGAGCAGACGCAGGTCGGGCATACTTTGGCGCAGCACCCGGAAGGCGTCCAGCGTGTAAGCAAGCCCTTTGTTGGGCGACGAAAAAAATACGAGCTTCGAGGGGTCCACCAGCGCGCCATTCGGCGCCAGTGTGTCTTCGATTGCGTTGTATATCGTGCGCACTCGTACGTGCTCGCAACCCGGCATGCGCTTCAATACGCCCTCGGCTCCGCGGCGCTGCCAGTCCGATACGCACACGATGGTCAGGGCTAGCTTTCGGATCAGATGTGCCTGCGCCGCGAGACGCCGCCCATGCTTGCGGCCCGGTCGAATCCGATCGTGCAGCCACAGATACAGGCGCGCGTGCGGAAAGAGATCGTGCATCTCCTTCAGTCGGCGCGCATCGCGCAGCAGGACCACCTGCTCCACGTTCTGGATTCGGCTCGGGGGAATATAGCGGCCCTCTCCGACGCAGCGATACTGCTGCATGACCAGAGCGCCCAAAGCATCCGCGACCCGCGAAACGGTGGCTTCGGTGCCTGCCATGGCGACCTCCTGCCGAGTTCGCGTGCTATAGGGCGTTCTGCACACCGGATCGAAAAACAGTACGGGGCGCATCGGATGGCCTCATCGGTCGTGCTTCAGAGCGAAAGACTTGAGCGGCATAGGCCTGACGTCGTGACGAGCCAACCGATACAGCCACGGCGCATCAGCAAGCTCATGTGTGTCTGTGGCCGTAACGATGTCGGCGCCGGAACAGCTTCAGCTTGCGCCAGCGAGAGCGTGCACCGGCTCACCGATTTGCGCATCCGCTCCAGCTGCCCCGGAGTTTGACGCTGTTGCGACTGGAAATCCGTCGCACGATCTACCATTGAGCTTCGATAGGGGCAGGCCTGGAGCCGGGACGGTGGCTGCCGCGCAGCCTGAACGTGGGCGTGGCCTGGACGAACTCTTCGAGGTCGCGCGGCTGACCGGCGGTATCGTGCGATGAACTATTCCACACGGCTGCGTCGTCACATCTACGCGTCCGCGTTGCTGGCCATACGTCGGCGCCGGTGTGGTGGCGTACTTGCCGCACGCAGAAGGCACGATCAATGGGGTTTCGGCAAGCGGTGACTACCAGCTCGCTGGCTGGGGCTATCAACTGTTCGCCGGCACCCAGTACCGGATTTCACGTCATTTCGGGGTGCTCATGCAGGCGAAGTTTGACGACGGAACACTTGGTATCGATCTGGCGCCGGACACCCGGATAGAAACAGACGTGCGGACGCTGCATGCGCTAATTGGGTTGGTGTGGTTCCCCTGACGCGGGATCGGGCAATTACGGCCTGGTGAGCTACTAATTCAGATTGGCCAGATTCTGAAGTCCAAGGACTGGCAGCAGGCGATGATGGCGGCCGGCCTCGATCGACAGCTCGCGCGGTCGGACCTCACACCGTCGTTGCGCGCGGCCCTGATCTCCGCGCGCACCTTGCTCTGGTCTGCCATCGAGTCCGCCGGCGAGCTGCGCTTCTCCGAGCTCTGGTCCTGGTCTGTCGAGAACGGGTGTTATGACGCGCCGCTCGAACGCTGCCCTTGCAAGGGCAGCGGGCTGCAAGCTGCCGACCGCTCGCGATCACCGCGTAGAGCGGCCAGGACCAGCGGTGCGCTTTACTGGCGCTCCTGCTCGATCGCTTCCTGGTACGACAACGTCTTCACGCCGTTGGTAAAGAAGGATGCCGTTCTCGATGCGGTGGCAATCATCGGCGAACGGAGGCACGTGATCCTTGCCGTTGTTGTTCTCGAGCGCATGATGCGCAAGCTCTCGAGGTGAGCCGATAACCGCTCCGAACAGGCGTCGGTGGAGCGCGATTGCAGCGGCGGACCCGGTCAGCCGGCGCCGCTCTCTCGGCCGATGTCCGTCGCCTGCGGCACTTCCACGAGGCGTCCGGTTGTGACGTCGTAGAAGAACCCGTAGATCGGGATGCTGGAAGGAACGAGCGGATGCCGCCGGATGCGCCGAACGTCATTCACGACACTCTGCTCCAGATTCGAGAACGTGAGCCATCGCACGTACCGGCCTTCCTCCGATCCGCCACCATCAGCCGGATCGCGCCAGCCGTTCGGGGTGAGCTCCGCGGTTCGCAGGCTGGAAGCGAGCAGCCGGCTCATGGTCTCGTCATCGAAGAGCTGCATGCCGCAGTCCGTGTGATGCACCACGAACCACTCGCTTGTGCCCAGCAGCTTGTAGGAAATGACGAGCGAGCGGATCGCATCATCGCTCGCACGGCCGCCGGCATTGCGAATGACATGGGCGTCACCTTCGGCTAAACCTGCGAATTTAGCCGGATCGAGTCGCGCATCCATGCAGGTGAGGATCGCGAAGTGCCGCGCTGGAGGCAGCGCGAGCGAAGCCTTGTCGCCGAAGGTACCGACGTAGCGCTCGTTGGCCGCGAGCACGGCCTGCTTGACCTGACTCATGGCATTTCCCCCTTGCGAGTCTCTTGCGCACGCTTCCCTGCTGGCGTCATTGGCGGGGACGGGGTCTTCCGGGTACCGAGCTTACGGAGCCAGGGACGCGCTGTGAAATGCCTCGAGGTTATCTATTCATGCCGACGATGCGTGATCACCGCTTCTGGTGCATCTGGGTGAATGCCCGCAGTTGTCGGGCACGGCGCCCGCGCGAGCTGAGCCGAAGAGAGCACGGAACTCAGGCCATGCCGCGTTGATCGCGTTCCCCAGAACGCTGTGATCAGCTACTCGAGACTGGTGAGAATCGTGGACGGGTACAGCGTTCATCGCCCTATGTTCTCGCTGTTTGTCGCAATAACAATTCGACACGCCGATGCAAGTGCAGCTTGACGTAAATGTTGTGGAGGTGGACTTTCACCGTGTGCTCGGCGATATCGAGCGTCCGCCCGATCTGTTTGTTCGAGTGCCCCGACAACACTCCACGCATGACTGCGTTCTCGCGTGGCGTCAGCTCGAGCAGGTCGTGCTGGGGCTCGAGCGCGGTAAGCAGCAGCAGGCGGGAAATCTGCCCGCGGGTCAGCCACAGCTCGTCCCGTGCGACTGCCTGCAGCGCCGGCCCCAGATCCGCTGCCGCGCGCGTCCGCGCAATGACTCCCCGCACGCCAAGGCGCAACACGCGAAAGATCGTCTCGAGCTCCAGAGAGTTGCTGATCAGAAGCGTGCGCGCGGACGGCAACGCGCGATGCAACCGAACAAGCGCGGCCAGGCTTCGGTCGTTCAGCCAGTCATCGTCCATGAGAACGATGTCGGGATTTTTCTGGACGAGAGAGCGCAGAAGAACGCCCGGGGCAGCCGTATGGCCACAAAACGCGAATGTCGGATCCCTGGCGCAGACGCTCAAGATTACTGCGCGCAAATCCGCAGTAATGCCCGCGGAGCCTACGATGACTCTCTTGTGCCCGTCGAACAATCGCGAACTCGGCACGGGAGCCTCAGACCGTTTTCTGTCCAGGTGAATTGTGTCGCCAGCGCGGACGACGCCGTATCCGCTCCTTCACTGATCCGATTTCGGATCACCCAGGCGGATACGCTCCCTGTAAAACCCGTTCATGCGCGAAGTGCGGATATTACTCCGAAGGCCGGGAGCCGGAGCAAAGAGCCGGCTCTCTTTTCGCCAAGACAACGACTCCGGACGCGACGATTTCGCGCGATGTCACTCGGAGTCCCTAGTTCCAACGTACTAGAACGATGGGCCGATAGGATTCATCGGTCCAGTGCTTACAGTGGCGCCTTCTTTTTAATCCTGAAGGGGATTGGGAGGGCAGTGTCATGATCGGCTTCAAACTGAGTCATATCGCGATGTTCGCCGCCTTGTCTGTGGCCATCGGAGTCGCACACGCCCAGAACGCGCACTTCGTCGGTCAGGTGAGGAACCAGGGAATCCAGGACACTTCGGATATCGTCTCCGGAAAGATTGCGGGGCTCGGCGACAACGAAGAGGTCGAGATCACGGCCAGCGCCAACGCGGCCGCTCTGTTCGCATGCCAGAACAACGGCGGGAACTTCCCCAGCGACCCGAAGAAGCAAACGGAAGTCCAGGAAGTGTCGAACTCAGTGAGGCAGAGTCCCGACAATGGCCAGGTGACCTTCAGCATCAACCTCGGCCCGGTGCCTACTACACTCGAATGCCCGGGCAATCAGGTCGTCGTGCTCGCGTGCATCGAGTTTGCAGACAAGAAGGCTTCATTCGAAACGATCGCTCTCCAGACGGGCAGCAAAGACGCGAACCCGAGCTCCGCCTCGGTCATTGTTTTCAGACAGTTCACCGCAGAGTGCAACGCTCTGTTTGCGACTAATTGAAGACCTGACGCGTCATGCGGACGGAGCCGGCGCAACGCGCCGGCTCCGCCCGTCCGCTCGCGCTGGGTTCGGTCGCGCGCAGCTCAGGGCGGCGACGACTCGAACGTCCGCGTCACCGACAACGCCCATTCGCGCGGACGGCCCGGCTGTCCCAATACCATGCCCCACAATCCGCTCAGATTCCGCTTGTTGATGTAGTACTGCTCGTTGGTGAGATTGGTCCCGGAAAGCGCCACCTCCCAGTTCGATGCGGCAGGTTGCCAGGCGATGCGGCCATCCAGGAGCACGCGTGACGGCACCGTTGCGGCAGGCGAAGCGATGGCGTCGCCGAACGATGCGGACCGGTAGCTCAGATGCAGGCTCGAGCTGATCGACCCGGCGCTCGCCAGATGCGCGAGGTATTGGATCGAAGCACTTGCCGTCCGCTTTGGTATGGCGGGGAGCGGCTTGCCGAGAGACAGACCATCGATGGTGCAGTTGGAACCCGGTGCCGGAGCGGGAATGGGATTGGCGACGTCGGCGCAATTGATGGCGGAGCCAAGCTCCGTCGACTCGTATTCGTTGAGCCCAAACGATGCGGAAAGGTTGAGCCTGGGAGTCGGCCGCGCCGCAAGCTCGATCTCACCTCCCGTGATTCGCGCGCGGCCGACGTTGACGGGCGCGAAGAAGGGTTGGCCCATGCCGTCGATGGTGAGGATCGGAAGCTGCACATCCTCGTAGTTGCCGAGGAACGCGGCGATGTTGATGCGCACTCGCCGTTCCAGCCATTCGCTCTTGAGGCCTATCTCGTAAGACTGCAGCGTTTCCGGCCCGAACGCCGTCACCTGCGAGGTATTGAACGGCCGACCGTTGAATCCCCCCGCGCGAAATCCCGTGGCAAATGAAACGTATGTCATCAACGCCGGCGTCCAACGGTAATCGACCGCGACGCGCGGGTTGTTACGGCTGTAGCGGACTTCCGTGCGCGTCGGCGGCACGAGACTCGGCACATCCGGCACGAAGCTGATGTGGCGGAACGTGTAGTCCTTGTTTTCCTCGGTGTGACGAGCTCCGGCGGTCAGGTTCAACCGTTTGGTGACGTGCCATGTAGCGTCCGCGAACACGGAGCTGTTCGTGACGTTCGACGAGTCGTGCTGCGTGAAGTCGAGATTGGGGACTAGCCAGCTCACCGCGGACAGATCCACGGGCCCGCGGTTGAGGCTGTAGCCATCGAAATAGAACAGCCCTGTTGTCCAATCCAGGCGCGCGGTGAGCGCCGTGCCGCGCATGCGGATCTCCTGACTGAACTGGTGATGGTCGAGGACGTTCGTCTGCAGCGTCTGATTGATGGGCGAGCTGTCGACGTCGTCGGAGAAGACTCCGGAGTAGGCCCGATAGGCGGTGATGGACTTGATCTGGATCGCAGGCGTGAGATCCCAGTCCACCGTGGTGCTGAGCCCATACGCTTCGAGCGTGTCGGCGTTCGGGCTCGACGTGATGCCGGTGACCGCGGCGCCAGGGAACACTTGCGACGGGCCGACGTGCACGAGGTTCCGCAGGTTGGCGAACGTGCTATAGAAACTGCCGGTCATGAACCGCTCGTCGTACGGAATGCCATAGATCGGAATCGCGACGTTGCCATTGAACCCGCCGAACGGCCCGGTCTGAGGATTGCGAGGGTCGAGCGGGTTGGTGTTCAGGGCGATCAGGGTTTGCGCACCCGCTCTGGAATCGTCATCCGTCCAGTCCGCAACGAAGTTCACGTCGAGCTCATCGTTCGGCACCCAGCGCAGGGACGCACGCGCGGCCTTGACGTGTTCGTCGCCGAACGTTCCGAGCTTGCAGTCGCCGGTGGGCGGCCGCTGTGTGACAAAAACGGACAGGAATGGCGCATTCGGGTTCGCCACACCACCGAGGTCCGGATGCACGCACGCGAAGTCGAGCTGCTCCACGTGTCCGCGCCGCTCGCGGAACGAGGCGGCCATACGCAGCAGCAGGCTGCTGCCAACCAGTGGCACGTCGAACATGCCGCGCACTTCACGCCGATCGAAATTGCCCGCCGTCAGCTCGAGCCGTCCGCTCCCATCGCCTCGCGGCTTCTGCGAGATGAGGCGCAGCGCGCCGCCGATCGAGTTCTTGCCAAACAGTGTTCCCTGCGGGCCCCGCAGCACCTCGATGTGCTGCAGATCGAGGAGGTCGAAGGCCGTGCCGAAGAGGGTGGAGTGATATACGTCGTCGATGTAGATGCCGACGCCGGGCTCGACGGTGTAGTTGAAATCCGCCTGACCGATCCCTCGAATGAAAGCCAGTGCAGACTTGCCGGAGCCAGCATCGCCATTGTCGAGGATCGCGTTGGGTATGGAGGTCGCAACGTCCGGAAGGCGCTGGATGTTGTGCCGCTCGATCGTAGTGCTATCCAGCACGCTCAGGGACAGCGGCGTTTCCTGCAGCTTTTCCTCCCTGAATTGTGCCGTGATCACTATTTCCGCGAGCGCGGAATCCTCCTCTTGCGCGATTTGCGCAAGCGCCGCGCCCGCCGCGAGCGGCCCGAACAGCATTGCGAGCCGGCGCTTCATGACGAGGTCACATGAGAGGCTGTTTCATCCGCTCTTCGAGCTGCGCGGCAAGCGCCTGGAAGCGCGCATTGCCGGCCAGTGGAACCGTGAACAAAGGATCTCGGGTGATCAGGGCAGGCTGCATGCCAGGCGCGGAGTTTACGAGTGCTTCCAACAGCGTCACAGCCTCATTTTCCGCGCCATTCCATGCATAGACCCGTGCCGCGAGCGAGGCGGCGCCGACCCATGCGACGGCGTTCTTTGATCGAGGCATGAGCTCGAGGCTCGTGCGCGCCGCCGCAATCGCCTCCTGCTTCTGTCCGGTGAACGTGTACCCCTGCGCCGCGATCAGTTGCCGGAAGAACCGATTCCATTTGGATTCGGGGTGATGCGCGAGGAATGCGAGCACTGCACGCCCCTGCTCCCGCGCGTGCGCCCGGTCGTTGAGCAGCATGTACGCCCACCCACGGTATTCGGCCACGGGGCGTTCGCCGACCGAGTCGAAGATCTGACTGTCTGCGCCCGAGCTGAACTTGAGCGAGTCCGTCGGCACATGGCGCAGAACGTCCAGAATCTCAGCGTAGCGATGCTCACAGCGCAAGAGCAGAAAACTCACGCTGAAGGCGTCGGGGTCCGCACGGGCCAGCGCCTGCGCAAGCCACGGATCCACCGCCTTGCGGTAAGCGGCCAACTCACCTCGAGTGGCGAAGCCGATGTAGCCCTGCCAGTAGTTGTAAATCTCTGGAAAACGCACGCTGGCCATCTTTGCGACCCGAAGCGCCGCCTCGGGCCGCTGCGCAAGCAGGTAATCAAGCGTCGTGAAAATGAGTACGAGCGGGTTGGCGGGGTCCAGAGAAAGCATGCGCTCGTGAACTCTCACGGCCTCATCGACGCGGGCCCGGCTCAACAGCAGACGCGTCTTGGGGATGAGCCATTCAGCGTCTTGCAGGCCCGCGGCGTCCGCTGACTGCATGGCTTCCAGTGCGCGGGTGATCTCGCCATCGGCGAGCAGGTAGTAGCCAACCGCCGCAAGCACGATCGGGTCGTGAGGGGCCCGCCGCCGGGCGGCATCGAGATCGGTCAGGATGGAACGATAGTTCTCGTCGCTCGTGTCGATGCTGGAGATGAGCGTGAGCGTATGCAGACGCGCGCGTTGCGCGTACGCCAGGGCGAATTCCGGGTCGCGGCTCAATACACGATTCAGAAGATCCTCGACAGCATCGTACGCGTCGCCGACATTTCCACTGAGATCCCTGAAACCGAGCAGTGCGCGCAGGTACAGATCGTAGGCTTCGGCATCGCGAGTCACCGGAGCGGTGCCCACGCCAACGGAGACCAGACGCACCGGCAACTGGGATGCCACCTCGGCCGCAACCTCGGACTGCAGCGTCATGGCGCTCGCGAGTGCGCGGTCGTACGTCTGCGACCAGAGGTAACGGTCCGACCCCGCATCGACCAGCTGCAAGGTCAGACGCACACGGTCGCCCTCGCGCCGCACGGTGCCCTCCATGACGTGTGTCGCGCCAAGCTCTCGCGCGACTGCGCCGAGGGGCTTCGGCCTCTGTCGATAGCTCATCATCGTCGTGCGTGAGATGACGGCCACGCCCGCCATGCGCTGTGACAACGTGCTGAGAATTTCCTCATGCAGTCCGTCGGCGAAGAACGCATTGGCTGGATCAGGGCTGAGGTTGGCAAAGGGCATGATAGCGAGGCGCGGCCGGTCGCCCTGGGCGGACGCGCCGGGGACCGGCCGTGCCGTGATGGATCGAAGATCGATCGGCAGCGCGTTGCGGTAGACATATGCCCAAACGAGGGCACCGCAGACGAGAATCCCGGCCACGACGATGCCAGCCCATCGCGTTGCAGGCCGGATGAACACCGCATTCCGGCGCGGCCCCGGAGAAGCGTACCCGGGAGGTGAGACGGGGAGCGGTGTGAGCTGCGACGCCGGCGCCGCAGGTGTCTCAACGTCGTTCGCACTGTCTGAGGCCGGCATCGAATCGTCCGTGATCACCCTGACGTCGGACACGAACCGGTAACCCCGCCCCGGTACGGTGACGATGAAGTGATGCTCGTCCCGTGAGTCCCCGAGCACACGGCGCAGCGCCGAGATGCTCTGGTTCAAGTTGTTCTCCTCGACGACGACGTTCGGCCATACCGCCTTCATCAAGGTATCTTTATCGAGAAGCTGGCCCCGGTGCTGCACGAAGACCAGCAGCGTCTCGAACGCCTTTGAAGTGAGCGGCAAGGCGCGGCCGTCCGCCCTCAGCAGGAGTCGCTGGCGCGCCGCATCCAGCCTGAAGTCCCCGAACTCGTAGATTCGGTGGTTCGCGGTCGTGTCGGCGAGGTGTTTCAGAAGATTTTTCCGAACGATTCAGGTGATGGCCAAAGCGCTCCCCTGTGCCGCCGGCGAATTCTACGCCGACCGCAGAACCCATCGCCCTGCGGAAGCTACACCCACCAAAGGAGATCCACCATGACCACCCCGACTGTGAAGACCTTGGCCCGCCTGACACTCGTTACGGTGCTGGCCGCCTCGGGAACCGCACTCGCGGATCACCCGACCGAACCCCTCGACCTGCCCAAGGTCACGGTGAGCTACAGGGACCTGAACGTGGCGAACCCTGAGGGCGCCCGCGTGCTCTACAACCGCATCCGCGCCGCTGCACAGAAGGTCTGCGGCCCGACCTTGGCGTCGTGGTATCCGGGAGTGAGAGCCAGCTGGAACAAGTGCTACGAGGAGACCGTTGATCGCGCGGTGAAAGACGTCAATCGGCCGATGCTCACCGGCCTGCATCAGAAGCGCATCAGCGTGGCCCGGCGGTGATGCAGTTCGTGGAAGGCGAGGCGCCGTGTGCTGCGCTTCGCCTTCCCCTCAGTCGGTACAATGCGACCAGGATGATCAGCGCAACGATGACTGGTTTTGAACGCGCGAACAATGCGAGTCACGGTGTGTCAATGGCCCGAGGAGACGCGGGCGTTCACGCGGGCCTGGGAACAACTCGCCGCCCATGTCACGGCGCACAGAAGCGAACTGGTCTCGTTGCCGCAGATGCCGTTCTCTCACTGGTTTGCGACATCCCGGAAATTCGACCCCGCGTTGTGGAAAGCGGCCGTCGAGGCGCACGATGCCTGGGAATCCCGACTCCCCGAGCTCGGCGCGGCGGCCGTGGTCGGAACGCGCCCCGTCGACTTCGGCAACGAGCGCTACAACACAGGCTTCGTCTGGGAGGCCGCAACCGGCAGCCGAGCCGCTCATGCCGCGGCCTTTCTGGCGAACGAGAAGGGTGCATGGGAAGCGACGTGGTACCGCCGCGCATACCCGGAGTTCACCCCAGCGCACGTCGGGGACGCGTGCATTGGCTTCCTGATCTGCACGGAACTGTGGGCGATGGAACAAGCCAGGATCTATGGTGAACAGGGGGTGCATCTGCTCGTCACGCCACGAGCTACGAGCGCCGCGACGCTCGAGATGTGGCTCGCGGGCGGGCGCGTGGCGGCCGTGCTTGCCGGCGCATTCGGGCTCTCCTCGAACCGTGTGGATGACAAGGGCGAATGGGGAGGGCAGGGCTGGGTCGTCGGACCCGACGCCGAGGTGCTCGCGTTGACCGACGAGCAGGAACCGTTCGTTACCGTCGACCTCGATCTCGCCTGTGCGGAGCGCGCCAAGAAGACCTACCCGCGATCTGCGTTTGCCCACCGCTCGGCGCGGTGATGCCCCTGCCAGAATGTCGTTCTTCCGCTTCCGGACCTCGCGCGGCCGCTGCGACCTCCACCACCAACTGAGCCGAATCGTGCCCGGCTGAAGCTGTTCCTGTGCGATTCGGATCGGGCCTGTTCCTTGCGGCAGGCATAGGCGTCGCGCGGTCCTTTCCGCCGACGGTCGCGGCCAACCGCGCTGGCTGCCCGTACCTCTGGCGCCGACTGAGCCGAGTCGTCGGCGGTGACTCGTGAGTCGTGGGCGTACACTGAGTTCCGGCGCGGAGCGCGTGCTTCGTGCGCGGACCGCGAGCACGCACGAGCTCCTTGCCTGGAGGCACCGTTATGCCGACCTATGAGTTCCGGTGTACGAAGTGCGGCACGATCTTCGAGCGTCAGCAGCACATCACCGAGCACGAGACGTCCCACCCGCCTTGTCCGAACTGCAAGAGCGAGGAGGTTGAGCCCGTGCTCGCTGATTTCTATGCCGTGACTTCGAAGAAGAGCTGACGCGACTGGATCAATAGCGGGCCCCTCGCTGGACACCCGCAGCGCTATTCCCGGACTGCGGGACGCCCGCGACCGAACCCCGCAAGGAGATGTGTCATGTGCTACGAGCTGAGATTCTTCAAATCATGGGCGAAGCAGAAGGCGCAGAAGCGCGAGGAGGACACGCCCGAGGTCGTGCGCGCTCGCCCGGACATACCACCGATTCGCCCGGCACCCGAACGCGCGAGCACGCGCCGCGGCGAAGTCGTGCACGAGCCTGAGGAAGTCCTTTAGCTGCGCTCGCAACTGCAGGCCCTGGGTCGGTTGCGACCCAGGGCTCTCTTCGAAGGAGGGCCGCTCATGTCCACGTACATCTCGCTACTTCGATACACGCAGAAGGGGATTGAGAGCGTCAAGGAGAGTCCGGGTCGACTCGACGCGGCGCGCAAGGCGTTCGAGAAGATGGGCGCGAAGCTGAAAGACTTCTACCTGGTCTGCGGCCGGTACGACGCGGTCGTCATCTCGGAGGCTCCGGACGATGTGACCGCCGCGAAGGCATCATTGTCCCTGGCGACTCAAGGCAACGTACGGACCGAGACTCTCCGCGCCTTCACGGAAGAGGAGTTCCGCAAGATCGTCGGCGGGTTGTGACATCGACGCGATCGACTGTTCTTCGGACGCCCGGCCAGCGGGGTCCCCACGAGATCGAGCTCGACGGGGTGCAAACAGGCTGCACGCACGTATAGCTCGATTTCGGGAGGTGCTCGTTATGGATCTGCTCGTCTCTCATCAACGAGGCCATTACGGCAAAGCGAGGCGCGAGATCCTGCGCACGCTGCGACACCTTGGCGACGAGCATGCGCTAGTGGAGCGTACGGACGTACCGGGCATTGCACTCGTACACACCGCCCTCGATGGACGGGAGGTCGTGCGTCGCTGCCGTGAGCTCCTTCGGCACGGCTTCGTGTTCGAGCACGCAATCAAGTGGATTCCCGTTGACTTCTGGTGCGAGCCCGACCTCGACAGGCTGCATGAGTTGCTTGCACAGAAGGTTCGTGGACTGATTGCCTCGGACGAGACGTGGTCAATGAAGGTCGACCGTCATGGCTGGCAGCGCTATCGCACGCCGGAGATAGTGACTCACCTGGCACGGGCGATCGATCGCAAGGTCGACCTTGAGCATCCTGACAAGCTCGTGCGCGTGGATGTCCTCGGCACCAGAGTCGGCGTCTGCGTGCTGCGAGCGGACGAGATCTTCTCGAGTGCCGCACCCAAGGAGCTACGGCTTACCGGTGAGGCACACGCTCACAGTTCGCGGATTTCATGACCGCGTGGGGAGGTTCGTGTCCACCCGTTCAATTGCGCTTCCGGATGTTGATGAGCTTGCGGGCATCTCACTCCTTGACACGATGCGCCGCCGGCGCTCGGTTCGCGCGTACAGGAGCGGCGGTCTGAGTTGGCGCGAGATCGGTCAACTCGCCTGGGCCGCCCAGGGCATCACCGACAATGTCTCCGCGCTGCGCACTGTCCCGTCCGCTGGAGCCCTCTACCCTCTGGAGCTCGACATTGCCACTCAGGACGGCACGTTCCGCTATCGGCCGGCCACTCACGCTGTATCGCAGCGCACAGCCGCCGACATACGCACCCGGCTCGCGCACGCAGCATACGAACAGAGTTGGCTTGCGAGCGCCGCGTGCATTTTCGCGATCGTGGCATTGCCCAATCGCACAGAAAGCAAATACGGGAATCGGGCATTGCGTTACGTGCACCTCGAAGCTGGGCACGCCGCGCAGAATCTCTTGCTGATGGCGGCCGGCCTGAATCTCGGTGGCACACCCGTCGGGGCTTTCGACGATGATGCAGTCGCTCGGACGCTCGAGCTCAGCAGGAACGAAGCGCCCGCCTATCTAGTACCCATCGGCTGGCCTTCAACCACATCGACATAGGGGCGCGGGAATACTCGATATTGCGAACAATGGCCGTGGAATCACGGGCGCCCACGCAATAGCTTCCGGACGCAAGCTCGACCCGGTTCGTGGCTTTACCCGGTCGCTCGGCCGGGCAAAGGACGGGCACTCATCTTCGAAGACGTTGCATGCATGCGGCGCAGAGTTGCTCGTCCTTCGCGTCCGTGTCCGCCAGAGAGTTGCTGAAGTGCATCACACAGCGTGGATTCGTGCAGTGCCCGAGCCCACACGCATGTCCCAGCTCGTGAAAGACCTCCTTCATGGCACGCGCGAGAAACGTGTGAGGCGCAACGCCGTCTCCCAGACGGTGCAAGGATACGACGGCCGCCCCGCCGCTTACCTCCGCTATGCCGAAGACAAAATTCAGGTCACCGACATAGCAGTCAGCGTCGGTTATGCCAAGCACCGGTCGAGAATCCGAGCGCGCGACGCGTTCGAGCAGCAAGTCGGCTCTGAACTGCCGCCGGCGGGCGTCGTACGCGCGATGTGGCGGTTGGATCGGCTGCCCAGTTTCTGCTTCGATGCCGCGCGACCGAAGCTGCTCGACGATCTGCGCCAGCGCAGCCGGGTCGACGGGTTGAATGGGCAAGAGCACGACTGTACCAACGGGCAGTCGGTGCGGCGGTGTTCCGCGGCGCATCGGGTGGTGTTCCTTAGGGTGCAGCGGATCGGCACCTCTGACGCGCCAGCCGCGCAGCTACGGTTATCACTGACCGCTCGTGCCGACGACCAGAGCACCGGAGCCGTGGTGCGCGAAAGTGCATGAGTCCGATGCCCGTTACTGATTCCCCTTGAACAATCCCCTGAGCTCCCCTTTGGCTTGTTCCAGGACGCGACGCTGCGCATCGTCAAGGTTGGTGCCGGCGCGGTTAACGTAGAAGTTGAGCATCGACATTGCCGACTGGAGCGGTGTTCCCTTGCGTCGCACGCTGACTTCCGCGGATCGCTTGAGCGATTGCGCGATGCGTTTCGGATCGCTCCACGTGAACACTCCGGGCTCGAGGTCAAGCGCATTGCTCTTACGGGTCACGTCTGCGGACCAGTACTTCCTCCCCTTCTCTGCGGTGGCCCTTTCTACGGCTCGTGCCATAGCTGCTCGTCAGCCGATGAAGGCTGCGCCGATGCAGGGGTAACGGTGCGACGGAACACCGCTCGCGCATTCGGCCATAGCTCAACGTTCTCTACGCCGGTCGGCAGACTCTCGTGGAGTCCGATGACCAGGGCGCCGCCTGGGTATAGCCTGCCGATGAGCTGCCGCGCCAGCCGCATCTGCAGCTCGAATGAGAAGTACGTGAATACGACATTTCGGCACAAGACGAGGTCGAAGCGCTGCTCCGGCAGCGCTTCGCACATGTCCTCCCGTACGATTCGGACTGCCTCGCGATACGGCGCCCGCAGGCAATACTGGCCTTCGCGTCTGTCGAACGCCTGGTCACGCCACGCGAGTGGCAGCTCCTTGAGCGTACTCGCGCGGTAGCATGCTGCGGATGCGCGCTTCAGCAAAGCCGGGTCGATGTCCGTCGCGAACACTCGCAAGTCGAGATGCGGGTGCCTTTCGGCAAGCCTCAGTCGCCACAGTATCGACAGCGTGTACGCCTCCTCGCCCGATGCACAACCCGCACTCCAGCACTCCAGCTTGGTATCTGCGCGCTGCTCCGCGCTCGAGGCGAGCGCCGGCAGAACCACGTGCTCGAGAGCCTCGAACACTGCCCGATCCCGATAGAATCTCGATATCGGGATCGCACAACAACCCCGCAGCACTTCCCACTCGAACGGGTCGGATTCGAGGCGGTCGCGATATGCGGCGAGTTCGCTGAGCCCGAGCTCTCGAAATCGTCTGTCGATGCGTTTGCACACGCTCCTTCGCACTTTGCGAAAGCCCGGCCACGCCAGTTGCATCTTCGGCAATGCCCATTGGAGAAAGGCCACGCAATCCGCATCGTTCATGCTGCGCCCGTACGAAAGGTCGAGATTCCGCTCGCTACCCAGCTCACTACCCCAGATCGTCCGGCTTCACCGCGGAACACTTTAACGTGCTTCCGTGCTTAGCGGTCGGTATCCTGCCACGTCGGGTCGGAATCCGAACGCAATGCCACTGTTGCGGCCTCGCCGCGAGACCGATTAGCCATCGCTGACGGTCGCGGCACGTTCGCGGCACGTTCGCGGCAACCGCACCTGAGCGCAGCTGATTTGTTCCACTCCATCTATACGCGCGGTTTCGTGCGTCCTCTTCCCGGAGCTCGGGCTATCCGCGTATTCGATCGAGGATCTCACGCTTCAGGATGCGCTGCTCGATGCGGTCGAGTCCGCGGTCAGCTCGATCATCGAAGCGAGCCGTGCGCTGCATGCGCTGCTCGTCATCGGAGCAACAGTGCGGTCGGAGCAACGGTTGTTCAATTGCGCGCTCGTCATCCATCGTGGCGCTCTGCTCGGCATCGCCCGAAAACCTACCTCCCCGACTATCGGGAGTTCTTGCGGCAGGAGCGCATGCGCATGACGAGCTTCAGCGATTGCGTGCAGCTTCACCGGGAGCACATTGCGCGGCTGCGTTGCATCGAGCTCGACGAAGTGGTCGAAGGCGACACACGCACCTTCGACCGCACGGTCTTGCTCGCGCTTCGCAATCCGATCGATACGGCAGATCCGATCGGGCCGCCCCGGCTCGAGCAGGTCGCCCGGGACGTGACGGTTCTCGATCGAAGCTGGCAGGCTTGCGGGTGGAACGCGCCCGCTAGCCGCCTCTTCACGCAGTGGAAGCGTCAGGCCCAGAGTTCCCTGAAGGGCGAAACGCGGGCGATAGTTCGCCGATTGGCGTCAAGCCAACCTGCAGCGGTCAGATGAGCAATTCCTTGGCCGATCGCCTGCGAGATCACGTCAACGTCCTGGCGATGGAGATTGGCGAGCGTCATACCCGCCGGCCGCATGCGCTCGCGGCGGCGGCGAGCTATATCGAAGACAATCTTGCGCGCGCAGGCCATGAGGTGCATCTGCAATCCTATGAAGTGAATGGGTCCGAGTGCGCCAATCTTGCAGTCGAGCACCGCGGAGGCGATCGAGCGCGCGAAATCGTGCTCATCGGAGCCCACTACGATACGGTCGAAGGCAGCCCTGGCGCGGACGACAATGCAAGCGGCGTCGCGGCGATGATTGAAATCGCGCGGCTCCTGTCCGGACGGCCCCTGCGAAGCACCGTTCGCTGCGTGGCATTCGTGAACGAAGAGCCGCCGTTCTTCTATTCCCGTCAGATGGGAAGTGCAGTCTACGCACGTGCCGCCCGCGCACGGGGCGACGACATCAAAATGATGATATCGCTCGAGATGCTGGGCTACTACTCGGTCGGGTCGAAGAGTCAGCGCTATCCGCCCTTCCTCGAGTTGTTCTACCCCCAACGCGGAAACTTCATCGCCTTCGTATCGAACCTGCGATCGCGCCGGGCGCTCGTGCGGCTCCACGATGCGTTCCGATCACACTGCACCTTTCCATCTGAGCGGCTCGCAAGTCCTGCGATCGTGCCCGGCATCTCCTGGAGCGATCAGCTCTCGTTCTGGCGCGTGGGTTATCCGGCGGTGATGGTGACCGACACAGCCTTCTACCGTTACGCGCACTACCACGCGCCGACAGACACGCCGGAGAAGCTGAACTACGCGGCGCTGGCGCAGGTGACCATGGGCCTCGCCGACGCCGTCACGTCCCTGGCGAGCTGAAGCGCGCAAGCCTCGGTGGCTCAGTATCCTCCGGCGACGCGTGTCGAGGTGTCGGCCGCCCTGATTCCTGGGATCCAACGGCTGCGGCAAGACTACAACGATGAAGATGCTGACGGGTCTTCTGCCGCCGAGCGACGGCGATTGATGGGGTCACCATCTTCATCTCCACGCACCTCATGAGCGAGGGTGCCCGGTGTGACCGCATTTCACTGATGCACGCCGGGAAGAGGATGTCGAGAATTTGAGCTTCGCCGTGCTCGACCGCGACCAGACCGGCCTCAGTCGCGATTACGCGCTGAACATGTCCGGATCACGGTACTTCATCGAACGCGCGCCGATTGCTGATTACGCGGATCTGGACCGGCGCATGCGCAGCGGTGAGCTGACGTTGGCGGTTGAGATTCCACCGGGATTCGCGCGCGATGTCCAACGCGGAAAGGCGGCTCAGATCGGCGCCTGGGTCGACGGTGCCATGCCGCAACGCGCGTCGGATAGCGTAGGCGTGCTGAGCAGCGCGGCTACCGCGGGTCAGAACCTCTCGATCCACGGCCGCAGATCGAGCTCGTGCGTCCAGGCCGTGCGGTGTTGTCGATGCAAGGCAAGATAGGTCTCGGCAATGTGGTCGGGTTTGAGCATGCCGTCGTCTGCAAAACGACTCTCCACTTCCGGGATGGCCGCGCGAGCCCGATCACCATCGATCACCCCATCAATGATGACGTGAGCGAAGTGAATACCCTGTGGCCCGAATTCACGTGCCAGGCTCTGCACCGTCATGCGCAGCGCCCGTTCGCGGCGGCGAACGAGATCCTGGATGCCCCAGAAGCAGCCTGCGGCAAGAACGGCACATTCGGTTGTCATCGGACGTCCTCCACCTGATTCAGATAAGCCCCGTATCCCTGCGCCTCCATGTCGTCACGATGCACGAAACGCAGCGAAGCGGAGTTGATGCAGTAACGGTGTCCACCGCGATCGGCCGGACCATCAGTGAAGACATGGCCGAGGTGACTGTCGCCGTGCGCGGAGCGCACCTCGGTGCGAGTCATGCCGTGCGTCGTGTCTCGCAGCTCGTTCACGTTGGCAGGCTCGATAGGCTTCGTGAAGGCTGGCCAGCCGCAGCCGGATTCATATTTGTCCGACGAGGCGAACAGGGGCTCGCCGGACACGACGTCCACGTAGATTCCCGGCTCCTTGTTATCCAGGTACTCACCGGTTCCAGGGCGCTCGGTGCCGTTCTGTTGCGTGACGCGGTATTGCTCGGGGGAGAGCTTGGCAATTTGGGCGGGGGTCTTGGCGTAGGTACGCAAGGTATCGCTCCCGGTTGGGTGTCGTATCAATAGTGCCTGGGAATGCGGTTGACAACCCCCGGACGGGGCCTCCGCGCGTCTGTTGAATCGGATATGCGCAACGGACAGCTGGCAAGCGGCACTCGCCGACCTTCGCCAGCGCGTGCGGGCGACACGATGGCCGGACAGGCAGATGGTCAACGATCAATCCCAGGGCGTGCAGCTGGCGAAGCTCCAGGGGCTCGTGCATTACTGGGGCACGGACTACGACTGGCGCAAAGTGGAGGCGAAGCTCAATGCCTTGCCGCAGTTCGTGACGAAGATCGACGGGCTCGACATTCACTTCGTGCACGTCCGCTCGCGTCATCCGAACGCCCTGCCGCTGCTCATCACGCATGGCTGGCCGGGCTCGATCCTGGAACTGACGAAGGCCATTGGCCCGCTCGCCGATCCCACGGCCCATGGAGGACGCGCGGAGGACGCCTTCGATGTCGTCATCCCCTCGATGCCTGGTTATGGTTTCTTGGAGAGACCGCAGGGCACGGGCTGGGGCCCCGACCGCATCGCGCGCGCCTGGGCCGTGCTGATGCAGCGTCTGGGCTACAAGCACTATGTGTCTCAGGGCGGTGATTGGGGCTCGGTCGTCGCGGACGTGATGGCACGTCAGGCGCCGCCGGGACTGCTGGGCATCCACGTCAACATGCCTGCAACCGTGCCGGCGGACCTCGCGAAGGCCATCAACAACGGCGATCCGGCCCCGGCCGGCCTGTCTCCCAAAGAGAAAGCCGCGTTCGATTCGCTCAGCACCTTCTTCACGAAGAACGCCGGTCATGGCGCCATGATGGTGACCCGCCCGCAAACCGTGGGCTACGGACTGTCGGATTCGCCTGCGGGCCTTGCTGCCTGGATGTATGACAAGTTCGCTCAATGGACGTATAGCGGCGGCGAGCCCGAGCGGTCACTCACCAAAGACGAGATGCTGCACGACATTATGCTCTACTGGCTCACGAACAGCGCGATCTCTTCCGCGCGGCTCTACTGGGAAAACAACAACGACAATTTCAGCGCGGCGGCACAGAAGACAGCGGACATTTCGATCCCTGTTGCCGTGACGGTGTTTCCGGGCGAGATCTACCGTGCGCCAAAGAGCTGGACCGAGCAGAGCTATCACCAGCTCATCTACTTCAACGAGGTGGACAAGGGCGGTCACTTCGCGGCGTGGGAACAGCCGGAGCTCTTTGCCACGGAGCTCCGAGCGGCGTTCAGATCACTGCGATGAAAACCATCAAGATCTACCCGACGAGGGTCGAAGCCGATCTGGCGAGGATCGCATTGGACGCCGCCGGCATCCCTTCGGTCGTCGTCGGTATAGGCGTGGCCATGGAAGGCGGAGGGGCTGGTGTGCAATTGCTCGTGCCGGATGATCGCGTCGAAGCGGCGCTGACGGTGCTCGGAGATGCGTGAAATCCGGCGGCGGCTGTGCGATCCGTCCGCCGCGTGTTTGTCGGAGCACGTGCGGCCAGGTATTCGATGCCTTCCTCGCGCATTGCGAGTCTCGCGTCGCCAAGGACGACATGGCGCCCAACACGCTCGCAACGTATCGACGGGTGCTGGATACATTCTGGCGGCCGAAGATATTCAAGGAGACCGCGAACCGATTCGCAACCTTCAGTACGCACACTCCCGGTGGCGACGAACGCTCGCGCGGATGCCCGGTATCCGTTGCCGCAAGCCGTACTGCGCTCGCCATTCTTCCGTGAGCTGGAATCCATGATCGGGCGCAGCGCGCTCCGGGTCGCCAAACAGCACGGACACAGCATCGCCACGATGCTCCGCGTCTACGCGGCCTAAACGGACGGGGCAATCGAAGCCAATCTGGATGCCATCGAGCGTGCGATGGCGGCGGCACCGCGCACGATCACGCGAGTGGCGGCCATGCTGAATTCGACGCCGAAAGCTGGCGCGTCCGCGCGCCAGCACTTATGGGTCACGGACCGCTGCAACGGATTGTCAGGCGGCACCATTAGGACTCTCTTGCCCATGCAGCTGAAACGTCACGCGCCTTAGCAACGTCATCTACAACGAGAATCAATTGATGATCGTGGTCGCTGTAGAGAACTTCGATATTGATGCCGGCATCGGCCATCCTGCGCGTCAACTGCCCCAATTGGCCTGGCACAGCTTGCTTTAGACGTTGGACCACCACATCTCGCACAGCCAGCACTCTTATGCCAACGGCCTGAAGTGCCTGGCGAGCTGCAGCCCCGTCAGCGAAGAGAAAATGGGCAGCGCCGCTTCCCCCTACCACCCATGCGCCCCCACCCTCGATGCTAACGCCGGCGCGACCCAATGCCTCCCCCATGTCGGCGAGGGCGCCGGGACGGTTGTCCAAGAGTATCGACACATCCTGCATGGAAAGTACCTTCGCTATACGTCGTGCCGCCTGACGCCATGTTTGAGCCGCGCATTGCTTTGAAAGCGTTCGGCTCGAAGCATTTGTTGGACGGAAACATGTCAGAACTTGGTCTCGGCCAACCAGGCCGTGAACGATGCTCGCGCCCCGCTCTCCGTTTGTTCTTCACGATCGAAGAATACAACCGTGGGCTCTGGTGAGCCGTCGAACAACCAGCAGTACGGATCGCCACATCCATTATCCTCGAAGGCAGAAGATTCTTCTTCAGAACATAGCGCCGTGCTTCCGCCATTTCTTCCGGTCACGTCCTCCCTGCATTCGCGCCGATTGCTGCAGCTGGAACAATCTGGAAGTCAGTAGTCTTCGTCGGAATGGTTCGGGAGACGCGTTACACGCTGTTCCTGCAGTTTCCATACACGTACGCGTCAGGTGATCGCGGAAACTTCTGTTCTCGGCCAGTGGATGTCATTCGACGGAGCAGCCTGATCACCTCCACAGCGGACGTTCGATTTGAACCCCGGGACATCGGCCGCCTGTACCTGTGCAGGCACATATAACTGGCTCTGGTAGGATCTTTCGGGTCAGCGGGGTAACCCTGATCCAAAACACTCGATGTGGTGGGGGACGGAGCATGAAGCGAAGATTCCTCTCAACCGCGGCCCGATCTGGGCTAAGCGCCATTCTCCTGGTGTACTCCGCGATTGCCCATTGCGGGGATGATGCCTTTGCGAAGTGGGCCGCCGCCCATGCGCTTCCGGTAACGACGGTCGAAGCCGCGGCCGATGATTCAGATTTGCTTCCACTTAAGTCAGTGATAGGCGCGGCCCGTGTAGTCGCCTACGGTGAGCCCGCGCACGGCGTTCACGAGCCACTCGTGTTCCGGAATCGGTTGTTTCGCTTTCTGGTCGAGCGGATGGGATTCACCGCCATCGCGCTCGAAACCGGATTCTCGGAATCGATCAGCGCGCGTTCATTTGTCGAGAACGGCGAAGGCGACGCCGAGACCACCGCACGGACTGGTCTCGGGTTCAGTCGAAATCTCGAGGACCGCGAGCTCATTCAATGGATGCGGGAGTACAACGCCACGGCGTCATCGGCCGGCCACCGCAAGATCCGTCTCTACGGCATTGACATCACAGCCGGGGCACGAGTGAGCGGGCCAAGGCGCGCGATCGATACCGCGCTCACTTTTCTCTCTCGCGCCGACCCCACGACCGCGCAAGAAATCCGGGCTCATTGAGCGACAGCCTCCCCGGAACCGATGCCCGTCAATTCGGTTCGCTGTCGGCAGCCGCTCAAGCGGAGCTTGAGACCAGCATCAGGGCAATTGCCAAAGCCACGCAAAAGAACCGCAAGAGCCTCATCGCTCGTAGCTCGGAGGAAGAGTACCGCTGGGCTCTGCACAACCTCGAGGCCGCGCGTCAGCTCGCGAAGTGCCTTCCTCTGACGCCGCCGCCGTCAGCGAGCACGCCCGCCTGGGCACCTGTGTTCACATGCCGGGACTACGCAATGGCGGAGAATGTGCAGTGGGCACTCAAGAACGAAGGTCGGGAGGGCCGTCTCCTCGTGTTCGCTCACAACGGCCATGTAATGAGCTGGAGAGTGGACGAGCGCCGCTGGGCCACGTTGCCCGTGCGCGAGAGGCCGTACATGATGGGTGCACATTTGCGTCGTGCGTACGGCAAGGGCCTGTACATCATAGCGACGACCTTCGCGACCGCCTCGGCGGGCCTCCCCACGCCCAAGCCAATGGAAGATCGCATCGACCGCACTCTGGTTGGTGTGGGTCTGCCGTTAATGTTCCTCGACCTGCGAATGGCGCGGCAAAACAAGGAGGCACTGGCGTGGCTGTCAATGCGACGGGCACTGGACGCAAACATCTCCACTGATGCTTTCGTCACGCCCTCGACTGCGTTTGATGGCTTGTTCTTCGTAAACAGATTGACGCCCGCGATTGAGGCCTCCGATAGGGCGCCTTGACATACTGGCCCGCGGACCTGTTCCTTTGTGCCTGATCGCAGGAGTCCGCTCGTTACGGCCAACGGCGATTGCGCCCGGCACGTCTCAGTCGTCCCACGCGGGTTCCTTGCGCGCGGTCAAAGTGGTAACCCGTTCGATCAAAGGCGAACCCAGCCCAGCCCTCTATCCAGATGTGGGCGCGCCGTCTCATTGCCCTTGGCGAGCGTCCGCTTTGACCGCCCCTGATGACCGGTCCGGGGATAGCTCTGCGCCCGCTATGGGTCGATGACGGTCTCCGGCCAGAAGCGGATGTTGGCGATCTTACGTGTTCCACACGTGACACCAATTGCCCACCTTGCGCTGATCCGGTGATCAGGAGTTGATCAACTGAGATACTTCAGCGTGAGCTGAGTCGAGACTTCCCAGAGTTTCGCGGCCATTGCCGCATCTCTTTGATTGTCACTCTGCGGTGCGGGATTGCAGTCTTTGAAGTATTCACCTGAAATCTTCGCGAGCAGCGGATTGGTCGCAACATAGCATTGCGTCGCTGCTCCTTGCGCTGGTGATTTCGTTTGATGCGCGGTGCTCGATGACACGTTACGCAAAATGTTAGTGCGTACCGGGCCCGGCGTAACGCAGTTCGATGTTGAGCGGGTGCCAGCTAAGCGCTTGCTAGTTCGAGCGAGAACAATCCATTCGCCAGTTTCGAGTGGTGATAACCACTAGCGGCCCATCCCTCGCCTGACAAGTTGTCGAATTGAATCCCGCCAGGCGGCGCGTCGCGATTCGGCTGTCTTGCCGCTGAGATCTAATCCGTTCGTGACATCCTCAGCGGTCGATTGCGGGCCAAATGCGCTACGCGGCGCGTCTGCGAAACTACTCGAGACCGCTGAGGCGGCGAGTCCTGCAAAGAACTTGCGGCGATCAATCAAATGCATGATCCCTCCTTGTCGAATTTGGCTTGCCATGAATATCTCCCGGTTCCCATTAGTGCCAACTTGCCCCGGCATCGGACTGTGCGCTCCTGCCTGCGAATGTCGACCTTTGGAGTCGGTTTTGCATGATCGCAAATCTTAGAATTCCGGGTCGGCCCGAATTCTACGTTGGTGCCGCCAATGCACCAGAACCGCGAGCCGCATGTGCGACGCGAAGGCGATGGCAAAGTTGGTTCCGCAACGCCGCCGGGATTCGCGAATCGGATCACAAGTAGCCCTCCCTTCGCGCCCACCACTACGGTTCCAGGTTCCACGAGCGTTAGCTCGTTGACGTTGCTTCCGATATGAACCTCAGACAACGCGACCCCTTGCGCATTCCATAGACGGACCACTGAGTCTTCCCCGCCCGAGACGATCACCGACCGGCCATCAAGTGTGCCCACCGCGACCGACGCCACGTAGCCGTGAGCCCAAATCGTCCGACGCGGTGTAACGGGCGACCAGCGCGCCCACGGCACACTCCATGGACGAGGGACGCCGTCTCGCGCCCAAGTTTCGGCCAGCGCGTCATGGCCCCGCTGGCGTGCCGTCATCTCGAGGTATGACAAGCGAATGCCCACGGACTGATCGCGAAGTCTGTCGAAAGCAAGCGAGTAGCAGGCGTATACCTGCCGAGAAAACGGATCGGTCGAAGCGGCGAGGGCCCGAAGCATGCGCAAGGGGTCGGCAGATGCGATGAACATCCCGTCCGCAACCAGCTCGCCTATGATGTCCGCCTTGAGGGCATGCGCAGCGAGATGGCTCAACACGTACGGATGGGCACGCGCTGTGTGCGCGACGAGAAGGACGTTGTCAGCGCTCTGCGACAGCGTCTGCAACGATGCGCGCGACCTCAGGCGAATCGCGATATGGCGTGGGTCGACCAGGCTCTTCTGCTGCGAGTAGCCGGCGCTCGACGTAGCGGGCAACATCGTCGGCGCCGACGTACCTGGGTTTGTCGAGATCGAGCTCTACGGTTGACTCACCGAGTGAGCGGAACCTTCTCTCGTGCCCAGAAGAATCGGGCCGGGTGCCGACTAGCAGGAACACATTCGTCAGCTCCGCGAGCGGACGAAGGAGCTGGGCGGCAATCTTCTCGTGCTCGTCAGCTTCATCGAGTGCGTCGACAACGATGACGCTCTTGTCACCGCGCTCTTTGAGAGTCTTCGACAGCTCAGCAGGATCGCGCACCGTCAATCCGAGGCCAGTAGCTATTTGTGCGGTCACATGCACGAGCAGCTTGTGCCGAGCATGAACCGCGACATTGACAACACCCTCTGGCGGCAGCATCGAGGGATCGAGCGTCGCTGACCGGGTTGGAGCCAGCACTTCCGCCCGATAGGCCGGATGAGCTAGCGTTACGATGCGGGAAATTACTGCGGACTTCCCGCAGCCGGGCCCGCCCGTGATAACGCGTGCTCGGCCGTCGGAATGCTCTGCGGAGAGCCACGCGGCGAGTTCTCGCAGCGCCTGCTCTCGACCGGTGAAGTACGACCCGCCCAGGCCGAGTTCCACGAGTGCCTCGTATGCGATGACCGACCCGAGCGAATGCGCGATCATCACGGTCGTGTCGGGTCCAATCGCCCGCTCAATGCTTGCGCGGGCTTTGTCTCGGATGTCGGGCTCTTTGAGATAGCGGCGCACTTGCTCGAGATCGAAAATCAGGGCTCGCTCCGCGATGCCAGCGAAAAAAGCGCGACTGGCTGAGCGCATTGAGCGCGCGCTGCACGATGCTGGGTGTGCTGAGCTTGGTGCGCGCCTCCGGCCCGCGGACCAGATCAGAAGCTCGGCGTTATGGGACAGGATCCATCCAATGGCGCTTCAACCCCACCCAAAGGTGGACGCTGGCGAAGGACATCTTTGCTTCGTGCGCGACTTCTCGCGATTTGCCCCCTATGCGCGCAGGATGCGGTGCAACAGTCCAAGGCCGAATTCCCCGCAATGCTCGCGTCACTGCTAAGAATTCACGCGCGATCACGCTCGGTTTTTCCGAATATCGGCGTCGCAGCTGCGTTCTATGATCTTTGTGGATGGCTGACCCATTTGGATCTCGAACCCGATGCAAGGAGGCGCTATGCCGGCGCAGACAGTGGAGTTTCAATTCATCACTGGCTGAAGCGGGCGATCTTTCGCAATGCCCGCTTGCGCGGCAGTTGGGACGGCAACGGCCGGTATTCGGATGACTGGACGGAATCTCCGATGCAGGAGGCAGTCGGGGAAGACGGCTGCCCGATCTTCAAAGCCTCGATCTCGCTCGACCTTGCCGATCAGGACAAGACGTTCAAGTGGGGCGTGGTCCTCGACGGGCCGCAGGGCAGCAATTTCTGGGGCATTCCGACCGAAGTACAGGATGTCAATTCCGTTGAGCGCCTATCGACAGTTTCGCCTCGATCCTGGGTGCGGCGTCGCCGCAAGTCGAACGCTACTACTTCACTTACGGCCGTCGCTTGGGAGCCAACAAACACTTCGCGGCAGGAAGCGCCAGCACCCGGCCTGCGTTTTGCCGTTTGGGCACCCAACGCGCAAAGCGTGAAAGTGGTCTTCGGAAACCCGGCCAGCGGCTACATTGCCAATGACGGCACCGGAATTGATCCGGCGCAGCCGGTGGTCGCTCTTTCCCGCTGCGCTGACGGCATTTGGGAAGGCGGGCCGCACGGGAGATTTTGAAACTTTCAAAAGCCTCCCTTACATGTATCGCATCGTGAACGCGCAAGGGCAGACCGTCTATCGCACCGATATTTTTTCCCGCAGCCAAATCGGCAAAGGCGGCATCAATCCTGCTAAGGCGGCATTGGCCGGGAACGGTGGACACTTTGGACGGCACCGTGAGTTGCAGCGTGGTCATTGATCCCGATGTCGTGCGCCGCGAGTTTCGAATCCACGCCTCCCGGAGAGCGAGCCGGATCTCATCCCGGCGGAGGAATTCTGGGCCACGGAATTCACGCCCGGTCTGCCGGTTCCCACCCGCATCGAAGACCTCGTCATTTACGAGTTGCACGTCGGCTCACTGGGATTCGGCAAAGCCGGCCCCGGCGATTTGAGTGACGCGCTGGCATTCCTGGATCACCTGGTTGATCTCGGCGTGAACGCCGTCGAGCTGCTGCCCATGGCGGAGTTTTCCGGCAATGTCGCTTGGGGCTATGGCGACAGTCACCACTTCTGCATCGAATCCAGCGCCGGCGGCCGCGACAAATACCGCCATTTCGTGCGGGAGTGCCACCGGCGGGGCATCGCCGTGATTCAGGACGTGGTCTACAACCACTACGACAACGAAGCGGAGCGCGCCCAGTGGCAATACGACTCGACCGCTCCCGAACAGAATATCTACTACTGGTATGAGGGGCGCTCCTCCGACTACACGTTCCCGGATGGCGGCTATCTCGACAACGGCTCCTCCGGGTACACGCCGCGCTTTTGGGAAGAAATCGTGCGCCAGCAGTTCATCAGCAGCGCCGCCTTCCTGATCGAGGAAATGCACGTCGATGGGCTGCGCGTGGACCTGACTCAGGCGATTCACCGCGACAACGCGCTCCACGCCGATGGGCGCTCGATCGGCAGCGCCAATATCTTCGGACAGAAGTTCCTGCGAGAGTGGAGCCGCACGCTGCGCATGATCCGGCCGCACGGTGATGCTCATCGCCGAGGACCACACCGGATGGGACGCCGTGACGAAACCGCCGGCTCAAGGCGGGTTGGGCTTTGACGCCACGATGGGAAGTGGCCTTCTACCACAATCTGATCGGCGACTCCGACATGGCCGGGGATCGAGCGCGTCTTCTGAAACGAGCGGGATTCGGCGGGAATGAGCCGCTGCAGATGGACTCGGTTCTCCGGCGCCCTCTACGGCACCCAATACAGACCAGGTCGTCTTCCACGAGTCGCACGACGAAGCCGGCAATGCCGGCGGCACCGCCCGGACTATGGTCGTCGCCGTCAATGGCGCTCCGCTCGTTGATGCCACACGCATCGCGGCGGAGGCACGTGCTCGCGTGTGCTTCGGGCTGTCCTTGCTCTCGGCGGGCACGCCGATGTTCTTCATGGGCGAAGAGATCGGAGCGCAGAAGCCGTTATACGTTCGATAACTTTCTCGTCGAACCGCGAAGACATTCGCGGCGAGCGGACCGGGAACGGTCAAGGCGCTCTTTCGCTTTCTATCAGGATCTCATCACGTCTCAGCCGCCGGTTGCGCTCGATCCGCAGCCACAACATCGACATCCTCCACCAGTCGAACCCCAATCGCAGTCATTGCCTTTAAGCGGTGGAGCGGAGACGAGGAAGTCATTATCGTCGCCAGTCTCAACAACGACCCCTTCGCTGAACGGTTACGTCATCGAGAAGGATTTGCTCGCCATTCCCGACGCCGGCTGGAAGGAGATCTTCAACAGCGATGCTGCGATCTACGGCGGCCAGAACATCGGCAATCGCGGCGCCACGATCCGCTCCAACCAGGGCCGTCTTAACGTGGCGATCCCCGCCAATGGTTTCGTGCTGCTCGTCAAGCAATGACATCGAGTGCGCCGGGGACTTCTGAGGAACGGCGCGAAACATCTCCAGGGGACGGTGGAGATTGGGATTGAGGGATTCGAACCCAAGAGGAGCGCGAGGATCGCTCGAAAGCGGTCACTCGCCGGTGGTGGCGACCGACCGCAGCGGCGGCCTCGGAATGGGTTAGCCTGGCCCCCGTGTATAGGCGGCAAGTTCCCAGTGTCCGGTTGTCTCGTCGTGTCGCAGCACCTACGTGTGCCCGTCATCAGCATCTACTTTGAACCAACGCTGCGTCGGCGCAAACCAGCGGTCAACTATGGCGCGCACGGAAAGCCGGCGGTCGCCGAGCCAGAAAGCCAGCGGCTCCTGTTCGCCTCGATACCCTGCGTAGCATTCCACGCGAAGTGTCATGCGCTGACGATACCGCCAAGAGCGTGTTTGGTCTCCTGCCCTTAGCCGCCGCCTCGCCCGGCCCGGCCGGAAGAGTGTTCGGTCAAAGGGAATCAAGTCGGCGCAGATGCGAGCGCGGAAGGCAGCTGTTGGTCGGGGTGGCGCGGGTCTAAAATCGGCTGCGCTCCAGCCGGCCGGCCGCAAGCAGCGCGAATTGCTCATTTGGCTCTACAGCTCTGACGCCAGCAGGGAGATCGGATGATCCAACTTATCGCCCAGCCTTGGTGGGTGAACCTGCTCATAATGGTTCCGCCCATCGCCTACCTCTCCTGGCGCCGCAACCGCGTTCCTCTCACTCTGCGGCAGTTGATCGGCAGCGGTGTGTTCGCTGCGGCCTTCGGGTTTCTCGAAGCTGTCGTCGTTGTCTATCTCCGAGCAGCCGCCGGAGTGCTGCCCGGATATCAGGGAACTCTCTCTGATGTCGTCCGCTTATCTGGAGAGTTCTATCAGCAGTGGCAAGGTGAAACCACCCACTTCCCGCAGAGCCTTCTCACGCTCGAAATGTTCCGCGAAATTGCCACGATCCTCATGCTGCTTAGCGTAGCGTTTCTTTCCTCTGGAATATCGAGAGTCAGCGCGGCGGTTTTCCTCTGGGCTTTTGCCATCTGGGACATTGTCTACTACGTAGCTCTGTGGGCCACGGTCCGATGGCCCCTCTCGCTCAAAGACCCCGATGTGCTCTTCCTGATTCCGGTGCCTTGGTTTTCTCCGGTCTGGTTTCCCCTCCTGGTCAGCGGCCTCGCCGTGGCCGCCGTGCTACTCACAAGAGGCGCATCGACAAAGCCCCGATGATCCCGGCAGGGTTCGCACCGAAGAGCACCCAGGCGCCTGGACCCGCGCATCAAGGGCGGGTATCGGATGTCGCTGTTCTACCCGCCGAACGAGCATTTTCCGCGGCAAGACGTCCGACAAGGAGGACACGGTCAACGTGCGATTCGTGTCCCGAGGACAACGAGGCCGGCTCGCGATTGAGTCTGGAGCAGCTGGCCCGCCGTTTCGAATGACAGAAGCAGGGATGAGGAAGCATAGGGACCGTCCGCTTTGGGCCTTCGCCGCTCACCACGCTCAACTCCTTCGCCGGCACTCAATCGATCGGTGCCGACGCGAACGCCCTTTGCCTCGTGCCGAGAAACGTGCCCTCATTACAACGGCCAAAGACAAAACTCCGCCGCCTTCCATGCCGCCGTAGCATGTCTGCGCGCTACCACCGTCGCGTTCGCAGGGGTCATCGTCACTTCACACGACATCGCGATCTGCAAATCCCCATAGCGCCTTCACACCGCTGACCCACGTCAGCACATCCCGCGGTTTCCTCCCTCGAGGATTGTCCAACGCCTGCCCAGCAGGCCCGTCATGTATGGGCAGCTCGGCTCACGCGGGCAGGCGTCGAACAATCCTTAACGAGAGCAGCCGTTGCACTATGAGTACAGAGGTCGTCGTCTCCCTTTGGTCACTTTCAGTGGGGGTGCGCCGTGGGTCGGAGATCAATGAGCAGCGGCGTCATGCCAGCGGGCCGCCAAAGAATCCGCTTCGATTTCAAGTTCCATGGCATAAGGTATCGACCGACGCTCGTCAGAGTCCCGAGCGAGGCCAATCTCCGCCTCGCGCGTGAGCACCTCGCAGGCATCAAGCAACGTATCGCCGCCGGCACGTTCTCGTTCGCCGAAGAGTTTCCGGACTTCCGTGATCTTGAGAAGCTTCCGGCCGGCGGCTCTCCACGCACGTGCGCTCAAGTGTTCGACGAGTTCCTCGCCCATTGCGAAGCGCGAGTCGAAAAGCATGATATGGCCACTGTCACCCTCGCCTCGTATCGCCGAGTGCTGAACGGATTCTGGCGCACTCGGATCGGCACGCTGCGCTTTCTGGATGTGCGGTACTCGCTCCTTGTCAGGCTCGCGGACGATGCCGCCTGGAGCAAGAAGACCTACAACAACGCGATCAGCGTGCTTCGTCGTGCCTTCAAGTTTGGCTATCGGGATCATCCGGAGCTGCACAACCCGACGCTGTCTTTGAAGAGCGCACGCATCCGCAAGAAGGATCGAGCCGTCATCGATCCGTTCACGATTCAGGATGCCGAAAGGCTGATCGCGGCGATTCACCAGGAATGGGGCGAAGCGCAGGGCAACTACGATGAGTTCCGATTCTTCACGGGATTGCGTCCGTCGGAAGAGATCGCGCTCCTTGCTTTGGACTTCGATGCCACGCGCGGCACAATGAAGGTCGATAAGGCCTGCGTGGCGGCCCGCGACAAGGATGCGACCAAGAACGGCGACGAGCGGGTCATCGTGCTACGCCCGCGGGCACTTGCAGTCGTCGTGCGTCAACTCGCCTTGCGCGGCCGGCTCGAGCGCGAAGGGAGAATCGATCACGGCAAGTTGTTCGTCAAAGCGAATGGCGAGCCGATCCGCAACCTCCAGTATCCCTACGTTCGCTGGCGAGCAACGCTCGAACGGTTGCACACGATCCGCTATCGAAGGCCCTACTCCGCCCGCCATTCGTCGGTGAGCTGGGATCTGATGATCGGCCGAAGCGCGCCGTGGGTCGCCCGCCAGTATGGGCACAGCATCGCGACGATGTTGCGGGCCTATGCGGCGTGGACGGAGGGCGCGGTCGAAGCGGATCTCGATGCGATCCGGCGCGCGATCGGCTTCCGCCCGCACGCGACGCCGGTCAGGGGCGCGCCGAAGCGCTATTTGGCACCGGATTTGGCACTCGCCGAAGGACGGCCGGCACTAAGTCCGCGAATCGAATACGGAATATCTGGCGGAGAGAGAGGGATTCGAAGGAGGGGCCTCAGCAGGACCAGCAACTTACAGATTCGGAAAACAAGAGGTCTGGCGGAGTGACGCCCACTGAGGCGAACCTGCGCCGCGCGCGTCAACAGCTCGGCGGCATCAAGGCTCGTATCGCGGCCGGTACATTCTCGTTCGCGGAAGAATTCCCAACTATGTCCACCTGACGAAGATCCCGCGCGCAGGATCGCCGCGTACGTGACCAGGGTGTTCGATGACTTCCTCGCGCACTGCGCTGCACGTATGGCGAAGAACGGTATGGCGGCGGTCACCCTAACCTCGTATCGGCGCGTATCGGACGGAGTCTAGCGCCCACATCTCGGCACCCTGCGATCGCTCGAGGCGGACCATCGCCGCCATCCGCGCGGCGATGGCCAACGAGCCACGGGCATGAGCTCAGTGGATCGGGAACCAGAATCGCAGCGTACCGGTGCCGGTGTGACGCAGCTCCGAATCCTGCGTCGCATAGGACAGCGCCAATGTAAGCCGCTCGGTCGCGCGGAACTCGAGCCCACCCTCCGCGATGAACAGCGTCCCATCGAGATCGGAAACGATCTGCATCGGCTCGACTCCCGCCGGCGCAGCGGCGAACCCCGCACGCACTGTGCTCTCCGTCCCGGTCAGGAGCTGCATGACGCCGAGCCGTGCATAGGCTCGCAATTGCCGGCGCCCGGACAGGTCCGTCTGGTAGCCCAACGCGATTGCGGGCTCGAGCCACGCGTGGGTTTCGCTGCCCGACGCCACCGAGGCGGCGTTCGGCGTGCCGACGCCATGTTCGCTCATACTCTCGCCCCTCAGCGTGGACACGCCAAGGTTGAGCGAAGGCGTCATGCTGAAACGCTTGCGCTGCAGATGGTAAGTCACGTCGAACACGCCCGATGCGAACGAGACGTCGCGCCGACCGCTCGAGTAGATCTGCCCATTGCTGGAGAGGCTGCGGCGTACCTCCTGATTGCTGTTGCCCAGCATCACGACCGCGCCTGCCGACGTATGGCTGAAAGCGCGCCGGCCGATGACACCGAGCTGCACCGTCTTCGCTTCGCCACTCCACGTACCGGCGAAACCGTTCGACTCGCTGTCTTCGAAATCGATGGCGACGCCGTAGGTCCACGGCCCCTCCGGCGTGTACTGGAAGCCCTGCGAGTAACGCCTGATCGTCTGGTCTGCGGCCGGGAAACCCAGCGCGTCGGCGTCGCGACGCGAGGAATCCCTATCGAATCGCGCCCAGCCGCAGCCACGCTCTCCGCCGAAGATCCGGCCGAGGTTGAGGGCGCCGCAGTCCTGCATCACGCGCCCGAAGCGCTGCGCGCTTTGGAGCGTGAACACCTGTTGCTCGGCATAGAACTCCGCGCCGAGCTGCGTGAGCAGGTTGGCGTACGCGTCGAGCTCCGTCTGCAGCACTAGCGTCGTGATCGTCCCGTCAAGTGCTCTCCTGCCGCCCGCCGCCTGCACCCGATTCACGTACTCCCCGATCGCGCGGCGGTTGCCTTTGAGGCCCGACGGCGCGAAGTCGACTTCGTACCCGAGCGCCGCCGTCAGCGGATCCGGGAGCACCAGGTCGTAGCTGATGACGACGGAAGGCGGAGCGATCAGCGTCAGGCCGTTGTCGGTGAGGCCCTGCGCACCCCGGTACAGGATGTTCGAATAAGTGCCCGGCCTCACCGCATGCGTGTTGAGCAGCGACACATCGAGCGTGCCGTCGACTTCCACAGTGCCACTCGCCAGCACCGAATCGACCGTACGGCTCGCGAAATCGAGCTCGAAGTCCGAGCGCGCGTCTGCGGACTGCCGCAGACTTCCGTTCAGGTTCGTCACCACGGCGAGGCCGCCGGCGCCCGGGGCCAGCAGCCCGTTCTGCGTCAGGAGGTTGTCAGCCGAGCCGAGATTCAACTCCGCCCCGGAGTAGAGCTCCGCGTCGGAATGATTGGCGAGGGCGTTGGCGCCGCTGCCGAGATCGACGTTTCCGATCGTGATGCCGTGATTGTCGATGACGTCGTCGCCGCCGCCGCCCTTGAACGCGAGGCCCGTGACGCCCGACATCGTCATGATCGAGCCCTGATTCTCGAAGCGGTTGCTCGCGCCGCCGTCGAACACGACACCGGCTCCGTCGCGCCCGCCAACGATGTTGTGACCCTCCGCCAGGAACGCGCGGATGTCGCCACCCCCGCTGCTGCCCGCACTCTGCAGCGAGAGTCCGGTCGAGCGATCGCCCAGCGTGACGACGTCGCCCGCGACCGTGAGCGTGATCGCGCCGCCCGTGCCGGTGCCGCCTGCGCTCTGCGCGAAGCCACCATCCACGAACCCGCCGCCGCCGCCGAGGCTCTGCGCCAGCAGGCCGATGGTCTCCGCGCCCTGCGTGACGATGTCTGCGTTCTGAGTGAAGTGGATTGCGCCACCGTCGCCGTCGTTGCCGGAGGACAGTTGGACGTTCGTCGTCACGGTATCGGTGAACACCGCACCACCGCCGCCGCCGATCGACTGCAGAACGACGCCATGCGAGCGCGCGCCCTGCGTCGACACATTGCCGCTGTTCGTCGCGGTGAGCGCACCACCGTCGCCGGCGGCGCCTTCGGAGCCACCCACCGTGACGTCGAGGTGATCCGCGCCCAGCACGCTCGCTGTGCCGCCGCCACCGCCGATGCTCTGCAGAATGATGCCTGCCGAGCTCTTGCCGTCCGTAGCAACGTCCCCAGTCAGCTCGAGCTCGATGACGTCGCCGTTCAGATCGGCACCGGACAGACTCCCGAGCGTGACGCTGGCGAGCGTCACGCGGCTTGTCGCCGCCGGGGTCGTCAGGGCGTTCGCGGAAGCCGCGCTCTTCGTAGCGATGGCCGCCGCAGCGGAGCTCGGCGTCGAATCGGCCGCCTCGACCACGAGGCTGAAGAGGCCGCCGCCGCCGCCGATGCTCTGCAGGAGGGCGCCGTGTGCGACATCGCCGCTCGTCATGATCGAGCCCGACTGCTGGTGCGAAATGTCGCCGCCGTTCTCGTTCGATCCCTCTTCACCGCCGAGCGTGAAGGTGGACGCGCCGAACGCGCCGGATTCCGTCGTCGCGTGGACGCTGGCGCGTCCACCGCCGCCGCCGATCGACTGTACGAACAGACCCGGAGTGTTGGTGCCGACCGTGACGAGATCGCCCGAGTGCCGGCTCTCGATAGCCCCGCCGTCGTTGTTCTGGCCGCCGATGCCGCCCAGCCGGCCCTGCAGCCCGATGCGATCGTCAGGACTCGTGGCGGCATCGAGGACACGCAGCGCGACGTCGAACGTGCCGCCGCCGCCGCCGATCGCCTGGACTGCATTGCCTGCGCCGTTGTTGCCCGCGACACCGAACGTTCCCGTGTAGTCGAGCGTGATGCGGCCCGCGTTGGAGTTGCGCGCGTCCGTCGCGCCGCCACCGAGGACGAAGACCGGTTTCGTCTCGCGTCCAGCCGGTGCGCCGGGCAGTGCCTCACCGCCGGGCAGGCTCGCGATGCCGTTGAAGTCGAGCGCGACGCCGCCGCCACCGCCATTGATGCTTTCCGCGACGACGGCGCGCGAGCTGTCACCGAGCACCGTGATGTCGCCGGAGTGCGTGACGGTGACCTGGCCGCCTTCGCCGCCGTCGCCGCCGGGGCCGCCGAGGAGCGCGGACAGAGTGCCGGCGATCAAGGTGCTCGTGAGGTCGTTCGTGAGGCCGATGCCAATGCCGGCGTTGCCGCCGCCACCGCCGAGCGATTGCGCGTAGATGCCGTGCGAGCCTTTGCCGCGCGTGACGATGGTGCCGCTGTTGTCGACGGTGACGCTGCCGGCACTCTCGCCGCGGCCGCCCGCTCCGCCGAGTGTCACGAGCGGCGTTGCGATACCGGTCGACGGATTCGCGCCGGACGCGAATACGGCGTTCGCCGCTAAAACGAGCCCGCCGTTGCCGCCACCGCCGCCAATCGACTGCGCGAACACACCGTGCGCGCCATCTCCCCGCGTTTCGATCTGCGCGCCGTTGGTCACGCTGACGTTGCCGGCCGTGCCGCCGATGCCGCCGATGCCACCAACGTTCATGCCGACCTGGATGCTGTCCTTCCCGCCGGCGGCGAAATTCGCGGAGATGATCGAGCTGCCGTTGCCGCCGCCACCGCCGAGACTCTGCGCGAAGATGCCGTGGCCCGAGGCACCCGTCGTCAGAATGCTGCCGCCGGTGCCATCGCTCGCGTGCCGGTTCGTGACCGCGACGTTGCCTGATGCGCCACCGTTGCCGCCGAACCCGCCGATGTTGATGCCGATCGACTTCGTGGACGACTCCTTCCCCACGGCCGAGATGTTGAGATTCGCAAGCAGACCCGCGTCTCCGCCGCCGCCGCCGAGACTCTGCGCGCGAATGCCGATCGACTCCGAGCCGGTCGTCTGAATCGTGCCTTCGTTCACGACCGCCACGTCGCCACCGACGGCGCCATCGCCACCGGAGCCGCCGACGTTGAGGGTGAACGCATTGCGGTCCTTGCCCGAGGCGATGTTGCCGGTCAGCACCATGCCGCCTTCACCACCACCGCCGCCGATCGACTGCGCGTTGATGCCGTGCGCCTTGGTGCCGGCCGTGAGGATCGTGCCGCTGTTCAGCACGTCGACGTCATCGCCGGTCGCGCCGGTGCCGCCGGAGCCGCCTACCAGCACGTTGACCTTCGTGCTGCCCTTGTCCTCTTCGTTCTTGAGTCTTTCCTTCACCGCTTCCGCAGCCGCCGAGATGACGTCGGAGACCGTGGCACCGGCGTAACCGCCGTCACCACCGCCGCCGCCGATCGACTGGGCATAGATGCCGTGCGCACCGGCGCCCAGCGTCGTGAGATCGGCGCTGCTGATCACGTCCACCGTGCCTGCGACGGCGCCCGTGCCACCCGCACCGCCGACACCCACCGATAGCGAATTGCTCTTCGTCTGCAGCAACTCGGTCGTCACCGCTCCACCGACGCCGCCACCACCGCCCACGCTCTGAGCGTGAATGGCGTGTGCATCTGCGCCCGCGGTCGCGATGGAGCCGGAAGCGTTGACCGTCGCCGCATTCGCGCGTCCGCCCTCGCCACCTTCGCGGCCGACCTGCACCGAGACGTCGTTGTCGCCGCTCCAGGCGAAGGAGCTCGTGCCGCTGACACCGCCGGCGTTGCCGACGCTCTGCGCACGGATGCCGACCGCGCGATCGCCGAGCGTCGCGATCGTGCCATTCGAAGTCACCGCAACGTTGCCGCCCTCACCACCCGTTCCACCCTGCCGACCGATCGTGAGGTTGACGGAACGCTTCTCATCCGACAGCACATCGAGTGCGATCTCGGGGGCGGTGAGAATGTCCTGCACCTGGCTGTCGTCGAGCTCGGCATTGCCGCCGCCGCCGCCGACGCTCTGCGCGAAGATTGCGGTCGCATCGTTGCCTGCAGTCACGATCGTGCCGCTGTGATCCACCGTCACCGCGCGGCCATCGCCGCCTTCTCCGGGCGCGCCGCCGAGCACGAAGTCGAAGCCGGACGTGTTGCGGTTGAGGCCCGTGCCGAGATTCACGTTGGCGTTGCCGCCGCCACCGCCGATCGACTGCGCGAGAATGCCGTCGCTCTGCCGGCCGTCGGTCACGATGTCGCCGATGTGCTCGACCGTCACGCCCTCGCCGTGACCGGGTGCGCCACCGGCACCGCCGATCACGATCTTCGCCTGCTTCTTCTTATCTTCCTCCGTGGCGTGGACCGTGCCTTCCACCACGATGTTGATGCCCGCGTTGCCGCCGCCGCCGCCGATGGACTGGGCGGTGAGTGCATTCGCTGCGTTGCCGCGCGTCACGAGGAGGCTCGCCTCATCGAGGCCGCGCTTCACCGTCACCGCTCCCGCATTGCCGCCGCCACCGCCAAAACCGCCGACGCCGACTGCGAGTGGACTGCCCGCGCGTGCGAACGCGCCGGTGATGTTCATCCCGCCGTTGCCGCCGCCACCGCCGACGGACTGCGCGAGGATGCCGTTTGCCCGCTCGCGGTAACTGAGCTTCGACCGATCCTCCGGCGTGGTCGGCGCATTCGGATCAACGGGCTCGCGTCCGTCGATGCGGATCTCGCCGTCGCTGATCAGTGTCACCGCGCCGGCGTTCGCGCCGAGGCCGCCACTGCCGCCAATGCCGATCGAGGCCGCATACCCTTTTCCGAGTGCGATGTTGCCCGAGACGTTGAGGCCGCCGTTGCCGCCGCCACCGGCGACGCTCTGCGCGAGCACGCCGATCGAATCCGCGCCCTCGACCGTAATCGCACCGCTCTGCGTGGCCGTGACGGCGCCGCTCGCGTTGCCTGCGCCGCCGAAACCGCCGATGCCGAAGACGAGCGAAGCCTTTTCGCTCTGAGTGCCTGCGGAGATGCCGCCGCTCACGTTGAGGCCGCCATGACCACCGCCACCGCCGACCGACTGCGCCATGAAGCCGACGGCGTTTGCGCCGGAAACGAGAATGTCGGTGTCGGCCGTCGCCGTGACCGCGCCACCGAGTCCGCCATCGCCGCCGAAGCCGCCGACGCCCGCCGTGATCTGGCCATCCATGACGATGCCGCCGCTCACGTTGAGGCCGCCGTTGCCGCCGCCGCCGCCGACCGACTGCGCGCCGACGCCAAAGCGCTGATCACCCACGGCCGACACGGTGTCTGCATCGACGGTGAGACTCACCGCCGCCGCATCACCACCCGAGCCACCGAATCCGCCGATGCCGATGTTGAGCGCGTTCGAGCCCGACTTCGGCTTCGCGAGTGCGATGCCGCCGGAGACATTGAGGCCGCCGCTGCCGCCGGAGCCGCCGACGCTCTGCGCCAGCACGCCGCTCGAGCCGCCTTCGCGAACGCGGCGAGTGAGACCGTCCTCGGTGACGAAACCGTCAGAGGCGAGCCCGGTCGCGAACACGTCGCCCGTCACGTTCGCCGTGACCGCGGCCGCGTTGCCGCCGCCGCCACCGAAGCCGCCGAGACCGAAGGTGCCGCTGAATGCGGAGCTGTTGCTCGAGCCGGAGATCGCGCCGGAGACATTGAGGCCGCCGGTGCCGCCGCCGCCGCCGATCGACTGCGCGACGATGGCATTGGAATTCGCGCCGCTCGTCTGCGTCGTGCCGGTGCGATCGAGTGTCACCGCGGCGGCGTTGCCACCGCCACCGCCGAAACCGCCGACACCGATCGCGCCCGTGGCGTTGCCTTCGGTCGTCAGCTGTACCGTTCCGGATACGTTGAGACCGCCGTTGCCGCCGCCGCCGCCGACGCTCTGCGCGAGCACACCCATCGACTGTTTGCCGGCCGTCGTGACGGTCCCCGAAACATTTCCCGTCACGGTCGAGGCATTGCCGCCATCACCGCCGAAGCCACCAATGCCAACCGTCGCCGCACCGCTCGTCGACTTGGCAAGCGAAATGCCGCCGGAGACATTGATGCCGCCGGTGCCGCCACCACCGCCGACGCTCTGCAGGAAGACACCATGCGATCGATCGCCTGCAGTGCCGGCACCGCCGTTCACCGTACCCTGCACCGCGCCCGACTGACCGCCGCCGCCGCCGAAACCGCCGACGCCGACCCCGAGTGAACCGGCGCCAGACTTCGCCGCCGTCACGTTGCCGGTCACATTGAGCCCGCCGGCGCCGCCTCCCCCGCCGACGCTCTGCACGAAGATGCCGTGCGAGTCGTTGCCCAGGGTGGTCGCGACGCCGGTCACCGTCGCGCTCGCTGCCGCGCTCGTCCCGCCGTCGCCGCCCGCGCCGCCGACGCCGACTCCAACGGTGGCCGCTCCGGCGCCACTCGCAGCGATCGTGCCGGAGACGTTGATTCCGCCATTGCCACCGCCGCCGCCAAGGCTCTGCGCATTGATCGCATGCGATCTCGCGCCGAGTGTCGTGACGTTGCCGCTGACCGTCGCCGAGACTTCACCGCCCGTTCCGCCACTGCCGCCGGAACCGCCGACGCCCACCGACAGCGCACCGGCCGTATCGGAGGACGACAGCGCGACACCGCCGGAGACATTCATCCCGCCATTGCCGCCACCGCCGCCGAGGCTCTGTGCGAGCACGCCGCCTGAGTTGCTGCCCTCGGTCTGCACATCGCCCGTGACGGAGAGACTTGCGCGCGCCGCATTGCCACCGCCGCCGCCGGAGCCGCCGACGCCGACCGCCACCGCGCCGCCCATCCCCTTGCTAGCGGTGATCGAGCCCGAGACGTTGAATCCGCCGTTACCGCCGCCGCCGCCGAGACTCTGCGCAATGATCGCCGCACTGTTGTCGCCCAGCGTGACGACATCGCCCGTCAGCGTCGCATCGACAGTCGACGCATCGCCGCCACCACCGCCCGAACCGCCGACGCCGACCGAGACGGAACCGCTCGGGCCGCCGGTCGCGCTGATCGCACCGGCCACGTTGAATCCCCCGTTGCCGCCGCCGCCGCCGAGGCTCTGCGCGATGAACGCGTTGGACCCCGTTCCCGCGGTGCCGATGTCGCCCGTGACATTCGCCTCGACCGCACTGCCATCACCGCCGTCGCCACCCGCGCCGCCGACACCGACCGAGACACCGACACTGCCGCTCGATGAAGCGGAGATGGCGCCCGAAACGTTGAACGAGCCGGTGCCGCCGCCACCACCGACGCTCTGCACGAGCACCGCGTCGGAATCGACGCCGAGCGTGACGGCATCGCCGATCAGCGTCGCTTCGACCTTCTTCGCGTTGCCGGCACCGCCGCCCGCGCCGCCGACACCGACGGAAACGCCACCGCTCTGACCGCCCGATCCAGTGATCGCACCGGAGACATTGAACGCGCCGTTACCGCCGCGCCCGCCGACCGACTGCGCGACGAGGCCGCTCGAGCGATCTCCCATCGTGCCGATGTCGCCGGTGATGTTGGCGGTGACGAGACCGCCTTCCCCGCCGCCACCGCCTGACCCGCCGACGCCGACGGCGACGCCAGCACTCGCGGTACCTGCGCCGGAGACTGCGCCGGAAACATTGAAGCCGCCGTTACCACCGCCGCCACCGACACCCTGGATCAGCACGGCACTGGAATCGTCACCTTCGGTGACCACGTCGCCCTCGTATTTGGCATCCACGATTCCGGAGTCGCCGCCGTCGCCACCGGAGCCGCCGACTCCGACCGAGGCCGAGCCGGCAACTCCACCGGCCCCCGCTGCGGCAATCGTGACTGAGAAACCGCCCGTGCCACCGCCGCCGCCGACCGACTGCGCGATCAGACCTTCGGCATGCGTGCCCGTCGTCGTGATCTGCCCGCCGGCGTCGAGGTTGACGTTGCCGCCCACACCGCCTTCGCCGCCCTTGCCGCCGACGCCGACTCCAAGCGCGATGCCCGCCGCATCACCCGCCGCGCCGGCGAACGAAACCGCGAACCCGCCGTTGCCGCCGCCGCCGCCGACGCTCTGCGCGAGGATGCCGTCGGCATCGGCGCCGTGCGTCTCGATGTTCGTGTCGCCGTTGACGTTGACGGTCGCGCCATCGCCACCGCCGCCTCCGGACCCGCCGACGGCAACGGAAGCGCTCGCGATGTAACCGACGCTCACCTGCGCCGCGAATCCGCCGGTGCCGCCGCCCCCGCCGACGCTCTGCGCAAAGATGCCCTTGGCATGATCGCCTTCGGTGCGGATGAACGGCGTGACGGCAACCTCGTTGCCGCCGATCACGACGGTGCGGTCCGACGAATTCACCGTAACGGTCGAACCCTGGCCGCCGTCACCACCGCTGCCACCGATCGCCACACCGGCGAACGCCGACAGTGAGCCACTGTTACCGCCGTTGCCGCCGCCACCGCCAACCGACTGCGCGAAGACGCCATGCGAATCGTTGCCCTCAGTTATGAGGTTGTGGCTGTTCGAGACCGTGACGCTGTCGGCATTGCCGCCGCCACCCGCCGTGCCCCCAAGCGAGAAGAACACGCCGCCGCTGCTGCCGCCGTTGCCACCGCCGCCGCCGATGCTTTCGGCCTCGATGGCGCTCGACTGATTGCCGTCGGTAGATATCGAACCGCTGTTCGTGACCGTGACGACTCCACCCTTGCTGGCCACGCTGCCCGCGCCGCCCAGGCTCACGAGCGCGCCGCTGTCGCCGCCGGTGCCGCCTCCGCCGCCGATACTCTGCGCGAGAATGCCGTGCGCACGATCGCCGGAAGTCGAAAGGACACCGGAGCTCGTCACGTTGACGTTGCCACCTGCGCCGCCGGATGTGCCGGAGCCACCTAGCGAAACGAGCCCGCCGGAGCTGCCGCCGTCACCGCCACCGCCGCCGATGCTCTGCGCCAGCACCGCGTCAGCACCTGCCGCGTGAGTGGTGATGAACCCGCCGTTGCTCACCGTGACGGACCCGCCAGCGCCGCCCGATCCGCCCTTGCCGCCGAGCGCGACGAGACCACCCGACGCGTTCCCCGATCCGCCGCCACCGCCGATGCTCTGCGCAACCAGGCCCTTCGCATCGATGCCGTGTGTATTGATCGTCGCGGCGCTCGTGATCGTGACGCTGCCGCCGTTGCCTGCCGCTCCACCTGCTCCGCCGAGGCCGAGCAGACCGCCGCTGCCCGCGCCCGCACCGCCGCCGCCACCGATGCTCTGTGCGAGCACACCGTGAGATGCCACGCCCGACGTCGTGAGAAAACTTCCGGCCTCGTTGGTCACGGTCACCGCGTTGCCGTTGCCCGATGCCGTGCTGCTGCCGCCGATCGCGACGAGCCCGCCGCCGACACCGCCGGTACCGCCGCCGCCCCCGATGCTTTGTGCGACGACCGCGTGCGCATTCGCACCGCTCGTCGTGACGGAGCTGCCTTCGGCATTGGTGACATTGACGATTCCACCCGCACCGCCGCCCGATCCCGAGCCGCCCACGGCGCCGATGCCGCCGGCAGTACCGCCGTTGCCGCCGCCCCCGCCGATCGACTGCGCGAGGATGCCGTAGCTGCCATCGCCGCTCGTGGTGATGCTTGCGTCGGCACCGTTGGTTGCGGAAGCAAGACCACCGTTGCCGCCGGTATCGCCGGTGCCACCCACGGCGGCGAGGCCACCCGAATCGCCCGCATCGCCACCCGTACCGCCGATGCTCTGCACCGTCATGCCGTGCGCGGCGAGGCCCGATGTCGTGATGGTGCCGTTGTTGACCGCCGAGGCTGCGCCGCCATGACCGCCAGCGCTCGCGCTGCCCGCGAGACCGACGATCCCCCAGCTGTCGCCGCCCGTTCCGCCACCGCCACCCAGACTCTGGACGAGCAGCCCGCTTGCGCCCGGACCGAACGTCGTGATAGCGCCATTGTTCGTCGCAGTCGCGACGCCGCCTTGCGCAGCCGGGCCGCCTGCGCCGCCCTCGCTCAGAATCCAGCCTTCGCCGCCCGATCCGCCGGCGCCTGCGCGGCTCTGTACGAAGATTCCGTGCGAATGATCGCCGGCCGTCGTGATATCCACATTCGACGTCACTGTGACGTTGCCGCCGACTCCTGCCGCGCCACCTTGCGCTGCATCGACACCCAGTGACACGTAGGCGTCGCCGCCGTGCCCGCCATTGCCACCGAGACTCGAGGCCCATACGCCTGGAAGGTCGTCAGAGACGGATGTGATGTCGCCTCCCGAGATCGTGCGATCGATCGTCGGCCCGGCACCTCCGGCGCTGCCGACCTGCGCGTTCTGCCCGATCGTGAAGCACCAGATGATGCAGATACGCAGACCCCAACCATCGCGACCTTCCGCGCCTTGCGAGCCGACGCGCTTGTCCGGGAGCACGTTGACGTTGCCGCTGGGAATCGGGACATCTACGGACCCTCCGGGATTACCCGGATCGCCGCCCGTTTCCGGCGGCGGCGTGCTGTCGGGTGTCGTGACGATGTCTACGCCGCGGCTCGCAGGCGGATCGAGATCGTTACGCACCGTGATCTGATCGATGCGCCCGGTCGTCGTATTGGTGTGAACCGCAGTGATCTCGAGCGTGATCGTCGGATCTTCCGGGTCGGGGAAGGTGTTACCGACCGTCATGTTGACGATGAGGAATGCGTTGCCCTGATCGGTGAGCACCATCTCGTCGCCGAGAAGCTCCTGAACGATCTCGGCCTCGCCGGTAACGGGATTGACGATGGTGTCGCCGACGGCGCAGGGGCCGATCGTGCATTCCCCCGCGAGGACGGGACCGCTCGTCAGTACGAGCAGAACGATGCTCGCCGCGAGTGCCGCCAGCGCTCGGCGTGCGCAGAACGATGGGTTCGGTGTGATTGGACCAGCGGTAGAGCCCTTGGTTGTTCGGGCGCCGTTCTTGTTCATGTGCGATAACCCCATTCCAACTCAACGTTCGCGCAGCTGTAGCTGCGTCTTTACTAAACGTAGCGAAGCGGTGAGGCTCTCTGCATGAGGGCCTCTACATCTCTGAATGAGGGCCTCTACCGCTGTACATAAGGGCATCTATCTAAGGGCGCTCATGACACGTCAGCGGCGATACCTCGGCAGCGATGCGCGAGCTCGACGCCCATAGTGATGTGCGGTGAGCAAGCGAATCGTACAGGCGGCGAAGCGCGCGGACTCGCCTCTGATCGTCGCTCCCGCTCGATACGTGCTGTTGCCGCTCGCACAGCTCATCACCGCCTACACGGTGAAGGCGATCGAGCGAGAGAGCGAACGCGGCGATTGGCAGGAGGGGAAGGTCTGGAGACGAGCTCCGGATGGAAGAATCTTGATCGACGTACAGAGATATCAGCGATGGGTCGAGAATCAGTAAACAGCGGCCGTGCCAGCCAAAGGAAGGAACCGCATCGAATTCGACTTCGAGTTCGAGGGCCGCCGCTATCGACCCACGGTAAAGCGCATATCTAACGAGGGAAAATCCGGCGTCAGCTCTGAAATGCTTCCGCATCACGAAGAAGGGAGGCGCTGATCAAAGCTAATCACCAGGACTGGGGTGAAGCGCAAGGCAACTACAGCGAGTTCCGGTTCTTTACAGGACTTCGGCCGTCCGAACGAATCGCGCTACTCGTTTCCGACTGCGACGTCGGTCAGGCAAAGATTAAAATGACGAAAGCACGCGTCGTTACGCGAGACAAGGACCGGACGAAGACGAATGAGGATCGCCTGGTCGAGGCTCTGTCCACGAGCGCTCGACGTGTTGAAGCGGCAGCTAACCTTGAGAGCGCGACTTCAGCTCGCCGTCGCCAGCGACCCAAGCTCCACGAGCTGTCACTGGAGATGGGCTTCGAATCGAAGTGCCTGACATGGCGAGAAATAGACTGGCGGAGAGAGAGGGATTCGAACCGGGAGGCCCCTCATGCAGATCAGTCAACTTACTGATTCAGAAAACGAGGTGGTCCCCGGCGATCCCCCGAAGCCCCCATAGCTGGCACTGAAGCTGGCACTAGCGATCCCTCTCTTTGACGCGACCCGCTGTCTGCACGCACACCGAACGTTCGCTCGGCGCGGTAGCACACATCCACTCTCATTATCTTTTCATCGTTGAGGTCCCCAGGGACTGCATCGAATTGCATCACTCTGCAACGTCATCCCACCTATCGAGCCAAACACGAAGTGATCGGGCCGCTATCGGCCAGAAGCGGGCATCCAGGCAACGCCCAAGAGCCGTTCAATCGCCCGTTGTTGAGGTGAATCTCGAAGCCGCGTAATGCTCGAGCCCGAGAGCATTAACATCCCAGTTGTAGGCCCAAGCAACACGCCTTGTGAGATTTTCGACGACCATCGCCCGGTCAGAGATCATGTTCCGTGTGCTTGTAAACGTCTGCGCCTCCACCAATGGGTCCGCGGAGTGGCGAAGGAAGGTTTCTGCGCTGTGGTTCCCCAAATCGCCCACGAGCATTGCGTAGCCGACAATGTTCTCCAGCTTCAACCTCATCGCTAGAGGCCCGTGATACCCAATCTTGTCGTAGAACTTCTTGCCCGAAAGCAAAATGCTATAAGCACGGTCGACGATCTCCGAAAATCGCATGAAATGATTCGTCTTCCCGGCGCGATGTTCCGCCGGTGGCAAATAGAGCAGCGACTGCTTGAAAAAATAGAGGCCATGAATATTTAGGTGCGTGTGGTACGTCCGTAGGCCGCGACCACCCGCCCAATGCATTACCACCCCGTCCTCGACGATTCGATTGACTGTCTCCTGTTCCTGAATTGGGAACTCGTTCGCCGTTCTCATCGGATCTCTAATCGTGATCCTCCTGCGAATCTGATCGAGGTCCGGAGACCTTACGGGGGTCCCCGCGTCAGGGTATACCGGTGAAAGGGCGAGGGTTAGCAGACATCGTCCGGAGTCGGGCTCAGCACTTGCAGGGATACCGGGGACCTTACCCGCTTGAATCAGGTCGTAACGTTCACTCGCCCGCACAAAAAGCCATTCGCCGAATGCTTCGGACTGCTTCCTGCGATCTAGCAGCCACAGGATTCTCTCGAGAGATGCCAACTCATCTTGGCTATTCTGCCGACCCGTACGAATGTATACGCGCGTGTTGTTGTTGATGGCATGCGGCGCCTCTCTGCTCTGCGCAATTCTCAACACCACGAATACCATGTCGCCTGCGTCGTTTCGCACAAGGTGCGCTTCTGGCACGACTGGCGGGTTGATGTTATCGACGCACTTGCTAGTGATCTGCTCGACCAGTCCGCGTCGCATCGTCATTCCGGTAGCCGGCAGAACGGGTTTCGCCTCATCGTCCTCCGCGACACCTACAATTATGATGCCGCCCAACGTGTTCGCCATTGCGGCCACGGTCTTCTCGATGTCCCTTGGTATTTCCTGCTTGTAGTCAAGCGTTGCTCCTTCAGCCTCCCGCTGATTGCAGAACTCCACTACATCGGTCCACTGCAGAGATTCGAATGATTGGCGAAAGAGAGACATCGCTAGCCGCCGGTCAAATGGTGGTCGTCGTTGGGGGGAGAGTGCAGCACCGAAAATCTAGCGTCAAATGTCTGCTTCGGGTCCAAGCCGACAGTGCCCAGCGGTCCGAGGAGGCGGTCGCACACGCGTTCGGCCGCCGCGATTGTCGTGCATCCCGCCAACTCGTTCGCCATGATCAAAGTGCAGCAGGGCATCGAGGCCACCTTGAGACGGGCAGCAAGGTTCCCTCCGAGCAGAAATCGGAGAATTGGGCAATGGACGATCTCTTCGAAGAATCCGAACGGCTCGTCGTCGAGCTCTTGCTGCTTATCGATCTGCCAACGATCGACAGCGAGCGGGTGCAGATCAGTGACACGGCGTGTTCGCTCGCCCTCGAGCACTGGCATGCCGTGCGATCGCTCTTGGAACTCGGCCTGTTGCCCTCGGCGCTCGTCGTGCATCGATCGCAGTTCGAGGCGTTGGTGCGGAGCGTCTGGCTCGCGTACGCGGCATGTAATGCGGATCTTGCAGAGCTAAATGCGACGCTGGATCTGGAGTCGGAACAGGCAGCAAAGAACATCCCGACCGTCAACGTCATGATGCAGCACATCCAGGAGAAGGCGCCCGCGGCCGCGTACAGCGCGCTCACCCGCTTCAAGGAGCACAACTGGAAGGCGCTCAATTCCTATACGCATGCCGGTATCCATCCATTGCGTCGGCATGCCGATGGATACCCGGAAGCGTTGTTGAGCGCCGTGCTGTGCAATGCAAATGGTCTGGGCGTCATGAGCTGCATGCAGGCAGTCGCGCTCTCGGGGGCGCAACCGCTGCAGCAGCAGGTGCTCGAGATCGCAGCCAAGTATCCGCGCTGCACTCCTGGTCCCGCTGAAAACGCCTGATCACCAAAAGGTGAATTGATGCCTGCTCCGGACTTTATCTTCCAGAATTCGCGCTTCTTCGAGAACCTGCTGGAGCACCGCTTTCTGTTCGATCTGCGTCGGCACCTCGTCCTGCGCAAAGAGCCGCTGCTATTGAACGTGCTGAAGTCCGAAGTTGATGCCTTCGGATTCGATCTCGTGCTCTCGGTGGGCGAGCACACGTATCACATTCAGATGAAGACGCGATCGGGTGCCCCGCCTGCGAACTCGTATGACCTGGCCGATTCGTTGTGGCGCTTACCCAATCCGTGCGCCATCTGGATGCTCTACGACGCGAGCACGAGCGAGCCAACCGGCTATTACCTGCTAGGCAACCCATTGCCGCCAATCGACGGGCTCTCGGCCTCCGACCGACCGGGTTTCAGAAAGGTGAAGATGCAACGAGCCAATCATGCGCCCCTTTCGCTGGCACAGCTTGCCGATGTCCTGTTCCCGGAACGCGGCAACTCAGTAAATGATGGGTCAACGAACTAAGTCGCTAGCAGACTCGACGTCCGCATTGGGTCGAGGCTGTGTGAAAACAAAAACCGATCGGCTCGTAGGTTCAGTTTCACACGACTCGATCAACTCGAATCACTTGTTATCGAGCCTACGTGCCTGAAAATGCGCTGCGCAAATAGGGCCTCGAGCGTTTTCACACAGCCTCGGTCGAGGGCGGTCTTCGGCCAAAGACAGACGGTCAAGCATGCGCGCGAGGGTCAGCGGTACTCCCACCACCACGGCATGGCCGTGTCGCCCAGAATGATGCGCGTCAAGGCCGGATAGATCCGCTCGGCGCGCACGCTGTTAGACAGGAACACGACGCAACGCCGGCGCGCCTCCTGGCATACGAGAACGTTGCCCGTGCCGTCGTCGTGTCCGCCCTTGAACCATATCGGGCCGCTTGCGTCCTTGAACGTGACGACACCCAGGCCGGCGGCGAGCGCGATCGCGGCGCCGCGTGGGTCCGTCGATTCTTGCAGCGACGGGAACTGATGTGCGGTGCTGATCGGCAGCTGGCCGCGAACCATCGCCGCGCGCGATTCCGGCGTCAGCCCTTCGCCGCGCATCACGCTCGCCCAGAGCCGCGCTTGGTCGGCGATCGTCGTGTCCATCGAGCCGGCCGCGTCGACGCGGCTGCGCCGGTCGTGCGCCTCGAGGGTTCCGTCCTCCGCATAGGTCTCGGCGAAGTCTTCCGCGAAATCATCGCGCCAAAGCATGCTCGTGCGCGTCAGGCCGAAGCGGTCGAAGACGCGGACCTGCATTTCCGTGCCGACGTCAAGGCCGAGGCCTTCTTCCAGGACGAACTGCAGCAATCGAAACCCTTCGCCCGAGTAGCCGTAGCGGCTCCCCGGACGCCAATGCAGCCGGAGCTTCCCGTCTTCCTCGAAGCGCCGTAAGTTGGCGAAGCCCGTCGAATGCGTGAGGATGACGCGCGGGGTGATCATCCGCCAGCGCTCGTCGCCGCCGAGATCTTGATAGTCCAAATAATCGGGAAGCGGCTTGGGCAAGTAGGTCGCGATCGAGGCATCGAGATCGATGCGACCTTCATCCGCAAGCTGCAGGACGGTGTAGGCGAACGCCGTCTTGGCGAGCGAGGCGGCGTACATGACCGTGTCAGAATCGAGCGGCCGGCTGCGAGCGAGGTCGCGCACGCCGTAGGCGGCGACATGCGCGACCTCGCCGTCGTCGATGATGGCGAGCGCCAAGCCCACCACGTCCTCCGACGCCATCAGGCGCCGCACCTCAGCGTCGATTGCGTCGGGCGGCGCCATGCCCGGCGGCGCGCCGGCGCAGCTCGCTGCGAAGAGCAGCGCGATCGAGATCCACCTCTTCATGCCGTCTCGCCGTTATGCTGCCTAATTCAGGCGGGGTCTCGAACTTAACTTACTTAGACGCTCGCGAGAAGCGGCGAAGGCACGGGACGAGCGCAGCACAAAGCTTGATATCGAAACATCTCCGCCAACGAACCGCGGCATGATGATCGACCGCTTCGGGTCGAATGCTGCCGCGGCATCATGAGTGCGGAGGTCGTCGGCTTGTCCCTCGTGGCGTGGGTCACGAGCCGTGCTTGTTCGGAATTTCGGCTCAGATTCGCTAATGCCAGAACCGTCAAGGTCGAAACGGAGGTTGCTACCATTTCACTTTGCTCACTTTCAGCTGGGGGTGCGCCGTGGGAAGGAGATCAATAGGCGGCGGTGTAATGCCAGCAGGTCGCCAAAGAATCCGCTTCGATTTCAAATTCCATGGCATACGGTATCGACCGACGCGTGTGCGGGTCCCGAGCGAGGCCAATCTCCGCCTGGCGCGTGAGCACCTCGCCGGCATCAAGCAACGCATCACCGCCGGCATGTTCTCATTCGCCGAAGAATTTCCGGACTAGAGTTGAGCAGCCACTGCTTGAGTCGCTGGGTTGCATCATGGCTTCGAAATTCCGGTGGAACCTCGTCTGTAGGCCAGCGGATCGCGCGGAAGTTGTAAACCCACTGCGCGCGGCGCAGATACTCCTCCCCGTACACCGTCCGCCAAATCCACGGTTGAATTGTGTTCCACAAACTTACGCGCAGCTCCACGGGCATGTCCTGCATACCGAGGCTCGGTACCGTGCGTGCGCCTATCCGAACTGAAAATGGCGGGTCGGTGGTGCTCATTTGCGGATCGTATCGTCCCTGCCAGAAGGCTGCTCCCCCTGCTGAAGCGATGGACAGATCCTGGTCTGCTGCGGGTTTTGGAAGGTCGCTGGAGGAATACAAGCCTCACACCACCCGAAGCGCCTCGGCCGCAGGAATCCTCCCCGCCCGAACCGCCGGAAAAACCCCGCCCAGCAGCGCGATCACAACTCCCCACGCAAGCCCAAGCTCCACGAGCTGCGCCGACACATGCAGCCTGAACACGCCCCACGAATAGACCTCGCGCCCGTCGAACACCAGCCACGCAATGAACGCGCCGAGCGCCGCACCGGCGAGCGCGAGTACCGTCGCCTCCAGTAGCACGGATACCGCAACCGGCACGCTGCCGAACCCCAGCGCCCGCAAGGTTCCGATCTCGCGAGTACGCGCGCGCACCGCTGCATACATGATCTTGATGGCGCCGAACAGCGCGCCAAGCGCCATGATGACGCCGATCACGTACGTGATGCGCGTGAAGAACCTCATCTGGCGTCCGTCGGTTCGCAGGAGATGCTCCGACACGCGCGCGGCGTCGACCGAGAGGGCCGGATTGGTCGTGAGCCAGCGCTGGAGCTCATCGAACGCCTGCGGCTGCGCAAGCTTCACGATGACCGACCCGAAGCCCGTGCGCCGGCTGGCCGACATCAGCGTCTCCGCGTCCGCAAGAATCTGGCTTTCCACCTTCTCGCCGCCGTTCGAGAACGTGCCCACAACAGGCCAGTCACCGTCGGGCATGAGGACCTTGTCCCCGGTCTCCATGCCGAACATTCGCGAAGCACCGACGCCGACGATCAGCTCCTGCGCGCCGGAACGAAACATACGCCCCGACTCGATCCTGAAGTCGTCTCGTACGCCCACGCCGGCGGGCCCGATGCCCCGCACCTGCAGTGAGTCCTGGGCAACGCCCGGTGGAGGCATGAGGGTCATCTGAAATTCGGCGTCTGCGAGCGCAGCGCCGTCCGCGCCTCTCGCGATGCCGGGCGCGTTCAGGATGGTGCCGACCGAGCCGCGTGACAGGCCGGAGCTCCATTCGCCGCGCGCGCCTTTGGGCAACACGATGGCGCGCTCCGGATTGCCCCCCGACACATACATCCGCGTGAGGCCGGCGGTCACCGACAACATCGAGACCAGCACGGCCACCACGCAACACACGCCGACAACGATGACGATGGATGTGCCACGCCGCTGCGGCAGCGTGCTGATGCCCAGCGCAGAGACTGTGAAGATCTGACGCAACACGTTCACCGCCCCGCGAGCACAGCGGCAAGCTCCATTGCCTTGAGTCGCCGAAGGGGAAGAACCGTGCTGGCCACGGCGATGAGCAATGCGGCGGCGAGCGCCAGCGCTACAACGACAGGTGACATGGAAGGCTCCGGAATATCCAGCACTCCCTTCTCTGCGAGCCGCGGAGCCAGAGTGCCCAACGCCCACGCGAGCGCGGTTCACAGCACCGCGCCCGCTACGCTCGGGAGCGCGGCCTCGAGGAACACGACTGTGGCGACCGCACGATCGTCGAAGCCGATCGTCTTCAGAACGGCGAACTCCGGAAGTCGCTCGCGCACCGACTCCGCGGTGCCGTTCGCGCAGAGGAAGAGGATCATGAACAAGCCGGCCGCCGCGATGCCGAGACTCATCTGCCGCATGTTGAGGATGGACGCGGCCAGTTGCCGGGCGTCTTCCCGGAGCGGCACGCAGTACGTGGGCGTCTGGGAATTGGCGTACATACGGTCGATGGTCTGACAGGTGTCCCGCGATTTTTCAGGATCATCGATGGGCACGATGAACGTGACCCTGCCGCGCCTGCCTGGGGTCCGTACGGCGTCGAAGTAGTTGTAGTTGCCGTAGATGTGCGGAGTCCACTCGCTTCCCTCTGCCGGATCGTCAACCACGCCCAGCACCGTGAACTGCCAGGCCGTGCCACCATCTTCCCGCTCGGGGAATCTCGTGATGAGAGAGAAGGTGTCCCCGCGCTTCACATTCCACTTCGCCGCCGCCGTGCTTGCGAAGAAGAGGCCCGTTGGCGTCGCCTCCATCTCCTTCCAGTGGTCTGCGGTCAGGCGTAATTCCGGAAGCGCCGACACGGTGGCTTCGTCGATCAACGCGATGCCGACCTGTCTGGAAGGATCCTGGTGATAGCCGAAAAGGCCTTGCAGCACCCCCGCGCCGAGGACTCCCGGAATCCGCGCGATCTGGTCGCGCAGGCCGATGGTCAGCCCCGTGCAGCAGAAGCGATCGGTGAGCCACATGCGGTCCATGTGGTTCACGTTGATCGCGTTCTCGTAGGCGGCCTTGAGGGCGACCATGGAGCCGAACAGGGTGAACGCGACGGTGAGGACGAGGAACGTGAGCAGCGATTCCGTGGTGTGGCGGCGGAATGCGGCCCAGACGAGAGGAAGGTACTTCACGCGCTGGCTTTCGATCGCTTGGCGAATTCTCGTTTCGCGGGAGTATTGCCCGCAAGGGCATTTTCGGCGCAGTGGGTCTGAGAACGGGTTTCCTTCGTTGACAGCACCTGATCGCCAGCATCCCCTGCGTGAGCGAGCGGGAATCGTAACATCGCAGCGCTGCGCGCGAATCAAGCATGACAATTGTCACTGCTGCGAACGGACACTGAAGGGTGTTGAACGGCACGTGGCGGCCAGAACTCGGGAAGGATCTCTTACATCAGGTGAGCTACTCGCAACTCGTGGCGATCGCGGATGCGAGAACCTGGAGCAAGAAGACCTACAACGACGCGATCAGCATTCTTCGGCAGGCGTTGGACTTCGCTTACCGCGATCATCCCGAGCAGCACAACCCGGCCCGCAGTCTCCGCAGCGCTCGCCTGAAGAAGAAGGATCATCCGAAGATCGATCCGTTCTCTCTGCACGCCGCCGAGGAAGCGCAGCCTTGGACCGCTACGCTGGTTTCTACGCCCCACATGGCGGCGAGCGAAGCGTCAGCCCTCACGGTGCAGTATTCCGAGGTTGACGTGCAACCCACGAGGGGGGCAGGCCACCCCGTCGTGTTCCACGAATACGTGTAAGTACTGGAGATATTGAGCACGCGGAAAACAACGTTGTACGAAAATTTAGGTCGCGTCGGAAAGCAGCCTGGTGAGGTGTACTTTTCAGTCTGGCCGGACACAACCCAGCACCCCAGTTTCTCGCCGCTCAGCGCTGCTGCCGGGCGTATGGGCATGCCGATCAATAACACAATCGAAAAAACCAGAACCTATGATCTTTTTCATGTGGTTCTCTCCCTGAACTTCTTGTAGGTCAGCGTGCGTTTCGAACTTATCAATTTCCAGCCAGCACCAGGCGGGCGCCGCGTCAGGCAAAGGCGTTCGCAGTGGCGCGCCCGATGCCACTCGACGCGCCGGTGAGGACGATGACAGGACCGGTGTTCAGCGAAGCTGCCATTTCACGCCTGCAAACAATTCATTCTGGAGCTTGCGCTCCTCGCGCATGAGCAGGTCGAGCTCGAACCAGCGGTAGCCCGCGAACCCGGTGACTCGTTCGTTCAGCCGCATTTCGGCGCGGGCCATGAAGTCCGTCAGATTGTCCGCCGAGCCGAAGGTCAGCACGTCCGGCGAGTAAAACGCGCTGCCGACGATGGCAATGCCGCGGCTTCGCACGAGGTTGAAGCGCGCTTCGAGTCCGAGCGCGACGGCGAAGACGTCCTCGTTCTCCTCATCGAGCAGGGCGGCATAGGCCTGCGGACCGAACTTCACTTCCAGCGCGCCGAGCGACAGATCGGAGCCCATCAGCAGTGCTGCGGAGCCCACAACGTCGCGCTCCTCGCTCAGGAAGACCGCGTAGGACATGCGGTTGTCTTGCTGGCCCCACACGTCGGTGGGTGCGTCATAGCGCAATTGCGCCGTTTCCTCGCTCAACGTGAGCTCGAGCGATCGTTCGCCCTCAGCGTCTGCCCGCTCTTGCGAATAAGTCCGTGCCGCAAAAGCAACGGCGATGGCCAGGCTGGTCAGGCTGGTCAGGCGGAGAGTGTGCATGGCGTCACCCAGGCTGCGTGTCATCTTCGCGCCGAACTATTCAGAGCGACTCATGCAGCTGGCGAGGCTGGACGCAAGCGACGTGCCCTCACTTGCGATGATGGTGCGGTACCGCGCTGGTATGGTGCTGGCGAGCCGGCAGAACCGGCGCGTGAAATAGTTGACGTTCGTATAGCCCACGTCGAGCGAGACCTGAGGCACGGTGAGCTCCGGCTGGGCCGGATCTCGTGCATTGGCGGACCCCAGAGCGAGCCTATTCTTGGCTACTCTTGGCTACGACCGGCTAGCCCCCTACGCGAGAGCGCGGTTCCATAGCTGCATGAGCGACCAGGCCCGTCGCTGACGGCCCGCCCCGAGGGTGTGTGTCCGTCGAGCGTCACCTTGCGTGGCCACCGCGGCAAGCTGGTGGTCAATGCTTTGCGGAAAAACGCCTGCGCGGCTGCGATGCCGCGATGCCGCGATGCCGCGATCCGGACGAAGCAGAAAGTCCACCGTCTTGCCGTGCTTGTCGACGGCACGGTAGAGGTAGTGCCACTTGCCTCGTATGCAGATGTAGGTCTCGTCAACCCTCCAGTACGAGCTCACCCGACGTGCCCACCGATTCCACCGCTTCTCGAACTGCGGCACGTAGCGACAACCCATCGCAGGATCGTCGTATGTGACACGGTCAGTCCGCGCTCCACCATCATCGCGACCAGGTCTCGGTAGCTGAGCCGATACGTGATGTACCAGCGAAAGCAGAGTTCGATGATCTCGGCCTCGAACCGGCGCCGCCGGTAGATGGCGTCGCGCGCTATCGGTCTGGTCATTTCTGAACCCCCACAAAGGAGCCCTGGATCTTACGACCGGGCCGCCAATGCACCAGAACCCAAGATGCAGCGGATCGCACCAACCTGCAACGAGTCTCTGGTTTTTGCGACTGGCGCCCCTGCGCTCGCCGAGCCACGCATTTCATCGTGGCTGGACAACTACTGTGCACAGGTGCGGCGCCTTGCCTCCAGCGTCGTTGGATTGGCGGAACGCGCTCGCACTGATCAACCCGACCTGTTTTCGGGACCGCGAGACGTCAACCACTAGAAGATGACTCGTGGCCCCAGAGTGAAGGAGGTCACGTGATATTGAGTGTCATCCACTACTCTGACCCGGCCCTCAATCGAAAACGTCGATGAGGCATTCCAGCTGAAGAAGCCGCCCGCCACATACCCGGTAGATCCACCAACGCGCATCGGAATACCCGCCTTGAGACCCGCCGTGAAACTTTCGCTGGCGTGATAACGCCAGTCGACCCCGGGGGTGTGCACCTTGAAGTTGGCGGGCGAAAAGTAACGCAGGCTCCCTTGATCGAAATCGAGATAGAAGTAGTCGTACTTGACGGTCAGCGAGTGACGCGGCAACACCGCCGCCCGCAGTCAGGAGATCCGTGGCGCCCGGCGGAGCGAAATCAACGTCGCTCTGCGACGCTGGACGATCCCGGCTGACCGGATGAAGCTGGAGAAAGAGCACGTGGTGCCCCTCTCAGATGCTGCAATGGCGCTCTATGAGAGCCTGCCTGTGGTCGAGGGCTGCGATCTGCTCTTCCCGGCGCCAGAGGGCGGCGAGCTGTCCGACTCCGCCTTCGGGGCGATCATCGATGGAATGCACGAGGCTGATCTCAGGTGCGGCGGCATCGGGTATCTGGATCCAGAGCAAAACAGGGTCGCTACCCAGCACGGTTTTCGTTCGACGTTCCGCGACTGGGCGGCAGAGGTCGCGTTCTTCCCAAGGGAGTTCGCCGAGCATGCACTGGCACACAAACTGAAGGACGAAGCCGAGGCCCGGCGCTTGCGTCGGCTCTTCTTCCGGGCCGCGAGAAATCCCAAGTTCGAGCGGCAGCGCCCGCCTCCGGCCTGACCGTGCTGTCTCTGGATGTCACCTGCCACTGCGGAAACCGGTTGTCCATAGTTGCGGCCGGGCAGATCAAATTCCGCTCGTCCCCGGCGCACTTCGCCACGTGCAATCAATCCAGATGCAGCACGTTCGCAGGCTTCACTGACGCCGCCCGGAACGCCTGCGCACTGACGGCGAGCCAGGCGATCCCGAGCGTGATCGCGAGGCTCACCATGAAGGGCCATGGCGTCAGCGTGGCACGCTGCGTGAACAGGTTGAGGTAGAGCCTGCCCGCGAAGAAAGCGAACGGCCACGCGATCACGTTCGCGATCAACACCGGTTTCGAAAAATCCCGCAGCAGCATCAGCACCACACCGTGCGCGGTGGCGCCGAGCGTTTTGCGGATGCCGATCTCGCGCAGCCGGCGCCCGGTGATGTGGATGGCCATCCCGATGAGCCCCATTACCGCGATCACGAATGCGGACGCGGCGAGACCCGTCAGCACGGCGCCCACCGTCCCGAAGGTCTCGTAGGCAGCGTTGAACAGCTCATCGAGGAACTGCCTGCGCACCGGCACCTTCGGCACGAGTCGCTTCCACACCGCGTCGATGTGCGCGAGGCCTCCGGGAATGTCCGTGCGCAAGAGCCGCACCAGCGGCACATTGGAACCCAACGGCGCGAGGACGTAGATATTCGCATCGGCATTGGGTCCGACGAGGCGCGGGTAACCGTTCTCCGCGACGCCGACGACGCGCGCGGGTTGCACGCGCGCGCCAGGGATCCACGGGGTGACCCGATAAACGAGCTGATCGATGGCCTGCTCCGGCCTCTCCCAGCCGAGCTGACGCAGCAGATCGAGATCGATGATGACCGGCGGCGGCGGGCCCGACGGCTTGGGTCCGAACAGCGGGAACGCATCGGCCCGGGCGCGATCGAAATCGCGGCCGGCGAGGATGTGGATTCCGACCGTGGCGAAGAAGTCGTAGGAGATCGGGTTCACAATCGCCACGGGTGTAGGGGCCGAGACGTCCTCACTGCGACGCCAGTTCCAATGTGGCCCGCCGCTGCTCCACGGCCGCGACATCACCGCAGACACCGACTTGACGCGCGGATCCCGCAGGAGCTCGCTCCGTAGCGTGTCAAGCGAGACGCCCAGCGACACGAGATTGTTGTCGATGGTCACGACGGGATCTCGATCCGGGTGGATGCCGGTCCGCTGCAGCACGCGGTTCTGAGCGGACATGAGCAGCGCCACGACGAGCAGAAAGCTCGCGGCCGCGAACTGCAGGCCCACCAGCAAGGTCGGCACGAATCGCGGGCCTGCGCGAACTGTTCCCGCTCGCAATGACTCCACAGGTCTCACGCGCGACAGTACGAGTGCCGGATACGCACCGCCGACCAGACTGATCGCTCCAAGCAAGAGCAGCACGAGCCCCCACAATCCCGGGCGCAACAACGAGCTGAACTGGAACTCGAGCCCGAATGCGAGCGTGATCGCCGGCATGGCGAGGGCAGTGCCAACCAGCACCACAACGAGCGCGATTGCGCCGATCAGGGCCGCTTCCACGAGATACTGCCGCATGAGATGCGGCTGCGTCGCACCGAGCACCTTGCGCATGCCGATCTCGCGGGCGCGCGTCGTGGCGATGGCCACGCTCAGATTCGCGTAGTTGAGACAGGCAATGGCGAGAATGAGCGCATCGAGCAGGAAGGCGCTGGCTGTCAGCGGCAGCGGGGTGCTGGCGAGCGCCTCGAGCATGGCGAGCCTGACGTGCCCCAGCGGGACTGCGTCGTGCACCAGGATGATCTCTTCCTTCGGGACGTGACGTGACGCAAACGTGCGCAACGTCTCCTTGAGGTTCGCTGGCGAGATGCTGCCGTCCTTGGGCAGGAGTGCGTAGGTATAGTAGCTGTCGTTTCCCCACTGCCCCACGTCCGGGTCCATGCGGAGGCTGACGTTGCCCGACTTGAGGGCGTTCATCGGCAGAAGCAGATCGAAGCGTAACGCCGCGTTTGCGTTATCACCCATGTGCGAGCCCATTGGCAGAGCGCCGACCACTGCCGCCACCGTCACCTCAGCCTTGTTCTGGAGCAGCAAGGCGCGGCCGGCTGCATGCGCGGTTCCGAAGAGCCGCTGCGCCGCCTGCTCGGTGATGATGACATTGCTATTCGCATCGAGCGCGTGCTGCAGCTCGCCATCGACCAGCCGCAGATCGAAGATCTTGAGAAAGTCCGGATCCGCCGCGGCGAAGAACAGATCGACGCTGCGATCGTCGCTGGCGGCGCCACCCGGCCCAAGACCGAGGACGCGCGCCACCGCCTCGAGGCCCGGCAGATCGGTGCGCAGATAGCGCCCCACGCCCGGTGAGGCCATCGGGAACGGCGGGATCAGTCGCTGCGTCGGCGTGGTCCAGAGCTCCTCGGTTACAACGTAGATCCGCGAGGAGTTCGCGAACTGCAGATCACCATTCCTCAGCAGCGTGTCGAGGAAGAGATACGTGGCGATGAAACAGACCAGCGCCAGCGTGAGGCCAGCCAGGTTGACGAGCGCGGTAACCCGGAAACGCCAGAAGCTGCGTATCGCATTCGTCAGGTAGTGCTTAAGCACGGGCGGTCTCCGGTGCGGGAGACTCGCGCGACGAGTGCGTCTGCGTGACGATGCGGCCGTCCAGCATTGTCACTATGCGGTGTGCATGCGCGGCGTGCATCTCCGAGTGCGTGACCATGAGGATGGTTGTGCCCTGCTGGTTCAGGATGTCCAGCATCCCCAGCACTTCCTCGCCGTTCTTGCTGTCCAGGTTGCCGGTGGGCTCGTCCGCGAGAATGAGTTTCGGGTCCGTGACCACCGCGCGTGCCACGGCGACGCGCTGCTGCTGTCCGCCCGAGAGCTGCGCCGGCTTGTGCCGCGCGCGGGCGTTCAGGTCGACGAGCTCCAGCACTTCGCGCACGCGCGCCCGGCGCGTAGCGCGCGGGGCGTTCTGATAAAACAGCGGCAGCTCGATGTTCTCGTAAACCGTGAGATCATCGATGAGGTTGAAGCTCTGAAAGATGAAACCGAGATTGCGCTTGCGCAGCTCGACCAGCCGGCTCTCGGGCCACTGCGCCACGTCCTGCCCTGCGAACACGTACTCGCCCGAGGACGGGGAGTCGATCATGCCCACGACATTGAGGAGCGTCGACTTGCCGCAACCGGACGGACCCATCACGGCGACGAACTCGCCCGGGTCGATCTGCAGGCTCACGTCCGCGAGCGCCGCCGTCTCGAGGTTGTCGGCGCGGTAATTCTTATTGATGTGTCTGAGGGTAATCACGGCCAGGTTCTCCCTTCTTATTTCGTGCCCGCGCGGATGGCGATGCGGTCGTAGGCTCGCAGCGTCTCGTAGCTCGAAGTGATGATGCGCTCGCTGGCGGCGAGACCGGACAGCACTTCGATCTGCTCGGGATTCCGCCGTCCGAGCCGCACGGCGCGCCGCTGCGCTTCGCTGCCGGAGGGGCTCAGCACGAAAACCCACGTGCCGCCGGTATCTTCGTAGAAAGGCCCGTTCGCAGTGATGAGGCCCTGGCGAGCCGCGCCGATCTCCAGCCGGACCTGCAGCGACTGTCCGCGTCGCAACGCCGGCGGCGCGCCGTCGAGGAACAGCAGGTCCACCTTGAACTGCCGGTCGCGCACTTGCGGATAGACCTTCGCGACCTCGAGCCGCTGCGTGCGGCCGTCGATCTCCGCGCTCGCCCGCTGCCCGATCGCCACGCGCCCGAGATAGAACTCATCGATGCTCGCCTCGGCTTTGTAGGCCGTCGAGTCGTCGATCTGACCGATGCGCTGCCCCGGCGCCTTGGCCGCGCCGAGATCCGCATCGAGCGCCGAGAGCTGGCCGCTGATGGGCGCCTTCACGACGAGGCTCTGCAGGGTCTCCCCCGCCATCGCGAGGTTCCCCTGCGTGGCCTTGATCGCATCGCGCAGCTGCACCATCTGCTGCGTCTGGAACTTCGCGTCGACGTCGCGGGCGGCGATCATGGTCTTCTGCAGATCGCGGTAGCGCTCGAGATCGATGCCGATCTCCTCGATCTCCGCCGCGGACACCGCGCCCGAGGCGCCGAGCGCCTGACGCCGCGCGAGACGTTGCGAGAGCTGTCGGATTTGCGCGCCCGCGTCGATGAGGTCGCGCTCGTGGCCGAGCCGTGCCTGCTCGAAGGACAGCATCGTGGAATTGAGCCGATCGAGCTGCTCCATGAGCTGCGCCTGACGGCCGAGCACTTCGAGCTGCAGGTTCGTGTTCTTCAGTCGCACCAGGACTTGGCCGCGCTCGACGAAGGCCCCCTCCTCGACCAGCACCTCCGCCACCTGACCGCCCTCGACGGCATCGAGGTAGGCGGCGGTACGTGGCGCTATCGTCGCCGTGGCCGGAACGTATTCGGCGAACAGGCCGCTCTGCACGGTGGCCAGCACGAGCTGCTCACGCTTCACGACCAGCGTGCGCGTGAGCCCGAGCTTCACGTACGCGGCAGCGGCTGCGCCGACGAGCAGCACGCCCGCCAGGACCAACAGCAGCCAGCGCCTCCGGCCGGACGGCGATGCGACGCGCCGGTCCATCGTCGAGACGGGCTCCGCATCGTCCTCGGCGACGGGGACGGGCTCGCGGAACAGTGTGCGGACGGCGCGGTGATTCACCGATTGTTTACCGTGTTACCTGAGTAATACAGCAAGCAATTAGTACATTGGAAGCGGGCGCGAGTCAAGCTACTCTATGGACATGGCGGCGCGGGCACACGCGCCGCACCGAGGTGATCCGCGTGAAGAAGCGTCCGCACAAGTGGAAGAACGAGCAGTCCATCTACCGTCAGCTGATGGACGAGCTCATCGCCGGCATTCTCGATCGCACGTATCCGGAAGGCGAGATGCTGCCGTCCGTGCGCGGGCTCGCGGAAGCGTACGACGTGAATCCGCTCACCGCCGCGAAGGCGTATCGCGAGCTGCAGCGCGAGGGGTTCGTGGAAACGCTGCGCGGTGTGGGCCTCATCGTAAAGCCGGACGTGCGCGCGGGCCTCATGAAGCGCGAGCGCACGAAATTCCTGAAAGATGAATGGCCCGCGTTGCGCGCGCGGCTCGCACGCATGGAAGTGGATCTGCGGGCGCTGTTCGCCACGCCCGCGGACTAGTCGAATCGGCTGTGGCCGCGCTAAGCCGCGCAGGCTGCGCGACGCTCGAGGGCCGCATGCCGCGCGTCGAACGGCTCGACGAACTTGCGCACGCCGGATGAAGGACCTGCATCGGCTGACGTTCGACTATGCAGATGGCCGCGGCATGGACTTCAAGCCATACACTGATTTCCACAGCAAGGAGGAGACGCGCGAAAGCCGCGCGGGCCAACTGAGAACCCCCTGCATCGGTAGGCTCTGCACGTTCACGCCAGCGCGTCACGATACAGTGTCGGTTGGCCACCGTTCTGTCAGTGCCGTATGAGGGGTGGGTTGGTGGATTGCAGCCAGCGGTGGCGGCTGACTTGCCCGGATTTGCTGGAGATTTCAACGCAGTCGACGGTGTGGAGACAGACGACGGTCTCCGCCGCACTCAGAGAATCGAATCAACGAGCAGCTTTCAGAAGAAGAGCTTAGCGCTCTGTGGAACGCGCGACTGCGGCGGAGACTGGCGGAGAGAGAGAGAGAGAGAGAGAGAGAGAGAGAGAGGGATTCGAACCGGATTCCGGGGCCTTGCCGAATCAGCAAGTTACTGAATCTACGGACAAAGCTGATCCCCAGTGACCCCCTGAAATCCCCCTGGCTGTCACTAAAGCTGTCACCAGGAATCCCTCTCTTTGGAGGCCTCTCTCATGCAACTGAGAGGCGGCTTCGACCTGAATCGGCGTCCAACGGCACTGACACTGACTTGGTCACGGATCGTGCCGAAGTTGCCACAAGCCGGAAATCTGCGCCGCCACCTGCTGGTATGGCCGTCACGAGGCTGCGCCGTTGAGCACTCCCCCATTAGACAGAGGCGTCCGTTTGGATACAGACTGAATACCGCTGCAGACAAGAAATGAGCTCACCGGCGGCAGGCGATGCCGGTGGCTCGCCGTTCGCAAGTGGCTGGCAGAGGCAACGCGCTCTGCAAGGGGGACGTCCATGAGCTCTCGGTCAAAAGCAGGTCAGGCGCGGATTCGCCGCGGTGTCTCGACGTCATCTCTAGTTACGCTTTTCGCGCTCTGCGCGGCGGCGACTTGTAGCGTCTCACAAGCGCAGACACCTCCCGCGGGCGCTGCCGATGGACAACCCGATCTGCGGGAAGTCGTCGTCACGGGCTCGCGCGTGGGACGAAGCACGTTCACGGCGCCCAATCCGGTGACGGTGGTCGGCAGCCAGGAGATGGAAAAGCTCGGGCTCGCCAACGTGGGCGACGTGGTCGCGCAGTTGCCTCAGAACTCCGCTTTCGTGACCGCCGCCAACATCGGCCTCGGAAATTTCAACGTTGGTGCGCAGCTTGCGAACCTGCGTGGGCTCAATCCCTTCTTTGGAACGCGCACGCTCACCCTGGTGGATGGTCGGCGCTTCGTGCCGAGCACGAACGGCGGCGCGGTCGATCTGAACCTCATTCCCTCGAACATGGTGGCACGAATCGAGACGGTGACGGGCGGCGCCTCCGCCGCGTATGGCACGGACGCCGTGGCCGGTGTCGTCAACGTGATTCTCGACAACCAGCTCGAGGGGTTCAAAGCGCAGGTTGATCCCAGCGCAACGTTTGAAGGGGACGGCGAGAGCTGGCATGCCTCGGCCGCCTACGGCCGCGGCTTCGCGGACGGTCGCGTGCACCTCATCGTCGGCGGCGAATACGCGGACGATGGCGGAATCGGGGATTGCGCGGAAGTGCGCTCCTGGTGCGCAGAAAGCTGGAACGTGTTCACCAACCCCACGCCCGGGGCCAATGGCGTTCCCAATCGCGTGATCGGCCCCGATTCGCGTGCCCCAAACGAAACTCCGACCGGCGTCTTCCCGGCGCTGCAGCCATTCGCACCCGGCCTCATCAACACGCAATTCAATGCGGACGGAACTGGAGTGGTTCCGTTCGATCCGGGCGCATTCGCGAACTTCCCACCCTTGAACTTCACGTTCCTGAACCCGGTGCAGGGTGGCAGCTCGCAGTTGAGCCCATGGGGCATCGTCACCATCCGGCCACCCGTCAAGCACTATGAGGCGATGGCGCACGTCGAATTCGATGCAAATGACAACCTGAAGCCGTTCGTGGAGTTCTCGTACGGGAAGCGCACGTCGAACAACCGGCAGTACTCGCTTGGGCCGACCCTCGCGAGCATTCAGCGCGACAATGCTTTTCTGCCCGCCTCCGTCGCGGCGCAGATCGGTGACATCCAGCCGGGCGTTCCGGGCTTCGCATTCTTCAACTCAGACACCAACAACTATGTGCGGCAGCGGAACGACACGAAGAACGAGACGTGGCGCGCCGTTACGGGAGTGACGGGCGACATCTCCGAGCGCTGGCACTGGGATGCCTACTATCAATATGGAGAGAATGAGCAGTCACAACGTCTCGCGAACCTGTCGGTGAACGGCACCGGCCGTGTCTACAACTTTCTCGGTTGGGCGCTCGATGCCGTGAGAGACCCGGCGACCGGCAACATCGTGTGTCGCGCCACCCTTCCCGGCCCCGCCTTCAACCCGCTGGCAGAAGGATGCGTGCCGCTGAACCTCTTCGGCGGCGATGAGGTGAATCCGGATGCCATTGCGTATGTGTTCCGAACGCTGCCCGAAGATTTCACGTACGAGCAGCAGGTAGTCGCAGCCAATCTGCGCGGCGATCTGTTCGACGGCTTCGGTGCCGGTCCGATCGGCGCGGCAGCGGGCATGGAGTACCGCCACGACAAGGGCGATGTCACGCATCAGCTGGCGACGACCCCGTGGTACAACGACTTCACGCTGAGCTATGGCCTCGACTTCAAGGGCACCATCGAGGTGGTGGAAGGCTATGGCGAAGTGAACGTGCCGCTGCTGAAGGACGCGCCATTCGCCCGCTTGCTGGAGCTCGCTGGCGCCGTACGCCAGAGCCGCAACAAATCCTCGGATGGTGTGACAGGCGCATCCACGTCGCGCAACATCACGACCTGGAAGATCAGCGGGATCTATCAGCCGCTCGAGTGGCTCCGCGTGCGCGCAACCCGCTCGAAAGACATTCGCGCGGGCGGATTCCGCGAGCTCTTCTCGAAGACCGCGCTCACGACCGGCGGGCCATTCGGCTCCGTGGTGAATCCGTGGCACGGGAACGTTTCGGAACCGACCCAGGTGCAGGGCGGGGGTAGCTTCGATCTCGAGCCGGAGGATGCGACCACGACGACGGCGGGCCTCGTGTTCCAGTTCCAGGGCGCGGCACAGGGGCTGCAGGTGTCTGCGGACTGGTATGAGGTGGAGATCAAGGATGCGATCACCACGCCCAACTCCAGCCAGCTCGCCCAGGATTGCTTCGAGCTCGGCACCTTCTGCGACCGCATCAACCATGGCGTTGACCCTGACACGATCGGCGGCGCCATCACGTTCGTCGATACCACCGCGCTCAATCTCAACCAGTTTCTGACGCGGGGTGTGGACTTTGAAACCGTGTATCGCCTCCCATTGAGTGGCATCGGCGGGAGCCTCGACTTCCGGCTCGTGGCCTCTTATCTCTACGACTTCATCGTCGCGGATGTGAACTGGGCGGGGCAGACCGGGCCCACCGCCTCATTCGGAGATTTCAATACTTCGCCGCGCTGGCAGGGCAATGCGTGGGTGAGCTACGCACGTGGGCCGTTCACCGGCACGGTGCAGATTCGCCAGATCGGGTCGGGGAGTTTCAACGCGACGTATATCGGGCCGGACAGCTCCCGGTACGATCCGTCGTTGCCGAACAGCATCAATGACAATACGGTGCCGTCGGCGACGTATGTGAACCTTGCGGGGTCGTACATGTTGCGTGGAGCGAGCGATGGGAGCTCCTCTGTCGAGGTGTTTGGCGCGGTCACCAATCTGTTCGACCGCGACCCGCCGGTCGCGCCGGGCGGGAATGGTTATCCGACGAATCCGGTGTACTTTGATACGTATGGGGCCAGCTGGAAGGTGGGAATGAGGGTTCGGTTCTAGGCGGCCCGTTCGCCACGAGGAATCCCTCTCCTCGTCAGGGCCGCGCTGTCGGGCAAATGAAATTCCGGCCGGCTCATGCGAACGGCTTCCGGTGATTCTCGACAGCGTCGCCATCCATTCCCTGGTAGTGGCGCAGACATTCGCTCTCCCGCCCGCGCACGATGCGCCGTCCCCGCATCGGACCGCGCTCCGCGGTGATGACCGTGCACTGACGTTCGGCGCCACGACCGTCGAAATAGAGCACCACCCAGTCGTGGGTGCGACCCAGCTCATGGGCGCGCGCGGTATTCGAGAAAAGCGCGGTGTAGTGCCGATCGCCCCGCCGTGCATGAAGCACTGGCAACCACGACTCGTGTTTGGGATTGAAGCGCCTGGGTGCAATCTTCGGCAGCGAGTCCTGCGCGGCCTGAGCGCGATACTCCCGATCGACATCGAGGATCTCGGCGATCTCTGGAAGCGGCGCATTGTCGATGGCTGTTCTGCGACCCACTCGCCCCAGGCGGCCTGCGAGCGCGTCACGGATCCCGGTGATGCGCTTATCGCCAATGCCGAGGCGCTTGAGTCGCCCATCGTGCGCCGCGATCTCGAGTTCTTCGAGAGTCTGAATGCCGAGCTGATCATGCAGGCGTTGCGCCGTCTTGGGACCGACGCCGATCACACTCGAGAGGAGCTCGACCGGGTCGCTCTCGCCGCGCAAACGCTCGAGCATCGGCAGGCGCCCCGTGGTGACGAGCTGGTAAATCGCGCGGGCGAGGCTTTCGCCGATGCCCGGCAGCTCCATGAGACCCGCAATGCCTTGCTCGATCGCGAGATCCGCAATCGAGCCGGACCACTCGCGAACGGTGCGCGCCGCACGCCTGTAAGCCTCGATGCGAAACGGATTGGCGTCCTGATCGACCAGGACCTGCGCGACTTCCTCCAGGCGCGCGGCAATTTCGGCGTTCCGCCGAACCTGCACCGTTGTCGGCGGCGATTGCGCAGGCATCGCGTGCACGGGCGACTGACGGCTCCGATTGCGTTTGTCAGTGACGCAGCGGAATGTCGCACGGGCGACGCGTCGGAGGTACTCGGTCGAGCCGTGGGTCGCTAGGTAGATAAGCGTAGGACGGGACCTTGACCCCACCCGTGGAAGTACAGATGGCGGGCGCTATATCACCGGTTCAACCTCACGGCCCTGTGGATCGCGCCCGAGGCGCATCCGCGCAGTCGCCGCTTCGGATCCAAACCTTGAGCCATGCGTGCCACGATGCTTGACACCTGCCGACCGGATGGCCGCAGGCTCACCGCGGAGGAGATCGAGAATGAATGAAGACGTGGCAAAAACCTCCACGCGTCTCTCCGCCAGTGCGCACGAGGCGCCCCCGAAACCCCCGGGCCTCGACCTGTTCGAACCGGTGCACCTCGGCCCTTATCTCCTCACGAACCGCATCGTCATGGCGCCGCTGACGCGAAGCCGCGCAAGCGAGGACGGTACGCCTACGCAGTTGATGGCCGAGTACTACGCACAGCGTGCCTCTGCCGGGTTGATCATCACCGAAGGAACCAACGTATCCCCTCAAGGGCGTGGCTACGCCTTCACGCCGGGCATCTACGATCCTGCCCAGGTGGAGGCATGGCAGCGCGTGACAGAGGCTGTTCATGTGAAAGGAGGACGAGTTTTCGTCCAACTCTGGCACGTCGGACGCATTTCTCATCCTTCTTTGCAGCCGCATGGCGCGATGCCGGTTGCCCCGTCGGCGATACGCCCGCAGGCAACGGCCTTCACCGCGACCGGGTTCCAGTCATGCGTCACGCCGCGCGCGCTCGAGACCCAGGAGATTCCGGAGATCGTCGAACAATACGGCCGCGCCGCTCACAACGCGCTCGCCGCTGGCTTCGATGGCGTCGAAATCCACGCGGCAAATGGGTACCTCATCGAGCAATTCCTGCGCGATAGCACCAACAAGCGTGTGGACGCCTATGGAGGATCGCTCGAGAACCGAGCGCGCTTCCTGCTCGATGTGACGAGGGCGGTGGTGAAGGCGTGCGGCCCCGGGCGCGTCGGCATTCGGCTTTCCCCGGTGAGCCCGGTCAATGACATCGGGCCGGATGAGGATCCCCGAAGCACGTACAGCTACGTCGTCGAGCGACTCAACGCACTCGCCCTGGCCTACTTGCACGTGATCGAAGGAGTCACACAGGGCCCCCGCACAGTCCCTGGCGGGTTTGGTTTCGACCTGCAGATTCTGCGCAGCGCATACACGGGCATGTATATCGGCAACAACGGTTATGACCTGAAGCTCGCGCTCGAGGCGCGCCAGCACAATCTCGCGGACCTGATCGCCTTTGGCCGGCTCTACATTGCAAACCCCGACCTCGTGGAGCGCTTCCATGTGGGCGCACCGCTGAACGTCCCCGATCGCAGCACATTCTTCGGCGGCGGCGCACATGGATATACGGATTACCCGTTCCTGAGGACCTGACCCCGTACCGCGACGGCACGACGCACGTGCTGCTTGAGCCGCTGTGCCCATCGCAGCGAGCGCGGCGAGACTTGCAGTTCGCACACAGCCGCGTTTCAACTTACTATCCGCTTTTGGCCTGGAGGACGCGACGAGGATGACAGCGCGTATGGAAATGGCGGCATCCCGCGCGCTGGAAAAAAGTGTCTCTCGCGATCCCGTCGTCGCTATTGTGGGTGGGGGATTCTCCGGGACCTGTTGCGCGATTCACTTGTTGCGACTGCCGAATATACGGCTCGAAATTCTCCTCATCGAGCCGAAGGACCGCCTCGGCGGCGGCTTGGCGCACTCGTCGCCAGATCCGGACCATCGCATCAACGCGCCGGCATCGATTCACATCGTCCATCCCGATCAGCCGGGGGATCTCGAAGCATGGCTAAGAGCCGAGGGTCGGATCGATCGGGATCCTGACGCGGTGTCGGGCAGCTCTCTCTATCCGCGCCGCTCCGACTTTGGCGATTATGTTCGCGCCCAGCTTCTTGAAGCCGTGAAATCGAAGCGCATTCGTTCAGGCTTTCGTCACATACATACACATGCAGTCGGACTCGAGCGCAAGGGCAGCCGGTTTCGGATCGCGCTTCAATCTGGCGAGTGTATTGACGCGGATCGTTGCATCGTCGCGACCGGGCATGAGCGGCCGAGCCCTCCGTCATTTATCGAAGACGCGGTCGCGCATGATCCGCAATTTTTCAATGACCCGTGGGATCTCGATGCGTTGCAGGCGATCGATCCGAAGGCCTCCGTCTTGCTCATCGGCACAGGTCTCACTTCGGCCGACATTGTCGCAACGCTGCTGAGGCGTGCAAACCGTGGGCGCGTTACGGCGCTCTCGCGGCACGGCTACATGCCGCAGAGTCAGAATCCCCTGGGACTCGGGAAGTCACTTTGGGAAGTCCTCAATGATCCGGTGCCGGAGTTCGTTGCGAAATACGGGGCGCCTGCGCGTGTCGCGCAGATCATGCGAGTTCTGAGAAGGAGTGTCGCAAGCGAGCTCCAACAGGGGCGCACCTGGCACGGCGCTTTCGATGAAGTGAGAAATGCCGCGCGCCAATTGTGGAAACCTCTGCCGAAGGAAGAGAAGCGCCGATTTCTGCGGCACGTGCGATCAGTCTACGACCCGCATCGCTTTCGCTTGCCGCCACAGACCGGGGCGATTCTCGAGACCGCGATGAAGCATGGTCAATTGACCGTCGCGGCCGGCCGCATTCGATCAGTGGTCCGGAACGGCGATCTATTCGATGTCGAGTATTGCCCGCGTGGGCACCGAAGTCCCAGGCAAGCGAGCTTCAATGCAATCGTCAATTGCACGGGTCCGCAGATTCGTCCCAGTCGGTCGCGCAATCCAATTATTCGAAGTCTGCTGGAAGGCGGCCTGGCGTGTGAGGACGAGGCGGGGATCGGGCTCGAGACCAACGCTCATTGGCAAGCGGTCTGCCCGGATGGAAGTCTCGTACCGGGCCTGTATTTTCTTGGCCCGCTCACCCGCGGTCAGATCGGTGAAACACCAGCGGTTCCAATCATTACCCATCAGGTATTGAGTCTCATACCGGGCTTGATCGAGAGTCTGGCGGGTTAGCCATGGCATCAAACGGAACTCAAACGATTGAAGTGAAGCGCTTGTCGCCTGCCCTGGGCGCGGAGGTGCGCGGCGTCGATTTGTCGAAGCCCGTCGATGATCATGGGCGCAGGTGCACGAGGCATTTCTCGATCATCTGGTTTTGTTCTTTCCCAACCAGAAGCTGACGCCGGAACAACAGATCGCCTTTGGCCGCCGTTTCGGCACGCTCAACGTGCACCCCTATGTCAAGGCACTGGAGGGCTACCCCGAGATTCTCGACATCCGCAAAGAGTCGCAAGACGAGGTCAATTTCGGTGGCGCATGGCATGCCGACTTGACCTTCCTCGAAGAGCCGCCCTTGGGCTCGGTGCTGTATGCGAAGGAAGTGCCGGAAGTCGGTGGCGACAATGTTCCGTGTGGCTATCAACGGTGATCGGCCTCGCTGACGTGCCTGGTCAGGTTGGTGCCGGTTCGCACAATTGTCTTGCTACGCAGGCGGCGGAGCATCCCCCGATCGTGGCCAAACAGCGACCACTTATGGTTCGACAAGCTCGGCATGCCAGGTGGGTCATTGAATCCTTGGCGGGCGCCATGCTTTGATCTCGGTCTGCCGCACTTCATCCTGCAGACTGAAAGACTCCCCCTCGCTGCCGGAAAGCGGACATCCGGGTTCGACCGGCCGGTGTCGGGCTCATTGCCCCTCACTTCGGCTCCGTGTGGCCGAACTGGGGACGGCGTACCAGAGGCCGTGCCGATCTACTGGATTACCAGCCGGCGGGCAGCGTTGCACTCGGTCCGCAGTCGGCGTAGATTCTTCTACATATGTAGGAGATGCACCGACAAATGTCGCAGAAGAGACTCAGCCGACTGGAGCTCAGGATCATGGAGGCGCTGTGGAAACACGGCGCCGCCTCCGTACGGGAGATACAGGAAAGCTTCCCCGAGAAGGGCCGCCCCGCCCATAACACAGTGCAGACGATGCTGACGCGGCTGGAAGCGAAGCAGGCTGTCCGTCGCGCAAAGAAAATCAGCAACGCGGACATTTACGAGCCAGTGATCACCCGCGGCGCCACTCAGCGCCTGCTCGTCGATGAGCTCCTCGCGTTTTTTGGCGGGCGCGCCGCTCCGCTGATGTCGCACCTCATCGAGTCCGGCCAGCTCACGTTGCAGGACGTGGAAGAAGCCCGCAAGGCCCTCAAGAAGGAAGGCAAGCGTGAATAGCTCGTACCTGATTGCGCTGGCGAATCATCTCTGGCAATCCACGCTGTTTGCCGTGGCCGTGGGCTGCTTGACGCTCCTTCTACGCAAGAACAGCGCGCGGGTTCGCTACTCGCTGTGGCTCGCAGCGTCCGCGAAGTTTCTGATGCCTTTTTCCTTGCTTACCGCCGTCGGGGCGCAGATCCCATGGTCTCCAGGCCCAATACACGAAACGCAGCCTTTTTTCATCTCGAGTGCCGCCCAAATGGCAGCGCAGATTGCGCAGTTCGGCGGGAAAGACCCGACGGCCGTGGAGCAGGTCGCTATCGCTGCCGATTCCAGCAACGTGCTGCTGATTGCGCTCGGAATACTCTGGGCACTCGGCACGCTCGCCGTGGCTGCACGCTGGTTCACCCGGTGGAGGCTCGTCCATCGCGCGCTGCGCCAGTCGACGGAGAGCAGCCTGGCGTTTGTCATTCCGGTGAGGTTCTCCTCTTCTCAGCTCGAGCCCGGAGTCGTCGGAATCCTGCGCCCGGTGCTTCTGCTGCCGGAAGGCATGGAAGAGCGCCTAACTCCCGCGCAGATGCGCGCCGTGCTGGCTCACGAGGCCTGCCACGTGGCGTGGCGGGACAACCTTGCAGCCGCGCTTCACATGCTCGTAGAGGCGCTTTTCTGGTTTCATCCACTCACCTGGTGGCTCGGTAGGCGGCTGGTCGAGGAGCGCGAGCGCGCCTGCGACGAGTACGTGCTCGCCGGCGGCCACGCGCCCGAGAGCTACGCCGAAGGCATCCTGAATGTTTGCGAGCACTACTTGAAGTCCCGGCTTCCGTGTGTCTCTGGCGTCAGTGACGCGGATTCTCAGGAAACGGATCGAGGCGATCATGAACATCCGGTTGATCGAGAGACTGAGTGGCGTCCGGAAGCTGGTGATCGCCGTGGCCGCCTCCGTGACGATTGCCGCGCCAGTCGCAGTCGGAGTCCTCACCTCGCCGCATGCGATCGCCCAGGCACGAGCGCCGGACACAGGCGAGCCTGCCTATCGAAACGTCACCATTCAGCTCACGCCGCCGAACGGGAAGAACAGTGATGCGTTTGCATTCACCGATACGATCTTCATGCACAATGTCGCGCTTCGTTCCTTGATCGCGGCAGCGTACGGCGTGCCCTTGCCGCAGGTCGTGGGAAGGGATTGGAGCAGAGAACCCACGTACGACATCAGATCGGATGGCCCGCAGATATCGCCACCAATCGAGAAGCGCCGCGCGATGCTGAGGGATGTGTTGACGAAGGATTTCGGTCTGATCGTCACGCAGGAGAAAAAGCAGATGGACGGCTACGTACTCCTGATCGGCTCCGGGGGCTCGAAGTTGAAACTCAACACAGACGTTCCCCCATCAAAACCACTCTTTTGGCTCTCGCACTTTGACGTTGACATCACAGGTCTTCCGCTCAGCGAATTCGCGAAGGTTTTCACAAACGTCTTCCGGGCACCGGTTGTTGATCAGACCGGACTCCGGGGCAACTATGACTACGAAGCCACTTGGGAATCGCCGCCAGTGGGTGAGCCACCCGATCCGGCTGCGGTGGCGAAAGCACTGGAAGAGCAGCTCGGTCTGCACGTCGAAGCCAGGCCCGTGACCGTGGACGTGATCAACGTCGTCGGCCTGAAGTCGCCGGAAGAGGTGGTGACGAAGCGGGGCGACGCGGGCTGATCGTCGTGACGGTCTCGCGCGGCGACTGGAGGCAACGGGCATCCGGAAGCCTGTCATCGGAGTCTCTGGCGGGCTCGACTCGACGCAAGCACTTATCGTCGCCGTGAAGGCGGCCGATCAGCTCGGCTTGCCCCGCTCAAACGTTCTGGCCTACGCACTTCCCGGTCTTGCCACGAGCGAACGCACGCGAGGCAATGCGTGGCGATTGATGCAGGCATTGCGCGTGACGGCGCAGGAGATCGACATCGGACCTTCGGTCATGCAGATGCTGCGGGACATCGGCCATCCATACGTTCGCGGCGAACCTGTGTACGACGTGACGTTCGAGAACGTGCATGCCGGAGAGCGGACCTCACACCTCTTCCGGCTCGCCAATCTCCACGGAGGTCTCGTCGTAGGCACGAGCGACCTCTCCGAGCTCGCGCTCGGCTACACAACATACGGCGTCGGTGATCACATGTCGCACTACGCCGTGAACGCATCGGTTCCAAAGACTCTCGTGCAACATCTCATCCGGTGGGCGGCGGCGAGCGGCGAGTTGGGTGGCCCGGCAGCGCAGGTGCTGCTGGATATCCTCGCCACGCGGATCAGCCCCGAGCTCGTTCCCCAGGCTGCAGGCGCGGGACCGCAGTCCGCCGAAGCCGTCGTTGGCCCCTATGAGCTGCAGGATTTCAATCTCTACTACACCAGCCGCCTGGGTTTCCGCCCGAGCAAAGTGGCATTCCTGGCAATGCATGCCTGGTCTGATCGGAAACGCGGTGCGTGGCCTGCAGCGCTCCCGCCCGCCGAACGCCGTGAATACGATCTGCCGACCATCCGGCGCTGGCTCGAGGTATTCCTGAGGCGAGTCTTCGAGACCAGCCAGTTCAAGCGCTCGGCGCTGCCGAATAGTCCGAAAGTGGGATCCGGGGGCTCACTCTCCCCACGCAGTGATTGGCGCGCTCCCAGCGATGCGCGCGCGGATGCATGGTTCGAGGAGCTGGCCCGCAATCTGCCGCCGATCCCGTAACGCAGCGGTTGAAGCCGTGTCGCCTGAACGGACAATCCCAGTGTCCAGAAATCCGGGCCCTTCAGTAGAGCCAGCTACCGGAGACTGCGCTGGGCCGACAATCGTAAACAGGGCCGGAGCCCGGCCGGGCGGCGATAACGTCTACGGCGTGGTGTGCAGGCAGTCCAGGTGTGTGAGCACGACTAGCCTCTTCCTCTTCGGCTCACTAGTGCTGCTTTCCAATGTGTGCGAGCTCGCGCGTCAACTCCGCGCCGTCGAGTCGGGCAAGTGGCAGTGCCAGTAGAAGCTGGATTCCATGAGCGCTTAGACACTCAAGCGCGTGCCGAGTGACGCCCTGCCCCACGACCTCGCCCGCGCTACTTGGGGCTACCCCGTTCGCTCCGCGGCGCCTGCATGCGGCGTGAAGCATCCGGTTCCGAATTCGAGCGCTTGCTGCAGGTCCTGCAGCGTCGCCGGCTTGGAAAGATGAAGCACGAAGCCGGCTTCCGCCGCGCGCTGACGATCTTCTGGCTGTCCGTGGCCCGTCAAGGCCACGAGCACTGCGCCTCGCAACTCCACGTCGGCGCGCATGCGGCGGGCAATCTCGTAGCCATCCAGGCCTGGGAGAGCAATGTCGCAGAACACGACGTCGGGATGAAACTCTCTGGCGATCTCGAGTGCAGTGCTGGCCTCAAGGGCGATCCGCACATCGTGATGCATCAGCTTGAGCACTCCCTGCAAGGCATCGGCGACGTCTGTGCTGTCTTCGACTACGAGGACACGTCGAGGCCGTGTCCCCCGCCGCCACGGCGTGACTCGCGCGGTCGTTGACTCGTCGCGCGAGCTCTGCAATGCCAGGCGCACGATGAACTCAGCGCCGGGCCTCGCCGGCGAGCTCACAGCGCGAACACTGCCTCCGTGGAGCTCGACGATTCCTTTGACCAGCGCCAAACCGAGACCCAGCCCGGGCTCCTGCGCGCGCGCCCCCAACTGCACGAAGGGCTCGAACACCCGAGAGAGATTCTCTGGCGCGATACCGATACCGGAGTCCCACACGCGCAGTACGACGTCACTCCCGTCCGGCTCCAGCACGACTCTTACTCGCCCTCCTGCCGGCGTGAATTTGGCAGCATTGTTCAGCAGGTTGTGGAGCACCTGCGTGAGGCGCGACGCATCCCCGTCGACCCAGAAAGTTCCGCTCGCGACGCGCTCTTCGAGAATGAGGCCGCGCGCTTCGAAGAGACCGCGCTGGTCCTCGACCGCGCGGCGTACGACCTCGCCGAGGTCGATTCGGCGCAACTGAAGCTCGAGCTTGCAACGGGCGATCCGCGTCACATCGAGCAGATCGTCCATCAGCCGGGTGAGTTGCTGACTCTGACGGTCAATCACCTGCCCAGCGCGCCGCACAGCCGCTGCGTCCTGGCGCATGAGAATGAACGCCGTGGTGCGAATTGCAGCGAGGGGGTTGCGGAGCTCGTGCGAGAGCGTCGCCAGAAATACGTCCTTCTGGCGGTCTGCCTCGCGTAGCTCCTCCTGACTCCGACGCAGTGCGTGCGCCGCCCTGTCTTCCGCGATACGTGATCGGGTGATCAGATGTGACAGGTACGCCACCAGCGCACTATCGACCATGAAAAGCGCGGCCTGGCCCGTCGCGTCCCATGCCGTGTAGCCCGCGGGCAGCACGAAAACGTACGCACCCAGAGGTGCGGCAACCACAGCTGCGAGAAGCCCCGGACCAGCACCTGCGTACAGGCTCGTGAGCAGCACGGCGGCAAAGAAAACGACGTACGGCGCACCGGTTCCCGTATAGGGCACCAGCAGAATCCTCAGTCCGAATGCGGCAGCCACCGCGATGAGCGCGACGAGATAACGAGCCAGCGTGGATTTCAAAGACGGCAGCCGCATAGAGATCGAGTACCTCACTTTGACCACGTAACTGCCATACGGGTGATTCCCTAAGAGCATTGCATGAAGAGATTATGACGTCATAAATCTGTCACACTTCGCCCCATATCGCGGCGCTCAGGTACTCAATGATCTCGGCTTCGAACCTGCGCCGGCGATAGATTCAGATTGCGCGAGATACGCGCCGGCGCAGCCCGCCTTGCCGTACCGGGCCTTCACGCGGAGCTCACGGATCCTTCATCGGTGCGCAAGCGATACCCCAATCCAGCCTCCGTCAACAGGAATCTCGGCCGCGGAGGGTCCGGTTCAAGCTTCGCGCGCAGATTGGTCATGCACACGCGCAGATTGCGCGTGTCCTTGACGCGATCAGGCGCCCAGACTTCTGCAATCAATTCCCTCGAAGACCCCGATTTGATACTGGATTTGGCACCGGGAACCTGCTTCCGCGTCCGCGGGGCCCATCGAAATCGCGATTCACTGATCCCATGGCAAACTGAGGGCGGGCCGCAACGACGGATCGGAAACGGCTGCCTGCACAGGTTGCAACGGATTGCACCGGGGACATCTCACCGTCATGTGGGACGAAGAGGGGGACCTCCTGCGGGTCCATCAACTCACAATGATATCGGCGTCGCCCCCACCGACCGCCACTGCGTTACTGAGGGATTGAATCGCCGAGCAACGCGTCCCAGCAAGCGGCGACTAAGCTGGGTCAATTGTTAGCCAGGCAACTTGCGCTCCGAAAAGCAGCCCGAGTGGTACAGGGGGCCTCCCGACGCTCCGCCTCTGCGTCAGTGCCTCTTGGCAACGCTGTAGCCTCTCAAGCTCAGTCAGGTCCCGTCCGTCGTGCCCTCGACCTCGAAAACAGACTTTTCACGATAGGAATCAAGCCAATCTGACGCCGACTTCTTTGGCGGCGAATAGTCGCCACCAACCTTCCAGGCGCTGGCCCACTCGGTGCCGAGGAGGCGGGCAAATGCATTCTTCATGCGGTCGACGTCCGCCTGATAGTGGTATGCGCCGCTCTTCTCAAACAATCCCGATCGCGGCGACTCGTGCAGGGGATCCAGCTGGTTTACGTACTGCTCGGCCCAATCCAGAAAGTCGATTACCTTGTCCCTGAACGCGGCTCGCAGCGCCTGTCGCTCGAGCCCGAGTACGATGCCGCCCGCGCGCTGCTCGAGGACCTGGCCTCGAGAGTGGAAGTCACGGTCGTCCCGGGCAACCACGACATTTACCTGCCGATCACCTTCCGGGAGCGACGCTTCCCCGCGCACTTTGCGGGATTTCTGCAAAGTGATCTACCGCAGTTCGCATGTGACTTGCCGGCCGGGCGCTTCCCTTGTGTAAAGCTGCGTGGGCCCGTCGCCATCATCGCGTTGTCGAGCGCCGTGCCGCGTCCACCGTTTGTGTCCGCGGGGCATCTGGGCCGAGAGCAGCTCGTGGCATTGGCTCGGCTGCTCGAGCATCCCGAGGTGCAGCGACGAACGCCGGTCGTCCTCGTCCATCATCCGCCCGTTGACACACGGCCGCGTCTCCTGCGGCTTCGAGACGGACTGATCGATGCCGCCGCACTGCGCGACGTGTTGCACGGTCTGGCCGGTGGACTCGTGCTCTATGGCCACACGCACATGCGAGTGCACTGTCACCTCACCACGGCACGCGGGACACTCGAGGTCGTGAGCGCAAGCGGTGCGGCGCTCGACCATAGGGCCGACGACGTGCGCGCGGGTTACAACCGATACCAGATCGAGGATGACGGCCGCATCGCTACCGTGGGGTCATGGGTCATCGACCCGGGCGGCGCATCTGGGCGGCAGCTGCCGGTCCCGCAGAGAGAGGCTTGCCTGTGAAGCCAACAATGCGCTCTCGCCTCCTCGGTCTGCGCTGAGCGCATCGTCTGCCACCGACCATGCCGGATCGATGCAGAGCCCGCATCCGCCTGTCCCACGATGCCATATCAGGCGCTGACCCGCTACGACGTGGCCGCGGAGTTGGCTTCCTGCCGTGCGAGCCATGCCTCGAGTGCAGCCTGCTCGGCCTCATCCACGGCTGCCAGGGCGATGGCTATCGCGGCAGTCGCATAGCTCTCCGCTTCGTCTGCGCGGCTTTGCAACTTGTTTGTGTCGCGCTTCGCTTTCCACTCGGCGATCTTCTCGGTGGTGGCGGTCTTGCGGCTCTCCGCCCAGTCCTTCACTCGAGCTTGCGCGGCCAGGATCTCGGCGCGATTCTGTTCGCTGCGTTTTCGCGCTTGATCGAGTTGGCTGCGCACCTCGCGCTCGGCGTCCTGAGCCTTGCTGTCGATCTTGGACCTCAAACTGGTGAAGCGGCCGTCGACGTTTGTCAGCTTGACGCGCAAATCCTCGGAGAATTGATCGATTCGCTGGCCCATGTTCGCTGCTCCTGTCGTGCGCAGTCCGCGTCACCCGCGCGGTGACGCGGACTGCTGGCGGGTCGTGTTGTGATTAAGCGGCTACCCGGTAGACGTGACCGCCACCCCGGTTCACGATCTCGTCGACCGAACGCGTGCTCTTCTCGTCGGCCTCAACGATGACCGCGGTCATGCCGGGACGCATTTCGCTCCTCACCGAATCGATGAAATCCGCATCCAGCGCCGACATGACGGTGTCGCCCGTGAGTCCGGCTGTGGCACCGAGAGCGGCACCCAGGGCTGCACCCGGCGCACCACCGATCAGCCCGATGAGCGCGCCGCTGGTGACTCCAACAGCCGTTCCCCACAGGGGACGTCCTTTGGCTTCCAGCACTGACACGTTTCCAAGGTTGTCTTTCTTGATCATCACTCCGGCTTTGACGTTGATGTCCGCCTTGCCGGCATCCTTCAGGCCCTTGAGCTCGCTCGCGGCATCGTAGGCTTTGTTCGTGTCCTCGAACGTGGCAACAATGATTCGGTCAGTCATACAAATCTCCTTCGGGGGAAGTGGTGCACAGTCGCAGGGTGGTGAGCTGCTACGCAGTTGCCGGTCGTCCCGTTGTGTACGAATGCAGCCGGAAACCGAGAACGATCAGCAGCACACCGAACACGATCGCATAGGCAGCGATCATCCATAGCATCGCCAGCGCACCCGCACCGGGGCGGACGATCATCAGAACGCCGAACAGTACCGAGACTGCACCGGAAAGGCCCAGGAACCATTCATGTTCGATTTCCTTGCGAAGCCGGATTGCGGCAACGATCTGGAAGATCCCCATGACCAGTGCCCAGGCGGCGATGACCATGAGCAACGCCAGGGCCGTGATTCCCGGCCACGCGAATGTCACAACACCGGCGGCGATGCCGAGCAGCCCGACGATGATCAGCGACCAGAACGGGCGGGTTTGATCGCGCACCTGCCAGGCAGCGATCAGCGCCAGCACGCCGTCGACCAGGGCATAGGCGCCCCACACGATGACCAGTGCCGCAAGTGTGATGCCGGGCCATGCGACGGCGAGCACGCCGAATAAAACGGCAGCCACTCCGCGCAACACGATCCATCCCCAGTTGTGTCCAAGATCCCGAAGCATGTAGGTCTGCATTGTCGTCCTCCTGAAGCGAGCGCCGAAAACACCGGCGCTCAGTTGTTACGGGCATTTTCCTGCGGCCTGGCCATGTCCGCTTCCCAAGACTGTCGGGCAGCCTTCGCAGCGTCCGCGGCAGCGCTAGCCGCTCGCCGGATGGACGCGCGCGCCTCCTCCGCGGCCTTGCGGGCAGCTTCCTTGTCACTCTGCAGGGATTTCTGCGCGGCTGACTCGGCCTCGCTCAGCGCCTGCTGAGCTGCTTTGGCCGAGCGCTCCGCCGAGAGCTTCGACTCTTCGGCCAATTCCCGGCTTTTGGATGCCGCTTTGTCAGCCGCTGCGGCCGCCTTCTTGTGAGTCTCGTCGGCCGCTTCTCGCGTAGCCAATGCCGCGCGCCGGATATCTTCGGCTGCTTCGCTCGAGTATTTTCCAACTGCGGCGTCGGCTTTGGCAGCCGCCGCAGCCGCCCTCTCCTGCGCGCGGCGCGCAGCATCGGCCGCCTCACGCGACCAGCTTGCTGTCTGCGACTGCACGTCCTGCTTCAGGGCCGCGAGCGATTCCTGGGTGGCCTTCAGTGCTGTCTGGTTCGCCTGCGTTGCGCGACCCAGTGCGTCGCGGGCCTTGTCGGCCGCTTCTGTGGCCCGCTGTTTGTCTGTGGAAGCACGAGCACTGATTGCATCGCTTACTCTCTTGGTCGCTGCCTGGGCCGCTGCCGCCGCATCATTCGCGGCCTGTGCCGCGCGTGCAGCCGCCTCCCTGTTGGCTTCCGCCGCATCTCGCAATGCGCGGCTCGCTTCTTGTGCGGACTGCCTGGCCTCGGCCTCGGCACGCTGTGCCGCAGTTCTGAGCGCTTCGTTCATTGCTTCGGCGGCCGCTTCTGCCGCTTCCTTCGAAGCTTCATTTGCGCGCTGCGCGGCCTCGTGTGCTCTTTTCGCGGCGTCAGCCGCGCGGCTCTCGGCAGGTGGGCTCTTTTGGCTCTGGTCTGCCGCTGCGGCGACAGGAGCAACCCCGACCCAGGTGCATACCAGCAGACAAATGGCGATCGCGTTTCGAAGATTTATCATGTGAGGCTCTACCATCATGGAGAAGATTGTCGTATCCCCATTCCGTCAGAGGGGAGTCTTCGCAAGTTCCTTGATCGCCCGCCCGGCGGCTGCAGCGTTCTTCCGGAGGAGCTCTCTCTTCGACGCCTGCCGCGCCTCAAACGCATCCAGCTGCTCTTTCGCTCTCTTCTGCCGGGCGTCGATCTTCGCCTGGAGTTGATCGGCTTTGCTTTGCAGTTTCGCCCGGCGATCCGCGTGAGCCTTCGACAACTCCTCCCGGAGCTGCGCGAGATCCGCCTTCATCGCGGCGATCTCCTCGTTGCGCAGATCCTTCCGGACCTCCCACAAGGCGCGCCGGAATACGGTTCCACCGAGCGCCTCCATCTGAGTGTCGACGGGCGTGGTCCAGTCCTCTTCGACCTCCGCGATCACCGCGACTTTATTCGGGGACAGAGATCTTCGAAACGTCGTCGACGAAGTCCTCGCCGACCCGGGCGTTGTCGAGATCGAACATCGCGCCGAGTGTCAGGCCCGACGCGGCGCCGATCGCGAGTCCCGCAGGTCCCCCCAGCAGTCCGATCAGGCTGCCGACGGATGTCCCCATGAGGGTCCCGACCGGTCCGAGATCCTCGTGCCGCCGGACGCTGGCAGTACCGTCTGCGTGTTTGACCACCACTGCGTCCGCATAAACGGCGATGCTGCCTTCCGCTGCGAGCCGGCGCAGCGTCGACCTGCCTTCGTAGGCTTTGCCCTCATTGTCGAAGACAACCACTAGCATTCGTTCCATAGGTCAGGCCCCTTCTGTATGGTTTAACTCTGGCCGCACGCGCATCTCACTCGAGCCCACGGATCCTCGGCTTTTCCAGGAGAATCCACTCGCGCACGTACCGGGGAACATGCCGTAGCGCGATGCCGCGCCGATCGGCTGCCGCCAGGAAGCGAGCCGCGTCGAGATCGATGAGGCGCACCTGCTCGAGGTCCAGCGTCACGCCGTTCTGCGCTTCGGCGATCCGCGCCTTCAGCTGCTGCACATCCGAGGAGGTGATTCTCCCGATGAGCCTGAGAACCGTGTCCGACTCACTCTCGACGAGTTCGATTTTCAGGACCATCGCAAGCGGGTGCTGCAACGATGATGCCAGGCGCAACTCGTTGTCTTCGCACGCCTCATGCGCCGCGCAGAGGTGGCGATTTTCGACAAGTGGCGAGTCTCGCCACCGCCCTCGTCCGGCTGCACCGATTCGTTTCAGAATCGGTTCTTGTCGATGTGCAGGGAGCGAATCTTGGATTCGAGGGTGGAGCGTGGGATGCCGAGCTTGGCGGCCGCGCCATCGCGGCCTGCAACGCGTCCGCCTGAGGCGGCGAGTGCGCTTTCGATCAATTCCAACTCTTCAGTGCTGGTCGGCCGCCCCAAGCCGATGTTGCTGGTCGTTCCTCGAACGGTCTTCCTCTGCAGCCACGTCGCGTCGACGGACAAGGTGCTGTCGGACAGGATCACCGCACGCTCGATGACGTTCTGCAGCTCGCGAATGTTGCCCGGCCAGTCGTAAGTGGTGAGGAGGTCGATCGTCCTGCGGCTGACGCGAGTGATCTTCTTTCCCATCTTGGCGGCATACCGCTGAGTCAGATACTCGATGAGCAACGGAATGTCTTCGGCGCGGTCGCGCAACGGCGGCACGTGAATCGGAAAGACGCTGAGCCTGTAGTAGAGATCGCGGCGGAACGAATCATGCTGGATAGCCTTGCCGAGATCGCGATTTGTCGCGGCGATGATGCGCACGTCAGCCGGGATCGGCTTGCTGCCACCGACGCGTTCGAAGGTTCGTTCCTGCAGTACACGAAGGAACGCGACCTGTGTTTCCGGAGGCAGCTCGCCTACCTCGTCGAGAAAGAGGGTTCCTCCGCGGCCAGCTCGAAACGCCCGAGGTGGCGCTGGAGGGCACCGGTGAAGGCGCCTTTCTCGTGGCCGAAGAGCTCGGAGCTGATCAGGGAGGGCGGAATTGCACCGCAGTTGACGCACACGAATGGCCCCGACGCGCGCGGTGACCGTTTGTGAATGGCGCGCGCGATCAGCTCTTTTCCCGTGCCGGTCTCGCCAGTGATCAGCACCGTGGTGTCCGCGCTCGCAACCTTCGCTACGAGCATCAGAACGCGCCGTAGCGGCGCCGATGAGCCGACGATCTCCTCGAACATCGAGGTCTGGCCGATCTCGTCCCGAAGGGCGATGTTCTCCCTGTGGAGCTGCTCTTTCAGGTTGTGCAGCTCGCGCTCAGCGCGTTTGCGATCATCGATGTCGACGCTCGAGCCGAACCAGCGGACGATCTGCCCGCGGTCGTTACGCACGGGCACGGTGTGATGGAGCATCCATCGGTATTCACCATTCGCGCAGCGGAAGCGAGCCTCGGATATTGCCGGCTCGCCGCTGGCCATCGATGTTCGCCAGCGACGCACATGCTCCTCACGATCGGCCGGGTGGATGAAGTTCGTCCACTCCCAGCCCTCGATCAGGTCGAGCGGAGCGCCAACACGCTCGAGCCAGCGCTGGTTCGCGTAATCGATATAGCCGTCAGGACGTGCGCTGAAAATGAACGCCGGCGTCGAGTCGACGACCATGCGAAAATCGATGTCCAGCGGTTTCATTGGCTGGCTCGCGGAGGAGCACGCGACTGCGGGAGTCAGAACGACTGCGACGGTTGAGCTCAGCACGGCGCTTCCCCCAAGTACTTGCAACAGCCCTTTTTACCGCTGTTGCTGCGGCCGCGAAATCCGCAATGGTACGCAGCTCCTGCGGCACGCGAGGACCTGTGCCACGGGATACGCTAGTGCTTACGCGATAATTCGTATCGTTGGCGTCATGCCGGTCCCATAGCCTGACGAACGCGCGAACTCCAGGCGGTTACACCCATCGGGTGCGATATGGTCTCGGCCCAGTCCTTCACTCGGTCTTGGGCGCCCGCGACCTGGGCATGAATTCTGGTCGATGCGCTTTCGTGCCTGGTCAAGTTGGCTGCGCACTTCGCGCTCAGCGCCCTGAGACCTCGCGTCGATCTTGGACTGGAGGCTGGTGAAGCGGCTGTCGATACCCGTTAGCGTGGTGCGCAACTCCTCAGAGAATCGATCGATTTGCTGGCCCATATGTGCTGCAGCTCCTCTCGGTTGTGATCGTGTGCCGAGCTGCTTGTACAAACGCGATGACGCCACGGCGACACACGGATGTCCGTGGCGAGGTGGTGGCGCCTCGGGAACCCTGCATTCCGCACCCCTCACGTGCAGCACACCGCTAGACATTCGAGTCCGACGCCGACGCTCGCCGTGGTTGGGCGCGGACCGCACGCTCTGCGGGTGTTCACTGGGGATCGAATCTACGCGAGCTGCATCCTTGCGTTTCTCACCGCGCTCGTAGCGCTGCCGACGATCGCAAGGCCCCTTCTGCGCTCGGGTCGAAAAGCTCGGGCATTTCCGCGGGCAAACGCACTGGCTGATGCGACCCGAGCCAGCGCCCCAGATGCGTCGAACGGCAGCGGAAGATCGGGCCAGCCTGCTCGCCCCCGGTCGTCACTTGCTCAAGGCAGAGTGGGCTTCCGGTGGTGATGCAACCGGCGCAGCGCTGCACGGTGACGTCGTTTTGGACCCCGTCAGTCAGGTCGGTTACATGCGTTTCGTCGCACTGACGCGGAACATTCCTTCGCAGGAGCAGTACCAACTGTGGATCTTCGATAGCGTCCGCGACCAGCGTTATCCGGTCGATGGCGGCGTGTGCGTGCGATGAGGGATGGAAGAACTGCTCCTGAGGAGACCTCACGAGCCTTTCCCCCTCGATGCCTGATCCTGGCCACAAGAGGTGCGGAGCGGATCTCTCTCGGCGTGTGTCAGCTCGAAAAACTTGAAAGGGCTGACGGCGTGCTCATCGCCGATTTCGTGACCGCGGCTGTAACGTTGCGCTTGCGATTGGTGCTGGACTTCGGGGCCCAACGTCTGTTTTTCGACCCTCTGAACGGCTTCATACTCGACGGGCAGATCTCCGATATCGCAGTGATTCGCGAGCTGATTTCCTGGTTGAGATTTCAATATTGCGTATTCTGCAATGGTAGCGCCGAAGTGTGGGACGAAACCGGGGCGCGAAAGCTGGGGGAATCCGAAGCCTACATGCCAGTAAATATGTTCGTGGAACCGAAGTTTTTTGAGCAGCACCTCGGAACATACGAAGCCCTGTTACGCGCCATCGGTGCAAATAGCTCACTGCTCCCGCGCCGGCCGGCAATAGGAGGACTGTTCTGCTAGGCTTCCGCACCAAGCCGGCTTGCATTCATCATCATGCAGGCAACTGAGAACTACAGTGCCCGGCAGTAGCGCAGGGCCTTTTTCGCATGGACATTAATCGGCCTCACGGTTTCCCCCCGCTTGGGCAACCAGATTGCGCGAACCTCAGCCTGCCCGGCATATCGGATGTCTTTGATCAGCGCGGACGGGATTCCATCGTACTCGGTGTGCTCAGTGGAACGACTGCGGTAAACGCACTTCGCGGCACCCCAGAAGCTATCGACACGCGCCCGGATCTTGCGTGAGATAGACCCTTCGACGTCGAAGATCTCGACGCAGGCATCGTAGCCAAGATCGACCATCCGCTTGCGATCGAAATGATCGCTCGTGCAGTAGATCCAGCAATCAGGATCTTCAAAGCACCGCCCGATGCCATCGCGGGCGATGATCTGAAGACGCGATTGAGCGGAAGTGAAGATCCCTGACCGAAGAAAGGGCGGGATGCTACCAGGCACACCCGTATCAACGGCAGTGAATCCGGACTTCTTAAGATAGACCGCTCCCTCATCGCGGTCGCCTATGACAGGGCCAAGACGCTCTTCGTCCCGGAAGGCATACAACGTACCTAAGCGGATCTCGCCCGATGCAAACATGCGCGATGCAAACCGACTGTCCATGTACTTGAACAAGGAGACACTCAATGTCAAACCACCCGCACCCACATCCGCCCGTCCGGCAACTTCCACGGAATCATTCCGAACGCCCACAGCGCACGCTCGAGCGCTCGGTTGAGCCGGACAAACTCCTCGCTCGAGGTCCACCGGCCGCGTCGGTCGTATATCTTGCGCAGTTCATTCTGCAAGGGCTTAAACCAGCCGGTGAGCCCGAGCTGCCGTAGTTTCTCACTCAGCGGCTCACCGGCCAGCGACTCGGTGCCGCCCGCCAGCCCGTCGCAGTGGCCCATCAACTGTGCCGCCAGCTCCATCACGTCGCCCAAATGCCGAAATGCACAGCGCGCCAAGGGCTCGACATTGCCATCAAGTCGGAAGACTGGTTTCTCATTCTGAATTGCCTCAGTTGCGCTGGCGAGAGCCGCTGCAACGTATTCACGCAAGGTGTCGCCGCGATTCGGGAATAGAGGCGCACTGCGCCTGGCCGCAAAGTATGCAGTCGCAACTCCATCGATATGTGGATACAGGATTGCCTCGTAAGAGTCGTGAACCTGAAACCCGCTGCCGGGAAAGGCCTCATCCACCGCTTGATGCCACACGACATGCATCAACTCGAACACGAGGAGGTACGTTGCCTCCATCCGCTCGGGATCGCATTCGCCAATCAGAGAATGCGCAAACGCACCATGAATCACGATGTGCCTCTTCGACACGCCGTCTCGAATCACCAGCGGCGCTCTCGCAACCCCAACACCCAGAGAATCGTTTCGTTGCACCAACTCCTGTCGCACCTCAAAACCGCGATCAAGCTCTCGTAGCGCGGCTGCATAGTCATATGCAAACGTGAATCCATCGAGCCGACCCAATGGTTCATGCTCCCCGGCGGCCACCTCAAATTCCCCCACCCGTGGCCGGGTCAAAATCCCCCACTTGACTGCGGCGGGACGGGGTGGGTGTTTACGCGGTGTGAGCGCGGTTGGCAACACGAGCAGCGGCTTCCTTGAGTCGCCAGCTCTTGCCTTCGAACTTGAGCAGATGCCCGTGATGCATCAGCCGATCGAGTAGCGGCGTGACGACCACGACGTCGCCGAGCAGCTTGGCCCAGTCCTCGACCGGCCGGTTCGAGGTGATGATGGTCGAGAGTTTCTCGTAGCGGCTCATGATCACGTCGGCGAGTTCGTCGCCGGCGTTGGCGGGCAGCTTGCGCAGGAACAGATCGTCGATCACGAGCAGCTCGGCGGCTTTGAGCTGCGCGCGGTACTTGCGGATCTCGCCGAGCTCGCGCGCTTCGTTGATTTCCTCGATCAACTCATGCGCCTCGCGGTAGAACACCTTGTAGCCGCGCTGCACGGCCAGCAGCGCGAGTGCCTTGGCGATGTGGCTCTTGCCGGTGCCGGGTGGCCCGAGGAGTAACGCGCCTTCGCGCGCGTCGATGAACTTCAGTGTGGCCAGCTCGAGCACTTCGCGCTTGGGCAGGCGCGGGTTGTAGGTCCAGTCGAAGTCCTTCAGGTCCTTGCGCTCGGGCAGCCCCGAGAGCGTGTAGCGCCGCTCCAGCAGGCGCGAGCGGCGCCGGTCGAGCTCATCCTGCACGAGCCAGGAGAACGCCTCGATGAAGTCCATCTCGTGACTGCGCCACCTGCAGCGCGCGGGCCTGCAAGGTGGCGCTCATGCCGGACAGGCGCAGGGCGCGCAGCGCGCGTTCCAGTTCAGTGATCGACATGCTCATCGTCTTCTCCTATGGAGTGTCATGGGTGGGTGAGGAACCGTTCGGGTCGCTGGCGGAGTACTCCTCCCAGAACGACTGGTACTCGTCGATCGCGCGGATGGCCTCGCCGGACTGCTGAAGTGCAGGAACACGCGCGGCAGCGGTGGCCTCTTCAGCGGCAGCGTGACGCTCGAGGACGCGCTTGAGGGCCTGGTAGGAAGGCGTGCTCAGGGTGAGCACGCGCTCGCACGCCGCCTCGATGTCGTTCGCGCGTGTGATGGCGCGGCAGGTTCGCCAGGCCGTAGATCGCCCGCTGGCCGGGGCGACCCAGGCGCGCGAAGATCTCCCGCGCCAGCGTTGCCGTGTGCGGCCCGATCTTCGTCACCTTGCCGAGCAGGCGCGCGGTCTCGCGCGAGGGGTTGAAGATGCGATCCGGCCTCGGGGATGCACGAACGCGCCCTTGCGAGTGGCCTTCGTCGTGCCGGCGCAGCACCTCGCCGCGCGCGTCCAGGATCTCGATCTCGCGCTCGTAGACGCGCACCGTGACTTCGCTGTGCAGCGGCGCCGGCAGCGCCGGCGTAGTAGGAGCGCGTCCACCTGCACCAGGCCCGCATCGTCCACGGTGCGCGTGCCCTGCCTGAAGAAGCGGAAGCCCTCCAGCGGGCAGCGGCCTGCAGATGCGGCTGCTCCTCGCCGAACATCTCCAGCACCTGGCGCTTCTTGCGCCCGTGGATGCGCGGCGCCGCCCAGCGCTCCTCCCAGTGCGCGAGCCACGTGTTCTGCTCCTCGATCGACTCGAACTTGCGCCCCTTCAGCGCCGTGCTCTGCGTGTGCTGGATCGCGTTCTCCACGGTGCCCTTGCGATTCGGGATCCCGCGACGCGACACGGATCGGCCACCACGCCGTAGTGCGCCAGCATCGCGCGCGTACACCGGGTTCAGCTCCGGCTCGTAGATGTCGGGCCGGATCACCCCCTCCTTGAGATTGTCGAGCACGACGTACTGACAGCATCCGCCGAAGGCGCGGAAGGCTTCCTCGTGCAGCCGCGCCCAGATCTCCTGATCGGCCTTCCACACCACCTTGCGGAAGCTCTTGCCCGAGTACTTCAGCGTCATCACGAACAGGTACGGCCGCCGGTACTTGCCGTTCGTGTAGCGCGTCAGCGCGCCCTGGCCGAAGTCCACCTGCGCCTCTTCCCCTAATCGGAAGCACTCCGTAATGGGAAGGAGTCGTCCAGGGCTGCGGAACTCCGGCATGTTCTCGCAATCGTGCTTCGCATTACGGACAAGTGGGATCCTCGGCGACGGTCTTATCCGAGGAGGTTCCCATGTCTACTTCAACATCGATCGACGACTTGTTGTTCGAGAAACTGCGGACTCATCTGAAGGCCGAGGGATACTCCCCTCGGGTCCAGCGGTGGTATCCCGCTCGCGTACGTCACTTGCTGGATTACTGCAGCGGCAAATCGCTGGCGATAGAGGCCGTCCGCGCGGTGCACGTCACGCAGTTCTTGCGCCGACAATATCAGCTCTTCCGTAGACGGCACGGAGAGTCGCCGCCATTTCAGAAGTGGCGCCGTCGATACACTGGTGCCGTTCACATGCTGCTGCGCTTGGTGCACGGAAGATGGCCGGTTCCGGACCCGCCGACTAACGCGCTCGAAGCCTTTCACCGCGACCTCATAGACGACTACGACGCGTGGCTTCGAGACGTGCGTGGGCTTCATGCGGAGACGCGGACCAAACGCACGACGCATGCGCTGCGGTTCCTGAACTCGCTTGGTCTGCGCGCCGATCAGGAGAACCTCACGCGCTTGGGCGTTTGCGAGATCGACGCGTACTTGGAGCATTGTTGTCGCGGGCTGAAACGTGCCTCCATCGAAGGCCTCACCGTCTGTCTCCGAGACTTCTTGCGCCACCTGCATCGTCGCGGGCGTACTGCATCCGATCTCGGTGACACGGTCATCGGTCCACGCATCTACGATCACGAAGGCATTCCCTCCGCACTGGGTGCGCAAGAGGTGCAGAAGGTGCTGGAAGTGGCTCGAACGGATCTTTCCCGGACCGGCCTCCGCGACTATGCCGTCTTGATGCTGTTGTCGACCTACGGCCTGCGGGCCGCGGAGATCGTCCGGCTGCGCCTGGAAGATATCGACTGGAGACGGAATGTTCTTCGGGTGCGCCACTCGAAGACGGGGACATACTCCGAGCTTCCATTGCTGACTGAGCCGGGTGAGGCGCTACTGCGATATTTGGAGAAGGCGCGTCCCCGAAGCACGCATCGAGAGGTTTTCCTCCGTATCCTCGCGCCGCATCGTCCGTTCAAAAACGGCTCGACCCTCAACTGCATTACGAGCGCACGCCTCCGAACTGCCGGAGTCGTCCCGCAGGGCAGGAAGGGCCCCCATGCCTTCCGTCACGCACGCGCGGTGGGCCTGCTCCGCTCCGGCGTATCGCTCAAGATCATTGGCGATGTCCTGGGCCACACATCGACTCAGGCGACCGGAGAGTATCTGAAGCTGGCAACGGAGGACTTGCGAGCCATCGGCTTGGAGCTTCCAAGCGGGGTATCGCCATGACTCGTCTATCCCTGGCAGATGCGAAGCTGATAGAGCGGTTCCTGAGGACCCACCACTTTCGTCATGCAGCGACGCCCAAGAACTACGCCGGAACACTGCGAAACTTTACCGGCTTTGTCTCCAAACGCACCAGCGCCGCTGCGCCGACCGTCCCGATCATGCAGCAATGGCTGAAGGAGCGCAGTCTCAAGTGGCCAGCGCACATCCTCTATCATCGGACGTTCCTGGTCGAGCGATATCTGCGGTGGCTGCAGAAGCAAAGGGTAATCGCATCGAACCCCTTTGCGGAACTGCATCGGCAGTACGGACCGCGCACGACGCCGATAGTACGAGCGCTGGTCAGCGAGGACCTCAACACATTACAGCAACTGCGTCAGCTTCCTCCCTTTGAAAGCTTCCTCGGACGAATGATGGAAGATCATGTGGCGCACATGCGCACGCTCGGTTATCGCTATGACACCAGTGAAGAGTTGCTCCTGCGCTTCGATCGTTTCTTGCAGCGCCATCCGGAGCTATCCGGGCTTCCACTGAACAGGCTCGTCGAGCGCTGGAATGAAGAGCAGCCGTCTCCGTCTCGCCTCTACGACGCTCGCAAAGCAGGCCGCATCGTCTCGAAGGCCCTGCACCGGCTCGATCCCCGCGTGCCTGTCTTGCCCATTGGCGAGGGTGTTGCTCGAGCAGCGCGCCGACACCACCGCTCCGCCCACCTCTGCACGGACGACGAGATACGGCGAATACTGCAGGCGGCGCTCGCGTACCCGTCGCCGAAAGCCCCATGGCGCCCGGTTGGCCTCTTCACGATGCTCGTGCTTGCCTACTGCGCCGGTTTGCGGGGCGGAGAGATCGTGCGCTTGAGGCTCGGGGATGTTGATCTGCGGCAGGAGAGCATCGTCATCCGAGAGACGAAGTTCTTCAAACATCGCTGCTTGCCTGTGACTCCCGGAGTAACGACTGCTCTCAAGCACTATCTCTCCGTGCGTCAAGGAGCGGGTGCCCCGACGAGTCCGGACAGCCCCCTGTTCTGGAGTCCGCAGCGAAGTCGCGGTTACTCCGTCGGAGGGGTGAGGCTCGTGTTGACGGACGTACTGCGGCGCGCGGGCGTCAAGCCGGCACGCGGCGCAGTCGGAGCACGAATCCATGATCTCAGACACTCAATGGTGGGCCATCGGATGCGCGACTGGTACAAGTCGGGCATCAACCCACAGTCCAGGCTTCCCTATCTCGCAACCTACCTTGGGCACAAGGACATCCGTTCGACGCTGGTGTATCTAAACATCACTCCGGAGCTGTTGCAGGAAGCCGGTGAACGCTTCCGCCAGAACGGCGCAGCGGCGCTCCGGGCGACGGAGGGATCGCGATGAACTCCAACTCCCTCTCCTCTTTGCTGCACGCGTTCTTCCATGAATGGATGGGCAAGCAAAAGAATCTCTCTCGTCACACCGTATGCTCGTATCGCGACACCTGGAAGTTGTTCCTGCGATTTGCCTGCGAGCGCAAACGGCGCGAGATCGCGGAGCTGTCACTAGCCGATCTGCAGGCCAACGAGGTGCTGGCGTTCCTCGAGCATCTGGAGAAAGACAGGAAGGTGTCCATCGGCACACGTAATTGTCGGCTCGCCGCTATCCACAGCTTCTTTGCCTTCGTCGCCCATCGCGAGCCGCTGGCGATCGCGCAATGCACGCAGATCGCGCACATCCCTGTCAAAAAGAGATCCCAGCCCGCCATTTGCTACATGGATGCCGAGGAGATCGCCGCGATCCTCCGAGAACCCGACCGCTCGAGCCTGGAAGGGCAAAGGGATCACGCGCTGCTCGCGTTCCTCTACAACACGGGAGCCCGGATCCAGGAGGCGCTGGATGTATGCCCGCGAGCCATCCGCTTCGAATCCCCCGCTCAGGTTGAGCTGCTGGGCAAGGGACGCAAGGGTCGAGTTTGCCCGCTATGGCCGGAGACAGTGGACGTGCTCAAGGCGCTGCTGAGGCGACAACCGCGCGCGGATGACGAACCCATCTTCGTCAACCGATACGGTCATCCGCTCGGTGCGGCAGGGGTTCGCTTCAAGCTCAAGCAGTATGTTCTAGCAGCCGCCCGGCGCGTGCCATCGCTCGCGACAAAACGCATCACGCCGCACACATGGCGTCACAGCGTCGGCGTTCAGCTCGTCGCCGCTGGGGTCGATGTGACCGTGATCCGCAACTGGCTCGGGCACGCGCGTCTGGACACGACCAATCACTATGCGCGCGCCAATCTGGAAACGAAGCGAAAAGCGCTCGAGCAGGTAGATCCGTCGACGAAACCCAGCCGACCCCCACGCTGGAGGCGGGATCCGGAACTGCTGAGCTGGCTTGACTCGCTGTGAACAGCACGCCCCCCGTAATGGAAAGATCGCGCGGCCCGCTAACCGAAAAATACACAGCGCGAGCCACGTCCTTCCCATTACGGGGTGCTTCCGATTAGGGGAATAATGGGAAGCTTCCCATTATTCCCCGGGGGCGAAGGTGAGCTTCAGGAAGGCCGGTGCTCGTACGGGACGCACGGTGCGCATGTAGCGCTTGAGGATCGTGAGTCCGCCGCCGTAGCCGCTCTCGCGCAGACGCTGGAAGATCTGCTGGGCGCTGTAGGGATGCGTGTCGAGCCATCGAACGATCGATCCCTTGTACGCGTCGAGCTGGCTTGCACGCGCGACGGATTTACGCGCACGGAAATGCTCGAGGCGCCCCCACTTGGAGACCGTCTCCGGGTGCAGGCCGAGGGCTTTGGCGGTCTGCGTGATGGAAAGTCCCTGACGGCCGCGGTGATCGCGGATCTGGCACCAGGTCTCGTAGTCGATCATGGGCGCGGTGCCCCGGAGCGAGTCCTCTGCCGAAGTGATGCCTGAAGTTGCGCAAGACGGCTCTGAATAGGGTGCGTACCCGGTTCGCACGGAGGTGGCGGCGGATCCAGTGCGAGCACCTGATACAACGGGCGTTCCCACGCGATGAGGCCGGCGTCGATCAGCGCAACTCGTGCGCCGGCAATACGCGCCGGTTCCATCGACAGGTAACGCCCGAGCGCGGCATCACCGTAATAGCTGAGGCCCTGCGCATCGGCGACGGTGACCAGAAACAGATACAGCGCGAGCGCCTCCGGCGAACAACGCCCGACGTACCCCTCGCGCACCAGGCGTTGATCGATCCAGCTGAACTGCGCCGGTACGCGCCGCAGGCGCTCAGGGCGCAGCACCCGTTTGATGAGCATCGGTGGTTCCGCCGCGCAGGATGTCTTGCCCGAGTTGTAGCAAGCGACGCCCGGCGGCGGCGATGTCGTCTTGTAGCGCAGAGTCGCTTAAATGGGCGATCAGCCCAATCAGAACAGCGTCTTGCCGGCGGCAGACGTCTTGTAACGCTAAAGTGGCGGAATCCTTAAGCGCTTCAGCCAGTTGCACGCGGCAGGCGTCTTGTAACGCAGGCTCGCTCATCGGCCTGCTTTGCCGCCAGTAGCCCGGATGGGCCTGCCGCCAGGCGCGCACCCGCGCCACGTGCAGTGCGCCGCGAAAGTAGTTTTGGTTCTCCGGCTTTGCGAGCCATCGCCGTTGTCGCGCGGCTTTGCCGGCACAACGACAGGTTGGCTTCGAGCAGTACTTCTGCCGGCCGCGGTTGCGGGCGTCGGCGACGAACAAACCGGACATGCAGATCGCCCGCATCCGGCTCTCGGACAAGACTTCACGCCTGTCGATCTCGTCGGTCGCGCTGACGAAGTCTTCGCCCTTGTAGAGGGAGTCTTCGCCGCCGTACGGCCGGAAGTACTTTCTGCGATGGTCTTCGAGGTTGTACGCGTCGATGACCTCATCGATGTCTCTCGGCGAGGCGCGCACCCCGAGATTGCCGATCCAGTCCGATACGAGAAACGTGCATTCTTTCCAGCATGTCGATGGCACGTTTGTGGTTTTCGGTGGCGACATATCGCCTAGTACAGGCAAGGGTTTCTTCGAGAGCTGCGCGGCTTCGGTCGACGATAGGACGGTTGATAATGTGGGAAAGCACAGACGCGCTGGAGAGCCATAGCTTGTAGTGGCGGCGCTCGATCTCGGCACGCGTCGCAAGGAAATCGTTGAGGTCCTCCCGGCCGATGTCGCTCGGTGAGACTATGAAGGGGGTGCATGGAGCACGGCCCAGTCGAGATAAGTGAACCGGTCCGTGCGCGCCCATGGGCGAACGGGCCGAGGAAGCTCACGCTGCCGTGCTTGCAGACCAAAGCTCCGGTCGAAAAACGATGTTCTTGCGATCCGCGGACGTGAACTATTCGACAGACTCGTTCTTCTGCCAAGGTGAACCGGGCCGAGGGCCATTGGACCAGCCAACTTCGTGCATACGATTCCGTTCCGCCGTCTCCATTCCAGCAGCGATCATAGAGAATTCGGGCAGTTATGAGAAACGGGCCAAAAAAGCCCTGCTGCTCCTCAGGGCCATCCAAGCTTCTGCAGAATACAGCTGACCTTATTCGCTCCGGAGCCAAGGCGAATGCCTGTTGTGCAGTTCGCATAGCCCTCTTTGCGCAGAACCACGTCTATCGTGCGAACAGCCCCCTCGCAATGCTGAAGCCGCACGACAGTGGACGTCGCCGCGCCGATTGGTCGGCCGTCGAGCCAGATCTCGGCTTCTACCTCGGGCACGGCGGTGACCTCAACGCTACTCCATGCAACGAAGCACTGATAATTCGGAAGGCCGTCCACACAGGGGCCAACAAGCGTTGGAGTGGGTGTTGCCAGGCGTGCGATGGTCACATCGCCCCGGAGCTCGAGTAACGGAACGCGCCAGTTCCCGAGCCGCCACTCGGTGGTGCCTGCGCACTCGCTCGCCCGGACGGGGCGCATCGTGACGACGCCCTCCCTCAGCGTAATTTCTTGCATGGCACGAATGCCGGGCAATACCTCCACGCTGAGCTGATGCGCGGCGCCGCTGACTATAATGGTGTCCCCCACGACGCCAACAAAAGTACCATCGAGTGACATGGGAAGTCCCTTCAGCCCATCGTCACCTTCGATGCGCAGAATGACCTGTGCATTCACGAACGTCGGCAGCATCAGCACGAACAGCGCGAGCACGAACTTCTTAGGGCTCATCTTGCGATTCCCTTCTCAGCGATTCCCCGCGACGCACGCGCGCCAGTCAATCAGGCGGCAGTAGGCTCCCGGCCTACCCGTGAATTGCTGGCATCGATCAGTTCACCCTTATCAAGATGTACCTGGCGCGTGGCGTAGCCGGCGGCTCTGGGATCGTGCGTGACCATAATGATGGTTTTCTTTTGCTCGCGGTTCAGTGTGCGCATGAGCCCGAGCACCTCATCCGCTGTGGCCCGATCGAGATCCCCCGTGGGCTCATCGCAAACCAGCAACGTCGGGTCAGCTACGAGTGCGCGGGCAATTGCTACGCGTTGTTGCTGCCCGCCGGAGAGCTCCGCGGGTTTGTGTGCTGCCCTGTCGGCGAGCCCGACCAGCTCAAGAGCCGCCTTCACGCTGGCGCGGCGTCGGTCGTGCGAGAGGTTCGTCAGAAGCAGCGGCAATTCTACGTTCCGCTCGGCGGAAAGCATCGGCATGAGGTTGTAAAACTGGAACACGAAGCCGATATTGCGCGCCCGCCAATGCGAGAGCTGCTTGTTCGACAGTTTGTCGATCCTCTGGCCGGCAACCATGATCTCTCCCTCATCCGGGCGATCGAGCCCTCCGATGAGGTTGAGCAGGGTCGTCTTGCCCGAGCCCGACGGCCCCATGAGCGCCACGAACTCTCCGTGCTCCACATCGAGATGAATGCCGTGGAGCACCTCCACCTTCTGCCTGCCGCGTACGTAACGTTTGACGGCGTTCCTGACGGAAACCAGCTTCGTCATGAGTCGCTTCTCCTTGCTGTACCGCTGTTCGAACGAATCCCGCATGCCTCTGTGCTAAGTGGCACGCATGGCGTCGACGATTGAGACTCCACCAGCCCGAATCGCGGGCAGAAGCCCCCCGACCATGCCGATGATGCAGGCGCCGATTACCCCGAGCGCTACGGTGCCCGGCGTGACGCGCAAGGCGAACGTCAATTGGGAGGGAGAGGTCCCGGTGAGCGTGTTCACGGTAGTCCCCTCGAAAAGCACCCATACCGCCAGCGCGCCAATGGCGGCGCCGGCGAAAGCCAGCAGCAGCGCTTCGAACAGGACGGATGTCACCACCGCGATGGGGCTGAATCCCAGCGCGCGCAACGTTGCGATCTCGACACCCCGCGTGCTGACGGCTGAATACATCGTGTTGAGCGCGCCGAACGATGCGCCAAACGCCATGATTCCTCCGACGCCGAACGCGATCAGCAGGATCAGTTGGCCCACGTGCTGCGAGGATTGCGCGAAGAATCTGTCCTCTCGCATTACCTCGACGGACAGCGTGGGGTCGCTGCCGAGCGCCGTCTTGAAAGACTCAAAGGCCGATTCGCTCTCCAGCGCGACGGTAACGGAATTGAAGCCCTGCCGACGGTAAGCCGGCAGCAGCGTTTCGGCGTCGGTCAGTATCTCCGATTCGTGTGAGTCGCCATTCGCAGTGAATACGCCCACCACCGTCCATTGGCCCTGCGGGAGCGCGAGCGGCGAGCCGACAGAAAGACTCCCGAGCCTGCGGCGAGCCGCTTCGCCAATCACGACCTCATGGCTTCCGGGACGGAACGCCCGGCCTTCGATGATGTGAATTTCAGTCCTGAGGGCAGAATTCTCCCGGCCCACACCCCGCACCGTCACGAACGTGTTCTTTCCGGTATTTCGATTGACGAGCGGCAGGAACGCCAGGGCCTCCGCGGAAGCAACGGGCTCGCCACCGGACGAGCGCCTGATGCCACCGCCATCCAGGATCTTCACCACTTCGGACCTGCCGAGGGTGCTGCCCGCCTCGGTCGTTGCCCCGCCCGCGAGTACGATTGCCCGATCGGCCCGGCCGGTGCTCACCGCCACCTTCGTAAACCCGTTCGCCATCGAAAGCACGGTGATAAATACAGCCACCACCGTCGCAACTCCGGTGACGACGACCAGCGATGCCCCAAGGCGATGCGGAATGCTCTGCAGGCCGAGCGCCGTGACGATCCCGATTTCTCGCAACATGGTCATCTCCCGGTCACCGCGCCAGTGCTTCTGCGATCGTCATGCGGGCCGTTCGCCACGCCGGAATCGTGGAGCTCACGAGGGCAAGCGCCACAGCGAACGCGAGCCCATGCAGCACCACAGCGGACGAGAAGTCCGCATTGCCGACGTATCCGCTCAGGGACGGCAGATGCGCGCTCGCCGCGGGAAATACCAGTGCGGCCAGCGCGAGCCCGACGACCGACGCGCCCACACACAAGAGTAATGTCTCGCACACAATGAGCATCCACGTTCGGCGATCGGAGAAGCCGAGCGTCTTCAGAACGGCGAGCTCTTTCGATCGCTCGCGGACGGACTGCAGCACGGTGTGCGCCGTGAGATGCAGCAACGAGAAGAACACGGCCGTGATGATCCCGCGCGCAAGGAGGCTGACGTCTCCCACAGATGCGAGATCCGCCTGCGCTACCTCGTTCTCGTTGGCGGTGCGGGTGGGTGCAGGAGAGTTCTCAAATAGCTTGTCGATTGCCGCACCGACCTCCGCCGATCTGCTGGGATCCTCGATTCGCGTGATGAAGCGGCCCACGGTGCCCTGCCCTGCGATGCGGTTCTCGTTGAAGTAATCGTAGTTGGCGAGCCCAAAGCCGACCTGTCCCGGATTGGCTGGGTTGCGCATGAAGCCGACGATCTCGAATTCCCAGTCATGGCTGCCATTGCGCTTCGGTATTGGCGACTGCAGGGTCACCTGATCTCCGATTTTCCAACCGTGCGTACTGGCGACGCTCTCCAGCGCGAGCAGCCCCGTCCGTTTGGCCAAAAGCGCCGCGAGCTGCGCGGGCTCGGTCTCGAACTCATTGCGAACGGCGAAAAACCGCTCGGGCGCCGTCGCGATGACGAGCACGTTCTTCGTCCGATCCTGATACGTGCCCGGCAGAAAAGCGGTCCAGCCGACAGTGGTCACGCCCGGCACCTTCTCAATCTGAGTGTGATAGCTCAGCGGCAACGGAGCCTGACCGAAGCGCGAGTCCGTCAGCAGTCGGTCCACGCGCTGACGCGCGACTGCCGCATTGAAGGCTGAATCGATGCCCTGAGCGATCCCGAAAAGCAGGAATCCTGTCATCAGGGATACGGCGGTCAAAGCCGTGCGGGCGGGCTTGCGCCACAGCCCACGCCAGATGAGATAGAAGTATTTCATTGCGCGCCTCGTGACTCGTCCTGCAGCAGCTGCGTGATACCCGAGATCGTGGGCTGCCGGATCCATTGCCGTAGCGCGACGGGTCTGCCGAGTCGCGCCTGCATGGCGGTGCTGAGCTGCACCGCCATCAACGAATCACCGCCCAGCTCAAAAAAATTGTCCCCCGGGTTGACGGCATCGACCCCAAGGGCCTGGCGCCACAGCTCGGCGATCGCCTGTTCGATCTCCTGAGCCGACTCTCCGTTGGCAGTCGCGCCCGCGGCATCAGGGATCGGCTCCGCGGGCCGTCGGTTTTCCCGCGGCCGGTCAATCCAGTGTCGCTCGCGCTCGAACGGATACGTCGGCAGTGGCACCCGACGGGGGGCATGACCTTCGTTCACTGCCGCCCATCTCACGAAGCCCCCGTTTTGCCAGGAGAGGCCGAGCATCGTCATGATCGGCGTTCCCGGTGATACGTGCAGTACGGCGCTTTGCGAGCCGGAAGTTGCCAACGCACGCGCTCGCGGTGCGCTGCGCACATCCAAATTCGCGGAATGACCGGCTGACAGCAGATTCAGTGCTTCGCCCAACCCAAGCTCTCCGGCAACGCAAGCCTCAACGCAGGCTCCTGCTCGTTCATCCGCCGCACCACAGGACTCAACGCCCCACGCGTGAAGCAGGTGCGCGAGCGCGTACTGCAGGACAAAGAGCGCGGATGCGCTGAAGGCGGCGGGCACGCAGTGCTCAGACGGCGAAGACTCGGACGGCGCCGCGTCCGTACTGATCCACGCCAGAAGCTCGTGGCGCGCATCGCCATGAAGATGACAAGCGGCTGATTCGAGAAGCTGGCGAAACCGGACTTCCTGCTGATAGAGATCTCGCAGCACAGTTGCCGGAACAGCGCTCAGCCCGGGCAGAGCGAGCAGCACGCCCGTTGCGCGACCGGCGTTTACTCCGTCAGATGCGCACTTGAGGAGCCGCTCCGAAGCTTCTTCACGCGTCCCGGCGATGATGAACGTGCGGTAATCGTGAGCGGCTCGGCCGACCTGGAGGGTGTAGGCGACATCCGCAAGCGGAACATCTTCCCGCTGAAGGTACGCCGCCAAATCGGTGCAGCACCTGCGAAGCGCGCCGGGCGTCTTCGCCGAGAGGGGCAGCAAATGCACGCGGCGAGCCTTGTCCCCGCGAGTCACCGGGAGCGAGGGCGCCTCTTCCAGAACCACATGCGCGTTCGTGCCTCCGATGCCGAAGGAACTGACGCCGGCGCGCCGAGGACCTCCCTTCGATGACCAGTCCTGCAGGCTCGTGTTGATGGAGAACCCTGAGCTCGCCAGATCAATCCTGGGATTGATCGCTCTGAAATTCGGTGCGGGAGGAATTTGCTTCCTGGCGAGCGCGCAGGTCGCCTTGATGAGGCCACCGATTCCCGCGGCGGCTTCCATGTGCCCGACATTCGCCTTCATGGCGCCCAGTGTGCAGCGAACGCCGGCTGACGCATCAAAGACTTCCCGAAGCGCAGCGACTTCTATGGGATCGCCGAGCGCAGTGCCGGTGCCGTGCGTCTCCACGTATTGAATATCGGCCGGCTTCACTCCTGCGGCACGGAGCGCGCTGCGAATGACCCGCGCCTGTCCGGCCTGACTTGGCGCGGTATAGCCGACCTTGGCTTTGCCGTCATTGTTGACGGCGCTTCCCCGAATGACGGCGTGAATCGTATCGGCGGAAACCCGCGCGTCCTTCAGCCGCCTCAACAGCACGATTCCTGCGCCGCTCGTGAACACCGTGCCGCCCGCGTCCTGATCGAACGGCCGGCAACAACCGTCCGCAGAGACGATTCCGCCCTCTTCGTGCCGGTATCCCTTCGGCCCGAGGCTCGTAATCGAGGCACCACCGGCGAGCGCCAGATCGCATTCTCCCCGGATGAGCGAGAGGCACGCCTGGTGAACGGCGACAAGCGAAGACGAACAGGCCGTATCGATGCTGAAGCTCGGACCTGTCAGGTCGAACAGGTAAGCAATTCGTGTGGCTGAGCTGGTATTGGCGACGAGCGCGAGCCGGCCCTCGATCGTGTCGAAAAAACCGGCGCCGGAGTTAAGCACCTCGGTGAGATAAATACTGCGCCCGGTTCCGAGGAAGACACCGACCCGTACGCCTTCGGGGCGGACCCCATACCCAGCGTGCTCGAGCGCTTCCTCCGCGCATTCCAGCAGCACCCGTTGCTGCGGGCACAGGAGGGCCGCCTCCCGAGGTGACAACCCGAAGTAGCGCGCATCGAATTGATCGATGCCGTCGATGCAAGCGCCACGTTTGACGTACGCAGCGGATGAGAGGTGCGCGTCATGAACGCCACTCTCCAGCAGCTGCTCGTTAGTAAACGTACGAATCGATTCGACGCCGCCGCACAGATTACTCCACAGCGCATCGATATCCCCGGCGCCAGGGAAACGGCCCGCCATGCCAACAATCGCGATCGCATCGTCTGTGGCGGGCGACTGCGCGCCGTGCACGCCGTTACCCAGCGCAGCGGGCTCTGTGTTCGTCAGACGCTGCGCCAACCGGCGCGGCGTCGGATGTGCGAAGAGTTCGGTGAGGGGCAGAGCGGCCTGCGGGCGATCCGAAAAAAATGCAGCGTTGATGCGCTCCATCACCTGCACAATGAGCAGGGAATCGCCGCCGACGGCGAAGAAGTTGTCATCCGGCGCGATGGTCCGCACCTGCAGGCCCAACACTTCGGACCAGATTCCAGTCACCATCTGAACGGCGTTGGAAGTCGCGGCGTCCTCTTCGGGATGAGCACTATCCATATTCTCGCACCAGCAACTCCTGTCGCAGCGCCACTCCCGCCGCTCAATTCATCATGTGAGCAGATGTCTGGGAAAGCAAGACGAAGCAGATCGTGACAAGCCAGTGCGCACGTCGCTGCAAAAAAGAATCCCTGCGCGTCTGCCCGATGGCATGGACGGATCGAAGTTGCTCTCGGAAGATGCCGAAGTTGTTTTCCGCGGATGTCTGCGAGGACTGCCATGAATCTCATTAACCAACTGACGCATGAAGCAGACGGGCAGGCGATAGCTCACGTCGTGAGCACGACCTCTCGGCGCAGCCGCAGCCAGCGGGAGCTTCTCCGGAACACGCAGCGGCTGTCCGTGAGCCTGCAAGCCCATGGAGTGCGCGACGGTGATCGTGTCCTCATACTCACGACGAGCCCGGTCGAGACCCTGGAGTCGATTCTCGCCGCGTTTCACATGGGCGCCACGGCGGTTCCCGTCAGTCCGTTGACAGGTCAGCGCAATCTGGAAAGTATCGTGAGCGAGATGCGGCCAGCCTGTTGCATCTTTGAGGAGCCGCTTCCGCCGGCGATCGATGCGGCTCTTCCAGGCGGATGCCAGCGAGTGTCTCTCAACCGCGTGAGTGAGCCCGCGCGTGGGCGGTGGCTCTCCTATGCAACGCTCGTGGAGACCGAAAATGCTACGAGTGGGCCGTTTCCTTCGCGACCCGATCACCCAGCGCTCGTTGTCTATTCGTCGGGCTCGGAGGGGCAGCCCAAGGCGATTGCATTCAGCCACGCGCAGCTACTCACGTTTCTCGAGCACTACGCCGAGCTGTATGCACAATTCTTTGCGCCCGCGGCGGATGAGGCTCGCCATACGCCGGTAGCTCTGGCTGTACCGCTGACTCACATGGGCGGACTCATCATCGGCCTGCGAGCCCTGATGGCCGGTGACCCGCTCTACAGCATGACGTACTTCGTGCCCGACACCTTTCTGAGCCTCATCGGTGAGACCCGCTGTCCACTCATCATGCTCGTGCCGTCGATGTATCGGGCATTGCTGAAGTCGGCGCAGCTTCAGACGACGGATCGATCCGCCGTGAAATTTTGCATGACCTTCGGCGAGGCTTGTCCCGTCGAGCTCGTGCGCCAGATCGAGGAGGCGTTCCGCGCGCCGGTCGTGTCCGCTTACGGCCTGACAGAATGCCTGACGGGTTTGGGGCATGTGCGTGAGAGCCTGCTCAGGCAAGGCGCGAAGCAAGGAAGTTGCGGGCAACATTTCTTCGGCGAAGTGAAGCTCGTCGATGAGCATCTGCGGGAACATCCAAGTCTCGGCGAGCTGTGGGTGCGCAATTCGACGGTGCACGAGTGCTATCTCGATGCGCAGCTCAATCGAAGCCGCTTTAAGGACGGCTGGTTCAGAACCCGCGATCTGTTCTTTCGCGACGCCGGGGGAAATTTCTTCCATCGCGGCCGCTGTGACGACATGTTCATCTGTAACGGCAAGAATCTCTACCCTGCAGAAATCGAATCCGTGCTGATGGGGCATCCTTCTGTTGAGTTCGTGTTCGCAGCGCCCGTCCTCAGCGCGTCCCGACAATCGTTGCCTGCGGTGCTCGTCGTACCTAAGCGACCGGTCAGTGAGTCAGAGCTGCGGGAATTCGCCATCGCGCATGGGCCCGCCCACGCTGTGCCTCAGGTCGTGCGGATTGTGCAGACCCTTCCCCAGACAGGGCCCGGAAAGATAAACCGCCTCGAGGCAAAGCGCCTTCTGCAGGAGGCTTACCAGGACGCGCGCTCTTAGCAGACACGCGTCGCGGTGGCCCGTGGGGTTTGCGGACACGCTCAGGTGGCGTTCGCTTGCCCCGGCATCTGAACCCCCGCTTCCGCGAGGTCTTTGCGCAGCTCCCTGGAAGCCATCCAGAAGTGAAAGGCAGCCCAGATGGTGGAGATCACCATCGTCGCCAGAAGCCCGTACCGCAATGAGTCCGTCCCCAGGGTGAGTGCAAACGCATCACTGATCACGCCGACGAGCAGCGGTCCGCACCCCATTGCAATGAGGTTCGTCAGGAACAGGTACATCGCCGCGGCCATCGCACGCCGGCGAACACCCGCGAGATTCTGGATAGTCGCCGTCACGGGGCCCAGCATCATGTTCTGCAGCAGGGTCGGCACGATGAACAGGAGCAATGCGGGTACCGGCGGCAGCGAGTACACAAAAACGAGCAGCGGAAGCGTCGCGAGGATGACGGTGCAGATGAGCCAGGGATACCACCGCGCATCGCCGGTCTTCTGAACGAGGCGGTCTCCAATGTGCCCGCCGAGAAGCGTGCCGGCGAGCCCCGCGAATCCAAGGACCAGCGCGAGCCAGGTTCCGATCTCCGCACTGCTCATACCGTGCTGACGGATGAAATAAGTGGGCATCCATACCGCTGCGCCGAAAGCACCGACGCCGTGAAGCGCGCCCGCCAGCGCAAGGTGGCGCAAAGAGGGACGGCTCAGGAGGTAGCGCAGGTTCTCCGGCAACGTCAGCGGGACGGACGGCTGCACGATTCGCTCGGACGCGCCGCGAATCGGCTCCCGCAACGTCAGCCGTACGAGCAATGCGACCAATATTCCGGGAATTCCGACGACAAGGAACGCGGCACGCCAGCCGAGATATTCATTGGCCCACCCGCCGCAGAGAAATGCCACGAGCGATCCGAGGGGCATGTACGAATAGAGCACTCCGAGCGCGAAGGCGCGCCGCTCCGGAGGAAAGTAGTCCGAGATCAGCGATTGAGACGGCGGCGCACCCCCTGCCTCACCGATGCCCACGCCCATGCGCGCCAGGAACAGCGTTCCGAAGCCGGTGGCGAGGCCGCTGAACGCCGTCATGCAGCTCCACAGCCCGATCGCGAGAGAAATGATGTTGCGGCGATTGTACCGATCGGCGAGCCACGCGATCGGCAGCCCGACGGAGGCATAAAAGATGCCGAATGCAAATCCACCCAGCAGCCCCAGCTGCGTGTCGGTGAAGGCGAACTCCTGTTTGATGGACTGCATGAGGATCGAGAAGATCTGGCGATCCACCCAACTGAATATTCCGACCACCAGGAGCAGTCCCAGGACGTAGTTTCGATACGATTTCGAGACACCCGCTTCCGCCCTGTCCGCGACCGCCACTCCGCGAAGGCTTTTTGACACCAGTTCCATGGATCCCCCTGTTTCGTCCCGTGAGCCGCGACACGCCCGTGCCGCGCCCGATCATCGATCCGCCCGTTCTCCCGTCGCCAGCCAATGCGCGCACTCGGGCGTGAGATGACGCCGCGCGCACTCCTCATACTTCTCCACGTCGGAGCTGCACAGCACCTCGCGCCACCGGCCGTTCGAGCCGACGTTCACGAACGCGCCTGCGCCACCGGCCAGCGACTGTTCCAGCAGTGGGGAAAGCGAGCGCGCGTTGTGCTTCATAAAATCGAACGAGCAGTGCCGCAGAATCTGCGGCCACAGGCGCTCGCTGATCGGAAGCCCGAGAAACTCAGCGATACGCGTGATCTGGAATGCCAGATCCGCCTTGAGCTCGTTGAAGTGCAGCAGCATCACATTGGGAAGCTGCCGGGCATCCCACCACGATTGAATGTGAGACCAGAACGGCCACAGCGGATATCCATCTCGATCGAGCCAGTCGTGGAAATACTGGCGTGGATCCGACCCGGCGGGCCCGAGCGGCGGCCCCACACGGCCGGGCATATGGTTCATCAGCTGATAGACCGCTGGTGACAGACTGAGGTGATGCTGATACCAGCTCCACATCGCATCCCGGCCGTCGCGGCCGATATAGAGATATTGAGCCCGCGGCGCGAAAACGAGCGCATCGAGCTGCAGGTGAGATTTTACGAACCGCCGATGCGTCTGCGCTTCGAGCAACCGCATCAGGCGCCGCTTCGGAATCGCGCGATGCTCCACCCACGGAGAAACCTGCATGACCGGGATGTCCGTCCGGGCGCAGAAAATGAGCTGACTGAGAATCTGCTGCACCCAGGTCGTTCCGGTCTTGGCCCAGGTCACGGTGACAATGTCGCCGTCGCGGAAGCGAAAGTCGTTCCATCGCGTCGAATCGATGGTGTGGTTCTGGATCTCGCACACCTTGCGAGGCCAAAGCGGCTGAGAAGCCGCTGTCGCGAGGGAATTTTCCAGCGGGCCCGACATGATGCGGCGTCCGGCGCTACAGGCGTGCGAGGGCCTGGCGCGCTTGCTCCTTCGCCCGGCGACGCATGACCTCCACCACGAGTCTTTTCGCCTCGACCGCCTCCTGCGGGAACGCGGCGAGAATCTCGTCGCACAGCTCACGGACTTCGTCCCTGAACTCCGGGTGCGAAAAAATATAGAAGTCGTTGCGCTTGATGCCTTCGATGGTCCTGCGGCCGACCTCCTCTGCCTCCATGCCCAGCGCGTGAATGTCCTGCATGCGCTTGAGCGTGGCGTCATCCAGCGGAAACGCGGTATGGCCGAGAGTCTCCGGCCGATAGCGCGCCGACTCGAAGATGTTGGACCGGGTGAGTCCCGGGCAGACCATGGAAACACCGATGCCGTGTGGCGCGAGGGCATACCGCAGCGATTCGGAAAGCCCGCGAACCGCGAACTTCGAGGTCGAATAAACCCCGGCCGCGGGGCCGCTGATGAACGACGACATGGAGGCCACATTCACGATGTGCCCGCCTTCGCCATGCGCCTTGATTCGCGGCAGAAAGGTCACGAGCCCATTCACCACGCCATGCAGGTTGACGCCCAGAATCCAGTCCCAGTCGTCGAAGGTCGCCTCATCCATCGCGCCGATGAGATTGACCCCGGCGTTGTTGCACAAGATGTGCACCTTGCCGAGCACGCGCCCGGCTTCATCCGCCGCGTGCCTCACGGAATCGCGATCCGTCACATCCATACGGACCGGGTGAACAGCGCCGGCGGGCGCGTCCCCGAACAGCGCCATGGCCTGACGCAGGTGATCCTCGCGGCGATACGTGATCACGACTCTTGCTCCGGCCACGACGAGCTCGCGCGCAATTGCAAGGCCGATCCCGCTGACGCCGCCCGTGATGACCGCGCCTTTGCCCGCCAGGTCCTTCATATCCGTGCTCCGCATGTTGTGACGCTGACTGCACTCGCGCGTGCGTGCGTGAATCAACTCCGCAATCATCGTACGGCAGGGCGCACGTAAAGACACTGCGCAACACGCTTCGCGACGAGTGCTCGCGCTTCCCCGCTGCGGCCGGATTGAGCAGCATGCTTATCGCATCACTACCCTCCACGAGGAAATGTCATGGACCAGATGGGATTCAGCCACTTCGCTCAATGCGAGCCCGATACGACTGCACTCGTCGATCCCACAGGAAGGCGCTGGCAGCGCGGCGAGCTTTTCGCGCTCAGCAACAGACTCTCGCGAGCGTTGCGCGCGGCCGGGCTCACTCCCGGAGACTCGATCGCGATACTGGCGCCGAATGGCGCCGAGTACCTCGTGACGTACCTCGCGGCTACGCAGATCGGCCTGTACGTCGTCCCCATCAACTGGCATCTCACACAGTCCGAAATTGCCTACATCCTTTCTGACAGCAATCCGCGGGCGCTCGTGGTTCACGAACGTCTGGCCGGGCTCGCGCGAGCCGCGTGCGCCGAGCTTCCCGAAGCGCCATGGATCACCCTCTCGATGGGTCCGGTGAGCGGCGCGACCCGGATCGAGGAATTCGTGGCGCCCTTCTCCTGCGCGGCGCTCGCGGATCCGGTTCTGGGCAGGCCGATGTTTTACACCTCCGCCACGACCGGGCGACCCAAAGCGATCAGCCTGCCACTACCAGGCTCGCTAGCTTCCCTGGAGAAAACCATCCGGCTGCATATCGCGGTGGGAATCGGTCTTGGCAGCGCACACGTGCATCTATGTGCGTCCGTGCTGTATCACGCCGCGCCCCTCGAGGGCTGCGTCATTGCCCTGCACATGGGCCACTGCGTTTTGCTCGTCGAGCGCGCCGAGCCGCTTCGGCTGTTGCAGCTGATCGCTGAGCACGGTGTGACGACGAGCTTCATGGTACCGACTACGTTCGTAAGGCTCCTGAAGCTTCCCGAAGAGCAGCGCCGCCAGCACCCGATCACAACGCTCAAACGCGTGGTGCACTCGGGCGCCCCGTGCCCGCCTGAAGTGAAGCGGCAAATGATCGAGTGGTGGGGGCCGATCCTGTGGGACACGTACGGCGCCGTCGAAGGCGCGGGAACGATCGTGAGCTCCGAAGAGTGGCTGCGATATCCGGGCACCGTAGGGCGGCCCATTCCAGGCACGGATCTGCGCATTCTCGATGACGAGGACCGGGAAGTGCCGCGCGGCGAGGTCGGGCAGATCTACTTCTCGCGATATACGGGAGACACGTTCGAGTATCGGGGCGATGAGGCGCGAACCCGGGCCTGCCATCGCGGCCATCTTTTCACGGTGGGCGACATTGGATACGTGAACGACGAGGGCTATCTGTTCATCTGCGATCGCAAGATCGACATGATCATCTCCGGCGGCATGAACATTTACTCCGCCGAAGTCGAACGCCTCCTGATCCTGCATCCTGCGATCGCCGACTGCGCGGTATTCGGCGTGCCCGACACGCTTCTCGGCGAGGCCGTGCGTGCCGTGGTTCAGCCCGTGACGGGCATCGAAGGCTCTTCCACTCTGACGCGCGACATCCTTCAGTTCCTCGGAAAGCAGCTTTCCGCGACGAAGCTGCCCAAGCGAATCGAGTATCTGCAGGAGCTTCCGCGCGACCCGAATGGAAAGCTGTACAAGAGGCGACTGCGCGAGCCGCATTGGCAGGGGTTGCAGCGGAACATCTGAAAAAAAGCGCAGCCGTGCAGATGAGGCGCCGTCGCAGTCGGTTGTGGGCCAACCGCCCACAACCGACTGCCGTCTCTAGGCGACGCGGGCAACGCTGCCCGGCTGCTGATAGGCGGAGCACGAGGAATCAGCAACTTGCACATTTGCAGGTTGCAACACTTCGGCCACCGCCCGCCGCAACTCCTCGAGTGCGCGAACCGAAACGCTCGCACGGGGAATCATGAGCGAGATGGCGTTCGTTTGATGCCGAACACGAAACAGAGGCGCACCGTCGCGAGCCTTCACCACTTCATCGTGCACGCGTGGCTTGAGCTTTCTGCCCGGAGCAGATGCGCTCATGAGCTGCCGATAGACTTCGCGCGACTCCTGGCGCGCGCCGCCGTTCGCGATCGCTCTCGCGCAAAGGACCGTCGCCTGCCTGCGGCTGGCATCGGAAAGCGCTTCAACGAGATCGAGTCCCCAGCCTTCACAGATTTCGGCGGGGCTTCGAAACGCATTGACGATGACCGGCGGCAATCGGGCGATCTTCAGAAGGCGGGACACCTGCGACGAGGACACCCTCAGCGTCCGTGCGATCTCGTCCTGCGACCCGAAGTAGCTCTCACGCAGCCAACGGGCGTAACTCAGTCCGCGCTCGTACGGGCTGATGTCGGCGCGCTGACGGTTCTCGATATCCATGGCCACGATGGCCTCCATGTCGGATATCTCCCTCAGCTCCACCGCAAGAGGCTTGTTGGCCTGCCTGGCGACGAACAGCCGCCTCGCCCCGAAAATCAACTCCACATCGTAGTCGGCATCGCTTCGTAACGGTCGCCCCATCACCGGCACAAGTTGTCCATGTTTGTCGAAACTATCGATCTCGGCCTTGCACGTGTGTTCCGAGATCGTGCTCTCCAGCCGGTCGTGCAGAGACCACATCCGGCAGCGGAATGGATTGATCGTCACTACTTTGCAATTCACACAGCCCCCTATTCGATTTCACTATACGAACGTATGTCATCGGGAATGCGTCAAAGTCGCGCTCAGGTCGCGCTGTTGAAATAGTGAAGAGTTGAGGTTTCGCGGGAGCCTGGCGCCGGGATCCCGGCGTATACGCGCCTTCCCTGACGCCTGTTCTTCGATGTTCTTCCAAAACAATCGATGCTTCCCTTTGTGATCGCAGGATTTGCTCCTGCGATCCGTCCCTTAGTGGCCGGAGCATAGCTTAGGCCACCGATACAACGCAAACCGACATATGACCGAATTGCGCTCTCGACTCACTGGCGGACATTGCAAGCCGCGCCTTCAGCGCGAAGACGCTGCGGCAACGGTCTTGATCAACGTGACTATATCCTGCACGTGCGGCGCTTCGAACAGCGTCACGATCTGATCGGCGCTGAGCTCGCAGTCGAACGCCGCCTCCACATGCGCCACGAAAGCCGTCAAGCGCAGCGAATCCATTCCAATCTCCGCGACGCTGCTTCGCCTGTCGATCGCAGAACGGTCGAAGTTGCAGGTCTCCGCGATCGTTGTCATCACAAAGTCATCTACCGTTTCATTGGATAACATTTGCCGCCCTCAGGTTTTCCGTGCTCGTGTGTAGCGAGACCGCGTTTGTCGCCAGGTTCTCATGCCAGTGCGAGAGGTGGCTCGCAGCAGCGCTCATGAGGCGCCTGCCAAGCTCGTCGACCCTGCGATTCCGCCAGGGCTCAAGGTCCGTGCCAGCCGCCCAGCGATTGAAAGCGCCGAGTGCCGGCCCGCAATGGATCTGAAACTGGGCCCGCGCTTCATGCCGCCCCTCTCGCGCGAGCCTGTTGGTGTAGTAGAAGTACCAACGAAAGACGAGTGTCATCTTGTACCGGGGATCTTGCTCAGCGCGTGCGACCCAATCCGGTCGAGCCGACGAATGATGTTCGATCACCTGGCGATACACGTCGTCGAGGGTGCGGCCGAAATAATCCTTCTCCAGCATTTGTCGCGTGTCCTGCCCCAGCTCTTCGAGCGATCCATGCCGCTGCCACAATTCGTGCAGACGGCAAGCCTGGCCGGAGAAGCGCACTCCCTTCTTCACAACCTGGATTCGGCTCGGATTCTCGAAGCGATCGCCTGCCGGCGCGTAAGTCGTATCCCGCACATCGAGGCCTTGCAGAAGGTCCTTCACAGCGTCGCTGGTATCGGCTTCGACGGTGCACTGATTGACCGATCCGGTCATCACGAAATCCGCACCGAGTACAAACGCGGAAGCGATGGCCTGCGGCGTTCCGAGGCCTCCCGCGAGACCTACACGAACCGCGGCGGCGGCTGGCAGTCTCTTCGCAATTTCGTCTCGCACCGCCTTGATGGCGGGCAGAAGCGTAAGCGCCGCGCCCAGGTCGGTGTGTCCTCCAGAGTCGGCCTCGACGCACAGGTCGTCCGCGGCCGGCACCTCGCTCGCGAGCGCCGCCTGTTCCGGGCGCAGGCGGCGTGCGGCCACCAGCGCGTCCAGCAGTCGCTTCGGGACGGGTTTCAAAAAGAGCGACGCCACATCGGGGTGAGATATCTTCGCGAGCACACGGCAGCGGGACCGCACCCGGCCGTCGACGCCGCGATCGAGCCCCCGTGCGCGGAAGAGCGCGACTCCCGGTGTGATGCGCAGGAACGCGGCGGCCTCGATCGCAGGCACCTGCAGGTCGACAAGCAATGACGCAAGCTCCACCTCCGCCTCAGGCTCGAGCGGGCGGCAAAGCAGGTTCACTCCGAATGGTGCTCCGGCGGGAAGCTCCCGCTGGATTCGCCGCACGCCCTCTTCGATTTCGCTGTGACGCAGGCCGCCGCTGCCGAAGAATGAGAGGTAGCCTGCACTGGCCATCTGCGACACGAGGCGCGCCGAAGAGATGCCCCGGAACATCGAGCCCGCGACATAGGCCTGGCGCACGTTGTAGTCCTGCCTGAAGGCCCGCGAGCCGAGCGATTCGGCGGTGATCGCAACGGTCCGCACGTGGCTACCCTGCTGAACAGGGACGCAGGCGGATGGCGCGAGCACACCATAACTCGAAGAACTCCGCGAACAGCCGCTCGCCCTGCCCTGCGAAGCCGCACCGATCGATATCCTGCTCAAGCGACCCGCCCCGGCCCTCGAAAAGTACGCGAAACGCTTCCTGCGAGATCGGCACGCTTGGATCGGCGAGAAGGCGGCTGGCCGTTCTCTCGATAAAGCCCATCGTCGTTCCGTCGGCTTGCGAGCGCCGCACAAGCTTGGCACTGGGGGCGAGACTCGGCGCGAGACGACCAAAGCCCCGATGTGAGCCCACACCGTCAACCTTGCGAACGCGCCAGTCACCCGCGATGAGCGTATGGATCCCTGTCGTCAGGAACGTGACCACCGCGTCGTCCACAGAATCGACGATCGGCTCGGCATTGTTGTTGAACGACGTGTTCAGAACGATGGGCACGTCCGAGATCCGCCCGAACGCCCGAATCAGCGCATGAAACGCGGGATTCTGCTCCCTGGACACGCTCTGCACGCGCGCCGAGCCATCCACATGCGTCACCGCGCCGAGGAGTTTTCGCGCATGAGGTTTCACCGGCAGCACGATCGTCATGAACGGCACCGAGCGTGTACCGGGAGGCACCTCGAAAAAATCGCCGAGCCGCTCCTCCAGCACCGCTGGCGCGAACGGCCGATAGTCCTCGCGCTTCTTCACCATCGCATTGACGATGCGCTTGTTCTCTTCGGGACGCGGGTCGGCGAGGATCGAGCGATTGCCCAGCGCGCGAGGCCCGAATTCCGAGCACCCCTGCACCCAGCCGAGCACCTCGCCGGCCGCCAGCGAGTGAGCCGCGGCGAGTGGCGCGTCATCGACGTGTTCCAGCGTGATCAGCGGCGACCATCGGCGCAGTTGCCGCTCAATCTGCGCGGACGAACCCACATCGGACCCGAGAAAGACGGTCGGCATGAGGTTATTCGCGATCGGCACGCCCGCTTCGGCAGTTTGCGCCAATGCCGCTCCCAGCGCATTGCCGGCATCGTGCGCGGCGGGCTGCACGTACACCTCATCAAACCAACCTGTGCGAAGCAGTTGCCCGTTCAGTGAGCAGTTGTGCGCAACACCGCCGGACAAACACAAGCGGCGGGAACCGGTCGCCGAGCGAAAGTGATCCACGATGTGCATGCCAATGCTCTCAAGAGCCCGCTGCAAGGCGGCGGCGTAATCTTTGTGCACCTGAAGGAACGGTTCGCCCTTGCGCCGGGCCTGTCCGGCGAGGCCCGCCTCCCTCATGATGAGCAGGCGCTCGGAGGACGAGACGATGTTGAAGCGCCCCTGGGGCGAAAGCTGATACATGCGCGAGAAGAGCGCGGAGAACACCTGAGGATCGCCATACGGCGCGAGCCCCATCACTTTGTATTCGTCGAACCGCTGGTACCCCAGGAAGCTGAGCTGCGCGGTATAGAAGTTTCCGATCGATTGCGATTCCGGAAAATTCCGCAGCGTTTCGATGCGACCTTGCGAGGCGTGACCGACAAGGCCGGAGGCCCCATCGCCGTCTCCGTCGAGGCAAACGATCAACGCCTCCGGGAATCCGGACGGATACCACGCGCTATTCAGATGAGCCGTATGGTGCTTGCAGAAACGCAGCTTGTGCGACACGTCGATATCGAACTCGTCCGCGAACGTGGCCGCGAGCATCTGCCGCGCGGTCTGACGAGGGTGGCGCGGATCCGTGGCGATCTCTCGTAGCAGACGAAAATCCTGGAAGTCTTCCGCGCAGTCCGTCACGATGAAATCCACATCGCCCAGCGTCGCCGCCGCGCGTTCCAGGCAGAATCGGATCGCGTGTCGGGGAAAGAAATTCGAATGCTTGACACGGTCAAGCCGCTCCTCCTCAATGGCCGCAATCAGGCGGCCATCGCGCAGAATCACCGCCGCGGCATCGTGATAAGCGAAATGCGGGCAGTCCTCGAATTCCCGCAACCGCGGATGTCCGTGCCATCCCAGAATGAGCATGTGAAGCCTCCGTGACTCTCAATCCGTGCCGCCGGCGGTCCGCGCCGCCGCGCCACCCCGCCCCGGCGCCGTCAGCGCGGCAAGCTCGCTCTCCAGGACCTGTTGGCCGGCGCGCCGGGCAAGTTGCGAGACGACCTCGACCGCCAGCGCGCCGACCGTCGGACGCGCGCTGAAGAACACTGGCAGCGGAATGTCCACTTCGAAAATTTCCCGGATACGTGCGGTAACGCGCAGCGCTATCAGGGAATCACCGCCGAGATCGAGGAAGCTCTCGTCGATGCCGATTTCCGTCGCACCGAGCACGTCCTTCCAGATGTCGACGATTCGATTCTCAAAGCCACTGCGAGGTGCGGTGACCGCCGGCCTTGTCGGTTCACCGGGCGTGGATTCGGAAGCGACCGGCTGAGTGAGTGCACGCGGACCCGTCCACCTTGCCAGGCGTCCGGTAAGATCGGAGACCGACACCACGATCTGGCTCGCGGTGGAGGCCTGTAGAATTCTCCACAACGCATCGAGCCCTTCTTCGGTGCTGAAGGCATACGGGACGTCCGCCGGAACGTGCCCGGTACGGATGTCCGGCTCCAGCCATCGATCCCAATTCGTTGCAATCCATGTCGTGCCCTGCGATCGCGCGGTGGCAAGTTCCGCACCCCGATCCAGATACGCGTTGGCGGCCGCATAGGCCGTCAACCCAAAGCCACCCAGCACCGAGGCGTTCGAAGAGAACAGGATGACGAAGTCCGGGTGTCTCTTGCCTAAAACCCGATACAGCGCACACAGCACCGCCGCCTTGGGTCGCTGCTGAGTCTGGAAGTGCGCCGGCAGGAGGTCGCGAAGCGGTCGATTGAGTGAAGCATGGCGAGTCTCGGCTGCCAAATGAAACACGCCGCGCACGAGGCCAAACTGCGCCTCCGCGGTCTCAAAGGCACGCTCGAGCGCGCTCTCATCCGCGGCATCGGCAGTAATCACCCGAATGCGCCCGCCAGCTGCCTCCATCTGCAGAAGGCGCCGGACGCGCCGCGCATCCGCGCTGACATCGCGCGCATCGCTGGCGAGCCGCTGCCACTCGGCGTGCTCCGGGAACTGGCCGCGCGTGATCAAGACGAGACGCGCCTGGCAGTCGCGGACCAAACGCTCCGCCACCGCGAGCCCGACTGTTCCGAGGCCGCCGATGAGCACGTACACGCCTTCGGAATACAAAGTGCGAACGCCCGCTTGCTGCGAAGTCATTCGAACAGGCTCGAAGCACTGAACCCAGCGGCGTCTGCCGCGGTAGGCCACCACTGCGTCGTTCGCCTCAAGCACTGCCTCTCCGATCAATCGATCGACCGTCGGCTCGTACTTCACTTCGGCTCGCGCCGAAGAAAGCTCAAGCAACGTACAACGAACGTGAGGCAGCTCCTGCGATATCGTGTTGCAGAGTGCGGTAAGGGTAGCCTTGCCGGGGTGGCCGACGTCACTCCCGGTAATCTCATTCAACTCGTTCGTAACGACGAGCACGGAGGCGGCATCGCGGGGATCGGATGCGGCCAGGGCCTGCGCCAGATACAGCAGACTGAAGCATGCAGTCGGCTGCAATGCCTCGAACGCCTCGATCGTGAGCGCTGGCTCTTCCCGCGTCAGGCTCCAGAAATGCATCACCCGGCAAATCGCTCCCCGCCCGCGCCTCACCTGAGCGAGGAGCGATGCGTACTGAGCGGGCGAGTTGGGTGCTATCGAATATTCGCCGTGGGCGACCTCCGCGAAGACCTCACCCGGGCGCACTACCACGACGTGACATCCCGCCGCCCGCAACCGCTCGATAGCCTGCGAGCAAGCCGGATCGGGCGTTGCGAAGATGAGCCACGTCTCCTGGCGTGACGCAAACGACGCAGACAACGCAGGCATGAGCGAGGATCGCCAGGAGCGAATGTAGTACCAATCCTCCGGGGCGCGCCGCGCCTGGCCTTGCTCCGCAGGCACTGCGGGTGCGCTCGACGTAGTCGCTGGCAACCAGAATCGCTCGCGTTTGAAAGGGTAAACCGGAAGTTCGATTCGTCTCGGGGCGCCGTCAGCATGCACCGCCTTCCAGGCGATCGTGACTCCATCCGTCCACAATTGCCCGAGCTTCTCCAGCATCTCCCGACGCGCGGAGCTCGCGCTCGATGCCGACATTTCGAGGATCGCCTGGCCGTTGCTTTCAGCGAAGTGCGCGGCTCGCGCCGTGACGGAGGGTTGCCCGCGCAGGCGCTCGGACCAGAATTGCGGCCGGGCGAAGTCGCTCATCAGGAGCGCCTTCCCGCTGGCCGACGACGAGCATGCGACGCTTTGCGCTCCGAAATTGATGGTGGCGCCGATTGCGGCAAGCTCCCCTGCGAGCTTTTCCCGTGTGTGCTCGTCTGCGCCTTCCTCCACCTCCTGAGTGGCTCGGGCTCGTGCGACGAGAAGCCGCGCGGCCTCCCCGAAGGAACAAGCACCGGAGAGGCACGCGCCGACGCACTCGCCCAAACCGTCGACGATCAACTCGCTGGGGTTCAGTCCGTGCCGAATCCAGCGCCGTGCCAGGGCATATTGCAGGCACGCTTGCAGCAGCGACTGATCTTCCTCGGCGGCCGCGGCAGATCGATCCGGCGCGGGGCTCAGAATGTCGCGCTGAGAAATCCTCGCGATCTGTTCGGCGCAATGCCTGAGGTCTGTATTGAACTGTAAATCCTCGCCGCACAGTGCCTCGATACGACGTGCGGGCCACAACTGAAGAGCCTCCGGCAACGCGAAAGCAAGTGCGCGCTCGACTCGTTGAGACAAGGTTTTCGAGCGTTGCGTGGCAAGCGCGTGCTCCAGTTGCTCGATGAGGTTTGCCGTGGAAGTTGCAAGGAACATCACGCGGTGAGCAAAGCGCTTTCGGCCGACCTGCAAGGTGTACGCCACATCTTCGAGTGCCGGCGTTTCCTCGCGCAGAGCCGTCGCAAGATTGCGCATGATATTGGTGAGCGCAGTGGGCGTGTTGCCGGAGAGCGGCACTACATGAGCAGCGGAGGAACGTGCCGTGGGCTGCTGCCGCGGGAACTCCTCGAGAATAGCGTGAGCATTCGTTCCACCGATACCGAAAGAGCTCACGCCCGCTCGTCGTGGCTTTCCATTCCCGGGCAACCACGGGCGGCAGCGCGTATTGACGAAGAAGGCGCTGTCCTCACCCTGTAAAAGCGGATTGGGCTGATCGAAGTGAAGGCTCGGCACCAGGATTCGATGCCTGAGACACAAGGTCGCCTTGATGAGGCCCGCCACGCCAGCGGCGGCGTCGAGGTGCCCAATGTTGGTTTTCAACGACCCCAGTGCGCAGTGCGCTCCTTGCTCACGGCCCGCCCCGAACACCTGACGCAACGCCGAGAGCTCGATGGCGTCGCCAAGCACAGTGCCGGTGCCGTGCGCCTCGATCATTCCGATGTCGCTCGGGCCCACACCAGCGAGCGCCTGGGCAGTTGCGATCACGTCGGCCTGCCCCTGGATCGAGGGAGCGGAAAAACCGGCTTTCGCAGCGCCGTCATTGTTGACGGCGGTAGCGATGATGACCGCGTGAATCAAATTGCCGTCCTTGAGCGCATCCTTCAGACGCCTCAGCACGACGACGCCCGCGCCGCTTGCAAACACAGTGCCCGACGCCTTCGCATCGAAGGCCCTGCAGTGTCCGTCCGGAGAATAGATGCCGTCTTTGATATACCAGTAGCCGGGACCCAGATGCTCCGCGACTCCCGAGACGCCACCGGCGAGCGCCATATCGCACTCCAGACTCAGCAGGCTCTGACAAGCAAGATGAACAGCCACGAGGGAAGAAGAGCACGCAGTCTGCACGGCAATGCTCGGACCTGTGAGGCCGAGCTTGTACGAGACGCGAGTGGTGAGATAGTCCTTCTCCGCATCGATGAAGCTCGGCCTGTCGTGAGGCGCTTTGGAGGCACCTGATCGCGCGGCGTTGCGCAGGTTCGCAAGCTGATAAGTGTTGCTGCCGGCGCCAGCGAATACGCCTATGAGGCCCCCGAAGCTGTCGACGCTGCACCCTGCGTTCTCCAGCCCTTCCCAGGCGCACTCAAGAAAGATTCGCTGCTGAGGATCGATGCTCTCGGCCTGCTTTCGGCTGTAGCCAAAGAAGTTGGCGTCGAATCGATCCAGGCCCTCGAACTTCATGCTCGTCTTGACGTAGTCGCTGCTCGAAATGGCCTCGTCAATCCCCGCCGCGCGCAGTTCCTCGTTCGAGACGGGGGACGCGGCCTCGTGGCCCGCCTGCAGCGCCTGCCAAAGGTCACGCACGGAGCCGCTGCCTGGAAACCGTCCCGCCATGCCGACGATGGCAACCGCCTGCTCGTTCTCACTGCAATCGTTCATGTTGCGGGCCTCCTGAGATTCCTTCCGCTTCGTGCCCGAACGGACGCCAGCGGCCGGCGGGAAACCGCGGGCGACCTCGCATCCAGATGTAAGGCCAGCGTGCTGATAGTGGGAAACCTGAACAAATCGATGATCGCCAGGTTCCGATCCATAGCGCGGTTCACAAGTGCGAGCACGCGCATGAGAAGTAATGAGTTACCACCGAGGTCGAAGAAACGATCCTCCACACCTACCTGATCGAGCTTCAGCACCTCCGCCCAGATCTGCGCGAGCACTTCCTCCGTGGGAGTGCGCGGGCCCTGATACTGCTGCTGAAGCTGCGCGCTCACATCCGGTGCCGGCAACGCCTGCCGGTCCACCTTGCCGTTCGGCGTTAACGGCAGACTCTCCAGCACCACAAGGGCCGAAGGCACCATGTACTCCGGCAGGCTCTTCTGCAGCTGCTCGCGCAGTGCCTTCACCTCAAGTCCCTGTCCGCTTACGTAGCCCACCAGCCGACGCTCTGAGGACTGCGCCTCCTCAGGTGCCACCACCACCGCCTGACTGACTCCCGCGCACCTCAGCAGCGCCGCTTCCACTTCCCCCGGCTCGATCCGGTAGCCGCGGATCTTCAGCTGATGATCCGCACGCCCCACATACTCAAGCTCACCATCGGCCCGGTACCGCACCCGGTCTCCCGTGCGATACAGCCGCGTGCCCGCTTCGCCATACGGGTTCGCAATAAAACGCTCCGCCGTCAGGCCCGCACGGTGCAGATAGCCCCGCGCCACTCCGGCTCCCCCGATGTACAGCTCTCCAATCACTCCGGCCGGCACAAGCTCCAACTCCTCGTCGAGCACGTACACCTGCGTGTTCCGGATCGGACGACCGATCGGCACCACCTCTTCCTGCACCTGCGGCTCACTGCGGTAGCAGGTGGCATCGGCTGCCACTTCCGAGGAGCCATACAGATTGATGAACTGACAGCCGGGCAAACGTCGCTTCAGCTCACCCAGCAGATCCGCCGTCAGGCGCTCTCCGCTGAGTGTCCAGCTCTTCAGGCTCTTCAGCTCCTCCTGCGCCCGCTCACTCTCCAGCAGCGCCCGCGCAAGTGAAGGCACCGTCACCAGACGGCTCACCTGCTCCTGTGCAATCAGTCGCGCCAGCTCCTGCGCCGAGCGCGACACCCAGCTTCCCGCCATCACCAGCCGCGCCGCACTCAGCAGCGGCCCGAAGATCTCCAGCACCGAGTCCACAAAGCTGATCGAGGTCTTCTGGCAGCAGATCTCTCCGGCTCCGTACGCCGCAATCCCCTGCTGCGCCGTGAGCCGATGGCTCACCGAGCGGTGGGTGGCCGCTACCGCCTTCACCTGTCCCGTCGACCCTGAGGTGTAAATCACGTACGCCAGGTTCTGCGCGCCCACTTCACTTTCCGGCACGCTGTTCGGATAGCGTCCGAGGAGGGACTGCATTTCCTCCTCCGGAAGCGCTCCCCACTCGATGACCTCGCCGGCAAACCCCGGCAGGTCTTCTGCCGCATCCGATTGCCTCAGCAGCACCCGTGCGCCGGCATCCTCCAGCATCAGACGCAGCCTTGCGCCAGGGTACTGCGGATCCAGCGGCAGATACGCAGCTCCCGCCTTCAGTATCCCCAGCAGCGCCACCACCATCTGCGCCGTGCGCTCCATGCACACGCCCACCACCTGCTCGCGCCCCACGCCCCGTGTGCGAAGGTGATGCGCAAGGCGATTGCTCTGCTCGCTCAGCTGCCCATAGGTGAGGGTCTGTTCCCCGCTCACCACCGCCACCGCATCCGCATGCGCGCGCGCCTGCTCCTCGAACAGCTCGTGGATGCAGCGATCGGACGCGTACGCGTGCGACGTCGCATTCCATGCCACCAGCTGCTCTTCGCGCTCCGCCTCGCTCACCAGCGGCAGATCGAGCACGCGTCGATCCGCATCGGCAACTATCTCCTGCAGAATGCGCTGAAGCTGTCCGCCCATACGCGCCGCATCGGCTTCACCGAACTGATTCCGATCAAAGATGAAGTCGACGGCCAGGGAATCCCGGAGAAAAACCTCCAGCGTCAGAGGATAGTGGGGCCGATCCCTGCCGGACACCTCATCCACCGCGAGCGACGACGGGCCCGCGCCACGCCCTGCAACCGTCCGGGGATAGTTCTCGAAGACAAACAGGGTTTCGAACAACGGCGTACCGGGAGACAGCTCAGACCATCGCTGGACATCACTCAGCGCGCTGAACTGATATTCGATGAGCTCGCTCTGCGAAGAGTGCAGCTCCTGCAGCCACGGCACTACGCGGCTCTGCGGCCCGATCTGTACGCGCAACGGCAACGTATTGATGAAGAGCCCCACCCGCCTCTCGATGTGCGGAAGGGTCACGGGTCGCCCGGCGACTGTGACGCCAAAGACCACATCCCGACTGCCGCTGTACGCACTCAGGAGCACGCTCCATGCGCCCTGCACCAACGCGTTTACAGTGATTCGGTGACGAGTCGCGAAGCTCTCCAGAACCCTACGCTCGATGTCGATGTTCTGGCGCAGCACTCCATGGGAGCCCCCCTGCCCCAACGCGGGCCGCTGCCGTGTGCCGACATTGGGAAACGTTGGCGCGAGGAATGCTGCGAGCCTTTGGCGCCAAAAAGCCTGCGCACGCGTGAGGTCCTGCTGTTGCAACCAGGCGATGTATTCGGAGTAGTCCGGCGCTCGCCCCGGCAACTGCTCCAACCGACCTTCACGAATTGCCTCATGGGCAGCAAGGACGTCGGTGATCACGATCGGCAGGGACCAGCCATCGAGGACGAGGTGATGATGGGTCCAAACCATCCGATACTCCTGCGCACCGGTTCTGACGAGCACGACTCGCATCAAAGGCGGGCGGTCCAGCTCAAAGGACGACCCACGCTGCGAGTCGATCAGATTACGCAGGCGCTCCTCGTGCTCAGTCACCGGCACCTTGCACCAATCACACCGCTTCCACTGAAGTGGCACATCGCGCAGCACAGCCTGAAGCGGACCATCGCCCGCGTTTACAAACGCGGTTCGGAGGCTGGAATGGCGCTGTATCGTGTGCTGCCAGGCTCGCTTGAAAGCGGCTTCGTCCAGCTCGCCCCGCAATCTGCAGCTTATTGCCGTGACGTAGACGGGCGGCCCTTGCGCGGCAAGACTGTGATACAGAATGCCCTGCTGGAGGGGGGAAAGCGGATAGAGATTCTCCAGATTCTCGCTGCCGGCTTCAGAAGCAATCGCATCGAGTTGCGCCTGAGTAACCCCAGCGAGTGGAAAATCTGCCGGAGTCGACTGCCGGGGTTCCCGCGCACTGTGTGCAACCAGGTTTTCCAACGCATGAAGAAACGACTCGGCGAGCGACGACACCGTGCTCTCAGTGTGAAGGTGGCCGCTGTAGCTCCAATACACGCGCAACGCGCCATTCTGCACGCTGCAGTTAACCTCAAAGAGTTGTCTGCGTGTGCCGGCAGTGCCGTAGCCGCGGCCGGCACTGAACGGCGAGCGCTCGAAGAAGTCTTCGGCCAGGATGGCCGAGTCCATCTGCCCCAGGTAGTTGAATGTCACTTGAGGCTGCGGCACGGATTGAAGCTCACGATCGCCAGCCAGGTACCGCAGCACGCCATAGCCGATGCCGTGATTTGGAACGGCGCGCAGCCGTTCCTGAACGGCGCCAAGCGACTCATGCATGCCACACGAATCCGGAAGATCCAGCAGCACGCTGTAGAGACTCGTGAACCATCCCATAGTACGAGTCAGGTCGATCCCTTCGAAAAGCTCCTCGCGACCGTGGTTCTCGAGTTCGACCAGCAGGGATCGCTCACCTGACCAACTGCGCAGCGCTTCGGCTAACGCGGTTAGCAACACCTCGTCGATACGTGCGCTACACCTGCGCGGCAGCTCCTGCAGGAGGCAGCGCGTGTGCTCTACGCTCAATGAGACTTTGACCGTGCGCAGAGATTCGAGCGTATTCGCGCCGTCCGGATAATCCACCGGCAGGGATGGAACGCGAGCACTGGCAAGGCGCTGCCAGAATCCCCGCTCAGCGATCGGCGCATCCGACTGACTGTACTGACTCAGCTTCTCTGCCCAGGCACGATACGAGCTTGTCTTCCCTTGCAGCTGCACTGCCTCGCCTCGCTCGATCTGCGAATACGCCTCCCGCAGGTCTTCAAGCAGGATCCGCCACGACACCGTGTCCACGATGAGATGATGAACGACGATCAGCAGCTGTTGGACGCGGTCGGGCCCGAAATCGAACAGCGCCACGCGAAACAGAGGGCCATGAGCCAGTTCCAGGCTTTCCTGCAGCCGCTGAGCGTGTACCTCGATGCTGCGAACGGTGCCCGCCTCGGTCACAGATGACAGATCGATGTTCTCTACGATTCGCCCGTCAGCGGCGGGGACATAGCGCTGACGCCAGTTGCCGTCGTCGTTGCGGAACCTGAGGCGAAATGCGTCGTGGTGTTTCACCACGGCCTGCAGCGCTTGCTCCAGTGCCGCAGGAGTCATCCTTCGCCGGCACGCAAGCAGATACGACTGGTTGTAGTGACCTGGCTTCTCGTAATCGCGTGCGAAGAACGCGTGCTGAATCGGCGTGAGTGCACATTCGCCGTCAGGCGCCTCCTCATGCCTCTGCGCAGACGGGAGGCCCGCAGCGCAAGCGGCGAGTTTTGCGACGGTTTGGCAGGCAAAGAACTGCTTCATACCGAGGCGCAAACCCTGCGCGTTGGCCCGCGCGACGATCTGGATGACCTGAATCGAGTCCCCGCCGAGCTCGAAGAAATTGTCGTGAACGCCCACGCACTCCAGCCGCAGTACGTTGCTCCAGAGTCCGGCGAGCAATTTCTCCAACTCGGTTTCCGGCGCGACGTATTCCTGACGCTGAATGGCACCGGCGTCCGGCGCCGGCAGTGCCCTCATATCCACCTTGCCATTGATCGTGAGCGGGAAAGCATCGAGGCGTACATATGCGCTCGGCAACATATGCTCCGGGAGCAAGCTCTGGAGGTGCGCTCTCAGTTCGGCGGCGTTCCATGCGGATGCGCGATCGCCGACAACGTACGCCACAAGGCGCGGCTCTCCGGGCGCGTCCTGTCGCACGAGAACCAACGCCTTATGCACGTTCGGGTGGCTGAGGAGCGAAGACTCTATCTCGCCCAGCTCAATCCGGTAGCCGCGCACCTTGACCTGTCGATCCTCGCGCCCCAGGTACTCGATGTTGCCGTCTGCCAGATAACGCACCCGATCGCCCGTTCGGTACATGCGCATGCCCGGGGCTCCAAAGGGGTTCGCGATAAATCGCTCCGCGGTGAGGTCGGCGCGCCTCAGGTAGCCGCGCGCCAGCCCTTCACCGGCGATGAACAGCTCGCCCTGCACGCCAATGGGCGCCGGCTCAAGCTGTTCATCGAGAACATAGAGCTGCGTATTCGAGATCGGCCGGCCGATCGGAATCGCGCCGGTTTTCGCGGTCGCCGCACTGACCTCATACGTCGCGCGACCGACGACGGTCTCCGTAGGACCGTAATGATTGACCAATCGCACACCCGGTGCCCGCTCGCGCCACAATTGCAGCTGCCGCGCGCTGAGCGCGGCGCCGCCGATCGCGAAAGCTCGCGTCGAACCGTCCACTGCGCATTCCGGATACAGCTCGGCAAGCAACTCCAGGTGGGCCGGCGTCAGCTTAACGAGGGAGTACCCGGCCCGCTGCTCAAGCATCGCGGCAAGCTCTGCGGTCTCCTCGCGCCCCTCCGACAGGAGAGTGAGAGGACGTCCCGCAAGCAACGGCGGCAGAAGGCTCGTGACCGTGGCATCGAAGGAAAGCGGCGTATTGATCGGCGCCCCAGCACCCTCTGTCACATTGAAGCGTCTCGCAATATCCGTCACATAGTTGACTACGCCATCGTGAGAGATCATCGCCCCTTTGGGCTTACCCGTGGAGCCCGACGTATAAATGACGTACGCAAGATTCTGTGGCGATAGCGACACACGAAGATCACCGCCCGGATATTCATTCCACGCCGGCGAGTCCAATGATCGCAGCGTTCGCCGGACACAGAGCGGGCGCAACCGCGCATGCAGTGCCTCCTGTGTAAGAACGATGCCAACGTCTGCGTCTTCCAGCAGAAACTGAAGTCGCGCATCGGGGTAGCGTGGATCGAGCGGAAGATAGGCTCCGCGCGCCTTCAAAATTCCGAAGAGCCCGATCATCATCTCAAGCGAGCGTTCCACGCAAAGCCCCACGATGGTGTCCGCTCGCACGCCTGCCGCATTCAGGTAACGCGCCACCTGATTCGCCCGTTCGTTGAGCACGCGATAGCTCATGCTCTCTTCGCGACAGATCAGCGCCACGGCCTCGGGCGTGAGTGCCGCCTGCTCCTCAAAGAGCTCGTGGATACATCGGTCCCGCGGGTACATGGCGGTGGTCGCATTCCACGCCACCAGAATCTGTTCGCGCTCGGAGGCCCGTAGCAACGGCGCCGTCCAAATGCTCTGGACTGCGTTCCTCGCAAGCTCCTCCAGAAGCGTGCGGTAGCTTCCCAGCAGCCGTTCGATGGTTTGGTCATCAAAGAGATCCCGTGCGTACTCCGCCCGACATACGAGACCTTCTGGAGCCTCGTGTATGCGGATCGTGAGCTCGAATCGAGGTGACCTGATCGGCGTCCGCACGGTCTCGGACGCTATGCCGGGCAGTCGCAGCTCTTCGAAAGGCACGTTCTGCATGACGAACAGCACCTGGAAGAGTGGATTGCGGGAGAGGTCCCGCGCCGGCATGAGCTCCCGCACCAGGGTCGAAAAGGGCACATCCTGATGCGCATAGGCATCGAGCACCGTCTCGCGCACGCGGGCGAGCAGGTCGCGGAAGCTCAGCGTGGCGGCGAGCTTCGTCCTCATGACCAGCGTATTGACGAAGAACCCGATCAGACTTTCGAGCTCTGGCCGCGTACGGCCCGCGACCGGCGTACCGATCAGAATGTCCTTCGCGCCACACCAGCGTCCGAGGAGAACCTGCAGAGCGCTGAGCATCACCATGTAGAGCGTGGCGCTTTGCTCGCGACCGACATGCGTGAGCTGTTGAACTACTCGCGCCGGAACGAGGAGTTGGGATTCGCCACCCTCGAAGTCCTGAGTGCCCGCGCGTGGGCGATCCGCAGGCAACTCGCTACCGTTCGACAGATCTGAGAGTTGGTTGCGCCAGTAATCGAGGTGAGCCTGCAACGCGGGCGTCTGTAGGTTTTTTCGTTGCCAAATGGCAAAGTCGGCGTACTGAGCGGCCAGCGGTGCAAGCCGCGCCTCGATGCCTTCCGCCCGCGCGCGATACAAAGCGGAAAGCTCAGCAAAAATGATGCTGAATGACCAGCCATCCGCCACGATGTGATGGGCTGCGATGCACAGCACGTGCTCGCGGGCGCTGAGCCTGAGTAAGGAGACGCGAAACAACGGCGCCGACCAGTCGAAGGGCCGATGTGCTTCGCGCTCGATGAAATCGTTCCCCTCGCGCGCCCGACTCCCTTCGGAAAGAGCAGACACATCGGTGAGCGTCAGGCGGAAATCGTCGGCGGATTCGACGACCTGAATCCCTTCTCCATCCGCCGTGGCAGCGATGCGCGTGCGTAAGGTCTCATGTCGCCGGACCAGCTCGCGGAAACTCCATTCAAGGCTCGCCAGATCGAGCGCGCCCTGCAGCCGGAATGCGATGCCAATGTTATAAGCGCCGTGTGAGGAGCGCATCTGCTCGATTGCCCAAAGGCCCTGCTGGGCAATGGACAGGGGCAACGACTCACCGCGTGGCAGTACCTCAAGGGGCACACAGGTGGGCTCCACACGATCCGCCAGCGCCTCCTCTATCCGACACGCCAGGCGGCTCAACGTGGCCGGCGTGTCGAACAAGACGCGCAGCGGCAGATCCACCTTGAACAGCTCGCGTAGCCGGGAGACAACCTGCGTCGCAAGTAGTGAATGGCCACCCAGCTCAAAGAAGTCATCGTGCGCACCGACCTCCCCGAGCTTCAGCACGTGCTGCCAAACCTGCGCGACTGCGCGCTCCGTTGTGGTGGCGGGCGCCACAAGGGAGCGACGCACGAGAAGTGTGGCATCTACGCGGGCCAGCGCCTTGCGATCCACCTTTCCACTCGACAGCAGTGGCATCTCGTCCAGCGCCACAATGCCACTCGGCACCATATACGCCGGCAGGGTCTGCCGCAGATGTTCGAAGGCTGCGGCAACAAGTTGCTGCTTGCGGTCTTGCTGGATGGGACGGGTCGCATAGCTCACCCAAGGGCGTACCGCGCGTGAGATTTCCGAAGCCAGCCGGGCGGGGCGCGCATAAGAGCGATCGAAGAGCAGAACATCGAACTGGCCTTCGCTCGAATCCGCCGACCAGGTGACCTCGCTGTCGTAGCGTTCGTCGCAGAGCAGCCGCGCAAGAGCGTCAGGGTCCTCTGCGACCAGCGCGCTTGCTTCGCGTTGGGCGCATTCGCGCCAGTCTCTTCCGGAGCTTTCACGTGAGAGCGCGCGACGGACGCCGAGATCGTGAGTGAGGCGCGCATTGGGCACGCCACAAAGGCGAATCACGGGCGCGCGGCTCACCTTCGCGCGATCGAGCTGTTCAATCGCTGCGGCGCGGTTGCCGCTCCACCGGACGATCTCCTCGCTCGCCTGGGTGACATCGCTCTCGATCTGAAGCACGACATCGTAGCGGTAGCGCGTGAGCTCATTCGCCGCGCACCCGGCCTTCAGGAGAATGCGCGCGGCGGTGACCCGGGGAATCCTGAGCAACAGGGCCTGGAAAAAATCCGGATCGATCGAGAGCTCTTTCTCCTGCTCCAGCGCCCAGTTCACACGCCGCCTGAGCTCGGCGGCCGAAATCGTTGCCGTCGTCCTAGCGGCCTGCACTGCGGCGGTCAGGGTTTCGAGTAAGCCAAGATGCCTGACGTCGCCCACATACACCCGACCGCCGGGCGCCACGCGGGCGCAGGCCTGCTCCAGCACGTTGAGCAGATAGTCGATACTGGGAAAACACTGGATGACCGAGTTGAGAACGACGGTATCAACGGAGCCCGCCTCGACCCCGGCGAGCTTCTCCGCCGCGCCGTGACTGAGCTCGACGTGGCGCAGCGCCGGCCGATGCGCCATCCATTGCCTCACGCCGGCCAGTGCCTGAGCGGAAAAATCCGTTCCAAGATAAAAGGTGCAATACGGGGCAACCTTCTCCAGCAGCAAACCGCTGCCACAACCGATCTCCAAAACCCGTCGAGGCGTTAGCGCCAGGATTCGTTGCACGGTGGCGTCTACCCACTCGCGCATCTCCCCTTTCGGGATAGGCTTCCCGGTATAGCTGCTGTTCCATCCGGCAAAACCTGGCCCGTCTTCCGGCGACGCCGAGGCATAGAGATCCTCGTACACGTTCCGCCATTGTTCGACGCGCGCATCGCGGTCCGACGACGCACCCGATTCGGCTCGAACGTCTGTTTCCTGCGGAACGACGTACGCAATGAGACGCGAGTCACTCGTCGATTCTTTGTGCGCCACCACGACGGCCTGCCCCACACCGGCGCAGCCAAGGAGCGCCGCCTCGATTTCTCCGGGCTCAATGCGAAAGCCGCGAATCTTCACCTGATGATCCGTGCGCCCGAGAAACTCGATGCCGTCGTCCGCCTGCCAGCGGACACGATCACCGGTGCGATACAGCCTCGCGCCCGGCGGGCCGAACGGGTCCGCAATAAAGCGCTCCGATGTCAGGCCGCTCTGACCGGCGTAACCGCGCGCCAGCGCGGCACCGCCGATGAAGAGCTCTCCTTCGACACCGATGCCGACGAGCTGCAGCCCCGCATCGAGAATATAGAGCTGAACATTCTGAATGGGCCGACCAATCGGAACTCCGGCAGTCCACTCCTCCCGTACGGTATGGGAGCTGACATCGATGGCCGCTTCGGTCGGACCGTAGAGGTTGTGTAACGTCGCGCCACAGAGAGATCGAAAACGGGTCGCCAGGGGTCCCGGGAGAGCTTCCCCGCTCGTGATCACGCGCTTGAGCGACGTGCATTCGCGCAGTGCGCCGTGATCGACAAAGGCCTGAAGCATGGACGGCACAAAATGCACTGTCGTGATGCCCTGCTCCTCGATCACCCGCGCGAGGTAGCCAGGATCGCGGTGGCCCTCCGGGCGGGCGACCACAAGAGTCGCGCCATACATCAAGGGCCACACGAATTCCCACACCGAAACATCGAAGGTGTAAGGCGTCTTTTGCAGAACACGATCGGCCGCACTCAGCCCATAAGCGTTCTGCATCCACTCGATGCGGTTCGCGAGTGCTGCACGGGTATTCATCGCGGCCTTTGGCATCCCGGTGGAGCCAGAGGTGTAGATGACGTAAGCGAGATTGTCCCCGTGGGCGCCGTGGTTGACGGGACGATCCGGACAGCGCTCGACGTCATGCCACTGCGAAATGAGATCCAGGCAGTCAACGCCCGAGAACTGATCACGCAAGGCAGGTCCGCCCGCCGTCAGAAGACATCGCGCCCCTGCATTGGCCAGCATGAACTGAAGGCGTTCTGGCGGATGCGATGGCTCAAGCGGAAGGTAAGCCCCACCGGCGCGCAGGATGGCGAGCAACCCGATGACCATCTCGGCGCTGCGCTCCATGCAAAGCCCGACGACATCGTCCGCCCCCACCCCGCGGGCGCGCAGCAGCTGGGCAAGCTGATTCACGCGACGCTGCAATTCAGCATAGCTAAACCGCCCGGATTCGCAGACAAGCGCGGGAGCATCGGGTGTTCGCTCCGCCTGACGCGCGATCAGCTCACCTATTCCGCAACTCTGCGTGAACGGGACAGACTTCCCGCGCGAGTGCGCGAGCAGCCAGCGCGTCTCGGTCGAAGGCAGCACCGATAGCTCTGAAATCCGACAAGCCGGATCGGCAACCACGCTTTGCAGGAGCGTTTTAAAGCCCTCGATGAATCGCGTGATCGTGTTCGCGTCAAACAACGCGGCGGAGCAGATCACTCGTCCGCGGAGCTGTCCGCCGACGCTGCGCATGTGAACGGAGAGGTCCAGATGCGTGCTGGCGAACTCATTCTGGCCGTACCGGACCGTGAGCCCCGGCAATTCCATGCGATGGAGGACGTAACTCTCCAGCACGAACGCGGTCTGAAACAGCGGATGGCGCCCCGGCTCGCGAGCGCATTGAAGCTCTTCGACTACTCGTTCGAACGGCACGTCCTGATAAGCATGCGCCCGCACTGCCGCTGCCTTCACCCGTCGCAACAGCACGAGAAACGAGGGATCGCCGGACAGATCGGTGCGCACGGCAATCGTATTCAGGAAAAGCCCGATGAGCCCGTGAGTCTCCGGACGTTGGCGGCCGGCCGTCACCGTGCCTGTGACCACATCGCGCTGATTGCACCACCGCCCGAGAAAAAGCTGGTACGTCGCGAGCAATAATGCGAACAGGGTCGCCCCCTCGCGCTGCGCGAGTTGTTGAAGCGCGCCGGACAATTCGTCGGACAGCGAAAACTGCGCGACGGCACCGCGAGTATCCGGCACCACGGGCCGTGGCCGATCCACCGGCAAAGCGATCGCTTGCGGCGCCCCCGCCAGATGTTCCTTCCAGTACCGAAGCCCCTGCGTAATCCTGGCTTCTCTCTGCTGGCTCGCGTTACGTGTCACGTACTCCGCGTACGACACCGGCAGCTCCGGCAGCGCGCCAACGCCCCCATCGATCTCGGCCCCGTAAAGCAAGCTCAGCTCCCGCGCGAGCACCGACATCGACCATCCATCGAAGACGATGTGATGAATGGTGAGATGAAACTGCCAGCTCTCCTGACCGGTTTTCACGAGCAACGCCCGTACCAGCGGGCCGCGGGCGAGATCGAACGGCCGCGTCGCTTCACTTACCTGAAGCGCCTCGAGGCGCTCAACGCACGCCGCCTGGGACAGCGCCGAGAAATCCATCGCTTCCCAGTGCGGAGCGAGTGAAGGTTGAATGCGCTGAACGATCCGCCCGTCGCGCTCCGAAAAAGAGCTGCGGAGCGCGTCGTGCCGGTTCACGAGGTGCGTGAGACTGGCCTTGAGCGCTGCGGCGTTGAGCGCGCCTTCCAGGTTCAAAAGAAGCGGCACGTTGTAGGCGCTTCCGAGGCCCAGGCTCTCAAGCATCCACAGGCGCGCCTGGGCAGGCGTCGCCGGGCACGCATACTCGCGATGAACGAGCGCCTCGGTGCTGTCAGCGTTCACGAGACGCCGCTCGCGGCGAGGTTCCTGAGCAAACGCACCTGAGCGCCGAGCGCGCGCTCGATCGTCTCGCGACGATGCACGTTGCCGCTGAATATCCACGCCATCCGCAGATAGCCGTCATGGATGTCGGCAACGACATCGATCAGGTGATTTCGATTCACCACCGCATCGGCATTCATGACGCCCTTGTATCCGGTGCTCTCGAAGAGCGTATTGCTCCTGGCATCGGAAACATTGACGCCGAAGTAGTTGAGACAGATCTGCGGAGAGCCGAGCGACTTGAGCACGGGATCTTCCTTTACGTACCGCAGAATTCCGTAGCCGACGCCGCCGTTGGGAAGCGCTCGCAGGTGTTGCTGCACCCGTTTGCATGCGTCGCCGAAGCTGGCGCCCGGATCTGTTTCCAGCAGCACGGGAACCAGGTTTGAGAACCAGCCCACGGTGCGCGAAATGTCCGGATCCGGCAGCCCCTGCGTGCGCAGGTTGCGCATGAGATCAACCCAGAAGGCTCTCTTTCCCGACCATTCACGCAAGGCCTCGCCCAGCGAGGTCAGCAGCAGCTCCTCCATCTGGGCGCTGTATTGCCGCTGCACGGATTGAAGCAGGGCTGTCGTCTCGGCAACGGAGAAGGCCACCGACACCACTTGATTCGATGCGCCAGTATTGGCGCCGTGAGGATCATCCCGTGGCAAAGCGAGGTCCTCTCGCCGTGCCACGTCACGCCAGAATGACGCTTCGTCTTGCAGCTGAGTGCCGTGCGCGAGTTCCGCCAGCCTGGATGCCCACTCTTTGAATGACGCAGTCTTGCGTGGCAGGCTCACCGGTTCACCACGCTCGAGCTGAGTGCAGGCTCTTTGCAGATCCTCGATCAGGATCGTGAGCGAGACGTGGTCATAGGCGAAGTGATGAACTACGAAGAGGAAGTACTGCGCCCCGGCTCTGGGGAAATCCACAAGCGCCGCGCGGAAGAGCGGGGCCCGGGCGACGTTCATCGACAGGCGGAAGCGCGTACCTACCTGCTCAAGGACGCTCTGGATGGCTGCCACTTGCTGCGCATCGTCGCTCAAGTGCTCAAAACAAGGAGCCAGGTCCGTCTCGCACAGGCGAGCGTGTTGGTACTCGGTGACGCTTCGCACCGGATCCAGCGTGAGCCTCAGAGCGTCGTGGTGTGCGGTGAGCGCATGCAGTGCGCTCCTCATAAGATCCGGTGATAGCCACTGCCGACAGCGAAAGGCAGTTGTGATGACGTTTGTGTGCAGCCGCTCTGGCCACAGCTCTAGAAATGCTCTGTGGGCAGGGGGCAGTGGCACGGCGCCGTGGACTTCCTCCTGCTCTTGTCCGCTGAGATCGGCGGACTCCGCCACCAGCGCGAGGCTCTCGATGGTTTGATGCTCAAACAGCTGTAGCACCGTGACCTTGATGCCTGCCTCGGCGGCCTTTGCGATGATTTGAATCGCGATGACTGAGTGGCCACCGAGCTCAAAGAAGTTATCGTGGATGCCGGCGCGCTGAACCCCGAGCACTTCCGCCCAGATCTGCGCGAGCACTTCCTCCGTGGGGGTGCGCGGGCCCTGATACTGCTGCTGAAGCTGCGCACTCACATCCGGAGCCGGCAGGGCCTGCCGGTCCACCTTGCCGTTCGGCGTTAACGGCAGACTCTCCAGCACCACAAGGGCCGAGGGCACCATGTACTCCGGCAGGCTCTTCTGCAGCTGCTCGCGCAGCGCCTTCACCTCAAGTCCCTGTCCGCTTACGTAGCCCACCAGCCGACGCTCTGAGGACTGCGCCTCCTCAGGTGCCACCACCACCGCCTGACTGACTCCCGCGCACCTCAGCAGCGCCGCTTCCACTTCCCCCGGCTCGATCCGGTAGCCGCGGATCTTCAGCTGATGATCCGCACGCCCCACATACTCAAGCTCACCATCGGCCCGGTACCGCACCCGGTCTCCCGTGCGATACAGCCGCGTGCCCGCCCCGCCATACGGGTTCGCGATAAAACGCTCCGCTGTCAGGCCTGCACGGTGCAGGTAGCCCCGCGCCACACCCACTCCTCCGACGTATAGCTCTCCAATCACTCCGGCCGGCACCACCTCCAGCGTCTCATCCAGCACATACACCTGCGTGTTCCAGATCGGACGGCCGATGGGAACATCGGCGTAACGCGCCGTCTGTGCAGTCACCTCGTGCACCACACAGCCGACCACCGTTTCCGTCGGCCCGTATTCGTTGATGAGCCGCACACCCGGCGCGTGCTTGCGCCAGAACTGCACCTGCTGCCCTTTGAGCGCCTCACCTCCTATGACGAAGGCGCCCGCACCGTGGGCCCGAAGCCCTCCGCTGCTCACAAACCACTGCAGCTGCGCCAGCTGTGCCGGCGTCAGCTTCACCAGCGCGAACGGCCGCTCTTCACTGCTGAGCACCTGTGCCAGTTGCGAAAGCTCCAGCGGACCTTCATTCAGAAGCTGCACCGTTGCCCCGCGGATGAGCGGCAACCACAAGCTCGTCACCACCGCATCAAAGCTCAGACGCGTGTTGACCGGCGCTCCGCCTCGCTCGCCCACCTGATAGTGCCGGCTCGCCCACGCCAGATAATTCCCGACACTGCCATGCGCGAGCGCCACGCCCTTGGGCGTACCGGTCGACCCTGAGGTGTAAATCACGTACGCCAGGTTCTGCGCGCTCACTTCACTTTCGGGCACGCTGTTCGGGCAGCGTCCGAGGAGGGACTGCATTTCCTCCTCCGGAAGCGCTCCCCACTCAATGACCTCGCCGGTGAACCCCGGCAGATCTTCTGCCGCATCCGATTGCCTCAGCAGCACCCGTGCGCCGGCATCCTCCAGCATCAGGCGCAGCCTTGCGCCGGGGTACTGCGGATCCAGCGGCAGATACGCAGCTCCCGCCTTCAGTATCCCCAGCAGCGCCACCACCATCTGCGCCGTGCGTTCCATGCACACGCCCACCACCTGCTCGGGACCTACGCCGCGTGTGCAAAGGTGATGCGCAAGGCGATTGCTCTGCTCGCTCAGCTGCCCATAGGTGAGAGTCTGTCCCCCGCTCACCACCGCCACCGCATCCGCATGCGCGCACGCCTGCTCCTCGAATAGCTCGTGGATGCAGCGATCGGACGCGTACGCGTGCGACGTCGCATTCCATGCCACCAGCTGCTCTTCGCGCTCCGCCTCACTCACCAGCGGCAGATCCCACACAGAGCGATCGGCGTCTTCGGCGATCGCTTCAAGGAGACTGGAGTAGCTCGCTGCAAAATGTGCAATCGTTCCGGCGTCGAACAGATCGGTCGCGTACTCGACGCCGCCGTGAAACGCCGACGCGGCATCGAAGACGTTCATCGTGAGATCAAACTTCGAAACCACTTGCGCGAACGGGATCGGCGTAAGAGTCAGCCCCGCCCATTCCAGGCGGCTTGCGGGCTCGCGCTGAAAGCTGAACATCGTCTGGAAGAGCTCCTGACGGGAAAGGTCGCGTCGGGGCTGCAACTCTTTGACAAGCGTTGCAAACGGCATTTGCTGATGGGCGAACGCCGCGAGCGTCATGGCGCGCACACGCCTCAGCAGCTCGCGAAACGTGGGATCGCCGTTCAGCTGCACGCGCATGACCAGCGTGTTGGCGAAGAACCCAACCACGCCTTCGGTTTGCGCGTGCGTCCGACCGGCAATCGGAGTACCGACCACCGCTTCAGACAGACCGTTCCACCGTGCGAGGAGAAGCTGAAAAGCTCCGAGCAACACCATGTAAGGCGTCGCCCCTTCGCTGCGTGCCAGTTCCCGCAGCAGTGCACTGACCCGGCCGCTCAGGGTGAACTCCAGCCGATCTCCGGCGAAGCTCGGAATAGCCGCTCGCTGCCGATCCGAAGGGATAGAGCAGATTTGCGGCGCGCCGGCCAGTTGCGCGACCCAGTGATCGAGATGCCTCTGCAGGACATCGTCCGTGAGATGCTCGCGTTCCCAAAGCGCGAAATCCGGATACTGGATCGGCAGGCGTGGCAGCTGTTCGGTGCGGCCCGCGAGGCGAGCGGCATACGCCTCCTTCAGATCACGCAGGACAATGCCCAGCGTCCAGCCATCCGAAACGATGTGGTGCATGGTGATGCACAGCGCATGCTCGCGCGCGGAGAAGGACAGCACCGCCACTCTCAGGAGAGGGCCCGCGGAGAGGTCGAACGTCAGCTCCGCCTGCTCCTGCGCGAACTGGCACTCACGCGCGGGCCACTTTTCCGTCTGCGGCTCATTGGCCGTCGTGAACTCGATCTGCACCGCGCCGATCGGATCGGTCACCTGAACAGCGCGTCCCTCCACGGAGACGAAGCGCGTTCGCAGGGCCTCGTGCCGTTGAACGAGTGTTGCGATCCCACTCCTCAGCGCGACGGGGTCGAGAGGACCCGAGACATGTAACGCCGCGCAAACGTTGTACGTTGAGCCCGCGAGTCCGAGCTGGTCTATGAACCAGAGTCGCTCCTGCCCGAAGGACAACGGCACCGCCAGGTCACGCGAACGCGGCTCAGGATAATCGCTACGCTGACGCCGCATCAGCAGCGACAGCAATTCACGTCGGTCCGCCTGCAGTCCTTCGCTCATTGCAGCTCCCGTCCTGGTATCTGAAGCATCCATGCGTCCGTTCGCTCTTACGCCGGCACGCTGGGACCGAACACGCCACCGACACTGCGCCTGCGTATCGCATCCGTGATGAAATCAATGACCGCGGAATAAAATCCGGCGGGGTTGTCGATCATCACGGCGTGCCCGGCAAAAGGCACGGTGCGCAGCTCGCCGCACCTGAGCTGAGTCATCATTCTTTCCGCGGACGTTCGTGACAATCCCGCAGAGGCGGCGCCCCGCACGATCAGCACCGGGCAATGCAACGTCCCGAGCGCTCGCCACAACGCATCGTCGTCGATGCCCATCGGCACTTCGGCGATCTGCGGATCGCACTTCAACTCAAAGCTGCCGTCCTCGTGAGAGCGCAGCGCGTGCCACGCGAGCTCCTGAAGCACTTCCGGAGGCGCGAGCGGCAACAGCTGCATCAGCCGCGTCGCATACTGCTCCACCGAAACATAGCGCCGGGGCTGGCTCCTGAACTGCTCCAGGATGTGGTGCATCGTCAGGGGATTCGGATCCGGGCCGCCATCCACCACAACGAGCCCCAGCACCCGCTCGCCCAGCCGCTGAGCGATGTCGATTGCGACCGCCGCGCCCATGGAATGGCCGAGCAGAACAAACCGCTCCAGCCGCAGCTCATCGAGCGCAAACAGAACGTCGTCGACGTGGTCCGAGACCGTGTACCTCTGGCCAGAATCATGGCCGGAGTCGCCGTGTCCGCGCAGGTCGATCGCCGCGGCCGAGCCGAAAGGCTGAAGTGCCCGGGCAAAACGGTCCCAGACAAATCCGCCTTCGCCAAAACCGTGGACGAGGAAGCACGCGGGCGATCCCTCGTCCCAGACTCTGAGATGCAGCTCAGGAGCCTCTTCGCGGCGGAGCCGGATGGAACGTGAGCTCATGCGCCAGAGCCCACGCTCACGAGCTTGCCGTCATCTGCCGGCGTACGCTGAGCGGGGTGATGTCTTTCCACACCTCATCGACGAACTTGAGGCACTCGGATTTAGTGCCCGCCTCGCGCACGGCGCGCCACCCCGCCGGGATGCTCTTCTGGCTTGGCCAGAGAGAGTGCTGCTCTTCGTCGTTGACGAGCACGATGTACATGCGCTCGCCATCCGCTTCGTCATCCATATTTGCCATGGTTCCTCCGTCGTGTGTGACTGCGTGTCAGGATCGTCAGGGTAAAACCAGTCATCCCGCCTCGGTCACGAGGCTCATCACTCGTCCTCGTTCGCTGAAAGTCAGCCCTCTGCCACTCAGCACCTTCAGCGATTCGAGCTGCTCCTCATCGAGCTGCTCCTCGCGCTGGGTGTGCCTGATGTGGCGAATAAGGCGCGATTCGCGTTCAGGCAGAAGGTATTGGGTCCGCTTCGCGCCCCGTGTGTCGTCAATGCATTCACCCTCCTGCGTTCGCGACAGCACGAGATGCGGCCTGCTCTCCGCAGAGTTCCACCGACTATTCCACTCCGCCACGAGCGCGCTCAACTCGGGCTGCCAGCGCGCGGCCGCGCGGATGTACATGGCATTGGGATCCGTGTCCTGGAAGTAGTACGCCATGTTCCTAAGCACTTCGCGCGGGAACGGATAACAGAGCCCATAGAAGTCGTAAGGCACGAGCTTCAGCCCGAACTCTTTCTCGGAGGTGAAATAGGGACTGAACCTATCGAAGCGTACGAGGTACACCCCGGAAGGGGGCGGCAGATGAAACAGATGGCGGAGGATTTTGCTGTAACCGGCGTAGATCTCTTCCTGCTCCCCCGGAAAGCCGACGAGCAGATTCCAGACAGGCTTCACCCCATGCTTCGCGCAGTTCGCGAGGAGCGTCAGATTGTTGAAGGCCGTGGTGCCTTTGCGCATGAGCTTCAGCGTGGAAGTTGCCAGCGCTTCGACTCCGGGCTGCACCTCACGCACCCCGGCGGCCGCCAGCACCTTGAGTGCGTCTTCGGTGAGGTCCGCTTTGACCTCGTAGAAGAGCGTCACGTGTGGCGGCACCTTCAGCCGCGGCATCACGTCCGTGAGGTACTCGCGCGCAAGAATGTTGTCGACACTCTCGAAGCGGGAAACCCGGCCGGAATATCGATCGATCAGGCGCTGAATGAGCGTGGTAGCGCGCTCCGCCCGCATGGCGCGGTAGGCCATCGTGGTGCCGTTGAGTCCGCAGAATGTGCAATGAGCTCTCGCACCCCACCAGCAACCCCGGGAAGTTTCAAACGGGATGATCGCCTCGGGCAATGTCTCGGGGATGTGCTCCTCCAGCGAGGCGAGATAGTCGTCGAAGTCGATATCGATGTCCGTATTGATGTCGAGCTCACGTCCGATCGGCTGTATTCCCGTGACCTGCCGCTCGGGCTTGTGGTGGCTCCAGTCGAACTCCTCTCCCACGCCGCCGACGGTGCTGATGGACTTGCTGTTGCGGCGGCTGAGCACACCATCGATCCGATCGCATGCCTCGGTATCTCCGCGCTCCACGTCGGAAAGAAATCGCGGGAAGCTGAGGAGCGCGGGGCCTGAGAACACGTAGTCGATCGCATCGACATTCGTGACGAGCTCTATGCCCATCGTTGCTTCGCAGTTGGCGCCGCCCATGACGATGATCTGACGCGGATTCGCGAGCTTCAGACGGCGTGCCATCGCAATGCAGGGCAGGTTCTGCCAGAACATCGAGGTGAGTCCGACGACATCGGCCTCGTGCAAGCGCCGCCGCTCGATGATCTCATCGAGGATGCCGGCAAAGCGGTCCCGCAGCGGAATGATGCGATCCTCGAAGAACTTCCAGCCCTGCGCGCTCGTGCGATGCGAATACCGGGCCCGGTAGTCGCGGATATTGTCCGGCAGATGAGGGAACGCCACTTTGCGAAACAGCCATTCGCCGCTCGCCGAGACCGGCGAGTGTGCGACGAACTGGTAGATCTTCGGCCCCATCATCCGGCCGAACTCGTGACCCACGTGATGCACGTCCACGCTCGCGCGGGCACCAAGCTCCGCCCGCACCGCGCCGCGCAGCTGCGCGAGTGCGATCGATGGGCGGTCGAGACTCGCGAAGGGCATGTTGATGAGCGCGACCTTCAGAGTCATTCCGCCTCCCTTCGATGATGCTGCACGGACGGTGCAGGCTTGCGGCGAGTACACCGTCAGGACGGGCGGAGATCAAGCCAGAAGCCGGCATCCGCGCGCTTGCTTCATGCAATCGCGCAACGTCCTGTCAGCCTTGTGTATTCGGGACGCTCAAGCCGGCTCCGTCCATGAGCGCGGCGATGACCTTGCGCGCGCCGCGGAACGAGCGACGTCCATGGGCAACCTGCATGTTGTCGATCCACATGACGTCGCCTGCGCGCCAGGAAAACTCTACGGCCTCGCGCCTGAAGACATCCCTCACGGCGTCGAGCATCTCGAGCGGAATTTGCGCTCCGTCGCCGAAGCACGCATGGCGCGGCAGGCGATCTTCTCCAAAGAGCTCGATGAGGGCCGCGGCGTCTTCAGGGCCGAGGCTGGAGACATGGAAGAGATGCGCCTGATTGAAGAAGACACGTTCGCCGGTATGCGGGTGCCGCGCCGTCCCCTGGCAGATCTGAGCGGTCCTCAGCGTTTCGGCGTCGAGCCACTCGTGAGAGATGTCGTGAGCGTCGCAGAATCGCGAGACCTCTGCCGGATCCTCCGTATGGAAGACTCTCTGCCAGCGCAGATCCATGTAGGGTCTGTAGTGGCGGACGTACTGCACGAGACGCGCCTCGAACGCATCGAGTATGTCTTCACCCAACGCCTTGCCGACACGCCGCAGGTCGGCAAGGGGCGTCGCGCCGCCGGATGTGGCGGGCACGAGGCAGCAGAACGCCAGTGTCAGTGGCCATGCGCGCTGATATGCGTTCTCGTTGTGAAGAAGAATCTCCTGTTCGGCAGGATATTCCGTCGACGTGAAGATGCGCTCACCGATGAGCGTGCGCGGCGTGGAGCTGTACACGTAATCCATGCGCGAGGCGCCGGTTGCGCCCACGAAGCGGTCGAACGCGGCGACGCTGTCGCACTGGAAGCCGCGAAAAACGAGGGCGCCGTGCTCGAGCAGCAGAGCCGAAAGCTCATCGCGGTGATCCAGCACGAGCCCGGCCAAGTCCGCTGCGCCTGAGTGCCCCTGCCGCTCGATGAAGAGCGGGGCCCGCGCACCCGGCACAAGCAGATATTGAGTTGTGCCCTGCATTGGTCATTCTCCAGACCCGTACGGCGGTTCGCGAATGCTCAGGAGCCGGCCTTCAGCCGGCCCAGCGCCTCGGCCACTTCTTCGTTCGACATGCGCTGAATGTTCGCAATCAGGGATTCAAGCTTCTGAGGAGTGGCCTCGACACTGACATCGAGGCGGTTGGCCTCTATCGCTGCGGCAAGCCGGCGGATAGTGGGCGCATCGAACAGTGTCCGCAGCTCCAGTTCCAGGCTGAAAGCCTGGCGCACCCGCGCGATCACCCGCGTGGCCATGAGCGAGTGGCCGCCGAGCTCGAAGAAGTCATCCTCCACGCCCACCTGATCGAGCTTCAGCACTTCCGCCCAGATCTGCGCGAGCACTTCCTCCGTGGGGGTGCGCGGCCCCTGATACTGCTGCTGAAGCTGCGCACTTACATCCGGAGCCGGCAACGCCTGCCGGTCCACCTTGCCGTTCGGCGTTAACGGCAGACTCTCCAGCACCACAAGGGCCGAGGGCACCATGTACTCCGGCAGGCTCTTCTGCAGCTGCTCGCGCAGCGCCTTCACCTCAAGTCCCTGTCCGCTTACGTAGCCCACCAGCCGACGCTCTGAGGACTGCGCCTCCTCAGGTGCCACCACCACCGCCTGACTGACTCCCGCGCACCTCAGCAGCGCCGCTTCCACTTCCCCCGGCTCGATCCGGTAGCCGCGGATCTTCAGCTGATGATCCGCACGCCCCACATACTCAAGCTCACCATCGGCCCGGTACCGCACCCGGTCTCCCGTGCGATACAGCCGCGTGCCCGCCCCGCCATACGGGTTCGCGATAAAACGCTCCGCTGTCAGGCCTGCACGGTGCAGGTAGCCCCGCGCCACACCCACTCCTCCGACGTATAGCTCTCCAATCACTCCGGCCGGCACCACCTCCAGCGTCTCATCCAGCACATACACCTGCGTGTTCCGGATTGGACGACCGATCGGCACAGTCGGGCCACCAACGTAGTCGCCGAGCGTTGCGCACACGGTGATCTCACTGGGCCCGTACGCATTGATCACCCGGCACGAATCGAGCCATTTCGACGCGGTTTCAGCCGGACAGGTTTCGCCCGCCATCGCGAGCGTCTTGAGCGCCGGAAAGTGCTGGTCCGAAAGTTGTGCGGCCGCCGACGGCGAGATCGTCGCGACGGTGATCTCCATTTCCTTCATTGCGTGGGCGATATCGACGTAACGAGAGGAGGTCGCCCCGAGCATGCACAGCGTGGCGCCGGCGGCGAACGTCTCGGTGAGCTCGGAGACCGACGCGTCGAAAGACATCGACGCAAACTGCAGCACGCGACTATCCGGACCGATGCCGAATCCCTCCCGAAGCGCTTCGCCCAGGTTGCACAACCCGGCATGCGGCACCAGCACGGCCTTCGGTGTCCCGGAAGAACCGGACGTGTAGATGACATACGCGAGGTTCTGCGGGCCCACGCCACTGTCGGGCGGTGTGTCGGGAAAACCAGCAAGCAGGGTCTCGATCTGGCTGTTGTCCAGCGTGCCCCATTCAACAACCTTGGCAGCACAGCTGGAAAGATGAACTGCCAGTCCCTGCTGCCTAATAAGCACGCTCACACGCGCGTCCGCGAGCATCAGCTGCAGACGTTCGGGGGGATACTCTGGATCGAGAGGCAAGTACGCTGCGCCTGCTTTGAGCACTCCCAGCACGGCAGCGACCATCTGCGCCGATCGTTCGCCGCACAGAGCCACCACGTGCTCGCGCCCCACACCAAGTGACCGGAGATAGTGCGCCAGCCGATTGCTGAGCGCTTCCAGCTCTCGATACGTCAGCTTCACATTGGGACTGAGCACCGCCAATGCGTGCGGTCGCTGGCGCGCTTGCTCCGCGAAGAGATGATGAATGCAGCGTGTCTGCGAATGCGGCTGCTCCGTGGAATTCCAGGCCACAAGCTGCTCCTGACGCTCCACCTCGGAGAGCAGGGACAACTCCCAGACGCGGCGATCAGCATCCTGCACTACTCCTTCGAGCACCTGCATGTAACTGCGGGCGAGCCGCTCGATCGTGGACCGATCGAACAAGTCGGTCGCATATTCGGCAAGACCGCGTATGCCGCCGCCCGTCTCAAAGAACCGAAACAGCAGGTCGAACTTAGTCGTCGCGTGCTCAAGACCCATGGGACTCAGCGAGATGTCCGAAAACTCCAGCTTCTCCATCGGCATGTTCTGCATGGAGAAGACGATCTGGAACAGCGGCTGGTGCGACAGCGCGCGCTCCGGACGCAGCTCCGCGACAAGCTTCTCGAAAGGCAGATCCTGGTGCGCGTAAGCGCCCAGGGCGTGCTCCTTCACCCGCTGCAAGAGCTCCCGGAAAGTGGGATCTCCCTTCAGGTCTCCCCGCATCATCAGCATGTTGATGAAGAAGCCGATCATCGTCTCGGTCTGGCGCTGCGTACGCCCGGCAATGGGAGAGCCGACCAGGATATCCCGCTGTCCACTCCAGCGGCTCAGCACGATGAAGAGTGCGGCCAGCAATACCATGTAGGGCGTTGCTCCTTCGGAGCGACCGAGGGCGTGGAGCCTGGTTGCGAGGGATTCCGGGATCTCGAAATGATGTCCGGCCCCACCGAAGCTGGGGAGCGCCGGGCGCGGCCGATCGGTCGGCAACTCCAGTGCCGCGGGGATGTCGCGCAACTGCTCCTTCCAGTAGGCAAGCTGCCGGTCCAGCACCTCGCCCTGCAGCCACTGCCGCTGCCACAACGCATAGTCGGCGTACTGCAGGGTGGGCTCGGGTAAGGGCGAGGGGCGGCCGGCCGAAAACGCGGCATACAATTGCGTCAGCTCGTAGCGCAGGACACCGAAGAGCGACCACACGTCAGAGATAATATGGTGTGCCGTGATGAGCAACACATGCTCCTCCGCGCCCAACTTCACAAGCACGACTCTGAGCAGTGGATCGCGGGCAAGATCGAAGGGACGCAGCGCGCGCTGCTGCACGAATGCCTGCAGATCTTTCTCTCGCTGCTGCGTCGTCCAGCCGCTTAGGTCTTCGTGCTCCACGAGACATGCAGCGGAGGGAGTGATGCGCTGGAAACCCTGTCCATCCGCATTGGTTTCTATTCGCGTGCGCAGCGTCTCGTGACGTCGCACCAGTTCTGCGAAGGCGCGCTCCACTGCGGTGATGTTCAGTGCGCCTTCTAGGCGCAACGCCGTCACCTCGTGATAAGCGGATCCCGTGTCCTGCAGCTGTTCCAGGAACCACAGCCGCTCCTGGGCAAAGGACAGCGGTAATGCCTCGCCGGTATCCGTGCGGCGCTTCAGCTCCGGCAATGCAAGCCCGGCTTCCTCGCGCCGCATCTGCTCGATCTGCGCACTCAGGCGCCGCACCGTCACCGATCCTTCGAACAACGTACGCAGCGGCAGCTCCACCCCAAAACTCTCGCGCACCCGCGCGATCACCCGCGTGGCCATGAGCGAGTGGCCGCCGAGCTCGAAGAAGTCATCCTCCACGCCCACCTGATCGAGCTTCAGCACTTCCGCCCAGATCTGCGCGAGCACTTCCTCCGTGGGGGTGCGCGGCCCCTGATACTGCTGCTGAAGCTGCGCACTCACATCCGGAGCCGGCAACGCCTGCCGGTCCACCTTGCCGTTCGGCGTTAACGGCAGACTCTCCAGCACCACAAGGGCCGAAGGCACCATGTACTCCGGCAGGCTCTTCTGCAGCTGCTCGCGCAGCGCCTTCACCTCAAGCCCCTGCCCGCTTACGTAACCCACCAGCCGACGCTCTGAGGACTGCGCCTCCTCAGGTGCCACCACCACCGCCTGACTGACTCCCGCGCACCTCAGCAGCGCCGCTTCCACTTCCCCCGGCTCGATCCGGTAGCCGCGGATCTTCAGCTGATGATCCGCACGCCCCACATACTCAAGCTCACCATCGGCCCGGTACCGCACCCGGTCTCCCGTGCGATACAGCCGCGTGCCCGCCCCGCCATACGGGTTCGCGATAAAACGCTCCGCCGTCAGACCTGCGCGGTGCAGATAGCCCCGCGCCACACCCACTCCTCCGACGTATAGCTCTCCAATCACTCCGGCCGGCACCACCTCCAGCGTCTCATCCAGCACATACACCTGCGTGTTCCAGATCGGACGACCGATCGGCACTACCTCTTCCTGCACCTGCGGCTCACTGCGGTAGCAGGTGGCATCGGCTGCCACTTCCGAGGAGCCATACAGATTGATGAACTGACAGCCGGGCAAACGCCGCTTCAGCTCACCCAGCAGATCCGCCGTCAGGCGCTCTCCGCTGAGTGTCCAGCTCTTCAGACTCTTCAGCTCCTCCTGCGCCCGCTCACTCTCCAGCAGCGCCCGCGCAAGTGACGGCACCGTCACCAGACGGCTCACCTGCTCCTGTGCAATCAATCGCGCCAGCTCCTGCGCCGAGCGCGACACCCAGCTTCCCGCCATCACCAGCCGCGCCGCACTCAGCAGCGGCCCGAAGATCTCCAGCACCGAGTCCACAAAACTGATCGAGGTCTTCTGGCAGCAGATCTCTCCGGCTCCGTACGCCGCAATCCCCTGCTGTGCCGTGAGCCGATGGCTCACCGAGCGGTGGGTGGCCGCTACCGCCTTCACCTGTCCCGTCGATCCTGAGGTGTAAATCACGTACGCCAGGTTCTGCGCGCCCACTTCACTTTGCGGCACGCTGTCCGGGCAGCCGCTCAGAACCGCGTGAACCTCCTCCGCCGAAAGCGCTCCCCACTCGATGACCTCGCCGGCAAAGCCGGGCAGTTCCTCTGCCGCATCCGATTGCCTCAGCAGCACCCGCGCGCCGGCATCCTCCAGCATCAGGCGCAGCCTTGCGCCGGGATACTGCGGATCCAGCGGCAGATACGCAGCTCCCGCCTTCAGTATCCCCAGCAGCGCCACCACCATCTGCGCCGTGCGTTCCATGCACACGCCCACCACCTGCTCGGGACCTACGCCGCGTGTGCAAAGGTGATGCGCAAGGCGATTGCTCTGCTCGCTCAGCTGCCCATAGGTGAGGGTCTGTTCCCCGCTCACCACCGCCACCGCATCCGCATGCGCGCGCGCCTGCTCCTCGAACAGCTCGTGGATGCAGCGATCGGACGCGTACGCGTGCGACGTCGCATTCCATGTCACCAGCTGCTCTTCGCGCTCCGCCTCACTCACCAGCGGCAAATCCCACACAGAGCGATCGGCGTCTTCGGCAATCTCCTCAAGCAGCGTCGTATAGCCGCGGATCAGGCGCGCAATGGTGCCGGCGTCAAACAGATCACTCGAATATTCGAGTGCGCCATAGAGCTTCTCGACCTCATCTTCATAGGCGTATCCCGCGACTCCGCCATACACGTAGAGCGTGAGATCGAACTTGGATGTGCGGTAGACATCCATGAGGCCGCGCATTTTAGTGTCGGTGAGCTGCAGTTTTTCAAAGGGCATGTTCTGCATGACGAACATGACCTGAAACAGCGCCTGGCGGGACATGTCCCGATCCGGCTGCAGCTCCGCCACGAGTTTCTCGAACGGCAGGTCCTGATGCACGTAAGCCTGCAGCGCTTGCTCTTTCATATGACGTAGCAGGTCGCGGAAGCTCGGCTCGCGGTCGAGATCGCCGCGCATGACCAGCGTATTGAGGAAGAAGCCCACGAGGCCTTCGGTGTACCGGTGTGTACGCCCGGCTACGGGCGATCCGACGACGACGTCCTTCTGTCCGCTCCATCTTCCCAGGAGTACACAGAGTGCCGACAGCAGCACCATATAAAGAGTGGCCCCTTCGCGCCGGGCCAGCTCGTTCAGCGACCGGATGACGTCCTCCGGGAACGCAAACGTGAGCTGCCCGCCCCTGAAGCTCGGGACTGCCGGCCGCGGCCGGTCCGTCGGCAACTCCAGTGCCGCGGGGATGTCGCGCAACTGCTCCTTCCAGTAGGCAAGCTGCCGGTCCAGCACCTCCCCCTGCAGCCACTGCCGCTGCCACAACGCATAGTCGGCGTACTGCAGGGTGGGCTCGGGCAACGGTGAAGGACGGCCTTCGGCGTACGCGGCGTACAGCGCGTTCAGCTCCCGGATCAGGATCCCCAGCGACCAGCCATCGGAGATGATGTGATGCATCGTCACCAGCAGCACATGCTCCTGCTCCGACAGCTTCAGCAGACTCACCCGCAGCAGCCGGTCCCGGCTCAGATCAAACTTCTCAAGCGCCTTCTCCTGCACCACCCGCTGCAGCTGCTGCTGTCTTTGCTGCACGCTCCAGTGACTGAGATCCTCCGCCTCGATCCCAAACACTCCCGGCGCATCAACACACTGCACCGGCTGGCCGTCGCGCAGCTCAAAGCGCGTGCGCAGCCCTTCGTGCCGGCGCACCAGCTCCGTGAACGCACCGGTCAGTGCACCCGCATTCACGGCCCCTTCAAGACGCAGCGCCACCGGCATGTTGTACGCAGCACCCGTCACCTGCAGCTGTTCCAGGAACCACAGCCGCTCCTGGGCAAAGGACAGCGGTAATGCCTCGCCGGTATCCGTGCGGCGCTTCAGCTCCGGCAATGCAAGCCCGGCTTCCTCGCGCCGCATCTGCTCGATCTGCGCACTCAGGCGCCGCACCGTCACCGATCCTTCGAACAACGTACGCAGCGGCAGCTCCACCCCAAAACTCTCGCGCACCCGCGCGATCACCCGCGTGGCCATGAGCGAGTGGCCGCCGAGCTCGAAGAAGTCATCCTCCACGCCCACCTGATCGAGCTTCAGCACTTCCGCCCAGATCTGCGCGAGCACTTCCTCCGTGGGGGTGCGCGGCCCCTGATACTGCTGCTGAAGCTGCGCACTCACATCCGGAGCCGGCAACGCCTGCCGGTCCACCTTGCCGTTCGGCGTTAACGGCAGACTCTCCAGCACCACAAGGGCCGAAGGCACCATGTACTCCGGCAGGCTCTTCTGCAGCTGCTCGCGCAGCGCCTTCACCTCAAGCCCCTGCCCGCTTACGTAACCCACCAGCCGACGCTCTGAGGACTGCGCCTCCTCAGGTGCCACCACCACCGCCTGACTGACTCCCGCGCACCTCAGCAGCGCCGCTTCCACTTCCCCCGGCTCGATCCGGTAGCCGCGGATCTTCAGCTGATGATCCGCACGCCCCACATACTCAAGCTCACCATCGGCCCGGTACCGCACCCGGTCTCCCGTGCGATACAGCCGCGTGCCCGCCCCGCCATACGGGTTCGCGATAAAACGCTCCGCCGTCAGACCTGCGCGGTGCAGATAGCCCCGCGCCACACCCACTCCTCCGACGTATAGCTCTCCAATCACTCCGGCCGGCACCACCTCCAGCGTCTCATCCAGCACATACACCTGCGTGTTCCAGATCGGACGACCGATCGGCACTACCTCTTCCTGCACCTGCGGCTCACTGCGGTAGCAGGTGGCATCGGCTGCCACTTCCGAGGAGCCATACAGATTGATGAACTGACAGCCGGGCAAACGCCGCTTCAGCTCACCCAGCAGATCCGCCGTCAGGCGCTCTCCGCTGAGTGTCCAGCTCTTCAGACTCTTCAGCTCCTCCTGCGCCCGCTCACTCTCCAGCAGCGCCCGCGCAAGTGACGGCACCGTCACCAGACGGCTCACCTGCTCCTGTGCAATCAATCGCGCCAGCTCCTGCGCCGAGCGCGACACCCAGCTTCCCGCCATCACCAGCCGCGCCGCACTCAGCAGCGGCCCGAAGATCTCCAGCACCGAGTCCACAAAACTGATCGAGGTCTTCTGGCAGCAGATCTCTCCGGCTCCGTACGCCGCAATCCCCTGCTGTGCCGTGAGCCGATGGCTCACCGAGCGGTGGGTGGCCGCTACCGCCTTCACCTGTCCCGTCGATCCTGAGGTGTAAATCACGTACGCCAGGTTCTGCGCGCCCACTTCACTTTGCGGCACGCTGTCCGGGCAGCCGCTCAGAACCGCGTGAACCTCCTCCGCCGAAAGCGCTCCCCACTCGATGACCTCGCCGGCAAAGCCGGGCAGTTCCTCTGCCGCATCCGATTGCCTCAGCAGCACCCGCGCGCCGGCATCCTCCAGCATCAGGCGCAGCCTTGCGCCGGGATACTGCGGATCCAGCGGCAGATACGCAGCTCCCGCCTTCAGTATCCCCAGCAGCGCCACCACCATCTGCGCCGTGCGTTCCATGCACACGCCCACCACCTGCTCGGGACCTACGCCGCGTGTGCAAAGGTGATGCGCAAGGCGATTGCTCTGCTCGCTCAGCTGCCCATAGGTGAGGGTCTGTTCCCCGCTCACCACCGCCACCGCATCCGCATGCGCGCGCGCCTGCTCCTCGAACAGCTCGTGGATGCAGCGATCGGACGCGTACGCGTGCGACGTCGCATTCCATGTCACCAGCTGCTCTTCGCGCTCCGCCTCACTCACCAGCGGCAAATCCCACACAGAGCGATCGGCGTTCTGCGCGACGTCCTTCAGCAAACGCAGATAGCTTCCGATCATCCGATCTATGCTCGAAGCATCGAAGAGATCCGTCGCGTACTCCAGCGTACCGCGCAGCACCGGGCTCTCGATGACGTTGAGCGTCAGGTCGAACTTCGAGGTCATCTGATCGAAGCCCAGTGGCTTCGACCGAGCTCCTGCAAAGCACGGTATCTCAGAGGGCATGTTCTGCATAACGAACATGATCTGGAACAGCGCCTGGCGGGACATGTCCCGATCCGGCTGCAGCTCCGCCACGAGTTTTTCGAACGGCAAATCCTGGTGCACGTAAGCCTGCAGCGCCTGCTCCTTCACTCGCTGCAGCAGTCCCCGGAAGGAAGGTGATCCGGACAAAATTCCGCGCATCACGAGGGTGTTCAGGAAGAAGCCGACCAGTTCCTCCGAGCGGCGATGCGTGCGACCCGCAATTGGCGATCCGACGACGACGTCCTTCTGTCCGCTCCATCTTCCCAGGAGTACACAGAGTGCCGACAGCAGCACCATATAAAGAGTGGCCCCTTCGCGCCGGGCCAGCTCGTTCAGCGACCGGATGACGTCCTCCGGGAACGCAAACGTGAGCTGCCCGCCCCTGAAGCTCGGGACTGCCGGCCGCGGCCGGTCCGTCGGCAACTCCAGTGCCGCGGGGATGTCGCGCAACTGCTCCTTCCAGTAGGCAAGCTGCCGGTCCAGCACCTCCCCCTGCAGCCACTGCCGCTGCCACAACGCATAGTCGGCGTACTGCAGGGTGGGCTCGGGCAACGGTGAAGGACGGCCTTCGGCGTACGCGGCGTACAGCGCGTTCAGCTCCCGGATCAGGATCCCCAGCGACCAGCCATCGGAGATGATGTGATGCATCGTCACCAGCAGCACATGCTCCTGCTCCGACAGCTTCAGCAGACTCACCCGCAGCAGCCGGTCCCGGCTCAGATCAAACTTCTCAAGCGCCTTCTCCTGCACCACCCGCTGCAGCTGCTGCTGTCTTTGCTGCACGCTCCAGTGACTGAGATCCTCCGCCTCGATCCCAAACACTCCCGGCGCATCAACACACTGCACCGGCTGGCCGTCGCGCAGCTCAAAGCGCGTGCGCAGCCCTTCGTGCCGGCGCACCAGCTCCGTGAACGCACCGGTCAGTGCACCCGCATTCACGGCCCCTTCAAGACGCAGCGCCACCGGCATGTTGTACGCAGCACCCGTCACCTGCAGCTGTTCCAGGAACCACAGCCGCTCCTGGGCAAAGGACAGCGGTAATGCCTCGCCGGTATCCGTGCGGCGCTTCAGCTCCGGCAATGCAAGCCCGGCTTCCTCGCGCCGCATCTGCTCGATCTGCGCACTCAGGCGCCGCACCGTCACCGATCCTTCGAACAACGTACGCAGCGGCAGCTCCACCCCAAAACTCTCGCGCACCCGCGCGATCACCCGCGTGGCCATGAGCGAGTGGCCGCCGAGCTCGAAGAAGTCATCCTCCACGCCCACCTGATCGAGCTTCAGCACTTCCGCCCAGATCTGCGCGAGCACTTCCTCCGTGGGGGTGCGCGGCCCCTGATACTGCTGCTGAAGCTGCGCACTCACATCCGGAGCCGGCAACGCCTGCCGGTCCACCTTGCCGTTCGGCGTTAACGGCAGACTCTCCAGCACCACAAGGGCCGAAGGCACCATGTACTCCGGCAGGCTCTTCTGCAGCTGCTCGCGCAGCGCCTTCACCTCAAGCCCCTGCCCGCTTACGTAACCCACCAGCCGACGCTCTGAGGACTGCGCCTCCTCAGGTGCCACCACCACCGCCTGACTGACTCCCGCGCACCTCAGCAGCGCCGCTTCCACTTCCCCCGGCTCGATCCGGTAGCCGCGGATCTTCAGCTGATGATCCGCACGCCCCACATACTCAAGCTCACCATCAGCCCGGTACCGCACCCGGTCTCCCGTGCGATACAGCCGCGTGCCCGCCCCGCCATACGGGTTCGCGATAAAACGCTCCGCTGTCAGGCCTGCACGGTGCAGGTAGCCCCGCGCCACACCCACTCCTCCGACGTATAGCTCTCCAATCACTCCGGCCGGCACCACCTCCAGCGTCTCATCCAGCACATACACCTGCGTGTTCCAGATGGGACGACCGATCGGCACCACCTCACCGCCGTTGCTTGAATCCTCGCAGGAATAGACAACCGATTGGATGCAGGTCTCCGTCGGGCCATAAAGGTTGTGTAGCGTGGCGGATGGAAGCTTCTGCAGGAAACGTTCGTGCAGGGCGCTGCTAAGCGCTTCGCCACCGCTAAACACACGTCGCAGGTGATGTGGCGCATTCGTGTCCTGCTGATCCAGGAACGCACTTAGCATCGGCGGAACAAGCTGCAATGTCGTGATTGCCTGCTCGCGGACGACTCGCCACAGATATGCCGGATCACGATGACCGTCGAGCTTCGCAAGAACGAGACGTGCCCCGGAAAGAAGCGGTGCGAATAGCTCCCAGACGCTGGCATCAAAGCTTAGCGAGGTTTTTTGCAGGATCGCGTCCGTGCCCCGCAGAGGGAAACGTTCGAGAATCCACTGCATGTGATTGCACAAAGACCGATGGGTCACAGCGACTGCCTTGGGCGTGCCGGTCGACCCTGAGGTGTAGATGACGTACGCCAGGTTCTGCGCGCCCACTTTACTTTCCGGCACGCTGTTCGGGCAGCGTCCGAGGAGGGACTGCATTTCCTCCTCCGGAAGCGCTCCCCACTCAATGACCTCGCCGGTGAACCCCGGCAGATCTTCTGCCGCATCCGATTGCCTCAGCAGCACCCGTGCGCCGGCATCCTCCAGCATCAGGCGCAGCCTTGCGCCGGGGTACTGCGGATCCAGCGGCAGATACGCAGCTCCCGCCTTCAGTATCCCCAGCAGCGCCACCACCATCTGCGCCGTGCGTTCCATGCACACGCCCACCACCTGCTCGGGACCTACGCCGCGTGTGCAAAGGTGATGCGCAAGGCGATTGCTCTGCTCGCTCAGCTGCCCATAGGTGAGAGTCTGTCCCCCGCTCACCACCGCCACCGCATCCGCATGCGCGCACGCCTGCTCCTCGAACAGCTCGTGGATGCAGCGATCGGACGCGTACGCGTGCGACGTCGCATTCCATGCCACCAGCTGCTCTTCGCGCTCCGCCTCACTCACCAGCGGCAGATCCCACACAGAGCGATCGGCGTCTTCGGCGATCTCCTGAAGCAGCTTCGTATAGCTGCCCATCAGACGTCTGATGGTCGTGGCGTCGAACAGATCCGTTGTGTATTCCACCGTGCCTCGCAAGTGAGGCGCCTCGAAGAGGTTCAGGGTCAGGTCAAACTTGGAAGTCACCTGCTCAAGGCCCGCAGGCCGACAACGCAGACCGGCCAACCGAGGTATTTCCAGCGGCATGTTCTGCATAACGAACATGACTTGGAAAAGCGCCTGGCGAGACAGATCGCGATTGGGCTGTAACTCTGCGACGAGCTTCTCGAACGGCAGGTCCTGGTGCGCGTACGCCTGCAGGGCCCGCTGCTTCACCCGGCGCAGGAGCGTGCGGAAACCGGGATTGTCAGAAACATCGGCACGCATCACGAGCGTGTTCAGGAAGAGTCCGAACAACGCTTCGGCTTGCTCGTGCGTGCGGCCGGCGATGGGTGAACCTACGAGAATGTCGCGCTGTCCGCACCAGCGGGCGAGAAGCACCTGGAATGCGGCGAGCAACACCATATAGAGCGATGCGCCTTCCTTGCGCGCAAGTCGCTGAAGTGGTGCAAGAAGCTGCGAAGGAAAATCGAATCGATACAGCGCGCCCCTGAAGCTCGGGACTGCCGGCCGCGGCCGGTCCGTCGGCAACTCCAGTGCCGCGGGGATGTCGCGCAACTGCTCCTTCCAGTAGGCAAGCTGCCGGTCCAGCACCTCCCCCTGCAGCCACTGCCGCTGCCACAACGCATAGTCGGCGTACTGCAGGGTGGGCTCGGGCAACGGTGAAGGACGGCCTTCGGCGTACGCGGCGTACAGCGCGTTCAGCTCCCGGATCAGGATCCCCAGCGACCAGCCATCGGAGATGATGTGATGCATCGTCACCAGCAGCACATGCTCCTGCTCCGACAGCTTCAGCAGACTCACCCGCAGCAGCCGGTCCCGGCTCAGATCAAACTTCTCAAGCGCCTTCTCCTGCACCACCCGCTGCAGCTGCTGCTGTCTTTGCTGCACGCTCCAGTGACTGAGATCCTCCGCCTCGATCCCAAACACTCCCGGCGCATCAACACACTGCACCGGCTGGCCGTCGCGCAGCTCAAAGCGCGTGCGCAGCCCTTCGTGCCGGCGCACCAGCTCCGTGAACGCACCGGTCAGTGCACCCGCATTCACGGCCCCTTCAAGACGCAGCGCCACCGGCATGTTGTACGCAGCACCCGTCACCTGCAGCTGTTCCAGGAACCACAGCCGCTCCTGGGCAAAGGACAGCGGTAATGCCTCGCCGGTATCCGTGCGGCGCTTCAGCTCCGGCAATGCAAGCCCGGCTTCCTCGCGCCGCATCTGCTCGATCTGCGCACTCAGGCGCCGCACCGTCACCGATCCTTCGAACAACGTACGCAGCGGCAGCTCCACCCCAAAACTCTCGCGCACCCGCGCGATCACCCGCGTGGCCATGAGCGAGTGGCCGCCGAGCTCGAAGAAGTCATCCTCCACGCCCACCTGATCGAGCTTCAGCACTTCCGCCCAGATCTGCGCGAGCACTTCCTCCGTGGGGGTGCGCGGCCCCTGATACTGCTGCTGAAGCTGCGCACTCACATCCGGAGCCGGCAACGCCTGCCGGTCCACCTTGCCGTTCGGCGTTAACGGCAGACTCTCCAGCACCACAAGGGCCGAAGGCACCATGTACTCCGGCAGGCTCTTCTGCAGCTGCTCGCGCAGCGCCTTCACCTCAAGCCCCTGCCCGCTTACGTAACCCACCAGCCGACGCTCTGAGGACTGCGCCTCCTCAGGTGCCACCACCACCGCCTGACTGACTCCCGCGCACCTCAGCAGCGCCGCTTCCACTTCCCCCGGCTCGATCCGGTAGCCGCGGATCTTCAGCTGATGATCCGCACGCCCCACATACTCAAGCTCACCATCGGCCCGGTACCGCACCCGGTCTCCCGTGCGATACAGCCGCGTGCCCGCCCCGCCATACGGGTTCGCGATAAAACGCTCCGCTGTCAGGCCTGCACGGTGCAGGTAGCCCCGCGCCACACCCACTCCTCCGACGTATAGCTCTCCAATCACTCCGGCCGGCACCACCTCCAGCGTCTCATCCAGCACATACACCTGCGTGTTCCAGATCGGACGGCCGATGGGAACATCGGCGTAACGCGCCGTCTGTGCAGTCACCTCGTGCACCACACAGCCGACCACCGTTTCCGTCGGCCCGTATTCGTTGATGAGCCGCACACCCGGCGCGTGCTTGCGCCAGAACTGCACCTGCTGCCCTTTGAGCGCCTCACCTCCTATGACGAAGGCGCCCGCACCGTGGGCCCGAAGCCCTCCGCTGCTCACAAACCACTGCAGCTGCGCCAGCTGTGCCGGCGTCAGCTTCACCAGCGCGAACGGCCGCTCTTCACTGCTGAGCACCTGTGCCAGTTGCGAAAGCTCCAGCGGACCTTCATTCAGAAGCTGCACCGTTGCCCCGCGGATGAGCGGCAACCACAAGCTCGTCACCACCGCATCAAAGCTCAGACGCGTGTTGACCGGCGCTCCGCCTCGCTCGCCCACCTGATAGTGCCGGCTCGCCCACGCCAGATAATTCCCGACACTGCCATGCGCGAGCGCCACGCCCTTGGGCGTACCGGTCGACCCTGAGGTGTAAATCACGTACGCCAGGTTCTGCGCGCTCACTTCACTTTCGGGCACGCTGTTCGGGCAGCGTCCGAGGAGGGACTGCATTTCCTCCTCCGGAAGCGCTCCCCACTCAATGACCTCGCCGGTGAACCCCGGCAGATCTTCTGCCGCATCCGATTGCCTCAGCAGCACCCGTGCGCCGGCATCCTCCAGCATCAGGCGCAGCCTTGCGCCGGGGTACTGCGGATCCAGCGGCAGATACGCAGCTCCCGCCTTCAGTATCCCCAGCAGCGCCACCACCATCTGCGCCGTGCGTTCCATGCACACGCCCACCACCTGCTCGGGACCTACGCCGCGTGTGCAAAGGTGATGCGCAAGGCGATTGCTCTGCTCGCTCAGCTGCCCATAGGTGAGAGTCTGTCCCCCGCTCACCACCGCCACCGCATCCGCATGCGCGCACGCCTGCTCCTCGAATAGCTCGTGGATGCAGCGATCGGACGCGTACGCGTGCGACGTCGCATTCCATGCCACCAGCTGCTCTTCGCGCTCCGCCTCACTCACCAGCGGCAGATCCCACACAGAGCGATCGGCGTCTTCGGCGATCGCTTCAAGGAGACTGGAGTAGCTCGCTGCAAAATGTGCAATCGTTCCGGCGTCGAACAGATCGGTCGCGTACTCGAACCCCGCATGCAGCGCCGAGTCCTCGCGGACGAAGAGCGACAGATCGAACTTGGAGACGACCCTGAGATCGAGCTTCTGCCCGACTGTGAGTCCCGGCAGGTTCAGAGGCTCAACGGAATGACTTTGCAGGGCGAACCAGACCTGAAACAGCGCCTGGCGCGACAGGTCGCGATCCGGCTGCAACTCCGCCACGAGCCTCTCGAACGGCAGGTCCTGGTGCGCGTACGCCTCGAGCGCATGCTGCCTCACCTGCCGCAAGAGACTGCGAAACGAGAGATGGCCGGACAAATCCGCCCGCATCACCAGGGTATTCAGGAAGAAGCCCATCAGCCCTTCGGTATCCCGGTGCGTGCGCCCTGCGGTGGGCGAGCCGACAACCACGTTGCGCTGACCAGTCCATCGCCCGAGCAGAACCTGCAACGCCGCCAACAGCACCATATAGAGCGTCGCGCCTTCGCGTCGCGCAAGCTCGTTGAGCTTCGCCGAGAGTTGTGCACCGAGCTCGAACGGATGGAGCGCGCCCTTGAAACTCGGCGTCGCGGCGCGTGACCGATCGGTAGGCAACGAAAGGCTTGCAGGAATGTCCCGAAGACGCTCCCTCCAGTAGAGAAGATGACTCTGCAACGTCTCGCCTTGCAGTGACTGGCGTTGCCACGCCGCGTAGTCCGCGTACTGCAATTTTGGCTCGGGCAAGGGCGAGGGACGGCCCTCTGCATACGCTGTGTAGAGCGCGTTCAGCTCCCGGATCTGGATCCCCAGCGACCAGCCATCCGCGATGATGTGATGCATCATCACGAGCAGAACGTGGTCATCCGCCGCGAGCTGCAGCAACGTCACCCGCAACAGCCGATCGCGGCTGATATCGAATCTCTCAAGTGCCTTCCGCTGCACGAGCGGCTGCAGCTCTTGTTCAATCTGCGCGGGCGTCCAGCTCGTCAGATCCTCCACATCGATGGTGACCGGAGCGGGCGGCTGCACGCACTGAACGGGCTGTCCGTCCTTCAGCTCGAAGCATGTTCGAAAGACCTCGTGGCGCCGCGCGAGCTCGGTGAACGCGCGGGCCATCGCACCAACATTCAGCTTGCCATGCAAGCGGAAGGCTAACGGCCAGTTGTACGCGGCGCCTGCGCCGTGAAGCTGCTCCAGGAACCACAACCGCTCCTGTGCGAAAGACGTCGGTGATCCCGCAAGTCCCGGCGGCCTCGGCACGATGCTTCCACTGCTGTCCGATCGGACCTTCTTCAACAACCCAGCCGCCAGAGTCTCAAGCTGCAGCGGCGACAACGCCTCGACGCGCTCCCGTAGTCCGTCCATGTTCCGTGTCTCCCCCGCAACGCATTTTGCCTACTGATCGTCGCATCGATTCACCCCGCGAACTACTCGCAAGCCGGGATCGCAAAGAGGTGAATGAACGTGAACGCCACAACTCATGCCCTCCGCGCACAGCCGATGACGTGCGGGATGCCGACGCGCTCAGGCAAGAGCGCCTGTCATCAATTACTTGCACGTTTGCACGCTGCAAGCGCGCTTCGGACGCGACTACTCTTTTTTCAGCGACATGAACAGCCGCGCGCAGAGCTGCGCATAAGCGGAGCCCGCCTCCGGCATCAGCCCGCCAAGGCTTGCGTATAGGTCCTGAAATGCATGCGTGTCGTCGGACGCGAGAATTTTCTCCAGCGAGGCGTGGGCCTCACGGAGCTGCTCACGCACGTCGCGGGCATACGGATTGGCGCATTGGACGTCGCGGCTGATTTCAGGGTTGGACCGGACCAGGCGCGCCAGCATCGCGATCAAAAGTCGGTGCGGAGGCGGCATGATGCATTCCACCGCTGCGATGTCGTAGCGACACTCTCTGAGTGCGATACCAAACGCGAGTAACGCCGCGTGAGTGCCGGCTTGCATTACCGCACTGACCCGATCGTGTTCCTCGCTCGTCATGCGCGCGATGTTCGCACCGGCAAAAGTCAGAAAGCCGATGAAGGCCTCACTTCGGGCGCCCGCCGCATACGGCACGACTACAAAACCGTTGCCGCGTATTCCAAGATCCGGCGCAAACATGGGATTCACGCCGAGAATCTCGAAGGGCGCCGCCACCTTTTTCAGGCTCGCGGCGAAGGGGCTTTTGACTGAAAGGGTTTCCACCAACAGCGCGTCAGGCCTCAATACCCCCGCGAGCACTTCGACCGCCTCGGTGGCGATGCGCTCTGGCACCGCGAGCATGACGACATCGGCATCCCCGAGAACACGCTTCGAATCCGACGTAAGCTCCCGGATATCCTGCCTTAGAAGTCTGAATGCTCCGGACGCTTCCACTGCCGCGCCCGGGTCGATGATGACGCCCCCGCAGCCCGATGCCGACTGAAGCTCGCGGGCGAAGAGCCGTCCGACCTTTCCGCCTCCCACGATGACGATCCGGCTGAACGGAGGCCCGTCAGTCATGGAGCGCCCTGCGCGACGCTCGCCGCATGGCCGATGATGTCATCCTCCAGACGGCAAGCCTCATCGATGATGAGGCCGAACAGATGCCGCACGAATTGCGGATCGACATCGTTATCGGCGGCAAGGCGCGCACAGCGTTCCTTCACCTCGGCGACGCGCGCCGACTGCATCATCGGAATGCCGTTCTGCCGCTTGTAGTTACCCACTTCCCGACAAACGCGAAAGCGCTCTCCGAGGAGGCGGACGATCTCGCCATCGAGAGTGTTGAGCTGCAGACGCAGCGCTCCAAGACTATCCATAGAACACTCCTTTGCATTCTAGCCAACCGCCGCAGCGTCAACTCCAGTAAGCGCGGTTTCGGACAACGCCTGGGTCAGCGCGCGGGATTTGAGGAGCACTTCCTCAAGCTCTTGCTGCGAGTCCGAAAGACTGACGATCGCCCCGCCACAGCCGATGCTCACAACGCCTTGTGCCGCGATGATCGTGCGTATCACGACACTCAGATCCGCACTGCCATTCAGGCCGAAGAATCCCGCCGCACCCGAGTACACGCCGCGCGGGCCGCTCTCGAGACGATCGATGATCTCCATGGTGCGTTTCTTGGGCGCTCCGGTCATGGAGCCGGGCGGAAACGCCGCGCGCACCGCTTCGACGGCCGTAACGCCGTGACGCAGGCGACCGCGAATCGAGCTCACGAGCTGATGCACGGTCGCGTAACTTTCCACGGCGAAGATATTCGAGACGTGCACGCTCGCCGTGTTGCAGACGCGGCCAAAATCATTGCGGACGAGGTCCACGATCATCAGGTTCTCCGCGCGGTCTTTCTCGTTTCCGCGCAGATCCTCGTAGAGCCGCTCGTCTTCGGCGACAGTCGCGCCCCGCCGCCGGGTCCCTTTAATGGGCTTTGAATCCATGACGCCGTACGGATCTATCGTAATGAAGCGCTCTGGCGAGGAACTGAGCACAGCGACGTCTGGAAAATTGAAGAACGTCGCGTACGGAGCCGGATTCCGTGCGCGCAGCGCTCTGTAGGTGTTAAGCGGGTCGATCTCGACGTGGTTCTGCAGCACGTTGGTGAGGCAGACCTCGTAAGTCTCGCCGCGCCGGATCTCCTGCTGGCATCGCTCGATGAGATCCAGGTAGCGCTCCGGCGGATGGCGCATGGTCTGCGGCACGGGCCGCGGCCGCAGAGTGCGGCTCCATGGCGGCGCCGGCTCCAGGCGGTGCAACCGCTCCTCGGTGGCATCAAGCCACGCAGTGCCGCGCGCACCGTGATCCTCTTCTTCCACGCACACGAGATAAGCGATGTCGGCCTCGTGATCGAAGGCGATCAGGCGATCGGCAAACAGAAACTCCGCGTCCGCCATCGGCGATCGATACACATCATCGCCGCCGCACTCGGCCTTCAGCTCGTATCCTAGATAGCCGACGTAGCCGCCGTTGAAGTCGAAAGGCAACCCTTCCGTTCCCACATGGCGCTCGCGCAGCATGCGTCCGAGGTAATCGAAGATGCTTTCTCCCACGGTGCGCGTCTCGCCGTTGCGAGTGACCTGAACGGCTCCTGTGCGCAGCTCGTATCTGACGAACTCCGCGTGCGGGCCACTCGCGTCGCCCATATAGGAGAAGCGTGAGAAATTGCGAACCAGGGCACTGTCGAGCCAGAAACCCGGGCAGGACTCCGCGAACAGATTCATGAAAACCTGTTCGGCATCGAGCTTCATGTGTATGCGTCGGTGCATCACCCGAAGCTTCGGAGGCTGCGCCGATGCCTGGGGTTCGGTCGGCAAGGCGCCGGAAGACGCCGTGCCGGCGCTCGCCGCCCGACGCGAAAGCGCGCGACGCATGCCATGGCGAGCCGCGTGCGCTCTCGTCATGCTCCGAAAGTTTTGCAACAGCCGGTAGCCGTGCTCCGTGCAAATCGACTCAGGGTGAAACTGCACACCCCAGATCGGTCGTTCCCGATGGCGAACCGCCATGAGGATGCCATCGTCAGTCCACGCGATGGCTTCCAGCTCTTCAGGAAGCCGAGTCACATGCAGCGAGTGATAGCGAATGGCCGTGAAGGGGGACGGAATCCCGGCAAAGAGATCCACACCCTGATGGTGTATGCGGCTCCCGCGCCCATGCATCACCGAGCGAGCGTAGTCGACTTCGCCGCCGAACAGATGGCAGAGGCCCTGGTGACCGAGGCACACCCCGAGGAGCGGCACTTGCGCTTCAAGAATGGCGTCGCGGCAAATGCCGAAATCCCGGGCCACTTCCGGCCGGCCCGGCCCCGGCGAGATGACGATATTGTCGTACGGCAGCTCTCGCATCGCGCTCCACGGTCCTTCGTCGTTGCGAATGACGATCGGCGCGATGCCGTTTACCTCGGCGAGGTACTGATAAAGATTGAAAGTGAAGGAGTCATAGTTGTCGATCAATAGTGAAACACAGGGATCGTACGAAGAGGGAAGCTCGTATTCACCATTCATGACCTGACGCTCCTGCGCTCCCGCCACTGCGAACGCGTTTGTCCCCAAATATCGACTGCGGCGTTTCCGTACCCCGCGGGCAGCTGGCCCGGTCCCCGATTCCGCGAACCGAGTCTGTGTGCCACCGCCTGCGAGGCGGCATTTTCAGGCGCGATGATGTGGATGACTTCAGTCCAGCCAAGATGTGCGAATGCCCAATCGATCGCCGCGGCAGAACCTTCCGTCGCGTACCCCCGCCCCCAGCAGTCACGCACGATGGCCCAGCCCACTTCGGTGCCGGGCCATCCTTCGGGCACCCACGGCCCCAGCCGTCCTACCCATCGTCCACTGGCGCGCTCAACGACGGAAAACATCGCAAAGCCATTGAGGTGCCAGGCACCGGCCATCGACATGAAGCCGCGCCACGCGACCGCTCGCTCAAGCGGGCCCCCGATGTGGCGCATCGCTTCTTCGTCGGCCATGAACTCCGCCCATCCGTCGAAATCCGCGAGCCGCAGCGGGCGAAGAATCAGGCGCTCGGTTTCGATGAGGACATCAGGCTGAATGCAAGACATGCGAACGCTCCCTTCTATGCCACGGCGGCAAGCACCGCTTCCCCGAGCCGCGCGGCCTGCGCACCCTCGCCCGGCGCGATCGATACGGCACGGAATCCGTTTCGCAGCAGCCGCTCACGCCATTCATCCGGCGCAAGCAATGTTCCGAAATGCGAGAGGCGCTCGTCTTCGAAGTCCAGGAAGCCGGGCATCATCGCCGGAAACACCAGGTGACCTGCGCTATTGGCAGCCAGTTCTTCGGCGACGAGGACGCCGCCTGGCTGAAGCAGGTAATGCAGGTTTTCGAGCGTGCGATCTATATTGCGTGCGCAGTGGAGCACCTCGAACGCGATGATCACATCGAAAGTGCCGGACGCCATCCCGAGCGCGCGGGGATCGCAATTGATATCAAAGCGGTCGAACACCATCCCGTCGGCCTTGAATCGCTCGCGTGCACCCCTCAGGAAGTACGCAGACACGTCCGTGAACGCATACTGCAGCGGCAGCCCCGCGACTCTCTCCTCGAGCGCCGCAAGCACCCGCTGCGTCAGGCGCCCGAAACCCGCACCAACCTCCAGGATACGCAACGGACGCGCGGCCGGGCTCTTCGACGCGAGATCCGCAACGATGTCCGCCACTACTCCGTGGCAACTCGCGGGCGCGCCGTTCGCAAGGTAACCCGAGACATACTGCGCAACCCACGCGGGGCGTGTCTCTGCGAACGACAGCTCAAGAATGTGGCGTCTGCCGGCGAGCACATCGACCAGCGCCGCCACCATTTCATCGAAGAACGCGGGCCGGGAGCCCGGCGCGCGAAGCGCGAGGCGCTCCAGCGATTCGGCGTCGCAGATCATCTGCGAGACGGCGGGCCTGCGCTGGATTCCGCCTGCCCGCTCAATATCCGCGAGCCATCTGCGTGTGAGCTTGCACTGCGCGGGCGCTATGCCGCAGCGGATACCGATCTGCTCAAAGGCGTCGAATGAACAAGGCAGCTCCGCGAGCACTTTCGCGGCCGACAGCGTCTCGATCACGACAGCAAGCGTAAGGGACTCCGATCTCTCGCGCTTGCGGGCGAGCTCGGTCAGATCGAGCTGCGCGAGCGCGCTCGCCATGCGTCGCTGCGTGCTCGCAGCGAGTTCACTCCACTCGTACTCAAGTGGGACGCTGCAATCGGCTTCACGCGTCGAGGTTGCGAGCGATCCCTGCATAGCCACTCCTTGTGACATGACGCGCTCTACCGAGGCTTCGTGTGATCGACAGTTGCGGTCAAACTCTTCGCGTCACTCTGCCTACGGCTCGAAGTCGAGTCAAACGTCTCCGGGCATTCGCGTACGCACAATCTCAACTTCAATGACCGAAGCGCGCGGGCTATCTTGATCGCAGGATTCTGCTGGCAGGAGGAGCTCGCATGGACTTCAGGCCCGACGCGCGGGATGTGGCCTTCCGCATGGAAGTGAAAGATTTCATTCGGGCGAAGCGAGCTGAGCTGCTGCCCGCACACGATTCATCGGGCCCGCTGATGCGGCTCTACACGCGCGAGGAGTTGCGACGCTGGACCCGGGCGCTGAATGAAAAAGGCTGGGCGGTGCCTCACTGGCCGCTCGAATGGGGTGGCGCGAACTGGCGGCCCACCTGGCGACACATCCGTGACGAGGAACTGATAGGGGGCAGCTGTCCTGGCGTGGACGCCATCGGCGCGGACTTCGTTGGGCCCGTCATTTACTCCTTCGGAACGCCGGAACAGAAACGCCGTTATCTCGCGCGCATCCGCAACGCCGATGATGTCTGGTGTCAGGGGTTTTCGGAGCCGGACGCCGGATCGGATCTCATGCGGATCCGCACGAGCGCAGTACCGGGCGGGGATCATTTCCTCGTCAACGGGCGCAAGATCTGGACCACGAACGCGCACAACGCGAACATGATGTTCGCCCTCGTGCGAGCAGAGACTCCCGGCAATCGCCGCCAGCAGGGCCTCTCCTTCCTGCTCATCGACATGGCCAGCTCCGGCATTGCCGTGCGGCCCATCATGACGCTCGACGGCCGCCACTGGATCAACGAAGTCGTGCTGGACGGCGTACGGGTCCCCCGCGAGAACCTCGTGGGCGAGCAAGGTAAAGGGTGGATTTATGCGCGGTTCGTCCTCGGCAATGAGCGCACCGCGATCGCGGGATTACCGGCCGCACGCCAGCAGCTTCGTGGCCTGAAGATCACGCTTGCGAGACTGCAGCACGACGGCCATCCCGCAGCGGAAGACCCTGCGTATCAGGAGAAGGTCGCGCAGCTCGAAATAGAGCTCGACGCGCTGGAGTTCCTGCAGCTGCGGGCCATCGAGACGACGCGGGAGACGGCGAACGTGTCGGTGCTCGCGTCGATCCTGAAGCTGCGCGCGAGCGAATTGCGCCAGCGCATCAGCGAGCTCGCCTTCGACGTGCTCGGAGAGTCGGGCCTCGAAGCCATCGCCCGCGAAGGAACGGGTGCCCCTGCGGGCGATGAGCCCTTCAGCCGGCAGTACGCGCGGGAAGTTGCCGCCGCCTATCTGTTTCAACGCTCGGGAACGATCGCCGGCGGCACCAGCGAGGTCCAGCGTAACGTCATCGCGGCCATGGGACTTGGGTTGGGAGAATGAGATGGATTTTTCACTGACGGCAGATCAATTGGCCCTGCAGGACAGCGTGCGTCGCTACCTCCAGGACCGCTATTCCTTCGCGGAACGCCAGAAGCGAGTCGCCTCCGGGAAGTTCGACCGTAGCCACTGGCAGGCATTTGCCGGGCTCGGCTGGCTCGGGATGCCCTTCGCCGAAGACGTGGGAGGCATTGGCGCCTCGGAGGTGGAGCTCACGATCCTGCTGGAGCAGTTCGGGCGCTTCCTTGTGATGGAGCCGTTCCTGTCGAGTGCCGTCCTCGCCGCCTACGCGCTCGATGGGTGCGCCAACGCGGAGCAGCGTCAGGAACACTTGCCATCACTGGTCTCGGGCAGCGCGCTCTTCGGCTTTGCGCATGGAGAACCCGATGCGCGCGGCGATGTGCAGCATGTACGGACGCAGGCGACGCGGCACGGTGACGGATACGTAATCGCGGGAGAGAAGTCATACGTCGTGCAGGCGGCAGATTGCGACAAGCTCATCGTCTCGGCGCGCACTTCCGCCAATCCGCGTGATGCCGAAGGGATCAGTCTTTTCCTGATTGAGCGGACGTGCCCCGGCATCGAGCTGCGCACATACAGAACGATGGACGACGGCAGCGCCTCGGATATCCGCCTGAACGATGTAGTGGTGGGCCGGGAAGCGCTGCTGGGCCAGGAAGGCGCTGCGTTCGCCGGCCTTCAACATGCAACGGTCCGCGCGACCCTCGGCGCATGCGCCGAGGCGGTGGGCGCCATGGACGGGGTGATCAGCCTGACGGCCGACTATCTCAAGGTGCGTCGCGCGTACGGAACGACGCTCAGCTCCTTCCAGGTGCTCCAGCATCGGCTGGCGGACATGCTGTCCGAGATGGAGCTGTCACGCTCGATCCTCCTCCACGCGCTGGCTTGCGTTGAGGCGGGCAGCGAAGCGGAAGTGCTGCGAGCGACCTCCGCCGCCAAAGCACTGGTCGCCCGCGCGGGACGGTTCGTTGGAGGAAACGGCATTCAGCTCCACGGCGCGATGGGGATGGTCGAGGAATATATCGTCGGCCACTATTTCAAGCGCCTCACGGTCATTGGCGCGATGCTGGGTGGCGCGTCGTATCACCTGCGCCGTTACGCAACGCTTCAATGAGCGCTGCTCGCTGCCGGAGCGTCGGTCACCATCCACGACCGGCGCTCCACCAGCGCGTAGAGCAACGCGAGCGCGATAAAGAACGACGCGACGAAATAGGTCGCGCCTGAAATCACGACGGGCGCGTCGCTTGAGCTGAAGTACCCGAACAGCGTTGTTCCCAGCAACGGACCCACCATCGCGACGCCTGAGCCGACGGAGACGAGCGCTCCGTGCAGCTCGCCAAGCTCTCTGCCCGACACACGGCTCGAATTCATCGCCTGAAGCGCCGGCATCGTGATGAGCCCCACCTGCAGGAGCACCAGCAACGCGTAGAGCTGCCAGCCCTGTTGCACGCACCCATAGAGAAAAGTGACCACCGCGAACACGCCGAGCCCCAGCACGATCGCGTTCGGCTCACCCAGCCTCGGCACGAGAACGCGCGTCAGCGCCGCCGGAGCCAGGATGCCCAGGGCCGCTCCGACACTGAGGAAGAACGCAACGTCGGAGACCGACCAGCCGAGGCGCACCTGGGTGAAGAGGATCAAGACGGGCTGCACCATCAAAGTCCCGAGCTCAAAGAGCGCCACGATCAGCACCATTCGCATGGACACGTTGAGTCGCTTCAGTCCGACGAAACCCGCCAGCGGATGAATCTCGCGCCACAGGATCGCCCGTGGCTCCTGCGTCCGCAGGTCCACGCTTTCCGGGATTGCGATGAACGCGAACAGAGCCGCAATGCCCATCGCGATGGCACCGCCCCAGAACGGCGCCCGCAGATCCACGGTGCCGAGCAGGCCGCCTGCGAGCGGTCCGAGGACTATGCCGGCGCTCAGAAAGCTACGGAGCATCCCAAAACGTTCCGCCCGCTTGTCCGCTGGAGTCACATCTGCCAGATACGCATTGCAGACCACGATGCTGCCGCCGCAACAGCCCGCGATGATGCGGGTCAAAACGAGCACCACGATTGAATGCGTTGTCGCCGCGGCGACGAGATCGAGCATGCCGGCGCCCAGTGCGAGCAACAGTATCCTGCGCCGGCCGAAGCGATCCGACAGTCGTCCGATCGATCTGGCGGTGCCAAAGACGGCCGCCGCGTACACAAACGTGAGCAAGCCCAACACGTATGCGGCATCGGAAGGCCCGACACCCGCGATGCTCTGGACCAGCCGGGGAATGATGGGATTCGCCAGGCCCGCCGAGAGAGCGACCAACAGCACCGTGACGTAGATGAAGAGATGGGTCGAGCCAAAGCGTGAAGGCACTGCCACTCCCTGAGCCGATCAATTCGCGGGTATGGCGCATGAGACGCTCGCGAGCCGTGTGAAGTCCACCGCCCACGCCGTGTGCATGCCCGACGCTCGCGAAACCCCCTTCGCCCCGCGGGTACCGCCGCGCTATTGTCGCGCGCGCCTCAATTCAGATCGGAGAGTGCTGGAATGTTCCTCAACATGCTTCAGGCGAAACTTCACCGAGTCACCGTGACCCATGCCGACCTGCACTACGAGGGATCGTGCGGGATCGACGCCGCGCTGCTGGAGGCCTCGGGCCTGCGCGTGAACCAGCACATCGACATCTACAGTGTGTCCACCGGAAACCGGTTTTCGACGTACATCATCGAGGCGCCCGCCAACTCCGGAGAGATCTCTCTCAACGGAGCCGCGGCCCGCAAGGCGATGGTGGGTGACCTGCTGATCATCTGCGCCTACTCGCTCTACGACGTCGCGGAGATCCAGCATCACCGGCCGAAGGTCGTGATGGTGGATGAGCACAACCGGGTGCGCCGGTAGGGCGCGAGCGCGCATCTGGCCGACAGCTCCGCGCATAACAGCAACTTGCGCGATTGCAGGGTGAAAGATGCGCGCCCCGCCGGATCGCTTCAGGCGAGGCGGCGCCGCTGCGGGCGAATTTGCGAGGTCAGGCGCGTCAGGACGTTCCCGGGCCCGAGCTCCCGCAGCTCCACGTCGCCTTGTGCGAAGAGGTAGCGCATGCAGGATTCCCACTGCACCGGGTGCGTCATCTGCTGAGCCATGAGCGCTCTTTGGTCGCGAGCGCTGTCGGGATAGGGACACGCGGATACATTCGCGACGACCGGAATTCGCGGCGGCCGCAGCGTCACCGATTCCAGAAATCCCTCAAACTCCACGGCCGCGGCGCGCATGTAACGAGAGTGAAAGGCTCCGCTCACGGCGAGTGGAACGCAGGCAGGCGCACCGGCGCGCTCCAGAAGCGGACGCGCACGCTCAAGCTCCGCGGTGGGTCCGGATAGCACGATCTGCATCGGGGCGTTGAAGTTCGCTACGTCCAGCTCGGCGAGCCCCTCTTCCGCAATCAGGTGTTCCACACGCGCACGGTCCATTCCCAGCACAGCCATCATGCCGCCGCGGGGTGCCCCCGCCATGAGGGCGCCGCGCTTTTGCACGATACGAAGCCCCGTCAGCAGGTCGAAAACATCCGCAGCCAGCAACGCGTTGTATTCGCCCAGGCTGTGCCCCGCGAGGAGGACCGGCGACTCGCCCCTGGATGTGGCGGCGTAGAAATGCAGCGCATTCGTCACATACAGACACGGTTGAGCCGTGCGGGTATCGAGAAGCTCATTTCCGGGGTCTTGCAGACACATCGTTCGTAGCGAATAGCCGAGCAGGTCGTCGATTGCGCGCTCTGCCTCAAGGAACTGCCGAACCGAATCGAACAGCCCCTCGCCCATTCCACGGTACTGCGCGCCCTGCCCTGGGAATATGAAAGCAAGCATATGAGGATCTCCTTCCTGGACTGAAGGCGACCATGCATGAGGCCAATCGGCCCGGCAACTCAGGTGCCCACCCGCCGGCGCCTGGGTCTGTGATAATGGCCTCCCACTTTAACGAGGAAATGAAGTTGCAGAAGCACATAGGAGTGTTATCAGGGATCGCGTGCCTGTTGCTTCACTTCGGATCGGTCCTCGCAGCGCAGGACACCGCCCCTCCCGCCGCGCGAGCCGCGCAGGATGAACGCCGCTTCGACGAGTTCGTGGAGCTGCTTCGCACGCGAAATGCCGTCACGTACAAGCTCCAGGGGCCTCGTGCAATCGACGAAGGACGCTACGTCACGCTCGGAGGTGTCGAGCAGTGGATCACCATTCGCGGCGAGAATCGCGCGAACCCGGTCCTTCTGCTGCTGCATGGTGGGCCGGGCGATGCGACGAATCCGTGGTCGTACGCAGTGCTGGTGCCATGGCTCGCGCAATTCACGGTGGTTCAGTGGGATCAGCGGGGCGCCGGCCGAAGCTTGCGCAGGAGCGGAGCTGACATCGCCGCAACGATCACCCTGAAGCGCATGGTGTCCGACGGGATTGAGCTTGCGGAATACCTTCGCCGCACGATGCAGGCGGAGAAGATCATTATCGTCGGGCATTCCTGGGGTTCGATTCTGGGTGCACTGATTGCTCAGGCGCGGCCGGACTTGCTGCATGCCGTCGTCGGCACCGCGCAGGTCGTCGACAACACGACGACTTATCAGGTCGCCTATCGAAGTTTGCTGAACAAGGCCCGGACCACCGGCGAGGTGCGCGCGCTGGAAGAGCTGCGGTCCGTCGGACCGCCGCCACCGCCGGGCCGCTCGGGCCCTGAAGTGGACCGGCAGTGGGAGGTCCAGCACAAGTGGGCGAATTCGTTCGAGCGTGCGGACGAGTTCCTCACGATGGCGCTCGGATATGCGCTCGTCGCCCCCGGCTCAAGCTCGGGCGACCTCGTCGACTGGTTCGACGGCCAGGGCATCACCGGCGAGCGGCTGGTGCCGGAGACCCGGGACATCAACCTGATGAAGCTCGTGCCGAAATTGTCCGTGCCAGTTTTCGTCTTCCAGGGTGCTGAAGACTTCACCACACCTGGCGAGCTGGCGAAGCGTTATGTGGCGGAGCTTCAGGCGCCAGCGAAAACCTATCTGCAGATCGAGGGCGCTGGCCATTTTGCGATGTTCACGAACTCGCGGGAGTTCCTGGCTGAGCTGGTGGCGCGGGTGCGCCCGTTGGCGGTCAGGAGCGCGCCTGCCCGGGCGACCGCGCGATAACGGGCACGTCGCGGACGCCGGTGAGCGCCGGAGACAAGGCGCGAGCCACCAGCACTTGTCGCGCCAGAGCCTGCTCGAGATCCAGTCCCTCTTCGAAAGACAATGAGCAGGCGGCACGAATGGCGGCCACCACGAACTGGCCCAGCGTCAGATCGGCGTTCGGCACATGCATGAGCCTCACCGCGTTATCGATGGCATCCTGATCGAAGCCATCCGTACTCACGCGCATGAGCGAAGTCGGTCGAGGAGTAGCCCCGACTGACAGCAGTTCCTGTGCATATCCGATTGCACTGTCCGGCAGCGCGCTCCCGACGATCCGGTTCGATCAGCCCCGCCTCCAGGCATCGGACGGCCGCGAGCGGCCGCCCGCGCAGGATTAATTCGAGCGCCCTTCGCGCACCGATGAGGCGGGCAAGGCGCTGTGTTCCGCCGGCTCCCGGAATGAGGCCCAGCAGAATTTCCGGAAAGGCGACTGCGGCAGTTGCCGTCGCGCATCGGTAATGGCAGGACATGATGAGCTCGGCACCCGCTCCGGCAGCAAGTCCGTGCACCGCCACGATCACCGGCAAGTGAAAGCGTTCCAGCGAACCGAACACCTCACGATATCCGGGCCGCTGCTCGGGCCCGCTGAATTCCTCCAGATCCGCTCCGGTACAAAAGGTCCGTCCCTCGCCGTACAGAACGACCGCGCGAGTTGCCGCATTTTGGGCGGCTCTCGCCAGCGCGGAGAGAATGCCGAGCCGAACGTGCGCGGCCATGAGGTTGTAAGGAGGGTTCTGAATACGCACGAGCGCACAGTCTTCCCTGTGCTCAAGTAAAACGCATTCCTTCTCCGATGCGATTGCCACGCCCGACACTCACACTTCTCTGGCAGCACACAACGCGCGCTCTCGAAGGAGCGCTCCATTCAGCACCATGCTGCTGGCATGCTCCTGCAAGTTCAATGACTCTGCAATCCGGGGAACGACTCCCATCCCGGCATTCTCGGCGGATCAAGCCGTTGCCAATTTTCATCTCGCAATACTCTTCGTGCGGATCTGTATGGGGCACAGCGCGCGGTGAGTTGATCGCGGACGCCATGCTCGGCTTGAATGAGCCATCACGAACGCGGGGTATGACATGAAAGACGTGGCTGGCAAGGTTGCATTGATCACGGGAGGTGGCAGCGGCATCGGGCTTGGGATTGCCCGCGCCCTCAGTCACGCCGGAGCACGCGTCGTCCTCGCGGATCTGCGCGCCGATCATCTTGCGGAGGCAAGCGAGACGTTGGGTGCTGAAGGCCACACGTGTCATTGCGTGGAGGTCGACGTAACGGATCGACCCGCCGTGACCGCGGCGGCCGAGCGCGTGACACGAGAAATCGGCCCCGTTCAGATCCTTGTGAACAATGCAGGCATCGGCATCGAAGGTCCGTTTGCGGAAGTAACCTTCGACGACTGGGACCTTGGACTGGCCGTCAACCTCGGCGGCGTGATCAACAGCATTCAGGCATTCCTGCCAGCGATGCGGGCTCAGCAACAGGATGCACACATCGTCAACACGTCCTCTCTCGCCGCGTTCGTGCCCATGCCCGCCAATCTCATCATCTATGCCACCGCGAAAGCGGCTGTGGCGGCGTTGACCGAATCGCTACGCATCGAGCTCGCGCAGGAGCGCATCGGAGTGACCCTCCTGTGCCCCGGGCCGGTGAAGTCAAGAATTCATGAGCTGGCGCGCAATACGCGGCATCTCAGATCGAGCGAAGCCTTCCGCCGCGCCGCCAGACACCTGGGCGAACGCGAAGTGTCGCCGCTGTGGATGGATCCGCTGCTTGTCGGTCGCCGCGTCCTCGAAGCGATTCTCACCGACGCGCCGTATGTCATCACTCATGGGGAATGGCGCTCCGGCTATTGCCGCGCGCAATGAGGCAATACTTGCGGCGATGCCGACGGAGGTGAATCCAGGACTCATCGCTTCTCTGAGGAAACGACCCGCGCGGCCCTAGTATCGTGACACGGAAATAACGAAACATTATGCTGGTGCATACCTGCGGTACACAGAGGTGTCAGGCATGCGACAGACAGAACTGAGCTTGAACAGGCGGGACCGTCGGATCGTGGATGAGTTTCGTTCCAAAGGCCTGCATAGGGCGCGAGAGTTCAATCGGGCCCACATTCTGGCTGCGCTGGATCGCAAGATGCCGGAGCAACTAATCATGGAGGTGCTCAACGTGGGCCGCACGGCGGTTTGGCGCACCCGCGTGGCGTATCTGAAGGGCGGATTGGATTTCGCACTCCATGATGAATCGCGACCGGGTAAACCAAAACGATACGAAGCGGGTGCTGAGGCGCAAGTGACGGCACTGGCCTGTTCAGATCCACCACCGGGGGCGCAGCGCTGGACTGTGGCGCTGCTGACCGAAGCGGCGCGGCGCCACCCGCAGATGAAAACGATCAGCCGAGAGACCATCCGGCGGATTCTAAAAAAAACCTCCTCAAACCCTGGCGCAAGTTGATGTGGTGCATTGGCGAGCTCACCGCAGAGTACCGCAGGCGTATGTACGAACTGCTGAATCTGTATGCTCGCCCCTACGATCCGCGCGAGCCGGTGATTTGTTTGGACGAGAAGAGCAAGCAGTTGCTGCGGGAAACTCGTCACCCCTTGCCGGCAAAGCCGGGAGCACCGGCCAAGCAGGACTATGAGTACGAGCGCGCCGGCACCTGCAACATCTTTGTCGCCGTCGAACCTCGCGGTCAGCGGCGACTCGTGCAGGTCACCGCCCGGCGTACCAAGGTCGACTTCGTGGGCTTCGTCTGCAGGCTGCTGCACAGGGGTTATTCCCAAGCACGCAAGGTTCACTTGGTCATGGACAACCTCAACACGCATTTGCGCGCCAGCTTCGAAGAAGTGCTGGGTGTAAAGATGGCCGCGACGCTGCTGCGCCGGATCGAGTTCCACTACACGCCCAAACACGCGAGCTGGTTGAACATGGCCGAGATCGAGATCGGCGTCCTGCAGCGCCAGTGCCTGGCGCGCTGTGCTGCCGAGCAGGCCACCCTCGCCACCGAGGTGGCGGCTTGGCAGAGGCGGCGCAACGCCGCTCGATGCGGCATCGAGTGGACGTTTACCCGTCGAGACGCAGACCGGAAGTTGAGCCAACATTATGTTTCGTAATTAACGTGTCGTTGTACTAGTCGCGATATCGAACGGAATCCCCTGATGAACGACACGACTGCACTACTGGAACAGCTTCGCATCGAGCGCCCTCCTGCCGCGGCCGAGGGACCCTCCGGCTTTCCGCGTCGGTTGCTCGTGGGCTTCGGCATCCTGCTCGTACTAAGCTTTGGTGGAGGGACGGCGTGGCTCCTCGCAAAGTCGGACGGCACTGCCGCGTCGGCAGCGGTCGAACTCGAAGTGGACACTAAGACACGCAACGTAGGCGCGTCCGACGACACCTCGATGCTGGATGCTTCGGGTTACGTCATCGCGCGTCGCTCCGCGACGGTGGCGTCGAGAATCATCGGCCGCGTGGTCGAAGTGAGTATCGAGGAAGGCCAACGCGTTCAGAAAGGAGAAATTATCGCCCGGCTCGACGACACCGTGACGCATGCGAACCTCGTCCACGCACGTGCTGAGTTGCTGCAGGCTGAGGCGATTCTTGCCGCCTCGAAGACAGCGCTCGATGACGCCCTGCCCATCTTCCAACGCAACGAGCGCCAGATGGCGGTCAATGTCATCAGCGCCCAAGCCTTTGATACAGCAAAAGCGTCATTCAACGCGGCGAAGGCGGAGTATGAAGTCCGGCTGAGCGCGCTCAAAGTCGCCGGCGCGGGCGTCACGCTGGCCGAGCAGAACCAGAACGACACGATACTCCGTGCGCCCTTTGCTGGCATCGTGACGGTGAAAGCCGCACAGGCGGGCGAGATCGTTTCACCGCAGTCCGGTGGCGGTGGATTCACTCGCACCGGAATCGGCACGATTGTCGACATGGAGTCGCGCGAGGTCGAAGTCGAGGTCAGCGAGAATTTCATCAATCGTGTTCGAAGGGGCCAGCCGGCGACGATCAGACTCAATGCCTATCCGGAATGGGATATTCCCGCGCGAGTCACGCCGTCATTCCTACCGGGGATCGATCGAAGGCCACCGTGAAAGTGCGCGTCGGCTTCGACGAGAAAGATGAGCGCGTGCTGCCCGAGATGGGTGTCAGGGTATCTTTCCTCCGGGCACACGATTAAGCGCTCGCGCGGGCGTGACCTCACACACGACATTCTCGCTTGCGACACACGCTCAGGCCGCGCATTGTCGTCCGCGCTCACACAGGAGCGCCCGGGCTCCGGGCATCCCGCACAAATGGACGCAGGAGGACGCACGATGCGCAGGCAGGAGAAGCGTTTTGAAGTCACTGATCTCAGGCGCGCACGGGCGAGTTGCCTGACTGCGGTCGCAGCCGCGCTGGTTGCCGCACCGGTCGCGCAATCCGGCGAGCCGGGCTCTCTCGCCGCGACGGTCGTTGCGGGCAAGGTGCTCTGGCAGGAAACGCAATCGGCGCCCTCTCGCGGAGCCGAAGCGGCAGCCATGAGCTCCATGTCAGCGGACATTGCCGCCACTCCTGGAGTCTCAATCGGCAAGACGTCTTCCTCGCTGAAGCAACTGGCGACACGCGTGCTGGGTGAACGCTACCCGTGCGCGGCGGTAGCGCTTATGTCCTTCGAGCCGCCCGCGGCTCGCGAGAGCCGATGGGAAATGACCCTCTCCGGAGCGCCCACACCCGAAACAGCGAAGCTGCTCGCGACGGACGCGCAGCAAATGCAGATCTACCAGTCCATGCACACCCTCGCCGTCCTGCCCCACTTTCCAGGCGGGGAACTTTTCGTTGGCGCCAGGATCACGACGGAGCCCCTCGGGCCGAACACAGCGGTCTCAACAATCTTCTGCGAAGTGAGAGCGGTCACCCGATTTGATGGCCTGATTTTCACGATTGATGATGGGCTGGAGGCGTAGGGATTCCGGCGGCGTTGCCGAGATCAGGGCTGGCGGCTCAGAACGGCGGATTGTCCAGCGGCAGTGCCATCTGATCGTTGTACAGATCCGGTCGTGACAGGCCAGCGTCATAGCGGTGCATCTGAGCGAAGTAGTGGTTCTGGAAGCGGGTGTAGAACTCCTCCAGGAAGTCATTCAGTGCGATGACGGCTTCATCGTTGAGATCAGGGAACGCGAACGGGTCGGGCGCATCGTTCATGTTGAGCTCCTGGAGCGGGCGGGCTTTCAGCGAGCGGCGGCAGCGCGGCGCGTGGCCTGGGCTTCCCGGGCGAAGACCTGCAGATAGAGCTTTTCATCGAGGACGGTCAGGTCGCGCTGGGCCGCGTTCATGAGCAGCTCGCCGGCCATGGCGGTGAAGATGCGGTAGTTGCCGGCGGCGTGATCGCAGAGCGTGTGACGCAGTTCTTGGGTCATGAGGCTGGCATTGCCGGCGGCGGCGAGCAGATGTTCGAGGCAGGCCAGCAGTTCCTCACGCGTGGCGATCTGGGTGGCCAGACGGGTGCGGATGCGGGAGCCCAGGGGGATCAACTCCTCGCGGCGCATTTTGTCGAGCAGGCGCGCATCGCCTGCGAGCACGACGCACAGAAGCGATTGGGAGTCGAAGCGGGCACTGGCGAGCAGGCGCAGCTCGCACAGCACGGCGGGGGTCATCTCCTGCGCCTCGTCGATCAAAACGACGGGCCGAGCCCAGATGATCGATCCAGCGGGCGCGCAGCGCCTTGAAGCCGCCCCAGCGATTACTGACGCGCACGCAGATGCCGAAGATGTCGCCGAGCTCGCGATAGAAGTCACTCAGGCTGCTCTGTGGATGATGGATGACGCCGACGGACAGATCGGCGAGGCGTGCCAGGCGCTCGGCGAGCAGGCGCATGACGACACTCTTGCCGCTACCCGGATCGCCATGGACATGGATAGCTATCCATGTCACCGGATATGAGAAGGAACCCGTAATGGAAAGGAAGCAGCGCATGCGTTTGATTTACCGGACGAGTACGCCTGTTGACCTTTTGATTATTACGCGGGGTTTTCACATCGAGTCGAGCCACGTCAGGAGCTGCGGATCGCGTTTCCAGCGAGGAGGCTTTCCAGGTCTTGCCGTCGCATCGACCTTTTCGAGAGCCTTGCGCTTGGTGTCGAGATTGGCACGCGCGTAAAGGTTTGTAGTGTCCAGCCGTTCGTGACCTAAAAAGCTGCGGATCACTGTGACGTCAGTACCAGCAGATACCAACATCACTCCGGCCGCGTGCCTGAAGGTGTGCGGGCTGATGTCTTTCTTCGCAAGCGACGGCATGGTCTGCACGGCCCGTTGAACGTACTGATTGAGTTTGAACCGAACGCCGACTTGACCGAGTGGACGGCCATAGCAGTTGACAAAGATCTGCTCGTCCTTGTCGCGTGGTTTTCGCTTCAACAGTGCTTTGAGAAGCGCCACGGTCTCGGGCCACAACGGACAGATTCGGGTCTTGCGACCTTTACCGAACAGTTCCACCTGGGCGGGCGACTCGAAGCGGATGGCTGCAGGGGTGACATCCAGAGCTTCCTGTATTCTGGCGCCCGTGTTGTAGAGGAACGCGAGCAGTGCGTAGTCGCGTTGCCCTTCTGCCTTGGATTGATCGGGTTGCCTCAAGATGGCTGCAATCTCATCAGCTTCCAGATAGCAGATCTCCGGATGGTTCGCTTTCTTTGTTGGGATGCGGGCGATGGCAGCGCATTGAGCGATGGCAGTGGGCTCTTTCTGGGCAACATATGCAAAGAACGCGTGCAGCGCGGATAGGCGGCAGTTCCGCGTGCCGATTGAGACCTTGCGCTCTTCCTCGAGGTACTGCAAAAACGCGAGGACGGCTGGAGCGTCCAGCTCGGATAGCGACAGCGCGACGATGGGACGGTGGTTGCGCGCGGCGACAAATCGCAGAAACAGCCGCCACGTATCGCGATAGGACAGCACCGTGTGACGAGAGAGGTTTCGCTGCTGACCCAGCCACTCGTGGAAGAAGGCGTGCAACAAATTGGGAAAGGATGCCGGCTTCATGACGATCTCTCCGTGTTTCCCAAGACGTGTACGGCGTGTTGCCTGAAGCGCTCGCTGGCGAGCTGGAGCAGTTCTGGCGTCACAGTCAGATAGTTGAGCGTGTACTGGATATCCGTATGGCCCATAAAGGTCGAAAGATGCGCAAGGTGCGACTGCGGATTGATGCCTTGTCGATACCAGGACAACATTCGGTTGCACACCATGGCGTGCCGAAGATCATGGACTCGCGGACCGGTCCTTCCCCGAGTGGGCTTCATGTTCGAGCGGCGCAACACCTCAACGAGTAGCCCTTGGGCCGCTTTCTTCGAGTATCGTTTGCCTCTTTGCGTATGCCAGAACAGACCTTCTTCTGAGGCCGTTGGTGCACCCACCTTGCGTCGCTCCTGCACGTAGTTCTGCAACGCGTTGACCACGCCGGGCGGCAAAGGCAGGCGCCTGCTTTTGAAGAACTTGCTGTTGCGGATCTCGATCGTTCCATCCTTCAGGTCCACATCACCCAGATTGAGGTTCGCGACCTCCTGGATGCGAAGTCCGGCGCAATAGGTCAGGAGCAGCATCGTGTAGGTGGTCAACGTTCGAAGCGGCGAAAGGCGGGAGGGGAGGTTGCGCGCCGTGTCGAGCAATTTGGACACTTCCTCCTCCGAAAAAATATGCGGGCGCCGGTGCGCCGCGCGAACTCGCCGCCACAACTGCCGATCGGTGGACATGATGGCCGCGTTAGGATCGAGCCGGGCCTGTGCCTTCGAGAGGATCCGGCCGCACTGCTGGGTCTCATAGGCGCGCTGAAGGCCGGTATCCGCTTCTCGCCAGGCATCAATCAGCCGTGGCAAAGGTTGATCGACCAGGTCGGGACGACCCTGCAAGAACCGATCGAACCGACGCAGCCTGCCTTCAACCGCGTCATATCGATAGCCCAATGAGCGCATCAACGTCACATGGTCGCGCATCAGTGGACCCATCGCGCTGGCAAACACCGGCAACGGTCGTAACTTCTCCAGCGCTGCTAGAGATTCGTCACTCAACAGGGCTCGCACGATTGGCGCGAGGTGCTGTCCATACTGACTGCGCAGTTCGTGGAAGGGGTTACGGGGAATGTGCCCGTTCGTTTTCATCCAATCGAGAAACCGATCGGCCATCCGAGCACGCTCCTCGACCCGATGCAATGCCAAATTCCGACGGCGCTCCTTCATCCACGCGAGGAGTGCTTTCTTTGACAGGTCCATATGCCCTGATCGCTCGCGGACGAAGTGCAGCAAGTTTCTCACGACTTCACGATAGGACGTGGCGGCGTCGCGTTGCCCAAGACAGAGCGAGTCGAGGAAGCGGCGCACATACTCCTCCTCTATCGCCGGCAGAGTCTTCATGGCCGCGCCCCTGGGATTTCTAATGCGATACCCCGCAGTTGCTCCAAATCCAGCTTCAAATAGGCCATCGTGGAGGAGGCTGAACGGTGAGCCAGCACGTCACCGATCACCTTCAGCGGCACCGCCGATCGCAGCAGAGAGGCCGCTTTCGCGTGGCGAAACGCATGCGGTCCTCTCCTGCCCTGCGGCACCACTGCGGCGGCCTTCAATCGCGGTTCGAGAATCGAGTGCAAACTTGAACCGTGCAAGGCCCGATACGGTGCGCAGGCGCGCAAAAACACCTCTCGCTGAGTCGTTTTCGGCCGACCCTTGCGCAGATAGTCGAGGATCGCCTCGCCGGGCGCACGCAGTAGAGGCAGTTCTGAGTGCGCACCGGTTTTCGAATGATGTATGTGGAATCGATCGTGAGTCCAATCGATATCCTCCAACCGAAGTGCCACGATCTCGCCGGCGCGCAGCCCGTAGGTTGATAACAGAGTCAAGATTGCATAGTCGCGCAGCCCAATCGGTGAGCGATCCTGCCGTGCGGATCGCAAGACCTGCTCGATCTCCTCAGGTCGCAGCGCCGACGGCATGCCTTCGTGGGCATACAGTTTCGGCCCGAGCACCGCGGAGGAAAGGTCCCGGGTTCGACCGCTACTATGCAGATAACGCAGGAAGCTGCGCAGATGAACGGTAAGCGCTTTCTTCGAGGACCGCTGCTGCAACGAGTGCACGCGCCATTGAACGTACGCGTCAATATCTGCGACGGTCATAGTCCCGAGATTTTCCTCGCTACCCCGCTCTCCAAGCCACTGGAGAAACCGCAGCGAACTGGCACATCGTCTCGCGCGAGTTCTCCGACAGAGGCCGCGCAGATCGGACATCCAGGTGTCATATCCCTCGATCAGCTTGCAGTGAAAGCGCTCTCGTTCAGTGCGCGGCACGACGGCCGGAGGCCATTTCCCGTGAACCAATCGCAGCAGCATATACAGCGCCGATCGGTAGTAATGACGTTGACCCTCGGACAGATTTACCCGATGGTCCGACTTTCGCAGACGCTTCACGCCACTCAGATACTTCGTCACATCGCAGGTCTGCACGTTGTGGATGGTCAAACCATTTTTCTGTAAATGAATGAGGAAACGCTTCGCTATGGATACATTGTGTTTTCCGTCACGACTGTATCGTTCGCCTCTCAGATAATCGGCCATCCTGGTCAACCAAACATCGTGATCGGCAGAGAGTTCCAGAACCGGCATGTGCATCTCCTGGTGGGGACAGCCCAAAAGACCAAGTGCGACATGCCGCTAAATAATGGAAAGCTTCGATGACGACAATCCGCATTTTTGCCGTAGAAATTCCCGCAGCTTTCCATTACGGGCTCCTTCTCATATCCATGGATCAGGGCGAAGCCGCCCTCGCGCAGGTGCGCCTGTTCGATGCGCCAGCAGAAGTTCTCAACCTTCGGCGGCACGTAGAGCGCCTCGGTGGGCACTTCCGGGGTGAACGGATTCCACTTCAGGCCGTACAGAGCGAGGAGTTTCTGGTTCATGCGGGATCCTTGTCGGGGGTGGGCAGATACGCCGGTGGCAAACCCGTGGCGGCGTAGTCGGCGATCATTTTCTTCAGCAGCGGAGCGATGCCGGCGGCCGGCATCGTGGTCAGTTCCGGGGGCACCGGATCAAGGCGGCGGCGTAGCGCATCGGCGTTGGCGGCTTTGTCCAGCGGACGCACCGGACACAGGATGGTGCCGCTGCGCGCCTCGATCAGATCGACGCGGCTCAGATCCCAGCGGGCATAGCGCAGATGCACTTCGCTCAAGTGGCGATAGCGGGAGGGGATCTCCAAGCGCTGGCCGTCGAGACTGACGGTGCCATCGGAACGGCGCTGCCGGCGTTTGACCTCGATGCGAAAGGCGGCGCGCAAGGCATCGCTGCCCGGACACTCGCGTCCCACATTGGGGCCGGCCAGATAGCGCTGCATCGGCGTGGCGCCCAGCTCGCTGTGCACGGTGCGATGGTATTCCTGGGTGACCCACGCCTGCGTGGCCAGGTTCAGTTGCTCGAGCGAGAGGTTCTGCTCACCTTCGAGCATCGCCAGGAGGCGCCCTTCGACTCGGCCCCACAGATTTTCCTGCTTACCGTTGACATGCGGGGAGTACGGCAGCGTGGGCAGATGCAAAATACCCAGGTGGTGCAAGCCCGCCGTGAACTCGGCGCAGATCATCGCCGAGCCCCGATCGGTCATGATCGAACGGGGCAGCCCCACCTTCTGCAGCCGCCTGGCACAGGCCGTGGACCAGCTCTTCGGTGCCCTCGCGGGTGTACCACTGCACATGACACAGCCAACGCGAGCGATCGTCGATGAAGCCGACCAACAGCGGCTTGATCCACTGCCCGCGCCGGGTCAGGACTTTGCGCGAGCCGTGATGAAAATCCAGATGCAGCAGCTGCAAAACATGTTCGACTTCATAGCTGCGCACTTCGCGCTGTTCCAGTTGATCGCGCGCGGCGAGCGCGCCGTCGGTGGCCCGCTTGGGCGGGCGCTTGCGCCACAGCCCCTGGGCTTTGAGATAGCGACGGACGCTGGCGTACGAGGGACAGGGCGCCTCGCCCGCCGAGTCGGCGAGCGTGACGCGCAAGTTGTCGGCGTGCAGTTTGGCGGCCCACGAGGGGTGCTCGCGATACTGCGCGGTGAGCGCCTGCACGGCATTCACCGATAGACTCGGAAAGCGTCCGATGTCACGGCGCACCTGATTACGCAGGGCCGCGATCGGGTCCTGGGCACGGCGGGCCGTGTACAGCCATCGTTCAATCGTCGAGCAGCCGAAGCGGATCTCAAGACCGGTGAAGGGATGGCGCCAGGTCCTCCCCGCCAGTGCGCTCAAGGCGGCGTGCAACTCGCCGCTCGCCGGCGGCGCGGCCAACAGTGGGCCGATGATCGCAAAGCGCAGCCGTGCCCAGCGATCGCGTTGGGGCAGATCGTCATTTGAACTCAAGAGCGTTCCCATCGAGGCGGTGTCGTTGGCACCGTTGATGGGAATGCAGCCTATGAAGCCGCGTCGCGCTCGGCTATCCGCATCCTCTGCGGGTGAGCGCCGGCCCTCGGCTCAGGTGCTCGCGGCGCGTGTGCTCAGCGGGGCAAGAAAGCGCAATAACAGCGCCAGACGTTGTGTGGGGGTGTCCGCCTCAAAGCGTTCCAGCAGGCTCTGCGGCAATCGTTCCCCCGGTATCGGCGTCGTGAAGCGCTCGCGCATCGATTGCCAGAACGGGGTGCGCGGAAAATCGCACCTCCACCACGCGCGCCAGCGATCCAGTGTGCGCACCGGGATGGTGAGCAACCCGGCCAGCTGCTGCGCCGTGGTGCCCCCGGGCGGTGAGGCCAGCATCAGCACCACCGCCAGATACACCCGGCGACCGAAAAACCGTACCGACGCCGGCGTGGCTCGTTGGTCGCACAGTGCGCACGTGAGCTGAAGCGCCAGGAATACTCCTCCAGCACGGCCGGCGGGCAGCCGCGCGGTTTACGCGGATATCGCGCACTGTGCAGCGCCCCGCCACAGTGGTGGCACCGCGCACGGCGAGTCTCGGCCGCAAACTCTTCATCGATACGCAGCAGAAACAGGAAAAAATCCGGGTCTTGCAGTACGGCGTGGCACACTTCGGGCGTCTCCTGGTCGTGGTACACCGGAGACTCTCCCGAGGGGATCTTGTGATCAAGATCCCTGAGGGAGATCAGCCCCAACCCATCACGGAACGTGATCGTCCTGGGCCAAATGACCATCAAGAAAGTTGGTCATGCTCAGATCCAGCGATGGCTCGCTGCGCGCCGCGATTGCCGGGATGCCGAGCGAGATGCTCCCAGGGCATGACTCGGAACCGAGCCCGGGTTGGAGGGCAGGACGGGGGGCGTAGGGACATTCAGGCGCCTACTACTAGGCCTCCGTAGACGGTCCCAGACCCCACTGAGAAATACCGCGGAGACAGTGGGATCCGAACCCGTGGCAAAGATGGAGTCCGAATCCGCTCGAGTGGCTTTCAGTGGAACACCTTGGCGCTCAGTGGAACGTGCCGACTACGGCGGAGAGTGGCTCCGTCGGTCTCCGCCGAACTAAGAGCGACCGAGCCTCAGGGGAACACTCTGGAATCGTGCTCCCGCCAGTGAAAACAGAACTCCTTGGCTTTCAGTGGACGTCAGAAGCATTCACTGGAATGGATGCCAAGCGCCGTTCTTATGCTGGACGGGATGGCGGAGAGTGGATGCGCCAAACGAACTCAGAACTGACCCTGCAGCCCTCCGTGGCTCTCTGTGGAACATCCGACCCCGTTTATCGGCGCCGAGCGGATGGCTCGATGTGGGACGGGATGAGGGATTGGCGGAGAGAGAGGGATTCGAACCCTCGAAGGGCTTTTGACCCTTACACCCTTAGCAGGGGTGCGCCTTCGACCACTCGGCCATCTCTCCGGCTACGCTTGAATTGCGTTCGACATCAGGGGCTTGCACGAGAGTACGAGGCCCTGCCCCGGTTAAGGGGCGGCCATGATACTGAAGGCGGTCGCGCAAGGTAAAGGCGAGTTCACGAGGACCGCGTCGCCGGTGTGGCCATTCCTGGCCGAACCGCTCGCTTTCCCTGCCTCGCTGGACTCGCCCCGTGCTCACGCGCCCGAGGGCCACGGCAAGCACGGAGCTATCGACTTTACGCCGAGACGAACTCCGCCGAGGGCTCGGACTCGCCGCTCGGCTCGCCCTGTTCGCCCTGCTGTTCGCGCTTGATGCGCTCGAAGATCTCTTCCCGGTGTACGGCAACGCTCTTGGGCGCGTTGATTCCCACGCGCACCTGATTGCCTTTTACACCCAGTACGGTCACCGTGACGTCGTCGCCGATCATCACTGTTTCACCCACTCGTCTGGTCAAAATCAACATTTTTTTCCTCCATGATCCCGCGGCAGGCAATGGGTCAGGGTCAACGGCCGCACGAATCCAGTCGGAAATCTACGGTCTGACGCAAATTAGACACATCAGGGGAACCCCGAATCTCCGCAAGTTCAGTATGAAGATACGCATATAGCGTCGGGCCGGACGCACTCTCATCCGTTGGACGGTCGCGAAAGCGCGAAGGTGTTGTGGGCCCGGGCGACGCAACTTTCAAGCGTGCCGCGTCCTGCACCAGCCGGAACACCTGAGCGTAGTCGTCGCGGTGCACAGTGATGGACAGATCGGTGCTGCCGGAGCGGCTGGTGGCGAGCACGCTCATGCCGTAGGCGGTGCCCGGCGAATCCGGTAGCCCGCTAACGGTAATCCGTGCCTCGTCGCGGTTGAATGCGACGATATCCGCGGCGCGAGCGCGGGTGATCAGGCCGCGACTTTGGACCGCACGAACGCCTCGACATCGGCGAGCGCACCGTCGAGCGCCTCGGGCTTCGTGCCGCCGGCCTGCGCGAAGTCCGGCCGGCCACCGCCGCGCCCACCGACCTTGGCGGCGACCGCGCCGACGAGCTCACCGGCCTTGATACGCCCGACCAGGTCGCTCGTGACACCGGCCACCAGCACGATCTTGTCCGGGCCCTCGACCGAGGCGAGCACCACCACGGCGGACTTCAGCCGGTCCTTGAGCTGGTCGACGGCGTTACGCAGTGCGCCGGCATCCGCACCGTCTACCTTCGTCGCCACCACCTTCACGCCCGAAACGTCTACCGCGCCCGAGGCGAGGTCCGTGCCTTTGCCGGAAGCGAGCTTGTCCTTGAGCGAGCGGATTTCCTTTTCCATGGCGCGTATGCGCTCGAGCGCGTCGCGCACCTTGTCGCCGAGGTCGTCACGCGAGCCGCGCACGAGACCGGCCAGCTCCTTGATGATCGATTCGCTCTGCTCCACGTAGCTCAGCGCGCCTTCGCCCGTGATGGCTTCGATGCGGCGAACGCCGGCGGCCACGCCGCCCTCGCTCACAATCTTGAAGAAGCCGATGTCGCCGGCACGCTTCACGTGCGTGCCGCCGCACAGCTCCATGGAGAACTCGCCGATGCGCAGCACGCGCACGTCTTTCTCGTATTTCTCGCCGAACAGCGCCATGGCGCCCGCGGCGACGGCGCCTTCGTAATCCGTGACGCTGGTTTCGGCCGGCTCGTTGCGGCGGATCTCCGCGTTCACGAGATGCTCGATCTGCTTCAGCTCATCCGACGTAATCGGCTGGAAGTGCGAGAAGTCGAAACGCAGGCGGTCTGGCGCAACGAGCGATCCCTTCTGCGTAACGTGCGTGCCGAGCACCTTGCGAAGCGCGGCGTGCAGCAGATGCGTGGCGGTGTGATTGAGCGCCGTGGCCCGGCGGCGCTCGCCGTTCACGTGCGCGCCAAGCGCGTCGCCCACGGCGATGCGCCCTTCCGCGAGCTTGCCTATGTGCGAATGGGCGGTGCCGCGCTTCTGTGTGTCTTCCACGATGAAGCGCACGCCTGGGCCGGAAAGCTCGCCTGCATCGCCGACCTGGCCGCCGGATTCGGCGTAGAACGGCGTGCGATCGAGCACCACTTCGCCCTGCTCGCCCGCGCTCAGGCTTTGCACCTGCGCGCCGTTCTTCAGCAGCGCGACAACCAGACCTTCCGCGTCTGTGCCTTCGTAACCCTGGAACAGAGTGCGGGAGTCGATGGATGCGCCACCGCGCAAGTCCACGTTGAACTTGCTCGCCGCGCGAGCGCGGTCACGCTGCGCTTCCATGGCGCTGTCGAAGCCGGCCTGGTCGATGGTGAGGCCGCGCTCGCGAGCGACGTCGGCCGTGAGGTCGACCGGGAAGCCGTAGGTATCGTAGAGCTTGAACACCGCGTCGCCGGGGATCACTCGCAGCTGAGGACCGTGACCGCGGATACTTGTTTTCGCCGGACCTGGCGCAAGCGTTACGATGAGCTTCTTTTCGATAACCTCATCGAGCAGCTTCATGCCACTCGCCAGGGTCTCCGCAAAACGCTCTTCCTCCTGCTTCAGAACCCGTTCCGCCTGCCCGCGGCTGCGAGTGAGCTGCGGATAGGCGTCGCCCATTTCCTTCTCGAGCGCGGCGACCAGCTTGTAGAAGAACGGCTCGGTAATGCCGAGCTTGCTGTAGCCGTGCCGAATGGCGCGCCGGATGATCCGGCGAAGCACGTAGCCGCGCCCTTCATTCGACGGCATCACGCCGTCAAGCACGAGGAACGTGCACGCGCGGATGTGATCTGCGATCACGCGCAGGGAGGTGTTCTTCAGATCTTTCGTGCCGGCGAGCTCCGCCGCTGCGCGAATGATGTTCTGGAAAAGATCGATTTCGTAGTTGGAGTGCACGCCCTGCATGACGGCGGCCGTGCGTTCCAGGCCCATGCCGGTGTCCACCGAAGGCTTGGGCAGCGGCGTGAGCATGCCGTCCGGCGCGCGATCGTACTGCATGAAGACGAGGTTCCAGATCTCGATCCAGCGGTCGCCATCCGCATCCGGCGAGCCGGGCGGGCCCCCAGGCACGTCGGGGCCATGGTCGTAGAAGATCTCGGTGCACGGCCCGCACGGGCCCGTGTCGCCCATTTGCCAGAAATTGTCGGAGCCGCCGCCCGGCTGGTCGCCGATGCGCACGATGCGCTCCGCGGGCACGCCCACCGCCTCGTTCCACACCTCGAAGGCTTCATCGTCGGTGTCGTAGACCGTGACCATGAGGCGCGAGGGGTCGATGCCCAGCCACTTCGGGCTGGTGACGAACTCCCAGGCGAAAGCGATGGCGTCGCGCTTGAAGTAATCCCCGAAGCTGAAGTTGCCCAGCATCTCGAAGAACGTGTGGTGGCGAGCGGTGTAGCCCACGTTCTCCAGGTCGTTGTGCTTGCCGCCGGCGCGGACGCAGCGCTGGCTGGAGGTGGCGCGCACGTAGTCGCGCTTCTCCTTGCCCAGGAAGACGTCCTTGAACTGCACCATGCCCGCGTTCGTGAACAGCAGGGTTGGGTCGTTCCCAGGCACGAGCGAGCTGGAGGGCACGACGGTGTGGCCCTTTTGGCGAAAAAAATCGAGGTACGCGCGGCGGACGTCCGTCGCGGTCATGAAGCGCGGTTTGGTCAAGGTGTGCTCGTCAGTCGGAGTCGGGATCGAAGTCGGGGCCGAGGGCGGCGCGGATATGATCCGATGAAAAGCCCCGGTACTGCAAAAACCTGCCCTGTTTGGCTTTCTGGGGCCAGGTTTTGGGCTCTTCCAGCCCGAAACGGCGGATCCGCACTTCCCGGGCGCGGGCGCGCCAGTCCGGGCCGGCATCGAGGGCGGCCTGGATCAGCTCCGAAGGGACGTCGACGGCCTTGAGGTCTGCCTCGATGCGCAGGGGGCCCTCCCCCCGGTCGGCGTGGCAGGTGACATAGTTCTCGGCATACCGGGCGTCGTTGAGCAGCCGGCCCTCGACCAGCTCCGCGACGACTTCCGCCGCCAGCTCCCGGTTGTAGCCCTGGTTCTCGAGCTTCTGGCGCAGCTCGCCGCTGGCGAAGTCTCGCCGGGCCAGGAGGCCCACGGCGGCAGCGCGCACCCGTTGCGGGTTGCGGGCTTCTTCGGCGGTTACGCGGGTTCGGCTAAGGCGCCGCATGGGTGGCTACCTTTGGAGAGCGGCACCCGCCGGCCGTAGCGGCGGGTGCCCTGGCCCGTGCGCCGGCTGCGCCTCAGGCCGACTTTTCCTGGTCGTTGTTGCGGACGGGCTTGGGCGGCAGCAGGCGGGCCCGCACCGCGTCTTCGATCTCGCGGGCGATTTCCTTGTTCTGCAGCAGGTAGTTGCGGGCGTTGTCCTTACCCTGGCCGATGCGGTTGCCCTTGTAGGAGTACCACGCGCCGGACTTCTCGATGATGCCCTGGGTGCTGCCGATGTCGATGATCTCGCCCTCGCGGGAGATGCCCTGGCCGTACATGATCTCGAACTCGGCTTCGCGGAACGGCGGGGCCACCTTGTTCTTCACCACCTTCACGCGCGTGAGATTGCCCACCACCTCTTCGCCGTTCTTGATGGCGCCGATGCGGCGGATGTCGAGGCGCACCGAGGCGTAGAACTTGAGCGCATTACCGCCCGTAGTGGTCTCGGGGCTGCCGAACATGACGCCGATCTTCATGCGGATCTGGTTGATGAAGATGACAATGGTGTTCGAGCGCTTGATGTTGCCCGTGAGCTTGCGCAGCGCCTGCGACATGAGACGCGCGTGCAGGCCCACCTGCAGCTCGCCCATCTCGCCTTCGATCTCGGCCCTCGGCGTGAGCGCGGCCACGGAGTCGATGACCACCACGTCGACCGCGCCGGAGCGCACCAGCATGTCGGTGATCTCGAGCGCCTGCTCGCCCGTGTCGGGCTGGGAGACGAGCAGGTCGGTGATGTTCACGCCAAGGTTCGCGGCATAGGCTGGGTCTAGCGCGTGCTCCGCGTCGACGAACGCGGCGGTGCCGCCGTTGCGCTGAATCTCTGCCACGACCTGCAGGGTGAGCGTGGTCTTGCCTGAAGATTCAGGGCCGTAGATTTCCACCACGCGACCGCGCGGCAGGCCGCCGACGCCCAGCGCGACGTCGAGTCCGAGCGAGCCGGTGGAGACGGTTTCCACATCGTAAGTGGCCGCGGCGTCGCCGAGGCGCATCACCGAGCCCTTACCGAATTGTTTTTCGATCTGGCCCAACGCGGCGACGAGCGCCTTCTTGCGGTTATTGTCTTCCATTCGATGTGGTTCCCGGCAGGTGGATCAGGCCGGAATTATCACACAACGAAACCGCGATGAGACCGCTGTTGGCGAATGATTCGTGGTGTTTTCGTGCAGAAATACTCGCTATGCGGCGAGTTGCGCGATCAGCGGTCGCGTTTATCCAGTACCCATTTTTCGACGGTACTGTATATCGAGGCGTGCGCAGCGCCCGCCGCGCCCGCCGGCTCGGCTCGGCTCTCCACGAGATGCAAATCGCGGAAGCTCCAGCGCACCGGCTCGATGTGCTGCAGCTCAGGAGTTACGCGCCGAACTTTGCGCGCGAGCGTGACATGCACGCGGAAGGGCTTGAGATCAGGAGCAAAACCTTGCGCGGTGAGTGTGGCCTGGAGGCGCTCAGCGAGCGTGATGGCCACCGGCGGCGTCTCGCTGGCGGTTGCACAGAGGATCTGAGGCTTGCGCCAGTACTCGACAATGTCGAGCGTGACCGCTAGCGGCAACTCGCCTGCGTCGAAGCCCTGCGCGAATTGCGCGGCGACCTGGCACAACGCTTCGAAGCGGAGCAGCGGCACCGCGCCGAGGAACGCCAGCGTGAGATGAAAGTTTTCCGCCGGCACTGCGCGACTGCCAGGGCCAGCTTCACGCACACTCGCGGCCACCGCTGCCGCGAGCGCGACCTGCATCGCTTCATCCGGCCAGAGCGCGAAGAAGAGGCGGGCGGTGGTCGGCGGCATCAGGGGACGGCCAGATCCGTCAGCGTGACACCTGCAGCACGACCGTCCCGGGGCGCACGGAGCCCGCATGCGCGCACCAGATGGTGCCGCTTCGATCGATCGCGATTCGCCATTCCGACATGCCGTGATCGTGCGAAACCTGGTACACGTCCCACCGCAGCTCGACGGTCTCGCGCCCGCTGCCTTTGCGGAACTCCGGCCGGATCTCGTATGCGCGCCAGCGGTTGCCGGCCGCGGCGCCACTGAACTGGATTGCGCCCGCTTCGCCCCAGCCTGCCAGTGCCTCTTTCATGCGCTTCAGCTCGTCCCGCAGAAACGGTGCATCGAAGGCGTCGGCATTGGTGGAGCGCACTTCTTTCATTAGCCCGCGCAACGCAGCCTCCCCGCCCGGCACCGGCGCTTCGTTCGAGATATTCAGAATCTGGCCGGGCGGCACGAGATCGAGCGGCGCGTCGATGATGCGCGAGACCGTGAAGCGATACAGTTCGAATCGCAGCTCCATCTCGCCCCACGTCGCAACGGCCAGTGCGCCTTTCGTGGATGGCGCGAATTTCCACAGGCTCACGGCGCTGACGGCCGAATCGTCGAGACGCTCATACCCGCTCGAGCGCGCAATGCGAACTTCGCTTGCCCGCCCGCTTTCGTCGACCAGAACCTGCAACACCGTGCTGCCCTCTTCGTTAGCGCGCACGGACTCGATGGGATATTGCGGCAGCACGCGTTGAAGAACCGCGATGCCCGCTTCGGGCGCCAGCGTGCCCGGCACATCGGGCCGCCCCGAGCCCGGTTGGGAAGCGGCCTGCTGGCCCGAAGCCTCGGCCGGATACTCGATTTCGAAATCTGGCGCCGTCGGCACCCACACGACCTCCCGCTTCTCGAGCTGCGGCTCACCTTGCGTCGGCAACGATTGCGCCGTGGTCTCGCGGGATGCGCCGGGCATCAGCAGCAACACTGATTCGCCCGCACCGGAAATCGGGGTGGTGGCATGGCGCAGAGGAACGGTCAGGAGGTAAGCGAGCAGCAGATGGGCTGCGATGATGGCCGCGGCAAACACGCTGCGAGCCACGCGATCTCGTCTCAGCCTGTGCATGCGCCGGCTCCCCCTCCCGTGGGCGATGGCGCAAAGGATAGTCTTAACGCCACCTCGAAGGAAAACTGGCCACCGCATCGGCCAGCGCCGCCTGCATCGCCGGGCCCGGCCACAGCGCGAACGAGGGTCGGCGCGAGAGCTCGCTCACGCGCCGTGCGGCAGCCCCAGCTGAAGGATCAGCTCCAGCGCATACCCCACCGAGCGCCGGCGCACGGCCTCGCGGTCGCGCTCGAATAGCTGGCGGCGCGCCTCAAGGACGAACTCGTCACCGCGCCGGCTGCCGGCCGCGAACCAGACCGTGCCGACGGGCTTGCCGGGAACGCCGCCGTCGGGCCCGGCGATGCCGCTCACGGCGACGACCACATCCGCGCCCGAGACGCGGAGCGCGCCGCGCGCCATCTCCAGCACCGTGGCCTCGCTCACTGCGCCGTGCGCATCGAGCGTGGCGCGCGACACGCCGAGATCGCGCATCTTCGAGGCGTTGGAATAGGTGACGTACCCGCACTCGAACCACTGCGAGCTGTCGGGCACATCCGTTATCGCCTTGGCGATCCAGCCGGCCGTGCAGGACTCCGCGGTAACCATCCGCCGCTTCGAAGCGAGCAGCCGCCGCCCCACGCGAGTGGCGAGATCGTAGAGCTGCGCGTCGGTTGGCATGTGCGGACGATTAACGACTGCCCGCCGCGCTGTCAACCTGTAGACTTCTGCCCCCCATGAACGACCTAGCGCTCGCGCAGCACACGCCGATGATGCAGCAGTACCTGCGCATCAAGGCTCAACACCCCGACGCACTTCTCTTCTACCGCATGGGCGATTTCTACGAGCTCTTCTATGAAGACGCTCGCCGCGCCGCCGCCCTGCTGGACATCACGCTCACGGCGCGCGGCCATCCGCGGGCCAGCCGATCCCCATGGCGGGCGTGCCGTTCCACAGCGCCGAGCCGTATCTCGCCAAGCTTGTGCGCAAGGGTGTCTCCGTAGCGGTCTGCGAGCAGCAGGGCGACCCGGCCAAGTCGAAGGGGCCGGTCGAACGCGCCGTCGTGCGCGTCGTAACGCCCGGCACGGTCACGGACGAAGCGCTGCTCGACGAGCGACGCGACACGCTGCTCGCCGCCGTCGCGCGCGACGGCGAACATTTCGGCCTCGCGTGGCTCGATCTGGCCGCGGGCCGCTTCACCGTTCTGGAATCGCATAGCCGCCAGGCGCTCGACGCCGAGCTCGAGCGGCTGAAGCCCGCCGAGCTGCTGACTTCCGAAAGCGCGCGCAACGACGACATCGGCCGCAACGGCACCACGCTTCGCACGCGCCCGCCATGGTACTTCGAGCTGTCGAGCGCCTCGCGTCTGCTCACCGACCAGCTCGGCACGCTCGATCTCAAGGGCTTCGGCGCGGATGAGCTGCCGCTGGCCATCAGCGCAGCCGGCGCGCTGCTTCAGTATGTGAAGGACACGCAGAAGGCCGCCGTGCCGCACATTCGCGGCCTCGCGGTCGAAGAACGCGCAGACGCGCTCATCATCGACGCCACCACCCGCCGCAACCTGGAGCTGGATGGCAGCAACTCCGGCAACGCGGATGCCACGCTGTTCGCGGTGGTCGACAAGTGCGTCACCGCAATGGGCTCGCGCCAGCTGCGCCGCTGGCTCAATCGGCCGCTCACCGACCACAACGCCCTGCGCTCGCGCTATCACGGGCTCGGCTCGCTCATCGACGCCCGGCGCTTCGAAGCCCTCCGCGAGAAGCTGCGAGGCATCGGCGACATCGAGCGCATCCTGTCGCGCGTTGCGCTTCGTTCGGCGCGTCCGCGCGATCTCACTGCAGCTGCGCACGTCGCTCGGCGCACTGCCCGCGCTTCGAGCGGCCCTTGCCACCATCGACTCGCCGGTGCTTCAGGAACTGCACGCGCGCAGCAGCAATCACGAAGATGCGGCAGAGCTGCTCACTCGCGCCATCGCGGCCGAGCCGTCAACGTTCCTGCGCGACGGCGATGTCATCGCGGAAGGCTACGACGCCGATCTCGATGAGCTGCGCCAGATCTCGACGAACACAGACGGCTTCCTGCTGCAGCTCGAGCAACGCGAGCGGGAACGCAGTGGCATTCCCGGGCTCAAGCTCGGGTTCAATCGCGTGCAGGGCTTCTTCATCGAGATCGCGCGCAAGGATGCGGAGCGCGTGCCGAAGGACTACCTGCGCCGGCAGACGGTGAAGTCGGCCGAGCGCTTCATCACGCCGGAGCTGAAGGGCTTCGAGGACAAAGTGCTCGGCGCGCGCGACCGCGCGCTGGCGCGTGAGAAGGAGCTGTACGAAGAGCTGCTCACGCAGCTCATCGATCGCCTCGGGCCGCTGCAGAAGACGGCGTCCGCGCTGGCGGAGCTGGACTCGCTCGCATGCCTCGCCGAGCGCGCCTGCGAGCTGCAGTGGACGCAGCCGGAGCTGGTCGCAGACCCGGTGCTGCAGATCACGGCGGGCCGCCATCCCATCGTCGAGCGCTTCTCGGATGCGCCGTTCGTGCCGAACGACCTGCTGTTCGACTCCGGCCGGCGCATGCTCATCATCACCGGGCCGAACATGGGCGGTAAGTCCACCTACATGCGGCAGGCGGCGCATCATCACCGTGCTCGCGCACATCGGCAGCTTCGTCCCGGCAGAACGCGCGGTGCTCGGGCCCATCGACCGCATCTTCACGCGCATCGGCGCGGCAGACGATCTCGCCGGCGGGCGCTCCACGTTCATGGTGGAGATGACGGAAGCGGCGAACATCCTCCACAACGCCACCGCGCGCAGCCTCATCCTCATGGACGAGATCGGCCGCGGCACCAGCACGTTCGACGGGCTGTCGCTCGCATGGGCAATGGCGCGGCACATCGCCGCGCGCGTGAAGGCCTTCACGCTCTTCGCCACGCATTACTTCGAGCTCACCGCGCTCGCTTCGGAAGTGGAAGGGTGCGTAAACGTGCACCTCGACGCCACCGAGCACGGCGAAGGCATCGTGTTCCTGCACGCGGTGCGCGAGGGCCCGGCGAATCGCAGCTACGGCTTACAGGTGGCGCAGCTCGCCGGCGTGCCGCGCGAAGTGATCGCGCAGGCCCGCCGCTATCTCGAAGCACTCGAATCCCAGCGTGACCGCACCGCCGCCGCCGGAGGCAGCCGCGGCAAACCCTCACCGCAATCCGAGCTGCCGCTGTTCGCGCCCGAAGACTGCGACAAACGCGCCGCCGCCGAAGCGCAGGCCGCGGCCGACAACGCGTTCGTGAACGAAATCAAAGCCGCCTTCGGCAACGTCGACCCGGACTCGCTCACGCCGCGCGCGGCGCTCGACGCGGTGTATCGCCTTCGGGAACTGCTCGCCAGACATTCCTGATCGATAAGAGACGCGCGCCTTCGGAAGGGCCTGAAGAGCTTCCCTGAATTCGCCCGGTGCATCAGGAGCCGGGGCGTCGGCACCCCGGCCGCGGGCGCCTCAACGCGAATTCAGGGAACCTCTTCAGACTTTCGTTAGCCCAGCGAAAACTTCCCATCCCGCAGGAACGTCCCCGTCTCCCGCGCCACCTTCGCCGACAACAGCAGCCCCATGTGGCTCACGGGTTGCGTGATGAAGCCCGTAGCGCCCGGCAGGCGCGCTTCACTCACGCAGACCGTGCCGTCGTTGTCGCCTTCGAGGTGCGCGAAGTACTGGCCGAGGCCCATCCGGCGCGTGCCGGCGATGATTCCGAGGTCGTGGGCGAACCGCCAGCGGCGCGAATGCTCCGTGAGCAGCTCTTCGGCCACGCAGGTGCCCATGAGCCTGGAGGCCCAGCGCAGGCGCTCGCGGACGCCGAGAGCCGCACGGCTCGTTACGGAGGGCGTGCCGAGGAATACGACACGACCGGGCGGCAGATCGGGGTTTTGCTCCAGCGCGCGGTAGATGACCAGCCCGCCGAGGCTATGCCCAACGAAATGAACGCGCTGCGCGGGCAGGCTGCGGGCAGAGTCCGCCAGCCGCCGTGCGATGTCGGCCATGGAGCCCGACACGCTCCGGTACCGGAACACATGCGTCTTCATTCCAAAGTCGCGGGCCACGCGTCGCCGCAGGACGAGGCCGTCCGCTCCGTTCATCCACAGGCCGTGGACATAGATGACATGTTCGATGGCCGCCTCCGGCACGCGCCCTGTTCGGAATCCAGAGCCTGTAGCAGTATTCAGTGTCGCCAGCGCGCGTTCAACCGCGCGGTCGTCGGCGACCAGCACGGAACTCCGCCGGACCATCGCCATTAACCCTCCCGTGACCTCGCGAACTACGCCAAGGGCGCGCCGCCGCGCGCGGATGCTGCGCTGGCTGGTTCCGGTGTTTCTGGCCTGGCTGGCAGGCCCGGTGGCGGCCCTGCAGCTCACCGTCACCCTGGAAGGCCTGCCCAAGGAGCTGAAGGACGCCATCGAGGCCAGCATCACCTTGCGCCACTACACCAATCGCGACGTCACCGCAGGCCAGGTCCGCCGCCTGTTCAACAATGCGGAGCAGGAGATCAGGACCGGCCTCGAGCCCTATGGGTATTACAACGTACAGGTGGCGAGCAGCCTGCAGACCACGGAGAAGGGGCTCAATGCCCTCTTTCGAGTCACGCCCGGCGAACCGGTGAAGGTCACGTCGAAAAGTGTGACTGTAGAAGGCGAAGCGGCGGAGCTTGCGCCCGTGCGCCGCGCCGTGCGCCGCTTCAAGCCGGGCGAGGGCGAGGTGCTGAACCACGGCGTCTACGAAGAGAGCAAGGCAGACGTGGAGTCTGCCCTGTTCAACAGCGGCTTCCTGCGCATGCAGGCGAAGCGCAAGCGCGTGGAAGTCTCGCGCAAGGCGAACACCGCGACCATCGACCTCAACTGGGTCAGCGGCCCACGCATGAAGTTCGGGCGCGTGCACTTTACGGAAGCGCAGTTCCCACCGGAATTCATGGAGCGCTACATCCCCTGGAAGGAGGGCGCGTATTACTCCCCGGATGAGCTGATCACCTTCCAGCAACGGCTGGTCGACGCGGACTACTTCTCCACCGTCTCCGCGCAGCCGGATCTGGACCACGCGGACGGCGTGGATGTGCCCATCAACGTGGAGCTCGCGCCCGCCAAGCGCACCATCTACACGGCCGGCGCCTACATGAGCACCGACACCGGCCCCGGTGTAAGGCTCGGCATGCAGCGGCGCTGGATCAACCCCAAGGGCCACAAGTTCCAGGCGGACATCGACTACGCGCAACGCCTCTCGGCGTACTCCACCAGCTATCACATTCCGCTGCTGGGCCCGAACGAGAAGAGCCTGAACTTCGGCATCACCCATCGCGATGAAAACACAGACACGAGCCAGTCGAAGAACGACCGGGTCGCGGTGAACGAGTCGCGCAAATGGCATGGGTTCACGCGCACGGTGGGGCTGCAGTATCTCGCGGGCACGTATCAGATCGCGGATGAAGATCGCTTCACGCACCTGCTCTACGGCGAAGCCACGCTGTCGAAAAAGAAGGCGAACGATTTCTTCTTTCCCCGGCGCGGCTGGTCGCTCGGCCTCGGGCTGCGCTTCGCGCCGGAAGGCTTGCTGTCTGATACCAGCTTCAGCCAGGTGACGCTGGATGGGAAATACATCATGCCGGCCGGGCGGCGTCAGCGTCTCATCACGCGGCTGTCACTCGGCGCCATGGCGGTGGACGATTTCAACCAGCTGCCGCCGGAGTTGCGATTCTTCGCGGGTGGCGACCGGTCCATCCGCGGCTTCGACTACCAGCAGCTCGGCACCACCAACGACGCGGGGCTCGTGATCGGCGGCGAGTACCTTGCGGTGGGAAGCATCGAGCTGGAGCGCTACTTCCTGCCCAGGTGGGGCGCTGCCATTTTCGTGGATGGCGGCGATGCCTTTCGCACGGGTGAGTTCGACATGAACATCGGCGCGGGCATCGGCGTGCGGTGGCGCTCGCCGGTGGGCGTGGTGCGCGTGGATTTCGCCAAGCCGATCATGAGCGATCTGGCGGACTCGATCCGGCTTCACGTGACCATTGGGCCGGATCTGTGAGCGAGCTGGAAGGCAACTACGATCAGGCAGCTCTGCCACGGCGTCGGCGGTGGTGGCTGTGGGTAGCCGCGGGGTTCGGCGCCCTGCTGCTGGCGAGTGTTGCGGGCGTGAGCTGGGTGCTCAACACCGAACCCGGCGCGCGATGGGCGGCAAACCGTGCCGTCGGTTTACTCGGCGGGAAACTCGAGCTCGCGCAGGTGCAGGGCACTCTCGCCGGGCCGCTCACGGTGAGCCGCATTCGCTATCACGATGAGGATGCGGGCGCGGATGTGCGCATCGCACGCGTCTTTGTGGATGTCGCGCTTCGCGAGTTGCTTGCCCGCCGCGTTCACGTTCAGACGCTCGACGTCAATGGCGCGGACGTGCGGCTGTCGGAGCCGAAGAAGAAAGATGAAGAGCAGACGCCGTTCTCGCTCGAACCGCCCATCGACCTGCTGCTCGACAAGTTCACGCTCAAAAATGCGCGTATCTCGCGCGACGGCAAGGAGCTCTTAGTGGTCCGCGCGGCCGAGGCCAGCGCGCGCTGGACCGGCGATGGCATCGCCATCCAGAATCTCGTGGTCGATTCGCCGGATGGCAACGTTCGGCTCGCCGGGCAGGTGGCGGGCACGCAGACCTACACCGGGCGTGTGACCGGCGGATTCCGCTGGAAGGTGGCAGATGCGCAGTATGTGGGTGAGCTATCGGCCACGAGCGAGAAGCAGCAGCTCAATGCGCAGATTCGGCTGAGCTCGCCATTCGTGGCGCGGCTCAATGCCACGGTGGGCGAGACCAAAGACGCTCCCTGGCAACTGGCGCTGGCGGTGCCGCAGTTCGACCCACGCAAGGAGCTGCTGCCGGATAGCTCCATAGAGAGTCTCGCCGCCACGCTGAGTGGCCACGGCGACCTCACAGTTGCCGAGCTGCGCGGGGAGCTCGCGATGAACGGCAAGAGCCTGCGCATCGACCCCGCGCGCGTGCGGCTCAAGGAGCAGGTGCTCACCATCGAAGCGCTCACGCTCATCGACCCGACGCGCCGCGGCTCCTTGAGCGCAACCGGGAACGTGCGTTTCGGCGAAGCGGCGGTGGCGGCCGCCGCCGGTGCTGGCGCGACGCAGGGCGAACCCGCCCCGCCCTTCTACGCAAATCTCAACGTGAGCTGGAAAGGCGTCGAGCTGCCCAAGGAATGGGTAGGCCAGCCGCTGTCCACACACGGCGAGCTGAAAGTGACGGGATCGACCGCCACCTTCGACGCGGGCGGGCAAATGGCTCTCGGCCCGCCGGGCAAGCTCGCGGACATCGCGCTCGCCGTCGCCGGCACGCCTGATCAGGTGCAGGTGAAGCGCTTCGAGATCATGCAGAAAGGCGGCAGCCTCAACGCAAACGGCACCGTGCTCCTGAAGCCGCGCATCGGCTGGCAGCTCACCGCGAACGCGAAAACTTTCGACCCCGGCGCCATCGTCGCGGGCTGGCCGGGCAAGCTCGGCTTCGCGCTCGACACGAAAGGCGAGCTGCTCGAGAAGGGCCCGAACGCGTCTTTGAATCTCACTGACCTCGACGGCACCCTGCGTAACCGGCCCATTGCGGGGCAGGCCGCGCTCACCGTGAACCCCGACAAGGTGATCGCCGGCAACCTGAACCTGCGCTCCGGCCGCAGCTCCGTCGCGCTCACGGGCCGCGCAGGCACGGCGATGAATGCCGACGCGCAGTTCAACATCGCGTCGCTCGACGACTGGGTGCCGAAAACCACCGGCCGCCTCAACGGCAAATTCCACATCTCGGGCACCTGGCCGCGCCTCGCAGTCCAGGGCGGCGCCCAGGGTCGCGACATCGCGTTCGGCGAATACTCGGTAAAAGCTGTCGACGTCACCGCCAACATCAGCAACCCGAAGTCTCCTTCGGGTTCTGCGAAAGTCAGCGCCACCACCCTCATCGCCGCCGGCTTCGAGTTTTCGAAGATCGATCTGGAGACGTCCGGCGACGAGAAGGCGCATACCGTTCACCTGAAGGCAACGGGCCAACCGCTCAGCGCCGAAGTTCGCGTGCGAGGCGCGCTGGATGGAGAGGACGGCTGGGCCGGCACCATCCAGCAGCTCGACCTTGCCGCTACGGGCATTTCTCCCGTGTCGCTGCGCGAGCCTGCGAAGGTTGCCTTCAACCCTCGCGCGTTCAGCGTGTCGCAGAGCTGCCTTTCGGGCGATCAGATCAGCGCTTGTGTCACCGCCGCTCAGGACGAAGCGGGTGAGCTGAATGCCAAATACACGCTGGAGCATCTGCCGCTGGGCCTCATCGCAGCGCTCGCCGCGCCGGCACTACCCCTGCACATCGAGGCGGTGATCGAAGGCAACGGCAACATCCGCCGCACGAAAGACGGCGCGCTGTTCGGTGAAGCGCACGTCTCTTCGGCATCCGGCCGTATCGCTGAAGCAGCCGCCGCGCCCAGGGAAGACGCCTCCGACGCGCTGCTCACATACGAGAACCTCCAGGTCGATGCGCAACTTGCCGGCGACACCGCGCAAGGCTCCATCTCGACCTCGCTCAACCGCGGCGGCCGGCTCGTGGGCGATGCGAAGCTCGCGAACCTCCGCGGAGCCGAGCCTTTCATCGTCGGCAAAGCCAGACTCACCATCCCGGACCTCTCGCCCGCGGGCCTGTTCGTGCCTCAACTGGCGAACGTGCAAGGCGCCGCGGAGGCGAACGTGGAAGTGACGGGCACGCTGGCGGAGCCGCAGATCACCGGCATGGCTCAACTGCGCCAGCTTGCGGCGGAAGTTCCTCGAGTGGGCATCAAGCTGCACGACGGGGAACTGCAGGCCTCGATGAGCCCGGGCAACGCCATCAAGCTCAGCGGCAAAGTGGGTTCCGGTCGCGGCCGGGTCACGCTCGACGGCGCCACCACCGCGGCGGGCGTGCTCAACGTGAAAGTGCAGGGCAAGGACTTCCAGGCCGCGGACATTCCGGGGGCGAACGTGATCATCGCGCCAGACCTCACGTTCGAGCGCTCGCCGGAACGCATGCTGCTGGGTGGCACCGTCACCGTGCCCAAAGCGCAGATCGACCTCACCAAGCTGCCGAAGCAGGAAGGTGGCACGCAGGCCTCGCCGGACGTCGTGGTGATCGACGACGAGTCGGTCGTGGAGAAGTCCAGGAGCGTACCGCTGGAGGCGCACGTCACCGTGATTCTCGGCAAGGACGTGACCCTCGTCGGCTACGGCCTCAACGCCAAGGTCGAAGGCCAGCTCGTCGTCCACGAAAAGCAGGGTGAGGAGACCACCGGCAACGGCGAGATTCGCCTGAGCGGCACCTACAAGGCGTATGGGCAGGATCTCACCATCGAGCAGGGTCGCCTGCTGTTTGCCGGCCAGCCCATCACGGACCCGCAGGTGAATCTCGTAGCGACGCGCACGGTTGAGGCCGTGAAAGCGAAACTCACCGTGAGCGGCAGCGCCAAGCGCCCGCAGCTGGAAGTCTCGGCGGACCCGACCATGTCGCAGACGCAGGCGTTGTCCTACCTCATCGCCGGCAAGCCCCTCGATGAAGTGGGCAGTGGCGAAGGCGACCTCGTGCAGAGCGCCGCGCGCTCGCTCGGCGGCGCCGCCGGCAACCTGCTGGCGAAGGGCCTCGGCAAACGCCTGGGCATCAGCGAAATCGGCATTCAGGACAGCGACCAGATCGGCGGCTCTGCCTTCACCGTCGGCCAGTACCTCTCACCCCGCCTCTACCTCAGCTACGGCGTGGGTCTCTTCGAGCCGGGCCAGGTGGTGACCCTGCGCTACCGCATCTCCGAAAAGGTCTCGCTGGAGGCGAGCCAGGGCCCGCTGAGCCAGAAGGCGGGCATCACTTACCGCATAGAGAGATGATCTTGATATATACGTCAAGTTCTGGCTAGATGAGCCAAATTCTTGACGTATACATCAATATGAAATCGCTGAATGAGCTCGGGGCGGCCGTCGCCGCCCGTCGCCAGGCACTGGGTCTGAAGCAGCAGGAGGTGGCACTGCACGCAGGCATCACCCCGGAGTCGCTTTCACGGCTCGAGCGGGGTCATGTCACGGAATTCGGCTCCCGAAAACTCCTCGCCGTCCTGGCCGTGCTCGGTATGGAGGTTCAGTTCGCGGAAGTCGGCGTGTCCGGCTCGCTGGATGAACTGCGCCGCGAACGCGCCAGGTCGTGAAGCTCTCCGTCTACGTTCTCGGTCGAGACGTTGCAACGCTCGAGTCGGCCGGCGACTTCCGGTGCGTGCTCACCTACCACGCCGACGCGACAACAACGGATTTCGTGTCGCTCACAATGCCGGTGCGCACCGAGTCCTACGCTTGGGATGACACTCTGCATCCCGTTTTCCAGATGAACCTGCCGGAAGGCTATCTGCTGCAGGTTCTGCAGGAACAGCTCGGCCCGCAAGTCACCGGCAGCCCCATGGCCCTGCTTTCCGTCATTGGCCGGAACATGGTGGGCCGCCTTCAGACGGCCGCAGCCGATGCGAACCTCGACGAGCCCGCTCAGCCGTTCGAAGTCGCTGAGCTGCTGCAAGGAGACAATTCCGAAGAAGCCTTCGCTGAGCTCGTACGCCAGCACGCAACGAGCGGCGTATCAGGCGTCGTCCCGAAATTTCTGGACGCACAAAGCGAAGCGGCCGGATCGACCGCTCACAACAGGACGACTCTGCTCACGCGCCGACACATCGTCAAAGGCTCCACTGCCAGACTTCCATACGTCACGCTGAACGAGCATCTGTGCATGCAGGTAGCGGCGCGAGTGACGCCTGTAGCCCGGACGCAGTTGTCACAAGATGGCAAAGCGCTGGTCGTTCATCGCTTCGATGTCGACGCGGCCGGCCGGCCGCACTGGGGAATGGAAGACTTCTGTTCCCTGCTCGGGCTACGCCCTGCCGCGAAATACGACACGACGTGGGAACGCATCGCGAAGGCTGTTCGGGATCACGTCCCCGGGGCAAAACAACACGAGACCTTCCGCCAGCTCGCGACGATTCTGCTGCTGACCCATGCGCTGCGAAATTCCGACTGTCACACAAAGAACCTGGCCCTGCTCTACACCACGCGCGATGACGTTCACCTCTCACCGGTCTACGACATGATCACAACGATCGTGTACGCGGGCTACCAGCACAACCCGCCTGGCATCGGCTTCATGGGCGCAAAGACGTGGGCGCCCGGGAAAAAGCTGGGCAAGTTCATCACCGGGGTGTTCGGAATTCCTGCTGGCACTCAGGCCGAAATCGTCGAAACGATCAGCGATGCTGTTTCCGAAACGGCATCCCAAATCCGCGACAACATGTCGAGATACCCCGACTTCGACGAGATCGGCAGGCGCATGCTCACAGCGTGGAGCGAAGGAATTCGCGGCTTGCGAGAAGCGCGCGTCTACAACCTGCCCGAATGGAAACCCAGCGCGGCGTTCCACGGCCTTTCCGATCCACCGAAGCTCCAGAACGCGCGATCCGTTATCGGGCAATCAGAGTTTGGGGCGGCGAGGCGCTCAGAAGCCACGCCGCAAACCTTAGGCGCGCGCCGCCTACGCCGGCGGCGTCTGCTGCCTCACGCGGATATGCAGCTCGCGCAGCTGCGCTTCGCTCACCGGCGTGGGCGCGTCTGTAAGCGGGTCTGCCGCGGTCTGCGTCTTCGGGAAAGCGATGACCTCGCGGATGCTGTCGGCGCCCGCCATCAGCATGCCCAGGCGATCGAGGCCGAACGCGATGCCCCCATGCGGCGGCGCGCCGAACTTGAGCGCATCCAGCAGGAAGCCGAACTTGAGTTTGCGCCTCTTCGGCATCGATGCCGAGCAGCTCGAACACCGTCGACTGCATCTCCTGGCGATGGATACGCACCGACCCGCCGCCGATCTCCGAGCCGTTCAGCACCATGTCGTAGGCCTTGGCGAGCGCCCGCTCCGGGTCCGCGCGCAGCGCGGCCGGGTCGTCGTTCTGAGGCGACGTGAACGGGTGATGCATGGCGACCCAGCGCTTCGCGTCCGGGTCGTACTCGAACATCGGGAACTCGATGACCCACAGCGGCCGCCAGCTCGTTCGCGACGAGCTTGAGGTCGTGCCCCACCTTCAGGCGCAGCGCGCCCAGCGCATCGCTCACCACCTTCGCGCTGTCGGCGCCGAAGAAGATGAGGTCGCCATTCGCGGCGCCCGTGCGCTCGAGAATGCCCTGCACGGCGTCGTCGCTCAGGAACTTGATGATGGGCGACTGCAGGCCGTCTCGACCCTGCGCCGTTTCGTTCACCTTGATGTAAGCGAGGCCCTTCGCGCCGTAGCGCGCCACGTAGGCCGTGTATTCATCGATCTGCGAGCGCGGCATGGCGCTGCCGCCCGGCACGCGCAGCGCCGCGACGCGGCCCTTCGGGTCTTTCGCGGGGCCGGCGAACACCTTGAACTCGCAGTCCTTCACCAGGTCCGCCACGTCGACCAGCTCGAGCGGGATGCGCAGGTCCGGCTTGTCCGAGCCGTAGCGGCGCATCGCCTCGGCATACGATCATGCGCGGGAAGGGGTCCGGCAGCTCGACGTTCATCACTTCCTTGAACAGGTGCCGCATCAGCCCTTCCATCAGCTGCATGATGTCTTCCTGCGTGAGGAACGACGTCTCGATGTCGAGCTGCGTGAACTCCGGCTGGCGGTCGGCGCGCAGGTCTTCGTCGCGGAAGCAGCGCACGATCTGGTAGTAGCGATCGAAGCCCGCCATCATCAGCAGCTGCTTGAAGATCTGCGGCGACTGCGGAAGCGCAAAGAACTTGCCGGGATGCGTGCGGCTCGGCACCAGATAGTCGCGCGCGCCCTCGGGCGTCGCCTTGGTGAGCATCGGCGTCTCGATATCGACGAACCCGCTGCCGTCGAGATAGCCGCGCATGGCGCGCGTGATGCGATGCCGCAGCCGCAGACGCTGCGCTCATCACCTCGCGGCGCAGGTCGAGGTAGCGATACTTGCAGCCGCACTTCCTCGCTGACGTCATCGTCGAGCTGGAAGGGCAGCGGCTCGGACGGTTCAGCACCTCGAGCTCGCGCGCCAGCAATTCGATCTTGCCCGAGGCGCAGGTTCGCGTTGGCCGTGGCACCCGGCCGCGGCCGCACGAGCCCGTTCACGCGAATGACGAACTCGCTGCGCAGGCGCTCGGCTTCCTTGAACATCGCGGCGGCATCCGGATCGAACACCACCTGCAGCAGGCCTTCGCGGTCGCGCAGGTCGACGAAAATCACGCCGCCGTGGTCGCGCCGGCGATGCACCCAGCCGGCCACCGTGACCTCCTGGCCGAGAGCTTCTCGTCGACGTGTCCGCAGTAGTGGGTGCGCATGGGCGTGCAAAGGGGGGCATTGAGGGAGCGCGCGATGTTACGAACACCCCCGCCGCTAGCAAGCCAAACGGTCGAAAACCCTCGGAAATTCGCGTTTCTGGGGGCGCGCGCAGCAGGCGCTGCGGCGGACGCGCGCGGCGTCAGGCCGCGGGTCGGGCAAGCGGGGGATGGGACTTCGGGGGCGCAGGTGGCATGACGACGCCCAGGTGATGATCATCTTCATTGCGGCATCCACCGACATGTCCAGCTCGACCACATCGGCGCGCGGCACGATGACGATGAACCCGGAGGTGGGATTGGGCGTGGTCGGAACGTAGACGCACGCGTGCTGCACGCCGGTCTTGTCGCGTGATCTCCGGGACATTCTCAGCAGTGATGAAGCCGATGGTCCACGCGCCCGAGCGCGGATACTCGACACCACCACCTTGCGGAACGAATTGTTCGTGGAGAACACGCTCTCCGTGAAGCTCTTGACCCCGCCGTAGACCGAGCGCACCAGCGGAATGCGCTCGATGATGCCATCCCAGTACTGGACCAGGCGCCGCCCGATGAGGTTCGTGACCAGCAGGCCGGTGAACAGCAGCACCACCAGCGCAAGCACGATGCCCAACCCCGGCAGCGGAAACCCAACGAGCGCCTCCGGCCGAACCGGGCCGGCAACCAGCAGCAGGATGCTGTCCATGAGCGGCAGCGATGAACGTAACACCCAGCAGCGTGGCCAGGATCGGCAGCCACACCAGCACGCCGGCGACGAGATAGCGCCGCAGGCCCCATGTGCGTTTGGCGGCGGTCATCTGCCCTTGCGGCGCGCAGCCGGTTTGGCTTTCGACCGGGCCGGGGCGCGGGCAGCCGGCGCCTTGGCGCGGGCCTTCGAGGTGGCCGTGGAACGCGACGACGCGGCGCTCCTGCGCGGCGAGCGGTCGACGACCCGCCTTCGGACGAGCCGCTACCCGACGACTTCGACTCGGCTGCCTTCGGTCGGAGCCCTTCGCCTCGGCCGGCTTGGCCTCCGCGGCCTTCGTGTCGGCGCGCGGCCGGCTTCGCCGGCTTGGCTTCCGACTCCGTGTCCGGCTCCTTGTCGACGGCCAGGTTGCGCTTGTTCTCCTTGTCGCGACTTGAAGTCGGTCTCGTACCAGCCCGCGCCCTTGAGGCGGAACACGGGCGCGGACACCAGCTTCTTCAGCTGGTTCTTGCCGCAGGACGGGCATTTGCTCAGCGGCGGGTCGGTGATCTTCTGCAGCACCTCGGTGTAGAACTTGCAGCTCTGGCACTCGTATTCGTAGAACGGCATGGGTCTGTCTGAAGTCGTCTGGGATTCGTTCTGCGAATTTAGCGGCGGCCGGTAGCCGCTCGCGGCGGCCCCGGCTTCGTCAGCGCGCGATCATGCCAGCGCGCTCGTTCAGCCCTTCTGAAACTCCAGCTCGCCGCCCTCGACGGTCACGCGGATGCGGTCGCCGGGCCCGAACTGGCCCTTGCAGGATGCGCTGCGCCAGCGGGTTCTCGATCTGCTGCTGGATGGCGCGCTTCAGCGGCCGCGCGCCATACACCGGATCGAAGCCGGCCTCGCCCAGCAGGTCGCGCGCCGCGTCGTCGAGCGTCCAGCTCCATGTCGCGCTCGCAGCCAGCCGCTTGCGCAGGTACGCCGAGCTGGATGTCGACGATGCGCGCGGATCTGCTCGGCGCCCAGCGGATGGAACACGACGATGTCGTCGATGCGGTTGATGAACTCCGGCCGGAAGTGCTGCTGCACGATCTCCATCACCGCGCTCTTCATGCGCGCGTAGTTGCTCCTCGCCGGCCAGCTCCTGGATCACGTTGCGAGCCGAGGTTCGAGGTCATGATGATGACGGTGTTGCGGAAATCCACGGTGCGGCCCTGGCCGTCGGTCAGGCGGCCGTCGTCCAGCACCTGCAGCAGCACGTTGAACACGTCCGGGTGCGCCTTCTCGACCTCGTCGAGCAGGACCACGGAATAGGGCCGGCGGCGCACGGCCTCGGTGAGGTAGCCGCCCTCTTCGTAGCCGACGTAGCCCGGCGGCGCGCCGATCAGGCGCGCCACGGAGTGCTTCTCCATGAACTCGGACATGTCGATGCGCACCATGCGCCTCTTCGGTGTCGAACAGGAATTCCGCCAGCGCCTTGCACAGCTCGGTCTTGCCGACGCCGGTGGGCCCGAGGAACAGGAACGAGCCGTTCGGCCGGCGCGGATCGGACAGGCCCGGCGCGCGAGCGGCGGATGGCATTGGACGACGATGCGCACCGCCTCGTCCTGGCCGACCACGCGCTTGCGCCAGCGCCTCTTCCATGCGCAGCAGCTTTTCCTTCTCGCCTTCGAGCATCTTCGAGACCGGGAATGCCGGTCCACTTCGAGACCACCTCGGCGATCTCCTCCTCGGTGACCTGTTGCGCACCAGCTGGGTGTCCTTCTGCTCGGCGGCCTGCGCCTGCGGCGAGCTGCTTCTCCAGCTCGGGAATCTTGCCGTACTGCAGCTCGGCCATGCGCGCCAGGTCGCCGGCGCGGCGCGCGGCTTCGAGCTCCAGCTTGCACGCGTCTCCAGCTCTTCCTTGATCGTGCGCCGCGCCCTGCAGCGTGGCCTTCTCGGCCTTCCAGATCTCCTCGAGGTCGGCGTATTCCTTCTCGAGCCCGCGCAGCGTCTCCTCGCAGCGTGGCGAGGCGCTTCTTCGAGGCCTCGTCGTCCTCCTTCTTCAGCGCCTCCTGCTCGATCTTGAGCTGGATGATGCGCCGCTCGAGCTTGTCCAGCGCCTCGGGCTTGGAGTCGATCTCCATGCGGATGCGCGCGCCGGCCTCGTCGATCAGGTCGATGGCCTTGTCGGGCAGCTGCCGGTCGGCGATGTAGCGGTGCGAGAGCGTGGCCGCGGCGACGATGGCCGGATCGGTGATCTCGACGCCGTGGTGCACTTCGTAGCGCTCCTTCAGGCCGCGCAGGATGGCGATGGTGTCCTCCACCGTGGGCTCGTCGACCAGCACCTTCTGGAAGCGGCGCTCGAGCGCGGCGTCCTTCTCGATGTACTTGCGGTATTCGTCGAGCGTGGTGGCGCCGACGCAATGCAGCTCGCCGCGCGCCAGCGCGGGCTTGAGCATGTTGCCGGCATCCATCGCGCCTTCGGCCTTGCCGGCGCCGACCATGGTGTGCAGCTCGTCGATGAACAGGATGACCTGGCCTTCCTGCTTGGACAGATCGTTGAGCACGGCCTTGAGGCGCTCCTCGAACTCGCCGCGGAACTTGGCGCCGGCGATCAGCGCGCCCATGTCGAGCGCGAGGATGCGCTTGTTCTTCAGGCCCTCGGGCACTTCGCCGTTGACGATGCGCTGCGCGAGGCCTTCGACGATGGCGGTCTTGCCGACGCCGGGCTCGCCGATCAGCACCGGGATTGTTCTTGGTGCGCCGCTGCAGCACCTGGATGGTGCGGCGGATCTCGTCGTCGCGGCCGATCACCGGATCGAGCTTGCCGCTGGCGGCGCGCTCGGTCAGGTCGATGGTGTACTTCTCCAGCGCCTGGCGGCTCTCCTCGGCGTTCGGATCCTTCACCTTCTCGCCGCCGCGCACCTCGTCGATGGCCTTCTCGACTGGCGCCTTCGCACAGCGCCGGCGTCCTTGAGCAGCTTGCGCCAGCGTCGCCGCGGTCCTCGAAGGCCGCGAGCACGAACAGCTCGCTGGAGATGTACTGGTCGCCGCGCTGCTGCGCCAGCTTGTCGGTGACGTTGAGCAGCGCGGTTGAGGTCGTTGCGAGACGTGCACCTCGCCGGGCGTGCCCTCCACCTTCGGCAGGCGGTCGAGCAGCGCGCGTCGAGCTCCGAGCGCAGCTTGTTCGACGTTGGCGCCGGCCTTCACCAGCAGCGGGCGCAGCGCTGCCGCCCTGCTGGTCGAGCAGCGCCAGCAGCACGTGCGCGGGCTCGATGAACTGGTTGTCGCGGCCGACGGCCAGCGACTGGGCGTCGGCCAGCGCCTGCTGGAATCGGCTGGTCAGTTTGTCCATTCGCATGGGCAATAACCCTGGGCTGGGGAGCGGGCTGCCGCACGTTGTGGGGTCGCAACGAAGTGCTTCAAGCCCGGCCGGGCCCAATTCCGTGCCCGGTCCAAAATTTTAAGCGGCGCCCGAGGAGCGCGGCGCTCGATTCCTAGTGAGTGTGCGCCTCCACCACGGCGATGACGACGAGCCCGAGGGCGATCAGCACCACCTGCGCCACGCTCTCGGACGGGTCGACCCGGCGGTGCAGGCCGGGGATGAGGTCCGCGACCGCCACATAAAGGAAGCAGGCCGCCGCCACCGCCAGCGCGTAGGGCAGCAGGTCGCATGGCACTGCCGAGCGCGAAATAGCCGACCACGCCACCGACCACCGACGCGAGGCTGGTGGCAAGGTTCAGCAGCCAGCGCGCGTGCGCGCGACATGCCGGAGTGCAGCAGCACCGCGAAATCGCCGACCTCCTGCGGAATCTCGTGCGCCATGACGGCGATGCTCGTGACGATGCCGAGCCGCACGTCGGTGAGGAACGCGGCGGCGATCAGCACGCCGTCGAGCGCGTTGTGCATGCCGTCGCCGACCAGCACGAGGAAAGCGGACGCATGCTCACGGTGCTCGTGATGGTGATGGTGCGAGCCGTGGTCGGCGTATTCCTCGGAATGCGAGTGCCGCCACAGCACGAGCTTCTCGAGGACGAAGAAAGCGCCGATGCCCGCGGCCAGCGCAATGCCGATGCCCTGCGCGTGACCGGTGCCTGCCAATTCCATTGCGTTCGGCAGCAGCGCAAGCAGCGCCGCCCCAAGCAACGCGCCCGTGGCAAAGCTCACCAGTGCGGCAGCACACGGCCACGCGGGGCATCCGGCACCAACAGGAAGATGCCCGCGAGCCCTACGCTGAGCAGGCCACCCAGCGCGGTGAACAGGAGGATCAGTGCGAGCGTGCTCAAAGGCTTCTACTTGTTGTGCGTTCGGCTGGAAATGCTAGCACGCGCGTCAAGTGGCGCCGGCCCCGCTGTCACGCGTTCGCTGCTGGCGCAAGCCAGATAAGCGCGGCCATGCGGCCCGTCTGTCCATCCCGCCGATAGGAGAAGAAGCGTTCTGCGTCAGCGACGGTACACCAGCCGCCGCCGGTGACTTGCGAAACGCCGCTTGCGGCGAGGTGCAGCCGCGCGAGCGCGTAGAGGTCGCAGAGCCATTTGCCACCAGCCTTTCGAACGAAGGCGGCTTCGGTTTGCGCGCGCTGCCCGACGCCGGCCGAGGCGCTGAATGCGGCGACGACGACGTCGCCGACTTCGAAGTGCTTCGGCCCGATCGCGGGCCCGAGCCACGCGACAATCTGGCTGGGCGGCATGCGCATGGCCGCAATCGTCGCGGCAAGCACGCCACCTGCGAGCCCACGCCATCCTGCGTGCGCGGCGCCAACGGCCGAGCCGTCCCGCGCGGCGAACAGCACGGGCATGCAGTCCGCGACTTGAATCGCGCACACGACGCCAGCGTGTGTCGTCACCGTGGCATCAGCAGGCGGCCGCGCCGGCATTGGCGACTCGACAGGCTGCGAAAGCCTGTCGCCGCGCTCGCTGCGCGCGGGCTCATCACCGCCCACGCCCGAAGGCTCGAGCTCGACCACGGAAATGCCGTGCACCTGATCGAGCCACACCGGCTCTGAAGGCAGGCTTGCCTCTTTGCGAACTCGCCGGCGATTCTCGAGAACGGCTGCCAGGCTGTCGCCCACATGCACGCCCAGGTTGAGCGACTCCCACGGCGCAACGCTCACCCCGCCGACCCTCGTCGTCATCACCGCGCGCACACGCGGCGACACCGCCCAATCAGGTGCGAAGAGCCCCGGCGAGCTCATCGCCGCTTCACGGCCCCCGCGTCCTTCGCATCGGCCTCGAGCGCCTCGAGTAACGACGCCATGTCTGCCGGCACCGGCACCTCGAACTCCAGCGTTTTGCCGGTAAGCGGATGCTCAAGCGCCAGCCGCGTGGCATGCAGCGCCTGCCGCTTGAACGAATCCAGCGCCGCGATCAGCGCCGGGCTCGCGCCCTTCGGAATGCGCCGCCGCGTGCCATACACAGGGTCGCCAACCAACGGGAAACCAATGTGATCCAGGTGAACCCGGATCTGGTGCGTGCGCCCCGTCTCCAGCTCCGCCCGCACGAGCGTGTGCCCCCGAAACCGCTTGAGCACCCGGTAGTGCGTAACCGCCGCACGCCCATCGCCCCGCACGGCCATGCGCGTGCGCAGTGTGCGGTGCCGCCCGATGGGCTCATCCACAGAGCCGCCGCCCGTCATCACGCCCACGCAGATGGCCAGGTAGGCCCGCTCAACATTCCGCTCGGAGATCGCCTCGACCAGCGCCGCATGCGCTTCGGGAGTGCGGGCCACGACCATGAGCCCGCTGGTGTCTTTGTCCAGCCGATGCACCAGCCCGGCCCTTGGCACGAGTGCCAGCTTCGGGTCGAGCCCCAGCAAGGCGTTCTGCAGGGTGTGGCTGGCGTTGCCCGCCCCCGGGTGCACCACCAGCCCGGCCGGCTTGTTGATGATGAAGATGCCCCGGTCCTTGTAGAGCACATCCACCGGCAGATCTTCGGCGGAAACCCGCGTTTCGGGCGCAAGAACCGCCTCGATGCGCACGTGCTCGCCGCCCTGGATGCGGTCGCGCGGGCGCGGCACGCGGCCGTCGACCTTGACGGCCCCGGCCTCGATCCAGCCCTGCAGGCGGGCGCGCGAGTATTGAGGAAAGGCACGGGCGAGCGCCTGGTCCAGGCGCAAGCCGACCTGGTCCAGGGTGAACTCGATCTCGTGACTGCGGAACTCCGCTTGCGGAGCGCCGGTCGGAAGTGGTGCTGTCAAAATGGCTTATACTTCGCCGCCGTTGCGAGCCCGCAAGTCTTGCCGAGCGAGCGATGATGCGCAATCACAGTCGGCCGGCAGACGGCAGAACTCGACGAAAGGCCTTTAAATAATGACTCTGTCCGGGTTCGTGCGCGGTGGTGCGATCGCGCTCATTACCGTGTTGCTTGCGCTTTCCGGCTGCAAATCAAACCGTGACCGCACCCTGCAGCGGCAGGGGCCGGAAGTGCTGTACAAGCAGGCACGCCAGGCGTTGCGGTCGTACGACTTCAACACGGCCATCAAGACCTACGAGGCGCTCACCGCCCGCTTCCCGTTCACGAACGAAGCCCGGCAGGCGCGCCTCGACCTCATCTACGCCTATTACCGGGCCGGCGAGAGCGAATCGGCCATCGACGCGGCCGAGCAGTTCGTGCGCGAGAACCCCACCCACCCGCGCGTGGACTACGCGTGGTACGTGAAGGGCCTGACGGATTTCGAGCGCACGCCGAACATTCTCGAGCGCATGTTCCGCGTAGACCTCACGGAGCGCCCGCCCACCACGGCGCGCAAGAGTTTTGCCGCGTTCAAGACCGTGGTGGAGCAGTTTCCGAAGAGCGACTACGCCCACGACGCTCGCAAGCGCATGATCTTCCTGCGTAATCGGCTCGCGGACTACGAAGTTCACGTCGCTTCGTACTACCTGCGGCGCGGTGCCTTCGTGGCCGCGGCCCAGCGCGCCAAGGGCGCCATCGAGCAGTACGACGGCGCGCCGGCCATCCGCGAGGCGCTGGCCATTCTCATCGAGAGTTACGACCGGCTCGGCCTCAAGGAACTGGCCGAGCAGAGCCGCACGGTCTACCAGGCCAACTTTCAGGACGACGTGCGCCAGGCCCAGGCCGAGACCCACAAGTCGTGGTGGCAGTTCTGGCGCTGACGCGCCGGCCTTCGCGGCCCCGGACCCACCAGTAGCTTCTGCACCGCTCGAAGAACTCCGGAGAGGTGCCTTCGCAGGCGGTGGCTCACTCGCAAAGGGCCTTGGCGGGGATGAGTAGCGACGCGCCTCCCGGCCGAGCCGGTACGGCGCGTCGCCCTCGCAGAACCGGACGAGGTGCGTTACACCATCCGGCTCCCAGTGGGGTCGTTCGCAGGGACGCTCTTCACAGAGCCGTTACGTGTAGCGCTCTTGCGGCTTCTGTGCCGCCCACTGCGTGAAACGAGTCAGTTCTGTTGTCATGCTCAAAGTCCGCTCGGTGTCGGGGCATGTTCCCCCAACTCGTTGTCCACCACCGCCGCCCGCTTTGCTCCGCCCGCGTTACCAGGCCTCATCGCTCTTACTGGGCAGCTCCGACTTCCCAACGCTCTCCACCGACCCTCGCTGTTCAGGCTTGGCATTCGGCTGCGACGCTCCCTCATCGCTCCCGTTGGGATCTCCACGGTTACCGCACGTTCATCCGGTCAAGCTCGATTGGGTCTGCGATCCCGGGCGGGTAGGACAGCCTCGCCATGCTGGGCTGCCCCACTATCGCCTGCGAGTCCGGTCAGACTCTCGGCCCTCTCCCATTGGACTTTTCGGGACTATCCAACCTTCACCGCGGCATTCGCCGCTGTTCCACCTCGCTTGCTTTCGTACCTACGCATCAAGAGTGATGTCGCCACCACCCCTGCAAGGCTCAATACCGGGCCTGTGGCTAGCAGTTACCCGGGCGGGCTTCCCACCCGCTTGAACGTGCGACATTGCCATGTCGCTTCGACCGGCCGTAAGACCGGTCCCCGCCAAGGCCCTTTGCGAGCGAGCCACCGCTGAAACACTGTTCCAGCGTCAGGCTCTCCTACTTCGCTTTGGCGTGTGGGATCGACAAGGGTCCCTGTTCCAGGCCGAAACGGCGCAGCGCCTTGTGAACCTTGCGAGCCCTACGGCGGGGAGGCTGCATCGCAGTTTGAGCCAGCGCGACCGACCCCCTGACTGCACGTTCGTCGCCAGCACCGCTCGCTTCGTCACCTACGAGCGTGGTCATGCTTTTCTGCCGCGGCGGGGAGCGACTCCCGGCTGAGAACAGGCGCTGCTCACTCCCACAGCATCAGAGCGAAGTGGCAAACCTCACTCCGGCAGAGCGTTTCGGCGGGGGCTCGCTCGACGAGGGCCTTGGCGGGGATGTCGGAATGCAGGGACGCATTCCGACAAGGCCCCCATGGACGGGTCTTACGGCCGGTCCCCGCCAAGGCCCTCGTCGAGTGAGCCCCCGCGTGCGCAGGCGCCCCTTCTTAATCCCGATCCGGTTTGAATCTTTGTGCGGAAGGGACTAGCGCGCGTTAGCGCCGGTAGCCATTCGTAATGGGATATCGCCAGTCGCGCCCGAAGGCGCGGCGGCTCACGCGCACGCCCGGCGGCGCCTGCCGGCGCTTGTATTCGTTGCGCTTCACCAGATCGAGCACGCGGCCCACGGTGGCGCGCTCGAAGCCTCGCGACACGATCTCGTCTACCGAGAGGTCTTCTTCGATGAACGCTTCGAGAATGGCGTCCAGCACTTCGTAGGGCGGCAGGGAGTCGGAGTCTTTCTGGTCCGGGCGAAGCTCGGCGGACGGCGGACGGTCGATGACCCTCTGCGGGATCACGCGCCCGAGCGAGTTGCGGTAGCTCGACAACCGGTACACCAGCATCTTGCTGCAGTCTTTGATTGGGGCGAAACCGCCCGCCATGTCGCCATAAAGCGTGGCGTAACCCACGGCCATCTCGCTTTTGTTGCCCGTGGTGAGCAGCATGCGGCGGGTTTTGTTCGAAATGCCCATGAGCAGCAGCATGCGGCAGCGGGATTGGATGTTCTCTTCAGTGGTGTCCGGCTGCGTGCCCGCGAACTCTCCCTTCAGCGCGGCGAGCGTGGACTCGAACATTCCTTCAATGGAGATGACGCTGTACTTCACGCCGAGCATGCGCGCCTGCTCGGCGGCGTCGTCTACGCTCATGTCCGACGTATAACGCGACGGCATCATCACGGCGTGAACGCGATCGGCCCCCAGCGCATCGACTGCGATGGCGAGCGTGAGCGACGAATCCACGCCGCCCGACAGGCCCATCACGACACCCGGGAAGCCGTGCTTGTTCACATAGTCGCGCACACCCAGCACCAGCGCGCGATACACGCTCTCTTCGTCTGAAAGCTCCGGCGCAACGTTCGCCGGCACTGGCACGACCCTGCCGGAAGCCTCTCGCGTGAACACGCAGGGATACACGCCCTCCTCGAACGCGGGCGCGCGCATCACGACATTGCCGCCTGCATCCATGACGAACGAGTTGCCGTCGAACACGAGCTCGTCCTGCCCGCCCACGCAGTTCACGTAGACCAAGGGGAGCTTCACGTCGAGCACGCGCCTGCGAACCACAGTTTCGCGCTCGCGCTGCTTGTGGATCTCGAACGGCGAAGCGTTGATGACTACAAGCAGCTCTGCGCCGCACGCGCGGACGAGCTGCGCGGGCTGCGGCTCCCAGATGTCTTCGCACACGAGCAGGCCGACGCGAAAACCGTTCCGCTCGATGATGGTGGGCTGGCTGCCCGCGCGGAAGTAGCGCTTCTCGTCGAACACCTTGTAGTTCGGCAGCTCGCTCTTGCGATGCGTGGCCGCCACCGCGCCAGCCGTGACCAGCGCGCAGGAGTTGTAGAGATGGGTCTCGGTATTTTCGCCGGAATACTCCGGGTATCCGAATACCGCAGCGGCATCGCCGACATTGGCGCAGACGGTGGCCAGCCCCGCTTCCACCTGGCGACGGAAGCCGCGATGGAAGAGCAGATCCTCAGGCGGGTATCCCGAGAGCGTGAGCTCAGGGAAGACGACGAGGTCGGCGGCGAGCTCGGCTTGAGCGCGGCGCGTGGTGCCGACCACGCGCTCGGCGTTGCCCTGGACGTCCCCGACCAGCAGATCGAGCTGCGCCAGCGCGAACCTGAGGGTGGGTTTCACGACTCAGCGGCGCTTGCGCGTCCCCCCGGAAGATCTGGCGGCGAACTTCTTCGCCGGGACGATTCTGGCGGCGGCCCTTCTCGAGGCCACCTTTCTTGCGGCGAGTTTCGCGGAAGCTCTTTTCCTGACGCCACGGTTCGCCGCGGAGGCGGATCGCTTCGCTCTTGTCGTGGACTTCGTCGCAGCCTTCTTCGCCGCAGCCGCCTGCCGCTTGCCCTTGGCGGACTTCGCCGCACTCGTCACGGTCAATGACGTCGCACCGCCGGAGGACTTCGACCCCCTGGGGAGCGTTCCGACGCTGGCCATCCGCGGCGGTTTCGTGATGGAGCTGGCCATTCCACCGGACTGAATGCGCTTCTCGAAGGCCGCCTCGTTCACGGCGGCTTCGGCAGCCTCTGCGATGGCGGCTTTGCGGCGGGCCGCGGCGTCGCTCTTGCCCTTCGCGCGCCGCGCCTTCAGCAGCTGGCTCATCGCCGAGCCGAGCTCGGCGGGCGACTTCACCGTGCGCACGCCGGCTTCATCCAGCGCGCGGAATTTATCTGCCGCCGTGCCCTTGCCGCCCGCGACGATGGCGCCGGCATGGCCCATGCGCTTGCCCGGGGGCGCCGTGACGCCGGCGATGTACGCCACCACAGGCTTCGTGACGTAGTGCTTGATGAAAGCCGCCGCGGCTTCTTCATCGCTGCCGCCGATCTCGCCGACGAGGATGATGCCTTCGGTCTGCGGATCGCGCTCGAACAGCTCGAGCACGTCGACGAAGTTCATGCCGCGCACCGGGTCACCGCCGATGCCCACGCAGGTGCTCTGGCCGAGACCCGCGTTGGTGGTCTGGAACACCGCTTCATACGTGAGGGTGCCGGAACGGGAGACGATGCCCACCGCTCCCTTCTTGTGAATGAAGCCCGGCATGATGCCGATCTTGCACTCGTCCGCGGTGATGACGCCCGGGCAGTTCGGCCCGATGAGCCGCGTGCCGCAGCCCGCAAGCGCCGCCTTCACGCGCACCATATCGTTCACCGGCACGCCCTCGGTGATGCACACCACGAGCTCGATGCCGGCATCCGCCGCTTCGAGAATGGCATCTGCCGCAAATGCCGCCGGCACGTAGATCATGCTGGCCGTGGCGCCGGTGTCTTTCACCGCGTCCTGCACGGTGTTGAACACCGGCTGGCCGAGGTGCGTTTCCCCGCCGCGGCCGGGCGTGACGCCACCCACGAGCTTCGTGCCGTAGGCCAGGCACTGCTCGGAGTGGTAGGTGCCCTGCTTGCCGGTGAATCCCTGACAGATAACGCGTGTATTGCGATTGATCAGAATGCTCATGAACGCCCTTTCGCGGCGAGGGCCACGACAGTGCGCGCGGCGTCAGTAAGGTCTGCGGCTGCAGAAATGGTGAGGCCACTGTTTTTCAGCATGTCGCGGGCCTTCGGCGCGTTGGTGCCTTCTAGCCGCACCACCACGGGCACCTGCACGCCCACGTTCTTCACGGCCGTGATGACGCCCTCGGCGATGATGTCGCACCGGACGATGCCGCCGAAGATGTTCACGAGGATGGCGCGCACGTTCTTGTTCGACAGGATGAGCTCGAACGCCGCCGTGACGCGCTCCGCGGTGGCGCCACCGCCCACGTCGAGGAAGTTCGCGGGCTGGCCGCCGTGCAGCTTGATGAGATCCATGGTCGCCATGGCAAGACCGGCGCCGTTCACCATGCAGGCGATGTCGCCATCGAGCGAAACGTAGTTGAGGTCGTGCTCGGCCGCCTTGCGCTCGGTGGCGTCTTCCTGCGAGATGTCGCGCAGCTTCGCCAGCTCCGGCTGGCGGAAGATGGCGTTCGCATCGATGTTGATCTTGGCATCGAGCGCCAGGAGCTTGCCCGCCTTCGTGACGATGAGCGGGTTCACTTCGACCAGGCTCGCGTCCTTCTCTTCGTAGAGCTTCGCCAAAGCGCCGTGACGATCGCCTGGAACCCGCCCACCTGCTTGCCCGTGAGGCCGAGGCCGAAGGCGAGCTTGCGACACTGGTAGGGCTGCAGCCCCGCCGCCGGGTCGAGGTTGACGCTGAGAATCTTCTCCGGCGTGTGCGTCGCGACTTCTTCGATGTCCATGCCGCCCGCGGCCGAGGCGATGACGGCAATGCGCCCGCGCTCGCGATTCAGCGTGAGGGACAGATAGATTTCCCGCTCGATGTCGGAGCCGGACTCCACATAGACGGAGTTGATGGGCAGCCCCTCGGGGCCCGTCTGCTTGGTGACGAGGCTCTTGCCGAGCATGCCCTTCGCCGCTTCCCTGACGGCAGCGATGTCCCGCACCACTTTGACGCCGCCGGCCTTGCCGCGGCCCCCTGCATGCACCTGCGCCTTCACCACCCAGACCGGCCCGCCCAGCGCCTCCGCGGCGGTGGCAGCTTCATCGACCGTGGTGGCCACCCGGCCGGGCGGCACGGGGATGCCGTAGCTTCGAAAAACGTCTTTCGACTGATATTCGTGCAGATTCATCTTACGTGGTCGGGCCTGACGAAACGGGGGCGCGTATTCTCCAGCAAACACTACGGGGTGGCTACAGACGGGCCTCTTACTTTCGGTGGAGCTCGAGAGACCTTTTGTGGGCCGCCGGGCGTACAGGCCTCTAACGCGCGAACCCCGTCGCCTTTTTGGCCGGGGCGAAGATGCTAGAGTCGCGCATCACCCAGTCGCACGGGTTTCTCCTTCGCCTCATGCCGGCCAGCGTAGCGTTACCCGCCACGGCTCCGAGCGATCTCGCGTGGCGCGTGATCGGTCTCGTGAACCTGTACCGGCTGCTCGTGCCGCTGGTGCTGCTCGCCATCCTTTTCCTGCCCGGCCCGCAGGCGGTGCTGGTGGCGAGCCAGCCGAACCTGTTCCTCACCTCGTGTCTCGTCTATTTCTTTGTCGGCGTGCTCATGGTCGTCGCCCGGCGACTGTCGTGGCCGAGCATCAGGCGCGTGGCCCTGCTGAACGCGGCGGTCGACTCCGTGGCCATCGCCGTCATCCTCTATTCCACCGGGGGCGTCGCGAGCGGCCTCGGCATCCTGCTGGTGCTGCCGGTGGGCGCCACGGCCGTGCTCGGCGACAATCGGGATGCGTTCCTGATAGCGGCCATGGCGGCGCTGGCGGTGCTGGTCCAGCAGATCTTCGTCGTACCTTGTGGCAGACACGCAGATTGCGGACTACACGACGGCCGGCGTGCTCGGCGCCGTGCTGTTCGCCGTGGCGCTGTTCGTGTCGCCCATCGCAAACCGGCTGCGCGAAAGCGAAGCCCTGGTGCGGCGGCAGGAGGTGGACCTCGCGAACATGGCCCAGCTCTCCCAGTACATCGTGCAGCACCTGCGCGAGAGCATTCTGGTGGTGGACAGCTCCGACCGCATCCGGCTCATCAACGAGTCCGCGGCCCAGATGCTGGGCGACCGCAGTGCCTACCCCGGCGCCCTGCTCGGCGAGGCCTCGCCGCGACTCCTTTATCTGCTGGAGACCTGGCGGCAGACCACCGGCGGCCCGATGGACCCGGAGCAGGCCTTCGTGGCCGCCGACGGCGGCCGCAACGTGCGCGCGCACTTCGCCCCGCTCGGCAGCGCGATCCCCGCTCCAGTGCTGGTGTTCCTGGAAGACATGAGCCTCATCGAGGAGAAGGCGCAGCAGACGAAGCTCGCAGCGCTCGGCCGCCTCTCCGCCAGCATCGCGCATGAGATACGCAACCCTGTGGGCGCCATGAGCCACGCCGGGCAATTGCTGGCGGAGTCGGAGCAGCTATCACCTGAAGACAAGCGCCTCACGGAAATCATCCGCGGAAACGCCGACCGCGTGAGCACCATCATCAACAACGTGCTGCAGCTCTCGCGGCGCGAGGCAACGCGGCTGGAGCGCCTGTCGTTACAGGAGTGGCTCGAAGACTTTCGCAGCGAGTTCTGCGAGACGATGCAGTGGCCCGTGGCCCGCCTCACCATCGCCGCTCAGGCAGACCCCATCGAGGTGCGCGCCGACCCCACGCAACTGCACCAGGTTGTCTGGAATCTGTGCGACAACGCCGTCAAGCACGGCAGCTGGGGCAGCGATAATGCGGCCATCGAGGTGCGCGCCGGCCGCCTGAGCGCGGGGGGAAGGCCGTTCCTGGAGATTGCGGACCGCGGGCCCGGAGTCGCCAAGGCCGATATCGACCGCATCTTCGAGCCGTTCTTCACCAGCGGCCGCGGCGGCACGGGCCTGGGCCTGTTCCTGGCCCGCGAGCTGGCCCAGACGAGTGGCGCCTCTCTTATTTATGAGCCCCGCGTCGGGGGCGGCAGCATCTTCCGGCTGGTGTTCGCCGACCCGACCCGTTGGGAGGTACGATGACGCACGTATCGAATTCGATCGGCTTTGCATGACCAGGCCCACCGTACTCATTGTCGACGATGAGCCCGACCTGCTCGAGCTCGTGAGCCTCACGCTCTCGCGCATGAACATGGAGACCCGCGCCGCGCGTGACGTCGCCACGGCCCAGCGGCTGCTCAAGAGCGGCCAGTTCGACCTGTGCCTCACCGACATGCGGCTGCCCGATGGCGACGGCCTCGATCTCGTCGGCTGGATTCAGCAATACCACCCGCAGGTGCCGGTGGCCGTGATCACGGCGCACGGCAATGTCGAGTCGGCGGTGCGGGCGCTCAAGCTCGGCGCGTTCGACTTCGTCTCCAAGCCGCTGGATCTGGGCGTGCTGCGCAAGCTCGTCGGCAGCGCCATTCGCCTGGGCACGCGGCCGGACGGTGGGGGCGCCACTACCACAGCGCCGGGCCCGCGCCTCATTGGCCGTTCGCAGGCCATGCAGCAGCTGCGCGAGATGATCGCGCGCGTGGCCCGCAGCCAGGCGCCTGTGCACATCTACGGCGAGTCCGGCACGGGCAAGGAGCTCGTGGCGCGGCTCATTCACGACAGCGGTGCGCGCAGCGAAGGCCCCTTCGTCGCCGTAAACTGCGGCGCCATTCCCACCGAGCTCATGGAAAGCGAGCTTTTTGGACACAAGCGCGGCAGCTTCACGGGTGCCGTGGCAGACAAGAAGGGACTCGTGCAGAGCGCGGAAGGCGGTACGCTGTTTCTCGACGAGGTGGCGGATCTGCCACTGCACATGCAAGTGAAGCTGCTCCGCGTGGTGCAGGAGAAGACGGTGCGGCCGGTGGGCGAGTCCCGCGAAGAGACGGTGGACGTGCGCATTCTCTCGGCCACTCACAAGAATCTGGCGCAGCTCGTCGCCGAAGGGCGGTTCCGCGAAGACTTGTTCTATCGCATCAATGTCATCGAGATGCGCGTGCCTTCACTGCGCGAGCGGCCGGAGGACGTGCCGGAGCTGGCGGAGAACATCCTGGCGCGACTCAGCCGGCGCATGAAGATCGATCCGCCACGTCTCACCCCGGAGGCGCTACAGAATCTCGAGAACTACGGCTTTCCCGGCAACGTGCGCGAGCTCGAAAACGTGCTGGAGCGTGCGGTGACGCTCTGCACGGATGGTGTCATCAGTGCAGAGCACATCAAGGTGCGCGCGGCGGCTCGGCCGATTCCTGAAGCCGCACCGGCGCTGCCTTCCGCGAGCGCCACCCACGCCGGCCTGGGCGGCCAGCTCGAAGACATCGAGCGAGAAGCCATCATCAAGGCGCTGGAAAAGACTCGCTACAACAAGACTGCGGCTGCGAAGCTCCTCGGCATGAGCTTCCGGGCCCTGCGCTACCGGGTGAAAAAGCTGGGCATCGAATAGCGACTCACATCACGTCTGCAAGCGCGGCCAGTCCGCCGCGATATCGGGCGTTCCAAGCGTGATGCGTTTCTCAGGCCTGATCTACGAGGCCATCTGGTCGCACTACCTGAAGCTGTTTCTCGGGCACGCTGCCTACGCCCAGACGCTGGTGCTCGCCATCTTCATGGGCGGCATGGCGCTCGGCTCATGGATAATGGCGAAGTACTCGCACCGGATCGCCAACCTGCTCATGGGCTACGCGATCGTGGAAGGCGTCATCGGTTTACTGGGCCTGGTCTTTCACCGGACCTCCACCGGCCTGATGTCGTGGGCGTTCGAGTCTGTGTTGCCGAACATCGACTCGGTCGCCGGTGCGCAACTGCTGAAGTGGAGCCTGGGTGCGCTGCTGATCCTCCCGCAGTCGGTCCTGCTGGGCATGACATTTCCATTGATGAGCGGCGCGACGGTCCGCCGCTTTCCGGAGCGTTCCGGCGAGACCCTGGCGATGCTGTACTTCACCAACAGCCTCGGCGCCGCGCTGGGCGTACTGGTCAGCGGCTTCGTATTGATAGACGCAGTCGGGTTGCCCGGCACGATTCTCACGGCCGGCCTGCTGAACGTCGCGCTGGCGCTGTTCGTGTGGGGAATCGTGAAGTACCAGCCGGATTCGGTACGGGCCGCGCCCGCACCGACACCTTCGGCCGAAGGCGGTGAAGTTTCTCTCCACCATTCTGTTCGTCATGGCAGGCGTCGCGTTGCTCTCCCTGCCGGTCTACAACGCGACGTTCAACCTCATGTCGCAGGCCATTCAGGCGTTCTCACCGACTGAGCAGGGATACGTCGGCGTGTCCGTCTCGAGTCACGTCCTGGCGATGCTCGTCATGATCCCCACCACGTTCTTCTGTGGCATGACACTTCCGATCATGACGCAAGTACTGATTCGTGGCGGGATAGGCGAGCGCGAGATAGGAGCAGTCTATGCATGGAATACGGCAGGTGCGATAGCTGGCGTGATCCTCGCCGTGCACGTGCTCATGCCTCTCATCGGACTCAAGGGAATCGTCATTGCAGGAGCAGCACTTCAGTTGTTCCTTGCCGTCGTTTACAGAAGTCAGTCCGCGAGCGCGACCGATCGGGTCAAGGCCCGGTTTGCACCGGCGCTCGCGTGCACCGCGGTGCTGGTCGCCGCGGCGCTGTTCCTGACCCTGGACCCTGCCAAGCTGAGCTCAGGGGTATTCCGCCACGGGCGGGCGAGTAACGCGGACCGCAGCAAAGTTCTGTTGCTCGAGCACGGCAAGACCGCAACCATCAGCCTGACGAAGGCGATGGGAATAGTGACCATCGCAACGAACGGTAAACCCGACGCCGCGATTGAAATGGAAGGCGGACCCGCCACCAAGATCTGGCTCCCGCAGCGCGTCAGCCAGAACCGACGCAACTGACGATTTGCGTCAGTTAGTGACAGCCCCTGAACAAGTTGTCACCGTCAGTCGACAACCCTATGTCAAACTCCGGGATCCGAGTACAACCGAAATTGGCCGACCGTCAATGGGTTACAGGCGGTTGAGCCGGGTGGCACATGCGTTGCATTCCGGCGTGCACGGGCGTTCATCGCCGTTGACTTCGCCTCTACGCAATCAGGAGCAACATAATGTTGAAGCAGGCACAGAAGGGTTTCACCCTCATCGAGTTGATGATCGTCGTCGCGATCATTGGCATTCTCGCGGCGATCGCCATCCCGGCGTATCAGGACTACACGATCCGCTCGCAGGTCACGGAAGGTCTGAATCTCGCGGGCTCCCTCAAGGCTGCGGTGGCCGAGAACTACGCCAACAACGGCACGTGGCCGGCGGACCTGATCGCGGCGGGCATCGAGGATGGTAGCGGCACGGCCACTCCTCCGAGCGGCAAGTATGTCAGCGGCGTCGCGATCGCGAATGGAACGATCAACATCACGTACGCCGCAACGGGTGGATTCCAGGCCAACAAGGCAATCGACACGAAAGTGCTTAGCTTGAGGCCCATGGTCAGCGCGAATCAGGACGTCATTTGGGTTTGCGGCTTCAAGGTCCCTCCCACTGGCGCCGTGGACACCGCGCCCCCCTCGGACCCCGGTGCGACCGACATGCTGCCGAAGTATCTGCCGTCGAACTGCCGTCTATAACGGTAGCGGTAGATCAGGATCTGGCTGCGGATCCTCAGAAGCCCCTCCCGCGAGGGGCTTCTTCTTTTGGGAAACGAGTCACGCGACCATGGGCATTGCTGTGCGAACATGCGCCGTAGATTTGACAATTGCCCCGCTAGCCTACTTCGGTAGACTACGGGCTCGGATCGCGGCCCGCTTGCCCTAACTCCATGAATGACAACGCCTCATTGGCGCTCGGAGGCCAACGCTCCGGGCTCGGTGGTCTGCCTCAACGGCTCGTCCAGGACGGGGTCGTCGAAGAGGCGGCCATGCTCGAGGCGTTGAACGCCGCGCGCGACAAGAAAACGAGTGTCGTCACCCAGCTTGTCTCCACGGGCGCCGCCAACGCGCGCGATATCGCCATCGCCGCATCGAATGAGTTCGGCGTCCCCCTGTTCGATCTCGACTCGGTCAATGCCGATGTCGACATCATTCGCCTGGTCAGCGACAAGTTGCTGGCCAAGCACCGCGTGCTGCCGGTGTTCCGCCGCGGCAAGCGCCTGTTTCTCGCGGTGGCAGACCCGACGAACCTGCACGCCATCGACGAGATCAAGTTCGCCACCGGCCTCGGCGTCGAAGCCGTGGTGGTCGAAGACGACAAGCTGCAGAAGGCCGTCGACAAGGCCATCGAGCAGGCCGACGCCCAGATGCCCTCGCTCGGCGACGACGAAGGCATGGACCTTGAAAGCCTCGAGGTCACCGGCGGCGAAGATCAGGTCGACGACAAGATCAGCCGCGACGACGTCGAAGACGCGCCAATCGTGCGCTTCGTCAACAAGCTCATGCTCGACGCCATCCGGCGCGGCGCCTCGGACATCCACTTCGAGCCGTACGAGAAGACCTACCGCGTCCGCTTCCGCATGGACGGTGTGCTGAAGGAGATCGCGCAGCCTCCGGTGCAGCTCGCCGGCAAGCTCTCGGCGCGCCTGAAGGTGATGTCGCGCCTGGACATCGCCGAGCGCCGCGTGCCCCAGGACGGGCGCATCAAGATGAGGCTGTCGAAGAACCGCTCCATCGACTTCCGCGTCAGCACCTGCCCCACGCTCTTCGGCGAGAAGATCGTGCTGCGTATTCTCGATGCCTCGCAGGCCATGCTCGGCATCGACGCGCTCGGCTACGAGCCGTTCCAGAAGGCCCTGTACGAGAAGAACCTTGCCAAACCCCAGGGCATGATCCTGGTGACAGGCCCCACCGGTAGCGGCAAGACGGTGTCGCTCTACACCGGCCTCAACATTCTCAACCGTGAAGACACCAACATCTCCACGGCGGAAGACCCGTCCGAAATCAACCTGCCGGGCGTCAACCAGGTAAACGTCAACGCCAAGGTGGGCCTCACCTTCGCCGCGGCCATGCGCGCCTTCCTGCGCCAGGACCCCGACGTCATCATGGTTGGTGAGATTCGAGACCTGGAGACGGCGGAGATCGCCATCAAGGCCGCACAGACGGGCCACCTTGTGCTCTCCACGCTGCACACGAACGATGCTCCGCAAACGCTCACGCGTCTCGTGGACATGGGTGTGAAGCCCTACGCCATTGCCACTTCGGTAAGCCTCATCATCGCGCAGCGCCTGGCCCGCAAGCTGTGCAACCAGTGCAAGCAGCCGATGGAAGTTCCGAAGGAAGCCCTGCTGAAGGAAGGCTTCACCGAGGCCGAAGTCGCCGGAATGAAGATTTTCGCCCCGAAGGGATGCACCGCCTGCACCGATGGATACAAAGGCCGCGTGGGCATCTATCAGGTACTGCCGATCACGGACGCCATCGCCCGCATCATCCTCGCGGGCGGCAGTGCCGTGGAGATCGGTGACGAAGCATCCAGGGAAGGGGTGTGGGATCTGCGACGGTCTGGCCTCGAGAAGGTCAAGGCCGGCGTGACGAGCTTGGAAGAGGTCAACAGCGTCACCACCGAGTGACGCAGGAAACACTAACGCATGGCTTCCGCAGCAACCGCATCAGTCAAGACCATCAAGCGCGACGTGCCTTTCCAGTGGGAAGGCACGGACAAGAAGGGCAACCGGGTCAAAGGCAAGAGCCTCGCCCCCGATGAGGCCGCGCTGCGCGCAGACCTGCGCCGGCAGGGCATCGCCCCGAGCCGCGTCAAGAAGCAGTCGCAATCCTTCAAGGCCGGCGGCAAGCCCAACCCGCAGGACATCGCGGTGTTCGCCCGCCAGCTCGCCACCATGCTCGAAGCGGGCATTCCGCTGGTGCAGGCATTCGAGATCGTGGGCAACGGCCACGACAAGCCCGCGATGCAGAAGCTCATTCTCGACATCAAGGCCGACGTCGAGGGCGGCACGTCGCTGCACGAGGCGCTCGCGCGGCATCCGCTGTATTTCGACGACCTGTTCGTGAACCTCGTCGAGGCGGGCGAGCAGGCGGGCGCGCTCGAAGGCCTGCTCGACAAGATCGCCACCTACAAGGAAAAGACCGAGGCCCTGAAGAAGAAGGTGAAGAAGGCCCTCTTCTACCCGACCGCGGTGCTGGTCGTGGCGATCATCGTCACGGTCATCCTGCTCATCTTCGTGATTCCGCAGTTCGAGTCGCTGTTCAAGGGCTTCGGCGCGGACCTGCCGGCATTCACGCAGTTCGTCATCGACATGTCGAAGTTTGTGCAGGCGCAGGGCATCTTCATTGCTGTCGTGGCAGGCGGCGCGGGCTACGCGTTCGTCTATTTCCAGAAGCGCTCGAAGAAGATGCGCGAGTTCCTCGACCGCGCGGCGCTCAAGATGCCCATCATCGGGCCCATCCTCAACAAGGCGGCCATCGCGCGCTATGCGCGCACGCTCGCCACCATGTTCGCGGCCGGCGTGCCGCTCGTTGAAGCGCTCGACTCCGTCGCCGGCGCCACGGGCAACATCGTGTTCGAGAACGCGGTGATGAGGATGAAGGACGAAGTCGCCACCGGCCAGCGCCTGCAGCGCTCGATGGAGAACACCGGCCTCTTCCCGAACATGGTCATCCAGATGATCGCGGTCGGCGAAGAGTCGGGCTCCCTCGACGCGATGTCGGGCAAGGTCGCCTCGTTCTACGAGGCGGAGGTCGACAACGCCGTCGACGCCATGTCGAGCCTGCTCGAGCCGCTCATCATGGCCATTCTGGGCGTGCTCGTCGGCGGTCTGGTCATCGCGATGTACCTGCCGATCTTCAAGCTGGGCGCGGTCGTCTGATACCGCCCGCCACGGAACGCAAAGCACACGGAGAACGCCGCGCAACCCGCGGCGTTTTCTTTCCAGTCAGTCCGCCATGAGCAACTTTCAACTGTTCGCGGAGATTCCCGCCCTGTTCGTCGGCACGTGCCTCGTGCTGGGGCTGCTCGTGGGCAGCTTCCTGAACGTGGTGATTTACCGCGTGCCCGTAATGCTGAACCGCGACTGGCGCGCCCAGTGCGCCGAGCTCGCGGCGGAGGATGAAGGCCGCGTGCCCGCGGTCGGCGCAGCTGCCGAGGCGAAGCCCGCGGAGCGCTTCAACCTGGTGGTGCCACGCTCGGCCTGCCCCAAGTGCAAGCGGCCCATCGGCGCCCTCGAGAACATCCCGGTGATCAGCTGGCTGTTCCTGCGTGGCAAGTGCGCGGGCTGCGGCACGGCCATCTCGTGGCGCTACCCGTTCGTGGAGGTGCTCACCGGCGTGATGTCGGCGGCGGTGGCCTGGAAATTCGGGTTCGGCTGGCCGGTGTTGGGCGGGCTCGTGCTCACCTGGTTCCTGATCTCCCTCACCTTCATCGACGTCGACACCCAGCTCCTGCCGGACAACATGACGTTGCCGCTCGCTGTGGCTCGGCCTCTTCGCAAGCCTCCTGGGCCCGGCGGCGCATGGAGAGCCCACGCCAGTAGACCTGCGCAGCGCCGCCATCGGGGCCATTGGGGGCTACATGAGCCTGTGGCTCGTCTTCCATGCGTTCAGGCTCGTCACCGGCAAGGAAGGCATGGGTTACGGGGACTTCAAGCTGTTCGCGGCGCTCGGTGCGTGGCTCGGCTGGAAGATGCTGCTGCCCATCATCCTCGTTGCCGCCCTGGTCGGCGCGGTGACGGGCATCGTGATCCTGTGGGCGCAGAAGCAGGAGCGCTCCACACCCATCGCGTTCGGGCCGTTCCTCGCCGCCTCCGGCTGGCTCATGCTGATGTTCGGCAACGAGCTGGTCGACCGATACCTGGGTCTCTTCGCCCCCCATCCGTGAGAATGTGGCCGCTATGAGCAGGCGCGTATTCCGCGTTGGCCTCACGGGCGGCATCGCCAGCGGCAAGTCCACCGTAGCCCGTCTTTTCGGGGCGCTCGGTGTGCCCGTGATCGATACGGATGTGCTGGCGCGCGAAGTCGTGGCGCCTGGCCAGCCTCTGCTCGCGCAGATTGCCGCGCGCTTCGGCGCAAACGTGCTGGCGCCGGATGGGAGCCTGGACCGGGCCGCACTGCGTGCCCTCGTGTTCGCGGACCCCGCCGCTCGCGCGGATCTGGAGCAGCTCACCCACCCCGCGATTCGCGCCCTGCTCGAAGAGCGCTCGGCGGCACTGGGCGGGCAGTACCAGCTGCTGGTCATCCCGCTGCTCGTCGAGACGGCGAGGCGCACACCCGTGGATCGCGTGCTGGTGGTGGATTGCAGCGAGGCACTGCAGATACGCCGATTGCAGGCGCGCGATGGCTCCACGCTGGAGCAGGCGCGCCAGATGCTTGCCGCGCAGGCGTCGCGTGAAGCGCGGCTGGCGGCGGCCGACGATGTGATCGTGAACGATGGCGACCTCGGCGCGGTGCGCGACCAGGTCGCCGAATTGCATGCGCGCTATCTGAATCTTGGCGCCGGCACCGCCCGCCAAGCCCCGACTTGAGCTGTCGTTCAACATTGAGCGTTTACGCGCGACGCATTCGTCCCGCAGAATAGGGCGATGGCCGCCGAGGAAATGCGGGAGCAAGCTCCCGCCACTGAAACCGAGACACTGATTTTCGAGCAGCCGCTCAGCGAGCGGATGCGCACGTTCCTGCGCCTCGATTTTCTCTACACGCAGGCGCTCTACCACAACGAGGTCGCCAGCCAGTGGGGCAGCCGGGCCGCCATGTCGTGCCTGCTGGACGTGCTTGCCATCAGCACGCGGGGCGACATCCGCTCCGACGTGCTGAAAGAGCTTGAGCGGCAGGTGAGCACGCTCAACGAGTTCCAGTCCCGTCCCGGGGTCGATACGGGGCGCCTGAAGACAGTGCTGGCCAATCTCGTGCGCCTGCGAGGGGAGCTGCTCAACGCCGGCTCGGCGTTCCTGCAGCCGCTGCGGGATTCGGAATTCCTCAGTGCAATCAAGCACCGCAGCGCCATACCGGGCGGCACCTGCGAGTTCGACCTGCCGGACTACTACTTCTGGCTCAGCCAGCCGGACGAGACGCGGGTGCAGACATTCAACGAGTGGCTCGGGCTGCTACGGCCGCTGTGCGACGCCATCGCCGAGCTGCTCTGGCTCACGCGCGCCAATGGGCGCGCGCGGCATGAGACGGCGAAGGGCGGCTCGTTCCACATCACCTTCGACCGGGATACGCCCATCCAGCTGCTGCGCATCTCGCTGCCCAAGGCCACCGGGCTCTACCCGGAGATCAGCGGCAGCCACTACCGCTGCAGCCTTCGCTTCCTCACCTGGAACGGGCTCACTGCGCGGCCTACGCAGAGCGAGAGCGACGTTCCGTTCGTCCTGAGCTGCTGCTCCTGAGGCGCGCGTTGTCGCACGCAGCCGTGCCATGAGCGCCGTTCAAGTCAAATGCCCCACGTGTGGGCGCAAGACAGAGTGGTCGGAGACTGCGACGTTCCGGCCGTTCTGCAGTGAGCGCTGCCGCCTGATCGACCTGGGCGCGTGGCTTTCCGAAAAACGCGCGATTCCCGGGGAGACGGCTCCTCTTCCCGACGAGTCTCCCCCGGACGAAGACCGTTCGTGAACGAGCGGGCGCCTGCGCAAGCGGCGCTCAGGCGTTCAAGAAGCAGGAGTCGGCATGCCGAGCGCCTGCGCTACGAAAGCCCACTGGTCCGCAAAGTCTTCAATCTGCATCCACACCGGCTTGCCTGAGCCGTGGCCGGCCCGGGTTTCCACGCGGATGAGCACAGGGTTCGCGCAGCCCTGGGCCTTCTGGAGCGCGGCGGCGAACTTGAAGCTGTGCCACGGGACGACGCGGTCGTCGTGGTCTGCCGTGGTGATGAGTGTGGGTGGGTAGCACACGCTGGGTTTTGCGTTGTGCACGGGTGAGTACGCGAACTGGGCTTTGAAGTCGTCTGCGTTCTCGCTCAGGCCGTAGTCGGTGGACCACTGGCGGGCGTTGGCGCTGGCGGTGTGATAGCGAAGCATGTCGAGCACGCCCACGGCGGGCAGCGCCGCGCCGAAGAGTTCCGGGCGCTGAAGCAGCACGGCGCCCACGAGCAGGCCGCCGTTGCTGCGGCCGTGGATCGCGAGGCGCTTGGGGCTCGTGTAGTTCTCGCGGATGAGATATTCGGCCGCGGCGATGAAGTCGTCGAAAACATTCTGTTTCTGACTGCGCGTGCCGGCGATGTGCCAGGCCTCGCCGTATTCCCCACCGCCCCGAATGTTCGCCTCGGCGATGATTCCGCCCATGTCGAGCCACGCCAGGAACTGCGCGCGAAACGACGGCGTGGCGGCAGCGTTGAACCCGCCGTAGCCGTAGAGCAGCGTGGCCTGGTTGCCGTCCTTCTTCATGTCAAGCCGATGCGTGATGAACATGGGGACGCGCGTGCCGTCCTTGCTGTTGTAGAAGACTTGCTCGGTGGCATAGACACCGGTCTTCGCTGGAATGCTCGGCGTGCGCCATGGCGTGACGGTGTTGGCGCGCGGGTTGTAGCGGTAGATGGCGGTGGGCGTGACGTAGTCTGTGTAGGAGAAAAACGTCTCCGTGTCGCCCGACTTGCCATCGAACCCGGCACTGGTGCCGAGCCCGGGCAGCGGCACGTCCCCCACTGACTTGCCGCTCGTTTCGAACAGCCGCACCAGGCTGTGCGCGTCGCGCACGTAGCTCGCCACGATGCGGCCGCCCACGAAGTGTGCGGAGTCGAGCGCCATGTCTGCTTCGGGAATCACCGTGCGCCACACGTCAGGCTGCGGGTGTTTCGCGTTCACCGCGACGACCCGTGCATTCGGGGCGCCATTTGTCGTGTGGAAATACAGCTCATCGCCGGTAGAGCCGATGAACGTGTAGTACGCATCCCACTTCGAGAAGAGCTCGCGCGGCTTCGCGCCCGGCTTGCCAAGCTCCAGCACGTTCACGCCATTGACGATGTTGCCGTCGAACAGCGTGATGACGAGATAACGCCCGTCTTCCGTCACGGTGCCCTGGGGCACGCGCGTGGGATGGTTACTCACCTTGTAGACGAGGCGATCGCGCGCCTGCGGCTCGCCGAGCTTGTGGAAGTAGATGTCAGGGCGGCCCGCGTCGTCGCCTTTGCCAGCGCGGGCACCGTCTGCGCGCGCGGGATAGAGGCTGTAGTACACGCCCGAGCCATCTCGCGCCCAGGAGACGCCCCAGAACTTGGTGCGGCGAAGGCCGGCGTCCATGTTCTTTCCTTCGCTGGCCTTGCCGTCTTCGGCGCGGCGGAAATTCCAGATCTGCCAGTCGGTGCCGCCGTCGGAAATGGCGTACGCCACGAGGTCGCCGTTCGGGCTCGGCGTGAAGTCCGCGAGCGCGATGGTGGCGTCCTGAATGGCGGTGTTGGGGTCGAAGAGCGGCTTGCCGGCGGAAGCGAGGTCTTCGGAAACGTACAGCACGCTCTGGTTCTGCTTGCCGTCGTTACGCGTGAAGTAATAGTGCGAGCCGGCCTTCTGCGCGATGCCGTATCGCTCGTAATTCCACAGCTGCGTCAGTCGCTGCTTGAGCCACGCCCTGTTCGGCAGCTTCTCGAGGACGGGGTGTGTGACCTTGTTCTCTGCGTCCACCCACTGCTTCGTCGCTTCGGAGTCCAGCTGTTCGAGCCAGCGGTACGGGTCTGCGACCCTGGTGCCGTTGTAGTCGTCCACGACTTCACCGCGCACGGTGTCGGGGTACACGAGCTTTTTCGCGCCAAACCCCGGCGCTGGCGTGCTGGCCGACGCGAGACTCACGGCGGTGGCAGGCGCGTCGCTCTTGCCTGCGCATGCGGTAATCAGTGCGCACAGGCAGGCCGAAAGCAAGAGTCGCAGGTGGCTCGTATGCGGTTTCATCCCTACACTCGCGTCCACAAATTTCTGGTGGCGCAGTCTATCAAAGCCCTCAATGCCAATGACCACACCGCTCACCGCACGCTGCGTTCTGCTCGTCCTGCTACTCTTGGCCTTCCCCACCGCAGACGCTGAAATGCTGACGATCGAACGAATTTTCGCCGCGCCAGAGCTCTCCGGCGCGAGCCTGCGCTCACCGCAGATTTCTCCCGATGGGCGATACGTGGCCTACTTGCGCGGCGGGGGTCAAAACAAGGACAGGCTCGACCTCTGGGCTTTCGACATCCCGGCAAAGAAGCACACGCTGCTCGTGGATTCCGCGCGGCTCGTGCCGCAGGAGCGGGCGCTTTCGGCGGAAGAAGCGCAGCGGCGCGAGCGGCAGAGAACATCATCACTGTCGGGCATTCTCGAATACCAGTTCTCGCCGGATTCGCTGTCGCTGCTTGTGCCTCTCGGCGGCGATCTCTACGTCTACAACTTGCGCGCGAAGCCTGCCGAGGCCGTTCGCCGCATCACGCAGACAGAGAGCTTCGAGACCGACGCGCACTTTTCGCCGCGTGGGCGGTATGTGAGCTTCATCCGCGACCAGAACCTCGTCGTGCATGACCTCACCACCGGCAAGGAGCGCGCGATCACGCGCGACGGCGGCGGGCTCGTGAGCTTCGGCATGGCGGAGTTCATCGCACAGGAGGAGATGAGCCGCTCCACCGGGTACTGGTGGTCGCCGGATGACGAGCAGATCGCATTCACTCGCGTGGATGAATCGCCGGTCGCCGAAGTGGAGCGATTCGAGATCCATGCCGACGCGGTGAAAGTGGTGAAGCAGCGCTACCCGGCCGCGGGGGCGAAGAATGCGCTCGTGCAGCTCTTCGTGGCGAGTGTCGGGAAAGGCGACGCCGCGCCCGTGCAGATGGACCTCGGCTCGAACTCCGACATCTACCTCGCACGGGTGAACTGGTTTCCGGATGGCAGGTCGCTGGCCGTTCAGCGGCAGAGCCGGGACCAGAAGACGCTCTCGCTCTTGCGCGCGGACCCCACCACGGGCCGCGCGAGCGAGCTGCTCACCGAGAAGAGCCAGACGTGGGTCGATCTCAACGACGAGCTCACGATGCTGGAACGCTCTGCGCAATTCATCTGGGCATCGAGCCGCAGCGGGCACACGCATCTTTATCTGTATGACAACGACGGCAAGCTCGTCCGGCCGCTCACTGAGGGCAACTGGGACGTCGTCGGTGACGGCGGCGAACGCGCGATTCGCGGCGTGGACGATCTCAACGGGCGCGTGTTCTTCATGGCGAACGCGGAGACGCCCATCGAGCGGAATCTGTACTCCGTGTCGCTCCGGGATGGCCCCACCTCACGCAAGCGCGTGACGCAGGGCTCGGGGTGGCATGGCGTCACGATGTCGAAGAACGCGAGGGTGTTTCTCGACACGTTCTCGACTCCGGACCTGCCGCCGTCGCTCACGCTTCGCTCGTCGAAAGGCGAGTCGCTCGCCGTGCTCGTGGCGAACGACGTGATGGCAGATCACCCCTATGCGCCTTTCCTCGCCGAGCATGTTGCCACCGAGTTCGGCACTCTGAAGTCGCGCGACGGACAGACGCTCCACTACCAGCTTCTGAAGCCACGCAAGATGGAAGCGGGCAAGCGCTATCCAGTGATTGTCGATGGGTACGGCGGCCCTGGCGCTCAGCGCGTTCGCCGCGCGTGGGGCGGGTATCCGCGCAGCAATGAAGGTTTCTTCCGCCAGTACCTCGCGCAGCACGGCTATGTCGTGTTCACGCTCGACAATCGCGGCAGCGGCTACCGCGGCGTGCAGTTCGAGTCGGCGCTGTACAGGCGCATGGGGTCAGTTGAGGTGGAAGACCAGGTCACTGGCGTCGAGCACCTGAAGTCACTCCCCTTCGTAGACCCGGCGCGCATTGGCGTGTTCGGCTGGAGCTACGGCGGCTACATGGCGCTCATGTGCATGATGCAGGCGCCGGGCGAGTTCGCGGCCGCAGTTGCCGGCGCGCCCGTAACGGACTGGAGCCTCTACGACACGCACTACACCGAACGCTTCATGAGCACGCCGCAGGACAACGAGGCGGGTTACGCAGTCAGGCAACGTGCTCACGTATGCCGAGCACCTGCGCGGCCCGCTGCTCATCATGCACGGTATGGCGGACGACAACGTGCTCTTCACCCACAGCACCTCGCTGTTCAAGAAGCTGCAGGACCTGAACAAGCCGTTCGAGATGATGACGTACCCCGGCAGCAAGCACGGCTTGCTGCGCTTTGCGGCTACGGGGCCGCATGCGTATGAGGCGATCGTTCGGTTCTTCGATGCGCATTTGAGGGCCCGCGACTAGTGCGGTGGCTCACTCGCAGAGGTTCTTCGGAAGAAGCGCGTTCGCAGGCGCCACACCCCTGAACCCTTCAGAATCTCTGTGCAGTGCGTGCTGGCGGCATTCAGGCCAGGGCTAGGCCAGGGCTAGGCCAGGGCAGCAAAGTTGCCGGTCCAGGCAGCCCCGTTCGCTCGCGCCTCCTGCCAGTGGGTACTTCATGGTAAGAGACGGCGGCGGATGGCGCCGGCTGGTCCTGGTCGAGCCCTTGCGCGGGCCGGGCGACGCGGGTTAGCCCATCCCTCGCGCACAACCCGTTTTCTCACGGGCGAGTGCAACTCTCCGCAGCTTCCACGCGTCTAGACCTCACCGCACCGATGCATTGTCGACGCCTGCATCCCGTTCACCATCGGCTCCGCGTCGAAGTCAGTCTGGAATCAGGCAGCACTACCAGCACGGGAGACTGTTATGAACCGCCGACTCTCGATAATCCTCAGCGCGGCCTGCCTGAGCGCAGGCTGTGCAACTTCACCCACGACACCCACGAACGCCCTCGCGTCCGACATTCTCGGCGGCCGCTCCAGGCAACTCGTTTGCTCTTCGACTGATATCCCGTATTGCATCACGAACGGGACGCGCATTCGAAACTCGAGCGCGATCAAGCAATGCGGCTGCGCCCCGGCGGCGGAATTCAGATCTCCACCGCGCACGTACTAAGTGCTCAGTCGCAGGTAAGGTTTCTCGCCGCGACGGACGTGCATGCGCGCACGAATTGCGCGCGTGCACGGGCGGATAACAGACGTGAATCGCGGCCCGCTCAGGGAAACTTGATCTTGCCGCCGCCGGCACCCGGGCCGGGGCCGATGTTGCCGCCTCCGACGTCGGGCACCACGATGCGCGACGCCGATTCACGCCGCATCTCGCGTGCTTCTTCGATGGCCTGCTCGAGCGCCGCCTTCACGCCGTCGGGAAACTTCGCTATGGCTTCCGTGAGCGTCGTCGCTTCGATATCGAAGCCGAGCGGCAGCACACCCGCGGGCGTGAGCAGCTGCGTCTGGCCGGAGAACAGCATGGGGCGGCTCGGGTCTGCGTCACCGCTGGCGGTGATGGGCCTGAGGCGGCGAATGGTGCCGGCGCGGCGGTCGGTGAAAACGTCCTCCTGGTACAGGCTCGTGGGGTCGAGCTTGACGTCCGGAAGATCGGGCTGGGATGCCATGGTGTCGTGTCCTCGATTCGGTCGGGAGATTGTATCCAGCGCCTGCCTACTTGGCAGGCGCTCCGGGCACCTGCAAGGGCGCCCGCCGGTGCGGCGGCAAGCGCTGCAGGGCCTCGATGAATGGCCGGTCCGCTTCGAGGATGTCCTCGTCGAAGAGCCGCGCCGGCACCACCCATTTCAACCGCTGCCCATCGAGCCCCTGTGGCTCGCCGCCAAAGCTCTTGACCAACCACATCTGCAGCGCTATGCGGCGGTCGGGGTAGTCGTGCGTCAACTCCAGCAGCGGATGTGCCATTCGCACGGTCACGCCGAGCTCTTCGCGCAGCTCACGGAACAGCGCCTCCGAGTCGGTTTCGCCCGAGGCCACCTTGCCGCCGGGAAACTCCCAGCGACCTGCCATGTGCTTGCCGGCGGGGCGCTCTGCAATGAGCACGCGCCCTTCTTCATCGAAGAGCGCGGCCGCGACGACGCGGATGGCTCGCTTATCCAACGCTCGACAGCGCGCCGTGGCAGTGCTTGAACTTCTTGCCGGAGCCGCAGGGGCACGGCTCGTTGCGGCCGACTTTGCGGTCGCCCCGGATGAAGGTGCCCTGGGTCTCGGCTTGCGGGAACGGCAGTTGAGGCTGACCTGGACGCCCGGCTGCGGCACGGGCCGCTTCCTGTTCGCCTGCTGCGGCCTGTTCGGCCGCGAGCAGCGAAGCAGCTTCCGCATGCTGGGCCTGCAACGCGCGCATGAGACGCTGGCGCCGCTCTTCTTCCTCGCGGTCCACTTCTTCCTGCGTGCGAACTTCGACCTTCGAGAGCATCGACACCGTCTCGAACTTCACGCGGTCGAGCATGGCGGCGAACATTTCGAACGCTTCGCGCTTGTACTCGTAGCGGTAGTCTTTCTGCGCGTAGCCGCGCAGATGAATGCCCTGGCGCAGGTAGTCCATGGCGGCCAGGTGATCGCGCCAGTGCTGGTCTAGCATGCGAAGCATCACGTCCTTCTCGACATGGCGCATGACCTGCGCGCCCACGCGGGCGACCTTCGCTTCGTAGATGTCGTCCACAGCGCCGATGATGCTCTGGCGAGCGGCCTGCTCGTCGAAGCCTTCCGGCCGGTCCGCCGCCTGCGCGATCTGCGCGCCGATGAGCCCCTTCAGGTCCACGTGCGCGTTGAAATCCTTCGCGAGCGCCTCGGCAAGCGCGTCGAGATCCCAATCTTCCGGGGACGCGCTCTTCGGCATGAACTGCTCGAGCAGCGTGCCGAGCGCCTCTTCGCGAATGCTCGTGATGGCGCCCGAAAGATCTTCGGTGCCCATGATCTCGGTGCGCTGCTGGTAGACCACCTTGCGCTGGTCGTTGGCGACGTCGTCGAACAGCAGCAGCTGTTTGCGGATATCGAAGTTGTGGCTCTCGACCTTGCGCTGCGCCTTTTCGATCTGGCGCGTGAGCATGCCGCTCTCGATGACCTCGCCTTCCTTCATGCCGGCCATCTGCAGCAGGCGCTTGGTGCGCACCGGGTCGCCGAAGATGCGCATGAGGTTGTCTTCCATCGACAGATAGAAGCGGCTGGAGCCCGGGTCGCCCTGTCGGCCGGAACGGCCGCGCAACTGGTTGTCGATGCGGCGGGATTCGTGACGCTCGGTGCCCACGATGTGCAGGCCACCTGAAGCGACCACCTTGTCGTGACGCGCCTGCCATTCGGTGCGCGCAGCGGCCACCGCGGCTTCATCGGGGTTCTCCCCGAGAGCTGCGATCTCCGCATTGAGGTTGCCGCCGAGCACGATGTCGGTGCCACGGCCGGCCATGTTGGTGGCGATGGTGACGGCGCCGGGCCGGCCGGCCTGCGCCACGATGTGCGCTTCGCGCTCGTGCTGCTTGGCGTTCAGCACTTCGTGCGGCACGCCCTGCTTCTTCAGCTGCTCCGCGAGGAGCTCCGAGGTCTCGATGGACGTGGTGCCCACCAGCACCGGCTGCTCGCGCGTGACGCAGTCGCGTATGTCTTCGCTGATGGCCTCGAACTTGTCTTTCTGCGCGAGGTAGACGAGATCGGGCGCATCCTTCCTGATCATCGGCTTGTGGGTCGGGATGACGACCACTTCGAGCCCGTAGATCTGCAGGAACTCGGGGGCCTCGGTGTCGGCCGTGCCCGTCATGCCGGAGAGTTTCTTGTAGAGGCGGAAGTAGTTCTGGAAGGTGATCGAGGCGACCGTCTGGTTCTCCTCGCGCACCCGCACGCCTTCCTTCGCTTCGATGGCCTGGTGCAGGCCGTCGGACCAGCGGCGGCCCGGCATGGTGCGGCCGGTGAACTCGTCCACGATGATGACTTCACCGTTGCGCACGATGTATTCCACGTCGCGCTTGAAGATGGCGTGCGCGCGCAGCGCCGCGTTCAGGTGATGCATCAGCCGGATGTTCGACGGGTCGTACAGGCTCTCGCCGCCGCGCAGCAGGCCGGCTTCGGCCATCAGCGCCTCGACGTGCTCGTGGCCCGATTCAGTGATGTGAACCTGTTTCTGCTTCTCATCCACCGCGAAATCGCCGGGGCCGTCCTCTTCCTTCTGCTGCACGAGGCGCGGCACCAGCTGGTTGATGCGCAGGTACAGCTCGGTGCTCTCCTCCGCGGGGCCGGAGATGATGAGCGGCGTACGCGCTTCGTCGATGAGGATGGAGTCGACTTCGTCGATGATGGCGTAGGACAGGCTGCGCTGGACGCGATCCTCCAGCCGGAAGGCGAGGTTGTCGCGCAGGTAGTCGAAGCCGAATTCGTTGTTGGTGCCGTAGGTGATGTCGCAGTGGTAGGCCTCGCGCTTTTCCTGCGGGCTCTGGGAATTCTTGATGACGCCGACCGTGAGGCCGAGGAAGCGGAACAGCGGGCCCATCCAGTCCGCGTCGCGCTGGGCCAGGTACTCGTTCACCGTGACCACGTGAACGCCTTCGCCCGTGAGGGCGTTCAGGTAGGCCGGCAGCGTGGCGACCAGCGTCTTGCCTTCGCCGGTGCGCATTTCGGCGATCTTTCCCTGGTGGAGGGTGATGCCGCCGATGAGCTGCACGTCGAAGTGGCGCATCTTCATGGCGCGCTTGCCGGCCTCGCGCACGACGGCGAAGGCCTCGGCCAGCAGGCTGTCGAGGGACTCGCCGCGGGCCAGGCGGCTCTTGAACTCGTCGGTCCTGGCGCGGAGGGCTTCGTCGCTCAGCGCTTCGAGGGCGGGCTCGAAATCCCTGGCAGCGCGGACGTCTGCGGCGAATGAGCGGACGATCCGGTCGTTACGGCTGCCCAGGAGGCGCGTGAGGAGTTGCAGCACCGGCGGTGGTTTCCAGTTTTGGCGAAAAATATCTGTCTTGGCGGGCAGTTACGCGGCCGGCAAGCGCTTGGGGGTCGCGTATTGTACGCAATAGACGTGACAGCGCGGTATTGGTTCGCGGGTCGGCTGAATCAAGGATGCGTTTGCCGAGTGACGGCGTCGCAGTCGGAGCCTCACTCGCAGAGGGCCTCGGCGGGGACCGGCCGTAAGACCGCTTGGCTTTTGCGGGGGGACGGAACGGAGATGGGGTCGCGTGTGGTCGGCCGGTTAGCGGCCGACGGTGGCGGAGCCGGACTTGACGATGGAGTTGGCGTTGCCGGGGGTGCCGAGGAAGGACGCCGGGTTGATCTGGCGGCCGTTCTTGAGCACCTCGAAGTGCACGTGAGGGCCGGTGGAGCGGCCGGTGGAGCCCATGAGGGCGACCGGGTCGCCGCGGGTGACGGTCTGGCCTACCGAGACGAGCACGCGCTGGTTGTGGCCGTAACGTGTGACATAACCATTGCCGTGGTTGATTTCGATGAGCGAGCCGTAGCCCGAGCGCTGGCCAGCCCAGGTGACCACGCCGGTGGCCACTGCGACGACCTCGGAGCCCGCCACGCCGGCGAAGTCGACGCCGCGGTGGAACGCCTCGTGGCCGGTGAAAGGATCCTGGCGCTCGCCGAAATACGAGGAGATGAAGCCGGCCCTGGTGGGGCGGCCTTCGGGGCGGATCTGCTGGTTCAGGTCGCGGGAGAGGATGACGTTTTCGAGGGCCGCGAGTTGCGCGTTGCGCAGGTCGACCTTGCGCTCGAGGCTGTCGAGCAGGCTGGTGAGGTCCGGGATGTCGGCGCCTACGCCGTCACTGTCTTCGGGGCCGCCGGTGGGCGGCTCGCTGTCGAAATCGAATTCGCGCTGGTCGATGTTCGCCATGTCCGTGAGACGCCGGCCCAACGCGTCGAGGCGGATGACGTGGGCGTTGACCTGGCCGAGGCGCATGGCCATGGCGTCCACGCGTTCCTGCAACTGGGAGCGCAGGTCCGCGATCTGCTTGCGCTGGTCGGTGAGCACCTGGGCCCACTGGGTGGAATCGCCGTGGCCCATGGCTGCGCTGCTGCGCTGGCCGAGCTTCATCCCGAGGGCAAAGGCAGTGCCCAGAATGCCGAGCGCAAGGGCACCCACGACACCGAGCGTCACCGGGTGCGCGAGATTCAATTGGCGTGCTCGGCCTTCACGCTGCGAAAACAAGATCAGGTTCATGCTGCCCTCTTACGGAAGCACTGGAATCCCCGAATGAGTCGCCAGGCGAATTGGCTGAGAAAAGAGAGCCGGACGTAGACCGCCCTGTTCTGTTTCAAATACCCTGCGCCCTGCTGGCAACCCCGCTGTCATAGCTCCTCGCTTTAGACCGGTGGCTTTGCGTCCCACACCTTTCGGTGGGTTTGCCTCGATCAGCGCTGTGCAATATGCCCAAACGACACCGACGACACAACCCTCAAACGCCCCGAGTGGGAGGTCGTTCCGCTGGCGGTTCCCGAGCGCCCCAATCTGTCAAGTCGCTCCTGAGCCGCATTTCACAGTCTGCGCTCGGGCGTGTCTGCGAGCAGAGACAGGCACAGGCGGACTGGCGCCTGTGGCTGAAAAACAGGCTTCCGGAAGACCTCGACGCCCATGTGACCGGGGCCGTGGAGCGCGAAACGACGCTCACGATTTTCGCGGACTCCCCGGCGTGGTCCTCGCGGCTGCGCTTCGCCGTCGTCGAATTCGAGACGGAGGTCCGCGAACAGAACGCCGCTATTCACGAGGTGATCGTGAAGGTGATGCCGCGGCGCTGAAGGGGCCGCGTCGTCAGTCGCCGATGAGACCGGCGGTGCGCGATGCGCGCGGCTTCAGCCGGCGATATGCGCCGGCGCGTCCACGTAAGAGATGGGCGCTTCGTCCGCCGTCTCGAACACCACTTCTTCCCACGCCGAGCGCTCCTTGATGAGCATGCGCAGGAGCTTGTTGTTGAGGGCGTGGCCGCTCTTGTGGCCGCTGAACTCGCCGATGAGGCTGTGGCCGAGCAGGTAGAGGTCGCCGATGGCGTCGAGGATCTTGTGCTTGACGAATTCGTCCTCGTAGCGCAGGCCGTCTTCGTTCAGCACGCGGAAATCATCCAGCACGATCGCGTTGTCGAGGTTTCCCCCGAGCGCGAGGTTGCGCGAGCGCATGGTCTCGAGGTCGCGCATGAAGCCGAAGGTGCGCGCCCGGCTCACTTCCTTGAGGAACGACGTCGTGGAGAAATCCATCGACGCCTTCTGCGCGCGGCGCTTGAACACAGGGTGGTTGAACTCGATCTCGAAGTTCACCTTGAAGCCGTCGAAGGGGCGGAACTCGGCCCACTTGTCGCCGTCTTCCACGCGAATGTGCTGCTTGACACGCACGAAACGCTTGGGCGCGCGCTGCTCTTCGATGCCGGCGGACTGCAGCAGGAACACGAAGGGGCCCGCGCTGCCATCCATGATGGGCACTTCGGACGCGCTCAGCTCCACGATGGCGTTATCGATGCCGAGGCCCGCAAACGCTGAGAGCAGGTGCTCCACGGTGGAGACCTTGGAGTCCCCTTTCACGAGAGTGGTGCCCAAGGCTGTCTCGCCCACGTTGTCTGCGCGGGCGGGGATGTCTTCGCCGTTCTGCAGATCTGTGCGGCGGAAGACGATGCCGGTGTCCGCCAGCGCGGGGCGCAGCGTCATCAGCACCTTTTTGCCCGAGTGCAGGCCTACGCCTGTCGCTCGAATGGAGTTCTTGAGAGTACGTTGACCAACCATAGGGATCCGTAGCGCGCGTTTCGCGCGCCGATGCGGGAGAGCGAAGCGTCCGTCAGCGGACAACCCGCAAGGGCGCACGAGGCGCGCTACCGTAACACAACCGCCATGGGCGGGTCTGTCACTGACTTTTCGTCATGCCACCGCCGCGACCGCAGCCAGGCATCCCGCGGCCTTTGGCCCGGGCGTAGCCACGCGCCAAGCCAGGCGGCAAAAACCACGCTTTTTGCCGCCGGGAACGAAGCTGACGTCCGAAAAAAGCGCCGCCAGGCGACTTTTTTCCAATTAACTAGTCCGCCTGACGCCGCAGGAACGCCGGAATATCCAGCAGATCCTCCGTGTCGGTCTCCGGGCGCAGGCCATCGCCCACTGCCCGCTGGCGCTGCACCGTCGGCTTGTCGAGCGCCGCGTAGTCGGTGCTCGACAGGGGCTGACGGCGCACCACGCGCATCGGCGGAACCGACGACTCCCCACGGTGGCCCGGCGCTTCGCGAACCGCGGGCGCCTGCTCGCGCTCGCGTGGCATCAGCGGACGCGAAACCGCGGCCGGACGGCCGAGGCCCGTCGCCACCACCGTGACGCGCACGGTGTTGGTGAGCTCGGGGTCGATGACCGTGCCCACGACCACAGTGGCGTCTTCGGAAGCGAACTGCTTCACGATCTGGCCCACTTCCTGGAACTCGCCGATCGAGAGGTCCATGCCCGCCGAGACGTTCACGAGAATGCCGTGAGCGCCGGCGAGGTTGATGTCCTCGAGCAGCGGCGAGGAGACGGCAGCCTCCGCAGCCGCGCGCGCGCGGCCTTCGCCGGTAGCGGAGCCCGAGCCCATCATCGCCATGCCGGTCTCGGCCATCACCGTGCGCACGTCTGCGAAGTCCACGTTGATGAGGCCGGGGCGCGTGATCAGCTCAGCGATGCCCTGGACTGCGCCTTGCAGCACCGTGTTCGCGGCCTTGAAGGCATCGAGCAACGTCGTCTGCGGGCCCAGCACCGTCAGCAGCTTCTGGTTCGGAATGGTGATGAGCGAGTCGCAGTACTTGCCGAGCTCGCCGATGCCGTGTTCCGCGATGAGCGAGCGCTTGCCGCCTTCCATCTCGAACGGCTTCGTGACCACCGCGACCGTGAGGATGCCCAGCTCTTTGGCGATCTGCGCAACCACGGGCGCAGCTCCCGTGCCCGTGCCGCCACCCATGCCGCAGGTGATGAAGAGCATGTCGCAGCCCTCCACCAGCTCGACGATGCGGTCGCGATCTTCCATTGCGGCCTGGCGGCCCACTTCAGGGTCGGCGCCGGCGCCCAGGCCCTTGGTCATGTTGGTGCCGATCTGCAGCGCAGTCTTCACCTTGGAATGTTTCAGAGCCTGTGCATCCGTGTTGATGCACATGAACTCCACCCCGTCGATACCGCTCGTGACCATGTGCGCTACGGCGTTCCCACCGCCGCCGCCCACGCCGATCACTTTGATCACGGCGCTTTGGCTATATGCGTCCATCAGTTCGAACATTGTCGTGTCTCCTGGCTTCGCTCTCGAAAAAAAGGGTTGGTCGAATGTCGCTTCGTACTGGTCTGTCGTGCTGTCAGCACTGTCAGCTTCAAAGGTTGCCCTGGAACCAGCTCTTCATCCGGTCGAACGCGGTCTTCGCGCTCGTGATCGGGCGGCGGCCCCGCATCGCAGGCAGGCGGTTGTCACGCGCGTAGAGCAGGAGCCCCACGCCCGTGGAGAAAATCGGGTTGCGCACCACGTCTGAAAGGCCGTTCACGGAGTGCGGTATGCCCAGCCGCACGGGCACGTGGAACACTTCTTCGGCGAGCTCGATGGCGCCTTCCATCTTGGCGCTGCCGCCGGTGAGCACGATGCCGGCGGCAATCACTTCCTCGAAGCCGCTGCGGCGCAGCTCTTCGCGCACGAGGCCGAAGAGCTCTTCGTAGCGCGGCTCCACGATCTCGGCGAGCGTCTGGCGCGCGAGGCGGCGCGCGGGGCGGTCGCCCACGCTCGGCACTTCGATGCTCTCGTCGGGGTTCGCGAGCTGCGACAGCGCGCAGGCGTAGCGGATCTTGATGTCTTCCGCGTACTGGGTGGGCGTACGCATGGAGACGGCGATGTCGTTCGTGACCTGGTCGCCGGCGATCGGGATCACGGCGGTGTGGCGAATGGCGCCGTTCGAGAACACTGCCAGGTCGGTGGTGCCGCCGCCGATGTCGACGAGGCAGACGCCCAGCTCTTTCTCATCTTCGGTGAGCACCGCGAAGCTCGACGCGAGCTGTTCCAGCACCACGTCGTCCACTTCGAGGCCACAGCGCTGGATGCATTTCTCGATGTTCTGCGCGGCGCTGTCGGCGCCCGTGACGATATGCACCTTCGCTTCCAGGCGCACGCCGGACATGCCGATGGGGTCGCGAATGCCTTCCTGCCCGTCGATCAGGAACTCCTGCGGCAGCACGTGCAGGATCTTCTGGTCCGCAGGAATCGCCACGGCCTTCGCGGCGTCGATGACGTGGCCCACGTCCGCCTGCGTGACTTCGCGATCGCGAATGGCGACCACGCCGTGCGAGTTGAGGCTGCGCACGTGGCTGCCCGCGATGCCCGCGTATACGGAGTGGATCTCGCAGCCGGCCATGAGCTCGGCCTCTTCCACCGCACGCTGGATCGACTGCACCGTCGACTCGATGTTGACGACCACGCCTTTCTTCAAGCCACGCGACGGATGCGAGCCCACGCCCAGCACCTCGATGCCGCCCTCGGCATTCACTTCGCCGACCAGCGCGACGACTTTCGACGTGCCGATGTCGAGCCCCACGATCAGGCCTCTGTCGGAGCGCTTAGCCATGTCTACCGCCTTCGGCGCGGGGTTCAACGGGGTTCGCTAAGCGAGCCCCGAACAAATAGCCTGGAACATCGCTTCGAATTGCCGCCGTAGCCATACGCCATCCAATTGCAAAACCGTTGGTGTAGCGCATGTCGACGTACCGGATGTCGTCGGAGCGCTGCGAGACGACCTTCACTGCGGTCGCCATGAATCGTTCGAAGCGTTCGTCGACCTGCCGGCGGCCCAGGCGCACGGTGACGCCGTTGGCGAGATCGAATTCCCACGCGCCGCGCGCGTCCAGGCGCAGCGCCGTGATGCGCATGCCGGCTTCGGCCACGCGGCCCTGCGACGCGAGATAGCGCCGCGCGACTTCGTTTTCGGTGCCATCGGGGCCGCAGAGCTGCGCAAGCTCGAGCGGCACGTGGCGCGCATCGGCCACGAACAGCTCGCCGCGCGTGTTGAGCAGGCCGTTCTCGCGCCAGCGCGCGGCGGCCACCTGCTCCGTGACGACGACGGCGAGGCCATGCGGCCAGGCCCGCTGCACCGTGACCGAATCCACCCACGGTATCGACTCGATGGAGTCGCGCACGCTGTTGAGGTCGACGCTGACGAGGCCGACGCTGCGCACCTTGTGCTTCACGGCGCGCTCGACGTCCGACCCGGAAACGCGCGCAAACCGGCCGGCGACCGTGACCTGGTCGATGGGCTGGTCGAGCGACCACATGACGAGGCTCGCCGCGGCACCCACGCCCGCGAGGCTCGCTATCGTCATTCCCCAGCGACGCCAGTCGAGCTTCGGCAACTTCCCCTTGAGGAGGGAGCCGTTGCGCTCGTTCTGCTTTCGCCTGTTTTTGGGACGTCCGATCATCGGTGTGTCGTATCTCTATGCGCGCGTGCGGACGAAGCTCGTTTCGAGCACGCGCCAGACGAGTTGGTCGAAGTCGATGCCCGCGGCCCGCGCCGCCATCGGCACGAGGCTGTGGCCCGTCATGCCCGGTACCGTGTTGAACTCCAGCAGCAGCGGGCGGCCTGCCGCGTCCATCATGAAATCCACGCGGCCCCAGCCTTCGGCGCCGGCGGCGTCGAACGTGGCGAGGGCGAGGTTCGCAAGGTGCTGCTCGGCCGGCGCGGAGAGGCCCGACGGGCAGTGGTACTTCGTGTCGTCACGGAAGTACTTCGCCTCGTAATCGTAGAAAGAGCGCGGCGTCTCGATGCGGATGGATGGCAGCGCGCGGCCCTGCAGGATGGCCACCGTGTACTCGCCGCCCACGATCCAGCTCTCGGCGAACACGATGCGATCTGTCTTCGCGGCGGCGGCGTAGGCGGCGGGCAGATCGGAAGCCTTCTCCACCTTGCTCATGCCGACGCTCGAGCCCTGCGTGGCGGGCTTCACGATCATCGGCAGGCCGAGCTTTTCGATGGCGTGGTCGAAATCCTGCGGGCCGGTGAGCGTGAGGAACGGCGCGGTGGCAACGCCCGAAGCCTGCGCGAGACGTTTCGTGCGCAGCTTGTCCATGCCGATGGCGGAACCCATCACGCCGCTGCCGGTGTACGGCACGCCGAGATACTCGAGCGCGCCCTGCAGCGTGCCGTCTTCTCCGCCGGGGCCGTGAAGCGCAATCCACACGCGGTCGAAACGCTCTTCGGTCAGCAGCGTGATCGGTTTGTCGCGCGGATCGAACGCGTGCGCGTCGACCTTGCTGCGCTTCAGGGCGGCGAGCACGGCATTGCCCGAGAGCAGCGAGATCTCGCGCTCGGTGGAATCGCCGCCGAACAGCACGGCGACGCGCCCGAACTCTTTCGGCTCGGTGGCACGCTTCAGGGCCGTGGGGTCATACTCGAGACGCATCTACAAGGATTCCTCAGTCTTCATGCGCATCACGCCGGCTTGCCGACGATGCGAACTTCCGGGTTCAGGCGCACGCCGTGCAGCCTCTCCACCGTGCCCTGCACGTGTGCGATCAGCGCTTCGATGTCGGCCGCCTTCGCCTCGCCGTGATTGATGATGAAATTCGCGTGCTTCGCGGACACCGACGCATCGCCGATACGGAAGCCCTTGAGCCCCGACACTTCGATGAGCCGCGCCGCGTGATCCCGCGGCGGGTTCGTGAACGTCGAGCCGCAGCTCCATTCACCGATGGGCTGCGTGGCCTTGCGCTTCGCAAGCAGTTCGCGCACTTCCGCTTCGTTGGCGCCGGGCTTGTGCTCGAAGGTGAGCGTCGCGCTCAGGAACCACTCATCCGCCACGGGGAGATCGACGTGGCGATAGCTCACCTTGAATTCGCTGGCCTGGCGCGCGTGCCGCCTGCCGTGGCGATCCACCGTCTCCACTTCGAGAACGTGGCGCCACGTCTCGCCGCCGAAGGCGCCGGCGTTCATCGCGAGCGCACCGCCCATCGTGCCGGGGATGCCTGCGAAGAACTCGGCCGGGCCGAGACCCCACTTGATGCATTGCCTGGCGATGCGCGCGCAGGCGACGCCCGCTTCGGCGAACACCGTGGTTTCGCTCAGGCGTTCGAGACGGTCGAGCGTGCCGTGAGTGGAGATCACGACGCCATCGAGACCGCCGTCGCGCACGAGCAGGTTGCTGCCGAGGCCGACCCAGCAGATGGGCACGTTCGGCTCGAGCTGGCGCAGGAACGCCGTCAGATCGTCGCGGTTGTGCGGATTGAAATACACCTCCGCGGGGCCGCCCACGTGCCACGACGTATGCCGGCTCATGGGCTCGTCGCGTTTCACGCGTGGCATGAATTCGGGAGCGACTGCCACGGCTCACTGCGCCCCCTTGCGTGCGAGTTGTGCGGGCAGCGCGTGCGAGACGGTGCTGATGTGCCCGCACCCATGGTGACGATGACGTCGTTGTCGCGAATCACGTCGGCCAGCGCCGCGGCGAGGTCTTCCGCTTTCTCGACGAACACAGGCTCCACGTGACCGCGGCTGCGCACTGCGCGGCAGATCGCGCGGCCATCCGCGCCGGCGATCGGCGCTTCGCCCGCCGCGTAGACCTCGGTGATGAGCAACGCGTCGGCGGCGGAAAGCACCTTGGCGAAGTCGTCGATGAGGTCGCGCGTGCGCGTGTAGCGGTGAGGCTGGAACGCGAGCACGAGGCGACGGCCGGCATAGCCCTGGCGAAGCGCCTGCAGCGTCGCGGCGACTTCCGTGGGGTGATGGCCGTAATCGTCGACGATGGTGATGCGGCCCACGGGCGTGTCGACATCTGCGATGTGCTGCAGGCGGCGGTCGATGCCCTGGAAGCCGGCAAGCGCGCGGCCGATGGCCTTCTCGTCGACGCCCAACTCCAGCCCGACGGCGATCGCGGCGAGTGAGTTCAGCACGTTGTGCGTGCCCGGCAGGTTCACCGTGACTTCGAACGGTGCGCCACCCGCACGCACCACCTGGAAATCCGTTTGCAGCCCGCGCGGCCGGATATTCACGGCGCGCAGATCCACGCCTTCGGACAAGCCGTACGTCACGATCGGCCGGCCGATGCGATCGAGAATGCCGCGTACGTGCTCGTCGTCGCTGCACACCACGGCGAGGCCGTAGAACGGCAGGTTGTGCAGGAAGTCGACGAAGCTGTGCTTGAGCCGCTCGAAATCGCCCTCGTGCGTGGCGAGATGATCGTTGTCGATGTTCGTGACGACGGCGATGAGCGGCTGCAGGTGCGTGAACGACGCATCGCTCTCGTCGGCCTCGGCCACGAGGTAATGGCCGGCGCCCAGGCGCGCGTTGCTGTCCGCGCTCTTGAGGCGGCCGCCGATCACGAACGTGGGATCTTCGCCGCCTTCGGCGAGAATGCTGGCGACGAGGCTCGTCGTGGTGGTCTTGCCGTGCGTGCCCGCCACCGCGATCGAATAACGGAAGCGCATCAGCTCACCGAGCATCTCGGCGCGCGGAACCACCGGGATGCGATTCTCTTTCGCGGCGAGCAGCTCCGGGTTGTCCTGCGCAACGGCGCTCGACACCACGACAACATCCGCCCCCTGCACATTCTGCGCAGCGTGGCCGAACGACACTTTCGCGCCGAGTCTGGTCAGGCGCGCGGTGACGTTGTTCGGCTTCAGGTCGGAGCCCTGCACCTTGTAGCCGAGATTGATCAGCACCTCGGCGATGCCACCCATGCCACTGCCGCCGATGCCGACGAAGTGGATGGTGTTGATCCGCCGCATGCGGTCCGTGACAACCGACGTCATGCCGCGTTCCTCGCGTACCTGAGGCAGGCTTCCGCGAGCTCTTCAGCCGCGTGCGGGCGTGCGAGCAGGCGCGCGCGCTCGGCCATCGCGAGCAGCTTGCCGCGGCCGGCACACAGGTTGCGCAGCTCTTCGGCGAGGCGCTCCGCCGTGACGTCACGGTCGTGAATCAGCACGGCCGCGCCTTCCTGCACCAGGTATTGCGCGTTGTGCGTCTGGTGATCGTCCACGGCATGCGGAAACGGCACGAGAATCGCCGCAACGCCGGCGGCCGCCAGCTCTGAGATGGTGAGCGCACCCGCGCGGCAGATCACGAGATCGGCCCACGCATAGGCTTCCGCCATGTCTTCGATGAACGGCTTCACATCGGCGCGCACGTTTGCGTCGGCGTAGCTCTTGCGGGCGGATTCGATCCAGCGCTCGCCGGCCTGGTGGCGCACGTCCACGTTGAGGAAGCCCGCAAGCCGCGCGATGGCGAACGGCACCACGGCATTCAGCTTCATGGCGCCCAGGCTTCCGCCAATGACGAGAATGCGGATCGCGCCCGAGCGCTGGGCAAAACGCGCGGCCGGCGTCGGCACCGCGAAGATCTCCTGGCGCACCGGGTTGCCGATGGCGCGGGCTTTGGTATTCGCGTCGAAGCTGTTGGGAAACGCCGTGAGCACTTCGCGAGCCAGCGGCGCAAGGCGGCGGTTCGTGAAACCGGCGATGGCGTTCTGCTCGTGAATGACGAGCGGCGCGCGCGTGAGCCATGCGGCCACTCCGCCCGGCCCCGTGACGAAGCCACCGAGACCCACGACAACGATCGGCCGGTGCCGCCGCATCACGCACAGCGCCTGGGCGAGCGCAAGCGCCAGGCGAAACGGCGCCGCGAGCAGAGTCGCGATGCCCTTGCCGCGCAGGCCGCCGACGGAAAGCCACTCGATGGGGAAGTCGTTCTGCGGAACGACGCGCGCCTCGAGCCCGCGCCGCGTGCCGAGCCACACCACGTTGTACGAGCGCGCGCGCAGCAGGCGTGCGAGCGCCAGTGCCGGAAACACATGCCCGCCCGTGCCGCCCGCCATGATGAGCACCGGCCGCTTCACTGCTCGGCCTCCTCGCGGTGGGCGCCGGCCTTGCGCACGCTCGCCGACCCGCGGCCTTCCGCCATGGCCTCGTGATACACGCGCAACAGCAACCCCACCCACGCCAGCGTGACGATGAGGCTCGAGCGGCCGTAGCTCATGAGCGGCAGCGTCAGGCCCTTGGTCGGGAGCACGCCCATGTTCACGCCGATGTTGATGAACGCCTGCAGCCCCAGCCAGAGCCCGAAGCCCACCGCGAGATACGCGGCGAACTGCAGCCCGACATTCTGCGCGAGCCGCGCAATGTAGAAGCTGCGCCACACGAGAGCGATGAAGAGCGCGAGTGTCAGCACCACGCCGACCAGCCCCAGCTCCTCCGCGAGCACGGCGAACAGGAAGTCTGTGTGCGCCTCGGGCAGGTAGAACAGCTTCTGCACGCTGCCCCCGAGGCCCACGCCGAACCATTCGCCGCGCCCGATGGCGATGAGCGACTGCGCGAGCTGGAAGCCGCTGCGCTCGTAATCCGCCCACGGATCGAGGAATGCCAGGATGCGGCGGAGTCGATAAGGCGACGTCACGGCCAGCGCCGCAAACCCCGCGCCCGCGATGAGCATCATGCCGATGGTGTAGCGCAGGCGCGCGCCGGCGATGAAGAGAAGGCCGAACCCCGTGGCGAAGAGCACTGTGGCCGCGCCGAAGTCGGGCTCCAGCAGCAGCAGCGCGCCGACGAGCGCGAGCAGGCCCAGCGGCTTGGCGAGCCCCGCAAGTGTTCCGCGCAACTCTTCGGAGCGCCGCACGGCGTAGCTTGCCACGTAGATGAGCACGAAAACGCGCGTCAGCTCCGACACCTGGAAGTTGAAGCCGATGAGGCGAACCCAGCGGCGGCTGCCGTTGACCGAATGGCCCAGGCCCGGAATGAGCACGATGAGCAGCAGCGCGCCCGCCGCGATCAGCAGCGGCGTGGAGATTCGCTCCAGCAGGCGCGTGGGCAGGCAGAACACGAAGGCGGCCGCCATGCAGCCGACGATCGACAGAATGAGCTGCCGCTCCAGATAGTAGAAGACGTCGCCCGTTTCCTTGCTCGCGATCGAGATGGAGGCGGACGTCACCATCACGAGCCCGAACAGCAGGATGGCGAGCACGAGCCCGACCGTCATCCAGTCGATGTGAATGGTGAGGCCGGTGCGGCTGCCGGAGCGCGCAAAGGCCCTCGAGGCGCTGGCTCCGCCCTTCATGACTGCGCTGTTCATGCCGCGAGATCCTTCACGGCCTGCGTGAACACGGCGCCGCGATGGGTGTAGTCGCGGAACATGTCGAGGCTGGCGCACGCGGGCGAAAGCAGAACGGTGTCACCCGCCTTGGCCACACGAGCTGCCGCGCGCACCGCTTCCTCGAGCGTCGCGGCGCGCTCAACGCTGCACACGCCCTCGAGCGCGTCCGCAATCGCCTGCGCGTCGCGACCGATGAGCACCGCGTGACGCACTTTGCCGCGGAACGCGTCGGCGAGCGGCGCGAAGTCCTGATTCTTGCCGTCGCCGCCGGCAATCATCACCAGCGGGCCGCTCATGCCGGCGACCGCTGCGAGCGTGGCGCCTACGTTCGTTCCCTTGGAGTCGTTCACGTAAGTCACGCCGTTCACATCCGCCACCCACTGCGAACGGTGGGGAAGGCCGGGGAACTCGCGCAGCTCCTGGAGCATCACGTGCAGCGGCAGGCCGAGCGCCTCGCCCAGTGCGAGCGCGGCAAGCGCGTTTGCGGCGTTGTGGAGCCCGGAAATCTTCATCTGCGAAACCGGCAACAGCAGCTCCCCGCGTCGGGTGAGCCACCACTTCGAGTCGAAACCCGTGACCACCGCGTATTCCGCGCCGATGGACGCACGCAGTGAGAAGCCCAGCGTGCGCTGGCCCGGGCCCGGCATGGCCACGACCAGCGGGTCATCGAGGTTGATCACCGCGGTGTCGCATCGGGTAAAGATGCGCGCCTTGGCGGCGGCGTAGTCCTCGATCGTGGCGTAGCGGTCCATGTGATCCGGCGTCACGTTCAGCACGACGCCGGCCTTCAGATCGAGCGATTCCGTGGATTCGAGCTGATAGCTGGAGAGCTCCAGCACGTAGAGCTCGGTCTTGCGCGCATCGCTTTCGGATGCGGACAGCAGATCGAGCGCGGGCTCACCCAGGTTGCCGCCAACACGCACGTTCAGGCCCGCGCGGCTCGCCATGCGGCCGATCAGCGTGGTGACCGTGCTCTTGCCATTGGTGCCCGTGATGCCGACAACGGGCGCGTCCACCGCGCGCGCGAACAGCTCCACGTCGCCGACGATCTCGAGGCCACGACGGCGCGCTTCGACGCAGAAAGGCTCCGCGAGCGAAATGCCCGGCGAGACCACCACGCACAGCGCATCGTCGAGCAGTTTTGTGTCGAGCCCGCCGAGCCGCACCGGAATGGAAGGGTCGAACGCCTGCAGCTTCGTCAGCTCCGGTGGGTGCTCGCGCGTATCGGTGATGGCGATGCGCCAGCCGTGCGCGTGCAGATAGCGCGCGCACGAGAAGCCGGTCTTGCCCAGGCCGACGATCACCGCGGAAGAAGGTTTGACGCGTCCCGTGTTCATCTGAGTTTCAGCGTGGCAAGCCCGATGAGCACGAGGATCAGCGAGATGATCCAGAAGCGCACGATCACCTTCGGCTCCGCCCAGCCCTTCAGCTCGAAGTGGTGGTGAATGGGCGCCATGCGGAAGATGCGGCGGCCCGTGAGCTTGAAGGATGCGACCTGCAGGATGACCGATGCCGTCTCCAGCACGAAGATGCCACCCATGACGAGCGCGACGATCTCTTGCCGCACGATCACGGCGATGACGCCGATGGCCGCGCCGATGGCGAGCGCGCCGATGTCGCCCATGAACACCTGCGCGGGGTAGGCGTTGAACCACAGGAACCCCAGGCCCGATCCCGCGAGCGCCGCGCAGAAGATGAGACATTCACCCGCATGCGGAACGGCGGGAATGGAGAGGTACTCCGCGAACACAGCGTTGCCGCTGGCATAGGCAAACACGCCGAGCGCCGCCGCGACCAGCGCCGCCGGCATGATCGCAAGCCCATCGAGCCCGTCGGTGAGGTTCACCGCGTTGCTCATGCCGACGATCATGAAATAGGTGATGGCGATGAATACGGGCGCGCTCAGCGGCGCCGCGAACGACTTGGCGAACGGCAGGAACAGCGTGGTTTCCGCGGGGCTCGACGCCGTCCAGTAGAGCACCGCCGCCGTGCTCAAGCCCGCCACGGACTGCCAGAGATATTTCCAGCGGGCGATGAGGCCGCGCGAGTTGCCCACGACGAGCTTCAGGTAATCGTCGTAGAAGCCGATGAGGCCGAATGCGAACGTGACGCCGAGCACCGTCCACACGAAACGGTTGCGCAGGTCGGCCCACAGCAGCGTCGCGAACAGGATGGACACGAGAATGAGCGCGCCGCCCATCGTCGGCGTGCCGGCCTTGGGCAGGTGCGACTTCGGCCCGTCGGTGCGCACCACCTGGCCGATCTGGTAACGCGACAGGCGCGCGATCATCTTCGGCCCGACGACGAGCGAGAACGCGAGTGCCGTGACAGTGGCGAGAATGGCGCGGAACGTCAGGTACGAAAAGACGTTGAAGCCCGTGTGCCAGGACGTGAGTTGTTGTGTGAGCCAGTAGAGCACGGGCTAGCCTTCTTTCCGTTCTGAAGACGCCGGCGCGGCACCCAGCGGTATGCCGCCCAGCGCTTCCACTACGCGTTCGAGTCGGTTCGAGCGCGAACCTTTCACGAGCAGGCGAACATCGGGCGCCAGCACGGCGTCCACGGCCTGAGAGAGTGCGGTGGTATCCGCAAACCATTCGGCGCCGGCGCCGAAGCTTTTCACGGTGCGCTGTGCGTCCTTGCCGACGGCAAACATGCGTTCCACGCCACGCGCACGCGCAAACGTTCCAATCTCGTCGTGCGCCTCCGCGGCGAAATCGCCCAGCTCACCCATCTGCCCGAATACGAGCCACTTGCGCCCGCCTTCGAGCTGCTCGAGCACTTCGATGCCCGCGTGCACGGAGCTCGGGTTGGCGTTGTAGGAGTCATCGATGAGCACGGCGCCGTGGCGCGTGGTCTTCAGCTGCAGCCGGCCCTTCACGGCGGCCACTGAACCAAGGCCCGCAACGATGTGATCCAGCGTTACACCGGCGGCCGCTGCCGCCGCCGCCGCGCCAAGCGCGTTGACCACGTTGTGCCGGCCCGCCAGCTTCAGCTCGATGGGCGCACGGCCAATGGGGCTCACGAGAGTGAAGCGCGTGATGAAGCCCTCCGCGCCGATGCCAGTGCGAACGTCGGTGGCCGTGAAATCCGCGCCCGCCTCCAGGCCGAAGGTCACAATCTTCGCGCGCGTCATGCCCCGCCACAGATCCGCGAACTCGTCGTCCGCATTGATGACGGCCGTGGCGCCGGGCTCCAGGCCCGCGACCATCTCGCCTTCGGCGCGCGCCGCGCCTTCGAGGCTGCCGAAGCCTTCCAGATGCTCCGCGCCCGCATTCGTGATGATGCCGACCGTGGGCCTGCCGATCTCCACGAGCAGCGCCACTTCACCGGGCGCGTTTGCGCCCATCTCGACCACGGCGAACTTCTGCCCGGCTTCGAGCCGCAACAGCGTGAGCGGCACGCCGATGTGATTGTTGAGATTGCCGCGTGTGGCCAGGCACGTGCCCGCCCGCGCGAGAATCGTCGAGATCATCTCCTTGACCGTGGTCTTGCCATTGCTGCCGGCCACGCCCACGAGCGGGATGGAGAAACCCATCCGCCATGTGTGCGCGGCCTTCTCGAGCGCCTTCTGCGTGTTCGGAACGACAACCTGCGCGACAGGCGCGGGCTGTTGCGCATCCACGAGCGCGCCGGCGGCGCCGGCTTTCATCGCGGCGTCGACGAAATCGTTGCCGTTGAAGTTCGGGCCGTGCAGCGCCACGAACAGCTCACCCGCGGCGAGCGTGCGCGTGTCGGTAGAAACGCCGGTATACGTGCGGTCGGCTCCATGGAGCCGACCGCCGCAGGCATGCGCGAGACCCCCTAGCGTGCGCTTCATGCCTGTTCCCCGCCAGAACCCTGGAAATACTCACGGATCACGGCCTGGTCGCTGAACGGCCGATGCTCCGTGCCGTAGATCTGGTAATCCTCGTGCCCTTTGCCGGCCACCACGACGACGTCACCCGCCGCTGCGCTATCGAGCGCGGAGGTGATAGCGCGCTTGCGATCGTGCTCCACGCGCACCGACGTGGCGCGAACCACCACGGGCACAGCACGCGCGCCGATGCGATGAATGCCACTCGAGCCGACACCACCGCCAAGAAACGGCGACTTGCCCACTTCGCGCAAGCCAGCGCAGATGTCAGCAACGATGCGACGCGGGTCTTCCGTGCGCGGGTTGTCGTCAGTGATGACGATATTGTCCGCGAGCTCGGCCGCGATGGTGCCCATCAGCGGGCGCTTGCCGGCGTCACGGTCGCCGCCGCAGCCGAACACCACATGGAGACGGCCGCGGCAATGCAGGCGCGCGGCGCGCAGGGCTTTGCTCAGGCCATCGGGCGAATGCGCATAGTCGACCACGGCAAGAGGCATGGTGTCGTGACCGCCGAACAGCTCCATCCGGCCGCTGGGCGCGTGGCACTTGGCGAGCGCGTTCGTCGCATCCGCGAGTGGCACGCCCCACGCCAGCAGTGTCGCGAGCACCGTGAGAACATTGTCGACATTGAAATCGCCAACGAGCGACACCGTGACTTCGCCCACGCCCCAGCTCGACTCGATGCCGATGACGAGCCCGGATGACTGTGCGCGCACGTGCGTGGCACGCACGAACTGTGCGAGCGTCGCAGGCTCCTTGCGCGTGGTGACGACGAGCCGCGCAGTCGACGCAGCTGCGGCGAGCTGCGCGCCGAACTCGTCGTCAATATTAATGACGCGGGCGTGCGAAGCGGCCATGAGACCGGTGGACGCGAACAGCAGCGCCTTGGCCGCGCCGTACTGCTCCATCGTACCGTGGAAATCGAGGTGATCGCGCGTGAGGTTCGTGAACACGGCCGTGTGGAAGCGCACGGCATTCACGCGGCCCTGTTCGAGCGCGTGAGAAGACACTTCCATGGCAACGCATTCGGCGCCCAGCCTGCGCAGCTGATCGAGCTGGCGATGCACGGTGACCGCATCCGACGTGGTGTGCGAGGTGGCGGTTAGCGCTGATGGCAGGCCATAACCGATGGTGCCGGAGTACCCCGTTTGCCGGCCGCAGTGGTTGAGCGCCTGCGCAAGCAGGAACGCGCACGTGGTCTTGCCGTTGGTGCCCGTGATGCCGGCGATGGCCAGCGCCTGCGAAGGCGAGCCGAAGAAGCGATCCGCAATCGTGCCAACGTGGCGGCTCAGCTGCGGAACGCTGCCGAAGAAGACGTTCGGGTCGTGGTTGAGCGCGCTTCTTGCGTTCGCGCCGTCCGGCTCGTACAGCACCGCGCTGGCGCCGCGTGCAATCGCCTGCCCCGCGAACTCCAGGCCGTGATGCTTCTTGCCGCCGCACGCCAGAAACAGCGCGCCCGGGCTGACTGCGCGGCTGTCGAGCGTGACGTCCGTGACCATGAGGCCCGCGGGCACGCTGGCAACTCCAGCCGTGAGCTCTGCAAGCGAGCGCGTCATCTGCGTCTCACCGGCGCTGCGTCAGCCTGCGCCTGCACGGGCTTGGATACGTCATCCATGCCGCGCACGATCTGGTCGGGCGGCACCGCCATGAGGCGCAGCGCGCCACCCACGACTTCGGAAAACAGGGGCGCGGAAACCTCACCACCCTGGTGCTTGCCGGCTGTCGGCTCGTCGATGACGACCACCGCCGCGAGCCGCGGATTCGTTGCAGGGGCAATGCCACCGAACACGGCCATGTATTTGTCGGTGGAATACCCGCCGGCCATTGCCTTATAGGCCGTACCCGTCTTTCCGGAAACGCGGTAGCCGGGAATCGCCGCACGAAGGCCGGTGCCTTCCGACGTAACGACCGACTCGAGCAGATGGATGAGCCCGCCGCTCACCTTCGCGTCGAGCGCCTGAACGCCCGGGGGGCTGCCTTCCACTCGCAGGAACGAAACCGGGCGCATCACACCCTTCGCGCCGAGCGTGGCGTACGCATGCGCCAGCTGCAGCGGCGTCACGGAGAGATTGTAGCCGTAACTCATGCGCGAGATGGCGACCGCACGCCAGTGAGAGTAGTGGCTCAGGAGGCCAGCGGATTCGCCGGGATAGCCGCTCGTCGTCACCTGCCCGAAACCCAGCTGCGTGAGCGTGTTCCACATCTGCTCCGGCTCGAGCGACAGCGCGAGGAGCGACATTCCGACGTTCGAGCTCTTCGCGAGAACCGTGGCGAGGTTGATGCGGCCGAGGCTGCCGTGCTCGTCTTCCACGGTGGTCGCGCCCACCTTGATGAAGCCCGGCGAAGTGTCGATGAGGCTGTCTTCGACGTACTTGCCGGAGGCGAGCCCCGCGGCCACCACGAACGGCTTCATGCTCGAGCCGGGCTCGAAGATGTCGGTGACCGCGCGGTTGCGATACATCGCCGCGCTGAACTGCGAGCGGTCGTTCGGGTTGTAGGCGGGCTGGTTCACCATCGCCAGCACTTCGCCCGTCGTCACGTCCAGCACCACCACCGAGCCGGCACGCGCGCGGTTCTCGCGAATGGCCGACTTGAGGCCGCGATAGGCCAGGTACTGGATGCGCAGGTCGATGGCGAGCACGAGGTCGCGGCCGGGGCGCACGGCGCGGATGCTGTCCACGTCCTGCACGATGCGGCCGTAGCGATCCTGAATCACGCGTTTCGCGCCGTCTTCGCCCGCTAGCCAATGATCGAACGCGAGCTCCAGGCCTTCCTGCCCCGCGTCGTCCACGTTGGTGAAGCCCAGAATGTGGCCCGCCACTTCGCCCGCCGGGTAGTAGCGGCGGTACTCGCGCATGAGATAGACGCCCGGAATGCCGAGCGCCTTGACCTTCTGCGCGTCCGCCGGCTGCCGGTGGCGCGAGAGATAGAGAAACTCGCGCGACAGGTTGCTCGTGATGCGGCGGGTGAGCTCCTGGTTGCTCATCTTCAGCGCCCTAGCGAGGCGCGGAATCTGGTCCGGGGCGAGCGCGAGCTCCTTCGGGTTCGCCCAGACGGAGTCCACCGGCGTGCTCACCGCAAGCGGCTCGCCATAGCGGTCGGTGATGGTGCCGCGATGGGCGGCGATCTCCATCACGCGCGAGAAGTTCTGCGTGCCCTTGTTCTGCAGGAAGCGCTTGTCGACGAGCTGCAGATCCACCGCGCGCCACGCAAGCGCAGCGGCGCTGAACGACAGCAGGCCGAACAGCAGATGAGCCCGCCAGCGAAACGACGCGGTGTGCAGCTCGCGCTCGGTGCGACCGCTCATGGCAGCCTGTTCGTGTGTTTTGACTTCACGGCGAGATGAGCTCGATGTCTTTGGGCGGCGGCGACGCCATGCGCAGCTTCGTGCTCGCCACGCGCTCGACGAACGCATGCGTGGACCACGCGCTCTGCTCCAGCTGCAACTGGCCCCACTCGACTTCGAGCGTGTCGCGCTCGCTGTTGAGCCTTTCAAGCGTCACGAACAGCTCGCGCGCACGGTGCTTGGAGTAGATGGCGCCGGCCGCGGAGCCGAGCGCGGCGAACCACAGGGCCAGCACGGCGATCGCAAGCATTTTCGGGGGGATGACGCGCACGCCGGCTTACCTCACCCGCTCGGCGACGCGAAGCATGGCGCTGCGGGCGCGCGGGTTGCGTTTGATCTCGTCGGCGCCGGGACGCATTTTGCGACCCACGATCCTGAAGCGAGGTTCCGCTGAAGGCGGAATCACCGGCAGGCGCGCGAGTTCCGGCGCCACGCGAGTCTGCGCCTGCATGAACTGCTTCACCGCGCGGTCTTCCAGGGAATGAAACGTGATGACGGCCAGCCGGCCGCCCACCGCGAGCGAGTCGGCGGCCGCGGCGAGCCCACGCTCGAGCTGGCCGAGCTCATCGTTGATGAACATGCGCAGGGCCTGGAAGGTGCGAGTTGCGGGGTGCTTGCCGGGCTCGCGCGTGCGCACGGCGCGCGAAACGAGCTCCGCCAGCTGCGAGGTGCGCGTGAGCGGCGCCACTGCACGCGCATTGACGATGCTTTCCGCCACTCGCCGCGCGAAGCGCTCCTCTCCGAGCGTGGCGATCACCTCGCGAATCTCGTCGACGCCCGCGCGAGCGAGCCACGCAGATACGGGCTCGCCGCGTGTCGCATCCATGCGCATGTCGAGCGGGCCGTCCGCCCGGAAGCTGAAACCGCGAGCCGGGTCGTCGAGCTGCGGGGAGGAGACGCCGAGGTCGAAGAGCACACCGCGGCACGGGCGTCCGTCGCCGTGTTGGGGCACGAGCGTCGCAAGGTCCGCAAACGGCGCGTGGACGAGCGCAAGCCGCACTTCGTGGGCAAAGCGCGCGCGGCCGGCCGCGATGGCCGCCGCATCCCGGTCGATCGCAAGCACACGGCCTTCTCTACCCAGGGCCTCGAGAATGCGTGCCGTGTGGCCGCCGCGCCCGAACGTCGCATCGACATAGTAACCATCCGCTTCGAGGGCAAGCGCCGCGAGCGACTCCTCGACAAGCACTGGTGTGTGCTCATCCATGGAAATAGCTCCAGCCGCGAGGCGGTGACAGACCGCCCCCCGAAGTGCCGCGTTGCCGACCACCGACACGGGCGCCCGCACCTGCATGAGCGTTCACCCGCATCCCCCTGAAACCGAAAGTGCCCGCGCCGCTTACAGCGACAACGAGTCGAGCTCGGAAGGCAGGTCGGTAGCGTTGTCGTCCGCGGAGAGCCACAGGTCGCGTCGGCCGTTCCAGCGCGTCTCGTCCCACAGCTCGAAGCGATTGCCCTGACCGATCAGCATTCCGTGCTGCCCGAGCGCTGCGAATTCGCGCAGCTCGGGCGGCACCAGCACCCGTCCGTGCCCGTCGAGCTCCACATCGGTGGCATGACCCACCATGAGCCGCTGCAGCTTGCGCGCCTGGGCGTGCAGGCTCGGCAGGGCCATCAACTTGCGTTCGATGACCTCCCACTCGGGCAGGGGATAGAGAAGAAGGCATTGGTCACGGTCGACGGTGACGATCAGCTTTCCCTGGGCGCTCTGGGCAAGTGATACCCGATACCGGGTGGGTATGACCATCCGGCCCTTGGCATCCAGGGTGACTTTCGTTGCGCCGCGAAACATGACCTTGGACGAGCAGCTCGCCCATCCTCTCCCACTCTCTCCCACTTGATGCCACAACTATAGACGCACGCCACGCTATGTCAATTGAGTCAAGTGAGAAATTCGTCGCAACGCCAAAGACTTATGGTCAATCAGTGAGGTTGTGCAGACAGTACTGGATGACCGTCGCACTTACCAATCAGCGGGTTGGGATAGGAACCTCATACAGTGGTGTAGAACCACCGCTGCTGGATTCTCTGGAGGATGCAACGACGAGCTCTGACGCCGCTTGCTTCCACCCACTTGCGCCTCTTCACAGCGATTCTGACTGGTCCAGAAGTGAGTGTGGATTAGCTCTATCGCAGGCGGGGGCTCACTCCGACGAGATTCGGAGAGGCGCTGTCGCAGGCGGCGTCTCACTCAAAGAGGACCTTGGCGGGGGTGAGTAGCGACGCGCCTCCCGGCCGAGCCGGTACGGCGCGTCGCCCTCGCAGAACCGGACGAGGTGCGTTACACCATCCGGCTCCCAGTGGGGTCGTTCGCAGGGACGCTCTTCACAGAGCCGTTACGTGTAGCGCTCTTGCGGGTCGCTTCGACCGGCCGTAAGACCCGTCCATCGGGGCCTTGGGCAAATGCATCCCTGCATTTGCACGGGCGCGCCCAGCGATCCCCGCCAAGGTCCTCTTCGAGCGAGCCACCGCTTAAAGGCTCTGCCAGCGTTGGATTCGCCACTTCGCGTTGTTGCCGTGGGATTCACAAGAGTCACTGTTCCCGGCCGAAACGACACACCGACCTTGAACCTCGCGAAACCTCGCGATCAATACGACATCAATACGACGTATCGCCGAGTGGCTGCATCGCAGTCTGAGCCAGCGCGATCGATCACCGACTGCGCGTTCGTCGCTTGTGTTTGTTCGATTCGTCGTCACCCACGCGCGCGATTCTGTAGCGGCGGAGAGCCGTTCCCGGCTGAGAACAGGCAGGCGCTGCCCGCTCCCACGACGCAGAAACGAAGTGGTGGACCCGCACACCGCCGAAACATTTCAGCGGCGGATCGCTCGAAGAGGGCCTTGGCGGGGATGTCTGAATGCAGGGACGCATTCAGACAAGGCCCCCATGGACGGGTCTTACGGCCCGTCCCCGCCAAGGCCCTCTTCGAGTGAGCCGCCGCTTGCGATAGCGCCTGTCCGAACCTCTTCGATTCAGGCGTCCTTGCGACGCCATCCGCACGGGCTACATGCGTCCGCATGTAGCCCGAAAACCCGAGCGCAGCTCGTAACCAGTGGGGAGTCGGCCTGTAAGCCGGGTTCTGTCGAGAGCAATCATTCCTCTAGGACTCGTGTCACCACGAGCCTCGAGCGACCTACCCGGAAGCGCGTGCGGATACCGCTGTGAGCACCGTCATTCGCGGAATGGCGGCCCCACGGCTTCCCTATTTGGTCTTGCTCCAGGTGGGGTTTGCCGTGCCGCCGAGTGTTGCCACCGGCGCGGTGCGCTCTTACCGCACCCTTTCACCCTTACCGTCTCCCGAGTTTACCCCGAGACTTAGGCGGTTTGCTTTCTGTTGCACTTTCCGTGGGCTCGCGCCCCCCAGGCGTTACCTGGCACCTCATCCGCAGGAGCCCGGACTTTCCTCCCTCCCGCACGAAGCTCGCGCTCGGCGGAAGCAGCGATTGCCCAGCCGACTCCCCGCGCGCACCTTACGGTGCCCGGCGGAAAAGCAACTGAAGTTTGCCCTGCGCTCAGTCGTCCGCGGCGTCGACGTCAGCGGGGGCGCCTTCGCCCTTTGCAAGGCGCATCGCCAGCGCGTAGGCCTCGTTTCGCCTCGCGCCCGTGAGCTGCGTGGCGAGCGCGGCCGCCCGGCTGGGCGGCAGCTCGCGAACGAGCAAGCGGACGACACGCTCGAGCTCAAGCGACTCTGCTTTGTCTTCGGACTCGCGCGCACCCTGCACGACCACGGTAATTTCCCCGCGCGCGAAGTTCGGCTCTGTCTTCGCCTGCTCCGCAAGCTGAGCAAGCGTTCCGCGATAGGTGGTCTCGTGCGCCTTGGTCAGCTCGCGCGCGACGGCAGCCATGCGCTCGCCGCCGAAAACCGCTGCGAGATCCGCCAGGCATTCATCGATGCGGTGTGGCGCCTCGAAGAACACCAGCGTGCGGGGGTCTGCCGCCACCGCTTCGAGCCGCGTGCGACGTTCGCTGGAGCGCGCGGGCAGAAAGCCTTCGAAGCAAAAGCGATCCGTAGGCAAGCCTGCAACCGCAAGCGCGGCAGTTATTGCTGATGGGCCCGGAATAGCGCGCACATCGCAGCCTGCGCGTGTCGCCTCACGGACCAGCTCGTAGCCCGGATCGGATAGCAACGGCGTACCCGCGTCGCTGACGAGCGCGATCTTCTCACCGGCAGCGAGCCGCGCCAGCAACTCAGGCACACGGTTTGACTCATTGTGTGCATGTAGCGACACGAGCGGGCGCGAAACGCCAATGGCTTTCAGCAGCATGCCCGTGTGCCGGGTGTCTTCGGCTGCGATGACGTCTGCGGCCGCCAACACTTCCTGCGCACGAGGGCTCAGGTCGCCCAGGTTGCCGATTGGAGTGGCGACGACGTCGAGCCGGCCCCGCGAATTGCCCACTATACTTCCTGCCTCACGCCACATTGTGGTGGCTGAAGGGGGGCATCCTGCCCGCCATCGAGAGGCGCTTCAACCAATGTCGAACGTGCGATGGATCGTTCTCACCGTTTTCCTGCTCGCGAGCTGCACGTCGCTCGGCCCGCGCCCCGAAGCGCCGGCCAGCGTTGAGCGCGCACGCGCGCTCGACAAAGCCGGCGACTATGCGGGCGCGGCGCGCGCCTACGAAGCGCTGGCCGCACAGAACAGCGGCACGGAGCAGAACGCGTTTCTGCTGCAGGCGGCCGCGGAACATCTGCGCGCGCGCAAGCCTGAAGACGCGGCGCGAGTGCTGGCCTCCATCACTCCGCCGTTCACGGCAGACCAGACGTTCGAGCGCCAGATGCTCGGCATCGAGCTCGCGCTGGCTCGAAATCAAGGCCAGGAGGCATGGCGTCAGATTTCAGCCATTGCGCAACCGGCCGGCGGGCCGGGCGCGCTGCGCTACCTGGCCTTGAGGCAGAAAGCCGCATTTGCCACCGGTCGCGCCGCTGACGGGGTGCGCGCGGAGATCGTGCGCGAGCGGTTGCTCGCCAATCCAGACGATCGCGCGGCGGCTCGCAGCGAGCTGCTTGCCGACCTGCGCAGCGCGCAGGAAGGCGGCGTGCGCGTGGAGCCCCGCGCGGTGGCCGACAACGTCATGCGTGGCTGGCTCGAGCTCGCGGCGCTGGCTGCCGCCGTGGCGCGCAGCCCCACCACCGCCATTCCTGATGTCGAAGCGTGGCGCACGCGTTATCCAGGCCATCCTGCAAGCGACGTAGTGGCGAGCGAGCTGCTGGGCATCGAGCTGGGGCCGCGCGAGTCGATTCCGCATGTCGCGTTGTTGTTGCCCCTGTCAGGGCGCGCGGCTTCGGCGGGCGTCAGCGTGCGCGACGGGTTCATGATGGCGCTCTATCAGGTGCCGGTGGCGCAGCGGCCGCGCATCCGCGTGTACGACACCGCGGAGATCAGCGCCGCGGAAGCCATCGCGCGCGCCCGCGACGACGGCGCGGAATTCATTGTGGGCCCGCTCACGCGAGACGAAGTCACGGCAGCCGCCGACCTGGGCGACGCGAAGCCGCCCATCCTCGCGCTCAACTTCCTGCCTCCGGAGCGGCCGGGGCCGGCCGGCTTTTATCAGTTCGCACTGTCGCCGGAGGAAGAAGCCCGGCAGGTTGCGCGCCGGGTGCTCGCCGACCGCCACCTGCGTGGCGTGGCGGTAGTGCCGGAAGGCGATTGGGGCTCGCGCGTGCTCACCGCGTTCAGGCAAGAGCTCGAGGCCGGCGGCGGCGTGTTGCTCGACGAAGTGGCGCTCGACTCCACGCGTAACGACTGGGCGCCGCAGATCACGCAGGTTCTGCGCATCAGCGAAAGCAGGTCACGGCACAAGCGGCTGGAGTCCGTGCTCGGCACCAAGCTGCAGTTCGAGCCGCGCCGCCGCGCGGATCTCGACTTCATTTTCGCGCCGAGCCCGTTCAACGCGGCCCGCCTCCTGCGGCCGCAGCTGCGCTTTCACTTCGCGGGAGACGTGGCGACATATGCCACGTCGGATGCCTTCGAGCCGGACACCAGTGCGAACGAAGACATGGAAGGCCTCATGTTCCCCGACATGCCGTGGATGCTCGGCAGCGATCTTGCGGACAGCGTGCGCTCCGCGGCGCGTGAGGCGTGGCCCTCCGGCGGCCCACGGCGAAACCGGCTGTTCGCATTCGGGTTCGATGCCTATCGCGTGGCCGCGGCGCTGCGCGCCCAGAGCGTCAGCAACGCGGTGAATGTCGACGGCCTCACGGGCCGGCTCACGGTCGATGCAGACCGACGCGTCTTGCGCGAGCTTGCCTGGGCGCAGCTTCACAACGGGACGACGCGGCCCATTGCCGAGATGAACGCACAGTGACCGCGGGCCCCGACGAAACGCGGCGCGAAGAAACATGTGCGGGGTTCGCTGCTTCAGCGAAGCCCGTAAAGTCCCGGGCGCAGCCCGCGAGTAAGGCGGCCATCGGCCAGAACGCGGAGGACATCGCCGCGGCGTTTCTCGAGCAGCAGGGTCTCGTGGTGTTGATGCGCAACTACCGGCGCAAGAGCGGGGAGCTGGACGTTGTGGCACGCGATGGCGACGTGCTCGTCATCGGCGAAGTGCGCACGCGTTCGAGCGAAGCGTTTGGTGGGGCGGCCGCCAGCATCGACGGGTGGAAACGGCACAAGATCATCCGAGCCGCCACCCAGCTCCTGCAACAGCGCAACGATCTGGCGCGCCTGCGAGTGCGCTTCGATGTGCTGGTGATCCATGGCGCCAGCGACGCGCACCCCAGAGTGGAGTGGATCAAGCACGCGTTCGAGGCTACTTGACGACCTTCAGCTGCGGCCGCGCTTCGCGCCCTCATCCGCCTTCTGCGGCGCCGGTGGGCGGCTCGGGGCCCGAGGTCCTGCTCGGAGAACACCATGCCCTCGCCGGTCTCGCGGGCGTAGATGCCGAGCACCGCGCTCAGCGGGAAGCGCACGTGGTGCACGACCCCGGCGAAGCGCGCATCGAATTCGATCCACTCCTTGCCGAGGCGCAGGTGCTGCGTGGCGCCGTCGGCTCAGGTTGAGGACGATCTTGCCGTCCTTGACGTAGGCGCGCGGCACCTCCACGCCCTTCGCCTCCGGCATCGACGATGACGTGCGGCGTGTTGCCGCAGTCCATCATCCACTGATGCATGGCACGCAGCAGGTAGGGTCGTTTGCGGGAGGTTGTCGCATGGGGCTCACGATGCGCTTAAAATGAACTCCGATGGCCGCACTCTACAGGAGGCGCATCTCCTGCTCGCGTCTCCGACAGGCTTTCGCGGAACGCCGGGCGCGAGAACAACAAGCTGCGCGTACTTCAGGATCGGCTGCGCCTGGGGCGGCAGATCGATCTCGTAATACGGCAGGCGCCACAGCATCGGGCGCGATGGTCGCATCCACGAGCGAGAACTCGTCCGACAGGAAGTAGGGCTTGACCTTGAACAGGTCGGTGCTCTGCAGGATGGTGTCGCGCAGGATCTTCTTGAGCTTCACGCGCCTGCTTCTTGTCCGGCTCGCTGCTCGATCTGCTGCGATGAGCCCGTACCAGTCCCGCTCGATGCGATAGAGCGCCAGGCGAAACTGCGCGCGCGTCACCGGGTCGACCGGCATCAGCGGCGGGTGCGGGAAGCGCTCATCGAGGTATTCGATGATGACGCGCGAGTCGTAGAGCACGAGGTCGCGGTCCACCAGCGTCGGCACGCTGTGATACGGATTGAGGTCGAGCAGGTCTTCCGGAAGCTTGCCCGGCCTCGACGCTCACGATGTCGATGCTGATGCCCTTCTCCGCAAGCACGATGCGCGTGCGATGGCTCCACGGGTCATTGGGAGCCGAGAACAGCGTCATGATGGATCGTCTGCTCGACAACTTATCGCTCCTGCGAACCGTTTCGCCAAGGGCGCGGGACGTTCCTGCGCGCCGGCAGGCGCTCAGTGCACGTCCTTCCAGTATTCCCTCTTCAGAAGCCACGCGAGCCACGTGAACACCAGCAGGAACAGCACGACCCACACGCCGAGCGAGCGCCGCGCTGGCTCTGCGCTCGGCTCGCCGACGTAGTCGAGGAAGTTCACGGTATCGCGCACGAACTCGTCGTACTCGGCCGCGCGTCAGGCGCCCGGGCGCGACCGGTCTCGAATTTGTCGAATACCTGCTCGTGCGAGGCCTTGCCGTCCTCACGCCCGGGTCTCGACGCTCCTTGAAGACCGCCTTCTTCACGCCCTTCGAGCTCCGACAGCACGTGCGGCATGGCCGTGCCCTGGCAGGCGCAGGTTGTTGGCGCCGGTCTGGCCGTCGCCGGTCGAGCGTAGAAGGTCTTCAGGAACTGGTAGAGGTAGTCCGCGCCGCGGGCGCGCGCCATGAGCGACAGGTCCGGCGGCGCCTTGCCGAACCAGGCCTCGGCGTCGCTCGCCGGCATGCTGGTCAGGATGTAGTGCGCCGGCTTGTCGCCCGGGCGGCAGCAGGAATCTTCTGCAGCAGGTCCGGCGGAATCGTCAGGTCTTCCGCCGAGGCGCGAATAGCGCACGTACTTGAGCGAGTGGCAGCCCAGGCAGTAGCCCAGGAAGTTGCGCGCCCCGCGCTGGAGCGACGCGAGGTTCGACACCTCGTTTTCCGCCTGCCAGTGCTTGCAGTCGCGGGCGTGCTCGGCGGCGGCCTGCTCGGCGCCGCCCTCTTGCGCCGCGCCGCCGGCCGCTTCGGCCGCCCATGTCGGCGCTGCCAGAGCGGCGCCGGCCAGCATCACGGCGATACTGGCCGCCGTGCCCAGTGCCCGATTAAGCGTGCGCATGGTAGGTCACCCTTTCCGGCAGGGCTTGCATCTGCTCGATACGCGTGTAGATACGGCATTAGCAGGAAGAATGCGAAATACATGACCGTGAAGATGCGCGCATAGCAGCACGTACATGCCTTCCGCCGGCTGCAGGCCGAGATACATGAGCACGATGAACGACACCACGAACAGCGCGAGCGCCGCGCTTCGACATCCAGCCCGCGGTAGCGCATGGACTTCACCGGCGAGCGGTCGAGCCACGGCAGGAACATGAACGCCACCACCGCGAGGAACATGAGCAACGCACCCAGCCGCTGGTCGGGCACGGCGCGCAGGATCGCGTAGTACGGCGTGAAGTACCAAACCGGTGCGATGTGCTCCGGCGTGGACAACGGGTTCGCCGGCTCGAAGTTCGGCCCTTCGAGGAACAGGCCGCCGAGCGTCGGCACGAAGAACACCACGATGGCGAGCAGGATGAAGAACACGCCGACGCCCACCAGGTCCTTCACCGTGTAATACGGGTGGAACGGGATGCCGTCGAGCGGCTTGCCGTCGGCGCCCAGCTTTTCCTTGATCTCGATGCCGTCCGGGTTGCTCGAGCCCGTGCGACGCAGCGCCACCAGATGCAGCACCACGAGCAGCAGCAGGCCGAGCGGCATGGCCACGACGTGCAGGGCGAAGAAGCGGTTCAGCGTGGCATCCGCGATGCCGTAGTCACCGCGAATCCATTCGACCAGCCCCGGCCCGATGGCCGGGATGGTGCCGAACAGGTTCACGATCACCTGCGCGCCCCAGAACGACATGTTGCCCCAGGGCAGCACGTAGCCCATGAACGCCTCGGCCATGAGCGCGAGGTACACCGCCATGCCGAACAGCCACAGCAGCTCGCGCGGCGCCTTGTACGACCCGTAGAGCATGGCGCGGAACATGTGCAGGTACACGACGATGAAGAAGAACGAGGCGCCGGTGGAGTGCAGGTAGCGGATGCAGCCAGCCCCAGTGCACCTCGCGCATGATGAATTCGACGGAGTCGAACGCAGGTGGCTTCGCCCACCTTGTAGAACATGGTGAGGAAGATGCCGGTGAAGAGCTGGAGCACCAGCACCACCATCGCCAGCGACGCCGAAGTAGTACCAGAAGTTGAAGTTCTTCGGCGCGTAGTAGCCGGTGAGCTGCTCGTCGACGAATTCCTGGACCGGCAGGCGCTTGTAGAGCCAGCGCCTTGAGGCCATTCGGCGGCGGCGGAGGCAGCGGCGGACGCAGTGGACGGCTTGGCCATTACGCCGCTCCTTTCTCAGCATCGACACCGACGGTGAGGGTCGTCGCCGTCGATCGTGTAAGGCGGCATGCGCAGGTTGACCGAGGCCGGCGAGCCTTCGAACACGCGGCCGGCGAGGTCGAAGCGCGAGCCGTGGCAGGGGCAGAAGAAGCCGCCCGGCCAGTCCGCGCCGAGCTCGGCCATGCCGGGCTCGAAGCGCTGCTTCGGCAAACAACCCAGATGCGTGCAGATGCCGATGAGCACGAGCACGTCGGGACTGCGCGGCGCGCACGGCGTTCTTCGCGTAGGCCGGCTGCTCGGATTTCTCCGAACCCGGGTCCTTCAGGTCGCGCATCGTGATTGGAGAGCGCTTCGACCATCTCCGGCGTGCGCTTCACGACGTAGATCTGCTGCTTGCGCCAGGTGACCATCGTCATCTGCCCGGGCTCGAGCTTCGACAGGTCGAGCTCGGAGGGCGCGCCGAGGGCGCGAGCGCGCTCGGAAGGCTTCCACGATGCGATGAACGGGACCAGCGCGAACGCCGCGCCAACCGCGCCGGTGGCGACCGTGGCCGTCGTCAGAAATTTACGCCGACTGATGTCGACTGCTGTCATCGGCGACGACTACCGTGTTCCGCCATCCAGAGTGGCTCTCCCGTTGCTGCCTGACCCACCCGCTGCCAGCACGCGCCCGGCACGCGCTACGTCGAGCGCACGGGGATGCGAGTTTCCGGCCAGCGGGGGGCGGCGCATTATACACAAACGATACATGCCCTCCCGGGCGCGCAGGCATGAGTCGTGAGGATGCCGGATTAACGATGCTGAACCGCCTCGGTCGCGGACTCGCGTTCGTGGCCGGTTCGGTCGTCGGAGGGCCTGGCCCTGGCCTTCCTGATCGTGGCGTTGCGCCCGGATCTGTCCGCCGCGGCCACGATCGCTACGCCGCCCCGCCGGCGGCCAGCGGCGCCATCGTGGCCACTTCGACCGCGCCCGTGACCTACGCAGACGCCGTGCAGCGCGCCGCCCCGGCCGTGGTCAACATATACACGGCTCGTCTGGTAACCGAGCGGGTCACACCTTCCACTCTCGAGGAGCTGTTCGCGCGACTCCTGGCCGCCGCGCTACAGACAGCGCATCGAGCGCAGCCTGGGCTCCGGGGTCATCGTCGACGCACGACGGGCACATCGTGACCAACCATCACGTGATCGCCAACGCCGATGCCATCCGCGTCCAGCTCGCCGACGAGCGCGTCGCGGACGCCAGCATCGTGGGCCGCGACCCCGATACCGACCTCGCCGTGCTGCAGTATCGACCTCAAGCACCTGCCGGTGGCGCCCTTCGGGCGCTCGGACAAGCTGCGCGTGGGCGACGTGGTGCTGGCCATCGGCAACCCGGTGGGGCTGTCGCAGACGGTGACTCACGGCATCGTGAGCGCCACCAGCGCGCATCGCTCGGGCATGGCCACGTTCGAAGATTTCATCCAGACGGATGCCGCCGATCAACTTCGGCAACTCCGGCGGCGCGCTCATCGACTCGAGCGGCTCGCTCGTGGGCATCAACACCGCCATCGTCGCGAAGAACCTCGGCGTCGAGGGCATCGGCTTTGCGATTCCCGGTGGACATGGTGCGCGGGGTGATGGACGACATCATCAAGAACGGCCGCGTGATCCGTGGCTGGATCGGCATCGTGCCGGAGGACGTTCCCGAGCGACAGCGCCAGAAGCTCGGCATGCCGGCGAGCGGAGTGCTCATTCTCAATTTGTACGTCGGCAGTCCCGCGCAACGGGCCGGCGTGCAGCCCGGCGATGTGCTCACGGACATCGACGGCACCGCGGTGAAGAGCGCGCAGGAGGCCATCGCTCGCGTGGCCGCGCACCGCAAGCCGGGGGAGACCATCAAGTTGCGCGTGTTGCGGAACGGGCGGCCGATCGAGCTTTCGACGCAAGTGATCGAGCAGCCGCGTGGACGGTAGCGCGCCCGGGCGTAGCTACGCGACACGGCAGGCCGCGAAAGCCACGCCTTTCGCCGCCGCAAACGAAGGCACAATCCGAAAAAGCGCCGCGCCCGGGCGTAGCCACGCGACGCGGCAGGCCGCGAAAGCCACGCCTTTCGCCGCCGCAAACGAAGGCACAATCCGAAAAAGCGCCGCGCCCGGGCGTAGCCACGCGACGCGGCAGGCCGCGAAAGCCACGCCTTTCGCCGCCGCAAACGAAGGCACAATCCGAAAAAGCGCCGCGCCCGGGCGTAGCCACGCGACGCGGCAGGCCGCGAAAGCCACGCCTTTCGCCGCCGCAAACGAAGGCACAATCCGAAAAAGCGCCGCGCCCGGGCGTAGCTACGCGACGCGGCAGGCCGCGAAAGCCACGCCTTTCGCCGCCGCAAACGAAGGCACAATCCGAAAAAGCGCCGCGCCCGGGCGTAGCCACGCGACGCGGCAGGCCGCGAAAGCCACGCCTTTCGCCGCCGCAAACGAAGGCACAATCCGAAAAAGCGCCGCGCCCGGGCGTAGCCACGCGACGCGGCAGGCGGCGAAAGCCACGCCTTTCGCCGCCGCAAACGAAGGCACAATCCGAAAAAGCGCCGCAGGCGACTTTTTCCAGTAAAGGAGGGCGTTGATGAAAACGGATGTTCGCATTCGCCCATTCGAATCCCGAATGGCTTTGAACGAGGCGCTGACGGAGCGCATGGCGTGGGAGATCGAGAACTCAGGCAAGGGCGCAACGGCGCTGATGCTGTCGGGTGGCAACACGCCGCTGCATGCCTATCAAGCGCTCGGCACGCGGCGGTTGTCGCCCTCGGGCACGCTGGAGCTGCTGTTCTCGGACGAGCGCTATGTGCCGGCTACGTCCGAGAACAGCAATTTTCGCGCGGCGCGGCCGTTGCTGGAGGCGCTTGCCTTGCCGGGCGAACGGGTGCTGCGCGTGCGCACGGAGTTGCCGCTGGATCGCGCGGTTGAAGACTACGACCGGCGGTTACGGGCGCTCGTGAAGGCGGGCACCCCAATTCGCCTCGGCATTCTCGGGCTGGGGGCGGATGGGCACACCGCATCCCTGTTCAGCGAAGGCGACCTGAAGCGCGCGAACGGGAAATTCGCGATCCCGGTGCAGCGGCCGGATGGGCGCTCCGCCGTGAGCGTGACACCGCAGCTTCTGGAGCACGTGGCCGAAATCGTGTTCATCGTGGCGGGCAGCGACAAGCGCGCGGCGCTCAAGGCGATGATGGAGCGCAAGCCTGAATCCATCGCGGCGCGTGCGATTGCGAATTGCCCCAGCGTGGAGATCTGGGCAGATCGCGACGCCTGGCCGGCGCCGCCACCCGCCGCCTAGCCGCGCAACGGAGCCCGCACTACCTGTGCGGGCCTTCCATGTGGCCGCCGAAGCCCAGGCGCATGGCGGATTGCAGCTTGTCCGCGAATTCCGAGCGATCGCGTGAGGCGAAGCGCGAGTAGAGAGCGGCGCTCAGCACGTAAGCAGGGACGCTCTCTTCGATGGCTGCCTGCAGCGTCCAGCGGCCCTCGCCGGAATCGGAAACGCGACCGGCGAAGGATTGCAGCTGCGGGTCGCGCGCCAGCGCACCGGCGGTGATGTCGAGCAAGGACGAGCCGATGATGCTGCCGTGCCGCCAGAGCTCGGCGATTGCGCCGATGTCGAGTGGGTACTTGAAGTGATCGGGGTTGCTGATGGGCGCGGTCTCGGCGTCTTTCTCGCGCGTGCGCAGGCCGGCGTCGGCATGCTGCAGGATGTTGAAGCCTTCGGCGTACGCGGCCATGAGCCCGTACTCGATGCCGTTGTGAACCATCTTCACGAAGTGGCCGGCGCCGTGGTTGCCGCAGTGGAGATAGCCCTGCGCGGCGGTGGTGAGAGTCGCAGCGGCAGCGCCCTGCTTCGTCGCCACACCCTGCGGCGCTGTGTGCGCGCCGGGCGCCAGCGTCGCGAATATGGACTCCAGGTGTGCGAAGTCGTCCCGCTCGCCGCCCACCATGAGGCAGTAGCCCCGCTCGAGACCGAGCACGCCGCCGCTGGTGCCGACGTCCATGTAATGAATGCCACTGGATTGCAGCTCGCGCGCGCGACGGATGTCGTCGTGGTAGTGCGAGTTGCCGCCGTCGATGACGATGTCGCCCGGCTGAAGCAGCGGGCGAAGATCCGTTAGCACGGTGTCGACCACGCCGGCGGGCACCATGATCCAGATGGCGCGCGGCGTGTTGAGCGCTGCCACGAAGTCCGCCAGCGAGCTCGCGCCGCGCGCGCCGTCCTTTGCGACATCTTTCACCGCCTCGGCGGAAGCATCGAACGCGACGCACTGGTGCCCGCCACGCAGCAGGCGGCGGACCATGTTCGCGCCCATGCGGCCCAGCCCGATCATGCCCAGTTGCATCAGTTCGGCACCCGTTTGATCTGCGCGCCGAGTTGGGCGAGCTTCTCTTCGATGGCTTCGTAGCCGCGGTCGATGTGGTAGATGCGCTCCACGTCCGTGCGGCCTTCCGCAACGAGACCCGCGAGCACGAGGCTCGCGGAAGCGCGCAGATCTGTCGCCATGACAGGCGCGCCGGTGAGGCGCTCCACGCCGCGGATGATCGCCGTGTTGCCTTCGAGGCGAATCTCCGCGCCAAGCCGCCGCATCTCGAGCATGTGCATGAAGCGGTTCTCGAAGATGGTTTCGATGACGGTGCCCACGCCGTCGGCCACGGTGTTGAGCGCGGCGAACTGCGCCTGCATGTCGGTGGGGAATGCGGGATACGGCGCCGTGCGCACGTCGACCGAGCGCGGGCGCTTGCCGCGCATGTCCACTTCGACCCAGTTGTCGCCCACGCCGACTCTTGCGCCGGCTTCGGTGAGCTTGCCGAGCACGGCGTCCAGATGATCTGGCCGCGTGTTCTTGATGCGCACCTGCCCGCGCGTGATGGCGCCGGCGAGCAGGTATGTGCCGCCTTCGATGCGATCTGGCAGCACTTCATACTCAGTGCCGTGCAGCTTCTCCACGCCCTGAATGACGATCTTGTCCGTGCCAGCGCCCTGGATCCGGGCGCCCATGGCGATGAGGAAATTCGCAAGATCCACCACTTCGGGCTCGCGCGCGGCGTTCTCGAGAAGGGTTTCGCCCTGCGCCAGCGTGGCGGCCATCATGAGGTTCTCGGTGCCCGTGACGGTGACGGTGTCGAGCACGAGCCGCGCGCCTTTGAGGCGGCCGGCACGGGCGCGGATGTAACCATTCTCGATGGTGATGTCTGCGCCCATCGCCTGCAGCCCCGCCACGTGAATGTTCACAGGGCGCGCGCCAATGGCGCAGCCGCCGGGCAGCGACACATCGGCCTTGCCGAAGCGCGCGACGAGCGGACCCAGCACGAGGATGGACGCGCGCATGGTCTTCACGAGGTCGTATGGCGCGGAGCATTCCTTGATGGTGGAGCCATCCACCTCGATGCGCCTGCGCTCGTCGATGGTGACGGTGGCGCCCATGCGCGCCAGCAGCTCCAGAGTGGTGGTGACATCTTTGAGGTGTGGCACGTTGCCGACCACCACCGGCTCCGCCGCGAGAATCGCGCCGGCCAGAATGGGCAGCGTCGCGTTCTTCGAGCCCGACACTTTCACTTCGCCTTCGAGCGGTGTTCCGCCCCGGATCTGCAGCTTGTCCATAGCGCTAGCGGCCCGTGTTTTCTTCGGGCGTGAGCGCCTCGATGGACATGGCGTGGATCTCGCGCCCCATGAGCTCCCCGAGCGTCCTGTAAATGAGCTGGTGCCGCGCGATGGCACGCTTGCCCGCGAAGTCGCTGGAGACGACGCGCGCGGCGAAGTGGGTGTTGTCATCGGACTCGACGCGAACATCGGCGCCGGGAAGGCCGGCACGGATCAACTGGGCGACTTGCTCGGGGTTCATGCGGGAGGACTTCCGGGGGGGATCGAGGGCGCGATTCTAGGCTGAGGCCGGCGCGACCTGCTATAAAACCACTCCACAGCCCAAGTATCCCTCAAGCCGTTGATATGCAACCCGCTCCGGCCGCTCCCGCAGACGACAGCGCGCTCCTGACTTCCGCGCAACGCTCGCTTCGCATTGAAGCGAGCGCCGTGCAAGCCCTGCTGCCGCGCCTCGACGCGCGTTTCGTCGCTGCCTGCCGCCTGTGCCTCGCCTGCCAGGGTCGCGTGGTCGTCACGGGCATGGGCAAGTCCGGCCACATCGCCGGCAAGATCGCGGCCACGCTCGCAAGCACCGGCACGCCGGCGTTCTTCCTGCATCCCGCCGAAGCGGGCCATGGCGATCTGGGCATGATCACTCGCACGGATGTCGTGCTTGCCATCTCCAATTCGGGAGAGACGCCAGAGCTCGTGCTGCTGCTGCCGCACCTGAAGCGGCTCGGCGTGCCGCTCATCGTGATGACGGGCGGCCCTGGCTCCACGCTCGCGAAGGCCGCCAACGTGGTGCTCGATGTGAGCGTTCCCGAGGAAGCCTGCCCGCTGAATCTTGCGCCCACCGCAAGCACCACCGCGACACTCGCCATGGGCGATGCGCTGGCCGTATCGATGCTCGACGCACGCGGATTCACGGAAAAAGACTTCGCCCACTCGCACCCGGGCGGCAGTCTCGGCCGCCGCCTGCTGCTGCACGTGGAAGATCTCATGCGCACCGGCGATGCGCTCCCCCGCGTGCATGCAGACACCACGCTGCGCGAGGGCTTGCTGGAAATGTCCCGCAAGGGCCTCGGCATGACGGTGGTCGTCGATGACAACGACCAGATCCTGGGCGTGTTCACCGATGGCGACCTGCGTCGCACGCTCGACGGCGCCGCGGACATGCGCACCGCCATCATGAAGGCCGTGATGACCCCCAACCCCAAGCGCGTCGGCCCGCGCCAGCTCGCGGCCGAAGCCGTGCGCCTGATGGAGCAATACAAGATCACCGCGCTGCCGGTGGGCGACGAGACCGGAAAGCTCGTCGGCGCGCTCAACATCCACGACCTTTTCCGCGCGGGCGTTGTCTGAGCCCTCGCGCGCGCAAACCGCGGGCGTCTGGCGGGCGCGCCGACCCGGCCTCGATCGAGCTGCTCATTCTCGACGTGGACGGCGTGCTCACGGACGGCCGCCTCTACTACGGCCCGCGCGGCGAGGCGCTCAAGGTGTTCGACGTGAAAGATGGCTACGGCATCTGCCGGCTGCTCGATGTCGGCGTGCAGGTCGCGATCATCTCCGGCCGCGATTCGCCGCACGTGAAGCAGCGCGCGCGCGATCTGGGCATCCGTCACGTGTTCCAGGGCATCGACGACAAGCTCCCTGTGTTCGAGAAGCTGTGCCAGCGCCTGGGTGTGGATGCCGCTCGCTGCGCGTGCATCGGAGACGACCGGCCGGACGTTCCCGTCATGCGCGCCGTCGGCCTCGCATTCGCGGTATTCGATGCGCACCCCACCGCGCTCAAGGTGGCAGACATGGTTACGCCCAACGTCGGCGGTTGCGGCGCGGTTCGGAACGTGTGCGACCTGCTCGTAGCCGCTCGCCAGCACGCCAGCCGCCGCTTCACCAGGGCGAAGCCACGGTGATCGGCCGCATCCTCATTGGTCTCGTGGCCATCGCCGCCATCATCGGAGCGCTCATGCTCGGCCAGGGCTCCGGCACATCGCTCACACCCGCGCCGGCAGGCCAGCCGACAGACGTGCCCGGCTACTCCGCGCGCAACGCCGAAGTCGTGGAGACGGGCGATGACGGCAGGCCTGCGTACACTCTGTACGCCCGCCTCGCGCGCCAGAGGCCGAACGACAATCGCGTGCAGCTCGACAGCCCGCAGATGACCTTTGTCACCGCGGAAGGCAGCACCTGGCACGCGCAGGCACGCTCAGGCCAGATTCATCCGGACGGTGTGAATGTCGACCTGTACGGAGATGTGAAGCTGGACGGCAAGCTGTCCGGCTCGCCGGTCGTCATCGCAACCAGCATCATTTCCTACGACACGAGTAGCGAAGTGGCGCGCACTCACGCGCCCGTCACGTTCGAGTCGCCCGGCGGCCAGCTTGGTGCCACCGGGCTCGTTGCAAATTTGAAGGAAGGCTCCATAAGACTAGAATCGCGCATTCATGGCACCTTCCCGCCCAAGTAGCCTCCCCTTGCCACTCCGAGCGCTCGTTGCCGCGCTCGGCGCGCTCGCGTACGCACATGCGGCGCAGGCTGCCTCGTTCGACAAATGCGCCGAATCCATCGTGGTGGAAAGCAAAGGCGGCGGCGCCAATTTCAAGAAGAACACCACCGAGTTCAAGGATGTCGTCATCTCCGCCTGCGACATGCGCATCGAGGCGAAGCGGGCGCGCAGCACCGCGCTCAATTTCGAGAATTCGACTTGGACGTTCGACGGCGACGTGCGCATTCGCACGGAGGAGCGCGGCAGCCTGCGATCGGACCTTGCCGTGGTCGACTTTCGCAACAACCAGATCGACCGCGTCACCATCACCGGCAGCCCCGCAGAGTTCGAGCAGAAACGTACGGACTCCGATACCACCGCGCGCGGCCGCGCACGGCAGATCGTCTACGAGCTGAGCGCAGGCACCATAAGCCTTACGGACGACGCGTGGGTCAGCGACGGCGGCAGCACTGAGGTGAAGGGCTCGCAGCTGGTATACGACATCCGCCAGCAGGTAGTGCTTGCTACTTCCGGGGCAGGCAAGGGCGATCGGGTACGCATGACGATCACGCCCAAGTCATCGCCCAAGCCTCCGAAGAGTGGCGGCAAGCAAGCGACGCCCGCACCGGCTGCGGGCCCCACTACGCCCCCTCCCGCCAGCGGCAGCCCGGCGAACCCCGACAAATCCCTCGCGCCCATGATCCAGGCTCCATGACCGCGCTGACGGCCACCGGCCTCGAGAAAAGCTACAAATCGCGCCAGGTCGTCCGTGGGCTTTCGCTCGAGGTGAGCGAGGGCGAAGTGGTCGGCCTGCTCGGCCCCAACGGCGCGGGCAAGACCACCGCCTTCTACATGATCGTGGGGCTCGTGCCGTGCGACGCCGGCCGCATCACGCTGGGCGACACGCGAGCTCACGCACCTGGCCATGCATAAGCGGGCGCGGCTCGGGCTCGGCTACCTGCCGCAGGAGGCGTCGGTGTTCCGCAAGCTCTCGGTGGAAGACAATATCCATGCCGATCCTCCAGACACGCGAAGACCTCGATGACGTCAGCGCGCGAGCAGCGGCTCGAGGAGTTGCTGGAGGAGCTGCGCATCGGGCACGTGCGCAAGAGCCTGGGGCTGTCGCTCTCCGGCGGCGAGCGGCGCCGCGTGGAAATCGCGCGTGCGCTCGCGGCGGAGCCGCGCTTCATGCTGCTCGACGAGCCCTTCGCCGGCGTCGATCCGCTCTCCGTGCTCGACATCCAGCGCATCATCCGCGAGCTCACACGACCGGGGCATCGGCGTGCTCATTACTGACCATAACGTTCGCGAGACACTCGGCGTCTGCGGCCGCGCGTACATCGTCAACCAGGGGCAGGTCATCGCCGCGGGAACAGCGGAAGAAATCCTTGCCAACCCCCAAGTCCGTGAGGTGTACTTGGGTCAGTCATTTCGCTTGTGACGACGCCTGCGGGCTGAAGGCGAAATTCCAAAATATCTCAAGAGTTAGGATCGTACTCGGGCCCTTGCCCCGCCACCTGCCATGTTGAAACCCTCCCTGCAGCTCAAGCTGGGTCAGACGCTGACGATGACCCCGCAGCTGCAGCAGGCGATACGCCTCCTGCAGCTGCCCGCCCTGGAGCTGCAGGCTCACATCCGCGAGATGCTCGAGAGCAACGTCATGCTCGAGCCCGTGGAAGAAAATGACACCACCGGCATCTTCGAGGCACCCGAGACGCCGCAGACGGCGGCCCCTGCTGAAGCCGTTCCGGAACGCCAGACGGAAAACACCGTCGAGGTAGTGGACGAAGGCTGGGGTGAGCAGAGCGTCGGCACCTCCGAGGCGCCCTGGAACAGCGATGACGACGACCGCCAGCAGGAGTTCGCCGACGATACCGGCCAGTCCCTGCAGGATCACCTCGTCTGGCAGCTCGAGATGGCCAGGCTCGCGCCGCGCGAGCTTGGCATCGCCCGCGCGATCGCCGATGCCGTCAGCGAGGACGGCTACCTCACCGAATCCCTTGAAGAGATCACCAGGACGCTCCAGCCGGAGATCGTGGCCGACCTCCCCGAAGTCGAAAAAATCCTCGCGTTCGTGCAGAGCCTCGACCCGCCGGGCGTCGCCGCCCGCAGTGTCGGGGAGTGCATCGAGCTGCAGCTGAAGCAGCTCGACCCGGACACGCCGGGCCTCGAGCTGGCCGTGCAGATCGCCCGCCACCACCTCGGGCTGGTGGCCGATCGCGAGCTGTCCCTGCTCCGGCGCGAGCTGCGCTCGACCGACGAAGATCTGGCCGCGGCCCTCGCGCTGGTGCGCGCGTGCCACCCGCGCCCCGGGGCCACCGTCAGCTCCGGCAACGCCGAATACGTGGTGCCGGATGTGTTCGTACGCCGCACCGACCACGGCTGGGCCGTGGAGATCAACGCCGCCACCCTGCCACGCGTGCGCCTGAACCAGGGCTACGCCAGCCTCATCGGCCGCAACGCGAGCCACGCCAGCATGCGCGCCCAGCTTCAGGAGGCACGCTGGTTGCTCAAGAGCCTGGAGATCCGCAACGAGACCCTGATGAAAGTCGCCCGCTCGATCGTGGAGCGGCAGACGGCCTTTCTCGAGCACGGCGACGAGTTCATGCGGCCGATGATCCTGAAGGACATAGCGGAGGCGGTGTCGATGCACGAGTCCACCATCTCGCGCGTCACCTCGGGCAAGTACATGCACACCCCGCGCGGCGTCTTCGAGCTGCGCTACTTCTTCTCCAGCCAGGTGGAAGGCGCCGACGGATCCGGCACATCCTCCACGGCCATCCGCGCCAAGATCAAGAAGCTCGTCAAGGAAGAAAATGGCGAGACGCCCCTCTCGGATGGGCGTATCGCCGAGCTGCTCTCCGCGGAGGGCATTCCCGTCGCGCGCCGCACGGTCGCGAAATATCGCGAGGCGATGGGCATTGCCCCATCGAACGAGCGCCGCAGGACAGGGTCGCGACAGATGTAGTTTTTTTCATCGCAAACAGGAGAACGCTATGCAGCTCAGCGTCACCGGACATCACATCGAGGTCACCCCGGCACTCCGCGGCTACGTGGAGAAGAAACTGGAGCGCATAACGCGGCACTTCGATTCCGTTATCGATGTGCACTGTGTGTTGACGGTCGAAAAACTGGAGCAGAAGGCGGAAGCCACCCTTCACGTGAGCGGCAGCTCCATCCATGCGGACGCGATCGATCCGAACATGTATGCCGCCATCGACGCCCTGACGGACAAACTCGACCGCTGCGTCAAGAAGCACAAGGAAAAGCGCAACGATCATCGCGCCGCGGAGGCGCACAAGATCACGCGCGTCGTCGCCGAGTAGACTGGGCCCGTTGCGGCCGGCGCCGGGGCATCCCCGCCGGCCACCAGGTTGATCGAACCTGCCAGGCTCGAGCCGGGCGCCCGCAGCCGCGGGTGCCTGGCGAACGGCGGCCCCGTGGATCGCCGCCCCGACGGATCACCTCAACTCCCACACTGTCACGCCCGGCACTCCTGGTGCGCCAACGGGCCCCTGCACCGGCAACGTGCTGACTTAACTCAACAATCGACGGCAAAAAAACACCGCTGCAGGCATGCCAGGGGCACCGCCAGCGCCCGACACCCCTCGCAATTCCAAACACGCGGCCCACGCGCTTGCGCCGGTCATGGCCGCTCGCTAACGTCGCTCGCGTGCGTATCCTCATCGTCAGCGGCCTTTCGGGTTCCGGCAAGAGCGTGGCGCTCCACATGCTCGAGGACCTCGGCTTTTATTGCATCGACAACATCCCGGCCGCGCTGCTGAAGGCGTTCATCTCGCACACGGTGCGCTCCCCGGAGCCCACCTACGAACGCACGGCCATCGGCCTCGACGCGCGCAACACCGCCGCGGAGATCGCCTCGGTACCGGGCCTCATTGACGAGCTGAAACGTAGCGGCATCCACTGCGAAGTGCTGTTCCTGGTCGCGAGCGAAGATGAGCTGCTGCGCCGTTTCTCCGAGACCCGCCGCAAGCACCCCATGAGCCGCGACAACCTCGACCTGCGCGAGGCCATGGCGAAAGAGCGCGAGATCCTCGAGCCCATCGTCTACGCGGCCGACCTCGTCATCGACACCTCCCGCATGGGCGTGCACGAGCTGCGCGATATCGTCCACCAGCGCCTGGAGCAGCGCGCCGAAGGCCGCCTCTCGATCACTTTCGAATCCTTCGGCTTCAAGCACGGCATCCCCGGCGACGCGGATTTCGTGTTCGACGCGCGCTCCATCCCGAACCCCTACTGGGAGCCCACGCTCCGCAAGCTCACGGGGCGCGACACGGAAGTGGTGAAGTTCCTCGAATCCCAGGAGGCCGCCGGCCGCCTCATCGAAGACATCGCGCGCTTCATCGACGCCCGCGTGCCCGAATACCAGTCCAACAACCGCGGCTACCTCACCGTTGCGGTGGGCTGCACGGGCGGCCAGCACCGCTCGGTCTACATCGTCGACCGCCTCGCCGAACGCTTCGGCAAGCGATTCTCCAACGTCAGCACGCGCCACAGCGCGCTGGCACACCTGCCGCACTTCGCCTCAGTGCCGACTCCCGCTGCCGCAACCCGGTAGCGCTCTACCTAACGCACAAACGCCCCTGAGGCGAAGGCTCCCTCGAAGAAGACACCTGTCGGGGATGTCTAGCCGACCGCGTGAAAATGCATGGATGCATTTTTCCCGCGGCCGGCCAGGCAAGGCCCCCATGGACGGGTCTTACGGCCGGTCCCCGACAGGTGTCTTCTTCGAGGGAGCCTTCGCCTGCGACGAGCTCAACCCGTTAGCGAATAGACCTTGCGCACGATCACCGCGCTAGTCGCTGCGGGATTCGGCGGCTACACTCGCGCCGCCCCCGCGCGCCCCCACACGTATCCGCATGAACGCCCAACTGAAGCCCGACAAAGAAGGACGACTGACGGCGCTGCGAGCCGCGCTCGGCCAGGGCACGCTGCGTTCCGCGCATCGCATGGTGAATGCGCTGCACCCCGCCGAGATCGCGCTCCTCCTGGAGTCTCTGCCCCCCGCCCAGCGCGAGCTGGTCTGGGACATGGTCGAACCCGAGCTCGAAGGCGAAGTGCTGGTCGAGCTGAACGAGAGCATCCGCGCCTCCCTGATCGAAGGAATGGCAGACGAAGAGCTGCTCGCCGTCGCGGAAGGCATGGAGCTCGACGATCTTGCGCACCTGGTCGCGGACCTGCCCGAGACGGTCACCCTGCAGCTGCTGAAATCGCTGGACCAGCAGGACCGCGAGCGCCTGAGCACGGTGCTGAGCTTCCCCGAGGACAGCGCCGGTGGCCTCATGAACACCGACGCGGTCAGCCTGCGCCCCGACGTGACGGTGGAAGTGGTGCTGCGCTACCTGCGAATGCGCGGCGAGTTGCCGGGGAAAACCGACCGCCTGTTCGTGGTCGACCGGCGCGACATCTACCTCGGCACCGTGCCGCTCACGCGCCTGCTGACGAGCGACCTCGAGCTGCCCGTCAGCGAGTTGCTCGAAGGCGAAGCGCCGCGCATAGACCCCGAGACACCCGCCCATGACGTGTCGCAGCTCTTCCAGGATCGCGATCTCATCTCCGCCGCCGTGGTGAGCAAGGAAGGCCGCTTGCTCGGCCGCATCACCATCGACGACGTAGTGGACGTCATCCGCGAGGAAGCCGCGCACTCCGTGCTGAGCATGGCCGGCCTGCACGATGAAGAGGACGTGTTCGCGGGCGTGCTCGTCTCCACACACCGACGGCTCTTGTGGCTCGGCATCAACCTGCTCACGGCCATCCTCGCCGGCCTCGTGGTGCGCCGCTTCGAGGGCACCATCGAGAAGGTGGCCGCGCTTGCGGCGCTCATGCCCATCGTCGCGAGCATGGGTGGCATCGCGGGCACGCAGACGGTCACGCTCATCATTCGCGGCCTTGCGCTGGGACAGATCCAGTGGAGCAATGCGCGCTGGCTGCTGTACAAGGAAATTGCCGTGGGCGGGCTGAACGGTGTGATCTGGGCGGCCGTCATCGGCGCCATCACTACCTTCTGGTTCGGCACATGGAAGATCGCCGCCATCATCGCCGCGGCCGTGCTCATCAACCTGCTCGCCGCCGCTTCCGTCGGCGTGCTGGTGCCTCTCACGCTGCGCCGCTTTAAGATCGACCCGGCCCTCTCCGCCGGCGTCATCCTCACCACGTTCACAGACTGCATCGGCTTCGCCACGCTGCTCGGGCTCGGCGCGCTGTTTCTGACGTAACCCAGGCAGCCACTTCCGTTTCTGCGAATGGCTGAGTAAACTTGCGCCCGAAAAGTCGCCCCCGTGCCCGACACGGGCTCCGGATGGAGTGCCTTTCGTGGACGTGCTACGAATAGGAACAGGGTCGCAGCTGGAAGGCCCCGCTCATGCGGGGCTTTCCATTTCTGGCCTACCTGAACTCCCAGATATCGGCCACATGTGACTGAAGCACACGCAACCATCGGTCGCGATCCTTGTGAGTACGGAACGCTCGCGCGACGGCGCCGACGCACATGTCCGCGAGCTGTATGAGATTGTCCCGTTTCGAGTCCACCATTCGAAAATCGGCAATCTTTCCCCGTAGGCTCGGCAATGCACCGCTCCGTGCGCGCGGCGCTGACACGATCTTCAAAGATGACCATGCCGATCGCGAACACGGCGTCCGAACCGCGCGTCAGCTTGAATCCCGAGCAGCCGCTTTCATCGATGAAGACCAGCATCGAGCCAGTCTGAGGTCGCCATGAGGCCAGCCACTCGATGCAAAAGTGGTGCGAACGTCTAATTATTCCGATGCTTCTGCTGCCACACGCAGGCGTCACATGCAGCCGCCGCCAGCGGGGAAACCCGCCTGCGAATTTCCGCAGCTCAAGTCGCCTGCGCGACTCCGGGCGAAGTCATCACCGAGGGAAGCGACTCGCCCGTAACGAAGGCGAGCAAGGCCGTGCGCGCTTCGATGGCGTCCTTGTAGCCGAGCTCGATCAGCTCGCGCGTGTAGGGGGCTTCGAACATCAGGTAGCTGGCGAGCTGGCTGCCTTCGACGTCGCGGGCGCCGATCACGCGCAGGAGGGCGCGCTGACTGCGGGGCATGGAGTTGATGTGGCGCGCAGCGGCTTCGCGCGGGTCGATGCTGGGTGCGAGCATGAGCGTCTCCACGGCGCGCGCGCCGCGTGCGTGCTCCGGCGCGGAGTGCACCAGCTCGTTGATGCGTTCGAGTTGCTCGAGGTCGCCGTAGATCTGGTCGGTGAACAGCGTGTCGAGCATGTAGCCGAAGATCTGCCCGGGCGTCGGCGCCTCGATGGGCAGCTGCGCAACGGCGACACCGGCCTGGCGCCGCGCACGAACCCCGACGACGAGCAGCCGGTCCGCGCCCAGGTGGATCGCCGGGCTCAGCGGATTCGTCTGGCGCATGGCGCCGTCGCCGAAATGCTCTTTGCCCAGCTGCATCGGCGGAAACAGCAACGGGATGGCAACGCTCGCCATCAGATGATCGAGCGTCAGTTTCGTCCGCCGCCCCACGCGCTGAAAACGTGCCCAGTCGTGCACGCTGTCCTTCGCGTCATAGAACGCCACGGATTGGCCGGTGACATAGCTCGTGGCGCAAAGGGCAAGCGCACGCAGGTGCCCACGCTCGATGCTCGTGCGGATGCCGCTCCAGTCCACACGCGTCGAAATGAGCTCGCGCAACGGCGAATTGTCGAGAATCGACTTAGGGGGGTGCAGCAGGAAGCCGCCCGTCATGAGCGACAGCACCCAGTGAATGCCCGAGCGCAGCATGTGGGCGGGGTCGACCCGGAACACCTGGGATGCGTGAAAATTGCCCCACACGTCCTCCAGCCCGGCGACCGCCCGCCGCCAGTGCACCGCCTCGGCCGCAAGCACGCTGGCCGCCACCGCGCCGGCGGAAGTGCCCACGATCACCTGAAACGGGCTGCGACCGCGCGGGAAAATCTCGGCGAGCGCTCTGAGGACGCCGACCTGATACGCCGAGCGCGCGCCACCGCCCGTGAGCACGAGCCCGAGGACGGGCCGCTTGTCGAGCCGGCGTTGTGTCTGCGTCACGCCGTCCATCATTGCGCGTTCGCAGGTCTGCCGACTTCCGCGGCAAGTGGGTGGTTCGCGCAACGGAGCATCGGTTGCCGTTCACCCTTCTCGCGGACAGCGGGAAGCAAGTTGCGCGCGATTACGGCGTGTCGCACCGGATGCTGGGTGTGATGGAGCTGGCAAGAAGCGAGACCTTCATCGTAGATCCGCAGGTGCGGACCGCCAAACATTATCGGGAAGTGGAACCCGGAAGTCATTCCAAACACGTGCTCGCGGACATCAATGCGCTGCAGGCAGCGGCGCGTCCGGCGACGCATTGAGATTTGCCACGGAACGCACGAGCGGCCGCCGCAACTCCCGGATGGCGCCGTCGAGACCTGCCAGCGTGAGCGGGAACATCCGCTCGCCGATGATCTCGCGTGTGAGACGCACAGACGGCATGTAGTCCCACCGCTCCTTTGGCTCGGGGTTCAGCCAGACAAGCCTCGGGAACGCGGCGACGATCCGCTTCATCCAGCTTGCGCCGCTTTCGTCGTTCCAGTGTTCCACGCTGCCGCCCTCGCGCGTGATCTCGTAGGGGCTCATCGTGGCATCGCCTACGAAGATAGCGCGGTAGTCGCGCGAATAAGTCCGCAGCACGGACTGGGTGAGGGTCGTCTGGGAGTATCGGCGGCGGTTGTCCTTCCACAGCTCTTGGTAGGGGAAGTTGTGGAAGTAGAAGTGCTCCAGATGTTTGAACTCGCTGCGGGCAGCGCAGAACAGCTCGTCGCACGTTCTGATGTGAGCGTCCATTGAGCCGCCTACGTCCAGGAACAGCAGCACCTTCACGGTGTTTCTGCGCTCGGGGATCAGCTTCAGGTCCAGCAGGCCTGCGTTCCGGGCTGTGGCGCAGATGGTGCCATCCAGGTCGAGCTGGTCTGCGGCGCCTTCCCTTGCGAATTTGCGCAAGTGTCGCAGGGCCATCTTCAGGTTGCGGGTGCCCAGCTCGACGGCGTCGTCGAAGTTACGGTACTCGCGGGCGTCCCACACTTTCACGGCGCTTCGGTTTCTCGAGCGCGACTGGCCTGTGCGGATGCCTTCGGGGTTAAAGCCTTCGGCGCCGAAGGGCGATGTGCCGGCGGTGCCGATCCACTTGTTGCCGCCTTCGTGGCGTTCCTTTTGTGCTGCCAGGCGTTCGCGCAGCGTTTCCATCAGTTTTTCCCAGCCGCCCAGGGATTGGACCTTTCGCTTTTCTTCGTCGGTGAGGGTGCGATCGGTCAGGGCTTTGAGCCAGTCGGCGGGGAGGTGGGCGGCGATGCGCTCGAACAGGGCTTCGGCGCCTTCGAAGGTTTGGGCGAAGACGCGGTCGAAGCGGTCGTAGTGGGCTTCGTCTTTTACCAGGCAGGCTCTGGCGAAGTAGTAGAAGTCTTCTGCTGAGTGGGATGTGACGTTCTTCTTCAGGCCTTCGAGCAGGGTCAGGAACTCGGTGATCGCTACAGGGACACCGGCTTCTCTCAGGTCGAAGAAGAACTTCGTCAGCATTGGGGACGATTCGAGGCTATCGCGCGCGGAGGCTCACTCGAAGAAGCATCCGTCGGGGACCGGCCGTAAGACCGGTCCATCGGGGCCTTGGGAAAATGCATCCCGCTGCGCACGCCTGCATTTTCACATCCCCGACGGATGCTTCTTCGAGCGACCCTCCGCCTTTGGGGTATCGCGTCCATCGTTCTAGCGATTTCCGCGATGGAGGAAGACGAGCTGTTCGAACAGGTGGACGTCCTGTTCGTTCTTCAGCAGTGCGCCGTAGAGAGGTGGCAGTGATTTCTTCGGGTCAGTCGCGCGCAGGGCTTCCGCGGGGATTTGTTCGGCTACCAGCAGTTTGATCCAGTCGAGCAGCTCGGACGTCGACGGCTTTTTTCGCAGGCCTGGGGTTTCACGGAGTTTGAAGAACGACGTCAGGGCTTCGGCGAGCAGGTCTTTGCGCAGGTGCGGGTAGTGCACGTCTACGATGCGCGTCATCGTCTCTTCGTCGGGGAAGCGGATGTAGTGGAAGAAGCAGCGGCGCAGGAAGGCGTCGGGGAGCTCCTTTTCGTTGTTGCTGGTGATGACGATGATGGGGCGGTGGCGGGCTTGCACGAGCGCGCGGGTTTCGTAGACGTAGAACTCCATGCGGTCGAGCTCGCGCAGCAGGTCGTTGGGGAATTCGATGTCGGCCTTGTCGATTTCGTCGATGAGCAGCACGGGCTGCACGTCGGATTCGAAGGCTTCCCAGAGTTTGCCTTTGACGATGTAGTTCGCGATGTCGTGCACGCGCGCGTCGCCGAGCTGGGAGTCGCGCAGGCGAGAGACGGCGTCGTATTCGTAGAGGCCCTGCTGGGCTTTGCTGGTGGATTTGATGTGCCACTCGTGCAGGGGGCGGCCCAGCGCGGCGGCGATTTCCTGGGCGAGCTGCGTCTTGCCCGTGCCCGGCTCGCCTTTGATGAGCAGCGGACGCTCCAGCGTGACGGCGGCGTTCACGGCCATCATGAGGTCGGTGGTGGCGATGTAGCGGTCGGTGCCGGCGAAGCGGGTGGTCATGGGGCGGTGTCGGGTGCGGGGGTTGAGATGAGTTTAACCCGCACGCCGCACGGCGTTTCCGGAAGGCCGAAGGGCAGCCTGCGGCGAGCGCATCGGCCGCGCCCGTGGCCGGGCGAGAAAGCGCCTCAGGGTGCCCTGGGCGGGGCGGGCTCGAGGGTCAGCACGTGCTCGGCGGTGCCGGGCAGGAATGGGAGGGGCTTGCCTTCGGCCCATTCCTGAAAGCCCGCCCGGTAGTACGGCGAGAGCGGGTGGCCGCTCTGGCCGCCGGCGATGTGAAGGTATCCTTCGGCTTCGCGGCCAGGGGTGACGGCGAAGCGCTCCGAGGCGCCGAAAGTGCCGTCCTGCACGCGCGGCATGTCGTGGTCGCCGGGCGCGTCCACGGCGGGCATGTTCAGCAGGCCGGCCAGCAGCGGCAGCCCGCCGGACATCGGGTGGCGCAGGAGCACGCGGTTGCTTGCGCCCCATGTGCAGCGGTCGAGTTGCGGGCACGGCGGGCTGCGGCCGGGCGCTGCATCGGTGAGCGAGAGAACGGTGGCGTCCACCTGCTCCAGCAGGAATGCGCGCCAGCTTGCGAAGCTCGCGGCCAGGAGGTGCGGCGGCTGTTGGGTAACGAGCTCCCACAACGCGCCTTCGAATTGCGCGGGGGGCGGCACGCCGGCCACCTCCACTTCGAGGCCATCGAGCAGCATGCGCCACACGGCGGACTGAGCCTGGCCGCGATAGGCGTGCACCAGGCGATAGCCCACCGAATCTGGCGTAGCGCGCGCATTCCAGCTTGCGATGAGGCGCTTCAGCTGCGCGCGCTGCGGGTGATCGCGCAGCGCTTCGTCGTCGAGCAGCTGCATCAGCAGGTCGTGCCAGCGTGTGAGAAACAGCGCGCGGTCGTCGAGCTGCACGCCGAGCATGTCCGCGGGTTTCGCGGGCGACGCGATCGCGGCGAGGTCGTCGTGAATCTGCCTGGCGCGCGCGCCGAGGTCGTACTCCGCGCCGAGCGCCGCCTCGTCGCCGCCGATCAGCGCTTCCGCAGCGACGTCATCGATCGGGCGGGCGTTCGCCGTCCAGACGCGGCCATCCGGCGGATCGATCAGGCGCGGATGATTCGCCGCGGTTGTCCACGGTGCCTCGCCGGTGAGGCGCAGCCGGGCATCGGTGGAGTCGGGAATGCGACCTGCCACGGTCCACGCGATGTGGCCTTCACGATCGCCCACCATGAGGTTCTGGTGCGGAATGCCGATGGTGGGCGCGAGGTCGACGGCCTGCGCGGCGGTGGTGGCCGTTTCGAGTTTCATGATCTCGAAGTTCGTTGCGGCCGGCACTGTGGCAATCCAGCGGGCAAACCAGCAGCGGCCTGCCTCGGGGTCCGCATCGAAGAGCACGCCGCCCGCGCCGGTTCTCACGGCGAGCAGCGACTCCAATTTCGCGCCTTTCACGCGAATTCGTTCCTGCACGGTGGTCAGCGGAACGGTTTCGCCGGCCGTGCGCAGGCTCTGGTCGTCAACCGCGACGCATGGTGCGAACGTGACATCGACCCAGCCACCGTATGAGTTCGTGAAGCCCCAGGCGATGTGTCCATTGGAGCCCGCGACCAGAACGTGCGCTCCGGGAAGCGTAAGCCCGTTCAGGTCGAGCGTTGGCGCGGATGCGCCGGGCGGCTTCAGCAGAAGTCGCGCGCGATACCAGACCGCCGGCACGCGCAATCCGAGGTGCATGTCGCTTGCGACGAGCGCACCGCCGCTCTGCGTGTGCGAGCCGCCGACGGCCCATCCATTGCTGCCGACGAAAAGCGGATGGTCCAACACCGCCGGCGCATTGCGTGCGCCGGTTGCGCTGGCGCGCGGGGCTCGCAGACTGAGCTCTTCCGGCGTGGGGATGCGCACTACGTTCGGCACCACGGATCCGGAAGCTGAATTCGGGCTATCCCAGCTCGTGCCGCGCGGATAGAAAAACTCCAGCGCGCACTTCCACCCGTTCGCGCAATCCGGACCGCCCAGGTGCTGGTTGAGGGCACGCCGCGCCTGCTCGCGCCTCAGGCTGGTGTACTGCAGATCCCACCACATGGCGTAGGAGACGAGCGCCACATCCTCATCGCGCCACTCGACGGGCGTTACCTGAAGGGCGATGTACTCCCACGGCCGGCTGCGAAGGCTGTCAAGCCCTGCATTCACGCCACGGGCGTAAGCGTCGATGAGTGCCCTTTGCTCCGCGGACGCCTGCGACAGCACCGCCCGCGCAACACTCCTGAATCGAAACAACCGGGCTTTGCGATCCTGCTCCAGCGCGGCGCTGCCGAAGATCTCGGACAATTCACCCGCGGCGAGCCGGCGCGAAAGATCCATCTGGAAGAAACGATCCTGCCCGTGCGCGAAGCCGATGCCGTACGCGAGGTCGGCACGGGTAGCGCCTTCGATGGTGGGAATGCCAAGCGAATCGCGCGAGATCGTCACCGAGCCCCCGAGCCCCGACGCCTGCAGCGAGCCTTCGAGTTTCGGCTTCGAGCCCGCCAGCAGCGCGTAGAGGAACGCCACCGGCACCGCGACGAACACCAGCACCAGCACCCCCGCGATCTTCGCGATGGTGAAGGCCTTCCGGCGCGGCCGGGATTCGGACGGGGTACCTGCCATGGCCTCGCCGCGCGTCAGTCGAGCGCGACTTTCAGGATCTGCAGGGAGTTGGTGCCGCCCTCGATGCCCGAGAGCTCGCCCTTGGTGAGGATGACCAGGTCCCCGCGCTCCACGAGCGACAGCTCGAGCAGGCGCGCGAAGATCGAGTGGTACAGCTCTTCCGTCGTCCTGGCTTCCGGCACGTCGTAGACCACCGGATAAACGCCGCGATAGAGCGTAACGCGACGGCGAGTGAATTCATGGCGCGTGAACGCGTAGATAGGGATGTCTGACCGGATGCGCGACATCCACAGCGGCGTGGCCCCCGACTCGGTCAACGCCACGATGGCGCGCACCTTCAGGTGATTGGCCGTGTACATCACGGCCATCGCGATGGCTTCTTCCTGGCTCTTGAACTGGCCTTCAACGCGATGGCGGACGCGATCGTGCCGGAACACGTATTTCTCCGCCCCCTCGATGACCTGCGCCATGGCCTGCACGGCCTTCACGGGATAGCGGCCGGTGGCCGACTCCGCGGAAAGCATCACCGCATCCGTGCCGTCCATGACGGCGTTCGACACGTCGCTCACTTCCGCGCGTGTCGGCATGGGGCTGTGGATCATCGACTCCATCATCTGCGTCGCCGTGATGACCACGCGATTGCGCGCGCGCGACTCCTGGATGATGGTCTTCTGCAGGCCCGTGAGCTCCGCGTAACCCATCTCCACGCCGAGGTCGCCGCGCGCCACCATGATGGCGTCCGCGGCATCGGCGATCTCGCCAAGATTGGTGACGGCTTCCTGCCGCTCGATCTTGGCGAGGATGCGGGCCCTGCTGCCCCACTTGCGCGTCAGCGCGCGCGCCTGCTCGATGTCGTTGGCGGTGCGGGCGAATGACACCGCGATGTAGTCGATGCCGCTCTCCGCGGCGAACCTGATGTCGTCGCGGTCCTTGTCCGAGAGCGCGGGCGCGGAGATGCCGCCGCCCTGCCGGTTGAGACCCTTGCGGTCCGACAACTCGCCGCCCACCTTCACGCGCGTGACGATGCGCGTGGCGTTGACGCTCTCGACGTTGAGCACGATCTGCCCGTCGTTCAGCAACAGTGTGTCGCCGGGCGCCACGTCACGCGGCAGGTTCTTGTAGGCGACGCCCACCACATCGATGTTCCCGCCCTTGGGGTCGAGCGTGGTGTCGAGGGCGAACATCCTGCCCTCTTCCAGCGTCACCTTGCCGCCCTGGAAGGATTCGATGCGGATCTTGGGGCCGCCCAGATCCATGAGCGTGCCGATGCTCTTGTCGACCTTGCGCTCGATCTCGCGCAGCAATGTGAGGCGCCGGGTGTGGTCGTCGCGCGTTCCGTGCGAGGCGTTGAGGCGCGCCACGTCGAGGCCTTCGTGAACCATCTCCGTCAGCACGGCGGGGTCATCCGTGGCCGGCCCGATGGTCGCCACGATTTTCGTTCGTCTCAGCATCTGTACCCCAATGAGGCTGCGGTGATCGGGAGGGCCACTCGAGGGCGCTCAGGCCGAGGCAGCGCGTTCTTCCAGTATGGCCACGGCAGGCAGCGTCTTGCCCTCGACGAATTCAAGGAACGCGCCACCGCCGGTGGAAATGTACGAGATGCCGTCTTCGACACCGTATTTCTCGATGGCAGCCAGCGTGTCGCCACCGCCGGCCAGCGAGAAGGCCTTGCTGCGCGCGATGGCCCCGGCGATGGCACGCGTGCCTTCGCCGAACTGGTCGAACTCGAACACGCCGACGGGGCCGTTCCACACCACGGTGCCCGCGTCCTGGATGACGGCGCTGAAGGCTTCGGCGGTGTCGGGGCCCACGTCGAGAATCATCTCGTCCGGTTTCACCAGGCCCACCGGGCGCACGTCCGCGTGCGCGGTGGCCGCGAACTCACGCGCCACGACCACATCGGTGGGCAGCGGAATCTCGGTGTCCTTGGCCTTCGCCTGCGCGAGCAGCTTGCGGGCGACATCGAGCATCTCGGCCTCGTGCAGCGACTTGCCCACGTTCACGCCGGTGGCGGCGAGGAACGTGTTGGCGATGCCGCCACCGACGATGAGCTTGTCCACCTTCGCGAGCAGCGACTCCAGCACGGTGAGCTTGGTCGAAACCTTGGAACCGCCCACGATGGCCACCAGCGGCCGCGCCGGCGCGTGCAGCGCGCGCTCCAGCGCTTCGAGCTCGCCCACGAGCAGCGGGCCGGCGGCAGCGACTTTCGCGAAACGCGCCACGCCATGGGTGCTGGCTTCCGCGCGGTGCGCGGTGCCGAAGGCATCCATCACGTACACGTCGCAGAGCGCGGCCATCTTCTTCGCGAGCGCTTCGTCGTCTTTCTTCTCACCCTTGTTGAAGCGCACGTTCTCGCAGAGCACGGCCGAGCCCGGCGGGCAGTCGACGCCGTCGAGCCAGTCCTTGCGCAGGGCGACGGGCTTGCCGAGCAGCTCCGACAGGCGGGCGGCGACCGGCGCCAGGGAAAACTGCTCGTCGTACACGCCCTCTTCCGGCCGCCCCAGGTGCGACAGGATGAACACCCTGGCGTGCTGGTCCAGCGCGTAGCGGATGGTGGGCAGCGACGCGCGGATGCGCGCGTCGCTCGTGACCACCCCGTTCTGCACGGGAACGTTCAAGTCTTCCCTGATCAGGACCCGCTTGCCGCGCAGGTCCGTATCCATCATGCGCAGGACTTTCATGACGCCTTCGACCAGGCCACCGTCGTGTCGAGCATGCGGTTCGAGAAGCCCCATTCGTTGTCGTACCAGGCGCACACCTTCACGAGCGTGCCGTCGATCACCTTCGTGAGCGTGGCATCGTACGAGGCCGAGTGCGGGTCATGGTTGAAATCCACCGAGACCAGCGGGCCGTCGCTGTACGCGAGAATGTTCTTCATCACGCCCGTCGAGGCTTCCTTCATCACCTTGTTGATCTCGTCGATGGTCGTCGCACGCTTCGCGATGAAGCTCAGGTCGACGAGCGAGACGTTGATGGTGGGCACGCGCACGGAAAAGCCGTCGAGGCGTCCCTTCAGCTCCGGCAGCACGAGGCCCACGGCCGCGGCGGCACCGGTCTTCGTGGGGATCTGCGACATGGTGGCCGAGCGGGCGCGACGCAGGTCGGAGTGGTACACGTCCGTGAGCACCTGGTCGTTGGTGTAGGCGTGGATGGTGGTCATGACACCCGACTGGATGCCGATCTCGTCGTTCAGCACCTTCGCCACCGGCGCAAGGCAGTTGGTGGTGCACGACGCGTTCGAGATGACCGTGAAGTCCTTGTTCAGGACGTTGTGGTTCACGCCGTAGACAATGGTGGCGTCCACATCAGCCCCGCCCGGAGCGGAAATGATCACTTTCCTTGCGCCACCCTTGAGGTGCGCGCCGGCCTTCGCCTTGCTGGTGAAGAGGCCCGTGCACTCGAGCACGAACTCCACGCCGAGCTCGCCCCACGGCAGCTTCGTCGGGTCGCGCTCGGCCAGCACCTTGATGCGGTGGCCGTTCACGACCATGGAGTCGCCGTCCACGCTCACTTCGCCCGGGAACTTGCCGTGCACGGTGTCGTAGCGCGTGAGATGGGCATTGGTATTCGCATCGCCCAGATCGTTGAGCGCGACGATCTCGATCTCCCCCGTGCGCTTCGCCTCGAACAACGCCCGCAGGATGTTGCGCCCGATGCGTCCGTAACCGTTGATGCCCACCTTGATAGCCATGGTTTGTCTCTTCACCTCTTCAGAATGTTTTCGATTTGCTTTGCAACATTATCGGCCGTGAAGCCGAAATGCGGAAACAGATCTGTCGCCTTGCCCGAAGCGCCGAAGCGGTCGATGCCCAGCACGGCGCCGTCGGCGCCCACGTATTTCCACCACGACTGCGTCGCCGCGGCCTCCACGGCCAGGCGTTTCGTGACGGCACGGGGCAGAACGCGCTCGCGGTAAGCGGCATCCTGCGCGTCGAACGCCCCGGTAGAGGGCATGGACACGAGCCGCACGCGCCGGCCGCTCGAATTGAGTGCGCGAACGGCGTCGGCCGCAATGCCGATCTCGGAGCCGGTGGCGATGACAATGGCTTCAGGCGACACCTCGGGCGCGCCCGCGCTATCGATGAGCACGTAGCCGCCCCTGGCGATGTCTGCCTTCTGCGCGTCGGTGCGGGGCTGCTGCGGCAGGGCCTGCCGCGTGAGGATGAGCGCCGTCGGCCCGTTCGCGCGCTCGACCGCCGCCACCCAGGCCACGGCCGTCTCGGCAGCATCGCACGGACGCCACAGGCTCAGGTTGGGCATGGCCCGCAGGCTCGCGAGGTGCTCGATGGGCTGGTGGGTGGGCCCATCTTCGCCGAGGCCGATGGAGTCGTGCGTGTAGACGTGAATGACGCGCTGGTGCATGAGCGCGCCGAGACGCACGGCGTTACGCGCGTAGTCCGAGAACACGAGGAACGTGCCGCCGTAGGGCACGAAGCCGCCGTGCAGCGCGATGCCGTTCAGGATCGCGGTCATGCCGAACTCGCGCACGCCGTAATAAAGGTAGTTGCCCGAGAAGTCCGCATGGGTGATCGGCTTCGAGAGCTTCGTGTTCGTGTTGTTGGAGCCGGTGAGGTCCGCCGAGCCGCCGATGAAATCCGGCAGGCCGGGGTGGATGGCGTTGAGCGACGCCTGCGAAGACTGGCGCGTGGCCTGCGGCGCAGTCTGCCTGGCCGCCTCCGCATGAGCGCGGGCGACGATCTGCGCCCAGCTCTTGGGCAGGTCGCCCTTGAAGCGGCGCTCCAGCTCGCTCGCAAGATCGGGGTGCGCAGCCCGGTAGCGGGCCAGGAGCGCGTTCCACTTCGCTTCGGCGGCCGCGCCCTGCTGACGGCGATCCCACGCCTTGCGGATGGGGTCGGGGATGACGAACGGCTCCGAGGTCCAGCCCAGCTGCTTGCGCGCGGCGGCGACTTCCTCGGCGCCGAGCGCTTCACCGTGCACGTTCTTGGTGCCCTGCTTGTTGGGCGCGCCCCAGCCAATGATGGTCTTGCAGCAGATCAGCGACGGTTTGCCCGTCTGCGCCTGCGCCAGCCGGATGGCCGCGGCGACCGCTTCGGCGTCGTGGCCGTCCACGTTCGGCACCACATGCCAGCCGTAGGCCTCGAAGCGCTTCGGCGTGTCGTCGGTGAACCAGCCCTGCACCTTGCCGTCGATGGAGATGCCGTTGTCGTCGTAGAAGCCGATGAGCTTGCCCAGGCCGAGCGTGCCCGCGAGCGAGCAGGCCTCGTGCGAGATGCCTTCCATGAGGCAGCCATCGCCCATGAACACCCAGGTGTGGTGGTCCACCACCTCGAAGCCGGGGCGGTTGAACTGGGCGGCCAGCATCCTCTCCGCCAGCGCCATGCCCACGGCATTGGCGAGGCCCTGCCCCAGCGGGCCGGTGGTGGTCTCGATGCCTACGCCCGGCTCGTGCTCGGGGTGCCCGGCGGTGCGGCTGCCCAGCTGACGGAAGCTCTGCAGCTCCTCGATCTTCAGGGGGTAGCCCGTGAGATAGAGCAGCGAATACAACAGCATCGAGCCGTGGCCATTGGACAGAACGAAGCGGTCACGGTCGGACCACAGGGGGTTTGCGGGGTTGTGCTTCAGCACGTCGCGCCAGAGCACTTCGGCGATGTCGGCCATGCCCATGGGGGCGCCCGGGTGGCCGGAATTGGCGCGCTGGACGGCATCCATGGAGAGCGCGCGGATGGCATTGGCGAGTTCGCGGCGGGTGGTCATCAAGCGGCGGCCGTCCTGTGTGGTTCGCGGTTGAGGGCCGCGGCGCCTGAAGCGCGTCGAAAAAGGGGCGCGCATTTTCCACCACGGGGGCTGCGGCAGCAAATGACAACGCCTTTGGGGGCGGGAAAGTTTTTCTGAGCGCCAGATTTGGGACGGTTCAGGCGGTGGCGGACTTGGGAGGGGCGCGTCGGAGGCTGTCGCGCGAGCGCGAGTGGTGCGCCGTGAGGCGCTCGGGGGCACGGGTGGCGGGTGTGCGGTCGGCGGGTCACGTCGGCGGTGACGTCGGCGGGTGAGGCTGTCGCAAGCGCGGCGGCGATCGCAAAGGCACCTGGCGGGGACCGGCCGTAAGACCCGTCCATGGGGGCCTTGGGCAAATGCGTCCCTGCATTTGCACGGGCGCGCCCAGCGATCCCCGCCAGGTGCCTTTGCGATCACCACCGCGCCGACATGCTTGCGCGCGCGAGACGGGTCCGCGTGTCGTCTCGACTCAAGAAGGGAGTTTTTCTTCATGTCTTTCTTCTTCATCGAGGCCACGGCACGAAAGCGAAATGGAGAACCCCACGCTCGCGGGGCCCTTCGGCGGTGGCTCGCTCGAAGAGGGCCTTGGCGGGGATCGCTGGGCGCGCCCGTGCAAATGCAGGGACGCATTTTCACAAGGCCGCCATGGACGGCTTTTACGGCCGGTCCCCGCCAAGGCCCTCTTCGAGTGAGCCACCGCCTGCGACGAGCCCTCTTTCCGGGAGGCCCAAACGCCACGCAGCTGCCACGCCATAAGTCTCATGCCTGGCGAGAGTCGCCATCGTGCGACGACAATCTGTCGCACGATCCGCTTCTCATTTTTTGCAGGGCGTTTCTCGCACCGTGAAACATTCGGCATTCGCCGCGCATTATGTGGCGGCACAAGAAGCGACTGCGTCACGTAGCGAGATGGGCCGTCGTTACGCTTGATGCAGTTCACTCAGCGCGCCTGGGTCGTCTGCTACATTTCGGCCCGCTGAAGCCGTGCGAGGAACTCGCCGCATCAGCGCGAGTCATCTTTCGGGAACCTGAGTACTGTTTTGAAAATGAGCGTCATGCGTCTCGTACAGTTCACCGATCCGCACCTCTACGGCAGTGAGTCCGGCGCGTTGCGCGGCGTGGCCACGTTGCCCGCACTCATGCGCACGCTCGATCTCGCGCAGGCACGCGAGTGGCCCGTCGATGCGGTGCTCGTCACCGGCGACCTCGTGCAGGATGACGTGGCGGGCTACAAGCATTTCCGGCGCGTGTTCGGCTCGCTCGGCATGCCAGTGCTGTGCCTGCCCGGCAATCACGACGAGCCGGCCGTGCTCCACCGCGAGCTACGCGGCAAGCCTTTCGTGACCGACGGGCACGTTGACATGGGCGGCTGGCGCATCGTGCTGCTCGATAGCTGCCTGCCCGGCTCCGCGCGCGGTCACCTCACCAAAGAAACACTCGCGGCGCTCGACTCCGCGCTGAGCTCCGCAGACAACCTGCACACGCTCGTGTGCCTGCATCATCACCCTGTGGCCATGTGCAGCCGCTGGCTCGATCAGGTCGGCCTCGACAACGCAACCGAGTTCTTCGAGGTCATCGACCGGCACAAGAACGTGCGCGCCATCGTGTGGGGCCATGTGCACCAGGCTTACGACGGGCTGCGCAAGAACGTTCGCCTGCTCGCCACGCCTTCCACCTGCGCGCAGTTCCTGCCCCGCGCGGAAGACTTCGCCGTCGACTCGCGCCCGCCGGCTTACCGTACACTCGAGCTGATGCCGGATGGCACGCTCGTCACGGAGGTTGTGTGGGTAGATTCAAACGCGGGTTCTGCGGTGGGCTCCTCCTCGTCGGTCTGTTCGGCGGCCTGACCGCCCACGCCGAGGCGCCCGTGTGGGCGGTTCGCGGCGCTCACAACACTGTCTATCTCGCCGGCTCCGTGCACCTGCTGCGCGCTGCGGAAGCGAAGCTGCCGGCGGCGTTCGACCGCGCGTACGCAAACTCCGCCGCGCTCGTCATGGAAATCGACCTGGACGACCTGAACCCGCTCGAAGCGCAGGGCTGGATGCTCGAGAACGGCATGTACACCGACGAAGGCTCGCTCACCGAAGCCATCGGCAAGGCGCGCTTCCAGAAGGTGGAGCAGGAGTCGAACCGGCTCGGCATTCCGGTCGAAGCCATCGATCGCTTCGAGCCGTGGATGGCGGCGATGACGCTCGTGCAGCTGCAGCTCGTGAAGCTCGGCTTCGACCCCGAGCAGGGCGTGGAGAAACAGCTGGAGCGGCGTGCACGCGGCGATCGCAAGGAGATCACCGGGTTCGAGACGCTGCCGGAGCAACTCGGGCTGCTCGACGGGCTCTCCTCGTCCGACCAGCTCAAGTTCCTCGATGTGACGCTCGAAGAAATGCACGAGATGGAAGGCGCCACGGACGACCTGCTCGGCGCCTGGCGCGCCGGCAACTCCGGCAGGCTCGCGAACCTGCTGGGCGAGGAATATGCGTCGGCCCCCGGTCTCTACACCACGCTCGTGTCCGACCGTAATCGCCGCTGGATGCCGCAGCTCGAGAAGCTTCTGAAGGCCGACAAGAATTATCTCGTCGTGGTCGGCACGCTGCATCTGGTTGGCAAGGGCGGCCTGCTCGAGCTCACGAAGGCGCGCGGCTTCGAGGCAAAGCAGCTGCAGTGAGTCGCTTGCAGTGAGTCTTCGGCCGCTCGTCATGAGGTGTGGCGCCTTTGGAGACATGGTGCTGCTCACGCCGCTCATTCGCGCGCTTCATCAGCGGTTCGGGCAGCCGGTGGATCTCGTCTCCTCGGGGCCGTGGACGGTGCCGCTGCTGCAGGGGCAGCCGGGCGTGGGCGAGATCTTTCTCATCAGGAGCCGCAGGACGCCGTTCTGGCTCAGCCCGCGGCAGCGCGCGCTCGCGAAGTGGCTGCGTGCGCGCGGCGCGGGGCCCACGTGGTTCTGCGACCCGGGCAGCGTCGGGCGAAACCTGCTCCGGCGCGGCGGCATTCCCGACTCGCTGGTTTGTGAAGACTCGGCATTTGCCTGGATTGCGGGCGAGCACTTCGTGGATCGGTGGCTTCGTTTCGCGCAGCAGACCCCGCCGGGTCTGCTCAGCGGCAGCGCTGGCGTCGATGCCAACAGGCAAAGCACTCGCGACGTGGGAGCCGGCAACGTGGCTGACGTACCTCGCGCAGCAGTGCTGGAAATTCAGCCGTCGATGCGCGCGGGGCTCGAGCCCTGGCTCACCCGGCATGGGCTCGCGGGGCGCTCGTTGATGCTCATTCAGGCGGGCAACAAGCGCACCATGCGTCGCGGGTCGCGCCAGCGCGTCACGAACACGAAGTACTGGCCCGAAGAGAACTGGGCCGCGGTGATTCGCGCCTTGCGCGCGGAGCGCCCGGATCACGCCATTGTGCTGCTCGGCGTGCCGGCGGAATCCGAGCTCAACAATGAGATCGCGCAGCTCTCGGGCGTGAGCGACGTTCACAACGTTGCGGATGACCTGCCCATTCACATCCTGCTGCCGTTGCTCGAGCGCGCGAGCAGCATGGTGTCGGTGGATACCGGGCCCGCGCATGCATCGGCCGCGCTGGGTTGCCCCAGCGTGGTGCTGTTTGGCACCTCAGACCCCCGGCTTTACCGGCCGGGCGGCGTCACGACGCCGGCAATCGCATTGACGGGCATGGTCGACGGGAAGCCGAGCATGCTCGGCATCGACGTTGCTTCCGTCGTGAATGCCTGGAAGCAGTTGCAGGCGGGCGCGGCCTCAGCGCGGAGCTGACAGCCGCTGGATCGCCTCGAGCGCGACGTCCATGCCATTGCGCACGCTCGCGGCAGCGAGCCGCGTCAAGAGCTCGGCCCTGCGACGGTCATCGTTGAATAACAGCGACGCTTCACGCTCCAGCCCGGCCGTGTCGAGCTTCGCGCCGATCGCCAGCCCCGCCTGTTCGCACTTTTCGATTCGGTGCGCCTGATCGCCCGCGATGGGCACGGCGATGCACGGGCGGGCGCTGGCAATGGCTTGCAGCAGCGTGTCGCCACCGTTCGAGACAACGATGCGCGCGCCACGAACGAGCTCAGCGAGCTGCGCCATGGGAATGCGCGGTGAAGTGCGCAACGTTGCAGACGACGCGGACGGCGTTACGCCAACGAGCAGCGTTGGGATGCCCGCATCCGCGAGCCGCGCCGCCGCGGTGGCGATGATCTGCGGCGCGTTTTCCGCTCCGGGATGATCTGTGCCCCCGCCAGGGACAACGAGCGCGTAGTGGTCAGGCGCGAGGGAAAACTTCGCGAGCAGGGTGGCGGCGAGCGCGTCATCCGCCGATGGGAGAATGGCGTCGAGGAAGCGCACCTGCGGCCGGCGAAGCACGCTGAGCTTGAGCCGCTCGATGGGGCCGAGGGCCCCGGCGATGAACTCGGGGTAGGCAATCCAATGCTCGTCGAGTACACGCATCCAGCCGGGACGGAAGGCTTTGTATCGCTGGCGCGGGCGGGAGCTCACATAGACCACACGCGCGCCATTTGCCGCCGCGGCTTTCAACTGCGCCGTGCGGCCTGCATTGTCGAAAACCACCAGCGTGGGGCGAAACGCGCGGATGAGCTCCCGCACCTGCGGCGTGTGAAACGTGGGCGACGACGGCAGCAGCGTGTGCGGAAACGGCGTATCTGCCGCGTAGGGCGCCTGCCGGCTCACCGCGAAATGAATCTGCAGCGCAGGCCAACGGCGCGCCGCGGCTATTGCCAGCGCCAGCGCGCGCGCGTATTCGCCCATGCCGCGCGCGCCGGAAACCGGAACGAACAGCACGCGCCCACCCGACCCGTTCCACCCAGTAGCGTTTGTCACCGGCGGCGACGGTGCCGACAGAATTGCCGGCGGTCAACCACCAAACGCAGTCGACCGCGAGCGCGACCACCGGCCGCGGCTCGCGGCGAAGTGCCCATCACGGCGGCTGGTTGGGCCCAAAGCGGTCGGCCGTGGTGCGCTCGGCTGCCGTGATGAGCCCCAGCTTCTCGAGCCGCGCTTCGATGGCCCGCAGCGTGCGGCCGTGCTTCGCGGCGATGTCTGCCGCGCTCTGCCCGGACTGGAACGCGTCGATGAGCTCCGACTGCTCCTCGGCGCTCCACGCACGCCCAATGTTTCGCGGCAACTGGGCGCGGCGTGAGGCGCGAACGGCGTCCTGCTCCAGCGCGGCAACGCCGGCCAGCAAGGCGCGCAGCACGTCGGCCTGCTGAAGCACCGTGCCCGCGGGCAATTCCCCACCATTGAAAGGGTCAACGCCCTGGATGAGGGCCTGAAGAATCTGTCTTGCGCGTCGCTCCTGCATGGATGACATCCCGGTAACCGGCGAATTGCCGGACCGCGATTTTCATTACCACGCGCTACCCATGGCAGGCGCATTCCTGTTGGTTTCGTACAGAAATGCAGATTCGCCCGATGCGCCGCGGATTGCTCCGGGGCTCGCGGCACCTCCCGAACGCGCGCTCGATGATTTGCGCGCGGCAACGACGCCCGCTTACTGTACGCGCCCCCGCGACAATGGGTTGCTTCCGATATGCGCGCATTCGCCTGGTTCTTCGGCCTCGTGCTCATCTGCCTTCTAATCATGGCGGCTGTCGCGTATCCGGCGTGGGTGCTTTTGCATCCTCACTTCGACGTTGAGTTCCATCGCGTCGCCACACGTGTCGGGCAGCTCGTGCTGTTCATCGGGCTCGTGTTCGTCGCGCGCCACCTGCACGTGGCCAGCAAGCAGGGCTTCGGCTACGGGTTGCCGCGGCGTGAGTTCATCCCGGCAATGCTGAAGGCGCTTGCGCTCGGTGTTGCCACCATGGTGCCCATCGTCGCCGTCATCGGCTTCATGGGTCTGCGCGTGTGGAAAAACGGCATCACGCCCGACTTCGAGATGCTCGCGAGCACCGCCCTCAATGGCCTGCTCACCGGCGTCGCGGTGGCGCTGATCGAAGAGACGTTCCTGCGTGGCGCCATGTTCACGGCGGTGGCGCGTGAGTCCGGCGTGAAGGTGGCGATCTTGCTGACCTCCCTGCTCTACTCCGCCGCGCATTTCATTGCGCGAACGCGCAGTCCGGCCGACCAGGTGCAGTGGGATAGCGGCCTCGACCTGCTCGCCGGAACGCTGCGCATGTTCGGCGAGCCGCTGAAGTACGCGGACGCATTCCTGTGCCTCTTCGCGGTGGGCGTGCTGCTCGCCGCGGTGCGCGCGGCCACTGGCAACATCGCTGCGTGCATGGGCCTGCATGCGGGCTGGGTGTGGGTCATCACGTTCATGCGCGAGGGCTCGGAGCCGAACGACGCACACCCGCTGCGCTTTCTGGTGAGCCAGTTCGACGGCGTGGTGGGCTGGCTCGTGCTCGCGTGGACGGTGGTGATCGGGCTCGTGCTCCAGCGCTTCTACGCGCGCCAGAGCGGACGCCGGAACTCCGTCTAGGGCACGTCCAGGGCGAGTGGCGCTTACTCAAGGCGCGTGGATTGCCGCATGAACGGTTGAGCCCTGCGCAGGCGCAATGACACTTACTTAAGTTTCGCGGGAGGCATCAACGGGTTGAGTCGCGCGCGGCGCGGCGGCTCACTCGAAGGGGATCTTCGGAGAAGCGCGTTCGCAGGCGGTGGCTCGCTCGCAGAGGGCCTTGGCGGGGACCGGCCGTAAAAGCCATCCATGGCGGCCTTGTGCAAATGCGTCCATGCATTTGCACATCCCCGCCAAGGCCCTCTGCGAGCGAGCCACCGCTGAAAGGCTCTGTGAACCTGGAACTCGCCACTTCGCTTTGGTGCCCGCAGCCTGAACCCGCGCCATCGATTCCGGACGGTGCGTTCGTTGCCTGTGTTGTTCGCTTCGTCACCTACGAGCGTGGGCTGCTCTTCTGCCGCGGCGGCGAAGGACTCACGGGTGAGAGCAGAGCATCCCTGCGTTTTCACGTCCCCCGACGACCCCTCGGGGAGTCTGCCGTCGCTTTGAGGCTGGTGGCCGTTCATGCATTGACGCTGACGTCGGTGCGATTCCCCGATGCACTGCTGGCGGCAATGACTTGAGGATTGCCGCATGAACGGCACGGGAGCCGGAGCCGGGTCTCGCTCAAAGCGAGGGCAAGTCAGTCGTCAACCACGCGGATGAGCGGCGCCAGGCACTCGAGGCGCGCCAGCGGATCGTCGAGCTCCAGGCACTCCTGCTTGTCTGAAAGGCTGAGGGGCAGAATCTCCGCGAGCCGCGCGCTCACCCAGCCGGCGTCGTCGAACCGGGCCGGTAGCGACTGGTACAAATCCCCCAGCTGCGGAAGCACTTCGCGCAGCAATTGCGCGAGGTGCACGTACTGCGGCGGCAGAGGTATCGACGCTTCCGGCGGCAGCCATGTCACCGTACCGATATTGAGCCCATCGCCCTGCACGCGACGGCTCTCCACCCGGAACTTCTGCTCGCCGCTGCACATGATGCCCAGCAGCCCATCCGGCATCTGATCGAAATCGATGATGCGCGCGGCCGTGCCAACGTCCGCGGCGCTCGACACCGCACCCGCCTCGAGGCCCGTGCGAATGAGCACCACGCCGAACGGCGCGCTGTCACGCATGCAGTTGCGCACCATGTCTACGTAGCGCGGCTCGAAGATGCGCAGCGGGAGTGGGCCACCGGGAAACAGCACCGTGTTGAGCGGGAACAGCGGAATCCCGGCGCTACCGACCTGCGCCGGGCGCGTGCTGCCGAGGGTTGCGGGCTCATCGCCACGCGTCATGCGCTCGCCTCAGTTGCGGCCGCTTCGGGCCTCGAGGTTGGCGAGCAGCTTGCCGTGCAGGCCGCCGAACCCGCCGTTGCTCATGATCAGCGCGTGATCGCCGGGCTGCAAGGTTTTGGCCAGCTCCGCCGCGAGCGTATCCACCTCCGCAACGGCGTGGCCGCGCGCACCCAACGCAGCCATGAGCGGCTCCGTATCCCACCCCAGCTCGGGCGGCGCGAACAGCCACACCTCGTCGGCCAGCGCGAGCGATGGCGCGAGCGTGTCGCGATGAACGCCCATCTTCATGGTGTTGGAGCGCGCTTCCAGCACGGCGACGATGCGTTGCTGCCCCACTCGGCGACGCAGGCCGTCGAGCGTGGTGTGAATGGCAGTGGGGTGGTGCGCGAAGTCGTCATACACACGAACGCCGTGCACTTCGCCGCGAACCTGCATGCGGCGGGCAACGCCCGCGAAGGTCTTCAGAGCCTCGATGGACTGCGCAACCGGCACACCAGCGTGCCGGGCCGCGCCGATGGCCGCCACGGCGTTCTCCATGTTGTGCGCGCCAATCTGAGACCACTCCACCATGCCGCGCGACGTGCCGCCTTCCAGCAGCTCGAAGCGCGAATAGTCCGCGACACCGTCGACAGGCCGGGCCGTCCAGAAAGCCGATGAGGCTTTCGGAGAATCCGCGCGCGTAAAGCCTTCGCGCTCCGTCCAGCAGCCCATGGCAAGCGTCTCTCGCAGGCGCGCGTCTGCCGCGTTCCAGACAATGCGGCCGGTGCCGGGAATGGTGCGCACGAGATGGTGAAACTGGCGCTGGATCTCGCTGACGTCGCGGTAGATGTCCGCGTGGTCGAACTCCAGGTTGTTCAGGATGGCGGTGCGCGGGTGGTAGTGAACGAACTTGGCTCGCTTGTCGAAGAAAGCGGAGTCGTACTCGTCTGCTTCGATGACGAAGAACGGCTCGCTGCCCAGGCGCGCGCTGGTGCCGAAGTTCGCCGGCACTCCGCCGATGAGAAAGCCGGGACTCAGGCCCGCCGCTTCGAGAATCCACGCGAGGATCGACGACGTAGTGGTCTTGCCATGCGTGCCCGCCACCGCGAGTACCCAGCGACTGCGCAAGACCTGCGTGGCCAGCCACTCGGGCCCGGAAACGTAGGGAATGCGGCTTTCGAGCAGCGCCTCGATGACGGGCTGGCCGCGCACCATGACGTTGCCCACCACCACCACATCGGGCGCGGGAGAAAGCTGCGCGGCCTCGAAGCCCTGCGTGACCTCGATGCCGAGGGACTCCAGCTGCGTACTCATGGGGGGATAGACGTTGCGGTCGGAGCCGGTCACGCGATGGCCGGCCGCCTTCGCGATGGCCGCGATGCCGCCCATGAACGTGCCGCAGATACCGAGAATGTGAAGATGCACGGTTATTGGACTTCAGGTGGTGACAACTTGGGCCGGCGACACCGCTCGCATGAGCAGCTCGCCGGTGAAAATCTGCAGGATGGTGAGCAGCACGCACACGGCGAGGGGCAGCTCGAGCGCGGCTTTGAGCACGTAGCTGCCGGCGCGGATGATCCAGATGGCCAGTGCCAGCGCGAGCAGCACCACGGGCACGTACAACGCGTCTTCAGGCTTCACGCGCTGGGAAAGGTAGATGGCCACGATCCACACCGGGGCCAGCACCAGCTCATACCCGAAGATGGCGGTAACGGTCTGCACGAAGCGCTCCGGCTTGCCCACCGTTCGCAGCAGCACCGCGTACCACGCCAGGGTGAACCCGATTTCGATGAGCAGATGCAGGCGCCATTGGGGCGTGGGCGGCATGGCCGCGGAGACGAGGAAGCGGATGAGCAGGTAGCCCAGCACCGTCAGCACCAGCACGACGGAAGACGCCGGCAGGTCCTGCGGGCCCTTGCGTGACAGCGCGATCTGGGCGAACAGCCCGAAAAGCTCCTTCATGACGTTCGGCTTCGAGCGCGGTCTCGCATAGAATGGGCGCGCCGGATTGTACAGATCATCGTCGAGCTCGTTGCAGCACATCGTCACCACCACCGCCGCACTTACCGAATGGGCCGAACGCCTGGAGTCGGCCCCAGCCATCAGCCTCGATACGGAATTTCTGCGGGAGCGCACTTACCGCGCGGAGCTTTGCCTCATCCAGGCGGCTACGGCGGAGCATGCCACCTGCATCGACCCTCTTGCGGAGACAGACCTCACGCCGCTGGTGAAACCGCTCACTGCGGAGCGCCCGGTGAAGGTGATGCACGCGTCGCGGCAGGACCTGGAAGTGCTGTTTCCGCTGGCCGGCATGGTGCGGCCGGTGTTCGACACCCAGATTGCCGCCGCGCTCACCGGCCTGCCGGCGCAGATCGGCTACGGCGAGCTCGTGCGCCGGACGCTCGGCACGGAGCTGGCCAAATCCCACACCCGCACGGACTGGTCGCGTCGGCCGCTCTCGGCCGAGCAGGTGGAATACGCGCTGGACGACGTTCGCTTCCTGCTGCCGCTCAAATCGAGCCTCGAGGAGCAGCTCGACAAGCTCGGCAGGCTCGCGTGGCTGGCGGAAGAGCTGGCTGCGCTGGGCGACGTGCAGAATTTCATCGTAGACCCGCAGAGCGCCTGGCAGCGGCTGAAGGGCCTGCGCGGGCTCGACCCGGGGCGCACGCGCCTCACGCGCGCACTCGCCGCGTGGCGCGAACGCCGTGCCATCGAGCGCAACCGGCCGCGCGGCTGGATCCTCGACGACATCTCGCTGCGTGAGATCGTGATGCGCGTGCCGCGCACCATGGAGCAGCTCAGGCAGATCGCTGAAATGCCGGCTGGCGTGGTGAGGAATTGCGCGGACGAGCTGCTCGACATGGTGGCCGGCGCCGACGTGCCGAACCCGCCCCCGCCGCTGATTTCGCGGCCCCGGCCGAGTCCGGAGCAGACCGCGCTCGTGAGAAAGCTCGGCGCGCTCAACCAGACCATCGCCCAGGCCCTGGGGCTGAGCCCCGAAGTGCTCGCTACCCGTCGCGATATCGAGCTACTCGCCGAAGGCGGGCGCGACATCCCGGTGCTGCAGGGCTGGCGGCGCGCGGTGGTCGGCGAGCCGATGCTCGCCGCGCTCTAGGAGCCGGCTCCAGCCGCAATCGCCAGCGGCGCTCCTTCGCAGGCGGGCGCATGATTCGCGCCCCGACGAGCTGCCTCAGCGGCGCTTGCCGCCCGCTTTCTTCTTCGGCTTCTTCGATGTGGGCGCGCGCTTCGCGGTGACGCGCTTCACGCGCTTGCCGCGCCGTGTTGCGGATTTTTTCGCGGCGGGCTTGCGAGCAGCCGCCTTCTTCGCCGCCGGCCGCTTCGTCGCGGCTTTCCTGCCAGCCGCTTTTCGGGCCGCCGACTTCCTGGCCACTGCCTTGCCTGCCGCTGCCCTCTTCGCCGCGGCCTTGCCGGCCGCCGACTTCCTGGGCGCCGTCACGGCCCTCGCCGGCTTCTTTTTCAGCGCACGCCGACGCGCGCCGCGCGCGGTGTTTGCCAGGCCCGCGGGCCGATGCGCAGTGCGGCGGCGACGCCGTGCTGGCGCGTGGCGGGGCGCCGGCGCGGCTGCCGGCGCCGTGGGCACGTGCAGGACCGCGTTCAGGCGGCTGGTGATCTCGTCCACGTCGCCTTCGGCCTGGATGGAGCGCAGCAGCCCCTGCTGCGAATAGAACTCGATGAGCGGCTTCGTCTTCACGTCGTAGACGCGCAGGCGCTCGGCGACGGCCGCTTCGTTGTCGTCGGAGCGCTGGAAGAGGCGGTGCGGCTCGTTCGTCTTCGGGCAGCGCTCGCCTTCGGGCGCGGCAGACGTGAAAACGTTGAACACCTTGCCGCAATCCTGGCAGCTGCGACGGCCGGAGATGCGCCGCGCAAGCTCGCCGTAGTCCACTTCGAGCAGCACCACGGAATCGAGCGGACGGCCCATGCCGCGCAGCATGTCGTCGAGCGCGGCGGCCTGCACGAGCGTGCGCGGGAAGCCATCGAGAATGAAGCCGCGCTGGGCATCGGCTTCGGCGAGACGCTCGCGGATCATGCCCAGCACGGTCTCGTCGTCGACGAGGTTGCCGGAGTCCATCGCCGCCTTGGCGCGCAGGCCGAGCGGTGTGCCGTTATTGACGGCAGCGCGCAGCAGATCGCCGGTGGAGATCTGCGGGATGCCATGGCGCTCGGCCAGCCGCTGGGCCTGAGTGCCTTTGCCGGAACCCGGCGCGCCCAGAAGAATGATTCGCATGATGGTGAGACCCGGCCCTCAAAGCCTTGGCAAAACGGCCGTCACGTTACCGGCCGCACCCCGAGAGGTCAACGCCGTGGCGGGGCACGCGCCGGTGCGGCGGTATGTGGCCATGCGTTATTCTCCGGCGCCGTTATTCCCACGCCGCGACGCTCATGAAAAAAACCGCCACCAGGAGCCGCCCGAAGAACGCGTTCTATGCCCAGTCCGGCGGCGTCACCGCCGTCATCAACGCCTCCGCGTGCGGCGTCATCGAGACGGCGGCGAAACATCCGAAGCACATCGGCAAGGTCTACGCCGGCAAGGACGGCATCGTGGGGGCGCTCACCGAGCAGCTCATCGACACCAGCCGCGAGAGCCGCGAAACCATCAAGGGGCTCAAATACACGCCCGCCGGCGCTTTCGGCTCGGCGCGCTTCAAGCTCAAGGGGCTCGAGACGAATCGCGCCGAATACGAGCGGCTCATCGAAGTGTTCCGCGCCCACGATATCGGCTACTTCTTCTACAACGGCGGCAACGACTCGATGGACACCGCGCTCAAGGTGTCCCAGATCGGCGAGCAGCTGGGCTACCCCATCACCTGCGTAGGGGTGCCGAAGACCGTGGACAACGACCTGCCGCACACGGACTGCTGCCCGGGCTTCGGCTCCGTGGCCAAGTACGTTGGCGTCTCCACGCGCGAGGCCGCGCTCGACGTCGCCTCGATGGCGCGCACGTCCACCAAGGTGTTCGTGCTGGAAGTGATGGGCCGGCATGCCGGCTGGATTGCCGCGGCGGGCGGCCTTGCGGGCAAGAAAGCGGGCGAGCCGCCGCACATCATCCTGTTTCCGGAAATCGCCTTCGACAAGGAGAAATTCCTGGCGAAGGTGAAGCAAAGCGTCACGGACTACGGCTACTGCGTCATCGTGGTCTCCGAAGGCGCGGCCTGGCCCGACGGAAAATTCCTCGCCGAAGCCGGCACGAAAGACGCCTTCGGCCACACGCAGCTCGGCGGCGTGGGCCCGGTGGTGGCGAACATGGTGCGCGAGGCGCTCGGCTACAAGTTCCACTGGGCCGTGGCGGACTATCTGCAGCGCGCCGGCCGCCACATCGCCTCGAAGGTGGACGTGGAGCAGGCTTACGCCGTGGGCAAGGCCGCGGTGGAACTGGCGGTGAAGGGCATGAACGCGGTGATGCCGGCCATCGTGCGCAAGGCCTCGAAGCCCTACAGGTGGACCATCGGCCACGTGCCGCTCGACCAGGTGGCCAACCGGGAAAAGAAAGTGCCGCGCCACTTCGTCACCGAAGATGGCTTCGGCATCACTGAGGCGTGCCGCCGATATCTCGAGCCGCTGATCGCCGGCGAAGACTACCCGCCTTACAGGAATGGGCTGCCGGACTACGTGAAGATCAAAGGCGTGCTGGTGAAAAAGAAGCTGACGACCGAGTTCAAGCTCTGAGGCGCGAAGTGGGCAGGCGTGCGGCATGACGCCGCACGGGCTGCCGCACTAAAGCCAGCCGAAACCTTTCGCCATCAAGCCGCCGAGGCCGAGCGCCACGGTGATGAGGGCGCCGAAGAGCACGCGGAAGTCGCGGTCCATGCGATCGCTCATCTTGCCCAGATCGGCCTTCATCTCGGTTTTGAATTCGCCGAGATCTTTCTGGATATGCGAGACGTTGGCTTCGAGCTTGCCGACGCTGCCCGCCATGCGCAGAACACTGCCTTCGAGATTGAGGATTCGTCCTTCCATGGCCGAAAGTCTAAGCCCGCCCTCATTGAAAAAGCTACGCGCACATCTGTACGAATTCACCACGAATTACCGTTGACTCACGCGTCTGCGGCTGCATCGTGGTCCATCACTTCGCGCGCGTATTGCGCGAAAAACCCTGTGCTATAGTGCCGCGCCTTTTGGCACGCCGGGGGGCATCGCAGATGCCCGGCACGCCAAATGAATTACAAACATCAAGTCTGGGAGGATGCATCCCGATGGAAGCCAGCAACTGGCTGTGGCTCGCGATCGCGGCCGGCCTGATCGCGGTCGTTTACGGCTTTGTCTCCATGTTGTCGATTCTGCGACTGCCCGCGGGTAACGCGCGCATGCAGGAAATCGCCGCGGCCATCCAGGCCGGCGCCAAGGCCTATCTCAACCGGCAGTACATGACGATCACGATCGTCGGCGTCATTCTCTTCGTCGTGCTCGGCTTCGCCATCGGCTGGCCCACCGCGGGGGGCTTCGCGGTCGGCGCGATCCTTTCGGGTCTCACGGGCTACATCGGCATGAACATCTCGGTGCGCGCGAACGTGCGCACCGCGCAGGCTGCGACCAAAGGCCTGAACGCAGCGCTCAGCGTTGCATTCCGCGGTGGCGCGGTCACCGGCATGCTCGTGGTGGGCCTCGGCCTGCTCGGCGTGGCGGGCTACTACACGGCGTTGCGCGCGTTGCTGCCAGGCCCGGCGGCCGCAGAAGAGGCGCTGCACGCGCTCATCGGCCTCGCCTTCGGCGGCTCGCTCATCTCCATCTTCGCGCGCCTGGGCGGCGGCATCTTCACCAAGGGTGCGGACGTCGGCGCGGATCTCGTCGGCAAGGTGGAAGCGGGCATCCCCGAAGACGACCCGCGCAACCCCGCCGTCATCGCCGACAACGTCGGCGACAACGTGGGCGACTGCGCCGGCATGGCGGCAGACCTCTTCGAGACCTACGCGGTGACCATCGTCGCCACGATGCTGCTCGGCGGCCTGCTCTACGCGAACCAGCCGGATGGCATGGCGTTCTCGTCCATCGTCTATCCGCTCGCGCTCGGCTCCGCGTCGATCATCTCGTCGATCATCGGCACCTTCTTCGTGAAGGCGAGCGAAGGCGGCAAGATCATGAACGCGCTGTACAAGGGCGTCATCGTGTCGGGTGTCGTGTCCGCGGTGGCGTTCTGGTTCATCACGAAGCAGCTCATGCCCACGCAGGCGAACGCGCTGTTCGGCTGCGCGCTCATCGGCCTGGGCCTCACGGCCGCCATGATCGTGATCACCGAGTACTACACGGCCACGGAGTACAGCCCCGTGCGCAAGGTGGCAGCCGCCTCGCAGACCGGTCACGCCACCAACATCATCGCGGGCCTCGGCGTGTCGATGAAGTCGACGGCGCTGCCCGTGATTGCGGTGTGCCTGGCCATCTGGGGCTCATTCGAGCTTGGCGAGCAGCACGGCGTGGGCCTCTACGGCATCGCCATCGCGGCAACGTCGATGCTGTCGCTCACGGGCATGATCGTGGCGCTCGATGCTTACGGCCCCATCACCGACAACGCGGGCGGCATCGCCGAGATGGCCGGCCTGCCGAAGGAAGTGCGCAACATCACCGACCCGCTCGACGCAGTGGGCAACACCACGAAGGCGGTAACGAAGGGTTACGCCATCGGCTCCGCTGCGCTTGCGGCGCTCGTGCTGTTCGCGGACTACACGCACAACCTCGAGACCGCCGGCAAGGTGGTGAGCTTCTCGCTCTCCGATCCGGCCGTGATCATCGGCCTCTTCATCGGCGGCATGGTGCCCTACCTGTTCGGCGCCATGGCCATGGAAGCCGTGGGTCGCGCGGCGGGCTCGGTCGTCACGGAGGTGCGCCGTCAGTTCCGCGAGATCAAGGGCATCATGGAAGGCACGGCGAAGCCGGACTACTCGCGCGCGGTGGATCTGCTCACCAAGTCCGCCATTCGCGAGATGATCGTGCCCTCGCTGCTGCCCATCCTGGTGCCCATCATCCTGGTGGTGGCGCTCAATCTCATGCTCGGGCACGACGCGGGCATCCGCGCGCTCGGGGGCCTTCTCATCGGCACCATCGTCACGGGCATCTTCGTCGCCATCTCCATGACCACCGGCGGTGGCGCGTGGGACAACGCGAAGAAGTACATCGAGGAAGGCAACTTCGGCGGCAAGGGGTCGGATGCGCACAAGGCCGCGGTTACCGGCGACACCGTCGGCGACCCCTACAAGGACACCGCGGGCCCGGCGATCAATCCGCTCATCAAGATCATCAACATCGTGGCGCTGCTGCTGGTGCCGTTGCTCTGATCGCGCCTGCGCTTCGTTCCCGTCTGGAATGTTCCGTCGCGCCTGCATGGCGCGGCGGAACACTCCACCCGCTCGTCCATTCAAAGGGCTGAACGGCCAATGGAGGCGAACATGGTGGACACAGACCGGTTGAAGGGCGCCGCGAAGAACATTGGCGGCAAGGTAAAGAAAGTCGCTGGCAAGTTGACCGGCGATGAAAAGCTGAAACGTGAGGGCGACGCGGACCAGGTGGCCGGTAAGGTGCAGAACGTGGTCGGCGGCGCGAAGGACAAGCTGCGCGAGCACCTGGACGACAAGGACTAGCGTCACTGACGCGTCGAGGCTCTCGCGTCAGCGGGGCTTCCTGCCAGACGGGCGTGTCGAAAGATGCGCCCGTTTCGTTTTCACGGGCGCCTACGCCCGCCCGCCGCGCGACTCCACCAGCACCGCGCTCACGAGCTTGTTGAGCCGCTCGTAGTATTGCGCCACGGGTTCCTGCGCTTCGGCGCTCTTGTCGCACAGGGCCGTGCTGATTTCCAGCAGCCGCCGTTCGATGCGGCCGTCCACCGTGAGGCTTCGACTGATGAGCGCGCTGACGCACGCCGTGATCTCGGCATCCAGCGTGCGGGCTTCGGTGCCCGCGATCTCCACCCCGGTGAGCTCCACGGGGCAGCCGGCTTCGAGATGCTCACGCCACAGACGGCTTAGTTGCATAGGTTCATCGCTTCCCGTGTTTGCCGCGGCGACCCTGGTCATGTATGAGCTCACTTTCCATGAATTGCTGATTGCGTGTTCCCGGGTCGGCATCGTTCTGCGGGGCGCCCTTCTTACCACGGGCGTAGCAGCGTTGCACCGTCGCCGCGCGTGGCCGCCCCCACCACGATTGGCTGCGCTCCCGCAGGCCACTGCGGCATGAATCCCACTGTTTTCGCGCCTCTGGCATAAGTGTCTGATTGCATGGGCGCTGCGCCGCCGGCGTGGCTGTTGCTTTTCTTCGCCGCGTGCAATGGCCGCGTGGCACGGGTTGAGCCTTGCCCAAAATGGCTTGAGACTCCCGCGCCAGCGACGCCACTACTGTTTACCAGACAACTGCCCCTGAAGGAGACTTTCGATGACAACGAAGACTGCAATCCTCGCGGCTGCGATCGGCGGCCTGGTCGCGTTCGCCGGCCCCGCGTTCTCGGCCGACGAAGCGAAGAAGCCCGCCACGGAGAAGTGCTACGGCGTGGCGAAAGCGGCCAAGAACGATTGTGCGGGCGCCGCTCACTCGTGCTCCGGCCTGGCCAAGAAGGACGGCGACACCAGGGAATGGATCAATGTGCCCAAGGGCACGTGCGAGCGCCTCGTGAACGGCTCGCTCACCGCGAAGTAATTCGTGACTGGCGCACACCTCACCCCGGAGAGCGGAGCCGCCGCGGGCGGCCTTGCGCCGCATATGGGTGAGGCGCTGCGCGCCGGCATCGGGCTGCGCGCGATACACCATGATGAAGTGGTCGCGCGCAGCCCGGGCGTCGGCTGGTTCGAGGCGCACAGCGAGAATTACTTCGCCCGCGGCGGCTCACCGCGCGAAGTGCTGGCGCAAGTGCGGCGGAACTATTCACTGAGCCTGCACGGCGTGGGGCTGTCGCTCGGCTCGACGGATCCGCTGGATGCCGGTCATCTCGGCGAGATTGTGCGTCTCACGCGCGAGCTGGAGCCCATGCTCGTCTCCGAGCATCTGTCGTGGGGATCGGCCGGCGGCCGCTTCACCAACGATCTGCTGCCGCTGCCGTACACCGAAGAGGCGCTGCGCCACATGGTCGACCGCGTGAGCCAGGTGCAGGACGCGCTTGGCCGCGAGATGCTCATCGAGAACGTGTCGAGCTATCTGCAATTCGCCGGCTCGCAGATCGACGAGTGGGATTTTCTGGCGGCGCTGTCTCAGGAGTCCGGCTGCGGCCTGCTGCTGGACGTGAACAACGTCTACGTCAGCGCCATGAATCATGGCTTCGATCCGTTGCACTACCTGAATCGCATACCGCGCGAGCGCGTGCGCGAGATGCACCTCGCCGGGCACAGCATTCACACGATCGGCGGGCGCGAGATTCGCATCGACACGCACAGCGCGCCGGTCTGCGATGAAGTGTGGGCGCTTTACTCGGCGGCGCTCGAGCGCTTCGGGCCGGTGCCCACGCTCATCGAATGGGACACCGACATTCCCGCGCTCGACGTGCTCGTCGCCGAGGCGCGCAAAGCCGATCGCAGGATGGAGACCCAGCATGCCCGCGCTGCGTGAGCTGCAATTGAGTTTCACCGCCGCGCTGTTCGACGAAGCGGACGAACGCGCTCACGCGCACATTCGCGAGGACGGCATCCACGCCGGCGCGCGCCTCGGCATCTATCGCAACAACCTGCGTGAAGGGTTCATCAAGGCGCTGTCCATCGGCTTTCCGGTGATCGAGCGCCTCGGGGGCACGGACTATTTCCGGCAGCTCGCGCTGGAGCTCCTGCGCGCGCATCCGTCACGCTCGGGCAATCTGCATCACATTGGCGAGCCGTTCGCGCCGTTCCTGCGCGAGAAGTTCGCAGGCACCCGGTACGCTTACTTCGCCGACGTTGCCGCGCTCGAATGGGCGCATCAGGAAGCGCTGGTCGCCGCGGACGCGGAAGCGCTGCACGCGGAAGCCTTCCGCGACATCGACCCCGCGGACTACGAGCGGCTGACGTTCGAGTTTCATCCGGCATGCGGCTTCGTCCGGGCGGGCTGCCCGGTGGTTCGCATCTGGCGCGTGAATCAGCCCGAGTCGCTGAGCAATGAAGTCATCGACCTCGACAGCGGCGCGGACCACGTGCTCGTGCTGCGCACTGCGGAGTGTGTTGAGTTTCATTGCCTGCCCCCGGCCACCTTCGCATTGTTCGAAGCGCTGAGCCGCGGCGACAACCTGGGCGCCGCGCTGGAGCGCGCGCAAGCCATCGAAGCGGATTTCGACTTCGGCGCGGCCCTTCGGCATCTCATCGGGCTGCGCATACTCACCCGTCTGCGCCTGCCCACGCCTTCCATTTGAGGACGCTCACATGACCTTCCTGCTCAAGCTCACCGACTGGCACGCGGCCTTCGGCAGGTTGCTCGACAAGCTGCAGCCGCTGGCGCTGCTCGCCGCGCGCCTCTACGTAGCGGACGTCTTCATCAGGTCCGGCTGGCTCAAGTACACGTCGTGGGAGCAGACGGTGGAGCTCTTCACCAGCGAATACCACGTTCCCGTTCTGCCACCCATGCTGGCTGCTGTGGCTGGGACGTTCGGCGAGCTGTTTTTCCCGGCGTTGCTCATGCTGGGATTGTTCGGGCGCCTTGGGGCACTCGGCACCTTCGCAGTCAACGCCATGGCGGTCATTTCCTATTCCCATGTGCTGCTGGCCGAAGGCTTCGAAGCGGCGCTGGCTCAGCACATCCTGTGGGGCGTACTGACGTTGGGACTCATCGTGTTCGGCCCCGGCGTCATCTCCGTGGACGCGTGGCTGGAACGGCGCTCGGCGGCCCGATGCCGGCCGGCACCCAAGGAGACCCCATGAGCCAGACAGAGAAGCCTGCCACGGCGAAGTCCGACGATGAGTGGGAGCTGAAGCTGACCCCGGAGCAGTTCCGCGTGCTGCGCCAGCATGGCACCGAGCGCGCAGGCACCAGCCCTCTCAACGATGAGCATCGCGACGGCATCTTCAAGTGCGCCGGCTGTGGCGAAGTGCTGTTCGACTCCACCACGAAATATGACAGCGGCAGCGGATGGCCGAGCTTCTACATGCCGCGGCCCGGCGCCGTGGAGACCACGACCGATCGCGGCCATTTCATGACGCGCGTGGAAGCGCACTGCGCGAAGTGCGGCGGCCACCTTGGCCACGTGTTTCCGGATGGGCCACAGCCCACCGGCCAGCGCTATTGCATGAACGGAGTGGCGCTCGACTTCCAGCCGGGCGACGAACGGAAGAAGCGCTGAGCTCGAAGCTCACGCGAAACCGCGGGCGCGCCGCGCAGGGCGCGCCTGTGCAAGCCTTCCTGGCAACTATCGGCCGTCGGAGCCCGCTTCTACCGGCGTGACACCACCTGCGGTCGGCAGGGGATTACCCGCATGCGACGCCGAAGCGATGATGAGCAGACCCAGCACGGACAAACCGAGGAAGTAGCGCCACTGACGGCGGCCTTTGCGGCGCGTTGAACTCGAGACCATCGAACGTTGCACTCGCCTGAAACTCCAACTCTTGCGACCTACATCACAGTCCGCGGTCAGCTTGACAACGGCTGCGACCAATGAGTGTGCATTCTGCGTAATGTTCAGTCGGAATTCTGTGAAGTGTGAGTCGTTTAACGGGGTCTGCGTGCAACCTCTGCCTGGCCGAAAATTCAGGTGCCGAAACGCCCGCCCCGATGCCGGCCCCGGCGCCGGGCTCGCTTTACGAGCGGCTGGGCGGCTCGGCCAAGATCACGGCCGTGGTCGACGACGCCATCGACAAGGTTGCCTCCGACAAGCGCCGACGGGCATCGTCGACACGCCTCGATGGCGCGTTCCGATCAGGCGGCCAACGACAGCGACAGCGGCATCGGCTTGCCGATGACGTAACCCTGGATGTAGTCCACGCCCATGCTCGCGCGCGGCTTCGAGCGCGGCGACGTCTTCCACCTGCTCCGCGATCACCTTGAAGTTGAGCGTGCGCGCGAGCTTGATCATCGCGGTGACCATGGCCTGGTTCACGGTGTCGCGCGCCAGGTTGCGCATGAATGAGCCGTCGATCTTCAGATAGTCCATCGGCAGGTTCTTGAGGTTCGAGAACGAGCCGACGCCCGAGCCGAAGTCATCGAGCGCGAACTGGCAGCCCATGCCGTGAAGCACGCCGACGAAGCGCCGCGCGTGGTCCATGTTCGCCGACGACCGCGCTCTCGGTGATCTCGAAGCACACCTGCGCCGGCGACACGCCCGTGCTGTCGAGTGCATTCGACGACGAACTCCAGGAACTGCGGTGTCACCCAGCGTCTGCCCCGACATGTTGATGGCCACGCTGCGCGTCGCCGGCACCGGCAGGGCGCCGCGGCCGAGCGCCGCAAGCGTGGTCTGCACCACCCAGCGATCCACCGAGGCCCATCAGCCGGTAGCGCTCCGCCGCGCGCACGAACTCGGACGGCGGCACTTCGTGCGCCGTTCTCGTCCTGCAGCCGCACCAGCACTTCCATCGCAGGCCCGCCGGTGTCCTCGCCGTAAGCCGGAACGATGGGCTGGTGATAGAGCTGGAACCGGTTTTCCTTGAGCGCGGTCTGCAAGCGCTGCAGCCACTGGATCTCGCCGGTGTGGCGCGCCAGCGCTTCGTCGCGGGCGGAGTACACCGCCACGCGGCCGGCGCCCTGCTTCTTCGCGACGTAGCAGGCCGAATCCGCCGCGGCCATCAACTCTTCGAGTGTGCCGCTCTCGCGGGACACCTCGACGAGCCCGACGGACGTGCCGATGTTGAAGATGCTGGTCTTTCCAGACGAAGCGATAGTCCGCCACCGCCGCGGCAGACGTCGTCCGCGATCTGTCGCGCCTTCTCGAGCGGACAGCCGACGAGCAGCATGCCGAACTCGTCGCCGCCGAGGCGCGCGACGGTGTCGCTGTCGCGAACGCGCGTCGCGCAGCAGTTTGGCCACTTCGCGCAGCATGCTGTCGCCCGCAAGGTGCCCGCTGGTGTCGTTCACCACCTTGAAGCGGTCGAGATCGATGTAGCACAGCACGTGCTGGCCATCGCCGCGGTGGCCGCTTTCCACGGCTTCTTCCAGCCGCCGCTCGAACTCGCGCCGGTTCACGAGTCCGGTGAGCGCGTCGTGCGTGGCCTGGTACGACATCTGGCGCGCAAGTCCGCGCAGCTCCGTGACGTCGTGCAGCAGTACCACGGCGCCGGTCACATGCTTGTCGCCATCGCGAATGCGGCGACGCGGACAACTCGATGGAACGCTCGTTGCCGCTGGACTTCGACAAGAGCAACGCGCGGCGGCTGAGATTCACGGACGCGCCGGTCGTCAGCGCCTGCTTCACCGGGTCGGTGAGCAGGCGGCGATCCGTCTCGTCCACGAGGCCGACGATCTCTTCGAGCAGCTTGCCGATGGCGCTGCCCGCGGGGGTGCCGGTGAGATGCTCGGCGGCGGCGTTCAGATAGCTGATGCGGCCTTCGGTGTCGGTGGCGATGATGGCCTCCGCCAGCGAATCCAGGGCGTAAAGGTGCAGCGGGTTCGCGGCGCTTGCCGCAGCCACCTGCGCTGGCAGAGTGCGCAGGGCCGGCACTGCCTGCGTCGGGCACGATTTCGACGCCGGTGATGAGCAACGCCGGCGCGCCTTCGTAGTCGATGACGGTTGAAGTGATCTCGAGGCGGCTCACCTGCCCCTGCAGGCCGACCATCTCGATCTCGTAACGCTCCGCTGCCGCCTCGCCGGCGAGGCGCCGACGTATGTTCTCGCTGACGAGCTCGGAGTATTCCGGCGGAACGAGGTCGCCGAGACGGCGGCCGATGAGCTCCGCGCGGTCGACGCCGACGAAGCTCGCGAACTGCCGATTCGCGTGCAGGATGACGTCCCGATGCACCAGAACGGACTCGTGGATGCGGTCGGCAAGCTCGCCGAAGAGGTTCGGGCTGGTGTGACTCGTGGCGCGGTCGGGGGACGCCGCGATGCGCGTGAGCAGGTGATTCACCGTGGTCGCGAGCGCGCCGATCTCCGGATGATCGGTGGCAAGCTCGACGCGCCCGCCGAGGCGGCCGCCCACCGCGATGCGCTGAAGCTGCTGGGCCAGCTCGCCAACCGCTTTCAGCTCACGTCGCTGGAGCCAGTAGAGAACGAGCAGCAGAGCGGCAACGAGCCCGAGGAGAAGGCACAACAGCCCCAATATCGACATTTTGTTTTTCTCAAAGCCCCGTTCGAGAGCGCGTTTTCCCCGGAACTACTGGTTCTTGTCGTGTTCCGAACGCTGTTGGCGCAAGTCTAGCGCAGCGCCCCTGTCGGCCTGTCCGCCTTTCACCATATCTCGTCGCACATCCGCTTGGCAGATTCATGGAAAACCCTTAACTTCTCGGGCCCTTTTCACAGGCACAATAAGTTCAGTATTGCGCCGGAGTCTCCGCATGACCATGTCGGCCACCTCGTCGATAGTCACCGACGCCCGCGAGCAGATGATCGAGCACCAGGTTCGCGCCTGGGAGGTGCTCGACGCGCGCGTGCTCGTCGATCCTGCGCACCGTGCGGCGCGAACAGTTCGTGCCTGCCGCCGCCTCGTCGTTCGCCTTCGCCGACATGGATGTTCCGCTGCCGTGCGGGCAGCACATGCTGCGCCCAAATGTCGTCGGCCGCCTCCTGCAGGCGCTGGAGCTCACGGGCTCCGGGCGCGTGCTCGAAATTGGCGCCGGCTCGGGCTATGTCACTGCGTGCCTCGCTGCAGCCGCCTCGCACGTGATGTCGCTCGAGGCGTTCGCCGAGCTCGCAGACCTCTCCCGCTCCAATCTCGCCGCCGCCGGCGTGCGCAATGCTCAGATCGTCACCGCCGATGCCATGCAAGACGGGGCCCAGGGCGCGGCTGACGGAGTGCGTTACGAGGCCATCGCGGTCACAGGCTCCCTGCCGGTGTACGACGAACGCTTCCAGCGGCAGCTGGAAATCGGCGGCCGGCTGTTCGTCATCGTGGGTGATGCCCCGGTCATGGAGGCCCGGCTCATCCGGCGCGTCTCGGAGGACGGCTGGGTCGCAGAAAGCCTGTTCGAGACGGTAGTCGACCCCTTGATCAACGCCCGGCGGCCTCCCGGGTTTGCTTTCTGAGGCTCATGGTGCCCTCAGCCGCCGGCCCGGCAACTGGACCGTGGTCGGCCCCATGGTGAGCTCCGCGGTAAACGAGATCAGCCCGGCCGAGCTCAAAGCACGGCGCGAGGCGGGCACGGGCCCGCTCGTCATCGATGTGCGCGAGGGCTGGGAGCTCGACATCGCCCGCATTCCAGAGGTGCTGCACATCCCGATGAATGAAATTCCGGCGCGCCTGCCCGAACTGGATGCCGGTCGCGAGATCGTAGTGATGTGCCGTTCGGGCGGCCGGAGCATGCAGGTGGCGCAATTTCTGGCCCGGAACGGTTTCCGTTCGGTGTCGAATCTCACGGGCGGGATACTCGCCTGGTCCCGCGATGTGGACCCGTCCGTCAGCGCGTACTAATTCAACGCGTGTTCGTCGCGCGGTTGGCTGCGGTCTTGCCGCGCCAAATCCGCAGCTGATATAGTGATATACAACACCGCTTTAATAAGACTACGTCTCTAAAGGGAAAATCATGAAACGGGCGATAGGCGTCGCACTCTTTTCGTTGTTCGCCGCGACCTGCGCCGGCGCTGCCGACCTGCTGAGCGTGTATCAGGACGCGCTCGTGAACGATCCGCAGATCCGGGAGGCCGATGCCCTGCGCAAGGCGAGCCGCGAGGTTCGCCCGCAGGCCTGGTCGTCGTTCCTGCCACAGATCACGGGCAGCGGCGCATGGACCCGGGGCAAAACCGACAACACCCAGTCGACCCCCCAGGCCATCATCGACCCGGTCACCCAGCAAACGATCGGCAGCGCGCTCGTTCCGCGCACGTCGGAATTTGAGCCCGACACCAAGCAGTGGAGCTTCGACCTGCGGCAAAACGTCTTCTCCTGGCGCAACTGGGCGACGCTGCGTGCCGCCAATCATCAGGTGGCGCAGGCGGAAGCCGACTACCGCACGGCCCAGCAATCGCTGATGCAGCGCGTGGCGCAGCGCTATTTCGGCGTGCTTGCCGCGCAGGACACGCTCGAAGCACGGCAGGCGGCCCAGGAAGCCTTCAACCGCCAGCTCGACCAGGCCAACAAGCGGTTCGAAGTGGGCCTGATCGCGATCACGGACGTGCAGGACACCAAGGCCGCCCGTGACCAGGCCGCCGCAGCGGTCATCGCTGCCAAACGGGCCCTCGCAACCGCGGAGGAACAACTCCGTGAGGTCACAGCCCAGAAATACGACAGCCTCTCGCGCCCGGGCGTTCAGATGGCCCTGCGGGCTCCGCAGCCCTCGGTCGAGCAGGAGTGGGTAGACGTCTCGCTCGACCAGAATCCCCAGCTCCTCTCCAGCCGGCTCGCAGCCGACATCGCACGTGAGAACGTCCGCGCGACCTTCGGCGGGCATTTGCCCACCCTCGACATCGTCGGCACGTATGGCAAGTCGAAAGGTGACGGCAGCGCGGAGTTCAGCGGCCTCGGGTCGTTCGATCCCTTTCCCACCGAGCAGAACACGAAGACCTATGGCCTGCAGGTGCAGGTTCCCATCTTCAGCGGCGGCCTCACGCAGTCGCGCGTTCGCGAGCAGCAATATCGATGGATCGCGGCGAAAGAGCGGGTGACGGCCACGTCGCGCCAGACCGAGCGCGCCGCTCGCGACGCCTATCTCGGCGTCATCAGCGAGATGGCCCGGGTGGAAGCCCTGAAGCAGGCGCTCGATTCGAGCCAGATCTCCCTGAAAGCCACGGAGGCGGGATATGAGGTGGGCACGCGCACGTCTGTAGATGTGCTCGACGCGCGGCGGCTGCTGGTTCAGGCGCAGACCGACTACTCGCAGAGCCGGTACGAATACCTGCAGAACGTGATCAACCTGCGCCTGGCGGCCGGCAACCTCGACCCGCAGACCCTGGAGGAGCTGAACCGGCTTCTCACGGAGACGGTGCCCACAGCACCGACGCAGCCCACCGCGCCGCCGCCGCCCGCTCAGTAGCCCGGTCCGGCCTTGCCATGAAATCCGCGCCCGCCTTTCGGCGGGCGTTTTCTTTTTGGCGGGTGAGTATCAACGCGCGCCGCGGCGCTACTGACGCATCAACGGGTCGATCAGTCCCAGCAGTTTGTCGAGCGCGCCCCGGTTGTCTTCCACGCATTCGCGGCCCAGCGCGCCGATGCGCGCCCGCTCGGCAGGGTTCGACAGCAGCAAGGAAACGCGCGCGGCGAGATCCTTCGCATCCGTCACGATCTGCGCGGCGCCGCGATCCACCAGAATCTTCGCGATATCCGCGCTGTTGAAATTATGGGGCCCTGCCAGCACCGGCAGGCCGAGCGCCGCGGGTTCCAGCAGGTTGTGCCCGCCCACGGTGACGAGCGTGCCGCCGACGAACGCCACGTCGCCCATGGCGTAGAAATCGAGCAGCTCGCCGAGTGAGTCGACGAGCAGCACTTCGAGATCTGGCGTGCGCGCGGAAGGCTGCGACCTGCGGATGAAACGCGCGTTCTGCTTCTCCAGCCACGACGCGACTTCGCTGAAGCGCTGTGAGTGGCGCGGAACCATGACGAGCAGCGCACGCGGATGCGCCTTGCGCACTTCACGGTGCGCCTCGAGCAACTGCGATTCTTCTCCGGGGTGCGTGCTGCCTGCAACCCAGACGGGCCGGTCCGCGGCGTAGTGGGCGCGCAGCTCCACGCCCTTGGTGGTGACATCCGCCGGCACGGCGAAGTCGAACTTGAGGTTGCCCGTGACGTGCGTCCGCTGCGGGTCAGAGCCCAGCGAGCGGAAGCGCTCGGCATCGCCCTCGCCCTGCGCGGCCACCACCACCCGATTCGACAGCACCTGCCTGAAGAGGCTGATGAAGCGCTGGTAGTGGACCATGTTACTCGGCGACAGGCGCGCGCTCGCGAGCACGAGCGGCACGCGACGGCGGCTGCACTCGTGATAGATGTTCGGCCACAGCTCCGTCTCGAAGATCACGGCGATGCGCGGCTTCACGCGATCGAAGAATCGCCGCACGGAGCCGGGCAGGTCGAGCGGCACGTAGCGCACGTTCGCCCGATCGCCCAGCAGCGCGCGCGCGCGCTCGACGCCGGTGAGCGTGAGTGTCGTGACGACGAGTGGTATGCCGGGGTAACGATCATAAAGCGTTCGCACGAGCACGGCCGCCGCCTGCACTTCGCCAACGGACACCGCGTGCACCCAGATGCTGGGTTCCGCGAGCGGCTCGCCCCAGCCGAAGCGCTGCGCGAAGTTCTGTCGGTAACGCGGGTCACGCAGCCCCCGGAACCACAACACTCCACAAAAAACAGGCGCAAGCAGATACGCAGCGAGGGTGTAGAGATGACGCATTCGCTGGGTGGTTTCCGGCTCTAGGCGGTGGGAACGGTCTGCGGCTTGTCGCTTCCTGCGGGCACGACTTCGGCAGTGGCTGATGCAGGCGGCGTCACAAAGTCCGCCGCAACACTCAGCACTCGATTCGCGGTAGTTGCACTCGTGTCGCCCGGCTTTGCAGCGGCGGGCGGCCGCGACGCGCCCGGCATGCCGCCCGACTGCCGATAACCATCCAGCAGGCCGTGCCAGTCCGCCTCGCTGAAGTGCTCCGGCGGCAGCTTGTAGGTGATCTTCTCCAGCGACCGCCGCAGCCGCACGAGATTGCCGTCGCACCACAAGCCGGGCTTCATGAGACGGCCGCGGTCGAAATCGATGAGATAGACCGAGTCGTCGCCCACCAGCATGATGTTGTGCGCGTTCAGGTCGGGGTGGCACACGCCGAGGTCGTGGAACGTGCGGATGCAGCGGCCGATGGTGATCCACCCCAGGATCGGGATGCCGCGGTTGCGCAGCTGCTCCGCGAGCGAAACCGAATCCATCAACCGTTCGGTGATGATGTCGGCCGTGTACGTGAGCCCATGGCGCCGGTAGCGCGCGGCGACAGGCGCCGGCACCGGCAGGCCGGCCCGGTGCAGGTGATAAAGCAGCTGCCACTCCGCAAAGGCGCGAGTGGCGGACTCGCCGCGCCAGAAGTATCGATCGCGCAGCACGCGCGCCATGAGGCCGCCGCGCCGATAGTGCCGGAGCACGAAGTTCTGCTTGCCGGAGCGAATGAGGTGCGTGGCGCCGCGGCCGCGCGCCTCGCCATCGATCTCGCCGCGCTCGCGCCAGTAAGCGGCGTCAAACCACGCGGGGGCCGCGTTGCCGGCCCGGGATACGTCATATAGCATGGCGCCCCCCGTGAGATCCTTCCGCCTGACCTCTGACCCGAGCGGCCATTGTTGCCCGCTCATCGGCGAACTCCTCCAATCATGCCGCCATTGACAGACCCGCCGCGCAGCGTCTGCCTGCTGAGGCTGTCGGCAATCGGCGATACCTGCCACGCCGTGCCGGTGCTTCGCACTTTGCAGCGGGCGTGGCCGCAGACGCAGTTCACATGGATCATCGGCAAGACCGAAGCGCGCCTCATGAGCCTGATCGAGGGCGTGGAGTTTATCATCGTAGACAAGCGCGCCGGCCCCGGCGCGCGTCGCGAATTGCGCAAGCAGCTTCGCGAACGCCAGTTTGACGTGTTGCTTCACATGCAGCTTGCCTTTCGGGCCAGCCTCATCGCCCGCGCCACGCGCGCCACCGTGAAGCTCGGGTTCGACCGGGCGCGCGCGCGCGAGCTGCAATGGTTGTTCACGAACGAAAAGATCCCGGCGCGCGCGCGCGAGCACGTCATGGACAGCTTCTTCGGGTTCGCGGAGGCGCTGGGGGTGCGCGAACGCGTGGTGAGCTGGGACATCCCCCTGCCACCCGATGCGCTGGAATACGCGCAAAAGCTCATTCCCGACGAGCGTCCCACGCTCGTGATCAGCCCCTGTTCCAGCCACTCACTGCGCAACTGGCGAGCGGAGCGGTACGCGGCCGTGGCGGACTACGCGGCTCGCCAGCACGGCATGCGCGTCATCCTGTGTGGCGGCCCAACCGCTCTCGAACGCGAGACCGCCGCGGCCATCGAGGCGGCCGCGCAAACACCCGTGATCAACCAGATCGGGCGCGATACGCTGCCCCAGATGCTCGCGCTGCTCGAGCGTGCCACGTTGCTGGTGGCGCCCGACTCGGGACCCGCGCACATGGCCACCATGGTGCGCACGCCGGTGGTGGGTTTATATGCCGCAACCAATCCGGCGCGCAGCGGGCCCTACCTTTCGCGGCCGTGGTGCGTGAACGCTTACCCGGAGGCGGCGCGCCGCTTCCGCCGCTGCCCGCCCGAGCGGCTGCCGTGGACGGAAAAGATCGAAGTGCGCGGCGTGATGGACCTCATCACCGTCGAGCAGGTGACAGCGAAGCTGGACCAGGCACTGCAGTACGCGCAGCGCCTCGGTCCGGCCTGAATCGGGAGCCTGAAATGTGGAGCAAGCGTCGATGAAAGACATTCTCGTGCCGATCTCACCGGGGGAACTCCTCGACAAGATCACCATCCTGCGCATCAAGTCCGCGCGCATGAGCGACGCTGCGAAGGTGACGAACGTGCGCCTGGAGCTGTCGCTGCTGGAGCGGACCTGGAAAGAGGCGGTGGGCAGCGCGGATGTCGGCGATGACGAGCGCGCGCTCCAGGCGGTGAACGAGCGCCTGTGGGCCATCGAAGACGACATCCGCGACAAGGAAATGGCGCAGGCGTTCGACGCGCGCTTCATCGAGCTGGCCCGCTCGGTCTACATCGAGAACGACGAGCGGGCGGCCATCAAGAAGCGCGTCAACGTGAAGCTCGGGTCACGCATCGTCGAAGAGAAATCGTACAAGCCATACCGGCCGGCCTGAGCCTCGCCGGCCGGGCAGCCACCGCGCCAGGCGGCGCGGCGCGCTTCAGCGCTTGAGCGTGTACTCCGCGCCACAGTAGGGGCACTTGGCCCAGCCGGTCTGCTCCACGGGCAGGTAGACCCGCGGATGCGAATTCCACAGATACATCTCGGGCATCGGGCAGGAGAGCGGCAGATCCTCGGCCGTCACCTCGTACTGGCTCTGGGCGTTCGGCTGGATCAGCGGTCGGGTGGTCGTCGCGGCCATTCGGGCGGGTCTTGAGCTACGGGGCGCGCATTATAAGTGATCGCCCCGGGGCTGATATGAATCGCCCGCTCCCGACAGATACAGAATGGCACGGTCACTGCGTCGCAGCCTCCCCCTCCGGCGCTCGATGCAGGGTAAGTCAGTGTGCAGTCAGGGCGGACCGCACCATAGACCGTGAGGGGGCGCCGTCCGTGGGTGGGACGCTCACGGCGGCGTGCCAGGGATTGCCTCCCGCGAAGGCCCGCAACCCGCTATCCCTTTGGGCCGCGCGCCGTCAGCGCATCGTCTCGTCCCAGATGCGGGTGACTGCGGCGCGCGTCTCGATAAACTCTGTCGCCGGCACAATGGGTTCGCGGCTCTCGAGCGACAAGTGATGTGCGCGCGTGCGGTATTCGCGGTAGGCCCTCGTAAGCACGTCTACAGTTGCCTGAGGCACGAGGTCTGCCGAGGCGACAGACTCGAGCTGACGAATCGTGTCGGAGAACATTGCGACGGGTGGCTTGTCCTTCGCCCACAGCAGCGCCCAGTACTGCGCCAGGAATTCGATGTCCGCGATGCCGCCGGCATCCTGCTTGATGTCGAACTCACCGGCCTTGGCCCGCGACAGCTCCTTGCGCATGCGCTCGCGCATGGACGACACGTCTGCCCGCAGCTTGTCGCGCCGAACGTCGTTGCGGAGGGCTTCGAGGCGCACGGCTTCAAAGCGCTCGCGAAGCTCGGGCGAGCCCGCAACGGCGCGCGCGTGCAGCAGCGCCTGGTGTTCCCACGTCCAGGCTTCCTTCTGCTGGTACTCGGCGAACGCCCGGATGTTCGTGACGAGCATGCCGCCCTTGCCGCTCGGGCGCAGGCGCTGGTCCACTTCGTAAAGGCGGCCCGCGCGCGAATGCATGGTGAGCAGGTGAACGATGCGCTGGGCGAGGCGGATGAAGAACACCTGGTTGTCGATGGGCCGCGGGGCGTTCGTTTCCTGCTGCTCACCCTGGGAGTCGTGCAGGAACACGAGATCCAGATCGGAGGAATAGCCGAGCTCCCGGCCGCCGAGCTTGCCGTAGCCGGCCGCGCAGATGCGCACCGGGCGGCGGCCACCCTTTTCGTCATCGCTCATCGGAACGCCGAACTGCTCCGTCATCTGCTGCCAGGCAAGCGACATGGCGCGCTCGACGATGAGCTCCGCGATTTCGGTGAGACGATCGCTCACGTGCATCACAGGCAGCAGCCCCGTGAGGTCCGCGACGGCAACACGGAAAATGGCGGCGCGCTGGAACTGGCGCAGCGTCTCCACCTGGCGCTCGGGGTCATTCTCTTCGGGCAGCTGCTCCATGACCACGTCGAGCTCGGTAGCGAGCTGCGCGCGATTGGGCAGATCCAGCAGGAGCCGCGCGTCGAGCAGCTCATCGAGCAACATCGGGTGAGCGGCGATCTGGTTCGCCAGGAAATCTCCGCGGCCGCACAGGTCGATGAGGCGGCGGCGCGCGGCGCCACTATCGTGAAGCAGCGCGAAGTAGACGGAGCGCTGGCCGATGGCCTCGATGATGCGCACCAGCCGTCGCAGCACGGCGAGCGGCTCGGACGCGGCGGCAACATCCGAAACCAGCACGGGTAGCAGCGCCTGCAGGCGCTTGCGGCCTGGCTCGTCGAGCTTGCGCACGGCCCCGGAAGCGCGCAGGTCCAGCAGCAGGCGCGTGGCTTCGTTCGCTTCCGGCATGCCCGCGTTGGCGAGCGACTCCGCGAGCGCCGCCTGTTCGGCCTGCGTATCCCAGAAACGGCCGAAATCCAGTTTCACCGCGCGAGGGTCGGCGTCCTGCGTGCCGCTGAACACCACGGTCTTGAAGTGGCGACTGACGCGCTCGCGATGCGCATCGAGCTGCGACAGCAGCGCCTGCCAATCCGGCGAACCCATCGCGAGCGCGATGCGCGCACGCGCGAGCTCGTCCTTGGGCAGCTGGTGCTCCTGCGCGTCTGCCAGCATCTGCAGGCGGTTCTCGAGCCTGCGCAGATATGCATAAGCCGCGTGCAGCTCCAGCACAACGTTGGGCGGCAGCAGCTTGTTGCCGTGGAGCAGTGGCAAGGCTTCGAGAAGCGAAACGGTCTGCAGCCGCTTGAAGCGCCCGCCGCGAATGAGCTGGAACGCCTGCACCACGAACTCGATCTCGCGAATGCCGCCAGGCCCGAGCTTCACGTGGTCCGCGAGCTCCCGGCGCTCGACCTCACGCTCGATGAGCACTTTCATCTCGCGCAGGCTTTCGAACACACCGTAGTCGACGTAGCGGCGATAGACAAATGGGCGGACGGCGCTCGCGTAGATTTCCGCGTACCGATCGGCCGCGGTGATCGCGCGCGCCTTCACATACGCGTAGCGCTCCCAGTCACGGCCGTGCCGCTGCAAATAGTCTTCGAAGGACGCGAAGCTGGAGACGAGCGCGCCGCTGTCACCGAACGGGCGCAGCCGCATGTCCACGCGGAACACGAGACCGTCATGCGTGGGCGTTTCGAGCAGGCGGATAACGCCCTGCCCGAGCCGGGTGAAGAACTCTTCGTTCTCGATGGGGCGCGCGCCATCCGTCTCGCCGTGCTCGGGGAAGAGAAAAACGAGATCGACGTCGGACGAAAAATTGAGCTCGCCACCGCCGAGCTTGCCCATGCCGATGACGACCAGCGGCTGCGCCTCGCCGCTGGGTGAGCGCGGCTCACCGTAGCGCCCCACGAGCGTTCTGCGCGCATGGTCATAGGCGCACTGAATGGCTGTGTCCGCGAACACCGAAAGCTCGGCGAGCGTCTCTTCCAGGGTTGCCCAGCCCGCCAGATCGCGCCAGGCGATGCGCACCATCTCCTGCTTGCGCCAGCGGCGCAGCGCGGCGATGAACTCCGCCTCCGGCACGGGGCTCGACTGCCCCTCTGCCACGATGGCCGGCGCACGCGCCACGAACTCATCCCTGCGCTGCCTTTTTCGAAGGTCGCCACTGCGCACGAGATCGATGAGGAATTGCGGCTGACGCGTGCACGACTGCGAAACGAAGTCGCTTGTCGCGAACACGAGCGGCAGCGATGCGCGCACTTCGCCTGGCGCGGCGTCGAGCGCCGCGGCCAGGTCGGCGTTGCCAGTGAGTGTTTCTAGGGCCCGCTCGACGAGCGGGCGCAGTGCGGGGGCGAGATCGGCTCCCGGCGGATGGCCGCCCCGATCAGTTCCAGGTGGTTCCGCCGAGGTCGGTGAAGGTGGCTGTGTCAAGGCGCCGGCTCAAACCCTTGAACGTGGACTGCTGCGTATAGACCTTGGCGCCACCCGACGCGGAGATCGAGCCCGAGTCTCCCTCGATGATGCTGTTCTTGATGTGCACATTGGCCGCACGCGCGGAGACTCCTACGCCGTGCGCAATGATATGACTGTTCGTGATGTGAATCTCGCATCCATCGAGCGCGCTGACCGCATCGCCTTCGAATTCGAGGTTGCGGCCATCGATGTGCAGCAGGCGATTGCCCTGGCAGATCATCGGTTCGTAGCGGCGCTCCACCGCAACGTTGGCCAGCGACTTCAGCTCGCCCGCCTGCGCAAGACGTATGGCGCGGTTCGCGCCCGGATCGCCCGCGCTGATGCTGTAGCCGGGGCCGGAAGCGAGCAGCTTCTTGTCGCTGGCCGAGGCAGCACCGGATGTCGCGGCACCTTCACCGCCCGCTGTCGCATCGGTGCCCGGCCCGACATTCACACTCTCGCTCGACGCGAGCACGTTGCCGGTAGCGGAGCTCTTGATGACCGCTGTACCGGGCGCCATGCCTTGATTGACCGGCGGAGATGGGTTGCGCGCCTCCACTTCATCTGCGGGGCGCGCGAGCTCACCGGCGCGCGCCGTGGTGCTCGATGCTTGCGCGGCGTCCGGCGGCGGCGCCGATTCGGCAGTAGACGGCGCCGGCTCGCTCACGGCGGGCGCGACGCCGTCGGACGGAACGGCGCCAATGATCTGATCCACCCGCACCACACGCAGCTCGCTGCTGCCCTTCACCTGCACGGTGAATGTGTTCGCGTCTTTGTCGGCCGCGACGATGGTGAGATCGGGATTGCGCTCGAGTGCGGCACGCGCCCACTCAGACTCGCCGTGAGTGAGTTTGCCGCACCCGCTGAGAATCAACAGCGCGGAGCCAAGGGTGCACAATGCCCACGCCGGGCCACGGATCGGTGCCATGGAAGCCCTCCAGGGGGTCGTCGCCGGACTGATGCAAAGAACAGTAAACCGCAGCGCGACGGATTGAAAGCACGTGAGCATCGCCGCTGAAGTCATTGGCGACGCCTGTCCGTTGCCCTGACGGCCGGCAGGGCCACACGGATGCATACCGTGCGCAATGCGCGACAACCTGCACGTTTGATTTGTCTTATTGCGCGCGGCTCCGGTGCCTGCATTTCCGCACGAACGCACGCTCGCGGAAGCCAGAAACCGAAGCACTGCATAAAAAAAGCCCCGCATGAGCGGGGCTTTAAGGATGCGCGAATCATTCAGGGGGTCTCGATCCGCGGCTTTCGGGGAATGCCGTGCGTGAGCACGGGACACTCCCTTAACCAGAGCTCGTTTCCGAGCGTACTGGCGCTGTATGACAACGCCGGTACGCCGGAAGTTTCGTTGCGTGCTGCGATTACATGTCCATTCCGCCCATGCCGCCCGGCGGCATGCCGCCGTGGCCATGGTCTTCGTCCTTCGGGGCTTCGGCGATCATGACTTCCGTCGTGAGCAGCAGGCCCGACACCGAGGCCGCGTTCTGCAGGGCCAGACGCGTGACCTTGGTCGGGTCGAGGATGCCCGCTTCGAGCATGTCGCCATATTCGCCGTTGGCCGCGTTGTAGCCAAACGAGCCCTTGCCCGCCTTCACGGCGTTCAGGACCACGGCGGCGTCTTCGCCGGCGTTCTCGACGATCTGGCGGAGCGGCTCTTCGATCGAGCGCGACAGGATGCGAATGCCGACCGTCTGGTCTTCATTCTTGCCTTCGAGCTTATCGAGCGCCTTCTGCGCACGGATGAGCGCCACACCGCCGCCCGGCACCACGCCCTCTTCCACCGCCGCACGCGTGGCGTGCAGGGCGTCTTCGACGCGAGCCTTTTTCTCTTTCATCTCGATCTCGGTGGCAGCACCCACCTTGATGACCGCGACACCGCCGGAGAGCTTCGCAACGCGCTCCTGCAGCTTTTCCTTGTCGTAGTCGGAAGTGGCTTCGATGACCTGCTGGCGGATCGACTCGATGCGCCCCTTGATGTCGCTGGCCTTGCCGGCACCGTCGATGAGGGTGGTGTTCTCTTTCTCCACCACGATCTTCTTGGCTTCGCCGAGATCGTTCGTCGTCGCCTTCTCGAGCTGCAGGCCGACTTCATCCGAAATCACCGTGCCGCCCGTGAGGACCGCGATGTCCTGCAGCATGGCCTTGCGGCGGTCGCCGAAGCCCGGGGCTTTCACGGCCGCGACCTTCAGGATGCCACGGATGTTGTTCACCACGAGGGTGGCGAGCGCTTCGCCATCGACGTCTTCAGCGACGACGAGGAGCGGTCGACCGGCTTTCGCCACGCCCTCGAGCAGGGGCAGCATCTCGCGGATGTTCGAGATCTTCTTGTCGACCAGGAGGATGTACGGCTTGTCGAGCTCGGCCGTCTGGTTCGCCTGGTTGTTGATGAAGTACGCGGAGAGGTAGCCGCGGTCGAACTGCATGCCCTCGACCACTTCGAGCTCGTTCTCGAGACCCGAGCCTTCCTCGACCGTGATCACGCCTTCCTTGCCCACTTTCTCCATCGCATCGGCAATGGTCTTGCCGATCGACTCGTCGGAGTTCGCGGAGATGGTGCCGACCTGCGCGATGGCCTTGGAGTCCTTGCAGGGCTTGGAGAGCTTCTTGAGCTCCTCGACGGCCACGTGCACGGCCTTGTCGATGCCGCGCTTGATGTCCATCGGGTTGCGGCCCGAGGCAACGGCCTTGAGGCCTTCGCGGATGATGGCCTGGGCGAGAACGGTGGCGGTGGTGGTGCCATCGCCGGCTTCGTCTGACGTGTTGGAAGCGACTTCCTTCACCATCTGCGCGCCCATGTTCTCGAACTTGTCCTTCAGCTCGATTTCTTTGGCGACCGACACACCGTCTTTCGTGACGGTGGGGGCGCCGTAGCTCTTCTCGAGCACGGCGTTGCGGCCCTTGGGGCCCAGCGTTGCCTTGACGGCATTGGCCAGGATGTTGACGCCCTTCACCATGCGGTTGCGGGCATCGTCGGAAAAACGGACTTCTTTGGCTGCCATTGTAGTGACCTTTGCTTACTTGCCTTCAATGACGGCCATGACGTCTTCTTCACGCATGACCAGGAGATCGTCGCCGTCGACTTTCACTTCCGTTCCGCTGTACTTGCCGAACAGGATCTTGTCGCCGACCTTCACGTTGAGCGGGCGGACGTTGCCGTCCTCGAGAATCTTGCCTTTACCGACCGCGACAATCTTGCCCTGAACGGGCTTTTCAGCCGCGCTATCGGGAATCACGATGCCGCCCGGAGAGGTACGTTCCTCTTCCAGACGTTTCACGATGACGCGGTCATGAAGAGGACGAATCTTCATGGGAGAAGCTCCTTGAAAAACGGATGAATGTGTTTAATGAGTCCGGGACGGGGGTGAGGGGCTGAAGGCGAGCCTTGCGGTGCGCTGTTAGCACTCTCCCCGAACGGCTGCTAATCATAGGGGGCGACCTCCGGAATTCAAGCCCGGCGCGATACTTTTTGTGCTTTCCGGTCTCTTACCGTGACTGCCGCCGGGTGCACCCTTATGCTCCCGGACCCCAACGACCGGGCGCGCCCGCACGGCGCTTTTGTCGCCCGGGTCGCCGCACTTTCGGGACGAGATCGCACTCTATGAGCGACGTGTTGAAGCGCCTTTCGCGTGTTTTCGTCGGCCTGCCGGCGGCTCTCGCCGCCACGCTCCTGGCTGCGTTTGCCGCACCCGCCGCCCAGGCGGCCGGCGACAAGCCCGCCGCGGACATGCCTTCGCAGACCGGCATCGACGCCATTCTCGGCGCTGGCCGTAACTCCGGTGAGGATGAATTCCTGCCGCCGGACGAGGCCTTCCAACTCGTCGCCATTGGCGATGGGCCGGACAAAGTACGCCTCGAGTGGGCCATCCACGAGGGCTACTACCTCTACCGGAGTCGCATCAAGGTCGCCTCCACCAGCAAGTCAGCGCAGCTCGGCACGCCGTCCCTGCCCACCGGCCAGACCAAGACCGACGAGTACTTCGGCACGCAGGAGGTCTATCACGAAGACCTCACCGCCACCGTGCCGGTGGCCCGCGCAGCCGGTGGTGCAATTGACCTGCCCATCGACGTCACGTACCAGGGCTGCGCGGACGCCGGCCTGTGCTACCCGCCGATCACCAGGAATCTCAGGGTCAGTCTCCCGGCAGGGCAAGGTTCTGCGGTTGTGGCGACCGGCGGGCCTGAAGGCGCTAACAACGGCACCGCCTCGTCTGTCGCAGGCGCGAGCGCCAGCGGAGCATCGGGGGGTTCGGGCGCCTTCGTCTCCGAGCAGGAAAAGCTCGCCGCGCTCATTCGCGACGGCAATCTGTTCATGGTGCTCGCCACGTTCTTCGGCATCGGCGTGCTGCTCTCCTTCACGCCGTGCGTGCTGCCGATGATCCCCATCCTCTCGGGCATCATCGTCGGCCAGGGTGGGAAGGTCACGGCTGGCCGCGGTTTCTCGCTCGCGTTCACTTACGTGCAGGGAATGGCCCTGACGTACGCCGCGGCCGGTGCGGCGTTCGTGCTTCTCTTCAAGCAGGCTCCGCAGGCGTTCTTCCAGAAGCCGTGGATCGTCGGCTTGTTCGCCCTGCTCTTCATCGTGCTGGCGTTCGCCATGTTCGGTGCGTTCACGCTGCAATTACCGAGCGCCCTGCAGACGCGGCTCACCAATGTGAGCAATCACCAGAAGTCCGGCACGTACATCGGCACATTCATCATGGGTGCGCTGTCCGCACTCGTCGTTACCGCGTGCGTGGCGCCCGCACTCATCGCGGCACTCTCGGTCATCAGCCAGACCGGCCAGATCGCTCGCGGTGCCGGCGCCCTTTACGCAACGGGTCTCGGCATGGGCGTGCCACTGCTGCTCGTGGGCGCGTCTGCAGGCTCGGTGCTGCCGCGGGTTGGCCCGTGGATGGACACAGTGAAATGCCTGTTCGGCGTGCTGTTCCTCGCGGTCGCCATCTATCTGGTTCAGCCGCTAGTGCCGCCCGCATTCGCGATGCTGCTGTGGTCGGGCCTCGCGGTTGTATCCGGCTACTGGGTGTTCACCCTGAAGGCGCGCGATGGGCGCCCAGCCCCCGCCGCGGTGCGCGGCCCCGGCCTCATCGCAGTGGTGTACGGCATTCTCCTGCTGATTGGCGTTGCCTCCGGCGGAACAGATCCATTGCAGCCGCTCAACTCACTGCGCACCGGGAGTGGTGTGGCCGGCGAAGCAACGGCTGCGAAGCCGGGGCTCATGTTCGAGACCATCAAGTCCGTTGACGACCTGCAGGCGCGCGTGGCCGCGGCGAGCGCCGCCGGCAAAACCGTGATGCTCGATTTCTATGCGGATTGGTGCGTCTCCTGCAAAGAGATGGAGAAGTACACGTTCACCGACGCTTCCGTGCGGGCCGCCCTGGCCAACACGCTTCTGCTGCGCGCGGATGTGACCCGCAACGACGCACAGGACCAGGCCCTGCTCAAGCACTTCGGCATCTTCGGCCCGCCGACCATCGCTTTCTACGATGCCGCCGGCGCCGAGCAGCAAAACTTCCGCGTGGTCGGCTACATGAAAGCCGGCGAGTTCGCGGAGCTGCTGCGCAAAGCGCTCGGCAGCTCGAAGCCCACGTGAACCGTAACCTCGTAGTCGGCCTCGTGGCCGTGGTCGTGGCCGCCGTTGGCGGCTTCTTCGTCCAGCGCGCACTCACCGAGCGGCAGGCCGTCATCGCGTCCGTGGACGAGACGGCACCGAACGCCGCATTGGCCAACGCTACCCCGGCAGAGCCCGACGAGGCCCCGCCGAAGCGCACGATCCCCGAGACGCTGCCGGACATCAGCCTCGCCGACCGCACCGGCGCTCAGAGAAGCCTGAGTAGCTGGAAGGGCCAGCCCCTCGTCATCAACTTCTGGGCGACGTGGTGCGGCCCCTGCCGCGACGAGATCCCGCTGCTGAAATCCCTGCGCAAGAAGCGCGCGGCAGACCGCCTGGAGATCGTCGGCATCGCCATCGACGAGCGCCAGTCGGTGCTCAAGTTTGCCAGCGAGATGGGCATCGACTACCCCATTCTCATCGGCGAGCAGGACGGCTATGAGGCTGCGGAACGTTTCGGGGTGGCACTGGTGCTGCCATTCTCCGTGTTCGCGGACAGCCAGGGCCGCATCGTTACCCTGAAGGTCGGCGAGCTGCATGCGGACGAGGCGGCGTTCATCCTCGACCGCGTGCGGGACGTGGACGCCAGCCGGTTACCGTTGGACGCAGCACGGAGCCAGATCGCGGATAAACTGCGCGACTTCGCGGCCGAGCGGGGGCGCAAGGCCACTGCAGCCGGATAGGGCGCCTTCAATGTCCCCGCCTGGCGCCGGCATATGCCCATCCGGGTCGTCAAACGCTCGCCCCAGCGACCCGAACCCCGACGAACGTCGCCAATCGCGTCAAGAAAGTATTCCATTTGACGCGAATTAAGGTACATTCGCGCCGCTTCGCGCTCAGATCGCCGGGGCCGCCCAGCCGGAGCGCGATGCCGTCGATCAAAAGAGGATAGAAACCGCCCGTGGCGCGCCTGCTGCTGCTCAATGGCCCGAATTTGAACCTGCTCGGCACGCGCGAGCCCGCCGTCTACGGCGCGGCGACGCTCGCCTCCATCGAGCAGCGGGCCGCCGCCATTGCCCAGGAGGCCGGCCATAGCTGGAAGCCTTCCAGAGCAATGCGGAGCACGAGCTCATCGGGCGCATCCACGAGGCCGGCCAGGACGGCACGGCCTTCGCCATCTTCAACCCGGGCGGGTTCACGCACACCAGCGTGGCCCTGCGGGACGCCTTATTGAGCGTGAAGCTGCCCTTCATCGAAGTGCATCTTTCGAACACCCACGCTCGCGAGCCGTTTCGCAAGCACTCCTACTTCACGGACATCGCCGCCGGCTGCGTGCTGGGCCTGGGCGCCTACGGCTACGAGCTTGCCGTGCGCGCCGCGCTCGAGCGCCTGTCGCGGCCGTCCTGACTCCACTTCGAACTGCAAGTATCCAGGAGAGATCTCCTCGCATGGACATTCGGAAAATCAAGAAACTGATCGAGCTGCTCGAGGAGTCCGGCATCGCCGAGATCGAGATCAAGGAAGGCGAGGAAGCGGTGCGCATCAGCCGCATGCCCACCGGCGCGGCCGCGATGCACGGCATGCATCCGATGCCGACCTATGCCATGCCCATGGCCGCCCAGGTGGCCGCGCCCGCACAGATCGCTTCAGCGCCGGCCGCTGCCGAGGCCGCGCCCCCCCGCCCGCGCACGAATGAGCACGTGGTGACGGCGCCTATGGTGGGCACTTTCTACTCCGCACCCTCGCCGGGCGCGAAGTCGTTCGTCGAGATCGGCGACGAAGTGAAGGTGGGCCAGACCCTCTGCATCATCGAAGCCATGAAGATGATGAACCAGATCGAGTCGGACAAGGCCGGCCGCATCACCTCGATCATGGCGAGAAACGGCGACCCGGTTGAGTTCGGCCAGCCCCTGTTCGTCGTCGAATAAGCCCCATGCTCGAGAAGATCGTCATCGCCAATCGCGGCGAGATCGCGCTGCGAATTCTGCGCGCGTGCCGTGAGCTGGGCATCCGCACTGTCGCCGTGCATTCCACGGCGGACTACAGCCTGAAGCACGTGCTGCTCGCGGACGAATCCGTCTGCATCGGCCCGCCTCCTTCGAGCGGCAGCTACCTCAACATGCCGGCCATCATCAGTGCCGCGGAAGTCACGGACTCCGTCGGCATCCACCCGGGCTACGGCTTTCTCTCGGAGAACGCCGACTTCGCAGAGCGTGTGGAGAAGAGCGGCTTCGTGTTCGTCGGCCCCAAGGCCGAGACCATCCGAATGATGGGCGACAAGGTGTCGGCCATCAAAGTGATGAAGGGGCACGGCGTGCCGTGTGTGCCGGGCTCCGACGGCCCGCTGGGGCAGGATGCGGACGAGAACCTGCGCATCGCGCGGGATATCGGCTACCCGGTCATCATCAAGGCCTCCGGCGGCGGCGGCGGGCGCGGCATGCGCGTGGTGCACGCCGAGGCGGCACTGCTGAACGCCATCAGCATCACGCAGGCGGAAGCTCGCGCGGCGTTCGGCAACGACATGGTCTACATGGAGAAATTCCTCGAGAAGCCGCGCCACATCGAGTTCCAGGTGCTGGCGGATGCGCACGGCAACGTCATTCACCTGGGTGAGCGCGACTGCTCCATGCAGCGCCGCCACCAGAAAGTGGTGGAAGAGGCGCCGGCGCCGGGCATCACCGCCAAGCAGCGTCGCACCATGGGCGATCGCGTGGTCGAGGCCTGCCGGGCGGTAGGCTACAGGAGCGCCGGTACGCTCGAGTTCCTGTACCAGGACAACGAGTTCTACTTCATCGAGATGAACACCCGCATCCAGGTGGAGCATCCGGTCACGGAGCTCATCACGGGCATAGACCTCGTGAAGGCACAGCTGTTGATCGCCGCGGGTGAGCGGTTACCGTACGTGCAGAGCGACGTCCAGTTTCGCGGCCACGCCATCGAGTGCCGCATCAATGCGGAAGATGCGAAGACGTTCATGCCTTCGCCGGGGCCGATCCGCTTGTGGCACGCGCCGGGCGGGCCGGGCGTGCGCGTGGACAGCCACATCTACTCGGGCTACAACGTGCCGCCTCACTACGACTCGCTCATTGGCAAGGTGATTACGCATGGGGATTCGCGGGAAGCCGCCATTGCCCGCATGCGCAATGCGCTGGCGGAGATGGTCATCGAGGGCATCAAGACCAACGTCGCCCTTCACCAGGAAATCTTCAATCACCAGGCGTTCCAGAAGGGTGGCACGGACATCCACTATCTGGAGCGGCGGCTGGGATTGCGCTAGCGGTTCGGGTTGTTACAGGCGACAGCTCACGAGAGAGCGACAGTGACATCGACTTCGTTCATCGAGCTGAGCTTTGAGCTGCGCGATCTCGATGCCGGGGTCGCCGAGGAGGCGTGCTTCGAGTGCGGAGCGACGTCCGTCACGTACACCGACCTGCGCGACGACCCCGTACTGGAGCCGGCGCCGGGCGAGTTTCGCCTATGGCCCGCCACTCGCCTGCAGGCTTTGTTCCCCGCCGGCACGAACGACACCGGCGCCGTGAAGGCCCTTGCGTCGGCGCTCGGCATGGCGGCCGAGCGGTTCGCCACGCGCGAAGTGGAAGACCGCGTCTGGGAACGCGAATGGCTCAAGGATTTCCACGCCATGCGCTTTGGCAAGCGCCTTTGGGTCGCCCCCCATCACGAGACCGTTACCGACCCCGGCGCCATCGTGGTGCGGCTCGACCCGGGCCTCGCATTCGGTACGGGCACGCACCCCACGACGGCGCTTTGCCTGGAGTGGCTGGACGCCAACCTTCAGCTGGGAGCCACGGTCATCGACTACGGCTGCGGCTCCGGCATCCTCGCCATTGCCGCGGCGAAGCTCGGAGCGCGAAACGCATCGTGTTTCGATATCGACCCACAGGCGCTCATCGCCACGCGTGACAACGCCACGGCGAACGAAATCGGGGCGCGCGTGCAGGTGTATGAGTCCGCCGACGATCTGCCGCGGCCGGTGGACATTCTGGTCGCCAATATCCTGTCGGGGCCGCTCTGCGAGCTGGCGCAGCGCTTTGCGGGGCTCGTGCGGCGGGGCGGCTTCCTCGTGCTGGCAGGACTCATGGAACATCAGGTGGCTGACGTGACACAGGCGCATAGCGCGTGGTTTGATATGTGCCCCTTTGGAAAGCGCGACGACTGGGTGGGTCTCTCGGGACGCCGCCGCTTCTGAAGCACATCACGCATGTTCACCGTCTGCCCCAAATGCGCGCTCACGCTGGTAGTGACGCCGCAGGATCTGCGCGTGGCGCAAGGCTACGTTCGCTGCGGGCGGTGCTCGAATGTCTTTAATGCCATCGTCGGTCTCACGGACGACCGCAGCGCACTTGCCGCCGGCGGCCAAGGCGGTGGCCAGAGCGGCTCGCCGAGCACGGCCAGCACGTCAATCATTCGCAGGGCGCCGTCGATCCCGGACGACGAGCCGCCGCACGACGCGTCGTCCGAAACCGGTGAGTCCGAAGCGATCTATGCGGAGCCGGACGCGGAAGAGGTGAAGTTCCAGGAGGTGTTCTCGGAGCCGGCGCCCGCGCCTGCCCCCGCACCCATCTCGTTCGTCGCGCCGCCGCCTGGGCCGCCCGTCAAGGCGGCTGCGCCAGCCCCTGCGGAAACGCCACCTCCGGCGCGGCAGCCGTTCGATCCGCAGAAGCGCTATTCCGACACGGAAGGCATCGACACCTGTTCGGAGCACGAGCTCGAGTTCAATCCAGATGTCACCGACGTGACGAAGGTGTTCGTCGAGGCCGCGACCGTCACGTTCAAGAGCAACGCGGCGACGGGCCGGTTCGAGAAGATCGTGCTGAGGCCCGATGAAGGCGCGCCGACGGACTCGTCCGCAGCCGCGCGGGCGCCGCAGCCTGCGCCGCCGGCGACACCCACGCCGCCCGCGTCGAGCTCCGCCGCGAGGCCCGCTGTGCCGGCGCGCCCGCCGCGAGATGCCGAAGACCTGCAGATCGAAAGCGAGCTGCGCTCGCTCGCGGCGCGTCTGGATACTTCGGAGAGCTACCCGGCTCCGACGTTTCAGATGGCGGCCAATGACGCGGGTGGCGAAGCCGAGTCGGACCGGGGGGCTGAGGCCGACGCAGATTCAGACGATCGCTCCATTGGCGACATCTACGCGAAGGCCACACCGCGTCCGCCACCGCCCCGCGACACGGGCAGGCCTGCTGCGCAGCGCGCCAGCGCGCGGACAGAGGGTGCTGCGCCCAGCGGCGATGACGATGAGATCGAGGCGGACGGCGCGGCTGAAACGTTCACGCCCGCATTCCCCCCTCGGGCGCGCTTCATGGTGTGGGTTGCTGGCGCCGCCATGCTCAGCCTGGCGCTCGTCGCGCAAGCCATTCACCACAACCGGCACGATCTCGCGACCCATGCGCTCCTGAATCGCCCCCTCACGCGCTTCTACAAGGCGATCGGCGTCCCGCTCGTGCCGAACTGGGACCTCACCGCGTATGACGTGCGGCAGCTGGGCGCGTCCACCAACGAAGGCGGCCAGGGAACGCTCACGGTGCGCGCAAGCCTCAAGAACAACGCGACGCAGCCGCTGCCGCTGCCGCTCCTGCGCATCACCATGCAGGACCGGTATGGCAACCGCATCGCCACGCGCGACGTCGGGCCCACAGGCTATGTGCCCGGTGCCGTGCCGCCCGAGGCACACCTCGGCGTGGGCCAACGCGTCGACGCGGAAATGACGTTCAAGGATCCGGGGCAGGATGCCGTGGGCTTCGAGATCGACGCGTGCCTGCCCGCGGCGAGCGGGCGCATCGCCTGCGCAAACGATCAGGCCGTCGCCGCGCGCTGAAAGCGCACTTTCGCGCCTTCGCAAGTCACGGAAAATCATGCGCATCGGTCCGTACGAGCTGTCGTCCAATGCCGTGCTCGCGCCGATGGCGGGCGTGACCGATCGCCCGTTCCGCGTCCTGTGTCGCCAGCTCGGCGCGGGACTGGCCGCCTCGGAGATGCTCACGTCGGACACGCGCCTGTGGAGCTCACCTAAATCACGGCGTCGCATGGACCACGACGGCGAGCCCACGCCGCGCGTCGTGCAGCTCGCGGGCTCGGACCCTGCCGCGCTCGCCGAGGCTGCGCGCCTCAACGAAGCCCTCGGCGCGCAGATCATTGACATAAACATGGGATGCCCCGCGAAGAAAGTGTGTGGCAAGGCGTGTGGCTCGGCGCTGTTGAAAGATGAATCGCTGGTCGCGCAACTGCTTGAAGCGGTGGTGAGTGCGGTGCGCGTGCCCGTAACGCTCAAGATACGCACGGGCTGGGACACTGCGAGCCGCAATGGCTTACGCATCGCGCGCATCGCCGAAGGCTCCGGTATTCAAGCGCTTGCCGTGCACGGACGCACGCGTGAGGATTTTTATACAGGCGATGCGGAGTACGAGACGATTCGTGAGATCAAGTCCACGATCCGCATTCCCGTGTTTGCGAACGGAGATATCGATAGTCCTGAAAAAGCGCGCGCGGTACTTGATTTCACCGACGCCGACGGAGTAATGCTCGGCCGCGCGGCGCACGGAGCGCCATGGATTTTTCGGGCTGTCAATTCGTTGTCTGACCGCTCAGGAGTCGACTGCATCGCTCTCGCGTCTGGAGGTGCGTGGTATTATCTTGTCGCACCTCGAAAGCTTGTACGCCTTCTACGGCGAAGACACCGGGGTGAGATTCGCACGCAAACATCTCGGCTGGTATTTCGCCTCGCTGTCAAATTCCGCAAGCACTCGCGCGGAGCTCATGGCGGCGGTGAGCACGGCTTTACAGTTCGCGGCGACGAGGGAGCATCTGGATAAGTGGGTCGCAGATGGGGCCGCGCAGGCGGCCTGAGTTTCAGGTTCGGATCGGGGATTTCCACGCATGCCAGCAAAGAAAAAAAATCGCCCTCGCGCGGAGTACGTAGCGAGATTGAGCGGCAGGGAAGTGCCCTTGCGCAATCATGCCGAGCAGGCTCTGCACGATTACTTCGCAAGCCTGAACGGTCATCGTCCGGCACAGCTGTACGACATGGTGTTGCGCGAAGTCGAAGAGCCGCTGTTCAAGGCAGTGCTCGACTACGTAGAGGGCAACCAGAGTCGCGCCGCCGGTATCCTCGGCATCAACCGCGGGACGCTGCGCAAGAAGCTGCGCCAGTTCGGCCTGTCGGCCTGAGGCTCTCGCCCGCGACGAACGCGGGCGCGCTCGACAGATGAAGCGATGTCCCGCCCCGTGGCGGGCCACGTGCGTTTTTTCGTTTGCCACGCGAGGTACGCGCCTCGCGCGGCCACAGCCGGTAAATACCCATGCTCGTTCCCATTCGCCGCGCGTTGATCTCCGTTTCCGACAAGACCGGTGTCGTCGAGCTCGCGCGCGAGCTTGCGAAACGCAATGTGGAGATTCTCTCCACGGGCGGCACCGCGAAGCTGCTGGCGCAGGCCGGCATCGCCGCGAAGGAAGTGGCGAGCCACACGGGCTTTCCGGAAATCATGGATGGGCGCGTGAAGACGCTGCATCCGAAGATTCACGGTGGCCTCCTTGGCCGGCGCGGCACCGACGACGCGGTGATGGCCACGCACGGCATCGCGCCCATCGATCTGCTGGTGGTGAATCTCTACCCGTTCGCCGCCACGGTGGCGCGCCCGGACTGTACGTATGAGCAGGCCGTGGAGAACATCGACATCGGCGGGCCCGCGATGGTGCGTGCCGCGGCAAAGAATCACGAGTCCGTCGCGGTGGTGGTAGATCCTTCGGACTACCCCGCTGTCGTGGACGAACTGTCAAAGAACTCCGGCTCCACCTCGCTGCCCACGCGCTCCCGGCTTGCGGCCAAGGCCTACGCGCACACCGCTCGCTACGACACCATGGTGTCGAGCTGGCTGCTCGCGCGCCACGCCGTGCCCACGGAGGTGTTCCCCAGCTCGCTGCCGCTCGTGTTCGACAAGGTGCAGGATCTTCGCTACGGCGAGAACCCGCATCAGCAGGCTGCGTTCTATCGCGAGCTGGGCGCTCGCGGCTCAGGCATTGGCACCGCGCGCTTCGTGCAGGGCAAGGAGCTCTCCTTCAACAACATCGCGGATTCCGACACCGCCATCGAATGCGTGCGCCAGTTCGATGAGCCGGCGTGCGTCATCGTGAAGCACGCGAACCCCTGCGGCGTCTGCGTTGCGCCCACGGTGAGCGATGCGTACGAAGGCGCCTATCGCACCGACCCCACATCCGCGTTCGGCGGCATCATCGCGTTCAACCGGCCGCTGGACGCGGCCACGGCGAAGGCGATCGTCGATCGGCAGTTCGTCGAGGTCATCGCGGCGCCATCCATTGCCGACGATGCGCTCGCCATCATCGCAACGAAGCCCGCCGTGCGCGTGCTCGCGCTGGGTGATCTCGCGCAGCGGGCCGGCAGCAGTCTCGAAGTCCGCAGTGTCACCGGCGGCCTGCTCGTGCAGACGCGCGATCTCGCCATGGTGGCGGCGTCAGACCTCAAGGTGGTCACAAAGCGCAAACCCACCGATGCCGAGCTGGCAGACCTGCAGTTCGCGTGGCGTGTGTGCAAGTTCGTCAAATCGAACGCCATCGTCTACGCCCGCGGCCGTACCACCCTTGGCGTGGGTGCCGGCCAGATGAGCCGCGTCTATTCGAGCCGGGTCGCCGCCATGAAAGCGGCGGACGAGAAACTCATCGTGTCCGGCGCCGTGATGGCCTCCGATGCGTTCTTTCCTTTCCGCGACGGTCTCGACGTTGCCGCCGGGCTGGGCATCAAGGCTGTGATCCAGCCGGGCGGCTCGAAGCGTGACGACGAAGTGATCGCCGCCGCCGACGCGCACGGCATGGCCATGGTGTTCACCGGCATGCGGCATTTCAGGCATTGATCTACGCCGCGGCAGGTGCCGGCGCGCGCAGGGCATCCAGCTCCGCGGGCGCGCGGCGCACCTCGCCGTCGGCCCAAAAGGCAGTTGATTCCATGAAAGTTCTGATCGTCGGCTCTGGTGGTCGCGAGCACGCGCTCGCGTGGAAATGCGCACAGTCTTCCCGGGTCACCGCAGTGCTCGTCGCGCCCGGCAACGCCGGCACCGCCACGGAGCCCAAGGTACGCAACGTCGAGGTGCAACCGGACGACATCCAGGGTCTCGTGCGGCTCGCTCAGGATGAAGAGGTCGGCCTCACGATCATCGGGCCCGAAGGCCCGCTGGTGGCCGGCATCGTGGATTCATTCAAGGCGCGCGGCCTCAAGTGCTTCGGCCCCACGCGCAAGCCGGCACAGCTCGAAGGCTCCAAGGCGTTCACCAAGGAATTCCTGAATCGTCACGGCATTCCCACGGCCGCCTCCACCACCTTCACGCGCGAGAGCTTCGACGCGGCCTACGTGCAGAAGCAGCGCACGCCCATCGTCGTGAAGGCGAGCGGCCTTGCGGCCGGCAAGGGCGTGGTCATCTGCGAGAGCGCCGCCGAAGCCATCGCCACGGCGCGCTCGATGTTCGACGGGCAGTTCGGCGACGCCGGCAACGAAGTCGTCATCGAAGAGTTCCTCGAAGGCGAGGAAGCGAGCTTCATCGTGATGGCGGATGGCAAGAACATCCTGCCCTTCGCGTCATCGCAGGACCACAAGCGCCGCGACGATGGCGATCACGGCCCCAACACGGGCGGCATGGGCGCGTACTCGCCCGCGCCGGTGGTCACGCCACAGATGCACGCTCGCATCATGAAGCAGGTGATCGAGCCCACCATCCGCGGCCTCGAGAAAGACGGCATGCCTTATACCGGATTTCTCTACGCCGGCATCATGGTCGCGCCGGATGGCACGCCGAACGTGCTGGAGTTCAACTGCCGCTTCGGCGACCCGGAGACACAGCCCATCATGATGCGGCTGCAATCCGACATCACCGAGCTGTGCGAAGCCGCGCTCGAAGGGCGCCTGAACACAGTGAAGGCGAAGTGGGATGAGCGTGCGGCGCTCGGCGTAGTGCTGGCGGCGGGCGGTTACCCCGACAGCGTGCGCAAGGGCGACATCATTCAGGGCCTGGACGACGCTGCGAAACTGCCCGGCAAGGTGTTCCACGCAGGCACGGCGCTGGATGAAGCTGGCAACGTCGTGACGAACGGCGGGCGCGTGCTGTGCGCGGTGGGCCTGGGCGCGAACGTGCGCGAGGCGCAGCGTGAAGCGTATGCGCTCGCCGATGCCATTCACTGGAACGGCCTGCAGTTCCGCCGTGATATCGGCTACCGCGCTGTGGAACGTGAGCGCGCCGCGGCTCGCGCCGGAAAGTAGCTCTTGCTGGCGCGCGGGATGGCGTGAGGAGGCGGTCAGCCTCCGAGAATCCGATCGGCGGCCTTGTCGTTCACGATGCCCTCGCCCGCGGGCGAGTCGGACGGCGGTGCGTCGGCCTTCCACGCGTCGGACAACGGCGCGCTCGTCATCTTCACTGCGCCGACGAACCTGGCGCCTTCGACGATGCCGACGCGCGGCGCGGCCAGATCGCCGATCACATTTGCCGTGGGCGCAATGACGATGGATTCCGTCGCCTCCAGATCGCCTTCCACGGTGCCTTTGACCGTGATGAAACAGGCGCGAATGTCACCGATCACCACGCCGCCCGCGCCCACGGTAACACTCGCCGTATGCGAGATCGTGCCCTCGACACGGCCCAGCAGCACGAGATCCTCGTCGGCGGCCAGCTCGCCCTTGAAGGACAGCGTCCTGCCCAACGTCATGACCGAGCGCGCAGATGCGCCGGATGCGCCCGGGACCGACATGGCCGACGCTTCCGCGTCCGATGAGCTCGAGGAATCCGAGGCACCGGCCGCCCTCCCGGGCTGCACACCAAAAACCGACATGATGTTCTTCGCCATGACGTTACCGATTCTTCGTGCCACGCACGCCGTCCGCAAAGGGTGCCGGCCGGCCATCCGACTGGCGATGGGACCGCGGAGTCGCGGCAGCCGCATCCATGAGCACGCTGCCGTTGAAATTGGCGCCCTCGACGATGCTCACGCTCGGTGCGCGAACGTCGCCGTTCAAGTGGCCCGACTCCATGATGGCCACCGACGTCGTGGCATTGAGGTCGCCCTCGACCGTGCCCTCCACGGCGATGACCTGGCCCTGGATGTCCGCCTTCACGTGCCCGTCGCGGCAAATCGTGAGTCGTTGTGAATGGGTGATCGAGCCCTCGACGTGCCCTCGGATCATGAGAATCCTCCTCGGCATGCAGCTCGCCCTTGAAACGCAATGTGGGTCCAAGAATCGAGACCTGCTCGCGTGGTGGATCGTTCGGGTTTCCCATGAAAGCTCTCTCCGTCTTCAAGACATTCGCGCGGCCGTTTGTGCGACATCCGTCACGACCTGCCATGCATCGATCGAGAACCCGGTCGCAAAGACCAGTCCACTTCGGCCGGCAACTATAGAAAACGGCAACCTGCGGCAATTCTTGAGCGCCGCCGCTATTCTGCGCACCCCATGAGCGCTCCGAACCAGTTTCGGCTCCTGGGTGAAAGACGTTTCCTGCCGTTCTTCGGCGCGCAGGCACTCGGGGCTTTCAACGACAACGTCTATCGCAACGTACTCGTCATTCTCATCACGTTCGGCGGGTCGATCAGCGCCGGGCTCGATGTGCAGGTGCTCACGAACCTTGCCGGCGGGCTGTTCATCCTGCCCTACCTTCTGTTCTCCGGCATCGCCGGCCAGCTGGCGGATCGCTTCGACAAGTCGCGCGTCGTGCAGGTGGTGAAGGCCACGGAGATTCTCATCATGGCGCTTGCCGGCACGGGGCTCGCGTCGGGCAATCTGGCGATCCTGCTCGGCGCGCTGTTCATGCTTGGCATGCACTCCACCTTCTTCGCGCCAGCGAAATACGGCTTGTTGCCGCAGATACTGGGGCCCAGCGAGCTCATCGGCGGCAACGCGATGCTCGAGATGGGCACGTTCCTCGCGATCCTGCTCGGCACCCTGGCGGGAGGCGTGCTGGCGGGCAGTCATGGCACGACGACGATCGTGGCAGCACTGGTCGCCATCGCAGCCGTGGGGTTTCTCATGAGTCTCGCGATGCCGGGAGCGCCATCCGCAGATCCGGCGCTGCGCATCGACTGGAACCCTCTGCGCTCCACGCTCGCCGCCATCCGCGCCGCTCGCGAGTCGCGCACCGTGTTTCTTTCGGTGCTCGGCAACTCCTGGTTCTGGTTCTACGGCGCGCTGGTGCTGGCGCAGCTGCCGCTCTTCGTGAAGACGGTGCTCAACGGCTCGGAAGAAGTGGTCACCCTGTTCCTGTTCGTGTTCTCCGCGGGCGTGGGCGTTGGCTCGCTCCTGTGCGAGAAGCTCTCAGGAGGCAAAGTGGAGATCGGGCTGGTGCCCTTCGGCTCCATCGGGCTCACCGTGTTCGCGCTCGACATCGCGCTGGCTTCACCGCAGGTGCCGTCAGTGGCGGCGCTCGGGGTCAGCGCGTTCCTCGAGCGGCCCGTCGCCTGGCGCATCGTGATGGATCTCGGGCTCATCGGGCTCTTCGGCGGCATCTTCATCGTGCCGCTCTACGCCATCATGCAGCAGCGCTCGCGGCCGGAGGTGGTGTCGCGCGTCATCAGCGCCAACAACATTCTGAATGCGCTCTTCATGGTGGCGGCGGCGCTGTTCGGCGCCGTGGCCCTCCGCAATGGGCTGACGATTCCGCAGCTATTCGTGGCCGTCGCCGTGATGAATGCGGCGGTCGCCATCTACATCTACACGCTGGTGCCGGAATTCCTGCTGAGGTTTCTCTCGTGGCTGCTGGTGCATGTCATCTATCGGCTGCGCGTGGAAGGCATCGACAAGATTCCGGACCACGGCCCGGCGCTGCTCATCTGCAATCACGTGAGCTTCGTCGACCCCATCGTGATCTCCGCAGCGTGTCGCAGGCCGGTGCGTTTCATCATGGAGGCGTCGATCTTCCGCATCCCGGTGCTGAACACGGTGTTCCGCGGCATGAAGGCGATTCCGGTGGCCCCGGCAAAGGAAGACCCGGAAGTCTACGAGCGTGCGTTCGCCGTGGTTGCGCAGGAGCTGCGCGCGGGCCAGCTCGTCTGCATCTTCCCGGAAGGCCGGCTGACGCAGGACGGTGAGATTCGGGAGTTTCGCGCAGGCATCCTGCGCATCCTGAAGGAAACGCCGGTGGCGGTGATTCCGCTGGCGCTGTCGAACCTGTGGGGCTCGATGTTCTCGCGTTTTGCGAAGGCGCCCTGGAAGAGGCTGCCGCGCCGCTGCCTGGCGAGGATCAAACTGGCGGTGGGTGACCCGGTGGCGCCCGGGGACGTGGATCTCGAACGGCTCCGCGACCGCGTGCTCGCGCTTCGAACATTGCCCTGAGCCGAAGAATCACGAGACGACAATAGCCGTGGGCGCCGGCAGCGTTCCTGCCACCGGCGCCCGTTCTCCATCCGCCCGCAGTCTGCTGCTCTAGCGAACGCGGCCGCGGCGGAAGAGGTTGACGATTGCGAGCAGAATGACGGCGCCCAGGAACGACACACCAAGCCCGGCAATGCTCAGGTCACCGGAGTTGATCGTGCCCGCACCCACGAGCGGGCTGATGAGCCAGCCGCCCAGCAGCGCGCCGATGACACCGACCACGATATTCAACAGGATCCCCTGCTGCCCACTCGTGCGCATCACCAGGCTCGCGAGCCATCCGATCACGCCACCGATCACCAGCCAGATCAGAATGTTCATGAGTGAACTCCACCTCGGTCACGTTTGCGCCGGAGCACACGCACACCGGCAACGTGATTAACCATCAGGGCGGAATGCGGTTCCATCAGGCAACCGGGCGTCCTCGCCCTCCCGTTGTCCTACATTTGCTGCAAACATTTCCGGGGCAGGCCCGACGGCGTGAAATCTTCGCCCGCATTCGGCGGCCGCGATGGCCCTCCGCTGCACCGAATGCGCACACGAACGGTCGGAATGCCTCTGCCTTGGGCTTGCAGCGCGCCGCCCGGGCGCGCCCGGTGCCGCCGCGCCCTGTCAGGGCCGACCTTTCGGATTGGCACGGCCGTTGCAACGGTATGGCTGAAGAGACCCGCTTCGCGGCTTCACGAGAGTCCGCGAACAACCCTGGGGAGACGATGCGATGAAGATGGACAGACCGGTTTCCTGGCTCGCGCAGCAGTATTGCAAGTCCGTCGCGGCGGCTCTGCTCGCGCGCAATGAATTCTTCGAGTTGCTGGAAGATGCAACGACTTCGCGGAAGCGCCTCGCGCGCGCCCGCGACGCCTGGCGCCAGTACGCCCGGCAGGCGCAAACCCTGAAGGGCCTCGCCGCTGCGGCCTAGAAGCTGGCCCGGACGAAAAACTCCGGGCCGGAGATATCCTGCTCGAACCGGCCGGGGAAATCGTCTGTCGACGTCGAGGATGCGTCGATGCGAAGCGACGTGTAGCCCAGCCCCACCGTGAAGTTCTTGCGCCACCGGTACTGGATGTCGCCGTGGTAGTCCGAGAGTGAGCCTTCGAAGTCATCCCTGTTCGCCGTGAACGTCTGGCCGCGCGCGTTCAGCGACCAGCGCGTTGAGATGCGCCACGTGGCATCGAGCGCGAAGGTCGGAAACGGCGCCACCGCATCCTCCGATTCCCTGACATTGCGCGCCGTGACCTCGCCTCGCGCGCGCGTCTCGAGCAGGCTGATGCCCAGACCCGCGCCGAGCTCGAACCGTTCGAAGCGCATGAGGGAGCGCGTATAGGTGAGCGTGAGCTGCCGCCAGTCGATCAGCGTCTGCGCGCGCTCGTTCACGAGGAACGTCTGGTCGCCGAACGCGATCGTGCGAGTGAGAACCTTGTCGCCGTAACGCGTGAGCTTGAAATAGTCCACGCGCAGCCGGTTTCGCTCACGCAGCCGGAACGTCATCTCCGTACGCGCCTGCGTCGGTTTCGCTTCCATGCCCAGATCGTCCTCAACGATCAGCTCGGTGCCAGGCTGCCCGGTCTGCCGGTCGAGCCGCAGAAAGGTGTCGACAGTCGGCGTGAAATAGGTGACGCGCAGCGCGAACCGATCGGTTATGGGGCTCGCAACCTGATGCTGCTTCGGCGGCTTCAGCAGCTCGCGCGCAGGCGGTGAAGCCTGCTCCTGGGCGAAGGCAACGTTGACGAACAGCGTCGCGACCACCGCGAGCCAGATGCGCATGCGAAAACTCCCGGCAAAACAAGCGCCGGCATCTTCTTACATGCGCCCGCGCCACGCCAGAGTCGCCGCTTCCCGACGAATGGATGTGTGATTGGGTACCGTTTTCACGGCCTGCGGTGCGCAGGCTCAACGGGATTCGCCAAGCGCGAACCCCGTTTCCAATAGCGGCGCGAAGCGCGCCGATTTTGAAGACCGCCCGCGCTGAGCGCTATCCGCTCAGCGCTTCATCGCCTCGAAGAACTCGCTGTTCGACTTCGTATCTTTCATCTTGTCGAGCAGGAATTCGATGGCCGCGAGCTCATCCATCGGATGCAGCAGCTTGCGCAGGATCCACATCTTCGCGAGCTCGCCCTGGTCGGTGATCAGCTCTTCCTTACGCGTGCCGGAGCGGTTGATGTTCACCGCCGGGAACACGCGCTTCTCGGAGATGCGGCGATCCAGGTGAATTTCACTGTTACCCGTGCCCTTGAACTCTTCGTAGATCACGTCGTCCATCTTGGACCCCGTGTCGATGAGTGCCGTGGCCAGGATGGTGAGGCTGCCGCCCTCTTCGATGTTGCGAGCCGCGCCGAAGAAGCGCTTCGGACGCTGCAGCGCATTCGCATCCACGCCACCCGTCAACACCTTGCCCGAGGAGGGAATCACGGTGTTGTAGGCGCGCGCAAGCCGCGTGATGGAGTCGAGCAGAATGACCACGTCTTTCTTGTGCTCGACCAGGCGCTTGGCCTTCTCGATGACCATCTCGGCCACCTGCACGTGACGCGCCGCCGGCTCGTCGAACGTGGACGAGACCACTTCGCCCTTCACCGTACGCTGCATCTCGGTGACTTCCTCCGGCCGCTCGTCGATGAGCAGCACGATGAGGATGACTTCCGGGTGATTGTGGGTGATCGCCGTGGCGATGTTCTGCAGCAGCATCGTCTTGCCGGCCTTCGGCGGGGAGACGATGAGGCCGCGCTGGCCCTTGCCGATGGGCGCGACGAGATCGATGGTGCGCGCCGTGAGGTCTTCGGTCGACCCGTTGCCGCGCTCGAGCTTCAGCCGCTTGGTCGGGTGAAACGGCGTGAGATTCTCGAACAGCACCTTGTTGCGCGAGCTGTCCGGGGAGTCGTAATTGATCTCGCCGACCTTCAGCAACGCGAAGTAGCGCTCGCCATCTTTCGGCGGGCGGATGAGGCCCGAGATGGTGTCGCCCGTGCGCAGGTTGAAGCGGCGGATCTGGCTCGGGCTCACGTAGATGTCGTCGGGGCCCGCAAGGTAGGAGCCATCCGCCGAGCGCAGGAAGCCGAAGCCGTCCTGCAGAATCTCGAGCACCCCGTCGCCGTAGATGTTCTCGCCCTGGCGCGCGTGCGCCTTGAGGATCGAGAAGATGATGTCCTGCTTGCGCGAGCGGGCGAGGCTCTCCAGGCCCATGGACTCGGCAACCTTGACGAGCTCGTGAATCGGCTTGGACTTGAGCTCCGTGAGGTTCATCGAGCTGCGCGATAGCGTCAGCTCCGCCGGGCTGATGATCTCCGAGTCGTCGCTCGCGTCGAACGGCTCCGGCTCGTGCATCATCTCGTCCTGACGGCCAGCGTTGCCCCGGTTGTCCCGGTTTCCATCGCGCATGCCGCCGCCACCACCGCCACCACCGTGGCGCGGGCCCTTGCTGGGCCGGTTACGGCCCTGATTTCCCAGGTAGCCCCTCACAGGTTGGTGTCCAGGAAAGCCGAGAGCTGGGATTTGGACACCGCTCCGACTTTCTGGGCCTCGACTGTGCCGTTCTTGAAGAGAATAAGCGTGGGAATCCCGCGGATGCCGAACTTGGGCGGCGTCTGGGGGTTCTCGTCGATATTCAGCTTGGCCACCTTGATCTTGTCGCTGTATTCGGTGGCAATTTCGTCCAGGATGGGTGCGATCATCTTGCAGGGGCCGCACCATTCGGCCCAGAAATCCAGAAGCACAGGCTTTTCGGACTTCAGGACGTCCTGGGAGAATGTGGCATCCGTGGTGTGCACGATATGCGGGCTACTCACGCGGTTTAACCTCCGGTGGAGATAGGGACTGGGAAAGGGATTGGGAGACAGGCCGCTCGAGGGACGGTCGTCGAAGGGGATGGCCGGGCAAAAAGCCGTGCCAGAGTCACCCGTCAAACGGTTACACTACGAGGTGTTTAGCCTTAGGGAGTCGGAATCTGGGAATCTGAGTGCGGGTGTGAATGCCCGCCTTGTTGAGTCACTTTGTAGCGCTTCCTATCCGCTTTTTCAAGTCCTCCCGGGAACATCAACCATGCAATCGGCCCATTGATGAGTGAAAGCCATACCAGTTTGACAAGCTTTGAATCGCTGAACCTCGTGCCGTCGCTGGCACGAGGCATCCACGACGCCGGATTCCACAATTGCACGCCCATTCAGGCGCAGACGCTGCCCATTGCGCTCGCGGGAAAAGACGTGGCGGGGCAAGCGCAGACCGGCACCGGCAAGACCGCGGCGTTCCTCGTCGCGCTCTACCAGACGCTGCTGAAGAACCCCGCGCCTGCGAGCCGAAGCCCAAGCTCGATCCGTGCCATCGTCGTCGCGCCCACGCGCGAGCTCGCGGTGCAGATTTTCAACGACGCGGAGATACTCGGTAAACATACGGGTCTGAAGAACGCCGTGGTGTACGGCGGCGTCGATTATGAAAAACAGCGCAAGCAGGTCTCGGATGGCGTCGACGTGCTCATCGGCACGCCCGGCCGCCTCATCGACTACCTGAAGCAGCGCGTGTTCGACATGCGCCATGCGCAGGTGCTGGTGCTCGATGAAGCCGATCGCATGTTCGATCTCGGCTTCATTGCCGATATCCGCTACATCCTGCGTCGCCTGCCGCACCCCGAACAGCGCCTGTCCATGATGTTCTCCGCGACGCTGTCGCATCGCGTGCTCGAGCTCGCATACGAGCACATGAACAACCCGGAGCTCGTGCGCATCGAGCCCGACAAGATGACGGTCGATCGTGTGCGGCAGCTCATGTACTACCCGTCGATGGAAGAGAAGCTGCCGTTGCTCATCGGCCTGCTGCGCCAGTTCGAGGCCCGCCGCACCATGGTGTTCGTGAACACCAAGCGCGCCGCGGAGCGGCTGGAATCCGCCCTCAACGCCAATGGCTTCCACGCCCAGGCGCTGTCGGGCGACGTGCCGCAGGCGAAACGGCTGCGTTTCCTGAGGGACTTCCACAACGGCGACCTCGCAGTGCTCATCGGCACAGACGTAGCGTCACGCGGCCTTCACATTCCGGACGTGAGCCACGTCTTCAACTACGACCTGCCGCAAGACGCCCCGGACTACGTGCACCGCATCGGCCGCACCGCGCGCGCCGGCGCGGAAGGCGACGCAATCAGCTTCGCCTGCGAGGAATACGCGGTGTCGCTGCCGGAGATCGAGGAATACATCGGCCACAAGGTGCCCTCCGCACCCATCGGGAAAGAGCTGCTGGCCACCGATGTAAAGGCCGGGGCACACATCGAGCACGCGCACCGGCCGGGCGGCCGCCCTCGCGGCGGCGGCGGCGGTGGGCGTCGTCCGCCCCCACGCCGGGGCGGCAGCAGTGGGGGTGGCCGGCAAGGTTCCGGGTCCAGCCAGGGCTCGCGACAGCACGGCCCACGACGCTGATGGCGCGCTGGCGGAGTGGCTCAGCCAACCGTCAGCGCGAAGTGCCGGCCGCGGCGCTGGCGAGCGCTGCCGTCAGCCCAGGTCGGCAACGGCATCCGTGGCCGGAAATTCCTCGTGAGCTCGCGGCGCGCCTGAGCTGTCTGGCCGGCGCACCGCGTAGATCCAGCGAATGCCGGCCCCGCGCGCCGCGCGCAGCACGGGCAGGCTGTCATCCACGAACATCGACCGGGCCCGGTCGAACCGCTCGACGGCCTGCACGGCCTCCCAGAACCGCGGGTTCTCCTTTGGCGCGCCGAAGGAGTGGGAGCTGTGGACGGCATCGAAGTAGCGCGTGACGCCGGTGCGCTCATCCTTGATCCGCAACGCTTCCGGGTGCGCGTTGGTCATGAGCACCACTCGCTTGCCGCGCGCGCGCAGGCGCTTGAGGAAGTCCTCCGCCCCCGGCAGCCAGCCAATGCGCTCGCCGGCGGCCCGCTTGAGCGCGGGCACATCGAGGCCCAGCTCGCGGCTCCAGTAATGCACGCAGTACCAGTCGAGCGTGCCTTCGCGGGCCTTGAATCGAGGCTTGAGCTGCTCCCGCGCCTGGTCGGTGCCCAGCGACCGCGACGCGCCATACACGGTGGGGATGTGATGCCACCAGAAATAGGTGTCGAAGGCCAGATCGAGCAGCGTGCCATCGAGATCGAGCAGCACGGTGTCGATGCGGTCCCAGTCGGGGCGGGGCGCATTGGGTCCAGTGGACGACAGGGTCTGATCGGTCATGCCGCCTCAGTCATTGAATTGAGCATCGGGATGCAGCTCATGGGCGCGTATCATAGCGGCCCGTGGCGCCGACCCACCCGGTTCGCTAAGCTACGGCCCCGCCTGAGAAAAGGGCGGTCGCATGCGCCAGCCAAGCTGGCCCTGAAGTCACCTGGGAGAGACCGCGAGTCCCCACTTGCGTCATGGCGGAAATTGAAGACAACGTCGACCGCGAGCTGTTCCGCAACTTCGAGAAGCTGCGCAACCTTCGCATCGAGCATCGGGATCTCGATGAGGTCATCATGCGCCTGTCGATGGACATCAACACCGATGAGCTGCAGATGAAGCGCCTGAAGAAACGCAAGCTGATGCTGAAGGACCAGATCACGCGCCTCGAGAGCCAGCTCATCCCGGACCTGAACGCCTGACGCGGCTCGTGGCAGAGCCGCGCCGACCCGCCCGCAACGGATCCCATGGATAGCGCCGACAGCGCCCTCAAAAGCTTTTTCGTCACGGTTGCATCGCCCGAGGTCCTGGCGGAAGTCATCGCCATCGTCATCGCGAGCCTGATCGCGATTGCCGGTGCGCATGTCGTGCGCAAGTGGCACAAGCGGCATGCGCCACCGGGCGCAGAAGCATCCACCGGGGCGAAAGTGCTGGAAGGCGCGGTGCAGGTGGCGCCGTTCTTCCTGGCGCTGGTGGTGGTGGCACTGGTGCGCGCCACGCTCAACTGGGCCGGCATGCACACGGCCGTGGTGGACACGGCCCTTCAGCTCACGGTGGCGCTCATCATCGTGCGCTTCGGCGTCTACCTGCTGCGGCTGTCGCTGGGCGGAACCAGCTGGATCAGCGGCTGGGAGAACCGTCTCACCTTCCTCATCTGGCTGCTCGTGGGCTTCGAGCTGCTGGGCTGGTTCGACTTTGCCGAGACCACGCTCGACAGGATCGACCTCATCCCCGGCAAGACGCAGTTCAGTCTCTGGGCGCTGGTCAAGAGCGTCGTGGTGGTTTCGGCGTTCATGGTGATCACCTCGCTGATCGCGCGCACCATCGAGCGCCGGATCATGAAAGTGGAGGCGCTCGCCGTCTCCACGCGCATCGGCATCTCCAAGTTCTCCTATTTCTTCCTCGTCGGCGTCGGCATCCTGCTCGGCATCAACGCCGCGGGCGTGGATGTGACCACGCTCAACGTGCTCACCGGCGCCATCGGCCTCGCCATCGGTTTCGGCCTGCAGGCCATCGCCAGCAATTTCGTGAGCGGCTTCGTGCTGCTCATGGATAAATCCATCAAGCCCGGGGATGTCATCAGCTTCACCGGCCACACAGGCACCAGCACCGAGAACTTTGGCTGGGTGCAGGAGCTGCGCGGGCGCTATGTCGTCGTGCGCGATCGCGACGGTGTCGAGACGCTGGTGCCAAACCAGAATTTCATCACCAACACCGTCATCAACTGGAGCTATTCGGACCAGCGGGTGCGCCTGCGCCTGCCCGTGATGATCAGCTACGACGACGACCCCGAAGGGGCGCTGCAGGCGCTGCTCGACGCCACGGCGGGCCACCCGCGCATCCTGCGCGACCCCGGGCCCGTAACCCGGCTCATGAGCTTCGAGGACTACGGCATGCGCCTCGAAGTGCGCTTCTGGATCGCGGACCCGATGAACGGCGTGAACAACGTGCGCTCGGACGTGAACCGCGCCATCTGGAAGGTGTTCAAGCAGCGCGGCATCAAGATCCCGGTCGCGCAGCGCGAGTTGCGCATGCTGGAGCGGGCGGACCGGCCTTCGCCCGGCATGCTCGGGGGAAGCCCGCCCTCCGATGACGAGGCCAACGCCGGGCGTGGCTAGCCGGCAACCGCATTCAATCTCATGCCACTGCAAATCACGCCCGAAGTCACGATCCCCGACGCGGACCTGTCGATGACGTTCGTGCGCGCAGGGGGGCCGGGCGGGCAGAACGTGAACAAGGTGGCGTCGGCGGTGCAGCTGCGCTTCGACCTCGCCTCGACGCACGCGCTGGAAGAACCGGTGAAGCTTCGACTGCGGGCGCTGGCCGGCCGCCGGGTGACAGACGATGGCGCCCTGCTGATCATCGCGCGCAACCACCGCACGCAGGAACAGAACCGACGCGAAGCGCTGGCGCGGCTGACGGACCTCATCCGCCGGGCCCTGGTGCGGCCGAAGATCCGCAAGGCCACGAAGCCAACGCGCGCGTCGAAGCAGCGGCGCCTGGACACCAAGACCCGCGCACGACGCACGAAAGTTCTGCGCAGCAAGGTACGATGGGAAGACTAGAAGCCCGCCAGGCTCAGGGCCGCTGAGCGCCACGGCAGCTTTCCAACTCAGCAGCGCCCGCTACGAAGGCGCTCTGAAAGACGCGGGTTCATGAAGGATCTCACTCAAGGCTCGGTCACGGGGCATATCCTGAAAATGGCCACCGTCATGCTCATCGGCATGGCGGGGCAGACCCTCTACTACATCGTCGACCTGTATTTCGTCGCGCACCTCGGGCCGCAGGCCATCGCGGGCGTGGGTGCCGCCGGCAACCTCACGTTCGTGGTGCTCGCGATCACGCAGATTCTGGGCGTAGGCACCATCGCGCTCATCGCGCACGCGGCCGGCCGCAAGGATCGGGCGGACGCGAATCTCGTCTTCAACCAGTCGCTGCTGCTGTCCGCCATCTGCGGTGTGTTCGTGCTCATCGCGGGCTATCTGCTCACGGCGCCGTACCTGCGCCTGGTGGGCACCGACGAAGGCATGCAGCGCGCCGGCGTCACCTTTCTTTACTGGTTCCTTCCGGGGCTCGCGCTTCAGTTCGCGATGGTTTCGATGATGTCGGCCCTGCGCGGCACCGGCATCGTTCGGCCCACGATGACGGTGCAGGTGCTCTCGGTGCTGCTGAACGTTGCGCTGGCGCCGGTGCTGATTGCGGGCTGGGGAACGGGCGTGCCGCTCGGTGTTGCCGGCGCGGGGCTTGCGAGCACCATCGCTGCCGTCGTGGGCACGATCATGCTTTCGTTCTACTTCCTGCGGCTCGAGAAATATGTGTCGTTCCACCGTGAGCAGTGGCAGCCGAACTTCGCTTACTGGAAGCGCATCCTGAACATCGGGCTGCCGGCGGGCGGCGAGTTCTTCGTGATGTTCCTCACGATGGGGTTGATGTACTGGCTCATCCGCGGTTTCGGCTCGGAGGCGCAGGCGGGCTATGGCATCGGCTCACGCGTGATGCAGTCCATCTTTCTGCCCGCCATGGCGGTGGCGTTCTCCGCCGCGCCCATCGCGGGCCAGAACTTCGGCGCGGGCCGGGCAGACCGCGTGCGCGAGACGTTTCGCGTGGCGGCGCTGATGGAGATTGGCCTGATGGTGGTGATCACGCTGCTGTGTCACATCGCGCCGGGCACGCTCATCGCGGCATTTACGACAGACCCGAACGTGGTCGCCGTGGGCACGGACTTCCTGCGCATCATTTCGTGGAACTTCGTGGCGAGCGGTTTCATCTTTACCTGCTCCGGCATGTTCCAGGCTCTCGGCAACACCTGGCCGGCGCTGTGGAGCGGCGTGAGCCGCCTGCTCATGTTTGCCATTCCCGCGGTGTGGCTGACCACGCAGCCGGGCTTTCACCTCAAGCAGCTCTGGGTTCTCTCGGTCGCCACGGTGTGCATCCAGGCGGTGGTGAGCTTCTGGTTGGTGCGCACGCAGTTGACCAAGCGGCTGGCGTTCCTGCCGGCGCAACCCGTGCCGGCCTGATTCAGGGCCGGTGATTCGCGGTCAGCGGGTGAAGCGCAGCCGCGGTTTCCCGGCGCCGTCCACCAGCACGAGCTTCGTGCCTTCCGTTCGATAGGAGCGCGTGGCTTGCAGCGCCTGGAGAAAGCGCGTTTCCTGGTCCATGAGTGCCGGAGCGAGGCATGCCATCTTCGTGGAGAACACCTGGTCCACGATCATCGATGCGCCGTTGAGCGCGACGCTGCCGCCGTACTGATTGCAGCCGCCGCGGCCTGACACACGGCCGTCCGTGCCGAACACGAGGGTCGATTGCGCGTTGTCGATGACACCGGCGCCGTCGATGTTCTCCGCGATCCAGGTGCTGCCCACGAGCTCGACCTTTGGAGTGCCGGTCGAGCTAGGCTGCATCAGGCTGCAGCCGCTGGCGACGAGAGCCGCTGCCGTCACTGCGCACAGGTTTAAACAACGCATCGTTCTACCTCACTTCCTTACGCCGAGCCGATCGGCAATCGCGGCTCCCGAAATGATAGGCCGCAGCATCACTGTGAGTTGGGACCATGAGCATCACAAAAGTTCGAGCGGAATAATGATTTCAAACGTACAGAAATGCGCGACACATAGCGCATTTAAGGTAACGCAACGGCCCGTAAAGAATTCGAGAAATGAAGCTTGCCAAGCCCGCGCCGTGCGAATAGCATTTTTTCGTCCCGCCTCCGGCAGTACGCGCCCTCCAACGCAATCTTGAGGTCGCCAACCCCGGGGGCTTTTTTTTGGACGCTCGCATGACCAGAGTCGCCGTGCTCATCGATCTGAGCTTCTTCTTGTTTCGTTATGCGCGCGTTCGACGGTGCGGCAGCACAGCGCCCGAAGCAGCGGTAGTCGCAAAGGAGATTCGGAACATCGCTCTTGCCCACCTGAATCGCCAGCGAGAAGAGCTTTACAGGATATTCATCTACGACTGCAGGCCGCTCGGGAAGAAGGCACACAACCCCGTGACGAGGCAGTCCATCGACTTCGCAACGACTGCCACATATGTATTCCGCACCCAACTGCTCGGCGAACTCGTCCAGATGCGAAAGGTCGCTCTTCGCCTGGGCGAGCTTGCAGATCGAAGGCGCTGGCGAATCCGGTCGGAAGCAACTCGAAAACTGCTCGAGGGATCGCTGCAGTTGAGCGAGCTTCAGGCAAACGACGTGACCTACGACGTGGAGCAAAAAGGCGTGGACATCAAGATGGCTCTCGACATCGCGGCGCTCGCCTACAAACGTCTGGTCGATCGCATCGTTCTCGTCACGGGCGACTCCGACTTCGTACCAGCCGCCAAACTCGCCCGCCGCGAAGGTATCGACGTCGTGCTCGACCCTCTATGGGCAACGATTGCGCCAAGCCTGATTGAGCATGTCGACGGCCTGCGCAACGCATGGCCGCGCCGGCAGGCGCCTACTTCATTGTCGGCATGAAAAAGTCAGGGCCGTGTGACTGGCCCGTGGGCCAGCGGGCGGTAATGGTCTTGAGGCGCGTGTAGAAGCGCACTCCGTCGGGGCCGTGAACATGGAGGGCACCGAACAGCGAGCGCTTCCAGCCACCAAAGCTGTGGAACGCCATGGGCACGGGGATGGGCACATTCACGCCCACCATGCCGGATTGCACTGCGTGGCAGAAGCGGCGGGCGACGCCGCCGTCGCGCGTGAAGATGGCCGAGCCGTTGCCATACTCGTGCGCGTTCACGAGTTGCAGCGCCTGGTCGAAATCCGGCACGCGCACGATGGCGAGCACGGGGCCGAATATTTCTTCCTTGTAGATGCGCATGCTGGGGCGCACGTGGTCGAACAGGCATGGGCCCAGATAGAAGCCCTCCGGATGCCCGGAAATCGCCTGCTCGCGGCCATCGGCAACGAGCCTGGCACCCTCCTTCACTCCCAGGTCGATATAGCCCTGCACGCGCTCCAGATGCTCACGCGTCACCAGCGGGCCCATCTCCACGCCTTCGCGGGTTCCTTCACCCACTTCGAGGCGCTCTATCAGCCCTTTCAGCGCAGGAACCAGCCTGTCAGCGGCGTCACCCACGGCAACCGCCACGGAAATGGCCATGCACCGCTCACCGGCCGAGCCATAGGCGGCGCCCATTAGCGCTTGTGCGGCCTGGCCGGTGTCCGCGTCTGGCATGACAACCATGTGATTCTTCGCGCCGCCAAGCGCCTGCACGCGCTTGCCATGCGCGGAGGCCGTCTTGTAGACGTGCTCCGCAACTGGAGTCGAGCCAACGAAGCTCACCGCGGCGACATCGGGGTCTGTCAGCAACGTATCCACGGCGACGCGGTCACCGTTCACTACGTTGAACACGCCCGCGGGTAGACCGGCCTCGGTCAACAACTGCGCAAGCCGAAGCGGGCAGCCAGGGTCTTTCTCCGACGGCTTCAGCACAAATGTGTTTCCGCATGCGATGGCAATGGGAAACATCCACAGCGGCACCATCGCAGGAAAATTGAACGGCGTGATGCCCGCACAGACCCCGACCGGCTGGCGCAGCGACCAGGAGTCGACGCCGCTGCCCACCGAATCCGAGAACTCGCCCTTCAGCAAGTGCGGAATGCCGCAGGCGAATTCGACCACTTCGATGCCGCGTGTGACCTCGCCGCGCGCATCTGACAGAACCTTTCCATGCTCGTGCGTGATGAGCTTCGCCAGCTCATCCGCATGCTTCTCCAGCAGCGCCTTGAACCGGGACAACACGCGAGCGCGCTGCGGCGGGGCCACATCCGCCCACGCGGGCAACGCTGCACGTGCTGCGCGGATTGCCGCGCGGGTTTCGTCGGCGCTGGCCAGCGCCACGCGCGCGGCCACCGCACCGTTGGAGGGGTCGAATATGTCACCCCAGCGCTCCGACGCGCCCCCGACCGGCGCGCCGTCGATGAAATGGCCGAGCGACCGGATGGCCGGGATTCTGTCCACACCCGCCGCGGCGATGGGCTTTCTCATGATCGAGGCAGCCTACGCCGCCCATGCCTCTCGAACCAGCGCCCATAGACCGCAGTGGAGCCAGCGTGTTGAATACGGGCCACCCATGACTACTGCCCCCACTGGCGACTCGATCGTCAAACAAATGCGCGACAGCGGCTTCGCCCGCGCAGCGGCCGACCAGATGCGCGCGTTGCTGCCCGCGGATGCGACACACGACTGGAAGTCTTTCGCGAACAGCTGGAACGACCTCGGCGTCGATGCCTACATGGCCGATAACGGCCGCTACCGCAGGCGGCGCTTCAGCGCATTTGCCGTGTCGGCCGAGGGTGTCGTGCGCAAACCCCATCAGCCGCACTACCAGAGCCGGGACTACAACCCGCTGAACGGCGGCATCGAACGCTGGTTCGAGCCCATCAAGGACGAGATCGCGAGCCATGCCACGCTGCGCTCGATCCTGAAATTGTGCTTTTCGCTGTTCCATGAGCTGACTGCGCAGGCGCTGCGGCCCGCGTCCTGGCACGTGGAGTGCCATCAGTTCCGCATCGAGGCGCGCGTGGGCGAGCCGGGCCAGCCCACGCCGGAGGGGCTGCATCGAGATGGCGTGGACTGGGTGCTGGTAATGCTCATTGCGCGCGAGAACATCGCCGAAGGCGTCACGTCAATTCATGACACCACCGAGCGACTGCTGGGGCGGTTCACGCTGACAGAGCCGTTCGATGCGGCGTTCGTCGACGACGGCCGCGTTTATCACGGCGTGACGCCAGTTGTGCCGATTGACCCTCAGCGACCCGCGTATCGTGACGTGCTGGTCGTGACGTTCCGGCGCGAGTGAGGCGTCACGGCGAGCACGACAAGTGCGCTGGGCGCGCGTGCGCTTCGAGTTACGTGGCGGAAGCCCCGGTCTCGAGCGGCATTTGCGGGTCTGCCGCCCACTCGGCCATCGACCCGTCGTACACCGCCACGTTCTCCACACCGAGCAGTGTCAGTGCCAGGGCATCGCTGCACGCTGCGATTCCGCCACCGCAGTACGTGATGACGCGCGCTCGATTCATGGCGCCCGCCCGCTCGAACCGACGCTGGAGCAATGAAGGTTCGAGATAAGCGTTGGTCGCCGGATCTATGAGCGAGCCCGCGGGCACATTTGAGCTTCCCGGTATATGCCCGGGCCGTGCCACACGCGCCACCGTGCCAGCGAATTCCTCCTCCGAAAGCGCGTTTACGAGCCGGGTGCCGGCCTCGCCCATGGCGGCATGCACTTCATGCTTGCCGACAATGCGCCCGGCCGCAGGCCGAGCCGTGAAGTGCGCGGATGGATACGCCGACGGCTCGATGGAAACCGGCCGGCCCTCGGAGTGCCACTTGAGCCAGCCCCCGTTGAGAACCGACGCCCGCTCGAACCCGAACGCCCTCAGCATCCACCAGACACGAGCGGCCCACGCATTGTTACCAGCGTCATATAGAACGACGCGATGCTCATCGCCGACCCCGTAGCGGGACATTGCAGCGGCAAACTGCTCTGCCGGGGGCATCATCACAGGCAATGGCGTGTTGCTGTCGGATAGGTCGCTGAGAAGATCTGCGAACCCGCTGCCCGGGATATGCCCTTGCTCCCACGTGGCGCGCCCGCTTTCGGGGCGCACACCACCTTCGATGGGGCGCAGATACACCGTGCAATCAAGCACGCGCAGGCCTGGGTCCGCCAGGTGTTGCTGAAGCCAGGACGTCTCGACGAGGTACTGCGGATTCGCGAACGGCATTGGAAGGAGCCCCTTGGTGTCAGGATCGCACTGCTTGCACCCGAGCACCTGCCCGAGCATTTCCGCACGGCCTTGCGGTGTAACGACCCACGGCCGGTTGGTCCAGGGCGGATTGTGGCGCACGTGCTGGCTACGTTGGAAGCGGCGACACGCCGATCCATCGAGCGTGTAGCCACAGCACGAACACGATGTAGAGGGCCAGCCCGGCGGCGACTGCGATGACGTCATTCAAACTCGACGGCGGGGCCGTGCGAATGGCGCGCACCGGCCGGCGCTTGAAAGACATGCGATCGGCGACCGCCCACACCAGGAAGCCGCCGAACAGCAGCGCATCTGCCAGCGTACCGTTTGCAACGAGATGCGCGAGCGCCCATAGCATCACCGCTGCCAGCATCGGATGTTTGAGAGCGGCCCTGATGCGCCCCGGCAGATAGGCTGCCAGCAGCAACGGGAACGCGGGCAGCATCAGCAAAGCGGCCAGATAGCGCGTCCAGGCCGGCGGCGAGTACAACACCACCGGCTGCTGGCGGGCGAGGCCATATCCCCAGATCAGCAACACGAATCCGGCGATGGAGATGAGGGAATACAGCCCCTTCCAGGGGCCTTCGCCCATGCGCGCGGCGGTTCGGTCTCGCCAGCCCGGCGCGACGATCGCAATGGAATGTATGCCGAGAAACAGCAGCAGGCCGAAGACCAGGTAAGTCATGCCGATGCTCCTGCGACGCGGATGAGCTGTGCGGGCGTCGCTTCCGGTCTGCGCCTAGAGTAGTTCATCGGATGGGCGCCGTATTCAACGTGCCTGGGGTATTGGCGGCCTTCCTGGCGTGGACACGCTACTGCCGCGACGTGAACTACGAAAGGGGCTAGCGTAGAGTCCTCATGCGGCCGTGAGTCTGGCACTGGCATCTTGCGGCCCGGACCGTCTGGCCAAAAAGGGGGCTGAAGATGAGTGGAAGCGCGATAACCCGTCTGTTACGCATCGTCTTTCTCGCGGCAGGGCTCGCGATGGCTGCGCCCATGACCGCCGGCGCGGCCGATGCCGCCGACCCGCTCATGGGCAGCTGGCAGCTCGATCGCGGAAAGTCGACATTCAGGCCGGGCCCGGGGCCGAAGGGCCAGCTGCGCATCTACAAGATCGCCGACGGCGTCGAGACGCTCACTGCCAGAGGGATCAGTGCCGAAGGCAAAGCGATGCTCGTGCAATACAAGGCGAGATACGACGGGAAGGATTATCCCATCACCGGCTCCCTGGGCGGCGATCGCATCTCGCTGAAGCGCATCGACGCTTACACCACGGAGTCCACCCAGAAGCGGGACGGCAAAGCCGCAATCGTGACGACGCGCGTGGTCTCGAAGGACGGGAAGGTGCTGACGGTGTACTCCAAAGGCACCACGGCCGAAGGTGAGACCCTCGACACGATAATGGTGTTCGACAAGCACTAGCTGCCCCGGAATACGCGCCGAAGCGCGCAGATACCAAGCAGGCCGGGCGTTGCGCGGACGCCCGTCAGGCCCATGTCTGTACAGACAATCCCGGCACGTTTGAAAAGCGCCTGAGGTTGTTCGTGACGAGCGTCAGCCGCCGCGAGAGCGCATGTGAGGCAATCAGCAGGTCCATGTTGCCAATCGGCTTGCCGGCACGTTCCAGCGCCCAGCGGATTCGCGCGTAGTGCGTGGTGACGCTATCCGTCCAGTCGAGAATCGCGAGCCGCTCCAGGTAACCCTCTACCAGAGCGGCAAGCTGCGGACGGCCTGCCTTCTGCGCGCCAAACCGAAGCTCCGCTGCCGTCATCACAGACACGCACAGCGAGTCTGCGTGCTTTTGAAGCTTCGCAGCCAGGCTCGCAGGGCGACGTTTGATGATGTAGCTGGATATGTCCGTATCCAGCATGAACCCTGTCATAGAGGGTCACGCGACTGCGGCGGCAGATCGTGACGATCCTCGAGAAAATCGTCGGGCACGGGGACGTTGAGCGCGAAGAACGATGCCCAGTCGGGCCTCACGGGCGACAGAAGCAGTCCGTCAGCCTGCTTGCGTATGCGCACTTCCTTCACGTTCTCAGGGAACTTCAGCTCCTGTGGCAACCGGACGGCCTGGTTGCTTCCATTCCGAAATATCGATGCGCGCCTGGAAGACGACACATCCCTGGTGCGGGAGCCCGCGGCAGGCTTTGCCGTTGGGCCCCGCTTTTGGGTTGAGTGCTTCATCGACGTCTCTCCAGGAAATTCGACTTAGCAGATGCCTGCCATATGCCCGGGTCAATTTCACAAATCGGCGCGGCCGACGGGCTCGTAGCGCGTCCGGCCGGCGCGCCAGGCTGATGCAATAATCCGGCCGGGCGTGACTTGCGCAGCCAACAGTTGGCTATGCTGTATCGACATGAAAGAACGCAGAGCTGCGCACATCATCGCGTGCATGTGGGTTGGTATTACAGCAACCACCAACGTTGCGGCAGCGGAAGATTCCTCCACGCCTGACACGTACCGCCAGTCCCGAGAGGACGCATGGTGGACGGGCCCGATACTCGCGGCCGGCGCAAGCACTCTTCCGAAGGGTCATACGCTGGTGGAGCCCTACGTGTTCAACGTGATGAGCCGGGGGCGCTACGACAACAACGGCACGAGAAACAGCGGCACGCGCAGACACGGCTACGGGTCACTTACTTACGTGCTTTACGGGCTCGTGGACGATTTCACGGTCGGCGTCATACCGAGGTTTGGATACAACGACGTCAGCGATGCGCCGGATAGCTCGGGCGTGGGTCTCGGCGACTTCACGGTGCAGGGGACATACCGGCTCGCGCAGTATCGCGAAGGCTCACGCACACCCACCGTGTCCCTCGTCCTGCAAGAAACATTGCCCACCGGTAAGTACGACCGCCTCGGCGCGCGCCCGAGCGACGGAACAGGCAGCGGCGCCTACACCACCACGCTGTCGCTCAACTCGCAGTACTTTCTGTGGATGCCGAACGGGCGAATCATGCGCACGCGGCTCAATGTCTCCTACGCGATCCCAGACACCGTCAGCATCGAAGACGTCAGCGTCTACGGCACGGACGACGGTTTTCGCGGGCACGCAAGACCTGGCCGAACCTTCGTAGTCGACTCGGCCTGGGAATACAGCCTGACGCGACGCTGGGTGCTGGCCCTCGACATCGTCTACCAGCACGACACCAGTACGGCACTGAGTGGATTCGATTCGCCTGCACCCGGCGCAACCGCGCCACCGACCGGTGTTCAAAGACACTTCGGCTCGAGCGAAGTGTTCACTCTGGCGCCGGCCGTCGAGTACAACTGGAGCAGCAGCATGGGCGTGATCGTCGGCACCGTCTTTACCGCCGCCGGGCGCAATGCCAGCGCAAACATCGTGCCGGTCGCCGCCATCAACATGGTCTTTTGAGAGTGCGCGGCACCCTTGATGCTGCCGGGAATCAGTTACTTCCGCGCGCAAGCCAGAGCTTCACGGCGCGACGCCATTGCCACGACGGGGGTATCAGTGGCCACGCGATCATCGTGAAAGTAGAGTACGAGGCGCACGATGTTCCGTTGGCGCGTCGGCCTCGCAGCAGAGTCACCGGCGCCGTGAGCAACCGGAGGCACCATGTCAGTCGCAAAAGTCAGCGAGATCAGCGCCACGTCCGCAAAGAGCTTCGACGATGCCGTTCAACAGGGTCTCACCCGGGCCGGCAAGACGCTGAGGAACATCCGCGGCGCCTGGATCAAAGAGCAGCGTGTGCGCTGTGAGAATGGACGGGTCAGCGAGTACCAGGTGAACATGATGGTGACGTTCGTCATCGACGACTGAGCACCGAAGCCACCGCGCGCATGTCAGGGTGTGCGATACGGGAAATGGCTGAATTCGTCGACTGTCGTGCCGTGCCGATCTGTCGGAATGGGATTGGGCAGGACATGGAAGTAGCGCTGCGGGACCCTGGCAGACAGCAGCGATGACCCATATTCCGCCTCGGCGGCCCGCAGGTCGTAGCCCATCGCAGCGAGCAGCGTCGCAAAAATCTGCTCGTGGCTGGCTCGATCTTTCAGTAAGGTTGCGGCTGCCGCGGCGCGCTGCGCCAGCGGTTCATTCCCGGTCAGCATGAGCAATGGCACGCTGGATTCCTGCCAGCTGGGAACGGGATTGCAGTGTGGCGAGCCCCCGCTGAATCGTTGGCCGTGGTCCGACGTATACAGGATGAGGATGTCGCCACGCGGCACGTTGCTCAGCGCCGTATCCAGGAAACCCTGCGTGGAATACCTCACGGCGACGGCGTGTTGCTGCTCGCGCGTCCGCGCATTCGGGAAGCGGTCGGCCGGGTAGCCGTTTGTGTAAGGAAAGTGGCTGCCGCGTTTGTTGATGTAGACGAATCGCTTGCCCGGCTCGAGCATGAGCGTGTGCAGGAGCTCAGCGATCCGCCGGTCGGTGTCGAACCCGTTGCTTACACCGACGCGGTGGTCGATGAGAGCGGCTTCCTTGCCTCTCATGAAATTCTGGTAAGAGCCGCCCCGCTGGCCATCGATCAGAAATGTCTCGTACCCCGCCCCATGCGCATAGGACCAGACGGTTGGCGCCAGACGCGGATCCTCGCCGGCCAGCATGCGCGTGGCGCGGAACCCCCAGCGCAACATGCTATTGCTCGAGCCAGAGCAATTGCCGAGTGAGGCGGCTTCGCCGAAGTCCACGCCGTTCCAGCGGGCCCATTTGCCACGCAGCTGCGTAACGTAGGCGTCATACGTGACGCTCTCGTCGACCACCAGGATGATCTTGGCGACTTCCGGCGGTTGTACCGGCTTCATGTCCACGGGCGGAACATCGGGGCTCGGCTTCAGGACGAACGCCGCGCCATACAGGACGAGATTGCTTTCGATGGGTATGTAGGGTCTGAAATAGCGGTGCACCGTCACTCCGGTGAGCCCGTAAGCAAGCAGCGCCCCAAGAAACAGCGGCACGGGTCTTAGCTGTGCCCGGAATCTGCGCCTGGCGAGCCGGGCGACGCACACGGCTGGCACGAGCGAAGCCACGGAGAACGCGAGATTGCGAGCGAACGGAGCAAAGAAAGCACGGACTGCGTCTGCCGCTTCCCCCGTCTCCGACAGCAGCCATTCGGCACTCTGCTCGTTGACCACCTTCAGATCCAGCATTTCTCTCGCGAGATGGTTCGTCGTGACGATGACGACCAGCAGCGCAAGCGCGGCGACCAGGAGATAATGTTTCAGCGACATCAAGAGCACGCCGAAGCTGATTGCGCTGACGGCATACAGGAAGAAATAGAATGCGACAAAAGTGACGGCTGACGAGCGCCACAACACCGCCACGTGAGGCCAGAGCGTGCTCACGTTCAGCAGCATGTAGCTGCAGAACATTGCCGTCGCCCATATTGCAGCGGGCACTGCGCCTGCCGCGCGCCAGCTGACGCGACCTCGACGTGTCGATGAACCGCTGCTCACAACCGGCGAGGTGTGATGGGTGCCACTCACAGGGAGGGACTCTGGTGGAGAAGCCACGCTGACGTCAGTGTTGACTGATGTCAGTCATCCCGACGCGATCAGACTGTCACAAGTCTGCAATGGCCACAAACTCCGTGGCCTGATGCGCTCGCGCACCCAGACGCGCTTCATCGGGCGACGCAACAACTCGACATCCGGCTTCTGGTCGCCGGCGCAGATGCCCGTCACCGCCGGGCCGAGCTTCCGCAAACAATGAGGACGTGCCATCGCATTCCCGCGAACACCGCTGGAGCGATGAGCATCGAACCTCAACCCTCCGCGTCACCCGTCTGCAGGGTAACAGGCACTTCAATCTGCTTTCCTTCGCGCCACACCGTGAGACCCACTACTGTGCCGGGCTTGTAGTCGTCGAGGTACGCCAGCAGCCGCGCCTGGCCGTCGACATTCTTTCCGTTCACCGCAACGATGACATCGCCCGGGATCACCGTGCCCCGCCCGCCTTCTCGCACCCCACGTAGCCCTGCGCGAGCGCCGGCGCCACCCGCCTGCACGCGCACCACCGCCACGCCCACCACTCCGAGCTGCCGCGCGATGATGCGGCTCAGTACATCATCTGTTTCAACACCGAGGCTCGGCGGCGCGTAGTGCCCGCTTGAAATAACCTGCGGCACCACGCGGTTCACGGTGTCCACCGGCACGGCAAACCCGACACCGGCGCTACCGCCCGATGGGCTGTAGATAGCGGTGTTCATGCCGATGAAGCGCCCCGAGCTGTCGAGCAGTGGGCCGCCCGAGTTGCCCGGATTGATCGCGGCATCGGTCTGCACGAGGTGCTGAATGACCACGCCGTCATCACCCGTGAGGGAGCGGTCGAGCGCTGAAACGATGCCCGTGGTGAGCGTCCAGTCGAGACCGAAGGGATTGCCGATGGCAAACACCTTCTGCCCCACCTGCAGGTCGTGGCTCGTTCCCACCGGTATGGGCGCCGGCGGATTGTCCAGGATGGTGATTTTGAGCAGGGCGATGTCGTGCGCGGCGCTCGCGCCGACGAGCGACGCGGTGTAGTCCCGCCCGTCCGCAAGCCGCACGTTCGCGCTGGCGGCGCCAGCGATGACGTGCAGGTTGGTGACCACGTGGCCGGCCTCGTCCCAGATGAACCCGGAGCCGGTGCCGCGAGGCACGCTCATGACATTGCGCGTCCAGTAGTCCACGACCTGCTCGGTGGTGGAGATGAAGACCACGGATGCCTTCGAAGCTTCGAAGAGGGTGATGTTGCTCTTCTCTTCGACCGTGAGCTCGCCGCGAGGAACGACCGGGCGCGGCGCCGCTTCGACCTTGCCGATGTGGGCGAGGAACTGCGGCGCCAGGTACCACGCGGCGGCCGCGACAGCGAGGAAGACCAGCACCGCTCGAAGAAGACTGGATGAAGTGGAGTTACGCACGACAAGGCTCTCGCATGAAGGTGTACGTGGCGCTTCTCTGCTGAAGGCTTTGCCCTGCGACAGCGAGGCACAGCGCTTGAAGGCAGAACACATGACGGCTGCAGTCTATTTCCCCTTAGCGAAGACCGCCAGCGCGCTTGCTCCAGGAAAGGCCCGAAGGTAGTGTCGCAAACGTCAAACGCTGCCCACGGGATCTGCACGGAAGGCCATGCAACACGGCGCTGCGTATGTATCCGATGCGCAAGGCTCACTGCTCATTCGAATCAAAGACGAGCGCGATACCGGGAAGTATCGCCAGGGAAGCGGGCAAGCCGAATTCCTTCTCTGCAGGAACTGCGGGGTACTGGTCGGCGTTCTCTACCGGAACGACGGGCGACTTTACGCTGCTGTAAACACGAAGGTGGTCGATGCTCGCGCGAGTTTCGGGGCGGAACAATCTGTCTCGCCAAAGAAGCTATCGGGCAGTGAGAAGGCGGAGCGCTGGCAAGACATCTGGTTTCCGAACGTCAGCGTGGTGGGCGCTGACGCGTAGAGCTTCGCCGACGCAAAGGACTATCATCTACGCATCGCTCGCCCACATCCGCGGAAGACTCGACATGACGCGCAATCTCCTCCATCTACGCGGCCAGCTGTTCCTCGTCTGCCTGTCGTTGCTCTTCATGGGCTCGACAACGGCCGCCACGCCCGCCACGCTTGATACGCTGACTTCCAAAGACGCTGCCGGCGGGCTGCGTGCCGCGCTGTCACAAGGCATCGACACCGCCGTGGCGCAGCTCGGCGCGAACAACGGGTTCCTGAACGACCCGAAGGTTTCCATTCCATTGCCGCCGGCGCTGCAGAAAGCCGAGCGGACGCTGCGCATGATGGGAATGGGCAAGGACGCCGACAACCTGAAGGTGGCAATGAATCACGCCGCGGAGGCGGCGGTTGCGGATGCCAAGCCGGTGTTCAAGCAGGCCCTGCAACGCATGACGGTTGCCGAGCGCCAAGGCGATTCTCACCGGCGGTGAAGATGCCGGCACGCAATACTTTCGCAGCGCCACCAGCGACCAGCTCACCGCTAAATTCAAGCCCATCATCGCGCGCGAAACCGCGAAGCTTCAGATCGCTTCGCTCTACGATCGATATGCAGGCAAGGCGGCGAATCTCGGCCTCGTCACGGCGCAGGACGCGAACCTGAACGACTACGTCACCGCGAAGGCGCTCGACGGTCTATTCAGTCGCATCGCCGATGAGGAGCGCGCCATCCGCAAAGACCCGCTGGGCCAGGCGAGCTCGCTCATCAAGAAGGTGTTTGGCGCCGTGCGCTGAAAATCGCGCAGCCCGCGCCGTGCGCCTGGCTGATGACCTGCACGCTGCGCTCCCGCCCGATGAGCCGGCGCGGTCTGCATCATTCGTCGTCGGTGTTCTCGAGCGAGGCCGCGCAGGTGCGCAGGTATTTCTCCAGGTTCTTCACTTCCCGAGCATCGAGCCCCGACAACATGCGCGAGGTGGCGGCCTCGAAGATCTTCTTGGCTCGATCCATCAACCCGGCGCCTCTATCGGTGAGATGCCAACTGTCGGCGCGGAGGCTGTCGGGGTGCGGCCGCCGCTCGATGTACTTCTTCGAGACGAGTTTGCGCAGAACCGAATTCATCGCCTGCGCCGAGACCATGCTGTGCCGGGCCAGCTGCGCGCCATTGATGCCGGGATGGAGCATGAGCACCAGCATCGGAGAGATCTCGCCGAACGACAGCCCGACGCCGCCCTTGCGCAACGCCTTGTCCATCTCCTGACGGAAATTGAAATTGATGCTACGGAACAGGAGACCGATGTTCCGTAGAGACTGGGCATCGACCATCCGCGCTACGCTCCTTCTAAAAAAAGGGGAAAGCGCCGACCGAAGTCAGCGCTTTCCCGCTTCTGCCGTGGATTCGTCGCCGATCAGGCCGGGTATTGGTCTTCGCGCACCCACCAGCCATGAACCTGAGGCGACGCCTGCACGGGCAGCTTGACGGTGGCAATGGGCCCATCCTCCAGATGCTCCGCGTCGAGGATCACGAGGTCGGACCGCAGCCCCTGGTCGAGATGATAGGCAACGCCCATCAGGTAGCCCTCGCCCTCTCTCGCATTCACGCTCTTCGGTGCGAACACGGGCTCGGCCAGGGAAACCTTCGTGCCCGCATTCCACAGCTTGAAGGTGCGTGTCTGGTTGTCGACACGTGCGTAGCACGCCCCCGCCTTCATGCGATCAGGCTCGTTCGGATCGGGGGAGCCCATGAAGCCGTAGCGGTAGGGCATGGTGTTGTAGCGGTCGTCCTGCCTCGGCAACGGCGCGATGAGGGGATACATCTTCTCGATGAGGTAGCCCTTGTTCTTGCCGTTCACGTTGAAGGACAGACGGTGGATGTAGCTCACGGCCGCGGCCGGATTCGGGGGCGACCCATCCTTGTTCGGCATGAACGGGAACGGGCTGCCGGCGGTCACTTCCGTGTCGAAGTAGATCTTGCCCTTGTCCTCGAAGCAGCCCATCGTGTGCGTGCCGCTGCGAGTGGCCCCTTCGATCCACTTGAGATCCTTGCCGTCGCCATAACGGCGCATGTAGCCGAGATAGGTCTTCTTGTCCTTGTCCCAGGACCAGTGAATGCCGCCGCGCTTCATCTGCTCGTGGTCGATGGCCAGCGGAATGACGAAGAAGACAATGTGGTTCTCGGTCACGGCGAAGTCGTGCATCAGGCCGACATGGGGCACCTTGATGTCGGCACCCCAGACTTTCTTGCCCTGCTTGTCGATCTCGAAGACAGAGACCACATCGCTGCCAAAGCCCTTCGCCTCGTAGCCGAAGGCGACGATGTTCCCGGTCTTCGAACAGACCTTGGGATGGGCCGTGAACGGCTGGTCGCGCGGCAACTGGCCACCGAAGGTGTAGACCGGGTCGAGGGTCTCCAGGGTGTTCAGGTCGAGCGCGGTGGGCGGGCTGTCCTCCTTCAGCGCCAGGATCATGTTCTTGTGATTGATCACATGGGTGTTGGCCGTGCTGCGGCTCAAGCCCTTCACACTCGGATCATCCATGGAGGGATTGCGATACATGGGCATCAGGCCTCTTCGGGCCTTGTCCTGCGCCACATAGCGTTCGGTTCTCGCAAAACGGCTGCGGTAGTCCACGCGGCCGTTCTTGATGCGGAACATTCTCACGTGGCCTTCGCCGTCGAACAGGATGTTGCCGGAGCGCTGCGGATACTGCGGGTCTGGGCCCGTGGCGTAGAAACCGCCGCTCAGGTCGCTCGGAAGCTTGCCTTCCACGACGCAGTCCCTGACATCCACTTCGGCACGCAGAGGAGAAAAGGTGCCGCCGCCAAAGTTGTTCGCGGGGCCCCCGGGCGGCGGACCGCCTGCGGGTGCCTGCGCTTGTGCCGCGCCGGACATCACGCTCGCGGCGCCTATTCCCGCCGCCGCCGCTGCCCCCACCGCTCCGCCGAGGAAGGATCGGCGATCGAGCCCGTTCTTTTCATCTGTCATTTCAGTGCTCCTGGCAACCGTGGCGGCACAATATCAACTAGCTTATATCTCATCAACTAGATGAGACATTGTTAACCAGTTGATACTGGTGCGCGGAAGGCTTCAGGGGCCGCGCTGGTTGACGCCGCGCTCGCGCATGGCCCGGCGGCGCGCAGGCCGCACCGCCGGGCCACGATTTCACTCCTGACTACGGCGCGGCCGCCGCCGCGACGGCCGCGGTGGCATCCACGATGCCGGTGCCGCACTGACTGCACGTGGCCGGAAACGCTCGCGTGCTGCTTTTTAGCCGCGATTCCACCTGCGTGGGCGTGAGCGCACCATTCACCGCGAGCATCAGAGCAGCAACGCCCGCAACGTGCGGGGTCGCCATTGAGGTGCCCTGGTAATAGGCATACGCGTCGCCGCCCGGCGTGGTCGTTCCGAGATTCAGCGTCGAGAGCACACCATCTCCAGCGTTCACGTTCATGGCGCCGCCGGGTGCCGCCACATCCACGATGGATCCGAAGTTGGAATAGAAAGCGCGACCGCCACTGCGGTTGACGGCGGCCACAGTGACGACGCCTGCGCAATTTGCGGGGGTTGTATTGCTTGCGTTCCTGTTTGAGTTCCCGGCGGCGACCACGACGACCATGCCGCGTGAGCGCGCCGAGGTGATGGCGTTTCGCATCGTGGTACCGCAGGAGCCCGTGCCGCCGAGGGACAGATTGGCGACCTTCGCCGGGTTAGGGTTGGCCGGCACGCCAGACACAGTGCCGCCAGACGCCCATACGAGGCCGTCCGCAATGTCGGACGTGAATCCGCCGCAGCGGCCGAGCACGCGCACCGGCAGCACGCGCGCGTTGAACGCGACACCTGCGACGCCGGAAGCGTTGTGGGTGAGAGCGGCGACAGTGCCGGCCACGTGCGTACCGTGCCAACTCGAGTCGGTCGGCGTCCAGCCCGCCTGGCAATCGTTGGCCAGCGTCCAATCCCCGGATCCTGCGCGTCGCTGTCACGAAGATTGCCGTCGCGCGAGACGAAGGTGTCGCTGATGAAGTCGTATCCGCCGACGATGTTCGCGGCGAGATCGGCATGCGGGCGATAGCCCGTGTCGATCACCGCGACGGTCACTCCGCTGCCGGTGCTGGTGTCCCAGGCTGAGGGGAGGTTGAGGCCCGCAGTTGCCTCGTAGTAGTGCCACTGCAGACTGTAGTGGGTGTCGTTCGGCGTGAACGTCGCCTGCAGCAATTTGTCCTCTTCCGCATATTCCACGTCAGGGTTGGCCGCAAGGTTCGCTACGAGCTGCACGAAATCGGCACGCGAAAGCTGGCGATCCACCGCAACGACGTGTGCGCCGCCCGTCATCTGCCGAACCGTGCGCATCGAGACGCCAAAACGGCCGCCGGCATCGGCCATGGCGCGTGAGGCTAAAGTCGTAGTGTCGCGTGCCGTTGGAGCGGCACGATATTTCACGATGACTCGCTGAGGGGGACTTTCGGCGTAGGCCGCGGCGACCATGGTGGTTGCCACGAGGGCAAGACAAATCTGCAGGAGCCCGCGCGGGACTCCGGTCCTTGTTTTCATAGGCTTCGACTCCCTGTCGATGTCAGTAGATTAGTGATGAACCCGGCTGCCGACTGCCTGGACCTCAGGCCGCGGCGGCCGGGTGTTCGCACAACGCTCCGTGTTTTCTTTGCGATGGCGGCGAACAATGTGCCGTTCACATCACGCGCATGTCAAGGTAGCTGCCTCATTCGACAAACCACCGAGATCAAACGAACTGCCGGCGGAACCTCATGAGGCCGAGGGTGAAGAGAACCGCGCCGAGGCCCGCCATGGCGAGCACCGAGTCCCACAACACGCTCAATCCCGCTCCGCGCAGCAGGATGCTGTAGATGATGTCCACGAAATGTCGCAGCGGCGAGAGCGTCATCGCGAGTTGCAGCCAGCGGGGCATGCTCTCGAACGGCGTCCACGTCCCCGAGAGCGTGACGATGGGCATCACGATCAGCATCACGAGCAGGCCCGTTTGCCCGGAATTGCGCGCGAACGTCGCCGCGGCAAGACCGAGCCCGGCGTTGGTGAACGCATACAGCCCTGTGAGAGCGAACAGCAGCACCAGGCTACCTTTCGCCGGCACGTCGTAGATCGGCTGCATGATGCCGAAGAACGCCACGGCCACACCGGCGAACATCACCACCATCATCGCAAGCACCTTGGCGAGCATCACCTGCAACGCGGAGAGCGGTGACACCAGCAACTGCTCGATGGTGCCGCGTTCTTTTTCGCGCACGAGCGCAGCGGCCGGCAGAAGGATGCACATCACGGTCATCATCGTCGTCAGCTCGGCGATGGTGTGGAACCAGGGCTCGTTCAGGTCTTCGTTGTGCCACAGCCGCACCCGGCTCTCGATACGCGGAATTCCGTCCGGGTCGACGCCCGCCCGCGCGAGGCTGCGCCGCGACCACTCGGCACCGAACTCGCCTGAGATGGAGGCAGCGTAACTCGCCGCGAGGTAGCCGCTGTTCGCGTGGCTGGCATCCACCAGCAGTTGCACGGTCGCCGGCTGCGTGCCCTCGCGCAGCGTTTCGGCGAAGCCATGCGGAACCTCGATGAGCACGCGCGCCTGCTCACGGTCCAGCATATCCATTGCCTGCGATGCGCTGCCGACCTCGCCTCGCAGGGAGAAGTACGGCGGCTGGAAGCGGTAGGTGAGGTCACGCGCCGCCTGGCTGCGGTCGGCGTCGTGAACGATCACGGGAACACGATTCAGCTCAAAAGAGGCTCCGCCGGCGGCGATCACGATGTTGAGCGTGAACACATAGACCACGAACCCGAACAGCGCGCGATCGCGCCAGAGTTGTTTCAGCTCCTTGATGACGAGCACCGCAACCTGCCGCGTCCACAGCCGTACGCCGTTCATGAGCGAATCCGTTTCCTGAAAAGCGCGTAGGCCGCCGCCATCACCACGGCGCCGAAGACAACGAGGAACAACAGATCGGGCCACAGCACGCGCATCCCCACGCCTTTCATGAACGTGCCCATGATCACGTTCTGGTAGTACATGGTCGGGGAGACGCGCGCGATCACGTAGGTGGCGCCGGTCATCGACGACACCGGCGTCATGATTCCGGAGAACTGCATGGAGAGCAGGGTGCCGAGGATCGTGACGACGATGAGCGCTGCCTGCTGAGAGCGCATGAGAAACGAGGTGATGAGTCCGATGCCGCTCGCGCAGACAATGAAAAGCAGCGTCGCGACGGCCAGAAATGCATGGCTGCCTTTGAACGGTGCGCCGAAGTAGCGCGTGGCGATCAGCCACAGCACGAGCGCGTTCACCGCCGAGATCGCCACGGAGGGCACGAGCTTGCCGATGATGAACTCACCGCGGGAAATCGTGGACACGTAGACGTTGTAGATCGAGCCGCTCTCCTTCTCGCGCACGACCGACAGGGAAGTCAGCATCGGCACCACCAGCATCAGCGTGAACATCATGAGAGACGGCGCGATGCCCCAGATGGAGCGGGCCTCCTGGTTGTACAGATAACGCACCTGCAGCTGCACCGGCTGGATCAGCACCGCGGCGCGCGGCTGCGCAATGCCCAGCCGCGCGCTGAGAAAGCGCACCTTGAGGCCTGCGTCGAAGGCGGCATTGATTGCGTCGACGTAGCTGTGCACCGTACGCGCAGTCGTGGTGAAGCTACCGTCGATCAGCGTCTGCACGCTTGCTGCCTGCCCCCTCATCAGCCGTTCCGCGAAGTGCTGCGGGATGATCACGACCACCTTGACCCGGCCGTCGGCGAGCAGGCGGTCGGCCTCGCGCGCGGCGCTGAGGCGGCCGCTGTAGGCGAAGTGGCGCGATTCGATGTAGCGCTGCGCGTAATCGCGACTCATCGCCGTGCCGTCCTCGTCGAGGATCGCGAGCGCCACGTTCTCGACGTCCTGGCTCATGCCATAGCCGAACACCACCATCAACATCGCCGGCATCAGGAAGGCGAGCAGCAGGTAGACGCGATCGCGCAGGATCTCCCGCCATTCCTTGTAAGCCACCGCCAGCACGCGACGCGGCTTCATGCCCGCATGCCCTCAGCTTCGGCGCGCTCGAGCGACGCGATACGGTAGACGAAGACGTCTTCCAGGGAGACAGGCAGTGGTGCAATCCCGTTCAGCCGCACCCGCGCCTGCCCGAGGGCAGTGGTCACGCGCACGCGGTCACGCTCCAGATCGCGGGAATAGAGATGCACGCGTCTGCCATGAAGCGTTGCGTCGGCGAACCCGGCGGCGCGCAGCAGATCCAGCGCAAGTGCGGGGCGCTCTGCGTCGAGCTCGAGCAACTGGCCGGCCTGTGCTTCCACCGCACGCTTCATGTCGGCTGGCGAGGCGGCATCGACCAGACGACCGGCGTGCATCAACCCGAGACGGTCGCAGCGCTCCGCTTCGCTCATGTAGTGAGTCGTGATCAGGATCGCCACGCCTTCACGGCGGGCAAGGTGGAGGAGGATCTCCCAGAATCGCCGCCTGCCAAGCGGGTCGACACCCGAAGTCGGTTCGTCGAGGAACAACACCTGCGGGTGGTGCAGCAACGCGCATCCCAGTGCGAGTCGCTGGCGCAAGCCCATCGGCAGCTCGCCGGCGAGATCGTGCTCATGGCCGCCGAGGCGGCCCATGTCGAGGGCCCATGCGATGCGCTGTCGCGCCTCACCTGCCGCGAGCCCGTACACGCCTGCGTACAGCGACAGGTTCTCCGCGACCGAGAGGTCGGCATAGAGCGAGAAGGCCTGTGATACATACCCGATGCGCCGCCGGACGTCCCGCCCCGCGCGCCGCATGTCCACACCGGCAACGTGTGCAGTGCCGCTGGAGGGCCGGATGATGCCCGTGAGCATCTTGATCACGGTCGTCTTGCCTGCACCGTTGGCGCCGAGCAGGCCGAAGATCTCCCCGTGACGCACGTCGAAGCTCAGGGCATCCACCGCGCGGAAGGCACCAAAGTTGCGTGTGAGCCCGCGCGCCTCAACGGCGACGCCGTCGTGATGCTGCGTCGGCTGCTCCGTATCGTCGCCGGGCCGCGCGTCATGAACGGGCCCGAGGCCGCGGCGCTTGAGCAACGAGATGAACACGCGCTCCAACTCCGGCTCGCCCGCCCGCGCCGGCTCGGCTTCCGGCGGCACCATCGCCAGAAGCTGCGGCGGCGTGCCCTCCGCAAGCACATGCCCGCCATAGACGAGCGCGAGGCGATCGAACTGCGTCGCCTCATCCAGGTACGCCGTCGACACCAGAGCGGTGATGCCGCGCTCACGCAGGAGAGTTCCGAGAATGGTCCAGAAATCGCGTCGCGAGATCGGGTCGACGCCGGTGGTGGGCTCGTCGAGGATGACCAGCTCCGGCTCGTGAATCAGCGTGCACACGAGCCCGAGCTTCTGCTTCATGCCTCCCGAAAGGTTCTTCATCGGCCGGTCGGCAAAGCGCGCCAGCCGGGTCATCGCCAGCAGTGCGCTCTTGCGCTTCGCGAGCTCGAGCTTCGGAACCAGCCGCAGTTGCGCGAAGTAGTCGATGTTCTCCTCGACAGACAGCTCCGGGTAGAGATTGAGGCCGAGCCCCTGTGGCATGAAGCCGAGGCGCCCTTTCACCTGCTCGGCGGTGCGCTCCGAGTTGAGCGTGACGCCGAAGACGTCCACCGTCCCCGCGTCGTGCACCAGAACGCCGGCGACCGCTTTCATCAGGCTCGACTTGCCCGCGCCGTCGGGACCGATCAGCCCGTAGAGCTCGCCACGCCGCACGTCCAGGTCGATACCGTCGACGGCAGTGCGTTTGCGGTAGTGCTTGCACAAACCCCTGACGCGTACGACCGCGTCATCTACCAGCGCGGCGGGGCCCATGCCACGTTCTCGTTCCAACGGATGACCGCATCCGCGGGCAACCCGGGTGTCAGCTTGTGATCCGGATTGGCGTCGAGATACAGACGCACTTCGTAGACGAGCTTGGTGCGCTCGTCAGGCGTCTGCACTTCCTTCGGCGTGAACTCCGCACGCGAGGCGATATAGCGCACCGTCGCGTCGAAAGGCTTTCCGGGAAACGCATCTGAGTAGATGCGCGCCGGAAGGCCACGCCGAACCTTGCCGATCTCCCTCTCCGGCACGTACACCTTCAGATAGAGCCGATCGAGGTCGACCAGCTCCATGAGCGGCATGCCGGCATTGACCACTTCGCCGACATTGGCGAAACGCGAGGTGACCACCGCGTCGATCGGGCTCGCGATGCGAAGGTCGTCCACAGCGGTTTGCGCTTCGGCAACGCGCGCTTCGGCTTCACGGCGCATCGCTTCAAGGGACCTAAGCTCGGCTTCCTTCGCACGAATGCGGTGCGGGCCCAGGCGCGCATCGTCGAGCGACCGTTGCGCCTGGGTGCGGCTTGCCTGCGCGGCGACGCGCTGGTCCTGCGACAACTGCCACACCAGCTGCGCCTGCTCCGCTGACTGCTCGGGCATGGAGCCGTCAGCGACGAGCCTGCGAGCGCGCTCGGCATCCCGCTGGTCCTGCGCTTCGGCACCGAGCGCACGGCGTTCCGCCGCTTCGGCGGAGGCCACGCCTGCTTCGGCAATCTCAATCGCGACGGGCACTTCCTTTCGCATCACCGCCAGGTTGGTGCGCGCGGCCTCCGCCCGGGCGGCGGCAGTGGCAAGCGCCGCCTGCGCCTCCTCGTAGCGGGCGCGCACTGAGCGGTCATCAAGCTGAGCGAGCGGAGCGCCCGCCTTTACAACGTCACCCTCGCGCGCGGCCAGGGTGAGGATGCGTCCCGCAAGTTTGCTGGAGATGTTGACGGTGTCGGACTCGATGCGTCCGTTCGCCTGTATGAGGCCGTCGGGGAGCGCTCTCGAGGCATGAAACCAGTACCAGCCGCCGGTCACGGCGGCGACGCCGAAGGCGATCAAGGCGATCGCCAGCCAGCGCGAGCGCGGCCCGGCGGGGCGAATACTGGGCCAGCGATCGTGCGTCGCTGCCGGAACAGAGGCGCGGGCCAGCTCTGGCAATCGACCCTGATCGATGCTGACGCCTTCCACTGGCACGACGTGCTCTGCCGTTGCCGCTTGTTCACGGTTTTGCGGGGACGGGGGCTGCCCGCCCGGCTCACCTGTGGCGGGGTCTTCTGTCGCGGACATGACGGTTTTCTCGATGCACCCGGAAACGAGTTGGTACAGCGGTCCTCGCAAGAGCGGCCCGCGCGTATCTATCTATATCGAAGGCGCCACGGCCGCGACATGTGCAAAGCCGCTGCGATCTACGCGTTGTTACGGTATGCGCGCGATGCGAATGGTGGCCGCAGGGTAGCCACGCTTCGCGGCATTAACCGAAGTGACCAGGTTCCTGCGTCCTGCTTCGCGTAGGCGTTCTCCGCAGTCCCGCAGCGCTGTCAGGGCGCTGTCATCGCCATCACGGCCTCGCGATAGCGGGCGCCCGCGATGGCATCGGGTGGAAAGATCGCGTCGATGGCGGCGAGCTCGGCGGCGCTCATCGCGATCTGCAGGGCACCGAGGTTGTCTTCCAGATGTTTGCGGTCTTTGGTGCCGGGGATCGGCACGACATAGTCACCGCGTGACAGAACCCACGCCAACGCGAGTTGCGCGGGCGTGCTGCCGCGAGCTTGCGCGAGGCGCTTGAGCTCATCCGCCAGGCGCAGGTTGCGGGCAAAGTTCTCACCCTGGAAGCGAGGGTTCTTCCGGCGCAGATCGTCTTCGTCGAAGTCGTCCGCCGACCGAATGGCTCCCGTGAGAAAGCCGCGGCCGAGTGGGCTGAACGGCACCAGCCCGATGCCCAGCTCCTGGCACACGGCGAACGCACCGCTGTCTTCGGGGTCGCGAGTCCACAGTGAGTACTCGCTCTGGAGCGCGGTGATCGGATGCACAGCGTGTGCTCGTCGCAACGTAACGGGGCCGACTTCGGAGAGCCCGAGGAAGCGCACCTTGCCCGTGCGGACAAGCTCGGCCATGGCACCGACGGTGTCCTCGATCGGCACCTGGGGGTCTACGCGGTGCAGGTAATACAGGTCGATAGTATCGACGCCCAGCCGTTGCAGGCTGGCTTCGCAGGCGCGATGCACGTACTCCGGACGACCGTCGAGTTTGCGGGTGGCCGCGAGCTCCTGGTCCGCAACGAAGCCGAACTTGGTGGCGAGCACCACACCTGAGCGCCGACCGCGGATGGCACGGCCCACCAGGCGTTCATTGGTGTGCGGGCCGTAGATGTCCGCGGTGTCGAGGAAGGTCACGCCGAGGTCAAGCGCACGTTGAATGGTAGCGAAGCCCTCTTTCTCGTCGGGCGCGCCGTAGCCCTGGCTCATGCCCATGCAGCCGAGGCCGAGCGCGGAGACCCGCGGGCCGCGGGGGCCGAGTTGTCGTGTGTCCATGGGCGTCTCCGTTGGGTGGCGACGCCGGAGATTACCTCCCTGCCGCCGATGCGTCTGCTCTTGAGGCCGTGCGTCAGTCCGGGCGATTGGTGCTTTTCAGACCGCCGGAGGTGGCCGGCTCGGTGATGGTCGGGTACCCCGGTGATGAGTTTCTGTGTACGCACGAACACCACGGCTGCACGATGAATGCCTGTCGTTTCAGCTCACGCCGGAATTGGTTGATGTCATCGGTGGCGACCGTCGTGTCTGGCGTTCTGGAGCGGTGCCGCCGTTACCGGCACTGGTGGCAATGGGCGAGCTGGCGCAAGCGTCGGCCGAAGGTCGCAGCGATGTGGGGCTCGACGAGTTGGGCATGCTGTTCGCCGCACGCTTCGTGCAGCAGATCTCCGGGCGCGCTCAATCTGCTGGGCGCGTGCGATGTGGAGCGGGACGCAAAGATCAACCAGGCGGAAGGCGAGGCGGAAGCCATCCTCGCGGTGGCCACGGCAACCGCGGAGGGCCTGCGGCGCGTGGGCGAAGCGTTGAGCGGCCGCGGCGGCATTGAAGCGATGCAGCTGCGCGTGGCCGAAGAATACGTCAAGCAGTTTGGCCACCTGGCCGATGAGGCATCGAGCACGCTCATCGTTCCGGCGAACCTCAGCGACATTGCTTCGATGATTGCGCTGGCGACGAGCGTTGTGAAGAATCAGACCAAGACCGGTTGAGCGGTGAATGGAATCCTCCGGCTCCCTCCCCGGTAGAGGATAGGCCGGCTCCCGAGCGGGAACGTCGCCCTGCCCCTCATGCGGCAACGGACGTCAGGCCTTCTGACAGCGAAACGGTCGACTTCCGGTAGACGTTCTCCGGACGACGTACCGCGATCCGTCCGATAGAACAGCAGACCGTTGGCCGTAAACATACTTGTCACAATACGGCAACAACCTTCCGGCAGCGTGCATCACCGCCCGTCGATACGACGGGCGCTTGCAACTACAAGGGAGGTCTATGCGCGCTGGCTCACGTCTGCACGTCGCAGGGTTTGTTGTTTCCGCGATTCTTCTGGTCCCGGCTTTCTCGTGGGCGGCAACGCTTTCACGCGGCCCTTACCTGCAGGTGGCAACCGCTGATGCCGTCACGGTACGCTGGCGCACCGATACGGCCACGAACAGCCGTGTGCGCGTGGGCACCGATCCAGCCAACCTGAATCTGGTTTTCGACAACGCCCAGTCCACCACGCAACACGAAGTGCGCGCCACCGGGCTTGCCGCCGCGACCCGTTATTACTACTCGATCGGCAGCACCACTGAAACGCTCAGCGGCGGGGACAGCACGACCTTCTTTCAGACCTCGCCGATCGCCGGCACTCAGCAACCGACCCGTATCTGGGTCATCGGTGACTCCGGCACCGCGAACAGCAGCGCCACGGCCGTCTACAACGCGTACCGCAATTTCACCGGCAGCACGCACACGAATCTCTGGCTGATGCTCGGTGACAACGCTTACAACAGCGGCACGGATGCGGAATACCAAAGCGCGGTGTTCAACATGTATCCTCAGATGCTGCGCCAGTCCGCCGTTTGGGCCACGCTGGGCAACCATGACGGGATGAGCGCCGACTCGGCGAGCCAGAGCGGGCCGTACTACGACATCTTCACATTCCCGCGACAGGCTGAAGCTGGCGGCATCGCCTCCGGAACCGAGGCGTATTACTCCTTCGACTACGGCAACATTCACTTCGTCGTGCTCGACTCCTACGAGACGAGTCGCGCTGTCGGCAGCCCGATGCTGACGTGGCTGGAGTCGGACCTGCAGTCTACGAACGCAGACTGGATTATCGGAGTCTGGCACCATCCGCCCTACTCGAAAGGCTCTCACAACTCCGACACGGAGACCGAGCTCGTCCAGATGCGGCAGAACGTGCTGCCGATTCTCGAGAGTCACGGCGTCGACCTGGTGCTCACCGGCCACAGCCACTCCTACGAGCGCTCCAAGTTCATCGACGGGCACTACGGAACGTCGTCCACCTTCAGCGACGCCACGCACGTGAAAGTGACCGGCAGCGGCCGTACAGACGGCACCGGTGCATACACTAAATCCGGCATTGGTGTTGCCCACGCCGGCGCGGTATACGCCGTTGCCGGCAGCTCGGGAAAGACGGAGGGCGGCACCCTCAATCACCCGGCCATGTTCGTTTCGCTGAACGAGCTGGGCTCAATGGTACTCGACGTCAACGCACTGACGCTGGACGCCAAGTTCCTGAACAACAACGGTACCGTTCGCGACTATTTCACGATCACCAAGTCTGGTGGCGGGCAGCAGTCTTCCAACGTCAGCGGCGTGGTGTGGCAGGACGCCGACGCGGACGGCATCCGCGAGGCCGGCGAATCCATGCTTCAGAATGTCGAAGTACGGCTCTATACATCGGCGGCTTCGCTCGTGGGCACGCAGTTTACGGGTGCAAACGGCGCGTACCAGTTCACAAACACTGCGGCCGGCAACTACTACGTGCAGTTCACCCCCGACACTCGGGTCTTCTCGCCGCAGAATCAGGGAGGCAATGACGCGGTCGATAGCGATGCCGCACCAGCAGATGGGAAGACGGCAACGTTCGCGGTTACCGCAGGCACCAACGTCGCAAACGTGGATGCCGGGCTGCACGCGCCTGGCGGAACGCCGCAGACGATTCAACTCCAGGACGGCTTGAACGCTTATGCAGGCACACAGGACGCGCACGTTGCCAGCGGCAAAGCCACGACCAACTACGGAACAAACGCCACGTTGACTGCTGATGGAAGCGACGGCACGAATGGCCGGCTGGTTGCACTGCTGAAGTGGAGCGTCTCGCAGATTCCCGCAGCCTCGACTGTGACAGCCGCCTCGCTCACCGTGCAGGTGTCCAATAGCAGCACCGGCACGTACAACCTGTACGCGGTGAACACGAGCTGGACGGAAGGCAGCGCGACGTGGAACGGCGTGAATCCGCCCAACAACCAGGGTGCGCTCGTCGGAACACTGAGCGCGACCTCGACCGGATCCAAGGTGGTGCAGCTCAACAGCGCCGGCATCGCGCTGGTCCAGGGTTGGGTCAACGGCTCGTCGGTGAACAACGGCATCATGATCATCGACGCCGGAAGCACCGACGGGCTGCAAATGCGTTCGTCCGAGTACAGCACGCAGGGCCAACGTCCGAAGCTCACTGTCACGTATCAATGATCACTCGGTCCGGCTCCGTCTTCTCCGTCCCTTCGTGCGGGGCGGAGAAGACTTCAATGTGCATGAGGGTGCTCATTCTCGCAGTACTGTGCGCAGGCGCGCCGCTGGCCCACGCACACGGCGACGTGCACGGACGCATCGAGCATTTGTCCGAACACATCGCGCGACACCCCGGGGATGCCGAGCTGCTCATCAAGCGGGGGCGGCTCTACCTGGATGACAGTCACGCCAGCGAGGCCAGAAGTGATCTCGCCAAGGCGCTGCAGCTCGCGCCCCAGCACTTTGAGGCGTTCTATTACCTGGCGCAGGCCGAGCAGGCACTGGGTGAGCACGCCGCCGCGCTGCTTTCCGTGGAACGATTCGTCGAAAAAGCGCAGAACGATGCGGCCCGGGGGCGCGGACTGATGCTGCGGGGAGACATCCTGCTGGCCGACGACCAACCGCTACCTTCTGCAGAGGCCTACGAGACTGCACTGGCGATCCTGCCCGAACCCGCTCCGGACCAGTTTCTGAAAGCCGCAGAGGCCTACCATGCCGGCGGCAGCCAACGCGCTCTAGAGGTGCTCGACCGCGCGATCAAGCGACTCGGACCGCTGACGGCGCTCGAGGAACGGGCGCTATCCATCGAGCAGGAGGCCGGAAGGTACGAAGACGCGCTCCGACGCGTCGAGCGGATGCTGGCAACGAATCAACGTCTGCCATTCCTGCTCTACAGAAAGGGACTCATTCTCGCGGCGGCCGGGCAAGGCGATCTGGCCAATCAGACATTGGGTCTCGCGCTGGAGCACATCGATACTCTGCCCGCGCAGCGCAGAAATACTCGCGCCGTGGAGGAGCTTCGCCTGGCTGTAAAGCAGGCGATCGAGGGAACGCACTGAGTTGTCCGGATTGCCACCAGCGATGGGAGCATCCCTGACGGCACCGATACCGCCGTTGATTCCGGGCTCACCTTCCGGACCGGCCTGCGCTCGGTAGGACTCGTAGGGCATCACGTCCGGACGCAGCCCTGTGGCGTCGCGCCGGTAGAGTAACGGTAGACGTCAGCGCTGGTCCAAAGCTAACGCGCATCAGCAAGATCCGATTGGGGTCTTCTAGCGTGCTGAGGAATATGGAGACGCCACAGCCTCACAGCCCGCAGTATCCCCCAGGATTCTTAGCTGGATATTGCTGGTGACAGTCCGCTGCGAAGGGGAATCCGCCAAGGAGATCACGGCGTTACCTCAGCGCTGCTGGTGAATCGGTAGAGTTCTGGTAGACGTTGCGAGCGTTCCGGCGGTACACGTCTGCCGTATCCCCTTAGAGACCCGCCGAGGTTGGCGCTCGGCAAAGCTACCCTATCATTCGGAACCAGTCCTTTACCGCTAGATCAAGCCGATCAATTTCATCATCGGATATCGGACAACAATGGGCAATTGGTCCGCGCAGAAGATTGAGATTGTTCATCACTCTCTCGACAGCTCGCTGGTTACTCAAGACAGTGGAGAATAGCGCCCAATTGGATGTGATGATGACCGAGAGTTCGCCAAAGTTTGTGTAATCGACCAGCCGCTCGGACCGCCGTGTCATTCCACTTTCCAACTCCCTTTGGACCCGTGTCGCGACGTCCTGGTGGATCTTCTGAGGAATCCTGCCGCTATTCCACCAGTCCGGTCCCTCGGCATCTTGCAGTGTCTCCGTAATCAGCTTGCGGATCGATTGCTCGAGGCAATAGAACAGCTCGTAGTGCTTTGACATCGCAGATGCTTCAGCCTGAACGCTCCGTTCAAACTGAGGATAGAGATTGATATCGCGCGCATCGCTCCGCTGACCTGTATGCCCATCAATCGCATACCTTTGCGATGAACTGCTACAGCAATATGAGAGCGGGCTACCGCTTCGTTCCTTTGCCCTCATACCCGATGCGTCCCTTCTTGAGAGACCACCGGGTAGGAACTCAAACCAAGACATCCACGTCGGGGAAGCAGCCGGTGTGCCGCTGTCGCGAGAAACGGTTGAGGCACCCGGCACAACACAGCGCTTTCGCTTCGCCCCAGACGTGCTCCCCTTTATCGACGAGCTGCTGGGCGATACAAAACCAACTCACTCGCGCACATTGGCGCAGAAGCTGGATGCGAGCGGCTTTGAACTCTGCGTAACGCGACACCTGGAAGCCGCCAAGACTTTTTTGCGCAATCGCTTTGGCAAAGCACCGCGGGCCCGTTACGGTCTGATCGCTTCATCGCAGGATAGGCTCCTGCCGAAATTTGACGTGGACAACACGGCTCCGGCAGCGGACCCGCTCCGGGTGGTTCGCGCTCCGCCCGAAACTGGGTCGCAATTCGCAAGAATGTCTACCGTGCCCTGCTGACTCGAGGGCGAGAGGGGTCAGTGGTCGTTGTGCCGCGTGCCGCAGAGTTGGACGAGACTCGGTCCTGTTTGCGGGATAGCGGTTTTCGCACGGGTCGACCAGCTAAAGCACCCAACTTGAGCTGCGCGGGCTTGCCATCGTTCAGTGGCCCATTTCCGGCGCGCCGGCAACGTCTGGAGGTCGCTTACGCTCTCCTTCGCATCCTCTTTAGGTAGTAGTACGACGATCCCTTCCGCCAACTGCACATGCGGCCATGTCGGCGCGCGCGCTAGCGTACCTCCGTCAGCAACCTTTGCCCAGGAGGAATCCCGATGAACAGACAACCCTCCGTACGGTTCGGAGTGAGGATGACGCTTCTTGCGGTTGGCATCGTGGCCGCGAGCAGCCATGCACTCGCTCAGATGAGTCCCGAAGTCAGGCCTGTCCCAACGTTGAACTTTGAAAAATGGATAAGTCCCGGAGGGAATTAGCAAAAACACGCATATGACGCTGTCCTCGATTTCAACGGCATGCGATGCGATGGTGGCCCCGAACCAACCAATCGGGGTATCTGATGCACTCTGGGAAATTGATATTCGCGCAACTGATGGAACACCTTCCGGAGAAGACTCTGGGGCGATGCGTGGCGCGCTACCGTGGCAACCACAAGATCCAGAGCTTCACGTGTCAGGATCAATTCCTGTGCATGGCGTTTGCGCAACTCACGTTTCGCGAGAGCCTGCGGGACATCGAGGCCTGTTTGCGCTCGCAGACGGAGAAGCTCTACCACATGGGTATCCGGGGACAGGTCTCGCGCAACACGCTGGCCAATGCAAACGCCACACGCGACTGGCGGATCTACGCCGACTTCGCGCAGCGCCTGATCGGCATCGCCCGCAAGCTGTATATCAACGAACCCTTTGGCGTCGATCTGGCCAATACGGCGTACGCCTTGGACTCCACAACGATCGACTTGTCCCTTTCGCTGTTTCCGTGGGCGCCGTTTCGAACCACCAAGGCGGCGGTGAAGATGCATACGTTGCTCGATTTGCGCGGCAATATTCCGAGCTTTATCCATATCAGCGACGGCAAGCTGCACGACGTCAACATCCTCGATCAATTGATTCCGGAAGCCGGTGCTTTCTACGTCATGGACCGCGGCTACATCGACTTCCAACGCTTGTATCGGTTGCATCAGGCGGGAAGTTTCTTTGTGACGCGAGCGAAGCGCAACATGGACGCACAGCGTCGCTATTCCCATCCCACGGATCGATCCACGGGTGTGATTTTCGATCAGACGCTCGTGCTGCAGGGATACCAGTCCGCCAAGGATTACCCGGAAACGTTTCGCGGCATCCGTTACAAGGATCCCGAGACCGGCAAACGCTTGCTGTTCATCAGCAACAACACCGCGCTGCCTGCCCTGAGTATCTGTGCTCTCTACAAGGCCAGATGGCAGGTGGAACTCTTTTTTCGTTGGATCAAAATGCATCTGCGAGTAAAGGCATTCTTCGGAACCTCGGAAAACGCAGTCAAATCGCAAATTTGGATCGCCGTGTCGGTCTACGTGCTCGTCGCCATCATCAAAAAGCGCCTCAATCTTTCTCGCAGCCTGTACGAAGTGCTACAGATTTTGAGCCTCAACCTGTTCGAGAAAACCCCGTTGGATATAGCACTTTCGCGTATTCCGGCGGCTCCGGAATCAGCTCAAGACGGCAAACAGTTGATTCTCTTCTGAAAACGTTGGGACAGGCCTGTCCCGAAGTGATCATTCAGGCAGAGCGTCCGACGAAAGTTGTTGTTGGGCGGGCGTCCGCAACAGGAGCGCCGATCGAGGTCATCACGCTCACCCGCCGCGTGAATTTCGCGGACCTCGACATCAAGACCGTGGCGGGAGCGACAGAGCTGGAAAAGCGTGTCAGTGAGACGGCGAAGGACGCCTGCAAGCAGCTCGATTCGCTCTATCCACTGATCAAAGACGCAGACTGCGTGAAGAGGGCGACGGATGGCGCGATGGTCCAGGTGCGCACGGCAGTCGCCTCGGCTCAGAAGGAGTCAGTCGATCGCTGAGGATATGAAGGCACACCAGCCGGCCGGCCTCGCGCAGTCTGACTGACGATGCGCGACGGCCGGTTGCACGCTCGCGAACGCCGCAATGGCCAGTGGACGGCGGCGATCGCACGACTATCGACAGGCATGCCTCATTCCAAAAACCATCAGCCTGCTGTGGAAAGTTCGTCTGGGTCGCCGTGCGGCCAAACCCGCCGCGACCGCATCGATTACCTCTGGGGCGGTGCATTGCCCTTGGCCCAGTCGGGAAGATCATCGACGACGTCCAGGGCTGCGTCTGAGAAACCAGGCTTCTGGCAGGTTGTCCACGACGGGGCCGGCAATCCCGAGGGAGCCCTTGAGTACATCGGCGACATAGGAAGTGCGGGTCCGCGCTGGCCAGTGGTCGGAGGACCCATCCGGCAGGATCAGGCGATAGCAATGCAGTTGGCCGATGCACTTGTTGCCGTCCCAGGCGCGCATGCCGATGACCTCTTGTGTTTTGAACAGGGTCTCGTACTTTCCTTCGTCTGAGCCACCGGTAGAGTAACGGTCGACGTCGACGCCGGTCGAGAGCTCGCACAAATCAGCGGGATGCAGTCAGGGTCTTCCAATCTGGCGAGGAATAAGCAGCACCACATCCCCAAAGCCGCCCCGCAGGATTCTTCGCAAGATATTGCTGGTGATAGTCCCCTGCGTAAGGGAATATCACACGGAGATTGCGCGGTTACATCAGCGCTGCTGGCGAATCGGTAGAGTTCTGGTAGACGTTGCGAGCATTCCACCGGTAGACCTCAGTTTTGAGCCTACGTGGCGAGAAAATCTATCGGTGCGTTGTACAGGTTCGTTCCCTGGGCCTTTTCTCTCCGCAACATCATTCGCATGGGTGCGGTTAGGTACACGGCTCGCTTTAGATCACCGTCAGTTGGATAGCGATATCGATCAATCACCTCGTCCAACGTCCGCTGCACCTGCTCGCTTACCGCCGGACCGTCACCGAACAAGTTCGGTTCAGATATTTGGCTGAGGCGAATCATGAGGTGGTCGCCGCGCTTGCTTACGATGATCTCGTTGTCGGCCTTCTTCAGCCGCTGAATATTCAGATCCGTGCAGTAAGGTCCGTCCTTCTGACGGATGAAGAATGCGCTGGTCAGGCGCTGTCCGGTTCTCTTTACGTGCACGTACTCCGCGAGGTATGCGAGCTTATGCAGCTCGAAATACGAAACCTCTCCGCGACGCTTTAGAATGAACTTGCAAGCCGCGAGGACGTCCGCCCGAGTAACGGAAGGCGAACGACGTCGCATTACACCGCGGGTCTTCAGCGCCTCGGCGACGAACTGGTAGTCGGAGCGCTGATTCGCATGACTCCGATGAATCATCGCACGTTGCCCGGGATGATAGAGCGGGATCAAGACCCTGCCGAACCAAGGATTCGCGGTCCGCACATGTTCCTTCAGAGATAGGTTGTGTGGCTCAACACTCGCCAATGCCCTCAGAGCGGTAGCCCCGAGCGCTACGATGATCTTCGGGTCAACTAGTTCGATCTGTCTCCGAAGAAAACCACTGCAATTCGCAATCTCGGACGGAACTGGAGTCGCGTTGTTGCGACGGTCGTCCTTTGGATTGCACAAGACACCGTTAGTTACGTAGATTTCGTCTCGACTGATGCCGACGAAGTCGATCAGGTCTTCAAAGTTCTGGCCCGACGCGTCCCCGTGAAATGGGATGTGCGTCTGATCCGCTCCAAGTCGACCCGGGGCCTCTCCAACAAACATCAATGCGGCGTGAAGGTTTCCGGCGGAATAGCCGAGCATCCTTGCGCTTTCGGACATACGTGGACATCGCGTGCACGCTGAAACCTCTCCGACGAGTTGGCGGAAACGTACGTCCCTAGTGTTTGAGAAACTAGCCATCAGCCGCTTTCAACAACTCACTCACCTTTCCGGCAGATGCCTGAACAAACGCATACGTGGACAAACAAGTCAACGTGCCGACCTCGTGCTGTGTCTTCATCGCCACGAACTCTAGAAGACGAGAAAGGCCAATGAGATTCCCGAGCGCCTTATAGAAGTAGTCGTGAGATCGATAGACTGCCGTCAGCGACAACACACTGCCGGCGGAAACCGAGAACTGCACGTACTGCAAGCACGGGGCGCCCTGAGGCCTAGGTCGATCCGAGTCGGACGATGAAAAATGCACAACGAAAGCAGCCTTGTGGCCGTGACCCCATGTGCTCAGACCCTGCACAACCCGCCCAAGCTGATCAACCTTGTCGTCACCGAACGCCGTTAGCCGAACAAAGTAACAACCCCAAGAGCGCCAACCCTTCCTCAACAGCCGCTCATAGGCCCTACTGTAGTGTCCCACAAACTCATCGACCGGTGCGTCCCACCTTTGGCTGCGTTCTGGAAATATCGTGTTTGCGACATCGGACAGCGGTCGCCCCTTAGCGTCGACGGCATGCGGGTCCAGCGGCGTCAATTGCGCGTAGTTTCGAACGAGCGGTTGCCTTACGTGCAAAGCGAGGTTGAAGCGATTGCCGTCAGCTACGAGATAGCGAAACGCTTCCTTCCATACCGTGACCACGTCATCGCCCACAATCACTTTTGGCTCGGTGTTCACGGAGAAACGCTCAGCTGCCGTTGATCCATATCGACTGACAACGTCGCTTGGCCTTTGTCTTTGAGAAAGCGGAACGCCGTATACCCCTGCTGAATCGCCGCTTCCCAGTCGTGTGCCGGCCGCTCCTTGACCTCCAAGTGGAGCACAAGGCGCTTGATGGTCGCTAGCATTTCTGAATCTAGATGACGAACCCCCTTGTACAGGGAATTCTGACGCGCGTTGCTGTACACGTAGGCGACTAGCAATTCTTCGATTATCAATGCCCGCGCACCATCTTCGACTACATCGATCTCTGCATTGCTCCGTCGCTTCGCTCCCAACATTTTTCGCATCACGGGCGACCAGCCGAGCACTGCCCAATGGGCGAGATGCAGGACGTCATGAAATCTGTAGCCATCGTCGTCGTAGGCATTGTCGGTGAGCTTGTCGCCGAGCAGGCAACGCTCCGGGACAAGCTCAATGTGTGCGACGTTATTTTGATCTTGAAACACCCGAAGCTGGGCCTTGCGTGGCAGGCGTTCAACGTCGGGAAAGTCCGCGTCGAAGATACGTCGGCTTGTCGTATCTCCCTCAATGGGCCATCTCTCTTGAGTCTTCCGCAGATTTCGCACGGCGATTTTCGACATTGAGAGACCCAATCGACTCGCGATGTTCGTGAGGTACCAGAGAATGTCTCCGAGTTCTTCCTCTACTCGATCGTCGAACGCGTCGTAGGTCTGCCTGTCACGAAATTTCTTCTTGAACTCGGCAAGTAATGTCCCCGTTTCTCCAGCCAAACCCAAGAGCGGAATCAACAGACTTGGCTTGCCCTTACCACTGCCTGATTGCTGATCCGTTTGGAGACTGAGTTCCTGATATCTGTCGAAATCCATGTTTCAATTCCCCCTTCACGCGGCCTATTGTTCTGCTCTCCGCTAGGCCTCACGTAGAACTATGCCCGAGACACCGGCCGATACTCTAACGCTCACCGAAGATACTTCCGTTCCACGAAGTGAGCGGTGGAGTAAACGACGACAACGGCGACGCTGACTAAGAAGCCTTCAACCTTCAGCCTCGTTGACAACCCGGATACGGTGCCGACCAGAACCGGGAAGAACAGTGCAGTCCACACCCGCGTTGAGTAGCAAGCTCGTGCTCTGACGGCATTCAGTAGCAACTCTACGATGCGGACCATTCGATTCCTCGCAGCGCCGACCCAGGCGGCGCGCACGATATGATCTCTGCCTCTCTCTAACCGCGTTCAAGCGGGAGATTGGGAGTGGGATGGTTGTTATTTGGGCGGCAGCTTCAGTTTGAACCGCATTAATGCCGCCAGGGCACGGGCGATTTCATTGTGTTTCACACCGTATCTAACGCGTTTCTCATCGAACGTAGCGAACTCACCCTTCGCTTTTGCAGGGTCAGTGGGAAGATATGGCTCGATGCCGGGGAAGCGCGCTACAGACGTAGCGCGTGACAACGACCAAACACTCCACAATGAATTCGAGTGTGACCAGTCGATCTTCGGAATTGCAACCAAGATGCGCTCGGCCACCGCGTGATCACGAGGCGGCTTGGGTTTTCCTGCTTTCCGATGCCGAGGCATACCAAATTCATTAACTAGCAAAGCCAACGCCTTCTGGACGACCGGCTGAGCGAGGATCACCTTCTTCTTCGCGCCGGGCTGCCCCATACCGGGAACTGCCAACACCTGCTCCCAAAACCTCATGGCGATCTTGCAGCTCTCCGGCGTGACATGCCGCGGCTCAGCTCCCTTTACCGATGTCTTGCGGAGGAACAGAAACGCATTTACAGCGACGAGGTCCTTGCGGACGAAGTGTCCTTGGTCCTCTTCCCAGTTCTTCTGGTCCTTATTAGCTACCCTGTTGTTGCGAATCAGCTTAGGAATCAGTTCGGATTTGATCCACACATTCACTGGATTCGACTGATCAAAATCGAATGCCGTTCCCGCCTCGACGCTCTTGCCCAGATTGTTGAGATCGTGGAATAGCTGCCGCTCCTGCTCGATTGTGAGGTCGGTAAACACGTTCGCTGCGACGTCGCACTGAGTAAACTCCCACTGAACGAGACGCCACGCTTCGCGGTCAGCAGTCGTCGGAGGCTTCTCCGGGTCTCCATACAAATGCTCCGCAAACTCGTCACCGATGCGCACCGGCTGATAGGTGGCATGGTTCTGCACGAGATCCAGGAAGTCTGAGACCGCGCGAATGGCGCACAGCCGATGCTGCCCATCGATCACCCAAAATTTGGCCTTGCTTGCAATCGTCAGTAGCTGCAAGGCGCCGACGGAGGTGACTTCCAAGTGGGCGTGATCCTGCGGCCGGACCGACACAATAAACGGTTGAAGGGCAAACGCCGGCTGCGTCCCCAGGTCGCGACGGATAGCTCGCAGACTTTTGACTGTTTCTGCCACTACTTTGGAGTCCTTTGCTTCTGCTCGTCTCGCAGCCGCGGTGATGAGGGCCTTGAGCAAATAGCGCCCGAGCTTGAATGCATGTCCTGGAAACAGTTCACGCTGTGTTTTCAGGTCGACGCCCACTCGAGCCTCGTTGGCGACATCGGCCATCTGAGCAAACTCTTCCAGAGTGATTGTGGATGCCCACGAGCGAGCAGCCAGATTGCACACTGGCAGACTTTCGAACTGCTTCAGGCCACGCAGCTTATCAACTCGCACCGCGCTCACTGGTGTCTTCATCTGTCCATCCTAGTGTTACGACCGGCAGCATAGTAATTGATCCTGGAATCTTTGCAATCGATTCCTGGATAATCGAAAGTCGCGCCAGGATTATTAGGAGTCCAAGGCGCTCGCCGATCAGGATTTGGGTTCCCAGGTCCCGCCCTCTATCCCCACAGTGCGGTCTTGAGCTTCAGATCGGAATAGAGCGAATGCATGCTCCGATTGTCAGTGCCGTTGCCCTCCGACTCGAATTCTCGGGAAGGTGGGATCGTATGGACTCATCCGAGAACGCATCACTGCACGCGCTCACTGACGAGCAAATCGAAAGGCCCGCTGCCGTTGTGGTCGATGAGTTCGGGCCGACCCTGGCGCGCACCCAATTCAACGATGTCATTCTGACCCTGTTCGAGGACATCGCTGGCTTCGAGACTGTTCCTCGCGATCGGATGGCCCGCTATCTGAAAGCACTGTGGGCCATGTACCGGCGGTCGAGCACGTCGAGCCGCACGCACTAAAGGTCGGGCTCGATCCTGTGACCGTGCGCGCAGTCTGATGGATATGAACTACAGTAGGGTTGCGCTATGAAGCTATGGTTACCCATCGCTGTGCTGCTCGTTTTCGTCGGCACGTGGGCATATGTGATTTTCGCTGGCTTCCGCAGGGGCGCGTCCGCCCGAACCATGTCAATCGGCGGCGGCTTCCTGCTCGCCTGCGCGGCAGTAGTGGTCGCCTAGCCCAACGAGCGTTCGAAGGATTCTGAGGCGACGCGCCCCCGCAAATCTGCGGGCGAGCCGACGCAAGCGTTCAACGTCCAGCGACTCGCCAGCGGAGCAGAGCGCCCAGGCGGCATCGATCAGATCCACACGGGACCGGCCGACCAATCTGCCATTTACGCGTGTGCATCGGGAATGCCGCCGCGATCACAACCGTACGTCAGGTCAGAGCACGCTCCGCAGGAACGACAGGATTCCGGCGTGCAAGACCGGCTGGAACGCCGCGCGATCGAAGCCTTCTGGATCCTGCGAAGGCGGAAAGTCCGGACGTGTCATGGTCGGCGGGAACGGACTCTGAAATGCGAAGTGACCGGCGCCTGGAATCACGCGGTGGTCGACTTGTGCGGGGTCGCGGACACCCAGCTCGATGAAGCCTGTGTGGAGGTGGGGTCCGAGCTCGTCCCGTTCCGCCGTGAACAGGAGAATCGGAGCTTCCACGCCGGCCAGCGCGCCATGAGGCCAGAACCATCCGCATGCCGGTGCGAGCAGGACCAGCGCGCGGACTCTGCGATCGGGCAGAACGGAAACGGGCCGGCCTGGCCCCTCCTTTTCATACGGCCCGGTCGTGGGGCGGCCACCCGCCAGGGCAAGCGACGTATACCCTCTCATGGAATGGCCGATGAGCGCGACCCTGTCCCGCAGGAGTCGAGCACCGATGGCGTCGTTGGCGAACGCAGCATCGATGACGAGCCGCAGATGGCGGGGCCGGTTTTCCAGGTTCTCCGCCGTCCCTTCGAGGCTGTTGTCATGGCGACAGTTGCCTGGATGTTCCGGAAGCGCGACCACGAAGCCCGCGCGCACGAGGCAGGCGGCCAGATCGCGATAGGTCAGCGACGATCCACTCCCGCCGTGCGAGATGACCACCAACGAGTTTCGGCCGCCCTCCACCGGCGCGTTCAGGGCCACGCTGAGCTCATACGGACCGAAACGTTCCATGCGCTCCGGTACCCGTGTCGGATAAAGAAATCGCACCGGGATGCGAGCGCCCTGCGCCGCGTCGTTCACTTTCGCAGATCGACAGCCCACGTTGAAATCCACTTGAGATCCTCGAGTCAGAACATCGCACGGCGGCGGCTGAATCCGCCAAAGCCATTGCCATTGCGTTGACACTCGCGACACTAGGGGGTATCGATCCGGGAAGCCTGATAGATCTTGCCGGGTTTCCGCTCGGGCAGGATCCACCGCGCAAATCCCGCAACTTCTGTCAGGCGCCGCGACGCGTGAGTTGGTAGCATCCCTTGCGCCAGGAAGACGACCGTTGAGCCCGACCAGCACAGAGCGCTACCGCAATCGACTCCGGATGGTGCTTGAATATATCGACGCCAACCTCGCGGGCGACCTCAGCGTTGAGCGCCTGAGCAGCGTTGCGGCGTTCTCGAAGTACCATTTTCATCGGCAGTTCTCGGACCTCATCGGCGTCAGCGTCTACCGCTACGTCCAGCTCAAACGCCTGAAGCGTGCGTCATATCAACTCGCCTATCGCGACCAGAGCCCGATCGTCGGTATCGCCCTGGAAAATGGCTACGGCGGCCCGGAGGCTTTTTCGCGCGCTTTCAGGAAGAACATCGGCCAGTCTCCGACCGAGTTCAGAAATCAGCCGCAGTGGGGCTCTTGGCACGCGATCTATCAGCCACTGCAGGAACTGACAAGCCGGGTAATGAAGGCGGAATACCAAACGGACCAGGTCAGGATAATCGCCTTCAGGGAAACGAGAGTCGCGGCACTGGAGTATCGCGGCGACCCGAAGCTGATCGGAGACTGCATCCGCAAGTTCATCGCCTGGCGCAGGCAGAACAATTTGCCGCCCAAAGCGAGCGCGACGTTCAACGTCGTCTATCACCACCCCGCCGGAACCGATGAAGGCGACTGTCATTACGATCTGTGCGCATCGACGGAGCACGGCGTGCCGGAAAACTCGTTCGGCGTTGTGGAGAAAGTCATACCGGGTGGGCGATGTGCCGTGCTTCGCCATATCGGCTCCGACGAACGTCTCGGGGACGCGGTGCATTTTCTGTATTCACAATGGCTGCCACAAAGCGGAGAAGAGTTGCGAGACTTCCCCCTGTATCTCCAGCGTGTCCGCTTCTTCCCGGAGGCCGCGGAGCATGAGGCCACCACGGATGTGTTTCTGCCGTTGAGGTGATTCGAAAGTAAGCGATCTGTGCGTCGTTCGCGTCGCGCGGGTTGTGGTGCGCATAACCGGCGAGCACCGGGAAGTAACCAGGACCTCGCCGTCGCGCAAGGCCACGAACGGAATCTTGTTCTCGATGTAGTACTCCACCATACGCTCGATGTGAGGCGAGTCTCTGTGAACCAGTTCGACGCCACGGAGAGTGGGGCCGGCCACGCATGCTCCCGCGCTGAATCCGCCGTAAACGAAGGACGCGTCATTGCTGCGATCCCGTAGATAGTGATCCAGGCCGCTCTGTCTCATCGCCCGACGCAGTAAGAACGAATTGCCCTGGAGATTCGAGGATGCGCTAGTGTCTTACCGAGGAACTCCGTCTCACCAACCACGCCGCCAACGCCGGCAGCAAGATGATCGCCGCCAGCATGTTCACCAGGAACATGAACGTGAGCATCACGCCGATATCCGCCTGAAACTTCAGCGGCGAGAACACCCACGTCACCACTCCAATCGCAAGCGTGAAGCCGGTGAAGATGATGCTCGACCCCGTCACGCGCAGCGTGCGCTCATACGCATCGTGCACCGAAAGCCCTTCCTTCAGGCACGCCTGCATGCGGCTGAACAGATAGATGCCGTAGTCCACGCCGATGCCCGCACCCAGCGCCACCATGGGCAACGTCGAAATCTTCAGCCCGATGCCGACAATCGCCATCACGGCGTAAACCAGCACTGAAACGAGCGCCAGCGGCAACACCACCAGGACAGTGCCCAGCACGGATCGGAACGTCAGAAGGCACATCACGATCACGGCCAGGAACACGCCGCCCAGGATCGGGAACTCCTTCGCCTTCACTTCCTCATTCGTTGCCGCCATCACGCCAACATTGCCAGCCGCAAGTCTGAATTCCGCGCCGGGCGTGGGGTTCTTGTCCCGCCATTCCTTTACTGCGGCAACAGCCCGCTCAATCGTCTCCGCGCGGTGATCCTTGAGGAACAGCATCACCGGAACCACGTTGCAGTCCGCGTTCAGCAGCCCTGTGCTCGTCTCGATATACCGCGTGGACTGCGTGAGCTGCGCCTGCTCGCGCGGAATGTTCCGCCACTTCAGGCTGCCCTCGTTCCAGCCCGCAATGGCCGTCTTCGCAATGAACGGCAGCGTGATCACGTCCTGCACGCCCTCCACGTTCTGCATGCGCCACGCGAAGCGGTCGATGGCCGTCATGAGGTCGAAGCTCACGCACGCCGGCTCGGTGGTCTGCACGATGACCGTGAGAATGTCGACGCCGATGGAGAACCGGGACGTGATGATGTCGGTGTCGAGGTTGTAGCGGGAATCCGCCCGCAACTCCGGCACGCCGGCCTGGGTATCGCCAATCGGCGTCTCGCGCCCTTTCCAGGCACCGAAAACCGCCAGCAATACCGAGATGGCGATGATGATGAGCGACGGCCCACGCTCCGTAACCCGCGCAAGTTTCTTCCACAGCACGCCGAGCTGGCGTTGCCGCCGATCCACGCGCGCACGATACCCGGCGTCGAACCCCACGAATGAAACGAGCACGGGCAGCAGCACGAGGTCCGTCAGGATGACGATGGCCACACCCAGGCTCGCCGTCACCGCCATCTCGCGAATCACCTGCACCGGAATCAGCAGAATGGTGATGAACCCCACGAGATCCGCCAGCAACGCCACCACGGCCGGCACCAACAACAGTCGAAACGTGCGGCGTGCGGCCTCCATGCTGCCCACGCCGAAGAACGCCGCCTCCTTCACCGCGCTGATCTTCTGCACGCCGTGGCTCACGCCGATGGCAAAGATCAGGAACGGCACGAGCAAGCCGAGCGGGTCGATGCCGTAGCCCAGCAGCACCAGAACGCCGAGCTGCCACACCACGGCGACCACCGAGCACATCACCGGAATCAGCGCCACCCGCAGCGACTGGGTGTAGTACCAAACCGCCAGAAGCGTCAGCACGAGTGTGATCACGGCGAAGACGATGACGGAGAGCGCGCCCTCCGCGATGTCACCCATCACCTTGGCGAAGCCGATGAGCTGCACATCGACGCCGGGCTTGGCCACGCCGGCGGCCTGCACGGCGACGGCAGTGCCTTCGATGCGCCGGCGAACGCGCTCCTCGAGCTCATTCGCGAGCCGGATGGGGTCTACCCTTCTGCCCTGCGCGTCTTCCTCCAGAACGATGGCACTGACGAGCGCGCCCGAAAAATCGTTCGCAACCAGCCGCCCGACGATGCCGGCCTTCAGAATGTTCTCGCGCACGTGCGCGAGGCCCTCGGGCGTGGGCTGGAAGTCCGCGGGGATCACGTTGCCCGCTTCGATTCCATCCTCCACCACTTCGAGGTAGCGCACGTTGGGCGTGTAGAGCGACTGCACGCGGCCGCGGTCGATGCCGTCCATCACCAGCACTTCGTCCGTGGCTCGCTTGAGCGCGTCGAAGAACTCCGGCTGGAACATGTTGCCGTCGCGCGCAATCAGGCCGATGAGCACGCGATTGGCGCCGCGAAACTCCGCCACCTCCGGCGCGAGATAGGTCTTCATGTATTCGTGCTGCAACGGCAGCTGCTTCGTGAAGGATGCGTCTATGCGCAGCCCTTTCACCGCCACCCAGGTGAACACGGCAGTGAGCACCATGAACAGAACGATGAGGAGCGCGCGATGCCCGAAAATCACGCGCTCCATGCGGCCCGCAAACGTGTTCGCGCCACCTTGCTCATGCAGCGCTGAGCTCGCGTACCACGCGGCCTCTTCTGGCGTCGGCCCGCCCTGCGGCTCGCTCACCGGCCTGCCCCGATCGCAATGCCCTTCACGCCCGCTTCGCCCACTGTGATGAGCTCACTCATGCCCACGCCGAGCAGCGCGGAGAGGCCTTTGCGATCTGGCTGCTGTTGAAGCTCGAAAGTATTGCCGCCATTGCGGCTCACGAGCACCGTGCCGGAAAGCCCGACGACCGCGATAACGTCGTTGGGCAAGCGGACCGCGTCATTCAGCATTGCCTCCGTGCCCACCGGAACGCGCCGCCAGCTGAGCCCACCGTCGTCGGAGCGGAACAGGCGCCCCCGCAAGCCGTAAGCGAGCAGCGACTCGCCATTGAGTGGCAGGATGCCGAAGAACGAGCCTTCGTAGGGCGACGGCAACTGCGACCACGTCTTGCCCGCGTCGTCCGAGCGGTAGAGGTGGCCCGCTTCGGCCGCGATGTACAAGCGCGAGCCAGACGCGCCGACGATGCGGTTCAGGTGATAGTCGCCACCAATTTCGTCGTCCGCGTATTCGTCGCCATTGCCCTTTGACGAAGGCGACGGGCCCGCGGCACTCGCGCCCACGCTCTTCTTTGCGGGCAGCGGTTGCGCTTCGAACTTGCGCTCCGTCCAGGTCAACCCGCGATCGCTGCTCGAGAAGTAGACGCCATACGCGCCAACAGCGATGACATCCAACCCATTGCATAGCACGTCGAGCAAAGGCTGCCGCGCCTCGGGCGCGTAGTGCGTGCGCTGCCACGAGTTGCCGGCATCCGTGGTCACCAGTGCGATCTCGTCGTGCCCCACGGCGACGCCGCGTTTCTCATCCGAGAAACACACGGCGGTAAGCAGCTCTTGTGTTGGCACGTTCGCCGCCTGCGCCCACATCTGCCCGTGGTTGTCGCTCACGAGCACGTGCCCGCGCTCGCCCACGGCAACGAACCGCGAGCCCGCCTGTGCGATGTCCAGAAGCAGTGAGTGAGGCGCGAGCGGCGCAGCCTCCGCCGGCAACGTGCCCGGGTCTACCCCGGCGGCGCACGCCATGCACGCCGCAACAACAGCAGCCCACCCCGCGCCCAGCGTGAGAAGACAACGCTTCACACGCCGGTGATCGGCCCGGAGCTGGCGGTCAGCGAACTCCACGCCGCTGCAGGGCGTTGGGCTGGTAGTCCGCCGGCGAGCGCTTGATGGTGAAGTCATAAGACTTCGGCTCTTCGTTTTGCAGGCCGAGCGCGAGGTAACGCCCGTTCGAAAGATCCATCACCAGCTCGAGCGTGGTCCACAGGTTCGGCAGCTCGTAGTAGTTGATGACGTGGCCTTCCTGCACCCGATAGAGCTGCCCGCGGCGATCGTAGCAGTCCACTGCGAGAATCTGCCAGGAGTCTTCATCCACATAGAGTGTGCGGCGGCTGTAGAGGTGGCTCGTGCCGGCCTTCAGCGTGGAGTCGACCACCCACACGCGGTGCAGCTCGTAGCGCGCGAGATCCTGGTTGATGTGGTTCTTCTTCAGCACGTCTGCATACTTCACGGTGTTGCTGTGAAGCTTGTACGAGTTGTACGGGACGTAGATCTCTTTCTTGCCGACGAGCTTCCAGTCGTAGCGCTGGGGGCTGCCGTTGTAGATGTCGTACTGGTCGGAGGTGCGCAGGTTGTCTGCGTTCGTGCCGGGGTTGTCGAAGGCCACGTTCGGCGCCCGGCGCACGCGGCGCTGGCCGGGGTTGTAGACCCACGCGCGGCGGTTCTCCCTGGACTGGTCGAGCGTCTCGTGCACCAGCAGAATCTCACCGGCCAGCCGCGCGGGCGCAGTGGTTTCCTGGATGAAGAACGCGATCACGTTATCGAGCGTCTGCTCACTCATGCCCGCCACGGAGTACTGGAACAGGAACTCGTCGCGGAACTTCACCAGCGTGTAAGCCCCGCCGGCGGTGACAGGCGCCTGCCCGATGGAGCGCTGGGCCGTGTCGGCTCGATAGCGCAGCACGTGGTTCCAGAACACTTCCACGCCCTGCTTCGGAATGGGAAACGGGATGCCCTCCGTCGCACCCGTCACGCCATTGCCACCCGTCACGAGGTTCGCCGTGGTGGCCACACGCTTCGTGGCATCGTAGATGCGCTGTGGGAATGCAGCGCTCCGCCGCGTGGGGTACACCACCATCTTGTACGTGCCCTTGTACAGCTGAAGGAGCTTCTTGTGCCCCTCCGTCAGCTTCGCGGCGTACTGGCCCATGTTGTCGGGCGTGATGGTGAAGAGCGGCTTGTCGTTCGCGAACGGGTCGGGGTGATGGTCGCCGGTGCGATAGTTCGCGAAGCCGGCGTCCGCGGCGGACTTGATGCCGCCCGTCCACTCGGGAATGGTGCCGTCCGCGTTGCCCGCTTTCTCGGCGCCGAGCGGCGTGAGCTCCGCGCCGAGCTTCGCGGCTTCCTGCGGCGTCAACGCGGCCCATGCGGGCGCGGCGCCAACGAGCGCCAGAGCCGGGGCCATTGCCACAAACCAGGCTGCCTTGTTCATGTTCGCTCCCATCCGATTCGTGGCCATCAGAACGAGACCTTCATACTGGCCGACGCGAAATCGCGGTCGTTGAGGTCGTTGTAGCGGCCGGCGCCGCCAAACGTCGTCCATGCGACGTCGAGCTCATACATGGCGCGCACGTTCGCGGCCACGCCGAGCGTGAGGCCGTAGCGCCCTTCGATGAAGTTGCCGCCCGGGCCCGGCGAGGTGCCGCCGACGTCATGCGTCCACGAGAAACGCGGGATGATGTTCCAGGCTCCGACGAGATTCGGATATTCGAGGCGCCCGGCCAGACGATAGCCCCACGATGTGGCATCCGGGAAGCGGTCTGCCGGCTCCACCTCGCCGAAGTGGCGCCCCGCAAGCTCGGGGTTGCCGCTCACGGAGGTGCCCGGGCCGTTGTAGCGCAGGCCGCGTCCCGCGGGGCCGCCGCTGAATTTGTCTTCGAAGCCGGGGATGTAGGTCACCGCGCTCTCGAACACCACCACCATCTGCGACGCTCGCATGATGTTGGCGAACGTCTTGGTGGCGGTGAATTGCGCCTGCCAGGTGTCTTTCAGGCTCCAGCCGCGAATCTCCTGGTTGAGCCCGAACGCGCCGAGCTGGTTGCAGCGGAAGAGCGTGGCGCCCGCGCCGGCAACGCATGACGCAGGCAGTGGTGTGCCGCGAAGGTTCGCAATGCCGTTCTCGAACGGGCCGAGCGCGGAGAAGAGCAGCTCCACATCGTCAAACTGCAGCGGCTGGTTCTGCCGGTATGCCACTTCGCCCTGGAGCGCAACGCCGGTGGTCTGCAACTGCGTGTTGAAAGACACGCCGATCATGCGGATGTCTTCCGGAAACTCCGTGAAGTATCCGGCCGTCTTCGCATATTCGTGCACGCCGAGGTTGGTGGCCTGCGCCGTAACGTTGCCGCCCGCGAGCTGCGTGTTCGCGCCAACGGTGGCGTATTGCTGAGCCAGCGCCGGGCTGAGATTGCCACCCACCTGCTGCGAGCGGGAAACACCCACCGCCGCGCCGGTGGCAATGGCCGCGTTCAACGGCAAGCCCGCCGCAAGCGCCTGCGCGGCGGCTCCGGCTGCATTCAGCGCGCCGAATGCGTTGCCGAGACCGGCCTGCGTGCCCGTCACCCCGGAGATCACCGGGAGGCGGCTGTGGTAGTTCAGGAAGTAGAGCCCGAACTCGGTGCCGTTGTTGAAGTTCGGCAGGTAGAGCTTGAAGTTGATGCCGGCCTGGCCGCTGTCGTCAGGCTTGCGCGTGCCGAGGCGATTCACGTTCTGGAAATCGCTGATGAGCGTGCCGCCGAGCGGGGTGAAATCCACGCCCTGGTCTGAGAACGCGCCGAAGCCGAGCACCACGCGCTGCCCGCCGGGCACCGCGAAATCGTTGGTGCTGAAGAAGGAGCCCGCGGGCTCGGGCCTGGTGTCGTTCCAGTCGAGCAGGTAGACCAGCTGCGTCGACAGGTGCTCGTTGAACTGCAGGCTGAACACGGCCATTTCCTGCGGCAGGAAGGCTTCCTTCAGCTCCGAGCCCGGCACGCGCAGCGCGGCCACGTCGAAATGGTTGATGGCGTTCAGGCCGCCCTGGATGAACGTGCTCTCACCCCAGCTCAGCACCTGCCGGCCCAGGCGCAACTCGGCGGGCATCTCGCCGAGGTTGAAGCGCGCGTAGCCGAAGGCATCCAGCAGGCGGCCGTAGGTGCCCACCAGGTCTTTCGCGTCTCGCGAAAGTGGCGTGCGGGCCTGGCCGCGTTCCGCCGTCTGGAAGTCGTAGAGGCCGGAGCCACGCACGAACGCGCCGAAGTTGCGGTACTCCAGCGACATTTCGGTGACGCCCTTCAGGGCGCGGCTGAACACACCGTCGTGGTAGTTGAGGTCGCCGTCGTCGATGTTCGGCGAGCGGCCGCAGCCGCCGTTGGCAGTGGCGATGAGGTCGCAGTCGGGGTCTTCGATGCGCCAGGCCTGTCCGTAGGACAGGGTGGTATCCCAGCTGCCGCTGAGCTCGCCCAACTGGAAATCTACGGCCTGCGCTTTAGTCGCGGCGAGCGCGCCGAGTGCCGCGGCGACTGCCGCTGCTGTGAGGTTCCCGCGACGATGGCTGTGAACGTGCCTCATGCTGTTCCCCGCTTCCGACTGGGTTGGACGCTGCAAGGAGTCTTGTCGGCGGCTACTGCCGCCGGATCGTCCGTTCTTACTTATGCCTCTGACGTTCTTCTGCGTTCGTGAGCGCGCTGGCTCACATTTGCGGGGGAGTATAGCAGCAGGCCTCAGCGCACCCACCACTCTGACTCGTCCCAGAGTTAGCTCGTCGCAGGCGAAGGCGCGTTAGACGTGCGTGACCTGGAGGATGCTGTGGCGGATCTGCTCGTTCAGCACCACTTGGGCGTCTTCGGCTACGCGCATCAGCACTTCGTCAAATTCGAGTTTGCCGGTGGCGGAAGTGCGCACGACGCCGCGTTCGCGCAGCAGGTCGATGAAGTGTTTGAAGAGCGTGCGGTCGAAGAACTCGGGGGAGTTGAAGCCGTAGAGCATGGTCATACGCTGTGCCATGAGCTGGCAGCGCTCTTCGAGGGCGGATTGCGTGATTTCGCCGCTGCCGGCTTTCAGCAGCAGGGCCACGGCGAGGTAGTAGCGCTCGATGGTCTGGATGGTGGCCTGGGCGAGCAGCGAGAGCTCCACGGCGTGGGGTGAGCTCGGTTGCGGGCGGCGCCACGCGGTGCCGTGGTCTGCCGTCTCGATGAGGCCGTGGCTTGCCATGGCGGCGAGCACGGAGCTCACCACGGCGGGCAGCTCGCTTTCGCTCCAGCGCAGGAACAGCTCCGAGGCGATGTAGGGGTAGACGCGCCACGCGAGTCGCTGGATGTCTTCGGTGCGCAGCGTTGCGTTGCTGGCGAACGCGCACGCGATGAGCGAAGGCATGGCGAACAGGTGCAGCACGTTGTTGCGGAAGTACGTGGCGAGCACCGCGCTCTCGTCGCGCATTCGCACGAGGTTGCCCAGGGGGTGCTTCTCGCGCGAGATCACTTTCATCGACTCGCCGTAATCGAGAATGGCGGCGGCGCTGAGGTTTGTGATGGTTACGCGGTCGCTGTAGGGGAACGCGCGCAACAGCGAGAGGTAGAGGTCGATCTGGCGGATGAGGTCCTGCTCCGACAGTGTCTGGCGCGGCGTGGCCAGCAGCACTACCGCGAGCAGGTTGATAGGCGACACCGCGGCCGCGGCGTTGATGTTCCGCATGATGCGGCTGGCGAGCACGTCGGTGGCGGGGTTGATCCACGGTATGCGCGCGTCGTCGTCCAGCGCGCGCCTGCGCCACTGCGGGTCGAACTGTTCCAGCACTTCGGCCAGCAGAATGGGCTCGCCGATGTTCACGAATACATGGCCGAACTTCTCGCGCAGCTTCGCGGCCGTGCCGAGCAGGCCGAAGACGCTTTCCTTTTCTTTCGGCTTGCCGGAAAGCTCACCGATGTAAGTGGAGCCTTCGACCACGCGCTCGTAGCCGAAATACACCGGCAGGAATGCCACCGGCCGCTGCGGATGGCGCAGGAAGCTGCGCACGGTCATCGAGAGCATGCCGGTCTTCGGCTGCAGCAGCCGGCCGGTGCGGCTGCGGCCGCCCTCGATGAAATACTCGATGGAGTGGCCGCGGCCCATGATGGCCGCGAGATAGTTCGTGAACACCACCATGTAGAGCGAGCTGCCCTTGAAGCTGCGGCGGATGAAGAACGCGCCGCCCTTGCGCAGGAAGCGGCCCACGAACGGAAGATTCAGGTTGATGCCCGCGGCGATGTGCGGAATGGCATAGCCCTGCCGGAAGATGGCGTACGACAGCAGCAGGTAGTCCATGTGGCTGCGGTGGCAGGGCACGTAGATGATCTCGTGATCTTTCGCGAGCTGCTCGAGCGTCTCGATGTGCTCCACGACCACGCCGTCGTAGAGCCGGTTCCACAGCCGCGTGAGCGCGAACTCCATGAAGCGCACGAAGGCGTGCGAGTAGTTCGCGGCGATTTCCTTCGCGTACTTCTGCGCCAGCAGCATCGCCTGGCGACGCGAAATCTTTTTCTCGCGCATTTCCTGCGCCACGGCCGACCGCACGGCGTGCGTGCGGAGCACGCGAGTGACGATGGTTCGGTGGTGGGAAAGGTCTGGCCCGATGCGAGCCGTGCGCTGGCGCGCATAGTGCAAGCGCAACGCGCGAGCGACGCGGCGGCCCTGCAACTCCACCGGCGCGTCTTCGCCGAGCAGGCTGCGCAACGACACGGCTTCCGAAATCTCGATGAGCGTGTTGCGCCCGTTGATGAGCACCTGGAAGACCTTGCGGATGCGGCTGGTGAGCGCCCAGCCCTCCACCAGCAGCAGCTTCAGGAACGACTTCTCTCGCTGTGGCGCGCGGCCCCAGTACACCGCCACGGGCACGAGGTCGATGTCGGCTTCAGGGTTCAGGCGCAGCGTGCGCACCATCTGCACGAGCTCAGGCGGCGGGCGGCGGTCGATGCGCTGGCTCCAGAAACCCAGGCGGCGCGTGAGATAGAAGCACGACAGCAGCTCGCGGGACTCTTTCACCAGCCGCTTCTGCGGCCGCGGCAGCTTCAGCCGGACACACGCGTTCTGCAGAACCGCGAGATCGGTGACGTCGCGGCGCTCGAGCACGTAGCAGACCGCGTGGTTGCGCCGGTGCAGGCTGGCGACCGCATCTTCCGGGCGCACGGTATAGCGCACCCACAGCGCCAGGAGCCGTCGCAGCAGCCAGTGACTGAGCATCCTACTCGAACGCCGCCGCAGGCAGGTCGAGCGCGATCAGGAAGTATTCGAACAGGTAGCGCACTACCCGCAGCTGGTTGTGCAGGCGGTGGTCGCTGTCGACCAGGTGAAGCGCCGCGCCGTATTCCTTCGCGAAGCGCAGGCTGTGCTCGTAAGGCACCACATCATCGCGCCAGCCATGCACGAGCGCGGCCGGGCAATCGAGCACGCCCGGGCGCAGCTCCGGCAGACCTTCCATGTAGAGCGCGGGCGCCATCAGGAACACCCCGCGCGCGTGCAGAAGCGAAGCCGACGCCACGGAGACGAAGCCGCCCATGCTCGAGCCCACGAGCACGAGATCTCCCTGCAATTCCTTGCAGAAATCCACGAGGCGCGTAATGCGCGCCCGCGGGTGGTCGATGCCGCGATAGTCGACAGACTCCGCTTCCCAACCTTCCCCGCGCGCCACATCGGCGAGCGCGGAAATCTTGCGGCCCCAGGGGCCACTTTCCTGACCATGCGAAAACACGACGTATCGGCTCACAGAGCCTCCGGAAGTCACCGCGGCTTCCACAGCGTTTCATCAAGATCGGCCGCGGTCCATCGCGCTATCCGTCCACCTGTCACCGTGACTCCTTCCTCTCGCAGCCGCCGGCTCTGCTCGGCGTGCTCGCGAGTGCCCTTCGGAAAAGCGATGCGCGGGCCCGCGCCAACCACGCGGAACCACGGCAGGCGCAGCTTCGGGGGCGCCACTTTCAGCGCGTGCCCGACGAGCCGTGCACGCCCCGGCAGCCCCGCAAGGCGCGCCACCGCGCCGTACGTGGCGACCTGTCCGCGCGGAATCGTCCGCACGGCGCGCCATATCGCTTCGAGAGCCTCGGTGCTCATGTCCAATGATCCCACTCAGGCGTGGCGACGCGCCAGCGGCGCGCGACCGCGGCGTGACGTTGGTCCCCATCTGGAATACATTGGCCGCCCGCCACGGGCGGGCGCGCACGGCGCAAGGCACAGCTTGAACGATACGCACGACATCTCCGCTGGCCCCGTCTTGCGCTCCTGGCAGCGCGCCTCGGGCTCGAGTCTGGGCAGGTGGCTGTTCGCGCGCGCCGTGTGCCGCCGTGCGCCCTACTTCGGCACCATCAAGCCCTTCTTTCTCGAGCTTGGCCCCGCGGTGTGCCGCGTTGGCATGCGCAAGCGTCGCGGCGTGGAGAATCACATTCGCACCGTGCATGCGCTCGCCATGGGCAACCTGTGCGAGCTTGCCGCGGGCATGGTTACCGAAGTCACGCATCCCGACCTCCATGCGCTGGATTCCGCGAGGAATGACCATCGAATACCTGCGCAAGGCAGAGACCGCCGTCACCGCCACCGCGCGGCTCAGCAAGAAAGCGTGGACCGGCGGGCCCGAAAACGTGGGCGTGCCGGTGAGCGTGGTGGATGCATCGGGAACCGAAGTGGTGCGCGCGGTCATCACGATGTACGTAACGCCGAAGAAATAGCGCTGTGGAGTCGACTGGCCCTGGTGACACTGGGTGGCGCCGGCAACACGGCGTGGCCGTGGCGACGTTTGCGCGGGCCCCCGGAGCGCTATTCGAGAATCACGCCCCGCAGAATGGCGGTCTCGATCTCCCACTCCAGCCGCCGCCCCGACGTGGCCTGGCGGTTGGGATGCGACGGGCGGCACGTGCTCACCCCGCCCGGCTGGTGCGTGACGAGCCATGCCTGGAAGTCGCCGGGCCTGGTAATGGCGATGCCGAACAGCACCTTCACCTTGCCCTCCGCGATGGTGCGCGGCTCGTTCACGCGCTCATCGCAGATCACGAAATAGCTTTCTTCCGCCATCGAGCCGGCGAAGGCGCCCTGCGCGTCGAGGCTTTCAAGGAAGGTTTCCACCTGTGCCTGTGCGCGTGCCCATGCAGCCGGTCCGTTCTGCTCGAACATGAGCCAGCGCGTGCCACGCTCCACGCTCGCGGTGATGAAGAGCGCGAGGCGCCGCGCGGAGAGATATTTCCAGTCGGGCGAGCCCGAGCTGCCGGCCGCCAGCGTGCGCGGGCTGGCCAACGCGCGCGCGACTGCGAGCGCACGGCCACCATGGTGTTGACGCCGGTCTGCGCCAGGCGCACGCGCTCGTGCATCCGTAACAGCCGAAGCGGGGCGCAGGCCCGGGCGAAGAACCGCGTCTTCGCCTTCCGCGGCGGCCCACACGGGCCAGGTTTCATCCATTCGCGCGATCATGCCGGCGGCCGCGCCGCACGAGCCGAAGGTCTCGTGTCGGCCGCGCAGGCGGTCGAGCGCAACGACGCGCGGGAAGTACATCACCGCGTTTTCGCTGCGGAACGGCCATTCGCGCAATTCCGTGAGCGCGGTGGACGCGGTGGTCCAGGTGGCCGGCGGATCGACAACCAGCAAGGCGTGCCGGTCGCGGCAGAAGCGCGCGGCGATCATGAGCGTGCTCAGGCCCACGTCCTGATCGCGCGTGAGCGGCGGAATGCACAGCAGGTTGAAGCCCGTGACCGACCGCAACGCGAAGATGCCGGTGCCCTCCGTGGCGGAGCCGATAACGTCGTAGTCCGTGAGCGGCGCGCCGTCGTCGCCATCGGAGTTCGAGTTGATGTAGCCGACGATCGGCGACCCGGGGTTGCGCACCGAGCGGTCGGGGCGCTGCGCGGGCACCTCGCCCGCCACGCGTGCGAGTCGCGAGTCCATGAGGATGTGCGAGACCAGCCGGCCGGTCTCCGGGAGCACGGACAGGCGGCGGAAAATTTCCTGCTCTTCGATCAGCTCGGAGCCGGCGGCACGCACTCTCTGCATCACGAGGTTGAAGCGGTCGTCCTCGTTCTCGCCGATGCCGTCGTAGTCCACCGAGGCGCGCAGGTATTCGCGCGAGCCCGGGTTCAGCGCCGACGAGCTGCAGGCTGCCCTTGCCCGGCGGGCAGCGTGAGCGACGGCGGCGCGAGCACTGTTGGCCACTCGCACGATGAAGGCCTCGCGGCCGCCGTTCTCGAAGAATTGCTCCACCGCGTAGGACAGCGTGGAGGGTTGCCACAGGCCGCCGAAGTGCTGCGTGATATTCGGCGAAGCTCGCGACGCGGATCGGGGCGATTGAGCGGGCCTTTGAGCGCGCGCCCGCAAAAGGCGGCGACGCCGGTGGGCACGCGATCGATCGCGTGGTCCGCTCCACTGTGCTCAGCTAACTCGATGCCGGAGGCGCGGCGTTCGGCCACAAAGGGCCTCTATATATCGCTCCATTACGAGCGGCCGGAAATGTAGCACAGCGCAACAGTCGCCAGTGAGCGACACGCGATTCTTCGTACATGAGATCGCATTCAGACATCCCCGCCAGGTCCCGCTTCGATCACGCCTCTGCTCTTGAGGCTTTCTTGTCGGACTTTTCAGACTTTTCAGAAGTTTCTTTCTGGCGGGCGGCGGCTTCTTCGCGGGCGCGGTCTTCTTCTTCGCGCTTGCGGTTGATCTCGGCGACCATGAGTTTCAGCCATTCGGTGAGTTGGGCCATGCGTGTGTACCGGGTCAGCGCTTCGGGCTCACGATGGCGTCGATCGACGTCACGGTGATCGGGTGGTAGCCGGCGCGGGCCCGGGCATAGACGGCGCGTGCGAATGCGGCGCCCTTCGGTGTCTTCATCAGTTCCTCGTAAAGCGGCCGCACGAGTTTGCGGCGGCCGATGCTCGTGAGATAGCGCTCGATGTCCGGGAATGCCGGCGCGTAGTCGTTGCGGATGGCGTTGCGGTACCAGCTCATCGCGATTTCGGCGTTGCGGGCCTTCGACAGGGAGAACGCCTCGTCGAGCTCGGCGAGCCGCTCGCCGGGCAGAGTCTGCGGCAGGTTGTCGAGAAATTGCAGCCACTCCTGCGTCGTCCAGTTGCGCGCCGGCAGGCTGGTGGTGGCGAGCGAGCCTGCGACCCAAGCTTCGCGGGCTGCGTCGATGGGCTTGAAGACGTCCTGCGACGGCAGCACGGCGAAGGCCGGGATGCCGGGACCGTAAACCCACTCCTGCACCTGCTGCTCCGTGACCGCGCCGGGTTTCTTCGCCAGCAGGTTCGCTCTCAGGTAATCGAGGGACTGCTCCGTGTAGATGCTCTGGAATGCGAAGTGGTCGAAGTAGCCGCGCAGGAAGGCCTGCGACCTCATCGCGCCCGAACCGGCTCTCCAGGAATCGCAGGAAGAGCTCGCCCTTCTCGTAGGCCACGTCGGTGACGCCGTCGTCCGGGTCTTCGTTGCGCAGGTCGATGGCGAGCTGCTGGTGCGCCGGGTCGAGGTCCGCCAGATCGTCGGCGCAGGCTCTGCAGGCCCAGCGCGTCTTCCATGCGCTCGCGGCGCTCGCCGTAGAGCGCCTCGATGATGCGGCGCTCGAGGTAGACGGTGAAGCCTTCGTTGAGCCAGAAGTCGCGCCACGTGGCGTTGGTGACGAGGTTGCCCGACCACGAGTGCGCCAGCTCATGCGCAATGAGCGCCACCAGGCTCTTGTCCCCCGCGATGACCGTTGGCGTGACGAACGTGAGCCGCGGGTTTTCCATGCCGCCGAAGGAAGCTGACGGCGGCAGGATCAGGAGGTCATAGCGGCCCCAGCGATAGGGGCCGTACAGCCTCTCGCAGGCGGCCACCATCTGCTCGAGGTCCGCGAACTCGCTGGCCGCGGCGTCGAGCACGGCGGGCTCGGCGTACACGCCCGTGCGCGTCACCGATGGCGCGGAACTCGATGTCGCCCACCGCGAGCGCGATGAGGTACGACGGGATCGCCTGCTTCATCTCGAAGCGGTAGGCAGTGAGGCCCTTCGCGTCCGGCCTGGCATCCACCGGGCCGTGAGCCGCGGACATGACAGCGACGAGCCCATCCGGCGCGTGAATCGTGGCGCTGTAGGTCACCCGCACCTGCGGTGAGTCCTGCAGCGGAATCCAGCTGCGCGCATGAATCGACTCGGACTGCGAGAAGAGGTAGGGATGTTTCTTGCCATCCGTCTGCGCGGGCGTGAGCCATTGCAGGCCGGAAGCCTGCGGCCGCGAGCGATATTCAATGCGAACGATGGAGTCCGCGGTGCCTGCGGGCATCTCGATGCGCAACGGCTTGCCGAGATACTTCTGCTCCTCGCCCAGCTTGAAGACGAGCGGCGTTGAGCCACTGTGGTTGTTCAGCAGCGAGACGGAGCGGATATCGAGATCACGCGTATCGAGAACGAGCGCGCGCGCCGCCGGGCTCTGGCGATGCACGGTGAGATCCGCGTGGCCGCTGAGCTGCTTCTCGCGAAAGCTCACGGCGAGATCGAGCGCCACGTGACGCACGCGAAACTCGTCTACGTTCGCGAACGAGTGGTAGTCGACGCCGGGGCGAATGGCATCTGCCGCCTGCGCAGACGTGGCGACTACCCATGCGAGCGCCGCCAGCTTCACAGCAACGCGCAAGGGTCAGGTGCCCGTCTTCTCGGTGTTGCCAGCCGATGTCGCGGGGACGGAAGACGGCATCAGGGCGCCACCGGTGCTCACAGGCGCGCTCGGGTCACGGTCTGAGAGCATCTCCTGGAACGTGGCCTCGTCAACCGGCAGGTCGGACTTGCCATCCCACGAAGCGCCGAACGGAACCCGGTTCTGCACGTGGGTTGTGCTGGCGAGCACTTCTTCGAGGCTCGTGCCACCCGTGGAGATGACGAGCGGAATGCCACGCGGGTCGTGGCTCACGGTGGCGACCGAATCCCAGCTCACGTGCTCATTGCGCTTCTTCAGCTCTTTCTGGATGTCCGCGCCGAGGGACTTCGACACGAGCTTCTTCTGGGCCTTCTTCCAGTCGCGCGTGTCGTCCTCGAGCACGTCGAAGGCTTGCAGGTAGAGCTTGTCGTTCTGAAAGCCGAACACGAACGGCTCGTTCACGACGGTGACCTTCGTGCCCACCGGCACCAGGCTATAAAGCAGCTCGATGTCTTCCGGGTAAAGGCGAATGCAGCCGTGGCTCGAGCGCAGGCCCACGCCGGCCGGCTTGTTCGTGCCGTGAATCATGTAGCTGGACCAGCCGAGGTAGAACGCGTAGCGGCCGAGGGGATTTTCCGGGCCCGGGCCCACCACTCGCGGCAGCTCTTCGCCGTTCTCGCGATGCTCCTTGATGATGGAGGCCGTGGGACGCCACGTGGGGTCTTTCGTCCGGCGGACCACCTTCGTTTTGCCCTGCGGCGTGGCCCAGCCCACGCGGCCAATGCCGATGGGGTGCGTGTAGACCACCTGCTGCTCGCCCTTCTTCGTGGGCGGAAAATAGAACAGCCGCATCTGCGGCACGTTGATCACGATGCCTTCGCGCGCCGTGTTCGGAATGATGAACTGCGACGGGACCACGATCTGCGTTCCCTCGCCGGGAATCCAGGGATCGACCTTGGGATTGGCGCGAACGATCTCTTCGTAGCCCACGTTGAAGCGACGCGCGATGTCGGAGAGCGTGTCGTCCTTCGTGCTGGTCGTAATCTGCAGGGCGCCGATCACGTCGGTGTCCGGCGTGATCTGAAATTTGTGGGTCGGCACCGGCGGCGGCAGCTCCGGAACGACCGGGGCCGGCGGCGGCGTGGGCGCTTTCGCGGTCCGCCACGGGCCGTTCAGCAGGGAACACGACGCCAGCACCAGGCTGGAAACCAGAAGCGCGACGGCAGCGCGCGAGATCGACATTGCGGGCTTCATGCGGCCGATTATGCCTCGTGACATGCGGGAACCAACATAGCCGGCGGGGCACCATCGTCCGCAGGCTTCGTGCCTCGGACGCGGACAGGCCGTTTACCCCTCAATCTGTAGCCATACGACTACAGCAGGACGGGCTGGTTCGGCTGCTCATTCGCCCCCGGCCCATGGCCGGGAAAATGTTTTTCCAGCAGGCGCCCTACGCTGCGGATGCCCGCAACCGAGCCCTGGGCAAAGCGGCCCTCCCGGTAATGCGCCTCGATTTCGTGGCAGATGGTTTCCCACGCTTCGTGCGGCACCCGCGCCGCGAGACCGCGGTCGGCCAGGATTTCCACGTCGCGATCGGCGAGCAGCACGTAGATGAGCACACCGTCATTGGCTTCGGTGTCCCACACGCCCAGGTGGCTGAACACTTCGATCGCGCGGGCGCGGGGCGTGACGCCGCCCAGCAGCTCGCCGATATCGAGCGCGGTCTCGACCACGAACCGGATTTCCCCGGAATGGCGCGACTCCACTTCATGCACCGCGGCTTCAATCTCGGCCAGCGCGGCAGGCGTGAAATGCCGGCGAGCACCGGCGCGTGTGGCGAACAAATGGCGGAACAGGCGCGCGAGTTTCATATATGCCGCCTACCACCCGCCGGAGGCGCCGCCGCCACTGAAACCGCCGCCGCCGCCGCCGCCGAAGCCTCCACCGCCCCAATGGCCGCCGCGCCGACCGCCGCCAAGACCGCCTGATCCACCCAGCCCACCCAGCCCACCCAGCCCACCCAGCCCACCGAGGCCACCCAGGCCGCCACGGCCTCGGCCCGAGGGGCTCGACCAGCCACCACCGCCGCCCCCCAAGCCGCCGAGCAGGGAGAAGATGAACGAGACGACGCCGGCGATGACCCCGATGATGACGACGTGCGTGAATAGCCACACCAGCAGGCCGGCGATGCCGCCGGTGGCCACGGCGCCGCCACCGCGACCGAGCACGCGGCGCAGGGCGATCGAGCCAATGATCACGGCGAAGATGAGAAAGGGCAGCGCGTTGCCGAGCGGCGCGAGGCTCTTGCCCACTTCGGTGCCACCGCGCCATTGACGGTCTGGCTCCGGCAGCGGCTCGCCGTCGACGACGCGGATCATCTGGTCGAGCCCGGCGTTGATGCCGCCGAAGAAATCACCCTGGCGGAACAGCGGCGTGATGGTCTCCGCGATGATGCGGCGAGAGGTGGCGTCCGTGAGCGCGCCTTCGAGGCCCTGGCCCACTTCAATGCGCAATTTGCGGTCGTTCTTGGCGACCAGCAGCAGCGCGCCGTCGTCCGCGCCCTTGCGGCCCAGCTTCCATTGATCGACCACCCGAATGGAAAACTGCTCGATTTCTTCCGGCCGTGTCGTAGGCACGACGAGCACGGCGAGTTGCGAGCCCTTGCGCGCCTCGAAGGCCGCGAGCTTCTGCTCGGTGCTGGCCTGCTGCTCGGCAGTGAGCGTGCCGGTGAGATCTGTGACGCGCGCCGTGAGCGCAGGCACGGGCTGAAGGCCCTGCGCAAGCACTGGCGTGCAGAGCACGACGAAAATGAGCGTGCAGGAAAGCCGGTTCAGAGCGAAACGGAAGCCCATGCCAGGGCGCTGGCGCCCGGCCACGCGCAATCGCGCCGCGCCGGAGAAGAAGCTGCTAATCGCCGTGAGCCTACTTGTTGGCGGGCGCCGGTGCCGGCGCTTCCGGCCCCGTGGGCTGGCCCGGCCGCGACATGCCCTGCTGCGCCTGCGGCGCAACGCCGGTGCCGAAGTCGACCTTCGGCGCCGTGGAGATGGCTTCTTCGTTCGCCACCGTGAAGTTCGGCTTCACTTCGAAGTCGAACATCTTCGCGGTGAGGTTGATGGGGAACTGGCGCACCGTCGTGTTGAACTCCTGCACCGACTGGATGTAGCGGTTGCGGGCGACGGTGATGCGATTTTCCGTGCCTTCGATCTGCGCCTGCAGGTCGCGGAAATTCTCGTTGGCCTTGAGATCCGGGTAGGCCTCGGTGATGGCAAACAGGCTCTTGAGGGCCTGCGTGAGCTCCCCTTGCGCGGCCTGGAACCTGGCGAACGCCTGCGGATCGTTGATGAGCTCGGGCGTGAGCTGGATGGAGCTCGCCTTGGCGCGCGCCTCGGTCACGCCGATGAGCACCTGCTGTTCCTGGATGGCGGCGCCCTTCACCACATTCACGAGATTCGGGACGAGATCGGAGCGGCGCTGGTACTGGTTGACCACCTCGGACCAGGAGGCTTTCACACCCTCGTCGAGTTGCTGCAGGCGGTTGTAGCCGCAGCCGGAAAGCAGGGACGTGACAAGCAGCAGGAGCGCAATGACCCGCGAACGCATCGGTGTATCCCCTTCATGCAGGCTCACGTGGACGGAGCTGTGCCGCCTATATGGGCTATCGGCGTATCAGGTTCAAGGGGTACCGCCCAATCGGCGCGCGACGCCAGGAATAAAAAGCCCCAGACCCTTAAGGGTCTGGGGCGAAAATGCGGACTTTCGATGAAGGGAAGGAAGTCCGCTAGGGGATATCAATGAACCCGGGCCCAGTGGAGAATCTTGATGTCCGCTGAGTCCAGATCGAAACTCTGCGCCAGAAGCGACTTGAGCTCGCGCGCGCCTCCGCCCTGCTCGAGGGGGCTACGCAACTCGACCACGCCGCTCCATTCACCGCAGTCCGGCGCTCGCTTTGGCCTGGCGCCAGCTGTGAGGAAGTGGGTGTAGTACTTCGCAGCCATGGGTGAAAAGAGTAGTGACGGTGATCGTTCTTCACCGTGAAACGCTCCACAGATCGCCGCCGTTTTTTTTGTAAACCCGTTTGAGACATAACGTGGAAGAAGCAACTTCATGGGACGCTACCGTGAGCCTCAGAAACCGGGCTCGAAATACATCACGCCGGAAGGCGCGCGCAGGCTCAACCGGGAGTTGGACGAGCTGTGGAAAGTAGAGCGCCCGCGCGTCACGCAGGCGGTGTCGGAGGCCGCGGCGCAGGGCGATCGCTCGGAGAACGCGGAATATATCTACGGCAAGCGCAGGCTCCGCGAGATCGACCGGCGCGTGAGATTCCTGCGCAAGCGGCTGGACGGAATGGTCATCGTCGAGCGGCCGCCAACGGACCCGCGCCGTGTGTTCTTCGGCGCGTGGGTGTCGGTGGAGGACGACAAGGGCGTGCTCGCGCGCTACCGCATCGTGGGGCCGGACGAGTTCGATGCCGCGCCCGGCTACATCAGCATGGATTCGCCGCTGGGGCGGGCGCTCATGAAGAAAGGGCTGGATGACGAGGTGAAGGTGGAGGTGCCGGGGGGCTTGCGCACCTACGTCATCGTGCAGGTTGAATACGAGAAGAGCGCCGACTCGTAAGAAACGCGAATTGCGGTACGGCTGGGCGCGGGGCCACTGCTCAGAAGCCTTTCGAGGGACCGCCCGCAAGACCGGTCCATCGGGGGCTTGGGAAATTGCATCCCTGCATTTTCACATCCCTCGAAAGGCTTCTGAGCAGTGGCCCCGCTTTTGAGGTGGACGCGTCGAGCGTTGCGTCTGGCGCAGCCGTCGTTCCCTCGCCAAACCAATCTGAGCCGAGGCGAACGACTAGCTCGTTACCAGATCACCCGCACGTTCTTGAACTGCCACGGGTCGCTCTTGTCGATGTCTTCCGTGAACAGGCGCTCGCGCTCGTGCAGGGGCGTCCAGTCCGTGTAGGTGCCGGCGAGCGTACCGAGGTAGGGCGAGCAGATTTCCAGGTTGCGGCGGAAATCGATCTCGTCCGGCTCGACGATACCCGCGTTCGGGTTTTCCATCGCCCAGACCATGCCCGAAAGGCACGCCACCGTGACCTGCAGGCCCGTGGCGTTGTGGTACGGCGCGAGCTTGCGCGCGTCTTCGATCGACAGCTGCGAGCCGAACCAGTAGGCGTTCTTCTTGTGGCCCGCGAGCAGCACGCCGAGCTCGTCGGTGCCCTTCACCACATCGTCCATCATGATGCGCTGCTGGTCCTGCAACACGAAGTTGTGCCCCACGAACTCATGCAGGGAGACCACCGCCGCATCGCTCGGGTGATAGGCGTAGTGGCACGTGGGCCGGTACACCACCTGCGCGCCGTCGCGCACGGTGAGGTAGTCCGAGATCGAAATGGCTTCGCCATGCGTAATGAGGAAGCCGTGGAAGTGGCCCGCGTTCGGCGCCCACGTGCGCACGCGCGTGCTGGCGCCCGGCTGCATGAGATAGATGGCCGCCATGCACCCGAAGTCGTGCCGCTTGCCGTCGCGCGGGAAGTTGCGCTCGTGCGTGCCCCAGCCGAGCTCGCTCGGTTGCTGCCCTTCGCTCACGAAGCCATCCACCGACCACGTGTTCACGAACTCACCCGGCTCCTTCGGGCGGTTCGACACCTGCGTGTCGCGTTCCGCGATGTGAATGACTTTCACGCCGAGCCGGCGCGCAAGATCGCCCCAATCCGAGCGTGACTTGGGGTTGCCGGCGTCGGTGCCCGTGTCGGCGGCGACGTTGAGCAGCGCCTGCTTCACGAGGTGCGAAACGAGGCCCGGGTTCGCACCGTGAGTGATTACGGCCGTGGGCGCGCGCGCGTTGCCAGGGCGCAGCGCGAGCGCCTCTTCGCGCAGCGCGTAGTTCGTGCGGCGCGCGACGGGCACCGTCGGGTCGGTGTAGCCACCGGGCCACGGCTCTATGCACGTGTCGAGGTACATGGCGCCTTTTTCCCAGCAGTACTTGATGAGCGCGATGCTGGAGACCGTCACTGATACGTTGAGCAGAAAATCCCCACGGCCCAGAAGCGGGTTCAGCACGCGGCGATAGTTCTCGCGCGTGAGGGCTTCCTTGATCACCTTGATGCCGTACTGCGCAGCTTCCTCACGACCGCGATCATCCGCGGTGACGATGGTGATGCGCTCTGGCGCGATGCCGATGTGCCTCAGCACGAGAGGCAAGACGCCCTGCCCGATGCTGCCGAAGCCAACGACTACGATTCTGCCGGGGAACTCAACGTATACCTTGTGATTTGCCATGATGCTCCAGGACGTCGGAAATGAGCCCGTTCGACGGGCGTTTGGAACCCCTTGAAATGGGCGTTCAGCGGACCGCGCAACCGCCGCGGCCTTGGGCGGGCAGCCTATCAATCGAACGCGTCGACCGCCACCCCGAAAGGGGTGTTTTCAGGGCCCGGTTTCGTGCCAGTGCGGCGGGTAGGTTCTTTCGTATCCCGGTAGCGCCTCGACGCGGGAAATCCAGCGTGACAGGGCCGGGTAATTCACGTGCAGCGGCAGGAAGCGCGAGGACAAGTCACTCGCTTCCGGCCGCGCCAGCGCACGCAGCAAAATCTGCAAGCTCGGGAAAATGACGATGTCCGCCGCCGAGAAGCTCTCGCCCACCACCCAGTCGGAATGCGCAAGCCGCGCCTCGATGGAGCGCGCCTCGCTCGCGATCACGTGCATGGCGTTCGCAAGCTCATCGGATCCGGGCGCCTGGCCCGGCTTGCGCACGAAGAACGCGTTCACGATCTTCATCACGTGCTCTTCGGCGTAGGCCTGGTATTCGCAGATCACGCGCATGATGACGCCCGCCTCTTCAGGCGTGCGGCCGAACAACGGCGGGCGCGGATATTTCCGGTCGAGATAGAAGAGCACGGCGAGCGACTCGAACACGACATAGTCGCCGTCCTTCAGCACGGGCACGCGCCCGCGAAAATTGAGCGAGAGAATGTGCGGCGACTTGTGCTCCTGCTTGGAGAACTGCAGCAGGTGGTTCGCGTACTGCAGCCGCTTGTACTCCAGGGCCAGCAGCACGCGCCACGAGAAGGGGCTACCACTTCCCCAGTAAACGTCTATCGCCATGAGAGATGTGCCGCGTGCCTGGACGGTGGCCGAAAGCGGCCGGAATCGATTGTAGCCACAAGGCGCGAAGCCGAGAATGCGCGCCTATGCATACAACGCTCATCCAGCCCGCCGACCTCGCCCGCCTGCTGCCAGACCCGAATGTCGCGATTCTCGACTGCCGCCATGACCTCGCGCGGCCAGACTGGAGCGATCACGCCTACTCGGAAGGCCACGTCCCACACGCCATCCAGGCGCACCTCGACCGCGACCTCTCCTCGCCCATCGGCCCGCAGACGGGCCGCCATCCGCTGCCCGACGTCGCAAAGCTCGCGGAGACGCTCGGCCGGTGGGGCATCGACCGTGACGTGCAGGTGGTCGCGTATGACCAGGGCAACGGCATGTACGCTGCTCGCGCGTGGTGGCTGCTGCGCTGGCTGGGCCACACGAAAGTTGCCGTGCTCGACGGTGGGTTCGCAGCGTGGCAGGAATCCGGCCTGCCGGTCACGCGCGAGGTTGCCTCACGCGTGCCACGCGCATTCGTCGCTCACGCCAACGGTTCCGCATTCGTCACAACGGCCGAGTTACAGCAATCACTCGCGCGCGCTGGCGTCTCGCTCATCGATGCGCGCGGCGCCGACCGCTTTGCCGGTGAGAACGAGACCATCGACCCCGTCGCCGGGCACATCCCTGGCGCCGTCAACCGCCCGTTTTCGAAGAACGTGGACTCGCGCGGCCGCTTCCACGCCGCCGACGAGCTTCGCCGCCAGTGGGCCGAAACGCTCGCCGCGCGCCCGGCGACCGAGGTCGTCGCGATGTGTGGCTCCGGCGTCAGCGCGTGCCACAACCTGCTCGCCCTGGAAATCTCCGGCTTGCCCGGCGCGAAGCTCTACGCCGGCTCCTGGAGCGAATGGATTCGCGACCCGGGCCGTCCGCTCGCAACGGGCTTGGAGGCGTAGGCGCGATCGGCAGAGCGCGGCTGCGCCCTCGACGGCGCCAACACTCCGCCCTCTTACTCGTCACGCATTTTTGCTATCGTCGCGCCAACTGAATTGAGCGCCGTGGCTGGGCCCCTTGACGGGTTCCGGCCATTTGCTTTTTGGAGCATGCATTAGTGGCCGTCGATCCGAAAAACGCCGTGAACGGCAAGCCGAAGTACAACCCCGCGCAGCCGTGGCGCGTGCAGGACTCCCTCGACCTGTATCACGTGAACGCCTGGGGCAAAGGCTATTTCTCGATCAGCGACTCCGGCCACCTCGTCGTGCGCCCCGACACCCAGCCCGGCCGCGACATCGATCTGTTCGAAGTCGTCGAAGGCCTGCGGGCGCGCGACCTCACGACGCCGGTGGTGGTGCGCTTCTCCGACATCCTCGCGCACCGCCTGAAGAGCCTGCACGCCGCCTTCCAGCAGGCCATCACCGAGAACGACTACAAGAACCGCTACGCCGCCGTGTTCCCCATCAAGGTGAACCAGCAGCGCCTCGTCGTGGAAGAGGTGTACCGCTACGGCAAGGAGTTCGGCTTCGGCCTCGAGGTGGGCTCCAAGCCCGAGCTGCTGGCCGTGATGGCCATGACGGAGAACGAGCCGGAGCGCCTCATCGTCTGCAACGGCTTCAAGGACCACAGCTATATCGAGGCGGTGACGCTCGCCACGAAGCTCGGCCGCACCATCATCCCGGTGGTGGAGAACTTCGATGAGCTCGCGCTCATCCTCAAGCACGCGGAAACCTATGGCGTGCGCCCGCGCATGGGCGTGCGCGTGAAGCTCTTCAGCGAAGGCTCCGGCCGCTGGGCCGGCTCCGCCGGCGAAAAGTCGAAGTTCGGCCTGTTCGCCACCGAGATCATGGAGCTCTTCAACATCCTGAAGGAGCGCAACATGCTCGACTGCCTGCAGCTCGTGCACTGCCACCCCGGCAGCCAGCTGCAGGACATCCGCCGCGTGAAGGATGCCATCAACGAGCTCGCGCACGTCTATGCGGAGCTGAAGATCATGGGCGCGGGCCTCAAGTACATCGACGTGGGCGGCGGCCTGGGCGTGGACTACGACGGCAGCGGCACCAATTTCTCCTCGTCGATGAACTACACGCTAAATGAATACGCCAGCGACGTGGTGTACCGAATTGCGAGCGTCTGCAACGCGCGCGACATCCCGCACCCCATGATCGTGAGCGAGTCCGGCCGCGCCATCGCGGCTTACGGCAGCGTGCTCATCTTCAATGCGCTCGGCTCATCGGCACTCGACAAGTTTCGGGTCACGGGCGACGCGGCCGTCGACTACCAGGGCACCCAGGAGCTGCCGCAGCCCGTGCAGGACCTGTGCGTAGCCTATCGCTCGGTGTCGGAGCGCCGGCTGGTCGAGTGCTATCACGACGCGCTGACGGCGCGCGACCAGATCCTGCAGATGTTCAACCTCGGGCTGCTGTCGCTCGAGTTTCGCGCGCTGGCCGAACGGCTCTACTGGGCCACGCTCACCAAGATCCGCGACACCTACCGGCGCCTCGATCGTCGCCCGGAAGAGCTGGACGATCTCGAGACGATTCTTTCCGACATCTATTTCTGCAATTTCTCGGTGTTCCAGTCCCTGCCGGACAGCTGGGCCATCGACCAGCTGTTCCCGATCATGCCGATTCACCGGCTCGACGAGCGCCCGACCCGCACCGGCGTGCTGGCCGACATCACTTGCGACTCGGACGGCAAGATCGACAAGTTCGTGTCGCTAAGGGACGTGAAGCGCGGCCTCGAGCTGCACGACCTGAAGCCCAACGAGGAGTACTACCTCGCCGCGTTCCTGGTGGGGGCTTATCAGGAAACGCTGGGCGACCTGCACAACCTCTTCGGCGACACCCATGTGGTGCACATCCGCCTGCACGACGAAGGCGGCTGGTGGATCGAGGAGATCGTGAAGGGCGACACGGCGAACAAGGTGCTGGAGTACATGGAGTACGACGTGGAAGAGCTGTACCCCGCCCTGGCGCGGGACTGCGAGCGCGCCATACGCGACGGGCGCATGACGCTGGCGGAAAGCCAGATGCTCAAGCGCTTCTACGAGGGTGAGTTGAACGGCTACGCCTATCTGGAACCGGCCGGCGCCGTCTGAGGCAGGCCCGCGGCGGCCCTCGTGGCTGGTCGGGCGTATGAACCGCAGGTTGTATCAACCGCGGTACGCCCGACCTCACTGGCGCAATCAAACCACGGACCCGCGCCGCCGCTGACGGGCGCACGTCGGCACGTACCACCAGACCGGCCGATTCATGCGGTTGTTACAGGGGAAAATGCAGTGCCGGCGCGTGGCGTACGCGCATCACCGGGCAAGCTTTCGCGCAGTCCCTGTTGCGTTTCGCACTGCTGTTTACTTCGCTCGGGGGCCGGGAGTAGCATCGGGCGGGCGTTCGGTCTCCGCAACGAGTGATCGTCAAGTGCGTGAGTTGAGCCCACTTCTTCTACGCCCCACCACGATCCCTTCGGTGCGCGAACGCAAGGTGCAGGCCGCCGGGCCCAAGCGCTGCGCATTGACTACAAAACATGCCGATCGTGTGCCTTGAAGCCTTGACCTGTTTGACTGTCTCTCACGCGGTTCATGCGACCGACTCGTGCGGTACGCCGCTGGCCGCTTATCTCAAGCGAGTGATTGGATGACGACGATCTACGTAGGGAATCTCCCCTTCAACGCCACAGAGCAAGACGTCCGAAGCCTCTTCGAGCGTCACGGTAAGGTCGATTCGGTCAAGCTCATCAATGACCGCGAGACCGGAAAGCCCCGCGGCTTCGGTTTTGTCGACATGCCGCAAAGCGAAGCACAAGCTGCCATTCAGGCCTTGAACGGCTTTCAGATGAATGGCCGCCCACTGCGCGTCAACGAAGCACAGGAACGTCCGCAACGCCCGCGCCAGGGCGGCGGCCCCTTCCGCCGCTGACGTGCACCGCGCGCCGGAAACCCTCGCCCGGGGCTTTCCGATGCTCGGTCCTTGAGAACCCCGCTCCGTGCGGGGTTCTTTGTTTTTGCGCTCCGCGTTATCGTGTGCCCGCCAGAATCGATCCGAACGGATGAGGAGCGTTCCATGTCGGCATTCGTGAGAGCGACGTTCGTCGCCTTGGCGTCGGCCATCGTCGTGGCCGCCTGCGCGACGCAAACCAGCTCGCGCCTCGCGACGAGCCAGTCGCTCGACGCGCTGCTCGCGGGCGCGCATCGCTCCGAAGCCAATCGCGCGCGCGACGCACATCGCCATCCGAAGGAGACGCTGCTGTTCTTCGGCTTGCGCCCCGAGATGCGCGTGGTGGAGATCTGGCCCGACCCCTCGGGGTGGTACACCGAGATCATCGCGCCGCTCGTGCGCGAGAAAGGCGCGTACTACGCCGCCGTGCTCGACGCGGCGCCTGGCAATGCGAGCCAGGAAACGCGTGTATCGAATTTCAAACAGAAGCTGGCCGGCAACCCGGCGCTCTACGACAAGGTGAGCGTCACTACGCTCCATGACGATGGTCGTGACATCGTGCCGCCGGGTTCCGTCGACATGGTGCTGACGTTCCGGAACATCCATAACTGGATGGGTCGCAACAACGCGCCGCAGGTGTTCGCCGCGATGTACAGGGCGTTGAAGCCGGGCGGCGTGCTTGGCGTCGTGGAGCACCGGGGCAACCCCGCCACGCCGCAAGACCCTCGAGCGAAATCCGGCTACGTGAACGAGCAGTACGCCATCGACCTGATCCAGGCCCAGGGCTTCCGGCTCGTCGCGAAATCGGAGATCAACGCGAACCCGAAGGACACGAAGGATTACGAGCAGGGCGTGTGGACGTTGCCGCCCGTCTATCGGCTCGGCGACAAGGACCGCGAGAAATACACCGCCATCGGCGAGAGCGATCGCTTCACGCTGAAGTTCGTGAAACCGGCAAAGCCCTGAGCCTCGAGTGAGCCCTTCGTAAGCAGGCGCACTGTCCGCGCCGGCTCACCACATCTCTTTCAGCCGCGCGCCGACGTCGAGCGTCGATTCGGCGGAAGCCTGCAGGGCCGTGTCGCCCATCGCCGAGCCCTGGAAGGTGCGGGGTTCGAAGCACTTCGTCACTTTCTCCGTGAGAAAGCGGCTGCGCCCGCCATACACGTGGGCGTCGCCCGTGCGGTGCTGGTTGGTGAGATGGAACTTGAGCGGTGACATCAGCAGCAGGTCGTTCTGCGCGCGCGTCATGCCCACGTAGAGCAGGCGGCGCTCTTCTTCGATGAGCTCCGGCTTGCCGGTGGAGAACTCGTTGGGGAAGCTGCCGTCCACCACGTTGAGCAGGTAGACCGTGTCCCACTCCATGCCCTTGGCGGAGTGGATGGTGGAGAGGGTGAGGTAATCCTCATCGAGCATGGGCTGGCCCGCCAGATCGCTGGTGGCGTTCGGCGGGTCGAGCGTGAGCTCGGTGAGAAAACGCTCGCGCGACGGATACTGACCCGACAGCAGCTCGAGCTGGTCGAGGTCGCCGACGCGCGTGTGGAAGTGCTCGTAGATCTGCTCGAAGTGCGGGCGGTACCACTCGCGCACCATGTTCACCTGGCCCTGCCACTGACGCTGCGGATCCGCAAGACTCGTCATGAGCTCGCAGGTCTTGCGCCAGGCCATGCCCATGGCCTGCGGCAGCACGGTGAAGGTCTTCAGCGCTTCGAAGGAATTGTTCTGGGCCTGCAGGTGCTCGATGCACTTGCTGGCATTCGCAGGGCCCATGCCGGGAATGAGCTGCAGCATGCGGAACGCGGCAACGGTGTTGCGCGGATTGTCCGCCCAGCGCAGCACGCTCATCAGGTCCTTGACGTGCGAGGCCTCGAGGAACTTGAGGCCGCCGTACTTCACGAACGGGATCTTGCGCCTCGAGAGCTCCACTTCGAGCACGTCGCTGTGGCTCGACGTGCGGAAGAGCACGGCCTGCCGCCGTAGCGGCACGTTGCCCTCGCGGCGCTTCAGCACTTCGGCGCAGATGCATTCGGCCTGTGTCTGCAGGTCTTCCACGGTAACCAGGGCGGGGCGCGATGTGCCCTCCCCGCGAACCGACAGCAGGTGCTTGCGATACTGGCGCGGCGCTTCGGCCATCAGCGCGTTCGACGCGTCGAGCACGAGCTGCGTGGAGCGGTAGTTCTGCGCGAGCGTCACCACTTCCGCGCGCGGCGTGAAGCGATCCGGGAACCCCAGGATGTTGTCCACGGCCGCCGCCCGGAACGAATAGATGGCCTGCGCATCGTCACCCACCACCGTGAGGCCGGCACCGTCGGGCCGCAACGAGAGCAGGATCTCGGCCTGCAGGCGATTCGTGTCCTGATATTCGTCGACGAGAATGTGGTCGAAGTGCGAGCTGACGTGCTGGGCGAGGCGCGCGTCCGCCATCATGGCGTGCCAGTAAAGCAGCAAGTCGTCGTAGTCGAGGATGCTGCAGCGTTGTTTTCGCTCTACGTACGCGCGATAGAGCTTCGTGAGGTCCGCCTCCCACTGCACGCACCACGGGTACTGCTGCTCCAGCGTTTCCTTGAGCGGCTCGTGCGTGTTCACGCGGAAGGAATAGATCTGAAGGCAGGTTTCCTTGCGGGGGAATCGCTGCTCCTTGCTGGCGAAACCGAGCTCCGTGCGCACGGTGTCCATGAGATCGGCGGCGTCGCCGCGATCGACCACGGTGAACTGCGGGTCGAGCTTCAGGTGCTTCGCGTAGTGGCGTAGCAGGCGGTTGCCAATGGAATGGAACGTGCCAGCCCAGGTGAGCCGCTGTGAGACGCTCTGGCTCACGCCGCCGAGCGGCTCGTTGAGCGCCACCTTGATGATCTCGTGCGCACGACGGCGCATCTCGGTGGCCGCACGGCGTGTGAACGTGAGCATGAGGATGCGCCCGGGGTCGACGCCGTGAATGGCAAGGTGCGCCACGCGATGCGCGAGCGTGTTGGTCTTGCCCGTGCCGGCGCCCGCGACAACGAGCAGCGGGCCGGCCTTGATGCCCTTGGCGAGCGGCTCGCCATGAGTCACGGCCTTCTTCTGAGGCCCGTTCAGCTTCTCGAGATGTGACGCAGTCGACATGCGCCCGGACTATACGTAACACGCCCGGGGCTCGCTATCGAACTGGTTCACTCGAAGACCGGGTTCAGGGCGACGGTGCGCGCAGATTCATCCAGTCGTTGAGGGCAGCGTGCACTGTATGGCCGTGTGCATCCTGGACAAAGCGGGCGGAGGGCAAATCGAGAAATGCATCTGCGCGCGCGGGTGGGGATTGAGCCGCCAAACGCTCACCCAAGTGGTGCCCCACATGGCGCAACGGATCGCTCTGTCGAGCCGCCAGGCGCGTGACGCGCTCCGCCTCCGGTGCGCGGCACACTATCTGCGCAACCCACGCCGTGCCGAGTGCTTCCTGCAGCGGCGCCTCGTGCTCGCCGGGACGAAAATTGCCTTCGAGCAGGAAGCTTACGCCCGCCGCCTCCAGCGCACGCGCCACGCCGAACAGCACGGCGAAGCTTGCGTCGCTCAGGCGCCGGGACTGCGCGGCATCGGCGGCACCGAGCACGTCGAGCAACGGCTCCTTGATCAGGTCTTTGCCAATGAGCGGCAGGCGATAGCGCGCGGCAAGCTCGCGCGCGAGCGTGGTCTTGCCCGCTCCGGGCAGGCCGGTCACGACGATGAGTCTCACGTTCGACATGAACGAACTGTACGCGCTTCGGCGGTGCCAGTACGCTCGCGCACATGACAGTACACAGCAGCACCACGCAGTTTCGCGGCCGCGTCATCACAGTGACCATTGACGACGTGACATTGCCGAACGGCCATCGCGCGGCGCTCGAGATCGTTCATCACCCCGGCGGCGCGGCCATCGTCGCCATCGATAAAGAACGGCGTGTGTGTCTGCTTCGTCAGCATCGTCATGCCGTGGGCGGCTATTTGTGGGAGCTGCCCGCCGGAAAGCTGGAGCCGGGCGAGCCGCCGCTCACCACGGCGCAACGCGAGCTCGTCGAAGAAGCGGGCACGCGGGCCGCGAAGTGGGAAAGCCTCGGGACGTGCATCCCGTCGCCTGGCGTGCTGCGCGAAGTGGTGCATCTGTACCTGGCCACCGGGTTGCAGGAGGCGCCGGCGGCGCCCGAGTCCGCGGAAGTCTTCGAGGTGCACTGGGTGCCGTTGGCCGAGGCGCACCAGTGGGCCGTCGAAGGCACCATCAACGACGCCAAGACGGCGCTGGGCCTCATGCGCGCCGTGCATCGCATTTGAGACCGACCGGCGCCAGCAATGGGCCGCTTGCGCGTTATGTCTTGCGAGTGCGCAAGAGTGACCGGCTGTGTCACTTTTGGCCATTTCGTGACGGCCTGCGCAGTCGACGAGGACCTCAGAGCCCATAGTTAGCGTGCCGGAAATGGGGCCGGCGCGACATAAAACATAACGCGTGAACAGATCAAGCGGGAAGCGAACTGCGCCCGAAGACAATGACAGCCGCACACCAAGCGAGCGGCGACGCATCGGCAAGGTAGTCCATGACGAGCGCGGCAGCGCATCCGTCGAGTGGCGCGACGCGCCGAACCATTACGAGCGGCCGGTATTCGAGCTCAAAGACGCCACGCGCAGCGGGCGCGGCGACACGAAGCTGCGGCGTGGGCTCGAGCCGAAGCTCGAAGTGAAGGTCGACGACACGTTCAATCCTTACGATCGCAAGCCTGACAAGGCCGGCGCCCATGCGCCCGCGGGCGCACCCAAGGGTGGCAAGCGCGATCTCAAGAAGCTCTCCGAGTGGCTCAAGATGATGAAGGCCCTGGAAGAGCGGAAAAAGAACGGCGAATAGGAGCCTGCCGAGTAATAGCCGTCGTAGCGCGGCCGCGCTGCCTGCGCGGCAACTACGCTCCCCGTTCGATGTGCGCGACCTTGCGCGCGTCCGTCAGCCTGTAGAAGCGTCTCAGCTCCGCCAGCACGCCATTTTCCATCGCTGAGCGGGATTCCCGCAGCGATTGCGACAACCGCCGGCAGAACTTCTCGGCGTGGCGGGTGGCCGCCCGGTAAAGCGGCTCGCGCCCGTTCGCCAGCCGCGAGTCGATGCGCGTGCGCTCGAACAGCACGTGCATGAGCTCCGTAGGGAAGCGCTCCGGAAACTGGCGCTTCAGCAGCAGATAGCTCGCGACGTATTTGTCGATCTCCGCCTGCAGCTCCAGCTCGAGCAACGTAACCGGCTTGTCGTGCCCGGCGTTCCACGCGAAGTAGAGGAAATGGCTCACGCCTTCGAGGGCGGTCCAGTAGTCGGCCACGTTCCGCTGGTCGAGGCGCACCATCGGGTTCGACTGCTGGAGCCGCGCCAGCAGCGCGGGATCGAGATAGAGAGACACGCCGACCGCATCCTGCTCTTCGGCAACGATCAGCTCCTCATCGTTGGTGCCGTGGCGGGCCACGGCGGGCAGCTGCGCACGGTTCGTGACGAGAAAATCGTACACGTCGTGAGTGACGCTCACATCGTAGATGCCACCGATCAATTGCTGGAGCTGGCGAAGGATCATGGCGGGTACAACGGCGTGTGCAATGGCGGGTGCCGCGTCAGTGCGCGAACGACGTGCGTGCCGAGGGCGTGGGGTCGACGCCGAGGCGCTTCAGGATCTCGAACGAGCGCTTGCTGCCCGTCTTCAGCCACAGCTCGTAGAGCCGCAGGATGTCCTTGTCCGAGTGATTGCAGGAAGACTCGCTGACGTCGTTCAGCGCATCCACCATGGGCTGGAACTTCTCGGAGAGCTCAGCGAACACCTGGCCCAGCGCGCGGCTGCGCGTGCGTGTCAGCGCATCCGCAAGCGCGCTATAGGCGCGGCCGCCCATGGCGATGTGGTAGTCGATGTCCACGAGCTTTCGCGCAAAGCTCTGAGCGAAGAAGCCCGCGACGAACAGCGAGACGTCCCCAAGCCGCTGCAGGCCGCGATGCCTGTCCGTGGGCGTGGGGGCCTCCAGCGCCTCGGTCAGCATCACGACGAGCGGCTTGAGCCGCGTGCCGCGGTCGGAAGACCCGTGCGCGCCTTCCGGCGACTGCTCATAGAGCACGTCGGAACGGGCGAACAGCGTCAGAAGATTAACAACGTAGTGCTCGGTCTGGTCCTCAACCGCGAGGTGCTGCCGCTCGAGCGCGCCATGGAGCGCGTCGTGGAAGAACTCGCGAAGGTTCGCTACCGGAACGACGCGTGGAAAACCGTTGCCGTCTGACATCTCGTGGACCTCCTGACATTCTGGATCGGCCCGCACGCATCAAAGTTCAGTTCTTGGCCCGCCGGCATCCGTGACCGAGTGCTCCAAATCTCGTGCCAGAGTCCTGTCTGATTTCACGGCGCGGCGTGCGCATCACGTTTTCACGGCTGGCAGCTGACCCGGTAGACTGCTGATAAAGGGGGAACAAACGATGCGAACCGGGGCGTGCGCTTGAATCAGGAGTTGGACCCGCCGTTGCGCGCGCCGTTGCATGCGCCGTTGCACCCGCCTCGATCCGCGGGGTTCATGGGCCTGTCGGGCTATCACTGGGTCGTGCTCGCCGCCGCGTGGCTGGGCTGGGGGTTCGACGTTTTCGATGCCCTGCTCTTCAACTTCGTCGCGCCGAACGCGGTTCCCGCGCTGCTCGACCTCACGCCCGGCTCGCCCGAGGCACGGCAGGCGACCGTCCTCTGGACAGGCACGCTCACCTCCATATTGCTCGTCGGGTGGGCCGCGGGCGGCCTGCTGTTCGGCTGGTTTGCGGATCGTTTCGGCCGCAAGCGTGCGCTGTTCGTCACCATTGCACTGTATGCGTGCGGAACGGCGCTCTGCGCCTTTGCCACGAACATCTGGATGCTCGTGCTGTTCCGCTCGCTCGCGGCGCTGGGAATCGGCGGCGAATGGTCCGTTGGCGCGTCGCTGGTCGCGGAAGCCGTGCCGGAGAACCGGCGCGTGGTGGCGGCGACGCTGGTGTACACGTCGTCGCCGCTGGGCATCATCCTCGCGAGCACCGTGAACTACCAGATTGCGGGCGTGTGGCTCGTGGACTCGCCCGAATCGTCGTGGCGCATCGTGTTCCTGTGCGGGCTCGCCCCGGTGGTCGTGGCGTTCCTGGCTCGCCTGTTCATCAGGGAAAGCGAAGTGTGGGAGAAGAACGTGCGCAACGCGCGTGCGCCTCGCATTCGCGAGCTGTTCTCCGCAGCCCTGCGCAAAAACACCGTGAGCGGGTTGGCGGCCGCGATCACGGCACTCATCACCTGGTGGGCGTGCAACGCGTTCGTGCCACTGCTCGGCGGAACGCTCGGCAGCGAGCACGCGGCGCAGACCGGCCTCACGGGCGAAGCGGCTCGCGTCCTGAGCGAAGCCTGGAAGTCGCAGGCCTCGAATCGCTTCAACGTCGGCGGGCTGCTCGGCGCGCTCGCCGCCATTCCGCTTGCGTACATGATGGGCCGCCGACCGATGTTCGTGGCGTACTTCCTGTATTCGGCCGCGATGCTGTTCGTCACCTTCGGCCTCGACCTTTCGGCGGAGGCGCGCATGTGGATGCTGTTCGCCGCAGGCATCGGCATCTACGGCGTGTTCAGCCCGTTCGTGTTCTACCTGCCGGAGCTCTTCCCGTCGCGACTGCGCGCGACGGGCTCGGGGCTCTGTTACAACATCGGCCGCGTGGTCGCGGCGGCGGGCCCGAGCATCGTCGGCACGATCTCTGCCGCCTCCGGAGGCTCCAGCGACATCATCGTGCGTACGCTGTTCTGGGTTGGCGTGATCCCGCTCGCGATGGCACTGGCCGCGAAGTTCCTCATCGTCGAAACCCGCGGCCAGCCATTACCCGACTAGTGCCTCTGCGCAGAGATTCTGCCGGATTCAGGACTGGCGTATCATCGGGCGCATCCCTCGCGTTCCGGGTGCCGCACAGCCAAGGCTACTCATGTCGGATCTGACGCTCGTCATCGGCAACAAAAACTATTCTTCCTGGTCGCTGCGTCCGTGGATGCTCCTGAAGCACCTGGGCCTCGACTTCACCGAGCAGCAGATCCTGCTCGATACGCCTTCATTCAAGGAACAGGTGGCGAAGTTCGGCCCGAGCGGCCGCGTGCCCGTGCTCCAGCACGGCGACGTCACGGTGTGGGATTCACTCGCCATCTGCGAATACCTGGCCGAGCTCACGGGCAAAGGCTGGCCCGCGGACCGCAAGGCGCGCGCGTACGCGCGCTCGGTTTGCGCTGAAATGCATTCGGGCTTTGCGAACCTGCGCAGCGAATGGCCGTTCAATGCGCGCGCGCGCAATCGCCACACGGCGCTGACGCCATACCTGGAAGCCGACATCGACCGCATCGACGAGATCTGGATCGACTGCCGCCGGCAATTCGGCGAAGCGCATGACGGGCCCTGGCTGTTCGGCGAATACAGCATTGCCGATGCCATGTACGCGCCCGTCGTCGTCCGCTTCAACACCTACCGTGCGCAGGTCTCCGACACCGCGCGCTGGTACATGGCGGCTGTGCTGGAAGACCCGCCGCTGCAGGAGTGGGTGCAGGCCGCGCAGAAAGAGCCGTGGACGAACCCAACGTCCGAAGTAGGCTAAAAGAATTGCACCGAATGTCGGCGGTGCCTCGATCAGCGAGACACCGCTTGCGCGGATCTCACCGCGACAGGCCGAAGCACCCTGAGTCCGGCACGTCGCCGTGCCATTCGCCCATGGCTAGAATGCCCGCCTCTTCTTGCCGGGGAACCTGCTCCAATGCCCGCACTGGTCCGCTTCTCCTTCGGGCTCCTGAGCGCACTGGCCGCCGGCGCCCTGCTTGCCCAACCCGCCGCCGCGCCGTTCACCGCCGACGATCTGGTGCGCCTCAAGCGACTGAGCGATCCGCAGGTCTCCCCGGATGGCCGCTACGTCGCCTACGCGCTCGCCGAAACAGACATGGATGCGAACAAGCGCCGCACCGATCTGTGGCTGATCGACCTGAACGCCAAAGACGCAACGCCACGCCGTCTCACCCAGAACCCGGCGAACGACAGCAGCCCGCGCTGGTCGGCGGACAGCCAGTTCATCTACTTCCTCTCCTCTCGCTCCGGCACGTCGCAGGTGTGGCGTCTTCAGCTCGGCGGGGGCGAAGCCACGCAGGTGACCGATTATCCGCGCGACGTCGGCTCGCTCAAAGTGGCGCCCGTCGGCAACCGCATCGCCCTGTCCATGGAAGTGCTGCCGGACTGCGACCCCGCATGCACCAAAGACAAGATGGATGCGAAGGAAAAGTCGAAAGCCAGGGGCCGCGCGTATAACCGCATCTTCGTGCGCCATTGGGACACGTGGAGCGACGGCACGCGCTCGCATCTTTTCGTCGCGATGGTCGGCGCAGACGGCAAGGCCGGCGTCGCGACCGACCTGTCCAGAACGCTTGATGCAGACGTGCCGTCAAAGCCGTTCGGCGGCGACGAGGATTACAGCTTCAGCCCCGATGGCGCCACGCTGGTGTTCTGCGCACGCATCGCGGGCAAGACCGAGCCATGGTCGACCAACTTCGACCTGTTCGAAGTGCAGGCCGATGGCTCCGCCGCGCCGAAGAATCTCACCGCGAGCAACCCCGCCTGGGACGCGCAGCCCGTGTTCCTGAAGAACGGCGACCTCGCCTAGCTCGCAATGGACCGCCCAGGCTTCGAAGCCGACCGCTTCCACGTCATGCTCCGCGAGGCACGCACCGGCGCCACTCGCGCGCTCACGGGAAAATGGGATCGCTCGGTCGATCGCCTGAACGTCGCCGCAGACGGCAAAACGCTGCTCGCGAACGCAGACGACGTCGGCCAGCACGCGCTTTATTCCATCGACGCGTCAACCGGCGCGCCTCGCAAGCTGGTCGGCACCGGGCAGGTTGCGGACTACTCACCCGCGCAAGGCTCCGTGGTCTACGCGCTGGCGAGCCTTGGCGCCCCGGCAGATCTCTACGTCACTCGCATGCGTGGCGGCACCGCGCGCCGGCTCACCACCGTGAACCAGGACGTGCTCGGCCAGCGCGCGATGAGCGAGTACGAGCAGTTCAGCTTCAAGGGCTGGAACGACGAGACGGTCTACGGCTACGTGATGAAGCCCATGGCTTCGCAGCCCGGCACGCGCTACCCGATCGCGTTCCTCGTGCACGGCGGCCCGCAGGCGAGCTTCGCAGAATGCATGGAACTATCGCTGGAATCGCGCAGGCCTTCGCCGGGCCACGGCTACGGCGTGGTGTTCATCGACTTCCACGGCTCACCCGGCTACGGCCAGGCGTTCACCGATTCGATCAGCCAGGACTGGGGCGGCAAGCCGCTCGAAGATCTGCAGAAGGGTCTCGCCGCCGCGCTCGCGAAGTACGCCTGGCTCGACGGCGAGCGCGCCTGCGCCGCTCGGCGCGTCGTACGGCGGCTTCATGATGAACTGGATCGCCGGCAACTGGCCCGACCGCTTCAAGTGCCTCGTCAACCACGACGGCATCTTCGACCAGCGCGCGATGTACTACGCCACCGAGGAGCTGTGGTTCCCGAATGGGAGAACGGCGGGCCGTACTACGAGAAGCCGCAGAACCACGAGAAGTTCAACCCGGTCGACGCACGTCACGAAGTGGAAGACGCCGATGCTCGTCATTCACGGCGAGCAGGACTTCCGCGTGCCGCTACGACGCAGGGCATCGCCACGTTCACCGCGCTGCAGCGGCGCGGCATCGAGAGCCGCTTGCTGGTGTTCCCGGACGAGAACCACTGGGTGCTGAAGCCCGCCAACAGCGTGCTGTGGCACCAGACGGTGCTCGACTGGCTCGATGCGCACCTGAAGACGCGCGCCCAGCAAGGCAGCGCCGCCGCAACGGGAAGCGAAACTGCGCGCGCGCTCACACCATAGACGGGTGGCCTCATAGACCGTCCCCGCGGCGGAAACGATAGAAGGGCTCGGTCGAATTGCCCTGCACCAGCTTGCCGCCGGCGCCATACGAAAGCTCGGCCATGGCCAGTTCCTCTCCGCTCAACTCCATGCGCATGTCGACCTTCACGCTGCCGTGGGGGCCGGAGTTCACGCGGCAGGACTCGCGCACGTTCGCGCCCACGAATTTCTCGCCGTCCTTCTTCCAGTCGAGGTCGCAGCCATTGAGCTGCGAGGTGTCCTGAACCATGAGGCTCTTGAAGAGCCCGGGGTTCAGGTGGCCGTCGCGCCAGCGCGCGGGCTGCACGAACGAATGCACGCGCTCGACGATGCGCCCGCTCCTTCACGGCCTCGAATGTCCACAGGCGCTGGCGGTGACGCGACGCGGATCGTCCGCGGCGCTCTCCTGCACGTAGAACACGTAGTCGCTGAGCAGCGGGATGTCGATGCGCACGATGTCGACCGCGAGCGCGGTGTGCGCTTCGGCACCTGTCTTCGCATCTTCCTGCGCCTGCGCGATGGTGTTGTAACGGCCGGGGAGCAGGTCCGACAGCTCCACGAGATCGGCCTGCGCCTTTTTCAACTGGGTGCTGCACCCACCGAACGCGAGGCACGCCGCGAGGGCAGTTACCGCAGCGCCAGAATTCTGAGCTGCTGCATCGGGAACACTTCCTCAAGCGAGACGGTTGGCCGGGTGGCCAGCGGCTCAGCCATAAAACGCGCGCCACTGCGCCTGATACGTCAGGCCCAGGTCATGAGCCGCTCGAGCAGATCGTCATAGGCTATGCCCGCCGCGCGCGCCGATTCCGCGAAGTCCTCCTCGGCTTCGAGGTTCGGATTGGCGTTGGCCTCGAGCACGTACACCTGGCCGTCTGCGCGTTACCCGGAAATCCATGCGCGCGTAGCCGGACAGGCCCAGCGCGCGGTAGATGCGGCGCGACAGCCGGTCGAGCGCGCGCCAGCACCGGCGGCGGCAGGTCCTCCGCCGCGCGCGTCGTGATGCCGTACTTGCGCCTGGTATCTCTTGTCCCACTTCACCTTGCGCGTGGCGATGCGCGGCCAGCGTGTCCGGCATGGAGCCGAACTCCATCTCCCACACCGGCAGCCGCGTGAGGCGCTCGTTGCCGAGCACGCCGACGTACAGCTCGCGCCCCTCGATGTACTCCTCCACCAGCGCATCGGACTTCACCTGCTCGTGCACGAACTCGATGCGCTCCTTCAGCTTCGCGGCGTCCTCGACCACCGAGGCCTGCGCGATGCCGAGCGAGGCATCTTCGGTGGTGGACTTCACGAACAGCGGGAAGCTGCAGCTTCCTCGGCACGCGGAAGCTTGCGCGCCGCGGCGGAACACCGCGAACTGCGGCGTGGCGATGCGGTGGTAGGCCAGCAGCTGCTTGGACAGCGCCTTGTCGCGCGACAGCAGCAGGCCGCGCGGATTGCAGCCGGTGTAGGGCTGGCGCAGCAGCTCGAGGAACGCGACCACGTGCTGGTCGTAGGTGACGATGCCGTCGAACTCCTCGAGCAGGTTGAAGACGATGTCCGGCTTCCAGTCGGCGATGGTCGCTGCGCAGCTCGGTGAGGCTGTCGAGCACGCCGAGGCAGCGCACCTCGTGGCCGCACTTGCGCAGCGTCGTGATGACGTCGTACTCGGTGCGCCACTCTTCGATTTCCTTGTCGGTGTGGCCTTCGAGGCGTCTCGGGCGGCACCAGGCTCGCGTGCACGACGACGAGCATGCGCAGCCGTCTTCATAGCGGCAGCTGCGGAGTCTCGCCTTGACCGTACAGTCCGTGTCAGCCGCTCCAGCATCCAGCGCGCATAGCGCCAGCGCATCGCGCCGGCTGCCGCGCACGTGACAGGTTCAAGTCGTTCGCAGCGCTCGATGACCATGCGCATGAATCTGCTCCACGCTGTAGGGCTCGACGCCGCGCTTGCGTCAGCGATGGCGGCGATGACGCTGGGCCTGGTGGCGCGCAGCAGCGTGCCGCGCACGCTGGAGCGCGCGTTGGCGCGATCGGCGCTGAAGATCGCTTCGCAGCAGCTCATCCGCGAGCCCGCGCCGGTAGTGCGGTTGCGCGCAAGCTTGCGCCGGTAGTGCTCTGCGAGCGTGCGCGTGTCGCTCTCGAGCGGCTCGATGCGCATCGCGGTTGCGCACCGGCGGCTCGTGTCCGCGCACGCTCTCCATCGAGCTCATCCACGAGCCTCAGCTTGTGGAACGCCGGCCAGCCGGCATAGGTGCGGCGCCAGGCGGAGTTCGGCTTCAGCCACACGGCGAAGGTCTCGGCGAAATCCTCGGTCGGGTGCGCCTGCGCATACCACTCCCCCAGGTGCTGCACGTAGCGGCGGCTGCCGGCGCGCGCGCGGTAGCGATGCCGGATAGGGCAGCGACGCGGGGCCGAACACCTCGCGCCAGCGCTTGCGGCGCCGCAGGCGGTAGGCGTTGTCGATCGCGTGCCCGGCCTCGTGGCGCAGGATGCGCATCAGCCAGCGGGCGTTGCCGCCCTCGGCCTCGCGCATCATGCGGCGCTCGAGCCGCTCGAGCCGCGGATGCGCGAGATAGAACGGCACGGCGATGCCCGGCACGCCGTCGGGCGAGAACCATTCCTCCGCCAGCCACACGTGCGGCCGAAACGGATGCCGCGGCGCTCCAGCTCCGCGTACAGCCGCTGCACGCGGCGCGCGAGCGGCGAGCGCTCGATGGAGAGCTTCAGGTCGCAGAAGCGCAGCTCCAGCAGTTCTTCGTCGGAGAGGCGCGCCCAGGGCACCCGCCGTGGCCGGCGGCTCTGCGGCAGGCGACTGCTCACGCGGCTCACCGCAGCGGCGGCGGCAACCAGCCCGCCCGAACGCTGGCCAGAAGCGCCTCCTGGACGCTGGCGAGTAGCACGACCGGATGTGCGCTGCGCGCTCGGCATCGTCTCTACCTTTGGCTATTGGCTATGGGTCCTGGCTTTGGCTGTCGCGTCACACGAAGCGCCGGGCCGTTCTCATAGTTCTGCCGCGAGCTTACCCAACCGGGCAGAGCGTGGCGAGACGTCCGGGGCGAAAGTGACATCACCGCCCGGCGTCAGATCATTCCGAGCATGGCATGCGCGAGCAGGCGGTCGGCCAGGTCTTCGATCAAGTCCTTTCCCATCAAGCTGTTCGCCAGGTGGCCGGGATAGCGCCGACGCCGTAGTGGGCGCCGGCGAGCTGGCCGTAGACGGCGCCGACCACGTCCGAGTCGCCGCCGAGGTTGGCGGCGCTCAGGGCACCGTCGCGGAAGTTGTCGGTGGCCGAAACGCCCAGAGCGCGGCTTGCAGCGCCTCGATCACATTGCCTGCCTGCGGCACTCGCGTCTGGCCCGGCGCGGCGGCGACGGCCCGCGCGCTGGAACGCAGGCTGGTGCCGTCGAGTACGTCCGAGCCCGGCGCCAGCACCTGCGGCTTCGGCTTGCCGGACAGCGCCCCGTGCAGCAACGCCGCGAGCACCCGGCAGGCTTCCAGCACCGGGGGCCTGGCAGGTGGTGCGCGCGGCCTCCGATCGAGTACATCAGGGCGTCGCTCGCGTCGGCGAAGTAGTACATGACCGACGGGGGCGACGCGCGACAGCGCTTCGGGGTCGAGCTGCGTTCGGGTCGTGCGAGCCGGAGAACGGCTGCCGCCGCCACTGCGGCCTGCGCCAGCGCGCGTCGCCGTGCCGGCCGTGATGCCGACGCACTGCCCGGTGGCGGAGAGGTGGCCCTCGCTGCTGCCAGCGGCGGTAACGCTCCACCTGGTCGCGGGCGTCGAAGCCGCTCGCTTCGAGCAGGCTCTCGGCGAGGCACAGCGCCATCGCGGTGTCGTCGCTCCAGGCCCCGCGCGGCAGGTCGAATGGTCCGCCGCCGAGCAGGTCGCCCACCGGCGTGAAGCGACCCGGGCTTGCGGAACTGGGTGGCCGCCGCCAGCGCGTCGCCGACCGCAAGGCCGAGCAGCGCGCCCAGGAAGCGATCGCGCAGCTTCGCGCCGCGATGAGCGTCGCCTGCTCCAGCAGCGGGTCGTCCTCTTCCCGCACGGCGACGTGCTGCGAGAGCAACGACGCCACCTGAGGAGTCCACTGACGCACGTATTCGCTCTGGTCGTCTGTCTCCGGCACCAGCGGCCACGGTCTGAGCGCGCGCACTGCTGCCACAGGCGGTTGAGCTCCTCGAGCGCGTCCTCGCCAGCCAGGCCGTGCTCGACCAGGAAGCAGCCCACCGCCGTGCCGGTGCGGCCGATGCCGGCGCGGCAGTGCAGGTAGATGACGCCGGCCCGCCCGCAACGCAGTCGAGGCACGCCTGGATCTCGATCATGTGCTCGCGCCGCGCGGGCATGCCGTGATCGCGGAATGGGCTTGCGCAGGTACTCGACGCAGCGGGCAGATCGCTTGTCGTAGGGCGCGAGCTCATCGGGCGTGGGTCAGGTCGATGAAGCAGCGAAGCCGGCCTCGAGCAGCTTTTGCAGGCGCTCCCGCGTCTCTTCGGGCGATCGCCCGCCCGGATGCTCGCCGGCCAGCAGCCGCCCGGGATCACCCAGTAGCAGTTCGGCAGCGGTAACGGCAGCGGCACGCGGACGCGTTCACGCGTCCGCCGCAGCAGGCTCGTGGATGTTGCGCCTGTCGAGGCATCGGAGTGCACAGCTCATTGCCGCGCGCAGGCGCGTCGAGGCCCGCGAAATCGAACAGCCGCGGGTCCGCCAGGTGCGCCGGCTTCGACGTTGCGCAGCGCCGAGAAGATCGACTCGGTGCGCCCGGGAAACTCGCGCTCCCACTCCGCGAGCATCCGCTTCACCGCCGCGCGCTGCAGGTTCTCCTGCGAGCCGCACAGGTTGCAGGGAATGATCGGAAAGTCGCGCCCGCGCGCGTAGCGGGCGATGTCGCGCTCGGCCACATAGGCCAGCGGGCGGATCACGACGTGCCGGCCGTCGTCGGAGCGCAGCTTGGGCGCCATGGCCTTGAGCCGCCCGCCGAAGAACAGGTTGAGGAACAGCGTCTCGACGATGTCGTCGCGATGATGGCCGAGCGCGATCTTGGTGATGCCGTTCTCGGCGGCGTAGCGGTACAGCGCGCCGCGGCGCAGGCGCGAGCACAGGCCGCACATGGTGCGGCCCTCGGGAATCACGCGCTTGACGACGCTGTAGGTGTCCTGCTCGATGACGTGGAAGCGGCACGCCGAGCGCCTGCAGGTAGTCCGGCAGCACGTGCTGCCGGAAAGCCCGGCTGCTTCTGGTCGAGGTTCACCGCGATCAGCTCGAAGTCGCACCGGCGCGCTGCGCTGGAGCGACAGCAGGATGTCGAGCAGCGTGTAGGAATCCTTGCCGCCCGACAGGCACACCATGACGCGATCGCCGGCCGCGATCATGCCGTAGTCCTCGATGGCCTTGCCGACCAGCGCCGCGCAGCTGCGCCGCAGCTTCTGCAGGGTGCGCGAGGGTCTGCGCACGCGGCGTTCATGCTCGGCTGATTCTACCGTCGACGCCGCGTCGCGCGCGCCGGCTTGCCTTCGGGCGTCACGCGGCGCGCTGCTCGCCGCGCCTCCAGATACTTGGCTTCGAGGTAACGCAGCGAACGCGTGCGGCGCCCAAGCGGCTTGCCGGTGGCGCTGCTTGCATGCAGCTCCTGCACCGGCACCTTCGCGCCGAGGCCGTGCACGTTGGTGCGCAGCCAGCCGAACAGGCCGCGCGAACTCGCCGCGCGCCAGCTGCTCGTCGAGCTCCGGCACGTCCGCGCGCAGGCTCTCGTAGAGCTGCGCGGCGATCACCGCGCCCGAGCGCGTAGGAGGGGAAATAGCCGAAGGAGCCGAGCGCCCAGTGGATGTCCTGCAGGCAGCCTTCGACGTCGTTGGCCGGCCGGATGCCGAGGCGCTGCTCCATGCCGGCATTCCAGGCCTCGGGCAGGTCGCGCACCGCGAGCTCGCCGGACAGCAGCTGCTTCTCGAGCTCGTAGCGCAGCATGATGTGCAGCGGGTAGGTGAGCTCGTCGGCATCGACGCGGATCAGGCCGCGCCGCACGCGCGTGAGGTGCGCGGTAGAGGTTCTCGACCTCCCACTCCGGCCCGCTGACGCCGAAGTGCTTCTCCAGCAGCGGCTGCAGGTAGCGCACGAACGGCCGGCTGCGGCAGACGATCATCTCGATGCAGCAGCGACTGGCTCTCCTCCAGCGCCATGCCGCGGTCGCGCCCCACCGGCTGGTCGCGCCAGTCCTGCGGCAGGCCCAGGTCGTACATGGCGTGGCCGGTCTCGTGCAGCGCGCCGAGCAGGCCGGAGAACAGATCGGCGGGATCGAAGCGCGTGGTGACGCGGATGTCGCCCGGCACGCCTTCGGTGAACGGATGCTCGCTCTCATCGAGCCGGCCGCGATCGAACGGGAAGCCGACGGCCTTCATGACCTCGACCGACCAGCGCGCGCTGCTTGCCGGCGGTGAACTTGCCGGTGATCGGCAGCAGCGGGCGGGTCTCCTGGCGCGCGATGCGCCTCGCGGATCAGGCTCGGCAGGCGGCGCGCCAGCGCCTTGAACATCGCGTCGATGTCGGCGGTGCGTGATGCCCGGGGCTGAACTCGTCGACCAGCGCGTCGTAGGGCGGCGAGGTTCAGCGCCTGGCCGAGCAGCGCCGCCTTGTCGCGCACCAGGTGCACGCACCTCCTCGAGGTGCGGCGCGAAGATCGCGAACTTGCCCTGCGCGGCGCGCCTCGAGCCAGTGCGCCTCGGCGCGCGAGGTGGCCTTGGCCAGGCGCGAGATCAGCGACACGGGCGTGGCGATGGCGTGGTCGCGCTGGCGGCGCATCTCGCGCAGGTTCGCGACCTGCCAGTCCTCCAGCCCCTGGCTGTTGGCCTGGGCGCGGTCGAGCAGGCGCGTGATCTTCGGCGCGGTCAGCAGCGCGTGATGCTCGGTCTCGAGCGCCGCGAGCTGCTCGCCGCGCACGTCGGCGCTGCCGCGCGGCATCATCACCGCGCGCATCCCAGCGCAGCAGCGACAGCGCGCCGCGGAAGGCGTGCAGGCGCTGCCACTCCTGCTCGAGCTGCTTGTAAGGCGAGGCTGACATGACGGTGTAACACCCGTTTCGTGATCGGCCTGCCGACTCGCAGCACCGGAAGAAGGCGGTGAAGGCACGGGTCGGGAGGCGGGGGAAGTGGCGCCAGTGTACCAGCGGGGTCGCCGAAACCCGGCTCTCGGCACACTACTTTCCTTGCCGAACAAGGACTTAGCGGCCTGCAACACGGTTGACACGGTCACGCCCGAGCCGGCCGGAGGTGGGGGTGCTCAGCCACCCTATCGGCGTCAATCCCCCGATGGAATCGGGGCCAAAACACGGATTACGTCGACTCAGCCCGAGCCGACGGCATCCGCAGGCTCGACCTCAGCCGGAGGGCGATCGAGGATGCGCACCGCGCCGCCCTCCCGCACCTTCTGTGTGCCTTCCACGATGACCTGCTCGCCTGCCTGCAACCCCGCCACCACCTCGACGCGGCCCGGCTGACGACGACCGATGCGCACCTCGCGCCGTGTGGCGCGGCCGTCCTCCACCACGAACAGGAACTGCCGGCTCTGTTCGGGCACGAGCGCCGCCTCGGCGACCATGAGGGCGTCGTGCTCGTCGCGCGCGAGGCTCACGTTCAGGAACATGCCGGGCTTCAGGGCCAGGTCTGGGTTCGGCACGTGAGCGCGCACCGTTGCCGAGCGGCTCACGGGATCGATGCGGGACTCCACCGCCGTCACCGTGCCCACGAATTCGCGGCCCGGGAACGCGGCGGCGGTGGCGCTCACCTTGAGACCCTCGCGCAGCCCGGCGAGGAAGTTCTCCGGCACCATGAAATCCACCTTCATGACGCTGAGATCGTCGAGCGTGGCGATGGTGGTGCCCGGGTTCACGAGGGTGCCCACGCTCACGCGGCGCAACCCCACACGGCCCGCGAACGGCGCGCGGATGATGGTGTCAGCCACGCGCGCGCGCGCGGCGGCGACGCGCGCGTCGTTCGCCTTCATGGTGGCTTCGAGTTGCTCGAATTGGGACGCGCTGATCACACCGGTGTCGATCAGCTCCCTGCTGCGCTTGACCTGGCTGGCACTCTCCGCGCTGGCGGCTTCGGCAGCAGCGAGATCCGCGCGGGCCTGCGCGGAGTCGAGCTCCACGAGCACCTGGCCCTTGCTCACGCGCTGGCCATCCACGAAACGCACGGAGGCGACGGTGTTCGAAGCCTTGGACGTGACCTCCACCGCCTCGTTGGCGTGGGCGGTGCCGAGCGCGTTGATCTGGGACGCGAGCCGCTCGGATTTCACCACCACGGCGATCACGGCCACCGGGCCGCCGAGCGCGGCGCGCGAGCCGGTGCTGGCAACGGCATCGCCCGGCGCGGCGGGCTGGCGCCGCGAAGACGGTTCGCCTGATGAGCTCGCTACTGCCACGGGCCGGTCGCCGGACCTACGCGGCTCGTTCTTTTCGGCGCGCGTGGCGTAATACGCCCAACCGACAGCGACCAGAGCGATCGCGACACTGACGGTCGTAACGATATTGCGGACGTCGGCCATGGGAGAGGGCGTTGCGAAAAAAGGCCGCCCGAGTATCGCATCGAAGTGCGACAAAGAAAAAACGCGCCGGCACGAGATGCATCATGCGGTCACGAAGCGCCTTTCAGTTGCCGAAACTGCTGGAATTCTCAGCGAGCGGCGGCTCTGGTGATTGCCGCACGTGGCGCCGTGCCTTCCGCCACGGCCTCCCAGGCCAGCATCGCGCGCTTGCGATCCTCGCCCCAGTGATAACCGCCGAGCCCACCGCTACTGCGCAATACATGATGACAAGGAATGAGCCACGCCACCGGGTTGGCTCCCACCGCGCCTCCCACCGCGCGTGAGCTGCCGGCACAGCCAATCGAAGTCGCAAGCTCGCCGTAGCTCGTGCGGTCGCGGCTGCCCAGCCCGACGAGTGCCTGCCACACCTTGAGCTGGAAGTTGGTGCCGCTCACGTTGAGCCGCAGCGGCGCGCGCGTGCCCGCGGCGCCGCCCCAGATGCGCGTGGCCAGCTCGCGAGCCTGGTCGTCGTCCCGCTCGAATCGAGCGCGGGGAGCATTCGCCTTCAACTCTTCCAGGGCCGCGGCATCGCCTGCGGTGTCCACGAAGCCCAGATGAGAAAGGCCGCGCGCCGTCGCGGCGAACAGCGCGCGCCCGAACGGCGTGTTGCTGAAGCCGAATCGCACGATAGTGCCCTGCCCCTGCGCCTTGATCTCTCCCGGCGTCATCGCATCGAGCGTGACAACGAGATCGTGCAGGCGGCCCGGGCCAGAGAGGCCCACTGAATAGGCGGCGTCGAGCACGGACGCCTGGCCCGCGAGCGCATCGCGCGCGGCCGCGCCCGTGACGGCCGCCAGGTATTGCTTGGGCGTCACGCCAGCCCAGCGGCGGAACAGACGGTTGAAGTGAAACTCGGACAAGCCCGCGTGCGTCGCCACATCGTCGAGCCGCGGCTGCTCGCGGAAATGCTCGTCGATGAAGCGGATGGCCCGCGCGATGCGCGCGAAGTCCCGGCTGTCCACGAAGTTGTCAGGCATTACGTTTTGCATGGGCCGCATGGTAGCGGCCCCTTTTTTTCGCGCGACCCGTTTCTTGCTGTGGCTCATGGCGGAAGCGTCCGATGGTAAATTGACTCTTGCTCGCCAACAAACGCCCGCCCTGACGCCGCCAAAGACCTGCGCATGCAGAAAGAGACCTGGAGCTGGACTTCGGCGACGCTGTCGTCGTCCCTGTCATCGTCGCTGCCCTCCACCTGGCCAGGCGGGCTGCCGGCCGCCCGGCTTTCGCGCTGGGGGCACTACGGCACCCCGGTGCTGCTGTTCCCCACCGCCGGTGGCGACTTCGAAGAAGTGGAGCGATTTGGGCTCATCGAGGCGATCAACACACTCGTGGAAGCGGGCCGCATCAAGGTATTTTCCCTGGACGGCCTGGCAGCGCGCGGGTGGCTGCGGGGCACCGGCACTCCCGAGCAATGCGTGCGCGCGCAGCGAGCCTGCGAAGCGTTCGTCTACGACGAAGTGGTACCGCACATTCGACGCGACTGCCAGAACGACGCCATCGAGATTGTCACGGCCGGCGCGGCCTTCGGCGCCTTCAGCGCCGTGGCCACGCTGTGCCGGCATCCGGATGTATTTCGAGCCGCCATTGCCCTGAGCGGCTCGTTCGATGTGTCGAAGTACCTGCGCGACGCGCCAACGGTGGAAGCGGAGTCCGTCTCACCCCTGCACTACGTGCCGCACTTGCCGGAAAGCCCCGGGCTCACCGCCCTGCGTCGCCGCTTCGTGCACATTGCATGCGGCGAAGGCGACTTCGAGCAGCCTTCGGAATCGCTACGACTTGCGCAGGCGCTGGGCACGCGCGGCGTGCCGAACCACCTGGACCTTTGGGGCCGCAACTACCCCCATGCATGGGCGACCTGGCGTGAAATGCTGCCGAAATACCTGACGGCGCTGGCTTGAATTCCTCCCTGAATGCGCGGCTGCGCTGCCTGCCTGGAACCACATCTCCTGCCAGTGCGGCCACCCTGCCACCAGCACGCCGATGCCTACGGACACGGCGACCAGCAACACGAGCGTGAGCGCGATCAGAAAACGACGCATCGTTCGCGAGTTCCCTTGCGGATACATGGCAGAGTGCGCACGAGTCTACAGACTCCAATCGGACGCGGATTGTAGACTTTGCGCCCCGAATCGACCCAGCCTTGCATGATGCTTCGCGTGCCGGTATGCCACTGAACGTCTGTCTCATCGCCAGCGAAGTCGCACCTCTTTCCAAGACTGGCGGCCTCGCCGAAGTTTCCGGGGCACTCACGAAGCACCTTCACTCGGCCGGGCACGACGTGCGCCTGTTCACGCCGCTGTATTCAGCAATCGACTGCTCGCAGCTCAGCCTGCGCGCCGTCGAGTTCCTGCAGGACGTGCCGCTCGAGCTCGGCCCGCATCGCTATCGCTACTCGGTGCTCGCGGGCCACCTGCCTGGGTCCACTGCCACCTTCTATCTCATCGACTGCCCGGTGCTCTACAGCCGCACCTCCCTCTACACCACCGACGTTGACGAGCACCTGCGCTTTCTCGTGCTCACGCGCGCTGCGCTCGAGTGCTGCCAGCACATGAGGTGGAGCCCCGCCATCGTTCACTGCAACGACTGGCACACCGCGTTCGGCCCGTTGTTCCTCAAAGCGCTCTACGACTGGGACCGGCTGTTCGCGAACACGAAGTCGGTGCTCACCATCCACAACATCGGCTACCAGGGCATGTTCAGCTCACATCTGGCGGGCGACCTGGGCCTCGGGGCGAAGAGCTACCTGCTGCATCAGGACGACCTGCGCGCCGGCCACGTCAACCCGCTCCGGCACGGCATCCTGTACGCGGATGCCATCACCACCGTGAGCCCCACGCACGCGCGCGAGATCGCCACCGACCAGTACGGCATGGGCCTGCAGAACGACCTGCGCGCCCGCGCAAGCGTGGTGAGCGGCATCCTGAACGGTGTGGACTACGATGAGTGGGATCCGCGGCACGACCGTTATCTCGATCACCACTTCGACGCCCAGAACATGGCGGGCAAGGCGGCGCTCAAGCACGAGATCATCGCGCGCTTCAATCTCGAGGCAGGCCCCGACACGCCGCTCTTCGGCATCGTGAGCCGCATGGCCGCGCAGAAAGGGCACGACCTGCTGTTCGAGTCGCTGCCGGAGCTGCTCGCGTGGCGCGACTTCGCGTTCGTCGTGCTCGGCAGCGGCGAGGCGAAATACGAGCGCTTCTTCGAGAAGCTGCAGAGTGATTTCCCGGGCCGTGTGCACTTCACGCGCGGCTACAACGACCCGCTGGCGCATCTCATCGAGGCGGCCACGGACATGTTCCTGATGCCTTCGCTCTATGAGCCGTGCGGACTCAACCAGATGTACAGCCTGCGCTACGGCACGGTGCCCATCGTGCGCAAGACCGGTGGGCTGGCGGACTCCGTGGTGCCCTACGACCCGGCCACCGGCCGCGGCACCGGCATCGTGTTCGAAGACTTCGATTCAGAAGCGCTCGAGTGGGCGATGAACACCGCATTGGACCTGTACGCGCAACCCGCGCACTGGGCACGCATCATCCGCAACGGCATGGCGCAGGACTTCTCCTGGCACCATCAGGCCGCGCTATACGTGAAGCTCTACGAGAAGCTGCTGAAAGCTCCGGCCAACGGAGTGCTGCCGTAGCTGCGCACGCCGCTGCGCACGCCGCAAAAGTCGCGCCTTTTGCGGCGGGAAGCGGAGCCACTGTCCGAAAAAGGGCCGAAGGCCACTTTTTCCAAATGAATTACCGCAGCTTGAACGTGCCTCGATCCTCGAACGGAATCGAGCGCAGCAGCCCTTCCGACAGCGAGATCCTGCCCTTCACGCGATATTCCACCTGCTCGCCGAGCGGCTCGCCGCGGCCGAGCAGCCGCAGCAGCGCGCTGGCCATGTTCGCTGTCATGTTCATGTCGAACTCGGCCTCGCCGAACGCGGGCACGTTGAAGGAAGCGCCGGAAACGCCGTGCGCCAGCTCCTGCCCCTGCACTTCGAGCGCACAGGTGAGGCCTTTCACGGGGATGGGCCGGTCGTTCGGATTCACCACGCGCATGCGCACCCTGAGGCGCTGTTCCCACAGGTCGCTCTTCTGCAGCTCGACGTTCACCACGGAGAGCTTCGGCGTTTCGAGCTTCGGCACCAACAGCGAGCAGCCGCCGAGCAGCAGGCACGCGACAATCGACACCGATGGCGAAACGGCTCTCAAGAGGCCTCCTGCACGAAAATCCGAACGAAGGACCGGACGGAAGACCGGTCAATGAGCATCGCGGGCGGATGGTAGCAAAGGCAATGCCCGCCCAGAGGCGAACGCGATCACGCCCGCGCGTCCCGCCGGCTCACGAACGGGCAAACACCCGGTTCAACAGCGCGAATTGCCTCGCAAGATCCGCGCTCAGCGCGCCGTGCGGCAATCGCCACGTCCAGTTGCCAACCGACGTACCAGGCATGTTGAGACGTGCTTCGGAGCCCAGGCCGAGCATGTCCTGCATCGGAATGATGGCGAGCCGCCCCACCGAGCCGAGCGCGGCACGCATGAGCGCTTCGGGCATGGCACCGGGCGTCACGCTCAGGAAGAAATCGACGCGTCTGAGCGTCTCGCTGTCGAGGCTGAGATACCAGCCGACCGTGGTGTCGTTGTCGTGCGTGCCCGTGTACACGATGCTGTCGCGGCTGTGCATGTGAGGCAGATGCAAGTCGTCCGGCTTGCCGCCGAAGCCGAACTGCAGCACTCGCATGCCCGGCAGGCCGAAGCCTTTGCGAAGCGCTTCGACACTCGGCGTGATGACGCCGAGGTCTTCGGCGACGATGGGCAGGTCGCCGCATTCCTCGCGCAGCACCTTGAGCAACATGCGCCCGGGCGTTCGTTTCCACGTGCCGCCGCGCGCGTCCGGCGCATCCGCCGGCACGGACCAGTGCGCGCAAAGCGCGCGGAAGTGATCGATGCGCAGCAGGTCCACGCGCTCGAGCTGACGCGCCACGCGCCCGCGCCAGAACGTGAAGCCATCGCGACGCATGACGCGCCAGTCATACAGCGGGATTGCCCCAGAGCTGGCCTGTGTCGGAAAAGTAATCCGGCGGCACGCCGCGAACCGCGGTGGCGCGGCCGTTGCCATCCAGCTGGAACTGCTCGCGGTGCGCCCAGGTCTCCGCGGAATCCGGACGCCACGTAGAACGGCAGGTCGCCGAACAGGCGCACGCCCGCGACGATGCGCATGGTCGCGCAAGCGCGCCCACTGCCATGCAAACGCAAACTGCTCGCGCTTCATGCGCTCAATGTCGGCGGCGAGCTCGCGCGACGCGCTCGAGCGCGGCGGGCTCCCGGTCGCGCATACTCCACAGGCCAGCTCCACCAGGGCGCGCCCTTATGACGGTGCGCTCAGCGCCTCGAACAGAACGTAGTCGTCCAGCCAGCGCTTCGACGCTGCGAGGAAGGCGCGGTAGTCATCGCGCTTCGAATGCGGGCAGCTCGGCGGCGTCGAGCAAAGCGGGATTGCCGGCGGAGTCGGAGCGCACCCAGTAAGGCGAGCCGTCCGCGCCCGTCGGGCCCTACCGGCAGGAACTGCCACACGGTGAAGCCCGCGTCGGCCAGCCAGTCGATGAACGCGCGGCCGCCGCGCCCAAGCGCATGCTCCGAGCGAGCTCAGGTGCAGCAGCACGCCAGCGCGCCGGCGATCGAAGACGGGCAGCCGTGCAGCGCTCACGCTGTTCTCTCAGGGCAGCCCACGTACGCATGAGAAACGCGCGCATGAGCAGTGGGGGCTCAACTGGCCGACGCTCTCCGCATGACGCCGCCGGCCTCCGGCGCGCCGCGGCCGATCGAGATCGGCTGCGCGAGCTTCGCCGGCGCGGCGCGAGGCCGAGCAGGCGGTAGAGGTTCACCAGCTGGCGGCGGTACAGCCGGTCGAACTGCGACACCGCATCGGCCGGGTTGTAGTCGCCGAACCACCAGAACCAGTCGGAGCTCTCGCACAGCGCCAGCTGCCGTGCTCGACTGCCGCGCTGCTGCGCCCGGTCGAGCGTGCCCTCGCGCATCACGCGATCGAAGGCGAGCTTCGCCTCGCACAGCAGATCCCAGCCGCGGTTCTTGGCCGCATCGCCCATCCAGGTGGCGAGCGTGCCGTGCACCCAGCTGCCCGCGCACACCGTCGGCAGCGGGCCGGGCTCGATGCCCCGCGCTGCACGCAGTCTGACAGCGTGATGAGCTCGCAGCTGCGGATGCTCGGCCAGCACCGCGTACAGCGCGCGCAGGAAGTAGTAGCCGTTGAACGGGTAGTGCTCCCACGCGTTCTCGCCATCGAGCGCGATGAGCACCGCGTGGCCCGCTCTCGCCGTTGTAGTTGCGCGCCAGCTGCGCTGAGCTCGTGCACGAAATTCTGCGCGGCATCGTCGCCATGCCAGGTGGCATAGGTGAAGCCGATGAGGTCCGACAGCGTGTCGTCGCGGAAGAAGCAGCTGCAGCTTGCCGCCCGGCAGCGAGTAAGGCCGGTTGTAGGCGCGCGGGTCGTCGTGATTCGCCGCGCCGGCGACGCGCAGGCTCGCGCCCAGCACGGCCGGCGCTGGTGGCAGCCCATTTGAAGCCCGCTTTCGTCCAGCAGCTCCAGCGTGCCGCGCTGATGGCGCCTTCGGACGGCCAGCAGCCGGCCGGCGTGCTGCCGAACGCGCGCGTGAACACGCGCAGGCCTCCGCGACGTGCCAGGCGGCGCGCTCCGCGCCGCCGGGATAGCCGGCGTGCCGGGGCAGCGCCATGCCGGGCACCGCTTCGCGCGCGCTCTGGAAATCGAGCAGCAGCGGAATGATGGGATGCCCGTAGGGCGTGACCGACAGCTCGCACCTGACCGCTGGTCGCCGAGCGCGCGGATAGCGCGGCACCACGTCGGCGACCAGCTCGCCGATCAGCGCGAGCAGGTCGCGCCGCTGTTGCGGCGGTGAAGCCGCGGCCTTGCGCCGTGAGCGCGGCGACGCGCGGATCGACGCGGCGCACGGTCTCGCCCAGCCACGCCAGGTGATACCAGACCGCCAGATCGTGGATGATCTGGTCCGAGGCATAGCGCAATGCGCTCGGGCGTGCCGAGCGTCTCCGCGATGGTGGCGAGCTCGAGGAACGGGCCGAAGCGCTCGATCAGATGCTTGCGCTGCGCGCGCAGGCAGGCCCGCAGCAGCGTCGAGCCGCTCCACCGGCGCGGTCGGCACCGGGTCCGGCCCGAGCAGGCGCAGCACCGGCATCGGGCAGCGGCGCGCCGCCCCGCAGGTGCGCCGCGATGCTGCCGCGCCAGCTCCTCGAGCTGCTCGATCAGCACCGGCGTGAAATTCACCACGGCGCGCGCGCCGGGTTGCGCCTCCAGGTGCGCAGCCATGTCGGTGTAGTCCTTGATGGCGTGCAGGTAGGTCCACGGCAGCACGTACTCGCCGCGTCAGCGCGTCGCGGTACTGCGGCTGGTGCATGTGCCACAGCAGCACGACCGGCAGGCGTGCGGCGCTGGCTCACGCTGGTGGGAGCCTGCGCAGTCGGCGCAAGCATGTCGGCGGTGACCAGCACGACGCCCTTCTCGGTCGACGTGGAAGCGCCGCGCATCCGCCGCGCGGATCCACGCCGATCTGCGTGCCGTCCGGCATCTCGCAGCCCTCGTCGATGATCGCGTTGCGGATCATGCAGCCGCGGCCGATGTCGACGCTGCGGCAGGATCACGGAGCGCTCGATGCTGGTGCGCTCTTCGACGCGCACGTTCGAGAACAGCAGCGACTCGCGCACCACGGCGCCGGAGATGATGCAGCCGCCCGACACCAGCGAGTTGATGGCCATGCCGCGCCGCGCCGTCCTCGTCGAGCACGAACTTCGCCGGCGGCTGCTGCACCTGGTAGGTCCAGATCGGCCAGTCCTCGTCGTAGATGTTGAGCTCGGGCCGCACGTGCACGAGCTCGATGTTGGCCTCGTAGAACGCATCGACCGTGCCGACGTCGCGCCAGTAGCTCTGCGCGCGCGTCTTCACGTCCTGGAACGGGTAGGCGAACACCTGGCAGCTTGCCGCGATGGCCTCGGGATGATGTTCTTGCCGAAATCGTGCGACGGAGTTCTCGTCGGCCGCATCTTCGGCGCAGCAGCTTCTCGAGCAGCCGCGGTTGAAGACGTAGATGCCCATGGAGGCCAGGGCGAGTCGGGCCGGCCCGGCAGCGTGTCCGGGCTCGGCGGCTTCTCGGCGAACCGCGTGACGCGGTTCCACTCGGTGGCGGTCAGCACGCCGAACTCGCGCGACTCGCGCGCCGGCACCTCGACCACGCCCACGGTGATGTCCGCGCCCTTCTCCACGTGGTAGGCGATCATCGGGCCGTAGTCCATCTTGTAGATGTGGTCGCCGGCGAGCACCAGCACGTGCTTGGGCCGGTGCGAGACGATGAGGTCGAGGTTCTGGTACACGGCGTCGGCGGTGCCGCGGTACCAGTGCTCGCCCATCTGCTGCTGCGCCGGAACCACCTCGACGAACTCGCCGAACTCGCCGCGCAGGTAGCCCCAGCCGCGCTGCGACGTGCTGGATCAGCGACTGCGCCTTGTACTGCGTCAGCACCGAGATCTGGCGGATGCCGGAGTTCACGCAGTTCGACAGCACGAAATCGATGATGCGGAACTTGCCGCCGAAGGGCGTCGCCGGCTTGCAGCGATGCTCGGTGAGGTCGCGCAGCCGCTCGCCGCGGCCGCCGGCCATGATGACGGCGAGCGTGCCGCCGGTGAGGCGGCTGACGTAGCGGCCGGAAGATGCGCGCGCGGGCTGTCGGGGCATGGTTCGACGGACGATCGGTCCTCTTGTGTTAGGTTTCTGTCTACACGGCCCACCAACGATGAGTCAATGGCGAAACGCGCAAGTCCCCGACACAGCTCGAAATAGACCTGCGCCTCATCGCGGAAGGTCGTCATCACGACCCGCATTCGGTGCTCGGGGCTCATGAGCGTGGCGGGCAGGCGCAGGTGCTCGTTCATATTCCGCATGCCCGGGGCGTGCGGCTCGAGGGCCGTTTCGAAGCCGAGCGGCTCGGCGACACCGATTTTTTCGACTGGAACGGCGCGCGCACGGAGCTCAGCCACCACTACCGCGTTTCCTGGACCGACTCCCACGGCACCTTTATGGAGCAGGCCGATCCTTACACCTTCCTGCCGCTCGTGGACATGCGGGAGGTGGAGTCGTATTCGCACGGCCTTCATCGCGCGGCATGGCGATTCCTCGGCGCGCACGTGATGTCGAGCGACGGCGTCGCAGGCGTGCGCTTCGCCGTGTGGGCGCCCGATGCCGAGCGCGTCAGCGTGGTCGGCCCGTTCTACGACTGGGACGGCCGGCGCTATCCCATGCGCGTGCTCGGAAGCAGCGGCGTGTGGGAACTCTTCATCCCCGGCCTCGGCGCCGGCGAGCTCTACAAGTTCGAGATCCGCAGCCGCCACACGGGTGCCGTCTTCCTGAAGACCGATCCCTTCGCTCGCGCCGCGGAGCTGCGGCCCGCGACGGCGTCGATCGTGACGGCACCTTCAACGTTCGATTGGCACGATCGCGAGTGGATCGAGCAGCGCGCGGAAGCGCGACTGGCTGCATGCGCCCATGAGCATCTACGAAGTGCACCTGGGCTCCTGGCGGCGCCAGGCCGACGGCGGCTTCCTCAACTACCGCGAGATCGCCGACCAGCTCGCGCCCTACGCGCAGCGCCTCGGCTTCACGCACGTCGAGCTGCTGCCGATCACCGAACACCCGCTGGACGATTCCTGGGGCTACCAGACCACCGGCTACTTCGCGCCCACGCAGCCGCCACGGCGCGCCGGACGACCTGCGCTATCTCATCGACCGCTGCCACGCGCCGGCATCGGCGTGCTGCTCGACTGGGTGCCCGCGCACTTCCCGCGCGACGCGCACGGCCTCGCGCGCTTCGACGGCACGGCGCTCTACGAATACGCCGACCCGCGCAAGGCCGAGCACAAGGACTGGGGCACGCTCGTCTTCAACTACGAGCGCCACGAGGTGCGCGCCTTCCTGCTTTCCAGCGCGTGCTACTGGCTGGAGGAGTTCCACTTCGACGGGCTGCGCGTGGATGCGGTCGCCTCCATGCTCTACCTCGACTTCGGCAAGCAGCCCGGCGAGTTCGTGCCGCAACATGCACGGCGGCACGCAGAACCTCGAGGCCATCGACTTCCTGCGCGAGCTGAACGCCATGACCCACGCAGCGTTCCCCGGCACGGTGATCATCGCCGAGGAATCGACCGACTGGCCGCAGGTGACCCGGCCGACGGACATGGGCGGCCTCGGCTTCTCCATGAAGTGGAACATGGGCTGGATGCACGACACGCTGTCATACGTGAAAGAAGACCCGGTCCATCGCAAGTTCCATCACAACCTGCTCACCTTCGCCATGATGTATGCGTACACGGAGAACTTCGTGCTGCCGCTGTCGCACGACGAAGTGGTGCACCTGAAGCGCTCGCTGCTGGGCAAGATGCCCGGCGATCGCTGGCAGCAGCTCGCGAACCTGCGCCTGCTGCTGCACGTATCAGTGGACCTTCCCGGGCAAGAAGCTGCTGTTCATGGGCGGGGAGCTCGCGCAGCCGCGGGAGTGGGATTTCCGCGCGTCGCTGCCCTGGCACCTGCTCGACGACCCGGCGAACGCGGGCGTGCGCAGCTCGTGGCGCGATCTGAACCGAGCTCTACGTCGGCATGCCCGCGCTGCACCGTTACGACTTCGAGCCGCGGCGGCTTCGACTGGGTGGACTGCCAACGACGCGCAGCATTCGGTGCTCAGCTTCCTGCGCACGGCGGGCGACGACCACGCGCTGGTCGTGCTGAACTTCACGCCCGTGCCGCGGCACGACTAGCGCGTCGGCGTGCCGGCGCCGGGCGATACCGCGAAGTGCTGAATTCGGATTCGCGCCACTACGGCGGCACCGACGTCGGCAATCTTTCCACCGTGCACGCGCAGCCCATTGCCGCGAACGGCAGGCCTGCCTCCGTGGAGCTGAATCTGCCGCCGCTGGGGGCCGTGATCCTGGAACGCAAGCGCTGAAGCGGAGGATTGCCCGGCGAGCAAGTCTGCGCCCGGATGGCGCGTCCTAAAGCCGCTTCATCAGCCCCATTTCGAAGCGGATGCGCCAGCAGCTCGTGCCACGGATACATGCGCACTTCGGTGGCGAACTGGCCGCACTCGCTCAGCTGCGACATCCAGCGCGAACACCGCCGCGTCTTCGCCTTCATGCTCGCCCGTGGCACTCAGCACAATGCTCCACAAGCCATCGGTCGGCCTCGCGCCATAGGACGTCAGCGGCGGCAGCTCCAGGTTCGACTCCGGCAACTGGCGGCGGGCCACGAACTCCACGCGAACGTCCGACGGCTGCAGCCCATTGAGCGCGGCAGCGATGCGCAAACGCAGGCGCTCGCCGCGCGGCATCTCTGCCGGCGCATCCGCAAGCAGCCGCAATCCGACTTTGGGCCACGCCTGGCGCACTCGCTGCTTCCAGTCTGCAAGCGTACGGGCCCCGGCGAAGTCGTTGCCTGCGAGGCGCTTCCGCATGGCGCGCAAGCGGGTAATACACGCCCTGCGCGTAATCGTAGACCGCGCGACGCATGTTGAAACGCGGAACCACCGTCGACATCGCGCGCTTGCACCGGCGCACCCACTCGGGCGAAAAGCCCGCGGCGTTGCGGGCGTAGTACAGCGGCAGCGCCTCCTCCTCGAGCGTGTCGTAGAGGAGCTCGGCATTCGAGCGCATCGCGCCGCTCGGGGTCCTGCACGTTGATGGGCGGAATGCCCCAGCCGTTGTCCTGCCGTCCAGGCCTCGGCCCACCAGCCATCGAGCACGCTCAGGTTCAGGCGGCCGTTCACCGCCGCCTTCATGCCCGAGGTGCCGCTCGCTTCGAGCGGCGCGATGGGATTGTTGAGCCACACGTCGACGCCAGACACGAGCCAGCGCGCGAGCTGCAGGTCGTAGTCCTCGAGGAACACGATGCGGCCGACGAACTCCGGGGTCGAGCATCAGCTGCTTGATCTCGCGCAACACCTGCTGGCCCGGAAGATCGGCCGGATGCGCCTTGCCGGCGAACAGGAACAGCACGTGGACGCTCCGACGTCGTTCACGAGACGCGCAAGCCGCGCGCGATCCCGCAGCAGCAGCGCGGCGCGCTTGTAAGTGGCGAAGCGACGCGCGAAGCCGATGGTGAGCGTGTCCGGGCGATTCGGGTCGAGATGCCGCGTGACGTGGCGCCACTGCGCGGGGCTCAGGCCCTTGCGCGGCGTATTCGCGCTGAAGCCGCTCGCGCACGCTCGCGAGCATGCGGGACTTCACTGACTGCGCCGTGGCCCAGAACTGCTCGTCTGGCACGTGCTCGATGGCGTGCCAGAACTCGTTATCGCGCAGGCGCTCGCGCCAGTCGTTGCCGAGCGCCTGGTCGAAGATGGCTCTGCCACGTCTGATGCAGGAACGTCGGCACGTGCACGCCATTGGTGACGAAGCCAACCGGGTTTTCGTCCGGCGCGAATCTCCGGCCACTGGTCCGCGCACAGCCGCGACGTAACGACGCCGTGTATGCGGCTCACGCCATTCACGCTGCGCGTGCCGTTGAGCGCGAGGCGCGTCATATTGAACAGGCCGGGCACCGTGGGCGCGCGACCCAGGTCGAGCAATCGATCGAGCGGCAGGCCGAGCTCGCGGATGAAGTCGCTGAAATGCGCCACGAGCAGCTCGTGGCCGAAGGCATCGTGCCCCGCGGCCACCGGTGTGTGCGTGGTGAAGCACACTGGCGCCGCAACGGCCTCGAGCGCCGCGCCATACGGCAAGCCCGCGCACAAGATGCTCACGCAGCAGCTCGAGAATGAGAAACGCCGCATGGCCTTCGTTGAGATGGAACACGGCCGGCTGCAGGCCGAGCGCGCGCACGGCACGCATGCCGCCGATGCCGAGAATCATCTCCTGGCGGATGCGCGTGGATTCGTCGCCACCGTAGAGGCGATAGCTGATGTCGCGATCGGCCGGCGCGTTCTCCGGGCAGTTCGTATCCAGCAGATACACCGTTACCCGGCCGACTGCGGCCTTCCAGACACGCGCGAGACACATCGCGCCCGGCAATGCGCACGGTGACGCCGAGCCAGCTGCCGTCCGCTCCACGAACCGGCTCCACCGGCAGGTCACGTGGGTCGTGATCCCGATACTCGGCGTGCTGGACGCCGTCGTTGTCCACGATCTGCTTGAAATAGCCCTGCCCGTAGAGCAGGCCCACGGCGACGAAATTCATACGCTCGTCGCTGGCCGCCTTGCAGTGGTCGCCCGCCAGCACGCCGAGGCCGCCGGAATAGATGGGAAAGCTTTCGTGGAAGCCATACTCCGCGCAGAAGTAGGCCACCAGCGGAGCGTCCGCGAGCGGCGGCGCGGAGATGTATTCGTCGAACGCCTTCAGGGCCTGACGGTAGCGGCCGAGATAGGCCGGGTCCTGCGAGGCGCCGGTGAGCGCGGTCTGGCTCACGCAACGGAGCAGCAGGCGCGGGTTGCCTTCGGTCTGTTTCCACAGCTCCGGGTCGAGATCCTCGAACAGCGCGCGGGTGGGCCGATGCCAGCCAAAAAACAGATTCGCGGCAAGCTCGGGCAGCCGCGCGAGGGCTTCCGGGATCACCGGTGTGACTTCAAGTACCGGGTTTCGCATAACTTTTCGGCCATCCAGGGACGCGCGAGTCTAGCAGCACGAGGTCTCGTTCAATGTCGGGCACTGCACTGATTCGAACCGTGGCCGCGCTGGCCGCCGCGCTAGACTGCGCCGCATGAGTTTCAGGCGCGCGACGGCGCTGTTCACGCCGACCCTCCCATTCGCTTTGGCTTTCGCCTGGGCACTCGCCCTGGCCACCGCGTCGCTGACGGAAGCTGCGCCTGCGCCGGCCGCTGGCGCTGCTCCGGCGAGCCAGGCCGCGGTTGCCGCCTCCGAGGGCTGCCTGCCGAGTGGAAACGGCTTCCTTCGCGCCCGCATACGGGGCGCGCTCAACCTCGATGTGGACTGGCAAAACGCTGAGCTCGAGTGTGAGGGCGCCGCGCGACCCGACGGCAATGGTATTCGCCTCAGCTTCGCCGGGCCCCTGCGCTCGGATGGCCGCCGATTGCGCATGGTGTTCGGCGTGACGCGCGCCGCTGAAGGCAGTGCCGGCAGCGCCCTGCCAACCAACCTCACTGTGATCTTCGAAGGTGAGAAGCGCCTGTTCGCGACCCGCGGCGACGACAAGTGCACGGTGGACAAGCTGGAGCAGGAGCGCGTGGGCGCGCTCGGCGGCAACTCACGCTCCTATCGCGTGATCGGCAGCGGTTTCTGCATCGAGCCGGCGAATGACATGAGCGCGCGGGAGCGCATCGTGGTCAGCAGCTTCGATTTCGCCGGCCGCATCACCTATTCCAAATGAACCCCTCATTCGCTTCAGCCACGGATGCCCCGATGCTCGCCGCCCATCGCTGCCTCGCCAGACTGCTCGCTCCGTTCTTTGTCGCGCTCGCCAGCCTCGTGGGAGCCGCCGGCTGCCATGCCCAGGGCATTGAGCAGGGCGCGAAGCTCATCGAGCTCGACGCGTTCCCGAAGTCGACACTCGAGATCCACAGCGGCAAGCAGACCCATCGCTTCGAGATCTCGGATCGCCGAGACTTCCGCGCAGCAACAGCAGGGCCTCATGTTCGTGCGCGACTTGCCGGAGAACCGCGGCATGTTGTTCATCGCCGCGCAGCCGCGCGTCTTCAACATGTGGATGAAAAATACTTTCGTGCCGCTCGACATGGTCTTCATCGGCGCTGACGGACGCATCGCGAAAATCGCGGAGCGCACCACGCCGCATTCGCTCGACGTGGTTTCTTCCGGGGTCCCGGTTGGTGCAATCCTTGAGCTCAAAGGGGGCGAAGCGGCCCGCCGCGCACTGCATCCGGGCGATCGCGTGACCTGGCTGGCAAACCACTGATCCCATCTCTGGCACCCCCGTTGTTGTAGCCCAACACGGGACGAGGCCGGCCCACATGTGAGCGCGACGCACGCGCGGCTCACCGCAAGATTCCCACGTTCTGGCGCGTATCAACGGCCAGCTGTCACCGCACTGGTGACTGTTGTCTTTATTCCGCGATTCACTTTGAGACGTGTATCACGGCTGGTACCATCCGCGTCACGCGATGACGGCTGCTGGTCCCCAGCCTGGCGGTTGTACTCGACTAACAACATCCACGGTCACGTGCAGCGTGCGCCGTAACAAAAATGTTCGAACGGTGCGACCGTTCGCAGGAGGATCCTGATGACACGTGATTCAAGTATCGCGCGGTCTGTTCGCCGTTCGCTGTGCACCAGCGCGGTGACGATTGCCGCGACCCAATTACCGATGATCGTAAGGTGCATTTCCAACGCCCGATGTGTTTTCCGGGACCTCAAACGATGGGCGAGGAAAGCCGCGCGGGCCGGATACAGCGCTTGGCCCGATGTCGCGTTATGGCCACGGAGGGCACGGGAGTAGAAGACACGCCGGTGCAGGTTCGGCACAGCAAGCGGCGAGCCAGGCTGCGTGTAGCCCGATTACAGCCTGATTTCCGTGGGTTTCCGTACGCCACGGTCCGCCAGTTGCGCTGTAGCTTTTTGCCAAATGCACTATCGCTGTCTCATTTTCGACTGGTAGTATTCACGCCACGCTAATTGGGCCCGGTTCCCCAGTTCGTGCCCGATTCGCACAACGTTATCGTCGCGGTCCGCAGGCCACGGCGTACATCATTTGACGAATTCCGAACGGCGCAGACCGTTCGCAGGAGGATCCCGATGAATCGCCATAGCGAAATCGCTCGCGCGGTAAGCCGCGCACTCATGCTGAGTGCTGTCGCAGCGAGCACGAGCCTGCCGGTAAACGCGCAGGATCAAGACCAGCCGGCTGAAGTACAGACCGTTACCGTCACCGGAACGCGCATCGTCCGGAAGGACTACGAGGCGGCGAGCCCCGTCGTCAGCATAGGCGTCGAAAATATCCGCTCGACGGGCACCGTCACGGTCGAGCAGCTACTGAACACGCTGCCGCAGATCGTTCCGGACATCTCATCGACGTCGAACAATCCGCCCGGCGAAGGCAAGGCCAATATCAATCTTCGCGGCCTCGACCCGGTGCGCAACCTGGTCCTGATCAATGGTCGCCGCATGACGCCTTCGGATGAGGACGGCGTGGTGGACGTCAACACCATCCCCACTCCACTAATCGAGCGCGTCGAGATCATCAGCGGCGGCGCTTCGGCCGTGTACGGCGCGGACGCCGTGGCCGGCGTCGTGAACTTCATCCTGAAGGATGACTTCTCCGGCGCCGAGATCTCGACCGAGTTCTCGCAGACCGAGCACGGCGACGGCGACGTGGTGAATGCGGACTTCGTGCTCGGCGGCAATTTCGAGGACGGCAAAGGTAACGCGGTCGTCTACGGCAGCTACACGAACCGGGAGGCGGTTGAGAAAGGCGCGCGCGGTTTCTCGTCGCAGGCGACCGATCTGACTTCGTTTTTCCCCTCGGGCACCTGGCGGCCCGGCGGCAACCCGGCATCCCAGGCCGCCCTCAATTCGCTGTTCACTTCGTACGGCTCGGCAGCCGGGTCGGTACTTCGCGGCGACGCCATCAGCTTCAACGGCGACAAGTCGCTCTTCTCCGTAAGCGACTTCAACAGCGCCGCCCCGGTGCAGAATTTCCGCGATCCGGTGGACATCAACGTCGCCTCGGCGTTCTACCCCAATCGCTACAGCTTCAACTTCGAGCCGCTCAACAAGCTCGTGCTGCCTCTCGAGCGCACCTCGCTCGGAGGCCGTGCGCATTTCGATGTGGGCGGCAACACGCAAGCCTACGCGCACGTGTTCTTCACGAACTACAACGCGGAGTCGTCGCTTGCGCCGAGCCCGGCACCGACCGGCGGGAACAGCGTCAATGCGGCGGCCGGCGTCGCCTTTTTCGCCCCGGTCACCAATCCGTTCATTCCGGCCGATCTCGCCACGCTGCTGGCTTCGCGATCGGGCATCGTGCGCGATGTAAATGGCAACCCGGTCCTGAATGGCACGGGCGCGACGATTTCCACCGATAACCCGGGATTGAACGGCGTCGGCGCGACCGAAGACTTCCTGATGCGCACGCGCTTCCTGAGCCTTGGGCCTCGTGTGGAATCGTACGAGAACGACATCTATCAGGGCATGCTCGGTTTCAAGGGCCAGACCCCGAATGGCTGGAACTGGGACATGTATTACGGCACCGGGCGTTACACGAATCAGACCACGCAGTTCGGCAACGCGCGCGTGTCGGCCGTTCAGCAGCTGCTCACCGCCGCCGACGGCGGCGCTTCACTGTGTGCAGGCGGTCTGAATCTGTTCGGCAACAATCCAGTATCGCAGGAATGCGCGGACTTCATCAGCGTCACTGCGAAGAACACCACGGTGCTCGAACAGCAGCTGGCAGAAGCCGTCATCAGCGGAGACCTCTTCAAGATGCCCGCGGGAGACGCCGCGTTCGCATTCGGCCTGTTCTACCAGAAGCAGGACTTCCGCTTCCTGACCGACAGCGTGCTCGCGAGCGGCGACGTCGCCGGCTTCAATGCACAGGATCCGGTCGAGGGCAGCACGTTCAACAAGGACGCGTTCGTAGAGTTGCTCCTGCCGATACTGCGCGATATGCCGGCCGTGAAGAGCCTCGATTTCACCGTGGGGTATCGCTTCTCCGATCACTCGCTCGCGGGCAGCAATTCCTCGTACAAGGGCGAAATCGGCTGGGGCATCAACGATGCGCTGCGCTTCCGCGGCACATACCAGCGTGCGGTACGCGCGCCGAGCATCGGCGAGCTGTTCTCGCCGCTGCAGGAGGACAACCCGGAGGCGGTCGACCCGTGCAACGCGGATAGCACTTTCCGCACCGGTCCGAATGCGGCTAACGCGCGCGCACTGTGTCTCCAGCAGGGCGTTTCGCTGGGCGCAATCGATACGTTCCAGCAAGGCACCGACCAGATCGACGCGCTCGCTGGCGGCAATCCGAACCTGTTCGAGGAGTCGGCGGACACGTACACGGCGGGTCTCGTGTGGCAGCCGTCGCTCGACAGCCCGATGTTCCAGCGTTTCTCGGCTTCGATCGACTTCTGGACCATCAAGATCGATGACGCGATCAACCAGCTCTCGCCGGACATCACGCTGAATTCGTGCTTCAACGCTTACGGCACGAACCCGACGTTCGATCCGGCGAACCTGTCCTGCGCGCAGTTCACTCGCGACGTCAATTCCGGCGAAATCCAGAATCTGCTCGAGATCGATCAGAACCTGGCGAAGATCGAAACCCAGGGCGTGGACCTCCAGGTTGACTGGGGCTTGCCGCTCGGCGAGCGCGCCGGCACGCTCGGGTTGAACTTCGTCGCATCCTGGATGGGCAAGTGGGATCAGCAGGAGTCGGCAACCGCGCCAGTTCGCGACTACGCGGGCTCCATCGGTGACGACATCGGCGATTACCGGCCGGAGTGGAAAGCGACACTGACGACCACGTGGAAGTTCGGGCCCTTCAACACAGCCGTGCGTCTGCGTTACCTCGACAGCGCGGTAAACGAAGCGTTCATAGACGATCCGACATGCGACACCGCCACGGACTGCACCGGTGTGCCGGCCACGTACTACGTCGATCTGTCGACCTCGTGGACGGTGACCGATGCGTTCAACGTCCGTCTGGGCGTGGAGAACGCACTCGACCAGGAGGTGAGAGCGTACTCGCCGAACGTGCAGGCGACGACGGATCCGTCGGTGTACGACGTGCTGGGCCGCAAGTACTTCGTGCTGGCACGCTACACCTTCGGCAAGTAATCGTAAAAACGTCGAAAAAGAAAAACGCGTGACTGAAGGCCGCGGCTCCGCAAGGGGCGGCGGCCTTTTTCTTCGGTGCGTGCTCGAAAGTCAGTTGCCCTTCGGCGAGTTGTCGCGCGTCATTTCGCGCATCGCGTCGCGGGTATTCGCCTGGATCTGAGCGAGCTGCTCGCGCGTCAACAGAAAGGCTTGAATTTGCCCGGCCGGTCCGCCGGCAGACTCGGATGCAGCCCAGGGTTAACGCAGTGCCCTTGCAGTGACCAACGCCCGCAGTCCCATGGTGGACGGATCGCTTAAACTTCGCGCATGAACGCCCGGGCCGATCTGACCACAGCGCACACCCTCTACGAGGAGAAGCGCTTTCCCGAGGCCGAGACGGTCTGCCGGGCTCTGATCGAGCGCGGTCTGCGCGATTCGGGCTCACTGCATCTGCTCGGCCTCATCCGCAAAGAGCTCGGGGATCTCGCCGAGAGCGAGCGGCTGATGCGGGAGAGCATCGTGCTCGATCCGGGGCGAGCCGAATTCAGGACCAACCTCGGCAACCTGCTGCGCAGAGCCGGGCGGCTGCAAGAGGCCGCCGAAGCCTACCGCGGCGCCTTGCTCGCCGACAGCCAACACGCGCCTGCACGGCTCGGCCTGGCGCGCACACTCGTGGACTTACAAGCGCCTGCGCAGGCCGAGACTGAATGTCGCAAGGTGATTGCGGACAGCCCGCAGAATGCCGAAGCGTGGTCGGCACTTGCACGCGCACTGCAAGAGCTGTCGAAACTGCCGGAGGCCGAAGCAGCGTACCGGCAGGCCATTGCGCTTGCGCCGAACTACGCTGCCGCTCACCACAATCTCGGCGCGCTGCTCTCGCGGATGGAGCTGCCCGAAGAAGCGCTCATCGAGCTCAACCGCGCGCTGGCGCTCGGCGCGCGAACCAGCGAGACGCTGCACAACCGCGGGCGAGCGTTGCTTCAGCTCTACAGGATCGAGGCTGCCGAACACGCGTATGCGGAGGCGGTTGCGCTGGCCCCCACCAACGTCGAATCGCAACTCGCGCTCGCGAACGTCCGCCACATGCGCGGCGACCCGAAGTTTGCGCGTGACATCGCCGCTGCCGCCGCGGCTCATCGCGACAACGATTCGCTCCAGATGCGGTTCGCCGATGTCCTGCGCCGCGCCGGCGATCTGGGCGGCGCCGAGATGCTGCTGCGTGATCTGCTCGCCCGCCGCGGCCCCGTGCCCCAGATTCGCTCCGCGCTCGCCACGGTGCTGCATGAAGCAGGCAATCTCGATGAGGCGGAGCTCCACGCGCTGGAAGCCGCCACCGCGCGGCCGCACGATGCCCTGCTGATCGAGACGCTCGTGACCGTGCTGCTATCCAGGGGCCGCGGCGAGGACGCGCAACCGTTCATCGCCACGCAGCGCGCGCGCGTGCCACACGACCAACGGTGGATCGCGTACGCCGCCAGCGCCGCCCGGCTTTCCGGAGACCCGCTCTACCACGAGCTCTACGATTACACGCAGCTCGTGCGCGCGTATGAGCTGCCGGTGCCGCGGGGCTGGTCTTCGATGGCTACGTTCCACGCCGACGTGCAGCGCGCGCTCAGGGCGCGCCACCGGTTTGCGAATCATCCCCTCGACCAGAGCTTGCGCCACGGCAGCCAGACTGCCCGCAGTCTGATTTCGGACCCGGATCCGGTCATTCAAGCCTTGCTCGCTGCTTTCAGCGAGCCGATCGCCGCGTACCGCGGTGAGATCGGCGTGGATGCCGATCATCCACTTCGCTCACGCAATCACGGCGACGTCGCGCTGGCCGGATGCTGGTCGGTGCGGCTCGGCCGCGACGGATTCCACGTCAATCACATCCATCCGCAAGGCTGGATCAGCTCCGCCTACTACGTGTCGGTGCCAGAAGAGGTACAGGATGCGCAGCTCAAGTCCGGCTGGATCAAGTTCGGCGAGCCTCGCTTCCCCATGCCCGGCGCTACGCCCGCGCATTTCGTGCAGCCGCGGGCCGGGTGCCTGGTGCTGTTCCCCTCATACATGTGGCACGGCACGACGCCCATCCACGGCGACGAGCCACGAATCTCCGTTGCCTTCGACGCGATTCCGATACCCGACAGCGCCTAGTGCCTCTGCACAGAGATTCTGACCGGTGCAGGATTCAGGACGTGGCGCCTGTGCAAGGGGTGGCTCGCTCAGGATGAAGTGATCTGCGTCTCTCTCAGCCACCCCGCGATGCTGTAACGCCCGCCGCTCGCGTACGGAACGCCTCGCGCATGCTGCACACGGGGCTGCCACCGTCGAGCGGCGAGAAATGGATTATCTCCAAATGGATTCGCGCTCGAGCCCGGATTCGTTGAGGCTGCGGTGCGCAGTGCGTGCGGGACGGACCTCTCAGTCTTCGTCCGTCCGTGGCTTTCAGGCGCGTCACGCCGCATTCACGCGAGGACGTACACCTCACGCAGGCGGTAGTCGATGACGAGCTCGCTCACCGTGCCGAGCACATCCATGCCGATGAGCATGGCCGGCGCGCTGTCCAGATCCCACACCTTGAATATGTGGAAATCTCCAAACACGAGGTCCACGTGGCTGATGGTGGCCGCGCCCAGCGTGATCGGTGGAACGGACCGTATTTCGCCATCCGAGACCGCCGTGGTGGTGCCGAAGACAAAGGTAAGCCGCGGCTCCAGCAGCCGGCCGCGCTTTCGAAGCGCGGATCGAAGCGCCGAATTGCCGAGGCTGCGTTCCGCCCCCGTATCGATGATGGCGCGCACCCGAACGCCGCCGATGCGGGCCATCACCATCATGAGGCCGCCGGAGACGCGCGTAGCGGGAATGCGCAGCATGTCCGAGGTGCCGCGCCTGCCTTTCGATTGCGTAATGGTGATGCGGTCCTTGCGGAAATCCACGGAGATACGCTCGCGCGTGAGACCGGCGACTCCGAGAATGCCATCCGCGCCGGCCATGATGTCTGACATCACCACCGGCGCCCGTGCTCCTTCCACAACCAGCTCGCCTGCCTGCAGGCGCTCTATGGTCACCGCCGGCACGATCTCTGCGCCGGTGACTCCATTCAACATCACCGCCGGCTCGCTCAGGGACGCAAGCCCGAGTTTCGCGGCGAGCTGCGGAGAGATGGTGGTGTGACTCGCGCCGGTATCCACAACCAGCCGGAATGGGCCCTGCCCGTTGATCGTGACGGGCGCCACGATGCGTCCGATGCGATCGACGCGCGTAGGTGAGGCGAACAGCGGCGAGGGCTCCTGCACCTCGACTTCCGGCGCGGCGAAACCCGAAGGCGCCTGCGCAAACAGCGGGCACGACAGCCCCACTGCGACGGCCAGCGCAACGATCAACGCAAAATGCCTCATGACGAGCGATCTGAGCACAAACCCGTGGAACCGGTAAACAAAGCGCGGGCGAAATGCGACGAAGCGTGCCTGGCGCTTCAGCGGTCTCCTACGCTTCGTCTTCGCGAGGCCGCCAGGCCTGCATCAGCTCCTGCTGTATGCGGGCGGGCACGGGATCGTAGTGACTCAGCTCCATGGTGTAGGCGCCCGTGCCGCCGGTGAGCGACTTCAGGCGCGATTGATATTCCGAGATCTCCGCGAGCGGCACGAGCGCCGTCACCGCGGCGCGCTGGCCGGGGCGCGCATCGTTGCCGTTGATGCGGGCACGCTTGGTGGCGAGGTCGCCCGTGATGTCCCCAATTGAAGACACCGGCGCCGTGATCTCCATGCGCACCACGGGCTCCAGGATGATCGGGTTCGCCTTGCGGATCGCATCCAGAAAGGCTTTGCGGCCCGCCGAGATGAAGGCCACCTCTTTCGAATCCACCGAATGATGCTTGCCGTCGTAGACGATGACGCGGATGTCCTGCAGCGGGAAACCCGCCACGGCGCCTTCCGCAAGCGCCTGGCGCACGCCCTTCTCCACGGCCGGAATGAACTGGCCGGGAATCGCGCCGCCGACCACCTCGTCGACGAACTCGAACCCCTTGCCGCGCTCCAGTGCTTCCACGCGCAGGAACACCTCGCCGAACTGTCCGGCGCCGCCCGTCTGCTTCTTGTGGCGGCAGTGGCCGTCGGCCTGGCGCGTGATGGTTTCCCTGTAGGGGATGCTGGGCGGATGCGTCTTGATATGAACGCCGTAGCGCTCCGTCATGCGCTCGAGAAGAACGCGCAGGTGAAACTCCCCCATGCCATAGAGCACCGTCTCGTTGAGTGACGCGTGACTCTCCACGCGCACGCACGGGTCTTCCGCGGTGAGTTTGTGAAGCGCGTCCGCAAGCCGCTGTTCGTCACCGCGGCGCTCGGGCTCGATCGCGAGCCCATGCATCGCAGGCGGAAAGCTGATGGAACGGAGGTGGTAGTTGTCCTCGTCGTGGCGAGTCGTGCAGCACGGCATCGAAGTGAAGCTCGTCCACTTTCGAGATGCCGCAGATGTCGCCCGGGATGCCTTGAGGTACTTCCGCGGTGTCCTTGCCGAGAATCCTGTAGAGATGCGCGATACCCGAAAGGGCTTGCGCGAATCGTCGGCGAAGAGCTGGCGCCGGCGCGCACCGTGCCCTGGTGAATGCGCAAGCATGCCGAGCTTGCCGACGTACGGATCGACACTCACCTTGAACACGTGAGCGACAACATGTTGCGAAGGGTCTGGCGCCACGCGCACACGGGTGGCGTCGTCGCCGGGGCCCTTGAGAAAGGGCGGCGCGTTGCCTTCGAACGGATTCGGCAGCAGGCGCGTGAAGATATCCAACAGCTCGGGGACCCCCACGCCGGTTTCGGCCGAGGTGAAGCAGACGGGCACGAGGTGTCCGTCGCGCAGCGCCCGCTCAAAAGGGTCGTGCAGTTCCTCCGCGGGCAGGCCACTCGCCCTGGTCGAGGTAGCGCGCCATGAGCTTCTCGTCCACCTCCACCACCTGGTCGATGATCCGGGTGTGCGCGGCCTCGACGCTCGAGAAGTCCGTGCGCGCGTCGTTGAGCCGGCCCTGCGGCTGACCATCAGGCTCAAAATAGCAATCCACCACCGACGCTCCGCCCTCGCTCGGCAGGTTGAGCGGCAGGCACTCGGCGCCGAAGCGCGCGCGCAGCTCGGCGAGCACCTGCTCGGGGCGCGCGTCCTTGCTGTCGATCTTGTTGATGACGAGCATGCGGCACAGGCCGCGGTCGCGGGCGAAGTCCATGAGCCGCTCAGTCACCGTATCGACGCCCGCGGTGGCACTCACCACGATGGCGGAGGACTCCACCGCCTCGAGCACGGCGAATGCGCGGCCCAGGAAGTCCACGTAGCCGGGCGTGTCGATGACCTTGAAATGTGCAGTTGCTGTCGAAGCTGCAGAGCGCGGTGTCGATGGAGTGCTGGAGCCGCTTTTCCTGCGGGTCGAAGTCGGACACGGTGTTGCCACGCTGGAGGCTGCCCTTGTTGCGGGTAACGCCAGCCTGCAGCAGCAGGGCCTCGAGCAACAGCGTCTTGCCGGCGCCGGCCTGGCCGACGAGCGCGATATTGCGGATGTCCTGGGTCGTGTAGCCCATGGCGAATACTCCGGAACGTAGACGCTGGAACGGCGCGGTCGGACTGGCCAGCGCGAGGTCAAGCCTACTCCCGGCCGTGCGCACCGGGCTAGGACGTCTTGAGCTCCAGCCCGGATCCCTGCTGGTCGACCGTGTGAAGGATCACTGGCCGGCGCCATACCTTGTGCACGTATTCGAGCACCTTGCGGCTGCGCTCCAGATCCAGCCCGCGACCGTCGACGGAATTGTCGTGCATGAGCTCCAGCGTGCCATCCTTGCGCACGTGCTTCGCGGACCACGGATGGCGCCCGAAGTTGTACTTATTGTGGAGGATCGCTCTCGTGCAGGCCGGGAGGTCGTGCTCGAGCACCTTCACCTGCCCGTCGGCGCGCGCGCTGTAGCGGAACATGCCCGAGCTCCTCGGCCAGCTCGCGCGTGAGGTGGTTGCGGACGAAGCCGAAGTCGTCGTCCTGCTCCATGATGCTGCGCGCGGCCTCGAGCCCCGTGGGCCTCGATGATCTTCTCCCACATCGAAAACCCGAGGTGATACGGATTGATGCTGAGTGACACCTGCTGATCGGCCGCGATGGGCCGCACGACGTCCGAGTGACACTTGATCGCATCGACGTAAGCCTGCTGCGGCACGAAGTCCGCCTCGCGCAGCAGGCGCGCGTGCCAGTAGGACGCCCAGCCCTCGTTCATGATCTGCGTGGCGAACACCGGGTAGAAATAGAACGACTCCTCGCGCACGGCGAGGAAGATGTCGCGCTCCCAGCTCTCCATCTCCGGCGCGTAGTTGGCGATGAACCACAGCAGATCGCGCTCCGGGTGCGGTGGCACCGGCGCGCGCTTGCGCACCTCGCCGAACTGCGGCCGCGGCCGGATCGAGCGCGGCGAAGCGCTTGCGGAACTCGTCGTCCACCAGCGCCTTGCGGCTCCGCCGCGTACTCGGGATAGCGCTCGGCCGCCGCAGCGCCTGATCGACGTCGATGTGCTGCTCGAGCGCGAGCGCCGCATCGAGCACCGCCTCGACGCGCTGCGCACCGTAGTGCCTCGATGGCCTGCTGGATCTGGCGCGCGTGGTTCGCGGCGTGCTCGACGATGCGCTCGCTCACCTGCTCCTGGCAGCGGCGGAACAGCAGGTTGTTGCGCGAGAAGTCCGCATGCCCGAGCACGTGGGCGGTCACCAGCATGTTCTCGGCAAGCCCATTGCTCTCGGCGAGATACGCATGCCCGGGATTGCCCGGGAAACACCACCTCGAACAGGCGCGAGTGGCCCATGTGGCGCTGGATCAGCTGGTAGATGTAGCGCACGCCGAAGGACCAGTGCGGCATGCGCACCGGCAGCCCGTAGACGGCGATCTCCATCATGAAGCTGTCGGGCACCGCCTCGAAGTCGACCGGGTGGAAACTTCAGGCCCGAGCGCGCCGCGAGCTCCTCGATGCGGCGGACGTAGGTCTGCCAGTCCCCGCTCATGAGCGGCGCTCTCCAGGGCCTTGCTCTCGGCGGTGAAGAAGTGCCGCACCGCGCCCCAGACGTCGTCGAAGTCATTGAGCGCGTAGCTGCCGGCGGCGCAGCCCGCGGCGGCAGCTCCGCGAACAGCCGCCCGGTCTCGGTGGCGAGCTGCCGCGACAGGCCCGAAGAGACCTCCACGTAGCCGGTGTAGCAGGCGTCGGCGGCGATGCTTCCAGTGCGTCCCGCGCGTCCGCGGTATCGCTCACGGAGTTGTCGCCGTCGGAGGCATAGAAGAGGTAGATGTTGCAGCGGGCCGGGGTTGTAGCGCTCGTCGATGATCTCGCGCACCTTCGCGAAGCCCGGTGGAGGCAACAGTGCCGCCGCGTGCCGCTCACCTGGAAGAACTCCGGCTCGTTGAACTCCCACGCCTCGGTGGTGTGCGCGACGAACACCGTCTCGAGCGAGCGGTACTCGCGCCGCAGGCCCTGCACCACCCAGAAGAAGAAGGTCTTGGCGAGCTTGCGGTCGCGGTCGGACATGCTGCCCGAGACGTCCAGCATGAAGAACACCACCGCATGCACCGCCGGCTGCTTGCGCCGCGCCAGCTGCCGGAAGCGCAGGTCGTCGTCGGTGAAGGTCGGCGTGGCGCCCGGGATTGCCGCGGCGCTTCACCAGTCTCCTTGAACGAGCGGCGCCGGTCGAGGCGCGAGCGGGCGCCGCGCCGGTCCCAGCCTTCGCGCACCCAGTCGGTCTCGTCGGAGGGGCCGACGCGCGCCTTGAGGTTCGGCAGCTGCATCTCCTCCCAGAGCCAGTCGACGATGTCGTCGACCTTGAACTCGAGCAGGAGCTGCACTTCGCCGTCGTCGCGGCCGCCGGCGCCCTTCTCGCCCGGGCCCGCGCTGACGGTTCGGGCTCTGCAGAACACGTCGCCCGGCTTGGCCTTGCCCTGGCCCGCGCCCTGCTGCTCCTCGGGGCGGCGCAGCCGGAAGTGGTAGTGCTCCAGCATGCGCACCGGCACGCGCACGGTGCGGGCGCTGTCGTTGATGACGTCGCCGCCGGCGATGATCTCCGGCAGGTTGGTCGCGCACCGACTCGCGCACCTTCTCATCGTGGCGCAGCCAGTCGCGCGCGCCGCGCGAGAACAGCTCGTACCACCTGGTCAGATCGGAGGCGCGCTTGTCGCTGCGCTCTTCCATGTGCCTCGTCGTACCCCGCGTTCGCCCGTGGTGTGATCGCGCTACTCCTGTGCGAGCAGCGTGGTGACGTAACTCAGCGCCTCCTTGGCGCTGTGCTCGTCGTAGCCGTATTCGCTGACGAGCCGCTGCTGCACGACCGAGATCTTCTGGCGCGCGTCCTCATCCGGCCGCGCCGTCGAGGTCACCAGCCGCAGCACGTCGCGGCGCTCCTCGAACAGGTACTGCTCGATCGCCTCGCGCATGCGCGCGTGGCTCACAAGCTTGAACTTCTCGCCGGTCTTGAAGGCCACCATGGCCTTGCGCACCACTTCCTGGCGGAACGACAGCTTGCCCGAGTCCGACACCTTGATCTTCTCCTCGACCGAGCGCAGGAAGCGCTCGTCCGCCGGGCGCGTCTCGCCGGTGATCGGGTCGGTCACCTGGCGGTGATCGAGCGAGGCCTCGACCTCGTCCAGGTACTTCTCCAGCAGCTGCTGCGCCTCCGCCTCGAAGGAGGCGAACATCGCGCGGTGCACGTCCTCCTTCACCCAGCGGTTGTAGAACTCCTTGCGCGCCGTGACCAGGTGATCGATCCAGGCCTTCTTCTGCTTGGCGTCCATGCGCGCGTCGTTCTCGATCGCGTCCTTGAGCGCGAGCAGCAGCTCCATGCTGGTGAGGCTGTGCGTGTTGCCGCGCGTGATGGCGTTCGAGATGGCATTGATGACGAAGCGCGGGCTGACGCCGTTCATGCCCTCGTCCGGCGCCTCGGCGTGCAGGCGCGTGGCTTCGGTCTCCGGCACGCCCTCGACCGCTTCGCCCGCGTACAGGCGCAGCTTCTTGGCCACGTCCAGCCCCTCGCGCTCCGGCTTCACCAGGCGCGTGAGAATGGCGAACACGGAGGCGAGATTGAGCACGTGCGGGTCCAGGTGCACGTTGCGGAACGCGGGCGCGCCGGACACGAGCTTCTGGTAGATGCGCGACTCGTCGCTGTAGGACAGCGCATAGGGAATCTTGATGATCACCATGCGGTCGAGCAGCGCCTCGTTCTCCTTCTCCTGCAGGAACTTGTGGAACTCCGCGAGGTTGGTGTGCGCGAGGATCGTCTCGTCGAGGTGGATCAGCGGGAAGCGCGACACCTTGACGTTCTTCTCCTGCGTCAGGTGAGCAGCAGGTACAGGAACTCGCGCTTGACCTTGAGGATCTCGATCATCTCGAGCACGCCGCGGCTGGCGGCGTACACCGCGCCGGACCACGACCAGGCGCGCGGGTCGCCCTCATCGCCGATCTGCGCCACCTTGGCGAGATCCACCGAGCCGACGAGGTCGGCGATGTCCGCGGTGGTCGGGTCGTGCGGCGCATAGGTGCCGATGCCCGACGCGCGAGGCCTCGGAGAGGAACACGCGCTCCACCGGCACGCGCACGAAGTCGCCTTCGAACTCGCGCTCGACGAAGTCGCGCGCCCACGGCGACAGCTCGCCGTTGATGTCCACGCCGTAGCGTCTCGCGGAACTCGGGCGCGCAGGCTCGTGGGAATGAGGTTCAGCGGGTTCTCGCGCAGCGGCGAGCCCCTGATCGCATACAGCGCGCCTCATCGGTGCGGCTGTATTCCTCCAGCCCGCGCTTGAGCAGGATGGCCAGCGTCGACTTGCCGCCCGGACGGCGGCCCTAGCAGCAGCAGCAGGCGGCGGCCAACGTCCGAGCCGGCGGCGGCGGCCTTGAAATACTCGACGACGCCGCGCCAGCGGCTCGTCGATGCCGAACAGCTCGCGCTTGAACAGCTCGCGCGCGCGCTGCGCTTTCGGTGGCTTCGGCCTGGGCGTCGCGCCCGTGCCAGCGCAGCATGTCCCAGATGTACTCATGGCTGGAGCGCGCCATTGCGGCGGGTTTCCCGGGAAGGATCTGGTCGAGGAAGTCACCGAAGGTGCCTTCCCAGCGCTGGCGCGCGGTGCAGGCGGCTGAATGAGCTCAACGAATCGATGAATTCAGCGCGGCGAGACGGTCCGGCTGGTCAGAAGAAGAAGACTGCGATCGCATCGTCCTTCCCTCCCGGGCAGCTATGCGCTGTGCGCAGGGCTGCGGCGTTTTCGACTGGGCCGCGGCTGTGGCGGCCGGGCTTTCATCATTAACTTAAATCCATCCTTCGCCACAGAGTGTGATCATCCTCTACGTCGCTGCTATTCGTAACGTTATGACGGTCACAACGAACGAATGTTCACAAGCACTAAAAGCAAAATGCATTCCCGCCGCCAAAACGTGCGCGCGAGCGCGCACAGGCCTCAAGTGATTGATTTACGGGAAACGCGCCGCTCCGGATGCGCGCAAGCGGCAAGTCTGATGCGCAACCGGAGTGCGCGCGTGTCGTGGCGGGGCGGCTCTTGCACCGGCCCTGCATCGCCGGTATTGCGATTGTCGGGAGCGCGTCAGTTGCCCAGCAAGCCCTTGAGTTTGTCTGCGAGCTTCTTGCGAAGTTCCTCTTTCTTCTCATCGACTTTTTTGTCCACCTCCTTTTTGAAGCGCGCCTTGAGGTAGCCCTCGACGTCCGGCCGCACTTTCATGTCGGCGAGCGTGCCGGTGATGGTTACCGGAATCTCGGCGGCCTTCAGATCCGCCATGGCCGCCTCGTCGCTTTCGGGCAGCTTGTAGATTTCGGTGACGAGCCGATAGTCGACCGCTTGCGACTCCAGCGCAAGCGTTCCTTTGCCCTTTGCGCGGAGGTGAGTCATGTCGACGATGAGGTCGTCGTTGCGCAGGACGCCCTGGTCGATGACGGCGCTGCCCGCCATGGCGGTGAATGCCGTCTTCGGTTCACCAGCCGGACGCGCCGGCAGCGCCTGGCGCTTGAAGAGCGCCAGGGCACGGCGCAGCTCGTACCAAAGGTCCAGGCCGGTGATCGCGCCATCCTTGACGTCGAAGTCGATCTTGCCGGCGAGGGACTTGAACATCGCGGCGTCGGTGTTGCCGGTTGCGGTCAGTCGCGCATTGGCATTGCCCTTACCGACCACTCGCGCGGTGTCGAAGCCCGCCTTCATGAGCGCGCCGATGTCGATACCGCGCACGTGCTCATCCATCGACAAGGTCGCCCGCGCCGGCTTCGCATCGAGCACGATGTCGCCGTCGTAGGTGCCTCCAAATAGCTTCGCCTGCGTCGGGCCCATATGCGCACGGCCGTCCTTGGCTTCCAGCGGCAGGCGAACGTCGGTGAACTGAAGATCTGTCACCTTCGCGTGGCCGACGCGCAGGCGGCCCTTCATGTTCAGCTCGCGCAGCAGGTCGAGTGGCAGGCCGGTGGGCGCAGCCTCGCCTGCGGGCGCCGACCCGGCCGTGGTCTTCGATTCCTCCGGCCTGGCGGGCTCGAGGTAACGGTCGAGGTCGATGCCGTTCACTGCGAGGTCGAAGCGCAGCGCCATCGCCTCGAGATCGTCGACACCAAACGTGCCTTTGATGGTGGTCTCGTCCAGCGCGAGATCGAGCGCGGTGAGCCGCAGTTGTGTTTCCGTGAGCCGGAACTTGCTCTTCAGCGCGAATGAAGAGAGCGCCTTCGGGTCCTTCGTGACGGGCGCTTCGATGTCGAAAGCCTTCATGAGGTCGCGTGGCGAGCTCTTCGGCACCTCGATCTGGCCGCTCACCACATAGGCGCTGAAGAGCTTCTCGCCGCCCGCGCTCACCTTCACAGGCAGCGCGCCGAGCTTCACTTCCAGTGTGGCCGGAGCGAGCGTCTCGGCTTCGGTGTCGAGCACGAGCGATGGCGAGCCGACCGTGAATGCGATGGGCTTGCCCGCTGGCTTCGCGGGCGGTGCACTCGACACGGTGAGCGTCTTACCCGAGTCCACTGCTCCGGCGGATTTCTCCGGGCCCTCGTCCGGCGAACCGTACCAGTCGCCTTTCGCGTCGAGGTTCCGCACTTCGATGCGCGAGCTGCCGGGCGGCATCACGATGCGTGCCCGGCTCTCGATGTGCGCTACCAGCGCGCCGCCGCCATCGTCGTAGTCGAACTTCGCTTCAGCCTCGACAGGGTCGCTGCCGCCCAGCGCACCGGTATGCACCTCGAGGCCGGTCAGGCGGGTGACGGACTTCTCCGCCTCATCCCTATATATAAGTGTCGATTTCGAGATATCGATGCCGGCGATGCGGGTGCTGAGCGGGCCGCGCGGCTCCGGCGACTCTTCTTTATCGGCCTGGCCGAGGTCTTTCCAGTTGTTGTCCTCGTCACCGCGGCTCACCAGCGTAACGGCCAGCCCCTCGACCGACACCCGGCGCACTTCCACCTGCTTGCGCAGAAGGGGCAACAGCTTCACGCCCACGCTGGCACGGCTCACGGTGAGGAACGGCTCGCCGCCATAGCCCGGTGGATTGCCCAGCGTGACGTCCCGGACCTCGAGCGCGATCCACGGAAACAGCTTCAGATCGAGGTCGCCGTGAATCTGCAGCGGCCGGCCGGTCTGTTTCTGCACGAGCTTCGCGATGTCGTCGCGATAGTCGTTGGGATCCACGAGCAGCAGCACCGCGACCGCCGCGATCACCACCACGCCCACGAGGGCGCCTACGACGATTGCAGCGATCTTCAATGCACGCATGGTTGTCTTGACCTGTCGCCGCCCGGGATTGGCGGCACGGCCGATTGTCTGCCTTTGAGGGTATTGCGCCAACCCGGGGCGCAAGCGGAAGACAAGCGGGCGCCGTCAAGCGGGTCGTGCTTGCGCGACAGGGCACAGCGGCAAAAACCCACCAAAACGCGGAGCCCTTCTCGATTTATTTCACTCGTCGGGGGATGCCGACAGGCAACGGTCATTATTGTGAACTGACGCAAGGAGATGGTGCGCCGCCTCACTATGCTCTTTCGCCTATCTGGCCGTACGTCCGTATGCGTGCGCCGGAAGCAGCACGGTGGGTCTCAATCGGACGCACGCCGTGTGGGGGTCTCACACGCCGAAGGCCAGAAAGAAATTTTAGGGAGTGTCCCGTGCCCAGTCCAGCATCGAATCGGTCTCTCGATGGCGGCAATGAGGCCAGTACGTCTTCGTCCGCGCGCGCCGCGGCCGAAATCATTGCCATCTCGACTCGCGACGATTTCCTCCTGGAGATCGGTGAAGCGCTGAGCGGTCAGACTTCCGTACGCCCCGTCGACTCCGTGGAGACGGCGCTCGATCAGATCGGCGGCAACCGCCGCGTCACGCAGCTTCTCGCTATCGATGCGCGCGACGTTGAAGACGTTCGCGGCGCCGTGGATCTCATCAACGGCCGGGCCTCGCACCTCGTGGTTCTCGTGTTCGCAAACGCGGACGCGGAGAAACAGACCGCGGCGGGCCTGAAGGGCGCCAACGTCTTCGCGGTGCTGACGCTGCCCATCGACAAGCGCAAGACCGCCGCCGTGCTCGAAGGCGCGGTGGCTGACGCCGTGGCCCGCAAGCCCGCGCAGAGCGCCCAGCGACCGGCCGGCGGCGACGCCCGCTACGACCGCAATTCCTCGATCACCGTGGAGCCTGCCCAGGCTGACACCGGCGGATACAGCTCGTCCGAAGCGGGCTCGGGCGGCAACAAGCAGATGATCATGATCGGCGGCGGCATTGCCGTCGTCGTTGCCGCCGCGGCGGCCTGGTTCTTCATGCGTGAGCCGGCGGCACCCGCTGCCGCTGCCGCCGAGAAGAAGGCCAGCGTCTCCGTCACAGCGGACGAGGAGAATATGCCGCAGGACGACGTCGTCGCCGAGGCTGCTCCGGTGGTGGAGATGCCGCTCGTGAACGGCACCGTCGACGAGCTGCTCGAGAAGGCGCGCCTCGCCATGCGCGAGCGCCGCTACACCGAGCCGAACGGCGACAGCGCCCTGCTTTTCTATCGCTCCGCCGCCAAGGCCGATGCGACGAATGGCGAAGCGAAGGACGGCCTGCGCCGCGTCGCCGCCGTGCTGAGCGCGCGATTCGACGAATCGCTCGCGGCCGGCCGCTACGAGGAAGCCACTCTTGCGCTCGCCCACCTGAAAGCCGCGACGCCGGACGACGATCATGTCACCGCGCTCGACGCCAAGCTCGCCACGGCGCAAGTCACGAAGATGCTGGCCGAGGGCAACCTCGAACGCGCCGCCTCGCTCGTGAAGGGCGCGCAGCAGTCCGGCGCCGTGCCGGAGGTGCAGATCAACCGCTGGAAGTCCGAGATCGCCCGCCGCCAGGACGATGCCAAGCAGAAGCGCCTGGTGGAACTTGCGCAGGACCGCATCCGCGACGGCCGTCTCTCCGACGCCGACGAAAGCGCCAAGAACTACGCCGAGCAGCTCAAAGACATGGGCCCGGCCGCCGCTTCCGCGTATCAGCGCGTGATGCGCGACCTGGGCACCGCCTACATGAAGAAGGCCCGTGAAGCCGCCCTGGCCAACCGCGGCCCGGACGTGGATCGCTGGCTCGCCGAAGCGCGCGGCGCCGGCGTGAGCGCTGCGGAGCTGAATGGCTTCCAGCGCGAGGTTGCCGCCGCCAGGCAGAAAGCCGCGAACGCGGAGATCGACAAGCTCGCCGGGCTCGCCCGCGACCGCATTCGTGAAGGCAAGCTCGTGGAGCCCGCCAACGACAGCGCTGCGTACTACCTCACCTCCCTGCAGACTGCGGACGCGAACAACGCCTATGTAGCCGCGGGCAGCCGCGAGCTCGCCACGAAGCTGCTCGACCGGGCCAGCACTGCCGCACGCGAAGGCAAGGCCGCCCAGTCCGAGGCGGATCTCACGCAGGCGCGCCGCTGGGGCGCCGATCCGAAGGACATCCAGGCCGTTCAGCAAGCAAGCGCAGCCAGGAAAGCGACGTCGTCGCGTGCCGCCGGTGCCGCGGGGAACAGCGCGGCCGGCTCGGCGCGTACCGATCTTCAGTCCAAGTTGAAACGCACTCGTTACACGGCTCCGGAGTATCCGGAGCGGGCCCTCTCCCAGCGCATCAGCGGCGCGGTCACTGTGGAGTTCACCGTGAACGTCGAGGGCGCGCCGCAAGACGTGCGGGTGGTCTCCGCGGAGCCGGCCGGCACATTCGACCGTGCCGCGCTGGCGGCCGTGAAACGCTGGCGCTATGAGCCGCTCATCATCGATAACGTGCCGCAGGAAGTTCCGGCGCGCACCGTCATACGCTTCGCGCTGCCGGCGCAGTAAGGGGTATCAGGCATGAACTTTTCGGGCGCCGATCGTACGCGCCAGCTCGTCACGGTAGGTATCGGCACACTGCTGATGCTCGTGATGGGTGGCGTGCTGATCGCCGGTTTCCGCCTCGCCACGCAGATGAACGCCAAGGTGACGGCGCTGCAAACGGCGAGCGTGCTGCAGACGTATCCGAACACGATCACTTCGCAGCTGAAGTCCCTGCGCGACCGCCTCGAGGCGCGCGCGTATGCCGGCCAGGCATTGGCCGACGTGCGTGCCACCGTCGAGAAATTCGACCAGGAAATGAAGCAGCTGGGCACGATCAAGGCGGGCGACTCCTCGACGCTCGACCAGGCGACGTCGCTCTGGGCGCAGTACGGCCCGGTGACCGACCCTGTGATCGACTTCCACGGCCAGCCGTACGTCGACTCGGACGAAAGCGGCAGCTCGTTCTCCGCCGAGGGTCGCGCGCACTATGCCGACGTGAAGCGCGCGTCACTCTTCGCGCAGGAGAACGCCAAGCGCCTGCAGACGCAGATCGGCGCGGTCGCCACGCGCATGCAGCTGGAGGCGTCATCCGGCGCCGCCCAGCTGCGCTTGCTGCTGTCTGCCGGTGTGATCGCAGCCCTCGTGCTCGCGGCCGCGGCGGCCTGGTTGCAGCTCACCCGAGGCCGCAGCGAACGTGTGGCCCAGGAAGCGCAGGAACAGACGCGTGACATTCTGAAGACCGTGAAGCGAAGGCTTCTTCCTGCTCGACGCCAACTACAAGATCGGCTCCGTGTGGTCCGAAGCGCTCACGCGCATGTTCGGCCGCTCGGACTTCTCCGGCCTTGCCTTCGAGGAGCTGCTGAAGAAGCTCGTGCCGCCGGCGACCCTCGCCACGGCGACCAAATACATCAAGCTGCTGTGGGGCGAGCGCGCCAACGAGAGCCTGATGAAGAGCATCAACCCGCTCGGCCAGCTCGAGATTCACGTGGAAACCGCGACGGGCCAGCGCGAAGCGCGCTACCTCCAGTTCGACTTCCACCGCGTCATGGGGCCCAAGGGCGTCAAGCACGTGCTGGCCTCGGTGAGCGATATCACCGCCAGCGTGCTGCTCGCGAAGGAACTGCACGAGTCGCAGGAGAACGCGAACCAGCAGGTCGACATGCTGCTGGGCGTGATGCACGTGGACCCGGTGCAACTCATGTCGTTCCTCGATGCCACGGAGACGGGCCTGCAGCTCGTCAACGCCATCCTCAAGGAGCCCGCGCGCTCCGACGGCGAGTTCCGCAAGAAGCTCGACGGCCTGTTCCGCGAGCTGCACTCGATAAAGGGCGAGGCGTCGGCGCTCAACCTCATGAGCGTGGCGCACCGGACGCATGCCCTCGAAGACATGGTCACGGAGATGAAGCGGCAGGCGGAGCTCTCGGGCAACGACTTCCTGCCGCTGCTGCTGAAACTCGACGAGCTGCTGGCGCACCTGCGCAGCGTTCGCGAGCTTGGCACGCGGCTCTCCTCGCTGCGTGACACGGCCCCGGCACACGACGGTGCCCACGGTTCGGGCAGTGGCACGATGAGCATGCGCGGGCCGGCGGCCGCGGCCAAGCAGGCGGCGGATGAGCTGGCGCACACGCTGGGCTCACTGGCCGAACGCCTGGCGAGCGACCACAAGAAGAAGCTTCAAGCTCTCCCTTACCGGCCTGTCGGAGATTCCGCGCTCCTATGTGCCGACGCTGAAGGACGTGCTGATCCAGATGCTGCGCAACTCCGCCGTGCACGGCATCGAGACGGCGGACATCCGCCGCGCGCACACGAAGGAAGCCGTGGGCGCCGTGCGCATCGAGTTCAGGAAGGTGGGCGAGTCGTTCGAGCTCATGTTCGAAGACGATGGCGCGGGCTTGCTGCCCGACCAGTTGAAAGCCGCCGCGGTACGCAAGCAGCTCGTGACGGCCGAAGAAGCCGCCGCGATGGACACGCGCGCCGCGATGGCGCTGATCTTCCGCCCCGGCTTCTCCACGCAGGAACGCGTTTCGATGGACGCTGGCCGCGGGGTCGGCATGGATGTCGTCGCCAAGAGCGTCTACGCGATTGGCGGCAAGATCGGTGTGACGACCAACCCGGGCAAGTTCACTCGATTCAAGGTCTCTCTGCCGGCTACCGAGGAGGCGAACACCGCAGTCGCGTAAGGCCACGCTCTCACGAGTGCGGCAAACCCTGACCAGCGCGCGAGTACACGCATGAACGCATCACTGAACGGCAACGCAAACGGAAGCAGACGCGCCTTCAAGCTCATGATCGTCGACGACTCGAACATCATGCGCCGGCGCATCGAGCGCTCGCAGCAGTTCGAGGAGCTGGAGCTGGTGGGTACCGCCGGCAACGGCCTGGAGGCCATCGAGATGTTCCGCAAGATCGATCCGGACGTCATCACGATGGACCTCACGATGCCGCAGATGGACGGTATCGAATGCATTGAAAATATGTAAAGCTCAAGCCCGCTGTTCGAATCCTCGTCATCTCGGCCCTCGCCGACAAGGCGACGGCGGTCGAAGCGATGGAGAAAGGGGCGAACGGCTTCCTCAACAAGCCCTTCACCGACCGGCAACTCAACGAAGCGATCGCGAGATGGCTAAGTCGCAGATGATGCAGGAGCAGGAGCTGAAAACTTTCGTCGAGGGGACGACGAACTACTTCGAGGTGGCGGCCCAGCAGCCGGCCTCGATCGGCTCACCCTACCTGATGAGGAGGGGCAGCCTTCCGTGCACGAATACACCGGCATGATCAGCATCACGGGCAAGCGCGAGGGCGTGGTCTATTTCACCGCGCCCAAGGCCATGCTCACCGTGCTGCTGATGAAGATGCAGGAGAACGATTTCAGCCACGAGACCATGCGCGACCTGGTTGGCGAGGTGGCGAACACCATCTCGGGCAACGCGCGCAGCGATTTCGGGCGTGACTTCGTCATCTCCGTGCCCAGTGTATTGGCGGGTGAGAGGCCGGAGATTCCGCAGATTCCGCGGGCACGCGCTCGTTCGTCATTCCGATCAACTGGCGCAGTCACTCCGCCAAACTGATCGTCACGCTGAAGTAGCCCGCGTCTCTTTCGATACACGCCTTGCAACCGCAGGCTCGAGCTTGAGCCTGTGGCCAGGATTTTCGCGAGTCGCATTCAGGCGACTCCCACCCCGGCTGTTGCACCTGTTATGTTCGGTCGCACGATTCCCGGGGGTTCTTCCAAATGGATCTGATCGCCATGCTGCAGTCGGTGCCGCAAACACTCTCTGCCATTCAACTCGATGACAGCACCGTCTCCGTTCTTGCCATGCTCCTTGGCATCGTCGGCGGGTGGATACTCACCGGCCTTCATCAGCAGATGAAGGCAAAGCGCGTGAAGGTGCCGCGCAAGCAGCAGCCGACGCGCCGCACGCCAGACTAAACGCGCCAGCCACATTCGGTGTTCCTGCGCGCGCAGGTGAGCACACCGGAACGCTACTTGCAGGATGGCGGCATGCATGCGCTACCTCGCCCTCTGCTGCGATTACGACGGCACGCTCGCCCAGCACGGGCGGCTATTGCCTGAAACCATCGAGGCGCTGGAGCGGCTCATTGCTTCGGGCCGCCGGCTCCTCATGGTCACGGGCCGGCAGCTGGACGACCTGCGGGGAGTCTGCGAGCGGCTCGACCTGTTCGAATACGTGGTCGCCGAGAACGGCGCGCTGCTCTACCACCCCGCAACGCGCGCCGAGAAGGCGCTCGCGCCCCGCCCGCCGGATGAGTTCGCCGCGCGGCTGCGCGCGCAGGGCGTGGAGCGCCTATCGCAGGGGCGCGTGATCGTGGCCACATGGGAGCCGTACGAGACCGTCGTGCTCGAGACCATTCGCGACCTGGGGCTCGAGCTGCAGGTGATCTTCAACAAGGGCGCGGTAATGGTTCTGCCGGGGGGCGTGAACAAGGCCACCGGCCTTGCCTGCGCGCTGGAGATACTGGGCCTGTCCCCGCACAACGCGGTTGCCATCGGCGATGCGGAAAATGACCACGCGCTGCTTCGCTCGTGCGAATTCTCGGTGGCCGTCGCGAATGCGTTGCCGACGCTGAAGGACGCCGCGGACCTCGTCACCGGGCGCGATCATGGCGCCGGTGTAGCGGAGGTGATCGACGCGATCCTGGCGGACGACCTCGCCTCGTATGAATCGCGGCTCTCGCGCCATCACGTGCTGCTGGGAACGGCGGCGGATGGCGCGGAAGTCAAACTGCCTCCGCACGGCCAGAATGTGCTGCTCGTTGGAACCTCGGGGAGTGGCAAGTCGACACTGACCGCGGGGTTTCTCGAGCGCCTTGCCGGGCAGAAATACACGTTCTGCCTGATCGATCCCGAAGGCGACTACGACACGTTCGCGGACGCGGTCGCGCTGGGCACGCCCACTCGCCCACCAAGCGTCGATGAGGTTGTGCAGGTGCTGTCGAAGCCGCACACGAGCTGCATCGCCAATATCGTCGGTTTACCCATCGCCGATCGGCCCGGCTTCTTCGCAAGCCTGGCGCCACGCCTTCAGGAATCTCGTGCGCGCACCGGGCGGCCGCACTGGATCGTGGTGGATGAAGCCCACCATCTGCTGCCCGCCGAGTGGCAGCCCGGCCCGCTTGCGCTGCCGGAAAAGCTTAGCGGCATGTGGCAGGTGACGGTGCACCCGGACCTGATCGCGCCGAAAGCGCTGGCCGATGTGACAACGCTCATCGCCGTGGGCAAACAGCCCGTTGACGCTTACAGGGAATACGGCCGCGCCTGCAGGACTTCAGTGCGCGACATGTCCGAAGTGCAGCTCGAGCCCGGCGAAGCGCTGATGTGGAGTCTGGCGGCCGACACCGGGCCGCGTCGGTTGAAGATTGCGCCGAGCCACACGGAGCGCCGTCGCCACACGCGCAAGTACGCCGAGGGCGAGCTGCCTCCGGAGCGCAGCTTTTACTTCCGCGGGCCGCAGAACAAGCTGAAGCTGCGCGCCCACAACCTGATGCTGTTCCTGCAGATGGCGGAGGGCGTGGACCCGGACACCTGGATGTATCACCTCAGGAACGGCGACTATTCCGAATGGATGGGGCAGGCCATCAAGGATGACGAGCTCGCGGAGCGCATTCGCGCTGTGGAGGCGGACGGCGCCTTATCGGCCGAGGAAAGCCTGAAGCGGGTGCGAGAGGCGGTGGAAGAGAAGTACACCCTGCCCGCCGCGGCAAGCCCGCCACAGACCCCCAGGGCGAGCAAGCAGGAAGGCTCAGCGAAGCCGCGTGAGCCTCGGTGAGCGAACACCGCTGAGCGCACGCCTCGGCGCACGCCTCAGAAGAGCGAGCCCGCGCTCGCGCCTGCGGCCGCGCCCATCATCTCCCGGCGAACGAGCGGAATCGGCGGGCCTCCGTATGACAGGAACTTGTCGTGGAACGCCTGCCACTTCTGCGGTGACGCGGGGTCGACGCCGGGCGCCGGCGGGTCCACCGCCATCCAGTCTTCACGCAGTTTGCGGATCATGAGCTTGCCCAGCGTGTAGTTGAGATACGCCGGGTCATAGGTGCCGCGCGCGGCCTGCTGGCGTGCCGTTCCCACATCCGTGAACGCGCTCTCGCGGAACATCTTCTCGGACTGCTCTAGCGTCATGCCCTGCGTATGCAGCCCGATAGCGCAGAGGAATCGCACGTTGCGCAGAAGCGCATTCGTGAGCTGGCCGATGTGGTACTCCGGCTCGCCGTTACCGATGCCGGCCTCCCACATCATCTCTTCCGCGTAGTGCGCCCAGCCTTCCGCGAACGCATAGCCCACCCACAGGCTCGCCACTTTCGACGGGTGCCGCAGTGAATGCTGGAACTGCAGGTAGTGGCCCGGCCACACCTCGTGCACGGAGGTGAAGAGCAGATCCGCCACGCCCGGGATGTACTCGGCGCGCTCCTTCGGTGTCCACGAGGGGTCGGGTGGCGTTACGAAGAAAGTTGAGACGACGCCCTTCTCATACGGCCCCGGAATGTTGATGTACGCGGAATTACCGCGGTTGTAGGGCGGAGACTCCTTCACGGCGGCCTGCAGGTCCGAGGGAATGGTGACGATGTGTTTCTCGGCAACGAACGAGCGCAACTCGCCCAGCTGCGCGATGGCGCCGCGCACCGAGCCCTCCTTCGGCTTGCTGCCGCTCATCTTCGCGATGCAGGCGTCGATGGGCTTCTTCGGCAGGTACTGGCTGCACGCTTCGCGCAGCGCCTTCAGGTTGCGCTCGAGGTCCGCCTGGCCGGCGGCCGCGAGATCCTTCAGCGGCGCGTCCACGCCCTCTGTCTGCTTCAGCATCTGCGCGAACAGGGGCTCGCCCAGAGCGAAATCATCCGTTGCGTTCTTGCGCTCGGACTCGAGCCAGCTCTTGAGCCCTTCCATCGCCTTCGCCGCGGCGTCGGTTGCTTCGACGAGCTGCTTCTGCAGGTCCGCGTCCTTCACAGGCTCGAACACCTTCGGCGCGTCGTTGCGGTAGAAGTCGGCGTAGCCACCAAAGCCTGCGATCCCGCGCGCCACGAAGCTCTTCGGCAGCGGCGTGCGCAGGTTCGCGCGGATGTCCGCCGCGAGCTGCGGGATGGCGCGCACGTAGCCGATGTACCCGACCATGCGCTTCTCGAGCGGCGCGTATTCGCGGCTCAAGTACGGGTCGGGGTCGAGCCGGTCGATGTAGAACACGGGGTTCTTGTATGGGAACTGCGCGGTGTCGAGCCAGAAGAGCTGACGATCGATCACGCCGGCAATGAGGCTGTCCCGCTCGAAGCGCTGGTCGGGCGTGAGCGCATCGGCCGGGAAGCCTTCCGCCTCGGTGCGGGCGGCCTTGAGGCGCGCCACTTCATTCGCCAGCCCCTGAGCGCTCCAGTCCGGTGCCTTGCCGTCGAACTCGTGGCGGCCCGCATCGACGCCCAGGAAAGGGTTGGCGGCGAAGGACTCTTCGACGAAGCGATCCACAAAGCCCTGCCACTGCGCGGGCACGGCGACGGCGGAGGCGGAGGCGGCAGCGGTGTTGGCCGGCACGGGCGCTGGCTCGTGGCCGCAGCCCGCGGCGAGCAACACGGAAAAAACCACGCAGGAAAGCTTGAGCCGGAATCGGTAGCTCATGGAACCTCGCTGGAGCGGGATGGGAAACTCAGTCGAGCCGTTGCACGCGCACGGCGCGCAGCGCGCCGTCATCCGCAAGCTCGATGCCGAGCTCGATGGGGCGGCAGCACACTTCGCAATCTTCAATGTATTCGCGCTCGCCGGCCGTCAGGTCGACGCGCGTTTCGAGGCGCTCACCGCAATAGGGGCATTGCACGGGCACGAACTGCTCGAGCTCCCCGCCGCGTCCAGCGCCGACGCCGGCGCCGGCGCCCGGTTCGAACACGGGCTCGAGGCCGTAGAGCTGGTCGATATCCCGCTCCTCGCGACTGGAAATGCGCTTCGTGAGGGAGTCGAGCGGTGAGGTTCTGCGCCGTGTCACGGACGGGCATTCTACGCGAGGCGGAACACCAGGCGATCTTCGCCACCTCCACCGCGCCTTGCCATGCTCGACCTTGGCATTTGCGCAGCCCTGACCACATCGCGTCTGCTTTGTTCATGAACGGGTGGCTGTTGCGCGGCGGCGGCTCGGCCGCAAAGGGCCTTGGCGGGGACCGGCCGCAAGAGCCATCGCTGGCGGCCTTGTCGGCCCACGGGCCATTCCCGGAAGCGCGGTTCTGCCCCACGGGCGGCGTCACACCCCAGACCGCAGGCAGTTACCTCGAGCAACCGAACGTGTTGTGCGTGGGAGGCTCCTGGCTCACGCCAGGCGATCTCATCAAAGCCGGTGACTGGGGCCGCATCGAGTTACTGGCGCGCGAAGCCGCGGCGCTGCGGCCCGTCAGGGTCACCGCGCGGAGCTGAACGGGAGAATGCTTGACGCGCAGTAGCGTTCAGCTCACTGGCGTCAGCAAGCAGTTTCAGCACCACGCCGGTCATTGAGCGCTCACTGAGCTGCGCCCAGCTTCATCGGGTCGAGGTCGCCGGTGTAGTAGTCCATGAGCGTGCGCTGGAACTGCAGGTTGTAGCGCGCGGTGACGAGCGCGCTCGCTGCCTGCACTTGTGTCGCGCGCGCCTGCGTCAGCTCCACCAACGTCGACGCGCCAGCCGTGTAGCGTTCTTGCGAAGCCTGCAAGGCCAGCTCAGCCGCACGCACTTGAGCCTCGGCCACCGTGAGCTGCTCCCGGGCGGCGTTGAAATCCAGGTGCGCACGCCGCACCTGTAGCGCCACGTCCTGCTGCAGGTTTTCGAGATTGAGCCGCTCGTTGTCCGCCTGAATCTCCGCGCGTCGCGTGGCATTGCCGGTGTTGAAGCGGTCGAAGAGGGGAACCTGCACCCCGAGGCTCACCGAGCCACCCCGACGCTGGTCGAGCTGCTCGCCGAAGTCGAACGGCGACGCGCTGTTGTACGCGGAGCTGTACCCCGAATTGAGCGACAACGTGGGCCATCGGTTGGAGCGCGCCACTTTCACGTCCTGGTCCGCCGCATCGACCCGCGCCTGCTCGGCCTTCAGGTCGATGCGCTGGGACGAGGCACGCGACTGCAGGCCGCCGAGATCGAACTGCTGGGCGGCCGCCGCCGCGGTGGAGTCCGCCGGCGCTTCGAACTCATAAGTGCCGGTGGGGTCGAGCTGCAGCGTCTGGATGAGATCGACCTTGGCGAGCTCCGAGGTGCGCTCGGCGTCCACCACTTCGAAGCGCGCGCTCGCAACGTTCGCCTGCTGCTGGTAGAGATCGGCGATGGTTCGCGCGCCGTTGTCCACGAACGTCTGGATCTGCCGCTCCAGCTCCGACACGGCCTGGAGATTTTCCCGCTGCACGCGCAGCTGCTCCTGCCGCTGGATCAGCGCCAGGAAATTCGACGCCACAGTGAACGCCACCGTCTCGCGCGCCCGATGCAGCTCCTGCTCGCTTGCCGCATCGCTGAGCTTCGCGCCGCGCAACTGCGCGACATTGCCGAAACCATCGAACAGCGTGACGCCGGAGCTCACTCCGAGACTCACCGTGTTCGTGGACTGGTTGATGATCTGCCCTTCGGTCTGGTCGAAGTTGCGCCCGTAGTTCTTCGCGCCCGTGGTGCTGAGCGTGAGATTGGGCAGGAACTGGCTGCGCGCCTCGCTCACGCCCACCTTGCCGAGCGCGGCGGCGTTCTGCGCGGCGCGCACGCTGGTGTTCTGCTCCAGCGCGATGGCGACGGCTTCCTTGAACGTGATGATGCGTGCGTGCGCAGCGGCGCCCGCAGGCGCGTTCTGCGCGCTCACTACGCCACTCGCGACGAGCGTCGCGAGCGCGGCGACCCACACGACTGCGGTTCTTTTCATATCCACTTATTCGTAACGCAAAGCCTGAATGGGATTGAGCGAAGCGGCCTTGCGCGCCGGGTAGAAACCGAAGAACACGCCGACGGCCGCGGAGAACGCCACCGCGATGAACACGGCCTCCGGCGGCGTCACCGTGTTCCAGCCGGTGAAGTGGCCCAGCGAGCCACGCGCCACCGAAGCCGACGGCCACGCCGATGAGCGCCGCCGAGCATGCTGATGGCCGACGCTCTCCACGAGGAACTGCGTGAGCACGTCCGAGCCGCGCGCGCCGATCGCCATGCGGATGCCGATCTCGCGGGTCCGCTCGGTCACCGACACCAGCATGATGTTCATGATGCCGATGCCGCCGACGAGCAGCGAGATCGAGGCGATCGCGGCGAGCAGCAGCGTCATCACCTTCGTAGTGCTCGCAGCGGCCGCGGCGATCTCGTCCTGGTTGCGGATGGTGAAGTCGTCGTCATCGCCTTCACCGAGCTGGTGCGACTCGCGCAGGATGCCGCGTATCTCTTCCTGCGCGGCCGGCATGTCCTGCGGCGAGGAGGTGCTGCCGAGGATCTGATCCGACGCGCTGGCGGCCGCTGAGGCGGCTCTGCGCCGTGGTGTACGGCACGAGAATGACGTCGTCCTGGTCCTGGCCGCCCGCGCTCTGGCCCTTCGCCGCCAGCACGCCGATCACCGTGAACGGCACGTCGCGAATCTGGATCTGCTGCCCGACCGGTCGCCGCCGGGAAAGAGGTTCTTCGCCACCGTGGCGCCGAGCACGGCCACCTTGCGCACGAGCTGCGCACGTCCGGTTCGCTGAAGAAGGTGCCGGATCTCCACGGCCAGTCGCGGATCGTCTGATAGTCGGTCGAGACGCCGTGGATGCGCGTGCGCCAGTTGCCTTCCGCCGCTGATCGCCTGCGCCTGCGTGAACACCACCGGCGAGACCGCCGACAGCAGCGTGCTTTCACGCTGCAGCTTCTCGGCGTCCGCGAGCGTGAGGCGGTTGAACGTGGCCGCGCCCTGGCTCACACCGCCTGCCGCGCTCGCGCCAGGCATGATCATGATCATGTTCGTGCCGAGGCTGCTGATCTGCTTCTCGATGCGTCGACTGCGCGCCGTAGCCGACCGCCACCATCACGATCACCGCCGCCACGCCGATCACGATGCCGAGCATCGTGAGGAGCGTGCGCATCTTGTTCTTGAGGATGCTCTGCGTGGCAACCTTGAGTAGCGTGGACTTTCTCATGCGCGACTCCGTCTTCGGCTGCCCAGCGCTCCGCAGGTCTGCGCTGGCGCGGCGATCGGTTGGGCACCGGCTCATCGCGCAGGATGCGCCCGTCGCGCACTTCCACGATGCGCTTCGCGTAGCGCGCGATGTCGGGCTCGTGCGTCACGATGAGGATGGTGATGCCCTGCTCGTTCAGCTCCTGGAACAGCGCCATGATCTCGACGCGACGTGCGGCTGTCGAGATTGCCGGTGGGCTCGTCGGCGAGCAGCAGCGGTGGGCTCGGTCACGAGCGCGCGCGCAATGGCCACGCGCTGCTGCTGGCCGCCCGACAGCTCGCTCGGCTGATGGTCCACGCGCTCGCCCAGGCCCACGCGCTCCAGCGCGCGCCGCGCGAGCGCGCGCGTGTCGCGCCGCCGGCCCGCTGCGGTCGTAGAGCAGCGGCAGCTCGACGTTTTCGAGCGCGCTCGTGCGCGCCAGCAGGTTGAAGCCCTGGAAGACGAAGCCGAGCTTCTGGTTGCGCAGGTCGGCGAGCTCGTTCTTGCGTCGAGCCCGTTGACGCGCACGCCGTCGAGGAAGTAACTGCCGGCCGTCGGCGCGTCGAGGCAGCCGAGCATGTTCATCAGCGTCGACTTGCCCGAGCCGGAGTGCCCCATGACGGCGACCATCTCGCCGCGCTTCACGGTGAGATCGATGCCGCGCAGCGCATGCACGTCGTTGCTTCCCATGTGGTAGACCTTGGTGACGCCTTCGACGCGGATGACGTCGGGAACGGCGGTCAGTGCGGCGGGCACCGAATCGTTCACGATCAGAACCGCCGGTTGCCGCCACCACCGAGGCCGCCACCGCCGCCCGGCGGGCCGCCGAAGCCACCGCCGCCGCCAAACGGATTCGCGGCCGCGTTCGGCGTCTGCGCAGGCGTGTTGACCGCCACGATGACCTGCATGCCTTCCTTGATGCGCGGGCTCTCCACTACGGTGTGCTGGCCATCCGTGAGGCCGGCGTGCACACGCGTCATGGTGAGCTTACCCTGCTCGTCGAGATACCAGAGCATCGTGGGAAGCCGGCCTCGCGTGCGAGCGCCTGCGCCATCGGGCCCTGCGCCGCCGGCGCCATTGGCGCGGCCCGCGAACTGCCCGCCGCCAAAGCCGTTGCCGCCGCCTGCATTGCCTGCGCCCGCGTTGCGGCCGCCCGGATCAGCGGCCATTGCCGGCGCGCTGCCGCCACCCGCCTCGCCACCGGGGCGGCCCGCGAGTTCCGGCAGCGCGCCTTCGGGGCCACTGCCGTTCGCCGCGCGCTGCTCCTGGAATCGCTTGAACACCTGCGCGCGCATCTCTTCCGTAGGCCGGAAGCGCAGCGCGGCGTTGGGCACCAGCAGCACATCCGACGCGCTTCCGGTGAGGAAATCGAGCGTCGCCGTCATGCCCGGCAACAGCTTGCCGCTGTTGTTAGCCACTCGTACGACGACGGTGTAGTTGACGACGTTCTCGGTGGTCTTCGACTGCAGGCGCACCTGCTTCACTTCTCCGGTGAAGTGCTCGTTGGGATACGCCTGCACTGAAAAGCGAACGCTCTGCCCCTGGTTGATGGAGCCGATGTCGCTCTCGTCCACAGACGCCAGAATCTGCATCTGCGCAAGATCGTTCGCGATGAGGAACAACTGCGGAGTCGACATGCTGGCGACCACGGTCTGCCCGACATCGACGTTGCGCTCGACCACGATGCCGTCGATGGGCGCGTGGATCTGCGTGTAGGAAAGATTCTGTCGCGCGCGGTCGAGCGTCACCTGCCCGCTCTTCACGTTCGCCTTCGCCACGGCGAGCGCGTACTTCGCGTTGTTGAACTCGATCTCGGTGAGCACCTTGCGCTGGAAGAGCTGCTGGTTGCGCTCGAATTCCCGCTCGGCCTGCTCGAGCTCCGCCTGGTTGCGCTCCACGCCCGCCTGCGCATCGCGCACGGTCTGCTCGAGCAGCGTGGGGTCGATGCGCGCGATGAGCTGGCCTTGCTTCACGCGGTCATTGAAATCGACGTTGATCTCCACGATCTTGCCCGACACCTGCGTGCCCACCTGCACCGTCGTGACGGCACTGAGAGTGCCCGTAGCCGAGACCGCCGCCTCCAGATCGCCGCGTTCGATAGTGGCGAAGCGATAGGCCGGCGCCGCATCCGCGGTCGATTTCTTCCACGCCCAGAAGCCCACGGCCGCGAGGGCAAGCAAGGCAACGGCGATGACGACAGGTTTCTTGATCATGTTTCGGATTGTGACGAAAAGACGAGGTAATCCGTGGCAATAGCGCAGTTGCAGGCTGGCAGTTTAGTCAACCGTCTGCGACGCTCGTTCCCGCACTGTTACGAATTGCACCCCGGGCGTCTCCAATTGCTTCCGCATGCGGATTCGCCTGTGTTCCGCGAAAAAACATCGCGCCGGCGGCGAGAACTTCCGGGCGCCGCACCGTGTCGAAACCCAGCACCGTTTTGCCAGGCTGAATGGTAATTGGGGCCGGCGCATGAAGGCTCGTGAGCCGGCTCATTCAATACGAGGTTGCCGATATGACGATTCGCAGTAAATGGATTCGCGGGCTCGCCATCGCAGGCCTTGCGGCGGTACTCGCCGCTTGCGCGAGCAAGCCCGTCATCCACACGCAGACCGCCCCCGCGCTCGACATCCAGAAGTACCAGAGCTTCGGCTTCGTGGAGCGCCCGGACACCGACAAGTCCGGCTACACCACGCTCATCACGCGCTACCTGAAAGACGCCGTCACGCGCGAGATGCTCGCACGCGGCTATGCGCAGAGCGAGCAGCCAGACCTGCTCGTCAACTTCAGCGTCGAAGCCCAGGACAAGGTCGAAGGCAGCTCGTGGCCGGACGTCGGGGTGGGCTGGGGCCGCTGGTCGCGCGGCTGGGGCTGGGGCGGAACGTTCGGCGGGCGGGACATCCGCACCGTCACGGAAGGCTCGCTCACCATCGACGTGGTGGATCAGCAGCACGAGGAGCTCGTCTGGTCCGGAACGGCGAAAGGCCGCGTGACGAGCGAGGCGGAAGACAACCCGCAGCCGGCCATCGACGAGGCAGTCGCCGCCATCTTCGCGAAGTATCCGAAGCAACCCCTCGTCGCGGGCGCCGTCACGAAGTAGTCTGCGAAGCGCGGCCTGCATACGGGCGGGCCGCGCTACCGCGAGCGCATCACGTTGATATCGACCAACACGATTACAAGACGCGCCGTGAGCGCGCGAACCACCACTTCGAGCCGCACGCGAGCAGGAATGCAGGCGCGCAGAGTGGCTATATCCGCGCTCTTCCTTGCCGCGGTGCTGAGCGCCTGTGGCGCACCCCGCCTCGTGCCTGACGTGCCCGTGGGAGTGAGTCTCTCGGGCGCCTGGCGCTTGAACCGGCAAGCCAGCCAAGACCCGCAGGCGCTCATCGCGAAACTGCAGGCAAAAGCCATGAAACGCATGCGACGCGGCCCGGACGAAGACGAGGACGGTTACGGTCCCGGCCCTGTTGCTCGTGATGGCTCCGTTGGCCCCAGCGGCACCGCAGGCGGCGACCGTGGCGCGACCGAAGCGCGGCCGACCACCGATAGCGCAGGCGCGGGCGGGGGTTTCCGCGAGCACGGTCGCCACGGGGGGTTTCTGCGCTCGCGCTACGAGCAGGCACTGGGAGCGCGCCTCAGCGGCGATGGCCTGTCCATCGAGCAGTCTCCCGACCGCTTCGTGATCGTTCGCGGCGACTCCCGCCGCACCTACACACCCGGCGGGCACAGCGTGGTCTCTGTGGCGGACGGCGTGGCCGACCAGAGCTCGGGCTGGAAAGGCCGCGAATATGTGATCGACGTGCGGCCGCAGGTGGGCCCCCACCTGACCGAGCGTTATGGCCTCACCGCGGACGGGCAGCTCATCGAGAAGGTGTCGCTCACCGAAGACGGCTTGCCGAAGCTCGAATTTACACGTGTGTATGACCAGGGCGCGGCGCCCGCACGCGTATTGCCCACCAGCAACTGAACGATCCTCGGGTGCACCTCGGCCAGCCAGTGGTGCACATCGAAACTCCTCCTTTGCGGGTGCCCGGCAGGCGCGACTATTCTCCCCGCTCATTCCCAGCCGAGAGGATCCCCTTGCCGTGGATCGGGCCGCACTTTCGCCCCCCTATTCGCCCCCTTTGACGCAAAGGGTCGCGGTGCCCGCGCCTGACGCCACCACAGACCGGGTGCCGCTGCGGCGGGCGGACCTGCTGTTCATCCTGGGCTTCTGGACGTTCATCGCGCTGCTGACCTCGGCCAACACCCTGCTCGACCCGAACGGCCGCGGGTTCCAGGCGATCCTGCCCTCCGCGCCCGTGGCGCTGGCGTTCATCGAGTCATACCTGTGGGCCATGATCACACCGCTGGTGTTCTCGCTCGCGAGCCACTATCAGCTGGAGCGCGGCCACCAGCTGCCGCGCATCTGCCTGTTCTTCTGCGTGGGCATGCTCATCGCCGTGGGCGTGGACGTGGTCACCGGCTTCCTGCGCTTCGATGTGTTCCATGTGTTCCGCGGTCGCTTCGCGGATGCGGGCCCGATGTGGCGCCTGCAGCACCTGTGGTTCATGAACGAGTTCCTGGTCTACATCGCCATCCTGGCCGGCGGTGTCGCTCGCGATTATTTCCTGCGCTACCACTCGCGGCGCGAGCAGACCATTCTGCTGCAAGCGCAGGCGGCGCAGTTGCAGGCGCAGCTGGCGGACGCGCGGCTCGCCGCGTTGCGTACGCAGTTGAACCCGCACTTCCTCTTCAACACGCTGCACGCCGTCTCGGCCCTCGTGGAGCGCGACCCACGCGGCGTTCGCCGTATGATTGCTCGCCTCAGCGAGCTTCTGCGCACCACGCTCGACGGCGCGGATGAGCAGGAAGTGCCGCTCGGGCAGGAACTGACTTTTACGCACCGGTACCTCGAGATCATGCAGATTCGCTTCCAGGGCCGGCTCACCATCCAGTCGCAGGTGGAGCCGGGCGTGCTCGACGCGCTCGTGCCCAATCTCATCCTGCAGCCGCTGGTGGAGAACGCCATCAAGCACGGTGTGAGCAAGATCGACGAGGAAGGCCGCATCGACATCCACGCACGCCGCGAAGGCGAGCGCCTCGTGATGTGCGTGCGGGACAACGGCCCGCGCGTTGGCGAAACGGGCCTGCGGCCGGGCGAAGGCGTGGGCCTGCGCAACACGCGCGAGCGGCTCCTGGAGCTGTATGGCGCGGACCAGAGCCTCACGCTGCGCGGTGCCGAGGATGGCGGCGTGGTGGCGGAGGTGATCATTCCCTTTCACAAGCGCACCGAGGTTCGCACCGTGAATACGACCACCCTGCATACCACGGGCGTCGCCGCGCACGGCTGAGGACGACCCGTGGCAAGAGGCAAGACGCTGCGCGTCCTCATCGTCGACGACGAAGCGCTGGCGCGCCAGCGGCTCGAAGACCTGCTGCGGCATCAGGACAACGTCGAGATCGTCGGCATGGCCGACAACGGCGAGGCTGCGATCGCCGCCATCCGCACGCTCAAGCCGGACCTCGTGTTCCTCGATGTGCAGATGCCGGGCGCCACGGGCATCGATGTCATCCGCACCATCGGCACGCAAGACATGCCGGCCACCGTGTTCGTGACGGCGTACGACCAGTACGCGCTCAAGGCCTTCGACCTTGCCGCCATCGACTACCTCGTGAAACCCTTCGACGACGAACGCTTCGAGCAGGCCTTCGCGCGCGCGCGCCGCCTGATCGAGCTGGAGGAAGTGGACCGGCTCTCGGAACAACTTCTGGCCGTGCTTCAGGGAAGCGGCGGCGCCCCGGCTGCCCAGGCCGTCGCCGCCGGCACCACTTCGCCCGCCGGCAAGCCGGAGTACCTCGAGCGCATCGCCGTGGAGACGCGGGGTCAGGTGCGCGTGGTGCCCGTTGGGGACATCGAATACATCACCGCGAGCGGGCCCTACGCGGAGCTGCACGCGAACGGGCGGGCGCATGTGATCCGCGAACGCATGCAGATGCTCGAAGAGCGGCTCGACCCGGCCCGGTTCTTCCGCATTCACCGCTCCGCCATTGTCCGGCTCGACCAGATCGAGACCCTTCTGCGGGACCCGGGCGGCGACTACGGGGTGAAACTGCGCAGCGGTGTGCAGTTGAGCGTCAGCCGTAATCGGGTGGAGCAGCTGGAGCGCTGGATGGGCCTCGCCACCTGAACCCAGGCCCCGGTGCGCCTTTTCGGGCCCGCCGTTTCACCGTGGCTGCTGCTTCACCTTCCGTCACTCGCCTTTTTCGTCTGCGCCAGGGAGCGGCGGAAAAGCCCCTCCAAACAATGGGTTGACCATAATGTCTGCCGATCCGGCCGGATCGCGTACCATCGCACCTCGCGGCGATGCGAACCGTTCCCATTTGTTAACGCATCGCTTTATACTGTGCGCCCACGAGCTCCTGATCGAAGTCCGGGACATGTCGGCGACCGCAGCAGCACTGCTCTCTCATCTCTCCCGCCGGGGGGTGGTCTGCCTCGTCATCGGGGCCGTGCACGTCGCGCTGATCTACGTCGTCACCGCCTGGTCGCCCGTCCGCGCCATCTTTGAAGCCACGCCCATCGAGGCGAGCATCGTCAACCTGCCGGCGCCGCCGTCCGAAACGCCGCCGCCTCCGGCGCCGCACATCGTGCCCGTGACCACGCCCACGATCGAGCCGCCGCTCGTCGTGTTCACCGAAGAGCCGGCGCCGAACGCCATCACCGTCGCCGTAGTGGAAGCGCCGCCGCCCGCGCCCGCGCCCATGCCGGCCGCACCGCGCGTCATCTCAGATGTCGCCTACATCCAGGCGCCGCAGCCGCGCTACCCGCCGGAGTCGAGGCGTTCCGGTGAAGAGGGGCTCGTGGTCGTGCGCGTGCTCATCAACGAGCTGGGCCGTGCGGCCCGCGTCGAGATCGAGCGTTCGAGCGGGCACATCCGCCTCGACGAAGCGGCCCGCCTCGCCGTACAGCGCGCGTTGTTCCGGCCGTATGTGGAGAACGGCGTGGCGCGCATGGCGCTCGCAACGATTCCCATCGAGTTCACCTGGAAGTCTCGCCGGGCAGACAAGTCCGCCAGTCGCGGTTAGTCACTGAAGCCCTTTAGACTGCGCGCACCGTAAGGAAAGCGAAGAGCAGTCCCCAATCACCATGCGTCGATCCATCGCCACGATTCTCGTTCTGGGCGTTGTGGCCGCAGGTGGCGCCGTTGCGTGGTGGAAGCTTTCGCCGGCCCAGGTGGTGGTGGCGAAACCGGTTCGCGGGCCGGCCATCGAAGCGGTGTACGCCACCGGCACCGTCGAACCCAGCCTCGAAATTCGCATTGCGCCTCGTGCGGCCGCGCGGCTCATCGAGCTGAAAGCGGACGAAGGCGATGACGTGAAGCGCGGCCAGCTGCTCGCGCGCCTCGAAGACTCCGATCTGCGCGCCGCCGTCGCGGAAGCCCAGGCCCGCGTGGAATACGCCAATGCCCAGTTCGAGCGCACCCAGGCGCTCCACCGCCAGAACCTCGTCGCGCAGGATGCAGTGGACCGAACCCGCACCGACCTGGGTTCCGCCCAGGCTGCGCTGAAAGGGGCGCGCGAAAAGGTGCAGTTCATGTCGCTCACCGCGCCGGCCGACGGCCGCATCATTCGCCGCGACGGCGAGATCGGCGAGCTGATCCCCGTAAACCAGGTGCTCTTCCATATGTCGGGGCCGGCCCCGCTGCGGATCACGGCCGAAGTGGATGAAGAAGACGTGCCGCGTGTCAGCCCGGGCCTGCGCGTGCTCATTCAGACGGATGCGTTCCCGAATCGCACGTTCGAAGGCCGCGTGGCACAGGTGACGCCGCGCGGCGATCCGGTGGCGCGCAGCTACCGCGTGCGCATCTCGCTGATGAACGACCCGCCGCTGGCCATCGGCATGACGACCGAGACGAACATCGTGCTGGAGGAACGGCAGAACGTGCTGCTGGTGCCGACAACCTCCGTTGTGAACGGCAAGGTGTGGATGGTGGACGACGGCCGCGCGCAGCCGCGTGACGTGATTACGGGCGTGGTGGGACCTGAGCGAACGGAGATTCGCAGCGGCCTCGATGACGCCGATGCCGTGATTCTGCAGCCGCCTGAAAATATCGAGGCGGGGCGCCGCGTGCGCAGTACGACAGGCACATCGCAGGTACGCGCGGCGTCTGTGGCGCCGCCCGCGACGAACAAGTGACGAAGGCACCGCGCTCATGAGCCTCTACGCCGACATCGCAGCCAGCCACCTGCGCAGCCGGCGCCGGCAGACGCTGGTTTCCTTGTCGGGTGTCGTGCTCGGCGTGGCGTTTTTTCTCGCGGTGTCGGCGCTCATGCGGGGCTCGGAGCGCGACTTCATCGCCCGGCTCGTCGACACCGCGCCTCACGTCACCATCTCGGACGAATTCCGAAACACTCGCCAGCAGCCGGCAACCGTCGCCTATCCAGGCGGCGCGGTGAGCGTGAAGCATGTGAAGCCCCTCGCCGAGCGCCGTGGCATCCGCCAGTACAAGCAGAAGCTCGCCTTCATCGATGCGCAGCCCGGCGTCACCGCCGCGCCGGTGCTGGTTGGCCAGGCCATCTTCAGCTTCGCGGGCCGCGACGAATCCGTCACGCTCTCGGGCATCGTCGCCGCGCGCATGAAAGGGGTGAGCAGTATCACCGAGGACATCATCGCCGGCTCACTCGAAGAAATAGACCGCGATCACAACGGCATCATCATCGGCGCAGGGCTCGCGAAGAAGTTGAGCCTGTCGCTGGGCGACACGGTCTCGGTGGTCGCATCCCAGGGCAACGTGCGCCCCATGCGCATCGTCGGGCTGTTTCGCACGGGCAACGTGCGCTACGACGAGGGCCAGACGTTCGCGCAGATCAAGCGCGTGCAGGCGCTCATGAACCGGCCGAACGTCGCGAACAGCATCATCCTGCGGCTCGACGATGCGTACCGCGCCCGTGACGTGGCCACGCGGCTGGAGCGCAAGATCGGCTACAAGAGCGTGTCGTGGCAGGAGGCGAGCGAAGACATCCTGAACACGCTGCTCGTGCGCAACATCATCATGTACAGCGTGGTCGGCGCGATCCTGCTGGTCGCCTCGTTCGGCATCTACAACGTGATCTCCACCGTCGTCATGGAGAAGACGCGCGACATCGCCATTCTCAAATCCATGGGATTTCACGCGCGGGACGTGCGCCGCATCTTCCTCATCGAGGGCCTCATCATGGGCATCGCCGGCAGTGCCGTCGGCGCGCTCGGCGGCTGCGGGCTCATGGCGCTGATCCAGCGGGTGGTCGTGAAAGTGCCGGGGCAGGCCGAGCCCATTCACCTGCCCGTGTACTGGGGCGCGGATCAGTTCGTGCTCGCTGTGGCATTCGCCATGGTTTCCGCCGTTGCGGCGGCCTACCTTCCGGCGCGCAAGGGCGGCAGCGTGCAGCCCGTGGACATCCTGCGAGGCGCGGCATGACTGCCGATGTCATCATCGCGGAAGGGCTCACGCGCAAGCTCACGGGTGAAGTGCCCGTCACGCTCGTGGACGATGCGAGCCTTCGCATCGGCCGTGGCGAGTTCGTCGTGATCCGCGGGCCCTCCGGCTCCGGCAAATCCTCGCTCCTGTACCTGCTCGGCCTGCTGGACCGCCCCACCGCCGGCACGCTTTACTTCGATGGCGAAGACACGAGCGCAATCGACGAAGAGCGTCTGGCGGACCTGCGTCTGCAGAAGCTCGGCTTCGTGTTCCAGTTTCACTTTCTGCTCGCGGAGTTCTCCGCGTTCGACAACGTGCTCATCCCCATGCGCCGGCTCGGCCGCCTGCCGCTTCAGGAGCAGCGCCAGCGCGCCGCGAAGCTGCTGGCGGATCTCGGGCTCGCCGACCATGCGCGCAAGCGCCCGTCGCAGCTTTCCGGTGGCCAGCGGCAACGCGTGGCGATTGCCCGCGCGCTCGCCAACAATCCACTCGTCATACTCGCGGACGAGCCGACCGGCGCGCTGGATTCGAAGTCGAGCGAGAACGTGCGCGCCATCCTGCACGACCTCACCCGTCGCGAGCATTGCAGCGTCATCGCGGTCACGCACGACATCACGTTCGCCGAGCGGGCCGACCGGCGGATCGACCTGGTGGACGGAAAGATCGTGAACAGCGTGTCAACGTAAAGCCATGGCAGCGAAGAAAACCTCACGTGCCAAACCTGGCGCGGCAGCCAAGCGCGGCAAATCGACTCGCGGCAGGCTTGCGCCAAGCCGCAGCAGCCGCGGGCTCACGGCGGCAGATGTGCCCCTCGCGACAGACAACCCCGAGGTCGCGGATCTCGCCAGGCGCACAACCTCAAGGACCGCAGCCTCGAAGTCATTCGCATGGCGCGCAGTCTTGCGAAGAAGCAGGGCACCACGCGCGAGTCGGATCTCAGCGCGGAGTTCGAAGCGGCGGAGTTGATTACGCTGGGCGCCGTTTACGAGCAGGCGCCACGGTTCGCGGGCGGTGCGTACAGCCCGTTCCTAAAGAAGCTCGATCGTTTCAGCGAGCGCCCGCTCGCCAGCAGCCTGCGCGAGCGGGAAGCCTACGCATCGCGCCTTGCTGGAGATCGATGCAAACGTGAAGCGCATCATCGGCGATCTCACCGCGCGCGGCTTCAAGTCTCCATATCTGCGCAACTACGTCGTCGCCCGCATCAACCCCGTGCGTTTCCACAAGGTCAAGAAAGGCGACGCCAAACCACCGATGCCCATTGCGGAGGCGCTCACGCGCATGGCCGCGGCAGCGAAGAAGTTCGACGTGAAGAGCGTCTCGAACGCGCAGATCGCGTGGGTTGCGGTGGGCGCCGGGGCGGGCGAGTAGTACCTCGTCGGACGGGTTCAGGATTCAAGAGCGTAGCGCCGTCGCAGGCCGACTCGCGACAAACGAGCTGATGCGGCAGCCGCACCGGTGTTGGCGCCTTGCGCGTCTTCAGCATCTGCAGCAGCAGTCCCGTCGCCTGGTACGCGAGGTCATGGCTCGGCTGATGCATCGTGGTGAGCCGCGGCCAGACGGTGCGCGCGAGTTGCCTCACGCACGCTCACCCAGCGCATCGCCGATTCGCGCGTAGGCCGCGGCCCGCGCGGGGCCTGGCTCCACCTGGGCGGCCACGGCCATCGCTTCGTCGAAGAGCAGAAGGGCGGCGTCCTCGTCGCCCGCCACGAGCTGTGCGGCCGCGAGCGAGCCGAGTGCGCCGGCCCTGAGCTCTTCGGCACGTATGACACGCACGATCTGGAGCGCGGCCTCGATGGTCGCGCGCATGCCGGGCGAATCCCGCGCCTGGGACTGCGCGCGCAGTATTCCAAAGAACGCCGCCGCGCTCGCCGGCAGGTCACTCAGTGCACGAGCCGCTTGCACAGCCCCTTTGACATCGCCCGACTCGGCTTGCGTGGCGGCGACGTCCCGAACAAGCAGAGGCCGCAGGCTTGGATCGTCAGCACGCCAGGCCGTGGCCATGGCGCTGGCGTGGTCGCCGAGACGCGCCTGCAAGGGCGCAATCTGCGCCAGCAGCGTAAGCCGGCCTGAATTGCGCTTCACGGTTCCAACGCTTGCGAGCGCCAGCTGCAGCGTCTCGCGCGCAGCCGAGGTCTCATGAACGGAAACCTGCGCGCGGGCTATCTCCACGAGCGCGAAGCCCTTGCGTTCCGCGCCGCCCCGGCCGCCTTTCGCCAGCGCAACGGCCTGCGCAAACAACTCACGAGCCTCATCACTACGGCCGATGCGCATGCACGCCGCGGCCACTCGCGAAAAGGCTTCGGCGCGGAACAACTTGTCTTCGACGCTGTTCGCGGTGGCTAACGCGCCCTCCACGTCGCCCGCATCCGCCTGCGCGGACGCGATCTCAACCAGGGCGTCGCTGCGCGCTCGTTCGTCCCGGATACGTGATGCGAGCAGGCGGGCCTCATTGAAGCTGCGGTCCTTCGCCATCGCCGCGACGACCTCACCCAACGCGGCAGCACTGAGTGCCGGTTGCACGATGCTTCGCGCGGTGGCGAGTGCGCTCTCCATATCGCCGGTGCCCGCCTGCGCAATGACGATGCGTCTCAGGCCCTGGCCCTGGCGCACCGCATCCTGGATGCGTCGTGCGGCGGCCAGTGCACCCGCGTAGTCGTGACCCGCGCGCCGGGCGTCGACCACCGCGGCGAGCACGGCGTCACGCTGGCGCGAGTCGCTGATCCGATCGGCAGTGGCTTCCGCCCGCGCAAGCTCGCCTGCCTTCACAAGCGCCAGTGCAATGTCGTGCCGCGCCCAGGACGCGAGCGCGTCGTTGTCGATGTTGCCGGCAGATTCGGCCGCGAGCAGAAGAAGTGGCACGGCTGCATCGCCGTCACCGACAGCCACCTGGGCTTCGGCGATCTCGGCAAGCGACTGTGCGCGATGGAAGGGATCGTGGATTTCGTCGGATGCGGCAACGGCCTGCACGAGCGCCTGCCGGGCCAAACGGGCTCCCTCACCCTCCGCCGCCTGCGCGGCGGAGGTGAGCGGCCCGATCAGTATCAACAGCCACAGCGCGGCGTTCACACCCCACCCTGAGCCGGCATTCCCCGTTTGGTGCACTATTTTTTCCGACCGTCCGACTCTACCGCATCTACCGCACGCGAGCGCTGCGGAACAGAAGTTGCTCCGTCCGCCGAAGGCCCGGAAGACACCCTGAGCTTGGCCATGAAGGTCGATGTCATTCCCCCCGATGAGCACCTGCTGGCGCATTTCATCGAGCGCCTGCCCGTCATCGTCTTCAGATTGGACCGGCAATTACGCCTGCTCTACGTAAACAGGGCGGTAACGGCCATTCTCGGCCCGCGTCCGGAAGACCTGGTCGGCTGCGCGGCGCTCGAAGCCGGCGTCGACGCCGACCAATGTGCGGCATTCGCGGCGGCTTGCCAGCGGGTCTTCGCCACGGCCGAGCAGCAGGACGCGGAATTCACCGCCGGCACCGAGCACGGTAAGCGGCACTTCGAGGCGCATCTCGTTCCGGAGGTGGACAGCCACGGCAAGGTGCAGTCGATCATCGGCATCGCCACCGATCGCACCGGGCGCAAGCTCGCGGAAGACGCCCTGCGCGCGAGCGATGCCCGCTACCACACGCTCATCTCGAACGTGAAAAGCTACGCCAACTTCGGCATCGACCTGCAGGGAATCGCGACCACGTGGAATGAAGGCGTGGAGCGGCTGTTGGGCTACACACGTGCCGAGTTCGTTGGCCTCAACACCGAAATGCTGTTTTCCGCTGAAGACGTCGCCAATGGCGTCCACCAGCGCGAACTGCAGGTGGCCGCGGAAGAAGGCAGCTCCGCCAATGACCTGTGGCTGCTGCAGAAAGGTGGCACTCCGTTCTTCGCGAGCAGCATTCTCAGCCGCGCGATGGATGCCGCCGGCCACGTCATCGGCTTCAGCGTCGTGCTCCGGGATCGAACCGCCTGGAAGCTGGCGCAACAGGAGCGGGACGTGCTGCTCGAACGCGAGCGCAAGGTTCGCCAGGAAGCCGAGCAGGCGAGCCGGCTCAAGGACGAATTCCTGGCCACGCTCTCCCACGAGCTGCGCTCGCCGTTGAATGCCATCGTGGGCTGGGTGCACATCGCGCGCCGGCACGCCGGCGACAATGCCGAGCTCGCGCGCAGCCTCGACACCATCGAGCGCAACGTTCGCGCGCAGACGCAGATCGTCAACGACCTGCTCGACATGAGCCGCATCATGACGGGCGAGGTGCCGCTCAAGCTGCAGACCATCGACCTGCGGGACGCCGTCAGCAACGCCGTCGAAGCCGCGCGGCCGGCCGCGGACGCCAAGAGCGTGCGGCTGGAGAAGTCGCTCGCCACGAGCATCGGCTGGACGCGAGTCGACCCGGCCCGCCTGCAGCAGGTGCTGTGGAACCTGCTCGCGAACGCGGTCAAATTCACGCCCCCTGGCGGGTGCATACGCGTTGCCCTGGAGCGTGCGAGCTCGCACGCCGAGATCGTCATCCAGGACTGCGGCGTCGGCATCGCGCCAGCGTTTCTGCCTTTCGTGTTCGAGCGGTTCAGGCAGGAAGACTCTTCGACAACACGGCGCCACGGTGGCCTCGGCCTGGGCCTTTCCATCGTCAAGAGCCTCGTGGAGCTGCATGGCGGCTCGGTGAAAGCGGCCAGCCCCGGGGAAGGCCAGGGCTCCACGTTCACGGTGACTCTGCCCATAGTCTCCGTGCACGCCGAGGAAGCCGGGGCGGAATCGCGCCTGCGCGCGGCGCTCGACCTGCACGCGTTGCCGCGCCTGGATCACGTTTCCGTGCTCGTCGTGGACGACGAGGCGGATTCGCTGCTCTTCTTCGGCCGCCTGCTCGAAGAATGCGGCGCGCGTGTGCTGCTGGCCGTGGACGCCGAGCAGGCCATGGACGTGCTGAGCAACGAGCCGGTGGACATCCTGATCAGCGACATCGGCATGGCGGGCACCGACGGCTACCAGCTCATCGGGCAGGTGCGCGCGCTGGAGGACGACCGGGTCGCGACGATCCCTGCCGTGGCCGTCACCGCCTACGCGCGCGCGGACGACCGCCGCCGCCTGCTGCTGGCGGGTTTCCAGATGCATCTGTCAAAGCCCGTGGAGCCGCAGGATCTGGTAGCGGGCATCTCGAGCCTGGTCGGGCTGACCAGCCACAACGCTGCGCTAAAGCGAATGCCCAACTGACACGGCGGTACACCCGACTGCTCTAGAATTCGCTGGCCCTGCAAGGCTCCTGGAGCACCGTCCGCATGATCGACCTTCCGCGCCGGCTCGCGCTCGCCGCGACCTCCGCCGTTCTGCTGGGAATCACCGCCACGCCCACTTTCGCCGCCACCCCCAAAGCGCTCGAGACGCTCTCCGAGCGTTCCGGGTTCCGCATCACCGGCCGCTACGATGAAGTGGAGCGCCTGTGCGCCGAGCTCGCGAAGGCCTACCCGGGCGCCGTGCGAGCTTTCGAGTTCGGCCGCACGCCGGAGGGCCGTCCCATGCTCGCGCTCGCCGTCTCGAAGAGCGGCGCGCTCACGCCCGACGATGCGCGCGAGCGCGGTGTTCCGGTGATGGTGGCACAAGGGGGCATTCACGCCGGCGAGATCGACGGCAAGGACGCAGGCTTCCTCGCCGTGCGCGAGATGCTTCAAGGCAAGGCCGCGAAGGGCGCGCTCGACTCGTTCGTGCTGGTGTTCGTGCCCGTGTTCAATGTCGACGGGCACGAGCGCTTCGGGCGCTACAACCGCCCGAACCAGAACGGCCCCGAGGAGATGGGCTGGCGGGTGACGTCGCAGAACTACAACCTCAACCGCGACTACACCAAGGCCGACGCACCCGAGATGCAGGCGATGCTGCGTCTTCTGGATGCCTGGGATCCGGTGCTCTACGTCGACCTGCACGTGACGGATGGCGCGCAGTTCGAAGTGGAGGTCTCCAACAACCTCGAACCCGTCAACACCGGCGACCCCGGCATGCAGCCGGGCGGTCGCGCGCTCGTGAAGGAACTGAATGCGGCGCTGACGGCGCAAGGCTCGCTGCCGATCGATTTCTACCCGTCGTTCCGCGACACCGACGACCCGATGTCGGGTTTCGACGTGAGCCCTTATCCGCCGCGTTTCTCGACAGGCTACTGGGCCACTCGCAACCGGTATTCCCTGCTGGTGGAGACGCACTCGTGGAAGGACTACCCCACACGCGTGCGCATCACCCACAAAATCCTGGTGAAGCTCGCAGAGATGACGGCGAAGCAAGGGCGTGCGTGGCGCACGCTCGCGCGCGAGGCAGACGCCCGCGCCGAGAAACTCGGGGGGCAGGACGTCGCAGTCGACTTCGAGACCGGCCCGCACACTACGAGCATCGACTTCCGAGGCTATGCCTTCTCGCGCGAGCCCTCGCCCATCTCGGGCGCGCTCGTCACGCGCTATGACCCGACGAAGCCGCAGGTGTGGCACGTGCCCTTCCGCGACACCCTGGTGCCGAAGCTCACCGTTCGCGCACCGCGCGGCGCCTATGTTGTGCCGCCTGCACACGCCGCGTGGCTCGGCGAGCGGCTCGCCGTGCACGGCATTCGCTTCGAGCGCCTGGACCGCGCCGCGAAGGGCGCAAGCGTGGAAGCGTTCCGTGCCACGAAGGTCACCTTCAGCACCGCGCCATTCGAAGGGCACTTCACCGCGACGCTCGAAGGGCAGTGGAAGGACGAGCGGCAGGACATCCCCGTCGGCTCGCTCATCGTGCCCATCGCGCAGCCGAAGGCGCGGCTCATCCTCACGCTGCTCGAGCCGCGGGCCGGCGACTCATACGCCGCGTGGGGCTTCTTCAACTCAGCGTTCGAGCAGAAGGAATACATGGAGCCCTACGTGGCCGAACAGGTGGCGCTCGAGATGATGGCAAGCGACCCGGCCGTGGCGGCGGAGTTCAAGCGCCTGCTCGCGACGGACGCAGAGTTCGCGCGCAGCCCGCAAGCGCGGCTCGACTTCTTCTACAAGCGCCATCCGGCGTACGACCAGCGCCTCAACCTCTACCCGGTGCTGCGAATCGCCACGGCCCGACCCTGAGGTCGCTGAATTAAAGAGTTCGAATTCTTAGGAGGGCGCTTGCGCAGGCGGGGGCTCACTCGACGAGGGCCTTGGCGGCCGGTCCCTCCCGACCCCTCTTTGAGTGAGGCCCCGCCTGCGCAGGGCTCAACCGTTCATGCGGCAATCCACACCTTAAGTAAGCGCCATTGGCCCCATGGACGGGTCTTACGGCCGGCCCCCGCCGCCAAGGCCCTCTGCGAGTGAGCCACCGCGTGCGATGAGCGCACGTCCGCGAGAACCCCCTCCACAATCGACACTCCGCTCGCGACGACATCAACTGATTCAAGCACGCACTGCAACTGTGCGCACCAAGCGAAGACAGTTCGCCAATAGTGCAGGAGCCCGCGCTCAGCGGTGGACGACGCGCGCGACCCCAAGCGCACAGGTGCGCGCAAACACTTGATCCGCTCGGCGTTCCGCGCACGCGTGCGATCCGCGCACCGCCCCGCGCAGCTCACGCATGGAACTTGCACCTGACGGTGCACTGGCCGCTCCGGCCGGACGGGCCTTGTCGTCTAAATGAACGCTCTCCTGGAAACCGAACGCGTTACGGACGATCGCGTCGCCCTGAACAAGGAAGCACTCAAGCACGCCTTCCTCGACAACCTGTTCTACATGCAGGGCAAGTTCCCGGCGCTGGCCACCAAGATGCGACTACTACCTGGCGCTCGCCTACACGGTGCGCGACCGCATGCTGCAGCGCTGGATCAGCACCGCCGCGGCCTACACGCAAGCAGGGCTCGCGCACGGTGGCGTATCTGTCGGCCGAGTTCCTGATGGGCCCGCACCTCGGCAACAACCTGGTCAACCTCGGCATCTACGACGACGTGCGCGCAGGCGGTGGCCGAGCTCGGCCTCGACTTCGACGAGCTGCTGCAGCAGGAGGAGGAGCCGGGCCTGGGCAACGGCGGCCTCGGCCGGCTCGCCGCCTGCTTCCTCGATTCGCTGGCCACGCTCGAGATTCCCGCGCTCGGCTACGGCATCCGCTACGAGTTCGGCATCTTCGAGCAGGAGATCGTCGACGGCTGGCAGGTGGAGAAGCACCGACAAGTGGCTGCGCTTCGGCAACCCCTGGGAGATCGCGCGGCCCGAGTGGGCGGTGGAGGTGAAGCTCGGCGGCCACACCGAGCGCTACACCGACGAGCACGGCCGCATGCGCGTGCGCTGGGTGCCCGAGCACGATCGTGATCGGCGTGCCCTACGACACGCCGATCCTCGGCTACCGCGTCAACACCGCGAACACGCTGCGGCTGTGGCAGGCCGAGGCGCCGGAGTCGTTCGACTTCGCCGTGTTCAACCGCGGCGACTACTACGGCGCGGTCAACAGAAGGTCGTCTCGGAGAACATCACCAAGGTGCTCTATCCGAACGACGAGGCGGTCCAGGGCAAGGAGCTGCGGCTGGAGCAGCAGTACTTCTTCGTGTCGCTGCTCGCTGCAGGACATGCTGCGCATCCTGCGCGTGCAGAAGATTCCGCTCGAGCGCTTTCACGAGAAGTTCGCCGTCCAGCTCAACGACACCCATCCGGCCATCGCCGTCGCCGAGCTGATGCGCCTGCTGGTGGACGAGCACGCCATGGACTGGGACGACGCCTGGGACATCACGCGCAAGACGTTCGGCTACACCAACCACACGCTGCTGCCCGAGGCGCTGGAGCGCTGGCCGCTCGCCATGTTCGGCAAGCTGCTGCCGCGGCACCTCGAGATCATCTACGAGATCAACGCGCGCTTCCTCGACGAAGTGCGGCATCCGCTTCTTCGGCGACGAGGCGCGCATTGGCGCGGCTGTCGCTGATCGACGAAGCGCGGCGAGCGCTACGTGCGCATGGCCAACCTCGCCTGCGTCGGCAGCCACGCGGTCAACGGCGTGGCGGACCTGCACTCCGAGCTGCTGAAGCAGGACGTGCTGCACGACTTCCACGAGCTGTGGCCGGAGAAGTTCAGCAACAAGACCAACGGCGTCACGCCGCGGCGCTGGATGGCGCTCGCGCAACCCGCGGCTCGCGCGCGCTGCATCACGCGACGCCATCGGCGAGGGCTGGCTCACGCGACCTCGAGCAGCTCGCGCGAGCTCGAGCCGCTCGCCGACGACGCCGGCTTCCGCGACGCGCTGGCGCGCGATCAAGCGCGCCAACAAGGCGGCAGTTCGCCGGCTTCGTGCGCGCAGCGCACCGGCATCGTGCGTCGACCCGGAGTCGATGTTCGACGTGCAGGTCAAGCGCATCCACGAGTACAAGCGCCAGCACCTGAACATCCTGCACGTCATCGCGCTGTATCACCGGCTGAAGTCGCGACCCGCAGTTGCCGATGCAGCCGCGCACGTTCATCTTCGGCGGCAAGGCGGCGCCCGGCTATCACTGGCCAAGCTCATCATCAAGCTGATCAACGCGGTGGGCGAGGTGGTCAACCGCGACCCGCAGGTGCGCGATCGCCTGCAGGGTGGTGTTCCTGCCGAACTTCAACGTCACGAACGGGCAGCGGATCTATCCGGCGGCCGACCTGTCCGAGCAGATCTCCACCGCCGGCAAGGAAGCCTCGGGCACCGGCAACATGAAGTTCTCGCATGAACGGCGCGCTCACCATCGGCACGCTCGGACGGCGCCAACATCGAGATCCGCGAGGAAGTGGGCGCGGAGAACTTCTTCCTGTTCGGGCTGACGGCGCCGGAAGTTGCCGCCATGAAGGCGCGCGGCTACCGGCCCGCGCGACTACTACGAGACGAACCCCGAGCTGCGCGCGGTCATCGATCTGATCGCGCGCCGGTTTCTTCTCGCGCGGCGACCCCAGCCTGTTCCGGCCGCTGGTGGACAACCTCATGCACTGGCGACCCGTACCTCGTGCTCGCCGACTTCCAGCGCCTACGTCGGACTGCCAGACGCGAGTGGACCGCGCCTACCGGCGACACCGACCGCTGGACGCGCATGTCGATCCTGAACGCGGCCCGCTCCGGGAAATTTTCGTCCGACCGCACCATCCGCGAGTACGTGAACGAAATCTGGCGCGCTCCGAAGGTGCCGATACGCCTGCTCTCGCAGAAAGACCTCACCGCAGCCTCGTGAGACCTGTCGCCTTGACGGTGCCGACCGCAGCCGCATAGCCTGCGGGCTCGCCCACCGCAGGCGAGCTCAAAGAGGCACAACGACATGCGCGCAGCCGTATTCCACGGTCGTGAAGACCTTCGCCTGGAAAACGTTCCCGACCCCCGCCCCGGCCAAGGCGAAGTCAAACTGAAGGTGCTCTACAACGGCATCTGCGGCAGCGACCTGCACGAGTACTACGACGGCCCCATCACCACCCGCACCACGCCGCACCCGCTCACGGGCGTGAAGAACCCGGTGATCATGGGCCACGAGCTCTGTGGCGAAATCGTTGAGCTGGGGGACGGCATCGAAGACCTAGCCATCGGCGACAAGGTCGCGGTAGAGCCTGTGGAAACCTGCGGCGCGTGTCTCTACTGCAGCTCAGGCCAGTACAACCACTGCGGCCTGCTCGCATTCCACGGCTACAACCGCAGCAGCGGCGGGCTTGCGCAGTTCTCGGTGGTGAAGCGCTCGATGGCGCACAAGCTGCCGAAGACCATGACTGGCCTGCAGGGTGCCCTCATCGAGCCCATGGTCATCTCCTACCGAACCGCGCAACGGTGTGAAGCGCAAGCGGGCCAGACGGTGGTCATCCACGGCGGCGGGCCCATTGGCGTGGGCATTTTCTACACGCTGAGGCGCTGGGGCGTGAACGTGATCATGGTCGACCCGTCGGCGCAGCGGCGTGCCGTGCTCACGAAGCTCGGCGTGAAAACCGTGCTCGACCCGCGCGACGGCGACGTCGTTTCCGCCATCAAGGATCTCACCGGCGGACGCGGCGCCGATGTCTCGGTTGACGCCGCAGGCGTTCCCGCCGCTTTTCAGACCGCCCTGTCGAGCACCGCGGTCGAGGGCCAGCTCGTCGTGGTGGCCATCCACACGAAGCCGCTGCAGATCGCGCCGATGGAGCTGCTGATGTCCGAAGTGAAGATCAGTGGCATCGCCCTCTCCTGCAACACGTTCCCGAGCGTCATCGAAGAAATGGCCGCCGGCACCTATCCGCTGGAAGGCTGGGTGGAGACGATTCCTTTCGACAACATACTGAGCGACGGATTCGAGCGCCTGCATCGGCAGGAGGGCATGAAGATCCTCGTGGACATCGGCAACTCGCGCGCGGCGGCGTGAGCCACGCGCCGTGAAAGACGCCGTTGCAGCGGCCAGGCTCCTAGGGCGCCTGCTGCGGCGGAATGTTCACTTCGATCTTCACCCCGTTCGGGTCGAGCAGGAACACCTGGCGCAGGCCGTTCGGGTTCGTGACGTTGCGGAACGGCTCGAGGCCGTTGCGCTCGAGGCTCGCGAGCAGCTCGTCGTAGTCAGTGGCAACAAACGCAATGTGGTCGAACGCGCCCGTGCTTTCGCTGGGCGTGGAGACGGGGATGCCGCGCCCGTTCGAATGTTCGGTGTAGGTATTCCACTCCGCGATGTGGATGCACGGCGTGGTGCCGAGGTAGAGCCAGTAGCCGGGAAAGCCGAGCGGTGGACGGAAGCCATCTTTCATGCCGAGCACCCGGCAATAGAAATCCCGGGTAGCGTCGATGTCCTTCGTGAGGACGAGGTAGTGCTCCATCTTCGTCAGCGGCATGTCTCGCCTCGCGGTGAATTCAGCGACGGGATCGGGTGACGAAGCAGGCATCCCGCGTGCGCTGATCGCACGCGCCGGCTCGCGCCGCTCTTTCCGGTCGCGGGCCACAAGGGTACGCTCGCGCGTCGCGATTGGCAGCCCGCATCCGGGCGATATCGCTCGAGGGGCGTCGCTCGTTTGAAAATAGAATCCCTGGTTCTGCTTCTGGGCTGTCTTGCGCTCGGCTGGCTCGTCGGGCGCTTCGCGAAGCCGCCGGCGGACCTCGCATCGCGCCTGAACTGGTGGGTCATCAACATCGCGCTGCCGGCGCTGGTGCTCGAGCTCATCCCGAGCGTCAAGATGGACCCGAGCCTCTGGTTCCTGCCGGTTGCGATGTGGCTGGTGTTCCTCGGCGGGTGGGGGTTCGCGGCATTCGTCGGCGCCCGCCTCGGCTGGTCGCGCGCGCGCATCGGCGGCGCGGCGCTGTCGGCAGGGCTCGGCAACACGGCGCTCGTGGGCTTCCCTCTCATTGAAATGCTGCGTCAGAAGGAAGGGCTCGCGCTCGCGGCGTTTGCAGATCAACTCGGCGGCTCCATAGCGCTGGCCGTGGGCGGCATCACCGTGGCGGCCATCTACGGCGGCGGCAAGCCGCAGCCGCGCGCCATCGTTCGCCGCGTGCTGTTTTTTCCGCCATTCATAGCGCTGGTGGTGGGCATCATCGTCGGGCTGCTTGGCGGATGGCCGCCCTTCGTCGAAGGGTTGATCGCGCGGCTCGGCGCCACGCTCACGCCAATTGCCTTGTTCTCGATCGGCCTGCATTTCACGCTGAAGATGGATCGCGAGCGCCTCGGCGCGGCAAGCCTGGCGCTCGGGTGGAAGCTCGCGGTGGCGCCTGCCGCGATCTTCGCACTCGCCTGGCTGCTGGGGGTGCAGGGGCTCGTGCTGGCCGTCGCGGTTTTGCAGGCCTCCATGGCGCCGATGGTGTCGGTGTCGATTCTGTGTCAGCAGTACGGGCTGGAAACCGAAGTGGCGAACGCCGCGCTCGGCGCGGGGCTCGCCCTCTCACTATTCAGCGTGCCGTTCATCAACACGCTGCTTCCCTGAACTGACGGCCTGTCCGCGCCGCACTCGCAGGTCAGTTCCAGCCCTGCGTGGTGGCTTCACGCGTCAGCGACGCGGTCTGCGAAGCAATCTTCTCCCGCTCCGTGACGAACTCCGTGAGGTCGGCCACGTCCGCCTTCTTCTTGCCGGGCGACGCGGTCCACTGCTTCATGCGCTCGAGCAGCTCGTCCGCCAGCGCGCGATTCGAAGCGAACAGGTCGAGATACGCCTGCTTGGCATCCTCGATGCGATTGAGGCCCAGGTAAGCCTCGCCGCGATACTCGGTGGCTTCCGGGTAGCCGGAGCGCAGCTCGATGGCCCTGTCGTACGCCGCGAGCGCCGTCTTGTAGTCACCGAGCTTGCGATTCGAATAACCGAGCCCATTCCACGCCTGCGCAAGCTTCGGGTCCGCCTTCGTGGCCTCAGCGAATTTCGCGCGCGCCTTCGCGTACGACTCTTTCACCGCAGGCGAAAGCTTCCTGCCCGCAGCCGCGCCTTCGCTCGCCTCGCGGTCTTCCGCGTCCCTCACCGCGGCGAGACCCGCGTCGAGAGCGGCCTGCGCCTCGGGAGTCGCCGGGGCCGCGTCTTCCTGCTTCACGGCTTGCTGTGGCTCGTCGAACACCGCCCACGTGGCCGGTGCCACCAGCGCCAGCGTCAGGAACTGTCCCAGCGCCATCGCGGCGACCTTACGATTCGAGCTACGCATCCGTATAACCTCAATGAAAATGAACGCAGACGGCGTTTTACTGTGCCCGCCGGCTAACCCATCTGCTAGTGTTTCTGACACGCGTCAGAGGCCCGGGATCATCCAACACCCGCGCGCGTCCACCGGCAAATAGCCGGCCGCGCGTCCACTCCCCGGCCACGCGAAATCGCGAGGGGTTTCAAGTATGAGCAGTGACAAAGACGAAGCGGCGTCGAGCCGCGATGCGACCATGGGCCGCCGCAACTTCATGGGCGTCGCGCTCGGTGCCGCCGCAGGCGCAAGCGCTGCCGCCGTGATGCCCGCCGCCGCGCAGAACGCGCCGCCGGGCGGCCCGAGGCCGCCCGCCTCCGCGCCGCCCGCGGGCTCGGGTCTCGACATGGGCGTGCGTCCCGGTGGCCCCCGGCTGTTCCGCGTGGAAGCGGACATCAAGGACATCGAGGTCGACGGCAAGATTCCCCCGGACCTGAACGGCGCGTTCTACCGCACCGGCCCCGATCCGCAATACCCGCTCAATCCGCGCAACATTCCGTTCGATGGCGAAGGCCACGTGAGCATGTTCCGCATCAAGGACGGGCACGTCGACTACAAGAGCCGGTTCGTGCGCAACGAACGCTACGTGGCGCAGGAAAAGGCCAGCAACGCATCCTGTTCCCGATCTACCGCAACCCGTACATCGACGACCCGAGCGTGAAGGGCCTGAGCCGCAGCACGGCCAACACGCACATCATCAACCACAAGAACATGCTGCTCGCGCTGAAGGAAGACAGCCCGCCGGCCGCGCTCGACCTGCTCACCCTCGAGACGCTGCGACCCGAACTACACGTTCGACGGCCAGCTGCAGAGCACCGCGTTCACCGCGCACCCGAAGGTCGACTCCGAGACCGGCAACATGCATCGCGTTCGGCTACGAGGCCAAGGGCTTCGGCACCAATGACGTGAACGTCTTCCAGATCACGCCCGAGGGCAAGATGATCTGGCAGGCGTGGATCAAGGTACCCTACGTCGGCATGCTCCACGACTTCGCGGTCACGCAGAAACACATCGTGTTCTACGTGATCCCGCTCGCGATCGACGAAAACCAGATGAAGAACGGCGGCATCCACTGGTCGTGGAACTCGGGCCAGCCCACGTACTTCGGCGTCATGCGCCGCGGCGGCGATGGCAAGGACCTGCGCTGGTTCAAGGGCCCCGAGCGCAGCTCCACGCACGTGATGGGCTGCTGGTCGCGACGGCGAGAAGGTGTTCGTCGACTGCGAGATGTCCGCCTACAACCCGTTCCCGTTCATGCCCATGCGCGACGGCTCGCGTTGGGATCCGGTGAAGGGCTCCAGCCGCATCACGCGCCTGTCCGTCGATCTGTCGAAGAAGAACGCGAAGGACTACAAGATGGAGGTGCTGTATCCGAATCACCTCGGCGCCCTGCCGCGCCAGGACGATCGCTACAACACCATGCCGTACCGCTACGGCTTCCTGCCCTGCCCCGACCCGGATCCGAAAGACCCCTCCAAGCGGCCGTCGGCGTGCTGGGCGCGCTTCGACCACCAGACCCGCAAGGCCACGGTGTTCAACGCGGGCGAGGGCACCACGCTCGCCGAGGTGGTGTTCGCGCCGAAGAGCAAGACCGCGCCGGAAGGCGTGGGCTATCTCATGGGTGTGGCCACCCGCACCCGCGAAGCCGGCCGGGCCGATCTCATCATCCTCGACGCCGAGAAGCCGGAGGATGGGCCGATCGCCACGGTGAAACTGCCCATCCGCGCGGCTCCGCAGATTCACGGGTGGTGGGTGCCGGAACATCAGATGCCGACGAAGACGGCCTGAGCTCATCACGGGCGGCGACTCGGCCGGGAGAGCCCATGGCCAAGCTCGACGAGGCGGAAATCGCCCGCATCGTCGCGCGCGCCGGTAGCCTCGGCCCGCGCGAGCGCTTCGCTTACATCAGGGCCGCGTGCGCAAACGACTCAGGCGCGTTCGACCGCGTGCTGCTCGCGCACAGCATTACGCGCGCGAGCGGGCAGCGTGAGCAGGCCGGGAACGAAGAGTCGTACTGGGAAGTAGACCGCACCGGCCAGGAGCTGGGCTCCTGGCGCCTGCTTCGCCGACTGGGCGGCGGCGGCATGAGCGACGTGTATCTGGCCGAGCGCATCGGCGATTACAGCCACCAGGTCGCCGTGAAGCTGGTGCGCCCGGGGCTCGTGAGCCGGGCAGACCACAACCGCCTGCGCGCGGAGCGACAGATTCTCGCGCGCCTCGATCACCGCAACATTGCCCGGCTGCTCGACGGCGGCACCACGGCCGACGGCATTCCGTATCTCGTCATGGAATACGTGGATGGCGAGCGCATCGATGTCTACTGCGACCGGCATCGCCTGCCGCTGAAGGAACGACTCGCGCTGTTCAGCGGCGTCTGCGCGGCCGTGCACGCGGCCCACCAGAATCTCGTCATCCATCGTGACCTCAAGCCGTCGAACATCCTCGTCACGCGCGATCGCACGCTGAAGCTGCTCGACTTCGGCATCGCCAAGCTCATCGAAGTGCGCGAGAGCGCGCACACCGTGGCCCTCACGCAGGCGGACGTGCGGCTCTTCACGCCCGGCCATGCAAGCCCGGAGCAGGTGAGCGGCGAGCTCATCACCACAGCTACGGACGTCTACCTGCTCGGCGTGCTGCTGTATGAGCTGCTTACCGGCCGCAAACCGTTCGAGATGCGCGACGTGCGGCTGGCGGAGATGGAACGTATCATCCGCAACCAGTCCCCGCCGCTGCCGAGCGCGGTGCTGAAAATGCGCGGCGCTCCCGCCATCGAAGGGCCGCGCATCGAAAGTGCGGCGGACGCGCGCGGCACCTCCGCCTCACGCCTGTGCCGCGAGCTGGCCGGCGACCTGGACAACATCGTCATGAAGGCGCTGCGCAAGGAGCCGGAGCGCCGCTACACCTCGGCCGATCAGATGGCTGCAGACCTGCGCCGTTACGAGACGGGCCAGCCCGTGATCGCCCGGCGCGACACGTGGCGCTATCGATCGAGCAAGTTCGTGCGGCGGCACTCAATGGCGGTTGTGGCGTCGTTCGTTGTCGTGCTGTTGCTGGCGGCTCTGGCGGGCGTGATGACGTTCCAGGCGCATCGCGTCTCACAAGAGCGTGCCATCGCGGAGCGCGAGCGGCTGCGCTCCGAGGAAACCGCGAAATTCCTGGTGGGGCTGTTCGAAGTGGCAGACCCGAACGAGGCGCAGGGCAAGCAGATTACCGCGCGCGAGATTCTCGGACGCGGCGCCCTGCGCATCCAGCAGGAGCTGAAAGACGCTCCCGAGACCCAGGCGAACCTCATGGAAACCATCGGCCGCGTATATCTGAGTCTCGGCCTCGCCGCCGAGGCCCGGCCTCAACTCGAGAGGGCGCTCGTCATGCGAGAGAAACTCTTCCCCGGCGATCACGCATCCAGGGCCTCCAACCTGAGCGCGCTCGGCAAGCTCGAGCTCGCCGCCGGTCGCCTCGAAACGGCCGCCGCGCATTGCCGTGATGCGCTCGCGATGAACGAGCGCCTGCACGGCCGCCGCAGCCTCGCGGTGGCGGCTTCGCTCGAAGAGCTGGGCCAGCTCCTGAAAGTGCGGGGCGACATCAAGGGCGCGGAAAAGCAGCTGCAGGAAAGCCTGCAGCTCTTCACGGAGCTGGAAGGCCCGAAGTCCACACGCGTGTCGTCCGTGATGAACGAGCTCGCGCAGCTCATGGAGCGGCGCGGCGACATGGCCGGCGCGGAACATCTCTACCGCCGCGCGCTCGCTATCGACCGCGCGGCGCTGGGTAACGACCATCCGCAGGTGGCACACAACCTTCACAACCTCGCGGTGGTGCTGCAGACCCGCGGCCAGCTCGAGCAGGCACGCCCGCTGTTCGAAGAATCCACCGCCCTGCTGCGCAAGGTCATGGGTGAGAAGCACCCGGACACGCTGGACGCACTGGGCAACTACGGCCGCTACCTGCAGGCCGTCGGTGACCTGCCGGCGGCGGAAGAAGTGTTCCGCGAGGCGCTGCGCCTGAACGTGGAAGTGCGCGGTGCCGGCCACCCCTACGTGGGCTACGACCATGTGAATCTGGCGAACCTGCTGCAAATGAAGGGCGAATACGCAGCTGCCGAAGCGGAATACCGTGAGGCGCTGAAGATCTACGCCGGCACGTTGCCGCCAGACCACCAGTACGTTGCCTCCGCGCAAACCGGCCTCGCCCGCACGCTGGTGGAGGTCGGGCGGCTGGATGAAGCGTCCACCGCCGCCACGCGCGCGCTCACCATCTGGCGCGCGTCGCTGTCGGCAGATCATCCGCAGATTGCGCATGCGCAGGCGATCTCGGCGCAGATCCTGGCATTGCGCGGAAAGGACGCGGAGGCGGAAAGCGTTCTTGCCGCAAGCTACGAGAAACTGACCGCCGCTTACGGCCTGTCAGACTCGCGCACGCGCGCCGCATCGCAGTGGCTCGCCGCGCTCTATCGCCGCACCAATCGCGCGGAGCTGGGCGACAAGCTCACTCTCTCGCAGGCTGTCGCGGCGTCGGCTGCCAGCGCGTCAGCGGTGGCGGGGACCTCTGTACCGAAAAAGTAGCCGCACGCGAATTCAGCGCGTTGCTAATTCGGGACAGTCTTTGAGCGAATGCGGCAATCTGTTTCGAATGTCGACCGCGGCCGTATCGAACGCGTGCCAGAACTGCGCAGCGCGTGGGACACATGCACTATCGAGGTGCCGAAGCTCCACCGCACTGTTCAGAAAAGCATAAGGGGGAACGTAAAATTTCACGGGCCGCCAGCCGGCGGAGTCTGGACTTGAGCGCCGTCGCACGCGCATAGTGAATGCGTCGCCTTGCGGGGAACAGGAATCATATGGGCGACCCGTCACAACAGGGTCGAGACGCGCTTCGGGATGCCGCCCGTGAGCGCATAGAGCAATCGCGCCTGCCGTGCGAAAAGCCGGCGCGCATGTGGGGCGGCCGTGGCACGGGCCAGGTCTGCAGCCTGTGCGACCAGCCCATTCTCGATACCGAGCCGGAGATGGAGCTCGAATACGAAGGCGCGGGCAGCGGCGCAGGCCCACCGTCCGTCGTTCGCTTTCACCTGCAATGCCAATCCGTGTGGGATGAAGCGCGACAGATGCATGCCTCGCCATGGACCATGGTCTCGCAGCAGCTGCCACCCCTGCTTCACATTGTGGAAGCGCGGCTCTCGCTCAACGAGTCGCGCGCCATCATTCTCAATGTCATGCGCATCAATCACGGGGATACGGGCCCTGTCGTGTGGCTGAACGCCACCACGAACAGCCCGCTGCCGAAAAGCTGGGAGCCCATCGAATGGCGCCCGGTGGCAGATCGGCAGCTCGCCACGCCTGCGGATCTCGCGCCGGGTAGGCCCTCTCACCGCGTCTGATGCTGCGCGCCGCCGGTTTTTGTAAGACCCGTCCTACGCACAGTGCAGCCCGCCACCGACCCCGAGGCCAGGGGTGATTACGCGATCATGAGCCTCGCAGTCAGGAGGGAAACTCATGGTTCACAAGATTACGTCTGCCGCGTTCGTTGCCGCTCTCACGTTGAGTCTCGGCGCCTGTGACAACAAGGGCCCCGTGGAGCAGGCGGGCGAGGAAGTCGACGAGGCCGTCGACACCCTCAAGCACGGCGGCGAAGAGTCGACCGCGAGCAAGGTTGACGATGCTGTCGATGAAGCTCGCGAAGGCGCCAAAGACGCGGCTGAGGAAATCAAAAAGGACTGATGCCTGCCGTATGAACGACACCGAGTATCTGCGGGGCTGCCCTCTTCGAGGGCAGCCCCGCCTTCGCAAGCCTCAACCGTTCATACGGCTATCTTGCGCAAGCCCCAACTCCTAGATGTTCCTGGCCGACATCTCTTTTGCAATGAACTCCGCCTGACGTAACGCCAGCGCCACGATCGTCAGCGTCGGGTTGGCCGACGTCGAGGTGCTCATGGCGCTGCCGTCCGAGATGAACAGGTTCTTGATGTCGTGCGTCTGGCCGTGCGGGTTTGCCACGCCGTCGCGCGGGTCCTGGCTCATTCGGGCCGTGCACATGTTGTGCGTGCCGGGCGTCTGCCGCGTGTGCACGAAGCGGCGCGCGCCCAGCGAGTCGTAGAGCTTCTTCGCCTGGCCCTGCGCGTGCTTGCGCATGGCGGTATCGTTCTCGTGCTCGTCCACGTGCACGTTGGCAACGGGCAGGCCGAACGAGTCCTTCACGTCTTTGTTCAAGGTGATGCGGTTCGTGGCGCGCGGCATGTCTTCGCCGTTGATGAACATGCCCGCGATGTTGCGGTAGTTCTCCATGACGTCCGCGAGATCGCGGCCCCACATGTAGGGCAGGCCAACGAGCGGGAAGGTGGGCAGCTCCATGGCCACCATTTCCAGGTGATAGCCGCCCACGAAGCCGCGCTTCGGGTCGTTGACGTTCTCGTCTTCAATGATGCCGGCGAGCGTTGCGCCTCTCCACATGTGGATGGGCTTGTCGAACACGCCCCAGCAGAAGCCCCCGGTATGGCGGCTGTAGTGGCGGCCCACCTGGTCGTGCGAGTTCGCAAGCCCCTGCGGATATTTCGAGCTCTCGGACAGCAGCAGCAGGCGCGCAGTCTCGATTGAGTTGCACGCCACGCAAACGATACGTGCCTTCTGCCGCTGCTCGTTACCCTTCGCGTCCCGGTAGACCACGCCGGTTACCTTGCCGTCTTCGCCGTGCTCGATGCGCGTCACGCGGCTTTCCACGCGCAGGTCGAGGTTGCCCGTGGCTTCGGCGCGCGGAATCTCCGTGTAGAGCGTGCTCCACTTCGCGCCGGTCTTGCAGCCCTGCGCGCAGAACCCCTGCTGGATGCAGATGCCGCGCCCGTCCGCCGGGCGTGAGTTGATGGCCATGTAGTTCGTGTGCACGCGCTTGTAGCCGATCTTGCGCGCGCCGTTGTAGATGACCTTGAAGTGGTTCGATGCCGGCAGGCCCGGCACGCCGTTGCGACGTGTAACCACCATGCGCCGCTCAGCAAGCTCGTAGTAGCGCTTGAGCTCCGCGTAATCGAGCGGCCAGTCGATGTGCGACGTGCCCTTCACGTCGCCGTACGTCGTGCGTGTACGGATCTCATATGGCCGTATGCGCGGCGTAGCGCCCGTCCAGTGCACGGTGGTGCCGCCGACTGTCTTGCAAGTCCAGGACGGCAGTGTCGGGTAGTCTTCCTTCACGGACGACGTGCCGGACTGCGTGCGTGGCTCGAGCCACGTGAGCTGCACGAACGCATCGCCCGGCACCTGTGTGAACGTGGCCATCGACTGGCGCGCGCCCGCTTCGAACAGCACCACTTTGATGCCGCGACGGGTGAGCTCGTGCGCAAGCGTGCCGCCGCCCGCGCCAGAGCCGATGATGACCACGACGCCGTCGTCGTTCAGTTCGAGCTTCGCCATGCGTATCTCCCGGCTCTCAGCTTTGCTTGATCACGGGGCCGCTGTCCGCGAGCGGCACGTCGGGCAGCCATCGAAGGTCGTTGAAGCCGCGGAAGAGGTAGCCGCCCTTCGAGAACGCCTCGCCTTCGTAGCCGAAGCAGGTGTAAGCCATTTCGGTGGCGTAGAGCACCCCGAGCACCTTCACCCGCATCGTCTGGAAGAACGCCGTCTGCTCGATCTTCTTCAGGGTCTGCGCGCGCACGGTCTCTGGCGCAGTGGCAAAGCCCGCGCCGAGCGCGGCAATGCCGTCCTTCACGAGCTTGCGGGTGACATCGTCCTTCGCCGCGTCCGAGTCGATGCTCTGGACGACGATGGCGTAGGCAGCGTCTTCCAGCTTGTCGTGCGGGGCTATGGTGCGCGCCACCGCCATGAGGGCGGCGCCTTCGGCGCTCGTGAAGGCCTTGAGATCCGCGGCCCAGGCGCGCGAGGGCGCGATGAGCGCCAGCGGGCTGCCCACGGCGAGCACGCCGGTGAGCACACCGGTGGTGGCCTTGAGGAACTCGCGACGATCGACAGGAATGCAGTGATCCACGCCCTGACCCCCTCTTTCATAGTGCCGCCGTTGAATAGCACGATTCCAGGCAAGCGGCCAACGCGAAGCGCGACCGCTGGCATACTTTCAATTGCCCGAACGTGAACTGGCGGCCCCGCGTGTTCGCAAGCATCAGCGCGGAGAACGCCGCCGTGGTGCGCGGGCCGTCGCCCGTGTCGTCGAGAAGCATCTCGTGCAGGTAGATGCGGCCGCCCGGCGGCAGCGCCTGCCACACGTCCCAGATGGGGCGATCGTCGCAGGTGGGCATTTGCAGTGACATCGACTTCACTCCGGCAAGGCCGCGACCCGTGCGCGCCGTCAGCCCGCGGCCGCCTTGACGCGGAACAGGTTCAGCACGATGGCCAGCATCGAGTAGTAACCCAGGATCGAGGCGAGCTCCACTACGGTCTTGCGCCCGAAACGCGCAACGGCGGCGGCGAAGAGCTCATCCGGCACGTCGCCGCTTGCGTAGAGCGTGCTCGCAAAGTCATGCACCAGCGCGTCATCGCCTTCCAGCGCGGGCCGCCTGCCGGCGCAAACAGCGGCGATGGTTTCCTCCGCCAGCCCGGCCTTGCGAGCCTCCGACACATGCACGCTCAATTCATACTCGGCACCCCAGTGCCTGGCCGTGATGAGAATCGCAAGCTCCGACAACCGCGGCGGCAGGCCCGTGCCATAGCGAAGCAGGCTGCCGAGCTGCTGCACACAATCCGCGAGCGGCGCGGACTGCAGGAAGATATGAAAGGGCGCGGGCACCGTGCCGCGCGGGCCGGCCACGATGGCGTCGTAGACGCCTTGCTGGTCGGGCGAGAGCGCATCGCGCGCCAGTGGGGTGAATCGCTGGGTCATGAAGGTTTGAGCACCGAGTCGACAGGGTGTGCGAGCGGTTCGCGTGCCACGACATCCCTGGAGACCTACGCGTGCACGCTCGCCCACGATTATTCGGCAGAGCATACTACGCGGGCCCGGGAGACGGCCGGGCCTGGCCATACAACTTCCGGAAAACCCTCTTGAAGCAGTCCGAGCGCGATTTTGCGAACCCCATTCCGGGCAGCTACCTGCTCACCGTGTCGCTGGCCCAGCAGGCGTACCGCCTGAGCGCCTTTTGCCGCGGGCTCATGCTGCCCGCGAACCGCGCGGCCTTCAAGGCCGACGAAATGAGCTGCCTGCGCGCGGCCGGCCTCAGCGACGCGGAGATCGAGATGGTGCGCGCCCGCGACTGGCTCGCCATGGTTCGCTACGGTGTGAATCATTTCCTCGTGTTCCGGCTTGCCGGCGTCGCGGGCGATGGCCTCGCGGCCGCCGGGGCGCGGATGCGGGGCGAGACGCTCGAGCAGTTCGCGAGCACGCGCCGGGTCTGGGAAGAGCGCTAGTGGCGCGCATCGTCGCCGGCATGGGCTCGCCCCATGCGCCCGCGGTCGGCGCGGCCGTCGACCGGCGCGACGAGGAGTCGGCGTACTGGAAGCCGCTGTTCGACGGCTACAAGCCGATGCGCGCGTGGCTCGAGCGCGAGAAGCCGGACGTCATCATTCTCTTCACGAACGATCATTTCACCTCGTTCTTCCTGGACGTCATTCCCACGTTCGCCATCGCCGTCGCCGACCGGCACGAGATCGCGGACGAGGGCTGGGGCAAGCGCGACCTGCCCGAGGTGCCGGGGCACACCGAGCTTGCGTGGCATCTGTCGAAAACGCTCGTCGATGATGGGTTCGACCTCGCCGTGTGCCACCGGCTGCCGCTCGATCATGGCTCGCTGTCGCCGCTCTCGGCGCTCATGCCTCATGTGCAGGCATGGCCGGTGCGAGTGATCCCCATACTCGTGAACGTGCTCCACTTTCCGATTCCTTCCGCCGCACGCTGCTTCGAGCTCGGGCGCGCCATGCGGCGCGCCGTGGCGAGCTTCGAAGACGACCTCAAGGTCGTCGCGCTCGGCACGGGCGGGCTTTCGCACCAACTCACCGGCGAGCGCTTCGGCCTGATCGACCCGGCGTGGGATGCGGAGTTTCTCGACCGGCTCGAAACCGATCCGCGCTCGCTCGCGCGGTTGTCTCATCGCGAGCTCATCGAGCGCGGGGGCACCGAGAGTGTCGAGATGATCATGTGGCTGTGCATGCGGGGCACCCTGTCGGAGCGCGTGCGCCGGGCTCACCGCAACTACTATCACGCCACGCTCACGGGCTACGGGCAGGTCATTTTCGAGGACCTGGAGAATGTGCCGCGCTGATGTGCTGGGGATGGCCCTTCGCCTTGACGCTACGGCGTTCGCTGGGCGAGACGCTGGCGGAAATGCTCTCCGGCGCGCGGGCCGCCGTCAGCTCTTCGGCGGTTCCGGCGCAGGCCGCTGGCGGTTCGTCGGGTCTTTCATGACCTTGCCGTCGGGCAGGGTCACCGCCACGAACAGCCCGCCCTTCTTGCCGTCGCGCAGCGGGTTCAGTGTCACGCTGACCTTGTCGCCGGTCTTCAGCATGCTCGACTTCCAGCCCTGGCGCGTGAGGTTGTTGGGGCTGTTCATCTCCACCGACCACTTCTCGACGTTGCCCTGGTCGTCGGCCACGTCCACTTCGATGAAGGCGTGCGGATTGGTCCACTGGAACTCGCGCACCGTGCCGTTCAGCACCACTTCCTTGTCACGATCGAACATGGCGAAGGAATGGTGGGCGAACGCCGCACCCGCGGCGAGCAGCGCGCCCGCCGCCAGGAATGCGCGCACGTGCGCGGCTCTTCGAATGCTCATGGGTGAAAACCCCTCCGCCGCCCCGTGAGGGCGAGCCTGGCCTCTCAAAACCCGATGGTGAAGCCGATCCAGCGGCCGCACGCGACGATGCTGATCCACGCGAGCAGCGAGAACGCCCCCGCGAAGCGCGCGCCCACCGGGGTGGCACGCGCCTCATCCCACCCGCCTACGCTGCGAAACGTGATGAGCTGGAATACGACCATGTTGATGCCCGCCAGCGCCATCATGGTCATCTTGAGCTGGAACGCCGTGTTGTGCGTGTACTCGACCGCGTTCGACGTGAACAGGGCCGAGCCCGTAATGGCCGCGATGGCGAACGCCACCCAGGTGATGGGCAACACGTCGCGCAACAGCTGAGTCACCGGCCGCTTCACCGACGCAAGCCCGAGCAGGCGCAGGTCCGCCACGATGATGGTGCCGAGCACGAGTGTGATGGCGAGCACGTGCACGCTCTCGATCCACGGGAACGCGAGCTCGTTCGAGCGGATGGTCGCGGCGAGCGGCGTGTCGTACAGCCACTGGCAGAACTCTTCGATCATCGATCCCCCTGAAAGACGAATGGGCGCGGATAGCGCGCCTGTGGCACTAGTACGCGGTGACGTAGGCGATCCAGCGCCCCGCGAAGACGATGCACGCCCACAGCGCCAGCGACACGAGGGCGATGGCTTTCGCCGTCACCTGACGCGCGCCGGAAGCGTCCCAGTAGCCCGCATTGGCCACGAGCGGACGCTGCAGCACGACTGTGAGCGCGGCCACGACCAGCAGCATGAGCATCTTCACCCCGAAAGCCGGGTTGAGCAGCGAGCGGGCCGGCTCGCCGATGATGAGCAGCGAGCCCGTGACGAGCAGCACGATGAGCGCGTACCAGATCCACGTGAGGAACCGGTGCGACAGCGCGGCGAGCGGCTGCGAGCGTGAGAAGGCGCCAAGGATGCGCAGGTCCACGAGGAACGTGGCCGAGACAACGATGGCGACGCAGACGATATGGATCGTCTGCACCGTGGGAATGATCCACGACACGTTCTGGATGGTGGCGCTGAGCCCGGTCGTCGCGAGCCAATCCCCGAAAGCACGTAAGGTCGACAGCATAAGAAAACTGTTCTCTTTGTAGGCGGCCGGACGGTAGCGGGAGCGACGGACCGGGGTCAATTTCACCGATGCACCGCGCCCATTTATGGCGCGGTTTAGGGGGCTTCGCCCGCTGGTTGGTCGCCCGCCCCCGCTGCGGCCCTCCGCCGCCCCTCCCCCGATCAACCCGCGACTTGCGGCTACGCGGAAAATCGCCGCTCGCCCGTCTTCACTATCTGGCTCCATCGGAAATACAAGTGCGCTGCCCGCCGGCGAGCCAGGAAGTACGTTAACTACCTATAGGGAATTGAATCTTTTTAGAGTCCTGCGCCTTGCGCTCGCCAGATCAAGTTCCTAGGATCGATCCGCCTTCCTCGACCCCCGGGCACGCGCGCCCGCGACAGCAGTGTCGCGGCGGGTTCCGGTTATGGCTGAAGGTGTCGGAAGGAGGCCGTATGCTCATTCTCACGCGACGCCCCGTAGAGACCATCTACATCGGGGACGAAGTCACGGTCACGGTCCTGGGTGTCGTGGGCAACCAGGTGCGTTTCGGCATCGAGGCGCCGCGCAGCATCGTGATCGACCGCGCAGAAATACACGAACGAAAAAAGCGCGCCGCACTCACGAACGCCAACGAGGGCCCTGGCAGCGGGAGCCCTGCGAACGGCGTTGTGAATGGCAAGGTTCTCGAGGACGCAGACGACCCCGGCGAGGGGGACGACCGCTCGCTCGCCAACGACAACGTGGCGACACTGAAGCTGCGCCGGTAGGCGCACCAGCGTAGCGACCCCCGGCGCAGCCGCGCAATGCGGCGAGCGTCGCCTCTACGCGAGCCTCGCCGGCCGATTCGCCGGAGGGTGGCCCGCGAGCCGCGGGGCGATGGCTGGCCCGAAGCCCCGGCCTGCCCCGGTGACGATGGCCGCCTGCCCTTTCAATTCGTTTGCCATGTTCGCCCCCCGGCCACTCGGCGCTTTCCTTTGCCGGCGCCCCTCACCGACAATGGCGCGCGATCATTAAGACCACACAGGCACCTGGGGGACAGCGCGAATGACTCAGACCGGCGCATGGCGCTACGAAAATCGGCTGATTGCCGTGCTGTGCCTGATGTTCGGGTTCGTGTTCTTCGACCGCAACGCCATGAGTTATCTCGGCGTCTTCGTGCAGCCGGAGCTCGGGCTCACGAACACGCAGCTCGGCTTGCTCTCCTCCGCGCTGTCGTTCGCGTGGGCGCTGTCCGCGCTCGTCATCGGCTATGTGTCCGACCGCACCGGCAAGCGCAAATCCATCCTGCTCGGCACCGTCGTCCTCTTCTCGCTGTGCTCGGCGTTCTCGGGTTTCGCCACCTCGTTCGTCATGCTGCTGCTGTCACGCATGCTGATGGGCGCTGGCGGAGGGCGGCATCCTGCCCATCGCCCAGTCGCTGATCGCGCTCGAATCCGACGAGAAGCGGCGCGGCCTGAATGCCGGCGTGATGCAGAACCTCGGCAGCAACCTCATCGGCTCATCCCTCGCGCCGATCGTGCTGGTGGCCATCGCCACCGCATACCACTGGCGCGCGGCGTTCTATCTCGCGGCGATGCCCGGCCTCATCTGCGCCTTCCTCATCTGGAAATTCGTGCGTGAGCCCAGGACGCACGAGATTCACCACCACCGACCGGGGCGCCTGCGAATGCGGATCGCATGAGCGTGGCCACAGATGTTCCGCTATCGGAACATCTGGCTATGCGCCGCCATGAGCTGCTTCATGGTGGCGTGGATGGTGCTCGGCTGGGTGTTCCTGCCGCGTCGCCTACGCGAACTAGCTGCCACATCGCGACGGAGCACGGCGAGCTGGCTGATGGCGCTGCTCGGCATCTCCGCGGCGGTGTTCGCGTTCATCGTGCCGGGCCTCTCGGACAAGCTCGGCCGCAAGCCGGTGGTCATCGTGTTCTCGCTGATCGGCGTCATCTACCCGCTCGCCGTGCTCAACTACAACGGGCTCGGCGCTGCTGCTGGCGGTGCTCATCTTCGTGGGCTGGTCGGCGAGCGGCGTGTTCCCCATCTTCATGGCGACGATTCCGTCGGAAACGATTCCGGCGAAGTACGTCGCGACCTCGCTCGGGCTCGTCGTGGGCATTGGCGAGATCGTCGGCGGCACGTTCGGGCCCGACGCTTGCCGGCTACTTCGCCGATATCTACGGCCGCACGCGCCGATGTACATGGCCATCGTCTGCGCCGGGCGCAGCCGCGATCGCGCTGGGGCTGAAGGAAACGGCACCGGTGAAGGTGGGCGCGCGAAACTCGCGCCGGCCTGACGCGGCGCAAAGCGGAAAGGCCAGGCTCGGCCGCAGTCGACTGCGGCCAAACCTGACCTTCCCCCCGTTGAGCGGTCGGAAGGTGTTCTAGAAGTTGCGCGACACGCTGAAGTACCACTCGCGCGGCGCGCCCGGCTGGCCTTCCGTGGTCGGCTGGCCGAAGCCCGACAGGTCGAACTTGTTGAGGAAGTACTCCTTGTCGGCGAGGTTCTGCCCGCCGACCGCGGCCGTCCACGTGCGGTCGGGGCTGGCCCACTCGAGGCGCGCGTTCACGAGCTCATACCCTTCCGAGCACGACGCCTTCGTGGTGATGCCCGTGCAGATCTCGCTCTGGCCGTACACGTCCACGCGCGGGGTGATGGTGGAACCTCCGCCGAGGCCGAACTGGTAGTACGCCGCCACACTCCAGTTCTGCTTCGGCACGAACGGCGGGCGGTCATTCACGACGTTGGCCGCGTTCAGGTCGTCTGCCGTGAAGTCGGTGTATCCATACGAGGCGTTGATCGTGAGCGGATCGATCGGACGGAAGGCCACTTCCACCTCCGCGCCCTTGATCTTCCCCGGGAAGTTGTCAAAGAACGTGCGCGACGTGGATCTGGAGCTCAGGCAGACATTGCCCAGCGTATCCACCATGGACCCGGGCGTTCCCGGCGGAACCGTGTCGTAGATCGGCGGCGCAGTGCCTGTCGGGTTCACCAGGTTGCATTCCGTTCCGGCCACGCCAACGATGCGCTGCCCGTAGTCCACGTAGAACACCGCGCCGTTCACGCGCAGGCGCCGCTCGAACAGATCTGTCTTGATGCCTGCTTCGTAGGACTTCGCCTCCTCGCCATCCACCTTCACGAACTGCGTTCGCTGGAACGGCCGCGGGTTGAACGACTGCGGGCGGTAGCCCGTAGCCGCCGAGGCGTAGCCGAGCAGCGTGTCAGTGAACTTGTAGTCGACGCCGGCCTTCCAGTCGACGTGGCTGTCCGACGTGTCGAGCGCGGTTGCCACGATGGTGTTGTCGAACTGCTCGTTCTTGTCGTCCTTCGAATAGCGCACGCCGGCGGTGAAGGACAGCTTGTCCGTCAGGTCGTACACCGCATGGCCGAAGGCGGATTTGTTCTCGGACTTGGTGATGTTGTTGCCGTTCACCAGGAAGCGCGCGAAGTTCTCGATGACATTGGCGCCGGCGGCCTCGGCCTCAGCAACCGTTGCTCCACCTGCGATGGCGCCTCCGTACACGCCTGCGAAGATGAACGCGGGAATGCTGACCGTCTGGGCGGACTGGAAATTCCCCTTGTAATAGAAGCCGCCGACGGTCCAGTCGACCTTGTCGGCGAGGCGACCGCTGAAGCGGGCTTCCGCCGTGCGCGAATCGAAAGTCTGGCGTCCATCGACCGTCTGCTCGTTCACGGGCGACTGATCCGCGTCCGTCGCGAACTGCCCGTCGAACTCGCGATAAGACGCGATGAGCTCCGCGCGCACGAGGTCGTTGATCTTCCAGTCCGCCTTGCTCGAGACGCCACTCTGCTTGAGCGAGGTCTTCGGCTCGAACTTCAGGCCGCTGCGCGTATCATCGTACGTGGCGTAGGACGTGAACGGATCCGACGGCACGAAGCGATTGTCGAAGCGCACCCCGTAGGTCGGCAACAGGTAATGCTCGCTCCAGACCTGGAACGGGCCGCCGGGGCCGGTGATTGCCACGAGGGTATCCGGGCGCACCTCGGACTCGTCATTCGAGTAGTCGCCGGTGAGGCTCAGCTCCAGGTTGTCCGACGCGACCCAGCGCAACGATGCGCGGGCACCCTGTACGTCTTCACCACCCTGCGTGCCGACCTTGCACCCGGCGTTACGGTTGGGAACACGTACCGGCAGCGTGCCGGCTTGCGTGGGATTGGCGCACGCGAAGTCGAGCACGGTCTGGTAGCCATCGCGGCTCTTCGACACGCCGGTGACGCGCGCGAAGAGATTGTCCGTGAGGCCGAAGTCATACGATGCGCGCAGGTCGAGGCGATCGAAGCGGCCGTAGGTAACCGCGACACTGCCCGTGCCATCGCCCGTGGGCTGCCTGCTCACGTAGCGCACGGCGCCGCCGATGGAGCCACGCCCGAAGAGCGTGCCTTGCGGACCGCGCAGCACTTCGACGCGCTCGAGGTCCATGAGGTCGACCATCGAGCCCATGACCACCGGATGCAGCACGTCGTCGAAATAGATGCCGACGCCCGGCTCGAACTCGGGAAGGAAGTCGTTCTGGCCGATGCCGCGAATGAACGCGGTCATGGTGTTGCCGTAAGCGGCCTGCGCCGGGCGAAAGCTCGCGTTCGGCACGGTGTAGGCCACGTCGGCCGCGCTGCTGAAACCGCGCTGCTGCAGGTCTTCCGCGGTGATGGCGGTGATGGCGATGGGTGTCTGCTGCAGGCTTTCTTCGCGATATCGCGCGGTGACAACCACTTCCTGCAGGCCGCCGCTTTCGGCGGATGATTCTTGAGCGGATGCTGGCATTGCGCCCAGCAGCGAAACCACGCCTGCGGCCGACGCCGCGGTCGCGATGAACGCGACTGACTTCTTCATGAGCCCCCTCCGGATGTAGTAGCGGGAACGAAACAAGGCGCTGGAAGTGCGTGGGCGCACAGCGCTCACGCGCAGCCAAGATGACGCACGCTCGCACGATGTCGGCGCGAAAAGCCGATCAGGAGGGAACAAAAAATAGGACGAAAGGGAAATGTCTGCGACAGACGTCACGATTGTTTCGCAGGGGAACGAGCAGACCGGCGCGCGGTTCGAATTATTGCCCCCGTTGCTCTGTCGCCACAGTCGGATCGATCAAAGCGAGGCGAGCGTTTCCGTCGCGCGCTTCTTCGACTCGGGATCGTCCTTCTCCCGGTCGGGCAGTGCCAGCGCCCTGCGCAATTCGGCGCGCGCTTCGTTTTTCCGGCCGAGCGCGGCATAGGTGCGGCCAAGCTCGACGTGATGCGACACGCGGTCCGGCGCGAGCTCCACGGCCTTGCGGAACAGCTTCTGCGCTGCCTCGTTGGAAGCCGGCGGCATGCCGCCGTAGACCACTTTCACGAACGTGCGCGTGAACGCGCCCATTTGCGCGAGCTCGTAATTCCACGCGCCGAGCACGTGGTACGCATAAGAATCAGTCGGGTCGAGCTTCAGCGCGTTGTCCGCGTATTCCTTCACGAGGCGCGAATACTCCACCTTCGTGCGCGCACCTGCGAAGCGAATGAGCCGCCCGTAGCAGATGGCCACGCTCAATAGCGATTTGGCGTGATTGGGGTTCGCGGCGACGGCACGCTTTGCGTAGCCGAGCGCTTTCTCACCCAGCTCATGCTGCTTGTCGTCTGACGCCGTGTCGTTCATCAGCAGCGCGTACTGGCGCGCGATTCGGTAGAGGATGTCGGCATCGGCCCCACCGCGGGCTTCAGCCTGCAGATAGAGCTCGAGCGCGTGGGTGTTATCGAGCTTCGCGTCGAAGCCGTCGCCCTGCCTGAGAAGCTCCTCGATGCTCGCATTGGCGTACGCAAGCATTGAGGCCACCGCGAACAGCAAGGTCGCCACCCAGGCTCGAAAACGCCTCGCGTTCGTCATAGTCCGATCCCTCGCTCTTCCGCCCGCACCTTCGATGATACGAAGATGGGTGAGGGATGGACGCAAGCGGCGGCGTGGAGGGGCAAGCGGATTCTAGGGAGCCGCCGCGCACGCCGCTACTTACCGATGCGCATGCGGGCCGCGCCCGTCTCGTCGCGGTATTCCCGGTTCGACTCGCAGACATACTCGAGCATCTTGTAGCCGGGAATGCGCTTGTAGACCCATTTGAAGGTCCACGGGCCCTCCAGATACACCGGGTCTGTCACCGTAACCACGTCTTCCATCATGTTCGGCGACAGCAGCTTCAGGCGCTCGACGATGCGCATCTGGTTGCTATGAGGCACGTCGCGGAAGCGCACGTCTTCCTTGATGCCGATGGTGGTGACCAGAAGCGTGTCGCCCTCCCACTTGCCGGAGGAGTGACCCCAGAAGAGTGGCTCCGCATCCTCGAACGGCGGCAGCGCCGCGCCCATGTAGATGCGGCGAACCTGGTTGTACGCCTCCTGGATGATGGTGACCTGCCCCGGCGTCTGCAGCACTTCCATGGGGAACATGCCCATCATCATCGCGGGCATGCCGTCGGGCATGCAGGCGGTGTAGTTGCTGTAGAGCGGCTTGCCCGCGGCTTCCGCATCTTGCACGGCCTTGCGCTGGGCTTCCCACGCGACCTTGTGGTCCGCCTTGAGCGGCGGCGGGGGAATGGGCGGCGGCGCCGGGAAGCCGGGCAGTGGCTGCTCGCCGATCTCCGGATAGCGATTCCACGAGCCCGTCATGGCGGTGCGCGGGTTGGGTGCCGCGACGGGCCTGGCAGCAGTGTCGGCAGCCGGCGCCGCGGCGGGCGCATCTGCCGCCAGCACCATCGGGCTCGCAACCAGGCTCGCGAATGCACCGCAGGCCATCACGGCGCGGAGCACCCCGGGCACGCGCCGCGCACTCTTGTTTTGTCTTGATCGTCCCATCGCAGTCTCCCCCTTACGCACACGCGCAGCCTGGCCGCACGCTGTCGATGCTCACTCGATGCTCATTCGATGTTGGGCTTGCCGGCCGGCCCGCCGTTGAGGAACTTGCGCCCGTCGGAGAGCGTGACCTGCTTGAGAAGGCCGCCGGGCTCGCCCGTGCGCAGCGGGGCGATGATGACGGTGATGGCGTCGCCGGGCTTCACCATGTTGAACTTCCAGCCGATGCGCGTGAGGATGCCGGGGCTCGCGCACTCGATGGTGTAGTGCTTCAGCTCCGCGCTGTCGTCCTTCACATTCTTTCCGTCCATCTCGATGTAGACGTGCGGATTGGTCCACTGGAAATACTTCACGGTGCCTGACAGCTTCACCTGGTTGTCGCTGTCGAACATCGCAAACGAATGGTGCGCCAGGGCGACTGGAGCCCCCGCGAGCGCCGCAACTCCCAGCAACGTGCTCACTAACGCCGCGCCAACACGGCGCGCCTTGCTGTTCTTCATGCTCGTGGCCCCCTGCGATTAGCGCGCTGACGCGCGCCTCGCGGCGCCAGCACGTCCGACGGCGATTCGATCAGACCCCGCCGCGTCGAGGCAAGCGGACCGCCGCAGTATCGCCCGCGCCAACCACTGCTCGGGGACGACTGGCCGCGAGCGCCGCCTTGCGCCCGGGCGCGGGGCCGGCATCATAGGCGCCCCATGAAACCCAAACAGATGTTCCGTGGCGCCGTGATCAGGCCGGCACAGAAGCAACCCGGCCCGGCACCACGCACCGTCGCCGCAAGTGGCGCGCAGGCGCAAAACGCGCGCGTTCGCGTGGGGCGCGAAGTGGCCGGCCGCAGTGGCAAGGGCGTGTCGGTGATCACCGGCCTGCCCCTCGACGAGGCGACGCTCGACGCGCTCGCCACGCGGCTCAAGAAGAGCTGCGGCGCCGGTGGCGCGACGAAGGACGGACGCATCGAGATCCAGGGCGATCATCGCGACAAGCTCGTCGCGGAGCTGATCAAGCTGGGCTACGACGCGAAGCGCTCAGGCGGCTGAGCAATGTCGTTCGGCACGCGCGTGGTTCTCGGCCTCATCGCCGGCCTCGCGGTCGGTGCGCTGCTGGCAGCAGCGAACAATCCCGCGCTCCTGCAGGTAGTTCCGGCGCTCGAGCCGATCGGCAGCCTGTGGCTCGCCGCCCTGCGCATGACGGTCATTCCGCTGATTGTCTCCATGCTCATCACCGGCATCGTCTCCGCGGCCGAAACAGCGGCGACCGGCCGGGTTGCTACGCGCGCGATCGCGCTCTTTCTCATAGGGCTCACGGCCGCCGGCATCCTGAGCGCCGTGCTCATGCCGCTGTTGCTGACGTGGTGGCCGGTCGACCCGCAAGCCGCCGCCGCGCTTAGCGCCAGCGCTTCGGCTTCGCAGATCGCGATTCCGCAGTTGCCGCCGATGCGGGAATGGATCGTCAACCTCATCCCCGTCAACCCCTTCGAGGCCGCGGCGGACGACGCGATCCTGCAGGTGGTGATCTTCGCGCTGTTCTTCGGTTTCGGCGCCTCGAAGCTCGCGCCGGACCTGCGCGCCCCGCTGCTCGGCTTCTTCCGCGCCGTCATGGAAACGATGTTCGTCATCATCCAGTGGGTGCTATGGCTGGCACCGCTGGGCGTGTTCGCGCTCGCGCTGAAAGTGGGAGCCAGCGGCGGCGTGCATGCGGCGGGGGCGCTCGTTCAGTACGTGGCGCTCATGTGCGCGCTCGGCGTCATCATCACCGTGCTGGCCTATCCGGTGGCCATGATTTTCGGGCGCGTGCCGTTCAGGAAGTTCGCGCGGGCCATGGGGCCGGCGCAGGCCGTGGCGATCAGCACGCAATCGTCGCTTGCGTCGCTGCCCGCCATGCTCGCCGGGGCGCGTTCGCAACTGGGTCTCTCCGAACGCGTTACCGACATCACGCTGCCGCTGGCCGTGTCGATGTTTCGCATCACCAGCCCGCTGTTCAACCTCGGCATCGTCATCTTCACCGCGCACGTGAGCGGCGTGGAGCTGGACTTCACGCGGCTGGCGATCGGCGTGGCGCTCAGCGTGCTCACCAGCTTCAGCGTGGTGGGCCTGCCGAGCCAGTTCTCGCTCTTCAACACCACGGTGCCCATCTCGCTGGGCATGGGCGTGCCCATGGAGCTGCTGCCGCTGATCGTTGCGGTGGAAGTGGTACCGGACATCTTCCGCACTGTCGGCAACGTGACCGCGGATGTTGCTGTGACCACAGTGGTGGCGCGCAGCGCGGGTGAGACGGACCCCGTCCCGGACGTCGCGCGGTAGATCGTTCCGGGGCATCATGTGCGCCTTTCCGGTGGAGGGCGTGCCCATGACCTTCAAGACATCCCGATTCCTCCTCGGCGCGCTGACATTCCTGGCGCTCACCGCCTGCGGCGTGAACCCGGTCACCGGCAAGCGCGAAATCCAGTTCGTCTCCGAAGCGCAGGAGCTGCAGATTGGCGAGCAGCAGTACGCGCCCACGCGCCAGAGCGAAGGCGGCGACTTCAAGATGCTGCCGGAGCTCACCGACCTATGTGAACGAAGTCGGGCAGAAGCTCGCGGCCGTCGCGGATCGCAAGCTGCCGTACGAGTTCGTCGTGCTCAACAGCTCGGTGCCCAACGCATGGGCACTGCCCGGCGGCAAGATCGCCGTGAACCGCGGCCTGCTGCACCGAGCTGCGCAGCGAGGCGGAGCTCGCCGCCGTGCTGGGCCATGAGATCGTGCATGCGGCCGCACGCCACGGCGCAAAGGCGCAGGAGCGCGGCACGCTGCTGCAGGCGGGCGTCGCCGTGGCCACCATTGGCGCCGCGGTTGGCGGCGCAGACCAGAATGTGGCCGGGCTCATCATTCAGGGCGCGGGCCTCGGCGCGCAGCTCGTGCAGACGAAATACGGCCGTGACCAGGAGCTCGAAGCCGACGAGTACGGCATGAAGTACATGAAGCGCGTGGGCTACGACCCGTGGGCCGGCGTCATGCTGCAGGAGGCGTTCGTGCGGCTCGCAAGCGAAAGCGGCGCGAAGCCCCAGAGTTTCATCGAGGGGTTGTTCGCATCCCACCCGCCTTCGCAGGAGCGTGTGGACAAGAACAAGGTCACGGCCGAAACGCTGGGCCGGGGCGGTGAGCAGGGCGATGCGAAGTTTGCCGCGCGCGTGAAGCCGTTGCTGGAGATGAAGCCCGCCTACGACAAGCACGACGAGGCGATCGCCGCCGCACGCAAGAAGGATTACGCGCAGGCGCGGCAGCTGGCGGGCGAAGCCGCGGCGGCACTGCCGAAGGAAGGCCGCTTCCAGCAGACGCTGGGCGAGATCGCGCTCGCGGAGAAAGACGAGAAGAAGGCCATGGGTTACTACGAGAAGGCCATTCAGCTCGACCCGGACTACTTCGGCTCATACCTCGGCGCGGGCGTCGCGCAGTACCGCGCGGGCAACAAAACGAAGGCGGAAGAGTTGTTCACGCAGAGCGCCAGGCTGCTGCCCACGGCACCCGCAGCGTATTACCTGGGTGAGCTCGCCAAAGGGCGCGGCGACACGCAGAAGGCCGTGCGGTACTACCAGGCCGCCGCGAGCTCGCAGAGCGAAGTGGGCCAGGCGGCCGCCGGCGAGCTGGTGCGGCTCGACCTGCCACAGAATCCGGGCAACTATGTGGCAACAGATGGGCAACTGGATTCGAGCGGGCGCGTGCTGCTCATCGTTCAAAACCGCGCGCCGATCAGGCTGAGCGATATCCGCGTGACGCCGGTGCTGGTGGATACGGCAGGCCGGGTCGTGCGTTCCGGCTCGATCGTGCGCATCGGGCAAGCGCTCGGCGCAGGCGAACGCGTAGCGGTGGATGCCGGCATCGGCCAGCTGCCGCAGGAACAACTCGCGAGCCTGCGCTTCCGCGTGGACGGCGCGCGCGCCGCGGAGTAATCGCGCGCCCGCCCGCAGCCGCGGGGGCGGCATCCCCACCACCACTGGAATTCTCGAAGCGCTCGAACGCGGCGTGCTGCCCGCGCAGGACACATACACCCGTACTTGCCCGCGCCACCCGGCCGCTATAGCCTCTGCGCCCCCGTTTCCCAGCAGCCCCGGCGCGCCCGCACCCTCATGCTCAATTTCTCCGACGTTGCCATCCGCCGCGGCCCGCGGCTGCTCTTTTCCGGCGCCACGTTCGGGCTGTTCCGCGGCGAAAAGGTCGGTATTACCGGAGAGAACGGCAGCGGCAAGTCGAGCCTCCTGTCGCTCGTGCGCGGCGAGCTGCAGCCCGACGCCGGCACGTTCGAGATGCCGGCGCAACCTCGAGATCGCGCACGTCTCGCAGGAGCTCGACGCCACCGACCAGCCACGCCATCGAGTTCGTGCTCGACGGTGATGCGCGAGCTGCGCGCGCATCGAGCGCGAAATCGCCGCCGCCGAAGCGAGCGACGAAGGCGAGAAGCTCGGCGAGCTCTACGCGCAACTACGCCGGCCGCCGGCGGGTACGACGCGCGCAGCCGCGCCGGACCGCCTCATGCACGGCCTCGGCTTTTCCCCGGAAGACGAGGACGCGCGCGGTGCGCGAGTTCTCCGGCGGCTGGCGCGTGCGCCTGAACGTGGCGCAAGGCGCTCATGTGCCGCTCCGACCTGCTGCTGCTCGACGAGCCCACGAACCACCTCGACCTCGACGCCATCCTCTGGCTGGAGAACTGGCTGCGTGACTATCCCGGCACGCTGCTGCTCATCGCGCACGATCGCGAGTTTCTCGACCGCGTGATCGATCGCGTCGTGAACATCGAGCACGGCAAGGCGCGCGCGCTATCGCGGCAACTACTCGCAGTTCGAAGAGCAGCGCGCGGCGGAGCTCGCCGAGCAATCGGCGCATGTTCGTGCGCCAGCAGCGCGAGATCAAGCACATGGAGTCCTTCGTCGAGCGCTTCCGCGCGCAGGCGACCAAGGCGCGCCAGGCGCAGAGTCGCCTCAAGGCGCTGGAGCGCATGCAGCGCATCGCGCCGGCCCATGTGGACTCGCCGTTCGACTTTTTCGTTCGCGCCGCCAGACAAGCTGCCGCGAGCCGCTGCTCGCCATCGAGAAGCAGTCGGCGGGCTACGGCGGGCGCGTCATCCTGAAGAACATCTCGCTCACCCTTTCACCGGGCGACCGCATCGGGCTACTCGGCCGCAACGGCGCGGGCAAGTCGACGCTACATGAAGATGCTCGCGGGCGAGCTGACGCCAATGTCCGGCACGCGCACCGAAGCGCGCGACCTGCGCATTGGCTACTTCGCCCAGCACCAGCTGGAGCAGCTGTCCACCAACGACTCCCCGCTCATTAACCTGAAGCGCTTCGGCGCGCCGCGCGCCACGCGCGCAACGGAGCAGGAGCTGCGGGACTACCTCGGCAGCTTTGGCTTTCGCGGCGATCGAGTGTTCGAGCCCATTGCGCCGTTCTCGGGCGGAGAGAAAGCCCGCCTCGTGCTCGCGCTGGTTGCCTATCTGCGGCCGAACCTCATGCTGCTGGACGAGCCGACGAACCATCTGGACCTGGAGATGCGCCAGGCGCTCACCGTGGCCCTGCAGGAATACGACGGCGCGGTCGTGCTGGTTTCGCACGATCGCCACCTGCTGCGCACGGTGGCCAATGAGCTCTACGTGGTTCATGACGGCCGCGCCGAACCCTTCGACGGCGATCTCGACGACTACGCGAAGTGGCTTGCGGAGACGCAGAGCGCTTCGTCTGCCGCGGCGGCGAAAGCGGCTGCGCTCACCTCACGGCCGACATCCCTCGATGGGGAGGCCGCCGCCGCGCGCGGAACTGATAGGCCGCAGACCGCCGAAGAGCGTAAACAGCGCAAGCGCGAAGAAGCCGAGCGCCGCAACCGCCTCACACCACTTCGCGCGGCCGTCGAGCAATGCGAGAAGGAGCTGGAGCGCCTGGCGAAGCAGCAGGCGCAGCTGCAGGCCCAGCTCGAATCGCCGGACCTCTACGCCGAATCCGCCAAAGACCGGCTGCGCAAGCTCACGGAACAACAGGGCCGCCTCACCCGCGAGGTGGAGCAGGTGGAGGCGAAGTGGATGGAGCACAGCGAGCGCCTCGAAACCGAGACGCGGCGCGCGTAAATCACTCGCGGGCAACGTTACGCTTTTGGCTGGCGCGCCCTATCCAGATTCAAATACGAAAGCACCCGATCATGTCCGCGAGCTCCGCCGTCATCCCCACGCCCACCATCGGCCCCATCGTCTCGCTTCAGGCGCACATCCTGCGGCAGCAGGCGAGTTTTCCTGAGGCCACCGGCACGCTGTCGTGGATTCTCTCGGCCCTGTCGATCTCCTCGAAAATCATCGCCGCGAAGGTTCGCCGCGCGCGGCTGGAGAATGTCCTGGGCGCCGCCGGCGCGCAGAACGTGCAGGGTGAGCAGCAGCAGAAGCTCGACATCATTGCGAACGAAGTGCTGCTGGCCACGCTCGGCGGTCGCGACGGCGTGGCTATGACCGGACTGAGAAGCGCGTTCGCAGGCGGCGGCTCGCTCGCAGAGGGCCTTGGCGGGCACCGGCCGCAAGACCGCATCCTGCGGGGCCTAGGTTGTTGGTGGTGTCACACACGGATATCGGTTACCGCATTCGCATCGTGAGCTCCAGACCCGCCACTAGACGCGAGCGGTGGGACTATGAAGAAGAAGCCTGAGTCACCCGAAATGCGCGCCGAGTACGATTTCTCGAAGGGCGTGCGCGGCAAGTACATCGCGCGAATCGCCACAGGATCGAACGTCGTCGTTCTCGATGCCGATGTCGCGGCCCGCTTTCCCGATTCGAAGTCCGTCAACGAGGCGCTGCGCAAGCTCGCCGGCCTTCGGCCGAAGCGATCGAAGCGCAATCCCACCTGAACATAGTGTGCCCCGCAGGGGCCTTCAGCCGGGCAAGGTGCAGGTGAGGCACAGATCACCCCCCGAAAAAAAGCGCATTGGCGGGAATGCGACGCCTGCCACCGCCCCAACCTCCTGATTCAACTAAGTTCGGCGCTCCAATGCCGAAGGAAGAGTCATGACTGCGGACAAGAGCAACGAGCCGGGCGGGCGGCCCGCGGGGCAGACCAAAGGGGCCGCCGACGCGCTCGCCATGGTGGCCCGCCAGCCGGTGTACGACCCGGCGATGACGGTGGTGGCCTACGAGCTGCTCTACCGCGAATCCACCTCGGCGCTGAATGCGATGGTCACGGACTCCCGACGCGCCACGCTGCGAGTGATAGCGAATGCCGCGCTGGAGATCGGCCTGGATCGGCTGGCGGGTGGCCTGCCCGTGCACATCCATTTTCCGCGCGAGCTGCTCACGGGCGGCGGCGAGCTGTTGCCGGTGCAGGCGGACCGCGTCGTGGTCCAGGTGCTCGACGATATTCCCGCCACGCAGGACGTGATCGACGCCTTGCGCGCGCTGCGGGCCGGCGGCCACCGAGTCGCCATCGGCGACTTCTCCTCGCGCCAGAGCGATCGCGCACTGCTCGACGTGGCGGACATCGTGAAGGTGGCGCTGTCACGCGAGCAGCAGGACGACCTCGCCCACACCGTGCGCGAGCTCAAGGGCCGCGGCCTCACGCTGATCGCGGAAGACGTGGAGACCGTCGAGCAGTTCGAGCGCTGCATGGAGCTCGGCTTCGACGCGTTCCAGGGCGGCTTCCTGCAGCACCCGGAAACCTTCCGGGCCGTGCGCGTGCCGTCGAGCAAGATCGGCGTGCTGCGGCTTCTCACGGAGCTGAGCAAGTCCGACTCGTCCATCGACGAGATCGAGCAGCTGCTCTCGCAGGACATGTCGATGTCCTACCGGGTGCTCCGCTGCATCAATTCGAGCTTCTACAGCCTGCCGCGCAAGGTGGATTCGATCCGCCAGGCTATCGTCATTCTCGGCCTCGACCCGCTGCGCCAGCTGTGCTCACTCGTGGCGCTGCAGGGGTTCGACGATCGCCCGCCGAACCTCATCGTGGTGGCAATGGCCCGCGCCCGCATGTGCGAGCGGCTGGGCAGGCTCATCGGCACGCCGGACAGCGGGCCGTTCTTCATCACCGGCCTCTTCTCCATGCTCAACGTGCTCACCGGCGTGCCGATCAGGCAGCTGGTGGACGAATTGCCGCTCGCGCCCGCCATCGTGAGCGCGCTCGTCACGGAAGAAGGCGAGCTGGGCGCCGCGCTTCACTGCGTGCGCGCGTACGAGCGCGGCCGGTGGAAGGAAGTGAGCTTCTGCGGCCTGCCGCAGAATGTGATCCGCGCCGCGTATGTGGATGCGGTGTTCTGGGCGGAGCAGACGCGCGCGCTCATCCGGAATTGAGCGCGCCGCCGGGACTGAGCGCGCGGCGCTTCAGATGGTGAACGGCCGCTGCGCCTCGAACGTGGCGTCGGGCACGCCAACCCGGTAGTAGCCCGGCTTCTGGTAGGCCGGCATGCGGCCGCAGAGGGCTTGATGAAACTGCGGGTACGCGCCATCGAACGTGCCGCCGTTCAAGGTGCAGCTGAGCACGTGCGCAAAATGGCCCGGCAGCCCGGTGCCATCCGCGTACTGATCGTTCTGGCACGCCGCCAGCACCAGCACCGACGCGGAAAGCGACTCCGTGAGCTGGCTTGCCCGCAGCGATGGAATGCCGCCACTGCAGTTATCGGACAGCACGAGCACGCGCACGCCCGGCCGGAAGCGGCCGAGGTCGGACTTGAGCTGCTCATCGTGCAGCGACCCGTCGTAGAGCTGCCAGAGACCCACCGGCTCCGGCGCGCCACTGCGAACCGGCAGCTTCGTGCGCCCGCCGTGCCCCGAGAACGTGAGCAGGAACAGGTCGCCCGGCTCGCTCACGGCAGCCATCTCGTCGAGCTTCGAGCGCACGGCCGCGCGCGTAGCGCGCTCGCCGAGCAGGAGCGCAGGCGGGACGAAGCCTCTCTGCTGCGCGATGGTGGCGAACGTGCGGGCGTCGGCCTCGGCTTCCACTCCGATGCACAGCGCCCGACCGACGCGCTTGCCGGCAATGGGGCTCAATTCGTCTGCTTCGGCGGGCCGCTGCCGGCGCCGTTCTGGCGGAATCTGATACCCACTGAAATAGGAGAACACCACGAGCACGAGGTTCGGGTTCTCGGCCTCGACGGCGTTTTCCAGATACACCATGCGCACGCGGTCGATGGTGGGCTGGCGCTTGCTCTCCGGGCTCTGCTCGATGAAGAGCGGCAGGTAGGCTTCGAGACGCTCGAGCGGGGTATCCGTTCGATACAGCGCCGCGATGAGCGAGTCGAGGCCGGCGGCGTACTCCGGCTCCTTTTCGGGGCTCCACGGCGGCAGCTTCTTCGGCAGCGGCGGCACGGGCTCGCTGCCCAGTGGCGTGAGCAGCGAATCCGCCCAGTTGTGAAGCATGCAACCGCTCGGGTATCTCAGGCGGAACTGCACCACCTGGTCTTCACCAAAGGGGTTGCACAGGTATTTGGGCTCGAGCGTGAAGCGCGGCTTGCCACCCGGTGGGCCCACCAGCAACTTCGTTCCGTAGTTCTCCCTGAAGTCGATGTCTATCTGAGGAGTGGCGAGCCAGTTGGAGACGTCCATCTTGTAGTCCTTCGTGAGCAAGGTTTCTTGTAGTCATCGCCTCAATCGTTGGCGACATACACCGCGAAAGGCCCCCAGAGGGCGGGATCGAGCGCTGGCGTTCGCGCCAGCGTCGTGCGTATTGCGGCGCTCAGCGCCATTTCCACGCGCTGCCCGTCCGCAGTGATGTATCGATACATATCGGTCATGAGGTCCGCGGCAATCGCATCCGAGACGGGCCACAACGAGCCCACGACCGAACGCGCCCCGCGCGCCAGCGCGGCATAGCGCAAGCCGATGAGCCCTTCACCGGCGAACGCGCGGCCGAGCGCCGTGTCGCATGCGCTCAACACGACGACTTCGGCGTCGAAGGTGCGGTTCAGGAGGTCGCCCGCGCGCACGTACTGGTCCGTCACGCGGCCGTTGCGATCCCACGCGCCCAGGATCAGCGCGGACAGTTGCGGGATCTCCGAATCGATGATTCCGTGCGAGGCGATGTGGATGAAGCGGTACGCGGCGAAATCCTGCGCCAGCACGTTCGCCCGCGTCGCATCGAAGCCTTCGAGCCGGTCCACGCGGCCCAGGCCGGGCAACGCGCGAATGCGCTCGGACTCGCGGGCGCTCGACAAGAGCCGCTCGAGCGTCGCGGGGTCCACGCCGGCGCGCATGCGCAGAATTTCGTTCAGCCGGTCCGTGTTGTTTGTGCGCGTGCGAACCGTTCGCTGCAGGCGCGGGTCATCCGCGCCGTAGACCGGGTCTGCCACCAGCAGCATGCGAGATCGCAGCCACGCGGCGGGGCGCGGTGCGGACCGCGGCGAAATGAGACGTAACGCCGGCGCGAACGCGATGCCGAAGCGCTGCACGAGGTAAGGCTTGCCGCTCGACGAAGCGTCGCGCAGCGTGGCGAACGGCACGTAGTGCAGCGGCCCGTCCGGAACGATGGTGAGCTCGATGGCACCGGCGAGCTGCGCCTTCAACGGCGCGAAGGTGACGCGGTACAGCTCCTCCAATTGATCCTGTCTATCGCGAACGGGGGTTCTGGCGTATGAGCGCATGGCTTCATGCACGCCGCGCGCGACGCGCTCCACCTGCTCGCTCGGCGCGAGCCGCAGCCAGCTCAACTGCCCCCGCGAGATGGCCCACGCGTAGGTGTTGCTGGCGCCCACCCAGTATTCAATGAAAGCTCGCTCGGCGGGCGCGGCCAGCGCACTGCCAATGCCTTCGCTGCGCGCACCGGCGCCCTGACCTGCACGAGGCGCGGCACGCGCGGCCAGCTCTGCATTCGCCACGCCCAGCTGCGCACGCAGGCGCGCGATGTCTTCACGCAGCGACCTCGCCATGGCGTCGTTTGCACCAGTGCGATCTTCTCGCGTGGAAAGCTGGAAGCGCCGCTCCGCGATGTCACGGTACATCGTCGTGACAGCGCGCCGAAGTACCGCGAGCTTCGGGTCGGTGGCGCTGTCGAGCCGTTGCGCTCGCAGCTGGTCGAATGCGAGGGCGCGCGAATCATCCGCCGTGCGCAGGCTTTCCAACGCCACGGCGCGCGCCGCGGCGGGGTTCCTGGCTGCGTCCAGCCGCTCGTACCGGGCCCAGAGCAAGTCGATCTTCAGGTCGAGCGCCGGGCGCACCGACTGCGCGATCGACGCACGGTATTCCGGGTTCGCCGTCTGTGCAGTGATTTCCCCAGTGAGGCTCAGGGCGCGAGTGAGCGCGCTCAACGCTTTCTCTTCATGGCCCGCGTCGTGCTCGATGCGGGCCAGCTCCACGCGTGCGTCGAACTCGTCCGTGACGGCTTCGAACGACCGCAATGTGGCGATGGCCGATTCCACGTCGCGCCGCGCTGCGTCGAGATCGCCTGCGGCCCGATACAGCTTGCCCCGTTGCGCACGCGCCAACGCCTGCACGAGTGCGTCACCGTTCGGCGCGAACGCGACGAGCGGGTTCAGCATGCCGAGCGCGGTAGCGGACTCGCCCTGCGCGGCTGAGTCCGCCGCCAGACGCAAAAGGATTCTGGACCGCGCGGAGGGCGCCGTGGCCAGCCGAAGCGCCTCGGAGTTGTGCGCAGACGCCTGCGCGAACTGGCCCATCTCGTGCTCGATGACCGCGAGCGCGCGCAACGCGGCCACGCGGCCGCGCGCATCCACATCGGCGGTGAGAATCTCCAGCGCGCTGTGCAGAAAGCGCACGGCGAGATCGCGGTCTCCGATGGCGTAGTACGTAACGCCCATGCCGTAGTAGCTGCGCGCACGGGCGCGATCCAGCTGCAGGCCCGTGGCCACATCGAGCGCCTGCCCGTGAAGGCGCAGCGATTCGTCGAAGCGGCCCGCGGCGTAATGCGCAAGCGCGCTGCTATAGAGGGTGGCGAGGTAAAGGTCGGGATACGGCTGCGGGTTCATCAGGCTCAGCGCGTGCTCGAAGCGCGGCAGTGCCGCGGTGAGGCGCCCGAGGCCCCACTCGCACAATGCGATGTTCTGAAGTGCAACCGCCACGCGCTGCGTCTCCCGCAGCTGCTCGAACTGCGTGTGTGCCTTGGTGAAGTGCTCGATGGCGGGCTCGAACCGCGCTTCGTAGAAATAAGCGAGGCCGATGTTGTTGATCTGCAGCGCGCGGTCGTAGTGCTCGTGGCGTGACGCATGAAAGCGCTCCAGCTGCATGAGCAGCGTGCGCGCACGTTCCAGCTGGGAGCGTGAATCCGGCGGCGTCGCCGAGCTCTGTCCGGACGAGGACGACTTCGTGGCGATCTCGAGCCAGGCCGCCGCGAGAATGGCCTGCGCACGCGCGCGCGGATAAGGGCTGGCCGCCTGTTGAAGGGTGCTGGCCGCCTGTTGCGCCCACTTCGCGCTCCGGGCCCATTCCTGCAGGTCGTAGTAGTTGAGCGCGGCGAGCGCCAGCTCCACGTCGCCCCGCTCCGCGAGCCGGCCTGCGCTGCCCAGCGACGCCACGGCTTTCTCATAGAGCGCGCTGGCGGATTCGAGCGCGGCTCGCGGACTTGCTGCGGGCGTCGCGTCCGAGCCTTTCATACCGGCTCGCGCCGAGGCGTAAATGGCGTCGGCGCTGGCGAGCGCTTTCTCCAGCGAAGCGCATGAAGAGGTATTGCGGGCCTCGCCCACCGTCACGGCGAGCAGCCGCACCGAACCCGTGACCCCGGGGTGTTCGCGCCCGCGCACCACGAGCAGCGACGGCACACGGCCCGTCGCGGGCAACCAGGCACGTTGCACCCCCGTGCGTGACACAGGGTTGTCGGTCATTAAAAGCGAGGCGCCGCTGCTGTCCCGCACTTCCACCTCGACGTCGACGCCGCGCTCCATGGCGTATACGAGGGTGTCGGCGCGGCCGGTGCCGGGCAGATCGATGCGGGTTTCGGCGCTGCCGCCGAGGGTGATCGTACGATCGAGCAACCGGAACGGGAGGTCGTGCGACTCCATGCACCGTGTGCGGGCCAGCGGCGCGGAGCCCGCGGCCAGCACGGGCAGGGCCTGCCCCGCCGCGAGCAGCGCGGCGGCAATACACCAACCGATCCGTGTGCAACCTGCCAAGCGACCTTGCTCCCCCTGTGCGAGATCGATACATCTCACGCGGCGGTTGAGTATACGAGGCCACGCTCGAGCATTGGCCGAGCGTTGGCCATTGCAATGCTGCCATCCTGATGCACCAATAGAGGTGCGCCCGCCGGCCCCGTATACTCACCGCGCCCGCGAAGCGTGGGCAGGGAGTAGGTTGTATTGCATTGGCGGAGCGTGACGGACCCCTAACCAATACGCGCTCCGGCGACGACGGAGCGCACGAGATGCTCCTTCGCGACATGTCCGGGCTGAAGGCGCAGCTCACCCGCGTCACCCATGACGCGGAGCTGGCGGCCGACCTGCTTCAGGACGCCATCGTCACCGCCCTGCGGAAACTCGAGGCCGGCGAGATCGAGCATCGCGGCCAGCTCGACGGCTACGTCTACCGCGTGGCCCTCAACCACCTCCGCAACCACCGCCGCAAGGACAAATCCCCCGTCTCCGGCCCCGCCCCCCTGCCGGAGCTCATGGACGCCGAAGGGGAAGCCCGCCCCAGCCGGGCCATCGAGGGTAGCCAATGGGGCTCGGTCGTGGCCCAGCTGCTGAAAGAGATGTCCAGCCCGCGGGATAGGGAGGTGCTAATCCGCTTCTACTTACAGGAAGAAGATAGGGGCGCTCTTTGCCGGTCGCTGGCGCTCACCGACCTGCAGTTCAACCGGGTGATCTTCCGCGCGCGCGGGCGGTTCCGGGAGCTGCTGGAACGCCGTGGCTTCGGCAAGTCGGACTTTCTGGCCATCGGACTGGCGCTGTTAGGGGCTTGAGGCCATGGATCGCAAGCAGATCGAAGCGGAACACATCGTGGCGAGGTACCTCGCCGACCAGCTCACGCCCGCCGAGGCCGAGGCATTCGAGGCGTACTACACCGGGCACCCCGGCATGGTGCGGGAGATCGAGTACGCGCTGAGGCTGAAGGAAGGACTCGCCACGCTGCGCGACCGGCAACAGCTCGACGCGCTCATGCGCGCGCGCCGCTGGCGATGGGCCTTGCCGCTCAGCATTGCGGCTGCCGTGGCCATGGCCCTGATTGGCGCGTGGGCGTGGTTCGGGTCACCGGCCACGGTACCGGTTGCTTCGCGCCTGGAAGAGCTCGTCGCCGAGTCGAAGCTGCCAATTCCGCTCGGTGGCAAATACCTGCTGGTGCGCATGCGCGGCGCAGACGCCGCGCCGCAGATTCCAATTCCGGCCGCCCGCAGTGCGCTCGAGCTGCAGATGCTGCCCACTGCCGGGGCCGCAGGCGCGCCTTATAGCGTGTCGCTCGTGCGGCTCGGCACGAGTGGCGATTCAGATCTCGTTGGCGAAGCCGACGAGTTGAGCCCGGGCGCAGACGGGCTCGTAACGGCCTGGGTCGACAGCGCCCGGCTTGCACCCGGGCGCTATGCCGTGGAACTCATCCCACAGCGCGCCGACGCAGCGACGCCGGCCGACCGCTTCGTCATTGAGCTGCGTTAGCGGGCGCCTGCGGCTCGGCCGCCGGTGGCGCGAACGTGGTCGTGGTGCCGGCATCGGACTGCGTCACTTCCGTCTGCGGGGCCTGAGGCTCCGGCGTCGGCGTGGGCTCGGCTGCCTTCTTACACGCGGCAAGTGATGTAACGAGGCTCACGGCCAACGCTGCAAGCAGCGCACGATTGGCCGCTCGCGGACTCGAGCGCGGTGAAATCACACGTTGGCTCGTGCCATGGGCATGCATCTTCATGTCAGCGACTCCTCCGGGACTACGGATGGGTGTGCATATTGTCGGCTGCTTCTGATTCTTGCTCGGGCGCAACCGATGTCCTTTTCGCGCCACTGATGCTAGCGGGATGGCCGCGCAATGACCACCCGCGCGGCGGTGTCACGGAAACAGGACGGTCGCCGCATCCGTGTAGACTCCTCGGCCTGCGAGAGGGTGCGCGTCTGTGGCATCGAGAGAGAGTGCGGGGCTGGGTTATGCGTCCGCGCGCGAAGGCGCGCTGCTGGATCGGGCGTTCACGCGCGCGGCGGGCGCCCCGCTGGTCAATGGCAACCGCGTCCGGCTGCTGAAAAACGCCGCGGAGAATTACCCAGCGTGGCTCGAAGCCATTCATTCGGCACGCGCGAAGATCTACTTCGAGAACTATTTCGTCTGCGATGACCGCATCGGGCGCGAGTTCGCGGCCGCGCTCGCGGAGCGGGCCCGCGCGGGCGTCCGCGTGTGTTTCGTGCATGACTGGCTGGGATCGCTGCGCAAGACCTCACGCCGGTTCTGGCGCACGCTCGACGATGCGGGCGTGGAGGTGCGCACGTTCAATCCCCTGAAGTTCGCAAGCCCGCTCGACGTTCTTCATCGCGATCACCGCAAGGTGCTCGCGGTGGATAGCCGCATCGGGTTCATCACCGGGCTGTGCGTGGGTGACGCCTGGGTGGGTGACGCGGAGCGCGGCGTCGATCCCTGGCGCGACACCGGCATCGAGATTCAGGGCCCCGCATTGTGCGACATCGAGCGTGCCTTCTCGCATGTGTGGAATGCGATCGGTGAGCCGCTCTCACCGGAAGAGCTGGTGCCACGCGACGCGATCGCGGAATCGCGGGGATGTGTCGTTGCGCATCGTCGCGAACGAGCCGGGCACCACGGGCATCTTCAGGGTCGACCAGCTCATCGCGGCGGCGGCTCGCCACACGCTGTGGCTCACCGATGCTTACTTCGCCGGCGTTGCGCCATACGTGCAGGCGCTTCGCGCCGCCGCGCGCGACGGCGTGGACGTTCGGTTGCTCGTGCCGGGCGCGAGCGACATTCGGATACTGAGGCCGTTGTCGCAGGCGGGGTTCCGGCCGTTGCTCGAGGCGGGCATCCGTGTGTTCGAGTGGAAAGGGCCGATGTTGCACGCGAAGACCGCGGTGGCCGACGGGAGCTGGGCGCGCGTGGGCTCGAGCAACCTCAATGTCGCGAGCTGGATCGGCAACTACGAGCTGGATGCCGTGGTGGAGAACGAAGCGTTCGCCGCCGAGATGGAAGACATGTATCTGGCGGATCTCGAGAACGCGACAGAGATCGTGTTGGAGCCGCGACGGCGGCGGCCAAGGCTGCCGGCCGGGTGGAACCGCGAATTGATCGGCACGAGCGCGCCGGGCGGCAGTGCTTCACGCGCGGCGGCAGGCGCACTGCGCATCGGGCGCGCGGTCAGCGCGGCACTTTCCGAGCAACGCGTGCTCGCTCGCACGGATTCGCGCCTCGTCGGCGTCGCCGGCGTTCTGCTACTCGCCATCGTCGTGCTCGGCGTGTTCTGGCCGCTCGTTATCGTAGTGCCGGTGTCTGTGGTGTTGCTGTGGATGGGCGCTGCGCTGCTGATTCGCGCGGTGTCGCTGCGCCACGAACGGCGCGCGCAAGGCTTGCCTTCGACGCGAGTACGCCCCGCGGCGCCGACGAATGCGGCCGGCACGACACCCAATCCGCCGCCCGAGCGCCAAAAGATCAAGGTGCGGGGCTAGGAGCCAGCGCAACAAGCGCCTACGGAATCGCCTTGTTCGCTTCGATGCCGGCGTCGTTGCCGTATTCGCCGGCAGGCACGAGGTCATAGAAGCCGCTGACCTTCAGGCGCACGACCACGGGCTTCACGGACTGGTTCTGCAGATACCAGCCGAACACGCCATCGAACGGCGCGACGAGGGTGCCGTGCGATTGAGAGCCGGTCGCCTGGCGATATTCCACCACCGTGGCTTCCGCGCCCTGCTCTTGCGCCGGCGCTTCGCCGTGGAAGTCGTAGTAGAGCTCTTCCGGGCTCTCGATGCCGGAGACCGTCCACGAGTACGCGAGCGTGGCGCCCGCCTTCATGTGCACTTTGTATTCGAGCTCAGCGCCGTCACGCCCGGCGTCGCCGGATGCCAGCGGAATGTCGACGAAGTCCGAGCGATAGCCCGCGTCGTAATAACGAACGGCCGTGCCCGTTGCGCCCACCGCATCCGGCGGTGCCTGCGCATCGCTGGCGGTGAGCTGCTTCGGGCCCGCGAGGCGAATGACTCCCGTGGCTTGCCCGATGCCCGTGGGATCCACGCGGTATTCCGCCGGCAGCACGAAGCACACCACGATGATGCTGGCGACGACGAGCGCTGCGACCACCATCGCGAACAAACGCGGCTTCGGTACGTGCAGAGAGGATTGTTCGACGACAGACATCTCAGCCGTTCCTTTCGAGGGCAGCGGATTCGAAGAAGTATCCCGCGAGCTGGTACTCCACCAGCACGAAGCCCGCGCACAGGATGAGCGCGTTGGCGAGCGCCGCGTGGCGCCCGAAGCCCGCCGACTTTCGCCACGCCAGGATCAACGCCAGCATGAAGGTGAGCGCGATGAGCTGGCCGCCCTCCACGCCCACGTTGAACGACACCATGTTCGCGACGAGCCCGTCCTTCGACGGGCTCAGGTCCTGCAGCTTCGTGGCAAGGCCGAAGCCATGCACCAGCCCGAAGCCCAGCACCGCCACCTTCGCGTTCGGCTGCATGCCGAACACCGTCTGGAAGCCGCCGAGGTTGTCGAAAGCCTTGTAGACCACGGAGAGGCCGATGATCGCGTCGACGAGGTAGGCATTCACGTGCAGCCCGCCGAGCACTCCCGCGAGCAGCGTGATGCTGTGGCCGATGCTGAACAGCGTGACGTACAGCGCCACGTGGCTGAGGCGATAGAGAAAGAAGATGACGCCCAGGATGAAGAGCAGATGATCGTAGCCCGTGACCATGTGCTTGGCGCCCAGGTACAGGAACGGGAACACCTGCACGCCGCTGTTGCGGGCGACGAATTCCGCGTCCTTGCCGCCAATGCCATGGGCCTCGGCGGCCGTGCAGAACGCCACGGCAAGGGCGAGCAGCGCGGTGGCCAGCGCGGCGGGGTGCCGGATGAGGGTGAGGGGTTTCATGGCGTCGCGGAAAGCTACGCGAGTCACCGGGCTCCGGCGAGCGCCGAAAGGCGCGATGACCGCAACCGCGGTCCGCCATACCGGCCAGGAACCCGTACATAACGGAAAAGACTGGCGAGCCTCGTCCACTGAGGGTCGCGGAAAGATTGGCGCGGCAGTAGTTTTCACACGTCGCGCCGGGTCAAACCGTCCCCCGAGGCCGGCACGCGCGACCACCACCTGCGGAGCATGCGACATGACACGATTGAAGAACGCGGCCTGGACAGCGGGCGTCGCTGCCGCACTCGGCATGGCCTCGCTCGCCGCGGCGCAGAACCCGTCGCGTGGCCTCAGCAGCGCCGACCTCGCGCAGGAGCGCCAGCTGGTGGAACAGTGGAAGACCCGGCGCCTCGCGTCGCTCACCAGCGAGACCGGCTGGCTCACGCTCGCCGGCCTCTACTGGATCAAGCCCGGCGAGAACACTTTCGGCCGCGCGAAATCCAACGCGCTCCCGCTCGACAACCAGTCGCTCGCGAACGAGGCCGGCTCGTTCGTGGTGAACGGCGACGAGGTGCGCTTCGTTGCGCGCAAGGGCGCCGGCGTTACGCACGATGGCGAGCCCGTCAGCGAGATCGATCTGGCGGCCGACACCACCGGCAAGCCCACGCTGCTGAAGAGCGGCTCCGTCACGTTCTTTGTCATCGAGCGCGCCGGCAAGCTCGGCGTGCGCGTGCGCGACAGCGAGAATGTCCACCGCAAGAGCTTTCGCGGCCTCGAATATTTTCCAATCGAAGATGGTTGGGTATTCAACGCGCGCTTCGAGCCCTACGTGCCGCGCAAGCACGTGCGCATCGTGAACATTCTCGGCATGGAAGAAGAGCTGGAAGCCCCCGGCGCCCTGGTGTTCACGAAAGACGGCAAGGACTACCGCCTCGACGCCGTGCTCGAAGACCCGGCGGACACCGAGCTCTTCGTGATGTTCGCCGACGCCACGAGCGGCAAGGAAACCTACGGCGCCGGCCGCTTCATGTACGTGCCCCTGCCCACGAACGGCCTGGTGCGCCTGAACTTCAACAAGGCTTACAACCCGCCGTGCGCGTTCAACGAGTTCGCCACGTGCCCGCTGCCGCCGTTTCAGAACCGGCTGTCATCGCTTCGCATCGACGCGGGCGAGAAGAGCTACGCGGGCGAGCATCAGCCGTAAGGGCTCGCTGAACGCCAGCGGCCTGAAAACTTCGGCTTGCGAGGTCAGCTTCTCTTCCAGACGAGCGCGCGGTTGTTGGCAGGCATGGCGCGGTCGGCGATCAACTCCAGGCCGATCGCGCTCGCAAGCTCGTTCACCGCTTCGAAGCCCCGGATGCCGCTCGCGGCGGAGCGCTGTCTGAGCCACGCATCGAAGGCCGCGTTGCTGTCGCTCGTGAACTTGCCGCCGTAGTTGAAGGGGCCGTAGACGGCCAGCACGGCATCCCGCGCCATCACGCCATCGAGCGCCGCGAATAGCTTCTGCACTTCGGGCCAGCCCATGATGTGGAGCGTGTTGGATGAGAACACGGCGTCGTAGGGGCCCTTCGGCCACACACCCGTCACATCCAGCTCGATGGGCGGCAGCACATTGGGCAGTGCCGCTTCTTCGAGCCACAGGCGAATGCCGGGCAGGCTTTCGGCCATATCCGCGGGCTGCCACGTGAGCCAGGGCATGGCCGCCCCGAAGTGCACGGCGTGCTGGCCAGTGCCGCTGCCTACCTCAAGCACCTGTTTTCGATCACGAAAGTGCTGCAGGAGCACCTCGAGGATGGGCCCCTGGTTGCGGTCGCAGGCCGGGGCGTGCGGCTTGGCGGACGATGACATGAGCTGATTCTAGGGCGCTTCCCGCTATGGCTGGTATGGCCCCGAGTCGGGCGCCGGACGCCCTCCCCCCGTGCGGACGTCGCCCAACTCGTTGAGCCACCCAGAAAAGCAGCTGCCGGGAGACTCCTTCATGTTCACGCGCTTCGCCATTGCCCCCACCCTCATTGCCGCCGTTGTCGCGGCCGCGAGGCTCACTGCCGTCGCGTCGCCTTCTCACGCCGCGGGCCTGCCCGTGCCCACCGTGGAATATTCCGCGGACCGCGTCATGGAGACCCAGGCCGGCACCTTCGAAGGCAAGGTGTACGCCGCGAAGGACAAGCTCGTAATGAAGGATGGCAGCGCCGGCGGCTTCATGTGGTTCACGAAGGACGGCATCCTGATGAAGACGGACACCGTCATGAAGAGCGGCCGCGACAAGAGCCGCATGACCGTCACGCTGAAGAACCTGAAGATGCAGCCGTCCATCGACCAGGCGCGCAAGCAGGCCGCAGCCGCCCGCAAGGCGATGCAGGAACAGCAGGCTGCGGCCAGGGCGAACAACAAGAAGTCCGCGGCCGAGCTCGAAAAAGAGCTCGGGCTGTAGGCGACCCCGCCGCCCCGCGGGCCGGCGTTTCTTTTCAGCGCGCTACTGAGCGGCGCCGCGGGGCGAGCTGCGCACGAGCTGGCCGAGCTTCGCGATGGCGCCGTCCAGCTCGGGCGTCCACGGGTGGCCGGAGTTGAGACGCAGGCAGTTTCGAAACTCGCGACGCGGGGAAAAGATGGGGCCGGGGTCGACGCTGATGCCCTGGTCCAGCGCGAGGCGATGCAGCTCGAGCGCATCCACGCCGCGCGGCAACTCCACCCAGACGAAATAGCCGCCATGGGGCCGCGTAACGCGGTAGCCGTTCGGAAAATGCTTCTGCAGTGAGCCGAGCAGCGCGGCCTGCTGTGCACCGAGCGTCTTGCGCAGCTTCGCAAGATGCGAGTCGTACCCGTCCTGCTTCAGGAACAGCGAGATGCCGTCCTGGATCGGCAGGCTCGTGGAGATGGACGTGGCGATCTTGCGCTTCTGCACGGCGGCCGCGAACCGGCCGGCCGCGACCCAGCCGAGCCGATAGCCGGGCGCGAGGCACTTCGAGAACGACCCGCAGTGGAGCACGCCGCCCTTCGATTCGAAGGCCTTTGCCGGGCGCGGCCGCTCGTCGCCGAAGTAGAGCTCCGCGTACACGTCGTCTTCGATGAGCGGCACGCTGTGCTTTTCGAGCAGCTGTACGAGCTCCCGCTTCTTCGCTTCGGGCATGGTAGCGCCGAGCGGATTCTGGAAGGTGGTCATGAGCCAGCAGGCGCGGATGCCGTGGCGGTCGATCGCCTGCGCCAGCGCGCCCAGATCCACGCCTTCGCGCGGATCTGTCGAAGTAGCCGGAGCGCGGGCGCGTCTCGATGAGGCCGCGCGCTTCGAGCAGCTGATATGCGCGCATGGCAGTGGCTGCGCTAACGCGCCGCTCGCGAACGATGTCGCGAACGGACGGCACCCGCTCGCCGGGCGACAGCGTGCCATCGTTGATCAGCCCGCAGATGTGGCTTGCCAGTTCCTCGTAGAGCTTCACGGCCGCCGCGTGGATCGCATCACGTTGCCAGGCACGGCGAACGGCCGCCGGGCACTAACCCAGCCCGTGTGGCTCGATCAGCCCGAAGTGCCACGCCACCATCAGCGCGATGAAGAGCGCCACCGACACCGAGATGCGCACCGTGAGCGCCTTCACGACGCGAGCCGAATTCCGCGGCCCGCTGGACATGGCATACAGCGCCTGCCCGAGGCTTACGACGATGATGAGCAGGCCAACCGCGATGAGCACCTTCACTTCGATTCTCCCCCGGCGTCCGTTGCATCGACGAGGGTCACGTCGGCGCCGGCCAATGTCTCGCGCGCCCGCGCAGCCTCTTCTTCGCGCTTCTCCCGCCGCACGGTGGCCACCACCGTGGCCATGGCCACGCCGATGAGCGACACGAGCGCGATCATGAGAAACCCGAGGCCGCCGGCCAGACGAAAGGCCTCACGGATGCCGAACCCCAGCCCGATGGGGGTGGTAATGAGCAACATGGGTTTCGCGATTCGCATGGCGGGAAGTCTACGGCTCAACTGCTATGCATGACAGATACAGCCGGCGCCAGAAAAATGCATAACAGTTTCGCGGGGCACGCGGCGCCGGAAGGGGCTCAATAGTGGGGCGGCTTCTCTTCTTCGAGGGTGTACGGCCGCTCCTGCCCCTGGTCGGCATCCAGCCGCGCGGCCAGCCCTGCCAGGCGCGCCCGAAGCTCGTCGAGCTCCCGCTTCTGGCCGTACACGACGTCGCTCAATTCCGCGTTGGCGCGCTCCAGGAACGCGATCTTCGTTTCGATCTTCTCGAGTGTTTCGGGGGTCATGACCCGAAAGGCTATCATCCCTGCCGCACCCGGGAGACAAGAACAGTGGGCTATGAATTCAACCCTCAATCGCAGCGCTTCGATGTGCCCAACCCGCACCGCGTGGAGAACCTGTTTCTCGCGGCGGGCGCGGCGCTGCTGATCGCCAGCGGCTTCGCCAGCCTGTTCATCGCCCGCACCCGCATCACCGACCCCGCCCAGACCGGCAGCTGGGCTGCGCTCGTGGCGGCGGTGCTCACGCTGTTCGCGGGCTTCACACTGGTCACGTGGATTCTTTGGCAGCTGCGGTTCTACTTCGGCCGCGAGCAGCCGAGCTCGCTTGCGCCGGCCATGACGCCCACGCAGACCGGCGAATCCCGCGAAGCGCGCGGCGTCACGGAGACCCTGCGTCAGAACGCGTTCCACTACGACGTGCCCGTCAGCGGCATCGACCAGCTGCTCTACACGTGGATGCCCGATCTCATCTTCTCCCCACCGCCGCTTCAGAGCATCGCGCGCGCACAGTTCCGCAACATGCTGGCGTTCAGCGCAATCCTGGTGAGCGCGCTCATCGCGGTGTTCGGTGTTTCGCACCCGGGCCAGCGCTCGCTTGCGCTGATGCTCTATTGCGTGCTCGGCGCATGGATTCTCCTGCGCGCGCTGCGAAAAGACGGCGGGGCGACGGAGCTGAGCGTTCCGGCCCTCGTTGTTCTGGCCGTCGCGGCGGTGATCGGGCCGGTGGTGCTCGGCATGCTGTTGCCGCCAGACCTGCATTCGCCGCTCGAGATGAACTGGTGGGTGCTGGCGGCACTCGTCGTGGTCGGCGGGCTGGTGGCCACCGCGCTGCTGCTGCTGGCCGTGCTCACCCAGACGTTGCGCCCTACCACGATCTCCATGACGAACCATCTGGAAGTGGTGTCGTTCAACGGCGCCCCGAACCAGATCATGGTTCACTTCGCGCGCGCGTTGCAGGAGCTGTGGTTCGAGAAGATTCCGAACCGCCGCTACATCGCCCAGCCGCCGCAAGTGGTGGGCGAGCGCGGCTCGTTCAGCGGTGAGGCGCTGGAAGAGACGCAGCCCGTGCCCACCGAAGGCAGCTCCCTCACGCTGCGGTATTGCCTCACGGCGCGGGAATATCGCTTCCTTGTCGGCGTGGCGTCGCTCGCGCTGCTGCTCATCGCCAGTGCCTCCGGCCTGTCGCTGATGGCCGTGCTGAAATGGCCGATGGGCGCGCTGAATCTCACAGCGGGCGCGGCGCTGTGCTTTCTGCTTGCGCTCTTCTGCCTGAAGTCGAGCCAGCTGCTGTGGCGGCGATTCCGCTTCACCTCACGCCTGTACTGGCTGGAGATGCAGGGCAACTTTCAGGAGTCGAGCGTCGACTTCGGCAACATCGTGCAGGACCGCTTCAAGAGCCAGAAGACCGTGACGAACGTGGAGGACATGACGCTGCGCCTGTGGGTGGCAGACGTAGACTCCATCTGCTACGGGCGCGATCGACCGCGCTACGTGGTGGGCCTCGCGGGCAACGCCACGGAGAGCGAGCGCCTCGGGCGGCATCTGGCGGCGTTCGCGCGCGGGCAGGCGGTAATCGTGTCGCCGACGAGCGCGAGTGACGTGGAGCGGGCCAGCCAGATTGCGGACATGAATCGCGCAAGCGCGCTGGCCAGCCCGCGGAACAACACGGGTGCCGGCACAACGTTCGTGCCGCTGCCAGGCTCGACGCCCGGCGACGGCGGCGGTTCATCGAGCTAAGCGGGGCAGCGACCCTGCACTAATATCATCGCATGAGACTTCCGACCCTGTTCCTGTCCCACGGCGGCGGCCCCTGGCCCTTCATGAATGACCGGCTCGATGACTTTGCCGGCACCTTCGCCTATCTGCAGAAGCTGCCCGCGACGTTGCCTCAGCCACCCGCCGCAATTCTTTCCGTGAGCGGGCACTGGGAAGCGCCGCAGTTCACGGTGGCCACGTCGGAACATCCGCCGATGGTCTACGACTACTACGGCTTTCCCGAGCACACCTATCGCATTCAGTACCCGGCCCCGGGCTCACGCGTGGTGGCTGCGCGCGTGAAGGAGTTGCTGGGCGGTGCCGGCATCGCCGTCGATGAAGACGCGCAGCGCGGGTTCGATCACGGCACCTTCGTGCCGCTGGCGGTGATGTATCCGCAAGCGCAGGTGCCGGTTGTGTCGCTGTCGTTGCGCGCGAGTCTTTCGGCGAGCGAGCACCTGCGCATGGGCGCGGCGCTCGCGCCGTTGCGTGATGAGGGCGTGCTCATCGTGGGCAGCGGGCTGAGCTACCACAACCTGCGCATGCTGCGAATGGCGGCAACGGCAGGCCCTGTGTCAGATCAGTTCGAAGCGTGGCTGACAGATGCCGTCCGCGACCCAGACCCCGCATCTCGCGCGCAGCGCCTGTCGCGCTGGGCAGATGCGCCCGCTGCGCGGCTCGCGCATCCGCGCGAAGAGCATCTGATCCCGCTCATGGTCGCAGCCGGCGCCGCAGACCAAAGCCCCGGTCGCCTGGATTTCCGGGATCGCGTATGGGGTGTTTCGATGGCGTCCTACCGATTCGAAGACCCGCGCCCGCGCGACTGATATATCGCGCGCGATGTGTGAGCACATCACATCGCGGTGTCGGAAAACCTTACATAGTACGTTTTCCATAATCTGTCCGGCCGGAAAATCTACTCGCGTATCAGGCAGTTGCGACATTGGCGCGCTGCGTGCATAGTGAAGCCGGCTACAAGCCTTTACCGGAGTGGAAATGGTCAGGAAGAAATTAGTGGCGGCTGCCGTACTCGCTGCCGGCTCGATCGGAGTCGCGCACGCTGGGTATATCGACACGTCGTTCAGCAGCGGCATGACCACGCAAGTGACCAACGCCACGGTGTACGACTTCAACACAGGTGCCAAGCCGGTCGGCTACAGCGGCGCGGGCTGGATTCTGCCGAGCTCCGTTCAGGGCATGGCCGCCGCGCCCGCCGGTGACACGACGCCGTTCCTGTCCGTGGCGTTCCCGAACTCCGCCGGAGTCGAGACATTCTCGGCCGCGCCGGGCGCCTCGTACAACTACTTCGGCCTCTACTGGGGCTCCATCGACGACTACAACTCGCTCAGGTTCTACGACGGCGCATCGTTGCTTGCGACGATCACCGGCAGCGACGTCATCCAGAGCGGCACTGCGCTCGGTGACCAGGTGTCGGCTGGCTCCAATCGCTACGTGAATTTCCTGCTCCATGACATGTCGTTCGACCGCGTCGTGTTCGGCACCACGAGCTTCGCGTTCGAGTCCGACAATCACGCGTTCGCCACGGTGCCGGAGCCGGGCACGTTCGCGCTGATGGGCGCCGGACTCGCGGCGTTTGCCTTCATGCGCCGCCGGCGCAGCGCGGCCGTGCGGGCCTGAGCGCGAAGCACAGTTCGCAGAAGAAAAAAACGCAAGCCGGCGTGAAGACCGGTACAAGAAACCCGCCCTCGTGGCGGGTTTCTTGTGAGCACGTTGACGAAAATTCGCCTGAGGGCGGGCTCGTCGCTTGAGATTCCGTGCGCCGTAATCGGTCAGATGGCGCAGATCACCGCGATCTCCACGAGATAGTCCGGCGCAACGAGCTTCGACTCCACGCACGCGCGCGCCGGCGTATTGCCCTGCGACACCCACGCATCCCACACGGAGTTCACTTCCGCAAAGCTCGCAACGTTCACGAGCCATATGGTCGCGGACAGGATCTTCGACTTGTCGGTGCCGGCCGCGGCAAGCAGCGTGTCGATCTGCTTCACGATCGCCGTGGTCTGCTCTTTAACCGACGCGCCTTTGGCCACCTGCCCGGCCACGTAGACGGTGCCGTTGTGGGCCACGGCCTGGCTCATGCGCGGGCCGGTCTCGAATCGCTTGATCGTCATGATGTCCTCTTGGTCTTCATCCGCGAACGCGCCGGCCTGAGTGACTCGAGCGCGGTGAGCATCCGCTTGTTTGCGAAATGGTGGTAACTGGCGAGCGCCAGATCGCGCGCTTCACCTTCATTCACGGCGTCGTGCGCGTCGAGCTCGATCCAGCCGTTGTGCCCCATGTAGGCGGGAATCCTGAAACGCTCGTCTGCCGTGAGCAGGCCCTGGCGGTCGACGCCCACCCAGAACGCCACCTTCAGGCGCTTCGCGTTGAAGTACGCGAGCGCAAAGCTCTTCTTGCCGGCGCGCCAGACCGGCCAGCCGAACTGCTCGCCCTCGGAAGTCTCGGGAAGCGCAAGGCATGCCTGCCTCATCGCCTTCAGCACGCGCTGGCCGCGCTTGCCCTGCATCGGGTCCATCTGCTCGGCGGTGAGCTTCGCCTTCGGCGGGGAGATCTCGATGGTCTTGCCGATGGCAGACCGCAGTGCCTGCGGCGCCACCTTCTCGTAGGCCTCGCGCACCAGCACGGCAATGCGCTTCCACGACAGGCCCTTGTCGAGATGCACCCCGAGCCAGCCACGCGGGCCCACATAGGGTGGAACGAAGAAGTGCTTCGGCTCACCGGCGACGTGCACTTCCTGCGCGCCCGGCGGGGAGCTCAGCCAGAGGGAAACGCGGCCATCGCCATGATGATTGACGGTGTACATGGCGAAGGTCTTGCCGCGCACGCGAAAGTTGGGCGAGCCGTGCGCGCTGAATTCCTCGGCTCCAGGAAACGACAGGCACACTTCCCGGACGGCATCGTTGATGTCTTTCGCCACGGCGGGCCTCGAATATCGCGAACGGCCGCGCATGCTACCGCCGCGTGCGACGACGCGCCCCCTCAGTCGAGGCCGAACGCGAGCAGCACGTTGCCAGGGTTACCGATGAGCCCACCGTAGCCGGCATTCACGTACAGCATGCCCCCGACGACGATGGGGCCGGGGCCATCCATGCTGCCGCCCCGCGCGCGCACGCCATTCACGGTGGTGAACTCGCGGTTCGCGTCGAACATCCAGACGATCGAGCCGTCTTTCGCCGAGTAGGCGCGGATGCCGCCATCCATGCCGCTGTTGAGCACAGCGCCCGGAATGGACGTGAGCGCGCCACCCTGGCCGGCGCTGCAGCCAGACGCGTCACCGCACAGCTTCTTCTGCGGCGGCACCTTCCACAGTGGTTTGCCATCCGCGAGATTCACGGCATGCATGCCGCCCGGCGTGGGCGTCAGCAGATCGGCCACGCCGAAGTACGCCGTCTCGCCGTCGCTGGTGGTGCCCCACTGGCCGCCGAGGCCGCTGCCCTTGCCGAACTGGTAGGTCCACAAGGTCTTGCCGCTGTTGTCGGGGTCGAGCGCATGCGCCGTGCCGGACTTCTGCGGCACGATGATGACGTCGCGCCCGCTTTTCGCATGAATGAGCGCCGGCGCGGCGGAGAAGTCGAAGTCTGGCCCCATGACGGCCGGGCACACCGGGTTGTCCGGGTTCTTCTCCTTGCAGCCCATGGCCCACACGTCGTTCGCCAGCACCTGGTTCACCCACTTGATAGCACCGGTGGCGAGGTTCATGGCGATGATGGCGTTGGTGGTCGGCTGCGGCGGGTCTGCATAGCCATTGCCCGTGGCCACGTAGAGCAGCTTGCGCTTCGCGTCGACGGTGGGCGACGACCAGATGCCGCCGCCGGCCGGGCCGAACGACTGGATGCCGTCCTTCGTCTTGCCGCGCGGCTTGTTCTCCCCGACGGTGTAGGTCTTCCACAGCACCTTGCCCGTGTTCACGTCTAGCGTGGTGACGTTGCCGCGGAACGTGCAGCACGCGTAATTGCTGTTCGCGCCCTGGCCTTCTTCGCCGATGCCCTGCACCGGCACGTACATGCGGCCGTCGTACACAACCGGCGCGCCGGTGACGCCGGCGGCGGGGTGCGTATCCACTCGCGTGGTCCAGATCTGCTTGCCCGTCTGCGCATCCAGCGCATACGCGTTGGCGCGCTGGTCGCCGAAGAACAGGGCCGTGCCCACCTTGCCGTCGCTGCCCTCGTAGGGGCCGATGGAAAGCGACGAACGCACGCCACCGATGGCCTGGAACGTCCAGTACGTGCAGCCCGTCTTCGGGTCGAGCGAGTAGACGTCGCGGTTCTCGCTGGCGACGAACAGGCGGCCGCCGGCAACGATGGGTTGCACGCGCGCCGAAGCGACGTTCGCGTAGCCGAATGCCCACTTGAGCTTCAGGCGTGGCAAGTCGGCCGCGGTGAGCTTGCCCTGCTCCTTCGGCTGGAAGCGCGAGCTCTCCACGCCATTGCCCCAGCTCAGCCAGTGCGGGCTCGCCGTGAACGGTGTCTTCGGCTGCGGGTTCTTGCAGAAGCTGTTGGCAAGCGCCTCTTTGGCGCCACTGAAGGTCTGGCCGCTCGCGAACTCAGACACGACGCGACGTTCCGGCTCGCTGAGCGCGGCGCCCTGTGTCTGCATCTTGCCGTTGGTGAGCGCGTTGTGAATGGCTTCGGGCGAGAACATCTTGAGACGTTCCGGCGGCACGGCGCGCGCCATGAGCGCGCCGGGCGGCGGCCCGAGCGCGCCCAGCACGGGCGGCGCGGGCTGCACGGCCGTATGGCAGGCGGCGCAGACGCGCTTGAAAACTTCTTCGCCATCGGGGCCCGGGTTCGAGGACGGTGCCTGTGCGAATGAGATCGACGTGAGACCACCCGCGACGAACACCATCGCGACGGCGAGGCGCCTGGCTAGCATTGGAACCCCCGATGACGAGAAAACCGCGCTCTTTTCAAGCGGCTGCGGAGTATAGAGCAGGCCACGCGGCCAGCCGCCATCCCCGGGCTACTCTTGCACCGTCCTTCGAACGCGCGTGCGTACGGCGCGCAATGCGTGCCCGGCCGGCGCGCGCGCGTGCCGGATGCGGATCGGACCGGCTTATACAAATGTATAGCCCGTCCGGCGCCTTGCCCGGCGGGCTCGAGGAAAGAACGCCTCAGGCGTTCGGCTTCTTGCCCGCAAGCTGCTGCACCGTCTCCAGCGCCTTCATGACGTTGTCGGCGGGCTTCAGGCTGCCGATGGTGGCGGCAACCTTGCCATCCGGCGTCACGACGAACGTGGTGCGCTCCGTGAAGCCATGATCGATGTCCTGGCCCTTCGTGTTCTTCATGCCCGGGCGCGCATCCATGACCTTGAGGTCGTAGCTTTTGGCGATCTTGCCATCGGCGTCGGACGCAACCGGCAGCTTGCCCGCGCAATATTCCGGATCCGCGGAGAACTCATTCAGCGTGCCGATCTTGTCGAGCGACACACCGATGACGCTGGCGCCCGCGGCGGTGAACTTGTCGTAGTTCTCGGCGAAGGTGTGTGCCTGCACGTTGCAGCCGCCCGTGTACGCCGACGGGTAGAAGTACACCACGACGGGGCCCTTCTTCAGCGCATCCTTCAGCGAGAAGGCGAATTCCTTGCCGGCGAGCGAGGCCTGCGTCTTGAACTCCGGCGCCGTGGCACCCTGCTCGAGGGCGGCAAAGGCGGGCAGCGCGAACACACTCGATGCGATGGCACTCACGAGAACACGTTTCATGTAACTGCTCCTGGGTCAGGTGCCGGACTGTGCCCGCGCGGCCGGGGCGGCGTCAAAGCGGGGCGGCGCGGCGTCCACTGGCGAGTGGGCGGTTTAGTGCGCGTGTGAACCGTCTACAATGCCCGCCGCTTCGAAACCGCCCGCTCGTGGGACAAAAAAGGACCTCTACCTTGGCCAACACGCTCTACGGCATCAAGAACTGCGACACCATGAAGAAGGCGCGCACCTGGCTCGACGGGCATGGGGTGGCCTACGAGTTTCACGACTACAAGGTCGCCGGCATCGACGCCGACCGCCTCAGGCGCTGGATCGGGAAAGCCGGCTGGGAGACGGTGCTGAACCGCGCCGGCACCACGTTCCGCAAGCTGCCGGATGCGCAGAAAGCCAACCTCGATGAGCGCAAGGCCATTGCGCTGATGCTGCAGCAGCCGTCGATGATCAAGCGGCCGGTGCTGGAGCTTGGCGAGAAACTGCTGGTCGGGTTCAAGCCGGAAGCCTACGCGAAGGCGACACGCGGCAAGTAACGAGCACCGCCACTCCCACGAAGAGCAGCACGTTCTCGAGCAACCAGTCCGAACGGTCGACGGGCGCAATGGCGAGCGCCGCCCACAGCACCGCCAGCGCCGCTATGAAAACAGTGAAATAGACCTTCCGCGTCATCGCGCGCCCCCTGTAGCCCCGATGCGCGCGCGTAATCTACCTTGAAGAGCGCGAACGGGAGCGGCGTGACAATCGAAGGATGGTGGCCAGGGACGGAATCGAACCATCGACACGCGGATTTTCAATCCGCTGCTCTACCAACTGAGCTACCTGGCCATCCGGTGGGGCGCGTATTAGACAGGCCGGGTGCGCGCGCCGTCAAGCAACCGGTGAAATAAGCCATTGATTCATCAGCGTTCGATGGCCTTGGGGCACGCTATCGAGAGGCTGCTCCGGGGGCCGGACGGTGTCTTGGAAGCTGTGTGCCGCCCGCCCCGAAGGAATCCCGCTTGCTGATTGCCGGCCATGCAGGCTCGAAGGCAAGGAGATCCGAACATGGCACCGCGCACGCGTCGAAGCAGAGGCCGAGGCAATGGCGAAAGCAACGTTGTCCGCTACGGCGTCGTCGGCCTTGGTTACATCTCGCAGGCCGCGCTGCTGCCCGCCTTCAGGAATGCGTCCCGCAACAGCAAGCTCACGGCCCTGGTTTCCGGCGACCCGAAGATTGCCGCGAGATGATCGACGCGTGCGCCCGCAACCGCGTGAAGCTCATGACGGCCTATCGCCTGCACTTCGAGCGCGCAAACCTGGAAGTCGCGCAGCTCGCCCGCTCCGGAAAGCTCGGTAACCTGCGCTACTTCAGCTCGAACTTCTCGCAGCAGATCACCGCCGGCAACGTGCGGCTGAAAGCGAAGCTGGGCGGCGGCCCGCTGCCGGACATGGGCATCTACTGCATCAATGCCGCGCGCAGCCTGTTCGCCGCCGAGCCCTTCGAAGTGCTCGCCTCGGCCGCCAGCCCGCGCGATGCGCGCGTGATTCACGCGCTCACCGAATCGCTCGAAGCCGGCGGATGGGTGAAACTGGAAATGCCCCAGCGAAAGCGCCGCCCAACAATGGCACAGGAGATTCGTCGCCCGGGAATCCGGCCACCTGCGCTCGTGCACGCCGCTTCGCCCTCGGGCTGAAGCGGCGAAGGCGCTCACATTACATAGTGCGCCGCGCGAAACCGCTCAGGAGCGCGTGCCTCAGCGAGCGCGGGGCCAACGCGCACCGGCATTTCACTGTGATGCGAGAAATTCGATCGCACGCCGGTAAACTGCGCACATGTTCGAAGAACCGCGTCGATCCATACGCCTCTACGAGCTCGTGCTCGACAACGGCTGCCCGTTCAGCCCGTTCGTCTGGCGCATCAAATACGCCATCGCGCACAAGGGTTTCGACGTCGAGGCCGTGCCGGTCAGGCCCGCCGAAGTGCGCTCCATTCTCGGCGGCCAGCACGCCGAGTTGCCTGTAATCGAAGACAACAGGACGGTCATCGCCGAAAGCTGGGCGATCGCCGAGCACATCGAGCGCGCATACATGGATCGCTCGCTGCTGTTCCGAACGTGCGGCGAGCACGTGTGGTCGCGCTTCTTCGACCGCTGGATGCTGCGTGAAGTGGTGCCGTACCTGCTGAGCCGTGAAGATCGCAACTTCCTGCGCGGCAGCCGCGAGCTGCGCTTCCTCGACGAGCGCCAGCTCGCAAACTTCTTCGCATGCCAGCCGGGGCGCGCCGACCTGCTCCACCAGGCGCTGGAGCCATTGCGCACGCTGCTGCAGGAGACGCCGTGGCTCGGCGGAATCCGCCCGAATTACGTGGATTTCTGCGGCCTCAGCATATTCTTGTGGGCCGCCGCGGTGGGCACCCTGCCGCGATTCGAGGCGGACAGCGGGCTCGTGGACTGGCTCAATCGCGGCTTCGATCTCTACGGCGGCCTCGGTCGCGATCAGAGGCTCTTCTCGAAATTGATGCCCGCCCAGATGAGCCCCCGACGGCCGGGCTCGGTCGTCATTTCCGCCGAGGCGTAGTGCAGCGCATAGGTGATGCGCAGGTCAGACCACGTAGACGCGATGCCCATCCACGCTTCCGCCTGCGTGTGAGCAAGGTCATCACCCTGCACGCGCACATCGCTGCGCCGGAATTGCCCCTGCAGCAGGGCGTTGTACGCGCGCGCTTTCAGGCGGAAGCCCGCGAACGCGAACACCTCCGCGGGATTGTGTGAGCTGAAGCCCGTAACGGGCGCCACCGGCGCCGACGTGTAGTCGCCAAGCTCGGGCCCGAAGCTCCGCCATGGCGACTGAATGCGACCCCAGCGCGCAGATAGCGCGACGCTGCCTTCGGTGAGAAAGCCTGCGCTACCCGCCAGCGTGAGCTTCACTTCCGGCAGCCCATTGCGATGGGTGGGCGGGTCGTTCAAGAGCCACTGCTGCGCTTCGACGTAGCGAGCCGTTGGCTCGCCACCTGCGGAGATCTGGTGGTCCCAGCCCAGTGGCTGCTCATTTCCGATGAGCGCATGCACGCTGCGATGAATGAGTTCCGCCGCGTGCAGGCCGAACATGCCGACGGTGAAGCTCGAGAAGCGCGCGCGGTCGCCGTCATCCAGCACCTGAAGCTCGGAACTGGTGACGAACAGCAGGCTCGCGAAGGGGCGATCCGCATATAACGGATCGGCGGATCTCAGCGTTTGCGGCGTCATCGCAAGGATGCCCATCTGCGTCGCCTGGTGCTGCAGAGCCAGGCCGCGGCGGTCGGACTCATGCGGCATGAGCCAGCGATCCAGAAAGCCTCGCGTTCGGTGTAACGGCGCCAGCAGTGGCCCCGGCCGTGGCGATGAAAACGTCATTGCACCGCCCCAGCTGTAATCCTGGTCGCGATGCGCACCCGAGAACAGATCGTTGTCGACATGTATCGCGTAAGCGGCTTCGCCGACGAACGATGATTCGTCGATCGCGATGCCGCTGGCGTCGCGCGCATTTGCCGTGCCTGCCACGGCAGCCGCGGCGACCGGCCAGAGCACTCGTGAAAACCGGTTCATTCCTTGCCAATCCTGCATTGCTGTTCTTGCAGAAATGGTGCGCGAACCGCACGCGCCGCCCCATCCGATAAAGCCCAGTCAGCCTCTATCCCCAAAGGGAGACGGCATTTCCCCACTCAGAGAGCCGAACCACCACTCGCCCGGTCAATGCGCCCGCAGGCCCCATGCGGGAACAATCACGCCCCAGCCCGCAACACGGATTCACCGTCTTTCGGGCCTCCTGGGAGGAGAAGGTTTCATGCACTTCAAGTCAGCAATAGTCGTTCCGGCGCTCGCTTTGTCGCTACTGATGGTCGCCGGTTGCGCGCGTAACGAGGCCGCGCCGGCCGCTGTCGCACCCGCAGCACCACAGGTGAGCGTTGCTCAGGTGTTGAGCCGCGAGGTGACGGAATTTGACGAATTCACCGGCCGTTTCGTTGCGGTGGAGCGAGTGGAAATTCGCCCGCGCGTGTCGGGATACATCGCCAGCGTGGCGCTTACGCCGGGCCACGAAGTGAAGAAGGGCGACGTGCTGTTCATCATTGACCCCCGCCCCTACGAAGCCGAGCTGAAGCGCGCCAGGGCAGACGTCGCACGGGCCCGCACACAGCTGGCGCTGGCACGCTCGGAGCGCGATCGCGCTACGAAGCTCCTCGAGCAGCACGCCATCTCGCAGGAAGAGTTCGACTCGCGCGTTTCGGGCAGCGAACAGGCCGATGCGAATGTCGAAGCCGCCGACGCCGCGCTCGACACCGCGGCGCTCAACCTCTCGTTCACGCACATCGCGTCGCCCATCGCGGGCCTCGTGAGCCGCGCGGAAGTCACCGCGGGAAATCTGGTGACGGGCGGACAGACGCTGCTCACCACCGTTGTGTCGATCGACCCGATCTACGTGGAGTTCGAGGGCGACGAGCAGGTGTATCTCAAGTACGCCGCGATGACGCGCTCCGGCGAACGGGCCAATGCCCGTGATTCGAACCAGCCCGTCTGGGTCGGCCTCGCCGATGAGAAGGGCACGCCGCACGAGGGCAAGATGGTGTTCCTCGACAACGCGCTCGATCCCGCAAACCGGCACGATCCGCGCGCGCGCCCTGTTCGACAACCGCGACCGCCGCTTCACGCCCGGCCTGTTCGCGCGCGTCAAGCTCGTAGGCAGCGGCAAGTACGACGCGCTGCTGATCAACGACAGCGCCATCGGCACGGACCAGAACGTGAAGTACGTGCTTCGCCGTCAACGCCGAAAACAAGGTCGAGTACCGCGCGGTGAAGCTCGGCCCCGTGGTCGATGGCCTGCGCGTCGTGCGCGAAGGCCTGAAGCCGGGCGACTTCATCGTGGTGAACGGCCTGCAGCGCGTGCGCCCCGGCATCGCCGGTGACGCCGCAGCTCGTCGCGATGGGCCCGAAGCGATGCGGCGAGCGGCGTGCTCGCCTACAACCCGTAAGACGGGCCCCGTCAGTACAAACCAATAAACAGGGACGCTAACGGTGAAACTTTCTCATTTCTTCATCGACCGGCCGGTCTTCGCGGCCGTTCTCTCCGCCTTCATCACCATCGCCGGCGCCATCGCGCTGTTCCAGCTGCCGGTCAGCGGAGTACCCGGAAGTGGTGCCGCCCTCCGTCGTGGTGCGCGCCGCCTACCCCGGCGCGAACCCGAAAGTGATCGCCGAGACGGTGGCCGCGCCGCTGGAGCAGGAAATCGTCGGCGTCGAGGACATGCTCTACATGTCCTCGCAGGCGCCGATGGACGGCTCGCTCGCTCTCACCGTCACCTTCAAGCATCGGCACGGACATCGACCGCGCGCAGGTGCAGGTTCAGAACCGCGTGTCGCAGGCGCTGCCGCGCCTGCCGCGAGGAAGTGCGCGCCCTCGGCGTCACGACGATCAAGAGCTCGCCCAACCTGATGATGGTGGTGCACCTCCTCTCTCCCGACGGCCGCTACGACTCTCTTTATCTGCGCAACTACGCCGACGCTGAACGTGCGCGACGTGCTCGCGCGCCTGCCAGGCATGGGCGACGTGCGCGTCTTCGGCGCCGGCGACTACTCCATGCGCGTCTGGCTCGACCCGCAGAAGCTCGCCGCCCGCAATCTCACCACCGGCGACGTCGTCGACGCGATTCGCGAGCAGAACGTGCAGGTCGCCGCCGGGCCAGATCGGCGCGCCGCCGCGGCCAGACCGCTGAATTCCAGATGGCGCTCAACGCCACGGGCCGCCTCGCAGGACGAGGACCAGTTCCGCGACATCATCATCAAGACCGGCGACGACGGCGAAGATCGTTCGGCTTGCGCGACGTCGCGCGCATCGAGCTGGGCGCGCAGCGACTACGCGCTGCGCAGCCTGCTCGACAACAAGAACGCCGTCGCGCATGCCCGTCTTCCAGGCGCCCGGCTCGAACGCGCTCGAGCTCTCCAGCGAGCGTTCGCGCGACGATGGAGACGCTGAAGAAGAATTTCCCGGAGGGTGTCGACTACACCATCATCTACGACCCCACCGAGTTCGTGCGGCAGTCGATCGAGGCCGTGGTCCACACGTTGCTCGAAGCCATTGCGCTCGTGGTGCTGGTGGTCATCCTGTTCCTGCAGACCTGGCGCGCGTCGATCATTCCGCTGGTCGCGGTGCCGGTGTCGGTCATCGGCACGTTCGCGGTGCTGCTGGCGTTCGGCTTCTCGATCAACACGCTGTCGCTGTTCGGGCTCGTGCTGGCCATCGGCATCGTGGTCGACGACGCCATCGTGGTGGTCGAGAACGTCGAGCGGCACATCGCCGAAGGGCTCTCGCCGCTCGAGGCCACCAAAGCGGCAATGGAGCGAAGTGAGCCGGCCCGATCATCGCGATCACGCTGGTGCTGTGCGCGGTGTTCGTGCCGGTGGCCTTCGTGAGCGGCCTCACGGGCGAGTTCTATCGCCAGTTCGCGCTGACCATCGCCATCTCGACGGTCATCTCGGCGTTCAACTCGCTCACGCTGTCCCCGGCGCTCGCCGCCGTGCTGCTGAAGCCGCACGGCGCGAAGCCGGACGCGCTCACCCGCGGCATGGAGAAGCTGTTCGGCCGGCTTCTTCGCGCGCTTCAATCGCGGCGTTCACGAAGACCGGCAATGCGTACTCGACAGCGGTAGCGCAGCACCGTGCGTCGCAGCGGCATCGCGATTGCCGTGTATGGCGGGCCTGATCGTGCTCACCGTAGCTCGGCTTCTCGACCGTGCCGGGCGGATTCATTCCCGCGCAGGACAAGCAGTATCTCGTCGGCATGGCGCAGTTGCCGCCGGCGGCCTCGCTCGAACGCACCGAAGGCGTGACGCGCGCGATCGGCGAGATCGGCCGAAGGTGCAGCCCGGCGTCTCGGACTCCGTGCAGTTCGCCGGCATGTCCGCCAACGGCTTCGCGGCGAGCCCGAGCAGCGGCGATGGTGTTCTTCCCGCTGGACGATTTCGACAAGCGCACGATCGAAGGCACCTCTCGGCGGTGCGATTGCCGGCGCGCTCAACGCAGAAGCTCGGCGCCATCCAGGACGCGTTCGTCGCGCGTGTTCCCGCCGCCGCCCGTGCAGCGGCATGGGCACGCTCGGCGGCTTCAAGCTGCACGTCGAAGACCGCCAGGACCAGCGGCGCCGGAAGCGCTCTACGCGGCGTGCAGGAAGCGGTCGGCAAGGCGTACCAGGACCCGACGCTCGCCGGCGTCTTCTCAGCTACCAGATCAACGTGCCGCAGCTGAACGTGAACGTCGATCGCGTCAAGGCCAAGCAGCCAGGACGTGAAGCTCTCCGACGTGTTCCAGACGCTGCAGGTGTACCTGGGCTCGCTCTATGTGAACGACTTCAACCGCTTTGGCCGCACTTACCGGTGGTGGCGCAGGCGGATGCGCCGTTCCGCTCGCAGGTGGATGACATCCTGCCGCTGAAGACGCGCAACGCCGAAGGGCGAGATGGTGCCGCTCGGCTCGCTCGTCACCGTCGAGGAGTCCTTCGGGCCCGACATCGTCGAGCGCTACAACGGCTATCCGCGCCGCCGACATCAACGGCGGCCCGGCCGCCGGGCTTCAGCTCCGGCGAAGCGCAGGCCGCGATCTCGAAGATTCTCGATGAGACCCTGCCGCGCGGCATGAGCTACGAATGGACCGACCTCGCGTACCAGCAGATGCGTCGTCGGGCAACACCGACCTGTTCGTGTTCCCGCTGTGCGTGCTGTTCGTGTTCCTGGTGCTGGCCGCGCAGTACGAGAGCCTCACATTGCCGCTCGCCATCATCCTCATCGTGCCGATGTGTCTGCTCGCCGGCATCGCGGGCGTGCTGCTCTCAGGGCGGCGACAACAACATCTTCACGCAGATCGGGTTCCTGGTGCTGGTGGGCCTCGCGTGCAAGAACGCCATCCTGATCGTGGAGTTCGCCAAGCATCTGCAGGATCACGGCCGTGACGCCGTGAGCGGCCGTGCTCGAAGCCGCGCGCCTGCGCCTGCGGCCGATCCTGATGACCTCCATCGCGTTCATCATGGGCGTGATGCCGCTGGTGCTCGCCACTGGCGCCGGTGCCGAGGTGCGCCAGGCCATGGGTGCAGCGGTGTTCTCCGGAATGATCGGCGTGACCGTGTTCGGCCTTCTGCTCACGCCCGTGTTCTACGTGCTGATGCGCAGTCGCGAGGAAGAGCAAGGCCACGACGCTGCCTGCGGTGCCCGCGCCGGAGAGCAGCCATGCGTAACCCGAACCATAGCCAGGTTCACAGCCAGGACCTCAGTGCCGAGGAGCGCAACGCCTGCATAGCGGCATCACGCAGGGCCTCGCGCTGTGTCGGCTCGCTGTGGCTCTCCGCCTGCGCCGTCGGCCCGAACTACGTGAAGCCGGAAGTGCCGGTCACGCGCGAAATTCGACAGGCGCTGCGCAGGCAACGTATTCGCAGCGCAGAAAGCGTCGGCCGCAGTTCTGGGAGCAGTTCGGCGACGAGACGCTCGACACGCTCGTCGCCGAATGCGCTCGCCGTCGAACCACGACCTGCGCATCGCGCTCGCGCGCGTCGACGAAGCGCGCGCGCTGCGGCGGCGAAGCCGCGCTTCGACCTCGCGCCGACCATCACCGCGTCGCGGCGGCTACACGAGAGCAGCGCTACGCGCAGCCCCAGCGAGCGCTGGTGCCGGCGCGGTGAGACCGAGCTCTACGACGCGGGTTTCGATGCGTTCTGGGAGCTCGACTTCTTCGGCCGCGTGCGCCGCGGCATCGAAGCGCGCAACGCAGACCTCGCGCGCGGCCGAAGCGGCTCTGCACGATGCGCAGGTGATCGTCACCGCCGAAGTCACGCGCACGTACTTCGAGCTGCGCGGCCAGCAAAGCCAGCTCGACGTGGCCCGCCGCAACGTCGAGCAACCAGCAGCAGCACGCTCGATCTCACCAACGCGCGGCTCGATGCGGGCCGCGGCACGGAGCTCGACACGTCGCGCGCGCAGGCGCAGCTCAGCGCCACGCTCGGCACCATCGCGCCGCTCGAAGCGGCCGTGTCGCGCTCCATCCATCGTCTGAGCGTGCTGACCGGCCGCGAACCGACGGCGCTGACGTGCTGCGCTCGTCCACGGCGCGTGACTCTGCCCCGCTGCCGGGCGTCATCCCGGTCGGCAATCCGGCCGACCTGCTGCGCCGCCGCCCGGACATCCGCGTCGCCGGAGCGGGCCCTCGCCGCCGCCACCGCGCGCATCGGCGTCGCCGTGGCAGACCTGTTCCCGCACGTCACGTTCACCGGCAGCGTCGGGCTACGCGGCGGCCAACTCAGGCGGCCTCGGCGACTCGCGGCACGGGTACGCGTACTGATCGCCCCGGGCATCTCCTGGGCGGCTTTCGACCTTGGCCGCGTGCGCGCGCGCATCGCCGCGCGCCCGCGCCGCAAGCGACGGCTGCCTCGCCCGGTATGAGCAGACCGTGCTGCGGGCGCTCGAAGAGACCGAAGACGCGCTCGTCACGCATGCCCGCGCGCGGGAGCGGCTGGAGCACGTCGGCGGCGAGCGCGCAGGCCAGCAGCACGGCCGCGCGGCTCGCCCGCACTCCGATATGACGGCGGCATTTCCGACTTCCTGCAGGTGCTCGACGCCGAGCGCACGCAGCTGGAGGCCGAGGACCGCCTGGCGCAAAGCCGGACGGACACCGCCACCAGCCTGATCGCCGTCTACAAAGCGCTCGGCGGGGGCTGGCTGGACGCTCCGCTTCCTGGAGGGACGCCCGTTGCGGCCGCACCGACAGGTTCGCGCTAGACTGCGGGGCCGACCCGCTCCGGAGACTCACTTGAACGCCAGCGCCAAGGCCGCCCTCCAGCCGGCGGCACGATCGGAACAGCCCGACGAAGGCGATTCGCTGTGCGCGGAGATGTCGCGCGCGAATGCCGCCGAGCTTTCGCAGATGTACGAGTCGCTGCAGCGGCGCGAGCGGCTGCTGGCGGCTTCCGCCAACGCCAGCCGCCTGCTGCTGGAAGCGCCGGACGTGATGGCGGCCGTGCCCGCACGTGCTGCGGCAGCTCGGCGAAGCCGCCGCCGTGGACCGCGTGAACCTCATGCTGGCCCAGCCGGGGCCCGCCGGTGAGCGGTTGCTGGTCGTTGCAGCCGAGTGGGTCGCCGAAGGCGTCGCCCCCCATCTCGGCCACCCCACCATGGGCACGCACGACGAGCGCAACTTCGAGCGCGAATGCGTGGAGCTGCGCGCGGGGCGTTCCGTCTGCATCATCAAGGAAGGCACGCACGAAGAATCCTGCGGCTGCGTGCTCGAGGGGGTCGGCACGAAGACCAAGGCGATCGTGCCCATCTTCGTCGACGGCGAGTACGTCGGCGCCGTCGGGTTCGACAGCACGCGCCAGCGCCGCGCCATCGACTCCGCCGAGTTGTCCGGCGCTGGAGATGCCGGCGGGCATCATCGGCGCGGCGCTTCATCGCGAGCGCCTCGTCGACACCATGCGCCGCGAGCGCGAGCGCGCGGCCGAAGAACGCGTTGCCGAGCTCGCAAAGGCCAACGCTTCCATCCGCGGCAACCTCGAGCGGCTCGCCAGCGACGCCGGATCTGCAAGAGCTTCATGGGCCACCTGCTGCTCGAAGCCACGCGCCAGCTCGAGGCCGCCGGCGGCAGCGTCATCCTTCTGAAGGACGCGGAAGAAGCCTGGCGCATGATCGCCTACGTGAAGAACGGCGAGATCGCCGAGCCCAACTTCCCCGCGAGCGTGCCGTGCAGCGAAGCGAAGTTCGATGCCCGGCTGCGCGCCACGCGCGAAGCCGACCTACCTCGACTTCGATGTGCGCGCAGGACGCGGAATGCGTCTGGCCGGGCACGCATCTCCAGCAAGCGCGAAGAGCGCCTCATGCGCATGTTCGTGCTGCCGCTGGTGTTCGGCGACCGCACCATGGGCTGCATCGCGTTGTCGTTCCGCCATCGCGAGCCGATCAGCCCGCAGGCGACGGAGCTGCTCGTTGCGCTCGCGCAGCAGGCCACGCTCGCCATCGAGCTCACTCGGCTCGCGCAAGCGGGCAAGGCCGCGGCCGTGCTCGTGGAGCGCAATCGCATCGGCCAGGAGATTCACGACGGCCTTGCGCAGGCGTTCACCGGCATCCTCATGCAGCTCGGCGCCGCGGAAGAGCTGCAGCGGCTTTGCGAAGGGCAACCCGCTGCTGCGATATCCACACGCGCATTCGCGCGCTCGCCAAAGATGGGCTCACCGACGCGCGCCGCTCGGTTCTGGCGCTGCGGCCCGAGGAGACTCGCCGCGGGCAGCCTGAGCTGAAGCGCTCGCGCCAGCTCGCGGAGCGATCGACGGTTTCCGGCCGCGTGATCTGCATCTTTGAAGGCGGCGCCATCGATACCGGCCTGCCGCCCGAGCACGAGCACGAGCTGCTGCGCATTGCGCAGGAAGCCGTGAGCAATGCCGTGCGGCACGCGCATCCAGGACGGTACGCATCGTGCTGAAGGAAGAATCCGACGCATATCGCAGCTCACGATCGTCGACGACGGCATCGGCATGGAGGAAGGCCCGGAGCTTTGCACGAAGCAGGGTTTCGGGCTCGAGAACATGCGCGAGCGCGCCGGCGCCATCGGCGGCCAGTGGACGCTCGTGAGCAAGCCGGGCCAGGGCACGCTGCATCAACGTGCGCGTGCCGAAGCGTCAGCCCAAGAAATAAACTGAAATTCGAATAACGACAGACGCAGCCCGGAGCGCGCGCAATGGCAACAAACCCCAAAATCAGAGTCATCCTCGCCGACGATCACCCGGTCGTGCGCGACGGGCTGGCCGCCATCGTCAATCAGCAGCCGGACATGCAGGTGGTCGCCGAAGCCGGCGACGGCGAAGAAGCCATCGCGCTCTACGAACAGCACCTGCCCGACGTCATGGTGCTCGACCTGCGCATGCCCAAGCGCGACGGCGTCGCGGTCGTGCAGAACGTGCTGGAGCAGCACCCGAAGGCCTGCATGCTCATCATGACCACGTTCGACGGCGACGAAGACATCTTCCGAAGCCTCAGCCAGGGCGCGAAGGGCTACCTGCTGAAGGACGCGCCGCGCACTGAGATTCTCTCTGCCATCCGCGCAGTGAGCCAGGACCGGCCATACACCTCCTCAACCGTGGCCGCCAAGGCGCTGCAGCGCATGGCCAAGCCGAGCCTCACCCAGCGTGAGCTGACGGTGCTGCAGGAAATCGCCCAGGGCCGCAGCAACAAGGACATCGCGCGCCGCCTCAGCATCACCGAGGGCACGGCCAAGACGCATGTGAAGTCGATCCTGACGAAGCTCGATGCGATCAGTCGCACCGAAGCCGTGGCGGTCGCCCACAAGCGCGGGCTGATTCACCTCTAAGAGGGTTTGTCGCCAGCGTCGGCTGGCTCGAAGAGGGCCTACTTCGGCGGCACGAACTCCGCCGGCGCGGTCGAGCCCGCGCCGAAGAGGAATTTCTCCATCTCGGCTTCCAGGAACTTGCGTGCCTTCGGGTCGACTGGCGTGAGCCGATACTCGTTGATGAGCATCGTCTGGTGCGTCACCCATTTCTGCCACGCCTGCTTCGAGACGTTCTCGTAGATTCGCTTGCCGAGATCCCCGGGGTACGGCGGCCGGTCGAGGCCGGGGGCTTCCTGCTTCAGCAGGACGCATTGAACGGTGCGGGGCATGGTGGCGACTCCGTAGAACTGGGGGCGTAAACGCGTGGCGCCTCAGCTTGCGCCACGCTCGTCGAACATCGAAGGGCCGGCAAGGCCATCGAGCAGTGTCTTGATGGGCGCGGGCAGGCCGACGCGAGCCGGCTGGCGGGGGTTGTACCAGAGGCTGCGCGGCGCATCCATCACGGCCGCCGGGCCTTCGCAGCGCGTGAGCAGCGGCGTCACCACGAGATCGAAGTGCGTGAACGCGTGCTCGATGAGGTCCATGTGGCGCGGCTCGGGCTGCGGCAGGTGCAGGGTCTGCGTCGCGAACGTGCGTGCGGCGGATTCCGTTTCGAACTCCGGCAGGCACCACAGACCGCCCCACACGCCGCTGTCGGGCCGGCGCTCCAGCAGGACGCTCTCGTCGTCCCGCTGAGCCACCAGCATGAACACGCGCCGCTCGCGGCGAGCCGCCTTTGCTTTCTTTGGCGCGGGGATCTCGTGCTGCTGGTTGTGCCGCTTCGCCGCGCAATCTTCGGCGAGCGGGCAATACGCGCAAAGCGGGTTGCGACGCGTGCAGACCGTGGCGCCGATGTCCATGATTGCCTGCGTGTACACGTCGACCGCATCGTGCGGCGTGCATTGTTCAGACAGCGCCCACAGCTTCTCCATCGCGGCGCGCTCGGCGAGATCGCCCTCGATGCCGAAATAGCGCGACAGCACGCGCTTCACGTTGCCATCCAGAATCGCAAACCGCTCGCGGCGGCTCAGCGCGAGAATGGCGCCGGCCGTCGAGCGCCCGATGCCGGGCAGGCTCGCCACCTCTTCGAACGTGCGCGGGAGCTCGCCGCCAAACTCGTCGCGAATGCGCACGGCTGCACGATGCAGGTTACGCGCACGCGCGTAATAGCCGAGGCCTGTCCAGAGGTGAAGAACGTCATCGATGGGCGCGTCTGCCAATGCGCGCGGCGTTGGCAAAGCGTTGCATGAACCTCTCGTAGTACGGCACCACCGTGGAAACCTGCGTCTGCTGCAGCATGATCTCCGACACCCAGACGCGATATGGCGTGCGGTCGTGCTGCCACGGCAGGTCGTGTCGGCCGTGGCGCGCGTGCCAGCCCACCAGCGCGCTGGCGATGGGTGACGCAACCGAGGGCGCGGGCGCTGTCATTTCGCGGCCGTCCTCACCTTGCCGTCTTCGAGCTCCACGCGCAGCTTCACGCCTCGCATCTGGGCCGGGCCCAGCCACGCCTGCTCGAACGTGAGCTCACCTTGCACCTGCAACGCTCTCAAGGCTTCCACCGGCAGCTCGAACGGCTCCTTGCTCTTGTCTTCGATGGCGATGTATCGGTTGAGCCCGATCTTGTCGCCGTGCAGGGCGAACGTCCACAGGGGCTTTTCGTCCGCGCTGCGTGTGAGCTCACCGCTGAAGTGCGTCTCGTCGAGAGTGACGTCGATGGGGTTCGCGGTGATGACGCCGTTCTCCCACGCCAGCATGCTCGTCAGTTTCAGCTGGCCGAGCGTGCCTTTGTCGAGCGGGAGCGGCAAATCCAAGCCGAGCACCTTCACGAACTCGCGCACGGAAGGCACCTGCAGGTCGATGGGCCCACGCGCGTACAGCGTTTTCTCGGGGCCGGTCTCACCCGCCTGCACGGAGGTGGTTAGACTCACGCTGGAAATGCGCGAAGACAGCTCCGAAATAGCGATGTCGAGCGGCGAGAGCCGCACGGCCATGCGAGATACCTCGAACTCCACCGGCAGCCCCTTCGGCGGCAGCGGGCCACCGTAGACCTGGCTGCTGAATTCCAGCCCGAACAGATCGATGTCGTTTGCGTCGTCGGAGAAATGCAGGCGCGCGCCAAGCTTCAGGTTCTGCGCTCGCAGGCTCTCCCCGGCGAAGAGGGAAAACTGCGTCTCGACCGGGAAGGTGCTGCCCGCCCGCCATTCGCCGACGTCGAGATCCCAGTTCGTCAACGAAAGAGTCCGGCTCGACTCGGGCCGCTCGTCCACGTAGGTGAGCGTGCCCTTGCGGATTCTGAAAGCCCGTGATCTGCGGCCCGGGCCGATCTTCCACCGGCGGCGCCGCCGGCTCCTCGTGCTTGAAAGCCGCCAGCAAGGTGCCCCAATTCGAGCTGCCATCGGCACGCCGAACGAGCAGGACTCGCGGGCCCTCAAGCCGGATGGTGTCGATCATGAGCTGCCCCTTGAGCAGCGGCACGAGCCGGGCGCCGACGCGTGCGGACTCCCACTGCACGATGGGCTGGGCTTGCTCACCGGGCTCACCGGCCTCACCGGCCCGCCCCTCCGCCTTACCGAACTGCGAAGGGCCGGTGCGCAGCGCGAGCCACGGGAACCAGCTGATGTGCAGGTCGCCCTTGATGTCGAACGGCTGGCCCGTCTGCCGCGTCACGGCGCGCTCGATCTGTCCGCGGAAGCGGTTCGGGTCCACGAACACCGTCACCGTCAGCACGGTGAGCAGGACGAGGCCCACGAGCCCGCCCACGACAATCGCCACCCAACGCGCTATTCGCACCGATCCATCCGTCTCACCGCCATCTGCCCTCGCCGGCGGCGGATTCTAGCAATGCGCGTGCTTGCACCGCGCCCGGGCGGAGCCTGCACCCACTCGAGGCGCAAACCACTGCCCCGCGCGTAAGCCGTTGAGCCGTCGGCGCGGGCACGGCTGGCATGGCGTTCGCATTCATCTGCCGCGAGAGGCAATGGTGTGCATGGGTGCCGGGTCCGGCCGTTTCGGCCCGACCCGGGCTGCCGGAGTTCGCTGACCCGAAATCCCCTGACCCGGCACCTCTGCATACCATCTCGCCTGGTTGGCTCATGCTGAAAACACAAACACCCGCCGCCTACGACGAGATGCTGGAAGCGGACGGGACGCCCCGATCGCACTGCCGGCGCTACTGGAACTGGCTCGACGAACAGCCCGGCGAGCGGCTTGCGCACAAACGCACCGAGGCGGACGCGCTGTTTCATCGCGTGGGCATCACGTTCGCGGTGTATGGCGAGAACGCCGGCACCGAGCGGCTCATTCCGTTCGACATCGTCCCGCGCATCCTCCCGGTGGAAGAATGGCGCGCGCTCGAAGCCGGGCTCAAGCAGCGTGTGCGGGCACTCAACGCGTTCATACGCGATGTGTACCACGATCAGGAAATCCTGAAGGCCGGAATGCATTCCGGCCGAGCAGGTGCTGACCAATGCGCAGTACCGGCCCGAGATGCAGGCGATAGACCTGCCGGCGGGCATCTACACGCATGTCGCGGGCATCGACGTGGTTCGCGACGGCCAGGGCAACTTCTGCGTGCTGGAGGACAACCTCCGCGTGCCCTCCGGCGTCTCTTACATGCTCGAGAACCGCAAGATGATGGCGCGGTTGTTCCCCGAGCTGTTCGCGCGGCACCCCGTGGAGCCGGTTGAGCAATACCCCGACATTCTCCTGGAAAACCTCAAGAGCGTGGCGCCCGCGGGCGCTACAGACCCCACGGTCGTGCTGCTGACGCCCGGCGCCTACAACAGCGCGCACTTCGAGCATGCGTTCCTGGCGCAGCAGATGGGCATCGAGCTGGTCGAAGGACAGGATCTCTTCGTGCGCGACGACGTGGTCTACATGCGCACGACGCGCGGCCCGGAACGCGTGGACGTGATCTATCGCCGGCTCGACGACGATTTCGTGGATCCGCTCGCATTCCGGCCGCAGTCCACGCTGGGCGTTCCGGGGCTCCTCACCGCCTACCGTGCCGGCCGCGTCACCATCGCCAATGCCATTGGCACGGGCGTGGCGGATGACAAGTCCGTCTACCCCTATGTGCCGGACATGGTGCGGTTCTACCTCGCGGAGGAGCCGCTGCTCTCGAACGTGCCCACCTGGGTGCTGCGGCGGCCGGACGATCTGGCGCACGTGCTGGCGCACCTTCCGGACCTGGTTGTGAAGGAAGTACATGGCGCCGGCGGCTACGGCATGCTGATTGGCCCGGCGTCCACGCGTGCGCAGATTGAAGACTTCCGCGCGCGCATCATCGCGAACCCGGAGCGCTACATTGCGCAACCGACGCTCGCGCTATCCACGTCGCCCACATTCGTGGCTTCTGGCCTCGCGCCCCGTCACATCGACCTGCGACCCTTCGTGCTGTCCGGCAAGGAGATTACGGTTGTGCCGGGAGGGCTCACGCGCGTGGCGCTGCGCGAAGGCTCGCTGGTAGTCAACTCGTCGCAGGGCGGCGGCACGAAAGACACCTGGGTGCTGGGGAGCTGACGAAGTGCTCAGTCGCACCGCGGACCATCTCTACTGGCTGTCCCGCTATCTCGAGCGAGCCGACTGCCTCGCGCGCATGCTGGATGCGCACCACGGCCTGTCGATGCTGCCGCGCCCGCCGGAAGCCGTTTTGCAGGGCTGGACCGCAACGCTCGTTTCGCTCGGCATGCAGAACGAGTTTCAGGAGCGGGCAGGCGACATCACGCCGCGCACGGCGTTCGACTTCATGGCGTTCGATCGCGATCACACGGGCAGCATCGTCTCGTGCCTGCGGGCCGCGCGCGAGAACGCCCGCGCCGTGCGTGGCACGGTGACATCGGATTTGTGGGAGACGCTGAACTCGACGTATCTGGAATCGCGCTCGTTCAACGCCTCGATGCCCGAATCGGGCCGCGGCGAATTCCTCGAATGGGTGAAGTATCGCGCGCATCTGTCGCGCGGTGTTTCCGCGGGCACGATGGTTCGCGATGAAGCGCTGTGGTTCACGCGCATCGGCATGTTCCTCGAACGCGCGGACAACACCTCGCGCCTGCTCGAAGCGCGCTGGCGTGACCCGGGCGGGCGCGGCGAGCGCCTCGCCACCGAAGCGTCCGAGTGGGCCGTGCTGCTGCGCGCGATGTCGGCGTTCGAGACTTATCGCCGCGTCACGCGCGAAGCCGTCACGCCGAAGCGCGTGACGGAGCTGCTGCTCATGCGCGATGACCTCCCGCAGTCCGTGCATCGCTGCCTGAGCGAGCTCTACGGCAATCTCAAAGCCGTCGCCAACAGCCAGTCCGCCGAAACCCTGCGCCGCGCCGGCGAGCTGCACACGCAGTTTCTCTTCGGCCGCTTCGAAGACCTGTGCGGTGACGGCGTCACCGCCTTTCTCGACCGCTTCCAGGAGCGCCTGCGAGACCTCGGCGCGCGCATCGCGGACGACTTCCTCGTACCCATGGGGACGAAGTAGCCATGCAACTACGCATCCGTCATCGAACGGCCTACCGTTACGACGAGCCGGTGAAATACAGCGCGCAGGCGCTGCGCCTCACACCGCGCCGCGAAGGGCGGCAACGCGTGCTCAGCTGGAGCATGCAGGCGCCGGGCCGGCGCATCGAGCAGATAGACGCTCATGGCAACGTCACGCATCTGCTGACGGTCGAGGATCCGCACACGGAGATCGAGATCGTCGTGACGGGCGATGTCGAAGTGACCGGCGAAGCCGAGCTGCTGCCGCACGAAGGGCCGCTCTCGCCGCTGGCATATCTCTTCGCGACGCCGCTGACGGTGTCCAACGAGGCGATCGGAAACATCTCGACACAGTATCTGGCCGGCACGGAGCCCCTTCGCGAAAGACTCTTCGCGCTTGCCAGTGGCGTAGGCGAACGCGTGCGCTATCAGAAAGGCGCCACGAGCGTCGAAGACTCGGCCGCGGCCGTGCTCGTGCGCGGCGAAGGCGTGTGCCAGGACCAGGCGCACGTGTTCATCGCCTGTTGCCGGGCCGCGGGCATTCCTGCGCGTTACGTCAGCGGCTACCTGTATAGCGGCAACAGCGAGAGTGCCGGCACGGCCGCAAGCCACGCGTGGGTGGACGTATGGCTCCCCGAGTCGAAAGCGCTGGCTCGGAATCGACGTCACCCACAGCGAGCCCACGGGCATGCATCACTGCCGCCTCGCGGTGGGCCGCGATTACCTCGATGCCGCGCCCGTCCGCGGTGTTCGCCGGGGGCGGCGGGCGTGAGATGATGGACGTGGACGTCCTGGTCTCGAAAGCTTCCGATCAATGACATATTGCGTGGCCATGCTGCTGGACACGGGTCTCGTGTTCCTCTCCGATTCGCGCACGAATGCCGGCGTCGACCAGATCAGCACTTTCCGCAAGACCACCGTGTTCCAGAAGCCGGGCGATCGCGTGCTGGTGCTGCAGAGCTCGGGCAATCTCGCCATCACCCAGACGGTGGTCAGCCTCCTGAAAGAGGCAATCGAGGCCGGCGGCGCGAAGCCAAGCCTCATGACGGTGCCCACACTCCTCGAAGCCGCGCGTTGCGTCGGTGAGGCGCTGCGGGAGCTGCATCACCGCGACGCCGCCGCGCTCAAGGAGCTCGGCGTGGACTTCAACGCGAGCCTCACGCTCGGCGGGCAGATCAAGGGCGAGGCGCCGCGCCTCTTCAGCATCTACTCGGCCGGCAACTTCATCGAGGCGACCGCCGACACGAGCTATTTCCAGATCGGCGAGTCGAAATACGGCAAGCCGATCATCGACCGCGTGCTGCGGCGTACGAGCAGCCTGAACGAGGCGGTGAAGTGCGCGCTCGTTTCCATGGACTCCACCATCCGCTCCAATCTGTCGGTGGGGCTGCCGCTGGATCTCGTCATCGTCAAGCGCGATCGGTTCAACGTGGCGCGCCACCTCAGCATCGACTCCGAGAACGACTATTTCCGCGGCATTCGCGGCCGCTGGAGCGAGGCGCTGCGTGAAGCGTTCGTGCGACTGCCCGACCCGGATTGGCTGAGCGCCGTCGCCCGCGACACGACCGATTAGCGGGCAGTCTTCCGCGGCTTTTGGCGGCGCGTGCCGTGGCGCCGATATGATTCCTGGCAGCGCAGGTGCGCCTGCGTGCCGCAGGAGTCTGGTCGCTTCAACTGCCGACGCCGACTGAGGGGGATGCAGATGGCCAAAGCCAAAAAGACTGCGCGTGTGAGCACGCGCAAGACCGCCGTGAAGGCGGTGAAAAGAAAAGCCGGCAGGTCCGCTGCCAAAGCCGCGCCCAGGCGGGTTGCGAGCCGCGCAGCGGCTCCGGCCGCATCGCCGGACGTGTTGCGCAAGCTCGCGCAGCTTCAGCGCCAGGTGACGACGCTCGAAGACATCCACGCCGTGCGCACGCTGCACTTCAAGTATGGGTATTACATCGATATGTGCCTCTACGATGAGGCCTGCGAGCTGTTCGCCGACGATGGCGAAGTGCGCTTCCTGAACGGCATCTACAAAGGCAAGGCGGGCGCGCGCCGGCTCTACTGCGAGTGGTTCAGGAACCTGTTCACGAAGGGGCACAACGGCCCCATCCACGGCTTCCTGCTCGACCACCTGCAGATGCAGGACATCGTGGACATCTGCGCCGATGGCAGGACCGCCAGCGGCCGCTTTCGCGCGCTGCTGCTTGCCGGCCAGCACGAGAGCAAGAAAGAGCGCATCGAGCACTTTCCGGAGCAGTGCTGGGAAGCCGGCATCTACGAGAACCAGTACGTGAAGGATCGCGGCATCTGGAAGATCAAACGCCTCGACTACAACATGCTCTGGCAGGCGGATTACGCACCGGGCTGGGCGAAGAGCGGCGTGCACCTGCCGCCGCTCACGAAGCTGTTCCCCGCAGACCCGCGCGGGCCGGACGAGCTACTGGCCGCGGTGCCGAACACCTGGCCGAACACGCGCGTGGTGCCGTTCCACTACCCGCACCCGGTGACGGGGAAGGCCTGGCAGGCGAAGTGAAATATCGGCTATATCCGATATGTTGATAATATCAGGTATAGCCTATAAACTGCTGATATCGTCTGGAGGCGATATCAGTGGACTATCCCATCAAGACCCCGGAACAGCTCGGCTCGGTCATCAAGGGCTTCCGGGCCGCGCGGGGCATGACGCAAACCGAGCTCGGCGCGAAGTCCGGGCTTGCGCAGAACGCCATCTCTGACTTCGAGCGAGAGCCCGGCAAATCGAGCATCCGTCGGCTTTACCGGCTGCTTTCCGCCCTCGGGCTCGAGGTGGTCGTGCGCGAGGCAGAGCCGCCCCCGTCATGGGACAAGCCCTCCCGATCCGCGCCCGAATGGTGAGTTGTGGCACGCGCAGCGAAATCGAACGCTCTGTGCGTATGGATGAACGGCGAGAAAGTCGGGCTCTGGAGCTTCTCGGCTCGGGGCAGTCAGGAGTTCTCCTACGAGCCTTCGTGGCTCAACTCCGCGGCGACGCGCCCCATATCCCTCTCCATGCCGCTGCGGCCTCCGGGCGAGCCTTATCGTGGAGAACGGGTCGAAGCTTTCTTCGACAATCTGCTCCCCGACAACCGCCGCATACGGGAGCGCCTGCAACAGCGTTTTAGAACACCGTCTACCAACGCGTTCGACCTGTTGAGCGAGATCGGGCGCGACTGCGTTGGCGCCCTGCAACTGCTGCCTCCGGACCACGCCTCGCCTGACGTCCGCAAAATCGCCGGCGAGCGTCTGACCCATACGGGCGTGGAACGATTGCTCTCGGCCATGCTGGACCCGGCGCTCGGCCAGACACTCGAGGACCACGACGAGGCGTTTCGCATATCCATAGCGGGAGCGCAGGAAAAGACCGCACTCCTGTGGCACGAGAAGCGTTGGCAGCTGCCACTCGGCACCACGCCGTCCACCCACATCTTCAAACTGCCCATCGGCGTCGCAAACCAGGGCATCGACCTCAGCACGTCCGTCGAAAACGAGTGGCTGTGCGCCCAGATCGTGCGAGCGTTCGGGCTGCGCATCGCAAATTGCGAAATCGGGCAATTCGGGCGTTACAAGGTGCTCATCGTCGAGCGGTTCGACCGGCGGCTCTCGAATGACCGCACCTGGTGGATACGTCTGCCGCAGGAAGATCTCTGTCAGGCAACCGGCACGCCTGCTTCGCGCAAATACGAAAGCGACGGCGGCCCAGGCATTCGGCAGATCGCCGAGTTGCTGCTGGGCTCGAGCCAGTCGCAGGCCGACCGCAGCGACTTCTTGCGCGCACAACTCGTTTTCTGGCTTCTGTGCGCCATCGACGGCCATGCGAAGAACTTCAGCGTCACACTGGAGCCTGGCGGAAACTTCCGCCTCACGCCGCTGTACGACGTGTTGTCGGCCTACCCTGTTCTCGGCAACCGCGCGCGTCAGCTTTCACCCGGAAAAGTGAAGATGGCGATGGCGGTCGAAGGAAGCGCCCGCCACTACAAATGGAACGACATGCAGCCTCGCCACTGGGTCGAGACCGGCAAACGCTGCGGAATGCAGGCGGAGATGGAAAGGGTGATTCCGGAGGTGGTCGGAGCCGTGCCGACTGTCATCGAAACCGTCAGCAAGAGCCTTCCCCCAACTTCCCCGCTCCCGTTGCCGACAGCATCCTCACAGGGCTCGAGCGCGCCGCGCGCCGTTTTCGAACGCAGTGACAGGCTATCCGAGGCGCAACCGGGACGGCTCCGCCCTGGGGCGCTCTCCAAAATGAGTCCTATCTTGCCTGGCAAAAGTAGTCCGCAGAGTCGTGCAGCGCCATGGCGCAAGAGCTTCTGCCGGCTTCGCCGTCAGACTGCGCTGCGGTGGGTCCATGTTGATGCGCGCCGCGCTCGACTTCGAGCGCGGACGTATCGAGCGGATGCATGCTCGACGAGGCTTGCGCCGCGATTGCGTGCTGTTGATGGCGAATGGCGAGCGCTTGATGGGCGACTGCGGGGGCCTGATGTGCGATCGCCGTCGGGCGATTCGAGACTGCGGTCAGTTGATGCGCGATTGCGGTCGATGGATGCGCGATCGCACGGGCTTGATGCGCGACCGCGTCGCGCGGTGTGCGCAAGACCCTGTTTCGCTGGAGAAAATAAGGTGGCTGCAATGGCGATTGCAGACGCTTGATGCTCGATCGCAGGCAGGAGTGCTGGGATCGCGTGCGCATGAGATGAAAAACGACCGACATGGTGGGGGGCGGCGCGGGCTTGATGCGCGCGCGAATCGTCCTGTGTCGCGTGAACCTGCGCGTAGATCTGGGATGACCGCGAACATTCCGTGGTGAAGGGCGCCGCGGTTGGGGCGTTCGACTTCCAGTTTTCCTGCTCGACTCCCATATACCCGAACTGCTTCGGAAGACTCGCCACGGCTAATTCCGCTAAATGAGACACAACCCGCCCTCACTTTGATGGCGGGCTTCTCAATTAGCAGAATTCTGCTTATATTAGCGCAAAAGTGCTAATACACTGATTCATGCAAACCATTGAAGACGTCCTCGGCAGCCGCGTCAATATAACGGTGCTACGCTACCTCACCGCGATTCGCGGAAGCCTCAGCGGCAACGAGATTGCAAAGCGACTTCAGCTGCAACAGTCCTCCGTTCGCCAGGCACTGGGGAGGCTTGTCGAGGCCGGAGTCGTCACGCGCACGGACCTCGGAAGAAGCGCCGCATATGAGATCGATCAGCGGCTCGCTTTTGTACGAGCGCTGCTCATCCCTCTATTCCGCGAGGAAGCGCGGCTGCGCGAAAAATTAATCGATGCTTTGGCTCGCGGCAGCGCCAAGCTGGAACCGAAACCACGTGCTGTAATCCTTTTCGGGAGCTTGGCTCGCGGAACGCGCGATTTTCGTGACGTCGACTTGCTGTGCATCGTCGCAAAGAAACACGACAAGTCGCTACTCCATGACGCCATTGCGTATGGATTCGACCAGATCCGGCGTGAATACAAAGTGCCGGTGAGTGCCTTGGTTGCCACGGAGGCGGAGTTGAAATCGCCAAACCTGGAATCCGCCGTGACGCAGACCCGTCGGGACGGTCTACTTCTGTTCGGCACCGCGCCTGCCGAGCTTCGCGGCGTGCGTATTTTGAATGCCGATGCACGTAAGACAAAATGACTCGGAAGTATCCGGCATCGACGGTGGACCGTTCGCTGGCCGCCAAGTATCTGGCAAACCGTTTCAAGGTTGACGCAGAAAACATGGCGCAGCTTTCGGACGACTTCAGCGGCAACGGGGTCGCTGTGCTCTGCGTGCATGCGGCCATTGCGTACGGCGACGCCATCGCTATTCTCGCAGCTGGCCGAAAGTCGAAGAGCGGAGACCATCGGGATGCCGCACCCTTTCTCTCATCCGTAGTTCCGATCCGAACAGCCGCAGACAAGACGGCGATTCGAGCATTTCAGGCGATTCTCAATCGGAAGGACGAGGTCTCCTACGCCGACGATATTCTCGATGAGTCAGAGGCTGCGGCACTCTTGGACCGACTACGGATATTCGCTCGTTGGGCGGAGAACACCTTTCACGACATCCAGCGGCGCGCAATGCCCTGACCCGAAACCGGCGCTGATCGCGGCACAAATAGGGGAACGCGATGAATCCAGAGATCACCCTTCAACAAAAAGGAGGCAGCGTAACGTCCCGTCGCTTGTCAGCCCCCCGGCGCCGAGCGGCGCCGGTTCACATCAGGGGTGGATGAGTTTCAAGTGGCCGCAGGGAGTTTGGGTGGCCGCCGGGGGCGAATCCGCTAAGCCGGGTTAGAGATCCAAGCGTCGCTGCCCGAAGAACCGATGGAACCGACGTATCCGCCCCCGACTCACCCGTCGCGCGGTGAGGCACATCGCGCCCAGATCGGCAACAAGCGTTGTGCCTCGTCGGTTTCGTCGGTTCTTCGGTTCCAGGCAGAAATACGCCCGCCCATCGATTCCCACACCGTCCACCAGCTCCGCCACACGTTCGCGACCAAGATGCTGAAGGAAGGGATGACTCTGAACGATGTTCGATTGCTGCACGGCCATTCGTCCATCCAGGCGACGCAGCGATACCAGCATCTGGAATCGAGCGACGCGTCACCCAAGGCGGCGGCAATTCTGAACAAGCAGAACGTCGCGAGGAGCCGCGCGAGGATCAAGTCGGTGTGATGACGACAACCTCGCCAAGCTGGACACCGTCACCCTTCCTCGACCAGCACAGTGCAAGGGTCGCGAGCCGGGATCCGTGCCGCGTATTCGAGAAGTACGAGTAGGGTCATGAGATTGTCAGCACTCTGCGCGGCCGCGAAGGTCGACCCTCAGTATTGAGGGTGATTCTCCTTCTCTCGTCGTGCCAATCACCCCAGGGAATTCTTCGAGCCATACCTGCAGATCGCGTACAGTCACGTGACCCGGAGATGCTTGAAATCATTCGCTGTGAGGCGCGTCGAGCGAACGGGCTTGCGAGTGATCATGTCCTTGCGAACCGCAATCATGAATTTACCGACTGCGCGCTCCTTAGCGGCATCAGTCGAGGAAGCACCAACGCTTACTCCTTCAAGGAAAGACTGTGCGCAGTGAATTACTTCGTCCGGACAGTACAACCATGATCTCTTGAGCTCTTCGAGAAACCGGGCCTTCAGTTCACCCGCCCTCTTGTGCTCATCTGGCCGGCCGTCTCATAGAAACCATACAAGGAATCGATCAGCGCTAGATACTTCTGTTCCTTCCGTACGTATTCTTCAGCGATACGCTTCTGGCGTTCGTTCCAAAACCACGCGATGGCCGCCCCAGTTAGCGGTACGAAGAATTTGGCAAACTCAAGAATGACAGCAGTTTCCATGCAGCCACCTATACTCGAACCATCTGCGCCGGGACAATTTCGAGTTCCGCGCCAGCTTGCTCGTACGTCTCAACTCTAGTCTTCGCTGCTTCGACGGCGACGACACATCCGTCTTTCCCCGGAACGTCCGAGAAGACAGTTTGGTTCAGGGCGTCGAAGAATCTCTTCAGCAAGTTGTCGAGGTCACTTCCGTACGGATGATCTGCTGGGAACTTGTCATTCGGAAGACGAAAGGTGATGCGCGCGCGACACGGCCCGAGCACTTTCGGAAGTGGCGAGGTAGCTCTGACAACAGCGTCGGTCCACGCCTTCACCGCCTCAGCAGCACTGCGCCACCCAACGTGAACCACAATCCGAGCACGGTCAGAAGCTTCGTAGTCATTGTTTCATCTCGGGGCGAACTCGCACATTCCAGTCGAATGACGCACGCATCAATTCAGCAACTCGCTCGGCACTCTCGGAATATCGTTGAGATCCAAGAACCCATCGAGACCGCGCAGGGGACTGTCGATGTGGAGATCCGAGGCGTGGATGAAGCGCATTGGGTTTCAACTCGGCTGACGACGGTGGCAATGGAAGCTCGGCGTCCAAATGGGGCACGCCATCCGTGTCAAGGCTCCGTGAAGTCCTCGATAGAACCTTGGCGGGGGCAAGAGGCAATTCTTCGTCCCTGAGGTATTCGCAGGAAATCCTCCGTTGCTCTCAGCCGCCTCCCACTCCAGAGTCGGTTCAGCACCACAGCGGACGGGCTGCAAATTCTACGGCCGCCACTTGCTAATGTCCCAAAAGAGCACGCGCAACTCCGGTGGGTTCCACCCTAGATCGGTCGATTCCGCGCACCCGTCGGTCGATTCTCGTGCGATTCTGCAGGAGCCGGGAGGACGTAGTGCGCTGCCCGCGCCCGGCCGGTCAGTACCAACAAGCCGCGCTCGGTGAGCGCTTTCAGGTCTCTCCCGGCAGTGTCGTTCGCAACATCGAACTGCGCTACACACCAGCTGCGGGTCACCGATCCGGCCGCCAGGACACGACTCAGAATCCGCCTTTGACGCTCATTCAGCTGTGCCTCCAAAGTGGGAGTCACCATCAAACGAGTCGCCGGGATCCGAATGCGCTCCACATCCTCTCCCGGTCCCGGAAACGTCACCTGAAAATACCCTGTGTCCGTTCCGATCGACGGCTGATCCAGACCGTGGTCGAGCATTTCAGTGCGCATGCGCCGAAAGCCGCTGCCGCGCTCTTCGATGCGGTGGAAATATGAAAGGCATTGCGCCATCACAGGGTTGCGCGAACAGGGGCGGTATCTGCTCTTGCGCAGACTGGCGAGTGTGATTGGTGCCGGCGGCATGCCAGGGCTCGAAACCATCACTCGATCAGAAAAGACTTCCAGCATGATCTTGCGCCCGGCATCCTCGTACTGGCGGTGCGCGACGGCGTTCACTATCGCTTCGCGCACGGCCGTCATCGGATACTCGTCGAGGCGCACGCGATTGAGCCCGATGACTCTCATTGGATGGCGGGTGTTGCGATCAATGAATGCAATCGCCCGATCGATGGCAATCGGCATGGGCCCGCGAATGTCCTCATGGTCTCGTGGCTCGCCGTCGGGCTCGGTGCTGCGATAGGCATCGGCCAGGATACGGCATTGAGGCAACACTGCTGAGGGGTCTCTGGCGAGCAGAACAACGCCCGCGGCCGTGGCGTAGTGCGCCCCCGACGCCGGATCGCGCCAAACCAAGCCGCGAGACAGTGCGCCCGCCAACACGTCCGTCGGATGTAAATTGCGTGTGCCGTCGCCGTCTGCAGATGCAATGAGCCGATGTGCCACACTTTGGTCGAGAGCCTCCCACCGAATGTGCGTGAGGGGTTGCGATTCGAAAGCGGACGTAGCTTCTATCGTGTCGTTGGCGATCTCGTTCTCGTCACTCGTCGGGGTAATTCCGAATCGGTCTCCGAGCAGCCGGACCAACGCGGCGCGCACCTCTTTTTGTAGTTCGATCACGTTGCCGAAGCGCTTGTACTTGAGGCCGTCATCATCGATCTCACTTAGTAGTGCTTTCGTGCCGTCCTCGCGCTGCAGGCACCGGTCACCCTTGATGAACACCAACACGGGCAAGCTGCAGGCCTTGGCCCTTCGATATTCCAAGTGTGTGATTGACAGGTCCCCGACGCGGCTGCCGTACCGAGTAGCGATGATCAGCACGTACGCATCGCAGCCGTCCAGCACCACGAGACAATCTGTCGCGGCCACGCTCGGCGAAGCCGGCTCAAACTCATATAGAACGGCGCGACAATGTGCGCGGAGGAAGGGGTCAGTGCTCACGAGGTTCTGAACGATCAGTCGTTCGTCCTCAAGCTCCTGCTGAACCGAGCTCACAAAAATACGAAGTTCGGGACCCATGATGCATGGTTTCTGAAGCGCGATGCGCCGTCGAACACTGGTTGTCCAGACGACCATGCATGCGGAATCCGTTACTGCTCATCGCGAATTCCGACGCCCTACACGCGACGTCCCGCCAGTTGAAAAGAGCGGGCGGCCCGCAAAGCCGCCCACCACAATTACCGCACCACGTTCCCGTCCGCGTCGAGCACCTTCACCTCACCGAGGTTCAGCTTGCGCACGCCGGCCTCGATCTTCGCCAGGTCGCCGACGATCACCCAGGTGATGGCGTCGGGGCGCACGAGCTTCTGCGCGGCCGACGTGAGCCGTGCGGGCGTCATCGCCTTCACTTCGCCGACGAAATCGTTCCAGTAAGTGTCCGGCAGGCCGTAGGTGATGATGTCGGCAAACGAGCCCGCCACCTCGCTCGAAGTCTCGTTGCTGCCCGGCAGCTGCAGCACGAGGCTGTCGCGCGCGAACTTGATCTCCGCATCGGTCGGCGGGCGCGCCCCGAGGATGTCGCGCAGCTCTTTGACCATCTCCTGGATCGACTCGGCGGTCTTGTCGGTCTGCACCGGCGCGCGAACGATGAACGGCCCCTGCCCTTCGGCCGCCGAGAGGCCCGAGCCCGCGCCATAGGCCCAGTGCTTGTCCTCGCGCAGGTTCATGTTGAGCCGCGAGACGAAGCCACCCCCCAGAATGGTGTTCAGCGTCTCGAGCGCAATGTAGTCCGGGTCGGAGCGCGGCGCGCCCGCGTAACCGCCGAGAATCAGGGTCTGTTCGGCCCCGGTGCGATTGATGAGGAACACGCGCTGCCTGGTCTGCGCAGCCACCGTCGCCAGGTTTTTCTTCGGCAGCGCCTCCGCGGGCGCCTTCCATGTGGCGAGATATTTTTCCAGCAGCGGTTTCACCGTCTCGAGCATGGTGTCGCCCACGACGAGCAGCGTGGCATTGTCGGGCCGCAGCCAGCGGTGATGGAACGTTTCCAGGTCCGCACGCGTCAGCGCGGCAACTGTTTCTGCCGAGCCATTGCCCGAGAACGGGTTTGAATACGCATGCCCCTGCCCGTATACGAGCGCGGGGAACAGGCGCATGGCGATGCCCTGCGGCTGCGTCTTTTCCTGCTGGATGGCCGCCAGTGACTGCGCCTTCAGCCGGTCGAAGTCCGCCTGCGGGAAGGTCGCGTTGATCAGCACGTCGCTGAACAGCTCGATCGAATCGGCGAGCTTGTTGGTGATCGCGTTCACGCTGATGAACGACGTGTCGAGCGAAGAGCCCGCGCCGAGCCGCGCGCCGAGCAGCTCCGCACGCTCGGCGATCTGCAGCGAGTTGCGCTTCTTCGTACCCTCGTCGAGCATGTTGATGGCGAGCTTCGCGGTGCCGGCCAATGCTCGACCACCAATGGCGAGGCTATCGGCCGCGTACCCCGCATCCACGATGAGCGTCATGTCGACCACGGGTGCGTTGTGGCGCTCGGCGAGCACCACCTTCAGGCCATTTGACAGCGTCGCCCGCTGCAGCGGCGGCAGCTTGAGATCTGGCGGCGTGCCCACTGCGGGCAGCTTGCTGCGATCTGCGCCCGTGGACGCCACCTTGTATTCAGGCGTGGGCTGCACGTCGAGCACGAACGCGCCGTCCGACAGCCACTGCTTCGCGGCGTTCTGGATGTCTTTCGGCGTGGCTTCCTGCGCCCAGCGCAACTGCTGCTTGTAGAAGTCGGGCGAGCCGCCGAACACCAGGCTCTGCGCCAGGATGTACGACTTGCCGCCGGAGCCATCGATGCGCTCGAGACCGCGCACGAAGCTGGCATAGGCAGATGTTCTGACACGCTCCAGCTCCGCCGCCGTCGGCCCCGTGCGCAGGAACCCGGCCAGCTCCTCGTCCAGCACCTGCTCGACCGCGCGGATGTCCCCGCCCGGCTTCACGGTGACCGTGACCTGGAACTGCGAGCCGATCTCGAACGGGCCCACGCCCACCTGCACGGAGGTGGCGATCTGGTCCTTGTAGACCAGCCGCTTGTAGAGCCGGCTGTTCTTGCCGCTGCCGAGCAGGTCTGACGCAAGATCGAGCATTGCGAAGTCGCGGGTGTTGTAGCCCGGGATGTTCCACGTCTTGTACAGCCGGGCCTGCGGCACGCGATCCTGAAGCATTGCGCGCTTCTCGCCGCTCATCTTCGCCACCCACGCCTGCTGGCGCTTGATGACCGGCCCCGACGGAATGTCGCCGAAGTACAGCTCGACTTTCTTCTTCGCCTCGGCCGGCGTGATATCGCCCGCGAGCACGATGATGGCGTTCGCCGCTCCGTAGTAGGAGCGGAACCACTCCTTCACGTCCTCGAGCGAGGCGGCGTTGAGGTCTTCCATCGAGCCGATGGTTTCCCACGAGTAAGGGTGGCCGGCGGGATAGGTGCTGGTGGCGATGAGCTCATCGACCTTGCCGTAAGGCTGGTTCTCACCTTGCCGCTTTTCGTTCTGCACTACGCCGCGCTGTTCATCCAGCTTCTTCTGGTCGATGGCGCCGGCGAGATGGCCCATGCGGTCGGACTCGAGCCACAGCGTGAGGTCGAGCGCGCTCACGGGCACGTTCTGGTAGTAGTTGGTGCGATCGAGCCACGTGGTGCCGTTCATCTTGGTGGCGCCGGCAGGCTCGAGCGGGCGGAAGAATTCGTCGTTGAAATTCTCCGAGCCGTTGAACATGAGGTGCTCGAACAGGTGCGCGAAGCCCGTGCGCCCCGGGCGCTCGTCCTTGCTGCCCACGTGGTACCACACGTTCACCGCGACGATCGGCGCCTTGTGGTCTTCGTGCACGACGACGGTGAGGCCGTTCGGCAGCACGAATCTCTCGTACGGAATGTCGATGTCGGACAGCGTATTGGCCGCGGCGGCCGCGCCAGCGGCTGCGACAAACGACATCGCCAGAATCAGCGCCAGCAACCCCTTCTTCATGCGGTTCCTTTCGAACGGTCAGAGAAACACACGCCCGCCGCATTCCGATCGCCACACGGGTGGAGATCGGAATGCGGCGGGCGTGACGTTAGAGCAATGACCGTGCAGGGTATACGGCCAGTGATGAGAGGGACGGCGACCCCTTGCTAATCCGTTACTTAGGGACGCAAAAAAGATTGCCGAAACCGCCAGGCGAAGGCGTGGCGCGATGAGCCGAGCGGTGGGCCACGCCGGGCTCAAAAAGACGCCGCCGGCCGCGAAACTCGCGAGGGGGTCACGGGCTGCGACCGGCGGCGTTGCCTGGTTGACCCTTCACGGGGGTCCACCCTTGCGGACGTAGAGGCGACGTCCGCAACAGGGTAATTGCAACGGCCGTGCCATCCACTGGCACGGACTCTAATGTGCCAATCTTTCAGAGACTTACCATTTCCGGAGCGGCGGGCGCCGTGGATTTCGGGCCCATTGCTGATCGCAATTGGAGCGGTGTTGACCGCCATCGCACGCTCGTCGTGCGCAAGACAGGTCAGCGATCGCAGATGGCCACGTCCCCGCTCATCGACTTCACGCGCACACGGCCTCGACCGTCGCCCACGGTGCCGCTGAGGCGCGAGCCCGGCCCATGGGCGCTGGTGCTTTCCGAATGCTTGCCGAAGCAGTTGCCGATGTCGCCACTGAAGCTCGAGGCCTCGTACTCGAAACCCGCTTCCGGCTTCACGCGCACGGTGACGTCGCCACTGATGGTTTCCGCCTCGACGCTGCCGTCGCGGACCATCGAGCCTCGCAGCGACAGATCCCCGGAGGTCGTGCGCGTGCGGATAGTGCTCGCCGAAGCGACATCCAGCAGTAGATCGCCGCTCACCGTGGTGGCCTCCATCTCGCCCGCGCCGCGCTCGAGCGAGATGTCGCCGCTCACGCTCGACACGCGCAGGTCGCCCACCTCGGATTTGCCCTTCAGACGCATGTCGCCGCTGACGGTCTTGCCCTCGAAGTCCTTGGCGAATTCCGCACGGATATCGCCGCTCACCGTGGAGAGGCGCTGAGGACCGGTGAGGCGCGTGGTCTCGACGTCTGCGCTCACCGCGGAAACGTCCAGATCGCTCTGCTGGGGCACGCGAATGTCGAGATCCGCCTCGCCATCGCGCATCGATGACCGGGGCAGCACCACCCTGATGGTGACGCGGCCTTTGTCGCTGTACACGTCCACGCGCTCCACGCTGCCGTAGAGCCGCGCCTTCACTTCGACTTCGGCGCGGTCCCAGCCCGTCACGGAAACGCTGCCGGCGACGTTGGACACTTTCACGGATCCGCGCGGGTCGGCCGCCAGCGTGCGCTCGAAAGTGCGTTCGGCCGCGCCACACACGGAAGCTGTGGCGAGCGACAGGAACAGAACGAAGGTAAGGCCCTTATGCATGATCAGATACCCCTGCCAGCGCCGCTGGCCTCGTGCACAGCCGTCAGCACGCGCATTTCGTCCTGGTAGGTATTCACTAGCAACTCCTGCAGCAGCGCGTTGGCCGGGTCGCGGCCCATGGCCGCCTGAATTTCTTTCATCGATGCGCGAATGGTCTTGAGGCTGCCGGCGACCTGCTGCTGGGTCTGCGGCGGCAAGGTCTTCAGCTGCGCTTCCAGCGCCAGAATCATCGACTCGCGCTCCTTGAGGTAGCGCGGGTCGGTGACGTAGGAGACCGCGAGCACCTGCTGGCCCTCGCCGGGCTGCGCACTGGCGGGGGCACCATTCGCTGGCGCGTTGCCGGCCGCGCCATTGGCGGCCAGGTTCACCGCAGGCTGCACGCCACCGCCGGGAAACACACTCCGTCCGAGCCACACGCCGACTGCCAGCGCCGACACCACCGCCGCGAGCGCGGCCCATTGCATGCCTGTGGGGTGAAAGCGCGAGCGATCGCTTGCACGGTGCGGCGACGAACTGCCGGTGCCGAGCTGCGCAGCGATGGATGGCCAAAGGTCCCGCGACGGGGCGACGTCGCGCGACAGCTCGCGCAGCGAGCCCAGCGTCCGCTTCGTGCCGTCTGTGCCGTTCGTCATTGCCATGTCAGCCCATCTCCACGTTAGCGAAGGTTCACGTTCAGTCGCTCCGCGAGGAGCTTGCGAGCCCGGTGAAGCTGCGCCTTGCACGTGCCTTCGGCAAGACCCAGCATCCGTGCCGTTTCGATGTGCGAATAGCCGTAGATGCCCGACAGCACCAGCACATCACGCGCGCCCTCCGGCAGTTTCGCGATGGCTTCCTCGATCTCGCTCTCTTCCACCGGCGTGTCGAAAGACCAGTCACTGGCCTCGAGCTCAGCCGATTCCATGGAGGTCTCGGCGCCGAACGACACGCGCCGGCGCTTGCCCAGCACGACATTCACGGCGATGCGGTGAATCCACGTGCCAAAGGCGCTGCGCGTCTCGAACCGCTCGAGCGCGCGCCAGGCGTTGATGAACGCCTCCTGGGTGCAGTCTTCGGCGGCAGCGGTATCGCGGGTCATGCGCAGGCATAGCCCATACACGCGCCCGGAATATTCGCGATACAGGCGCTCGAAGGCGTGAGAGTCGCCGCGCCGGGCGCGCTGGATGAGCGCCGCCTCCCAGCCGATCTCCTCACCCGTCGAGCTTGCCATGGCCGTCAACATGCTGCGGTTAGAAGCGCGCGCCCCTCATTGCGTTTAACGGCCGGCCCGCTCAAAGAGAAGGCGGCTTGCTGCGGGTGGCGTACCAGTTGATGGCGTACTGGAGCAACTGCGCGTTGGTCGCGAGATTGAGCTTGCGCTTCAGGCTCTGGCGGTGGGTCTCCACGGTTTTCACCGACAGTCCCAGCCGCTCCGCCGCCTCGCGCGAGGACTGGCCCCGGCCGATGAGGCTCAGCACCTGCAGCTCCCGGTTGCTCAGGCGCCCGATGGGGTCGGCCCGTTCCGCGCCCGACGCCTGGCCGCCGCGGGCACGATCCAGGCTTTCGGACAGGGACTCGCTCACGTAACGCCCGCCGGCCAGCACACGGCGCAGGGCCACCAGGAGCTGGTCCGACGCGGCGTGCTTCATGATGTAGCCGCTCGCGCCCGCAGCCAGCAACCGCTCCGCGTAGATGAGCTCGTCGTGCATCGACAGCACGAGCATCGGCAGGGTGGGATGGTGCGCGTGAACGTCGCGAACCAGCTCGAGGCCATCGCCCTGCGCCAGCGAGAGATCGACGATGACCACATCCGGCTCGAGCGCGCGTATGGCCGTGCGCGCCTCGCGCTCGCTCGGGGCTTCGCCACACACGTGCAGGTCGGGCTCTTCGTTGATCATGAGCCGCAGGCCCTGGCGCACGATCGGGTGATCGTCGACGATGAGCACCTGGCGTTTTTCGGGAGCGTGCGACTGGCCCGGCACCCGCGCGCCGCTTTTCATGGCTCGAGCGGGCAGGTGCAGCGCACGGAGACACCGCCGTCGGCCGATGTCTCCAGCACCAGATCCCCGCCAAGCATCTGGGCGCGATAGCGCATCATCTTCAGGCCCAGGCCGTGCACGCCATCCGGCGGCTTCCGCGCGAAGCCGCGGCCGTTGTCATCGATGCGCAGCTGCAGCTCGTCGCCGGCCGCCTCGAGGAAAATGCTGACCTCGGAGGCGAAGCTGTGGCGCACGACGTTGGTCAGCGCTTCCTGCGCGATTCGATAAAGATGAGTCGCGTAGACATCGTTCATCTGCAGCGGCCGGGCAGTGGTGTCACTGAACTCCACGTGCACGCCGTAGCGCTCGCTGGCGCGCGCAGCAAGCGCGCGCAGCGCCGCCATGAGCCCGCCCCGCTCGGCGCTCACGGGCGAAAGGCCCCGCGCGAGCGTGCGCGTGTTCTCGATGGCGTTGTTCACCAGTCCGATGATGTCTTCCACGTCGAGCCGCGAGTCGGACTTCTCCTTGTTGAGCTGCGCGGCCACGCCCCGAAGCATCAGCGCGATGCCCGTGAGCTCCTGCCCGAGGCCATCGTGCAGGTCGCTGCCGATGCGCTGCTGCTCGCGGTTGGCGATGTCGATGATGCCGCGCTCCAGGCGCTTCTTCTCGGTGACGTCGTTGACCACCGCGAGCCAGTGATCCGTGCCGCCCATGCTGAGCGGAGAGATGACGCAGGACGCGACGAACCGCGAGCCATCCTTGCGGACGCATTCGATCTCCACGGGTGGGGGCCCGCCCGCGTAGCTCTGCACGCGAAACAGTTGCTCGAACTTCTTGCGCTGGTGACCCGGCACGCCGATGAGCGGCTCAACCGATTGCCCGATGAGCTCACTGCCGCGATAGCCGAACAACCGCTCGAACGCCGGGTTCGTGAGGCGCACGATCATGCTGCCCGCGTCCACCAGCACCACGCCCTCGCGCATGGTTTCCAGGATGCGCGCCTGCGTGCGCAGCGTGTCGCGCTGGGCGCGCTGCTCCGTCACCTCCGTGATGTTCACTACCGCGCCGAGCATGTGATCCCCGGATTGCACGGCGCGCACGCGCATTTCCAGGCAGCGCAGCCTGTGAGTGGAGTCCGTGAACACCTGTTCGAAGTCTTCGGCCGCGCCGGTGTCGATGACGCGCTCGAAGATGTCGTGCACGCGCGCGCGATCTTCGGGCGGCGCAAAGTCTTCCACGGGTGAGCCCAGCCACGGGTCTGGCGTGAGCCCGGGAATGCCGCGATTCAGAAACACGCACTTGCGCTGGCGATCGAACAGCGCAAGCACGTCCGCCGAGCTTTCCGCGACGGTGAGCAGCGTGGTGCGCGATTCGTGGAGAGCGATCTCCGCGAGCTTGCTTTCGGTGATGTCGTGGCAAGAGCCGAGCGCGCCGATGACGGCCCCGGTGCGGGAGTCGCGAACCGGCACGGCGCTCGCGAACAGCCATTTCACCTGGCCCGTGGCCGAGCGAATCTTCAGCTCGCCGCTGCGAGGCTCACCGCGAGCCAGAGCGGCGCGCCGTTCCTTGATGATGGGCAACCACTCCGGGTCGATGAACGCATCGCGGCTGCCACGCCGCGCGATCTCATCATGCGTGACGCCGTACACGGCCTGCACGCCATCGCTGACCCACAGCTGGCGAAGGCCGCCATCCGGGGTAAACCGGTATTCGAAGACGTAGCCCGGCGCCATGGACGCGACGCTGCGGTAGCGGAACTCGCTCAACCGCAACGCTTCTTCCGCCTGCTTGCGTTCGCCGATCTCGCGGCACACGCCGACCATGCGCACGGGCGCCCCATCCGCCGCGCGCTCGACGACGCGGCCATGCTCTACCAGCCACTGCCAGCCGCCCTTGCGATCCCGGATGCGATATTCGGCCTGGTAGTACTCGTCGACGCCGATCAGGTGCGCGCCGAGGCGCGCGGTGACGACCGAGCGGTCATCGGGGTGCATGTTTTCATCCCAGCGGGCAGCGTGATCGCGGCCTTCGCAGGGGTCGAGGTCGAACCGGTCGCACCAGTCGTCGACCCAGCGAGTGGTATCGGTGCGGAAGTCCGTTTCCCACATGCCCAGCCCTGCGCCCCACAGCGCAACCTCCAGGCGTGGGTCCTTGCCGGCAAAGGCCGCAGCCGGCGTGGCCAGGAATTGCTGGATCTCCGCGGCGGGCGACGAAGCCGCACGTCCATCGCCGAAAGGGTTCTTCAGGAAGCGCATTCGGGCGTATTTTGCGTCATTCGGCGCCGCGCGGCTCGCGGAAAATCCGCGCCGCCCTGTCCGAAACATCCCCATCGCCCCGGCCTGTCTTGTTCCCGCGAGACACTTCGACCCGCGCGAGTCGCCGTAGTGCGACGGTTTTTCGCGGAACCAAGGGCTGCTTCATGCGCTCCACCATGAAGGCGACGACTGAAGAACCCAATAGAGGACGAAGGGAAGGAGAGGGGCAGTGACTACGAGAGCAGCAGTGGGGCTATGGTCCCCGCCCAATGAGACCGTTCCGGGCATCGGTAGCGCGCTGCGCGCGCACTGGGCCGCGGCAAAGAAAGTGGCGCAGAGCAGCCCGTTCTTCCGCCGCTCCGCCAACTGGCTGGACGTCTCCCATCACCATTTGACGATGGGCGGCAAGCTCATCAGGTATGCCTCCGGATCGGCGTCGGTGCCGAATCCGAACCGCGTACCCCGGTCGTAGACCAGATTGAACTCAACGTAGCGCCCACGCTTGAAAAACAGCTTCTCGCGTGCGGCCTCGTCGTACGGCGTGTCCTTGCGGCGCGCGACGATGGCGGGATAGGCGGCCAGAAAAGCCTCGCCCACCGCCCGCACGAAGGCGAAATCCGCGTTCCGGTCGCCACTGGCGAGCTCGTCGAAGAAGATGCCGCCCACCCCGCGCGGCTCCTTCCGGTGCGGCAGATAGAAGTAGCGGTCACACCATTCCTTGTATTCGGTATACGCGCCCGGCCTGTAGGAATCACAGGCTGCGCGGAGCGCATCGTGAAAGGCCGCGGTGTCTTCTTCGAATGGGAAAGTGGGTGTCAGGTCCGCGCCGCCGCCGAACCATGACTGGCTCGTACCCATGAAGCGCAGGTTCATGTGCACCGTGGGGACGTAGGGGTTGACCATGTGCGCGACGAGCGAGATGCCGCAGGCCACGAACTGCCCCTCTGACGCTTCCGCCCCGGGAATCTGGGCACGAAACCTGGGCTCGAACGCGCCCCACACGTGGCTGAAGTTCACGCCCACCTTCTCGAACACATCGCCGCGCATGATGCGCATCTCGCCACCGCCCTTGAGGTGATGGTCTTCGGGACGCGTCCAGCGCTTCGCCTCGAAACGCTTCGAGGGCTCGAAGCCCTCGAAGGCGGCGACGATGCGGGCCTGCAGGTCGAGGAAGTAAGCGGCGGCGGTCTTCGCGAAGTCCGCAGCTGGAACGGCTGGAGCGTTCTGGTTGGAAGCCGAAAAATTCATCGTGTCACCCCACACTCTTGCTTGCGCGTGCGGAAGCCTCGTGCACGTAATCCACGAGTCGCGCGACGGCGTCCGGATCGGTCTCCTGCCAGATGCCGTGACCGAGATTGAAGATATGCCCCGGCGCGGGGCCGGCCTCCGCCAGCACCGCATCGACGTGGCGCCTCAGCTCCGCAGGGGAAGCGAACAGCGCCGCGGGGTCGAGGTTGCCCTGCACGGCCTTGTTGGGGCCGAGCACGCGCCGGGCCACGCTCAGCGGCGTGCGCCAGTCGATGCCGACGACATCCACATCCAGCCGCGCCACCGAATCGAGCAGCGAGCCGCCGTTGTTGGCGTAGTAGATGAGCGGAACGCCTACGTTCTTCAGGCCTGCGAACACGCGCCTGGCCGCGCGCAGTGCGAAGCGCTCGTATTCGCGCGGACCCAGCAACCCCGCCCATGACTCGAACAGCATCAGCGCCTGCGCGCCCGCCGCGGCCTGCGCGCGCAGGTACGCGGCCATGGCATCCGCGAGCTTGTCGAGCAGACGCTCGGACGCTTCCGGATTCGAATAGAGGAAGGAGCGAGCCGCGCCGAATTCCTTCGACGGCCGGCCGCACACGAGATAGCAGAACAGCGTGAACGGCGCGCCCGCGAAGCCGATGAGCGGCGCGCCGCGCGGCACGTTGGCACGCACCAGGCGAATGCTCTCCATCACGAAGGGCACGTCGCGCTCAGGCACGAGCTCGGGCATCGCATCGATCTGCGCGTCCGTGCGAATCGGCTCTTTCACGACGGGGCCGGGCGCGAAATCCAGCGATACGCCCATGCCCTGCAGCGGCGTCATGATGTCGCTGAAGAGAATGGCGGCGTCGAGCGCGAAACGGCGCAGCGGCTGCATCGTGACTTCGGCGGCGAGCTCGGCCTTGCGCGTGAGCGAGACGAAATCGACCTTCGCGCGCAGCTCGCGGTATTCCGGCAGGTAGCGGCCCGCCTGGCGCATGATCCAGATGGGCGTGTGCGGCACCGGCAGCCGCCGGCACGCCGCGAGAAATACCGGCTGTGCGCTGGAAGACGACGAGCTCAATTGCGCAACCATTTGGCCATGTCCGGAGCGAAGTACGTGATGATGAGATCGGCGCCGGCGCGCCGGATGCCGGTGAGCGTCTCGAACGCGGCCGCGCGCTCGTCGATCCAGCCGCGCTCGGCGGCCGCCTTGATGAGGCTGAACTCGCCCGACACCTGATAAGCCACCACCGGCACGTGCACGATGTCGCGCACCTGGCGAATGACGTCGAGATACGGGCCGGCGGGCTTCACCATGACCATGTCCGCGCCTTCGTCGAGATCGAGCAGCACTTCGCGCAGCGCTTCGCGACCGTTCGACGGGTCCATCTGGTACGAGCGGCGGTCGCCGAATGCCGGCGCCGACTCGGCCGCTTCGCGGAACGGGCCGTAGAACGACGACGCGTACTTCGCGGCGTAAGAGATGACCGGCGTGTTCGAGTAGCCGTTCTGGTCGAGCAACTGGCGAATGGCGAGCACGCGGCCGTCCATCATGTCGCTCGGCGCAACGGCATCCGCGCCCGCCCGAGTGTAGGCAAGCGACACCTGCGCGAGCGTTTCGATGGACGTGTCGTTCTCGATGACACCCTCTTTCGTCACGTGGCCGCAGTGGCCGTGGTCCGTGGCGCCGCACAGGCACACGTCGCACCACACGAGCAGCTTCGGCGCCGCGGCCTTGATGGCGGCGATGGCTTGCGGCACGAGGCCGTTGGGGTCGAGGGCGGAGCTGGCTTTCGCGTCCTTGTGCTCGGGCGCGGCGAACAGCAGCACGGCGGGGACGCCCAGATCCGCCACGCGCTTCGCTTCCTTCGCCATTTCATCGACGGACAGCTGGAACACCGTCGGCATGCTTGCCACGGCATGGCGCACGCCTTTGCCGGGCACGATGAACAGCGGGTAGATGAACGAGTCCACGGAGAGCCGCGTCTCCTGCACCATGCGGCGCCAGACGTCGGACTGGCGCAACCGGCGCGGTCTTTGAAGGGGGAATGCCATGGTCAGTGCCTCGTGATCGATTCGTCGTGTGCGGTGGCTCGCGTGTCGGCGCCGCCGCTAGTGTTTGGGTTGAACGAGCCGGAACGCCGTGTTGGCAAGCCCGCGCAGCGTGGCGGACTCCGCCATCACCGGCGTGCACCCCAGCTCCGTGAGCACGCGCGCCGTGGTCGGGCCGATGGCCACGGCCGCGGCTTTCGTGAGCAGCCTGTCGAAATCGTCCTTGCCGAGCGCGCGCTCCAGCTCGATGACCGCCGAGGGGCTCGCGAACGTGACGGCGCCGATCTCCTCGCGCTTGATCCACTCGCGGCATTCGTTCACGTCCAGCGATGCCGCTTCGGTTCTGTAAGCCTCAACCTGCGTGACCACGGCGCCGAGCTGCGCGAGCCCTTTCGCGATGGTCGGCAGCGCACGCGAGCTTGCGGGAAACAGTACACGCAAGCCTTCTTTCGCGAACGGCGCGAACTGCGAGACCAGCGCGCCAGCGTTAGGGTCATCGGGCACGAGGTCGACAGTCCAGCCGCGTTGGCGCAGCACACTCGCCGTGGCCTGGCCGACAGCCGCGACCTTGAGCCCTGGCGGCTGAGTGGCCAGGCGCGCAAGAACCGGCGGCGCGGCCTGGCGGCTCGTGAACACGATCCAGTCGAATTCGTCGATGCGCGCCAGCGCGGACTCGAGCTCGCGGTTATCGGAAGGCGTGACCTCGATGGCCGGCCACAACAGCACCTTCACGCCAAGGCTGCGAAGTTGCGAGCTCAACGGGCCGTCGCTCGCCTCCGAGCGCGTTACGACAACCGGCGGCAGTGGCGCCGAACCGCCCGCGCCTGACCCGCCGCCTGACGCCGCGCGCAACCTCGGCCCCGACGCTCCGGAATCGGAACCTGACGCCGCCATCGCTGAGCCGCTGCCGAAATGCCCGCTCGCGTTCACGTGGGCGCCACCCCTCTGCGCGTTCCTCGCTCGACAGCGATGATGCTGGCCGCACCCTTGCTCAAGAGCTCTTCCGCGAGGCGCTGGCCCAACGCCGCGGCCTCGGCAAGGTTCAGTGCGCACGTGCCTTCAGTCTTCACGTGCCTGGAGCCGTCGAGCGCGCACACCTGTGCGTAGAGGCGAAGCTTGTCGCCCTCAGCGCGCGCGAGCGCCCCGAGCGGAATCTGGCAACCCCCTTCGATCTTACGCAGCAACGCGCGCTCGGCTGTCGTTTCCAGACGAGCCGTAGCGTTGTCGAGCGGTTTCATCCAGCGCGCCGCCTCGGCATCGCCTGCGCGCGAGCAACAACCGATGGCGCCTTGCGACACCGCGGGCGTGAAATTCTCAACCGGCAGGCGCTCGGTGATGTGCTTTTCCAGCCCCAGTCGCGCAAGGCCGGCAGACGCGAGAATGATCGCGTCGTACTCGCCTTTCTGAAGCTTCTCCACGCGGGTCGGCACGTTGCCGCGCAGCTCCAGCGCCTGAATGTCGGGGCGCAGGTGCGCCAGGAACGCGCGACGACGCAGGCTGCTGGTGCCCACACGCGAGCCGGGCGGCAGATCGGCGAACGCGGAGCCCGCGCGCGTAAGCAACGCATCGCGCGGATCCTGCCGCTCGACGATTGCCACGAGATCCACTCCGCTCTCCAGCACCGTCGAAAGGTCTTTCAGGCTGTGAACCGCGATGTCGATTTCGTTCGCGAGCAATGCGCGATCGATCTCCTTCGTGAAGAACGCGCGCCCGTCCACCTCCCACAGCGGCACGTCGGTGCGCAGGTCGCCTTCGGTCCTGATGTGAACCAGCTCCACCGCGGGCGCGCCGGGCTGGCGGCGAATGAGATCGGAAACCCGGTTCGCCTGCCACAGCGCGAGCGCCGAGGCGCGCGTGCCGATGCGAAGCGTGCGAGCGGCGGTCACGCCTCACCTTCCGCGATGAAGCGGTAGCCGACGCCCCACACGGTGAGAAAGTGCCTGCGGCTGCGCCGGGTCGCGCTCGAAGCGCTTGCGCAGGCGAAGGATGAAATTGTCCACCGTGCGGGTGGAGGGAAACACGTCGTAGCCCCACACCCGCTCCAGCAGGTCCTCGCGCGACACGATCTCGCCGGGATGCTCGGCGAGCACCTTGAGGATCATCGCTTCCTTCTCCGTCAGCTCCTGAGTCACGCCGTTCCAACGAGCGCGCGCGGAACGCACGGAAGTCCACTTCGTTGCCGCCGAACTTGAGCACCGCGCCGGCCGGCGTGCCGACGCCGTCTGATACCACTCCCAGCGCCGCAGGATCGCGCGCACGCGCAGCAGGAACTCCTGCAGGTGGAACGGCTTGGCGAGGTAGTCGTCGCCGCCCGCTTCCAGGCCGCGCATGCGGTCCTGCGGATCGCCGCGTGCCGTGAGAAACAGCACCGGGCGTGTTGTTGCCTTCTCGCGCGGATGCGTGCGGCAGACGCGTGAGGCCGTCGATGCCGGGCAGCATCACGTCGAGCACGACGAGCTCGCAGCGCTCGCGCCGCAGCCAGTCGAGCGCCGCGCGCCCATCGCTGCGACGCGCTCACCGCGTAGCCCTTCGCGCTCGCAGGTTCTCGACGACGCCCGCGGCCAGATGCGGGTCGTCCTCGACCACCAGGACGGCGGGCGCGTGCGAGTGCCACGGCGCTCATCGCGCCTCCGCCGGCGCAACCGGCCAGGCGAGCATGAAGCTGCGCGCCCTGCCCCGACGCCGTCGCTGTGCGCGCTGACGCGCCCGCCGCGCGAGCTCCATCATGCGGCGGACGATGTACAGCCCGAGCCCCGTGCCGTTGTAGCTGCTGCCGCCGCCGGGATGCAGACGCGAGAACTTCTCGAACAGCCGCGCGCCGTCCTCGGGCCGAAACCCGACGCCGGTGTCGCGCACCGACAGCTCGACCTCGCCGCTCAGGCGCCGCGCCGCTGAGCGCGATGCTGCCGCCGCCCGACGGGCGCCACCGCCGCGACGCGCGTTCTCGATGAGATTGCGCATCACCACATCCACCGCCAGCGGATCCGCCAGCACGTTCGAGCCCCTTCGGCACGATGCGACGGAAAGCGACGCTGCGTTCCTTGGCGCGCGCGCTCGCTCGACTGGCCCGACCACGCGCGCCACGGCGGCGCCCGAGATCGCAGCGGCTCGTGACGCATGTCCACGCGGCCGCGCTCGAGCCGCGCGCTGTCGAGAATCTGCGTGACCATCAGCTTCCATGCGCGCCAGGTCCGCCAGCATGCGATCGATCAGCGACCGCGCTGCTGCGGCGGCGCAGCGTGCGCAGCGCCATGGTCTCGAGCGAGAGCTGCAGGCTCGCGAGCGGCGTCTTGAACTGGTGGACACCAGCGCGAGGAAGTTTCCTGCTCCTGCGAGCACGCGCGCCTCGGCGCGCAGCGCGCGCGCGATCACCGCGATGCACGCCCCGAGCGCCAGCAGGAAGAAACGCGCCTTCCCACGACATACTGCCGATGGCGGCTGGTTCCGCTCGGCCGCGAGCGAGCCGACTGACCGCCGCGGATCGAAGCGATGCCGCCGCTCCGTCGCTGACGACGACGTCGGGCAGCAGCTGCTGCGACGTCGCTGCGCGGAGCGGCGCCGCATCGAGCAGCGCCTGCGCGGCCGCGACCTGCTTCGGCGTAGAACGTGCTGCGCACCGCATCCTCTCGTTGCGCTGCGTGTAGCTGCGCTGGTCGAACACCCACCAGCCGACCTGCACCACCGAGATCACCACGAGCAGCGAGCGCGGTGAGCTGGAAGACGCGCGTGGTCTTCATGGATGGGCGACCATCACTGCAGGCATCCGCGCAGTCTCATCCCACCCGCGGGCGTGAGATGGCGGCATTCGCGAGCGCGCTCGCAAAGTGCTCGATGTCTGCCGTCGTGTGCGCGAGCGACAGGAAGCACACCTCGTAGGCCGAGGGCGGCAGGTAGACGCCGCGCGCCAGCATGGCGTGGAAGATCGAAGCGAAGCGCTCGGGTTCTTCTCGCTGAGCGTGATGGCCGCGCGCGGTGCGCGCGGCCGTCGTGCAGCGCCAGCCAGAACAGCGAGCCCGCGCGCACCAAGCGCAACGGGAAACGGCGCCTCCGCGAGGACGGGCTGCAACCATGCGCTCCGAGCTCGGCGCCGAGCGCCTCGAGCCGCTGCCAGCGCGTGCTCGCGCTCGAGCAGCGTCCAGCGTCGGCGATGCCCGGCCGCCATCGCCACCGGATTGCCCGGAGAGCGTGCCGGCCTGGTACACGTCGCCCTCCGGCGCGAGGTGCGCCATGATGTGCCGCGCGCCGCCGAACGCGCCGACCGGCATGCCGCCGCCGATGATCTTGCCGAAGGTGGCGAGGTCGGGCGTGATGCCGCATGAGCTCCGCGGCAGCCGCCGCGCGCCAGGCGGAAGCCGCTGATCACCTCGTCGAAGATCAGCAGCGCGCCGTGCGCGCGCGTCACGGCGCCGCAGCGCTTCGAGGAACTCGCGCCGCTGCAGCAGCAGGCCGTTGTTGGCCGGCACCGGCTCGATGATGACCGCCGCGATGCGCTCGCCTTCGCGCGAACAGCTGCCTGCAGCGCCGCCTCGTCGTCGAGCGGCAGCACGCGGGTGAGGCGGCGAACGCCGCCGGCACGCCGGCCGACGACGGCCGGCCGAAGGTCGCGAGCCCCGAGCCGGCCGCGACCAGCAGGTGATCGGCGTGGCCGTGATAGCAGCCGGCGAACTTGACGATGAGATCGCGGCCCGGTGAACGCGCGCGCCACGCGGATGGCGCTCATCACCGCCTCGGTGCCCGAGGAGACGAAGCGCACCTGCTCGAGCGCCCGGATAGGCGCCGCGACGCGCTCGGCGAGCTCGACCTCCGCCGCGCACGGCGCGCCGAAGGTCGTGCCGCGCTGGCTCGGCCTCGACGATCGCCGCCACCACCTCCGGATGGGCGTGGCCGAGGATCAGCGGGCCCCACGAGCCGACGAAGTCGAGGTAGCGCCGGCCGTCGGCATCCTGAACCTGCGCGCCGCGCCCGCGCGCGATGAACAGCGGCGTGCCGCCGACGGCGCGAAACGCGCGCACCGGCGAATTGACGCCGCCCGGGATGACGCGGCGAGCGCGCTCGAACAGCGCAATGGACTGGGTCGGCGATTCGGCCGGCAGGGGATTCCCCTTGAGGGTGCTCATCAGGATCTCTTTTCGGTGGATGCGGAAGTATGCGCCCTTGCAGGCGCCTGTACGGGCGCCGGCGAGGCCGCAGGAGTGGCGCGCGACGCGCGTTGAAGCCGGGCTTCGCGGAAAAAGGCTTCGACCGTTTCGCTGCTCGCATGCGCCGCGGCGGCACGCATGCCGGCCAGTGGCAGATGGGCGAGACGATGCGCGAGCGTCTGGATCACGCGCCGCACCTGCTCCTGCTGCTGCGGGTCGAGCTCCTGCAGCTCCTCGGCGAGCGCGCGATCCGCTTCGGCCGAAGCGATGCGCTCGAAGGAATTGCGAAGCTGCGCAAGCTGCGGGCCGATGGCGCGCGAGGCGAGCTGCTCGCGCAGGCGCGTGAGGCGCTCGTCGATGGCCGCGCGCATGGGCGCAAGGCGCAACAGCTGCGCCAGCCGGCGGTCCTGCGCGGCGTGGATCATCTCATCCATGCCGATGCGAGCAAGTCCCGCGGCTTTCGCGCATCCCGGGTCGACGTTCGGTGGCAGGCCGAAATCGATGATGAGCAGCGGCTTCGTCGCAGCGGCCGCGAGGCGCTGCACGGCGCCAGCATCCAGCACGGGCTCGGTGCCGCCGGTGGCGACCACGAGGCCGGCCACGTCGCGCGGCTGCGCGCGGAAGGCATCGAGCGACATCGCCTCGCCATCGACGGAGCGCGCCAGCTCTTCCGCGGCGTCCATCGATCGATTGATGACGATCAGCGACGCGCCGGCCTTGCGCAGCAGCTCGCCGGCACGACGGGTCATCGGCGAGACGCCGAGAATGGCGACGGTGCCGCCGCGCTCGTTCAGGTGAAGCAGCATGCGATCGGCCGCAAGATCCGCGAGCGAGGGAGGCCGCGCGTCCGCGGCCATGCGCTGAAGGCGGCCGGAAAGCGACAGCGCCTCACCGACTATGCGGTCGAGCACCGGCCCGCACACGCCGGCCGTGCGCGCCGCTTCGAGCGAAGCGCGCAGCTGCGCGGTGATCTCGCGTTCGCCGGCCTGCGCGGAGTCGAGCCCGCACGCAGTAAGGAACAGATGCTCGACAGCCGCTTCGCCAATCCAGGTGCGCAGGGCGGAACGCGCCTCGCCCGGGCCGGGCACGCGGCCCGTCAGGGCGCGGAAGACTTCCGCGCGCAGATCCTGGGCGCCGTGCCCATCGGGCATGGCAAACACCACTTCGACGCGATTGCAGGTGGCCAGATAGACGAGCTCGGCCGTGCCGAGCGCCTGCCGAAGCCCGGCCAGGCGCGCGGAAATCTCATCTTTGAGAAGGGTGAATCCGGCGATCTCTTCAGCGCCGGCGTGGCGATAGGAGAGGCCCACGACGCCGATCTGGTCCATCCGCCAAGCTGAGCACGGAACCGGATCGGGAATGTCACCGAACGGTCATGGCGCGGCACGCAAAGACGCGCCATCCCTGTCGGGGTAGCGCGTCTTTTCCCGTGCCAGATCAGGCAGTTATGGGCGTGCAGGCGCTAACCGCGAGGCTGCCGGTGGCGATGGTCAGCGGCGACCGCGGGCCAGCGCCGTCATGAGGATGCCGGCCACGAAACCGATGCCGAGCGCCCAGGCGGCGGCCCGATAGGGATCGGCTTCGACCCGATCCTGGAGCTGGGCAACCCGACCCCGCGACCAGGTTCGCGCCCCGCGCGTGGCGTCGCGAACGGTCTCCGTCGCCGCATCCCGGGCTGAGCGCAGTTGCTCCTTCACCTTCTCGGCACCCGCCGTTGCGCGTGCTTCGGCACCACCGTCGCCCGTACCCGAACCGCTGTTCTCGTACATGTCGCGCTCCTGAAACCGTTCGCCGTGGAAGCAGGCTCAACGGCACGGGGTATGAATTGTTCCTGCCGCCGCCTCAAGCGGCCAGCTCTCCGCGAATGCAATTGAGGTAGAGCTGCTCGAACTGCCGGGTGTCGATGGGCAACGGGTTGCCGCCTGTGGAGGGGTCTGCGAATGCCTGGGGCGCGAACGCAGCCGCATGCTCTGTGCGCACGCCGATGTCGGCAAGCGAGTTTGGAATGCCAATGGCCCGGCGCAGCTCCAGCACCCAGTCGAGCACGCCGCCGAACGAGTGCTGCTCCAGCCCCAGGTACGCAGCGAGCCGCGCGAGCTTCTCCTCGATGGCGCGCCGATTCCAGGCGAGCACATACGGCATCACCACCGCATTGGTGAGCCCATGATGCGTGTTGAGGTTCGCGCCGCACGGATGGCTCAGGCTGTGCATGGCACCCAGCCCCTTCTGAAACGCCGTGGCGCCCATCGATGACGCAATGAGCATGTGGGAGCGCGCCTCGATATTGCGGCCATCGCGGACAGCCACCGGCAGCCACTCCTTGATGAGCCGCATGCCTTCCACCGCAATGCCTTCGGCAAGCGGGTGATAGAACGGCGAGCAATACGCTTCGAGACAATGCGAGAGCGCATCCATGCCCGTGGCCGCCGTCACCGGCGCGGGCAAGCCGAGGGTGAGCTCGGGGTCTTCGATGACGATGCCCGGCATCATGCGCGGGTGGAAAATGATCTTCTTCGTATGATCGGTGATGTCCGTGATGACGGCGGCGCGGCCCACTTCCGAGCCTGTGCCAGCCGTGGTCGGCACCGCCACGACAGGCGCCATGCCTTTGACGTCGACGCGAGTGAACCAGTCCTCACGATCTTCAAAGTCGAAGATGGGCCGCGACTGGCCACTCATGAGCGCAATGGCCTTGCCCACATCGAGCGCGCTGCCGCCGCCGAACGCCACGACGCCATCGTGCGACCCGCTGCGATACGTGGCCACGCCATTCGTGACATTCGCTTCTACGGGGTTCGCCTGCAGATCGCAGAACACCGCGGCGCCCAAGCCCGCATCCGCCAGCACGCTGACCGCGTTCGCGATCATGGGCAGTTTCGCAAGACTCGGGTCCGTGACGATGAGCGGCCGCTGCATGTCGAGCGTGCGGCACGCCTCCGGCAGCTCGCGAATGCGGCCCGCGCCGAAGCGAATGAGCGTGGGGTAGTTCCAGTTGCCCTTGAGATTCATGGCCAGGTCCGCGTGCGTAGATGAAACGACTTCGGCCTCGTGAGGTGCTCGTAGCCGACACGCGAGAGCGTGCAGCCACGGCCTGAGTCCTTCACGCCGACCCACGCCAGCGCGGGGTCGAGATAATCGCAACGATTCATGAACCACGTGCCGGTGTCGACGCGGTCGCCGAGAGCTGCGGCCACGTCGGCGTCTTCCGTCCAGATGGCGGCGGTCAGCCCGAAGCGGCTGTCGTTCATGAGCTTCACGGCTTCGTCGTCACCGCGCACTTTGAGCACGCCGGCGACCGGCCCGAAGATCTCCTCGCGCATGACAGACGTGCGCTGATCCGCATTCAGCAACAGTTGTGGCGCCAGATAAGGCGTGCCTGCGCGGCTCAATGGAAAATCCCGCTCGTCGATGGCGGGCTGCGCGCCCGCCGCGACACTCGCCGCGATCTGCTTGCGAACCTGATCCGCCGCCGCCGTTCGCACGACGGGCCCCAGCGTGGTGGCCTGGTCGGCGGGGTTGCCGAGCACATACTGCTTGGTCAGCGCAATCGCGCCTGCGACGAAATCATCGTAGAGCATCTCGTGCACATAGATGCGCTGGATGCCGCAACAGGACTGCCCGCTGTTGAAGAATGCGCCGTCCACCAGGTTCTCCACCGCGTGCGGCAAGTTCGCGTCGTGCCTCACATAAGCAGGGTCGCACCCACCCAGCTCCAGCCCCGCCCCAATGAAGCGCTCTGCAATCGCGCGCTGAATGGCATGCCCGCCGGCGACCGACCCCGTGAACGCAACGAACGCCACTCGCGCGTCTTTCACCACGCGCTCCGTGTCTTCGTGCGAAAGATGCAGAACCTGGAAGACGCCCTCAGGCAACCCGGCCTCGCGAAACGCCTCCGCGAAACGCTCCGCGCACAAGGGCGTCTGCGCTGAATGCTTCAGCAGCACGACGTTACCCGCCATGATCGCCGGCACAACGCTGTTTACAGCGATGAGGTATGGGTAATTCCAGGCGGCAACCGTGAACACGACGCCGAGCGGCTCTCGTCGCACGAACCTCCTGAAATCGGCCTTCGGCCCGACGTCGAGGTGCGCGAGCGCCTCAGGCGCGATGTCGATCATGTAGCGCGCGCGCTCGAGCGTGCCGCGCACTTCGTTCGCCGAATAGCGGATGGGCCGGCCCATCTGCCACGTAAGGTCGATGGCGATGGCATCCGTCTGCGCCTCGAACGCATCGCAGAACTTGCGGCAGATCGCCGCGCGCTGCTCAACCGGCACGGCGCGCCACGCAGCCTGCCCCGCCACCGCGCGATCCAGCGCCTCGCTGATCTGCGGCCCTTCCGCCAGCGCGCGCTCGACAAACACGGACCCATCAACCGGACTGATCGTCTTCTGAACTGCCATGACTAGAACGCTTCACCCGGATTCACGACCACCTCAAAACGCAGGCGCCGTCTCAAATAATCTCAAAGTACCGCGCCAGCTCCCAATCCGTAATGTGCCGCCGAAACTCCCGCTCTTCCCACTCCCGCGAAGCGGCGAAGTGATAGACGAACTCTTCGCCGAAGTACTCCCGAGCCATCGGCGAGCCCTTGAGCCGCTGAGCCGCCTCCCAAAGCGTGCGCGGCAACGCCAGCGCCTCCGGAAACTTCATGTCATAGGCGTTGCCTTCGACCACAGGCTCTGGCTCTACCTTGTTCTCGATGCCCCACAAGCCTGACCCCAGCGCCGCCGCGAGAATCACGTAAGGGTTCGCGTCCGCCGCCGCCACGCGATATTCAACTCGTTGCGACTTCGGGCTGCCGGGAATCACGCGCAGCGCGCACGTGCGGTTATCCACGCTCCACGATGAATCCGTGGGCGCCCAGAACCCCGGAATGAGCCGCGTATAGGAATTCACGGTTGGCGACACCATCGCCAGCAGCTCGGGCATCAGCTTCTGCTGCCCGCCCACGAACCACCGCATGGTGTCGCTCATGGAGGACGGCTTGCCGGCATCGTGAAAAACGGGCTTGCCAGCGGCGTCCTTCAGTGAAAGGTGAATGTGCCCGCTCTGCCCCGGCCAGTCCTTCGACCACTTCGCCATGAAGGTCGCCATGAGGCCCTGCCGCTGCGCATGCACCTTCGCGAAGGTCTTGAACAGCGCGGCCTTGTCCGCGGCAGCCAGCGCACTGTCGAAGGCGATGGCCGCTTCGATCACACCGGGGCCCGTCTCCTCATGCAGCCCCTCGATGGGGAAGTCCATCTTCTCCCCGAGATCGAGCAACGAGCGGTAGTAGTCGCTCCACACGCTGTTGCGGATGACGCTGTAGCCGAAGTAATCCGGCGCAATGGGCTTCAGGTCCCGATACCCTTTTTCGCGTATCGAGTCCGGCGTCTCCTTGAAGACGAAGAACTCATACTCGAACCCGGCAAACGCCTCGTACCCCAGGGCCCTCGCACGCTCGAGCACCCGCCGCAGCAGCGCGCGCGGGCAGACCTGCTCCGCCTTGCCCGTGAACTCTCCCAGAAAGAAAACAACGGGTTCTTCCCACGGCAGCGCCCGGCAGCTCTCCGGCAACAGACGCACGTTCGCATCCGGATAACCGGTGTGCCACCCGGTGTAGCGCGCATTGTCGTAGAGCTGGTCTTTGCTGTCCCACCCCAGCACGACATCGCAGAAGCCGAACCCGCCCTCGAGGGCGGATTCGAACTTCGCGCGCGAAAGGTATTTGCCGCGCAGGATGCCGTCGATGTCGAACGCGCCCACCTTCACGTGCGTGAGCCCGCGCTCCGCGACGATGGCGCGCGCGTCCGCCGCTGTCTTGACCTTGCGCGGCTCCATGACTCAGGCGTGGCCTTTTTCGCCCCTGGACAGCGCGAACTCTTCCTCCGGCGACAGGATCAGGTGTTTGCGCCCGATGAAAGCGAAGTAGAGCAGCCCGAGCACATAGAACACCGCCACCGCGTAGACGCCCTTACGGTACACCGGGTCCTGGAGCTGGAAATACAGCGTCACGAGGGCGATCACGACGGTCACCGCGGCGCCCGGCACGCCGAGGGGGCTGCGATACGGCCGCACGATATTGGGCAGGTTCCTGCGCAACAGAATGAACGACAGCCCCTGCATGGCGTACGAGATCATCGCGCCGAATACCGCCATGTTGAGCAGCGTTCCACCGATGATTGCCGCGCCTTTCGCGGTATCCGCGCCGGTCATGAACCACACGATCAGCATCGTGGTGAAGCCCATGAGCGCGCCGGTGTAGAGCGCCATGTGCGGAACCCGCGTCTTCGAATGCGTGATGGACATGAAGCCGAGGTAGTAGCCCGCTCGTGAAAGCGAGTAAATCTGCCGGCCGAACGCGTAGATGATGGTGTGGAAGCTGGCGATGAGCCCGATGACCGCCAGCAACGCGAGCGTTTTCGCCGCCGCCGCGCCATAGATCACGCGGAAACCGTCGAGCAGCGGCTCGCCGGACGTCGACAGCGAGAAGGCCCCGTGCATCTTGCCTTCTGCCGTGGAGCCGATGGCCGAGTTCAGGAAGGTGATGAGGATTGCCGAGGCCATGAGGGTGGACATGCCGTAGATGAGCCCCTTCGGCATGTCTTTCTTCGGGTCGGTGGATTCTTCCGCGGCCAGCGGCAACTGCTCGATGGCCAGGAACAGCCAGACCGCGAACGGCAACGCGGCCAGGATGCCGCCAACACCAAATGGCAGCCACGGCCCGTTGCCCTCCGGCAGCTCGAGCTTCGCACCATCCGGCCCCATGCCGATGTTCAAGGCCCAGCGATTGAAATCGATGTATGGAACGCAGCTCACCCAGTACACCGCGAGCACGGCGAGCGCGCCAATCGTGACGATCACCGAGACCCTGAACGACAGCTCTACGCCCCGCAGGTTGAGCAGCAGGAACACGGCGTACGAGGCGGCCCACCAGATGGGTTGAAATTGCTCGCCGGTCTCGAAGATGGCGGTGAGATACGAGCCTATGAAGAACACGATGACGGCTGGCGTGAGAATGTACTCGATGCTCTCCGCAAGCCCGGTCACCATGCCTCCCCACGGCCCCATCGCGCTGCGCGCGAAGGAATAGGCCGCGCCCGTGTGCGGCAGGGCCGGCGACATCTCCGCGAGGCTGAAGATGAGCCCCCAGTACATGGCCGCGATGATGAACAGCGCAACCAGCATCGAGCCGAAGCCGTTGGCAAGCCCGAAGTTCCAGCCCGAATAGTGGCCCGAGATCACGGCGCCGACGCCGAGCGCCCATAGCGACCACACTTTCGCGTAGCGCCGAAGGCCTCGCTTCTCGAAATAAACCCTGTCGACTTTCTTGTAGGTGACGCCGCCTGCCGTATGCGTATCGGTCATGACATCTCCCCTGTGTAGCCCAATGAAATGTTGTTCTTAGCGGGTACGCGCCGAGTATAGGCGCAGGCCCCCACAGGGCTGCAACTGCACGATCCGGACCACCCCGAGTGACCGCGATTGGGCGGGCATTGGGTCACTTTCCCGTGCAAAACGCGCCCCGACGGCGTGACAGCGCCCCTCCACGGGGCGCCTCGCTGCCGGCGTTGTGTGTCACATTCGAAACGAAGCGCGGACGCGCTAGCGGGCGCGCGTGCGAGGTGTAAGACGTTTGCCTGCGGGCAGGCGCGTGAACGGCAGGCGGGCCGGGTCCGCTACGTTCGGCCCGGGTGCCTCGACGATCACGATGCGCGAGGCAAGATCGCCAAAGTCCGCGCGGAAGTGCACGGAGCTCTTCAGCACCAGCACGCGCGAGTCTGCCGGCTCCGCGCCAACATGGCGGAACATCGCCGCGTCTGCGGCCTGCTGCTTGCGCGACGCCACGACGATGCGTGCAGAGCCCGTGCGCAGCAACGCCATCGGCCCCAGCTCGAAGCGGCCGCCGCGATAGAACGGCCCGGTGCCGACGAAGCGGCCGTCGCCGAGGCGCTCGACGGTGAACCGGGCGACCAGCGGCGTCTCATCCGCAAAGCCCGAACGCGCACCCAGCGCAAGCTCGACGTTCGCGCCCTGCCCTGCTTCATGCGCGCGTGCCGCGCTCTGCGCGTCCCAGATCACGCCGGCCAGCACGCCTTCGACCTGCGCAGCGATGAACGCTTTCAGCAGCGACATGGTGTCTGCGTTGCCACCGGCACCGGGGTTGTCCTGCGTGTCCGCGAGAATCAACGGGCGACCACGTGGAATATCCGCATCGTGCGCGAGGCGTGTCGCCTGTTCGACGCCGATGAGATCGAGCGCGAACTCGTGTTCGCGCTCCAGTGTTGCACCCACGAGAATGCGGGCGGCGCGCGTCAGTGCATCGGCATCGCGGCCGTACCCGAACACGCTGGGGCCGCATTTCGGAACGTCCGCCGCGGGAAACCCGGGAGTGAGGCATAACGACATGACCGGCGCGCGCTCCAGGCTCTGTGCCTGGGCCATCAGCCCGCGCAGCGGCTCGACTAACGTGCACTGAGACGTGAGCGGCATCAGGAACGGCAGCGGGCGGTGCCATTTCGCGCGAGCGGGCTTTCGCAGCAGATCATGCAGTAGCGCCGCGGCCCTCACGCCGGTCTCGGTCATGTCGACGTGCGGATAGCTGCGGAAACTCACGAGCCCATCGGCCTGTTCGACCATGCGCGCGGAAACGTTGGCGTGAAAATCGAGACTGGCGACGAGCAGCACACCCGGACCAATCAACTTGCGCACGCGCGCGAGCACTTCGCCATCCGCATCCTCGATGTGCTCGGCAACCATTGCGCCGTGCAGGTCGAGGTAAACCGCGTCGAGCGAGCGCGCTTGCGCAAGCCGCGCCAGCAAACCCTGCACGATGAATTCGAACGCGTCCCGAGTGACGTGAGCGGAAGGCTGAGCCGAGCACCACAGCAGCGGCACCAGCTCGTGTCCGAGCGAGCGCGCTTCATCGATGAACCCTGCCGCCGGCAGGTTGATGCCCTTCACCGCCTCGAGCAGCGCCGGCCCCGTGGTGAGCCCGGGCCACGCATCGGCCTGCTCGAAGTCGGCAAGCGTCGCCTTCAGCGGCGCGAAGGTATTGGTTTCGTGCTGAATGCCGCCGACCGCGATGCGTGCCATGCGGTGCATCCTGCCCCTGGCGCGAACTGCACCGCGACTATGCGCTGGCCGCTAGCTCTTCTTCGCGGCGCGCTCGGCTTTCGCCCTGGCAATGAGCTCGCTCGCGTTGGTCAGCATCTCGTCGTAGCTATTGCCGAGCGAGCTATAGCGGCCATCCACGACCACGGTGGGAACGCTGCCCACCTCGTAGCTGATGAGCATGCGATCGGTCTGCGCGATGCGCGTGTTCACGCCGAATGAGTTGTACGCCGCAGTGAACTTCGCGCTTTCCACGCCGTGCTTCACCATCCAGTCGGTGATGGCTTTCTCGTCGAACAGGGGCTGGCGGTCCTTATGGATAGCGTCGAACAGCGCGGTGTCGAGCCGCCCGAGATCTCCCGTGGCCTCGAGCGCATGGAAGGCGCGAGCCAGCGGCACCCAGCCGGGCTTCGCATAGCCGACCGGAACGCGGCGAAACACCACATCGGCCGGCAGCTTCGCCGCCCACGCGATGATCTTCCGGTGCATCTGGTAACAGGCCGGGCACGCGAAGTTGAAGAACTCAATGACCTCAGTCTTGTTGGCGGCCACTTCCGTGCGCTGCGGCTGGCGCAGCGGGGTGAAGTCGCGGCCCGCCACGACATTGGCGTACCCGGTGGAAGAGACGGCCAGTAACGCGACGGCTGCCAACAATGCCTTGGGCGACATGACGACCCCGGTGTCAGATGGAGCGGGTGATGGGAATCGAACCCACGTTAGCAGTCGGGTGAGGAGGCGGCCTTGCGGCCGCCCCCTCCCCTAAGAACCGTACGTGAGAGATTACCCTCATACGGCTCAAGCAGCCAGGTGAACCTCCCGTATCAGGGGAGGCCGGCTGTAACACTAAGGTCAAGGCAAGGCGGATTCCTCCGACTCGACTTCGGCCGTGCCTCCTTGGCGCACGGCATGGTGTTGCCGATGGCACGCCGGGTGCGTGATCTCCAAGTTGGTCCAGTGCTCCGAGCCACCATCCGTGCGTCGCACTCGATGGTGTACGTCCCAGCCGGTTTGTTTAGTCACCGGCTGATGACAGAACGGACACTTCCCTTCCTGTCGATTCCACAACCAACGCAACCGCCTGCGACCCATCAGGGTTTGCATCATCTGCTTGGCAAGACGCTTCGCAAAGTAATGCTCCCACGACGGATCGTAGGGATTGGCCTCCGACTTGATCTTGAAATGCTCACGGTAGGAAAAATCCGAGAACCTCAAGAGCCGGAAACCTTCGACAGCAAACACCCAATCGCGGGCGCCCTCCTTGCGGAAGTAACGTCGTTTTATCCAACGTTTGCCTTTGTTCGGATGTCGGCGTTTGGACCATCTCCACAACGCACCGAACAGCAGGTGATCCATCTTGCGGAACGTTTCATTGACCGCCACGCACCGATGATATTGCGCCCAGCCCCGGATCAGCGGGTTCAGACACTCGATCAGTTCAGCTTGTGGCGCCGCGCGGAGATTCCGAATGGCCTGCCGTAGCTTGTCGTAGAACGCGAGTCGATTCTTCTTCGCCGGAACTGAACGCAGGCCCCCGCGGACCCAACGCAAATTCCAACCCAAGAAGTCGAAGCCCTCTGTGATGTGCGTGATCCTCGTCTTCGTTGGCGACAGCATGAGTCCACGCTGGGCCAGAAAGTTTTCGATCAATGGTTTGACCTCGCGCTCCAGCAACTCTTTCGAGCTGCCGGTGACGATGAAGTCATCCGCGTAACGCACCAAGTGCACCTTGTGCTTTCGGCTCTTGAACCGCTCAGTGAGCAACGGCTCAAGCCCATCCAAGGTAAGATTCGCCAACACGGGGGAAATGATCCCGCCTTGCGGCGTACCGGCTTCGGTAGGGAAAAGACGGTTTGCCTCAACGAAACCAGCTTTCAACCACTGCGTCAGAATCCGCTTGTCCACGGGGACATGCGCGAGCAGCCAGTCATGACTGATGTTGTCGAAACATCCCTTGATGTCTCCTTCCAAGACCCATTTGGACGAATGCTTGCGATCCAGCACATTGCGGCACTGGACCATCGCATCCGCTGTAGACCTGAAAGGACGGAACCCGTAGGAGTTCTCATCCGCCGTGCTTTCGGCGACGGGTTCCAGAGTCAGCAGGTGTAAAGCCTGCATCGCCCGGTCCCGCATCGTCGGTATACCCAGCGGACGAGTGCCATCCCCGTGGTTTTTGGGAATGTGAACCCGTCTCAGAGGAAGTGCGCGATAGCCCTTGCTGTTCAAGGTGCCTACCGCCTGTGACTTGCTTTCCGGAGTCGGCCACGTGATGCGGTCTACCCCGGCTGTCTTGCGACCATGATTCTCAGTGACGCGACGGACGGCCAAGAACCTGCCGCTCGTCGAGTGGGCCAGCAACCTCTGCAAGCGTTTAGCGCCGCGTAGATCGCCGTCCCTTACCGCCTTCGCTATGCGCGTCTGCAACCTCCGAGTCGTCCGGTGTACTTTGGTCCAGTTAACACTGTTCCAGTTCTGCCAGACGCCAGAGGCGACATCGCATTGGGATGCATCCATATCAGCCTCCGAGGATGAGATGGAGCGGGTGAAGGGAATCGAACCCTCGTCAGCGGCTTGGGAAGCCGCAGCTCTACCATTGAGCTACACCCGCCCCGATTGAGAAACCCATCGGAGACGTACTTATCCCTCGGAGGGGAATAGTACATTCCCCTCCGGGGTCGGACAATTACGAACACTCTAGCGAACAGCCACCAGCCGGAATTCAGCACGCTTGCGCGTCGGGGCGATCGTTTCATCCCCTATCCGCACCCATTACAGGCACGGCATTCGCTTTCTCCGGCATCCTCTACCTCTTATGGCTTCAGCGGCCCTTGCGGGTCGCCTTGTCCGTGACCGGCTCGATACGAAGCCCCAAAATCGGCGATTCGAGTAAGGGTATGTAGGGCCCATCCTCGAACGGGGCCATCAGCGCCCCCAACGTACGAGAGACCGACCTAAGCTCATCGGCTATGAACCGCTCCACGCAGACAGCGAGTACCCGGTCATCATCAGACCTTCGCTCCAACAGCGCGTGCTCGACGCATACGGCCATGCATTCCACGGCTTCGATTCGTCGTGCTGCGGCGTAAAGATCCAGCCCGAGTTCGTCCGGGTCGAATTTCCGCTGCCGTTTACGAGTAGCAGTAGACTTCGCCTTAGCCAATTGACACCTCCTATCAGGCGTTGGTTGGTTAGGCCCCTGCCAGTGTTGCTGCACTGGTGGGGGCCGCTCATGAGTCATGTAGAACAACACTCACAATCTCGTGCGCGCCGGATCATGCTGAATCAACGAGGTTGAACCGCAGGATCACGAACGCGAACTCAATCGCGATGATGTTGATCCGGACGCCACAAGAGGCTTGCCACGTTCCGCACGAGTAACAGGAACTACGAGGACTCTGCCTTTCCGCCGGTGGTGCAATGTCTGCGTGTGCTGACCAAGCAGCAACACAACCGACCACACTCCGTTTTGGATTGGGCCTGACAAACGCTTAGGCCCATTCAGCTTGACGACGGTTGATTGGCAGTTCAGTTGCCTTAGACCTGTAATCCAGCCTAGCGCCAGGGTGGAGTGCGTTTCTCCATCCACATGACCTCCCCTCGCGGAGAAGTCAGGCCCCGAGGCGGGGCGGCTACATTATCGGGAGCGCTCTTCACAAGCCTGTTACCGGGCCTGCAAAGCTCCTTTGGCTACGAGATGCAGAAATCTCGGTCCGGTCGGGGATGGAAAGCTCCCTGCCGGACAATTACTCGTGCAGCCTTCGCCGCACTTTTGACGCCATTTCATGCATGGGTAGCACTCAACGGACGTCTGTGGACCAAAATGCTCTTTCGAGCTACCAGTTCTGTCAGTTTTCGACCTTACGGTCTGGTACCGACTGGGCTGGTTAGGCCCATGCGACTCGTGTCGCACGCTTGGGAAGCTGCAGTTCTACCATTGAACTACACCCGCGAGGGGCATTGATTCTACGGGCTCGCGTTCCGGATCGGCAACAGTGGCACCATTTGTTTCTGGGCGAAGCGCCGATTTGCGCCCGTCGGGGGCGCCGGGAGACATCACTTGGGTCGCGCGACCACGGTCACCCGGGCACGGGAACAGGCGCTTCGCAACCGCCGCGGTCGATCGGCACCGCTTGCCATGCCGCGCACCACGTGGAGGAAAAAGCGGGCCGGACGGCCTTCGCTTCGTATGGATAACCCCCTCGTCGTATTTTTTTTCCGCAGCGGATGCCAGAGATAGTTGGCCTGCTATCGATCTGGCTGCATCTGCTCTGCAGAAATCATGTGCGAAAGAGATAGCCGATTCCGGCCGCTTATACAAGCGTATGATCACGGGCCCACGACAGCCGACGCGAGAAGATGCGCATGACCCAGCCCCGCCAGAACCCCCCGTTTCGCGCAGACCACGTCGGCAGCTTGCTGCGGCCGAAGGAGCTGTTCGATGCGCGCGCGGCCTGGCATGCGGGGCGGTTGCCGTACACCGCGCTCAGAAGAATCGAAGACGACTACGTCATCGCCGCGGTCGGCATGCAGGAAAGCGTGGGCCTGCGCGCCATCACCGACGGCGACTATCGTCGCGACGACTGGTTTCTCGACTTCATGTTCAGCCTGCGCGGCATCACGCGCGGCACGGAGCGCACGCGCGTGCCGTTCTCGGGTGGCGTGGATTTCCTCGCGCCCATCGCGAAGGTCACGGGCAAGGTGCGTTGCCCTTCAGGCGGCATCGGCGTGGACGACTTCCGCTTCCTGAAGTCCGCCACCACGCGCACGCCGAAGTTCTGCATGCCCGCGCCCGCCATGTTCCACACCGTCATCACGAAGGAGAGCGTCGAGCCTTCGGTGTACCCGGACATCGAGGAGTTCTGGCGCGACCTGGCGCGCGCGTACGGCGACGCCGTGGGCCACATCGTTGGCGCGGGCTGCACCTACCTGCAGATCGACGACGTAAACTCCGCGAACCTCGCAGACGCCAACTGGCAGGGGTTCTGGCGCAGCCGCCGGCAGAATCCTGAAACGCTCGTCGATTCATTCATCGCGCTCAACAACGCCGCCATCGAGAGCCGCCCGCGCGAAGTGACGGCGGTCATCCACATGTGCCGCGGCAACTATCAGAGCCAGTGGGCCGCGCAGGGCAGCTACGAGATGGTGGCGGAGCGCTATTTCAACCAGTCGAAGGTGGACGGCTTCTTCCTGGAGTACGACGACGAGCGTTCGGGCGATTTCGCGCCGCTGCGCTTCATGCCCAGGGACAAGATCGTGGTGCTCGGCCTCATCACGTCCAAGCGCGCCGAGCTCGAATCCAAAGACGACATTCGCCGCCGTATCGACGCGGCGGTCAAATACGTGCCGCTGGAACGGCTGTGCATCAGCCCGCAATGCGGGTTCGCGAGCACGCAGGAAGGCAACCGGCTTTCGCAGGAAGAGCAGCGCGCGAAGCTGTCGCTGCTCGTGGAAGTTGCTACGGAGATCTGGGGCGGGCCGTGAACGCGCGCAGGCGCGCACCCGCTCAGCGCTCCTCGATCACGACCTCCGCGCTCACGGAGTTCGCGATGTAGCACGACTCGTGCGACCGGTGATGCAGCTGGTGCAACTTCTCCGCGTCCGGCGCCGCGCCCACCCACGTAATCTTCGGCCGCAGGGTGACCTTCACCATCGCCGTGCGGCCCTGCGCGTTCTTGCCCATCTCGCCCACCGCGTCGTCTTCATAGCGATCGATGACGAAGCCCGCCGACGCGGCATACGAAAGAAAGAACAGCATGTGACACGACGAGAGCGCGGCGACGAGCGCCTCTTCCGGGTCCACCGCCGTCGGGTCGGACATGGGCACGCGCACCGATGAGGGCGCGCTCGAGGCTTTCACCACCGCGCCGCCGTCGAAGCGCCATTCGTGCGCGCGGGAATACTTGTTGTCCTTGAACGGCGCATCCGGGGCGCGCGTCCAGATGGTCGTGGCGACGTGGTGGCTCATGAGTGGCTTCTCCGGCTCGACGTAATCAGGTTTTCCAGTTGGCTGCGGAGCGCTCGGGCGGCGTCTGCGGCGCTTGCGACGGCTTGCCCGTCAGGCGCTCCCAGATTCTCTCGAAGTGCGTGCCGGAGCCTGCGTGCGCCTGCAGCGCCGCCTTGGCCGTCTCGTCGTCGATGAGGCCTTTCGTGTTCAGCACGGCCAGCGCCGCGATGAAGCGCCCGAACTTCAGGGCGCGGCCAAGCGGCGTGGGCTCCGGCGTCATGGCGCCGGGCATCTGGTCTTCGAGCGCAGCAAGAATGCGGCCGGACAGATCCCAACTCGCGGCGATGGCACGCGCCACACGTGACGTGTGCGCATCGAGCAGCGACACGATGGTGGCGGCATCTGGCCGCAGCGACGGCCGCGCGGCGTACTGGTCGAGTGCCACGCGGAACACCACGATGGCACCCAGCCCATTCATCAGAGCCAGAAGCTGAGCGGCGAACGGGTCGGAGTTCACGACGACCGCCGCATACGTTTCCGCCGCGTTCGCGGCGAGGAAGGTGTGTTCCCAGATCACTTCGGGGAACTGCGCGAACTCGCCACCCGACACACGGAACACCGGCTGCACCAGCGCGGCAGCGATGAGCGAGCGGATGCCCTCGGTGCCGATGACGGCGACGGCGCGATCCACGCTCTCCACCGGCTGGGCGTTCATGCGGTAGTACTGGCTGTTGGCGAGCTTCAGCAGGCTGCCGACGAGCGCGGGGTCTTTCGCAATCATCGTCGCGAGCTCGCGGCGCGAGGTGTCCGTGTCGCTCACCGCACGCACGAGCTGCGGCAACAGCAGCGGCCGGCGCGGCGCGTAGCGCGGCTCGTTCGCGGCGGTCTCGAGCACCCTGGCCGCCGCTTCGACGATCTCCTGGTGCCCCGCGACCGACGTGGTGAGCGATCGCGCGAAGGCCAGCTCGTTGAGCTTGTGGAGCACCTCATCCACCGTCGGTACCGCAACGGTTGGCGCGGCCGTTTCAGGCGCTGGCAGTGACGGCACCGGCACCTCGACCACCTTCGTGGGAAGCGGCGAGACCTCCGCCGCGCGGCGACGCGAACGCCGCATCAGCGACGACACCAGCGCAACGATCGTCACGATGACGATCAGGAAGAACAGGCCTCGAATCATGGAAGCGCTCGCTTTGTTGTTTCGTTATAGAGGCGCATGAGTCTCACGAAGCAGGCGGCTGCGCCACTGCCAATGCGTGGGCTGGCCGCACGGGGGAGACGGCAGTGGGCTTTGCGGGAACGGCAAGATGCCGCTTGTACCACTCGAGCTGCCACGCGGATTCGCGGCGACGATGACGAACCCCTGGGCCGCGAGAATCTGCCACGAGATGTCGAGAGAGTTCGCGTGACGAGCCGAGCCGTGGCGGCAGGCTGCGCGGGCATCAAGCGACCGGAGGTCAGCGCTTCGACCCGCGCCTCGCCGCCGCGCCGATCGAGCAACCAGAACGCATCCGGGCCCTCTTTCTCCGCCCGGCCCGAAAGGAAAGACACGTAGCGCCCGTCCGGGCTCCAGCCGGGCGAGTGCTCGCTCTGCGCAGATTGGGTTACCTGCACGGAGCGCTTGCCGTCCCACCTTGTCATCCAGATGTGCCAGTCGCGCTTGTCTTTACCCACGTCGGTGGTGCGCACGGCGTACGCCACCCATTCGCCATCGGGCGAGACGGTGGGGTCGACGACCGTGCGCAGCTGGTTGAGGTCGTCTACGACCATGGGCCGCCGTTCGGCGTCGGCGGCGAACGCCTGCCCTGCAAGCCCAGCCTCGATCAGCGCGAAGATGAGAACCGCAGCGGTGAGCTTCAAATGAGACCTTTGAGTTCGGGGATTCCGCTTCGCGGGCAATGCGGGCGTGGCCACCCGGGCGGGCGAATACCACGACCGACTCATTTGAATGCTCAGATCTCGACGACCCAACCGCGCTGGCGCGCGGCGTCCAGAAAGTCCCGGGCATCGGCGGCCAGGTCGGCATTGCCCGGCTGCGCCACGAACTGCGCGATCACCTCGTCGAACGAGCGCGTGCCGTCGCACAGTTCCAGCAGCGCGGCGGCGTTTTCGTTCAGCGGCACCGTCCCGCCGGGCTGCGCCAGCACGGGCTGGGCGCTGGCGGAGCCTGCGCTTCGCCACTCCACCCGCACCTGGCGACCCCTCTCGAGCCGATTCCTGGTCCGGCACAACACTGCTCTGTTTCCCATACCTTGCCCCGTCGCGCGCGTGCTCGCGCCCGCTAACGGTCTTGTCTCAGTGCGCGTTACCGCGCCCGACTGGGAATTCTGCAAGGTCCGGGCCAAGCCGCCGCGCTCCCCGCCGTGCTCGCTGCTACGCCCGTCAATAACGCCCCTCAGGACGTTGCGCTCGTCAGTTGCGATGATCGGCTCCCGCGATTGAGACAGTGTGTGTCACGACCTGCGTCACGAGCCACTCCGCGTGGGAATGCCGTGCGTCTTCATCTTGCGATAAAGGGTGTTGCGGCTCACCCCGAGGTGCTCAGCCGCGTGCGTCATGTTGCCGCGGCACTTCTCGATGACTTTCAGCAGCGCGCTGCGCTCCGCCGCTTGCAGCGGGTTCGCGCAGGTCTCCAGCGGCTCGGCTTCGGCGGGCACGGAGCCGCCCAATGCCTGTGCAGCCGGCGTGGCCACCGCACTGGCCTGCGGCGGCTCGCGAATTTCCCGCGGCAGATCGATGAGGCGCACCACGCCGCCCTCGCTGATGGCGAGCGCCGTACGAATGACATTGCGCAGCTCACGGATGTTGCCGGGCCACGGATAGGAGATGAGCCGCTGGAGCGCATCCAATTCGATTGCCGCCGGCCGCCCATTACACGTCTCCGCGGAGAGCGCGCGGTGGATGACCCGCTCGCGATCGGCACGGTCTGCCAGACGGGGCAGCTCAAGCGTGATGCCGTTCAGGCGGTAGTAGAGGTCTTCACGGAATTCCCCGCGCGCGATCATCTCCCGCAGGTTGCGGTGGGAGGCCGCGACTACGTGCAGGTCTACCTTCAGCGCAGTCTCGCTACCGAGCGGCACGATCTCCTGCTCTTCCAGCACGCGCAGCAACCGCGTCTGCAGCGACAGCGGCATGTCGCCGATCTCATCGAGGAACAGCGTGCCGCCCGAAGACTGAAGGATCTTGCCCTTCATGCCTTCCTTGCGGGCGCCGGTGAACGCGCCGGGCTTGTAGCCGAACAGCTCGCTCTCGATCAGCGTTTCGGGAATGGCGGCACAATTCACGGCCACGAACGCCTGGCCCGCGCGGCTGCTCACGGCATGCATGGCGTGCGCGAACGCTTCCTTACCGGAGCCGGTGGCCCCCTGGATCAGAACGGAAACGCCCGTGTCGACGATGCGACGCGCGCTGCGCACATTGCGAAGCATCTGCGGATCCTCGCCCGCCAGGTCTTCCAGCGTGAGCGCGGGCCGCTTCGGGTTCGCCGGCATCTGCACCACTTCCTGCACCGGGCGCGACGCCGGCCGCGCCTCGGCGGCCTGACGCCCGCCGTGCAGGCTCCCGTAATAGCCCTGCCCCTTTTTCGGGTCACGCAACGGCGCAAGCGACGCGCTGCGCAGCAGGTCCAGCGACACGCTGTCCGCACCGTCCGTGTCGAATATCTCGCCGATGGGGCGGCCGACGAGCTCATAGCGGTCGCGAGCTTCGAGCAACTGCGCAGCGGTGTGATCGGCGCCGATGACGGTGCCGTCTTCCGCGAGGGCGAGCGCGCCGTCGTGGAACAGATCCACGAGGTCGGGGCGGTTGTGGAACCGGAGTATCGCGTTGTGCTCGTGATGGCGCAGGAACAGCACCTTCTCGATGATGTGCGCGGAGAGTCGCACGAGCGCCATGGTGTGCGTCTGGGTGCCGCGCACGTCCTGCCCGCCGATGCACGAGGCATCGATTACGGCGATGAGCTCGTCCACCGGCCCGCGAATGGGCACGCCGAAGCAGGTGAGCCCGATGTGATGCGCGTAGAAGTGATCGTTGCGGTGAACGGTGACGGGCCGGCGCTCCGCGAGACACGTGCCCATGCCGTTAGTGCCGCGGCTACGCTCGCTCCAGTCCGCGCCGGGCACCAGGCCCGCGCTCTTGAAGATTTCCTTGAGCGCGGGGTCGGCCTTTTCGTAGAGGATGATCCCGCTCGCATCCGTGAGCAGCAAGGCATAGCCCGAGCCTGCGATCTGATCGTAGAGACGGTCGATTTCCGCCGCGCCGATGGCGACGAGATCGGCGTACTGCTCGCGACGGTTCGCGAGCGCGCGCGTGTCGATGATGTGTGGAGCGTCCGGCCGTGACGGATCCAGGCGATAGTCGTTCGCGCAGCGAATCCACGAGCGCGCAATGGTGCGGTCGGGAAGCTCCCGCCCCGGACGCGGCAAGCTGTGAACGATGCGCATCACGTCATCGGAATGCCTGGTCCCTAATGCGTTAGTCATTGGAGTCCCCTCAACAACGATTCATCGTCGTGCCGCTGTTATTTCCCGTTCCGAGGAGAGCGCTGTCGCCGTGATCGCAGGCTCATCCCGCCAGGGTTTTGCACCAACCATGCCACGCACCTCGCATGACACTGTGGCACTGGAAAGACATGCCGGTAACCCCGACACCGAATCAGCAACCGCCTCTCGCGAGCGCAGATGTTGAGCGCAGCCGAGGCTCCGGCGCAACTCCAGTTGTATTGATTCAACGCGTGGGGGCCGTCGGCGGGCCGATAGACAAGCGAAGCCCGGACTTTCGGCCAGCACCGCAGCAATAAAGCGTTGCGGGTGCCGGTCCGTGCGCCGACGTCGAAGCCGACGATCGTGGATTTCACGCAACGACCCATCTGCGGGACATCTGTGTCAGGCGACGGGCGAGCCACGTGACAGTGAGCCCTCGTGCGCCTGCAAGAAAGCGCGTTTTAGCGCGCCGTGCGCCGTTTTCCCGCTGGCATGCACGTTGCAATTTAGCTGGCCGGCAACGTCGCGGGATCTGAATTGCGACGGCACAGACGCGGCGCGGACTTTCGGTTAGACGCGCCGTCGCCAATAACGACTTTAAGGAAGGCTCCCATGACTCACACACGCATTGGCCTCACGATTGCCGCATCGGTTGCGGCGATCATCGCGTCAACGGCGTCGCACGCGGTGGAGATCACTGCGGGTGACTGGAAATTCACCGCTAGCGGCAACGTGAACGCGCACTACATCCTCTCGAAATGCGATGACTCGCCGGGCGTCGTGGCGGGCGGGCTCGCCTGCACTGCGGCGCTCGACGCGGAAGACACGTCCTCTTCGGTGAGCAACGGGTTGCTCCCGGCATCCCTGGCGATAAGCGCCTCGACGACCCAAGGGGGATATGACCTCGGCGTGACGTTCGGGCTGTTCCCGGGCATCAGCACGAACGACGGCGGCAGCCCGAATCTGCAAAACAATCCGGGCACGAGCCCGAACACCGCGCTCGGCACCACCGGACTGGACGTTCGCCAGGTGTTCCTCACGTTCGGCAACGAGCGCATGGGCACGGTGCTCGCCGGTCGCAACATCGGCCTCTTCGGGCAGGACGCGATCCTGGGGGACATGACGCTGATCGGAGTTGGCGCAGGCGGCGGGGACCACGCCGCACCGCCCAACACGTCGCTCGGCTCGATCGGCCTGGGCTACATCTATACGGATTGGCTCGCGCAGATCAATTACACGACGCCCGACTTCAGCGGACTGAAGGTCACCGTCGGCATCTTCGACCCGCTCGAGCCGCTGGGCCCGAACTCCACGCCAAAGGCCGCACCGGGCTTCCACGGCAAGGTGGCCTGGACTTACAACAACCTGTATCTGTCCGCCACGTTCCTGCAGCAGACACAGGAAGGCGTGACGAACGCCAGCGACTTCGATAGCACGGCGTTCGACGTCGGCGGCAAGTTCAAGGCGGGCCCCGCCGAGTTCCTGGCGTATTACTACAACGGCAGCGGCGTCGGCACGACGGGCCTGTACGTGCTCGCGAGCGACGGCCTCGGCCGCGAGCGCGACTCCGACGGCTTCCTCGCGCAAGTGACGTTCACCGCGGGCAAGACGAAGTTCGGCCTCAACTATGGCGAGAGCAATCTCGATCTTGCCAGCGGCGAGGCGAATGCGACGCTCGTGCAGAAGAACAGCAAGTACACGCTCGGCGTCTATCACAAGACCACCGAGAACCTGACGCTGCTCGCGGAGTTCACGGACATCAAGTCCGAAGCACAGAACGGCGTGGAGAACAAGGCGAAGACGGTCAACCTGGGCGCGTTCCTGGCCTTCTGAGCTCAGCGCCGCGTCGAATCGCATCTGGATTCGACGCGGCGGGAAGTCGCGACGCGGAAATCCCCCCATCCGCGTCGCGACTTCCCGGGGCGTTTCCCGGCGCTCCCGGGCAAGCCACGTGAACGAAGCGATCCAGTAGACTTCACGGGTGGAACACCCCAGATCGATTCGCTCATTCGTCACTCGCGCCGGCCGCATCACCGAAGCGCAGCAACGCGCACTCGAGGAGTCGTGGCCGAAGTACGGCGTTGAGTTCGACGGCAAGCCGCTTGACCTGGACGCATTGTTCGGCCGCAGCGCGCCTCGCGTGGTCGAGATCGGCTTCGGCAACGGCGAGAACCTGCCGCGCTCGCCACCGCACACCCGCAGCGCGACTATCTCGGCATCGAGGTTCACCGCGCCGGCGTCGGCCGGCTGCTGCTCGCGGCGCAAACCGCGCAGCTCACGAACGTGCGCATCGTGTGCCACGACGCAGTGGAGGTGCTGGAGTACCAGTTGCCGCCGCAGTCGCTCGATGAGCTGCTCATCCTGTTTCCCGACCCGTGGCACAAGAAGCGCCACCACAAGCGCAGGCTCGTGCAGCCGCCTTTCATCGCGCTCGCCGTGAGCCGGCTGAAGCCGGGCGGCATGTTGCGACTCGCGACAGACTGGGAGCCGTACGCGATACAGATGCTCGAAGTGCTGACCGCGAACGAATCGCTTGAGAACACAGCCGCGGATGGCGGGTTTATGGAAAGGCCCGCCGAGCGCATCACCACGCGCTTCGAGAAGCGCGGCCAGCGGCTCGGGCATGGCGTGTGGGACCTCGCATTTCGTCGCAAATGAGGCGGCGCCTACGCCCCGCTTGCACGCCGTGCCGCGTGACCTGATTCGCTCGCGCTTTCAGCCGATGGGGAAGACGGCGCGCACGCCATCAATGATGAACTGGACAGCCAATGCGCCGAGCACCACGCCGAGCAGGCGGTTGGCAACGTTCGCGCCGGTGACGCCGAGCACCCGCATGAGCGGGCTCGATAGCCACATGGCGAGCAGCGTCAACGCAAGCACCGCGACGACGCAGGCGAGCAGGCCGAAGAACAGCACGGGTCGTTGCCAGATCGCCACGGGCCCGAACCACAGCAGAATCGTCGCTAACGCGCCCGGCCCCGAGATGAACGGAAACGCGAGCGGGAACACCGAGATGTCCGCGCGCCGCACGCTTTCCGCGCGCTCGCTGCTCGACGTGCGCGTGCCGGATTCGCGCGCGAACACCATTTCGAGCGCGATGAGAAACAGCAGCAGCCCGCCGAAGATCCGGAACGCGTCGAGGCTGATTCCGGCGACACGCAGGAACGACGCGCCACCGACGGCGAACAGCACGAGGATGAGGCCCGCAACCAACACCGCCTTGAGCGCCATCTTGTGCTTATAACCAGCACTGGCACCCTCGGTGAGGCCGCTGAAGACGGGTATCAGCGACAGTGGCTCAACGACGACGAAGAACACGACAAAAAATTTCAGCAGCTGATCGAGCATGGTGCTCCGCGAGACCTTCTGATCTCTTCTTGAATTCGTCACACGTGAAGCGCAGAGTCTTCCGGCGCTTTCGCTCACGCGTGCGATTGAAGCATAACAACGCATCGATCCACCCGCGAAACAGCGCCGCGCGTTCAGGATGAACACGTGCCGGACAAGCCGGGACGGCAATCAGGGGAGATCACTACGTATGGCGGCTCCGCAACCGGGCATCGGGGATTGGTATCGTCAGAAAGAGGGCGGCGCTCTCTTTGAGGTCGTCGCGTTCGATGATGACGACGGCACGATCGAGATCCAGTACTTCGACGGCACCGTCGAGGAGATGGATATCGAAGACTGGGACGGCCAGTGGGAGGATGGCACGCTGGAAAGCGCGGACCCGCCCGAAGACTGGAGCGGCTCGGTCGATGTGGAGCCCGATGACGACTGCCGGCGCGCCGACGCTAGCGACACCGAACGCGACCTGCGTGCCAGCGGGCTCGACGGCAATCGATCTCTTCGAATAGTCCGCGTCTCGAATCATCCGCGCCCACTGAAGAACGCGAGCGTGGCGTGCCGTGAAGCTACGCCCGCTCGGCATAGGCCTGCACGTCCACGTCGTCGGCGAGCATCACGAAGCCCGACTCGATCTTGAGCGGCACGCCCTGCAGCGACTGGCCGTCACACGGGCCGGCGATGCAGAAGCCTGTCTGCCGGTCGAACAGCGCGCCGTGCGATGAGCACAGGATGCAGCTCGCGCCCCGGCGTCAGGAAACGATGTGGAGCCAGATTCAGCGGATGCCCCGCGTGCGGGCAGCGGTTCACGTAGCCCCAGGCCTGATCCCCGGCGCGCACCACCAGGCCGCGCAACGGCCAGTCGCCCTGGCCCAGGGTGAAACCGCGCGAGCCAGGGTCATCGATATCCGCAAGCCGGCAGATCACCCGCTCGACATCGAGAAGTGGGGCGTCGCTCATGCGTTCGCGTGGTCGACTTCGCAAGCGGTTCGCGTGACCCCGGCGTGCATGCTCACGGGCGCGCGTCCAGTGCCCGCACCTTATCGCGCAGCAGCCACACGATGAGCACTCCCGGAAGCCCTATCACGAAGCTCACGACGTAGTACGTGGACCAGCCACCGTGATCTGCCAGCCAGCCCGCGGGCCCACCCAGCCCATACCGTGGCAACAAGGCGATGGTGGACAGCAGCGCATACTGGAACGCGCTGAAGCGTGCGTCGCAAAGAGCCATGATGAGCGCCACCGAGGCGATGTCGCCCATGGCGCCCGCCACATTGCTCGATGGCCGTGGCCGCGATCATGAGCGGGAAACTCTTGCCGGCGAGCGCGAGCACGCAATAAAGCAGATTCGAAGCGGCCTGCATCACGCCGAACAGCAGCATCGAGCGCAGCAGCCCCAGTCTCACCATCCAGATGCCGCCGAGCACGGCGCCCACCATGGCGCTGCTGGTGAACACGGCCTTGGCGACGAGGCCGATCTCCGTCTTGGTGAAGCCGATGTCCATGAGGAATGGCGTGAACAGCTTTAACGCGAAGGCATCGCCCACCTTGAACAGCATGATGAGCGCGAGAAAGGCGTAGGCGTCGGGCGTGCCGAACAGCTCCCGCAGCGGCGCCACGATCGACTCGCGCAGGGTGCGCGGTGGCGCCTGGGTGTATTCCGGCGATGGCGCAAACCAGGTGGCGATGGCGAATGTCGCCATGATGCCCGCGATGACGAAGAACGCCAGGCGCCAACCGAAGTAATCGGCCAGCACGAGCGAGAGCGCAAAAGCGATCCACGCCGCCGGCCGGTAGCCGAGATTGGTCGCGGCCGCCGCGAGCCCGCGCTCGTGGGGTTCGGCCACGTCGGTGCGGTAAGCGTCGAAGACGATGTCCTGCGAGGCCGAGAAGAACACGATGGCCACGGCGCACACGGCGACCGGCAGCAGCGATGCCGCGGGATTCTGCAATGCCAGCGCGGCAATGCTGGCGGCAATCGCGAGCTGCGTGACGAGAATCCAGCCGCGCGCGCCTGTCGAGAAACGGCATTGGGTAGCGGTCGAGCAACGGCGCCCAGAGAAACTTCAGCAGGTAAGGCAGCGCCACGTACGACAGGATTCCGATCGTGGTGTTGCTCGAGCCCGAGTCCTTGAGCCACGCCTGCAGCGCGCTCTCGGTTATCTGGTTGGGAAAGCCGGACGCAGCGCCGAGAATCATGATGGCGAGCATCTTCGGGCTCGCCAGCACCTCGCGCAGGCGCGGCTTGGGCACAGCGGGCGGGGCGGCGGCGTCCGCCCCGCCCGGCGCGGCCTGGTCGGTGCCCATAACGCTCACAGAGTCGATCTCGTAATCCATCGTCAGCGGGGCGTGGTCTGAAAAGCGCTCACCTTGTAGATTGACGCCGCCCGCGCCTTGCCGGCGAGCGTGCCGCTCACGACCTGGTAATCGATGCGCCAGCCGACGTTGTTGGCGCGCGCCTGGCCGCGGTTCGACCACCACGTGTACTGGTCCGGCTCCGGTGTTCACCTCGCGGAACGCATCGACGTACCCGGCAGGACCGAACAGCTGGTCCAGCCAGGCGCGCTCCTCGGGCAGGAAGCCGGAGTTCTTCTGGTTCGACCGCCAGTTGCGCAGGTCGATCGGCTTGTGGGCGATGTTCCAGTCGCCGCAGATGATGTAGTGGCGCTTGCGACGGCGCAGCCGTGCCAGGTACGGCGCAAAGCCTTCCAGAAAGCGGTACTTGGAGGCCTGCCGTTGGGGCCCGACGGAGCCCGAAGGCAGGTACAGCGAGATCACCGAAAGGTCGCCCACCTGGGCCTCGAGGTAGCGGCCCTCGCCGTCGAACTCCGGGATGCCGAAGCCTTTGATCACACGCGTGGGCTCGTGGCGCGTGTAGATCGCGACACCGGAGTAGCCTTTGCGCTCGGCGTCGTTGAACTAGGCCTTGTAGCCGGGAATGTCGATGTCGTGCTCGGCGAGCTGGTGGAAGTGGGCTTTCGTCTCCTGCAGGCAGATGAAGTCGGCCTTCTGTTTGCCAGCCAGCGGAAAAGTCCCTTGCTCGCCGCGGACCGGATGCCGCAGACATTGACGGTGATGACGCGCATCAGGGTGGGATTCTAGCGGCGACATTCCGCGTGCGCTTGGACGCGCGCGTTGACACGCTGTCGGGCGGGTGGCACCGTCGCGGCGCTTTTTGCCGCAGGCCCGCCATGCAGGATTACCAGCTCAGGTTCATCGAGCTCGCCATATCGCGCGAGGCGCTGCGTTTCGGCAGTTTCAAGCTGAAGTCGGGGCGCGAAAGTCCCTACTTTTTCAATGCCGGCCTGTTCAGCGACGGCGAGGCGGCCGCGGTGCTCGGGCAGTGTTACGCCGCGGCCCTGCTGCACTCGGGGCTCGAGCTTCGACATGCTGTTCGGGCCCGCCTACAAGGGCATTCCGCTCGTCGACCGCCACGGCCATGGCGCTGGCCGAGCATCACGGGCGCAGCGTGCCGTTCGCCTTCAACCGCAAGGAGGCCAAGGATCACGGCGAAGGCGGCAACATCGTCGGCGCGCCGTTGCATGGGCGCGTGGTGATCGTCGACGACGTCATCACTGCCGGCACGGCCATCCGCGAATCGCTGGATATCATCCGCGCCGCCGGCGCGCAGCCGGTGGCGGTTGCGCTCGCGCTCGACCGGCAGGAACGCGGCCAGGGCATGCGTTCGGCCGTGCAGGAGCTCGAGGCAGAGCACGGACTCAAGTGTGTGAGCATCATCACACTCGCCGACCTCATCGAGACGCTCTCGTCCGGCGGCGGTGCGCTCGGCACGCATTTCTGCGGAGCAGCTCACATCGCTCAAGGCCTACCGGGAGCGTTACGGCGTCTCCTGAGCTTGCGGCGCCGTCGCGGTCAGTCAGAATATGCGCAATCGCTTGTTGGAGTGTTAGCAGCTGGATGCGCGCCTGGAGCACCATGTCTTGCTTTGGCCGTGCTTTGTGCGGTCGGTGTTGCACACGCCGACGACAAGAGCGTCGCCTATAAATGGGTGGACGAAAACGGCGTCGCGCACTACGGCGACCGTATTCCGCCCCAGTACGCGAAGAAGGAAAGCAGCGTGCTCAACAAGCAGGGCGTGGAAGTCGGCCACAACGATGCGCAGAAAACCCCGGACCAGCTCGCCGAGGAAGCGCGCCCCATGAAGCGGCCCTGCGCCAGCAGCAGCACGACAGCTTCCTGCTCTCCACCTACTCCTCGGTGAAAGACATCGAGTCGCTGCGCGATGTGCGGCTGGAGCAGATCAGCGGCCAACGCCGCGCGGCGGAGGAGTACGTTGAGAGCCTGCACTCGCGCCTGGGCACGCTGCAGTCCCGCGCGCTCAACTTCAAGCCCTACAACGAGGCGCCGGGCGCGCGGCGCATGCCGGATGATCTGGCCGAAGAATCTCATGCGCACGCGTGAACGAGATGCGCAGCCAGAAGGCGGCGCTCGGCCGCCAAAGACGCAGGAAGAATACGCGCTGCGCGCGCAGTTCCAGGCCGATATCGACCGCTATCGCGAATTGCACGCACGGTGCGCTCGAACCGCTGAGTCAGGCGCTCAGCCGCGGCCGGAATGGCCGAAGCCGCCGGCGCCGCGCGCGGTGGCGGTGAAATCCTCGACGACCTCCAGCTCCACCTGCACCACCGGCACGACCACCAGCTGCGCGATGCGCTCGCCGGGCTGCGACGGTGAAAGGCTCGCGTGCCGCGATTCCAGCACGACACCATGAGCTGGCCCTGGTAGTCCGAGTCGATGAGCCCGACGAGATTGCCGAGCACGATGCCGTGCTTATGGCCCAGGCCCGAGCGCGGCAGGATCACCGCCGCCAGCCCCGGGTCCTCCACGTGGATCGCAAGGCCGGTGGGCAGCAGCTCTGCCTTGCCCGGCTCCAGCACCAGCGGCTTGTCGACGCAGGCGCGCAGGTCGAGCCCCGCCGAGCCCGCGGTGGCGTACTGGCCGGCAGCGGGAACTCCTTGCCGATGCGCGCGTCGAGGATGCGCACCTTCAGCGGGCGGCGGCTGGGCTCACTCACTGTAGCGTTACGCCTGACCGTGACGGTGCCGCGCTGGGGCGTGGCTGCGCGCTCTTCGAGCGCTTCGACGATGAGCGCGATGAGCCGTTCGGCGAGGGCCGATCTTGTCGCCTGGCCGAGGTCGTGCCGCGCCGTGCGCGCAGAGCACGATGAGGTGGTTGTCCTCGCACTCGAAGGCCTTGGCGTCACCCACTTCGTTGGCGGCGATCATGTCGAGGTTCTTCTTCAGGAGCTTGGTGCGCGCGTTCTGCTCCACCGACTCGGTCTCGGCGGCGAAGCCCACCACGAAGCGCGGCCGCTCGGGGCTGGCCGCCACGGTCGCGAGGATGTCGGTGGTGCGCTCCATCTCGAGGTCCAGCGTATCGGTGGCCTTCTTGATCTTCTGGTCCGCCGGCCGCGCCGGGCTTGTAGTCGGCGACCGCGGCGGTGGAGATGAAGATGTCGGCCGTGCCGACTTCCTTCAGCACCGCGTTCAGCATGTCCGCGGCGCTCTCGACGTCGACTGCGCCGCACGCCGGCGGGCGTGGGCAGCGCGACCGGGCCGGCCACCAGCACGACCTCAGCGCCCGCTCTCTGCGCCGCCTGTGCGACAGCGAAGCCCATCTTGCCGGAGCTTCGGTTGCTGATGAAACGCACCGGGTCGATGCGCTCGCGGGTGGGACCGGCGGTGATGAGCACGCGCTTGCCCACCAGCGGGCCAGCGGCGCGGTCAGCAGCGCGACACGCTCGATGATCTCGAGCGGCTCGAGCATGCGCCCTTCGCCCACTTCGCCGCAGGCCTGCTCGCCGGCCGCCGGACCCAGGACGCGAATCCCGCGCGACTCGAGCAGGGCCACGTTGGCCTGCGTGGCCGGGTTCGCCCACATGACATGGTTCATGGCCGGCGCCACGGCGATGGGCGCCTCCGTGGCGAGGCACAGCGTGGTCAGCAGGTCATCCGCCTGGCCCGTGGCGAGCTGCGCCAGGAAGTCCGCGCTGGCCGGCGCGACCAGCACCAGCGTCCGCCCAGCGCGCCAGCTCGATGTGGCCCATGGCGGCTTCGGCCGCGGCGTCCCACAGCTCGCTGCGAACCGGGCGCCCGGACACGGCCTGGAAGGTGGTGGCGTGTAACGAACTCGCGCGCAGCCGCGGTCATGACCACCTGCACCTCGGCGCCGCGCTCGCGCAGCCGGCGCACGAGGTCCGGCGCTCTTGTAGGCGGCGATGCCGCCGGTCACGCCGAGGAGAATGCGTTTGCCTTGCATCTCAAGGGCCCGTGGAAAGGTGGCGCGATTATCGGCCGGCCTTCCGCGCACACGCAAACAACCGGCCCCGATCGTCTGACGATATGCGCACCAGGAATGACCCGGCGCCCTCCAATGCGCCCAGGCTTGCCGGCTTCGCGGCAGCCCATGCGAGGCATTTCTGGTGATTCGCAACGGTTTTGCGAGGCGCCCCGCCAGCGGCCGCGGTTCACACTCCGCGCCCCTGTTCCGGAAACCCCCGCCCACCGGGCGCGCACACCATGAAGATCCGCGACTGGCCCGCGGCCGAACGCCCCCGCGAAAGCTGATTGCCGACGGCCCGGCCGGGCTCTCGGATGCGGAGCTGCTGGCCGTGCTGCTCGGCTCGGGCAAGCGCGGCTGCACCGCCGTCGACCTGGCCCGCAAGCTGCTCGACGAGTTCGGCTCGCTGCGCGAGCTGCTCAGCGCGAACCGCGCGCGCTGCCTCGACCAGCTGGCATCGGGCCCGCGCGCTACGCCTCCTGCAGGCGGCGCTGGAGCTCGCGCGCCGCCACTACCGCGAAGCGCTCGCGCCGTGAGTCCGGCGCTGGCCGCCCCGGCGGACCACGCGCGGCTTCCTGCTCGCGCAGCTGCGCGACAAGCCCTACGAGGTGTTCTGCTGCCTGTACCTGGACAGTCACCACCGCCTCATCGCCTTCGAGGAGCTGTTCCGCGGCACCATCGACGGCGCCAGCGTCCACCCCCGGGAGGTGGTGCGCGAGGCGCTGCCCACAATGCGGCCGCGGTGATCTTCGCCCACAACCACCCTTCCGGGGTCGCCGAACCCAGCCAGGCCGACGAGCTCATCACCCGGCGGCTGAAGGAGGCCCTGGCGCTGGTCGACGTGAGGGTGCTGGATCACCTCATCGTGGGCGAGAGCCGCTGCGTGTCGTTCGCCGAGCGCGGCCTGCTCTAGCGATTCCGCGGTCGGGCGCGATGGCCTGGCGGTTGCTTGCGGCCGGCGAGGCTGGTATAAAGCGGCGCTCTTTCGCGTGCGTCCGTCGGGCGCCCGCAACCCATTGATTCTACGAAGGTTGCTGAGTATGTCCCGCGTCTGCGAAGTCACCGGCAAGAAGCCGGCCGTCGGTAACCGCGTCTCGCACGCCAACAACAGGAAGCGCCGCCGCTTCCTGCCGAACCTGCACACGCAGCGTTTCTGGCTGGAAGGCGAGAAGCGCTGGGTCAGCTGCGCATGTCCACCAACGGCTGCGCACCATCGAAAAGAAGGGCATCGACGTGGTCCTTGCGGAGCTGCGCGCCCAGGGCAGCTGAAGGTCTAGAAGCCATGCGCGAAAAAGTCAAGCTGCTGTCCTCCGCCGGCACCGGCCACTTCTACGTCACCACGAAGAACAAGCGCCTGCATCCGGACAAGATGGAAGTGAGCAAGTACGACCCGTGGTGCGCAAGCACGTGGCGCTACAAGGAAACGAAGATCAAGTAGCTCGAGGCCGTGAGCTCCAGGCGCTCGCGGCCTCCTGTTCCTGTTTTCGCTGTCTTTTCCCGCCGGGCTCTTACGCCTGGCGATTCACCGGCGAAGGCTCAACCTGTAGCCTTCGGTTCATGCCGGAACTTCCCGAAGTCGAAACGACCCGCCGCGGCGTCGCGCCGCACGTCGTAGGTCGCACGCATCGTCGCGCTCGCCGTGCACGAGCCGCGGCTGCGCTGGCCCGTGGCGCGACAGCACTGCCCGCCGGGCGCAGGGCCAGCGCGTGCACGCAGTGCTGGCCGGCGCGCGAAGTACCTGCTGCTGCAGCTCGAATCGCGGCACGCTGCTGCTGCACCTGGGCATGTCGGGCAGCCTGCGCGTGCTGCCGGCCGACGACTCCGCGCGATCGCGCACGATCACTTCGACCTGGTGCTCGACTCCGGCGTCACGCTGCGCTTCAACGACCCGCGCCGCTTCGGCAGCCTGCACTACACGCACCGGCAATCCTGACGACCACCCGCTGCTGCGAACCTCGCGCCCGAGCCGCTGGACGACGAGTTCGACACCGACTACCTGTGGCGCATCACGCGCAAGCGTCGGGTCGCCGATCAAGCAGCTCATCATGAACAGCCCGCTGGTCGTGGGCGTCGGCAACATCTACGCGAGCGAGGCGCTGTTCCGCGCGCACATTCGGCCCGCGGCGGCAGGCGCGCAGCCTCACACGCGAGGAAGTGGCCCGGCTCGTGCGCGCCGTGCGCACGGTGCTGAAGATGGCCATCCGCGTCGGCGGCACGACGCTGCGCGACTACGTGGGCGCCGACGGCAACCCCGGGATATTTCCGCCAGAAGCTGTATGTCTACGAGCGTAGCGGCGAGCCCTGCCGCGTGTGCAGAAGGGCCCATCAAACATTTCACGCAGGGCCAGCGCTCCACCTACTACTGCCCTGTCTGCCAGAAATAACCGGCAAGACGCATGAGCAAGCGAATCATCAAACATCTGTCGACCGCGGATCTCGGTCATGGGCGGCGTCATCCATGCGGCGGGCGCATACACGCTCGAAGCCGATATCGAATGCAGCCCGTTCAGGGCGCTTGCGCGCGCCATCGCCCATCAGCAGCTGAATGGCACGGCCGCAAACACAATCCTCACGCGGTTCATCAATACCGTGCGGCACGAACGGGGAGTTTCCGACGCCGCAGCAGGTGCTCGACGCGCCTGAACCCGACGCTGCGCGCGGCGGGGTTCTCGTTTGCGAAGATCGCATCGCTGAAGGATCTGGCAGCGAAGACCCTCGAAGGTGTCGTCCCGGCTCGCGACACTCTGCACGCGCTGGGCAATGACGAGATCATCGAGCGGCTCACGCAGGTGCGCGGCATCGGGCAGTGGACGGTCGAAATGATGCTGATGTTCCAGCTGGCATCGGCCGGACGTGCTGCCGGTCGATGACTTCGGCGTGCGCACTGGGTTTCGGCTCGCGTATGGTTTGCGGAAAATGCCGCCGCCGAAAGCGCTCGCCGCGTTCGGCGAGCGCTGGTCGCCCTATCGCACGGCGGCCGCGTGGTATCTATGGCGCGCAGTGGAGCTGCACCGCGCCGGCACGCTACCTGTGCCGGAAGAGCCCACAAAGCTGCCGCGCATCCGTCGCGCGCGGCGCGCCGTGAAACGCCTCAAGAAGAAAGTGCGCGCGAAGCGGGCAAACGTCAGAAAGCGTGTCGTGCGTGCGCGCCCCAAGCGCAAACGCGTCGCGCGCAGAGCCGCGAAAGCGTAGGGACCGTCCCGCACCTTGCGTGATGCGCACTGACCCTTCGCGGCCCTCAACGAGCGGGAAGGTTGTCCCACAGGCTGGAAAGGATTCGATCGCCCTGAATCGCGAACACGCTGTCACCGTGCAGGATTCCGCGATTCGGTAGCGCAAACGAGGGGTTCGGCGTCGCATTGCCCGCCTCCTCCGTCCTGATCACGCCTTGAACGTGCAACTGCGGCGCTCCGGTTTCGCTGCTGCTGATCTCAAGCACGTGCAGCCCCGAGTAGGTCCAGGTGAATCGGCTCGGGTCCGTGGGATGCGCGGTGTCGAATACATGGATGGGCAGCGCAAGCCGATGGCGAGCGTTTGTTCCGGGCAACGTCAGGAATGTCAGCGCGTGCGGGTCGTTCAGCGCGTCGCTCCAGCTGCCCGCCCTGCCAAAGACCGCTGCGCCGATCACTTGCGGCTGTGTGATGTCCCGCACATCGAACAATTGCACCTTGATACCGTCGCGCCGCCCGTCTGCGCTCACTTCTTGCCCGACAGACAGCAGCAGATCCGGTTGGGCGGCACCGATCGGGCGCAGGTACGTCGATAAGCCGGGAATCGCAAGCTCGCCTGCGATGGCGGGATCCGCCGGATCTTTCAGATCGATCACATACAGCGGATCCGTGACCCTGAAGGTCACGACGTACGCGCGTTCGGCCCTGAAGCGCACGGCGTACACCGCCTCGCCCGGCTTGCCGATCGGCGCAGGACGCGTCGCGTTCGGAAGGCTGGACACGAGCATCAGGCGCTGACCGCCCGACTCACGCAGCACAGTGAGGCGGTGCACGCCATTCGCCGTGGTGACGATGCGCAGATCGCCCTCATGCTCGTCCATGAAGTAGGAAGGATTGCTCCAGCTCATCGTCCCGGCGACGGCGCCCGTGGCGCGGTAGGTGATTTCGCCATCATCGAGCACAAACTTGTGAAGCACGGTGATCGGCATGCTTTCTGCCGCGCGAAATCCGGTGCCAGCCACATAGAGGCTCTCTGCGGACATATAGACGCCGTTGATGTTCGTGCTCAGGCAATTCACGTCCGTCACACGTCGTGTGCGCAGGTTGATGGCCGCGATCACGATGAGGTCCATGTAGCTTTCGTGGCTCGCGAGCTGCTGGGCGACGAGGCAACCGGCCGATGAGGCGAGCTGACGCCTCGCGCTGCCGTTCTCCACGTAGCCCGGCAGCATTTCGCTCGCGGTGCTGCTGCGGATACGCCGCTCGTTGGCTTCCCGCTTCGCCATCGTATCCGCCGGCAGCACGAGATCGGGGATCCGCGGCCGATAGCTGCTGACAAGATATAGCGTGTCGCCGATCAGGCGGCTGGCTCTGAGCCATCCATCCAGCTCCAGCTTCCACGCCTGCGAAACGTTCTGCGGATTGCGGACGTCCAGCAACTGGATTGTCGTCCTGTCCGGCTGGATCACGAGCGCTGAGATGGGTGCCATGGGCAGCAGCCAGCCCTGATAGTTCTGACTCACGGCCACCAGGTATTCGGCCGCGCCCTCCTGGCTGCGTAGCTGATAGATCAGCGGTGTGGTGCTCTGCTCCCCCTCGATCACGAACTTCGACACCGGTTCGACACTTGCCGTCGTCGGGTCGGTCTGCGCGATGTCGATTACCTTCCGTGAAGACTGCGGCGTGCTCGCAGACGACGGCACGACCTCGAGCCGCACCGCATAGATGTAGCGGCCGTCGTACTTCACCGAATCCGCCTCATCGACGCCTTCGACCTGGACGGTCGTGTCGGAGTGCGGGCCTGGAGCACCGGCACTCGGTACAACGGCACCGGTTGGCAACGCGACTGCGAGTCCGAACCCCACGCTCAGCCGCATGCCGTTCCTGAGTGGCAGCAGAACCTGCTCGTCGCTGCGCGCGTACGCCAGCGGCGTGTCGCTCGACTCGGCGATCTTCAGGGCGGAGTAATCCACGTTGACCGGCGCCTCATCGCCGGATTGCCCGCCGCCGCACGCGGCCAGAGCAACGCAGATCAACAAGCACGTGCCGATACTTCGAGAGGCAGTCATGTCAGGAGCTCCGCTGGCCGCAACGAGGTGATTGCGCTTATCCTTCGCGCCGGAGTGCGATCCTAGAAGCGCAGCGGCAAATAATCTGTCGCGCATTTGTAAAAGCCGTGCGGGCCTCGGCGCGCAGTCCGGTGATTTCTCACCGCGGCCGCGTACATTTGCGTTACAGATCGGTACCAAAGCTCAACAATTGGCCAACAATCGTTCTGCCACAATCGGTGGGCATCGGGCCTCCGGCTTGCCGTGAAAGAACGCAACGACTTCACCGTGCATCACATTCTGCGTAGCGCGATCCTCGTCGTGATGACCGCGGCCTTGTGTCCCCGGATCTCCGTGGCGCAGACCGCGTGCAGCGCGCCCTCTCCCGAGTGCGCCGTGGTCGGCAAATGGGAGATCAGCGCATCGTTCGGCGTGGGCCGGCGCTCGAATCCGGTCGCCGGCAAGTCGGATATTCCGCTCGTCGTGATTCCGCGCATCAGCTACTACGGCAAGCGCGTCTTTCTGGAGAACCTGGAGCTGGGGCTCACGCTTCACGACGGCGACGCGAATACATTCAACCTGGTCGCGACGCCCGGCTACGACCGGGTCTTCTTCTTCCGTAACGACCTGCAGAACATCTTCATAGCCGGCGGAACCGCCGTACCCAGCATCGCGCCGGTCCCCGATACGGCGCGGGAATATCCCGTGAGTCCGCGTCACACAACCTATCTGGTTGGGCCGGAGTGGACGTTCGCTTACGGGCCGCTCACCGGGCAGCTGAACGCGCTGCGTGAAGTGACCGGTGAGCACGACGGCTACGAGGTGCGTGCCGCCTTCGCAGCCCCCCTGGTGCGCTGGTCGAGGACGATCTTCGTCTGTCCGAGCTCGTGCGCACCTATCTGCAGGGCAACGGCTTCGACGTGTCGGTGGAGTACCGCGGCGAGGGCGTCCTCGACCGCGTGCAGAGCGAGTGCCCGGATGTGGTGGTCCTCGATCTTGGCCTTCCGGGCCGCAACGGGTATACGGTCTGCAAGGAACTGCGAGCGGCCAGCCCTGTTCCCATACTCATCCTCACGGCACGCAACAGCGACATCGATCACGTGTTGGGGCTGGAGTTGGGCGCAGACGATTTCGTCATCAAGCCGGTTGAGCCACGCGTGCTGATCGCGCGAATCCATGCGCTGATGAGGCGCAGCAAGGCAGCCGGCGCTGTCGAGCACAGAAAGCTCAGCTTCGGGGCGCTGTCGATCGACACCGCGGCCCGATCCGTGCTGCTGAGCGGCGAGCCCGTTGCACTATCGAGCAATGAGTTCGATCTGCTGCTGTTTCTGGCAACTCATGCCGGCGAGATTCAGTCCCGGGAAGCCCTGTACCGGCATCTGTACAAGCGCGAATACGACAACGTGGATCGGGCGCTGGATGTGCGCATCTCCCATCTGCGCAAGAAACTCGGTGACACGGGCAATCCCGACAAAATCAAGACCGTGTGGGGCCGCGGCTACCTCTTTGTGGCGAACGCCTGGTAACGCATGGCGCGCCATTTCCTGCAGTTGTATCTGCTGGTCGTCGTGACTCTGGCAGCGGTGAGCTGGGGCCAGAGGCAATTGTGGGAAGTCTACTCCGGACAGCCAGACGGCGAGGCGATCGCGGAAAGCCAGGCGCAGGCAGGAGCGCTCACCATCGTCGATGAGCAGCTTCGCGCAGTACCTCGCGGCAATCGACAGCAGTTCGTCGTGGACCTGGCAGCGCGCACCGGCGTCGACCTCGAGCTGTTCGAGCCGCGCGACATCGCTGGCGACGATACGCTTTCGCGTCTGGCGCGCGGCGAGGTTGCGTACCTGCGTGCCGGCGACAAGGAGTGGTTGCTCAAGCGCCTGACGGACGACGATCGAGTGCTCGCCTTCCGATACGCTTCACCGGCCGTGCAGCGCGGATTGCTGGACTGGGCGCTGGCATTCATCTTCTACGCCGCCATTGCGCTCGTGATCATGACCTGGCTGTGGCCGCTGACGCGCGACCTGCGCCAGCTCGAGCGTTCGACGATGACCTTCGGTGACCGAAACTGGGTGTTCGATCCCCGTATCGGATTGCGATCGCCGGTCTACCGGCTGGCGCAGGCCTTCCGGCGCATGGCCGCGCGGATCGACAGCCTCATCGGCTCCCAGAAGGACATGTCGAACGCGATGTCGCACGAGATCAGGACGCCACTGGCGCGCATGCGCTTCGAGATAGAGATGGCGCGCACGGCCGCGGACTCCGGCAAGCTCGCCCTGCACCTGAACAACATCAACGACGACATCGCCGAGCTCGATGCTTTCGTCAAAGCCACCCTCGACTACGCGATACTGGACAGGGCGGAGCTTGCACTCAACCTCGGCGAGCACGATCTCACGCTCATGCTGCCCGCCGTCGTCGAGTCCATCAAGCGCGACTCGCGAGCGGATCTGACCTTCCGGTGCGAGGTATCGGCCAGGGCCACCCACGTCACGTGCGACGCGCATCTCATGGAGTCGGTGGTGAGAAACCTGCTCTACAACGCAGTCCGGTACGCACGCAGCCAGGTCGGCGTGACGTTTTTCATCCGGCCAGATGGCGTCTACAACCTGCGCGTCGATGACGACGGTCCCGGCATCGCCCCGGCGGATCGGGAGCGCGTCTTCGACTCGTTCGTGCAGCTTGACGATCCGGTCAGGCGAAAAACGGGCTACGGGCTGGGCCTCGCCATCGTGAAGCGCGCCGTCGAGTGGCACGGCGGCAAGGTTTCCGTTTCCAGGTCTGGCCTGGGTGGTGCGGGGTTCTCCGTCACGTGGGGCCCGAACGTCGGATGAGGCAGATGCTGCGCGCGTATGAGGCTTGGCAGAGCCCGCTTGCCGATTCGGTTGGTGTAAGCGCTTGAAATCGGACATTCGCGATCTGCGCGACGAGGTCGCGGCCGGTTTCGGCAAGGTAGAGACCCGCTTCATAGACGTACGCCAGTCAATCGCGCAGCTCAGCGTCGCGATGGAAAAAGCCTACGGAAGATTTGAGTGTCGCCACCATGGAAACCAGAGTCTGGGGGCTCGTCACACTGGGCGGAATACTCTTGCTCGTGGCACGCGAGTTCAAGTGGATCTGACGTTACTGCAGTCGATCTGATCCAGCGTGTGCCTGTTCGCAAGCGTCACGGATGAAGCCACTGCCATGACGTCGGAAGCGTGCGAAGTACGAACGACATGCGCATCTTCTCTTACATGCGCCGCTCGAACCCCACCTTGACCCGGTAGCCGAGCGCGCGAGCATATTCTTCCAGCGTCGAGAGCCGCGGCGACACTTCCGAACTTACGCTCTCCAGGCGCGAGATATTGCTTTTCTTGGTGCCGAGCAGAACGGCCATCTGCTCCTGCGTCAGCCCTGCTTTTTTTCGCAGGGCGATCATTTTCCGCTTCATCTCGAAGGCTGGGCCCAACGCGTCGTACTCAGCCTTTACACCGGGCTTCTTCAGCGCCTTCTTGCGGAACTGCTCAAACGTTCTTCTAACCATGTTCCTGTACCTCCATCATGCGTTTGCGCGCCGTGTCCATGTGGCGGGGCGGTATCTTGCTTCCCTTCTTGACCACGCTGATCAACACGACGATCTCCTGGCCCCTGAGGGTGCAAAACACCGAGCGGGCGATGCCCTCCCGGCCCTTGGCGCGAATCTCGAATAGGCCCTGTCCGAGCGGGGCCGTGTGCGGCCTGCCGAGCGCGGGGCCAAACTCCTCGATGAGTTCGACGACCCGCAGAAAGCCCGCCAGTATCCCGGCAGGCAGGGCGAGCGTTTCCTGCTCGACCTTGGGGCTATAGAACGTGACCTTCCATCTCATCTATCATTGTTATCATTTACGATAACCTGCGTCAAGCTCTGGAGGGTCAGGCAGGCGGAGGCCGTGCTCGGAATCGGCGCATGACGGCGTAGCGAGGACTCGCGCGGCGAGCGCGCCGCCGCCTCGTAGAGATTTCAGCGCCTGTGAACGGCGGAAAGCACAGCCAGCGGCACGCGCGACGAGCTTCGCCCTATATCCGCGGCATCCCTCGCCGTGCGCCGCGCCGTTAGCTTTTGAACAGCGGCATTTCCTTCTCGCTCACGCGCAACTTGCTACGCATCGACGCCTGCACGCGCTGAAACGGCAGCATCCCTCGCCTGATCAGCGCCAACTCGCGCTTGCGCTCGCGAATCCTGCTCTGATTCCGGAGCGTCCCCGAGGCCCAGGCCGATCTCGTTGCCGCACACATTCCGGTGCCCGCTCAATAACTTGCACAGGAGCGGGAATTTTGCGCTTCACATCACCCGAGGGATGCTCATTTTTCGCCTTTTGTTTCGAGCTTCCCTCGATGAAACAGACGCGTCACGGGCTTGAACCGGAGTGTCGTTCGGCAATTCAGCAGCATCCCTCGCTCGCCGCGCGCCTTCCCTCGCCAGAACGAACGCATCTCGCGATGAAACTGGAACATCCCTCACCGAAGCGTGCGCGTTTCGCGCCGAAACACCGGCGCTGCCGGATCAATCGCAGCCATCTTTCGATGACACGCCGCATGCATGGGGTAATTCTTGAGATTCTTTCTGTACCGAAAAAAATCTCCGAAATCGCACTGCGGCCCCCATTCGTTCATCGTCTTCAAATCTTTTACAAATCTTTCAACGCGCATTCTGTGCACGCGAGATGAGCCACGCCGTTAAGCGAGGCGTCTCGGGAATCTGGAAATTCACTAACTGTTATGAGGAGAGTGTCATGAGAGTTGCAGCTAGAGTTGTAGAGAGTCGCGTCGCGACAGCCACGCACGCCTGGGAAGGCGTGTGTCCGGAAGAGTCCTTCTCCGGGCAGACGCTGGAGCAGTTCAAGCAAGTCACGAAGGCCAGCCTCGATGCGCGAGCGCGGCTCGTAGTCATCGAGGTGGAATGGCAAAAGGCAATGGAGGCGCGCGAAGTGGCTGACCAGGAGTCACTCGTGCATCTGCGCCGGCTCGTGAATGCGGTGAAGGCCCACCCGAAGTACGGCGAGAACAGCGCACTGTATGCGGCAATGGGCTACGTGAAAGCGAGCCAGCGCAGCAGCGGGCTCACGCGCCGACGCGAGAAGGAGGCAGGCCCGGCGGCAGACGAGGCGAGTTGAGTTGAGAGACTAGATGTTGCTCGATGCTTGCCCCGCCACGAACCCAAGTGCCGGGGCTTTTCTCACCAGCTCGATGCCATGCGGCAACGTCCGCATGTGCACCGCGCATGCTCCCTGCGACCGCGCGAGAGGCGACAGTGCGACTGCACGAGAGTGCGCGCAACGTGTCGCCTCAATAGACCAGCCCGGCTCCCACGCCGCGCGGATCAGACGCCGCCTCCACCTCATCAGTGGCGTAATCCCACAGCACCACCTGCAGATTCCCCCACCGCCGGCCTTCGCGCAGCTTGTGCCCGCGATCCGTGAGCGCCTTCACCTGCTCAGCGGTCAGCGCATCGGGCTCATACGAGATGACGTCGGGGTAGTACTGATGATGAATGCGCGGCGCGCTCACGATGTCTCTCGCGCTCTTCCCATCCATGAAATCGAGCGTGGCGAGCAGCACCATGCCAGTGATCAGGCTTCCGCCCGGCCTGCCGAGAATCATCACGCCGCGATCCGACTCGATGAATGTCGGCGTCGATGACGACAGCGGCCGCTTGCCCGGCGCGATGGCGTTCGCATCGCGCGCCGATGAGCTGGATAGGCATTGGGCGCGCCGGGCTTGATGGAGAAGTCGTCCATCTGGTTGTTGAGCAGGATGCCGGTGCCCGGGACCATGAGCCCGCTGCCGAAGCAGCAATTGAGCGTTATCGTCATGGCCACGCGGTTGCCGTCGGCGATCGATCACCGAGAAGTGCGTGGTGTGCTGGCCCTGCGCAGCGTCGATGGCGTCGACTCCCGGCAGCATCTCGCTGGGCGTGGCGCGGTCCATGCGGATGCAGCGCGCTGCCCCTGCGCGTAGTGCTTGTCGGTGAGCATCTCGACCGGCATGTTGACGAAGTCCGGGTCGCCCGAGATACACCGCGCGGTCGCGATGCATGCGGCGCATGGCTCCGACCATGAGATGCATGCGCGTGATCGTGTCCACGGCCTTCGAGGTCGAAGCCGTCGAGAATGTTCAGCGCGTCGATCGAGCGCGATGCCGCCCGACGCTCGGCGGCGAAGCCGAAATGATGCGCGCGCCGCTTGTAGGTGCCGACGACCGGCGCGCGCTCCACGACTTGTAGTTCGCCAGATCCTGCTCGGTCCAGTTGCCGCCGAGCTTGCGCACGCCGCCCGCCGAGTTTCTTCGCGAACGCACCCTTGTAGTAAGCCGTCCGCGCCCTGCTCGCCGAGCATTCGAGCGTGCGTGCGAGCTCCGGCTGCCTGATGACGTAGCCGAGGGCGGGCACCTCGCCCTTCATCGTAGGAACACGCGCGCGGCGTCGGCGAGCGTCTTCAGGAACTGCGCCTTCTTGAATGGCGATGCCGTCCGCGCAGCCGCGTGTAGAGCGGAAACCCCTCGTGCGCGAGGCGATGGCCGGCGCAAGACTCGCCGTCAACGGCAACTTGCCGTACTTCTGCGCGAGCATGCGCCAGGCCCGCGGGCTCGCCGGGAATGCCAGCCGCAAGCGCGCTGGCGTGCGAAAGCCCCGCACGACTTGCCGTCCGGCTCGAGATACATGTCGCGCGTGGCGGCGGCGGGCGCTTTCTCGCGCGGTCGATCATCATCTCGAGGCCGTCGCTCGAGCGATGCACGAGCATGAAACCGCCACCGCCCAAGCCCGAACTCGCAGGCTCGACCACCGACAACGCCGCCGCCACGGCCACCGCGGCATCGAACGCGTTGCCGCCCTTGGCGAGAATCTCCAGCCCGCCTCGACTCGCGAGTGGATGAGCGCTGGCGATCGCGGCTTTGCCCGGCCTTCTCCGCCGCCGCCAGACAACGGCGCGACGACAACGAGCGGCCGCACTGAACAGACGAGCAACGCGCGCAGCAGGACTGTCGCGCAAGAAGAGCAACGAATGGCTGGGCGCGGCAACGCGCGCGCCGGTCTTCTCTCGCATCATCAATGTGATTCCCGAACGCTCAGACCCGCTTCATCTTCTTCAGTTCCGCGTCGACGATCGGGTGGACGAATTCCTTGACGTCGCCGCCCAGCACCGCGATCTCGCGCACGAGCGTAGAGGAGATGAATGTGAACTGCTCCTGCGGCGTGAGGAACACGGTCTCGATCTCGCGCGCGAGGTGCCGGCTCATGTTCGCGAGCTGGAATTCGAACTCGAAATCCGACACGGCGCGCAGGCCGCGCACCACGACCGTGCACATCGTGCTTGCGCGCGAACTCCACCGTGAGCCCCGAGTAACCCATGACCTCGACATTCGGGCATGATCCGCCGAGCACCCGCCGCGCGAGGTCACGCGCTGGTCGAGCGGGAACATCGGCGCCTTGTTAGGGTTCGCGGCGATCGCGACGATGACGCGGTCGAACACGCCCGCCGCGCGGCGCACCAGGTCCTGGTGCCCGTTGGTGATGGGATCGAACGTGCCGGGATACATGGCGTTGCGTTTCATTCGGCACCGCTTCCCCGCGGATCGGCGAACAGATGATACCCGACCTCGCCCGCCTGCCTGGCTTAGCGCCTTCCAGCCCGGCGGCAGGCCGGGCAGCGTCTCGCGCGCGGCGGCGTCTCGAGTAGATGAGCGCGTCCGGCGCGAGCCAGCCTTCGACTCCGAGCGCCGCCGCCGCGGGCGCCAGCAGATCCGGCGCGAACGGCGGATCGAGGAACACGATGTCGAACGGCCGTGGCGGGCCCGCGCCAGCCAAGCGAACGCATCGGCACGTACCACGCTGCGCCGCCCTGCACATTCCACTCGGTCATGAGCGCGCTGAGCGCACGCGCGATCGCGTCGTTCTTCTCCACGAACGTCACGCCGCGCGGCGCCACGCGACAGCGCCTCGATGCCGAGCGCGCCGCTGCCCGCGAACAGATCGAGACAACGCGCGCCGATCGACACGCGGCCGCAGCCAGTTGAAAAGGGTCTCCCGCACCCGGTCTGGCGTCGGCCGGATGTCCGGGATATAGGGGAAGCGCCGGCCCCGATGCCGGCCGGCAATGTGCGCAGGCGCGAATGACACGAATGACGCGCACACTTGCGTCTCGCCACGCACGCCTCGCGAATGTTTGCTTTGTTTTTCGCGTACCAAAACTTGTGCCGCCTCGCGCGCTTGCCACCTTTAACGCCTAAGCGTACCCTAGCGCGCCATTACTACAAGCACGGCGCCACGCGCGCGGCGAGCGAGCGACCGGACGATTCGTTCTCAACGTTCGGGGAGCTGCAACTCATGAAGAGGCGAGCTGCGCCACGCCGCTCCATCGTCACCGCCCTGCTGTTGCGGCTTGCGGTGGCAGCAATGGGCCGAAGGTCGGGCCCGACATACCCGACGGCAACGGCAATCCGCGGCGGCTCCCGCCACCGGCGCAGTACGATCCAGCCACGGCATTCTTCCAGCCCATGCAGGGGCTCCTGCCCTATCCAACCGACGTCTATTTCAGCGGCTCCACCGACGGCACGCTGAACATCCAGCCCGCAAACGCGCTCGTGCCATTGCAGTCCAGCGTGAACGCGCTGGATGGCTTCTCCACGAATGCCGTCATCCGTGCGCGGTTCGCAAGCCCGCTCGCCGCAAGCTCACTCACGGCGACGAGCGTTTATCTTGCGCAAGTGGTGGTCGACAGCGCCACCAAGGCCACGGTGGGCTTCACGCGCAAACTCGTGCTGGGCACCGACCCCGCCACTGCCGACTTCAGTGTGGCCCTCGCCACCGATGCGGGAGTGGGTAACACCATCGTCGAGCTTCGCCCGCTCAAGCCGCTCGTGCCGAGCGCCGGGCCTGGCGCCACGAACGTGGGGTATCTCGTGGTGCTCACGAATGGCGTCACCACCGCCGCCGGTGCGCCGGCCGTCCCCGATGCCGACTACGCAAGCTTCAAGACGGCGCTACCCACGTGCGCCACCATCACGAACACGTCGCTGAACGGGCTTTGCAGGCTCACGGGGGCACAGCTGCAGATCGCCGGGCAGGCGCTGGGGCTGAACCCCGCGAACGTCGTGCTCTCGTTCAGTTTCTCCACGCAAGCCACACGCGACACGATGAACGTGCTCGCGAACCCGGCCGTCACGGTTGCGCGCCCCATCGCTGTCGTGAACACGGGCGCCACCACGAAAGCGATCAACACCGCGCTGGCCGGCCACGCGAATCTCTACAAGGGCACGTTCCAGATTCCGTATTACAGCTCGCGGCCCGCGCAGACGAATCCCACGGCGCCGCTCACGGCCACGTGGCTCGGCGGTCCGTCGGCACTCGATGCGACGAGCCGGCTGCTCACGCGATTCAATCCCGTGCCCGTGGCAACGGAAACCCTCTCGATTCCGATTTTCGTCGCCGTGCCCAACGCGGCGTCGCCCAGCGGCGGCGCGAAGCCGCCGGGCGGCTGGCCAGTGCTCATCTTCCAGCACGGGCTCACACGCAACCGGCTGGATGCGGTTGGCGTGGCGGATTCGTTCGCGGACCAGGGCTACGTCGTCGTCTCCATCGACCTGCCCCTGCATGGCATCGGCGGCGCGAGCGCGGCCACGAACCCGTTCTACGATGCCGCAAACGAGCGCACCTTCAATCTCGACCTCGTCGACAACGCCACGCTGGCCGCGGGCCCGGATGGCAAGATCGACGGCTCTGGCGCGCATTTCGTGCAACCGGCGAGCCCGCTGGTCACGCGCGACAATATTCGGCAGGGCGCGGTCGACCTGCTCGCGCTCACCCGCTCGCTCGGCAACCTCAATCTGGATGCCGATCCGGCGGGCGACATCAACACCACGCGCATCCACTTCCTGGGGCACTCGCTCGGAGGCATCGTCGGCGGCGTATACCTCGGCACGGCGGGTGCGGCGGAAGTGGTCACGGGTGAGCTTGCGAATGCCGGCGGCGGCGTTGCGCAGACGATCCTCGACACTCCGTTCGGCCCGCGCATCAAGGCAGGGCTCGCGGCCCAGGGCTTCGCCGAAGGCTCCACGGTCTACGCGCAGTTCATTCGCGATGCGCAGACGGCCGTGGATGCGGGCGACCCCATCAACTACATCGCCTCGGCGTCGGCCGCGCGGCCGCTGTTGCTGCTGCAGGTTGTGGGCGGAGGCACGCTGGCCGCCGGCGGCACATCGCCGCCGGATCAGGTGGTGGTCAATTCCGCCACCCAGCGTCTCATCGACACGCTGGGGTTGCCGCGCATTTCCACGCCGGGCCTGAACGCCGTTTCACGCGGCTATGTGAATTTTCTGTTCGGCGACCATGGGTCGATCATCGACCCGACCTCGAGCCTGCTGACCACGGCGGAGATGCAGAGCGAATCGATCAGCTTCGCGAGCTCGCCAGGCGCGGCGGTGCTGGTCGGCGCCACGGGCGTCGTCCAGCCCTAGCTGCAAGAATTCAACCTCGAGCGCGGGCGCACCTTTCAGGCCGCCCTCCTGATTTTCGCCGCTAGAATAGGCGGCATCATGTTCGGACGAAAACCCAAGGCCGGCGAGGAGCAGGAGAAGCGGGGCTTCTTCGGGCGCCTGCGCGCGCGCCTCAACCGCGGCAACTCCTGGCTCACCCGCGACCTCGGCGAGCTGTTCAAGGGCCGCCAGATCGACGCGGCCGCGCTCGAAGAGCTGGAGACGCGCCTGCTCACCGCGGATGTCGGCGTGGAGGCCACGGAGCACATCCTGGCTGGCCTGCAAAAGCGCGTGGCGCGCAAGGAGCTCGCCGACGTCGACGCGCTCATCGCCGCCCTGCGCGACGCCATGGCGGAGATCCTGGCGCCCTGTGCGAAGCCCCTCGTGATCGATGAGTCGCGCAAGCCGTTCGTCATCCTGGTGGTGGGCGTCAACGGCTCGGGCAAGACCACCACCATCGGCAAGCTCGCCCGCCGGCTGGCGCGAAGATGGCCGCAGCGTCATGCTCGCGGCGGGCGACACCTTTCGCGCGGCGGCCATCGAGCAGCTGAACATCTGGGCCGAGCGCTCCGGCGCCAGCTTCGCGGCCCAGCAAGCCGGCGCAGACCCCGGCGCGGTGGTGTTCGACGCGCTTCAGTCCGCCCGCGCGCAGCAGATCGACGTGCTGCTCGCCGACACCGCCGGGCGCCTGCACAGCCAGTCGCACCTGATGGAAGAGCTGAAGAAGGTCAAGCGCGTCATCCAGCGCGTGGACCCCACCGCGCCGCACGAGGTGCTGCTGGTGCTCGACGCCAACCAGGGGCAGAACGCGCTGTCGCAGGCACTGCAGTTCAACGAAGCCGTTGGCGTGACGGGGCTCGTGCTCACCAAGCTCGACGGCACGGCCAAGGGCGGCATCGTGCTCGCCATCGCGCGCAAGCTCGGCCTGCCCATCCGCTTCATCGGCGTCGGCGAGCAGCCGGAGGATTTCGGCGAGTTCGACGCGCAGGCCTTCGCCACCGCGCTCGTGCAGGGCGCAGGCGCCGACACCGGAAACGCGAAGGCCGCCGCTCGATGATCGTCTTCGACAAGGTCGGCCAAGCGCTACCCGAACGGCCGCGAAGCGCTCGCGGGCGTGAGCCTTCGACATCAATCCGGGTGAGATAGTGTTTCTCACCGGCCGCTCCGGCGCCGGCAAGAGCACGGTGCTCAAGCTCATCGCGCTGCTGGAGCGGCCCACGCGCGGCACGGTGCTCGTCAACGGCAAGAACACCGACACGCTGCAGCGCCGGGCAGATTCCCGCGTTCCGCCGCAACATCGGCGTGGTGTTCCAGGACCACAAGCTGCTCGCGGACCGGCCCGTGTACGACAACGTGGCGCTGCCGCTCGTCGTGGCGGATACGCCGCTGAAGGAGATCGACAAGCGCGTGCGCGCGGCGCTCGATCAGGTCGGGCTGCTCGGCAAAGAGCGCGTGCTCGCCGCTGGAGCTGTCGGTGGGTGAACAGCAGCGCGTCGGCATTGCGCGCGCGGTGGTGAGCAAACCGCCGCTGCTCATCGCCGATGAGCCCACCGGCAATCTCGACCCCGACCTCGCGCTCGAAGTCATGCGGCTCTTCAAGCGCTTCCAGGAAGTGGGCGTCACGGTGGTGGTCGCCACGCACGACGTGCACCTGGTGCGCGAGTTGGGAGAACGCTCGATCACCCTCGAGAACGGCAGGGTGCAGGGCGCGTCGGGCGACGATCTGCCGAGCCTCGTTGCCACCCGATGAGCGTTTCATCCTACGGCACGCGCCATGCGCAGGCGTTCTTCGGCGCGCTGGGCCGTCTCGCGCGCAACCCGCTGGCGAGCGTGCTGACGCTGCTCGTTGTCGCTGTTGCGCTGGCGTTGCCGATGAGCCTGAAGCTGTTCGTCACCAATGCGCGTGTAGCCACGGGCAATTTCGAGAACGCGGTGGATTTCTCGGTCTACCTGAAGACCGATGTCGCACTCAGCAAGGCGGAGCAGCTGGCCGGGAACGCCCGCGCGCGCAGCGGTGTTGCCGACGTCACGCTCATTCCCGCAGACAAGGCCCTCGAGGAGTTCCGCACGTATTCCGGCTTCGGCGCAGCGCTCGAAGTGCTCGAGAAGAACCCGTTACCGCACGTTCTGCACGTGCGTCCGACGCCCGAAGCCAGCTCCGCGGCCGCGCTCGAATCTTTGCGGCGCTACTTCGTTGCGTGGCCTGAAGTGGAGCTGGTGCAGATCGACTCCGAATGGGTGATGCGCTTCAACGCCATACTGGACGTGCTGCGCAAAGTGCTGCTGATGCTCGCAGCGCTGCTGGGGCTCGGCGTGCTCGCGGTGATCGGCAACACCATTCGCCTGGAGATTCTGAATCGGCGCGCCGAAATCGAAGTGACGAAACTGGTCGGCGGGTCCAATGCCTTCGTGCGGCGGCCTTTTCTCTACACCGGAGTGCTGTATGGCGTAGGCGGCGCGCTACTCGCGTGGGGTGCCATCGGCGTCATGGTAATGGTGCTCTCAACACCTGTAGCCACGCTTGCTCAGCTCTACGGCAGCCACTACGCGCTCGCCGGCCCCGGCCTCGAAGACACCGCAGGGCTGCTCGGCGGAGGCGCCGTACTCGGCTGGCTCGGCGCGTGGATTTCAGCGAGCCGCCATCTGCGCAGTATCGAGCCTCGCGCCTAGCACCTCTGCAAGGTCCCTTCCAGCCAAACAGCATCACGCCGAGGAAGGTGGCCTCCAGGAAGAACGCGGTGAGCACTTCGTAGCCGATGAGTGGCCCGACGACGTTCCCGACCACTTCCGAGAACCGGCTCCAGTTGGTGCCGAACTCGTACGAGAGTGGGATGCCCGAGACGACACCCATGGCGAAGGAGACAGCGAAGATCTTGGTCCAGAACCGGGCGAGACGGTGGAAGTGGTCGTGGCCCGTTCGCCGCCACAGCACGAGCAGCGTGGCGACGTAGGCGGAAGAGCCGATAGTAAAAGCAGGGAAAACGATGTGGACGGCGGTCGTGAAGGCGAACTGCAGGCGGGCCAGCAGCAGGGCGTTGGGCTCCATCGAAGCTCTCCTCGCGGCCGCTAAGGGCCTGGCTCACCCCATCGAGAGAGACCCCGGCCCCTCTCCTGCGTCAGCTAGGCAATTCCCCAGGAAAATCAGGAACTTCTGCCCACAAACACGCGTTCAGATAGTGGTGAACTTCGGGGCACCTTAGCACTCTAAGTGCCTGACTGCTAACATCCAGTCCATGAGTTGGGGGCCATCCCCCGCAGGGAGTTTAAAACAGCGATGACTACAGCAACCGCAGTGGTGACTCGCAATGCCGATATGGCGCTTGCCGGCCCTATTGGAAGTCTCGATGCCTATCTTGACCGCGTCAGTCGTATTCCCGTGCTCACCCGCGAGGAGGAGCACGAGCTGGCGCTTCGTTTCCGGCAGAGCGATGACCTGGGCGCCGCCCGGCAGCTCGTTCTGGCCCACCTGCGCTTCGTGGTGCACATCGCCCGCGGCTACGGCGGATATGGCCTGCCCGTCGGCGACCTCATCCAGGAAGGCAACGTCGGCCTCATGAAGGCCGTGAAGCGCTTCGACCCGAGCGTGAACGTGCGCCTGGTGTCGTTCGCCGTGCATTGGATTCGCGCGGAGATTCACGAGTACGTGCTGCGCAACTGGCGGCTGGTGAAGATCGCCACCACCAAAGCCCAGCGCAAGCTGTTCTTCAACCTGCGCCGCATGAAGAAGAACCTGACGTGGCTCACCGCTGAGGAGACTCGAGCCGTGGCGCGTGAACTTGGCGTGACCACCGCCGAAGTCACGGAGATGGAGCAGCGCCTGTCGGCGCGAGACATGTCCTTCGACCCGACGCCGGAGTCGGACGAAGAAGAGGTGTATAGCCCGGCCGCTTACCTGGCTGCCCCGGACTCAGACCCGGCGGCCAGCGTGGAAGCGGACGAATGGGAATGCGACTCTTCGGATCGCCTGCAGAGCGCAATGGGCCGCCTCGACGATCGCAGCCGCGACATCCTGCAGAAGCGCTGGATGACCGAAGAAAAGTCGACGCTGCACGAGCTGGCGGACAAGTACGGCGTATCGGCGGAACGCATCCGGCAGATCGAGGCGAATGCGCTCGGCAAGCTGCGCGGGCTCATGGCGCCGGCGGCGTAGTGCAAGACTGATTCGAAGCTGACAGACGATTCACTCAAAAGGCCCGTCGTTCGAAAGAGCGACGGGCCTTTGTTTTTGCCCGCGATGCGCGGCGTGGCCTCGATGTGGCCGGACGCTACGTCCGGCCACAAAGACTACGCCGCCGGCAGCGCCTAACCCTGCGTGATCGGCTCCAGGCTCAGCTCCACCCGACGATTGGCCTGACGGCCCTCCGGCGTGTCGTTCGAAGCGATGGGGTGCGTCTCACCCGCGCCCACAGTGATGATGCGCTGGGAACTCACGCCGCGGCTCGAAAGGTATTGCCCCACCGTGGACGCCCGGCGCTCGGAGAGCGTCTGGTTGTACGCATCCGCGCCGGTGCTGTCGGTGTGCCCGGCCACCTCGAGCAGCGTCTTGTCGAACTCCTTCAGCACCAGCGAGACGGAATTCAGCACCTCGAAGAAGTCTGGCCTGAGGTCGGAGCTATCCGTCTTGAACGTGATGTTGCCCGGCATGTTCAGCGTGATGTTGTCGCCATTGCGCGTAACGCTTACGCCTGTGCCTTCGAGTTGCTGGCGCAGCTTGGCTTCCTGCCTGTCCATGTAGTTGCCGGCCGCACCGCCAGCGAGGGCGCCGACGCCAGCGCCGATGAGGGCGCGCTTGCGGCGCTCACGCGAATCATCGCCGGTGAGGATGCCGGCGACGGCGCCCACGGCCGCGCCGATGCCCGCGCCCTTGGTCGTCTTGCTGACCTGCCTGCCGCCGGTATAGGGGTCCATCGTGTAGCAGCCGGCGAGCAGCGCGGCGGCGGCAAGGCCTGTAATGAAGAATTGGGCGAAACGGGGATTGAACGTCATGAATGCCTCCTCAACTGGCGAGCGTGTAGCAGTATCCGCGCGTGAGCCTGGGCTCGGCACGGACGAACTTGAGCCGGCAGCCGCAACGGCTGCAAGCGCTGGCGTGGACGCAGGGGCTGTGGCGGCACAGCCACCGCACGTACCATTGCGCCCAGCGCGAATGGGCGCGTAGCTTTACCGAAGTCTGCACCGCAGGGGAAGCCTTACATGCGAAGCGTTGCCGACTGGCTGGGCGAATACGGCCAGAGCCATACGAACCCCACGAACAAGCTGCTGCACTGGATCTGTGTGCCTGTCATCGTGCTCGCGGTGATGGGGCTGCTGTGGTCCGTGCCGGTGCCTTCCGCCTTCGCAGCGGTGTCGCCGTGGATCAATTGGGCCACGCTCGTGGCACTGATCGCCATTGTGTACTACGCCGCCCTGTCGTTCTCGCTCGCCGTCGGCATTACGCTGGCGTTTGCCGCGCTGCTCGGCGTTCTCCACGCGTTGAGCGGGTTGCCTTGGCCGCTGTGGGCCACCTCGCTCGCCCTCTTCGTGGCGGCGTGGATCGGGCAGTTCATCGGTCACGCGGTCGAAGGCAAGCGGCCGTCGTTCTTCAAGGATGTACAGTTCCTGCTGATCGGCCCGCTCTGGCTGGTCGCGGCCCTTTATCGCACGTTTCGCGTCCCGTACTGAAAGAGAGTCATGCGCGCAATGGTCATTCGCGAGCACGGCGGACCCGACGTGCTCAGGCTGGAAGAGATCCCCGAACCGCAACTGCGCGACACGGACGTGCTGGTCGAAGTGCACGCCACATCTGTCAATCCGGTGGACACGAAAGTGCGCCAGCGCAGCGGCAACCGGGCATTCCCGATCGTGCTGGGCTATGACGTGAGCGGTGTCGTCGTGAAGTGCGGCCCCGGCGTCACGCAGTGGCTGCCGGGGGATGAGATCTTCGCCACCGCAAATCTCTTCCGGAACGGCGCCAACGCAGACTTCGTGGCGCTCGACGCGCGCAGCGCCGCGCGCAAGCCGCGCACGGTAGATCACACCACAGCAGCCGCGCTGCCGCTTGTGAGCCAGACCGCGTGGGAAGCGCTGCATCTGCGAGCCCGCATCAACCCCGGCCAGACGGTGCTCATTCATGCGGGTGCGGGGGGCGTGGGCCACATCGCCATCCAGCTCGCCAAGCTGCACGGCTGCCGCGTCATCACCACGGCCGGCCGGCCCGAATCCATCGCGTTCTGTCGAGACGTGCTGGGCGCGGATGAAGTCATCGACTATCGCGAAACGAACGTCGTCGAGCGCATCAACGAGATCACGGGCGGCAGGGGCCTGCCCGTCGTCTTCGACACGGTGGGCGGCGATGTTTTCCTGCACAGCATCGATTGCGCCAGCGTGAACGGCAACGTGGTCACCATTCTCGGCGCCAGCGCGAGCACCGCCGATCGCGGCCAGTCCCTGCTCTACCGGAACGTCTCCATCCACTACGAGTTCATGGGAATCCCGACGGCGTACGAAATCGAGCCGGAGCGCCCGGCGCAGATTCTGTCGGGCATCGCGCGGCTCGTCGACGCGGGTTTTCTGCGGCCCAAAGTGAGTCACGTGTTCCCGCTGGAGCGCGTCGCGGAAGGCCACCGGCAAGTCGAAACGGGCCGAACGATCGGCAAGGTGTCGATTACCGTACGAGAGGGTTAGGTATCATCCCGGCCCCCTTGCGGAAGGACATTGCCATGGCAACCGCCTCGAGCGACATCCAGACGAAGAAGGCCTCCGCGCGAGCGCTCGATCCGGTCGACCTGTTCGACGTGCGCGGCCTGCTCACCGAAGACGAGCGCATGGTGCAGGAGTCCGTGGCACGGCTCGTGGACGAGCGCGTGCTGCCCATCATCCAGAAGTGCTTCGAAGAGCACAGCTTTCCGAAAGAGCTCGTTCCGGAGCTCGCGGCCCTCGGGCTCTTCGGCTCATCCCTCGAAGGCTACGGCTGCGCCGGCCTCAACGGCGTGAGCTACGGTCTCATCTGTCAGGAGCTGGAGCGCGGCGATTCGGGCATTCGCAGCTTCGTCTCCGTGCAGTCGTCGCTGTGCATGTATCCCATCCATGCGTTCGGCAGCGAAGCGCAGAAACAGAAGTACCTGCCGGGCATGGCGCGCGGCGAGCTCATTGGCTGCTTCGGGCTCACCGAGCCGCATGGCGGCTCCGACCCCGCGAACATGAAGACGCATGCCAAACGCCGCGGGAAGGACTGGGTGATCAACGGCGCGAAGATGTGGATCACCAATGGCGCCATTGCCAATCTCTGTGTTGTCTGGGCGCAGACGGAAGAAGGCATTCGCGGCTTCATCGTCGAGAAGGGCACGCCGGGCTTCGCCGCGCCGGAGATCGAACGCAAGTTCTCGCTTCGGGCTTCGGTAACCTCGGCACTGTTCTTCGACAACGTCACGGTGCCCGAAGAGAACATGCTGCCGGGCGTGGTGGGGCTGAAGGGACCGCTGTCGTGCCTCACCCAGGCTCGCTATGGCATTACGTGGGGCGTTATCGGCGCGGCGCAGGCGTGTCTTGCGCAACTGCTCGACTATACGAAGACGCGCTTGCTGTTCGGCCGACCGCTCGCGCAGAACCAGGCCATCCAGATACGGCTTGCGGACATGGCCCGCCGCATCACCACGGCCCAACTCATGTCACTGCAGCTCGGTCGGCTCAAGGACAAAGGGGAGATGACCCCATCGCAGGTGTCATTGGCCAAGTGGAACAACTGCCGTATGGCCCTCGACGTGGCGCGGGACGCACGCGACATGCTCGGCGGGGCCGGCATCAGCGCCGAGTACGTGCCGATTCGTCACATGCTGAACCTCGAAAGTGTTATTACTTACGAGGGCACGGAAACGATTCACCAGCTCACCGTCGGCCGCGAGCTGACCGGGCTGAACGCGTTCTAGTCGCCCATTGATAATAAAGGCACAGGTCGGGGAAGCGCCGCCGCGCGAGCCACTCGCTGCGGCGGCGTATACCCCTCACTTGCAAGCGGCCCGCCGCTCCAATCCGCGGTAACCACAAAGCGCAGCGGCCCGCCGGGCTGAATCGCATCGAACGGATAGCACGTCACCAGCGTCAGGCGCGGCACGTCGGCATCCAGCGCGAGCCGCTCATGGCGGCTATCCACCACTCTCACATCGGTCACCGCGAACAGGTATATCTGCCCGTCCGGGCGTTCCACGCGTATGCGGTCCCCAACGCGCGCGTGCTCCAGCGCGCGGAAGTGCGTGTCGCGATGGGCCGAGATCACGCTGTTGCCAGGCTCACCGGGAGCCACGCTCGCGGCATCGTGGCTCGGGGCGAATGCGAGATTGCGGCCGCTGGAGCCTTCGAGCACCACCAGTGTTTTCCAGTCATGGAACGTGAGGCGCGCGACGGGCATCGTATCTGCCCAGGGCCAGGGGCGCGCCGCTGCGGCGCCTTGCTGCGCGCGGTCCCACGCTGCGTTGATTAGCACCTGCGCCGCGAACGCCTTCACGTGAATCCAGCACGCGCCCACCATGCACGCGATGCCGATCGTTGCGAAGGCGGTGGCGCTGGCCAGCTTCACAGGCACGCGCGGGCCCTCATCGGAATCATTCGGAGCGCGAAAGCCAGGGCCAGAGCAATCGCTCCTGCGAGCAGCAGCAGCGGCGCCGGCGTTGCCGTGGAAGCGAAACCCGTCGACTGCGCCCAGGCGCCGCCGCGAGGCGCGGAGGTCGGGGCTTGTTCCGGGCGTGAGTCGACGCCAACCGGGCGCGCAGGCGTCAGGTCCACCGCAACCAGGCTCGTGTGGTCGCTGACGAGGTGGTGGGCCAGGGCAAGACTCACGATCTGGCTCTCCGCTTCCGTGGCATCGCCGCCCACATTCTTCTGCCGCGACAACTCCCCGATGCGCTCGCGCGCCCACAGCTTCGCGACGCCGGCCTGGTCGTTCACCATGTTGATGGGAAGTTGGCGCGTCCATGCGCCACCGCCACTGCGGCCTGTCAACGTGAGCACTCCCTTGGGAACACTGGAAAGCTTCGCGGCGACGGTGAGGGGATCGCCAGCGTAGACGTCGCTGGGCAGGCCCGCGGCGAGCACCGCTTCCGCGCCATCAGGCCAGTGCAGCTGCAGATCCACGAGCGCGGGGTTCTCCAGCTTCCGGAACACATCGCCCATTCGCTCGCTGACCTGCTCGATCCGGGGAATGAACGTATAGCTGCCGCGCCCCGCCGCCGCGGCCTCGCGCATGAACCACGCGTTGGGAGCAGCACCGATGCCCACGGTGAAGAGGCGCGCGCCACCGATGCGCGTGTGAATCATCTTCACGAGATCTGCTTCGTTGCTCACGCTGCCATCGGTGACGAACACGACCTGGCGGAGGGCGTCCTGCGTGGGCGGCATGGAGAATGCCAGCTCCAGCGCGCCTCGCATCTCGGTGCCACCGTCCGCGACGAGCCGGTCGATGAAGTCGGTGGCCGACTGGCGATTGATTCCGACGGCGGGCTGCGACGTGGGGAACAGGCTCGTCGCATCACTGCTGAAACGGATGATGTTGAACGTGTCGCCGGGCTGCAGCCTCGTAACGCCGAGGCGCAGCGCCTCACGCGCCTGCTCGATGGAGGGGCCGCTCATCGAGCCAGACGTATCGATGATGAACAGCACCTCACGCTTGTAGGAGCGCTCTGCCGATATCTGCGGCGGCATCAGCGTGACGAGCACGTACGTGTCGTTGCCAACGCGCTCGGCAAACGCCGCGGCATGCGTTTCCGGCGCAACGCTCGGCGTCCACACAAGCTCGAAGTCGTGATCCGTGGGAACGACCTGCGAGCGCAGGCCGATACGCCGGCCGGCGCCCGTCATTTCCATGGCAATGGAATGATTCAGGCTCTGCACGGCCTGCAGCGGGAAGCCGGGGGTGAGCTCGATATCGATTTGCGCGTTCTGAACCGCGCTCGTCACGCGTTCCGGCGTCGCCGTCGGTGACACGCCTTTGGGCGCCGACGCGTTTGCCTCGCGCGAATTCCGCGCGGCATTGGGGTCGGCCGGGTCCAGCATCATGCCGGGCGTGTAGCGAGGCGTGATGCTGAGCGGCAGGTTCAGCGTGTAGCGGCCGTCGCGGAACGGAATGGTGTCGAGATACGCGATCTGCACCGTGATCGAAGAGTGAGGCGCGATGTTCGCCACCGACGTGGTGAACATGTTCGGCCGCTCCTGATCCACGAGGCTGGCGCGGCGGCCTTCGCTCTTTGCCCGCTCGTAAGTGGCGCGTGCCTCCTGCTTGCGCTGGATCTCGCCGCGAATCCGTCGCTCACCCACGAGCATCTCGAGCTCATCGACCGCCGCGCCCGCTGACAGTGGGAACACATAGAGCCCCTCGACCCAATCGTCGCTCGGGTTCTCGAACTTCTGCGTGACGTGCACGCGCGCCACGTTGCCGGTGACCTGCGCGCGAATCTGCGTGGACTGGCGCAGGGCTTCGGTGGATTGCGCGCAGGGCATGGCGCACAGGAACAGGCTGCCCGCCCGCGCATTGCCGGGGTCCGCCGCGGGCGGCTCTTCATCAGCCGCGAATACAGGTGGCCACACCACCCCCACCAGCAACAAGGCAAGCAGTGCAAGCCAGTTCACAATGCGCTCGCGCAGGGGCGTGGGTTCGGTGGTCATCGTCGCGGCTCCCGTGTTCATCACAACGGGGCCTATTTCGCCGCAGCGAGGCTGCCGGATGCGGACGACAACGTGGCAAGGCGCTCCGCAATCCTGACGAAATGTGGCGCAAGGGACGACGTATTCGGCCGGGCACGACTGCCGGAATGAGCCTGTTCACCGTATGCACCGTGTTCACGGCATTCACCGTATGAGACCCATGCATGCCATGAGGTATTTGATCCGGGCGCTTCAGCCTGTAGCCTTGGCTCCACTTGCCAGTCCCGCCCTGAAGTCCGAAAGCGTGCCCATGAAGAAGCTCATCGCCATCGTCGAAGACGAACCGGCCATCCGCGACAACTACGCCGCCGCGTTCACTCGCGAAGGCTTCAGCGTGCGCACCTATTCCGACCGGGCTTCTGCCATGGAAGCGTTCGCCACGCGCCTGCCAGACCTCGCCATCATCGACATCTCGCTGGTGGACGAGCCCGAGGGAGGCTTCGAGCTGTGCCGCCAGCTGCGGGCGCTCTCCGCCGAGCTGCCAATCATTTTCCTCACCGCGCGCGACAGCGAGCTCGACGCTGTCTCCGGCCTGCGCCTCGGCGCGGACGACTTCCTCACCAAAGACCTGAGCCTTCCGCACCTGAGCGCGCGCGTGAATGCGCTCTTTCGCCGCGTGGATGCCCTGCGCAAACCGCGCGAAGACACGCAGATCGTGCGCCGCGGCCCGCTCACGCTCGACTCGGAGCGCATGCAGGTGCAGTGGGACGGCAAGATCGTCCTGCTCTCGCTCACGGAGTTCTGGATCGTGCACGCGCTCGCGAAGCATCCCGGCCACGTGAAGAACCGCCAGCAGCTCATGGATGCGGCGAACGTCGTGCTCGACGACAACACCATCACCTCGCACATCAAGCGCATCCGCCGCAAGTTCCAGGTGTTCGAGCCGAAGTTCGACGGCATACAAACGGTCTACGGCATGGGCTATCGATGGGTCGAATAGAAGTCGAAAGACGTCGACTCACTCGAAGAAGCTCGTGGCGGGCACGTGGCGACGTAGGAGTACGTCGCCACGAGGCCCCGCAGGAAGCGGTCTTGCGGCCGGTGCCCGCCACGAGCTTCTTCGAGTGAGTCGACGCGTGCGCGGTAAGTAATGTCCCTGCGCCTGAAACTGCTGCTGCTGAGCCTGCTCACGCTGGTGCTGCCGTGGGCCGGCTATCGGTATGCGCTCGAGATGGAGTCCGTGCTCCGGGGCGCCGAGAGCGAATCGCTCGCCGCCATGGCGCAGACCATCTCCGCCTCGCTCCAGGGTCGTGACGACCTGCTCTACCGCGGCCCCACAGGTGAGTCCCTGCCACGGCCGGAGCGCTTCGATCTCGTGCCCCTGCCGCTGCCCGGCGAGCCCTATCTCGATGGTTACATCGAAGAGTGGCCCAACGCGCCCGGCGCGTGGAAATACTTCGACCACGGCAAGGACCGCCTCGGCATTCTCACCGGCGTACACGAGCGCATGTTCTATGCGCTGCTGGACGTGCACGACAACCAGCTCGTTTTCGACGCGCCCAACGCGCCGCCGCTGGAAGCAAGCGCGCTCGGCGACCGCGTATGGATCGCCTTCGAAGACACGGCAGGCTCTGAGCGGCAGGTGTTCCTCTCCGCGCCCGGGGCTGGCACGGTGCGCGCACGGCGCATCGAGACACGCGAATACGGGCAGCAGGTGTCGGTGGAAGAAGCCCGCATCGAAGGTGCATGGCAGCCCACCACGCGGGGCTATCGCTTAGAGCTGCGCGTGCCGCTGTCACTGCTCGGCGGCCGGTTCGGCGTGCTCGTCGACGACCGCGACGAGCGCGGGGCCCTGCCGTCGAGCTACGGCACCCTGCGCGGCGACGATCTGGGCACACGCGGTCGCCTCATAGCCGCCTCGCCTGAGCTGGCCCGCTACCTGGAGCAGTTCATCCAGCCCGGGCTGCGTCTCGTCGTGTCGACGCCCGGCGGCGCACAGCTCGCCATGGCAGATGGCCTCGCCCTGCCCGCGCAGTACGGTGAGGACCGTTCGTTCCTCATGCTGATCTATCGCCGCCTGCTCGATCGACCGGGCGAGCGGCGCATGCTCGACGCGCCGGCAGCGTCCATCTACGACCGCGATCATCAGAACGTGATCGGCACGCTGCGCGTAACTCAGGCGGCAGACCGCTGGCTCACGCTGAGAGACCGCGCCCTCACCACGCTGCTCAACTTCACCGTCATCACCAGCGCCATTGTCGTGCTCGCCATGTTCGCGTTCGCGGCGAGGCTTGCCCTGCGCCTCTCGCGCCTGCGCAAGGCGAGTGAGTCCGCGCTTACACGCGAAGGGCTCGTCACCACTTTCCCGGAATCGCAGGCACCCGATGAGCTGGGGGACGTGGCGCACAGCTTCTCCACCCTGCTGCAGCGGCTGAACGAATACACAGGCTACCTGCGCACCCTAGCGGGCAAACTCGCCCATGAGATCCGCACACCACTCACCATCGTGCGGTCATCGCTCGACAATCTCGAAAGCGAAGGCGGCGTTCCCGCTTCGGCGCGCGTCTATCTCGATCGCGCCCGCCAAGGCAGCGATCGCCTCAATGCCATCCTGGTCGCCATGGGTGCGGCCACGCGCGTTGAAGAAGCCATTCAGAGCGCCGAGCGCACGCGGTTCGACCTGGTGCCTGTGATTGCCTCCGCCGTCGCGGCCTACCGCATCGGCTTCCCCGAGCGCCGTTTCACCGACGCGCTGCCCGAGGGGCCGTTCGAGATCGAAGGCGCACCCGACCTGATCGTGCAGCTGCTCGACAAACTCATTGATAACGCGGTGGATTTCAGCGCGCCGGGGGCCGCCATCCACGTGCGCCTGCGCCTGGAGTCGCACTTCGCGGTACTCGAAGTGGAGAACCCCGGGCCGCCCCTTCCGGCGGATTCGCACGGCCGGCTGTTCGAGTCACTCTGGCAGTCGCGGGCGGGCAGCGATCATCGCCCACACTTCGGGCTTGGCCTGTACATCGTGAAGCTCATCGCCGAGTTTCACGGCGGGCATGCGAGCGCCGAAGACCTGCCGGAACAGTCCGGTGCGCGCTTCGCGGTGTGGCTCAAGCTGTGATGTAGTTAACAAACGACATGAAAGCACTGTCGGGACTCTGTACACTTTTGCCCGTCGCTCTCAAGCATTCGCGCCGCAAGTTCCGGTTTTCATGCGGCATCCAAACACTGGCATTGGGCTTGCTTGAGTAGCCACGAGGTTTTTCGCCGGCCCGCCTGATGCGGGAAGCGCACAAACGACAGGTTCGGAAGGCATAACGGAAGAAACTCGGAGCATCGACGCGGGCACGGGTAGCGGCGGCCACACCATTTGCTGGCTGCTCGGAACGGAAAGTTGCGTGAATGAACACGCGGGCCTCGAGGTTCGGCCGGGGAAACAAGCCCCAACGTTCCAGCCGGAAAGACATTGAGCTCGTGAAGACGCGACAACGCCGAGGCGCGAAAAGGGCAATTGTTCCGCAACGAATTGTTTGCCCGCGCCCGGCCGGAAGCTGACAGCGATACACCGGGTCAAGGAAAGAAGATCGATGAGCCCCGCGCAAGCGGGGCTTTTTTTGTTGCGAAGCTTCCGCGGGTGATAGTAAAGTGATATCACTCTGACATCACCTACGAACCGCAGGAGGCATCTTCCGCCATGGCGAAATCGACCGGCAAGCCCAGCAGCTCCGTGACGCGCGAAGTCGAAGCGACCAGCGCCAACGGCTACGTCATGTTCGTCATCAGCGTCGCGCTGCTGGTCGGCGCAGTGATCACTTTCGCGGCCGGAATCGGCGAACCGCCGCGCCTGGGCTACTTTTTCGGCGGCCTGCTCGTGGGCGCGCTCGGTGTGTTCTCGTTCCGTGGCCTCTACATGTTGCAGCCGAACCAGGCGGCCATGCTGCTGCTCTTCGGCAATTATCGCGGCACTGATCGCAACGCCGGCCTGCGCTGGGCCAACCCTTTCTGCACGCGCACCAAGATCTCGCTGCGCGCTCACAACCTCAACAGCGACAAGATCAAGGTGAACGACAAGCGCGGCAACCCCATCGAAGTGGGCGCCGCTATTGTCTGGCGCGTGGATGACACCGCGCGCGCGCAGTTCGACGTGGAGAACTACGAAGAATACGTGCGCGTGCAGAGCGAGGCGGCCATTCGCCATCTCGCCAACAGCTATGCGTACGACGAAGGCGCGGAGGAACTGGAGCACGGCCGGGCCGAGATCACCTTGCGCAGCGGCATCGACGAAGTCACCGCCACACTGCTGCGCGAGCTGCAGGAGCGCCTGGCGCAGGCCGGCATCGTCGTCGAAGACGCGAAGCTCACGCACCTCGCGTACGCTCCGGAAATCGCGGGCGTCATGCTCCGCCGCCAGCAGGCCGAGGCCATCATCGCCGCGCGCCAGAAGATCGTGACGGGCGCGGTCACGATGGTGGAAATGGCGCTGAACGCGCTCTCCGAGCGGCGCGTCGTGGAGCTCGACGACGAGCGCAAGGCCGCGATGGTGAGCAACCTGCTGGTCGTGCTGTGCGCGGAGAACGAAGTGCAGCCCGTGGTAAACGCAGGCACGCTCTACGGCTGACGCGGCCCCGGCGGAAAGTTGGCGAGTCCAGACAAAAAAGCGTTTCTGCTACGCCTGCCGCCCGACGTATGGGCGCAGCTCGAGCGGCTGGCCGCCTCCGAGCTGCGCAGCGTGAACGGGCAGATCGAATACCTGCTGCGCGAAGGGCTCGCGCGGCGCATCACCGCAGCGCCGCGCGCCGAAGATGACTCCGGGGAGCCGGCCAGCGACCGTGAAAGAACGAGCCGCACTACGAAGAGCCGCCGCGGCAAATAGCGCGAAGCTCAAAGCGCTCACGCCCCGCTGATCCAGCGTCAGGTAGAGGCCATCTGCGAATTGAGATGACGCAGCCACTCGCTGGCCTGCTTGCGGGTCTCGTCGAACGCCACCGCTTTCTGAAGAGCGGCAACCGCGCCGGGCGTGTCCTTCAGGTTGTACTCGGCCACGGCCAGGCGCATCCACGCCTCGCCGGCACGCTTGAGGCCGCCCTTGTCGAGCGCCTTCCTGAGCATCTCCCGCGAGTCCTTCCACTGCTCGTTGTCGCCGAACATGGCGCCGAGCTTGTAGAAGTACTCGCCCTTCTCCGACATCGACGCCAGCTTGCGCAACGCACTTTCCGCCCGCGCAGCCTCGCGCGCGTTGATCCACGCGTCCGCCACGGATTCGAGGTTCGCCTCGTCGGCGGGAACCTTTCCCTTCTCGATCGACTCCTGCATGAAGTTGCCCGCCTTGAACGGCAGGTCGAGCATCATGTAGACGTTGTACATGTTCTTGCGCTCGTTCGGCTTGTCGATGAAACCCTGCCGTTCCGCGAGCGACAGCACCGCCACCGCCTCGATATCGGACTTCATCTCGAAGAACATGCTGGAGAGCTGCTTCCAGTAGTCCGGCTTGGTGGGCGCCATGCCGATGAGCTGCACCAGCGTCTGCGCGCACGCCTTGAAGTCTTTCAGCTCGTAGTTCACCGCGAGCTTCATCTCGAACCAGCTCTGGTTCGGGGACTTCGCCTTCGACAGCGCAAGGTCGATCTGCGGCACGGCCTCCTGATAGCGCTTGCGCTCGACGAGCGCGTTCGCCAGAAAGATGTGCGCCTCCGCAGCCACCGGCTTGCAGGCGGTGGAAATGTATTCCTGAAGCGCCTTGATGCCTTCGTCGTGCTTGCCCGCCACGATGTAGAGCTGCCCCAGGTTGTACTGAAGCTGCTCCTGCTGCTGCTGCGGAAGCGCCTTGAACGACACCGCCTTCGCGAACGCTGCCGCGGCGTTGGCGTAGTCGTTCTTCGACGAATGCGCGAAGCCGAGGTTGTAGTACACCACGGCCTTGTCGAAATCCGAGCCCGTATCCGCGAGCTTCGTGAGCTTGTCGATTGCCTCGGCCTGCTGCTTGCTGGCGATGAGCTTCGTCGCTTCATCCACGCCGTGATACACGGCCTCGCTCATCGTGCGGGCGGCCTTCTCTTCCTTGCAGTCCGCCGCCACCGCGTTGCCGCCCGCACAGGCGGCGGCCAGTGCCATCGCAACCGTCCAACGTATTGTCGTTCGCTTCACCGCACGCCTCACCTTATCCAGCAGCCTTGTTCAGGTCGAACTCGATGCGCTGGGCGCCGCGCTGCTGCACGGGCTGCCCGTTCACCACCTTGGGCTTGAACTTCCAGCGCATGACCGCCGCCACCGCCGACGCTTCGAACAACCCTTTCGGTTTCGAGTCCATCACCTTGCAACCGCGCACGGTGCCATCCGGGTTCACCGTCACTTCGAGCTGCACCCAGCCCGTGATGTTGTTACGCGCGGCATCTCGCGGGTACTGCGGCGGAATTCGCTGTAGCGGGATGATGTCGCCGTCGAACAAGCCAGCGCCACCACCACCCCCCATCTGGCCGACGAAGGTGCCGCCGCCCACGTTCGCGTTCAGCTCCACGTTGGGCATGGCGAAGCCGCCGCCGGCGCCCTGCACGCTGCCAGCCTCCACCTTCATTTTGGACGGAGGCGGCGGCGGCTTCGGCGGAGGCGGCGGTGGCTTGCGGCGAGCGAGGGACTCCACCTGCGAGTCGCGCCGCAGCCGCACGAAGTCGATGGTCTGCAGCTGTTCGGCTTTCTCCACGCCGTGCCCTGTAGCGTGAATCACGGTGTACATGAGCGAGAAGAGGGCGAGCGCGGCGCCAAATGCCACGATGAAGATGGGCACGGAGCGCGGCGTGAGCATGGCCTGGGTCTGCATGGTGTCAGCTCCCCGGCGCCGCGGCGATGGCGACCTCCTTGATGCCGCCGAGCTTCACCTCGTCCATCACCTGCGCGAGCACGCCGGTCTGCGCCGCCTTGTCGGCGATCACGACCACGGTGTCGTCGGGCCGCTCGATGTGCAGGCGCTCGATGAGCGGCCGCACCTCGCGCAGGTCGACCTGGCGCCGGTCCATCCAGATCTCGCCGTTCGGGCGGATCGCGATCAGGATGTTGCCGTTCTCCTGGCTGCTCCGCGGTCTCCGCCTCGGGGCGGGTCACCGTGATGCCGGCCTCCTTCACGAACGAGGTCGTGATGATGAAGAAGATCAGCAGGTTCAGGACGAAGTCGAGCATCGGCGCGAGGTCGATGCCGGTCTCTTCCGATCTCGGGCGCGTGGCGTGGCGACGCATCGCTCTTCAACTCGCCGAGGCGGCGAAGGAGATGTTCTCGACGCCGCCCTGGCGCACCTGATCGACCACCTGCACGAGCACGCCGGTCTCGCGCCTCCTGGTCGGCGGTGACGATCACGCCGTCGTCCGGCTTCTGCGCGTGCAGGCGCTCGACGTTGGCGCGCACCGCGCGCACGTCGACCACGCGGTCGTCGACGAAGATCTCGCCCGCCCGGGCGGATCATCACGATGATGCTGCCGGCCTCCTTGCTGCTCGGCGTTCGACGCCGCTGCGGCCGGCTCACCGGTGATGCCGATCTCCTTCGCGAACACCGCGGTGATGATGAAGAAGATCAGCAGGTTCAGGACGAAGTCGAGCATCGGCGCGAGGTCGATGCCGGTCTCGTCGCTGCCGTGCTGATTGCCAAGTGGCTGCGCAGTCGCATGGTCTTGCGGGTGCTCTTGACGTCAGAAGGTGAACTTATCGGCGAGGAGCTCGGTCTCGAGCTTCGTCCGGCGATTGGAAGTAGTACACCGGGTACAGGCCGGTGATGCTGACCGCGAGGCCCGTCAGCGTGCAGATCATCGCGTGGGAGACGCCGCTCGCCATCGCGCGCGCGTCGGCCGAGCCGCGCAGCGCCATCGAGTCGAAGACCTCGAGCATGCCGCTCACCGTGCCGACCAGGCCGAGCAGCGGCGACAGCGGCACCAGCACGCGCAGCAGCGGCAGGTTCGCGGTCATCGCGCCGTTCAGGCGCGAGATCATCGCCTTGCGGATCTGCCGCGCGCACCAGCTGCGTGCGATCCGTGCGCGCGTTCCAGTCGTGCAGCGAGGCCGCGCGTGCTTCTGCGGGCAGGATCCGCGAGAAGTACCAGTAGCGCTCGATCACGAGCGTCCACATCACGACGCCGGAGAGGAAGATCCAGACGACGAACGGGCCGCCGGCTCCGCGCAGGGCGGCGAGCGCGCGGAAAGGGGCGAGCGCAGCACGTCGAGGCGAGCACCGGCGTTGCCCTCCACACGGCCCTCGAGACTCTCGGCGAGCAGGCCCGTGCTCTGCTCGTCGAGGATCTGCACGATCGGACGCGACAGCGACGCAAGCCCGCGTTGACGAAGAGCAGCGGGACCGCGATGCCGAGGCCGAGCACCGTCGCGATCATCGCCTGCCCGATGCCGTTCGCCATCAGCTTCGGATCGCTCGAGCCCGACTCGGTGATGCTCTGGAAGGTGATGATCATGCCGATCACGGTGCCGATCAGGCCGAGCAGCGGACCCGCGGCGACGGCGAGGCGCAGGAAGGCCTGGAAGCGCTCGAGCTTCGGCACCTCGCGCAGCACCGCCTCGGAGATGCGCAGCTCGACGACCTCGGCGTCCTCTCCTCGATCGTGTCGCGCGGATCGCCCTTGAACGTGGCGAGCACGCGGCCGAGCGGGTTGTCGGTTCCGGCTGGTCGAGGCGCTTGAGCTGGTGACGACCGACCGCGCACCGCGGCCGAGATCAGGAAGATCACTGGTAGACGCGCGAGCAGCGGCGCCGATCGACGCCGACGACGATGATCACGTAGCCGACGGCCTCGCCCTTCTCGATGCGCTCCATCACGTTCGGCCGCTGCACGAGCAGCGAGAGCAGCACGCCGCGCGACGGATCGACGGCGGCCTTCGACGTAGCCCGTCGTCGCGTCCTCCAGCTTCTTCGCCGCCGAGCCGGTACTCGCGAGCGTCGGGCTGGCGCGAGAGCACGCCGAGCTGCTTCTGACGCTGGGCAGATAGTTGCAGGTAGCGCGCCGTCGGTCATCGCGATGAAGCGGCCGATGCGCACCACCTCGGCTTCGAGCGGCGCGCCGTCCGGCGTCGACGATCTTGGTCTCGAAGCGCGACAACCGCGCCCGCTCTCGGTCATCTCGCGCTGCATCTCGAACCAGAGCTGCTCGAGCTCCGTCGATCGACGGCAGCGCCTTCGCCTTGCGCGAGCTCCGCGAAGAACTCGTCGCGCTCCGGGAACTGCGCGCTGATCAGCGAGTTGTACACCACCGAGCCGAGACGTCGCCGGCCACCTGGCGCACCACGCCGAAGAGCTCGCCGAGGTTGCCGAGCCGCTGGCATCGAGCATGCGTCTGCAGCTCCGTCAGCTTCACCTCGTTGGCGTCGAACGCGGCGGAGAGCGAGGCGCTCGCTGCGCGCGTTCCGCGGCGTCGCGCTTGCGCTGCGCTTCCGCGAGCAGCGCGCCTGCTTGGTCGCGCTCGGCGAGGAACTTCGTTCTCGCGCGCCGCGTTCGCCTGCGCTTCGCGCGCGCGCGCATTGCGCGTCTGCTCGAGCAGCTCGTCGAGGTTGCCCGCGCTTGCCGCGGCGGCATGCCGCGGAGGCATCGCCGCCGAAACCAGCAGCGCGGCGAGAGCGAGCACTTCTTGCTTCGCGAGATCATCACTTCACCTCCTTCGGCGCCGGCACCGGAACCACAAGAAGTCCGGGCGCGGCCTGCTTCTTGGCGACCGCGAGGCCCTCCTTGAAGGCGTGCTCGTAGTTGTCGTCCAGCGACCCAGCTTCTTCGCGTCGGCGTCCCAGTAGCCGGTCTCCTTGCCGTCGAGCGTCTGGTAGAGCAGCGCGACGCGGCCGACGCGCAGGAACTGCACGGTGCGTTCGTCGCCGACCTTGCCCTCGTAGGCCTCGATGCGTGCGCCCGTACTCCATCTCGACCTGGTAGGCCTCGACGATGCGGCGGTACTTCTCGGAGACCGTCACGTCGGCGCGCGTCATCATCTCCTCGAGCAGCCGCGACGCGCCTCGCGCGCTCCTCGGGCAGGAAGGGCACGTCGAGCGCGACGAACTGCTCGAGCGTGTCGAGCATCTTCTGCATCAGCGGCAGCACCTCGCGCGAGGTGGTCTCGATCTCGGCGAGCTGGCGAGTCATGGTGTTGAGCTCGTCCTGCTGCGACTTGACCTGTGTCGCGAGCTGGTCGTTGTAGGCCTTGAGGCCGCCCGTCTCGGCGTGTGCCTGGCGATATTCCGCCAGCATGCCGGTGGCCTCCTCGTCGAGCTGCGCGATGCGCTTCTGCGAAGCCTGCGCGGCCTGCTCGGCCTTCACCTGCTCGTCGATCACCGTGTTGATTTTCTGTGCGCCCGCTGTCTGGGCACTCACGGTTTGTGCGATGGCTACTGCCACCCACAACGCCGCCATCGCCGCGGCGGGCGCGTAGGTTCTGAAAGTGCTCGTCGTTCCGCTCATGGCAAGTCTTTCGGCTCCGCTCGAGAAACGTGGGTGTTGCTCAGTCAGACGCCCGTCCCGAAGAACACCCTACCTTGGTGCAGACGCTTGAAAGTTCTGCATGCATCGGATGAACCGGGGGGATGGGCTGCGTAGCGCGTCTTCACTGCCAGGCCATCCCGGCGCATCCACGAGGCTCGTCATCGCCATGAAACTTCGCGCGCACCGATCTTCTATCTCCTGGCTTCTTCTATCGCTGCTGCCGGCCGCATCGTTTGCCGCCACCGAGCCGAAGTTCGATCACTACGTCCATCTGACGCCCGAGAGCTCCGCCATCGGAAACTCTCCGGCGCAGAAGGCGCCGATCCTCACTGTCAAATCCGGCGCGATCGTGAAAGTGGATACGGGCGGCGGCGCCGGCTGGCGCAATCCGAAGATGGATCCGGACGAATGGCTGCGTCAGAACGGCGTGCCCACCACCATGGAGAACCCGGCGCTGAAGGAGACGGCGCTCGTGCTGGAAAAAGCAACGCGCTACGCCGGCATCGAGAACGGCCACCTGCTCGTGGGGCCCATCGCCATCGAAGGCGCGATGCCGGGGGATTCGATTGAAGTGCGCATTCTCTCTGTCGTGCCGCGCATTCCTTATGGAACGACAGGACGCGGCCCTGGCCGCAGCCTGCGGCAGCTCGACAGCGACAAGCCGCCGAACAAGGTCACTGTGTTCGATCTCAAGCGCAACGTGGGGCTCTTCGAGCCCGGGGTGGAAGTGCCGCTCGGGCCGTTCATGGGCGTGATGGGCCTGCTGCCGCCTGCTTCAGACGGCCCGAATCGCCGCAGCGGCCCACCCGGTGCGTTCGCCGGCAACCTGGATTGCAAGGAGCTCACGGCCGGCTCAACGCTGTACATGCCGGTGTTTCACAAAGGCGGGCTGTTCTTCACGGGCGATGCGCACGCGGCGCAGGGTGATGGCGAGATCACCGGCACGGCCATCGAAACGGCGAACACGGCTGTCTTCCAGTTCATCCTGCACAAGGGAAAAACGCTCAAGTCGCCGCGCGCGGAGACGGCCACTCACTACATCACGTTCGGCCTCGACACCGATCTCGACGACGCCATGCAGCTCGCCGTGGACGACATGGTCGACTTCATGCACGAGGCGAAAGGATGGGACATGTTCCGCACGCTGCCGCTGGCCAGCATGGCCGTCGACTTCCGCATCACGCAGATCGTCGACGGCACGAAGGGCATTCACGCGATGATTCCGAAGAGCCTGTTTGTCAACGACAAGAGCGACTACTGGTACAAGCCCGGCAAGTGAGGCCCAGCGCGCGCTGCCGGTCTGGTGCGTTCGCCTCTTCGGCCAAGACGCGACATCGCATCGCCACCCTATGCGTCGCCGTACGTAGGGTGAGCTGCTCGCGCCTCGTCTCACTTCACAGGCTTGAAGTCGCAAGACAAAGGTGCACGTGAAAAGACATCTCACTTTGCCGGGCCGCAGCCGCGCGCTCGCCAGAACCTCCGCGCTCGTTGCCGCATTGGCCACGCTGCTGGTCACCGCCCCGGCCCACGCGGCCACGTTCGACCTCACCACCGCCAGCGTGGCGGACATCAACGCCGCGTTCGACTCCGGCGCGCTCACGTCCGAAAAGCTCGTCCGGATGTATCTCGCGCGCATCGACGCCTACGACCACAAGGGCCCGAAGATCAACGCGGTGCTGGCGCTGAACGCGAAAGCCATCGACACCGCCAGAGCGCTGGACAAGGAGCGCAAGGCGAAAGGCCCGCGCTCGCCGCTCCACGGCATCCCGGTCATCGTGAAAGACGTGTTCGACACGTCAGACATGCCCACTACCGGCGGCTACCTGCCGCTGAAGGGAGTGATCCCCGCGAAAGACGCGGCCATCGTGCGCAAGCTGCGTGACGCCGGCGCCGTCATCCTGGCGAAGGTGAACCAGAGCGACTGGTACGCGCAGCCCGACATCATGGCGAGCAGCACGCTCGGCGGCTCCACGCTCAACCCGTTTGCGCTCGACCGCACGCCCGGCTGGTCGAGCGCCGGCACCAGCGCGGGCCTCGCCGCGCACTTCGGCACGGTGGGGCTCGGCAGCGAGACCGGCTTCTCAATCCGCACGCCCACGAGCGACGGCAACCTGTTTGGACTTGCGACCACGTCTGGCCTCATCAGCCGCGACGGCCAGATGTGGAGCTACATCACCGGCGAGCGCGGCGGCCCCATGGCGCACACCGTGTACGACCTGTGCGTCACGCTCGACATCATCGCCGGCTTCGACTCCGCAGACCTGTGGACCGCGAACAGCCTCGGCAAGATGCCGATGGAGCACTATGTGAGCTTCATCGACAAGAACGGCCTGCGAGGCGCGCGCGTCGGTGTGATGAAGGAAGCCTGGGACTTCAGGCCGGTGGACCCGGCCGCCGTAGAGCTGGCGAAGAAAGCCATCAAGGTGTTCAGCGACAACGGCGCGAAGGTGTTCGACCCCGTGTCGCTCGGCGTGGACCTGCCGAACTACCTGCAGGTGAACAGCTCGCCCAGCCGCTACGAGCGCATCCACGCGGTCAACCAGTACCTCGCGCGCCAGGGCTCGAGCTACCCATACAAGAACGCCGCCGCGCTGCTGCTGAACCACCCCGGCGTGCCCGGCCGGCCGAACGACAAGTCGGCCATCGAGCACATGATCGACCTCGACCGCGACCCGGAATACCGCGCCACGCTCGAAGGCAAGGCGAAGCTGCGCGAGGCGGTGATCGCGTTGATGGACCGCTACGACCTCGACGCGCTCATCTACCCGCACAAGCTGCACGGGCCGCTGAAGATCGGGCCGCGCGAAGACCAGGAGCGGCAGTACACGCCGAACCAGTTGAGCCCCACCACAGGTCTGCCCGCGCTCATCGTTCCCATGGGCTTTACGCCCGAAGGCCTGCCTGTCGGCCTGGAGATACTCGGCCGCCCGTGGAGCGAGCCCACCCTCATCAAGCTTGCCAGCGGCTTCGAAGCTGTGACTCGGAACCGGCGGGTTCCGGACTCCACACCGCCGCTGGCCGGCGAGCGATTCGACTACTAAGGGATCCAGGCCATGCAGCGACACGTTCTCAGGCTCACGGGCGGTTGCGCCCCCGCGCTTCTTCTCGCACTCGGCGCCCTTGTGGCGGTGAGGCCCGCGCACGCCGCGCAGTTCGATCTGCAGACGGCGACCCTCGAAGACATCAACAAGGCGTTCGACGCCGGCGCGCTCACATCGGAAAAGCTCACGCAGCTATACCTGAAGCGCATTGAGGCCTACGACAAGAGCGGCCCGCACATCAACGCGGTGATCACGCTCAACGCGAAAGCACTGGAGACTGCCCGGGGGCTCGACAAGGAGCGCAAGGCAAAAGGGCCGCGCAGCAAGCTGCACGGCGTGCCGGTGGTGCTGAAAGACCTCTACGACACGAAAGACATGCCGACGAGCGGCGGCTTCCTGCCGCTGAAGAGCTCGCAGCCGATTCTCGACGCTACGGTGGTGGCGCGCCTGCGCGACGCGGGCGCCATCATTCTCGCCAAAGTGAACATGAGCGACTGGTTCGGCGTCGCAAAGCCCGGCGACCAGAGCACGGTGCTCGGCCGCACCAACAACCCTTACAACCTCGACCTCACTCCTGGCGGCTCCAGCGGCGGCACGGGCGCGTCGCTCGCGGCGATATTTGCGCAGGCGGGCCTCGGCAGTGAGACGGGCGTGTCGATACGCAACCCCACGGCCAACAACAGCGTCGTCGGGCTCGCACCGACGCGCGGGCTGATTCCGCGCACCGGCCAGATCATGACGTCGTTCACGCAGGAGCGCTGCGGCCCGATGGCGCGCTCCGTGTACGACGTCGCCGCGCTCACGGACATCATTGCGGGCTTCGACGCCGAAGATCTCTCGACGATGGTTGCGCCCGGCCGCACGCCAACGGCCTCCTACACCACGTTCCTGGACAAGAACGGTCTGCGCGGCGCGCGCGTCGGCGTGTTCCGCGACCTGTTCCGCAAGGGCGAAATTCACGCCGAGGGCATCGCACTCATCGAGAAGGCGATCGCGCAGATGAAGGAAGCCGGCGCGGTGATCGTTGACCCCGTCTCCACGGGCACCGACCTGTTTGCGCTGCTCGAAGACACGCGCACGAACTACTACGAGGCGCAGTTCTCCTACAACCTCTACTTCCGCCGCCTTGGGCCCAACGCGGCGATTCACAACATGGACGAGCTGCTCGCCAAGGGTGGCAGCCTCGTGAAGCCGAGCATCGTGCGCGGCTATCGCGAGTTCAGCTCGCTCATGCACCAGCCGGATTTCCTCGCCCGCCGCGACACGCAGGAGATGCTGAAAGACGAAGTGGTCGCGCTGATGGAGAAGTATCGGCTCGATGTGCTCGTGCACCCCTTCAAGTCCATGCCGCCGCCGCGGCACCTCGAGCGCGGGGTGGACCAGGACAACCCGCTGAGCTCCGTCACCGGACTACCCGCTGTTCTGGTACCTGCCGGCTACACGAAGAAAGAAAACGGACCCATCGCCATCGAATTCCTCGGCCGGCCGTTCAGCGAGCCCATGCTGTTCAAAGTGGCTTACGCATACGAGCAGGTGTCGAAGAACCGCAAGACGCCCGCCTCCACGCCGCCGCTGCCCGGCGAGAGCTTCGCCTATTGAGAGACCCAGGCCTGCTGATGAATGCGCCCATCGATTTCGGCCTGACGCCACAGGAGTTCCGTGAGCGGGTTCTTGAAAAGACCTGTTACGCCCGCAAGAGCGCCCTGCGTGTGCCGGCGTTCACGTGGGCGGACCTCGACGACATCCTGCATCAGGTCGAACCCACGGCGCCGGCCCTGCAGCTTTTTCATGAAGGGCTCGTTCCGGAAGAGGTCTACACCGAGCCCGCATTCGAGCTGGGTGTAAGGCGACGGCGGCTCAATCCGAACCGCTTCTATGCGCAGATGGCGGGCGGTGCCACGCTGGTGCTCAACCGCGTGGAGACGTACTCACTTCGCCTGCGGCGGCTCTGTGCGGAAGTGGCGCGCTTCACGGGGAACCAGACGCTGGGCAATGCGTACGTTGCGTTCGGAGGCGACGGCACGTTCGGCAAGCACTGGGATACGCACGACGTGGTGGTTCTGCAGCTCATCGGCCGCAAGCGCTGGCAGATATTCGGCCCCACGTTTCCGCTGCCCCTGAGCTCGCACACCACGCGCAACGTGGGCCACGAGTGCCCGCCGACGCCGGTGGCGGATTGCGTTCTTGAAGCGGGCGACCTGCTCTACGTGCCACGCGGCTGGTGGCACCACGCCATGCCGCTGCAGGAAGGCAGCTTCCACATCTCCGTCGGCGTCTATGTGCCGAGCGTGCTCGACTACCTCATGTGGGTGTGCAGCCACCACGTCTCGCGCGTGGTGGAGGCCCGCCACGGCCTCTTCGAGCCCGCGCTCGACAAGGACTGCCTCGCGGAAGCGATGAAGGCCCTGCAGGCCGCGGCAGTGAACCCCTCCTACTTCGCCCGGTTCCAGAGGGAGGTTACCGAGCGCGGCCGCTCCGCGCCGGAGCTGGAGGTGGCGCGAAACCTGGCGCGATCTTCGAGCAGCACGTACATCGCCGGGATCACGTAAAGCGTCAGCGCCCCGCCGCACACGAGCCCGCCGATGACGGCGATGCCCATGGACATGCGGCTCTCCGCGCCCGCGCCGATGGCCAGCGCAATCGGCAGGATGCCCAGGATGGTCGCGAGCGTGGTCATGAGAATGGGCCGAAGGCGAGCGGCTGCGGCCTCCTGAACCGCAACCAGCGCGCTCGGCGCGCCGGCCTGCACGCGCTGGTTGGCGAACTCCACGATGAGAATGCCGTTCTTGGTGACGAGGCCCACGAGCATGATGAGCCCGATCTGCGAGAACATGTTCAGCGTCTGCCCGAAGTACCACAGCGACGCCAGCGCGCCGGCAATCGCGAGCGGCACCGTCAGCAGAATCACGAACGGATGCACGAAGCTCTCGAACTGCGCGGCCAGCACCAGGTAAATGAGCACCAGCGCGAGCAGGAACACCCAGCCGAGGGATGACGCGCTCTCCACGAAATCCCGCGCGGCGCCGGCGAGCGAGGTAGTGAAGCGCTCGTCGAGCGTCTTGCGCGCCACCTGCTCGAACGCGGCAATGCCATCGCTCAACGTCATGCCGGGCGACAGCGTTCCGGAAACCGTGGCCGCCGAATAGCGGTTGTAGCGGTACAGCTCTGGCGGCGAGCTGCTCTCCTCGAGCGAGACGAGATTGTCGAGGCGAACCATGTCGGTGCCGCCGAGCGTGGGTACGGCGATGTTGGCGAGATCCGCGGGGCGCAAGCGGAAGTCGCGCGTGAGCTGGCCGATGACGTCGTACTGCTTGCCGTCGTGAATGAAGTAGCCGAAGCGCTGCCCGCTGAGCGAGGCCTGCAGAGTCTGGGCGACGTCCCGCGCACTCACGCCAAGCGCCTGAGCCTTGTCGCGGTTGATGTTGACGCGCACTTCGGGCTTGCTGAACTTCAGGTCGCTCTCGACGAAGCTGAAGACGGAGCTCTGGCGCGCCTCCTCGAGGAACACCGGCAGCGCCTCACGTAGCGCGTCGAGGTCGGGCGCCTGCACTACAAAGCGCACACCAGACTCGTTTGCGCGGCGCTCGCCCACGCTTGCTTCCTGGGTGATGTTCACGCGCGCGCCGGTAAACTGGGGCTGCAGGGCGCGCAGGTCATTGGCAATCTGGTCCTGCGTGCGCTGCCGATCTGCCTTGTCGTTCAGGAAAATCCGCACGAAGCCCGTGTTCACGGAACCGGTAACGCCGTTGCCGCCACCGGCGCCCGGCACCTGCGTCATCATCAGGTGCGCCTCCGGCACCCGTTCGGCCGTCGCCGCCGCGAGGCCCCGCATGAAGTCATGCATGTAGTCGTAGCTCACGCCTTCCGGGCCGGTGGCACGCACCCACACGCGGCCACGGTCTTCCATCGGCGCAAGCTCGCGCGGCAGTGTCTGGAAGAGCACCCAGATGAGGCCACCCGCCGTGGCGAGAATGACGAGTGCGATCCAGCGTCGCTTCAGAAACGTCGCAAGGCCGCTTGAGTAGCCTTGCTCCATGCTCGTGAAGAACGGCTCGGTCTTCCGGAACAACCAGCCGTGTCCCTGGTGCGCCTTCAACAGGCGCGAGCTCAACATGGGAGTGAGCGTCAGCGCGACGAGCGCCGAGATGAGCACGGCGCCCGCAATGGTGACGCCGAACTCGCGGAACAGCCTGCCCGAGAGCCCGCCCATGAACAGAAGCGGCAGGAACACCACGGCAAGCGTGATCGTGGTGGAGATGACGGCCATGAAGATCTCTCTGGTGCCGGTAATGCCGGCCTCCAACGGAGACATGCCGGCCTCGATCTTCGCGTAGATGTTCTCCAGCACGACGATGGCGTCATCCACCACCAGCCCTATCGCCAGCACGATGCCCAGCAGCGTGAGCGTGTTGATGGAAAACCCTGCCGCCGCGATGATGGCGAACGCACCGATAATGGATACCGGGATCGCCAGCACCGGAATCAACGTAGACCGCCATTCGCGCAGGAATGCGAACACCACGAGCGCGACCAGCACGAAGGCCACGAAGATGGTCTCCGTCACTTCGAGCAGCGAGCGCCGCACGTACTCCGTGTTGTCGTAGGCGATGTTGAGCTGGATGTCTGGCGGAATCTCTTTCTTGACCTGCTCCAGGCGGGCGCGAAGCGCGTCGACGATCTCGATCTGGTTCGCGCCCGGCTGCTGCTTGAAGTAGAGGCCGGCAATGGGCTGGTTGCCCATACGCAGCGCGGTGCGCTCGTTCTGCGCGCCGAGCTCCGCGTGGCCGACGTCCTGGAATCGCACGACCCGGTCTTCGCTGCGCTTGACGATGAGCGCGTTGAACTGCGCTGGTGTGTTCAGACGTGAGAGCGTCTTCACCGGCAGCTCAACGGCTCGCCCCTCGATGCGCCCCGATGGCAGCTCGATGTTCTCGCGCGCGAGCGCTTCGCGCACGTCGATGGGCGAGAGGTTGTAGGCGGCGAGCTTCTCCGGGTCCATCCACAGCCGCATGGCGTAGCGCTTTTCGTTCGGCATCTCCACCTGGGCGATGCCGGGCACGGTCTGCAGGCGCTCTTTCAGGTTGTTCGCGTACGCGCCCAGTTCGAGCTGCGTGCGCGTTTCACTGGACAGCGCGATACCGAATATCGGCGTCGAGTCCGCGTCCGCCTTGTTGAGGATAGGCGGGTTCGTGTCGGGCGGCAGGTTGCGCACGGCTCGCGCGAGCTGGTCGCGAACGTCGCTTGCCGCGGTCTCGAGGTTCGTGTCGAGGGAGAATTCCGCTGAAATCTGGCTCGCGCCCTCGCGGCTGTTGGAGGTGAGCGTGAGCACACCCGCCACCGTGTTGACGGCTTCTTCGATGGGCTCGGTGATCTGTGCCTGCACCACTTCGGCTGCGGCGCCGGGGTAGCTGGTGGTGATCGAGATCGTGGGCGGGTCGACGGACGGGTACTCGCGCACGCCAAGGCGCGTGACGCCGATGCTGCCCATCAACACGATCAATAGCGAAATGACGATGGTCAGCACCGGCCGCCGGATGCTGATTTCCGCGAGCTTCACCGGCTCTCCGCCATGTGCGCATCATGAGCGGGTGTCTGCCGATTGGGCGAATCACGTGTGAGCGCGTCATGGTTCGCGACGCGCACCGCCTGCCCGCTGCGCATCTGCTGCAGCCCCGACGTGATCACCACATCGCCGGGCTTGAGCCCCGTGACCACGTGAACGACGGTTTCCAGGCGCGCGCCGGTCTCCACGACGCGGCGCTCGGCCTTGCCGTCGCTCACGACGAACACACTCTTTTCATTCATCTCGGGTATGACGGCGACCGCCGGCACGAGAATGGCGTTCTCCAACTGCCGCAGCGTCAGGGTAATGGTGGCAAACGCGCCCGGGAGCAGCCGGCCTTCCGGGTTCGGGCACACGGCGCGGATCGTCACCGTGCGTGTCGCCGCGTCGATCCGCGGGTCATACGCGTAGATGTTGCCGTGAAACGGCTTGTCGCTGCCGGCCACGATGAACGTGACGGGGCTGCCCACGCGAATGCGCGTGGAGTACTTTTCGGGGATGGAAAAGTCGATCTTCAGCTTGTCGAGCCGCTGCAAGGTCGCCACCCGTGTTGCGGCGTTGATGAGCGCGCCCTCGCTCACGTAGCGCAGCCCCACCACGCCATCGAATGGCGCCCGAATCTCGGTCTTGGCGATCTGCGCGTGAATGAGCTCGGTCTGCGCCTTCTGGATATTCACTTCGTTGAGCGCAGTGTCGTACTCCTCCTGGCGCGCAACGCCCTGCTTCAGCAGTGTGGCGAAGCGCTTTTCACGCAGCACCGAGAGCTCCTGCCTGTATGCCGCGCCCGCCAGCATGGCCCGCGCTTCGGCATCGTTGAGCTTTACGAGCAGATCGCCGCGGCGAACGCGCGCGCCTTCCGTGAAGTTGATGGCGGTTACCTTGCCGTTGATTTCCGCCTGCAGCTCTACGCTTTCTTCCGCACGAAGCGAGCCCGTAGAGGTCACGCTCTCGACGAGACGCCCCGGTTGCACAATTACGGTGGAGACTGCGAGAGCGTCACCGCGCCCGCCGCTCTTCAGCGCACCCGGTGCCGAGGCGCTGCTTGCGCCGCTCGCGCGACCGTCGACGCGCGACTCGCTTGCCTTCGCCGCAGCAGCCCCACGCGGCTCGTGCTTCGGCAGCACCTTCACCGCCGCGAGCGCACCGACCGCCGCGACCAGCGCGAGCGTCCAGAGAATCCGTTTAACCACAGGACGCTCGCGGGCGCTCTCAGATAGGCGGTTTCTGCCAGCCGCCGGACCTGGATTCGAGGTAGCTCGCCACGGCCAGGCAGAGGTCTTCGCGCCACGGCGCCGCCACCACCTGCACGCCGATCGGCAGCTTGCCGTCGGCCGACGAGCCGCCGCGCACGACCACCACCGGCCAACCCGTGCTGTTGAAGATGCCGGTGTACGGCCAGCCGCCGCCGGCAGCGGCAGCACCGCCTCCACTGCCGCCGCCGCTGCCCGGCTCCGCATCGATGGGTTGCGCAGGCTTTGCATTCACGGGGCAGATGAAGACGTCATACGACTTCATCCACGCCAGCATTCGCGACTTCGCGTCGTCGTGCTGCTCCCACGCTTCGGCGAGCTCCGGCGCGGAAAGCGGCTTCGCGTCGCGGATACTGTCCCGCCGGAGCGGCGAGATGTTCTTCGTACCCCACTTGTTCGCGAGGCGCTGGTAGAACGCACCACCGTCGCCGCTGCTCAACTTGCGGCGCGCTTCGGTCAGGTCGGCGAGAATTTCTTTCGGCTGGTCTTCCGAGACGCTCGCGACGCTGCCTTCGAGCCACTTCGCGGCCTGGCGGATCACCGCCTTCGTGTCGGCTTCGGTGGCGTTACGGTCTTTGCCGCCGTTGTCGTCGGCGAAGGCGACCTTGAGCTTCCTGAGATCCACCTTCTTCGGGTCGGCCCAGGGCACCGGGGCGCAGGATGCGTCCTTGAAATCCGGGCCGCTGATGATGGGTGTGATCAGCGAGATATCTTCCACGCGGCGACACATGGGCCCGAGCTGCTGCCACAGGTCGAAGATGCCGCCGTAATCCACGATGTGGCCCGTGCGCGGCACGCGCACGCTCGTCGGCTTGATGCCGGCGATGCCGTTGTTGTGCGAGGGGCCGCGGATGGAGCCGCCCCAGTCGGAGCCGATGTCGAACGCCGCGCCGCCCGCGGCAACAATGGCGCCCGCGCCACCGGACGAGCCGGCGGTGCTGCGCGAGAGATCGTAGGGGTTGTGCGAGCCGCCGTACAAAAGGTTGCTCGCCGTGCTGATGCCACCGAGCCCGCCCAGCGTGAACTCCGGCGTGTTCGTCTTGCCCAGCAGAATGGCGCCTTGCCTGCGCACGCGCGCGACCACGGTTGCATCCTGCTTCGGGATGTATTGCTGGCGCCCCATCGTGGCGCCGGTGGAGATGACGCCTTCGGTATCCAGCGAGTCCTTGATGGTCATGGGCACGCCGTGCAGCGCCCCCACCCACTCGCCGCGCGCGGCCTTCGCATCGAGCGCCTTCGCCTCGGTGCGGGCCCGTTCCCAGCAGTTCATGACCACCGCGTTCAGCATGTCGTTCACGGCGATCTGCCGGTCGATGTATGCGTTCACCGCTTCCAGCGCGGAGACCTGTTTCGCCCTGATGGCGGCCGCGAGCTTTGTCGCGGACATGTAGATGATGTCGTTCATGGCGCCCTCAAATGGTGGTCTGGTGCCAGCCGCCGGTCTGTTTCTCGATGTGTGCCATCGCCGCGATGACGATGTCGTCACGCCATGGCTGCGCCACTACCTGGATGCCAAGCGGCATATCCGGCGCATCGCTGGACGTACCCGCGCGCACGACGCCAGCCGGCCAGCCCGTCGTGTTGTATTGGCTCGTGTAACTGCTGCCGCGGCGGGCTGCTTCGCGCCCTTCCGGCGGCTCGTAGTCGAGCGTGATGGGCGCTCGCTGGCTCGCGGGGCAGACGATGAGGTCATACTTTTCGAGCCACGCGAGCTGTTCGCTCTTGATGGCGTCCATCTCTTCGCAGTAGCGCGTGAAGTCCGCGCTGGAGAGCAGCTCGCCATCCAGCCGCAGGCCCGGGGAGGCTTGCGTGGTGCCGTGCTTCTTCAGCAAGCGGCGCATGTTGTCGCCGCCGGTGGCGCCGTTGAACTTCTGGCGCGCCTCGGCCAGCTCTTTCATCTTCGGCGGCTTGTCTTCCGTCACCTTGCAGCCGAGCTTCCTGAAGTAGCCCACGCAGGTTTTGACGAGTTCCTGGATCTCCGGCGTCGGGTCGCGCTCGCCGTTGGTGGTGTAGAACGCGACACGCAGCTTCCTGAGATCGACCTGCGCGGGGTCGCCCAGCGGCACGGGTGCCATGGCGGCGTCCGAGTCATCCGGGCCCATGAGAATGGGCAGCAGCAGCGCGATGTCTTCCACGCGGCGCGCGAGCGGCCCGGTTTCCTGGAACGTGTCGTAGGGGCCGCCGTAGCCGACGATGTGGCCCGTGCGCGGCACGCGGCCCAGCGTGGGCTTGATGCCCGCGATGCCGTTCGCGAACGCGGGCCCGCGGATGGAGCCGCCGTAGTCCGAGCCGATGTCGAAGTAAGCACCCGCCGCCGCAACGATGGCGCCGGCGCCACCGGAAGAGCCGCTCGGCTGGTAGTGGGTGTTGTACGGGTTCTTCGTCAACCCATACACCAGATTGACGGTGCCCTTGCCGCCGCCGCCGAGCGTGAACTCCGGCGTGTTGGTCTTGCCGAGCAGGATGGCACCGGCGGCGCGGGCCCGCGCCACAACCGTTGCATCCTTGCCTGGTACGTAGTCTTTGCGGCCCAGCGTGCCGCCGGTGCTCACCACACCTGCGGTGTCGAATGAATCCTTCACCGTAAAGGGCACGCCGTGCAATGGGCCTTTCGTCTTGCCCGCGGCCAGCATCGCATCCGCCTCCGCGGCTTCGGCCAGCGCGCGCTCGCGGCAGAACGCGACCACCGCGTTGATCTTCGGGTTCACTTCGTCGATGCGTGCGAAGCAGCGCTTCACCGTCTCGACAGAGGTGATCTTCTTTTCACGAATCATCTTCGCAATCTGCGTAGCGGACATCGCGAGCGGATCGTCCGCCGCAATCACGCCGTAGGCGTTCGGTGCGAAGCGCGTGAACGCGAGCGCGGTGCCGACGGCCGCACTCGCATACATGAAGCGGCGCCGCGAGACGGGGCGGGTCGCAGCGGCGCGGGAGAAGTCCATGGGTGTAGTCATGATTCGCTCCGACTCAGTATTCGTTGAAGATGCGTTGGATTTCTTCGGGCTTCGAGGTCTTCGCGAGCGCCAGCTGCAGGAGGATGCGGGCCTTCTCGGGCTGCAGGTCGTCGCCCGGGATGATCTTCGCCTCGCGGCGGCGGGGCGTGTCCTGCACGCGGCCACTTCGGGTGCGCGTGGTGGCGATGACCACCACGCCTTTTGCCTGCGCACGCTTGATGGCATCGCCCTGGCCACCGGATGCACTGCCGGCGCCCGTGCCGTCGATGACGATTCCCTTCACGCCCTTGTCGACGAGCGCATCGACGAGATAGCCGGGGGACTCCGCATAGGCGTAGAGAATCTCCACCTGCGGAAGCAGCGCGGGTTGCGCGGGGAGCGCGGCAATGCTGAATTCCGACCGGAATGTGTGGCGGCGGACGGGTTCCGTGTAGAACACCACGCGGTCGGGGTCTGCCACGCCGACCACGCCGAGGTCCGGGCTCTTGAATGTTTCCACGCGATACGCACTCGTCTTCATGACGTCACGCGCGGCGTTGATGTTCTGGTTCATCGCGTGCAGCACGCCCTTGCCAGCCGCATCGGGCGAGGCGGCGACGCGCACGGCGTTGAAGAGGTTGAGCGGGCCGTCACCGCTGATGCCTGTCCATGGGCGCTGGGAGCCGACGAACACGATGGGCTTCTTCGTGTTGACGACGAGGTCCATGAACCACGCCGTCTCGGCCACGATGTTCGTGCCGTGCGTGACGACCACGCCGTCGACGGACGGGTCGTTCGCGAGTGCCTGCAGGCGCTTGGCCACCTTGTACCAGTTGTCGTAGGTGCGGCCCGGCTGGTACGGCGCGCCAGGTTCCGCTTCCGGCTCGCGCATGTCTTCGGTAGTGACCCGCGCCACGAGTGCGAGCTCCGGCACGTCCGCGACCCACTCCTGGGGGTCGACGCGCATGCCCTTGCCGCCGTAGTTGGTAATGTTCATGCGCACGTCGCCCTTGCTGGCGATGGTTCCGCCCATGGACATGAGCACCACGTGCGGAAGCTTCACGCCCGGCGGGAACGCCGCCGGGATCTCCTGCGCACCGGCGAACATCGGCAGCGCGAGGGCCGCCAGCGTCAAAAGTATTTTCAGTGGTGAGTTCATTGCGGGGCGCTCAGTAGGTATCGAAGATGCGCTGGATCTCGCGCGCATCCGTGGTCTTCGTCAGGGCGAGCCGCAGGAGAATGCGGGCCTTCTGCGCATTCAGATTGTCCGCGCTGACGAGCCCGCGGCCGGACGAGCGCTCGCTCGTGATCACGCGGCCCGAGCCCTTGCGGTCGCTTTGCACGATGACCACGCCCCTGGCGAGCGCTGCCTGAATGGCCTTGCCGTAGGCCGGCGAGCTGTCGGCGAACACGAGGCCCTTCACGCCTTCGGCGACCAGCGCATCGATGGGCGCGCGCGAAGCTTCCTGGTAGCCGTAGACCACATCCACCTGCGGAAGCTGTTCCAGCTTGCTCACGTCGAACTCGCTTTTGTCCGCAAAGCGCGTGAGCGGCGTGCGATAGAAGTTGACGCCGTCGCTGTCTGCAAACCCGATCGGGCCGATCTCGCGCGACACGAACGTCTCCACCCGCGTCGTGTTGTTCTTGGTGACGAAGCGCGCCGAATGAATAGTGTCGTTCAGCAGCACCAGCACGCCCTTGCCCGCGGCAGCGGGCGTGGCGGCGACACGAATGGCGTTGTAGAGATTCAGCGGGCCGTCGCGGCTGATCGCCGTCCACGGCCGCATCGCGCCGACCACCACGACCGGCTTGCTGGATTTCACGGTGAGTTGCAGGAAGTAGGCCGTCTCCTCCAGCGTTCCCGTCCCATGCGTGACGACTGCCCCGGCAACGTCCGGGCGTGCCAGCGCCGCGTTGATGCCTTTCACGAGCTTCAACTGCAGATCGGCCGTAATGCCGCCGCTGCCGATGTTGCTGATCTCGGTGACGTCTACCTGCGCGAGTGTCTTGATCTCGGGCAGATCGTCGAGCAACTCCCTGGGTGTCACGCGGCCGTCGTTGTATTCGGTGAGCTTCTGCCGATGCGCGCCCTTGCTCTGGATCGTGCCGCCGGTGGTGAACAAGGCGACCTTGGGGAGCACGGCGGCTGCCCCCGTGCGGGGCGTGGATGAGGCCGCAATGCTGCTGGCGAGAAGCGCCGTCAGCGCGAGCAGTGCGGGCCAGAGGTGTCTTGTTGTGTTCATGGTGGACCGTCAGTAAGTGAACTTTTCACCCGCCAGAGGCGGCGTAATGGACGGCGCCTTGCGCACGGCGACCAGCGCGCTCAGTTGCGAGGCGCGTAGTAACTTCCTTTTCATGTGGCACGACCCTCGGCTTGAAGTCGTTGCGTCTGGAGTTGTCGGGCGGTTGCCTGCCAGCTGGCGAGCGTGCGCCGCGCCTCATCGGCACTGAGCTGCTCGCGGCCCTGGTGGTGCAGCGGGCCACTGCGGGTGAGCGCGCGTTCCATCACGGAGATCGCCTGTTCGACGCCTTCGAAGAAGAGCGTCTGGCGCTCGGCGCTGGAGCGCTCGCCGGTGAGCGAGGGGATGACGAGCTGCTCGTAGCGGGCGTGGTTGAAAATGAGGTATGCGAGCGCGGCGTCGCGCGCGGCGGTAGGCTGAACTTCGGCGAGCTTGCGCGCCACCGGCAGCTGCCTCTGCATTGCTTCGAAAGCGAGCTGCGCTTCGTGGCCCGCGTCGCCCGGCCGGCCGTCGCGGTCGAGCGCGTAGGCGTTGTACATGTGATCGATGTAGCTGATGGTGTCGCGGCTCCAGATGGAAGCCGCGCCGACCGTGAGGACGGCGGCGGGCACGCCGAAGAAGATGAGCTGGCGCAGGAACACGTGGGCCCGGGAGGTCGCGCTCTTCGCGCCCCACCATGAAACCGCCGGCGTACTCTCACGCTCGAGCGAAAGGTTCTCCCGGTTCTCGCTGTGCCTCACCTTCCAGATGAAGCCGTCGAAGTAGTAGTGCATCAGCGTCGACGTGAAGCCGATCGCGAGCAGCGCGGACATCAGCCAGCGGCCTTCGTGCACCGTGGTGATGGTGCTTCCGTACGCCAGGCACACCGCGACATACACCGCAGCCGTGAGCCACGTGCCGCGCGCATGAAACGAGCGGAACACCCCTGCCCGCGCCCGACCAGGGCGCGTTGCCAGGCTGCGGTTGTAGCGCCAGACAATCGCCAGGTACTGCGTCATGTGTACGATGCCGAGCACCGCGAAGCCGACCTTGAAGGTCCACTCCGGCGCAATGCCGAGAATCCAGGCGTTCGGCGTGTACGCGACATACATCACGGCGAAGGTGATCGTGAACAACGCGAGTTTCGCGCCGCTGATGAAATACCCGCGCCGCCAGCACCAGCCAACGTAACCCGCGTACACCACCGTCATCGCGATGGCGAGGTCGTACATCAGGCCCGTAACGTGCGGCAGGAAACCAATGGGAATCGCCAGCAGCACGCCAAAGTGCGCGTGGCGTTCCAGATCCTCGAGCACGCCGGGCAGCCAGTCACCGCTCGCCAGCAGAATGAACGCGAACCACGTGAGGCACAGCCACAGATCCATGCGGGCCGAGAGCCGCGCCGGCGCCGCGTTCTGCCGGTCGTAGATGCGCATGAACCCGTAGTGCTGGCGCAGGAAGTGCCACGGGTCCCACAGCGCCAGCATGATGTGGATGTAGAAGAAATATTCGAGCGGATAGCTCTTGTAGTTGATGTAGCCCAGCACGCACAGCGAGAAGCCGAGCGAAATCGCCGGCGCCAGCAGGAAGCTGCGCCTGAACCGCCTGAACAGGTCCACGTCACCGTACACACGAATGAAGGTGGGCAGGTGATGCGCCACCGTCATCACCACGTGCGCGAGAATGATGCAGGCCGTGGCCTGCGCGGCCCCGAATGCGCCGAACATCGCGAGCGCCACGCCCAGAACGAGCAGCGGCGCCGCGATGATGTACAGCGAATCCTGGAACGGGCTCAGCACCCAGTTCTGTGCGACCGGCGGGATGGCCGCCGGGACGCCCTCGGCTGAAGTGCTGTGAGCCATAGATCTCATGGCGCGTGCCCGACTCCCTGCTCAGAAGTCGTGCTTCAGCGTGAGCTCCCAACGAATGCCCGGCATCGCGGAGGCCAGACCGGGGCTCGTGTCGCCCTGGCGCGCGCGCCAGTAGGTCTCGTCGCCGACGTTGTAGCCGTTCGCCTTGATGTGCCAGTTCTGCTTGTCGTAAGTGATGCCGGCGTTGAACACCAGGGATTCCGGCAAGAGGATCGTCTTGGTGCGATCCGCGTACGTCTCGGTGAAGTAGGTGGCGCCGGCCACGAAGCCGAAGCCCCACGGCAGCGTGAACGTGGAGTTGAGGCCGAACTGCCTGCTCGGGTCCGTCACGCGCTGGCGAAAGCCGGTGGAGTTCGCGGGCAACTGCACCGTGGCCTTGCCGCCGTAGAAGAACGCTTCAGCGGGGTACAGCACTTCGCCCGTCGCCGGGTCGATTACGTCCATGAAGCCCAGAGCTCGCGCATCGAGGCCGATGGTCGCGGCGGCATCCACCACGTATTCCGCCTTCTGCCACAGCGCATACGCCGAGATGAAGACATTGCGGTTGGGCACCCACTTGAGCTCCGTCTCCAGGCCGCGCGCCTGCGTGCTCGTGACTTCCGCGCTCTCGGACGGGTCGTCGGGGCTCGTCACGTCGGAGCGCGTCTGCTCGTAGGCGGAGGTGGTCCACATGAGCTTGCCGCCGAGGAAGCTTGCCTTGAGGCCCGCTTCCTTCAGCTCTGCCTCGCCGATGTGGCCCGCCGGAATGATGTTGGGCGCAATGATGTTGTTCGAGCCGTCGAGCATCAGGCTCGACTTCGCATAAGTGGCGTACGGGCGAAAGCCGAACGGCAGCTGGTGCGAAAGGCTCACGCTCCAGGACTTGCCCGAATCCGTGCCGCGCACGAGCCGGCCGGGCGCGATGAAGGCGCCGGGGCAACCGGTGCCGGGCGCGGTGCAGGTGGCGGTCGCGGTGGGCGCGCGGCCCGTCTGGTCGTTGAACGGCTGGAAGTCCTGCGCATACGCATTCGAGCGGTCGTAGCGCATGCCGGCAATGAGGTTCGTCTTGCTGCCGAGGTCGATGTCAAACATGAGGCCCATGCCCGTCTCGTCGAAGTTCGACTTGCGCAGGCGCGTGGCGGGCAGGCCGGTCTCGTACGAGTCGTTCGTGTACTGCTGCCAGAACATCGTGTTCGGGTAGTGCTCGCCATCGTTGAGCATCACGTCCTGGCGCCAGTCGTAGTCGCCGCCGGAGCTGCGGATGTAGCCGTAGGTCTTGCGATAGTTCACCGAGCCGAGCGCATTCGCGCGCAGCCACCCGGGCAGCCACGAGTCCGGAACGCGGCGCGTGACGGTGAGCTTGTTCTCCACCGTGCGCATGAACTGGTTCTCGCCGTAGGGCAGGAACGAGTCCTTGAACGACTCGATGCTGTCGTAGAAGAACTGGTTCTTGACGGTGAAGTCGGGGTTCACGTCGTAGATGAGGTCCAGATAGCCGAGCGCCTGCTTGGCGTTCTGCTCGCGCTCGAACGAGCCGTTGCCGCGGTAGTCCACCGCCGTCGTACCCACCGTGCAGGGGTTCAGCACCATGCCGACCGGAAGCGAGCCGCTCGTGGGCAGAGGGCCGCCCGCGGGCATCGCGCGCATCACGTCAGCGGCGCGGCAGTTGATCTCGGGGTGCGCGTTCAGGTACGCGAGCATCGTTGCCGGAATACCGGCCACCTTCGGGAACGAGCTTGCCGGCAGCAGGTTGCCGTTCGCATCCCTGCGCCAGGCGAAGCGCTGTTGCAGGGCCTGGTTGGCCGAGCTGATGTTGCCGACCACCGGCGACGCGCGATACATCTCCACGTAGCCGATGCGCCCGTCGCCGTTCAGGTCCAGATTCACGAGCGGCGAGCCCGTGATGTAGTTGCCGTTGTCGATGAGGTCCTGCGTGATGCGGTTCATGTAGGCGCCGGACGTAATCGACTGCTGCAGCTGGCCGCCCGCTTCGAGGCGGAACGGCCCGACGGCGTTCTCGACGCTCGTCGTGCCCTGGAAGAAGCGCTGCTCGATACCCACCTTCTTGACGAACGAGTCGGAGTCTTCGAGCAGCACGAAGCCGTAGTAGCCGCCCTGCTTGTCGAAGGCCGTGAACGGGCCGCCAACGCCGAGCTGAGCTTCGGAACGGTTGTAGGAACCCGTAGTGCCCTGCAGGAAGCCCTTCGCGTCGGGCAGATAGGTGCCGGATTTCGCGCGGCTCGCCTTCGGAATGAGATTGGTGTAGCCGCCGATCTTGCCCATGCCATAGATCGGCGACGGCGGGCCCTTCACCACTTCGATGCCGTCCATCGCGGAGAGCACCGTGCGCACGTGGCCCTGCATGTTGAGGCGCTTCATGCCGCGGTAATACATGTCGGCTGCGACGCCGCGCACGTTGATGCCGCCCTGCAGGCCATAGCGCGTGGTGGTGTACGTGCCGGGCACAGCGCGCGTGAGATCTTCCACCGCGGAAATGCCGAACAGGTTGATCTGTTCTTCGCTCACGAACGAGATCGTGCGCGGTGTTTCGAGAATGGGCTTCGAGAAACCGAAGGACGATGCGCTCGGCTCGTTCGAGATGGCGCGCAACGGGTCTTCGACCACTTGAATCGTGCTGAGGCTGGTGACGTCGCTGTCGCTCTCGGCAGCCGCTTCGCTCTGCTGCCCTTCCGTGGGCTGCGCAGCTTTGTCCGCCTGCTCGGCCGCTTGTGCGTGCAGCACTCCCGGTTGAAGTGCCGTCAGCGCGGCGGCGGCAAGCGCAATGGCCACGGCGCGACGGATCTGTGAATTGCGGTTCTCGGTAACACTACGCATATCGATGCATCTCCCACGTCGAGGCTGCGTGACTCGCGATTCATCGCGCGGACACGTCTTTGCTGTGGAATCAGACGCGGAAGAGTTGATGCACCCTACCTGCGGGCGCTTTGGAGCCAACGCTGGCGGTGTAGCGCGAGGTCGCTCCTGACTAGAAGGTGAAGCGCAGGGTGAGCTGCCAGCGGCGATCGGGCATTGCCTGCGCGAGGGGGTCGCCGAGATTGTCGCCGCTGCGTGCGCGAAACCAGCGCTCGTCGGTGAGGTTCAGAACGTCGAGCTTCGCGTGCCACGCGTTGAATTCCCAGAACGCACCGGCGTTCAACACTGTGGCAGATGGCAGCCTTACGGCACACAGGCGCCCGGAACAGGTGCTGTAAAAATAGTTACCGCTCAGCGTGAACCCGAAGCCACGAGGCAACTGGTAGTAGCCGCTCATGCCGAGCTGCGTCTCCGGGTTGCCCTGCTTCGTGTCGAATTCGTCCATGCCGTCGGGCAACACGATGCGCGTGCGGCCGCCGTACATGAAAGCCTCGGCGGGGTAGATGACATTGCCGTCGGCATCGAGCACGTCCTGGAAACCCAGCGTGCGCGCATCCACCAGCAACGCGCCTCCCGCATTAGGTTCGAACTTCGTACGTTGCCTGAGCGCGTAGAACGATGCGGAAACGCTTTGCATAGGCACCCACTTCGCCTCGAGCTCCACGCCGCGCGTGGCGGTTGCAGTAGCGTAGGCGTTGATCACAGAGGAGTCTTCGTCGCTCGCCATCGTGCGGCTCTGGTCGTATGCCGACGCGGAAAGGAACAGCCTGTCGTTGAAAGCGCTCGCCTTCACTCCCAGCTCGCGCAGCTCGGCCGAGCCGATGTGCCCATTGGCAATCACGGCATTCGTGAGCGCGTTGTTGTTGGCATCGAGCGCGATGCTTGCGCGGGCGAACGTAACGTACGGCCTCACGCTGTGCGCAAACGTGTACGACACGCTCGCGTTCCACGACACGCCGCGGTCCCAGCCTCGCTCCGTAACCGGCGCGGTCGCATACGCGCCGGGGTTTGCCGACGTTCCGGTGTTCACATTGAACGAGGGCAGGTCGGTGTTCCTGGCCTCCGAGCCGTCCATGCGGCCGCCGATCATCACGTTGGTGCGCCCGAATAGCGTCAGGTCGAACAGTGCGCCGGCCCCCAGCTCCCAGAATTGCGAGCGGTAGATGCTGTTCCACGGATAGCCGTCCGTCGCGAGGCCGGCATTGTCGATGGGGTTGGCGAACGTGGTGTTCGGCGTCATGCCGGCCGTGCGATCCGCCCACGTCGGCGCGGTCGCATCCGTGCGATGCGTCGAGAAGTCTCCGGCATTGAAGAAGTAGCCGTCCGCAGCCGTGTTGCGGAAGTTCACTGAGGCGAGGCTTTCCATGCGCAGCCAGGCTGGCAGCCGCGAGAAGCGGCGCGTGACGGTGAGCTTGTCTTCCCACACGTACACGTACTGGTCCTGGGCGAACGGCTGATTCGACACCTTGTACTGATCCATGCTGTCGAAGAACAGCTGGTTGCGCACCGTGAAATTCGGGTCGGTGTCGTAGACGAGATCGCAGAATGCCGTGAGAAAGCGCGCTTCGAGGTCGCGCTCGAAGGCGGCGGCGCGCTGCAGGTCGAGCGTGCCGTAGCCGACGCTGCGCGGATCGAGCGCCATGCCGATCGGCGTATGGCCCGAGATGGGCACCGGCCCGCCCGGCCCCTGCGCTCGCAGGGCGCCCGTCGGGTCCGCCTCCGGATGCGCGACAAGATAGTCATACAGCGACTGAGGGATGCCCTTCACTTTCGGGAACCGATCGGGCGGCAGCGGCTTGCCGTTCGCATCCATCGGCCAGTCGTAATACTGGATCAGCGGCTGGTTGCCGGCGCTCAGCTTGCCCTGCACCGGCGATGCGGACTGCATCTCCCTGTAGCCGATCGTGCCGTTGCCGTTCAGGTCGAGATTCACGAGCGGCGTGCCGCGGATGTAACGGCCGGAGTTGACGAGGTCCTGCGTGAGACGGCCGGTGAGCGCGCCGGCCGTTCGCGAGAGCTGATAGCTGCCGCCGGTTTCCAGGCGGAACGGGCCGACGAAATCATCCGCCGAGATCGCGGCCTGCAACACGTCCTGCCGCACTGGCACGCCGTGCGCGAACGACGCGGAGTCTTCGTGCAGGCCGTAGACGTAGTAGCCCCCGGATTTTCCCGACAGCGCCATCGGACCGCCAACACCGAAAGACCACTCGTCGCGATCGTACGCCCCGGTGATTCCCTGCACGAAGCCCTGCCTGTCCTTGAGATACGAGCCGGACTTGGCGCGGCCGGACGTGGGCACCGCATTCACGTAGCCGCCGATCTTGCCCATGCCGAAGATCGGCGAGGGCGGCCCGCGCACCACCTCTATGGTGTCCATCGCCGCGAGCACGCTGCGGCCGTGGCCCTGCAGGCTCAGGCGCTTCATGCCGCGGAAATAGAAATCCGCCGGCACGTTGCGCAGATCGACGGAGCCCTGGATGCCGAAGCGCGTGGTAGTGAACGCGCCGGGCACCACGCGCACGAGATCTTCCACGGCAGACAACCCGAACAGGTCAATCGACTCTTCGCTGATGAACGACACCGCGCGCGGCGTCTCGAGCAGCGGCTTGCTGAAGCCGAAAGCAGACGTGCTCGCTGCTGTGGGCAGCACGCGCCGCGGATCCGCGAGCACGTGAATCTCGCCCAGCTCTGCCACCTCGTCAGCGGGCGCTGCCGACTGCGGCGCGCGCACCACGTGCAGCGTGGCACCAGGCGTCGGCGCATCGGAGTTGCAGCGGATGAAGACTGTCTTGCTGTTGACGAAGCTCCACAGCACGCCGTGCGAGGGCAACAGCTGCGTTAGCGCCTGCGCGGGCGACATCGAGCCTTCGACCTTCGGCGCCTGCCGGTCCTGCGTGACGTTCGGCTCGTAGATGATCTGCAGCCCGCTCTGCTCGCTGAAGCGGTCCAGTGCGTCATTGAGGCGGCCCGCGGGGATGTCGAAGCGCACGACCGCAGGCTCGCGCGAAGCGAGCGTTTCCCCAGAGGCGCTGGCGGAGGCCACCAACGCCAGGGCCAGCATTGCGAGTGCGCGCGTCAGCGATCCCTCGCCCCACGTCACACTGTAGACGCGGAGTTGCATCCGGTGCCGCCGCCGGTCAGGGAACTTCGGCTGGATACCGCCGGAACAGGATGATCTCGCCGGCACCGCCATCGACCACGCGCAGGGGCAGCGCAGCGGCGAATGCCGAGACGATCAACTCGGTCTCGCCTGCGATGAAATTGCCGCCCACCGGCATTTGCGCGAGCTGCGGGTCGCCCAGACGGATCTTGCGATCGGCATATCGATTGACCTCCTCGAGCGCTTCGACGAGAGGTGTGCTGCGAAAGACGAGGCGGCCGCGCGACCAGCTCGTCACCATCTGCGCATCTACGGCGCGCTTGGCGCCACGTTGCGCATCGGTGGTGAGGCTGATCTGCTCGCCGGGAATGAGCTTCTCGCGCCAGGGCGCGGCGGGGCTGGCGGTCGCCCGTGACGGCCACCGAGCCTTCGGCGAGCGTCACGAGCACTCGCTGGGCTGAGCGCTGAACCTGGAAGCGCGTGCCGAGCGCGGTGGTGCGCGAGCGGCCCGCCGCCACCGTGAAGGGGCGGCTCGTGTCGTGCGCAACGTCGAAGAGCGCGCGGCCGTCGACGAGCACGATGTCGCGCTTGCCGGCGCTCATGCGCACACTGATTTCGCTGCCGACGTCGAGATGGACGATGGAGCCGTCGGAGAGGGTTACGTCACGGCGTGCCTCTGCCGGCGCCGCGAACGCAACGGCGGGCAGTGCTGCGGGATCGGCGAGTTGCGCGAGGCGCAGAGCCACGAACGCCACCAGCACGCTTGCCGCCAGTGCCGCGGGTACGTACCAGCGCCGTTGAGGCCAATGCGCCACGCCGGTCGAGCTGACGGCGCCGTCGAGAACCTTTGCGTGGGCGCCGCGGCGGCCGGCGGTGCCTACGCAATCGCCTTGGGCGACATCGTTCGCGCCCATCGCGAACGCTTCATCGGCCATCGCCTGCAGCCGATCGTCAATCGAAGCGGCATGCCCGAGCGCGGCAGAGAGCGCCTCCGTGGCCGCGTAAACTTCCGCATGTGCCGGGTCACGCTGACGCCAGCGAGCGAACTCCGCGCGCTCTTCCACAGTGCAGTCATGCGCTGCCAGCCGCGCGTGCCAGCGCGCGGCCTGCAGCACGATCCGCTCGTTCGTATTGGATTCCGGGCCCATCGTGTCAGAGACGCACGCCGTCGCTCTCCCCCTACGTGTCCGACGAAATTTCTTGCATGCACACCGCCAGTGCATGGCTCACGTGCTTCTCGACCATCTTCACGGAGATGCCGCAATGGCGGGCGATCTGCGGGTAGGTCATGCGGCGGACGCGGCTCAGCAAGAACACCTGCCGGCATTTCGGCGGCAACTGCTCGATCACCTGGTACATGCGTGCCAGATCCTGCCGCGCCACGAGCTCGCGCTCGACGGAGGGCTGGTCCGAGGCCAGGTCGAGGTCTTCGACGTTGCAGTGGTCCGGCGCGCCGCGCGCGAGCTCCGCGCGTCCGAGGTCGTTCACAACGTTGATTGCGATACGAAACATCATGGAAGACGGCGAGCGGATGCGCGTGGAATTCTGATACTGCATCATGCGGATATAGGTCTCCTGCGCCACATCGGCGGCGTCCTCCGGCACGCGCAGGCGCTGCCGCAGGAAGAGGATCAGCGACTCGTGATAGCGGCGGATGGTGTTCTGCACGGACAGCGGCTCGTAAGCCTGCTCCACCGGGAACGACACATCCTGCGCCAGCATTTCGCGCGTCTGAACACTCATTGAAGAGACCCCGAGCTCGACTGAAGCAGTTCGCAATGGTGCGCAGGGTGTGAAAGCACGATGCATGCCAACCGGAAGGCGACTGCTGGCGTCCAATCCGTCTCGTTGTGAGCGCACCCTGCCTGACGCCTGCGCTCGCGCGTTTCGCGCAGGCCGTTCGCACGCGCATAAAGAGCCGCCGCAGAACGTGTTTCCCGACACCGCAAGTGGCGCGACGTCGACCCGCGCAGGTGCGAAGGAAGCGTCGATCTTGCGGCGGCGATTTCACCCAAGGCGGCACGCGCGAAAATCAAACGTTGCGCCGGGACGACGCCTCGGTGCACCCGGCCGGTGCCTCAGCGGCCGCGACACTGCTCCGCGCGGTGCAATGGCGCGCGGCGCGTGTTCACGCTGCGATAAGGCCGCGGGGGAGGGGTGGGTTTCGCCGGCGCCTTACGCTAAGGTCCGGCGGATGGCGCCGATCATCTCGATCCAGAACCTCACCAAGTCGTATGCGTCCGGCGTAAAGGCCCTGCACAGCACGAGCCTGGATATCCGCCAGGGCGAGATCTTCGCCCTGCTGGGGCCGAACGGCGCCGGCAAGACCACGCTCATCAGCATCGTCTGCGGCATCGTCACGCCAACGTCGGGCAAGGTGCTGGCCGACGGGTACGACATCCAGAAGGATTACAAGGCCGCCCGCTCCAGGATCGGGCTCGTGCCGCAGGAGCTGACCACGGACTCGTTCGAATCTGTCTGGGCCACGGTCAACTTCAGCCGGGGTCTTTTCGGGCGCGCGCCGAATCCCGCGCTCGTCGAGAAGGTGTTGCGGGACCTGTCCCTGTGGGAGAAGCGCAAGGACAAGATCATGACGCTCTCGGGCGGCATGAAGCGCCGGGTGATGATCGCCAAGGCGCTCGCGCACGAGCCGCAGATCCTGTTCCTCGACGAGCCCACCGCGGGCGTCGACGTGGAGCTGCGCCGTGACATGTGGAACCTCGTGCGCGGCATGCGCGAGCGCGGCGTCACCATCATTCTCACCACGCACTACATCGACGAGGCCGAGGAAATGGCCGACCGCGTGGGCGTGATCAACAAGGGCCAGCTCATCGTGGTGGAGGAAAAAACCACGCTCATGAAGAAGCTCGGCAAGCGCCAGCTCACCCTGCACCTGCAGGAGCCGATGCAGGTGCTGCCCGTCGCGCTGGCTTCGTGGTCGCTCCTGCTGAAGAACGATGGCAACGATCTCGAGTACACGTTCGACGCTCACGCCCACACGGGCATCTCGGACCTGCTGCGCCGGCTGAACGAGCTCGGCATCGGGTTCAAGGACCTGAACACGCACGAAAGCTCGCTGGAGGACATCTTCGTGAGCCTCGTGAGCGATGACGGCGGGTCACGCGAGAAGATCGCGCGGGCGACTTCCTGAAACGGCAGGCAACCATGAGCACAGACGCAACCGCCCTTCGTTTCAATCGCTACGGTGTCTGGGCCATCTACCGTTTCGAGATGGCGCGCGCGCTGCGCACGGCGTGGCAGAGTTTCGTCACGCCCGTGATCACCACGTCGCTCTATTTCGTGGTGTTCGGCTCGGCCATCGGCTCGCGCATGACGGAAGTGGGCGGCGTGAGCTACGGCGCATTCATCGTGCCGGGCCTCATCATGCTGGCGCTCTTCACCGAGAGCATTTTCAACGGCTCGTTCGGCATCTTCTTTCCGAAGTTCACGGGCACCATCTACGAGCTGCTCTCCGCGCCCGTGTCGTACCTGGAGATCGTGCTGGCCTATGTGGGCGCGGCGGCCACGAAGTCCATCGTGCTCGGGCTCATCATCCTCGCCACGTCGTCGTTCTTCGTGCCGGTGCAGATCCAGCACCCCGGCCTGATGCTCGCGTTCCTCGTGCTGATCTCGTGCACCTTCAGCCTGTTCGGCTTCATCATCGGCATCTGGGCGAAGGGCTTCGAGCACCTGCAGTTCATCCCCATGCTCATCGTTACGCCGCTCACGTTCCTCGGCGGCGCGTTCTACTCCATCGACATGCTGCCGCCGGGCTGGCGCACGTTCAGCCTGTTCAACCCGGTGGTCTATCTCATCAGCGGCTTCCGCTGGAGCTTCTACGGCAAGTCGGACGTGAGCGTGGAAGTGAGCCTCGCCATGACGCTTGGCTTCTTCGCAATCTGTCTCGCCATCGTGGCGTGGATCTTCAGGACGGGTTACCGGCTCAAGAACTGAAGGCGCCGCCGGTCACTTCGCAAGCAGGCGCCGGTCACCAACCGGCCGGGGCCGGCTCCCGGCCGCCTTCCGCGCACGTTCACGCGGCGGGATAACGTTACGGCAACTGTTACGCGGCGCCGTTTCGCGGTTTGACGGCACCTCGGGCTGGACTTCGCTCCGTCGCGGGAGTGTAGTGCGCCCCGCAGGGCGAGCGTCGCCCGAGAGTTCCCTCCACAAGAATATGATCAATCCCACACGGCGCGCGGCCCTCATCGTTGCGCTCGCACTCACGCTCGCCGCGTGTGCGCAGAAAGAGTCCGCTCCGCAGGCAGCGGCGGAACCCAGCATCCCCTTCAGGCCCACGGCGAGCATCCAGGATCTCATGCTGGCGGAAATCGACACCTCCGCCGACGTGCTGTGGGAGTCCGTGGCCATCATCAGCAGCGAGAAAGGCACCGAAGAGCGGCAACCCCGCACCGATGAAGAGTGGGCCACCGTTCGCGCCCACGCCATCACACTCATCGAGGCCGCGAACCTGCTCATGATCCCGGGGCGCAAGGTGGCGCAGGCGGGCAAGGTGCTGCAGGACTCCGAGGTCGAAGGCGTGCTGAAAGCCGACCAGATCCAGGCGCTCATGGACGGCGACCACGCCGCGTTCGCCTCCCGCGCGCTGGCCCTGCATGACGCGGGCGTGGCGGCGCTCAAGGCCATCGACGAGAAGAACGTGCCCGCGCTTTCCGAAGTGGGAGGTGTCATCGACGAAGCCTGCGAGCAGTGCCATACGAAGTACTGGTACCCGACCGCGCCGGCGGCTCCGTCCGCCGTTCCCGCGGACGCCGCGACGAAGTCGTAACGCCTTTCGGCAGCGGCGGCCCTGCATGGGGCTGCCGCTTCTCCCACGGCGCCAACGGCCGCAAGCCCCGCGCTTTCGTGTCAAGCCATTGAGCAGACTTCAGCCGGCCGGCTGAAGCCTGTATGGTGACGCCTCGTGACCCTCACCGGGTCGAATGCTCGTCACGGAGTGCTTCCATGGCACAAGAGAATCTGAGAGAGCTGCTATCGCAGCTCCACACGCGTCTGGGCCACGCCAAATCGCTCGACGCCGAGTCGCGCAGGCTGCTCACCACGCTTTCCGACGACATCGAGCGTGCGCTCGGGCGCGCCAGCGAAGAGACGGCACCGGCGCGCAACTCGCTCGAGGGTCTCGCCGTGCGGCTTGAAGCGGAGCACCCGGCGCTCGCCACCGTCATGCGCCAGCTCGTCGACGCGCTGGGGAAGGCCGGCATCTGATGCGCGCGCGATCAGTCCGCTCGGCGTCTGGGGCAAGAACCTGATCGCGCGGGCCGATGAAGCCGTGTACGCGGCGAAGCGCTCGGGCCGCAACCGCGTGCAGATAGCGGAGTCGCTGGCCGCCTGAGCCAGCCGGCGCGGCGCGCTGCTCCAGCCGCCGCAGTGCTTCCTGCGATAACGGGATGCGTCGCGCGGCCAAACCGCCTCGCACAAACGTGACGTGCATTTCTGCACGTTTCCACCACGAATGCGCAGTGAGCGCGTGACTGCGCGTCCTTACACTCGCCCCATGTTCGGCTCGTGAAAGGAGGCAAAGGTTTCTATCCCTCGGCATTTCCCGTGCTTCGAAGGAAGTGAGAGCTTTCGGAGCACGGGACTTTTTTCTTCATGGGGCTTCAAAATCGAAACAGGGTTTCATAGAATGCGCTCCGTAGTCTCTTCAATAGCCGCGCTACACGGGAAGCCCGTGGGGCGGGACACCTCGAATAAGCAAGCCGGTCCGCAGGACCAATGTAAGTGGGTTCGCCCCTGCCTTCGGACCGGCGACTTCGAGTCATGAAATACGCCGTGCTTATTGACGGCGGCTTCATCAAGCGCAAGCTCGGCTCGCATGCGGAGCCAATGACTCTGGCGCAAGTCACCGTCTTTATCGATCGACTCAAGGCGCATGCCGCGCTCGAAGGCATGGTGCTGCACCGGATCTACTGGTACGACGCACCCCCGCTCGAAAGCAGCGCGAAGCGGCCGTTGAAAGGCGGGCGCGTCGATTTCGGCGCGACTTCCCTGGCTCAAACCAACAGAGCGCTGTTCAGCAAGCTCTGCACGCTTCCGCATGTATCAGTGCGGCGCGGAGAACTCGTGTTTCGAGGATGGAGAGTCCGGCGAGGACGGCTCCCCGAGCGCGAACCAACCGTTACGCTCGCCGCTGCCGACCTCGAAGCCAACATTCAACAGAAGGGCGTCGACATGCGCATCGGCCTGGATATTGCCGCACTGACCATGAAAGGACACGCGGGCATCATCGTACTGGTGGCGGGAGACAGCGACTTCGTGCCGGCGATGAAGTTTGCACGACGCGAGGGAGCACAGCTTTACCTTGTCACTCTGGGCCACACCGTAAGAGCGGAAATGCTCGAGCACGCAGATCTGCTGCTGGAAGTCGTGGCACAACGAGCGCCGGTGAAACGCAAGTCCGAGGTGCACGCGGCATAACTGCCGCGCGCCCTCGACGTCAGGCGACGTCGAGATATTTCAGGATGCCCCTGGCGGCTTCGCGGCCTTCGAACACTGCGGTGACCACGAGGTCTGACCCGCGCACCATGTCGCCGCCCGCGAAGATCTTCGGGTTGGTCGTCTGGAACGGCGTGTCCTGCGAGGCGGAAACGCGCACGCGCCCGTTCGGGTGCACGCGCACCTGGTGCTGGTCGAACCACTGCGGCGGGCTCGGCAGGAACCCGAACGCAATGATCACGGCGTCCGCCGGAATGACCTGCTCCGAGTCCGGAATCGATTCGGGAACGCGGCGGCCGCGCGCATCCGGCTTGCCGAGGCGCGTCTGCACGATCTTCACGCCTTCCACAGCCTCGGTGCCGATGAGCTCGACAGGCTGCGCGTTGAAGATGAACTCGACGCCCTCTTCCTTGCTGTTCTTGTAGTCGCGACGCGAGCCCGGCATGTTCTGCTCGTCGCGGCGATAGGTGCACGTCACAGACTCCGCGCCCTGGCGGATGGCCGTGCGATTGCAGTCCATGCCGGTGTCGCCACCGCCCAGAACCACCACGCGCTTGCCCTTCAGGTTGACGAACTGCTCCGCGCTGCCCGGCAGCCCGAGCTCATGATTGATGTTGGCGATGAGGTAAGGCAGCGCTTCGTATACGCCCGGCAGGTCTTCACCCGGAAAACCGCCCTTCACATAGCGGTAGGTGCCCATGCCCATGAACACGGCGTCGTACTCCGAGAGCAGCCGGTCCACGGAGATGTCCTTGCCCACCTCCACGCCCAGGCGGAACTCCACGCCCATGCCTTCCATCACTTCGCGCCGCTTCTCGACCACTTCCTTCTCGAGCTTGAACGGCGGAATGCCGAACGTGAGCAACCCGCCTATGCGCTCGTAACGGTCGAACACAATGGGCTTCACGCCGTTGCGCGTGAGGATGTCCGCGCAGCCGAGGCCCGCGGGGCCCGCGCCGATGATGGCCACACGCTTGCCGGTGGCCTTCACGTTCGACATGTCGGGCGTCCAGCCTTGCCTGAAGGCTTCGTCCGTAATGTATTTTTCGATGGAGCCGATGGTGACCGCGCCCAGGCCGTCGTTCAGAGTGCACGCGCCTTCGCAGAGTCGGTCCTGCGGGCAGATGCGCCCGCACATCTCTGGCAGCGAATTCGTCTTGTGAGACAGCTCCGCCGCTTCGAACAGGTTGCCTTCCTGAATCAGCTTCAGCCAGTTCGGGATGTAGTTGTGAACCGGGCATTTCCACTCACAGAACGGGTTGCCGCACGCGAGGCAACGCCCCGCCTGCTGGCTGGCGCCCTCCGCGTTGAACTGCGCGTAGATCTCTTTGAACTCCGTGACGCGCTGTTCCACCGGCACCTTCGCCGGGTCGGTGCGTGGGATTTCCAGGAATTGCAGGTTCTTGTCAGCCATGGAAAGTACTACTCATGCCCTGCGGGCAGGGTTCAACGGGGATCGCCCAAGGGGCGACGCCGTACAGATAACGGCGCGAGACGCGCCGAACGAGAGCGCAACCGGGCTCTGCGCGGACATCACGCCGCCCGGCGCAGGTTCTGCATCAGCGAGTCGATGGATGCCGCCTTCGGCTTCACCACCCAGAACTTGCCGATGTAGGTGCGGAAGTCGTTGAGGATCTCCTCACCCCACGCGCTGCCCGTCTCCGCGACGTGCTGCTCGATGAGCGACTCCAGGTGCTGCAGGTGGCTCTGCATCGACTCCGGCTGGATGCGGCTGATGTCGATGAGCTCGTGGTTGTAGCGGTCGACGAAGTCGCGGTTGAGATCCAGCACGTAGGCGAAGCCGCCCGTGAAGCCCGCACCGAAGTTGAGGCCCGTGCGGCCGAGCACCGTGACCACGCCGCCCGTCATGTATTCGCAGCAGTGGTCACCCGCGCCCTCGATTACCGCGATGGCGCCCGAGTTGCGCACGGCGAAGCGCTCGCCCGCGATGCCGGCCGCGAAGATCTGGCCACCCGTCGCGCCGTAGAGGCACGTGTTGCCCATGATCACCGTGTCTTTGCCGACGAAGCGCGACTCCTTCGGATGGCGCAGCACCAGCTTGCCCGCGGCCATGCCCTTGCCGACGTAGTCGTTGGCATCGCCTTCGAGATACATGTGCAGGCCGCCGGCGTTCCACACGCCGAAGCTCTGCCCCACGTTACCGGTGAGCTTCACCACGAGTGGCGATTCCGACATGCCGTAGTTGCCCCACTTGCGCGCGATCTCGCCGGAGATGCGGGCGCCGATGGAGCGATTGGAGTTGCGCACGTCATACTTCCACTCGCCGCCGGTCTTGCCTTCGATGGCCGCCTTCATGTCGGCGACCATGCGCTCCGCGAGCTCACCCTTGTCGAACGGAGCGTTCGAGGGCGACACGCAGAACTGCGGCCGATCCGCCGCGAGGCCCGCAGTGGACAGCAGCGGCGACAGGTCGAGCTTCTTCTGCTTCGACGTTGTGCCCTCGATGATCTCCAGCAGCTCGGTCCTGCCGATGATTTCCTCAACCGACCTCACGCCTAGCGACGCGAGAATCTCGCGCACTTCTTCCGCCACGAAGCGGAAGTAGTTGATGACCATCTCCGGCAGGCCGATGAAGTACTTCGACCGCAGCACGTTGTGCTGGGTCGCGACCCCCGTGGCGCAGTTGTTGAGATGGCAGATGCGCAGGTACTTGCAGCCCAGCGCCACCATGGGCGCGGTGCCGAAGCCGAAGCTCTCCGCGCCGATGATCGCGGCCTTGATGACGTCGAGCCCGGTCTTGAGACCGCCGTCTGTCTGCAGGCGCACGCGATGACGCAGGTCGTTCATGCGCAGGGTCTGGTGCGTTTCCGCAAGACCCAGCTCCCACGGCGTGCCGGCGTACTTGATGGACGACAGCGGGCTGGCGCCCGTGCCGCCGTCATGGCCCGACACGGTGATGAGGTCTGCGTAAGCCTTCGCAACACCTGCCGCAACCGTGCCGACGCCCGGCTCGGCCACCAGCTTCACCGACACCAACGCGCCGGGATTGACCTGCTTCAGGTCGAAGATGAGCTGAGCCAGATCCTCGATCGAATAGATGTCGTGATGCGGCGGCGGCGAGATGAGGCCGACGCCCGGCCGCGCAAAGCGCAGCCGCGCGATCATCTCGTTCACTTTGTGGCCGGGCAGCTGCCCGCCTTCGCCGGGCTTGGCGCCCTGCGCCACCTTGATCTGCAGCACCTCGGCGTTGATGAGGTACTCCGGCGTCACACCGAAGCGGCCCGAGGCCACCTGCTTGATCCTGGAGTTCTTCTCCGTGCCATAGCGCGACGGGTCTTCGCCGCCTTCGCCGGAGTTGGAACGCGCGCCGAGCCGGTTCATCGCGATCGCCAGCGCCTCATGCGCCTCGGGCGACAACGCGCCCAGCGACATGCCCGCGCTGTCGAACCGCTTGAGAATCACATCCGCCGGCTCGACTTCCGAAACCGGAATCGGCTTCGCGTTCAGCTTGAGCTTCAAAAGATCGCGGAACGTGGACACCGGCCGCTCGTTCACGGCCGCCGCGTAGGCCTTGTAGTGGTTGTAGTCACCAGTGACCACCGCCGTCTGCAGCAGCGCAATGACATCCGGGTTGTACATGTGGTACTCGCCACCATGCATGTACTTGAGCAAGCCGCCCTGCTCGATCTGCTCACGCGCATTCCACGCGCGCGCGGCGAGAATCTTCTGGTCGTCTTCGAGGTCGGTGAAGTCCGCGCCCTGGATGCGGCTCTCGGAGCCGGTGAAGCACGTGTTCACCACGGTGTCGTGCAGACCCACGATCTCGAACAGCTGCGAGCTGCGATAGCTCGCGATGGTCGAGATGCCCATCTTCGACATGATCTTGAACAGCCCCTTGCGGATGCCCGCACGGTAGCTGCGGCCGAGCTCCACGCGCGTGGCGAAGTCGAGCTTCACGCGGCCCTTGCGCATCATCTCGAACAGCACCTGGTACGCCATGTAGGGATACACGGCGGTGGCGCCATAGCCGATGAGACACGCGAAGTGGTGCGGGTCACGCGCGGTGCCCGTCTCCACGAGCAGATTGCACTTGCAGCGCAGACCCGTGCGCACGAGATGCTGGTGAACAGCGCCCGTGACGAGCAGCGCGTGAGCGGGAATCTTGCCCTGAACGAGGTAGCGATCCGACAGCAGCAGCACGAGCTTACCGTCGCGCACGGCCTGCTCCGCGTGCTCGCACATGCGGGTGATGGCGGCGTGCAGCCCTTCTTCAGGCGCGTACTGCAGGTCGATGAACTCGTGGGTGATGCCGAATTCCGTGAGGCCGAGAATCTGCCGCAGCTTGCGCTGGGACAGGATCGGCGAGCTGAGCGCCACGTGGCGCGCATGCTCCGGCCCCGGCACGAAGATGTTCGCTTCCGCGCCAATCTGCGTCTGCAGCGACATGACGATGGACTCGCGCAGCGGGTCGATGGGCGGGTTCGTCACCTGCGCGAACTGCTGGCGGAAGTAGTCGTAGAGCGGGCGCGTCTTGTGAGACAGCACCGGCATGGGCGTGTCGTCGCCCATGGAGCCCACGGCTTCGCTCTCGTCTTCCGCGAGCACGCGGATGATCTCGTCCCGCTCTTCCGCGGTGACGTTGAACATCTTCTGGTAGAGCGTGAGCGTCTCGCGGTCCATGGGCTCCGCGGCGAGGCGCGGATCCACGAGATCCGTTTCGAGATAACGCACACCCTTCTTGAGCCACGCCTTGTACGGGTAGCGCGACTTGAGGATGTTGTCGATGTCCTTCGACTCGAGCAGCGTACCGGTCTGCATGTCGAGCGCGATCATGTCGCCAGGCCCGAGCTTGCCCTTGCGCACCACGTCTTCGGGCTCGTAGTCCCACACGCCGGTCTCGGACGCGACCGTGAAGGTGCGGTTCTTCGTGATGACGAAGCGCGCCGGGCGCAGGCCATTGCGGTCGAGCGTGCACGCGGCGTAGCGGCCGTCGGTGAGCACGATGCCGGCGGGGCCGTCCCACGGCTCCATGTGCGTGGTGTAGTACTCGTAGAACGCTCGCAGGTCGGGGTCGATGGCGTCGATGCCGTGCCAGGCCGGCGGCACCAGCAGGCGCATCGCATGCAGCGGGTCGAGCCCGCCCATGAGCAGCACCTCGAGCATGTTGTCGAGGCTCTGGGAGTCCGAGCCCGTGAGCGACACGAGGGGCTGGATGTCCGACAGGTCCGGCAGCACCGGCGAGCGGAACACCGGGCCACGCGCCACGGCCCAGTTGCGGTTGCCCTGAACCGTGTTGATCTCGCCGTTGTGCGCGAGATAGCGGAACGGATGCGCAAGGCGCCACTGCGGCAGCGTGTTCGTGGAGAACCGCTGGTGGAACACCACCGCCGAAGACTCCATGCGCGGATCTTTCAGGTCCGGGAAGAATTCGGTGAGGTGCGTGGGCATCACCATGCCCTTGTAGACGACCGTGGTGGCCGAGAGGCTCGGCAGGTAGAACACCGGGTCTTTGCCTTCGAGGGCCTTCTCGGAACGGCGGCGCACCAGGAACAGCTTGCGGTTGAACGAGGCCTCGTCGAGGTCGCTCGTGCGGCAGTTCACGAACACCTGCTCGATGTGCGGCAGGGTCTTCAGGGCCTCATTGCCGCAGGCGCCGGCGTCGGTGGGCACCGTGCGCCAGCCGGCCACTTCCAGCTCTTCGCCTTCCACCTGCTTGGACACTTCCGCGCGCGCGGCGGCCTGCCGCGACGGATCCTGGCTCATGAAGACGAGGCCGGCGGCGAATTTCTCGGCGAGCTCGATGCCCGCCTCCGTCGCCACGGCGCGCAGGAATTTCTCGGGACGTTTGAGCAGCAGGCCGCAACCGTCACCGGTTTTGCCATCCGTGGCGACGGCACCACGGTGGGTGAGACGGTTGAGGGAAACAATGGCAGTGTCGACCAGCCATCGGCTCGGCTGGTCATCGAGGTTGGCGATCAGGCCAAACCCGCAACTGTCTCTTTCGTATGACTCCTTGAAGAGTCCGGTATCTGCGTTACTCATCATCGTGCCCCGTCTGAAAAAGCGGAGGGCGTACTCCGCTGGGTCCTGTCCGGGTTATTTGCGTCGTAGCGAGGGCGCAATAGACGCAAATGACCCGGACAGGGTCCCGCGCCGCCGGTTCTGCCGGCAGCCTGCTTGGTCAAAGTCGGAAAGAATCTTCAGGGGGAGACCCCGCGCCGTTCGGCCGCCAGGGAGGGCGCTGCTAACACACGCTCGAGGCACGAGGCCGAGCCGGGGGCGTTATGCGCCGGTCTACACCACTTGTATGCGCCTGATCATACCGGGGCGGGGCGAGCGGTCAATCCGCCCGTGGGGTCGTTTTGGCCGCTTGCGCCATGGCGGGGCGCTCTGCGGTCGATGGCTGAGGAAAGGTCAAACGCTACCGATCTGGCCGGGAGCGGCCCAGGGCTGCGCCTGCGTCAACCGGGGGTGGGTTCCTCGCGCACCTTGAGCATGATCAGGAGGCCCGCGGCCAGGAAAAACAGGCCCACGGCCACGCCGGCGCGCTGGTTGTGGAACAGGGTGGTGAGGATGCCGATGGCCGTCGGCCCCACGAACGAGGTGGCCGTGCCCGACATGGCGAACAGGCCGAAGAACTCGTTGAGCATGGCAGGCGGAGCAATCTTGGCCATGAGCGCGCGGCCCGTGACCATGCCCCCGGTCACGAAGAAGGCGATGGAGCACTGTGTGACCAGGAAGACCTTGTCCGGCAGCGTGGGGAAGAGCCCGCCGGTGGCGCTCGCGGCGGCGTCGATGGGGATGAAGAACACCATCTGCGTCGTCACTGAGCACAGAATCAGATTGGCGATGAGGCAGCCGGCCACGAAGAAGATCGTGCTGCGCTTCGAACCGATGCGCGTGTCGAGCCAGCCCGCAAAGAGGCCGGCGATGGCGGCGACCACGCTGTTGATGAGCCCTTCCACGATGAGCATGGTCGCCGTCCACTTGAGGATGCCGGCGGCGAACACGCCTGTGAACAACATGAGCACGATGAAGCCTTCATAGAACAGCACGCGCGCGAGCAGGAACGTGGCGACGTTCTTGTAGCTGCGCACCTTCGTGAGCGTGGCGATGAGGCTGCGCACCCCATGCGAAACGGCCTGCGGGATGGTGCGCGAGGTGCCCGGCGAGTCCGGCGTGATGAATAACAGGGGCAGGCCGAACACGATGGCCCAGATGGCCGCGAGGATGCCGACGGCGCGCTCGGGCTCGTGCTCGGCGGCGTCGAGGCCGAACAGGGGCTCGGGGTTCCAGCTCCACGCGAACAGGAAGAAGCAGAACAGGATGATTCCCGAGAGGTTGCCAAGCGCGAGGCCCGCGCCGCTGAGGAAGCCGATGCGGCCGGGGGAGGCGACGTTCGGCAGCATGGCGTTGAGGAAGATCGCGGAGTACTCGTAGAACAGGTAGCCGCCAATGAGGGCCAGGGTGATGAAGCCGAGGCCCTGGGTCATGCCGGGGGTGGCGTACCAGAGCAGGGCCATGCTCGGGGCACCGAGCAGGAACGTGACGGCGAGCCAGGGTTTGCGGCGGCCGCCGGCGTCTGCGATGGCGCCCAGCAGGGGGGCGGTGAGCGCCACAATCAGTGCCGCCATGGAGGTGACGAAGCTCCAGCGGGTCTGGCCTTCGACGCCGTTGGGGATGACTACGGTGCTGAAGTACGCGGAGAAGACGAAGATGTTCACCAGCACGTTGTAGGGGCTGCGGGCGCCGTCGCAGAGGGCCCAGGCGAATTGGGCGAGCGGGGTGGCGCCTCGGCGGGTGCTGGTTGGGCCCGCCAGTCCATTGCCTGCCGTTGCGGACGCGGCCATCGAAGTTGCTTCTGCCATCTTTGCCCCCTCGTTCGTCGTTCCGGAGACCAAGACTCCGGAGGCGCGTCGCAAGCGCTGGCCCGCGTCGGGCGGCTCTACCTGGCCGCTTCCGAAACGCAGGCTGCTCGAAGGTATCGTGGCCGCCCAAGGCAGGGAACGCCAGCGAACTGCGATGGGCTCCGCAGGGTTGTCCGCGCGCCGGTGAAATTTGGGTGAGTGAAGGGCCATACTTCGCCGCCGCGCACGGGCGGTTGGGCGATGGGGTGGCGGTGAAGGGTTTGATGGTCGGGCTCGCGATTGCGTATCCGGTGATGGCGCACTGGGCGGTGGTGAGTCGCAGTGTTGCGGTTACCGTTGCGAGTCTGTCTGTGCTCGCCGCGCTGACGTTGCTGCCGCGATTGGTGGCGCGGAGTGTGGTGGCCTGGTGTCTGTTGCCGGTTGTTGCCGTGGGGCTTTGGCTGCTGGCGCGGGCGAATGTGGCCTGGCTGCCGTTGTATGCGACGCCGGTGTTCATCAATCTGTTTGTCGCCTGGATATTCGGGCACACGCTGGCGGCGGGGCAGGTGCCGCTCATCGAGCGGCTCGTGCGTCTCTTGCATGAGCCGGATGGCATCAGCGATGAGATTGCGCGTTATGCGCGCAGGGTCACGGTGGCCTGGGCGGCGTTTCTCATCTGCCTCGCTCTGCTCAACCTCACGCTCGCGCTGCTTGCTACGCCCAATGGCGTGCTGCTGATGATGGGCGTGCAACCGTTCGTGACGGTGCCCGTTGAGGTGTGGTCGCTGTTTGCGAACTTCCTGAACTACCTCATCGCCGGAGCGTTCTTCCTGGCGGAATACGCCTATCGGCAGCACAAGTTTCCGCAGCAGCCGTATCGAAACCTGTTCGATTTCCTGAAGCGCGCCAGAAGCGTCGGGCCGCGCGTGCTGGGGCAGCGTGTGATCGAAGAGCCGCGGCCCTGACGTTCATGGTTGAACGACATCGCTCCACCTTCATCGTGCCGGCGGATCATCCGTCGCTGCCGGGGCATTTTCCCGGCACGCCGGTGGTGCCGGGTGTGGTGGTGCTCGATCACGTGTTGAAGGCCGGCGAGAGCTGGCGTGGGCAGGCGCTGCGCGTGCGCGGGCTGAAGCAGGTGAAGTTTCATTCGCCGCTGTTGCCGGATGTGAGCGCGGAAGTTTCGCTGGAGCTCGGCGGTGAGACGCTCGGCTTTCGCGTTGCGCGTGGCGAGCAGATTGTGGCGCAGGGCATCTTTGCGCTCGCGCAAGTTGCGCCAACGTGAGCACCGCGTGGAAACAGCGCGAGGAGATCGGCAACCCGCTCACGATGCGCATCATGGTGGGAATCGCTACGCGCTGCGGGCGCAGCGTGGCGCGGCTGCTCATATGGCCAACCGCTCTGTACTTCTTCCTGAGGCGCGGCCCGGAGAGGCGCTCTTCACGGCTGTATCTGGAACGAGTGCTTGGGCGGCCGGTCTCGGGGTGGGCCGTGTTTCGCCACATTCACTGTTTCTCGTGCACGATTCTCGACCGGCTGTACCTGTTCAGCGAGCGCTTCAAACGGTTCGACATTCGCACCTGCGGCTTGCGGGACCTCGATCGTGCGCTCGAGGGCGGCAAGGGCGTGCTGCTCATCGGCTCGCACCTCGGCAGCTTCGACGCGCTTCGCGTGTTGAGCCTGGAGCGGCCGGAAGTGTCGGTGCGCATCGTGCTCGACGTGGAGCACAGCCAGAAGCTGTCGCGGTTTCTCAATGCGCTGAACCCGGCGCTGGCGGCGAGCATCATCAACGCGCGCGAGGCGGGGCCGGCCGCGGCCATTGCCATCAAGCAGGCACTGGACAAGAACGCCATCGTCGCGCTGCTGGCAGATCGCGGGCAGCCGAACAACGCAACTCAGCTTGCGAGCTTCCTCGGCCACCCCGCGCCGTTTCCGCTGTCGCCGTGGCTGCTCGCGGCCGCGGTGAAAACGCCGGTGCTGCTGGCTTTCGGGCTGTATCGCGGCGGCAATCGCTACGACCTGCACTTCGACTGGTTCGCGGAAAGTCTCACCATCGATCGCAATCGCCGCGCGGAAGGCCTCGCCGAGATTCTTCAGCGTTATGCCGACCGGCTGGCACACTATGCGCGCCTGGCGCCTTACAACTGGTTCAACTTCTATGACTTCTGGAACAACGTGCCGGACCCCGCGACTGCGTCCATTGCGCGGGTCGATGCGCGCGCCACGGCGCATGCCGTTGTGTCTGCCCCTGCGTCAAATGCTGATCGCAGTACTGACGCTGGCTCCAGCGATCTGCTTCGCCGCTCTTGATGTGGACACGCTGCTGAAGGCCCTGGCGCACCCGGCGCCGGCCACGACGCCGTTCGTGGAAGTGCGCTATTCGAAGCTGCTGGACCAGCCCATCGTGGTGAAGGGCCAGCTCGAGTATCACGAAGACGGCACGCTCGTGCGTGCGGTGAGCGCGCCCTTTCGCGAGCGCACTGAGATTCAGGGGGAGACGGTGAACGTGCAGCGCGAAGGGAAAAACCCGCGCCGCTTCTCGCTCAAACGCGCGCCAGAGTTGCGCAGCATGCTCGGCGGGTTTGCAGCCGTGCTGGGCGGCGGGCGCAGCGCGCTCGACAAAGACTTCAATCTGGATGTCTCCGGCGAAACCGATCAGTGGAGGCTGGCGCTCACACCGAAATCCACCCAGATGGGCAAGTACGTGCACGACATCGTGATCCAGGGCGCGCAGCGCGAGCCTCGCTGCATCGTCGTCACCCAGCCGGACAACGAGGCGAGCGTCATGCTCGTCGGCGCCGCGGCCGCAACCACGCTGCCTGAGCCGCTGGCGCGCGACTGGCTGCGCACCTTCTGTAGCTCGAAGCCCTGAATGCGCGACGGCACCGTGCATGGAGTCGTGCACCCATGACTCGCCGCGCGCGCGCTGGGTTGCTGGCCGCGTGGCTGGGCGTCATCGCCCTGCTCGGCTGGTACGTGCAGGCCCGGCTCATCATCAGCGGCGATCTGCGGCTTTTCATGCCCTCGCCGCAGACGCGCACCGAACGGCTGCTGCTGGAGGAAATCGGCGAGAGCCCTGCTTCGCGCCTGCTGCTTCTCGCGCTGGATGGCGCTGAGCCGGAAGTGCTCGCGGAAAGCTCGCAGGCCCTGGCCGAGGCGCTGCGCGAAGACACGCGATTCGGCCTCGTCTCCAATGGCGCCACGTCGCTCGATGCGATTCCGGAGAGCCTCCTTCCCTATCGCTATCTGCTCTCGTCGACGCTCGATACCGAAAAGCTGGACACCGCATTCCTGCGCGACCAGCTCACCGAGCGACTGCACGACCTGTCGTCACCCGCCGGCAGCGTGCTCGAGCCGCTGATCCCTCGCGACCCCACGCTCGAAGTGCTGAAGCTCGCGGAAAGCTGGCAGCCGGCGCGCCAGCCACAGAAACTCTACGACGTGTGGTTCGACAGCGAAGGCGACAGCGCCATTCTCGTCGTCGCCACCCAGGCGGCGGCGTTCGATCCGGACGGGCAGGAGAAAGCCTCAGCAGCACTGCAGAAGCACTTCGAGGAAACGCTCGGCGAGCACACCGTGCGCCTCACGGTGAGTGGCCCGGGCGCGTTCTCCGTGCTCATGAAAGGCAAGACGCAGTCGGAGGCCACGTGGCTGGGCGCCATCGCCACTGTGGGCATGATCATTCTGCTGCTCATTGCGTATCGCAGTGTGCTCGTTGTCTTTCTCGGCACGCTGCCAATCGCGAGCGCAGGTGTAGCGGGCCTTGCCGCAGTGAGCGCGATGTTCGGCACCATTCACGGCATCACGCTCGCGTTCGGCTTCACGCTCATCGGCGTGGCGCAGGACTACCCGATGCACCTCTTCAGCCATCAGCATCCGGGCAAGACACCGCTGCAAACCGCACGCAGCGTGTGGCCCACGCTTGCCACAGGCGTCGTCAGCACGTGCATTGCGTATCTCTCATTTCTTTATTCCGGAGTTTCGGGGCTCGCACAGCTCGCTTGTTTCACCATCGCCGGGCTCGCGGTTGCGGGCCTGACCACGCGTTATCTGCTGCCGCCGTTGATGCCGCTGAGGCCGCGCGACTACGGGCAGATTCAATGGCTCGGCCGTGTGTGGTCATCCATCGCGGCGTTGCCACGGCCGGCGTGGCTGGGCGTGATCGTCGTTGCCGCCTGCATTGCCATTCTCGCGTTCGGCAAGACGCCGATGTGGGAGAACGACCTCGGCCAGCTCACGCCAGTGCCCAGGCCCCTGTTGCTACAGGATGCAAAGCTGCGACAGGAGCTGGGGGCGGCGGACATCCGCCGGCTGCTGGTGGTGGATGGCGGCTCCGCGGATGAAGTGCTCGCGCGCGTCGAGTCGATGGGGACGAAGCTCGACACGCTCGTGAAGAACGGCGACATCGAGAACTACGATCATGTCGCGCGCTATCTGCCCAGCGTTCAGGTTCAGATGCGGCGGCAGGCCGCGTTGCCGGACCGTGCAGTGTTGCAGGGCTCGCTTTCCGACGCGCTCAGGGGCCTGCCATTCAAAGCCGGGCTGTTCAACGCCTTTCTCGATGACGTGAGCAAGGCACGCGCACTGCCACCTCTCAAGCCTGCCGCGCTCGCCGGCACGCCGCTCGAGTTACGTGTGAACGGCATGCTTTTGAATCACGGCGAACAGTGGTCGGGCCTCGTTACGCTGGGCGGCGTTCGCAATCCGGCGGCGCTGGAGAAGCTCGCAGCCGACTCCGGCGGCGCGATCACGGTGCTCGATCTCAAGCAGGCGTCCGAAGACCTCGTCGCGCGCCAGCGCGTGCACATACTCTGGAGTCTCGCCATCGCCGCCGTGTTGCTGGCGCTCACCGTCTTCGCAGCGCTGCGCTCTCCGCGGCGCATGCTTCGCGTCATCGCGCCCATGGCCTTGACCACGCTGCTGATCCTCGCCGTGCTGCAGGGCCTGGGCATCTCGCTGAACCTGTTCCATCTCATCGCGCTCGTGCTCGCCGCCGGCCTGGGCGTCGACTACGCGCTGTTCTTCGAGAGCGTGGAAGACGACCCGCTGGAACAGCGTCGCACGCTGCACGCGGTGCTCGTGTGCTCGCTCTCCACGCTCATGGTGTTCGTGTTGCTCGCGTTTTCGAGCATGCCGGTGCTGCGGGCTATCGGGCTCACGGTAGCGCTCGGCGTCGTCACTAACTTCGTGCTGGCGTTGCTGCTCACGCGGCCAACGCGCGCAGGTGCGCATGCTCGGGCGTGACACCATCGCGGCGCTGATTCCGCATCAAGGCGCCATGTGCCTGCTCGATCGCGTGATCGAATGGGATAAGAACCACATCGTGCTAGCGACGAGCACGCACCGTGCAGCCGACAACCCGCTGCGCCTCAGCGGGCGGCTGCGCGCCATTCACCTGTGCGAATACGGTGCGCAGGCGATGGCCGTACATGGCGGCCTCTCGGCGCAGGCCGACGGTCGTGTTGCGCAACCCGGGTTTCTGGTCTCGCTGCGAGACGTGAAGCTGAACGTGGATTTCATCGACCAGCTGAATGGCGAGCTTCAAGTGAGCGCGCAACGCCTGCTGGAAAGCGCGGGGAGCTGGCAATACTCGTTCGAAGTGAAGCACGGCGGCGAAACCCTTGCGACCGGCCGGGCCGCGATCATCGCGCGCGGCTAGGGCACAGGCTGCTCTGAATCCAATGCGGCGCGCCGGCTCCGCGAGAACAACGTGAGCAGTGGGCTCGTCATCACGGTTGTGAGAATCGCCATCACGAGCAGCATGGTGAAGAGATCCTGGCCGATGACGCCGATGTCCAGGCCCACCTTCATCACGATGAGCTCCATGAGCCCGCGCGCGTTCATGAGCGAGCCCACCGCCAGCGACTCGCGCCACGGCTGGCCCGAAATGCGCGCGCCCAGGGCCGCGCCGGCGATCTTGCCGATGATGGCGGCCGCGAGAATCAGGCCGAGCCCGGCCAGCCCCGCGCCCACGAATGCATCCGGCGTGGTGTTGAGCCCCGCGAGCGCGAAGAACACCGGCATGAGCACCAGGACCGCCACGTGCTCGATGCGCTCGATGAGCAAGTGCAGAAGGCGATCATCACGCGGCAGGCACGCGCCAAACAGGAACGCGCCGAACACTGGATGCACCCCGAGATAGCCGGTGCCGTAGGCGCAGGCGAACGTGCCGATGAGCAACGCCGCGAGCAGCGCGCCCGCCGGCCGGCCGTCGCTCGCATACTTCGAGAGCAGCCACGCAATCAGCGGCCTGAAAAGGCCGAAGATCATCGCCGTCAACAGCAGCACGCCGCCGATCTGGCGAACGAACGCGTTCCAGTCATGCGCGCTGCTCGCCAGCACGACGACGAGCGCGAGCATGATCCACGCCATGACGTCCGCCACCGCGGCGGACGTGAGCGCAAGCCGGCCGATCGCTGTCTGCGTTTCGCCGCGGTCTTTCAGAATGCGCGCCATGACCGGAAACGCGGTGATGGACATGGCGGCCGCCATGAACAGCGCGAACGGCCAGAACGAAACGCCCGGCAACGAAACGACAGGATAGAGCGGAAATGCGATGGCGATGCCGAGCCCCATGGGCAACAACACCGACAGCACGCCCACCCAGCTCGCCGCGACAATCTGCGAGCGCACGCCGGTGGGCAGGCGCAGCTCCGCCCCGACGATGAACATGAACAGCACGAGGCCGAGCTGCGACAACCCTTCCAGCGCGCCGCGCGAGGCCGGCTCGAAGACCTGCGCATGGAGCTCCGGCGCCACGGCGCCGAACACGATGGGCCCGAGCACGATGCCCGCCGCCATCTCGCCGATGACGGCCGGCTGCCCGAAGTTGCGCAACACGAGCCCGAGCAGGCGCGCGGCGCCTAGGATGATCACGAGCTGCAGCAGCAGGGGCGAATGGCTCATCGTGCGATTCTCGCCGCGCGCCGCGGATGCGATTCGGTTTCCGGGACTCGTCGATTCATGGCGCCAGTGTCCGTGCCTATGCCGCCGCCGGCCTGCTGCGCTGGCTCGCCGGAAACAGCATCGACCCGGCGAGGCGTGAAAGATCTTCCCCCAGCAGCTCGCGCACTGCCGACACGTCGAGCTGCGGATGATCCGCCAGCGCCGCAAGCGCGATCTCCGCGCCGAGCGCTTTCAGCTGCGCGGTGGTGTGACGCAGGCGCGCCTTGAAGCCCTCCTCATCCAGCTCGTCCCGTAACCCGCGATTGAGCTGCGCGAACCAGTCGAGGCTCGCCTGGTCGAGCATCAGTGCGCCATTGCGCTTCGCGCTGACCCGCGACCACTCGCGCATCAGCTTTTGCAGCGCCTCGTTCAGCCCCATGCACAGCGACAGCTCCGCGCGCATGCGCGACATCACCGTGACATCGGTGAGCCGGTTCTGGAAGAACAGCTGGCAGAGCACGCCCCAGTAATAGGTGTAGTCCCAGATCACCTTCACCGGCAGCACTTCCGGATCGCCGAACAGGGCGTACTGGTTGGTGTAGAGCGAGAGGGTGCTGCGATAGAACGAGAAATAGAACTGCTCGTAGAGCCGCGCATAGGGCGCGAACGGCTCGTTCGCGAGGTCTTTCGCGATGAGCTCGGTGATGTAGGTATTGGAGATGGCGATGAAATCGCTGCCCGGCGAATAGAACGGGTCGAGGAACACGCCCGCCTCCCCCGTGAGCGCCCAGCGCGAGCCGGAGAACACCTGCTTGCAGCCGTAGGAGAAGCGCCGGAGCGCCACGAAATCCTGCAGCAGGTGGCGTTTGTCCTGGAGCGCGCGCGCCAGCAGCGGCTGATATTTCGCGAACCACTCCATGGCGCGCTCGAAGCTGTTCATCGTCTTGAGCGGGTGGATGTTGGCATCCGCCACGATGCCCACCGAGTGTGAGCCGGACGACAGCGGAATGAGCCAGGCCCAGTAGCCTTCGCCGCACAGGTGGATGGTGGAGAGCCAGCGATAGGGCGGGTCGCAACGGTTGAGCCACTGCTCATCCGTGGACCACTCATCCACGTCGATGCGCGCATCGATGCGGAACCAGATGGCGTTGGCGTCGTGCTCGTTCGGCTGCGCGAGATCGAGCTTGCGCTTGATGAGCCCGGCGCGGCCGGAGGCATCCACGAGCCAGCGGCTGCAGATGGCGTGGTCGACGCCGTCGCGCTCGTAGGTGACTTCGTGAGGCTCGGGCGCCGCGTTGCTTTCGCCATTCGCGCGCTCGTGCGCCATGACGATGGCCACGACGCGCGCCCCATCGATGAACCGCACACCGAGCGCCTTCGCGTGCCCGGCCAGGTAGTTCTCGAAGATGCCGCGATCCAGCTGATAGCTCGGCGTGGCCAGATAGCGGCTCGCGCCGAGCTCCGTCACCTGGTCGATCCGCTCGGCGCCTTCCGAGAAGAAGAAGCGGAAGCCGAACTTCTTGAGCTGATGGCTGGTGAGATGCTCCTCGAGGCCGAGCACGGTGTCGAAGTAGTGCGCGCCGATCTCCACCGACGACTCGCCCACCTTGTGCGCGGCTTCGGGCACCGGATGGCGCAGGCGCTCCAGCACCACGATGTCGAGCCGCTCGAACCGCTGCCGCAGCTGCAGGGCGAGGGTGAGGCCCGCGAGTCCGCCGCCCATGATTACGATGTCCGCCTGCGACTTCGAAGAAACTGTCATTACGCCCTCTCTTGGAGGTCTTGCGGAATTCCGTGCGCGGCCGCGGCCGGCGTGACATGCATGCGAAGACCGAGCTGCGCAGCCAGCGCCTGCACGAGGTGGCGCTCCACACCATCTGCCAGCGCTTCGAACAACGGCAGCCCGTTGGCCATGGCATTGCCTTCCACCAGCGCGGCGTTCTGCGCGCGAGCGCTCGTTGGTTGCAGCTGCGCCTCTTCACGAACTTCGAACACGAGCCGCGCGACACAACGTTCGCTCGCCTCCGGCGAAATCACGAGCGCGCCCGCGAACACGCCGCGGCTCGGCTGCATGGTGCCCACCGGTCCGCGAGCTTCGATATCGAATGCCACCAAGAGCACCGGCGTGTTTTCGCTCAATGCCTGCGACGCCGCCTCCAGCAGCCCTTCGCCGAACGTGTAGTAGTAGCCACTCACTGAGGTGTAGGGCTTCAGGCAGCCAGTGGCGATTGTCCAGTACCCCGCCGCTGCGTTGTGCACGGAGTTATGAAACTTGGTGGGCGAGGTGAGCGACGGCGTCTTCGCGAGCGTGTCGCAGATGGCGTCGCTGATGGCGAGGTCGCCATGCGTGGAGGCAAACACGCTTGGCAGCAATTTGGGGTCGCGCCGAGCCATCTCGCACGCACGCGCCGCCACTTCCAGCGACACGGCAACGGTATCCGGCGCGCGCCGTCGCTCTGCTGGGGGCAGCAGCGCTGGCGCGGGCCGCGTTTTGGCAGTTGCAGGCGCCGGCGCTTCGCCGCGCAAGATGCTGCACGCGGATTCCCAGCCCGGCAGCCGCGAGGCCCAGAACCCGATGCCTTCTATATAGAGTGTGTGCTGGCGGTTGCTCATGCGCCGCTCACGCTGGCACGCGCGTGCGGCCGCGCCCCGCCGAACAGCAACACGCAGTTGCTTCCGCCGAAGCCGAACGAGTTGCTCATGGCGTTGCGCACGGCGCCGTCGCCGTTCTCCAGGCGAATCTGCGGCCCGCAGGCCGCATCCAGCTCGCGCGTGTTCAGCGTGCCGGGCGTGAAGCCGTGCTCCAGCGACAGCAGCGAGATCACCGCTTCGAGAATGCCCGCAGCTCCAAGCGCATGGCCCGTCCAGCCCTTCGTTGAGCTTGCGCGCGTGGCTTGCGGAAACAGCTCCGCGACGATGCGTGCTTCCACCTCGTCGTTCTTCTGGCTCGCCGTGCCGTGCAGGTTGATGTAGTCGATGTCGTGCGGCGCGAGGCCGGCGCGCGTCAGCGCATCCTGGATGGCATGGCGCGCGCCCAGCCCTTGCGGATGTGGCGACGACATGTGATGCGCATCGCTCGACTCGCCATAGCCGAGCAGGCGCGGCCCGCGAGCTTCGCCTGCACCTGTTTTCTCCAGCAGCGCGAACCCTGCAGCCTCGCCGAGGCTGATGCCCTTGCGCGCCGGATCGAACGGCCGGCACGGCTCCGCTGAAACGAGCTCGAGCGCGTTGAAGCCGAACAACACGCTGTAGCAAAGCGTATCCACGCCTCCCACGACGGCGGCATTGGCCAGCCCGAGGCGAATCAGCCGCTCGGCCTGCGGGAACACCTTTGCACTGGACGAGCACGCGGTGGCCACAGTGACCGAAACGCCCGTGAGCCCCAGCGCCTGCTGCACGAAGCTGCCCAGCGAATGCACGGTGTGCACGGCGGGCCGCCGCAGCTCTTCGGGATACTGGCCATCGGGCCCGAGACGCCGATAACCCTCTTCCGTCGCGCCGATGCTCGACGTGGAAGTGCCCAGCACCAGCGCGATGCGGCCCGGCCCATACTTTTCCCGTGCCGCCCGCATGGCGTTGAAGAAACCATCCTGCTGCAGCCCGTGCCACGCGAGGCGGTTGTTCCGGCACTCCCAGTGCGCAAGCTCCGCCGGCAGCGGCTGCGACTCGATGCCGGGCACGCGCCCGATGAACGTATCGAGCGGGCTTTCCGTGAAGTCGTTGGCGGTGAGGCCGCTGCGCCGGGCGCGCAATGAATCGAGAATCGCGCGCCGCCCGCTACCGGCGGCGCACGAGGCGGTGAAGGCCGCGATGGAAAGCGCATCAGCGCGCATGGGCATGCGGCCCGTCAAGTGAGCCCGCGCTACTTGATGGTGAGCAGCTGCAACTCGCGCTGGATGTCGGCCTGCATGTTGCGCACCCACTTCATGTAGTTGCCGTGGATGTGGCGCTCGCCGTTCTTCTCGGAGTAGTCGAGGTTGTCGCTCGACACGTACTTGATGCGCACTTCTTTGGCGTTGTACGGGATGGCGACGCGCGCCGTGTGGGTGCGAACGTTCAGCACGGCATCGATCTGGCCGTTCTCATCCTTCGAGACCACCCAGCCGCGGCGAACGATGCCGACCTTGATGGCCTTGGCGACTTCGCTTGCGGCGATGCCGGTGGGCACCGAGATGGGCTCCGGGTCGACGAGGATGCCGACGCGGGCGCCCATGAGCATGAAGGCGAGCGGAACGAACAACAGAGCGGCGAGACTGCGAGCCATGGGACCCTCCTTAGAGAAGACGAAATCAGGTGGTTCGGTTTTTCTGGATGTAGTCCGACAGTGAGCGCAGCGACGCGAAGATGCGGCGGTTCTCTTCGTCGTCGGAGCGCAGCTGGAAGCCGTATCGCCTGGAGATCTCCAGAGCGAGCTCGAGGGCGTCGATGGAGTCGAGCCCGAGGCCGGCACCGAACAGCGGCGCCTCGGGGTCGAGGTCGGCGGCGACGACGGCTTCGAGATTGACTGCGGAGATGATCAGCTCGGCGAGCTCGCGCTCGGCAGGCGATTGCGTGGCGGGCATGGGTGAACGGGAACGAATCGCCGGGGAGACCTTAAGGGGCGCAAATGCTATCACACAGGTATATTTCTCTCATCGGCACCCGGGGGCTGGTCTCACCATCAACGCACTCGACACGTCCAGCGACGTTCTCGTCGTCGGCGGCGGGCCGGCCGGCTCGACCGTCGCGGCGCTGCTCGCCCGCAAGGGGACAACCCACTGGCGCGAGTCGCTCGCGAGCTGGAAGCAGCGGCGACAGCTGCCCTCCATGAGCTTCGAGGGCGGCACCACCCGGCAGGATGCGGGCGCGCGCAGCGCCTGAGGCCACGTAAAACGCATGCCTGACGTCGCCACCGCCCTTCGCTCGGCGCCCACGCCGCGCATCGAATATCGGCCCTTCAATGCGGATGCCCCACTGCCCCGCGACGTGCTCGGCGCCGTGGTGTTTCGCGACACGCCCCTGCGCCACAACGACCCGCGCTGTGTTCGCGTGGGGCTCAAGCCCCTCCTGGGCGTAGACATCATCGAGGTGTGGCACGCCAGCGGGCCGGTGAGCATCGGGTTCGACGGCATCGTGCGCTACGCCGCCGACCCCAATCACATGCTCGGCGCCATCGAGCTGGATGAGCGGCGTTACGGCGGCGTCGCCGGCGCGGCCGAGGCGGCCTACGCCGCGCTGAGCCGCTTCCTGGCCGGCGGCCGACACCCGAACATGCTGCGCATCTGGAATTACCTCGACGGCATCAACCAGGGCGATGGCGACAACGAGCGCTACAAGCTGTTCTGCACGGGGCGCGCGGCCGGGCTGCGTGCGGCGAACTCTTTGCGTGAAGATCGCTTCCCCGCCGCCACCTGCATTGGCCGCCGCGACGCAGACCCCACGCTGCAGGTGTACTGGCTCGCTGGACGCGCGCCGGGCGTGCCGCTGGAAAACCCGCGGCAGATCAGCGCTTACCGCTACCCGCGAGAGTACGGGCCCACGCCGCCGAGCTTCTCGCGCGCCATGCTCGCGTCGGATCGGCTGCTGATGATCTCGGGCACGGCGAGCATCGTCGGGCACGCGTCCCGGCATCGCGGGGACGTGCGCGCCCAGCTGGACGAGACGTTCACGAACCTCGCCAACGTGCTTCAGCGCGCGGCCGGAGCCGCGCCCGGCATCACCACGCGGCTGGGGCCGCAGTCGCTGCTGAAGATCTATCTGCGCGATGAGTCGCTGTTGCCCGAGGTGGCCTCATTCCTGCGTGAGCGCGTGCCCCCGAAGACGCAATACATCGTGCTCCACGCCGATGTCTGCCGGGCGGAGCTGCTCGTTGAGATCGATTGCCTGCACGGCGAAAGCTGAAAAGCCCGGGCGGCGGCAGATCAACTCGTCAGGAGGCGATGCAGCGCTTCCGATGCGTCACGCCCGAATTTTTTCGCAAGCCGATGCAACAGGTCTCGATCCAGCGATGCTAGCCCGCACTGCTCCGTGGACGGAGGCGGCAAGAGCACCGATGACCGCATATCCAATGCCCTGAGCAGCCAGCAGATCGACGACGTCGAGAAGTAGCAGCGCGGATTCACCGGATCGGCGCGTTCTCACGGCTGCGGCGGCTTTGCAGGAGCGCGACTTCTCTGGCCGGCTTCGTAGAGATCCATCACCAGCCGGCAGTGCGCGAGGAACGCGTTTACGCGCTCCTCGGGGCTCAGCCGTTGCGTGGCATCGACCAGTGCACGCTCGGCTTTTTTGGCGATCTTGGACTCCATGCGGGCGAGTGTAGCGAACGCTTCCACGAGCCGTCACCCACGATAGGAGCAGCCGTCACGCCGCCGGGGGCGTGAGCTTCAGCAATCGCCCGCCGATTGGGCCGAAGGCCATGCGGTGGCCCCAGCGCGCACGTGATTACCGCGTGCGGTTCGCGCGCGCCTGCCGCTCACTTCTCGCCGCGCAACGCGGCCATCAGCTTCTCCCGCGGCAACTTGCCCACCTCATTGCGAGGAAGCGCTGCCACCTTCACCAGCGGGCGCGGAATGAACGCCGAATCCACGCTGTGCGCGAGCTGTTCCACGATGGCTTCGGGTGTGAGCTCTGGCGCGACGACGAGCGCGGCAACTCTGCGAACCGCGCCGCTTGCCGGGGAGTCGGGCTGAAAGACCACGGCGTCCTGCACGCCGGGCACGGCGAGCAGCCGCCGCGTGAGGTCCGCAAGCGAAGCGCGCTTGCCGGCAACGTCTACCATGTCGGCATTTCGCCCGCGCACGACGAACCGGTTGCCGGGCTGGCGCTCGATCACATCCTGCAGGCGCATCCGCGCCGGGAACCACGGCGCGTTCACGTTCACGCCTTCCGCGTCGGGCTCGAGCAGCACTTCCGGATACAGATGCCACGACGTTTCGCTGGACGTGCGGCGCGTGGCAATCACACAAGTTTCCGTGGAGCCGAACATCTCCAGCAGCGTCGTATCGAGCTGGTCTTCGATCTGCCTGGCCAGCGCCGCATCGAGCGGCGCCGTGGCCGACAGAACCAACGCCACGCGCGGGAATCGCAGGCCGGACGCCGCGATGGCCCGCATGTGAACCGGCGTGGTCACGAGCACGCGTGGCTGCGGCACTTCTTCGAGCGCCGCGGCGATGTCGGCCGGGAACAGCGGCCGCCCCGCATGCACGGCCATATCGGTGAGCAACGCCAGCAGCACGGAGGTTTCGAGGCCATACATGTGCTGCGGCGGAACCGTCGCGACGATCCACGGCTGCGCAGAGCCATGCAACGGCTCCAGGCACTCGCGCATTCGCATGGCATTCAGCGCCGAGCTGCGCGAGAAACTTCGCCACGGCTTCGCGTGGGCCTGCGGCGTTCCGGTGCTGCCCGACGTATAGGCTTTCACAGCCACATGGTCGCCGGGCAACTCAAACGCGCAGTACGCGGCGTCCGACAGCGCACGAGCCTCGTCGAACGCAGCCTTGCCGCCGACAGACTTCTCCGACGCAGCAGCCCCCGCCGCGACCCGATCTCTCGCAGCTTTCTCGCACGCCGCCTGCACAAACGCGTCATCGCAGCGATAGCTGCCGGCATTCATCGCGGCGACTTCCTCGACCACGCCATCCGCGCGCGACGGCGGCAGCAGGTTCGTATGCCCACGCACCAGCGCCGCACAGCACGCGATCAGGAAGGTGTCCCGGTGCTCGCAGAGATTGATGAGGCTGCGCCCGTCCGGCAGCTCGCGCGCCACCGCGACCACCCTCCGCATGAGCTCGTGTGCCGTCAGCACGCGTCCGTGCGACCAGAGCACCGCCCGCTCTGGATTGGCGGACCGAAGCAGCGGTAGCTTCAAGCGCCGTCCCCTCGCCAGCGGCTGAACACGAGCGAAGTGTTCACGCCACCGAACGCGAAATTGTTGCTCACCACGTGCTCCACGTCGAGCGCGCGGCCTTCGCCAACTATGTAATCGAGCTCCCCGCAGCGGGGGTCGAGATTCTCGAGGTTGATGGTGGGTGCGAACCAGCCGAGGTTCATCATTTCGATGCTGAACCACGATTCCAGCGCGCCGCACGCGCCGAGCGTGTGCCCGAGGTAACTCTTCTGCGTGCTCATCGGCGCGTGCGAGCCGAACACCGCCGCGGTGGCGCGCGACTCCGCGATGTCTCCCTGCTCCGTCCCCGTGCCGTGGCCGTTGATGTAGCCGATGGCCTGCGGCGCGAGCCCTGCGCCGTGCAGCGCCAGCTCCATCACCACGCGCATCGTTTCCTCTTCCGGCCTGGTCGCATGCACGCCGTCGGAGTTGGTGGCAAACCCGGTGATCTCGGCGTGAATCGTCGCTCCGCGCGCACGCGCATGCTCCAGCTCTTCGAGAATGATCGCCCCCGAGCCTTCGCCGACGACGAGCCCGTCCCGATCGCGGTCGTACGGCCGTGGCGTGCCCGACGGCGACTCGTTCTTCCGGCTCGTGGCATACAGCATGTCGAACGCGATCGCCTCGCTGGGGCACAGCTCTTCCGCCCCGCCCGCGATCATCACCGTCTGCTGCCCATGCTTGATGGCCTCGTACGCATACCCAATGGCCTGGCTGCCCGATGTGCATGCGCTCGACGTCGGAATGATGCGACCCTTCAAGCCGAAGAAGATGCCAACGTTCGCCGCGGCGGTGTGCGGCATCATCCTCACGTAGGAGTTGGCGCTGAGCCCCGGCGAGCTGCCGGTCAACAACATGATGGCGAAATCCTTGATGTCGGGCGTGCTCCCGATACACGACCCGCAGGCGACCCCAACGCGCCCGCCCTTCAGCAGCGGATCGCCGAGCAGCCCCGCCCCCTCCAGCGCCATTTCAGCGGCCCGCACGGCGAGCTGCGAAACGCGCCCCATGCCGCGCAACTGCTTGCGAGTCCAATGATCCGGTGGCTTGAAAGTGTCCACCGGCGCCGCGAGCTTCGTGCCCAGATCGGTGTACCGCTCCCACTCCGCGATCCGCCGCGTCACGTTCTTACGCGCGCGCAACCCTTCGAGAATCCGCGGCCAGCTCGTCCCGAGCGCCGTAACGCCGGCCATTCCCGTGACAACAACGCGCTTCATGCGACCTCACCAAACGAAACGACGCACTCAAGCGAAGGCGTGCTCGAAGAGAGGCTTGGCGGGGATGTGAAAAAGCAGGGATGCTTTTTCCCAAGGCCCCGATGGACCGGTCTTACGGCCGGTCCCCGCCAAGCCTCTCTTCGAGTGCGCCTTCGCCTCGATACCCTTACTCCGCTCATCTTCAACAAAGGCCGCCATTAACAGCGAGCACCTGCCGCGTGACATACGCCGCGTCGGCAGACATCAGAAACGAAACTGCGCCGGCGACTTCTTGCGCCGTCCCGCTCCGCTGCATCGGGATCATCTTGAGAATCTCTTCCTGGGGAACGTGCTCACTCACCATGTCGGTGTCGATGAGCCCCGGCGCGACGCAGTTCACCGTGATGTGCCGCTTGGCGAGCTCGATGGCGAGGGCCTTGGTGGCGCCGATGATGCCGGCCTTCGCCGCGCTGTAATTCACCTGCCCGCGATTGCCAACGAGCCCCGACACGGAAGACAGCGTGACGATGCGCCCCGCCGCGCGCCGCCTCACCATGGGCATGATGACCGGCTGAAGCACGTTGTAGAACGCATCGAGATTGCTGCGGATCACGCTATCCCACTGCTCCCCCGTCATCGCGGGGAACGCGGTGTCGTATGCGAGCCCGGCGTTGCAGACTACCCCGTAGTACGCACCGTTCGCTTCAACATCGCCCGTGAGCAGTTCGGCACACAGCGCACGATCTACTACGTCGAACTGGAGCACGCGGGCCTTGCGCCCCAACGCGGCAATCTCTGCCGCAACCGCATCTGCTTCCGCTCGCCGCGACCGGCAATGAACGACGACATCGAAGCCATCGCGCGCCAGGCGCAACGCAATGGCGCGCCCGATGCCACGGCTGGAGCCCGTAACCAGCACGGTCTTGCCCGCTGCGCTGCCGCCAGTGTCAGCGCCACCAGCGCCCGCCCCTTCGCTCATCGGCCCACCCACGCAACGATGCTGTTGAGCCGCCGCTGCGGATCCGAGACGAACGGATTGCGCTCATCCCACGCATAGCCCGCCAGCACCGATGAAATCATTCGGCGAATCTCCGGCGTCTGCCCCTTGTGAAACACGATGGACTGGAAGCGCCCGTCGTACCAGGCCTCCACATACGCGCGGAAGCAATCCACGCCCTTGCGCAGCGGATCTTCAAACTCGCGCTTCCAGTCGACAGCCTCGCCCGCAAGCTGCCTGTGCAGCACCGCCGCGGCCATGCTCGCAGACCGCATGGCGATGGTTACGCCAGACGAGAACACCGGGTCGAGAAACTCCGCCGCGTTCCCCAGCAGCGCGAACCCCGGCCCGAACATCGATTTCACGTTCGCGGAATAGCCGTGCAGCTCGCGCACCGGCGTGTCCCACTGCGCATCGGCAAGCAATGAAGCAAGCCCGCGATCTTCCGCCACCAGCGTGCGCAGTTTCTGGTCGGGCGGCCCGGGGTAGCGATCCAGAAACTCTTTCGCCGCCACCACGCCGAGCGACGTACGCCCGCCCGAAAACGGAATGAGCCAGAACCACACGTCCGTGTGCTCGGGATGCACGGTGACGCGGATCTTGTTGCGGTCGAAATCGCCTTCCGGAATGTGGTCTGCCACGTGCGTGAAGATGGCCTGCCGCGTGGGAAATTCCGACGGCGTCTCCCAGCTCAACAGTTTCGGCAGCGTGCGCCCGAAGCCGCTCGCGTCCAGGATGAAATCCGCCTCGATGGTGCGCGTGTCACCGCCATTCACGGAACGCGCGGTCACGGTGCGAGTGCCCGCCGCGGTGGGCTCGCTCACGCCGGTGATCTCCACCTCGTAGCGGATCTCCACGCCCTGCTTCTGCGCCTCATCCGCGAGAATCTTGTCGAACTGCGCCCGCTGCACCTGGAAGGTGGAGGGCCGGCCGGGCGTGAAGCGGTCGCCGAAGTCGTAGTCCGCGTATTCGCCGTTGCGGGCGAACGCGGCGCCGTTCTTGTGCTGGAAGCCGGCTGCTTCCACCGCTTCGAGCATGCCCGCTTCCTCGACGAAGTCCAGGCAATGCACGAGCAGGCTCTCGCCGATGGAGAAGCGCGGAAACTTCTGCCGCTCCAGCACCAGCACGTCGCGCCCACGCCGCTTCAGCAACGCCGCGGCGATGGAGCCTGACGGGCCCGCGCCGATAATCACCACCTGTCTTCGCTCTATAGTCATTTCGCCTCACTGAGAGCAGCCCGAACGCGATCGGCGAGACACGCCGGCGACGTGAGCTGCAGTGTGCCTGTTTCGTGATCCACCGCCACCTGCACTTCGAGCGTCGCGGCGATGGCCCCCTGCCTGCGCATTCAGTGCCGCCAGAAGGGATAGAAGTTGAACCACTGAAGCGGCGCCATGCGCACGTAGTGCTCCAGGCGCGTGGCGTAGCGTTGGGCGTGCTCTGCCAGCACCGCGTCGCGCGTCGGGCGAGTCCACTCGATTCGCTCTGCGAACGGCTCGAAGTACACGTGATTGCGCCCCTCTTGCCGCAGGCAGAAGAGCAGGTGCACCGGGCACTGAAGCAGCCCGGCGATGATGTAAGGGCCGATTGGCAGCGGCGCCTTGCCGCCCAGGAAGCTCACGTCGACCGTACGGCCGCCATGCACAGGCACGCGGTCACCGGTGATGACGACCCACTCGCCGCGATCTACGCGTTCGCGAAGCGCGAAGGCCGTGGTGGGGTCGAGCGCGGTGACCTGCACCAGCTCCACGTCTGTGGCGCCGGCCAGCCGCATGATGCGATTGAAGTAGTCCGCATGCCTGGTGTGCACGAGCACGTTCAGCTTCACGCGCGAACCGAGCGTGCCCAGTGCCCGCAGAATCTCGAGGTTGCCCAGATGCGAGCCGAACACCACGATGCCGCGCGGCTGCTGGGCGGCTCGCGTCATGCTCTCCCGCTGGGCGAAGGTGACGTCCTGGTACTTCATTCGGCCGGACCAGGTGTCGATCTTGTCGAGGATCGCCGTGCCGAACGAACGGAAGTGCCGGTAAGCATGCCGCCACGTGGGCTTCAAGCCGGCCGCCGGCATGGCTGCCTGCACGCGACGCAGGTAATCGAGCGAGGCCTCGCGACCGCCGCGGCCGAAGAGAAAGAAGTAGAGCGCCACCAGATGCACGATGGGCAGCATCACCGGCCGCCCGAGCACGCGCAGGCCCAGCAATGTGAGCCGCATCATGAAAAACGCGCCGCGCTCCCGAGTGCCAGCCCACCCTGCCGCTCTCGGCACCACGACATTGGGCACGCCCGGCGCGCGCGCCTTCGACGCCGACGCGCCGGGCACCGGTACGCCGGGCACGCTCACGACACCTTCCGCCACAACAGCAGCGGCAGTCTCATGAGCATTCCGGCGAGCAGCTTCAACTGCAGGCGCACCATGAGCACGTTGTCCCAAACCATGCGGAAGTGCGAGACGCCATCCATGGGATACGACACGCGGGTGTCGAGCCAGCGCATTGGCTGGCAGCGCCAATGCAGGCGCACCAGCACTTCCACATCGAAATCCATGCGCGAGCCGAGGCGGGCGCTATTCAGCAACGCCAGCACCGGTGCGAGCGGGTAAACGCGGAATCCGCACATGGAGTCCGGTATTTCGAACGAAAGCGTGTTGAGCCACACGAATACGTGCGTGAGGTAGCGCCCGTAGAAACGGCCCTTGGGCATGGCCGCGTCGAACACCGGCCTGCCGCACACCATTGACCCCGGATGAAGGCGCGCTTCGCTCAGAAAACGCGGCACGTCTGCGAGCGCATGCTGGCCATCCGCGTCGATCTGCAGCGCATGCGTAAAGCGGAGCTTCTGCGCGGCCCGCAGGCCGGCCGTGACGGCGCCGCCCTTGCCGAGGTTCTGAGGTAGACGCACCAGCGACACGTCAGGCCCCAGCGTGGCGAGCCGGTCGAGCTCGCCCGCGCATTCCGGCGCGGAAGCATCGTCTACCAGCACGCAGGGAAGGCCGGCCGCCCGCACGGCCTCGACCACGCGACCGACCGCGCGCTCGTGGTTGTAGACGGGAATGACCGCGCACGGCGCGAAGGCCGCAGACGAGCCCACGCCGAGCTCAGCCCTTCTGGAGCCGCTCGATGGCCTGCACGAGATCGCCGACCGTGCGCACGGAGCGGAAATCTTCCGGGCTCACCTTGCGGCCGATGACGCGGCGGACACGTTCGATGAGGTCGACAGCGTCGATGCTGTCGATCTCCAGGTCTTCGCCCAGGCGGGCATCGCAGACGACCCGCGCGGGGTCGATCTCGAACAGCTCGGCGAAAGACGAGCGCAACAACTCGAGTATTTGTTCGGAGCTCAACATCCATCGATCCGTCGGGCGCGTACAGCGCGCCGCATGTCTGTCTCGTCACGCTCAGGCGTGGCGCCTGGCGTAGACCACCCTTACCCACTTGCCGGCCTTCCGGCCGGACTCAACTCACCGGCCCGGGGCCGGACTTCAACGTGCCGGCCTGCATGGGGCCGGCCTTCAATTCATCGGCCGCAAGCTCGCCTGCCTTGAGCTCTTCCGCGAACACCTTCAGCAGGTGCTCGTTGAACGCGCGCGAGGCAAGCGGTGCCGGCGCCGAGCGGAACGGGGCCGGATCGATGTCCGTGCCCACCCGGAACGAGAACCGCGCCCGGCGGGCCGGGATTCGATGCCACGGCATATTCTTGGCCAGCGTCGTCGGCTCGCATCGGATGAAGACCGGGGTGACGACCGTGGCCGCTCTCACCGCGATGCTCGCGGCGCCCCGATGAAACTGCAGTGCTTGCCCAGGCGTCGTGCGCGTCCCTTCAGGGAATACTATTACATTTTGGCCTTCCTGAAGGGCCTGCGAAGCTCGCTCGACCATCGTCATGGTCGAGGTGTTGCTCACGTAGCCGGCCGCCGCCACCGGCCAGCGTGTGAACGGATTGCGGAACAACGCCTCTTTGACAATGCACATCGCCTGCGGCGTGAAACCGATCAGGAACACCACGTCGATGAGTGAGGGGTGGTTCGCCAGGATGATCTGGCCCGGACGGCCGAGGCGCCCGGCGCCTTTGAAGTCGTAGGTGAGCACGCCGACGGCACTCATGAGGCCGACGAACGAGCGCATGTACGCCCGAAACGTGGCGCGCACGCGTCGCCGATGGGCCCCGGCCGCGCCCGGCAGCAGCCGCATGAGCGGAAACACCAGCAGCCCGCACACCACCGCCGACAGCCCGAACACCGTGAAGCACAGGCCGGTGGCGAACAACCGCCAGTAATAGGAAATCCTGCTGATCATCGTTCCGGGAAACCCCCTGCCTTGCGCCCGAAGCATAATCGCTCGCATGTGTCCGAACCGAGTGCCCCCGCGCGCGACCACCACGAACCCGGCACTCGCCGTCTGGCTCGCGGGCGTGGAGGCCCGGGCTCTCTTTAATCCTTTAGCGCAATCGGCAGCCGATCTGGCTCGATGGCAAGAGCTGAGCAGCCCGCGCCGCCTGCAGGAATGGGAAGTGAGCCGTGCGCTGCTGGCGAGAGCGCTCGGCTTCGGCGCCAACGCCGCGGACTTCGCGTCGGCCGATGAGCGTGCGGTGAGCCTCAGCCATGCCGCTTCACATGCCGCCGTGGCAGTGAGCGAAGCCGCGGCCTGCGTCGGCGTCGACCTGGAGACTGTCAGGGAGCGTGACTTCCTCCGCCTCTCACGCTTCGCCTTCGCCGAAGCGGAGCACGCCGCGCTCGAAGCGCTGCCGCCGGCCGAGCGCGCCGAGCGGTTTTACATTCTCTGGACGCTGAAGGAGTCGTTCACAAAAGCGCTCGGCCAGCCGCTGCTCGCCACTGTGCGCCAGTGCACGTTCACGGTAGAGCTGGGCGAGTGGCGAGCGAGCGTGCCGACGACGAGCGAGTGGGTGGCGCGCGTGTTCCGCCCGCGACCGCAGCTGGTGCTGAGCGTCGTCGCTCTGCTCCGACACTCGCCGCACCCCGGGAATCTCAGTGTTTCCACCCACGAGTGGCCAGGTGGAAACGTTTCGTCGTGGCCGACGCTCGCAACGCTCGCCTCCGACGCGAGCGTCGCGTGGAACAGCGGCGCACCACTTTCCAACCGGTGATGGAGCGCTCGTCGAGCGAACGCTCCCAACGCTGCGACGTGAGCGACTCCGCGCGCGCGAAAAAAAGTTTGCGTCGACTCGCAAAATTCTCATCGCGCCTATTGCATCGATGGGCGACGTAGCCCAACATCCGCGCCGCGTTGCGAGGTGTGGTACCGCTCGTGACGTCCAGAAATGGTAGTCCGGACCCGTTGGAGGTGTGGCACGCCAAGATGAAGAATCCCAAAGGCGCAATCGACGACCCTGGGCCCCGTCTTCAGAAGCTCAACGAGTATCTGGAGAAGAACTTCCCCGACTTTTTTGCCGAAGCCCGTTTCCAGGTTGGGGAAGACGACTACTTCCTCTACGCCCGCTTCGGCCAGTACCTCGCCCGTGCCATCGAAAAGCACCGGGCTCCCCGTAACAAGATCAACCGCGGCTTCACCGTCCTGAACAAGATGGCGCGAGCGTCCGCGAAAGATCCGGGCATCCGCCAGATGCTGGTCTCCGGCCCGCTGGAGTACATCGTCGATGCGCCGAAGGCGCGCGCGCTGGCTCGCAAGCGGCTCTCACCGGTGGCGCAGAGCTATATGGAAGGCCTGTGCGAGTGAAACCGGGTGCGCTGAAACGAATTCGAAGCTGACAGGCGCAAGGGGTACGACTCCATCCCGGCTCGATTGTGCAAAGGGGCTGTCTTCGGACAGCCCCTTTTTTATGCGCGCAAGCCTCGCCGCGAACGCGCGCTTCAGGCCAGCTCGCCGGGCGTGATCTCGATCTTCAGGCTCTGCGTGCGGCGAACGACAGTGAGGGCGAGCGCGGCGCCGAGGGGCCAGCGGCTCACGTGCCGGTACAGCGCGTCGATACCATCGACAGGCACGTCGTTCACCGCCACCACGAGATCGCCCGGCCGCAGGTCCGACTGCACCGCCGGCCCTTGCGCATCCCGCGACATCACTTCCACCGCGCGCATCAACGGCAGCCCGAGCGCACGCACCAGGCGCCGGTCGAGCGGACGGTCCCGCCCGGAGATGCCGAGGTAGGCACGTCGCACGCGCCCCTGCGTGAGAATCTCCGCGAGCACCCACTGAGCCGTGGCCGAGGGCACGGCGAAGCCGATGCCCTGTGCCTGCGCGATGATCGCTGTGTTGATGCCCACGACACCGCCCCGCGCATCCACGAGCGGGCCGCCGGAGTTGCCAGGATTCAGCGCGGCCGTGTGTTGCACGATGCCTTCGATGAGCCGCCCGTGACGGCTGCGAAGCGAGCGGCCCAGCGCGCTCACCACGCCGGCGGAAACCGTGGACTCGAAGCCCAGCGGGTTGCCCACCGCGACGACGAGTTGGCCCACACGCGGCGCCGAGCCCAGCAATTGCGCATGCGGCAGGCCGGCGGTGCTTGCGCGAAGCACGGCGAGATCGGTGGCCGGGTCGCGCCCGACAACTTCCGCCACCACGCTGCGCCCCTCGACGAACGCCACGCGTGCGGACTGCGTGCGCTGGACCACGTGCTCGTTGGTGAGGATGTACCCATCTGGCGTAACCACCACGCCGGACCCGGCGCCGCCCCGCGCGCGGGCGGCATCGTCCGCAGAGCCGCCCACGTAGACGCTGACTACTGCCGGGCCGACTGCTTCGACCGCGCCCACGACGGCGGCTGAGTACGCATCGAGCGCGCCGCTCTCGCCCGGCGGCGGCGGCGCCGAATCGCTTGCCGGGCTTTCACCGGCGACGCTGTCATGATCTTCGAGAATCATGGGATGAGGAGGTGTGGGGTCCAGGCCGCACGAATCAAGGCGCCATTACCCTGGCGCCTCACCGCAAGCTTCCACCGCGCTGGCCGGTGGGGTCGACTCGAGCCCGAACCCCCGGCTGATATGCTCCCCGCGATGGATGAAGCGAAAAAGGTGCGCGAGTTCTGGTTCGGCAAGACCCCGCTCGCGCCGGACCAGCTGCCTCGACGCATGGAGCTGTGGTTCGGCGGTGGCTCGCCGGAGCTGCGACGAAGCGTGGACGACGCCCTGCGCTCACGCTTCGAGCCGCTGGTGGAGCGCGCGATCAACGGTGAGCTGGCCCAGTGGGCCGACGGGCCACGCCGCAGGCTCAGCCTGATCCTGCTGCTCGATCAGTTCCCGCGGAACATCCACCGCGGCACGGCCCGCGCATTCGCGGGCGACGAGCAGGCACTGCAGCTCGCGCTGACCGGCATGCAATCCGTGGCAGACGCGGCGCTGAACCTGGCCGAGCGCATCTTCTTCTACATGCCGCTCCAGCACGCCGAGTCGCTCGAGGTGCAGGAAGAATCCGTATCCGCCTACAAGCGCCTGCTCTCCGAGGCCCCGGACGAGATTCGCGCCGTGTTCAAGGACTGCCTGGACTTCGCCGAACGCCATCGCGAAGTGATCCGCCAGTTCGGCCGCTTTCCTCACCGCAATACCCTGCTCGGTCGGCCGAGCACGGCGGAAGAGGAAACCTATCTGCGCGAAGGCGGCGCGACCTTCGGCTGACGTCGGCCCCCGCTGGCCTCACATCTCGGAATCCTGAATCGAAGCCAGAATCTCTATGCAGAGACGCTAAGTAACGTCCGACTCGCGTGAGGCAGAACGCGCCGCGGCGCGTGCGTCGAACGGAATCTCCCGCTGCATCTGCTCGTAGAGCGCGCGCGCCTTCGGCAGATCCGCCGGCGGTAGCACTACTTTGAGCTGCACGAACTGATCTCCCGGTGGTTTGCCCGGCAGGCCGCGGCCCCGCAGCCGCAGCTTCTGGCCGGACTGCGCGCCGGCCGGAATGCGCATCTCCACCTCGCCCCCCAGCGTCGGCACCGCCACCGTGGCGCCGAGCGCCGCTTCCCACGGAGCCAGAGGCAACGTGACGGTGACATTGCGCCCGTCCACCTCGAACTGCTTGTGTGGGCGGATGTGCACTTCCAGGAACAGATCGCCCGACCCGCCGCCGCCCGGTGACTCCTCGCCCTGCCCGGCGAGCCGCAGCTGCTGGCCCTGCGTGATGCCCGGCGGGATGGCCACCTTCACGGTGTGCTTGCGATTGCGAAGCATGCCGTCCTCATCAATCTGCGGCCGCTGCAACTCGAACATGCGCGTGCCGCCGCGAAAGGCTTCTTCCAGCTCGATGTCGATGCGTGCGTGGTGATCGCGCCCACGACTGGGCCGCGCGCGACGCCGCCCGCCACCGCCCATGCCATAGGCCGCGTCGCCGAACGGGCTGCCGCCGCCGGCTGCCCCGCCGAACAGCGAGGAGAAGAAATCGCTGAAGCTGTCGTAGCCGCCCGCGCCACCGGGCGGCGGGCCGCGGTATTCGAAGCCACCGCCAAAGTCCGGCGGCGGGCGGAATTCCTGTCCCGCTTTCCAGTTGCTGCCGAGCTGGTCGTAGGCGGCGCGTTTCTCCGGATCCTTGAGGACCTCGTAGGCCTCCTGCACCTGCTTGAATTTCGCCTCGGCGTCCTTCTCCTTGCTGACGTCCGGGTGAAACTTTCGGGCGAGGCGGCGATACGACTTCTTGATGTCGTCCGCGGATGCGGTCCGCGGCACATTGAGTGTCTCGTAGTAGTCCCGGTATTCCATGCGCCTCCAGATGGGGTCGGTGGCGGTGTTGGCAAGGCCGAAAAAGCACCGCTGAGCTTGAACTCATCGAGGCCGTCCCCAGTTCGCAGCTATCGCACCGCTGCCGAATGCTGACCTGACCGCAGCCCCGAGGCCAATTATGCACTCCGCCGCCACACAGCCGGGCACCGTCGTCGTCGCCTGCCCCCATTGCCACACGCTGGTTCGCGTGCCTGAGGCGCGCCTCGGGGACAACCCCGCCTGTGCCCGGTGCAAGTCCGCCATCATTACCGGCCATCCGGTCGCACTCGACACCGAAGCCTTCCAGGCACACACGGGCCGCAGCGACTTGCCGGTTCTCGTGGACTTCTGGGCAGAGTGGTGCGGCCCGTGTCGCGCCATGGCGCCCGTGCTCGATCGCTTTGCGAGCGAGCGCGGCACGCAGTTGCAGGTGGGCAAGGTGAACACAGATGAGAACCAGCAGCTCGCCGGGCAACTGGGCATTCGCAGCATTCCCATGCTCATCCTGTTCCGCGGCGGCAAGGAAGTGGCGCGTCGCGCGGGCTCGTCGGACCTCGGCTCGCTCAACCGCTGGGTCGACGAAGCACTGTCGCGCTGACGGTCGCACGCACGGCGCTGTGTAAAGGGCTTCCCGTTCGGCGTGAAGCTGCGGTGTTCCGCTTTCATTGCGCCTGAGCGTCGCCTGAACGTAATACAGCACCGTTAGCGTGCCGCGCGCGCGGAAGGTGCGCCGACGCGGTGCGCCTGCGGCTCATCCCGGGTCCACGAAAGCTCGCGCACGCGCCATGCGGCGGGCATGGCGCGGCATGGTATTTGCAAACTGCCGGCATGCTCGTCGCATCGCCTAACAAGACCATGCGCTTGTCCCGACCCCCGCCGCTGCGGAACCTGCGCGCGTTCTGCATCGCTGCCCGCCATCGCAGTTTCAAGGTGGCCGCCGATGAGTTGTTTCTGACGCCATCCGCGGTGAGCCACCAGATGAAAGAGCTCGAGGAGACGCTGGGTGTGCGCCTGTTCGAGCGCAAGACCCGCGCACTGGAGCTGACCACCTCGGGCCACACGCTGCACGATGAAGTGGCGCCCCTGCTCGATGCCCTTGACCGAAGTCTCGCGCAGTTCACACGCCGCAACCGGCGCAAGAGCCTGCGCGTGATGCTGCCGCCGTTCTTCGCGAGCGAGCTGTTCGTGCCGCGTCTGGCCACATTCTGTGACGTGCATCCGGATATCGACATCCAGATCGACACGAGCAATCCGCGCCCGACGCTGCATCCGCCGACGTCGGATGTGTCCATCGTGTTCTCCGACACGCCACCGCCCGGCGTGAAAGCGGCAAAACTGTTTTCGCTGAGACTCGCTGCCGTCTGCGCAAGGGAGCATGCCGCGGATGTGGCGCGCCTCGGCCGCGAAGTGTTTCGCGAGACAGCGCTCATCGTTCACCGGCCGCGGCCGTTCGCCTGGGCGAACTGGGCGCAGGAGCTGGGACTCGACGCGCCGGAGCCGAAGAACATCATCGAGCTCGATTCGATGTTCTCGGTCGTGCGCGCCGCGGAGCGCGGCATCGGCGTTGCGCTCGTTCCCACCGCGCTGTGTGGCGCGTGGTTCAAAACGGGTGCACTGGTTCGAATCTTCTCCATCGAGATCGCGACGCAGGACACCTACTATCTCGTCACGCGCCCCAGGGACTCGGACAAACCCGAGGTGGCGGCGCTCACGGAATGGGCTCTCGAGGAGTTCCGTTCGCTCGATGAGCGCTGATCACGCGTCCGCCCAATTCTCTTCGTTTGTCGCACATTCTCGCAGCTCCTATCGTGGGTTCCACGCTCAGCCGCAGCTGGGCGCCTCAACCGACCGATCTGACAGATCATCTCTCGACAGGAGCTACAAACGTGTTCACACACAAACGTTACATGGGGAAGTTTGCGAAGTCCGCTACCCTGATCGCTGCTTCTTCCGTTCTCTTCGTGGCTGCCGCGCAAGCCGCCGATGTGCCGGGCTCACCGATGGTGCTCACCGCTTACTACAACGGCGCGGGCGGCACGAGCCTCACCACCGGCAAGTACGACGCCGCGCTCAAGGAGATCAGGAACGACCGCAGCAGCAGCTCGATCGCGTACAGCGCGAAAACCAACAACCTCTGTGTGGCGTATGCCGTCACGAGGCAACTCACCGAAGCGAAAAGCGCGTGCGACGCCGCCGTGAAGGCTGCGAAGTACGACCGGATAAGCGCTCAACGCTATTCGCCCGGCTCGGCGCGTGAGAACTCATACGTAGCGCTCGCGTACGCGAACCGCGCCGTTGTTCACATGATGTCGAAGGATTCAGCGAGCGCGAAGAAAGACCTGGCCCGCGCCAGGTCCCTGGCCCCGACGGCCGACTTCGTCTCGCGCAACCTGGCCGCCATACAGAGCACTCGTAGCACGATCGCGCAACTCGAAGTTGCACCGTCGCGCTGAAGGTCGGGAGGCGGAGCAAACTGGGCACTGCTCCGCCTCCCTGGCAGATTCAGTTTCCGCTTCAGAGCTTCTCCGGCTCTTCGATGCTCTTGCTTCATCCATCTTCTGTGTGAGCGCGACGGGCGGGCAGCTCGGGCAACGGACCGACGCGACGGGTGTCAGGGAACGAATGCCGGCTGCGTGATCGGCATTTCGGTGACGGGGCCGTAGAGACGGGCGACGTCGCGGATGCGGCTGGCGTCGCCGATGAGCACGATGGTGAGATCGTCCACGCCGGGGTACGCGGTCTCGATGACGTGGCTCGTATCCGCGAGCGAGACCGCGCGCAGCATGGTCGCGTAGTCGTCGATGTATGCGGAGCCGAGGTCGTAGAACTCCAGCTCCGCGAGCGCCGCCGCCCAGTCCGACGCGGTCTCGAAGCCCAGCGGATATTGGCCCAGCACGTACGCGCGGGCGGAGTCGAGCATCTCTTGCGTCACACCGTCTCGTTTCAGGCGCGTGAGCGTGGCCAGCGCGAGATCCAATGCCTTGCCGGTGTTCTCAGTGTCTGTAAACGAGCGGATGGCGAACTCGCCCGCCACGGTGCCACGCGCGAAGCCCGCCCGAGCGCTGTACGACAGGCCGGACTTGATGCGCAGCTCCGTGTTGAGAATAGACGTGAAGCGCCCGCCGTAAAGCGTGTTCACGAGATCGAGCGCGGCGTAGTGCCCGTAGCGCTTGTTCACGCCGACGTTCGCGAGCCAGAAGTACGTTTGCGCGGACCCGGGCGAGTCTACGAGCAGCACGCGGCGGCCCTGCACGCGCCCCGGCTCGGGGACGCGCGCAAGCGGCACGGCGGCCTTGCTCCAGCCGCCAAAGGCCTGCGCAAACTCGCGCTTCAGCGCGGGCACGTCCACGTCACCGGCGACCACGAGGATGAGACGATCCGCGCCGAAATGCGTGGCGTAGTAGTCGAGCACGCTTCGATGCGTGATGGCGGCGAGGGAGGCTTCGCTGCCGCCCACCGGACGGCCGAATGGATGCGCGCCGAACAGTTGCGCGCGGCCATACACGCCGATGAGCTCGGCGGGGTCGGAGTCTTTCGTGGCCTTGATGAGCTCGATGCGCCGGTCGCGCAGCTTCTCGAACTCGTCGGCGTCGAAGCGCGGCCGCATCAGCGCGTCGGCCAGCAACTCGAGCAGCAGGCGCTGGTCGCGCGCGAGGTACTGCCCGCTGATGGCGATGGCTTCGGCGCCGGGGCTCACGGAGAAGTTGCCGCCGGCGCCTTCCACGGCGTCGGCGAAGGCGAACGCATCACGGTCGCCCGCGCCTTTCTCCAGCAACCCGGCGACGACGGATGCCACGCCGGACGCGGGGCCCGTGACAACGTCGCGTAATGGGTCGCCCAGTGGGCCACCACGCAGCACGGCCTGGAACGCGATCAGCGGCACGTCTCTTTGCGGCACGATCAGCAGCGTGGCGCCGTTGGGCAGCGCCATGCGCTCGTGCGGAGGCACGTGAACCGCGCCGCTCGCAGGCACAGTGAGCGCGTAGGCGGTGCTCATGCTTCCTCGTACTCCAGCTCGGCATCGGAAGGCGGGGCTTCTTCGGACTCCGGATCCGGCAGCAGGATGCCGACCGTGCGGCGATTTACGTTGAGCACCTCGCGCGCGACGGCCTGCACTTCTTCGGCCGTGACGCGTTCGAATTCCGCCGCCGCCGTGAAGAGCTTGGCCCAGTCGCCGTGGAAGATCTCGTATTCCCCGAGCAACTGCGCCTTGCCATCGATCGTGGAGAGCTTCTTCCAGAAGGAAACGGCCACCATGCTCTTGGCGCGGCGAAGCTCTTCTGCCGTAACGCCGTGGTTCGCGATGCGCGCCAGCTCCGCATCGATGACGGGCAGCACGTTCTGCGGGTCTGCGCCTTCCGGCAGCGTGAAGTAGAGCCACAGCAGCGCGGGGTCGAAGCCTTCGTGCCAATGGCCGCCGATATCGATGATCACCTTCTGGTTCTCCACGAGCTCGCGATAGAGCCGCGACGCGTCGCCATCCACCAGAATCGCCATCAGCATGTTCAGCGCGGGCGCGCGCTCGTCTGCCGCGGCCGGCGCCTTGTAGGCGTATTGCACGAGCGGTGTCTGCGCGGTGCGCTTGATGACGATGCGACGCTCGCCGGCCTGCTGCGGCTCGCGTTCGCGCACCGGATCGGGCGCGGCCTGGCGCGGGATCGGCTCGAGATACTTGCGAGCGAGCGCGAACACTTCGTCTGGCGAGACGTCGCCTGCGAGCACGAAGGTCTGGTTGTTCGGCGCGTAATAGGTGCGGAAGAATTTCTGCAGGTCCCCGAGCTTCCAGGACTGGATGTCCGACGGCCAGCCGATGGTGGGGAACTGGTAGGGATGCGCCACGAATGCGGCGGCCTGCACCTGCTCCGCGAGGAGGCCGTGATTGTTGTCGTCGACGCTGAGCCGGCGCTCGGAATAGACGACGCCGCGCTCGCTCTCGATTACCTTCGGGTCGAACGCGAGATTGGCGATGCGATCGGACTCCAGGTCGAAGATCAGCTCGAGCGCATCGCGCGGGAACCAGTCCTGGTAGACGGTGACGTCGTCGCTGGTGAACGCGTTGTTCGAGCCGCCCTGCGCTTCCATGAGCCGGTCGAACTCGCCCGGCGTACGGCGCGCGGTGCCGTTGAACATCATGTGCTCGAAGAAATGCGCAAGGCCGGTGATGCCCGGCGCCTCGTTGCGGCTGCCGACCCGCACCCAGTTGTAGAGCGCCACGTTCGGAATATTCCGCACCGGCCAGACGATGACCTTCATGCCGTTGCCGAGCGTGACGCTGCGGACGGACTCGCGGCCGGGTGTGGTGGGAGTGGAAATCGCGTTCATGGGGTAACCGTCTGCAGCAGCGTCCTCGCCAGAGCTTTCAACGGCATCCTGCCGGAAGGCTGATCAGCATATTGGCGGCCCGGGCCACCCAAACCCAGCCCCGCCCACATATTTCGCGCAATTGAGGTCCGCGGAACCCGAGCCCGAGCTGGGGCTTTCGATGTCGTGCTGTGGGTAGGGAATTTCAAGACGGGGGCCCGGACGGGCGGGCCATAAAAAAACGCCGCGGGCGGGGGAAATCGCGCGCGGCGTTCAAGAGCGAACACCGGGGAAGTTGTTCGCAATTCTGTCGGCTGAGCAGACCCTCCTCGTTGAGAGCGGCGCGCGCGTTGGCGCCTGTGCCTTCGAAACCTGGCCGGCGTCTTCACCGGCACGGTCGGGACAAAGCAAGGGGTGTGCCAGCTGAGTCTGAGCTTGCGAAACAGTAACTTAGGCGCGGCGGGGGCCACGCGCGGGGGTGACGGAATTTGTCAACTTGCGACGATCAGCCCAACAGGCTGACGAATCAGCGCGACGGCGGCAGAACGACGACGCAGGGTTGGGACTGCCTGGCGAGTGACGCGCAGATGGCCCGTGCCCGCGCCTCCTCGCCCACCGGGGCCTGCAAGCGAAATAGCTGCCCTGCGGACTGCTGAACGGGCACGGCGCGCGCAAACAGGCCGCGCAGGTCGGGGTCGAACTTCACCTGCAGCCGTTTCCAGTCGTTCAGCGCGGCCTCCTGCGAGCGGAACGCGCCGAGCTGGATGCCAAACTCCGCGCGCGGCGCGGCGACGGGGGCTGCACCTCTTGCGACGGGCTCCGTGTCGGTCGCCGGCCGCGCAGGGCCCATCGCCGTGCCGTCGAGCGCGAAATTCTCGATGCGGATGCGCGCTTCCTCCGCCCACTTCCCGCTTTCGTGCTGCGCGAGAAACTGGCGGTACGCATCCGCCGTGTCGGCGGCGCTGACGCGCTTCCAGTCGCGGTCTTCGTTCAGTTGCGCCACGCGCGCCCGCGCCTGCGTGGCGAGCTCGCCGTCCGGATGGAGCTCGATGAAATGATCGTAGCCTTCGAGCGTGTCGGCGGCCTCGGCCGACTTCCAGTCGATCTTCTCGCGGCTGCAGCCGGAAAAGACCGCCATGGCGAGCATGAGCACCACCACCCGAATGGTCGAGGCCCTCATCGCAACTGTTCCAGCACGCGCATTCGTCACGGCATCGCCTCCGATTTGAGAGCGGAATGCGGCACGCGTCACGAGTGCGGCTCCGCTTACGCAAACATTCTAGCCGCCGATGCCATACTCCATGCGACCTGTTCAGGGAGCCGCAATGAGCGATCAACCCAAGCGCCGGCTGCTGGATGAGATGGGCACCTCGCCCACTTTCGTGGCGGACGGCTGCGTACTCACCGGCGACCTCGAGACCAGCGGACCCATCGTGGTCTGCGGCTCCGTGCGTGGCGACGGCCGCATTGGCGGCGCGCTGCGCATGGCTGCCAGCTCCGCCTGGACCGGCGAGGTGCACGCCCGCCACGGCATCATCGCGGGCAAAGTCACGGGCAAGCTCGTCATCACCGGGAAGCTGGAGGTCGGCGCTACCGCGGTGATCCGCGCGGACGTCACCGCGCGCAGCATCGCCGTCGCCAAGGGCGCGGTGATCGAAGGCCAGGTCACCATCACGAGCGGCGAATCCGTCATCGAGTTCGAAGAAAAGCGCCACACCCGCCTCGCGGGTTAGGCACCTGTCCGGGCAGGCTCCCGGTGTCATAAGTGATACGTGCCGCTCATCGTGGCGATGCGCGCTCCAGCGCATGTGATGCGAGTCGCGCGCCCGAGGCGTGCCTGATGGACTCGCGCCGCAACTGCCCCTACAGTTGAGACCGCTCCCGCGTCGAACGTGTCACAAGGACGTGCACCGTCGGATGTCAGTAACCGGCGACAATCGAACCTCGCAATGAGACCTGCCCGCTTCCTCCATCTCGTGGCCCGTGGTGGCGACGCAGCCGGACAGCCGGAAAACACGCTGCCGGCGTTCCAGTCGGCCCTGGACCTGGGCGTACGCTTCGTGGAAGTGGATGTGCAGCTGGCTTCCAACGGCGTGCCCATGGCGGTGCGCGGGGACGATGTGTTGTTCGACGGTGTGCTGCTGTCCATTGGCAACCTCACCGCAGCGGAGCTCACGCTGGTCGATGCGAGCGAAGCGCATCGCTTCGGGCAGCGATTCTCCGGCACCTGCATTCCGCGGCTGGTGGACGTGCTCAGCCTCATCACCAGGCGCCCCGAGGCCACGGTGTTCGTGAATCTCTGCCGCGCAAGCCTCACGCGCTTTGGAGCCGATCAGGTGGTGGCGCAGGTGGTCGAGACGCTCAAGCCGTTTCGCTCCCGGTGCATCGTGGTGTCTTCAGACCTGCCCGCCGTGCACCGGGCCCGCCAGATGAAGGGGCTGCCGATTGGCTGGGAAATCCCGGCTTACGACAACCACAACCGCCTCAAGTACGAGGCGCTCCAGCCCGAATACATCTTCTGCGACGTTACGCTGCTGCCGGCGAAAGGCGTGCTTTGGCGAGGCCCGTGGCGGTGGGCCGTTCGGGCGTCGGCAACGCTGAATGAAGCACTGGACCTGGCTACGCGCGGAGCGGATTTCGTCTCAACGCGCGACTCCCGCTCGCTCGGCGAAGCCATGAAGTCTCACGCCGCCGCGCAGGCCCGCATGCACGACGCCACTCTCAGCAGCGACGCCTCCACGGTGGTTCGGCCCGAGACACTGCTCACCCGCTAGTACCGCTGCACAGAGATTCTGATGGTTTCAGGGATGTGGCGCGGTACTAGCCCGTGCGCGAAGCGCTTCGCTGCAGTCAGCCGGCGTGGCCAGTTGCCGGATCGAACTCGAGGTCGTTCGCGCCTGGCGCCGGCGCCATGCCGGTGAGCTCCGCCACCAGCCGGCGCTCCAGCCACGTCTCGCCCGAAAGGGTGTCGAAGAACCCGCAGTGCCCACCGTAGCGGGTGAGCGTGACTTTCAGGAACGGAGACTGGATCAGGCGCTGCAGCCCGCGCGCCGGAATGATGGGATCGTCGAGCGCGGTGATGATGGTGGCCGGCGACGCAAGCGGCGCGAGCCGCTCGCCTGTGATCGAGTAGCCGTTGAGGTAATCGTCGAGGCTCGCGAACTGGGTAAAGCGCGCGACCATCTCCGCCGTCTTGTCGCGCAGGCTCGTAAGACGCAGGAACTCGGCGAAGTTGTAGTAGTCCGGCCAGGCCGCCTGCTTCTTCAGCAGCGAGCGATTCCACTTGCGGATGAAGTACCAGTGGTAGAGCGGAAAGCCCGCCTCCAGCGCGTGCAGCGTCTCAACGGGGTCGAGCACCGGCGAGATCGCCACCACTTTCGCTATCTGCAGACCGGCAACGCGCGCCTGCGCGGCCACGCGCAGCATGAAGTTTCCACCGAGCGAGACGCCCGCGAGGTGCAGGGGCTTGCCTGAAAACATCTCCTGAATGCGCTTTACCGCGCCCACCACTTCCGGCAACAGGCAGGAATGGAAGATGCCGCGGTTCAGGTGATGCGTGGCGCCGTGGTCGCGCAGGTTGAGCCGCACCACGTCGAAGCCGGCATTGAACACGGTCTGGGCCAGCGACAGCATGTAGAGCGACTCAGAGCTGCCTTCCCACCCGTGCACCAGCACCACGGTGCCGGCAGGTGCAGCCCCTGCCTCACGCTGCGAAACCCGCGCGGGGCTGGAGTGAAAGCTCTGGAGGGTGACGCCGTCGCCGCAATCGAGCAGGTGCTCCTGGCTCGTCTGCAGCAGCGCCGCCGCGCGGCGCTCGACGAATTTTCGCCGCACCGGCAGGCTGACCAGCATGGATTGCGCGTGTGGACTGCGCAACCACAACGGCGGCGTGAAACTGCCGTCGACTTTCACCGCAGGCGGATTTCGACGCGATTGTTCGCCGCCGCCGCCTTGTTCCACTCGCCGGCCGTGAGCACGCCGGCCACCTGCGGGTATGCCACGGCGATGATGGACGCGTCGCCCGTCGTGAGACGGATGTCTAACGCGCCGCGCGTGGCACTCCGGAACTCACCCACAAGGTTCGCGTAACCGAGCGATTCGCGCTGCGAAGGTTCGAGCGCCTCTTCGTGAGGATTGCCGACAGCGTTGCAGCGGGAGAACGCAAGCTCTTCCGGCGCCAGCGAATAGCCTTCGCTCGTGTTGCCGACGAGGCAGAAGCGGCCCGGGAACGTGCGCACTTCCACCACGCCCGTGTAGTTGCGCGCTGCCAGGCGCGAGAACACCTGACGCATCAGCTCGAGCCGCGGCCCGCCTAGGGCGTCTTCGCCATAGGGCACGGATGCGATGACCGGCCTGCCATCGTCGGGTGTGCCGGCTGACACGGATGCGGCGCCGGCAGCACCAGCGCGCACCGCGGTTTCGCCAGCCTCACCTTCACCACCCGCGGGCGATTCGCCGGGCAGCGGCGCGGTGACGAGGTTTCCAGCGGCCGCGACTGGCACCACCAGTGCCGGCACGGTGGCCGCGGAGCTCTTCAGCTCGGCCAGTTGCGCGACGAGCTCCTGTCGAAGGCTGGCCTCTCGCCACCACAGCCCCGCGCTCGCAAGCGCCACGACCAGCGCGAGGCTCGCGATGACCCACCCTGCCCGGCCCTCGCGGAACGTGTCCGCGGCGCCGGAGGCGCCGAGCTGCGCATCCTGGATGAGCATGCGCACGTCGGAGGTGATGCGCTCCGACTGCGTGTCGATGCTCGCCATGAGCGCACGGCGCAGCTCCGCAAACAGGTCGCGCAGCGCGGTGTCGGTGAGTGGCTTGGAGCCGGGCGGTGGCACGCCATCGGCGCTGGAATCGACTGCTTCGAGCACAACATGCTTGAAGGAGCCCTGCTCACCCGTGCGGCGATCCGCGACGAGGTGCAGCTGATAGAGCACCTTCGAGACGTCTGCCGGCTTGATCTGTTTCGGCAGCACGCCCACCGCGCCAAGCGCGCGCGCCTGCCCCAGGTACAGCTCACCTTCCTGCGAGGTGTACATCATGATGGGGATGGTGGCGGTGCGCGGGTTGTTCTTGATGGCCTGCACGGCCTGGAAGCCATCCATGCCGGGCATCATGTGGTCCATGAAGATGACGTCGGGCCGGTGGCTGCCGAGATATTCGATGGCGGCCTCGGCGCTCTCGGCGCTATCGACATCGATTTCGTACTTTTCGAGAATGCGGGACAGGAACACACGCGCCGACTTCGAGTCGTCAACGACCAACGCGCGTTTGATCCCCATGCCCGCTCCTTCGAACCCAGCCCTGTGAGACGTCCGGAAGTCTAGCGCAGATAAACCCGCGTTCCAGCTTCCGCAATCGAGGCGGCCGAGTGCAGGTCGATTGTCGCAGAGCGCCGACGCCCGCGGTTGCCCGATACACATCGGCAAGCCGCTGGGCCAGCGTCAACGACGACCACATGAGCGAATATTCCCTGCCACCCGCTGCAAGCATCGCGTGCAGGCTCTTATCTACCAGCACTCGCCCCACCGCTGCCGCGAACTCTTCCACACGTTCGGGCATCACGAGCGCGCCGGCGCCGTCCTTGAGCACGAACCTGGTGCCGAGCTCGGCCGTCGACACCACAGGCGTTCCCTGCGCCATGGCTTCGAGCAGCACCAGGCCCTGCGTTTCCGTGCGCGAGGCAAAAATGAAGACGTTCGCGGCGGCGTAGCAGTCCAGCAGCGTGGTGTTGCGGTCGAGATAGCCGACGAAGCGCACATCATCCGTGAGGCCCATGCGCGCCACGAGCTGGCGCAACGGCTCGCGAGCCGGGCCTTCGCCTGCGATCACGAGAATGGCGCCGGGCACCTTCGCGCGCACCTGCGCGAACACCTTCACCAGGAACTCGATGTTCTTCTCGTGCGCCACGCGGCCCACATACGTGACGAGGGGCCGATCCTGCGGCAAGCCCACGAGCGCGCGAAAGCGCGCGCCATCGCCGGCGCGAAAGCGATCTACCGAAAGGCCCGTGGGCAGCACATGAATGGGTGTTGTCACCCCATACGCCTGCAGCACCTCGCGCATCGGCTCCGAGGGCGCGATGAGGCCGCTCACATCACGGCATTGCGAGCGCGTGAAGCGCCTGGCGACGAACCGGCCCACACTTCGAGGCAGCACCGGCACATAGTGGTGCAGGTACTCCTCGAAGAACGTGTGATAGGTGGCAATGCAGGGAATGCCGGTGCGGCGCGCGAACCAGACGCCCGCGTAGTGCGCAACGAACGGCGTATGGATGTGCACGAGGTCGTAGTCTTCCCCGCGCAGGGAGCGCAGCACGCGCTTGAGGGCGCCCCAGCGCATGCGCCGGTCTTCCGGGTCGCCCGGCACTCGCGCGCCCGGCACACGAATGACGCTGGGCTCGTGATCGTCCGCCGGCACGCCGTAGTCAGGCGCTACGAGCGTGGTCTCGATGCCGCACGTTTCGAGATCGTCGCGGAAGGTGCGGATCGAAGTGGAGACGCCGTTGACGCGAGGGAAGTAGACGTCGGAAATGAAGAGTACGCGCAAGATGGCTCAGGCGAAACCCAGACTCACGAAACCCACGCCGCCCATGGCGAGTGCCGCCCCGATAGCCGCGCCAGCCAGCACGTCTGTTGGGTAGTGCAGCCCTAGCACTACACGCGAGGCGGCGATCAGCGACGCCAGCGGCACGAGCACCCAGCCGAGCTCCGGGAAGTGCGCCACCGCCTGCCAGGTGAAAGACACCGCATGCAGCGTGTGGCCAGACGGAAAGCTGTAGCGATCGAGCGGCGCCATCGCCCGCGAGATAGACGTGTGCGTGATGAACGGCCGCTCGCGTACACACACACGCTTCAGCACCTTATAGAGCAGCACGCCGAGCACGCCGGTAATCGCCATGATCACCGCGGGCTCCACAGCCTCGCGGCCATACAGAAGCGGCAACAGCGCCAGCATGGCGTACCAGATGACGCCGTCGCCCAGGCGGCTCGCAACCTTGAAGGTATTGCGCAGGCCGCCATGGGAGGCGCCCCGGTTGAGGCGGCGGCAGATGCCGTACTCCGCGGCATCGATGCGGGCGAACAGGGCGCTCAGGCTGGCGGTTTTCATCTGCATACCCCAATGAGTACTCGCGACCCTCAAGAGCATGACAACGGCGACTCATTTCGAGGCCTGCAGTGTCGATTCCAGCCGCGTCGGCACGATGACTGCTACGTGAACGTTTTGTTTCCACGTGGGGTTACAATCCCCTTTGCGTGAAATGCCTCACATCGTGTCTTGTCTGATCACCGCTGCAGGCGGGCCGCGCGCCCGGGCTACATTGAATCGATGACGTCATCTGCTGAATGCGGGCCGACTCCCCGCCCCGGGGCCGGCTGGCGAGGCCTGTGCGCGGCCGCGTTGGCGCTGTTCGCGCTCGCGAGCCCGTCGAGCTTTGCGATCGGTCGAATCGTGCTGGAAGTCGAGGAGATCGTCGCTCCCGGAACACAGGTCGCAGGCACCACGGTCACGCTCGATCTGACTCGCGCCCGCCCGGTCGCACGCGTGCGCGTGGAGCGCATGGAGGTGCCTCAGCCCATCGGCACACTGCGCAACGTGCGGTTCGACTGCACCAGTCTTTACATCCGGGAGCCCAGGATTGCCTGTCGTGAAGGCCGTGCCTCCGCGGAAGGCGGGCCGACGAAGGCCATCACGATGCGCGTCTCCGCCGAGTACAACACCGCGAAGCGCTCGGCCACGGCGCGGGGCTCGCAGCTTCCCGTGGCCGGCGGGCAGGCGCAGCTCTCCGGCCAGTTCGACTCGAAAGGGTGGGCCATCGAGGGGCGGGCGACGGCGCTCGACATCTCGCAGCTGCGCGCGCTCATGATGCCGTGGTTCAAGGCGCCCGCCACGTTCGACTTCACTGGGCACGTCGACGCGGCAGGCCAGGCTGCGAATCGCGGCAACGGTCTGCTGATGGCGGCGGACGTCACCACCACCGACTTCAACCTGACCAACGAGGCGGGCACCGTTGTCGCGGAGAATCTCTCCACCACACTGAAGGCAACCGCTTCCCGCACCGGTTCGCTGCTGGAGTTTCAGGGGCGCCTCGAAGGCGCGCGCGGGCAGGCGCTTGCGGGCCCCGTGCTGTTCGACCTCGGCATCAACCCGCTCACGCTCGATGCGCGCGGCCAGCTGAACAGCCAGACGATCATGCTGAACGACATCACGCTCACACAAAAGAACCTCGTGCAGGCTCGCGGGCAGGCGCGCCTCGCACTCGGCGACGCGCCGCGCGTCGTGCTCGCGCACGTGGATCTCGCGAACCTGCAATTCCCGTCCGCATACACGAGCTTCATGCAGATAGGGCTCGCCGCCACGGACTTCGGCCAGCTGAAGACGAGCGGCTCCGTGCGCGGTAGCCTCGACATCAACGACAACGCCGTGTCGCAGCTGGCGCTCTACGTGTCGGGGCTGAACATGGAGGACACGAAGGGCAAGTTTTCCATGGCCGGCGTGAACGCCGACCTGCACTGGGCGAAAGATGAGAACACGCAGGTAACGCCCTCCACCATTTCGTGGAACAGCGCGACAGCTTATGGACTGAGCGGCGCTGCCACGCGGGTGGAGTTCCGCACGCGCGGGCTCGGCTTCGAGCTCACGAAGCCGGCCCGCCTGCCCGTGTTCGATGGCGCACTGCTCGTCAACACGCTCACCACGCGCAATCTGGGCGCGGAGAATGCGGAGCTGGAGTTCGATGCCAGCATCGAGCCCATCAGCATGCGGCTTCTGAGCCTGGCGTTTGGCTGGCCGCCGCTCAACGGGCAGCTCGCCGGCAGCATCCCGGGCCTCACGTACCGCAATCACGTGCTGACGGTGGATGGCGATCTCGTCGCGAGCGTGTTCGACGGCACCATCGTCGGCCGCGGCTTCAAGCTGGAGAATCCGCTGGGGCCCTGGCCCCGCCTGTCTGCGGATGTGACAGCGCGGCGGCTCGATCTTGCGCTGCTGACCGACACCTTCGAGATCGGCAGCATCACGGGCAGGCTCGACGCCGACATCAACGGCCTGGAGCTGTTCAACTGGTCGCCGGTGGCGTTCGATGCGCGGCTGTACTCCACGCCGGGGGACAAGTCGAAGAAGCTCATCAGCGCGAAGGCCATCACCAGCATCTCGAACGTGGGAGGGGGCGGCGGCACCGTGGCGGCGGCCCTGCAGTCGGGCCTGCTGAGGTTCTTCGACCGCTACCGCTACGACCGCATCGGAATCGCCTGCCGGCTCGAAAACGAGGTGTGCACCATGAGCGGCATCGAGCCCGCCGGGATGGGGTATTACCTCGTCCGGGGTCGTGGCTTGCCGCGCATCGACGTCATCGGCAACCAGGGCCGGGTGGCGTGGCCGACGCTGCTGGCGCAGATCGAGATCGGCATCCAGAGCGCCCCCGTGGTGCACTGAGCCTCGCGGGCCCCGCACCGTCATTTGTTAAACTGCGTCCCTATTCAGGAACCATTCATGTGCTACTGCGAGAATGCGGCCCGCGCTGTCGGGGCTTTCGCGAGCAGCGCGCCATTCGAGGAGATCTCACCATGCGCCGTGTTCTGCCGATGAAGCTTGTGCTGGCCGTGCTGCTTGCAGCATGCGTCACGGTCAACGTGTACTTCCCCGCGGCCGCGGCCCAGGCCGCCGCGGACCAGATCATCGACACCGTCACGGGCGGCCAGTCGGGCTCCGCTCAGCCGCAGGGCCCGAACCAGGCCAAACCGCAGGGCTCCACGCTGCTCCCGCGGCTTGCGCCGGTGGCGCCGCTCGAACACCGCGCGGAGCCATCTGTGCTGGTGGTGGCGCTGGGCACGGTGTTGAACGCGCTGGTGCCCGCGGCACATGCGCAGGGTCAGGCCAACCTGGAAGTGAACACGCCGGAGATTCGCGCCATCACGAGCTCGATGGCGGCGCGTTTTCAGCAGCTCAAGCCCTACTTCGAGTCGGGTGCCATCGGGCTCACGTCGGACGGGCGCATCGACATCCGCGATGCGAATGCCGCGCCACTGCCGGAGCGCGCGAATGTGAAGCGCCTGGTGGCCGAGGACAACCGGGACCGCGACGCGCTCTACACCGAAGTCGCCAAGGCGAACGGCCATCCGGAGTGGAAGGCTGACATCCAGAATACCTTCGCGCGGCGATGGATCGACAAGGCGGCGAGTGGTACGTGGTATCAGGATGGCGGGAGCTGGAAGCAGAAGTAGCCGCTGGCCTTCGGTAGATAGAGACGGCGCCGGGTCGGTTGGCCCGGCGCCGTTTTTTTGCGTTTGCCAAAAAGGGTTATCGCAAGCGCGATCGAAACGTGCGGCTAGAAGCTTGCGTCGAGAGCTACTTCTCCCGTGACGCCGACCTGGTAGGCCGAGACGCGGCGCTCGAAGAAGTTCGTGACCTCCTGCACGTCCTGCAGGTCCATGAAGGCGAGCGGGTTCTTCGGGCGCCGTAGCGCTTGGCAGGCCCAGCGTCGCGCAGGCGCTGGTCGGCGCAGAACTCCAGGTACTTGCGCACGTCGCGCACCGACAGGCCGGCGACGCCGCCGCCGAGCAGGTCCTCGGCGAACTGCGTCTCGCAGTCGATGGCCTCGTCGAGCATCTCGCTCACCTGCGCGCGCCAGCTCGCGCGTCGAACAGCTCGGGCTCCTCGTCGCGCACGGTGCTCACGACCTCGAACGCGAACGCCATGTGCGCGCTCTCGTCGCGGAACACCCAGTTGGTGCCCGCCGCCAGCCCGTGCAGCAGCCCGCGCGAGCGCAGGAAGTAGACGTAGGCGAACGCGCCGAAGAAGAACAGCCCCTCGATGCAGGCCGCGAAGCAGATCAGGTTCAGCAGGAACTGGCGGCGCTGCTCGCGGGTCTCGAGCCGCTCGAGCGTCCTGGACGGAGTCGATCCACTTGCAAGCAGAACTCCGCCTTCGTGCGGATCGACGGGATGTTCTCGACCGCGGCGAAGGCGCTGTGCGCGCTCGCTCGGGATCGGGCACGTAGGTGTCGAGCAGCGTCAGATAGAACTGGACGTGCAGCGCCTCCTCGTAGAGCTGGCGCGACAGGTACATGCGCGCTTCGGGCGCGTTGATGTGCTTGTAGAGGTTCAGCACCAGGTTGTTGGCGACGATCGAGTCGCCGGTGGCGAAGAACGCCACCAGCCGCTGGACCAGGTGGCGCTCGGCGTCGGTCATCTTGCTGCGCAGGTCGCCGACGTCGGTCGGCGAAGTCGACCTCCTCGACCGTCCACGTGTTCTTGATGCGCGCCGCGGTACATCTCGAAGAACGCGGGTACGCCATCGGCCGCAGCGTGAGGCGAAGCCGGGGTCGAGCAGGCGCGCGGTGACGGTCGATGGTTGGCGCTCACTGGCAGGCCTCGCAGCGTCTCGGGGTTCTCGAGCGAGCAGGCGACGGCGGCCTCGTCGCGACACGCGGCCTCGGCCGCCGGATGGCTGCCGCGTCGGGGACCGGCAGTTGGCGGCGCTCGCCGCGCCTCGCACGGTGGCCTTGGCGATGCGCGTCGCCGGGCGCGAGCGCAGGTAGTACGTCGTCTTGAGGCCCTGCTTCCACGCGTGGAAGTACATGACGACAGCTGGCCGATGTTCGGGCTCTCGATGAACAGGTTCAGCGACTGGCTCTGGTCGATGAACGCGCCGCGGTCGGCCGCCATGTCGATCAGCGAGCGCATCGGGATCTCCCAGGCCGTGCGGTAGATCGCGCGCAGCTCTTCGGGCAGCTCGGCGATGCCCTGCACCGAGCCCTCGGCCAGCTTCAGCCGCGTCGCGCATGGCGTCGCGTCCACAGGCCCAGCGCCTTCAGCTCGTCCACCAGGTAGCGGTTCACCTGCAGGAAGTCGCCGGACAGCGTCTCGCGCTTGAACAGGTTCGACACCTGCGGCTCGATGCACTCGTAGCAGCCGGCGATCGAGGCGATGGTCGCCGTCGGCGCGATCGCGACCAGCAGCGAGTTGCGCAGGCCGTGCTCGCGCATCGCGCGCGCGCAGCGCCTCCCAGCGCTCGGCGATCCGTCGGGCGTCACGCCCCAGGCGTCGAACTGCAGCTCGCCGCGCGCCGCGCGCGTCTCGGCGAACGCCGGGTGCGCGTCCCTTCTCCGCCGCGAGCTCGCACGGACGCCGACAGCGCGTGGAAGTAGATCTCCTCGGAGATGCGCTCGCGACAGCGCGCGCGCCTCGGGCGCGTCGAACGGCAGGCGCATCTGGAAGAACACGTCCTGCAGCCCCATCAGCCCGAGGCCGACCGGCCGCCAGCGCAGGTTCGACGCGCCGCGGCCGTGGCGAATCGGGTAGAAGTTGAGGTCGATGACGCGGTCGAGCTGGCGCACCGCCATGCGCACCGTGCGCGCCAGCTTCTCGAAGTCGAACGCGACGCGCCGTCGTCGCCGGTCGCGGTGTGGCGGCCGAGGTTGATCGAGCCCAGGTTGCACACGGCCGTCTCGTCCGCGGAGGTCACCTCGAGGATCTCGGTGCACAGGTTCGACAGGTGCACCGTGCGGCCGGGCAGCGCCGGTCTGGTTGCAGGCGCGGTTGGACCTGTCCTTGAACGTCATCCAGCCGTTGCCGGTCTGCGCCAGCGTCCGCATCATGCGCGCGTACAGCTCGCGCGCCTTCACCGTCTTCGGCGGCGAGGCCCTCGCGCTCGGCCTCGCTCGTACGCGGCGTCGAACTCGTCGCCGTACAGGTCGCGGCAGGCTCGGGCACGACCTTGGGGTCGAACAGGCTCCAGTCGCCGTCGGCCTCGACGCGCCGCATGAACAGGTCGGGGATCCAGTTGGCGAGGTTCAGGTTGTGCGTGCGGCTCGCCTCGTCGCCGGTGTTGTCGCGCAGCTCGAGGAACTCCTCGATGTCGGCGTGCCACGGCTCGAGGTAGACGCAGCAGGCGCCCTTGCGCTTGCCGCCCTGGTTGACCGCGGCCACCGACGCGTCGAGCGTCTTCAGCCACGGCACGATGCCGTTCGAGTGGCCGTTGGTGCCCGCGATGAGCGAGCCGCGCGAGCGCACGCGGTGGTAGGCGAGGCCGATGCCGCCGGAGAACTTCGACAGCATCGCGACGTCCGTGTAGCGCTGGTAGATCGCTCCAGGTCGTCCGTCGGCGAGTCGAGCAGGAAGCAGCTCGACAGCTGCTCGTGCCGCGTGCCGGCGTTGAACAGGGTGGGCGAGCTCGGCAGGTACTCCAGCGACGAGAACAGCGCGTACAGCTCCAGCGCCTCCGGCACGCGTCTCGGACAGCGCGCAGGCGATGCGCAGGAAGAACTGCTGCGGCGTCTCGATCACCAGCCGCGTCTGCGGATGCTTGAGCAGGTAGCGGTCGTAGAGCGTGCGCAGGCCGAAGTACTCGAACTCGCGGTCGCGCTCGCACCGCGATGGCGTCGTTGAGCTTGCGCGCGTTGTGCCGCGACGAACCCGGCGAGCCGCTCGTTCACGAGGCCCGAGACGATGCGCCGTGCGCGATCGACTGGGAGAAGGCGTGGATCTCCTGGCCGCGCACCTCCTTGTCGATGTACGTGGCCAGCAGGCGCGCGGCGAGCTTCGCGTACTGCGGCTCTTCGACGATCAGCGCGGCGGCGGTCTGGATCGACAGCTGGTCCAGCTCGCGCGTGGTCGCGCCGTCGTAGAGGCCGCTGATGGTCTTCGTGGCGACGCGCATCGAGTCGACGTCGGTGAGACCGACGCAGCAGCGGCTCACCGCGCGCACGATCTTGTTGACGTCCACCGGCTCCGCCGAGCCGTTGCGCTTGCGCACACGCATGGTGGTTTGCGTGTAGCCCTCATCACCCGAATCGAAAGCGGCGCCCGGCACGCGCAACGGCGCCGCGCCGTTGGCTCGAATGGATTCGCTCAGCATCTGGTTGGCACTCCCCCGGTGTTGTCGTTCCGGCCGCGGGGAAGGGGAAGGTGGGAATGCCGCCCATGCGCATGACCCATGCGCGAGCGCCGGCAAGACCGACCTGCCCTCCCTCGGGGCGTAAGGCGAACCGCGCCTGCCCAACACAGTGATGAGGGCAGACGCGCCGCTGGCAGGTCTTCGGGCTTACGAGCGTTGCGGGCTCCTGTCAGCGAGGTGCGCCGCGTTCCTACTGTTCGCCGCTTCCCGGCCGGTGAAGGCCAGTGCTTTGAGGCGAAGGTCGTTCTCGATTACCGCTGCGGGGCAGCCCCGGAATGCTCTTTCGAGGTCACCGGGTTCCCTTTTCAGTCACGGGACTTGCGCCCCGGGACACCAACGTGGGGCACAACATATAGGTGGGAACCGGCGAGCGTCAACTAGATATAGTGGCGCGAGCGAAAAGCGCGCCAACGTGGGAGCCCGGCTACTCGCGGATGCCCATGCCCTTGTTCAGCATGGTGAGCCCTGCTGCGAACAGCACCAGTGCCGAGACGATCATGATGCCGAAGGCCAGGCCGACGTCCACATCCGAGGTGCCGAGGAAGCCATACCGGAATGCGTTGACCATGTAGAGAATCGGGTTCGCGTACGACAGCTTCTGTGCCCACTGCGGCAGCAGCGACACCGAGTAGAACACCCCGCCAAAGTAGGTGAGCGGCGTCAGCACGAATGCGGGAACCCAGTTCACCTGGTCGAAATTCTTCGCGAGCACGGCGTTGATGAGCCCGCCGAGCGAGAACACGATGGACGTGAGCAACACCGCGCCGAGAATGATGAGCAGGTGATGCACCTGCAGGTGCGTGAACAGCACCGACACCACGGTGACCACGGCGCCCACCATCAGGCCGCGCATGACACCACCGGTGACGTAACCCAGCACGATGAGCCAGTTCGGCAGCGGCGAGACGAGCAATTCTTCGATGTGCTTGCCGAACTTCGCGCCGAAGAACGACGACACCACATTCGCGTACGAATTGGTGATGACCGACATCATGATGAGTCCCGGCGCGATGTACTGCATGTAGCCGAAGCCGCCCATGTCGCCCACGCGGCTGCCGATGAGGCTGCCGAAGATGACGAAGTAGAGCGTGGCCGTTACCGCAGAGGGCACGAGCGTCTGGCCCCAGATGCGGATGATGCGGCCGTACTCGCGGATGACGATGGTCTTGAAGCCGACCCAGCGAATCGCGCGGAGATTGATACGGGCGTCGCCGCGGGCGCCGCCGTCCGCCGCGGCCTTTTCTGCAACGGACGCGCTCACGAGCGGCCCTCGTGTGCACGGACGGCGGGCGCGGCGGGCGCCGCGGCGGCGTCAGCCTCTGCCTTGGCGACACGGGCTTCGCCCCGCGCTTCGACGAGCCGCATGAAGATCTCTTCCAGCCGGTTCACCTTGTTGCGCATGCTGACCACCTCGATGCCGAGGCCCGACAGGCGCGAGAAGATGTCGTTGAGGTTCTGCTCCTTCGACACCTCCACTTCCAGCGTGTGGTTGTCGACGAGCGTGACGCCATAGCCATCGAGCTTCGGCGCCGCGCTCAGCTCGTTCCGCAGCGTCAGCACGAAGGCTTCCGTGTGCAGCCGGCGCAGCAGGCTGCTCATGCGGTCGCGCTCGGCAATCTGCCCGCCATCGATGATGGCGATATTCCGGCAGAGCGTTTCCGCCTCTTCGAGGTAGTGCGTGGTGAGAATGATGGTGGTGCCCTGCTCGTTGATGCCGCGCAGGAACTCCCACATGGAGCGGCGAATCTCGATATCCACGCCGGCGGTGGGCTCGTCGAGAATGAGCAGGCGCGGCTCGTTCATGAGCGCGCGTGCGATCATCAGCCGGCGCTTCATGCCGCCGGAGAGACTTCGCGACATCTTGTCGCGCCTGTCCCAGAGCTGCAGCTCCTTCAGGTATTTCTCGGCGCGCACGCGCGCCACCTTGCGCTCGATGCCATAGAAGCCCGCCTGGTTCACCAGGATGGTCTGGGGCGTCTCGAACATGTTGAAGTTGAGCTCCTGCGGCACGACGCCCACGCAGGCCTTGGCCGCCTCGAGCTCACGATCGATGTCGTGACCGAAGATGGCGAGGCTGCCGGCCGTCTTGTTGACCAGCGAGGTCGCAATGCCGATGAGCGTGGTCTTGCCGGCGCCGTTCGGCCCAAGCAGCGCGAAGAAATCGCCCCGCTCGACCTCGAGGTCGATGCCCTTGAGGGCCTGGACGCCGTTCTTGTAGGTTTTGACGAGGCCGCGGACGGAGAGCGCATTCATAGGGCGCGAGAGGGTAACACGAGGGTCACAAACGCGAGCACCGCTCCCCCGGAGGAGGGAGCCGGCCGCCCCTTCAGCTCGCGGTCTTGAGCAAGCTGTCCACGGCGGCAGAGGAGAACTGCACGGACGCATTCGGGTCGTGGCGGGCCCAGCCGTCGCGGCCGGTTTCCTTGGCGGTGTAGAGCGCGCGGTCGGCAAGCTGGACGGCGATGTCGTGCGAGTACTCAGACCCCGGGTGGAGCGTGGCGGTGCCCACGCTCGCGGTTACGTAGGGACGCGTCAGCGAGCCCATGTGCGGAATGCGCAGCTCGCGTATGGCGTCGAGCACGGCGCGCGCCACGGTTTCGGCGTGTGCCTGGTCCGCGCCGAACAGCACGGCGATGATCTCTTCGCCGCCGTAGCGCGCCACCAGGTCGAGCGGCCGCCGGCGCGCGGCACACCGCACGGCATTGGCCACCTCGCGCAGACACTGGTCCCCGGCCAGGTGGCCGTAGCGATCGTTGTAGGCCTTGAAGTGGTCCAGATCGATGAGCACCACCGACACAGGCTGCCCGTCGCGCGCCGCCTGCTGCCACAACTGCCGCACCTGCTCTTCGAGCGCCGCCCTGTTGAGCAGGCCCGTGAGACCGTCATGCATGGCCACCTCCACGAGCCGCCGGCGATCGAGGAACGCCGCGCGGTTCGCGTGCTCCAGCGCATAGCAGCCGAGCGCGCCGATGAGGTTGGCGCACAGGAGCACGAACAGCTGATACGTGGCGATGTGCGGCGGAATGAAGCCCATCGCCGCGGCCGCGCAGTACGCGCCGACCAGCACCACGTTCGTGCGGATCGCCGCGTGAAACGGCAGCGTGATCATGAAGTAGAAAAAGAACGTGGCCAGCAGCAGGCGCGCGGCCACCAGCGGCAGCTGTTCCGGGGAAGCCTGCGCGGCGAGGATGACGCTGCCAACTCCGAAGAGCGGCGCGGCCACCTGCATGGCCGGCAGGTACCCCTTCGCGAAGAAGCGCTCGCCCGTCAGCACGAGCATGACGAGCACCATTGGCAGGTGCAGGCCGAAGCGTATGAGGTCCGAATTGCCCATGCGCGGCGCCGGCAGCACGAAATGGTCGATCACTGCGAAGCCCAGCACCGTGGAGAGCGCCACGTACAGGCTCCTGCGCGCCCAGCGGCGCTCGGTGTCACGGCGGGAGGCGCGGTATTCGGCTTCGAGATCGGCGGGAAATCGCAGGCTCAGCCAGCCGGCGCGCGGCGCATGGGGCGCCGACTGAACGCCGTTTACGGCGCTACGCTCAGGCATGCTGCAAGGCTGTGTGGAGCAGCAGCTTCAGCGGATGCCTGGCGCGCGTTGCGGCTTGTCCTGCGGCGCCTTGATGCGAGTGCGCCAGACCTCGTAGGCATCCCAGCCGGAGGGCACTTTTTCGTTCAGGACGGGCAGGAATTCTTCATTCGCTGCTTTAGCCGGACGCGGAAAAGTCGTCAATGCGTCGACGAGAGTATTCATGATCGGAGGCCTGCGGGAATTCGTTGTTTTGCGCTCGCCGGCGTTCCCTTCCGGCGAGCGATGAATTCTAGCGACGAACGTCTCGAAAGCGAGTGAATTTAATGTTTAGAGAATATGTAAAAACACAGACTGTGACTCACATCGCAAAATACCGGGCAAGGTAGGAATCGAACGGCTCCTGCCGACCGGTCTCCAGCCGCTTCTGGCGCTCCAGCGACTCCTGCGCCTCCGCCGCGAATTCTCCCAGCCTCTCCTGATTGGGCGCGTACAGGTCCAGGAAGTACTCTTTATGGAAAGTCGACATTCTGAGCGCCTGTTCAAAAAACGACTCGCCCGTAGTCGTCAGCTCATTCAGCAACCGCGCCGAGGGCGTGAGCGCCACGTCGTCGAGTTTCGCGGCCTGCACGGCAAGCGCATTCGTATAGGGGCGCAGCGGATCTCCATGATCGAGCACTTCGCAAATGCCTGTCATGGAGTCGAGCAGCTCGCGCGCCCAGTCGCGCATGGCAACATCGCGCCCGTCGCGCACGAGCATGAGCCCGGGCTCGCGGCCGCGGCGCGCAACGGTGACGTGGTTCTGGTCCAGCGGGCCTTCGTCGGATGACGCGATGAGCGGGCTGTCCTTCAGCACGCACAACGCCAGGAACGCTTCGAGGAAGCGCAGCTTGTTCTGGTTCACGCCGACCGGGTCGAACGCGCTCACGTCGAGCGCGCGCACTTCCACATATTCCACGCCCGCGCGCTGCAGCGCCTTCGTCGGACGCTCGCCCGACTGCGCCACCCGCTTGGGGCGGATGAAGCTGTAGTACTCGTTCTCGATCTGCAGGATGTTGGCGTTCAGCTGGCGATATTCGTCGCCGTTCGGGCCCTTCACCTTCACGCCCATCGCTTCGTAAGGCGCATGCGGCGTGGTGATGGCGCGCGTGAGATCGCGAACGTATTCCTCGAGGCTGTTCACCGACACGGACAGCCCCGACTGGTTGCGGTTGCGATAGCCCAGGTCGCTCATCCGCAGGCTCGTGGCGTACGGCTCATACATGGTGCCGGGCGTGAGCTGCCGCAGCCCCGTATCCCGGCCGCGCAGGAACGAATTGCAGACGACGGGCGACACGCCGAACAGGTACAGCACGATCCAGCCATAGCGGCGATAGTTTCGCAGCAGGTCGAAGTAGCTTGCCGAGATGAACTGCTGCCCCCTGTCGCGCGATTCGCGCACGCTGGCGAACGCTTCCCAGAAGTGCGCCGGGAACGAATAGTTGTAATGCACGCCGGAGATGGCCTGCATCATGCGGCCGTAGCGAATGCCCAGACCATTGCGATAGATGGTCTTCATGCGCCCGACGTTCGAGGTGCCGTACTGCGCAAGCGGAATGGCATCGTCGCCGCTGATGGCGCACGGCATGCTCGTGGCCCACAGCAGCTCGCTGTCAAGATGGCGATAGACGAACTGGTGCAGGTCGAGCAGGTACTGAAGCAGCTCCCAGCTCTGCGTGAACGCGGGCGTCACGAGCTCGATGAGCGCTTCGGAGAAATCCGTGGTGATGTGCTCGTTCATCAGGGCGGAGCCGAGCGCCGCCGGATGCGGCGTGCGCGCAAGCTCGCCATTCGGCGTCACCCGCAGCGATTCCTTCTCGACGCCCTTGCGCCCCCCCTGCAGGACCCGAGGCTCGCCCGAATTGATGAGCGAGGAGAGGCGCCGTTCGAAGACGCGGTCGACCTTGGAGCGAGTCATGCCGCTACCAGCGAATGCGGCCGACGAGCACGTCGCGGAGCATGGTGAGGTCGCCCCGCAGGCTGTAAAGCGGATGCCGGAACGTCGCCGGCCGGTTTTTCTCGAACGCGAAGTGGCCCACCCACGCGAACCCATAGCCGGCGATGGGCACGCCCCACAGCAGGCTCCACCGGCGAGTCACGATTGCGGCGATCAGGAACACGAGCGCGATCGCGGTGCCAATGACGTGCAGCCGGCGGGATGCGCGGCTGCTGTGCTCGCGCAGGTAATACGGATAGAAGTCATGAAAGCTCGCAAATCGCTGCGTGCTCATCCTTGATTCACTGAAGATGTTGGCCTGAAGCCGACCCGGCATCTTGCCGCCCGGACTCCCTGTGCGCAAATCCAGCAAGAGGGAGGGTCAAGGGCCGGGCGGCCGCCTGGGGCTTGTCGCAGCGGCAGGGCGTGCTGCCTCGGCGCGCGCGCGCAACCCGCGCATGAGATCCGGCAAGTCCCGTTTCAGCATCGAGCGCATCATCCAGCGGGGCACGAAGAACGCCGGCTCGAGCCGCGCGCGGTAGGTGACGAGCGTGGCCCGGCCGCCGTTGAGCGCGCGGAATTCCCAAACACCGCGGTTCACGCGAAAATCGCCGCGCAGGGTTTCGAAGCGGATGCGCTCGAAGCCTTCGTAACGCGCGTGAAAGACGTAGTGGGCGCGCGGCACGAGCCAGCCATAGTCCACGGTCTGCTCAACGTCCTGCCAGCTGGCATCCGGCGCCGTGTCGAGAACGGCACAACGCTTGAGGTGGGGCACGAACCGCAGCGCCTGCGCGCAATCGGTGAGCGTGCGAAAGACACGCTCCGGCGGCGCGCTGATCAGCACGGCGGCCCGAACGTCGGCGGCGGCCCGGTCGGGGGCGACATCGCCGTTGGCGACCACGGCGCCGGCTTCCAGCCGCTTCAGCTGCGACGCCGACGGCGCCCAGCCCGCGCTCTGGTCGATGCCATGGCCGATGCCCTCGTCGATGCCTTGGGCCGTGTTCTGCGCCAGGCACGACTGCACGGGAGCCAGCGCCAGTAGCGCAACGGCGACACAGGCTTTCAAGCGGTTTCCACCGCGCGACGAACCTGTCGCACGTTGCGTTTCTCTTCCTTCGTATTCATTGCCAGTACGCCCCTCGCGGGTTTAGCGTAAGCCGCATGAACAAATGGCTTCTCGCATTCGGCCTCGGTCTCGCCGCCGCGGGCCCGGCGCATGCCTTCCGGTGCGGCAGCCATCTCATCACCGAAGGCGATACGCGCTCCGAGGTCATCGCATACTGCGGCGAGCCCACGGAAGTGGAGAGTCGTAGCGTCATACTGCGCAGACCCCTCTTCTGGATTCGCGGTCGCCCTTATTCGGTGGGCGAAAGCTACGTCGAAGTTCCCGTGGACGTGTGGCTCTACAACCTCGGCCCGAGCAAGCTCATGCGCCGCCTGCGGTTCGAAGACGGCAAGCTCGTAGACATCGAGACGCTCGGCTACGGGTATTACGAGCCGCGGAACGCCAAGCCGGCCCGATGAGCGCACGTCATGGTCGCAGCGAGGCTCCTCGCTGCGGGTTCACGCGGTTCACCTTCCCGCATGGCCGTTGCAAAAGGTCCGGCGCGCCTTCACTTGGCGCTCATTGGTTTGCGCGCCTTTTAATCGCGTCAGAGGGCCCGGCGTGGCATCCTACCGACCCTCTTCCGCCGGGAGGGTTCCATGCTCGTTGGTTCCGCTGTCAAACGGGTCGCCATCGTCGGCGGCATCCGCATTCCCTTCGCCCGTGCGCACGGCGCCTACGCCTCCGTCGCAAACCAGGACATGCTCACCGCCGCGTTCCGCGGCGTGGTTGAGAAATACAAGCTGCAGGGCGTGCGTCTCGGTGACGTCATGGCCGGCGCGGTCATCAAGCACTCGAAGGACTTCAACCTGGTGCGCGAGTGCGTGCTGGGCAGCGGCCTCGACCCGCAGACCCCCGGTGCCGATCTGCAGCGCGCCTGCGGCACGGGCCTCGAAGCCGCCATCGACATCGGCAACAAGATCGCGCTCGGGCAGATCGATGCGGGCCTCGCCGGTGGCGTCGACACCATCAGCGACCCGCCCATCGTCTACCCGCGGTCGTACCAGCAGCTGCTGCTCAGGAGCTTTCGGGCCCGCTCGTTCGGCCAGCGCGTCGGGCCGTTCTTCGGCCTGCGGCCGAAGCACTTCAAGCCCGTGATGCTCGGCGTGGTGGAGCCGCGCACCGGTCTGTCCATGGGCCAGAGCACCGAGATCATGGCCAAGGCGTGGAAGATCTCGCGCGCAGCGCAGGATCAGCTCGCCTGCGAAAGCCACACCAAGGCGGCGGCCGCATGGAAGGAAGGCTTCTACAGCGACCTCGTCATCGATTACCTGGGCCTCGAGTCGGACAACAACATCCGCGCCGACAGCACACCCGAGAGGCTCGGCAAGCTGAAGCCCACTTTCGATTTCACGGGCGCCGGCACGCTCACCGCAGGCAACAGCACGCCGCTTACGGACGGCGCCGCCGCGGTGCTGCTCGCCTCTGAAGAATGGGCGAAGCAGCGCAACCTGCCCGTGCTCGCTTACCTTCGGTACGGCAAGCAATGGGCCGTGGACTACGTCAACGGCAAGGAAGGCCTGCTCATGGCTCCGGCGTACGCCGTGCCTGCCATGCTGAAAGATGCCAGCCTCACGCTGCAGGACTTCGACTACTACGAGATCCACGAAGCTTTCGCCGCGCAGGTGCTCTGCACTCTTGCGGCGTGGGAGTCGCCGGAATACTGCCGCGATGTGCTCGGCCTCCCCGGCCCGCTCGGCAGCATCGACCGCTCGAAGCTCAACGTAAAAGGCGGAAGCATCGCCATGGGCCATCCGTTCGCGGCGACGGGCCCACGCATCGCCGGCAGCCTTGCGAAGCTGCTGGCCAACGACAATAAAGCCAAACGCGGACTCATCTCCGTGTGCACGGCCGGCGGAATGGGAGTAACGGCCATCCTGGAACGGTGATGCCAATGCGGTTGAATCGTGGAAGGTGACCTTCCCGAGCAAACCGTCACGCTGCGCTCGGACCTGCGCACGGTCCTCGACGCATTGCCACTCTTCCACGGGCTCGATCCGCACGTACTGACCGCCATCGCTGCCGAAGTGGAGTGGCTCTCGCTCCCCGGCGGCAGCACGCTGTTCGACGCCGGTGACCCCTCCGACGCCATGTATGTGGTGTTGAGCGGGTGTCTCGGCGTCTACCTCCCCCCAAGCGCCGACCGCCGGCGCTTCGTCAGCCGCATCGTCGCCGGCGACACGGCGGGCGAGATGGGGCTGATCTCCGGCAGGCCGCGCTCCGGCACCGTCATCGCGCTTCGGGACACGGAGCTTGCCCGCCTGTCGCGCGATGCCTTCGACCGCGTGTTCCGCCATTACCCCGAGGCGATGCTTCGCATCGCGCAGATCACCGTGGACCGACTCGAGTCGAACCAGCGGCGCTCGCGCGGGGGCGCGCCGGGCGCGCGCACGTTCGCGATATTGCCGCAGTCGGTGGATGTCGATGCCGCGAGCTTCGCCAGCGAGCTGGTGAATGCCCTGGCCCGCTTCGGCCGCGCCGAGCTCGTGTGGAGCGTGCGTGGCGCCGCGCACACCAGCCACTGGTTCAGCGTCATCGAGGCCTCCAACGACTTCGTCGTCTACGTCGGCGAGCCTGTGGCCAGCAAGTGGACGAGCCTGTGCGTGCGCCAGGCCGACGCGCTCATGCTGCTGGCCCGCGCCGACAACACGCCCGGCGAGTGGGCCGCGCTCGCCGCCCAGCGCGACGCGAGCACCGCGCCACAGCGAGCCGAGCTCGTGCTGCTACATGAAGGCACCATCACACCCGGTGCCGGTGCGCGCTGGTCGGCCCTGCAGCCCGCCACTCCGCACCATCATGTCACGTCGCCCGAGGACGTCGCGCGCATCGCCCGGCTCGTCACGGGGCAGGCGGTGGGCCTCGTCTTTTCCGGCGGCGGCGCGCGGGGATTCGCGCACATCGGCATCGTGAAGGCGCTGAGAGAGGCCGGCATCCCGACAGACCTCGTCGGCGGCACGAGCATGGGCGCCATCATGGGCGGCGGCGTCGCGCTGGGCTGGAGCATCGAGGAAATGACCGAGCGCTTCCGCCGCTCGTTCGTGGACGTGAATCCACTTCGCGACTACACACTGCCGATTTTCTCTCTCGTCACCGGTCGCAAAGTCAGTACACTTCTGCACCGGGAGTTCGGCGACGTAACAATAGAAGACTTGCCGCTGCCTTACTTCTGCGTCTCTTCGAACCTCACCACCGGGCATTCCGACGTGCACCGGCGGGGAACACTCTGGCGCTGGCTGCGCGCCTCGGTTGCGATACCGGGCGTGCTGCCCCCGGTAATGAACAACGGTGAAGTCCTGGTCGATGGCGGCACCATGAACAACCTGCCTGTGGATGCAATGCGCGAGCTGGGTCGCGGACCCGTCATCGGGTGCGACGTGGGCGGCGCCCGCGCGTTCACCGGCGATTCGCAGGACATCGACGTGCCCTCGCCGTGGGACGCGGTGGGGTGGCTGCGCAAGAAGCACGGCCGGCCGAACATCTTTCGCATCCTGTGGCGCGCCGGCATGGTGAACAGCGCCGCAACTTCGAGCGCTCACCGGGAAAAGACCGATCTGCTGCTGCAGCCGCCTCTCACGCAAGTGGACATGCTGAACTGGCAGCACTTCGACCGGGCCATCGCGCTCGGCTACGAATACACCACACGGCGACTCGCCGCCCTGCCGGCCGACGCCACCGTGTGGAAGCATGCGGCGGCCAGCGCGCGTGGGAGAGTCTGATGGCGACGGAACAGGAATGGCGCGAGAAATATCGTGAGGTGCTCAGCCGCCTTGCGGCCGAAGACGCGCGCTGGTCCAAGGCGCAGAACGTGCTGAAGCTGCTCATCGGGCGCCTGTGCCTGGCCGCGCAGGGCCGCGACGGCCGGCTCGACCGCGAGCTCACGCGAGTGGCCGAAGTGGCCCGCAAGCAGATCGACGTGGATGCGCTGGATGTGCTCATCGCGCCTCTATCCGCCGCCGTCGCCGCGCTCGACAGCGCCGAGGCGGCGAAGGGCAACGGGTCGACGGGTGAAAAACCCGAGTCACACAGCGGCGCGCAATCTTCCCTCACGGGCGCAGCCGTGCCGAACACGCCTGACGGGTTCGGCGCCACCGCCGTGCTCGATCGCCTTGCGTTGCTGCCGGAGCTGAAGCCCATAGTCGGCGACCTGCGCGGCCGCAAGAACGACACGCTGAACATCCACGAGCTCGCGGAGCTGCTCGAGCGCGTCACGAGCTTCGCCACCGAGCAGCGCATGCGGGTTCAGAAAGAGAAACTGGAGCTGGAGAACATCGTCCAGCAACTCGCGTCGCGACTGGAGGAGATCAGCCAGCACCTCACGGGCGAGCTCGCCGAGCGCGGCGAAGGGCAGGACGACTGCGAGCAGCTGAACCTGCGAGTCACCGATGAAGTGAAGCAGCTGCGCCTCACCGCGGAGCACGCCAGCGACGTCTCGGCGCTGCGGCAGCAACTCTCGGCGCGGCTGGATGCCATCAGCAACCACCTCACCGAGTTCCGCTCGCGCGAGGAAACGCGCGTGCGCACCTACCGCGACCGCGTGCAACGCATGCGCACGCGCATTGCCGTGCTCGAGCGCGAAAGCCGCACGCTGCACGAGAGCCTGCGCGAAGAACAGCGCATGGCGATGATCGACGCGCTCACCGGAATTCCGAATCGCGCCGCCTACGACGACCGCATCGAGGAGGAATTCAAGCGCTGGAAGCGCTTCGCGCGGCCGGTGAGCATCCTTGCGTGGGACCTCGATCGCTTCAAGACCATCAACGATGCCTACGGCCACAAAGCGGGCGACAAGGTGTTGCGCGTCATCGGGCAGCATCTCGCGCGACACGTGCGCGACACGGATTTCGTCGGCCGCTACGGCGGCGAGGAGTTCGTGATGCTGCTGGCGGGCACCGACGAGAGCGAGGCGCACGCGGTGGCGGAGAAGATCCGCCAGGAGATCTCGCAGCTCGGCTTCCATTTCCACGACCACCCGGTCGCGATTACCGCCTCCTGTGGCATCACCGCCTTCAACGGTGACGACACGCCCGATCTGGCATTCGACCGCGCCGACAAGGCCTTGTACAAGGCCAAGGAAGCCGGGCGCAACTGCTGCATCATCGGCTGAAACCGGCTCTTCGCAGGCGCTGCCGCGACCGCCCGGATCCGGGCTATCAGGGCATTGACGACACGCCTTCAGTCGCCTGTTGCTAATAGTTTCACCTGAAACTAGATTTGCGCTTCACTCAAGGCCACGGCCACACGCCAGGGCGGCACCATGAAGCGCTACATCCCCCACGCTCACGTCCAGGGCACAACCTCGCGCCAGGCACACGCCGACATGCCGGCCGGCACATTCGAGCGGGAGATCGGCAAGGAAGGTTTCTTCGGCCCGGCGGCCCATCTGCATCATCGCCATCCGCCAACGGGCTGGGTCGCGTTCGAAGGCCCGCTGCAACCTCATGCTTTCGACTTCGCACGCATCGAGCCGCGAACCGCGGCGTCTGGCCCGTGGAGCGCGCCTGAGCTGCTGGCGAACGGTTCCGTGCGCGTGCGCTTCTGGCAGAGCGCCGCCGGCAACATGGCGAATCTCGCGCGCAACGCAGATGGCGACGAGCTGCTGTTCATCCACAAAGGCGAAGGCCGCCTCTACTGCGACTTCGGCCACCTCAGCTTCGCTGCAGGCGACTACATCATGATTCCCCGCGGCACCATGTGGCGCATGGAATGCAGCACGCCGCTCGCCGCGCTGGCCATCGAAGCCACGAACGCAAGCTACACACTGCCGGAAAAAGGCCTGGTCGGCCCGCACGCGCTCTTCGACCCGGCCATGCTCGACATTCCGCAGATCGACGACGCTTTCCGCGCCCAGCAGAGCGACAGCCAGCAGTGGCGGGTGAACGTGAAGCGTCGTGGTGCAGTCTCGACGATCACGTATCCATTCAATCCGCTCGATGCGATCGGCTGGCATGGCGACCTCTCGGTCGTGCGCATCAACGTGAAAGACATCCGCCCGCTGATGAGCCACCGCTATCACCTGCCGCCTTCCGCGCACACAACCTTCGTGGGCAATCGCTTCGTCGTGTGCACGTTCGTGCCGCGCCCGTTCGAATCCGACCCCGGCGCGCTGAAGGTACCGTTCTTTCACAACAACGACGACTACGACGAAGTCATTTTCTATCACGCCGGGAATTTCTTCTCCCGCGACAACATCCGCCCCGGCATGGTCACGCTGCACCCCGCGGGCTTCACGCACGGCCCGCATCCGAAAGCGCTGAAGAACATGCTCACGCAGTCGAAGCCGGCAACAGACGAATTCGCAGTGATGATCGACACGCGCGACGCGCTGGACATCACCGACGCGGCCCGCGCCGTTGAGTTGCCCGGCTACGTAGACAGCTGGCGCCCCGGCGCCACCGCGGAAGCGCCGCGATGAAACTCGCCAGCCGCAAAGCCGCGGGCCGCGACGGCCAGCTCGTCGTCGTCGACCGCGCCCTCACGCGCTTCGTGCCCGTCTCCACCATCGCCGCCACGCTGCAATCCGCGCTCGACCGCTGGGCCGAAGTCGAACCCCTGCTGCGAGGCGTCGCCAATGCACTCGAAGCGGGCAAAGCCCCCGACGCGCGCCCCTTCAACCCGCGCGAATGCGCGGCCCCGCTGCCGCGCGCCTACCATTGGGCCGACGCCAGCGCCTACGTGAATCACGTGGAGCTCGTGCGCAAAGCGCGCGGCGCCGAGATGCCGAAGTCTTTCTGGGAAGACCCGCTCATCTACCAGGGCGGATCCGACGACCTGCTCGGCGCCCACGACGACGCGCGCTTCGTGAGCGAAGATCACGGTATCGACCTCGAAGCCGAAGTCGGCGTCATCACCGACGACGTGCCGATGGGCACCCCGGCGGACGAGATGGCGCCACACGTCAAACTGCTCGTACTCATCAACGACTGGACGCTACGCAACCTCGTGCCCAACGAGCTCGCGAAAGGCTTCGGGTTCTACCAGTCAAAGCCCGCCACAGGCTTCGCGCCTGTTGCCGTCACCCCGGATGAGCTCAGTACGGCCTGGCGAGGGGGAAAGGTGCACCTGCCACTGATCTCTCACATCAACGGCACGCACTTGGGCCGACCGAACGCTGGCGTGGACATGACGTTCGACTTCTATCAACTGCTGGCTCACGCCGCCCGCACACGCCGTCTCGGTGCAGGCACCATCCTGGGCTCCGGCACCATCTCCAACGTCGACCGCTCCGCCGGCTCCTCCTGCCTCGCCGAGCGCCGCACCCTCGAACAACTCGAGCACGGCACCCCCAAAACGCCGTTCCTGCGCTACGGCGACAAAGTCAGAATCGAGATGCTCGACGACAGCGGCAAGACGATCTTCGGCGCGATAGAGCAAACCGTGGCACGCCCTTAACGATTCGCGGACGCCGCTTTGTTCTGAACGGCCAAAAGCCCCAAAAGCGCCGGATCGCTCGCAGAGGGCCTTGGCGGGCACGTCGGGCCGTAGGATTACGGCCCGACGAGGCCCCGCAGGATGCGGTCTTGCGGCCGGTGCCCGCCAAGGCCCTCTGCGAGTGAGCCGGCGCCCGCGCAAGCCCAAGCCCCGTTCAAGAACAAAGCGACCTAGAGACGCCTCGAAGTCAGAACGCTATCCTCTCGCCCCCCACCCCCGCGAGCCAAAAGGACCCCAAAACATGGGAGAATTCACAACCCTGATGGCCCGCGACGGCCACGAATTCCGCGCCTGGCTATCAGCGCCGGCAGGCAAGCCCAAAGGCGCCATCGTGGTGATCCAGGAAATCTTCGGCGTGAACTCCCACATCCGCGCCGTAACCGACAGCTTCGCTGCCGAGGGCTACGTAGCCATCGCCCCGTCAGTCTTCGACCGCGTGAGAATGGGCATAGAGCTCGGCTACACCGACAGCGACATTCAGGAAGGCCGCGGCTACATGATTCAGCTGAAGCCCGACCAGACATTGAAAGACATCTCCGCGGCCATGGCTGTCGTGAAGCACGCCGGCCGCGTCGGCATGGTGGGCTACTGCTGGGGCGGGCGCGTGGTCTATCTCAGCGCGTGCGAGATCCCGCTGGCCTGCGGCGTGTCCTACTACGGTGGCGGCATTACGCAGATCCTGGACAAAAAACCCAAGTGCCCCGTGATGTACCACTTCGGCGAGCGCGACAAACACATCACGCAGGACGACGTGGCGAAGATCAAGGCCGCGCACCCCGAGGGCCTCTACTACGTCTACCCCGCGGACCACGGCTTCAACTGCGACCAGCGCGGCAGTTACGACGCGCCGAGCGCCGCGCTTGCCCGCAAGCGCACGCTGGAATTCTTCGCCCAGCACCTGGCGGCGGAAAAGCCCAAAGCCGACATCCCCTGATGCGCTCCGAAGCAAACGCCACTCAAGACCCGCAACGAGTCCTGGAGCACCCCGTGAGCCTGCAGTTGAAAGACCCAACCCTGCTGCGTCAGCAGAGCTACATCAACGGCCAGTGGGTCGACGCCGACAGCCGCGGCACGCTCGACGTGACGAACCCCGCCACGGGCGAGAAGATCGGCACCGTGCCGAAAATGGGCGTGGCCGAGACGCGCCGTGCCATCGAAGCCGCCTCGGCCGCGATGCCCGCGTGGGCGAAGAAGACAGCGAAGGAACGCGCGGTAATCCTGCGCCGCTGGTACGACCTCATGATGACGCACCAGGACGACCTCGCCGTCATCATGACCGCCGAGCAGGGCAAGCCGCTCGCCGAGTCGAAAGGCGAAATCGCCTACGCCGCCAGCTTCATCGAGTGGTTCGCCGAAGAAGGCAAGCGCATGTATGGCGACGTGATTCCCGGGCATCTGCCGGACAAGCGCATTCTGGTTCTTCGCCAGCCGGTAGGTGTGGTCGCCGGCATCACGCCGTGGAACTTCCCGGCCGCGATGATCACGCGCAAGGTCGGTCCGGCGCTCGCCGCGGGCTGCACTTTCGTGTGCAAACCGGCCACGCAAACACCGTACTCCGCTTTCGCAATGGCAGAGCTCGCGGCGCGCGCAGGTGTTCCGGCGGGCGTACTCAACATTCTCACCGGCGGCTCCACGCAGATCGGCGGCGAGATGACGTCTAACCCCATCGTTCGCAAGATCACGTTCACCGGCTCTACCGAAGTGGGCAAGAAACTCATGGCCCAGAGCGTGAGCACGCTGAAAAAGCTTTCGATGGAGCTGGGCGGCAACGCGCCGTTCATCGTGTTCGACGATGCGGATCTCGACGCTGCCGTGGCCGGCGCCATGGCGAGCAAATATCGCAACACCGGCCAGACGTGCGTGTGTGCCAACCGCATTCTCGTTCAGAGCGGGGTGTATGACGCGTTCGCGCGCGAGCTGGTGGAAGCCGTCTCGAAGCTGCGCATAGGCGATGGCCTCAAGGGCGCCACGGACCAGGGCCCCCTCATCGACGGCAAAGCCCTCGCGAAGGTGGAAGAGCACATCGCGGATGCCCTCGCCAAGGGCGCCAAAGTGGCCATCGGCGGCAAGCGCCATGCCCTCGGCGGCTCGTTTTTCGAGCCCACGGTGCTCACGGGAGTCACCTCCAGCATGGCCGTGGCCCGCGAAGAAACCTTCGGCCCGGTGGCGCCGCTGTTCCGGTTCGAGACCGAAGAAGATGCCATTCGCATGGCCAACGACACGCAGTTCGGCCTCGCCTCCTATTTCTATACCCGGGACCTCGCGCGCTCCTGGCGCGTTTCCGAGGCGCTGGAATACGGCATCGTCGGCCTCAACACGGGCATCATCTCTACGGAAGTGGCGCCGTTTGGCGGCGTGAAGGAGTCGGGTTTTGGACGCGAGGGCTCCAAATACGGCATCCTTGACTACACCGAGCTCAAGTACGTCTGCACCGGCCTCTGACCTCCAATGCGGTACATCAACTCACCCGAATATCGACACGACGGCGCCGAGCGCATCGGCGTGCTGCTCGTGAATTCGGGCACGCCGGCCTCGCCCGAGCCGCGTGATGTGCGCAGGTTCCTGCGCAGGTTGCTGTCCGACCCGCGCGTGGTGGAGATACCGCGCGCGTTGTGGCTGCCCATTCTTTACGGGTTCATCCTGCCGCTGCGCCCGCGGCGGGTGGCGGTGAAATACCGCAAAGTCTGGACAGCGCAGGGCTCCCCGCTCGTCGTGTTCTCGAACCGCCTGCGCGCAGACCTCGCCACCACGCTCGCCCAGCGCATGCTCGCTCCGCTCACCGTCGAGCTCGCCATGCTCTACGCGAAGCCCACCGTGAGCGAGGCGCTGGAGAAGCTGCGTGCGTCCGGCGCTCAACGCATTCTCGTGGTGCCTCACTTTCCGCAGTACTGCGGGGCCACCACCGGCGCCGTGTACGACCAGGTGAACGAAGAGCTGCGCCGCTGGCGCTGGCTGCCGGAGCTGCGCTTCATCGCGGAATATCACGAGCACCCCGGCTACATCGACGCCCTGCGCGCAAGCGTGGTTCAGCAATGGGAAGCGCAGGGGCGCACCCGACACCTCGTCATCTCGTTCCACGGCGTGCCGGAAGCGCTCTTTCAGCAACGGCGATCCTTACTTCTACAAATGCCGGCAGACCGCGCGGCTGCTGGCGGATGAGCTCATGCTGAGGGACGAAGAGTGGACGGTGAGCTTCCACTCCAGGTTCGGCCCCGGCGCGTGGCTGCGGCCGTACACCATCGATCTCATGTCGGCCCTGCCCGCGCGCGGCATCGATGAAGTCACCGTCGTGTGCCCCGGCTTCGCGGTCGACTGTCTCGAGACCGTGGAAGAGATCGATATGGAGAACCGCGCGCGGTTTCTCGCCTCCGGCGGCAAGAAGTTCGTCTATGTGCCCGCGCTCAATGCGCGGCCGGAAGCCAGCAGATTCCTCGCGGATCTCATCGCCCGGCATTGCGACGGGTGGACCGACGGCGCGCGCGTTCTGGCACAGGCCGGTGCCGCGCGCGGCACGTCGGCCTGACGCCACTTCGCGCGTGCTCGGCCGCTTTCACGAAATCAGCCTGCAGACCGCCGACATTCGCGAGTCGGTGGAGTTCTATGAGCGCCTCGGCTTCGCGCAGGCGGCAACCAACGACGCCTGGACGCACCCCTACGGCGTGCTCACCGACGGGCGCCTCTTCATCGGCCTGCATCAGCGGCGATTCGCCGCACCGGCGCTCACGTTCGTGCACGAGGGCGTCGCAGCGTTCGCGGCAGAGCTGGAAGCGCGCGGCATCGAGCTCGAAACGCGCAACACCAGCGAAGATGCGTTCAACGAGATCGCCTTTCGCGACCCGGACGGGCAGAGCGTCATCGTGGTGGAAGCGCGCACCTACTCACCTGTCACGCGCCGCGCGGCAGACAGTTCGCTGTGCGGCTACTTCACCGAGTTCAGCATGCCCGCCGCGGACTTCGAAGCCGCCCGCGTTTTCTGGGAGCCGCTCGGCTTCGTCGCCACCGAAGAGCCCGATGCGCCCTATGCGCACCTGCCGCTCACGAGCGATCACCTCGACCTCGCCTTTCATCGCCCGCGCACGCTCGACCGGCCGATGCTCGTGTTCCGGGAAGCGAACATGCGCGAGCGCCTGGCGCGCATCCGCGAGCTGGGTGTCAAGGAGACCGGAGAGTTGCCGCGCGGCCTGCCGGCCGCCGCGAACGCCCTCATCGAGTCGCCGGAAGGGTTTCCGTTACTGCTGCTGGAAGGCGAAAGCTAGCCTGTCTTCCGGGCGGCGCACGCCGTCGTTTCGTCGCAACCCGGTCCGCTCCCGCCGCCTGTTTCCCGGATAATGCGCGCCTTCGCGCGCCGCCTGTGGCGCCATCCCTTCGGAAGGACGAAATGCGCCACCTCAAGCCTTTGCTCGTCTCCGCGCTCCTCACCGCCAGCGCCGCGCACGCGGACGAAGGCATGTGGACGTTTCACAACCCGCCCACGCAGCTCATCACGCAGAAATACGGCGTGAGCATCGCGCCGCAGTGGCTGGACCGCGTGCGGCTCGCAACGGTGCGGCTGGCGAACTGCACGGCTTCGTTCGTCTCGCCGAACGGGCTCATCCTCACGAACTTCCATTGCTCGTGGACCTGCCTCGACGAGCATTCCACCAAGGAGAAAAGCCTGATGACCGACGGCTTTCTCGCGAGTGGGCGTGAGAAGGAGATCCGCTGCGAAACCCAGGTGGCCGATGTGCTCCTCGCGTACGAAGACATCACGGCGAAGATCACCGCCGCCACCCAGGGCCTCAACGACCAGACGGCAAACGACACGCGCAAGAAGACGCTCACGCAGCTGGAGCAGGCCTGCGAGCAAGGCAGCCGCAAGGACAAGGCCACCGGCCCGCTCAAGTGCGAGTCCGTGAACCTCTACAACGGCGGGCAGTACTGGCTCTACAAATACAAACGCTACGAGGACGTGCGGCTCGTCTTCGCGCCGGAAAGACGCCATCGCGCAATTCGGCGGCGACCCGGATAACTTCCAGTTCCCGCGCTGGTGCCTCGACATGTCGGTGCTGCGCGCGTACGACGCGAACGGCAAGCCCGCCGTCACGCCGCATTTCATGAAGATCGACTTCAAGGGGCCTGCGGAGAACGACCTCGTATTCGTGTCGGGGCACCCCGGCTCCACGGACCGGTTGCTCACGCTGGCGCAACTGAAGACCCTGCGCGACGACGACCTGCCGCAGGCGCTGCTGCGCGGCTCGGAGCTGCGCGGCCGGTACATCCAGTTCGGCAAGGCCGGTGAGCAGAACGAGCGCATCGTCCAGGCCGCGCTCAGCGGCCTGGAGAACGGCCTCAAGGTCCAGCGCAAGGAGCTGGACGCGCTGCACGTGGATGCGATGCTCGATCGCAAGGCGCGCGACGAAGCCGCCATCAAGGCGAAGGTGATGGCGGATGCGACTCTCGCCCAGTCGCTCGGCGACCCTTGGGCCGACATCGAGCGGGCGGAGGCTGCGGGCCGCGCGATCAACCTGCCGTACACGTTCCTCGAAGCCGCTGCGGGCTTCAACAGCAAGCTGTTCCGTTCCGCCCGCACGCTGGTGCGCGCGTCTGTCGAGCTGCCGAAGCAGAGCGACGCCCGTCTTCGGGAGTACCGCGACACGGCGCTGGCGCGCATCGAGCAGCAGCTCTCCGCAAACACGCCCATTTACCCGGAGCTGGAGCAGCTCACGCTGTCGTTCTCGCTGGAGCGCATGCGCGAATGGCTCGGGCCGGACGACCCGACAGTGCGCCAGCTTCTCGGCAAGGAATCGCCGGACCAGCTCGCCAGGCGCCTCATCGGCGGCACGAAGCTCGCGGATTCGAAGTTGCGCATGGCGCTGTGGAAGGGCGGCGCCAAAGCGTTGGACGCAGCCGACGACCCGATGATCGCGGTGGCCAGGCTCATCGACGAGCGCGCCCGCGCCGTTCGCAAGACTTATGAAGACGAGGTGGAAGCGGTCACGCGCGTAGCCTCGGAGAAGGTTGCGAAAGCGCGGTTTGCCGCGCTGGGCACCAGCGTCTACCCGGATGCGACGTTCACCCTGCGACTGAGCTATGGCTCCGTGCAGGGGTGGAACGAGAACGGCACGAAAGTGCAGCCGTTCACGCCACTGTCACGGCTGTTCGAGCGCGCCACGGGCGAAGCGCCGTTTGCCGTGCCGGAGAGCTGGCAGAAGGCGAAGGATCGGCTCGACCTCACCACGAACTTCAACCTCTCCACGAACAACGACATCGTGGGCGGCAACTCCGGCAGCCCGCTCATCAACGCGCGCGGCGACATCGTGGGGCTGCTGTTCGACGGCAACATCCACTCCATCTCCGGCGCGTTCTGGTTCGACGAGCAGCTCAACCGCGCGGTCGCCGTGCATCCGGCCATCATGCGCGAGGCGCTGGACGAGGTGTACGGCGCGCAAGCCCTGCTGGCTGAGCTGCAGTAGCGCACCCCGCGGTTGATTGGCCGGGGAAACAGGCGTTCACCGTCTCTCAAGACCGAGGTCCAGCCGCGCGGGAGGCGGCACGGAACTTGCGAAAGCCAATTCGTCAATGTCCGAGCGAGGCGATCATGGGCGAGGTTATTCACGCAAACTTCGGCACCGAGCGCGAGTGGGAGCAGACCCGCGACAAGACCGTGGACGGGCTGCTCACCATTGGCACGCTGTTCGGTGACGATGAAGCACTCATGCGAGCGAAAGCGGAATGCGTGTATCACATCCTGCGCGAGATCGTGGAAGACGTTCCCGCGGTGCAGATCACCACCCGCATGCCCGACAACCTCACCGATGAGCAGCTCTCGATGCTCACGGAGTCGATCCGGCAGGCGGCGCTCAGAGGCATCGAAGTGGCGATGACGCATTCCGTGCAGGTGCTGATGAGCTCGATCTACGATCTGTGCACGTCGAAGCTGAAAGTGCGCCCGTCGTAGGCACGCCTGTCGTAGAGGGAAAGCTTCGGCGCGCCGGGCGCGAAGCGCCGGGCGCGCGCCACGCGCGCAACGGAATCAGGTTGCCGGCAGCAGCTTCAGCGAGAAGGTGACGAGCACGTCATCCTTGACCCACTCCGTCGATTTCCACTCACCCTGGCCTACGCCGTAGTCGAGCCGCTTGATCGTGGCGCGGCCCGTCATGAAGCCCACCTGCTTGCCCTTTTCCGGTTTGATCTGGAACGTGATCGGCAGCTTGAGATCCTTCGTGACGTTGCGGATTGTGAGCTTGCCCGTGGCCTCGTAGCGGTTGGCGCCCGCCAGGGTGAACTTCGACGCCACGAAACGCGCTTTCGGAAACTTCGCCACGTCGAACAGATCCGCGGTCTTCAGCGTGTCGTCGCGCTCCTTGTCGCCGGTGTCGAGCGAAGCAATGTCGACGCTCACGTCGATCTTGCAGGCCGCGAGGTTATCGGGCGCGAACGTGACATTTGCCGTGTACTTGCCGAAGCGGCCGGTGCTGTTGGCGCCGGCTTGCTCGAACGAGAAGCGCAGCAGGCTGGTCGTCGGCTCCAGTGTGTACGTGACCGGCGCGCTGGCGGCGAGCGCTGCGGTGGCGAGGAGTGTTGCCGCCAGAATCGAGGCCGCGCGGAGCGCGGTACGTGAGAACCCCACTATCGGGCCGATCATCGGTGACCCCCTTTGCCAGTTTCTGTAGTCATATTTTTGTGAATGGCAGCATCCTGCGCAGAACGGTGTCCTTCAGGAAGAAATGATGCTTGAGCGCCGCAGCCACGTGCAGCACGGCGAAGCCGAGCAACACCCACGATAGCGCTTCATGCACGCTGTGCATGGTGTCGTAGAGCGGCCGGTTCTGCCCGACGAGATCCGGCAGCTGGAACAGGCTGAACCAGCTCACCGGGAAATTGCGGGCGGACGACATGATCCAGCCGGTGATGGGCATGGCGAACAGCAGCAGGTAAAGACCGTAGTGCGTGACGTGAGCGGCCACGCGCTCCCACGGCTTCAGGGTGTTCGGCAACGGCGGCGTGGGGTTCATGAGACGCCACACCACGCGCACGATGGCGAGCCCGAGGATCGTTATGCCCACGGACTTGTGCCTGGCCAGCATGGCGAGCTTCGCCATGCCCAGCGGCAACGCGTCTGACATGCTCGCCAGCACGAACTGCGTGACGATGAGACCGACGATGACCCAATGAAGCAGCTGAGCGACTGAGCCCCAGCGGTTTGTAGTGTTTCGAATGGGCATGTGTTTAAGCTTGGTCGGGTGAACGGAGCTTACCGAAATCGGGTCGTGGCGGCCCTGTTCCTTACGGTGGCGCTCACTGGGTGCGCATCCCGGCCCGCGCGCGAGAGCCCTGCGCCTTCCGGGCCGGCACCCTCGACGGCGCCAGCGCCCTCACCTGCCCAGGCACCCGGGCGGCCCGGCATTCCCCGGGAAGGCCGCGCCTTCCGCGTGGTGCCGGAGCAATCGCTCCTCACGATGCTCGTCTATCGCGGCGGCGCCCTGGCGCAAGCCGGACACAACCACGTGATCGCCTCGCACACGATGAACGGCATGGCGTGGGTTCCTCAGGACATCGCCCGGGCCTCGTTCGAAGTGCACGTGCCCGTGCTCTCGTTCACCATCGACGAGCCCTCGCTGCGCGCACTCGAAGGCCGCGACTTTGCCGCCGAAGTGCCCGACTCGGCGCGCGAGGGCACGAAGAAGAACATGCTGAGCGAACCCATGCTCGACGCGCTTCGATTCCCCGAGATCGTGCTGCGCTCCGCGCGCCTGGAGCCAGGCTCCGAAGGCGTGCTGGCCCAGGTGGAGGTCAGCATGCGCGGCCAGGCGCGAACGCTGGCCGTGCCCCTGCGCTACGAGCTCAACGGCGACGCCCTGCAGGTGCAGGGCGAGCTGGCGCTGAGGCAGACCGACCTGGGCCTGACGCCGTTCAGCCTCTTCGGCGGCGCGCTGCGCGTCGAGGACGAGATGCGCGTAAAGTTTTTCGTGCTGGCGCGCGCCGAGTAGCCGCCTTCCGGGCAACCTTCTTCGCGACAGGCTTTTTCGCTGCCGGCTTCCCGCGGAACGCCTTCTTGACGGCCTTCTTCCTGGCGGCCGTCGCCCGGACTGCCGCCCGCGCTGCCGGTGCCTTCTTCGCCGCCGCTTTCGTTTTCGCTGCCGTCTTCTTCGTTGCCGCCTTTCCCGGTGGGCTGGCCGAGCGCTTGCCTGCCCTGGCGACAACCTTCTTTCGGGCTTTGACAGGCGCCATGCTCACGGCCGCCTTGCGCTTCGTCAGCACTGGCACCTTCACCGTGGGCGAGTCGTCCGTGCCGCGCAGCTGATCGAGAATCGCCGGGTTTTCGAGCGTCGAGATGTCCTGCGTGATCTCATCGCCCCGGGCCACCGCGCGCAACAGGCGACGCATGATCTTGCCCGAGCGCGTCTTCGGCAGGTTGTCGGCAAACCGGATGTCATCGGGGCGGGCGATGGCGCCCAGCTCCTGCGACACCCACTTGCGCAGCTCGTCGACGAGCGTCGATACATCACCGCCCGGGCGCTCGCCCCGGCACACCACGAACGCGAACACCGATTCGCCCTTCACCTCGTGCGGCCGGCCCACCACCGCCGCCTCCGCCACGCGCGGATGCGACACGAGCGCCGACTCGATCTCCATGGTGCCGAGCCGATGGCCCGCCACGTTCAGCACGTCGTCGATGCGGCCCATGATCCAGAAATAGCCGTCCTTGTCGCGATGGGCGCTGTCGCCCGCCACGTAGAACCGGTTCTGGAATCTCTCCCAGTAGGTGCTGAGGTAGCGCTCGTTGTCGCCCCAGATGGTCTGGAGCATCGACGGCCAGGGCCGGCGGATGACGAGATAGCCGCCGGCATCCGCGCGTTTCACGCTGTTGCCGTGGTGGTCGACGATGTCGGCTGCGATGCCGGGCAGCGGCTTCGTGCACGAGCCGGGCTTGGTTGGAGTGACGCCCGGCACCGGCGAAATCATGATGGCGCCGGTCTCGGTCTGCCACCACGTATCCACCACCGGGCAGCGCTCGCCGCCGATGACGCGGTGGTACCACATCCACGCCTCGGGGTTGATGGGCTCGCCCACGCTGCCGAGCAGCCGCAGCCTGGAAAGATCGTGCTTCTGCGGGAGCGCGTCCCCCAGCTTCATGAGCGCGCGGATTGCCGTTGGCGCGGTGTAGAAGATAGTGACGCCGTGGTCCTGGCAGATTTTCCAGAACCGCCCGCCATCGGGGAACGTGGGCGCGCCTTCATACAACACCACCGTGGCGCCGGCGGCGAGGGGCCCGTATGCAACGTAACTATGGCCCGTGACCCAGCCGACATCGGCCGTGCACCAGTAGACGTCGTCTTCACGCAGGTCGAACACCCAGTTGCTGGTGGTCTTGACGCCGAGCAGGTAGCCGGCGCTCGAGTGCTGAATGCCCTTCGGCTTGCCCGTTGAGCCGGATGTGTAGAGCAGGAACAACGGATGTTCCGCGTCGACCCACACGGGATCGCACACGGGCGGCTGGCCTTCGACGGCCTCGTCCCACCACACGTCGCGCCCGGGCTGCATGGCCACCGGCTCGCCGGTGCGCCGGTAGACGATGACCTGCTCGATGCTGCGGCAGCCGGCGGCTAGCGCTTTGTCCACGGCCGCTTTCAGCCCGATGGAATGGCCGCCACGCCGGCCGCCATCCGCGGTGATCAGCAACCTCGCGCCGGCGTCTTCGATACGGTCCTTGAGCGAAGGCGCCGAGAACCCACCGAACACCACCGAATGTATGGCGCCGATGCGCGCGCAGGCATGCATGGCGATGACGATCTCAGGCACCAGCGGCATGTAGATGACGACGCGATCGCCCGTCTTCACGCCGCGAGACTTCAGCGCATTCGCGAACCGGCACACTTCCGCGTGCAGCTCCCGATAGCTCAGCCGGCGCGTGTCCCCCGGCTCGCCTTCGAAGATGAGCGCCGTCTTGTGGCCGCGCTCGGCCAGGTGCACGTCGAGGCAGTTCCAGGAGACGTTGAGCTGGCCATCCGTGAACCAGCCGTAATTGGGGGCTTTGGACTCGTCGAGGGTCACGGTGAACGGGGTGTGCCAGTGAAGCTCGCGGCGGGCCAGATCTGCCCAGAAGCCGATCGGGTCTTTCTTCGCCCGGGCACGCAGTGCGTCGAGGTCCGCCGGGGAGAGCCGCGCGCGCGCCGCGAACGGCGCAGGCGGCGCGAAGGTGCGCTCTTCCCGGAGAACGGATTGGATGTTCGATTCAGGCATGCGTCCCCCGAGTCAGTATTTATCTCGCGCTGCGAACCGCGCCGGCCGCGAGCATACCTAGCGCGCCCGCGCGCCGCCAAACCCGGTGCGCACGTTTCGTGCGACCCGGGTGTCGCCGGTGGCGCGCGGGCCTTGGCGAGCCTGCCGGCATGGCGTAGAAAGCGTCACGCATTGGGGGCCAACTTTCGATCGTGCGAGTCACCATTCAAGCAACGGCGCCCGGGCCCTGGCTGCGGCCTCGAGCGTGGCACCTGCCGTGCCTGCCACTATTCGTGTGCGTGTTGTCAGCGTGCGGCTCCCACGAAGCGCCGCGCGTGGTGCTCCCGGAGCGCTGTGAACCGCTGAGCGTTTCCCGGCCGATGGTCGTGAGCATCGAAGCACCGAGCCCAGGGGTTCTGCGCTTCATGGTGGCGCCGCGCGGCGTGTCCGTGGTCGCCTCCATCGATCACGTGCGGGCGAGGTCGCAGGTCGATCGCTTTGGCGTCGTCACCTTCGTGCGCCAGGCGCGCACCACGGGCGAGCGCATCGCCATCGGCGTTGAATCCCGCGACTCTCCCGAGATCGTCGGTGAAGTGTGCGTATCCGTGGCGCAGCTTCCTGGGACGGATAGAGCGCGGCTGCGCGCTGAGCGAGCGTTCGCAGCCGCCGGCGAACGTCTGCAAGCCGGCGACCCCAAAGGCTCGTTCGACGAGTACCTGGCATCAGCCCGCGACTTCGACGATTTCGATCGCGTGCGCGCGGCCCAGGCGCGTCACGCCATGGCGGAGCTCGCCTACGGAAAGATCAGCCGCGAGGCCGACGCGTACTGGCTTGCCCGCATCGCACTTGGGGATTTCGGCGCGGCTGCAAACGCGGCTATGGGCGCGGCGGCAAGCACGGGCGCGGGTGCGAATGCCGGCCTGCGCAGCTCGCTCTACTCCCTACAGGCGCGCACGCTGCTGGAGTCCGAGCGCTTCAGGCCGGCGGAGCGGCGCGCCCGCGTGTTCGAGCTGCTCACCGAAGCACAGCGACTCGCCGAGCAGGATCGCTTCGGCGCGCGCGAGCTCCCGCGGCTCCAGATCCTGCGCGGCTTCATGGAGTATCGCGGCGGGGACCCGGCCAAAGCATCCGCCTACTTCACCAGGGCCGCTGAGCAGTGCGAAGCGCTGCGCGACTGGGAGTGCCATGCGCGCGCCCTTCAGAACAGCGCGTCTCTTGCGGAGGAGGCGCGGGACTTCACGGTTGCGCTGAAGGCCTACGCAGACGCCTTGCGCGTGCTGCCACCTCACCTCGACCCGCAGCTCACGGCCGACATCTGGGGAAATCAGGGTCGCCTGCAGGGCACGGCCGGGTTCTTCCAGCAGAGCGAGCAATCTCACCGCGTTTCGATTCGCCTGCACGCGAACATCGACAACTGCGAGGGCGCTCGCGTAGGCCTCGCACGACTCGGCACCCTGCTCGTGCAGGTGGGCAGCATCGCTGAAGGGCTGGACCACCTCACGCACGCCGCTTCGCTGGAATGCGCGGATCTGCTGGCGAGCGCGAAGCTCGACGCCGCGCCTGCACCGGCAGCGGTGGGCGACGCCTGCATCGATCTTCCTGAGGCCGATTCGCTCGGCCCATCCGGAAGGCTCGCGGTATTCAGCGCGCTGCTGGGCCTGCATGAGGCGCTGCAAGTGGAGGGCCGCGCGGCCGAAGCGAACCGATGCCTCGCGCACGCGCGCGGCTACGCAAGCACGGCGCGCACCCGGCTGCGCTTCGCGAACGCTGAAGGAAACGCGCTGCTCGAAGAGCGCAAGGCGCCAGCCGCGAGCGCGGCGTTCGAGCGCGGGCTCGTTTCCGCCGACAAGGAAGGAATACCGCAAAGCTACGAGCATCGCTCGCTGGCGTATCTGGGACTTGCGCGCGCCGCTTTGCTGGAACAGCAGCCCGCCATTGCTCGCGGCTACGCAAGCCGTTCGCTCGTGCTGGGTAGCGCCCGTGCGGATGTGAGCCAGGTGGTGGATTCACTGCAACTCATGGCGCGCAGCTTCAGCGGCACGCCGCAAAGCGAGCAGGCCATCTCGATCCTGCTCACGGCGGCCGGGCTCGTAGACCAGGTGCCCATCGACGACCTCGACGCGGAAAAGCGCGCCACGTGGCTGGCCACCCAGCACGCCGTGTTCGCCGAGCTCACCACTTTGTTCGCAACCAGCGCCAACGCGGATGAAGCGCGCCTCTGGCAGGCGTTCGATGCCTCGGAGCGCGGACGCGCCAGAAGCCTGCGCTACGCGGTGAACCAGGCGACAGGCATTCGCCCGAAGGACAACCCGGGCGAGCCTTCCTCCGCGCGCTACCGGGAGCTGATGCAACGGATCGCAGAGCTCGCGCAGCCCGTGCAGAAAGGCATCGCGTCGCAATTGTCGATGCAAGCGCTCGACGAGATTACTCGCACGACTGAAGGAAGCGCGGAGACTTCCGCCCGCGGCGTTCTTCAACAACGCCTCGCCGAGCTCGACGCTACGGCCGTGGAGTACGCCGCAGGAAGAGACGAGATGTACGCGTTCGTCATCGGCGATAAGCACATCAGCATCACGCGTCTCGGTAGCCGGCAGGAAATTGCCGCTGCCGCCGCCGCGCTGTATGAGCGCGTGCGCAACCCGGAGTCTGCCGCCAGCGACGTGCAGCGCGCGTCCGCGAAACTCGCGCAGCTCGTGCTGTGGCCGATCGCCGCTCGAGTCACGCGTCGGCGCGTCATCTTCATTCCCGACGACTCTCTGCACACCGTCCCGTTCGCGATCCTGCCGTGGTCGGCCGGGAAGGACGCACCGCTCGTCGTCGAGCGTGTGGAGCTGTCTGTCGTGCCTTCGACGCTGTTCGTCACGCATCCGCGCAATCCTTTCGCGACGCGTGCGACCTCGCCGCGCTTCGAGTTGATCGGCGACCCGGTGTTCCGCCACACCGATTGGCAACGTGACTGTGCCGACGCGGCTTCAACGCCGGCAAACACTCGAACGGCCGCGGAGTCGACATTGGTGGCCGCGCGGAGATCTCTGCCGCGCCTGCCGGGCAGCCGCAAGGAAGTGCTGGCTATCGCGCAACTCGCGCAACGCTCTTCGCCGTCGAGCCATGTGAGCACGCGCCTCGGTTGCGAAGCGACGCCCGCGGCGCTGCGCGCGGCCGCCGCGACGAGCCCCGAGCTGCTCCACATCGCGACGCACGGCTACGTGGATGCGTACCGACCGAGACTTTCGGCTCTGGCTCTCACTCAAGACACCGCAGCGAACGGCGGCGCAGCTACGATCGGGTTGCTGGATATTCTCAACATGCGGGTCGGCTCGCGCCTCGTCGTGCTGAGCGCGTGCGACACCTCGCGCGGCCGGTTGCTGCCGGGTGAAGGCGTGCTGGGGCCCGCGCAGGCTTTTTTGCAGGCAGGCGCGGCATCCGTGGTCGCAAGTTTCTGGCGCATACCCGACGAGCGCACGGCGCCGTTCATGGAAAGCTTTTACAGATATCTGCTTGTTGATCGTCTCAGTGCGGCGGCCGCCCTCCGGCGAACGCAGCTCGACTATGCGAGGGACCGCGCGTCGTACGACTGGGCGGCATTCACCTTGTACGGCTGGCCAGACACGACACTTTGAGATCTTGCGGCCGCGAGGCGAACGTGGCGCTGAGATAAGCGGAGACCTTCGCGCAGTGATTGGGGCGATCTGTTCGATCACCCACTGCCGAGGAGGCTCCCATGTCCCGCGCCCTTCCGCTGTTCCTGTTTTCCACCGCCCTGTGCGTCGTCGCTGCTACGCAGCCAAAGCCAGCTCACGCGCAGACGGCGATTCCCGACTATTTCTTCAAAGCCTGGACGGTGAACCGCGATTGCACCGAGCTGCATGCCGGTGCTTCCGGCCACACCTCCCCGGGCCTTCAGTTCCGCGTTGCGCGCGACAGCGCAGACGGCGAAAGCTATTCACTTCAACCGGTGGACAATGGCGCAGACGGCTGGGCCCGCGGCTGGCAGAACGTGAAACTCGAGTACCGTGCCGGCGCGCACATGACCGCGATTCCCGCCGACATGGAGTGCATTCCGGGGCAGGAAGCCTCTTCGCCGTTCCTCGCGCAATCCGGGTTTTCCTCCAGCGCCGAGCCGTACTACGGCTACGAGCACTGGTACGGCCAGGTGACCATTCACGGCGAGACGCATCACCTGCTGATTTTCCCGAGCAGTGCGCAGGGTGCTACGAACGCGGCCCTGATGCTGATCGACGTGGACGCTTCCGGCAGCCTGCAGCTCGATCACAACGGAACGATCATCGTCGAGAGCTGATCGCCAGCCTCGGTATCTACCGGGGCAGGCAGGCAGCGCGCGCGGCAAGGGCGGGCTTCCCAACCGAAGCTCGCCCGACTTGCGCATCGTTGTGTGCACAGGTCGCGCACGCCGGTGCGCGCCGGTCTCTACAATGGCGCATGGTTGGAAGGCTCGCCCGCACACTCCCGCATGCATCGGCCGTTGCGGTGGCCATCGCATTGGCGGCGCTGGCGCCGGGCGCCGCATTCGCGCAGGAGCCGGCGCAGGCAGTGCCGGAATATGGCGAGCTCGCTTGCCGTCCGCTCGCATGCTCCACACTGGTACCCGCTCGGTCCGTCGATGACGCATCGACGAACGACTGCGGCTATCGCAATGGCAATCAGTGGTGGCTGGACTATGTTGCCGGCTCGCTGACATGGAACGCACAGCCGTCATACAGGCGTATTACCGTCGCCCTCTTCGATGACGGCGCTCAGACAGACCACGTGGAGCTGCGCAAGCAGCTCTGGACCAACCAGCGCGAAGCGCGTGGCAAGCCCGGCATCGACGACGACCGCAACGGCTATGTCGACGACATTCACGGCTGGGATTTCGTAGACGACGACGCAGACGTGTCGCCCCAAGGCGAGTGCGTGGGACGCGCGAGCCATGGCACGTTCATGGCCAGCCTCATCGGCGCCGAGCGCAACAATGGCGCGGGCATCGCGGCCGCCGGCGCCGACGGGGCGCGCGTGATGGTTCTGCGCATCGTCGGGTGCGGGGGCGGGTCGAAAGACCAGGCGAACCCGGCGCGCATCGCTCGAGCGCTCGACTACGCCACGCGCATGGGGGCCAGGGTGCTGAGCTTCAGTGCGCACTGGGCGGAAAGCTCACCGGAGCTCGACGCCGCCTTCGCGCGGGTTGCGGACGAGCCCTCGACGCGCGCAGGTGCCCCCGCCGGTGCCCGCGCAGGTGCCCCCGCCGCCATCGTGGTGGCGAGCGTGCCGAACAAGGGCGAAGCGATGGCGGGATACCCGGCGGCGTACCCTTTCCGCCGCATCGTGCGGGCCGTGCCCATCGGCAACGACAACATAATCTCCCCGGGAACCAGCGCCGCCCCTCCCGGGCTCAACCTCGGCGCGCCCAGCGCTTGTGTGCTGGGGGCCAGCGCCGGGAGCTTGGGTTATCGCATCGAGCACGGCAGCTCGAATTCGACCGCCATTTTGTCCGGACTCCTCGCCGGTCTATGGTCCAGCTCACCCTATGCTAGATTCTCGGCGGACGAGTTTCTGGCGAAGGTGGTGCGGGACCGGATGTCCCGGACACAGCGCCGCTCGCAGCCGGATCTCAGGGGTGACTACCCGCAGGGAGTGCCACTAGCCGACGCGTGTACACTCGCCACGAAGCGAAGAAGCGCAGCCGTGTGCCTCGAGCCAGGACAGCAACAGGGGCCATCCCCATGACCTACTCCGATACCCCGACGGGACACCGTTCACGCGTCGATGCACCCGAGCCCGAGGATTCCACCCTCGTGGCCGCCATTGCGGGCGGTGGCGCGATGCAGGATGCGATCTACCTGAGATATCGGCGCCCCTTGATGCAGGTATTCCTTCAGAGGCGCATCGACAGGGACGCGGCTCAGGATCTCCTGCAGCGCACGTTCCTGCAGGCGATCAAGAAGATCCGGTCGGATGGACTGGAAGACCCGAGCAACCTTGGAGGCTATCTGTATCGAACGGCATGCAAGCTCGCGACGGCGTACTGGCGAGGGGAGCTCTCCCGCCGCCACGACAGCGACGGCGAGCTGCTCTCGAGCCTGCAGGACGACGCCCTTTCGCTGGAGGAGTCTCTCGACCACGACCTGCGCGCCAAGTGTGTGCGCGAGCTCATGGCGAAGCTGCCGATGCCCAGAGACCGCGAGGTGCTCGAGCGCTTCTACCTGCGCGAAGAGCCGCGCGTGGCGATTCGCGAGTCCATGAGACTGACGGAGCTTCAGTTCAACCAGGTTCTGTGGCGCGCGCGACAGCGCTTTGCCGATATTTTGCGCAAGCAGGGATTTGCGCGAAGCGGTGCGGAAACCGCTCACTCGATGGACGGGTAATCACACCTATGGATCACATTCAGTTCAAGGCAAACCAGACCGCCGCCGCGTACGTCGCGCGCGAGCTCGACGAGCACGCGCAGGAAGCGTTCGAGATTCACATGATGGGCTGCGCGGAGTGCGTCAACGACGTGGAGGCCTGGCGGGTCATCAAGGCCCACCTGCCCGATGCCGTGGTCGTGGAGACCGCACGCCAGTTCAAGAAGAGCTGGTGGGGCGGCTGGGGCATGGCGGCCTCGTTCCTGGGAGCCATGCTGGTGGCGGGCGCCGGGGGCTGGTTTGCGAGCGCGCTTCAGCGCCCGAGCCTCGATTCCAGCGAAACGGCGATCTTCGACATGCAGCCGCTCACACGGTCCGGGGATTGCGCGACGCTGCCCATGGCGGCAAACACCCGCGCCATCGTGTTGCGCGTGACGAAGGTGGATTCGCAGCGGCATCTGGTCGCAACCGACGCGTCCGGCAAGGAGCTGCCTGCCAGCCGCTACAACGCGCACGAGCAGCGCGACGGCAGCTGGGTGGTGCGGTTCGATTCGGAGTCCTTGCAGCGCGACCCCGCGCACCTCGTGACGCGTGGGGCTGGCGGCGAGGATGAGCCGCTGGGCTGTGTCAGTGCCGCTGTGGCGCCGCCGCCTGCGAACTGAAGTAGCGGCGGCCCACCGCGTGCGCGCGCCTCAGCCGATGGGTAGCTGGGCGAGCCGCTCGCACTGACGGCGGAGCATGGGCCCGAAGCCCTGCACATCGTAGAAGCCGTTGAGCGCCGCCACGTCCGGCAACCGCCGGCGCAGCACGTCACGCTCCACTTCGAGCGGCATGTTGCAGGCGATGCCCGTGAGCTGGCGCGCCAGATACGCCGCGTCCCGGTGCTCTCGAAGCCGAGCGCCAACGGCCGCAGCACCCCGCATCTTCATTGTCCCCACGCGCTCCAGATCGCCGTAAATCTCATCGAGCGACGCGAAGTGCTTCATCAGCATGGCGGCTGTCTTGGCGCCGACGCCGGGCACCCCTTTGATGTTGTCGACCGCATCGCCCATGAGCGCCAGGTAGTCCGCGAAGCGCTCGGGCACCACCCCGAAGCGCTCTTCCATCTGGTGATAGCCGAAAGGCTCGCGGCCACCGAAGTCCCAGTAGACGTCGCCTTCGCCGATGAGCTGGGCCAGGTCCTTATCCCGCGTGATCACCGTGGAGCGCACGCCTTCGCGCCGCATGGCATGGACGAGCGTGCCGATGATGTCGTCCGCTTCGTATTCAGGGCTTGCGAACGCCGGCACGCCCAGCCATTTGCACAGCTCCATGCAGCGCTCCATCTGCAGCTGCAGGTCGGCCGGCGGGGGGTCGCGGTTCGCCTTGTAGGCGGGATAGATGGTGTTACGGAAGCATTTCGTGAGGCTCTGGTCGAACGCCACCGCGATGTACTTCGGTTTCGCGCGCTCGATGAGGTCGCCGAGCACACGGGCGAAGCCGAACAGGGCATGCACGGGGTTGCCGTCGCGATCCACCATCTCCGGCGGCATCGAGTAATAGGCGCGGAAAATGTAGACCGACGCGTCGACGAGGTAGATCAGGGGGTCTCTTCTTTTCGGCGCTTTGCGCCGCTATCTGTACGGGATTCGCGTCTGCGCGAACCCCGTCAGGCGCGGGCGCAGCCCGTGAAAACACTAACTCAGCCAGCGCTGGATGCGATCGTGAAGCGGGCTGGAACGCGGGAAGTGCGCGAGCAGGTATTCCATCTGGTCCGCCAGCACGCGGCGGCCCTTCAGGAAGATGTACTCCGCATAGGTGGGCGTGAACGGCACCGCAATCAGCTGCATCTTCGCCTGCTCCGGCGTGCGCGAAGCCTTCTGGTTATTGCAGCGGCGGCAGGCCGTTACGACGTTGGTCCACAGATCCCGCCCGCCCTGGCTGAAGGGGCGGATGTGGTCGCGGGACAGCTCGCGCGACGGGAAACGGACGCTGCAGTACATGCACAGGTAGGCATCCCGCCGGAACAGGGTCTGGTTGTTCAGCGGCGGCACGTAGTCGTGGCGGGTGTTGCCGGGGTTGCCCGTATGGCCAATGGTGGCCACGATGGAATTGACATCCAGAACCGTGCGCCGGCCCGTAAGGGCATTGGTGCCCCCATAGAGCTGATACAGCAGTGAGCCGCACGTGTACGCAACCTGGTTCTGGTGGTAGAGGCGCGCCGCCTCTTTGTAATCGATCCATTCCAGAGGCATGCCGGCGATGTCCGTTCGCAGGACATGGTGCGAGAGGCCGCGCACAGACGTGTGCGCCACGATGCGCAGATCATCGTGGAGACCGCAGTCAGCCTTGTCGAGATCGATGCCAATCATGTGCGCTGTAAGATACGGCAGTTTTGTGCAAGAATTCAACGCCGCAAGATGTTCATTTGATTAAGGATTTCCAAGCCCTGTGGCCGCCCCACCAGCGGCCGGCCGCAAAACGGGTCGCAGACTCGCCACTTGAGAGACACGAATGCCCGTAACCATCGGTGCAGTGAGAGAAATCGCGCCAAACGAAACCCGGGTCGCCCTGGTGCCGGAGGTGGTCGAAAAGCTCGCGCTGGCCGGGGCGCGGGTCCTGATCGAGCCAGGTGCGGGCGCCAGGGCCTACTTTCCAGACTCCCTGTACAAGAAGGCGGAGTGGGCGACTTGCGCCGGGGAGGTGCTCGCCGCGGCAGACGTGCTGCTCACCGTGCAGCCGTTGTCCGTCGACGCAGATTCAGCAGCTGAAAAGCGGCGCGGTGGTCATCGGGTTCATGCAGCCCCATGCGCGCAAGGCCGAAGTGAAGGCACTTCGGGACAGACGCATCACCAGCTTCTCCGTGGAGCTGATTCCGCGCATTTCGCGCGCACAGTCGATGGATGCGCTGTCTTCGCAGGCCGCCATCGCCGGCTACAAGGCCGTGCTCATCGCCGCGAGCCATCTGCCCAAGTTCTTTCCCATGCTCACGACCGCGGCGGGCACCATCCGGCCGTCGCAGGTTCTGGTCATCGGGGCTGGCGTTGCGGGGCTTCAGGCCATCGCCACCGCGCGCCGGCTTGGCGCCGTCGTCGAAGCGTATGACGTGCGTGGCGCCACGAAGGAACAGGTGAAGTCGCTTGGCGCCAGGTTCGTAGACACCGGCGTCAGCGCGGAAGGCGCAGGCGGCTACGCACGCGAGCTCACCGCGGAAGAGAAAGCCAAACAGCAGGAAGTGCTCGATTCACGCATCGCCGCCGCAGACGCGGTGGTCACCACGGCGTCCGTGCCGGGGCGGCCGGCTCCGAAGATCATTTCGCGCAGCGCGGTGCAGCGCATGCGGCCCGGCTCGGTGCTCGTGGACGTCGCCGCCGAACAAGGCGGCAACTGCGAGCTGACGCGCGCGGGCGAAGTGGTGGTTCACAACGGCGTGAACATCATCGGCCCGGTGAACCTGCCGGCGCAGCTCGCCTACAACGCGAGCGAGATGTATGCGCGCAACCTGCTCAATTTCCTGAAGCCCGCCCTCGACAAGGGCGAGCTGAAGATCGACTGGACCGATGAAGTGTTCGCGCAGTCGTGCCTCACGCACGAAGGCGTGGTGAAGCACGAGCCCACGCTCAAGGCTCTCGAAGGCTGAACGCCTTCGCCAGGGGGGAAGTCTCCATGACGGGAATCGTTGCACTCTACATTTTCATGCTCGCGGCCTTCACGGGCTATGAAGTCATCTCGCGCGTGCCGGTCATCCTGCACACGCCGCTCATGTCGGGCTCCAACTTCGTACATGGCATCGTGCTGGTGGGCGCCATGGTGGCGCTCGGCGCTGCCACGACCACGCTCGAGCGTGTCATCGGGTTCATCGGCGTGGTGCTGGCCGCGGGCAACGCGGTGGGTGGCTACGTGGTGACCGAGCGCATGCTGGAGATGTTCAAGTCCAGCGGGGCGCGCCAGCCTGGCGCGCGCAGGCCCGGGATGGTCCAGTCCGAGTCGGGTGGCCACTGATGCCCGGCTTCAATGCGCATCTGCTGATCCAGGCGAGCTATCTCGTCACCGCCGCACTCTTCATTCTCGGGTTGAAACGGATGAGCTCGCCGGTCACGGCGAGGAGCGGCATCCTGTGGGCCGGCGCGGGCATGCTCGTCGCCACGCTCATCACGTTTCTCACTCCGGGCATCGACCCCTCCAACTACTGGCTGATCATCGCGGCCGTCGCGGTGGGCGGCGTGCTGGCGTGGTGGAGCGGCAAGCGCGTCGCCATGACCGACATGCCGCAGATGATCGCGCTCTACAACGGCATGGGTGGTGGCGCCGCGGCGGCCATTGCGGCGGTCGAGCTCTACAAGATCGCGATGCCGGCGCCGGGCACCGCCGCGCATCACGGTCTTGCGACCACAACGCTTGCGGTGGTGGGCGGCATCATCGGCGCCGTGTCGTTCAGCGGCAGCGCCATTGCGTTCGGGAAGCTGCAGGGGCTCATCACCAGGTCGATCCGGTTTCCCGGGCAGCAGATTCCTGAACATGCTGATTCTCGTCGGGGCGCTCGTGCTGGGCGCGCTCGTGGCGCTTCAGTTCAATGCATCGCCGGAGCTCGTAACCGCGCTCTTCGTGCTGGCGCTGGTGCTCGGCCTGACCATGACGCTGCCCATCGGCGGGGCGGACATGCCGGTGGTCATCTCGCTGTACAACGCGCTCACCGGTCTCGCTGTGGCCTTCGAAGGGTTCGTGCTGAACAACGCGGCGATGATCATCGCGGGCACGGTGGTCGGTTCCGCCGGCACGCTGCTCACGCAGTTGATGGCGAAGGCGATGAATCGCGGGCTCAGCAACGTGCTGTTCTCGGGCTTTGGCGAAACGGGCGGCGCGTCGACTACAACCGTTACCGGTGCCATGAAGGAAATCGACGCGTCGGACGTCGGCGTGATGATGGCGTTCGCGCAGAAGGTGATCGTGGTGCCGGGCTACGGCATGGCGGTGGCGCAGGCCCAGCACAAGATCTGGGAACTGGCCCAGCTGCTCCTCGATCGCGGCGTGACGGTGCGGTTTGCCATTCACCCGGTGGCGGGGCGCATGCCCGGCCACATGAACGTGCTGCTGGCCGAGGCCGGCGTGCCGTATGACCTCATCGCCGATCTCGACGAGATCAACGCGGAATTCGAGACGGCGGACGTGGCGCTCATCATCGGCGCGAACGACGTGGTGAATCCCGTGGCGCGCACGGACAAGTCGAGCCCCATTTACGGCATGCCGATCCTGAACGCGGACAAGGCGAAGAACGTCATCGTCATCAAGCGCGGCAAGGGCACGGGGTTCTCGGGCATCGAGAACGGCCTCTTCTATCTCGACAACACGCGCATGCTTTACGGGGATGCGCAGAAGGCCGCGGCCGAGCTGATCCAGGCCGTGAAGGCTGCGGGCTGAGCGACGCAATGTCCGGCGAAGTACCGCTCGTACGCAGCGTCGTTGCCGTTGCCGCGGGCTTTTTCGCCTCGATGGTGATGACGCTGGGCGGGGATATCGCCTTCCGGCGTGTGTCGCCCGACGCGTTCGACGCGGACGGCCACGCTCGCAGCGACGGCGCACTCTTCACGATGATGGGCTACGAAGCCCTGTTCGTGCTCGTAGCGGGTTACGTCACCGCGCGCCTCGCCATCCGGCAGCCGCTGGCGCATGCGCTGGCGATGGGGGCGGTCGTGCTCCTCGCCCGCGCATCCACGGTTTTCCTTACATGGGATACGGCCCCGCCGTGGTTCCACCTCGGCATTCTGCTGCTCATCATCCCCGTCGCCCTGCTCGGCGCCAAAGTGAGCGAGTTGCGGGCGCGCTCGCTGCAATAGATAGCGTCTCAGCGCTTCACGTGCGCGTCGCGATACGCGCGCAGCACGGCATTCATTCGGGTCTGATAGCCCGGCCCCTGGGCCTTGAACCACGCCAGCACGTCTTCATCGACGCGAATGGCGATCTGGGCTTTGCGAAAGTAGTCCGCTATTCCCCGATGCGCGATCGCATCCGCCCAATCGGACGGCTTGGTTCGCGGCGCATCCTTGGTGAATTTGATCTGCGAGTCCGGCATGTTTCGCAGCCGCTCCCAATCCGTTCCATCTTTAATTTTTCGCGTACCGCCTGAGCCACGTTTGCGCTTCATGTTTCTTTCGCCCTTCGGGCTGAAATGATATGAGCCGTCTCGCCTGCGAACCCGCGAGGCGACCAGATTACCGGAGCATTCCTTTCGGACGGACCGAAGCCGACTCGCATAACTGTTGTGAACGCCCACAAATGCGGGGACGGGGAGCAACCCCTTGCGTCATGAGCCTTTCGATGGTCGACTTCGTGCTCTAAGGAGTTGGACGCTTCAGACTCTCGGAGGGCCCCATGGAACCGCGCGCAACTACTACGGATACTGCACCGACCCCGATGAGTATTACTGGGAAGTGGCGTGGAATCCGGGCTTGCCGCTGGGCGATGACGGGTTCATGAATCTCGCCCCGTGATTCGCATCGGCCTCATCTCCGACACGCACGGCCTCATGAGGCCCGAAGCGCTCGCCGCGCTGGCGGGCGTTGCACACATCGTGCATGCGGGCGACATCGGCTCGGCGGATGTACTGGCGCAACTCGGCAAGATCGCGCCCGTCACCGCCGTACGCGGCAACAATGACAAAGACGCATGGGCGAAGCGCATTGCCGAGACCGAAGTGCTCGAAATCGAAGGCCGTCGCCTCTATGTGCTACACGATCTGAATGAGCTCGATCTCGACCCGGCCGCCGCGGACTTCTCCGTGGTCGTGACGGGCCACTCGCACAAGCCAGCCGTCATCACCAAAGACCGTGTGCTGTTCGTGAACCCGGGCAGCGCCGGCCCGCGGCGATTCAAGCTGCCCATCACGGTGGGAACGCTCGAAATCGGGCACGGCGTGGTGCGCGCAACTATTCGGGATCTGTTCTAGTTAGCCAGGCCGGTGCAGCCGGCGCTGGCGCGGCTCGCGTAACTGCCGCTGCTGGCGCGAGCGCTCAAGCATGCGCTCCCGCTCCGCGGGCGTGGCGCTCTCCCAGCGTTCGCGCAGCTTGCGACGCCGCTCAGGCGGCAGATTCTCGAACTTGCGGAAGTTGTCGCGCACGGCCTCCTGCTCTTGCGGAGTCAGCGCGAGGAACCTGTCCCACCGATCGCGCATCTGCCGGCGCTGCTCCGGCGACAGACCGCGCCAGCGCTCGAAGCGCTGCTTCGCGTCCTTGCGCTGTTCCGGCGACATGGAAAGCCAGCGCTCGCTGCCACGCGCGAGTGCTTCCTGCCGCTGCGGCGGCAACGCGTTCCAGCTGTCGCGGAAACGCTCGAGCAGGCGCCGCTGATCGGCGGAAAGGCTCGACCACTGCTCGCCTCGCGCGCCGGGCGCCGCGCGCTCCGGCGCCTGCTGCGCGAAGGCCGGTGCCGCCGCAATGAGCAGCAGGGCCAGGCAGGCAGACCGCAGGCGGCGGCGGGCGTCGGTCGTCATTTCTTTACCTCGGTGGCGTCAGGCGTTTTCTTCTTCGCCTTCGCGACTTTCACGATGTCCGTCTGGGCGAGATAGTCCATCCAGTCTTCGTCGGCGTCGTCCGTATCCACGCTGCCCAGGAATTCCAGAAACTCATCCTCCGCAGCGGGCGGCGGCGCGGTTTTCGCCGCGGCCGGTTTCGCGGCCGCGTTATTCGCCTCGTCGGCGTGCAGCGCAGGCGCAATCCCTGCCAGCAGCCACATGAGGCACACGCGCCGGTTGAAGCTCAACCGCTCGATCCTCCGCCATCGCCTTCCTCGCCCTGCGCGGCGGCCCACTCGTAGAAGGAGCCGTCAAAATTCTCGATGAGCTCCAGGCCGTCGTTGTCCGACAGCAGCTCGATAGCTTCATACCCTTGCCCACCTTCACCGCCCGGAAGCGCGCGCTCGCCGCCCGGCCGTGTGATGAGCACGACCGCCACCACGGCCGCCGCGACCGCCACGGCGGCCGGCACGATCAGGGGCACGCGCCAGAAAGAACGCGTCGGCGAATGAAGCTGCGCCAGTGCCGCATGCCGCGCCTGAGTCAGGCGTGAGCGCACGCGCGCGTTCACGCGGCCGACGCTCTCGTCCAGCAGACCTCGCGCGTGTTGCTCGAATTCGCTCGGCCGGTCTTCGTCGGCGCTCATGACCAGAACTCTCCCAGATGGGCCCGCAGCGTGTGTACCGCGCGGAAGTAATGTGTCTTGACGCTGCCCTGGGAGCAACCCATGGCCTGGGCCGTTTGCGCCACGTCCATTCCTTCCAGGCAGCGCAGGAGAAAGGCCTGCCGCTGGCGGCCCGGCAGGGCCTGCACGGCGGCCTCGATGGCGGCCATGGCCTCATCCAGCTCGAGGCGCCGGGCGGGGGTGGGGTCGTGGCTCGCGGCCCGCTCCACCGGGTCTGGCATCTCCTCGTCTTCCTCCCCTTTGCGGAAGGGCAGCCACGCGATGACCCTGTTGCGAACCCTGCGCCGGCGCTGCACGTCGCGGATGCGGTTCTCGAGGATTCGGTAGAACAAGGGCTTCCACTCGTCCGCCGGCCGGGCGCCGTAGGCGCGGGCGAGCTGGAGCATGGCGTCCTGGACGGCGTCGAGCGCGTCTTCTTCATGGCGCAGGGTGAGCTGGGCGATCCTGAATGCCCGCAACTCCACGCTGGCGAGGAAGTCGTTGAGCGCCCGGGAGCGGGCCCTGGAGCTTGCGTCGGGGAGATCCACGTCGCCGGGTGGTGCGGCTGGCATGCTATAAACGGGCGCGAGCGTAGCAAACGCAGACATGGCGCGTCACAACGCCTGTCCCTGCAACCCGGTTGACCAACCTGCCCGCTCCTTCACTAAACAAAAGCTCCGATTTGCTTCGACCGGGTCACAAGATGAGCGCCGCGCACGCCCCCGCCGTCCTTCGTGTTGCCCTCGACATGCCGCTGCGCCGGCTGTTCGACTACCTGCCGCCCCATGCACCGGTGGTGCCGGGCCAGCGGGTGCGCGTGCCGTTCGGGCGGCAGCAGCTGGTTGGCCTGGTGATGGAGCATGCCGCATCGTCAGACCTGCCGTCGGAACGGCTCAAGCCGGTGCTCGATGTGCTGGATGCGGAGCCAGTGCTCGACCGCTCTGCCGTCGAGCTGCTCAGGTGGGCTGCGGACTACTACCACCACCCCATTGGTGAAGTGATCGCGGCCGCCATGCCCAGAGCGCTTCGCGACGGCGCCGCCACCGTTGCCGTGGAACAGGTGTGGAGCGCCACGACGGCAGGCGCCGATGCCCTGGCCGCTGGCGAGCCTCGTCGCGCCCCGCGCCAGAAGCAGCTGCTCGAGCTGTTGGCCCATCACCAGGTGCTCACGGCAACGGCACTCGGCCCACTGATGGAAGGCTGGCAAGACCCGGCGCGCGCCCTCGCGAAACGCGGGTGGGCGACTTCGGAAGAACGCCCTGTACAACCCGGTGGCAACGCAGCCAGCCAAACCGCGCAGGGCACAGGCGAGGCCTCGCCGAATCATGGCCGCCCATCCGATCTTGCACCGGAACAGCGCGTGGCCGTCGATCGAATCTGCGCCTCGCTCGGCCAGTTCGGCGCGTTCGTGCTCCACGGCATCACCGGCAGCGGCAAGACCGAGGTGTACCTGCAAGTGGTGGAGCAAGTGCTCGCCCGTGGCCAGCGTGCGCTCGTGCTGGTGCCGGAAATCGGGCTCACGCCGCAGCTCGTCGAGCGGTTCAGCGAGCGGTTCGACGTGCCGCTCACCGTGCTGCATTCGGCGCTCACCGATCACGAACGGCTGGAGGCGTGGCGCGCGGCGTTCAGCGGCCATGCGCGCGTCGTGCTCGGCACGCGCTCGGCCGTGTTCGCACCGGTGCGCGATCTCGGCGTGATCGTCGTGGACGAAGAGCACGACGCGTCGTTCAAGCAGCACGAGGGCGGCTTTCGCTATTCAGCGCGCGACCTGGCAGTGGTCCGCGCCCAGCAGGCCGGCGTACCTGTCGTGCTGGGCTCGGCGACGCCTGCGCTCGAATCGCTTCACAACGTGAGCACCGGCCGCTACGTGAAGCTCACGCTGCCGCGCCGGGCGGCGCAGGCCGTGCCGCCACGAACGGCACTCATCGATCTGCGCGTGAATGCGGGTGAAGGCGGCATTTCGACGCCGGCCATTCAGGCAATCGAGCGGCACCTGAAGGATGATGGCCAGGTGCTGGTGTTTCTCAACCGACGCGGCTACGCACCCACGTTGTTGTGTACCGCCTGCGGCTGGGTGGCGCCCTGCCAGGACTGCGACGCGCGCCTCACCGTTCACCGCACGGCAGATCGCCTGCGCTGCCACCACTGCGGCGCGGATGCGCCTCTGCCGCCACGCTGCCTGCAGTGCGGGTTCACAGTGAAACCGGTGGGCCAGGGCACTGAACGCATCGAAGAAACGCTGGGAAAGTTGTTTCCGAACGTGCCGCTGGTGCGGCTCGACCGCGACGTGGTGCGCAAGCGAGGCGACATGGAAAGCGTCATGGCGCGCATGCATTCCGGTGAAGCACGCATCCTGGTCGGCACGCAGATGGTGACGAAGGGGCATCACTTTCCCAACGTCACGCTGGTCGTGGTGCTGAATGCGGACCAGGGCCTCTTCAGCACGGACTTTCGCGCGCCAGAACGGCTCGCGCAGACGCTCATCCAGGTGGCCGGCCGCGCCGGGCGCGGCGAGAAGCCCGGCGAGGTGCTGATCCAGACTGAATTTCCCGAGCATCCGCTGCTCAACAATCTGCTCACCGCCGGTTATGACGGCTTTGCGGCCGCTGCCCTCATCGAGCGCTCGCAGGCAGCGTGGCCACCGTTCAGCCGCCTGGCGGCGATACGGGATTCCGCCCCTAGCGCCGATGCGGCGCTGGCCTTTCTGACGGAAGCACGAGCCCTGATGAAGCCGCCGCGCAACGTGCAGATGCGCGGGCCCGTGCCGGCCGCGATGGCAAAGCGCGCAGGCCGGTACCACGCGCAGCTGTTGCTCGAGAGCACGGACCGCCAGTCCCTGCATCGTTTTCTGGACACCTGGCTGCCCGATGTGGAGCAACTGAAGAGCGCGCGCCGCGTGCGCTGGGCGCTCGACGTCGATCCCATCGAGCTTTTTTAATGCACCGTGCCGCCAGCCCAACGGCGGCGCGGCGCGCGCAAGTCGGCTTGCCGCAACGGCGGCTTCGTGCTCTGATCGACGCCCGTTGCAGCCTGCAGGGCTGGTGGTGGAGGTTTCATGGAAGCTAGAGACGTTGCCCGGTCCCGTGCCCAGCCGTTCCAGATTTCACTGCGCATTCGTCATCCCTCCATCGATCCCGACCAGATCTCGCGTGCGCTGAAGGTCGAGCCTGAGCATTCCTTCAAGGCGGGCGAGCCACGTGAATCGGGCAGCGGCAGTACGCTCACGTCGCTCCATGCAGAGAGCTACTGGCTTGGCTCACTACGCGATATCCCCTCAGTCACATCACTCATCGGCTTCAGTGGCGAGCGCGCCAAGATTGCCCGCGAGCGCATGCAGGCGGCAGCGCACCTGTCGCTCGGCTTGGCGCTCGACACTTCCGTCAACGCGTTCCTGCGCCCGCATACCGAGTTCATACGTCGCCTGCAGAGCGAAGAGGGGCAGGTGAGCCTGCTCATCGAGCTGTCCACGCACGCGCTCAACGGTTTCACGCTCTCGCCCCAGTTCACGCGCTTGCTGTGCGATCTCGGCATTTCCGTCGAGTTCGACTTCGTCGCCAGCTAGTTGTCGCAATTCAGAAACCCGGGGGCGCTGTCAACGGGTTACATGTCGGCGCAAGCATTGCCACAATGCCGCACCTCGCGCTTGCGGGGCGCTCCATCGAACTTGATTGAAGGCAATGACAGACACCGACGTCAGACTCGCTCAGCACATCGCCCGCACCATCGCCACCGAGATCGGCGCGCAGCCCACGCAGGCCAGCGCCGCCATCGCGCTGCTCGACGAAGGCTCCACGGTGCCGTTCATTGCCCGCTACCGCAAGGAAGCCACCGGCGGCCTGGATGACACCCAGCTGCGCACGCTGGAGGTGCGCCTCACCTACCTGCGCGAGCTGGAAGAGCGGCGTGCCACGGTCATCGCGAGCGTCGCCGAGCAGGGCAAACTCACGGATGCGCTCCGCAAGGACTTCGAAACGGCCGACAGCAAGGCCCGCCTCGAAGACCTGTACCTGCCCTACAAGCCCAAGCGCCGCACACGCGCGCAGATTGCGCGCGAGGCCGGGCTCGAGCCGCTGGCGGATGGGTTGCTGTCAGATCCGTCGCAAGTGCCGGAAGCCCTTGCCGCCACGTTCGTGAATGCCGAGAAGGGCGTCGCCGACGTCAAGTCCGCCCTGGAAGGCGCACGCGCCATTCTGATGGAGCGCTGGGGCGAGAACGCCGCGCTCATCGGCGAGCTGCGCACGTGGCTGAACGACATCGGCCTCATTCACGCGAAAGTGGTCGAGGGCAAGGAAAACGAAGGCGCGAAGTATCGGGACTATTTCGACCATTCCGAGCTGCTGGCGAAAATTCCTTCGCACCGCCTGCTGGCGTTGTTCCGCGCGCAGCGCGAGCAGATTCTGACGCTGGAGCTCGACCCGGGCGCGGAGCCGGAAACCGGCCACGCGCACGCGGAAGGCTGCGTTGCGCGCCACGCCGGCGTGACAGATCGCGGGCGGCCCGCGGACAAGTGGCTCACGGACGCGTGCCGCCTCACGTGGCGCGCAAAGCTGCAATTGCATCTACTGCTCGATCTGTTCGGGCAGGCGCGTGAGCGCGCCGAGGCGCAGGCCATCACCGTATTCGGCGACAACCTGAAAGATCTGCTGCTCGCCGCGCCCGCAGGGCCGCGCGCCGTGGTTGGCCTCGACCCAGGGCTGCGCACGGGTGTGAAGGTTGCGGTGGTCGATCGCACGGGCAAGCTCGTGGCGACGGATACAATTTATCCGCACCAGCCCCGAAACCAGTGGGATGCGTCGCTGCACTCATTGCACGCGCTGTGCGCAAAGCATGGCGTGGAGCTCATCGCCATTGGCAACGGCACCGCCTCGCGCGAGACGGACAAGCTCGCCGGGGACCTCATCAAGAAGCATCCCGAGCTGAAGATGCAGAAGATCGTGGTGAGCGAGGCCGGCGCTTCCGTTTACTCGGCTTCCGAGCTTGCCGCGAAGGAATTCCCGTCGCTGGACGTGAGCCTGCGTGGCGCGGTGTCCATTGCCCGGCGCCTGCAGGACCCGCTCGCGGAGCTGGTGAAGATCGAGCCGAAGGCCATCGGCGTGGGCCAGTACCAGCACGACGTGAATCCGCACCGCATGGCCAAAGCGCTCGATGCACGTGTGGAAGACTGCGTGAACGCCGTTGGCGTGCTCGTGAACTGCGCCTCCGCCGCGCTGCTGGCGCGGGTGTCGGGGCTGTCGTCCACGGTGGCGGACAACATCATCAAATATCGCGACGAGCACGGGGCCTTCAAGAGCCGCAAGGCGCTGCTCGAAGTGCCGCGGCTCGGCCCCAAGGTCTACGAGCAATGCGCGGGCTTCCTGCGCATTGCCGACGGCGATGAGCCGCTGGATGCGTCATCCGTGCATCCCGAGGCCTATCCGGTGGTCGAGCGCATCGTGAAGAGCTGCGGGCGCGAGGTGAAGCAGCTCATCGGCGACGGCAACTATCTGCGCACGCTGAAGCCCGAACCCTTCACGGACGAGCAGTTCGGCGTGCCCACGGTGCGCGACATTCTCAAGGAGCTGGAAAAGCCCGGTCGCGATCCGCGCCCGGAGTTCAAGGCCGCGCGCTTCGCGGATGGCGTGGAGTCGCTGGCAGACCTCGAGCCCGGAATGATTCTGGAAGGCGTGGTGAGCAACGTCGCCGCATTCGGCGCGTTCGTCGACATCGGCGTGCATCAGGATGGGCTCATCCACATCTCCGCGCTGTCGGATACTTTCGTGAAAGATCCGCGCGAGGTCGTCAAGGCCGGCGACATCGTGAAAGTGCGCGTGGTCGAGGTCGACCTGCAGCGCAAGCGCATCGCGCTGTCGCGCCGGCTCGAAGAGAGCGCGGCGGCTGCGCGCGGGCCGCGTGAAGATCGAGGCTCCTCCGGCGGCCCGCGGAATAATGCGCCGCGCGGTGGCGGAGGCGGTGGACGCGACAGCGGGCGTTTTGGGGGCGGCAGCGCGAAACCCGCGGCTGCCGCCAGCAATGGCTTGATGGCGGAGGCGTTCGCGCGCGCGAAGCGCGGCGACTGAGCTGGCGCTGAGGCGCTCGCGCCGCGAGTGCGCCGCCCGCATCGCGCCTTCGCTCAGTACTCCCGCTTCAAATCCACTTCAGACAGCATCCTGCCGCCCGCGAGGTAACGCTTGAGGTTCTCGCGGGCGAGAATCCATCGCTGCTCACCGGGCAGGTCGGAGCGCGACGAGATGTGCGGCGTGATGATGAGGTTCGGCGCCTTCCACAACGGATGGCCCGGCGGCAGCGGCTCCGGGTCGACCACGTCGAGCCCGGCGCCGGCGATGCGCCCTTCTTCCAGCGCCTTGTGCAGATCCGCGGTGACCACGCTGCCGCCACGTGCCACATTGATGAAGTACGACGTGGGTTTCACAGCCGCGAAGAACTTCGCATTGAACAGACCCGTGGTCTCGGTGGTGAGCGGCGCGGTGTTGATGATGACATCCGCGTCCTTCGCCAGCGTCAGCAGCTCTGACGGCAACCCAACATAGCTCACATAATCTGGCCCCGTGCGGCCGCTGTTGCGTGTGGCGACAACCTTCATGCCCAGCGCGTGCGCGCGGCTTGCCACTTCCGTGCCGATGCCGCCGAGGCCGACGACGAGCATCGTCTTGCCGGTGAGCACCTGCATGCGCGCGCTGTTCTCGCGCTTCCACTGGCCCTGCTTCGTGTCGGCGACGAATCGGTCGAAACCGCGTGCGAGCGCCAGTGCGAGGGCGATGGCGTGCTCCGCAATGGCGGCGGACTCTACCGCCCGCGCATTCGTCACGAGCAGATTGCGGCTCGAAACAGCCGGAACGGCCATGCACCGCTCCACGCCGGCGGACATCGAGAGAATCCAGCGCAGCTCCCGCGCGTTGTTGATGATCTGCGGCTCGCAGATGCCCGGGTAGCTCGTGAGGCCGACGATGATGTTGGCGTTCGCCATGGCCGTGACGGCTGCGGGCACGTTCGGCACCACCACTACTTCCGCGTTCGGAACGATCGCCGCGAAAGCGTCACGCTGGGCGCGCGTTGCCGGGTCTGCACCGAGCAGCACGACCTTCTTCGGCGCGCGCCATTCCTTGCGATCGCGCACGGTCGTGTCGGACTCGCGGATGCCGAGATCCTTGATGAGGTTCGCCACGTTCTGCGGGTCGCCAACGGGCATTGAGGCAGGGGCGGCCTGCGCAAGCACGGCCGGCGCCTGTGCAACGACGAGAGCGCCGATGAGCGCGGCGACGCTGCGGGAGATGAGGGGGAAGCAACGGTCAGTCACAGGCACGGCATGTCCTCAGTCGCCACAGGCGATTCGCGAGAGCAGTTCGCAGGGTAATCCAGAGTGACCGGCACGCCACGCCGTTTATCGCGGCGGTGGCGTGCGGTTGCGGGTCCCGTATCCGGGGTCAGTCTGAGCCGAAGCCCGGGACCAAGAGCGGTCTTACGGCCGGTGCCCGGCAAGGCCCGCTTCGCGTGATTCGCCGTGTGCGACTCCCTACGAGCTCGACGCAGCCGGCTCGATCCAGAGCGCCTTCGCCCGCCCACACAGCTCCCCATCCTCATCGAACAACGCCGTGCCGGCCTCATGCTTGCGGCCCTTCGAGGAGATATGCCACCCGATCACCCGGCATGGCTCATCGACATGCACGCACCGGTCGACATGGGCGGTGAACTCGCCAAGCAACCACGTGCCCCGGCCCGACTTGTTCGCTGCGAAGCAGCCCGGGCAATCCATGGCAGCCCACATGAACTCCGGCCGCACCTTGCCATCGCCGCGGTCGAGCGACGCATCCGGCACCCACGGCGCGGCGAAGATTTCACGGCCCGTCACCGGGCCGGCGAACACGCGCAGTCCATCGCCGCGCGCGCGCGCCGGCCCGCACACGAAACACATCGGGAAAGGGTGTTCAACGAAACCGGGATAGCGAACCGACGCATCGAGCGTCTCGACGTAGCTCGGCGGAACAGGCGGGTCGAGCACCAGCGGCGCCGAGCGCCGCGCCTGCGCGATAACGTCGGCGCCATGTCGAACGGTGATGATGCCCTCTTCGGGCAACACTTCCGCGTAGAGGGCCGTTTCGAGCGGCGGCGGCTTCATCAGCCTCACGGTGAGCGTGTCGGGCGACAGGCTGGCGACGAGCCCGCAGAAGTACCCGCCATTGGCGGAAGCAGGCGGACCACAAAAGCGTTTCGCGATAGCCAGTGTGGTCATCGAGCGCTACTCCGCTCGCCAGACCGATCGCCAGATGAGAAAGCCCGCGAGCGCCGCCGCCAGCGACCCGCTGGCGAGCGCCAGCATCGAGTGGCTGATGGCCGGCACCAGCGCGCCGAGAAACACCGCGCCCACGCCCAGCATCACGCACGACTGCACGGAAGCCGCCGAACCGCGCACGTCCGGAAACAGGTCGAGCATGCGCAAGGCGAAGATGGGCATCATGAGCTGCACGCCAAGGGCCACCACCGTAATGAGCACCTGCTGCGCGAAGATGGGCGGCGAATTCACGAACGCGTGAAGCATGACGGAAAGCGCGCCGCCCGCAAGCGTGAGCGTATACCCGATTGAAATCTGGTTCTTGCCCGTCATGCGCCCCGCGAGCCGCCCGGAGAGGAACGCGCCGGCCACGATGCCGATGATGAGCGGCACGAACAGATACGCGAACTGCGTTTCGCCGAGGTGCCAGTGCCCCAGCACAATGGCGGGAGCCGCGCCGATGAACGTGATCATGGCCGAGAACGTAGTGCCCAGCGCAAGGGCGTAGAGCATGAACTCCCGGTTCGAGGCGATGCGCCCCACCGTGCGCGCGAGCGCCGCAATGTTGAGCTGCGCACGCCGCCCGCTCGGGTGCGTTTCCGGCAGCAGCAGGTAGCTCAGCACCACGAGCGACACGCCCGTGACCACCATGAACCCGAACACGTAGCGCCAGCCGAACCACACGTGAATCCAGCCGCCGAGCACCGGCGCGATGGCCGGCGCAATGCTGAAGATCATGGAGATGGTGGCCATGAGCTTCTGCGCCTGCGGCCCGTCGTGCAGGTCGCGGATGATGGCGCGCCCCACGGCCATACCCACGCCCGCACTCATGCCCTGCACCGCGCGGAACGCGAGCAGGAAGGCAAAGCTCGGCGCGAACACGCAGGCGACGGATGCAAAGGAATAGATGAGCAGCCCCACCAGCACCACGGGCCTGCGCCCGAGCGCATCCGACAACGGCCCCTGAACGAGCGTCATCAGCGCGAACGGCAGCATGTAGACCGTGATGGACTGCTGGATCTGCCACGCGCTGAGCGAAAACTCTTGCGAAATCGCCGGGAACGAGGGATAGAACGTGTCGATCGAGAACGGGCTCACCATGCCGAGCGCCGCCAGCAGCGCCGCGATTCCCCAGTGAGACCCTCCCTTGACGTTGCCCTTGATCAGCTCGTCGGGGACTACTTTCACCGCGCGGTCCGCCCGTCGCGCGCCCTCAGTGTGCGAAGCCAGGCGGTGGGGTCATCACCGCGCTCGAGCACTTCAATGAGCGCGGAGCCAACCACCACGCCATCCACGTGGCCCCTCAGGCGCTCCACCTGCTCACGGCTGCGAATGCCGAAGCCCGCGCACACGGGCTGTTTCGAAACGGCACGCACGCGGTCGAGATAGCTCAGCATGTCTTCCGGCACGGCAACGTTCTTGCCGGTGGTGCCCGTCATGGTGACGGCATACACGAAGCCCTGGCTGTTCTCGCCAATGCGCTTCAGTCGCCCGGGTTCTGTCACCGGCGTGGCCATCTGCACGAGGGCGACTCCCGTGGCGTCGAGCGCGGCGCGCATGTCGTCGCTCTCATCGATTGGCAGGTCTGGCACGATGAAGCCGCAAACACCCACGCGAGCGGCGGTGGCCGCGAGTTTGTCGAGCCCGTACGACAGCAGCGGATTGAGATAGCTCATGAGCAGCAGCGGCGCGTCGAGCTTCGGCATGGCGGCGAGCTCGTCGAGAATCCAGCTGAGGCTCACGCCCTGGGACAGCGCCACCTGGCTGGAGCGCTGAATGGTGACGCCATCCGCCATCGGGTCTGTGAAGGGAACGCCGATCTCCACGACATCCGCGCCAGCGGCGACGGCGCGCAGAACATCGCGAAAACTCTCCTTGCGCGGGAATCCTGCGGTAAGGAAAGCAACGATGGCGGGGTGGCCACCCTTGCAAGCGGAACGAATGGCTGCGCTGATGCGATCGCGTGGAATCATGGTTGGCCCGTAGCGAGAAGCGTCTTCTGAAGGGTGGGCATGTCTTTGTCGCCGCGCCCGGATAGCCCGACGAGCACGCGCTTGCCGGGGTTTGCCTGCGCATAGCGCTTCGCCCCGGCGAGCGCATGCGCGCTCTCGATGGCCGGCAGAATGCCTTCGAGCTCGCACAGCTCCTTCACGCAGGCGAGCGCTTCATCGTCGCTCGCAGACTCGGCGCGCATGCGGCCGGCCGTGAGCAGCAGCGCGTGCTCGGGGCCGACGCCCGGGTAATCGAGGCCCGCGGAGACTGAATGCGTTTCCTGGATCTGGCCGTTGTCGTCCTGGAGCAGCAGCGAGTAGCAGCCGTGCAGCACGCCGGGGCGGCCGAAGACGAGCGTGGCAGCGTTGTCGCCGAGGCCCTGGCCGCGGCCGCCGGCCTCGATGCCGATGATCTCCACCGACGCGTCACCGATGAACGGATAGAAAATGCCGATGGCATTCGAGCCGCCGCCGACGCAGGCAATGAGCGCATCCGGCAAGCCGCCGGCCTCCGCCAGCATCTGCGCGCGCGCTTCGCGGCCGATGACGGACTGAAGCTCGCGCACCAGATAGGGGTAGGGGTGGGGGCCCGTGGCGGAGCCAAAAATATAATAAGTGTCGAGCGGATCGCCCACCCAGTCGCGCATCGCTTCGTCGATGGCGGCGCGCAGCGTGCGATCGCCACTCGTCACCGGCACCACCTTCGCACCGAGCAGACGCATGCGGCCGACGTTGGGCGCCTGCCGCTCCATGTCGACTTCGCCCATGTACACCATGCACGGCAGGCCGACGCGCGCGCACGCGGCCGCGCTGGCAACGCCGTGCTGGCCGGCGCCCGTCTCGGCGATGACCCGCTTCGCGCCGATTCGCTTCGCGAGCAGCGCCTGGCCGATGGCGTTGTTGATCTTGTGCGCGCCGGTGTGCGCAAGATCCTCGCGCTTCAGGAAAATCTTCGCGCCCCAGCGCCCGGAGATCCGCGGCAGGAACGTCAGCGCGGTGGGCCGGCCCACGAACGTCTTCAACTCATGAGCGACGGCGGCTTTGAAATCCGCGCTGTGCAGGTGCTCGCGCATGCCGGCTTCGAGCCGCTCGAACGCGGGGATGAGCGTCTCCGGCACATAGCGGCCGCCGAACGGGCCGAAGCGGCCGCGCGCATCCGGAAACTTTCCCGCCAGCTCGTCGGCGAGCAGGTGCCTGTTGTCCATGTGAGGCGCTGGGGCAGTCACTACACGTTCTCCTTCGCGCCCGAGGGCGCGCCTTGGCTCCGTGAAGTGGCGTGCGCAGCGGCGCGCGCAGCCTCGACGAAGCTCGCAATTTTTGCAGGGCTCTTCACGCCCGGGGTCTGCTCGACACCGCTCGACACGTCCACGCCGAACGGTTGCACCTGCTCGATGGCCGCCGCAACGTTCGCGGGCGAGAGCCCGCCGGCCAGAATCAATTCAGCGCCGCGAGCCATCTCATGGGCGACAGGCCAATCCGCGGGCACGCCCGTTCCGCTCACGGGGCCCTCGAACAGAAAGCGCGTGGGCAACGGCGCTGGCTCACCGCGGCCAGAACGCAGCACGGGCAGCAGGCTCAGCTCACGCGGCAGCCGCAGCGTTTGCAGGTCTTCCCAATCGGACTGCAGGGCGTCTGGCTCGAACACGGCGAGAATCTCATCCACCGCGCTCTGTTCAGGGTGCCTGGTCACGGCGATGCAGCGGACGCGGCCGCGCGCGGCCCGCGCCAGCTCCGCGGCTCGCTGCGGCGTCACTTGCCGCATCGATTCCGCGAAGACGAATCCAATGGCGTCGACACGTGCGTCGAGCGCGGCTTGCACCGCCTCTGCCGTAGTCATGCCGCATACCTTGATCCACATGGCCGTCACGCGCCTCGCGGTGTGCCGCCCGCGGGGCGGCTTGCGGACACAACGTATGCATCGGGCGGGGGCTGCGCTTTGTAAGCCGCGTGACCCTCGCGGCCGGCGCTCAGCATTTCGCTGACGAGCGCCTGCGGGCTGGGCGCGGTCATGAGCGCGCTGCCGACGAGCGCAAGGTCATACCCGGCGGCGGCGACGCGGCGTGCGTCTTCACCATTGCCCACGCCGCTCTCCGCAACACGCGGAACGCTGGTGGGCAGCAGGTGCGCGAGGGCTTCGAGCCGCCCCGGCACCACTTTGAGCGTGACGAGGTCGCGGCAATTGACGCCGACCAGCAGCTCGATACGTTTGGACTTGCGGCCATATTGCTCCGTGAGCGAATAGGCGAGCTCGATGTCCTGCTCGTCGAAGGCTTCGAGCAGCGCGAACAGGTGCAGCTGCAGCGCCTGCTCGATGAGCGCTTCGACCTGCGCCCGCGGCAGCATGCGCAGGATGATGAGCACGCCACCCGCGCCGGCCACCCGCGCTTCGATGACCTGATAGGGGTCGACGAGAAAATCCTTGCGCATGGCGGGCACGCGAAGCGGCGCCAGGACGAGGGCGGCAGCCTGCAGATGCTCCATGGAGCCATCGAAGCGGCTCGGCTCCGTCAGCACGGAAATTGCCGCCGCTCCAGCCGCCGCGTAGCTCGAAACGCGCGAGCCCACGTTCTCGTCACCCGGCTTCAGCATGCCCGCGGCGGGCGAGCGCAGCTTCACTTCCGCGATGAGATCGAACCCGCCCGCGCTCGCGATGAGTTGCGGCGGCTCCGGCGTGGCATTGGCCTGCGCGAGCAGCTCGGCCGGCGGGCGCTGGGCACTGGCAACACGCGAGCGCTCGCGGCTGCTCTCTGCCATCTGATTGAGGAAATCTTCGCTCATGCGCAAGCCCCGAAAGCAGCCAGCGAATCGAGCAGCTTGCGCGATGCGCCCGTGTCGATGGCCTGCGCAGCGCGCTCGACGCCTTCGCGAGGCGTCTTCACCATTGCCGCCACTTCGAGCGCCAGTGAGGCGCCGAGCAGCAGGCAGTCACGGTGTGCGCCGCGGTCTTCACCGCTCAGCACGGCGCGCAGGGCGCGTGCGTTGTGTTGGGCATCGCCACCCGCCAGCGCGGCGGCGACGCACGGGCTGATGCCGTAATCCTCCGGGCCGCGCTCGCTCTCTTCCACGCTCCCCGGGCGAACGTCGAAGAGCGTGAACGAGCCGATGGGCGTGGGCTCATCCCAACCCGCGGCGCCGTGAATGACGAACGCGCGCTCGATGTTGAGACCCGCAAGCGTCAGCGCCATGAGCTTCGCGACATCGTGGCTGTATGCGCCGATCACGTGCAGCGGCGGCTGCGCGGGGTTCGCAAGCGGCCCGAGAATGTTGAACACCGTGCGCACGCCCATCGCCGCGCGCACGGGCGCAACGGCCTTCATGGCGGGGTGGTAGTACGGCGCGAACAGGAACGTGAAGTGGGTGGCGCGAAAGCACGCGGCCGCCGCCGTCTCGTCCATCGGAATCTCGAGCCCGAGCTGCTCGAGCACGTCGGCCGCGCCCGCGCGGCTCGAAACGGAACGGTTGCCATGCTTGATGACCGGCAACCCGCACGATGCAACGAGCAGCGCAGTGCCGGTGGAAATGTTCACGCTGCCGGAAGCGTCGCCACCCGTGCCCACGATGTCGATGGCACGAACGTTCGCCGGAATCTCCGGCCGGCGCGCCAGCGAGCGCATGAGCCGGGCGAAGCCACGCAGCTCTTCCGCGACCACGCCTTTCGCGCGCAGCGCCGCGAGCACCGCGCCCGACATGGCCGGAGGCGTCTGCGGGTTCGTCAACGCGCGCAGCAGATCCTGCGATTCGGCCTCGGTGAGGTCTTTTCGCTCCAGCAATTTTTCGAGCAGGTCACGCAGTGGCGGCATACGCGGCTCCAGCGGCTTCTTCTGCGTGGCGCTCGCCATGCGTGAACTTCAGGAAGTTCGCCATGAGCGCCGGCCCGTCGGGTGTCAGCACGCTTTCCGGATGGAACTGCACGCCTTCCACCATGAAATCGCGATGGCGGATGCCCATGATCTCGCCTTCCGCCGTGCGCGCACTCACTTGCAGCACCGGCGGCAGCGACTCGGGCGCGGCGATGAGCGAGTGATAACGCCCCACTTCGCACGGCTGTGGCAAACCAGCGAACAGCGTGCGGCCGTCGTGATTCACCAGCGATGTCTTGCCGTGCATGAGCCGGCCCGCCCGCACCACCTTGCCGCCGAACACTTCCGTGATGGACTGGTGGCCGAGGCACACGCCAAGCACCGGAATCTTGCCGGCGAAGGCGCGAATCATGTCCATGGAGACGCCAGCGTCATACGGCGTGCCGGGGCCCGGCGAGATGCACAGGTGCGTGGGCTGCAGCGCCAGCGCGGCGGCGATGTCGATGGCGTCGTTGCGGAACACGCGCACTTCCGCGCCGAGCACGAGGAACGCCTGCACCAGGTTGTAGGTGAAGGAGTCGTAGTTGTCGATGAGCAGCAGCTTCGCTTTCACATGCCTTCCTCCGCGAGCTGGAGGGCACGCAAGAGCGCGGCGCTCTTGGCGAGCACCTCTTCGTGCTCCGCCTCCGGAACGCTGTCGGCGACGATGCCGCCGCCTGCCTGGTAACTGTATTCATCGCCGCGGAACACGAGGGTGCGAATGGTGATGGCCTGGTCCATGTCGCCGCGCGCACCGAAGTAGCCCACGGTGCCGCCGTAGAGGCCGCGGCTGGTGGGCTCGAGCTCGTCGATGATCTGCATGGCGCGCACCTTCGGCGCGCCCACCAGCGTGCCCGCCGGGAACGTGGCGCCGAAGAGATCGAACGAGTCTTTGCCCGCCGCGAGCTTGCCGTGCACGCCGCTCACCATGTGCATGACATGGCTGTAGCGCTCGATGGTGCGAAAGGGTTTCACGTGAACGCTGCCGGCCTGCGCGACGCGGCCGAGGTCGTTACGCGCAAGATCCACGAGCATCACGTGCTCGGCGTTCTCTTTCGGGTCTGCCATGAGATCGGCCTGGCGCTGGGCGTCGATGGCGTCATCGCCCGAGCGCGGGCGCGTGCCGGCGATCGGGCGCAGCTCCGCGTTGCCCTGGTTGAGCTTCACGAGCGCTTCGGGGGATGAGCCGACCACCGTGACGTCGCCCAACGCACAGTAATACATGTATGGCGACGGATTGATGAAACGCAGCGCGCGATACACCTCGAACGGGTGCAGGTTGTGCCGGCCGCCGAAGCGAATGGAGAGCACGAGCTGGTACACGTCGCCAGCGGCGATGTATTCCTGCACACGCTTCACGCCGGCCATGTGTTCCGCGGCACTGAGGCCGGCCACGGGGCGCGAGTATTTGCCGGCCTGGCGGCCGTTCGGCAGCGCGCCGCGCAGCGCGCGGATGACTTCCTTGCGCAGCGACTGGCGCTCCGCCTCCGACCCGTCGTGCAGCAGCGCAATGCCGCGCGTGAGGTGGTCGAACACCAGCAGCGATTTGGGTGCGGCGTAGTGCAACACCGGAAAACCGCTGTCGAGTGGCGAGCGCGCCGTGAGCTTCTCGAAGTACCTCACGATCTCGTAAGACGCGTAGCCCACGAGGCCGCCGGCAAGGGGCACGCCCGCGATGTCTGGCACGGGGCGCGGGGAGCGTGCGAGCGCCTCACGCAGCACTGCGAACAGCTCCGCACTGTTTTGCGGCACCGGCCGGCGCTCCGCGCCGATGCGGAAGCCGTCGCGGTCGAGCTTGACCTCGAGGCAGTCGCCGAAGCCGATGAAGGAATAGCGCGCCAGGCGCTCGCCGCCTTCGACGCTTTCCAGGAGGAAGCGGGGCTGGAACGCGGCGAGTTTCATGAACGCCGAGACCGGCGTGTCGAGGTCGCCCGAGATGTCAAAGTGCGGCTTCACGCCGTGATCCTCCCGCAAAACGCATGGACAACAAAAAACCCATCACCGGGGTCACCGGAGATGGGTTCTGGAGCCGTCGAATCTATTGAGTCGCGAAACAGCCGCAGGCACACCCTCTCCGTCAGGAGTGGTGCCACCACCAGAGCTTGAGCAGGTTGCGAGCTTGCCGCGACATAGGGCGGCGAGTATCACCGGCCCCGCTTCGGGCCGTCAAGGCGAAGCAATGCCGCAGACACGGTCGGTCCGGACAATGGCCGGGGGCGGGAGTCGCTTAGAATGGCGGCACCTCGTGACGCGGAGCCTCAAGTGAGATTCAAAGAGCTTCTGGATGCCTGGCGGCAAAACGCCGCCGGCGCGCGGACGGCGGCCGAATACGTCGTGCGGCTGCCCATTGACGATGCGGCGCGCCTGCACGCGCTGGCGGAGCTGTTCCCGGGGCGCACCACGGAACAGCTCATCACCGACCTGCTCGGCGCGGCCCTGCACGAGGTGGCGGCCGCCATGCCCTATGTGCCGGGCAAGAAGGTGATTTCGAGCGACGACCAGGGCGACCCCGTGTACGAGGACGCCGGCCAGACTCCGCGCTTCGCGGAGCTGACGCGCCAGTACAGGAAGAAGCTCGAAGGCGAGCTGAAGAAGAAGTAGGCGCCCGCGTCCGCGCCGGCGCGGGGCCTGCTCACCTGCGAGCCGACAGCTGGCCTTAGAATGTGCGCCTGATATTCGAGGCGGCAGTCATGCAGGACTACGAGAAACTGGGCGTCTTCTATCTCGGCCGGGAGTTCGACGCTGCGCGCCGCGCCCCCACCGAGAGCCTGCTTCTTTACGACTCGAAAGACCTGACCACCCACGCCGTCTGCGTGGGCATGACGGGCAGCGGCAAGACGGGCCTGTGCCTTGCGCTGCTGGAAGAAGCGGCCATCGATGGGGTGCCCGCGATCTGCATCGACCCCAAGGGCGACCTTGCGAACCTGCTGCTCACGTTTCCGAACCTCGCCCCGTCGGACTTCGCACCGTGGGTCGACAGCGCAGAGGCTGCGCGGAAAGGCGTTTCCATTGAGGCGTACGCCGCACAGACCGCTGCCACATGGAAGAAAGGGCTGGAGCAGTGGGGGCAGCCGCCTGAGCGCATTGCGCGGTTTCGCAACGCCGTTGATCTCGCCATCTACACGCCCGGCGCGAACACCGGGTTGCCGCTGTCTGTGTTGCGCTCGTTCTCCGCGCCGTCAGACGCCGTGCTCAACGACGCGAACGCCCTGCGCGACCGCGTGTCGACAGTGGTCTCGGGGCTGCTGACACTGCTCGGGCGCGATGCGGACCCCATCAAGAGTCGTGAGCACATCCTGCTCTCGACGGTAATCGAGCGCGCCTGGCGCGAAGGGCAGAGTCTGGACCTCGTCGCGCTGATCGGCGCGGTTCAGAAGCCGGCGTTCGACAAGGTGGGCGCCTTCGATCTCGAGACGTTCTTTCCCGCGAAAGAACGTCTCGAGCTCGCCATGGCCATCAACAACCTCATCGCTTCGCCAGGCTTCGCCGCGTGGACGGAAGGCGAGCCGCTGGATGCGCAACGGCTGTTGTTCACGCCTGAAGGCAAGCCGCGCATCTCCATTCTCTCCATCGCGCACCTCGACGACACGCAGCGCATGTTCATCGTAACGCTCGTGCTGAACGAGCTGCTTGCGTGGATGCGCTCGCAGTCGGGCACATCGAGCCTGCGCGCCATCTTCTACATGGATGAGATCTTCGGCTACTTCCCGCCCACCGCGAGCCCGCCGTCGAAGCCGCCGATGCTCACGCTGCTGAAGCAGGGCCGCGCATTCGGGCTGGGCTGCGTGCTCGCCACGCAGAACCCCGTGGACCTCGACTACAAGGGTCTTTCGAACGCCGGCACGTGGCTCATCGGCCGCCTGCAGACCGAGCGCGACAAGATGCGTGTGATCGAGGGCCTCGAAAGCGCGCTGGCCGGCGCCGGCACCTATGACCGCGCGACGCTGGACACAATGATGTCCGGCCTGACCCAGCGCGTGTTCCTCATGCGCAATGCGCATGAGGATGCGCCGGTGCTCTTCCAGAGCCGCTGGGCTCTGAGCTACCTGCGCGGCCCGATGACGGGCCCCGAGATCGCGCGGCTGATGGGGCCGCGGAAGGCTGCCGCCGCAGCTAGTGCGATCCATTCAGCCGTTGGCCCGGGCACCAGCCGTGAAGCAAGCGCCGATGGGAATGCCGCCATGCGTGCGGGCACCGCTTCGAAAGGCACTGCGGCTGCGGCGCCTTCGAGCGCGCCGGAGAACGCTACTTCGTCCGTGACACAACTTCCTTCCGCGCTATCGCCATCCGCAACGAGTGCGCGCCACGTCGCCGGCGCTACCGAATACTTCCTGCCCGCAACCCGCGGCATCGGGCCCATCACCTACGAGCCGATGATCGTGGGCTTTGCCAAACTCCACTTCATAGACGCCAGGCTCGGCCTCGACCAGTGGCGCATGAACGCTTACCTGGCGCCGCTGGCGGATGATGGCAACGATGTCCTGTGGACCGAGGCGACTGTCAGCGCGGACTTGAAGTCGCGTCTCGCCACCACGCCCGCTCGCGACGCCAGCTTCGCTCCATTGCCCGGCGCCGCCATGCGCGCCGGTTCGTACGTCGCCTGGGGCAAGACGCTCTCCTCTTATCTATACGAGAGCGCCCGCGCCGACGTACTGACCTGCGACGCGCTCAAGGCAACTTCCGCTCCCGGGGAAACCGAAGGCGAGTTCCGCTCGCGCCTGGCCCTCGCGGCCCGCGAACGCCGCGACACCGCGGTCGAGGACCTGCGCAAAAAATACGCGCCGAAGCTCCAGACCCTGGACGACCGCGAACGCCGCGCCCAGGAGCGCGTTGCGCGCGAGCAATCCCAGCTCTCCCATCAAAAGCTGCAGACCGCCTTCTCCGTCGGCGCCTCCATTCTCGGCGCCTTCATGGGCAGAAAGACGCTTTCAGCCACGAACATCAATCGGGCCGCAACCGCGGCCCGCTCGGCCACGCGCATCGGCCGCGAAAGCGGCGACGTCGACCGCGCCGACGACAACCTCGACGTGGTGCGCCAGCAGCGCGCCGACCTGCAACGCCAGTTCGAAGCCGACACCGCCGCGCTGGAAAGCTCACTGGACATCACCAAGGCAAGCTTGCGCAAATCGCAGGTGAGCCCGCGCAAGTCCGACATCGCCGTGGGCGAAGTCGCGCTCGCCTGGGCGCCGTGGCGCACTGGCGCCGACGGGTTCCCGGCGCCCGCGTACGACTGACCGCACCGGGCCGATTTCTTCAGGGGAATAGCACTCATGCCATCGTTCGATGTGGTTTCCGAGCTGAATGCTCACGAAGTGACCAACGCCGTGGACCAGGCGAACCGCGAGCTCCAGCAGCGCTTCGACTTCAAGGACACCGGCGCCGTGTTCGAGCTCAATGAGCTCACCGTCACGATGCGCGCGGAGGTGGAATTCCAGCTCAAGCAGATGCTGGAGATCCTGAAAGTGCGCCTCGCCAAGCGCGGCATCGATGCGAGCTGCGTCGACCCCAAGGACGCCACCAGCAATCTCGCCGCCGCCACGCAGGAAGTGGTGCTGAAGCACGGCATCGACCCGGAAACCGGCAGGAAGCTGCAGAAGCTGTTGAAGGAATCGAAGTTGAAGGTGCAGGCCGCCCTGCAGGGCGACAAGCTGCGCGTCACCGGCAAGCAGCGCGACGACCTTCAGGAAGCGATGGCGATGCTGCGCAAGGCGAAGGTCGACGTGCCGCTGCAGTTCAATAATTTTCGCGACTGAGCGGCGCGCGGCCTGCGAAGCGCACCAGCGCGGCCGCCTTCGATCTTTGCCGCTGGCGGCGCAAGGCGAGCGCGCCGATGCAACGTGGCTCATCGCTTGTTGATTGCCTCGCACAGCGCTTCGGTGCCCGCGATTGCGCTTGGGCCGAGACGTGTGAGCCGCTGATCCTCGAATGGAATCAGCCGCCCGTTCTTCACGGCACGCATCGTACCGAAGCGCTTCCACTCCGCCAGCCACTCGGCCGCGACACCCGGCGGCGCCACGGCGACGATGATTTCCGGATCGCGCCCGATGATCGCTTCCGTGTCGATCGATGGGCCCTGGTCTTTCAGGTCCGCGAACACGTTGCGCGCGCCGCAGAGGCGCAGCGAGTCCGTCATCATGTGTGTGCCGCCCACGGTGTAGATCGGGCGGTTCCACACTTCGAGCAACACCGTCGGCCCAGTGGTTTTGCCGTAGCGTTTCTCGAGGCGGGCGAGGCGAGCTTCGATATCCAGTGCGGCCTTGTCCGCAACGGCGCGCGTGTCAGCCAGTGCGCCGAGCCGCCGTAGCGACACGGGAATATCCGCGAGCTTCTCCAGCTTCTGCCGGTACAGCGGCACGTGCAGGCTCTCGAGACGATTCACCTGCGCCAAGTTGCTGCCGCCTTCCCACACGACCACGACATCTGGCTGAAGCGCCACGACACGCTCGATGTCGATGGCGTTGCTGTCGCCGATGCGGGGAATCTTCTTTGCCGCCGCCGGCTCGTCGGAAAACTCGGAAGTGGCGATGACACGCTCACCTGCGCCGGCGGCAAACAGCATCTCCGTGGCGCCCGGCGCGATGCTGACGATTCGCCGAGGAACGTGTGCGAGCGTGACCTTGCGGCCAGCGTCGTCGACCACGGTGATGCCCGATGTTGCGGGCAGCGCCGGAACGCTCGCAGCCAGCAGCAGCACGCAAAGCGCAAGCAGACGAAACATGGTTTCAATCCGGAAGCTGGAACGACGCAGAGTATGTACTGCGCGCTATTTAATGGAGCCCGGCTTGCGCATCATCTTGCGGATCCTGGCGAGGTGCTCGCATCAGCCGGTGGCTTCGAGCGCCGGGATGAGCCCGATGGTGCGGGCCGCCCACTTCAGCACCGGCTCCACGCGAGGCGAGGCCAGCTTGAGCGCCTCGTCGTAGTCGAGCCAGCGGCACTCGTGGTGCTCCGGGCGACCCAGCTCGGGCCGTACGGGCAGGGTCACCGCCTCACTGGACGTCTGGGCGATGTAATAGCGCGCGACCTTGTTGCGGCTGTACGGCGCGGTCTCGATGTAGACCTCACCCCAGGCGAAGTTGAGATCGGAAATCAGGGTTTCTTCGGTCACTTCGCGCCGGGCGGCGCTGAGCGGGTCTTCGCCGCTTTCGACCAGGCCCTTGGGAAAATCCCAGTTTCGGTAGGCGCGCAGCATCAGGAAGCGCCAGCCTGAGGCGGTTTGCCGCACGACCACGACCCCGGCCGACAGATGTGGGCGGGCGCCGCCCAAACGTTCCGTTTTCATTCGGCGCGAAGGATAGCAGGCCGCGCCGGCTCCACGGAGTCATCGCCCGACCCGGCGTTTCATTTGGCGCGGCCGGCGGGAAACGCGCCGGCCTGTGGCCAACCTCTGCTAAGCCCGCCCTCCCGCCTGATGCGGCGGAGGGCGGGTGCAGCTTCCGGAAAGCTAGGCCGCCACCGCGGCCGCTGGTGCCTCGGCCACCGCCGAGTGCTCCAGCACCCCCGCCACCGCGTGGAGGGTGGCGGCGATACGGACGGCGCTCTGGATGGCCTCCCGGGACACCTCATGCTTACGCAGCTGCTTCTCGTGAGCCACGATGCACATGCCGCAGCCGTTCACAGCCGACACCGCGAGCGACACCAGCTCGAAGTCGAGCTTGTCGATGCCGGGGTTGCCGATCACGTTCATGCGCAGGCGCGCCGGCATCTGGGCGTACTCCGCATCCTCCACCAGGTGCAGGAAGCGGTAGTAGATGTTGTTCATGCCCATGATGGCCGCCGCCGAGCGCGCGGCGGTCATCCAGGCATCGTCCAGCACCCCGGCGGCGAGCGCTTCGATCTGCTTCGCGAAGCCGATGTTGCGGGAGGCGATGGCCGAAGCCACCGCCACACCCCAGATCTGCTTCTCGTTGAGACCGGGCGCGCCCGTCGGCGCCAGCACGGCCCCAAGGTTCAGCTTGAGGTCACGTGCGTAGTCGGGCAGGGAGTCTCGAATGGCATCCAGAGTCATTTACGCCGCCTTCAGGGTGTCCTCACCCTTCTTCCAGTTACAGGGGCACAGCTCGTCCGTCTGAAGCGCGTCCAGCACGCGAATGACTTCCTCCGGGCTTCTGCCGACGCTCAGGTCCGTGACGTAGACGAAGCGGATCACGCCCTGCGGGTCCACGATGAACGTGGCCCGCTGCGCCACCCCCGCCTCCGGGTCGAGGATGCCGAGCGCCGTGCTGAGCTCGCGCTTGATGTCCGAGAGCATGGGGAAGGGCAGGTTCTTCAACTCGTCCTTCGCCTGGCGCCAGGCGTGGTGCACGTACTCGCTGTCGATGCTTACGCCGAGCAGCTGCGCGTCGCGCGCCTTGAACTCCTTGTCGAGCTTGCCGAACGCCGCAATCTCGGTGGGGCACACGAAGGTGAAGTCCTTCGGCCAGAAGAAGAACACCTGCCATTTGCCCGGCTGGCTGGAATTGGTGAAGGGCTGGAAGGCCTTGTCGAGGTCGTTCGACACGACGCCAGTCAGCGAGAACTGGGGAAATTTCTGTCCGATACCGAGCATGTCGTTGTCTCCATCTTCGGGGGGTCGAAAGGTACGGGGCGAATACTGGAGGCGACGGGTCGATTGGTCCAATCGATTGACTTTATCATTTCGATAGGCGATATAAATCGCCAGCCATGTCAGATCTGAAGCTCAAGGACCTCCGCTACCTGGTCGCGCTCGCCGACGAGCGCCATTTCGGCCGCGCCGCGCAGCGCTCGTTCGTGAGCCAGCCCACGCTCTCGGCCCAGCTCAAGAAGCTGGAGGGCTACCTCGGCGTGCAGCTCATCGAGCGCCAGCCGAACCGGGTGTCGCTCACCGCGGCGGGGGAAGAAGTGGTGGCCCGGGCCCGGCGCATTCTCGAGGCGAGCGACGAGGTGCTCACGCTCGCCCGCGCGCACCGGGACCCGCTGGCGGGCAGGCTGCGCATGGCGCTTCTGCCAACGATCGGGCCCTATCTGCTGCCACGCGTGGCGCGCGAGATTCACAAGGCGCTACCGCGGCTCGAGCTGCAGTTGTACGAGTACCAGACGGCTCAGATGCTGGAGAAGCTCAGCACCGGGCAGGTCGACGTCGGCATTCTCGCGTTACCGGTGAGCATGGAGGGCCTGGAGGCTCGCTCACTGTATGAGGAGCCGTTCGCGCTTGCCGTCCCCGCGCACCATCGCCTGGCGAAGAAGAAAGAAGTGACCGTCGCAGATCTCAAGGACGAAACACTTCTGTTGCTGGAAGACGGCCACTGCCTGCGCGATCAGGCACTGGCGGTGTGTGGCAAAGTCGGCGTTCACGAGAAGCAAGACTTCCGCGCCACCAGCCTGGAGACGCTGCGTCAGATGGTGGCGACAGGTGCCGGCGTTACGCTGTTGCCCGAGCTGGCGAGCCGCGGCGGCTATGGCGCCACGCTCGATGTCGTGCTGCGCCCCTTTGAGAAACCCGCTCCGAAGCGCGAGATCGGCGCCGTTTGGCGCAAGACCACGGCACGCCGTCCTGCCATCGATGCGGTGTGCAACCTCATCGAGAAGCACGCGCTTTGAATGGCATAATTTCGCGCCCAGCCCGGAGTGTGTTCGTGCCGAGACCCCTGACCGCCTTCGTCGTCCCCTTGCTATTGATGTTTGCGGCCGCGTTCGTGCCATCGTTCGTGCATGCGCAGGCGACCCCGCTCGTTGTGCAGAACGCGTGGGCGCGCAAGCCGCCCGGCGCCGACGCGGCGGCGGTGTACTTCGTGTTGAAGAACAATGGCACCAGGCCTGTCACGGTGATCGGCGTGAGCTCGACGCTGGCGAATCACGTCATGGTCCACGAGACATCGATGGTAGACGGCCAATCGCGCATGCGGATGCGGGAGAAAGTAACCATCGCGCCGGGCAAGAGTGTCGCGTTCGCGCCTGAAGGACTGCATGTCATGTTGAGTGGCTTCAAGTACGACGTGGCCATTGGCGACGTGGTGCCGCTCACCCTGCAGCTCGAAGGTGGCGGCAGGCTCAGCGTGTCTGCGCCCGTGCGGCCGCTCGACGCGAAGTGAGCAGCCCGGCGTGACTCGACCCGAACCGCCCGCGGATCACGTCACACCCTACGATCGCTTTGCATGGAGCGACACCGTGGTCGAGCATCTGCTCGCCTCGGGCGAGCATCAGCGCGAGCTCATCGCGTACTTCGGCCTGGGCGAATACGACGCGCTCGCGGCACTGGCGCGCGAGGCGCACAAAGCGCCGGCGCGCAACGATGCGCCGCGCGTGTTCATCGTGCCCGGCATCATGGGCTCGCAGCTCGGGCGCATGCGTCACGCGCCACTGCCCAACGACATTCTGTGGCTCGACCCGGTGGACATCAGCCTCGGGCAGCTCGCGCTTTTGCGCCTGCCCGTCGACGGCTCCGAGCCCGTGTCCGCGGAAGAGCACAAGCATGCGCCACTTCATCAGGGCGAGCCGCATTCTCCGGAAGAGACACGCATCGTCTCGCTGGGTGTCGTGCTCTTCACTTACTTGCGCCTGAAGCTGCATCTGCGCATCGCGGGTTTCGCGCCCGTGTTTCACGACTACGACTGGCGGCTTGGCGTCGACGAGCTCGGGCGCTCGCTCGCCGAACGCATCCGCGCCGAGAAGTCACGCGTGATGATCGTTGCGCACAGCATGGGCGGGCTCGTGAGCCGCGCGGCCCTGGCCGGCAACGGCATGAGCCACGTAGAGCGCGTCGTGCTGCTCGGCACGCCAAATTCGGGGTCGTTTGCGCCGGTGCAGGCGTTACGCGGCGTGTACGCGGTTGTGCGCAAGATTGCGCGGCTGTCGCACGGCCAGTCGGCCGAGTTGCTGGCCACCGATGTGTTCAGCACATTTCCGAGCCTCTACCACCTGTTGCCGGTGGCGAACGGCAAGTCGGAGCAGGATCTGTTCGACGTCGCGGCGTGGCCAGCGAACGGGCCGTTGCCCAATGTGCCGTTGCTCACGCGTGCGCGCGAAGTGTTGAAGGCGCTTGCCGCGGGCGACGAGCGCTTCATCAACATCGTTGGCGCGGGGCAGGAGACGGTGACGCGCGCCACGCGGCGCAACGGTGGATTCATCTACACGATCACGCGGCAAGGTGATGGCACAGTGCCTGTGGACTGCGCGGAGTTGCCCGGAGCTCGCACTTACTACACCAAGGTCGCGCACAGTGAGCTGGCGCGCGACGCGGCGGTGGCGCACGCCATTGCAGATTTGCTGCGCACTGGTGAAACGCAGCGTCTGCAGAACCAATGGTCGCGCGCAGGGAAGGCCGAGGCGCGCATCAGCGATGCCCAATTGCGGCGGACGCATGTCGAGAAAGTGGATTTCGCGCATATGGAACCGGAGGCCCGGCAAGCGTTTCTGCGCAATCTGAATGAGCCTCCGCACTTGAAGCTCACGGTTCCCGCGCCGCGCATGACGCGCAAGAAGAAAAGCACCGCGCCTGCGTCACGGCGCTCGAAGCGTCGCAAAGCCCGCTGAGCTCGTGACGACAATCGTCTGGTTTCGGCAGGACCTGCGGCTCGCCGACAACCCGGCGCTCGACGCGGCGGTCAGGCGCGGTGAACCGGTCATTCCCGTGTATGTGTGGGCCCCTTTGGATGAAGGCGATTGGCCGCCAGGCGCGGCGTCCCGGTGGTGGTTGCATCAATCGCTGCGCGCGCTTGACGCCAGCTTGCGCGAGCGGGGGTCGCGGCTCGTGCTGGCTGCCGGCCGCACGGAAGACGTGCTCGCGAAGCTCGTTTCGCAAACAGGCGCCACGGCCGTTTACTGGAATCGTCGCTACGAGCCGGCGGCACTCGAATGCAGCGCCTCCATCGCGAGAGACCTGACCGCCGCGAAAGTCGCAACGGCCACGTTCAACAGCGCGCTGCTCGCCGAGCCCAACGACATCCTCAATCTCAGCGGGAAACCGTATCGCGTCTACACACCCTACCTGCGGCGCCTGCTTCGCGAGCTCGACCCGGCCGCCCCGCGGCTTGCGCCTGCGAAACTGACAGCGCCGAAGCAATGGCCGCGCGGGGTGACGCTCGACTCGCTCGGCCTGATGCCGAAGATCAGATGGTATGAGCAGATGGCGGATTCGTGGCAGCCGGGCGAAGCCGGCGCGCACGACCGCATGAAGCGGTTCCTGAAACACGGGCTCGCCCACTATCGCCACGCGCGAGACCGGCCGGCCACTCAGGGCACTTCCGGCCTGTCGCCCCACCTGCATTTCGGCGAGATCGGGCCAAGGCAGATCTGGCACGCGCTGGGCCCGAAGGGCCGCGCGTCGACGTTTCTGCACGAAGTGATCTGGCGCGAGTTTGCGCACCACCTGCTCTATCACTTCCCCCAGACGACGAAGCATCCCCTGCGCCCGGAGTTCGCGCGGTTTCCATGGAAGAAGAACGCGAAGCACCTGAGAGCCTGGCAAAGCGGCCGCACGGGCGTGCCGATGGTGGACGCCGGCATGCGCGAGCTGTGGGCGACGGGCGTCATGCACAACCGCGTGCGCATGATCGTGGGCTCGTTTCTCGTGAAGAACCTGCTGCAACCGTGGCAGGACGGCGCGCGGTGGTTCTGGGACACGCTCGTTGATGCAGACCTCGCCAATAACACGCTCAACTGGCAGTGGGTGGCGGGCTCGGGCGCGGATGCGGCGCCCTACTTCCGCATCTTCAACCCGGTGACGCAGGGCGAGCGCTTCGACCCTGACGGCGACTACGTGCGCAAATGGGTGCCGGAGGTCGCGGACTTCGCCAGCCACTCGATTCATGGGCCGTGGCGCAAGTCGAAGCGAAACAAGGCGCCCGGCCCGGCGCCGATCATCGATCTCGGCAAGTCGCGCGAGGCTGCGCTCGATGCTTACGCGGACATGCGCAGGCGTGCAAAGATCGTGGCGCCATGAATCTGTGCTACACCACTCTCGATGTCTTCACGGACCGGCCTTTCGGCGGCACCCCTCTCGCGGTGTTCTGCGATCAGCCGCAACTGCAGTCGAGATGGGGCGGCCGGGCAAGATCTATCGGGCGAGCCTCCGCTTTTACGTTTTGCGGTTCTGATGTTGCGGCTATGTCGCCGATAGCGCCTGGATGATTTGCTCGCGCTGTTTTGCGTCGGGGAGTCTGCCTCGTGCGGCTGCGAGGTTGTCTTCGAGGTGCTTGAGCTTGCCCGTCGCGGGGATCGCCGCGGTGACGGCGGGGTGCGCGAACACATATTTCAGGAAGATCTGGCCCCAGCTCGTGGCGTCGATGTCCGCTGCCCACGGCGGCACGGGTTTGCCGCGGACGGATTCGAACATCTTGCCGTCTTCGAAGGGGCGGTTGACCAGCACGGCGACGCCGTGTCCGCCGCGAGCGGCAGCAGGCGCTCTTCGGCGTTGCGGGTGGCGGCGGAGTAGTTGAGCTGCACGAAGTCGAGCTTCTCGCGTTCGATCACTTTTGCGAGGTCGGCGTGGGAGCCGACCGTGTAGTGCGTGATGCCGATGTAGCGCACGCGACCCTCTTCTTTCCAGGCGCGCAGCGTTTTCAGCTGCGTGTCCAGATCGAGGAGGTTGTGCACCTGGATGAGGTCGAGCTTCGGGTGCTTCATCAGCTCGCCGGACTTCTTCATCTGCTCGACGCCTTCGCGCTCGCCGCGTGTCCACACTTTCGTGGCGAGGAACACGCGCTCATGCATGGCGGGCGTCAACAGCTCGCCGAGCACGCCTTCGGCGGTGGAGTACATCGGCGAGGTGTCGATGAGCCGCGCGCCGGCCGCGAAGAAAGCGCCGAGCACTTCCTCGAGCGGGGCGCGTTCGGCGGGTGAGTTGCCCACTTCGAAGGGGCCGGACGTGCCCAGGCCAATCACGGGGATCGGTTCGCCGGTTGAAGGGATCCTGCGGGTGAGGAGCGGCGCGGCCGTCTGCCCGGCGGCGTTGCTCGAAGTCGCTGCGGCTGCGGCCATCGTCAAACCTCCAATGAGCACTTCGCGTCGGTCCACGGTGAGGCTCCTGGGTTCGGGTCGATTCAAACGAGCGCGGCGTCGGTTTCCGTGACGCTGGCCGCGCCACTGGCGACGACGCGTGCGTGGCCGAGCGCAGCCGGCAGCACCTGCTCGGCGTAGAAGCGCGCGGAACGCAGCTTTGCGGCGTAGAAGCCCTTGTCTGCGCCCGAGAGCTTGCCGGCGGCGATGCTTGCGGATTTCGCCATGAGCCATCCGCCGATGACGAGGCCGCACAGCTTGAGGAATGGCACGGCGACCGCCTGCGCGCGATCGGGAGCGGTCTTGAGCGAGTTACCCAGGTGCTGTGCGGCTTCGCTCAGCAGCCCCACTCCTTCGAGCGCGGCGGTCTTCGTGACCTGTGCAAGCGGGTCGCTCGTCTGCAGTGCCTTCAGCTCGCTGTGCATGTCGGCGATGAGCGCGCCGAGCGCCGCGCCGCCATCGCGGCCGATCTTGCGGCCGATGAGGTCGTTCGCCTGAATGCCGGTGGTGCCTTCATAGATGGTGGTGATGCGCACGTCGCGCGCGTATTGCGCGGCGCCGGTCTCTTCCACGAAGCCCATGCCGCCGTGAACCTGGATGCCGAGGTGGGTGACGTCGTTGCCCTGCTCGGTGCACCAGCCTTTCACGATGGGGATCAGCAGGTCTGCCCGCGTCTGGGCGGCCGCGCGCTTCGATTCATCCGCGCCGTGCTCGGCGATGTCGAGCTGGAGTGCGGCGTATAGCGCGAGCGAGCGCAGCGATTCGACGCTCGATTTCATCGTGAGCAACATGCGCTTCACGTCGGGGTGATTGATGATGGGCGCGGGCCCCGCCGCTGCCGCCACGGGAGGTTTGCCCTGCACGCGTGAGCGCGCCCACTCCGCAGCGCGCTGGTATGCGCGCTCTGCCACGGAATAACCTTCGAGGCCCACGGACAGCCGCGCGGCGTTCATCATGACGAACATGTATTCGAGGCCGCGATTGGCTTCGCCGATGAGATAGCCCACCGCGCCCGTGTCGTCCCCGAAGGCGAGCGTGCACGTGGGGCTCGCGTGGATGCCCATCTTGTGCTCGATGGAAACACAGCGCACTTCATTGCGCGCACCGAGCGAGCCGTCTTCGTTCACCAGCACCTTCGGCACGATGAAGAGTGAAATGCCGCGCGTACCGGCCGGCGCGCCGTCGATGCGCGCGAGCACCATGTGGATGATGTTCGGCGTGAGGTCGTGCTCGCCCCAGGTAATGAAGATCTTCTGGCCGAACAGCCTGTAGTGTTTTCCATCTGGCACGGCGCGCGTGCGGATGAGGCCGAGATCCGAGCCCGCGTGCGGCTCGGTGAGCACCATGGTGCCCGTCCACTCGCCCGCCACCATCTTCGGCAGGAAGCGCTCTTTCTGTTCCTGCGAGCCGCACAGCTCGAGCGACTCGACGGCGCCGATGGTGAGCATGGGGCACAGCTTGAACGAGAGATTCGCCGCTGCCATGAGCTCGCGCACGGCGCAACCGAGCACGTGGGGCACGGCCTGGCCGCCGAATTCGGGGTTGGCGCCAAGCGCCGGCCAGCCGCCGGCCACGTATTGCTCGTATGCGGCCTTGAAGCCCTTCGGGGCGCGCACGCCGTCGGCGCTCCAGTGCGCGCCTTCCTTGTCGCCGCTCTGGTTCAGCGGCTCCAGCACGCTTTCCGCGAAGCGCGCCGCTTCGCCCAACACCTGCCCAGCCAGTTCCGATGAGTAGTCTTCGAGGCCGCGCGAGCCGGCGAGGCTCTGCGTGCCCAGAAGCTCGTCCAGCACGAATCGCAGCTCCCTCAGGGGTGCCTGATACATGGATTCACCTCACGTCAGCGGGCGGAAGGAGGCGAAGTTTACGAGTGCGCGAGCGCGGGGACGATGTTGGCGGCAAGAAAATCGACGAAGCGTTGTACGCGCGGGTCTGCGCCAAGCGTGGCTGGGTACACGGCATAGAGCGCTGCCGCAGGCGGCAACGACCAGTCCGCCAGCACCTGCTTGAGCCGGCCCGTGGCAAGGCCCTGCCGGCACAGGAATTCCGGTAACAATCCAATGCCGAGGCCGGCGGCGGCGGAGGCATGCAGCACGGCGGGGTCGTTCACCGTGAGGCGCGGCACCACACGCACTTCCGCACGCTGGGAGTTGCGCGAGAACTCGAGCTGGAACAGGTCCGGACGTTCGGACTCCGGAGTGAAGAGATCGTGCTGGCGCAGATCTTCGGGCCGGGCTGGCGTGCCTTTCTGCGCGAGGTATTGCGGCGTGGCGCAGAGCACTGCGGGAAGCGCGCCGAGCAGGCGATGCGCCACGGACTCATCCGAGGGCAGGCCGGCGCGGATCGCCACATCCCACGGCACATTGGCGTCGATGGGCTGCAGCGACACTTCCAGCGGCACGTCGGGAAAGCTTTCCAGAAAACGCGGCACGAGCGGCGCGAGCAGCACACGGCCGTAGGTGGCGTCTGCCACCACGCGCAGCGGCCCCGTGGCGGGGTGCTGAAGTTTGGCAACGAGCACCTGCACGGCGTCGAGCTCATCCACCACGCGTTTCGCGTGCGGGTAGACGAGCTGGCCGGCCGGCGTCAGCGAGATGCGGCGCGTGGTGCGCTCGAGCATGCGCGCGCCAAGGGTTTTTTCGAGGTCGGCGACGGCGCGGCTCACCGCGGCCTTGGGCACACCCAGGGAGCGGGCGGCGGCCGAGAATCCATTCAGGTCGACCACCTTGGCGAGAACGGCGAGCTGCGCGGGTGCCCAGAACAGGTTCAATCGCGGGCCCAATGAATGGACATGGGGCCAGCATTGTTTCACCCGGGAGGCGCAAGCGCCAGCCTGGCGCAGTAGAATCCGCGCACTTTCGCGCCGCGCGCGCCCGAATGATCTCTCTTCAGCCCGACCCGACAGGAACCCTCACATGAAAGTCTCGATTCACTCGCTCGCCGTCGAGCAGGTCACGCACACGCTCAATCAGGTTCTCGGCCTGCTCGACAAAGGCGTCGCCTGCGCCGAAGCGAAGAAGTTCGACCCGGCCGTGCTCGCGAGCGCGCGTCTTGCGCCCGACATGCATCCGCTCACCCGGCAGATCCAGTTCATCAGCGACACGTCGAAGTTCGGCGTGGCGCGCCTTGCGGGCGTCGAAGCGCCGAAGTTCGAAGACAACGAGAAAACCATCGACGAGCTGAAGGCGCGCATCACGAAGACCATCGACTGGATCAAAACCGTTCCGGCGAGCGCGTTCGAAGGCGGCGAGGATCGCGACATCAAGATCACGGTGCCCAACCGCGTCATCGAGATGAAAGGCCTCACCTATCTGCGCGGTTGGCTGCTGCCGAACTTCTTCTTCCACGTGTCGATGGTGTACGCGATCCTGCGACATAACGGAGTCGACATCGGCAAGCGCGATTTTCTCGGCGAGCTCAAGTAACAATCGTTACGCGCCCACGCTTCGGGCGCAGCCGCGGATATGTCGCATCGATATGACAAACGCTCGCGGGCGTAATGCCCGCGAGTTTCGCGAAGCTGCCACTCTTCGCGACAAGTACGCACACACCTTCTGTCAGAACGCGAGCGCGATCACGCACCGTCTGGTCCCGTCCTGCCACCCTAGCTTGCGCGGGCGAGGGGTAATTCGTCCGCGATGCTCGCAGACGGGGACAACTTGAGCTCACGTAACGCAAAGCCAGTGGCGCGCGCAACGACACCAGCACCAGCACCAGCTGCAGCTACAGCTCCGGAGGCAACCGAGCCCGTGACGGCCGAGTCGCTCGGCTGGCAGCTGCGCTCGGCGTTGCCGCCGTTGCGACTGCACTCCGTGTCGATCTACAACGCCGATGCCGACGTGCTGTGGCTGAGCGAAGGCGCGCTCGGGCCCGACGAGCACAACGTCGTCATCGAAGCCATCGAAGGCCAGAAGGTCGACAAGACCCAGCAATTCTTCGAATTCGGAATGGAAGATGGGCGCATGGCCGTCTTCCTGCCCATCCGCGGGCCGCACGGCGATCTCGCCGGCACGGTGATGATCCTGGCGGACATGAAGTCGCTCACCGAAGGGACGATGGAACGTATCGTCACTCAGCAGATCCGCACGATCCTCGTGAAGATCGCGATGCTCATGCGCAAGAACGCGCCGGCCTCCACAAACGACACGAGCCAGCAAGTAGCGATGCCCGGCGCGGCCGCGCCGATACCGGTGGATCACAGCACCACCATCGTCATCGAGAAAAGCGCTGCCACCGCGGCCTCGAGCAAACCGCTCGGGCCACGCGAAGTCGAACAGATTCTGGAGCTCGAGCTGGTGGCCGAGCCGCCCGCGCCTGTGGCTGCGACGCCAGCGCCTGGCCCGACCCCCACGAACCGAAAAGGCGGGTCACCTGCCACCGCGCCCACCGTGCCGAAAGCCGCTTTGCGAGCGGGCACAGCGCAGCCCGGTTTCACCACTGCTGCGCCGACGCCCGCCAACTCGCGCGCCGCGCCGACGCTCGCGCCGGTTCCTTCGAGGCCCGTTGCGGATATCGAAGTGCTCGCGTTCGATCCGGACATTCAGTTTCCCACGGCGAAACCGGCCGCGGCGCCGCCCGCGGACATCGAGGTGCTCGCCTTCGACGTGGAGCCGCCCGTCATCGCAGCGGCTCCGCCCGCGCCTGTCGCGCCGCCGCCGGTTGCGAGGGCCGCGCCAGCCTCTGCGGCGACAACGTCGGTGCCGGCTCTCCAGGCAGCCGCCGGCGCGACTGCGCAGGCAAATCCTGGGGCGACGTCCTCAGTACGTGTATTCAAGGCGACGCCCGGGTTCCTGCCCGAGCTGCCGCCGGCTTCCCCGCGCAAGCCCGCGCCCGGCGTCGCGAGCGCGCCGGCCGCAACGCGTCCTGCGGTCGCGGCCGCGCCGGTTGCGGCGCAACCGGTTGCGAAGAAGGCACCCGTTACGCCGTCCACCACACAGACCACCGCGCTGCCGGTGCTATCACACGCCGAAGAGGTCTCCGGCCTCATCAACGACACGGGCCCGGTGCCCAAGCTCGACTTGTCGTCCACTATCGAGCCCACCATCGAGCCCGCTGCGCAACTGCCGCCGCTCGAGCCGCTCTCCCTTGAAGAGAGCGCCACCGATCTCACGCTGTTCGCGCAGGAGCTGATCAAACTTCGCTCCAGCGGCCGCACGCGCCGCTACGAAGTGCTCGCCCGGTCCCAACGCGATGCGAACCGCAACGAAGTGCCTGCCGCGTTCCTCGCCGACTCCGTGCGCGGCAAGGACGGCGCCGCGCTCGACTCAATGGTGGTGGAGCGCCTGCTCACCTGGCTCGGCCAACACGGCGAAGCCATCTGGGATTCAGAGCCCGCCAGCTTCTCGGTGAACGTCTCCATCGGCGCCATCGAAGACGAGACGTTCCCGCAGCGCGTGGAGCAGTGGCTGGAGAAGCACTCCGTGCCGGCCGAATACATCGGCTTCGAGATCTCGGAATTCGCCTGCGTTCAGTGCAAGCCGGCCGTGCAGCGCTTCACCGACGCGATCGAGAAGATGGGCTGCTTCTGGGTGATCGACAATTTCTCGCTGGATTCGAGCGTGTTCGAGCTGCTCGGCTCGAAGGCGCTGCGGCACGTGAAGGTCGACCCGAAGCTCACGGCCGCAGCGATGAAAGACAAACTCCCGCAGGCGCTGGTCGTGGCGATCCTGCAGGCGTGCAAGGTGCTCGGTGTTCACTGCGTCGCCAAGCGCATCGAGTCCCAGTCCGCCATGCAGTGGCTGACGGCGGTGGGCTGCGACTTTGCGCAGAGCTTCTCGCTGCACAAGCCGCTGCCCCTCGATTCACTGGCGAGCGGCCAGCCCATCAAAGCGCTGCGCGAGTAAACCGGGCGCCGCCAGCTAGTAGCGCGACTCGGCCGCGCCATCTTCGCTCGAAGACTTCGCCATCTGCTCGTATTCGGACTTCGAGAGATAGCCGTCCTTGTTCGCGTCCGCGGCAGTGAAGCCCGCCGCAACCTTGGAGTAGTTCGCGGCTTCGATGGCCGAGATGCGACCGTCCGCATCCGCATCGAGCTTCGTGAACGCCGCCGTGCTTTCCGCAGTCGCGATCTTCGTCTTGTCCTCTTCCCCGGCAAACGCCGCCGCCGACGCCACCAGAGCCATCGCACTCATTCCGAGAATCAGCTTCTTCATGGTCACTCCTCGCTGCATTGAGATTCGGGTAATCCTAAGGTCCACGGGGAGGTAGTACGCAGGGGGTGTGCCGCCCGGCCCGGCTAGCGCATTTTCAACAGGTTAGGAGCGGCGGCGGGAGCGTGACGGGCCCTTCGCAAGCTTGACAGCTCATTGATTTGACTGGGTTTTGCGACACACGGGCCTCGAGTGAGGCGGTTTTTTCAAAGGTCGCCGCGTACCTGAAAAAAGCCCGCGTGCTCAGTAAGTTGAGCGTCTGCTCGCCCAGACACCGGTGTGTAACGCCAGCGTGGCTGTTGAGCGCCGCCGCAGCCCTTGCGACGAATCGACCCCGGCACGCGAGCGGAGGATCGCGGCCGCCGCGCGAGATGCCCTAAGCTCCCGGCGATGCTCACTCTCGACCAACTTCGCTCGAACCGTGATGCGCTCTTCTGGACGCCTGCACGCGGCCGGCTGGGCGCGCCTATGGCATCACGCAGTACTTCGGCGCGCTGCTGTACGAGAAGCCGCTCCAGCTACGCAGCGTGGTCATCGCGCATCGCGGCGATGGCGGGCTTCGTGCTCTCGATGCCCATGCGCTACATCTACCGCGCGCTCCTGTGGCAACCGCCGCCGCGCACGATGATCCTCGGCGTGCTCGCCACCTGCTACGTGACCGCGCTGGCGCTGCGCGTGGTGATCAACTCTCGTACAAGATGGCTTCGTCGAGCCCGACTGGCAGTTCAAGACGCTGTTCGAGTTCTTCGGCGGCGCGCTTTCCACCACCTACCTGCTGCTGTGCTGGAGCGCGCTCTACTTCGGCATCAAGTACTACGAGTCGCAGCAGAAGCAACGCGAAGCCGCGCTGCGTCACGGCGTCGCGCTGGCGCAGGAAGCGCAGCTGAAGATGCTGCGCTACCAGCTCAACCCGCATTTTCTCTTCAACACGCTCAACGCGATCTCGACGCTGATCCTGGACAACCAGAACCGCACGGCGAACCATGCCGTCACGCGGCTGTCGGAGTTCCTGCGCTATACGCTGGATCAGGACCCGATGAAGAAGGTGACGCTGCGCCAGGAGATCGAAGCGCTCGATCTCTATCTCGAACACCGAGCGGCTGCGCTTCGGCGAGCGCCTGCGGCTGGAGTACGCCGTCGAGGAGCCGGCCCTCGATGCGCTGGTGCCGAGCCTGCTGCTGCAGCCGCTCATCGAGAACGCGGTCAAATACGCGATCTCGCCGCGCGAGCAGGGCGGCTCGATCCGCATCGAAGGCCGCGCGCGCGGCGGCATGCTGGAGCTCGCCGTGATCGATGACGGCCCGGGCCTGCGCGACGGCAATGCGCTCATCGAACGGCCGCGGCGTCGGCCTGCGCAACACGCGCGAGCGCCTCGCGGTGCTCTACGGCGAGCACCACCGCTTCGCGGTGCTGAACAGCCACCCGGGCCTGCGCATCGAGATTGGCGCTGCCGCTGGAGCAACGCGGAACCCGTCGTCGAGCGCGCCAAGGCACGCACCGACCCGCGCAGGATCGCGAGTGGCACGACGCATGAAGATCCGCACCGCTCATCGTCGATGACGAAGCGCTGTCGCGCCGCGGGCCTCGAGATCCGGCTGCGCGCGGCGCCCGACTTCGAGATCGTCGCGCAGTGCGCGAACGGCCGCGAGGCGCTCGCGGCGCATCCGCGCAGCACCAGCCCGACCTGGTGTTCCTCGACATCCAGATGCCCGGCATGTCGGGCTTCGACGTGCTCGACGCACCTGCCGCAGGACTCCCTGCCGGTGGTCGTGTTCGTGACCGCCTACGACCAGTACGCCATCCAGGCCTTCGAGGCGCGCGCCGTCGACTACCTGCTGAAGCCCATCGACGACGCGCGCTTCGCCAGCCGCGCTCGAGCGCATGCGCGAGCACTTCGGGCCAAGCGCGCGGCCGAGCCAGCGCGACCAGCTCGTTCGGACTCATCGCCGAGATCACCGGCTGCGGCGAGCTCGTCCTCGACGAGCTGCTCGCGCGCGGCAGCAAGGCGCTCGAGCGCGCGGCACTCCGAGATGCTGCCGATCCGCCAGGGCCGCGAGACCGTGCGCGTGCCGGTCGCGCTCCATCGAGTGGATCGACGCGGCCGGGCGACTACATGTGCATTCATGCCGGCGGCGACACGCATATCCTGCGCGGCACGATGAAGGAGCTCGAGGAGCTGCCTCGATCCCAAGCTCTTCCAGCGCGTGCACCGCTCGACCATCGTGAACCTGCGCCGGGTGAAGAGCCTGCGGGCGCACATGAACGGCGAGTACTTCCTGACGCTCGAGGGCGGCCACGAGCTCAAGCTGTCGCGCACCTATCGCGACAAGGTCGAGTACTTCCTGAAAGGCGCACAGGCAAAAGCCTGACGCGTCAGGTGTTGGCGGACTGAATCGCTACAGCCCGGCCGCGTCTACCACGTGTAGCGCACACGATATTTCACAACCGTCTCGCCATCCTTCGCGACCTTCACCGGGAAATGGATGGTGCGCGCGTCTTCCTTCGTGAGCTCGTGAGTCTTCGTGAGCACCGTCCACTTGCTCCAGCGATAGAGGTTCTCTTTCACGATGACGTCGACGGGCTGGTCCTTGTGATTTCGCAATTTGATCTCGAAGGCTTCTTCGAGCCAGCGCGCCTTGGTGTCCACGGCGAAATCGGTTTGTTTGCGCTCGCCCACCACATCGAAAGCAGTGCCGAGCTGCACGCGCACTGTCTCGTCCTTCGGCGTATGGTCGATGCTGTCTTCCCCGATGAACTCCATCGAGCCGTCCGCCGCATCGAGCTGCGACACGCGCAACCGGCCGGCGGGCAGCGGCACGCCGAGACCGAACTGCCTGTCGTTCTTGAACTCGAGGTAGACGTCCACCTTCTTGCTGGACTGCACGCCGAAGTCGCGGTCCGTCACGGGATTCGGATACGTGTAGGGGCCGACGTTGAGGCCGTAGTACACCAGCAGCTTCCTGGCCGGGATCTGCTTCGCCTGGTCGAACAGCTCGATCTGCTTCGTGGAGTTGTCCGGCAGCGTCGTGCGACGGCCGAGCGAGTAGAGATGAAACTCGGAAAAAGCCTTCTCTTCGAAGCCGGCCGCATCGGCCGTCGCAAACGCCTCCCTGGCGCGCCCCATCAGCGCGGGCTGAGGTGCCGTGGGCTGAACGCGGTTGACGTCACCCGCAATGAGCTTCAGCCGCGTCTGCGGGTAAGTGGCTCCGGACTGGTTGATGATGCTCACCCAAGCGGACAGATCGAGCAGGCCGCTGTTCGCATCCTTGCCTTCGTTGAAGATGAGGTTGTAGTCCGCCCACCAGGTGACGCCACCAGTCTGGTAAGTAACGCGGGCGCGCTGATCGCCGGCTCGGGGCGACTGAATGTCCCACACGAGCGTGGGCCGGGTGTTGAGCCCGCCGGGCAGCTCCGGGAAGCGAACGGACGTGTAGCTCGGAATGGTCTGGATGCCGCCATCGTTCGTCTTCAGCACGAGGCCGTCGAGCGACGAGAGCAGCGTTCCGCTCACGGTGACAGACTGGTTGCCCACTGTGCGCTCCACGGTGATGGGCCGGTCGATGTACTTCAGCAGCAGCTTCTGCGTGCTCACGAGGTCGAACTGGAAGTTCTGCTCGACCACCCGGGTGCGAGGCTCGGTGAGCGATGTGAAGGTCACGGTGGTGGGGTCGATGAGCGCCGCGACATCGGTGAACTTGATGGTGGAGCGGCCGTTCTCGAGCCGGATGGGCCGCTCGTGGCGGACCAGTGCATAGCCCGGCACCGACATCGCGTCCGGCACGCCTGCGCCCGGAATGGGGCGGTAGAGGTCTGCCGGAATCGCCCCGGGGGCGGCGGAGCTGTAGATGGTGATGGCCGTTTCGTCACCTTCGGCGGCGTGAGCCAGGGGGGCCGCACCGGCGGCGGTGATCAGGGCGGTCGCGACGGCAGCCGCGATGGGGCGCAGTGGAGCGTTGAAGTTGAACATCGAGCGGTTGCCTCTTGCGGTGATTTGCCAGCCGGCCCCCGTAGCCTGCCAGAGCGGACTGAATGCGGGCTGAATGCGTCTGCCGCCGGGTGCGGTGGTGCCCTTCAAACGCCAGCCGGCACTCTAAGGGTTGAGGGCTCACAACGAGCTGGAAGTGAGACATGGCTCACAAATTACGGCCGGGCGGCCCGCTGCGGGGCTCCCGTTCTGTGAGGCACCGCCCGCAGTGCCTCACGGCGACGTAGCACGATACGTCCCGACGACCCGACCTGAAGCTGAATTGCCTACATTATGGAAGCTGCGTCTCGCACTCCTTTCGAACCGCTGAGCGAAGCCGGACCTGAAATGCCGTCCGCCCCCAAGGCCGCTTCGCGGCCGGCCCCATCCGCTGCACAGCTGTTGCCGCTGGAACCGCTGGAGCCGCTGCTGCCCCTGGACGACGGGCCGGACGCGGCGATTGCGCCGATCATCCTGGGCACGGCCACTGAGCCGGCGGCCCCTGAATTGTCGCTGTCGCCAGATCCTCCCCCGCCTGCGGTTCCCACAGTTTCCGCAGCACCGGTGGCCACCATCGCCATGGCGGCCGCTGCGGTGGCTCCTTCCACTGCGGCGCCTCCCATCGCGGCTCCTTTCGCTGCGGTCCGGCCGGCCGTGGCCACTCTCCCTGCAGCGCCTGCTGCTGCCGCCCCCGCCGCCGTATCCGCTGCTTCTGTTCCGGCGGCAAAGCGCGCGCCTGCCGCCATCGCGGTGACCACGGCACCCGCAGCTGCCCCGGCGACGGCGCCTGTCGCAGCGGCGCCCCTTACCGTGGCCGCCCCGGCCATGGATCGCGACTTTATCGCCCGCAATCAGATCGTGGAGCGCTACATCTCCGGGCGGCTGCCCATCAAGGGCGCGACGGATTTCGAGAAGTTCTGCACCGAGAACCCCGCGCTGCTCGACGAGCTCGGCCTGCCGGAACGCGTGAACGCGGGCCTGCGCCTGCTCGAAGCGGCTGGCAAGCCAGAGCCGTGGCAGGAAACGCCGAAGAGATTCTGGCAGAAGCCGCACCTCGCCATCGGCCTGGGCGCGGCGACGCTGACACTGCTCATCAGCCTCACCGTCGTCTGGAGTGGCAGCTCTGACAAGAGCGCGCGCATCGCGAAGCTGGAGAAGCGCGCGTCGGAGCAACCGCTCGACCCCGCCACGCAGCACCGCGAACCATTCGACTGCTGCCGAGCTACAAGGGCGGCACGAACACGCCTGCGGTGATCGTCGGCGCCGCCGGCACCACGCAGCTCGCCGATCTCAAATTGGACGTGTCGCGCTCCGCGTACCGCTCATTCCGCATCACCATCGACCGCATCGACCAGGGACGAGTGGCCATCCTTCACAACGTGGCCAAGGACTCGAACGGCCACGTGCGCATTGCGCTGAACACCTCCGCGCTCGGCCCGGGCAACTACCAGCTCACGCTGGAGGGCCTCACGTGGAAGGGCGAGACAGTGCCCGACGCGTGGCTCACCATCGGCATCGCGCACTGAGGGCCTGAGGCCTTCAGCCTGCGCGCAGCGTCGTGACGGGCGGAGTGTTGATGACGCTGCGCGTAGCGAGCCAGCCGCTGAACGCCACGAGCACCACGCCACCGGCCGCGCCCGCCAGCCACACCAGCGGATCGAAGCCGTATTTCATTTCCAGCACGCGCGTGGCGACGAAGTAGCCGCCGATCGACGCGCCCAGCGCGGCCAGCACGCCTGACAGCAGCCCCAGCGTGATGAACTCCGCCAGCACTCCCTGCAACACGGTGCTTCGGCTTGCACCGAGCGTGCGCAGCATGGCGCTCTCGTAGCGGCGCTCATCCCGGCTCGCCTGCACGGCGGCCATCATCACCGTGAGCCCGGCGAAGAGCGTGAAGAGGAAGACGCTCTGCACGGCGAGCACGGCCTTGTCGAACACCGAGCGCACGCTGCGTCCAGCAGGTCTTCGATATCGAAGATGGAGACGCTCGGGAATTTTCGGGCGCAGCGAAGCCAGCGAGCGCGCTTCGCCGCCGGCGAAGTGCACGCTCGTCATGTAGGTGCCAGTGGTGTTGTCGAGCACCCCGGCGCGAACACGATGAAGAAGTTCGGCTGGAAGCTGTCCCACTTCACCTTGCGGAAGCTGGCGATGGTGGCTACGACGGTCTCGCCGGCAATGTCGAAAGTGAGCTTGTCGCCCAGCTTCAGACCCATGGATTCCTGGAATTCCGTGGCGATGGAGACGAGCGGCTTGCCCTGGTCCTGCGGCGTCCACCACTGGCCGGAGACCACGCGATTGTCGGGCCCCAGCTCTTCAGCCCAGGTGAGGTTCTGCTCGCGGACGGCGAACTCCTCACCGTCCTGGTTGTTGAAGCGACGCCGCTCGACCGCCGCGCCATTGATGGCGGTGAGGCGGCCGCGGATCATCGGCAGCACGCGTGACGGGCTGCGCACCACGTGCGGCGAGCTCGCCCATGAACGCATCCCGCTCGTTCTGCGGGATGTTGATGAAGAAATAATTGGGCAGATCGTCCGGCAGGCTGATGCGCCAGTCGTTGGCCAGATCGTTGCGCACGACGCCGAGCAGCAGCAGCACCATGATGCCGGTGCCGAAGGCCACGAGCTGCACGACGCTTTCCGCGCGTCGGCGGCTGAGGTTGGCAACCCCATAGCGCCAGGCCACACCGACGCTGCCCCGCATGCGGCCCGCGGCGGTGACGAGCATGCAGCCCGCCCCCGCGAGCAGCAGCAGGAAACCCGCGAGCCCCAGGGTGAATGCCAGGAACAACATGACGTCGCGCACGACCCAGTACATAAGGAAGACCACGGCGACGACGGCCGGACCGAACGCGAGCATGACGAGCGGCGGCGGCGGGCCCACGTCCCGGCGCAGCACACGAATGCGTGGGCACGCGCGAGAGCTGCAGCAGCGGTGGCAACGCGAAACCGGCGAGCACCGCCACCGCCGTGATGAAGCCGACAGCCAGTGGCGCGAGATCCCGCCGGCGGCAGCTCGGTGTTGAGCAGCCCGCGAATGGCGTGCAGCAGCCACGCCTGAGCGATGAAACCGAGCACCGAGCCGATGATGGTGGCCGCAATGGCGATGAACAGCAGCTGGAGAATGCTCACGCTCAACGTGAACGCGCGCGTAGCACCGAGCGTCTTCAGCAACGCGACCGCATCGAGGTGCCGACTGCACGTAACGGCGCGCCGACATGGCAACCGCGATAGCGCACAACAGAACGCTGACGAGACTTGCGAGACTCAGGAATCGCCCGGCACGCTCGACGGCATTCTTGATCTGCGGGCTCGCCTCCGTGATGTCGCAGCATGCGCTCGCCGCGCTGCTTGTTGGCGGCGAGCCAGGCCTTGAATTCGTCGACGCGCGCGCGGTCGCCCGCAAACAGCGCCGCATGGCTGACGCGGCTGCCGGGCTGTATGAGCTCGCGTGGCCGGGATATCCGCGCGATTCATGATGAGGCTCGGCGCCAGGTCGGCGAACGTGCCGCCCTGGTCCGGCCGCGAGATGAGCACGCGCGTGACGCGCAACGTGGCAGCGCCGATGGACAGCTGCGAGCCCACTTTCGCGCCGATGGCCGCGAGCAGCTTCGAATCGGGCCACACTTCGCCGGGGCCAGGAATGCCGCTCGCCGCGCGTGCCCGGCGCGAAAGGCTCGTCCGCGATCATCACACTGCCGCGCAGCGGATAGCCGGCGGCCACCGCGCGCAGGTTCGTGAGCTGGCTCGCCTCGCCGTTGAACACCACGCTCAGCAGGCTGGTGCTGCGGGCGGAACGCACGCCGCGGCGCGCGGCTTCGTCGAAGTATTGTCTGGCCGATGGGCTGCGGCGAGCCGAGGCGGATGTCCGCCGCCAGCACTTCGCTCGCCTGAATGTCTACCGCCGCTCCGATGCGGCCGACGAGGAAGCCCACGCCCGTGAGCGCGGCCACCGCAACGGTGAGCGCCAGCAGCAGCACGCCCAGCTCGCCGGAACGCCACTCGCGCCCGAGCGTGCGCAACGCGAGCGGCGAGTGCGCGGCTCATTCGACGAGGCCCCCTGCTTCCATTCGCAGGATGCGGCCGCAACGTGCGGCCAGCGAGTTGTCGTGCGTGACGAGCACGAGCGTGGTGTGCGACGTGGCATTCAGTCTCGAACAGCAGCTCACCGATGCGCGCGCCGGTGATGGTGTCGAGATTGCCGGTGGGCTCGTCCGCGAACAGCACCGCCGGCCGCGTGACGAAGGCGCGGGCGATTGCCACGCGCTGCTGCTCACCGCCGGAGAGCTGGCGCGGATAGTGGCCGGTGCGATCGCGGAGGCCGACGCGGTCCAGTGTCTTCCCGCGCGGTGCGACGCGCGATTCGGGCGGCCGGCGAGCTCGAGCGGCAGCATCACGTTCTCGAGCGCGGTGAGCGCCGGCACGAGGTGAAACGACTGGAATACGAAACCCGACCCGCTGCGGCGCGCAGGCGTGCCCGGCCGTCTTCATCCAGCGACGTCAGATCTCCGTGCCGGCGAGCCACACTTTTCCGGAAGTGGGCTGTGTCTAGCCCCGCGAGCAGCGCGAGCAGCGTGGACTTGCCGGCGCCCGACTGCCCGACGATGGCCACTGACTCGCCCGCCGCGATCTCGAACGAAACGTCGTCGAACGATGGTCAGCAATCCTTCCGGGCTGCTAACCTGCTTCGTGAGGTTTTCAGCTTTGAGAACGACTTCGAGATTTTTCTGCGCCTGGGCGCTCGCCGTTTGCTGGTGGCTCATCGCATGCGCCGACGCGGCAGCCGCGCCGGATCGTCACCGTCCTCGTGCTTGGCGACAGCCTGAGTGCCGGCTATGGCCTCAAGCCCGCGCAGGGTTGGGTCGCCCTGCTGGAGAAGCGACTGCAGGCCCAAGGGTACGAGTACCGCGTCGTCAACGCCAGCGTGAGCGGCGAGACCACCGGCGGTGGCATGCAGCGCCTGCCGCGCGCGCTTGAGTTGCACCAGCCAGCGGTCGTCATCGTGGAGCTCGGCGCGAACGACGGGCTGCGGGGCCTGGGCGTGCCCGTCACCCGCGCCAACCTCACGACGATCATCGCCGAATCGAAGAAGGCCGGGGCGCAGGTGCTGCTCGTCGGCATGCGCATGCCGCCCAACTACGGGCCGCGGTATACGAACGACTTCTGCACATGTATCGCGAGATCGCGACAGCCAGCAACGTGGCGCTGGTGCCGTTTCTGCTGCAATCCGTGGCGCTGAAACCGGAACTGTATGCAGGCTGACGGCCTGCACCCGAACGGCCGCGGCCCAGCCGCATTGCTCGACACCGTGTGGCCCAACCTGAAACCGCTGCTGAAGACGCGCATGAGAGGGGTTGATGGAGAAGATCTGGCTGAAGTCCTATCCGCCCGGCGTGCCCGCGGATATCGACCCCACGGCGTTCAGCTCACTCAACGCCATGGTGGAGCAGAGCTACGTCAGGTATGCCGACCGTGTGGCGTATGTGCAGATGGGCAAGGAACTGACCTTTCGGCAGCTCGACGCACTCACCCGCGACTTTGCCGCCTGGCTGCAAAACGGAGCGGGCCTGCAGAAGGGCGACCGCATCGCCCTGATGATGCCGAATGTACTGCAGTACCCCATCGCCCTCTTCGGCGCGCTGCGCGCAGGTCTCGTGGTGGTGAACACCAACCCGCTGTACACACCGCGCGAGCTGGAGCACCAGCTGAAAGACTCGGGCGCCAAGGCGATCGTCATCCTCGAGAACTTCGCGCACGTGCTCCAGGAAGCGGTTGCCCACACCGACGTCAGCAAGGTGCTCGTAACCGCGGTGGGCGACATGCTGGGCGCGCCCAGGTCGTGGATCGTCAACTTCGTGGTACGCCACAAGCGCAAGCAAGTGCGGCCATGGCACATCGACGGCGCAATGGATTTTCGGGACGCGCTCGCGGCGGGGCGCGGGCACTCGGTAACGCCCCCTTTGCTCCAGCACGAGGACGTGGCGTTCCTTCAATACACCGGCGGCACCACGGGTATATCGAAAGGCGCGATGCTCACCCATCGCAACATCATCGCGAACGTGATGCAGGCGCAGGCATGGATCGGGCCGACCTTTCCGCAGGGCCCGCGCACGCTGATCACGCCGCTGCCGCTGTATCACATCTTCGGCCTCACGGCGAACTGCCTGCTGTTCATGCTGCTCGGCTGGAAGAACGTGCTGATCACGAATCCGCGCGACTTTCCGGCGTTCGTGGCGGAGCTCAAGAAGCACCCGTTCACGTTCATCACGGGCGTGAACACGCTGTTCAACGCGCTACTGCATACGCCAGGCTTCGAGCGGGTGGATTTCAGCAATCTCGTCGTCACGCTCGGCGGTGGCATGGCCGTTCAGCAGAGCGTGGCGGAGAAGTGGAAACAGGTAACGGGCAAGGTGCTGACGCAGGCGTGGGGGCTCACGGAGACCTCGCCCGCCGCGTGCATCAACCCATGCGACGCGGATTTCAACGGATCGATCGGCTTGCCGATTCCCTCTACCGACATTTCGATCCGCAACGACGATGGCGTGGAGCTTGCGCAGGGCGACGTCGGCGAGATATGCGTGCGCGGGCCGCAAGTGATGGCGGGGTACTGGCAACGCCCGGACGAGACGGAGAAGGTGATGCTGCCGGGCGGATGGCTGCGCACCGGCGACATCGGGCATGTGGACGAGAAGGGCTTCGTGTTCATCGAAGACCGCAAGAAGGACATGATCCTCGTGTCGGGCTTCAACGTTTACCCGAATGAAGTGGAGTCGGTGGTCGTCACCCACCCCGGCGTGCTCGAAGCCGCCGCGGTTGCGCAGGCGGACGAACACTCCGGTGAGGTCGTCGCGATATTCGTGGTCCCCAAGAATGCGAGCCTTACCGCGCAGGACGTCATCGACCACGCCAAGAAATCGCTTACGGGATACAAAGTGCCGAAACACGTGTATCTGCGGAAGGAATTGCCGAAGTCGAATGTCGGGAAGATTTTGAGGAGGGCGTTGAGGGATGAGTTGGTACGCCGCTAGCCGCACGTTACGATGGAAACTCGCGTCCGACGGGATCGAGATACGCGTACAGGTGAACGCCTGCTCGAACCGTCCGGCGGTCGGGGTTCGCAGTTCGGCGCAGCCTTCTGGACTCCAACCAATCATTGAGTGTCTTCAGCATTGCCCAACCTTGTTCGTGACTGAATCTTCTGAACTCAGCCGCGCATGCGGCCGGAAGGTCCGGAACCTCCGCAAACCTTTCGATGAGCCGACGTGAGCGGGAGGGCTTAGACACGTTGTGCCTGATTGTCCGCAGTAAAGTTGCTGATGAGCGCGCAACATACTGCTGAATCAAGGGATTCAGACCGGCAATCACAGCAACACGCGTCGCGGGTTTAAAGCGATTCCGTCCTGACCGGGACAGAAGCCCCAGTGAATTCAAGTTACGCGCGAACACGGCAGCGTCGCAGTCCGAGTTTTCCAACTTGACCAGCGCCTCAACGCTCGGGGCGCGACCCAGCAACCGAATTGCTCTTGGCTCGGCATTTTCATCGATGTATCGACGATTTCTATGCCAAGCATCCAAGACGCGCCCGGCGGTAGCGAGCGCTGACTCGCCGCGTTGATGATTTTGTCTATTTCTCTCGACTGCCTCAGAAAACGCGCGATCTACGGTGGCACGAATAGTGCTCAGATCGGAACCTGAGTCCAGGAGAAATTCAAATATCGACTTCAGCAGGCCGACGTACTCCGCATGATCCGGCTTTTTCGCTTCAATTGTCACTCGCACTATCTCCGTATGCTTCTCTTGGTTTCTTGTTCACGCACTAGAACAGTTACGGTCACGCAGCGTTTCAGCTTGCTTGGCGCACGCGACAGCTTGGCCGTGCCTCGTAACGAGCGATCAAGGCCATTCAGAAACGATCCGGCCCCTGTAACGGCGCGCTCCCGCATTATTGCGAGATCACGCGTATCCCCAGCCTTGAGTGTCAGCCGAAAAATTGGCGGCGGCAATTCTGAATCCATGCTCGAAGAAGCGATACCGACGCCATCCGAGACTACTGGGAGCAATGAAGCTAGAGACCTAACAAGAGCTGCTGACGGATATACAGAAGTGCCGGTCAGTTGCACACGGCGGTCAGTCTCTCGAACCACCTTCATCCGCCGCAGTTCCTCAAGTACCGCCTTGGGAGGAACATCTCCGGCGTACTTTTTAACGAGAGACGCGAATGACGTTCGTGTGCCGCTAATCCGTAGCGACAACGGTTGGCCACTCTGACTTACATAGCGACTGTCGGACGTCCAGCCGTCGATTACTCTTTTTGTTCGCGGCTGCTTGCCTGAGGTCGGCGCCCGGGCGCTCAACATTAGTTTTCGAACTTCAGGGCGGCTGAGCCCTGTCAACACGGCGACGCGTGATTGATTGACTCTCCCGTTACGTAGTGTGGAAGCTTTGCAGGCCGCTTTCACGAAAGCACTCGCCGCCATGTCCCCGAAGTGCTTCGGCGTGATACCAACGTGTAGAAGCGGCTGAGCAAGTTCTTGCAGAAGATGCGCCAGACCGCGGGCAAGTCCCGTTCCGCGACGATCGTGCGCGCCAATCCGCGCTTCTCCGCGTCTTGTCCTGCCAACCAGATTTCCTGCCGGAGCTTTCAAGGTTCCAATGAAATTACGTAACAGCCGATAGGCAACGAATGGGGTCTCAAGCTGGACGCCTTATTGCCGATGGAGCGTGGATTTGCAATTGAATAGGTAGTGGGTTTGTACAGAAATGGCGTTTTTGCGTTGCCGCAGCAGAGCTTTTTTGGTTGAGCGTGTTGCACGCGCAATCCCAATGGGTCTTGAGTTTCCGGCGCATAAAAAAAGACGCGCGGCCGATGTGGCCGCGCGTCATCAAGTCATCGCGCACTAAGCTATGGAAGATCAGCGACTACGATGCGGCGCCACCGCTAATGCCCTGGACCGCGCCGCCACTGATGCCTTGAACGGCACCACCACTGATGCCCTGGACCGCGCCGCCGCTGATGCCTTGAACAGCACCACCACTGATGCCCTGGACTGCGCCGCCGCTGATGCCTTGAACAGCACCACCACTGATGCCCTGGACCGCGCCGCCACTGATGCCTTGAACGGCACCACCGCTGATGCCCTGGACCGCGCCGCCACTGATGCCTTGAACGGCACCACCGCTGATGCCCTGGACCGCGCCGCCACTGATGCCTTGAACGGCACCACCGCTGATGCCTTGCAGCGCACTTGCCCCGACACCTTGCGCCAAGATCAGTCCGTTGCTGTTCGGCTGAGTGCCGATGAGTTGCACAACGCTTCCAACCGAGATCGCTTCAGAACCGTCGAGCGTCGTTAAAGAAGTGAGGTCAACCTTTAGTCCACCCACCGTTGCGCGACCGACCGCTGGACTGATCTTCTGAACGATTGCGGTCAGGAAGACTGTCGATGCGCCTGGAATGTATTGGCCATTGTGTTCAACGCTGGACACTGCGACCGTGCCGTCTGAGCGAAGCACGCCAAATATAGAGACGCTCTCGCCGATCTCAACTTGGCCAAGAGAACGCAGCGGAAGCTTCTGCCCAAGAACCGTCGCTGTCGCTTCGCGCCCCTTGATCGCTTCAACAGGCCCAACAATCAACAGTTGTGGGGCGGTGGAGACACGCAGCGCGCCGCCACTAATGCCAGCAATTGCGGTCGATGCGACGAACGCCATCGCAAGAACGACGCTCTTCATTAACTGACCCTTCATCGATCTCTCCCCGTTTTTAATCTTTTCTTCCTATCGCCGCCAAGACATCAATTTCTTGGGGAACGGTAGGTTTAACGCGATCACTTTTTAGGTCATTTGCCTTATCGCGATCTATTGGACTTTGGACCGAATCATCCTCAAAAAAATAGATACCGACTCCGTAGCGCTTGCCGGCACCTGAGCTTTCGGATGCCGAGAGCCCAGTCAAAAAAGTATCGAGCTCCTCGAGCAATTCCTGCCCTCGTTCACCGGCGACAGAAAGAAACTGATCACGGCCACGATTCGTCAACGCTCCGTCGGACACGACCGTGCGCTCAAAATACGCGGGCTCTGTGTCATTTCTCAGAAGGTTGTGTACAAAGTTTGCGGTTACCACACCGAGGAACCGACCCATTCGTTCAATTCGAGTCACGTCTGCACCACGCGGAACGTACGCGCGAGACAAGCATCGAACGGTGCTTGCATCGATGACTTCGACCGAGCCCGCTGCTACCAACTCGTCAAGCAACGCATCTCGGTCTGCATTCGAACAAGCGATGTCGACCAGCTCTCGGAATTCACGTCGAGGTGAATCTGTAACCGGAGCCAAGTCGAGGTCCATGGCCAAACCGTACGCTCCCGAAAAATTCGGATGCGTGTGCCACACCGTCAACAGACTCGTAATTTGATCGAGGCTCGCGCCAGCTCGCATGCTGTGCGGTGCTCCTGCACGAAGCGCTTCGCGTAATGCCGCGACTTCGGATCTGGACAGGCCAGCAACAACGGCAAGGCGCGAATCCGTCGTGGGTCGATGTTGTTCAAGCAGTCGGGATTCCAACGACTGGATATATGCGCGCCGTACCACGCCAGCAATCTCGCCCGCTGTGATGCCGTACTCAAACGCAACGCGCATAAGTGGCTTCACTAGTGCTGCAAATACATTGAGCACGGCTTCTTTTGCTGACGCGTTCACGGACTCCCCGTTTTTCTTTGACATAACCGTAGGCGCGTCAAGTACTTATGTCAATGTCGCGATGACGCACACCTACGTACAGCGTAACTCTGTCCCAATGTAATTATATAAAACAATGGCTTAGGCGCAGCAGCCCGCCGTTGGTCACCGTGTCCCCAGGATTAAGTTTAATCGACCGGGTGAAATTACGGCGCTGGGGCAAGCAAGCACTTGCGCTGCTTAACTGATCAGTTGCATCAAGAAAAAGACGTGGATTCTTACGTCCGTTCCGCCGGATCAAAAAGCCGCCGATGCTCCAATATCGCGTACCGATCCGTCATCCCCGCGATGTAGTCCGCAACAGCGCGCGCGCGTGCGCTTTCCGGTGACTCACGCACGCCGCCGCGCGAAGCGATGCGATGTTCTGGCGGCAGCAGTTGCTCATCGCCCAGAAAGGCATCAAAGAGCTGCGTGATCACGCGGCGGGCCTTCGACGTCATTCGCTGCACTTTGTGGTGGCGATAGACGTGCTCATTCAGAAACTTCTTCAGCTCCAGGTGCTCGGCGCGCACGTCGTCGCTCATGGCGGCGAGCGGTTTGGCGCGGCGGCGGATGTCGTCGATGGAGCGTGGCGCGGCCTCGGCGAGGCGCGATTGCGTCGTGCGGATCAGGTCGATCACCACGAAGTTGATCATGCGCCGGATCACCTCGTGCAGCAGCCGGCGCTCGGCGAGCGTCGGGTATTGCCGGGTGACGGCATCGTAATGCCTGCGGAAAATGCGCACGTCCAGCAGCTGTTTCACTTCGATGAGCCCGGCGCGCATGCCGTCGTCAACGTCGTGATTGTTGTAGGCGATCTCGTCCGCGATATTCGCAATCTGCGCTTCGAGCCCGGGCTGGCGCCGCTTGATGAAACGCTCGCCGAGCTCCCCGAGGCCACGCGCGTTGCGCGCCGAGCAGTGCTTGAGAATGCCTTCCCGGCACTCGAACGTGAGATTCAGCCCCAGAAACTCCGCGTAGCGCTCCTCGAGCTCGTCCACCACGCGCAGCGACTGCAGGTTGTGCTCGAAGCCGCCGAACTTGCGCATGCAGGCGTTCAGCGCATCCTGCCCCGCGTGGCCGAACGGCGTGTGGCCAAGGTCGTGCGCCAGGCTGATGGCTTCGATGAGCGGCTCGTTCAACCGCAGCGCCCGGGCGATGGAGCGCGCAATCTGCGCCACTTCGATGGAATGCGTCACGCGCGTTCGATACAGGTCGCCTTCGTGGTTCACGAAGACCTGGGTCTTGTAGACGAGCCTGCGGAACGCGTTCGAATGGATGATGCGATCGCGGTCCCGCTGGAACTCGCTGCGAAACTGCGGCGGCGGCTCGGGATGATGTCGGCCGCGCGAGAGCGCGTCGTGGGCGGCGAAGGGCGCGAGCGTGTCGACGTCGTTCACTGCGCTATCCGAGATGCGCCTCGAGCGTGCGCCGAAGCGCGGCGTCCGGGTATTCGGCCGTCACGAAAGACCCGCCGATCCGCCGCATCAGCACGAGCCGTATGCGCCCGCTCTTCACTTTCTTGTCGATGCGCATGTGCTCCAGCACGTTGTCGGCGCTCAGGTCCCGCGCCTCGGTGGGCAGGCCAGCGCGCTCCAGCAGCTTGCGCAGCCGCTCGACGCTGGCCGACGGCATGAGGCCCGATTCGCTCGACATGGTAGCCGCCATCATGAGCCCCGCGCCCACGGCCTCGCCGTGCAGCCACCTGGTGTAGCCGGTGACGGACTCGAGCGCGTGCCCGAAGGTATGCCCGAGATTCAACAGCGCGCGCTCGCCCTGCTCCCGCTCGTCGCGGCCGACGATGTGCGCCTTGATCTCGCACGAGCGGCGAATCACGTGCGTAAGCGCCGGCGCGTCGTGCGCCAGCAGAGCCTCGATATTCTGCTCGAGCCAGCCAAAGAGCTCCTCATCGCAGATGAGGCCGTACTTGATCACTTCCGCCAGCCCTGCGCGCAGCTCACGCGCCGGCAGGGACTTCAGCGTGTCAGTGTCCGCGATCACCGCGCTTGGCTGGTGAAAGGCGCCAATGAGATTCTTGCCGCCGGGGTGGTTGACACCGGTCTTGCCGCCCACGGACGAATCCACCTGCGCCAGCAGCGTGGTGGGCACCTGCACATAGGCCACGCCGCGCTGGTAGCAGGCCGCGGCAAACCCGGCCATGTCGCCAACGACGCCGCCGCCCAGCGCCACCACCGTGCAATCGCGCGCGAAACGGTTGGCTACGAGCACGTCGAACATGCGAGCAACCGTGGCGAGCGTTTTGTGAGACTCGCCATCCGGCAGCGTCACTTCGACGATGCGACGTTCGCCCAGACCCCGTTTGAGAGCCGCCGCATATAGCGGCGCGACCGTGGTGTTGCTGACGAGCAGGATGTCCTGCCCCGGCACGTGCTGCGCGAGAAGATCCGCGCGCGACAGCAGCCCGGCCCCGATGAGGATGGGGTAGCTGCGGCTGCCAAGTTCTACGGTGAGTGTGTTCACGTCTGTCGGGTTGCCGCGCGCATGGGAGTGCGCGGCGCGGGCAGTATATACGTGCGTCCCCGCGTGCGGGCCGGCGCCGTGCCGGGGCTTCAACCCTCGGCGGGGGGTTGTGGCAACGGCGCTGGCGGAGCGGCTTCTTCCAGCGCGCGCATGATGTCTTCCGCCACACTGCGCACCCTGCGCCCGTCGGTGCTCACCGTGACATCCGCCAGCTCTTCATAGATCGGCGCGCGCTCGCGCATGAGCTGCTCGAGCTTCTCGCCTGGATCCACGTTGTTGAGCAGCGGCCGGTTGCGCGCATGCTTCACGCGGTGAACCTGCTGCGCCACCGATGTCTTCAGGTAGACCACGCAGCCGCGCTCCGAAAGATAGGCCCGGTTTTGCGGCAGCAGCACTGCGCCGCCGCCCGTCGCGAGCACCATGGGGCCGTCGGCCGTGAGCGCTTCCAGAGTCTCCCGCTCCCGCTCGCGAAAGCCGGCTTCGCCTTCCTTTTCGAAGATGTAGGGGATGTCGACGCCGGTGCGGCGCTCTATCTCGGCGTCACTGTCGATGAACGGGGCGCGCACCAGGCGTGCCAGGTATTTGCCCACGGCGCTCTTGCCGGAGCCCATGGGGCCGATGAGGAAGATGTTGCGTTTGCCGAGCATTGCGTGCGGAGCATACCGGAACGAAAGCGGCCGCCCGAAGGCGGCCGCTGGATCGACATTACAGGCCTAATCGCATCACGGAGACACGACGGAGTACTGAGAGATCGACTTCAAGCCGCTCGGCGAAGTGACGGTCAACGTCAGAGTTCCCGAGGCAGCCCCAGTGCCTGCATTCACTGTGAATGCGTAATCCAGTGGCTCGGTGGAACACGGATACGTGAACGAAGTGGGGTTGCCGAGCGTGAAGCCCGTACCCGCAATTTCGGCCAGGATCGTCGTGCCGGAGGCGAGCGGGTTGTTGTTCACGTCTCCGAAGGAGAAGCTGAATGATTGGCTCGCTCCTGCCGGTACGTGCAGCGGGCTGGCCGGCGCCCCGATGAACGGGGTGCTGCCCGACATGATGATCAGCGTCGAGGCGCTGATGCCCGCCGTGGCGGCCGAGGCATCGCAACGTCCCGAGGTGTCAAGGCAGAGCACGCCATTGAATTTGCCGTCGGGGCTGTCGCGGGTCGAGTTGTTGTTGAAGTCGTAGATGAATTCGGTGCCGGCCTGATACGTGGCGCTCTCGTTGGCGTCGAGATACGGCTCGCCCATGTCTGCGAAGCTCTCGCCGTTGTCGAACGAGCCGTTGCCGTTTGTATCGTTGAACGATTCTTCACCAATCGCCGTGGCGAGCACCGTAGAGCGGCCCGCCCGGTCACCGCCGCCCGCGCTCGCGGGCCGGGGGTTCGAGCTCGTCCAGTTCGCCGAACAGGTGCCCGACGGAGTGCCATCGGCCAGCGTGCCGGTAGAACACTGCGACTGAATGCTTCCACCCTCGGTCGTGAAGGTCACGGCGGTGCCGGCCGGCACGGGGTTGTTGAAGCGGTCGGACAGTCGCGCCGTCACGCCGACAACTACGCCGTCGCGGTTCAGCGCTTCGACGTTGGCGCAGGTGACCGCCAGCGAGAAGCTGTCCTGGTCCGGAATACCGGTCGTCACCGTGAGCAGGTTTGACTGCGTGGAGATCACAGGAGTGGTGCTGGTCACGGTTGCGGTGACGCGCACCGTAGTGGCGACGGTGCCGCCCTGTACCACGGTTTGCACATGGCCGGTGGTCGTCCGAAACGGCGCTTGCCGGGTTCAACGTGAGCCCGCCCACGGAGGTATTCAGCGCGAAGGTCACCGTAGCGTTAGCGCGCGGCCCGCTCGACTGGTCGAGCACGCGGAACACGACAGTGGAGCTTTCCGGATGCTGCGCATTGCCGGTGCCCTTGAGCGCGATATTCGAGAACGACGCGGACTCGAATACGATAGAGCCGATCGACGCGGCGGCCACCGTGACTTGGCCCGTCGCCGAGACGGCGCTGGAACCGGCCGTGGCGGTAGCCGTAATGACGTCTGCGCCACTGCAGCCCTTAGCCACGTACGTTGCGTTCGCGATGCCCGTCGTCGTCGTAACAGGCGAACTCACCGTCGCCAGACCCTGAGCAATCGCAGGGAGAGGCAAAAGTAACATCCGTGCTTTGCGAATACAGCGTGCCACCAGAACTCTGCAGGGCCACCTGAAGGCTGGTGCTGCCGCCCGCGGAAAGCGAAGTGCTCGTGATGCCGATGGTGTTCGGCGTGAACGTGGTGCCCGAGAGGCTTCCCATCTGAACGGAAGTGCTGGTGCTGCCTGCCACAACCTGCACGTTCACCGTGGACTGCAGCGAACCCGAAGTGACTGTTACCGTGATCGTGCGCAGGCTGGAGTCACCCGCCGTGGACAGCGTTGCTTTCGCGGCACCCGTCGCATCCGTGGTGCCCTGAGTTATAGCAATGCCGCCCGAGCTTGCCGTGAATGTGACGGCGACACCGGGAAGCAGGTTGTTGGTGGCGTCACGCACGAGTGCGGTGATCTCTGCCGTGGCCGAGCCATCGGAAGGGATGGACACCGCGCTGGTGGTAGCGGTGACCACCGTGGCCGTGCTGCCGCCGCCGCTGCCGGCAGGGCTGCCGTTCTGGCCCGGCGTTTCGAACTTGCTGCCTTCGTCGCCGCCGCCGCACGCGGCCATGGCCAGCATGCCTGCGATCACGAATGCTCTGGAAAAGAATTTGCGCATAACCTGCCCGTTAAATAACTGCCCTGGTGACCGGCGTATTTCCCCGCCCGATCAGTAGACGTTGACCCCTTCGCGCAGAATCTTCGGCGTGACGAAGATCAGCAGCTCATCCTTGTTGTTCGTCCGGCGTGTCGTCTTGAACAGGTGCCCGAGCACCGGCATGTCGCCCAGGTAGGGCACCTTCGTCTCGTTCTCGCGCTCGCTCCGTCTCGAGGATGCCGCCGAGCACCACGGTCTGGCCGTCGTTCACGAGCACCTGCGTGGTGATCTCGCGCGTGTCGATCGAGGGCACGCTGACGCCGCCGAGCCGACGACCACCTGGCCGACGCTGTCCTTCTTGACGTTGAGATCGAGAATGATGCGGTTGTCCGGCGTGATCTGCGGCGTGACCTTCAGCGACGAGCACCGCCTTCTTGAACTGGATGGTCGTGGCGCCGCTGGAGGCCGACTGCTGGTAGGGAATTTCCACGCCCTGCTCGATGCTCGCTTCCTTCTGGTTCGCCGTGATGACGCGCGGCGAGGAGTTGATCTCGCCGCGGCCTTCCGCCTGCGCGGCGGACAGCTCGAGGTCCACGATGTAGTCCGAGCCGAGCACGCACGAACGCGAGGCGTGCCGGCCGGGTTCGCGACCGGCAGGTTCACGTTGTAGCGGTCGGCGCGCGGCGGCGCCGGTGGGCACGGCCACCGGGCACGACGGTGCCGTTGCTCTGCAGGTTGTCGAGGGCCGAGCCAGGCTGGTGTCCACGCCGGCTGGCGCTGCCGCCCGTGATGACGAGCGCCGTCGCTGCCGTTCGACCTGATGTCCGTGAAGCCGGCGCGCACGCCGAGCTCGCGCGTGAAGTCATCGTTCACGATCACGATGCGCGCTTCGATCAGCACCTGGCGGATCGGGATGTCGAGCGTCGCCACCAGGCGGCGGATGTCGGCGAGCCGGTCGGCGGTGTCCTGCAGCAGCAGCGTGTTGGTGCGCTCGTCGACGGCGACGCGTGCCGCGCTGGCGGAGAGCAGCGAGCCGCCCTGCGACTTGATCAGCGCCGCCATGTCCGCGGCCTTGGCGTAGTTCACCTGCAGGATACTCGGAGCGCAGCGGCGCGAGCTCCTGCGACGTCCTTGCGCGCGGCCAGCTCCGCCTTCTCGCGGGCGGCCAGCTCCTCCGACGGCGCGACGATGATGACGTTGTCCTTGCTGGCGCTTGTCGAGGCCCTTGGTGCGCAGCACGATGTCGAGCGCCTGGTCCCAGGGCACGTTCTGCAGGCGCAGCGTGACGTTGCCCTGCACGGAGTCGCTCACCACGATGTTCTGGCCGCTGGCGTCCGCCAGCAGCTGCAGCACCGCGCGGGTCTCGATGTCCTGGAAGTTGAGCGTGAGGCGCTCGCCGGTGTACACGCGGCTTGTCTTCGGCCTGCGCGACGGCCTTGCGGCGCCGGCTGCACTTCGACCACGTACTGGTCGTCGGACTGGTAGGCGAGCTGCTCGTAGTCGCCCGTCGGCGGTGATGAGCGATGCGCGCGCCGTTGCCGGCGCGCACGACGTCGAACGCTGACACGGGCGTGCCGAAGTCCGTCGCGTCGTAGCGGCGCATGAGGTTGCTTCGGCAGCTCGGCGCCGGCGAAGTCCACGACGATCTGGTTGCCGAGCTGGCGCAGGTTGATCGGCGTGCGCGGATCGGTGAGCTTCACGATCGACGCGGCCGGCGCCGTCGGCGCCGCGGCGGAAGTCGATGCCAGCGAATGGCCGCGCGGGCGCCGCCGCAGCTGTTGCCGACGGCGCCCGGCGTGGCCGCGCGCGCGACGCGGCCGCCCGCGGCCGCCTGCGGATTCGGCGCGCCGAGCATCACGATGATGTTGTTGCCGTCGACCCGCGTCGTCGTACGGGCACGAGCCGGTCGAGGTTCAGCACGAGGCGCGTGCGGTCCTTCGGCTTCGGCGGCGAGGATGGTGTCGAGGCCGCGCGGCGTGCACGTCGATGCGCCGCGAGGGCAGCGCGAGCGCGGTGTTCGGCAGGTCGAAGCGAGATGCGCGCCGGGTTGTCGATGGTGAACGACAGCGGCTCGGCGGCCGGCGCCGACAGGCGCATGGTGAGCTGCAGCTGCTGTCCCGGCAGCGTCTGCACGTCGATGGCCTGCGAGCTTGGTGGGTGCTCCGCGGCGCAGCGCCGGCGCTCGCTGGAGCAGTGCCGAGCACGACGCACGCGGCGAGCCAGCGGCACGCGCTCGAGGAGCCGATTGATCGGGCGATGAGCGTTGTCATTCGCGAGACTCCCTGGCGTGGACCTCTATTCGTTCAGAGCCGAGCGCGGCGGGGCGCTCCATGTAGCCGCCGAGTCCGTCCGGAACGATTTCAATCAGACACTGATCTTCGAAGGGCGTGATCTCGGTGATCTTGCCGTCGGCCTGGCCGAGGTAATTGCCGGCGACCACGCGATGCACGAGGCCGTCCTTGGTCTGCACCAAGCCGTAGGTGCGTGCCGCCAAGGCGCAGCGTGCCGACCATCTTCAATGTGTCGAGCGAGAACTGCTCGAGGAACTCGCGATTGCGCTTGCGAGTCCGGGCGCAGCGCCGCCGCGCCGCCGGCGCCGACCGGGGCCGCCCGGCAGGAACGGCGAGCGCAGGCTCGCTGGCCGCGTACACGAACGTCTCGTACGGCTTGACCTCCGGCAGCGGCTCGACGCGGCCGCCCGGCTCCTTCTTCGTGTCGTCGATGAAGCGCTCGAGCTCGTCGTCCGCGCTCGAGCAGGCCGTGAGACGCCGTGAGCAGCGCACAGCCGAGCGCGGCGCAGACGAACCAGGCGATGACGGTTCGCTTTGCATAGTTCGAGACCACCCCGTAATCTGTCGCCGACGATCAGCCCGGCGGCCTGCGCGCGACGCTTGCGTCTTCTCGGCTTCGGCCGCGGCGATCTCCTCTTCGTCGAGGTAGCGATAAGTCTTGGCCGTCAGGTCGAGCGTCAGCTCGTCGTACGGCGTCCTTGCTGTCCGGACTTTGATGTCGATGTCGTGCAGCGTGACGATGCGCGGCAGCGCCGCGATGCCGCTGACGAACTCGCCGAACTGGTGATAGCTGCCCGTCAGGCGGATCTTGATCGGCAGCTCCGCGTAGAAGTCCTTCTTCTGCTCGGCCGCCGGCTGGAACAGCTTCTCCTCGAGGCCCGCGGCCAGGCCGGTCTGCGAGATGTCCACCAGCAGGTTCGGCACCTCGGTCTTGCCGGGCAGCTGCCGCAGCAACGCGCCGAACGAGCGCTCGATGTCCTTCAGCTGCTGCTTGTAGACCTCGAGGTTCACGGCCTTGGCATGCTTGGTCTTGAACTCTGTCGCGCAGCTGCAGCTCCTCGGCCTGCGCTGCGCTCGCAGATCGGGCTGCTTGCTCGATTCCAGACGAGGAAATAGACGAGGACGACCGCGAGCACGACGAAGCCAGACCGCCACGGCGCCGACGCGCACCGGCAGCGGCCAGCGGCCCGGATCGCTGCGGGTCGAGTGACCGCAGTTCGTCGAGAGATTCATTGCGCGCTCGCCTCCGGCGCTGGCGCGCTTGCTTGCGGCGCCGCCGTTGTCGTCTTCGGCGCCGCGGTGCTCACCTGCTGCGGCGTACAGCGTGAAGCTCGAGCCGGACCGACTGCCCTGTCTTGGTCTCGCACCACTTCGAGCTCGGGATTACGCAGCCACTGCGAGCCGTCGATGTTGCGCATGAAGGCGGACACGCGCGTGCTCGACTGCGCGACGCCGTCGAACTTCAGCGCGCTTGCCGGTCTGCTTGATGCCGGTGAGGTACACGCCCTCGGGAAGCTGTGCGCACGATCTCATCGAACACGTGCACGATCTCCGGGCGCGAGCGCTGCAGCTTCTCGATGATCTCCATGCGCGCGATGAACCGCTGCTTGGCGGCTCTCGAGGTTGTTGATCTCCTCGATCTGCTTGTCGAGCTTCCGGATCTCCGCGCGCAGCCGCTCGTTGCGCTGGCTCCTGGCGCATCGATCATCGAGTCCATCATGAGGTAAGCCGCCGAACGCGGCGACGGCAGGCGATGCGACCGCGGCGCCGACCGAGCGCCACGAGGAACTCGAGCTTGCGCTCCTTGCGTTCCTCTTCGCGCCAGGGAAGTAGGTTTATGCGAGGCATGTCAGTCGAAGCTCCGCAGGGCGAGGCCGCACGCGGTCAGGAGAGCCGTGGCATCGCGCTGCACGGCCTGCGCCTTGGCGCGCGAAGAGAGTTTCATCTGCCCGAGCGGGTCGCCCTTCTCGGCGGAGATACCCACGCGGCTGGAGATGACCTCGGCGACGCCCGGGATGTTGGCGCAGCCGCCGCACACCAGGATCTTCTCAGGCTGTTCGCGGCCCGAGCCCGAGGCGAGGTAGAACTGCAGCGAGCGGCTCACCTGCTGGGTCATGTCGTCGATGAACGGGTCGAGCACTTCCGACTGGTAGTTGCCCGGCAGGCCGCCTTCTTTCTTGGCGCGGCCCGGCTTCCTCCATCGAGAGGCCGTACGTGCGCATGATTTCCTCGGTGAGCTGCTGCCCGCCGAAGGCGAAGTCGCGCGTGTAGACCACTTTCAGATTGCGCAGCACGCTGAACGTGGTGCTGCTGGCGCCGAAGTCCACCACCGCGATCGTGCGGTCGATACCGCCGTCGGGCATCTGGTGCGTCATCAGTTTGCAGGCGTTCTCGAGCGCGAACGCTTCGACGTCGACGATCTTGGCGGTGAGGCCTGCGGCTTTCACCGCGGCCTGGCGCTGCTCGACGTTCTCGGTGCGCGTCGCGACGAGCAGCACGTCGTTCGTTTCGGGATCTTTTTCGGACGGGCCGAGCACTTCGAAGTCGTAGCTGACTTCGTCCATCGGAAAGGGGATGTACTGGTCGGCCTGCATCTCGACCTGCGCCTTCGAGGTCGCCCGAGCGCAGCGAGCGCGGCATCTGGATGACCTTGGTGATCGCGGCATCGCCGCTGATGGCCACGGCCACTTCGCCGCTCTTGGCGCCGGCGCGCTTCACCGCGCGGCGAATCGCCTCGCCGACGGCCTCGGCATCGACGATCGGCCTTCTCGTTGATGGCGTTCTGCGGGGTCGGCTCGGCGGCATAGGCCTCGACGCGATACTGCCCGCCAGCCATCGACCAGCTCGATCAGCTTCACCGACGAGGTCGTTATGTCGAGACCCAGAAGGGCGCGGTACTTGCGCTTGAGCAGGAACATTTTTTATTTCCTTTTCAATAAGTACGCCCGAAAGCGCCCGCCCTGCATGAATACGGAGGCCACTATATATCAGCGCAAAGTTAAATTGAACGTGAGAACGCTCACGGAATCGCCGCTTTAGCGGCGTGCACGGCCGGAACTGTCGGTGCTCTCACGATATCTACTGCCTTGCCGCCAACGATGGACGCAAGTGTGCAACTTAAGGCAAGCCGCGAGACGTGAAGCCTCGTCGGGAATCGCGAGGCGAGCGCCGCGCGATGGGAGTCAGCGGAACACGATTCTTCGCCAGGCGACCTTGCCATGACACGAGGCCATGGCCGGCTGCAGATGGATCGTCTAACGTTCGCGCCGGCAACCCCGCTGTCGTAGGCACATGTGCCCGTAGACCGGAGGCTTTGCGTCCCCACCTTTCGGTGAGTTTGCCCTTGAAACGCAGGCTACTATGCATAGCGGCCGGAATGAGCGCAAGCAGCGACATGAGCAATCTGTGAAGCGGAATTACATTCGGTTCATTGGCTACGGGATCGTCAGTGTGATGGTGCTCACACTTTTTGGCGCGTACGCGCTCGCGTGCAGTTTTGTTTATGTCGCACCGTCGCTGCCGTCGGTCGAGGCGATGCGCAATGTGGAGATGCAGGTGCCCCTGCGCGTGTTCACGCGCAGCGGCGAGCTCATCGCGCAGATTGGCGAGCAGCGGCGCATTCCCGTGGCGCTACGAGCAAATTCCGCCCCTCGTCCGGCAGGCCTTCCTCGCCGCGGAAGACGACCGCTTCTTCGAGCACGGCGGCGTCGACTACTGCGGCATCCTGCGCGCGGTGCTGGTGAACCTCGTGTCCGGCGACAAGGCGCAGGGCGCCAGCACCATCACGCATGCAGGCCGCGCGCAACATGTTCCTCACGCTGGACAAGACCGTGGCGCCGCAAGCTGCGGAGACTTTTCGTCACCTGGCGCATGGAGCGCGAGTTCACCAAGCAGGAGATCCTCGGGCTCTATCTCAACGTCATCTATCTTCGGCCAGCGCGCCTACGGCGTGGCCGCCGCATCGGAGACCTTCTTCGGCAAGCCGCTCGATGAGCTCGACGGTGTCCGAGGCCGCAACGCTCGCCGGCGTGCCGCAGGCGCCGTCGCGCTACAACCCGATCACCAATCCCGAGCTCGCGCAGGCGCGGCGCGGCTACGTGCTGCGCCGCATGCACGAGCTCGGCTTTCATCGACGACGCGGCCGCCGAGGCCGGCGAACGAAGGAAGCCGTGAGTGCGCGCGCGCATGCGCCGCTCTACGCCGTCGAAGCGCCCTACGTCGCCGAGATGGCGCGCCTGGATCTGCGCAGCCGCTTCGGCCCCGCCGCCGAGGCCGCCGGCTACAAGGTGTACACCACCATCGACGGCCGCCTGCAGACGCGCGGCCAATCCGCGCCGTGCGCATCGGCCTCATCGAATACGACCGCCGCCACGGCTGGCGCGGCCCCGCTGGCCACGTCAGACGTCGCCGGGCGCACGAGAGCCGGAGCAGTTCGAAGGCGCTGCTCGACGAATACGCGAGTGTCGGCCTTCTGGTTCCGGCCGTCGTCGTCTCGGTCGCACGGAAAAGACCGCGCGCGTGTTCGTGCGGTCCCGCGGTTTTGCGCAGATCGCGTGGGACGGGCTCTCCTGGGCACGCAAGGAAGACGCGCCGGCCCCGAAGACGGCGGCGGAGATACTGGCGCCGGGCGACGTCGTCTACGTGGTCGACAGATGGCAAGGGCAGCGCTCAGCTCGCGCAGGTGCCGGAGGCGCAGAGCGCGCTGGTTGCACTGAACCCCAACGACGGCGCCATCGTGGCGCTGGTCGGTGGCTTCGACTACTTCGCCAACAAGTACAACCGCGTCACCCAGGCCAAGCGCCTGCCGGGCTCGGGCATTCAAGCCGTTCCTGTATTCGGCCGCGCTGGAAAATGGCTTCACGCCCGCCTCGGTGCTGCTCGATGCGCCGATCGTGCTGGAAGGCGACGGCATGGAGACCTCGTGGCGCCCGGAGAACGACGGCGGCCAGTTCAGCGGGCCCACGCGGCTGCGCGAAGCGCTCGTATCGCTCGCGCAACCTCGTTTCGATTCGCCTGCTGCGCGCGATGGGCATCGGTCCCGTCCATCGACTACATCACGCGCTTCGGCTTCACGAAGAACGAGCTGCCGAACAACCTCACGCTCGCACTCGGCACCGTGCAGGTGACACCGCTGGAGATCGCCACGGGCTATGCCACTTTCGCGAACGGCGGCTATCGGGTGCAGCCGTACTACATCGATCGCATCGAGAATGCCGCGGGTGAAGTGGTCTATCGAGCCACGCCGCGCGTCGTGTGCGAAGCAGTGCGAGCAGAACGTCGGGCTCGGAGATTACCTTGGCGTGGGAACCCGGGAGGAGAAGCTCGCCGAAGCCGACCTCCTGCGCGGCGGGCGTGGGCCGCTGCCGCCGGAGCAGGTCGCCGAGCGCGTCATCAGCCCGCAGAACGCCTGGCTCATGACCGACATGATGATGGACGTCATTCGCCGCGGCACCGGCCGCCGTGCGCTGGCGCTCGGCCGCAACGACATTGCCGGCAAGACCGGCACCACCAACCTGGCCAAGGACACCTGGTTCAACGGCTTCACGCAGAACCTGGTCGCCACGGTGTGGGTCGGGCTTCGATCAGGAGCGCTCGCTCGGCGAGAGCGAGGAAGGCGCGCAAGACCGCGCTGCCGATCTGGATACAGTTCATGCGCGAGGCGCTTGCGAGGCGTGCCGGAGCAGCGGCGCCCGATGCCCGAGGGCCTCGTCACGCTGCGAATTTCGCCTGCCACAGGCATGCTTGCGAGCGGCGAGAACCCCGACGCGATCCTCGAGACATTCATGGCCGACCACCTGCCTGGCGGCAGTGCGCCCGGCGAGGACGACCGGGGCCCCGCGGAAGCCGGCGATGCGGCGGGAGGCGGAGGCGAGCCGATCTTCTGAGGACTTTTAACGCCTCGGTGGCCGCCGGTGGCAGCTGGCGCCCGCCCGGCAGTGAGTAAGCGATGATGAAGCGACACCCAGTGCGGACGGAAAATCTGCGGCGCGCGCTGGCGCAGGAAGCGGCGCGGGTCATGGCGGAGCACGGCATCCGCGACTTCCTGTTCGCCAAGCGCAAGGCGGCGGAGCGTTTCGGCGTCACGGACAACGCGGTGCTGCCCAGGAACGTGGAGATCGAAGAGGCGCTGGCCGAATACCAGCGGCTGTTCGGCGGCGACTCACACGTCGAGACGCTCTACGCGCAGCGCCAGGTGGCGCTCGAAGCCATGAGACGGCTGAAGGAATTCGAGCCGCGCCTCGTGGGCCCGGTGCTCAGCGGCACCGCCACCGAGCACTCACGAGGTGCAGATTCACCTGTTCGCCGATCGCGCGGAGAGCGTCACCATCAAGCTGATGGACGAAGGCATCCCGCATGAAGTCACCGAGCGGCGCGTGAAGATGAACGCCGAGCGCGTGCTGGCTTACCCGGGCATCTGCTTTCGAGATCGACGCTCAGCCGATCGAGGCCACGGTGTTCCCGATGGATGGCATCCGCCAGGCGCCGGTGAGCCCCGTGGACGGCAAGCCCATGCGGCGCGCGAACGTCGAACGAGCTCGAGGCTCTGCTGAAGGCCTGAAGTTGCCCGGATACGAGCGGGCTTTCCGCTTCGGATCCGGGCAACTCTGTTCATGCGCGGGATTCGAGGGGCACGTATTGCCGCTGCTTCGGGCCGGTGTAGAGCTGGCGCGGGCGGCCGATGCGCATGCCCGGGTCGGAAATCATCTCCTGCCAGTGCGCCACCCAGCCCACCGTGCGCGCGATCGCGAACATCACCGTGAACATCGAGCGCGGAATGCCGAGCGCGCTGTAGATGATGCCGGAGTAGAAATCCACGTTCGGGTAGAGCTTGCGCGCGACGAAGTATTCGTCCTTGAGCGCGATCTCCTCCAGCCGCAGCGCGAGCTCGAACAGCGGATTGTCGGAGCTGCCCAGCTGCGCCAGCACCTTGTGGCACATGGCGCGGATGATCTTGGCGCGCGGATCGAAATTCTTGTAGACGCGATGGCCGAAGCCCATGAGCCGGAAGTGGCTCGACTTGTCCTTCGCCATGGCGAGGTACTTCGGAATGTTCTCGACGGTGCCGATCTGCTCGAGCATCGAGAGCACGGCCTCGTTCGCGCCACCGTGCGCCGGGCCCCAGAGCGCCGACACGCCCGCCGAAATGGCGGCATAGGGATTGGCGCCGGTGCTGCCGGCCAGGCGCACGGTGGAAGTGCTGGCGTTCTGCTCGTGATCCGCATGCAGGATGAACAGCAGGTCGAGCGCCTGCGGCGGCCACCGGGTCGAGCTTGTAGGGCTCGCACGGCACGGCGAAGAACATGTGCAGCATGTTGCTGCAGTAGTCGAGATCGTTGCGCGGATAGACGAACGGCTGGCCCAGGGAATGCTTGTGCGCGGCCGCCGCGATGGTCGGGATCTTGGCGACGATGCGGTGCGAGAAGATCTCGCGCTGGCGCGGGTTATGGATGTCCATGGTGTCGTGATAGAACGCCGACATCGACGCCACCACCGCCGACACCATGGCCATGGGGTGCGCGTTGTGGTGAAAGCCGTTGAAGAAGCGCAGCAGCGTCTCGTTGATCATCGTGTGATGACGGATGCTGGCGTTGAATTCTTCGAGCTGCTTCCTGTTCGGCAGGTCGCCGTGCAGCAGCAGGTACGACACCTCCATGAACGTGCTCTTCTCGGCGAGCTGCTCGATGGGGTAGCCGCGGTAGAGCAGCACCCCGGCGTCGCCATCGATGTAGGTGATGCGGCTTTCCGTAGCGGCCGTCAGGCCGAAGCCCGGGTCGTACGTGAAGACGCCGTGATCCTTGATGATGTGGCGATGTCGACTACGGAGGGGCCGATGCGTGCCGTTCGCGGACCGGAAGGTCCGTCTTCTTGCCGGACGACTTGTCCAGCAACTCGAATTTCTTGTCGCTCATTCGCCTGCGTTTCCTCGGGATGCCGCGCGGTGGATGACGAGGCCGCGGGCGGCAGCGAGGGTTACATGGCCAGAGCGCTGAAATCAAGGCGCGGAAAGGCGCCTCACCACGAATCGCGGCGCAGACGCGACAGCGTTCGCACTTCACGCACCGCTGTCGCGCAAGGCACGCGAGACCGGCGCGGGCTGCGGCGTAGCGCAGGCGCCAAAGACCGCGGGCTACTCGACGACCTTGAGGTATTGCCCCGGCTTCACCTTGCCGTTCGGGTACAGCCCGTTCAGCAGCTGCAGCTCTTCCTTCTTGTACTTCTCGACCGGAACATTCCTGGCGTAATCGTCGAGCTTGGTCGCTTCCGTCGCCTGGATCACCTTGATGCGGTAGGGCTGCGCGAGCGGGTACTCGGACGGCTTCAGGGAACGCATCGTCTGGAGGGATGACTGGAACAGCCCGTCGTCGGCCGGCAGGCCGCTCGAGCCCGAGCGGCTCGCGCCGCCGAACAGGAACGCGCTCTTGTCGCGGTAGAGCACCGCCCAGCGCACCGGCCCTTCGCCGCCGTCGAGCGGCGAGCCGCGGCGCGTGACGAGCGTGTAGCCGTCCATGCCATTGACCGACAGGGCCTCGCCCTTCGAGAACGACGCGCCCTTCAGCTGCTCCAGCAGGAACTCGCGCGGCGCCTTTCTTCTCCGGCTTGGGCGCGGTGGTGATCTGCATGATCGCGTCCTTGTTCTTGGTGTAGGCGAGGATGCGATCGCGCTGGTTCTCGACGGTCCAGCCGCGCGGGAAGGCGAGCGTGATGCCCATGTCCGCGTGATAGAACCGGTTGTCGCGCACGATGCCCTGCGCGCGGCTCGAGCCGTAGGGCAGGCCGTCGATGGCGCGCAGGAAGGCGTCACGGTTGTCGACCCAGCCGCCTTCCGGCTCGGTGGTGATGTTCGCGGCGCCCTTGGCGGCCTGCACGGCGCGCGCATCCGGCGCCGGGTGCGAGGAGAACACGCCGTGATAGAGCATGGGCTCGCGGCCTTCGTCCTTCGCACGCTGCAGCTCGAACGTCTCCTGCGCCTTGAACACCTTGAAGACCTCGCCCATCGCCTCGGGGCGATAGCCCGTCTTGGTGGCGTACTCGAGGCCGAGGCGGTCCGCCTCCATCTCGTTCTCGCGGCCATAGCCCTGCAGCCAGGCTTCCGCGCCGATGTTCGCAAGCTGAGCGACGGCGCTGGAGCCCGTCATGATGGCCGCACCGGTGGCGAGCACCGAAGCCAGCACGCCGCGCGTCTGGCGGCGGGCCGGGTGGCGCGCGGTGACATGCCCGATCTCGTGGCCCAGCACGCCGGCGAGCTCCGCCTCGGTAGTCATGTAGGAGAGCAGGCCGCGGTGGACGTAAACGTAGCCGCCACCGGTGGTGAAGGCGTTGACCGACTCATCGTCCAGCACGGTGAATTTGAAATCCCAGTCGGGCAGGTGGCTGTTGCTTCGCCACCTTGGCGCCGACCATCTGCACGTAGTCCTGCAGCGCCTGGTCCTCGTAGAGACCGTAGGCGCGGATGATCTGCTCGTAGTAGCGCCGGGCCGTTTCCTTCTCGCCCTGGGCGGTGCCCATGACGACGTTGGGCCGGCCGCTGACCGGGTTCGTGGCGCAACCGGCAACGGCGAACGCGGCGAGAAGAGCGGCGGCGACTTGGCGAATCATGGCGAGGACTCCCTGCGGGCAGGTGCCGCCAAGTCTAGACCAGACCGGAAGAGGCGAACCGGCAATGCGCAGCTGGAAACCCGGGGGCAAGACCTCAATACGATCGGACCCGAGACCGGGAGTTCCGGCGAGCCTGGGCCCGGCGCCGAACTGCGACAGAGTGCTACGGCGTGGCGGCGCCCGGCGTCACGGGGAGGCGGGAAACGGCAAGCTATGGAAAAGGGGCTCGCGCGATGCGCGAGCCCCTTTCTCGAGTGGACTTCTCGAAACGAAAGCCGCGGTTGCGGCTTCAGCGAGCGCTTGTGGCGGCGTACTTCTTGCGGAACTTGTCGACGCGGCCGGCGGTGTCGACGATCTTCTGCTTGCCCGTGTAGAACGGGTGGCAGCTCGAGCACACTTCAACCTGCAGGTCATGGCCCAGCGTCGAGCGCGTCTTGAAGGCGTTGCCGCATGAGCAGGCCACGTTGATCTCGGAGTAGTCGGGATGGACGGACGGTTTCATAGCACGCTCGATTGTGGGGGGAGCCGTTTAACGGCCCACGCCGAAAAGGGCGCGGGAGTTTAGCGGCATGGGTGCCTGGGCTCAAGCGGTACGAGTCGCCACTCTGCCTGGGTGGTCGGCTGCCCGCCGCGTAAGCCGAGGGTTGGGATGGCGCGCCCGGAATCCAGCTCTGACCTTAGCGTTTCCTTATCCACAGAACCTGTGGATAAGTCTGTGGACAGAGCTGCGTGCGCGCAGTGCTTTTCGCGGCCGTATTGCGGAATTGTTACCTTGGTCAAAATTTCACCACCCATTTTCTCCCTTTTATTTCAATAAGTTGCGACACCCTTGTGGAGCGATTTGACTGAATTCGCCCGTAATGCGCTCATTTGTGGGTAGTGGATTCCCGTCTGTGTATAAAGCCTGCGGAAAGGGGCCCGAGGAGGGGTTCAGGAGCCCGTTGACAAAGCTCGTTTACCGGACAAATCAGCATTTTCGGGCAGCAGTTCCAGCAGCATCTCGTTGACGAAGCGCAGGCCGAGGGCGGTGGGCAAGCACGTCGAGTCATCGATAACAAGTAGCCCGCGGCCCTCCAGGGCACTGAGTTTTGGCCTGACCGTCGCCCACTCCAGGCCGGTGCGCTCCGTGAACACCCTTGGGTCGAACCCCGCCGTCAGGCGCAGCGCATTCATCATGAACTCAAACGGCAGATCGGCCGCCTGGACTGCCTGGCGCGCGATGGCATTCGGTGAGCCCGCCTGATACCGGCGAGGCTCCCGCTGTTGAGTGGTGCGGATGATCTCGCCGCGAGCGGCGAAGGTGAGCTTGCCGTGGGCGCCGGCGCCCACGCCCAGGTAATCACCGAACGTCCAGTAGTTGAGGTTGTGACGGCATTGCCGGCCCTGCGTGGCATACGCGGAAACTTCGTACTGGCTGAAGCCCGCAAGCGCGAGCCGTTCATGGCAGGCCGCCAGCATTTCCACCGCCGCATCGTCGCCAGGTAGCGCGGGTGGCCTGGCCGCGAACTGCGTGCCGGGCTCGAGCGTGAGCTGGTAGTGCGAGAGGTGCGCGGGGGACAGGGCCAGCGCTTGCTCGACGTCGCGCGCGGCGGCGGCGGCATCCTGCCCCGGCAGGGCGTACATGAGGTCGAGATTGAAGTTCGACAGACCCGCGGCATGCAGCTCTTCCGCCGCCCGCACGGTCTCGCCCGGGGAGTGAATGCGGCCCAGGGTTTCGAGCTGGCGCGCGTCGAAGCTCTGCGCGCCCAGAGACACCCGGTTCACGCCCGCCGCGCGATAGCCCGTGAAACGCCCCCGCTCCACCGTGCCGGGGTTCGCTTCGAGCGTGACCTCGCAATCGTCGGCAACCCGCAAGAGCCGGCGCGCCGCCTCCAGCACCCGCGCGATGGCCTCCGGCGGAAACAGGCTGGGCGTGCCGCCACCGAAAAAGATGCTGGTGATGGGGCGGCCGCGGACGTCGCCCGCCTGCGCTTCGATATCGCGCTCGAGCGCTGCCACGTACTGCGCTTCGGGCAAAGTCTCGCGCAGCGTGTACGAGTTGAAGTCGCAGTACGGGCATTTGCGCACGCACCAGGGCATGTGCACATAGAGCGAAAGCGGCGGTGTGGTGAGCAATGACATGGGCGCGTGGAGCAACGGCCCCACTATCTGGCAGCGGCGAAGCCGTTTTCAACGGAAGCGCGGGCAACCCACTCTTTCACCTGCCGTTCGAGCACTTCGAGCGGCACCGCGCCGTTCGACAGCACCACGTCGTGAAAATCGCGGATGTCGAATTTCGCGCCCAGCTGACGCTCGGCGATCGAGCGCAGCTCCAGGAGCTTCAGCTGGCCGATCTTGTACGCCAGCGCCTGCCCCGGCCAGGAAATGTAGCGGTCCACTTCATTGACGATGTCGGCTTCGGTCTTCGCCGCGTTCGCCCTGAAGTAGTCGATGGCCTGCTGGCGCGTCCAGTGTCTTGCGTGAATGCCGGTGTCCACCACCAGCCGCACGGCGCGCCACATGTCGTAGGTGAGCTGGCCGAAGCGCGAGTAGGGGTCTTTGTAGAGCCCGATGCGATCGCCGAGGCCCTCGGTGTAGAGCGCCCAGCCTTCGACAAAAGCGGTGGCTTCCGCATTGCGACGGAACGCCGGCAGATCGCTCTGCTCCTGCGCGAGCGCGATCTGCAGGTGATGGCCCGGCACGGCCTCGTGCAGCGTGAGCACTTCCATCTCGTACTTCGGCCGCACTTCGGGGCGATAGAGATTCACGTAGTAGTAGCCCGCGCGTGTGCCATCGAGCGCCGGGCCCTGGTAGTACGCCGTGGTGGTGTTGGGCGCGCTCGTCGCGGGAATGGGCCGCACGCCATAGGGCGTGCGTGGCAGGCGGCGGAACAGTTTCACGAGCTCCGGATCGATCTGCTTCGTGAGCACGGCATAGGCACGGAACAGCTCGTCCGCGGACTTGTAATAGAACCGCGGATCGGTGCGCAGGAATTCGAGGAAGTCGGCGAAGCTTCCCTTGAAGCCGACCGCGCGGATGATCTTGTCCATCTCCGCGCGGATGCGCGCAACCTCCTTCAGACCGATCTGGTGAATCTCTTCGGGCGTGAGTCTCGTGGTCGTATGCAGGCGCGCGCGCTCCGCGTAGAACGCCACGCCATCGGGCGTATCCCAGATGCCTTCATTGCTGCGCGCGGCCGGCAGGTAGCGCTCGCGGAAGAATTTGTCGAACCGCGTGTAGGCGGGAACCACCACGCTTTCGATTGCCGCCTTGCCCGCGGCTTGCAGACGCGCGCGCTCTGGCGCGGGAATGCTTTCGGGCATGCGCTTGAACGGCTCGTAGAACGGGTTGGCTTGCGCGCCGGGCGTGATGAGCGCCGCAAGCTGCGGCACGACGCGCTCCATGATCACGCGCGGCTGCGTGCGTTTCTCGCGAATGGCGAGCTCCAGCAACACCGTGTTCTGCGCGAGGTATCGCTCGAGCGTTCGCAGACGGGCGATCCAGTGCTCATAGTCGGCGGCGCTGGTGAACGGGATGAGCTCGGCCTGATCGGACAGCGACTGCACACCGTCGCGCAAGCGAAGCTCGTACAGATAGGGCTTGAATGGGTAGGCGCCCAGCCGGTTCTGGTATTCCCACGCGAACAGGTCGTAGCTGAGCTGGTCCTGCGAGGAGAGCGCAGCGCGATCCAGCCGTTGCAAGCGGGCGAGCGTGGTGCCGTTGGCAGTGTTGCGCTTCTCTATCGCCGCGAGGGTCAGATCCGGCCACTCGCTTTCGTAGCGGCGGTCGCCGAGATAGGACGCGCGCAGCGGGTCGTCGCGCATGTCCTTCTCCCAAGCCTCGTCCATCAGCGCATGCAGCTCGCGGGATGCGGCGGCGGCGGGGCCTTGCTGTGCCATCACGGGAACGAACGTACAGCTCACCATGAGCGGCAGGCAGAGCCACTTCGCCCGAAGCGTCCGGGGCATGGGAAATCCTCGAGCCGCGAAAGAGGCTCAGTGCAGGAGGCGACTATACCTGCGGCGATCCGCGCTGCCGCAGCAGCCGGGCGAGCGCCCGGAGCGCCTCGCCGCGATGGCTGCGCGCATTCTTCTGCGCAGCCGGAAGCTCGGCCGCGGAAACGTCGAGACCCGCGGGCTGGAATATCGGGTCATAGCCAAAGCCACCGGTTCCGCGAGGCTGCATGAGAATGCGGCCTTCCCAGGAACCGTGAGCGATGAGCGGCGCGTTGTCGTCTGCCGTGCGCATGAAGGCGATGACGCACTGGTAGCGAGCCGTGCGCCGCTCCGAAGGCACGTTGCGCAGCTCTTCGAGCATCTTGTTGACGTTCGCACTGTCGGTGGCGTGCTCGCCGGCAAAGCGCGCGGAGTAGACGCCGGGACGCCCGCCCAGCGCATCCACTTCAATTCCGGAGTCGTCCGCCAGTGCCGGCAACCCGGCAAGCCGCGAAGCGTGGCGCGCCTTGAGCAGCGCGTTCTCGGCGAAGGTGGTTCCGGTCTCCGCAGGCGTGTCGATGCCCAGCGCGCTTTGCGGCACGAGCTCATAGCCGAACGGCTCGAGTATGGCGGCAAGCTCGCGCAGCTTGCCCAGGTTGCTGCTCGCAAGAACGGCTTTCACGTCAGCAGCGGCCTCGCCGACGGGGTGGCTCTAAGGCCGTACCGCCAGTGTCTGCACCTGGAGCGCGAACAGCTCGCCGATTCCCGCGGCGGCCAGGTTCAGCATGCTGTCGAGCTCATGACGGCGGAACGCGTGGCCTTCCGCGGTGCCCTGAATCTCGACGAACGCGCCGCCGTTGTTCATGACGACGTTCATGTCCGTTTCCGCCTCGGAGTCCTCGGCGTAGTCGAGATCGATCACGGGCACGCCGTCGCAGATGCCGACCGAGACCGCAGCGACCTGCCCGTGCAGCGGGCTCGCGGCAATCGCCCGTCGTTGCACGAGCTTCTCGCACGCCTCGGCAAGCGCCACGAAGCCGCCGGTGATCGACGCCGTGCGCGTGCCCCCATCGGCCTGCAGCACGTCGCAGTCGACCGTGATGGTGCGCTCGCCCAGCGCTTTCAGATCGATAACGGCGCGCAGCGAGCGGCCGATGAGCCGCTGGATTTCCTGCGTGCGCCCGCTCTGCTTGCCCTTCGCCGCTTCGCGCGCCGTGCGCGTGTGCGTGGAGCGCGGCAGCATGCCGTACTCCGCCGTCACCCATCCCTGCCCCTTGCCGCGCAGGAACGGCGGAACGCGATTCCTCGACGCTCGCCGTGCACAGCACGTGTGTATCCCCGAACTCGACGAGCACGGAGCCTTCCGCGTGCTTCGCAAAGCGCCGCGTGAAACGAACGGGACGCAATTGATCGGGCTCGCGCCCGCTCGGCCTCGACACGCCTACTCTCCCAGCCAGCGCAGGGCGGCGGCAGAGGTGTTGTCGCTGCCGCCTCCGGCGCGCGCGACGGCCAACTGGCCCAGTGAGGTCAGGGTATCCCGCACGGCATGGCCGCCGACGGTGAAACGGTTTGCGATTTCGTCATCCTTGAGCGTGGCCCACATGCCGTCGGTGCAGACGAAGAGGACGTCATCTGGCTGCAGCTCGCGGCGACCGCTCAGCGTCATGTCGGGCAGGATGGGGTCGCCGCCGATGCAGCATTCCACGAAGTTGCGCATGGGGTGGTTCAGCGCCTGCTCCGCGGTGATGAGCCCTTCGCGCAGCAGAAGCTCTACGTGGCTGTGATCGCGCGTGCGCATGACGAGCCCGCCTTTGCGCAGGTGATACACGCGGCTGTCGCCGATGTGCGCCCACCACGCCGCATGCTGTTGCACGAGGCAGACGGCGCATGTCGCGCGCGGGCGTTGCTCCAGCGGCAGGCTCATGCCGACTCGCACCACTTCTTCGTGCGCCCGGCCGAGCGTCAGGTGCAGGAAGCCGAGTGGATCGAAGAGCGGCAGCGGGGTGTGCCAGAAAGCTTCGAGGACGACTTTCTGCGTAACCTCGGCCGCACGCGCCCCATCTGCGTGCCCGCCCATGCCGTCGACCACGAGAAGCAGAGCCGCGTGCTCGGCCACTGCCGTAACGACACGGTCCTGGTTTTCTTCACGCGCCCCGAGGAGTGATATGTCCGCGTACTCGACCCGCAAAGAGGGCACTCGTGCTTCTGTTAAGATTGGCGGCGCTTTATATCACCCGCGAGCAGACGAGCGTAAGACGCAACGCTTCGTCGCGCGCACTTTTCGAGCCATTCAAGTCCACATGATCGCCAGCATGACCGGATTCGCCCGCCGGGAGGCCTCGGGCCCCTGGGGGACGCTCGTCTGCGAGCTTCGCAGCGTCAACCATCGCTTTCTCGAATGCGGCTTCCGCCTGCCCGACGAGGTGCGGGCGCTGGAGCCGGAATTACGTCAGATCGCCGCGAAAGAGCTGAAGCGCGGGAAGGTGGATTGCACCATCACCTTCCGCTCCACGCACAGCGCGGAGCTCGCGCTCGACATCGACCAGCAGGCGCTGGAGCGCGTGCTCGCGCGCGTGCGCGAGCTGGCTTCGGTGCTGCCGGGCAATCACAGCGTGAACCTCATGGACGTGCTGAGGTGGCCGGGCGTGGTCCGCGAAGACAACACGGGCAGCGATGAAGTCGTGGCCGCCGCGCGCGAGCTCTTCACGGAAACGGTGGCCGAGCTCGGGGCCGCCCGCGCGCGCGAAGGGGTGCGGCTGCGCGAACTCATCGAGCAGCGCTGCGTAAATCTCGAGGGCTCCGTCGCCCAGGTGCGTGCCCGCCTGCCCGAAGTGCATGCGCGCGTGCGCGAACGCCTGAACGAACGCCTCGCCGAGCTGAAAGCCCAGGTCGATCAGGAACGGCTCGAGCAGGAGATCGCACTGCTGTTGCAGCGGCTCGACGTGGATGAAGAGCTGGACCGCCTCACCGGCCACATCGTGGAAATCCGCCGCATCACCGCGTCCCGGGAGCCTGCGGGCCGCCGCCTCGACTTCCTCATGCAGGAGCTCAATCGCGAGGCCAACACGCTGTCATCGAAGTCCCAGGACCTGGAGACCACTCGCGCGGCCGTGGAGATGAAAGTGGCGATCGAGCAGATGCGCGAGCAGGTGCAGAACATCGAGTGATGCGCTCGCCGCCGCGTCAGCCGTGACGCGCGCAGGGCGACCTGCCTTCCTTGAATGAAGAAGCCCGTCTCGAGGACGGGCTTCTTTTATGGAGCATTCCCGCGCTCCGGGCTGTTCCGCCGTGATTACCAGAACTGGTTGTAGATCACGTCGAGCACGACACCTGTCGCAATCACCGCCAGCACCGCATCGTGATCGATGCGCACCCAGTGGTGGCCGTGCGGCGGGCGGCGCAGGCCGCACTCGTCGTAATTGCCGATCACGTACGTGGGGGCGTAGTAGGCCCGCGGCAGTCGATCGCCGTGGCCCCAGCGGCGCACCACGTAGCCGTGCGGGCGGTAGTACGCACCCCAGTGGTAGCGGCCGCTCTCCCAACGATGGTCCTGGCGACCGCGGTCATCCCAGCGGTGGTTGTCCCAGCGGCGGTCGTCGCGGCGATCGTCATGCCGGCCACGATTGTCGCGATCGCCATAGTTCCGTCGGCCGTCGTCCCGATGGTTCGAATGATCGTCCCGACGATCGCTGCGGTGGTCGTTGTCGTGCCGGTCGTCACGGCGGGGCGGGTTGTGACGACGGCGGTCGTCATGGCGATTGTCCGGGCGATGCTGCTGCTCGTTGCGCTTGCCATCGTTGTGGTCGCGCTCGAACCGATGGCCGAGAACCGTGCCCGCCATCGCCGTGGAGCCTGCGACAAGCGAGATCAGAAGAACTCCAACTGCCGCGCGTTTCATACCCATCTCCTGCGTGTGCCGCTACAGTGAAAACGTGGGGCGCAGTCTGGCTGACGGGTGGTGAGCGCACGCTGAACGCGGAGTTCATCTGGCGTTCATGTTCAGGAACCTTCTCCGGCGGGTCGGGCACTACGGGAAGGCCCCGCTTTGGTATCGTATCGGCCCCCGGGGAGCGCCGACGGCGGCGCCGGGCTCATCCGGGCAGGTCTAAAGCCAAGGTGGATCAAGTAGTTACGTGAGGGGACATCACCATGCGCTACTCCCTGCTGGCTTGCCTCCTGGTCGCGGCGGGCGCTCCGGCGGCCCTGGCTGACGAGGCCGCGAGACCGACGACGGCGCCGGAATTCAGGTTCCACGCTCCCAAACACACCGTCTATCTGAATAACCTCGTGCTCGAAGATCTGAAGAAATCCAACCCGCGCCACTACGCGCAAGCGCAGCGAGTGATGGCCGCCGCCGGCGCGCTGTGCGCGCCCGGCTCGATGCAGGCGTGGAAGATGATGCGCATGCCGCCCGGCAGGTGCACCGGCGCGTTCCTGAAAACCAGCAACCCGCCCAAGCGCGAGATCAGCTTCGAGCTCGACGACACGCTCTACATCGCACTGGTCACCCTCAGGGATTCCGGACCGGAATTTCATCGCGCCGATCAGGATGACGGGCCGATGATGGTCATTCCCGCCAGGTAGCTAGACAGGATGATGGCCGTTGCCGAGAAAGATCGCGGCCGCGGCCGCCTGTTCGTGATCGCCGCCCCCTCCGGGGCCGGCAAGACCTCGCTCGTGAAGGCGCTGCTGCAGCGGCGGCCAGAGCTTCACGTTTCCATCTCCCATACCACTCGTGCGCGCCGGCCTACCGAAGAGCACGGGCGGGAGTACTTCTTCATTCCGGTGGCCGAATTCCAGGTGCTGATCGATCGCGGCGAGTTTCTCGAGCACGCGCAGGTGTTCGACAACTACTACGGCACCGGCCGCAAGGCCGTGGAGCAGCAGCTCGAGCAGGGGAAGAACGTCATCCTCGAGATCGACTGGCAGGGCGCACGGCTCGTGCGCGCGGCCATGCCCGAATGCTCGAGCATCTTCATCCTTCCGCCGTCGCGCCGGGCGCTCGAAGAGCGCCTGCGCAACCGCATGACCGACTCGGATGAGGTCATCACGCGCCGCCTGCGGGATGCGGTCGGCGATATGTCGCACTGGAGCGAATTCGACTACGTGGTCGTGAACGATGACTTCGAGCGGGCTGTGAGCGACCTTGGCCGTATCATCGACGGCCGGGGCGAAGACCTCGCCGCGGCGCGCGAGTCGCTGAAGCCGCTGCTCACCCAGCTGGTGGGCTAGCCCGGCGCGCTTCGAGCCCGAATCCGCAGTCCGGCGCAACCGGTTGCTGGTCACGAGCGTCCGCCTCGCTTATAGTTTCAGTCCTTTTCGCCTGCCGACGCGGGCGCTCCACATATTGAGCACACATGGCCCGTATTACCGTCGAAGACTGCCTGCAAAACGTCGACAACCTGTTCCAGCTCGTGTTGCTGGCCGCCCAGCGCGCCCGCCGGCTCGCCAATGGTGCCGAGCCCACGCTCAGCTGGGAGAACGACAAGCCCACCGTCGTCGCCCTGCGCGAGATTGCTGCCGGCAACATCACCGTCGAGATGCTGCGTGAGCCGGAGCCGCCGCCGGTTGATAACGCCATGACCCTCGACGAGGCGGCCCAGTCCACCTTCCGCGCCCCGCAGTTTGGCCTCGGAGACTGAGGGCTCGCACCGACCCGCCTGAACCATGGACTATGCGTCTTCGCTCCTGGGACTGCTTCCCGGCGGACGACGCACTCCGGGTCTCAAGGAGCTGCTGAGCACCGCCGAGACCTACCTGCCGCCCGACCAGGTCGCGCGCATCCGTGAAGCCGCCGAGTTCGGCGCTTCGGCCCACAAGGGTCAGAAGCGCCTTTCCGGCGAGCCCTACATCGCACACCCCGTCGCCGCCGCCGCCATCCTCGCGGACCTGCGGCTCGACGCGGACACCATCGTCGCGGCCATCCTCCACGACGTCATCGAAGACACGCCCACGCCCAAGGACCAGCTCGCGGCAAAGTTCGGGGCCGACGTAGCGGAGCTCGTCGACGCGGTGACGAAGCTCGACCAGATCAAGTTCAAGAGCCGTGAGGAAGCGCAGGCGGAGAGCTTCCGCAAGATGCTGCTGGCGATGGTGCGCGACCTGCGCGTCATCCTCGTGAAGCTGGCGGACCGCACGCACAACATGCGCACCATCGAGGCCATGACGCCGCCGCGCCGCCGCGCCGTTGCACGCGAGACGCTCGATATCTACGCGCCTATCGCCGAACGCCTCGGCCTCTACCGCATCAAGCTCGAGCTGGAAGACCTGGGCTTCTGCGCGCTCTACCCGCAACGCTATCGCGTGCTGGAGCGCGCTTTGAAGCGCGCGCGCGGCAACCAGAAAGAGTTCCTGAAGAAGATCGAACAGCAGCTCACGGCGGCCCTGCTCAAGAACGAGATCGCCGCGAAAGTGGAGATGCGGGAGAAGCATCTCTACAGCATCTACAAGAAAATGCGGCGCAAGCGCGCCACGCTCAGCGAGATTGTCGACGTCTACGGCCTGCGCATCATCGTCAACTCCATAGACACGTGTTATCGCGCGCTGGGTGTCGTGCACAGCGTGTTCCGGCCGATGCCGGGTCGCTTCAAGGATTACATCGCCATCCCGCGCGTGAACGGCTACCAGTCGCTGCACACCACGCTGTTCGGGCCGAACGGCGTGCCCATCGAAGTGCAGATTCGCACCGACGACATGCATCGCGTGGCGGAGTCGGGCATCGCTTCGCACTGGAAATACAAAACCGGCGAGATGGAAGACTCGCTCCAGCACGCGCGTGCGCGCGAGTGGCTGTCGAATCTCATTGAGCTGCAGGAAGGCGGCACGTCTTCGGAAGAGTTTCTGGAGAGCGTCAAGGTCGACCTGTTTCCCGACAAGGTGTACGTGTTCACGCCGCGCGGTGAGATCCTTCGCCTGCCCAGCGGCGCCACGGTGGTGGACTTCGCTTACGCCGTGCACACGGACGTCGGCAACCGATGCGTCGCGGCCAAGGTCGATCGCCGCCTCATACCCCTGCGCACCGTGCTTCGCAACGGACAGACGGTGGAGATCATCACGGCGAAGGGCGCCATGCCCAACCCGTCGTGGGTAAACTTCGTGGTCACCGCGAAAGCGCGCAGCGCCATCCGGCATTACCTGAAGAGCCTGCGCAGAACGGAGGCCATTGCGCTCGGCCAGCGGCTCATCGACCAGGCGCTGGGGGAGTCCAATCTCTCGCTGGACGATGTCACGCCCGATTCGCTCGCCGCCGCCGTCGGCGAGCTCGGCATGAAAGACGTGGACGAGCTGTACGAGAAGGTCGGCCTCGGCGAACGCCTGGCGCCACTCGTTGCGCGCCGCCTGATGCCGGCAACGCCCACCGAAGCAGGCACTGTCGCGCAGCCGGCGCCGCTTGGCATCGCGGGCACGGAAGGCCTGCTCGTGAGCTACGCGCGCTGCTGTTTCCCCATTCCGCACGACCCCATCTTCGCGTTCCTGTCATCCGGCCGCGGCATCGTCATTCACCGCGAGAACTGCGTGAACGTCGAGGACTACCGCAAGCACCCGGAAAAATGGCTTCCCGTCGCCTGGCAGGCCTCGCCCGACCGCCTCTTCAGCTCCGAAATGCGCATTGAAGTGGCCAACCGCACGGGCGTGCTCGCCGCGGTGGCCGCCGCCATCTCCAGCACCGACACCAACATCGATCGTGTCTCGGTGGAAGAGCGCGACAGCGACACCTCGGAGCTCGTGTTCGAGCTGAAAGTGCACGACCGCAAGCACCTGGCGCGCATCGTGCGCTTGATCCGTCGCATGCCGGATGTGCAGCGGGTCATTCGCTCCCTGGCCGCGCACTCGGCCGCGCACTCCACCGCACGCTCGCGCGACGACAGGGCGAAGTAAACTCGCGCTTCCACCCGCATCGAGAGGAGCTGTCGCCATGACCCGCGAGATCATTCATACCGACCATGCGCCCAAGGCGATAGGCACTTACTCGCAGGCCGTGCGCGCGGGCAACACGGTTTATCTTTCCGGCCAGATTCCGCTCGACCCGAGCACCATGGAGCTGGTCGACGGGTGACATCGAGAAAGAGATCCGCCAGGTGTTCGAGAACCTCAAGGCCGTGGCCGACGCGTCGGGTGGCTCGCTCGCCAGGGCGGTGAAGGTGACCGTGTTCCTCACGGATCTTGCGAACTTCGCCAAGGTGAACGAGGTCATGGCCCAGTACATCCCGCAGCCCTATCCGGCGCGGGCGGCCGTGGGCGTGGCGCAGCTGCCGCGCGGGGCGCGCGTCGAGATCGAATGCGTGCTCTACCTTGACTGAGACAGCTCTCAATCGCAGCAGCGGCGCAAACGCCGAGCAGCGGCCGATCACCGCCATGCGCGGGGTCGGCTCGATGCTCGCCGAGCGGCTGCAGCGATTGGGCGTCACGCAGGTGCAGGACCTGCTGTTCGTTCTGCCGCTGCGCTATGAAGACCGCACGCGGGTGGTGCCCATCGGCGCGCTGCTGCCGGGAACACGCGTGGCGGTCGAAGGGGAAGTGCAGCTCACCGAAGTCGCCTTTCGCCGGCGGCGCCAGCTGCTGTGCCGCATCTCGCGACGGCTCGGGCTTTCTCACGCTTCGATTCTTCTATTTCTCCGGCGCCCAGCAGAACGCGCTCGCGCGCGGCACGCGGCTGCGCTGCTTCGGTGAGATCCGGCGCGGGCCGCTGGGGCTCGAGATCGTCCATCCGGAGTATCGGCGCGTTTGCGGAATCCACGGCGGCACTCGAAGAGACGCTCACGCCCATCTATCCGGGCACTGAAGGCGTCGCGCAGGGGCGCATGCGCGCGCTCGTGAACGAAGCGTTGCGCGAGGTCGGTCGCGAGGCCGTGCGGGACTGGATTCCCCCGCAGGTGCTGGAGCCGCTGGGCCTGCCCGCGCTGAAGGATGCCCTCGACTACGTCCACAACCCGCCGCGCGAGGCGCAGCTGCGCCGAGCTCGCGGCCGGGCGGCACCCGGCGCAGCGGCGGCTCGCGTTCGAGGAATTGCTGGCGCATCACCTGAGCCTCAAGTTGCTGAAGCACGCGACGCGCACCGATCCGTCGTGGCCGCTCGAAGATCCCGAGCATCTGGCGAAGCGTTTCGTCGAGTCGCTGCCGTTCGCCCTTACCGGCGCGCAGCGGCGAGCGCTGGGCGAAGTGGAAGGGGACCTGCGCACCGGGCAGCCGGCGGTGCGACTGATCCAGGGCGACGTCGGCTGCGGCAAGACGGTTGTCGCCGCCGCCGCCGCCGCGCGCGCGGCAGGCACGGCATGCAGGCCGTGCTGATGGCGCCCACGGAGCTGCTCGCCGAGCAGCACTGGCGAAACTTCTGCCAGTGGTTCCATCCGCTGCATTTGCCGGTGGCGCTGGTCTCGGGCTCGCAGACCGCACGCGTGCGCAAGAGCGCGCTCGAGGCCATCGCTTCGGGCGAAGTGCGCATCGTCGTCGGCACGCACGCGCTGTTCCAGGAGGGCATCGAGTTCGCCAACCTTGCGCTCATCATCGTGGACGAGCAGCACCGCTTCGGCGTGCAGCAGCGCCTGCGGCTGCAGGAGAAGGGGCGCAGGCAGGGGCGCTTTCCCCACCAGCTCATCATGACCGCCACGCCCATTCCGCGAACGCTCGCGATGACGGCCTACGCCGATCTCGACATCTCCGTCATCGATGAGCTGCCGCCCGGCCGCACGCCCGTGAAAACGGTGGTAGTGCCCGAGCAGCGGCGCGATGAAGTGGTGGCGCGCATCACCGAAGCGTGTCGCGACGGGCGGCAGGTGTACTGGGTGTGCCCGCTCATCGAAGAGTCCGACGAAGCTGCGCTCGCAGGCTGCGCGAAGACACGGCCGCCGTGCTGGCCGAGGCGCTGCCGGACGTTCGTGTCGGGCCTCGTGCACGGGCGCATGCCTCCCGCGAAGAAAGACCACGCGATGCTCGCCTTCAAGGCGGGCAAGATCCAGCTGCTCGTCGCCACCACGGTGATCGAAGTGGGCGTAGACGTGCCGAACGCCACGCTCATGGTCATCGAGAACGCCGAGCGCATGGGCCTTGCGCAGCTGCACCAGCTGCGCGGCCGCGTGGGGCGCGGCGCAGAGGCGAGCAACTGCGTGCTGCTATATCGAAGCCCGCTCTCGGAGCTTGCGCGCGAGCGGCTCAGGGTGATCCGCGAGACCAACGACGGCTTCGAGATCGCCCGGCGCGACCTGGAGCTGCGCGGCCCCGGCGAGCTGCTCGGCACGCGCCAGACCGGTCTTGCGCAGCTGCGCGTGGCGGACCTGATGCGCGACGCGGACCTGCTGCCGCGAGTTCAGCAGGCGGCGGAGCTGATGCTCGCCTCATACCCGGATAATATCGCCCCGCTCGCGGCGCGCTGGATCGGCGCGGGCGAGCGTTACGGACGAGTGGGGTAGCAACCGTTGGCCGCCGAGCAATTCTCTCTCGAGCTGAAGCATCCCGAGGCGCCGTTCCTCTATCGGCAGGCGCGTCGCGTGCAGGAGTGGGCGCGCCTCATGCGGCTCGACCGCCCTGTCGGCATCTGGCTGCTGCTGTGGCCAGAGCTTTGGGCGCTGTGGATCGCGGGCGGCGGGCGGCCGCAGCCGCGCATCCTCATCATCTTCATGCTCGGCACGGTCGTGATGCGCTCGGCCGGCTGCGTCATCAACGATTTCGCCGATCGCAACCTCGACCCCTACGTGAAGCGCACGAAGGATCGGCCGCTGGCCGCGCGGCGCGTCGGGCCGCGCGAAGCGCTGGCGCTGTTTGGTGTGCTCGCCGGCATCGCGCTGTTCCTGGCCCTCCAGCTCGATGCGAAGACCCTGAAGCTGGCGTTTGCCGGCGCCGCGCTGACCGTGTCTTATCCGTTCCTGAAGCGCTTCTTTCCGCTGCCGCAGTTCTATCTCGGCCTGGCGTTCGGGTGGGCGGTGCCCATGGCCTACATGGCCGCGTCTGGAACGCTGCCGCGTGTGGCGTGGGTGTTGTTCATGGCGGCGGTGGTGTGGGCGTGCATCTACGACACGCTCTACGCGATGGTAGATCGTGACGACGACCTGAAGATCGGCGTGAAGTCGAGCGCCATCTTGTTCGCCGACATGGACAAGCTCATCGTCGGCATCATGCAGGCGATGATGCTGTTTGCGCTCATTCTGGTCGGCCGCGCCATGAAGTTCGGCAACTGGTATCTCACGGGGGTCGCCGCCGCCGCCGTGTTCTTCCTCTACCAGCAGTGGCTCATCCGCGACCGCGAGCCCTCGCGCTGCTTCCGCGCGTTCACGAACAACCAGTACGTGGGCCTTTGCGTCTTCATCGGCATCCTGCTCGAGTACGTGTACGCGGACTGAGTGTTCGTCGCGACGTCACCCGTAGTCCTTCTCCACCCTCGCCGCCGCCCACAGCTCGATTTCCTTCGCGCCCGCTTCAGCCAGCGCACGCACCGCCGCCATGGCGGTGCTGCCGGTCGTCACAACGTCATCGACCAGCGCGATGCGGCCGGCCGGCAAAGGCCGCGCGACTTTGAAAGCACCCCGAACATTGTCGCGCCGCTCATTCAGACTGAGTCCACTTTGCTCTTTCGTGCAGAGCGCACGCACGAGCGAGCGCGAATCCACCCGAACACCCAGCGAAGCGCCGGCATAGCCCGCGATCTGCTGCGCCTGATTGAACCCGCGCTCGCGAAACCTCGAAAAATGCAGCGGCATCGGCACGATGCAGGCGGGCGCAGCCCACCCGCGCGCGCGATGCGAGCGCGCCATCAACTGCCCCAACACCCGCGCATAAACCCTCTCGCCACGAAACTTCAACGCCCGAATGAAGTGATCCACTGGATATTCGTACTTAAAAAGGAACAGAGTTCGTACTAAAGTGCCATCCCCGACGGGCAGCCCCGGCACTTGAACTTGGTCTGGCCAGTGCCCGGCACCGCCTGAAGCGGGCCGCGGCCCGTCGTCGAGAACAGGAAGAAACGTGGCGCACACGTCGCAAAGATCCACACCCGGTGCCTGGCCCGGGGCACTGCAGAGGCAGCACACCGGTGGCAGCGCCGCCGAAGCCAGCGCGTGCGCGAACCCGCAGCCGAGCGAGGTGAGCCCGCGCCCCACAATCCCAATTGTCGACATCCAGACGCCCTTTCCGTTGACATCAACTGGCCGCACCGGGAACATGCCCCGGCCGCCCAGCATCGCCCGGGATACCCCGCGACTGAGCGTGCATTCCCTCGGTAAACAACGAGATATGCGCATGGATCACACCCTGCTCGGCAGCGTTCGCCACGACTGGACGGTCGCGGAGGTCGAGGCGCTGTTCGCGATGCCCTTCATCGACCTGCTGTTCCACGCGCAGCGCGTGCATCGCGCAGCACCATGAGCCGAGCACGGTGCAGATGAGCACGCTGCTCTCCATCAAGACGGGTGCCTGCCCGGAAGACTGCGCGTACTGCCCGCAGAGCGTGCGCTACGACACGGGGCTCGAGCGCGAGACGCTGCTCGACGTCACCGAAGTGGTCGACGCCGCCCGCCGCGCCAAAGACGCCGGCGCCACGCGCTTCTGCATGGGCGCGGCCTATCGCTCGCCCAAGCCGAAACAGGTGGCCGCCATCGCGCAGATGATTCGCGAAGTGCGCGCGCTCGGCATGGAGACCTGCGCCACGCTCGGCATGCTCACGCCTGCGCAGGCGGATGAGCTGAAGGCAGCCGGCCTCGACTACTACAACCACAACATCGACACGTCGCCGGAGTTCTACGGCGAGATCATCACCACGCGCACCTACCAGGACCGCCTCGACACGCTCGCAGCCGTGCGCGAAGCGGGCCTCAAGGTGTGCTGCGGCGGCATCGTCGGCATGGGCGAGACCACGCACGGATCGCGCGAAGATGCTCATCACGCTCGCGAACCTGCCCGCGCACCCGGAGAGCGTGCCGATCAACCAGCTGGTGCAGGTGCCGGGCACGCCGCTGCACGGCAAGCCGGGCGTCGATCCGTTCGACTTCGTGCGCACCATCGCGGTGGCGCGCCTCATGATGCCGAACGCGCACGTGCGCCTGTCCGCGGGCCGCGAAGCCATGAGCGACGAGCTGCAGGCGCTGTGCTTCATGGCCGGCGCGAACTCCATTTTCTACGGCGAGAAGCTGCTGACCACCGGCAATCCCGACGTGGCGCGCGACCAGCACCTGTTCGCGCGGCTGGGCCTGAAGGCGGAAGCCGCTCCTGCGCACGCTCACGAGCACGCGCATGCCCCGCCGCCACGAGAAACTCCGTCGCCACGGCATGACAAGGTTCTGTAACGGCGCTCCGCGCCGCTATCCGCAGTTCCCGGAACCCCGTCGAACCCGGCGGCACGCCGTGCAGAGATCACGCCGTGAAACGGGAACCCTCAGCGCTCAGGACCGCCCTCGCGGAAGTCGACCGCCAGCACCTGCGGCGCCGGCGCCGCACGTTCGAGCGTTTCCCGTCGCGGACAGCCGTGCGGAAGTCATCGTCGAAGGCCAGCGCCTCGTCGACTTCTGCAGCAATGACTACCTCGGCCTCGCGCGTCACCCGCAGATCGTTGCCGCCATGTGCGAAGCCGCCGCGCGCACGGGCGTCGGCAGCGGCGCCTCGCACCTGGTCACCGGCCACGGCACCGAGCACGCGGCGCTGGAAGAAGAGCTCGCCGCCTTCACGGGCCGCGAGCGCGCGCTGCTGTTCTCCACCGGCTACATGGCGAACCTCGCAGCCATCTGCGTGCTCGCGGATCGCGGCGAAGTCGGTGCTGCTCGACAGGCTGAACCATGCGTCGCTCATCGACGGCGCGCTGCTGTCCGGCGCGCGCTTCAGCCGCTACGCGCACGGCGATGGCGCCGCGGCGCGAGCGCGCGCTCGATCGAGCACAAGGACGAAGTGTCCGTGCTCGCCACCGACGGCGTGTTCAGCATGGATGGCGACATCGCGCGCCTGCCCTCGCATCGCGCGCGCATGCCGCAGCGAAGAAGGCCTGGCTGATCGTCGACGACGCGCACGGCCTCGGCGTGCTCGGCGCGACAGGCCGCGGCACGCTCGAGCACTTCGGGCTGGATTCGGACGACGTGCCCGTGCTCGTCGGCACGCTCGGCAAGGCGCTTCGGCACCTTCGGCGCGTTCGTCGCCGGCTCGAGCGGACCTCATCGAGCTGCTGATCCAGAAAGCGCGCACATACATCTACACGACGGCGCTTCCGCAGCCGGTGGCCGCGGCCACGCGCGCGGGCGCTGAAGCTCAGTCGACGAAGAATCGTGGCGGCGCGAACGCGTGCTCGCGCTCACCGCGCGCTTTCGCAGCGCGGCCCGCCAACTGGATCTGCCGCTCTCGGCGCTCGGCACACGCCGATTCAGCCTGTCGTGCTCGGCACGCGCGGAAGCGCGCGCTGAGCGCGCAGAAGGCGCTGTTCGAAGCAGGCTTCTGGGTGATGGCCATCCGCCCGCCCACCGTGCCCGCGGGCAGCGCGCGCCTGCGCATCACGCTCTCCGCCGCGCATGCGGAAGCCCAGATCGACGCACTGGTCGAAACTCTCGGCCGCATTCGTGCTGGCTGGCAGAAGGACGCGGACGCGCACGGATGAGCGAGCCCGACCGATCGGACGAGTCGCGGCTACGTTTCGCAGCCGCCGAGATGCGTCACGCCTCGACCATGCTGGCGTGCGCAATGCTTTCGATCGCGCCAGCGCCAGCTACGAAGCCGCGGCGGTCCTGCAGGCCGCGTGTCGGCGATGAAGCTGCTGCAGCGGCTGGATTTCTTCAAGCTCGCGCCCGCGGTCGTCGTCGATCTCGGCGCGGGCACGGGCCGCATCACCGGCGAGCTGAAGCGCCGCTATCCGCGCGCGCAGCGTCGTTGCCGCTCGACATCGCGCCCGGCATGCTGCGCGAGCGCGCAGGCACATCGCAGCTGTTGCGGCGCTTCGAGCGCGTGTGCGCGCGATGCTCGCCGCCTGCCGTTCGCCGACGCGAGCGTCGACCTCGTCGTCAGCAACCTGATGCTGCAGTGGTGCGACGATCTCGACGCCGCTTTCGCGCGAGGTCGCGCGCGTGCTGAAGCCCGGCGGACTGTTCGCCGTTCAGCACCTTCGGCCCCGATACGCTGCGGGAGTTGCGCGAGCGCCTGGGCGGCGCGTCGACGGCTACAACCACGTGAACCACTTCATCGACATGCACGACATCGGCGACGCGCTGGTGCGCGCGGGCCTCGACCGAACCGGTGCTCGACGTCGAACGCATGACGCTCACCTACCGGGACGTGCTCTCGCTGATGCGCGACCTCAAGGCCATCGGCGCGCACAACGTCACCGCCGGCCGCGCTCGCGGACTCACCGGCCGCGACAGCGTCTCGCGGCGCGTGACGCGCGCATACGAAACGTCCGCGTCGCGACGGCACATCGCCCGCGACTTACGAAGTGGTCCACGGCGCCGCTGGGGCGCTGCGGGCCACGCGCAGCGTCGCGGGTTTCGGCGGCGAAGTGCCATCTCGCCCAGCGCGATTCGCGCGCCGAGGCGAACGAGGCCCGCCGTGACTGCTGCGCACGCGCGGCGTCTTCATCACCGGCACCGACACCGGGTCGGCAAGACGGTTGTCGCCGCGGCGCTGGCGCGCGCGCTCGTGGACGCCGGGCATCGGGTCGCCGTGATGAAGCCGGTGGCGGCCGGCGCCGACAGCACGCCCGACGGGCCGCGCAACGCCGACGCGCTCGAGTTGTTGGCCGCGAGCGAATGTGCGGGCCCGCTACGAAACGTCAATCCGTATTGCCTGCCGCTGCCGGCGTCGCCGCATCTCGCGGCAGCAACGAGCCGGCATCAGCATCGGACATCGCGCGCGATCGCAGCGGCCTTCGACCAGCTCGCGGCGCTGTCGGATGTCGTCGTCGTCGAGGGCGCCGGCGGCTGGCTCGCGCCGATCGGCGCGACCGAAACCATGGCCGACCTCGCCGCCGCGCTCGACTCTGCCCGTCATCCTGGTCGTGGGCCTGCGGCTCGGCTGCCTCAACCACGCGCTGCTGACGCGCGCAGGCGATCCGAGCCGCGCGGCCTGCGCGTTCGCCGGCTGGATCGCGAACGACGTGCAGCCGCGGATGCGATCGCGCCGCCGAGAATATCGCCACGCTCGAGAGCCGCTGTCGGCGCGCCGCCGCTCGGCTCGTCCCGTCAGGCACACGCCGGTGCCGGCGAGGCAGCAGCTTTCCCGAATCGCGTGTCACTCGCATAACAGAGGTCTCGCGCCTGTAGGCCGGCGGCTTCGCGCGAATAACCTCGCCGCCCTTGAGTGAGCCGCAAGGTCGCTGGTATCAGTCGCGGCCCGTGCTTGCAGCCGCGAATCGACATCGATCTCGCGCCGCACTGCTCGCTGAGCACGCGCGGCGCGCTCGCTGTTCTTCGGCTAGCGTCTGCTTCGCCACCTTCGGCATCGCCGGCTTCGTCACCGCTCCGTGGCTTCTGGCCGGTGCTGCCGTTCGCGGGCCCGGAAATGCTGCTGCTCGGCTGGGCGCTGCAGCTCGAAGCCTGCAACGGCGCCACGAGCGCGAAACCATCACGTTTCGGAAGCCGAAGTGAGCATCGATATCGCGACCGCGCGCATCCACGTCGACGTCGTGTTCCCGCGGCATTGGGCACGGGTTAAACTGCGCCGCCCCGATTCGCGCCTGCATCCGCAGCCGCCTCGTCATCGAGTCGCACGGCCGGGCAATGCGAGGTCGGGCAGTTTCTGACGGAGGAGGAGCGGCGCGGCTCGCGCAGCGACTTGCAGCGCCTGATCGGCGCGCATGAACGAGTCGCCCTCGCTCGCCTGACGGCGAGCGGTGCGACTCGGTACCAGATGTCGTGATGTCTTCGAAGACAGCGCGTCGTGCAGATGGCGGCGCCCGCAGGCACAGGAACGATGATCAGAAAAGCACTGGCTTCTACGGCCGCTGTTGCGCCCTTTTGGCGGCGCTCGCGCCCGCGGCGCACGCCGAATCCGGCTGGCATCTGCTCAACATGACCGAGGGGGTCACCGCCATCAGCCGCGAGATCTACGGCCTGCACATGACGATCTTCTGGGTCTGCGTGGTCATCGGCGTCGTGGTCTTCGGCGTCATGATCTATTCGCTGGTCAAGTTCCGCAAGTCGCAGGGCGCGGTGGCGGACACCACCCTGGTGCACAACACCAAGGTGGAGATCGTCTGGACGGTCGATCCCGATCGCTCATCCTGGTGGCGATGGCGGTGCCGGCCGCCAGCACGCTGATCCAGCTCGAAGACACCCGCAACACCGAGCTCACCATCAAGGTCACCGGCTACCAGTGGGGCTGGCAGTACGACTACCTCGACAACGGCGTCGTGCTTCTTCTCGCACCTCGAGCGCGACAGCGACGCGGCGCGCCACCTCGGCTCGGGCATCGACCCCAGCACGTCGAGCACTATCTGCTGAACGTCGACAACCCGCTGGTGGTGCCGGCCGGCACCAAGGTGCGCCTGCTCATCACCGCGCACGGACGTCATCCACGCCTGGTGGGTGCCGGCCTTCGGCATGAAGAAAGACGCCATTCCCGGGCTTCGTGAACGAGATCTGGTTCAAGGTCGACGCCGACAAGCCCGGCCTCGTACCGCGGCCAGTGCGCCGAGCTCTGCGGCCGCGACCACGGCTTCATGCCGATCGTGGTCGACGTGCGCTCCAAGGAAGACTTCGACGCGTGGCTGCGAGCAGCAGCGCCGAAGTGCAGAAGCAGGCCGCCGCACCCGCGACAGCCCGCCGCCACCGCGGCCGCCGGCCGATCCCGCTCTCTGAGCCCACCATAAGTTTCAGAGAAGCACAGACATGGCACACGACGCACACGTCAGCACGCTCACGCCACGACGATCACGACGACACAAGCCGCACGGCTGGCGCCGCTGGGTCTATGCGACGAATCACAAGGACATCGGCACGATGTACCTGGTGTTCGCCTGCATCATGTTCTTCGTCGGCGGCGCCATGGCGATGATCATCCGCGCGGAGCTGTTCAAGCCCGGCCTGCAGTTCGTCGACCCGCAGTTCTTCAACTCCATGACCACCATGCACGCGCTGTTCATGATCTTCGGCGCGGTCATGCCGGCGTGGACGGGCCTCGCCAACTGGATGATCCCGATGCAGGTCGGGGCGCCCGACATGGCGCTGCCGCGCCTCAACAACTTCTCGTTCTGGATCCTGCCGTTCGCGTTCACGCTGCTGCTCAGCACGCTGTTCGTGCCGGGCGGCGGCCCCGGCGGGCGGCTGGACGCTGTACCCGCCGCTGTCGCTGCAGGGCGGCGACTCGCTTCCCGATGGTCGATCTTCGCCGATCCACCTGATGGGCGCCTCGTCGATCCTCGGGCGCCATCAACGTGGTCGTCACGATCATGAACATGCGCGCGCCGGGCATGACCCTGCTGCGCATGCCGCTGTTCGTGTGGACGCTGGCTGATCACCGCCTATCTGCTCATCGCCGTGATGCCGGTGCTGGCGGGCGCGGTGACGATGCTGCTCACCGACCACTTCTTCGGCACCACGCTTCTTCACCGCCGCGGGCGGCGGCGACCCGGTGATGTTCCAGCACATCTTCTGGTTCTTCGGGCACCCCGAGGTGTACATCCTGATCCTGCCGGCCTTCGGCATCGATCTCGGAGATCATCCCGACGTTCTCGCGCAAGCCGCTGTTCGGCTACGAGGCGATGGTGTACGCCGTCCGCCTCGATCGCGTTCCTGTCCTTCATCGTGTGGGCGCACCACATGTTCACGGTGGGCATGCCGCTCGCCGGGCAGCTGTTCTTCATGCTCTCCACCATGCTCATCGCCGATCCCGACGGGCGTGAAGGTGTTCAACTGGACCGCGACGATGTGGAAGGGCTCGCTGACGTTCGAGCCGCCCATGCTGTTCGCGCTCGCGTTCCTGTTCCTGTTCACCATCGGCGGCTTCTCGGGCCTGATGCTCGCGATCGTGCCGGCCGACTTCCAGTACCACGACACCTACTTCGTCGTGGCGCACTTCCACTACGTGCTCGTGCCGGGCGCCATCTTCGCCATCATGGCCGGCGTGTACTACTGGCTGCCGAAGTGGACCGGCAGCATGTACGACGTGAAGCTCGCCAAGTGGCACTTCTGGCTCTCGGCCATCTTCGTGAACGTGCTGTTCTTCCCGCAGCACTTCCTGGGCCTCGCCGGCATGCCCCGCCGCATCCCGGACTACGCCACGCAGTTCACGGACTGGAACATGGTGTCGTCCCTCGGCGCGTTCGGCTTCGGACTTGCGCAGCTGCTGTTCCCGTACATCATCTGGAAGTGCGTGAAGAGCGGCGCGCCGGCCCCGGCCCGCGCCTGGGAAGGCGCGCATGGCCTGGAGTGGGAGCTGCCCTCGCCGCTGCCGTATCACACCTGGGAAACCCCGCCCACCGCCGCGGTCATCGCTCGCGGCGCGGAGCACTGAGTCGGTAATGACGCGTTCTTCATTCGGCGCGCTTCGCGCCGTTATCCGGACGGGATTCGCGCTTCGCGAATTTCCGTTGAACCCCGGCCGCAGGCCGTGATGACCGACGTGAACGCCCTGTCACTCGATGAGCTTGCGGAGCGCCGCCGCCGTGCAAGGCGCGGCGCCATCCTGCTCGCTCTGGTGGCCGGGGCGTTCTACGTGGGCTTCATCGTGATGACGCTCTTCCGTGGAGCGCACTGATGGCGCTCAAGCTGAGCCCAGAGACCCTGCGGGCCAATCGCCAGCTGCTGCTGAAGCTGCTGGGGTTCTCGCTGGGTGCGTTTGCGTTCGGCTACGCGCTGGTGCCCCTCTACGACGTGCTGTGCGATGTCACGGGCTTCGGCAACGAGCGCAGGCTCGCGCGGAAGTCCGTCATTGCGACAAAACCCGACGCCAGCCGCGAGATCACGGTGGAGTTCCTCGCCGAGCTGCCGAGCAACGGCAACTGGGAGTTCAGGCCGGTGCTCGCTTCGATGAAGGTGCACCCCGGCCAGCTCTACACGGCGGATTTCTTCGCGCGCAACCTCACGGGCCGCGCCACCGTGGCGCAGGCCGTGCCGGCCATCGCGCCCACGAAGGCCGCGCCATACTTCCACAAGACCGAGTGCTTCTGCTTCACGCCGCAGGCGTTCAGGCAGGACGAAGAGCGGGCGCTACCCGTGCGCTTCGTGATCGATCCGGCGATTCCGGCCTACGTGGATCGCCTCACGCTCGCCTACACCTTTTACGACGAGTCGACGCGCGTCGCCGCTCAACGTTGAGCGGCACGCCTGACGACATGACTTCGAGGACCTGAAAGCCCATGGCCAACACGCACGCAATCGACACCGACAAGTACTACGTTCCGCACCAGAGCCCTTGGCCGATCGTCGGCTCCTTTGCTCTGTTCACCCTCATGCTCGGCGCCATCTCGTTCATGAACGAGTGGGCCGGCGGCTGGGTGTTCCTGCCGGGCGCCGCGCTCATGTTGTTCATGTTCTTCGGCTGGTTCGGCACCGTCATCGGCGAGAACCAGAAGGGCATGTACAGCCTCGGCGTCGACAAGTCGTTCCGCATGGGCATGATGTGGTTCATCTTCTCCGAGGTCATGTTCTTCGCGGCCTTCTTCGGCGCGCTGTTCTACGCGCGCTCGCTGTCGGTGCCCTGGCTCGGCGGGCACGGCGTGAAGTACTTCACCAACCTCCTCCTGTGGCCCGGCTTCGAGAACGCGTGGCCCACGAGCGGCCCGGGCCGAGTCGGCGGCCGCGCGGACTCCTCGTTCGAAGTGATTCCGGCGTTCGGCCTGCCGGCGATCAACACCGCCATCCTGCTCACCAGCAGCGTCACGGTGACCATCGCCCATCACGCGCTGCGTGAAGGCCATCGCGGCATGCTCAAGGTATTCCTGGCGGCCACGTTCCTGCTGGGCTTCCTGTTCGTCTACCTGCAGGCGCACGAATACGCGGAAGCCTACGGCGAGCTGGGCCTGAAGCTCTCCACCGGCATCTACGGCTCGACGTTCTTCATGCTCACGGGCTTCCACGGCCTGCACGTGACCATCGGCGCCATCATGCTGACTGATCATCTGGCTGCGCGTGATGAAGGGGCACTTCACCCCGCAGCGTCACTTCGCGTTCGAGGCGGTGGCCTGGTACTGGCACTTCGTCGACGTGGTGTGGCTCGGCCTCTTCATCTTCGTCTACTGGATTTGAGGTTGGCGGCACAGGACGAGCGTGTTTCCTGTGACGCTACCTGGACCTCACGGGCTCGCCTGCACTGGCGAGCCCGTGAGGCGCGATGATTCCTGCATACCACGCGACCATCAGCAGCAGGAACAGGGCAACCGACAACCCCACACGAATCGCAAGCGCGCGGAGCAACTTCCTCGAGTCCCCGCCGCTGCGAGTGAGCTGATACAGCGCGGACCCGAGGCTCGCGAGAATGCCGATGAAGACGGCGATCACCAGAATCCTGAAGAGGGGTTGCATGCGGGGCTCCGAATGGGCTCGGCGGCGGCAGGGTTGTGACGAGTGTATCGGCTCGGGTTGAGCAAATCCCGCTCCTGCCATGGGTGCAAGCATTCGAATCCCGCTCGGCTCCCGCACGCTCGAAGCGTCGTGGCTCATGACGTTACTCACGCTGGTTGCGGCAGCCGCGTTCCTGAGCCTGGGTCACTGGCAATGGTCGAAGGGCAATCTGCGCGAGCGGCAGGCTGAACAGTTCGCGCGCGGCAGCGGCGTGGCAGAGCCACTCGGCGCGCGCTCGATGCAAGAGGTGCCGCGGTTCCAGCGAATCCGCGTCGAAGGAAAGCTGGACCCGGCACACCAGTTCCTGCTCGACAACCGCTCATGAACAGCGGGCGTCCGGGCTACGAAGTGCTCACGCCGCTGATCGAACCGCTCGACCGATGCCGGCGCCACGCACGCTTCTCGTGGATCGCGGCTGGGTGCCGTTCAGCGGTTCGCGCGAGCAGCTGCCGGATGTGTCGCTTCGCGAGCGACACGCCTGCTGAAGCTAACCGGCCGCGTGGACAACCTGCCGAGTCCAGGGCCTTGCGCTGCGGCCGCGCGCGCGCCCGACACGGGCACGCGTGGCCGAAGGTGACGGCGTTTCCCCACGCGACGGAGCTCGGTGCGCTCTCGGCGCGTCCGCTCGAGCCGCGTATCCTGCTGCTCGATGCGCAGGCGAGCCGTACGGCTACGTGCGCGACTGGCAGCCGCCGGGCCTTCACCGCCGCGGCACTTCTCCTACGGCGATCCAGTGGTGGACGCGTTCGCGGCGCTCGCGCTCATCGTGTGGACGGTCATGATGCTGGGAACGCGCCGGAAGCCTGCATGAGCGACCGCCGTCGACGCCGACCTTCGCGAGCGTAACCTGCGCACCCTCGGGCTGCTGGCGGCCGTTGTTCCTGCTGCCGCTCTGCTCGCCTCCTTCTACATGTACTACGGCAGCACGCTGGCGCCCCGCCGGCGAGCGCCGACTCACGGCGAGCTGTATCCAGCCGCGCGCGGCCGTTGCCGGCGGTCGACCTGCGCGATGCGAAAGGCCGAGCTCGCGCCGCGCCAACGTGCTCCGCGAGCAAGTGGTCGCTGGTCTATGTGGGCGACGGCGCCTGCGACGCCGCCTGCCGTCGCGTCGCTCTATTTCATGCGGCAGACGCGCCTGTCGCTCAACAACGAGATGACGCGCGTGTCGCGCGTGTTCCTCGCCACCGTCGCACTGCTGCACATCGCGAATTCCTGGCGCGCGAGCACCCTGGCCTCGTGTCGCTGGACGCGCGCCGGCCCCGAAGCGGCCGACCTCTGCTGCAGCAGTTCCCGGCGACAGCAGCGCGCGCACGTCGCTGTTCATCGTCGACCCGCTCGGCAACCTCGTCATGCGCTACGACGCGCGCGACACCCCCAGGGCTGCTCGACGATCTGAAGAAGCTGCTGAGGCTGTCGCACATCGGCTGACAGCCCCGCACATCATGACATCGTTCGGCACCATGCTCTTCGACGGCCGCGTGGGTGCGGCGCCTGGCGCTCGCCGGCGTGCTGCTGTGCTTCATGGTCGTCGTGCTCGGCGCGTATGTGCGGCTCACCGCCGCGGGACTGGGTTGCCCGGACTGGCCGGGCTGCTACGGCAACCTCACGCCAACCGGCGCCGCGCAGAACGCAGCCGCGCAGGCGGCTTATCCGAACAGCCGCTGCATGTGGGCAAGGCGTGGCGCGAGATGATTCACCGCTACGCGGCGTCCACGCTCGGCCTCATCATCGTCATCATCACTGCGCTCGCGTTTCGCACGCGCAGGCAGCGCGCGGTGAGCGTGCCGCTCGCCGTCGGGCTGCTCATCACGTGGTGGTCCAGGGCATACTCGGCATGCTCACGGTCACGTGGCAGCTGAAGCCGCTCATCGTTACGCTGCACCTGCTCTTCGGGCTCACCACGCTGAGCCTGCTGTGGTGGCTGTCCTTTCGCTGCGCACGGCGTCGCGCGGGGGCGTGCGATTTGCCGGCGCCTCGGCATCGAACGTCGGCGCGTATCCGGACCGCACCGGCCCGCCTCATCGAGTGATGCTCGTCGGCGCTCATCGCGCTCGGTGTGCAGATCGCGCTTGGCGGCTGGACCAGCAGCAACTACGCCGCCGTCGCCTGCCCCGATTTCCCGAAGTGCCAGAACAGCTGGTGGCCGGAGACGGACTACAAGGACGCCTTCGTGCTCTGGCGCGGGCTCGGCGTGAACTACGAGGGCGGCGTGCTTCAGCATCCGGCGCGCGTCGCCATCCATTTCACGCATCGGCTGGGGGCCATCGCGGCCACGCTCACGCTGATCTTCGCCGCCGTCGCCACGCTACGGCGGAAGGTGAAGTCGACGACGCGCGGTGGCGGCTTTCGCAGTGCTGGGCGCCCTGGCTCTGCAGATATTCATCGGCGCGTCCATGGTGCTCGAAGGGTTTCCCGCTAGCGCTCGCCACCGCGCATAACGCCGGGGCGGCATTGCTACTGCTGGCGTCGGTCGCGCTGTATCGCTCGCTGCGCCACACATAGGCGCCTGCGCCGGGGCCCGGACACAGGGCCGGGCAAGGTTTCTGTTACCCTGCCGACTTGCCGAGAAACGGCCGAAACAGAGCCCGATCACCGCCGGGGAGACCCTTCGTATGCCGTCCTTCCCGACCGCGCGCCAGACACTTTCGCCGATGACGTTGTAGAGCGCCCGCATGCCGTTTTCGTCACTCATCCTCAATGTCGACGATGCGGCGTCGTCCCGCTGCACCAGGACTCGCGTTCTCGAGCAGGCGGGCTATCGGGTAATCGAGGCAGCCACCGGCGCCGAAGCGCTGCGCGCGGTGCGTGAAGAATCACCGCACGTCGTGCTGTGCGGCGTGAGCCTGCCGGACATGAGCGGCATCGACGTGTGCCGCTCGATCAAGGCAGTCCCGGTCACGCGCTCCATCCCGGTGGCGCTGATTTTCGCTGCGTCCGTCACCCCCAGCGATCCACTCATGGGCCTCGACGGCGGCGCGGAGATCTATCTCATCGAGCCGATCGAGGCGCTCGAGCTCACCACCGCGGTAAAGGTGCTGCTGCGCCTTCACGGCACCGAACGCGGCCTCGTGCGAAGCGAAGCGCGTTGGCGCAGCTTCGTCGAGTCGAACATCATCGGCGTGGTCGTCTGCCACCGCGATCGCATCGTCGAGGCGAACGACGCGTTCCTGCGTCTGGTGGGCTACAGGCCGGAAGACCTGGCGAGCCCCGGAATCACCTGGCGCGACATCACCTCGTCCGAAAGCATCGAATCCAGCGAAGCGGCCCTCGCAGAGTTGCGCCTGCGCGGCACCGTCGCTCCGTTTGAAAAGGAATACCTTCGCAAGGACGGCACACGCGTCTGGGCGATGGTGGGCGCGGCAAACCTTGCCGACGCGGACGATCGCTGGATGGCGTTCGTCCTGGACATCAGCGATCGCAAGCACGCCGCCGTGGAGCGCGAGGCCGCGTATCAGCGCGAGCACGCCGCACGCACCCAGGCGGAGGAGGCCACTCGCCTCAAGGACGAATTCCTCGCGAACCTGTCGCACGAGCTGCGCACGCCCATGAACGCCATCATTGGCTGGACGCACCTGCTGAAGTCCGGCCGGCTGGACGACAGCCAGCGCCAGCGCGCCATGGAGTCCATCGATCGCGGCGCGCGCTCGCAGGCGAAGCTCATCGAAGACCTGCTCGACGTCTCGCGCATCGTCAGCAACAAGCTGAATCTCGCACTGGTACCCGTAGACCTGCGCGCCGTGCTCGATGCCGCAATCGAAAGCCAGCGGCCGGCCGCGCAGGCCAGGAACGTGAAGCTGGAGCTGGGCCCGGCGCCGACGGACATCACGGTGGTGGGCGATGTGGGCCGCCTGCAGCAGGTGTTTCTCAACATCCTGACGAATGCGGTGAAATTCACCGGCACGGGCGGCGAGGTACAGGTGACGCTCGGGCGCACGGCGGACGAGGCGCACGTGATCGTCACCGACACGGGTGAGGGCATCGCCCCCGAGTTCCTGCCGTTCGTGTTCGACCGCTTCCGCCAGGCCGACGGCACCAGCACGCGCAATCACATGGGGCTGGGCCTGGGTCTTGCCATCGTGAAACACGTGGTGGAATTGCACGGCGGCACCGTTCGCGCCGACAGCCCCGGCCAGGGCAAAGGCGCAACTTTTACCGTGGCGCTCCCGCTTGCTGAAAATGCGGAGCAGAAGCCACGCGGCCCCCTCGCCGACCGCATGCCCGGAAACTACGCCCCACAGGGCGGTCTGGGCGTGCGGGTGCTCCTCGTGGAAGACGACACCGCAACACGCGAGACGCTCGTGGCCACACTGGAGCGCGCAGGCTTCTCATACCGGGTTGCCACACGCGCCGGCGAGGCTCTCAGCGTGCTCGACGACTGGCAGCCGGACGTCATAGTTTCGGACATCGCCATGCCGGACATGGATGCCTACCAGTTCGTACGCCAGCTGCGCGCCCGCCCGGCCACACAGGGCGGCCTCGTTCCGGCGCTGGCGCTGAGCGCAGTGGCGCGCGCGGAAGACCGGGAGCTCGCGCTGCGCGGCGGCTACCAGGCGCACGTGAGTAAGCCGGTGGAGCCCGCAGAGCTCATCAGGGCCATTGCGGCCCTCACGGGCAGCTCGACGATATAAAATCCCGCCCGCTTGGCAACCGAGACAAACATAGCCGCCCCGGTGGCGGTAACCACCTGGCGCCACTACTTCGAGCTGACGAAGCCGAAGGTGGTGGCGCTCATCACGTTTACGGCCATCGTGGGCACGCTGCTCGCGAGCCCCGGCTGGCCGCCGCTGGATGCGCTGATCCTGGGCAACCTCGGCATTGCGCTCGCTTCGGCGTGCGCCGCCACCATCAACCACGTGCTCGACCGCCGCATCGACGAGCAGATGGCGCGCACGCGCGGCCGGCCGTTCCCCACCGGCGCCATGAAGGAGCGTCAGGCGCTCATCTTTGCGGCCGTGCTGGGCGTGACGAGCATGGCCATCCTCTCGTTCTTCGTGAACTTGCTGACGGCGGTGCTCACCTTCGCATCGCTCATCGGCTACGCGGTCGTCTACACCGTGTGGCTGAAGCGGGCCACTTCGCAGAACATCGTGATCGGCGGCGCGGCCGGCGCGGCACCGCCCGTGCTCGGCTGGACGGCGGTGACGAACAGCGTTGATCCGCACGCGCTGCTGCTGTTCCTCATCATCTTCGTGTGGACGCCGCCACACTTCTGGGCACTGGCGATTGCGCGGCGGGACGACTACGCCAAGGCCGGCATTCCGATGTTGCCTGTGACGCATGGCGTGGAATACACGCGGTTACACGTGCTGCTCTACACGGTGCTGCTGTTCATTGTGACGCTGCTGCCGTATCTCACGCGCATGAGCGGGCTCATCTATCTGGCCGCCGCGCTCGTGCTCAATTCGGTGTTCCTGTACTACGCGTTCGCGCTGAAGGTGACGGCGCGTGAAGAGCTGCCGATGCGGGTGTTCAAGTTCTCCGTGACCTACCTGATGTGGCTGTTCGCGGCGCTGCTGGTCGACCACTACGTCCCCATCATCGGGGCCGCGCAGTAGGCAGGGCCTTACTTTAGTGAGCCGTTACCTGACCTAACCGCGCGTCAGTGTCACGCGCCACGACGACAGCCTGCGCCCTTCCAGCAGCAGCACCCCGCACGCCTCGTAGCGATTCGGCTCGATCTGCATCAGATGCTCGGTGCCGTAGTAGCCGGGCCCGCCATCGCAGTGATACAGCGAGACGATGGACGGCCCGACGATGGAGAACGACCCTTTGAGCTTGCCGATGGCGGAGTTCTCGGAGTTCCACGTGGTGCTGATGGCATCCTTCGCGGGCGGCTTGATGTAGTAGTGGTTCACGAACTCCACGTGTGGCGAGGAGAACACGCGCAGGGTGCCGGCGAGCAGCCAGCAATCCTCACGGTGTGTGATCTCCGTGCGGGCTTCCGCTGGTGTCGCCTGGCCGTCTTCCGTCCAGAACGTGCCGGCGCCGGTCCACAGGCCGGGCTCGAAGAGGAACGTGTGTTTCATGGCCGCGATGCTCAATGGCCGCGCTGGGCGCGAGCCGCTCAGGTTGCGGGGAGTGGCGCATTATGGCGCGGCGCGGGCATTCGCGGTACGGTGCCGCGGCAATTCCGTGAGGCGCATTTCATGTTGGTCGAGCGCATCTGGTCGGGCAACGCCTACCGCAACTTTCACTATCTCATCGCCTGCCCGCAAACCGGGGAGGCGCTGGCCGTGGATCCGCTGGAGTGGCAGCTATGCCTCGACACGGCTCGCGCCCGGGGCTGGCAGATCACACAGATCCTGAACACGCATGAGCACCGCGACCACACAGGTGGGAATGCCGGGCTGGTGGGTGCGACACAGGCCAAGGTGCTCGCGCACGCTGCCGCGGCCGGCCGCATCGGCGGCGTGGACCGCGGGCTCGCCAGGGGCGACGTGGTTCGTGTGGGTCGCACCGTGGAGCTGGAATGCCTGGACACGCCAGGCCACACCATGGCGCACATCTGCCTGCTGGCGCACGCGCCCCAGCCGGCCCTCTTTTGCGGGGACACCCTGTTCAATGCGGGCGCGGGCAACTGCCACGGCGGCGGCCACCCCGACGCGCTCTATGACACCTTCGCCACCCAGCTCGCGCGGCTGCCGGACGACACCTGCGTCTACCCCGGGCACGAATACATGGCGCGCAACCTGGAGTTCACGCTGGATCGCGAGCCCGACAACGCGGACGCGAAATCGCTGCTCGATGTGGCGCGCGTCGCCGACCCCGCGAGCGCGAAGGTGACTACCCTCGGCGAAGAGAAGCGCGTGAACGCATTCTTTCGCCTGCAGAATCCGCAAGTCATCGCGCGCCTGCGTGAAGCCTTTCCCGACATCGGCGAGAAGCCCGATGCGCGCACGGTCTTCGTCAGGCTGCGCGAGCTGCGGAACAAGTGGTGAGCTGAACGTTTGGGTCGGCTGATGGCGAAGGAAGCACCCGAAGAGGCGTGGCCGGGACCGCCCGTCAGACCCGTCCATCGGGCAATGGCGCTTACTTAAGGCCTGATGATTGCCGCATGAACGGCCACCAGCTTCAAAGCGAGGGCAGCCTCTCCGAGGGGTCGTCGGGGACGTGAAAATGCAGGGATGCATTTTCCCGAGCCCCCGATGGACCGGTCTGACGGGCGGTCCCCGACGACCCCTCGGAGAGGCGGCCCTCGCCGCGCGCGACTCAACCCGTTCATGCCTCCCGCGACACTTAAATAAGTGCCATTGGTCAGGGCGCTCGCCGTTCGCTCGCTATGTGTTCGGGGGCGAGCACCGCGCGCTCGACGGCCCGGCCAAGCGCGGCATGGCACTCTTCTATTCCGCTCGCCTGGGTTGCGGCGGCTGCCACTCGGGCTTCAATTTTTCCGGCGCCTGGCGCGACCGGACGATTCTCGACGCTCGAGGCCGTGTTGGCTCATTACGAGCAGGCAGGCCTGCACAACGACGCCTTGCGCCCGTTCACCCTGAGTGCAACGGAGCGGCGCGAGCTCATCGCATTTCTGCAGAGCCTCACAGATCCGGCATTCAGCTCGCCGGGCGGTCCGTAATGAGCATGTGCCCCGGCTGGGACGCCACTCGGCCCATCCACGAGAGCACATGCGGATAGGGCGAGAAGTCGAAGCCCGCTTCCGACGCCACGTGCGTGTACGCGTAGAGCGCGATGTCTGCGATGGAGTAGCGCTCACCCACGAAGTAGGTGCGGCTCCTGAGATGCCCGTCCATCACGGCCAACGCGTCGCGGCCGCGCGCGCGGCGGTCTGGCAGCTCCGCCTGTCGCGGTGAATCCGGCGGCAGGTGGCGAATGATGTAGCGGGGCGTAGCCACGTAGGGCTCATGGCTGTACTGCTCGAAGAACATCCACTGCAGCGCCTGCGCGCGGCCGAGCCGGTCCGCAGGCACGAACGGCGAGCCTTCGGCGAGGTACCACATGATGGCGTCGGACTCGGCGAGGCACGTGCCGTCATCCAGCTCCAGCGTCGGGATGCGACCGTTGAGGTTCTTCGCCAGGAACTGCGGCGTGCGTGTGGCGCCGCGCGTGATGTCCAGCTCGATCCAGCGATAGGGCTGCTTCAATTGCGCCAGCAGCAGGCGGATCTTGTAGCCGTTGCCGGAGTCGAGATAGTCGTACAGAGTGGGCATGCGAGTCGGTCCGTTCAGGTAGACGACACGGAGTATCGGGGCATGGGGCGGCCGCTTGCCATGAGAAACCTTGAACGAACGTTTAGATTTTCTGAGAGCGTGCGGTAGGCTTCAGCGCCGACAGGAACAGCGTCTTTCCGGCCAGGGGATCAAGGTCTCATGTACTCACGTTTCTATACCCGCTGCTTTCTCATCGGCACGATCCTGGTGCTCGGCTGGGTGCTGCTGCAGGTCCTGGAGCCGTTCTGGGCGCCGCTCGGCTGGGCCATCGTTCTCGCCTTTCTGCTGTACCCGCTGCACAAGCGGCTCACCAAACGCCTGCGCGGCAAGGCCGGCTATGCCGCCGGTATTCTCACCGGCCTCACGCCGTTCTTCATCATTGCGCCCATCGTCGGCTTCGGCATCGTGTTCGTGCAGCAGGTGACGCTGCTCATCGGCTACCTGCGCGACCGTCGGTTTGGCGACTACCAGTCGATCCTTCATTGGCTCGAAAACATACCCATCGTGGGCAAGGTGCTCGGCTGGTTCGGGGCGGACGTCTCCGCCACCATCCAGCAGATCGAGACGTGGGTCGTGAGCGGCGCGCAGAGCCTGCTGAAGGGCGCCGCCGCAGTCGGCGGGTCGGTCGCCATCGGCGTGGTGGGCACGCTCGTGAGCTTCTTCCTGATGCTGTTCCTGCTGTTCTTTCTTCTGCGCGACGGGCAGTCGATGCTCATGCACACGATGCGTCTCGTGCCCATGGACCCGGAGCGGCGCGGCCGGCTGCTGCACTACCTGAGCGACGTCAGCATGGCGGTCATTTTCGGGCATGCGCTCACCGCGGTAATCCAGGGCATCCTCGTCGGCGCCGGCTTCGCCATCGCCGGGCTACCCTCGCCCGTGGTGTTCGCCGTTTTCGCCGCCATCGCCGCGTTCATCCCGGCCGCCGGCACGGGCTTCGTGCTGGTGCCCGCGGTCATTTACCTGGCCGCGACCGGGCAGTGGGGCTGGACGATCTTCATGGCGGCGTGGACGGCTCTCGTTGGAACCTCCGACAACGTGCTGCGCCCCTATCTCACCCGGCAACGCGCGTCGGTCTCGACGCTCACGGTGTTCGTGGGGGTGATCGGCGGCGTGGCGGCGTTCGGATTCATCGGGTCGCTGATCGGCCCGGTGCTTCTGGCGCTGGTCGTGGCGCTGCTGCGATTCGCCGAGCAGGAAGTGCGCAAGCCCGAGTAGTTCGGCGCCTGTTTGGCGCGCGGCCCCTCTTTTTGCGCGCAAGTTCGATGCCCGGCGCAGGTCCCAACAGGCACGCGCCCGCGGCCCGTTGCGATTACAATGCGCGCCCTCATGGACCTGTCCCCGATTCTGAACCCCCTCAACGACGCTCAGCGTGAGGCGGTGACCGCTCCGCTGGGGCCGGTTCTCGTACTGGCGGGTGCGGGCAGCGGCAAGACCCGCGTGCTCACACACCGCATCGCCTGGGTCATCCAGGCCGAGGGGGCCTCTCCGCACGGCATCCTTGCCGTCACGTTCACGAACAAGGCCGCGGCCGAGATGCGCGGCCGTGTGGAAAAGCTGCTCGGCCTGCCGGCTTCCGCGCTGTGGATCGGCACCTTCCACGGCATCGCGCATCGCCTGCTTCGCCTGCATTGGCGCGAGGCAAGCCTGGTGCAGAACTTCCAGATTCTCGACTCCGAAGACCAGAGCCGCCTCATCAAGAAGTTGCTGAAGGCGCAGGATCTCGACGACACCCGCTGGACGCCGCGCGAGCTGCAGAGCTTCATCAACTCCAACAAGGATGAGGGCCTGCGACCCCGGCAGCTCAAGGACAACGGCGACCCCACGCGGCGCCAGTGGATCAAGCTCTACGCGGACTACGAAGAGACCTGCCAGCGCACCGGCGTGCTCGATTTCGCGGAGCTGCTGCTGCGGGCCTTCGAGCTGTGGCGGGACAATCCGTCGTTGCTCGCGCACTACCAGAATCGCTTCCGCCATGTGCTCGTGGATGAGTTCCAGGACACGAACGCAATCCAGTACGGCTGGATGAAGCTCGTGGCCGGCGCCAATGGCTGCCCGTTCGTGGTGGGTGACGACGACCAGTCCATCTACCGCTGGCGCGGCGCGAAGGTGGAAAACCTGCAGCAGTTCCGCCGGGATTTCCCGAGCGCGAAGCTGTGCCGGCTGGAGCAGAACTATCGCTCCACGGGCGCCATTCTCGAAGCCGCCAACGCGCTCATCTCCCACAACAACGGGCGTCTCGGCAAGAATCTGTGGACCAGCGGCGCCCAGGGCGAGCCGATCCGGCTCTATTCCGCGTTCAACGAGCGCGACGAAGCGGAGTTCATCGTCCAGCGCATCAAGGACTGGTCGCACAACGGCGGCGCGCGGCGCGACGTGGCCATTCTGTATCGCTCCAACGCGCAGTCGCGCGTGTTTGAGGAATCGTTCATCTCCGCGCGCATACCGTACCGCGTTTACGGCGGCCTGCGGTTCTTCGAGCGCGCGGAAATCAAGGACGCGCTGGCCTATCTGCGCCTGGTGTCCAGCCGGCGCGACGATGCTTCGTTCGAGCGTGTGGTGAACCTGCCCACGCGTGGCATCGGCGCGAAGAGCGTCGACATCATCCGCGAGCAGGCGAAGGGCGCCGGCAGCTCCATGTGGGACGCGGCCGCGGCGTGCATCAGCAACGGCGCGCTGGGTGCGAAGGCGTCGGCGGCCGTGCTCGGCTTCATGGCTCTCATCGAACGCCTCGCGCACGAGATCTCAACGCTGGCGCTGCACGAGAAAGTGGATCACGTGTTGCAGGCGAGCGGGCTCATCGAGCACCACAAGCGTGACAAGGGTGGCACCAACGGCGAGGGCCGAGTGGAGAACCTGAATGAGCTGGTGAGCGCCGCGCGTGGCTTCGAGCCGGAGGGCGTCGAAGGCGAGCTGCCGCCGCTGGAGTCGTTCCTCGCGCATGCGGTGCTGGAGTCCGGCGAAGGCCAGGCGGAAGCCTGGGAAGATTGCGTGCAAATGATGAGCCTGCACAGCGCCAAAGGCCTCGAGTTCCCGGTGGTGTTCCTCGCCGGCATGGAAGATGGCCTGTTCCCGCACCAGCGCTCGCTCAACGATCTGGACGGTCTCGAAGAAGAGCGCCGCCTCTGCTACGTGGGCATGACGCGCGCCATGAAGCAGCTCTATCTCACTCATGCCGAGCAGCGACGCCTGCATGGCATCGACAGTTACGGCATGCCGTCGCGCTTCATCAAGGAAGTGCCGGACGAGCTGCTGGAGGAAGTGCGGCCGCGCGTTCAGGTGCATCGGCCGGTGGTGGCCGCGAGCCGCTTCAGGGCGCCGGTGGAAGAGCCTGCGGCCCCCGGCGTTCGCCTGGGCGCGCGCGTGAAACACGGCAAGTTCGGTGAAGGGGTGGTGCTGAACGTGGAAGGCAGCGGCGCGCATGCGCGGGTGCAAGTGAGCTTCGAGCAGCAGGGCACCAAGTGGCTCATGGTCCAGTACGCGAACCTGGAACCCGTGCGGTGAAGATAATAATCCTCGGCGCCGGCCAGGTGGGTCGTACGGCGGCGTATCACCTGTCACGTGAAGAGTCGAACGAAGTCACCGTCGTCGACAGCAACGAAGAGACACTGCGCGACCTGCAGGATCGCCTCGACATCCGCACCGTCGCCGGCAACGCTTCGTATCCCACGGTGCTCGAAGCCGCCGGAGCGGCCGAGGCCGACATCATCGTGGCGCTCACCAGCTCCGACGAAGTGAACATGATGGCGTGCGAGGTGGCCTACACGCTGTTCCGCACGCCCACCAAGATCGCGCGCATCCGCTCCGCCGAGTACACGAGCCGCCCGGAGCTCTTCAGCGAAGAAGCGCTGTCGGTGGATGTGTTCATCAGCCCCGAGCAGCTCGTCACCGAGTACATCGAGAAGCTCATCCAGCACCCGGGCGCGCTTCAGGTGCTCGACTTCGCGGATGGCAAGGTGCGCCTCGCGAGCGTGCGTGCGCGCAAGACCGGCCTGCTCGTGGGCCGCGCATTGCGCGAATTGCGCGAGCATCTGCCCAAGTCGGACGCGCGCGTGGTGGCCATCTACCGCGGTGGACGCGCCATTCGGCCGGAAGGTGACACGGTCATCGAGGAAGGCGACGAAGTGTTCGTGCTTGCCGCCGCGAGCGATCTGCGCCGCGTGATGACCGAGCTGCGCAAGGAAGACAGCCCGGCTCGTCGCGTGGTCATCGCGGGCGGCGGCAACATCGGCTTCCGGCTCGCCAAGACGCTGGAAAAGCAGAACCAGGTGAAGCTCATCGAGCGCGACGCGAAGCGCGCCCGCAAGATCTCCGAGCTGCTCGAGAACACCATCGTGCTGAACGGCGACGCGGCGGACGAAGAGCTGCTCATCGAAGAGAACATCGACAGCTGCGACGTGTTCGCGTCGCTCACCAATTCCGAGGAAGCGAACATTCTCTCGGCGATGCTCGCCAAGCGGCTCGGGGCGCACAAGGTGATGGCGCTCATCAACAAGCCCTCGTATGCCGAGCTCATGGAGAGCGGCAGCATCGATATCGCCATCTCGCCGCAGACCATCACCATCGGCTCGCTGCTGGCGCACGTGCGCCGGGGCGACGTGGCGCGCGTGCACTCGTTGCGGCGAGGCGCGGCGGAGGCCATCGAGATCATCGTTCATGGCAGCGAGCGCAGCTGCCGTGTCATCGGCAAGGCGATCGGCGCGATTTCGCTGCCTGATGGCGCATCGATCGGCGCCATCGTGCGCGGCGACGACGTGATCATGGCGCACCACGACACCGTCATCGAAGCGGACGATCACGTCATCCTGTTCCTCGCCGACCGCCGCCACATCGAAGCCGTGGAAAAGCTGTTCCTCGGCGCCGCCATTCGATAGGCACCGCGCCCGCACAATGCTAGGCGTGGCACACGTTCTGGGCTCACTGCTGGCGTTCTTCGGCGCGGCCTACGTGCTGCCCGTGCTCACGTCGCTGATCACGGGAGACGGCAAGGCGGTCACGTTCCTGATCGCCGCCGCCGTCAGCTCCGGCACGGGCTTTCTCATCTCGCTCGCCACGCGCAGGCACCGACGTGAGCTGAAGCCGCGCGACGGCTTTCTGCTCGCGACGCTGAGCTGGGTGCTGGTGTCCGCGTCAGCGGCCGTCCCGCTAGTGATGGGTATTCCGGATATCTCGTACACGGACGCGTACTTCGAAGCGATGTCGGGCCTCACCACCACCGGCGCCACGGTGCTCACCGGCCTCGACTACCTGCCACCGTCCATCAACATCTGGCGGCACATGCTGCACTGGCTGGGCGGCCTCGGCATCATTGTGCTGGCCGTAGCGATACTGCCGCTGCTCGGCGTGGGTGGCATGCAGCTCTACAAGGCCGAGTCGCCCGGCCCGGTGAAGGACGAAAAGCTCACCCCGCGCATCACCGAGACGGCCAAGTCGCTGTGGGTGGTTTACGTGGTGATGACGATCGCGGGCATCGGTGCGCTGCGCGCGGCCGGCATGACGTGGTTCGATGCCATTTGCCACAGCATGTCCGCGCTGTCTCTCGGCGGCTTCTCCACGCACGACGCCAGCGTTGGCTACTTCAATTCGGTTTCCGTCGAACTGGTGCTGATGGTGCTGATGGTGGCGGCGTCGCTCAATTACGCACGGCACTTCGTCGCGCTGCGCCGCCTCACGCTACGGCCCTACAAAAACGATCCCGAGGCACGCGCGATCATTGCCGTGCTGGCGATCAGCGTTGCCGTCATCACACTGCTGCTGTGGCTGGAGAACATCTACGCCACCTTCGCCACGTCCCTGCGCCACGTGGCCTTCAATGTCATCTCGATGGCCACGACGACGGGCTTCGTCACCGAGAACTTCGAGCTGTGGCCGGTATTTGCCCCGATCTGGATGCTGTTCCTGAGCTGCCTCGTCTGCAGTACCGGCTCGACGGGGGGCGGCATCAAGATGTTTCGCACACTGCTTCTGTCCCGGCAGGCGGGGCGCGAGATGAAACTGCTCGTGCACCCGAACGCGGTCTGGCCCGTGCGCATCGGCGGCAAGCCCGTGCCCGATCACATCGCGGACTCGGTGCTCGCCTTCATCTTTCTCTACTTCATGACCGTGGTAACGCTTACGTTCGGGATGCTTCTCACCGGGCTCGACTTCGACTCCTCGTTCAGCGCGATCGTCGCCTCCATCAACAATGCCGGCCCGGGTCTGGCTGCCGTCGGCCCGGTGCACAATTTCCAGATCCTCACCGACGTGCAGACCTGGATCTGCACGGCAGCGATGCTCGTCGGGCGCCTCGAGATCTTCAGCGTGCTGGTGCTGTTCACGCCCGCCTTCTGGCGCAAGTGATTGACGCACACTGACGGTGCGCTTGGGTCGCGTCACGGTTCACGCCCCTGCACCGCTCCTGCATTGATCCCGCGCAGCCCGACATCGACAGCGTGGAGGCGAACCGCAACTACGTGAACATCACGGCAGGGGCGGACAACTTCACCATTCGCTGGACCATGCAACAGGCGGAGGGCACGCTCGACCCGGGCATGTTTCCGCGCATTCATCGCTCGGTGATTGTGAACACGCATAAGATTCGGGAGATGGAGCGGCGGTTTCATGGGGAGTACACGTTGACGTTGGCTAACGGGCAGCGCTTTACGTCTGGGCGGGCGTATCGGCGGCAGATTCAGGCGCATCTCAAGAACGCGCCATAAGCGCTGGCGCGGAGGCGGCTCGCTCGAAGAGCTTCGGAGACGTGCTATCGCAGGCGGCGGCTCACTCGCAGAGGGCCTTGGCGGGACCGGCCGTAAGACCGGTCCATCCGGGCCTTCCCTAGCCGGGCGCGTCTGAATGCATCCCTGCATTCAGACATCCCCGCCAAGGCCCTTCGCGAGCGAGCCGCCGCTTTTCGGTGGTCGCGTCGAGCGACTAGTTTTCCAGTGGGGCGGGGATCAAGAGGCGGGCTACTGCGCCTTTGCCGGCGGCGAGGTTTTCTACTGTCAGCGTGCCGCCGTGGGCTTCGACTATCTGGCGCGATAGGGCGAGGCCGATGCCGGTGCCGCCGGGCTTCGTGGTGAAGAAGGGCACGAACAGGTTGTCGGGGTTGGCGATGCCGGGGCCGCTGTCGCGGATTTCGATGGTGACGGAGTCGCGCGTGCGGCCTACGGCTACTTCCACGCCTTCCGTGATTCCCGATGAGGCTTCGATTGCGTTCTTCAGCAGGTTGATCAGGGCCTGCTCCAGCTGGCCGCCGTCGGCTGGCACTTCGGTTTCGAACGGGGCGACGACGCGCACGCCTGTGTATGCCGGCAGCGCGACCAGGCGGTGAAGGAGCGCGTTCAGGGAGATCGGCAGTTTGTTCGGCGCCGGCAGGCGTGCGAGCTGGCTGTAGGTGGCAACGAACTTCGACAAGGAATCCGCGCGGTCGCCCATCAGCGAGAGGCCTTCGAGCACGTCGGGCTCGCAGGGTCGGCGTTTGAGCATGTCCTTCAAGGTGCCGGCGAGCGACTTGATGGGGGCGAGCGAGTTGTTGATCTCGTGGCCGATCACGCGGATGAGCCGCTGCCACGCGCGCCGCTCTTCCTCGCGCAGCGCGCGGCTCAGGTCCGACACCATCACGAGCGTGTGCGGCACGCCGCCCTGGCGAAAGGTGCTCTTGCGCATTTCGAAGCGGCCGCCGCGTCCGGCGAATGACATGAAGGCCACAGCGTTCGATTCGCGCGCCAGCAACTCGTCCAGCCCGAGCTCGCGGGCCGTGCGGCCGACCATGCTTTCGCTGGAGCGGCCCATCAGCTCCGCGGCTGCGCGATTCACGAGCTTCAGTTGCTGGCCGTCGTCGAACGCCAGCACGGCGTTGTCCAGCTCTTCGAGCACCGTGTGCACGAGCGCCGTGGCTTCGAGCGACTCCAGCCGCTGGCGCTGCAGGGTCTCGCCGAGCTTGTTGATCTCGCGCACCACCTCGCCCAACGTGTCGCCGGCCGCGGCGCGCCGGCCGCGCAGGGTGTAGTCGCCGCTGCGAACGGCTTCGATGAGATTGGCGAGGCTCTGCAGTGGAAAGACCAGCCGCCGGCGCACCGCGAGCGCGCACCCGACCCAGCAGCCCAACAGCGCAAGCACGCTGATGACGCGCAATTCGGGAGTGGGCGCGTGCTTCCATGCAAACCAGATGGCGACAGCCGTCGCAGGCAGGCCGGTGCCCAGCGCGATGAGTGCCAGCCGGTTCTGGAACGCGATGTTCAAGCGCCCGACACCTTACAGGATGTTGAAATTCCGATTTCAACATCCTGTTGGCGGGCCAGGGATGGCCCGCCGAAATCCGGCACATTCTTATGTGCCGGATTTCGGGAGCGCGGCGAAAGTCGCGCCTTTCACAAGCGACGTTGAAAAACGCCGGGAAGGTGTTTTTCAACCATTCTCAAAGTCCGTCGGTGCGGATGCCCAGCTTCTCCAGTCGGCGGTACATGGCGCTCCGGCTGAGGCCGAGGGCCTCGGCCGCGACATTGACGTTGCCGTCCGCGCGCCTCAGGGCGGTGCGGATCAGCAGGCGCTCGGCGTCTTCCAGGCTCATCGTCTCGATGCCGGGCGAGGCGGAAACCTGCATGTCGAGACGCAGGTCCCCGGCCGTGATGCAGGCGCCGCGCGCCATGAGCACGGCGCGCTCGATCACGTTGCCGAGCTCGCGCACGTTGCCCGGCCAGGCGTACCCGCGCAGCACCTGGAGCGCACCATCGTCGAACCCTTCGATGCGCCGGCCGTACTTGGCGGCGAGGCCAGCCAGCTTGCGGTAGGCGATGGGCACGATATCTTCGCGCCGCTCGCGTAGCGGCGGCAGGCGCACTTCGATGGTGTTGAGACGGAACAGCAGGTCTTGCCGGAAGCGGCCCTGCGCAACGAGCTGCGGCAAGTCTGCGTTCGTCGCGGTGACGACGCGCACGTCGGCCCGCTGGGTGCGCGAGGAGCCGACACGCTCGTACTCGCCGTTCTCGATGATGCGCAGGAGCTTGGCCTGCTGGCTCACCGGCACAGTGCCAATCTCGTCCATGAAGAGCGTACCGCCGTCGGCCAGCTCGAAGCGGCCCACGCGGTCGGCCTTCGCGTCCGTGAATGCGCCGCGCACGTGGCCCATCATCTCGCTCTCGAACACGGTCTCGGGGATGCTGCCCATGTTCACGGAGATGAAGGGCTTGTCCGCCCGGCCGGACAGCATGTGCACACGGCGGGCGATGAGCCCCTTGCCCGTGCCGTTCTCACCAGTGATGAGAATCGAGGCGTCCGAGCGCGCCACGCGCTCCACCATATCGAGCACGGCACGCATGGCCGGCGCTTCGGCGATGAAGTCTTCATCTGCCGCCGCGCGCAGGAACTGGTTCTCCGCCTCCAGCCGGCGGCTGTGGCGCACCTCGCGGCTGAAGCTCGCCTGGTTGCGGATGACGGACAGCACGCGGTGGTTGTCCCACGGCTTCTCCAGGAAATCCCGCGCGCCCCGGCGCATGGCCTCGACGGCGACGTCGATGGTGCCCCACGCGGTCATCACGATGACGGGCAGCGACGGGTCGATGGCGTGTATCTGGGGAATGAGATCGAGCCCCTCGCGGCCCGACGTAGTGTCCCGGGCGTAGTTGAGGTCGATGACGGCCACGTCGAACGACTCGGAGCGCACGGCCTCGACCAGGCCGGCCGGCGAGCTCACGGTGGTGGCGAGCATGCCGTCGTTCTTGAGCAGCAGGCGCAGGGCGGTGAGCACGTCCTGCTGGTCGTCGGCGACGATGACGCGCGGCGACGCGTCTGTTCGGGCGGCTTCACTCATGCGCTATCGAGCGTATCTCGTGCGATACCGTCTGCCAATGCGCGGCACGCGAGCTACTCGCACCGGAGCGCGGACGAAGGCTGCACGCGCAACGCACGGCGGGCCGGAATCCAGCTCGCCAGCATCGACGCAACCAGGAGCAGCAGCAGCACGATGGTGTAGACGGTGGGGTCGTGCGGGGAAATGCCCAGCAGGCCATCTTTCAGCGCGCGGCCCATCAGCGGCGCGAGCAGCGCGCCGAGCGCGAGGCCCACGATGAGCTGGAACACGGCGCCTCGCATCACAGTGCCGAGAATCTGCCGGTCATGCGCGCCCAATGCCCGCCGCACGCCGATCTCCCGGTTGCGCTGGCCGGTGGCGAACGCCAGCACACCGTAGATGCCGACGGCCGCCAGGATGATGGCGATGAGGGCGAAGCCCGTGAACACGTTCGACAGCAGGCGCAACGCGTCGCGCCGCTGCATCTGGAATTCCTCCAGCGTCTTGATCCAGTACGGCGCCAGGTCGGGGTCGACCTTCTGCGTGACGTTGCGGATCAAGTTGCCATACGCGTGCGGCTCGCCGGTGGTGCGAATGGCCACTGTCATGAACCGCCAGGGAAGCTGGGTGACCGGGCGATAGATCGTCGGTGCGAAGCCGCCGTGCTTCCAGCCCTTGTCATGATTGATGTTCGGCGAGACGCCGATGATGGTGAGGGGCGGGGAGCTCGATGGCTCGGCCTCGCGCAGGCGCCGGCCGATGGGGTTCTCCTGCGCAAAATACTCCTGGACAAAGGCTTCGTTCACGATGGCGACATTCGGCGTATCTGCGCGATCCGCCGCGGTGAACTCGCGCCCCTTCAGGACGGGCCGCCGAAACGCTGCGAAGAACCCCGCCGTCACGGTTACCGTGTGGGCGTAGGGATAGTCGGCGCGGTCTTCATAGGTTTCGCCTTCGATGGCGAAGCGCCAGTCTTCCGCACCCGTGCCGGGCATGGATGTGGCCGCCACGGCAGACAGCACGCCAGGCCGCGTGCGCAGCTCGGCTACCAGTTGCTCGAAGAATCGACCCTGCTCCTCGATCGAGTATTTCCCCAACGGCAAGCCCACGCGTGCGCTCATGAACCCGCTGACGTCCGCGCCGTAATCCTGCTGAAGCGAAAGCACCGACGCGCGCGTCATGAGACCCGCGCCAGTGAGCAGCGCCACGGAGAACGCCACTTCGACGATCACCATCGCGGCCGTGAACTTGTTGAGCCGCATGCCCGTGCCGGTGCGGCCACCGTCACGAAGAATACGCATCACGTCGGGTCGCGAGGCGCGCAGCGCGGGCACGATGCCGGCGAGCAGCGCCGCGCCCAGGGCCGCGCCGGCCGCGAACAGCGCTACGCGGCCGTCGATTGAGAACGTCCACCAGGGTGGAGACTTCGTCTCAACGAGATCGCGCACGGCCAGGTCCGTCAGATGCAGGGCCACGGCGGCCAGCACCAGCCCGCCCAGCACGCCAATCGCGCTCACGATGATGGACTCCGCGAGCATCTGCACGATGAGTCGTGGGCGACGCGCCCCCAGCGCGACACGCATGCCGGCCTCGTACACCCGAAGGTTCGAGCGAACGAAGATGAGACTCGCGACGTTGGCGCAGGCGATGAGCAATACGAGCAGCACGGCCGCAAACATCGTGTTGATCACGCGATTGGCATCGCCAGCCGACCCTTCCGCGACCGGCAGAACATTGGTGGTGACGCCCGCGTTGCTGCGGGGGTAGAGCCTGGCGAGACGCGCGAAGATGGCCGCCGCTTCCTGCGAGGCCTGAGCGGGTGTCACCCCGTTCGCGAGACGCCCGATGCCCGTGACACCCACGGCGCTCTCGTAGGACTGCTCGCCGCGGCGCTCCTGTGCCGCATTACGCGACATCGGAATCCAGAGCGCTTCGTTCGACGGGAATGAGAACCCCTGCGGCATCACGCCGATGATGGTGCTGGGCCGGGCGTTTACACGTATGACGCGCCCGATGACGTCCGGGTCCTGGTTGAACCGGGTGCGCCAGAGCTCGTAGCCGAGAATGACCACGGGCTGAGCATCCGTCGCGTCGTCGGCTGCCGTGAAGTCGCGACCCAGGAAGGGCTTCATGCGCAGCACCCGCAGGAAGTTCCAGGTGACCGTGCCGCCCGTGTAGCGCTCGGCACGACGGTCGCCGGAGATCATGGCCGTGCCACTGAAGTAGGCGGCCAGGTCTTCGAACGATTTCTGGTCTTCCTTCAACTCCACGTAGTCGACGTATTGGATCGTCGAGTAGAAGTAATCGCGCGCGGGCTCGGCGGCGAACACGGTGTACAGGCGCTGCGCTTCGGGGAACGGCGGCGGCTTGCGTGACGTCGTGTTGATGATGCCGTACGTGAAGATGGTGGCGCCGAGGCCGAGCGCCAGCACGCTGGAGGCCAGAATCAGGAACGCGGGCGAATACCGCAACCCGCGCCACGCCTGCAGGAAGTCATCGATCAGGAACATGCTGGCGCCCTCTCGTCAGACGGCCGGGACGAGGTCGTGCGCGATGACGGGGCGGGCGCGGTCTTCGAACAGGATGCGGCCGTCGAAGAGCTGCACGCGGCGCTCGGCGAAATCCGCGTAGCGCGTGTCGTGCGTCACCATGCAGATGGTGGCGCCTTCGGCGTGCAGCTTGCGAAGCATGTCCATCACCGCTTCACCGTTCTTCGAATCGAGGTTTCCGGTGGGCTCGTCCGCAAGAAGAATGGAGGGGTTGCCCGCCAGTGCGCGCGCCACGGCAACGCGTTGCTGCTGGCCGCCGGAGAGCTGCGACGGATAGTGACTCACGCGATGAGCCATGCTCACGCGCTCCAGCGCCTGCATCACGGCCTTGCGCCGCGCCTCGCGCGAGCAGCCCTGGCGATAGGTCAGTGGCAGCTCCACGTTCTGGTAGACGGTGAGATCGCCGATGAGATTGAACGACTGGAAGATGAAGCCGATCTCGCGATTGCGGATCGTGGCGCGCTCGTCGGCGCCGATCTCCGCGACAGAGCGGCCGCGCAGGAAGTATTCGCCGTTCGAGGGCGTGTCGAGCAGGCCCAGAATCGCAAGCAACGTGGACTTGCCGCAGCCGGATGGGCCGGAGATGGAGACGAACTCCCCGCGCCGGATGTCGCAGTGGACGCCCGAGAGCGCATGGGTTTCGATCTCGTCGGTGTAGAACACCTTCGTGATCGCACGCATGCGGATCAGCGGCTCGCACTCCTGGCTGGCATTCGAATCGGCATTCATCGGGCGCCCTCCGCATCCATGGTTCCAGAGCGAGGCAAGGTACATGCCATTGCGGTGAAGAGTTCTCCCCCGCCGCTCCAAGCAACTGATCGCGCGCCTGAAACAGGCAGGCACACTGTAATCGCGCCGCGCGGGCAGCGCGCGTTGGTTGCGATCATGGGACGTGCGCGGCGTGCGAAATCCCACTGTTGGGACGGCCGTGCGCGGACACCGTTTCGGCGTGTCCGGATGAGCCGATTCCGCTGGCGGGACCGGACACCGCCGGACGTCCGGCGGACGGGACGAGGGCGGTGTCGGGCAACGGTGCGGGTGCCCGGCCGAATCCCGTTCAACAGAATAATTTCAGCGTGCAGTCAATCCCTTGGCCGCGGCTCCTGTGCTCGCAAGGGGTGAATGCGTGCCACTGGCATACGGGGTGCTTTATCCCCGGCACGAATCGCTCGCCACGACACCTCTTCTGGATGACATAGCGCTGCGGTTCACTGCCACTACGGGTCACTTTTGGAAGGAGATTGTCATGCGCAACTTCATTTACGCGATCACGCTCGTCGGCCTCGGCGTGCTGCAGCTCGCAATCCAGGTCGTGGAGTTCGCTCGTGTCTGAGCACGTAGCGCATGCGGCGCTGGGTTGAGTCGTTGCGAGGCGACAAGGGCGGGGTGCGTATGCGCACACTTCTCGAAGTGAGGCGCGCGGCGCTTCGCTTTTCCGGTACATTTGGCGCCCCATGGCCACCACCACGCTTCGCGAAGTGCTCGTCGCGCCCGACCGGTTCGAGGTCGTGTCGGACGATGCCGTCCTGGTTGCGCAGCTGCGCTCGGCCACGGCGGTGTGCATTTACGACGCGGTGGAAGAAGCGGGTGCGCTTCTGCATCTGCGATTCATCATTCGCAGCACGAAGCCCGCGGATGTCACCGACACCACGCTCGCCACGGAGCTGCTGCTGCTCGATCGATGCATCGAGTCGCTGCGTGAAGCCATGCCGGGCGCGTGCGACATGCAGGCGAAGATCGCCGCTCATCTTCCTGACAACCCGGATGCACAGCGCGCGTGCGACACCGTGCTCACGCTCGTGCGCCACTTTCTCACGGACTCGGGCATGACGGTGGTCTCCTGCGATATGGCGGCCGGCGCGCCGCGCGAGCTTCGATTCCGGCCCGCGATGGGCTGGCTGCAGATGAAGTAGCGCCGCTTCCCGCGCCGTCGCAGGACCGATATTTGCTGCCAGCGAGAAGGCCGCAACTGAGCGCGTCCCCCTCATTCGATTGCCGACAGGGCCCGCCTCATGCGGGCCCTGTCATCTTCTGGGGCGGAGTAAGGGTCGTTATCGGTGAAACGGCTGGTCTGTGTCTCGAATCGCATTTCCGTGCCCGGCAATGAAGCGGGCTCCGGCGGTCTCGCCGTAGGGTTGACGGCGGCGATGGCCCGCACGGGCGGCGTCTGGCTCGGGTGGAGTGGCGAAACTTCCGCTGAACCCGCGCCAGACCCGCAGGTTGTAACTCACGGCAACATTGCGTACGCGACCATCGACCTGACCTCCGCCCAGGTCGACGAGTATTACAGCGGCTACTGCAACGGCACACTGTGGCCGCTGTTTCACTACTTCCCCGACGTGTTCCGCCACGAACAGCAGCACTACGACGCATATCAGTCCGTGAACGCGCTATTCGCGCGGCAGCTGCTGAAACTGGTGCAGCCCGGGGACACGATCTGGGTGCACGACTATCACCTCATTCCGATGGCGCGCTATCTGCGCCAGTATCAGTTCACCGGATCCATCGGGTTCTTTCTGCACACGCCGTTTCCGCACATGCAGGTGCTGCGGGTATTGCCGAACCATGGGGAACTGGTGCGCGATCCTGGCCATACGATCGTCCTGGGGTTTCAGACTGAGGATGACGTCCAGTCTTTCCGGTCGTGCCTGGAGCCTGAGCCGGTGGGAGCGAACTGACGACCGGGCCACGATGCCGGAGTGCCGCGCGTGCGTGGCGGCGTATCCGATTGGTGTCGATGTGGATTCCGTTATTGCCGAGGCGACGGAGGCCATGCGCGAGGAGGCCGTGTCGCGCCTGACGGCCAGCCTGCTCGGTCGCAAGCTCATCGTCGGTGTGGACCGGCTCGACTACAGCAAGGGACTGCCGAGCGCTTCGCTGCGTTCGAGCAGTTCCTGGAGAGCTTTCCGGACAACCTGGGCAATGTCACATTCCTGCAGATCGCGCCACTCAGCGCGCTCGGACGTGCTGGCGTATTCCGACATTCGCCAGCGCTCGAGCAGAGCGCCGGCCGCACTCAACGGCCGTTTCGCCCAGACGGACTGGACGCCGATCCGCTATCTCAATCGCAACTTCCCGCACGCGACGACCATGGGTTTCTGCGCGCGGCCCAAGTGGCACTCGTCACGCCGGTGCGTGATGGCATGAACCTCGTAGCGAAGGAATTCGTCGCCGCGCAGAACCCGAAAGACCCCGGCGTGCTCATCATCTCGCCATGGCCGGCGCGGCGCGCGAGCTCACGGGCGCGCTGCAGGTGAATCCCTACGACAAGCGCGGCATGGCGCTGGCGCTTCAACGCGCGCTTCACATGTCGCGGGATGAGCGCCGCCAGCGCCACCGGCAAATGCTCGATTCACTCCGCGCGAACGACATTCACCACTGGTACAGCACGTTCTGCCGGGATCTCGAGGACGTGACCCGCGCCCCGCCGGAAAGCAGACTCGGTCGGCGCGTGGGCGCGCGCCAGGCGGCCACGCCCCGCTGGTGGCAGCGAACGGTTCGGCGCTTCTTCAGCTCGAAGGCTTCGTGAGCGCCGGAGTGAGGGCAAGGTCGCGGCTGTAGACCACGTTCATGACGTTGTCGTACCAGCCCCGCACCTCGGGCTTCACGAGGTGCTTGTTCACGTAGAAGTACAGCGGCAACAGAGGGTGATCTTTCAGCATCACGCTCTCCGCCTGCTGCAACAGCTCGCGTCGCCTGGCGGTGTCGGCTTCCGCAGCGGCGGCCGCGAGCAGCGCGGTCGTACTCCGCGCTCTGGTAGTGCGGCAGGTTGATGCCGAAGTCGCTCTTCAGATACTGCGCGAAGGTGTAGGCGTCGTTGTAGTCGCCGACCCAGCTGGAGCGGAACATCTCCACATCACCGCGATCGATGTCCTGCAGCAGGGATTTGAACTCGACTGCCGTGAGCCTGCACCTCGGCGCCCAGCGCCTCTTTCCACATGGAGCTGATGGCGACGGCGAGGCTTGGTCGTGCACTTCGCCGGAGTTGTAGCGCAGCTCGAAGCGCAGCGGCTTCGATGCGGAGAAGCCGGCTTCCGCATAGCAGCTTGCGCGCTTCGGCGATGCGCTGCTGCCATGGGGCGGCCGCATAGTCGAACGACTGCGACGCTGTAGTCGTACACGCCCGGCGGCACCCAGCCATACGCCGGCACCTCACCCACTTTCAGCACGGCCTGCGCCAGCCGCTCGCGATCGATCGCCAGCGACAGCGCGCGCCGCAGCTGCGGTTGTTCTGGAAGGGCGCGCGGCGAGGTTGAAGCCGTAGTAGTACGTGTTGAGCTGCGGGCTCACGTGCAGCTGCGGCGGCGAGGTTCTGCTTGATCCAGTCGAACTGGCCGCGCGGCACGACTGCGGTGACGTGCAGTTCACCGGCGCGATAGCGAGTGAGCTCCGCGTTCTCGTCTGCGATCTGCAGGTACTTCACGCCGGCGAGATGCGTGGCGACGTCGTTCCAGTAATAAGGATTGCGCACGGCCAGCACGTGCAGCCCTGGCACCCATTCCTTCAGCACGAACGCGCCGTTCGACACCATGACGCCCGGTTTCGCAATCTCATTGGCATGTGCCGCAAGCGTGGCCCGATGCACCGGGCACGTGCTGGGGTGTGCCAGCAGCCCGGCAGATACGGCGCCGGCGCCGATAGCTGGATGACAACCGTGCCTTCCTCTGGCGCCGCTACGCCCAGCTCTTCCGGCTTCTTCTTCCGGCCGATGATGTCGCCGGCATTTGCGACGATGTCGATGATCTGCGCGTACTGCGAAGCCGTGGCGGGGTCTACGAGGCGCCGAAGCCCGGCGACGAAATCCTCCGCGACGACCTTGTCGCCGTTCGACCAGCGCGCTTGCGCGCGCAACAGGAACGTGTAGGTCTTGCCGTCGGCGCTGACGCTCCATTCCTTGGCGACGCCCGGCGCCGGACTCGCATCCTTCGCCAGCGTAGTGAGCCCTTCGCACAGGTCGCGCAGGATGGTTTGCGACTCGATGGACCGCGCGCCGCTGCGGGTCGAGCGAATCCGGGTCGGGCCCGTTCCCGCGCAACAGAATGTTTTCCTGAGACGCGCTCGTCGACGCCGCTCCCGGCCCGCTGCCGCCGGAGCACGCGGCCACGAGAGCCAGTGTGGAGGCCGCGGCGACGCAGAACCCGGCCGCGCGAAACACGCGGCCTTTCAGCGCGCTGACGCGAGCCGCGCGCAGGCTAAGCCGCCACTTCGACGTAGTGGACCGTGCTTTCCGCTCGAGGAAACGGCGTGCCGTCTTCGCGCATGCCTTCGAGATGCGACACCATCGCCTCACGAATGCCGCGCTCGGTTTCCGCCAGCGTAGACCCGCTGGCGATGCAACCCGGCAGATCCGGCACGTAGGCCGAATAGTTGCGCTCTGCTTTTTCAAACACTACTGCGTATCGCATGGTGGTTTTCACTTCTTCCAGCCCGCTTGCTTGAAGACGCTTTTCAATGTGCCACGGGCAAGCTCATCGTTAAGCCTTCCGGCTATCGTCACACGTCCGCAGAGAGTCGGATGCTTGAACTGGCGATGGCTGCCGCGGGTGGCAACCATATACCAACCGTCCGCGCGAAGCATCGCCAGGATGTCTCGTACTTTCATGCGCGCAGGGTGCGCGCTCGACGGGACTCGGGGCTTTAGCGATTCTTGTTGGAATCACTTAGAAATGCAGGTCCGCGAAGTGTGCGTAGCAGCGAGCTGCTAACGACGCGCGGCGTTGATCTGATCGCGCAGTGAAGTGGTGGCGGCGCGCGCCGCGTTGGCGAAGTCCTCGCCGGCGGAAGCGTAGAGGATGGCGCGGGACGAGCTGATGACGAGGCCAGTGCCGGATTGCGGTGCGGCCGTTCTGCACGGCCTGCACCACATCGCCGCCCTGCGCGCCGACGCCCGGAACGAGCAATGGCATGTCGCCGACAATCTCGCGAATCTCGGCGAGCTCGCGCGGATACGTTGCGCCCACCACGAGCATGCAGTTGCCGCGCGAATTCCACTTCTGCGCGGCGAGCTCGGCGATGACGTGATACACCTTGCGCGAGCCTGCCGCCGCGCCAACCTGCAGATCCTGAACGTCCCGCGCGCCGGGGTTCGACGTGCGGCAGAGAATGATGACGCCCTTGTCCTCATGCCTGAGGAACGGCTCCAGCGAATCGCCGCCGAGATACGGGTTCACCGTGACGGCATCCGCTTTGTAGCGCTCGAACGCTTCGATGGCGTAACGCTCCGCGGTGTTGCCCACGTCGCCGCGCTTGGAGTCGAGAATCACCGGCACGTGCGGATAGGTGCGGTGGATGTAGTCGATGGTGCGCTCGAGCTGGTCTTCTGCTTCGTAGGCTGCGTAGTGCGCGAACTGCGGCTTGTAGGCGCACACCAGGTCGCCGTGGCGTCGATGATCGCCTTGTTGAACTGGAAGATCGGCGAGGCCTCCCCGGCAATCGAGGCGCGGCAGGCGCTCGATCTCCGGATCGAGCCCCACGCACACCAGCGAGTCGTTGCGTTGCCCAGACGTCCGCGAGCTGCTTCGATGAAGCCCTTCATGCGACACGGCTCGCGGCCGGCGAGGCTGCGCTTCTTGAGATGCACCAGCAGGATCGACACCGCCGCGGGCGTCACGCCCGGCACGCGCGCGGCCTGGCCCACCGTGCCGGGCTGAACTTCCGCGAGCTTCTGGCGCACTTCGTGCGAAAGGCCCGCGATGGCTCGCGTAGTCGAGATCCGCCGGCAGCGCAGTCTCCTCGTTGCGCCGCTGACGCTCGATCTCGTCCTGCTGCCGCTCGATGTAGCCGGCGTACTTCGCGCGCACCTCGACCTGCGCGCGCATCTGCGCCGGCGAGGCGCTCGTCGTACCGCAGTCGCGGACCGTCATCACCAGCCGGCGCGCCGACCACTTCGCAGCAGCGCCGTCGTAGCCGACCTCCGGGCCGCGCAGCAGTTCGAAGCGCTGAGCTGTCCCGGCCGAGCGGCGCCTTCGAGCACCGCGCTGCTGCCACTCGGCCGGCACGTTCGGCGGGATGCACGCGCGTGCGCGTCGAGCCGCGCGACTTCGCGCGTCCGACAGCTGCCTGCTTGGCTCTCGAAGAACGCCCAGCGCTCGTCGTCCACGAGCCCCAGCTCGCGCCCGACGCGGGGTCAGGCGCAGGTCGGCGTTGTCCTCGCGCAGCAGCAGGCGATGCTCGGCGCGGCTCGTGAACATGCGGTACGGCTCGCGCGTGCCGCGCGTGACCAGGTCGTCGACGAGCACGCCGAGGTAGGCCTTCGCTGCGCTTGGGCACCCAGGCCTCGCGGCCCTTCACCTGCGAGCGCGGCGTTGATGCCGGCGACCAGGCCCTGGGCCGCGGCCTCTTCATAGCCGGTGGTGCCGTTGATCTGGCCGGCGAAGTACAGGCCCGCCGATGAACTTCGTCTCGAGCGATGCGCGCAGGTCGCGCGGATCGAAGAAGTCGTACTCGATGGCGTAGCCGGGCCGCGTGAGGTGCGCGTTCTCGAACCCGCGGATGGTGCGCACGAACTCGCACTGCACGTCGAACGGCAGGCTGGTGGAGATGCCGTTCGGGTAGACCTCGTGCGTGCTCGAGCCCTTCGGGCTCGACGAAGATCTGGTGCGAGGCCTTGTCCGCGAAGCGCACCACCTTGTCTTCGACGGAGGGGCAGTAGCGCGGACCCACCCCCTCGATCACGCCGGTGAACATCGGCGAGCGGTCGGTCGCCGCCCGGATGATCTCGTGCGTGCGCTCATTTGTCTGCGTGATGAGACAATCTATCTGCTGCGGATGCTCACTGGCGCGCCCAAGGAACGAAAACACCGGAGCGGGCGTATCGCCGGGCTGCCGGGCCATCACGGAAAAGTCGATGCGTGCGGCCGTCGATGCGCGGCGGCGTGCCGGTCTTCAGCCGCGCCGACGCGAAACGGCAGCTCGCGCAGCCGGGCGGCGAGCCGGTTCGACGGCGGATCGCCGGCGCGGCCGCCCTGGTAGTTGTCGAGGCCCACGTGGATGCGGCCGCCGAGGAACGTGCCCACCGTGAGCACCACGGCGGGCGCTTCGAACGCGATGCCGGATGACGGTGACGACGCCGCGCACCCGGTCGCCTTCGACCACCAGGTCCGCCACCTCCTGCTGGAACAGCGCGAGGTTCGGCTGGTTCTCGAGCATGGAGCGGATGGCCTGCTTGTAGAGCTGGCGGTCGGCCTGGGCGCGGGTGGCGCGCACCGCCGGTCCCTTGCTGGCGTTCAGGGTGCGGAACTGGATGCCGGCGCGATCCGTGGCGCGCGCCATGGCGCCGCCCAGCGCGTCGATCTCGCGCACCAGGTGGCCCTTGCCGATGCCGCCGATGGCCGGATTGCAGCTCATCTGCCCGAGCGTCTCGATGCTCTGGGTGAGCAGCAGCGTGTGCGCGCCCATGCGCGCGGCCGCGAGCGCCGCCTCGGTGCCGGCGTGGCCGCCGCCGACGACGATGACCTCGAAAGAGCGCGCGAAGCGCATGGCTCATGAACCTGGTCAGGACGAAAGGCTGCGTATTGTAGGGGCCGGGTTCGGGCCCGCCAAACGGCGTTCCGCGCCACGACCACGGGCGTTCATCGGAACGGGGGATATGTCGCACCTTTCAGCGGCATCATTGCATTAGGCTTCCGCCCCGCTTGAACACCTCCATGACCGGAAACGCCATTCGCGCCCTGACGCTGGGCATCGCACTGGCGGCGAGCTTCGCCGCAGCAGCGGCCGTCGCCCGCGCCGATTCCGGCGCCGCCCGGGCCACCGCGGCGCCGGCCGAGCTGCGCTGACGTTCGCGCCCTGCCAGATCGAACATCTGGCAGGCATCACCGTCTGCACGGCCGAATGCACGGACTTCGACGTGCCGGAGAATCCCGCAACGCCGCATGAGCGGCACATCAAGCTGCACGTCGCGCGCGTGCCGGCCATCAACCGCCGCAAGGCAACCCGACCCGCTGTTCCTGCTGGCCGGCGGCCCGGGCATGGGCGCAACCACGCTCTATGCCGAACGCCGCGCCCGCCTTCGCGCGCATTCATCGCGATCGCGACATCGTGCTCGTCGACCAGCGCGGCACCGGCAACTCGAACCCGCTGAACTGCGCCATCGATGACGAGGAGCTCATGAGCGCCTCCGACGACGACGCTGCTCGCAGACGAACCAGCGTTGCCTCGAAACGCTTGAGCAAGCACGCGGACGTCGCCTACTACACGACGAGCGTTGCCGTACAGGACCTCGAGCGGGTGCGCGCGGCGCTCGGCTATGAGCGCATCAACCTCTACGGCGGCTCCTACGGCACGCGCGTCGCGCAGCACTACCTGCGGCGCTTTCCGCAACGAGCGCGCGCGGTGATCCTCGATGGCGTGGTGCGCGCCCGAGCAGGCCCTCGGCCCCGCCATCGCGCTCGACGCCGAGAACGCGCTTCAGAGCGTGTTCGCGCGCTGCGCCCGCGACGCCGCCTGCAACAAGCGCTTCGGCGATCCGGCGGAGACGTACCGGGCGCTTGCGCGACGTCGCTCGCAAGCGAAACCCGTGGCCGTCAGCCTTTCCGATCCGACCACCGGCGCGCCGCACTCAGTCGAGTTCGGCGTGCCTCACCTGGCGGTGGTGCTGCGGCTCGCCGACTTACAACTCCGAGCAGGCCGCGCTGCTGCCGCTGGCTGCTGCATCTCGCGCAGCGCGCAGGCGACTTCGCGCCGCTCGCGGCCCAGTTCCTGCTGACGGTTCGCAAGCTCGGGGACGTGATTGCGTACGGCATGCACAACACCGTGGTCTGCACGGAGGACGTGCCGTTCTACAAGCCCGAGAACATCGACCGCGCAGAGCTGCAGGCACCTTCATGGGCACCGCGCAGCTCGATGCGCTGCAGAGCGTTTGCAATGTCTGGCCGCGCGGGCCCATCGATGCGGACCTGCACGCGCCGCTCGAGTCCGACGTGCCGGTGCTGCTGCTGTCCGGCAGCGACGATCCGGTCACGCCGGCCGCGTACGCCGAGCGAACGCAGCAGCGGGCTTCACGCGCAGCTTCATCTGGTGCTGCGCCGACCTCGGCCACGGCCAGCTCGGCGCGCCCTGCATGGACCGCGTGATGGCGGACTTCCTCGAGCGCTGGGCACCGTGGTCGGGCTCGACACCTCGTGCACCAGCACGCGCGAAACCCATGCCGTTCTTCACCACACTCGCCGGCCCGCCGCCATGAGAGGCCGAGCGTGATCGAAGCCAGCAATCTCTCCAAGCGCTTCGGCGCCGTCACGGCGGTGCGCGACGTGAGCCTCCGCGCGCGCAGATGGCCGCATCACCGGCCTGCTCGGCCCGAACGGCGCCGGCAAGTCCACCACGCTGCGCATGCTCTACACCGTGCTCGCGCCGGACGCAGGCGATGCGCTCATCGACGGCACGAGCGTCGTGCGCGCCCCGCTCGAAGCGCGGCGGCGCATCGGCGTGCTGCCGCATTCGGCGGGCCTCTATCCCGCATCTTACCGCGCGCGAGAACATCCTCTACTTCGGCGCGCTGCACGGCCTCGCGCGCGCGACCGGCGCAGCGCGCGCGCCGACGAGCTCATCGAGCTGCTGGACATGCAGGACTTCGCCGACGCGCCGCGGCCGAAGGGCTTCTCGCAGGGCCAGCGCATGAAGACCGCGCTGGCCCGCGCGCTGGTGCACCGCCCGCGCAACGTGCTGCTCGATGAGCCCACCAACGGCCTGGACGTGATGGCGGTGCGCGACCTGCGCGACCTGCTCCTGAAGCTGCGCGACGAGGGCCACTGCGTGCTGTTCTCGAGCCACGTGATGCAGGAGGTGGCGGCGCTGTGCGACGAGGTCGTCGTCATCGCCCACGGCGCGGTGGTCGCCGCGGGCACGCCGGACGCGATCCGCGAGCGCACCGGGCACAGCGATCTCGAGGATGCCTTCGTGCAGCTGATCGGCACGCGGCGAGGGGCTGCAGTCGTGCGCGCCATCCTCACCGTCTTCGCGCAAGGAGTTCCGCGAGAACCTGCGCGACCGGCGCACGCTGTTCTCCGCGCTGCGTCTTCGGGCCGCTGTTCGGCGCCGCTGCTGTTCGCTGGGCCGCTGGCGCTGATGATCCAGCGCGGCGACACGCAGCGACGACAAGCCGCTGCAGCTCGCTGTGTCGCACGCCGAGCGCGCGCCGAACCTGCATCAGCAAGCTCGTCGAGTACGGCATCAGCGGTGCAGCCGCGTCACGTATGACGACGCCGACGCGCGCAAGGCAGTCCAGCGAACGGCGGCACAAGCTCGTGCTGATGATCCCGGACAGACTTCGGCGCGCAGTTCACCTCGGCGCAGCCCGGCGCCGCTGCGTTGTACTCGGACGCCTCGGAGCGGTTCGTCGAGCGCGACGTGCAGCGTACGAAAGGCATTCTCGCCGCAGTACAGCTCGCAGCATCGCGCGGCTGCGCCTGCTGGCGCGCGGGCGTCGATCCGCTGGTGCTGGCGCCCGTCGCCGTGCAGGACGTCGATGTTTCAACGCCCGCCAGCCGCTCGGTGCTGGCGCTCGGCACGATGAGCTACCTCATTCTGCTGACGCATGCTGATGGGCGGCATGTACCTCGCCATCGACGCCACGGCCGGCGAGCGCGAGCGCGGCTCGCTGGAGCCGCTGCTCACGGTGCCCGTGCGGCGCGAGCACCTGATCTACGGCAAGATCCTCGCGACCTGCGCCTACATGGCGCTGTCGCTGGCGCTCACCGTGACCGCGCTGGCCTTTCTGCTGCGCTTCGTGGGTCTGGAGAGTTTCGGCATGAGCGTGAACTTCGGCCCGCTGACGGCGCTCAAGGTCATCCTCGTCACCCTGCCGCTGGTGCCGCTGGGCGCGTCGCTCATGACCATCGTTGCGGCCTACACGCGCAGCTATCGCGAGGCGCAGACCTACCTGGGCCTCGTGCTGCTGGTGCCGACGCTGCCGCTGGTGTTCGCGGCAGCGCTTGGGCTGCAGCCGACGCTCGCGCTCATGGCGATACCGTCGCTCGGCCAGCATTTCCTGATCACGAGCCTGCTGCGGGACGAGGCGATGCCGCTGATTCACGTGGCGCTGTCCGTGGGCGTGACGCTGGGGCTCGGCCTCGCGCTCGCCGCGGTGGCGGGGCGGCTGTACCACCGCGAGGCGTTACTCGGCTAGATGCCGCGCGTGAGCAATGCGCGGAAGCGGTAGAGGTTGTCTGTGGCGAACTCGCGCGCCTCGATCTCGAAGCGGTTGTCCCAGTAGCCGCGTCGCAGGCACTCGGTGACGTAACGCACGGCAGTCAAGTGCCCTGGCTCCCACTGCTTCAGGACGTGGCAGTACTCGTGGAGCATGAGCTTCGGGTCGGCGAAGAACTTCTCCGCGTCATCCACCAGATAGATGCGCCGGCGCCGCGTCGTCGCCTTGATTCGAAGATGCAGGCGGGCGAACAGCGAGCGCTCGACGATGACGACGTGCCGCACCCCCTCGCCAAGGAATGCCTCTAGCGCGAGACGGACGTGCTCTGGAACTGCAACCCGGCGGCCCATGGCGCGATGGTAACCGCTTCCGCGTGCGACGCCGAAGTCGGCTGTCCCGCGTGATGGTGCAGAAGGCGGCGGATGACGCCGTTCGCCTGCTCGCGAATCTCGGGAATCGCAGTCACTTCCCAGCGCGTGCCGCGGGTGAGCGAGCCTACTGCGAACAGGGAGGAGTGCGCCGCGCCGTTGGCGCCGATCACGCGAGATTCCGAGTCCACCGCCAGCCCCAGGCCGAGCGAGTCGCAGTGGCCGACGTTGTCGCCGATCAACCCCTGCAACAGCGGATTCGACGTGCGGCCCGGGTGCGCCTCGGGCCCGGTGCAGTTGACGACGCGCGCCACGTCGAGGGTCCGGGTGCCGTGGCCATGACGAATGCTGACGCGCAGGCCGTCACGTGCGGGCTGCTGTTCGATGGCGTCGATGCGACCGCGCACGATCTTCAGTTGGCCGCCGGCGATCGCGCGCTCGATCTTTCCATGCACGCGCGGCGCAAGGCGATGCCGATGTACGTCCCAGAACGGGCGGACGTGGCGCAGGAAGCGGCGGCAATGGGGCCATGCGAGCGCGGCAGCAGCCCTCGGCGGGACACCGCGATGATCTGGCCGGTATGCCCGTTGTGGAGCAGCTCCGTGACGATGTCCACGGCGGTGAGGCTGGTGCCTGCGAGCAGAACCGTAGCGTCGGTGGGGATCTCGGCTTTCTGCTCGACATCCCACGGGTCTTCGACGATCAGGCGCTGCACGGGGGGCGGCAGGTTCGAGCCGAGCGCGCGCGGCGGCTCGTTGCCCGTTGCCAGAATCACCACGTCGGCGAAGACGGGGTCGCCATGCGCGGGAATCACTTCCCAGCCGCGGCCGTGCGCGGCGATGGAATCCGCACTGGAATGCGGCCAGGAAACGCGCAGATTCGACGCGGTACGGATGTCCGCGAGCCGTGTCTGCAGGTAATCCGCGAAATACGAGCGGGCCGCGAAGTCTTCACGGGTCCAGTTGAAAACGCGGCGCGGGCGCTCGGTCTTCAGCCAGCGAACAAAGTCGTCCGCGTCGTCCGTCACGGACATGTTGCACGCACGCGAGTTCAGCAAGTGCGTGGGGCAACCCGTGGAGTAAGCCACGCCAACGCCGAGGCGTGAGCGCGGCTCGAGAATGGTGACGTCGATGGTCTGGCGCGCGCGCTGCTTCAAGCTCTGCAGCAGCATGATCGCGGCGGGACCGCCACCGCAGATGACGAGCTTGAGGGGAGCAGTACCCGAGGTGTCTTGAGGCATGGCCGGCATCCGCTTTTACGACCTGTGCAGCCTGGGCGGCGGCGGTCACAAAGTCGGTAACGGGCCGATTCCAGTGCGGTCACGGCGCGGCGGGCGATTCCACCTCGAAGTAGCGAAAGCCACTGCCAAGGCCTGGCACCGGTTCGCCTTTGGCGTTCGTGTAGCCCTGGATTACGCGCCGGACGCGCTCTGCCGTGATGTCGCGCGCGATCTGTCGCTCCATCTCGATGAGGATGAAGCGGCGCCGCCCGCCATCGTCGCGATTGAGGTCGAGCACGGCCTGGGCCGTGGTGCCCGAGCCGGCAAAGGTATCGACCACCAGCCCGTCGCTATCCGCGTGCAGTGACACCAGCCAGCGGATGAGCGCCACCGGTTTCGGCGTGTCGAACGCCTTGCGGCCGAGAATCTCCTTCAGCTCGCGCGTGGCGTCGGCGTTGAAGCCGTGGCGGTCGAGCCAGGTGCTCCAGCCGACGGACTTCGACGTCTCGCGGATTTTTTCATAGGGCACCCAGCGTTCGCGCTGGCCGTTCCACGTGACACCTTCGTCGAACGCGCGCAACTCCCAGTGAGCACGTTGCGGGTCTTCGAGGATGAGGCGCATGGAGTGCTCCTTTCCCCAGCGCCAGTGGCCTTCCGCACCATCGTTGCGGATCGGCCAGACCTCGATGCCGTCGGGCGTGCGCATCGGATACCACTGGCCGGGGCGGTCTGCTCGCAGCGAGATGCCGCCCCATTTGGTGAGCTCGCGCCCCTTGCGGTAACTGCCCCAGCGGTCTTTCAGGTTCAGCGGGCCTGCGGAGCGCGTGTCGCGCGAGATGCTGGTGTCGTCGCCATTGTGGTAGATGAGCATGTATTCGTGGCCGGCGCGCAGGCCGGTTTTTTCCTTGCCGCCGCTCGGCTCGGCGAGCCAGGGGGCGCAGGCCAGGCGATTGCGGGCGCCGAAAATCTCATCCAGCAGTACGCCGAGCACGCTGACTTCGCGATCGTCGATGGAGACGGCGAGCAAGCCGTCCGGGCTCAGCAGATCCTTCGACAGGCGCAGCCGCGGATACATCATCGAGAGCCAGCGGTCGCGGCGGTCCATCTCCGGCAGCCCGCGCGCCGGTCCGCTGATACCATCACTCGCCATACCGTTTGCGCTGTTGCGGGCCGTGTCGCGCCGACCAGGGGCACCGATAACTTTGCCCAGCCACTCTTGCATGGCCGGGCTATCGACGCTGTCGTTGTAAACCCAACCGTTGATGCCCGTGTTGTAGGGCGGGTCGATGTAGAGGCACTTCACCTTGCCGGCGTACTCCGGCAGCAGCGACTTCAGCGCAAGCAGATTGTCGCCCTGGATGATGAGGTTGCCGCTGCTCGCATCTGCGCACGCCAGCTCCGGCACCTCGCGCAGCGGGCGCAACTCCACGTGCTCATGATGATCGACCACCGCGTCCCGGCCGACCCAGCTCAACGTCGCCATCGGGCGAGTCTACGCGACCCGGTCTACTTGCCGATGCAGAAGCTGGAGAAGATTCGGCCGAGCAGATCGTCGGTGGTGAACTCCCCGGTGATCTCGCCGAGGTCGTGCTGGGCGGCGCGCAGCTCCTCGGCGAACAGCTCGCCGGCGCGGCGTTCGTTCAGCTGCCGCGCGCCTTCTTCCACGTGAGCGCGGGCGCGAACGAGTGCATCGAGGTGGCGCTGGCGCGCGGAGACGGTGCCGGACTCGGCGGTGTGAAAGCCCATGGCGTGCTTGAGATGGGCGCGGAGCAGGTCCAGACCGTCGCCCGTCAACGCTGAGAGCATGACTCGCGGCGGGCCGGTGATGGTATCGGCAGACGGGGATGCCGACGGCCTGGTCGCACTTGTTGAAGACGAGGGTGACCGGCACATCCGGCGGCAGTCGCCTCTTTTCTTCCGAAGTAGGCCGTCGCGGCGAAGTCCGTCGACGCGTCGATCACGAACAGCACGCGATCCGCGCGAGCGAACTCCACTTCCGCGCGCCGAATGCCTTCCGACTCAACCACGTCGGCACTGTCGCGCAGGCCGGCCGTGTCGAGCACGTGCAGCGGCATGCCGTCGATGTCGATGCGCTCGCGCAGAATGTCGCGCGTGGTGCCTGGAATTGGCGTGACGATGGCAGCATCGTAACCGGCGAGCCGGTTGAGCAGGCTCGACTTGCCGGCGTTGGGGCGGCCGGCGATGACCACCGTCATGCCCTCGCGCAGCAGCCGCCCCTGTCGAGCGCTCTGCTCGACCGCATCGAAATGATCGCGCACCGCCGACGAGCCTGGCTTCGAGCTGCTGGTCCGCGAGAAAGTCGATCTCCTCCTCCGGAAAATCGATGGCGGCCTCGACGTAGGTGCGCAGCTCGATCACGGCTTCCGTGAGCCCCTGGACCATCGCCGAGAACTCGCCCTGCAGCGAGCGCATCGGCGGCGCGGGCGGCCTCGCGCGAGCCGGCGTCGATGAGGTCTGCGATGGCCTCGGCCTGCGCAAGATCGAGCTTGTCGTTGAGGAACGCGCGCTGCGTGAACTCGCCCGGCAGCGCGCGACGCGCGCCGAGCTCCAGCACCGCGCGCCACGACGGCCTCGACAACAACAGGCCCGCCGTGGCCCTGCAGCTCCAGGACGTGCTCGCCCGTATAGGAATGAGGAGCCGGAAAGAACAGCGCCATGCCCGCATCGATAGGTTGCTGCTGGCTGTCGAGAAACGCGAACAAAGGTCGCGTGCCGCGGCTGCGGCAGCTCGCCCAGAATCACCGCGGCAATCTCCGGTGTCTTGGGCCCCGAGACGCGCACGATGCCCACGCTCGCCGCGCCCTGGCGGCGTTGCCGCGGCCACAATGGTGTCGGTGCGTGTCATGTCATCCCGCCTCTAACCAGAGGCTACGGCGAAGCGAGACGAGAAGGAAGCCGCAGAGCCAAACGCGGCGGGTCACTCGAAGAGGCATCGAGTGACCCGCTGCCTGCGATGCGTTCAGGTCTTCTTGGCTCGAGCCTTCTCAATCCGCCGATTGATGTTCCACTGCTGCGCGATGGACAACAGCGTGTTCGTCACCCAATAGAGCACCAGCCCCGCAGGGAAGAACGCGAACATCACAGACATGGCGAACGGCATCACCATGAACACCTTCGCCTGCACCGGATCCGGCGAAGGCGTGCCCTGCAGCTTGTACTGCCCGAACATCGCCGCCGCCATGATGGCGGGCAGGACGAAGAACGGATCTCGCGAGGACAGATCGTTGAGCCAGCCGACGAACGGCGCCTGGCGCATCTCCACGCTCTCGAGCAGCACCCAGTAGAACGCGAGGAACACCGGGATCTGGATGATCATCGGCAGGCAGCCGGCGACCGGGTTCACCTTCTCGCGCTTGTAGAGATCCATCATCGCGCGGCCGAGCTTCTCGCGATCGTCCTTGTAGGTCTCCTGGAGCGCCTTCATGCGCGGGCCGCAGCACCTTCATTTTCGCCATCGAGCGCCCGCTCGTTTCCGACAGCGGGTAGAAGGCGAGCTTCAACAGGAAGGTGACGACGATGATCGCCACGCCCCAGTTGCTGAACAGGGAATGCACCTTGTCCAGCAGCCAGAACAGCGGCTTCGAAAGCAGCGTGAGCACGCCGTAGTCGGCCACGCGGTCGAGCTCCGGTGCCGGTGTCGTCGAGCTGCGCCTGCAGCTTCGGCCCCACGAACAGCCGCTGGCCGAACTGACGCTTTCTGCCCGTCCGCCACCGACGCTCAGCGGGCCCGCCGCCGTCAGCACGTATTCCGGGCCATCGGCCTTGAGCGAGAAGTGGTACTGCGAATTCGTCGCGGCGGCACGACCGCGCTCACGAAATGATGCTGAAGCGCGGCGATCCAGCCGCCGCTGCTCACGTCGACGGAGAGATTGCGGTCGTCTTCGCTGTCGATCTTCAGCTTGCGGTATTTGACGCCGTCGCGGATGGCCGGCCCGTGGAAGGACAGGTTCTCCACGTTGGTTGTGAAAATGGAACGTTTCGTGACCGGGTCGCGGCGCTGGATCTGCGCGTAGGGCGCGGCCTGCCAGGCGGCGCCGGAACGATTCTCGACATCGTAAACGAGATCGATGCGGTACTGGCCGGGCTTGAAGATGAAGGTCTTCGTGACCGTGACGCCTTTGCCATCTGTCCACGTGAGCGGCACACGCAGCTCCGAGGCGCCATCGAGCGTGTATTCCGTCTTCGCGCTGGTGAACTGCGCGACGTGCGTGGGGCGCGCACCAGTGTCGGGCCCGGTGAGGCCCGTCTGCAGCAGATAACGCGTGGCGTCATCGGTGTTCATGAGCCGCACGCGCTGCGCCTGTCCCTTTTTCGTCGCGTACTTGACCAGCATCTGCGCGCCGAATGGTGCCGCCTATCGGGTCGATGTCGATGTCGAGCACGTCCGTGACGACATGGATGGGCACGTTGCCGGACGTGGCCGGCACTTCAACGGCGGTGGAGCCGCTCACAGGCGCTGTGCCGGTGGCGGGCGCGGGCACCGTGGACGTGCCGCCAGTAGTAGCCGTACTGGATGAGTCTGCAGCCGCCGGCGCTGCCGCCTTCGGAATGGCGGCACCGATATCCCGGGCCGGCGCGGCGGGCGCTGCGCCCTGTGCCGCCGTGGCCGCGGCGGAAGGCAACGAGTAGTCGCGCACCCAGGCCTCGTAATTGAGCCATCCCGCCAGGATCAGCAGGATGTACAGGAACACGCGAGGATTGTTGATCATCGAATGAATTACCGCCCGTGGGTGTGCCCGTGAACGGCGCACGGAGGCGGATCGAAGCCGCCGGGATGAAAGGGATGGCACCGGCCGAGCCGACGCAACGTGAGCCAGCCCCCGCGCCACACGCCGTGAGACTCGATGGCCTCCAGCGCGTAATTCGAGCACGTGGGATAGAAACGGCAGCTGCGCCCCAGCCACGGACTCAGCGTGAGCTGGTAAATGCGGATCAGGAGCCGCGCGAAGAAACGCATTGCTGCCTCACCTTGCCCCAGAGCTCTTCGACGGCCGCTCGCAACTCGCTGTTGGCGGCGCCACGCGTGCGTGGCCGCGCGCTCACCACGAGATCTACCGCGGGCAGCTCATGCTGATGCAGGCGGAAGGATTCGCGCACGACGCGACGAATGCGGTTGCGCTGGACGGAGCCGCCGGCAAGCTTCGACGCCACGGCCATGCCCAGACGCGGATGCCCCTCATCGTTGAAGCGCGCAGTCACGGCGAAGAACCCGTTCCCCATGCGCCGGCCGCGCGCGTGTACAGCTTCGAACTCGGGCTTCCGCCGCAAGCGCCGTTGCGCGGGAAGAGCGAGTCGCCCCGGTTGCTCACGGCCAGTATTCAATGGCCTAGCCCACAATGAACAGGGCCCGAGTATCCACGCCCGATTGCGCGGGCGGGAGCTTCTGTTTATGGACAGAGCTTGCGACGGCCCTTGGAACGGCGGCGGCTCAGCACCTTGCGTCCGTTCGCCGTGGCCATGCGCGCGCGGAAGCCATGCGTGCGCGCGCGGCGCAGCTTGCTTGGTTGATACGTACGGCTCATGGTCTGAAAGGCTCCGGGAATGGCCGGCGGAAAAGGTCGGCAAGGGTAAGCACGGCCCCTGAACGTGTCAACACGGAATCCTTCAGGAAGCGCGTCTGTCGGTATAGACTCCGCACCCCCTTTCTCACCTCCGCTCATAAAAGAGCCCTCGCGGGAGACCCTTGCTCGTGGAAGCGTCGCTCTGGACCCGTTGTGTGCGCGCGCTTGAAGCGGAGCTGCCCGAGCAACAGTTCAATACCTGGGTTCGCCCCCTGCAGGCCGTAGAACGTGCCGGCGCCCTGAAGCTATTGGCCCCGAACCGGTTCGCCGTGGACTGGATCAACGCCAACCTGCTCGAGCGAATCGGGGAACTGCTGCGGGAGGGCGGCAATGGCGATGTGCCCATTGTCACCGTCGAAGTGGGCGCCCGGAACGGCAATGCCGTGACCTCCAGCACCATTGCCCCGGTGCTGCCGCCCACCAAGGCGCGCCGTACCGATGGCATGGTCATCGGCGCGCGCATCAACCCCGACTTCACCTTCGCCAGTTTCGTCGAGGGTAAGAGCAACCAGCTCGCGCGAGGCCGCGGCCTACCAGGTGGCCGAAAATCCCGGCCACGCCTACAACCCGCTTTTCCTGTACGGCGGGGTCGGCCTCGGCAAGACCCATCTCATGCATGCCATTGCGCACATGATCAAGGAGCGCGATCCCGACGCGCGTGTGGCTTATGTTCATTCGGAGCGCTTCGTCAGCGACATGGTGAGCGCGCTCCAGCACAACAGCATCAACGAGTTCAAGACGGCGTACCGCTCGCTCGATGCGCTGCTGATCGACGACATTCAGTTCTTTGCCGGCAAGGATCGCTCACAGGAAGAGTTCTTCCACACGTTCAACGCGCTGCTGGAAGGCCAGCACCAGGTCATCCTCACCTGCGACCGCTATCCGAAAGAAGTGGACGGCCTGGAAGAGCGATTGAAATCGCGCTTCGGCTGGGGTCTCACGGTGGCCGTCGAGCCTCCGGAGCTCGAGACGTGCGTGGCCATTCTCATGACTAAGGCACAGGCCGCCGGCGTGGCGTTGCCAGAAGAAGTGGCGTTCTTCATCGCGCAAGCGCATTCGCTCGAACGTGCGCGAGCTGGAAGGCGCGTTGCGCCGGGTGATCGCGAATTCGCGCTTCACGGGCCACCCCATCACGATGGATTTCACGCGCGAAGCGCTGAAAGACCTGCTGTCGCTGCAGGCAAAGCTGGTCACCATCGAGAACATCCAGAAGACTGTTGCCGACTACTTCAAAGTGCGCGTGGCAGATCTGCTGTCGAAGCGACGCAGCCGTTCGGTCGCGCGTCCGCGGCAGGTGGCGATGGCACTCGCGAAGGAATTGACGAGCCACAGTCTTCCGGAGATTGGCGACGCGTTCGGCGGGCGCGATCACACCACCGTGATGCACGCCTGCAAGCGCATCAAGGAACTTCGCGGCGAAGAGCAGCGCATGGCCGAGGACTACTCGAACCTGTTGCGAACACTGGCCGGATGATCCGGGGTAAGCTGTGGAGATCCCTGTGCACTTGCTTGTTCATTTCCTGTGGATGAAGTTGGGGATAAAGTTACGCACAGGAGTTGCACAGGTCATCGCAGATATCGTCCCTGTAGTTTCGATACCCAAACGACGGGTCAACGTATTGATCCTCATCGAAAAGTCCGGTTGTCACCGTAATTCACAGGCTCTAATTGCAGTAACAATTAGGATTTAAATCCTAAAGAAAGAAGTTAGATCCATGAAGCTCACCGCGACGCGCGAAGACATCCTCACGCCCCTGCAGAGTGTGATCGGAGTTGTGGAGCGAAGGCAGACGATGCCCGTGCTCGCGAACGTGCTGCTCTCGGCACGGGACGACAAGTTGAGCATCACCGGCACGGATCTCGAAGTGGAGCTCGTTGCAACGAGCTCTGTCAGCGTACAGATGGCAGGCGACGTGACCGTGCCCGGCCGCAAGCTGCTCGACATTTTCAAGGCACTGCCGGAGAAGACGAGCGTCACGCTCACAACGGAAGGCGACCGCGTATCGCTCAAAGGCGGCAGGAGCCGCTTCACGCTGTCCACGCTGCCAGCCGCGGAGTTTCCGCTGGTCGATGAAATCAACGCGCAGCAGACGCTCACCGTGAGCCAGGGAGAGTTCCGGCGGCTCATCGACAAGACGCATTTCTCGATGGCGCAGCAGGACGTGCGCTACTACCTCAACGGCCTGCTGCTCGAGACCGAAGGCAAATCGCTCCGCGCGGTCGCCACAGACGGGCACCGCCTGGCGCTGTGCGAGACAGAGCTGGAGACGCAAGTGCCAAGACCACCCAGCAGGTCATCGTCCCTCGCAAGGGCGTGCTCGAGCTGCAGCGCATTCTGGGTGGCGAGGGAAACCTGGAGCTGGCGGTCGGAACCAACCACGTTCGAGCCCAGATCGGCGATATTCGCTTCACTTCCAAGCTCATTGACGGCCGTTTCCCGGAATATGGGCGCGTGATCCCGGCAAATCCCAGCAAGACCAGTCGAGGCAGACCGAGACGTCCTTCGGCAGGCTCTGCAGCGAACTGCCATCCTCTCGAACGAGAAGTACCGCGGCGTTCGCCTGATCCTGAAGTCGGACCTGCTGACCATCCAGGCGCACAACCCGGAGCAGGAAGAAGCTGAGGATCAGATTGAGGTGGCCTATCAAGGGCGACGAGCTCGAGTCGGCTTCAATGTGAACTACCTGCTGGATGCGTTGGCAGCGATCGACGGCGAAAAGGTCGAGATCGGGCTGACTGATGCGAACAGCAGCTGCCTGATCCGCCAGCCTGGCACCACGAACGCGCGCTACGTCGTGATGCCTATGCGGCTCTGATTTCGGGCGTGGGCGGGCTCGCAGCTGCGGCAGTCCTGTCCCGCGCTACGGAGGCGCGAATACCTTCGCTTCATGCGCATCGCTCGGTGTGACCGATGAGTCTTGCGGAGCTTTCGGTCGAGAATGTCCGCTGCCTCAAGCAAGCGGAGCTCGTGCTGCATCCGGGCCATAACCTCATCTGGGGGAGTAACGCGTCGGGCAAGACATCCCTGCTCGAGGCCGTTTTCCTGCTGGGCCGAGGCCGCTCTTTCCGAACCCGCAATTCTGAGCGGCTGATCCGTCGTGGCGAGCCGCATCTGCGAGTGTTCGGCCGGCTCGTGGGTCCGCCGCCGGTGCCGGTTGGCGTGGAGGTGTCCCGGAAAGTGGGCACCACCGCGAAAGTGGGCGGCGCTTTCGTGCAGTCGCTGGCGGAGCTGTCTCGTGCCTTTGCAGTCCAGGTGATCGAGCCCGGTGCTCACAAACTCGTCGAGGAGGGGGCCCAGCGCCGCCGTCGATGGCTGGACTGGGCAGTGTTCCACGTGGAACCAGGTTTCATCGACTTGTGGTCCCGCTATGGGCGGGCGCTGAAGCAGCGCAACACGGCCCTGCGGCACTTGCCAGATCAGGCCGCCGCCTGGGACCCGGAGCTCATCCGACTCGGGGAGCAAATCGCCCAGCTGCGCCGGGACTTCATGGCCAAGCTTCAGCCGTACTGGGCTCAATCGATACGATCCCTGGCAGACCTGGACGTCGAGCTCCACTACTCACAGGGGTGGGCGGCCGATACCACCTTCGCCGCGGCCCTGGCAGCGCAACCGCGAGCGCGACGCAGCTCGCGGCGTCACGCACGTTGGCGCCCATCGTGCCGACATTGTCGTGCGCCTCGAGCGTGGCCTTGCGCGCGAGACCCTGTCTCGGGGGCAGCAAAAGCTCGTCGCGGCGGCAATGACCCTCTCCCAGCTCAGCCTGCATTCGCGAGCTCACCGGCACCATGCCCACGCTCCTCCTGGATGACCCTGCTGCCGAGCTCGATCGCGCGCGATCTGGACAAGCTTCGTCGGCGAAGTTCGCCAGCTTCAGTGCCAACTGCTCGTCACATCGCTCTCGCCGGAAATAAGCCTGTTCGGCCAGCCAGATAGAGTGTTTCACGTGGAACAAGGGAGCTCCGGCCGGTATAATGCACGCCTCTCCTGACGGGCAGCTTCATGACCATTGAACGACGTCTACGATTCAAGCAAAATCAAAGTCTTAAAGGGGCTTGAAGCGGTGCGGAAGCGCCCCGGAATGTACATCGGAGACACCGATGACGGCACCGGCCTGCACCACATGGTTTTCGAGGTCGTCGACAACTCCATCGACGAGGCCCTGGCCGGATTATTGCGATCGTATTGTCGTCACGATCCACGCCGATGAATCCGTCACCGTCACGGACAATGGCCGCGGAATTCCTGTCGATATCCACCCCGAAGAGGGGCGCTCCGCCGCCGAAGTCATCATGACCGTCCTGCATGCGGGCGGGAAGTTCGACGACAGCTCCTACAAAGTCTCGGGCGGCCTGCATGGCGTGGGCGTCTCCGTGGTCAACGCGCTGTCGGACTACCTGCAGCTGACATCAGCCGCGGCGGCACAGCCACAAGCAGGAATATCACCTGGGCGATCCGGCGGCGCCGCTGGCCGAGGTCGGCGAGCACGCAGGAGCGCGGCACAACCATCCGCTTCCGGCCGAGCGCGCACGATCTTCACGAACATCCAGTTCCACTACGACATCCTGGCCAAGCGGCTGCGCGAGCTGTCGTTCCTGAACTCGGGCGTGCGCATCGAGCTGATCGACGAGCGCGAGAACAAGACCGATGTGTTCGAGCACGCAAGGCGGCCTGCAGGCCTTCGTGAAGTATCTGAACCGCGCGCAAGCCGCCGGTGCACGACATCGGTGTTCTGGCTTCCGTGCCCAGGACGGCGCCATCGCCGTCGAAGTGGCGATGCAGTGGAACGACTCCTACCAGGAGAGCATGTTCTGCTACACGAACAACATTCCGCAGAGGGACGGCGGCACGCACCTCGCCGGCTTCCGCAGCGCGCTCACGCGCACGCTGAACGACTACATCGAGAAAGAACTGTCGGCAAGAACGGAAAAGCTCGCCATGACCGGCGACGACGCGCGCGAAGGCCTCACGGCCATTCTGTCCGTGAAGCTGCCAGACCCGAAGTTCTCCTCGCAGACCAAGGACAAGCTCGTCTCGTCGGAAGTGAAGGGCGTGGTCGAGAACGCCGTCAGCACCAAGCTGCAGGAATTCCTGCTCGAGCACCCGCACGACGCGCGCGCCATCGTCGCGAAGATCATCGAAGCCGCGCGCGCGCGCGAAGCCGCGCGCAAGGCGCGCGAGATGACCCGTCGCAAGGGCGCGCTCGACATCGCGGGCCTGCCCGGAAAGCTCGCCGACTGCCAGGAGAAAGACCCGGCGCTGTCCGAGATCTTCATCGTCGAGGGTGACTCGGCCGGCGGCTCGGCCAAGCAGGGCCGCGACCGGCGCACCCAGGCGATCCTGCCGCTGAAGGGCAAGATCCTGAACGTCGAGCGCGCGCGCTTCGACAAGATGCTCTCGTCGGCAGGAGGTGGGCACGCTCATCACCGCGCTCGGCTGCGGCATCGGGCGCGACGACTTCGATATCGACAAGCTGCGCTACCACCGCATCATCATCATGACCGACGCGGACGTCGACGGCTCCCACATCCGCACGCTGCTGCTCACGTTCTTCTACCGCCAGATGCCGATGCTCATCGAGCGCGGGCACATCTACATCGCGCAGCCGCCGCTCTACAAAGTGAAGCGCGGCAAGCAAGAGCAATACGTGAAGGACGACAGCGAGCTCAACGCGCTGCTGCTGAACGCCGCGCTGGAAAACGCCGCGCTGTTCGTGAATGCCGGCGCGCCGCCGCTGCAGGGCTCGGGCCTGGAGATGCTCGCGCGCAAGTACATGGAAGTGCAGGCCATCATCAAGCGCTGGTCGCGGCGCTATGACGACCGACTGCTCGAGCAGCTCATCTACATGCCCGAAGTGACGGCTGGCGAACTTCGACCACGCCGACTGGATTGCGCGACTGGGCGCGCGAGCTCAACGAGCGCCTCAACGCGCTCGACGACGGCACGCGCACCTATCGCGTGGAGGTGCGTGCCGCAAGCGACGGCCACGCCGCGCGCATCGTCGTGAACAAGACCGAGCACGGCACGGCCACGACAAGCGCTTCCTGCCGCGCGAGTTCTTCGAGTCTGCCGAGTACCAGCGCATCGCCGATCTCGCCCGCACGCTGGCCGGCCTGATCGGCGAGGGCGCGCTACGTCACCGCGGCGACGATCGCCAGGAGATCGGCTCCTTCAAGGAAGCCATGAAGTGGCTGTTCGACCAGGCGCGCAAGGGCCAGTCGATCCAGCGCTACAAAGGCCTCGGCGAGATGAACCCGGAGCAGCTCTGGGACACCACCATCAATCCGGACAGACCCGCCGTCTCCTGCAGGTGAGGATCGAGGACGCCGTTGCGGCGGACGACATCTTCACCACGCTGATGGGCGACCAGGTGGAGCCGCGCCGCGAGTTCATCGAGAAGAACGCGCTCTCGGTAACGAACCTCGACATATAGTCGCGAGCTGGCCTTGGATTCCCACGCGGTGCGGCAGCGCCGGGCTTGGGTGGACGCCTGGCGTTTCGACGCCAGGCACGCCGAAGTCGCAGCAGGGGGTCGGCCAATGAAGCCTGCAACCACAGCGCTGTGGCTCCTCGCCACGGCGCTCTTCGCTACGTCACTCGGCGCTGCGGAGTCCGCCGAAAATCCGCTCGTGCGGCAGCGGGCGGATCCACGAGTCTTTCGCGATTCCTCTCGCGACTGGTTACTTCACGTCACATCACCGCCGGGCGCAGCGACGACATTTGGGTCATACGCCTTTACGTGCTGGAAAATGCCAGCGCCGACCCGGTTGCAGGGCGATTGAAGAGATAGGCCAGTTGAGGACCAGCTTCGAACTTTTCGCGCTCGATGCCACCACGATCGCACAGTGGCAGCCGTTTCCTCAGTTGGGCCCAGCGCCCCCGGCGTGGCACGCGGAAATCGAAGGGTGTTCCGGCGACGCTCGCGATCACTCCGGTGGGAAAGAGCTGTGAGTCGCGCACCGGCAGGAAGCCCGTAGCCGGAATACGCAGAAGCCGAAGCGAACAACACAGGCAACGAACGCGCCTCTCCGAAGAAGCTCTTCGAGCGAGCCACCGCCTGCGCAAGCCTCACGTCCCTGAACGCTGAACCGGTGACAATCCGCGCAGAGGTTATGGAAGAACGTCAGGAATTCAGCGTCGCGATTCGCGATTCGATCCACGGCTGGGCTCGTTCATTGACCTGGCGCGGGTCGCGCCCCTCGGGTCGATGGCCGGCCCGATGACGACGCGCACAGTCCCGGGTTTCTTGAGCAGCCCGCGCCGCGGCCAGTAGTGACCGGCGTTGTGCGCAACCGGCACCATCAGATGCCCGGCCTCGCGCGCCAGCAGCGCGCCGCTCACGCCGTACTTGCGCGTCTGCCCCGGCGGCATGCGCGTGCCCTCCGGAAAGATCATCACCCAGTCGCCTTCGGCGAGCCGCTGCTTGCCCTGCTCGACAACCTGGTTACCGCGGGGCCGCCCGCCTTGCGGTCGATGGCGATGGCGTGCAGCTGGCGGATGCCCCAGCCCACGAACGGAATCCACAGCAGCTCGCGCTTCAGCACCCACACCTGGCGCGGAAAGACCACGGCCATCGCGATGGTCTCCCACGACGAGGAATGCTTCCACAGCGCGATGTGATTGCCCGGCGGCAGGTTCTCGCGGCCTTCGACCAGATAGTCGAGTCGGCACGTCCACTTCAGCACCGTGAGCAGCGCGTTCGCCCAGAACCGCGCCAGCGCGAACCGACGCTGGAACGGCAGGAAGCAGCACGCGACCACGAAGAAGATCGCGTAGAAGAAAGTCCACAGGAACAGGAAGGCCGTGAAGATCAGCGAGCCCACCAACTGCACGGCGCCGGCGTCGTTGCGCCTCGAGCTGCTCGCGGCCACCTGAATCCCGTGTCGTTCACGCCGGTTCAACCTGGCAGGCGGGAAAGATCCGCCACGCCGCCGAACAGTCTCGCAGGCCCGACAACAGCGACAACCGGTTCGCGCGCAGCTTCGGGTCTTCCATGTTCACCATCACCTGGTCGAAGAAGCCATCGACGGCCGGACGCAGTTGCGCGAGCTGGCCCAACGCGGCGGTGTATTCACGACGCGCAGTGGCCGCCGAAACGGAATCCTGCAGGCTGCGCATCGCATCGTACAGCCGCACCTCTGCGGGCTCACGCAGGGCCTCCGCGTCAACTTCGCTGCCGATGACGCTTTCGCTCTTGCGCAGGATGTTCGCGATGCGCTTGTTGGCCGCCGCGAGGCTGGCGGCTTCCGGCAGCTCGAGGAAGGCGCTGAGCGCGCTGAAGCCGCGCATCGAAATCCAGCGGCGAGCGCGGCTGTGTGGCGAGCACGGCGTCGAACATTTCCGTGGTGAGGGTCTTCGCGTTGCCGGATTGGTTCGCCGTGGCGCTGTCCAGGTAATAAGCGCGCAGTCGCTCCATGACGTAGTCGTAGATATCGTCAGCGATCTTGCTCGGCCTGCACGGGCTGCAACGCGACCGCGCGCTCGATGAAGCCGCGCAGGTCTATGTCGAGCCCCTTCTCGATCAGCGAGCGCAGCACGCCGATGGCGGCGCGCCGCAGGCCAAAAGGATCTTTCGCCCCAGTTGGCTTCTGCCCGATGGCAAAGATGCCGGCGAGCGTGTCGAGCTTGTCTGCGACGCTGACTGCGAGGCCCGCATCTGTGGCCGGCAGCGCATCGCGCGCGCTGCGCGGCAAGTAGTGTTCTTGAATGGCGGCGGCGACTTCGGCCGATTCGCCGTCTGCCTGCGCGTAGTAGCCGCCCATAATGCCCTGCAAGTCGGGAAACTCGCCCACCATCGCGGAAAGCAGGTCGCACTTGCTGAGCTCCGCCGCACGTTCGGCGGTAGCGCGATCTTTGCCCAGGCTGGCGGCGATCTCGCCGGCGAGCGTGCGAATACGCCGCACTTTCTCGCCAACCGAGCCCAGCCTGGTCTGGAAAGTGACCTTGTCGAGCGCCTCGCGATGGGCCGAGAGCGGCTGCTTGCGGTCCTGCTCCCAGAAGAACGCGGCGTCCGCGAGCCTCGGGCGCACCACACGCTCATTGCCTGCACGCACCTGCGGCGGGTCGAGACTTTCGATGTTGCTGATGGTGATGAACCACGGCATCAGCGCGCCGTCTGGCTCCCCGAGCGGGCCATTCGCGATGGGAAAATAGCGCTGATGCTCCTGCAGCGTGGAGATGAGCACTTCTCGCGGCAGCGCCAGGAAGCGCTCCTCGAAGCGCGCGGCGACGGGCACGGGCCACTCGACGAGCGCCGTGACTTCATCCAGCAGCGCGTCGCTCCATCACCGCATGGCCGCCAAGCTCCGACGCCTTCGCCACGACGGCAGCGCGAATGATCTCGCGACGCTCTTCGAACCCGGCCACCACACGCCCGCGATTGCGCAGCGCCTTGCGCGTAGCTCGCCGGGCTCGTGCATTCGATCTCTTTCGGCGCCATGAACCGATGGCCGCGCGTGAGCTGGCCCGCGGGCGCATCGAGAACCCTGGCCGGCACGACGTCCGGCCCGTAGAGCATCACGAGCCAGTGCACCGGGCGCACGAACTCCGCCCTGCCGGCGCCCCAGCGCATGCGCTTGGGGATGGGCAGCGCATCGAGCGATGCCTGCACGATGCCCGGCAGCAGCTCCACGCGTATTGGCGCCGGCCTTCTTGCCGATAAAGAAGAGAAACTGACCCTTGCCTTCGTCCAGCCGCTGCAAGGCGTCGACCGCCACGCCGCAGCTGTCAGCGAATGCCGAGGCGGCGCGCGTGGGCTGGCCGGCCGCGTCGAAGGCGGCGGTGACGGGCGGGCCTCGCGTTTCACGTCCTGCTCCGGCTGGCGCGACGGCAAGCCGCTTCACTCAGTACGGCAATACGTCGCGGAGTGGCGAAGGATTGAACCTCTCCGTGCGACACATTCGCTTCTGTCAGCCCCTTGCGTACACCCGCGAGGAACGCCAGCTCCAGCTCCCGCAGCGCTTTGGGCGGCAGCTCTTCGGTGCCGACCTCGACTAGAAAATCCCGTTTCTCCACCTTGGCCATCTCGCTCACGCCGCAACCTCCATGGCGGGCGAAGGCGGCGGCGCTTTCCTCAACATCGGGAAGCCCAGCGCTTCACGGCTGGCGTAGTACGCCTGCGCCACGCCTCGCGCGAGCGTGCGCACCCGGAAGATGTAGCGCTGCCGCTCCGTTACAGAGATGGCGCGGCGAGCATCCAGCAGGTTGAACGTGTGCGAGGCCTTCACCATCTGCTCGTACGCCGGCAACACGAGCTTGGCCGCGAGCAGATCGTTGCTGCCTTTCTCGTATTCATCGAAATGGCGCAACAGCACCGCCACGTCCGCGTGCTCGAAGTTGTAAGCGGACTGCTCCACCTCGTTCTGGTGGAACACATCTCCATAGGTGACGCGGCCTTGCGGGCCGTCGGTCCACACGACGTCGTAGAGGCTCTCGACGCCCTGCAGGTACATCGCCAGCCGCTCGAGGCCGTAGGTGATCTCGCCCGTCACGGGCTTGCACTGCAGACCGCCCACCTGCTGGAAGTAAGTGAACTGCGTGATCTCCATGCCGTTCAGCCACACTTCCCAGCCCAGGCCCCAGGCGCCGAGCGTCGGCGACTCCCAGTTGTCTTCGACGAAGCGGATGTCGTGCACCAGAGGGTCGAGCCCGAGCGCGCGCAGGCTGCCCAGGTACAGGTCGAGAATGTTCAGCGGCGAGGGTTTGATGATCACCTGGAACTGGTAGTAGTGCTGCAGGCGAAACGGGTTGTCGCCATAGCGCCCGTCGGTGGGCCGGCGCGACGGCTGAACGTAAGCGGCGCTCCACGGCTCCGGCCCGATGGCGCGCAGGAACGTGGCGGTGTGGAAGGTGCCCGCGCCCATCTCCATGTCGGCCGGCTGCAGAATCACGCCACCCTGGTCAGACCAGTAGCGCTGCAGGGCAAAGATGAGTTCCTGGAACGTGCGCGGCGGGCTCCCGACTTTCATTTTCTTCAACTCACTCGAGGACATGGCACTGATCTCCCGATCGGCACTCTGCACCGCAAACCGTGCGGGGTTCATCTTCGGACCCGGCAGGTCCCGCGCGCAGCGCGTGAAAGGCGCGGGAGTATAGCCAGTGGCAAATGGAGCGACCCGCAGACCTTGGTGCTCCGGGACGGGGCGCACCATCCAGCACAAGCGCCGCGTGCCACGGTTAGAATGCCGCACGCTGCAAGTGCACGCTGCATGGCGAGCGCACCAAAAGCGTGCATTTCTCGTCCACGAGACCGCTATAATCTTGATTAATAAAGGGCAGTGCCTTGGCATGGTGCCTGCACTGCTATCACGCTCTGCGCGGGCGGGGTCCGTCGGGGGATCGGCAGTTCGCCGTTGAAGCGGACGCCCTCGCGCCAGGCAGAGCAACACCCTTTTCCGGAGGCCGATATGACGACACCGAGCGACGTACTCAAACTAATCAAAGAAAAAGAGGTCAAGTTCGCCGACCTCCGATTTACGGACACCCGTGGCAAAGAACAGCACGTAACGATCCCGGCCAAGCTCGTGGACGAAGACCTGTTCCGCGACGGCAAGATGTTCGACGGCTCCTCGATCGCCGGCTGGAAGGGCATCAACGAGTCGGACATGATCCTCATGCTCGACCCGACCACCGCGATTCTCGACCCGTTCTTCGAAGAGACCACGGTCAACATCCGCTGCGACGTCATCGAGCCCGCCACCATGCAGGGTTATGAGCGCGACCCGCGCTCGCTCGGCAAGCGTGCCGAGGCCTACATCAAGGCGACCGGCATCGCCGATGGCGCCCTGTTCGGCCCCGAGAACGAATTCTTCATCTTCGACAGCGTTCGCCACAGCTGCGGCCTGAACGGCACCATGTATGAGATCGACTCCGTGCAGGGCGCGTGGAATTCTATCGAAGATCTACCGAGGCCGGCAACATGGGGCATCGCCCCGGCCTCAAGGGCGGCTACTTCCCGGTGCCGCCGGTCGACGCCTTCCAGGACATCCGCTCGGCGATGTGCCTGGCCCTCGAAGAAATGGGCCTGAGTCGTCGAAGTGCATCACCACGAAGTCGCCACCGGCGGCCAGTGCGAAATCGGCGTCGGCGCCGGCACCCTGGTGAAGAAGGCCGACGAAGTGCAGATCCTGAAGTACGCCGTGCAGAACGTGGCGCATGGCTACGGCAAGACGGCCACCTTCATGCCGAAGCCGCTCGTCGGCGACAACGGCAGCGGCATGCACGTGCACCAGTCGCTGCAGAAGGACGGCAAAGCGCTGTTCGCGGGTGACAAGTACGGCGGTCTCTCCGACACCGCGCTCTACTACATCGGCGGCATCATCAAGCATGCCAAGGCGATCAACGCGCTCACCAACGCCGGCACCAACAGCTACAAGCGCCTGGTGCCGGGCTTCGAAGCGCCGGTGATGCTGGCGTACTCCGCACGCAACCGTTCTGCCTCGCATCCGTATTCCGTTTGTGTCGAACCCGAAGGCGCGCCGCATCGAAGTGCGCTTCCCGGACTCGAGCGCGAACCCGTATCTTGCGTTCGCGGCCATGATGATGGCCGGCCTCGACGGCATCCAGAACAAGATCCACCCCGGCGATGCCGCGGACAAGGATCTGTACGACCTGGAGCCCGAAGAAGCCAAGCACATCCCGACGGTGTGCCATTCGCTCGACATGGCGCTCGAGCACCTCGACAAGGACCGCGAGTTCCTCACCCGCGGCGGCGTGTTCACCAACGACGTGATCGACTGCCTACATCAACCTCAAGATGCAGGAAGTCACGCGGTTCCGCATGTCCACGCACCCCGTCGAGATCGACATGTACTACAGCTGCTAAGGGATGACGGAAAACGCGTGAACCCAGGGATCAACTTTTCACGGGCTGCGCCGGGGTTCAACGGGGATTCGCGTTGGAACGCGAATCCCGTACGCGTAGCGGCGCGGAGCGCGCCGAAAAGACGGCAGAGGTGGTCGGACGTCACGCATCCGGCCACCTCCTTTTGTCGTATGCATCGGGCGGGGCTATCCTCGCTTCCTATGCGCACACCCACAGTTACCTTATTGCCGCTCGCTGCGCTCTGGCTCGTGTCGGCCACGGCGGCGGCCACCACCGTCTACAAGTGGGTGGACGAGACGGGCGTTACTCATTACAGCGATCAGCCGCACCCGCTGGCCCAGAAGGTCGAAGTGCAATCCGCACAGTCCTTCCAGTCCGCGAGCCCGGCTGCCGCCACCACCGGGTCGAGCGCATCGCGGGCGGCGTCCGCTCGCACCTATTCGTTGTGCGAGCTGTATCGTCCCGAGCAGGACGAAGTTTTCCTGAACACCACCACGCTCACCGTGAAGCTTCGGGTGGAGCCGCGGCTCGCGACCGGCGACCAGGTGGCCGTGGCATTGGACGGACAGCGCCTGCACGAACCAGCCCACCACCGGCACCGAGTTCGTGCTCACGGAAGTGGAGCGCGGCACGCACAGCTTGTTCATTGTGATCGCGGACGCGCGGGGGAACGCGCTTTGCACGACGCCCGCGGTCACGTTCCATGTTCGCCAGCCGTCGAAGCAGGCGCCGGTGAAGGCGGTTCGACCCAAGTTCTGATTCCCGGGCTGCGCGCGGGGTTCAGCGGGGATTCACGCAAAGCCCTGCGTCCCGTGTGCGCAGCGGCGCGAGGCGCGCCGAACGAGGCCGCCATGGCTGTTGAATTCAGCCTGCCCTCCGCGCTCTCGCACTTCGAGCCCGCGGAGCTGTTCGATGCGCTGTCCACCGGCATCATCGTGCTGGACGCGCAGCTCTGCCCCATCTACGCCAACGTCGCCGCGCAGAACCTGCTCGCGTTCAGCCTCAACCAGGCGCGCGGCCGGCCGTTCGGCGATTTCCTGCACGACGCGAGCGGGCTCGTCAGCATCCTGCGCCGCGCGCTCGAGACCGCCCAGGGCATTTCGCGATCGCGAGCTCACGGTGCGGCCCAGTCGGCGCCCGCGCGAAGCGCGCGTGCTCGATGTGACCATGACGCCGCTCGAAGGGCAGGTCACCGGCACGCATCTTCTGCTCGAGCTCGCCGACGCCACGCAGCGCGCAGCCGCATCTCGCGCGAGAACGACCTGTTCGCGCGCCTCGACAGCAGCCGCATGATGGTTCGCCAGCTCGCGCACGAGATCAAAAACCCGCTCGGGCGGGTTGCGCGGCGCCGCGCAGCTGCTCGAGCGCGAGCTCGCGGACCAGTCTCTGCAAGGAATACACCGGCGTCATCATCAGCGAGGCCGATCGTCTGACGGCGCTGGTGGATTCGATGTCGGGCCCGGCGCGCGCGCCGCATCAAGGCGCTGCTCAACGTGCACGAGCTCTGCGAGCACGTGTATCACCTGCTGCGTGCGCGAAGCGCGCGGCGGCGTGACTGTCGAGCGCGACTACGACCCGAGCCTGCCGAGCGCCACGCTCGATCGCAACCAGATCATCCAGGCGCTGCTGAACGTCGCGCGCAACGCGCTGCAGGCGCTCGACGAACGGGGCCGCATCGTCCTGCGCACGCGCGCGCTCTCGAACGTGAGCATCGGCTCGGCGCGTCACAAGCTCGTAGCGAGCCTGCAGGTCGAGGACAACGGTCCCGGCGTGCCCGCAGAGCTGCGCTCGAGCATTTTCTATCCGCTCGTCACGGGCCGCGCCACAGGCACCGGCCTCGGGCTCGCCGTCGCGCAGGAGCTCGTGACCCGCCACGGCGGGCTCATCGAGTTCGAGAGCGAGCCGGGACGCACCCTGTTCACATCTGCTGTTGCCGTTGGGTGATGCCACATGAGCCTACTCCGCGCTTCGGGTCTGGCTCGTCGACGACGATGCCTCCATCCGCTGGGTGCTCGAGCGAGCCCTGCGCAACGGCGGCATGTCGCCGCGGGCATTCGAGGCGGCGGAGCCCGCGCTCGACGCGCTGCGCGCGCGAGTCGCCGGATGTGCTCATCACCGACATCCGCATGCCCGGCCAGTCGGGCCTCGATCTTCTCGCAGAGATCCGCGACGCGCGGCCGGCGCTGCCGGTCATCGTGATGACGGCGCATTCGGATCTCGGCAATGCGGTGTCCGCCTATGAAGGCGGCGCGTTCGAATATCTGCCGAAGCCGTTCGACATCGACCAGGCCGTGGATCTCGTGCGCCGCGCCGCGCGCGTGCAGCCGCGGCACGGCCGCGGAGCCGGTCGCCGTGCCGAAGATTCCGGAGCTGCTCGGGCGGGCGCCCGCGATGCAGCAGGTGTTTCGCGCCATCGGCCGCCTCGCGCGGTCGAGCGTCACGGTGCTCATCACTGGCGAGTCCGGCACGGGCAAAGAGCTGGTCGCGCGCGCGCTTCACGATCACAGCCCGCGGGCGGCGAAGCCGTTCATTGCGCTCAATACCTCCGCCATTCCCGGCGGACCTGCTCGAGTCCGAGCTGTTCGGCCACGAGAAGGGCTCGTTCACCGGCGCGGACACGCAGCGCCGCGGCCGCTTCGAGCAGGCGGATGGCGGCACGCTGTTCCTCGACGAGATCGGCGACATGTCCACGCCGCTGCAGACGCGCCTGCTGCGCGTGCTGGCCGAAGGCGAGTTCTATCGCGTCGGCGGGCAGACGCCCATCCGCGTCGACGTGCGCGTGATCGCCGCCACTCACCAGAACCTGCGAGGACCGCGTAGCGCGCGGCATGTTCCGCGAAGATCTCTATCACCGCCTCAACGTCATTCGCATCGAGCTGCCGCCGCTGCGATCGCGCTCGCGAAGATATTCCCGAGCTGCTGGAGCACTACATCGCGGCCGCGGCGCACGAGCTCGGCGTGGAGGCGAAGACATTGTCGCCGGACTCGCTGGCGAAGCTCGCTTCATACGCGTGGCCGGGCAACGTGCGCGAGCTCGTCAACGTTTGCCGCCGCCTGAGTGTGCTGGCGCCGGGCACGCAGGTGCAGGTGGAAGACTTGCCGCATGAGCTGGTCGCCGCGACACCCTCGGGGCCGGTCGATGCGGACTGGGCGCGCGCGCTCGCAGGCTGGGCCGACCGTCAGGCCATGACGGGCAAGAAGCCACTGCTCGACGAGGCGCTGCCTGAATTCGAGCGCGTGTTGATTCGCTCCGCGCTGAAGCGCACGCAGGGCCACAGGCAGGAAGCGGCCAAGCTGCTCGGCTGGGGGCGCAATACGCTCACGCGCAAGCTCAAAGAGCTGGGCATGAACGATGTCGATCACGGGGACGATGAGGCCGGGTAAGAGTTCCGCGTTTCCGACGGCCGAAGAGGCTGACCACCCGGTCTATAATCGCGGCCCGTTTCCTGCTCTGCGGGCTGCGATGCTCACCTTCCGCGACCTCTGGCAAACCGAATTCCTCTGGAACCCCGCGCGCCAGTGGGTGCTGGCGCTCGCGGCGTTTCTGGTCACGTTCACCGTGTTGCCGCTGCTCAAGGGATTCATCAGCGGGCAGCGGCGCAAGTGGGCCGAGAGCGAGCGCGACGTTCCGACGGCCATCGCGGTTGTCGCGTTGCTCGTGTCGCGCACGAGCAAGCTGTTCCTGTTCACGCTGGCGCTGGCGTTCGCGTCGACGCAGCTGGAGTTTCCGGGGCACATCAAGCGCGTCATCCAGGTCGCCATCGTGCTCACCTTCTGGTTCCAGGTGGGCCTGTGGGGCATGGCCTCGGTGCGCTATGTCATCGACAAGCGGGCGCGCAAGGGCGGCGGGCTCGATCCGGCGCTCGCCGGCTCCATCGACATCATCGTCTTCATCGCCGGGCTCACGATCTGGGCCATGGCGTTCCTGCTGGCGCTCGACAACCTCGGCATCCAGATCAAGCCGCTGCTCGCGGGCCTCGGCATCGGCGGCATCGCGGTGGCGCTCGCCGTGCAGACGGTGCTCAGCGACCTGCTCGCATCCATGTCCATCGCGCTCGACAAGCCGTTCGCCGTGGGCGATGCGCTTCAGGTGGATGACCTGAATGGCACCGTGGAGCACATCGGCGTGAGGAGCACGCGGCTGCGCAGCCTCACGGGCGAGCAGATCATCATTTCGAACACGGACATCCTGAAGGCGCGCGTGCGTAACAACGGGCGCTTGAAAGACCGGCGTTCGTCGTTCTTCATCAACGTGAGCTACGACACACCGCCGGACAAGCTGCGCGTCATTCCCGGCCTCGTGCAGGACATCGTGATGAAGCAGCCGAAAGTGCGCTTCGACCGCTGCCACCTGCTGAGCCTGGGCGACTGGGCGCTGCGCTACGAAGTGGTGTTCTTCATGACGGTGACCGACTACAACATCTACGCCGACGTGCAGCAGGCCATCAACATCGAGATCGTAGAGAAAATGCGCGAGCTCGACGTGGAGTTTGCGTTCCCGCCGCGGCCGCTCAATCGCGCGGTCGGCACGGCCTTCGGAGCTGTCGAAGACGATGGGGGTTAGTGAAAGTCTGACGACCTTCCTCACTTCGACGCCCCGGCTCCTGACCACATCAGGCGAATTCAGGGAGGGTCGTCAGACTTTCACTAACGCGCAGCGCTCGCGTTCCGTCTTCGGCTACTTACTCGTCTGCAGCGACCCAACGAGCTGCGTGACGCTCGCCATGCCGTGCGCTCTCAGATAGTCCGCGATGCCCGCGTTGATCTTCTTGCACACCATCGGGTCGTAGAACAGCGCCGTGCCGATGCCTACCGCGCTGGCGCCGGCGATGATGAACTCCAGCGCGTCGGTGGCGGTGGTGATGCCGCCCTGGCCGATGATCGGAACGTTGTGTTCCTTCGCCACCTGGTACACCTGGTGCACCTTCAGCAGCGCGATGGGCTTGATGGCCGGGCCCGACAGCCCGCCCTGGATGTTGCCGATGACCGGCCGGCGCGAGCGCACGTCGATGGCCATGCCCATGACGGTGTTGATGACGGCGAGCCCATCCGTGCCGGCCTCGATGCAGCGGCGCGCGTTCTCCTTGATATCCGTCTGGTTCGGTGAGAGCTTGGTGATGATGGGCTTCTTCGTCGCGCTGCGGCACGCCTCGACCACCTTCGCGGCAGACTTCCGGATAATTGCCGAACGCCACGCCGCCTTCCTTCACGTTCGGGCACGAGATGTTGATCTCGATGGCGTCGATGGGCGAGTCGTCGAACCGGCGCGTGACTTCCTCGTACTCCTCGAACGTGGAGCCCGAGACGTTGGCGATGAAGCGCGTCTCGCTGAAATCGAGACTGGGCAGGATCCTGCGCACCACATGGTCGGTGCCCGGGTTCTGCAAGCCAATGGCGTTCAGCATGCCCGACGAGGTCTCGCATACCCGATGCGGCGGGTTGCCGAGGCGCGCGTTCAGCGTAGTGCCCTTCAGCACCACCGCACCGGCGTCGCGGTTCGAGAACCCTTCGACGCGCGTGTATTCCTCGCCAAACCCAACGCACCCGGACAGCAGCACGATGGGTGAGGCGAAATCGAGCCCGCAGAAGCGCGAGCGCAGGGAGCTATCGAGAGACGGGTCGAGTGTCTGGGGAGCGGCGGCCATGGGGCGGCATTATCCCTTCAAGTGACCGCGGCCGCATCCGCGCTTTACAGTAGCGCCCCACCTACGCCGACACGCAACGCCACGCATGTTCCATGTGGTCCTGGTCCAGCCCGAGATCCCGCCGAATACGGGCAATATCATCCGCCTGTGTGCCAACAGCGGCTGCACGCTGCATCTGGTGAAGCCCATTGGCTTCGACATCAGCCTGAAAGCCGTGCGGCGCGCCGGCCTCGACTACGACGCGCTGGCGCAGGTGCGCACGCACGTGGACATCGATGAGTGCTTTGCGGCGCTGGGCGCGGCGCGCCCGTTCGTGGTGGAAACCACCGGCGCGCACGTCTACGCGGACGTGGCCTTCAGGCCCGGCGACGCGTTCATCTTCGGCTCCGAGCACAAGGGCCTCGCGCCCCACGTGCTCGAGCGCGTGCCGCGCGACCAGCACCTGACAATCCCGATGCGCCCGGGCAATCGCAGCCTGAACCTGTCGAACTCGGTCGCGCTCGTGGTCTACGAGGCGTGGCGCCAGAACGGCTTTGCAGGCGGCGCCGCGACCGCGGCTACTGGATTTCCGACTTGATCGGCCGGCTCATCAGGCCGCGAACGATATCTTTCGCCGGGAGATTTTCGTACAGCACGCTGTAAATGCCCGTGCAGATGGGCATGTCGACCCCTGCGTGCCGGGCCACGAGGTGCACCGCCTTCGCGGCCGGATAGCCCTCGACCGCTTGGCCGATCTGCGCGAGCGCCTGCTCGGGCGTCTTGCCCGCGGCGAGCAGCAACCCGAAGCGCCGGTTGCGAGACTGATCGTCCGTGCAGGTGAGCACCAGATCGCCAAGCCCCGCGAGTCCCATGAACGTTTCACGCTGCGCGCCGAGCGTGACGCCCAGGCGCGTCATCTCCACCAGGCCGCGCGTGATGAGCGCGATGCGCGTGTTCGCGCCGAACCCCATGCCGTCCGAAAGACCCGCGCCGACGGCGAGCACGTTCTTCACCGCGCCGCCGACTTCCACACCAACGATGTCAGTGGACGTGTATGCGCGGAAGTTAGTCGACGACAGCCCCTGTGCCAGCGCCGCGGCGAACTGCGCGTTCGTGGAGGCCACCGTCATCGCGGTGGGCAACCCCTGGCCCACTTCGCGCGCGAATGTCGGCCCCGACAGCACAGCCGTGGAGCGTTCGGACCCGAGCACTTCGCGCGCCACCTGATGCGGCAGCTTGCCCGACTCCAGCTCGAAACCCTTGGTCGCCCAGGCCACGCGCGTTACGGGCTCGAGGAGCGGCGCGATCTGCGTGAGCAATGAGCGGAACGCATGGCTGGGCACGGCGACGAGCACATCGAGCGCGCCATGCAGCGCCGCCGACAACTCGTGCACCACGGTCAACGAATCGGGAAAGCTCGCGCCCGGCAGGTAGCGCGTGTTGACGCGCTCCTCGGACATGACGCGCAGCTGCTTCGCGTCGCGTCCCCAGAGTCGCGTGGCACGGCCGCTACGCGCGAGCTGAATGGCGAGCGCCGTGCCCCAGGAGCCGGCGCCGAGCACGGCGATGGGCCGGGCCGCGTCAGGCCGGGCCGCGCCAGGCGCTTCGCGCTCGGCGTTCACTGCGTCAGTTCTTGGTGACCGGCGGCGTGTCGCCGGCGCGCTGGTAGAGCGCGTCGAAGTTCACGGGCGGCAGCAGGAACTGCGGAAAGCCACCCTGCGTAACCAGGTTCGACACGGCCGCGCGCGCGTACGGGAACAGCACGCTCGGGCAGATGCTGGCGACCGAGCGCTTCACTTCGGGCTCGGCGAGGTTCCTCATGACGAAGATGCCAGCCTGCTTCACTTCCACCAGGAACAGCGTGGTCTCGCCCTATTTGGCGGAGACGGTGACCGTGAGCACCACTTCGCGCACGTCGCTCGCAACCGGGTTTACGCCCGTGTGCAGATCGAGGTTGATCTGCGGGTTCCACTTGCCCTGCACGCGCGGACCGTTCGGGGCCTCGTAGGAGCAGTCCTTGAGATAGACGCTCTGAAGCGAGAGCTGAGGCGCATTGGGGTCCATGGCGGCGCCGACTCGTTTTCGTTCGTGCTCATCGTCAGGTTCCTTGGTTCAGTAGGGGGTCGAGGCCACCGGAGGCTTCCAGATCGTGCAGATCGTCGCAGCCGCCAAGATGCGTCTCGCCGATGAAAATCTGCGGCACCGTGCGCCGGCCGCTGCGCGCGACCATCTCGGCACGCGCTTCGGGGCGCGCCTCGACGTCGATCTCCTCGAATTCAACGTGCCGGCGCTCGAGCAGCGCGCGCGCGCGCTCGCAGTACGGGCACCAGCTCGTGGTGTACATGACCACTCTCCGCACCGGGCCTACCCTTTCGAGCCAGCGTCCTTCGAAACGGGCAGATTCTCGGTGCGCCACGCGGCAATGCCGCCGCGCAGGTTAACTGCCTTGGTAAACCCCTGTGCCGAAAGCTGCCGCGCAGCCGCCGCACCGAGCGAGCCGGATTCGTCGTACACGACCACGGGCTTCTCTTTGTACTTCTTCAATGTTTCGCCGGCGTTCAGAATCTCGTGCGACGGTCAGTTGCGCGCGCCGGCGAGATGGCCCGCCGCGAACGCTTCGGCGGGCCGAAGGTCGAGCAGCAGGGCGTTCTGGTTCATGAGCCGGATGACATCCTGCGGGCCGATGGCCGCGAAGCTCGTTTGCCGCGCGCGCAGCTCGTAGCCGATGACGAGCACCACCGCGAGCAACGCGAGGCCTGCAAGGTAGGGATGATGGCCAATGTATTCGACGAGACGATCCATTCGGGGACTACTGCCAGCACGCAAAGGGCGCGCATTATAGAGCCTGTTTCGCCGCTTCGTCGTTCGGGGGGATATTGAGGTCGAGTTTCGCGCGGGGAGCCTGCCCGGCTGGCGGGGCAGAGGCCCAGGGAGTCACCCGGGGGCTCTGGACGAGGGGGTTGAGCGTGGCGCTTGCGGCCATGTTCCTCATCTCGATCGCGCTTCTGACCCCGACCCCAGGTGGGGCCCAGGACGCCCGCAAGACCGAGGCGGAGCTGAAGGCCCTGAAGGCCGAGATCGAGCGGGTCTCCCCCCAGCTGAAGAGCGACCGGGCGGCGCGTGACCGCCTGGCGCGCGAGCTGCGCAACGCCGAGATGTCCGTCAGCGACGTGCGCAAGAGCCTCGACGACCTGAAGGACGAGCGGGCGGAGCACGCCCGGAAACGCGCCGCCCTCGCCGAGGACAAGCGCCAACGTCAGGCGAACCTTGCCCGCGAGCGCGAGTCGCTCGCCGGCCAGCTGCGCGCGGCGTACCTCATCGGCAGCGAAGAGCCCCTGAAGCTGCTGCTGAATCAAAAGGATCCGGCCCGCGCCGGCCGCATGTTCGCCTACTACAGCTATTTCGGCCGGGCGCGGGCGGAGCAGATCGACCGCATTACCGCCGACGCTTGCGCGGCTCGTGCAGCTGGACGGTGAGCTCGCCGCCGCGGACGAGCGGCTCGCTGAGCTGGAGTCCGAGCGACGTGCCGAGCTCGGCAAGCTCGACGGCGCCCGCGCCAAGCGCGGCAAGGTGCTCGCCAGCCTGCAGACCGAGGCGCGCGAGCGCGCACAAAGCCTCGACCGCATGAAGCGCGAGCAGGGTGCGCTGGAAAAGCTGCTGCGCGAGCTGAAACGCGCCATCCAGAGGTTTCCCCCGGACAGCGAATGACGCCTTCGGTCGCCTGCGCGGCAAGCTCGCCTGGCCGGTGGCGGGGCAGCTCGTGGCCCGCTTCGGCGAGATCGCGCGCGGGCGGTGTGAAGCTGGGACGGCGTGGTGGTCGCCACGGAGCGAGGCGCCGCCGTGCGCGCGGTCTGCTCAGGGGCGGGTGGTGTACGCAGACTGGCTGCCCGGCCTCGGGCTGCTCGCCATCGTGGACCACGGCGACGGCTACCTGAGCCTCTACGGCCATAACGACCGCCTCTACAAGGCGGCCGGTGAGCGCGTCTCGGCGGGAGAGCCGGTGGCCGCCGCGGGCGACAGCGGCGGCCGTGCCGGCCCGAGCTCTACTTCGAGATCCGCAAAGCCGGCAAGCCGGTCGACCCCCGGCCCTGGTTCAAGTCAAACAATCCGGGTTAGCCGCGGGATCGAAGCACGATCGGCGCCGTTGCGCTTCAGGCACCGTTCGGCGCGCTGGTTTCCGCAGGGTTCCGGCTGGCCAATTCGCCAACTCGCGCAACATGCGCGCGGGCGGTATTTGAGAAGGTGGCCTCAGCCTGTCTCATAAACGGTTCTTTAAGGATGAATGCACCTGCAGAGCGCACGGGTCCGCGGGGCTCTTTCGAGCCCTATGCACAGATGATCCGCTCGCTCCTGCCACGCGCCATCAGCGTCACGGTATTCGACGCCGCCGGCGACATGCGCTGGACCAGCGAGACCACCACCGGCCCCGACCTCGCCAATCTGCTCGGCGTGGTGCTTTCGAACGCCAACCGGGATCGCAGCAGCGCCGGTGAGCTACGCGTGCTCGAGGGCGGGCTACCTGTCTACTTCTGCTGGCTGCGAAACGACCTTCACGCGGTGGTCGCCATCGTGGCGGTCGTGTGCCGGCCGAACAGCACGGGCGAGTTGGATGCCGCCCGCAGCTTCACCCTGGCGCACGCTTTCCTGCGCCCCGCGCTCGAATGCCTGCGACGCGACCTGCTCGCGCGCACGCTCATCGACGATCTCAACCGCGCGGTCAGCTCGCTCGACAAGGATCTGGAGCTGCTGCTCACCGACACCGCCGGCTCGCGTACGGGCGCGGGCGGCGACAACTCCGATGAGCTGAAGACCATCGTGCACCAGGCGATGGACCACCTGGGCTGCGTCACGGCCGCGCTCATCGTGCCGGACAAGGGCCTCGTGATCATGCGCGCCGCCGCCGGCCAGACTTCCGCGGATAACCAGCTCGTTGCGCGCACGCATCGACAGTTGCTGTCGATGGCGCAGATGCGCCCCGAGCCCGTGATCATCAATCGCCTGAACCCGAGCGGCGCCGGCGCCGTGCCCTATCGCATTCTCTCGTGTCCGCTGCTGCAGGCGGGCGGCAAGGCCATCGGCGTGCTCGCGCTGTTCCGCGAGCGCAGCGCGGTCGAATTCACGGCGCGTGATGCGCGCATCGGCGACCTCCTCGCGCGCAAGGCCTACGGCGTCATCGAGAGCAACTACGACGCGATGAGTGGCCTCTACACGCGTCCGGCGTTCGAGCAACGCGTGCGCGCGGTCGTCGCGTCTCAGAAAAAGAACGCTCAGTGGTGCGCTCTCTACATCGACATCGACCAGTTGCACGTGGTGAACGACAATTTCGGCATGCACGTGGGCGACACGGTGATCGGCCAGCTCGGCGAGCTCATTCGCCGCCGGCTCGCCCCGGGCGCATTCGCTGCGCGCATCTCGGGTGATCGCTTCGCGGCGCTGTTGCCGACGGGTCTCGACGCCGCCGCGCGGTTCGCGGAGTCGCTGCGCGAAGGCGCGGAGAAGCTCGGCGGCATGCAGGGCGAGCATCGCATGCACGTTTCCATCAGCATCGGCGCGGCGCCGCTAGACACGGAATCGGGCGAGCTCATGCATTCGCTGGCCGCGGCGGAGACGGCGTGCAAGGCGGCCAAGGACCGCGGCCGCAATCGCGTGGCAACCTGTCAAGCGGACGACCCGAGCATCGTCCGACGTTTCACCGACATCAACATCGCCGCGCGCCTGCGCGTGGCGATCTGCGAAGATCGACTGCGTCTGCATGCGCAACTCATCGCGCCATTCACCACCGGCGAGAACGTTCGGCCGCACTACGAGCTGCTGCTGCGGATGATCGACGAAGACGGCGAGACGCTCGGCCCCGATCGGTTCCTGTCGGCTGCGAATCGCTACCAGCTGATGCCGACGATCGATCGCTGGGTGGTGGACAAGGCCATCGCACTGCTCAAGCCCCAGGCTTCGTTCCTCGCCGCGCGCCCCGTCGGTTTCGCCATCAATCTCTCCGGCCAGTCGCTCGAGGATGACACCTTCGGCGATTTCCTGACGGACCGGCTCGCGCATTGCGGGCTCGACCCTTCGCTCTTTTGCTTCGAGCTCACCGAGAACGCGACGGTGAACCACATCGGCCGCGCGGAGACGCTCATGCGCCGGCTGCGCCGGCTTGGCTGCGGCGTGGCGCTGGACGATTTCGGCTCCGGCTTGTCTTCACTCTCTTACCTTCGACAGCTGCCCGTCACCGTTCTCAAGATCGACGGCAGCTTCGTGCGCGATGTGCTGAAGGACTCGCGTGCGGAATCGATGGTGCAGGCGATAGCCCAGCTGGCGCGCGGCATGTCAATCGCGACTGTCGCGGAGTACGTGGAAACCGAAGAGCTGCGTCACCGGATTGCGGCACTGGGCGTGGACTACGGACAAGGCTTCGCGATCGGGCGCCCGGCGCCGTTGCAGGAGATGCTGGCCGAGCTGCCGCTTATCGCGGCGGCGGCGCCGATTGCCTGCACGGTGGACGACCCCGTAACGGAACTGGTGGCGGCCGCGGCGGCCGCAAACCTGCATTGATGATGGGGTTCACTGTTCGGCGGAATTTCATTGACCAGCGGCGGACGGCTGTAGTATTTCCAACGGCACGTTTCGGGGGTTCAGCATAAAATGACGATGCGATCGCGCACGCTGATCGCTCTCTGCGCGGGAGCGGTGTTTGGGTTTTCCGGCGCCATAGCCGGCGACGTCATGGCCGAGCGCCGCACCGAAGAGACCGTCAGCGCGCCGGCCGCGCTCCCTTGGGAACAGGCCCGCCTGTTCGCCGAAGTCTACGAGCGCATCAAGCGCGAGTACGTCGATGACGTCGACGACAAGCGCTCATGGAGAAGGCGATTCGCGGCATGGTCGCCGCGCTCGACCCGCACTCCGCGTTACCTCGACAGCGAGGAGTTCGAAGAGATCCGCCTTTCCACCATGGGCTCCTATCCGGGCGTGGGCATCGAAGTCGTGGCCGAAGATTCGGCGGTGAAGGTGCTGCGGCCCATCGAGGGCTCGCCCGCCGACCAGGCCGGCATCCAGTCGGGCGACCTCGATCGTGCAGATCGATGGCAACGACGTTCGGCGCGGACCTCGCCGGCGCCATCGCCCGCATGCGCGGCCCCTCCGGAAGCGCGGTGCAGCTCACCGTCCGCCGCGCCGGCCACCGGCGAGCTGCTGGATTTCTCCCTGCGCCGCGCCAAGGTCGAGGTGCACAGCGTCTCGCAGACGAGCCTCGAGCCCGGCTACGGCTACGTGCGCATCACCAGTTTCAGCGAGACCACGCGCGGATGACGTCGACCGCGCCGTCGCCGCGCTCAAGCGCGACAATCCGAAAGGCCTGCATGGGCCTCGTTCTCGATTTGCGCAACAATCCCGGCGGCGTGCTCGAAGCCGGCGTGGCGGTGGCCGACGACGTTCCTGGACGAGGGCATCATCGTCACCGCCGACGGCCGCACCCCCGACGCGCGCTTCCGCATGGAAGCCACTCCCGGCGATCTCATCGACGGCGCGCCGCTCGTGGTGCTGGTGAACGGCGGCTCCGCTTCCGCCTCGGAGATCGTCGCCGGCGCGCTGAAGGATCACGACCGCGCCGCGCTCATAGGCCACAAGACCTACGGCAAGGGCTCCGTGCAGACGGTGATGCCGCTGGCGCAGGGCGGGGCCATCAAGCTCACCACGTCGCGCTACTACACGCCCTCGGGCGTGTCGATTCACGGCAAGGGCATCACGCCCGATCTCGTAGCCAACGGTCCTGAAGAAGCGCCGGCCGACCTGCGCGTCTCGGGCAAGCCGGAGCTGCCACTGGCCGCGCGCGACCGCGAAGTGCTGCTCGCCCTCGACACGCTGAAGGCCCACGATCTGGTGGGTGGCCGCGTGGCCGCGAAGTCCGACGCACCCACCGCGCACTGAGTTGCCTGTCCGCCGGCGGGCTGCCGCCGGCATCCACCGCTCACCCGCCCACCACGCGATTCATATTCCACTCGCGTAAGCTCCCGGCCCGGGCGCGTGCAGTGCCCCTGACGCGCGAGGTTTGCCCTTGGAATTCCTGGCCTGGATCCCCGATCTTTTCCACTGGTTCGTCGATTTCATCCTGCATCTCGACCGCCACCTCGTCGAGCTGCTGACCCAGTTCGGGCCGTGGGTCTACGCCATCCTGTTCCTCATCATTTTCGCGGAGACGGGGTTCGTCGTTACGCCGTTCCTGCCGGGGGACTCGTTGCTGTTCGCCATCGGTGCGCTGGCCGCGGTGGACACGAGCGGCACGTTGAATGCGCCCGCGATCTCGGTGGTGCTGATGGCCGCGGCGATATTGGGGAACACGCTCAACTATTCGATCGGCCGGGCGATCGGCGTGCGTGCTTTCAGCGGTCGCTACCGATTCCTGAAGGTGGAGTATCTCCACCAGACCGAAGCGTTCTTCCAGCGCTACGGCGGCATGACCATCGTGGTGTCGCGCTTCATGCCCATCATCCGCACGTTTGCGCCGTTCGTGGCGGGCATCGGGCACATGCCTTATGGGCGCTTTCAGGCGGTCAATATCGTTGGCGGGGTCTGCTGGGTGCTCGTGTTTATCCTGGGTGGGTATCTGTTCGGGAATATCCCGGTCATCAAGAACAACTTCGGGATCGTCACCGTTGTGATCATCGTGGTGTCGGTGATGCCGGCGGTGATCGCGTTCCTGAAGCGCAAGAAGAAAGCTTGAAGAGTTGAGGCTGTCGCAGGCGGCCAGACATCCCCGCCAAGGCCCTCTTCGAGCGAGCCACCGCTGAGAAGCTGTAGCGGCGTTGGGGCGCTACTTCCTTGGGGCTATTTGGGGAACGGGCCCGAGTAGGTGTCGGAGAGCTGGAAGTGGCCGGCGACGCTCACGCGGTTGCGGCCTTCGTGCTTGCTTTTGTAGAGCGCGCCGTCCGCTTCGCGCAGCATTTCGGCAGCGGCGGCATCCGGGGTTTTGCCGGGGGATAGCGCGGCTACGCCGAAGCTCGATGTCACTGTGAGCTCGCCGGAGGCTAGCGGCATGGGTGAGGCGGCGCAGTCGGAGCGGATTTTCTCTGCCACGACGGCGGCGCCGGCGGCGTCGGTCTCCGGCAGCACGATCACGAATTCTTCACCGCCGTAACGGGCGATCCAGTCCGATGGGCGGATGAGCGTCTTCGCCAGATCCGCAAACCGGCGTAGCACTTCGTCGCCGCTCTGGTGGCCGCGCTCGTCGTTGATGCGCTTGAAGCGGTCGAGGTCCGCCATGATGGCGGCGAGCGGATGGCCGTAGCGGCGTGCGCGCTCCACTTCCTTCAGTAGCTGGTCGTTGAGATAGCGGCGGTTGAACGTGCCGGCAAGTGAGTCGGTGACCGAGAGCAGCTGGATCTTCTCGTTCGCCTCGCGCAGGGATTGCTCCAGCTTCACGATACGACTGCCGGCGCTCAGGCGCGCGAGCAGCTCCGCCTGGTTTGCGGGCTTTCTCACGTAGTCGTCCGCGCCGGCGCCGAGGCCGACAACGACGTCATCTGTCGTGAGGTGGCCGGTGAGCAGCAGGATGTACAAGTAGGTGGACAGGTTCGCCTCGCGCACGCGCTTGCAGAGCGTGGGGCCGTCCATGCCGGGCATGTCCCAGTCCGTGAGCAGGATCTGGTATTGCCCTTCGAGGATCCTGGTGAGCGCCTCGGCGCCGTTCTCGGCCGTTTCCACCACGTAGCCGGCGCGCGTGAGCTGGCGCTCGAGCATCATGCGTTGGGTGGGCTCGTCTTCCACCAGCAGCAGGCGGAATTTCACCTCCGCCACACTCGTATGACGATGCTCATGCCGCAATGGCCGCCGTGACGTAACCCGCCGCGGAGTCGAACGCGCGGCGCAGGGCGTTCACCGAATGCTCGAGCTCGGGCAGGGGTTTCTCCTTCGCATCTTTCTCGAGCGCGGCGGCGAGCTGCGCGAGCTCGTGCGCGCAGATGCTGGAGCTGCCGCCTTTCAGTTTGTGTGCCATGGCACTGAGCACTGTGCGATCGCCAGCGGACAACGCGCGCGTGAGCTCATCCACGATGCGCGCGCTGCTGGTGACGAAAGTCTGGCAAAGCTCGTTCATGAATTCGCGGTCGTCGCCGACGATGGTCCGAAGTTGATCCAGGTCTACGGGCTTCGCAATGGATTCGAGCGGTGCTTCCGGCGCGGCCGCGGCGGCGGCGGCCGGTGCCGCCGCCGGCCGGAAGCCATATCGATCCAGAATCTCGCACAGCCGCGGCAACTCCAGCGGCTTGACCAGCAATGCATCCATTCCGGAGGCCGTGCAGCGCCCCATTTCGTCGGTCATGGCGCTGGCCGTGAGCGCCACGATGGGCACGTGCCGGCCAGCCGGCTCGACGCTGCGGATCTCGCGCGTGGCGGCAAGGCCGTCCATCACGGGCATCTGCACGTCCATCAATACGAGGCCGAACGGGTTCTTGCCGCTCGAGGCCACCCGATACTCCTCGACGCCGCGCTTGCCGTTCTCCGCAACCACCACTTCGCAGCCGAGCCGCTGCAGGAAGCGCTTCGCCACCTGCTGGTTGACCACGTTGTCTTCCACCACGAGCACGCGGCCCTGGAACTGACCCTGGCCCTGCTCGGTGGCGAGCGAGGTGCGCGTGACGAGGCTCTGATGGCGCCCGGTGGTGGCATCGAGCTGGCGTTCGAGCACCCGCTCGATGCACGCCCGCAGCTCCGTGCCGCGCACGGGCTTCGTCATGTATGCGGCGAAACCGGCGCGCGCGAGATTGCTGACGGCACCGTGCTTGTCCATGGAGGTGAGCAGGATGAGCGGCGTGCCGGCCACTCTGGGCGAGGCTTTCACCTGCGCGGCGAAACTGACGCCGTCGCAGTCGGGCATCTGGTCGTCCGCGATGAGCACGTCGAAGGGCGAGCCTGTCGCCTGCGCTTCCTTGAGGGTCTTGAGCGTCTCGGCGCCCGTGGCGGTGGCGATGACGTCGAAACCCACGGGCTGAAGCTGCCCGCACAGCACCCGGCGATTGGTGGGGTTGTCATCCATCACGAGCACGCGCTTGCCACGCGTGCTCACTCGCGACGTGGAGGCGACGTCCACGGCGTCATAAATGGCGTCGAACGGCACCGAGAACGTGAACGCGGAGCCGCCGCCCAGCCGCGATGAGACTTCGATGCGCCCGCCCATGAGCGTGACGAGCCGGCGCACGATGGCAAGGCCGAGGCCCATGCCGCCGTAGTTGCGCGTGCTGGAGTCGTCTGCCTGCACGAACGGCTCGAAGAGCTGCGAGACGGTCTCGGGCGCCATGCCGATGCCGGTGTCGCGCACTTCGAAGCTGAGCAGCGCTCGACCGTTCTGAAGCGCGAGCGGGAACACCTCCACGGCGATCTCGCCCTTGTGGGTGAATTTCACCGCGTTGCCGATGAGGTTCGTGAGCACCTGGCGCAGGCGCTGCGGATCGCCGAGCACTCGGTCGGGCACGCCCGGGTCGACATTGACGATGAGCTCGAGATTCTTCGCGGCGGCCTGCACGGCCATCTCCATGCCGATGTCCTCGACACAGTCGCGCACGTGCATTTCCACGCGGTCGACGCCGAGCTTGCCCGCCTCGATCTTCGAGAAATCCAGGATGTCGTTGATGATGCCCAGGAGCGAGGTGGCGCTGGTGCGGATGGTTTCCGCGAACTCCTGCTGCGCGGATTGCAACGGCGTGTCGAGCAGCAGCTCCGTCATGCCGATGATGCCATTCATGGGCGTGCGGAATCTCGTGGCTCATGTTCGCGAGGAAGTTGGCCTTCGCGCGGATCGCGGCCGCCTCGGCGTCCTTGGCGGCGATGCGCGATTCTTCGGCTTCGCGCTGTTCGGTGACGTCCTGCAGGGCGCCGGATAGACGCGTGACGGCGCCGTTCCTCATTTCCGCCGCGCCCATGACGCGCACCCACAGCCGGCGACCGGATTTCGTGACGAATGGGACCGTAAGGTCGTAAGGGGTGCCGTTCTCCAGTGCCTGGCGAATGGCGGTCTCGACCTGCGGGCGCGCATCCCCGGGGTAGAAGCTCATGGTCTCCGGAAAGCTTGGGCGGTGTGCCGCATCCACTTCATGGATGCGATACGCCTCGTCGGACCAGATGGGCATCATCGTGGCGAGGTCGAGCTCCCAGCCGCCGATGCGAGCCATGTTGGCGACGGTGTCGAGCAGGTTGCGGCCGCGCCGTACTTGCACCTCGGCTGCCTCGCTGCGAAGGAGCGCCGCCTTGAGCGCCGCCTCGGAGCGTTCGCGCTCTCGCGCTTCCTCCCTTGCGAGAAGGTTGTCGCGCTCCGCCTGCTTCGCGCGGCGAAGCACGACAATGCTGAGTACCACCAGCACGAGCGCCGCGGCAGCCGAATACAGCAACGCGGTGTTCAAGCAAGGGTACTCATGGCCAGCGTCCTCATGGAATGGAGCGTCACCGGATGCGGCCTCGAAAACAATGCATGACGCGAGTGGATTACGTGCAAGGCTAGGATAAACGAGGCCGGTGCGCACCGGCACTGCGCCGGCGCGACCCGCTTCACACGTTCGAGAACTGTTCACGAAAGCGACCGAGGTCGTATTGCGGAATCCGGGCGACGCAGGCTCGCTACAATGCCCTCCATGGGCGACCGGGTTCGAGGCTATGCGCATCGGGTGGACATCGCAGGCGACGTGCAGGCGGTGTGGCGCGCGCTTACGGAAGCCCCCCACCTGCCGCGCTGGTGCGCGCTCGACGCGCAGATGCGTCCGCGGGCCGGTGGCCTGTTCCGCGCGAGTGTGGACCGCGTCACAGAGATGGAGGCGCACATCGACGTGTACGAGCCGAACCGGCGCCTGCGGCTCATCTACCTGCCGTCCGCCACGCTGCCGGCCACCGATACGGCCATCGTCGCGGACTTCATCCTGGAGCCGGCGCCCCCGCCGGCGGGCGGCGTCATCCTGCGGGTGCTCGGCTCCGGCATTCCGGATGGCCCCGGTTGGGACACTCAATACAAGCGCATGAGAGTGGGCTGGTCAGCGGCCCTGGCCCGCCTTAAGGTCTACGTGGAGATGCAGATGGACAGGGGCGCGGCTACAGGCGTCACTACGAGCCCCCCACCGGGCAAATCAGCGAGAGGATCGGGGACAGTCAAATGATCGGTTTCATCTTTCGCGCGGTGATCGCCGCGCTCGGCCTGTGGCTCGCCACGATGTGGGTCGACGGCATCTACATCGACAGCCCCGGCACTCTCGTGCTGGCGGGGGTGCTGCTCGGGCTGGTGAACGCGGTCGTGCGCCCGGTTGCACTGATCCTCACGTTTCCGTTCACCATCGTGACGCTCGGCTTGTTCCTGCTGGTAGTCAACGCCGCCATGCTCGGCCTCGTGGCGCTGCTGCTGCCGGGCTTCAACATCAACGGCTTCTGGACGGCGGTGCTGGCCGCCCTCATTGTCAGCATCACCGGCTGGATCGGCTCCGCGCTGTTCGGCTCCAGGGCGAGGGTCGAGATCTACCGCGGCAAGGGCTGAGGCACGGGCACGCCATTGCCCGGGCTCGTGCCGACCCTGAACATGGCGGCCGCAAGGCCCGCCAGCATGAGAAGCCCCAGCCACCCGCCGAACTGAAGCGACTCCGGCAGGGCGAACACATCGTCCCGGCCGCTCACGACGATGGGGATGGCTATGAGCACGCCCACCAGCGCTTCACCCGTGATCAGGCCGGCCGCGAACAGCATGCCCTTGCGCGTGAGACGCTCGATTTCTTCCTTCGCCGGCTTGAAGAGGCCGATGCCCGCGGTGAGCCGGCGTTCCGCGATATAGGCCAGCAGGCCGCCCACGAAGATGGGCACTTCGAGCTCCAGCGGCAGATAGATGCCCACCGCCGCGGCGAGCACCGGCGCACGCGCGCCGGACTCGCCCGCTTTGAGAATCTCGTCGAGCACGATGATGACGGCGCCGATGCCGATTCCGGCTATCACCATGTTCCACGGCAGATGGCCGCCGAACATGCCGCGTGAGACGGACTCCATGAGCGTGGCCTGCGCGGCCTGCAGCGACTGCGGGTGTGCCGCTGTGGCCGGGCCCATGCCATAGGCCTTGAGCAGCAGGTTGAGCACGGGGGCCATGACGAGCGCGCTGGCGATGGCGCCCACGCCGAGCATCACCTGCTGGCGCCAGGGCGAGGCGCCGATCATGTGGCCGGCCTTCAGATCCTGCAGGTTGTCGCCCGCGATCGAAGCGGCACAGCACACCACGGCGCCGATCATGATGGTGGCCACGGGGCCCGCGGCCGCGTTCCGGCCCAGCAAGAGCGTGAGAATGAGCGCGGCGAACAGGATGGTGCAGATGGTGATGCCGGACACCGGGCTGTTCGAGGAGCCCACGAGGCCCGCCATGTAGCCAGAGACGGAGCAGAACACGAAGCCCGCCAGGATCATGATCACCGTCATCGCCGCGGCGACGCCGAGGTTACCGACGATGGCGTAATAGAGCGAGGCCAGCGGCAGCGTGAAGGCCACGATTCCAAGCAGCACGTATTTCATGGGCAGGTCGCGCTCGGTCTGCGCGACAGCGGCGTCCATTGTCACGCGCGTGGCGGCGAGCCCGCTCTGGATGCCGGAAAGTATGGATTTGCGGATGGAGAAGAGCGTGTAGATGCCGCCGATGAGCATGGCGCCCACGCCGAGGTAGCGAATCTGCGAGCCGCGAATGGTGCCGGCGGCGTCTGCCGCGGAGAGGCCAGCGACGGCCTTGGCGAGCTCGGGATTGCCGTCGAGGAAATAGACGGAGTAGATGGGAATGGCGATGTTCCAGGCGATGACACCACCGGCCAGCATCACTGCGCCGATGTTCAGGCCCACGATGTAGCCCACGCCGAGCAGCGCTGGCGAAAGATTGGTTCCGAAATACGCGATTCCCTTGCCCCAGTACGAGGCCCACGCCGCCGTATCGGGAATGAGGCGCAGGCCACTCGCCGCGGTGAACTTCATGATGCCGCCGGCGGCGGCGGCCCCGCCCAGGATCTTCAATCCCTGCGAAGGATTCTCGCCCGTGCGCAGCACTTCGGCGGCGGCCTGGCCTTCCGGAAAGCTCATCTTCTGCTCGACCACGAGCGAGCGGCGCAGCGGCACGGAGAACAGCACGCCGAGGAGGCCGCCGAGCCCGCCGATGGCCACCACCCACCAGTACTCGAACTCCCGCCAGTACCCCATGAAGACGAGTGCCGGAATCGTGAAGATGATTCCCGACGCGATGGAGCAGCCCGCCGAGGCGCCGGTGGAAACGATGTTGTTCTCGAGGATGCCGGCACGGCCGAGCGCACCGAGCACGCCCATCGAGATGACGGCGGCGGGGATGGCGGAAGCGATGGTGAGACCGGCGAAGAGCCCGAGATAGGTATTGGCGGCGGCCAGGACCATGGCGAGCACGATGGCGAGTACCACGGCCCGCACCGACATCTGCGGCGGGTTCTGCGACGGCTGGTTCATGAACGCTCCATTGCAGATCACGAAAAATGGCGGCTAATGTACCGCCGCACCGGGCAATTTACGAACGTGAAGCTCCGTTATCGCGGGCGCGAGAAACACAGCTCGCCGTTCGCGAGCGGCGGCTGCGGGGTCCAGCCCGCCGCAGCATAGAAGCGCGCGGCGCGCGTGTCGGGCTCGGTGCTGAGCCAGATGGGCGCGCTTCCAACCGTGAACAGCCACTCGACCATGGCGTCGTGAAGTGCCCGGCCGATGCCCCGGCGCTCGAAGCCGGGCCCTACGAAGAGCGCCCAGAGGCTGCGGCTGGTGGCATCCGCAACCCCGAACCCCACGATCCGCCCGTCTGCTTCCCAGACCCAGCCCCTGCCGCGCACTTCCAGCATTTCGCGATACTTCCCGGGTGTTGCGCGTCGTGGGTCGCTCAGGCGATTCTCCGCAACGGCCAGGCGAATGGCACGCATGGCGTCGATGTCGTCGAGGGTTGCGACTCGCAGAGTCATGGAGAGGCTCGCATGAATTTCGGAAACCGGTCGGCAATCTTCGCTCGTGCGCGGCGGATCAACTCTCGCATCGATTGTACTCGCCGCGCTTTCACTGATTGCATGCGTGCCCGGCAGACATCAAGTCACGCGCGTTCCGGAAATCCGCGGAACACTGACTCACGATTCGGTTCCCGTGCGAAACGCGGAGGTTCTCATCGTAGCTGGCTCTTCGGATGCCCGGTTGTGCAAAGACGAGAAGCGCGTAGCCATCACTGACGAGACAGGGACCTTTCTGGTGCCGACGGAAGTGGAAATTCACTTCTTCCGCTCCCTCCTCAATCCACCGCATCTGGTCAAGCGGCTGACTTCGCTATGCGTCCGCTCTTCGGGCGCCCCCGCCTATTTCGGCGGCCAGTTCGCCACTAGCTCCGACGAGCCCGCAAGACCCACCATCGCCTGCGACGACACCCGGCCGACAACGAAATCTTCGCTGCTCCTGCCGCAGATCTGTCACTAGCGCAGCGGCCGACACAAGCGGCATTCGTGTCGTAAACGCGGAGAAACTCACGCTGCTCGTACCCGATATCGGCTGATTGCCGGTGCGGTCACTCTTCGTACTTTCGTGCTCCTCTTCTCGTTGATGTTCGTCAGCACAAAGTGAAAACTCCGCACGCACTCACAGTGGAGAAACTCTCATGGACATAACAGTGTTCGATGCCGCCGATGTAGCAGTCGAAGTCGACACGGAGCGCTATAAGCGCGAGGCGGACTATCGCCGGCACATACACCAGGAGCTCGATATCGCCGAGGGCCAGGAAGCCCTTGACTGGGACTACATCTGCGCGACCGAAGAGGAACTCGCGGCAAGGGGAGAGAGGCCGATATTCACTACGGCTGATTACCCTACCGAAGAGGCCGCGTCGGAGGCCCTAAGACATTTCATTCATGCGCTCTTCGAACGAACACGTCGTGAATCCGCTGCCAGAGCTTAGCTTCATGCCGCGCGTCTGGATCGACCTGGACGCCTGCATTGGATTCGTTGCTCGGCAACCGTGGGGCGATCCAGAAGAGCGAGAGCGCGAGATTCACTCGGCCTTCGAACAGATCCGTCAGGCGCCGCTAGCGCGGCCAATTAGCGGATGGGTTCCGGGCACAAGCATAGGGCTGCGCCGCCACTACGTCCGGCAGTTCGTGGTTGTGTACGCGTACTTCAGTCCGGCTGAGACTGGTTTGCGCGGGCTCGTCAGCATCCGCGCGGTACGTCACCATCGGGAGCGCGATGTGCTTCTCGGCGTGAGAGAGAAAAGCTCGTCGGTGCCATGCCCGCCGCTTCAGACTCGCGACGTCTCGGCAGAAACGTCGCGAGCGCGTTGAGAACAGCGCGGATTACCAGATGTAGTCGACCTCCAGCCAATACTTGCTGGTGTCCGTCGCAAATCGGTCTGCGTCGTAATCGGCGTACTTCAGCAGGGCATTGAAGCGGCACCACTTGGCCTGCACCTGCAGGTCCAATTCCGATCCGTAGTCGATGCTCAGGCGGTTCGAGTCGAACTGGTGGTACACCGCGTTCGCGGTGAGCGTTTCGAGAATGCCGACGCCCTTCGTCGTATACCCCAGCGTCACGTAGCGACGCTCCAGGCCGTCCGGCGGCGTGGTCAGGAACTTGTCCGCCCAGCCGTCGAACTTGTGAAGTGTGGCGAGTGGCGTGGAGAAGCCGCGCACGCCGTTGCCTTCCAGCACTTCGAAGCCGGCGCCGAGGCTGTACTGGCGGAACGTTCCGGTGAGCTCCAGCGTGTAGAAGTCTTCTTCGAAATTGAGCGGATTGTTCGCACGCTCCGTCTGGCGCGCGGCCGACACCAGCCACGCAACCTTGATCTTCTTCACCGGCCGCTCGCCCGTGAAGCGCAGCCCGACCGTCTCGGCGGAGTCGCGCGGCGCCTCCTCGAAGCCCGTGAGATACGCAAATCCCGTGAGCTTTCCGACAGGCAACTGGTACGCCACGTTCGCAAGATAGTTCGAGCCGTTGTAGCGCCCCACCGGCGAATCCTTGCCGAACACCCGATTCACCTGGTCGAAGTACGTGACGTCGATGGTGAGATTCCGAATGCTCTTGTTCACCACGCGCAGGCCATCGTACGTCTGCTCGTTCTGACGCCAGCCCACGTTGCCGACGAACCGGTGGTCGTCGAGGTGATGCGCTGGCGCCCGAACGTGATGGTGGTGTCCGCGATCGAGGTGTTGGTGAGCTGAATGCCGGTTCACTTCATACGTTTCCGGATCCGCGACCACGGGATAGCCCGTTTTCCCGTTCACCGTGCTGTTGTAGTCGCGATCGAGCGGCCACGACAGCGTCGCCTTCGGCCAGCAGCGCGGTGTTCCATGCCTTGCCGGTCTCGAAGCCCGAGCCGCGCGCGCAGCGTGACCGCCTCGGCGTCTTCGGCCATGCGCTCCTGGTCCACGCCTTCGGAGCGCAGCCGCAGGTCGATGATGGGCTTCGTCTCGCGCGACGGCGCTCACGGCCGGCTCGAAGCCGTCTGCCCGTGCGGCGGTGGACAGCGAGCCAGGCAAGCAGGCTCGCGGTGATCGCTGTGATTCGGATCTTCATCTTTGCTCCCTCCCAGGGCGCGCTCAGGCCGCGTGGGCCTTCTCGTGCTCGTGTTCTTCGAGGAAAGCTCAGCAGTTCTTCTGCGATAGGCGTAGTAGCTCGGGTGCTCCAGCAGCGCCTTGCGCGTGCGCGGCCGCGGCAGGTCCACCTTCATGATCTTGCCGATGCGGGCGTGCGGCCCGTTGGTCATCATCACCACGCGGTCCGCGAGCAGGATGGCCTCGTCCACGTCGTGCGTGACGCAGATGGCCGTGACGCTGCGTGCGCTTCCAGACTTCCATCAGCACTTCCTGCAGCTCCCAGCGCGTCAGCGCATCGAGCATGCCGAAGGGCTCGTCGAGCAGCAGCAGCTTCGGCGACAGCGCGAACGCGCGCGCGAGCCCCACGCGCTGCCGCATGCCGTTCGACAGCTCGCTGGCGCGCTTGTCGAGCGAATCGGCAAGGCCGACGCGGGCCAGGTAGTACTCGACGATGTCGCGCCGCTCGCCGCGCTGACGCGTGCGGGATACACGCGTCGACGCCCAGCGCCACGTTCTCGCGCGCCGTCAGCCACGGCAGCAGGTTCGGCGCCTGGAACACCACGCCGCGATCCGGGCCCGCGGTCGCGACTTCGCGCCCGTCGAGCATGATGCCGCCGTCGGTGACTCGGTGAGGCCGGCGGCCATCGACAGCACGGTCGACTTGCCGCAGCCCGAATGGCCGATCAGCGAGATGAACTCGCCCTGCGCGACGTCGAGCGTGAAACCGTCGACCACCGTCAGCGGGCCCTGCGGCGTCGGGATAGATCTTGTGCGACGTTGTAGAACTCGACGTACTTGTCGGGATTCGGCGCCGGCTTGCGTGCGGTTCGCCGTCGCGCACCGCGCTTGCGGCAGCGAAGTCGCTGGACGTGATCGGCACGACGTCCGGCAGCGCGCACGCGGCTGTCCTGCGGCGCGCGCGCTTGTCGCCCGACGTCGATGCAGGTACTGGGTGATCGCGGCGCGCAGGCGCCGGTACTCGGCGTCGTGATTGACCGCCGTGCGGTCGCGCGGCCGCGGCAGGTCGACGCGGAACTCGCGGCCCGAGCGTGGCGCGCGGCCCGGGAGTCAGCGGGATGATGCGGTCGGCGAGCAGCAGCGCCTCGTCCACGTCGTTGGTGACCAGCACCACGGTCTTGCGTCTCGTTCGCGCCAGATGCGCTTCGATCTCGTCCTGCAGCTTGCGCGCGGGTCAGCGCGTCGAGCGCCGACAGCGGCTCGTCGAGCAGCAGCATTTCCGGCTTCATCGCCAGCGCGCGCGCCACCGCGACGCGCTGGCGCATGCCGCCGGAGAGCTCTGCGGGCCGGCGCTCGGCCGCATGCGCCAGGCCCACCATGTCGATGTACTTCGCGACCTGCGCGCGACGCTGCTGCCTGCGACCACTTCGGTGAACACGGCGTCGACGGCCAGCGCGACGTTGCCGCGCACGCGTGAGCCACGGCATCAGCGAATAGCTCTGGAACACCACGCCGCGGTCCGGGCGCCGCGCCCGTGACGGCTTGCCCTTGCAGCAGCACCTCGCCCGCAGTCCGGCTGCGCAGCAGCCCGGCGAGGAGTCGAGATCAGCGTGGTCTTGCCGCTGCCGGAGAAGCCGACGATGGCGACGAACTCGCCCTCCTCGATGGTGAGGTTGATGTCGCGCAGCACTTCGGTGCGCTGCGCGCGCCTGCGCCGTAGCTCTTGCGACGACCTTGCGCAGTTCGAGGATGGCCATGGCTGCGCTCTAGCGCCGCGCGCCGAAGCGTGAACGAGGCTCTGCAGCGTCGAGCATCACCCGATCGAGCAGGAAGCCGATGAAGCCGATGGTGAACACCGCCACCATGATCCGGCTCAGCGATTCGGAGCTGCCGTTCTGGAACTCGTCCCAGACGAACTTGCCGAGGCCCGGGTTCTGCGCCAGCATCTCGGCGGCGATCAGCACCATCCAGCCCACGCCCAGCGACAGGCGCATGCCGGTGAAGATCAGCGGCAGCGCCGACGGCAGCACCAGCTTGATGAGCTGCGTGCGTCCAGTCGAGCTGCAGCACCCGCGCCACGTTCAGCAGGTCGCGGTCGATCGACGCCACGCCCAGCGCGGTGTTGATGACCGTCGGCCACAGCGAGCACAGCGCCACGGTGATGGCCGAGTTCACGAACGACTTCTCGAACATCGGGTTCGTCGCTCACGTACAGCGCGCTGACGATCATCGTGACGATCGGCAGCCAGGCGAGCGGCGACACCGGCTTGAAGATCTGGATGAACGGATTGATGCGCCGCGTTGATCGTCTGCGGCTCAGGCCGCAGAGGATGCCGATCGGCACCGCGAGCAGCGTGGCGAGCAGGAAGCCGGCGAACACGGTCTTCAGGCTGGTGAAGATCTGGTCGATGTAGGTCGGCTTGCCGGTGTACTTGCGCACTCGTCATCTCGGCCGTCGGGTCCTCGGCCAGCCGCTCGGCATTGCGCTCGTCCTGCCGCTCGTAGAACGCCGCGCGCCTTCTCGCGCTCGGCCTGGTGATCGGCCCACAGTGCCTGCGCCTGCGCCCACACCGCGACCGGGCCCGGGATCGTGCCCGAGGCTCGTCTCGATGCGCCGGCGACGAACGGCTCCACACGAGCAGGAACAGCGCGATTGCCACGCAGCGGCACGCCGAGCATCGCGCCACAGCTCGCGCAAGCTGCGCGCGCGGATCTTCGCCGTCGGCCGATGCGCATCGACGGCGGCGACGAAGCCGAGGCCGACAGCAGGCGGCACGGCATCGCGTGCACCAGCTGCGTTGCCGCGCGTGCGCACGTTCCGGCGTGGCATGGGCTGCGCGCGGGCTTACCGGCGTCGCGCACAGCCGCGGACGGCCGGCTATCGGGTAGCGGTCGCTGCGCGCCGATTACTTGCCGACGACATTGCCGCCCTCCACCTTCTGCTGGCCCTTCAGGCCGATCGCGAACTTCGTCGATGTAGGCGTTCGGCTTGCTGGCCGTCGTACTCGATGCCGTCGATGAAGTCCTTCGGTGCGGCGCGCGATAGCCGTCGCGTCGTCCCACGGGAAGTCCTCCTTCTTCGCCTTGCCTTCGGCGACCAGCAGCTTCGCGGCCTGCAGGTAGACGTCCGGGCGGTAGACCTTCTTCGCCGTCTCCGGGTACCAGCTGTCGGGCTTGCCTTCGGGGATCTGGCCCCAGCGGCGCATCTGCGTGAGGTACCAGACGGCGTCGCTGTAGAACGGATAGGTGGCGTAGTAGCGGAAGAACACGTTGAAGTCCGGCACCGGCCGCTTGTCGCCCTTGCTCGTACTCGAACGTGCCGGTCATGCTGTTGGCGATCACGCGCGTCGTCGGCGCCGACGTATTCGGAGCTGCGAGAGGATCTGCGCCGCCTCCTTGCGGTTCGCGCCGTTGTTGGCATCGAGCCACATGCCGGCGCGGATCAGCGCCTTGACCACCGCCAGGTGCGTGTTCGGGTTCTTGTCGCGCCCACGCCTTCGTCACGCCGAACACCTTCTCCGGATTGTTCTTCCAGATCTCGTAGTCGGTGATGACCGGCACGCCGACGCCCTTGAAGATGGCCTGCTGGTTCCACGGCTCGCCGACGCAGTAGCCGTTGATCGTGCCGGCCTCGAGCGTCGCCGGCATCTGCGGCGGCGGCGTCACCGAGATCAGCACGTCGGCGCGCGATCTGGCCGGTGACGTCGGTCGGCGAGTAGAAGCCCGGGATGCATGCCGCCGGCCGCGAGCCAGTAGCGCAGCTCGTAGTTGTGCGTGGAGACCGGGAACACCATGCCCATGTTGAACGGCTTGCCGGCGGCGCTTGAACTTCTCGACGACCGGCTTCAGCGCGTCGGCCTTGATCGGATGCACCGGCTTGCCCTGCGCGTCCTTCGGCACGTGCGGCCTTCATCTGCTGCCCAGACCTCGTTCGAGACGGTGATGGCGTTGCCGTTGAGGTCCATGCTGAAGGCGGTGACGACGTCGGCCTTGGTGCCGAAGCCGATGGTGGCGCCGAGCGGCTGGCCCGCCAGCATGTGCGCGCCGTCGAGCTCGCCGGTGATGACGCGGTCGAGCAGCACCTTCCAGTTCGCCTGCGGCTCGAGCGTGACGTACAGGCCTTCGTCCTCGAAGTAGCCCTTCTCGTAGGCGATGGCGAGCGGCGCCATGTCGGTGAGCTTGATGAAGCCGAGCTTGAGCTGCTCCTTCTCGAGCTCGAGGCCCGCGGCCTGCGTATCGGCAACGCCCGTCATGGATGAGAGTGCGAAGAGCACTGTGCCGACCAGGGCTCGGCGACGTGAAATGGCGCTGCGTGACATTGTGTTCTCCGGCCCCGCAGGCAAAAAAAAACCACCGGCTCCTCGTGCACACGCGGGTTACGTGCGCAGGGAAGTCGGCGGCTTTGCCTGGAGGGCCCGCTGTTGGGCCAGGATTATCGAGGCGAGAATTGCAATGGCCGTGCCACACCGCGCATCGTGCGCGTCAATCGAACGGCGCCAAGGACTTACCGCGCGTCGCACTCTTTGCGTGCGCGCCGGATCGCGCGGCATTTGATCCGCCATCGGGCAGCGCGGGCCGCGCTCGCACGATGTTCGTGCAGCCCGCGTGGCTGCACTGGCATCGACTAGGGCACGAACAGGCCTTCGTCGAAGAACCGTTCCACCTTGGTGTCCGCCGTTGGCAGATCCACGTTGAGCGGCGCCAGCGCGCGCCGATATATGTCCGGCCGATACGCGCTTCTCACGACGTCGATGTCACCGACCGCTTCCTCGATCTGGCGCCAGCGAAGCATCTGCGCGTAGAACCACAGTGCATGGCTCACCCACGGAAACGTCGCGTGGTGGCGTGCCATGAAATGGAAGTCTGGAATCGATATCGGCGGCGCGCCGGCCGACAGCGAGAGCCGGTTGCCCAGCGCGCTGTGCAGAAGATTGGCGCGCGCGCCGACGTAGCGCGCCGCGCCGAGCATGTACGCGAGATCCGCGTGATTGGCAGGGTCTTCACACCAGAGCGCCGCGCGATACAGCGCGCGGATCAGCGCGTCCAGCGTGTCGGCGTTCTCTTCGGCCCACTGCGCACGGCAGCCAATGACTTTCTCCGGGCTCAACGGCCAGATCGACGTGGTCGTCGCCACGATGTTGCCGACGCCGGCCTCGACCGCAACACTGCTCCAGGGCTCGCCGACGCAGAAACCGTCGATCTGCCCGGTGCGCATCGCGTCCGCCAGGAATGGCGGCGGAATCACGACGAGCCGCACGTCGCGCTCGGGGTCGATGCCCGTTGCCGCAAGCCAGTACCGCAGCTCGTAGTTGTGGCAGGAGAAGGGATACACCATGCCGAATGTGAGCGGCTCGTGCGCCGCGCGTGCGCGCGCCTCAACGACCTTGGCGAGGGCCTTGCCCTGGACGCGCGGGCCCGCGCCGAGCGAGGCGCCTTCACGCTGCATCTGGTCCCACAGCGCAATCGATGCCGTGATCGCGTTACCGCCGAGCCCGAGCGAGAACGGCGCAATCAGCGGTGCTCGCAGGTGACCCACGCCGAGCGTGGAAGCCACCGCCATCGGCCCCAGAAGATGGGCCGCGTCGAAATGCCCGACGATGAGTCGGTCTCGAATGTTCGCCCACGACGTCTCGCGCACCAGGCGCACTTCCAGGCCTTCCGCGACAGTAAAGCCTTGTTCCACGGCGGCGACGATGGCCGCGCAATCCAGCAGCGGCATGAACCCGACGGTGAGCTTCTTCATTTCAGCAGCCCCGCTGCCGTGACGACGGCGCGTGCCATGTCGACGAGGCGCCGGTTCTCGTTCATCGCAGCCGTTCGCAACAAGGCGTAGGCGTCCGCCTCGCCGATTCCGCGTTCTTTCATGAGAATGCCTTTGGCCCGCTCGACGATCTTGCGTTCCTCGAGCGCCAGGTTCGCGCGCTCCAGCTCTTCGCGCAGCCGGTTGAAGGTGTTGAAGTGGCTGACGGCCGTGTCGAGGATGGTCTTCACTCGCTCCTTGCGAAGCCCGTCGACCACGTACGCGCCCACGCCCGACTCCACCGCGGCGTGTATCGACTCGGTGTCCGCCTGGTCCACGAACATGGCGATGGGCCGGCGCACGCTGCGCGACACCTGGAACATCTGCTCCAGCACGTCGCGGTTGGGATTCTCGAGGTCGATGAAGATGACGTCGGGGTCGGTGTCGACGATCCGGCGCATCAGGCTGTGCATCTCTCTCACCACGGTGATGTCGCGACAGCCGGCCTCGCGAAGGCCTTCTTCCAGGATGGCGGCGCGGTCGGCGTTCTGGTCGACGAGCAGGATGCGTAGAGAAGGCTCATTCATGGTCAGCAGTGGCGGGTGCAACGCCCATGCCACCGCCTGCGGGGTTTCAGGTGAGCCGCGCTCATGCATGCGTGCACGATGATCGTGCATGGGGTCGATGTCGTGCTCCGTCGCGGATCAATGCGCAGGCACGCTCGCGCGCACTGGCGACGATAAGTGCCCGCCACCGCTCACAGTCCCGCGTAATGGGCTTCGTGGCATGCCGGTTGCACCCTCCGGCTTGCGCCGGCCCTCGCCTCGAGGTCTGGCAGGCAACGCCGCCATTCGTCCGCGCACGCTTTTCGAAGCCCCTGCGCGCTTCGTCTGGCGGCGTTCTCGTTTTGCACGGAGTTCAAAGCGATGGGTGCGCAGTCCAGGCTGGTCGTCATCGGTAACGGGATGGTGGGTCAGCGGTTTCTCGAGCAGCTCGTGGACGCGGCGAAAGGCCGCTTCGAGATCACCGTGCTCGGCGAAGAGCCGCGCGCGGCCTACGACCGCGTGCGGCTCTCCGCCTATTTCTCCGGCAAGACGGCCGATGACCTTTCGGTGGTGCCCGCCGGCTTCTTTGCCAGGCATGGCATCGACCTGCGGCTGAGCGAGCGCGCCGTTGCGATCGACCGCGAGGCGAAGGTCGTTCGCACCGCTTCGGGTGCGGAATCTCGCTTACGACACGCTGGTCATTGCCACGGGCTCTTATCCATTCGTTCCGCCGGTTCCGGGTCGCGATCGCGCGGGCTGCTTCGTCTACCGCACCCTCGAAGATCTCGAAGCCATCCGGGCGGACTCGCAGCAGTCGAAGGTCGGCGTCGTCATCGGCGGCGGCCTGCTCGGCCTCGAAGCCGCGAAGGCGCTGAGCGACCTGGGCCTGCAAACCCACGTGGTGGAATTCGCGCCGCGGCTCATGGCCGTGCAGGTGGATGCGAGCGGCGGCGCGCTGCTGCGCTCGAAGATCGAAGCGATTGGCGTGCAGGTTCACACCAGCGCGAACACGAAGAGCATCGGCCCTGGCGAGACGGCCCGGCATCGGCTCGAATTCGCGGACGGCCGCTGCCTCGACACCGATGTCGTCGTGTTTTCCGCGGGCATTCGCCCGCGTGACGAGCTGGCGCGCGCTTGTGGTCTCGCGGTTGGTGAGCGCGGCGGCATCGTCGTCGACGACGCATGCCGCACGTCCGACTCCAACATCTTCGCGATTGGCGAATGCGCGCTGTGGAAAGGCCGAATCTTCGGCCTCGTGGCGCCGGGTTACCAGATGGCGCAGACGGTGGCGAGCCGGCTCGCGGGCCGTGATGATGCCGCATTCGTCGGCGCCGACATGAGCACGAAGCTGAAGCTGCTCGGCGTTGAAGTCGCCTCCATCGGCGATGCGCACGCCGCGACGCCGGGCGCAAGAGCCTATGCGTTCACTGACGAGCGCAAGCAGGTCTACAAGAAGCTCGTCGTCGACGCAGACGCAAAGCGCGTACTGGGTGGCGTGCTCGTGGGCGACGCCAGCGAGTACGGCACGTGGCTGCAGATGATGCTGAACGACATGGCGCTGCCGGAGTTTCCGGAAGAGCTGCTCGTTCCGAAGTCTTCCGGTGGCGGTGGCCCTTCGCTGAGCGGGCCGCTTGCCTTGCCCGACGGTGCGCAGATCTGTTCGTGCAACAACGTGAGCAAGGGCGCTCTCTGCGCGGCGGTTGGGGGCGGCTGCACGACGGTGGGCCAGCTGAAGTCCAAAACCAGGGCCGGCAGCACTTGCGGCGGCTGCGTGCCACTCGTCACCCAGATTCTGAAGGCGGAGCTCACTCGCCGGGGTGTGGCCACCAATAACCACTTGTGCGAGCACTTCGCGTTCTCGCGGCAGCAGCTGTTCCACCTCGTGCGCGTGGGCGAGCTGCGCGGCTTCGAAGCAACGCTGGCCAAACACGGGCGCGGACTCGGCTGCGACATCTGCAAGCCCGCGGTCGCGTCGATTCTCGCGTCGTGCTGGAACGATTTCGTGCTCGCCGCCGACAAGCAGCCCCTGCAGGACACCAATGACTACTATCTCGCGAACATCCAGAAAGACGGCACTTACTCCGTCGTTCCGCGCGTGCCGGGCGGCGAGATCACGCCCGACAAGCTCATTGCCATCGGTGCCGTCGCCAGGAAATTCGGCCTGTATACGAAGATCACCGGCGGGCAGCGTATCGACCTGTTCGGCGCTCAGGTTCACGAGCTGCCGCTCATCTGGAAAGAGCTGATCGATGCCGGGTTCGAGTCCGGCCACGCTTACGGCAAGGCCATGCGCACCGTGAAGTCCTGCGTGGGATCCACGTGGTGCCGCTATGGCGTGCAGGACAGCACTGGCATCGCCATCGACATCGAGAATCGCTATCAAGCGGCCTGCGCGCGCCCCACAAGATCAAACTCGCCGTGTCCGGCTGCACGCGCGAATGCGCCGAGGCGCAGAGCAAGGACGTTGGCGTCATCGCCACCGAGAAGGGCTGGAACCTCTACGTCTGCGGCAATGGCGGAATGAAGCCGCGTCATGCCGACTTGCTGGCGGGCGACATCGATACGGCTACGCTCGTGCGCTACATCGATCGCTTTCTCATGTTCTACATCCGCACGGCAGACCGGCTGCAGCGCACGTCGACGTGGCTCGACAATCTCGAAGGCGGCCTGGACTACGTGAAGCAGGTGGTGTGCGAAGACAAGCTCGGCATCGGCGCGGAGCTCGAAGCGGACATGGCGCGCGTCATTGCGACCTATGTGTGCGAGTGGAAGCGGGCGGTGGAAGACCCGGTGACCCTGAAACGCTTCCGCCATTTCGTGAACAGCAAGGCGACGGATGACGGCGTGAAGTTCGTGAAGGAGCGCGGCCAGAACCGCCCCGCGAGAGCGCAAGAGCTGCTGGAGACGGTGAAATGAAGAACGACGCCGCTGCGCACGCTTTCATATGCGAGCTGGCGGAGATCCTGCATGGCACGGGCGTGTGTGCGCTCGTCGAAGGACGCCAGATCGCGGTGTTCCGCGTGGGCGATGCGCTCTACGCCGTGTCACAACCGCGACCCGGCGAGCGATGCGAACGTGCTCTCGCGCGGCATCGTGGGCGACCTCAAGGGCGAGCTGGTGGTTGCCTCGCCCATCTACAAGCATCACTACTCGCTGATGACGGGACAGTGCCAGGAAGACCCCGATCTCCACGTGGATGTGTTTCCCGCGCGCGTGATCGACGGGCATGTGATGGTCGACGTTCGCGCTCCTCAGCCGCGCCGCTACGGCAAGCGCCGCCTCGTGGTGGTGGGCAACGGCATGGCCGGAATGCGCGTGGTCGAAGAGCTGCTGAAGCACTCGCCCGATGCCTACGAGATCGTCGTGTTCGGCGCGGAGCCTCACGGCAACTACAACCGCATCCTGTTGTCCCCCGTGCTGGCGGGCGAAAAGAAGGCCGACGAGATCGTGTTGCATTCGCCGGAGTGGTACACGGAGCACGGCGTGACGCTGCACGCGGGCGACCCGGTGGCGTCCATCGATCGACGCAAGCGCGTCGTGAAGTCGCAGCTTGGCGTTGAAGCCACATACGATCGCCTCCTGCTCGCTACCGGCTCCCAGCCCATCGTGTTGCCCGTGCCGGGGGCGAAGCTGCCAGGTGTGGTGACGTTCCGCGATCTCGCAGATGTCGAAGCCATGGTTGCCGCCGCCGGGCGCGGGCGGCGCGCCGTGGTCATCGGCGGCGGCCTCCTCGGCCTCGAAGCGGCGAATGGCCTGCGCGCGCGAGGCATGAACGTAACCGTCGTGCATCTCCTCGACACGTTGATGGAGCGCCAGCTCGATTCGGCAGCGGCGTCACTGCTGCGCGCCTCGCTCGCCAGCCGTGGCATCACGTTCAAGATGCCGGCGCAGACGGCGGAGCTCGTCGGCGAGGATCGCGTGCGCGCCGTTCGTTTCAAGGATGGCAGCGAGGTCGAGGCCGACCTCGTCGTGATGGCCGTAGGCGTGCGCCCGAACATCGAGCTCGCGCGCGCCGTGGGCCTGCAATGTGAGCGCGGTGTGCTGGTGGACGACACGTTGCAGACGTTCGACCCCAGCATCTACGCTGTGGGCGAGTGCGTTCAGCATCGCAAGGTCACGTTCGGTCTCGTCGCCCCGCTGTGGGAGCAGGCACGGGTGTGCGCCTTGCAGCTCGCGGAGCGCGGCACGTCGCGCTATCGCGGATCGCTGCCCGCGACGCAGCTCAAGGTCACCGGCATCGAGCTCTATTCGGCCGGCGAGTTTCACGGCACGGAGCACGCCGAAGACATCGTGCTGCGCGACCCGGGCCGCCAGATCTACAAGCGCCTCATCGTTCGCGATAACAAACTGCGCGGCGCCGTGCTGTTCGGCGATGCCAGCGCCGGCCCCTGGTATGCGGAGCTGATCGAAGCGGGCAAGGATGTCGCCGGGCTTCGCGACAGGCTGCTTTTCGGCCCCGGCACTTGACGAAACCTGCAGCCGCAGCCGTCCGCACCACGTGCCCGTACTGCGGGGTGGGGTGCGGAGTCATCGCCAGCCGGAGCAACGGGCGCGTCGAGATTTCAGGCGATCCGGCGCACCCGGCGAACAGGGGGCGGCTGTGCTCCAAGGGCGCCGCGCTTGCCGATACCGTGGGGTTGGAAGATCGCCTGCTGCATCCGACAATTCGCGGGCAGCGCGCTTCCTTGAACGAAGCCCTCACGCACGTTGCGGATGGCTTCACGCGCATCGTGCGCGAGCACGGTCGCGAGGCGGTGGCCTTCTATGTCTCCGGCCAGCTGCTCACCGAGGACTACTACGTCGCCAACAAGCTGATGAAGGGTTTCATCGGCACGGCGAACATCGACACCAACTCGCGCCTCTGCATGGCCTCCGCCGTGGCAGGGCACAAGCGCGCGTTCGGCGCGGACATCGTGCCCGGTTGCTACGAAGACCTGGAGCTGGCGGACGTCATCGTGCTCGTCGGGTCGAACACCGCGTGGTGTCACCCGATTCTGTTCCAGCGCATCGTGCGCGCGAAGGAGCAGCGGCCGGAACTCAAGGTCATCGTAATAGACCCCCGGCGCACGCCCACGTGCGAGATCGCCTCGCTGCATCTACCTGTGGGTTCTGGCACGGATGTCTGGCTGTTCGCGGGTCTGCTCGCCTACCTCAATCAGCACGGTCACGTCGATGCTGCGTTTGTTGGCGATCACACGCTGCACGCGGCCGACGCACTGAAAGTTGCGCAGGAGCAGGCCGGCGATCTGAACGCCGTTGCTGCCGCTTGCGGCATTGATGTCGCGCGCGTCCGCGAATTCTACGAGACGTTCGCGCACACCCAGCGCGTGGTCACGGCCTTCTCCCAGGGCGTGAACCAGTCTTCGTCGGGCACCGACAAGGTCAACAGCATCGTCAATTGCCACCTCTTCACGGGGCGCATCGGCCGGCCGGGCATGGGGCCGTTCTCCATCACCGGTCAGCCAAATGCGATGGGCGGGCGTGAAGCCGGCGGCATGGCGAACATGCTCGCCGCGCACATGGACCTGGCGAACCCCGAGCACCAGGACACGGTGCAGACGTTCTGGAACAGCCCGACCATCGCTATGAGCATGGGGCACAAGGCCGTCGATCTGTTCGAGGCCATCCACGACGGGCGCATCAAGGCCGTGTGGATCATGGCGACGAATCCGGTGGTGAGCCTGCCGGAGGCGGATCGCGTCCGCGAGGCGCTTCAGCGCTGCGAGCTGGTGGTGGTGTCGGATTGCGTCGCGCACACCGACACCACGGCTCTCGCCCACGTGTTGCTGCCTGCTGCTGGCTGGGGTGAGAAAGACGGCACGGTGACCAATTCCGAGCGTCGCATCAGCCGCCAGCGCGCGTTCCTGCCGCTGCCGGCTGAGGCGCAGCCCGACTGGTGGATCGTCTGCGAAGTGGCGCGACGCATGGGTTTCGGCGCGGGGTTCGACTACGAATCGCCACGTGACATCTTCGCGGAGCACGCGAAGCTCTCCGGCTTTCGCAACGATGGCACGCGTGCGTTCGACATTGCAGGCCTGGCGGACGCGACGCGCGAGGAATACGACGCGCTCGAGCCGATTCAATGGCCGGTGCCGGCGCTCGCGGGCGACGGCGAGGGCTTAGTGCACCGTGGCGCGGCTCACCGGGGCACTGCGCGCCTGGGGGTTGGCGGGCGGTTCTATCACCCTGACGGCAAAGCCTGGTTCGTCGCCACGCCGCCGCGCGGCCCCGCGAACCTGCCGGATGAAGATTTTCCGCTAGTGCTGAATACGGGCCGCGTGCGCGACCAGTGGCACACGATGACGCGCACTGGCCGATCGCCGCGTCTATCGGATCACGTGCCCGAGCCGTTCGTCGACATGCACGCGCAAGACGCACTCAACGCCGGCGTGCGCGAAGGCGAGCTCGCGCGCGTGACGACGCGCTCGGGCTCTCTCGTTGCGCGCCTGCGGACGAGCGGTGAGATCGCGCGCGGCGCGGCTTTCGTGCCGATCCACTGGAGCGCGGCGAACGCATCGGATGCTCGCGTCGGCGCGCTCGTGAATCCCGTGGTGGATGCGATTTCGGGCGAGCCCGAGTTCAAGCACACGCCCGTGCGCGTGGAGCCGCTGCGCGTCGAGTGGCATGGCGTGCTCTATCTGCGAGATGCCCCAATCGAGCCCAAGGCGCCAGACGTAACCTGGTGGACCCGCGTTCGCGGCGATGGCTTCCTGCGATACGAGCTTGCCGGCCGTAGCAAGCTGTTCGACCGCTCGGGCGCGGCACGCGCGCATCGCGAGACCTGGGTGCGCCAGCTGCTCGGCATGCCGGCCGCGGGGGGCGATTACCTCGACTACGAAGACTCCTCGAGCGGCATCTACCGTGCGGCGTTCGTAGTCGACAACCGCCTCGTCGCCTGCATCTTTCTCGCCAGTCGCCCCCAGCTTCCCTCCCGCGAGTGGCTTGCGACGCTGCTCATGAAGAAACGCCTCGATGACTCAGACCGCCGCGCGCTGCTCGCCGGCCGCCCGCTCACCGCGGGCGCCGACACCGGCCCGCTCGTCTGCAGTTGCTTCCGCGTTGGCCGCAACACCATCGCCGACGCCATCAGGTGCCACGGCCTTCAGACGCCCGCTCAAGTCGGCGCCCACCTCAAAGCGGGCACCAACTGCGGCTCCTGCCTCCCCGAGATCGGCGCGCTGATCGCTTCCACGGCTGCGAGTTGAGCGTGTTCGCTGGCGCGGTGCTCTCACATTGCCAGTTTCTTCGCTTCCGCCATCCGGTCCGCGTTTCGTTTTGCCTGGGCTGAGAAGCCGGCGGAGAGGGCTTCGTGATTCGCCACTTCGAGCCAGTACCCCTGCGCGATCTCGACCATCTCTTTCCAGATATCCAGATTGTCGCCTGTAGGCAATGGCGGCTCGAACTTCTGATCGGCAAGCACGCCTCCGGCCAACGGCGCGTAGAGCATGGGCAGCATGTCGTAGACGGGAGCGAGTGTCAGCGGCGCATCGAATGACAGGCGGAACGAGAGATTTCCGAAGTGCATGTCCGTATTCGCAATGAGCTGCCCGAAAGTCGCGATTCTCCGCACCGTTTCGGCATCTGCGCGAGAGATGACGCCGAGCTTCGCGAGACTGCCGGTTGCGCTGATCCACGTATCCCGGCGTCCCAGATACTCGTTCGCCAGTGCCGCGAGACTCACGAGGCCGGTGCGCCCGCGAACGCCCGTGCGGTCGAATCGCTCAGCTTCCAGAAAAGTTCGCCCGCCGCTCACGAGCAGTTCCGTCGTGGCCGGTGTCAGGCTCGCCCGATTGAGCACGTGAGTCGCCACGTGCTCGCAAGTCAGCAGGTCTGCCCAACGCTGCGCGACCCGATCGTTTCCGCCCGGTGAGAACTTCACCAGCACATGGCGAGTCGCGCGGCCCTGCCGTATCGAGGTGGTGAACTTCGGGTGCTCGCCGCCAGCGGATGAGCCGGCAACGGTCCCTGCAATCGCGGCATCTGCGAGGGCGGGATACTCGCGGGCGCGAGCCTTGAAATCGATCAACGGCTGTGCGGCGCCGAACTGTTTCAGGAATCGCTGCAGGGATTCGTCGCCGAGCATGAGATTGCCGACGCAGTCCTCGCCGCGCTGGCTCAGGTAGGCGAGCACGTGGTCGTCGTTCCAGTCTGTGATGCGCTCAGGAAGCCCGAGCTCCCGGAAGCGTCGCGGAACAGTGCGGCCGATGAAGCCTTGCGGTATCAGGTCCTGCAGAAAGAATGGCAGGCCGTCACTGAGCTGCGGCAATTTGCCGATAGCGGCGTCCAGCCAGTATTGGTCTTTCGACAGTGCGTGGAGTCGACCGAGCAGAGCCGGCTCGCCTGCGGGGCTGATGCAGAACAGGGGCCACGACGACCCGATTTTTGGCAATTCACGGCGCAGCCCGTAGCGCGTGCTGCGGCCTCCGCCCATTCGAATGACGCGTTCGCCCAAAGCCGTAACGGCACGCGACAACGTGGCCTGGCCGACGCCCAGCTCACGCTGGAGACTCGCGCTGGTCGAGACGCCTTTACGGCTGAGAGAGGCGACAACGGCGGCACTGAGGTCTGCCATGCGCCAGAGGATACTTGAATAGAATAATGAATAGAATAGTGAATAGATTAACTGAAGCTTAATCAATAGATTACATAGAAAATGAATTTATCAATGAATAGAATAACATGGAACAGATCTTCCCGATCTTCCCAGTTTCGTCCGCAGCATGCACCGCAATCCCCGCGTCCCGCGGTTTGCGCGCCACCGCTAACCTGGGCGCCCATCACCGTTCTCGATCGACTCAGGGTGGCTGACATGCGAACCGTATCGAAGCTTTCATGCTCCCTCGGTCTGGCCCTGTTGCTGAGCGTGCTTTCATTACGCGCTCACGCCGAAACCGTGCTCATCACCGGCGCCAACCAGGGCATCGGCCTCGAGTTGTGACGGCCCCCCTGCACATCGCGGAAGCCTTCATCGGCAACGTGAAGGCGAGCCAGCAGAAGAAGTTCATCACCATCAGCTCCGCCGCGGGCTCTGTCTCCATACTGCCGCGCACGGCGGACAACTACTGGTATCGCATCAGCAAGGCCGCGCTCAACGGCGCCATGCGCCTGCTCGCCGTGGATTTCCAGGACGACGGCGTGCTCGTCGCGTTCTTCCATCCCGGCGGCGTGCGCACGGAAGGCTTCAAGAATGTGAACCTGCCGGGGCTGGCGGAGCCGGAAGTGGCCGTCGGCACGATGGTGAAGACGATCGATGGGCTCACGATGAAGGATACCGGCCGCTTCCTGCAGGCCGACGGCAAAGACCAGGCCTGGTGAGCAGGCGCTGACCCAGCGCCTGCTACGGCGAGGCGGTGCCCGGCCGTAGCAGGCGGGCGCGCCGCCTCATCGCTTCACTGCCACCCGCACTGCTGGCTCTTGTTCTGTTCCTTCAGCCACGCGATGAGCGGCTGGAAGTATTCGATGATCGCGCCAGCATCGATCCCACGCGTGCCGGTGAGCTTCTCGCAGCGTCTCGGGCCACGGCTGACTTGCGCCGAGCGCGAGCATCTCCTGAAAACGCCGGCCGGCTTCCTTGCTGCCGAACACCGAGCACTCGTGCAGCGGCCCCTTGTAGCCCGACGCGTCACACAGCGCCTTGTGGAACTGGAACTGCAGGATGTAGGAGAGGAAATACCGCGTGTAGGGCGTGTTGTCCGGAATGTGGTACTTGGCGCCCGGGTCGAAATCGTTCTCGGTGCGCGCCACCGGCGGCGCGATGCCCTGGTAGCGCCTGCGCAGCTCCCACCATGCTGCGTTGTAGTGGTCCGGCGTGATCTCGCCCGGAGAACACCTTCCAGCGCCACTGGTCGATGAGCCGGCCGAACGGCAGGAAGGCGATCTTGTCGAGCGCCATCTTCATCTGCTGGTTGATCACCGCCTCCTGGCTCGGCTTCACCGCATTGATGAGCCCCATCTTCGCAAGATAGCCGGGCGTCACCGAGAGATTCACCGTGTCGCCGATGGCTTCGTGGAAGCCGTCGTTCGCACCGCTGCGGAACAGGTTCGGCAGTTTGCTGTAGCTCAGGTAGTAATAGACGTGACCCAGCTCGTGATAGACGGTGAAGAGGTCCTCTTCCGTCGGCGTGATGCACGTCTTGATGCGCACGTCGTTCACTGCAGGGTCCATGTCCCACGCGCTCGCGTGGCAGACCACTTCGCGATCGCGCGGGCGCACGAGCATCGAGCGCTCCCAGAACGTCTGCGGCAGCTGCTGGAAGCCCAGCGACGTATAGAAGCTCTCGGCGGAGCGCGTCATCTTCACCGCGTCCCACTTCCCGGCTTTCAGCTTGCGGTCCGCGGTTTCGATGCTCGCGGCCGGGTAGGGCTTCAGCAGGTCATCGTAGATGTTGTTCCACGCCTGCGACCACATGTTGCCGAGCAGTTGCGCGGGAATGGGCTTGCCGGCGGGCACCTTGTCTTCGCCGTATTTCTTCGCAAGCGCCGCCCGCGTGTGGCAGTGAAGCTCATCATAGAGCGGCTTCACCTGCTGCCAGAGCTTCTCCGCAACGGCGTCGAACTCTTCCGGCGCCATGTCGTAACGGGCGCGCCACATCACGCCCAGGTCTTTGTAGCCGAGCTCGCGCGCACCCTCGTTCGCCAGCTCCGCGAAGCGCCGGTACGGCTCGCGCATGGGCGCGGCCGACGTCATGCCAGCCTTTCCAGGCTTCGACGAGCTGATCGAAATTGCGGCTTTTCGCCAGCGTCTGCGAGAGCTGATCGAGGTTCTGGCAGGACTCGGGCCCCTTCGGGCAATATTTGCCTTCGCCGTACATCGCGCTCAGCCGCGACATGAGCTGCGTCATCTCGGCACGCTTCGCGGCGTCTGTCGGGGCAGGGGCGGAAACATTCACACGCAGCAGCTGGATGGCCCGCGCCGATTCCGGCGACAAATTCCGTCCGTCGTAACGCTTCGACTCCTGCGCTGCCTTGCCGATGTAGGCGAGCTGGCGATCTGTCGCGCGGGCGTTCAGATATTCCGTGTCGGCGTTGATGTAGGTCTTCTGCGTGAAGTCCGCAGCGCTCGATTCCTTGTCGAGCTCCGTGGTCTCGCGATTGACGCGCGCGACGAATTCGTCAGCTGTCTCCTGTTTCGCCGCGCCCGCGGTATCACCGGCGCCCGTCACTTCGGGCCTGCCGCTGCACGCGCTGAGCGTCAACAAGAGCGCCGCGACCGTCCCCACGAGCAGTCCGTGTTCGATAGGGCCGTCTACCCGCGGATGGAAGATCGCGGCGCTCATTTCACACCACCCATCAGGCGCTTCGCGAACGGCGTGATCGCGAACATGACGAGGCCGCCGATCAGGCCCCACCAGAAGATGCCCAGGTACTGATTGGGCATGGCGGCGACGTTGCTGCCGTCGAACTCGCCGGCGATCTGGCCTGCAAGGTTGTTGCCGATGGCCGTGGCGAGGAACCAGACACCGAGCGCTTGCCCGACGAAGCGCGGGGGCGCGAGCTTCGACATGGAGCTGAGCCCCACCGGCGAGAGGCACAGCTCGCCCCACGTATGGAACATGTAGGTGAGGATGAGCCACGTGGGCAGCACCTGCTGGCCCTGAACCACGTACTGCGCGGCGAAGTACATCACCACGAAGCCCACGCCCATGAAGATGAGCCCGAGCGCGAATTTCGCGGGGGCGGACGGGTCCATGTTGCGGCGGCCGAGGGCCACCCACAGCGCCGCGAAGACTGGCGAGAAAATGATGATGAAGAACGGATTCACGTTCTGCAGCACGCCGGCGGGCATGGTCCAGCCGAAGAGGTTGCGATTTGTATACCGGTCGGCGAACAGGTTGAGCGAAGCGCCGGTCTGCTCGAAACCCGCCCAGAACATCGCGCACGCGATGAACAGCGCGATCATCACCAGCACGCGCTTCTGCTCGGCCGTGTTGAGGCCCGCTAAGAACAGCAGGTAGGCGAAGTAGCCGACGGCGAACACCACCATGGCCCAGAACGAGCCGCCGAGCAGCTTCACCGGGTCGATGTGGAGCAGGCCGAGAATGGCGGCCACGCAAACGCCAACGAGCGCCGTTGTCAGCACGATGAGGCTGATCCACGCCCGGCGATTGCTCGCGGTATCGATTTGCGACGCGCCGGGCGTTACACCCGCGACGCCGAGGTAATGGCGCGTCATGGCAAACTGCACCAGGCCGAGCAGCATGCCAACGGCGGGAGCGGCGAAGCCTGCGCGCCACCCGTAGCTGGCCGCGAGAATCGGCACGATGGTCGAGCCGAGGAACGCGCCGACATTGATGCCCATGTAGAAAATCGAGAAGCCCGCGTCGCGTCGCGACCCGCCTTCGGGGTAGATCTGCGCCACGATGGCGCTGATGTTCGGCTTGAGCAACCCGACGCCGAACACGATGACGATGAGCCCGAGGAAGAACAGCTGCGTCGAGCCGACGGCCAGCAGCCCATTGCCCACCATGATGAGAATGCCGCCCCACCACACCGCGCGCTGCGCGCCGATGAGCCGGTCCGCGATCCAGCCGCCATACAGCGACAGCAGGTAGGTGGCCGAAATATAGAGGCCGTAGATGGCGTTGCCGGTCTTGTCGTCTATACCGAGCCCGCCACCGTCAACGGCGCCGACCAGGAACAGCACGAGAATGGCCCGCATGCCGTAGTAGGTGAAGCGCTCCCACATCTCGGTGAAGAAGAGCGTGGCGAGGCCGCGCGGGTGTCCGAACAGCTCGGCGCCGGCGCCTGGAGCGATCGCCGTCGTGGAAGTGGGGTCCGTCATGACGTGTGCCGTTCTCTAAGAGTTTTGCACCGTTGAGGTGCGATGCCGCGGAGTCTGACGAACGACTCCGCGAGCGGCAAGGTCACGGCACGTGGCTTACGTTAAGACGTACGAGCAGGCGTTTTCCCTGCGTCGGGATGAGCGGAATTCAGCGGGCCGCGCAGGCCGGGCCGCGCAGGCCGGCCGCAGATCAGGACGCGCCGGCTTCTTTTTCTTCGCGCGACTGCGCCTCGCGGCGCATCTTCATGAGGATGCGTGCCATGACCATGCCGCCTTCGTAGAGCAGGTACATGGGCAGGGCCATGATGCATTGGGAGACAGCATCCGGCGGCGTGAGGAAGGCGGCGACAACGAAGATGCCGATGAGCACGTAGCCGCGGGCGCCCTTCAGCTTCTCGAGACTGACGATGCCGGTGATGACGAGCAACACGACCGCGATGGGCACTTCGAACGCCACGCCGAAGGCCAGCGACATCATCAGCACGAAGTCGAGGTAGCTCGTGATGTCCGGCGTCGCGGTGACGCCCTCGGGCGTCGTCGCGATGAAGAAGGCGAACATCACCGGAAACACGAATTTATAGGCGAAGGCGACGCCGCTATAGAAAAGGAGGATCGAGGAGAGCACCAGCGGAATCGCAAAGCGCTTCTCGTGCTTGTAGAGGCCCGGCGCCACGAACGCCCAGACCTGGAACAGCACGTACGGCATGGCGATGAGCAGCGCCAGGAAGAACGACAGCTTGAACGGCGCCATGAACGGCGAAACGATGTTCGTGGCGATGAGCGTTGCGCCCTTGGGGAGCTTGTCCCGGATGGGCTGGGCGACGAAGGTGTAGAGGTCGTTCGCGAAATACGCGCACGGTATGAACACCACCACCACCGCGATCAGTGCGCGGATCAACCGGTCACGCAGCTCGAGCAGATGCGAGATCAGCGTGCCTTCTTTCAGGTTTTCAGATTCCCCGCTCATGCGTGGTGGTGATGAAGTCGCCCGCGCGGCGCGGTGGCTCGTCTGGATGGGAGGGTGGCGACTCTACAGCGGAAGGATTTGCCGCGCTCGATTCGCCGCTCGCGTATGCCGGTGGCTGGTATACCGAAGCTTCGGGTTCCGCAGCGGGCGCGGGCGTGTCTTCCGAATGCGCTGTTTCGGCGGCAGCCGCGTCCGCAGCAGCGACTTCAGGGGGCTGCGAGACGCTGTCGGCCGATGTATCGCCGGTAAACACAGGCGGCACGGGCTCTGCTGGAGCGGCGGCGGTCGCCGACGGGGCAGCCGTCGATTCGGAGCCCGGCGCCGGCGCGGCCTTCGCCTTGTTGGCCTCGGCGACCTGCACTTCGTCTTCGAGCTGCTCGCGGAACTGGCGGGCCATTGCGCGCGCGCGTCCCATCCAACGGCCTACCTGTGCGGCCACGCGCGGCAGCTTCTCCGGCCCCAGGACGACCAGGGCCAGAACGGAAATGAGCAGGATTCGGTAAAGCCGACCTCGAACATCGACGCGCGGCGGTCTGTCCGGCCGGCCGCGTCAGACCGGGCGGTCTTTCTTCTCGGCCTTCGGGCGTTCGGCGAATTCTCGCGTCCGGCGCATCCGAGCTGATTGACTGCTTCATGCCCTCTTCTTCGCCATCGCTCATCGATTTCTTGAAACCGCGCACCGCCGAACCGAGGTCCGAGCCGATGGTCTTGAGCTTCTTGGCGCCGAAAACGAGGAGCACGACGAGCAGGATGATCAGCAGCTCTTTCATCCCAATACCCATGGCTCGACTCCTGCTTGTAAAACCTTTATGGATCATAGGCCAATGATGAGACGATGCTGGGCCCATAAAGTTCGTATACCAGCGAGGACCGCTTCATGTGACCGGCTGCCGGCCAGGAGCCTCCAGCCAGAACGTAACGGGGCCGTCATTGATCAGCGAGACCTGCATGTCGGCGCCGAACTCTCCGGCCGCCACTGTGGCGTGCGCGCCGCGGGCGCGGGTGAGCAGGTAGTCGAAGAGCTGGCGGGCGTCGTCAGGGGCCGCCGCCGTGCTGAAGCCGGCCCGCGTGCCCGTGCGCGTGTCCGCGGCCAGCGTGAATTGCGGCACGAGCAGCAAGCCGCCGCCGATGTCGCGCAGGCTGGCGTTCATGCGGCCCTGGGCGTCGGGGAATATGCGGTAGCCGAGCACCCGTTCCAGAAGGCGATCGGCCGCGGCCGGGTCGTCGCCCCTGGAAACTCCGATTAGCGCCAGGATGCCGCGGTCTATGGCACCGGCAACGCGCTCGCCGATGCGCACGTCGGCGCGGGTTACGCGCTGGATGAGGGCGATCATGCGCCGGTCTGCCTCACGGATGATGCGCCGGCGCTTCAATGAAGTGTGATGCGACCGGCAGTGTCGCGTAGGTTACCCGCCACCCGCATTGGCCGCTCGAGTACCTCGGTTGGCATTTGCGAGGACGAATCCGTAAGATTCGGGGCCATTTTGGGGTGGGCGGAGCTTGGAAATAATGCGGTCTCGAGTGCGTTCGGCGGTTCTTCTTGCGTTCATGGCCTCCACCGTGTTCACGCGCTCCACGGTTCTCGCTCAAGGCGCCGGCGACGCGAAGCGCGGCAAAGCCCTTGCCTACACCTGCCTCGGCTGCCACGGCGTGCCGAGCTACAAGAACGCCTACCCCACCTACAGCGTGCCCAAGCTCGAGGGGCAGCACCCCGAATACATCGTGTCGGCCTGCAGGCCTACCGCAACGGCGAGCGCTCGCACCTGACGATGCACTCGCAGGCTTCCTCGCTCTCGGACCAGGACATGGCCGACATCGCTGCGTATTTCAGCGGCGAGCCGGTGAGCAAGGACAACAACGCCGCCCGAGGGCAAGGCGCCCGAAGCCGCCGCGGTGTGCGTGGCCTGCCACGGCGAGAACGGCGTGGGCATCACGCCGACAATACCCGACGCTCGCCGGCCAGCATGCCGACTACCTCGAGCGTGCCCTGCACGATTACCGCAAGGGTGGCCGCAAGAACGCCATCATGGGCACGTTCGCAGGCCAGCTCAAGGAAGAGGATTCCGCGTCGCTCGCGCGCTATTACGCGCAGCAGAAGCCGCGCTCAAGACGGAAGCCCGTCCCAGCTCCATTCTCACGGCTGGCACCGACAAGAAGTAGTCAGAGCCGCCCGCGAGAGCGGGCGAGACCCGCTCGCGAAGTCTCACCGCTTCGCGAGCTTCTCCAGGAACATCGCGACCGTCTCGAGGTAGAAGTCGCGGTTCGACTTTCTTCCGGAAGCCGTGGCCTTCGTCCTTCGCGGCCAGATACCACGCCTCCCCGCCGTTCGCGCGCACGCGCGCCACCATCTGCTCCGACTCGCGACGCCGGCACGCGCGGGTCGTTCAGCCCCTGCACCACGAGCAGCGGGCGGCGGATCGCCGTGGCAGTTGTTGAGTGGCGAGATCCGCGAGAAGAATGCGCGCATCTTCGGGTCGCGCTCGTCGCCGTATTCCTGCGCGCCGCAGGTCCTGGCGGTACGCGGACGTGTTGTCTGAGGAAAGTGTTACGAAGTTGCTGATGCCCACGACGTCGATGCCGCCGCGCAGCCGGTCGCTGTAGGAGACCAGCGACGCAAGCGTCATGTAGCCGCCGTACGAGCCGCCCATGACGACCACGCGCTCGCGGTCGAGCATCGGGCTGCACGCCGATCCACACCAGCAGCGAGCCGATGTCTTTCACGGCATCTTCGCGCAGCACGCCGTTGTCGAGCTTCAGGAACGTCTTGCCGTAGCCGGAGGAGCCGCGCACGTTCGGTGCGATCACGGCATAGCCCAGCTCGTTGACCAGGAACTGGAAGAACGCTTCGTAGCCGGGGCGATACTGCTCTTCGGGCCCGCCGTGAATGTGCACCAGCGCGGGGTGGGGGCCAGGCGTCTTCGGCATATAGAGGAATGCCGAAAGCGTGCGCTGCTGGCCACCGACGCGATCCCACGTGGGGTAGTGCACGAGTTGCGGCGTGACGAAAGTGCTGTTGTCGACGGGGCCGGGCTCGCTGCGCGTCCAGCGTTCGAGCGCGTTCTTCGTGAGGTCGTACACATAGACATCGCGCGGGGACTGTGCGGACTCCGCGGAGAAAGCGAGCCGCTTACCGGTGTGGTCGAACGAGAGCTCGACGATGCGCCCGTCCGGCACGCCCGGCGGCGCCAGCTCGAGCTTCATCTGGTTGTCGATCACGGTGAGGTGGCTGCGGCCGTCTTCGTTGATCACGTAGGCGACGAAGCGCCCATCGGCGCTCACGTCGAACGCGTCGACGTCCCACTGTGCGTCGTCCGGAGAAACAATGCGCTTCTCCTGCGTGACGGGGTCGTAGTACTGCAGCCGCGCGAACTCGCCACCCTCGTCGGAGACGATGTAGATGCCGCGCCCGTCCGGCGCGAACCGCGCGGACTTGATACCGACCTTGCCGTCGCCCTTCTGGTCGAGTCGCCTGCGGCCCGGCTTGCGGTTGGGGGTTTCGCCTTCGAGCGGCGTCACGGTGCCGGTATTCACATCGGCGACGAACAGGTAACTCTCGTTGATGGAGACGTATTTCCACAGCAGCAGCTTCGTGTCGTCCGGCGACCAGTCGAGCGGATACCAGGTCTCTTGCTGGCCGCCGATGGCAAGGCGCGGCGCGGTGTTTGCGTCTACATCCACCACGTAGATGTCGTAGCTGACGCCGTCGCGCGCGTTGCTGTGGAAGGCGACGCGCTTGCCATCGCGCGCCCACACGGGGCTGCCATTGAGCGACTTGCCGTCGGTGAGCAGGCGAGTGCTGCGGTCTGAGTTGCGGTAGTAGTAAATCTGCGAGTTCTCGTCGCCGCCATGGTCTTTCAGGAACACGAATCCGTTCGAATTGGCGGCCGCCACCGAGATGGGTTCCGGGTAGAACGACAGCTGCTCGCGGCTGCCGAGCGGTGCGGTCACCCGGTGTATCTGGTCCACGTCGCCAAAACGCGTCGCCACGAGCAGCGCTCCATCCGGCTGCCAGTCGAGGAACCTGGCGTTGCGACCGTTTACGTAGCGCGCCAGGCGCTCGCCCATGGCGGGGTCTCGTTGCGGCACGCCTTCGAGCACGAGATTGCCGCTTTCACGCCGCAGCGTGACGGGCATGGGTTGCTGCGCCTGGGCGACAGTGCCCGCCAGCAGCGCCACGCCGATGAGAACAAGAGCGCCGCCGCCGTGTAGGAGATGTCTGTTTCGCATTTTGATATGGTGCCCGAAACGCGCACGCCGACGAAAGCGAAAGCCGCACATCTCATGCTCCAGCCGACGATCACTCGCCACCCTTACGGCATCACGGCCGTCGACACGGAATACATACGGCCCGGTCTTGCGGCCGCGCACATCGTCGAGCACGGCGGGCGTGCGGCATTCGTAGACGTGGGCACCACGCATTCGGTTCCATATCTGCTGGCCGCGCTCGACCAGCTCGGCATTGCCCGGGGTGCGGTGGACTACGTTCTGCTCACGCACGTTCACCTGGACCACGCGGGCGGTGCCGGCCGGCTCATGCAGGAGCTGCCTCACGCCAGGGCGGTTCTGCATCCGCGGGGTGCGCCTCACCTCATCGAGCCGGCCAGGCTCATCGCGGGCTCGCGGGCGGTCTATGGAGACGCACTCTTCGAACGGCTGTACGGGGACATCGTGCCGATTGCCGCGGATCGCGTCGTGGTGACGAAGGATGCCGATCGCGTCGAGCTCGCAGGGCGGCCCTTCGAGCTCATCCACACGCCGGGCCATGCGCTACACCACCAGTGCGTGGTCGACGTGACGCACGCCGCCATCTTCACGGGCGACACGTTCGGGCTGTCGTACCGCGAGCTCGACACGGAGAAGGGCGCGTTCATCATGCCCACCACCACCCCCACGCAGTTCGACCCGGAACAGCTCCTGGCGTCGATCGATCGCATCGCGAGCTACCAGCCGGAGTGCGCCTATCTGATGCACTACAGCCGCGTCACAGGCATTGCGCGGCTCGCGTCGGACCTCAAGGCGCAGGTGCGCGAGCTCGTGCAGATCGCCCGGCGGAACGCGGATCTCTCGGACGTGAAGGGCGCCATCATGAAAGAGATGCGGCAGCTGTGGCTCACGCTTCTGCGCCAGCACGGCTGCAAGCTGCCGCAAGTGCGCATCGATGCGCTGCTCGAGGCCGACATCGACCTGAACGCGCAGGGCCTGGTCGCGTGGATCGAGCGGCAGAAGCGTGCCGCTTGAGGCCTTCCGGATCCACGAAGAAGACGGGCGCGTGGTCGCGCGCTACGAGCACCTCGAGCTGAGCGACCTTTCCCCGGGCGACGTGGTCATCCGCGTGAGCTGGTCTGACATCAACTACAAGGACGCGCTTGCCGCCACCGGCGCGGGGAAGATTCTGCGCAAATATCCGCTCGTGGGCGGCATCGATCTGGCCGGCGTCGTCGAGCAGTCGAGTGACGCGCGCTACCAAGCGGGCGACCGGGTGCTGGTGACCGGTTGCGAGCTCTCCGAGACTCGCGATGGGGGTTACGCGCAGCTCGCGCGTGTGCCCGGCGATTCGGTGGTGCCGATTCCCGCAGGGCTCGATGAGCGCTCCGCCATGGCGATCGGCACAGCGGGGTTTACCGCCGCGCTCGCGATTCACCGCATGGAAGAGAACGGGCAGGCACCAGCACTGGGGCCCGTGGTGGTAACTGGCGCCACGGGCGGCGTTGGCAGCATCGCCATCGACATGCTGGGCGCGCGCGGCTACGAAGTGGTTGCGGTGTCGGGTAAGGCGCGGGCGGAAGGCTATCTGCGCTCGCTCGGCGCTTCGCAAGTGCTGCTGCGGCAAGCCATGGATTACGGCTCACGCCCGCTGGAGCGCGCCCAGTTCGGTGGCGCCATCGACAGCGTTGGGGGGGATTTGCTCGCCTGGCTCACGCGCACCACCGTCTACGGCGGCAACATCGCAAGCGTGGGGCTTGCCGGTGGCGCGAAACTCGAAACGACGGTCATGCCATTCATCCTGCGGGCCGTCAGTATTCTGGGCATCAACAGCGTCGCCACCCCGCGGGCCCTGCGGCTTGCCGTGTGGAAGCGCATCGCTTCGGACCTCGCACCCCGCCATCTCGACCGCATCGTCACGCGCGAAATCGGCTTCGACCTACTCGCCGGTAGCTTTCAGGACTATGTGAAGGGCGAAATCGTCGGCCGCACCGTCGTGCGCATCGGTTGAGTCCGTTACAATCGCGGCATGCAACAGAATGGTTCCGCGGGCAGTCGTCTGCGGGCGGCGCTCGAGCAGGAGCGCCCCCTGCAGGTGGTCGGCACTGTCAACGCATACTCCGCTTTGCTGGCGGAGGCTGCCGGTTTCCGCGCTATCTACATCTCCGGCGCTGGCGTGGCCAATGCCTCGTTGGGCCTGCCCGATCTCGGCATGACCTCCCTCAACGATGTGTGTGAAGACGTGCGGCGAATCACCGCCGCGACCGACCTGCCGCTACTCGTCGATGCGGACACGGGCTGGGGCGGCGCGTTCAACATTGCGCGCACCTGCAGCCAGCTCGGCAAATCCGGTGCGGCGGGCATGCACCTGGAAGACCAGGTTGCCGCCAAACGCTGCGGTCACCGGCCGGGCAAAGAGCTGGTTCCGGCAGAAGAGATGGTCGACCGCATCAAGGCCGCAGTCGATGGGCGCACGGAGAGTGACTTCATCGTCATGGCGCGCACCGATGCGCACGCGGTGGAAGGGCAGCAGGCGGCGCTCGACCGCGCAGCGAAGTACGTCGAGGCCGGCGCGGACATGATCTTCGCCGAAGCGCTCACGACGCTCGAAGAATACAGGCAGTTCACCACCGCCATCCGCGTGCCTGTGCTGGCGAATCTCACGGAATTCGGCAAAACGCCGTTCTTCACCACGCAGGAGCTCGCATCCGCTGGCGTGCGGCTCGTGCTCTATCCGCTCTCGGCGTTTCGCGCGATGAGCAGGGCGGCGCTCGAAGTGTATGGCGCCATTCGTCGCGAGGGCACGCAGAAGAACGTGGTGCACCTCATGCAGATGCGCACCGAGCTGTACGACACGCTCGGCTATCTCGATTATGAAAAGAAACTGGACGAGCTGTTCGGCTCGTCGGACGACGATCGCAGGAAATAGCTCATGAGTCAGGATTCCGCTGCCCCGGCCACGGCCGGCGCGAACCTTCCCGGTCCCAAGGGGAAAAAATCCGTCGCGCTGTCCGGCGTCGTCGCCGGCAACACCGCGCTGTGCACGGTGGGCCGAACGGGTAACGACCTTCACTACCGCGGCTACGACATTCTGGAAATCGCGGACAAGTGCGAGTTCGAAGAAATCGCGCACCTGCTCATTCACGAGCGATTGCCTGACCGGGCCGAGCTCACCGCGTACAAGGCAAAGCTGAAAGGCCTGCGCGGTTTGCCGGCCGTTGTGCGCACCGCGCTTGAAGCGTTGCCGGCGGCATCGCATCCGATGGACGTGATGCGCACCGGCGTTTCGGCGCTCGGCTGCGCGTTGCCCGAGAAAGACGACCACAGCGCCGCGGGCGCGCGTGACATCGCCGACCGTCTCGTTGCCTCGCTCGGCTCCATGCTCACGTACTGGTATCACTACAGTCATTCGAGCCAGACCATACACGTGGAGACGGAAGACGATTCGGTGGGTGGGCATTTCCTGCATCTGCTGCATCGTCGGCAGCCGTCGCCATCGTGGGTGCGGGCCATGCACACTTCGCTCAACCTCTACGCGGAGCACGAGTTCAACGCTTCCACGTTCACGGCGCGCGTGATTGCCGGCACCGGGTCGGACATGCACTCGTGCATCACCGGCGCCATCGGCGCGCTGCGCGGGCCCAAGCATGGTGGCGCCAACGAAGTGGCGTTCGATATCCAGAGCCGCTACCAGACGCCCGATGAGGCCGCGGCCGACATCCGCGCGCGCGTGGCGAACAAGGAAGTGATCATCGGCTTCGGCCATCCGGTGTACACCGTTTCCGATCCGCGCAACCAGGTCATCAAGGAAGTTGCGCGCTGCTTGAGCGCGGAAGCGGGCGACATGAAGGGTTTCCGCGTCGCGGAGCGCATCGAGAGCGAGATGATGTCGCTCAAGAAGATGTTTCCGAACCTCGACTGGTTCTCCGCGGTGTCGTATCACGTCATGGGCGTGCCTACGGCGATGTTCACGCCGCTGTTCGTCATTGCGCGCACCACGGGCTGGGCGGCGCACGTCATCGAGCAGCGTGCGGATGGCAAGATCATCCGCCCGGCCGCCAACTACGTGGGGCCCGAGAACAAGGCGTTCGTTCCAATCGAGAAGCGTCCCTGATCATCATGTCGAGCCACGACTACAAGTCCGCCAAACGGCCGGACCCGGATACCGTTCTCGTCGCCGTCGCCGACTACGCGCACAGCGCGAGCTTCGACAGCGACACGGCATACGACACCGCGCGCTACTGCTTCATGGATACGCTCGCGTGCGGTTTCCAGGCGCTGAAGTATCCGGCGTGCACCAGGCTGCTCGGCCCCGTGGTGCCGGGCGCGGTCATGCCAGGCGGCGCTCGCGTGCCGGGCACGTCATACGAGCTCGACCCCGTGCAGGCGGCGTTCAACATCGGCGCAATGATCCGCTGGCTGGACTTCAACGACACGTGGCTCGCCGCGGAGTGGGGTCACCCTTCAGACAATCTCGGCGGCATTCTCGCGGTGGCGGACTACCTTGCACGCAAGAGCGTGATGGAGGGGGAGAAGCCTCTGGTCGTGCGCGACGTGCTTACTGCCATGATCAAGGCGCACGAAATCCAGGGCGTGCTTGCGCTGGAGAACAGTTTCAATCGCGTGGGGCTCGATCACGTCATCCTCGTGCGCGTGGCATCCGCGGCTGTAACGACTGCCATGCTGGGCGGTACGCGCGATCAGATCATCAACGCGGTGTCGAATGCGTGGATCGATGGCGGCGCGCTGCGCACCTACCGCCATGCGCCAAACACCGGTTCTCGAAAGAGCTGGGCCGCTGGCGATGCCACGTCTCGCGCCGTGCGTCATGCGTTCATCGCGATGAAGGGCGAGATGGGCTATCCCTCCGCGCTCACCGCGAAGACCTGGGGCTTCTACGACGTGCTGTTCAAGGGTAAGCCGTTCTCGCTGCCGCAGCCGTTCGGCAGCTACGTGATGGAGAACGTGCTCTTCAAGATTTCCTTCCCGGCGGAGTTCCACGCGCAGACCGCCGTGGAGTGCGCCATGCAGCTGCATCCGCTCGTGCGCGACCGTCTCGCCGACATCGAGCGCGTGACGATCGAAACGCAGGAGCCCGGCGTGCGCATCATCGACAAGACCGGCCCGCTTGCGAACCCGGCCGACCGCGACCACTGCATTCAATACATGGTGGCCGTGCCGCTCATCTTCGGCCGCCTCACGGCGGAAGACTACGAAGACACCGTTGCGGGCGACCCGCGCATCGATGCGCTGCGCGCCAAGATGCAGGTGCGCGAGAACGCCACGTTCACGCAGGAATACTACGCGCCGGACAAGCGCTACATCGGCAACGCGATCCAGGTGTTTTTCCGCGATGGCACGTCCACGCCGCGCATCCAGGTCGATTTCCCCATTGGTCACCGCAAGCGCCGCGAAGAAGGCATGCCGGTGCTGGCGAAGAAGTTCGAGCAGTCCGTTGCCGCGCATTTCCAGCCGAAGCAAACGGCCCGCATCCTCGCCGCCTTTGCCGACGCTGCGAAGCTGGACGAGATGCCGGTCAACGAGCTCGTTGCGACGCTCGTGACGAACTGACGGTCTTCGTGGTCGGCGGAGTGCCGCCCGCGTGATGCGGAATGGCGCGTAGTTCCGCTTCGAGCATTGCCGGACTGGGCAGGCTCGCGGCCAATTCGTCGGGCATCGTCTGTGCCAGGCGATATTCCGCAACCCCTATCGGGTGTTTCAGCGGTCTCATGGCGTATTCCGCCACGACCGTATTCTTCGATCGGCAAAGAATCAGACCGATCGTCGGGTTGTCGTCGGGATGTTTCAGCAGCTCGTCCACTGCAGTGAGATAGAAGCCCATCTTGCCGACGTATTCGGGCTTGAACGCCGAGTTCTTGAGCTCGATAACGACGAAGCAGCGTAGCTTGTGGTGATAGAACAGCAGGTCGAGATAGAACTCGTCGCCACCCACGACCAGCCGATACTGACTTCCCGCGAACATGAATCCGACGCCCAGTTCGAGCAGGAACTGCCGCATGTGGCGTATCAGCGCGGACTCGATTTCACGCTCGTGAACGTCCTCGGTAACAGTCAGGAAATCGAAGTTGTAAGGGTCCTTCAGGATGTTTCGCGCACGTGCCGATTGATCGGGTGTGAGCGTGTGCGCGAAGGACGATATCTGGTTCTGCTTCGACGCCCGCAGGTGAAGTTGTGAGTCGAGCTGATACCACAGGGTTTCCCGGCTCCACCCGTTTTCGAAATCCTGTCGGGCGTACCAGATACGCAGCGCCGGATCGGCGATCTTCTCCAACAAGAGCAGGTTGTGCCCCCATGGAATTCGCGTCAGCGACTCAGGAAGCGTACCGCCCTCCAATTCTGCAACAGCCTGTTGCAGAATTTCGGAACTCATTGTTTCAGAAGGGCCTTTCCGTTTTCGGGAAGTGTCTGGTCGTGCATAAGCGAGATAGAAAGACCGGGCGTAGTGAAAATTCCGGGTGGCGAGCCCTCGCATACCCGGAAACGCTGCCCGAAGATCGGCCGCAAGCCGCTCGACGACCGCGCTGCCCCAGCGTTGCCGCTCTTGCCGTTCGACGATTTCGCGACCGAGGTCCCAGTACATCTGAGTGAGCTCGCGGGTGACGGCAAGCGACGCACTGATTTGCGCGCGTCGTATCCGTTCTTTCATCGCAGCCAGAAATGCTGGATAGCCTGCAGGCGCGGCGCGATTCGCGCCAACGCGCGAGATCTTCGGTCGCAAAGTGAATTCGCGTGCAGTTCGCCGGGATCGCATTCCGCGAATTCTAGTATTGGCCTGACGACCGTCGATCTCAATTTTACTGTCGTTGACAGAAGAGCTCGAGATCGCAGTTTCGATTTTTGTCTACGCGAATCGCGGTCACTGGCCGTGGTGATTCTACGGGCCGTTAACGCAGGACCTTTTCGCTGGCGAATGCCATAGTCGCTTTCGCCAGGTGCGTTCGCGTGGGTAGAGTAGAGAAATGAAAACAAGCTTCCCCTTGCCCAGACTATGAGCGCCGTCGAGGCTTTGCAGAACGGAGCGCGTGAGCTGGGCGTCGAGCTCAGCGATGTACTCGCTCAACGCCTTATGTCGTTGCTCGACGAGCTCGTGAAGTGGAATACGGCGTACAACCTCACCGCGATCACCGATCCGGCGAAGATGATCACGCATCATCTCCTCGACAGTCTCTCGGTTCAGCCTGCGCTGCATGGAGTGACTGTCGCGGACGTCGGCACGGGTGCCGGGTTTCCAGGCCTGCCGCTGGCCATCGTCAATCCGCAGCGGCGGTTCACGCTCATCGACTCGAACAACAAGAAAATTCGATTCGTGGGGCATGCCGCGCGCACGCTGGCGCTTTCGAACGTGACGGCCGTGCACGCGCGCAGTGAGTCGTTCGTGGCCGGCAAGCCATTCGACACCGTAGTCGCGCGCGCCTTCGCGGCGCTGCCCGAGCTGCTGAAGCTCGTCGCGCCACTGTGCGGCCCCGAGACACGCGTGCTGGCGATGAAAGGCAAACGGCCCGATGATGAGATCGCCGGCGTGCCGGCGCAGTGGCGAGTCCTCGAGACGCGGGCGCTGTCGGTGCCAGGTCTCAACGAAGAGCGCCATCTCGTGATTCTTCAGCGCGCCTGATCGCGCATCGACCATCGATTCGAGGAACGACCTTTGGCTCTCACACCATTCCACATCGCCGTGCAGGTTCGCGACCTGGAGGAAGCCCGCCGCTTCTACAAGAGCGCGCTCGGCTGTTCCGAAGGGCGCAGCAGCGCGCAATGGGTGGACTTCAATCTCTTCGGCCACCAGTTTGTAGTGCACCTGAACCAGGCGCTCGGCAAAGAGGGCCGGATCAGCCAGATCCACAACGCCGTCGATGGCCACGGCGTGCCGGTGCCCCACTGTGGCGTCGTGCTGGAAATGGAGGCATTCGACGCGCTCGCGAAGCGCATCCGTGAAGCCGGCGAGAAATTCGTGATCGAGCCCTATGTGCGCTTCAAGGGCCTGCCGGGCGAGCAGGCGACGATGTTCCTGCTCGACCCCACCGGCAACGCGCTCGAGTTCAAGGCTTTCAAGAACATCGAGAAGCAGCTCTTCGAAACCTGACGCGCGCCGGCTGCCGCTGAACCGGGCTCGCCGGTGGCGTGCCGTTACCTTCGCGACAGCGGCAGCGCTGTCGTCTCTTTGATAGTCGACAGCGCAATCGACGAATGAACCGACTGCACGCCCGGCATCTTCGACAGGTGGTCGAGGAAGAACGCCTCGTATGCCTTGATGTCCCGCACGACGATGCGTAACAGGAAGTCCGTGTCGCCCATCAGCGTGTAGCACTCGAGCACTTCGGGATGCTCGCGCACCGCCTGCTCGAAGCTTGCCGAGCGAGTCGCGCCCGTGCGCCACGAGCTTTACGCGCGAGAACACGGTGACATCCAGGCCCAGCTTCTCGCGGTCGAGCAGCGTCACCCGGGCCTTGATGACCCCCGATTCCTCCAGCCGCGTCATGCGCCGCCAGCAGGTGGAGGTGGTCATGTCCACTCTCTCCGCGACCTCGGCCGCGGACAGATTGCCGTGGTGCTGCAGGACTTCCAGGATCCGCAGGTCCGCTTTATCGAGCTCGACGTGCATGGGAAATACCGTGAGGGGCTGCAATAATGGGATGGATATTTCACGGAAAGCCGGATCGAGGCAAGTTTTGTAACGCGCCGTGCGCGCCTGCCGGCAGTAGGCTGCCAGCACTATCAATCCCGACCAGGGTGGCAGCGGAGCGCGTCATGAGTGTTTTCGACAATCGGGAATTCCATGGCCACGAGCTGGTGGTGTTCGGGAACGACGAGCCGACGGCGCTGCGCGCCATCATCGCCGTGCACTCGACGGCCCTCGGCCCGGCTGCTGGTGGCTGCCGCATGTGGCCCTACGCCAGCACCGACGAGGCCATTACCGATGCACTGCGCCTCTCGCGCGGCATGAGCTACAAGAACGCCATGGCCGGACTCGCCCTTCGGCGGCGGCAAGGCCGTCATCATCGGCGACTCTCGCCGCAAGACGCCGCAGCTGTTCGAGGCCTTCGGCCGCTTCATCGATTCCCTCGGCGGCCAGCTACATCACCGCCGAGGACGTCGGCACCACCACGGCCGACATGGAAAGCGTCGCGAAGCAGACGCGCTTCGTTACCGGCCTGCATCGGCGCGCCGGCGAGTTCGGCGGTGACCCGTCGCCCAGGACGGCGCTCGGGGTCTACCTCGGCATCAAGGCTGCCGCGAATTTCCGCTGGGGCCGCACCGATCTGGCCGGCCTGCGCGTCGCTGTGCAGGGTGTCGGCGGCGTCGGCTATCACCTCTGCCGCCTGCTCGCTGCCGACGGCGCCGTGCTGCGAGTGGCAGACGTGCGCTCCAGTGCCGCCGAGCGCGTGCGCGACGAGTTCGAATGCCACGGTAGTGCCGGTCGAAAACGTTCTGGCAGAAGACGTGGACGTCTTCGCGCCCTGCGCTCTCGGCGCCATGCTCAATGCGCATTCCATCGGCCAGATCCGCGCCCGCATCGTCGCAGGCGCCGCCAACAACCAGCTCGCGAAAGACAGCGACGGCGTCGCCCTGCAGGCCGCCGGCATCCTGTACGCGCCGGACTATGTCATCAACGCCGGCGGCATCATCAGCGTCACGCGCGAGTACCTCGGCGGCAGCAGCGAGGCCGCAGGTGACCGCCGAGATCCATGGCATCCGCGACCGCCTCACCGAGATCTTCGAGCGTGCCCGCCGCGAGAACCGCCCCACGAACGCTGGTGGCCGACCGCTCGCGCAGGAGCGCATCGACGCCGCGCAGCGCCGCCTCGTCGCCTGACGGCGACGATCTGCCTCGCAGACACCCTCGACCGACGCGCGTCGCCGCCCGGCGGCGCGCGTGCAGTACACTTCCGCGCAATGAAGCGCGTCATCGCCATCGCGAACCAGAAGGGCGGCGTCGGCAAGACCACCACCGCCGTGAATCTGGCTGCGTCGCTCGCCGCCACGCAGCGCCGCGTGCTGCTCATCGACCTCGACCCCCAGGGCAACGCCACCATGGGCTGCGGCATCGACAAGTCGCAGCTTCAGCGTGGCACGTGCGAGGTGCTGCTGGGCGAAGTGCGATATCCGATCCGCGCTGGTGCACCGTCGACAGGCGCGGCTTCACCGCTGCTGCCCACCAACCAGGACCTGACCGCCGCGGAAGTGCGCCTGCTGACTACTGACGGTGGGTCGCGAGACGAAGCTGCGAACGCGCTACGCCCGGTGCGCGATCAGTTCGACGTCATCCTCATCGACTGCCCGCCTTCGCTGAACATGCTCACGGTGAACGCGCTGGTCGCCGCGGACAGCGTGCTCATCCCCATGCAGTGCGAGTACTACGCGCTCGAAGGGCTTTCGGCGCTGCTGGCCACCGTCGAGCAGATTCGCGCGGCGGTGAATCCGGGGCTCGAGCTCGAAGGCATCCTGCGCACGATGTTCGACCCGCGGAATAACCTCGCGAACGAGGTGAGCGCGCAGCTCATCATGCATTTCGGGGACAAGGTGTTCCGCACGGTGATTCCGCGCAATGTGCGGCTTGCGGAAGCGCCGTCGTTCGGCAAGCCGGCGCTGCTGCATGACAAGGAGTCGCGCGGCGCGCTGGCCTATCTCGCGCTGGCTGGCGAGATGATTCGTCGTGAAGAAGAGGCGCGGCTCCCGCCGGGCGCTCCGGCCTCGCAGAGTGAGGCTGTCGCAAGCGTCGGCTCACTCGAAGAGGGCCTGGCGGGGACCGGCCGTAAGACCCGTCCCTGGGGGCCTTCGCTGGCCGCGCGCGTCTGAGTGCGTCCCTGCATTCCGACGCGGTCGGCCAGACATCCCCGCCAAGGAGCCCTCTTCGAGCGAGCCGCCGCCGATATGCCTTTGGGGGCTGGAGTTCGCCACTTCGGTCAGGGGTGGTAGCCAAATTCGTTGACCTCGACTGGCTCGTACGCGCAAAGGACGGAATCTTTCGGGCCTGCCGCGTCGCGCCGCTGATTCGTTATGATCAGGGCCAATGTCCCAGAAGAAGCCAACGCTCGGTCGCAGCCTCGCTGCGCTGATGCCCCACACCTTCGCGCAGGTCCCGCCGGCTGCATCAGGCACGGCGCCGCAGGGTCATGGCTCGCTGGCGCTCGCGCCGGGCGATGAGCTGGCGAAGCTGCCGCTGGATCTGCTGCAGCGGGGCAAATACCAGCCGCGCGTGGACATGCGGCAGGAAACGCTGCAGGAGCTGGCGGACTCCATCAAGGCGCAGGGCGTGGTGCAGCCGATCGTGGTGCGCCCGGTTGGCACGCCCGGGGCAGGCGAGTCGCAGCGCTACGAGATCATCGCCGGCGAGCGCCGCTGGCGCGCCGCGCAGATCGCGGGTCTCGGCGCACATCCCGGCGGTCATTCGCCACATTCCCGATGAGGCTGCCATCGCGGTGGCGCTCATCGAGAACATCCAGCGCGAGAGACCTGAACCCGCTGGAAGAGGCGCGCGCGCTCGACCGGCTGATCAGCGAATTCGAGCTCACGCACCAGCAGGCGCCGACGCCGTCGGCCGCTCGCGCGCCGCGGTGTCAGCAATCTGCTGCGCCTGCTGGAGCTGGCTCCTGAAGTGTGCGAGATGGTGGAGCAGCGCGCGCTGGAGATGGGCCACGCGCGCGCGCTGCTCGGCCTCGACCAACAAGCGCAAGCAGAGCCGAGGTCGCCGCGCTGGTGGCGCAAGAAGGGCCTGTCCGTGCGCGACACCGAGGCGCTGGTGCGGCGCATGCAGCAGCCGCAGGGCCAAAGCGAGCACGCGGACGCCGCCGCGCCGGCCGGCGACCCGAATGTCGTCACGGCTGGAGCAGGAGCTGGCCGAGAAGCTCGGCGCGAAGGTCACGATCCAGCATGCGAGCTCCGGCAAGGGCAAGCTCGTGGTGACCTACAACAGCCTCGACGAGCTCGACGGCATCCTCGCCCACATTCAGTAAAAGAGCGGACGGCCGAAGCGCAGGTCGAACGGCCACTCGCAAAAATATCCACGCTGCGGCAGCACGCGATGTGGAATTTCGGCATGCGCGTCTCTATAATCCCGCGGCTTCGCGCCGGACCGCCTAAGTAGTTGTACGGCCAGAGTAAAAGCGAAGCCACTTCCCCGCTCCTCATGGCAGTTCGGAAAGTGGCTTTTTTGATGTCCTCGAGCGGGATGAACGTGGTCTGCGATCGACTGCCGCGCAGGCGCGGCGGGTGGCTTACGGCGTCGTGTTCTGGCAGAGGCGGCCGTCACCGTCATCGTCGCGCTCGTGCAGTTATGCTGATGGCCGGCGCGCCTCGCTGCGATGTCAGCGCTGACTGGGTGGCGGCATCAGCACGCTCGCGAGCCTGGTGATGGCGCCCTGAGTTTCAGGCAGTCGTCGCTGGCGAACCCGTACAACGCGGTTCGCGGGTTCTACGTCGGCGAGGCGGCAAAGCTCGCGACTGGTCGTGGTGCTGTTCGTGCTGGTTTTGCGAACACTGAAGGTCTCGCCGCTGGCGATGTTCGCGGCCTTCCTGGCGACCTTCTTCGTGTATTGGGTTGCGCTCGCAAATGCGCTGCCGGCGCTGGGCCCGTCGAAAGACAAGGCACCCGGCGGCGAGGTGCCTGTGCGGCGCGAAGGGTGAATGTGGAACGATCATGTCTGCCGTAGAACACGCTGCTGAACGAGCCCCGAGCGCTAACGAGTACATCCGTTCATCACCTGACCTTCCTGTCGAACAAGGAACCGTACGGGCATCGTCGATTTCACGGTCATCAACTGGGACAGCGTGTTCTTCTCGGTGGTGCTCGCGATGCTGTTCGCCGGCTCGTTCTGCTTCGCGGCCCGCAAGGCCACTCGACCGGCGTGCCGCGCGGCTTCCAGAGCTTCGTCGAGCTGATCGTCGAATCCGTCGACACACAGGTCAAGGACAGCTTCACCCGGCACCAGCAAGCTGATCGCGCCGCTGGCGCTCACGATCTTCTGCTGGGTGTTCCTGTTCAACTTCATGGACCTGCTGCCGGTCGACCTGCTGCCCGCGGTGGCGCACGGCGTTCGGCATCGAGCACCTGAAGGTCGTGCCGAGCACCGACCTGAACGTCACGTTCGCCATGTCGCTCACGGTGTTCGTGCTCATCATCTACTACAGCATCAAGATGAAGGGGCTTGGCGGCTTCGTCAGCGAGCTCACGCTGCAGCCTTTCAGCAGCCAAGAACCCCGTGCGTGCAGGTGCTGCTGATTCCGGCGAACCTCGTGCTGGAGTTCGTGCCGTTCATCGCGCGGCCGATTCGCTCCGCTTGCGTCTCTTCGGCAACCTGTTCGCCGGCGAGATGATCTTCCTGCTGCTCGCGCTGCTCACGCTGTCGGCGGGCTTTGGCGGGCTCGACCACCGTGGGCGGCTGGGCTCGGCGTCGTCGCCCAGCTGCTGCTGGGCCTCGTGTGGGCCATCTTCCACATCCTGTGATTACGCTGCAGGCCTTCATATTCATGGTGCTGACGATCGTCTACCTGTCGATGGCGCACGAGCATCATTGAGTGTCCGGCTCGGGCTGACGATTTTTCGCATTTCGACATCTGTTTCTTCGTAGGAGAGTTTGAATGGAAAACATTGCACACGATCCAGGGCATGACCGTGCTTGCCGTCGGCATCATCTTCGGCCTGGGCGCGCTCGGCACCGCCATCGGCTTCGGCATTCTCGGCGGCCGCTTCCTGGAAGGCGCCGCGCGCCAGCCGGAGCTCGCCCCGATGCTGCAGTCAAGATGTTCATCGTCGCGGCGCTGGTCGACGCGGTCGCGATGATCGGCATCGGCTTCGCGCTGTTCTTCACGTTCGCGAATCCGTTCGTGACCGCGCTGCAGGCGGCCGGCTGAAGCTCGAGTGCGCGCATCCCGGATCACCGGGTCGGGTTAGGTAGGAGACGACCGTGAATATCAATCTCACGCTCATCGTCCAGATGATCGTTTTCGTCGTGCTCATCTGGTTCACGATGAAGTTCGTCTGGCCGATCATCCTGGGCGCGATGGAAGAGCGCGCGAAGAAGATCGCGTCGGGTCTGGCCGCGGCCGAGAAGGGCCAGCAGGAGCTGTCGCAGGCGCGCGCCAAGCGGATGCCATCATCCGCGAGGCGCGCGAGCGCGCCAAGCAGATCATCGATCAGGCGCAGCATCGCGCCAACGAGCTGGTGGAGCAGGCGCAAGAGGCGCGGCACGCAGGAAGGCGCAGCGTCTCGTGGCGGCCGCCCAGCACGCAGATCGAGCTCGAAGCCACTCGCGCGCGCGAAAGCCTGCGCAAGGAAGTGGCGCAGCTCGCCGTGCGCGCGGCCTCGAAGCTGCTCGAGCGCGAGATCGATCCGCGCGCGCATGCAGACCTGCTCGAGCAAACTGGCGACGCAGATCTGAGCGCCATGGCCGACAGAAGCACCATCGCCCGGCCCTACGCGCGCGCCGCCTTCGAAGAGGCGCAGGGCCGGCATGCGGCTTGCACCCTGGTCCGAAGCGCTGGTCGACCGGCGCCACGGTCGTGCAGGACGCGCGCGTGCGGAGCCTGCTCGGCAACCCGCAGCGTCACGCCGGCGCAGCTCGCGCAGCTCGTCATCGAGATCGCGGGCGACAGCCTCGACGAGCACGGCCGCAACTTCGTGCAGCACGCTCGCGGAGAACCGCCGCCTGGGCTACCTGCCCGAGATCGCGGCGCTCTTCGACGAGCTGAAGGATGCCGAGGAAGGCATCATCGACGTCACGGTCACCTCCGCCGCGGCGCTCGATCAGCAACAGCAGCTCACGCTCAGCGAGCGCACTGGCGACGCAAGCTTGAAGCGCAAGGTGCGCCTGCATTGCCGAGACGGATCCGGCACTCATCGGCGGCGCCGTGCTGCGCGCCGGCGACCTGGTGATCGACGGCTCCCTGCGCGCGCGGCTCGAGCGCTCGCCTCCGAGCTGACGGCGTGACTCGCGTAATGGAACGTGTTCTTCCGGCGCGTCTTCGCGCCGTTACCGTACGGGCTTGCGAAGCAAGCCCGTTAGTCCGGGGCGCAGCCCCTGAGGAATCTAGACATGGCCATCAAGGCAACCGAAATCAGCGACCTCATCAAGCAGCGCATCGAGAACTTCAAGTCCGTCACCGAAGCGCGCAACGTCGGCACGATCGTGTCGGTCACCGACGGCATCGTGCGCATCCACGGCCTGGCCGACGCGCGCTACGGCGAGATGCTCGAGTTCCCGGGCAACATCTTCGGCCTCGCGCTGAACCTCGAGCAGGACTCGGTCGGCGCCGTGGTGCTGGGCGAGTACAAGCACCTCAGCGAAGGCGACACCGTCAAGACCACGGGCCGCATCCTCGAAGTGCCGGTGGGACCGGAGCTGCTCGGCCGCGTGGTCGACGCGCTCGGCCAGCCGCATCGACGGCAAGGGCCCGATCAAGCGCCAAGCGCACCGCGCCCATCGAGCGCGTGGCGCCGGGCGTCATCTACCGCAAGTCGCGTGAGCCAGCCGGTGCAGACCGGCTACAAGGCCGTCGACTCGATGGTGCCGATCGGCCGCGGCCAGCGCGAGCTCATCATCGGCGACCGCCAGACCGGCAAGACCGCGCTCGCCATCGACACCATCATCAACCAGAAGTCCTCCGGCATTAAGTGCGTCTACGTCGCGATCGGCCAGAAGGCAGTCGACCATCGCCAACGTGGTGCGCAAGCTCGAAGAGCACGGCGCGATGGAGCACACCATCGTCGTCGCCGCCTCCGCCTCGACGCCGGCCGCCATGCAGTACATCTCCGCCTACTCGGGCGTGACGATGGGCGAGTACTTCATGGACAACGGCGAAGACGCGCTCATCATCTACGACGACCTGTCGAAGCAGGCCGTCGCCTATCGCCAGATCTCGCTGCTGCTGCGCCGTCCCGCCGGGCCGCGAAGCGTTCCCCGGCGACGTGTTCTATCTGCACTCCCGCCTGCTCGAGCGCAGCGCGCGCGTCAACGAGGAGTACGTCGAGATGGTCACCAAGGGCCGCGTGAAGGGCAAGACCGGCTCGCTCACGGGCCTGCCCATCATCGAGACGCAGGCGGGCGACGTGACGGCGTTCGTGCCGACGAACGTCATCTCGATCACCGACGGCCAGATCTTCCTCGAGACCGACCTGTTCAACGCCGGCATCCGCCCGGCCATGAACGCCGGCATCTCGGTGTCGCGCGTCGGCGGCGCGGCGCAGACCGACATCATCAAGCAAGCTCGGCGGCGGCATCCGCCTGGCGCTCGCGCAGTACCGCGAGCTCGCGGCGTTCTCGCAGTTCGCCTCGGACCTCGACGAAGCCACCCGCAAGCAGCTCGAGCGCGGCCAGCGCGTCACCGAGGTGATGAAGCAGAAGCAGTACGCGCCCGATGTCGGTGGCCGAGATGGCGCTGTCGCATCTACGCGGTCAACAACGGCTACATGGACAAGGTGCCGCTGCAACAAGGTCGTGGACTTCGAGGCGGCGCTGCAGGCGTTCGCGAACAGCCAGCCACAAGGCGGCGCTCGACGCGCATCAACGCGAACCCGAAGTCTCAAGGAGAACGAGGCCGCGCTGAAGAAGATCATCGAGGACTTCGTCGCGACGGGCACGTACTAAAGAGACCGCAGCAGCCATGCCCGGCACCAAGGAAATCCGCACCAAGATCGCGAGTGTGAAGAGCACTCAGAAGATCACCAAGGCCATGCAGATGGTGGCCACGAGCAAGATGCGTCGCGCGCAGGACCGCATGAAGCTGGCGCGCCCGTACGCCGACAAGATCCGCAACGTCATCGGCCACCTGCACGCAGGCCAACCCGGACTACCGCATCCGTTCCTGGCGGAGCGCGAGCCGAAGACCGTCGGCGTCATCGTCATCTCCACCGATCGCGGGCTGGCCGGCGGCCTGAACGCCAACATCTTCAAGCAGACGCTGCTGCTGCTGCGCGAGTGGCAGGGCAAGGGCGCGAGCGTGAGCCTGTGCCTCATCGGCACGCAAGGGCACTGGCGTTCTTCCGGCGCCTGGGCCTGCCGATCCTCGCCAACGTCTCGGGCCTCGGCGACAAGCCGCACGTCAAGGACCTGATCGGCACCGTGAAGGTGATGCTCGACGCGTATCGCGAGGGCAAGATCGATCGGCTGTTCCTGGTGAATGCGCAGTTCGTCAACACCATGACGCAGAAGCCGACGCGTCGAGCAGCTGCTGCCGGTCGAGCCGTCGACAACGACGGAGCTGCAGGAGCACTGGGACTACATCTACGAGCCGGACGCGCGGCCATTCTCGACGGCCTGCTGATGCGCTACATCGAATCGCAGGTGTATCGCGGCGCGGTCGAGAACGTCGCGTCCGAGATGGCGGCGCGCATGGTGGCGATGAAGGCCGCCACCGACAACGCCGGCAAGCTCATCAGCGAACTGCAACTTGATCTACAACAAGGCACGCCAGGCCGCGATCACGAAAGAGCTCGCGGAGATCGTGGGCGGCGCGGCAGCGGTTTGAGCAGATTCAGACAAAGGCACTTTCATGGCTACGGGCAAGATCACCCAGATCATCGGCGCCGTCATCGACGTGAGTTTCCGCGCGAGGCGATCCCGCAGGTCTACGAGGCGCTGAAGCTCGAAGGACGTCGACCTCACGCTCGAGGTGCAGCAGCAGCTCGGCGACGGCGTGGTGCGCACCATCGCGATGGGCGCCTCCGAAGGCCTGAAGCGCGGCCTCGCGGTGGACGCCACCGGCAAGCCCATCAACGTGCCGGTGGGCAAGGCCACGCTCGGTCGCATCATGGACGTGCTCGGCGCCCCGCAGGACAACCGCGGCCCGGTCGCTGCGCGAGAGTACGCTGCCCATCCACCGCCCGCCGCCGGCGTTCGACGAGCAGGCCGGCGGCCAGGACCTGCTGGTCACGGGCATCAAGGTGATCGACCTGCTGGTGCCGTTCGCCAAGGGCGGCAAGGTCGGCCTGTTCGGCGGCGCCGGCGTGGGCAAGACCGTGAACATGCTCGAGCTCATCAACAACATCGCCAAGCAGTACAGCGGTCTTTCCGTGTTCGCCGGCGTGGGCGAGCGCACCCGCGAAGGCAACGACTTCTATCACGAGATGATCGAGTCGGGCGTCATCGACAAGGAGAACCTCGAGAACTCCAAGGTGGCGATGGTGTACGGCCAGATGAACGAGCCGCCGGGCAACCGCCTGCGCGTGGCGCTCACGGGCCTCACCATGGCCGAATATTTCCGCGACGAAATGCGCGAGGACCGGCGGCAAGGGCCGCGACGTGCTGTTCTTCGTCGACAACATCTACCGCTACACGCTCGCCGGCACCGAAGTGTCGGCGCTGCTCGGCCGCATGCCGTCGGCGGTGGGTTACCAGCCGACGCTGGCCGAGGAGATGGGCGTGCTGCAGGAGCGCATCACCTCGACCAAGACGGGTTCGATCACGTCCATCCAGGCCGTGTACGTTCCGGCGGACGACCTGACCGATCCCGTCGCCCGCCACCACCTTCGCGCACCTGGACGCCACCGTGGTGCTGTCGCGCCAGATCGCGTCGCTGGGCATCTACCCTGCCGTGGATCCGCTCGACTCCACCAGCCGCCAGCTCGACCCGCTGGTCGTCGGCGAAGAGCACTACAACACCGCGCGCGGCGTGCAGGCGCGTGCTGCAGCGCTACAAGGAGCTGCAGGACATCATCGCGATCCTGGGCATGGATGAGCTGTCGGCCGACGACAAGCTCACCGTGTTCCGCGCGCGCAAGGTGCAGCGCTTCCTGTCGCAGCCGTTCAACGTCGCCAAGGTGTTCACCGGCCAGGACGGCAAGATCGTCTCGCTGAAGGACACCATCCGCGGCTTCAAGGGCATCATCAGCGGCGAGTACGACGCCCTGCCCGAGCAGGCCTTCTACATGGTCGGCTCCATCGAAGAAGCCATCGCGAAGGCGAAGACGCTGCAGTAAGCGCGATGCGCGAGTACGCGCCCAGGTAACAGTCCCAGGACACACACATGGCCGAAGCAGCACACACCATTCACGTCGACATCGTCAGCGCCGAAGGCGAGATCTTCTCCGGCCCGGCAGAGATGGTGTTCGCGCCCGCTTCGCAAGGCGAGCTGGGCATCGCCCCCCGCCACGCGCCGCTGCTGACGCTGCTGAAGGCGGGTGAAGTGCGCGTGAAGATGCCCGGTGGCGAGGAGCAGATGTTCTTCGTCGGCGGCGGCGCGCTGGAAGTGCAGCCTCACACGTCACCGTGCTCGCCGATACGGCCCTGCGCGCCAGAGACATCGACGAGGCCGCGGCCCTCGCGGCCAAGCAGCGCGCCGAAGAGGCGCTGAAGAACCGGGAAAGCGACATCAGCCAGGCCGAGGCGCTCGCAGAGCTCGCGCGCGCGGCCGCGCAGCTGAAGATGCTCGAGAAACTGCGCAAACTGCGCCGCTGAGACGCTTCGATCCGGGCCCGCTTCACCAGCTGCCTGGCTTGTGGAGCGGGCCTTTTGCGTCTGTGAGCTCCGTTGGCAGCTGGCTCTCGGCCAGCGCCCCGGCTCGAATAACTTTGAGAAAAGTGGCCTCACGCATGAGGGAGCGGCTGGGATGCCTGCATGGGCTCAGCACTCCCACTCGCTTACCCATGCTTCTCACGATGCGCACGGCCTCGAGCAGATCGGAATCGTTCGAGATGATGACGCCGGTCTCGAATCGATCGAGGTGGGCGTCATTGACGAGGTGAACGCCGAGACTGACATCCGTGCCTTTCTCTTGAGACCTGCGCACCGTGATGTATCGAGGCCGCTCGTCTGCCGCCGTGTTTGCCAGAGGCAATCTCCACAACTGATTGACGTAGGCTCCCAGAATAATTTCGAGATTGGGCAGCGTGCGAAGCGCCCTCAGGTACGCCTGCTGTCGTTGCGGCTTCAGCGGGCTCTGTGGGCGCGCTGTGACATGCGCTGTGAAATACTTCACGCAATCGATGTGGCTTCCGGGCAGGAGCAGCTCACTGAGCCGGCACGGATCGAGCCAGCGATAGGGGGTTCGGCGCAAGGCGCCGTAGTACAGGTTGAAACCGTCGATGTAGACGCGCGTGCGGACCAACACAGCTTTCCCTTGCCTGAAAGAACCCCGAAAAAGCAGAAGCCGCCTTGCGGCGGCTTCGCGCCCTGAGATCGAAATCGCAGGGGTTATCGGGGCTCTGTGGCCCGCAAAAAGATTGTCCGCTGCGATCACCGCCTCGTCAACGCGAATAACTGAACATTTTCGAAAGTCGTACGAGCGTACGATTCACGCGGCAAATCAGGGCATTTCCAGCAGTCATGACTCTCGACAAACCTTCATCGGTGCCCCGCGTTCGTGTGGGCTTATTCGTGGCACGCAGGCCGCTTCACGGGTAGAAAGACGGCATGGAACCCATCCTCATCGAGACGGAGCTCGACGCCCGTGACTGGGACGCCCTGCAGCTCTATCTCCAGCGGCAGTGCGTCGAGCAAGGTCAGTCGCGACGTCAGCGACTCGTCGAGGTATTGATCGTCGTTCTGACCGTCGCCGTGGCGATGTACGCGCTGCGCTCCCTCAGCTACGCGTTTCAGCCGCTCGCGCTCCTCTCCGGCGTGCTGATCGGCGCAACGGCCATCATGCTTGTCGTGCGCCAGCGCGTGAGGCAATTGCGCCCCGGCCCTGGCTCGCCCATGTTCGCGCGCACGCGCCTGCAGTTCGACGAAGTCGGCGTGCACTCGACGCGTACGGGCCAATCAGGCTCCGTTGCATGGGCGCAAGTGATGCGAGTGGATGAGACGGCGGAACACGTCTTCCTGCCGATTGATCGGCTCGTCGCCTATGTCATTCCGAAGCGCATTCTGGCTGCGCTCTCAGCGGAGGCCTTTGTCGCGCAATTGCGCGCCTGGCACGCCACTGCTGGCGGTGCCGTCACGTCCGCCATCGAGCCGTCTTCAGGTTTCCCGCCACCAACGTTCAGCGAGCCGGCGCCGGCAGCGTTGCCATCGACAGAACAGGCAGCGCGCGGCTTCCTCACCGGCCTGAAGGCTAATCTTCTCGCCGGCATCCGCATCTTCTTGCTGCGCCCCGTGCAGCCCTCGGACCTCGTTTCGAGCTTCGACCAGGTCGTGGCGCTGTTCGCCATCACGCTCGTCGCGGCCGGCGTGTTCGACTGGTTGCGCGTGGGGCCCGATGCCGAGTTCATGTACTACGGCCTTTATTCCTGGTTCGCTTGCATGATCTTCGGAGTGTGGGCCTGCGCGATGGCCGCACGAACACTCAGCCCGAGCGCCGACACGCGAGCGCTCCTGGTTGCCGCGCTTTCCGTCGCGCCGTCCGTCATTGTCATCCTCTGGCTCATATCATGGGTGCCGACAATCGCGAACAGCGAGACATTGTCGACATGCGTGACAATGACGTTCATCTTCGCGATGGCGCTGCGGGTCGTTCGCGCATCCTACGGGATGGTGCGCGCGGGCACGTTCCTGGTCGTCGTGCTCACCGTCCTCGGCATCGGCCTGAGCGGCGAATATCTCTACCTGGACACGCGGCTCTGGGATGAGCCGCAGACAGAAGCGTCATTGCCGGAAGCGCTGGGGGATCGCAACGCCGCCGAATCCATCTTCTTCGACGAGCCCGCCCGCATCTCCGAGGCGGTGGCGAAGCTCGAGGCGGAGCGCCCCGGGATAAGCGATGTGTTCTACATGGGCTTCGCCGGCGACGGCCTGCAGCGAGTGTTCCGCCGCGAAGTGCTGGTCGGCCAGCGGGTCTTTGCGGAGCGCATGGGCTCTGGGACCCGGTCGTTGGAGCTCATCAACGACACCCAGGACCGGGTGACCTACCCGCTCGCCACGGTCTCCGGCCTGCGCTACGGGCTCGGGCTACTGTCCGGCCGCATGAACCGCGACGAAGACGTGCTCGTGCTGCTGCTCACGTCGCATGGCTCGCAGGAGGGCGGCATCGCCGTTCGCAACGGCATTCTGCCAATGAGCAACGAGGTGCCGCCGGAAGCAGTGCGGAGCGCCCTCGATGCCGCCGGCATCAAGTGGCGCATCGTCATCGTTTCCGCCTGCTATGCCGGCGTATTCATCGAGCCGCTGAAGTCCGACAACACCCTCGTCATCACCGCGGCGGACGCCGACCACAACTCTTTCGGCTGCGCGGACGACCGCGACCTCACCTACTTCGGCGAAGCCTTCCTGCGAGATGCGCTTCCGAAGGCGGGCTCCCTGGAAGCGGCCTTCGAGGCTGCGCGATCGGCCATCGGGCAGCGCGAGCGCGCCGAACGGAAGACCCCGTCCAACCCGCAGATCTTCATTGGCGAGGCCATGCGCGGGAAACTCTCGGCCCTCGGCAATTTCCCGATCGCCCCCACTCCAGCCGGCACAGGCAAGTAGCTACAATCAGCCCCATGCAACTCAACGTCGTGATCCTGGCCGCCGGGCAGGGCAAGCGGATGAAGTCCGCGCTGCCCAAAGTGCTGCAACCTCTCGCGGGCCGCCCGCTGCTGAAACACGTTATCGACGTGGCGCAGTCGCTGCAGCCGGCCGCGGTCAGTGTGGTGTATGGCCACGGCGGCGACGTCGTGCGCGAGACGCTGAAGAGCGAGAAGGTGTCGTGGGCACTGCAGGCCCAGCAGCTCGGCACCGGCCACGCGGTCATGCAGGCACTGCCAGGCGTCAAAGACGACGCGCTCGTGCTGGTGCTCTATGGAGACGTGCCCCTCATCCGCCGCTCCACGCTCGATGAGCTGGTGAAGCTGGCGGGCGCCCGGGCGATGAGCCTGCTCACCATGCTGGTAGACGATCCCACGGGCTACGGCCGCATCGTGCGTAACGCGCGCGGGCAGGTGCTGAAGATCGTGGAGCAGAAAGACGCCTCGAAACGGCAGCTGAAGATCAGGGAGTGCAACACCGGCATTCTCGCGGCCCCGGCAAAGTTGCTGCGCAAGTGGCTCGGCAAGCTGGGGAACAACAACTCACAAGGCGAGTACTACCTCACCGACATCGTGGCGATGGCGGTGAAAGACAAACTGAAGATCAACCCGCTCGTCGCGCCCACCGTGGCCGAAGTGCTGGGCATCAACGACAAGGTGCAGCTCGCGCAGGTCGAAGGTCTGCGCCGCGCGCAGGTGGCGAAAGACCTGATGGTCGCCGGCGTCACGCTGGCCGACCCGGCCCGTCTCGACGTGCGCGGCACGCTCACCCACGGCAGCGATGTGTTCATCGACGTCAACGCGGTGTTCGAGGGCAGCATCGCGCTCGGCAACCGCGTGCGCATCGGCCCCAATTGCGTCATCCGCGACGCGAAGGTCGGCGACGACACCGAGATATTCGCCAACTGCGTCATCGACAGCGCCGACATCGGCCCGAGGTGTCTCATCGGTCCGTTCTCGCGCGTGCGGCCCACGACCACGCTCGCCAGCGGCGTGCACATCGGCAATTTCGTCGAGGTGAAGAATTCGAAGGTGGGCGCGGATTCGAAGGCGAATCACCTTTCTTACGTCGGTGACGCCGAGGTTGGCAGCCGCGTGAACGTGGGCGCCGGCACCATCGTCGCCAACTACGACGGCGCAAACAAACACCGCACCGTCATCGAAGACGACGCGCACACCGGCTCCAACAGCGTACTCGTCGCGCCCATCACCGTAGGCCGCGGCGCCACTGTCGGCGCTGGTTCCACCGTCACGCGGCATGTTCCCGCGGGCAAGCTCACCCTGGCGCGCGCGCGTCAGGTGGTCATCGACGACTGGGTGCGGCCGGTGAAGCAGAAGAAATGAACCACGCCGCCCGACGGGCGGACGAACGCCTTCGTCGATTGTGAGCTGTCTCTACTTTCATACACCTCCATTGAAGTGCCCGCCGCGTGCGGCCGATGACCTGCATCGGAGAAACGCATTCAGTGGAGGTTGGAATGAAGAAGAGGCCGGAACGAGTGTTCTACCGGGCTGCGACCGCAGCCGCATTGTTATGTCTGATGGCAGGGTGTGGTGGAGGCGGCGGACCGGCCGCGACAACACCACCGCCGTCGAGCGGAGCGCCGCCGCCCGCGCCTGAAGCGATACAGGGTGTCGCGACGCCGAGCTCCGTCTCGGTGGTCACCGCGAACAATGCCAACTGAGACGCTTCCTTAGCGCTCACCCCTCGAACTCCATTCGGAAAAACTCAACATGAAATTCAACGACAAGTGCGCAATGCGCCTGTCGGGTGTCGTGCTGGCCGCGATAGCGGCTAACGCCTCGGCGGCTCCCCCATCAACATCCGCTTACGTTACCGACCCGCAATCGAGCCACGTCGAGGACGCCACGTCGCGGGGCATCGGGCAGGTGAACATGATCACGTGCTTCATGGCCGCCATGCGGCCCGATGCGCTCGTGAACCAGGGCAACTACATTGCGCTCGTCGACGAGACGAAGTGCGATCCTCAAGCGCGCTCGGGCGGGTCCGGCGCCGGAAGCGACGGCGCTCAGGCGGCTTCCTACATGACCGCTCTCGTGAGCTCTTCGCGTGCGTCGAACAGCGACCCGATGATCGCGAAGATCTGGATCGACGAGAGCCGCGATGGGCAGCAGTCCACCATCTTCGTTCGCACTTCCGCGACGCAGCCGCCGAGCGCGAGCAATCCTTATGGGCAATTCCGGCTGGACTTCTGCGGCAAGGGCGCAGGGATGCCGAGCTGCATGATGCGCGGGTTCATCGACGGCGGTGAGACCGGCTTGAGCTTCTATCAGTCCGAGGAGGGTAACCAGGGCGGCTCGAACACCGTCGCACTTCGCCTGACTGCGGCAGGCACCACCAGCGGCAGTGGCCGCATGCTGATGGATGGAAACGACGGGCAGGGCGAGTTCGCTTTCGCGTACGACCAGAGCCTTTTCCTGCGCTCCGACGGTAACGATCAGCAGTGCTTCTCGCGCGATGCTTCGGACCCGGGCACGGGTCTCTCCGTGTGGCGCTATGGCCTGTACGACGCGCAAGCGGGCGTGCGCGTGACACGCAACTCCGGCTTCCCCATCGAGTTCACTTCCGCCGGGACCACGTATCACGGATATCTTGGTTACTACGGTCTCTCACTGCCGCCTGAAGCCGCGAATGCGCTGTCGAACGGCGCGAGCGTAGACAAGGTGGACTACTCGGGCGGCAACGAGCCCACGCGTACGAGCTACACCGTGATGAAAGCGGCGGGCAAGCTCATCAAGTACACGAAGCTCACCCGTTCGCTGCACGCGATGGACAAGATCAAGTTCTCCACGTTCGTGGGCATGGACTCGAGCAGCTTCTTCGCGGGCGCGGAGCCCAACGTGCAGTACGAGCTGTACTGGGACGATGCCTCGGGAGTGTTCGTGGCCACCGGTAAACAGGTGTGCGGTAATGGCGGCTGCCAGATCGCGGACCTCGCTTCACCGCAGAACGTGCCGGTGTCCTACTGGACGTCGCGCGGCGGCGTGCAGGGCTGGTCGCAGTCGCTCGGCGGTGAGGTATTCATCGATCTGCAGGGGGTCAGCAGCCCCGTCGATTCCTCGACCGTGCAGGTGGTGTTCCGCACGCAGGATCTGGTGTATCCGTCGGATCTGCCGGCGACGCTGTTCTGTCTGCAGAACTGCCCGACCTCGGCTTCGATGGCGTCGTACTTCGCGCCGGCCTCTGCCGACGCATCGCCATTCTTGCCGGCGACGTTCAACAACTGGGGCCCGACTGCCGTAGCGGATGTGGTCACCTATTCCACGAATGCCGATAGCGCAACGCTGCGCGACGGCGCCGGGCAGGCGGTGACGTTCACGGACTCGGCGGCGTACGCCGCGCACCCGCAGTTCCAGTATGGCGTGAGGACGGGGCGCCTGTTCACGACCCTCGCGTCCGCGGAGTGCGAGCTGAGCTCCGGCACGTACTGCGATTCGCGAGTCAATGCGCTCGATGTCTACTACCAGTGGGAAACGGGCGCGAACTCCTGGAACCAGTTCGCGGCCGTGAAGGACGCGAACGGCACGTTCGTGAGCTTCGACCCGCCGCTGCAGCTGAACTACGACGTGCCGGCGGGCGCGCAGTATGGGCAGTATGCGGGCAAGAGCATCGTGCTTCAGTACGGCGGGTATGGAGATCTCTGGGGCATTCCGGGACAGTGCGTCTCGCGCCTCACGAATCTTCCGGTGAGCTGCGATGACCAGAACTCGCGCTACGTGCCGGCGTTCGTCATTCCCTACGACGAGACGAGCGGGCACGTGACAGCGAACGATGGCACGTCCTATCTCGTGAAGTGGCTCGATCGGGAGATCCGGTTCGCGAAGAAGACGACCCTGACCTGCACATCGGCCGGGCTGACCGCGCCGGTCGGCGTGACGCTGCCGACGGTGGCGGATCTGCGGGACCCTTCCGACCCGAGCTCGGCCATCTACGTCGGAACCAAGCCGACCGTGACGGCGGCGCCGCGGGTGATCCACGGCGACGTGAAGTACTGATCGGGAAACGATTCTCGTCGTCCTGACGAGTCGGCGCCGGGCCACTGGGCGATCAGTGGCCCGGCGTCATGCCGGCCGGCGTTCGCCGCCCGGCTGAAACGCGGCTGTAGCACTCCTTGTGTAACGTCCCCCGCTCGAAGGGTGACGGAGATGGGGAGAACAATGAGCGCGTCCGAATCCAGTCGCGCCGACTGGCTCGATAACTCCTTCTGGGAACGGCTCGACCTCCTCGAGTCCCGTCATCAGCGCCTGCAGAGCGAGCACGAAGCCGTGCGTCGCGGCCTCGAAAGAGTGCGCGCCCGCGACAGCGAAGAGCTGCGGGAGGCCTGGGACCGCTACTGCGCCGTGATCGCGGATCTCGACAGCACGACCGCCGAGCTCGAAGTGCTGCGTAACCGCGGCTGCTGACGCAGCTGCCCATGCCGCCCAAGCTGCTGTCACGCCGAGCGCTCGAAGAGCTGGGCGAGCTGCAGAGCCTGGTGCGCGAGCTGTGCGCCGACCGCAACGTCGCCCTGCGCATCTTCACCGCGAGCCGCTTCGGCGCCATCGCCTCCGCGCAGCGCGAGTTCTGGCTGGAGTTCTCCTGGCTCGACCAGGAATACCGTGTAGCCGTACGCCGGCTTGCACAGTTCTGCACGCAACATCGAAACGCGCCCGAAGCGCGCTGGAGCAATACATGACGAAGCGCGCTCTCATCACGGGCGTCACGGGGCAGGACGGTGCCTACCTCGCGGAGCTGCTGCTGCAGAAAGGCTATGAGGTGCACGGATTGAAGCGCCGCGCGTCGTCGTTCAACACGGAGCGCGTCGACCACCTGTACCAGGACCCGCACGCCCAGAACGTGCGTTTCCACATGCACTATGGAGATTTGACGGACGCTACCAACCTGCTGCGCGTGATCCAGCAGGTGCAGCCAGACGAAATCTACAACCTCGGCGCGCAAAGCCACGTCGCCGTGTCGTTCGAAACGCCTGAATACACGGCCAACGCCGACGCCATCGGCACGCTGCGAATCCTCGAAGCCATTCGCATCCTGAAGCTGGAGAAGCGAGCCCGGTTCTATCAGGCCTCTACTTCCGAGATGTTCGGCCGCGTGCAGCAGGTTCCGCAGACGGAGGCCACGCCCTTCTACCCGCGCTCACCGTATGGTGTGGCGAAGCTCTACGCGCACTGGATCACCATCAACTATCGCGAGGCTTACGGTATCTATGCCTGCAGCGGCATCCTGTTCAACCACGAGTCGCCGATCCGCGGCGAGACGTTCGTTTCCCGCAAGATCACCAGAGGGCTTGCCCGCGTGGCCGAGGGGCTGCAGAGCTGCATTTACCTCGGCAACCTCGATGCCCGCCGCGACTGGGGTCATGCGCGAGACTACGTCCATGCGCAGTGGCTCATGCTCCAGCAGGACGAACCGCAGGACTTCGTCATCGCCACCGGCCAGCAGCACTCCGTGCGCGAGTTCGCTGAGAAAGCCGGCGTGCAGCTCGGTATGCGAATCGAGTGGCGCGATCGCGGTGAAGACGAGATTGGCTTTGACGCACGCAGTGGCCGCGCGGTGGTGCGCATCGACCCGCGCTACTTCCGCCCCGCGGAAGTGGAGACATTGCTCGGCGACGCTTCCAAAGCGCACCGCGCGCTCGGCTGGACGCCCACCATCGGCTTCGACGAGCTGGTGCGCGAGATGGCCGCGGCAGACCTGATGCTGGCGCGCCGTGACGCACTGGTGGTGCGCGAGGGCTATCGCGCCGCCGTGGCCTCGGAGTAAGTCATGGAGCGCAGCAGCCGCATCTACATCGCGGGCCATTGCGGCCTCGTCGGGTCCGCCCTCGCGCGCCGTTGCCGTGCGCTCGGCTTCAACAACCTGATTCTGCCGCCGCGCAAGGATCTCGACCTGTGCGACCAGCAGGCCGTGAACGCATTCTTCGCGTCCGCGCGCCCTGAATACGTGTTCCTGGCCGCTGGTCGGGTTGGCGGCATTCATGCGAACAACTCGCGGCCGGCGGATTTCATCCGCGACAACCTGCTCATCGCCGCGAACGTCATCGACGCGGCGTGGCGGGGTGGCGTTCGCAAGCTGCTGTTCCTGGGCTCCAGCTGCATCTATCCCAAGCTCGCCCCACAGCCGCTGCGCGAGGAGTACCTGCTCACCGGCGCGCTCGAGCCCACGAACGAGTGGTATGCCATGGCGAAGCTCGCCGGCCTCAAGATGGGCCAGGCCTACCGGCGCCAGCACGGTTTCGACGCCATCACCGTGCTGCCGACCAACCTCTACGGCCCTGGCGACAACTTCGATCTCGAGACCTCGCACGTGCTGCCCGCGCTCATCCGCAAGATCGGCGACGCGCAGTCCGCGGGCGCGCAGTCCGTCTCGCTGTGGGGCACGGGCGCGCCGCGCCGTGAGTTCCTGTATGTGGACGATCTGGCCGATGCGTGCGTCTTCCTCATGCAGAACTACTCGCAGGCGGAGCCCATCAATGTGGGCTGCGGCGAAGACCTCACCATTCGGGAACTCGCGACGAAGATCGCGCACGTGGTCGGCTTCCGCGGCCGTTTCGATTTCGACTCGACCCGGCCCGACGGCACGCCCCGCAAGGTGCTGGACGTCTCCCGCCTCACCGCGCTGGGCTGGCGCGCGCGCACGGACCTCGACACCGGCCTCGAGGCAACGTGGGCGTGGTATCGCAGGCGGCAGGAGTTGCGCGCCGGCACCACGCATGGCGTCGCGCGCTTCGCCGAAGCCTGAGACTGCCCTGCGACCCGGAGCGCATTCACGCAAGCGTCAGGCCGCAGTGTGCGGACGCTGGCGGCGAGGCTGGCATCCGAAAGCCACGCGAATCACCTCGTGCCCACCGCGTCGGCGCTCGCTTCTGTCGCTGACGCAGCGGACCCTGCGCCGTGAGCGGGTAGGACTGCGCGACGCGTGCCAATGGCTGCGCCGGCCAGGAACACGATAGGAAAGCGGGCTCTGCGCCGCGGGGAATTGTCTGGTGAATTCACGAGGCAATGGCAGAGGGAAATCCTGGTAGGCCTCACCGGGGCGTTGACCGGCGGTTTGTTATGATTTTATCATACGCAAATAGTCGAAATATGGTACTGACATGAACTCGAAGCAGGCCGTCGAATCGTTGTCCGCGCTGGCGCACGAGCATCGGCTGGGTGTCTATCGGTTGCTCGTTGAGGCCGGCCCGGAGGGGCTCAGCGCGGGAATGGTCGCGGCACGTTTGAAGTTGGCGCCGTCCTCGCTCACGTTTCACCTGCAGCAACTCCACCGCGCCGGCCTTATCACCCAGCAGCGCAACAGCCGGCAGTTGATCTACGCCGCCGACTTTTCGGCAATGAATGGCCTCGTCGGCTATCTCACTGAGAACTGCTGTGCGGGCAGCGACTCCGAGTGCGGCGTCGAGTGCGTTCCGACGCGCGACGTCAGGAAAGTCCCGAAGAAATCATCCAGAGCGGCCTGAGGGCTGGCATGTACGTTTCGGTGGTCTCTCTCACTCGAGTATCAACACCATGACCCATCGCATGTACAACGTGCTGTTTCTCTGCACGGGAAACTCCGCTCGCAGCATTCTCGCCGAGTCGGTTCTGAACCATTTCAGGCGCCGGCACGTTTCGCGCGTACAGCGCGGGCAGCTTCCCCAGGGGCGAGGTCAATCCCATCGCGATCGCCTTGCTCGAGCAGCTGAAACTTCCGACGCAGGGTCTGCGCAGCAAGAGCTGGGACGAGTTCGCCAAGCCGGGAGCGCCAGCGTTGGACTTCGTGTTCACCGTCTGTGACAACGCGGCCGGCGAAGTGTGTCCGATCTGGCCGGGGCAGCCCATGACGGCGCACTGGGGCGTTGCGGACCCCGCCACCGTCGAGGGCAGCGATCCGCAGAAGTGGATAGCCTTTCGCGCCGCGCTTCGGGCGCTCGAGAATCGCATCAAGGCCTTCATCAGCCTGCCAATCGCCTCGCTCGATCGCATGCGATTGCAGCAACACCTGAACGAGATCGGAAAGACCCAGGATTCGCCGGGCACGTGATGTCGATCTTCGAACGCTATCTGACGGTCTGGGTGGCCTCGTGCATCGTGGTCGGTGTCGCGCTGGGCTACGTCTTCCCCGGCGCGGTGGCGCTGGTCGGCTCCGCGGAGCTTGCGCAAGTGAACCTGCCGGTGGCCGGGCTCATCTGGCTCATGATCATTCCCATGCTCATGAAGATCGACTTCGGCGCGCTCGGCCAGGTGCGCCAGCACTGGCGGGGAGTCGCGGTCACGCTCTTCATCAACTGGGGCGTGAAGCCGTTCTCGATGCTGCTGCTCGGCACGGTGTTCATCGGGCACCTGTTTGCTGCCTGGCTCCCGCAGGAACAGATCGGCTCGTATATCGCGGGCCTGATCCTGCTCGCCGCGGCGCCCTGCACGGCAATGGTGTTCGTGTGGTCGAACCTGTGCAACGGCGAGCCGCACTACACCTTGAGCCAGGTCGCGCTGAACGATGTGATCATGGTGTTCGCGTTCGCGCCGCTGGTCGGCCTGCTGCTGGGTGTTGCCTCCGTCACTGTGCCCTGGTCGACCCTGCTGCTGTCGGTTCTGCTCTACATCGTCGTTCCCGTGATCCTGGCTCAGCTCTGGCGACGACAGCTGCTCGCGTCCAGAGGGCCTGAGGCACTGGCACGCACACTCGCGAGATTGCAGCCGCTGTCGCTCGTGGCATTGTTGACCACGCTGGTGTTGCTGTTCGCGTTTCAGGGCAAGCAGATCCTGGCGCAACCGCTCGTGATCGCGTTGCTCGCCGTTCCCATCCTCATTCAGGTGTACTTCAATGCGGGCCTCGCCTATTGGCTCAGTCGCCGGTTCCGCGTCGCATGGTGCGTGGCTGCGCCGGCCGCGTTGATTGGCGCCAGCAATTTCTTCGAGCTGGCGGTCGCGGCGGCCATCAGTCTCTTCGGGCTCGACTCCGGCGCCGCCCTTGCGACCGTCGTCGGTGTGCTGGTTGAAGTGCCGGTCATGCTCTCGGTCGTGCGCATCGTGAAGGCCACGCGTTCGTGGTATGAACGCAGCGGCTCAGGCCCGGAAATCGCAAAGGTGCATCCGTGACCGTCACGATCTATCACAACCCGGAGTGCGCCACGTCGCGCAACACGCTGGCACTCATTCGCAATGCGGGAATCGAGCCGACCGTCATCGCCTATCTGTGCAATCCACCGAGTCGGGAGCGATTGTCGGAAATGATCGCGGCGGCCGGCCTTTCGGTCCGCGCAGCGCTGCGCGAGAAGGGCACGCCGTTCCATGAGCTGGGCCTTGCCGATCCGGGCCTCACCGATGAGCAGCTCCTCGATGCGATACTGGCGCACCCCATCCTGATCAATCGGCCGTTCGTTGTCACTCCGCTCGGCACGCGCCTGTGCCGGCCATCGCAGGTCGTGCTCGACATCCTGCCGCAGCCTCAGCGCGGGTATTTCGCGAAGGAGGATGGGGAGATCGTCATCGACGATCGAGGGCAGCGAGTTGTCTGAGGGCCCGAGCGATTTGCCGCACGTGCGTGCCGACGTTTTCCAGGTGCCCGATCCATCGCGGCTGCTGCGGCCACCGTCCAGTCACTCCCCGCGCATCCTGCTGTTGTATGGATCGCTCCGCGCACGCTCCTACAGTCGGTTTCTCACGCAGGAAGCCGCGCGCCTGCTCGAGTCGTTTGGAGCTGAAACGCGCATTTTCGATCCACGCGACTTGCCGCTTCCCGACTCGGTGCCCGCGGACCACCCGAAGGTTCAGGAGCTGCGGTCACTGTCGCTCTGGTCTGAAGGGCAGGTGTGGTGCAGCCCCGAGCGGCACGGAGCCATCAGCGGCGTCATGAAGTCGCAGATCGACTGGATTCCACTTCGAGCTCGGCAGCGTGCGCCCAACGCAAGGCCGCACGCTCGCCGTCATGCAGGTGAGCGGTGGCTCGCAGTCCTTCAACGCCGTGAACACGCTGCGGCTCCTGGGTCGCTGGATGCGCATGATCACCATCCCGAATCAATCCTCCGTCGCCAAGGCGTATCAGGAGTTCGACGACGGTGGGCGAATGAAGCCCTCGCCGTACTACGACCGGGTCGTGGACGTGATGGAAGAGCTCGTCAAGTTCACATGGCTGACCCGCGATGTGGCGGGCTACCTCACGGATCGCTACAGCGAGCGCAAGGAAACCGCCGCGAAGCTCGAGGCGCGCGTCAACCTCAGCGCCGTTTGACTGGCATGCCGCCGTCGCCCCGACGTCTGGCTGTCCGCGCTCTATCTCGCGCGGGTTTCACATTTGTTTAACTCCCGTTCGTTACGGTCGCTTCACCTGAACGGGGCGGCGCCGACGCCCCGCATTCATTCACACGGGAGACGCAAGCCATGACCGATTCGCTGAAGTTGACTGGCGACGAACACGACGACGCCGACAACAACACTTCCAGCAACGCCGCTTTCGAAACCGTCGTACAGACTCGCCTGTCGCGTCGGCAGGTGCTGAGCGGAACCGCGGGCGCCGCGGCCATGGCGGTGCTCGGCGCCGCCCGGATCGACTCGGCCGCCGCGCACGACTCGAACCCGTACAACGGCTCGTTCTTCCCCGGCCGCCTGCCGCGGCTCGGGTTCGAGCCCGTGCCGAAGTCACTGGAGGACGCGGTTTCAGTGCCGGCGGGATACAACTACGACGTGATGTATGCGCTAGGCGACCCGATCGCCCCCCAGATTTCGGACTACGCCAACGATGGAACGGACGCTGCCGAGAGCTTCGCTCATCGGGCGGGCGACCATCACGACGGGCTGCATTACTTCGGGCTGGGCTCCAACGGCCGGTGCCACAACGGCTGTTCGAATCGCGGCCTGCTGGTCATGAACCACGAGGCGATTACGCCGGCCTACCTGCACCCCACCGGCCAGACCATCGTCAGTGGCGTGCGCACGGTACCCGAGGAAGTGCAGCGCGAGTTCTACCTCCATGGCGTCAGCATCATCGAGGTGGTGAAAGAGAAGAAGCGGCCCCGCAGCCGCTGGAGCTCGGCGTACAACTATTTCAATCACCACTCACGCCGCAAGACCGATTGGGACTACGAGCAGGACTCGCGCTTCAACCGCCGCATCCATACGCTGACGCAGATGACGCTCTCTGGCCCCGCGGCGCGTTCCGCCTGCATGGTCACGAAGTATTCGCCGGATGGGTCGAAGACGCGCGGCACCGTGAACAACTGCGCCCACGGCTACACACCATGGGGCACGTATCTCACGTGCGAAGAGAACTGGGCCGGCTACTTCCGGCGAGTCGCGGCGACGGACAATCCGCAGCGTACCGCCAAAGAACTCGCCTCCTTCGCGCGTTACGGCGTTGCCGGCAACGGCCGCGAGCTGTGGGCGACTGTCACGCCGGACACAGCCGACAATCTGTATGGGCGGTGGAACGCGATGAAGCTCGGCACATCCGCCGACGGCAGCGACGACTATCGCAACGTTGCCAACACCTACGGCTGGGTCGTCGAGATCGACCCGTTCGATCCGAAAGCGGCGCCGCGAAAGCGCACGGCGCTCGGGCGATTCGGTCACGAGGGTGCATGGCTCGGCCCGGTGAAGGCGGGTGAGCCGCTCGTGTGGTACATGGGCGACGACGCGCGGAACGAGTACATCTACAAGTACGTGTCCAACCTGCCCTGGGATCCGCGCGATGCCGACAACGGCCTTGCCGCCGGCGACAAATACCTGGACGACGGCACGCTCTACGTGGCGCAGTTCCTGCCGGATGGCTCCGGCCAGTGGCTGGCGCTCACGTTCGGCATCAACGACATCACGCCGTCGAATGCGGCATACGCCTTCGCGGACCAGGCGGATGTGCTGATCAATGCGCGCCGGGCCGCAGACGCGGCCGGCGCCACGAAGATGGATCGCCCGGAATGGGGCGCGGTCAGCCCGAAGAACGGCGAAGTGTATTTCACGCTCACCAACACGAACGCCTCCAGCCGGCCGATCACGAAGGTGGATGCGGCGAACCCGCGTTTCTACAACGACAAGCGCACGACCGGCGCGGACCAGAAGGGCAACCCCAACGGCCACATCATCCGTTTCGCGGAAGACGCCGGTTTCGCGGATGCCCTGTCGTTCACCTGGGATGTGTTCCTGTTCGGCGCGCGCGCGACCGCCGACGCGGCGACGGTGAATCTCTCGGGCCTCAGCGACGACAACGACTTCTCCAGCCCCGACGGCTGCTGGTTCAGCCACGCGAACCCCGGCCTGCTGTGGATTCAGACCGACGATGGCGCCTACACGGATGTCACCAACTGCATGATGCTCGCCGCGATTCCGGGCAAGGTGGGTGACGGCGCGCAGGAATCGGTGGTGAACGTCGATGGCGCCGCCTCGCAGGCGGTGACCACGTTCGTGGGCAAGAGCCTGGGCGAGCGGAATCTGCGTCGCTTCCTGGTGGGCCCGAAGCAGTGCGAGATCACCGGCATCACCGAGACGCCGGATGGGAAGACGATCTTCGTGAACATCCAGCATCCGGGTGAGGATTCCGCGCCGAACTACTCCACCGGAGAGTTTGGCAGCCATTGGCCCGGTGGCGGCGTCACGCGCCCGCGCTCTGCCACGATCGCGATCACGCGCGATGACGGCGGCGACATCGGCATCGAGTAAGGCAGGCGCCTGAGGTCGGTGGCGCGGGCCGTCCAGACCGACCTGTTTGCCCAGCCCGACGCATCGGAGCCACTCCGATGCGTCGGGAGCGGTCTGCAGGTCGTCAAGAATTTCCACCAGCAGGTCAGGTGCCCGGTCCCATGTTCCGAGGCAGGAAGCATCCTCTTTGCGCCAGCGACACCATCATCTTGCTGACGGAAAACGGCACCCTGCAGGTCACGAATGTAGACGCGTCATTCTCGAATGCGCGGTCGTCATCTTCCCGTGTACATGCGTCATGCGTGCGCGTGCGCTGCTCATTCGCCGGCGCACACGCGTTGCCTATGTGTGCGCGCTTGTCGGTTCGCCGTGCCCACCCGTTATCCGCGCGAGCACGGAGATCCGTCCTGGCGGGAAGGCCGACATGTGCGCTTGCACGCTCGGCTGGCGGCCGTGCGTGTTACTCCGGCGGAGGCATACACATTCCCGCGTTTTGCGGGAGCGATAGCCGGTACACCGCGCGCCGGTAGTCATCGGCGGAGCGAAATTTCTCCGGATCGAGGCGGCAGTCCGGCGGTGGCGCGGTGACAGAGTCCGTGGCGAGCTGATCGCGCACGGCGATCTCGCTCGCCGAGGTCGAATCGCCGGGATGCGTTGCATCGAGCGTCACTCGCACGGGTTGTTGGTTTTCGAGCGCGGCGACGAGCTCATTCCGACCCCCAACACTTATGCCACGGCCGTTGATCGCAACGATCACAGCGCCTTGAGAAAGTGCGCCTGCGCCGCGAACGACTTGCCAGCCGACGGTCTCGCCAGCTTCGTCTACGACCGGCGCGATCGATGCAGCCGCGACATCGGCAGCTGGAACGGCCGCTGTAGTAATCGACTTCTGTGAGTGCTCGGGCACGCTAGGCGCGTGTCCCTCCTGCGCGTTCAGTTGAACGCGCGGTGCTTGCATGGGCTCATGTGGCGAAGAGTCATGCCGCATCGGCACTCGTTGCTGCGCGCCGGCACCGCCTGCGGGCGCGCGTGCCGCATCGGTGGGCCGGTCCCACTTCCAAAACAGCACTCCCGCGAACGCGAGCACGCCGCAAAAGGTGGTCACAGTGGCGTGAGTCCGATTCGTTCTTTCGTCGAAGCCGGCCCGGGCCGTGGCGCGCGTCATCAATGCATCTCCGTCGTCTTAAAACCGCGAAAGCAACGCACGGTAGCGCGCGCCGATTGCGGAGCGGTGACTCGCGCGAGCCGAAAACTTTCGAGCTACGTGTGTCATACATTCGTATCACGTCGCGATTTGCCGTGAGCGAACGCTCACTTCATGCGCGCCGGTTTCTCGAATCCGTCAAGAAATCGTCACGCCCTGATGCAAGAGTTCCGCCGCCCGCGCGATTGCCTGGCCTCGTGGAGTGTTCTGCCCCCGTCGAGTCTGGAGCGAGCTTGCGTGGCCAGCACCTGCTCTCGTCACTTCGTTTTCGAAAAACTGGTTCCTTCAGGAGGACACTCGATGTTCAGCTTCAAAGCAGTACTCATAGCGGCCGGTCTCGCGGTCGTATCCACCTCGGCCCTGGCGCTGCCGACGGTGCCGAGCCAGCCCGCGCCGGGCCCGATCCCCCAACCCTCGACCGGAAATGGCGGTCTCCTGTTGAGCATCTACGACACGGATCCGAGCCGTCCGCGCTCCATCGTCACCTACCTCGGCCTGAACTTTCAGGACATCTTGCCCTCCAACATGACCGACCCCGCGGGCGGCGTGCTGAACTTCGGCTCGATCGATCTCTCGGTGTTCCAGGGCAATATCTCCACGGTTCGCTACACCGTGTTCGCGGCGGACAGCAACGGCCAGGGCGGCCAGGCGCTCGCGCTCTCCGGTCCGCTCAACGGCACGCAACTCACCTTCCCCGAGGCCAACGGCGTCGCCATCGTTCAAGGCATCGCTTCTGCGGCCGACAGCTTCTTCGCGCAGATTCCCTTCACCTGCCCGGGCCTGAACCCCTGCACCACGGCCACCGGCGGCGTCTATGCCGGCGCCGGCACCTGGGGCGACAAGTTCGGCCGTGGCGCCAGTGCGCCGATCAACGGCTCCGGCGCGATCGGCAACGCCGTGGGTTTCTACTACCTCTCTGCAGACGACTCCATCGATCCGGACTTCGTCACGGCCAATGCCGCGTATGCCAACGCGTCCGGCCTGGGCTCATGGCTGCTGAGCGCCACCGGCGAGTTGACGTACTCCATTGCCGGTGCGGGTGGTGGATCGCCTGTCCCGGTTCCGGCCGCCATCTGGCTGCTGCTGTCCGGCCTCACGGGCTTCGGTGTCATCAGCCGTCGCAAGGCTGCTGCCTGACCTGTTTCGCGGGGTCGCAACCGACCCCGCGATTCCGAACTCTCTTGTTCGTCTATTTTCCCAGGAGCTTTCCAATGACCATGCTCAAGAAGACGGCCGCTTTCGTAGCGCTGTCGATCGCCGCCAGCGCTGCGAACGCGCTGCCTCTTGCCGACTACGACGCCAGCACCGTCAACATCTTCTACGGCGGTGCCACCGCCACCGACAACATCATCGAGAACGTGTGGCGCGCGAACGCGGGCGGCCTCTGCGTCGCCGGCACGATCGACATCTATCGCACCGTGTCCGCCGATAACGAGCGCGTTGTCTTCTGCCGCGTCGACAGCAGCACCGTTCCCGGCTTCCCCGCCGCCCCCGGCCTCAAGGTCGCCTTCCACAAGGAATCACGCGGCGGCTCTTCGAACGGCGTCGTGCCGTTGATCTCGGTAGCCGCCGGCCAGGCGCACGCGCTTCGCTGGCTCGACATGAACCAGCTCAAGGCGGCTGGCGGAGCGGGCTGCGGCTCGACTGCAATTCCTGCTTCAGCGACGCTGCAGGCCTACACCGATCACCCGAACTGCCAGACGTTCCTGACCCCCGTCGACACGGCGGCCAGCGCCACGTACGACGTGCATGGCGGCATCTCGGACGTGGAGCCCGCTCTCTCGTTCCCCGCTCCGACGGCTGACCAGATCGCGCTGCTCAATACGAAGCCCGGCCTGGGCATTCAGTTCGGCGTGCCGGTCACGGAAGCGCTGTATCGCGCTCTGCAGATCGGCCAGGGCATCACCGCGAAGGCGGAGTGCGACACGGCCGTTGAGCAGGACACGTCTGCTTGCGTCCCGAGCCTCACGCGCGCCCAGGTTCGCGGCCTCTACAGCGGACGCATCACGTCGTGGACGCGCATCCGCGATCGTAACGGCGTTGCTCTTCCGAGCGCGCCTGGCGTTACCGCGCCCGGCAGCAACAGTGTGTACATGTGTCGTCGCGTCGGCTCGTCCGGCACGCAGGCGTCGTTCGAGACCTACTGGCTCTCGCAGCGCTGCGAGAACGGCAGCCCCTCGTTCGTCGTCCCGAACGATGGCAGCACGATCAACGACACCACCTGGGTGCCGGCGAACGTTGCCAACGGCACGCGTAACGCCGGCCCGAGCTCGGGCAACGTGCGTACGTGCCTCAACACGTACAACACGGCCAACCGCTGGGGCGTCGGTGTGCTGAGCACGGAAGTGACGAGTGCCCAGATGGTCGGCTTCCGCATGGCGGCCATCGACGGGGCGGCTCCGTCGCTCGAGAACGTGGCGAACGGTGATTACGACTTCTTCACCGAAAACACGCTGAATCGCGTCGCCGACGGCGCGCCGGGCTCGCTGCTGGCGACCGATCCGCGTCGCATCGCCATCGAGTACATCGAGAACAACCTGGGCTTGCCCGCGGTCATCTCGGAGATCAACCAGCCGTTCGCCGGTCGTCCCTGGGGCGACGGCGGCACGCTGGCGATCGCCGGCGCGTTCACGCCGAACGCGGCGCCGGCCACGAAGGCCAACATGGCTTCGAACCCGGTGAACACGCTCAGCCGCTCCACCAGCGGCACGACGAACAATTGCAATCCCCCGATTGCGATTCGCGATACGCCGGCCAACGGTTCTCCGAACCCGTAAGCCTGCACTCGCTGTTCCTCGACGCGGCCGGCCTCACCTGAGGCCGGCCGTTTTTTCATCCGGCGCGGTTCATCGCGCCGTTCCGTGCAACGTGACTGCAACACGACGACCGTAAAACGAGTGCCTCCCATGAATACTCGAACACTGGTCGGTCGACGCTCGGTGCGCGGCGCGTTTGCGCGCACGCGCCGCGCTCGCGCAATCGCGTCGTTGCTCGCGGCGCTGGCAACCCATTGCGCCCTCTCCACGGTCGCTGCCGCGCAGACTGCCGAACCGGCGGCTGCCGGCGAAGCCTTCGAGATTCGGGAATTCCGTGTGCTCGGCAACTCGACGTTGCCGCAGATCGACGTCGAGCGCGCGGTGTACTCGCATCTGGGCCCCTCGAAAACAATCGGCGACGTCGAAAGCGCCCGAGTCGCGCTCGAGCGGGCGTACCGCGCAGCCGGCTTCAACACCGTGCTCGTCGACATTCCGGAACAGGATGTCGAAGGCGGCATCGTTCGACTCAAAGTCACCGAAGGCCGTGTTGACCGTCTGCACGTGACGGGCGCTCGCTATTTCTCGAACCGCAAGATCGTGGCCGCGCTGCCGTCCGTGAAATCCGGCAGCGTGCCGCAGTTTCCGGCGCTTCAGCAGGAGCTGGTCGCGTTGAGCCGCGAGACGCCCGACCGGCAGCTCACTCCCGTTCTGCGTGCCGGGCGCACGCCGGGCACCGTTGATCTCGAAATCAAGGTGCAGGATCACCTGCCCTTGCACGGCAGTGTCGAGGTGAACGACCGGTACACCGCTGACACGAGTCGCACGCGGCTCAGCGCCAACATCAGCTACGACAACCTCTGGGATCGTGGCCACAGCCTTTCGCTGCAGTACCAGACAGCGCCGCAGGAACGCCAGGAAGTGGACGTGCTTGCGGCGACATACGTGTCGAAGCTGCGCGGCGGGCGCGCGCTCGCGCTATACGCGGTCGATTCGTCGAGCGACGTCGCTACCATTGGAACACTGTCAGTGCTCGGCGTCGGGCGAATCTATGGCGCCCGCCTCATTGTGCCGCTGCCCGGAGGGGAAGGGCGCAGCGAGAGCTTCACGTTCGGCGGTGACCTGAAGGATTTCAAGGAGACGATTCGCCTTCAGGACCAGAGCCCCGAGACACCCATCAAGTACTTCACGCTCGCCGCGCAATACTCGGCCAGCTGGATGCGCGAGCGCCGCCAGAGCTCGCTGGGCCTCGGCATGACGCTGGGCGTGCGCGGGCTGTCGGACAACGACGTGGATTTCAACTTCAAGCGCTCGAACGCGCAGCCCAATTTCTGGTACTCGCGCGCGAACGCGCAGCACATGGAGCGCTTGCCGTTTGGCGCCGCGCTGGCCCTGCGGATTTCCGGGCAATACACGAACCAGGCGCTGGTCAGCAACGAGCAGCTGAGCCTGGGAGGCGCCGATTCCGTGCGCGGTTACCTCGAGTCCGAGCAGCTCGGAGAGCGTGGGGTCACAGGCAGCCTCGAGCTGCGCTCGCCGTCTGTCTTCAAGCGCGCCGAATCTCCCGCGGGCCTCTACTTCTTCACGTTCTGGGATGGCGGCATCGTGCGCATCCTCGACCGGCTCAACCAGGACGCGCACGCCGATCTGTCGAGCGCCGGTGCGGGTCTGCGTTTTTCCGGCTGGGGCCTGGAGGCCGGGCTCGACTGGGCGTATCCGCTCGTACCGGGCAGCCGCACGCCCGAAGGCGACTCCCGCGTGCACTTCTCACTGCAATACGGATTCTAGGCGCGTCTCATGAGCAAGCGGGTGCCAGGCATTTACCGGTTCGCACTGGCCGCGAGCGCCGGCGCACTCACGTGGTCGGCCGGCCTGTCGGCGGGCGAGCTGCCGAGCGCGTGCTTTGCCGGCTCGTGCGGCGCCCTGGCGTCGAACGGATGGCTCTCGCAAGGCAAGGCGAGTCTCGTTTCGGTCGGCAGCAACATGGAGATCACGCAGACCACCAGTGCCGCGACGTTCAACTGGTCCAGCTTCAACATCGGCACCGACAGCAGCGTCACGTTCAAACAGCCGGACGTGAGCTCGGTTGCGCTGAATCGCATCTTTCAGGCGGACGCGAGCCGCATTCTGGGCTCGCTCAAAGCCAACGGGCAGGTGTACCTGCTGAATCAGAACGGCATCCTGTTCGGCGCGAGTGCGAAGGTGAACGTCGGCGGGCTCGTCGCGAGCTCGCTGAACATCTCCCAAGCCGCGATCGATGACGGCATCGCGCGCGCGTCGCAGTCCAGCCAGCCGGCGTTCGCGGGCTTCCGCGCCGTCGATGGCTCGGAGCTCACCTCCGGCGCCGTTCGCGTCGAACGAGGCGCAACGATCGATGCGGCCGGCGGGCAGGTGCTGCTCTTCGCCCCCGAGGTGTCGAACGAAGGAACCATTCGAACGCCGGACGGGCAGACGATTCTTGCAGCGGGCAAGTCCGTGTATCTCGCGACCAGCACCGACCCGAATCTGCGCGGCCTGCTCGTCGAGGTCGGCGTGGGCGGCACGGCCACGAACGGGTCTGATGCGAACAAGAGTGTTACGCGCCCGGAAGATCTGGTGGGGCAGATAGCCGCAGAACGCGGCAACGTCACGATCGCCGGGCTGGCGGTGAATCAATTGGGGCGCGTGTCGGCCACCACCACGGTGCGCCAGAACGGCTCCATTCGCCTGCAGGCCCGCGATGGCGCGACGGCGCAGCCGAACCAGTCAACGGGAATCGCAACGCTGCGTGCCACGAATGGCGGCACGCTCATGCTCGGGGCGGGCAGCGCGACGCAGGTTGCGCTCGATGTCGACAGCACCGACACCACCGTCGACACGAACGCTCAGCCGCGCTCGCTCGTGACGATGGATGCGCGCCGCGTCGACATTCTTGGCGCGAGCCGCGTCGAGGCGCGCGGCGGCTCGATAGCAATCACGGCCCACGAGAATCCGCAGCGCGATCCCAGCGCCGGCGGAACGCGCGATGCAAGCCGAATCTACGTCGCGGCGGACGCAACGCTCGACGTGTCCGGCGCCGCGACGGAGCTTGCGATGGAGCGCAACGTGCTGCGCGTCGAGCTGCGGGGCAGCCAGTTGCAGGACAGCCCCATGCAGCGCGACGGGCCATTGCGTAGCCAGGCCGTGTACGTCGACATTCGCAAGTCGGGCACGCGGGCAGACGGCACCACGTGGGTGGGCACGCCGCTCGCGGACGTATCCGGCGACATCGCAACCATTTCGCGGGGCGTTGCCGAGCGAAACCTCGCCGGCGGCAGCATCTCGCTGCAGTCCCAGGGCGAAGTGATCGTCAGCGACGGAGCCACGCTCGACGTTTCGGGCGGCTATGTCGACTACCGCAGCGGGTTCGTGAACACAACGAGCGTCCTCGGAGCGGATGGCAAGGTCTACGACATCGCGAACGCAGGTCGCGAGCGTGCCTACCTCGGCACGTCGAACGTGCTCTCGGTCAAAGACGATCGCTGGAGTGTCACGCGCACATACGATCCCATCGGAGCGCCGGTCGCAGGCACCTTCGAGGCCGGCTACCGCGAGGGCAAGGATGCGGGCAGTGTCAGCATCCTCGCCCCCGTCTCGATACTGGATGGCGCGATTCGCGGCGACGTTGAGGCCGGCCGCAATCAGCGCCAGCCGACGGCCGCGTCGATTGCATCGAATGCGTTGTATCGCGCGTTCAACGAGCTGCCGCGCGGCGCGCAGCTCGTGCTCGGCAACCCGGTTCAGGCTGCCGGCGCCGATGCGGACTTCGTTACCGAGGGCATCACGATTGCGGAGCGGCTCGTGCTGCCTGGGCTGCGTGCCGACGCCTTATTTCCGTTCGACCCGCTCGAAGAGCCGCGCCTGCCCGAAGACGTCACCGCGACATTCGTGCGGCCCTCGTTGTTCGGTACCGGCAAAGTCGCCGAGGCCACACTGCTGACGAACGGTCTCTTCGACCTCGGCGCGGGTGAATCCGTGAGCCTGCCGGGCGGCGGCCGTCTGTCGGTGAACGGCGGGCAACTCAACATTGCAGGGCGCGTCGACGCGCCGTCCGGAGCCATTGCGCTCACCGCACAGCGCACCGTAACCACGTTGCCCGGTGAAGTTCGTTTCGAGCTCGGTGACACGGCGCGCCTCACCGCGCGTGGCTCGTGGATCAACGATCAGCTCGCGCTCGGCGCAGGCGCGGTGTCGACCGATTCACTCCTCGTCAATGGCGGCGACATCAGCCTCGCCGCTCGCCAGGGCGACCTGCTGCTCGCGAAGGGCAGCGTACTCGATGTTTCCGCGGGTGCGTGGCGCGACGCCGCCGGGCGCATCAAGGCGGGCAAGGCCGGCTCCATCTCGCTCACGGCGTCTCCGATCGAGGGCGAAGTCGCGAACATCAGCAGCCGCGCGACACAACTCTCGCTGGGCAGCGGCCTCGAGGCATGGTCGCTGACCCAGGGCGGCAAGCTCAGCATCACGGCCAATTCGCTGTGCGTAGCTGCGCTCGATTGCGGCGGCGACGATGTTTCGGTGCTGTGGATGACGCCGGAGTCGCTGACCGCAGGCGGTTTCGAGACTGTGAATCTCACTGCGGCGCGTGGCGGCCTTGTGATCGCAGACGCAACAGCGATCAATCTGCGCCAGAGAAATCTGCAGTTTCTGGATGGCGCGGAACGCGCGGCCTCCGGCACCGATATGGTGGCGCTCACGCGGCAGACGCAGCTTGCCGAGTACGCGCGCCGGCCGATGAATCTCACGCTGACGAACCGAATCTCGACCGGCGGCGTTGCGGTGGATGCCGCATCGTTCGGGGAAGTGCCCAACCTCACGATCGGTCGTAACGCGTCGATCGAGACCGACGCGCTGGGCTCGGTCACGCTGGCATCCAGCTCGCGAATTTTCGTCGATGGTGCGATTCGCACTCCGGGCGGCAAGATCGACATGCTGCTGGATGCGGATCTCGCCACCACCGCGTTCCTGCCATCGCAGCAGATATGGCTGGGGCGTAACAGCGTTCTGGACGCCTCGGGCTTCGCGCGGGTTCGTCCGGACGACCTGAATCGGCAGGTGGGCGATGTGCTCGATGGCGGCAGTGTGTCGCTGACCGCGCGGCGCGGCTACATCATCGCGAGCCAGGGCTCGCGCATCGACGTCTCGGGAGCCAGCGCCACGCTCGACCTGCCCGATGCGGGACTTTCGAGCCCGAGCCGGGCCGCCACGCTGGTCGGCTCGACCGGCGGCGCCCTGAGCCTCATCGCTTCCGAAGGCATCGTGCTCGATTCCACGCTCGATGCGCGCGCCGGTGACTCCGAAACGGCCGTGCGTCCCGCCTCCGGCTCGCTGCTCGTGAGCCTCGACCCGAATCGACGCAGCGATCCCGACACGCAGTTCAACTCCCGCTTTCCGCTTGGTGCGAGAGCCATTGAGCTCGCCGAATCCGTGGGCCTCCTGTCCGTGTCAGCGGGCAGCGCCATTCCCGATGCGCTGAACGGGTTCGCACGGCTTTCCGCGCGGTCGATTACGGCCGGCGGCTTTGAATCCGTCACCGCGATCGCCAATACGCTGGAAGGCGTGCAGAACGGACAACAGCTACTGGTTCCTGGCGAGATTCGCTTCAGGGGCGACGTGAATCTGTCCGTGGGGCAGCGGCTCATTCTTGATGCCGCGGCGCTGTCCGGCGATGGCGGGCACGTGCGGCTCGCCGCGCCGTACGTCGCCCTCGGCCATACGGACCGTGCGCGGCAGACAGTTCCATTGCTGGCGGACGGCAGCGGCTCACTGAAGGTGGAAGCGCAGCTGATCGATCTCATCGGCGCCAGCGTCATCAATGGCTTCGGCCGCACCGAGCTCGCGAGCTCCGGCGACATCAGGGCCCGCGGCGTACAGCCTGTCAACGGTCGCTCGATCGTCGGGTCGCTGACGACGAGTGGCGACCTCTCCCTGACGGCGGACCAGGTCTACCCAACCACGCTGTCGCAGTTCGAGATCGCCGTGCGCGGCAGCGATGAGCGCAGGCTCGAGATCTTCGGCACGGGCGATGCGCGTGGGGACGTGCTGTCTGCCGGCGGGGCACTCACGCTGCGGGGGCCCACCGTTTTACAGGCGGGCGTGCTGCGCGCGCCGATCGGTTCCATCAGCCTGATCGCGGAAGGCTCTTCCGCCGATGCAGGCAATCTGGTGCTGGCGCCGGGCAGCCTTGCGTCCACGAGCGCGGAAGGCCTGACCATCCCGTTCGGCTCGACACAGGGTGGCTTCGACTGGGTTTACGAGCTCGAGGAAGGCCAGACGCTCGCGTTCGAGCCGGGCGGCGCCACGCTGCCGTCGCAGCAGGTCACGCTCGATGCGGCACGCGTGGATTTTCAATCTGGCGCGACCGTGGACATCTCCGGCGGCGGCGATCTTCTGGCGTACGAGTTTCTGCCAGGCCCCGGCGGCAGCCGCGACATTCTGTCGGGCACGGTTCGCCCGAACCAGTTCGCCGTCGTGCCGGGCCTCAAGGGCTCGTTCGCTCCGTACGATCCGCGTGAATATCGCGGCTACGATCTTCGCGCTGGCGACAGCGTTTACCTTGCTGGCGCCGATGGGCTGCCGGCGGGCGAGTACGTGCTTCTGCCGGCGCGCTATGCGTTGCTTCCAGGTGCCTATCTCGTAACAGCCGTCTCCGGCTATCAGGACATCGGCAACTCCGAGAGGTATGCGCAGGCGAACGGCTCGACCGTGGTTGCCGGCTATCGCACGTTCACCGGCTCCGGCACTGGCTCGGCGCGTGCTTCCGGGTTCGCGGTGCGCACGGCCGCCGTCGCGCGCAGCGAAGCGCTCTACACCACCTCTACAGCGAATCAATTCTTCGCCTCGCAGGCGGCGGCGGACGGCGGCACCGCGCCGATCACTCCGCGCGATGCAGGCGCCGTCGCGATTGCGGCCGCCCAGCAGCTCATTCTCGATGGCACGCTGCGCGCGACGACGCAGGCCGGCGCGCGAGGCTCGCGAGTGGACTTCGCGAGCAGTCGCGTGCGCATCGGCGACTTCGTAACGGTGGCCGAGAACGGCGAGGTCGTCATCGACGCCGCCGCGCTGAACGGTCTCGGCGCGCAAAGCGTGCTCATCGGCGGGCGGCGGCAGGCAACCGCGGACGGAATGCAGGTTCAGGTCACCGCCAGCAGCGTGACGGTGGATGAGGGCGCGCAGCTGAGCGGGCCCGAGCTCCTGCTTGCTGCTCGCGAGCGCGTGATCGTCGAGAGCGATTCCAGCATCTCCGCGTCGGGCGCGGCGAGCACCGCGGCGCCAGACACACTCCTGCTGCAGGGAGACGGTGCGCTGCTGCGTGTGGCTCAGGGCGACGCGGTTGATGTGGCGCGCACAGCGAGCACGGGTGCAACCGGTGTGCTCGATCTGCGCGAAGGCGCGAGCATCGTAGCGCCCGGTGGCGCTGTCTTCCTCGACGCTTCCGGCGATATGAGCAATCGCGCGCGCCTCGACGTGCGCGGCGGATCGCTCGGCTTCGGCGCGCAGCGGGTCAGCCTCGGCGAGGCACCTGCCGGCACGTCGGGGCTTCTGTTGTCGGCAGGCGAGCTGGGCGCGCTGGGTCTGGATGAGCTGCGGCTCGCGAGCCGCTCGACGATCGACCTGTACGGCCCGGTGGAGCTGAGCACGAACAGCCTGTCGCTGCTGGCACCCGAGATCCGGCTGCTGGGCGACGACAACGCAACGGCGCGACTGCGTGCGGCTGAAACGCTGAGCTGGTCGAGCCCGGCGATGACCGGCACGGCGCTCACGGCCGCGACAGGGTCGCGCCAGCTCGAGCTGGCCGCGCGCAACATCGAGCTGGACGGCGGCGCGCTGGCGGTGACCGGCGCGGCGGGCGTGGCGTTGTCCGCTTCCGACGAAATCCGGTTCACGCGCAGCGGTAGCCTCGACCTGGCGGGCGATGCGGTGCTGAAGGCGTCGCGCATTTCCGCCAATGCCGGCGTCGATGCGAATGTGCGGTTGCCCGGCCTTTTCACGACGTTGCTGCCCGACACCGGCCCCGCGAATCACGTGGCGTCGGCAGGTCTCGGTGCACGGCTATCCGTGTTGGCGCGTGCCATCGACCATCGCGGCAACATCGCGCTGCCCGGTGGCGTGCTGTCACTGCACGCCACCGGCACGGACGCAGCCGACTCCGTGACGCTCGCGAGCGGGTCGCAGCTCGACGCGTCGGGACGCGTCGTTCAATTCGATGATGTCCAGGTCGGCGCGCCCGCCGGAACGATCGAGCTGATCTCGGACTTTGGCGACGTGCGCGTCGCACAGAATGCCGGGGTAAACATTTCGGCAGGAGCGACAGGCAACGCGGGAAGCGTGCTTCTGCGCGCCGCGCGCGGCAGCGTCGACGTGCAGGGCCAGCTGCGCGGTTCGGCTGCAGCGGGCCAGCGCGGCGGCGAGGTCAGCGTCGATGCGGTTCAGATCAAGGAGTTCTCCGCGCTGAACGGCCTGCTCGAAAGCAACGGCTTCACCGCCGCGCGCAGCTTCCGGCAGCGCGGGCCCGGTGACCTCTTGCTCGGCGCAAACGAGACGCTGACCGCGCGCGAGGTATCGCTCACGGCCGACAACGGAGCGATCTCGATCTTCGGCGCGATCGATGCGCACGGGCTCACCGGTGGGCAGGTGCGCTTGAACGCGCGCAACGCCATCACGGTCCGTGGCCGCATCGACGTGTCGGCCCGTTCGGACGGAGCGGCCGGAGGGCGCATCGACCTTGCGTCCGCGCAGGCCGTGCATCTCACCGCCGGCTCCGTGCTGAATCTCGCCGCCGGTGCGCCGCTGGCCGGCACCGATCCGCCGCGCGATGGGAGCCTGAACATCCGGCTCAAGCGTACCGCCTTCGATTCGCTGCTCGATGGCGTCACCGGCAACGAAGCGCTCACGCTCGCGGGGCGCATCGACGGGGCGCCGCTCACGACGCTGGAAGGCTACCAGGTCTATGTCGACGCCAGCGGCGTGCTCGCCGCCACCGAGATCGAGGCGAGCGATGCCTATGACGAGGACAATGAAAACGACTTTTTCAGCGATGCAGGCAAGTTCGCGACGGACGCCGCCGCAATCGCCGCGGCGCTCGGGCGCAGCGACGACGCGAAGCTGCTCGTCGTGCCCGGTATCGAGATTCGATCCGCGGGCGACCTGAAGCTGGCGGCGGACTGGAATCTTTCTCGGTGGCGCTTCAACGACGCGCCGGGTGTACTGACGTTGCGAAGCAGCGGCTCGCTATTGTTCGATCGTTCGCTCTCTGACGGATTTGCCGAGGTGACTGGCGACGAAGGCTTCATTTTACCGGAGACTGCAGGCCGCTCGTGGTCCTACCGCCTCGTGGCAGGTGCGGATGGCACGAGCGCCAACGCACTTGCCGTGCGCGACGCCACGCAGCTCGTGCACGACCCGAAGCTCGGTACGTTGCGCGGTGACCTGACGCTGGTGCCCGGTCAGATCAACAACCTGATGGGCGGCTCGCGCATGATCCGCACCGGCACCGGGACCATCGACATCGCCACCGCGGGCGACGTAGTGCTGGGCAATCGCGCCTCGGTCATCTACACAGCCGGTGCATCCAGCACAGGGTTGCCGCTGATCTCGGATGCTGGCGAGTTCGGCTACCCAACCGGCGGCGGAGACATTTCGATCGCCGCGCAGGGGAACATTCTTGGCGCGCAGAGCAACCAGCTCGTTACGGACTGGCTCTGGCGCACCGGACGCACCGCCGAGCAGGGCGAAGATATTCCGGTGGCCTGGACGGTGAACTTCGGCCGTTTCGCGCAGGGCCTCGGCGCGCTGGGCGGCGGCTCGGTAAGCGTGCGCGCCGCCGGCAACATCGACAATCTCTCGGTGTCGCTGCCGACTATCGGGCGGCAGGTTGGTGGCAACACCTTCGCGAAGAGCGAAGTGGAGGTCGTGGGCGGCGGCACGCTGGACGTGCGTGCGGGGCGAAGCATTCGCGGCGGCAGCTACTACGTGGGCCGTGGCACGGGCACGCTCGCCGCCGGCGATTCGATTGCGCCGGCTTCTGCGGCGCCGAATGCGTTGTCGCCCATCCTTGCGCTCGGCGACGCCCGGTTCGCCGCGTACGCGCGCAACGGGCTTGCGCTGGATGGCATCGTCAACCCGACCCTGTTGCCTCAGGGCCTGTCGCAGGGCGCGGCATCGGCGCAAACCTATTTCGCCACCTACACGCCGGAGAGCGGCGTCTCGCTCAGCGCGACGGCTGGCGACCTCACATTCCGCGATACACCCGGTGCCCTGCAGAGCACGTTCACGTCGATGAGCTTCCTCGGCAGCGGTAACAGTCCGCTGTCGATGCGAATCGCCGCGCCGACGCTGCGCGCGGGGGCGCTGTCGGGCGATCTGCAGCTTGCCGGCTCCATCGGGCTGTTCCCTTCCGCGTCCGGCACGCTCGAGCTGTTCGCGGAGCGTGACATCCGGCTCGCGAATTCCCTGCAGATCACGCTCTCCGACGTCGACGCAACCTTCTTGCCGAGCATCGCCAATCCGCAGGAAGGCTTCGGCACGCTGTCGCTTCTGGTGCAGCCCGGCAGCACGGCCGCGAACTTTCATGCCGACGTGCCGGTACACCTGCCTGCGGATGGCGGAACGACAGACCCGGTGCGCATCGTCGCTCGCACGGGTGACATCGTGAACGAGGCGGTCGCCACCGGAAATTCCGTATCGCTGTACAGCGCGAAGCCGGTTCGCGTGAGCGCGGGGCGCGACGTGCTCGATCTGAGCATGATCGTGCAGAACCTGCTCGATTCGGACATCACGTCGATCCGGGCCGGACGCGACATCGCCTACAGCACGGTTCGCGGTGCGAGCGGCGCGGTGCTGGAAACGCTGGGCAACATCGCCGTCGATGGCCCGGGGCGACTCCTGCTCGAAGCGGGGCGCAACGTCGACCTGCAGGCGTCAGCGGGCATCGTGACGCGTGGCAACCTGGTGAACCCGGCACTGCCGGCGAATGGAGCCGCCATCAGCATTCTCGCCGGCACGGGTGGCGCGCCGCCTGCCTACACGGCGTTCATCGATCGCTACTTCGTCTCGCCAATGCTCTACGGTGCCGATCTCATCGCGTACGTGGAGGAGCAGACCGGCGAGAAGCTCGACCACGCCCATGCGCTTGCGCGCTTCCGCTCGCTCGACATTACCCGCCAGCGGCCGCTGATCGAACGGCTGCTGCTGGCCGAACTGCGCGCGTTGGGCCGCGAGGCCGCGCGCACGGGCAGCCAGGACTTCACGCGCGCGTTCACCGCTCTCGAGACGCTCTATCCAGGCAGCAACCCCGACACAGACGCCGGCGAGACCAATCGCTACGCGGGTGACATCCGCCTGTTCTTCAGTCGGGTCTACACGCTTGCGGGCGGCAGCATCGACCTTCTCGCGCCGGGCGGTGAGATCAACGTGGGCCTTGCTACGCCGCCTGTCGCCTTCGGCATCCAGAAGGCGCCGTCGAGCCTCGGCATCGTCGCGCAGGGGACGGGAAGTGTCAGCGCGCTGGCGTACAAGGACTTTCAGGTCAACGAGTCGCGCGTCTTCGCCGCGGACGGCGGCAACATCCTGGTCTGGTCCACGCGGGGTGACATCGACGCGGGCCGTGGCGCCAAGACCGCGATCTCAGCGCCGCCACCCACGATCATCGTCGACCCGCGCACCGGCCGCGTAACCGTGAGCCGCCCGTCGGCGCTGACCGGCAGTGGCATCCAGACGCTGGCAACGAGCCTCGGACGCAAGCCGGGCGATGTGGATCTGTTCGCGCCACGTGGCGTGGTCAACGCGGGCGATGCCGGCATCGTCGCGGGAAATCTCACGATCGCCGCGACCGCGGTACTCGGCGCGAACAATATCAGTGTGAGCGGCACGGCTGTCGGCCTGCCCGTCGACACGGGCGGGCTCGGAGCCAGCCTTGCCGGCGCAAGCACCGCCGCGAGCGGCGCAAGCAAGGCGGCCGAAGCGGACCTCGAGAGTGGACGCGGCACGGCGAAGACCGACACACCCGTTGCAGATGCCGCGCTCGGCTGGCTCGATGTCTTTGTCGAAGGGTTCGGCGACGAAGTGTGCAAGCCGAACGACGCCGAGTGCCTCGGTCGGGACAGCCGGAAAAAACGCGAGTTGTAGTGTTGTGGCGGCTCGCGCGCCGATCGCGCGCGAGCCGCCGGTCGATGCGTCGCAGTCGAGGCTCAGCGCTGCGCGGTTGGCGCGCCTGGCGCTTCTTTCAGCGCTTCCTCGAGTTGCGCCGCCGACAGCGCGCCGGACACGCGCTTTCCGCTTGGCAGGAACAGTGTCGGGGTGCTGTTGATTCGAAGCTTCGCGCCGAGCGCTCGAGTGTCGTCGAGCGGGCGTTCGTCGCACGGGGATTCGGCCTTCGGATCGTGCTTCTCGAGCATCCATCCAGACCACGCGCCTGCCCGATCCTTCGAGCACCAGATTGCCCGGGCTTTCGCGGGCGCGTCGGGATGGATCGCGGCGAGCGGATAGAGAAACGTATACACCGTCACGTCATTGATGGTCGCCAGCTCGTGTTCGAGCTCCTGGCAGTAGGGACATTCGGGATCGGCGAAAACGGCGATGCGCCGCCGTCCGTCGCCTTTCACAACCTTGATGGCCTGTGCGAACGGCAGCGACTCGAAGTCGATGGCGTTCAACTCGTCCATTCGATCCGCCGTCAGATTGTGCCGGCTGCGCGTGTCCATGATCGTGCCGAGGAGAAGATAGTCGCCGCTGGCATTCGAGTAGGCGATGGCATCGCCGGTGAAGACTTCGAACAATCCCGCGACCGGCGCGGGCTGGACGCCCACGATGGAGATGTCCGGAAAGCGCGTGCTCAACGCCTGCCGGACGGCCGCGGCGGCCGGCGGCTCCTCGGTCCGCGGGCTTGCCGCCACGACGGGAAGCGAAAGTGCAATCGAGATGGCGAGGGCAGGCAGGCGGGCGGAACGCATGAAATTTTTTCTCGGGCGACGGGGAGCCCGAGCATAGGTATGGCGTATGTCAGCGCGATGTCGCGAGGTTCCGCGCAAGCACGCGGCACAGTACTCTTGAGCCACAGCACTTTTCTCGTCGGGTGAATCCAGGATGAGCACGCGCCGCGAGTTTCTCCACGGTACCCTGGCCTCCGCCATCGCCCTGTCGGGCGCACGCGTCGCCCGGGGCCAAACACCTGCATTCAAAGGCGACCCGTTCTCGCTGGGCGTCGCGTCCGGCTACGCCACCTCCGATTCAGTCGTGCTGTGGACGAGGGTGGCTCCATCGCCGCTCGAGCCGGGCGGCGGCCTCCAGGCCGACGTGGACGTGCACTGGGAAGTGGCAACGGACGCGCGAATGCGCAAAGTAGTGCGCAAGGGCACGCAGCGCGCCACCAGCGAATGGGCGCACTCGGTGCACGCGGAAGTTGCAGGCCTCGAGCCGGCGCGGGACTACTGGTATCGCTTCACGGTGGGCGGCGAACGCAGCGTGGTGGCGCGCACGCGCACCGCGCCGGCCGTTGGTGCGAAGACCGCGCGGCTCAAACTCGCGGTGGCCTCCTGCCAGCAGTACGAGCACGGTTATTACAGCGCGTACCAACACATGGTCCGTGACGATCTCGACCTCATCGTGCACACAGGCGATTACATTTACGAGGTGAGTTGGGGCGAGTCACGCGTGCGTCACCACACCATTCCCGAGGCCCTCACGCTGGAGGACTACCGGGTCCAATACGCGTTATATAAGAGTGACCCAGACCTGGCGGCGGCCCACGCCGCCTGCCCGTGGCTCGTCACCTGGGACGACCACGAGGTTTTCAACGACTACGGGGGCGACATTGCGGACGCGCCCATGTCGGTCGAAGCGTTTCGCGCCCGCAGGCTCGCGGCCTATCGCGCGTATTACGAGCACATGCCATTGCCGGCACAGGCGCGGCCAAGCGGCAGCAGCATGCGCATCCACGCGGCGCGTTCATTCGGCGACCTCGCCACGCTCTGCGTGCTCGACCAGCGCCAGTTCCGCTCGCCCTCGGCCTGCCGCAACCCGGACGGCAGGGGCCAGCGGCGCCTGCAGGACTGCGCAGAGCTGAAGGACCCGTCGAGAACCATGCTCGGGCGCGAGCAGGAGGCGTGGCTTTCCCAGCAGCTTGCGGGGTCCGCAGCCCGGTGGAATCTGCTCGCGCAAGGCACCGTCATGTCCTACATCGACGAAGACCCGGGCCCGGGCCAGCGCTTCTGGGCCGACGGGTGGAACGGGTATCCGAAGGCGCGCGAACGCCTGCTCCATGACTTGGCCGAGCGTAAGGTGGCAAACCCCGTGGTGTTGTCAGGCGATGTGCATGCGTTCATCGTGAGCGGCCTGCATCGGGACGCGGCCGACCTGCAGTCGCCTGTTGTTGCCTCGGAGTTCGTCACCACGTCCGTATCGTCACAGGGCACGCCGCAGAAGATGCTCGACGGCTGGCGCGCGGCGAACCCGAACCTGCTGATGGCAGACGGCGAGCATCGCGGCTATCTGCGGCTCGACATCCGGCGCGAGCGTCTTACCGCCGACCTCATCTCGCTCGACACGGTGAAGGAGCGCACGAGCCGCGCCCGCACGTTACGCCAGTTTGTCATCGAGGCCGACCGGCCGGGGCCCGTCGCCGTGTAGGGAACCGCAGAAGTTCTGCTGACATTCCCTCTGTTTCCGCGCGCGCAACAAAAGCGTCACACGTCTTCCGAATAATGGCGCCCGCAAGCGGCGCCGGGGTGCCGCTCCGCCCGCGCGCCACGCGGCGCCCGCTCATAACCATTTTTCGAGGATCTTCCGCCGATGCGCTCCGCCAGACCCGTCGCAGTGTTCCTGTCTCTGTTCGTCGGCCTGTTTGGCGTCGTGCAGAACGCGAACGCGTGGTGGAACGACGAGTGGGCCTTCCGCAAGGAGATCACGTTCGACCTGACGCCCGCGGGCGCGGATGTTCCGGGCGCGCCTGCGGATGTTCCGGTGCTCATCCGCCTGAGTCTTGCGAACTTCGGTTACTTCGGCGACACGAAGCCCGACGGCACCGACCTGCGCTTCGTCGCGGGCGATGACAAGACGCCGCTGGAATCGCACATCGAGCGCTACGACGCGCAGGCGCAGATCGCGTTCGTGTGGGTGCGCGTGCCGCGCCTCACCGGCGGCGCGGCCACCGACAGGATCTTTCTCTACTACGGCAACAAGGAAGTGCCGGCCGGCGCGGGCAGCGCTGGAACGTATGACAAGAGCCAGGCGCTGGTCTATCACTTCGGTGCGGCCGCCGGCTCGCCGCAGGATGCGACGGCGTACAAGACCGAGCCCTCGGCGTTCACGGCCGACGTGAACCCCGCGTCGCTCATCGGCTCCGGCGCGAAGTTCTCCGGCGCGCATGGCATTTCGATTCCCGCGACGGGCGCGCTGCGGCTGGTGCCCGCGCAGGGCATCACGATATCCGCGTGGGTACGCATAGACGCCTCGCAGGCGAACGCCTACGTCGCCGCGCTCGAAGACGGCACCAGATCGCTCATCCTCGGCCTCGATGGCACCACGATCTTCGCGCGCTGGAGCGGTGGCGACGGCCCGGCCGTGGTCGCGCAGAGCGGCGTGCAGATGACCACCGGCGAGTGGCATCACCTGGCGCTGCGCGCGGGCGACGGGCGCATGACCTTGCTGGTGGACGGCGCCGAAGCCGGCCAGGCGAACGTCGCGCTTGCGGAAGTGGGCGGCACGCTCACCATCGGCAGCTCCGCGCAGAACGCGAATGTGCTCACGGGCGAGCTCGATGAGCTGCAGGTGTCGAACGTGGCGCGCGGCACGGAGTGGCTCAAGGCCGCCGCGCGCAATCAGGGAATGGTGGCCCCCCTCGTTGTTTACGGCGGTGACACTCAGAAAGACAGCGGCGGCGGCGAGTCGTACTTCACCACGACCCTGCGCAACGTCACCGTCGACGGCTGGGTGATCATTGGCATTCTCGTCGTCATGTTCATCGCCTCACTGGCCGTGATGGCGGGCAAGGCGCTGTACCTGAACCGCGTCGCGCGCGGCAACGCGAAGTTCCTCGGCGAGTTCCACAAGATGAGCGACGACCCGGCGGCGCTCGAGAGGCGTGAAGGCGGCAAGGCCGATGACGAGCCTTCCGCATTCGAGGGCGGCGGCGGCTCGCAGGTGGTGTCTGCGCTCACGGCGGGCAGCTCCACCTATGGCGTCTCGACGCTGTGGACTCTGTATCACCACGGCATGCGCGAGACGATGAAGCGCCTCGAAGGCAAGGCGGCCGGCGCCGACCGTGTGCGCACGCTGTCCCCGCAGTCCATCGAAGCCATCCGGGCGACGCTCGACGCCTCGCTCACGCGCATGAGCCAGCGGCTCGGCAGCCAGATGGTGCTGCTCACCATCGCCATCTCCGGCGGCCCGTTCCTCGGGCTGCTCGGCACGGTGGTCGGCGTGATGATCACCTTCGCGGCCATCGCCGCCACGGGCGACGTGAACGTCAACGCCATCGCGCCCGGCATCGCCGCGGCGCTGGTTGCCACGGTGGCGGGCCTCGGCGTCGCGATCCCGGCCTCTTTGGCTACAACTACCTGAACACGCGCATCAAGGAGATCACTGCCGACATGCGTGTGTTCGTCGATGAGTTCGTCACGCGCATCGCCGAGACGTATTCGTAAGGAGCGCGAGGAATGTCCCAGGAAAGCAGTGGCGACAGCGATGTCTACGACGAGATCAACGTCACGCCGATGCTCGATCTGGCCTACGTGCTGCTGATCATCTTCATCATCCTGACCACGGCGACCGTGCAGGGCATCAAGGTCAACCTGCCGAAGGCGAGCGCGCAGCCGAGCCTGGCGGAGAACAAGACCAAGGCCATCACCATCACGGCGGACGGCACCATCTACCTCGACACCTTCCCGGTGACGCTGCCGGAGCTCGAGAACCTGCTGCGCCAGTACAAGGCCGCGACGCCCGACCTGCCGGTCATCATCAAGGCCGACTCCGCGCTGCAGTACCAGCGCGTCGTCGACGTGCTCGACCTGGTGGGCGCCTGGAGATCACGCAGCTCGGCCTCGTGACGGCGAAGATCGTCAAGTAGGCCGCGGCGCGCAGGAGCATGGGGTGAACGGCCGCGCCAGAAATTCCGCTTCGTTCCGGCGATCGCGCTCGTGGTGCTGGTGCTGGTGGCTGGCGGCGGCATCGTGTGGCTCGTGAAGAATTTTCTCGCGGGCGCGCCGCCCCGCAGAAGAAGGTGGCGCAGGAGATTCGCATCATCCGCCCGCCGCCGGAGGAGCTGCCGCCGCCCCCTCCGCCACCGCCGCCGGACGAAGAGGTGGATATCAACGAGCCGCAGCCGGAGCCCGACCCGACGCCCTCGAATGAGCCGCCGCCCGGCGAGCAGCTCGGACTCGACGCCGACGGCACGGCCGGCGGCGACGGCTTCGGCCTCGCCGCGCGCAAGGGCGGGCGCGACCTGCTCGCCACCGGCGGCAGTGCGTTCACGTGGTACGCGGGGCTGCTGAAGAACGAGATCCTGGATCGCCTTCAGGAAGAAGACCGCGCGCGGTCCGGCTCGTATTCCGTGCCGGTGCGGGCATGGGTTCGCGACGACGGCACCATCGAGCGCATCGAGCTCGCGCAATCCACCGGCGACCGCGCACGCGACCAGGCGATTGAGAAAGTGCTTGCGGGAATTTCGCGCCTGCCGCAGGCGCCGCCGCCCAACATGCCGCAACCCATGGTCCTTCGCATCGTGTCGCGCGCGTGAGTGCCGGAACCCCCAACCAAGAGATCATGATGTCTGCCAAGTCCCTTCGAACCGCGGCGTTTGTCATCGCCGCCCAACTCGGCTGCGCTTCGGCGATCGCTGCGCAATCTGATGAAGCGCGCAGCCTCAACGAGCTGCGCAACACGGTGGTGAACCTGTTGCAGACGCTCGTTGAGCGGGGCGTGGTCACGCGCGAGCAGGCGGAAGCCATGGTGAACGCGGCCCAGCAGAAGGCGGCCACCGATGCGGCGGCCACCGCCGCGCAGGAACAGGCCGAGGCCGGTGCCGTTCGCGTGCCCTATGTGCCTGAGATCGTGAAGGAAGAAATCCGCAAGCAGGTGGCGGCGGAGCTCGCCCCGCAAGTGACGAAAGACGTGATCCAGCAGGCGCAGGACGAGCAGTGGGGCGTGCCCGCCGCGCTGCCAGACTGGATCAAGCGCGTGCGCTGGGGCGGCGACGTGCGCGTGCGCGGGCAGGGCGACTTTTACGCTGTCGACAACATCGAGAACGCCTACATCGACTTCCTCACCGTCAACGACAAGGGCGGCATCGGCAAGGCCGGAACGGCGGCGCTGCTGAACGTGACCGAAGACCGTCGCCGCATGCGTGCCCGCATGCGCCTCGGGCTCGATTCCGAGCTCGGCTGGGGCTGGAGTCTCGGCACGCGCATCACCACCGGCAACCTGCGCGACCCCGTCTCCACCAACCAGACGCTCGGCAACACGGGGGTGCGCTACCAGACCGGCTTCGATCTTGCGTACCTGAAGTGGTATGGCAACAGCGCCACGGGCCGCAATGTGCTGAACCTGTCGGGCGGGCGCATTGCGAACCCGTGGCTCTCGACCGACCTGGTGTGGGACCCCGACCTCACCTTCGAGGGCGCGGCGGCCAACTACCGCCTCGGCCTCATGCGCGACGACCCGTACTCGCACTTCGCTTTCCTGACGGTGGGCGCGTTCCCGCTGCAGGAAATCGAGCTCACGGCCGGCGACAAGTGGCTCTATGGCGCGCAGCTCGGCCTGGAGTGGAAGTTCGCCGGCGGCAGCCGCGCGCGCTTCGGCGTGGCGTATTACCAGTTCGACAACATCACCGGCAAGCGCAATGTTCTCGACAGCAACCTGCTCGACTACACCGCGCCCCAGTACCTGCAGCGGGGCAACACGCTGTTCGATATCCGCAACGACAATGACACCAGCACCAATCTCTACGCGCTGGCGGCGGACTATCGCCTTGCGAACGCGACGATGACGTTCGAGTGGAAGCTGACAGCCTTCTACCGCATCTCGCTCTCGGGCGACTACGTGAAGAACATCGGCTATGACGAAGACGATGTGCTCGCGCGCACCGGCTTCCTGCTGCCGAAGCGCACGAACGGGTACCAGGGCGAGCTCGGCTTCGGCTCCACCACGATGGCCCGCAACGGCGCGTGGCGCGCGTTCGTCGGATACCGCTACCTCGAAGCCGACGCGGTGCTCGACGCGTTCACCGACTCCGACTTCCACCTCGGCGGCACTGACGCGAAGGGCTATTACATCGGCGCGGACTACGCCTTCACCCAGCGGGTGTTCGCGCGGCTGCGCTATCTCAGCGCCAATGAGATCGACGGGCCGCCGCTGGGCATCGACGTGTTGCAGCTCGACTTCAATGCGAATTTCTAGCCCGCGTTGCCGGGCCCGCTTGCCAGGAGCTTTCGTCATGACTACGCGAAGCCGCCTTCAGACTCCGGCCTTTCTCGTCGCCGCCGGCGCGGCACTGCTGCTGAGCATGCATGCCGGCCCGGCGGCCGCGCAGGCCGCACGCAGCGGCAGCGGCGCGAGCGCGCAACTGGTGCAGCAGCTTCAGCAGCTGGCCTCCGAGCGCACCGCCCTGCAGGCGGAAAACGCCCGCATGAAGAAAGAGCTGGCCGAAGTCACGAAGGAACGCGACACGCTCAAGAACGGCCGCACCGCGCTCGACCAGCGCGCGAAGGCCAGCGAAGCCGCTATCGCGCGCAGCGCGCAGGAAAAGGCGAGCGCCGAGGGCGAGATTGAGAAGCAGAAGGAGCGCATGCAGGAGCTGATCGCGAAGTTCCGCGAGACCGCCCAGACGCTGAAGGAAGTGGAGACCGAGCGGGCCGCCTTCAAGCAGTCGCTCGCCACGCGGGAAACCGAGTTGAACGCGTGCGTGGCGAAGAACGACGCGCTTTACCAGCTCAACGATGAAGTGCTCACGCGCCTGGAAGGCCGGGGCGCGTTCTCGCGCCTGGCGAGCGCCGAGCCGTTCACGAAGCTGAAGCGCACGCAGCTGGAAAACCTGATCGACGAGTACCGCTACCGGGCCGGCGACCAGCGAGCGGCCGTGCCGGCGTCGAAGTAACCCGCCCCCGCCCCCGGGCGTTGCCTCGCAATCGGCTCACTTAACGCTTCGTTCACGCCGCTGTCATGCCGGGTCGGCACGTTCCCCCTCAGGTTACGAATCTTTGCCTGGGAGAACCCTGATGCGCGTGTCGACAACAGTCTGGCTAGCCGCTCCGGCCCTGATGCTGGGCGCGCTCGCGCCCCATGTGGCCCAGGCGGCCAGCTGCTCCATCGGCGTCTCCGCCGGCGGCGAAGTGAGCCTGCAGGGCGTGTTCGACGAGATGTTCGCCGGCGGCTCCGCCCCGAATGCGCAGACTGGCTGCGTCGCCGACCCCAACGATGCCCTGTGGCACACGGTGAGCTCGGTCGGCTCGGCGACCATCCTCGTGGAGATCGCCGGCAACCTGAACGGCAACACGCTCGGCATCTACGACTCCACCTCCACGCTCAACTCGCTCGAGATCTTCTCGGGTCCGGCGGGCGCATCAAGCCGCGCTTACATCACGGTGAGCGGTGGGCCGGGCGCCTACAACGTGCAGATCGACCGCTTCTCCGACAGCGCCCCGCCGCTCACGGTGTCCGGCACGTTCGCGAGCTCCGCGTTCGGGTTCTATCTGCAGCAGCCGGCAACCGCGGGCAGCGAACGCTTCTACAGCGAAAGCGGCCGCAACGCCGGCCGCAATGGTGACTCCACCGCGACCGACTACATGTATTCGTACACCGGCAATGGCGCGTACTTCCGCCACGGCAGCGTCTACGCGCCCGACATCGTCGAAGGCTCCCAGTTCGACAGCAACGACGCGATCATCGCGTGGGAAGATATGCGCAGCGGCAGCGACGGCGACTACCAGGATCTCGTCGTGTTGCTGAGAGATGTGGTGCCGAGCCCCGCGCCGGTGCCGCTGCCCGCCGCATTCTGGCTCTTCGGCTCCGCGCTCGCCGGCTTTGGCACGCTCGCGCGCCGCGCCCGGCCCAAAGAGCCCACCTAGAACACCCTCACACTCGCTTCTGTGCGTCTTGGGCCCTGCTCCGCAGGGCCTTTTTTTTGCTTTTTTTTCGCACGGCGCGTGTGCATCCGTGGCTCACACGTCACATAAGCGCAAAGGCAATGCAACACTGCCTGCCTACATTCCTTATGCAAAACAGGTGGATGTCGACAGACACCCGCCACACATGAACGGGACAGAGAAGGGACGGGTCGTGATCGAGAGTCGCAAACAAGCCGTTTCGATCCGCATGAGCGTCGGCGACGTGCGTAAAGTGAAAAAACTCGCGGGACGGCTCGGCGTTCGCGACTCGGATGTCATCCGTTTCGCGGTGAAGAGCATGCTGTCGCGCCTCGGGCCGCTGCACGACGGGGACGTGCGTGGGCGCAACCTGGTGCCGGTGTTCGTGGAATTCGGCACGGAGCTGCTGCGCTTCTTCGATCTCGACGGCCAGCGGCTCGAAGCCATCGTCAACGATGGCGTGGAGCCCGCCAAGCGCGTGGATCGCGATGACATCGCGCTGCTCGCGCAGACCGGCGCCCACGAGCAATACGCCGCCCTGAAGCTGAGCGCCATCAACCAGAACGAAGGCCCGCAGCCGGGGTCCGCGGATCTTGCGAGCTCGCTGCGCCAGTACCTCTACGACAAGTACGTTTATCGCGGCAATGGCAACCCGGAAGCACGCGTGCTCGAGACGTTGCAACTCGCCGTCGCAGGAGCCAGACATGATTGAGCAGAAGAAAGTGGCGGCCGTGCGTCGCTGGTGGAAGAACGGCGCGCTGGCACTGGCGTGCATCGCGGGCGCCCCGTTCGCACAGGCGGACACCGTGTTGCTGAGTGAGTCGCCGACGTTCAGCGGCAGCCAGTCATATGTGTATTCGCTGACCGCGCCCGGCGCGGGCGCGATCAACGTAACGCTCACGGACCTCAAATTCCCCGCAGCGCTCGGCGATCTCAGTTTCGCGTTCACGACGGCCGCCGGCGTGCTGCAGACCCTGGAGGGTGAAGGCGCGCTCTCCTTCGATATCGCGGAGGCGGGCAAGTACTACGCCGTCGTGTCGGGCACGGGTCTGGGCAAGTTCAGCCTCGGGCAGGCATCGGTGAGCGTGCTGTTCGCCGCGCTCAACCCGCCCACGGCGGTGCCACTGCCGGGCGCGCTCGCCCTGCTGCTGTCGGGTCTCGGCGGTGTCGCGGGATTTGCGAGAAAGCGCGCCACCGCCTGAAAACATGCGCCGGGGGGCTTTCCGGCAAAGAAACCGTCACGTACGGCGGCTAGTATGACAAACGTAGTCGCCGTGGCCCGTCCGGGCGCGACGCCAGAACTCTACTAATACGGAAAGCCACGTGAAGATGAGCATGCTCCGCTCGTTTCTGCTCGCCGCTGCGTTGTCCGCGTGCGGCCTCATCGCGCCGCGGGCCATGGCCGATGCGGCGGATGTCGACATGCCGCCGGCGTATCACATTCAGCCCGGAGACGTGCTGCAGGTGTCGGTGTGGAAAGAGCAGGACCTGCAGGCCGAAGTGCTCGTGCGGCCGGACGGCGCGTTTTCTTTCCCGCTTGCGGGCGACGTAGACACTCGCGGCAAATCCGTGGAGCAGCTGCGCGCCGAGCTTGCCGAGCGCCTGAAGCGCTACATTCCCGATCCTGTGGTCACGATCGCCGTCCGGCAGATCGTGGGCAATCGCATTTTCGTCCTCGGTCAGGTGAATCGCCCCGGTGACTTCCAGTTCAGCCGTCCGGTGGATGTCATGCAGGCTCTCAGCATGGCCGGCGGCACCACGTCTTTCGCCGCGCTGAACGACATCGTGATTCTGCGCCGTGAACGCGGGCAACTGCAGACGCTGCGTTTTCACTATGCCGACGTGGCGCGCGGCCGGGATCTTGCGCAGAACATTCTTCTCGTCAGCGGCGACACCATCGTGGTCCCCTGAGGGCGCCGGCAATCGGACGAGCCACGACATGCGCGCCGCTTTCGTAAACGTGCTGACCTGCGCGTGTCTCTGCGCGGCGGGCACCGTCAGTGCAGCCGAGTGGTCCATGTCGCCGCGCATCGGCTGGAGCGTGGATCACGACTCCAATCGCTCGCTCGTCGACGAGGCCGACGCGGGCCAGGCCGCGACGCTGCAACTGGACCTCACTCTGAAGCGCGCCACCGGCAGCTCCCTGTTCTCACTGCAGCCGCACGTCGATTTGCAGCGCTACACCGGAAACGATTCACGCGACGCGGACAACGAATCGCTCGCGGCCGCCGGCAGCTGGTATTCCCCGCGCTCGATGTTCACCGCCAGGGCCGCCCTGGCCCACCAGAACACGCTCGGCTCGGAATTCGCAGACACCGGCATCATCGATATCGACACACGCCGCCGCTCGAAGACGGGCGCGCTGTCGTGGACGCACGCACAGACCAAAGACCGCAACCAGCTCAGCGTGCAGGTGAGTTATGCGGACATCGATTACCAGGGCAGCGAGGCGTATCGCGAATCGGGCTATCGCTATCCGTCGCTGTCGGTTACTCAGGTGCTGGGCTTCTCGCCCCGTAGCTCGATGCAGCTCACGGCCTACGGCAGCTCGCTCAAGTCGGACTTCGACTCCGACGTCAGCAACAGCGTCGGTGCGCAGGTGGGGTTCAGTCACGACCTCACGTCGAATATGAGCCTGAGCCTCGCGGGCGGTCTGTCGCGCAAGACCACCGGTTCGGGCGGCGAATCGGGCTACACCGGCGAGCTCGAGCTCACGCGCAGCGATGCGCGCACGAAGTGGCGCCTGTTCGCGGAGCGCAGCGTGGCGCCGAGCGGCTTCGGCGTTCTCGTGACGCGCACGGAAGCCGGCCTGGCGTTCGACCGCCGCCTCGCGCCCCGCTGGGCCACCACCGCGTCGATTCGCTCCATCGGTAACGACGACTTCGATTTCGCGCGCTCCGGCGAAGTGCACCGTTACGAGCGCCTGGACGCCGGGCTCACCTGGCAGGCGAGCCGCACGTGGCTTTTGAGCGGGCTCGGCTCCGTCAGCCGCATGCAGCGCTTCCGTGACGACGGCTTCGCGGAAGGCTGGCGCGTGATGTGCTCCGCCGCGTGGTCGCCCAACCCTCGAATCGTCTCGCGCTAGCGAGAGGCCCTCATGAACGACGAAGAACAAAAAATCGACCTGAAGCAGGTGCTCGCGGCGGCCATGCGCCGGCGCAAGTGGATCCTGATCACCGCGGCGGCCGGCCTGCTGGTGACGCTGTCGCTGGTGCTGTTCCTGCCGGCGTATTACAGATCCGCAAGCACCATTCTCATCGAACAGCAGGAGCTTCCGGCGGAGCTCGTGCGCTCCACCGTGACGTCCTACGCGGATCAGCGCATTCAGGTGATCAGCCAGCGCGTGATGACCACGAAGAACCTGCTGGACATCATTCGACGCTACGATCTCTACGAGACCTCGCGCGACCGCGAGTCCCGCGAGCAGCTCATGCAGCGCATGCGGGACGACATCAAGCTGAACATGATCAGCGCGGACGTGATCGACCCGCGCAGCGGCATGCCGCGCTCGGCCACCATCGCGTTCTCGGTCTCGTACACGAGCCGCTCGCCGGAAAAGGCGACGAAGGTCGCGAACGAGCTGACCACGCTTTACCTCAACGAGAACGTTACCGAGCGCACGCGGCTCGCGCAGGATGCCTCCACGTTCCTCAAGGACGAGGCCGACCGCCTGAGTGACCACATCACGGAAGCTGGAAGGCAAGCTCGCGCAGTTCAAGGAGAAGAGCGGCGACAGCCTGCCCGAGCTCGCCACGCTGAACATGCAGATGCTCGACCGCACCGAGCAGGATTTGCGGCAGCAGGAAGCGCGCATGATGTCGCTCGATGCAGCAGCGCGTGTATCTCGAAGCGCAGCTCGTGCAGGTCAAGCCGAACTCCGCTCTCATGAGCGATACGGGCGAGCGCATCCTGAGCCCGACGGACCGGTTGAAGATGTTGCGCTCGAAGCTGGCGAGCGCCCATGCGCTCTACGCCGAAGATCATCCGGACATCGTGCGCATGAAGCGCGAGATCGCGGGCCTCGAAGCGTCGGAAGGCGTCGGCACGGGTAACGCCGCGAACGACGTGGCCCGCCGGCTGGATGACGCCCGCACCCGCCTCGCCGAGGCGCGCAAGAAATACGCGCCCGAGCATCCGGACCTGCAGCGCGCCGAGCGCGAAGTCTCCACGCTCGAAGCGGTGCTCACGCGGGAAAATGCCCGCGCCACCGAGCCGGCACCGCCCGTTCAGTCGCCGGACAATCCGGTGTACATCCAGCTGCAGACACACTTGAGTGCCACGAAGAACGACCAGAAGGCGACCGCCACGCAGATCTCCCGGCTGCGCACGCAGATGGCGGACTACCAGCGCAAGATCACCGTCGCTCCGCAGACCGAGAAGGAATATCGCGAGCTCGTGCGCGACTATCAGAACGCGCAGTCCAAATATCAGGAGATCCGCTCCAAGCAGATGGAGGCGCAGGTTTCGCAGAACCTGGAAGCGGATCGCAAGGGCGAGCGCTTCACGCTGATCGAGCCGCCGCTGCCGCCGGAAGAGCCGGTGAGCCCGAATCGGGCGCTCATCTGGATCGCCGGCATCGTGCTGAGCCTGGGGCTTGCAATCGGCGTCGCTGCACTGCTCGAGGCGGTGGACGGCACGGTGCGCGGTCGCAAGGACATCCTGCAGCTCCTGAGTGAGGCGCCGCTTGCGCTCATTCCGAGCATCGCCACGGACGATGACGTGCGCATGGCGCGGCAGCGGTGGCGGCTTGCCATCGGCACGACCTGCGTCGCGGTGTTGTCCGCCATCGCCGCCATGCACTTTCTGTATCGGCCGGTGGATGTCCTGTGGTTCGCCATGCTCCGCAAGTTCGGGTTGTGAGGCACGACATGTCTGTGGAACGCATTGAACGCGCGCTCGAGATGGCCCGGATGCAGCGCGCGACCGACGTGTCGCTCGACAGACACCCGGCCACGCGCGTGGCGGTGGATTTCGCCCGTGCCCGCAACAATCGCGTGGTGTTCCCCGGCGATGCCGGCGTCGCGCCCCAGGCGTACCGCATGCTGAGAACGCAGATTCTGCAGCGTGTGCGTCAGCACTCCGTGCGCACGCTCGGCGTGGTGAGCGCGGTAGATGGCGAAGGCAAGACGCTGACCGCAATCAACCTCGCGCTGGGCATCGCCGCCGAATCCAACCAGAGCGTGCTGCTCGTGGATCTGGACCTGCGCCGGCCCTCCGTGTCATCGGTGCTCGGCCTGCCGGTCTCGGAGGGCCTCGAATCGTGGTTCGCCGGAATTTCCGAAGTGGGCGACCTGTGTCGCGGCATCGAAGGCATCGAGCGCTTCGAAGTCATTCCGACGCTTGCGTCCGTGAAGGCCAGCTCCGAGATGCTCGCGAGCCGGCGCGCCCAGGACATGCTGCTCGAGCTGAAGAACGTCCGCTGCGATGGTCTCGTGATCTTCGATCTGCCGCCCGTGCTGCTCACGGACGACTTCCTCACCGTCGCGCCGATTCTCGACGGCGTAGTGCTCGTGGCCACGGAAGGCGTCACGAAGCGCGATGACGTCACGCGCGTGCGCGAGCTGCTTGGCGACGTGCGGCTCGTGGGCACCGTGCTGAATCGCGCGTCGGAGTCCGAGAAGCGCGCCTACTGATGACGAAAGTCGTCTTCGTCAACCGCTATTTCCATCCAGACCTCTCGGCGACGAGCCAGATGCTGTCGGATCTCGCATTCCGTCTCGCGCAGGCGGGTGTGGAGATTCATGTCATATGCTCCCGCCAGCTCTATGAAAATGCTTTGGCGGCACTGCCGCGTCGGCAGACCGTGCGCGGCGTGCACATTCATCGCGTCTGGACCGCGCGTTTTGGCCGCGCTTCGCTGCGCGGGCGCGCGCTCGACTATGCGAGCTTCTATTTCACGGCGACGCTGCGCCTGTGGAGCCTGCTGCGCTCCGCAGACGTCGCGGTGGTGAAGACCGATCCGCCCCTCCTGTCAGTGCCGGCTGCTTTTGCCGTCGCCCTGCGCGGCGCGAAGCTCGTGAACTGGCTGCAGGACGTGTTTCCCGAAGTGGCGTCGAGGCTCGGTGTTCCGCTGCCCGCGGTGATCCAGACGGGGCTGAAAGCGCTGCGCGATCGCTCGCTGGTTTTCGCGAAGGCGAACGTCGTGCTGGGCACGCGCATGCGGGACTATCTGCGCACGCGCGATGTCGAGCCGGAGTGCCTGCACATCATCGAGAACTGGGCGGACGGCGCTGCGTTGCTGCCGAAGTCTGCCGAGCACAGCGAGCTGCGTGCGAGCCTTGGTCTGCAGAGCCGCTTCGTCATCGGCTACTCGGGCAACCTCGGCCGCGCGCACGAGTTCGACACGCTGCTGGCCGCGGCGCGAGACCTCAGCGCCGATCCGCGCTACGCGTTCCTCATGATCGGCGGCGGCGCGAAGATGAGCGAGCTGAGGCAGTGCGTGCGGGAAAGCGGGCTCACGAGCTTTCACTTCCTGCCGTACCAGCCTCGTGAGGCGCTGGCGGACAGCCTCGCCGCCGCGGACGTGCATCTCGCCTCGCTGCTGCCCGAGCTCGAAGGCCTGATCGTGCCGAGCAAGACCTACGGCATCCTGGCCGCCGGGCGGCCCGCTATTTTCATCGGCGACCCGGATGGCGAGCTCGCGCGCCTGGTTGCGGAAACCGATTGCGGGTTCGCCGTGAGGTGCGCAGATGGAGCAGCGCTCGCGGCCACGATACGTTCCCTGCATGCCAACCGCGACGAGCTGCTGCGAATGGGGGCGCGCGCACGAGTGGTCTTCGAGACTCGATTCACGCTCGACCGCGCTGTGCGCAGCTGGGTGCGGCTTCTCGCAGATCTCGAGACCCGCCCGACGGTTGCGCGCGCGGCGGGCACGGCAGCGGGCCAGGGCTCGGCCCCGGCGCCTGCCGCGGACGGCGGTCAGTCCGGCACGTAGGCATTCAGCTTCGGAACGACAGCGGAAGCGAACCGCACCAGCTCGGCATCCGCATGTGACTCATCCGTGCCGGGCAGCACGGGCACGCTCAGGCGCACGAGCGCGCCATCGGTGCGATTGCGGGTGAGCGCGTCCCAGAAGATGTACCACTTCACGAGATACTCGTTGGTGATGTCTCGGCCGCGCTGCTGGAACCAGTAGTAGACGATCTGCTTGTTGCGGCCGAGCTCGATGACCGCGCGATTCACGTTGAGAGGCGGGCCGGCGCTCGACAGCGAGCGCTGTTCGAGGCTGCGAATTTCCCAGCCGCCGCCCGGCATGCACGAGCGGGGCGAGTGCACGGAGCGGCCCTTGCGCTGTGAGTCGTACCACGCCACGTAGAAGTTAATGGGAGGCGCGTCAGCACGCCGATAGTCCGCCATCACGTAGTCGTCGAGCTGCAGGGCGTCGAGGTAGATCTGCTCCATGGAAGTCTGGCGCCCCTGCCAGGTATCCACGCGCGTCGGGAATTCCACGAGCGCTGAGCGTGCGGGGTGCGCATCGCTGCGGTCCGGCAGCGCAAATCCCATGATCGCGGCGCTGGCGCCCAGCACGGACGCGGCAACGAATGAGCGGGGCAGGGTTCGCGTCGTCGTCGGCCCACTGGCGCCGGTCTGCGCGGGCGCCGCGTGCAACGCCAGCGCGTCGCGAAGGCTCGACCTGCTCTTACCGAGGCGCGCGAGCACCGCGCCCACGCCGAGCAGCGCGGCCGTGCTCAGCATGAAGACGACCCAGCCTTCGAAGTCGTGCAGCAGCCCTTCCGCCATCTGCTCGCCCCAGTACTCCACCGTCACGCCGATGGCGCCGATGCGAATGCTGTTCATCAAAATGGCGATCGGAATGCTGGAGAAGAACAGCACGAAGCGCTTCCACAGCGGCGCCTTGAAGAAATGCGCAACGATGAGCGCCAGCGTCATGAGCGGGAACAGGTAGCGCAGTCCGTCGCAGGCTTCGGCCACCTGCAGCTTCATCTGCCCGAGGTCGATGACATTGCCTTCGAGGAAGACGCTGATGCCCACGAGTCGGATCAACGCCACACCGAGCTGCGAAGACAAGAGCTGCAGCTTCAGGGACAACGCGTTGCCAAAGAACGCGGGCAGCGGAATCATGAAGAACAGCAGCAGCAACGGCATCCACAGCCGGCGAAACACCGGCCAGCCCACGAGCGAGATGACGAGGCCGTAGAGCACGACCAGGAAGCTGTACTGAGTGATCGATTCGATGGTGCTGAGCTCGCCGATGAGCCAGAACAATAGGCCGGCCGCCACCAGCAACAGCCCGGACCACGAGCCCTGGAACGGTGTCGCGGCGAGCTCGTGCCGCTGCCGCCAGATGAGGAACAGCGAGATCGCGGGAATCAGCATGCCGTGGCTGTACTCGGGCTTGAGATTCCAGACGTCGAACAGCTCCAGCAGCGCCTTCAGGAACGGCAGCATCGCGATGGCGAGCGCGGTGAAGATGAAGGCGCGCGTGGGCACGGTGAATTGCCACCGCGCGTTCGGCGCGGCGAGGTCCGGTATCGATGTCGGGCTCATGATGTCCGTGCGCTGTCGTTCGCGCTTCTGCCGCGCTTGAACGCGCGTTCGCGAGAGGCAGGCAGCCTAGCGAACCGAGACGACAGTTTGGTGACAGACGTATGCCACGCCGGCGCCCCTGCACCGCGCGGTGCGCTCATTGCAGGGTCTGCAGGAAGTCCTGCGTTTCGAGCCACCAGGGCGCGTTCGGGTCCCATGCCTTCTGGTAGCCGCCCCAGATCACGACACCATCGGCGTGCTCGCGCACGAACTCCAGCTGCATCCGCCAGTAATCGCGCGGCAGGGGCTGGCCGGCAAGCTTTGGATTGCCTTCGTGGTACTCCCACCAGATGAAGGCATACACGGGCTTGCCGAACTGGCGGGCGGCCTCGAGCGTGACGAGCGCGGCGCGCTTCCAGCCCTCGCGATCTTCATAGAACGTGTAGATCGAGGGCAGCACGAAATCCACATGGTCGGCCATCGGCCTCGACAGCTCGTTGCTTCGGCGCCAGTCCGCGAGCGCAGCCTGGTCGTTGAGCAGCACTTCCCAGTACACGGCGTGGGGCAACAGCCCGTAGAAACCGAAGTCGCGCTCGGGCGCCGTGCGGCGCGCGATCTGCGCCACCTGCACGAGCTTTCCGACATTCGCCTGCACCTCGGCTTCGGGCACGCGGACGACCGGCCAGTTCTCGATGTCGAGGTAATAGCCCGGGCCCAGCGTCGCCATGAACCTCACCACGGACTCGATGCCGGGCTCGTCCACCGTGTCGATCGACACGCCCGGCCGCCACACGTTGCCGGTGCCGCGAAACTCGATCATGCCGTACTGCGCCAGGTTGGGCTTATCGGGGTTGAGCAGGCCGTCGAAGACGAGGAATGCCGGTGGCGCCGCAGGCGGCTCGGTTTGAGCGTGCGACTGATGCCACGCGCATGCGCAGAAAACCGAGACCAGTAACGCGAGCAAACGCCTCATGAGTTGCTCCCTTTGATGCTCCCTTTGATTCTTCTCAACAGCACCGCAACGATCTCGTGCCAGATATCCCTGAAGAACAGCAGATTGCCGCCGGCCACTACGGCGACATACGTAAACAGCTGAACGACACTGCGCAGGCTCGAGTGCGCGTCGTGCACCAGCAGCCGCGCGAGCCCTTCGCCGGCCAGCAGTGCCACGCCGGTGAGTGCGAGCGGCGCGAGAACGGAGCCCACCGTCCGGCGCAGTGGCAGGCCGAGCTTGCGAAGCACGAGCAGGAAAGCGAGCGCGAACGTCACATAGAACGCCGCCACCATCGTGGCGATGGTGCTGATGTCGCCCGTGAGTGTTCCGATGGCGGCGGCGCCCATGCCACCGACACCGTACGAGCCAAGCACGACGAACCGGCCGCGCCACAACCCGCGTGCCTCGATCAATGCGCGCCCGGCACTCACCAGCAGCCATGCAGGCACGCACGCGGCAAGAATCTGCGCGACCCCTGCGGCTTCGTCCCACGCGCCATGCCAGACGAAGTGGATGACCGGCGGCGCCGCCAGCGCAAGTGTCGCGGCAGCCGGCGCACCGGCTCCGATCATCACGCGGATCGTTCGCGAGCAGGCATCGATCTGCCGGGCGCGATCACCGTCGAGTTGCGTAAACAGCGCAGGCAACACGGTTTCGAGCGCGCCATACACCGGCGCGCTGATGGCGACGACGAGCTGGAACGCGAAGAAATACAGTCCTGCCGTGCGCGCATCCGACAGCATCGCGACGGCGAAGTAGTCGCCGGTCGTCGCGAGCGCCAGGGCCGCGGCGCTCAACATCACCCAGCGCGACTCGCGGAACAGCTGCCAGTAGTCCGACGCCCGCGCGCTCGTCCGCAGGCCAGGAAACGACTTGACGTAGCACCACGAGGCGACGCTTTCGTACCCCGCTTGCAGCAGCGGCGGAAGCGCAAAGCTCATTGCGCCGAATCCGCACAGCGCGAGCGCCACGACGGACAGTTGCCACACGCACGAAGAGCCGAAGCTGATGGACGCGACTTCGCGGAATCGCCGGTCGATGGTGAGTCGCGCCTTGAGCAGCATGCCGGGCGTGCCGACGGGGATCGACAGCGCGACGCCGAACAATACGACGGCGAGTGTCGGCCGCTCACCCAGCACGAGGGTCGCCACCATCACCAGCACGACCATGGCGAGAAAGTTGAATGCGAGCGAGAAGCGGAAGATCGTGCCCGCCTGCGACGCATAGTGCTCACCGCGCTTGATGAGAATCTGGCTCGTGCCTCCGTTGCGGAGCGCCGCGACTGCCGTCGCGATCGAGACTGCCAGCGCCCACGTGCCGAACTCTTCCGGCGCGAGCAGCCAGCCGAGAACAACCTGCCCGGCGAAACCCACGCCGCGCGTCAGCAGATTGCCGAGCACCACCCACAGCGTGCCCGCCACCGCCGAGGTAGTGCCGGCGGGAAGCGCAAGCGCGCCTTGCCGCGCTGTCACGGCGGCACCTCGTCAATGCGGCGGATCAGCTTCGCTGGCACACCCGCGACGATGGTGCACGCCTCGACGTCACCCGTGACGACGGCGCCCGCCGCGATGACTGCGTGATCGCCAATGCGACACGGGCCGAGAATGACGGCGTTGCTTCCGATCCAGACGCCCGCGCCGATGTGTATGTCCCGACCGTCGCGGGGCGTCTCGCGCATCCGCCGCTGCAGCCTGAGGTTGTAGTCGTGCGCGCCGGTGATGATCGAGACGTTGTGGCCTGCGAACGTGTGCTCGCCAACGCTGATGGTGCCCGAGGAGACGTTGAACAGCGTGTTCATCATGTGCGCCGAGCGCGCCACGTTCAGTCGTGAGCGATCGCCCCATACGCGGATGTCGGCACTGACGATGTCGAGCACGAAGGGTCGCAGCGTCCGGCTGACGAGCCGGCGAAGCCAGCGAACGGGGCGGGGCAGGCCGCTCATGCGCGGGCCCGATGCGTCTCGTACGCGCGCTCCAGCGATTCCGCTGACGCGTCCCACGTCAGGCGCTGGTTCACGTGCCGCTGCAGATCGTCGGGGTTCGGGCGCTCCCACGCGCGCGCGAGAGCCGCGCGCATGCCCGCCACGTCGAGCGGGTCGACGTAGTCGGCGTAGTCCTGAAAATAGTCGGGCGCTCCACCGTTGCGAGTGACGACGATGCGCGCGCCATGCGCGGCGGCTTCCAGTGCGGCAAGCCCCGTTCCCTCGTGATGGCTCGGCAGGCAGAACACGCGGCACAGCGAGTAGAGCGCGGCTTTGGTCTGCGCATCCACGAACCCCAGCATGTGTATCGGCGCTCCGGCTCGCGCCTTTCGCTCGAGCTCGCTCAAGATTTGGCCCGGTGTCGAGGCGCCGGCGATCACCAGTGGCAGCTGGAGTGGCTCCAGCGCCTCCACGAGCCGCAGCACATTCTTGCGTTCCTGCGTGAAGGCGCTCACGTGCAGTACGAAGTCCTTCGGCAACCGCAGCCGCTCCCGCAGCGCTTCGCGATCCGTCGTCGGCATCATGGCCGGCGGGCAGCCATTGAGCACGCGTTCCACTTTGTCCGGCGGCACGCCCAGGCCCTGCACCAACCGCTCGCGCTCGTGGCGGGAGCGACAGATCACCACGTGACTGCCACAGGCCTGTCTGCGCAACATGCCCGGCACGGTGAGAAATCTGGATGAGACGCTGCCCGCGAGCGCCGCGATCCGGTAACTCATGAACGATTGGTTGGAATCGATGATGGGCGCGAACACCAGCAGCGCCTTGCGCGCCAGTTGCCGGTTCGAGGTGATGCCGTGCAGGGCCGGCCCACCTAGAAAGAAATGCAGCACGTCGAGCTGTGTCTCATCCTGCCAATCCCAGGGGTTCAGGCGCAGCACGGTGTGGCCCCGGCGCTCCAGCGCTTCGGCCTGGCGCCGTGCCTGCTCGGCAATGCCGTTGCCCGGATTGCCCAGCGCGAAAGCTCCCGGTAGCAGAAATCCGATTCGCATGCGTCGCGGCCGGCCTACTTCACCAGCGTGACGCGAATGTTCTGCGCGGGGAACAGGCGGCTCAGGAACGTGAGCTCGTAGTACTTGCGGATGCCGGGGCTCGCGTTCACGAACGGCTCAACGAGGTGGTTCCAGACGAGCGGCCCGCGCAGGAACGTGATGCGGCGGCTGGCGATGCGCCCGAACGAGAAATCGAAGTAGTAGTCGCGCGCGGTCTGCGAGCCCGCCACGAAGAACTCGAACGTGCGGATCGAGAAACGCCGCACGTGCGTGGGGTCGATGTAATTGTCCGCGGAGGTGAAGTGCGGCACCTGGACCTCGAGCGTGCCGTCCGGCTGCAGGATCCGGTGCAACTCCCGCAGCAGCGGGATGTAGTCCACGTGTTCCAGCACATCCTTGGCGCACACGTGCGCGAACTGGCCGTCGCAGAAGGGCAGGGGCAGCCGTTCGAGGTCGTGCACCACGTTCACGCCGGGCAGCGCCGCCCTGTCGAGATTCACCCAGCCCGCGCGAATGTCCGTGCCGCAGCCGAGGTTCAGCTGCCGGGACACGCCCGATACCGTTTCGGCGTCTGATCGCGGCGGAAGGGTGTGCGTCGCCTGCGCGGCCGCGGCGTTCATGCGGGCTCGTAGACGTCGGTTGCGATCACGCCGCCGTACTTTTCGACGCTGCAAAGCCGCCGCTGGGAGCGCACGCGCAGGTTGAACGGCGGCTGCGACAGCACGACGCCGGAGTGCACGCCGAGCCGCACGCCGGAGCCGTGGCTGTGCTCCAGGTTGGCGCGGAAGTGCGCCGCCGCCGGCAAGTGCTCGGTGACGACCACGTGCCTGTATCGCCCGAGCTTCGGCACGATGCGCGCGATCTGCTCGTTGTCCAGATGTTGCAGCACCTGGCGAATCAGCGCGACGTCCGCGCCGGGAAGCTCGTCTTCGACCAGGTCGACGCAGCGGAAGTCGACATTCAGCTTCTTGTGCGCAACCGTGTTGTGCGCGATGAGCTCGGGCACGATGTCGCAGGCCACGTAGCGACCGCATGCATCGCGCAGTTGCCGCCCCACGTTGAAATCACCGCAGCCGAGGTCCACCACGTCGGGCGGCTTCGGCAGGCTGCCGAGAAAGCCGCGGAGCGCCGTGACATACGGCTCCACCACGGCGGCATCGTGACTGCCCGGCCCGGAGAAGAACCTGTGGAGAGCCTTTCGGCCCCAGCGGTTTTCGCGATACACCGCGCCGAAGACATCGCGAAGGTTCGTGCCGCCGCCGTGAAGGGCGGATTCGGCGGTGCGCCGCTTGCGAAAGAACGCCAACATCGATGCGTCTCAGCCGGTATGGGATGGGGCCGCGCATTATCACGACACTGTGTTTCACTGATACCGCGCAGGGCGCCGCGAGGTGGCCCGGTGCCCTTGCAGGTGCTCCTGTCATCAAGGTGAAGCAAACGGGTGCTAAGCAGGCGGACTACCCGAAGTGCTTACGTTCACCTCGATGTCCGCAAACCTTCACCTGGCCACATATCTTGCGCTGCTGGCGATCCTCGCCGCCGGCGCCCTCGTGCGACCGGCGATGGCCGTCACGGGCATCGTCTGCGTCTTCGGCCTCAAGCAGTGGGGGCAGGGGGCGCATCCGTGGCTCGCCCAGCACTCGGCGTTCACGAACATCGCCATTGGCTGCGCCGTGCTCGCGGCGTTGCTCGCCCAGACTTTCAAGGGCGAGTGCGTGCCGTGCCGCATGCGCAAGAGCTACTGGGCCGTGTTCGCGCTGTATGTGTACGCATTTCTTTCGCTGCTGTGGACGCCACGCCCGGACCTCGCGTGGGGCACCGTGTGGTCGCACGGCTATCCGTTCGTGCTCACCGCGGTGTTCCTCGCTCCGCTGGCGGTGAAAAATCTCGATGACCTGCGCACGGCGATGCTCGGGCTCGCCGTGGTGGGCGGGGCGCTCATGGTGACGCTCCTCGTGTTCGGCGAGTGGGGTGCGCGGGGCCTCGTCGTGGCCGGCAGCGTTTATGAGCGGGAAACCAATCCGCTGGCCATTGCCGGGCTCGCGGGGTGCGTCGCGGGCGCCGCGCTGTTCGTGCCGGTGCAGAGCCTCAAGTGGCTCGTGTGGCCGCTGCGGCTTGCCGTCGTCGGGGTGTGCCTCGTCGTCATCGTCCGGTCTGGCTCGCGCGGGCAACTCGTCGCCGCGAGCATCTCGCTGCTGCTGATGCTGCTCGTGGCATACCGCGCGTCGAAGTTTCGAGGGCTGCTGGCGATCGGCATTGCCGTGGCGGTGGGCGGCATGGCCATCCACTACGGCGTGTCCGAGTTCATTCATGCCTATGACGCGCGATGGAGCGAGTCGCTTGCGGCGCGCGACGCGGTGGGGCGCTGGCACATGGCGCTGAAACTGCTGCACGTCTGGAGTCAGTCCGGCGCGCACATCGTGGTGGGCCTCGGCAACTCAGCGTCATTCGATCCGAACCTGGTCGGTTTCTATCCGCACAACGTGCCGCTCGAAGTGCTCGGCGAAGAGGGCCTCATCGGCATCGTGATGTATCTGTATGTGCTGTGGCGCGCGAGCAGCGGGCTGCTGCGCGCCCGGAAGATGGTGAAGAGCCAGCCGCAGATGCGCAGCCTCATCGCCGCCGTCGGCACGGCGTTCGTGTTCACGTTCCTGATCTCGCTCAAGGAAGGGAACATGGTGGGCAGCGCGTACTTCTTCCTGTTCGCGATCCTGCTCGGCCGCTTGCCGGAGCTGGCGCGCCAGCAGCGCCTGCGCCGCGTCGTCGAGCCCGGCCAGCTCGATCTACAGGTCGTTCATCGAGCCGCGCTCGTACCCAGCGCCTGATAGTTCCTCACCAGCGCCTCGGCCAGCCGGTCGACGGTGTAGCGCGCGAGCAGCAGGGCAAGCGCGCAGCCCGCCGCTTCTTCGCGCGTCCGCTCGTTACCGAGCAGGTCGAGCAGCGCCTGCGCGGTCGCATCAGCATCGAGCGGCACCACGAATCCGGCGCCTTCCGTCTGGATCTGCGGAAAATGGCACTCGGTCGAGATCACCACCGGCACACGGCACGCGAGCGCTTCGAGAATCGTCATGCTGAAGCCTTCCTGGCGGCTCGGCTGGCACAGGGCGCGCGCCGCGCGCAGCAGCGCGACCTTGCTCGCTCCGAACACGGGCCCAACCACGTGGACTCTGCGTGAGAGCCCGAGCTGCTCGATGTGAGCGCGAAGGCGCGGCTCATAGCCGAAGTCGGGGCCGGCGATGACGAGATCCACCTCCGGCTGCGCGGCCGCGACTCTGGCGAACGCCTCGCACAGGATGTCCAACCCCTTCGTAGCGTGCAGCCGGCCCAGCGACAGCACGAAGCGCCGGGACGCATGAGCGGGCAGGGCCGCCGCCAGCTCGCGGCTGTAGTCGCGCTCAACGAACTCGCGCGGGTCGACCGCGTTGGCCAGCACGGCCAGCGGCGATGTGAGCCCGAGCGCACGCACGTCCGCGCGCTCGTCGTCGGTGAGGCAATGCAGGAGATTGGCGCCGTTGAGGGCGCGGCCCCAGCCGAGCGCCAGCACGAGTTTCTTCTTGAGCGCGCGTTTGCTCATGCTGTAACGAGTGAGCAAGCCGTGCGGCGTGACGCACAGTGGAATCTGGCGGCGGCGGCAGTGGTGCATGCCGCGCATGAGCAGCGGATCCCAGATCGCGTGGATGTGCACCAGCTCGGCGGCATTCAACGTGGCCGCCATGCGCTGGTGAGCGGCCGCGCCAAATCGAGAAAGGACGGAGCGTGCGCTCACACATCGTTGTGTCACGGAGCCGAACGCTTCGATGTGCCCGAACGCCCGCTGGATCGCGCCGGCGACTTCCGGCGGATCGAACGTGGTGAGCAACGTCACGTCGTGGCCCAGCCGGGCCTGCGCGGCGGCCAGACGCGCCACGATCGCCGGCGGCCCGCCGTGGTCCGGATTCATGCATTCGATGAAGTGGACGATGCGCAAGGCTATCGACGCTCAATGACCCGGCGTGACGCGGCGACCACCGTCTGCGTGAAGCGCAATACCATGCTCTTCATCGAGTACTTCTCTTCGACGATGCGGCGCGCGGCGTGCGCCATGCGTGAGCGCGACGCTTCGTCGGTGCAGAGCGTGTCGACGCAGCGAGCGAGCGCGCCGGCGTCGGCGCGGGGAAACGTCATTCCGGTCACGCCTTCAACGAGCGCGGCGATCTCGGGGTTGTGCTCACGCCGGTTGTCGTGTGTGACGACCGGCAGGCCGTAGCCGAACGCCTGAATGAGGCTCAGGCCGATGGGGCCCGGATACACGAAGCAGCGCGCGGACAGGAACCAGGGCGCCAGCTGCTCCTCGTCGTAGATCGCTCCGAGCCACTTTACGTGATTCGCCACGCCGAGCTCATCCGCCAGCTTGCGCAGCTGCGCCGCGCTGGGCCCATCGCCGATCGCCACGAGCAGATAGGAAGGCGACCGCGCCACCAGCGGCACCAGCGCGCGCAGGGCCACGTGAAGCTCCGTGCACGGCGTCTCGCGCAGGCGGCCACAGAAGAGCAGCGCCTTTCTGCCATCGAGTCCCTGCTCCGCCTGGAACAACGAGAGCTTGCCCGGCGTCCACGCGCGCGCCGCATCGGCAATGCGTGTCTCGTCCACGGCATTGTTGAGCGCGAACACCCGCGCCGGATCGAAACCGCGCGCGATCAGGTCGTCACGCTCGGCGTCCGTGTATAGAAGCACGACGTCCGCGAGCCGCATCATGCGCAGGCGAATGCGGGCGCGCAGCGCAGCGGACGTGGCGGACCAGCCGTGGCTCCACCAGACGATGGCGACGCCGCGGCGGCGCGCTTCGATGAGCAGCGGGATGTTGCTGAGAAAGCGCGGGTTGCCGTCGATGACGAGCACGTCCCCGTGGCCGAGGCTCGGCTCGAGCGTGAGATCACGTTGCCACAGCACTCTGCCGCCGAGCATTTCGTGGCAGTAGTGGCGGGTGTCCACGTTCATGCCGCGCACCGGCAGGGACGGCGGCATGCCGGAGATGGTATGGCTCACGCACAGGCGCACGCGCAGCTCGTTCCGCTTCGCCACGCCTTCAAAAAAAGGTACGCGATAGTGCGGCACGATCGGCTGAATCACCTGCACGCTCAACGGGCTGGCAGTGCTGCGAACGTGTTCCACCATGTCGGCTCCGGCAAGAATCGCAGCCGCTGACGGCGCCTGGCGGGTCTGCCAGTGAAGGCAATTCGTAACACAGGCAACCTACCATTCGAATATTGCGCTCATGCTTCAGCTCGACCGCCCCCATGAACCCTGGCCGATCCGTCTCCGTTCTCATCCTCACGCTGAACGAGGAGATCAACATCGGGGCCTGCCTCGACACGCTCGCCTGGTGCGACGACGTGGTGGTGCTCGATTCGCTCAGCTGCGATCGCACGCGGGAGATTGCGGAGGCGCGCGGTGCTCGCGTGGTCACGCGCCGCTTCGACAATTGGTCCGCTCACCAGAACTGGGCCGTTGGAAACATCGAGTTCCGCCACCCCTGGGTGCTGTATCTGGACGCGGATGAGCGTTGCCCCGACGACCTGCGCGACGCAGTGCTGCGGCTCGCGCAACCGAACGCCCCCGAGTGCGCCTTCCGGATTCGCCGCAAGGATTTCTTCATGGGCCGCTGGCTCAGGCATGCCCAGCTATACCCCACGTGGTTCGTGAGGCTGTTCCGGCCGCAGCGAATTCGCTACGAGCGTCTCGTCAACCCGGTGGCAGTGGTCGACGGTCCCGTGGGGGAGCTTGCGGCACACATCATCCATTTCCCGTTCAGCCATGGCGTCACGCACTGGATCGCGCGCCACAACCGCTACTCCGACATGGAGGCCATCGAGGCGCAGAAGGTGCGCGATGGCGCGGCGGGAGAGCGGCCCCGCCTCTGGACGAACGACCCGAACGAGCGCCGCCGCGCGCTGAAGGACCTGTTCTTCCGCCTGCCGGCCCGGCCGCTACTCAAGTTCGCCTATTACTACGGCTGGCGCCGCGGCTTTCTCGATGGCCGTGCCGGCTTCACATACGCCTCGCTGCAGTCGTTCTATGAATACATGATCGACTGCAAGTCCGCGGAGCTGCAGCGCCGGCGGGCGGGGCTGCCCATCTAGGGGCCACCACCATGCAATTCTTTCTCGCATTCGTGGTGGCCTTGTCGATCACGGCGGCGCTCATTCCGCCGCTCGCGCGCTGGGCGCCCTTCATCGGCCTCACCGACGCGCCGGGGCCGCGCAAGGTGCATTCCGTGCCGGTGCCGCGCATCGGCGGCATCGCCATGGCGGTTGGCATCCTGGTGCCGGCGCTGATCATGCTCGAGCTCAACGCCGCGATGACGGGGCTCTTCGCGGGGCTCGCCGTGCTGCTCGTTGTGGGTGTGTGGGACGACCGCGTGGACGCGGCGTACTGGGTGAAATTCCTGGGCCAGTTCCTCGCCGTGGCGCTGTGCATGCAGATCGGCCACATCCGCATCGACACACTGGCATTCGGCGAGCTTCCCGCCGGCCTCTCGTGGGCGCTCACGTTCGTGTTCCTCGTTGGCGTGACGAACGCCGTGAATCTCTCGGATGGCCTGGACGGCCTCGCCGGCGGCATGGCGTTGCTGTGTCTCACGGCCATCGCGCTGCTCGCGGCAGCGAGCGGGAACATGCTGGTGACCTTCGTCGCGCTCATTCAGGCCGGTGCCATCCTCGGCTTCCTGCGATTCAACACTCACCCGGCACGCGTGTTCATGGGCGACGGCGGCAGTCAGGTGCTGGGCTTTTCCACCGGCGTGCTCGCCGTCCTCGCGACTCAGGGTGAGACGGTTGCGGTCAGCGCGGCGCTGCCCCTGCTGCTCATTGGCGTGCCGATCGTCGACACCGTCGGCGTGATGGTGCGGCGTGTGCGCGAGGGGCGCTCGCCGTTCGCGAGCGACCGCAATCACTTGCACCACAAGCTGCTCTACCTCGGGTTCAGCCATCGCGAGTCCGTGATCCTCATCTACGGCCTGCAGGCCACGCTGTTCCTGCTCGCGTACTTCCTGCGGTTCGAGTCGGACTTCCTGATCGTCGCGGTCTTCGGCGCATTCGCGTTCCTGCTGCTGGGCACGTTGCGATGGCTGGGGCGCTCGGACTGGCGCGCACATGCTGGCGTGGCGGCAGAAGCGCGCGGCGGATTGCGCCGTTGGCTCACGGCCCGCCAGCCGCGTCCCCTGCTGCAGCATGCGGCACTCGTCGCGCTCGGCACCGGGCTCGCGGCTTACGTCGCCATGACGCTCTCGATCACCGGCCGGGTCGACAGCGACGTAGGCATTCTCTGCCTCGCGCTGCTCACCGCGTTCCTCGTGGTGCTGAGCGTTGCGCGCAGCGAGCGTTCGCGCGGATGGATCGACAGGGTGGCCGCGTACGTCGGCGTCGTGATGATCGTGTATCTCGACCAGACCGCGCCCGCGAAAAGCGACCTCATGACGAGCATCTCCTGGACGCTGCTCGCCATCACCGGAGCCGCCGCGCTGGTGCGCTTCTGGCTGTCATCGGCGAAGCGCTTCGAAGTGACCTCGCTCGACGTGCTCGTGATCTTCATTGCGGTGGTGTTGCCGAACCTGCCCGGCTCCGTGTCGCTGCCCGCGGATCTTCCCGCGGGCATCACGAAAGCGGTGATCCTGCTCTACGTAGTCGAAGCGCTGCTGGGTCTTGATCTGAAACGCGCGCTGCCACGCGCGGCACTCGCGCTCACCTTCGGTGTGATCGCCATTCGCTGGCTGGTCGCCCCGCTGACGTAGCGCGCCTGTCACACGTTCGTCACGACCCCTGCCTACAGTCACGCATCCCTCGACACACGAATACACAGCGGGGATGGCTGATGTTCTCGACGCGCAGACTGGCGACCGTCATCGCCATGATTTCTATTGTCGTTTCCATGAGTGCGTGCGGCGGTGCCGACGCGCGGCGCTCCACTCACATGGAGCGCGGCCAGAAATTCTTCGCCGATGGCAACTACGAGAAGGCGCGCGTCGAGTTCCGCAACGCCTTGCAGATCACGCCGAACGACGTTGAGGCGCGCTTCATGAACGGCCGCGTGGCCGAGAAGCTGGGCGACCTGCGCGGCGCCGCCGGCATGTACCAGAGCACCATCGACGCGAGCTCCGAGCACGCACAGGCGCGCGCGAACCTCGGCCGCATGCTCGTGTTCGGCGGCGGCCCTGAGCGCGCGCTGGAGGTGGTGGCGCCCGGGCTTGCGAAGCATCCTGAAGACGCGGACCTGCTCACCGTGCGCGCGGCCGCGCGCAACCAGCTCAACGACAAGGCCGGCGCCCTCGAAGACGCCGAGCACGCAGTGAAGATCGCGCCGGCGAACGAGAGCGCCGTCGCGCTGCTCGCGTCGATGAAGCGCCAGGCCGGCGAGCCGGATCGCGCCATCGAGCTCGTGCGCAATTTCCTGGCGAAGCATCCGGACTCGGCCGACCTGCGCCAGGTGCTCGCGAGTCTCTACACATCGGTGAACGACCCGGAGATGGCGCAGCAGGAGCTGCGCAAGGTGGTGGAGCTGCGCCCGAAGGAACTCTCCCATCGCCTGCAGCTGGCCCTGCAATATGCGCGGGCGCGCAAGCCCGAAGACGCCGAGAAGGTGATGCGCGAAGCCACTGAAGCGCTGCCGGACAGTCACGACGCAAAACTCGCGTACGTGGATTTCCTGGTGGCGCAGGGCTCGCGCGAGCGCGGCGAGCAGGCGCTGCTCCAGTTCATCGAGCGTGACCCGAAGAACTACGACTTGCAGCTCGGCCTCGGCGCGGTCCAGCAGCGCTTGGGCGCCGTGGACAAGGCGCTTGCCACCTACAACAAGGTCATCGCCGCGGACCCGGAGTCGCCAGCCGCCATTTCCGCGAGCAATCGAATCGCCGCCGTCTACGTGACTCGCGGCAACTACGACGAGGCGATGAAGTTCGTCGACGCCACGCTGAAGAAGAATCCGCGCGACAACGACGCGTTGATGCTCAGGGGAAATATCTCGCTTGCGCGCAATGACGCCTCAGCTGCCGTGGCCGACCTGCGCGCCGTGTTGCGCGATCAGCCGACGGCCGTCGGTGTGCTGCGAACGCTGGCGCGCGCGCATCTCGCCAATGGTGAGCCGGCGCTGGCCGAAGAAGCCCTGCGGCAGGCCATGGACGTCGCCGGCGCTGATATCGCCGTCCGCGTGGAGCTGGCGCAGCTGCTTATCCAGACGAAGCGCGGCAGCCAGGCCGTGTCGTTGCTGGAAGAAACGGTGAAGAGCGCGCCCACCAATGTTCCGGCGCGCGAGGCGCTGACGCGCTCGTATATCGCCACGCAGGACTTCGACGCAGCCCGGACGGCGGCGGAAGATCTCCAGACCGCGGCACCCAACGTCGCGGCCGGCCCGTTTCTCGCAGGCGTCGTCGCGCAGGCACAGCAGCGCCTCGACGATGCCGTCGCGAACTACTCGCGTGCGCTCGAGTTGCAGCCGGGCGCCATGGACGCCCTGGCGGCCGTGACGCGCGTCGATTGGGCCAGCGGCAAGCGTGAGCGCGCCATCGCACGCGTCAACAGCGCCATCGCCGCGGACCCGAAGAATGCCGTGCCGAGAAACCTGCTCGGCGAGATTTTTCTCAGCGACCGAAACTTTGCGCAGGCGCAGCCCGTATTCGCCGAAGCCACGAAAATCGCGCCCGAGTGGTGGATGCCCTGGCGTAACCTCGCCATGTCGCAGCTCGGCCAGGGTGACATACCGGGCGCGCTGGCCACCTACGAAGCCGGCGTCGCGGCCACGAAGCACGAGCCGATGCTCGTCTCCGATCTTGCGGCGCTGTACGAGCGGCAGGGCCGCATCGACGACGCCATCAGGCAATACCAGGTGGTGCACGAGAAGAGCCCGCGCTACGACGTCGCGGCCAACAATCTCGCGATGCTGCTCGTCACGTACCGCAAGGATCGCGCGAGCCTCGATCGGGCCCGCACGCTGACGGAGCGGTTTGCGAAGTCGGACAGCGGCCTGCTGCTCGATACGCACGGCTGGGTGATGTTCAAGCTCGGGCAGTTTACCGAGGCACTGCCGGTGCTCGAGCGCGCGGCGCAACGCGCGCCGGACTCGAAAGTCATTCGCTATCACCTGGCGATGGCGCAGCTGAAGACGGGCCTGCGCGACAAGGCGCGGGACAACCTGGAGCACGCGCTCGCGGCGCCGGCCACCTTCAGCGGCGTAGACGAAGCCCGTACCGCGCTCGCCTCGCTGGGCGGCGGCAAGGGTTGAGTGAGTCAGTGATTCGAACATGGAGAGTCCCGGAATGATTTCGCGTCTCGCGCGCTCGATTGGGGTTGTTGCACTGGCAGTGTTTGCGCTGAGCGGCGTAGCCCAGGCGCAGACCGCATTGCTGGATGAAGTGCGCACGCTGTCCGATGGCGCTGCGCCTGTGGAGCACGCGCTCGACATCACCCAGGCGGGCTCCTACGAGCTGACGATCACGGACCTGAAGCTGCCCGCGGCGCTCACATCCGCGAAGCTCGCCGTCACTCGCGGCACCACCGTGGTCGGCACGGCGAGCACGACCGCATCCGCTGCTTCGGCCGTGCTCAGCTTCGAGGCCACTCCCGGTGCGTATGTCATCCGCATCGTCGGCAGGCCAGCGGCCGCGGGCTCCGGCACGGTTGGCGTGAAAGTGACGCGCGCGAACGAGACCACGGCCCTCAACGAATTCGTCGCGTCCATCGCCTCGCCGCCGGCGGCGACGCCGGAGAACCGGACGGTGCTCGAAGAGACGATTACGCCCACGGTCAGTGGTACCTACGAAGTGGAGCTCGCGGACTTCGCGCTTCCGCAGGCGTTGCCGGATCTGCTGATGTCCGTCACGCAAGTCGGCGGCCCACAGGTGGCGGTGCTGCCGACGGCCGGCACGGCCACCTTTGCCGCGCAGGCGGGCGTGAGCTACAAGATCCTGGCGATCGGCGAATCGCCCACCAGCGTGAACGCGGGCCTCTACAGCGTGCGCGTGCGCCAGGCTGGCGCGAGCACCAACCTGTTCTCGCGCACCGTGACAGTCGGTCGCGTTGAAGGCATAGGGACCGTGACGCTCGGCGCCGGCGCCCACGTGCTGAGCTTGAACGACCTGCAGTTCCCCGCGCCGCTGGATGAGAAAGGTGCCGCGCTCGTGCGAGACGGCGCTGTCGCGGCGCTCACCACCACTTCTGGTGACACCGCGTTCACTGCGTCTGCCGGCGAACATCTGATGTACGTGGTGGCGAAGGCTGCCGCTTCCACAACCGGCACCTACGGCCTGGAGGTGCGGCCTTCCGGCGGCGTCGCGTTGTTCTCAACTGTGAGAACGGTAGGCGGCGCGCCCGGCACGACACCCGTGTACAGCTTTGTGGCCGACATCACGACCGCCGGTGCTTATCGCGTGCGGCTTGCGGACTTCGCATTTCCCGCGGCGTTCAGCGCGGCACAGCTCGGCGCATCACAGAATGGGACTCTGCTCGGCTCGCTGAACGCGGCCGGCTCGCTCGATCTTCCCAACGTCGCGATCGGCAAGCTCTTCCTCGTGGCGCTAGCGGCACCCACGAACACCGGCGGAGGTGTCTTCGGCGTGGATGTCGCGCCGACGGGGGGCAGCACGCCGGTTTTCGAAGTGACTCAGGGCGTGGGTAATCTCTTCAATTCACGAAAAGTAAGCGCCACCGGCACCACCGCATATCGCGTGACGCTCACGGACGTGGCGTTCCCGCACACGTTCAATGAGCTTGGCGCGGTGGTCACGCGCGGCGCCGAGACCCTCGGCAAGGTGTTGAACAGCGCGCAGTTCGACTTCAACGCGGCCCCCGGCAACTACTTCATCAACTTCATCGCCACGCCCGACGCGACGGAGAAGGCCGGCACGTATGGCATCCGCGTCGCCGAGAAACCGCCGAGCCCCACGGTGACGCTCACCGCGACGCCGACGCAGGTCACCGTGGGCGGCGCTGTGGACCTCGCCTGGAGTACGACGAGTGCCACGTCCTGCGTGGCCTCGAATGGCTGGACGGGCTCACGACCGGTCACTGGCAATGAGCACGTGAGCTCCATCAGCACCGCGGCGATGTTCAAGCTGGAGTGCGCGGGCGACGGCGGCACGGCCTCCGCCACAGTCACGGTGACGACGGTTGCGCAGGGCAATGACAACAGTGGCGGTGGCGGCGCGCTCGGGTGGCTGGCGCTGGCCGGGCTCGCCCTGGCCGGAGCCGTGCGCGTCGGCACAGGCGGGGGTCGGCGGGCGCGTCCCGCGACACTGGGCCGTCCCGGCCACCCGCCGCAGACACATTCATTAATAGTGTGGCGGGGGTGCGCCCGGCCCAGTCCGGCACGCCAGGAACGCCCGCACCTGTCTGATTTATAAAGCGTCTTCGCGCCTTCTGGCGGGCCGGTCCGCGCAGGCGACGCGGTTCACGTCTGGCTCAACGAAATCAGCACGTTGGCGCCGATTGGAGCACACTTGCGCCCCAAAACCCGTAAATCCCGGAACCCTCAAAGCCATGTGCGGAATCGTCGGAGCCATCGCTGAGCGCAACATCGTGCCCATCCTCATGGAGGGACTGCGTCGGCTCGAATATCGGGGCTACGACTCCGCCGGCATCGCCGTGCTGAACGGCACGCAGCACCTCAAGCGCCTGCGCACCGTCGGCAAGGTGAAGATGCTGCAGGAAGCGCTGGAGCAGAACCCCACGCACGGCAACCTCGGCATCGCGCACACCCGCTGGGCCACTCACGGCGTGCCGAGCGAGCGCAACGCGCACCCGCACATCTCGCTGGACGGTCTCGCCATCGTCCACAACGGCATCATCGAGAATCACGAAGAGCTGCGCGAAGAGCTGAAGCCGCTCGGCTACAAGTTCACGTCGGAGACCGACACCGAAGTCATCGCGCACCGCATCCATCACCACCTCGAAACGGTGAAGGACCTGTTCAAGGCCGTGCGCGCCACGGTGGCGGAGCTCGAAGGCGCCTACGCGCTGGCCGTGGTCAGTGAGCACGACCCGGAGCGCATCATCCTGGCGCGCGAAGGCTGCCCCGTGGTCATCGGGCTGGGCGTCGAAGAGAATTTCGTCGCGTCGGACGTCGCCGCGCTGCTGCCCGTGACCCGCCGCTTCATGTTCCTCGAAGAAGGCGACGTGGCGGAGATCCGCCGCAAGTCCGTTCGCATCATCGACAAAGACGGCAACTCGGTCGATCGCCCGGTGCGCGAGAGCGAGCTGTCGGCCGATGCCGCGGAGAAGGGCCAGTACCGCCACTTCATGCTCAAGGAGATCCACGAGCAGCCGCGCGCCGTCGCCAACACGCTTGCAGGAGCGCGTGGCCAACGGCCGCCTGCTCGAAGCCGCGTTCGGCCCGGCGGCCACCGAAGTCTTCAAGCGCACGGAGCACGTTCACATCGTTGCGTGCGGCACCAGTTTCCACGCAGCCTCCGTGGCGCGCTATCTCATCGAGCAGATCTGCAAGCTGCCGTGCTCCGTGGAAATCGCCAGCGAATATCGCTACCGCAGCCCGGTGGTGATGCCGAACTCGCTGTTCGTCACCATCTCGCAATCTGGCGAAACCGCGGACACGCTGGCCGCGCTTCGCCTGGCGAAGGAAGCTGATTATCTGTCTTCGCTCGCCATCTGCAACGTGCCGGAAAGCTCACTCGTGCGCGAGTCGGAGCTCGTCATGCTGACGCGCGCGGGCCCGGAAATCGGTGTGGCCTCCACCAAGGCCTTCACCACGCAGCTGGCGGCGCTCAACATGCTGGTCATCGCGCTCGCCAAACACCGCGGCGCGGACGCGGAGCGCGAGCGCGGTCTCGTGCAGCGCCTGATCGAATTGCCCTCGCTCATCGAGAAGACGCTGGCGCTCGACCCGGTGATCGAAGAGCTGGCGAAGCGTTTCGCCGACAAGCATCACGCGCTGTTCCTCGGCCGCGGCGTGCTGTATCCCATTGCGATGGAAGGCGCGCTGAAGCTCAAGGAAATTTCCTACATCCACGCCGAGGCCTACGCGGCCGGCGAGCTCAAGCACGGCCCGCTGGCCCTGGTGGACGCGGACATGCCCGTCATCACGGTGGCGCCGAACAACGACCTGCTCGAGAAACTGAAGTCGAACCTCATGGAAGTGCGCGCCCGCGGCGGGGAGCTCATCGTGTTCGCGGACCCGGAGTCGGGCATCACGCCGAGCGACGGCGTCACCGTCATCACCATGCCGAAGCACGTCACGTACTTCCAGGCACCGGCCGTCTACACGATTCCGCTGCAGCTGCTGTCGTACCACGTTGCCATTCTCAAAGGCACGGACGTTGACCAGCCGCGTAACCTCGCCAAGAGCGTTACGGTTGAGTAAGGGCTGACCTGAGCGCGGAATTCAGGAACGGAATCCAGGAACGGTTGAGGTCATCGCAGGCGCCGGCTCACTCGCCAAGGGCCTTGGCGGGCACCGGCCGTAAGACCGATCCCTCTCTAAGGAGCCTCGTGGGAACGTAATCCTACGTTCCCACGTGCCCGCCAAGGCCCTTGGCGAGTGAGCCGGCGCCGTGGGGTCGTCTCGTTGTCTCGGCTTCTTTTCTCTTCGATTCCGCTTAAAGCCACTACCGCCTGTAGGCGGGGTCAGGCCGCCCCGTGTTTTTCTTAGTGCGGGGCAGCGTGTGGCGAGCGCCCGCGCGACGGCGGATCAGGGCCGCGCGAGCGTTGCACTGGAAACTTGGTTCGACCGCCGTGACGCGCGGCCCCCGACGCGCGCGGGGAACGCCGAAAAAAGATGTGGTCCTCCACAGCTTTTTTCGAAGCGCGCGAGCCTGACGCTGCCCCGCACTAAGAAAAACACGGGGCGGCCTGACCCCGCCCGCGCCGACCTGAAGCGCCCGAGTTTCGAGATCCAAATCCGAGTGCCGAACTCCGAATTCCGAGATCCCGCGCCCCTAAGGACGCGCCTGTTCGGGAAGCGCGACGGACAGCTCGAGAATCTCGTGGCCGTCTTCGCGCTCGACGTTCACCTGAATGGCGTCAGGATCGACGTTCACGTACTTGCGGATGACTTCCAGCAGCTCCTTGCGGAGGAGGGGAAGGTAGTCGGGGCCCCCGCGCTTACCGCGCTCCTGGGACACGATGATGCGCAGGCGCTCCTTGGCGACCTTGGCGGAGGAGGGCTTGGTGCGGAAAAGCGCTAACAACCCCATCACTCAACCTCCAAACATGCGCGCGAAGAACCCTTTCCGGGGCTCGTCCGTGAAGCGCAACGGTTTGGTCTCGCCCAGCAGGCGTGCGACGGCGTCGTCGTATGCGTCGGCCGCGTCGCTCTGCTCGTTGAGGATGACGGGCGTGCCCGCGTTCGACGCGGAGAGCACATCCGGCGACTCCGGCACCACGCCGATGACGTCGAGGCCGAGAATGTCCTTCACGTCCTCCACGCTCATCATTTCCCCGGTGGCCACGCGCTTGGGGCTGTAGCGGGTGAGCAGCAGGTGCTCCTTCACGCCGCCGTTGCCCTGCTCGGCCTTCTGCGTCTTGCTGGAGAGCAGGCCGAGGATGCGGTCGGAGTCGCGCACGGAGGAGACTTCGGGGTTCACCACGACCACCGCGCGATCCGCGAAGTACATGGCCAGGTGCGCGCCCTTCTCGATGCCGGCGGGCGAGTCGCAGATGATGTAGTCGAAATTGTCGGCGGCGAGCTCATCGAGCACGCGCTTGACGCCTTCGGAGCTGAGCGCGTCCTTGTCCCGCGTCTGGGAGGCCGCGAGCACGAAGAGCGAGTCGATGCGCTTGTCCTTGATCAACGCCTGCTTCAACGTGCAGTCGCCCTGGATGACGTTCACGAAGTCGTACACCACGCGCCGCTCGCACCCCATGATGAGGTCGAGGTTGCGCAGGCCGATGTCGAAGTCGATGACGGCGACGCGCTTACCGCGCTTGGCCAGGCCGCAGGCGATGCTGGCCGAGGTGGTCGTCTTGCCGACGCCGCCCTTGCCTGAAGTCACTACGATGATCTCGGTCAATGCTCAATCCCCTTGGTTCATTGGAAAAAGTCGCCTACGGCGCTTTTTCGGACAGTGGCTTCGTTCCCGGCGGCAAAAGGCGTGGCTTTTGCCGCCTGCTTCATCGCGTAGCTACGCCCGAACCCGCTCCGGCCTCACGCGCCGATGCGGGCGAAACGAAGCTCGTCGCCGGAGAGCCAGGCCTGCACGGGGTGGCCCTTCAGCTCCGGTGGAATGGTTTCAAAAACTCGGAACACGCCTGCCACCGAGACGAGCTCCGCGTTGAATTCCTGGCAGAAGACGCGGGCCGTGACCTCGCCGCGCGCGCCCGCCATGGCCCGGCCGCGCAGCGCCCCGTAGATGTGCACGCAGCCGTCGGCCATGACTTCCGCGCCGGCGCCCACTGTGGCCGTGACCACGAGATCGCGATGGCGCGCGTACAGGCGCTGGCCCGAGCGCACCGGGTTGTGATTCATGAGCGCGGGCTTGGCGAATTCCTGCGGCGCCGGGTCTGCCGGCTGCAGCACCGGGGGCGTCTTGCCCGCCGACGGGCGAAAGTAGGTGAGCACCGGCAGGTTGAGTGCCTGCGCGAGCGCATCTACCGCGGCGGTTCCGTGCGCAAGACCCGCCGGCACCATGCCAGCGCGCCCGATGGCGTCGAGCACGGCGCGCACCTCGGCAGCGTCGGGCTCTTTCTCCAGCGCGCTCAGGTCCAGGCACACCGCCGTGCGCTCGAAGAAGCGCGGCGCCGAGGCGACGCGGCCCGTGAGCTCATCGAGGATCGTGCCCGGATCAGTCGTGCGTATGCGCACCTGGGGCAGGCTCACCTGGCCAAAACGTATTTCCAGAGTTGGCGCCTGGATGGCAGCGGCGGATGTATTCATCGAGACGGCGGTAACGTTTCCTGAAAACGGCCGGGCGGCCCCGAAAAGTTGTGCAGTGTACCGGGCGCGCGTGATGCCTGCAGGCCCGCATGCGAGAACTCTTTGGGTTCGTGCCCGGCATGACCCGCAAGGGCGCCGGGCCAACCCTGCCGGCTGTCAGCGCGCCGGCTCGAAGCCGTACTCGATGAAGATATCGCGGCTGACGTTACCGCGAACGAATTCCGCGAACTTCATTCCATTGGCGGTGGCCGCGGCGGTCGCGGCCACCGGGTAGAGAATGGGTGGGTGCGAGTCGGCGGGGAACATGCCGACCACCTTCACACGCTTTTCAGCCTGCGCATCCGTGGCATACACGATGCCCAACGGCGCTTCACCCCTCGCCACGTAGGCCAGCGCCGCGCGCACGTTCTCCGCGCGCACGAGACGGGGGGCGATGGCGTTCCAGGCGCCGAGCCGGGTGAGCGCGGCTTGCGCGTACTTGCCCACCGGCACGGAGTCCGGATCGCCGGTGGCAAGGCGCCCGTTCGGGCCCAGCGCTTCGGTTACCGAAAAGCCGGGCTCGATGGCGATCTTCACGTTGCTGGCCGCCGGGGCAATCAGCACCAGCCGGTTGCCGACCACATCGTGACGGGACCGCGGCTGCAGCAGGTTGCGCTGGGCGAGGTAGTCCATCCATTCCTCGTCGGCCGAGAAGAACACGTCCGCCTTCGCGCCGCTCTCGATCTGCCGCGCGAGCACGGAGCTCGCCGCGAAAGATGCCTTCACCTCGATGCCCGTCCGGGCCGTGAACGCCTGGTCGATCTCACCGAGCACGTCCGCGAGCGAAGCGGCGGCAAAGACAACAATGGATTGGCCCGTGTCGGCCCCCGCGCCTTGCGCAGCGCTGGCGACGCCCGAAAATGCGAAGGCCAGCAATGCCGCCGCGACGGCAAGCCTCGAGCGGAGCGAGCTGAAAGACATGCTGCGGGCCTCGGATCGTTCGGAGTATTCAGCAGGATATAGCGTAGCTTTCCGAAAGCCGCAACCGTGCGCACCGCGCCCCCCGGGCATGCCACTTGTCAGCGCCGCCACGCGCGGCGATTCTTGGGCCCGTGAATCCCGTGGAGCGCGTTCGATGATTACCGTTCGCTTTCGTCTGGATGTGAGCCCAGCCTGCTCGATCGGGCCGGGCAAGATCGCCCTGCTTCAGGGCATCCACGAGAGCGGCTCGCTCCGGCGCGCGGCCCACCAGCTCGGCATGAGCTACCGACGCGCCTGGTTGCTGGTGGACGGGCTCAACCGCTCGTTCACCTCACCGGTGACGACCGCCAGCGTGGGCGGCAAGGGCGGCGGCGGCGTGAAGCTCACGGAGCTGGGGGAAGATCTCGTGCGTCGCTACGGCCTGCTGTCTCGCAAGTTCGATAACCTGGCCCGGCGGGAATTCAAAACGGTGGCGACGGGCGCCGCGCGCCAGAACGAGAAGGCTGCGCGCATCCCGCGCAAGCCGGTGTCGCGCTCATCGCAGAAAGACCAGTAGCGGCACGCGCCGAGGCTCGACGGCGACGCGGGCCGGCAGACGCCGGTGAATCAGGGACTGTTGTTGACGATCTTCGCGTGCAGGTCGTACTCGTCGGCTGAAGTGACCCGCACTTCCGCCCAGTCGCCCATCTTCAGTTTCCCGGCGCTCTCGATGTGAACCACGCCATCGATCTCCGGCGCGTCGCCTTCGCTGCGCGCGATGGCCGAACCGTTCGCCACGGAATCCACCAGCACACGCATGCGTTTGCCCACGCGCAACTGCAGCCGCTCCGCGCTGATCTCGCTCGCGAGCGCCATGAAGCGCCGGTAGCGCTCTTCCTGAGCTTCCGGCGCGACGTGGTCTGCCAGCGCGTTCGACGTGGCGCCGTCCACCGGCGAATACTTGAAGCACCCCACACGGTCGAGTTGCGCTTCGCTCAACCAGCCCAGCAGTTCTTCGAACTCCGCTTCGGTCTCGCCGGGGAAGCCCACGATGAACGTGCTGCGAATGACGAGATCCGGGCACACAGCGCGCCACGCCTTGATGCGCGCGAGCGTGTCTTGCGCATGTGCCGGGCGCTTCATGCGCTTGAGCACGCTCGGGCTGCCGTGCTGAAACGGAATATCGAGGTACGGCAGAATCTTTCGTTCCGCCATCAGCGGCATCACTTCATCTACGTGCGGATACGGGTACACGTAGTGCATGCGAACCCACGCGCCCAGCGAGCCGAGCCCGCGCGCGAGGTCGATAAAGCGAGTTTCGTACTGCTGCTCACGCCAGGCGCCCGCGCGGTACTTGATGTCCACGCCATACGCGCTGGTGTCTTGCGAAATGACGAGCAGCTCCTTCACGCCTGCGCGCACGAGGCGCTCGCCTTCGCGCAGCACTTCGTCGATGGGCCGGCTGGCGAGCCGCCCGCGCAGCGACGGAATGATGCAGAAGCTGCACTTGTTGTTGCAGCCCTCGGAGATTTTCAGATACGCGTAGTGCCGCGGCGTGAGGCGGACGCCCTGCGGCGGCACGAGGTCCATGAACGGGTCGTGCGCCGGCGGCAGGTGCTGGTGAACGGCCGACATGACGTCTTCGTACGCGTGCGGCCCCGTCACCTTCAGCACGCGCGGGTGCCGCTCGAGGATGCGCTCCGGCTTTGCGCCGAGGCAGCCGGTGACGATGACGCGGCCGTTCCGCTCCAGCGCCTCGCCAATGGCGTCGAGGGATTCATCCACCGCCGCATCGATGAAGCCGCACGTGTTGACCACGACGACATCTGCCGAGTCATAGCTTGGCGCCACGTCATAGCCTTCGGCACGAAGCTGCGTGAGGATGCGCTCGCAGTCCACGAGTGCCTTGGGGCAGCCGAGGCTCACGAACCCGACCTTCGGGGCGCGCTGACGCATGCGGGGGGCGGACCGAACCGCTTCAGCGCGACCCGGCAGCCTCGCCGGGCGCGCTTTCCGATGAGCTCTCGGCGTGCGCGGCATGGTGGGACGGCGCCTGTTTCACGGTGCGCAACGCGAAGAACAGCGCGAGCACAATCAGCGGCAAAAGCAGCCACGGCCACGCGGCCTGGCGTCGCTCGGCAGAGCGGGCGAGGGTGGAATGGGTGGGGTCTGGCGACATGGCGGCGAGAGACTACGCTCGGGTCGCTTGCCCGGCAAATTTAGATGCGAGCAAGACCCGGTCCAGCACGGCGTTTCGGCGACGTCCCGCATGCGCGGGGCGATCAGGGACCTGTTTCCCGCCCCCACACTTGCTGTACTGTCGCGCCCGTAAATCATTGGCCGAATCTCCCGAGGATCCATGCCCTTCGACCGTGCCTACTACCAGCGCTTCTATTTCAACGCCCGCACGGCCGTCACCACCCGCACCGAAGCCCGCAACCGGGCGCGGCTGATCGCCGCGCATGCGGACTACATCGGCCTGCCCGTGCGGCGAATTCTCGACGCCGGCTGCGGCACCGGCATGCTCCGCGCCCCGTTGCTCAAGCAACTGAAGCGCGCCGAGTACACCGGCATGGAGACGAGCGACTACCTGTGCGAGCGGTTCGGCTGGGACCATGGTCTCATCCAGACCTATCGGGCCAAGAAGCCTTACGACCTCGTCATCTGCTACGACGTGGTCCAGTACCTGGATTCCGCAACGGCGACGCGCGCGCTCAACAACCTCGCGCGCCTGTGCCGCGGAATGCTGTATTTCACCGCGCTTACGAAGAAGGACTGGGAAGAGAACTGCGACCAGAGCCGCACGGATTCTCAAGTACACCTGAGAACCGCGGAATGGTACCGGAAGGTCCTGCGGCGTCACTTTCGCGATCTGGGCTCCGGGTTCTGGCTCCGTCGTGGGGTGCCGCTCACAGTCTGGGACCTCGAGTCCGGTTCATAGTCTTTGCACAAGCATTCACGCGTCATATCGAACCCGTGACGTTCAAGGATTACTTTTCGAGCCTCGCCGCCCAGTACGCGGCGTTCCGTCCGAAGTACCCGGGCGCGTTGTTCGATCTGCTGGCCCGGGTCGCCCCCGGGCGCACCCGCGCGTGGGATTGTGCGTGCGGCAGCGGCCAGGCCACGCTCGACCTCGCGGAACGCTTCGAATCCGTGATTGCCACCGACGCCAGCGCCCAGCAGATCGCCGCGGCCATGCCTCATCCACGCGTCACCTATGCGGTGGCCCGGGCGGAAGCCAGCGGCATCGACAACGCGTCGCTCGATGTCGTCACCGTTGCGCAAGCCCTTCACTGGCTCGACCGGCCGGCGTTCTATGCGGAAACGCGCCGCGTGCTGAAGCCGGAGGGCGTCATCGCGGTCTGGACGTATGGCATCCCGCGTTTCAACGACTCGAATCTCGACCGCGCGATGCAGACGTTCTACTGGGAAACCGTCGGGCCGTACTGGCCGCCGGAGCGGCGCTACGTCGAAGATGGCTACCGCTCCATCGATTTTCCGTTCGCCGAGATTTCCGGCCCTTCGCTCAGCATGCGTGAGACCTGGACGTTGTCGCAGTTTCTCGGCAACCTGCGCAGCTGGTCGGCCGTCGGGCGTTTCGCGGAAGCGCGTGGCGAAGATCCAGTGCTGCTGGCGGAAGAGCTGTTCACGCCGCACTGGGGCCCGCGCGCCCGCGCCGTAAGCTGGCCGCTATCCCTGCGGCTCGGCCGCGTATGACTCACCCGCCGGGCGACGAGCCGCGAATCATCCGTTTTCGCGGCTGGATCTCATGCCGCCGCGACGGCGAAGGCCCGCTGGGGCTCATTCTCGTGGGCCGCACCACCCAGCACCGGCGCGAAGAAGCCGTGCAGCTCGCGTTTTCGTGCCGCGCTCCGGTCGATCTGCCGGACGCGCTGGAGGATGCGCGGGTCGAATTCCTCGGCGACAACCGCCACCGCCTCACGAGCGGCGACCGGAGCTGGACGCTGCAGGGCGCTGCGCACGTGCATCGCGAAGTGGCAGCTGCCTTCTACAAGGCGCTGCCGCCGCGGCCGGTGCCGTGGAAAAAGCGCGTCTTCTGGCGCGTGATGCTGGCCCTGGCGGCCCACCCGCTCGGCCGCAAGCTGTTACTGCGCGGGCGTTGAGCGGCTAAGATCGCGAGCCCGGGGCGCCACGCGCCCGCACTTCTCGCAGGTTTCTCATGGCGAACCAGGGCCGGGTTCCGGTCACCGTGCTCACGGGCTTTCTCGGCTCGGGCAAGACCACGCTGCTGAACCGCATCCTCTCCGAGCAGCACGGCAAGCGCATCGCCGTCATCGAGAACGAGTTCGGCGAGGTGGGCGTCGACCACCAGATCGTCATCGGCGCGGAAGAAGAGATCTTCGAGACGGCGAACGGCTGCATCTGCTGCACGGTGCGCGGCGATCTCATCCGGATCCTGGGCCAGCTCGTGAAGCGGCGGGACAAGTTCGACTACGTCATCGTCGAGACCACCGGCCTTGCCGATCCGGGCCCGGTGGCGCAGACGTTCTTCATCGACGACGACCTGCGCGAGCACTTCCAGCTCGACGCCATCGTCACGCTGGTGGACGCGAAGCATGCCGAGCGGCACCTGGATGAAGTGCGCGCCGCGTCCGAGCAGATCGCGTTCGCGGACGTGGTGCTGCTCAACAAGGCCGATCTCGTGTCGGAGCAGGATCTGGCGCGCGTGGAGCGGCGCGTGCGCGCCATCAATCGCACGGCGACGCTGTTCCGCACGGCGGCGGCGAATCTGCCCATCGAGAGCGTGCTGAACGTGGGCGCGTTCGATCTCGACCGCGCGCTCGCGGTCGACAAGGGGTTCCTGGAGCCGGAGTATCCGTTCGAGTGGGCGGGGGTGTTCGAGTTTCAGGGCGCGGCAGTGCGCATTCTCACCGGCGCGGAGCACGCGCACGGCCACGATCATGCGCATGATCACGCGCATGGCGACCACGCTTCAGCGCACGGTCACGAGCGTGGCGGCGCTCACGAGCCCCGCACGGCCGGCGATCACGCTCACGGGGGCGAGGGCCACCATCACCACGCCGGCCTCGGCATCACTTTCCTGCGTCTCTCCGACGCGAACGCCGACGAGCTGAACAGGCAGATCGAGCCTGCCCTGCGCGCTTTCGCAGACCAGCCCATCGACGTGCCGTGTGGCGGGAAGCTGGAGCTGAGTGCAAAGCTCTATCGCCTCGACGTGGGCCACGCGGGCACAGACTTCACGCTCACCGTGAGCGAGCCCGGCACCTACGCCGTGTTCTGCGAGCACGTACCGCAGGAGCTCTCGCTGCGTTTCGCGGGCCTTGCGCCCGTGGCGCAGCGCCAGTTCGCCTCCCATCACCATCACGACGATGAGATCACGTCCATCGGCATCTGCGATCCGCGCTCGCTCGATGGCCGCAAGCTCGACGACTGGCTCAATTACCTGATGCAGAGCCAGGGCCAGGATATCTTCCGCATGAAGGGTGTGCTCAGCCTCAAGGACGAAGACCGCCGCTACATTTTCCACGGCGTGCACATGATGTTCGACGGCAAGCTGGAGCGGCCGTGGGGCGGCACGCCGCGCAACAACAGCCTCGTGTTCATCGGCCGCAAGCTCGATCGCCAGGAGATCGAGGCCGGCTTCGAGTCGTGCGTGGCATGACCGTGTCGCACGAGCCCGGTCGCATGGACCTTATCACATGACTCTGGCAACACTGAACGAACGCGCGAGCCTCGTCCTCGACGCCTACATCGTCGACGTCTCGTGGTCGCCCGACGGCCGCTCGCTCGCCGTGGCGGGCGGAGAAGGCGCGGTGGTGCTCATCGACAACCTTGCGGAGAAGCCGGGCCCGCGCGTGCTGGGCGAGCATGGAATGGGCGTGATCGCGGTGGCCTGGCAGCCGGGCGGAAAAACCATCGCGTCATCGGGCCAGGATAGCGCCGTCGCACTGTGGGACACCGCAAGCGCCGCGGTAAAGCGAATGCGGCCCGGCACTGCATGGACGGAGCACATCGCGTTCTCACCGGACGGCAAACTGCTCGCCACCGCCACGGGCAAGGTGCTCGCGCTGTGGGATTGCGCCGGCGAGAAGGTGCACCAGTTCGAGCCGCTCGCCGGCACCATCGCAGCCATCGCGTGGGACAAGCCGGGCCGTGACCTCGCTGCGGCCACCGCAGGCGCCGTTTGCGTTCATCGCATCGAGCCCCCGCAGTTCACCGTGCGCAAGCACGCGTGGCCGGCGGCGTGCCTCACCGCCGCGTACAGCCCCAACGGCAAGGTGCTCGCGAGCGGTATGCAGGATGGCACCGTGCATTTCTGGATGCTCACCAGCGGCAAGGATTCGCAGATGCGTGGCTACGGCTCCAGGGTGACGCTCACCGAATGGAGCGCGAACAGCCGCTTCCTCGCCACCGCCTCGGGCGCGGAAATTGTGGTGTGGGACTTCGGCGGCAAGGGCCCCGAAGGCTCCGCGCCGCTCGAATTGAGCGGCCACACCGAGCGCGTGACGCACCTCGCCTGGCAGCCCAACGGCCCGTGGCTCGTCTCCGCCGGCCGCGACTGGCGGCTCTCGCTGTGGCAGCCGGGCCGGGAAAAGCAGGTGGTGGACGCACACCTGACCGGCGGCGAGATCACCGCTGTTCGCTGGTCGCCGGACGGCAAGCGTGTTGCCGTCGGCGAGAGCAAGGGACGCCTGACAATATACGAGCTGATCAGCCAGTAGCCGGCAAAGCCTGTCAGTGGCGACAACCCTCGCCCAACGGCACTACGAAGTCGGAGAGCCCAGCTCGATTGCCGCCCGCGCCGGCACATGAATGCGGCGCGCGCCGACGAGACTCGCATACGCATTCATCTGCGCGCTGAACGCCTGCGTCCACGTGAACTGCTTCAGCACGCGCGCCCGGGCCGCGGCGCCCACCGCTTCGATGTCGCGGTCGTAGAGCGCGGCGATCGCCTCGGCCATGCTCTCGCCATCCGCCGGTTTCGCGAGCAGGCCGACGCTTTCGTCGACGATCTCCGGCACGGCGCCGGCGCGGGCCGCCACCACCGGACGCCCGCACGCCATGGCCTCGAGAATGACGAGGCCGAACGTTTCCCTGGTGCCCGCATGCACCAGCGCATCCACCGACGCGAGCCACTGCGCGAGCTCGTGACTGTCTCGCCGGTACTGAAGCATGGTGACGTTGCGGGTGGGCTGCGCGTTCCGGTCACCACCAATCAACAACAGGTGATACGGAGCGCCGAGCCGCGCAAATGCATGCAGCAGCACATTCAGATTCTTCTCGCCCGAGAAGCGCCCGGCGTAGGCGAGCAGGCGGGTGTTCTCCGGCAGCCCCAGTTTCGCGCGCAGGTCCAGCGTGCGGCGCTCTGGCCGGAACACGTCGGCGTCCACCCCCAACGGCTGGTGCACGGTGTGATGCACGCCGAGCGAGTTCAGGAATTCGCACATGAGCCGGCTCGGCGCGAACACGGCGTCGAAGCGCTCGTAGAGCCAGCGCACATAGCGCCCGAGCACGCGTTCGGTGGGGGCGCCGATGCGGCGGGCGATGATCTGCGGCATGTTCGAGTGATAGAACGCGGCGAGCGGAATCCTTCGCCGGCGCGCCACGCGCCAGGCGCACCACGCGGGGTGGAATGCATCGCCCACCTCGATGAGGTCGGGCTCCAGCCGGTCCAGCAGCCGCGCCCAGCGGCGCGGGTTCAGCGGCAGGCGATAGTCGAACGTGCCGGGCCACGGATGCCCCGGCACCGTGGAAATGCCACCCGGCTCGATGTGCTCGGCGTCACCGGGCACCAGGAGGGAATGCTTCCAGCTGGTGTTTGCCTGCAGCCACGAGTGTTTCGCAGTGAGATACCGCTTAACGCCACCGCTCGTCGGCGAATAGAACAGAGTCGTGTCGACGAGGTGCATGAGGCTCACTGTTCATGGGGCGACGTTATTCTTGAGACCCGGAAAGTGCAGCAAACTTCGGGCCTGCATTGCACCTTTCCGACAATACTGTGTCAAGCGCATTGCAGGCGATTGCCGGGTGACGCGGTTGCGATTGCTTGTCTGCATACGCAGACTGCCTGCTGCGCGCGTCCGCGATACAGCGGCAATGTTTCGCAAACAGATGAAGGGGAGCAAGTGAAGAACGCAATACGCCACAAGGCAGCCCTGGCCGTCGCATCCCTGGCCAGCGTGCTTCTTGTTCGAACGAGCATGGTCGGTGCAGCCCCGGTCGATGCCGCGAAACTCGAAGAGCTCATGCGCGCAGTCGACCCGAAAGTCATCGAGTGGCGTCGGGATTTCCATCAGCACCCCGAGCTGTCGAACCGCGAGATGAGGACAGCCAAGCTCGTGGCGGAGCACCTGAAGAAACTCGGCCTGGAGGTGCGCACGGGCATAGCGCACAACGGCGTGAGTGCCTGGCTCAAAGGTGGCCTGCCAGGGCCCACCATTGCGCTGCGCGCCGACATGGACGCACTGCCCGTGACCGAGAGGACGGACGTCCCGTTCAAATCCGTTGCCACCGGCACCTACCGCGGCCAGACGGTCGGCGTGATGCACGCCTGCGGGCACGACGTGCACACCGCCGTGCTGATGGGCGTGGCCCAGACGCTCACGGCGATGCGCGCGTCCCTGCCGGGCAATGTGCTGTTCATCTTTCAGCCGGCGGAGGAAGGCGCGCCGGATGACGAACAGGGCGGCGCGAGTCTCATGCTGAAGGAAGGCCTGTTCGACAAATATCCGCCGCAGGCGGTGTTCGGCCTGCACATGTGGGCCTCCCTGCACGCAGGGCAGATCGGCGTGCGCGCCGGGCCTTTCATGGCCGCTTCGGACTCGTGGCGCATGGAGGTGCTCGGCAAGCAGTCACACGGCTCGCGGCCCTGGCAGGGCGTGGACCCCATCGTGACGTCTGCCCAGATCGTGAATGCGCTGCAGACCATCGTGAGCCGGCAGGTCGACCTCACGCTGAACCCGGCCGTGGTGACGGTGGGCGCCATCAACGCGGGCGTTCGCAATAACATCGTTCCGTCGAACGCGCAGATGATCGGCACCATCCGCACGTTCGATCCGAAGCAGCGTGAGGCGATCATCGCGGGCATCGACCGGATGGTGAAGAACGTCGCGGCGGCGAACGGCGCCACGGCTACCTTCGCGGTCGACCCTGACGGCAATCCCGTCACCTTCAACGATCCGGCGCTCACCGAGAAGATGGTGCCCACGCTCATGCGCATCGTGGGCGCGCAGAACATGCGGCTCATGTCGCTCGTCACCGGCGCGGAGGACTTCGCGTATTACGCGCAGAAGGTGCCGTCGATGTTCTTCATGGTCGGCTCCACGCCCACCGACAGGGACCTGGCCACGGCGCCTTCGAACCACTCCGATTATTTCCATGTGGACGAGAAGAGCATTCCCATCGCGCTGCGCGCGATGACGCAACTGGCCGTCGACTACCTCGCGCAGCCTCAGTGACCGAAGCGGGCCGACGGCGGCCCGCAGCTCGGGCCCCGCGCGCGGCCTGCCGGCGGCGGTGTATCCCAGCCGGCTTTCTCCGCGGCGACTTCGAGAACGGGAATTGGCGCGACGGGGCGAGCCCTCCACCGGGGAACGTGGTGTGAATATGGACCGGCTCAGGCTTGAGGCCGAGCCAGACTCGGCTTGCCCCGTGACTCTGGCGGGGAGAATTCACCTTCACTCGAGCTGGATTCACGTCCAGCTCAGCTCTTCGGCCACGAGCAGGGCCAGGCTCGTGGACTCGCCCGCCCCGTTTCGGACTTGCCGATGACCACGGTGATGCGGTCGTCTGTCGCGATGCGCACGAAAGCATTGGGCCTGAAGAACCCGCAGCCCCGGTAAACTCCCGCGCCGTCGCGGCGCTCGGCGACCCGCACGGCCACGTAATGTGCCGCGCCGACCGCGGCGGCACCGATGAGGAAGTGACGTCCCCCGGTTCGGGGGCGCTGGAGATGCCGGCGAGGACATGACAGTTCTGTTGGGAAATTGTTGCCGGATGTAACGAACGCGCCCCTCGCCGGGGCCATTCAAGGCGAAGTATTCCGTACACCGCGGCACCAGTGGTGCGTTTGGCGGTCTATTTTGCGTGTTGTCCACAGAGCAGGACGGGAGCAACTCATGGCTCGGAAGACTCAGGGATCGGGTGCGTGCGCGGTGGCGCGCGCGATGGCGGGAGCCACGGTACTGGCGGTGATGCTGTTCGCGGCGGCCGGTGCCACGAGTGGCGCGGGAGTCGCAGCAAACGGCAATGCTTCCCTCGTGCTGGTTGCGGGCGCAACCGGCGGCACCGGCCAGGAGGTGGTTGATCAGGCACTCGCCAAGGGCTATCGCGTCCGCGCGTTGGTTCGCGATGAAGCGAAGGCTCGCTTGCTGTTCGGGGATCGCGTGCAATACGTCGTCGGCGATGTGCGGGAGCGCCGCTCGCTCAGGCGAGCGGTGAAGGGTGTGGACCAGGTGATCTCGGCGCTGGGTGCGAACGTGCAGCGCGACCCGGAGAACAGCCCTGAGCTCGTCGACTTCGCGGGCGTGAAGGCGCTCGCGGAGGCAGCGTATGCGGCCGGTGTCTCGCAGTTCATCCTCGTGTCCTCGATGGGCGTCACCCATCCCGATCACCAGCTGAACGCGATGCTCGACAACATCTTGGGCTGGAAGTTGAAAGGGGAAGAAGCGGTGCGTGCAACGGGGATCAACTACACAATCGTCCGTCCGGGCGAGCTCACCAACGAGCCGGGCGGGCGCCGCGGCGTGCGCATCATGCAGGGCGACCCCATCGACGGCGAAGGTACCGTGTCGCGCAGCGACGTCGCCTCCGTGCTGGTGAGCGCCATCGGCCGGCAAGACCTCTACGGCAAGACGTTCGAGATCGTGGGCGACCACGCCCGCCCCCGCATCGAGTGGGCCAGCCTCTACAACGACCTGCAACCCGATGCCCGCTGAACAGAATGCCGCCAGCCGCGGCCTCGGTCGGCTGCTGTCCCGTGTCGCGCCGATCGAGCCTCGTGAGGTTCCGGCTGTGGTTGCGGCTTTCTGCCTGTTCTTCTGCGTGTTCGCGGGCTACTTCGCCGTGCGTCCCGTGCGCGAGACGATCGGTACCGTGCTCGGCAAGGAGCGCGTCGCCGATCTCTGGGTCGTCACGTGGATTGCATCGCTCGCCATCATCCCGCTCTATGGCTACCTCGTAGGCAAGTTCCGTCGCAGCGTGTTCCTGCCGTGGATCTACGGCGGCATCGCGCTCGCGCTCGCCATCGTCGGCCTCGTGCTCAAGGCCGATGAGCAGAACATCGCCGTGGGGCGGTTCTTCTACGTGTTCATCAGCGTGCTGAATCTTTTCATCGTGTCTGTGTTCTGGAGCTTCCTGCTTGAGCTCTTCAGCAGCGGGCAGAGCAAGCGGCTGTTCGGCATCATCGCCGCCGGCGGCACCGCCGGCGCGCTCGTCGGGCCCGTCATCACCGATTTCGCCGTGGCAGGAATTGGCAACAGCGGCGTGCTGTTCCTGGGCGCGTTCATGTTCCTGCTCACGCTGATCTTCCAGCGCGCGCTCATCACCATCTGGAAGAAGGATTTGGCGACCGAGACCGCGGCAAACGCCGCGGCGTCCGGCTCAGGCAGCCCCGTGCGCGGGGAACGCCCCGTCGGGGGCAACCCGTTCGCCGGGTTCGTGAAGGTGCTGTCGTCGCCCTATCTCCTGTCCATCGCGCTGTTCGTGGTGCTGCTCGCCACCGCCAACACGTTCCTCTACTTCGAGCAGCTTCGTCTCGTCCAGGAAGCATTTGCCAACACGGCAGACCGCACGCGCGTCTTCGCGCGGCTCGACTGGATCGTGCAGAGCCTCACCATCATCTGCCAGATCTTCCTCACCGGACGCATCGCTTCGAAGCTCGGGCTCACCGTGCTGCTCGTGATCGTGCCGATTGCCATGGTGGGTGGCTTCCTCGCGCTCGCGGCCACGGGCACGTTCATGGTGCTCGCGATAGTGTTCGTCGCGCGGCGCGTGGGTGAGTACGCCTTCGTGCGTCCGGCGCGCGAGATGCTCTTCAGCCGCCTCGACACCGAGACCAAGTACAAGGCCAAGAACGTCATCGACGTGCCGGTGTATCGCGGCGCCGATGCGCTGTCGGCGCAGGTGAAGACGGCCATCGAGGCGGCGGGCATGGGCCCGGGGCCCGTTGCCATCATCGGCGCGGGCCTTGCGGCCGCGTGGGCGCTGAACGGCTGGTATCTCGGCCGCAAGGCCGACGCCACGGACGCAGCCGAAGGCGCGGCGCAAGCCGCTGCGGCTCGCGCTCCCTAAGTGCCTCTGCACAGGGAATCTGACCGGATCAGGATTTCGGGACGTGGCGCCACCGCCCGCGAAGGCGACACGTCTGACCTGGCGCGCCGCTTCCGATCCGCCGGATGCTTTACGCCGCCGTCGGCTGCGAATTGCGCGCTTCGCGCGCGGCGGCGATGGCGTCGATCACTTCTTCCGCCCTCGAGAATCGCTGGTCGCGGGACTTCGCGAGCAGCCGGTCGATGAGAGGCTGGTAGTTCGCGTAGCGCTCGGGCAGTGTCGGCAGCGGCGCGTTCACGTGTTGCTGCAACACTTCTATGGCTGAGTTGCCCGCGAACGGCTTACGGCCCGTGAGCATCTCGTAGAACATGATGCCGAGGCTGTAGAAATCCGTCCGCACGTCGAGCTCTTCGCCGAGCGCCTGCTCGGGGCTCATGTAATAGGGTGAGCCACGCAGCACGCCGGTGCGCGTGCTCTGCAGCCCGCCTTCCAGGTTGCGCGCGAGGCCGAAGTCGATGAGCGCGACGTCGTCGTTCTCGCGCAGCATCACGTTCGGCGGCTTCAGGTCACGATGCAGGATGCCGGCGTGATGCACGATGCGCAGCGCCGAGGCGATGCGCTCGACATAGCGCAGCGCTTCGCGTTCGCTGATGCCGATCTGCATGCGCGCCTTCAGGTCGCCGCGCGGGAAATACTCCATGGCGAGGTATTCGCGGCCGGCATGCACCCCGTAGTCGTGAAGCTCGACGATTGCCGGGTGACGGATGCCCGACACCGCCTCGTATTCGCGCGCGAGCAGATGATGCCCGCCCGGCTCGTCGCTCTCGACCGAGCTGACCTTCAGCGCGATCTCACGGCCCAGCGCCTCGCTGACCGCGAGGTATACGGACGCTTTCTCTGATTCGCCGATGAGCGAGCGAATGGCATATCCGGGCACGAGGTCTGCCGGCACCGTATCCGGTGCGTCGGTTGCCTCAGGTTCGGTCTGTTCGGGTTGCGGCGCTGACATTGCAGCCGCCGCAACCGCCGCTGCGGCGTGCTCGCCACTCAGCGCGAGCTTCGCCTGGCGGCGCGCCGCGCGCCTTTCCACGCGGCGGAGCGCGAGACGCACTGCCGTGCCGAGACGCTCCGGCGTGAGCAGGCGCTTGGGAAGGTAGTCCACGGCGCCCAGCTGCAATGAACGCACGGCCGTGAGCTCGTTGCCATCCTCGGCAACGGCGAGCACCGCGGGGAAACTGGATCTGGTGCGGAAGTAGCGCAGCAGGCCGATGCCATCGGCCCTCGGATCTTCGGGATGCTCGCCGTAGCTCGACGTGAGCAGCACGAGGTCGAAATCGTCATGACTGAGCGACTCGCGCGCGAAAGCGAACTGGTCGGGGCTCATCACCTGGGCGGTGGCGTCGGAAAAGATGACGCCAAGATGATGCCGCAGCCACTCCGCGTATTTCGCGTCCCCGTCGACGATGAGCAGGCGTGCCGTCATGAGTGAGTGCTACTGCTCGATCGCGAAACGGATGCGAACCCGTGCGCGCTGTTCGACGGTGCGGCCTTCGCGCCGCACGGGCTCATAGCGCCAGCGACGCACGGCCGACATGGCGGCCTGCTCGAAGATGCCGGCGGGCTCCGCGCCCGTGACACTCACATCTGCGATGGTGCCGTCGGTTCGCACCGTGAAGACCAAATCTACCCATCCCGCCCTGCCGCGTTCGCGTGCCGACGCAGGGTATGCCGGCGGCACATAGCGCGTAAGCATGAGCTGGCTGGCGGTGATGACGTCATCCGCACGGCGAGCGCTCGCGTTCTGCGCGGCGATGATGTCGCGCTCCAGCGCCGCAGTGCCAGACTCCTCCACGCCCACGCCGCGTGCCTCGCTCATCCAGCGGCGCGCGCCCGCGTAGTCCTGGCGCGTGATCGCGCCACGCGCTTCTTCGAGTAGCCGCGCGCCAAGCGCCTGGCGCGCGAGCTGTGTAGAGGGATGGCCCGCTTCAGCCTGCGCGAGCTCGGCAAGGAAGAACTTCGCGCTATCGTTCAGCGGCTCGACGAGACGGCCCTGCGCGAGGCGCTGGTTGAAGGACTGCGACAGCTTCGCCATCGCGTCGGCGCGAATGGCGATGCGCAGGCGCTGCACGTCGCGCGTGAGCGCGTTGGTGCCGTCACGGCTCACGCCGGATTCGTTCGCCGCGTCGATCCAGGTTTCCGCTTCTTCTGCGTTGCCGGCGGTGATCGCGGTGCGCGCCTGCGCCACGATGCGCTCCCCGAGCTGCCGCTGCGCCGTGCGCACGTCACCCTGGTTCGGCGCGATGGCGCGGGCGGATTCGATGAAGAAGCGCGCGTTGTTCTGCGCGGGCTCGACGAGCGCGCCCTGGCGCAGCCGCTCGTTCGCCCGGCGCAGGAAGTCGCTCACGCGGTTGTCGATGCTGCGTTGTGCGATGTCGTTGCGCGCTTCCGCCACGACTGGCGAGGCGCTTCCCGCGATCGACGCGCGGTCGAGCACGGCGATGGCCTGATCCATGTTGCCGCGCGCCGCGGCCTGCCGGGCCTGCGTCAGCAATGCGCGCTCGCGCTCCTTGCCGATCTGGGCGGTGAGGAAAGCCACGCGCACGTGCTCCGGGTTGATGCTACGCGCCGTCTCGACGAATTTCGCCGCGTCGTCGATCTTGTCTTGCAGGAGCGCCTGTTCGGCGGAAGTGAGGATGCGATCGAGCACGCGCTCCAGGCCTGCGGTGGCGCGGAGATCCTCGCTCTTGCCACGTAGGGCGAGGCGATACAGCTCCACCGCGTTGTCGCCTGCGGGGGCGGTGAGCGCGCCTCGCTTCAGCGCTTCGTCCGCGCGCGCCAGCAATTTCTCCAGCTCCGCATCGTTCGTGGCGCCCGCAGCGGGCGCGACCGGCACGGGCCCACTCGCGGTGGGCGCTTTCGCGTCGTCGCCCGAAAAGAGCCAGATGCCGCCCACGATGAGCACCAGCGCGGCGACACCACCGATCCACAGCACGTTCCCGGGCGCGAGATTCGGTGGAGTCTTCCAAACCGGCTTGCGCAGGTTGGACGCGGTGGCCTCGATGATATCCGCGTGCTCGACGCCGTGACGGCGCCACGCCGCCGTGACGAAGAGGCGCACGCGCTGCTCGGAAACAGGTTTGTGCAGGAAGCGGTAGACCGTGCCTCCCGTGATCTGCGTGGTGAGCAGCGACTGGTCTTCGACGCGGCCGGCGACCACCAGCACCAGGTCCGGAAACTGCGATTTCAGGCGATCGCACAGCTGGCCTATGGGGCTCGTGACCGCGGACGTGTCGAGCACCGCCACGCCGGCGTGCTCGTTGAGCAAGTGCGCGGCGAGATCCGCTTCCGCGCCCACGTTCGAGATGTCGTGATCGGTGGCGACCGCACGCAGGGTCTGCAAAAGCTCGGGGTCGTGCGTGAGCACGATGAGACTCTCGGGGACGTCGGTGACGACGTCGTGGGTCGAAGCGTTCATATCGGTGACGCTCCGGAGCTCCGGGGCTGGGGCGTTGCGGGCCACGCATCCTCGCTCGGATTACAGGGGCGCGGCACGATGACGCAGTTCACCGACAGTTGTCCCCCGACTGCGTGGGTTTCTGTGAAACTCGTCATCCTCGGGCCGCGGCAACGCAGGCTAAATGCCCGGCCGGCGCCCGGGTCGGTGGCATATGCAGTGGGGCTCGGCCGTTCCGGGGGCTGGCTCATCAGAATTCCAGGGCTTTCGATGGCAGTGGACCGCACATTGGCAGCGCGCGGTGGGAATGGTGAATTTATCGCGGTGCGTGATCAAGCTGTTCGCCGCGTAATTCTCGCGGTTGGCGCTGTTTTAACCTTAACACTGCTGGCAGCCACGCTTTGCGCCACCGCCGCCCGCCATCTGTGGCTCTTCGACCTCGCTGTGCATTTCCGCGTGCAGTACGCGGCGCTGGGGCTCGTCGGATTCATCCTGTTGCTGGCCGTGAGGTGCCCTGCGTGGGCACTGCTCGCCCTTGCCGTGGCGGCTTACAACGCCATGTACGCGTCTCCTGCGCTGGTGACTCACCCCGTGAGCCTGCCGCGCATGGCGGGCGAAGCGGCCTCGGGAGACCCTGTGCGGCTGCGAATTGCGTCCATCAACGTCTTCTACGCGAATGGCGACCACCGCCGTGTGCTGGATTTCATTCGTCGCGAGCGGCCGGATGCGGTGGTGTTGCTGGAGATGAATGCTGACTGGCGGCGAGCGCTCGCGCCGCTGGAAAAAGACTACCCGCAGCGCTATCAGACGACCGGGCCGGCCGGCCGTGGCGTCACGTTCTGGTCGCGCCTGCCGATGAAAGATGTGGGCGTGCTGCCCATCGGGGTGCGGGCGGAGCCGGCCATCCAGGCCACCCTGCAGCTTCAGGGCCGCGAGTTGCGCGTGTTCTCGGTGCATGCAACGTGGCCGATTACCCCGGCTCCGCCGGCCGCCGCAATCTGCAGCTTGCGCGCCTCGCCGACCAGGCTCGCGCCGTCACTCTGCCGCTGGTGGTGGTGGGCGACATGAACGTCTCGCCGTTTTCGCCATATTTCCAGCGGCTGCTGGCCGATGGCGGACTGCATTCGGCAGCCGAGGGCTTCGGCTGGCAGGGCACCTGGCCCACCTTCATGCCTCCGGCCGGCATCCAGATCGACCATGCGCTCGTGAGCTCGCGCGTGGCCGTGGAGCACTTCGCTCGGGGGTCCACGGTCGGCTCGGACCACCTGCCCATCGTGGCGGACCTGGTTCTCTAGCAATCCGGGCGCGGCCGGGCGTTATGCTTCGGAACCGAGGCACCTTGCAACGAGTCTGACGCGCATGAGCTTGATCCGGGTGTTGTCTGCCGTGCTCTGCCTGCTGCTCGCGCCCACCCTGGCGGGGGCGGCGGAAAAGCCTTCCGGCGCGCAGAAGCGCGCAGCCAGCGAGTATCTGGACGCCGTCGCCAGCGGCAGCCCGCAAGCCGTGGCCTATGCCATTCACCCCGCCGAGCTCGAAGAGCTGCGCACGAAAGTGCTGACACAGCTGCGCGACGAGGCGGCAAAGGGCGACAGCACCGTGCGCGTGCGGCTGTTCGGGCGCGGCAAGCCGCTGCCCGAGATCGAGCGCATGACGGCCATCGATTTCTACGTGGCGCTCGGCCCGAAGCTGTATCTGTTCGGCCGCGAGTACAAGGACGCGGACTGGATCGCCGCGATTCCCGACAAGGACGACGTGGTGCAGGTGGTCCTGCGCGGCAAGCCGGAGAAGGAGCGCGGCCAGCCCAAGGCGGAAGTGGTGAACGTCGTGTCCATCCGCCCGTACGGCAAGGACTGGAAGGCCACGCTGCCCACCGAGATCGAGGCGCAGATCGACGATCTCATCTACGCCCGCCGCAATATCTACGCGCGCCTGCCACCGCCGGCCCCCGGGCCCAGCGCGCCGCGGCCGGGCTCCGCAAGCGGCGAAACAGGCATTCCGCCGGCCATCACCACGCTGCTGAACGATGCGAGCAAGGCGCTCGCGGTGCCGAACTGCGAGGACTACTACAACAAGTACATGAGCCCGAACTTCCGCAAGGTCACCTCGAAGAAGGCGCTGGAAGCGCTCATCAACAGCTGCAAGACGAGCATGGGCACGCGCGAGATGCTGGTGGCCACGGTGAGAATCGTGAAAGACCTCGTGCCCAGCTTCGAGTTCGAGGGGCGCAAGGCGGTGTACGACGTGAGCGGGCAGGGGCTGCCGTTCGATCGGTTCGTGATCGAGCAGGTGGACCGGAAGTGGTACATCGCGGAGTGATCGCGCCGCCTTGACGCCTGCGGTTCAAGCGGCAAGTTCACGAGCCAGCTAATCGCTATCCAGCACGAATTTCACGCCGTTGTACGACAGGATCGCCGCGTCGTTGGTGATGCTTTCCACCTTCACGCCTTCGGGCAGCGCCTGGCCTTCGTACAGGCGCTTCATGTTGATGAGCACGAAACGCTTGCTCGGGTCGGGCGCGTAGCTGTGCAGGTCCATGTGAACCGGCGGGATCGATGTCGTGGTGGACGCCTCTTCGTAGGTGGGCAAGCCGCTCGAAGTGGAGCGCACTACGCGGCCTTCGCCGGTGCCCGGCGGCGGGGGCTGGCGCGCGGGCTCGTAGTCGTCCGGGTTCAGGCCCGGCGCGCGCGGGGCTTCGTCCGCGAGCATCGGTTCGCGAGAGGCCGCGCCGGCGTAGCCGCCGGTGGTGACGGGCGGATAGCTTTTCTGGGCCGACTCGGGATACGCATTGGGCGGCGGGGTCGCCGCGCCGTATGCGGGCGGCGCTGAGTTGGGAGGCGGCTGAACGCCGGCCGGGGCGGTCAACGGGGCGGTGGCCTGCGCACTGGGCACAGGCGGCGGCGGTGCCTCCACCGGTGCTGCCGCAGCCCCGGCCACCTGCGGGGGAGGCATGGCGGCCGCTGCGGGCTTGCGCAGCATGAGCCAGCCGACCACGCTGAGATTGACGACCAGCAGCGCGACGATGGCGATCGCGAGCAGCGGAAGTTTCGAGCGCGGCGGCGCCACGCGCACTTCGAACAGGGCCGGGCCGCTCTGTCGCTGGCGATCGTTCTCGGATTTCTTGAGCGCGTCGAGGATGAAGGACATAGGGTCAGCCGCCGTGTGACGGGTCGAGGCGCAGGAGCGGAGCGTCGGGCCCGGAGACGGCGCTCGCGAGCACGATCTGCGTCTGCACGCCGGCGATGCCATCCACGGAGAGTTGGTTGCGCCGCTGGAATTCCATCACCTGCCGGCTGAGCTCGGCATCGAAGAGGTCGCTGTGCGGTCCCCCGGCCGACGCACCGCTGAGGTGCTGCAGGGCCTGGCGCAGCCAGCGCACGTCCGCGCCGCGCATGCCCACCGACAGGGGCTTCACAGTCTGCGTGGCGGGCCGCCACAGCATCACGAAATCGCCGAACCAGTAGCGAGACAGCTCGCCGATGCCGATCTCATGCAGCGCGCCGCCCAGCGCCACTTTCGCGCGCTCGTCGCCGAGATTCGCGAGCACCACCTGATGCGAGTTACCCCCTTCATCGTTCAACAGCAGGATCGCCGGCCGGTTGAACTGGCGCAGCTGGCCGAACGAGCCGCGCTGGATGAGGCACTCGAGGCCCTGCCCCACGGCCTGCGTGCACGGGTCATCGGTGCCGGCGACATAGCGCACGCGCCAAAGGGTGAAGAGCTTGCCGAATGCTTCGTCCGGCACGGTTTCGGCGCGATGCCGGGAGAGCAGTTGCGAGAGGGATTCGCTGGCGGGCGCGTCCAGCGAGGCAACGCGGATCGGCGCGCCGGCGCCGGGCCCTGTTGATGCGGCCGATGCCGGCGCGCCCACTACGATCTGGGCTTGGGGCGGCGGCGTGCTCGCCACCGCTTCGGACGATGAGCTGGCCCACGGCGCGAACTGCCACAGCAACACCGCCGTGATGACGAGAGCGAGAGCCGCCGCAGCCGCGCCGGCCCACGGCAGCCAGGGTGGCGCGAACGGGCGGCCGAACACTTCCGTGGCCGCCGTGCGCACCAGGCTGCTGACGACGCGGTGCTTGTCCTGCGTGTAGGCGCCGAGCAGCGCACGATCGGCGATCACGTTGATGACGCGCGGCACGCCGCCTGAAAGTCGATACATCTCGGTGAGCGCCGGGGCGGTGAAGATATCGGTGGTGGCCCCGGCCACGCGCAGTCGATGGCGCACGTAGGCGGCCGTCTCGTCTGATGACAATGGGTCGAGGTGATAGCGGCCCGTGATTCGCTGTGCGAGCTGGCGCAGCTCGTTGCGGCCGAGCAGCTCGCGCAGCTCGGGCTGGCCGATCAGGATGATCTGCAGCAGCTTCTGCGTGTTCGTCTCGAGATTCGTGAGCAGGCGCACCTGCTCCAGCACGTCGGTTGCGAGGTTCTGCGCTTCATCCACCACCAGCACGACGCGACGGCCCTTGGCGTGCGCCTTCAGCAGGTAGTCGTTCAGGATGTCGACGAGCTCCTTGAGGCTGTTGGCGGCGGAGTCGGGCACGCCGATGCCGATCTCCTCGCAGATGGTCAGCAGGAACTCGGGCGCTGTCATGCGCGGATTCAGGATGAGCGCGACTTCGGCGTTCTTGGGCGTTTGCGCGAGCAGCGAGCGGATGGTGGTGGTCTTGCCAGTGCCCACTTCGCCCGTCAGCTGCACGAAGCCGCCCGCTTCGTTGATGCCATAGAGCAGGTGAGCGAGGGCTTCGGCGTGGCGCTCGCTCAGGTACAGGTATCGCGGATCGGGGGTGATCGCGAAGGGTTTTTCGTTCAGGCCGAAAAAAGGCAGGTACATGAGTGGCTCAGGTACGGGCGCGGGCACCGGCGCGGGGGCCGGGCGCTTTGGGGAGCGAGTATTGCATGGGAGGAGGGTTGGGCGCATTTGGGGGGCGAAAGTTCGGGGCGCGTGTGTGGTCGAACGCAGACGTGCGGGCGCGGAGTTCAGATGCGCGCTGGAGTGCGGGCGAGACATTCGCGTGGTCGGCAGGAAGGCGCGTTTGGCCTTGAGGTGATCGGCGCGTGGGACTCGTTTTTCCGGTCGGGGCTGTTTTCGGGCCCGGGGATGTCGGTGCGGCTCAGATCTTGTCGTCGAGGGTGTCGGCGCGGGTGAGGGCGTTGGGGCCGAATTTCTGGCGGATGGCGTCGAGGGCGGTGTCGAGTGGGCTCGCGGCGTTCGGGGTGGGGGTGTTGAAGAGGTCGAGCTGTTCGGCCTCGGTGAGCTGGCTGACGCCGACGCCCAGCAGGCGCACCTTCGATTTTGGGTTCTCGGTGAGCCAGGTTGAGAGCAGGGCGCGGGCGACGCCGCCGATGGTGCGGGTGTCGTTGGTGGCGGGGGCGATGCGCTTCTGGCGGGTGTAGGTGGTGAAGTCTTCGCGGCGGATCTTCACGGTGACGCAGGCGGCCACGAGGCTCTTTTTGCGCAGGCGCGTGCAGGTGCGATCGGCGAGGCGGGCGAGCTCGGTTTGCAGGCGTGCCGGGTCCGCGGTGTCGATGCTGAAGGTGTCTTCTGCGCTGATCGATTTTTCTTCGAGGTCGGCCAGCACGGGGCGGTCGTCGATGCCGGTGGCGCGGTCGCGCACGCGCTGGGTGTAGCGGCCGAAGATGGGCCACAGCACAGCGTCGCTTGCGCTGCGCAGCTCGGCGAGAGTGTGGATGCCCGCGTCTTCGACTTTCACGCCGGTCTTGCGGCCGAGGCCGGGCAGGCGGCGCACGGAAAGGGGCCCGAGGGTGTCGCGCGCGTTTTCCGGCGTGACGACGAAGAGCCCGTCCGGCTTCCTGAGGTCGGAAGCAATCTTCGCGATGAGCTTGTTCGGCGCAACCCCGACGGACGCCGTGAGCCGCGTCGTTTCGGTGATGCGCGTCTTGATGGCGCGCGCGATGGCGACGGCGTCGCCCATGAGCGGCAGGCTCGCGGTGACGTCGAGGAAGGCCTCGTCCAGCGACAGGCCTTCGACCATCGGCGTGAACTCGTGAAAGATGGCGAAAATCTGCCGCGAGACGCCCTGGTAGTGGTGCATGCGGGGCTTGACGCACACCGCGTGCGGGCACAGGCGCAGGGCCGTGCCCATGGGCATTGCGGAGTGCACGCCGAACTTGCGCACTTCATAGCTGGCAGCCGCCACGACGCTGCGGCCGCCCGTGCCGCCCACGATGACGGGGCGGCCTTTCAGCCCCGGGTCGTCACGCTGCTCGATGGACGCGTAGAAGGCATCCATGTCGACGTGAAGAATCGCGCGTGGTGGGTTCATTGGAAAAAGTCGCCTGCGGCGCTTTTTCGGACCGTGGCTTCGTTGCCGGCCGCAAAAGGTGCGACTTTTGCGGCCTACTCAGCCCGGCCGACCTGCCGACAGCCCTTACTTCACCGTAATGGTGATCTTCTTCGACATCACCGGCGGATTGTGCGGCGTGTGGTTCTGGTCGCCGAGCAGCAGCTGCAGCGTGTGCTTGCCCGGCTTCAGCTCGACGGTGGCTTCCGTCTGGCCCTTGCCGAAGTGGCGCACGTTGTCGGTGGTGGGCAGCGGCAGGCTCGCATCCGCCGGGGCATCGGTGTCGATGAGCAGGTGGTGGTGGCCCGAGCCCTCGAACTTCACGCCCGCAGGCGCGACACCCATGCCCTTCAGGCCGAACTGGATGGTCACCGGGCTCGAGACGGTGGCGCCGTCTTTCGGGCTGATGATGTAGACCTCGGCAGCGGCCGGCGCAGGGGTGCGCTCCTGTGCCCAGGCGGCGGTGGCAGCGGCGGCAAGAACGACGGCGGCAATGGCAACGGCACGCATCTTTTCTTCTCCGGGTGAGCTTGAATGAGCGGCCGCACTCGAAGGCCGCGACTGAGCTTAGCCAGCCCCGCCCGGGGAAACAAACAGCGACGCGGGTGCGGTCACAGCGTGACCAGGCTGTACAAGCTCGTGAACACCTTGGCAGCTCGCGCAGGACTCGCCTGCTGGAGCCTCTTCCCCCGACACGGGCGATCAGGCGACGTGACTGCTGGAGACTGAGACAGGCGCGATCACCGGCGCCTCGGGCACCGGCTGGGCCTGCACGCCGAGCTCGTTAGGCGCGAAGTCGTCCACGTTGATGATGTCCATGACCTTGCGATCGTAGTCACGCAAGGCGGCCGCTTCGGTTTCGGAGATGATGCCGGCGGCCAGTGCCTGCGCGATCTGCCCGGGCAGATCGAGCGCGGTCACCTTGCCGGTCTTCACGCCGTCCACGCGAATGCGCTTCTCGATGGGCTCCGCCGTTTGCGAGAGCACGAGCGCTTCCTGGAGCAGGCCGAGCGGGTTCGTGGGCTCCACGGTCTTGTAGACGTATTGCCCCAGGCGCCCGCGCGCTTCCGTGGGGTTGCTCATGAGCTCTGCGATCGATGCGCCGAGGCGATCGCTGGGCGCGGAGTAGGTGAGCCCGCGCGGCAGAATCATGAGGCGCATGACGCCGCCGAGGAGCGGATTCGGAAAATTGCGCAGGAAGCTGTGGAGCTGTTCCTGCGCGCGATACAGCAGATTTCGGCACGCCCACTCGACAATCGGCAAGTCCGCATCGTGACGGCCCTGGTTCTCGTAGTGCTTCAGCACCATCGACGCGAGGTACATGCATGAGAGCACGTCACCGAGCCGCGCGGACAGATTCTCTTTCTTCTTGAGGTAACCGCCGAGCGTGAGCATGGCGACGTCCACAGCGAACGCGAACGATGCGCTGAACCGCACGATGTGCTGGTAGTAGCGCGCGGTGGGCCCGCTCACGGGCACGCGCGTGAAGCGCGCGTTGGTGAGCGCCATGATGAACGAGCGCACGGCGTTCGAGATGGTGAAGCCGATGTGGCCGAAGAGCGCGCGATCGAACTCGTCCACGCCCTTCGCGCGATCCGGGTTGCGCGCGGCGCTCATCTCACGCAGCACGAACGGATGGCAACGCACCGCGCCCTGCCCGAAGATGATGAGGCTGCGCGTGAGGATGTTCGCGCCTTCCACCGTGATGGCGATGGGCACGGCCTGGTAGGCGCGGCCGAGATAGTTGCGCGGCCCGAGGCAGATGCCCTTGCCGCCGTGCACGTCCATCGCGTCGTTGCCGACCGTACGGCCCATTTCCGTGACGTGATACTTCAGCATGGCGGACGGCACTGAAGGCTTCTCGCCGCCGTCGATGGCGCCGGCGGTGACGGAGCGCGCGGCGTCCATGGTGTAGGTGAGGCCCGCCATGCGCGCGATCACGGCTTCAACGCCTTCGAACCGACCCACCGGCATGTTGAACTGGCGACGGATGCGCCCGTATGCGCCAGATGCCCACACGGCCGCTTTCGCGCCACCCGTTGCGTTCGACGGCAGCGAAATGCAGCGGCCCACGGAAAGCTGCTCCACCAGCATGCGCCAGCCCTGGCCGATCATCTTCGGCCCGCCGATGATGAAGTCGAGCGGCACGAACACGTCGCGGCCCTGTACCGGCCCGTTCTGGAACGGAATGTTGAGCGGGAAGTGCCGGCGCCCGATGGTGATGCCCGCCGTGCCGCGCGGGATCAGCGCGCAGGTGATGCCGGCATCCACCTTCTCGCTCAGCAGCTTGTCGGGGTCGAAGAGGCGGAACGCGAGGCCGACCACCGTGGCGATGGGCGCGAGCGTGATGTAGCGTTTGGAGAAGTTGAGGCGCAGGCCAACGATCTCCTGGCCCTGCCACTGCCCCTTGCACACCACGCCGGTGTCGGGCAGCGATGCGGCATCGGAGCCTGCGCGCGGGCCCGTGAGCGCGAAGCACGGTATCTCTTCGCCACGCGCGAGGCGCGGCAGGTAGTAGTCCTTCTGCTCTTCGGTGCCGTAGTGGTTGAGCAGCTCAGCCGGGCCGAGCGAGTTCGGCACCGCGACGGTCGAAGACGCCGTGACGCTGCGACTGCCGATCTTGGTGAGCACGCATGAGTGGGCGTAGGCCGAGAACTCCAGGCCGCCGTACTTCTTCGGGATGATCATCGCGAAGAAGCCTTTCGACTTGAGGTAGTCCCACACCCGCGGCGACAGGTCCCCGCGCTTGTGGGTGATGTCCCAGTCGTCGAGCATCTGGCACAGCTCTTCGCACGGGCCGTCGATGAACGCCTGTTCCTCGGGTGAGAGCCGGGGTGCCTTGGCCGAGAGCAATTTGCTCCACTTGGGCGCACCGGTGAACAGCTCGCCATCCCACCACACCGTGCCGGCTTCGAGCGCTTCGCGCTCGGTCTGCGACATGGGCGGCAGCAGCTTGATGTAGGCCTTCAGGAAGCGGCGGCTGATGAGCGCCTTGCGCAAGGGTCGGATGTTGAGCAGCCACAGCGACGCGAGCATCAACCCCAGAAACCCGCGCCACACGCCGGCGGGCGCGCCCGACTCGCCAAATATGGTGTACGCGGCCAGCAGCACGGTGAATGTGACCGTGAACGTTAGCAGCGAAAGCCGCTTGTACGCGAGGAACAGAACCGCGGCGATGAACACCAGCGCGATGGCGCCACCGGCGGTGGTAACGGCGTACCCCGCGGCAGCGAGGAGAAGGAGGATGACGATCGCGCCGAGCATGGCGGTTCCTCTTGCCGAAGTCAGGCACACACCGCGAGGAGAAGCCTCACGGCGCTATACGCCCGACTATAACGAGGCAATGGCGGTCGCGCACCGCCCGGAAGGGCCAGGTGGCGACTCGAGTTGCGATGGCTGTTGTTTCAGAGGTCGCCGCGGCGCTTCGAGGTTGCGTGGCCTCGAGCGCCGCGGCGGCGAGTACTGAACCCGTATCAGAGCAGTTCTTTGACGCCGTCGCGCTCTTCGCGCAGCTCTTTGTCGGTGGCGTCCATGCGGCCGCGGCTGAACTCGTCGATGGAGAGGCCCTGCACCAGCTGGTATTCGCCGTTGCGGCAGGTGACGGGGTAGGAATAGATGACGCCTTCCTTGATGCCGTAGCTGCCGTCGGAGGGCACGGCCATGCTCGTCCAGTCGCCATCCGGCGTGCCGAGCACCCAGGTGTGCACGTGGTCGATGGCGGCGGACGCCGCCGATGCGGCGGACGACTGCCCGCGCGCCTTGATGATGGCTGCGCCGCGCTGCTGGACCACGGGGATGAAGGTGTCCTGCACCCATTTGCTGTCCACGAGGGAGGAGGCGGGCTTGCCTGCCACGGTGGTGTGGCTGATGTCGGGGTACTGCGTGGACGAGTGGTTGCCCCAGATGGTCATCTTGCGAATGGCGGTGACGTGGCTGCCGGCTTTCTCGGCAAGCTGCGCCAGCGCGCGGTTGTGATCCAGGCGCGTCATCGCGGTGAAGTTGCGTGAGTTCAGGTCTTTCGCGTTCGCTCGTGCGATGAGCGCGTTGGTGTTCGCCGGGTTGCCCACCACCAGGATCTTCACATTGCGGTCTGCCACTTCGTTCAGCGCCTTGCCCTGCGCGGAGAAGATCTGGGCGTTGGCGATGAGCAGATCCTTGCGCTCCATGCCGGGGCCGCGCGGGCGGGCGCCGACGAGCAGGCCTACGTTGAGGTCGCGGAATGCCACTCTGGCGTCATCCGTGGCGACCACCTTGTTGAGCGTGGGGAACGCGCAATCGTTCAGTTCCATGACCACGCCGTTCAGCGCGCCCAGGGCAGGCGTGATTTCGAGCAGGTGCAGGTTCACCGGCTGGTCGGGGCCGAGCATCTGGCCCGATGCGACGCGAAAGGCGAGGGCATAACCAATCTGACCGGCCGCACCGGTGATCGCGACGTTCACGGCTTGCTTCATAGCTGCTCCGAAGGCATGGGGGCGGGGAAAAAAGGTCGCAATTCTAGACGGCTTTGTCGGCCGGCGCTGCGACCGCGATATGGCCGTCCAGGAGCCTGTCCGAGCAATAGCCTACGACGGCTACTGCTCGGGCAGGCTCCTAGCGTGTGGGCGGCTGGGCGAGAGAGGTGCCGGCGTGGCTGGGATAGGCGCGGCGAAAGGCGAGGAGCTCGCGTTCGGCCTCGGCCGCCTTGCCTTCGGCCCGAAGGCGGGCGATTTCACGTAACCAGCTTTCCGCGTTGGCGTGGCTTGCGCTTTCAGGCGCCGGCGCAGCGGGAGCAACCCGTATAGCGGCGCTCGAGGCGACTGACCTGGCGGAAAGCAGTTGCTCGGGGCCCGACGCAGCAAGGGTGCCCTCGGCATTCGCGGGCACCTCTTTGCGAGCCGCGCGGGCGACGACAGCGCTTCCTTCGGCAGCGACCATCGGAGCGGCGGACTCGGCTGGTGCTGCGGAATCCGCCGGCGGGTCATCCGCGGCAGTTGACACCGTCGAGGCCGCCTGTTTTTGCCCCGCGGCCTCATGCCGGCCGACGTTCAACAGCACGGTGAACGCCAGCAGGATCGTCGCCGCGAGCCCCACAGGCATCGCCCAGCGCGTGGCGCGATAGATGGGCGGTTGTGCAGGCGTCTCGATGGCTTCGCGCGCACGGCTCAACACGAGTCGATCGAGCTCGTCCGACGGCTCGGCGTGATCGAAGTCCGACAGCCGCCGATACATCGGCGAGCGACGCCTCAGGAAGTCCTCGAACTCCGGATCGCGCTCGGGGCCGGTCATGTGCCGGGCTCCTCCACCGCTGTTCTGCGCGACGCGGTGCTGTCGCGCAGAGCGCCCAGCGCGTGTCGCAGCTTGCTCAGCGCGTAGCGCAGGCGGCTCTTCGCAGTCTCCATGCTCACGCCCGTGATGTTGCCGATCTCTTCGAGCGTGAGGCCGGATTCTTCGTACAGCAGGAAAGTGTCGCGTTGCTCCGAAGGCAGTGAGGCAAGCGCCGAGCGGTAGCGCGTGAGCGTCTGCGCATGCTCGGCGCGCGCATCGGGCAAATCCGCAACCGGGGCTGGCAGAACGTTCTCCAGGTCGAATTCCTCGTTGCTCACGTTCGCGCGATCCTGCCGCGCGGACGCGCGGCGGCAGTGATCGATGAAGCAGTTGTGCGCGATCCGATAAAGGAACGTGCTGAACTTCGCGCGCGGCTCGTAGCGGCTACGGCTCGAGATCACGCGGCTCCATACCTCCTGGAAGATGTCGTTCGCCACTTCCGGATCGCGTGTGTGCCGCGCCAGGTAGCGATACAGCGCGCTGCGATGGCGGCGGTAAAGGGCTTCGAATGCGCGCAGGTCGCCGCCCGCATATCGAAGCATCAGGTCGCCGTCGTCCACTTCGGCCATCGCGCGAACTCTACGCGGCGCCACGACGGGCCGGAACAGCTTCGCCGCGGGCGCCGGCTCGCCGGAAAAGCTCAAGGCCTCTGCACTCGCACCCGAAATGCTCACAGCGTTCACGCAAGGCGACCTCCAGTGGGTGTCTTTCAACGCGGCAATAGAGCGTGTTGGGTCAACCCGATGGGTGTTGAAGCGGCCGGCCTGGGAGGAGAAATCAACGAGTTAGCGTTCTGGTGCACGGTGCCTTGCTTTCGTAGCCCAACCGATGTTGACACTGAACTAGTGTTGTAGTTATATATAACACCAAGGCAAGGGCGATCGGCATGGGGCGGATCGAGACCGGGCCGGAACAGGAGAGAAGGTCATGAACACGGTAAATGATTTGACGAAGGTGGTGGTGTGTGGCGCGGCGGCCCTGGCGCTGACGGTGGCCTCGGGCTGGACCTTGGTCGAATCCACGGCGAAAGCCTACTGGCCGACGGACATCCCGACCGTGGTGATCCTGGCGAAAGCCGAGCGCTCGACCGTGCAGCTCGAGCAGGCGGCCCCGGCTGGTCTGCTACAGTAGTTGGCTATCAGCCTGATACAGGAGCGCGCCGGAGAACTCATGGATCCCCAATGGGACGACACCCAGCCGATCTACCGGCAACTGCGTGACCGGGTGGTCGCCATGATTCTTGAAGGCGCGCTCAAGGAAGGCGACCCGCTGCCCTCGGTGCGCAGCGTCGCCGCCGAGTTCAGGCTGAACCCGCTGACCGTGCTCAAGGGATACCAGCAGCTCGTCGACGAGCAGCTCGTGGAGAAGCGCCGCGGCCGCGGCATGTTCGTGAGCGACGGCGCCCGCAAGGCGCTCATGAAGGACGAGCGCGCGCGCTTCCTCGAAGGCGAGTGGCCCAAGGTCTACGCCACCATTCAACGTCTGGGGCTGTCCGCCGCGGATCTGATCCGCGAAGGCGCCGAGCCGCACACGGCACCGTGGCCGACTACAGCAGGGCTCACGACGTCAGGACAGAAAAATGACGACGATCATTGAAGCCCGGGGTCTCACCAAATCCTTCGGCAGCACGCGCGCGCTCGACGGAGTGAGTTTTTCCGTCGAGGCGGGCCGCATCGTTGGCCTCATCGGGCCGAACGGCGCCGGCAAGACGACGGCGCTCAAGTCCATTCTGGGTCTCACCTCGTTCGAGGGTGACCTGCAGGTGCTCGGCAGGAACCCCTACACCGACCGTGACGCGCTGATGCGCGAAGTGTGCTTCATCGCCGACGTGGCGGTGCTGCCGAAATGGCTGCGCGTGTCCCAGGCTCTCGACTATGTGCACGCCGTGCACCCGCGCTTCGAGCGCGCGCGCGCCGAGGAATTCCTGCGCAAGACCGATATCAAGATGAAGAGCCGCGTGCGCGAGCTCTCCAAGGGCATGGTTACGCAGCTGCATCTGGCGCTCATTCTCGCCATCGATGCGCGCCTGCTGGTGCTCGATGAGCCGACGCTCGGGCTCGATCTGCTGTTCCGGCGCCAGTTCTACGACACGCTGCTGAACGACTATTACGACAAGGAGCGCACGATTCTCCTCACCACGCACCAGGTGGAAGAGATCGAGCATCTGCTCACCGACGTCATCTTCATCAACCACGGGCGCGTTGCGCTTGACTCGTCGGTCGAGGGCCTCGCCACGCGCTATGCACAGGTGAACGTGAAGGCCGACCAGGCCACACGCGCCCGGGAAATGAAGCCCTTCTATGAACGCGAGATCTTCGGTCGCGTGGCCATGTTCTACGAAGGTCGTACGCCGGAAGAGCTCGTGCCGCTGGGCGAGGTGCGCACGCCGTCGATAGCCGACCTCTTCGTTGCCAAGATGCAGGGAGCGCCGGCATGAGGACCATGATGATGCTGGTCCGCCGCGAATTCTGGGAGCACCGGATGCTGCTGTTCGCGCCGATCGCGATGTGCGTCATCTTTCTCGTGCTGTGCGTGCTGGCCGGCGCGAACTTCAACATCGGGTGGATGAATTTCGACGGAACGAGCGGCGTGCGGCAGCCGATGCCACCCGGGTTCTATCTCGTGATGAATCTCGGGTTCACGATCCTGCTCTACATGCTCATGGCGATGGTCGCATTCTTCTACCTGTGCGATTGCCTGTACGCCGAGCGCAAGGATCGCAGCATCCTCTTCTGGAAGTCGCTGCCGGTCTCCGACACGATGACCGTGCTGTCGAAGCTGGTGGTGGCGCTGATCGGCGTTCCGCTGGTTGTATACGGGCTGGCGCTGGTCACGAATGCGCTTTCCTGGGTGATTTTCATGGCTACGTTGGACTTTGCCCCGTCGCGCGGCCCGACGGCGCTCAACTGGCTCAAGATGAACGGTTACCTGCTGGCGGACGTATTCGTGCTGGCCCTTTGGTTCGCCCCCATCGCCGCTTACCAGCTGGTTGTGTCAGTGTGGGTGCCGCGTGCAGTGGCCGTGTGGACCCTGCTCCCACCGGTCGCCGTCATCCTCGGCCAGAAGATCTTTTTCGACAGCTGGAGTATCGCCGAGCTCGTCCGCCAGCGACTCGGCGGCTTCACGATGAACCTTGGTGGCTCGGGCGGGGAAAGCGCGGCTGCGGCGATTGGCGCAATCAACGCGATTCCGCTGCTGGCACGCGCGGACCTGTGGATTGGTGTGGCCATCGCGGCGGTGCTGGTCTTCTTGACCATCCGCATACGCCGGCACAGCGACGACACCTGAAGCGCCGCTCGCAGCGCGCCGCTACTGTCAAACCGCTAGACTTCGCGGCCATGGGGATGTGTTCGCGAGCCCAACGGCGGCGGGGTGAGTCTTGACGCAGGCGCAGGCACTCACCGCGCGGCGTAGCGGGGATGAGCTTCACCTCGATCTCGCGGGAGAATGGCGAGTCGCCGAGCTGTCGGCACTGGACCAGGCGCTCGCCGCACTCGACCTCACTGCCGTGCGTCACGTGCGCCTCAACACCGCGAACCTGGCGGTTCTGGACTTCTCGGCTGCCTGGCTCCTGCGCGAATTCATCGAGCGTGTCCGCCAGCCAGGCCGCGAGGTCACCTTCGACGGCCCGGAGCCGGAACAACTGCGGCTCATCACCGACTGCCTGGCCCGCGTCCCTTACCGGCCGCCCGCCGCGAACGACGAGGGCGGCATCGAGCCGGTGGAGGCAATCGGGCGGCACGCGGTTCGCCGCTGGCGCGACGTGGTCGCGGCGATGGAGTTCCTGGGCCGCATCACCGTAACCGCCGCGCGCGCGCTGGTGAGCCCGAGGCACCTGCGCCCGATCTCGATCGCGCGCCACGTGTACGACACGGGCATCACGGCGATTCCCATCGTGACGCTGATCGCCTTTCTCATCAGCGTGATCATCGCGTACATGAGCGCGCAGCAGCTGCAGAAGTTCGGCGCCGAGATCTTCGTGGTCGACCTCGTCACCATCGGCGTGCTGCGCGAGCTGGGCGTGCTGCTCACCGCGATCATCGTGGCCGGCCGCTCGGGCAGCGCATTCGCGGCCGAGATCGGCGCCATGAAGCTCAACGAGGAAGTGGATGCGCTGAAGGCGACCGGCGTTAACCCGTTCGAAGTGCTGGTGCTGCCGCGGGTGTTCGGCCTCGTGATTGCGCTGCCGCTGCTCACTGTGATTTCGGATGCCGTCGGCCTGGCCGGCGGCGCGCTGCTGTGCCGCTACCTGCTCGACATGCCGCATCACGCAGTACATCGAGCGCGTGAACGACTCCATCGCAGCCACCACGTTCTGGGTGGGCATCATCAAGGCGCCGGTGTTTGCCGTGCTCATCGCGATGGCCGGCGTCTACCGCGGCATGCAGGTGCGGGACTCCTCGCGCGAGCTCGGCCGGCTCACTACGGTCGCGGTCGTGCAGTCCATCTTTCTCGTCATTCTCGCGGATGCGCTGTTCGCCGTGCTGTTCATGGAGCTCGACATCTGATGGCCGCGCGCGACGGCAACGGTGGGGCCCCGGCGGGCGCAAGCCCATGGTCGAAGCCCGCGGCATCGTCAACCGCTTCGGCGCGCAGGTGGTGCACGACCACCTCGACATGGCAGTGGTGCGAGAACGAAGTGTTCGGCATCGTCGGCGGCTCGGGTACGGGCAAGTCGGTGCTGCTGCGGACCATCCTCGGCCTGCACCGCCCGCAGGCGGGCATCATCCGTCTCGAAGGCCGCGACATCACCAGGCTCCCGGACAGCGCAACTGCGCGCGGTCAAGGCGCGCTATGGCGTCACCTTCCAGCAGGGCGCGCTGTTCTCATCGCTCACCGTGCTGCAGAACGTGCAGCTGCCGATGATCGAGCACGTGAAGCTCACGTCCGGCATGCGCGACGAGCTCGCGATGCTGAAGGTCCGCCTGGTCGGGCTGCCGGCCGAGGCGGCGCAGAAGTACCCGAGCGCAGCTCTCCGGCGGCATGGTCAAACGCGCCGCGCTGGCCCGGGCGCTGGCGCTCGACCCGCAGCCTGCTGTTTCTCGATGAGCCCACCTCCGGGCTCGACCCGATCAGCGCCGCCGCGTTCGACGAGCTGCTGATGGAGCTGCAGAGCCAGCTCAAGCTGACGGTGGTCATGATCACGCACGATCTGGACACGATCTTCCGTACCTGCAATCGTGTCGGCGTGATCGTCGACAGGAAAATGGAGACCGACACGCTCGAGGGCATCGTGCAACACGAGCATCCCTGGATCCAGGCCTACTTCCACGGCGAGCGCGCGAGCGCGAGAGGTCTGGGCGAAGCCGATCGTGGAAGGGGTTCCCGTCATGGAGCGTGATGCCAACTACGCAGCGGTCGGCGCCTTCGTGCTGCTGGTGGCCATCGATGGCCGTGCTGTTCGTCTACTGGTATTCGGACAGCCGCGAGCATCGCGACTACACGCGCTACGAGGTCTATTTCGAAGGCAGCGTCAGCGGCCTGGAGCGCGGCGCGCCAGTGCGCTATCTCGGCGTGGATATCGGCCGTGTCTACAACATGCGCATCGACCCGCGCGACTCCAGCCGCGTGCAGGTGCTCGTGGACATCGATTCCAGCGCGCCCGTGTCAGCCAAGACCGTCGCCGAGCTTTCGCTGCAGGGCGTCACGGGCCTGCTCTACATGGACCTGATCCGGGACACGGGCACCCGCCGGCTCACGAAGCCCGTGCCGAGCGAGAAATACCCCGTCATTCGCTCGGCGCGCTCCAGTTTCGACGTGCTGCTCGCCTCGCTGCCAGACCTCGTTGGCCTCGCGAGCGACGTGGCCGACCGCTCCGCGCGCCTGCTGAGCGACAAGAACATCGCGTCGGTGTCGAACGCGCTCGCGAACATCGACAAAGCCAGCTCGCACGCTGCCGCAGACGCTGCAGGACGTGAAGTCGCTCGTCGCGGACCTGCGAGACGCCGCCGGCCAGGTGCGCTCGGTGGCGGCAGCAGGCGAACAGCGTCCTCGGCACTGCCGGTCCGGAGGTGGTCGCCGCCATGAGCCGCGTGCGCACGGTGGCGGAGAATCTCGCCAACGCCAGCAATCGGCTCGACAAGCTCGTCGAGGAGAACCGCCAGGACATCCGCGCGTTCACGCGCGATGGCCTGCCCGAGCTCGAACGCCTCCTGCGTGAAGGCCGTTCGGCCGCGCGCGAATTCCACGATCTCTCGCGCAGCCTGCGTGACGATCCGTCGCAGCTTCTCTACCAGCCGCCCCCGCAGGGAGTCGAGATTCCCCGATGATCCGCTTCATCCTGATGTCGATGGTGCTGACGGTCGCCGGCTGTTCCAGCCTGCTGAGCAGCGAAGCCCCGCCAGTGCAGGTATACGTGCTGCGCGCCGCTGCCGATAGCTCCACGAGCAGCGCAACCAGTAATGCGGCGCCCGTCAGGCCAGACACTGCCCACGGTGCAGGTGCTGCGCCCGCAGGCCGACCCCGGGCTGGCCACAGAGCTGATCACGCTCGTGCGGTCCGATCACCGCCTGGATCGCTACGCCGGCAGCCGCTGGGCAGCGCACGCTTCCGGACGTGGTGGAGGCCCTGGCTATCGACACGCTGCGCGCGAGCGGCAACTGGGCGGCCGTACACGACGCGCCGAGCCCCTTCTCCTCGGACTATCTGCTCCAGATCAACATCCGCCGCTTCGAAGCGGACTACACGGGCAGCGGCGACGCGCCGACGGTGCATGTCACGCTCGACTGCACCGTTGCACGGCGCCTGGGGCGCGAGCTGCTCACCAGTTTCGTGGCAGAAGGCGTGGCGGATGCGGGGGCCAACCGCATGAGCGAGGTCGTTGCCGCGTTCGAAAAGGCGGCGAACCTCGCGCTTGCGACCATGGCAGAACGAAGCGCCGCGGCCGTCAGAACGTCGACAACCCCGTCGACTCCATGACACGGTAGAGCCAGTAGTTACGCTGCGCGGGGTCCGCGTATACACCGAAGTCCGCGGTGTATTCGATGCCAAGCCCCGCCCGGTTGCTCCACAGCGTGTCGAAGTAGTCCAGCACCTGCGTGCCGAGCGGTGACGCGCGCGCGGTCTCGATGGCGAGGTTCGCTTCGAGGTTGTAATCGCCGATGTTGCGCCGCGTCAGGTTGGCGGAGCCCAGCGACATCCACAGACGATCTACGCCGTAGACCATGATGAGCTTGGTGTGGAACTGCTCGCCGTGCGTGCGGTACCAGCGAACGTGTATGGCGCCGTCGCTTGCCGCCAGCAGCTCGCTCGCCACCGGACGATTCGGAATGCCGTTTTTCTGGCGCCCGAACGCGTCCTTGTTGGGGTCGAGGATGCAGTCGCACGTTCACGCCGCGCCGCGCGGCAGCCAGCAGCGAGTCGATGACGTTGCGGTCTGAGATATAGAACATGGCGATGTCGACAGACTCGCCGCGCACGGCGGAGTCGATGCGCTCGACAATGGCCTCGCGGATGGCGCCTTCAGTGAGCACCTGCGTGCGCACGATCTGGCCGCCGACGAGCGCGGTGGAATCGTTGGCTGGTAGCGAACCGCGCGGGGGCTCCACGGCGATCACGCCTTGCCAGCCCGAGAAGCGCGCCACTTCCATCTCGCTCGCCAGCAGCGGCGCGAGCGCGGGCCCGGCTATGCGGGCGGCCACGTTCGAGTGCGCGCTGCTGCCGTCGTGCGGATTCGCGCTCGCGACGATGCCCACGAGCCCGCCGCGGCCATCGTCGCCGATGATCACCTTGCGATGGTTGGCTTTGAAGTTCGCAAGCCGCGCCCAGGAGCCGAAGGTGACTTCCTGTGACTCCTCATCCAGGGGATTCGGCAGCCAGCCGGCATCCTGGTTTCCTGCCGGGCCGCCACCGCTCCACCAGGAGAGTGCAAGTCGCCAGAAGCTCGAGTAGATGAAGTTGGAATCGCGCAGCCGGTCGAGATCTGTCACCACGACGTCGATGCCGGCGTCGCGCAGCAGCGCCAGGTCGCCCGACGGGTCGCCGCCGTAGACGTTGTTGATGGGGTCGGTGATGAACAGCACGCGCAGGTCGGGCCGCTGCGCTTTCTGCTCGATGAGCGCGTCGCGCAGCTCGCTCGACAGTGCCCGCGCCGGCGCGCCTGCGCTGGCCGCGCCACGATGCGCGTTGAAGAGAAAGTAGTCGATTACCAGAAAGCGCTGCGCGCCGCGCACGATGCCGAGCACCTGGTCGAAGATGGCCTGGCTCATCACCGCGCGGCCATAGGCGTCCGCCGTGGTGATGTCTGCAATGAACGAGACGTTCGCGGCCGGCGAAGCCAGCCATTCGCTCTTTACATGAGTGCCCTGGGGCAGGGGCTTGTTCGTGTGCCAGAGCGCGGTGCCGGCCCATGCGCCCAGCAAGACAATCCAGACGAGGCGCCGCCACCGACGACGAGGCGGCTGGCGCACGGACGGCGCAGGTGCATCGATGAGAGCCGGTTCGTCCGGTATCAGTGGGGGAGCAGACATCGACCGTTTTGAACGATTGCCTGCTGCTTTCGCCTCGACCCGTTCCGGTGCATTAGGCGGAGCGACTACTGAGCGATTCGGCACCCGTCAGCACGGGTGCCGTCAGGTGCGCAAACGGCGGCGTGCCGCTGGCCTGCCTTGCAAGCAGCGCCTGCAGTTCTTCGCTGGTGCAGGGCTCGCCAAACAGCCGACCCTGTGCGTAGTGGCAGTGGTGCCGGAGCAGGAATTCGAGGTGACGCTGCGATTCGACCCCTTCGGCGACCACATCCATCCCCAGGCTCCGTCCCATGTCGATGATGGTGCGCACGATGGTGGCATCTCCCGCGTCTTCGCTGACGTCACGCACGAAGGACTGGTCGATTTTCAGTGTGCCGATGGGGAACTGCTGAAGCGCGGACAGAGAGGAGTAGCCGGTGCCGAAATCGTCGATCGACAGATGCAGGCCCATGGCATACAGCTCATCGAGCAGGCGCACGGTGCGCTTGGCGTCTGCCATCAGCGTGGTCTCGGTGATCTCGAGCTCGAACGAAGTGGGTGACACGCCGTGGCGGCGGAACACCGAGCGGCAACGAAGGATGAAGCTCGCCTGCCGCAGCTGCTTCAGCGAGAGGTTCAGCGAGATGCGGCCGGGGTCGCCCACTTCGCCCTGCATGTGCCGGTAGTCCAGACACACGCGGTTCAGCACCCACTCGCCGATGTCGAGAATGAGGTTGGTCTCTTCCGCGAGCGGAATGAAATGGCCCGGCGGAATGTCGCCGTGGCCCGGCAGCCGCCAGCGCAGCAGCGCCTCGGCACCGATGATGCGGCCGCTGCGCAGGTCGACCTTCGGCTGGTAGCGGATCACGAGCTCGTCGCGCTCCAGTGCGCGGCGCAGCTTGCTCTTGAGCATGAGCCGCTCGACGGCCGCCGCGTTCATCTCCGGAGAATAGAAGGCGAACGTGTTGCCGCCATTCTGCTTGGAGTAGTACATGGCCGCGTCGGCGTTGCGGATGAGGTCGATGACGTTCTCCGCATCGCGCGGACAGAATGCGATGCCGATGCTCGACGTCAGAAACACTTCGTGCTGGTTGAGCTGGAACGCGCGCGACACGTCGCTGAGGATGGAACGCGCCAGATGCGCGATCGGGCCCGCGGTTGTCCGACTCCGCCGGCAGGCCATCGACGAACAGCGCGAACTCGTCGCCGGCGAGGCGGCCGATGACGGTGTCTTTCGGCAGCGCGCGCGTGAGGCGCTCCGCCAGCACTTCGAGCACGCGATCGCCGGAGCTGTGACCGAACGTGTCGTTCACTTCCTTGAAGCGATCCATGTCGAGGTAGAGCAGCGCCACGGACTGCCCGCTGCGCAGGCCACGCGCGATGGCCTGTTGCAGCAGGTGGTGGAACTGCATGCGGTTCGGCACCTTGGTGAGCGCGTCGTACCGGGCGAGGTAGCGGATGCGGCGCTCGGCGCGTTTTCGATCCGTAATGTTGCGGGCGACGAAGATGCTGCCCTGGAACTGCGGGTCGTCGCTCGCGATCTGCGAGCCCGTGAGCGACACGGGGATAGTCTGCGCGGCGCGCGTGCGAACCACCGTCTCGCGCGTTTCCTGCGCGGCCTGCAACAGGTCGAAGTCTGCGCGCTCGCGCTCGTCGAGAATGGCAGCGATGCTGCGGCCGAGAATCTCTTCTTCGCCATAGCCGAGCAGCTTGCATGCGGCGGTGTTGGCCGTCTTGATGACGCCGTCGGGCGAGGTGACGAACACCGCGTCCGTCATGCTGTTGAGGACGCTGGTGAGATAGTTCTTGTTGATGGTGCTCTGGCGCAGCTTGCCGCGCATGCGCTCCAGCGCCTGCTGCAGCTCGCCGATCTCGTCCCGGCGGATGACGTCGAGCTGGCGCGTGTAGTCGCCCTGGCCAATGCGGTCGGCGCTGCGGATGAGCGCGGAAATGGGCTGCTCGATCTTGCGGCCGGCGCGCCAGCCGAGCAGTGCGCCACCGAGCGCGCCGAGAACGGCGAGGCCGCCGGCCATGGAAAGCGCCCGAATCAGCTCGTTGCGGCTCAGCGCGTTGATGCGCTCGGTGAGCCCGGCGCCGCCTGCGGGAATGGCCTGCGTGAGCACCACCCGCATCTCGCCGAGCGTCTTCGGCGTGGCCGCGCCCGGGATGCTCTCGACCATCGCGCGGATGGGCTCGACGGCCTGATGCTCCTTCGCGGCGGCAGCCGCGCCGGTGCCCGCGCCCTTTTCTTCACGGCGCCACTGAAAGAGCACATTGCCTGCGGTGTCGCGCACGGTGAGCGCGGAAAGCGTCTCGTCTTCGGCGAAACCCTGCATGCGCCGGGCGAGCGCTTCGCTGTCGCCGCGCGCCATGAGCGGCGCGGCTGCCTCGGCCGCGTGGCGTGCCGTGGCATTGGCCCGCGCCTGCACTTCCACGTTGACCTGGCCGGTGGTGAAGCCTGTGGCGAGCTCGGCCACCTGACGCGTGCCCGCCCGCTGCTGCCAGGCCAGCATGGCCATGACGAGGAGCGTGCCGATGAGCACGGCCGCGAACGCGGCTCCGGCGTACTTTAGTTTGAGGCTGGCGATGTTCAAGCTACGCGCCGGATGGGCTGATGTCCCGGCGATCCCGTTTGATTCTGCGGCCGATAGTACCCCCGCCCCGCCGCGTTAGGCCACCTGAATAATGAGTCATTTCCGTCGCTCACGAGCGACGACAAACTGGAATACTCGGGAAAATGGCTGCCAGTTGCGCATGACCCCGTTGCACCCGCTCGAGCTCACCGGCCGCGCGTCCACCCACGTGCGCGAAGTGCCCGGTTTCCAGACCCGGCTGCATGCAGATGTGATCGCGCCGCTGAACGCCCTGCGCGCAGCTTCCGCCGCGGCCGGCATCGATCTCGTCGTGATCTCGGGCTTCCGCGATTTCAATCGGCAGGCCGGCATCTGGAACGGCAAATTCCACGGTGAGCGTCCGCTTCTCGATCGTGGCGGCAAGCCACTCGACGTCGCCAGGCTGGATGCGCCCGCGCGCGTGAGCTCGATCCTCATCTGGTCAGCGCTGCCCGGCGCGAGCCGTCACCACTGGGGCACCGATTTCGATGTCATCGACCGGGCAGCGGTACCGCCCGACTATCGCCCGCAGCTCACGGTGGAGGAATTCACGGGCACGGGGCCATTCGTACGCCTCAACGAATGGTTGGCGGCGAACCTCGGCGATCACGGGTTCTTCCGGCCCTACACCACCGACCGCGGCGGCGTGCAGCCCGAGCCCTGGCACCTGAGCTATGCCCCGATTGCGGGGCCCGCGCTGCAAGCCCTGACGCTGGACGTGCTGAGGCAAGCCATCGAGGGCAGCGAGCTCGCCGGCCGTGACATCGTGCTGGCGCGATTACCCGAGATTCATGACCAGTACGTGGCGTCGGTCGACGCGCCGTAGAAGATTGCGATGGCCGGCGGGCTCGCCGCTCACACGGCAACCCAGCCCGGCCTACCGGTTCGTCCAGGCCTTCTTGATGTAGCCCAGCATCAGCCCGCGCATCGTGGTCATCGGATCGGCGGTGGCCGCGAAGATGGGCGGGTTCCGGCGCAGCAGGCGCCAGTTCTCGCTGCGCAGAATCTGCCGCAGGAATTCGAGGTTGCGATCGATGGCCTCGACGTAGGGGTTTTCCCCACCGAACAGGATATCGAGATAGCGGTAGGCCGCGCCAAACTCGCCATCGAGCCGCTTGCTGCGCACTTCGGCAACGAACTCGGGCGTTTGCCGCAGCAGGTCGAGCCCCGAGGCGTATTTCACCTGGCGCCCGCCGTTGATCGCCATGGGCAGCGCGACACCGCCCAGCACGAACTCGGCGTACAGCCGGTCGCGACATTTCTCGAGATAACAGCGGTCGGACATCTGCGCGATCATGTCGGCCGTGCCGATCATGTGGCCGAGCTTCACGTCACGCGGGTCGGCGACATTGATCCTGGCGATGGGCACTTCGTAGCCCGTGTAATGCACGATCTCGCAGGCAATCGGCGACCACGAGGCGAGCGTCGTATTCGGCAGGTATTCGTTCAGGAACCGCGCGCCACGCGACACGTGCGTGCGGGTGAACTCCGCGCCATTGCGTGAAGCTTCGTCCTTGCCGACGCGACGGAGATATCCGACATCGTGGAACAGCGCCACCACGAGGCCGAGCACCGCGCGCTCGCCGCCCAGGCGCATGCCCGGCTCCACCTGCCGCTCGTAGCCGACGAGCATGCGGGCCAGCGCCAGGGTGATGTCGAGGGTGTGCTGGCGGTCGTGATAGACCGTATCCACGCCGAAGTAGCCGGGGAAACGGCCGGCAAACACCTGTTCGAAATGCTCGAACGCGCTGGCGAGCTCGCCGTGCGGGGCATCGGGCCACGCCGCACGCACCAGCGCGTCGACCGCCGCATGAACCGCATTCGTGGAGCTCACCTGTACGGTGTTGGTTACGTCGTAGTCGTTGCGCCGTGCGCTTGTCATTTTGTGGCCGGAAGGGTGCGCGACGAATGGCGCGCAAATCCCCGTTGCGAGACCCGAAAGTCTAGGCCGGGCCCGGCGGGGAACCTGCGAAGCAACGCACACTTTGGGGCATCCGGCGGCCGGTCCGCGCACCGTCCGGGGAGCTACCTATGCGACGAAATTTGCGACCACCGGCGCGTGGTCCGAGGGGCGCTCCAGGGTGCGGGGCTCCTTGTCGACGGTGCAGGAGGCACATGCCGCGGCGCTCGCCTGGCTTGCGAGGATGAGATCGATGCGCAGGCCGTGGTTGCGCCGGAACGCGAACATCCGGTAGTCCCACCAGCTGTAGGTCTTCTCGGGCTGCTCGAACTGCCGGAAGACATCGACCAGCCCGATCGAGATGACATCTCGCAGCGCCTGGCGCTCCGGCTCGCTCACGTGCACCGAGCCCACCCAGGCCGCCGGGTCGTGCACATCCCGATCTTCCGGGGCGATATTGAAATCACCGAGCACGACGAGCTTCTCGTGCGCCTTCGCCTCGGCGGCGAGCCACTCGCGCAGCGCCGCCAGCCAGCGCAGCTTGTATTCGAATTTCCCGGAGCCCACGGCCTGGCCGTTCGGCACGTAGAGGTTGATGACGCGCCAGCCGTTGGTGGTGACGGCGAGCACGCGGCGGGGCGGGTCGTCGAAGTTCGGGATATCCGTGATGACATCGCTGCACGGCCAGCGCGACAGCACGGCGACGCCGTTGTAGGTCTTCTGACCGCAGAAGTGCACGTTGTAGCCGAGGCCCTCGAGCTCGGCGCGCGGGAAGTCCGGGTCGACGAGCTTGGTTTCCTGCATGGCCAGCACGTCGACGCGCGTCTTCTCCAGCCATGCAAGCACGTGCGGCATGCGCACGCGCAGGGAGTTCACGTTCCACGTGGCAATCGAGGTCACGGCGTGTTTCCCGGTTGGTGAGGGCTAGTAGATGCGCAGCCCGCCGTACTTCGCGCGGATGCGCCGGTCGAGCATGCGCCACCCGAGCACGAAGCCGATGACGAGCGCGGCGACGCCGCCGACGAGCGCGAGAACCCACGACGGGCGTGAGGGCACGATGCTCCCGGCTGAGAACAACGCGGGGATCGGTCGATCCGAATCGCCAGATGGGGCTTCCGGCGGCATGGGCTCTGCCGCGGCGGGCGCGACCGCGCTGGCGGTGGCGGGCGGCTCCGCCTGGCTTGCGGCGCTCAGGGTGGCTGCGGCGCTTGCAGTACCTGCCGCGCTGGCTGCTTTGCGCGCGCTCGCCAGGTCCGCTTCGAGTTTCGTGTTTTCCTGGCGGAGCTTCTCCAGCTCTGCGGTTCGCGTCTTCAGCTGCTCGCGAAGCGGCGGGCTCGCGGAGAGGTACGACGAACGCACCCAGCCTTCCTCACCGGACGCCAGGCGCACGTGTGACTGGTCGCCCTCGCGTTCCAGCACTTCCACGCGATCGCCGCTGTGAATCTGACCGATGCGATCGCCCGAGCCGTCGGCGGTGGCATTCACACTGACGACGACTTGCTCGATGACGTAGAGGGTCTCGTGGGTCTCGGTTTGAGCCACAGCCGCGCCGCAAGCGAGCAGCGCGCATGCCACGGCAACCGCGGTAGATCGGCGCAAGTGACTCAAGCCGCCTGATCGTCGGGGGCGGCGATGCCGTGCTGCTTCAGCAGCGCACGCACATCCGGCCGGCGACCGCGGAATTCCACGAACGCATCGAGCGCGTCACGGCTGCCGCCGCGCACGAGAATGGAGTCGAGAAAGCGGTTGGCGGTGGCGTGGTCGAACACGCCCGTCTCCTCGAAAGCGGAGAATGCGTCGGCCGCCAGCACTTCGGCCCACTTGTAGCTGTAGTAGCCGGCCGCGTAGCCGCCCGCGAAGATGTGCCCGAAGCTGTTGGGGAAGCGGTTCCACTCGGCACCGGCACCACGGCCACTTCGCGCCGCACTTCCGCCAGCGTCTCGGCGATGCGCGCGCCCTTCGCGGGGTCGTATTCCGCGTGGATGCGGAAGTCGAACAGTGCGAACTCCAGCTGCCGCATCGTTTGCAGGCCGGCGTGGAAACTGCGGGTGGCGATGAGCTGTGCCTGCATGCCTTCCGGCAGCGTTGCGCCGGTGTGCACGTGCTTCGAGATTCTCTGCAGCACGTCGGGGTGCCAGGCGTAGTTCTCCAGGAACTGGCTGGGCAGCTCTACCGCGTCCCAGGCCACGCCGTTGATGCCGGCGAGAGTCGGGTAGTCCACCTGCGTGAGCAGGTGGTGCAGGCCGTGGCCGAACTCATGGAATAGCGTGACGACGTCGTCGTGCGTGAGCAGCGCCGGCTGGCCGGCATTCGGTGGCAGCACGTTGCAGACGAGATAGGCCACCGGCAGCGCAGCTCCCGAGGCGAGCTTCTTGCGGCCCACGCACTCGTCCATCCACGCGCCACTGCGCTTGTTCGGGCGCGCGTAGGCGTCGAGATAGAAACTGCCGACGGGGTGCCCGGCGCTCGTCCGGATGTCGAAGAAACGCACGTCCGGGTGCCAGACCGGGGCTTCCTTGTGTTCCTTGATGCGCAGGTCGAACAGGCGCTCGGCGGTCTGGAACAGCCCGTTCAGCACGTGCGGCAGCGGGAAGTACGGCCGCAACTGTTCCTGCGAGATCGAATAGCGCTCGCGCTGCATGCGCTCCGCGTAGAAGCCCACGTCCCACGCGTTGAGCTTGCGGCCTGCGAAGGCTTCGAGCTCTGCAAACTCCTTGCGCGCGGCGTCGCGAGCGGACTTCGCCAGCTCGCGCAGGAAGGTGATGACTTCATCCACCGTGCGCGCCATGCGCGTGGCCAGCGCGTAGTCCGCATAGTTTGAGAACTCCAGCAGCCGCGCCGCTTCGTGGCGCAGCTCGAGGATGTTCTCCATCACCTGTGAGTTGTCCCAGCGGTCGGGGTTCGCGCCACGGTCCGATGCACGCGTGGTCCAGGCCTCGTACACCGCGCGGCGCAGCGGCTCGTGCTCCGCATCTGTCACCACGGCCACGTACGTTGGCTGGTCCAGCGTGAGCAGCCAGCCTTCCAGGTGCTTCTCGAGCGCGCGCTTGCGCGCTTGCTCCACGATGGTCTCGTTCAGGCCGCGCAGGTGCCCGGCATTCGTGACGTGATGCGTCCAGCCATTGGTGGCATCGAGCACGTTCTCTTCGAACTTCGCCTGCAGCTGGGTCAGCTCCAGCATCACGGTCTTGAAGCGGCGCTTGCGTTGCGCATCGAGCCCGACGCCGGCGAGGCGGAAGTCGCGCAGCGCGTGCTCCACCACGCGGCGCTCCACCGGCCCCAGCTCCGGGCCTTCACGCTTCGAGATGCCTTCGTAGGCGCGGTAGAGTGGCTCGCTCTGCGCAAGATCGGTCTGGTACGCGCAGAGCAGCGGCAGGCACGCGTTGTAACTGGCGCGCAGTGCCTCGGAATTGAGCACCGCGTTGAGATGGTTCACTGGCGACCACACCCTGGAGACCCGGTGGTGCAGCTCCTCGAGCGGCTCGACAACCTCGCGGAACGAGGGCGCGCCGAGCGCGGCAAGCTCGTCGATGCGCGCCCGGCTGGCGGCGAGCACTTCGCGCACCGCCGGCTCGACGTGCTCCGGGCGGATGAACGCAAAGGCCGGAAGCGAGGATTGCGCGAGCAGTGGGTTTTCCATGGAGCCTCGACTGTCTGAGGACCGTGGCATTCTAATCGGTCCAGCGGGCCCGCATGTAACATGACGCCGCGACCATTGCGTGAGGGGCAGATGAAAGAGCTTTCTTACCGGCGCTTCGCGCCGCCATCCGGACGGCATTCGTCCTCGAACAACGCCGTAAGTCCTGGGCGCAGCCCATGATAAAACACGACTACGATCTGGCGGTGATTGGCGGCGGAAGTGGCGGGCTGGCGTGTGCCCGGCGCGCAGCGACATTTGGCGCGCGGGCCGTGGTGGTGGAGTCCGGCCGGCTGGGCGGCACCTGCGTCAACGTGGGCTGTGTCCCCAAGAAGGTGATGTGGAACGCGGCGCACGTCGCGGACGCGCTACGGGATGCGCCGGACTACGGCTTCGCCGTGCAGGTGGAAGGCCACGATTGGCACACGCTCAAGACGAAGCGCGACGCCTATGTGGAGCGCCTGAACGGCATCTACGAGCGTAACCTCGTGAACGACAAGGTTGAGCTGGTGCGCGGGGTCGCCCGCTTCACCGGCCCGCACGAGCTGGCGGTCGGCGGGCGCACCGTCTCGGCGCGCCACATCGTGGTGGCCACCGGGGGGCGGCCCATGGCGCCGGCCATCCAGGGCGCCGAGCTTGGCATTACGTCCGATGGCTTCTTCGAGCTTCGGGAGCGGCCGCGCCGGGTGATCGTGGTGGGCAGCGGCTATGTGTCAGTCGAGCTGGGCGGCATGTTCGCCGGGCTGGGCTCGAAGGTCACGCTCGCCATCCGGGGCGAGACCGTGCTCAGGAGCTTCGACGCCATGCTGAGCGCGGGCCTGCTCGAGGCCATGCGTGACGATGGCATGGACGTGGTCGCCAATGCCTGTCCGCAGTCGTTGGAGCGCACGGCCACGGGCGAGCTGGAGCTTGTGCTCACCAACGGGCGGCGGCTGCCACCCGCGGACTGCGTGCTGTGGGCCATAGGGCGCGAGCCGCGCGTGGAAGAGCTTGGGCTCGAGGCGGCCGGGGTGCGCCTGGACGCGTCCGGCTTCATCGAGGCGGACAAGTACCAGGCGACGAACGTCGACGGCGTCTACGCCATCGGCGATGTCACGGGGCGGGCGCCGCTTACGCCGGTGGCCATCGCCGCGGGTCGCCGGTTGAGCGATCGGTTGTTCGGCGGCCAGTCCGACCGCTATCTCGACTACGACAACATTCCCACGGTCATTTTCAGCCACCCGCCCATTGGCACGGTGGGGCTGAGCGAGGCGGCGGCGCGCGACCAGGTATGGCGACGATGTCGAGGTGTTTGTTACAGGCTTCGTGCCGCTGTATCACGCCCTGACCACGCGCAAGGTGCGGGCGGAGATGAAGCTCATCACCACGGGTGAGAACCGGCGCATCGTCGGTGCGCATGTCATCGGCTGGGGCGCGGACGAGATGCTTCAGGGGTTCGCGGTTGCCGTTCGCATGGGCGCCACGAAGCAGGATTTCGACGACACCGTCGCCATTCACCCGACCAGCGCCGAAGAATTCGTCACGATGAGATGAGCGGCGCCTTCAGGCCGTCGCGCGCTCGCGCAAGGCTTCCAGTATCGGCGCGGTTTGCGGGCGCACGCCTCGCCACAGCTGGAACGACTCGGCCGCTTGTTCCACCAGCATTCCCCAGCCCTGGATCGCGCGGGTGCAGCCGTGTTCGCGCGCCCATTTCTGGAAGGGTGTGTCGCCCTTGCCGTATGCCAAGTCGTAACAGAGCGAGTCGGGGCCGATCACCGTGGGCGGGATGGCCGGCACCTGGCCGGCGAGGCTCGCAGAGGTGGCGTTGATCACGATGTCATATGGGTGCTCGCCGAGCCCGTCGAACCCGCAACCGTGTACGTCGCCGAGGTCGTTGAAGTCGTTGGCGAGGGCGTGCGCGCGATCGGCAGTTCGGTTGGCGATGACGAGCTCGGCCGGACGCAGCACCAGCAGTGGCGCCACAACGCCGCGCGTGGCGCCGCCCGCGCCCACGATGAGCACGCGGCGGCCCGCGAAATTCACGCTGAGGTTGTCGCGGAGGTCGTGCACGAGGCCGGCGCCGTCTGTGTTGTCCCCAAGCACGCGATTGTCCCGCTGGACGGCGAGCGTGTTCACGGCGGCGGCGCGCTCGGCGCGCGGCGTGAGTTCGTTCGCGAGCTCAGCAGCGGCGACCTTGTGCGGAACGGTCACATTGAGGCCGCGCCCGCCGCGGGAGAAGAAATCGAGCACGTAGGCGCGGAAGTCTTGTGGCAGCACGTCGTGCAGGCGGTAGACGAGCGATTCGCCCGTCTGGCGCGCGAACATGCCGTGGATGAACGGCGACCAGCTATGCGCCACCGGGTGACCGATGACGCCGTATTGATCCGGCGGGGCACTCACGGGGCGCGCCGGAAAATGAAAATGCAGTGCGCATCAGGCGCCTGGCGCACGGCGCGGGAGGCGGTGGAGGCCGGCGCGAGGTGGCCCTGCAAATGAGCTGCGTTCATGGCAATGTGCGTCGGGAGAGGCCGGTCTTATACATGATTCAATCACGTCCTGACGAGAGTGGAGAGCGCCTGGGAGATGCATTCGGCCAGCTTCTCGAGTCCGTGCGTCCCGAGCTGGTGCGCTTCGCGTACTGGCTGGCACGCGATCGGTCGGTTGCTGAAGATGTTGTACAGGAAGCCATGCTGCGGGCGTGGCGTGCGCGATCGGAGCTCAAGGATGCAGCGGCCGTGCGCCATTGGTTGCTCACGATCGTTCGCCGCGAGCACGCGCGCCTCTACGAGCGCAAGAGGCTCATCACGGTGGATGTAAGCGAAATCGTGGCGCGTGAGGACATCGCGCTCGCCCGCACGGGCGAGGGCGAGCTGCTCGATCTGCGCCGCGCGATATTGCGGCTGCCGGACGACTACCGCGAGCCACTCGTCATGCAGGTGCTCGGCGGCTATTCCACTGCCGAGATTGCGAAGGAGATGAATTTGTCGATTCCTGCCGTGCTGACACGGCTGTTCCGCGCGCGGAACCGTCTGCGCGAGATCTATGGCCTGACCCCCGGGCTCGAATGCGAGCCGGGCCCGGGCAAGTCGATCCAGAGCACGCCATGAACTGCGCGGACGTCCATCTTTCCCTCGGCGCCGACCCGGGCGTCTCGAGCCCGCAGCTCGAGGCCCACCTGCGCGAGTGCGCGCCGTGCGCGCAATTCCGGCGCGAGATGCTGCGGCTCGACGACGCGATCCGCCGCGCCCTGATGATCGACATGGAGGCGTTGGGTCAAGGCACGGCCGTCGGTGCGGCGGACAGCGCGGCAGCCAGTACGGCGGCGCGCCCGCGTGTGAGCACATCGCCCAGGCTCGCGGGTTTCGATGCCGGGGCGCAGGGCTCGCGCACCAGCGCGATGACGCCAGCCTATTCCGGCGTTCGTCAGTGGGCTCTCGCCGCGAGCGTTCTGCTTGCGGTGGCGGTGGTGCTGGCGATGTGGGGCGCGCTGCCGCGCCATTCGCTCGCCGCGGATGTGGTTTCGCACGTCATCAGCGAACCCATCGATCAGCCGCTCAACGCCGCGGTGGACGAGAGCGCCGTGAGAGACGTGATGGAGCGGTCGGGCCTGCGGCTCGACCCCATCAACCCCAGCATCGTGTTCGTGCGCACGTGCTTCCTGCGAGGCCGCCTCGTGCCGCACTTCATTGTGCGCACCGAGCATGGCACCGCCACGGTGATGATCCTGCCCGACGAGCACGTGAAATCGCCGGAGCGCTTCGATGGTAGCGGCTACAAGGGCCTGATCATCCCAGACTCGGGGAGCGGCAGCATCGCCGTGCTGAGCCGCTCGGATGTCGACATGGAACGGTATGCCGGCGAGGAATCCGCCGCGCCGTGCATTCGCTGCCACCTGAAACCGGCGCCTGATTGCGCGGGCGCCGAGCCTTCCGCGCGCAGCGTCGGTCGTTCGCTGGCGTTTCAGCGCGGAATATCCGCCCCGGCCAGCTCCACTGCGCATCCCCCGGCTCGCGCGCTGTCCAGGGCGGCGTGCAGTTCCGGCAACCACACCTTCATGCGCTCTTCGATCTGGTACGGCGGGTTCACGATGGCGAGGCCCGAGCCATTCAGGCCCACGCGCGAGTCACGCGGATAGATCCACAGCTCGCTGAACAGCACCTCGCGGTTCAGCGCGCGCGTGAGCCCCGCCTTCCACGACGCTCCGTCGCGCTCTTCCTTGATGGGATACCACGCGCAGAACACGCCGCTGTCGAACCGGCGCAATCCGTCGACGATTGCGGCCGTCACACGCTCGAAATCCTGGCGTGTCTCCTCGTACGGCGGGTCCATCAGCACGAGGCCACGCCGTTCCGGCGGCGGCAGGTGCGCGCGCAGCCGTTGGAAGCCATCACCGGTCTCCACCCGCATGGGGGAGCCCGGCCCCAGGGCGCGCTCCAGTGCGCGCGCTTCCGGGGGCTGGATCTCCACGGCGATGCCGCGGTCCTGGGCGCGCAGCTCGTGCGCGGCAAGCACGGGCGAGCCCGGGTAAGAGCGTGTGCTGCCCCTGGATTTGCGGAACGCCGCAATGGACGTCAAGTAGCGCCGCAGCTCTTGCGCCTGAAACGTGGCGGTGCCGATGCGTGAGATTCCGGCATCCGCTTCGTCCGAAGCCGCATACTCGCCGGAGCCGGCATGCGTTTCGAAATACAGGAAGCCCTTGTCCTTGCGGGCGAGAGCCGCCAGCAACGCGAGCAGCGTCACATGCTTGTGGACGTCTGCAAAGTTGCCCGCGTGATAACTGTGGCGATACTTCATGACCCGCTTCGGCGGCGTGTGCCGTTGTTCAAGGTGGCGAATGATAGAGGAGCCGCACCATGACCCGCTTACCTGCCTCGTTGGGCCTGCTCGGTGCGGTTCTCGTCTCGGCATGCTCGGTCTCGGCGGAGTCGCCGCTGCCCTCATCCCACAAGCCGGTTCGGGTGCCGCCTGCGCAGGAGTCTTCAGCGCAGCCCGTTGCCGGGGAGGTGCCGGCGAGCGTAGTCGAGAACCTGCGCGCGGACCTCGCTAAAGAGCAAAGCGTGGCCGCCGCGGACGTGAAGCTCGTGAGCGCACAGGCCGTGACCTGGCCGAACGGTGGGCTCGGCTGCGCGAAACCGGGAGAGATGGTCACGCAAGCCCTCGTGCCGGGCTATCGCGTGGAATTCGAGGTCAATGGTCGCCGCTACGCATATCACGCCTCGGAGCGTGGCTACTTCCGGCTCTGCGAAGGCACGCCGCGGCGCCCGCTGGAGAACGGCGCGCTGAAATGAAACCCGCTCGCTGAAGACAAAACGGCCCGCGGCAGCCGCAAGCTGCCGCGGGCCCGGTATCGGCCGATCTTATTTCCTGCCGATCGACTGCACGTTCACGGCCTGAGCTTCGTCCGCGGCGTCGCGGTACATCAACAGGAAGCCCGTCTGAGACGGCGACGCGGTGTCGCCACCCGGCACGCCGAGCACCTTGAGCAGCAAGCCACTGCGGGGCGGCACGCCATCCAGCGGCAACTGAGCATTCGGATCGATCTTGTAGCGCGGCTGGCCAATCGTATACACGCTGCCCTTCACCAGATCGCTCGCGAACCCGGTGAAGTAGCTGTCGTATGCGTACGTGTCGAACGAGATCTGCGACCCGTCAGACAGGCCGAGCTGTGCGAGCTCCGCCGTGAGAATGATGTTGCCTGAGTTGAGATCCGCGTCAACGTAGTACTTGATTGCCGCTGCGCCGGTCGCCAGGTTGAGCACCGTGACGCCCGTCTGCCCTGACGTGTCGAAGCCGCCGATCTCCTCGGTGTAGATCGCGTAGTCGGGCGTGCCATCCTTGTTGATGTCGACGTCGACCTCGATACCGCGCGGATACGCCGGGTGCGCCTTGCGCCCGTACAGGTTGACGCCGAACTGGATGTACGGGCCATCGACGCGTACACCCACCGCCGCGATGTCGTGCAGCGTGATCTCCTGGCCCGCGGCCTCTTCATATACCGACCGTGGCAGGCGCGGGCTCGTGCCCGTGAGCGCGAAGATGTCGAACGCCGCCGGCAACGACTTGCTGAGATTCGCCAGCGCGAGGAGCCCGAAGCCCTGGCGCGGGAGCAGCACGTTGCGATTCACGGCATGCAGGTCCGCGGATCGGTGCGGCATCACCTGCCACGCGAGGTGGATCGAGTCTTTGGAATCCTTGAGTGTCAGGTAGCCGTCGTACTCCACGGACTGCAGCAGCGAGCCCGCGCCACCAAGCGAGCCGCCGTTCACGCCCCAGATGGGCAGCTTCGTCGCGTCGATCTTCATCGTCACGTCGAACGTGGTGCTGCCGAACGGCGGCACGAACACGTTGCTGGGCGCGAAGATCTTCACACCGTTGCTCGCCGCGTCATCGGCGTAGCGAAACTCATTGCTCACGTTGAAGCGGCGCGCCGCCCGGCTGTAGTTCTGCACCTTCACGCTGCGCACGAGCACCTTCGTGTCGGACACGTTGTGATAGCCGAAGGAAAGGCTGCCGGTGCGGCGCTCCGCGTCCCATGCCGCGACAGAGCTCGCCACGGCCTCGTCCACGCGCACCTCACCCCCGCCAATGCGCGTAATCGGCGCGAGAACGCCGGGAAGCGTCGCCGGATTGGTATAGATGTCCGTGTGCGCCGTGTTCATGAGCACGGACTTGATCGCCCACGGCGTGCGGTTCGGATACGCCTCCAGCATCAGGGCGGCAGCGCCCGATACCATCGGTGCCGCGCCGGAGGTGCCACCGAACGGCGTTTCGCCGGTGCCCGTGCCCACTTCGGCGGAGATCGAAGCGCCCGGCGCGCCGATGTCCGGCTTGATCTGGTTGTAGTTGCCGCTCGGGCCGCGCGATGACGTGCTCGCCATGCCATAGATGAGGTCGATGGGCCTGTCCACCGCGAGCGTCGCGTTGACACCAGCGGTTGCCTTGATGGTTGCCGACAGCGACTGCTGGATGACCATGGTCGGCTTGCACGTGCCGGTGGGTGGCGGGCATTGGCCACCGTTAGAGAACGACACGGCGTCGCCGGGCACGTTGTTGCCGATGAGAATGGCAGTGGCGCCGGCCGCGCTGGCCTTGGCCACTTTCTCGCTGACGTTGCAGGTGCCACGATCGATGAGCGCGATCTTGCCGGCGGGATTCGCCGTGTAGGTGTCGGCGTTACACCCTGTATTGCCAACGTAGACCACGTCGCCCGTGACGGGCTCGGTGATTGGCGCCCAATCCACCGTGGCCGTGTTGCCGTAAGTGCCTGCAATCGCTGCAGGGCTGTTGATGACGAGCGGAGTCGCTTGCGCGCTCGGCACCTGTGTCTGCGCAACGGAGATCACCTCCGGCGCCATCGAGGGTGAACCGACATCGTAGGGCTTGTCGCTACTGTTGCCCGCCGAGGTGACGACCACCACGCCCAGGCGTGCCGCGTTGGCGGCCGCTACCGCGGTGGCGTCCTCTTTCTGGCCGTAGGCGGAGCCGAGCGAGAGGTTGATGACATCGGCGGCATCGTCCAGGACGTCGTCGCCGTTCGGGTCGAGCGCGAAGTCGAAGGCGAGGAGGAGGGCATCGCCGCTGCACGAAGTGGTGACGGCGCTGCAGACCTTCACCGCGATCAACGAGGCATCGGGCGCTACGCCAACGTGCTTTCCGTCGTTGCTGCGGCCCGCGATGATGTCGGCCACGTGCGAGCCGTGGCCGCCGTGGTCGATCGGGTCCGGGTCTTCCGTGCGCGCCGGCGTGCCTCTGGCACCCGTCGTCCACAACTCGCCGACAAAATCGTAGCCGGCGATGACCTTGGCCGTGGGGAAGCCGTCGGGGATCGTGTTTTTCGGATCTGCGTTATCGGCGCCCCACGCACCCTGATAAGCGGCGACCGTGCCGGGGCCACCGAGATTGCGATGGGTGTAGTCGATGCCCGAGTCGAGCACCGCGACGCGCACGCCCTTGCCGGTAACACCGGCGGCCTGCACGGCGGCGGCGCCGATGTAGGGCACCGTCTCGCTGAGATCGAGCTGGTAGTCGTTCAAGCGCTGCACGGCCGTCACGCCGGGGAGCTGCGAGAGCGCGCTCAACTTGCTGGCGTCGATGCTGACCAGCACGGCGTTGTAGGCAATGTGCACGCGGCCGGTTTCCTTGCCGCCGAGCGCCGCCACCTTCGCCACCATTTCATCCTGACCGGCGCGAAGCTGTTTCGAATACGCAACCTGCTGCGCGCGGTTCATGGCGCCGCCTTCACGCAAGGCGTTCTCGCCCATTGCGGCCGCGAGGGGCGCGCCGGAGAGCTGCACGACCACGTTTACCGAGCCCTGGGCATCTTTCACCGCGGGGTCGAGGCGCAGTGTGCCGGCGGCTGAGTTGAGAGCGAGTGAGCGAGGTGTGACGCTGGCCGCGTCTGCCACCGAAACGGTGAGCGCGGCGCCCAGGATCATCGACCCGAGCGCGGCGGGAATTGACGGTTTCATCCTGCGTGTCTCCCAATTTCTTTTGTCGTGCGGCCTTCCGAAGCCCGATCTGTCAGCGATGAGCCTCGCTGGTGAATCCCTGCGTCCGGCCGACACGCCCCCCGGAGCACAGTTGCGCAACGCGCATCGTTCAGCGCGACGAACTGTTTCGTTTTCGGGGCGAGAGACCCTCTTGCAGTTTCGAGACGCGTTTAGTGTTGCTTCTTGGCTTGCGCGGAAAATTACTCCCGCAACATGACTTATTCAATGCAGGCGGGAATGCACATGAGAATTTCATGTGAACATAATCTTGGTTGGTGATTTGCCCGGCGTTGGATACGCCGGGCAATTTCTCACCAACGCTCACCCGGCATGGCCGGGCGGGCTCGTCAGCGTTAGCTGCGAGCCCGTTTCGCTGGCGCCTTGCCACCCGCCGCGCGTTCAGCGCGCGCCGCTGTCTTGCGCGCGTGTGCTTTGGCCGGCGCCGAGCGACCCTTGCGCACCACGTTGGCCACTCCTTTCGGGGTGGGAGGCGCGGATGCGCGAGCCGTCTTGGCTGTCTTTGCAGCAGCGGCCGCCGGCTTCGCAGCCGAAGCAGCCTTGCGCGCACGCGCAGCTGGCTTCGCGGCAGACTCCTTCGCCGCGCCATTGCCCGCGGCCGGCGCAGCTGCGCCTTTCGCAGGCCCGCCGGGGCGCCTGCCGCGACCGAACCGTCCGGTGCCGCGCTCCGGCGCCTGCTCGATCATCACGCGCGCTTCTTCGAGCGTGATCGACTTGGGATCCCGGTCTTTCGGGATCTTGGCGTTCTTCTTGCCATTGGTGACGTACGGGCCGAAGCGGCCGTTCAGCACCTGGATGCCGTCACTGCCGAAGTCCGCGATGATGCGGTTCGCATCCGCCTCCTGCTTCAGGCGGATGAGCTCGAGCGCGCGATCGAGCCCGATCGTGTAGGGGTCGTCTTCCTTCAGCGAGACGTACTTCGCGCCGTATTTGATGTACGGGCCGAAGCGGCCAACGTTCGTCACCACGTCTTCGCCGCTGGCGGTCTTGCCGATCGTGCGCGGCAGCTTGAACAGCTCGAGTGCCTGCTCATGCGTGATGTTGTCCATCTTCTGCCCGGGGCGCAGGCCCGCGAACTTGGGCTTCTCTTCGTCGTCCTTCGTGCCGATCTGCACGAACGGCCCGAAGCGGCCCATGCGCACGCTCATGGGCTTGCCCGACTCCGGGTGCGTGCCGATCTCGCGTGCCATGGCCACCTGCTCGCGCGAGACGGTTTTCTCGACGTGCTCCACTTCCTTGATGAAGGGCTTCCAGAACTTCTCCAGCGGCAGCGTCCAGTCTTCCTCGCCGCGCGAGACGGCATCGAGCTCGTCTTCCAGCGCGGCGGTGAAGCCGTATTCCACATAGCGATGGAAGTATTGCGTGAGGAAGCGGCCGACGATCTTGCCGATATCCGTGGGAATGAAGCGGCGGTTGTCCATCTCCACGTACTCGCGATCCTGCAGCGTGGAGATGATGGTGGCGTAGGTCGAAGGGCGGCCGATGCCGTGCTCTTCCAGCGCTTTCACCAGCGACGCTTCGGAGTAGCGTGGCGGCGGCTCGGTGAAATGCTGCGCGGCCTTGAAAGCGGCGAGGGCAACCTTGTCGCCTTCGCTCATGGGCGGTAGCACATGGTCGTCGTCGTCCGCCTTCACGTCGTCCGCGCCTTCCTGGTACACGGACATGTAGCCGGCCTTCACCAGCGTGGAGCCGTTCGCGCGCAGCATGTGACGCTGCGGGCCATCGGGCCCCGCGAGCATGTCGACGGCCACGGTATCGAACACCGCGTGGCTCATCTGCGAGGCGACGGCGCGCTTCCAGATGAGCGAATACAGGCGGAACTGGTCCGGGTCGAGCTTGCTCTCGATATCCGCCGGCACGATGGCGGCGGACGTGGGGCGAATGGCTTCGTGCGCTTCCTGCGCGTTCTTCGACTTGGTCTTGTAGACGCGCGGCTCTTCGGCGACTTCCGCCTGGCCGTAGAGCCGTGCGGCCGTTTCGCGAATCTCGCGCACGGCCTCGTCCGCGAGGTTCACGGAATCGGTGCGCATATAGGTGATGAGGCCGATGGCGCCATCGCCGATATCCACGCCTTCATACAGCTGCTGCGCGAGGCGCATGGTGCGCCGGGCGTTGAAACCGAGCTTGCGCGCGGCTTCCTGCTGCAGCGTGGAGGTGGTGAATGGCGGCGCCGGGTTACGGCGACGCTGCTTGCGATCGATGCTGAACACCTTGAGCGTGCCCAACGCGTCGCCGCCGGCAGCGCCGGCCGCGCGCGCCGCATCGATGATGTTCTTCTCGACGTCGTGCGCCTGGTCGGTGTTCACGAAGCTGAACTGCTCGACCTTCGTGCCTCGGTATTCGACCAGCTTCAGCGGGAAGCGCTGCGCGCCGTGCTCGCCTTCGCCATCGAGTGTCCAGTATTCCTGCGGCACGAACGCGAGGATTTCCTCTTCGCGCTCGCAGATCATGCGCAGTGCCGGGCTCTGCACGCGCCCCGCGGACAGCCCGCGGCGCACTTTCTTCCACAGCAGCGGCGAGAGATTGAAGCCGACGAGATAGTCGAGCGCGCGCCGCGCCTGCTGCGCGTTCACGAGGTCGAACGACAGGTCGCGCGGCTGCGCCACCGCTTCGCGAACCGCCGTCCTGGTGATCTCGTAGAACACCACGCGATGCATCTTCTTGTGCGCCAGCTCGCCGCGCTCTTTCAAGATCTCCGCAAGATGCCACGCGATGGCTTCGCCTTCGCGATCGGGGTCGGTCGCGAGGAAGAGCGTCCTGGCTTTCTTCAGCGCTCTGGAGATCGCCTCGATGTGGCGCGCGTTTTTCTCGAGCACCTGGTATTTCATGGCGAACCCGGACTCGGGGTCGACCGCGCCCTCCTTGGGTACGAGGTCGCGCACGTGGCCGTAAGAGGCGAGCACCTCGAAGTCCTTCCCCAGGTACTTCTTGATGGTCTTTGCCTTTGCGGGCGATTCGACGATGACGAGATTGTCAGCCATCCCGGCGAGTGTCCTCCAAAAACGAAAAACCGCGGACGAGCCGCGGAAGTCCGGAATTACGTAAAGCGGCCGTATTCAATGTGGCACGCCAGTGGGTGCCGCGACGACGAGATCTTCGAGCCGCGCGAACGCGTGTTCCTGATCCGGCTGGCTGGAAAGCACCATGAGCACCACCCACTTCAGTTGCTCCGTGTCGAGCTCGTCGGAGTCGAGCGCCAGCATGCGCTCGATGACCACTTCGCGCTGCTGCGGCGAGAGAATGCCGAGCCGCTCGAGCGTGAACAAAAACCCGCGACATTCCGTGGACAACCGCGACAGCTCGCCTTCGCAGAACACGCGCACCGCGGGCCCGCTGCCTTCCAGCGGCAGCGCATCGCGCACGCAGGCCAGATCTGCGAGCCAGTCGAGCGCGCGTTCGACGTTACGCTGCGTGAAGCCGGCCCCTTCGAGCTGACGCGCGAGATCCTCGCGTTCAGGCACCTCGGGCACCTCATCGAGCATGTAGCGATCGAAGACGTAGATCAGAATGTCGAGAACGCTGCCAGTCATCTTCGGGCCAGTCTTCTTGAGCCAATCTTCAGCTGGGAGTGCGGCCATAGCGGCCACCCGCATGAGGTTTGATACGCCCCTGGAGCTCGAGCCTCAGCAACATCGATGCAACCGATTCGCTCGGAATGCCTGTGCGCGCGACCAGAACATCAATGCTTGCCGGCTCGAAGCCGAGCGCATCTAACAGTATTTCGTATTCCTTGTCCAACGCGGGCGCCGCCTCGCCCACCTTCGCAAGCTGCGGCTTGTCACTCGCAAGTGACTGCGGCTGAAGGAAATTCAGCACTTCCGAAAGCACATCTTCGGCGCTCTCCACGAGCTTGGCCCCCTCGTGGATCAATTTATGACAGCCGCGCGAGAGCGGATTGTGGATGGAGCCCGGGATGGCGAACACCTCGCGCCCCTGGTCCACCGCATGCTGCGCCGTGATGAGCGAGCCGCTGCCGTGCGCCGCTTCGACCACGAGTGTCCCGAAAGAAAGACCGCTGATGATGCGATTCCGCCGCGGAAAGTGAGCCGGCATCGGCAGTGTGCGCGGCGGAAACTCCGACACGAGCGCGCCACGCTCACAGATGCGCTTTGCCATGGCGGCATTCTGCCGCGGGTACACGACATCGAGCCCGGTGCCGCACACGGCCACTGTTCTGCCTTGCGCACGTAGCGCGCCTTCATGGCTCGCCGAATCGATGCCCAGCGCAAGGCCGCTCGTGATGGTGATGCCCGCACGCGCGAAGAATTCCGCGAAGGCGCGCGCAGTGTCGCGCCCGCTTGCCGTGGGGCTGCGCGACCCCACCATGGCCAGCTGCGGCGTATGAAGCGCACTCGCGTCACCCAACACGTAGAGCACTGCGGGCGCGCGACTGGTGCACGCGAGCAACGGCGGGTAGCCCGGCGAAGTGCAGGGAATGAGCGTTGCGTTGCTGGCGCGAATCCATTCGAGATCTGCGTCGATCGCTACTTCATCTGGCGACGCCAGAAACGCGCGCGCCGATTGCGGAAGCTCCACCCCCGCGACGCCGTGCGCGCCGATGCTGGCGGCGCTCTCGAGATTTCCCGTTGCAGCAACGAGCGCCTGCAGATGTTCCGCGACAAGCGACGGCGCTCTGCCGAGCAAGGCCAATGCGCGCAATGAATCCATGCGCGCGAGATTAGGCCAGCGCTGGCGTCCTGAACGCCTGCATTCTTGTTGCGAACGTACAGAAATGCAGAAGGCGTGACTGTCATGAACAAATGAGCGCTATCGCAGGCGGGGTCTCACTCAAAGAGGGGTCGGGAGGGACCGGCCGTAAGACCGATCCATCGGGGCCTTGGGAAAAAGCATCCCTGCTTTTTCACATCCCTCCCGACCCCTCTTTGAGCGAGACCCCGCTTCGTGCTCCCGTGCCGTTCATGCGGCAATCCTCAAGTCATTGCCACCAGCAGTGCATCGGGGAATCGCACCGACGTCAGCTTCAATGCATGAACGGCCACCAGCCTCAAAGCGAGGGCAGCCTCTCCGAGGGGTCGTCGGGGACGTGAAAAAGCAGGGATGCTTTTTCCCGAGCCCCCGATGGATCGGTCTTACGGGCGGTCCCCGACGACCCCTCGGAGAGGCTGCCCTCGCCGCGCGCGACTCAACCCGTTCATGCCCCCGCGCCCCCGCCTGCGATGGCACCGCTCCGAAGCCTTTCGAGAGCCAGAAAGCAAAACGCCGCGGAGGTTTCCCTCCGCGGCGTCACGCTGGAACGATTTTCCGCGAAAACTCAGGGGTTTCGCACGTAGTCGGCCACGTGAATCTCCGACGACGCACCCACCACCAGCCCATAGCTCAGCCGGTCGAACGTGCGGAACACCAGCAGCGTGCCAGCCCGCTCGTCGGGCAGCTTCACCTTGGTGCCGCCAAACCCGAACGCCGAACCGAACCCGCGACGGCCCGAGGTGCGATCGCGCACCACGTCGCCCGCCTCGTCGATGGCCATGACATTGCCCGGCACCACCCCGTGACGCGCGCCGCGGTTGATGACGACCACCTGGTACTGCCCGATGAGCTCCGTGCCGTCCAGCACTGAAATGATGCGTCCCTTAAGATTCTCCGGCGGCGAGCTCAGGATGAAGTTCAGCGGCGCCTGCGTATCGGCGGCAATGAGCTTGTCGCCCTCGAGCGTTTCACGTGAGGAGTCCAGCAGCACCGCCTTCGACGGATTCGACGTGGTCAGCACCGACGCCGTGGCCGTGTAGATGCCTTCGTAGCCGAGCACGTCGCCGTTGTCCGGGTCACGCAGGGGATCGCCCACATGCACGACGCTGAAGCGAGCGCTGGACGGCGCGTTCAGGTCGCGCACGTAGATCTCGTTGGTGGCGCCGCCGATCATGTGTTTGTCGCGGAACGCGAGCACGGACGGGGCTTTCTTGATCTGGTCCTTCGTCAGCACCGTCGGCTTCGACAGGAATGCCGCGATGGCTGAGTACGGCAGGGTCGGGATCGCACCTTCGAGCGGCGAGCTGCGCAGCCGCGGGTTGAGCCGCGCCGCGCCGCCACTCGTGAGGCGGATCTGCGGGCTGCCGTTCGCGCCGTAGGCGAGCGCGAGCGTGTCGCCCGGATAGATAAGGTGCGGGTTCTCGACCTGCGGATTGATGATCCAGACCTCGGGCCACAGCCACGGGTCTTTCAGGAACAGCGAGGCGATGTCCCAGAGCGTGTCGCCACGCTTTACGGTGTAGCTCTTGGGCGCGTCCGGCCGGATCAGCGAGGCCGAGTCCGCGGAAGCACCCGACTGCGACGCGGCCGCGGCGGTTCCCGTGGCGGCTTCGGTGGCACTGATCTCTTCCTCGGGCGCAGCCGCAGGCGCTGACGCGACCGCAGCGGCAACGGGGGCCGGGCTTGAGGAATCGTCACCGCGCCCGAACATACCCCCCATGGAGGAGCAGCCGGCGAGCACGGTGGCGATTGCCACAGACATGGCAACGCGGCTCGCGGTTATGCGAGCCTCAGAATTCTGAATTGAAACCATCCTCCACTCCTTGCGTGCGGGTGGGGCAAGCGACCCCGCTGTTATAATCGGCCCACCGCGATGGCACACGATTTATTGTCGACAGTGTGCACTGGTTCACGACGCCTCCCGGGAGCTGTCGGCCACAAGCGAAAGGTCGAATTTCCCGACTGGCATCAGAACACTAGCAGCATTATCCGGTCGAATGTACGAAGCATTGAGTGATACCCACATGGCTCTCCTGACGATTCTCGAATATCCGAACCCGCGCCTGCGCATCAAGGCGGATGCCATGACGGCGGCCGACTTCACGCCGGGACTGCAGCAAACCATCGATTCCATGTTCGAGACCATGTATGCGGCGCCGGGCATCGGCCTTGCCGCCACGCAGGTGGATTTCCACAAGCGCCTGCTGGTCATCGACCTGTCGAAAGACCGCGAAGAGCCGCTCGTCTTCATCAACCCCGAGATCCTGTCGAAGGAAGGCGTGGCGACCCTGGAAGAGGGCTGCCTTTCCGTGCCGGGCATTTTCGATGAGATCGTGCGGGCCGCGAAAATCCGCGTCCGCGCGCTCGACCGCCACGGCAACCCGTTCGAGCGGGAGTGCGAAGACATTCTCGCGGTCTGCGTGCAGCACGAGATGGATCACCTCGAAGGCAAGCTGTTCGTCGATTACCTGTCGGATCTCAAGCGCGAGCGCATCCGCAAGAAGCTCGACAAGGATCGCAAGGACAAGGCGGCCAGGAAGACGAGCGCCGCCACGGCTCAGGCTTACTGAGCGCGCCGCCGTAGCCCTTCGCATCGCATTCGCGGGCACGCCGGATTTCTCGGTGCCCGCTCTCCAGGCGCTCGGGGCTTCCGCGCACACCGTTGTCGGAGTGCTCACGCAGCCCGACCGGCCAAGGGGCCGGGGCCGGCAGCTCGCCGCGAGCCCGGTGAAGCGGGCCGCCGTGGCTGCGGGCCTGCCGGTGGCCCAGCCGCCAACCCTGAAAACCGAAGAAGGCCGGGCACCGCTCCTGGCCTGGAACCCCGACGTGCTGGTGGTGGTGGCTTACGGGCTCATCCTTCCGCCCGCGGCGCTCGGCATTCCGCGCTTCGGGTGCGTGAACATCCACGCCTCGCTGCTGCCGCGCTGGCGCGGCGCTGCGCCGATTCAGCGCGCGATCCTGGCCGGCGACGCGGAAACGGGCGTCACGATCATGCAAATGGATGCCGGGCTGGACACGGGCCCGATGCTCCTGCGCCGCTCAATGCCGATCGAGCCGGACGACTCAGGTGGGTCGCTCCATGATCGTTTGGCCACTCTTGGTGCCAATGCGCTGCTTGAAGTGCTAGATCGTATCGCTGATGGAACAGCAGTGCCTCAGCCGCAGCCCGAAACCGGCGTCACCTACGCCGCGAAAATCGACAAGGCGGAAGCCCGCATCGACTGGTCGGCCCGAGCCGTCGAGATCGAGCGCCGGGTGCGCGCCTTCAACCCATGGCCCATCGCAGAGACGCGCTACGAAGGCGAGCAGCTGCGGGTGCTGAAGGCGAAGGCGGAGGCGGACGAATCCACCCGGCTCGGCGGCCAGCCGCCTGGAACAATCATTTCAGTGTCTGAACGGGCGGTGCTCGTACAGTGCGGCCTGGGCCGGCTGGCCATCGCGGAAGTTCAGCGCCCCGGCAAGCGGCCCGTGAGTGCCCGCGACTTTGCGAATGCGGCCCCGCTCCTGGGCCGCCGACTCGGCGATCAGATCCAAACCCCGTGAACAAACCTTCTTCGAATCTCTACCGGGGCAAATGGGCTCCCGGTGCTGAAACTCTTGCCAACGCTGCGCGCGCGGTCGCTCGCATTTCGTTCGGGGGCCGCACCGCAGACGATGCGCTGTCTCCGTTCGACGCGGCGAAGGATCGCGCGGCCGTGCGCGCCATCACCCTCGGCACGGTGCGCTGGTACCTGAGGCTGGTGGGTGTGCTCGACCAGTTGCTGGAGCGGCCCGAAAAGCTGGTGCCCGAGATTCGCGCGCTGCTCGCGACGGCGCTTCACCAGATCGAATACTCGCGCAATCCCCTGCATTCCACGGTGGATGCGGCAGTGGATGCGGCACGCGTGCTGCGCCAGGAGCGGACTGCTGGCCTGGTCAATGGCGTCCTGCGCCGGTTCACACGCGAAAAAGAGGGCCTGCTCAAACACGCAGACGAATCGCTCGCGGTTCGCACGGCTCATCCGCAGTGGCTGGTCGATGCGATCCGCGCCGCGTGGCCGGCGCAGCTCGAAGCCATTCTCGATGCGAACAACGCGCATCCGCCCATGGTCCTGCGGGTGGATACGGCTCGCATCAGCGTGGCGGATTACATCGCCCAGCTGGCCTCGGGAGGCGTGGAGGCGAAGGCGATTGCGTGGGCGCCGTCTGCCGTGGAGCTTGCGCAGCCCGTGGCCGTAACCGCGCTGCCCGGCTTCAGCGAAGGCAAGGTGTCCGTGCAGGACGCGGGCGCCCAACTGGCCGCACCACTGCTGGATTGCCAGCCCGGCATGAGAGTGCTCGACGCGTGCGCCGCGCCCGGCGGTAAGACCGCGCACCTGCTGGAGCGCACGCCCGACATCGCCGAGCTCGTGGCGGTCGACATCGAGGAGCATCGCTTCGGCCGCATTCGCGAAAACCTCGAGCGTATCGGCCGGAAGGCCACGCTCATTGCAGCGGATGTCCGCAAGCACGGTGAGTGGTGGGACAACAAGCCGTTCCATCGCATTCTCGTGGACGCCCCGTGCTCTTCCACCGGCGTCATCCGGCGCCACCCCGACATCAAGTTGCTGCGCCGGGCCACGGACATTGAGACCCTGGCCGCCACCCAGTTGTCGATCCTCGACGCCTGCTTCCGCATGCTGGCCAACGGCGGCCGTCTCGTCTACGCAACGTGCTCGGTGCTGCCGGCCGAGAACGAGGTCGTGCTCACTGAGTTTCTGAACAAGCACCGCCGGGCGAAGGCGGTTCCGGCAACGCTGGCGGCCGAGGTGCCCGGGGCGCAGCCGGCCGGCATCGGGGTGCAATTGTTGCCCGGAGCGGAGGCGGGGACGGACGGTTTCCACTATGCTTGTCTCGAAAAGACAACTGACGGAACCTGATCCCAGCCCGGGAAGTCATCGTCGTCCGATGCTCGTGATTCTTGCACCGCTGTCGCGTCGACTCCTCGTCGCGCTCATGGCCGCCACCTTCTTCGGCGCGGCTGCGTCGCTGCGTGCGGATGCGCTCGACGGCGTGCTGGAAGTGCGCTCCGCCTACGTGAACGTCGACAACGGGGTGTTTCTGCTGCACGCCCGAATCGAGTATCCGGACAACCCGCAGATCCGGGACGCGTTGCGTGATGGCATCACCCTTTCTTTCGACCTCGATACGCGCGTTGAGCGCGCCCGCCGTTACTGGTTCGACGCAGAAGTGGTGGCGTTGACGCTGCGTCGGGAGCTTTCGTACCACGCCGTGAGCGAGCGCTACATCGTGCGCGACGTGCGCAGCAGCGATCAGCAGAATTTCGCCACTCTCGAAGAAGCCTTGAAGCAATTGGGCACCGTGGACGGCTGGCCCATCCTCGTGGAGCCGCAGCTCGACGGCGGGCAGTACCAGGTGAGTGTGCGGGCCGGCGTGCGTCGCGGGAGGTTGCCATCTTCGTTGCGGGCGCTCATGTTCTGGACGGACGACTGGCACCGTACGAGCGAGTGGTACTCATGGTCTCTCCCGGTGTGAAAGCGCCACAAACCTGGTGGACACGCTGGAGCGGCGTAGCGCTCGTCATTCTGTGGGGAGCCATTGGCGTCGGGGCACTGCTGCTGCTCGCGAAGAGCGTGCAGAACTCGGGTGAGTTCAGCCGCCTGCAGCCGTGGATCCTGCTGCTCAACCTCATCGGCGTCATTGCGCTCAGCACGCTCATCGCGCGCAAGCTGCTTCAGCTCGTGCGGGACTATCGGGATCACGTGCCCGGCTCGCGTCTCACCGCGCGCACGGTTGCCATCTTCGGTGCCCTGGTGGTGGCGCCGCTCGTCATCGTTTATCTCTTCTCGCTCGAGTTCCTGAACCGCGGCATCGACAGCTGGTTTCGTGTCGAGGTCAGGCAGGGGCTGAACGATGCGCTGAATCTCTCGCGCTCCGCGCTCGACATGGGCATGCGCGACTACTCCCAGCGCACAGAGCGGTTCGCGCACGTTCTGGGTGACACCCCGCCCGAAGACATTGCGCGGCGGATCGATGAAGAGCGCCGCGCCAGTGGCGCGCTCGAGATGGCCGTGTTCGGCGGCCACGAGCGCATCTACGCCGCGAGCCTGGATAACCCTCTCGAATCGTTACCGTCGAGGCCGCCTGCCGACCTCGTGAGGCAGGTCGCCGAAGGGCGCACGTACGTGAGCCTGGAGCCGGAGGAGAACGCGCGATACTACATTCGCACGGCGGCCCCTCTCGGAAACGCACGCTTCGCAACGGACGATCGCTATCTGGTTGCCGTGTACCGCGTGCCGCCACAGCTGGCGAAGCTGTCGGAGGCCGTGCAGCACACCTACTCTCAATATGGCGACATGGCCGCCCTGCGCGAGCCGTTGAAGTACAGCTTCCGGCTCACGCTCACCATGGTGCTGTTGCTGGCCATGCTGGCCGCCATCTATGGCGCCATCCATTTCGCGCAACGTCTCACGCGTCCCGTGCAAGACCTCATTGCCGGCACGCGGGCGGTGGGTAAAGGCGATTTCGGCACGCGCCTGCCCTTGCCGTCGCGGGACGAGATGGGCTTCCTCGTTCATTCGTTCAATGACATGACCAAGCGCCTGCGTCGCGCGCGAGAAGAAGCCACGCGCAGCCAGCAGGCCGTGGAGCGCGAGCGAGCGCGTCTCGCCATTCTTCTGGCGAGGCTTTCCACCGGCGTTCTGGGCGTGGATCGCATGCTCACCGTGCGCACGGCGAACACCGCCGCTGGCGCCATACTCGGCACCGACCTTTCCGCGGCCCAGGGCCAGACCTTGCCGCAGCTGGCCGCCAGCAACGAGCGCCTCGGGCAATTCGTCGCCGCTCTTGCCGTGCGCTTCGCCGCTGGAAGAGAAGAGTGGCGCGAGCAGATCGAGCTCGATGGCAGCGCGGGTCGCCGCACGCTGATGTGCGCGTGCACGCCGCTGCCGGATGCGGATAGCGACGTCGGCTATATCATCGTGTTCGACGACATCACCACGCTGTTGCAGGCACAGCGCGACGCGGCCTGGGGCGAAGTGGCGCGGCGCCTGGCGCACGAGATCAAGAACCCGCTCACGCCCATCCAGCTTTCGGCGGAGCGCATGCGCCGCCGCTTCCTCGCCACCATGAGCCCGGCGGATGCGGAGATGCTGGAGCGCTCTACCCGCACCATCGTGCAGCAGGTGGAGAGCATGCAGCAGATGGTGAACGCGTTCAGCGAGTACGCGCGTGCGCCGGAAATGAATGTCACCCACTTCAACCTGAACCAGCTGGTCAGCGAAGTGGTGGATCTCTACCGCTCGCACCAGACGCACCCCGAAGTGCGGCTCGAGCTCGACGATCAGCTCGGGCTGCTCGAAGCGGATCGCGGGCGCGTGCGCCAGATTCTGAACAACCTCGTGACGAACGCCCTCGAAGCGCTCGACGGGGTGACGAACCCGCGCCTGGAGATAACCACGCGGCTCGAACAGGGCGGCGAGGCCGCCTATGCGGTGGTGACGGTGTGCGACAACGGGCCGGGCTTCCAGCGCGAGCTGCTGGGCCACGTGTTCGATCCATACGTCACGAGCAAGCCCAAGGGCACGGGCCTGGGCCTGGCCATCGTGAAGAAAATCGTTGAAGAGCACGGGGGACGCATCGATGCCGACAATCGTCCCGAAGGCGGCGCGCGGGTGCGCGTGGTGCTGCCCATGAACGACAGCACGCGGTCGGCTTCGAACACACGTGACAGACGCGGCGAGCTGCGTAGGGAGCGAGCATGACAACGGCACATATTCTGGTGGTCGATGACGAGGCGGACATCCGCACGCTGCTCAAGGAGATTCTCTCCGAAGAGGGCTACGAAGTGGACGTCGCCGCGAACGCGGCGCAGGCCCGCGCGTCTCGCGCGAAGCAGACGCCCGACCTCGTGCTGCTCGACATCTGGATGCCGGATGTCGATGGCATCACGCTCCTGCGCGAGTGGTCCGCTACCACCCCGGACGGCTGTCCGGTCGTCATGATGTCGGGCCACGGCACCGTGGAGACTGCCGTGGAAGCCACGCGACTCGGCGCGTTCGACTTCGTGGAAAAACCGCTCTCGCTCGCAAAGCTGCTGCGCACGGTAGAGCGCGCGCTGGATGCTGGCAAGCGCCGCCGCCAGTTCGGCAAGCTCATGGCGCCGCCGCTCATGCTGCCGGCAGGCAAGAGCAAGCTCATGCAGCAGCTGCGTGCGGAGCTGCAGCAGATCGCGGCGAATCCGTCGTCCGTGCTGATCGTGGGTGAGCCGGGCACGGGGCGCGAGGCCTTCGCGCGCTATCTGCACGAGCAGGGCCCGCGCGCTGCCGCGCCATTCGTCGCCGTGGTGGCGAGCAGCCTTCGCGACGCCGATGTCGAAACACAACTCTTCGGTGTCGAGTCGAATGGCACGCATCGCCCCGGCCTGCTCGAACAGGCGGGCGCTGGCACGCTCTTCATCAACCAGATCGAAGACCTGCCGCCCAACGCGCAGCGTGTGCTGGTGGGCGTGCTGGAAGCCGGCCGGTTCACGCGCATCGGCGGCTCGCAGCCGGTGGAGTTCGCGGCTCGAGTGGTCTCCTCTGCCCAGCCCGGAATCGAGAGCCGCGTGGGGCCCGAGGGCTTGCGCCGCGATCTGCTCGCTCACCTGAACACGCTCGTCGTGCGCGCGCCCCCGTTGCGCGAGTACGCGGAAGACGTGCCCGAGCTCCTGCGCTACTACGTAGATCGTGCTGTGGACACCGAAGGGCTGCCATTCCGCCGCTTCAGCGTCGCCGCGCAGAACCGGCTGCGAAACTACCCGTGGCCCGACAATGTGCGTGAGCTCAAGACCCTGGTGCATCGGCTGCTCATCCAGGGCGGGCAGGAGGAGATCCGGCTGGAAGAGATCGAGCGCGAGCTCGCCGTCCAGGCGCCGCGCGGCGAGCCGCTGGTCAAGCAAGACCTCCTGGCCCTGCCTCTGCGCGAAGCGCGCGAGCAATTCGAGCGCGCCTATCTTCAACAGCAGCTGCTTCTGTGCAATGGCAAGGTGGGCCAGCTCGCCAAGCGCGTGGGCATGGAGCGCACCCACCTCTATCGCAAGCTGCGCTCGCTCGGAGTCGACTTCAGGAGCGTGAGCGAGGACTGAAACGCGACACCCATCACGCTTTGGCTGCTTTTTACGTCCGGGGTGTGAAATATTTCCGTCTCGGCGCGCAGTAACAGATCGAATATGCGTTGGACCACGAAGTGCACCCGAACGGGACCGTCGTGACCGGACAGGCAGGTCCTGTACTATGCAAGGAACAACCGAGCATCGTCCGACGATCGTGATCCGCCACGGAAGGTCGCGCGTGCGGCCAATGGCATGAGCCTGGGCAGGATGCCCGTTTTCCTTTCCGACCGCGGCCAGGCCGTGGCAGGCGAGGGTGACGTGAGCTGCCACGGAGGATTGGGTGCCACTGGACCTGCGCGTTCTGACTGTCGAGGACATACCGACTGACGCCGAGCTTGCCGTCAAGCAGCTCGAGCGCAGCGGCATCGGCTGTGTACATCACCGGGTGGACACGGAACCGGCCTTCCGCAAGGCGCTGACGGACTTTCGCCCGCACCTGATCCTCTCCGATTTCACCCTCCCCGCGTTCAACGGGCTGGCCGCGCTCGACATCGCGCTCGAGGCCGCGCCCGACGTGCCGTTCATCTTCCTCTCCGGAACCATCGGCGAAGAGCGCGCCATCGAGGCGCTGCGCCGTGGCGCCGTGGATTACGTGCTGAAAACCAACCCCGCCCGGCTTGCGCCCGCTGTCCGCCGCGCCCTGCGCGAAGTGGCCGAGCGTCGCCGTCGCCGGTTCGCGGAGCTGCGCATCCGCGAGAGCGAGCAGCGGCTGCGGGACATCATCGACACCGCGCAGGACTGGATCTGGGAACTGGCCGCCGGCGGCCGCTACGTGTTCAGCAGCGAATCCGTTCGCGGCATGCTCGGCCTTTCGCCGGACGACCTGAACGGCACGCACTTCAGCGACTACATTCACGCGGAAGATTACGCGGCGTTCGCCGACACGCTCGCGCGACTCGACACGCACCGGCGCACGGCCACGGGCATCGTGGCGCGCTGGCGTCACACGGATGGCGACTACCGCTGGCTCGAAGGCAACCTGCTCGCGCTCATCGGGCGCGACGGCACGCTCACCGGCTTCCGTGGCACTCATCGGGACGTCACGGAACGCAAGCAGCAGCAGGAGCGCATCGGCCGGCTCACGCGCGTTCTGCAGATGCAGAGTGGCATCAACGCGGCCGTGGTTCGCATACGCGACCGCGACGCGCTGCTGCGTGAAACCTGCCGGCTCGCCATGACCGTGGGGGGTTACGACCACTCCGTCGTGTCGATGGTGACGGCAGACGGTCGTCATGTGGTGCCGTGGTATTGGTCAGGCGGCGACGTCGACAGGCGCACTCCTGTGGAATTCCCCATCGCAGACGGCCTCGAGCCCGACACCAGCCTCGTCGGCCGCGCGCTGCGCACGGGCGAAATCTCCGTTGCGAACGATCTTTCGCAATCCGAGCCGCCGGTTGCGAACCGCACCGAGATGCTGAGGCGCGGCTATCGCTCGATGGTGGCGCTGCCGTTCATCGTGGACGGCGGGCGCGTGGGTGCGCTCACGCTGTGCTCGCGCGAGAGCGACCTCGTGCAGGAGGAAGAATTCCGCCTGCTGCAGGAGATCACCGCGAACGTGTCGTTCGCGCTCCAGTACCGGCAGAAGGAAGATGCGTTCCAGCTGCTGGCCTACTTCGACCCGCTCACTGGTCTTGCCAAGCGCGCGCTGTTCTGCGAGCGGCTCGACAGCCTGCTCCAGAACGGCTTCGGCCCCGCGGCGCGGCCGGTGGTGGTGGCGTTCGATGTCGATCGCCTGAGCCACGTGAACGACAGCTTCGGGCGCCACGTCGGTGACCTGCTGCTGCAGAAGGTCTCCGAGCGCGTGAAGCACCAGCTCGATGACGACGAGCGCATTGGCTATCTCGGTGGCGGCACGTTCGCCCTGGTGGTGCCGTTGCCTGAGACCCTGGACGAGAATGCAACGGCATTGCTCGAGTCGGGCGTGTTCCGCGACCCCTTCGAGATCGAGGGCCACACGCTGCGCGTGTCTTTCAAATCCGGCATCGCGCGATACGCTGGCGTCGGCGAAGACGGCAACACGCTCGTGCAACGCGCGGAAGCGGCGCTCAAGCAGGCGAAGGCATCGGGCGAGCAGTACCTGCATTACCAGATCCACATGCACAGCGAGGTCGCGGAGCGCCTGTCGCTGGAGCATCGATTGCGCGCGGCGCTGGACGAAGAGCAGTTCGTTCTCTACTACCAGCCGCAGGTGAACGTGACGAACGGACGCATCGATGGCGTGGAAGCGCTGCTGCGCTGGCAAGACCCGGTCGAAGGCCTCGTGTCGCCCGCGCGATTCCTGCCGGTGCTCGAATCCTCGGGAATGATCGTGCCCGTGGGAGATTGGGTTCTGCGCAAGGCGGTGGACGATTGCCGACGCTGGCAACGGCTGGGACTGGGCCCCGTACGTGTGGCCGTGAACGTTTCGGCGTTGCAGGTGCGCCGGCGAACGTTCGTGGAGAGCGTTCTGAAAGCCGCCTCCGGATGGGCGTCGGAAGGTTACGGCGTGGACATCGAGATCACGGAGACCGGCCTGCTTCAGGATCTTGAAGGCACCAGCCGCAAGCTGCGCGAGCTACGCAACGTGGGCCTGCGCATCGCCATCGACGATTTCGGCACGGGCTATTCATCGCTCGGGCTGCTTTCCAAGCTCCCGGTGGACCTGCTGAAGATCGACCGCGCGTTCATCAGCGGCCTGCCCACGGACCGGGCGAGCGTCACGCTCGTCTCCAGCATCATCAGCCTCGCATCGGCGTTCAACCTCACCTCGATCGCCGAAGGCGTGGAGACGGAGGATCAGCTCGAAATGCTGAGGAGCCTGAAGTGCGACCAGTCGCAGGGCTACCTGCATTCGCGCCCGGTTCCCGTGAACCAGATCGAAGCGCTGCTTGCGCGGCAGCGCCACACGGCAGCCCTGCGTCAATCCATCTGACGCCCGCGCCCTTCGCGCCGGCTCGCTAAATTCTTTCCCAAATTCCCGGATATCCCTTCGATCAGCCCGCGCCGAATCACCGGCGCGTGAGCTGCGCGCGTCCGCGACGCGATCTGCGGTGCCTGCGCTGGCGCCAGAAAAACCACGTTGATGAGTCGGGGATGCACAGGATCGAACGATACCGGGCGCTTTGCGCGGACGGCCGCACGCTCGACGAGCAGTCGACACTCACCGATATCCACCAGCGCCGCTGGAAGCCGTCGACCATCGTGCGACTGCAATGGCTATGCGGCGGCGAGACAGTCGAGATCGCGCACATCTATGGGCTGATGGCGCAGCTGCTGCCGGACCACAGCGGCGTCGCCGTGCTGCGCGCGTCGATCCGCAGCCGTTTCTCACCGGCCCTCGAGCTCATCGAGCCCAGCGGTGAAACACGGTTCACGCTGGCGAGCCCGATCCGGATCGAGGGCCGGAATGTGGCGGGCGAGTTCGCCTGGTTCGAGTCGCCCCACAGCCCTGCTCGCTGCGTGGTGCGGATGGTCTTCTGGTCGAGCGACGGCGATCGCTATTTTCTGCTCGACGTCGATGCGAAGACCGGGGTCATCACGGCGGTGATGCCATTGCAGTAGGCGCAATTTCGCACCTGAGCTTGACATAATGTCAGCCCAAACGTTTAACATAACAACAAACCAGAACGCCTGACGTTGCGGCCCTCGACCGAAGTCCGCTGAACCGATGGATCGGACCAGGGATGACTTTGCCTGTCGACTCAGCGCGGCCGCGCCCGCGCCATCACTAGCGTCATGCGAAAGCGCGCGGCGGCTGCCGCTCCACTCTCGGACGAGGCGGTTCGGGAGTTGTGGGCCCAATTCAGGACGTCGCGTGCCCCCGCGCTGCGGGCGTGCCTCATCGAACGCTATCTGCGGCTCGCGCATGTCGCCGCCGCGAGGTTCTTCCGCCTTCGCCGCAACAACACCGTGTCGTTTCCAGACTATCTGCAATACGCGCGGCTCGGCCTCGTCGAGGCCATCGACGGCTTCGATCCGTTGCGGGAGGCGTCTTTCGAAACCTATTCGAGCTACCGCATTCGCGGCGCGATGCTGAACGGGTTGGCGCGCGAGAGTGAGCTCGCCGCGCAGAGAACATTCTGGCGCACCCGTCTGGACGAGCGAGTGCATTCGCACGGCCCACCGCAAACGAGCGTGGGCGATTCCGAGCTGGAGGAGCTCACGCGCAGGGTCGCGGGGCTCGCTACGGGCTTCCTGCCCGATGGCCATCACGAAGATATGGTGGACGAAACGCCTCACGCCAACCCGCACACGGCCCTGGAGCTCGCGCAGTTGAGCGATGCGGTGGACAAGTTGCCCAGCCGCGAGCGGGTGCTCATCCGGCGGCACTACTTCGAACATTGCGAGTTTCGGGTGATTGCGCGAGAGCTGACCCTGACGCCCGGACGCGTTTCCCAGTTGCACACCCAGGCGCTGGGGCGCATTCGCGAGTTGCTGGAGAAGTCACCCGATCCTGACGGCGCCAGACCGACCGATCCAATTTGACTCATTGCAAAAGTGCGGCCGCAACGTGGCATGCGCGTCGCGCTGCTTACAGTTCTCTTCTGGTGGTTGTGCCAACCATTGAGTCGTGGACGAGGCGACGAGTGATCCATGGACACGATTGAGCGATACCGGGAGCTGTGCACGGATGGCCGCGCTGTCGCGGACCACTCGCGGCAGCCGGCGGCCATGGAGGTGGCCGCCGGCCGATGGAAGTCCTCGACGGTGGTCCGGCTGCAATGGGAGTGCGAGGGGCGCGGCATCGAAATCGAGCATCTCTACGGGCTCACGGCGCAGCTGCTGCCAGACCGCCGCAGTGTGGCGGTGCTGCGTTCGTCGCCGCACGGGCGTTTTGCCACCGCCCTGGAATTCATCGACGCGCGCGGCGTGCCACGCTTCACACTCGAAAGCCCGGTGCTCATCGAAGGGCAACGGATCACCGGGGAATTCGCCTGGTTCGAATCTGCAGTGGAGCACACCCCGCCCGTCGTGCGCGTGGTGTTCTGGGCCGTGTCGGATGACCGCTACTTTCTGCTGGACGTGAACTCCACGAACGGCGCGATCACTGGGTTGTTGCCGCTGCAGTAGCGGGCTTGCGCGTGATGGTGCCGTCGATCGCGATCTCCAGCGCGCCGTCCGGAAAGGCTTCGGCGGTCAGGTCGCGCAGCTGAATCACTGCACGTCGCTCGGGGTCCGGCTGTGGGCCGGCCGGGCGAATCTGCACCGTGGGGGCAAATCGCGCGTCGATGAAACGGCCGTCGTCGGCGAGCCGCGTGGCGAGCACGCCCGAGATGCCACGGATGCCGTTCACGCTGATGCCGTAGTACGTGGCGAAATTGCCGAGGCTGTAGGCGATGAGCCGATCGCGATACAGCTCAACGGCGCGCATCACGTGCGGCCCGTGTCCAATGACGAGGTCTGCGCCGGCGTCGATGGTGGCACGGGCGAACTCCACCACATCGCCCCGATCTTCCCCGGCGTAGCTCTCGCGCGCGAACGGCAGTTTCGACGCGCCATCGCCCTCGGCGCCGCCATGGAACGAGACGATGACGATGTCGTGCGTCGCGGCGAGACCTTTGACGACTTGCTGCGCGCGATCGAGCTCGTTGAGCTGATGCGAGCCCACGTTCGGCGCGAATGCCACCAGGGCGAAGCGGCGGCCGCGCGTGGTCCACTCGGCCACATCGCCTTCGCGGCCCGAATGATGAATGCCCACCGAGTCGAGGGCGCGCATGCTCGAATCCCGCCCGGGGTCGCCGAAATCCTGCGCGTGATTGTTGGCGAGGCTCATCACGTCGAAGCCGGCATCGCGAAGAAAATTGGCGTAGCGCGTGGGCGAGCGGAAAACGTAACAGCTGCCGCCGGTGGGCGGAGGATTCGTCGTTGAGTCCGTGGCGCTCGCTGCCGGTGGCAAGGGTGCGCCGGACGGGGAAATCACCGGCGGGCCAGCCACCTTGCTCTCGGGTCTCGACGGAGGAGGGGGTGGCGGCACCGGCATGGGCGGCACTTTCGCGGCCCCCGCTTTTGGCTTCGGCGCGGGCCTGCAGCGCTTCACCGCCTCGCCGCCATCCATCAACACGCCTTCGAGATTGCCGAATGCGATGTCGGCCGCGGCAAGCACCGGCGTGACGCTGCCGAGGAACGAAACGCCATCGTCGTCGGGCAGGATGTTGTCGGGGTAGTCCGTGCCCAACATGATGTCGCCCACCGCGGCGAACGTGACGCCGCCCGCGTTCTGCACCACAGGCGCCGGCGGCGGTGGCGGTGCGGGCTCAGAAGGCGGACGAACCGCGCGCTCGGGCTGAGACGCACATGAGGCGAGCCACGTCGCGACGGCGAGCACCGCGGTTCGTGCGTGGCGCACTCTCAATCTCCGACGCGAATCACCAGCCCGTCCACGTCGGCGGCCTGCAGTTGCTTGCGCACGCGATTCAACTCGCCAAGATCGCTGATGGGGCCGACACGCACACGGTGCCACACGTCGTTGTCGACGGCCACGCGCTGAACCTTCGCGGCGATGCCCTGCAGGTTGAGCTGTGCGCGCACGCGTTCCGCATCCGACACGTTCCGATATGAGCCCGCCTGCAACACGTAAACGCCGGGCCGCTCGATTCGGGCCGCTCGCTGGTCGCGCTTCACTTCGCGGTCTTTTTCCGGCACTACCACTTCGAAGTTCGGCAGCATGTCGTAGAAGTCGTAGCGCTCGCCGCTTTCCGCGCTGGCGGTGGCGCCCTCCGCGTCTGCCGTCTGCGCGGTGCGCTGCTGAGGCTCAGGGCGCGGGCTGTCTGGCTCGGCCGTCTCGTTGGCGTCACTCCTGTAGATAAAGAGTGCGCTGGTGACGACGACGCCGGCGAGGAGGCCGATGCCCAGATCACGGAAGCGGCCGAGATCAAGGGGCGAGCGGCGCGGGGCGCGCTTGTAGTCTCGCGTGGTGACGCGGGGCGCGGGACGTGCCATTTACATGCTCTCCGGGGCCGAGACGCCGAGCAGGGCCAGGCCGTTTCGAATGACCTGCCGTGCCGCCTGCACGAGCGTCAACCGCGCGTTACGCAGGTCTGGGTCTTCGGTGATCCACTTCTCCGCCTGATAGTAGGAGTGGAATGCATTGGCCACTTCACGCAGATAGTAAACGATGGAGTGCGGCGTGCAATTCGCGGCGGCCTGCTCGACGGTCTCGGTGAAGCGCATGAGCTCGGTGATGAGCGCCTGTTCCGACGGCTTGTCGAGCAACGCCAGCTTCTCGAGCCCCGCCGCCTGGTCGAAGGTGTAGCCGCGAGCGCTCAATTCCTTCATGACGCTCGACACGCGTGCGTGCGCATACTGAACGTAGAACACGGGGTTCTCCGACGCACGCTTGGTGGCGAGGTCGAGATCGAAGTCGAGGTTCTGCTCGTGGCTGCGCAGGAGGTAAAAGAACCGGCACGCGTCGTTGCCCACTTCGGCACGCAGCTGCCTCAGCGTAACGAACTGCCCGGCGCGCTTGCTCATCTTCACCTGCTCGCCGCCGCTGTAGAGCGTGACGATCTGGATCATGGGCACGTCGAGCGAATCCGGCGGCTCGCCGAGCGCCGCAAGCCCCGCCTTCACGCGCGCGATGTAGCCGTGGTGGCCGGAGCCGAGCACGTCGATGAGCCGCTCGAAGCCGCGCTGGCGCTTGTCGTAGTGGTAGGCGATGTCGGAGGCGAAGTAGGTTTTCTGACCGTTCTCGCGCACGACCACTCGGTCTTTCTCGTCGCCGAATGCCGAGGCGCGGAACCACGTGGCGCCATCCTGCTCGTAGAGATGGCCTTGCGACTGCAGCTTCGCCAGCGCGCGATCGATGGCGCCGCTGGTTTCCAGCGAGCGCTCGGAATACCACTGGTCGAAGACCACGCCGAATTCTTCGAGGTCGTTGCGAATGTCCCCGAGCAGCTGCTCCAGCGCCACTTCCAGCACGCGCGCGTATTCCTGAGGGCCGATGAGCTGGCGCACCCGCTCGATGACGGCGTCGACGTACACCTCTTTGTCGCCGCCGGCCGGCTCGTCGGGCGGCAGGCCTTTGTACACATCCGCCGCTGGCCGGCGCAGCGATTCGCCGGCGACTTCGCGCAGCTTCCGCGCGACGGGCTTCAGGTATTCGCCGGGGTAGCCGTTTGCCGGAATGGAGATGGTCTCGCCGAACGTTTCCAGATATCGCAGCCACAGGCTCGACGCGAGAATGTCCATCTGCCGACCCGCGTCGTTGATGTAGTACTCGCGATGCACTCTGTAGCCGGCGGCGTCGAGCACGTTCGAGAGCGATGCCCCGTAGGCCGCGTGCCGCCCGTGTGCCACATGCAGCGGGCCGGTGGGGTTCGCGGAGACGAACTCCACGATGGTGCGGCGGCCCTGGCCCGCGTTGCTGCGGCCGTATTGGTCGCCGAGCTCATGAATGCGGCGAATCTCGCGCGCGAAGACATCCTTCACCAGGAAGAAGTTGATGAAGCCGGCGCCCGCCACTTCGGCCCTGGCGATATACGGATTGGCCGGCAGTGCCCCAATGATCGCCTGCGCCAGCTCGCGCGGATTCTTGCCCACCGCCTTCGCCAGCCGCATGGCCACGTTCGTGGCGAAGTCGCCGTGCAGGGCATCGCGCGTACGCTCCACGGTGACGGCGGAAGCGTTGGGCACTTCGGAAATGACGGTGCCGGCGAGCTTCTGCAAGGCGGCCAGGAGAAGCTGTTCGAGCTGAGGTTTCAAAGGGTTGGGACCTGACGCGAGGAGGCGCGCAAGTCTACAGGCGGCGCCTCCAGGCTGCACTTGCGGGTTGCCGGGGTGTAGCGGCGACCGTGCCGTTTGGCGTAAACCCCTGCGACGACCCTGCGTTATGGCGCGCTTCCAACCTCTCCCGGAGCTTCCCATGATCAGAAAATCTGTCTTGCTGGCCGCCCTCGTCACGCTCACGCCTGCGGCGCTGCTGGCGGCGGACCCCGTTGCGCCGGAGCCGGCCCATGGCCCGCGCGGCGACGGCGAATGGTTCAACCGCCTCGACACCAACCGTGACGGCGCAATTACCCAGGACGAGGCCAAGGCCGCAAGCGCCGAGCGCATTGCGAAGTCCTTCGAGAGGTTCGACGCCAACCACGACGGCATGATCACGCGCGACGAAATGCGCGCCGCCGGCGAAGCCCGCCGCGAGGAGATGAAGGCCGAAGCCGCCGCCCGCTTCAAGGCGGCGGACAAGAACGGCGACGGCCTGCTCTCGAAAGAAGAGGCCTCCGCCGGCATGCCCAGGGTCGCCCGCAACTTCGACCAACTCGATGCCAACAAGGACAGCGCGCTGAGCCCCGAAGAGCTCGCGGCCGCCCGCCATCTGATGGGAGCCGGGCGCAGGAAAGGCCGCCCCGGTGGATCCATGCCGCGCTGATTCCCACAATCTCCAGCGTTACGCCCGCGCGGGCCGGAGGTGTCAGCCTCCGGCCCGCGTTATTTCGCCCCCGGCTCTTCCGAGATCAGGCTGGGAGAGCCTCCGCCAGCGCTGCCCGCTTTGCATGGCCTTTCAGTCGCAGGTCGTAGGTGATGCGGGCGCCGTAGGCGTCGGGAGCCTGGGGATCGTGCCGCAGCCTTGTCGAACACCAGCAGGCGCGTGCCGAGCTGGAAGCTCTCCTTGATGTCGTGCGTGATCATGAAGATGGTCATCTCGTTGTCCGCCCACAGCTCGAGGATGAGCTTGTGCATGTCGAGCGGTGATGCCGGGGTCGAGCGCGCCGAAGGGCTCATCGAGCAGCAGGATCTTCGGCTTGCGGATCACCGACTGCGCAATCGATAGCCGCTGCTGCATGCCGCCGGAGAGCTGCGCCGGGTACTGTCGCGCGACGGAGCCAAGCCCGACCGCCTCCAGCAACTGTTTGGCATGCGCCATGGCATTGCGCCGGCGCGCACCGAACAGCTTGCCGAGCAGGCGTGAACGCTCGAACTCCAGCCCCAGCAGCACGTTTTGCAGCACCGTGAGATGCGGGAACAGCGAGTAGCGCTGGAACACGATGCCGCGGTCGGGGCCCGGCTCGGGCACGATCGGCTTGCCGTCGATCAGCAGCTGGCCCTTCGTACGGCTGCTCCATGCCCAGCAGCATCTTGAGGAACGTGGTCTTGCCGCAGCCGGAGGCGCCCACGATGGTGACGAACTCGTGATCGGCCACTTCCAGATTCACGTTCTCCAGCACGACGTGGTCGCCGTACTCCTTCCACAGCCTTGCGACGGTAACGCGTCGCCATCAGCTGCGTCCGGCTCCGCCCAGGGGAAGGCCCGGGCGCGCATCGACTGCAGCAGCCAGTCCGATCGCGACGGCCAGCAGCGTGATCCACACCACGTACGGCAGGATCACGTCCATGGCGAGGTAGCGCCGCACGAGGAAGATGCGATAGCCCAGCCCTTCGGTGGAGGCGATGGCTTCGGCGGCGATCAGGAACAGCCACGCCGAGCCCAGCGTCAGGCGCAGCGAGTCGATCAGCCGCGGCCAGATCTGCGGCAGCACCACGCGCAGGATGAGCTGCCAGGTGGAAGCCCCCAGCGTCTGCGCCTTGATCAGCTGTTCCGCGGCAGCTCGCCGACGCGCAGCGCCAGGTCGCGGACGATCACGGGCGCGACGCCGATGACGATGAGCGCGACCTTGGCGGTCTCGTCCAGTCCCAGCACGATGAACAGGATGGGCAGCACCGCCAGCGGCGGAATCATCGACAGCGCGCGCGATGCAGCGGCGCCAGCATGCGCGCGCGATCAGCGGGATCACGCCGATGGCCACGCCGAACACCAGCCCGATCGCGGCGCTGATGGCGAGCGCGATGCCGATGCGCTCGCAGGCTCGCCCAGGTGTCGGCCCAGAGCAGGATCTCGCCGCTGCGCGAGTCTTCTTCGAACGCGTAGTTGCTGATCAGCGTCTGCGCGATGACGGCCGAGCGAGGGCAGCAGCTTGTCGTCCGGATTCTCCGCGAGCCGCAGTTCGAAGCGATCACATAAACGAACAGCGAGCGACAATGAACGGCAGGGCGCCGAGCGCGCAGCGCTCGCCGCGCCCGGGTGTCTGGTTGATCAGTCGGCGCATGGCGACTTCAGACGCGGTTACAGCTTGCCGTCCGCCGCCAGCTTCATGTAGCGTCGCATCGAAGCGCATCTTGATGTTCTTCGCGTCGCCCAGCGTCTTGCCGCCGGGAAACTCGATGCCCACCGCATCGACCGACTTCGCGCCCTCGCCGAGCAGGCCGTGGCTGAAGGAGAACTTGCGCACCAGGTCCATCTTCTTGACCAGCGTCGGGCTGGTCGTGACTGCCACAGCGCTTCGGCCGGCGTCGCGTACAGGCATGGTGGTGGCGAGCTGGCTCTTGAAGTCCGGCGAGGTCGGTGCCGGAGGCCTTGGCCATGTGAGTCGAGCGCCGCGGTGGCCTTCGCATCGTTGCCAAGCATCACCGTCAGCGTCTCGTACCACGCGCCCACCAGCGCCTTGCCGAGCTTCGGGTTGGCCTTCAGCGTCTGCGCTGTTCACCACCATGAGGTCGAGGATCTCGCCGGGAATCTTGCTGGAGTCGAACACCAGCGTGGTGTTCGGCATCGCCGTGACTTCCGCGAGCTGCGGCTTCCAGGTGACGACCGCCGTCGGTCACCGTCGGCGTTGCAAGGCGCCGACGATGTCCGCGTCAGAGGTATTCACCACCTTGATGTCGCGCTCCTTGCAGGCCGACGGTGTCGAGGCCGCGCGCCAGCAGGTAGTGCGACACCGACAGCTCGACCAGATTGACGGACTGGCCCTTGATGTCGGCGAGCTTCTTGCCCTTGCCCTTGAGCACCACGCCGTCGTTGCCGTTGGAGTAGTCGCCGACGATCAGCGCGGTGGAATCCACGCCGCCCGCGGAGGGGATCGTCAGCATGTCCATGTTGGTCATCACGCAGGCGTCGAAGCCGCCGGCGGTGTACTGGTTGATCGACTCGACGTAGTCGTTGATCTGCGTGAGCTCGATCTTGATGCCGTACTTGTCGGCCCACTTCTTGAGGATGCCGCTCTGGTCGGCGTAGTCCCAGGGCATCCAGCCCACGTAGATGCTCCAGGCCACCTTGAAGCGTCTTCCTGCTGTCGGCCGCGTAGGCGGTTTGAGTGGCTGCGATCGCGACGCACGCGACGAGCAGCACGGAAGACATGAGACGTTTGAACGATGCGCGCATTCGAGCACTCCACGCTGTGGAGGGTGTTTCTTGTTCGAGGCTCGCGCGCGCGGAAGAAGGCGGGGCGCGCGTGCGCCTCACCAATCTCCCGGGCTTTTGTCCCGCCGTGTATCCCATGACGCTGGTCGCCGCGGGACTGCCTCTCTCGGACCAGGCACTTCTCACGAGCGCGAGGCGCTCGCTCGAAGCCGGAACCCTAGACGCACATTGCGCGAACACGGATGCAAGGCGTGTGCCGCGCATTTCGCGCGCCATCGGCGGCCCTTAACGCCATCTGGGCATCACTGCACGCACCGTTTGAAGGCGGGGCACACGCGGCGCGCTCCATGATCGGGCGCGTTGCCTTGCGGGCAGCGCGCGGAAAATGGCCCGATTCCAGTGAAGAGAGCACTTTGGGCGCGCTGGTATGGGCCTTGCAGACCGCTCGCTCCAAAGTTGTTCACGCTGAGGCAACGCGCATGAGCGCATTGGTCTGCGATCGATTGCTCTGGGAAGAGCATGCTGCCCGGCGGCGCACACTGGTCTGGCGTCGCTGCGCCGCGGCACGACGCTGCGGCTCACCGACGTGGAAGGCGGCGCCAACGTCGCCGCGCTGTTCTACAACCACGAAGCAGCCGCTCGAGCGCTACAACATGGCCGACACGCTCAAGGCGCAGCACACGGCGTTCCTCACGCACGGGCACGTGTGCTACTCGGACATGGGCCGCGTGCTCTGCTCGATCACCGCCGACACCTGCGGCTGGCACGACACCGTTCTGCGGCGTCTCGAACGCCGCGATGGTCGGCCGCGCGTTACGGCGCAACGCGCTTACCAGGAGCAGCGCAACGACTGCTACCGCAACGGCCGCGACAGCCTGCTGATCGAGCTGGGCAAGTACGGCCTGGGCGAGCGCGACCTGGTCGCCAACGTCAACTTCTTCAGCAAGGTGACCGCGGACGACGCGGGCGACCTGCGTTCTCAGCGCCGGCCACTCGCAAGCCGGGCAGCTACGTCGACCTGCGCTTCGAGATGAACACGCTGGTGGTGCTGTCCACCTGCCAGCACCCGCTCGACCCGCGCTCCCGACTACGCGCCGCAGCCGGTGCAGCATCACCGCGCTGGCGCCGCCGCGCCGGCGGCGCGGACGACCTCTGCCGCACGCACTGCCCGGAGAACGAGCGCGGCTTTCATCAACACCGAGACTGCTCCATGCTGAGGCGGCCGACATGAGCACCGCATCACGCTCATCGAAAGCCGCTCGACCCCACGGACGCGTCGCTGACGACATCGTGCCCGCCGGCGAGCCCTGGATGGGCGTGGTCTGCAGCGGGCAGACGTTCCGCATCGTCGACCTCGAAGGCAACCAGGCCGTCGACACGCTGTTCTACAACGCCGACGATCCGCGACGAGCGCTACAGCGCGGCCGACACGATCCGCGCCCAGGGCAACATCTACCTCACCACCGGCACGCAGCTGCTCTCGAACGAAGGCAACGTGATGCTGACGATCGTCGCCGACACCTGCGGCCGCCACGACACGCTGGGCGGCGCCTGTCGCGCGGAGAGCAACACGGTGCGCTACGCGCTCGACAAGCGCTACATGCACAGCTGCCGCGACAACTTCCTGCTGGCGCTGGCGCGCTACGAGCTGCGGCATCGACAAGCGCGACCTGCCCAGCAACATCAACTTCTTCATGAATGTGCCGGTGACGCCGGAGGGCGGGCTCGACGTTCGCCGACGGCATCTCGGCGCCGGGCAGGTACGTCGAGCTGCGCGCGGAGATGGACGTGCTGGTGCTGATCTCCAACTGCCCGCAGCTCAACAACCCCTGCAACGCGCTACAACCCGACGCCGGTCGCGGGTCCTGATCTGGGACGCGGTTGAACGATCCGACAGGCGGGGGAGACGTTGGGATCGCATCACTGGGGAGACGGAGGGTGGAGATTGCGGATGTTCGACAAGGTCCTGATCGCCAACCGCGGCGCGATCGCCTGCCGCATCATCCGCACCCTGCGCCGCATGGGCATCGGCTCGGTCGCCGTGTACTCCGAGGCCGATCGCGCATTCGCTGCATGTGCGCGCAGGCCGACGAGGCGGTCTGCATCGGGCCGGCGCCCGCCGCCGAGAGCTATCTGCGGCACGACACGCATCCTCGAAGCGGCCCGCGCGACGCGGCGCGCAGGCCATCCACCCCGGCTACGGCTTCCTGTCGCGAGAACGCCGACGTTCGCCGAGGCCTGCGACGCGGCCGGCATCGCCTTCATCGGCCCGACGCCGGAGCAGATGCGCGACTTCGGCCTCAAGCACACGGCGCGCGCGCTGGCGCGGGAGCAACGGCGTGCCGCTGCTGCCGGGCACCGGCCTGCTGCGCGGACATTGCGCAGGCCACGCAGACGCGAGGCTGCGCGCATCGGCTATCCGGTGATGCTCAAGAGCACCGCCGGCGGCGGCGGCATCGGCATGCAGCTCTGTCGTGACAGCGCCGAGGAACTGGACGAGCGCTTTCGCGGCCGTCGAGCGGCTCGCGCAGAACAATTTCAGCGATGGCGGGCTGTTCCTCGAGAAGTACGTCGAGCAGCGCGCGCCACATCGAGGTGCAGATCTTCGGCGACGGCGCGGGGCAATGTGATCGCGCTCGGCGAGCGCGACTGCTCGGTGCAGCGCCGCAACCAGAAGGTGATCGAGGAGACGCCGGCGCCGGGCCTGCCGACGAGCACGCGCGCGCGCGCTGCTCGACGCGGCGGTGCGGCTCGGGCAGCGCGGTGGACTACCGCTCCGCCGGCACGGTCGAGTTCGTCTACGACGCGCGACGCGGCGAGTTCTACTTCCTCGAGGTGAACACGCGCCTGCAGGTCGAGCACGGCGTCACCGAGGAAGTCACCGGCGTCGACCTCGTGGAGTGGATGGTGCGGCCGGCCGCGGGCGAGCCGCCCGACCTGCGCGCGCTATCGACACGAGCCCAAGGGTCACGCGATCCAGGTGCGCCTCTACGCCGAGGATCCGGCGCGCGAATTTCCAGCCCTGCAGCGGCCTGCTCACCGAAGCGTGGTTCTGCCGGCGACGCGCGCGTCGATACCTGGGTCGAGCCGGGCACCGAGGTCACGCCGTTCTACGACCCGATGCTCGCCAAGATCATCGTGCACGGCGCCGACGCGCGAGCAGGCGCTCGCGAAGCTGGAGCAGGCGCTCGCGACCACGCAGCCTCGCACGGCATCGAGACCAACCTCGACTACCTGCGCGGCATGCTCGCGCACGACGACGTTCCGCGCACGGGCAGCAGTACCACGACGTTCCTGTCGACGTTCGAGCTACCGCCCGTCTGCCGGTCGAAGTGCTCGAGCCCGGCACGCAGACCACCGTGCAGGACTATCCGGGCCGCCTCGGCTACTGGGACGTCGGCGTGCCGCCGTCAGGGCCGATGGACGCGCTCGCGTTCCGGCTGGCCAATCGCCTCGTCGGCAACCGCGAGTGGCACGCGGCGCTCGAGTGACGGTCACGGGCCCGACGCTGCGCTTCAACGTCGCGACACCGTGATCGCGCTTGACCGGCGCGCGCATGAGCGCGACGCTCGACGGCGAGGCCGTGCCGTACTGGGCAGCCCGTCGACGTGACGGCGGGCAGCGTGCTGCAGCTGGGCGCGATCGCAGGGCGCGGGCCAGCGCACCTACCTCGCCGTGCGGGGCGGCTTCGACGTGCCCGATTACCTCGGCAGCCGCTGCCACCTTCACCCTCGGCCACTTCGGCGGCCACGGCGGCCGCGCGCTGCGCGCGGGCGACGTGCTGCACATCTGCGCGAAGCTGCGCCGACGTGCGTCCGCGAGCGCCGCGATGCGCTGCCGCGGCGGCGCTGCGTCCCAGCATACGGCGACGCACTGGGAGATCGGCGTGCTCTACGGCCCGCACGGCGCGCCGGACTTCTTCACGCGACGACGACATCGACGCGTTCTTCGCGACCGACTGGGAAGTGCACTACAACTCCAGCCGCACCGGCGTGCGGCTGATCGGCCCGAAGCCGCATGGGCGCGCGCGGACGGCGGCGAGGCCGGGCTGCATCCGTCGAACATCCACGACAACGCCTACGCCATCGGCGCCGTCGACTTCACCGGCGACATGCCGGTCATCCTCGGCCCGGACGGCCCGAGCCTCGGCGGCTTCGTCTGCCCGGCCATCGTCGTCGCACGCCGAGCTGTGGAAGCTCGGCCAGCTGCGGCCCGGCGACACGCGTGCGCTTCGTGCGCGTCGACGCCGGCGAGGCGGCGCGCGACTGCGAAGTCGGCGCAGGACCGCGGCGATCGCAGACGCTGACGCTGCCGCGCGGCCGCACGCTGCGCGACGATCGCCGGCGCCGCGCGCCGCATGCCGGTCGCTGCATCCTGCATCGCGCGCGCGGCAACGCGCACGATCGCCGTCGTGCTACCGCCAGGCCGGCGACAGACTACCTGCTGGTCGAGTACGGCGCCGCTGGTGCTCGACCTCGACCTGCGCTTCCGCGTGCACGCGCTGATGCACGTGGCTGCAGGCGCAGCGCCTGCCGGGCATCGTCGACCTCACGCCCGGCATCCGCTCGCTGCAGGTTCACTTCGACAGCGCGCGTGCTGCCGCTGGCGACGGCTGCTCGATCTGCTGCTCGCACGCCGAGGACGCAGCTGCCGGCGCTCGACGACATGCGAGGTGCCCACCCGCATCGTGCACCTGCCGCTGTCGTGGGACGACCCGGCCACGCGGCTCGCGATCGAGAAGTACATGCAGTCGGTGCGCACGGACGCGCCCTGGTGCCCGTGCAACATCGAGTTCATCCGCCGCATCAACGGGCTCGACTCGCATCGACGACGTGCAGCGCATCGTGTTCGACGCCAGCTACCTCGTGCTCGGCCTGGGCGACGTCTACCTCGGCGCGCCGGTCGCCACGCCGCTCGATCCGCGCCATCGGCTGGTCACCACCAAGTACAACCCGGCGCGCACCTGGACGCCGGAGAACGCCGTCGGCATCGGCGGCGCCTACCTGTGCGTCTACGGCATGGAAGGCCCCGGCGGCTACCAGTTCGTCGGCCGCACGGTGCAGATGTGGAACCGCTACCGGCAGACCGCGCGACTTCCGCGACGGCAAGCCGTGGCTGCTGCGCTTCTTCGACCAGATCCGCTTCTATCCCGTGTACGGCGGACGAGCTGCTGAAGATGCGCGAGGACTTCCCGCACGGGCGGTTCGCGCTGCGCATCGAGGAGACGACTCTCAGCCTCGGCGAGTAACGGCCGGTTCCTGGCGCGACAACGCGGCATCCATCGCGCGCGTTCAAGGCGCGCCAGCAGGCGGCGTTCGAAGCCGAGCGCGAGCGCTGGAAGCAGTCGGGCGCTGTCGTGGCGCGAGACGGTCGCCGCGTTGTCGGCGCCGGCACGCCGAAGCGCGCTGGACGTGCCGGATGGCTGCATTGCAGTCGGCGCACCGCGTGACCGGCAGCGTCTGGCAGATCGCCGTCGCCGCCGGCGCATCGGGTGGCAGCAGGCGACACGCTGGTGATCGTCGAAGCGATGAAGATGGAAATCGCTCATACTGGCCGAGCAGGCGGCCGTGGTGCTCGAAGTGCGCTGTACCGCGGGGCGGTCACGGTGTCGGCGGGGCAGACCGTGCTCGTGCTGAAGGCAATGCCATGAACGCGACCCGCATGGACGAAAACAACCTTCCGCCGACGCTCTGCCATCGCCGAGCTGCTGAAGCGTTATCGGGCAGCGATGGTTCAGCGTCACAGCCATGGTCGAACATGTGCTCGAGCGGGTGGCCCAGGCGACGGAGCGGCACGTGCTGGATCATCGCTGCTTCCAAGCGAACGGGTGCTCGCCTATCGCGCGCGGCGCTCGACGTCGCAAGTCGCCGGAGTCGCTGCCGCTGTACGGCATGCCGTTCGCCATCAAGGACAACATCGACCTGGCCGGCGTCCCCACCACCGCCGCGTGTCCCGACTTCGCCTACATGCCGAACGGCTTCGGCGCATGTGGTGCAGCGCCTGATCGACGCCGGCGCCATCCCCATCGGCAAGACCAACCTCGATCAGTTCGCCACCGGCCTGGTCGGGCACGCGTTCGCCGTACGGCGCATGCCGCAACAGCGTTCGATCCGGAATATATCTCGGGCGGCTCCAGTTCCGGCTCGGCGGTCGCCGTGGCCACCGGGCTCGTCAGTTTCTCGCTGGGCACCGACACCGCGGGCTCGGGGCGCGTGCCGGCCGCGTTCAACAATCTCGTCGGCCTCAAGCCCACGTGCGGGCGGCTGCAGCACGAGCGGCGTGGTGCCGGCCTGCCGCTCGCTCGACTGCGTTTCGATCTTCGCGTTGAGCGCAGGCGATGCCGCGCGCGTGTGCGCGGCGGCTGAAGGATATGACCGCACGGATGCCTACTCGCGCACACCGGAGCCGCCGGTGCGTGCAGCGACCCTCGCTTCCGGGCCGTTTCGGTTCGGCATTCCCCGCGCCGATCAGCTGGAGTTCTTCGGCGATGTGGACTACGCGCGCCTGTTCTTCGAGAGCGTGAAGCGCCTCGAGCAGCTGGGCGGGCAGTGCGTGGAGATCGACTTCGCGCCGTTCCGCGCGGCTGCCAGGCTGCTCTACGACGGCGCGTGGATCGCCGAGCGCTACGACGCCGTAGGCGAATTCATCGAGCGAAATCCCGATTCCGTGCAGGCCGTAACGCGTCAGCTCATTCTCGCAAGCGGAGCGCTTAGCGCGGCGGATGCGTTTCGCAGCTTTCATCGGCTCGCCGATGCGAAGCGCGCAGCGGCGGAGGCGTGGGGCGACATCGACGTGCTGGTGACGCCGACGGCGGGCACCATCTACAGGATTGCCGACGTTGACCGGGACCCGATTCGTCTCAACACGAACCTCGGCTTCTACACGAACTTCGTGAACTTCCTGGATCTCGCCGCCGTCGCCGTGCCGGCCGGGTTCAAGGAGGATGGGCTGCCATTCGGTGTCACTCTGGTCGGCTGCGCTTGGAGCGATGCGCAGCTGCTGCGGCTCGCCGACCGCTTCCACCGCGCGAGCGTGGATCATGCGGGCGCGCTGGGCGCTGCGCTGCCTGCCGCTTCGGATCGAGCCATCGCGCTTGCAACCCACGCCAACCCGCGTTCGGGATCGCAACCGGGTTTGTCGGCGGCCGACGAAGGGATTCCCGTTGCCATGTGCGGCGCACACATGGAAGGACTGCCACTCAATCACCAGCTCGCGAGCCGCGGCGCGACGTTCGTACGGCGCACGCGCACGATTCCCGCGTATCGGTTCTACGCGCTGCCGGGCGGCCCGCCATTGCGGCCGGGGCTGGTGCGCGTCCCCACTGGCGGGGCGTCCATCGACGTGGAAGTGTGGTCCGTTCCCGCACAGCACTTCGGGGGATTCGTCGCGGGAATACCGGCTCCCCTGGGCATCGGAAAAGTTGATCTCGAAGACGGACGACAGGTGAGCGGCTTCCTGTGCGAGGCGCACGCGGTGCACGGTGCGCATGACATCACTGCACTCGGCGGCTGGAGGCAGTACCTGCGTACGCGATGAGCGCTGCGGAAATCGTTGCGCTTTGGTAGCTTCCACTGCCGGGACGGCGGGCGGATCAAGAGCACGACGATGGGGACTCACCCACTCGACAATCCGGTGTGGTCGTCGCTGACGACGAAGCATGCGTCGCTGGCGGTGATGCGAGCGCGGGTGGAGAATTGAATCCAGCGGCGCGATTACGCAGATGGTCTGCACCACGCAGGCCGTCGTGCGGCCCGGCCCTGAAGCCGTCGTGCTCACGGAAGCGCACCGGTCGAGCATGCTGGCGCTCACGTCGCTCGTCTTTCCGGGGTTCTTTCGAGCACGCACCGTCGAGATGGGGCGGTACATCGGCATCTATCACGGGCGCGTGCTCGTGGCGATGGCGGGCGAGCGCATGTGCATGGAGGGTTATCAGGAAATCAGCGCTGTTTGCACGCACCCGGAGTTTATCGGCCGCGGCTACGCGCAGCGGCTCGTGGCGCAGCTCACCAACGAGATTCTCGCGCGTGGCGTCACCCCGTTCCTTCACGTTCACCGCGATAACGCGCGCGCGCTGTCGCTCTATGAGTATCTTGGCTACCGTTTGCGCCGCGAAGTGCAGCTGCTGTCGGTGACGCGCGAATGGCCGCTGTAAGGAAGATCTCCAGGCAGACACAGGCGGCGGTCAGCTCCGGTCGATGCGCGCGGCGAAACAGCCTTGCTTGGCGTTGTGTGCGTGGAGGAACTGCACTTGCGAGTTCCTGAGCATTTGCCGGATGACGGCGTGCGCCTCTTGTCCCGGCACGATTTCCGCCTCGACCATCATTCCCTCGCCGTCGAACGCGCGCAGCGACAGGAGGCGCGCGCGCAGGACTTCGGGCACTTCATCGACGCCGGGTCTCGCGCGCTCTGCATTCTCACGCACGTAAATCGCGTGCCGGGATCGGTATGGTGACGCGACGGCCAGATGCTCGTAGCTCAACAGAAGAACCACATCGCCGGGCTCCGCATCCTGCAGGCTAACCCGGCACGGAAATCCAGGCTTCTTGTCGGCCACGCGCCGCACGATGCGCCGCTCTGCCAGCTGCGCGTCGTTCAACGAAAACAGTGGCGCGAACTGCGCGTAATCCAACCCCGAAACCTGGAAGCTCATTCCCGCATCCTCCTGCCGGCCTGGCAGGCAGGATGCGTGTCAGCCGCGCGCGAAGCATTCCGATTCTTGCGGATCGAGCCCATTCGAGCGCCGAAATGACAAGGGCCGCCTTTCGGCGGCCCTGAGTTTTTGTGGGCCCGGCGCTTGTCATCGCAGTCCGGGTCCAGCTCGAGTATGACCTCGAGTCTTCCAAGCCCCTCTCGGGATCGTGCGGAAATTCTATCCATTTCCCATCACACGTCAACAGCGTGCTCACTCAGCTCGCGAGCATCGTCATGAACGTACGAGCTGGCGCCAAATCCAAATGCAATCGCAACGCACTGGCGAATCGTCGCGAACTCTTTTTCGCTGATCATGAGCACGGATTGCGGCCTGACGCTTCGTTGCGAAGCGTGGCGCCACCTGCTGATGGAGAGTCGCTCGACCGAAACGACCACGACCATGTCGCATTTGGCCCAGGCTTCAGTTGGAGCAGTGTGGACCACCGGGCTGCACGCGAAATGAAAGTGATGAGGCTGCGGAGGATTCGGGGCGGAAGTGCTGAGCGGCACGACGTAGACGAGCTTTCTGTTCCGCTTGTGAGCGCGCAGCACGATAACCGGCCGCCGCTTTGTCATTTCGGGCACGCGAAAGCCTGCGAAATCGCAATACAGGACCGAGCGGGGCTTTGGCTGGAACCACAACGACATGAACGGCTGTTGATCCGGGCGATCGGATGCATCGATGCCGTTACGGTAGACGGAATGAGGTTGGCCGATAACAGCCGAGGCTGCTGCAAATCGCTGGAAATGCAGCTTGCGCGCGGAAGCGATTCGTGCCGGGCGCGGACTACTTCGTGAAGAGCTGCTTCACGCTCTCCGGCGGGCGGCCAAGGATGGCGCTGCCGCCCTTCAACACGATGGGTCGTTCGATGAGCACCGGGTGGCTCACCATCGCGTCGATCCATTGCGCATCGGTGAGTGTCTTGCCGGCGTAGCTCGACTCGTGGATTTCTTCACTCTTGCGCACCAGTTGCTCGGGCCTCATGCCCAGCTTCGCGACGATGGCTTCGAGCTCTGCCGCCGTCGGCGGCGTCTTCAGGTATTCGATGACACGCGGTTGCACGCCGTGCGCTTCGAGCAACGCCAGCGTTTCGCGGCTCTTGCTGCATCGGGGGTTGTGATAGATGGTGAAATCGCTCATCGGAAAGGAGTGTAGGCGCATGCAGCACAGGATCAACTCGCGCAGAAGCTCGCCGCCTTCGCGGAGCACTGGTGGCCGCGCCGGTTGCCCGACGCGCAATGCCCCGGCAGGCCCGCAATAATGCCGGCGTCCCATCGGTCTCGTCCGAAGGTCAGCCGCGTATTCGCTTCGGGGCACGGCCGGCAGAGGCGCGGAGCTACCATGCCCGCTCACGAATTCGAAACTGGGGGGCGAAGCTCATGACGGCGTCCGCGAACCGCCTCGGGTTGCCTGCCACCCGCAACATTCTGATTGCCGCCACGCTGATGGCGCTGGCGTTTGGAGCACTTCTCATGGCGGCGAACACCGCGAATGCACAGGCTGCCGGGAGCCAGGACAAGATCATCGTGTCCGGCGCGTCCGGCCAGCTCGGCGGCCTCGTCGTGAAAGGGCTGCTGGCGAAGGGCGTGCCGGCGAAGAACCTGATTCTCGTCAGCCGCTCGCCGGATTCGCTCGAGCAGTATGCGAAGCAGGGCGCCAGCGTGCGCTTCGGGGAATTCGAGAAGCCCGAGTCGCTGCCGGCGGCCTATGCCAGCGGAACGCGCATGCTGTTGATCAGCATCGGCTTCGGCAAGGTGCCGCGCCCGGAGGCACATCGGCGCGCCATCGAGGCCGCGAAGGCGGCGGGCGTGAAACAGATCGCCTATACGTCATGGATCGCGCTTTCCAAAGGCGACACGGCCGGCCTCGGCGCCGACCACTCGCAGACCGAAGAGCTGCTCAGGAACAGCGGCGTGGCCTACACCTTCCTGCGCAACTCCATCTACCAGGACGCCATCGTCGCCGCCGCGGCCAGGATGGTTGCCGATGGCCGCGCTACCGCCGTGCCGAACGAGAACAAGGTCGGCTATGTCACGCGCGAGGACTGCGCCGCTGCCGCGGTGGCGGTGCTTACGACGCCCGGCCACGACAACAAGGCGTACGAGATCACCGGGCCCGAGCTCGTCGGCCAGGCCGAGATAGCCGCCGCGGCATCGGCCGTCACGGGTAAGTCCATCCAGGTGGTGCAGTCAGACCCGGCCGCTCCGCCGCCGCGCGCTTTCGGTGGCCCGTCGGCCTCCATCGTGAGCGGCGACGTGCAGAAACTCACTGGCCGCGCGCCCACCAGCATTCGCGCCTTCTTCGAGGCGAATAAGGCGAAGCTGAGCGGCTCTTAGTCCCCGTAAGACCGCATCCTGCGGGGCCTCGTGGCGCCGTAATCCTGCGTCGCCACGTGCCCGCCAAGGCCCGCCTCGCGCGATCCGCCGTCTTGAGGTTTGTGATTCCTTACGATTTACGCAGCAGGTGCGGGCCGAGCTCTTCGAGGGAACGGACGCCGAGCTGGCCGAGCACGCGGTCGATTTCCGAGGTGAGGATTTCCAGCGCGCGGCGCACGCCAGGTTCACCGCCGGCGGTGAGGCCATAGAGTGTAGCGCGGCCGATCATCACGGCATTCGCGCCCAGCGCGAGCGCCTTCACTACGTCAGCGCCGCGGCGGAAACCGCTGTCGACGACCACCGTCATCCGGTTCCCGACGGCCGCCGAGATTTCCGGAACCATCTCGAACGGCGCCACGCACGAGTCGAGCTGCCGGCCGCCGTGGTTGGTGAGGATGATGCCGTCGCAGCCGAGCGCCGCTGCGCGCTCCGCATCCGCCACGCTCAGCACGCCTTTGATGAGCAGCTTGCGGTCCCAGATGCCGCGCAGCCACGCGATGTCGTCCCACGTGATGTCCGGGCTGAACAGCGTGGGAATGATGGTGCTTCCGCCGATGGCGCTGGCGCCGCCCGGCGGCAGGAAGTCCGCGAAGTTCACGAACTGGGGCACGCCCTTGCTCAGCACCACATCGAGTAGCCAGCGGGGGTGGCGCAGCATGTCGAGCGCGTTGCGGATCGTCGGCCGGCCGGGGCGCAGGTAGTTGCGGCGGTCCCATTCGCGGTGGCCGAACACGTTCGCGTCTGTGGTGAACACCAGCGCTTCGAAGCCCGCCGCGCGCGCGCGGGAGACGATGTTCTCCGCGACCTTGCGGTTCTTCATCACGTAGAGCTGCATCCACAGCCGCCCGCCGGCTTCCGACGCAATTCTTTCGAGCCGCGTCGTCGAGACCGTGCTCAGGCAGAACGGGATTCCCGCCGCAGCGGCGGCTTTCGCCAGAAGCAGATCGCCATCCTGCCGAAGAATGCCATTCATGCCGGTGGGCGCGATGACGAGCGGCGCATCGATCTGCGACCCGAACAGCTGCGTGCGGTGGTGGCGCGCCGTGGTGTCCACCAGCGTCTGAGGCACGAATCGATACGACTCGAACGCGCTCCGGTTGTTTCGGAGCGAGGCTTCATCCTCCGACCCGCCCTCGACGTACTCGAACACGAAATGCGGCACGCTGCGGCTCGCGATCTCGCGCAGGTGGCTGATGTTGAGCGCGCGCGAAAGATTCGTGTCGCGAAATGGACGGCGTCGCCACGGCATTGAATCGGCTCCCCCTTTTTGAAGACGCGAGGCTAGCAGGTTTGGGTGGGCGCGATCAGCCGTAGGAACGCTACGGCACCGTGAGATGGGTGACCTTCGTGCCGAGCCGATCGGCCAGCGCCGCGGCGACAATGGAGCGATGGCACTCAGCGGGGTTTCGCTCGAAACACATGAGCGCGACGCACCCGTCGAGCCTCGCGGCGAGTTGGTCGAGCGCATTGTCCTGGGTAAACAAATATTCGCGGAACTCGCCGAAGTAGCGCTGAAGGTCACCGTGCTCGCGGTATTGATGATTTCCGCGACATTGTAGATGCCAGTCGCCCCGCGTCGCGACTATCTGCATTCTGGCAGATGGAAATGCAGGGTGGGCTCGACTTGCGACGCAGCGTTGCACGGTCCGCGGCTGCTGCCGATCCGGATTGGACGGGCCGCCAATCCGGATTGGACGAGCTTATAATCCGGATTGGACGGACATTTAATCCGGATTGGACGGAAGTAACATATTGATAATTAAAAGATTCTCTGAAAAGTATATCGTCGAGGCGCTTGAGGATACGCCGGTCGTCATGATCGTGGGGCCACGTCAATGTGGCAAGACTACCCTGGCTCGCGGCCTGGCCAGCGACCACCGTGCTTATATTACTCTCGATGACCCCAGCACGCTGCATGCGGCCCGCTCGGATCCGGCAGGCGTGGTGCGCGGCCTCGATCGGGCCATCATCGACGAAGTGCAGCTCGCGCCTGACCTGCTACGGGCCATCAAGAAGTCCGTTGATGAAGATCGCCGTCCCGGGCGTTTTCTGCTCACGGGATCGGCGAATGTGCTGACAGTGCCGAAGGTTGCAGAGAGCCTCGCGGGTCGCATGGAGATCATCACCCTCCTGCCGCTGTCGCTGACGGAGATCGTGGGCCGCAAGCCTGACTTTCTGGCCAATGCGTTCGACGGCAAGGTCGTCGCGCCTGCCAACCGACTTATTGGCACGGACCTGATTCGCGCCGTCATCAGAGGCGGCTACCCCGAAATGCTGACGCGCAAATCAGCAAGCCGCCAGCAGGCCTGGGCCCGCTCATACGTTCGTTCGATCGTCCAGCGCGATATCCGCGAGCTGACCTCCATCGAGAAGCTCGATCACGTGCCTCGACTACTTCGTGTGCTTGCCGAGCACGCGACACAACTCATGAACTTGACCCAGACCGGCGCTCAGATCGGGCTGAACGATAAAACCGTCAGGCAGTACATCGCGATCCTCGAGTCGCTCTTCCTCGTGCGGCGAATCGAGCCGTGGATGCAGAATCGCCTGAGCCGCCTCATCAAGACGCCCAAGCTGCATTTTGTGGATTCGGGCTTGCTGGCCGCCATCCGCGGATTGAGTGTCGAGCGTGTTGCAGCCGATCGCACGCTGCTCGGGCCCTTGCTGGAGAGTTTCGTTTTTGCGGAAGTGATGAAGCAGGCCAACTGGCTCGACGGCGGGTGCGCGCTCTACCACTACCGGGACAAGGATCAGGACGAAGTCGACATCGTCATCGAGAACGACCGCGGCGAGTTGCTGGGCCTGGAAGTGAAATCGGCCGCCACTGCAGGCGCGAATGACTTTCGGGGGCTCAGGAAACTGCTTGCCGCGACGGGGAAAAAATTCAAGGCGGGCGTCGTTCTGTACGACGGGGAGCAGGTGCTCCCATTCGGCGAAAGGCTCTACGCCGCCCCCATCGCGTCACTGATCGGGGCCCACGCAGTAAAGTCCTGACACTCCGCGTCGCGCTCGCCCGTCGTTGCGCATCACTCCGCGCCAGGCGCAGGCACAACAGGCCGCGCCAAGCCGCCGCCCATGCGCACCGTGCGCCAGCTTCCCCACTTGTAGTAGCCCACCGAGAGAACGACGGCTACGACCGCGGAGATGGGGAAGCTCCACCAGATGGCATCGGCCTTCCACTCGTCGATGAACATCAGCGCCACCGGGAAGCGAATCACCAGCAGCGACAGCGTGAGAATCACGAGCGGTGGCAACACGGCGCCGGTTGCGCGAACCACGCCGAACAGCACCATCGACACGCCGAGCAGGATGAACGACCCCGCGGCGATGAGGTTCAGGTGCTCCGCAGTGGCGAGCGCGACCGAGCCTGCCGGCAGGAACAACCCCAGCGCCTGTGCGCTGAAAATCTCGATGACCACCACGATGGAAGTCGTCAGCAACACGCTGAACAGCACGCCGGAGCGCGCGATGGCGTGTACACGATCCCACTTCTGCGCGCCTACGTTCTGCGCGGCCATCGATGAGACCGCCATGCCGATGGCGAATGCCGGCATCTGCACGTACTGCCAGACCTGGAACGTGGCGCCGAAGGCCGCGGTAGTGTCCGTGCCGAAGCGATTCACCAGCGTGATCATCAGCACGCCGCTCAGCGAGATCACGAACAGCTGCAAGCCCATCGGCACGCCCTTCACGATGAGCGTGCGGATCATCGACGCGTGCGGCTTCAGCAGCCCAAGCTCATGCGCGCCGATGCGCAGCGGATGCTTGATGCGATAAAGATGCACGATCAGCGCAAGCAATGTGAACGCCTGGGCGAACAGCGTGGCCCACCCCGAACCGGCGATGCCGAGCCTGGGCAGCGGCCCGATGCCGAAGATGAGCAGCGGGTTGAGAATGATGTCGAGTGCCACCGACACCAGCAGGAACATGAACGGCGTCTTCGAGTCGCCCGCGCCACGCAGCACGGACATCACGAACGCATACATGTAGCTGAACGGCAGCCCGTAGAAGATGACGCGCGTATACGCAATGGCGAGTGGCAGCGAATCCGGCGGCGTCTTCATGGCCACCAGAATGGGCTCGCAGAACACGGCGCCCGCAACGGTCATGACGAGCGAAATCGCGAAGAAGAACGTGGCGCTCGTGCCGACCACGCGCTTGGCGTCGGCCATGCGCTTGCCGCCGAGATACATGCCCACCAGAATGCTCGACGCCATCGACAGGCCGAACACGCCACCGAGCAGCAGGAACAGTAGTGTGTTGGCGTTCGATGTGGCGGTGAGCGCGGCTTCGCCCAGGAAACGCCCGACCCAGAATGCATTCACCGACGCATTCAAAGTCTGCAGGACGTTGCCGTAGAGAATAGGCAGCGCGAAGAGAAGGAGGCCCCGACTGATGGAGCCCTCTGTGAGGGAGTGACGTTGCATGGGAAGGCGCGGGAGGCTAACAGCGGCGCGCAGGCCAGTCCACAAACCGCAGTAGCGTTATGCGCGGCTCATCGCCGCCACGCGGTCAGTAACCAACCCGCGCCAAACGCGGACAACACCCAGCCCGGCCACTCCGGATGGCGGTCGACCATGAGCCAGAAAAGGCCACAGAGCAGTATGACCGCGCCAACCGTCACGGCATCGCGCCGTCTGTTGGACGCGCGCAGCGCGAGTTTCAATCCTTCGATCTCGGGAGCCTGCACCTGCACGCTGAGCGTGCCGTTCTGGGCGCGCTGAACCGTGTGCGCGAGAAGGCCGGGCAACACGCGCGCGGCGTCCACGATGTCCGGCCACTGCTTGCGCAGGCTGCGCAGGACGGAGCGCACGCCCACGCGTTCGCGCATCCAGTCCCGCAGGATCGGGCTTGCGGTGTTCCAGATGTCGAGGTCTGGGTAGAGATCGCGCCCGAGGCCTTCGATGTTGAACAGCGTCTTCTGCAGCAGGATGAGCTGCGGCTGCACTTCCATATTGAAGCGGCGCGAGATCTCGAACAGCCGCAGCAGCAGCGTGCCGAACGAGATGTCCTTGATGGGCTTGTCGAAGATGGGCTCGCACACAGTGCGAATGGCGCTCTCCATCTCATCCACGCGTGTGTTCGGCGGCACCCAGCCAGACTCCACGTGCAGCACGGCGACGCGCCGGTAGTCCCGGTCGAACACCGCCAGGAAGTTCTCCGCGAGGTAATGCTGGTCGCGCGGGTCGAGCGTGCCCACGATGCCGAAGTCTATGGCCGCGTAGCGCGGGTTCACCGGGTCTTCGATGAGCACGAAGATGTTGCCTGGGTGCATGTCCGCATGGAAGAAGTTGTGGCGGAACACCTGCGTGAAGAAGATCTCCACGCCGTTCTTCGCGAGTTTCGGGATGTCCGTGCCGGCGGCGCGCAGCGCGGCCATGTCGCTGATGGGCACGCCGCGGATGCGTTCCATCACCATCACGCCCACGTGGCAGAGGTCGAAGTACACCTCGGGCACGTAGAGCAGCGGCGAGCCCGCGAAGTTGCGCTTGAGTTGCGCGGCGTTCGCCGCCTCGCGCATCAGGTCGAGCTCGTCGAGAATCGTCTTCTCGTACTCGGCCACGATCTCCAGCGGCCGCAGCCGGCGCGCGTCGGGCCAGTAGCGTTGCGCGAGGTCGGCAAGCGCGTAGAGCACTTCGAGATCGCGCGCGATCTCCTCGCGCATGCCCGGCCGCAGCACCTTGACCACGACTTCCTTGCCGTTCGGCAGCTTCGCGGCATGCACCTGCGCGATGGACGCGGCCGCGAGCGCCGTCTCTTCGAACTCCGTGAACAGTTCGGTGACAGGCCTGCCGTAGGCCGCCTCCACGATGCCGCGTGCCACGGCGCCGTCGAAGGGCGGCACGCGGTCCTGCAGTTTTGCGAGCTCTTCGGCTATGTCGTTCGGCAGCAGATCCCGCCGTGTGGAAACGGCCTGCCCGAACTTCACGAAGATGGGGCCGAGCTCCTGCAAAGCGAGCCGCAGCCGCTCGCCGCGCGTTGCACGCGCCCGCCGCGCGAACCACATGCCCGGCGACAGGAAGAACACGAACCGTAGCGGCCTATACAGATGAGTGGCGCGGACGAAATCGTCCAGCCCATGCCGCAGCAGCACGCGCTGAATCTCGAGCATGCGGGCCAGCACGCGCAGCTTCACTTGTCGGTCTTTCGGGCGGAGTTCCGCGCGAGCAACTCTATGCGCGCCTCGATGCGGTCGACGTTCTCGCGCAGGGTATCCACACCTTTCAACAATTGATCGCCTTCAGCGCGCGGCACCAGGTGCTGCCGCTCGTGCGCAAGATATTCCGCGACATTCCGAACCGTGGTGGCAGCGGCGTTGCGCCCCCACCCGAGAGCTGCGCGGGCGAAACGCCCGATCTGGTGAGCCGGCACGTCGCCGACCACCTTCGACAATTCGTCCTCGAGGTCCGGCCGCAGCAGCATCGCGAGCTCACGAAACTTCTGCGCCAGCTCCACGTCTCCTCGAATCTGCACGTCGCCGCGCTGGAGCACGGCTTCCGGCGAAGCGCTCACGAGCGTCAGCAGGCTCAAGGGCCCACCGGCGATTTCGGCTTCCGCGCTCGCGGAAAGCTCGCGCGTGAGGCGCAGCGTTTCACCCGTGGATTCAACCAGCATGCGAGTAATGCCGCTCACGTCGACGCCCACGCGATGCCCTTCGAGCTCCCTGCAAAGCTGCCGCGCGCGCGGCGAGCGCGGCAGGCCGCGGTTCAACACATTCTCAATGGTGGAGGTCAGCATCTTGCGAGCGGCGCGCGGCGTCAGTACCGGTACCCGCGATGAACGGCGACCACGCCGCCTGTGAGGTTGTGGTAGCGGCAGCCTTCGAGGCCGGCGTCTTTCATCATGCCGAGCAGCGTTTCCTGGTTCGGATGCATGCGGATCGATTCGGCGAGGTAGCGGTAGCTTGCCTCGTCCTTCGCCACGAGCTTGCCCAGCAGCGGCAGCACACGGAAGGAATAGGTGTCGTACAGCGGCTTGATCACCGCCGCGGGCTGGGAGAACTCCAGCACCAGCAATTGCCCGCCCGGTTTGAGAACGCGCCTCATGGAGGCGAGGGCGGCGGGCTTGTCCGTGACGTTGCGCAGGCCGAAGCCGATGGTTACGCAGTCGAAGGTGCTGTCTGCGAAGGGGAGCTTCTCCGCATTCACCTGCGCGCAGCGTGTGTTGGTGACCAGGCCTTCATTGATGAGCCGGTCCCGCCCGTGCGCCAGCATGGCGGCGTTGATATCCGTGAGCACCACGAGCCCGCGCTCGCCCACCTGTTTCGCAAGCCCCGCCGCGAGGTCGCCGGTGCCGCCGGCCACGTCCAGGGCTTTCTGGCCGGGGCGCAGGTTGGCCAGCGAGAGGGTGAACTGCTTCCACAGCCGGTGCAGGCCTCCTGACATGAGGTCGTTCATCACGTCGTAGTTGCCGGCCACGGAGTCGAACACGCCGCGCACGCGCCGGGCTTTTTCGTTCCAGGGCACGCGCTCGTAGCCGAAATCGGTTCGGGAGTCGCTTGCCGGGCGGGTCGAGTTGGGATCGCTCATCTGTCGTTTTATCCAGGCGCGGCCGGGCGGGGGTGCGCCGGCCGGGCGCCATTCTAGACCATCGCCTGTCCGGGGCCGCGGAAGCCGGCCGATACCGGCCCCGCGAGGCAGGCCGAACGGAACAGGCCGGCTGATGTAGCCCATCGACACAGGCCCTCGACACCGGCATCGATACAGATGTGTACAGCCAAGCTCTCTTCGAGGTTGCTTTTTCGAGGCCGCGATGCGCAGAATCGCGTCGACTCAATTCGGGGGTCTTGAAACGTAACTTGGGGCCGGGTGCAAACATCCGGCCCTTTTTGTTGCCGAGGCTGCAATCGAGTCTCCGGCCCCGCCGGCCCCGGCCCTCCCCTCAACTCCCGCGTTTCTCGCGCACCCGCTGCTGGTAGTGCGCCCACTTGCTCTCGCGCTCGCTGCCCAGCTCGTAGAGGTAATTCCACGTGAAGAGGCCGGTGTCGTGGCCGTCATCGAACACCAGCTTCACGGCGTATTGCCCGATGGGCTCCACGGCCTTGATGCCCACGTTTTCCTTGCCCAGCACCAGCACCTCCTGCCCGGGCCCGTGGCCCTTTACTTCGGCGGAAGGCGAATGCACGCGCAGGTATTCGAACGGCAGCTCGAAGCGCTCCCCGCCGGCGAAGCTCACTTCGAGCACGCGGGCGCGGGAGCGCAGTTTGATCTCGGTGGGGGTGTGGTCGGCCATGGGAATCGAAGTATGGCGCAGGCGGAGGACTATCGCGCCTCCGCCGAAACGCCGAGGTGTCTTCTAGCTCGCGAACACCACTCCGACCGAGCGCGCCGCGAGCGCGGCCTGGGTGCGATTCGCCACGCCCAGCACCTTGAAGATAGCCGTGACGTGCGCCTTCACGGTTTTCTCGGAAAGCCCGAGCTCGGTGGCGATCTGCTTGTTCGCCTTGCCCTGGCACACGCGCGAGAGCACTTCGATCTGGCGCAGGGTGAGCAGCGAGACCTGGCTGTCTTTCAGGCCGCTCGCGGCCATGGCAAGGGACGCAGGCCTGGTGGCCGCGAGGGCGGCCGGGCCCACGTTGCCCTCCAGCACGCTCTTGAGCACGTTGATGAGCACGCGCGTGGCGGAAGACTTGGGCACGAAGCCGATGGCGCCCACGCTCATCGCGCGGCCCACGCTCGCCGCATCGTCGAGTGCCGAGAGCACCACGATGGGCAGCATGGGATAGCGCTCGCGCAGCTTGCCGATGAGCGCGAAGCCGCTCACGCCGGGCAGCGCCACGTCGAGCAGAACCAGGTCGAGGTCCGGATTGGCCGCGGCCGCCGCGAGCCCCTTCTCGGCCGTGCGCGCCGCCACGATTCGTATCCCCTGGCCCAGGCCTTCGAGCGCCGCGGCGACTCCTTCCAGAATGAGCGGATGATCGTCGATGACGAGTAGTTTCAGAGCCATTTTCCCCGTGCTGTCCGTGTCACTGTCCGGCAGCAGCCGACCGTCGGCCAGTGAGACCTTGGTCGCGAACGCTGTGACGAAGCGACTACCTTCCAATGCAAGCGCACCGGCGCCGCTGACCCGCCGCCCGCCCGGCCGATATCGATTTGTATCGTCGACGGGACAACGTGCGTGATGCTCGCCGGCGCTGGCGACACGGTGCGTATTCTGCCTCCGAGTTGCGTGCCTGTCGTCCCATCAATCCACCGATTTCAGCTCGCTTATGTCCAATTATCGCGCGAGCACTCGTGCTGGCCTCGGCCGGCGCCGCCATTGGCGCTTCGGTGGCATGGTTGGACTTCAGTGAGCGCCATGACCGGCATCTCACCCTCCCAGCTCACGTTCGCGCTCGACGTGCCCGAGCCTGTCGCGGTCCGGCGCCGTTACCGTGCCGTGTCGGACACAGCGCCGCACGTGACGCAAACGCTTGAAGCAGCGGGCCGAAATGCCCGCCTGCCGCGGCGAAGCGGCTGTCGTCGTGTGCCATCGAAGTGACAATCCCCGGCGCCTCTCTATACTTAGCCGCCTTGCGTCACGAGGGGGCCCCGGCAGCGCCTGGGGCGTTAAATGCAGCCGACCGACACCGCGCATCCCGACTACTTTCATCGAGTCGTAGATTGCCAGTGGGCGTGTCCAGCCCACACAGACGTTCCCGAATACATCCGCCTCATCGCCCAAGGGCGCTTCACCGATGCGTACATGGTGAACCGCCACTCGAATGTCTTTCCCGGCATTCTCGGGCGAGTGTGCGACCGGCCTTGCGAGCCCGCCTGCCGGCGTGGCCGTGTGGAGAAGAAGCCCGTCGCCATCTGCCGCCTGAAGCGCGTGGCCGCCGACCAGCGGGATGAGAACATCTCCGCGCGCCTGCCGAAGATCCCTCGCCTCAAGAACGGCAAACGCGTCGCCTGCATAGGTGCGGGCTCCGCTTCGCTGGTGGTGGCGAACGACCTCATGCCGCTCGGCTACGACGTCACCATCTTCGAGCAGTACGGCGCACCGGGCGGCCTCATGCGCACGAACATCCCGTCGTTCCGCCTGCCGCAGGAGGTGCTCGACGACGAGATCCAGCAGATCATCGGCATGGGCGTCGACCTCAAGCTGAACCACCCCATCAAGAGCCTGCGTGACCTGCTTTCGCAGGGCTTCGATGCGGTGTTCGTGGGCTCGGGCGCTCCGAAGGGCAAAGAGCTGAAACTGCCCGGCCGGCAGGAAGCCGCGGCCAACATCCACATCGGCATCGCGTGGCTCGAGTCCGTGGCGTTCGGCCACATCGAGAAGATTGGCGAGCGCGTGCTCATCATCGGCGTGGGCAATACGGCGATGGATTGCTGCCGCACCAGCCTGCGCCTCGGCGCGAAGAGCGTGAAAGTGATGGCGCGCAAGCCGCGCGAGTTCTTCAGGGCCTCCGCGTGGGAGCTGCAAGACGCTGAAGAAGAAAGCGTCGCGATCGTCGTCAACCACTCGCCGAAGGCCTTCGTGCACGCGAACGGCCGCCTCACCGGCATGCTGTTCGAGAAACTGGAGTACGACCTCGACGCGCAGGGCCGCATCACGGCCGAACGCATCGTGGGCGAGCAGTTCTTCCCGGCGGACGACGTCATCCTCGCCATCGGCCAGGAGAACGCGTTCCCCTGGGTCGAGCGCGACCTCGGCATCGAGTTCGACAAGTGGGACGTGCCGAAGGTGGACAAGACCACCTTCCAGTCCACACGCGAGGGCGTGTTCTTTGGCGGTGACGCGGCATTCGGCCCCAAGAACATCATCTGGGCGGTGGAGCACGGGCATCAGGCCGCAATCTCCATTCACCGTCACTGCCAGGGCGAATCCGTCACCGAGCGGCTTGCACCCGGCGTGAACCTGCAGAGTCGCAAGATGGGCATGCACGAGTGGTCATACGCGAATGACTACACGCCGGTGGAGCGTCGGCTGATGCCGCACGTCGCCCTCAAAGAGCGTTTCAAGAAGCTGAACATCGAGGTGGAGCTCGGCTTCACCGCGGAGCAGGCCGCGCAGGAGGTGCAGCGCTGCCTCAACTGCGACGTGCAGACCGTATTCGAGGCGAAGCTGTGCATCGAGTGCGATGCCTGCCTCGACATTTGCCCGGTGGACTGCCTCACCATCACGCACAACGGCGAGGAAGCAGACCTTCGCACGCGCCTGAAGGCGCCCGCGAAGAACCTCACGCAGCCGCTTTATGTCTCCGCCGCACTCAAGCAGACGGGGCGCGTGATGGTGAAGGACGAAGACCTGTGCGTGCATTGTGGCCTGTGCGCGGAGCGCTGCCCCACCGCCGCGTGGGACATGCAGAAATCCAGCGTGCTGTGGCCTCACGCCCTGGACGAGGGCCGCGCTCTCGAGGCGAAGAAGCCCAAGATCGCATAGACGAGCCCGCCTGGACGATTTCGCGTAGACGCCGCCCCCCAACCAACTCCAGCCAGCGCAAGCCAGCCATGTCACCGACGACCGCTTCGAAGACCAACTCCAGCTCGCGGATCAACGATTTCGCCTTGAAGATCGCCACGGTGAACGGCACCGGCTCGGCTAGCGCCAACACGCTGCTGATGAAGTCCATTTTCCGCAGCGGCATTCCCGTGATGGGGAAGAACTACTTTCCCTCGAACATCCAGGGCCTGCCCACGTGGTACGAGATCCGCGTGACGAAGCACGGCTACGTCGCGCGCTCGGGCCAGGTGGACATCATGGTGGCCATGAACGCCGAGACCTACTCGCGTGACGTGAAGGAAGTGGCCCCCGGTGGCTTTCTTCTCTACGACTCCACGTGGCCGCGCCCCGCGCTGCTGAAGCGCGAAGACATCACCGTGCTCGGCGTGCCGCTGGCGAAACTCTGTAATGAGAACTTCAACGGCGTGCGCACGCGCATCCTGATGAAGAACATCTGCTACGCCGGCGTGCTCGCGGCGCTGCTCGACCTGGACCTCGAGCAGATCCGCGCGCTGCTCGCCGAGACCTATGCGAAAAAGCCGCAGCTCGTCGACAGCAACATGAAGGCCATCCAGCTCGGCTACGACTACGCGAAGCAGAGCTTCCCATGCCCGCTGCCGTTGCGCGTGGAGAAGATGTCGAAGACCGGCGGCCACATCCTGATCGATGGCAACACGGCGGCCGCGCTCGGTTGCGTGTTCGCGGGCGCCACGGTTGCGGCGTGGTACCCGATCACGCCGTCGACGTCTCTCATGGATGCGTACAAGGCATTCTGCGATCGCATGCGCGTAGACCCGGAAACGGGCCGCAAGAATTTCGCGTTCATCCAGGCGGAAGACGAGCTGGCCGCCATCGGCATGACGATCGGCGCCATGTGGAACGGCGCGCGCGCGTTCACGGCAACGTCGGGGCCGGGCATCTCGCTCATGGGCGAGTTCATCGGACTTGCGTACTACGCCGAAGTGCCCGCGGTGATTTTCGACATTCAGCGCGTGGGGCCTTCAACTGGCATGCCCACGCGTACCCAGCAGTGCGACCTCATGGCCGCAGCGTACGCGTCGCACGGCGATACGCGCCATGTGTGCCTGTATCCGTCGAACCCGGAAGAGTGCTTCTACATGGCGGCGCAGGCGTTCGATCTCGCCGAGCGGCTGCAGACGCCAGTGTTCGTGATGTCGGATCTCGACATCGGCATGAACGACTGGATGTGCCGCGACCTCAAGTGGGACGACAGCTACAAGCCCGATCGCGGCAAGGTGCTGGGCCTGGATGAGGTCGCTGAAGCTCGAGAAATTCCATCGTTACTTCGACAAGGATGGCGACGGCATTGCGTATCGCACGATGCCCGGCGTGCACCCGAAGGCGGCGTATTTCACGCGTGGCTCCGGTCACACTCAATACGGCACTTACACGGAAGACTCCGCCGAATACCAGATCGTGCTCGACCGCCTGCTGCGCAAGTGGGACACGGCGAAGAAGCTCGTGCCGCGCGCCATCATCGACGCGACGGCGGGCAGCGACATCGGCATCGTTTCCCTCGGCAGCTGCGATGGCGCCATCCATGAGGCCATCGAGCGTGCTTGCGACCGAAGGCGTGCGCGCTGAGCTACATGCGCGTGCGGGCGTTCCCGTTCTGCGAAGACGTGGAGCGTTTCCTCGCCGCGCACCGGCTGCTGTTCGTGGTCGAGCAGAACCGCGACGCGCAGTTTCGCTCGCTGCTCACGCTCGAGACGAAGGTAGACAAGGCGAAGCTGCGCTCGCTGCTGCACTACGACGGGCTGCCCATCTCCTCCGCGCTTCATCGTCAATGGCGTGCTCGCCGAAGTGCGGCCGCAGCCGCAAGCCGCAGGAGGCGCTCCGGCGCCGCCGGGCGAAGATCGACATGACGTTCCTCGCCAAACCCAAGGTCGCTCACCCGTCGCTGCCGAAGAACACGCTCGGGCTCACGCGGCGCGACTACGAAGGCGCGCTTTCCACGCTGTGCGCGGGCTGCGGCCATGACTCCATCACCGCCGCCATCATCGAGGCCTGCTGGGGCCTGTCGGTCGAGCCGCAGAACCTGGTGAAGCTCTCCGGCATCGGCTGCTCGTCCAAGACCACGGCGTATTTCGTCAGCGGCGGGCACGGGTTCAATTCCGTGCACGGGCGCATGCCATCCATCGCCATGGGCGCGAACGCGGCGAACCGGGAGCTGTCCTACATCGGTGTCTCGGGCGACGGCGACACGCTCTCCATCGGGCTCGGGCAGTTCTGCCACGCGATCCGGCGCAACCTCAACATGCTCTACATCATCGAGAACAATGGCGTGTATGGCCTCACCAAGGGTCAGTTCTCCGCTTCCGCCGACATAGGCACGAAGGCGAAGAAGGGCGAGACGAACTTCCAGCCGCCCATCGACCCGGTGCTGCTCGCGCATGACACTCGGCGCCACGTTCGTGGCGCGCAGCTTCTCCGGCGACAAGGAACAGCTGGTGCCGCTGATCCAGGCCGGCCTCACGCACAAGGGCTTCGCGCTCATCGACGTGCTATCGCCATGCGTCACGTTCAACGACCACGAAGGCTCCACCAAGAGCTATGCCTACACGCGCGAGCACTACGAGCCGGCGGTTCATGCGGACTTCGTGCCGCTCGAGCACGAGATCACGGCGGACTATAAGGAAGGCGAGACACTGCCCGTGGTGATGCACGACGGCAGCCGTATTGTGCTGCGCAAGCTGGATGGCAGCTACGACCCCACCGATCGCGCGAACGCGCAGGCGCAGCTGCAGGAACGCATGAAGGCCGGCGAATACCTCACGGGCCTGCTCTATGTGGCCACCGATGAGAAGGAATTCCACGAGCTGAACGGCACGCCGGATACGGCGCTCAACAAGGTGCCGTACGAGAAGCTCTCGCCAGGGTCGAAGGGGCTGGAGAAGATTCTGGCGCGCTATCGCTGAGCGCGACCCTGATGCGGGTGTTGCGCGCGCAGCGCGCAACCGCCCCGGCGTTCCACGTGGGCACGCCGCGGAAAGGGCCCCCAAAAACATCGGGCGCCACGAGGGCGCCCGATGATGGCAACACTGGAGTTGCTAGACGTTTACCAGCGCTTCGGACCGCCGCCGCCGCCGCGGGGGCCACCACCACCGCCACCGCCGCCAGCACCGCGCTCCTGCGCTTCGTTCACGCGGAGCGGACGGCCACCCAGATCCTTGCCATTGAGGGCCTGGATGGCGCGCGACGCATCGGCGCGGGACATTTCGACAAAGCCGAATCCGCGCGGGCGGCCGGTTTCACGATCGGTGATGAGACTCACCGACTCGACCGTGCCGTGCTGCGCGAACAGCTCGCGAACTTCGCTCTCATTTGCGGAAAACGGCAGATTGCCGACATAGATCTTCGTCATAAAAGGATCAGACTCCTGAAACGGACGCGCTCCGGCCGCTCCTAGCGGCGCGAATTACGAGTCCGGGAAACATCACGGCAGGATGCTGGAGTTGAGCCCATCACACTGCCACCTGGATCGGGAACGATTCGGCTTTTCTTCGTCGGAAGCCGGCGCACAGGGCCAGACAGGCGGCAGGAAAGGAAAGGGAAAGGTCACGAACCGGGCGGCACGATACAGGAATGCGCCGCCGGCGCACAAGACGGCTTCTACAGGTTTCGTCTCGATAGCGCAATCTATCGAATTGCGCATAACGCGTGCCCGCCCACTTCCGGCGTCGCACGATAAACACCCGCCACTCGAGTGGATCGGCAGTGTCGTGTAAGGCCCCAGGCCTCGCACGCCGGGGCCGCATTCGCCCCCGACCGGGCTTGCGACCCGGTCGCTGGGGCGCGTTGTATGGACGTCGCGCCAATGGGCTCCTAGACTCCGCGCCTCGTTTTTCCCCAATTGAAGGCAGAAGTGCATGGGTAAGGGTGACATGAAGAGCCGTCGCGGCAAGATCTATAGAGGCTCGTTCGGCAAGTCCCGTCCGAAGGATCCGGCCAAGAAGAAGGCCGCCGCCGCGAAAGCCCTCAAGAGATAGTCCGCGCAGGGCGCGCCGCGCGGGCCGCACCCGCGAAGGTGTGCGCCACGCGGGCTGGGGTTGCTCGCTCGCGAGCGCAGGCGCAAGCCCCATCAGCCGCCGCTTCCCTTCAGGAGGCGGCGACGCTCGCAGGCCGCGTTTTGCGCGCGGTCACGTCCCGAATCAGCTCCAGCGCTTCACATAGCGCCACGGGCACGGTGGCGGACGACATATTTCCGTAACGCTGCACGTTCACGAACACGCGCACGTGCCGAACACGATGAGCTCGAGCTGCGCCCCTTCCATGCCCGCCGCCGCAAGCCGCGCGCTCCGACGCGACATACGCAAGCTCGTCCAGCGACCTCGATAACGCCGCAGACTAACAGACGCTCCCGCTCGAGCTTTCCAACACACCTGCGCTAAAAAAAACCCGATAGGCGCCACCGGAACGCTTACCCCCCACACGCGTTACGCCCCTGCGCCCGGTCGTCCAGCCACTGTCCGGGTAGCGCAACCCAAACAGTGAGGTGACCTCTATGAAGAACCGCAGTGCATTGTTCCTGAGCGTGGGCGCGCTCCTCCTGCTGGCTGCCTGCTCGAAGCAGGAAGCCGCAAGCACGGCTCCCGCACAGGACACGCTCCCCCCGGCCGAGCAGACGATGCCGCCGAGCGACACAACGACTACGCCGGAGAGCACGCCGCCCGCGACTGAGCCGGGCACCACCACGACGCCCAACTCTGAAAGCAGCACGACGCCCCCGGCGGACACGGGTACCGCGGACCCGAACGCCACGCCACCGCGCCAGTAGTGGGGCGAGGGCACGAGCGCTCGGCGGCCCGCACCGGCGCTCGGGTTGGGCTCCGGCCGTGGCGCACGCTGCTCGTGTGCACCCGCCGGAGCCCGGGGATTATGCTGAGCGCCGCGTTTTTAGCGGGAAGCCTCAGCCATGCGCTCACAGAGCCTGCCCGAGCCCGGCGCGGCATCGCTCAGGTCTCTTTTTCCGGCCCTGTGATTGCCGGCTGCGCAGCGCCGCCCGCCGCAGCGGGCCCCTTACACAGCAACAGCTTTCGATCCGTGATGGACCCGATGACCAGCAGGTTGCCGAAGGGCGCCGCGACGGAGCCGGCGGAGATCTGTTCGCCGGCGTTCATGTAAACCTCGCTCACCCGCTTGCCGCGCTCCGCGCCTGGCATGAACTTCAACACCTGGGTGGGCGAGCGCGACGACGCATCACGCAGGTTCTGCAGAATCGCCATCGCGCGCGGGTGCGCGCCAATCCAGACGTTGCCGTCGGCGTCCACGGTGAGATTGTCGGGCGAGCCATCGAGCCGCACGGCCTCGCGCGATTTCAGGTTGCCCGAAGTCACGTCGCGGTCGAACACGCGCAGCCGACGCGCGCTGGATTCGCTCACGTACACCACGCCGCCGTCGGGGCTGACTGCCACGCCATTCGCCATGTCCAGGCGCTCAGCGACCCGCCTCAGGCGCTCGCCGTCGTAGTACAGCACTGTCGCGCGGTTGCTGCGCAAGCGGCGCTGCGCGAACTTCTTCGCATCCAATGCATCTTTGTCCCTGAATCCGGAGTCGTTCGTAACGTAGAACTGACGCGGGCCCACCGCGACGATTGCGTTCGGGCTCCACAGGAGGCGGTCGCGAATGCTCTCCACGGGCGCGAATGCGCCAGTGGCCGACTGCTCGAAGATTTCGATGGAGTGCTTGCCGAGCGTGGTCCGGTTGACCACGAACAGGCGCTTGGGCCCGCTCGCAGGCGCATACAGGCTCATGCCGGCCGGGCGGAAGTCAGGCGGCTCCGTAGTGAGCGCCGCGCGCACGTGGGGCTCGGCCGCGTTCAGGTCCACGAGCATCACGGTGCCGGGCTGTGGATTCGCCGGTGCGGGTTGCGCGCGGTCGTAATACGACAGGTAGGCAAATCCCGTGGCGGGGTCGATGCGCACATCTTCCGCACTCGCCCCCAGCTCAACGGTGCGGCACGTGCCTTCGAAGTGCGAAGTGACCGGGCTCAGGAACCCGGGGAAAACGTATGCGGCGAAGAGCACGGCCGCGAGCGCCACGCCCCAGAAGATGTAGGGGTCCGGCTTTTTTCCCGAAGAGCTCATTCCGCGCGCATCGTAACTTAAAGCTGGTGCTGAACCGCAAGCACGTTACATCACAGCGTCGGGTTGCGCGTCACCATGGGCCCCCGGGCAGCACTTGCATCGTAGGAACACGCATTGCTCGCACCTTCTCGTTCGTTGCGCCAGACGCCGGCAGACCTTACGGAGACACCGCCATGACGAAGTACGTGCTACCCGACCTTCCCTATGACCACAGCGCGTTGGAGCCGCACATCTCGGCCCGCATCATGGAACTGCATCACGACAAGCATCACAAGGCCTACGTCGACGGCGCGAACAAGGCTTGCGAGATGCTGGAGGAAGCCCGCTCATCCAGCGACTTCACCCGAATGGCCGCTATCGAGAGCGCGCTGGCGTTCAATCTTTCCGGGCACGTGCTGCACAGTCTGTTCTGGCAGAACCTGTCCGCGGATGGCGCGGGCAAGCCCGAGGGCGAGTTGTTGCAGGCCATCGAACGCGACTTCGGTGGTTTCGATGCATTCAAAAAGCAGCTGACGCAGGCTGCTGCCACGAGCATGGGTTCCGGCTGGGGCGCGCTCGTGTGGGACCCCATCTCGTCCCGCCTGCTCACCGCGCAGATCCAAGACCATCAGGGGCAGGCGCTCATCGGTAGCGTTCCAATCATGGTGCTCGACGCGTGGGAGCACGCCTATTACCTCCAATACCAGACCGAGAAGGTGAAGTACTTCGACGCCATCTGGAACGTCTGGAACTGGGATGACGTCGCCGCGCGCTTCGCCGAAGCGCAGAGGGCTTCGCTGGCCCTCAGGTTCCCCAGCGCCGCGCCCGCGGGCAGGCGCGCTTCGAAGGCTCCCCAGCAGCAACCGGGCAGGGCCTGACCGGCCAGAGAGCGGGCCATGTGAGTGGGCACGGCGGCGAGTCGACGAAGTGTGCGCACGCAGGCCGGGCGCGGACCTCTCGGCCTCACGACGCGTTAGTGGGGCACGGCGGTTGCTGAAACGTGGCCATAGCGGCGCGTAGCGCCGCACGCCACGTTTCAATGGATGCAAGCCCACACACTTTCGAGGCCGGGCGCCTGCCGCTCACCGGCACCGCTGGCGCGGCGGAAACTGCCGACGCCGCCGACCGCGCAAGCCTTGACGACACCGCAGTCGAGCATGAGGGTGCTCAACATCGGGGCGGCCGCGATCACGAGAGCCTGTTTGCGCCAGGCCGTAACTGCTACCGGGTCGGGCACGCGAACCGCGTCTCTCTCATGGTCGACGGCGAGGCGTACTTCAATGCGTTCGTGAACGCGTCGCTGCGCGCAACGCGGTCAATCGTGATCGTCGGCTGGGATTTCCACAGCCGCACGCTGCTTCATCACGGCATCGCCGGCGTGCCCGGGATGCTGGGCGAGTTCCTCAATTTTCTCGTGAAGCGCCGTCGCCGGCTCGAGATCCGCATCCTCACGTGGGATTACCCGGTGCTCTTTGCCAAGGGCCGGGAGCTGTCGCCCATCTACGGCTTCGGCTGGCGGCCGGGCCGGCACGTGCGGCTGCGCTATGACGACCACTATCCGGTGGGCGCCTCCCAGCACCAGAAACTCGTTGTGATCGACGGGGCGCTCGCGTTCTGCGGCGGCCTCGACCTCACCCGCAGCCGCTGGGACACCAGCGACCATGCTGCTGGCGACCAGCGCCGCGTGAACGAAGGCGAAGATGAGCACTACGCCCCGTTTCACGATACCGTAATGGCGATGGATGGCGAAGCCGCCCTGGTGGTCGACGAGATCGTGCGCGAGCGGTGGCAGCGCGCGACCGGGCACCCGTTGGAGGGCACGATAGTAGAGGGCGCGGACCCGTGGCCCCAGTGCTTGCCCGTCTCGCTCACCGACGCGCAGGTTGCGCTGGCCCGCACGCGCGCCGCCTTCGATGACGACGTGCAGATCGGCGAGGTGCAGGCGTTGTATCTCGACATGATCGCGTCGGCGAAGCACGCCATCTACATCGAGAACCAGTACTTCACGTCCAACGTGCTGGGCGACGCGCTGGCGGCGCGGCTGGCCGAGCCGGACGGCCCCGAGATCATCGCGGTGCTACGGCTCTCGACCGAGGGCTGGCTCGAAGCGCCCACGATGGGGACGCTGCGCACCGTGCTGCTCAAGAAGCTGCGCGACGCGGACCGGCACGGGCGATTCCACGCTTACTTCCCGCACATTCCCGGCCTGCCGGAAGGGCAGTGCTGCGACCTGCACTCCAAGCTCATGATCGTGGACGACGAAGCGCTGCGCATCGGCTCGGCGAACTTCTCGAACCGCTCCATGGGCCTCGACACCGAATGCGATGCCGTCATCGAAGCGCGGGGCGATGAGCGCGTGGCGCGGGTCATCCGCAACTTTCGCAACACGCTGCTCGGCGAGCATCTCAGCGTGCCGCCCGAGCGGGTGGAAGCGGCTGTGAGCCAGGCGGGTTCCGTGAATGGCGGCATTGTCGCGCTGATGGGCGACGAGCGCTCGCTGCGCAAGTACGAGCGGCTCGACGAAGTGTCGGGCGCGCTCGTCACGGTTGCGATGGTGGCTGACCCGGAGAAACCCGTCTCGCTGGACGGGCTCATCTCGCCGATGCCGCCGGAACGAGGCGGCACGCGCAGGCGGCCTGGCTGGCTGCTGCTCGTGGCGGTGCTCGTGATCGCGGGCGCGCTCACGGCGATGTGGCGTTACACGCCGCTTTCCGCGTGGACGGATGCGGACCGCGCGATAGCCTGGACTGCCGAGTTCTCGCAAAGTTGGTGGGCACCGCTCGTGGTGCTGCTCGCGTACACACCTGCATGCGCCGTCTTGTTCCCACGCCCACTCATCACGTTGCTTGGCGTGGCGGCGTTCGGGCCATGGCATGGGTTCGCGTATGCAATGACCGGAATTCTCATCGCCTGCGGCATCACGTATGCCGTGGGTATGAAGATGCATCGTCATACCGTACGGCGCCTGGCGCGCGGGCGGCTGAACCGACTGAGCCAGGTGATGCGCCGTCGCGGCGTGCTCGCCATGGCGGCCGTTCGTCTGGTGCCACTCGCGCCGTTCGCGGTGGTGAACGTCGTGGCGGGCGCCATTCATCTGCGGCCGCGGGACTTCATGTTGGGCAGCGCGCTCGGCGTCCTGCCGGGCACGCTCGTGGCCACGGTGTTCGGCGATCAACTCATCTCGGGCCTGAAAGACCCGCGATCCATCGACCTGTGGCTCGTCGTCGCGCTCGTCATCGCGATGCTTGCGGCCACGTGGCTCATGCGCCGCTGGCTCTTCAGCAAGACTTCCGACATTCATGGCAGCCGCAGCGGACATACGGCCTGAAGTCAGAATGACGCCCGCCCCGGCGCCGGCGGAGCTCGAGCCGCTGCACGTTGGCTCGTACAACATTCATCGTTGCGTCGGCACCGACGGCCAGCGCAACGTGAGCCGGGTGGCCGAGGTCATTCGCGAGATGAGCTGCGACACCGTGGGGCTGCAGGAAGTGGACAGCAGCCCCGGCCCGCACGTCGATTCGATGCAGCTGGAGTTTCTCTCCACCGCTACCGGCATGCAGGCCGTGGCGGGCGCAACCATCATCCGGCACGACCGCGACTATGGCAACGCGCTGCTCACGCGACGAAAGATTCTCGACGTGCGCCGACACGACTTGAGCTTTGGCCAATCCGAGCCGCGCGGCGCGCTGGAGGTGGATCTCGATGTGGCCGGCACCTGCATGCGCGTGCTCGTGATGCATCTTGGGCTGTGGCCGTCCGAGCGGCGATTCCAGATGCGCAAGGTGCTGCAGCTCTTGCGCGCCATGCCGATGGATCAGCCCGTGGTCGTGCTGGGCGACATCAACGAATGGCTCCCGGTCGGCCGCCCGCTGCGCTGGCTGCACGGCTTGCTGGGCACGCCACCGTGGCAGCGAACGTTCCCCGTGCATGCGCCGATATTCGCGCTCGATCGCGTGTGGGTGCGCCCTCAAGGCTCGCTGCTGCGGTTCGATGTGCATCGCTCGAAGCTCGCCCGGCGCGCGTCGGATCACTTCCCGGTCAAGGCATTGGTGACGCCTGTCTACGGCGCCGCCGGGTGACCCGATGCGGCGGGCCGTGCACGGTTCGCCGCCAGACGTTGCCGGTAAGCGGCGGCGGGCGATCAGAATCTATGCCATGAGCTTGAGCTTGCGGAGAAAATTGATGCGAGCCTGGGGAGCGTTCATGCCGGCACTCGGCGCGGCCACGGCAGGGCTGCTTGCCACGATTGCCATCACCTGCGCGGTGGCACCGCCAGCGTCCGCTCAAGCGGCGGAGCCTTCCGCCGCCTCGGGCATCGCGCCCCCACAGCGCATGACGGCTGCGCCAGACGTGCCGTTCAAAGAGCTCCCGTACACGCCGAGCCTCGACCTGAGCGCCATGGACCGCACCGCCGACCCCTGCGACGACCTCTACCAGTTCGCCTGCGGCGGCTGGATGCAGAACAATCCCATCCCGCCGGATCAAGCGCGCTGGAGCGTCTACGGCAAGGCCACCGTGGACAACCAGCGCTACCTGTGGGGCATCCTGGAAGACGCGGCGAAGACCATTACCGACCGCACACCCACGCAGCAAAAGATTGGCGACTACTTCGCCGCGTGCATGGATGCCGAAGCCGTCGAGAAAGCCGGCATCGCTGCGCTCGACGACGACCTCGCGAGCATCGCGAAGCTGACAAACCGAAAGCAGCTCGCCGCGCTGCTTGGGGACCTGCATCAGCACATCTCCGGCTCCGGCCTGTTCTTCGGCGCTGGCGCCGCGCAAGACGCGCAGGATGCCAGCAAGGTCATCGCCATCGTGGACGCCGGCGGCCTCGGCCTTCCAGACCGCGACTACTACGTGAAGAAAGACAAGAAGTCGGCCGGGACGCGCGAGCGTTACGTCGCCCACGTGACGAAGATGTTCGAGCTGCTCGGCGATGCGCCGGCTGCGGCGAAAGCGCACGCGGCCACCGTGCTGCGCATCGAAACCGCGCTGGCGAAGGCCTCGCTCACGAAAGTGGATCGCCGCGACCCGCACAAGACCTACCACCGCCACACGTTGAAAAGCCTGCCGAAGCTGGCGCCGGGCTTCGACTGGCGCACGTACTTCGCCGCCATCGGGTTGAACCCGGAGCCGTGGCTGAACGTCACCGAGCCCGCGTTCTTCAAGGCGCTCAACGCCCGACTCTCCGGAGAGCGCCTGAAGGATCTCAAGACCTATCTGCGCTGGGCGCTCATCGATTCCTCGGCGGAGTTTCTCGCCTCCCCGTTCGTCAACGAATACTTCGCGTTCTACCGCCAGTACCTGCGCGGCGCGGAGGCCGACCGCCCTCGCTGGAAGAAGTGCGTAGCGTGGGTGGACCGCGACCTCGGCGAAGCGCTCGGCCGCGAGTTCGTGGCCCGCACGTTCCCCGCCGCGACGAAAGAGAAGGCGGTGACGATGACGCGCCAGATCGAGCAAGCCATGAAAGCGCGCATCGAAGCGCTGGACTGGATGTCGCCCGCGACGAAGGCGCAGGCCATCGACAAGCTCTCGAAGATGCGCAACAAGGTGGGCTACCCCGACATCTGGCGCGACTACTCGGCCCTCACCGTCGGCCGCGCGGACTTCTTCGAGAACGTGAGCCGCGCCGTTCGCTTCGAAACGAAGCGCCAGGCCGCGAAGATCGGCAAGCCGGTGGACAGGGGCGAATGGGGCATGACCGCCCCCACCGTGAACGCGTACTACGACCCCTCGATGAACGACATCAACTTCCCCGCTGGCGTGCTGATGCCGCCGCTCTACGACTCGAAGATGGACGACGCCCCCAACTACGGCAACACCGGCGGCACCATCGGCCACGAGCTCACCCACGGCTTCGACGACGAAGGCCGCCAGTTCGATGGCGACGGCAACCTGCGCGACTGGTGGACGAAGGACGATGCAGAGAAGTTCGAGGCGCGCGCGCAGTGCATTCGCGACCAGTACTCGCAGTACACCATCGTCGATGACATCAAGATCAACGGCGCGCTCACCTCAGGCGAGGACATCGCGGACCTGGGCGGCCTGATCGTGGCGTGGGGCGCGTGGCAGGAACAGACCAAGGCGATGCGCCTGCGCGAAGTGGACGGCCTGACGCCCTCGCAACGCTTCTTCGTAGGGTTTGCGCAGTGGGCCTGCTCGAACGACAGGCCGGAAGACCTGCGCGTCAACGCAATCGTCGACCCGCATTCCCCCGCGCGCTATCGCATAAACGGCGTCGTGGTGAACATGCCTGAGTACGCGGCGGCCTTCAGCTGCAAGGCGGGGAAGAAGCTGGTCAAGAAACCGGAAGACCTCTGCAAGGTGTGGTGAGCCTGGCGCGCGCGGCCGCGGCGCAAGCTGAATGCCGTGCGCAATCACCTCGGGAAATGAATTCCCCCCGCTGCGGGAGACGAAAAAAGGCCCCGCCACTTCCGTTGAAGTGGCGGGGCCAATCTTCAGCCACCTCAACTCATCCCGTCTCCCTCCGCCTTCGCACCGGTCTGCTCACGGCGGCGCGTGAGCCCGCTGCTGCGCCCGCTCTTGGGCACGAAGCCCATCGCGGTGTAGAGCTCGCCATCCTCGCCGCCCTCTTCGCGATCGGCTTTAGCGGTGGATCTGCTTAGGCGTCGTGCCTCTTCGTCCTTGGAAGGGGCCGCCATCTCGGGCGGCCCCCTTTGTTGTGTTGTTTCGTACCTGCGGGATCACGAGATCATGTGTTAGCCGCGTGTTGGAGCTTCCAGCCTGAACGCGTCGGCGAGAAGAAGAGCTTCTCGACGCGCTCCTTCTCATTAATTTTCTCGATTAGCTGTCGAATCTTGATATCGCCGCCTAACCCTTGGCGAACCATCGAGCGCAGCAGCGCGTCCGCCATCTTGTCCACGGTATTATTCTTTTCCCAGTTTGCGATGGTTTGAGCGTCAACGTTGAAAAACGCGCCGCAGGCTTTTTGCGAGCAGTCAAGGAATCGACGTAGGAACCGGAACTCCGCGCCCGAAAGCACTCCTTGTTTTTCGACAAGAGAGTTTGCGATCGCGCTGTGAAGACCTTCCACATTGTTAATGGAAATGGTCGGCCCATAGGGCGTCTGCTTCGTCTTAAAGCCATTCAACAGAAAAACATTGGGCAGGCCACAACCCTCATATCGCATGGCCTCGTGTTGCATAAAAACGCACCTCCAACTCCGCTCAGGAAGACGAACTCTCGCCATCTGAACGATAGTCCGTCACGATTAACCTAACCTCTCCAGCTGACCGATCAATGACTACCGTCATCTCGACGGTTTCGCCAGCTCCGTACCGAGTCATATTGCAAATGCTATTCCCATGTTCATCAACGGTCGGGCGGCCGACAATCGAACCATCTTCCAGGCAGCGGATGACCTGCAAATGATCGATGAGACTGCGCCAAGCTCCATCGTGAAGCGGACACACAATGTCCACGCGACCGGAATCCTTGGCAACTTCTCGGATGATCCGAGCGGCATCGCGCGCAGTCAGGGGAAGGTATCGAACCTTTCCCATTTCGGCCTGTAATTTCTATAGAACCTATAAAATTTATAGGCTACAATTTTCCCGTTGTCAATTACCCATTTTGCCTACCTTGACTGAAGCGCCAAGTGTGCGTTGGAACTGAGAAATCGGTACCGCTCCTGGTGGGTTGGTCCCAAGAAATGGGTTACCGATTAGCGAAAGGCGACCCGGAACATACCGGTGCGCGACTGAGAGTCGGGCAGAAGGCTCGAATGGAGGTCGAATGAAGGCCAAGGCTCCCTCAAAGGGCTTGCGAGACGTCGGCGCTGGCAGAATCGTGCGGCTCTTGACGATTTCCAGACGCTTTTTCCTCGACTGGCAGCACGGTACAGGGTGGCGGTCCGGACTGAGCATTCCAATCTGGCCCCGGCATCAATAGCTGCAAAGCGGAGAGCATTGGAACTCCTACAGTGCGACGACCCCATTCGATTTCAATATTTGTAGCGGGCGCTCGACCAGAAGAGACCGGAGCCGAAGCAACTAAGTCCGCTGGAGCAGATAAAGAGCCTGACGTACGGTCTTCAATCCAATGGGAGAGATCACCGGCGGAAACTATCGGGCGTGCTTCTGAGTGCTAGATTAAGGGACTGACAGGCTGGCGCTTCAGTCGGCGAAGAAAACAGACGCGCTCATGCGGCGCGGCCCGCTAAAGGGGGCATTTCAAACCAGATGACAGATGAGTTCCACTATCCCCCGGAAGTCTTTTCGTTATTGGTGGATACAGTTCCTCAGACTTTCTCTACCGTCCGAACGCCGGAAATCCTGCCGTGAAAAGTTAGGATTCGCTATACCCTTGATTCATACGAGACGCCGCGTCCGCCGATGCCACAGTATCCCCCGGGGTTCTTCGCAAGATATTGCTGGTGATAATCCTCAGCGAAGAGGAATCCGCCACGGAGATCACGCGGTTACATCAGCGCTGCTGGCGAATCGGTCGACTTCCGGTAGACGTTGAGAATCCACCTTGCGACGGGATCGCTTTAAACCCTCAACGTACTTGAAACGTCACAGACTCCGCACTTGCGTTGCAGATACCGAAGAAGGGAGCCCGAATGGCCTCGACCACGATAAGTAGGGTTGCGACCGCGATTCTTGCCGCGGCATTGTCTGGCGTCGCGCTTGTGCCGGGGCCTGCCAACGCCGCAGCCGAAGCCAGGATTCCGGCGCTTGCAATGGAACACGTCACCGTGCTGCCAATGACGGCAGATGGCAGCCCCCTCCGCGACGTAACCGTCGTTATTCGCGAAGGACGAGTCACCTCTATTACACCATCCACTCAGATAGGCGCGCTGCGAGGAGTGAAGCGCATCGACGCCACCGGCAAATGGCTCATGCCCGGGCTGGCAGACATGCACGTGCACATCGAGAACGATCGCATGATGCGCATGTTCTTGCAGGATCCCGACCTGCGCGACGGCACGGTGCAGACGGAGGACATCCTCACACCCTATCTCGTCAATGGCGTACTGCAGGTTGTCGATCTGCAGGCGATGTCGGAAACGGTGGGACAGCGCGTCGAAGTGGAATCCGGCCGGGTTCTTGGCCCACACATTGCACTAGCTGCCATGATCGACGGGGCGCCGCCGATCTGGCCCGTTGGAATGACGCGCGTCGCAACGACACCAGAAGGTGGCCGCCAGGCTGTACGCGACGCTGCAGCAGAAGGCTATGAAATCATCAAGGTTTACAGTCAGCTGAACCTGGAGACATTCACTGCGATTGTTGAAGAGGCGCACCGACTGAAAATGCGCGTCATCGGGCATATCCCACAGCAGGGCAAGGGCATCACTGAAGCGTTCTTTCAACAGGGGTACGACATGGTGGCTCACGCGGAGGAGTTTGCCCAGCAGACCGACCCGCCGTCGCTGGAGGCCATTCCGCGGTACGTGGAAATGGCGAAGCGCAATGGCACTTGGCTTACCGCAACCCTCACACTGGATGAACGACTGCTGGAAGAAACGAGTAACCCAGACTCATTGAAGAGCCGGCCGGAGCTTCGTTTCCTCGCGCCTCGATTGCATGCAGTCGTTGTGAACCACAATCCGTACGTCGCCCAGGCGAGTCCCGAACGAATCCAATTTCTGCAGCGAATTGTCGAGTTCAACCGACACCTGGTGCGTGCGTTCGCCGCCGCAGGAATACCAGTGGTGGCGGGCACTGATTCGCCCGTGCCGGGCCTCGTGCCGGGATTCTCGTTGCATGACGAACTGGAGGCCATGGCCAGGGCAGGACTGAGCAATCGACAGGTGCTTGAGGGTGCAACCCGCCTTCCTTGCGAATGGCTGGGAATAAGCGCCGATCGTGGCACCGTTGAAGCGGGCAAGCGAGCGGATCTTCTGCTGCTCGATGCCGACCCATTCGCCGATGTGAGCAACACGCGTCGTATTTCCGCAGTCATCGTCGGCGGCCGCTATCTTTCCCGCGCGCTGCTCGACCGGCGTCTCGAAGCTCTCGATGCTCGTTATTCAGTAACAGGGGCGGCCTCGACGGAAACGCGCAAGACTTCCGCTTCCCCGGCAGTCACCGACTGAATTCGGGAAGTCCGGGCAGCCAGTTGGAAGACCTTGTTCGGCGGTAGGTTCAAGGCCGAGGGATCGGTCGGTTCACGCAAGAGCTGCGGCCCCGCAACGGGTCGCTTCCGGTCGTATGATCTACCGGTAGAGTAACGGTAGACGTCAGTGCCGGTCGAAAGCACGTACAGATCACGCGGATCCAATCAGGGTCTTCTAACCCGCCGGGAAATAGGCAACTCCGCATCCTCCCAGTCCGCAATACCCGCTCGGATTCTTCGCCAGATACTGCTGGTGATACTCCTCAGGTAAGGAAGCGCACTGCGCCAGCCCGGAAGACAATTCTGCGCGCCGTTTGCCGGGAGACAGATTGTAGGACGCGGCGGCTGAAGTCCTCGTCCTTCACGATGTTACCGCGGTGGCGCGCATGCTTCTCAAGGGCCACCCAGCGCAAATCGAATCTCTTCCAACAGCTCGAAGTATTCCAGGAACGCGCGCTCTTCAGCTAAGACGGCCGGCTTGGCGCGCAGCTCGGCGACGGCCCTTAAAGTTCCTTCATCCGGACTTGGCACGGTTGAAAGGTCCAGAAGGTAGCCATGGGCTACTCGATGGGCGCATCCGGCAAGAAGTGCTTCGTACAACGCAAAGTCATCGATAGTCCGGCCGAGCACGGGCGCCGGCAGCGCGCACAGGCGCTCATAGAGCAGTTTGACTGTCTTCATGCTCGTCCCAGAACGAGAGAACGCGTCCGCCCGGCGTGAAGTATCCGCGCACCGTGCCGATCTTTAAACGAAATGCTTCGTGCCAGGCCGGATGCCACTTTCCCCACTGAGCTTTCTCCTTGTTCTGGTTGAAAAATCGCAGGGCGTCGAACGTGTACCCCTGACGCGTTCTTCCACCGCCGTGCTTGATGAAATGATATTCGAGCGAATCCACGGCGTTGTCGAAAGAGCCCTTCGTCCGACTGTTCGCCACCGTCTTCTCGACTACCGCACGTTTCGGTGACACCAACATCACCGGCAGCGCCGCGTTACACACACCGGCATGCTCTGGATCTACCGCTCTGATGCGCTCGGCAAACGAGCGCGAAAGCCGAACCTCCATGTCCAAACCCTTTCTTCGTGGAACGGAGCGAACTCTACGCCCCACGTAGTCCGCAGGCAGCTCGACAATTGCCAAAATTGAGAGAAAGTGCGGCACGAAATGAAAAACGAAAGGACTTGGTTTTTCAGTGCTGCGATTGAAGATGAGGGTGGGCCCCTCGGAGTCAGCGTGCAGAAGCGGGCTCCAAACTACGCCAGTGCTGCTGTGGTTCAAAAGATCACGGTAGTGAGCAACTGGTGAAAAGCTGGTCGAGAAGATCGGCAAGTGAGAGTCGGGAAGGTGAACGAAAGTGAACCGACCGAAGACGCATCGAAAATTTAAGCTGCTGTCGGAACCGCGGTTGTTTCTCGCCCGCGGGAGAGAGCTGGGAGAGTGTTCTGCTGATCGACCCAGCGGCAGCCGGTGTAAAGGCGGCACGAGCCCGACTCATTGGCTTCAATTGCGGAACGTGCGAAGAGCTGACTGATGATGTGTAGGAAAACGACAAGTGGCGAACACCACGAGGAGGAATACCGATGCGTCAGTCAGTGGCGGAGCCCCCGGTATGAGCGTTGAAGTGTCTGTAATGGACGCGGAGCAAAGCGGTGGCGTCGTTCGGTTGGTGGCAGGGGTCAACTCGGCAACGAGGATGAGCCCATGACACCAGCCAAGCCGTATGAAATATCCAGAAGGAGAGTGTTGGAAGCGTACCGGCACGTGAGAGCCAATCGGGGCGCGGCGGGCATCGACGATGAGAGCATCGAGACGTTCGAGGCGGACCTGAGCCGCAATCTCTACAAGCTATGGAACCGGATGGCCTCGGGGAGCTACTTCCCACCGCCGGTAAAGCAGGTGGAGATTGCCAAGAAGAGCGGAAACGGCAAGCGAGTTCTGGGAGTTCCGACGGTGGCCGACAGGATCGCCCAGCAGGTTGTGAAGATGAGGATCGAAGGGGAGCTGGAACAGCTCTTTCATCCCGACTCGTACGGGTATCGGCCTGATAAATCGGCCGCGGATGCGGTGGCCGTGACCCGGGAGCGATGCTGGAAGTACGACTGGTGCGTCGAATTCGACGTCAGTCGTGCGTTCGATGAGCTCGATCACGAACTGCTGCGCAAAGCGATCAGCAAGCACGTCAAGGACCCTTGGGCAGTGTTGTACATCGAGCGGTGGCTGACAGCGCCTGCGGTGAGTGTGGAAGGGGAAACCCTTCAGCGCACCCAAGGCGTGCCGCAAGGCTCAGTGATCGGTCCCGTCCTGATGAACCTGTACATGCACTATGCCTTCGACGCGTGGATGCAGCGGGAACACCCGCACAATCCCTTTGCCCGATATGCGGATGATGCAGTCGTTCATTGCCGAAGCGAACGCGAGGCAGGGAGTCTGCTGGCCGCTATCGAGATGCGGTTGAAGGAATGCAGGCTTCAGATGCATCCGGAGAAATCCGGCGTGGTGTATTGCAAGGACAGCAGTCGGCGCAAGAGCTATCCCCGGGTACAGTTTACGTTCCTGGGGTTCACGTTCCGGCCGAGACAAGCCAAAAGGCGCGATGGGCAGTCATGGACGAGCTTCCTGCCTGGCGTGAGTGCAGCGGCGATCCAGCGGATGACCCGAGAAATCCGCTCGTGGAGCCTCCACAGACAAACCTCCGTCGGCTTGAGTGAGCTGGCCGCGCGGTACGACACTCGATTGAGAGGATGGCTGAACTACTACGGTCGCTTCTACAGGTCTGCCATGCGTCAGGTCTTTTATCGCTTTGATGAAAGACTTGTGCGTTGGGCGCGCCGGAAGTATCGCCGGTTGCTATGCAGTCCGGCCCGTGCCCATCGCTGGTTGCAGCGGATGAAGATGCGACAGCCCAGACTGTTCAACCATTGGCTCGCCTTTGGCCGGATTGCGGTACGAACGATGGGAGCCGTATGACGCGAGAGTGTCACGTACGGTTCTGCGAGGGGCTTTGGGTGCAACTCCCGAGGTCTACTCTCCTGGCATCAGGGCGGTCGCAGTGCAGGCATTTCTGTACAAACACACGAGTTTTGCGCGAAGACCGACTCTTACCTGCCGCGCAAGATTCGCGTTGTGGATTCATGGAGCACGCGCGCACAGCCCTACGGAGATTACTTCGTCGCCGAAGAACCGGCGGTGTACGGCGGCGCGCGGCAGGCGGTTTATCTCGACACGAGCATTCCAAGCTACCTGACTGCGCGAATGAACCGCGACTTCGCAACAGCGCGCCGGCAGCGGATTACGCGTATTTGGTGGGAGAGATATCGCGGCAACTATGCGCTCTGGATTTCCGAGCACGTACTTGCGGAGGCTCGAGCCGGCGACTCCGCTGCCGCGCAAGAGCGGCTGCGCGCCCTGGCTGATGTAGGTGTACTCAACCCGAATGACAAAACCGGTGCTCTCGTTATCCGGCTCATGGGTAACGGGCTGCTTCCAGAAAAGGCGCGGGCGGATGCGGAGCACATAGCGATAGCAGCCACGAATTCAGTACAATTTCTGCTCACGTGGAACTGCAAGCATCTCGCGAACCGCACTATTCACAGAGGTGTCGTACGAACGTGCGAGGCGCATGGTTTCCGTTGCCCGGATATTTGCACTCCCGAAAACCTAATGGGTACCAGAACACATGAACGATCCACTGCTTAGAGACATACGGCGTGTTCGCGCGCAGCGGTCGCGTGAACTCACTCGGGATGTGCATCGCGCACTCGAAGAGTCCCGCCAGCGTACTTTTACGTGCGGACATGACGTCTACGATGGCTCCTCGGGTGAGCTGCGGCTGATATTCAAGGCGCTGCGATTTGCACCAGAACCGCAGAGTCAAAAGAAGTAGCGTCAGCCGCTTCCGTTTGCTACAGGCCTGGCAGCCGGCTCGTGGCCGGCTGCTGCTTCGACGCTTCGTCCGGCGGCTACAGGATGTAGCGGCTCAGATCCTCATCCTTCACAAGGTTGCCCAGGTGATCATCAACGTACTTGCCGTCGATGGTGATGCTGGTGCCGTTCTGCTCCGTGGCGTCATACGACACCGTCTCGAGCAGCCGCTCCATCACCGTGTGCAGGCGGCGCGCGCCAATATTCTCCGTGCGCTCATTCACCTGAAACGCAATTTCCGCCACGCGCCTCACACCGCTCTCGTCGAACTGCACGTCGACGCCCTCGGTCTTCATGAGCGCCTTGTATTGCGCCGTGAGCGACGCGTCCGGCTCCGTGAGAATGCGCACGAAGTCGTCCACCTTCAGCGAGTCGAGCTCCACGCGAATGGGCAACCGCCCCTGCAACTCCGGGATGAGGTCCGAAGGCTTCGAGAGGCTGAATGCTCCGGACGCGATGAACAGCACGTGGTCTGTCTTCACCATGCCGTATTTCGTCGACACGGTGGAGCCCTCCACCAGCGGCAGCAGGTCGCGCTGCACGCCTTCGCGTGAAACGTCCGCGCCGATGCTTTCCTGACGGCGCGTCACCTTGTCGATCTCGTCAATAAAGACGATGCCGTTCTGCTCCGCGTTCTGCACCGCCTGCACCTTCAGCTCATCCTCGTTGATGAGCTTGGCGGCCTCCTCATCGACGAGCAGCTTGTGCGCTTCCTTCACGCGCACCTTGCGCGTGCGGGTCTTGTTGCCGCCCAGGTTGGCAAACATGGACTGCAGCTGCTGCTGCATCTCTTCCATGCCCGGGGGCGCCATGATTTCCACGCCAACGGGCAGCGCGCGCAATTCGAGCTCGATCTCACGCTCGTCGAGCTGCCCTTCGCGCAGCATCTTGCGAAACTTCTGCCGCGTCTCGCCGTCGCGCGGCTGCACTGGCTCGTCGGTGGAGAAGCCCATGCGGCGCGGCTGCGGCAGCAGCGCATCGAGCACGCGCTCTTCGGCGGCATCTGCCGCCCGCACGCGCACTTTCTCCATCTCCAGCTCGCGTGTGATTTTCACGGCGACATCCACCAGCTCCTTTACCATGGAGTCGACGTCACGCCCGACGTAGCCCACTTCCGTGAACTTGGTGGCCTCCACCTTCACGAACGGCGCATTCGCAAGCTTCGCCAGACGGCGAGCGATCTCCGTCTTGCCCACGCCCGTGGGCCCGATCATGAGGATGTTCTTGGGCGTGATCTCCTGCCGCAGCGGCTCATCCACCTGCATGCGCCTCCAGCGGTTGCGCAGGGCGATGGCCACGGCGCGCTTGGCGGCTTGCTGGCCGATGATGTGCTTGTCCAGCTCCGCCACGATCTGGCGCGGTGTGAGTGCGGTAGCGGTCGTCATTACTTGAGCTCGTCCAGAATGAGGTTGCGATTGGTGTAGATGCAGATGTCGGCCGCGATGCCCATCGCCTTCTCGACGATGACTTTCGCCTCCATGTCGGTGTTCTCGGAGAGCGCGCGCGCCGCGGAGAGCGCGAACGAGCCGCCGGAGCCGATGGCCGCCACGTCGTACTCCGGCTCGATGACGTCGCCGTTGCCGGAAATGACGAACAGCTTGTCCTTGTCGCCCACCAGCAGCAGCGCTTCGAGGCGGCGCAGGTAGCGGTCGGAGCGCCAGTCTTTCGCAAGGTCGATGGCGGCGCGCGTGATGTTGCCGAACTTCTCGAGCTTGCCTTCGAAGCGCTCGAACAGCGTGAAGGCATCGGCCGTGCCGCCGGCGAAGCCGGCGAGCACCTTGTCGTTGTACAGGCGGCGCACCTTGCGGGCGTTGCCCTTCATGACGGTGTTGCCGAGGGTGACCTGCCCGTCGCCACCCATGGCGACGGCGCCGTTCTTGCGGACGGCGAGAATGGTGGTGCTATGCGGATTGAAACCAGATGAGTCGGACATGACGCTCCCGAAGGCCCCGATGAACAATCTCACGCCGGCGACGCGACTGAAGCCAGGCTGTTGAGACCGGCCGACCCTGAGGGTCTGGTCCTACGATCCTGATCCTGAAGGCTTCTTGCGCGCGCGTGGGTGAGCGGCTTCGTAGGTGCGGGCCAGGTGCTGGAAATCAAGGTGGGTATAGATCTGCGTGGTGGAGATGTCGGCGTGCCCGAGCAGCTCTTGCACGCCGCGAAGTTCTCCACTAGATTCAAGGAGATGCGTCGCGAAGGAGTGCCTGAACAAGTGTGGGTGCACGTGCAGGGAGATGCCCTGCCGGCGCGCCCAGTGGGCCACCCGCGCCTGCACGCCCCACGGGCCCAGCCGCCGGCCCGTCTTGCTCAGGAACAGTGCCAGTTCGCCGGGCGGCGCGAGCGTGGCGCGCTCCCGCTTCCAGGCCTCCAGCGCTTCAACGGCCTTGCTCCCCACGGGGACGATGCGAGCCTTCCCGCCCTTGCCGACCACGTGCACCGTGTTGTCGGCGAGCAGGTCGGTGAGATTCAGGCCGACGAGCTCGGCCAGGCGCAGGCCGGAGGAATACAGCAGCTCCATCATCGCGCGGTCGCGCGCCGTGAGCGCATCGCCCGGCGGCAGCTCGAGCAGGCGGGCCATCTGGTCGGCGTCGAGCGTGACCGGAATGGCGCGCTTGGCCTTGGGTGCGCGGATGTCGAGCGCAGGGTTCGTCAGCACCTGCGGCGATTCCTGCGCGATGGCCTCGGCAGCCTGCACGGCTGCTTCGTCGGCCCCCCGCGAGGCGCGCGCGACGCGGTCTTTCGCATTCAGCGTCTCGCGGGCGAGAAACTCGAAGAACGAGCGGACGGCTGAAAGCCGACGCTGGATGCTCTTCGGCGCAAGGCCGCCCGCGTGGGAGCGCGCGGCGAACAGGCGCACGTGCTGGCTGTCGACCGTGCGCCACTCCTCGACGCCCTGCTTGTCGCAAAAGGCGACGAGCGCCTCGAGGTCGTGCGCGTAGTTCTTGTCGGTGTTGGCGGAGAGCCGGCGCTCGGTCGTGACGTAACGCCGGAAGCGCTTCAGCCACTCGAGCGCGGCGGGTGTCATGGCATCAGGCCGGCGGCTTGCGCCGGCTCAACGTGGGCGGGATGTCAGCGCGGGGCGAGCGCATCCGCGATCAGCTCGGCCATGCGCGCGAGGAACTCGGTGCTCATGCCGGGGTGAAAGCGGTCGCGGTCGGTGCTGCCCAGGGCGAGCAGGCCGAGTGAGCCGTGGTCGCCCAGCGGCACCAGCGCGACCGAGCCGATGTCGTTGGCCTCGGCGCCGAACAACAGCTCGCGCTGGGAATCGCGCACCTGGCCGCAGCGGGGCTTGCCGCTCGCGAACAGTGTGTCGAACGACTTGAGGCGCGCGTCTTCCGGTGCGCAGGTGCGCACGAAGTGCTGGCCGGATTCATCCGACGGCGGGCCCACGAGCAGCAGCGTGGAATGAAATGCGTCGAAGTCTTCGCGCAGGCTGGCTTCCACCTGGTTGAGCACTTCGGCCCGCGTGCGGGCGCGGACGATGCGGCGAGTGAACTTGTGGAGCTTTTCGGAAATGGCGTCGTTGGCGCGGGCCACGCGCACGAACTCCGCGAGCTTCTGCTCCACTGCCACCTGCTTCTCGCGCAGCACCTCAACCTGCCGCTCGACGAGCGAGATGGTGGACCCGGTGCGGGCGTGCGGCAGCCGCAGGCGCGCGAGCAGCGGCTGGTGGCGCTCGAAGAAATCCGGGTTGTGCTGCAGGTAGCGGGCGATGGACTCTTCCTGGTTCTCGGCGGTGGCCGCCAGTCCCCGGGCGTCTCGTGTCGTCATCTCTGTCATGCTCCCGTTTTGCGCTGAAGCCCCCATCACACTTCGGCGCGAACTTTCTGGATCTCGACTCGGCCTTCGAAGGCCACTTCGGCCGGCCCCGTGAGCCAGATCGGCTGCCCCGGGCCCGGCCAGTTTACGCGCAACTGCCCGCCGCGCACGTTCACGTTGACGTCCTCGTCCAGTCTGCCGTGATGTCGGCCCACCGCGACGGCCGCGCACGCGCCCGTGCCGCAGGCGAGCGTCTCGCCCGTGCCGCGCTCGTAGACGCGAAGGTTGATGTGCGAACGATCGACTACTTCCATGAAGCCCACGTTCACGCGCTTCGGGAAGCGCGGATGCGATTCGATGGCGGGCCCGAGCCGTTCCACCGGTGCGGCATCCGCGGATGGCACGGTGAGCACGGCATGCGGGTTGCCCATGGAGACGGCGCCGATCTCCACCCGCGTGCCGGCAACGTCGAGCGGGTAGACGTGAGCTTCGCTGGAAGCGTCGAACGGCAGGCTGGCCGGTGCGAAATTCGGCACGCCCATGTCTACGGACACGGTGGCCGGGCCCAGCACGCGGGCTCGAATGAGACCGGCGGGGCTGTCCATGGTGAACGCATCCGAGGGCGCCTGGCCGCGGCGGTGAATGAGAGCGGCGATGCACCTCGCGCCATTGCCGCACTGTTCGACTTCGAAGCCATCGGCATTGAAGATGCGATAGAACACAGCCGTGCCGTCACGGCGCGGCGGCTCGAGCACCAAAGCCTGGTCGAAACCGATGCCGGTGTGGCGATTGGAGAGCTTGCGCCACTGCTGCGCAGTGGGCAGCGATGCACCGGCCGGCGCGTCGAAGACGATGAAGTCGTTGCCGAGCCCGTGCATCTTCGTGAAATCGATGCGCATGCCGTGAGAATACCTGAAGTGATCCGGACGGGTCTCGCCACCAAGAGCTATCTCGAATGACCAGGCCAACGCCGCCCGGTCCCGGTACATGCAGCGGTCCATCACTGTGAAGATGCCCGCAGCTTGCGCCCGGCTGGCAGCCACTTCGTCGATGACGCCGTCCTGAAGCCACAACGCCGGCAATTCGAGACGGATGCAATCGTCGACGAGTGCGGCCACGTGCTCGGGCCGGCGGAACACTTCCACGACATCCACCCGCTCGCCCGGCTTCAGCACCTCCCGCACGTGGTCGAGATCGGGCACTGCGCGCTCGCCCAGCACTTCGGTGGCCGCGGGCGTGACCGGAATGATGCGATAACCGAACTGCTGCAGATGTCTGGCCACTGAGTGGCTGGGGCGCCTCGGGTTCGCGGAGAGCCCGACCACGGCAATGGTGCGTGCGGAGCGCAGGAGCTGTTCGATGCGGGCGTGATCGGGGTTGCGGAACATGAGTGCCAGCCTTTGACGGCGCAGGGGCCCCGCGTGGTCTAAGTGAGCAATGACTTCCTGCGAGTACAACGTACGCATCGAGCCGCACGGCCGAACCATTCGCGCCAGCGCGGACCGTCCGGTGCTCGAGGCGGCACTCGACGCGGGACTCAACGTGCCGCACAGCTGCAAGTCCGGGCACTGCGCGTCGTGCCGCGCGCGGCTCGTCACTGGCGAGATCCACTATCCGAACGGGCGCACCGCGGGGCTCACCGCGCAGGAGGCGGAGCAAGGCTACATCCTGATGTGCCAGGCGCGGCCACGGTCCGACCTGAAAGTTGAAGCGCGCGTGATCGCGAACGCCTCGGACGCGGAAATCAAGACGCTGCCCTGCAGGATTGCGCGCATGAACCTTCTTGCGCGCGACGTGATGCAGGTATTCCTGCGGTTGCCGGCGGTGGAGCCGCTGCAATTCCGCGCGGGCCAGTATCTCGACGTGCTGCTGGATGGCGGCCGCCGCCGCAGCTTCTCCATCGCGAGCCCGCCACACGACAGCGACCAGATCGAGCTGCACGTGCGACGCGTGCCGGGCGGCGGGTTCACGGGGGCGCTGTTCGAGCAGCTTCGGCTGGGTTCGCTGTTACGCATCGAGGGGCCTATCGGGCAATTCGTCTATCGGGAGAGCGCGTCGCTGGCGCTGTTCATTGCGGGCGGCACCGGCTTCGCACCCATCAAGTCGATGCTCCGGCACGCGCTCGAGCGCGGCGCCACGCGGGAGTTTCACTTCTACTGGGGCGCGCGGCAGGGCGTCGACCTCTACGAAGAGGCTGTGGTGCTCGACTGGGCACGTAGTTTTCCGCAACTGAAGTTCACCGCGGTGCTTTCGGAAGCGGCCGAAGGCGAGGCCAGCGGGGCACACCGCCGGGTGGGTTGGGTGCACGAAGCCGTGCTTGCGGACTTCCCCGATCTCACGCCGTTCGACGTCTACGCCGCCGGGCCGCCGGCGATGGTCGAGGCGATTCGTGCCACGTTCCCCGCGCGCGGCGTAAGCGACGACCGCCTGCACTTCGACTCGTTCGACTACGCGCCCGACTCCCAGCCTCCCGGCTAGATTCGCCTTCTAGATTCGAAAGCGCTCGCGCAGCTCGCCGGCCATTCGCCGGCTCACCTGCAGCGGCGCCGGGCAGCCGCGCAGCCTCACGAAATACTGGCCTTCGGAATTGCGGTCGATGCCTTCGAGGAAGCGCACGCTGACGAGCGCGTTGCGGTGGATGCGCACGAACGCCGTGCCGAATTCTTCCTCGAGCGAACGCAGCGAGTCCTCGATGAGGTCTTCGCCCTTCAGGTGTCGCACGGTGGTGTACTTCTGCTCGGCGAAGAAGAACTGGATCTCTTCCTGCGGAATCAGTCGCAAGCCCTCACGATGGCGCGCGGCAATGTGCGTGCGGCGGGGAGGCGCATCGTTCGTGGCGGCGATGCGCTGGAGCTGCGGCCGCGTGAGCCGCCCGGCCTGTGCCAGCGATGCAGCGAGCTTCTCCTTGCGGATGGGCTTCAGCAGATAGCCCACCGCCTGCGCGTCGAACGCGTTGATGGCGTACTCGTCGTATGCCGTGGTGAAGATGACCGCGGGTGGCTCGACGAGCGAGTTGAGCTGGCGTGCGGCCTCGATGCCATCCATGCCTGGCATGCGCACGTCGAGCAGCACCACGTCGGGCGACAGATCCACCGCAAGCTTCAGGGCCTCTGCGCCGTGCGTAGCCTCGCCCACGATGTCGAGATTGCCGATCTCGGTGAGCAGGCTGCGCAGGCGCTCGCGCGCCGGAGCCTCGTCATCGACGATCAGCAACCGGTGTTTCACGTTTCGTACCTTTCCTGCGCCTGCAGCTTCTCGCGGCTCTCCACGTGAGGGAAGCGCAACGTCACGATGTAATCCGCGTCGAATCGGCCGGCTTTGACCAGCGCGCGTTCCCCGTACATGAGCGAGAGGCGCTCGCGAATATTCGCGAGCGCGAGCTTGTTGCCTTCGCGATCGCTCTGGCGCTCGGTCACGCGATTGCGAACCACCACGGTGACGAGGCCGCCTGAGAGCTCGCCATGCACGCTGACCACGCCGCCTTCCGGCTGCGGCTCCACACCGTGATAGATGGCGTTCTCGAGCAAGGGCTGCAGCAGCAACCCGGGCACCAGCGCCTGCATGGGCAGCTGCTTGATGTTCCACTCCACGCGCAGCCGCTCACCCAGGCGCAGTTGCTCGATGCGCTGGTAGATGCGCGCCACCTCCAGCTCTTCCTCCAGGGTGATGGTGTTGCGCTTCTCGCTGAGGTTCGCGCGGAACAGATCCGCGAGATCCTGCACGGCCGACTCCGCGAGCGACGGGTTCGAGCGCGTGAGCGAAGCGATGGTGTTCATGCTGTTGAACAGAAAGTGCGGCCGGATGCGCGCCTGAAGCGCATGCACGCGCGCGCGCGCCTGCATCTCCACGTTCCGCTGCCATTCGTGCGCCACGTAGAAGTAGCGCAGCGCGAGGGCCGTGACGACGAGGCCGATGGTGAGGTTGCGCAGCGCGAAATCGCCGAACTGCGCGGGAAAGAGCCCGGCGATGCCGAAGTCTTCCGACGCCTGGGTGCGACCGGCCCACCAGACGATCGCCGAGATGGCCGTGATGAGCGCCGCGATGAGCCCGAGTGCCGTCAACGAAACGTTTGCCGCGCTCATCCTGCGCATGTGGCGCTCGCTCCAGCACAGCGCCGCGGTGCCCGTGAGGCCGATCCACATCAGCAGCAGCGAGGTGCGGGCGAGCTCCAGCCAGAAGCCGATCTTTTCGTCGAACCGGGACAGTGCGAGCACCAGCGCCGTCAGCTCGACGATGAGCACGATCGCCAGCGCGGTGCGCGACGTGCAGAAATCCGGCAGGTAGTAGGCTTTTTGGCGGTCGCTCGGTGCTTCGGTCTTCATGGCTCGCGCGATTGGCCCGCACCCGGCTCGAACAGCTCCGATTTCAGGCGATAGGTGGCCGAGATGTCCTCATCGCCGTAGCCGCGCGCCACGAGCTCGGCGTACTCGTCGAGCATACGTTCCACCACCGGCAGCGTCACGCCGAAGCGCGCCGCCATATCGCGGCAGATGGCGAGGTCTTTAGCGTGCAGGCGCACGCGGAAGCCGGCGGGGTAGGTGCCGCGTACCATGTTCGGCGCACGATGCACGAAGTACCAGCTCGAGCCCGCGCCCTTGCCGAGCGTGTCGACCACGCGATCGAGCGGCAGGCCTTGCGCGCGCGCGAAGGCCATGGCTTCGGAGACGGCTTCGATGATGCCCGCGCACATGATCTGGTTCGTGGCCTTGGCGGCCTGGCCACTGCCCGTGGAGCCGAAGTGCGTGATGGTCTTGCCGAGCGCGGCCAGCACCGGGCGGGCGCGCTCGAACGCTGCCGCCGAGCCGCCCACCATGATGGCCAGCGTGGCGTCGCGGGCGCCTTCGACGCCGCCGCTCACGGGGCAATCCAGAAACTCGGCCTGGCGGGAACGGAGCATCTCGGCGCATTTGCGCGCTGTTTCCGCACTGACAGTGGAGCAGTCGATGACCAGCGTGCCAGGGGCGAGGCCGGGGGCGAGGGCGGTGACGACGTCGAGCACGTCCTGGTCGGCGGAGACGCAAAGCACCACGGCGTCTGCCGACGCCGCAAGCTCGGCAGGAGTCGAGGGGGCGGCGGTGCCAAGCTCGGACGCCAGCGCGCGCGCTTTCTCGGGAGTGCGATTCCAGACGCCGGCGAGGAGGCCCGCCCGGTGAAGATTGCGCGCCATGTGCGATCCCATCGCCCCAAGACCGATGAATCCCACACGCATGACCACTCTCCTCGTTCAGCCAGCCTCGATACGCGGGCGAACTATAGAGGGTCCGGACGCCAAAGTTGAATCAGGAGCCGCAGACCTGCTTGCGGGCGTTCAGCAGCCCCAGGCGGTAGGCATCGGCTTCGGCGTCGGAGACGTACTCGCGCGTGCCGTTCGGACCTTCCTTGTAGATGCGGCGGCTCTGCACGGCTTTGTCGTACGCCTCCCGGGCCTGCTTGCACTGGTCGGCCTTGGCCTTCGCAACGTCCTGCTGGACGACGCGCTGGTCCCGCTGCTGCGAAACGACCTCGCCCGCACGGGCGGCGGCGGCTGGCGCAGGAGCGCTGGGTACCGGCGAAGGATGGCTCTTGTCCGTTTTGATGAGCACGGAGCCGGGCACCCAGCGATCGCTGTATTGCACGGTGCCGTCGGCACCGGTCCAGCGATACACGTCGGCCTGGGCCGTGGATGCGAGCCCGAGCAGGGTCGCGGTGATGGCTAAAATGCGAAACATGGGCGGTTGGGCCTCCCCGGTGCCGGAGTATCGCTGGCTCCCCCATGTCTGCTGCTTGAACTGCGTCACAGACGAGGGAAATGCGAGATGCATCACGATACATCACTCATCTCGCTCGTAGCGGGCCCAAATAAAAAGGGGCCGCCGAAGCGACCCCTTTCAAACATTCCGCCAACTGGCGGGAGCGGGCTCCCGCCAGCCGGATTGGACATCAGGCCGTATAGGCGCGCTCGCCGTGCGCCGAGATGTCGAGGCCTTCGCGTTCTTCTTCTTCGGTCACGCGCAGGCCCACCGTGAACTTCACGATGTAGAAGCCGATGGTCGACACCACCGCGCTCCAGGCCACCACGATCAGCACAGCCTTGAGCTGGATCAGGAACTGCGCGCCGATGCCCGGGTAACCCATGGCGACCGTCACCCAGTCCGTGACCAGGCCGGGGCCGCCGAGGCTCGGGGCATTGAAGATGCCCGTCATCAGGGCGCCGAAGATGCCGCCGAGGGCGTGCACACCGAACACGTCGAGCGAGTCGTCCGCGCCGATGAGCTTCTTCAGGCCCGTCACACCCCACAGGCACACCACACCGGCGCCGAGGCCGATGACGAGCGCGCCCATGATGCCGACGTTGCCGGCGGCGGGCGTGATGGCAACGAGACCCGCGACGGCGCCCGAGGCGGCACCGAGCATCGAGGGCTTGCCCTTGACGATCCACTCCACCGCCACCCACGAGACCACCGCGGCCGCCGTGGCGAGATAGGTGTTGATGAAGGCGAGGGCCGCGAACGAGCCGGCTTCGAGGGCCGAGCCCGCGTTGAAGCCGAACCAGCCGAACCACAGCATCGAGGCGCCGATCATGCACATCGTGAGGCTGTGCGGGGTCAGCGACTCCTTGCCGTAGCCGATGCGCTTGCCGAGCACGAATGCGCCGACGAGGCCCGCGATGCCGGCGTTGATGTGCACCACCGTGCCGCCAGCGAAGTCCAGGGCGCCCATCTGCCAGAGGTAGCCGGCCGTGGCGTTGGTGGCGTCGACGACGTCAGCGGAGGTGTAGGCATCCGGGCCGGCCCAGAACCAGACCATGTGCGCCACGGGCAGGTAGCTGAAGGTGAACCAGATCACCAGGAATATCAGGATGCCGCTGAACTTCACGCGCTCCACCAGCGAGCCGATGATGAGGCACGCGGTGATGGCGGCGAAGGTTGCCTGGAAGCCGGCGAACACGATCTCGTACATCGGCGTCGCCTTGCTGAAGGTGGCGCCGAGCGAGAAGGCCCCGGTGGCGGGGTCGAACAGGCCCTTCATGAAGAGCCGGTCGGTGCCGCCGAAGAAGGCGTTACCGGTGGTGAAGGCGAACGAGTAACCGTAGATGCACCAGAGCACGGTGAGGAGCGAGAAGCCCACGAACACCTGCATGAGCACCGACAGCATGTTCTTCGAGCGGACCAGACCGCCGTAGAACAAGGCCAGGCCCGGCACGGCCATGAACAGCACCAGCGCCGTGGATGTGAGCATCCACGCGGTGTCGCCTTTGTTGGGGACAGGGGGGGCGGCTGCGGCCGCATCCTGTCCGAAGGCCAGGGTCGGACCCAGGGCCGCAAGTGCGACAGCGGCCGCCAGGCCGAGTCGCTTCAACGTCGTTGTATTTAGAGCAGTGCGCATGGTCTCTCCCGGAGGGCTGTTCGATTCGTAATCTGCTTATTCGAGCGATTGCGCCGCGGACACCGGCAGACGCGCGCACCATGCGTGCGTATGCTTGTGAAGCGCGCAGGCAGAGTGCACCTTCTGTGCCATGGCAAATTCCGCAGAACTTTCCATGGCTTGCGTGCGGCGGCAGCGTTCCGGTGCACTGTTTTGGAGCTGGCCCCGGTGCGTCTGCGCAAAATCGGGGCAAACGAATCGCAAAGGTGAAGCGTCATGGAGCATTTCCGCATCGATGAGATCGCACGGCGCCTGCTCGAGAGCGTCCCGCCTGCGTTCCGCAGCATGCAACACGACCTCGAAGCCAACTTCCGTGCGGTGCTGCGCGGCAGCCTCGGCAAGCTCGACCTCGTGACCCGCGACGAATTCGACGCGCAGGTGAAGGTGCTCGAACGCACCCGCAGCAAACTCGAGGCGCTGGAGCTGAAGGTGCAAGCGCTCGAAGCGCAGGCCGCCGAGCGCGCGGCGGGTGCGGAGTCGACGGGGAGTTAGCCGCGCCGCATGTCGCGAGGGAGCGCGACAGCGTTCGAACGAAGTGCGGCATGTAACGAGCCGCATTACTACTCGTTCGCACCACGAATGGCGGCAGCCATCCGTTCGTCGCGTCTTTAGTCTCGCGCCCTTTCAAGCCACGGCCCGCGCAGCGATGCGGGGCCAGGGGGAAGGGCTATGGACTTTGCGAGGGTCATGAGTCGCGCGCAGGTGGGAATGCATGCGCCGCTGGTGCATGTGGAAGTGCACCTCGGCAGCGGGCTGCCCACTTTCTCAATTGTCGGGCTGGCGGCGACGGCGGTGAAGGAGAGCAAGGAGCGCGTGCGCTCGGCGCTCGTGAACTCGAACTTCAAGTTTCCAGCGGGGCGCATTACGGTGAATCTCGCTCCGGCGGACGTGCCGAAGGAAGGCGGGCGGTTCGATCTGCCGATCGCGCTGGGCATTGTCATCGCGTCGGGCCAGGTCAAGGTTCCGGAAGATTCCTCGGCTCTGAACGCATGCGAGTTCTACGGTGAGCTTGCGCTGAGCGGCGAGCTGAAGGCAGCGACGGGCATGCTGCTCGCATCCTTACACGCCGCTCAGGCCGGGCACGAAATGATCGTGCCCGGCGTCGACGCGGAGGAGGCGTGCATTGCCGCGCGCAGCCGAGTGCGCCCGGCCGCTCACCTCACCGAAGTCTGCAGGCACCTTCAGCGCACCGAGGTGCTGCCAGTGCATGAACGAGTGCATGAACAACATGCTCCGGGTGGCCCCAACGATTGGGAGCCGCCCACCACGCGCGATCTGCTCGATATACGCGGGCAGCTGCAGGCCAAACGCGCGCTCGCGGTAGCCGCGGCCGGAAATCACAGCCTGCTGATGATCGGCCCCCCGGGCTCCGGCAAGAGCATGCTTGCGCAACGGCTGCCCGATCTGCTTCCGGCGCTGAACGACGCTGAAGCTCTCGAAGTGGCCGCACTCGCATCGACGAGCAGCGCCGGGTTCGAGCAGCGAAACTTCGGGCGCCGTCCGTTCCGCTCTCCGCATCACACGGCATCCGTAAACGCGCTGGTGGGCGGAGGTTCCCGTGCGTGGCCGGGCGAAATCAGCCTCGCGCATCGCGGCGTGCTGTTCCTCGATGAGCTGCCGGAGTTCGATCGGCGCGCGCTCGAAGCGCTGCGCGAGCCGCTAGAGACGGGTGTTGTCGCGGTGTCCAGAGTGGCGATGCAGGCGGAGTACCCAGCCGAGTTTCAACTCGTCGCGGCGATGAACCCCTGCCCATGCGGGTATCGCGGCGACCCGGGCGGGCGGTGCGAATGCACGCCCGGCAAGATCGCTCAATATCGCGCCAGGGTGTCGGGCCCGCTGCTCGATCGCATAGACCTGCGCGTCGACGTGCCGGCGCTTTCACCTCACGAGCTTACGGTGGAGGTGCCCTCGGGTGAGTCATCCGCGCGGGTTGCGCAGAAGGTGAGTATCGCGCGAAGCCTCCAGCTGGCCCGCGCGGGCAAACTGAACTCGCGGCTTTCCATCCAGGAGATCGGCACGTTCTGCCAGCTGGACGCCGCCGGCGAGCGGCTCTTCTGGCAAAGCCAGGCCCGCCTTGGGCTCTCAGCGCGCTCGTACCATCACACACTGCGTGTCGCGCGCACGATCGCCGACCTCGAATCGAGCGAACCGATTCGCGCGCAGGATATAGCCGAAGCGCTGCAACTTCGGCGCGCATTCGATTGACACAGGAAGTCGTCGGCCGCGCCTACACCGCGCGTAACGCGGTAGCCATACGCCTCGGGCATCGGCTCAATGAAGCTGATGCGGCTCACCGTGTAGAGCCGGTTCACACGTGACTCTGCAATGGCGTTCGACAGCCAGGAATTCACCCCCTGCAGCAACCCGAAGAGCAGGAACGCGATGACCACCGACAACAGGGTCAGCACGGTGCGGGTGCGCCTGCGCCACAGGCCCGCCCACAGCAGGGGGAGGAATTTCATGCCGCCGACCTCGTCTCCTCGAGCAGCGCGCCCTTGTCCAGATGCACTTGGCGCGAAGCGTATTCGGCCGCCTTCGGATCGTGCGTGACCATGATGATGGTCTTCTCCTGCTGCTGGTTCAGCGTGCGCATGAGATTGAGGATCTCCTCCGCGGTGGCTCGGTCGAGGTCACCCGTGGGCTCATCGCACACCAGCAGGCTCGGGTCTGCCACCAGCGCGCGCGCGATGGCTACGCGTTGCTGCTGGCCGCCCGACAGCTCGGAGGGCTTGTGTGTGCGCGCGGTCGGTCAGGCCCACGAGCTGCAGTGCTGCCTGCACGTTCTGCTTGCGCCGCGAGCGGGAGAGATTCGTGAGCAGCAGTGGCAGCTCCACGTTGCGCTCCGCCGTGAGCATGGGCATGAGGTTGTAGAACTGGAACACGAAGCCGACGTTCCGCGCGCGCCACTTGGCGAGCTCGCGGTTCGAGAGCTGGTCGATGCGCTGGCCGGAGACGGAGATCTCGCCTTCGTCCGGCCGGTCGAGCCCGCCGATGAGGTTGAGTAGCGTGGTCTTGCCGGAGCCGGAAGGGCCCATGAGCGCGAGGAACTCGCCGCCCTCGATGTCGAGATTCAGCCGGTGAAGCACTTCCACCTTCTGCTTGCCGCGGGTGTAGCGCTTGACCACGTTCTTCACGGAAACCAGCGTCGTCATGAGCCTTCTCCTTGTTGGTTGGCTGCTTGGCTGTCGACGTAGACCTTGGCGCCGTCGGTGAGCGCATCGAGATCGCCGACGACGACATGGGTGCCCGGGGAAACGCCCGAGAGCACGAGCTGCCCTTCGGACGTGCGACTGCCGAGGCGCACCACGCGCCGCTCGACGGTGTTGCCATTGATGACGAACACGGCGCCCGTGTCGCCATTTGCCTGGACGGCTTCATTCGGCACGATTACGGCCTGCTGGGCGGGCAGGGGCGCCGCGCCCGGCTCGCCTTTCTCGGGCACGCTGAGGAACGACACGCGCGCGCCCATCTCCGGCAGCACCCGCTCGTCCTTTTGCTTGAAGCCCACGCGCACTTTCACGGTGGCCTTGGAGCGATCCGCCGTTGGAATCACCGCGATGACTTCAGCGGGAATCTCCCAATCCGGATACGCGTTGAGCTTGATGGTGGCCGGCTGCCTGGGGCGCACGCGATTGATGAAGTTCTCGCTCACGTCCACTTCGACTTCGAGCGACTCCATGTCGACGATGGTGCCGATGCCCGTGCGCGTGAACCCGCCGCCGGCGGACTGCGGCGACACGATCTCGCCGGCCTGCGCGGCTTTCACCGTGACCACACCCGAGAACGGCGCGCGCACGACGGTGTCGTCCTGGTTGCGCGCGGCCATTGCAAGCCCGGCGCGGGCCACATCCAGGCCGCGCACGCGAACGTCGTAGTCCGATTGCGCGGCGTTGTAAGCCGCCTTCGCGCTGTCGAACGTCTGCGCGCTGATGACGCCGGCGGACATCTGCCGTTCGTTGCGCTGGTAAATGGGCAATGCATCGTCGAGCGCGGTCTTCGCGGCCTTGAGATTCGCTTCGGCTTGCTGAACCTGCGCACGAGCCTGCGCCAGCGCGGCGCCGGTGTTCGAATCGTCGAGCCGCGCGATGACCTGGCCTTTCTCGACGCGCTGGCCTTCTTCGATGGCCACCTCGACGACGCGCCCGATGATCTTCGATGCGACAGTGGCGGAGCGGCGCGCCACGACATAGCCCGACGCGTCGAGCATGGAAGCACCTGCTGACGAACCGCCGCTCACCGTGCCGCCGGACTCGCGCGCAACGGCCTCCGCTACCGGAATGCCGCTCGGCCGCGACAGAAAACCCCACGCGCCTGCCCCCAGTCCCAGCACGAGCACAGCGCTGCACCCGATGAGCACCCAGCGCCGGGTGCTGCCGTCGCTTTCGTCGTCAGCGGTGCGATCGATGCGCAGCTGATTCAGTAATACGCTCTTGTCGTCCATCAGCCGATCAACTCCTTGAGCCGCGAATATCCGGTGCGCGATACGGGGAGTCTCGTCGTGCCGTCCGCGAGAACGGCGAGCCAGCTGTCTTTGGCATACGGCTCGATGCGTGCGAGCCGCTCTACATTGAGCAGGAACGAGCGGTGGATCCGAACGAAGCGCGAGCGATCGAGCTGCGCTTCGATATCCGCCATCGTCTGCTGTTTGCGCTGGCGCTTACCCCCTGAAACGAAGCATAGATAATCGTCCTGCGCTTCGACAAAGTCGATTGTTTCTACGGGCAACACGTGGACGCGCCCACCTTCGCGGATGAGCACCCGCTCGAGAGGTCGTCCGGGCGGACGAGCGGTCGCAGCGAGCTCATGAGCGGCCGGCGCGGGCGCGTTCGTTCTCAGTCGCTCCGCGGCCCGCTCCAGCGCGGCGAGCAGCCGCGCGGGCTCCACGGGTTTCATCAGGTAGTCCACGGCATGCACCTCGAACGCGCGCAGGGCGAATTCGTCGTGCGCCGTGATGAATACAACTGCCGGGGCGCGCTCGCCCAGCAATTCCAGCACTTCGAAGCCCGAGAGCTTCGGCATCTGCACGTCGAGCAGCATGAGATCGGGAGAGAGGTCTTCCGCCAGCTTGACGGCCTCGAAGCCATTCGCCGCCTCGCCCACGACCTGTGTGCCCGCGAAGCCCGCCAGCAGCTCCGCGAGGTAGGCGCGGGCGAGAGACTCATCGTCGACGATCAGGACGCGCATGTGACTCTTGTCATCCTCGTCCGGCCGGTCATCCCGTCAAAGCCGGTGACGCGGGCAGCAGTATCAACACTCGAAAGCTCGTTGGCTCGGCGGTAACGTCTACGCTCGCACGGTGGCCGAAGAGCGCCTCGATGCGCGAGCGCACGTTCTTGAGGCCCACGCCGGCGCCGCGCGAGGGCGGGCGCTCAGGGTCGCATGGGTTTTCCACCGCCAGCTCGAGCAGGCCGTCGCGCCGCCGGGCGCGCACGATCACTTCGCCGCCTTCAACCAGATGGGCAATACCGTGATGAACGGCGTTCTCCACGAGAGGCTGGAGCACGAGTGGCGGCACGGCGAGCGTGAGCACATCGTCCGCCACATCGAAGCGGGTGCGAAGGCGTTCGCCGAAACGAACCTCTTCGATCGCAAGAAAAGTCTCCGCCAGCGACAGCTCCTCGGCGAGCGCGATGGACTGCTTGCCGCCGAGCCCGAGGCTCTTGCGGAAGAAGCCGGCCATCAGGAAGCACATGCGGCGCGCCGCCTGCGCGTCACTGCCGATGAGCGCGGCCACGGAGTTCAGGCTGTTGAAAAGGAAATGGGGATCGAGCTGCCCGCGCAGCGAGCGCAGCTCGGACTCGCGGGCGAGCACGCGCAGCTCCAGCGCGCGGCGCTCGGCCTGCGTGGAGCGCTCGAACGCCACGAGCATGTAGTGGCCAAGTACGGCGACCAGCAGGCCCGCGGCACCGGAAAACAGCAGTAGCGGCGCGAGCCCGTTGACCACTTCGTCATCAAGCGCCTGCGGCACCGTGATACGCAGCACCCAGGCCCAGCCGAGCGCGGCGGCCACCCAGATCGCCAGCAGCACAAACCCTGCACCGACCCAGGTGCCGACGAGGCGCGGCAGGGGAGTTTCCTCAGCCGGCAGCACCTGCACCAGGTACCAGCAGGAGAGCGATTGCAGCCCGAGCAAGATCGCGAGCGGAATGGAATAGACGGCCGCCCATGCGAACGCCGTGTCCCCGCGGAACGCGACGACCGCCGCAAGCATCGCACCGAACGCGAGCCACACCGCCAGGTACAGCAGCAGGCGCTCGCGGCGAGCGACGATGGGGTGCAGGGCCTCAGTCACGGGATGCCTAGTCCTTGATCTCGACGCCGCCCATCAGAACGAAGCCCCGCACAATGAGGGTCTTGCGGGCGGTGGGCTGCGGCGCGGGGCGGCGCTTGTCGATGCTCGCGCCCATGAAGGCGACTACCTTGCTCGTTACGTCCCAGTCACGGGGGGCGAAGATCTCGATTCCACCCATGACTGCAAATACATCTATTGTCGCGGTGTCGCCCTGCATCTCAGCGCCGGTGAGGTCGAGTTTCACGCCGCCCATGACCGCGCCGATGTTCGCGCCCTGGAACGGCATGGCCGGCTTGTGCTCGCTGCCCGACATGACGGCGAAGGTATTGATGTAGGAGCTGGGCTGCGTATCGGGCTTGGGGGGCGCGCTCATCGCCCGCCACACGACGGTACCGCCCAGCAGGACGAGCACGGTCGGGCCGAACACCGCCCAGAAGGGCACGTGGATCCAGTCGCGCTGCGCGGCATAGATCCACAGACCCGCGACGATCATCACCAGGCCCCAGAAATGCGAGCCGGGGCGGTCGTTGAAGAGGCTCGCCACGCCGAACACCACCAGCGCGAACGGCCAGAACTGCCGCATCACGGAGCGCATGTCAGCCCAGCCCAGGTTGTTGGCGAGCAGGGTCAGGCCAAAGGTGGCGATGAGCGCGCCGATGATCACGGAGTGATAGGTGCCGCGGTCGCGCGTTCGGTCGCGCCGGGTGGGCTCGGGAAGCATGGCTGGCTCCAGGGATTCGGGGCGCGGCCCTCACGGGGCGCCCCGGACTTACGTTGCGGGGAACGTTACGAGCCGGCCGGAAGGCTTACCAGAGTCTGCCGGCCAATTGCGGCGGGCTGCCGGTGAACGACGTGCCGTGTTTCAGGAGTCGGGAAGTGCGGCCCGCGCAGGTGCAGGGCCGGAGCGCGCGAGCGGCGGACGCCGCCCGGCGGGGGAAAGCGGGGTCTTACTTGCTCATGCCGACGATGTGCTCGACGGCTTCCTTGACCAGGTCGTCGGACACATCCACGCGGCCGCCCTTGGCGGGCATCATGCCGGCGGTGCCGGTGAAGCCCTTGATGGCGTGGTCGTACAGCACGTCCTGACCCTTGGAAATGCGGGGGGCCCAGGCCGCCACATCGCCCGCCTTGGGGGCGCCGCCGATGCCCGCACCGTGGCACGCCTTGCAGGCCTGCTCATAGAGCTCGTTGCCGTCCTTCGGCGGAGCCGGGCCGGCTGGGGCACCCGCCGCGCTGACCGACTCGATCTTGAGGGCCGAATTGTCCTGGCCGGCCACCGCCACACGGGCGAACGGCTGCACGCGCTCGTTCACGCTCTGCTGGAAGTGGGATTCCTCCAGCATCTGCTTTTCCTGGGTCTGGCTCGCAACGACCCGGGCCAGGGCGAACAGCGCAAGCGCAATCGCCACCAGAAGGCCGATAACCAGACTGAACGTGTTGAAAAAGTGGGTGTCCTGCTTGCTCACAATGCTACTCGTGCTACCGGGAAGGGGCCTTTATCGGCGGCGGAGTATAGCGGGAGGCGGGGGTCCCAGTAACGGTACTGTTACCAGGCGGCCGGTCGGGGTGGCCTTCCGGGCCGGCGCCCGTTGCGGCCTCATGTAGCCTGAATCCACTTGAATCCGCGCGCCATGACCACCAGCAGGCCGCGGCTCGAACATCGCGCCGTGGGCGCATCAAGTCAGCAGCGGGTGATCCTTCGGCAGCTGTTTCGAGTACCAGATCGCCAGCTTGTGACGCATGCTCACTTCGGAAACCTGATCCTCGGGCAACGGCTGGATCATCTTGTCGTGAACCAGGAGCCTGTAGACGTACAGTAGTTTCTGGCTTGCCGAATCCGTGGGCTCGAACTCAACTGCACCGCGCGTTTCCGCGTATTGCACGGCTGCGAGCAGCGCGGCCTTGAACAACTCGGCCTCGTGTTTCAGTTTTTTCATCCCGCTCCCCAGGCAGCCGGAGTGCATTGTCGCTCACCAGGCTGGAGTCGGGTGCGTAGATCGAGCCAGGGCCGACGGCGCGGCGGCTGGACGGCTCAATCGGCTAACGGCCGTCAATCTGCGGGAAACCGGCTTAGCGTTCGCGCGCCAGATGCGCGCAGGCGGAAGGCCGTTCGGCGTTCCGCCTGCGCGCAATTCCTGCGACGCAGGAAGGGGCTGTCGAGCCTGGACTACTTGCCGAAGTCGAACCGGGCACCGAGCGTCCAGGTGGTGCCATCGTCGTTGAAGCCGATGTCAGCGCCGAGCGCGAACAGGCTCGTGAAGTAGTAGCGCGCGCCCACGCCGAGGGTCGTGTTGTTACCGGCCTCATCGAGCTCGGCATATTTCAGCTCACCCCGCAGCTCGAATGCCTCGGAGAGGCGGCCGCGCACTCCGGCGCCCAGAGCGAGCCCGTTGTCATCGACGCTACCGAAGCCCGGCACATCCGCGCTCACGTCCAGGTACGAAACGGTGCCCACCAGATCGAGCTTGGGAGTGAGAGCCCAGTTCACGCCGCCGCCCACTTCGAGCTGGGACACGCCAATGTCGAAGTCGAAGTCCTGATCGGAGTACGAGGCGAAGCCGTGAAAATTCTCGGTGAACCCGTACGACCCGCGTACGCCGATGCCGTTGCCGTCGATATCCAGGTCGTCAATTTCCGAGTTGACGTACCCGAGCTCCAGGTAGCTGTAGCTGAAGCCGTCCTGGGCGAACGCCGGTCCAACGAGACCCAGCGCGGCGACGGTCGCCGCAATACAGGTTTTGCGCATGAGATCCTCCACTGACAAAAAAGATCGCTCGACTGCAACGACCACGCGCTTCGCGCGCTCGCGCATCCGAACGGGCTGCCGGCACGTCGTCCGGCGGCGCGCATTCTAGTGAGAAGAGATCGTGATCAGCGCGTGTTGCGCAGCGGAGTTGTCATTTTTTTGAAGCAGATCACTATTCGTGAATTCTTCTGCGACAGCGGCGGCCGCAACGTGGCTTACGAAGCGCGTCACCGGCCGACCTGTCAGAGTTTTCGATGTGGATGGATGGAGCGCATTGCGCGCGCGAAATATGAGCGACAAGAATCGAACGAAAGCTGAGCTCGAAGCGGCGAGCGCTGCGGATGAGCGGCTTCACGACCGCATACTCGATGAAGCCGGCCGTGCCGTTGAATGCTCGCCGCTCATGGTGTGCGGCTAGTGCTTCTTCGGTCGCCTCCCGAGCGAACTCCAGAATCTGACGGTGGACTCCCGCTCGGCGTCACGCATCGCGATGCTTGCCTCAAATAGTTGTTGGCTTGGCGGATGCCAGTGCAGAGGCGGTGATTCTATTGGAGCTTCCGGCACAGGCGCCAATCGTCGTCCACGCAAGAGTGGTTGAGGACTCCATGGAGGCTTCTTGCGACGGCTCGCTGATGGATAATGGCAATAGAACGTTCACTTGTGAGAGCGACATGAAGTATTGGAGTCAGATGACAGCCGCGCCCCGAATCCTGTCGGCCAGTTGCGCTTCTCGGGGGCCTGACATTCAAGGGCGGCGTGGCGAGCAACGCAGCGCCGATCCCGTGGCCTGCAAGTACGCCGGAATCGCGCTGTGAAGGTACGTCTGCACAAGCGCATCACACGTAGCATCCGCAGCCACTTCCGCTCGAAAATTCTCGCAAACCACGGCATCGGAGTCGTGGCAGCCACCCGAAACGGTACCCTCGTCATCGATCCGGGCGACTTCAACGTCTCGCGTCATCTGCTCAACCGCGGGGAGTACGACTGGCCGGAAGTCACCCTCCTTTCCCGTTTCGTGAGCGCCACATCGCGCATAGTATTCGTCGGTGCGCACATCGGCGCGCTGCTGGTGCCCATCGTGCGGGCCGCAGGCACCCGGTCCGTCATCGCCTACGAGCCGAGCCCGAGAAATTATCGAATGCTGCAGCTGAATCTGCAGTTGAACGATATCGAAGGCGTCGCGGCAGAAAACGTCGCGGTCGGTGCAGTTCCAGGTACGGTCCGATTTACCGAGAACCGCATCAACACGGGCAACAGCCGCGTGTCGCGCGAGACCGGAGAAATCGAGGTTGCCGTTCGAACGCTCGACTCAACGTTGCCGCTCGCGTGGGAGATGATCGATCTGATGGTGATGGACGTCGAAGGCTTCGAAGTGAACGCCATGCGCGGAGCGCCGCAGACGCTCGCGAAGACACAGCGCTTCTATGTCGAATTTGCCCCCGAGCAATTGATCGAACAGGGCAGCACGGTCGAGGAGTTCGTGGACCTTGCTGCCAGCCAGTTCGTGTCCGCGTACGTAATTGGCAGGACGATACGGTACCTCCCGCCTGGTGAGTTCCCGGCATTTCTGCGCGGCCTTCCAAAGCGCCGCGGGCTCCTGCTGAATCTGCTGTTCACGCGCGAAAGCAAGCCCGACCCCGGGATTGAAGTCGAGTTGTAATGGAGCACACGGCCCCGGAAGCCGATACGAAGACGGAGACCGTCCCACCAACCCGACCGCGACGCCTGCACGGCTGCCGAAGGCGATCAACCCAGCTGCGGTGAAGAAGGCCATCGCACTCGGCAAGGAAGTCCGCAAGCAGGCCGACAAGACGAAGGCGGATGCCGCTCGCCAGATGTTCGAGCTGATCTCCGGCGAGCCTCGCGAGCTCGTCGTGCAGGCTTTCACGATAGTTGTCATTGCCGGACCAAACGGTGCTCGAAAGTCAACGACCGCGCCCGCAGTCCTGCGGGACGCGCTGCTCGACCAGCACCGAATCTCTACCACTCAACACTCGCCCGCACTGTCCACCGCAGAGTCATGCAGCGAGCGAACCCACATCGTCAGATCGGCAAGATGAGGTGATCGTACGGAGCGTGACGGCATAGTCTGCAGGCATATCGACGCAGCTATCGCAGCTGAGTTCGGCTGCATTGACTGACTACTTGTTGCGGCAGTCGATACTGCGAGGGACCCCGCGCTATCCACCCCTCTCCATGCTGATGGGTGAACAGGTGTCATTGATGGTGCGGTTAGGCCGATTCTTCGTAACCGTCAAAGCGCTCTTGTTGCCTGGTCTCGGTGGACAATCAGTTCGGCGCGCGGTATTCAGCAGTGCACAGATAGTTTGGCGCTTAAGATAGCCGCAGCCTATGTATGATTTGCGTGATACTCCATCCCGATGAACCTTGATCTTGGACTCCCTGTGTACCAGCTGTCCCAATCGTATGACCGGCATGTCTTGTGCGTTCGGCAGATGATTCTTGCGACGCGCATCGAGCGACTGCTCTCGCTCTCTACGGTCTACACGGAGATGCGATGAGCGGGTCCGATATCACGTGGCTCTGGAGCCACCAGTTTGGCTTGGCGTTGGCTCCTTTGTTCGAGCGAGAGGATGGGGCGCCACCGGGCGAACACAACGTGCTTCTCGATGGAGGCTACGGCACGTTTGCTCTGTCGACGTCCGAGGATGATCTATGGCGGCAAACCAATCCAGCAGCTTGGGCATGGTCAAGTGATATTCCCCATCACGTCACAGTTACGCCCTCGAAAGTGGCTGTTGTCCGCTGGGATAAGCCCACTGAGCCTCGCGTGTTCGAGCGTGGCGGCGTGGAGCGAGGCCTTGATCGATTCTATCTTTACCTCAATGAGGATCGTCTTAGATCCAACAAGAGCGTTGTTGATCACTTGATCGGGCTCTTCCGACGCGTTCGTTCGTTGGGTCAGGCGGCCGACTTGCCGGACGAAAGAACTACCGATGTCTTCGCGGCTGCGCTGGCCCATCTCATCGCACCGGACGCGTCTTTCCGGCGGCCGGAGGTCTACGGGCTATCCGAAGATGGCCCCTCGCTGTATGCGAAGCTCGATGCGCGTGGGATTGCGGCCGCCGTTGGCGAGATCGAGCGCGCATCTGGCTCTCTTTCTTTGCTGCAACTACATCCCACTTTGGCGATCCGTCATGCCGGAGGTCAGCTGTTCCAAGAGGCACATTTCGAGCTCCTGCGCGGCGCCCCTGGGCTCGATCTCTTCGGATTGATCGGTGCCCCGGAGGTGCGGCCTTCAAGTCGAGGGGGAACGCACTTTACTCCTCCAGCGCTTGCGCGCAGCTTGGTTGAGCAAGTCCTAGGCGCGCTTCCAGATTTGACCACGCGCCCGACATTGACGCTGTGTGATCCCGCCTGTGGATCAGGTGCCTTTCTCCACGAGGCTTTCCGCGCACTGCGACGAGTCAATTTCAAGGGCCATTTGAAACTTGTGGGCTGCGACATCTCTGTTGCAGCCATTGCAATGGCTCGCTTCGTTATGGCAGCGGCGATCAGAGATTGGAAACCAGAAGGCGGAGTTGACCTTGACCTGAGGGTGGGCGACTCCTTAGGCGAGATCGGCATGCCTAAGGCCGACGTCATTGTGATGAACCCGCCCTTCATAGCATTCGGTGCCCAAACGCCTGAGCAACGTGAGCAGCTTCGGGCAGCTACAGACTCGAGTGCAGCGCGTGGCGACTACAGCATGGCGTTTGTGGTTCGCGCACTCCAGGCGTTGAATGATGGCGGCGTGCTCGGCACGCTGTTTCCGTCAAGTCTTCTATCGCTCAAAGCAGCGGGCTCTTGGCGTGAACAACTCCTCACGCTCGGGCACATTCGCTTGCTCGGCTCCATCGGCGACTTCGGACTCTTCACTCATGCCTTGGTCCAAGTCGCTTGTGCTGTCGTTCAAAAAGCCAGCAAACCACGCTTTGACGAGTTCATTGCGGTTGTCACAGAAAATGAGCCAGGTGCAACCAACGCGGCCCTACGTCAACTACGAAAGCTGAACGGTTCAATACCGGCGAGCGCGATTATGGAAGAGGGGTGGAACCTATTTCCAGTCTCAGTTGCAGCGTTGCGCGGACGCCCGACTTGGCGCCTGCCGACACCGAAAACCGAACGAGTGCTGAGTGCATTAAACGAAGCGCTGCTTCCTACGATCAGCGAACTGTTTGAAGTTGCCCAAGGTGTTCAAACTGGTCTTAACGACGTTTTGCTTCTTACATTGGATGAATGGCGCGCGCTTCCAACCAAGGAGCGCGGCTACTTCAAGCTGGCGACGATGTCAGACTCGATCCAAAATGCGCGCGTTGCCCATCCGTATCGGGTGTTCTTTCCGCATACCGAAACGGGGCCGATGTTCTCAAGTGAAAAAGAGGTTCAGCGAGTCCTTGCCACCTACTTCCAGAAGTATTTGGCGCCAAATAGGCCGCAGCTTTCGCAGCGAGCTTCGATCATCCAAGCCGATCGCGTTGATTGGTGGGGCCTTATGCGTCCTCGCACCTTCGCCTTCGATAAAAAGCCACGCATCATCTCGAAGTTTTTCGCCGCGGAAGGTGGTTTCGCCGCTGATTTAGACGCCGAGTATCTCGCTGTGATGGGGCATGTTTGGATTCCAAGAGAAGCTCTCGTCGATACAACGTCCGAAGCGATGCCAACGGCTGACATCGTTTCCGCATATTCCGCGTTATTCAATTCTTCGATTTTCATAAAGCTGCTGTCGCTCTATTCGCCGCACGTCGCAGGCGGGCAATATGATGTGAGTTTGCGCCACGTCGGCCCTATACCAGTACCGAACCTCTGCGAACAGAGCGTTGATCCTTTGCGCGGACAATGGGTGCGCGAGCTGGCCGAAATAGGGCGCTCAATCGATCTCACCAATGCTCTGCAGAGCGCGCGAACTGTACAACTTGCAATGGATCTGTATGGCACGCGCTCCCTCGCTGACCTCTGACTCGTCACTGACCGAGCTTCGGGCGTCGAAAGGCGCGCTCGAGCAGCGCTGGAGAGACCTGACAGCGCAGTTCGATTCGATGCTTGGACTAAGCGTGCAGCAGCTTCGCATAGACGCCGAGACGCAATCTGGTCGGGTTTGGGCCGGTCTGCAAGGCAGCGCGTGCGAACGCGTGAACCGCAATCGAGGTGGCGCCGCGTTCGTAGTGCCGCTTTGTCCGATGCCGAAGGATCTACTTGCGTGGTTCGGGTTGCAGGAGATTTGGGACATAGCGCTTGGGACGAAGCCCTACATTTTTCGGCAGGTCAGCCTAACCATTCATTTCGGGTACGTCGGCGATCCGCTGAAACCGCAAGCATTTCGGCTCGAATGGCCTGGAGTTCGCGATTGGACCGGCGCAGGTCCCGGGTTTCAAACGTCTGGCGCAGGCCATCCTCATTGGCAGGTCGACGTCCTGCAAAGTCTGGCGGAGCAACGTTCGACGACGGAATTCATCGAAGAGCCAATGGAGATCGTCGAAGATTTTGGAGCGGCACCGAGGGCCGAGAATCTTGACGAGCTTTTGCGATCCGTCACGATCGAAAGCATGCATTTGGCCAGCGCAGCGAGGTGGTGGTTGCCTTCGACTGCGCATCAGTTGGGCCATCATCTGAATGCTCCTCCGGACCTGGCTGGTCTGACTCGGTGGTTGACCGAAAGTTTGCGTTATCTGCAGCAGGAGCTAGGGCGATGTGCATTTCGGCGCTGACGGCGCCTTTATCGCGCAGGATGGATTCGTCAAGAATGGGCGAAAAAGCGCTGCTGCTGATGCGATTTGCAACCGATGGAGGTTCGGGCCGACGAGTGGTGTAGCGTGCGCTGCGTATCGTGGTGAGTTCGATCCGACGTGCTGAATCAGTTCCATGATCCGAATGACGGAATCCTTTTCGATTGCGAGCAGCGCGGCACGATCTCAACGGCATTTTGATTGGATGGAATCCGGCGTGGAGCAGATGGATTTTTCAATGGTGCCGTCGCCGGTTTGAGTAAGTGGCGTCACAAACAGGAACGTGAGGAGTGACCGGCGTGGCCTATGCAGTCAGAGAATTTAAGCCTCTGCCCAGTCCTCGCACCACCCAATGGTTACGGCGATTGGCGGCCGACCCGGAAGCTCCGTAGAATCCGCCCCTCACGCGCCCGTAGCTCAGCTGGATAGAGTGGCAGCCTCCGAAGCTGCAGGTCGCTGGTTCGAATCCAGTCGGGCGCGCCAATCCAAACAAGAACTTACGGGTCACCTGGCGTCAGCGTGACCCCGTCTGCCCCGCGCGTTCCGCGAGCCCCTTCGGTCACCCCGCGAACGAAATGAACTGTCGCGGCAGGCGTGTCGGAAGGCGCGGGTAGACTGCGCGCGCGCCAGGGTCGGCGCGGCGGGCGCAAGAGGGGGCTAGCGCATGATCAAAGTACAAAACCTCTCGAAGAGGTTCGGCCAGCTCCAGGCGGTGAAGGATATCTCGTTCGAGGTGAAACCCGGGGAGCTGTTCGCGTTCCTCGGGCCCAACGGCGCGGGCAAGACCACCACCATCAAGATGCTCACCACGCTGCTCACGCCCACGAGCGGCTCCATTCTCATCGATGGCCTCGATCCCGCGAAAAACCAGAACGAGGTGCGCAGCCGGTTCGGCATCGTGTTCCAGGATCCGAGCGTCGACACCGAGCTCACCGCATACGAGAACATGGAGCTGCACGGCGTGCTCTACGAGGTGCCGCGCAAGGTGCGCGGGGTGCGCATCGAGCTGCTGATGAAGCTGTTCGAGCTGTGGGACAGGAAGGACCAGCGCATGAAAACATTCTCCGGCGGCATGCGGCGCCGGCTCGAGATCGCGCGCGGTTTCCTGCACACACCGAAGATCCTGTTCCTGGACGAGCCGACGCTGGGGCTCGATCCGCAAAGTCGCAACCAGCTCTGGACGCACGTGAAGGCGCTGAACGAATCCGAGCAGGTCACCGTGTTCCTCACCACGCACTACATGGACGAAGCCGAGCGCGTCGCGCAGCGCATCGCCGTCATCGATCACGGTGCCATCGTGGCGCTGGGCTCAGCGCGTGAGCTCATGGACCAGACCAATGCCAGTTCGCTGGAGGGCGCGTTTCTCGCCCTCACAGGCTCCGCCATCCGCGAGGAGCAAGCGGGCTCGGCTGACCAGATGCGCCAGTTCATGCGCGCGTGGAGCAACAAGCGATGAAGGTCATCTACATCCTGTGGCTGCGCGCACTGAAGCATTACGTGCGCTCGCCGGCGCAGATCGTCGCGTCGTTCGGGCAGCCGCTGCTGTATCTGCTCGCGCTCGGCTTCGGCCTCGGCCCCGTGTTCGAGAAGGCCGGGCAGGGCAGCTACCTGCAGTTTCTCGCGCCCGGTGTCATCGCGGTCACAGTGTTGTTTTCCGGGGCGTTCTCCGGCATCGGGCTGCTCTGGGACCGCCAGTTCGGATTTCTGAAAGAAACGCTGGTCGCTCCCGTGCCGAGACTGCACGTGATGATTGGGCGCACGCTGGGCGGCGCCACGGTTGCCACCATTCAAGGCCTGCTCGTTCTCATTCTCTGCGTCATCTTCGGGTTCCGGCCCGAGAGCCTTCTGGCCGCACCCATGTTCCTGCTCGTCATGGTGCTCATCGCGGTGGTGTGCTGCGCGTTCGGAACGGTAATCGGCAGCCGCATGCAAAGCATGCAGGCGTATCCACTCGTGATGAACTTCGTGATGTTGCCGCTCTTTTTCCTCTCGGGCGCGCTGTTCCCGTTGCAGGGGCTGCCGGGGCCTCTGCAGGCGATCACGACGCTCAATCCACTTTCCTACGGTGTGGATGGCTTGCGCGGCAGCCTCATCGGCGTGTCCCACTTCGGGCTCACGTGGGACATGGGCGTGCTGGCAGCCGTCGCCGCCGTATTCCTGGTGCTGGGGGCGTGGTCGTTCTCGAAGATCGAGCTGTGACGAGGCCTACAACCACCGCTTGTGCTTGAACAACAGCCACGGGATCAGCGCCGACGCCACCATCAAGCCCATGGCCGCACCGAAGCCCCAGCCGTCGTGCAGCCACGGCATGTGCTCGAAATTCATGCCGAAGATGGCGCCGATGACCGACGGCGGCAGCAGGAACACCGTCACCACCGAGAAGATCTTTAGGATGTTGTTCTGATCGATGGTGACCATGCCGAGCGTGGCTTCGAGCACGAACGCCACCTTGTCGCCCAGGAACGAGGCGTGGTCGCTCATCGCGAGGACGTCGCGCGACAGTGTACGAAAGCGCGTGCGCGCCTCCTGAGTCATTGACGCATTGGTGGACTGCTGAACGAACACGAGCAGTCTGCCCAGGCTCACGAGACTCTCTCGCGCTTTCGAGACGAGCTCACCGCTCTGGCCCACGCGGCCCAGCAGCTGCCCGAAGTCGCGACTGCGCTGGGACCGTCGGCGCGTAGTCGCAAACACCTCCGCCGAAGTCTGGTCGAGATCCGCCGCCACGCGCTCAATGACGTCGGCGATTCGATTGATGATCGACTCCAGCAACCCCGCGAGCAGCATCACCGGCGAGCTGCACGTCGCCGGGTGTGTTTCCGCATAGGCAACGAAGCGCCGGAACGGCAGCGGATCGGTATACCGGTTGGTGACGAGATGCGACCCGTTGAGAATGAACGTGGCCTGGGTGCTCTGGGGCAGGTCGGTGTCGAGTTTCGTGACGATAGTGGCCGTCATGTAAACGGCACCGTTCTCTTCATAGAGGCGATTGGATGCCTCGATCTCGCGCATCTCCTCGCGCGTAGGCACGTCGATGCCCAGCACCTGCTCCACCGCGCGCTCTTCTTCCGCCGAGGGTTCCAGCAGGTCGAACCACAGCGCATCGTTCGGAAGAGCTTCGCCCGGCTCCCATGGAACGCGCGCGAGGCCGTGGGGCTGCGAGACGAATACGCTCAGCACGCCCGATGGCCGATGGGTCGAGCTGCGCCGTGCATGGCCGCGGCGCCGCGCGTCAGTGGCGCTTCTCGCCTGCTGCGAGGTCGTTGATGAGCTGGAGCAGCTGCCCCGGGCCGCCGGCCTGGCCGACGTCGGTGGTGTACTTGCCGTTGATCACGATCAGCGGCACGCCGTTCACCTTGTAGCGCGTGGTGAGCTGTTCGGCGCGCTGCAGGCCGGCGCTGACGGTGAACGAGTCCCACGCCTTGTTGAAGTCCTCGGCGCTGACGCCGTTCGCCTTCAGGAAGTCGAGCTGCATCTTGCGGGTGACCTGCTCATCGTTCGAGACGAGCATGTTGCCGTCCTTGACGATGGCGTCGAATACCTTCTGGTGCAGATCGGTGCGATTGAGAGCCTGGAGCAGGTAGAACAGCCGCGCATGCGCGCGATGCACCGGCCCCCACATGACAGGCACGCGCACGAACTCCACGTACTCCGGCTTGTTCTTGAGCCAGCTCGCGATGAACGGCTCGAGCGCGTAGCAGTGGGGGCAACCGAACCAGAACACCTCGACCACTTCCACCTTGCCCGGCGCCACGTTGGTGGGTTGCGCGGGAACGAGCGGAGCGTAGTTCGTGCCAGCCTTCCACTTGCCGGACGGCAACTGCTGGTCTGACGGCATGGCGGCGAGACGCTCGAGCGCGGCGTCGCCTCGATCCTCCGCGTTGCCTTCAGGGTCCGAAGACTCCTGCGAGGCTGTGGCCTGCTGCGACTCCGCGATCTGCGCAGTGGCGTCAGGCGCGGCGGCCGCCGGCTGCGCAGGGGCGGCCGCCTCGGTCGCCGGCGCGGCGGGCGCAGCGGGCGTTGATATTTCGCGCCCGCAGGCGGTGATGCTAATGAGGCTGAGAGCGATCGCGACCGGCAGTCGAAACATCATGTCCTCGTTTCAGGTATCAGCGCATGCCCTGGAGATAGGAAGCCACATCGCGAATGTCTTCCGGCGTGAGCCGCTTCGCGATTGTTGCCATGATCACTGCGTTCGGCGTGGCCGGCTTCCCTGCGGCGGCTCCGGGGTAACGCACATCCTTGGAGTAGTCGTTCAGCTGTTTGACGGTGTACACGGAGTGCTGGGCGCGCAGCGCCGGGTAGGCGGCGGCGAGGTTGCCGCGGCCGAGGGGGCCGTGGCATGCCGTGCATGCGGGAATCTGCCGCGCAGGGTCGCCCTTGCGATAGAGCTTCTCGCCGGCTTTCCAGTACGACGGGTCGGCTTCGAGGCCAGCCGGCGTCTGCGTGGCGAAATACATCGCCAGATCGTTGATATCTTCGTTCGTGAGCGGCGCGACGATGGGCGCCATCACCGGGTTCGCGCGCACGTTGTCCTTGAACAGGTGCACCTGCTCGGCGATGTACGTCGGGCTTTGGCCCGCGAGATTCGGCCATTCGGGGTTCTGGCTGTTGCCGCCGACACCGTGGCACGCGCCGCAAATTGCAGCTTTCGTGGCTCCGGCATCGGCTTTTGCGCCCTCGAAGGGCGAGGCGGCCTCCTGGGCCAGGGCTTGAGCGCCCGCGAGCATTGCCGCGAGCACAATCGAGCTCACCGAGGCGACTTTCATCGTCTTCCGCATTTGTGTCGTCTTTCCGCTTACAGGACCGGTGCAAAGGGCGGCGAATTGTACACTACGGAAATTATTGAGCCTGCAGGCTGTAAGCTCCTTTCGTGAGCCTGTTCCCCCATATCGAGTTCATCCTGAGCGCCGCCCAGCCGGCGCAGTTTCCGGCTGACCGCGGGGCGGAGGTTGCGTTCGCCGGCCGCTCGAACGCCGGCAAGTCGAGCGCGCTCAACGCCATCGTCCAGCGGCATGGCCTGGCACGCGTGAGTAAGACGCCGGGCCGCACGCGGCTCCTCAATTTTTTCCAGATCGGCCCGGAAAAAAGAATTGTGGACCTGCCCGGCTACGGCTTCGCCGCCGCACCCGAAGCCGAGCGGCGCACCTGGGGTCCCATGATTGCCGCGCTTCGGGAGCGCCAATGCCTGCGGGGGCTCGTGCTCATCGTGGATTCGCGGCGTGGCGTGGCCCCCGAGGATGAAAACCTCATCGCGTGGGCGCGCGACGGCGGTCGCGAGGGCGAGCCGATGCTCGTGCACGTGCTGCTTTCCAAATCGGACAAGCTCACACGGAACGAGGCAAACAAGGTGTTGAGGGAGGCGCGCTCGGTGCTGGGGGAAAGCGCCACCGTGCAGCTCTTCTCCGCGCAGGACAAACAGGGAATCGACGAAGCCCAGAAGGTGTTGAAAGCCTGGCTGGAGAGCCGGCCGGCTGCAGCGTAGCGGGCCGCGGGCGAGGCGGGGCTGACAGTCGCCCAATAAAAACCCCGACGATCTCTGGGAGATCGCCGGGGCAGACTAACCCGGCACAGGTCTCATGAACCGGGTCGACCCGCTCAGGGAGGGAAGCGGGGAGTGCCGAAGCACTCGCGAAATTAGACGGATGACCCCCAACGAAGTTCCGAAAGAATTTCGACAAAATTCCTTCGGCGCATCAGTGGCTTGAGCGTCACGCCGTGGCTTTATTGCTACAGGAATGTCCAGGTCACGCCGAGAGTGAGCAGCTCCACGCCGTCGGTGTGGTCCACGTCGAACTGCTCGTACTCCAGGCGGGCGCCGAGGCTTCCCAGGCGCACCTGAACGCCGGCTCCGTAACCGAACTCGGTGCCATCGTCGTCGAACCGGAAGCCAAGTGGACCGCTGGCGCTGGCCTTTGACTCCCATCGCACGAGCCCGCCCTTTGCAAAGAGGTCTACGGGGCCAACTGGCAGGAAGCCGACGGCGTAAGCCGCGTAAGCCTTGCCCTCGGCGTTGAACTGCACTCCACCGGCCGAGCTGCTCTCGTCACCGAGATCCATGTAGTTGAGCTCAACCGCGAAACTATCGAGCGGCCGGAAGCCGCCGATGAGCTTCCAGGACGTGTCGTCCAGCTTGAAATCATTGACATTACCGGTAGTGAATTCGTCGCCGACGTTGTCGAGTTTTACTTGGCTCACGCCGGCCCCGAGGTAGAAACCGTTGTCCGCCGCTTTGGTGGCGGTGCCGAACAGGGCTAGCGTTAGAGCAGGCAGTAGCATTCGCATAATCGTCTCCGTGTTTACGTTAAAGCTGCCGGGGCACGCTGTGGGCTTCGGGCCACACAGTCGGGATCGCACTAGCCAAAGGCGTGCCCAAACCGCATGCATTTCAGTAAGGCGGCGGGCCGCGTGGGCGCCCTAGTGCGCCTCATCCCAGTTGGCCCCAACGCCGACTTCGATCTTGAGCGGGACCTTGAGTTCAGCCGCCTGGTCCATGCGCTGGTGCAGCGATGCTGTGACGGTGGCAACGGCGTCTTCGCGCACCTCGAGCACCAGCTCGTCGTGCACCTGCATGATGATTCGCGCGGGCACATCTTCGCGCTGGCACCAGGCATCCACCGCGATCATGGCGCGCTTGATGATGTCGGCGGCGGTGCCCTGCATCGGCGCGTTGATGGCGCTGCGCTCCGCGTACTGCTGCAGCTGTTTGTTGCCTGAGCGGATATCTGGCAGGTACAGGCGCCGCCCGTACACCGTCTCGACAAAACCTCGCTCGCGCGCGAGCGCACGAGTGGTGTCCATGTAGCGCTTCACGCCCGGGTAACGCGCGAAATACGTCTCCACATATTTCGCCGCGGCGCCTCGCTCGATGCCGAGCTGGCGCGCGAGCCCGAATGCGGACATGCCGTAAATGAGCCCGAAGTTGATGGTCTTCGCAAGACGTCGCTGATCGGCGTCGACCGAGGCCACCGGCACGCCGAATACTTCCGCCGCGGTGGCCTGGTGAACGTCGCGGTCTGCCGCGAACGCGCTCAGCAAACCTTCGTCTCCGGACAGATGCGCCATGATGCGCAGCTCGATCTGGGAGTAGTCCGCGGCGACCAGCACGTAGCCGGGGGGCGCAATGAAGGCCTGGCGAATGCGCCGGCCTTCCGGACGGCGAATGGGGATGTTCTGCAGGTTCGGGTCGGCTGATGAGAGCCGCCCGGTCTGTGCCACGGCCTGGTGGTACGAGGTGTGGATGCGCCCTGTGCGCTCGTTTATCTGCTCGGGCAGCTTGTCCGTGTAAGTGGATTTCAGCTTCGCGAGCGCGCGGTAGTCGAGCACGATGCGCGGCAGGGCGTGCGAGATGGCGAGCTCTTCCAGCACGTCTTCCGCTGTCGACGGCTGCCCCGTTGGCGTCTTTCGCAGCACCGGAATCTGCAGCTTCTCGAACAGGATCTGCTGGAGCTGCTTCGGCGAATCGATGTTGAACTCGAAGCCCGCTTCCTGGTGCGCGTTGCCCACCAGCACCTGCAGTTGCACGGCGATCTCGCGGCTCTGGGTTTTCAGCAGCTCGCGATCGACCAGCACGCCCGCGTGCTCCATGCGCAACAGCACGGGCACGAGCGGTTGCTCGAGCTCTTCGTAGAGCTTTTCGAGCGCCGGGATGGTCTGGATCTGCGGCCAGAGCGTTTGGTGCAGGCGCAGGGTGATGTCCGCATCCTCCGCGGAGTATTCGGATGCGCGATCCACCGGCACCTGGTTGAACGTGAGCTGCCTGGCGCCTTTGCCGGCCACTTCCTCGAACTTGATCGTCTTGATGCCGAGGTAGCGCTCCGAGGTGCTGTCCATGTCGTGACGGGTGGCCACGCTGTTCCACACGTAGGACTCGAGCATGCTGTCGTAGCGCATGCCGGCGAGGCGGATGCCGTGGTTCAGCAGCACGTGGGCGTCGTACTTCAGGTGATGGCCCACTTTCCCCCGCTGCGGATCTTCGAGCAGGGGCCTCAGGGCTTCGAGCACTTTCTCGCGATTCAGCTGCTCGGGCGCGCCAGCGTAGTCGTGGGCCAAAGGCACGTACGCGGCAATGCCGGGCTGCGTTGCGAACGAAACGCCGACGATCGCGGCCTTCATGTAGTCGAGGCTGGTCGTCTCGGTGTCGAACGCAAAAGCTCCGCGGCACGCAGTGCTTCGAGCCAACGCTCGAATTGCGCCCAGTCGGTGATGGTTTCGTAGCGGCGTTCGGCGGCGGCGACGGGAGAAGGCGCAGCGCCGCCCGGGAGGCCGGCCGCCTCGAATGGCAGCGACGACATGGTGCTCGCGTGCGCGGCCTCAGCCGTGACCGGCACGTGTGAGCCCTTCCCAACTGCAGTGCTGCCCGCGCCTGTGGCCGCGGAGTTGCCAGTCGTCGTGCCCGAAACGGTACCGCCACCCGCCGACAGCGAAAACGAATCGCTCACGCCAGGCGACGTCGCTTCGAGCTGCCGCATGAGTGAGCGCAGCTCATAGCGCGTGTACAGCTCACGAAGCGCCGCTACGTCAGGCTCTGCTGGCGTGAGCTCTACGAGCGAGCCGGGTAACTCGCAATCAGTGCGGATGGTCGCGAGCTTGCGCGACAGGGCGAGCGTTTCGAGCCCCGCGCGCAGGTTCTCGCCGACCTTGCCGCTGATTTCGCTCACGTGCTCGATGAGCCTGTCGAGCGTGCCGTACTGGTTGAGCAGCTTCGCCGCCGTCTTCGGGCCGACCTTCTCGATGCCGGGAATGTTGTCCGAGCTGTCGCCGACCAGCGCGAGGTAGTCGATGATCTGCTCCGGGTACACGTCGAACTTGGCCTTGACGCCCGCGCGGTCGAGCACCGAGTTGCTCATGGTGTTGATGAGCGTGACGGAGCCGTCGACGAGCTGCGCCATGTCCTTGTCGCCAGTGGAGATGAGCACCTGCTGCCCGGCTTTCGCGGCTCGCGTGGCGAGCGTGCCGATGACGTCGTCCGCCTCAACGCCTTCCACCCGCAGCACCGGCAGGCCCTGCGCGCGCAGGATGGCGAGCAGCGGCTCGATCTGCGAGCGCAGGTCGTTCGGCATGGGCGGGCGGTGTGCCTTGTACTCGCTGAAGAGCTCGTCGCGGAACGTCTTGCCGCTCGCGTCGAATACCACGGCGATGCGCTTCGGTCCGTACTCCTTCATGAACTTCAGCAGCATGTTCAGTACGCCGAACACGGCGCCGGTGGGCTCGCCACGGGAGTTGGAGAACGCGGGCAGCGCGTGGAAAGCCCGGTAGAGGTATGAGGAGCCGTCGACGAGAACGAGATCGGGTGCGCGGCTCATGGGAGGTGTCGCGTGCCTGCAGGTGGGCGCGCGAGTATAGCGAACGGGCTGCCTCAGGCGCCGCAACCTACCGCGGCGGCTTCTTCTTTTCGCTCTCGGTGGTGTTCGTCTGCGGTTGCGTGGACGGCTGCGGCGCCGTCTCGGGCGACTGCGGCTGCTGTTGGGTCTGGCCGGCCGGGCGCGTGACCACTTCACCGCCTTTGTCCGGCAGATAGAGCGGGCCCTTCTGGCCGCAACCGACGAGGCCCTCGAGCACTGCGCTCGCGATGACCGCGCGAGCGAACCGCGCCGAAGACATGCTCACTTTTTTACCCACCGTTACCATTGCCATTTCCCTCTGCAGCCGCGCGCCTTTCCACCACAGCCACCGTGAGCCGTGACACGCATACCAGGCGCTGACGCTCATCGTGAATCTCGATGTGCCACACCTGGCTGCGCGAGCCAATGTGAAACGGCTTGGCCGTGGCCGTAACCAGCCCGCTTTGCACCGGCCGCAGGTGGTTGGCGTTGATCTCCTGCCCCACGCACATGAAGCGCGTGTTGTCCACGCACATATTCGCGGCGAAGCTGCCGATGGTCTCGGCCAGCGCAGCGGAGGCGCCACCGTGCAGCACGCCCATGATCTGCCGCGTGCGGTTGTCCACCGGCATGGTGGCGCGGAGATAGTCCGGCCCCACTTCGGTGAATTCGATATCGAGGTGGTCGACGAGCGTGTTGGCGCCCCGGTTGACGATGTGTTCGAGCCGGACGTCGGCAAACCAGATTCTCATGGGGCCGCGAGTTTACCGGCTCGGCGCCCACCGCGCTGCTTTGCGCGACTGCCTCCGCCGCTTCCCCCAGCTCAAGCTGGATGGCAAGCTGCCGGCCATGAAGCTTTACACGTACTATCGCAGCACCGCTGCGTTCCGCGTGCGCATTGCCCTCAATCTCAAGGGCGTGCCGTTCGAAACCATCTCCATGCACCTGCGCAACGGCGCTCACAGGACCCCGGAGTTCCTGGCGATGAACCCGCAGGGCCTCATCCCGGCGCTCGATGACGACGGCGTGTGCATCTCGCAGTCCCTCGCGATCATCGAATACCTGGAAGAGAAATACCCGAGCCCGCCGCTGCTACCGGGCGCGCTGGCGGACCGCGCGCACGTACGCGCCATGGCGCTCAACGTTGCGGCCGACATGCATCCGCTCAACAACCTGCGTGTGCTCAACTTCCTGCGCAAGCCGCTGGGCCACGACGAAAAGACCGTCAACGAGATCTGGTATCACAACTGGATTTCTGAAGGCTTTCGCGGGCTGGAAGAGCAGGCGAAGCGCTGGAGTGGCGACGGCAAGCACATGTTCGGCACCAGCGTGACACTGGCCGACATCTGCATCGTGCCGCAGATGTACAACGCGCTGCGCTTCCGTTGCGACCTCACCCCTTACCCCACTCTGCGCGCCATCTGCCGGCACCTGGAGTCACTGCCGCCCTTCATCAAGGCATCGCCGGAAGTGCAGCCCGACTCGGAGTGAATGCCGGCCAGCGTTTCGACGGCGGGGTTCTCGTTCGAGTGAACGTGCCGCGAGTGTCAGGTACGCAGTGTCAGGTGCGCTCGAAGCGCGCTACGGTTTCGACGTGCTCGGTGAATGGCAAGAGATTGAATGCGGTAAGCGCGCCGAGGCGCAGCTTGCCGCGTGAGATCAGTCGCGCGGTGTCGTTGAGGAACGACTCGAGCCCACAGCTCACGTACATGAAGCGCTCCGGTGGCTGCTCGCTCAGATACGCGGTCAGCTCGGGGTCGAGGCCCTTGCGCGGCGGGTCGGCGATGACCACGTTTGCGCCGGAAGCGGCCGGGCACGCCGCGCCCGCGGGGCCCGACACGACCGAGATTCTGGCGCGATCCGCCGGCGCGAGTTGGGCGAGCCCGAGCTCGAGCCCGTGCAGCGAGTGCGGGCTGACCTCGTTCATTCGCAGCTGGCCGGCGCGGGCCAACACCGACAGGCCGACGGCGCCCACGCCCGCATAAAACTCGGTGACTCGCGCCCCCTGCGGGATTTCGTCCCGCAAGTGATCGATGATGTGCTGCGCGATTTCGAGATTACTCTGCCCGAACGCGCCCGGCGGGTAGTGAATCGCGGCTGCGCCAAAGTTTTCGACCACGCTGGCCGGCCCGCACCAGTTCTGGAACTCTGGGCCGAGGATGGTGTTGGAACGCTCGCGATTGGCGTTGAACCACAGGCTGTGCAGCTCGTTACCGAGCCGCTCACGGATCAGATCCAGGCACGCGGCGAAGGGCTCGGCCGTTGCGCTGTTGCCGACAATCACCACCTGCGCGGTTTGCGAGCTGCGCTCCACCACCACTTGCAGGTAGCGCGCGAGGCCCAGGTGGGCGGCGTCCGAGTAGCTGGTCACTCGCGCATCGACCGAAGCACGCCGTACGACGGCCGCGACGCGGTTGATCAAAGGGTGATGAACACTGCAGTTCGGGATGTGAACCACGTGGTGCGTGCCGAGCTCGAACATCCCCAGCTTGGGCGAGCCCAGTCGGCCGCGGATGGCAAGCCGCGCGCGGTGTCGAAACCCGGCCGTTTGCCCTGAAATCACCGCAACGTCGGGCAGACCGTGCGCGCGCGCCAGCTTATCGAGCGCATCGTGCGCGGCAGGTGCGATACCGGGCTCACCGAAGCGCGGGCAGCCCGGGCAAGGCGGGCGGTGCGGGCATGACGGAAATGCGCCCACGAGAAGACTCTTGCGCTCTTACTTCTTGAGCTTCGCGCCGACGCGGCGATACGCCTCGCGGAAGGGAATGCCTTCCTTCACCACCATCGCGTTTGCCTCTTCGGCGGCGTGGATAGCCGGGTCGAGCTCGATGTTCTCCGGGCGGAACTCCATGGCGTCGATCGCCGGCGGCAGGATGTCGAGCGTCTGCGTGGCGATGTCGATGCCGCGGAAGAGCGGCACCTTCAGCAGCTGCAGGTCGCGTTGATAGCCCGACGGCAGCTTCGCGCAGATGCCGAGCGCTTCGTACAGGCACGCGAGCGCCGTGGCCGAGCGGCCGCGAATGAGCTCGAACACGTCCGGGTTGCGCTTCTGCGGCATGATGGACGAGCCGGTGGTAAACGCATCCGGCAGCAAAACGAACGCGAATTCCTGCGTGTAGAACAGCAGCACGTCGGCGGCGAAGCGGCCGAGGTCCTGCATGAGCAGGGCGGTCTCGAACAGAATCTGGGATTCGGCCTTGCCGCGCGAGAGCTGCACCGAAGTGACCGGCTCCTGCGTCACCGCGAATCCGAGTTTCTCCCTCGTGAGATTGCGATCCAGCGGCAAGCCGGGCGTGCCGTAGCCGGCAGCCGAGCCCAGCGGGCTCTTGCCCACGCGGCGCTGTGATAGCCGCAGACCTTCCGCATCATCCCGAATCTCCGCTGCGAACCCGCCGGCCCACAACGGCACGGAGCTCGGCATCGCCTGCTGCATGTGGGTGTAGCCGGGCAGGGCGGTGGCCTGCTCACGCTTCGCGAGCCGATCCAGCGCATCAGCAACGCGACCCGCGCCATCGCTCAGCGCCACCACGGCATCACGCAGGTAGAGACGGAGCGCGGTGAGCACCTGGTCGTTACGCGAGCGGCCCAGATGAACGCGCCCCCCGGCTTCACCGATGAGCGCAGTCAGTCGCTTCTCCAGCGCTGTCTGCCCATCTTCATCGGAAAGCTCGATGCGCCACTTGCCGCTCGCATGTTCCTGCGCAATGGCCTGCAGCCCCGTGCGAATGGCCTTCAGATCTGCGTCTGACAGCAGCCTCTGCGCGTTCAGCATCTCCGCATGCGCGATGGAGGCCTGCACGTCATAGCGCACCAGACGCTCATCCAGCGCGTAGTCCTCTCCCGCCGTGTACGCGAGCACACGGTCGTCGAGCGGAGCGCCTTTGTCCCACAGCCGCGTCATGGAGCTTCAGCCGTTGCCCATGTGCTGCTCGTTCGCCGGGATGGCGTTCACGTCGGCCACGATGAGCGTGCCGGTGCCTTCGTTCGTGAACACTTCGCCCAGGATGCCCTCGGGCGACAGGTACGACACCACATGAACGCGCCGCACGCCGCCGCGTATGGCCTCTTCGATGGCCTTCGCCTTGGGCAGCATGCCTTCGACGATGCGCTTCTCGTCCTTCAGGCGCTTGAGGCCCTTCAGGTCGGTGTAGGAAATGAGCGAGCCCGGGTCTTCCACCCGCTCGAGGATGCCGGGTGCGCCCGTGCACAGAATGAGCTTCTCCGCATCGAGCGCCGCGCCGATGGCGGCCGCCACCGTATCCGCATTGATGTTGAGCAGCGTGCCGGTCTCGTCCGCGGAAAGCGGGCTTACCACCGGCATGAGGCCGTTGTCGAGCAGCTTGCGGATCACCGTGGCGTCCACGCCCACGATGTCACCAACGAAGCCGTAGTCCGTGGTCTGCCCGTCATCGTGCTTCACCGGCGAGCGCCGGTGCGCGCGGATGAGCCCCGCGTCCACGCCGCTGATGCCTACCGCGTCGATGTTGAGACTGCGGCAGATGGAAAGGATGCGCGTGTTGATGAGCCCGCTCAGCACCATGGCGGTGACGTCGATGGACTTCGCGTCCGTGACGCGCCGGCCGTGCACCATGCGCGATTCCATGCCCAGCGCGGTCTGCAGCTCCGTCACCTGCGGGCCGCCGCCGTGAACCATGACGACGCGCACGCCGAAGTAGTGGAGGATGGCGATCTGCTCCACGAGCACGCGGGTGGCTTCCTCGTCTGCGAACACGCCACCGCCAGCCTTCACGACAAAGGTCTTGCCCTTGTACATGCGGATGTAGGGCGCGGCGCTCTTCAGTGCGCGGATGGCCAGGGTCTGATCGGCACGATTCATCATCTTCAACTTCCCTTGAGCAGCTTGTAGAGCACCGCCATCTGCACGACGAGGCGGTTGTAGGCTTCACGTTGCACGACGCTGCGTGGGCCGTCGAGCACTTCATCCGCCACCGCGGTGTTGCGACGGACCGGCAGACAATGCATCAACCGGCAGTCGCTCGCGGCGCTGGCGAACCATTCGTTTTTCACACACCAGTCCGTGAGGTTCGCGCGCAGGCGACCGTCCGCTTCAGCGTCGCCGTAATGCGTGGTGGAGCCCCACTCCTTCGCATACAGCACCTGCGCACCTTCGAGCGCCTCGCGGCGGTCGCAAGTCTCGCGCACCGAGCCGCCTGAAGCTTCCGCGGCCTTGCGCGCCTTGTTCATGATCTGCGGCGGCAGCTCGTAGCCTTCCGGCCGCGCCACCACGACTTCCATGCCGCGCTGTGCGGCCATGTGTAGCGCCGCGGCCGGCACCGCGAGCGGCAGGCCGCGCGGATGATAAACCCACGACAGCACGAACTTGCCGTTTCTCGCGACGCCGAGGTCGTCCATGGTTTTCCAGTCCGCCAGCGCCTGGCACGGATGGTTGATGGCCGACTCGAGATTGATGAGCGGCTTGCTCACCACCTCCGCCATCGCGTTGAACGTGGTCTCGGCAAGGTCGTACTGCAGGCTCTTGCCGTCCGCGAACGCCCGAATGCCCAAGGCATCGCAGTAAGACGCGAGCACCGGGATGCCTTCGCGCACGTGCTCCGCCGCCGCGCCGTTCATCACGGCACCGAGACGTGTTTCGAGCTGCCAGGTGCCCTGGCCGGGCGTGATGACGAACGTCGAGCCGCCCATCTTCGCCATGCCCGCCTGGAACGAAGCGAGCGTGCGCAGCGACGGGTTGAAGAACACGAGGCCCAGAATCTTGCCGGCGAGCGCCTGCGGCTCCGGGTGTGACTCGAGACGGCGCGCAAGCTCCAGCAGGTCGCGGATCTCGTCCCGCTGCAGGTCCGCGAGGTCGACGAAGCGTTTCATGGCAGGTGCGACAGCGCGTCGGCGAGCATGTCGACGTGCTGCTCTTCCAGGATGAACGGCGGCAACAGGCGCAACACGTTCGGGTCGGTGCTGGTGCCCGCGAGAATGCCCACTTCCAGCAGCTCCGCGTGAATTTCCTTCGCCGGGCGCGTGGTGCGCAGGCCGAGCAGGAAGCCTTCGCCCTGCACGCCCGTCACCGGGCCCACGATGCACGTCTTGCGGATGTAGTCGGAGATCTTGCGAACGTTCGCCAGCAGGTTCTGCGACTCGATGGCTTCGATCACCGCCTCGACGGCGGCGCAGGCCATGGGGCCGCCGCCATAGGTGGTGCCCATCGAATCGAGCTTGATGGCCGCCGACACCTTCGGCGACGTGAGCAGCGCCGCGCACGGAAAGCCGTTACCCAGCGCCTTGGCGGCGGTGATCATGTCTGGCTTCACGCCGTACAGATTCGCGGCGAACGCGTGACCCACGCGGCCCGTTCCACACTGCACTTCGTCGAAGATGAGCAGCGCGCCGGTGTCATCGCAGCGCTTGCGCAGGGCGGCCAGGTATTCCGCGCCGAAGTCGAACGCGCCGGCCAGACCCTGCACGGGCTCAATGATGACGGCAGCCGTGTTCTCGGTGACGTGCCTGGCGATTGCATCCACGTCCTTACGCGGCATGAAGCTCACGTCGAACGGCGAGCGCGGCAGCGCATACCACTTCTGCGCGGCACCCCACGTGAGCGCGCCAGCGGCAGCCGTGCGGCCGTGGAAGCCGTATTCCAGCGCGGCCACGTGCGTGCGCTTGGGGCTGATGCGGAACGCCATCTTCATGGCGTTCTCGTTCGCTTCCGCGCCGCTGTTCACGAAGAACACGCGATCGAACCCACCGCCGGCGAAGCGGATGAGCCGCTCGGCCGCGCGCCGGCGCACGTCCATGGGCACGGCGTTGCTCTGGAAGTTGCAGGACTTCGCCTGCTCGCAGACAGCGCGCGTCCAGCCCTCGTGGCCGTAGCCGAGCGCGGCGACGGCGTGGCCGCCATACAGGTCGAGCACGCGCTCGCCGCCGCGCGTGAGCAGCCACACGCCCTCGCCGGAGACGACGTCCACCGGGTATTGCGCAAACACAGGAGCCAGGGCGTCCTGGGCGTTGTTCGGGGTCTTCAACTCGAGGTCGGCATTCATGGGTATCTGCTTTCCGTAGATCCGCCCGGGCGGGTCAGTCAGGGTCTGGCCAGAGTCAGGTCCAGCCGGGCGCAGGCGCCGTGAGGCCCGTGGTTTCCGGCAAGCCATGGATTCGGTTCATCCACTGCACGGCCCCGCCCGCCGCGCCCTTGTTGAGATTGTCGACGGTGCACATCACGGCAATGGTCTTGCCCGACACGGCCGCAGACAGGTGCGCGTAGTTGCTGGTGACAATTTCCTTCACGCGCGGGGCGCTCTCCGTAACGCGCACGAACGGAGAGTGCGCGTAGAACTCGCGCAACGCTGCAATGGCGGCCTTCGTATCGAGCGCAACCTTCAAGCGCGCCTGCACGGTCATGTGAATGCCGCGCGCGAACGGGCCGGAGTGCGGCACGAAGGCGAACTCCGCTTCCACGCCCGACGCGTTCTTCGCGATGGCGGCCACTTCCGGTGTATGCCGGTGAGCGAGCGCGTTGTAGGAGTACAGGTCGCTGTGGCGAGTGGGGTGATGCGTGCCCTCCACCGGCTTGCGGCCCGAGCCCGTGCTGCCGGTGACGCCGCTCAGGAACAGCGTGGGCTCGACGAGGCCGAGTGTCAGCAACGGAACGGAAGCAAGCAGCGCCGACGTGGAGAAGCAACCCGGGTGCGCAACGTGCAGGGTCTCGAGTTTCTTCAGATGTTCCGGAAGGGCGCACGTGAAGTCACGGATGCGCTCCGGCGCGCCATGCGCGTGCTTGTACACGGCTTCGTAGGCTTGCGGAGTGCTGAAGCGATAGTCGGCCGAGATGTCGACCACTCGCGGCTTCGTCTTCGCGCGCTCGGCCGTCTTCAGCAGCGAGTCGATGAGCACGTGCGACACGCCGTGAGGCGCAGCGCCGAACACGGCGGACTGCGGCAGCCCCGCGATCAGCTGTTCCACTTCCCCCTGCGACTTGAACTTCGTGTCGCCATACACGCTGGCGAGATGCGGGAACGCCCTGCCCACCAGCTCGCCCGGCTGGCTGTCCGACATGATCGCAGCCAGCTCGAACTGAGGATGGCCCGCGATCAGGCGCAGCAGCTCGCCGGCTACGTAGCCGGTGCCGCCGAGCACGATCGTGGGGATCTTGTTCGCCGTCGTCGTCACGCCGCGGCTCCCTCAGCGGCCACGTCATGGCCCTTGAGGCCCACCGCGTTCATCACGCAATCGCCGAGCGCGGCGCCGGCGCTCAGCGCGTTGAATGCGGGCACGCCGAGCTGGTTCTGGATGATGTCCACGCCCACGCTGTTGTCGGTGGAGGGCCCCGTGACAACGCACGGCTCGATGCCGAAGCGCTCGCGCAACAGCTTCACGCCGCCCCACGCGGCGACCGGATCGTTCGCGGAAAGCACGACACCGGTGAGCGCGGCGCGCACGTCCGTGCATTCCAGAATTGCGTCTACGCCGTAGGTGCCCAGGATGCCGTCACCCAGCTCGAACACGATGACATCCGGCTTGCCCGTGGAGAGCTCCGTGAGCATGGTGCGCGTGAGGGCGGGGCCGTTGATGCGCGTAGTCGTGCAGATGCCGAGATCCGTGAAAATCATGGACCTTCGCGCGCCCGCATCTTCCATCGCGAGAATGTCGCGGCGGAGCGAGACGCCCGTGGCCTTGAACGCATCGACGACCAAGCCGCGATGGCGCATGCGGCTGACGATGGCGCAGGCCGCCGCGGTCTTGCCGGCTTCCATGCAGGTGCCGGCGAGCGCCACGACGGGCACGCCGCGCGTTTCGAGCTTCGCGTCGTAGTCGAGCTTCGACTTGCCCACGCGCGCGGGAACGCCAATGCGCTCGCCGAGGTAGGGGAAGTGCAGGGCCACGCCGATCACGCGGCAGTCGAACGGCTTGCCCTTGTCGGGGTTCACCGAGTCGCAGATGCCGAGCACGCCGCCGATGTTGAGCATCTGGATGATGTCGCCAGGCTTCACGGACTGCGGGATGTGGCCCGAGTAGCCAAACAGCGCCTTGCGATGGCCGAGCGCGCCCACCACCACGTCGCCCTTGCCCACCTTGGCCATGCGGCCGCTCGTGAGCTCCAGCGTGTTGTAGGTGGACTTGTTGTTCAGCACCTCAACGACCACGACCACGCCCTCCTCGGCCGGAATGTCGGATGAGACACGCACTTCGCGCGAGAGGCCGCAGGCCTGCGTAACCGAAGCAATCTTGTCGACAACCACTGGGCGCATCGTCATTTCCCGACTCCCTGCTCGCCGGCGCGTCTATGAAAGACACCGGTGAGCGAAACGATCTTCGAGAAGCCCAGGGCATCGGTGGCCGTCCACTCGCCCGCGGCTTCGCCATACACACCCTTCGACGCAGCCATCAGCGAGTAGGGTGATTCCACGCCTTCGATGAACAGGCTGCCGGGGCGGTACAGCACCCGCACGTCGCCCGTGACGCGGTCTTGCGACGAGAGCAGCAGCGCTTCGATGTCCCGGCACACGGGGTCGAGCAGCTGGCCTTCGTGCACGAGGTCGCCGTAGGGCTGCGCCACCAGTTCCTTGATTCGCTGCTGGCGCGGCGTGAGCACCAGTTTTTCCAGCTCGCGGTGCGCCGTCAGCAACGTCTCCGCTGCCGGTGCCTCGAAGGCCACGCGGCCCTTCGTGCCGATGATGGTGTTGCCGAGGTGAATGCCGCGGCCGATGGCGAACGGCGCGCCGAGCGTCTCGAGCGTCTCGATGAGGTCCACCGCGCTCATGGCTTTACCGTCGAGCTTCACGGGCCGGCCCTTCTCGAACGAGATGACGTGCCGTTCCGGAGCCTTCGGGTTGGAGAATGCATCCCTGGAAAGCACCCACGCGCTGTCCGGGATGCTGCCGGACGACGTGAGCGTTTCCGTGCCGCCGATGGTGACGCCCCACAGGCCACGGTTGATGGAATACGCCGCGCCATGTGGTGGCACGGGCAGGTTGCGCTTCTGCAGGTATTCCAGCTCGTCCTGGCGCTTGAAGGCCTTGTCGCGCACGGGAGCGAGCACTTCGAGGTCCGGCGCGAGCGTGCGCAGGGCCACTTCGAAGCGAACCTGGTCGTTGCCGGCGGCCGTGCACCCGTGGGCAATCATGTTGGTGCCAAGCTGACGCGCCATGTGCGCAATGGTCTGCGCCTGCATCACGCGCTCCGCACCCACGCACAGCGGGTAGAGCTGGCCGCGACGAATGTTCCCCATGATGAGGAAGCGCAGCACCTGCTCGAAGTAATCCGCGCGCGCATCGACGATGTGATGCTCCACCGCGCCGAGCGCCTTCGCGCGCTCCGCGAGCGTGCGCCTCGCCTGGTCGTCGAGGCCGCCGGTGTCGACGGTGACCGTGATGATGGGCCGTTTGTAATTCTCGGCCACCCACGGCACGAGGAACGACGTATCAAGACCGCCGGAGTAAGCGAGGACGATGGGCCTGGCGCCCTGAGAAGAAACGGTGTTGGGCATGGGTCAGACTCGGAAGATAGAGCGCAGGCGCTCGCTGAGCGTGGCCTGCGCGGGGGCGCCATTGGTGGCAATGAAAATCGTGTCGTCACCGGAGAGGGTGCCGACGACTTCGGGCCATTCGGCCTTGTCGATGGCCACGGCGACGCTCTGCGCGGCGCCGATGGTGGTGCGGATGACGGTGAGGCACGGGCCGGCGGGCTTCACCGCACGCACGAATTGCACGAGCGAGTGGAAGTCGCCGTTGGCCCGCGTGGTCTCTTCGGGCGGCAGCACGTAGCCGCTGCTCGCCTTGAGCACGCCCAGGTCGCGCAGGTCGCGGCTGACCGAGGACTGCGTGACGTCGTGGCCTTCCTTCTTGAGCAGGCTCACGAGGTCCTGCTGATTGCGCACGAGGCCGCCGCGCAGGATGCGCATGATGGCCTCGCGGCGGTCGGTCTGGTGGTGGTCGGCTGCGACGTGCATAAAATCGCGCGCATTGTGCATATTCATGCGCAGGATGTCAAAGCCATCGCACGGGCGACGCCAGGCGCGGGCTAAACGGGGGCGTCAATAACTGGTTCGTCTCGCCTCACCCGATCGTTCTGCCTGAACGGAGCGAGTCGGGAGGGTCGAACCGGCTCATCACCTATCAGCCCACCGTCACGATATCGCTCGCAGGCGTCGCCGGTAGTACCTGGAAAGCCTTGTAGAGGCCGTCGTCAAAAATGGTGAGTGATTCTACTTGCGACCAGGAAATTACAATCCCCAGGTCCTCGATATCAACACTGGCGACCACCTCGTCTTGATCATTTGTGAGCCCAAGGACATCAGATGCGAGAGGATCGGTCACGTCTTTGATTGTGTTTCGGGTGCCGTCTAGTTCGACGAGCCGATCGACGATTTCATTATATCGAGTGGAGAGGGTGACCTTCTTTGTCGTGGGATCTCTGTACCCGCTTTTGATAGGGAGTATTTTGATGAAGGTCAGTGCTTGTGTCGGGTCATCCCATAGAAGCAGGTAGGGTTTGCCCACGTACACTTTGTTGCTCTTTAGCGTGACCATCAGATCCTTTTTCAGAATCGTGGCTCTGAAAATCGCCCGTAATGCCGAGTCGTTCGATTTGCGTACAAACCGCGCGACGGCGGCGATTCGCACGCCTTCGAAAAAGCCAGAGCGAGTTGACATTGACGCGTCTTTCCGCATCAAGCAGCGGACCCGCGCGTTGTCGAGTAACGCAAGCACAAGGCCCAGTAGAATCGCGTTAATCACGGGGGCCGTTATCCCGACCTTCTCTAGATCACCTTCGACGGAGAGGAAGCGATCAAGAGTCCAGTGAGGAATTAGCTGCGCGAGGATCTCGCCGACTAGAAAGAAGACGAATGAATAGCCCAGCACGTGCAGTGCAAAGCGATCAGTGGTGCAAAGCGATCAGTGCGGAGGTATTCAGCGGCAAATCGTCGATAGTATGAAAGACGAATAAACGAATAGCCGGCTAGTAATGCAATGCTTGCCGAAAAAGCACTGCGCGCAGCTTCCCCCATAGCCCCACCTCGGCCATAAGCCGCGGCCCGTTTGTCTTAGTCTTTCTTTAGGCCCTTCGAGGCCGATCGAACTGCGTGTCCTGATGGGAAAAGCAGATCACGGGTGGACCAGATAACTTGGCCGCTCGTCGTGACAGTAGGGCGTTCCTTCACCGTGGCACTGCGCCAATCACTCCCACGCAAAGGCTCTGCCGTCTTCGCCGCCTTCGCATCGCTTGACATGATCGCCCCTTTTTGGTCCCTGCCGCCGAATACTAAATCAAAAATGTGGTGAATTCGTAAATACATGATCACCAATAGCCTCCTTATCAAGGACCGAGCAGCAATCCGTATGCCAACTCCAGCTACTGAAGCCTTTCTGGAGGGCGTAACAGTCGAACTCAACCAGTACGTTTGCGTAGCGATTGCTGTATGCCTCGTGGGCGCTGCCATTTTTTATTGCGGTCGCGCTCCGCGTTAAACCGCCAGCAGCGCCCGCTGTTCAGCCGCCATCAACTGCAGCCCCCGCATGCGCGCCTGCTCCATGGCCGCCGAGTCGCCCGTGTTCGCGCTGACGAGAAGCTCCCGCCAAAACCGCGGCCGCGTAGACCACCGCGGCTGCAGCCACTCGGGGTGCCCTTCCGCCAGTTCGTGAATCTGTCGCAGCGTGCACACGGCGATGAGCCGCGCACAGTGCGCAGACATGCCGAGCAGCAGACGCGCCGCAGCGTTCTGACTGCGGGCGAGATGCCACGCGTAGGTAAACACGAGGCGCGCCATCGACCGCGTTTGCTGCACCGTGAAGTACGGAGGCTCTTTGCGCTGCAGATCGCTCACGTAACTGCCTGACACCCACGCCCACCGCTGCTGGTCTGCGAAACCGGCGTCGAACAGAAGGTATGGGCAAGCCGCGGCGCGATGGCGCGCGTCTGGATCCATGGCGCGAACGAGCGGCCCGAGCTCGCGCACGAGCGGCGGGGACTGATTCACGCCCGTAGTGCGGAACTGCAGCGCCAGCATGTCGAGACACTGCTCGTTGAGCTCCGCCAGCGCCGCGAGCGTCTCGGCGCGCAACCACGCGTGCGCTTCCCACGGCCGCTCCTGCTCGAGTTTCCTCCGTCATCGTTTCGCGCTGCACAGACATTCGCTTACTCCCTTTTGAGTTTGTTGTTTTCCAAAAAAGACGCGCCATGGTGAGCCGATTCCGCGCAAAATGCATGCCCCGAATTTGGGAAAATTTGACCAATTCCGGGCTGGCTGTTTTTCGGGACTTACATTATTTAGAGCGCCGGATAACAACCCCCACGACACGGAGGACACATGCGCATCTCTGACAACCGCTACAGCCGTGACCGCCTGCGGCTCGATCTCGCCCTGCGTTTCATGCGCCACGAAGCACGCACGCACACCATCCGCAAATGGACCGGCCTCACCGACGATCGCATTCGCAAGCTGTATCGCGCCTATCTCAACGAGACGCCGGCGCACGTCGCCCGCCACCGCGGCAAGTCGCCGGGGCAGGCGTGCTTCTTCACGCGCACGCCGCGCGTTCAACAGGAGTCCGCCGTGCTCGCGAGCCTTTACTGCCTGCTCGGCGTAATGCCCGCGCACGTCGTGGTCGATACGGACAGCCCGCTGCCCGGCGTGGCGCGCGGCGAGCGGCTCTGCCAGGCGTTCGAGGCATACCTCATGCTCGTGCCCGCTTCGCAGATCACGTTCGAGCACGCCGTGCTGCTGGTGAACGAGCTCGCGCGCGGCGTGGAACTGAGGCTGGGCGATTGCATCCTGTGCGGCGGCCTCGTCGTGGCCGACGCGCTTGGCCTGCGTGACATCCGCTGCGGCCGATGTACCGAAGCGCCATCGCTGCACTGCTAGAATCCCGGCCATCGTGGACCCAGACCGCAACCGACCCAACTTTTTCGCCGGCCCCTACCTCGACCGGCGCGCCGAGCTGCGCGAGGCCGCGGAATGGCTCGCGGCCGCGCGCGACGATTCGTCTACGCTCTATGTGATCAGCCGTGGCACCACGCAACTGCTGCTCTCGCAGCCGGAGCCGCACATTGCCTTCGTGCCGGGCGATCACCCGCTCGTGCGCGCCGCAGACGAATCCCAGCTCGTGCTCCTCGGCTGGTTCCGTGGCATGCGCAGCGTGCTGGTCGATCTCGGCCCCGCGAGCGCGCAGGACGACGAGCCGGAGCTGCTCCCCGGCGCGCGCTTCGAAGAGCTGCGGCCCCTGACGAACAATCTGCCCGCTGAAGAAGGCGGGCTGCTCGCCTATGCACGTGCCATGGCCATCTGGCGTGCTCGTCATCGTTTCTGCGGGGTGTGCGCGTCACCGCTCGTGCCGGAGCGAGCGGGCCACGTCATGCGTTGCCTGAAGTGCGGGCAAGAATCCTTCCCGCGCATCGACCCGGCCATTATCGTGCTGGTGGCAGACGGCGACCGCGCGCTGCTCGGTCGGGCGGCGAGTTGGCCCCTTGGCCGTTATTCCACCATCGCGGGCTTCGTCGAGCCGGGCGAGAGCCTCGAGGACGCCGTGGCGCGCGAAGTGCTGGAGGAGACGGCCGTGCGCGTGCGTAGCGTGAACTACCACTCCTCGCAACCGTGGCCGTTCCCCTCGTCTTTGATGATCGGGTTCCACGCCACCGCAGATTCGAACCAGCCGGTTCAGGTCTCCGGTGAGCTGGAGCACGCGCGCTGGTTCACTCGCGACGAGCTTCTTCAGGGCCCACCTCTGCTGCCGCCGTCGCAATCTATCTCATACCGCCTCATCACGACCTGGCTGCGGCACCCCTCGGTCGCCAGAGACGCGGACGGCGGCTGACCCATGTGCCTGCTCGTGCTCGCATGGCGCGCGCATCCGCGTTACAGGCTCATCCTGGCGGCGAATCGCGACGAGTTCCACGAGCGGGCCGCTGAGCCGCTCGCCCGATGGCCCGACCCCAACGCCATGCTGGCGGGGCGTGACATGCGGGCCGGCGGCACATGGCTGGGGCTCGACCGCGCGCGCCGCTTTGGCGTGGTCACGAACTTTCGCGAGCTGCAGCGGCCGCGCCGCTCGGCGCCCTCGCGCGGGCGGCTCATTCCGGACTTCCTGGGCGACTCGTTGTCGCCGGAGGGCTACCTCGCGCGCCTCGAAACCGATGCGCCCGGCTACTCGGGCTTCAACCTGCTGGTCGGCGACCTGGAGCAGCTCTGGTACGCCTCGAACCGGATGGACCGGTTCGCCCAGCCGCTGCCGGCGGGCATCCACGGCCTCTCCAACGAGTTCCTCGATTCGCCGTGGCCCAAACTCCAACGGGTGCGCCGGAGCTTCGAGGCATGGCTGGCGAGCGACATCGAATCGGCCGGGCGCGCTTCCGGCGACAACACCCAGGGCGAGCCCGCTGCATCGGCGCCAAAGGGCGCCGATGCAAGCGCCGAACGCGCCGTTTCAGCGCTGTTCACGATGCTTGCCGACCGTACGCCGGCGCCTGAAGGCTCCGCTTCCACGGGCGTCTCGCCAGAGTGGGAGCGCACACTGTCGTCACCTTTCGTCACACATCCGAGTTATGGAACACGCTGCTCCACCGTGCTGCTCATAGAGCCGTCGGGTGCGGCCGTCATGGTCGAGCGGCGCTTCGCCGCGGCCGGCGACGCGAGCGGCGAAACGGAATTCAAGCTCCATGCCGGGCTCTGGGCGTGAGCCGCGCAGCTCCGGTCGGTTCTCGAAACAACCGGCCCGCGCACATTTCACAATGGAACCGCACCGCCGGCCGGGGGCTCTGAGAAAGAGCCCCGAGCGGGGCGTGTGTCGACCCACTAGAATCCCCCATCTTTGAATCAGGGCCGCGATGGCGCAGCGAGTTTTTCATGTGCAAGCGATATGGCGTCGTCGCCTGTCGCTCGCTCTCGTGCTCGCGCTGTGCGTGCCGGCCGCGAGGGCCAACATCGAGATCGAAGTGCGCGGCGTGGACGACCAGCTGCGTAACAACGTGCTCGCCTACCTGAGCTTCGATCGCTACCGCAAGAGCGAGTCCCTGAGCGCCGACACGCTCGAGCGCCTTCACAACCGCGTGGAGCGCGAGGTGGCCGCCGCGCTCAAGCCGTTCGGCTACTACGAGCCGAAGACGAAGTCCGACCTGCAGGATCTCGGCAACGGCAACTGGCGCGTCAACGTGAACATCGAGCCCGGTCAACCGGTGCTCATGGGCCGCGTTGATGTGCGCATTTCAGGCCCCGGCGCCAACGACGCGCTCTTCACCCGCATCGCCTCGAACCCGCCGTTGCATCCGGGCGACCGACTGAGCCACGCGGCCTACGAGAAGATCAAGGGCGACCTGCAGCGCACGGCCGCGAACTTTGGCTACCTCGATGCGCGCATGACGAAGAGCGAGCTGCGGGTCGACCCGCCCAATTACAAGGCAGACGCGCTGCTCGAAATCGAGACGGGCCTGCGTTACCGCTTCGGCACCACCACCATCGAGCAGGACGTAATCGACAACGCGCTCGTGCGCCGATACATGCGCTACGAGCAGGAAGAGCCGTTCGACATGACGGAAGTGCTGCGCACGCAGTTCGCGCTGGATGACAGCCAGTATTTCTCCACCGTCGAAGTGCTGCCCGGCGACCCGGACCGCGAAAACCAGCTGGTGCCGCTGAGCATTCGCGCGGAGCCGAACCGCCGCAACCGCTATTCCTTCGGCGTGGGCTATGGAACAGACACCGACGTGCGCGGCACGCTGCAGTGGGAAGACCGGCGCATCAACAAGAGCGGCCACCGCTTCAACGTGCAGCTGAAAGCCGCTTCCGTGCAGCAGAGCCTGGAGTCCCACTACATCATCCCGATTGGCGATCCGGCGCTCGAGAAGCTCGCGCTCGAGACCACATACGAGAAGCTGCAGCGCGCTGACGTCGATACGCGGGACTTCAAGTTCGAGCCCAGCATCACGCGCGTGACCGGCCGCTGGCAGCGCGTGTACTTCGTCACGGCCACGAACACAACGACGCGATTCACCGGGAGCAAGACCACGGACTCGCTGCTCATTCCCGGCATCAACTATGCCCTCGTGCCGCAGGGTTATCTCGGCGAAGCGCTGTTCTCGCGTGCGTTCTACGCGCAGCTGCGCGGCTCGCATCACGTCTTCGGCTCCGACTCGGACTTCCTGCAGCTCGACACCACCGCGGAACGCACTTTCGACCTCGCGCCGAAGTTGCACCTGCTGCTGCGGGGTGAGGTTGGCGCGAGCCTCGTCGCGGAGTTCACCAAGCTGCCGGGCACCGTTCGCTTCTTCGCCGGTGGAGACCGAAGCGTGCGCGGCTTCGGCTACAACGAGCTGTCGCCCGTGGAACCGGTCCTCAACCCCGACGGCACCCAGGCAATCGACAAGGACGGCAAACCGCGCACGGAGAAGGTGGGTGGCAAACACCTGCTCACCGGCACCGTCGAGATCTCTCGCGACCTGCCACGCAGCTTCGGTATCGCCGCGTTCTTCGACTTCGGCAACGCTTTCGACAAGTTCGGCGATCCACTCGAATACTCGGCGGGCCTGGGTTTTCGCTGGCGGCTGCCGGCCGTCACGCTGGGCATCGATGTTGCGCAGCCTTTGTCGGAACCCGGCGCCTCGCCGAGACTGCACATCAACTTCGCCCCCAAGTTCTAGAACGGTCACACCCACGCCATAGCCTGAATGCGCCGCCGGATCCTCATCATTCTCGGAATCGCGCTATTAATCGTAGTGTCGGTGCCGACGGCGGTCGTGTACTACCTTGCGTACACGCAGCCGGGGCTGCAGTGGGTGGTGAACCACGTGCCCCGGCGCATCGGCCGCACACAGCTGGAGATCGTGGGCGCGCGCGGCACGCTTGCCCGAGGGTTCACGCTGGAGCGTTTCGAGTCAGAGCACGAGCGGGCTCACCTGCGCTTCGAAGGCGTGGTGGGGCACATCACATTACTGCCGCTCCTCTGGCAAACCATCCACGCCGACGACGTCACCATGCGCAGCGCCTACGTCGAAGTGCGGCGCTGGAAGAACCCGCCGCCGAAATCCACGCCGCGCTTCCTGCCGCGCGGGCTCATCATCCAGGCAGACAAGGTGCACGTCGACGCAGGCACGCTCATCGCGCAGAACGGCCGCCGTTTCGATGTAACGGACGTGAACACGTCGGGCGTCGCTCGCTATCGCACCATTCGTCTCTACGACGCCACCTTCGTGCAGGACGCGATTCACGTCTCCGGCAAGGCCACGCTGCGCGCGCAGGACCCGATGGGGCTCGACGCGGACGCGCGCATTCTCGTGAGCTATCAGAACCAGCCCCTCTGGCTCATCGCCGCCTCGGGGCGCGGGAATCTCGACAAGCTCGGCATCACAGCGCAGTTCACGTCACCCTTCCAGGCAAGTTTCGCCGGCAACGCCGAAGACCTGACGAGCGGGTGGCACTGGGCCGGCCAGGGCAAGGTGACGAACCTCGACCTGCGCGCGTGGGGAGGCGGCGGCGCGCTCGGCCGCATCTTCGGCGAGCTCGCCGTGAAAGGTGACGCCAACGGCTTCGAAGGCCGGGGGCCCATGACGTCCGAGGGGTTGCGCGCCGGCGTATTCCAGACGCTCTTCGCGGGCAACTACGCAAATCGCGTGATTACGGCCACGCGCATCGAAGTCACGCATGGCTCATCGCGCGCCCACGTTGAAGGCGCCGGCACCATCGGCTTCGTCCCCGGCGGCCCGCGGCTCGAGCTGCGCGGCACGTGGAGTGATTTCCGCTGGCCTCTCATTGGTGAGAGCGTAGCCATGCGCAGCGCGTCGGGTGAATACGCCATCAGCGGCGTGCGGCCCTTCGACGTGCGCGCCGTCGGCCCGCTCGAGCCCGCCGGGCTCGAGCCGATGCAGGTGGAGATGGCAGGCAAGCTCGCCACAAACCGGCTCACAGTCACCGCCGCAGATGTCGAAGCATTCGACGGCCAGGCCGTGGTGTCCGGCGAGGTCGCATGGTCTCCACAGGAGAGCTGGTCAGTCACGGGCAGCGCCTCGGACATCAACCCTGGCCGCGTTCGTGACGACCTGCCGGGCAAGCTCGACTTCCAGCTCGCGGCCGAGGGTCTTGGCTTCGGCGGCGACGGCGATTTCTCCGTGGAAATCCGCAATCTCTCCGGTCGCCTGCGGGGCAACGCGGCGAGCGGCCGCGGGCGCATCGCCAACAAGGGCGACGCGTGGGAGCTGGACCGCGTGCGCCTCGCGCTAGGCCGCACCAATCTTTCCGCGGACGGCGTCATTGGCGAGACGCTCGACCTGCGCTTCGCGCTCGAAGCCGAAGACCTGAGCCTGCTCAAGCAGGATAGCCGCGGCACGCTTCGCGGCCAGGGCACTCTGCGCGGCACGTGGATGGACCCGATCGTCAAAGCCGAAGTGCACGGCAGCGGCATCGAGCACGAAGGCGTAACGCTTGCGGGCGTCGATGCCATGGTGGACTTCGACGCGAGCGGCGCCCGCGCGTCGCACGTTGACGTGCGCGCGCGCGATCTCGCCTTCAATGCACGCACGCTATCGGAGCTCGACTTCACGCTCGAGGGGAGCGCCAGCCAGCACGTCGCGCACGTAGCGGCGAAGGCGACGGGCCTCGCGCTCGATTCGGAGCTCACCGGCGCGTTCGCGCACGGCCAGTGGCTGGGCCAACTGCGCGCCTTGAACCTGAGCGGCAGCGAATCGCTGCGCCTGAGCCTCGCCTCGCCCGTGGAAGCTCAGTTCTCCCGCGAGCACACGCGCGTCGACTGGTTCTGCCTCCACGGCGAGCCTGCGAAGCTGTGCGCCGAAGCAGACTGGACGCCGGCCACGTGGACGGCCACGGTGAACGCGGCCGAGCTGCCGATGCGCACGCTCACTTCCGGCCTCTCACGATCGGTGGACTATCGTGGCCGCCTCACCGTAAATGCGCGCGCTTTCGGTGGCGGCACGGCGCCCGTGCAAGGCAACCTGCGCGCGGATCTCGTGGACGCCGCCATCGGTCACAAGCTCGCAAGCGGCCGCACGGAGCGCATCACGTTCGGCACCGGCCTCGTCACGATGAATGCATCCGACGCCATGGTCGACGCCTCGATCAGCCTCGATGCGGGCCAGACCGGCACCATCAAGGCCCGCCTCGACGCGCAGCGCTCGACCGCTCGCTGGCGAGACATGCCCGTCACCGGCGAACTGCATGTGCAGACCGCGGAGCTCGGGCTCATCACGCTCTACGCGCCAGAGGTTGACCGCGTCGCCGGAACGCTCGTCACCGACCTGGCGATTGCCGGCACGCTTGGCGCCCCCCTGCTCGACGGCACCCTGAAGGTCTCGGACGCGGAGCTCGACCTTTATCAAGTGAACTTGGCCATGCGCGGCGCGCAGCTCGAAGCGCGCCTCCTGCGCAACGGCCTGGACTTCGACGGCTCCGCCCATATTGGCGCCGGTAACGTGAGCACGAAGGGGCGGCTCGAATGGCGAGACGCCATGCCCTACGGCAACTTCGAGCTCAAGGGCCAGGACCTGCGCGTGGTCGACGTGCCGGAAGCGCAGATCGACGCCTCGCCCGACCTGGATTTCAGGATCGAAGGCCGCCGCATCGAAGTGGCGGGCACGGTGAAGGTGCCTTTCGCGAAGATTGTGCCGGCGGATTCTACGAACGCGGTGCGCGCTTCCTCCGACGAAGTGCTCGTGGGCGCCGAGCCGCAGGACCCGGCGAAGCGCTTCGAAGTGCTCACCGGAATCTCCCTCACGCTGGGCGACAAGGTGAGCATCGACACCCTCGGCCTCACCGCCCGCCTCACCGGCACGCTGACTCTTCGAAGCGGCACGGATGAGATCACGCGCGGTTCGGGTGAGCTGTCGGTGGAAGAAGGCAAGTACACCGCCTACGGACGCCGCCTGGACATCGAACGCGGCCGCCTCGTCTTCAGTGGTGGGCCGGTGAATAACCCGGGCGTCGACATCCGCGCCATCAAGCAATACCCCGACGTGAAGGCCGGAGTGAACGTGCGCGGCACGCTGCTCCAGCCACGCCTCTCCTTCTTCTCCGAGCCGTCGCTGCCGCAGTCGCAGATCGTCTCGCTGATCCTGGCGGGCGGGTCCATCGAATCTGCCCAGAACCGCGATAACCCCAACCAGGCGGGCAGCGAGCTGCTGGCGCAGGGCAGCGCCATCCTCGCGCAGCAGCTGGGCTCGCGCGTGGGCATCGAAGACATCGGCCTGGAGTCCGATCTGGCCAACCAGACGTCGCTCGTTCTGGGCAAATACCTCTCGCCGCGGCTCTATGTGAGCTACGGAATCAGCTTCACCGAGCAGCTCAATACGCTGAAGCTGCGCTATAGCCTGAGCGACCACTGGACCATCAAGACCGAGGTCGGGCAGGCGCGGGGTGCCGACCTGTTTTACACGATCGAGAAATAGGCGCGCATTCCAGAACGCACAATTGAGCGCGTCCCACGTCGACGCGCTGCGAGATTCGCAAGTTTCCTCACGTACGAGCGCGGATGTGCTTGTCCCGCGAATCGACGAGTCGTTCTTGGCTGAAGACGCGCGAGACTCGAGCTCGCATTGGAATTTGGCTCCACCTTCTGTGAGGCGGTGACGGTGCCCGCCGCAGCGTCGCGTGCCGCGTGGCTCTCGAAATACTCGAGCACTCTGATCGAGACATCCAGCAGCGAGCGGGCGTGTTTCATGCCGGGAAGGATGGCGCTTCGGTACATCGGCCGCAGCGGATGTCACGCAGGCCAAGCGCGTCGGCCACGACGAGGCCGCCGCACAGGATGCAATCGCCCAGCCTCAGTTCCACGCCGCGCGCGAGCTCGTTCACCAGCAGCACGGCGTGCTCGAACGTGATCTGCGAAGCGGGCACGAGCATGAGGTATGCCTCGAACGCCTGGCAGAGCCGCTCGCCGCGCGCCACGCCGGGCAGCGGGCTGTCCGTATCGACCACGACGTGCGCGGGCATTACGCCGAGCAGGCAGTAAAGGCTCGCGAGCACGGCGGACTCCTGTTGAACGCGCGGCGTGCGCGTGAAGAAGCACGCCTGCCCCGGCGACTTGCCGCGGTGGCGGGCGACGTGCGCCGGCGTCTCGTTGAGATAGGCGCGATACAGCTTGCGAATGCGATCGTCGGTGAGGCCGGTCCATTTGCGGATGGTGTGCGTGCGTGCTTCGTGGCGCATGAAACGCAGGGCGAGATCGAGCCGCAGGCGGTCACGGCTGTAGCGGTTGTCAGAGATGCGCATGTGTCCTCCGTGTCGTGGGGGTTGTTATCCGGCGCTCTAAATAATGTAAGTCCCGAAAAACAGCCAGCCCGGAATTGGTCAAATTTTCCCAAATTCGGGGCATGCATTTTGCGCGGAATCGGCTCACCATGGCGCGTCTTTTTTGGAAAACAACAAACTCAAAAGGGAGTAAGCGAATGTCTGTGCAGCGCGAAACGATGACGGAGGAACTCGAGCAGGAGCGGCCGTGGGAAGCGCACGCGTGGTTGCGCGCCGAGACGCTCGCGGCGCTGGCGGAGCTCAACGAGCAGTGTCTCGACATGCTGGCGCTGCAGTTCCGCACTACGGGCGTGAATCAGTCCCCGCCGCTCGTGCGCGAGCTCGGGCCGCTCGTTCGCGCCATGGATCCAGACGCGCGCCATCGCGCCGCGGCTTGCCCATACCTTCTGTTCGACGCCGGTTTCGCAGACCAGCAGCGGTGGGCGTGGGTGTCAGGCAGTTACGTGAGCGATCTGCAGCGCAAAGAGCCTCCGTACTTCACGGTGCAGCAAACGCGGTCGATGGCGCGCCTCGTGTTTACCTACGCGTGGCATCTCGCCCGCAGTCAGAACGCTGCGGCGCGTCTGCTGCTCGGCATGTCTGCGCACTGTGCGCGGCTCATCGCCGTGTGCACGCTGCGACAGATTCACGAACTGGCGGAAGGGCACCCCGAGTGGCTGCAGCCGCGGTGGTCTACGCGGCCGCGGTTTTGGCGGGAGCTTCTCGTCAGCGCGAACACGGGCGACTCGGCGGCCATGGAGCAGGCGCGCATGCGGGGGCTGCAGTTGATGGCGGCTGAACAGCGGGCGCTGCTGGCGGTTTAGGTCAGCGGAAAGCGCCGCCCTACTGCGCCGCACCCGACGTACGCGAACGGGGTCCTGCGCCCCGCCGAAAACGGGCGGCGCGGCGAGTGGTCGGCGTCGTGCGCAATGACACGAGCCTGCAGCGAGATATGGGCACGCTGCGCCAAGAGGAGGCGAAGAAGACTGTGCAGGGCGGCTCAGCAGAAGGCTGGGTCAAGTAAGAAGGTGCTGCTCACGCGGCATTGAGCGCGCCCCACGGCGCCCGGCGGCGCGACGGCTCACGCCGCCGGGCCCGTTGTCGGAGCGTTCTGATAGCCTTGCGGCGGAAGCCCGCTGGAGAGGTCGGGCACGGTCAGCCTCTCACCGAGACGACACACGGAACCGCCAATGCACTACCTCCTCATGTACGACCTCTCCCCCGACTACCTCGAGCGCCGCGGCCAGTTCCGCGCGGAACACCTGCGCCTCGCGTGGGAGTCGAACGAGCGCGGCGAGTTGGTTCTGGGCGGCGCGCTCACTGATCCCGTCGACACCGCCGTCCTGCTCTTCAAGGGCGACTCGCCCGCCGCAGCGGAACGCTTCGCCGCCGCAGACCCGTACGTGAAGAACGGCCTCATTGCGCGCTGGCGCGTGCGGCCGTGGACTACCGTGATCGGCAAGGACGCGAGTGCGCCCGTCCGGCCGGAGTAGCGCGCCGCCGCGGGCGAAGAGTTGTGTAACGGCTCGTACGTTCGTGCGACCCGCATTGCGGTTCGAGCCATGTCGTGCTTTCCCGTATCGGATTCAGTAACGGAAGCCGTCGTCGGTTTCGTCTCACTATCCGTGCGCGAAGCGCTGTCGCAAAGATTGGGTACCTCACATCCCAGTCAAATCGCACGAGCTCAATGATGGCCGCCTTCGGGCGGTTCAAAGGCCCCGAGGGAGCGATGAGCTCCCTCAACAAATTCGACCGCGGGCCGAGTGTGACGCGGCTCTGTGACCCGGCAAATAAATTTGAGTATGCGGCTGGCGGCCCTATACACTCACCTCAACACACCCGCCACGCTGAGCCCTGCCCTCTCAAGAGCAGGTGATGCGCATAATTGGCGGGTTTTTATTGGGCAAACGGAATGCAATACAACAAGCCGGCCCTGACGTTCGATGAGCAACACGATCTCCTCGCAGGCCGTGGTCTGTGCATGCCGGATCGACTGCGCACCATGCGCTGGCTCAAGCACATCAGTTACTACCGCCTGAGCGCCTACTTTCTGCCGTTCAAGACTGGTGAGCAGTTTGCTGCCGGCGCAAGCTTTGATCAGGTCGCGGGCCTCTACATCTTCGATCGCAAGCTGCGCCTCGTGCTGCTCGATGCCATCGAGCGAATCGAAGTCTCACTGCGTACGGGGCTCACTTACGGCATCGCCCACAGGCATGGTGCCTTCGGCCACGTCAATGCGGCCCACTTCGATCCCCGTTTCGATCACGACCTGTTCATGAAAGAGCTCAGGGAGGCCGAACGAATTTCCCGGGAGACCTTCGTCGGACACTTCCGCGCCAAGTATCGCGATGAGCCGCATCTGCCGCTCTGGATGGCGTCGGAGCTCATGTCATTCGGACGCCTGTCACGAATGTTCAAGGCCTGCCACCCGGATATCAAGAAGGTCTTTGCGAGGCGCCTCGATGTGGCTGACGTGACAATTGTCTCGAGCTGGCTTCACACCTTGAACTACGTACGGAACGTCTGTGCGCATCACAGCCGGCTCTGGAATCGTGAGCTGGCGGTCAAGCCCATCCTCCCCAGGCGGTCGCCGGCGTGGCCTTATCCGCTAGTGGGGGCAGATCGGCTCTATTGTGTGCTGGTCATCATCCGGCATGCGCTGCTCAGGGCGTGGCCACAGTGTCGATGGCGTGAACGCCTGTTCGAACTGATCGATCGCCATCCGGAGGTCGATTTGTCCGCAATGCAATTTCCAGAGAACTGGCGGAATCTCCCGCCCTGGACCGACACGGGCCGCTAAGGAGGCGACTGGCCACCCGCGCGCTTGATCGCCACCTCGCGATGCCCCGCCGAGTTCCTCGCGCCGCGGAACATCCCTTCGGTGTTGAACTCCATGACGATCTCGCCCTGGGCGCCGATGGCGATGATGCCGCCGCTGCCACCGAGCGCGGGGATGCGCGTGTGGATCAGCTCATGCGCGGCGGCGGCGAGGGAGAGGCCGCGATATTCCACCGAGCTTGCGAGGTGATACGCCGCGACGGCGCGGATGAAATATTCGCCGTGGCCCGTGGCAGAGACGGCGCACACGCCGTTCTTGGCGTACGTGCCGGCGCCGATGATGGGCGAGTCGCCGACGCGGCCCTGGCGCTTGTTGGTCATGCCTCCGGTGGAGGTCGCCGCGGCAAGGTTGCCGTGTTTGTCGAGCGCCACGGCGCCTATGGTTCCCTGCGTGCCGATTGGCGCGCGTGCGATCGGCGCTTCGGCTTTCCCTGGCAGGCTCGCTGCGGTGGCATCGGCGCCAATCGCACCGGTGGGCACGAGGTCCGAAACCCTGCGTCCTCGCTGCTCCGACGCCAGCTGATCCCGACGCTCATCCGTGCGGAAGTAGAGGTTCGGCACGAGCGGAATGCCTTCTTCCAGCGCGAACTCTTCGGCTCCCGCGCTCACCAGCAGCACATGGCGTGACTTCTCCATCACCCGCCGCGCCAGGTCCACGGGGTTCTTCACGTGGCGCACGCAAGCCACCGCGCCGGCGCGCTGGTCCTTGCCATCCATCACCGCCGCATCGAGCTCCGCCCAGCCGTCACGCGTGAGCGCGGCGCCGTGGCCCGCATTGAACAGCGGGTCATCCTCGAGCGCGCGAACCGCGGCGGTGACCGCGTCGAGGCTCGACCCGCCGCGTTGGAGAACCGCGAAGCTCGCGTCGAGCACCTTTGAAAGGCTCGCCTGGTACTGCGAGTTCTGGTTCTTCACGAAGAGATCGGCCGGTACAGCGCCCGCGCCGCCATGAATGGCAATGGAATACATGAGCGCCTATCGATCACCGTAGATGGCAACGTCGCGCCGCCCGCTCGAGTCGCGCGCGGCGCGGAACATGCCGTTGCTGTTGAAATCCATGACGATGTGCCCGCCCGTGTCGAGCGCAATCACGCCGCCTGTGGCCCTGAAGCCCTCGATCTTCACGTGAATCACCTCTCGCGCCGCCGCTTCGAGGGGGATGCGCTTGTATTCGACGAGCGCGCAGATGTCGTGCGCGACGACTGAGCGAATGAAGAACTCGCCATCGCCCGTTGCGGAGACGGCACACGACGCGTCGTTCGCATAGGTGCCCGCGCCAATGATGGGCGAATCTCCTATGCGGCCGGGGCGCTTGTTCGTCATGCCACCTGTTGACGTAGCCGCCGCCAGGTTTCCGTTACGGTCGAGCGCAACGGCGCCGACCGTGCCCTTCGTTTCCGCGAAGGGCTCGTTGAATGCCGCCGAGGCGCGCGAGCTGGCAGCGAGGCCAGTGCCTTCGATGCCGGGAGCATCCGGCGTGCTCGACGCCGTCGACTTCTGCGCCGCCTTCTCTTCCTGCTGCGCCCGTTCGAGCTGCTTCACGCGTGCCTCCGTGCGGAAGTAGCTGTTCGGAACCAACGTCAGTCCCTGTTCGAGCGCGAAATCTTCGGCCCCTGCGCCCGCGATCATCACGTGCGGGGACTTCTCCATCACCGCGCGCGCCAGCTCAACGGGGTTCTTCACATGCTGAACGCCCGCCACTGCGCCAGCCCGCAACGTCTTGCCATCCATGATGGAAGAGTCCAGCTCCGCAACCCCCAGCCTGTTCAACACCGCACCCTTGCCTGCGTTGAACAGTGGGTCATCCTCCAGCGTGCGTACCGCAGCGGTAACGGCGTCGAGGCTCGTGCCGCCGCGCTCGAGCACCGCATACCCCGCGTCCCGCGCCGCTTCGAGCCCGGCGCGGTAACGCGCCTCGCGCTCGGGCGTCATTTCGGCGCGATTGATCACGCCTGCACCGCCATGGATCACGATGGCGAGCGTCTGCGCATCCGCGGCGCGTGCCAGGCGCGCAGATCACGCCTGCGAGTGCCAGCGTCACCATGGCAAACGCGCCGGAGGCAATGCGAATGCCCGGCGGAGTGAAACTTGCACGGCGCGGAAGGTGCTTTACGGCAAACATGATTCGCCCCTGATGTCTGTCACGGCTGGCCGCGCTCCTCTTACCGCACCTTTCCGGCGCTCCTTCGTGGCGCGCATCTTAGAGTAAAAGAACCATGCCGCAGCGAATACGCAGCCTGTTGGTCGCCAATCGTGGCGAGATCGCCATCCGCGTCATGCTGCGCACCGTGGCGATCTACTCGCAGGAGGACCGCTTCTCGCGTCGTCACCAACCCGCGCTTCGCGCTGGGCGACTACACCACGCGGTTTATCGACCAGACACCGGAGCTCTTCCCTGGACTACTACCTGAAGATGGCGCTCGAGCTGAAGGCGGCCGGCACGCACGTGCTGGGCATCAAGGACATGGCTGGGCTCTGCCGCCCCCACGCCGCCTACACGCTGGTGAAAGCGCTGAAGGACGAAGTGGGCCTGCCAATGCACTTCCATACGCACGATACCAGCGGCATCTCGGCTGCAAGCGTGTTGGCTGCAATCGATGCAGGTGCGGATGCCGCGGATGGCGCGGCCGACTCCATGCATGGAGCCGGCCCAGGAGATCACGGTAGATCTGGAGAAGGGCAAGACGCTGATCGTGCGCTACGTGGCGTGCAGCGAGACGCACGAAGACGGCACGCGCACCGTGTTCTTCGAGCTGAACGGACAGCCGCGCTCCGTGCGCGTGGCCGATCGCAGCCAGGTGGCGAAGCGCCCGCCCCAGCGCAAGGCCGAGCTCGGCAACGCCAAACACATCGGCGCGCCCATGCCCGGCACCGTTGCCACGGTAAGCGTGTCAGCGGGGCAGAAGGTGGCGCGCGGCGATCTGCTCGTCACGCTCGAAGCCATGAAGATGGAGACGGCCGTGCGCGCGGACGCGGACGGCGAAGTGGCCGAAGTGCTCGCGCGCCCTAAGCAGCGCGTCGACGCGAAAGATCTGCTGGTCGTCTTCGCGTAACGCTGCGCGCGCCGCCGAGCAGCGTCGCGCCGAGCAACGCAAGCAGCGCGAAGTCGAGGCGCCCGCCACCGCCGCCACCTGACGTGGCGCTAGTGCCGCCGCCACTCGATGGCGGAGTCGTCGGCGGCGCGGTCGTGGTGCTGGTGGCGTTGAGGGTGATGATTCCGCTGTTGTTGCTCGTGTTCTGGTCGTTCGACGAGTCGAGCGCCAGGTTGAGTGCCAGCGCGCCGGCTTGTGTCGGCGTCACGTTCAGGTCCACCTGCCGCGAATCGCCGGCGGCCAGGTTGCCCAGGTTGCAGCTTGCCGCGCCAGCGCCGCTGGTGCAGGTGCCGCCGTTCGCGCTCACCGACTGGAGGGTGACGCTGGTGGGCAGTGAGATCGTCACGCTCACGTTGGCCGACGCATCATCGCCCGTTGCGCGCACTGCGAACGACGCCACCAGTGCGGTGCCGACGGTGGCGTTGAGCGAGCTGTTCGCCACTTCGATGCTCGCGTCCGGCGGAATGTAAGCGGACAGGCACGTCGCGTTATTGATGTAAGGCGTGATCTGCTGAACGCTGCACGCGGAGAACTGGTCGCTGCCGTTGAGCTGCGGTGCCATCAGGAATGTGGCCGGTGTGGTGGAGCACGCGCCGCTCTCGCCGTCGTGAGGGGCGCCGAAGTTGTGGCCGATCTCATGCGCGGCGATCAGCGCGGACTGGGTGGTGTTCGGCCCGCTCTGCGAAAGGCCGGAGCCGAAGCGCGAGTCGCAAAGCCCCCCGATGTAGGCGATGCCCACCGTGGTGGTGTCGAGATTGCGGCCGGTCATCAGGTGGGTGATGCCGAGCGCTTTCTGCGCTTGCGAGCCGCTGCGGTAGTTCTGCACTTCCGTCAGCAGTTCCGACGCATTCGACTTCGTAAACGGGTCGGTCGGCGTGCGGAACAGCGTGAGCGGGGCCAGTGAGACCTTCACTCCGAGCTGCGTGCTGAAGAGGCCGTCCACGATGTTCATGCGCGCGACAATGGCGTCTTCCGGCATGCTGCTCGTGAACTGCGTGACGAATTCGAAGTCGCCCACCACGCCGACGCGCACCTGTTTCGTGGCGGTGGCGGCGGCGATCTGGAACGTGCGCAGCTCGGTGGTGAGCTGCTGAAGCGCATCTGCTGCGGTAGGCGGGGAGCCTGGTGTGGAGTCGGGCGTGGCGATCTCGCACGTCATCGTCTCAACGGGCATCAGGGCGTCGGCAAGGCGATAGACCACTGTTTCACCGTCGGCGGCGCTCAGCGGCTGAACGGTGACGGCCGCCGCTTCGGCAGTGGGCTCGATCGCATACATCTCGTGGCCGTCGAACAGCATGCCGCGCAGGCCGGTGGCGCTGCGCGTGATGCGCACCCAGGAGCCGGGAATTCCATCAACAGTGCCTTGAAGCGGAACCGTCTGAGTGGCGTTGGCCGGGAGGCCACGACGAATGCGCTCGTTCGGCGCAACGCTCAGCTCGAAGCGGCGGCCATAGGCGTCGAAGCTCATGTGCTCGCTGGCACCCGTGCCTTTCAGGCTCTTCACCTGGACAGACTCGTGATGAAGCACGCGGAACCCGTTGGTGGGTGCGGCCCCGGCTGGTGCACTGAGGCTGACGCCGGCAACCAGGGCCATGAGGCCGAGGCCGGCGGAGCGAAGAAGGTGCCGCATTGGGTTGTTCGATATCCCCTGACAGAGACCTATTGTGTATCCAGGCCCGGCGCCCCGGGCTTGTGCGCCGGTCACAGTACGGGGACTTTGGTCGGATAGATGCGGCGAATTCGCCGCCCTCTAATACTTGAGACAATCCTTGAGGGGAATCGACGGTTCCGCCAGCTTCGCGCGGTCCATTGTCGCGCGCGCGGCCACGAGCTTGCGCGCGGCCATCTGGTCCTTGGGGGCATTCACCGTGTCCACGGCGAGCAGCTCGCCCCCGCGAAGGTAGCAGGCGGAGAAGCTTCGCGACGCCGGCGAGCCGCGTATCACGACTTCGTCGTGACCCTGGCTCAGGCCGACGATGACCATCTTGAGGTCGTACTGGTCGGACCAGAACCACGGCACCTTGTCGTGAGGCGTGGGCATGCCGAGCATGTTGAGCGCGGCGCTCGTCGCCTGCTCGAACGCGTTGTCGACCGACTCCAGCCGAACCCGCTTGCCGTAGTGAATGTTCGGGTAATTGGTGCAATCGCCCGCCGCGTAGATGTTCGGGTCGCTGGTGCGGCAGTGCTGGTCGACGACGATGCCGTTCGCGCATTCGAGACCCGCCTCCTGGGCCAGCTCGTCGCAGGCGCTCACGCCGATGCCCACGAGCACGGCGTCTGCCTCGTGAGCTGAGCCGTCTTCGCAGAGCACGGCCCGCACGCGGTGTGGGTGCCCGCCACCGCCTCCCTCCAGCGCCCGCACCTGAGCACCACAAATGATGCGCACGCCGTGCCGCTTATGTTCGGCCTCATAGAAGGAAGACACCTCGGGGCAGGTGACACGGCTCATTACGCGATCCGCCTGCTCGAGCACGGTGACCTCTATTCCCATCTCGCGGGCCGTCGCCGCCACCTCGAGACCGATGTACCCGGCGCCAACGATGACGAGCCGCCGCTCCCAAGCGAGATCGGCGCGGATGCGCTCAACATCGGCGATGTTGCGCAGGATATGCACGCCTTCAAGTTCGGCACCCGGCGCCGTGATTCGTCGCGGGCGGCTGCCAGTAGCCAGCAGCAAGGCGTCGTACGGCAGCACGGTTCCGTCGTCCAGACGAACGGTGCGGGCCTGCCGGTCTATGCGCTCTGCGCGCCGGCCAAGGTGGGTCTGCACGCGATGCTCTACATAGAAGGACTGCGGCCGGATCAGCAGCCGGTCGCGCTCGATGGCGCCAGAAAGGAATTTCTTGGAAAGCGGCGGGCGCTGATAGGGCAAGCAGGGCTCTTCACCAACCAGGGTGAGGGAGCCGTTGAAGCCCTTCCGTCGCAACGTGTCCATCGCCTGAATCGCCGCCTGCCCGGCGCCCACGATGAGGATGTGATCGAGCATGGGCGCGGAGCATAGCCCACACGCCGGCGCGCTTCGGTCGCACCATAGCGGAGCAGACTCCTGAGGCATGCGCGCCGGAATGGTGCAGTCCGAACCGCCACTCGCGTATCATTCGCTCGAAACCCCGTGATTTCGCTGCACGCCCGTTCCTGTCCGGCGGTGGCATGAATACTGCAAAATGCCCCTGCCTGTATGTGCCTGCATAAAACACGTGCCTGCATAATCCGAGCAAATCAAATTCAATAAGTGCAAGACCCGACGGGAGCTCGCTCATGAAACTGGTCACCGCGATCATCAAGCCCTTCAAGCTCGACGACGTGCGCGCCGCGCTGTCTGACATCGGCGTGTCGGGCATGACTGTTACCGAAGTCAAAGGCTTCGGCCGCCAACGCGGCCACACCGAGCTCTACCGGGGTGCCGAGTACGTCGTGGACTTCGTGCCCAAGACCAAGATCGAGGTCGCAGTCCGCAACGACCTCGTGGATCAAGTGGTTGAGGCCATTCTGAAGTCGTCGAAGACCGGCAAGGTCGGCGACGGCAAGATCTTCATCACCCAGATCGATCGGGTCATCCGCATCCGCACCGGCGAGACGGACGACGCGGCCCTGTAGCGGCCTTCGGCCGGGGGTTCATCGGGGTTCGCGCAGCAGCGCGAACCCCGAACGAATATTCGTTACAGTCCGCGGACGATGAGCAAAGGCGACTCGCTGCGGAAAATCTCTGACGAGATCAAGATCGGCCATTCGCGCCGGCATATCTTCCTGTGCGTGCACGGGAAATGCGCGCCGGCAGACGAGGCCCAGGAATCCTGGCAATTCCTCAAGCGGCGGCTGAAGGAGCTTGGGCTTGCCGATGCCGAGCAGGGCGTCATGCGCACCAAGGCCGATTGCCTGCGTATCTGCATGCAGGGGCCCATCGCACTCGTTTACCCGGACGGCGTCTGGTACCGGGACTGCACGCCCGAGAACCTCGAGCGGATCATTCAGCAGCATCTGATCGGCGGGCGGCCGGTGGCCGACCTGAGTTTCGCGACGGCTCCGTTGCCCGGCTAGGCCGCAGCCGTGCCGGAGTCGTCGGCGAAGCCGCCGACCTCAGGCACATTCAGCTCCATCGCCAGCACCTCCTCGAACGGCTGCGGGCGACCGAAGAGGAACCCTTGCGCGCAGTCGACGCCGAGCTCCCTGAGGCGGTCGCGCACTTCGGCGGTTTCCACGCATTCGGCCACGGTTTCGATGCTCATGCCATGGCCGAGCTGGGCGATGCCCCGCACCAGGGACTCCGAGCGCGGGTTGCCGAGCAGGTCGCGCACGAACGAGCCGTCGAGCTTCAGCATCGTCACGTCGAAGAACTTGAGGTAGGCGAACGAGCTGACGCCCGTGCCGAAGTCGTCGAGGGCGAACTGAACGCCGCGCGCCTTCAGCCGCCGGATGAGGGCCTGGGTCTGTGCCACGTTGGCGACCGCCGCGGTCTCGGTGATCTCGAACTGCAGCCAGTCGCCCGGAACGCCGTCGCCGCCGATGTTCATGCCGAGCCACTCGATGAAGTCCGGGTTGCCGATGGAGGGCCCCGACAGGTTTACGGAGAACCGCATCGGCTTCTTCAGCAGCGCCGCACGGTGTTTGGCCAGCTTGTCGAAGACATGCCGGAGCACGGCCCGGTCGAGCTCCGGCAGCATGTGATAGCGGGTGGCCGCGGACATGAACCACGCCGGCGAAAGATGCGTGCCCGCCTCGCCGGTGAGCCGCATCAGCAGTTCGTAGTGCGTGCATGATTGCGCCCCGTTCAGCCGCACGATGGGCTGCGCGAACACTTCGACGCGGTCTTCATCCAGCGCGTGGCGCAGTCGCTCCGCGACGAGCACGTCGTCGTTGCGGCGGACGATGCTCTGGTCCGCGTCCTGATACACCTCAACGCGCCCTCGGCCACGGTCTTTCGCGGCCTTGCAGGCCGATTCGGCTGCCGCCAGCGCGTGGCTCAACCCACCCTCGGTCGATGGAATCACGGCCACGCCGAACGAGATCGACAGCGGCGTCGGCATCGTTTGCACGTCGATGGAGAGCCCGCTCACGCTCTTGCTCAGCTGCTCTGCCATGCGCCTGCCCTGCGCGAGCGTAGTGTGCGGAACGTAGACGGTGTAGCGGTCGCCCGAGAGATGGCATGAGCACGACCCCGGCGGGAGCTGCGAGGCCTGCAGCGCTGCGCCCACTTCCGAGATTGCGCGGTCGCCGGCGGCGAAGCCAGCGAGCGTGTTGATGACGTGGAGCTGATCCATGTCGCCGTAGAGCACGCAACCGGCCAGCCTCTCGGCCGCCTCGGTCTTGCGGATTTGCCTTTCGAACGCGCTCCAGTCGAGCAGCGTGGTGACGGGGGAAGATGAGTCTTGCTGTGCCGGCTCTGCGTGCAGCGGCTGCGCGTGCAGCACGCGCTGTGAGGTCAGCGCGGCCGCGAACTGCGGCGCCAGGGCGAGCAGCTTCTGCGATTCCGCAGCGCCGAACTTCGGCTCTTCGATGAGGCGTGTGGCTACGAGAATGCCCATCGGCATGCCCTTCGCGCTGCGCAGGGAGACCGCGATGAGCCGACCGCGAATCGGGCCCTGCGTGTTGCCTTTGACGCGGTTGGTGCCGAACACGCCGGACTTCGCCTGCGTCTGCTCCTTCAGCGTTTCGAGCCCTGCCGTACAGATGTCTTCGAAGAACCGCGCGGCGATTGCGCTGCGCGTGAAATAGCGGGGCGAGCCGCCGGCGGCGGCCTGGGTGATTCCCACCGCGGAAGCATTCAGCTCGAGGAGCGCACGACGCAACAACTCCGTGAACGCGAGCGCGGATGCGCTCGTGTCGGACCGATGACTCGAAGCCTCTCCCGAAGGCGAAGGAATGTTCTGCTCCATGCGAAGGGGTCGTGCCTGACCAGACGTCCGGACTTTAGTCGCAGCCCCGGCCGCACCAGTGCGAGGCCGTTCGCTCTCCGGGCAGGAATCCGTATCATCCAACCCCTGCTTTTCGAATCTGCGGAACGGCTCACACCCGTGATGCAGCAAATTGCTGCGAGTGTTGCACCACAGTCGAGTTGCCCATGCACAAGGCCATACGCATCCACGAGAACGGCGGACCGGAAGTCCTGCGCTACGAAGACATCGAAGTCGCCGCGCCTGAGCCGAATGAAGTGCAGACCCGGCACACCGCCATCGGCGCGAACTTCATCGACGTGTACGACCGCACGGGCCTGTATCCGCAGAGTCTTCCGTGCGTGCTGGGGCGCGAAGCCGCCGGCGTCGTCACCGCGAAGGGCAAGAAGGTGCGCGACCTTCGCGTGGGCGATCGCAAGGATGCCTTCATCGAATCGCTCGATTCGCTGCGCCCGCTCGGCATGATGGTGAGGGAGCCTGCAGGTTCCTAGCGCACGACTCGAAGCGCGCGGCCGCTGCGGCCCATGCCGAGCGCGCCGCTGCGGACCACTTCCATCAGCTCCGCGTGCCGGCCGAGATCGCCGATGAAGGCGTTGATCTCCGCCTCGCTCGCCGTGAGCTCGACGATGAAGCAATCCGTGGCCGGGTCGAGCACGCGCCCGCCCGTGCGCACGACATAACCTCGCACGACATCCGTCCTCTCCGGCCGCACTTTCAGCTTCAACAGCACGAGCTCGCGCTCGAGGTGCTCGCCGCCCGTCATGTCCTCGACGTTGACGACGTCGATGAGCTTGTTCAGCTGGTTCGCAATCTGCTGGATGACGGCATCCGAGCCCTTCGTGACCAGGGTGATGCGCGATACCGTGGGGTCGTCCGTCGCGGCCACCGAGAGCGACTCGATGTTGTAGCCACGGGTGGAGAACAGGCCCGCTACGCGCGTAAGGGCGCCGGCTTCGTTCTGCAGGAGGATGGCGATGATGTGCCGCATGGGGGCGGTGGCGGATTGGGGTGTCGCGTTCATGGCACCGGGGAGAATACCGTCCTTCGTCGGGTTCGTCTGCGGCTCGTCGAGAGGGGGTCGCCGCCTTGGGGGCTTCGGGCTCTGGCCGGCCACTGTGCTCTTGGGCCAGCTACGCGTGGAATGGGGCAGGCTTTCGGCTTGCACTGGCGATTTGAGCTGCTAGTCTCCAGCGTCCCCGCCCTTTATCGGGCTCCTTACTGCACCTCCATGAGCGACACGGTCATCCAGCCCCGCCCCCTTGGTCATCCGCTTGCGGGTCAGAAAATGACCGGCGCACAGATGATCATGCAGGTCGTAGCGGATGAGGGCACTACGGCCATCTTTGGCTATAGCGGTGGCGCGATCCTGCCCACCTACGACGCCGTGTTCCTCTACAACGCCGAGCAGGAAGCGAACGCCGGCCGCCAGATTCCGCTCATCGTGCCTGCCAACGAGCAGGGGGCCGGGTTCATGGCGGCGGGTTATGCCCGTTCGAGCGGGCGCGTGGGGGTGTGTCTCGTGACCTCGGGCCCTGGAGCCACGAACACGGTTACGCCCGTGCGCGATTGCATGGCGGATTCTGTGCCCATCGTGGTGATCTGCGGCCAGGTGCCGCGGGCCTCCATCGGCACCGATGCGTTCCAGGAAGCGCCCGTGCCCTCGATCATGGGCGCCGTCGCCAAACACATCTTTCTGGTGACAGACCCTGAGAAGCTCGAAGCCACCGTGCGCACCGCGTTCGAGATTGCGCGCACCGGCCGCCCCGGCCCCGTGGTCGTGGATGTGCCGAAAGACGTGCAGAACTGGGAGGGCCAGTACAAGGGCCAGGGCATGCTTCCCATCCCGGGCTATCGCCGGCGCATGAACGAGCTCGCGGAACGCGCCATCGACGACGCGGAAGCCGCGCGCTTCTTCGAGATGCTGGGCGAAGCCAAACAGCCGCTCATTTATGCAGGCGGCGGCGTCGTCGCCGGCGAAGCGGCCAGCGCGCTCACCGAGTTTTCGGCCACGTTCGGCATCCCGGCGGTCACCACGCTGATGGGCATCGGCGCGCTCGACACCATGAACCCGCTCTGTATGCGCATGCTCGGCATGCACGGCACGGCGTTCGCGAACTACGCCGTGGATGACTGTGACTTCCTCATCGCCCTCGGCTCGCGCTTCGACGACCGCGTGGCCGGCGTGCCTGCGAAGTTCGCGCGCAACGCCAAGCGAATTGCGCACATCGATATCGACCGCGCGGAAGTGAACAAGGTGAAGCGCGTGCACTGGGCGCACATCGGCTCCATGGCCGAGGCCATTCGCGCGCTCACGGCTTTCGGCAAGCGCGTGAAGTTCCAGCGGGACTTCGCTGACTGGCACGCGCATCTGGCGCAGCTGAAGGCCACGTACGCGATGAACTACGACCGCAATAGCGAGCTCATCCAGCCGTACTACGTCATCGAAGAGATCAACAAGCACGCGAAGGGCCAGGCCATCATCGCCACGGGCGTGGGCCAGCACCAGATGTGGGCCGCGCAGTATTGCGACTTCCGCGCGCCGCGCCTGTGGCTCACCTCGGGCAGCATGGGCACCATGGGCTTCGGCCTGCCGGCGGCCATCGGCGCGCAGATCGCGCACCCGAACCGCCTGGTCATCGACATCGATGGCGACTCCAGCATCCGCATGAACGTGGGCGAGCTGGAAACCGTCACCACGTACGACCTGCCCATCAAGGTGGTCGTGCTGAACAACGTGGGCGACGGCATGGTGAAGCAGTGGCAGAAGCTGTTCCACAAGGGCCGCCTGTCCGCCAGCGACCGCTCGCTGCACAAGAAAGACTTCGTGCGTGCCGCGCAGGCCGATGGCTTCCGCTACGCCGTGCGGCTCGACAGGAAGGAAGACGTGCCGCGCATCATCGAGGAGTTCATCAGGTTCGAGGGGCCCGCGTTCCTCGAAGTGATGATCGACCGCGACGCCGGCGTTTACCCGATGGTCGGCCCCGGCCAGGCGTATGAAGACATGATCACGGGCGATCACATCCCCTCGCGCCACAAGGTCGAGATCAAGACGCCCGGCCCGTCCGAAATGTTCTAGAGACCAGGGGTAGTCCAGGAGCCGCCATGAAGTACCTGCACACCATGGTTCGCGTGACGGATCTCGATGCGTCGCTGAAGTTCTACTGTGACGCCCTGGGCCTGCGCGAGCTGTCGCGCAAGGAAGTGCCGCAGGGCCGCTTCACGCTCGTGTTCCTCGCCGCACCCGGCGACGACGACGCGCAGATCGAGCTCACCTGCAACTGGGACCCGCAGCCGTACGAAGGCGGCCGCAACTTCGGCCACGTGGCCTACGCTGTCGACGACATCTACGCCGCCTGCCAGCGCCTGAAGGATCACGGCGTCACCATCAACCGCCCGCCGCGCGACGGCCACATGGCGTTCGTCCGCTCGCCCGACAACATTTCCGTGGAGTTGCTGCAAAAGGGCAGTGCGCTGCCGCCCGCAGAGCCGTGGAAGTCCATGCCCAACACAGGGCAGTGGTAGGCGAGCCGCACGCGCAGGCTTCTATCTCGCGGCTCAAAGGCATCGCATGCATGCTCGTCGCCGTGGGCGCGTTTGCATGCATGGATTCGCTGCTCAAGTTCCTCACGGAGCACTACCCCACGATGCAGGTGAGCGCGATGCGCGGGTTCGCGTCGCTGCCGTTCATCCTGCTGCCACTGCTGGTCTCCCGGCGTTTCGCTGAGCTCAAACCCGTGCGATGGAAGCTGCACCTGATGCGCGGCGTGCTGTCAGTGTTCGTGCTGGGCATGTTCGTCTATGCGATTCGCGTCCTCTCACTGGCCGATGCGTACGCCATCTTTTTGTCCGCGCCGCTCATCGTGACGGCATTGTCCGTGCCGGTGCTGGGCGAGCGCGTGGGTTGGCATCGCTGGCTCGCCATCGCCATTGGCATGTGCGGCGTGCTGGTGATGTTGCGCCCGTCCGGCTCGGGCCTCATGACCGTGGGCGCGGCCGCCGCGTTCCTGTCTGCCGTGGCTTACGCTGTGAGCGTGCTGAGCGTTCGGGTGCTCACTCGATCAGACTCGAACACCAGCGTGGTGTTCTGGTCGATGTCGATCATGACGCTCATCAGCACGCTGCTCGCTCTGCGAGGCTGGCACAGCATTCGCGTCGAGCATATCGGCTGGATCATTGCGACGGGCGCCATCGGCGCGCTCGCCGTGCACATGCTCACGCAGGCTTTTCGGTCCGCGCCCGCATCGGTGATCGCGCCATTCGAATACACCGCGCTGCTGTGGGGTGTAGGAATCGACTGGCTGATCTGGGACACGCTGCCCGCATCGCGCTTCTACGTCGGCGGCGGCATCGTGATTCTGAGCGGGCTCTACGTGATCTGGCGCGAGAGCCGTGGGGACCTCGCGCCACTCAAAGCGGCGCCCAGTGGCGCGAGCATCAGCTGACGATCCTCTCCAGCGGCCGTTTATCTACGGAGTGGCGGACGCCAGCCCGATCACGAGCTCACCATCGCGCTCCGTGCTGCGCAGGCTCGTTGTCGGCAACACGGCCGCCAGCGCTTCATCGGGGCCGAGGCCCGCCACCGAGCCGCTCAGCACTGCGCGCTGTGCCTCCGCCGCGCTTTCAGGCGTGGCGAATACCACCTTGAGACCCGTCTCGCGGCCCGCCCAGGCGAGGAACTCATGCACCGGCCGTCCATCGATGTCGAAAGCCGGCGCGGCGTTCGAGGCCCAGTCCCACTCGTCACTGCTCGGCTCGATGGTGCCGCGCTCTTCAATGCCGGAACGGGCCACCAGAACCTGCTCGCCCACCTGCAACGTGCGCACCGAGCCGTCCAGAGGCACTACGTCCACGCGCCCTTCGCGCACGCGAATGCGGGTGCCGCCATTCACGATTCTCGCCTCGTACTGCGTGCCCACGTGCCGCACGATGCCAGCCGGCGTTCCAACACGCAGCCGCTCGGCACTCGAAGTAGACGCCCCGGAGTCGATGTACACCGCGCCCGCGCTCACATCGATGCGATCTGCACTCACCAGCGCGACGTTGGTGTTGTGATCCAGCCGCAGCGAAACGCCATTACCCAACGCCAGCGCAAGTCGCCCATCCGCGCCGGTGTGAATGCTCTCGCCCACGTGCAGTGTCTTCGTGCCAGCGACACTCCGCCATTTGCCCACATCGCCTTCGCGAATCTGCACCACGCCAACGCTGCGGCTGACGTCCGCCACCATTGCGCCATGCGGGTTGAAGAGAGCGCGGCCGATGAACACCGCGACAGTTGCTACAGCGATCGAAGCCGCTGCTGCCAGCCACGTGCTCCGCATGCGCTGTGGCCGGCGCATCGCCGTGATGGCTCGCCATTCCGCATGCGCGGCCGCGTAGACGGCCTGCTCGAGATGTTCGGGCGGACGGGCCCGCTTGCCTGTGGCTCGTAGCACGCGAGCGATGTCTAAATCGTCGTGCTCAGCCATGCTGCCTCCTCATCGCTCGAGCGTCGCCGCGATGTCTTCCGCGGCGGCCCCGAACACTTTCTCCAGCGCCGCGCGGAACGAGACGCGTGCACGGGCCAGCAGCGACTGCGCTGCCGTGTGCCCGATGCCCAGCCGCTGGCCGATTTCCTCGACCGAATGGCCCTCTACATATTTCCACTCCAGCGCGTCTCCGTATCGCGCCGGCAACCGGTCGAGCACCGACTGCACCAGTCGCCCGAACTCCGCGCGGCCGTAGCTCTTCACGAGGTCGTACTCGTCGGGCGCTTCGAGGGACTCCATCGCGGCACGCAGGTCGGGCTGATCGTCGATGAGCACCACCCGCTCGGAATGCCGCCGCTCCGCGCGCACGCGGTCGACGATCTCCCGGCGGCAAATCTGGCACAGCCAGGTGAACAGCGCCGCCTCGCCGCGGTAGTCCCCGAGCTTGCGCATGGCCTTCGTGAGGGTGGCCTGCACGACTTCGCGAGCGGCTTCTTCGTTGCGGTCTACGCGGGGCAGGGCGAAGCGAAACAGGCGCGGGAAGTGGCTCTCGAAGAACGCCTGGAACGCGCGCTCGTCTCCCGCCAGCATGCGCCGGATCAGCTCCGCCTCGTCTGTCAGCTCATGTTCCACGGGTGTGCTTCGCGTCTTGCGTACCGCCGCGGTGCGGGGCCTCTGCATGGCAGGCCAGAATAGCAAGACGGATGACATGGGCTGTATCAGTCGTTACGGCATCGTTCAGTTATAGCGACGCTCACGGAACAGCTCGAAGGCGGTCTGGTAGTAGGCCACCGCCAGGTCGTTGAGCCGCGGGTTGAGGGGCGCCGGGCGATAAGTGTCTGTTTGCCGGTCGTAGAACACGTCCTGCACGGACTTGTTGAGGCCCAGGATGGCCAGCTCCCCGTTCTGGTACAGCGCCACGTCGTGGTTGTGGCTGAAGAACGCCACGCGCTGGTCCTGCCGGCCGTTCAGCACGTCTTCGCCGAAGAACGGCGCGTGATAGGCGAACCCGAGCAGGCCAAGCGCCGTGGGCGCGATGTCGATCTGCGTGGTGAGCGCGTCCACGCGGGCGGGGTGCAGGTGTTTCGGGGCGTAGAACACCATGGGGATCTCGTAGCTCTTGAGAGGAATGTCCTCGCGCCCATAGACGCGCGCGCCGTGATCGGCCACTACGATGAACAGCGTGTTGTCGAACCAGGCGTGCTTCTTTGCCTCGCGCAGGAAATAGCCCTGCGCGTAGTCCGCGTACCGCACGCCGGACTCTCGCCCGCCACCGCTGGGCTTCACACCGGGCACGCCTTCCCGGAACGTGAACGGCTTGTGATTCGACGTGGTCATGACGATCGAGAAGAACGGCGTGCGCGCGTTCGCGAGCCCGTCGTAGTAGCTGAGCGCGGAGTCGAACAGGTCTTCGTCCGCCACGCCCCAGATGTTCTCGAAGCGCACCGGCTTGCCGATCTGCTCCCGGTCGCGCACGTCGAAGCCGTTGTGCGCGAAGAAATAGTTCATGTTGTCGAAGTAGCCATAGCCGCCGTAGAGGAAGCTCGTGCTGTAGCCCTGCTCGCGCATCACCGTGCCCCAGTTGGCAATGCCCTCGTTGCCCGGCCGGCGCAGCACCGAGACGCTGGGTATGGGCGGCAGCGAGGTGGCGATGGCTTCAAGCCCGCGCACCGTGCGCGTGCCGGAGGCATACATGTGCCGGAACCACACGCCTTCCTGCGCGATGCGGTCGAATTCCGGCGTCCAGTCGCGCCTGGAGCCGTAAAGCTTGCTGAACTCCGCGCCGAACGATTCGCTCGCGATCACGACCACGTTCAGTTTTCCGAGCCCGTGCGCATTGCCTGGAAAGCTCCTGTCGACGCGGCCTTCCGCAAGGCGCGTGAAGTGGCCGCGGTCGTTCCCCATGTGGGCAACGAGGTTGCGCAGGTTCGTCTTCGTGGGCCGGCTCGCGTAATACGTGTGATAGTCGATCTCGTTCGTGCGCAGCGCGCGGAAGAAGCTGCTGGCGCCGTTCGCGGCGATCTCGTTCGCCACCCGGTTGTCGGACAGGGCCAGCGAGTGTGTCTCGAAGCTCAGTGCCGACGCGGTGACCAGCGCCGCGAAGGCGCCGAACGCAAGGCTGCGGCCTTTCAGGGCGGTGACGAGTGTTGCCTGAGGCAGCAGCTGCCGGCGCAAGCGGGAGACGAGCAGCGCGCTGATCGCGCCCACCGCCAGCAGCACCGGCACCACCGGATATTCGGCGCGGATGTCGCCAACCACTTCGGTGGGATACATCAGGTAATCGACGGCGACGAGGTTCAGCCGCGCGTCGAACTCCGCGAAGAAGAAGTACTCGGCGGCCGCCACGAACGTGAGCGCGAACATCCACAGGAACGCGCCGGAGAGCAGCGCTGCGCGTACCGTGGGCGATCGGAAGTGCTTGTCTGGCAGCAGCCACAGAACCAGGGCGAACGGCGCGAGCAGGTAGAGACTCTGCACGGCATCCGCGGCGACGCCCGACGCGAGAATCCACGCCAGCGACGCGCCGGTGACCTGTTGCGCACGACCGAACGCCAGCCACAATGCGATGCGCAACACAATGCCGAGCAATACGTACCACGTCGCAAACGTGAGCAGCGGGCGAAAGCGGGCCGGGCCCGTCGTCAGACGACGAGCGAACAGTGAATCCATGGAGAATTGAGCCTGAGTGAGCGTTCCGTTGTGGGTTGGACGGAGGGTTGCGGGCGAATCAGTCGCCGCACCGAAAAGCAGGCGCGCGGGTGCGTGCTACGATTTGGCATGCATCGATCGCGCAAGGACTTGACCCGCTTTCTGTGCGCGCTTCTCTTCTGGTCGGTAACGGCCCATGCCGTGGAGAAAGGGCAATCGCTGTCCGCCGCGCTCGACGAGCTGCGCGCCTCCGGACTGCGTCTCATCTTCAGCACCGTGCTCGTGCGGCCCGAGCTCACGGTCAATGTGGATGTGGACGGCGCCGCTGGCGAGGGCGGCGGCACGCCGGAGGCGATAGCGCGACGCATCCTCGAGCCTCACGGGCTCACGCTGGAAACCATCCGCCCGGGCCTTTACTCCGTCGTGAAGCGGGCGGCGCCGGGCGCGCAGGCGGCGGCGGCGGCGCAGCCTTCGCCTGCGCCGCGCGTGGCGTCATCGGATGAGCCGCTCTACGAGGTGGATGTCTATGCCAGCCGCTACGTCATCGATGAGATGGCGCCTTCCGCTTCGCTTGCCGAGCTCACGCGGGAAGATGTCGAGACATTTCCGGGCCTGGACCAGGACGTGATGCGCGTCACGCGCTTCCTGCCGGGCACGGCGTCCAACGCCCTCTCGGCGCGCTCGCACGTGCGCGGCGGGCGCGACGAGGAGCTCGCCGTGTTCTTCGACGGCGTGCCGCTGTTCGAGCCGTTCCACTATAAGGATGTGCAGAGCCTGCTCGGCCTGCTCGACCCCGGCAGCATCTCGAAGATCGATTTCTTCAGCGGCGTGTTTCCCGCGCGCTACGGCAACCGCGTTTCCGGCGTGCTCGATATCGCGCCACGCACCTGGTCCGGCGAGAACTACAACGAGATCGGCGCAAGCGTGCTCTATACGCACGGGCTCACGCAGGGCCGGCTCGACTCCTTCCCGGTGGAATGGCTGGCCACGGTTCGGCGCGGCAACATCTCAGCGCTCACCGAGCTGGTTGGCCACGAAGACACCCGGCCTGATTTTCTCGACGCGCTCGCGCGCGTTCAGGTGAATACGGGCCCGCGCTCGAGTCTCAGCGCCGGCTGGTTGCTGCTGGACGACCGGCTTTCAGTGGATTTCGAGCAAGGTACGGAGCGCGGCGAGATCGAGTATCGGGATGCGACCGGGTGGGGCGCGTGGCAGTTCCGGCCTGGCGATCGAAGTGAGCTGAATGCCACCGTGTCACGCACCGAACGTCACACCAACCGCGAAGGCACGCTCCACCGGCCGGGCAGCGCGGTCGGATCGCTGGACGACCGCCGCATCTTCAACACGACCACGTTGCGCCTCGAAGCGAGCGCGAAAGCGAGCGATATCGTCACGATGAATGCCGGGCTCGAGTGGTACGACTACGAAGCCACGTATGACTACCAGAGCCAGACTCAACTGGATCCGTTGCTCGCCGCGGCGGTCGGCAGCGCGTCCGCGCGCAGCAATTCCATTCTTCTCGACGCGGGCGGCGAGGCCTATGCGGCGTTCGCGTCGGCGTTGTTGAAGCTGTCGCGCCATGTGTCGGTCGACGTTGCGCTTCGTTGGGACGCGCAGCGGTTCGATACCGCGTTTCACGACAACCAGCTCTCGCCGCGGCTGAGCATGCAGTACCAGTACGACCCCGCCACCGTGCTGCGCCTGAGCTGGGGGCACATGGCCCAGACCGAGCGCCCCGACGAGTTACAGGTGCAGGATGGCGACCCGACGTTCCACGCCGCGCAACGCTCCACCCAGACCGTGTTGAGCCTCGAGCGGCACATTCGGGGCAATGTGCTGCTGCGTGTGGAGGCTTACGACAAGCGCATCGACGATCCCACGCCTCTCTACGAAAACATCTTCGACCCCTTTGCGCTGTTGCCCGAGCTGGAACCAGACAGGGTGCGCATTCAGCCCGACCGGTCCCGCGTGTATGGCGCCGAGTTGAGCGTGCGCTGGCAGCTGCCGCACACGTGGAGCGGCTGGACGAGTTACAGCTGGTCCGAAGCCACAGACCATTTCGGCCCGGTTAGTGTGCTGCGCACGTGGGATCAGAAACATTCGGTCGCTACCGGGCTCGCGTGGGCGAGCGGGGCCTGGCAACTGTCAGGGAATCTCGGCTGGCACAGCGGCTGGCGCCGGAACAGTCTGGTGGAGTCAGCGGCCGGCACGGGCTTCGAGCTCGTGCCGAGAAACAGTCGCGCATGGTCAGACTCATTCTCGCTCGATCTGCGCTCGACGTGGACGAGGGCTTTGCAGAAGGGGTCGCTCGAAGTGTTCGCGGAAATCGACAACGCGTCGAATCACGCCAACCGGTGCTGCGTGTCGTACAGCGTGCTGCAACCCGGCGCTGCATCGCAGTTGTCGCCGCAGATCTCCACGTGGCTGCCGCGCCTGTATCTGATGGGCGTCACCTGGAAGCTGCCGTAGGCGCGGATTCCGGGTGCGTTTGAAGGGGAGCCCGCTAAACTTGCGGCATGAGCCGAACCCCACATGCGTTAGCGCAATCGGCCACGCCATCGCCCTCACCGTCGACCGGGGCGGCCTCGCCAGAACTCGAGATCGAGCAATACCTTCACCGTCACATTCCGCTTTCCGCGGCGATGGGTGTGCGCGTGAGGCTTGCCACGTCCAGGCGCGTTGAGCTTGCGGCGCCGCTCGCGCCGAACATCAACCAGCACGAGACGGTGTTCGGCGGCAGCGCGTCGACGACTCGGCGTGGCAGCGTTTCATCAGAACCATCGAGCGCCGCGGCCGAGGCCGCATCACCATGATTGCGCATCTGCTGTTCGACGGCCGCCAGGTTGCCTCATTTGAGGGCGATTTCGTGGCGCTGCGAAGCTGAAGTGACTGCCCGCGACAAAGCGGAATAGAATCTCCCGCGTTCGCCAAAAACTCGCGAAAACTTCAGGGGACCGCACATGCAAGGCTTGCTCGCTTCCGCGCGACGCGGCTCAGTCATCGCCGCTGTTGCCGCGTTAACCGTCCTCGGCGCCTGCTCGAAGAAAGAAGAGCCCGCGCCGGCCGCCGCGGCTGCCGACGCCAATGCGCTCGAAGGCCAGGTCGATATCGTCGCCTGGGCCGGCTACATCGAGCGCGGCGAGACCGACAAGGCCTACGACTGGGTGACGCAGTTCGAGAATGACACGGGCTGCAAGGTCAACGTGAAGGTCGCGGGCACTTCCGACGAGATGGTGTCGCTCATGACCCAGGGCGGGTACGACCTGGTCACGGCTTCTGGCGACGCATCACTGCGCCTCATCCGTGGCAACACCGTTCAGCCGGTCGACATCGCGAAGGTGCCGGCCTACGCCAGCGTAGACAAGCGCCTGCAGGAAGCCGCGTGGCACTACGTGGATGGCAAGCACTACGGCGTGCCGTACCAGTGGGGCCCGAACGTGCTGGCGTACAATACGAAGGTGTTTAAGAGCGCGCCCACGTCATGGTCCGTGGTGTTCGAAGAACAGAAGCTGCCCGACGGCAAGTCGAACAAGGGCCGCGTGCAGGCCTATGACGGCCCCATCTACATCGCGGATGGCGCGCTCTATCTCATGGCGAAGAAGCCGGAGCTCGGAATCAAAGACCCGTACGAGCTCAACGAGGCCCAGTACACCGCGGTGCTCGAGCTGCTGCGCAAGCAGCACCCGCTGGTGCAGCGCTACTGGCACGATGCCAACGTTCAGGTGCAGGACTTCACCAGCGAAGGCATCGTGGCCTCCGGCACTTGGCCGTTCCAGGTGAACACGCTCACCTCCGGTGAGAAGCCGCAGCCCATCGCCAGCACCGTACCCGCCGAAGGCGCCACCGGGTGGGCCGACACCACCATGATGCACGCGAGCGCGAAGCACCCGAACTGCGCCTACAAATGGCTCGACTGGCAGCTCACGCCCAAGGTGCAGGGTGACGTCGCGGCGTGGTTCGGCTCCGTGCCGGCGGTGCCGGCTGCGTGCGAGAACCATGCGCTGCTCGGCGCCGAGGGCTGCAAGACCAACGGCATCGACAACTTCGACAGGATTCACTTCTGGCGCACGCCGGAGTCCGCCTGCGCCTCGCAGGGAACGTGCGTTCCCTACAGCCGGTGGGCAACGGACTACGTTGCCATCATGGGCGGCCGCTGACCGGCGCTTGGCGCCGGCGGTCGAGTTCCGCGAAGTCGCGCGCACCTTCGACACGGTGCGCGCGGTCGACCGTGTCTCGCTGAGCGTCGAGCCCGGCGAGTTCTTCGCGATGCTCGGGCCGTCCGGCTCGGGCAAGACCACCTGCCTCAGGCTCATCGCGGGCTTCGACCTGCCCGACGCGGGGCAGGTGCTGCTCGAAGGGCGGGACGTGTCTTCCGTTCCGCCTTACGAGCGCAACGTCAACACGGTGTTCCAGGACTACGCGCTGTTTCCGCACATGACGGTGCTGGAGAACGTGGCGTACGGGCCGCGCATGCGCAAGGTGAGCGCTTCCGAGCGTTCGGCGCGGGCGCACGAGATGCTGGAGCTGGTGAAGCTGCGCGGGTTCGAGGATCGCCGGCCGGCGCAGTTGTCGGGCGGGCAGAAGCAGCGCGTTGCGCTCGCTCGAGCGCTCATCAACCAGCCGAAAGTATTGCTGCTCGATGAGCCGCTCGGCGCGCTCGACCTGAAATTGCGCGAGGAGATGCAGATCGAGCTGCGCAATCTGCAGCGGCGACTGGGCATCACGTTCATCTACGTCACGCACGATCAGGGCGAGGCGCTGTCGATGTCGGATCGCGTGGCTGTGTTCAACTGCGGGCGCATCGAGCAGATGGCCAACGCGCGGGATTTGTACACGCGGCCGCGCACACCGTTCGTGGCGCGTTTCGTAGGCGGTGCGAACGTAGCGGAAGGCGAAGTTGCGCGGCAGCTTACCGGTGCCGCGCAGGCGTTCGCGGTTCGAACGGAGAGCGTTCAACTGCTCGCGCCGGGCGACACGCTTCCGGCGGGTTTCGTGGCCGCGGAGGGCACGGTGCTCGATGTGCAGTTCCATGGGGCCACGAGTCGATGGCAGGTGAAGCTGGACGTGGGTGATGTGTTCTCGGCCACGCGCAATGCGGGTGAAGCGTCGCGAGTGCCGGGCGCGGCGGGCGAGCGTGTGCGGGTCGCGTGGCCACGCGAGAGCATGGTGGTGTTGGAGGAGTCATAGCATGCGGCGAACGCAGGCTCTGGACCGATGCATTCCAGCGGGGCGTGACGTATGAGTGCCGAGGCTGGCGTGCTCCCGGGGCCCGGCGGGGGGCCGCTGCGCGGCCTCTCCACGTTCCTTTATCGCCGGCCCACTTTCTACCTGTTGCTGCTGCTCGTACCGCCATTGCTGTGGCTCGGCACGGTGTACCTGGGCACACTGTTCGCGCTGCTCACGCAGAGCATCTATTCCATCGATGAGTTCACCGCGCAGATCGTGCGCAAGCCGACGCTGGCGACCTACAGGCAACTCGTAACGCAGCCCGCCAATCTGGACATCGTGTTGCGCACGCTCACGATGGCCGTGTGCGTCACCATCGCGGCGGCGTTCATCGCGTTCCCGATTGCCAACTACATGGTGCGGTATGCGTCGGCGCGCACGAAGGCCGTGTTCTATGTGGCCGTGCTCGTGCCCATGTGGACGAGCTATCTCGTGAAGGTCTATGCGTGGCGGCTCATTCTTGCGAAGGAAGGGATACTGAGCTGGATGTTTCACGCCGTGGGCGCGGAAGGCGCGCTCGACGCCCTGCTGAGACTGCCGGGCGTCGGGGGGCCGTCGCTCGGGTCGTCGTACCTCGGCATGTTCATCGTGTTCGTCTACATGTGGCTGCCGTACATGATTCTGCCCATCGCGGCGGCTCTCGAGCGCGTTCCCGGCTCGCTGCTGCAGGCCTCAGCAGACCTTGGCGCCCGTCCGGGGCAGACGTTGCGCAGCGTGATCCTGCCGCTCGTGATGCCGGGGCTCGCCGCCGGCTCCGTCTTCACGTTCTCGCTCACGCTCGGCGACTACATCATCCCGAGCATTGTCGGCGCGCCGGGCTACTTCATCGGCATGATGGTGTATCAGCAGCAGGGCGTGGCCGGAAACATCCCGTTGGCCGCGGCGTTCTCGCTGGTGCCGATCATCCTCATTGCCCTCTACCTCACGCTCGTGAAACGGCTCGGAGCGTTCGATGCGATGTGAGAGCGAAATGCGCTGGCATAGGGCGGAGGCTCGCCCGCAGAGGGCCTTGGCGGCACTCTTGGCACCCACATGAGGCGCGTTCCACTGGCGTCGCGGCTCACGGCGTATGCAGGCCTCGCGTTCCTGCACTTTCCGGTCGTCATCATTCTTCTGTATGCCTTCACCACCGAGGACCGCACTTATCAGTTTCCGCCGCCGGGGCTCACGCTCAAGTGGTTCGGGCTTGCGTTCGAGCGCAGCGATATGTGGGCGGCCATGCGGTTGTCGTTGAGCGTGGCCAGCGTGGCAACGCTCGTGGCACTGGTGCTGGGCACGCTGGCGGCGCTTGCGCTCGCACGCAGCCGGTTTCCGGGAAAGGACACGCTGACGTTGCTGTTCGTGCTGCCGATCGCGCTGCCGGGAATCATCACGGGCATCGCGCTGCTGTCGGCCATCAAGCTGGCGGGGCTGGATCCGGGCTTCTGGACCATCGTCGCGGGGCACGCCACGTTCTGCATCGTCATCGTCCACAACAACGTCATCGCTCGGCTGCGGCGCATTCCGCGCAGCTGGATCGAAGCATCCATGGACCTCGGCGCGGACGGCTGGCAGACGTTTCGTGCGGTGCTGTTGCCCCAGGTGGGCACGGCGCTGCTCGCGGGCGGCATGCTCGCCTTCGCGCTGTCGTTCGACGAGATCATCGTCACCATCTTCACGTCGGGCCACGACCGCACCTTGCCCATCTGGTTCTTCAACGAGCTGTTCCGTCCGCGCGACCGGCCAGTCACCAACGTGGTCGCGGTCTTCGTCATTGCCGTGACGCTCGTTCCCATCGTGCTCGCTTACTATCTGACGCGGCCGGCCGAAGAGCGCGCGTGAGCGCGCGGCTGCCGCGATTGAATGCCATGAGGGTTCCATGAACACGAAGCTGCTGATCAACGGGAAGCTGGTGGCCGGCGCGGGCGCGAAGCAGGACGTGCTCGACCCCGCCACGGGGGCGAAGATCGCAACCGTGGGCGAGGCGTCCGAGGGGCAGGTCGACAGTGCCGTGAACGGCGCGCAGAAGGCCTTCGCCACGTGGTCGGCCACCGTGCCGAAAGATCGCGCGGCGCTGCTGCTGAAAGTGGCCGACCGCATCGAAGCGGAAGCGGCGGAGTTCGCGGAAATCGAGTCGCAGAACTGCGGCAAGCCCTACAACGCCGTGCTGAACGACGAGATTCCCGCCATCGCGGACGTGTTCCGATTCTTCGCGGGTGCGGCGCGCACGATGCACGGCGCGGCGGCGGGCGAATACCTGGCCGGGTTCACCAGCATGATTCGCCGCGACCCCATCGGTGTGGTTGCATCGATCGCGCCGTGGAACTATCCGCTCATGATGGCGGCGTGGAAGTTGTCGCCGGCGCTGGCGGGCGGCAACGCGGCGGTAATCAAGCCGTCGGAACAGACGCCGCTATCCACGCTGAAGCTCGCGACGATTCTGGCGGAGCTGTTTCCGGCCGGCGCGGTGAACGTGATCTGCGGCCGTGGCGCCACCGTGGGCGCGCCGCTCATTTCGCACCCCGGCGTGTCGATGATCTCGCTGACCGGCGATGTCTCCACCGGAGAGAAGGTGCTGCAGGCCGCGCAACAAGGCGTGAAGCGCACGCACCTGGAGCTGGGAGGAAAGGCTCCGGTCATCGTGTTCGACGATGCGGACCTGGAGGCTGTGGTTGGCGGTGTGCGCACGTTCGGCTTCTACAACGCGGGGCAGGATTGCACCGCCGCCTGCCGCATCTACGCCGGCCCGAAGATCTACGACAAGCTGGTTGCCGATCTGAGTAGTGCGGTCCAGAGCATCAAGGTGGGCACGCAGCGCGAAGAGGGCGTGGAGATGGGCCCGCTCATCAGCTCGAAACAACGCAAGCGCGTGGCCGGGTTCGTGGAGCGCGCCGCGTCGAAGCGGCATATCGAAGTCACCGCGGGTGGCAAGCAGCGCAGCGGCAGCGGGTTCTTCTTCGAGCCCACCGTGATCGCGGGCGCGAAGCAGACGGATGAGATCGTGCAGCGTGAGGTGTTTGGCCCGGTGGTCTCCGTCACGCGCTTCAAGGATGCGCGAGCAGGCCATCGAATGGGCCAACGAATCGGACTACGGCCTCGCGTCATCCGTGTGGACGAAAGACGTCAGCAAGGCCATGCAGGTGGCCGCACGCCTGCAATACGGCTGCACGTGGATCAACACGCACTTCATGCTCGTGAGTGAAATGCCCCACGGCGGCCTGAAACGCAGCGGCTACGGCAAAGACCTGTCGATGTATGCGCTGGAGGACTACACCGTCGTCAGGCATGTGATGGTGAAACTCTGATTCCGTGAGCCACAATTGCGTGAGGCGCGATTTCAGACGGTGCAGCTATCGTCGGACTGTTCGCTGATCCAGTTCTTTCGTCTTGCTGCTGTTGTTCTTATAAGTTGGCCACGTGATCTGGTAGTCATCGGCCTGGTTGCCCCACGTACGCCACTTGGGACGGCTGCCGCGGGCGAACAGCTCGAGATAGGGCCCGGGACTGCATTGCTCGACGATGTCATACAGCGCGTCCGGCTTGCGGCTGTGCTCTTGCTTCATGGTCTTGATGATATTGACCTGCCGGCGTCCCGGCTGCAGCGTGCGCATGCTGCCGCGAACGCCGAAAAGCACGATCTCGGTGACGTTGCGGAAGTAGAAACCCACGCCACGCCCGTCTGGCCCGCCGTCTTTGCGGATCTTGTGCCAGATGATGTTCGACTTGTATTTGAAGCCCCAGGCGCGCATGACTTCCAATCCGTCGGGCAGCAGGGCATTGGGCACCCACAAATAAAGGTGCGCGGGCTCGTCCGCTACCTGCGCTACTGGGAGCTCGCAAATCTGTTTCAGAGCCATCGTCGAGTAGCGGGCCAAACGCCGGTGCTCGGGCGCCATCTTCCCGGTGCGATTCGTGAACTGCCAGGGCGGGTCGGCAAGAATCGTCGAATAGCGGTTTTTGCCGATACACTCGAAAAGGGATTCGCTAGCTCGCATTGCTATCTTCTACGACAAGCTGCCGTCTTATTCCGATCACGATAATAGGACATCCGGCACCCCCGCCGCCGAGGATTCTGGGTAGCAACTTCGACATGTGGGTAGTTGAGTTGCCGTAAGAAGAACCCCGCCCAAGCTCGTTGAACAGGGCCTGCAATTCGTCGCACCGGGTCAGGATGATGCCCACATGGACTGTGCGGAGGTCAAAAAGTAATCGGAAGTTGTTCAAGTCACGATCGTAGAACGGATCCTTGTTGTTCCATTCCAATTCCAGTGCTATGCCATTCTTATAGCAGTCGACTTTGTGTGTGGGCGACTCGTAGCGCGTATTGTCCACGACAACGGCAGTCGAAAACAGCTTCTCGCGCCAGCCGCGGGCGCCGAGAAAACCGTCAATCCATTTGGCTAGCTGTGATTTGTTACCGCCAGCCACGCAGACCCATGACTTCGGCATTCGCAAAGCCCGCAGTACCGCAAGAAGGTCGTTCCACTCTTCTGGGTAGTCGTGTTTCAGAATTGCCGAGGCGTGACGCCACTCGTGTATCTCGAACTGCTCACATACATCCACAGGAAAATGGCCAACGGTCACAGTTGCTCCTTTGTGAAGATCGCAAGCCCAGAATTTGTGGTCGATAGTACGGTAGTTGAACTACCGTCCTTGGCAATACCAGTCGAAGGACGGCAATGCTTGTCGCTCGCGAACTCGAGGCCGAGAATGAGCACGCCGCAGCCATCCGTAATGGTGAACGTTTTACCGTCGCCGAACACAAAATGCCCTCTGCGCCGGTGGTGCTCCAGCACTTGATTTAGACTGGCGATTCTTTCAGGGCGGGTACCGTAAAGTTTTCTCCTCGCATGTGCCGTCAGAATGACGAAATCGAAGGACAAACTTCATTGTCATTGTCCGGTCTCCTCTGTTGCCCGGATGGGGCTGAGGGGCCGAACCTAGCCGCCGAGCAGTCGGACGGGATCCTGCAAATCGGGTGCGTTTATGCAGGAATGCAGTGCTGCCCGGATTGACCTCATTCTCCTGTGGATCGCCACGCGGCAATTGCTACCACTTCGCGTTCATGCGAGATGCCCGACTTGAGTTTGTCCCGTTCGGCAGCGGCGCGGGTGAGGTGCCACGCGAGTGTGTCCGGGACCGTCTTGCGCATCTGCTTGATCTTCAGACCTGCCTTCGTCGCGCGGGCCGCGCTCGTTTCCGCGAAGGCGGCTTCGTCACCCTTCGCGTCGATCCACACCGGCATGTCGCGCCCGCCTGCCACTTTCTGAGCTTCCAGGAAGTCGGCCGGCGCCCACACTGCGCGTGGAGGCGGGTTTGGAATCACGAGAGCCTTGGCTGCTCGAGCGCATCAAGCGCGAACGCCGCGAGATCGCGGCCCTCGATGACCTGGATACCAGCGATGGTCGATCATCGCGACGCCTGGTTACTTCGCGCCCGGCGCCACGTACTGCGCCAGCCAGTCCTTCACCGTCTGGTACCAGAACAGCGAATTCTGCGGCTTCAGCACCCAGTGGTTCTCATCCGGGAAGTAGAGCAGCCGGCTCGGAATGCCCTTCGTCTGAAGGATGTTGAAGAGCTCGATGCCATGGTTCACCGGCACGCGCTGGTCGAGCTGGTTGTGAATGACGAGCGTGGGCGTCTTGAAGTAGGCCGCATACGTGTGCGGTGAGACTTTCGCGAAGTTTTCCGGCTTCTCCCAGAAATTGTAGAAGCGCTGCTTCTCCGCGCCGAAATCCGACCCGAGCTGCGTGAACTCGTTGTACACCGCCGCGTGCGCGACGAGCGTCTTGAACGGGTGCGGGTGGCCCAGCAGCGTGGCCGCGAGATAACCGCCGTAGCTGCCGCCGCCTGCCGCCATCCTGTCCTTATCGACGAAGGGCTTCGACATCAGCCAGTCCGCGGCCTCGAGGGTGTCCTCGTACGGCATCGCCATCGATTCGGGATTGATCGAGTCCGTGAACGCCTGCCCGAAGCCGCTCGAGCCGTGGAAGTTGTGCCACGTGACGATGTAGCCCCAGCTCGCGAACACGTGCGCATTCCAGCGCCACTGCACGGCATCGGCGATGCCGTTGTGCGGGCCGCCGTGCAGAAGCATGTACACAGGGTATTTTTTCGTCGGGTCGAAGCCCGGCGGATACACCACCCACATCTGTATGTCGTCGTTGCGCGCGCCCTTGTAGGTGACGCTCTCCACCTTGCCGAAAGCGAAATCCTTCAGCTTGGCGTCGTTGAACGTGGAGAGTTGCGTGGGCTTGCCCGTGGTGAGGTCGAGCCTCACCAGTGTGGGCGGCTCGGTGAAGCTCTGGCACAGCGCCACCGCAGTGGGCCTGGAGCCTGCCCTGCTCACGGCCACCCCGCTGAAGCTCGGGTTGGTGGTGATCGCCCTGGGCGCGCCCCCCGCGACATTGAAGCGATACACGCGCAGGGCGGCGGCGTCGTCGATCGATGCAACGAGCGCGCGGCTGTCCGGCAGCCAGCTCACGTGGGTTACGGTTCGGTCGAAGTCTTCCGTGAGACCTTTGGTCTTGCCGCTGGCACGGTCGAGCAGCATCAGGCGCCCGCGGTCGGCGTAGAAGAACTTGATGCGCTGCTGGACGAACGCCAGCGACTTGCCGTCCGGGCTGTAGCGCGGCTCGCCGTCGTCGGCCGGGCTGTCCGGGGTCACGTTCTTCGGTGGCTTACAGCCGCAGGACGGGATGACGATGATGTCGTAGTTCGGGTCGACGCCCGTCTTGTCCTGGTTGGCGGCGAACGCCACTTCGTCGCCGTCGGGCGAGATGTCGTACGAGTACGCATCCACCTCCTGCTTCGCGAGTTGGAAGCCCGACAGGCGCGTGATGGCCACGGGCTCGCCGCCGTTGATGTCGATGGAGTACAGGTGCCGCTCGGTGTCGTCGAGCAGGTGGTCCCAGTAGGCGATGGGGGCCTGCGTCCAGACGCGGCCGGTCATCTTGCCGTCCTCCCTGTCCTTCATGCGCTTGCCCTGGTCTTCCCACCGGACGAGATCGGTCCAGATGGAGGTGACGAAGGCGAGGCGGCGGCTGTCGGGGAACCAGCGGGGCACTTCCGCGCCAGTGGGCACGTTCGTGACGCGGCGTGCTTCGCCGCCGTCCGCGGCGATCACGTAGACCTGGTTCTGCTTGTCGTCACCGCGCTTCGAGAGGAAGGCGATCCATTTGCCATCGGGGCTGAAGGTGGGCGAGGTGTCGGCAGCGGCGTCGCTCGTGAGCTGGCGGGCTGGGCCGCCGGGGGTGGGGATCAGCCACAGATCCGTGAGGCCCTTGTTGTCAGCCACGTTGTAGCGGGTGACGGGCACTACGGAGAGCTTGCCGTCGGGGGAGATGGTGGGTTCGCCCAGGCGGTCCAGCGACCACATTTTTTCCGCGCTGAAGGGGGTGTTCTGGGCGGAAGCGGGGGGCGTAGTCGCGATGGCTACGAGCAAGGCGAGGCAGGTCAGCGCGAGGGAAACCGGGCGCGGCGGGCGGAGCATCGGGAACCTCTTCGGGATGGGCGGCGCGCTGGTGGGCGCGGCAGAGGGGAAATTCTGTGGGGGGCGTGAAGTGGCAGCAACGAGCGATTGGTCGGCGCGGCGCGTGGCTGGCTCGGTCGGGCGCATGTTTACGTTTTGCCTTTTTCATGCCGAGGCGCGAATGCGAACGCGCACCCGCGCGAAGTTTTTGTCACGTTGATGTCGTCGCGCCTATTTACTCTGCGCGGCGGCGGTGGAGAATGGCGCGCCACCTGTCTCGCTCATCCGAAGGCAACAAGGGAAACAAAGTCATGAGCAACGCCGATCCCCGCGGCAAATTTGTCTGGCACGAGCTGCTGACGCCCGATGCAGCCGCGGCCACGGCCTTCTATACGAAGGTCGTCCCCTGGAAAACGCAGCCTTGGGACCAGGACGCCTCCTACACCATGTGGGTTGCGAAGAACGGCCCCGTGGGCGGCATCGCGGCGTTGGGTGATTCCGGCGCGCCTCACTGGCTGCCGTATATCGGCGTCACCGACGTGGCCGGCACCGTGGAGACTGCCAAAGGTCTCGGTGGGAGTGTGCTGAAAGAGCCCACCGATCTGCCGAGCGGCGGGTCATATGCGGTGCTCGCAGACCCGCAGGGGGCGCGGTTTGCCATCCACAAGTCCGCCAGCGCATACAATGGCGCCCCACCGCCGGCGGCTGGGGACTTCACGTGGCACGAGCTCGCCACTTCCGATGCCAAGGCCGCCATGGACTTCTACACGAAGCTCTTCGGCTGGGAAGCCGGCCCGGTGCACGACATGGGGGCGGAGGGGCTGTATCACCTGTTTCTGCGTGAAGGCACCCACTACGGCGGCATGTACGTCAGCCGTACGGGCGAGCCGAACTGGCTCTGCTACATCGGTGTCGATGACGCCGGCAAGGCGGTGGCGGCGGCGAAGGCTGCGGGCGGGCGCGTGCTGAACGGGCCCATGGAAGTGCCGGGCGGCAGCTGGGTGGCGCAGGTCATGGATAAGGACGGCGCCCCGTTCGCGGTGATTGAATCGAAGATGGCTGCGGCGGCATCGCCGCCACCGTCTGCGAAACCGGCGAAGCCGAAGGCACCGAAAGCCGAGAAGCCGGCCGCCGCTGCAGCGGCACCCGCCGCGGCTGAGCCGTCCGCGGCAGTGAAGCCGGTCGCCGCGAAGCCCGCTGCGGCCAAACCGGCCGCGAAGCCTGCCGCAGCCCAACCCGCGCCGGCGACGCCAGCTGCGAAACCGGCGGCTGCGAAGCCCGCCAGCAAGGCGCCCGCGAAGGCGGCGAAGAAGGCAAAGAAGGCCGCCGCGAAGGGCAAGGCGGCAAGGGGCCAGGCGGCAAAGGGCCAGGCGGCAAAGGGCAAAGCTGCCAGAGGCAAAGCTGCCAGAGGCAAAGCCGCCAGAGGCAAAGCCGCCAGAGGCAAAGCCGCGAAGAAGTCGGCTGCCAGGGGCAAAGCCAGGGTCGCTGCGAAGCAGGCGCCGGCGAAGAAGTCGGCCGCGAAGCGCGTGCCGGCCAGAAAGAAATCAGCGGCGCGCGCGAAGGCGAAGAAGCACCGCTGACCTTGCGGTAAATGGCCGTGGCGCCGGCTGGCTCAAGCCGGCCGGCGCCATGAGCTAGCGCATCGGCTGGCGCGCGGCGCCAGCCTCCACGGCACTATTCGGTGGCGGCCTCGGCAGCGGCGCGTTGCTCAGCGGCAGCGGCCTGTGCGTCCTGCAATTTCTGCTCGATCTTCGCCTGCGTTTCCTTGGCGGATTTCACTTCCTGCGCCTTCGCTTCCGCGAGCGCGGCCGTCGTGGCCGCCGTTTCGCCCAAACCGCAGCCCGCGAGCAGGGCGAGCATCACCATCGGCGCGATGTATCGAATCATGTACGAATCTCCCAGAAACCCAATGAGACACCTGCGCTGAGACGGCCCCCGGCGTGACTCAACCGCCGCCGCCCGGGCCGAAGCTCATCTTCTTTTCTGTGTAGCCGGCCGGCACGTCGAACGAGGCGCCCGACACCGATTCCTTACGCGCCACCGTCAGCCGCGTCTCGGATTCCGCCTTGCCGTTTGCGAAAACGCGCGTGAGGATCGGCACGCCGTTGATCTTGTCCATGTCGTGCCACGGGCGGCATGCCGGCCATGCGCTCGTCCATTTTCTTCTTCGCCTCGGCCACCTGGCTGCCCATGCGCTCGGCCGTAGCCTTGTCGATCACCCGGTAGGTCTTCGTTTGCGGGTCGAGGAGGTACATGGCCTGGTTCCTGAAGACGACGAGCTGGCTGCCGCCGTCGTGCCCCCGGCGCTCGGTGCGCATGCGGCCGCCCTCGAACCAAATTTTCGAGACGGTGGCGGCTTCCTTCGAGCCCAGCTCCTGTTCGGTGCTTTCGAGGTACGCGCCGGCGTGGGCGGCCGTCGCGACCAGCGAGCCGGCCAGCAGGGCCGTGACAATGACAATGCGCATGGCAGGGTTCTCCGCCGGCCCACAAAAGGCGGTCAATGTACCGTACCCGGGCCGGCGGGCACGGCAAACCCGGCCGGGGTTTTCTATACTGCCCCGCCACGGCACTATGCGCGGCCACACGATTCTCAGAACCGACCCTCCGCCGCCGGAAAACCGCGCGGCGCCTGGAGCTTGCGATGCCTAAGGGATCCGTCTCCTCCCGCCCTCGCGAAACCGAGCCGCGCGTGCGGCGCGGCTATTTCGAGTGCCGCTATGGACAGCTTCACGTGCACAACGCCATTCCGCCGGGCGGCGGCTTCGAAGAAGCCACGGCCGTGCTGTGCCTGCATCCGGCGGGCTCGAGCGGCCGGGCCTTCAAGAGCATGCTGCCCCAGCTGGGACGCGACCGCTCCGTCTATGCTCCAGATCTGCCGGGCAGCGGCGAATCCGATGGCCCCCCGACGCGCGCGTCGGCGGTGGAGCTCGCGGCCGCCATCGGCGATTTCCTCGACTCCATGCGCTTCCGGCAGATCGACGTGCTCGGCTACCAGCAAGGCTCGCTCATCGCTTCCGAACTGGCGATCGATCGCCCCCAGCAGGTGCGCCGCGTGGTGCTCGTGGGCGTGCCTCCCACGACCGAGGGCGAGCGCCTGCGGCAGATCGGGCAGCCGGTGTTCGTGATCCGCGTGAAGGACGACCTGTGGGAGTCCACGCCGCGCGCCCGCGAGTTCCTGCCCCGGGCCCGCGCGCTTGATCTGCCTCAAGTGGGTTCCAACCTGTTCGAGACCACCTCGGACGTCGTGGTCGGGCCCATCCGCGAATTTCTGGGCAACCAGGGGCCGCCAGCGCCGATTGATTCGCTCGCTCGCTAACTCGCGCGACCGAGCGGGGCTCGTGCTAACGCACCGCGTTTTCGTGGCGTCGACGCGACGCGGGCTTTCCGCTTATGTCGCCTTCGTTGAGCATCGTCACAATTTGCTCGTCGTGCGCCCCCGCCCGTCAAAATCACGCGTTATATTGCCGCCATAAGAGCACAAGGGGACGCGCGCATGAGCGTGCAACGCCAGTCGATTCCTCCGAAGGATCCGGATCTCGAGATTACTGCCGAGCTGCCCGTGCTCGACGTTGCTGCGTATGAGACTGCGATCACAGAAGATCGCACCGGCAGCACCGACACGTGGCACATGCCCACGCTCAATGCGCAGGCCGCGCAAGCCGCCACGGCCGCTGCGGCCGTCGCGGGCAGCGCCGGCACCGTTGGCGCTGCGGAAGATCGCAGCCTGCGGCTCGAAACAGACCTGCGTGCACTCTCCGGGAATCTGCGCGACGTCGAAGAGCGGCTCACCCGCAAGGGCGAGCGCCTCATCGAGCTCGAGCGCGAGCTCGCGAATGCGCGTGCCGAGCGCGTGGCCGTCGACGAGCGCGCGGCTTCGCTGGTCAGCGAGGCGCAGGCGCGTGCAGCGAATGCCATTCGCGAGTCCGAAGAGCGCGCTGCCGCGCTCGTCACCGCTGCCGAAGAACGCGCCGCCGCCGTCGCGGCGCAGCTGAGCGCGGCTCGTTCCGAGCTCAGCACCGAGCAGGCTCGCGCAACGAGCCTTCAGGTTTCCGTCGAAGAGCGCGACCTCGCCGCGCGCACCCTGCAATCGCACGATCAGCAGCTGCTCACGCAACTTGCCGCTCGCGAGCGTGAGCTGGCCCTGGCTCGTGGCGATTTGCGGGCGCTCGAAACGCGCACGGCGCACCACCTCGAGTCGTTGCAGACGCTGGAAGGCCGCCGGAATATCTTCGACGAGCAGCTGCTCGGCCTCGCGGACGAGCTGCAGGCGCGTGACGCGCAGGTCGCTCAGCTGCAGCAGGAGCTCGCTACCCAGAACGCCCGCGCACAGGAGCTTGCCACCGATCTCGCCGCGGGCCGGAAGCGCATCGAGGCGCTCGAAAGCGCTGGGGCGCAGACCGTGCAGGCGCGCACCGCGCTGGATGAGCAGCGGGCCGCGAACCAGCTCCGCATTGAAGAGCTGGAACGCGATCTCGCCATCTCGCGCGCCGAGAGCGCCGAACGCGCCACCGGCATGCTGCGGCTCGAAGCCGAGCGCGATGACCAGGTCAATCGCTTCGCTGCCAGCGAGGCACGCGCCGTGGAACTCGAGCGGCGCATCGACGACAACGCGGAGGTCATTCGCCAGCTGCAGGAAGATCTGCGCGCCATGCTCACGCGCGGCACCGAGCTCGAAGGCGACCTGCGTGCGGCGGAAGACGCCATCAACCGCCTGGAAGGCGAGCTGCGCACGCGGAGCGCGAAACTCGACGAGCTCACCCGGACACACGAGGAATGGCGCAGCACCGTCGAAACCGCGCGCCACTCGCTTGCCGAGCGCGAATCGCTCATTCACCGGCTCGAGACCGAGGCGGCGAACAGCGCCGTGCTGCTGGGGAACATCCAGCAGAGCATCAACCGCTTCGACACCTCACAGAGCGGCAGCCACGACGTGGCGCCGGAAGGCGCCGTGCGCCTGCTCATCCGTGTCGATGGCGACAGCGAAGTGGTGCACGTGCTCGGCCGCAAGACCACCGTCGGGCGCACGCCGGACAACGATCTGCAGATCGACGCCAAGTTCATCAGCCGCAATCACGCGGTGATTCTCGCCGGGCCCAACCACACGATCATCGAAGACCTGAACAGCACGAACGGAGTCGCCGTGAACGGCAAGCGCATCACGCGGCATACGCTGCGCGATGGCGACAACCTGTCCATCGGCAAGACCTCGTTCCGCTTCTCCGTGCGGCCCATGAGGGAAGCCCGCCAGTAGTCCATCCTCGCTCAACCGCTACCCGGTCAAGCGGTGTTTCCGCGTCTTTGAGCGGCCAGAGCAGGCGATATGGTGCCGGCCGGGACTGCGGAACGTGTGCCGGAGCCTGCACGCGCTCTCGAGAATCGCTAAGCTGCTGCATCCATTGATGAGACGTTTGCGGGAGTGGGTGTGGCGAGTCCCTATATCGAGCGGATTCTCAAGGCGCGTGTCTATGACGTGGCGATCGAGTCGCCGCTCGAGGCGGCCGCGCGCCTGTCGCGCCGTCTCGGCAACACGGTGTTGCTGAAGCGCGAGGATCTGCAGGCCGTCTTCTCGTTCAAGCTGCGCGGCGCGTACAACAAGATTGCGCACCTGGCCGAAACGGCCGCGAAACGTGGAGTGATCTGCGCTTCCGCCGGCAATCACGCACAGGGCGTGGCCCTTGCCGCCCACAAGCGAGGCATTCCGGCCACCATCGTCATGCCGCAGACCACGCCCGAAATCAAAGTGGAGGCGGTGAGGACGCTCGGTGGCGAAGTCGTGCTGCACGGGGATGAGTACGACGCCGCGTATGAGCACGCCATGGAGCTGCAGCGCGAGCGCAATCTCGTGTTCGTGCACGCTTTCGACGACCCGGACGTGATCGCGGGCCAGGGCACCATCGCCGTCGAGATACTTCGCCAGGCCGGCACGGCGCCAGACGCCATTTTCGTGCCCATCGGCGGTGGCGGGCTCATCGGCGGCATCGCCGTGTACGTGAAATACCTTTACCCGAACGTGAAGATCATCGGCGTGGAGCCGAATGACGCGGCCGCGATGTACGAATCCGTGCGTGCCGGCAAGCGCGTGACGCTCGATCGCGTCGGCATCTTCGCCGATGGCGTGGCGGTGAAGCGGGTGGGCGAAGAAACCTTCAGTCTCTGCCGCGAGTTCGTCGACGAGATCCTGCTGGTCGACACGGACGAGATCTGCTGCCGCGATCCAGGACGTGTTCGAAGACACGCGCTCCATCGTCGAGCCCTCCGGCGCGCTCGCCGTCGCCGGCATGAAGAAGTGGGTGGCCCGCGAGCGCTGGCAGGGCAAGCGGCTCGTCTGCATCAACAGCGGCGCCAACATGAATTTCGACCGGCTGCGCCACATTGCCGAGCGCGCGGATGTGGGCGGCGCGCCGCGAAGCGCTGCTCGCCGTGGAGATTCCGGAAGCAGCCGCGGCAGCTTCCTCAGGTTCTGCGAGACGCTGGGCAAGCGCAGCGTCACCGAGTTCAACTACCGCTTCGAGCGCGGGCGCGCGGCGCAGATCTTCGTGGGTCTCTCGCTATCGCAGGGGCGTGCGGAGCGTGATGCCGTGGTCTCGCAGCTGCGGGCCGGCGGCTATCGCGTGCACGACATGACGGACAACGAGATGGCCAAGCTGCACGTGCGCTACATGGTGGGCGGTCACGCGCGCGGCATCGAGAACGAGGTGCTCTACCGTTTCGAGTTTCCGGAGCGGCCCGGCGCGCTCATGCGCTTCCTGCAGGCGGTGGGGCCACGCTGGAACATCAGCCTGTTCCACTACCGCAATCACGGGTCGGATCATGGTCGTGTTGTGGCGGGCATCCAGGTGCCGCCGGCCGAGCGCCCGGACTTCGTGGAGCACCTGCAGGACCTGCACTACGCCTACGCGGAAGAGACCGCGAACCCGGCGTACAAGATATTTCTCGGCGCGTGAGACGCAGCCAGGGGAAACGATGCCAGGCGCCGCGAGGGCTACTTCACGAAGCGGATCGTTACCGGGTAGCGGTACTGCACGCCTTCGCCCGCCTTGATGCCGGCGACGATGACGAGCACGAGCCACGCGATGCCCAGCGCGATCATCAGCGGAATGCCGATGAACACGAAGGCGAGCACGCCGCAGATGGCGAAGCCGATGGCCACCGTGATGTTGAAGTTGAGCGCTTCCTTGGCCGCCTCCGCCGCGAAGGCCGAGTGGTCGCGCTTGATGAGCCACACGATGAGCGGACCCAGGATGCCGCCGACAAACGGCGCGATGAAAGCGGCAAGCGCCGACAGGTGCCCGACCATTCCCCAGGTGCGGTCGTCCTGCGTGAGAGTCGGCGGTACGCTGGACGGCGTATCGTTGGTGTTCATGCCGTTTCCTTCCGCGCGAGCGCGGTTGACGAGCCGCCAGCATCATCGCGCGCCGGGGCCGTTACGCGCAATTTTTGTGGCCTCGTGGCGGGCGTGCCATGAATGAGGTCGTCCTCCGCCGCGTGCCCTGGCACGAAACGGTGACCGTGCGTGGGTTGCGCCACCGCCTCACGTGGTGGGGCGAGCGATCGGCGACGCCCGTGGTTCTGCTGCATGGGTGGATGGATACCAGCGAGACCTGGCAGTTCCTGGTGGATGCCCTGCCGCGCGAGTGGTCCTGCGTCGCACCGGATTGGCGCGGCTTCGGCGGCACGGAATGGCCGACGGATGGCTACTGGTTTGCCGACTACATTGCCGATCTCGACGCCCTGCTCGACCTCGCGTGCCCCGCCGCTCCTGCGCGGCTCGTCGCCCACAGCATGGGCGGCAACGTGGCTTCGATGTACGCGGGCATTCGCCCGCAACGCGTGCAGTGGCTCGCCAACCTCGAAGGCATCGGCCTGAAGCGCTCGTCGCCCGAGGATGCGCCGGCACGCTATGTGGAGTGGCTCGACCAGCTGAAGCAACCCGTGCAGTCGCGGCGCTACGCGTCTATCGAGTCCGTAGTGAACTTCCTGCTCACCCGACACCCAGGCATGACGCGCGAGCGCGCCGTCTTCATGGCTCGCGCGTGGACCCGGCCGGACGGCCCCGGCGAGGGCGTTACGATGGCGTTCGATCCCCGTCACCGCAACGTGAGCGCCATGCTGTTCCGGCGCGAAGAGGCCGAGGCGTGCTGGCGGCGCATCGAGGCGCCCGTGCTGCTGTTCCTGGGTGAGCGATCCGATATCCTTCCCCGCATCAGCCCGGACGGCGACGCGGAATACTTTCACTCCCTGTATCGCAACCTGCGTATCGTGCACATGCGGGGCGCAGGCCACATGATGCACCTTGAAGACCCGGACACAGTCGCGCGACACATTGCGGAGTTCGCAGCCTCCCGCTGAACCTGGTGTGCCGGCACGGAGGTTGCTTCGTTCAGACGTGGAACTTCACACCTCAAACGCTACTCGAACCTGGCCTGTGAGCATGCTTCACCCCGCACATCCACTCGTCATCACCTACAAATGGGCCCGGCGCATCACGATCACGGTGGTGGGGTTCAGCGTGCTGTGCCTGGGCGTCGCCATGATCGTGCTGCCCGGCCCTGCTTTCATCGTCATTCCTGCGGGCCTCGGCATTCTTGCCATCGAGTTCGCGTGGGCGAAGCGCTGGCTTGTGCAGGTGAAAGAGCGCAGCACGGGGCTCGTACAGCGCCTGCGCAAAAGAAACGGCCGGCCGTAAAGCCGGCACGCGCGCCAGTTGCCGTCGACGCCGCTACTGGCCGATCGGCAGGTCGAAAATCAGATCGCGCACGTAGCGCACCGGGGGTGAGCCGTATGACAACACCTGGTCGTTGTAGCGTTTCAGCGTGAACTGCTTGCCCCAGCGCTGCTCTGCCTCCGCACGCAGGGCCAGGTGCTCCTGCACGCCCACGAAGTAGGTGGGCAGCTGCGCGGAGCTCAGCTGCGCGCGCACCCACTTGGCCGACGCCTCACGCTCTTCCTGAAATGTGTCGCGAGTCATGAGGCGCATGGCGTCCTCGCGCGACATGCCGTCGACGTGCACACCCTGGTCGAGAATGGCGTTGGCGATGGTGCGCAGATACCACTTGAGCTGCACGAGATGCATGAGCGGGTCGCCGTCGAGGTAACCCTGTTCCACCATCACGCGCTCCATGTATACCGCCCACCCTTCGATGAACGGGCCCGACCCCAGCGCTGCGCGCAGCGGGGAGTCGTAACGGTTGGAATGCATGAGCTGCAGGTAGTGCCCCGGCATCGCCTCATGAATGGTGAGGTTGTGGATGGAGCGCGAATTGTATTCGCGCAGGAAGGACTCCACCTGCTTGTCGGTCCACTCGTCGGGGATGGGCGAGACGGCGTAGAACGTCTTCTGTCCCTTGTCGAGTGGGCCCGGCGAGTCGCAATACGCCAGCGCCACGCCGCGCTGGAATTCCGGCATGGGAATGATTTCGAGCGGGTCGTCGTACACCGTGACGAAGTCTTTCGCGCGCACGAAGGCTAGTGCGCTGTCGTAGGCCCGGCGTGCGGCGTCGAACACTTCGGCACGCGGCGGGCGCTCTGCGTACGCAAGCTCCAGTGCCGCAACGATGGCGTTCTGCCGTGTGTCCCCGTCTGGCGCGTCTGGCGTGGGCGGGGCGCCTTCGCGGCCGCTGAGCACCGTGCGCGCAATCTCGTACATCTGCGCGCGCGTGCTCGCCAGCTCGCGTTCCGCGCGCTCGCGAATCTGCTGGCGCGATAGCGGCGAATCGAGAGCGAAGGCCAACTTCCTGTCGTACAGCGTGGCGCCAATTCGGAAGTCGCCTCTTGCTTCGGGCACCAGCCGCTTGTCGAGCCAGATCTGGTGCTGTGAAACCGCCTTGCGGGCCTTATCGATGGTGCTCTTGAGCTGCGCCTGCTCGTCTTCGGGCAGCGCACTCGAGTTCGGCACCACGAGCTCGTCGATGAGCGACAGCAGGCCGCCGTTCTGTTTTGCGGCGGTCTCCGCGTGAATCTTCGGAACGCGGGCGGGGTCGAGCGATTCGCGCACCTGCGCAAGCAGGCGGGGCAGCTCACTCAGCCGCGAGCGCGCGTTACGCAGACGCTCTGGCAGCGGCGCGAAATCGCGCGCGAGCAGGGTATACACGCTGTTTCCGGCGAGGTTGGTGTAGACCAGTGGATCCCAGCGCCAGTCCTGCAATTCCTCGATACGCCACGCATCGAACTCGAGCTGGCTCGCGAGAAGCCGCGCATCCACCTGATGTGCGCGCGAGAGCTGCGCGGGCTCCAGCGCCTGGACCGCCCCGAGCATCTCGCGCTCCAGCGCCAGCCTGCGTTCGCGGCCGGCGGCGCCCACGTCGTCGAGCTTGTCGTCGTAACGATGGTCGCCGAGTGCCGTGGCGGCCACCGGCGTGAGCGCGAGCACCTCGTCGAAGTACCGGCGCGACAGCGATTCGAACGCAATATCCGCCGCGCTCGGGCCGGTGGGCACAGGCACCCGCTGTGCCTGAGGCGCGCAGCTCGCCAGAGCTGCTGCCAGACACAGCCACGCGAGCCGCGAGAAGTAGATAGGAGCGTGCATTGTAATTTTCATCGCGCCTGATTCCGCCTGAGGGCCGGGATGATGAAACAATTTCAACCGGCTTGGGAAGCGCTCACGGTCGAGCGATCGCGTGTCATTCGCGGCGGGCTGGTAAGCTCGCCACATCGATGATCGACCCTCACCCTGCGCGGTCTGCATGACCGGCGTGTCCCCGGCTGTCCCCGCGCAGCGTCTTTCCGCGCTGGCTGCACTTCAGCACCGAGACTTCGCCGTCTACGCGCTGGCGCGCTTCTGCGCGACGCTGTCGTGGCAGATTCTCGGCGCGGCGGTGGGTTATCAGCTCTACCAGCTCACGCACGATCCGCTGGCGCTCGCGTTCGTGGGCCTCGCCCAGTTCCTGCCGTTCGTGTTGTGCGTGCTGCCGGCCGGCCAGGTGGCGGATCGCTTCGACCGTCGCATGGTGCTCATCTGCGCCTACTCGGTTGAAGCCACGTGCGCGGCGGTGCTGCTGTGGTTCACCATGTCGGGCATCAAGGTCGTCTGGCCCATCTTTCTGGCAATGACCTTCTTCGGCGCAGGCCGTGCGTTCTGGATGCCTGCGGGCCAGGCCATCACGCCGAATCTCGTGCCGCGCGCGGCGTTTCCCGAGCGCGGTGGCCGTGAATTCCACGCTGTTCCAGTCTGGCGTGATCATCGGGCCCGCGCTGAGCGGTGTGCTGCTGCTGTGGGGCGCGCAAGCGGCGTACATCGCAGTCGCTGCGTTGTTGCTCGTGGTGGTGTCGCTCATGCTCACCATCAAACCGGTGAGCGCGAACGCGATGCCGGAAGCGTTTCGCTTCGGCGATCTGCTCGAAGGCCTGCGCTTCGTCTTGCGCCGTCGCACGGTGCTCGGCGCGATCTCGCTCGACCTGTTCGCGGTGCTGTTCGGCGGCGCCACGGCGATGTTGCCCATCTACGCGAGTGACGTGCTGCATGTGGGGCCGGTGGGCTTACGGCATGCTGCGCGCGGCGCCGGGCGTGGGCGCGGCACTCATTGCAGCGGTGCTCGCGTTCTCGCCCGATCCAGCGCAACGTCGGTCGCTGGATGTTCTGCCGGCGTCGCGCTGTTCGGTGTGCGCCACCATCGTCTTCGGCATCTCGACCGTGTTCTGGCTGTCGCTCGGAGCGCTCTTCCTGCTGGGCGCGGGCGACATGATCAGCGTGTTCGTGCGTCACCTGCTCGTGCAGCTGGAAACGCCGGACGCGATTCGCGGCCGTGTCAGCGCCGTGAGCTCCATGTTCATCGGCGCTTCGAACGAGCTCGGTGAGTTCGAGTCGGGACTGGCGGCCAAGGCGCTGGGCCTGGTGCCTTCCGTGCTGTTGGGAGGCCTGGCCACGCTCGCGGTAGTGGCCGTGTACATGCGGCTCTTCCCGGAGCTGCGCCGTATGAAGGAATTCCCTCGTCATCACTGAGCTTTGAGTCGCCGGGCGCGCGGCCTTTACCACCGGGACTGTATGCGCGTACAGTACCGTCCGTGTCACGCGCAATCCTCGGCAAGAATGCTCTGAAGGGTCGCGGCTCGCTCTCGAATCCAGCGGGCCGCTTCGACCGTACGGGCATCGAAGCCGTGGACGACGGGTGGGCTCGCGAAGAGGCGCCGGACAGCATCGCCACGAGCGTCCAGCCGGAGCGCGCGAAGCGCGTCATCAGCACCAACGATTCCCCGGACATCGGCTTCGAGCAGTCGATCAATCCGTACCGGGGATGCGAACATGGATGCATTTATTGTTACGCGCGGCCGAGCCACGCCTACATGGGCCTGTCGCCCGGTCTCGATTTCGAGACGAAGCTCTTCTACAAGGCGGACGCCGCGAGGCTGCTGGAGCAGGAGCTGTCCCGCGCGCGCTACGTGTGCAAGCCGATCATGCTCGGCGCCAACACAGACCCTTACCAGCCCATCGAGCGTCGCATGCAGGTCACACGGTCGATCCTCTCGGTGCTGGCCAAATGCAGGCACCCCGTGTCAATCGTTACCAAAGGTGTCCTGGTGGCGCGGGACATCGATCTCCTGGCGGATCTTGCGCGGGACAACCTCACCAGCGTCGTCGTGAGCCTCACCACGCTCGATGCAGGGGTCAAGCGCACGCTCGAGCCGCGCGCTGCCTCTCCACAGGCGCGCCTGAAAGTCATTCGCGAGCTCTCGGGCGCGGGCATTCCAGTGGGCGTGCTGGTGGCGCCCGTGGTGCCGGCCATCACCGATCACGAGACCGAGAGCATCCTGGAAGCCGCGGCCGAGGCGGGCGCGCGCATGGCCGGCTACGTGCTGTTGCGTTTGCCGTACGAAGTGAAAGACCTGTTTCGCGAATGGCTGGAGCAGCACTATCCGCAGCGTGCGAGCCATGTCATGTCGCTCGTGCGCGACGCGCGCGGCGGCCGCGACAACGATCCGAATTTTGGTACGCGCATGAAGGGCACCGGCCCCTACGCGCAGCTGCTGCGCACCCGGTTCAAGCTCGCCTGCCGCCGGCTCGGTCTGGATTCTTCGCGCGCGCTCGCGCTCGAGACCACTCACTTTCGTCAGCCCGGGTCGCAGTCGAGTCAACTTCAGCTCGAGCTGTAAGCGAACTGCGGCGCGCCCGGTCGCAGCCTGCCGACGCCTGGGAACCCGGCCATGCGAGCGGCGGTCATACGTCGGGCGCGTCGGTGGCATACTCGGCGCACAGCCCCGTGATCACCGCTCACCGGCAACACTCCGCAGGGACATCACCATGAACGCCCACGACGTCGGGTCTTGCACCACCGCTTCGCTCGCATCGGTCGTGCCCCTGGTGCTTGCAATGGCCGCTGGTCTCTCGGGTTGCATGCAGTCGCGAGTGGAAGAGTCGCGTGAAATGCCCACGCACATCGCCAAGGGCGAAGCCGTGGTGATTCTCGCGAAACCGCAGGTGGAAGGCGCCGGCGCCGAAGAGGGCTTCATGGATTGCGTGAGCGACGAGCTACGGGGCGGCAAGGGCGAGATCGCCGTTCACGGCAACAATGATTTCGTCGACAAGATGTTTCCCTGGTTCGAGCCCGGCACCGCGCCGGCGAAGCCCGAAGCGGTCGCTGCGTTACTGACGCGCCCGGGCGTCAGCGAAAAAGTCGCAGCGTCCGGCGTGCGTTATGTCGTCTGGCTCGACGGCAGCACGCAGAAGACCGATGGTGGCGGCAGCATCGCCTGTGGCGCGGCGCCTGGCGCGGCCGGTTGCATCGGCTTTGGCTGGTGGGAAAAAGAATCCGCATACGAAGCCACGGTGTGGGATCTGAGGCAGGCCAAGTCCGCGGGCAGTGTGGGCACCAATGTCACGGGCACGTCCGCAATCATCGGCGCCGTCGTGCCGTTGCCGTTCATCGCGCGCGTGCAGAGCGCCGCGTGCAATCGCATGGCAGACCAGCTGCGCAGTTTCTTTACCGAAGGCGACGCGCCCGCGAGCGGCAGCCCAATCGCCGGCACGCCAGGTATCCAGCAATGAACGCGGGCCGCGGCGCGAGTTTCGGAAAGTCTCGGGCACACGCCCGCTTCGCGCGTGGATCGCTGCTGGTTCCGCTGTGGACAGTAGCCATCAGCGCCGTGCTCGTCGCGAGCGGCTGCAAGACAAGCTCCGGCGGCAGCGGTGCGCCGTCGGCGCCGAGCCCTTCTGGCAGCCCGAGTGGCGGCATGCCGGGAACGGACGGCTCGCCCGTTCCATCTGTGCCCTCACCCTCGCCGGGCTCCACGCCCTCACTGCCTGGCGGCACCACGTCATCGCCCATGCCGGGCTCACCGATGCCGGGCACATCCGCACCGTCCGTGCCTTCGACGTCTTCAGGCACTACTGCGTCGATGCCGTCTTCGGGCACAGATTCGGGGGGTGGCAAATCATCCAGCGGCAGCGCGGCTCCGCAGTCCGGCACGCGGCAGGGTGGCGGTGGCGCTTCCGGCTCGGCCGACACGGGCCGTGCGCAGACGCCCGACGAGCGCCGCGGCGCCATCGACAAACGTCTCGACGACACGCTTGGAACTTTCGACCGTGAAATTCGCAAGGAGCAGGAGAAGAACGCGCAGGAGCGTGACGCGCGAAACGCTGCGACGGCCAGTGCCGGCGCAGGCACGGCGGATGCGGAATCGACCACCGATTCGAAGCAAGAGGGCGACCTCGCCTCCGGCGGTTCGGCCGGCGACGAAGGCCCGGATGGCAAGGACGGTAAGTCGAGCCGCCCCGGCGACCTGAAGTCCGACAAGGAGCGCAAGGCCGACAGCGGCAATGCCTCCGGCGGCGGCGCGCAGGGCTCCGGTGCCGGCGCTGCCGAGATTCCCGATGGCAGCGACGATGACGTCGTGGCCCGCCGCCTGCGCAAGGCGGCCGAGCAGGAAACCGATCCAGAGCTCAAAGAGAAGCTGTGGAAGGAATACATCGAGTACAAGAAAAACGCGAAGTGAGGGCCGTGGGCGCGCGGCACGCGTCCGTGTGGCTTCGCCCTGAGGTTTGCACCAGGGTGAGCGCAGGACTGAAGGTGGTTGATATGTTCAGGCGAGCGTTAATCGGGCTCGTGAGCGTCGGGCTCCTGGTGCAGTTGGGCGGTTGCATGGTCAATGAGACCAAGCCCCTGCCCAAGGTCAATGCCGTCCAGGCGAAGGTCCAGATCCCCGCAGATGAGCTGCTCGATGTCGGCCTGCACGAGTTCGACGTCAACATCACGGAAGAGCAGCTGAAGGACACCGACAAGCTCGCCAAGCAGCGCGTCTACCCCGACATCCGCAAGGCCGAGGCGCGCTTCATTCCCACCCTGCTGCGCTCCACGCTGGAGTCTTCGGGCCAGTGGGGCGCGGTGCGCGTGGTGCCTTCGAATGTCGAGTTCGTCGACGTCAGCGTCACGGGCAAGATTGTCGAATCCACCGGCGCGAAGCTCATGGTGGAAGTCTCCGTGCAGGACTCCACCGGCCGGCAGTGGATCACGAAGAAGCGCTACGAAAGCCTCGCGGACACGGGCTCGTACAAGACCGACGCCTCGCTGCGCGCACGCGACCCGTTCCAGAACGTCTACTCGCAGATCGCCAACGACATGGTGGCCGCGCGCGATGCGCTGCAGGCCGCCAGCCGCCGTGAGATTCGTAGCGTCACCGAGCTGCGCTTCGCGCAGGATCTCGCGCCGAAGGCGATGGACGGCTACGTGGTGAAAGACGCGAAGGGCATGATGACCGTCACGCGCCTGCCGGCGAAAGACGACCCTTACACCACGCGCATCGAGCGCATCCGCGAGCGCGATGGCGCCGTCATCGACACGGTGAACGGCTACTACGCGAACTTCTCCGACTCGATGAAAGACTCGTACGGCAGCTGGCGCCGCTCGAGCTTCGATGAGATCGAGAAGGAATCGCGGGATCGCAACAAGGCGCGCACGCGCACGATTCTCGGCGCGGCGGCCGTGCTCGCCAGCGTGTTCGTGCCGGGCCAGTGCGCATCCACGGACTACAACTGCCGCCGCATCGAGAATGCGGCGCGCACGGCGGGCGCCATCGGCGGCACCGCGGCCGTGCTGTCAGGGCTCAAGAAATATTCGGACGCGAAGGTGCACGCGCAGGCGCTCAAGGAATTGTCGGAGACATTCCAGAGCGAGGTGCAGCCGCAGGTGGTCGACGTCGAAGGGCGCACGCTGCGCCTCACGGGCACGGCCGACGAACAATACAAGGAGTGGCGCGAGCTGCTGCATAAGCTATACGTAGAGGAAACCGGGGGCATCTCGACCACCTCCACGACTCCGGCCGGCCCGGGCACGACTCCTGCGACTACGGCAACGCCTGCGAGCACGCCCAGGGCGGCGGACCCGAAGGCTCCCGTTCACGTTGCCGTTGAGAATCCCGACCCGAGCACTCCTGTGAGGCCATGACCGAGGCTGCCGCTGCCAACGCTGGACGAACCCTGTCGACGCGCTACACGCTGCTGGAGAAGCTGGGAGCCGGCGGCCAGGCGGAAGTCTGGCGTGCCCGTGATGAGGTCGCGGGAGTCGAAGTTGCGCTCAAGGTCCTGAGCCCGTCGGACGCCCGCAACGAGGCGGCATGGGCGGGGCTCGTTCGTGAGCACGCCATTGGCGCCCGGCTCGAACATCCCTACATCCTCAAGATGCAACAGCCCTACCGGGATGGCGACTTCGCCGCGCTGCCCATGGAGCTGGCAACCGGTGGGGACCTGCGCAAGCTGCGCGGGGCCGGCTACCTGGACGTTGTGCCCGTGCTCATCGATATCGCCCAGGCACTCGAATATGCGCACGAGCAGGGCGTCATTCATCGGGACTTGAAGCCCGGCAACGTGCTGTTCGATGCGCGCGGGCGAGTGCGCGTCACAGACTTCGGCATTGCATCGGCGCCGGGGCTGCCCAATGGGGATGTTGCGCGGCCCGGCTTGTCGCCGTTCACCGCAAGCCCTGAACAGTTGCGTGGAGATCCGCCCGCGTTCGCCGACGACATTTACGGGTTGGGAGCGCTGGCGTACGAACTGCTGTCTGGCTATCCGCCGTACTACCCGCGGTTCGAGGTGAAGCGGGTGCTGGAAGAGCCGGTGCCGCAGATCAAGCCGGCGCGCCTCATGCCGCCTCAGCTCGGCGCGCTGGTGATGCGCATGCTGTCGAAGCGCCCGGCGCTGCGGCCACGCTCGATGCGCGAGGTGATCGACGAGCTCGACGCCGCACTCAACGACACCCTGACGTTCGAATTTGACGCCATCGCAGGCGCGGGCGCCGATAGCCCGCCGCCCGCAATGCGGCGCGATGCTTCCGTGCTCCCGGCAGCGGAAGCCGCGCGTGCTTCCGATGACACCACCGTTGGCCTTGGTGGGCCGGGTGCCCGTGCCGCGAACCCCACTCAGCCGGCTGTGAGGGACACCAATGCCATCGAAGTGTTGGCGGCCGAGCCGGTGCGGGTGACGGAGGCGCGTGCCGGGGGCTCGCCGGATGAGGCCCAGCGCATCGCCGCGGCGGCCGAGGCCATGCGGGACGCCGCCCCCGAGCTCGGTTCGGTGCACGACGAAGCGCCTCACTGGGACGATCTGCGGGTGCAGATAGTCGGGCGAGCAGCGCATCAACTTCGCTCCGCCGAGGCTCCCCGTCGCCGCAGTTGGCCCTGGGTGCTGATGTCGGCGCTTGCAGCCGCCGCGATCGCGGTGTTCGTGGTGCTGCCTCGTTACGGCACCGACCTGTCCACCTCGTTGCGTACGCCGCCAACTTCCGCCCCCGCAGCGGCGACCGCTGAGTCGACGCCGGGCGCGGTCGCGAACGCCGTTCCTGGCTCAGTCCCCACCCCATCCTCTACCGGCGTGCCTGACAGCAGCTCCGCGTCAGGGCGGGCTGGCGTACTGCCCGAGCCTGAAGCGACGGCCACGGCCAGTCGCGAAGATCGCCTGAAGCAGAATCGCGCCGCCTTCGACCAGCGCCTCGCCGCCCTGGACGCGCGCGGCGCCGGGGTGTGGGGTGGCGCCGATTTCGCCGCCGCCAAGACACGCGCCGCGGAGTCTGTCGGCGCGCACGATGCCGGCAGCCTCAGCCTCGCCGAGGAACGGTTGAATGAAGCGCTGCGCCTGCTCGGCAGCGTCGAATCGCGCGCCGCCCAGAACCTGGCGACGCAACTCGCCACAGGCGATCGCGCCCTCGCCGCCGGCCAGGCCGAGCTCTCCCGCCAGGCCTACGAATCCGCGCGCCGCATCGACCCGAACAATCGCCGCGCCACCGAAGGGCTGCAGAGAGTGCGCAGTCTCGGCGGCGTGCTGCCGCTGCTCGCCGACGGCGAGAATGCCGAGGCCGCGAAGGACTACGCGCGCGCCGTTCAGGACTACAGCCAGGCCCTTTCGCTCGATCCGGGCAATGTGAAGGCGCGGGCCGGCCTCGACCGCGCCCACGCGGCATTCGGGCAGGATTCCTACGCCAAAGCGGTGGGCACCGGGTTCGCCGCGCTCGGCGCGGGCCGTCTCGACGAAGCGCGCACGGCCTTCGAAAAGGCCCGGGGCTTGCGTCCCTCGGGCACTGAGGCGCAAACCGGCCTGCAGCGTGTGGGCGCGGCGTTGAGCGCGCGCGGCTACGCCAGCACTCGCCAGCGCGCGGCTGCGCTCGAAGCCGAGGAGCGCTGGACCGAGGCCTTCAATGAATACGACGCCGCTCTCAAGGTCGACCCCTCGCTCGTCTTCGCGCAGCAGGGCAAGGCCCGTGCGGCCGCGCGCGCCGACCTTGCCAGCGCCTTGCAGGGGCTCATCGACCGCCCCGAGCGCCTCGCCGCGGAGTCGGTGCGCGTGGAAGCTGACGCCCTGCTGAGACGGGCAGCGGCCGCAAACCCGAGCGGCCCGGTGCTGCGCTCGCAGATTGCCCGGCTGCAGATTCTGCTGCCGGAGTTCGACGTGCCGGTGCGGCTGGAGATGGTCTCGGACAACGCCACACAGGTTCAGATCCAGCGGGTGGGCACCTTCGGCACGTTCTCCAAGCGGGAGATCGAGCTGAAGCCGGGTAAATACACGGTGGTCGGGACGCGTCCGGGGTTCCGCGACGTCCGTAGGGATGTCACGATCGCGCCAGGTCGCGACGTACAAACCATTAGCGTGAGCTGCGTCGAACCGATCTAGGCTGACCGGGTCAAAATCGTCCCATGAATGACGCTGCTGCAAGCAAGCCGGGTGCATACGCGCACGTCCGGGTAAGGGAGCCTGCGGGCGAGCGCACGCTGGGTACTTCCGTGTCCATTGGGGGCGACGGTGGGCCCGATCGGGCGGAAATCATCGTCCCGGGCGCCCGGGCAGGCATTTCCCTCATCATCGAACGACGCGAGGCAGACTGGTTCGCCGTGCCCACGCCCGGCGTAGCGACGCCCGGCACCTCCGTGCTCCTGGATGGCCGGCCCCTCACGGGACCGCGCGAGCTGCACAAAGACGACGTGCTGTCCGTCGGCGAAGCGCAGGTGGTGGTGCTCGACGATTCGCGCACCCGCCTGCGTCTCGACGTTCAGCATCTCGTGGGCAACCAGACGATTCCGCCCGTGGCCACCGTGGCCGCGGTCGATGTGGATGCCGGCGATGAAGACATTGAGATTCGCGCCCTGCCTTCGGTGCTGGGCTCGCGGCCCGCCGCCGCGGTGCTCACCGCGGAACGCGGCAGGCGCGCGGCGTCGGCGCCCCGCAAGCCGCTGCCTCAAAAAGCAGTCGTTGCCATCGCGGTATCGCTTGCCGCGCTGGTGCTCATCACGCTGCTCATTTCGATGCTCCAGACGGTCGAGGTCGACGTGCGGCCGGAAGATGCCAGGGTGAGCACGCCCGGCACGTTTCTTTCGTTTCGCAGCGGCGGCTCGCTTCACATGCTCGCGGGCGATCACGTGGTGCGTGCGGAGCGAGAGGGTTACTACCCCGCGCAGGTCAGTGTCACGGTCGAGCGCGAGAAGGAATCGCTCGCCCGGCTGAGGCTCGCGAAGCTGCCGGGCAAGCTGCGCGTGGACACAGACGGTGTCGCCGCGGCCGTCATCGTTGATGGAGTGGAAGCAGGCAAGGCACCGGGCGAAGTCGTCGTGCAGCCGGGCCGGCGCACCGTCACGCTGCGCGCGCCGCGCTATCTCGATCACGTGGCGAGCCTCGACATCGAAGGCGGCGGCGCGCGGCAAGACCTGAAGGCCACGCTGCAACCGTCGTGGGGCACCATCAAGGTCACCGCGGTTCCCGAAGGCGCGCTCGTCAGCGTCGATGGCAATGAAGGTGGCCGCGCACCCGCGTCCATCGAGGCGTACTCCGGCGTACGTCGCGTCACCATCACCGCGCCGAACCTGAAAACGTGGGAAAGCAGCGTGGTGGTGAAAGCGGGGGAGACGCTCGCAATCGGCCCCATCACGCTCGGCCTGCCGGACGCGCAGCTCACGCTGCGCTCGAACCCATCCGGTGCGGAGATCACCATCGCCGGCACCTATCGTGGCCGCACGCCGCTCACGGTAGACCTCCCCGCGAGCATCAATCACGAGATTGTCGCCACTCTGCCCGGCCATGCCAACTGGACGAAGACCGTGTTCGCCGAGCCCGGCAAGAAGCTCGCGCTGGACGCGAAGCTGCAGGCGATCGTCGCGGGCGTCACGGTGAAGGGCCAGCCCGAGGAAGCGGAGCTCTTCATCGACGGCAAGTCACGCGGCAACACGCCGCAGTCGCTGCAGCTCAGCGCCATCGAGCATCTCATCGAGGTGCGCAAGGAAGGCTTCGTCACTTACACCGGCACGGTGACGCCCGCGCTCGGCCTCGAGCGGCTGGTGGAGTACAAACTCATTTCTGCGGATCGCGGGGCGGCGTTGCAGGAGTCCGCGCCCACCATCAGCACGAAGTCGGACTACGTGCTGCGGCTCGTGCCTGGCGGAACGTTCATGATGGGCAGCGAACGGCGTGAGCAGGGACGGCGCCCGAACGAAGGGTTGCGCCCCGTCACACTGAAGCGGCCGTTCTACATTGGCGTCACGGAAGTCACGAACGCCGACTTCCGCGCGTTTCGTCCCGAGCACGTTTCCGGTCACATCGAGAGCAAGTCGTTCGACCTCGATGCGCAGCCCGTCGTGCAGGTGAGCTGGAACGATGCCGCTGCCTTCTGCAACTGGCTCTCGGAGCGCGAGGGTCTGCCGCCTGCGTATGAGCAGGGTGGCGGCAAATTCGTGTTGAAGAAGCCCGTGACCATCGGCTATCGCCTGCCCACCGAGGCGGAGTGGGAGTACGCCGCGCGCTATTCCGGCCCCGGCAAGGTGCGCCGCTTTCCGTGGGGCGATGCGTTGCCGGTACAGGCGCAGACCGGCAACCTTGCGGGCAACGAGACGGGCGGTCAGCTCGAAGCGCAGCTCGACGGTTACCGTGACGATTACGCCGTCGTGGCTCCGGTGGGCAAATTCCAGCCGTCGCCGCTCGGCCTGCACGATCTCGGCGGCAACGTGTCGGAGTGGGTGAACGACTACTATCTGTCGTTCGTCGACCCGGCCGCGACCACCGATCCGCTCGGGCCGGACCAGGCGGCGCTGCACATCGTGCGCGGCGCGAACTGGAAGACCGGCGTAGTAGGCGAGCTGCGCTTCGCGTGGCGCGACGCCGGGGCGGAACCGGGCCAGACACTCGGCTTCCGCCTGGCGCGGTACGCCGAGTGATTACGGGTCGGCCAAATGGTGGAGGAGGTGCTCCCATGAGAAATCTGGAGTTGCCGGTGCGACGTACGCTGCCGTCTGGATGGGCCGTCATCGTGCTGGTCGCGTGCGTGCTGGCGTCGCTATTCATCGCGTTGCGCGCGGGCGCGCAGAACGCGGCGTCGAAGGCCGAGGAGTCCGCAACCATCGTGGACGATCCGACCATCGTGCCGGATCCGAAAGAGTCCGCGGACAACAACATCAGTTTCCCCGTGGATATCTGAAGCTGGGCAGCGCGTGAAGCCACTCGTCATCGAGCTGAACGATCGTAACGTTGCGCTGGCGCGCGGTGGCGCCGTGCTCGTGAGCGCGCCCAGCGTCATTTTCGATGGCAGCAGCGCGGAGGCGCCGGGGACGAATGCATGGCATGCGCTGCGCCGGCAGCCGCGGTCCACGTCTTCGAGGCACATGAGTGTGGTGGCGTCTCGCTCCGGGGCCACCGAGCGCTCGTTTGCGCTGGTGGCGGCAGAGTTGTCGCGGCACCTTGCGACGCATCCGCCGCTCGCAGGCGAGCGTGTGTGGATCGCCGTGCCGGTGCGTGCGGATGCCGGCGGGCTCGGTGAAGTGCTCGGCATCGCGCAGAATCTTGGGCTCACGGTAGATGGGTTCGTCGACGCTGCCGCAGCGACGGTCGCTTCCCTCAGGACGGCGCGCGGCGCGCTCGTGCTTGAGCTGGGGTTGCATCACGCCGCCGCCGCCGCGGTGGACAGTGGCGGCCAGGCCCGGCGACGGCGTGCGGTGGTGTCGGAGTCTGGCGGGCTCGTCGGGTTGTATGAAGCGTGGCTCACGTACATCAGCACGGCCATGGTGAAGCGCACGCGCTTCGACCCTTTCACCAACGCGGATACCGAGCAGCAGTTATTCGACGCGTTGCCTGCGCTGACGCGGCAGGCTGCGCAAATCGGCAGCACCACTGCGGCCGTGTCTAACGGCGACACGAAGTTCGAGGTGTCCCTGAGCCGCGACCAGTTTGCCGAAGCAGCGCAGCCCATCTACCGCGAGCTGGTTCGGTTGCTTCACTCGCTGCGGCCCGCAGGGTCGGAAGTGGCGATTGTCTTGCCCGAACCCGTGGCGGCGTTGCCGGGCCTGCGCGAGATGCTTCAGCAGTTCGTGGGCTGCGAGCTCATCGCCACGCCTGACGGTTTCGCGGCGGCGGCCACGTCGCTGCTCGACCTCCCCGAAGCCCCAGCCGGCGAACCCGTGCGCCTGCTGCGTCGGCTGCCATTGAAAGAACAGCCGTCACTGGGTGCCGATGTCACGCGCGAGGTGCTCGGCCGCTCCGGCTCCCGCGCCATGCCTCCCTCACACGTGCTCTTCGACGGTCGCGCTTTTCCGTTGGGCACGAACCCGCTGATCGTGGGCCGCTCGCCAGGCGTGGCTGCCCCGGCTGCGGCATCGTCCACGGCGCAGGTCGTCGGCCTGGCGCCTGTCGCTTCGGCGCTCACGCTACCCGACGGCCTCGCGGGCGTTTCGCGTCGCCACTGCACGTTCGTGCGCAACGGTGATGAGCTCGTGCTGGTGGACCACAGCAACTACGGCACCTTCGTCAACGGCGAGCGAGTCGCCGAGCGCGTGCGCATTCACGCTGGCGACAAGGTGCGCCTCGGAGAGCCCGGCATCGAGCTCTCGCTCATCTCCATCGGCGCCTGAGGCGCGTAACAGCATGGCCCGTTTCCGCCGCCGCTCCGTCGAGATCTTCAGCCTGTCGTTCCTCGACTGCATCTGCTGCGGCTTCGGCGCGGTCATCCTGTTCTATACGATCATCAGCGCCCAGAGCAGCATCGACCGGACTCGCAACAACGACGACCTCACCGCGCAGGTGAACAAGCTGGAGGAAGAGGTGCTCATCGGCACGCGTAACCTCGTCGTCCTGCGCAACACGCTGGAAAAGACCGAGAGCGAAACGGCCAGTGCCGCCGCGCGCGCCACGAATCTGATCACCGACCTCAAGGTGCAGCGACTGCAGATGTCCGCGTACGATGCCACGAGTCTTGCGCGCCGCGAGCGCATCGAGAAGCTGAAGGCCGACATCAAGTCGCTGGAAGAAGGCACGCGTCGCCTCGAAGGCGGCGCCACGGACAAGGCCGCCGCCGGCCAGGAGATCAAGGCCTTCCGCAACACCGGCGGCGACCGCCGTTACATCACCGGCATCAAGATGCGCGGCAAGCACGTGCTGATCCTGCTCGACCGCTCCGCGAGCATGCTGCACCAGGATCTCGTCAACGTGATCCTGCTGCGAAACTCCGACGAAGCGAAAAAGCGCGCGGCGTCGAAGTGGCGCCGGGCCCTCGACACCACGAACTGGATCGTCACGCAGCTACCCGCTGGCGCGCAGTTCCAGGTCTACGGCTTCAACACGAAGGCAGAAGCCGTGCTCGCGAGCTCCGCCGGCAAGTGGCAGGACGCGAACGACCCGCTCGCCCGCTCGCGCAACATCGAGGCGCTGAACGCCATCGTGCCGCAGGATGGCACGAGCCTCATCAATGCGTTCGCCGCCGTGAAGCAGATGAGCCCGCTGCCGGACCAGGTCATCCTCATCACCGACGGCCTGCCCACGCAGGGCAAGACCGCGGGCCTGCGCAAATACATCGATGCCGGCGCGCGCGCCCGCCTGTTCGATGACGCCGTCGGCGAGCTGCCGGACAAAGTGCCGGTGGACATCGTGCTGTTGCCCATGAAAGGCGACCTGCCCGCCGCGCACCGCTTCTGGCAGCTCGCGCGCTTCACCCAGGGCATCCTGTTGATGCCGTCGAAGGACTGGCCATGAAGCTGCCGCGCCGCACGGTGGAGATCTTCAGCCTGTCGTTCCTCGACTGCATCTGCTGCGGCTTCGGCGCCATCATCCTGCTGCTCGTGCTCACCGAGTACGGCCAGCCGATCCAGATCGAAGAGCGCCGCGTGAAGTTGAACGGCCAACTTCAATTGCTCGACGAGCAGCTGCACACCCTGCGCGGCGAGACAGACCAGCTCAACCGCGAGCTGATGGGTCGCCTCGAGCTGCTGCAGAAAGAGCGCCAGCGCCTGGCGCAGCTCGCCGGCGATCTCACGGATGTGAGCGGCCAGTTCTCGGCGAGCAGGAAGGAAGCCTCGGTCACCAATATCGTGGAGACGGAGCTCGTTTCCGCTTACCAGACGCTCACCGAGGAAATGAAGCGCGTGCTGAAGAATCAGGCGGCTCGCCCGAAGAGTGAGGCCATCGGCGGCATTCCCATCGACAGCGAATACATCGTCTTCATCGTCGACACCTCCGCCAGCATGACGAGCGGACACTGGAGCGAGGCACAGGCGATCGTGCAGGAGATCCTGAGCATCTACCCGAAGGTGAAGGGGATGCAGATCATGGACGACGAGGGCAAGGTGATGATCGGCGGCACGCGCGGCCAGTGGCTGACCGACTCCACCGCCCAGCGCAACCAGATCGTCGATCGCATGAAGCGCTGGCGCGCCTTCAGCAACTCGAGCCCGGTGGAAGGCATCGAGGAGGCCATCCGCACCTATTGGGCCATCGACAAGCGCGTGAGCCTGTATGTGCTGGGCGACGAATTTACCGGGGACTCGATCCAGCGGGCGCTGGAGGCGGTCAGCGCCATCAACCGGCCCGACAAGGCCGGCCGCCGGCTGGTGCGCATCCACGCCATCGGATTTCCCGAGAGCCCCGGCATGACGCCGTTTACAAATATCCGTTTTTCGGCATTAATGAGGCTGATGTGCGAGCAGAACAACGGCACGTTCGTCGGCATCACCGGTTGAATCCTCAGCGCCGAAACTGGATGAGGCCATGCTCCGCACCGCTTCGCCTTCCGCCCGCAGCGCCTCGCGCATTTCCTCGCGCATTCCGGGGCGCCCTGCGCGCCTGATCGCCGTCGCCGCGGGCATTGTCACGCTCACGGCTTGCGGCGGCGTCCAGATACGCCCCGCCGCCAAGCTTCCCAAACCGCTCGTGGTCACGCTGCCCGCGCACGTGGGCCTCGTCATCCCCAACGAGATGCGCAATTTCGTGCACAACGAGACGCGCTGGGGCGTGGAATGGAACGTGGCGCTGGCCGAAGGGCACAAGAACCTGATGCTGGACGTGCTGCAGGACACCTTCAGCGACGTCAAGGAATACAAGGACATCGACGACGCTCGCGCCGCGCCCGACCTCAAGGCCATCTTCGAGCCGCGCATCGAGCAGTATTCGTTCGTTACCGCGCGGGAGACCGGTGGCCGCTACTACGCCGTCACCATCCGCTATCGCATCGACCTCTACACACCGGGCGGTGAGAAGGTCGACAGCCTCACGCTCACGGGCTACGGCAACGCGCTTGCCAAGGGCATGTCGAGCGGTAAGCCCCTGGAGCAGGCCACCGTCGCCGCCATGCGCGATGCCGCCGCCAAGTTCCTCGTGCAGTTCCCCGAGCAGTCGGTGGGCATGCGCCTCGCGCGTAACGAGGCGGTCATCGTCGAAACAAAGACGGAGTCGTCGGATGCCGGTGGCATCGAGACGGTGCCGATCGAGGAGGCGACGGTGGACGCCGCGCCCGTGATACCGCCGGCAGTGCCCGGCTCCGCGCCGGCGCCACCAGACCCAACCATCACGCCGGTGGTGCCGAAAGCTTCCTGACGCAGCCGGTGGCTGGCTAGGAGGGCGGGCTGGCGTTGGCCTGCTGCTTGGCCTTCACGAGAACCCGCTCGCGCAGCGTGACGGCCTGGGTCTCGACGGGCTCGCCGTTCTCGAATCTCGGGCTATAGCGCGCCTTCTTCACGGCCGAGACGACGGAACGCTGCAGGCTTTCGCTTGCGTCGCTCTGCACGGTCTCGATGTTGTCGGTGCGCCCATCCTTCGTCACTGTATAGCGCACTTCGACGAAGCGCTCTTCCGACTCGTCTTCATCGAGCCTGGATCGTGTCACCGAGGACGGCGGCGGCCGATACGCCAGCAGGCGTGGCGCCGAGAGCAGCGTGGTGTCGCCCGCATGGGTCAGCTCCTTCCACGCGTCACGATAGATGTCCGCGCCGCGGCTCAGCGCGCCGGCGCTCATGTACCAGTCCCCGAGCTCGATGAGCGTCTCGCCGCGCCTCAGGTGGTCGACAGGCTTGCCCTTGTCGATGGCCTGAAGCGCCAGGCGCAGGGCACGCTCGCCATCCGCGTTGAGCCGCGCGCCATCCACGGGCACGGCGCTCAACTCGCCGCTGCCGCCGAAAGCGTCGCCCCCGGCGGGCGTCTCTTCCGCGCCGTTGACGAACTCCAGCCGATAGCTGCGTGCGATGCCGAGCAGCGGCTCGACTGCGAGGCCCGTGCCGCGCCCGCCGGCTTGTTCCGCGATGGTGAGCGCGCGCGCGTAGAGCAGGCGCGCACTGGCATAGCGGCCGATCTGCTCCAGCCAGCGGCCGTAGCGATCGAGTGGCTTCAGCATGCGCGCGTCCATGCGGCCGTAGGCGTTCTCGGCTACGCGCAGCGCGTACTGCTGCTCTTTTTCCGCCTCGCTCGTGAGATCGAGCGCGACGTAGCTCGCGATGAGCGGCTCCAGGATCTGCAGCTGCCCGACGTTGAACAGGCCATCGATGTTGCGGCTGAGATCGATGGCGCGTTTGAGCGCCACCGAGGCATCCACGAATTCTTCTTCCGCGAAATGCGCGGCGCCGAGGCCGTGCAGTGGGCGCAGGAGTTGCCGGTCTGTGTTGCCAGCGGTGGCTTCCAGGATCTCGACGCTGCGCTGGTAGTCTTTCTCCGCCGCGGGGTAGTCCTTGAGGCGGTAGTGAACGGTGCCGAGGTTGGTGAGCGGATTGACGAGCGCGCGGTCATCCTTGCCGTATTGCTCTTCCGTCATCGCCACTACGCGCTCCGCCACCGGCAGGGCTTCGGCGTAACGTTTTGCGTCGAACAGCTCGCGGAATTCCTGGTTGGCCTGCGTGCGATCCGCATCGGTGACCGCCGCTGCCGGGGCTGCCGCCCAAGCAGCGATGCAGCCTGCGACACAGGCTGCCACCAAGGATGCGTCACGCGATTTCACGGTGCGGCGATCCTAACGCTTCTCGAAGAGGTAATGCGAGACGAACCATTCGCGGCCCCCGTCATAGCCCCACAGCTCAGCGCAGGACATGAAGAACACGCGCCAGTAGACCCACCACCGCGTGGCCTGGTCCGCGCCGTAGGCCCTGGCGAGAATGGGCATCACCTCCGCCCGCTTCGCATCCATGTTCGACAGCCACGCTTCGCTCGTGAGCTGATAGTGCGTGCCCGGCACCTGCCAGTGGTCCACGAGGCGCACGTCGCGCTGAAAATACAGCAGCAGGTCGTCGCTCGGCATGATGCCGCCGGTGAAAAAATATTTTGCCATCCAGTCGCTTTCGTCGCGTGCCTCGAACGGGTAGGCGTACTCCTTGTGGGTGAAGATGTGTACGAACAACGTGGCGTTGAGCTTCATCCACGAGGCCACGCGCTCGAGCAGCGTGTCGTAGTTGCGCATGTGCTCGAACATCTCGACGCGAGACCACGCGGTCGAACAGCTTGTGCCCGGAGAGGTCGAGGCGGTTGATGTCGCAGGTGACGATCTCCAGGTTGGGCAGGCCCCGCTCGCGCGCGCGGGCGTCGATGAACTGCTTCTGCGTGCGCGAATTCGAGACGGCCACGATGCGCGAGTTGGGGTAATGCTTCGCCATCCACAGGCTCAGGGAGCCCCAGCCGCACCCCAGCTCCAGGATGGCGTCGCCGTCCTGCAGGCGCGCGCGCTGGCAGGTGAGGGCGAGCATGCGCTCCTCCGCCTCTTGCAGCGGCTCGGTGGGCGACTCGTAGTAGCAGGACGAATACTTCAGGTTAGGCCCAAGCACGTTGAGGTAGAACTCCGTCGGCACCTCGTAGTGCTGCGAGTTCGCGTCGCTCGTGTTGATGGCGATGGGGCTCGCCCTGAGGCGCGCGATGAGATCCATCAGGCGCTGCTGCTGGCTTTCGGGGTTGCCCATGTCTTCCTCGCGCAGGCGTTGCGCGAGCATCGAACGGATGCCGCGGCGGATGAGCCAGTCGGGCACCAGATTCCGTTCCAGCAGGCGCATGGAGAAGCTCGGAGGCGCATCGCCTGCAACAGTCGCGTTCATTGCTCGATCCTCTTGGGAAACCAGGGTACGAATCCGCTCGTGCGGGCCTGATAGCGGCGATAGGGCTCACCCTTCGTGCGCAGCGCCTGCTCTTCGGTGGCCTTCAGCCCCGTCACGTTGATCAGGAAATGCAGCATCAGCACCGGCATCGCCAGGGCGATCCAGCCCCAGGGCGAGGCCAGCGCGAATACGGCGTAGGCGATCCAGATGAGCCACTCGAAGAAATAATTCGGGTGGCGCGAGTACTGCCAGAGGCCGGTGTCGCAGACGCCGCCCCGGTTCGCGGGTTTGCGCTTGAACGCCGCGAGCTGCTCGTCCGCGACGCTCTCACCGACGATGCCGATGAGAAAGAGTGTGCAGCCGGCGACCTCCAGCGGATGCAACTGTGGCGCGCGATTGAGGCACGCGATGAGCAGCGGCAGCGTGAGGAACGCATTGAGTGCCGCCTGGAACTCGAAGAACCCGAGAAACTTCAGGTTGAGGTTGCCGCTGGCTCCCCATTCCTTGCGCAGCTGCACATACCGGCCTTCCTCCGGCTCGCCGATGATGCGTCTGGCGAGATGCCACCCGAGCCGCAAGCCGTGTGCGGTGAACAGGGTGGCGATCAGCGCGCGGCGTGGCAGGTAGCCCGGCGCGAGTAGCGCGTAGAGCACGGCGAGAACGGCGAAGTTGGCGGACCAGCCGATGTCCACGTAGCTGAAGTTGTGATTGCGGATGCCAAGCCGCCACAGCCCGAACATGATGGCCGCAACGAGCAGCGTGCCAGCGAGCAGCAGCAACCCGGGGCTATGGATCATGGTGACTTGCCAGCGACGGTGGCGGCCAGCGAGCGGCGCAACCGCGCGGCACGCACGAGCACGGGCCTGAACAAGCGGTACAGCACGTAAATGATCACGGGGCCGATGACTATCCACCCGAGCGCGGCATGCACGATGGCGTCCCACAGCACGGTCACCGCGTGCAGCGCGCCGATGGCCATGAGACGGAAGCCTTCGCTGATGGACAGCGGCTGCGGGGCAACGCCCAGCAGATGCTCGCCGACGCGCACGAAGGGAATGATCAGCGCCAGCTGCGCAGGCGAAGCCAGATAGTTCGAGAGCTGGATCGCCGGCAGGTTGAGCCGCAGCGCGATGGCGATGACCGTGCAGAGAATGGTGGAGACGCCGAGAACCGGAATGATGCCGATGCCGAAGCCAAACGCCAGGCTCAGCGCGAGTTTCTCGGGCGTAACGCCCTGCCGCAGCAGATCGAGAATCGGGTCGACGAGCCGCCGTTGCACGAACGCCCGCACGCGGCCGCGCGTGGGTACGGGCGGGGGCGCGATGTCTTCGCTGCGTACCGGCTCAGCCATGGCGTGCGGTCAGTAGCGTGGCCATGGGCTCGTTCGCCGGCAGCCGACGAAGTTGCAAGAGCACGTAGGCCGACATGGCCATGTTGCCCAGGAGCAGGATGGCGACGAGCCAGCCGATGCGCGCACCCCAGCGCCGCTGCTTGTAGGCCACCCAGACGTAGAACGTCAGGAACCCGAAATACGCATCGCACAGTGTGGCGATGGTCCAGCCGTTACCGGGCGCCTGCGTGAGCCCGCCCCACTCCCACACGGGCTGGCGAGCGCTCGCCCACAAAGTGACCACGATCATCGACACGAGGATGACGCCAAAGAGAATGCGAAGGGCGGTTCGCGCGTGCATGCAGATGGGGGTTTTCAGGGTTCCGAAAATGGGTGCAAACCAGCCTAGCGCAGTGGCCGATGGGTCGCTAAGCTCACGCTGCGCCCGCAGCTGCGCCCGCTCACAAACACAAACAATCGAGCTCTTTCGTCATGGCTGATAACGAACCGAAGGTGGCGCTGCTCGCCGGCGCGAGCGGCCTCGTGGGGGAATACGTTCTCGACAGTCTGCTGGATGCACCAGACTTCGCGCGAGTGTTCGCCATTTCGCGACGCCCCCTCGGGCGGGAGCACTCGCGCCTCGCGAACCGCATCGTGCAGTTCGAGAAGCTCGAGTCGCAGCTGAAGGGCACCGCCTGCCACGTGGCCTTCTGCTGCCTCGGCACCACCCTGAAGCGGGCCGGCAGCGAGCAGGCGTTCCGCCAGGTCGACCACGACTTTGTGCTGGCATTCGCGCGCGCGGCCCGTGCGGCGGGGGCGCAGCGGTTCGTGGTGGTCACCGCGGCAGGCGCCGACACGCATTCCAGGCACTTCTACCTGCGCGTAAAGGGCGAAGTGGAGCAGGCGCTGGAAGGCGTGGGGTTCGCGTCGCTCGACATCATGCAGCCGGGGCTGCTACTCGGTTGGCGCAGGAACATCCGCCCGGCGGAGCTGCTGGCCATGGCGTTCATGCGACTGCTCAACCCGTTCCTCACCGGCGCGCGCATGAGTTATCGCGGCATTGCGGCGCGCACTGTCGCTGCGGCCATGGTGGGGGCTGCGCGCTCCGGCAGGCGCCGTGTGTATCGCTACACCTGGCCAGCCTTGCAGCAGCTGGCGGCGTCGAAGCCCGTGCGCGCGGCCGTTCCGCTCAATCCGAAGCCGCAATCCGGCGCGAGCTGACGCTCAGCCGGTCGCGCACCCAGATTAGCGCGGTCGCCACGAGCACCACCGCCGGCGCCACGAGCTGGGCGTTGCGGCTGGGCTCCCAGGCCTGCGCCGCTTCGATGAGCAACGCCGTGGTGAGCATGCCCACCACTATGCGGTGCAATGGCAGCCGTGCTTCCCGCAACAGCCACACAGCGCCCGTGTAGAAGAAGCCAATCTCCAGCAAGCCGGGCTCGCCGGAATTCAGTCGCGCGGTGAGCGCTGGAATGGTGAGCCACTCGAATTCGGGCGCGCCGGAAAAATCGAACGGCGCGAGCGCGTAGAACACGAACGCAGGCGCGGACCACAGCAGTGCCAGCCGATAGGCCGTTTGCTCGCGCGCGCCGTTCATGTGCCAGATGACTGGCAATGCGAGCAGGAACCCAACGCATTCCGTGAGCGCGAGACGCTGGTCGCGAAACACGATGCGCGCCAGCAGCGACACCAGCGCGCACGCCGCGAACAGCTTCCAGAAGCTGGTGGGTCGCAGCAGGCTTCTGAGCACCGCGCCCACGAGCAGGTAGCCCGCCAGGAATCCCGCGAACGCGCCGCTCGACCAGTGCCAGTCGAGCGCGCGCGCGGGGTTCGTGAAGTACCACACGAAACGCTGGGCGGGCATGAAGGGCGCGGCATGCATGGCGATCCACAGCCCCACGATGAGCACGGCGATGACGTCGGGCCGGCTGGTGCGCAGCTCCGGCAACATGGGCTTCAGGCCGAGGCCGCGCGCGCCGAGTGCCAGCAGGGATGCCAGACCGGCGCTGGTGGCATTGACGATCACGTCCACCAGAGAGGGGTCGCGGTTCGCCGTCATGCCCTGGGCGAGCTCGATGAGCAGCGACAACCCGGTGCCGCAGCCGAGCGCGAACAGGAAACGCCGTAGCAGCCCCCAGCGGCGGGGCGCGATCGACGTGACGAGCGCCCCGAACGGCAGGTAGAAAATGAGGTTGGCGATGAGGTCCGATCGCACGGGCTTGCGCCAGGCGAGCGTGCGCGCCCACTCCCGGGGGCCGAAGTGGGCCAGGCGCGACACGTTGAAGTCGAATGGGTACAACGACGCGTACACCATGAAGAGCACGGTGAATGCGAGCAGCCAAGCGGTGGCCCGGCGGAGCGCGCGATCGGATACGTAGGCCGGTCTCATCATGCAGGTGAAGTGTACCGTGACCCAGTTAACATTCGCGCCGCTGCGAGCACGCCACATTTGACTAATAGTTGACGTGACGCTCAACGGTCCGGGACCACAGCGCATAAATTGCCGGACGCACGTTGCCAGACGCCTTCTCGACATGACTGAGTCGGTATTCGCGAGCCGCATGGGTCGACGCATCGTCGTGGTTTTCGCCGCGGCGGCCGTCGTGCCCGTGGCGCTGCTCGCCGTCTTTTCCGCACGCATCCTCGGCCAGTCGAACGCCGACGCCGTGGAGCGCCGGCTCACCGGCGTGAGCCAGGCCTACGCACGCAGCCTGCGCTCTCGCGTCGGCGCTGCCGAAACGCTCGTGCAGAATCTCTCCGCGCGCGACGTCGGCTACGACGGCTCGATCGTGCGCCAGCAGATCGTCAATTCCCGGGCATTCAAGGCCGCGGTGGTGGTCGACCCCGACGGCGGCCTCGTCGCCGGCTCGGCCGGCTTCCGGCCGACCACGGCGCAACTCGTGGCGCTCGAGGCCGGGCAGACAGTGGTTTTGCGGGGAGCCCTCAACGGGCAGGCACCGTCGATCTTCCTGGCCCGCGCGGTCACGGCCGGAGGCTTCCAGCGGCTCGCGTATTTCGAGATCGCGCCGGACTGGCTCTGGAAAGACCTGGCCGGCGGCCTGCTCGCCACTCCCGTGGTCGTGGTGGACGCCGAAGGCGTCGTTCTGCAGTCGACCATTCCGCTGCTGCCGGAGACCGGGCGCATGTTTGCCCATGAGATCGAGGCATCGGGCACCGGCCGCGACTCCGCAAGCCAGTCGCTTTCGTGGCAGGGCGCAGGCGAGGAATGGCACGGGGTCCTGACGCGCCTCTCGCTGATCGACGAGCGCGTCACCACCGTGCCGTGGGCCGTGGTGGCCCTCAGTCGAGGCGTACCGTTTCTCAGCCGCTCCGCGGCGATCTGGATGCTGCTGCCCTACATGCTGCTGGCCGCGCTGTTGACGGCATGGGCCGGCGCCGCGTGGCTGTCGCGCCGGCATGTGCCGGCGATCCGGGCCGTGGAGCACGGCCTGCGGGCGTTGTCGGAGCGCCGCTACGATCGCCTGAGCGTGGCGGCAGCCGACGAAGTGCGCGACCTGGTGCGCGCGTTCAACGGCTCGGCGTCGATACTCGAAGAGCAGTTCCGCGCGCTCGAGATGCTGGGCGAGATCGATCAGCTGCTGCTCGGCTCCGCGGAGCTGGAGCAGATGCTGGAGTCCATCCTCGAGCGCGTGCAGGCGGTGACGCGGTGTCACAGCGTGGGCATCACTCTGCGCGACGCCGATGCGCCGGGTCGCGGCCGCATCTTCATGGCCGCCAACGGTCTCACCGGCCTGCCGGTGAGCCGCGTGGAGCTCGATGGCGACATGGTCGAGACGCTGGCCGCCGAGAAGCGCGGCCTCACCGTCACCCGCTGCGAAGAGTACCGGCACAGTTTCCTGCGGCCGCTGAACGAGATCGGGTCGGAGTTCTTCTGGGTGTGGCCCGTGATGCCGGGCGAGCGCGTCGAGGCGATACTCGCGGTGGGCTATCGGGAAACGCCGGGCACCGATCCGCTCGTCGCCGAATGCGGCGGGCAGTTCGCTCATCGCCTGGCCATTGCGTTGTCGAAGACCGCGCGTGACGAGCGCCTGCACCGGCAGGCGCACTACGACCCGCTCACCGCGTTGCCGAACCGGCTGTTGTTCCTCGACCGGCTCAACCAGGAGCTGTCGACTGCCACTGCGGGCCTCGGCCGCGGCGCGCTGCTCTATATCGATCTCGACCACTTCAAGCGCGTGAACGACACGGTGGGCCATGCGGCGGGCGACCAGCTGCTCATCATCGTGGCGCAACGCCTGCGCTCGTGCGTGAAGGACGGCGACACCGTCGCGCGCCTGGGCGGCGACGAATTCACTGTGATCCTGCGCAACGTGGCCGACCCGGACGCCGCGCGGAGTGTGGCCGAACGCATCATCGACTCGTTGCAGCTGCCCGTGAACATCGGCGGCAAGGATCACTTCGTCGCCGCGAGCATCGGCATCACGTTGTTCCCCGACGACGGGCATTCCATCGAAGAGCTCATGCGCAACGCCGACACGGCGATGTATCGCGCGAAGGACATGGGCCGCGGCCGCGCGATGTTCTTCGACCTGAACATGTCGGGTAAGCCTTCCGCGCCAACGGAGACCGGCCTGAATCGCGCGCTGCGGCGACGCGAGTTCTCGCTGTTCTACCAGCCGCAGTTCACCGTGTCGGACGGCCGCCTCGCGGGCCTGGAAGCGCTGCTGCGCTGGCAGACGCCGCGCGATGGGCTGCGATATCCCGGCGAATTCGTGCCGGCCGCGGAAGAGAGCGGGCTCATCATCGACATCGGCGGCTGGGTGCTGGATGCCGCGTGTGCGCAGCTCGCGCAGTGGCGCGACCAGAACATCGCGCCGCCGCGCCTCGCGCTCAACGTGTCGGCCCAGCAGCTGAAGCACTCGGAGTTTCCGAAGGCCGTGCGCCGCGCGCTCGACAAGTACGGCATTCCGCCGCAGCTGCTGGAGCTCGAGCTCACGGAAAGCGTGTTCGCGGATGAAGCCGCGGGCGCGGCGCTCGTGCGGTTGTCGCAGATCGGCGTGCACCTCGCGCTGGACGATTTCGGCACCGGCTACTCCTCGCTCAACTATCTGCGCCAGTACCCCATCGGCACGGTGAAGATCGACCGCGCGTTCCTGGAGGAAGTGCCGCAGAACCCGCAGTCGGCCACGCTGGTCGAGACCATCGTCGTGATGGCGCATGCGCTCGGCAAGCGCGTGGTGGCCGAAGGCATCGAGGCGGTGGAGCAGCTGGAGTTCCTGAAGGAACGCCACTGCGACGTTGCGCAGGGCTTCTATCTTGCGCGGCCGCTCGCGACCACCGCGGTGACCGAGTTGCTTCAGGCGCGCGCGATTGCAGGCCAGCCGGCCGAAGACGCCGCGCGCGAGGCGGGCTAGAAGCCCGCCGCACAGCGTGCCTTCGAGATGCAGCTATCTCGAATCGCCTTCGAGTCGTTCGCAAGCTACGATCGCCTCGTGAACCTGCGTACCGGCCTTGCCGTTTTCCTCATGGCGTTCATTGTGGGCGGCTGCGCCTCGACGTTGCGTGTGCCCCAGCAACCCGGTGGGCCTCACGAGCGGGCCGCGGCGGCGCCATCCGAAAACCTCGAGCTCACGGCGGGCGAGAAGATCGTCAGCATTGCCGCCGGGCTCATCGGCACGCCCTATCGCTACGGGGGCGACAGCCCGAAGGGCTTCGATTGCAGCGGTCTCGTCTTCTACAGCTTTGAGCGCATGGGCCTGATCGTGCCGCGAACGGCGGCCGAGCAGCGCCGCGCTGCCGAGCGCGTGAAGCGCGCAAAGCTGGCGCCGGGCGATCTCGTGTTTTTCCGCGGCTCGAAAGGCCGCGTGGATCACGTGGGCATTTATGCTGGCGACGGGCGCTTCATTCACGCGCCGAACTCAGGCCAGGTGGTCTCGTACGGCGATCTCGACGACCCGTACTACCGCTCTCATTTCGTGGGGGCCGGGCGCTTCTAATTGCACAGAGACTCTGACGTGTTCAGGGATGTGGCGCCTGCGAACGCGCTAGTACGAGTTGAAACTACTTATTCCGTTTCTGGCTCCCGAATCTGTCGCTGCCTGGATACGGTTTCCGTTATGTCATGTGTTGGATAGACTAATTACCACTCGCCTGTCGCCAATCCAGTCGGGTGTGAGAGTCTGCACATAACCGTGCTTGACGCTCATCCGCGACGCGTTGACACTGGCGCCTCGAAAGTGAAAAGGGCAAACCCGTCGAAAGGCGGGGACGCAAAGCCACCGGTCTAAAGGAGCGAGCTCCTACGACGGCGGGGCTGCCACGAACCGCGCCATGCGCGTGCTTCAGCAGTTCCCATCCGTTCAGGGCATCCCTCGTGGAATCGGTGGCCGTTACCAGGGCGGCACGGGGTCGGGGAACTGTATGAGTCCACAAGCACGCATGGCGGCCGGTCACGCACCACTTCCGGAAGCCGGGGTCTCCGCGGGCACTGAAGCCGGCGCGGGCCCGTTCGTCATCAATCTCACTTCATCCACATCGCCGATGGCGCTGGCTCACCCGGACTCGCCCGAGCTCAAGCGCTTCACTTTTTTCGTCAGTCGCCGCCGCGAGGACAATCGCGAGCGCTTCCGGCTGCACATGGGTTACTTCACGACGCTGGCCGAAGCCGAAGAGTGGCTCAACGTCATTCGCGATCTTTACCCGGGAGCATGGGCCGGCGAAGCGCCGGGTAAGAAACTGCGTGCCCGCGCCGCTGCCGCCGAGCTCGCGAAGCAGCTGCCGGCGCCGCCGCCCGCGCCTGCTGCCAAGGTGACACCGCCTGTTACCGCTCGTGCGGCGACGCTGCCGTCGCAGCCTGCCGCAGCCGAATTCGTAGTTCCGACCCTGCAAGCAGCGCCGACCTATCAGCCGGCGCCGCAGCCGTCAGTTGCGGCGGCCGCGGCGCCGATGCTGCAGGCGGTTGCCCAGGCGGCAGCAGCGCTCGCCGCCGTTGCCAAGACGGCGATGGCCCAGTCTGCAGTGACGCAGACCGGCACTACTCGGTTCACTTACGCTCCGCCTCAGGCCCGCCCGCCCCAGGCTGCTCACGCACCAGTCGCGCAAGCTCCTGTCAGGGCACTGGCTCCGGTAGCCGCCACGCCGCCACCGCAGGCGGCGCGTCCTGCGCCTCGCGTCGCTGCCCCGGCGCCTGTGTCGATTGCGGCTCAGCCCACGGCACCGGTTCCGCCTCGCGCTCCCGCTCAGCCGCAGCGGTCCGCCGCTGTCGCCGCGCCCGCTCGCCCGGCGCCCCAGAGCCCGGCGAAGGGCGCGAAAAGTATTCCGAATGCGCTCACCGACGGCTCGAACGTGCGCGAAGTCATGGCTTCGCTCGACGAGACGGGTGAGACGCGCCAGATGCGCATTCCGCCTGGGCTGCGCGCTCCCGCGCCGGCTTTGAAGGCTTCGCCCGCACCGGCTGTCGCACAGGGCACGGTGCCCGCAGCGGCGGGGCGCGCTCCGTCAGCGCCTGTTCAGGGCGCGCGTGGCCCGGCTCCGGCCGAGAAGCCGCGTGGTGCCACACCGGCGGCGCGCGTGCCGGCCGTTGCCGCGCCACCAGCCGCAACACCGGCGCGCGATTCGATGTCCGACACGCAGGTGCTGCGCATGCTCGAGACGCGCCGCTCGGATGACAGCGGCAAGGTCACCGACGACGCGAATTCTGGAATCTCCCTGCTGAAGCCCGATGACTCGCAGACGCGCCGCGCGCTGAAAGAGGCGGTCATCGACAACGCGCCAGTGTCGTTCGCCGTGCAGCTGCAGTGGTCCGTGGCGCCGGTGGAGCTCGACAAGGTGCCGCCGCTCGCCATCTTCAGCGCGTACACGCTGTACACGGTCGAAGGCAGCCGCGAGGGCCGCAAGTGGTATGGCCTGCGCCTCGGCTTCTTCTCGGATGCCATCTCCGCCAAGCAGGTCGCGTACTACGTGCGCTCGGAGTTCACGAGCGTGGCGGTTGTGCCGGTCAGCCCAGCCGAGAAAGTGCGCGCGAGCGACGCGGAGACCAGGGCCGCCACGGGGGCATTCCAGCGCAGGCACGTGGAGCAGAAGACCGAAGAGTTCAAGCTGTTCGACGAGGATAAGGACGTCGTCGGCGAGCCGCCGCCGAAAGCCGCGCAGCCGCTGGCCGCCAGGCCTGCCGGGCGCGGCGCGCCCGCGCGCAGGAACAAGCCGATGGGCCGCGTGCGCGCGAAAGAGCACCGCTCGCCGAAGACGCTCGAGGAGACGCTGGAGATTCTCGGCGCGAGCGACCTGGAGATCGACAACGGCCGCGGTGAGACCCTGAACGACACCGGCGTGCGCCACCTGCGCGTCGAGATTCAGAAAAACACGCCGTTTGCGAAGCTGCTCGATCGTCTGTCGGAGCGCGTGCGCAAGAACTGATTTTTGTGGAGCGGTCCGGTGCGTGCGCCGGCGACCGATTCAACGCCCTTGCCGTGCTGGCCGGGGCGTTTGTTTTTGCGTGTGCCGGTCGCGCCCGGCGCGTCTATCGCTTGCCGAAAAGGCGTTCCAGCTCGGCTTTCGCCTTGTCGACTTCGGCCGTGTTCGGCGGCGTGTAAGCGGCGGCGCGCGGCTTGAAGTGGCCGCAGAAGTTCGCGTGCGTTTTGTCGCTCACTTCTTCCGCCGTGGGCTCCCGGCATTGATGGGCAACGCGCGTGTCGTAGTCCACGCACATTTTGCACACGTGCAGCTGCGCGCGGCATTTGCGGCACTCATCGGTCCGCAGCAGCGGAAGGCTCAAATCGGCGAGGGATGCGCCGCATTTCCAGCAGACGAGGTCGTGGCTCACGCCGCGTACTTTAGCCCCGCTCGACGCGGCGCGCATCACGCCGCCGCGTCACGCCTCGTCCGCTCGCGCAGGAAGTCGCTCAGCACGCGGCCCGTGTGAGAAGTGGCTTTCTTGCGCGCCACGGCCGCGGGGGTGCCTTCCGCCACCACCTCGCCGCCGGCATCGCCGGCTTCGGGGCCCATGTCGAGAATCCAGTCCGCCTCGGCCATGACGTCGAGGTTGTGCTCCACCACCACCGCGCTGTTGCCGGCATCGACCAGCCTGTGCAGAACGTGGATGAGCTTTTCCACGTCGGCCATGTGCAGGCCGACGGTGGGCTCGTCCAGCACATAGAGGGTGTGCCTGGCCTTCTGGCGCAGGTTGCGGTCTGCCTCGCCACGCACTTTGGCGAGCTCGGTGACGAGCTTGATGCGCTGGGCTTCGCCGCCCGAGAGCGTGGGGCTCTGCTGGCCGAGCGTGAGGTAGCCCAGGCCCACGTCCTGCAGCAGCTTCAGCGCGTGATGCACGCGCGGGTGGGCGCGGAAGAACTCCACGCCATCGTCGACGTTCATCGCGAGCACTTGGCCGATGTTCTTTTCGCGCCAGGTGACAGAGAGCGTCTCGGAGTTGAAGCGCTGGCCGTTGCAGACGTCGCAGAGCACCTTCACGTCGGGCAGGAAGCTCATCTCGATGGTCTTGACGCCCTGGCCTTCACAGCCGTCGCAGCGGCCGCCCGCGGTGTTGAAGCTGAACCGGCTGGCCGTGTAGCCGCGGATCCTCGCTTCGGTCGTGTTGGCGAAGATGCGGCGGATCTCGTCCCAGAAGCCGATGTACGTTGCCGGGCATGAGCGTGGGGTCTTGCCGATGGGCGTCTGGTCGACTTCGAGCACGCGGTCGATGTGCTCGGTGCCGCGGATGGCGCGGCAGCCGATGAGCCCCTGCGCGGATTTGCCTTTCCCGCCGGCGTTTCCCTGGCGCGGGTCTTCTTTGGCATCGCGGCGATTGCGGTCGCCGTCGCCAACGAGGTGCTTCAGGTTGGTATAGAGCACGTCGCGGGCAACGGTGGATTTGCCGGAGCCGGAGACGCCCGTGACAACGACCAGTCGGCCGATGGGAAGGCACACGTCCGTCTTGCGCACGTTGTGCAGCTCGATGCGCTCGATCTTCAGCTGCAGCGTGCGCTTGTCGACAGCACGCTGGGGCTGCGCGGGGTGAGTGAGCGGGTTGCGCAGGAACCGGCCGGTGGTCGAGCGCGGGTTGCGGATGAGATCCGCAACCTTGCCTTCGCCCACGACCTCGCCGCCCCGAACGCCCGCGGCGGGGCCGAGATCCAGCACGTGATCCGCGCGGCGGATCGTGTCTTCGTCGTGCTCCACCACCACGAGCGTGTTCCGGTGCGACGCCAGCTCCGCCAGCGAATCCAGAAGGATTTCGTTGTCGCGCGGATGCAGGCCGATGGTCGGCTCATCCAGCACGTAGCAGACGCCCTGAAGGTTGGAGCCCAGCTGCGCGGCCAGGCGGATGCGCTGCGCCTCGCCACCCGACAACGTTGGCGCGGAGCGATCCAGCGACAGGTAGCTCAGGCCTACGCGATCCAGGAACCGCAGGCGCGACTTGATCTCCGCGAGCAGGTCGCGGCCGATCTCCTTCTCGCGCGCATTGAGCTTCAGCTTCGAGAAGAACTTCGCGGCGCTTTCGATGGTGTCATGGGTGAGCGACGCGATGCTGCGATCACGGAAGCAAACGTTGATGGCGACCGGATTCAGCCGCTGCCCCTCGCATGCCGTGCACGCGGTGGGCTCGTGCTCATACCACTCGTTCCACCACACTTCCTCGCCGCTCTGCTCTTCGTCGAAGCCCGTCATCTGGACGCCGGTTCCGAAGCAGCTCTCGCACCAGCCGTGTTTGGAGTTGAACGAGAACAGGCGCGGATCGAGCTCCGAAAAACTGCGCCCGCACGAGGGGCACGCGCGCTTCGTGGAGAACACCGTGATCTTGCCTGCGGGCGCAGTGGCCTTCGGTCCCAGCACGTGCACGATGCCCTTGCCGAAATCGAGCGCGCGCGCGAGCGCCTCGTGAAGCGCGGTGTCCGACTTCGCGTCGACATCGATCTGCGCCACCGGCAGCTCGATGGTGTGCTCCTTGAAGCGTGACAGGCGCGGCCACTGCTTCGTGGGGATATCCGCGCCATCCACGCGCAACGTCTTGTAGCCTTTTTTCGCGGCCCACTTCGCAAGGTCGGTGTAGAAACCCTTGCGCGCCACGACCAGCGGGGCGAGCAGCGTGATGCGCCTTCCGCGATAGTCCTTGAGCAGCCGGGCAGCGATGGAGGCTGCGCTCTGCGGCTCGATAGGCACATGGCAATCCGGGCAGTGCTGGGTGCCGAGCTTCACATAGAGCAGGCGCAGGAAGTGGTAGATCTCCGTGAGCGTGGCCACGGTGCTCTTGCGCCCGCCGCGGCTCGTTCTCTGCTCGATGGCAACCGTGGGGGGAATGCCATAGATGGCATCCACTTCCGGCCGCGCCGCCGGCTGCACGAACTGGCGCGCGTAGGCGTTGAGCGACTCCAGGTAGCGGCGCTGGCCTTCGTTGAAAAGAATGTCGAATGCGAGCGTGGACTTGCCGGAGCCCGACACGCCCGTGATCACCGTGAAGCAATCCCGGGGAATCTTCACGTCGATGTTCTTGAGGTTGTGCTCGCGCGCGTTGTGAATGACGATGGAGTTCTTCGCCGCGGCGAGGCTGCGCCCGTGCTGCACCCGCTGCTCGGCGATGGCGAGCCCGGCCGCTTCGGCGCCTTCTCTGGCGCGCGCCGGCCCGTTGCCGCTGTAGGTCGAGAGCTCGCCAAAGGCCGTTGACCTTGCGCTGCTCGCCTTTGACACCCGCCCGATCGCCGCAGCCAGCGGAGCATCCTGCGACAGCGCCTGCTCATAGACCTTGAGCGCCTGCCCGGTGTACGAGCGCTCGTTCGCCCGCACTTCCGCGGGCGTGCCCACGCACACGATCTGCCCACCGCGGTCGCCGCCTTCGGGGCCGAGATCGATGACCCAGTCCGACGCGCGAATGAGATCGAGGTTGTGCTCGATGACGAGCAGCGAATGCCCGGCGGCGAGCAGCTTGCGGAAGGCGCGCAGCAGCTTGGCCACGTCCTCGAAATGCAGGCCGGTGGTGGGCTCGTCGAACAGGAACAGCTTGCCGTGATGCGTGATGCTCGAGGCGACGCCACCGGCGGCCGCGAGATGGCCCGCGAGTTTCAGCCGCTGTGCCTCGCCGCCCGACAGCGTCGGCACGGGCTGGCCGAGCTTCACGTATTCGAGGCCCACGTCGGCGAGCGGCGCGAGCCGCAACGCGACTTCCTTCGACTCCGCGAAGAAGGCGAGGGCCTCGGTGACGGTCATCTCCAGCACGTCCGCGATGCTGGCGCGGCGCCTGTTCGCGCCTTCGCGCCGGATCTCCAGCACTTCGGCGCGATAGCGCTTGCCGTTGCAGTCCGGGCAGCGCAGGTACACGTCCGACAGGAATTGCATCTCCACGTGCTCGAAGCCGTTGCCGCCGCAGGTGGGGCAGCGGCCATTGCCGGAGTTGAAGCTGAACGTGCCGGCGGTGTAACGCCGCTCCAGCGACGTCGGCTCCGAGGCGAACAGGTCGCGAATGCAGTCGAATGCGCCAACGTAGCTGGCGGGGTTCGAGCGGGTGGTGCGGCCGATCTGGGTCTGGTCGACCATCACCACGTCGTCGATCAGCTCCGCGCCGCGCAGCGTGTCGAACTCGCCGGGCGCTTCCGTGGGCTTGCCGAGAAATTTCCGCAGCGCCGGGTAGAGCACGTCTTCCACCAGCGTGGATTTGCCCGAGCCCGACACGCCCGTGACGCACACCAGCCGCTTCAGCGGGATGCGAACGCTCACGTTATTGAGGTTGTGCTCGCGCGCGCCACCCAGCTCGAGCCACCGGTTGGAGCGGGCTTCGGCGATCACCGAGCCGTCGCTGGCGATGGAAGGGCCGCGCGCGGCGCCGGGCGGCGGTGTTTCCGAAGGCGGCGCCACGATCTTGCGGCCACTGAGATAGTCACCGGTGAGCGACTTGTCGTGATGGCGTATCTCGCGCGCGTCGCCGAAGAACACCACCTCGCCGCCGCGCTCGCCCGCGCCGGGGCCCAGGTCGAGGATGCGATCCGCCTCCAGCATGATCTGCGGGTCGTGCTCCACCACCACGAGCGAATTGCCTGCGTCGCGCAGGCGCTTCATCACGCCGATGACGCGAAGCATGTCGCGCGGATGCAGCCCGATGGAGGGCTCGTCCAGCACGAACAGCGTGTTCACGAGCGACGTGCCGAGCGCCGTGGTCAGGTTGATACGCTGCACTTCGCCGCCGGAGAGCGTGCGCGACTGGCGATCGAGCGTGAGATAGCCGAGGCCCACCTCGTTGAGATAGTTGAAGCGCGTGCGGATCTCACTGAGCAGCAGGTCGGTGGCTTCGTCCAGCGGCCTGGGCAGCTCGAGCTTCTGAAAGAACGCGCAGGCTCGCTCCAGCGGCAGCAGCATCACGTCGTGAATGGTGAGACCGGGCAGCGTGCGCAGCGTTTCGTCGTTCCATTTCACGGCGGCGGGGCGGAAGCGTTGCGCCGGGTCGAGCACGGAGTCCGCCAGCTCGCGGCTGCCGAGCCGCCACACCAGCGCCTCGGTCTTGAGCCGCGCGCCGTTGCACGTGAGGCAGGGCGTGTAGGCGCGATAGCGGGAGAGCAGCACGCGCACGTGCATCTTGTACGACCTGGTCTCCAGCCATTCGAAGAAGCGTTTGGCGCCGTACCAGACGTCCTTGCTCCACGGGCCTTCGCCTTCGAGCACCCAGGCCTTGTGCGCTTCGCTCAGCTCGCGCCACGGCCGCTCGAGCGGCACGCCGCGCTTCTTGCCGAACTTCACGAGGTCGTCCTGGCATTCCTTGTACGACTGCGTCTGCCACGGGCGGATGGCGCCCGCGCGCAGGGATTTGCTCTCGTCGGGGATGACGAGGCCATAGTCGATGCCGATGGTGCGGCCGAAGCCGCGGCAGGTCTCGCACGCGCCCACCGGCGAGTTGAAAGAGAACAGGCTGGGGATGGGCTCGCGGTACGCGAGATCGCAGTCGGGGCAGTGAAGCTCGCTGGAGTAGCGCCAGCATTCGAGGCTGCGCGGCGGGTCGGCGTCGTCGACCACGTGAACGTGCACACGGCCGCGGCCCACTCGCAGCGCGGCTTCCAGCGATTCGAGCACGCGGCCCCGCTCGGTGGTGCCGGCGCGAAAGCGGTCTTGCACCACGGTCAGCGTCTCGACCTTCGCGGCGCTCCTTGCCGCGGAACGCTTGCGTGAGCCTCTAGCCTTCGCGGGCTTTGCCTGGATCGCAGGCGCGGCGGGGGTTGTTGCTTCGCCAGTCTCGAAGAAGCGCGTGTAGCCCTGCTTCTCCAGCAGGTCGCGCACTTCACTTTCCTTGAAGTTCGCGGGCACGGCGACGGGGAAGCACAACAGCAGGCGCGGGTCGCCCACCGCCGCGGCGCGCGCATGCAGGTCTTTGTAGATGCTCTCCGTCGTGTCGCGACGTACCGGCTTGCCGCAGCACTGGCAGAACAGTGTGCCCGCACGTGCGAACAGAAGCTTCAGGTGGTCGTTCAGTTCCGTCATCGTGCCCACGGTGGAGCGCGAAGTGCGCACCGGGTTCGTCTGGTCGATGGCGATGGCGGGCGGAATGCCGGTGATGCTGTCGACCTGGGGTTTATCCATGCGGTCGAGGAACTGCCGCGCGTACGGCGAGAACGTCTCGACATAACGGCGCTGGCCTTCGGCGTACAGCGTGTCGAACACGAGCGAGGATTTGCCGGAGCCCGACACGCCGGTGACGACGATGAGCTCGTTCAGTGGAATATCGAGATGGAGATTCTTGAGATTGTTCTGTCGCGCGCCACGCACCACGATGGTGTCGCACGAAGTGTCGCGTGAATCGTCTGTCATTCGGTTTCCATCACCCGGCAGGCTGTCGTTATGGCAGGCGGATAAAACCTGCGAATAACCGGTAATTCTATAAGACGCGCGCAGGCGTCGCATGCATCGAATGAGGGAGCGGCGCCCATACAGTGCACGCAAAAAGGCACCACTGTATGCGGGCTGCATCCGTTCCCGCCGAGGCCACGTATGGAAGGCATGGATTGCCTGGGTCGCATACAGCATTCACAGCGTTTCAACGCGGTGTCGGTCGCGGGCGACAGTTTCTGCGGTTAGCTGAAGCGTGACCATACAATCCATTCTGCAAGTTCCGCGTGCTACTTCCGTGTAAGGAGAATCTGATGAGCGCCCGTAAAACTTCCACGCTCGCGCTGGCCGCTGCCGCCGCCATGTTGTTCGCGTCCGTTTCCATGAATGCCGCCGCAGCCGATGAAGGCAAGGTGAAGTGCGAAGGCGTCAATGCGTGCAAAGGTCAGTCGTCCTGCAAGACTGCCAAGAACGCCTGCAAGGGCCAGAACGCGTGCAAAGGCGCCGGCTTCCTCGAGCTGACCAAGGCTGAGTGCGACACCGCCCATGCCGCGGCCAGGAAGGCCGACAAGAGCTGATGCCGTCATGATCGTCGCGAGCCGGGGCGTTGCGCCCCGGCCGCCCGCCCTTTGAAGCAGCACGCAGCGCGCCGCCATGCTCACTCACGACACCCTGGGCTTTGGTCTCGGTCTCCGCGTAGAGCACTACGCCGACATTCTCGGCGGCAACCCTGCCGTCGACTGGTTCGAAGCCCTCACCGAAAACTATCTGGTTCCCGGCGGCCGGCCGCTGCACAACCTCATGCGGGTGCGCGAGCGTTTTCCGGTGGCGCTGCACGGCGTGTCCCTGTCCATCGGCAGCACCACGCCGCTGGATCTCGGCTACCTCGCGCAGGTAAAGGCGCTTGCGGCGCGCGTGCAGCCGGTATGGATCTCGGATCACCTTTGCTGGACGGGTGTGAACGGCAAGAACCTGCACGACCTGCTGCCGTTGCCGTTCACCGAAGAAGCGCTGGCGCACGTGGTCACGCGTGTGCGCGCCGTGCAGGAGATTCTGGGCCGGCGCATTCTGCTGGAGAACGTGTCGAGCTATCTCTCGTTCAACGAATCACGCATGACGGAGTGGGAGTTTCTCGCCGCCGTCGCGCAGCAGAGCGACTGCCTGATCCTGCTCGACGTGAACAACATCTACGTCAGCAGTGTGAATCACGAGCTCGACCCGCTCGCTTACCTGGACGCGATTCCCACCGATCGCGTGCAACAGATCCATCTCGCCGGGCACGAGAGCCACGGCGACTATCTCATCGACACGCACGACCAGCCCGTGCCCGACGCCGTGTGGGCGCTGTACCAGCAGGCGCTGAAGCGCTTCGGCGGCGTGCCCACGATGATCGAGCGGGACGCGAACATCCCGCCATTGGCGGAGCTCGAAGCAGAGCTGCGCATTGCGCGCCGGCTCGCCGAGCGCACGGTTGCGGAGGCTGCGTGACATGAGCGGGCTCGGACGCATCCAGCACGATTTCCAGGAATACCTGCTCCGCGCCACGGCCGGCGTCGTCGATCACGTCGCCGGCACGGACCGGGTGCCATTGTCCACGCGGCTGCGCATCTATAGCGACGCGTACTACTCCCGCCTGACGGAAGCGCTGCAGGCGAATTTCCCTGCGCTGGCGGAGCTGCTGGGCGAGCGCGACTTCGAGCGGCTCGCGGCGCAGTACATCGCCACGCACGACTCGCGGTTCGCGTCCATTCGCTACTACGGAGACGAGCTTGCGCAGTTTCTTGCAACCGAGGCGCGCTATCGCCCCGTGCCGCTGCTCGCGGATCTCGCGCGCTGGGAATGGACGATGGCGGCGGTGTTCGACGCCGCGGATGCGGACGCGATCGATGCTCGAGCGCTGTCGGGCAAGTCGCCGACGGAATGGGCGACGATGAGGCTCACGTTCCACCCTTCGGTGCACGTGCTCGAGTTCGCCTGGAACGCGCCGCAGATCTGGAAAGCCATCACCGATGGCACTGCGCGCCCGGCCGCCGCGGTGTCTCGCGAGCCGGTGTCCTGGTTGCTGTGGCGCCACCAGCTCAAGGAGCTCTTCCGCTCGCTCGGCGCGGCCGAGGAAGACGCGTTGGCCACGGCGCTCTCCGGAGAGACCTTCGCAGATGTGTGCGCGGTGATGTGCGCGCACTTCAGTGAAGATGAAGCGCCGGCCGAAGCGGCAGGCTACCTGCGCAGGTGGCTCGAGACCGGCATGGTCATCGCAGTGACCTAGCGCCCGCTGGGGCGCGCGCCGCGATGACCTGCGGCCAGTAGTAGCGGCCACCTGTCGTACAATTCGCGGGCCCTTCGTCGAAAGTGGTGCCGCATGCGACCGCAGGTCTGTTCGAACGCGCTCGAGATGATCGGGCGCACGCCGCTATTGGCGGCGCGCCGGCTGGACACGGGCCCGTGCCAGCTTTTCCTCAAGCTCGAGAACCAGAACCCGGGCGGCTCCATCAAGGATCGCGTCGGCCTCTACCTCATCGAGGCCGCCGAGCGTGACGGGCGCCTCGAGCCTGGCGGCACGCTCATCGAGGCCACCGCGGGCAACACGGGGCTTGGGCTTGCGCTGGTGGCCGGGCAAAAGGGCTACCGGCTGCATGCTCGTGATTCCCGACAAGATGAGCCAGGAGAAGATTTTTCACCTGCGCGCCATGGGCGCTGAGGTGGTCATGACGCGTTCCGACGTGCACAAGGGGCACCCGGAGTACTACCAGGACTACGCCGCGCGCCTGGCCACGCGAGATTCCCAACTCGCTGTACGTGAACCAGTTCGGCAACAACGCGAACCCGCTGGCGCACGAAGAGACCACTGCGCCCGAGATCTGGGAGCAGATGGAACACAACGCTGGATGCCATCGTGTGCGGCGTGGGCACGGGCGGCACGATGACGGGCCTGTCGCGTTACTTCGCGCGCATGGCGCCGCAAGTGGAGCTCGTGCTGGCAGACCCCGTGGGCTCCGTGCTCGCGGACTACGTGCGCACCGGGGAAGTTGCGGGCATGGCGAGCGCTCGTGGCTGGTCGAGGGGATCGGCGGCGATTCGATTCCCGCCGTGGCGGACCTCTCGCGCGTGAAGAAGGCGTACACCATCCCCGACGCGGAGGCTTTCCGCACGCTGCCGCGAGCTGCTGAGGAAGGAAGGCATCATTGCCGGCACGTCCACCGGCACGCTGCTGGCGGCCGCGCTGCGCTATTGCCACGAGCAGCAGGCGCCGAAGCGCGTGGTTACGTTCGTCTGCGACAGCGGCAACAAATATCTCTCCAAGGTCTACAACGACTACTGGATGATCGACCAGGGTTTCCTGGAGCGCGAGAAGTTCGGCGACCTGCGCGACCTGATCGCGCGCCGCCACTCGGAACACGCGGCCGTCACGGTGAACTGCCAGCGAGACGGTGCTGGCGGCCTATCGCCGCATGAAGCTCTACGATGTCTCGCAGATTCCGGTGATGCAGGAAGGGCGCATCGTCGGCATCGTGGACGAGGAGGACATCCTGATGGAGGTGTTCTCCAACCCGCAGCACTTCAGCGAGCCGGTGAGCGTGGCGATGGAGAGCCACCTGGTGACGGTGCCGGTGGATGCGCCGCTCTCGCAGCTCATGGTGATATTCCGCGGCGGCATGGTGGCCATCGTGATGGATGGGGAGAAGTTCCTCGGTCTCGTCACGCGCATCGACCTGCTGAACTGGCTGCGGCGACGAATGGTGGATGTCTGAATGGAGATGGCATGAGCGACACGGCGACACACGGCTTCGGCACACGAGTGATCCATGGCGGGCAGAAGCCAGACCCGCTGACGGGCGCGGTGATGCCGCCGATCTACGCCACCTCGACCTACGTGCAGTCGAGCCCGGGCGTGCACAAGGGCTATGAGTATTCGCGCACGGCGAACCCCACGCGCGATGCGCTTCAGGCGAGCGTCGCGAATCTCGAAGGCGGCGCGGCGGGTTTTGCGTTTTCGTCGGGCCTGGCCGCGTCCGCCACCATCCTCGACCTGCTCGACAGCGGCTCGCACATCATCGCCATGCACGACCTGTACGGCGGCAGCTATCGGTTGTTCGAGAACGTGCGCAAGCGCTCTGCGGGGCACGACGTGTCGTTCGTCGATCTCACCGACGCTACCGCGCTCGAAGCGGCCCTGCGGCCGAACACGCGCATGATCTGGGTGGAGACGCCCGACCAACCCGCTGCTGAAGATCGTGGACCTGCGCGCCGTGGCGGCGGTGGCGAAGAAGCGCGGCATCATGTCCGTGTGCGACAACACGTTTGCCACGCCCTATCTGCAGCGGCCGCTGGAACATGGGTTCGACCTCGTCGTGCACTCGACCACGAAGTACCTGAACGGCCACTCGGATGCGATTGGCGGCGCGGCGGTTGTCCGTCGACGGCGCGGATGAGCTGCGCGAGACGCCTCACCTATCTGCAGAACGCGGTGGGCGGCGTGCCGGGGCCGTTCGACTCCTTCCTCACGCTGCGCGGAATCAAGACGCTGGCGCTGCGCATGGAGCGGCACTGCTGCGAATGCGCTGGCGATTGCGCAGTTCCTCGAAACGCACGCGAAGGTCGAGCGCGTGATCTACCCGGGCCTGGCGAGCCATCCGCAGCATGAGCTGGCGCAGGCGCCAGATGCAGGGCGGGTTCGGCGGCATCATCAGCGTTGTTCTGCGCGGCGGTCTGGAAGATGCGCGGGGATTTCTCGAGCGCTGCGATCTCTTCGCGCTGGCCGAGAGCCTCGGCGGCGTGGAGAGCCTCATCGAGCATCCGGCGCTCATGACGCATGCCTCGCTGCCTCCGGCCATGCGGGCGAAGCTGGGCATCAGCGACAGCCTCGTGCGGCTGTCTGTGGGCGTGGAGTCGGTGGACGACCTCATCGCGGAGCTCAAGGAAGCGTTGGGGTAGAGCGCGAAGGCCGGGCGGGCGCTGCCCGGCACGGGCCTTCCGCCGCGCCCGTGACGTGGGTCACACATGCGTTGGCTGCGGCTCGCAGGTTATGTCGCACGGTCTGGCGGCGCCCCGCAGTTCCAGCGCCCGCACGCGCCATCGTTTACAGATCTGGTGACGGGCGGCCGCAAAGATTCTTGCGTTCGCATAGATTCGCGGTTGGTAGTTTCCCTGGCTATGGCCATGCACTGGAACGCACGCGAATTCCGGAGGCGTATTCGCCTCGAAGCCTGCCGCGGGGCTCAGCGATGAGCGACCCGCAGCCTTCCGCCGTGGAGCCGCGGCTTTCGCTCGCCGTTCGCACGAGCTTGTTGTCCGAGTTCAGAAACCCCAGCGGCCAGCTGCAGGCATTCGAGGTCTGCAACGGACAGACGAGCTTCGGCATGCTGTGCAGCGCGCTGTCGGGCATGCCGGGTGTCGAGTTCGCCGACCACGACCCGCAAGCGTGGTTTGCGCGACCGTCGCGATTCACGTTCAAGGGCCAGCTCTACGAAGTCAGCATTCCCTTCGACAACATCTGTGTCTGCCCGGTGGATGCGGGCCAGTCCCTCATCGACATGGAAGAGCTGCTGGAGTACGTGCGGCACGACGTGCTGCGCAGCCGGGAGTCTCGCTACACGGTGCGGTGATCTGACGTTCGCAGTTCGTCACCGGCAGGCGAGTCGCTTTCTCTCACGCCCAGAAAGATGTTCCTGACGCGCCAGTGCTTCACGGCGCGAATGCTGACAACGCTCGATGAGTAAGCATCTGTCGGGCGCAAGTATGCATAGATGATCGCGAACTGCCGCGCGTTGTGTCGGCGCAGCTCGATGCCGGTCGCCGGGCGGTAAGCCTCGACCGGGTTCAGCTCGGGCAGTGCGCAGATTGTCTCAAAACCTCGATGGATATCCCGTCGTCGATCTGCCGGCTTGCCGCGCGGGAAACTTTCAATGAACCGGATGCACCGGTCGATATCTCTATGCACCCGAGGCATGAGGCTCAACAGCGCCGGCTGCTTCATCTTCCTCTCCTTGTCCAAGGGTACACATCCATTGCCATAGCGCCGCCATGCCTTCGTCATGGGTGGGATAGTCGGCGGTGCTGAAACAGTAGCGCCCGGCGAGGAAATCGTCTTGCGTTGACGCGATGATCTCGTCCCAGTCGACGTCGGTTGTGGCGTCGTCTTGCTTGCGAGCTTCTTCATCCAGCGGATGAAGGTTGCGCGGGTCATACGCCGGGCGCTTTCTTCGCTCTTCGTTGATGGGGAGGTTGCGAGCCAGTGTGTCCATAGTCACTCCGCAAACAAATCGGATGGCGAAGTATTCGGTCGACTCGATTTAGAGTCAACACATTCGCCATCACGAAAGTACGAAGCGTGCCAGGCCCACGAACGTCGTTCTGTTTCTGTGTATTCAGCGGCTGTTTGATCGCTATTGCGCTAGCGCCACGATTCGACAACTTCCCGGGCGGCTCGCTCCCCGGACTGCAGGGCGCCGGTTACCGTGGCGGCTTCGCCAGCGTCATCTGTGGCTTCACCTGCGAAGAACAATGTGCCTTCCACCGAGGCGGCAAGCTCAGTGCGCGACGTGCCCCCGCCAACCCCCACGTAGCTGTATGCGCCGCGCGCGAACGGGTCGCGCTGCCAGTCGTGGCAGTACGCGGCTTCGAGCTCATCGGCGACGTCCCAGTGCTTGCCGAACACGGCAGTGAGACTCTGCAGCGCCTGTTGCGCGAGATGAGCAACTTCACCCTCTGAATCGAGCTGCGTGACGCGCGGCCCGCCGGCCCACGCAACGAGCAGCGGCGCGCGCGCAGGCAGCGAAGTCCAGAACGTCCGGAACGGCTGCCCTTCCGCATGAAAGAACATGGCGTCCCGAAAGCGCCCGCCGTCGATCTGCTCCCAGAACGCAGACCTGAATCTCAGCAAGAGCTTGATGACGGGGCCCGCCACGAGCCCGCGCAGCGCGCCTTCTTTCATCGCCAGCGCCGGCTCGAATGCAATGTGGCCAGCTTCGCCAGCGCCGGCCTGCAGCACGCCAAGCGGCACGGTCACAATGGCTCGCGGCGCAATCGCCACGCACGGCGTGCCGAGAAAACGCCCTTCCACCTCCACCGACCCACGCTCCCACGAAACCTTGTGCACCACGGTCTGCAGCTGCACTTTGCACAGGCTTGCTGGCAGAGCACGCGCCACTTCCGCGAGCACGGCGGAATAGCCCGCTTCGGGCCGCCCCTGCGCGGCATCGACGAGCGACTCGTTGGTCCATTCCTGCACGATGGCGCGTGCGCTCGCACGCTTGGTGTCTGCCGCGTCGAACCCTTCCGCCATCGTGAGCGCTAACGCGCGCGCGTGCGCGGGGATCTCGTCTTTCAACACCACATCGATGAACCGTGCGAACGAGATGTCGTCCGTGGCGCGTTCGCGATTGCCGCGGAACGCCCGTTGCACGTCGTCGAAGAAGCTGCCTTGTTGAGACAGCGTGCCGTTCTGCCAGCGCCAGTGGGAATCCGGCACTTCATGCACGGGCTGGCCAGCCTTCTGCGCCCACTGGCGAGTGGCCGGAGCGAGCCCGTGGATGAACTCCGCCCCGAGCTCGAGTGGAGCGGCGAGCCCCGGCTCATGGCGCGTGTAGATGCGGCCGCCCACGCGATCCCTCGCGTCGAGTAGCAGCACGGAGCGCCCCGCCTCCGCCAGGCGAGCCGCCGCGGCCAGCCCTGCGGCGCCGGCGCCGATCACCACCACGTCGTATGCCGATTTCATCCGCAACCCGCTCGCAATTCCGGGAGGCTCACACTTTTCAATGGATTGTACGCGGCAGCGCGCGGCGGAACGCTAAAATGCCGCCCGTGTCACTCGCGCCCCAGGGAACGCTCCCGCTTTTTCCGTTCGCTCCGCGGAGCGATGGAATCGTTCGTGTGCTCGAAGCACACGTCGATTGGTTGGACGACCGCGTGCTGCGTTTCCAATACAGGCTCACGGCGGAGCTCGGCCGCATCCGTATGCCCGGGCGGCGTGCACCTCGGCAGGCGGATGAGCTATGGAAGCACACGTGTTTCGAAGCGTTCGTCGCGCTCGCGACTGACATTGCCGAGGGCGCAGGTTTCGCGCCGCGCGCAGGCGCCGCGACGCCGGTCACCAGCGCGGGATATCGTGAGCTGAACTTCGCGCCCTCTACCGAGTGGGCCGTATACGCCTTCGACGGCTATCGCACGGGCATGTTGCCGGTGACCATGCAGCAGCCGCCCGACATACGTGTTGAAGCGTCGGCCGAGCGATTGCACGTAGACGCGCGCGTAGACACGCGCACCCTGTTCGCCCGCAACGAAAGCGAGCCTCGCCCGAAACTGCGCATCGCGCTCGCCGCCGTCATCGAAGACGGCAGCGGCACCATCACCCACTGGGCGCTGAAGCACGCGCCCACCAAGGCGGACTTCCACCACCCCGCCGGCTTCATCCTCGAGGTCTGAGCATGAAAACTGGACTCGATCGTTTGCTGGCGGAGCCGGCACTGCGCAAGCCTCTCGCCGGAAAGCGAGTGGCGTTGCTCGCGCACCCCGCATCCGTCACCAGCGATCTCACGCACTCACTCGATGCGCTCGCCGCGCTTGGCGATGTGACGCTCACAGCCGCGTTTGGTCCCCAGCACGGCCTGCGTGGCGACAAGCAGGACAACATGATCGAGTCGCCGGATTTCAACGATCCGGCGCTCGGCATTCCCGTGTTCAGCCTCTACGGCGCAGGTGCGTCGCCCCACCGCCGCGATGATGGACAGCTTCGACGTGCTGCTGGTCGACCTGCAGGACGTCGGGTGCCGCATCTACACCTTCATCACCACGCTTCGCTACGTGCTGGAAGAAGGCGCGAAGCAGCGCAAGGCCGTGTGGATTCTCGATCGCCCCAACCCCGCTGGCCGTCCCGTCGAAGGGTCTGAAGCTGCGCGCAGGCTGGGAGAGCTTCGTGGGCGCAGGCCCCCTGCCCATGCGCCACGGCCTCACGCTCGGCGAGCTCGCACACTGGTTCGTGCGCACGCTGAAGCTCGACCTGGACTATCAGGTCATCCAGATGGATGGCTACGCGCCCGAAAGCGCGCCCGGTTACGGCTGGCCGCTCGGCGAGCGCACCTGGCTAAACCCCAGCCCGAACGCCGCAAACCTCTGGATGGCCCGCGCCTACGCCGGCACCGTGATGATCGAAGGCACCACGCTTTCCGAAGGCCGCGGCACCACGCGCCCGCTCGAGCTCTTCGGCGCGCCGGACATCGACGCCACTGCGCTGCTGAAGGATATGCAGGCTCTGGCACCGCAGTGGCTGAACGGCTGCCGCCTGCGACCGTGCTGGTTCGAGCCCACGTTCCACAAGCACGTGGGCAAGCTCTGCTCGGGCGTCCAGATTCACGTGGAAGACTCAAGCTACGATCACCACGCCTTCAAGCCCTGGCGCCTGGTCGCGCTCGCCCTGAAGGCGTTGCGCCGCCAGCGCGCGGACTACGGCATCTGGCGCCACTTCGACTACGAATACGAACGCGGCAAGCTCGCGTTCGACGTCATCAACGGCAGCCCGCTGCTGCGCGAATGGGTAGATGACCCTGCCGCCACGCCCGCCGACCTCGACGCTGTCAGCGTGCCCGACGAAAGAGCCTGGGCCGATGAGCGGCGTGCTTTGCTGCTGTATTAGTTGGCGCTTCGCCAAAGTAGCTCCTCGAGTGAGCCGTCGCCCGCGCAGCCGCTTGCCCGTGCCACGACCTGTCACGCTCCCACTCTTAAACAGCCCGCCAACAAACTTGAAGCACCCCCCGGGAACATTTGCTGCGTGCCGGGTACCAGTCGGGTGTCGGCAATCGCCCCGCCTATAATTCGCATCGCTGTCCTGACTCCCAGGTCGTTCCAGACCCGATCAAGGTGCGATAACCAGGATGAGGCACTTCATGAACGTCAAATGGATTGTCGGAGTATTCGCAGCAATGACACTCACTACCGTAGCGGCGCCGGCCGCGACAGATTCCGACGCAACGCTCATTCCGCGCGCCGCCCTGTTCGGCAACCCGGTGAAGACCCAGGCGCGCCTGAGCCCCGACGGCAAATATGTGTCGTTTCTCGCGCCGAAAGACGGTTTCCTCAACGTCTGGCTCGCACCCTTCGGCAAGCTGGGCAGCGCCAAGGCGATCACCTCGGACAAGAAGCGCGGCATCCGCGAGCATCTGTGGGCGCACGACAACCGCCACGTGCTGTTCCTTCAAGACGAGGGCGGCGACGAGAACTGGCGCGTGTACAGCGTCGACGTCGAGACCGGCAAGCAGGTGGACCTCACGCCCTTCAAGGGCGTGCAGGCGCAGCTCGTCGACGTGTCTCACAAACGGCCGAGCATTGCGCTCATCGGCCTGAACGACCGCGTGCCCGAGTGGCACGATCTCTACGAGATCGACGTGAGCAACGGCCAGCGCAAGCTCATCGAGCGGAACGACAGCGAGTTCAGCGGCTATCTGCCCGACACGGACCTGAAACCGCGCGTCGCGCTGAAGCCTCTCGCGAGCGGCGGCGAGATCTACCGCCGCGGCGAAAAAGGCTGGGAGAAGCTTCTCGAATACGGGCAGGAAGACAGCCTCACCACCGCGCCAATCGTCGTCGAAGGCGACGGCCGCACGGCGTTGCTGCTGAGCGCGGTCGGGCGCGACAAGGCTGCGCTCGTTCGCGCAGAGCTGGCGAACGGCAAACTGAGCGTAGTGGGTGAGAGCGACAAGGCCGACGTGCAGGACGTGTGGATCGACCCGCGCACGCACGAGCCGCAGGCGTACTCCGTGAACTACCTGCAGCCGCAGCTCACGCCGCTGACACCGGATGCCGGCAAAGACATCGAGCGCCTGCGCTCAACGCTCGGGCCGGCGTATACCGTGTCGAGCCGCACGTATGACGACCGCAAATGGATCGTGGTGGTCGATGACCCCGTGCACGCGCTCTCCACCTATCTCTACGACCGCGACAGCGGCCGGGTGACGAAGCTATTCGACCAGCGGCCCGAGCTTTCGGCCGCGCCGCTTCAGCCCATGCACGCGCGCGAGATCCCGACACGCGACGGCAAGACGCTGGTCTCGTACCTCACGCTGCCCCGCGGGTCGGATCCCCAGCGCAAGGGCAAGCCGGCGCAGCCCGTGCCGCTCGTGCTGGACGTGCACGGTGGCCCATGGGGCCGTGACGTCTACGGGTTCAACAGCGAGCATCAGTGGCTCGCGAATCGCGGCTACGCCGTGCTGTCGGTGAACTTCCGCGGCTCCACGGGCTTCGGCAAGTCGTTCATCAACGCGGGCGATCACGAGTGGGGCCGCAAGATGCACGACGACCTCATCGACGCCGTGGACTGGGCCGTTCGCGAGAAGATCACCGCCCCCGACAAGGTCGCCGTCTATGGCGGCTCGTACGGCGGCTACGCCACGCTGGCCGGGCTCACGATGACACCAGACAAGTTCGCGTGCGGGCTGGACGTTGTCGGGCCCTCAAATCTGATGACGCTGCTCGAGTCGATTCCGCCATACTGGAAGGCGTTCTTCGAAGATCTCGCCCGGCGCGTAGGCGACCCGCGCACGGAAGAGGGCCGCAAATTGCTGAAAGAGCGCTCGCCGCTGACCTATGCCGACCGCATCCAGCGCCCGCTGCTCATCGCGCAGGGCGCGAACGACCCGCGCGTGAAGCAGGCCGAGGCGGACCAGATCGTGGCCGCCATGAAGGAGAAGAAGCTGCCCGTGACCTACCTGCTCTATCCCGACGAGGGCCACGGCTTCGCCCGCCCGCAGAACCGCCTCTCGTTCTACGCCGTCGCGGAGGGCTTCCTGCACCAGTGCCTGGGCGGCCAGTTCCAGCCCATCGGCAATGACTTCGACGGCTCGAGCGTGACAGCACCGGACGGTGCCGAGATCGTCCCCGGCCTCGCAGAGGCCATGCGGGAGCGGCAGAGCAAGGACGCGCGAAAGTAGCCCGAAAGGCGACACCGGCCTGAAGTGGGGGCTAACTTCTCTTCGAGCCAGCCCCCACGCGCGCAGGCCTCAAAACCGTTGGTCTTTTGCGTTCGGGCCCAACCCTGTGGCGCGGTACACTCGCGCCCCCCTATGGATACCGCACGCGACATAACCGGCTATCGCCGGTACTGGGCTGCCCGCTTCGGCACGGCTCCGTTTCTGCCCATGACCCGGGCGGAGATGGACGCGCTTGGCTGGGACAGCTGCGACGTCATCGTCGTCACCGGCGACGCCTACGTGGACCACCCGAGCTTCGGCATGGCCATCATCGGCCGCGTGCTCGAAGCGCAGGGCTTCCGCGTGGGCATCATCGCGCAGCCAGACTGGCACAGCGCCGATGCCTTCAAGGAGCTCGGCCGCCCGAACCTGTTCTTCGGCATCACCGCCGGGAACATGGATTCCATGGTGAACCGCTACACCTCCGACCGCCGCATGCGCAGCGACGATGCGTACACGCCGGGCGGCGAAGGCGGCAAGCGGCCGGATCGCTCCGTCATCGTGTACGCGCAGCGCGCGCGCGAGGCGTTAACGACGTGCCCATCGTCATCGGCGGCATCGAGGCTTCGCTGCGGCGAATTGCGCACTTCGATTACTGGTCGGAGAAAGTGCGCCGCTCGATGCTGCTCGATGCGAAGGCCGACATGCTGGTCTTCGGCAATGCCGAGCGGCAGATCTGCGAGATCGCGCATCGCCTCGCCGGCGGTGCGAGCATCCACGACATCACGGACCTGCGCGGCACCGTGTTCACGCGCAAGGCCGTTCCCGAAGGCTGGATCGAAATCGACTCCACTCATCTCGATACGCCGGGGCCGCTGAACCCGCCGATCGATCCGTATGCGATGGAGCCGTCGAAGTCCGCGGGCGCGCCCATTCGGGCAGCACCGCCGGCGCGGCGGGCGCCGACGCTGCTGCCCCATGTGCCACGCAGGGCGGCGGCGAAACGGGCGCAGGCCCCACTGCTGCGCACGTTGAAAAGGTGGTGCGCTTCGTCCGCCGCGTCAAAAGCAGCCGACCGCGAGCACAGCGTCATCCGCATGCCCTCGTTCGAGCAGGTGAGCGAAGACCCCGTGCTCTACGCGCACGCCTCGCGCATCCTGCACCTCGAAGCCAACCCCGGCAACGCGCGCGCGCTCGTGCAGCGGCACGGCGACGTGGACGTGTGGCTCAACCCGCCGCCCATCCCGCTGACTACGAAAGAGATGGACTGGGTGTACGAGCTGCCCGTACGCAGCGCCAGCCGCACCCGTTCTACGGCGACGCGAACATCCCCGCGTACAAGATGATCCGCTTCTCCATCGCCATCCAGCGCGGATGCTTCGGCGGCTGCACGTTCTGCTCCATCACCGAGCACGAAGGCCGCATCATCCAGAGCCGCTCCGAAGACTCCGTGCTGCGCGAGGTCGAGAAGCTGCGCGATACCGTGCCCGGCTTCACCGGCGTGATCTCGCGATCTCGGCGGCCCCACCGCCAACATGTATCGCCTCGCGTGCAAGAGCCGCGAGATCGAGACCGCCTGCCGCCGCCCGTCGCTGCGTGTATCCCGGCATCTGCCCGAACCTCAACACCGATCACACGCCGCTGATCAAGCTCTATCGGAAGGCGCGCGCGCTGCCGGGCGTCAAGAAGGTCCTCATCGCCTCCGGCGTGCGCTACGACCTCGCCGTCGAGTCGCCGGAGTACGTGAAGGAGCTGGCCCAGCACCACGTGGGCGGCTATCTGAAGATCGCGCCCGAAGCGATCGGCGAAGGCCCGCTCTCCAAGATGATGAAGCCCGGCGTCGGCGCGTACTACAAGTTTCAAGGAGCTGTTCGACACGCTACTCGAAGGAAGCGGGCAAGGAGCAGTACCTCATTCCGTATTTCATCGCCGCGCACCCGGGCACGACCGACGAGGACATGCTCGAGCTCGCGCTGTGGCTGAAGAAGAACGGCTTCCGCGCCGACCAGGTGCAGGCGTTCCTGCCTTCGCCCATGGCCACCGCGACGGCGATGTATCACAGCGGCAAGAACCCGCTGCGCCGCATCACGCGCGACAGCGAGGAAGTGCGCATCCCGAAGGGCCTCAAGGTGCGCCGCCTGCACAAGGCGTTCCTGCGGTATCACGATGCGAACAACTGGCCGGTGCTGCGCGAAGCCCTGCGCCGCATGGGCCGCGCGGACCTCATCGGCAACGGCAAGCATCAGCTGGTGCCGGCGTATCAGCCCGCCGGCACGGGCGACCGGGCGGAAGGCCAGCGCGGCGGCAGCGTGCATCGGCCGTTCCGCACGCAACACACGGGGCTGCCCCGAACGCCAACCTCGGTCCCGAAACCGCGCGCACGCTCAAAAGACGCGTGAACGGCACTGAAATTCGGCGGCGGCCGGATCGATGAGCCTCATCGATCCGGTTGCCGCCTGCGATGCCAATTCGGTTCGCGCGTCCGCGCAGGCGCTCAACCGCGCGCGGTTAGTGTAAGGTTGGCGGTGCGTCGGCTCTTCGGCGCCTGACCGGGAGAGGCTCCGGCCATGAACGACTCCGCCGCGCTACTCGGCTTTCTGCTCCTCATCGTCGGCATTGCGCTGATCATCGCGGAAATCGTGCTACCCACCGTTGGCGTACTCGGCGTGCTGGGCATCAGCGCAGTCATCATCTCCGCGTTCGTCATCCATTCCGCTGCCGTGCCGGGCATGGAGATCGTGTTGCCGCTGGTCGCGGGGCTTGCCGTGGTGGGCGGCGTGGTGGTGGTCGGCACCGGCTGGCTCGCGCGCAAATCGTTGCGGCAGCCCGTGGTCACGGGCACGCAAGGGATGATCGGCGCCACGGCACAGGCCGTCGACGGTTTCTCGGACCAGGGCACCGTGAAATACGGTGGGGAGATCTGGAAGGCGCGCACGCACGCGCCGGTCACCGCCGGGCAGGCGGTGCGCATCGTGAAGGTCGAAGGGTTGCTGTTGTGGGTGAAGCCGATATGAATTTCATCATCGTCCTAGTCGTACTGTTTGCGATCCTGCTGTTCGCCTCCGTGCGCGTGCTCAATGAGTACGAGCGCGGCGTCGTCTTCACGCTGGGCCGGTTCTCGGGAATCAAGGGCCCGGGGCTCGTCGTGGTGTGGCCGGCCGTGCAGCAGATGCGCAAGGTAGACCTGCGCGTCATCGTGCTCGACGTGCCGAAGCAGGACGTCATCTCGCGCGACAACGTGTCGGTGAAGGTGAATGCGGTGGTGTACTTCCGCATCGTCGACCCGGGGAAAGCCATCATCCAGGTGGAGAACGTGTTCGAGGCCACGAGCCAGCTCGCGCAGACCACGCTGCGCTCCGTGCTCGGCCAGCACGAGATGGACGACCTGCTCGCCCAGCGCGACAAGCTGAATGCCGACATCCAGAAGATCCTCGACCAGAGCACCGAGCAGTGGGGCATCAAGGTGTCGAACGTCGAGATCAAGCACGTGGACCTCGACGAAAGCATGATCCGCGCCATGGCCAAGCAGGCCGAAGCCGAGCGCACGCGGCGCGCCAAGGTCATTCACGCGGAAGGTGAGGCCCAGGCCGCGCAGATGCTGGTGCAGGCGGCTGCCTCGCTGGCGCGGGAGCCGGGCGCGCTGCAGCTTCGTTACCTGCAGACCCTCGCCGACATCACCAACGACAAGACCTCCACCATCGTGTTCCCGCTGCCGCTCGACCTCATCAAGCCGTTCCTCGCGGGGCGCAGGGATTCGTGATGGGCGGGCCGGCGTCGTGCTGGCGCTTCATGCGAGCGACGGCCTTTTCACGATGAGCTCCGCGGCGAAGACCATTCTCGTGATTGCGGGCCTGCTGCTCGCGCTCGGCACTGTTCTGGGGGCGGTCGGCACGCACGCGCTGCGCGCCCGGCTTACGCCAGACCAACTCGCTGTGTTCGAAACAGCGGTGCGTTACCACTTCTATAACGCGTTGGGTCTGCTCGCCATCGGGGCGGTGGCGCTTAGCGCGAGCCCGCCGCTGTTGCGCTGGGGCGCGGCGCTCATCGTGGTTGGAATCGTGCTGTTCTGCGGGGCCTTGTATGCGGCGTCGTTGGGAGCCCCGCGCTTTGTCCACGTGCTGCCGCCCTTCGGCGGGCTTGCCCTGATCACAGGTTGGGTTTTGTTCGCGGTTGCCATCTGGCGCGCCCCTTAGGCGTCCAGTCTCAAAGGCACTTGCCGCTGCGCCGGAGCATGCACAGAATGCCGCCATCGCAACGCCGGTGCGCCGCCGGCACGCCAGCGGAAGGATTGTGACCCGATGTCGAAGCTCGTCGCCGCCGTCTTGGCAATGGCCCTGACGGCCTGCTCCTCGTCCCAGCCCACCAGACCCCCGCAGGCCGCGATGCAACCGCAACCCGCAGTCGTCCAGCAGCCCACGCCAGCCGCCGCGCCAGTCGCCGCACGGATCGGCGCGTGGGGCGTGAATCTCCAGGATCGCGACCCCACCGCGAAGGCCGGTGACGATTTCTACCGCCACTGCATCGGTCGCTGGCTCGACACCAACCAGATTCCCGCGGATCGCACGTCGTGGAGCACGTTCGCGGTGCTGGCCGACGAAGCGGAGATGCGCCTGAAGCAACTCGTCGAGGCGCTCCCCGCGAACGCCGCGCCGGGCACGAGCGAGCAGAAGGTGGGCGATCTGTACCGCACCTACCTCGATACGGCCGCCATCGAGAAGCCGGGCCTTGCGCCCGTGCGCCCGTCGCTCGATGCGATCGCGGCCGCCCGCACGCATGAGGACATCGCGCGCATCATGGGTCGCCCGGACATGCCGGTGCGCGCGCCCATCGGCGAAGGCATCACCGTCGACCAGAAGAACCCCGACCGCTACATCGTGGCGGTCTCGCAGGGCGGCCTGGGATTGCCGGAGCGTGACTACTACCTGAAGGACGACGCCAAGCTCGTCGAGATTCGCGCGAAGTACCAGGCGCACATCGAGCGCATGCTCGCGCTCGCGGGGCAGAAGAACGCGGCGGAGCAGGCGAAGTCGATACTGGAGCTGGAGACGCAGATCGCGCGCATCCACTGGCCCATCGCGAAGCGCCGTGAGCGCGATCTCACGTACAACCTGCGTACGCGCGAAGAGCTGGAGAAGCTCGCGCCGGAGTATCCGTGGCAAGCGCAGCTCGCGGCATCGGGCATCGCGGCCCAGCGCGAGTTCGTCGTGCGCGAGCTGGATGCCGTGGAGGGCCTCGGCAAATTGTTCGGCCAGGTGCCCGTAGCCACGTGGCGGAGCTATCTCACCTATCACTTCCTCTCCAACGTGGCAGACACGCTGCCGAAAGCGTTCGACGACGAGCGCTTCGATTTCTACGGCCGCACGCTCAACGGCCAGCCGCAGCAGCGCGACCGCTGGAAGCGCGCGGTAAACGCGCTGGATGGCAGCCTGGGCGAAGCGCTCGGGCAGCTCTACGTGGCGCGCTACTTCCCGCCGGACTCCAAGGCCAAGATGCTCACGCTGGTGGAGAACCTGCGCGCGGCCTATGCAGAGCGCGTGAAGCAGCTGCCGTGGATGAGCGAAGCCACCAAGAAGGCCGCGCTCGAAAAGCTCGCCACCTTCCGCCCGAAGATCGGCTACCCCGACAAATGGCGGGACTACTCGGCGCTGGAGATCCGGGCCGGCGATGCGTATGGCAATGCCGTGCGCGCGGCCGTGTTCGACTGGAACCGGGACGTGAATCGTCTCGGCAAGCCCACGGATCGCGACGAGTGGGGTATGACGCCGCAGACGGTGAATGCCTACTACAACCCCACATTCAACGAGATAGTGTTCCCGGCGGCGATTCTGCAGCCGCCGTACTTCGACCCGAACGCCGACCCGGCCGTGAACTACGGCGCCATCGGCGGCGTCATCGGGCACGAGATGGGGCATGGCTTCGACGACCAGGGCGCCAAGTCCGACGCTCGCGGCATTCTGCGCACGTGGTGGGCGCCGGAAGACGAGGCGGCGTTCAAGAAGCTCGTCGACAACCTCGCCACGCAGTATGACGGCTACGTGGCGCTGCCCGGCCTGAACGTCAACGGGCGCCTTACGCTGGGTGAGAACATCGGCGATCTCGGGGGCTTGAGCGTGGCGCTCGAGGCCTACCGCATTTCGCTGAAGGGCCAGCCGGCGCCGGTGCTGGATCGCATAACGGGTGAGCAGCGTTTCTTTCTCGCGTGGGCGCAGGCGTGGCGCAACCTGATGCGCGACGAGCGCGTGCGCACCCAGGTGATGAGCGACCCGCACAGCCCGCCGCAATTCCGCGTGAACGGGGTCGTGCGGAACATGGACGCGTGGTACACCGCATTTGGCGTGCAGCCCGGCGACAAGCTCTACCTGCCGCCGGAAGAGCGCGTGCGCATCTGGTAAGCGTTCCCGCTCGCCGCAGCTTGGGGAGACTTGCGTGCCGTGCCTTCGGTCCGCATGCTCCGCGCCCGATGCGCGACTCCGGACTTCCGATTGACGACGTGCTGCCCCAGTTGCGGGCGGCGCTGCAGACGCACCGGAGCGCGGTCCTCCAGGCGCCGCCCGGCGCGGGCAAGAGTACTGTGGTTCCGCTGGCGCTGCTCGGCGAAGCCTGGGCGCGCGGCAAGCGCTTGATCATGCTGGAGCCGAGGCGGTTGGCGGCGCGCGCGGTTGCCCAGCGCATGGCGGGCACGCTGCGTGAAAGCGTGGGGCAGACGGTGGGCTACCGCATGCGGCTCGACACCCAGGTGTCGAAGGCCACGCGCATCGAAGTGGTGACGGAGGGCGTGCTCACGCGGATGCTCCAGGGCGACCCTTCGCTCGAAGGCGTGGCGGCCCTCATCTTCGACGAGTTCCATGAGCGCAGCCTGCAGGCGGATCTGGGTCTCGCCCTTGCGCTGGATGCGCGTGACAACCTCGCGCCGGACCTGAAGCTGATCATGATGTCCGCAACGCTCGACGGAGAGCGGGTCGCGGCGTTGTTGGGCGACGCGCCGATCGTGAGCGCGCGGGGCCGGATGTTTCCGGTGGAGACGCGTTTCGTCGGCAAGAGCGCGCCGCTATTGCCGGACCCCACTGCTGCGCGTGGCACGCAGGAGTCGCCAGAGCGCGTGGTTGCCCAGATCGTGCTGGGCGCGCTGAGCGACGAGCCGGGCGATGTGCTCGTGTTTCTTCCGGGCGCGCGGGAAATCCGTCGCGTACAGACACTGCTCGAAGAGCGATTGCAGGCGTCAGGCGGTGCGCGTGACGCTCGCCCCTCCGTAGCCATTCTGCCGCTTTTCGGCGACCTTCCCGCGGGCGAGCAGGATGCCGCGCTGGCTCCTGCATCGAGTGGTTCGCGCAAGGTCGTGCTCGCCACGAACATTGCGGAGACGAGTCTCACGATTCCCGGTGTGCGCATCGTGGTGGACTCGGGCCTCGTTCGCCGGTCTGCGTTCGACCCGTCTACGGGCATGAGTCGCCTCGAGACGCAGCGCATCTCGCGCGCGTCGGCAGATCAGCGGCAAGGCCGCGCGGGTCGCGTGGAAGCCGGTGTCTGCTATCGCGCGTGGAGCGAGAGCGCGCAGCGCAGTCTTGCGCCGTTCTCGCAGCCCGAAATCGCCGATGCGGACCTCGCGCCGCTCGCGCTCGATCTCGCGAACTGGGGAGTACGAGACGCCGCGGAGTTGCGCTGGCTCGACCCACCGCCCGCCGCCATGCTCGCCAGCGCACGCGATCTGCTCACTCGCCTGGGGGCCCTGGATGACGGCGGCCGCATCACGGCGCATGGCCGCGAGATGGCAACGCTCGGCGTGCATCCGCGCCTCGCTCATATGCTTCTGCGTGCACGAGATCTCGATGCGCTGCCGCTGGCAGCGGATTTCGCCGCGTTGCTGTCGGAGCGCGATCTTCTGCGCGGAGCTTCCGGTTCACGCGATGCGGACGTTCGATCCCGACGCGATCTGTTCCGCGGCGAGCGCGCGCCCCCCGGCGTGGACCGGGGCGCGTTCCAGCGTGCGAAAAAGACGTCGCGCGACCTGTATCGCCGCCTCTGCGGTCGCCAGGATTCAACTCCATCGCGATCAACCGCGACCGCGCCAGGCGAAGTCGACGCTGGCGTGTTGCTCGCTTTCGCATACCCCGACCGCATCGGCCGCCGTCGCGCGGGGGGCGAGGCGCGCTATACGCTCGCGAACGGGCGCGGTGCGCATTTTGCCGACGCGCAGAGCCTGGGCCGGCAGGAGCTCATCGTCGCGGTCGATCTCGACGACCGCGAGCGCGACGCGCGCATTCTGCTCGCGGCGCCGCTGGCGAAAGCGGACATCGAGAAGCATTTCGCCGGGCGGCTGGTGCGCGCGGCGTCCGTGGAATGGAGCTCGCGCGAGCAGGCCGTCATCGCGCGGCGAGTGGTGCGGCTCGATTCCGTCGTGCTCGAAGATCAACCGCTGCCACAAGTGCCTGCGGATGCCGCGCGCGCCGCCATGCTCACCGGCGTGCGCGAGCTCGGCGTCGGCGCGCTCAACTGGACTCGTGACGCACGCGATCTTCAGGCCCGCATGGAGTTCGTGCGCAAAGCCGCGGGCGACACCGGCGACTGGCCGGCCGTCGATGACGCGTCACTCGCAGCGTCGTTTGAAGACTGGCTCGCGCCGTGGCTCGATGGCGTTACGCGTAAAGATCATCTCTCGCGCATCTCGCTGGTCGAGGCACTCCGTGCGCTGCTGCCGTGGGATCGGCAGCGCAAGCTGGACGAGCTGGCACCCACGCACCTCACAGTTCCCAGCGGCTCGCACATCCGTATCGACTATCTCGATGAAAGCGCGCCCGTGGTGGCGGTGCGCCTGCAGGAGGTCTTCGGTCTCGAGAAGACGCCTCTCATCGGCGGCGGTCGCGTGCCCGTAACGTTCAAGCTGCTGTCGCCCGCGCAACGACCCGTGCAGGTCACGCGCGACCTGGCCGGCTTCTGGCGCGGCAGCTACGCCGATGTGCGCAAGGACATGCGCGGGCGCTATCCCCGGCACTACTGGCCGGAAAATCCGCTGGAGGCGGAGCCAACGCGCGGAGTGCGCCGGAAGAGCTGATGGCGCGCCAGCGTGGGCTGAACGTAGGACAGGGCTGACACGATATCGGCACACATTCCGGTATTCGCGGAACGCCGGTGCACGCAGTATATGAACCGTAGCGTGAGTGACTGTCCAAACAACAGAAGCTTGCACTGCCAACTGGGGCCGCGAAAGCGGCCCCACGTCGTTTGGCAGAGACCATTTCCCGGTAGCGCTCGGCTATGATGTCGCTCGCCCGCCGCGCCTCACCAGGTCTCGATCTTGTCCGACACCAACGTTTCCGCCACGGCTGCGCGTCCCGCCAGCGCGCTCAGCCATTCCGGCTTTCGTGTGTTCTTCTTCTGCATTGCCGCGGTGATGACGGCCGATTTCTGCGAGCACGTCATCAGCTACTGGGTGATCTTCGAGAAGTTCCAGTCCACGTGGCTCGGCGGCTTCGCCGTCATCTCGCACTGGCTGCCCTTCCTGTTGCTGTCGATTCCCTCGGGCGCGCTCAGCGACCGGTTCGATACGCGCCGGGTGATCCAGGTGGGCATGCTCATCTTCGCGAGTGTCTCCGTGGCGTGGGGCGTGCTCTTCTACACGGGCAAGCTGGAGATGTGGCACGCGTGCGTGCTGCTCGTCATCCACGGGCTTGCGGGGGTGTTGTGGAACCCGGCCACACAGCTGCTCCTGTACGACATGGTTGGGCCTGCGCAGCTACCCAGCGCTGTGCGGCTCGTCGCCACGGCCCGCAATCTCGGCATGCTGGCCGGGCCGGCGGTGGGCACCGCATTGCTCGCGTTGGGGCCGGCAACGGGCATCTTCATCAACGCGTTCATCTATGTGCCGATGATCCTCTGGCTCTGGAAAGCGCCCTATGGCCCGCGCTTTCGCAAAGGGGCCCCGCAGCCCGTGCGCGCTGTGCGCGGTCTCGCAGACATTCTCGATACGCTGCGCACGGTTGGCGCCAACCGCACGCTGTTGTCGATGATGCTGCTGGCCGGCGGCGCTTCGCTGTTCATCGGTAACGCGTACCAGGCGCAGATGCCGGAGCTTGCGCATGGCCTCGGCCACGGCAAAGCGGATGCGACTTACACCATGCTGATTGGCGCAGATGCGTTCGGCGCGCTGCTCGCCGCCGTAGTGCTGGAGTCGAGAGGCTTCCTGAAGCTCACGCCGCGCACGGCGCTGGTGATGGCGATGATCTGGTGTGGCGCGCTCGCGGGTTTCGCGCTGTCGTCGTTCTATCCCATTGCCGTTGCCTTGCTCGTCGTCGCGGGCTTCGTGGAGTTGTCGTTCAACTCCATGGCGCAGGCGCTGGTGCAACTGAACGCGCCCACGCACATGCGCGGCCGCATCGTCGGTGTCTTCGCCATGTCGAGCCTCGGCATGCGCACGTTCAGCGGGTTCACCGTAGGCGTGATTGGCGCCGTCATCGGCGTGAACTACTCCATCGCGCTCTTCTCGTGCGTGCTGCTGGTCGGGCTGATCGCCCTGGTGGTGTCTGTGACCCGCGACGCGCACGCCGCTCAATGATCGAGCCGGCGCCCGGTTCCCGCGCTTCGTAAAAATAATTCGCACCCGCGCGCGTGGCGTGTGCCGCACGGGCACGCCAATTGCTCCGCTGTCGCTATGAGCTTGCGTTCGCGGAGATTTCATCGTGGCAGCGCGTTTCAAAGAGCAGGCGGGCAGGGTGGGTTGGATCTTGTTGTGGCTCCTCGGGATACCCATTCCGATCCTCATCATCCTGTTTCTCGTCCGTGGCTGCACCTGACCCGGACGATCGATCGAGCCACTACCGAATCATTCGACAACCGGAAGTCTTCTGGAGGAATCAATCGTGAAAAGCAGAATCCTGATGATGGCCATCGCCGTGCTGACGATGGGAGCGATGGCGGCGTGCTCGCCGACGCGGACGGTGAAGAGCGCCGGCGAGCAGATGGACGACACCACCGTCACCGGCAAGGTGAAGACGGCTCTCGCGCGTGACCCGGCGACGAGCGCGTTTCGCATCGACGTGGAAACCTTCCGCGGCGAAGTGCAGCTGAATGGCTTCGTCGACTCGGCGGACATGAAGTCCTCCGCCACGCGCGTGGCGAAGTCGGTGGAAGGCGTGAAGAGCGTCTCGAATAACCTGAAGGTCGGCCCCGGCACGCGCACTGCCGGTGAAGTGATCGACGACACCGTCATCACCGCGAAAGTGAAGACGGCGCTGGCCGCGGACCCTGTGGTCGCCGCGCACCAGGTGAACGTCGAGACGCGCGATGGCGTGGTGCAGCTCGCGGGCTTCGTCGATAACGGCGACCAGAAGTCCAAGGCGACTGAAGTTACGCGCCGCGTCGCGGGCGTGAAGCAGGTGGACAACCAGCTGGAAGTGAAGCAGCGCTAGTCGCTGTTTTCGACCTGCGGAAACGAGAAGCCCGGCGTCGTGCCGGGCTTCCTTTTGGGGCGCTCGAAACCGCGCCACCGCCGATGGGTCTATTTCAGCCCCTCGGCGCGCAACGCCTGATCCACTGCCGGACGAGCGCCCACGCGCTGGTGGAACGTCTGCAGCTTCGGCCATTTGGAAATGTCGAGGCCGACGCGGCCGAACCAGCCGAGCACCACGAACAGATACGCATCGGCCACGGTGAACTGCTCGCCCATGAGGAAGCTGCGCGAGCCGAACTGGTTGTCGAGCCAGTCGAGGCGGCGCGTGAGATTGGCACGCGCGAAATTCTTCACCTCATCGGTGGCGGCGGGCGCGAAGAGCGGCGAGATGCTCTTGTGCACTTCGGAGTTGAGGAACGCGAGCCACTCGGCGAGGCGGTAACGCTCGAGCGTGCCGGCGGGCGGCGCCAGTTTCGCTTCCGGCTTCAGGTCTGCGATGTACTGAAGCACTGCCACGTTCTCGGTGAGCACCTGCCCATCGTCGAGGCGCAGCGCGGGCGCGTAGCCCTTGGGATTCACGGTGTTGAAATCTTCGCCGTCGGCGGTCTTGCGCGTGGCGCGGTCGATGGCCGTGGCCTCGAACTTCACGCCCGTCTCGAACAGGCAGATGTACGAGGCGAGCGAGCAGGCGCCCTTGAGGTAATAGAGTTTCATCGAGCTCTCCGAAAAAGGCCGTTCCGCGGGGACGAACATGCTAGCGACATCACGCTCGTGCGCAAGCCGTGTTGGCAGTGCGGCCATGACTGTACGAACACACCACGAATGTACGAAGCCAGCGCGATAACGGGCCGCTACGATTTGTCCCGTTCAAATTTCGCTATAGACTCGCGCCATCCAGGGGATTTATGAGTTACGCCATGGAAGAGGGGCCGCGACAGCATCGCATCACCGTCGATGAATATCATCGAATGGCGGAGGTGGGGCTGTTGGCGCCCGACGGGCGTGTCGAGCTGATCGAAGGAGTGATCATCGACATGGCACCGATTGAAAGTGCGCACGGCATGGCCGTGGATCTGTTTACGGAGCTGCTGGTCACGGCAGTGAGGGGCCGCGCCATCGTTCGCGCACAAGGTGCCATACAGCTCAGTCGCTGGTCAGAGCCCCAGCCGGATATCGCGCTGCTGAAGCCCCGCAAAGACCGCTATCGCGGGTCGAATCCGGAAGGGGGCGATATCTTTCTCGTCGTCGAGGTCAGCGAAAGCTCGCTGAAGTACGACCTGGACACGAAGTCCAGGCTGTACGCCCGCCATGGCGTGCCCGAACTGTGGGTCGTTGACGTCGAAGGCGGCGTGTTGCACTTCTTCCGCTCACGAACCGACCTGTGTTACGTCGATGTCAGCTCGACGTCAGAACCGGGTGTCCTTCAGGTGCCCTCGCTCGATGCGACGATCGATTTATCCGCGTTGTTCAGGATCGAATAGCACCCGCGTCGGTGCGGGCGGGCCAGCCCTCGGCCCGCCCCGCGCGGGTCACTCTACATCTTGATGACGATCTTGCCCAGGAAATCCCCCGACTCCATCAGCTTGTACGCCGAATCCGCGTCCTTGAACTCGACCACCTTGTCGATCACCGGTTTGATCTTGTGCTTCACGATGAACGCGTTCATCGCTTCGAAGTTCTCGCGCGAGCCCACGTAGATGCCGCTCACCGTGACATTCTGGCCCATGAGCGCCGGCGCCGGAATCTCGCCACCGAAGCCGCCGAGCCCGCCGATGAGGGCGATGTGCCCGCCCGGCCCGATGCTCGCAAGAGCGCGCTGCAGAGTGTCTTTGCCGCCCACCTCCAGAACCTGCTGAACGCCGGCAGGGCCCGTGATCGCGCGCACGGCCTTCTCCCACTCCGGGTTCGTCTTGTAGTTCACGCCAGCGATTGCGCCTAGCGACTTCGCACGCGCGAGCTTCTCGTCGCTGGAACTGGTGATGATCGGCTTGGCGCCCGCGGCAGCTGCGAATTGCAGGCCGAAGATCGAGACGCCGCCCGTGCCTTCGAGCAGCACGGTGTCGCCGGCCTGCAGGCGCCCGCGAGTGAAGAGCGCGTTGAACGCCGTTACCGCCGCGCATGGCAGGGTGGCCGCCTCTTCGAACGAGAGCCCGGCGGGCATGGGCACCATGCTCTGCTCGCTCAAGGTCACGTACTCCGACAGCACGCCGTCGACCGCGCCACCTAGCGACACTTCGGTGGCGTTGCCCGTGGGGCGCCCCTGAACCCAGTTCGGAAAGAAGATGGGGATCACTTTGTCCCCCACCTTGAAGCGCGTTACGCCGGGCCCAATCGCCGACACCACGCCTGCGCCGTCCGAAAGCGGCACCACATGGGGGCGCGGCGGCATGGGGTATTGCCCGTGGAGCACATACACGTCGCGCCGGTTCAGGGAGGCGGCGTGCATCTTGATCTGCACCTCGTTCGCCCCCGGCTGGCGCAGCGGCGCCTCGCCGAGCGCCAGCTTGTAGGCCTGGCCCTCACGGGTGAGCTGCCATTGTTTCTGCATCGTCTGGGCCTCCACTGTGGCTCCTGCAAGCAAAGATACCGCTGCCAGCAGCGGCCCTACCGACCTGATCGTTGGGATTTTCATAGTGATCCGAAGAGACCGTGGGATGACGGGCGATCTTACAAGCCCCGCACGTGGTTGCGCTCGCCCCGGCTGATACAATTCCCGCACGGTGGGCCTGTAGCACAGCGGTTAGTGCAGGGGACTCATAATCCCTTGGTCCTGGGTTCGAATCCCAGCGGGCCCACAATACAAACAACTACTTGCCCCATCGTCTTACATTGACCACGAGATATTCCCGTTCAGCTATCGAGTAATGCCACCGCTAAATCACACGGTCACGCGAAGCCAGCAGGATGCGAGTGCGGAGATATGCATTCCAGTGCTGGTGCCGGGAGAGCAGGTAACGATCTCGTATCTCTACTTCCCGCCGCTGACCTGGCATCGAATCAACGCCTGGGTTAAGTCGGATGAATGCATGGCAAAGTGGATACAGACCATCTCCACGGCGCCGCCGACGAAGCCCATCATCGTGCTGGTGGCGACGTTGATGTTTGTGGGCGCATCGACGCTTGTGTACTGGCTCCTGAAGCTCCTGCCGCTTGTGCTGCGCTAATGCGCTACCAGCTCGACCGCCTGCTGCGGTACTAGGGTCGCGGGGGCTTGCCGATCTCGGCCTGCTCCGCGCGGTGCGCTCGCGAACCCTCCGTCAAAACAAACCCCGCACATGCGGGGCTCGTTGCGGCTTCACACGGGGAGTGATCGCCTACTCAGGCTGTCCCATGCTGCCGCTGGCTCCGATTACCCGTCGGTGGCCTTCGGGGCTGGCGTCAAAAGCTGAAGATGCCTACTTCCGACTTGAACTGTCTGCAGCCGTCACACATGCGGTGCTTGACCACATCGCACGAGAAGAACCGCTGCCGCCGACAGGAGATGCACGTTACCCAGCCGACACGTCTGACGAGCCTTGGTGGGCTCCAGTTGTGGTCATAGACGGCAACCCTGCGCGTCGGTCCTTCCTCGAAGCTCCAAGGCTTCGGCTCTCCAATCTCTTTGCCGACTGGACCCCGTGACTCGTCGCAGTTCATCGCCTGTACCTGTGGCTAACATCGTCAGGGTCCAGGTCGAGGCCTACAGGTGCGGGTAGATCGGCGCGCAGGTCGTCCATCAGCTTCGCCTGCATGGGCATAGCGACGGCATCAAGTCGGCTGGACTCATCATTCGAGGGACTAGCATCACGCCTCCGAGCCTTACGTTGCCGCGAACGTCGTGCGCCTGAGCGAGTTGCTTTCTCATCGACGCTGTTACGCGCAGGCGCCGCATCAGTGCGCCTCATGGTGCGTGACCACATTGGTGCGGGTGCCATCCATGCCGAAGATGTCTGCGAGCTTGCAGAGCGCGTACTACACGGCGAAGTTAGGCGAGCTGGAACACCCTCGGATGCGTTGCGCACGAGGTCCATTACTTCGCCGAGACCGGAGCGAGCTAACGCTGGCGGTTCGCGAATGGCAGGCAGCCGACTTTGCTGCGAAACGCCTCAATCATCGCGCGCTCGGCGCAGCGCGGTTGGTCGGTCGCAGACCAGTAGAGCCACAACGAGCATCGAAGGCGCTTGACTCCTTCACCGCCTCGGTGCGGTGCCAGCTTCCCGAGCTTGTGCCTGTAGAACTCCGCGATGCGGCGCCACCGCCGGTCTCCCGACTCGCCCGAGCCTTCGGTGCTTTTTCCTTATGCATAGATTGGCGACAAAATGGCCGAGTTATGCGCGTAATAGCGACGGATTTCGACGCTGGGCGGTTGTTATGCGGCGGTTAGCGACGTGATAGCAATCCGACTACATGCGACATTTATGCGTAGATTTACGAAAAAATTGGCGTTTATATACTTACGAAAAGCGCTCGTAAGTCCATGATTTGTTGGGGCGAAAATTGGCGATTTTTTGAGCTTTTTCGCGAGTAGCTACGCGGTAGCGTGGAACTGTCGCTCGAACGAGCGGCAGAGCGGCCCCCGCCCCGGCGGACACCGGAACGGGAGCCTGACCACCCATCACCTGATTAGAGGTGCCGAATGGCTGCCCGCAAGAATACGCCCAGCGCTCGCGTGAAGGAGCGCCCGACCCTGCCCGATATCGCTGACGCCCTCTCGATCATCAGTTCCACCGTCGATGTCGCCGTGGCGGCCTTGGGGAACGATGGATACAAGACGCTCAGTGAGCAGGCGTCCATGATGCTCTACCGTCACGTCAGCATCCCGCTGGAGGAACAGCGAGCGAAGCTCGACGTGTACTCGGCAAGCGTGGCGAGGCCGCGCAGGAAGCGCGTAGCGCAGGCACGGCGCGGACGACGGCGAAAGCGAAAGTGAGCCGTGGCTTTTGGCTCGGCGTCTACACAGATGCCGCAGCCCGCGAGTGATATGAAGCCCGGCCCACTGCCGGGCTTCATCGTATGGGCTTAGAATCGTGGCATGAGCCCCAAGAAACCCGACTCCGCCACGCTGGAGGCCGCGAAGGCCATCATGAAACGGATGCTGGAGACGCCACCGTCTCCGCATGAGGCGAAGGGCAATGGCAAACGAAAGTCCGCAGGGAAGCGAGCCAAGAAAGGGCGTTGAGTCAGCTGGTTTTTTCTCTGGCCCTGACAGAGAGGTAATGCCGATAGAACTCGGCCTTGTCGAGTGCTCTCAGTTGCTCCTCCTGATCGACTGGCAGCGGCTTCTTGAGGATTGGCCCTTTGAACCAGTTGGGCCGATGCAGGTATAGCCAGAAGAAGAACGCGGATTCGGCATGGTTCAGTTCGTCTCGCATGATGACCAACCCGATCACCGACATAACCAGGAACATGAAGTTTGATTCCGGGTTGAACGCGGTGCTGGTGTTCTCTTCTTCATCGTTGTTGTTGAAGTGTTTAAAGAAGTTTGCGTCCTGCTTCAGCAGCCGTGCGAAGTCGCCTCTGTGCTCATCCTTGATGACTATTGAGTCATACATCAAGTCGCTGTGACCGCGCCGTCTGAATGTGCGATAGATGATTTCGTGCGCGTTATAAGCCAACACGTGAATCGAGACTGGCTCCCCATCCGCAAACCAAAGCTCAAGGGCGGTGCGCAGCTGTCTGCGCGCGGCGTCCAACTTGGTGATCGTTACTACTTTGCTGTTCATGAGAGCGACCCATGATGCCAATTGATGGGCTGCATCTGGAGATCGAGGAGGCTTTCGCCTCGCTTGATTGGCCAATCGCCACCGAGACTTGGCTTGAGATCAGGAAACTCCTGACTGCCGGGAAGGCCCGGGCCGAAGCACTGCGCCTTCAATCTTGTGAACGCTCTCCGCAAGGTGCATCAGAGCGAGCGCAATCTGCTGTATAGCCTTGTCCGCCGGAATAGGCGAATGCGCCAGCGCAACGTCTTTGAGCAGACCTCGAACTTTATCGATTTCCATTGCCGTTCCTTTCTAGTCTTTGCCTTCTAGATAACGCAGATAGACGATCTCTCTGATCGCTTCTTTGATGGCTTGCGCCGCCTTTTCGGCGGCGACTTTCTTACGCTTCGTCAGGCCGTCGGTAGGTGAGTCGCTTGCCTTCGGCGCCGCGCATCGCAAGGATGGTGCGCGCGTTGTCGTCCACGCCGAGCTTCACGCGATTGTTGTAGCGGAAGTCGAACTCAGCGAGGTAGCGCGGCAGATGCTCCTTCGAGCAGTGCTGGTATATGCCCTTCATGCCGCGTTTGAAGATCGAGAAGAAGCCTTCGATGGTGTTGGTGTGGATGTCACCGCGCCCGTATTCGCCGGCTTTGTGGTTCACGGAATCATGCGCGCGGAAGTCGCGGCCGATCTTCACGTAGTAAGCAGCCTCGTTGGTCATCAGCGTTGCTTCGGGCGCCATGTTCGCGCGCAGGATCGGCGCAAGTGCCTTTGCGTTCAGCTCGTCGATGACCATGCTGCGCGCCTTGCCGCTCTTGCGATCCACGAGCGCCAGCACCTTGTGCTTGTGCTGATAACCGCGCCCCTTCTTCTGGCCCTTCGGCTTGATGGTGCGGTCGTTGCCGATGAACGTTTCATCGACTTCGACCTTGCCGCCGCCTGAGCCGAACGGGGTGAAGTCACCGGAGCGCATGGCCTCGCGGATGCGATGGGTCATGAACCACGCGGTTTTGTACGTGACGCCAAGCGTGCGGTGTAGCTGGTGGCTGCTGCATCCCTTCTTCGACGAGCAGAGTAGGAAGGTTGCCAGCCACCATTTCGTGAGCGGCACCTTAGAGCGCTCGAAGACGGTGCCCACGGTCACGGTGAACTGGCCCTTGCAGGCGTTGCAGTACAGGAGCCCCGGACGATGGGATTTCTTCATACCTTCGACCCGGACGACGCCCTCAGTGGCGCCGCAGTGAACGCACACCGGACCCTTGGGCCAGCGGATCGCTTCAAGCGCTTCGCGGGCTGTCTCTTCGTTAGTAAAGATCGGATCGCTAAAGCTTGCAGTGGCAGACATGGGCTACTTCTCAACTTTGGACTTGAGGAATGAAACGACAGATTCAAAGACCTGCCGCACCTCATCTGAAATCAGATCGGACTGCTCAGGGGGAACATCGCGAATCCGCAAGGCATTTGCAGCATGCGCAATCGCGTCTATCTGATGCAGAAGCTCTTGCCGATCGATTGGTTTATCAGATGCGCAGGAGCGTAGTGCTAAGCCAATTGCTGATTCGATCGCCAGAAATCGAGCCTCGATCCGGAGGGAATCGAGTTGCTCTTGAGTCATTGCCATTTTCGGACCCTCCGTCTTGTTCTTCTGGACCAACTTCCGTATCAAGTGCCTCTAATTGTAGGACTTGATGCGCTTTTGTCAAGTATATAATCGCCAAAAAATTGCTATTTACGCGTAGAATCCCGACAACGAAGGCCGTTTTTTGCCTTCTTACGTGGAGATTCGCGACATGCCGCTCGTCCTGGCCGGGGATGACAGGACTAAGGCTCGGCGCCTACAACGGCTCGCCGAACACGGTCAGTTGCGCCGCATTTATGCGGGGATCTACACCGATGATCTGGTGCAGCCGTTGGAATCAATCGTCCGCCGCGAGCTCTTCGCGCTGTGCGCGCTGATCGCCCACGGCAGCATCATCTCGCACCGCTCGGCGCTTGAGGGCCGCCGGCCGACCGCCGCCGGGAATGTCTTTCTCACCGGTCCCAATCGTCGGGATTTCGACCTGCCCGGCGTGAAGCTTCGAATGGCGCAGGGTGTCGGACCGCTCGATTCGGACATCCGCATCCCCACATTCGGCGGTGATGCCTTCATCTCAAGCCAAGCCCGCGCGCTGCTCGAGAATCTCACCGCCAGTCGCGGTGATCCGGCGGAGCGACGCACGCTGGGCGCCGAAGGGGTCGAGGCCTGGCTCGATCGCTTCATCAGTCGCGATATCAGCGGTGGCATCAACAAACTTCGGGACACTGCGAGAACCATCGCGGAGCCGCTGGGGCTGCAAGAAGAATTCAAGCAGTTGGACGCAACGATCGGTGCGCTACTGGGTACGCGAACAGCGCGGCTGAGCGCGCGCGCTGCGATCGCACGGGCCGCGGGCAAGCTGTATGACGATGCACGCGTCACACTCTTTCAGACGTTGGCCGCCGAGCTGCAGCGCGATCCTCTTCAGGTGCCGCCCGCCGATCCGCATGCGGACTTCTATCTGCAGGCATTCATCGAGACCTACTTTTCCAACTACATTGAAGGCACGGAGTTTGAGATCGAAGAGGCGCACGACATCGTAGTCCAGGGCCGTCCGCTGCAATACCGAGAGGATGACTCGCACGACATTCTGGGCACCTACCAGGCGATCCTGAAATCGAAGGCGGATCCGATCACCCTTCCGAACTTCGAGGCCTTTGCAACGCAGGTCCAGGAGTGGAATCGACAGGTCATCGAGTCACGCCGGGTGAAGAATCCGGGCGACTTCAAAACCGAGGGCAATCGCGCCGGCAACACAGTGCTCGTAACGCCTGAGCTCGTCGTGGGTACGCTGGAGAAGGGCTATGAGATCATCATGAGTGCGGCTACGCCTGAGAATCGCGCGGCGCTCGCCATGTTCGTGATTGCCGAAGTTCATCCCTTCGCCGACGGCAATGGTCGCACTGCACGTCTGGCGATGAATCTGTTTCTGACGCAGGCTGGACTCACGCGCATCATCATCCCGACGGTATATCGCGACGACTACATCCCGGCATTGAAGGCGATGTCGAGCAACGCGCATCCGGTCCCCTTGGTGCGAATGCTTGCGCGCGCGGCACGCTTCAGTCGCTGGGTCGATATGAGTTCGAAGGCAAGTGCTTTTGCAGCCTTGAGGCAGTCCAATGCGCTTGAGCGTCCCGAGGCGGCCAAGCTCTCCTTCGATGATTCGCTTATCGCGTTTGAGCCGGAGCACGCGGGCACCTCGTCTAGCAGATGAGTCCGCGAACAACCCGATCCATACTGATATCGCGGCATCGACTGAATGGATGGACGGCGCGCCACGTTATCGTTCCAATACTGCACGGCGCGCCAAGTTATGGTTCCGGAAAGGCGTGTTTTCAGCGCCTTGGCTGCAGGGATTCGGGGCCTGCAGCCAAATTCTGGTTCCAGAAGCGGCCAAGTTATCGTTCAACGCACACAGTATTGAGCGCCTGCTGGCTGAGTCAGCAAATACTCAGCACAGGGATGCGCGGCGCTAACTGCCGGTCGGCTGCGTCGCGCGGAACCAGTCCCAATAGTCGGCCAGACCGATTCGGTAGCGGGCGATATTGCCCTCATTGAGACGTGCGAATTCGCGCGTCGTCATGACGATGAATTTGCCGAGATCGCGTGCCTCCACCAGCGGTTCGGCGAGTGAGCGTATGGAATTTTCGCTCGCGCGCTGCTTCGAGCGAACGATGTTCCCGATCATTTCGATGAGCGCGTTGCGATACTTCATGCGGAAGAGGTCGGGTTCCGCCACGGAGTCGCGAATCGCGACGTAGCGCTGGCAGGAGCGTTCGTATGCCCACACGAAGATGTCTCGCAGGAGTTCCGTGCGGGCCATCTCGTAGAGGCCAGTGCCGCAGTGTCGGTCGTGGTTCCCGCAGCCGTCATCGCGGAGGCAACCACAAATAGGGGTACGCGACCCTCGCCGTGGCGGCGGACGCGTCTTGGCATGGACGATGCCGGAAATGGCGGGATTGAGGTTTATGTGGCGAGATATCGTATCTATATGGCGAGAATAGGGTTTATTTGGCGGGAAACAGGCGCTGACGGCCAGCTGGCCGGACTCAGCGCGCCCGTGCACGCACGGCCAAGCTGGCTTATCGTCGATCGCCTGTCCCGACCGACGAGGTGCTGAGTGATTCTTTCATCCACGACGCTGACGGACGGCGAGCTGCTGCTGCGGCCCCTGGAACGTGGCGATCGTGACGCGCTATACGCGGCCGTGATCGAATCGATCCCGCAGATCAGCCCGTGGCTGCCGTGGTGTCACACGGGCTATGCCATCGCGGAGACGGAAGGGTTCATCGAGTCATGCATCACGGCCTGGGCGCAGCAGGCCCATTTTCCGTTCGCGATCTTCGACGCAAGTGACGGCCGCTACCTCGGAGGCACGGGCGTCAACCACATCGAACGGATGAATCGGCTTGGCTGCATTGGCTACTGGGTGCGCACCAGCGCAACCCGGCACGGCGTCGCCTCGCGGGCGGTGCGGCTGGTCGCGCGATTTGCGTTCGAGACGCTGCACCTGAGTCGCATCGAGATCTTCGTGAGGCCGCAGAACGTGCCGAGCCGCCGGGTCGCGGAGAAGGCCGGTGCGAAGTTCGAAGCCATCGCGCGCAATCGCATCGTGCAGCACGGCCAGGCCTATGACGCCGCGCTGTACTCACTGATTCCGGCAGACCTCAACGCACAGGTCTAGGCAAACGCCGCCGACACGCGCGTGAAGATGTCACGCACGAGCGCGGTGGCGCTGGCCACTTCGGCGGAGCGAATCTTCGCCAGCAACGCTTCGTGCAGCTCGATCAGCGGTATGAAGTCTTCGCCCTTCTTCGCGATGCGTTCCACGGCTATGCGCCTGCGCACGTCCCAGTGCAGCGAATCCCACACGGAGACGAACGTGCGGTTGTGGCAGGCCACGATCAGGTGGCGATGAAAGCGAAGCGCTTCGTCGATGTAGCTTTCGGAGTTGTTGCGTTTTGCCGCGGCCACCATCGCACGCAGGCATTTGTCGAGCTCTGCAAGCACCTCTGGCGCGCACGGCAGGGCGAGCTCCACGGCGCGCACTTCGAGCGTGGCGCGCAGCTCATATGACTCGCGCATCTCCTGGAAATCCGCGCCACGCACGCGCGTGCCGCGATAACGCTCGCTGGTCACGAGGCCGGAGCCTTCGAGCTCGCGCAGCGCTTCGCGGATGGGTGCCTGGCTCACGTTGAATTCGCGGGCGAGGCTCAGTTCTTTCAGCTGGGTGCCGGCGGCGTAGGTGCTGTCGAGAATGCGCGCAACGAGCACGTCGCGGATGTGGTCGCGCATGCAGGTGCGCTTCGCCGGGTGCGCGACCGCCGTGGTCTTTGCGCCGAGACTTTTCATCTCGTTCATCTCGTGATCCAACGCCTCTGTCTTGCGCACGACGGCGGACGAATCGATGTCTGCGATCAGTTAACGGAGGTGTCCGCGCCACTCATGTGCTTGATGAGCGGGGCGACTTCGTCGGCGTCGGCGGTTTCGTTGGCGGCCTTCGCGGGTGTGAACCTGAGCTTCTGCAGATCCCGCTCCGGCTCCTTGATCATCTTCGCGCGCACGATCTGCGCGTAGTACGTGCGCGCCTGCTCGGCCGTGCGCTCGCCCTTCACAATGTCGTCGGCGACATTGAGGCTCAGAAAGTTCACTGCCTCACTGTCCGAAATCGACGCAAGCTCGCCGCGCGTGAGGCTCGGCACGAGGCTGCGGTTGAACTGTGCAAGCTCCGCGAGCTTGTCGACAGGCACCTTGTAGTTGATCACCTGCTCCAGCACGTCTTTGTGAGGCGCGGCGAAATTGTGCTGCGGGCCCTCCTTGTAAAGCGTGGTGCGCTTCCAGGGGCCTTTGTCACGCCACGTGACCTGGCTGGACGTCACCTCGCCTGGCGGGCCGTACTTCGTGACGAGCTGCGCGCCAAGACGTCGCGTGGCTTCCGGCCAGCCCGCGAGGTTCTTCAGGCTCCATGCGAGCGCTTCGGTGCTCGGAGTGGCCGGAGCGTTCTGCGTTGCAGGCGGTGGCAGTGGAACGCTTTGCAGAGCAGGCGGCGCCTGCGCCAGCGCAAGTGTGGCGGGCAAAAGAGCTGTGAGAACGATTGTCGCGAGGAATTTCATTAGGCGTCTTGTCCGTAGTCGCCGTCCGGGTGGTCTGTGGCGCCTAGTTTCCAGTATCCGCGCGTCGTCAGGTGCTCGCGATTGATAGTCTTGTCCGTCAGCAGGTGCGCGCGAATGCGGCGCATCGCGCCGGATTCACATGCGACGTAGATGCGGCCGCTGCCGGCGGGCAGCGGGTAGTTGCGCAGGCTGGCTTCGAGCGGGCCGCCGGCCTGTTTCGGATCCGCGCCGCGGTGGAGCCAGGTGACAGCGGTGTTGGCGCGCGCGGGAATATCCACTTCGTCATTCCGGTCCACTACTTCCAGGAATACGGTGGCGCTGGCCGATGGCGGCAGGGATTCCAGAATGGTGGAGATGGCGGGGATGGCGGTGTCATCGCCTGCGAGCAGGAACCACTCCGCGTTCGCGTCCACCGCGTAGCTGCGGCCGGGCCCTGCGATGGTGAGGGTCTGGCCAACGGCCGCCTGCGCGGCCCATTCGGAAGCCGGGCCTTCGCCGTGCAGGATGAAATCCACGTCCAGCTCGCGCGAGTCGCGGTGGAAACGGCGGGGCGTGTACGTGCGCATGGTGGGGCGCGGAGCATCTGCCGCCGTCGGCGCCGTGCCCGCGGGCGGCGAGCCGATGATGAGCTTGATGTGGGCGGCGGGGCCGTTCCAGCCGAAGTCCGCAAGCTCGGCGCTCGTGAACGTCACGCGCACCATGCGCGGTGTGAGGTGCTCCACGCGCTTCACGGTGGCGGGGTAGCGTGGCCTGCGAGGTTTCGCCGGGGCGGGCGCCGTCATAGGGTCTTCCGGGCGGTGGGCGCCCACCGCGTGAGATTTTGCTGAGCGGAAGTGACGATTGCCGTTGCTGGGAGAAGGTCTATTTCGTCTGCGCGGCCGGCACCGGCAGGAAAATGCGCCATGCCTGCGTGGGATGCATCACGGCCCAGGGCAACGTCATCAGCCCGGCGGGCACGTAGATTTCGGGGCGCGTGCCTTCTACCTGCACCTGTTCCTGCGCTTCGTGCATCTCGTAGGGGTCGGGCAGGAGCGCCCGCAGCTCCACTTCCGGCACGATCCGGCGGATGTCCGGCGCGCGGAGGTCCAGCGGCGCAACCGTGGCGCCTGTTTTCGAAGAGGCGCTCGTCGCCTGCTGGCTGAGCGTGAAGCACTGCATGGACATGTTCAGGCAGAACATCCTGCGCACGCTTGCGTCGGCTGCGCCGGTCGAGGCGCCTTTGGCGTTTGCCCGACTCACGGGTGAAGGCGCTGCAGAGCTGGCGGCCTGATTGGCGCCTTGGGCGGGAACGGCGCCCCGCGACGGAACGTCTGCGGCAATCGCCGCAACGGAAAGGCAGCTCAGTGCGAATGCTGTGATGAGGTGGGGAGTGAAGCAGTTCATCTGGCAACCCGTCCGTCTGATGTTCGACCGGAGAGCGCAATCCGTGTCGCGCTCCAGCAGGCTACGCGCAAGGTAAATGACCGGCAACCGCGCCGGTTCCGCCTGGCTCCCGCGCGTGATTCAATGCGTCCCCATGAGTACTTTCTTGTTGATTCACGGGGCGTGGCACGGGTCGTGGTGCTGGCACAAGGTCGTGCCACGATTGGAAAAGAGGGGTCACACCGTGATCGCGCCCGATCTGCCGTCCCTGGGGCGCGACCGCACACCCGTCAATCGGGTGTCGCTGGCCATGTGGCGCGAGCACGTGTGCGGCATCGTGGACAGCGTGCCGGAGCCGGTGATTCTCGTGGGCCATAGCCGCGGCGGCATCGTCATCAGCGAGGTGGCGGAGCACCGTCCGAAGCGCATTCGCACGCTCGTCTATCTCACCGCCTTCATGGCTCGCGACGGCGAAAGCCTGTTCGATCTCGCGGGCAGCGACGAGCACTCCCTCGTGCCGCCGAACATGGTGATGTCGGAGGACAAGAGCTCGTCCACCATTCGCGACGAGGCCGTGCGCGACGCGTTCTACGGCGAGTGTTCGGACGACGATGTCGCGCTGGCGCGCCTTTGCCTGCAGCCCGAGCCCACCGTGCCGTTCGCCACGCCGGTGAGGATTACCGACGCGAACTTCGGCACGGTGCCGCGTGTTTACATCGAGTGCCTGCGCGACAGGGCGATTCCGCTATCTCTGCAGCGAAAGATGCAGGCGGCTCTGCCGTGCCGGCAGGTGCTGTCGATCGATACAGACCATTCGCCGTTCCTGTCGCGCCCGGACGAGCTGGCGCAGCTGTTGAGCGCGCTGGCGAGCTGACGTCGCGCGAGGCGCAGTCAAAAAAAGCCCCGCGAGGCTCGCGCCGCGCGGGGCTTTTTATTGGCCTTCGGCCAAGGGGTTTTACGGGCGTCGCGCGATCAGTCGTCCATCAGGAAGCTGCGCAGCTGCTCGCTGCGGCTCGGGTGGCGCAGCTTGCGCAGTGCCTTCGCCTCGATCTGGCGGATGCGCTCGCGCGTAACGTCGAACTGCTTGCCCACTTCTTCCAGCGTGTGGTCCGTGTTCATGTCGATGCCGAAGCGCATGCGCAGAACCTTGGCTTCACGAGGGGTCAGTTGCGCAAGTACCGCGTGAGTGGTCTCGCGCAGCGACTCCATGGTCGCCTGGTCGATGGGCGAGGTCACCGACTGGTCTTCGATGAAGTCGCCCAGATGCGAGTCCTCGTCATCGCCGATGGGAGTCTCCATCGAGATGGGTTCCTTGGCGATCTTCAGGACCTTGCGCACCTTGTCTTCGGGCATCTCCATGCGCACGGCCAGCTCTTCCGGCGTCGGCTCGCGGCCCATCTCCTGCAGCATCTGCCGCGAGATGCGGTTCAGCTTGTTGATGGTCTCGATCATGTGCACCGGGATGCGGATGGTGCGCGCCTGGTCGGCGATCGAACGCGTGATGGCCTGGCGAATCCACCACGTTGCGTACGTGCTGAATTTGTAGCCGCGGCGGTACTCGAACTTGTCCACGGCCTTCATGAGGCCGATGTTGCCTTCCTGGATGAGGTCGAGGAACTGCAGGCCGCGGTTGGTGTACTTCTTGGCGATGGAGATCACGAGGCGCAGGTTCGCCTCCACCATCTCCTTCTTCGCGCGGCGCGCCTTCGCCTCGCCGATGGAGACTTCGCGGTTCACCTCTTTGATGTCGGTGATCGTGAAGTGATAGGCGGCCTCGAGCAGCTCCAGCTTCTTCTGGCGGCGCTCGATCTCGTCCTTGAACTTCGCGAGCAGCGGCGAGTACTTCTTGCCGCTCTTCATGTGCTTCTGCAGCCAGCGCGGGCTCGTCTCGTTCTTCGGGAACGTCGAGATGAAGTCCTTGCGCGGCATGCCGGCATCGCGCACCGCGATGATCATGATCTCCTTCTCGAGCTGGCGGACTTCCGCCACCTGCGTGCGAAGGTTCATGATCAGCGCGTCGAACATGCGCGGAGAGAGCTTGAGCTCCATCATTTCCGCAGAGAGCTTCTTGCGGATCTTGAGTGTCTTCGGATCCTTCGAGCCGAACTTCTCGATGTGCGAGAGCGCGGCCAGATACCCCTTGTGGATCGAGGCGAAGCGGCGCGCGGCCTCTTCCGGATCGGGACCGGTGTCGACGACTTCTTCAGCCGCGTCGTCGCCGTCGGCTTCTTCGGTCTCCTCGGCGGCCTCGGCTGCCGCCGGCTCCGCGATCTCCATCTTGGTGGGGTTCTGCGGCTGGGCGATGACGTCGGGCGCGTTCGGGTCGATGAAGCCGACGATGATGTCGACGAGGCGTGCCTGGCCGGTGCGCGCCGGCTCGTACGCCTTCAGCAGGAAGTCGTACGTCGACGGGTACATGGAGAGCGCGCTGCGCACGGCGTCGAGGCCTTCCTCGATGCGCTTGGCAATGCGGATTTCGCCTTCGCGAGTGAGCAGCTCCACCGTGCCCATCTCGCGCATGTACATGCGCACGGGATCGGTGGTGCGGCCGAGCTCCGCATCGAGCGCGGCGAGCGCCGCGGCGGCTTCCTCGATGGCTTCTTCGTCGGCCGGCGCGGACGGCTCGGCCTGCAACAACGATTCGGTGTCCGGTGCCTTTTCGTACACCGGAATGCCCATGTCGTTGATCGTGTTGACGATGTCTTCGATCTGCTCCGGATCGACGATCTCCGACGGCAGGTGATCGTTCACCTCCGCATACGTCAGGTAGCCCTGCTCCTTGCCGCGCGCGATCAGCTGCTTCAGCTGCGACTGCCGGTCTTCCGGCATGGCGGGCAGGCGGGCGAGGCCCATGATCGCTTTCTTGTCGGCGGCCTTTTCGGCGGCAGCCGCGAGTTTCGCGGCGGCCTTCGTTTCGGCCGCGGTCATGGCAGGCGCGGCAGCGCGAGGCGCATGCGCCTTCACGTCTGCATGCGCTTCAGCCGCGCGAGGTGCGTGGTGAGCCGCGCCCTGCGCGGCCGCGTGCGCGCCGGCCACGGGCTTCTTGGCCGCAGCGACGGTAGTTGGCTTGGCCGACTCTTTCTCGCGCGCGGGCGCTGCCTTCCTGGGCGGCGCAGCCGCTTTGGCGGGCTTCTTTGCGGGAGTCGGGTGTTTCTTACTGGAGGCGGTGGATGGCTTTTGCTTACGTGTCATGGCGAGAAGGGCGAAGGCTGCATTCGATCCCCCTATTTGAGACTCAGCTAGGGCCAACTCAAGGGGCGCCGGAGAAAAGCGCGCAATTCTATGGGACGCGCGCGAAAGTACCAAGCCCGATGCTCAAAGAGCTGGGCCACCTCCCGGTCGGCGGGTGACAAGCCGTTTAAATTCAACCAGTTCGGAAGGCTCCAGGGCATCCATTCCAACGGCGGCTGCCTTGGCCCTGAGGGCTTCGAACAGCTTTTCGTCGGCCAGTTCCCCGAGTTTCACCAGGGCGGCCTTCAGCTCGCCCGCGGCGGCCCCGGCATCGCTGATGACGTCCTCCTTCTGTAGAAGCCTCACGAGGGACTCCTGTTCCGGTCGCTCGGCCCATCGCTCGACGACCTGGGCAGGTAGTTGCGCCGGATGGGCACGCAAATTGTCCAGCAGCTCACGCAAGAGCTCGATGCCCGGTTCTTCGATGCGGTCGAGGCCGGCGCGCTCCGCGGGGCTCACGGATTGCGCGCTGGCTGGAAATCGAAGCAGCGCGCCTACGGCCTGTCGCATGAGGCTGCCGCGGCCGGCGCTCGTGTGCGAGCGGGAGTATGCACGTTGCCTCTGCGGCTCGCGAGGCGCGTTCGGCGCGTGCGCGGAGCCGCTGTCCGATGCTGAAGACGAGGGTTTCGCGCCCGCGTTCCACAGCGCTTCCAGCCGTTCGGCCGAAAGCCTGATGGACTCCGCGACCCGTCCGAGCAGCAATTCCCGATAAACCCCGGGCGGCAGCTTCGCGACGAGCGGGCGCGCGGCTTCCGCGAGGCGAGCGCGGCCGTCGGCGTGAGACGAATCCACTTCTTCCGAGAGGGCGCGCACGAGATATTCCGAGAGGGGTTCGGCCGAGGCCAGTCGCGCCTCGAAGGCTTCGCGGCCTTCCTCGCCGACGAGCGAATCCGGGTCGTGGCCTTCGGGCAGAAAGAGGAAACGCAGCTCCCGGCCCTCGCGGGCTTCGGGCAGTGCGTGTTGAAGCGCGCGCCACGCCGCCCCGCGGCCGGCGCGGTCGCCGTCGAACGCGAAGACCACTTCACTGACCAGGCGGAACACGCGCTTCAGGTGCTCCGGCGTCGTGGCCGTGCCGAGCGTGGCCACGGCACAGGTGATGCCGTATTGATGAAGGCGCACGGTGTCCATGTAGCCTTCAACGATTACGAGGCGCTTCAGGGGGGCGCGGGATTGCCGCGTCTCCCACAGGCCGTAGAGCTCGCGGCCTTTGTGGAACAGCGTGGTCTCGGGCGAGTTCAGGTACTTCGGCTCGCCCTGGTCGATGATGCGGCCGCCGAAGGCGATGACCCGGCCGCGCGCATCGCGGATGGGGAACATGAGCCGGTCGCGGAAGCGGTCGTAGTGCCGCTCACCCTCACGCACCTGGCCGCGGTCGCGCTCGATGATCAGGCCCAGCTCCGTCAGCTGCTGGCGCGCGGCGTCGTTGGTGCCGAAGCGGCGGAGCACGTCGTTCCATGAGTTGGGGGCATAGCCGATGCCGAAGCGCTCGATGGTGTCCTGGGTGAGACCGCGCTTCGTGATCGCGTATTGCGTGACCCGCTCGTCGCGCGCCAGCTGCTCGGCGTAGAAGCGGGCCACCTTGGCCATGAGGTCGTAGGCGGAGTCGTCCACGCGCTTGACGTTGCTGTCGCCGCCGCCTTCACGCGGCACTTCGATTCCGAGGCGGCCCGCCAGGTCTTCCACGGCTTCCGGAAACGACATCCGGTCGTAGTTCATCAGGAACCCGATGACGGTGCCGTGCGCCCCGCAGCCGAAGCAGTGATAGAACTGCTTTTCCGGGCTCACCCAGAACGAGGGCGTCTTCTCGCCATGGAACGGGCAGCACGCCTTGTACTCCCGCCCCTGCTTCTTGAGCGGCACGCGCGCGCCGATGATCTCCGCGATATCCGCGCGGGCGATCAGCTCGTCGATGAAGGCTTGGGGAATGCGGCCCATGAAGTCCTCAAGTCTAGGATCGAACTGGCCAAGAGTCTCCCGCGGCCCCGCACCTCGACAGCGCCAGCTCTCAAGGCGCCTCACCCATCAACGCAAGGCGACCACCGCGATCGACACGGCGAGCCCAAGAGCAATCAGGGCGCCCGTCAACGCAAAGCGCAGGCGCTTGCCTTTGAAGGCTTTGAGCGCCTCCGGGTCGATATAGCCGCGCGTGCGGTCCATGCGCAGAACCCCGGCCTCCCGCAGCCGATCGAGCGTGTCGCGCTCGACCTCGCTCAGGCCTTCGAGGGGTATCGAGCGGGCCGAGTCCGTAGCCCGCAGCTTGCGGATCATCCGCCGCTCGCCTTCCAGGCGCTTGGCGATGGCAATGCAGGTGAGAGCGACCAGGACCAGCAGCGCCGCGGTGGCGAAGCCGCGCCCGGCGAGCACGTCAGGAGGCTGCCTCTTAGGCGCCGAGCTTCTGCTTGATGCGGGCGCCGACCGCGGCCATGTCGGCGCGCCCGGCGGCTTTGCTTTTGACCACGCCCATGACTTTGCCCATGTCCTTGATGGACGCAGCGCCGGTGGAGGCAATGGCTTCGGCGATGAGGGCATCCAGCTCCGCGTCGGCCATCTGCGCGGGCATGTAGGGCTGGATGACGGCGAGCTCGGCGACTTCCTTCGCCACGAGGTCGGCGCGGCCGCCGGCCTCGAACTGGGCGATGGACTCCTTGCGCTGCTTCACCATCTTCTCGAGCACGGCGAGAATCTGGGCGTCGTCGAGCACGATGCGCTCGTCGACTTCGCGCTGCTTGATGGCGGCGAGCATGAGACGGATCGTTGCGAGCCGCTCTTTCTCGCCGGCGCGCATCGCGGTCTTCATGTCTTCGGTGATGCGTTCCTTGAGCGTCATATGCGTGGGTCGCCTGTTAGGTAGCGATGCAGTTGAGCCCAAGGTGATCCCCTGGACAGCGGCGCCGGTTCATCGGAACAGCGCGCCGGCCCGGAAAATCGGCCGGTCCGCGCGGTGTTGGCCGCGCAGGACGGAATCAGCGGCGCTGCGCCTAGCGCGGTGCGCGCATTCCGTCGCGGGAGATGCGCTTCATGTGCCGCTTGATGGCAGCGGCCTTCTTGCGCTTCCGCTCCTGAGTGGGCTTTTCATAGAATTCACGCCGACGCAGCTCGGTGAGAATGCCCGCCTTTTCACAGGCGCGCTTGAAACGCCGCAGGGCAGCATCGAAATACTCGTTCTCTCGAACACGAACGCTCGGCATCCGAAACCTCAAACTTTCGTCGACTACGAAAGGGTCTGACCTGAAATGGGCTGTTGGCTCATTTCCGCGGGCATACCCGCGGGCCGCACTTTTGCGGGCCGGCGATTCTAAATGACCCGTGTGGCAAAAGGCAAAGGCCGCGTGCACCGGAAATTCCCGATGGTTCACAATCCACTGACAACCCCTCTCGCCGACCCCGCCCACGGAAGCTGAGCGCCCATGCGTGTCCTGGCCATCGAATCGTCCTGCGACGAGAGTGCCGTCGCGGTCCTGGATCGTCAGGGCGGCCTGCTCGCGCACGAGCTCTTCAGCCAGATCGACCTGCATCGCGTGTTCGGCGGGGTGGTGCCGGAGCTGGCTGCGCGGGACCACGTGCGGCGCCTGCTGCCGCTGGTGCGCACGGCGCTCGACAAAGCGAAGACCCGCCCGTCCGAGCTGGATGGGGTGGCCTACACCGCGGGTCCCGGGTTGATCGGCGCGCTGCTGACGGGCGCGGCGCTGGCCCGCAGCCTCGCCTACGCCTGGCGCAAACCGGCCATCGGCGTGCATCACCTCGAAGGGCACCTGCTCGCGCCGCTACTGGAACCTGAGGCGCCGCCGTTCCCCCATGTCGCGCTGCTGGTGTCGGGTGGCCACACCGAGCTGATCGAAGTGCAGGGCATCGGGCGGTATCAGCCGCTTGGCGAGACCCGGGACGACGCCGCCGGAGAAGCCTTCGACAAGGCGGCCAAGCTTCTCGGCTTGCCCTACCCGGGCGGGCCCGAGCTGGCGAAGCTCGCGGCGACGGGCCGGCCCGGCCTCATCAAGCTGCCGCGGCCCATGCTCGACCGGCCGGGGCTGGAGTTCAGCTTCTCCGGGCTGAAGACCGCAGTCCTGCACGCCGTGCGCGACCAGGAGCTTACGGAGCAGCGCAAGGCGGACATCGCCCACGCCGCGCAAGAGGCCATCGTCGAGACGCTGGTGGCCAAGGCGCTGCGCGCGCTGGATCAAACGGGCCTCGACGCCCTCGTGGTGTCGGGGGGCGTGAGCGCCAACCGCAGCCTGCGAAGTCGCATGGCGGAAGCGGCGGCCCGGCAGGGCGCGCGGGTGTTCTATCCCCGCATCGAGTTCTGCACCGACAACGCCGCCATGATTGCCGTGGCGGGCCTGGCCCGCCTCGAGGCGGGAGAGCTGGAGGGCCTGGCCATCCAGGCCCGCGCCCGCTGGCCGCTCGGTTCGCTGGCGGCAGTTGCGCCCTTTGAGCCGCCAGAAGCGTCGTCTGTCGCCACAACAGGCGTCACGCGGACCTTCATTCGTGAATAATGCATGCCCTTTTCCGACACCCGCCGGCCGCGACCGGCCCTGAGCCCCTCTACATGACGAATTCCTACGCGGGCGACCGCATCTTCCTCAACGGCCTGCAGGTCGAGTGCATCATCGGATTCATCGAGTGGGAACGGCGCATCCGGCAGACCGTGGTCATCGACATGGAGCTGCCGGTGGACTGCGCGAAGGCCGCCGAGACCGACGAAGTGACGACTACCCTGGACTACAAGCGCGTCGCCAAGCGCGTCATCGCGTTCGTCGAGGCGTCGGAGTTCAGGCTGGTGGAAAGCCTGGCCCATCGCGCGGCCATGATCGTGCTCGAGGAGTTTGACCTTGCGTGGGTGAAGCTCTCCATCAACAAGCCGGGCGCCATCCGCGGCTCGCGCGACGTGGGCGTCACCATCGAGCGAACGCGGGCGGATCTGCCGGGTTACCTCGCGAGCTGAAACCCGCCATGCCCCGTGTGTTCGTCGCCGCCGGCAGCAATGTCGAGCCGCAGCGCAATCTCGCCAAGGCGGCGGCAGAGCTGGCCCGCGAGTTTCCCGACATCCAGTTCTCGCCGTGGTATCGGAACAAGGCCGTCGGTTTCGAAGGCGAGGATTTCATCAACTTCGTGGTGGGATTCACCACGCCGCTGCCGGTGCACGAGGTGGTGGCGAAGCTGCGCACCATCGAGACGCTGTGCGGCCGGCCGCCCGGGGCGCCGAAGTGGGCACCGCGCTCCATGGACCTCGACATCCTGCTCTACGGGGATCTCGTGCATGAGGAGCCGGGCCTGACGCTGCCCCGGCCGGACCTGCTGAAGCGCCCGTTCATGCTCGGGCCCATGGCCGATCTCGCGCCCGACCTGCAGCACCCCACGGCGAACGCGACCATCGGCGAGCTGTGGCAGCGGTTCGACCGCGCGTCACACACCATGACGCGCGTGCCCGCGAGCTTTACCAGCCCACGCTCCGGCCCCCGTCCACCGCGAGAATCTGGCCGGTGACGTACGGCGCTTCGGCGCAGAAGAACAAGGCTGCGCGAGCCACGTCCTGGGGCGAGCCGGGGCGCTTGAGCTGCGTGCGCTCGACAATCTTCTTCTGCAGCGCGCGGTCCGTGCGGTCCTGCGGCCACATGACCGGCCCGGGCGCGATGGCATTCACGCGCACGTACGGGCCCAGCTCGCGCGCCAGCGCCTTCGTGAGCATGATGAGCCCCGCCTTCGCCACGCTGTATGTGGTGTAGCCGCGGAGCGGGCGCATGCCGTGGATGTCTGCGATGTTGAGAATGAGGCCGTGAGCGCGCCGCAGGGCCGGTGCCGCCGCCTGCGACAGGAACAGCGGCGCCTTGAGGTTGGTGCCGAGAAGGTCGTTCCACTGATTCTCGGTGATGTCGCCGACGATGGTGGGATAGAACGTGGACGCGTTGTTGATCAGCACGTCGAGCTGGCCGAAAGTTTTCACCGTGGCCTCGACGAGCGTGCCGATTTGCCCTGCATCGAGCAGGTCGCCGCAGACCAGCGCGGCCGAGCCGTCGCGCAGGCTGTTGAGCTCGCTGGTGAGCGCACGCGCTTCGTTCGCGGAATTTCGATAGTGAATCATCACGTTCGCGCCCGCGGCCTGCAGCGTGCGGGCGATCACCGCGCCCACCCGGCGCGCGGCGCCCGTGATGAGCACCGCTTTACCTTCCAGTGGCGTGTCGTGCTTGCTTCCTGCGGTCATCTGCCAACTCCGTTCACTCACCGGGCCCGATGCGTTCGCGCCGGTGCGCTTTGGCCCAGGCCGCCCCGCGCGCGCCGCCTCGTCGCGACTCATGGCTTTCCGCGTGGGCTTCGCGCCCTCGCGCGCTCGTTTTCTTTTTGCCGGCATGGGCGCGGATTATGACTGCATCCGGTGCGCCCTCAATGCTGCCTGCGTTGACGACCGAAGAGGCGCGGCACTCGCGGGCCGTGTCGCGGCTCATTCGCGAGCGGCTCGACGCGGCGGGGGGTTGGCTGCCCTTCGATGCGTTCATGGAGCTGGCGCTCTACGCGCCGGGGCTTGGCTATTACACGGCGGGCGGCACGAAGATCGGGCGCGGCGGGGATTTCACGACGGCCCCCGAGGTGTCGGACCTGTTCAGCCAGTGCGTCGCTCGCCAGTGCTGCGAGGTTCTGGAGCGCGGCGGGGGCTCCATTCTCGAGCTCGGCGCGGGCACGGGGCGGATGGCTGCGGCCGTGCTGACCACGCTCGGGTCACTGGGCGCGCTGCCTGAGCACTACTTCATTCTTGAAGTCAGCGCGGATCTGCGCGAGCGACAACGGGCGCGCATTGCGCAGCTGCCTGCCGGGCTTCGCGATCGCGTGGTGTGGCTCGATTCGTTGCCGGAGCAGCCTCTGCGTGGAGTGATCCTGGCGAATGAAGTGCTGGATGCGCTTCCGTGTCAGCGAGTGGTGATTCGCGATGGGCAAGTATCTGCGCTCGGTGTGCGCGGCACCACGGATGCATTCGCTGAGGATGAGGGGCCGGCGGTCCCTGCGCTTGACGATGCCTGGCAGCGGGTTGCCAACGGGCTGCCGCACGAACTTCCTGACGGCTATCGCACCGAAATCTGCACTCGTATCGAGCCTTGGATCGCCAGCCTGAGCGACTGCCTGGAAAGCGGCCTCGTGCTGCTGTTCGACTACGGGCTACCGCGCGCGCACTACTACCACCCGCAGCGGACGAACGGCACGCTCCGCTGCCACTTCAAGCAGCGCGCGCATGACAACCCTTTTATCAACGTCGGCGTGCAGGACATCACCGCGTGGGTCGACTTCACGCGAGTGGCGGAAGCTGCGGATGCAGCCGGCCTTCACGTGCAAGGTTTCGCCACGCAGGCGGCATTTCTACTGGGCCTCGGCATCGAGAGCATGGTGAGCAACGTGCGCCTCGCCAGCGAGGCGCGCCAGTTGCTGCTGCCCGGCGAGATGGGCGAAGCCTTCAAGGCGATGGCACTTACGCGCAACTTCGACGCGCCGCTCTCCGGCTTCTCAGTGCAGGACCTCCGCCACTCGCTTTAGGGCTGCGCGGCTCGCGGGGCGCGCGTCACCACTTCACCCAGCCGAACAGCCACGTCGCGAGGATGAGGCCACCGAAGACGATTCGGTACCAGGCGAACACCGCGAACGAGTGGCGGCTCACGAAGCGCAGCAGGAAGCGAATGCTGATGAGCGCGCTGATGAACGCCACCACCGAGCTGATGGCGAGCGGTGTCGCTTCCAGGGCGGTCATGGCATCGCGCGCCTTCCACAGCTCGTAGATCGTGGCGCCGAGCAACGTCGGAATGGCGATGAAGAAGGAGAACTCCGTCGCCGCGCGCCGGCTCATGCCGATGAACAGGCCGCCGAGTATGGTCGCCGCCGAGCGGCTGGTGCCGGGGAACAGCGCCAGCACCTGTATGAGGCCGACCTTGATCGCATCCCGCGGCTTGATGTCGTCGACGCTGGGGATGCTCTCCACGTGCTTGCGCTTCTCCGCCCACAGAATGATGACGCCACCGACGACCAGCGCCAGCGCCACGGGTACCGGCGCGAACAGCGCGGCCTCGATGTCGTCCTTGAACTTGAGCCCGATGACCGCGAGCGGAATGAACGCCACCAGCAGATTGATGGCAAACCGCCGCGCGTTCGAGTCTGTGAACAGCGATAGCGTGACGTTCCAGAGCTTCACGCGATATTCCCAGCACACCGCGAGGATCGCCGCGCCCTGGATGACGATGAGCGCGCGCGTGGCCTCGTCCCCCGTCAGCCCGAGGAAGGACCGCGTGAGAATGAGGTGACCGGTGCTCGAAATGGGAAGGAATTCGGTAATGCCCTCGACGAGGCCGAGGATGAGCGCGTCGAGCCAGCTCATGCGATGCGTGCTTTCTTCAAGTGCTGCGCCTTCATGGTTTTGATCGCTGCCAGCCGCTCGGCGCGCAGTCGCTCGCCGATGGCGGTGCCGGTGAGCCCGTGCCGGTCCGCTTCGCTGAGCGTCACCGCGGCGGCGGCGCCTCGCGCCGCGCGCAGATAATTCGCCTGCGGATAGGCGTTCCTGCTCGAGGCCCGCGCGGCCGCGCGCATCGGCCTCGCAGGCGACGAGGAATCTCCGTCGAAGCGCTCCGGCCGGCGGAACGCGTCGCATGTTCTCGAACAGCTCGAGCAGGGTGGCCGGCTTCAGTTCCAGCGCCCGGTGCACCAGCGTGTGGTAGCTCGACGACGATGACGGCGAGCTCGCGGAAGTCGCGCGGCACTCTCAGCCGCGTGCACAGCTCCTCGATCACGGCACACCGCAGCTCTTCGTGGCCGTGATGGCTCGGCCACTTCTCGCGCGGCGTCCGTGCCTTGCCGAGATCGTGCGTGCAGCACGGCGAAGCGCACGATGGTCGAGGCGCCCATGCCCGCGGCATAGCCGCAGCGCCAGCATCACGTGCACGCCGGTGTCGATCTCCGGATGCCACTGCGCCGGTTGCGGCACGCCGAAGAGCGCGTCGACCTCCGGGAAGATCACCTCGAGCGCGCCACAGTCGCGCAGCGTCTCGAAGAACACCTCCGGCCGCGCCTCCTCCAGCGCGCGCTCGGTTTCCTGCCAGACGCGCTCGGGCACCAGCGCATCGCATCTCGCCGGCCGCCACGATGCTGCCGCATGAGCGCGCGCGTCTCCTCCGCGACCGTGAAGCCCAGGTGGGCGAAGCGCGCCGCGAAGCGCGCGACGCCGCAGCACGCGCACCGGGTCTTCGACGAACGCCTCCGACACATGGCGCAGCACGCGCGCCGCCAGATCGCGCTGGCCGCCGATAGGGTCGACGAGGTCGCCGTGCGCATCCTCGCGCCATTGCGTTGATGGTGAGGTCGCGCCGCCTGAGGTCTTCTTCCAGCGTGACGTCGGGCGAGAATTGCGTGGTGAAGCCTCGATAGCCCGGCCCGACCTTGCGCTCCGTGCGGGCCAGCGCGTATTCCTCGTGCGTCTCCGGATGCAGGAACACCGGGAATTCCTTGCCCACCTGCAGGTATCCCTGCCGCTCCAGCTCTTCCGGCCGTCGCGCCCACGACCACCCAGTCGCGCTCGCCCACAGGCAAGCCGAGCAGGCGATCCCGAACCGCGCCACCGACCAAGTACACTTGCATACGCCAATGGTAACCGAGACTCACCGCGGTCTTCGTGCGGCCGTCGCACGAATCGTGCTCACCTGTTTGATGGTCGCGATGCTGCCCGCCTGCGGCACGATGTACGTGGCGCAGGCCGCGCGCGGACAGTGGCAGGTGATGCGCGCCCGCGAGCCCATCGACAAGGTCATCGCCAGCGAGCTCACGCCGCAGGAGCTGCGCTCGCGCCTCACGGAGGTGCGGTCCGCGCGGGAATTCGCCTCTCGCGAGCTGGGCTTGCCGGACAACGGCAGCTATCGCTCATACGCGGACCTGAAGCGGCCGTACGTGGTGTGGAACGTGGTCGCGGTGCCCGAGTTTTCCGTGCATCCCCGGCGCTGGTGCTTTCCCATCGCGGGCTGCGTGGCCTACCGCGGCTACTTTGCGGAAGGCAAGGCGCGGAAGTTCTCGGCCTCGATGGCCGCGCAGGGCTTCGACACGTTCGTCGGCGGCGTGCCGGCCTATTCGACGCTCGGCAGGTTTCGCGACCCGGTGCTCAACACCATGCTCGACTACGGTGACGATGAGCTGGCCGCCATCATCTTTCACGAGCTGTCGCATCAGCTCATCTACGTGGCGGGCGATTCGCAGTTCAACGAAGCCTTCGCCACCGCGGTCGAGCAGGCGGGGCTGGAAAGATGGCTGACGCTTCGGGGGCGCGAAAGCGACCTCAGTCGCTACATGGCGCGCCGCGCGCGCCAGGCGCAGATCATCGGGATCTTCGCCCGTGCCCGCAGCACGCTCGCCGCGCTATATGACGAGAAGCTCGCGCCGGAGGTCACGCGTGAGCGCAAGCGCGCCACGTTCGCGGCGCTCGACAGGGATCTTGCTGAGATGGAGAAGCGCTTCGGTATCCGCTCCGCCTATCGCGACTGGGCGCCGAACGGCCTCAACAACGCGCATCTCGCATCGCTCGCCACGTACTACGACTGCGTGCCGGGCTTCGAGCGCCTGCTCGCGGCGAACGGTGGCGACCTGCCGAAGTTCTACGCAGCGGTGCGCGACCTGTCGCATGAGCCGCGAGCCGAGCGGCATGAGCGGCTCTGCCGCGGCGAGACGAGCCAGGCCGCGTCAGCTCAGTGATCGGCGATAGGCGTCGAGCTGATGCTGGCGCGTGTGGTCGCTGAGATAGCCCGGCAGCACCGCTTCCATGCGGGCTGGTTGCAGGCCGAGGCTGGCGCAGCCGTTCTGCCTGCACACGCTGTCGACGGTGAGCGACTTGTAGTTGTCGCTGGAGAACGGCTTGCCCGGCAGCATGCCCATGACCACGCCCTGCAGGGCGCCTATGAAGTTCGGCAGCGGCAGGATGTGACAGGGCAGCCCCGCAGCAGCGGCCGTGAGCCGCACGAGCTGCTCGAGCGTCATCACGTCTGGCCCGCACAGCTCCAGGCTCTTCCCCACGGTCGAGCGATCTCCCAGCGCACGCACGAACGCTTCGACCACGTCGTTGACGTGGATCGGCGCGAAGCGCGCGTCGGGCCGGGCCAGCGGGAGAATGCCGCCGCTCTTCTTCAGTAGCCCGGCGAAGCGATTGGTGAGCGAATCGCGCGACCCGAAGATCACGGATGGCCGGAAGATGGTGGAGTCGACAGTGGCCGCGGCCACACGCACCTGCGTTTCGGCTTCGGCCTTGCTTCGAAGGTACTGGCTGGGTGCCTGCGCACCCGCCGCGAGCGAGCTCATGTGCAGCAGGCGTGTGACCCGCTGCGCGCGCATGGCCTCGACCACCTTCGTGGCGAGCTCCACGTGCACCGAGCGAAAGGTTGCCCGGCCGCGCTCGTTGAGAATGCCGATGAGGTTGATGACGACATCCATGCCGCGAAAGAGCTGCCCCAGCACTCGCACGTCGTGAACATTCGCGACGACGAGCTGCGCAGTGGGCAGCACACGCAGATGATTGCCGTTGGCAAGCTTGCGCGTGGGCACGAGCACCGAGTGCCCGTCGCGCACGAGGCGGACGATGAGCTCCGCGCCGACGAAGCCGGTGCCGCCGAGCACGCAGATGTTGAGCGAACGTCCCTCCACGGCGTGCCTCTCGAGCTCGATGCGGGTGCGTTACGGGGAACGCAACGGCACGAGCAGTATCGTGTTGCCCCGGCGAACTTCGAGCACCAGCGTGGCCGCGCCCTTGGCCCGTTCGCGCAGTTGCTGGAGCGTTGTGACCTTGCCGCGATTCACGCCCACGATGATGTCGCCGTTGCGCAGGCCGTTCTGCGCGGCCGGGCTGCCGGCCTCGACGCCGCGGACGACGGCGCCGCCGCCATCCGGCGCATCGGTGAGGCTCGCGCCGTCGAAGCCGCCGTGAATGGCATTCGATTCCTTCGGCGTGGTGTCTTTCGCAAGGGGCGCTTCGCCGGTGTCGGCGATGATGGCCGTGACCTTGCGCGGCTTGCCGTCGCGAATCAGCCCGACGTCCACCTTCTCGCCCGACCCGCAGCAGGCCGATGGCGTTGCGCAGCTCGCTGTTCGATTCGACCGTCTGCCCGTTCACGGAGGTGATGACATCCCCGGTGCGGATGCCGGCCTTGTCCGCCGCGGAGCCCTCGATGACCTGCGACACCAGCGCGCCCTGCGCGTTGCCGAGGCCGTAGGAGCTGGGCGATGTCGGGCGTGACGTTGTAGATGTTCACGCCGAGCAGGCCGCGCTTGACGGTGCCGAACTTGACGAGCTGGTCCATGACGCTGCGCGCCATGTTCACCGGAATGGCGAAGCCGATGCCGATGTTGCCGCCGCTGCTGGAGAGGATGGCGGTGTTGATGCCGATCAGCTCGCCCTTGAGATTCACCAGCGCGCCGCCGGAGTTGCCGGGATTGATGGACGCGTCGGTCTGGATGAAATCCTCGTAGCCGTCCGGGTTGATGCCCGAGCGGGACAGGCCGCTGATGATTCCCGAGGTGACGGTGTGCTGCAGGCCGAAGGGGTTGCCGATGGCCACCACGAAATCGCCCGACTTCGACTTGCGCCGAGTCGCCCGAGCGGCACCTGCGTGAGGTGGTCGGATTTCACCTTGAGCACGGCGACGTCCGAGGGCACGTCGCTGCCGACGACCTCGGCCTCGAGGTCGCGACCGTCCTGCAGCGTCACGGTGATCTCGCTCGCGTTCTCGATGACGTGAGCGTTCGTGACGATGTAGCCGTTCTTCGCGTCGAAGATCACGCCGGAGCCGGCGCTCTGGAACGCGCTCGCGCGGACCGAGCTCGGGGCACGTCGAAGAAGCGGCGGAAGAAGGGGTCGTCGAGCAGCGGGTTCGCGTTGCGCTGCGTCGGCTTGATGGTGCCCTGGGTGGCGATGTTCACCACCGCCGGCGACACGCGCTTGATCATCGGCGACAGCGACGGTATGGGCGTTTCAGCCACCGCTGCCGGCAGCGCGGCAGCGCCGGGCACAGCAGGGCCGAGCAGCAGGGCGACGCCCAGCGCAAGACCGATGGCAACACCTCGCGCGATGCGGGGCGCGACGAAAGGGGCCCGCGTCACGCCGTGGATCGATTTGACGCCATGGAAAACAGAAGCGCGTGTCATGCAGCAGTTCCGATCGACCGGTTGACCGGCGCTCATTCTAAAGGGGCCGGCCGTCTCGCGTGAGACAGCCGGCCCGGAAAGGCCTGGCGCGAGGCCATTCTCACGCGGCCTGCACCTCGATGCGCTTCGGCTGCGCCTTCGCCTGCTTCGGAATGGTCACTTCGAGCACGCCATTGGCCTGCTTCGCGGTGATGCCATCCGCCTGCGCGGTCTCGGGCAGCGTGAAGCGACGCAGGAAGCTGCCCGCCACGCGCTCGACGCGCTCGTAGCCCTGCTCGCTCTTTTTCGCCTCGGCGTGGCGCTCGCCCTTGATGGTGAGCACGCCTTTCTCGGCGGTAATCTCGATGTCCTTGCCCTGCACGCCGGGCAGGTCTATCTGCACGACGAAGCGGTTGTCTTCCTCGCGCACGTCGACCGAAGGCAGCCACGCAACTGCCGGACTTGCGGCGGGCGCCTGCGCGGCGTTGTCGAAGAAGCGGCTGAAGTCACGATGGAAACGGTTCACGAACCCCCAGGGCTCGTAGCGGACGATGGTCATGTTGGGTCTCTCCGAGTTGTTCGCGCCACGCGCGGCTGATGGCGATTTGCGGATGGTTCGGAAGGGTTTCAAGAGGCGGCGCTGCCAGAGGTGCAGCTTCCAAGCACGGAATGAGCATGGTCGCAAGGGTTCAGGCGCGGCGCTGGCCTGTGAATTATCTGTGCACAACTTGTGGATGGGCTGGGCACAATATCTTGGGGTAGCGGCCATATGATTTTTTTGCGCCAGGGGGTGCCGCGGGACCTGGCTTGTTGCCGCAGAAAGACTCGTAACTACATGAAATATCAATATAAATACGGATTGATTTTGGGCGTAAGGATATCTTGACGCCTCTATGACCCGTCATTAGGCTCTGTTCCCCGACACAACATCTTGTATCGCCAGCCCACACCGCCGGCGATCAAAAGATGGGTCTCGGGGGAGTTTCAAGGGGAAAAGAAAGTCGCTGTCTGACAGCAGCGTTCCATGGGGTCGCCGCTATCGACAGGCACTTCGTCCGGCTCGCGCGAGCCGTGGTTTTTCCTTTGGATTTGTACTGTACGGCCGCATATACCGGAGCCGGGTCCAATGAATACAGTCGTGAAAATCGAGCCGAAAGACGTCGAGTCGATCGCCTTCCAGGAAGCCTCGCTCGACATCTGGGACAAGAAATACCGTCTTACCGCCAAGGACGGCACGCCCGTCGACAAGACGATGGACGACACGTACAAGCGTGTCGCGCGCGCGCTGGCCGACGTGGAGCGCGAGGAAGTGCGCGACACCTGGTACGACCGCTTCGTGTGGGCGCTGCGTCGCGGGGCCATTCCCGCCGGCCGCGTCACCTCGAACGCCGGCGCGCTCGAGCACAAGCCCGCCACGTCCACCATCAATTGCACGGTGTCCGGCACCATCCGCGATTCGATGGACGACATCCTGAAGAAGGTCCACGAAGCCGGGCTCACGCTGAAGGCCGGCTGCGGCATCGGTTACGAGCACTCCACGCTGCGTCCGCGCGGCGCCTACGTGTCCGGCGCCGGCGCCTACACGTCCGGCCCGCTGTCGTTCATGGATATCTTCGACAAGATGTGTTTCACGGTGTCCTCCGCCGGCGGCCGCCGCGGCGCGCAGATGGGCACGTTCGACATCGGCCACCCCGACGTCATGGAGTTCATCCGCGCCAAGCGCGAGAACGGCCGGCTGCGCCAGTTCAACCTGTCGCTGCTCATCACCGACGAGTTCATGCAGGCGGTGCGCGAAGACCGCGAGTGGAAGCTCGCCTTCCCGCTCTCGCTGAAGGAATACGAGACCGAGCAGCCGGATATCATCGACGCCACGAAATTCATCTGGCGCGAGTGGCCGCTGCACGAAGGCTACGTCGTGAAGGACGACGGCCTGGTCGCCTGCAAGATCTACAAGACGATCCCGGCGCGCCGCATGTGGGACGTCATCATGTCGTCCACCTACGACTTCGCGGAGCCGGGGTTCATCCTCATCGACCGCGTCAACGAGATGAACAACAACTGGTGGTGCGAGACCATCCGCGCCACCAACCCGTGCGGCGAGCAGCCCTTGCCGCCGTATGGCTCGTGTCTGCTCGGCTCGGTGAACCTCACGCGTTTCGTGCGCAACCCGTTCACGGAGTTCGCGGAGTTCGACTGGAAGGAGTATCGCGAGGTGGTGCGCGTGTTCACGCGCATGCTCGACAACGTGGTCGAGATCAACGGCCTGCCGCTCGAGCAGCAGCGCGAGGAGCTCATTCGCAAGCGCCGCCACGGCATGGGCTTCCTCGGCCTCGGCAGCACCATCACCTGCCTCGGCATGAAATACGGCTCCCCGGAGTCCGTGAAGTTCACCGAAGACGTCTCGCGCGAGATGGCCGTCGCCGGCTGGGAAGCGGCGCTCGAGCTGTCGCGTGAGAAAGGCCCCGCGCCGATCATGAACGAAGAGTTCACGGTCACGAAGGAAATGCTCCGCAAGCGCCCCGAGATGGCGCGCGACGGCTGGAAGGTCGGCGCGAAGATTTCGGGCCGCCTGCTGCACGCCCGCTACAGCCGCTACATGCAGCGCGTGGCGGAAGTCGCCCCGCAGCTGGTGCATGAGCTTGCCGAGGTGGGCGCGCGCTTCACGCACCACACGTCCATCGCGCCCACCGGCACCATCTCGCTGTCGCTCGCCAACAATGCGTCGAACGGCATCGAGCCTTCGTTCGCGCATTACTATTTCCGCAACGTGATCCGGCCCGGCAAGAAGTCGAAGGAGAAGATGGATGTCTTCTCGTTCGAGCTGCTGGCCTACCGCGAGCTCGTGAACGAGCGCGCCATGCCCGGCTCCACCGTGCCGGCCGAAAAGCTGCCGGACTACTTCACGGCGGCCGACGAAGTCACCCCGAAGCAGCATGTGGACATCCAGGCGGCTTCCCAGAAGTGGATCGACTCGTCCATCTCGAAGACCGCGAACGTCCCCACGGACTACAAGTACGAAGATTTCAAGGACATTTACATGTACGCGCACGAGTCCGGCCTCAAGGGCTGCACCACGTTCCGCTTCAACCCCGAAGCGTTCCAGGGCGTGCTCGTGAAGGAAGAAGACCTCAAGAACACCAGGTACGTGTTCACGCTGGAAGACGGCAGCGAGGTCGAGGTGCGCGGCGATGAAGAGATCGAGTACGACGGCGAGAAGCACACCGCCGCCAACCTGTTCGACGCGTTGAAAGAAGGCTACTACGGGAAGTTCTAGGCGTGCGCAGCGGCGCGCGCCAGCAGGCGCCCGGGGCACGGCCCCACGCGTTTATCGCAAATAGCCCGTAAAGACAGATTCAGAGGATCGCATCGTGAGCGCCATCAAGGTCGACAAGAAGATCGTCAAGTACCGCGTCCGCAAGCCCGACGAGCAGCCGGCGGAACCTGCCGTTCCCGCCGAGCCCACCATCAAGGACAAGTTCGGCAAGTCCGGCAAGGTCATCCGCATGACCGAGGAGATCCAGCGCCCCGAGGTGCTGATCGGCTCCACCTACAAGATCAAGACGCCGGTCTCCGATCACGCGATGTACGTCACCATCAACGACATCGTGCTGAATGAAGGCTCGGAGTACGAGCAGCGCCGGCCCTTCGAGGTGTTCATCAACTCGAAGAACCTCGACCACTACCAGTGGATCGTGGCGCTCACGCGCATCATCTCGGCCGTGTTCAGGAAGGGCGGCGACATCACCTTCCTGGTGGATGAGCTGAAAGCCGTGTTCGACCCCAAGGGCGGCTACTGGCAGCCCGGCGGGAAGTTCATGCCCTCGATCATCGCGGAGCTCGGCTACGTCATCGAGCGCCACCTGCAGACCATCGGCCTGCTGCGCAAGCCGGGGCTCGACGAGCACCAGCAGAAGCTGGTGGATGAAAAACGCGCCGAGTTCGAGGCGCGCGCCAAGCAGGCGGACGCCTTCGCGAAGTCGCACTTCCCGGAAGGCGCACAGCTCTGCCTGAAGTGCAGCACCGCCGCGGTCGTCATGATGGACGGGTGCAAGACGTGCCTGAGCTGCGGCGATTCGAAGTGCGGGTGAGGGGCCGTTAGGTTCTCGCCGCCTCGTTCATCAACGATTGAGTCTGTCGAGCCACCGCCTTGGGCGCGGTGGCGTTCATGAGCGAGGCTCGTCACTTCGGGGCTGGGGCCCCTCCCGTTTGTGTTTCGTGTGGGCAAAAAAAACCCCTGTTGTGGGACAGGGGTTGGTCGCTTGCTTGATTTGTGGAGGAGTGTCGTCGTTTGTTGTTGTTATCGGGTTGCTGGTGCCTGCCGCGGAGGAGTAAGGCCGCCTCAGGCGATCCGCAATCTTTGTTGTGTATCCGCTAGCTTGCTTCCTTCCGGGGCTGGCGCTTTGCCGCCCTTCTGCTAATAAGATAAGCAACGGCCATGCCAGTGCCCACGCTGCCCCGTTTGATGTGACATCTTGTATCTGCGACGTAGTTCAACTGTGACGTACTGCGCGCTATGCAAGCCTTCCACCCCTGCGCGCACCCCTGCGGGCAGTGTCGGGCCCAGCACTGGAATCGGCCGGTTGTCAAAGGCGCCGACGTTCTCGCGCAGGGTAAGTGTGCGGTGCGTCGATGGCGATGCGCTCAACTCGTTGATGGCTCAATCGAATTCGATTTTGACTGGGGTGTAAATGAACTCGACATCGGCTCGCGGCGCCTCCCAGGGGCATCTCTCTGTGCTCATCCGGTGGTTTGCCGCCTGCGTGCTCGCGTTCGCAGCGCTGCCGCTCATGGCCGCGGAAAGCCCCGTGCCCCGCCCGGCCGGCCTCGAGCGCGACGTGCAGTTCTGGGTTCGCGTGTACACCGAGGTCACGACCAACGCCGGCTTGATCCACGACGACCGCAACCTCGCGGTGATCTACGAGAAGATGCAGTTCGCGCCGAATACCCAGTCGCGCGAACGCCAGAAGCGGGTGGAAGACGCGCGCGACAGGTACATCGCCTCCCTCAAGCGCATCGCTTCGGCGAGCGGCGAGCTTTCGGCTGAAGACCAGCGCATCCGGGACCTGTGGGGCGCCGAAGGCACGCCGGCGCGGCTGCTCGAGGCCACCAACAGCATTCGCTTCCAGCTCGGCCAGTCCGACCGCTTCCGGGAAGGCCTCGTGCGCTCGGGCGCGTGGGCCAGCCACATCGCCGAAGTGTTCGCCAACCAGGGCCTGCCGGCGGAGCTGGCCGTGCTGCCTCACGTGGAGTCGTCATTCAACCCGGCCGCGTATTCGAAAGTGGGCGCGGCGGGCCTGTGGCAGTTCATGCGCTCCACCGGCCGTCGATACATGCGCATCGACAGCTCCGTCGACGACCGCATGGACCCATTCCGCTCCACCGAAGCCGCCGCGCAACTGTTGTCCTACAACTATCGCCTGCTGGGCACATGGCCTCTCGCGCTCACCGCCTACAACCATGGCGCCGCCGGCATGCGCCGCGCGAAAGACGCGATGGGCACGGACGACATCGAGCGCATCGTGCGCGGCTACAGGAGTCCGTCGTTCGGCTTCGCCTCGCGTAACTTCTATGTCTCGTTCCTCGCGGCGCTGGAGATCGACCGGCATCCGGACAAGTACTTCGGCAACGTCGAGCCGCTGGCCGAATTGAGATTCATCGAGATTGCGACGCCTTCCTACGTGCCGATCAATTCGCTCGAACGCATCCTGAAGATCGACCGAAGCTCACTGCGCACGCTGAACCCCGCGCTGCTACCGGCCGTGTGGAACAGCCAGCGCCATGTTCCGAAGGGCTATCACCTGCGCTTGCCCGCGGATGGCGAAAAGTGGACCACGGAGCTACTGGCCCAGCGTCTCACACCCACCGAGCAGTACGCCGGCCAGCCGCAGGATCGGCGCCATCGTGTGCGTGCGGGCGAGACGCTGTCGGGCATTGCAGCCACTTACGGCGTGACGGCTCAGGCGCTCGGCCAGCTCAATGGCCTCCGCAGCAGTGCGAAGGTGCGTGTGGGCCGGTCGTTGCTCGTGCCGGCATCACCGGCGGTCACCGTGGTGGCCGCGGCTGCGGCGCCTCAACCCGCGCCTGCGGCGGTTGCCGCAGCGGTTGCCGCGGCTGAGGGCGAAGCGGCGAACGTGTACCTCGTTCGCCGTGGCGACTCGATCTCCGAGATCTCGAAGAAGGTCGGCTTGTCGGAAGGCCATATCCTGAAGATCAACAAGCTCAGGAACCGCAACTACATCTACGAAGGCCAGAAGCTCGCGCTCGCCGCACCCGGCGAGGCCGTGCCCTCGCAACCGCCGGTGGCCGCCGTCGCTGCGCTTCCGTCGCGCCCGGCTACGCCAACGCGGGCGCCGGCCGTCACGCCGCCGGCGAAACCGGTTGTCGTCGCCTCAGCTGCCCCGGGCGGCGTGCCAGCTGACGAAGCCCAGCGGGAAAGCGCGGAAGACGCCCAGGCAGTCGCCAATGTGGGCCGCCCGGCCGCGCGCGCAGAGCCCGTTTCCGCCGCCCAGGCTGAAGCACTGGGCCCGGCGCTTGGGCCGGCGGTCGAAACGCCGCAGTCGGCCGACCCAATCGATTACTCCGTCGGCAAGGACGGCACCATTGTCGTGGTCGCCGAGGAAACGCTGGGGCACTACGCGGACTGGCTCGGCATCACCGCTAACCGGCTGCGCCAGGTGAACGACATGAAGTTCAGCCGCCCGGTGATCATTGGCCGCAAGCTGAAGCTCGACTTCGCCAAGGTGAATCACGAAGACTTCGAGCAGACCCGTCGCGAATTCCACCGCACGCTGCAGGCGAGCTACTTCGCGAGCCACCGCATTCTCGGCACGGAGGTCTACATCGTCCGCCGCGGCGACTCGCTCTGGACCGTCACCCAGCGCTATGCCCGCCTGCCCATGTGGCTGCTCCAGCAGTACAACCCCGACGTCGACTTTGGAGAGATGCGCGCCGGCACCGAGCTCGTGCTGCCGAAGGTCGAGGAGATGTCGGCTTCAGTGGGCTAGCGGCTGCGCAGGCGATAGCGCTTTTCTCGCTCCTACGTCCGAACGCGCGCCACGAACGAGCTCAGCCCGGAAATCGCCGCACCTTCTGCCGTGTACGTATCCGGCTCCGCGTCCGCTGTCTGAGTGATCACTCGAATGCGCCTCGCGTTGACGAAGCAGTCGAGCACCTCGCCCGACAGGCGAAAGTACCACTGCGCGCTCCACGGAGCAGGGGCCTTGTAGGGCGGGCTGGACAAGCCAACGTCTGCCATCGTCCCTTCGTACTTTTCGAGGGCGATCGGCGTTTCCCCGCAGAACACGTTCGGCACCCCCAGAGGGCTCGCCACTTGCGGTGCCGACACCCACAGGAACAGCTCGTGCGAGCCCATGCGATTCGTCTCGAACGGCGCGAGGTAGGCGAACGGATCGGTCTTCGGCCCGCGCGCGCGCTCCACGATGAGCTCGACCGGTTTCGGCATGAGCGTCAGCGTGGTGCCGGTGTTTGAGTCGAGCCGCTCGCTCGGCGCGTCGTCGCGCGCCGTGGCACACCCCGCAAGCGCGCAGGCCAGGAACACACAGCGAGTGCCCCATGTCGTACGAAGTCGAGCCACGGCCAGTTGAATCACGAAAGGCCTCCCCGCTGAAGCGCGGCCATTATCAGTGCGAACCCGCCCGTCTTCATCCACTGCCGCCAAACACCGACACAGCGCATTCGCGTACGCACAATGCGACCATGCGCCCCGGTTCGCTCTTCCCGTAAGAAGCGCTGCAGCCATGGCGGCGACAGCCGAAAAACGGTACGGGTGCACGTCGCCGCTGGCGCGATGTGCCCCTATAATCCACGCAAAGTCCGCAAGTGCTTGTTTGATCGGAAAATGAAGCCCTTCCTGCGCCCCTTGCCGGCGCTCGCCACATTGCTCGCCGTTACCGGTCTGGTCATCTCCGGCATGGCGATTTCGGGCGTGGCATGGGCCGATGCGCTCGGCAGTGCCAGCTCCGCTACCCAGAGCCCAACCCTTTCAATGCCCACGGCCGATCGCGTGGTCGTCTACAAGGGCAATCGCAAGATGCTGCTGATGCGTGGCGACAGCATTTTGCGTACCTACAAGGTTTCGCTCGGGCTGAACCCCGTGGGCCACAAGGAGCGCGCCGGCGACTTCCGCACGCCCGAAGGGCGCTACCGCCTCACCCGCCGCAACCCGCGCAGTGACTTCTTTCTTTCCATCCAGGTCTCCTACCCGAACGACAGGGACGCGAAGCACGCCCGCCGCAACGGCTGGGACTCGGGCGGCTCCATCATGATCCACGGGCTGCCGAACCAGCTGAAGCACACGCCCGACCTACTATCGAGCAGCGACTGGACGGACGGCTGCATCGCCGTCTCCAACGCCGACATGGTGGAGATCTGGCTGCTGACCGCCGACAACGCGCCGATCGAAATCCTGCCGTAAAGCAGGCGGCAAGTCGCGCCTTTTGCCGCCGGAAACGAAGCCACTATCCGAAAAAGCGCCGTAGGCGACTGCCGATCGAACCAGGGGACAAGCGTGGAAAGCAGCATCGTCGTTCCCGAATTCGTCGACGCGCGCGTCGGCCCGCGCGGCAGCCTCGAGAATCTGTCGCAGGCCGAGATCGACAAACTGCTGGATTCGAGCCAGGGCGGCCTGTATCCGCTGTTCCGCAAATGCGCGCTGGCCGTGCTCAACTGCGGCGCCGACACCGACAACGCCAAGGAAATCTTCGACCGCTACGCCAGCTTCGACATCCAGATCGTGCGCCATGCGTGGGGCATCAAGCTCGAGATCCACAACGCGCCGGCCGCAGGCGTTCGTCGATGGCGAGATGATCCGCGGCATCAAGGAGCACCTGTTCGCCGTGCTGCGCGACGTGGTCTTCATCTCCAACGAAATCGTCGACAGCGGCCGCTTCGACCTCGACGACTCCGGCGACATCACCAACGCCGTGTTCCACGTGCTGCGCAACGCGCGGCTGCTCGACGTCAAGGCGCGGCCGAATCTCGTCGTGTGCTGGGGCGGCCATTCGATCGGCAACGCCGAGTACAAGTACACGAAGAAAGTCGGCTACGAGATGGGCCTGCGCGGCCTGGACGTGTGCACGGGCTGCGGGCCCGGGCGCCATGAAGGGGCCCATGAAGGGCGCCACCATCGGCCACGCCAAGCAGCGCATCGACAGCGGCCGCTACATCGGCCTCACCGAGCCCGGCATCATCGCCGCCGAGCCGCCGAATCCCATCGTCAACCAGCTCGTGATCATGCCGGACATCGAGAAGCGCCTCGAAGCGTTCGTGCGCGCTGGCGCACGGCATCGTGGTGTTCCCGGGCGGCGCCGGCACGGCGGAAGAAATCCTCTATCTGCTCGGCATCCTGCTCGATCCGGCCAACCGCGACCAGCCGCTGCCCGTGGTGCTCACGGGCCCTGCCGAGAGCGCAGGCTACTTCGAGCACATGAGCCGCTTCATCGCCGGCACGCTCGGCGAGCAGGCGCTGAAGCGCCTGCACGTCATCGTCGACGACCCGGCCGACGTCGGCGCGCCACATGGTGCGACGGCATGGAAGCGGTGCGCGAGTTCCGCCGCAAGCAGAGCGATTCGTACAACTTCAACTGGCTGCTGTCGGTGCCGCATGACTTCCAGCAGCCGTTCGAAGTCACGCACGAGTCGATGCGCGCGCTGCGAGCTGCATCGCGATCAGCCCGCGCACGAGCTCGCCGCGAATCTGCGCCGCGCGTTCTCCGGCATCGTCACCGGCAACGTGAAGGAATACGGCATCCAGGCCATCGAGAAACTCGGCCCGTACGAGTTCACGGCGACGCGTCGCTCATGAAACTGCTGGATGAATTGCTCGCGGCGTTCGTCGCGCAGTAGCGCATGAAGCTGCCCGGGCAGCGACTTACCGGCCGTGTTATCGGCTCGTCGCCTGAGCGCGCGGGTTACATAACGCCACACTTGTATCGAGCGGGTCGCGATGCGCGCGCAGTGCTGCGGCCAAAGCTTGCCGCACGCCCCTGACTTGCCTGTGAACCAGTTCCTGCGCTGACGGGGTCGAAGCCGTAACCTTCGGGCCATGTTTCAGGAGCGCTCATGAGTTCATCTGACAGGGGGCGTGGCGATCCTTCGCCGGTGCGCTCGGACGCGACGCCTGTCGCCAAGCCCGGCGTTCCCGCACCCGGGGGGCCTCCCAAGGACGGCGATGCCTACGCCACCTGGCTCGAGCGCATGCAGCGCGCTCGCGGGCGGCACGCCGCCATCACGAAGAACCTGCTACACCTGGTCCAACTACAAGAACTGGGCGGACCGGATGAAGGGCTCGTGGGACGACGAGCCGCCGCCGGCCCCCGCGGCCCCGAAGAAGTAAGGCCGGCCAGTCAGCCGCGCAAGTCAGACTTTCCAGCGCCCGCCACGCGCCCTCAGGCGCTGACCACGATGGGCGAAACCGGAGCCGGCGCAGGCTCATTCGCGCCAGGCTTCGCCAGCCACGCGATCAGCGGCTCCCACTGCTCCACGTCCTCACGCGCCACGTATGTCTTCATCTCGTGCACGCCGATGCCAAGCTCGGCCGCGCGCACGTAGTTCTGCGAGTCGCGGATCGTGGTGATGATGGGAATGCCGAGCGTCTGCAGGAACCGGATCAGCGACTGGTAAGTCAGCGTATTGCGGCGGATGCGGTTCGCGACGACGCCGATGCGATCATCCTCGCGACGAATCTTCGCCACCAGCAGCAGGTCGCGGATGCATGCGCGAGCAGGCATGGATGTCGATGTCCGACGGCAGCACCGGCACGATGATCTTGTGTGCGCCACGCGTGATGTCCGGCAGCTTGGGCGAGTCGAGCGCCGCCGGCGTGTCGACGATGACATGCGTGGTGTGAGCCGGAATGCGCAGCTGGAAGGCGCGTGTGGTGCGGGCGTCGTTCTCGTAAGCGGCGATCACGTGGATGGGCGGCTGGGCCGGCTGGCGCTTCTTTGCCCACCGCACCGAGGAGCCCTGCGGATCGTAGTCCATCAGGACCGGCCTTTGCTGGCAGGAGGCGTAGTAGCTCGCCAGGTTTATCGCGAGGGTCGTCTTGCCCGAACCCCCTTTGGGATTCAGGACGACGATGCGCTTCATGGGGTGGGACCTTGCCTTGCTCTATGTCGAATCGCGAGACCGGAAGCCGAATCAAGCGTACGCACGCACTGCCCCACCTGCAAGGCGGTTTACCCTCAGGTGGAATGTGGCGTGCAACCACTGTGAGACCGAGCACACCAACAGCCATAAACGCCCCGTAGAGTCCTACGCCCATGGAATTCATGCTGTTGCTTTGGGATGAGTTGGACGACTGGGCGCACGCCTGTCGCCACATCGCGAGCACGACGGTGTCAGAGGTGGCGCAAGTGGGCGGGCCGCTCGCGACTGCGCTGATGGCCGGCACTGCGACCTTTTGGGGCGCCTTGCGCGATTTGCTCCCTTAAGCTCCGGATCTCCCCTGGTGAGGGCGTCGCTCGCCCATTTTTTGTTCTGCCTGGACACTTGAAATTTTCTCCCGCGTTCCCAAGATCGCGCGCTCATGAGCGCGCCCCAAAAAGAAACCCGCGGTTTTCAGACCGAAGTCCGTCAGCTGCTGAAGCTGATGATCCATTCCCTTTACAGCAACCGGGAGATCTTCCTCCGGGAGCTGGTCTCCAACGCCTCGGATGCCAACGACCGGCTGCGCTTCGAGGCCATCGCCCAGCCGAACCTGCTGGGCTCGGAGTCCGACCTCGAGATCCGGATCGACGGCGACCCCGAGAAGGGCACGCTGACCATCCGGGACAACGGCATCGGCATGACGCGCGAGGAGGCCATCGCGCACCTCGGCACCATCGCCAAGTCCGGCACGGCGGAGTTCTTCAAGAGCCTCTCCGGCGATCAGCAGAAGGACTCGCAGCTCATCGGCCAGTTCGGCGTGGGCTTCTACTCGGCGTTCATCGTGGCCGACCGCGTCGAAGTGCTCACACGCAAGGCCGGCGCGCCGGACGACGCGGGCGTGCGCTGGGAGTCGAGCGCCGACGGGGAGTTCACGGTCGAGACCGTCGACGCGCACCGAGCGTGGCACGGCCGTCACGCTGCACCTGAAGGAAGACGCAAAGGAATTCGCCGACGCCTGGCGCCTGCGCAGCCTCATCCGCCGCTATTCCGATCACATCGGCTTCCCGGTGCTCATGCGCAAGGAAGGCGAGGCCACGGTCGAATACGAGGCCGTCAACCAGGCCAAGGCGCTGTGGACCCGCCCGCGCACCGAGATCAAGGACGACGAATACAAGCAGTTCTACCAGCACGTCTGCGCACGACTCCACCGAGCCGCTCGCCTGGAGCCACAACCGCGTCGAGGGCAAGCGCGAGTACACGAGCCTGCTCTACATCCCCGGCCGCGCGCCGTTCGACCTGTGGCAGCGCGACGCCGCGCGCGGGCTCAAGCTCTACGTGCAAGCGCGTTTTCATCATGGACGACGCCGAGCAGTTCCTGCCGCTCTACCTGCGCTTCGTCAAAGGCGTGGTCGACTCGGCCGACCTGCCGCTGAACGTGTCGCGCGAGCTGCTGCAGCAGGACCCGGAGGTCGAAGCCATCCGCAGCGGCCTCACCAAGCCGCGTGCTCGACACTGCTGGCGAAGCTCGCCAAGGACGAGCCGGAGAAGTACCGCACGGTTCTGGAAGGAATTCGGCGCCGTGCTGAAGGAAGGCCTGGCCGAAGATCGCGCCAACCGCGACAAGCTCCTGCCCCTGCTGCGCTTCGCCAGCACTCGCGAAGAGGGCAACGAGCCCACCGTCAGCCTCAAGCAGTATGTGGAGCGCATGAAGGAAGGGCAGGAGCGCATCTATTACGTCATTGCCGACAGCGTGGAGGCCGCGCGCGCCAGCCCCTACATCGAGCAGCTGAAGGAGCGCGGCGTCGAAGTGCTGCTGCTCGGCGACCGCATCGACGAATGGGTGATGGGCCAGATCGAGGAGTTCGAGGGCAAGAAGCTCAAGGACGCCGTGCGCGGCGACCTGGAGCTGGGCGCGCTCGCCGGCGAGGCCGGCAAGAGCGCTCAGGAAGAGGCCAGCAAGGAAAACAAAGGCCTGCTCAAGCGCGTGAAAGACGCCGTCGGAGACCGCGTGAGCGCCGTGCGCGCCAGCACTCGCCTGAAGGATTCGCCTTCGGTGCTCGTGCTGGGCGAAGACGAGCTGGGCTCGAGCATGCGCCGCGTGTTGCTGGCCGCCGGGCAGAAGCCGCCCGAGTCGAAGCCCGCACTGGAGCTGAACGTGGCGCATCCGCTCGTGAAGTATCTCGACGGTGTGAGCGACGTCGACCAGTTCGCCGAGCTCGCGCAACTGCTTTACGATCAGGCCGCGCTGGCGGAAGGCGGCCAGCTCTCGAATCCCGCGGCCTACCTGCAGCGCCTGAACCGGGTGCTCATTCGCCTCGCGGGCGCTCAGGGCGGCACGCCCTGAGCGCGCCCATTCACGTCGTTCCAGGAGCGTCACGATGCATCAGTATCGGGTGATTGCGCGGCCCGCCATCGCGGTGGCCGTCGCGTGTGTCGCGATGGGGCTCGCCGGTTGTGGCAAGAAGGAAGCAGCCCCGGCCGCCGCGAGTGCCACCGCGCAGGAAGCGTCTGCAGATTCGTCCACCAGTTCCGCCCAACCCGGCACGGCCGGTGCCGGCAACGCCGCCGCGGCAGTCACTTCACCTGGAGGGCCTCTGATGACCGACATCAAGACCGGAGCCGGCCCCGCCATCGCGAAAGGCCAGACGGCCGTCGTGCACTACACGGGCTGGCTGTATTCGGAAGGCGCGCCGGAGAAGAAGGGCCGGAAGTTCGACAGCTCGCGCGATCGCAACGAGCCGTTCAGCTTCGCGCTCGGCGCCGGCATGGTGATCCAGGGCTGGGACGAAGGCGTGGTCGGAATGCAGGTGGGCGGCCAGCGCCGGCTCGTGATTCCGCCAGAGAAGGGCTACGGCGCCAGCGGCGCGGGCGGGGTGATTCCGCCGAACGCCACGCTCGTGTTCGACGTGGAGCTCACGGGCATCAAGTGACACCCGGTGCATTGCCTCTTCACGAACGTGTAATGCTCCAGGGCCCGGCCGGCGATCTCGAAGCCCGCATCGAGACGCCGCAGGGCCTCGAGCGCGTCGCTGCGTTCGGCGTCATCTGCCATCCGCATCCGCTTTTCGGCGGAACGCTCGACAACAAGGTGGTGTATGCGCTCGCTCGCGCATTTCACGACCTCGGGGTGCCCACCATTCGTTTCAACTTTCGCGGTGTCGGCAGGAGCGCGGGCAGTTTCGCGGACGGCATTGGCGAAACCGATGATGCGCTGGCCGTTGTCGCTGCCGGCAGGGAAAAATGGCCGGATGCCGCGCTGTGGCTGGGTGGTTTCTCGTTCGGCGGTGCCGTGGCCGTGCGCGCGGCCGCGCAGGCGAACCCCGCGCACCTCGTGACGGTCGCTCCGGCGATTCGTCGCGTGTCGCTTGAAGGTGTGCCGATGCCCACGTGCCCCTGGCTCATCGTTCAGGGCGACCACGACGATCTCGTGAATCACACGGAGGTCATCGAGTGGGCCTCGCGCCTGCCTCAGCCGCCCGAGATCACACTGCTACCGGGCGTGGAGCACTTCTTCCACGGTAAATTGAATGAATTGCGCGATGCCGTGACCCACTTCGCCCGAAAGAATTGATCCATCGACGCGCATCGAGCGCGATTCGTCCCTTTCCAAAAGCAAAAAAACCCGGATGCGCTCGCACACCCGGGTTCTTCGTTCGCGACCTGCGCACCGATCGAGCGACTCGACCGGCGCAAGAGCCCGCGGAAAGCCTCAGTTCACCATGGCCTTCAGGTTCTTCAGCGGCAGCACGCGCACCTTCTTGCTTGCGGGCTTGGCCTTGAAGGTCATCTTCTCGCCGGTGAAGGGGTTCACGCCCTCACGCGCCTTGCTGGCGGGCTTTTTGACGACCTTCAGCTTCATGAGGCCGGGAACCGTGAAGAGGCCACTGCTGCGCAGGCTCTTCTTGATGACGCCGCTGAGCGAATCGAATACGGAGCCGACCTGCTTCCGCGAGAGACCCGTGTCCTTGGATATCTGTGTGAGGACTTCCGACTTCGTCGGTGCGCCACCTTTTTTCGCCATTTTTCCGTACTCCTCGAATTGTATGTGTCTGTGGGCGCACGCGCGCGCCGATGAGAATCGGCGCGAAAAATAGCACACCAGCACGCATTCGCAAGCGTTTTTTGGCTCTGTGTGATGCTGAAAAAGGCTTTATTTCCAGTGTTTGCGCAACGCTCGGCGTCCTGTCGCGACGCGCATGGAGGTGCCGGCGCGCGTGCGCGAAGCGCGCAAACCCCTGTAAAACAAGGCTCGACGCGCACTGATGAATCGTGGCTAACAGGGTGTTTCTCAAACTCGCGGCGCCGTGCGCGCTGTCCGCGCAGTGCGCGCGCGAGCATTACGAATCGTGCGTGCCAAAGCGCGCGATGAGCTCCGCGTGCCGCGCGGCTGCTGCACGAACGAGCACATCCTTGTCCCGGCTGCTCGTTCCGCGCGTGAGAACGAGCATGGAGCGAGGCGTTGCGAGCTCTCGCGAGAGTATTCGCAACAGCCTGTCGTTAGCTTCGCCTTCCACCGGCGCAGCGGAGACGCGCACCTGCAGGCGGCCGGCACGCACGCCGCCGAAGCCTTCAGGCGAAGCGCGCGGACGCACGCGCAGCCGAAGAAGGAGGTCAGTGCCCTGAACGGAGCACCATGGTTGATCGCTCAACGTAGCAGGATCAACGCCGCCTGAATGGCGATGAGCGCCCACAGAGGCGAGAAGTCGAGGGCTGCGATCGGCGGAATGACCCGGCGGATGGGCCGCAGTATCGGCTCGCAGAGCGCGCCGAGCAGCGATTGCACGGGCGAATAGCCGCCCGGCGCGATCATCGACAGCACCGCGTAGAGCAGGATGGCATAGAAGTACGCGGAAAGCGCCGTGCGTACGATTTCCATCGCCACCAGCCGCACCCAGGTGAGCAGGTCGGGCACGAACAGGCGGCTCATGACGGCGACGATGACGACTTCGACCGTCGCGACGAGGATGACGGCGACCAGCGACGCCGTATCGATCTTGCCGATGGGCGGCAGCACCCGTCGGAGCGGCAGCACGAGCGGGTTCGTGATCTTCACGACCGCCTGCGCGAGGGGGTTCCTGAAGTCCGCGCGCGCCAGCTGCAGCAGCACCCGAAGCATGAAGACGAACAGGACCAGCGACAGCAGCGTCTGGACGATGAAAACGAGTGCGTTCATGGGTTAGCTATTTTTACTGGACGGATTCATTGGACCGGGCTTGTCGCCGAACTGGGCCGCGAGCTCACCGCCCCGGCGGGCGGCGGCCTCCATGGCGCGGCCGACGATGCCGCGCAAGTCCGCAGCGTGCATCACATTCAGGGCCGCTTCGGTGGTGCCGCCTTTGGACGTGACCTCGGCACGCAGACGGGCAAGGTCGCCGTCGCTGGAATGCGCAAGCAGCCCTGACCCGTGCAGTGTGGCTACGGCCAGCCGGCGCGCGGTGTCGGGCTCGAGGCCGAGATCTGCGCCCGCTTGCGCCATGAGCTCCGCAAGCAGGAAAAAATATGCTGGCCCGCTGCCGGACAAGGCTGTGACCGCATCGATGTGGGCTTCGTCATTCACCCACACCACTTCGCCGGTGGCACGCATCACCGTTTCGGCTCTCGCACGATCTGTTGCGCTGACCGTTTCCGGTGCGTACAGCCCCGTGGCCCCCGCACCAACGAACGCAGGCCGGTTCGGCATGGTGCGTACGACGGCAATGCCGCCGCCCGCCCAGCTTTCGAGCGCTGCCACCTTGAGGCCGGCGCACACGGAAATGAGCAGGGGGCGCGCGCGCTGCAGAGCCGGCGCCAGCGGGGCGAGCACGCCCGCGGCGTCCTGCGGCTTGACCGCCAGCACCACGATCGTGGCGTTGGCGATGGCCGCGGCGTTGTCTGCCGTGGCGGTGATACCGAAGTCTTTCGTCAGCGCGGCGCGAGCCGGCTCGTACGCTTCGCCGACAGAGATGGCTTCAGGCCGCGTGCCTCGTTGGAGCAGGCCGCCTATGAGGGCGCGGCCCATGTTGCCGCCGCCGAGGAATGCCAGGCTTTCCAAGTGTGTGCGTGCCAGGTGAGTAGGTTCGGTCATCCGGCCGCGATTCTACCTATCCTTGGCGGTTTGCGGCCGGGGGCCAAAGAGCGCCGTGCCCACGCGCACGATGGTGGCCCCTTCTTCTATGGCGACTTCCAGGTCGTCGCTCATGCCCATGGACAAGGTGTCGAGCGTTGTGCCGGGCACTTGCAGGGTGCGCAGCAGGCGCGCGGTTTCCCTGAACCAGTGACGCTGCCGGGCCGGGTCGTCCTGCGGCGGCGGAATACACATGAGCCCGCGCAGGGCGATGCGGGGCAGGGCGGCCACATCGCGAGCCAGCGCCGGCAGGTCTTTGGGCTCGACGCCGCCCTTGGTGCTTTCGCCTGCCACATTCACCTGCAGGCAGACGTTCAGTGGCGGGGCGTGAAACGGACGCTGTTCCGACAGGCGCCTGGCGATGCGCAGCCGGTCGACCCCATGCACCCAGTGGAAGGCCTCCGCGACCGCTTTGGTCTTGTTGCCCTGAAGCTGCCCGACGAAGTGCCAGGTGAGCTCGAGCCCCCGCAGTGTCTCGATCTTGGGCAGGGCCTCCTGCACGTAGCTCTCGCCGAAGTGCTCGAGGCCTTCTTGCGCGGCGGCACGTATCAAATCAACGGGGTGCGTCTTGCTCACCGCGAGCAATGTGACGGAGTCGACACTGCGCCCGCAGCCGGCCGCCGCGCGTGCGATGCGCTCGCGCACCGTTCGTATGTTCAGCGCCAAATTCTGCGGAACCATTAACATATTGGTCACGGAACCCCTCGTTTATACTGGCGCGCGCATTCCGAAGCAGTCGCAGCCCCTGCGACCGCGCCACTGCGGAAGCGCTTAAAGTCGTGAGGATCCGTAATGGCCGTCGACATCGCGCAGCTCCTGGCATTCGCCGTCAAGAACAACGCATCCGACCTGCATCTTTCTTCCGGTGTGCCGCCGATGATCCGCGTCGACGGCGACATGAAGCGCATCAACATGCCGGCACTCGCCCACAAGGAAGTGCACAGCATGGTGTACGACATCATGAACGACAAGCAGCGGAAAGCTTACGAAGAGTTCTTCGAGACCGACTTTTCGTTCGAGATTCCCAAGCTCGCGCGCTTCCGCGTCAACGCCTTCAACCAGAACCGCGGCGCCGGCGCCGTGTTCCGGAACATTCCCTCCACGATCCTCTCGCTGGACGACCTGCAGTCGCCGAAGATCTTCCGCGACCTGTGCATGCTGCCGCGCGGCCTCGTGCTGGTGACGGGCCCCACCGGCTCGGGCAAGTCCACCACCCTGGCGGGCATGGTGAACCACTGTAACGACAACCGGCCGGATCACATCATCACGATCGAGGATCCGATCGAGTTCGTGCACGAATCCAAGCGCTGTCTCGTGAACCAGCGCGAAGTCCACCGTGACACCCTGGGCTTCACCGAGGCGTTGCGCTCGGCGCTGCGCGAAGACCCCGACGTGGTGCTGGTGGGCGAAATGCGAGATCTGGAGACCATCCGTCTTGCGCTCACCGCCGCCGAGACAGGCCACCTGGTGTTCGGCACGCTGCACACCAGCTCCGCCGCCAAGACCATCGATCGCATCGTCGACGTGTTCCCGGCCGCGGAAAAAGACATGGTGCGCTCCATGCTGTCGGAATCCCTGCGCGCCGTCATCTCGCAGACCCTGCTCAAGAAGAACGGCGGTGGACGCATCGCCGCCCACGAGATCATGATCGGCACGCCGGCGATCCGTAACCTCATCCGCGAGGGCAAGATCGCCCAGATGTACTCGTCCATCCAGACCGGCCAGAGCGCGGGCATGCAGACGCTCGACCAGTGCCTCACCGAGCTCGTCTCGAAGGGTCAGATCAGCAAGGAAGAAGCGCGCTACAAGGCGCAGAACAAGGACGCGATTTAACTTCCCGACTTTGCGCACAGGACTCGACCCATGGATCGCGATCAAGCCATCAAGCTCATGCAGGACCTCCTGCGTCGAGTCGTTGAGAAGAAAGCGTCGGACCTCTTCGTCACGGCCGGCTTCCCGCCGGCCATCAAGATCGATGGCGAGATCCGGCCCCAGAGCGAGCGGGCGCTGACGACCGAGCAGTCCGCCACGCTGGTGCGCGCGATCATGAACGACCGCCAGACGAAGGAATTCGACGCCAACAAGGAATGCAACTTCGCGATCGCCCCGCCCGGCATCGGCCGCTTCCGCGTGAGCGCGTTCGTGCAGCAGGGCGCCATCGGCTGCGTCATCCGCCTCATCAATGCCAAGATTCCCACGTTCGAGGAGCTGGACCTTCCGCCCATCCTCAAGGAAGTGGTGCTCTCCAAGCGCGGGCTGGTCGTCATGGTGGGCGGCACGGGCTCCGGCAAGTCCACGTCGCTTGCCGCGATGGTGGGCTACCGCAACGAGAAGACGCGCGGGCACATCATCACCATCGAAGACCCGGTGGAGTACGTTCACCAGCACAAGGGTTGCGTGATCACCCATCGCGAGGTCGGCGTGGATACGGACTCGTGGCACAGCGCGCTCAAGAACACGCTGCGCCAAGCGCCGGACGTCATCCTCATCGGTGAGATCCGGGATCGCGAGACCATGGAACACGGCATCCAGTTCGCCGAGACCGGCCACCTCGTGCTCGCCACGCTCCACGCGAACAGCGCCAACCAGGCGCTCGACCGCATCATCAACTTCTTCCCCGACGAGCGGCGCGAGCAGCTGCTGATGGACCTGTCGCTCAACATCCGCGCGCTCGTCTCGCAGCGCCTGATCCCGCGCGAGTCCGGCGCCGGCCGCATCGCGGCCACCGAGATCATGCTCAACTCACCGCTCATCCAGGACCTCATCTTCAAGGGCGAGGTCGCCAAGATCAAAGAGGTGATGTCGCGTTCCACGCGCCTGGGCATGAAGACCTTCGACCAGTGCCTGTTCGAGCTCTATGAGACGGGCTTCATCTCCTACGAAGACGCCCTGCGCAACGCCGACTCGAAGAACGAGCTGCGCCTGCGCATCAAGCTCGAGAGCAAGCGCGAGACCAAGAACATCGACGACGGCGGCGCGCTGCGTATCGTCGAAGAAGATCAAGGGCGAGTCATTTGAAGACGGGAGCCAAAGCGATGTCGACGAACGAGCCCGGTGACCCGCTCACGGGCTCGCCAGGCAGCGCAACAGGGCCGCAATCAACGTTGTCGGCCTCCGGCGCCTACGCGACGCTCGCGGGTGGCACGGCGCCCGTGCCGGCCATCAACACCAAACCGCTCTTCAAGCTGATGGTGGAGAAGAAGGCCTCGGACCTCTTCTTCACCTCGAACGCGCCCATCAAGATCAAGATCGAGGGCCAGATCTTCCCGGTCAACAAGCAGGTGCTGACGCCCGAGACGGTGCGCCAGACGGCGCTCGCGCTCATGCAGCCCGAGCAGCGCGAGTAGTTCCTGCGCGAGTGGGAAATCGACTTCGCGATCTCCGAGCCCGGCCTCGGTCGCTTCCGCGTGAATGTGTTCATGCAGCGCGGCTACCCTGCGATGGTGCATGCGCTACATCACCGCGGACATGCCCAAGCTCGACGTACTCGGGCTGCCGGAGGTCATGCGCGATCTGATCATGCCAAGCGCGGCCTGATCCTGATGGTGGGCGCCACCGGCTCGGGCAAGTCGCACCACGCTCGCGGCGATGATCAACTACCGCAACGAGAATTCCTCGGACCACATCGTCACGATCGAGGACCCGATCGAGTTCCTGCACACCAACAAGCGCTCGATCGTGAACCAGCGCGAGGTGGGGCTCGACACCAAGTGCTACGCGCGCGCGCTGCGCGGCGTGATGCGCGCAGCTCCCGACGTCATCCTCATCGGTGAGATCCGCGACCGCGAGAGCATGGAGGCGGCCATCAACCTCGCCGGCACCGGCCACCTGGTGCTCGCCACGCTGCACGCGAACAACTGCGCCGAAGTCGCTCGACCGCATCATCAACATGTTCCCGCGCGATCAGCACAACCAGATCTTCCTCGACCTGTCGCAGTACCTGCGCGCCATCATGGCGCAGCGGCTGGTGATGGGTAAGGACGGCAAGCGCGTGGCGGCGGTGGAGGTGATGCTCAACACGCCGCACATCGCCGAGCTGGTGAAGAAGGGCGACGTCATTTCGATCAAGGAAGCGATCATCCAGAGCGGCGAGCGGGATATCCAGAGCTTCGACGTGGCGCTGCTCGATCTCTACAAGCAGGGCCGCATCGAGCTGGAAGAGGCACTGCGAACGCCGACTCGCGCACCAACCTGGAAGCCAAGATCAACTTCGGCTAGTTCATTGGAACGAAGTCGAGCTTTGTTGATTGGGAAAAAGTCGCCTGCGGCGCTTGTTCCGGACATCAGCTTCGTTTCCGGCGGCAAAAGGCGCGACTTTTGCCGCCTGCTCGTTCGCGTAGCTACGCCCTGGCGCCCGGGCGCACAGAATCAGGTTTGAGGCTTCAGGCCGCGGCGAAGACCTTGTAGGCGTCGAACACCGGGCCATCGACGCACACGCGTTTCATCGCCGGGCCGTCATCGGTCTGAACGAGCACCGTGCAGCCGGCGCAGCCGCCGACCGCGCAGGCCATGAACTCCTCCAGCGATACCTGGCACGGCACGCCGTATTTGCGGGCGAGCGCCGCCGCGGCCTTCAGCATCGGCGTCGGGCCGCAGGAGAAGATCTCCACCTCGGCGAGCTCCGCGGGCGCCGAGCGAGGCGAGCCACGCGTCGCCAAGCTGCGTGACGAAGCCGTCGAAGCAGCCCGGAAAGTCCGCGACTTGCTCGCGAGGCGGCTGGGGATGCCCCACTCCTCCAGCAGCGGCATGCAGGCGATGGCGCCGTCCGGAATGCCGGGCACCGGAATCTGCGACGGGCGCGTGCGGAACGGGAAACGGAATCTCCGAGCCCATCAGCACGAGCGGCTTCCACACGGCGCGTTCGTCTTCACGCAGGCGCTCGGCCAGGAACACCATCGGCGGAATGCCGACGCCGCCGCCGATGAGCAGCGTGCGCGGCCGCTCCGGGTGCAGCGTGAAGCCTTTGCCGATGGGGCCGAGCACGCTCAGCGTGTCGCCGGCCTTGCTGCGCGGCGAGCGCGTGCAGGCCGGAGCCCACCACCTTGTAGAGCATCTCGATCCAGCCCGCGCGCGCGTCCGCGCGCATGATCGAGAGCGGCCGGCGCATCGGGATGCGCGGCATCGCACGGTAATGTGCGCGAAGCTGCCGGGCTGCGCGCGCGCGCCGCGCACTTGCGGCGCTTCGACGCGGATGACGTACTGCTCGCCGTCGAACGCTTTCTGGTCGAGTACTCGCGCGTCTTCGAGGAAGATCGTGCCGCGGTTTTCGCGAGCTCATTCGGTCGGTGACCCGCTCCATCACCGTCTGCGAGCACGGCCATGCGCACGGCCACGCCGTTGCTCACCTGGTCGCGGATCACCGACTGCGGGCCGTCGGCGACGTCCGAGGCGATCTCGATGCCGCGGTTCATCGGCTGCGGATGCATCACGATGGCATCGGGCTTGGCGACGGCCAGCCGCTCGGGCGTCAGGCCGTACTCGGCGAAGTAGCTGCGTCGGCGTCCGGCAGCGAGGCGTGCGTCATGCGCTCCTTCTGGATGCGCAGCATCATGACGACGTCCGCGTCCTTCAGGCCCGCTTTCGAGCGTGGCGTGGCGCGAGCAGCCGGCGAATTCGTCCGGCTTCGGCATGAGCGCCGGCGGCGCGACGATGCGCAGGTCCGGCACGCCGAGCGTCGCGGAACACCTGCCAGGCCGAGCGCGCGACGCGCGAATGGCTGGATGTCGCCGACGATGGCGATGGCGAGGTCGTCGAAGCGCTTCTTGTGCTGGCGAACGGTGAGCGCATCGAGCAGGCCCTGCGTCGGGTGCGAGATGTGCGCCTCGCCCGCGGACAGCACGCTCACGTGCGGCGCGACGTTGTTGGCCACCAGCGCGAGCACGCCAGGCTCGGCATCGCGAATGACGAGCACGTCCACGTGCAACGCTTCGAGCGTGTACACGGTGTCGAGCATGCTCTCGCCCTTCACGCGCGAGGACAGCTGCAGTTCGAGGTTCACGACGTCCGCGCCGAGGCGCTTGGCTGCAAGCTCGAACGACACGCGCGTGCGCGTGGAGGGCTCGGTGAAGAGGTTCGCGACCGTCACGCCGTGCAGCGCCTGGCTGAATGCCGGCCGCTGCTTGCCGAGCTTGCGCACGAAGCCCTGCGCGTGTCGAGCAGGCCTTCGATCATGCGCGGTGGGCACGCCCTCGAGCGTGAGCAGGTGGCGCAGCGATCCGTCGCTGCGAAACTGGTTTACGCCACCGGGGTAGGTCGCGGGGAGGCAAAGATCGGCGCTGCTGCCGCTATTCATTGGCTCTTTCTCATGGGCCTGTATCAGGCTCCTTCACCAGCCAGCCACCGCTCGAGAATCACGGCGGCGGCGGCACTGTCGATGTCCTCCTTCCGGATGCGCCGCTTGCGCTCGCCGCTCGCGCGTTGCGACTTCAGCGCGCTCGTTCGCCTGCAGCGAAGACCAGCGCTCATCGACGCGTCTCACGGGAATTCCGAAGCGACGTTCCAGCTCGGCGGCGAAGCCGCTCGCATCACTCGCGAGGGCCCCGGGGGAACCGTCGGCATTATACGGAGCGCCGACGATCAAAAGGTGCGGGTTGCAGCGCCCGCACTTCGCGTTCGATGGCCGGCCAGTCGGGGCCCGCTGGCGGTGACGCTTGCGCCGCGGGGCGTGGCCCGGCAGTGGCGGTCACCGTATCACCGCACGCGATGCCGATGCGCTTCCTGCCGAAGTCGAACGCGAGAATCGTCTGAACGTCAGTCATGGGCGCAGGCGAGCAGGCCGCTGTCCGAAAAAGGCGCCGGCCCGGGCGTAGCGTAGCTACGCGATAGCGCAGGCCGCAAAAGCCGCGCCTTTTGCGGCCGGCAATAAAGCCGATGTCTGAAAAAGCGCCGGGCCGCGCAGGCCGCAGGCGACTTTTTTCCAATGAACTAGTCCAATGAACTACTCCAATGAACTACGCATGGCCGGAGCTGCGGCTCATCATGTCCTTGTCGATGCCAAGGAACCGCCACGCGGCGCTCCAGCGGTCTTCATACGGCAGGTCGAACACCATGCGGGCGTCGATGGGCATGGAGAGCCAGGAGTTCTCCTTGATCTCGTGCTCCAGCTGCCCGGCTTCCCAGCCCGCGTAGCCGAGCGCGATGAAGGCGTCATCCGGCCCTTCGCCGCGCGCGATGGCGGCGAGCACGTCGCGCGAGGTGGTGACCTGGATCGTGTCCGAGACTTTGTGAGTGTGATCCCAATTGCCGCCCGGCCGGTGCAGCACGAAGCCGCGATCGGTGCTCACTGGGCCGCCGCGCAGCACCGGCTTCGCCGCGATGTATTCGCTGCGCGCTTCGATGCTCATCTGCTCCAGCACGTCCGACAGCCGCATGGGCAGCGGCTTGTTCACGACGATGCCGAGTGCGCCCTTGTCCGTGTGCTCGCAGATGAGCGGTGACGGTCTGCGAGAAATTCGGATCGGCGAGCGTCGGCATCGCGATCAGCAGGTGATTCGTGAGGCTCGTCTCGCTCATGGCCGCAAGTATGGGCATGCGGCGCGGCGCGCTCAAGGAACGGTGGTGACTCCGCCGCGCTCCACCCGCCCGCCGGTGAACTGCCATTCGTAGGCAAACCGCAACACGCGGTATTCGCGCGACAGCTCGGGCGGGAACGGGTCGAAGGGGCTCGCGAGCTTGAGGATCTCGATCGCCGCCTGGTCCAGCTCGGGATAGCCGCTCGAGGTGCGGATCACCGCCTTCTCCAGCACGCCGCTCGCGTTCACGGCCACTTCGAGCACGGGGCTCGCCGAGACGCCCTGCGTACGGGCGATTCTCGGGTAGTTGAGTGTGCCGACGCGCTCCACTTTGCGCCGCCACGCATCGAGATAGGGCGCCAGGGTTGCGGCGCGCGTGTCCGGCGTAATCCAAAGCTCGTCGCGCTTCGGGCCACGCAGCTGGGCAGGGCCGCTCTCGTCTTCCGGGCCCGGCTGGTCGGCAGGCTGTTCGGTGAGCAGCGCGGGTGTCTCGCGGCTCGCGCCCGTATCGCCGGCCTCGGCGAGGTAGATGACGTTGGCCTGCCATGTGGTCGTGCTGAGCACGCTCTCTTCGCGGCTGCCGGCGGCGGTGCCGGCGGGGCCGATAGCCAGACCGTCAGGCGAGCCTTGCTGCCCCGGCACGGGCACGGATGAGGCTCTATTGCGCGCAGCTACCGCCTTCGTGGTATTGCCGGAGCCCACCTGCGTGCGCTGGGCGAGATAGGTGGCCGCATCGTTTGCATCGCTCTCCTGCAGCTCGTCGGAGACGAGCAGCACCTCGAGCCCCGGCGCGCCGGAGCCCGCATCCGCGGAGGCGGTGAACGTGATTCCGAGAATCACGATCGCGTGCAGCAGGCCGGCGAGGAACAGCGTGGTGAGCAGGCGATCCCGAACCGGCGCGATCCCTTCGCGTAGTGTCAAACTCTTGGAGGCCACGCGGGCAGTATATCCGCGGGCGCCGTTTCCCATCAGGCTCGCTTCAGGCGCCGCTCTATGGCCTGCATCAGCAGGTCGCCGATATTCAGGTTGAACTGCCTGTCGAGCTCACGGATGCCGGTGGGGCTCGTCACGTTGATCTCGGTGACGTAGCCGCCGATGACGTCGAGCCCCACGAAAATCATGCCTTTGGCGGCGAGCGTGGGCCCCACCTGCGCGGCGAGCCAGCGATCGCGCTCGTTCAACGGCCGGCCGACGCCCTTGGCGCCCGCCGCGAGATTGCCGCGGTTGTCTGTCGCCGGAGGGATACGCGCCAGCGCGAACGGCACGGGCTCGCCGTCGATGAGCAGCACGCGCGAGTCGCCGGTCTCCACGATGTCGGGGATGTACCGCTGGATGATGGCGAATTGCTGGCCGTAGTTGGTGAGCGTCTCGAAGATGACGTTCATGTTCTTGTCGTCCGCGGCGAGCACGAAGATGGAGCGCCCGCCCATGCCGTGCAGCGGCTTGCACACGGCCTTGCCGTGCTCGCGCACGAAGGCGGCCATGTCACCCATGTCACGTGTAATAAGAGTGGGGGCGCACGCCTGGGAGAACCAGGCCGTGTACACCTTCTCGTTCATGTCCCGCAGGCCCTGGGGGCGGTTGCAGATGAGCACCCCTTCCACCTCGGCTCGCTCGAGGATGTAGGTGGTGTAGATGAATTCCATGTCGAAGGGCGGGTCCTTCCGCATCAGGATGCAGTCGAGCTCGCCCAGGGGCGCGACCGTCGGCTCGCCCAGGGTATACCAGGCCATGGCGTCCGCCCGGACCTGCAACGGGCGCATCCGGCCCATGGCCCGGCCGTCACGAAGGGCAAGATCGTTCTGCTCCATGTAGACCAGTTCAAAGCCCCGGGCACTCGCAGCGAGTAGCATCGCGAGCGTTGAGTCTTTGGCGTATTTGATGTCCGCGATCGGGTCCATCACGACGCCGAGACGAATGGAGTTGCTGCTCATGCCGTCACCTCTTGAAGGGCGAGGATTATGCTAGCCGCGTCACGAATATGTCCGCAACGCTCGATCGAGAGGCCCGTCTCGCGTGCGAGCCTTCAAAAACGTGACGCGCATGGCATAGCCGCAGCTATACCGATATGTTAAAACCGCGCTGCGTTTGCTCTCGGTACAGCCAACATACCCGTGTGGCTGCCATCGCCCATCTTTTGGTCTATGCGGCAGGGCATGCGCTTGGCTTGGGAGGAGTCGCCTGACGTGAGCGGCACGAATGCAAAGCTTCAGGGCCTGAAGGTCCTGGTGATCGACGACAGCAAGACCATCCGCCGGACTGCCGAGACCCTCCTTGCGAAGGAAGGGTGCGAGGTGTTCACGGCGATCGATGGCTTCGATGCGCTGGCGAAGATCGCCGACCATCAGCCCGACATCGTGTTCGTGGACATCATGATGCCGCGGCTCGATGGCTATCAGACCTGTTCCCTCATCAAGCACAACAAGGTTTTCCGTGCGATCCCGGTGATCATGCTGTCCTCCAAGGACGGGCTCTTCGATCGCGCGCGCGGGCGCATCGTGGGCTCCGAGCATTACCTCACCAAGCCGTTCACGAAGGACGAGCTGTTGAGCGCGATCGAGACGCACATCGGGAGATGAATGCCATGGCCCTCATCCTGATCGTCGACGACTCGCCGACCGAGGTGCATGTCATGCAGAAGGCACTGGAGCGGCACGGCTATAAGACAGCCGCGGCTGCCGATGGCGCCGAAGGCGTGCGGCTGGCGCGCGAGATGGTGCCCGACCTCATCTTCATGGACATCGTCATGCCCGGCATGAACGGTTACCAGGCCACGCGAACGCTGGCCAACGATCCCAAGACCCGCACCATCCCGATCATCATGGTGACGTCGAAGGGGCAGGAAACCGACCGCATCTGGGGTTTGCGCCAGGGCGCGATCGACTACATGGTGAAACCCGTGTCGCCCGATCAGCTCGTCGCCAAAGCCCAAGCCACCCTCGCCGGCTGACGGACCGTGACGGACGGTGTATCGCTCAAGAGTCTGCGTGACCGGCCTTTCGAGCTTCTCGCCGAGCTCGAGCGCCGCGGGCGCGCGCTCTCGGCGCAGGTGGCGCAGGAGACCACGTCCGGCCAGGAATGGGTCGGCGTCGCCATGCGCATGGCGGGCGAGCTGTACCTCGTTGCGCGCGAAGAGACTCGCGAAGTGTTGAGCGTGCCGGGTGCGCTGACGCGCGTGCCGGGCGCCAAGACTTGGATCAAGGGCCTCGCCAACGTGCGCGGCCAGTTGTTGCCCGTCGTGGACCTGCGGCAGTTCCTGGGCAGCGGGGTGACGCCGATGACCCGCAACACGCGAATCATCGTCGTGAACCACCGGGAAATTCCAGCGGGCCTCATCGTGGATGAGGTGCTGGGCTTCCGCCGGTTCGCGGAAGGCGAATTTTCAGGGGACGCGCCGCCGACGGTGGCGCGTTGCGAACGTTTTCTCGCAGGCGCGTTCAAGCGCGGCGCGGAGCAATGGCCCGTGCTGAGCCTGCGCCAGATCCTCGAGAGCACGAGCTTCTCGGAGGCGGCGGCATGAACTTTCGAGACCTCATTGCGCGAGAGAAAGTGACATGACGACCCCGGCACCCGTGCGCCCCGGGCGTGGGCTCGACGCGCTCATCCTGATTGGGGCGCTGCTCGCCATCGGCGTTGGCGTCGCCTGGTTCCTGGCCCGCCAGGGCGCACCGGCCACCTCCGCGGCTCCCATTGAGGCCCTGAACTCCCTGGCGCTCGATGCTCAGGGCGCCGCCGCGGGCGACGAGCGCGCGCTGGGAAGCTTCGAGAAGGCGCTGAAAGAGCTGCGTGCCTTCGCCGCGGCGAGCCCCGATTCGATTTTTGCGAAAGACGAGCGGTACGCGCGCGTCATCAACAATTCGGGCGCGGTGCTGCAGGCGCGCGGTTCGCTGGCAGACGCGGGACTTGCCGCGCGTGAAGCGCGCGACCTCGTGCCGAAGCTGCTGACGGAAGTTGGCACGCTGGCGAGCGGCCTCTCCGGCGCAAGCCTCGACGCCGCGGCGCGTCCGCTGGAGCGCTTCGAAGTTCGCGCGCAGCGTCTGCAGCTCGACGTGGCGGCACTCGCCACCGGCAGCGCGAACCCGAGCCAGGCGGCCCAGCGGCTGGCGGAAAGCAACGATTACATCGGCCAGGTCATCAAGGGTTTCCAGGGCACCGGCACGGGCCTCGGCATTCCGAAGGCGACCGGCCCGCAGGCGGCTCAGCGCCTGCAGACCATCGACGCGCTCTATACGGATCTCGGTGCCGCCGTGCGCAGCGCCGTGAACGCCGCGCCCGCGCTGCCGGCGGCCAAGGCCGCGGCCCGGGCGGTCACGGAAGACGCCCGTTCGTTCGCCATCTCGGCGGCTCGCGCGGCGCCCTCGGCAGATGCGAGCCCGATCAAGTGGCTGCCGGTCGCGCTTGCCGCGGCCCTGCTCCTGGTGGTGCTCGCGCTGTGGCTTGGCATACGCCGCATGCGTGACACGGTAGATCGCCACCGCCTTGCGCTGGAAACCCAGCGCAAGGAAACAGACCGTAACCAGCAGGCCATTCTGCGGCTGCTCGACGAGCTGTCGAGCCTCGCGGATGGCGACCTCACCGTGCAGGCCACGGTCACCGAAGACATCACCGGCGCCATAGCGGACTCCATCAACTACGCGGTGGATGCCCTGCGCGGCCTCGTCACCACCATCAACCAGTCGGCCATTCATCTCGACAGCGCGGCCCGCCAGACGCAGGCGCTGTCTGCGCATCTCGCAAAGGCGAGCGGCGCACAGTCCAAGCAGATCGCGTCGGCCACCGAGTCCGCCGGCGGCATGGCCGGTGCTACCGAGGAAGTGTCCGGCAACGCCGAGCGCGCAGCAGACGTCGCGCGGCACTCGGTGGAAGTCGCCCACAAGGGTGGCGATGCTGTACGGCGCACCATCGACGGCATGAACGCCATTCGCGAAACCATCCAGGAGACGTCGAAGCGCATCAAGCGCCTCGGCGAGAGCTCGCAGGAGATCGGCAACATCGTCGAGCTCATCAATGACATCGCCGAGCAGACCAACATTCTCGCGCTCAATGCCTCGATCCAGGCCTCGATGGCCGGTGAGGCGGGCCGCGGCTTCGCGGTCGTGGCCGACGAAGTGCAGCGTCTCGCGGAGCGCGCCGCCAACGCCACCAAGCAGATCGAAGTGCTCGTGCGCACCATTCAGACAGATACGAACGAAGCCGTCGTCTCCATGGAGCGCAGCACCACCGACGTGGTGGGCGGAGCGCTGCTCGCCGAGAACGCCGGTGCGGCGCTCGAAGAGATCGAGCAGGTGTCGAACCAGATCGCGAGCCTCGTGCAGAACATCTCGGGCAGCTCGCGCCAGCAGACCACCGCCGCGCAGAACATCGCGCGGAACATGCAGGTGCTCAAGGAAATCAGCGCGCAGACGGCGGATTCCACCAGCGCCACGTCGGCCGCTATCGCGAAGCTCGCCGAGCTGTCCTCGGGGCTGCGCAAGTCCGCGGCCGGCTTCCGGTTGCCGGGCACCAGCGTGGAGCCCGTGCTCAGTTCAGCCGCGGCTACCGGAACGTTCCGGCGCCTCGAAGAGAAACCGGCGCCCGCGCCGGCGCGCCCCATTTCGGTGGCCGGCGGCAGTTGAGGCGAGTAGATGCCTGACGTGGCTTCCCAGACGTTCGATTTCGTCGGTCGCGAGCTGAACGCGACCATGTCCGAGGCCCGTGGGGCTCTCGAAAACTACGTTGAGCAGCCGGACAACCTCACGCTGCTCGAGCGCTGCAAGCAGGAGCTGCACCAGGTGCAGGGCGTGCTGCGCGTGCTCGAGATCTACGGCGCGGCGCTGCTCGCCGAAGAAATGGAGCAGGTGACGAGCTATCTGCTCGCCACCGCCGCCGAGCGAAAGAACCAGGCCGAGAGCCTCGACGCGCTGATGCGCGCCATGGTGCAGCTGCCCGGCTACCTCGAGCGCGTGCTGGGGGGTGGCCGTGATCTTGCGCTGGTGCTGTTGCCGCTGCTGAACGACCTGCGCGCCGTACGCGGCAGCGCCCTGCTGTCCGAAGGCACGCTGCTGTTGCTGAACCTGAAGTCAGACAAACAGCCGCAGCCGGTTGCCGCCGCTCCGGGCGAGCCGCCGCTCACCGTGGAGCAGTGGTCGCGTCGCCTGCGCGCGCGCTTCCAGGTCGGCCTCATCGGCTGGATTCGCGGCGAGCGCATCGAGCAGAACCTCGACATCCTCACAGCCGTTGCGCAGAAGCTCGAGCAGATTGCCACGCGCCAGCCGCTGTTCCAGCTGTGGTGGGTGGTCGGCGCGGTCATTGAAGCCCTGCAGGAAAACGGGCTCGAAGGTGGCGTCTCCATCAAGCGCCTGCTGGGGCTCGCGGATCGCGAGATCAAGCGGCTGTACGAGCTGGGCGAAGCCCGCTACACGCAGTCGCCGCCCGTCGAGCTGCTGAACAATCTTCTGTATTACGTGGGTCGCGCGGAGTCTTCCGGGCCGCGTGTCAGCGCCGTTCGCGCGTCGTTCCGCCTCTCCGAGCTGCTGCCGGTGGACGAGACGGTGGAGCAGGAGCGCGAGAACCTCTCCGCCCCCAGCGTCAAGCTGATGCAGACGGTGGCCGCCGCGATCCGCGAGGATCTCGGCAAGGTCAAGGACGTGCTGGATATTTTCGTGCGTCGTGGCGCCGGCCAGCCGCAGGAGCTGGGCTCCCAGGTGGAGATGCTCCGCAAGATCGGCGACACGCTCGGCGTGCTCGGCCTGGGCGAGCTGCGCTCCAGCGTCATGGGCGAAACCGAGCGTCTCCAGAAGATCGTGTCCGGCACCCTCACGGCTGACGAAGCTACGTTGGTGGAGATCGCGGCCACGCTCATCAGCGTGGAAGACCGTCTGGACGACCGCCTCGTCGGCATGATCATGCCGCGCGCCGCAGCGCCCGCGGGTGGCAGCGGTGACGACGCCGAGTTCCGGCTCGTGCAGGGCGCCGTGCTGCGCGAGTGCATCCTGAATCTCGCGCGGGTGAAAGAAGCCGTCTCGCAGAACGTGGGCGGCGTGCTCGATGCCGCCGGCCTCGATAGCTGGCAAGACCTCATGCGCGGCCTCAAGGCCGGGCTGCTCATGCTCGGCAAGACGCGCGCGGTCGACGTCATCGACGAGATCACGCTGCAGCTGAAGCGCGTGATGCAGCCGGGCGCCCGCGGCCTGCCGCCGGGCTTCGTCGATCGCCTCGCCGACGCCATCGTCAGCCTCGAGTACTACATGGAAACGATCCAGGCCGGTCGCAGCGACCCCTGGTACATGCTCGACAACGCGCACACCTGCCTGCAGATGCTCGCGAACGAGCAGGCGCCGTCGGTGCCCACCGTGGCACCGCTCGACCCTTCCGCGTTCGCGCGCACGTTGCAGATTCCTTCGGTCGCTCCCTTGGGAGCCGAGGAGGGCGCAACCACCGATGTCGGCGTCGCCGCCCCCACGCTTGGGCCGCCCGCCGCTCCAGCCCCGACCGCGGCAACGGCCGATCCGGAGCTGCTCGCGCTCTTCATCGAGGAAGCGCGCGAAGAGCTGGCCAAAATCCAGAAGCATTTCCCCGCGTGGGAGCAGAACCCGCTGGAGCAGGACGGCCTCGTCACGATGCGCCGCTCGTTCCACACGCTCAAAGGCAGCGGCCGCATGGTCGGTGCGCGCGATCTGTCCGAGTCCGCATGGTCCATCGAGAACCTGCTGAACCGGCTGCTCGACAACACCGTTACGCGCTCGCCGCAAATCCTGAGCGTGCTGCGCGACGCGGTTGCCGCGCTTCCGCAGCTCATCGACCAGCTCGAGAACGGCCCCGCGCCGCAGGCCGACGTGCCCGGCATCGTGTCGCGCGCTCATGGCCTCGCATCCACGAAGCCATCGCACGAGGCGCGGCCCGCGGCCCTTGCCCCTGCATCAAAGCCCGCCGCGGAAAAAAAAACCGTAGCGCAAGCGCCTCCGGCGCCGCCGCCGTCGACAGCCTCACCATCACTGGCGTGCGCCCCCGAGACCTCAGCCAGGGTTGACGCCCCGGCGTCCACGCACTTCGGCTCGGACGACCTGTTGAGGGACATCTACTCGCGCGAGACGTCCGCCCACGCGGCGACGGTGCGCGCGTTCGTGGACCGCGAGCGCGGCAAGCCCGCGCCGCATGCGCTGACCGAAGAGGTTTATCGCGCATGCCACACGCTCTCCGGCAGCTCCAAGATGGCCGAGGCGCGTCACGGCATCCGCCTGGCCGAGCCGCTGGATCACTGGCTGCGCAAGGCATTCAACAACGGCACGGGCGTCGGCATCACCACGCCCGAGCTCAACCTCGTCGCCGATTGCATGACGGCGATGGAGTCGGTGGCTTCGCACCTGGACGAAGCGACGGGCTTCTTCCTTACGCACGAAGGGCTGCGTTCGCGCATTTCGCAAGCCGAGCGCGCGCTCGAGCTGCGCATCGCCGAGGTGGCACGCCATGCGGCCGAAGCCGCCGCGTCGGCCAACGCGCACACTGAGTCGATCGCCGACGAGAGGCAGCACCGGGGGGGCCTTGCGGGCCTGGCGGATGCGCCGGGGCAGAGCCTCGACGATCTGCTGGCGCAGGAGCTGCCGGCCGGTGCACAGATCACGCTCGAGTCGCGCGCGCTGAGCGCCGAGCCGGTGGTGCAGACCGACGGGCCGGTGATCGACTTCATGTTCGCTGCCGGCGGCGTTCTCGGCGAGATCACGGTGGAGACCCCGGCGGTCGAAGACGTGGTGTTGAGCGAGCCGGCGGTAGAACGCGCTCGCAGCGGGCCGCCGGCCGTAGCGCCGGTCGTGCCGGTTGCGGCGGAAACGCCGGTGGTGACGGCTGCCGCGGCTGAGCCCGCCGCCGAGCCTGAAGATGAAGAGCCCGTCTACTACTCGGACTACGACGCGGAAGTCGCGTCCATCTTCACCGAAGAAGCTTCCGAGCTGATCGACGTCTCCGAACGCGCGCTGGTCGCCTGGCGCGCCCAGCCGGACAGTGCCGACCTGCGCTCGGAGTTGAAGCGCCCGATGCACACGCTCAAGGGCGGCGCACGCATGGCCGGCATCACGCCCATGGGCGATCTGAGTCACGAGCTCGAGACGCTCGTGATGCAGATGGATAGCGGCCTGGTGCCGGTCACCGACACCGCGTTCGGCGTGCTGCAGACCTGTCTCGATGAGCTCGCGCGCATGCGAGACGCCGTGGCCGCGAGCCAGCCCGTCGCCGACGCGAACAAGCTGATCCGGCGCATTCATTCACTTTCCAAACCGGAGCCGGTGACGCCGGCTGCCGCGAAGCCGGCACCGACACCCGCACCCGTGCCGGCACCGGCCCAGGCGGCCATTGCCGCGCGGCCCACGCCGGTTGCGCCGGCCGAACGCGCTCCGCCTGAACCCGCTCCGGCCGAAGTCGCTCCGGCCTTGGTGCAGACGCCTGCGATCGTGCCGCCTGCGGAATTGGCGGAGCCCATCAGCGCTGCCGCGCCCGTCGAGGTTCCAGTGTGGGCGAGCGTTGCCGAGCCCGCTGCGCACCTTGACCACGCTGCCCAGCGTTCGCCGACGGACGAAGTTGTGCTGTCGTCCGACATCGACTCCGGCGCCGCACCGCCCGCGATGCCCGATGCGAAGAGCATTCCGGCGGTCGACACTTTCGCGTCTGCGTCTTCGCCCGCGCTCGACGTTTCGGCTGAAGTGCCTGCCATTTCCGAAACGCGGGCCGATGTGCCCGCCTTCACGCCGGTGCGCAAGGAAGAGCCCGTCGTGCCGTTCGTGGAGCGCCGCGCGTCCGCACCGATTGCCACGCGGGCCGTTTTCCCCGCGCCGAAAGCATCAGAAGGCAATGGCGAAGAAGGCATCGCGCCGCCAGCGCCCGTGCCGCCAGGCCGCGAGCCGGTGCCGCCCGTTACCGACCGCCCCGAGATGGCCCGCGTCGACGCGGAGCTGCTCGACACACTGCTCAACACCGCCGGTGAAGTCAGCATCGCGCGCGCGCGGCTCGAGCAGCAGATGGGCTCGATCGACTTCAACCTCGCGGAGCTCGGCCGCACGGTCACGCGCCTGAAGGAACAGCTGCGCAAGCTCGAAATCGAGACCGAAGCGCAGATTCTTCACCGTCACGAAGACGAAGAGGCGAGCCATCGCAGCGACTTCGACCCGCTGGAGCTCGACCGCTACTCGTCCATCCAGCAGTTCTCACGCGCGCTCGCCGAGACCGCGAACGACGTGCAGAGCATCCAGAGCCTGCTCGACACCCTCGCGCAGGACACGCAGAACCTCCTGCAGCAGCAGGCCCGCACGATTACCGAATTGCAGAACGGGCTCATGCGCACGCGCATGGTGCCGTTCCAGCGCCACGTGCAGCGTCTCGCGCGCATCGTGCGCCAGGCCGCGTCCGACACCGGCAAGCGCGCCGAGCTGGTGGTGGAGGGCGCCTCGGGCGAGCTCGACCGGCAGGTGCTCGAGCGCATGCTGCCGCCGTTCGAGCACATGCTTCGCAACGCCGTGGTACACGGCATCGAGAAGCCGGAGGAGCGCGTGGCGCACGGCAAGAACGACGCCGGCCGCATCACGCTCGAGCTGCATCGTGACGGCGCCGAAGTCATGGTGCGCCTCACGGACGACGGCGCCGGCATGAACCTGAAGGCCATCCGGGACAAGGGCGAGGCGCTCGGGCTCATTCCCGCAGGCTCCACGCTGAGCGATGAGGATGCGATGCAGCTCGTCCTCGAGCCCGGCTTCTCCACCGCCGGCAAGATCACGCAGCAGGCCGGCCGCGGCGTCGGCATGGACGTGGTCGCCACGGAGATCAAGCGCCTCGGTGGCGCGCTCCACATGGAGACGCGCGCGGGGCAGGGCTCGACGTTCACCATTCGCCTGCCGTTCACGCTCGCCATCAGCCACGCGCTCGTCGTGCGCACGGGCGACGAGTACTACGCGCTGCCGCTGCCCACCGTGGAAGGCGTGCTGCGTTTGTCAAAGACGGAAGTCATGAGCCACCTCGGCCGCGACCGGCCCACCTTCGACTACAACGGCCAGAAGTATCGCTTCCAGAATCTCGCCACGTTCGTGGGCCTGGAGCCCGCGCCGCTGCCGGAGCAGGACGTCACCATTCCAGTGGTGCTCGTGCGTGCCGGCGAGCACTCCACCGGCCTCATCGCGGATGAGCTCGTTGGCAGCCGCGAGATCGTCGTGAAATCCGTCGGCCCGCAGGTCTCCGCGATCCGCGGCATTTCCGGGGCGACCATCCTGGGCGACGGCCGCATCGTCGTCATTCTCGACATCGGTGCGCTGGTGCGTGCCGAGTGGCGCGGACGCGCGCAGCCGGTGGCGCGCGAGAAGACAGACCGCCGCACGTTCGTCATGGTGGTGGACGACTCCATCACCGTCCGCCGCGTCACGCAGCGCCTGCTGGAACGAAACGGCATGCGCGTGCTCACGGCGCGCGATGGTCTCGACGCGGTGACCCTGCTGCAGGATCACGTGCCCGACATCATCCTGCTCGACATCGAGATGCCGCGCATGGACGGCTACGAAGTGGCCGGCCACGTGCGCAACGACCCGCGTCTGGCGGACGTGCCCATCATCATGATCACGTCACGCGTGGGCGAGAAGCATCGCGCGCGCGCCATCGAGCTGGGCGTGAACGACTACCTCGGCAAGCCATACCAGGAGGCGCAGCTGCTGGATGCGATCGCGCCGCTGGTTGAGCAGCACCGAAGCACGCAGAGCTCGCGACGTCTCGCCGAAGTGGGCGAGGCGCGCGCTTAACCGCAGAACGCTTTACAGGAGCCCACAGCGGCCATGGCCGAGCGAGTCACCGAAATCTACAGCCTGCTGATTCCACTCGTGGATGGGCGGCTCATCATTCCGCGTGCGTGCGTGGCCGAAGTCATCGGCTTCATCACGCCGTCGGAGATGACGGGCGCGCCGCCGTGGTACGTGGGCACGGTGCCGTGGAACGGGCGGCACGTGCCGCTGGTTTCGTTCGAAGGCGCGTGCGGGAACAACATTCCGCCGGCATCCGGGCGCACTCGCATCGTTGTGCTTCCCTGCATGGGCACGAAGGTGGATGCCGGCTACTTCGGGCTGGTCTCGCAGGGCTTCCCGCAGCTCGTGCGTGTGAGCTCCGACGTGGTGCGCCCTGATAATTCGCGCGTGTTCCCCGAGCGCGCGCCGATCATCTGCCAGGTGCGCATGGTCAACGAGGCGCCGCTCGTGCCGGATCTCGATCGCATCGAAGAGATGATCGCGGACGAGACGCGCATCAGCTCCTGATTCCGCCCCGGGCGCTCAGATGCGCCTGTTAGCCTTTCAGCGCGCGCACGACCGCCCGCGGCTCACGCTCGATGATTTTCAGCAGGGTCTTGGCGGCGCCGGTCGGAGAGCGCTGGCCTTGCTCCCACTTGCGCAGCGTTGAAGCGCTCACGCCAAACGCATCGGCAAACTGATCCTGCGACAGGCCCAGACGCTTGCGTGCCTTCTGAATATCGTCGGGCTTGTGAACGCGGGCGCGCGTGCGCTTGCCCTTGGCATGCGCCAGCGCCTGCGCCATCGATTGCACCAGCTCATCGCCCAGCTTGCTCATTTACGCTTCCTCGTCGCTTTGATTGCCGCCGCGAAGGCCGCGACTGATCTGCGTTGCTCTGGCGTCATGTCCGCGCACTCGTTCTTGCCGTAGATGAGCAGCGCATAGATCGGCATGTCCTGATCGTGGAAGTAGTAGATCACCCGCACACCTCCGGACTTACCCTTGCCCATCGCCGCGAAGCGGACCTTGCGGACACCACCCGTGCCGACAATCTCATCCCCTTCATCCGGATGACTTGCCAGATGGGCGATCAGCGCGACGTGCTCCGCCTCACTCGGAAGTTTCTCGGCCCGGCGAATGAAGATCGGCGTTTCGACCACGGTCTGCATGGTGACTATAACCCAATGGGTTAGAACTGGCCAACGTTCGGCCCGATTCTCCACGGCCCGTTGTTCGCGCGCGATTGGGTTTCACGCTTACGCGTCGGCGGGAGAAGGTGCCCGCCGCGGAAGCGGAAGAAGGCGGTTTAGTAGCGAGCCCTGTCGTTGGGTGCTTGCCCCGCCGCGTTGGCGGGTCAAGCTGCGCGGATCGCTACAGCGCTACTTTGCGGACCTCGCCGCGCCGTACACGCTCGCAATTCCTTCTGGCTTGCCGCCCGGCTGAGCGGCCGGCGCCACCGGCGCGCGTTTCGACGGCGTGGGGCGGAACCCGATAGGGACTGTGTACTGACCCTCGAGCCGTGCGAACTGCAGGCCATTCACGGAGGCGGCGCTGCCGCCGCATAACTCCAGCCCGGGCAGCTTCGGAAGCTTCAGGTCTTCCTTCGCGATTTCGACTTCAACTTTCGTCGCCGGCACACCGAGCGCGCCGGCCATGCGCGTGACCAGTCCCTCGACTTCCGCCGCGAACTCACCGCGCAGCGATTCGTCGCGCAGCAGATAGTAGGTGGTGAGATAGCGAGCCAGCGTCGATGATTTCTGGATCTCCTGGTTCACCAGCTCCTGCTCATTGGCGAAGGTGAACAGCGAGCTCGTCGACAGATAGTCCAGAAAATCCGTGGGCACGGCCGGCTCGTCCGCATGAATGGCCCCCGTGCGCACCTGCAGCGTGTCGCCGCTGCGCTCGATGGAAACGTCATTCAGCTCCAGCTCGTAGGACAGCTTCGCCGGCCAGGCGATGAAGATCTCCGGGTCGATGCCCACCACGTCGGGGCACGCGCGATACCACACCGCGATCTGCCGCTCATGCTCGATGATGGAGTGCGTCTTCATCTGCATGACGATGACGTTGACGGGGTCGACCGGTTCCGGCTCTTCCTTCAGGTAGTAAGAGCGGGCGGCGAACGCACCCAGCACCAGCGCCAGCACGGCGATCACGACATATCTCATGCCTCGATCCTCCTAGATGTCGCCGAAATCATGCTGGAGGGCCGCGAGCGCCGCGATGGCCGCCGTCTCGGTTCGCAGGATTCGCGGGCCCATGCGCACTTGCTGGAAGCCGGCCGCGATGGCCGCTTCCCGCTCGTTCTCGGAAAGCCCGCCTTCGGGGCCGATCAGCATGGCGACGTGTTTGGGCTGCGCGAGGTCTCGCGCCCTGATCGTGCCGGTAGGCGAGAGCAGAACGCGGGTGGTGCTCGGGTCGATGGTGCGAAGGACGTCGTAATACGCCGCAGGCAGCGTCAGCTCCGGCACGCGATTGCGCCCGCACTGCTCGCAGGCCGAGACGACGATGGCGCGCCAGTGTTGCAGTTTTCGCTCGGCCTGCCGCTCATCCAGCTTCACCATCGTGCGTTCCGTGATCACGGGGATGATGCGAGTGACGCCGAGCTCGGTCGCCTTCTGCATCACCCAGTCCATGCGCTCGCCGCGCGAGATGCCCTGCGCCAGCGTGAGATCGAGCGCGGACTCGCGCTCCACGCCCCGATGCTCCTGAACTTCCACCTGCACGGAGTCTTTGCGGAATCCGGTGATGCGTGCGCCGTACTCGCCGCCGCGCCCATCGAACAGCGTGAGCGCATCGCCATCCCGCAGGCGCAGAACCCGCATGATGTGGTTCGCCGCCGAGCCTTCGACATTGCAGTGAGTTCCGGCAACCAACGGCTCTTCGAGGTAAACGCGCGTCAGTCGCACGTGGCGACCTCGATGCCTTCGCGAGCCACCGTGACCATGAAGTCGATTTCGTCCGGCGTGATGACGTATGGCGGCATGAAGTAGACCACATTGCCGATGGGCCGCAGCAGCACACCGCGCTCCAGCGCATGCCGATAGACCTTGAGCCCGCGTCGCTCCCGCCAGTCATACGGCGCGCGGCTCTGCTTGTCCCGAACCACTTCGATGGCGACGATCATGCCCGTCTGCCGCACCTCGGCCACGTGCGGGTGATCCTGCAGCTCCCGGGCCCTCGCGCCGAGATGCGCTGCCAGCTCGCGATTGCGGGTGAGCACGTCGTCTTCGCGGAAGATGGAAAGCGTTGCCAGCGCGGCCGTGCACGCGAGCGGGTTGCCGGTGAAGCTGTGCGAGTGAAGGAAAGCGTTCAGCTTCACGTACTCATCGTAGAACGCCGCATACACGGCTTGCGTCGTCAGCACGGTCGAGAGCGGCAGATAGCCGCCGGTGAGGCCTTTCGACAGGCACATGAAATCCGGCCGGATGCCGGCCTGCTCGCACGCGAACAGGGTGCCGGTGCGGCCGAAGCCCACCGCGATCTCATCCGCGATGAGATGCACCTGATGCCGGTCGCAGGCTTCGCGAAGCATTTTCAGATACACGGGGTCGTACATGCGCATGCTGCCCGCGCATTGCACGAGCGGCTCTACGATGACGGCCGCCGCCTCGTGAGCATGCCGCGCCAGCGTCTCTTCCATGTGCGCGAACTTGCGGCGCGAGTGATCCGCCCACGTCTCACCCGGCTCGCGCTCGTAGCAGTCGGGCGACGGCACGGTGATTACGTCGAGCAACAACGGCTTGTACGTGGACTTGTAGAGCTCTACGTCACCCACGGCGAGCGCGCCGAGCGTCTCGCCGTGGTAGCTGTTCGAGAGCGTGATGAACCGTTGTTTCTGCGTGCGGCCGACGTTGCGCCAGTAGTGAAAGCTCATCTTCAACGCCACTTCGATGGCGGACGAGCCGTTGTCCGCATAGAAGCAGCGGGTGAGGCCGGCCGGCGCGAGCGCGGTGAGCGCCTCGCTGAGCGCAATGACGGGCTCGTGCGTGAAGCCCGCCAGGATCACGTGCTCCAGCCGCCCGAGCTGGCGCGCCATCGCCGCGTTGATGCGCGGGTTCGAGTGCCCGAACAGGTTCACCCACCACGAGCTGATGGCATCGAGGTAGCGCTTGCCTGAGAAGTCTTCCAGCCACACGCCTTCGCCGAGGCGGATGGGGATCATCGGCAGCTGCTCGTGATCCTTCATCTGCGTGCACGGGTGCCACACATGCGCGAGATCGCGCGCGGCGTAGGTTTCGTTGTTGGGCTTGCTCGGGGTCATCGATGGATTCCGGGACGGGTGTAACCGCGTACACAGCGGCGGCGGCGTGTGCCGCGGATTGCGCAGCCGCGTGCGCAGCGTCAATGCGCGACATTGTGGCATGATCCGGCGGCGCTCTGGTCCTGCCCGCGGCGCCTGGGCGCTGCCTCGAAACCATGTCAATCATCCGTTCATCGCCACCGCTGCGTGTGGATCCCGCTACCGGGCTCGTGCTGTCTGTACGGCAGGTGCTGTCGTCTCATTACGATTCGCGGCCAGCGGGCGTCACGCCCGATCTCATCGTCGTTCACGGCATCAGCCTGCCACCCGGGGAGTTTGGCGGGCCGTGGATCGACCGGCTGTTCACGGGCCATCTGCCGCCGGACGCGCATCCATTCTTCCGTGAGATCGCGGCGGCGTGTGTGTCGGCACACGTGCTGATACGGCGGGACGGGCAGATCGTGCAATACGTGCCGTTTGGCGAGCGGGCGTGGCACGCGGGGAAGTCGGAATATTGCGGGCGCGGCGCGTGCAACGACTTCTCGGTCGGCATCGAGCTGGAAGGCACCGATGAAGTGCCCTACGAAGCTGCGCAGTACGACAGCCTGGCCGCACTGATCAAGGCGCTGCTGATCGCTTACCCGTCACTGAGTCGCGAGCACGTGGTGGGTCACTGCGATGTGGCGCCCGGACGAAAGACCGACCCGGGCGAGTCGTTCGACTGGCCGCGTCTGCGATCCGCCCTCTAGCTAACCAGGCTTCCTTCGGTTGTGCCGCCAGAGCACTTCGGTGCCGCTCTCATGGCGCGCGAGCACGCGCGCGAGCACGAACAGCAGGTCGGACAGGCGGTTCAGGTATTGCGGCACTTCCGGGGCAACCGCTTCGCCTGCGGCCAGGGTCCATACGCGTCGCTCGGCGCGGCGCGCGATGGCGCGCGCGAGATGGCACGCAGCCGCGCCAGGGCCGCCACCGGGAAGGATGAATTCCTTGAGCGGCGGCAGGGCGTCGTTGAACGCATCGAGGGCGTTCTCGAGGCGCGTGACGTGTGTGCCCTGGATGACGCGGTGGCCGGGGATGCACAGCTCGCCGCCAAGGTCGAAGAGCTCATGCTGGACTTCGGTGAGGCACTCGGCCACCGGGGCCGGCAGGCCCGGCACCGCGAGCAGCACGCCGATGGCGCTGTTCAGCTCGTCTGCCGTGCCATAGGCCTCGACGCGGGCGTCGTCCTTGCGCACGCGGGTGCCGTCGCCGAGGCCGGTGGTGCCGTCGTCGCCCGTGCGCGTGTAGATTTTGCTGAGCCGGTTTCCCATTCGCGGTAGATTCGCACGCTCGTCAAAGGAAACGCCAGAGTGAATTCGAAAGAGCTCCAGGCTGCGCTCGATGCTGCGGAAGCGGCGGCCGCCATCATCCGCTCCATGTATCAACGCAACCTCGCCGTGCACACCAAGGCCGATGCGTCCCCGGTCACCGAGGCCGACGTGCGCGCGGAAGAGGCGATCCGCGAGATCCTGAGCAAGCGGTTCCCGGGCTATGGGTTCTACGGCGAGGAGACGGGCCAGCACGCGCTCGACGCGGAGAGCCTCTGGCTGGTCGACCCTATCGATGGCACCAAGTCGTTCGTGCGCGAGTGCCCGTTCTTCTCCACGCAGATTGCCCTCATGCGCGACGGCCGGCTGGTGCTCGGCGTGTCGAGCGCGCCGGCGTATGGGGAGCTCGCGTGGGCGGAAGAAGGTGACGGCGCGTTCCTGAACGGCCGGCGCATCAAGGTGAGCAAGGTCGCGGAGCTGTCGGGCGCCGTCGTCTCCACCGGCAATCTCAAGACGCTCGCGCGCTCGCCGCAATGGGCGAAGTTCGGGGAGCTCATCGGGCGCATCAATCGCATCCGCGGCTATGGCGACTTCGTGCACTACCACCTGCTTGCGCGCGGCTCGCTCGATGTCGTCATCGAGTCGGACGTGAACATTCTCGACATCGCGGCGCTCACGGTCATCGTGCGCGAAGCCGGTGGCACGTTCACGGACCTGCAGGGCGGGGAGGTCGGCCTTGCCACCACGAGCGTGCTCGCCACGAACGGCCCGCTGCATGGGCCCATCGGCGAGGCGTTGCGCGTTTAGCGCGCGAGCCCTGCGGAGAAGCGCGTTCGCAGGCGATGGCGCCACGTCCCGAAATCCTGATCCGGTCAGATTCTCTGTGCAGAAGGACTAGGCGTTCACGAACGCCCGCCGCTGGTCGGCGGAAATCTCCACCATCGGCGTGAGGTAGAGCTGGCTCAGCGCCTCGGCGGTGAGCGCTTCGCGCGTCGGGCCGCTCGTCCAGCGGCCATCGCCGAACAGCAGGATCACCCGGTCGGCGAAGCGTGCCGCGAGCGTCGGGTCGTGCAGCGTGGCGATGACCGTGCGGCCTTCGTTCGCCTGCTGCCGGAACAACTGCAGCACGGCAAGCTGATGGTGCGGGTCCAGATGATTGGTGGGCTCGTCGAGCAGGAACACTTGCGGCGCCTGGGCGAGCAGCGACGCGATGGCCACTCGCCGGCGCTCGCCGCCGGACAGGTGATCCGTGGTGCGGCTGGCAAGCTCCAGCATGTTCACCTGCTCGAGGGCGTCGCGCGCAATGCGCTCGTCATCCGCGCTTTCCCATTGCCACGTCGCCAGGTGCGGATGGCGGCCGATGAGCACCGCTTCGAGCGCGGTGGTGGTGAACGATTCTTCGAGATCCTGCATCAGCAGGCCAAGACGGCGCGCTATGGCGCGGCGCCTCATCTGGTCGAGCGACGTGCCATCCATGCGAACCACGCCTTGCTGCGGGCGGCGCAGGCCGGCGAGCGTGTGGAGCGTGAGTGTCTTGCCACTGCCGTTGCGGCCGAGAATTGCGGTGAGCTCGCCCGCGCGAAAATCGACGGAGAGCTCCGTCACCAGCTGGCGCGTGCCGGCGGCAATTCCGAGCGAACGCGCGGTGAGGCCGGCAGCGCTGGCGGCAGGCGCGCGGTGGTCGCGATTCATTTGCGCGTCCACCCGATCTCCGCGGCCGTTTGGGCACCCACGAGCACTTCGCTCAGGCGTTCGGGCATTTCCTGCTCGGCTTCCGAAAGCGCCCGCTGGCCCGCCATGATCTCCGCATAACGCTGCGGAAAGCGCGGCACGCGGCCTGGCTCGGCGAAGCCGGCGGGGTAGCTCGGCACGCCTGTGACGATGTCGTACTTGTCCGTGGCACCGACGGTGTGCAGCGTCTCGTGGGCAATCACGATGTTGTTCGAGCCCGCCATGCGCTCAGTCGCGAACGCGTGGACAACGCCGACGAGGCCTTTCTGCAGCCCGGCCGAGTGAGGCACCGTCTCGGTCACGGCCGGGTCGTGGTAGAGCACGAAGATGCGAATGTGCGACGGCGCGCGCCCCGGCACTTTGGCCGCGCTGCGCGCAAACCAGCGCATTTTCAAGCTCCACCACGCCGCCTGAACGGCATTCGGCGTTGCGTGGGAGCGCCGGTGGCAGCTCACGTGACGAAGGGTAGAGATCCACCCGGACCGGGCGCGTCACTTTCACGCCGTAGCGCGCGGCTTGCTGTGCGAAGAAGGTCTCGAGGCTGGCGAAATCTTCCACCGTGAGAGTGCGTACGTAGCGATCTGCCGCCGCGCTGCCGTCGCCGTTCATCGGAAAGATGCCCACCCACAACGTGTTGTCCCAGCTCGTGGTGCTGATGCGGTCGAGCCACGTGGTTGCCGCCACGCCGAACAGCACCAGTAGCAGCACAGTGACCCGGATGATCTTCCACACGTGCGTGGATCAGGGTTGCAGGCGGGTCGCGACCCAGGGGCTGGCGTCGAAGTCGCTGGTGCCCTTCGGCGTGAGCGTGCGAGTCCAGCGTGCGCGGTCGTGGATGCGCGCATTGCCTTCCACCCACAGCTCCACGGCCTCAGCCCAGAGGCGATAGCCGCCCCAGTGCGGGGGGCGCGGCACCTCTGCCGCCGCTGAAGCGCTTGCCGGCACCCGCCACCGCGTCGAGCAGCGCCTGGCGTGAGGCCACGGGCTCGCTTTGCTTACTGGCCCACGCGCCCACCCGGCTTTCCAGCGCACGCGAAGCGAAGTAGGCGTCGCTGTCGGATTCCGGCGCTCTGACGATGCGCCCTTCCACCCGCACCTGCCGGTGCAGATGGTCCCAATGAATGACGACGGCCGCGCGCGGGTTCTCCCCCATCTCGCGTCCCTTGCGGGAAAGGTAGTTCGTGTAGAAGACGACGAAGCCGGGCTCGGGCACGATCTCCTTGCACAGCACCACGCGGGCCGACGGGTGCCCTTCCGGCGTAGCGGTGGCCAGCACCATGGCATTCGGATTCGGCTGGTGCTGGTGCCGCAGGCCTGCGCGAGCCAGGCGGCCGCCAGGGTCAGCGGCTCGGGTGGCAGGGGTTCTGGAAGCATCTCGGAACGAGGCGGCGTGTGCTTGGACATGGCGTGCAATGGTAGAGGGTCCGCCTCGCCCGCGCATGGGAGCCGCATGCCGGTGTAGCCGCGGGCCGACACCGCGGAGGCGGATGCAGGTCGCCGGAACCGCCCCCACCCACCCCATTCCAGGCTCGATGCCCGCCCGCACTTGCGGCGCTGCCGGCAGGCCGATAGAAAGGCAGGCCCTGTCTGCCACGCGAGCCTGCACCGATGAGCGACGACGTATCCCTGGACGACCTGCGCCGTCGCATCGACGGTATCGACGATGAGCTGCTCGCCCTGGTGGCCGAGCGCAAGCGCCTGAGCGGCGAGGTCGCGCGCGTGAAGCGCGGCACCGGCCGCGCCACGCGCGACTACGAGCGCGAACGCGAAGTCATCCTCGCGGCCCGCACCAAGGCGAGCGAGCTGCGGCGTGTCGCCGGAGCTGGCCGAAGAGCTCATGCGCCTGCTGATCCGCTCCTCCCTCACCACGCAGGAACAGGCTGAGCGTGGTGGCCACAGGGCACGGGCGGCGGCCGGCGCGCGCTGGTCATCGGCGGCGCGGGCAAGATGGGCCGGTGGTTCGTCGAGTTCCTGGCCTCGCAGGGCTTTGCCGTGGAAGTGGCCGACCCCAGCGGCGCGCCCGCCGGCTTCCCGCAGTGGCGGACTGGCGCCAGACCGATCTCACGCACGACTTCATCGTGCTGCGCCACGCCGCTCGGCGTGACGGACGCCATCCTGCGCGACCTCGCCCTGCGCCGCCCGCCCGGAGTGATCTTCGACGTCGGCTCGCTCAAGTCGCCCGCTGCGCGCCGGGCTCATCGCGCTGAAATCGCACGGCGTGCGGGTCACCTCGGTGCACCCGATGTTCGGGCCCGACACCGAGCTGCTCTCCGGCCGCCACGTGATTTTCGTCGACCTGGGCCATGCCGAGGCGCTGGAGACGGCGCGCGAGCTGTTCGCCCCCACCATGGCGGAGCAGGTGGTGATGAGCCTCGACGAGCACGACCGCCTCATCGCCTACGTGCTCGGCCTGTCGCACGCGCTGAACATCGCGTTCTTCACCGCGCTGGCCGAAAGCGGCGAGGCGGCGCCGCGGCTGGCGAAGCTCGTCGAGCACCACATTCGATTCGCAGCTCGACGTGGCGACGCGCGTGGCGCAGGAGAGCCCGGAGCTGTACTACGAGATCCAGAGCCTGAACGACTACGGCGCGCGAGTCGCTGGAAGCGCTGGCGAAGGCGGTGGAGCGCATCCGCACGGCGATCCTGTCGCAGGATCACGATGCGTTCATTGCCCTCATGCGCCGCGGGCGGGATTATCTCGAAGACCGTCGGAGCGTGACCGAACGGCGCGCCTGACGTGCTGAGCACCGCTTTGGGGATGGATGTTCGATGGCGCCTTCTCGACCCTATTCAGGCCGGTCGCATTCAGACACGAGCGCAGCAGCGCGCTCACGCGCGCTTGCCGGACGGGCGGACGATCTGCTCGCCGAGAACCGCAAGCTCACCGCGCACCTCGCGGAGCTCAAGGAACACGCGGCCGCAACGATTCGGTGCTGCGCAAGACGCAGGAGCGCGAGCTCGAGCTGTTGCGCGCCAGCTCCTTGCCTCAGCTGTTCGAGCGGCTGATCCACGGGCTGCGCCGCTCTTACCAGCTCGATCTCGTCACCCTGACGCTGGACGACCCGCAGTACGAGCTGCGCCATCTTCTGTGGGACGACGCTGCCATCCTCGAGAAACTGCCGCAGGTACAGTTCACCGATTCGCACTGCAGCCCTGCTGCCGCAGCTCGCTCGCCTGGACCAGCCCTGGCTCGGTGCTTTCAACCCTGCGGAGCACGCATATTGTCTGCTCGGGCCTCACTCGTGTGGGCAGCCTCGCGCTCATTCCGCTGCGCCGGAACGACCAGCTCGACGGCGTGCTCATCTTCGGCAGCTACGACCCCGGCCGCTTCAACGCCGAGCTCGCCAGCGACTTCCTCGCGCACCTCGGCATGGTGGCCGCGCTGTGCATCGAGAACGCGGCAAACCGCGCGCGCCTGCTGCGCAGCGGGCTCACGGATTTTCTCACCGGCTTTCACAACCGCCGCTACCTGAACGCGCGCCTGCGCGAAGAGCTGGCGCGCGCGCAGCGGTTCCGGCAGCCGATCGCGTGCCTGATGATCGACGTCGATCACTTCAAGCGCATCAATGACAAGAACGGCCACCTCGGCTGGCGACGCCGTGCTGCGCGAAGTGGCGCAGGCGCATCGATGCGGAGATGCGGGTCAGCGATATCGGCGCTCGTTTCGGTGGCGACGAGTTCGCCATCGTGCTGCCTCAGGGCAATCTGAAGGACGGCGAGCGCGTGGCCCAGCGCGTGCTCGACTCCGTGCGGGGCACGCCCATCCAGATCGACGCGGAAAGGCAGGAGACAGTCACGCTCTCGATCGGCGTGGCCGTCGCGGAGCCCAGGCACGACACGCGCGATCTACAAGGTGCTCGCCGAGCGCCTGATGGCCGAGGCGGACGCGGCGCTCTACAGCTCGAAGTCCGCGGGCCGCAATCGGGTCGCGGTCTCACGCAACATCGTCACCTGATGCTGTCAGCCGCTACCGCGGCTTCGATGGCGCAATAACGCAATGAAGAGTGGCGCTCCGACGAGCGCCATGATGGCGCCCACCGGCAACTGGCGTGGTGCGGCCACCGTGCGCGCCACCAGATCTGCCGCTGCGAGCAGCGTGCCCCCCAGCACGGCCGCTGCCGGCGCGACGATGCGGTGATCGCTTGTCCGGAACATCAGGCGCACGGCATGGGGCGTGATCAGGCCCACGAACCCCACGGTGCCCGCGCTGACAACGGCAACGGCCGTGATGGCCGCGCACGCGATGAATACGAGCGTGCGCCATGCCTCCACGTCGAGCCCCACGCTTCGTGCGCGCATCTCGCCTGATGCGAGCACGTTCAGCGGCCTGGCCAGCAGCACGGCTATGACGACGGCGGCAACGGCCGCGATCACACTGGTGGTTGGGCTCGGCGCCCAGCCAAGGTCGCCGGCCAGCCAGAACACCATGCTGCGCACTCGGGATGAGTCCGCCACGGAAAGCAGCACGCTGATGAACGCGCCCGAAGCGCTGGCCATGACCACGCCTGTGAGCAGGAGGCGGGCGGTTCCGCCGCCTCGCGCCAGCAAATACACAAGGGTCACAGCGCCGAGCGCGCCGACCACCGCGCCCGACTGGACCACTACCACCGAGGCGCCAACGATCATCGCGAGCAATGCACCTACGGCGGCGCCGCCCGATACGCCGAGCACGTAGGGGTCTGCGAGCGGATTGCGAAACAGCGCCTGGAGCAGCACGCCGGCGACGGCCAGCAGGCCGCCAACCCCGAACGCGGCGAGCAGGCGGGGCAGGCGCACCTCCAGCATGACGCTGCGCGCCGCCTCGTCGCCCGCGCCGCCGAGCGCCGCGAAGGCGCTGTGCAACGTGATGCCAGAGGTTCCAATGAGCAGCGCTGCGGCGAAAACCGCGGCAGCCAGCATGAGCAGCGCGATCAGCCGCCGCGCCGAGCCTGGTCCAAACCACACTGTGCGAGACATCGGACGAGCTTAGCGGCCTATCGCACGGCTCGCGCGACCTTGTGGCAGACTCCCCGTATGCATTGTTCGCGTCCCCCTGGACCCCATGAGCGACGTCATCGACTCTGACGGCTACCGGGCAAACGTCGGCATGGTCCTGATGCACGGCGCCGGTAACGTGTTTCTCGGTCGCCGCACCGGCGGCCGTGGCTGGCAATTTCCCCAAGGTGGCATGCGTCGCGGCGAGCAACTCGAAGATGCGCTGTACCGCGAGCTACATGAGGAAGTGGGGCTCGTCAGCGCAGACGTGGAGCTCATGGGCCGTACGGCCGAGTGGATTCGCTACCGCCTGCCGCAGCGTTACGTCCGGCGCAATCGCCACCCGGTGTGCATCGGGCAGAAGCAACGCTGGTTCCTGTTGCGCGTGAAGCGCGAAGACGTGCAGTTCACCTTCGATAGCACCAGCGAGCCGGAATTCGACCAGTGGCGCTGGGCTCCTTACTGGGACCCCGTGCGCGAAGTCATTTACTTCAAGCGGCCCGTGTATACGCAGGCGCTGACGGAGTTGGCGCCCATCGCGTTCCCCAATGGGCAGCCGGGCCTGCCTGCGTGGTGGGCCGACATCACGGCCGACCCGGCGGGCCGGGCCGCCGCATCCGTCGAGTGATCGAGCGTTCGGGCGGCGGCCCCAAGCGCATGATCGGCGCCATGGCCCGCAGTAGCCCCAAGTCCCAGTCCAATCTGGTAGTGCGTACCTACGCGCCGGCGCGCCGGCTGCTGATTGTGATCGCTCTCACATTCCTGGCCGCGTTCGCACTTTATGTCGTCTACGAGCTGGGGCGTTTCGACGCGGGCTACGACCGGCTGGCCGTCTCCCAGGAGCGTGCCGAGCACGGGGTGAACATCGATCGCCTGGAGAAGGCCAACCGGGAGCTGCGCACCCGCCTGGCGGAGCTCGACACCATTCGCGTGGGGCGGGCACGGGAGCAGGCGGAAGTCTCCCGCACCATCGGTGACCTGCAGGCGCAGGTGGCGCGCCAGACGCAGGAGCTGGCGTTTTATCGCGGAATCGTGGCCCAGTCCGCGTCGTCCCCGGGCGTGAAGATCCAGCAGCTGCGCATCGGCGCCGGCGCCAAGCCCGGGCGTTACCTCGTCCGGATGAATCTGGTGCGCTCGGTGCGGCCCGAGGACGTGGTCACGGGCTCGCTCGCGCTCACGGCCGAAGGGGCGCGCGGCAACCTGGCGGGCATGCTCGACCTGGCCGCGCTCACGGGCGGCAAGGTTCGTGAGTTACCCTTTACGTTCAGGTATTTCCAGAACTTCGAGCAGGAGATCGCGATCCCGGCGGGGTTCGTGCCGGAGCGCCTCACCGTGGAGGTGCGCTCGGGCAAGAAGGGAATTTCACCGGTCACGCAGACGTTCCCGTGGAACGTCGACGCCAGTTGACGCGAGCGGGAGCAGACAAGAGCCATGTTCAGTCGTGATTCCAAGAGCAATTCGCGCATCGACACCCTGGTGGGCAAGTCCGCGAAGGTGCAGGGCGATGTCGAGTTCGCCGGCGGCCTGCACCTGGACGGCCGCATCGCCGGCAACGTGCGGTCGGACGACGCCACCGCGACGCTGTCCGTGAGCGAGACGGGCTCCATCGAGGGCAGTGTCGATGTGCCTAACGTCATGCTGAACGGCACTGTCACCGGCGACATCTTCGCGCGCGTGCGCGTGGTGCTCGGCGCGAATGCTCGCGTTCAGGGCAATGTTCACTACGGCATCATCGAAATGACACTCGGGGCCGAGATCAAGGGCAAGCTGATGCCCTTGCCAAATGGCGTTGGCGCCACCACAGACAGCGAGCCGGGCGCCGCCAAGGGTGCCTGACGTGTTACGCCGACGCTCGGGCGGCTTTACCGCAGGGCGGGTGGCTCCTAGACTGAAGGCTCGCGCAAACGCTCGGGCGCAATGGCAACTGACTGATCGCACGAGGCATACGGAATGAGCACCCCTTCTGAAGCCGTTCTGGCCGACGCCACGCTGGCGCCGTCACTGGTGTTCACGGATGCGGCCGCGCGCAAGGTGGGCGACCTCATCCGTGGCGAGGGTAACCCGAGTCTCATGCTGCGCGTGTTCGTTCAGGGCGGCGGCTGCTCGGGCCTGCAATACGGCTTCGAGTTCGACGAGCAGACCCAGGACGGCGACACCTGCGTCGAGAACCAGGGCGTGAAGCTGCTGGTCGACCCCATGAGCGTGCAGTACCTCGGCGGTGCGGAGATCGACTACCGCGAAGGGCTCGACGGCGCCCAGTTCGTCATCCGGAACCCGAACGCCTCCACGACGTGCGGGTGCGGCTCCTCGTTCTCCACCTGACACACTGACGTCCGGCAAGTGAGACCGGCACCCGCCGCCCGCTCTCCCGCCGAAGCCCGCTCCAGTCCCGCCGCACGCCCCGTGCCGGACGTGCTGGCTGCGGTCGATCTCGGCTCCAACAGCTTTCACATGGTCGTGGCGCGCTACTCGCACGGGCAGCTCGTCGTCATCGACCGGCTGCGCGAGATGGTGCGCCTGGCCGCGGGCGTCGAAGAGAACGGCCGCATCGACAAGGAGGCCGCCGCGCGCGCGCTGGCCTGCCTGCAGAGATTCGGCCAGCGGTTGCGCGCCATGCACGCACGCAGCGTGCGCGTGGTGGGCACCAACGCGCTGCGCGTGGCCCGGGGCAAGCAGGCGTTCCTCGAGCGCGCGCGCGAGGCGCTGGGGCATCCCATCGAGATCATTTCCGGCATGGAAGAGGCGCGCCTCATCTATTCGGGCGTCGCGCACAGCATGCCGAGCGAGCCAGGCAAGCGGCTCGTCGTCGACATCGGCGGCGGCAGCACCGAGCTCGTCATCGGCGAAGGGCTCACGCCGCTCGAGCTGGAAAGCCTGCAGATGGGTTGCGTGGCACTCAGCGAGCGCTTCTTCGGCGACGGCAAGATCACGCAGAAGCGGCTCGATCGCGCGCGCGTCGCGGCGCGCCTGGAGCTCGAGCCGGTGCAGGCGGCGTTCCGCCGTCGCGGGTGGGCCAGCGCCGCCGGCAGCTCCGGCACGGTGCGCGCCATCGGCGAAGCCATGCGGGAACTTGACCCCACGTGCACGTCGATCACGCGTGATGGCCTCGAGCGCGTGCTCGCATACCTCGTGGATGCGGGCTCCACGCGCGAGCTGAGCCTCGCCGCCATCACGGATGAGCGACGGGCCGTGTTCCCCGGGGGCACCGCCATCCTCACCGAAGTGTTCGACGTGCTCGGCATCGAGTCCATGCGTATCGCGGACGGAGCGATGCGTGATGGCCTGCTCTACGACATCGTCGGCCGCTTCACGGATGAAGACGCGCGCGAGCGCAGTGTGCGCAGCATGCAGGGGCGCTATCACGTGGACCTCGCACAGGCCGAGCGGGTCGAAGCGACAACGCGCGATTTTCTGGCGCGGACGCGTGCGGCATGGGCGCTCGACGACCCGCTCGCAGACCTCATGCTGAACTGGGCGGCGCGGCTGCACGAAATCGGCCTCGACGTCTCGCACAACGGGTATCACCGCCACGGCGCCTATCTGCTGGCAAACGCGGATATGCAGGGTTTTCCACGCGAAGAGCAGCAGCTGCTCGCGCGGCTCGTGGGTGGGCACCGGCGCAAGCTGGTGCTCGATGGGCTCGAAGAGCTCGTGCCGCCGTGGGATCGGCACACACTGTTTCTGATTGTGCTGCTGCGGCTCGCTGTGTTGCTGCACCGTGGGCGAAGCGCCACGGCGTTGCCGGAGATCGGGCTGACGGCGCGCGGCCGCACGCTGGAGTTGAAGTTCCCGGGGCGCTGGCTGAAGGACCATCCACTGACCACTGCGGACCTGCAGCAGGAGATCGGCCATTTGAGGGCGAACGGCTTTCGCCTGCGTGTGTTCAGCGCGCGCGGCTGACGGCTGCGCGTAAGCTCAGAGCTTGATCGTCGACCCGGCGGCGTACTTCGCCAGCAACTGGGCCTGCGCGCCAATCGGCGCATCGTTCGAGGCTTCGATCCTGGAGTAGAGCCCATCGCGGCCCAGCAGCCAGGCCTGTGTGTCATCGCGCAGGTAGGTCTCCAGGTCATTGAGGATGCGCGCGCGATGCGCGTCACGTCTCACCGGGAAGGCCACTTCGACGCGGCGGAAGAAGTTGCGCTCCATCCAGTCCGCGCTCGCGCAGTAAATCTCGGGCGCGCCGCCGTTTTCGAAGTAGAACACGCGCGAGTGCTCCAGGAACCGGCCCACGATCGAGCGCACCTGGATATTTTCGGAAACGGCTGGAATTGCCGGCCTTAGCGCGCACACGCCACGCACGATGAGGTCGATGCGCACGCCCGCGCGCGACGCGCGGTACAGCGCCTCAATGCACTGCGGATCCACCAGCGCGTTCAACTTGGCGATGATGCGGGCCGGTAGGCCTGCGCGCGCGTTCTGCGCCTCACGCTCGATCTTCGCGAGCACGGACTCGTGCAGCCCGAACGGTGACTGCAGCAGGCAGCACAGCTTCGGCGTCTGCGTGAGGCTCGTGAGCTGCAGGAAGAGCTCGTGCACGTCCTGCCCAATCTCGTCGGCGCAGGTGAAAAGGCCATAGTCCGTGTAGGTGCGCGCGGTTCGCGGGTGATAGTTGCCGGTGCCGAGGTGGCAGTAGCGGCGAATGCCGCCCGGCTCACGACGCACCACCAGGGTGAGCTTGGCGTGAGTCTTGTAGCCGACCACGCCGTACATGACGTGCGCTCCCGCTTCCTGCAGGCGGTTGGAAAGCTCGATGTTCGCTTCTTCGTCGAAGCGGGCGCGCAGCTCTACGATGACCGTGACGTCCTTGCCGGCGTGAGCGGCGGCGACCAGGGCATCCACCACCGGAGAATCGTTGCCGGTGCGATAGAGCGTCTGCTTGATCGCGAGCACCTGCGGATCGGACGCGGCCTGGCGCACGAAGTCCATCACCGGCGCGAAGCTCTGGAACGGGTGGTGCAGCAGCACGTCGTTCTGACGAATGACGGCGAACAGGTCGGGCGAGCCGGCAAGCCGTGGCGGCAGGCCCGGCGTGAACACCGGGTACTTGAGCTCGGGCCGCTGCACCAGGTCGTAGATGGCGGAAAGCCGGTTGAGATTCACGGGCCCCGGCAGCTGGTAGAGATCGACCTCGCCGAGTGCGAACTGCTTCAGCAGGAAGCGCGTCATGTCCTGCGGAAGATCCCGCGACGTCTCCAGGCGCACGGCCGCGCCATAGCGGCGGTGCGCCAGCTCGCCTTCGAGCGCGCGCCGCAGGTCGTCGATTTCTTCCTCGTCCACGAAGAGGTCGCTGTTGCGCGTGACGCGGAACTGGTAGCAACCGAGCATCTCCATGCCCGTGAACAGCTTGTGCACGAACGCGTGCACGATCTGCGAGAGCAGCACGAACGCGCCCGGGCCGCTCGCGGGCGGCGCCGGCACGACCCGCGGCAGCGAGCGCGGCGCCTGCACGATCGCAAGATCGCTGTCGCGGCCGAACGCGTCCTTGCCCCGCAGTCGCACGATGAAATTGAGGCTCTTGTTCTGGATGCGCGGGAACGGCCGCGCCGGGTCGAGCCCGAGCGGGCTGAGCACCGGCTCCACCTCGCGCTCGAAATACTGCTCCAGCCAGTGCGCGAGCTGCGGCGTCCACTCCTTGCGGTTGAGCAGGCGGATGCCTTTGGAGCGCATGGCCGGCATCAGCACTTCGTTCAGGCAGTTGTACTGGTCGGCCACGAGCTTCAGCGCGCGCTCGTGGATGGCGGCGAGCTGATCGGGAATGGAGAGCGCATCGGGCGCCATGGGACCCGAGCCCAGCTCCAGCAACTGCTTCAGTCCCGCCACCCGGATCTCGAAGAATTCATCGAGGTTGCTGGACGAGATGGCGAGGAACTTCAGCCGCTCCAGCAACGGCACCGACTCATCGAGCGCCTGGGCCAGCACGCGCTGGTTGAACTCCAGCAGCGACAGCTCGCGGTTGATGTAAAAGTGCGGCGCTTTGAGATCCGATGAGTCCATTACAGGGTCGTTCTGGCAAAGAGCCGCAGTTCAGCACGGCCCGTATGACACTGCGATGACACTCACGTTCGGGGCGCGGGCGCTGCGAACGCGGCGTGTGTCAGCGCGACACCAGCGCCGGACCGATGGGCGCTTCGAGCGCGGCGAGCAGCAGTGCCGTCTTCTCGTCGAAATCGGCGCGCCATGCCGGCTCGATGGGCGCGGCGCCGGGCAGCTCGACGGTCTGCGGATTCTTATGAAGCCCGTTCACGCGGTATTCGTAGTGAAGGTGCGGGCCCGTGGCCAGACCGGACATGCCGACGTAGGCAACGACTTCGCCCTGCGAGACTTTCGAGCCGGTGCGAATGCCCTTGCCATAGCGGGAAAGGTGGCCGTACACGGTGACGACGCCGCGCGGATGGGCGATCTCGAGCACGTTGCCGTAGCCGCCTTTGCGCCCGGCGAACTGCACGCGCCCGTCGCCGGCGGCCCGCACTGGCGTGCCAGTGGGTGCAGCGTAATCCACGCCTTTGTGCGCGCGGATGGTGTTTAGAACAGGGTGTCGGCGGCTGGGGTTGAAGCGCGAGCTGACGCGAGTGAATTCCACCGGCGTGCGCAGGAACGCGCGGTACATGCTGATGCCTTCGGGCGTGTAGTAGTGCGCGCGGCCGGACGGGTCTGCATACCGAACGGCGCGGTATTCACGGCCGCGATTCATGAACAGCGCGGCGGTGATGGGGCCGTCCTTGATGTAGGTGCCGTCCTGGGAGATCTCGTCGTACGTGGCGATGAAGGTGTCGCCCGGCTGGATGTCGAGCACGAAATCGATGTCCCAGCCGAAGATCTCGGCGAGGGCCATCGCCGTCTGGTCGTGTGCGCCGGCCTTGGCCACGGCTTCGAAAAGAGAGCTGTCTATGATGCCCCGAACGGTGCGTTCGCGGCTTTCGAGCGGGTTTTCCAGCACGTTGGAGCGGAAGCCCGCTTCGCCGCGCACGACCTGCAGCGTCTCACTGGGGCTCAGTTGCCGCTCGAAGCCGAATAGCGAGCCATCACGGTGAATAAGGTGGAGCGCCTCGCCGGGCCGCAGCCTGTCGAGCCCGGCCTTCAGGCCGGGGAGGCTGCGCAGCGAGGCAAGATCCGCCAGATCGAGCTTGAGGCGGCGGAAGATGCGGTCGAGCGTGTCGTTGTGGCTGACGATGACTTCAATGGTGGAGGCGCCTAGCGCCATGGGGCTGGCGAACGCGGCCTGCGGGGCCGTGACGTCGGGTGCCGTACTCGTGCTGGCTGGCGACGGTTCGGTCTTCGCGGGATTCGTGCCAGATGACGCACGCGGGGCGGTCGCGGCGATCTCGACCGGGTCGGAGCGGAGCCAGGTCCATGCCAACACGGCGCACGCCGCCACCTGAAGAACGCGGGGCCGGCACGGCGCGAGCTCCGCAAGCCCGAATTTGAACCACTTGCGCATCGTCTACACTAGCCTTTCGAACAAGGGCCAGACCGTAACCGAGCCGTAAAGCCCCGGTCAATTCGGGGAATGACACAACATGATGGACTTCAACGAACAACTGGCCGAGCTCAAGCGCGGCACCCAGGAAGTGCTCACCGAACGTGAGCTCGCCACCAAGCTGAAACGCGGCAAACCGCTGCACATCAAGGCGGGCTTCGACCCGACCGCGCCCGACCTGCACCTCGGCCACACCGTGCTGCTCAACAAGATGCGGCAGTTCCAGCAGCTGGGGCACGACGTCACCTTTCTCATCGGGGATTTCACGGGGCGCATCGGCGACCCGACCGGGCGCAACGTGACACGGCCGCCGCTCACCACCGAAGACATCGAAGCGAACGCACGTACGTACAGGGAGCAGGTGTTCAAGATCCTGGATCCGGATCGCACGCGTATCGATTTCAATTCGCGCTGGTTCGGGCCCATGGGCGCGGCGAAGCTCATCGAGATCGCCGCGCGGCACACCGTGGCGCGCATGCTCGAGCGCGACGACTTCGCGAAACGCTATAAAAGCGGGCAATCCATCGCGCTGCATGAGTTTCTGTATCCGCT
>CAWIOP010000001.1:0-402500 GCA_963837755.1 uncultured Gammaproteobacteria bacterium | reverse complement strand
TGTACACACCGCCCGTCACACCATGGGAGTTGATTGCACCAGAAGCAGGTAGCCTGACCGCAAGGAGGGCGCCTACCACGGTGTGGTCAATGACTGGGGTGAAGTCGTAACAAGGTAGCCGTACGGGAACGTGCGGCTGGATCACCTCCTTTCAAGAGAACCGCGCAAAGGTTTGAAGCGCGAGTTCCCACTCAAGTTACCTGCCTCAAGACAAGCGGCCCGCAAAGCTCTTGCGTCCATGTGCCATGCGTATGTACCAGAGGGCTGCAGAAGTTTGGGTCTGTAGCTCAGTTAGTTAGAGCGCACCCCTGATAAGGGTGAGGTCGGGGGTGCAACTCCTCCCAGACCCACCAAACGCGCAATCAGGCAGATGTTCCTCTTGAGGCGTTCATCAGGGGCCATAGCTCAGCTGGGAGAGCGCCTGCTTTGCAAGCAGGAGGTCATCGGTTCGATCCCGGTTGGCTCCACCAGCCTGTTATTCGCCTGGCCTTATGCCTGCCGCTTGATCCGCACGAACGTGCGATCACTCGAGTTTATCTGTCGGGCATCTCGCAAGAGATCCTCAAAGGTGAATTCGATTGATCGCACGATGTCCCACGACATCGTGCTGCTCTTTAACAATCCGGAAAGTTTTTTGTTTTAACGCTGAATTTTCAAGCGAAATTTATTTCGATTTTGAGAATGTCGCGTTCGCAATGTGAATCAGCTCCATATCCCCAAACTCCTTGGGGTTATATGGTCAAGCGAATAAGCGCACATGGTGGATGCCTTGGCGGTAGAAGGCGATGAAGGACGTGGTAGCCTGCGATAAGCGTCGGCGAGCTGGCAAACAAGCTTTGACCCGGCGATTTCCGAATGGGGAAACCCACCTCGCAAGAGGTATCTCACACTGAATTCATAGGTGTGAGAAGCGAACCCGGTGAATTGAAACATCTCAGTAACCGGAGGAAAAGAAATCAACCGAGATTCCCTTAGTAGTGGCGAGCGAAAGGGGACCAGCCCAGTTGTGGTAATTCGACGAGTGCTAGCGGAACAGTCTGGAAAGTCTGGCCATAGTAGGTGATAGCCCTGTAGGCGAAAGCACAAGTCGATGAGCAACGAAGAGTAGGACGAGACACGTGCAATCTTGTCTGAACATCGGGGGACCATCCTCGAAGGCTAAATACTCTCTACCGACCGATAGTGAACTAGTACCGTGAGGGAAAGGCGAAAAGAACCCCGGTGAGGGGAGTGAAATAGAACCTGAAACCGTGTGCGTACAAGCAGTCGGAGCCCCGCAAGGGGTGACTGCGTACCTTTTGTATAATGGGTCAGCGAGTTATTTTCAGTGGCGAGGCTAACCGAATAGGGGAGCCGTAGGGAAACCGAGTCTTAAACGGGCGTCACAGTCGCTGGGAATAGACCCGAAGCCAGTCGATCTATCCATGACCAGGATGAAGACCAGGTAACACTGGCTGGAGGTCCGAACGAACCACTGTTGCAATAGTGCGTCGATGAGTTGTGGATAGGAGTGAAAGGCTAATCAAGGCTGGCGATAGCTGGTTCTCCCCGAAAGCTATTTAGGTAGTGCCTCGAGTGAATACTCAGGGGGGTAGAGCACTGTTTGGAGAAGGGGGCCATCTCGGCCTACCAACTCCATGCAAACTCCGAATACCCTGAAGTAATACTCGGGAGACACACGGCGGGTGCTAACGTCCGTCGTGAAGAGGGAAATAACCCAGACCATCAGCTAAGGTCCCAAAGTTTCGGCTAAGTGGTAAACGATGTGAGAAGGCATAGACAGCCAGGAGGTTGGCTTAGAAGCAGCCATCCTTTAAAGAAAGCGTAATAGCTCACTGGTCTAGTCGGCTCGCGCGGAAGATTTAACGGGGCTAAGCCGAGCACCGAAGCTATGGATGTGATGCTTCTTCGGAAGCGTCACGTGGTAGGGGAGCGTTCTCTAAGCCTGCGAAGGTGTGCTGTGAGGCATGCTGGAGGTATGAGAAGTGCGAATGCTGACATGAGTAACGTTAAAGCGGGTGAAAAACCCGCTCGCCGAAAACCCAAGGTTTCCTGAGCCACGTTAATCGGCTGAGGGTGAGTCGGTTCCTAAGGCGAGGCCGAAAGGCGTAGTCGATGGAAAGCAGGTTAACATTCCTGCACCGATGGTTACTGCGATGGGATGACGGAGAAGGCTAGATCAGCGGCAGCAGTGCCGTTCAAGGCCGTAGGGGTTATCTCCTGGAAAATCCGGAGGATCAGTTATCCCCGAGAACTGAGTACTAGGAGACTTCGGTCTCCGAAGTGACTGATGCCACGCTTCCGGGAAAAGTCTCTAAGCTTCAGGTAATCGTTGTCCGTACCGTAAACCGACACTGGTGGGTGAGCAGATAATCTGCTAAGGCGCTTGAGAGAACTCGGGTTAAGGAACTCTGCAAATTGATACCGTAACTTCGGGAGAAGGTATGCCTCCTTGGGTGCGTGGATTTACTCCACAAGCTCAGAGAGGTCACAGGTAATCGGGGGCTGCGACTGTTTATCAAAAACACAGGACTCTGCGAACACGAAAGTGGATGTATAGGGTCTGACGCCTGCCCGGTGCCGGAAGGTTAATTGATGGGGTCAGCCGCAAGGCGAAGCTCTTGATCGAAGCCCCGGTAAACGGCGGCCGTAACTATAACGGTCCTAAGGTAGCGAAATTCCTTGTCGGGTAAGTTCCGACCTGCACGAATGGCGTAACGCTGGCCCCACTGTCTCGACCCGAGACTCAGTGAAGTTGAAATCGCTGTGAAGATGCGGCGTAGCTGCGGAAAGACGGAAAGACCCCGTGAACCTTTACTACAGCTTTACACTGAACTTTGATCTTGTCTGTGTAGGATAGGTGGGAGCCTTTGAAGCAGGGGCGCTAGCTCTTGTGGAGGCAACGTTGAAATACCACCCTGATAATATCGAAGTTCTAACCTTGGCCCGTAATCCGGGTTGGGGACACTGTATGGTGGGTAGTTTGACTGGGGCGGTCTCCTCCCAAAGAGTAACGGAGGAGTGCAAAGATACCCTCAGCGCGGTCGGTCATCGCGCAATGAGTGCAATGGCATAAGGGTGCTTGACTGCGAGACTGACAAGTCGAGCAGGTGCGAAAGCAGGTCATAGTGATCCGGTGGTTCTGTATGGAAGGGCCATCGCTCAACGGATAAAAGGTACTCCGGGGATAACAGGCTTATTCCTCCCAAGAGTCCACATCGACGGAGGAGTTTGGCACCTCGATGTCGGCTCATCACATCCTGGGGCTGTAGCAGGTCCCAAGGGTTCGGCTGTTCGCCGATTAAAGTGGTACGCGAGCTGGGTTCAAAACGTCGTGAGACAGTTTGGTCCCTATCTTCCGTAGCCGTTGGAGATTTGAGGGTGAGCTGTCCTTAGTACGAGAGGACCGGGATGGACGCACCTCTGGTGTTCCGGTTGTCACGCCAGTGGCACTGCCGGGTAGCTATGTGCGGACGGGATAACCGCTGAAAGCATCTAAGCGGGAAGCCCCCCCCAAGATTAGATCTCCCTGGGAACTCGATTCCCCTGAAGGGCCCAAGTAGACGACTTGGTTGATAGGCTGGGTGTGTAAGGCCAGTAATGGCTTCAGCTAACCAGTACTAATTGCCCGTGAGGCTTGACCATATAACCTCAAGCAGTTTGAAGGCTTGAGAGATGCGAAATGGAGCGATCCATATTCGAACGCGACAGGCGTTGAAACAAAAAACATCATCGTGGCAACGGCTGAGCTGACGTTGCGGCGATGAGTTCTTCTTTACGAAGAACATCCGGACAACGGTGTGCGGGCTGTACGCAAGTGCGGCCCGCTCCGCCGAAACAGTTTGCCTGGCGGCAATAGCGAGCGGGAACCACCCGATCCCATTCCGAACTCGGAAGTGAAAACGCTCCGCGCCGATGGTAGTGTGCTCTTACGGGCATGCCAGAGTAGGTCACTGCCAGGCTCCAAACCGAGAAGCCCCTGAGGTCGAAAGACTTCAGGGGCTTTTCCTTTTCTGCAATGGCTCTTTCCGGGGCGAACGCGCTACGCTCCTGGTCTGAACGAAGTCGCTGGACGTCAGCGTGCATGGATGCGCGGGAGGTTCGGACCATGGCAAGCGTAAGACAGCTGCTCGACGCGAAAGGGAGAGCCATCTACTCCGTCGACCCGGAAGACCCGGTGCTCGAAGCCATCCAGCTGATGGCAGACCGGCACGTCGGGGCCCTGCTCGTGATGAAGGGCGAGGAGCTCACAGGCATCGTCTCGGAGCGGGACTACGCCCGTAAAGTGATCCTGCTCGGTCGCTCCTCCAGCGACACCCCCGTCTGGCAGATCATGAGCTCGCCTGTTCACACCGTAACGCCCGATCAGTCCGTGCAGCAATGCATGCGGCTCATGACGGAGCGTCGGGTTCGCCATCTTCCCGTCATCGAGCAGGGGCACGTTGTTGGCGTCATCTCGATCGGCGATCTGGTGAAAACGGTCATGGAAGAGCAGCAGCGCACTATCGAGCAGCTCGAGGGCTACATCCACAATTGACGCATCGGGCTGGGCAGCTACGTCACGTAGCGCGGGCAGGAGAGGCCCCACGTCACCGAGCAGTCTGACGGTGGTTCCGTGCAGAGTGCGGTGGGCGAGGAAGGGTTCAAGGTGGGCTGTGAGAGAATGCGTGCCACGCCCGCCAGGACCGCGCTGTTGACGTGAACGCTCCGCAGACAATTCGTCGGGCCACCATCTACGACGCCGCCGATCTGGCGCGCCTGTCCGGGACGACATTCACGGAGACGTTCGGGCACCTCTACCCCCCTGAAGATCTCGCTGAATACGTCGACTGCGTGTGCTCTGCCGACGCTTGCCGCCAGCTGATTGAAGATCCGACGGCGGGTGTTTGGCTTGCGGGCCCGGAAGGCGGGGCGCCCGTGGGTTTCGTCGTGGCGGCCAACTGCAAGCTGCCCGTGGAGGATCTGGAACCCACAGCCGGTGAGATCCGCCAACTCTACGTGCTCGCGAACCACCAGAATGAGCGCCTCGGATCCAGGCTCCTCAACGTCGCGCTCGGCTGGCTCGGCGAGCAGAAGCGCGCGCCGCTCTACATTGGCGTTTGGTCCGAAAACACTGGCGCGCAGCGTTTCTACGGGCGCTACGGGTTCGTGAAGGTCGGCGAGTACGGCTTCCCCGTCGGCAACACCGTTGACCACGAGTTCATCCTGAAGCGCTGAGGCAGGCACTGGTACGCAAGCAGCAACGCGCCGCTCACGCGCCGCTGGGGAATTCCATGGCGATCATTCGCGAGTTGAACATCTATCCGCTCAAATCGGGCCGCGCGGTTCCGCGGCAACAGGCGCGCCTCGGTGTCACGGGCTTCGAGTGGGACCGTCACTGGATGGCCGCAAGCCCCGATGGCGTATTCATGAGCCAGCGGACTCAGCCGCGTCTGGCGCTCGTGGAGCCAGAGGTCGGCACGAACGAGCTCACATTGCGCGCGCCTGGCCAGCCGCCGTTGCGCGTGCCGTTGCTACCGGAAGGCCCCACGCAAGCGGCGCGCGTGTGGAAGGACAATATCTCCGCGCTGGACCAGGGCGCCGCCGCCGCTCAATGGCTCACGCAAGCCGTCGGTTTCCCGGCGCGACTGCTGCGCATTTCTCCCGTGCTCGACCGGCACGCCAATGCCACGTTTGCCGGCGCGACACCAGCGCCTGTCTCGTTCGCGGATGGCTTCCCCATCCTGGTGTGCAACGTCGCGTCGCTGGAAGAATTGAATTCACGCATGCCCGAGCCGATCGGCATGGAGCGTTTCCGACCGAACGTGGTGTTGGAAGGCCTCGAGCCGTTCGAGGAAGACCGCATCTGTGCGCTTCACTTTGGCAACGTCACCCTGCGCCTCGTTAAGCCCTGCACCCGGTGTGTCATAACGTCGACGGACCAGCGCACGGGCCAGCTTTCGACGAACCCACTGCCGGTGCTGCGCGCCTTCCGCTTCGACAAGGCGCTCATGGGCATCAAGTTCGGTGAGAACGCCGTGATTGCCGAAGGGGTCGGCGAAGTTCTGCAGCGAGGTGCGACGTGCTCGGTGGTGCACGACATCTGATCCGCTTCAGACCCCTGAATTCCCGGCAAAAACGGGCTGATTCGACTTTAGTCTGAGGTCGAACTGTGCGCGGCGCACGTTCGCTGTGCACTGCGATACGCGAAACTTCCCCGACTGTTTTCGAAGGGAGTGTGAGCCAGGTCGCAGCTGCGATTCCCGGTGGGCGGATCGCGTGCGCCGGGCCTTTGCGCGTCTATGCCGGAGCAATCGCTCATCATCGGGCTGGTCAGCACGTTCGCCGCTCTGGGCGCGGTGCTGGCGTTTCTGATTTTCCGGGCACGTTCCTCGCGCCGACTTGCCGCCGTGGCAGGCGCCCACTACCACGCGCTCATCGAGCAATCGCCGAACGGCGTGCTCATTGCAGAGCGCCAGCTCCCTGCGCGTCATCGCGGGCAACTCCGCCCTTCAGCGTAGCCTTGGATACAAGCTCGAAGAGCTGCGCTCCCTGACGCTCAGCCAGCTGTTCACCGACGAATCCGCCGAGCCGGAAAACCTGCTTGCCCGCCTGCGCAACCCCGACCCGCGCCTGCCGTTCGGCATTCGCCAGTGCTGCAAGAACGGCAATGTCGTGGACGTGGAGATCAGCGGCAACCGCCTGGATATCGGCGGCAAGCCCGTGCTCGCCTTCACCACGAACGATGTCACCTTGCGGCGGAAGATCGAAGCGCAGCTGCTCGAGAAGCAGCAGCACCTCGACCATCTCGCACACCACGACCAGCTCACCGGCCTGCCGAATCGCCTGTTTCTCGCAGTGCACCTGCCAGAGGCCATCAACGAAGCGCGCCGTACGGGCGCTACCCTCGCCGTGCTGTTCCTCGATCTCGACCGCTTCAAGCACATCAACGATTCGCGCGGCCATGAGACCGGCGACAAGCTGCTGAAGACCGTGGCTACGCGCATTCGCTCCACCGTGCGCGACGAAGACGTGGTGGTGCGTATGGGCGGCGACGAATTCATCGTGGTGCTCAAGAGCGTGAAGAGCCCGCATCAGGTCAACGAGACAGCCGGGCGCATCAACGAAGCATTGAGCGCACCGGTGATCGTGGACGGCCGCCCGCTCGTCACCACCGTGAGCATTGGTGTGAGCCTGTATCCGCGCGACGGCAGCGACATCGGCGAGCTGCTGCGCCATTCCGACACCGCGATGTACCAGGCGAAGGATCGCGGCCGAAACAATTTCCAGCTCTTCAGCCCGGGCATGGACCGCAAGCTGAAAGAGCGCATCGCCATCGAGTCGAGCCTGCGCGCAGCCATCGAGCAGAAACAGCTCGACGTGCACTACCAGCCCATCATCGACATCGAGAGCCATCGCGTAATGGGCCTCGAAGCGCTGCTGCGCTGGAAGCATCCATTACACGGGTTCGTGGCGCCGGGGCGATTCATCGGCGTGGCCGAAGAGACGGGCCTCATCGTGCCTATCGGCGACTTCGTGCTGGAACGCGTGATGTCCGACGCCGCGCGCTGGCGCGAGATGGGCTGGTCGCCCGTGCCGGTGGCCATGAACGTCTCCGCCGTGCAGCTGCAGCGCTCGGACTTGCCGGGCACTATCCGCCGCCTCACGCACCTTCACGGCATGAAGCCGAGCATGTTGCAGGTGGAGCTGACGGAAAGCGCCGTGTTCGAGCACCGCGAGGCGCGCTCCGGCGAGTCGAGTGAAGACGGCATTTCCAAGCTGCGCGAGCTGGGAGTGCGCGTCGCCATCGACGACTTCGGCACCGGCTATTCGAGCCTCTCGTACCTCAAGCGCTGGCGCGTGGACTATGTGAAGATCGACCGCAGCTTCGTGCGCGACCTCGTCACGGACATGAGCGACCTTGCCATCGTCAGCGCCATCATCGCGATGGCGCGGCACCTGAACATCCAGGTGATCGCCGAAGGCATCGAAGGCTGGCAGCAGCTGGAGAAGCTGCGGCAGCTTCAGTGCAATCTCGCGCAGGGCTTCTTGTTCGCCAAGCCCACGCCGGCTTCGCAGTGCCGTCGCTTCCTCACCGGCACGCCGCTCGACCTCACGGATGACGAGGCGCTGTTCGAGCCGCTGGACGCTACCGGCAGCTACGGGCGCTAAGGCGCCCCCAGCGGCAACACGCGTTCGGGCCCGCCCGCGCATGCGACCTGCTCACCCCGCAGCGCTTCGGTGCGCTTCCAGTACGGCGTGAAGATTCTGAATCGTGTCCGCTTCGCGCGCGGGCTTGTCCGTGCGCCAGCGCAGGATGCGCGGAAAGCGCAGGGCGATACCGGACTTGTGCCGGCTCGATTCCGCGATGCCTTCGTAGGCCAGCTCGAACACCTGCGTGGGCTCGACGGCGCGCACAGGGCCGAACTTTTCGAGCGTGTGCGCGCGAATCCACTTGTCGAGCTCCGCGATCTCGCCGTTGCTCAGGCCCGAGTAAGCCTTGGCCACCGGCACCAGCTCGTCTTCGTGCCACACACCAAACGTGTAATCCGTGTAGAGGTTGGAGCGACGCCCGTGCCCCGGCTGCGCATAGAGCATCACAGCGTCGAAAGAGTAGGGCTCGATCTTCCACTTCCACCACGACCCGCGCTGCCGGCCCGTGCCGTAAGCCGATGCGCGCGCCTTCAGCATCAGGCCTTCAACGCTTCGTGAGCGGGATTCCGATCGCAGGGTCGCGAGCTCCTCCCAGGTTGCCGAATCCACGAGAGGCGATAGTCCAAGCACCGAGGGCGCCCCTTTGAGCAGCAATTCCAGCCGCGCCCGCCGCTCATGCATGGGAATTGCGCGAGTGTCCGCCCCGTCCTGCTCCAGCAGGTCGTACGCCAGAAACCTGACCGGCACCGTCTGCAGGATGTTCGCCGAGAGTTTCTTGCGCCCGATGCGCTGCTGAAGATCCGCGAACGGGCGCACGACGCCGTCACGCCACGCGACGAGCTCGCCATCCAGGACCACGCCGTCGGGCAACCACGTCGCCGCCTCGACGATCTCCGGGAATCGCTCCGTGATGAGGTCTTCGCCGCGCGACCAGAGGAAGCACTGGCTGTTGCGGCGGATGAGCTGCCCGCGAATGCCATCCCACTTCCATTCGACCTGCCAGTCCGCCCGGGAGCCGAGGTTGTGTGCGTCGTCGTCGAGCGGTGATGCGAGATAGAACGGATATGGCGCCGAAGGGTCGGTGGCAGGCAAATCGCCCGTCTTCAGGCCTTCCCAGAACGCCGCCCCCGGCTGCCATTCGCCCATCATCCGGCGCGCCACGTCCGCGCGCGAAACCTCGAGCACTTCCGAGAGCGCGCGGTTCACCAGCAGCTCCGAGACACCCACGCGCAACTCACCGGTGAGCAGCTTGTTGAGCAGAAAGCATTCGCGATAGGGCAGGGTGCGCCACCAGCCGACGATGGCTTCGCGCTGGCGCGCCTCATCCTCGTCTCGTAACGGAAGCAATCGCTCGTCGATCCATTCGGCGAGCGGCGCCGCCGTGGCCACCTTCGTGCTCTCGTCCGTCTCCATGAGCAATGCGATGGTCTCGGCCATGTCGCCCACGGTGGAGTACGACTCATCGACGAGCCACTCGGGCAAGCCCGACGCCTCCACCAGCCACTTGCGCAACAGAGCCGGCCCGATGAAGCGCTTCAGCCGCCGACCGGAAAGAATGTAGGTGGCCCATGCGGCATCGGCGGGCGGCGCGCTGCGCAAGTAGCGCACCATCGCGGCGACCTTGAGATGGGTGGACGTGGTGGTGTCGATCTCGTCGTACAGCTCCGCGAACTCGCGCACTACTCTTCGTCTCCGAAGGCCGTGGCCAGCGCCGCGGCGCTCACCCCTTGCTCGTTGAGATAGCGGGTGAGCGCGTCCGAATTGCCGTGCGTGAGCAGAACGCGCTTCGCACGGGTGGCAAGGCAGGTTTCGAGCAGCCCCGGCCAGTCCGCATGATCGGAGATGACGAAGCCGCGGTCGTAGCCACGCCGGCGCCGATCTCCGCGCACGCGCATCCAGCCCGAGCAGAACCCGCTGGAATGCTCGCCGAAGCGACGCGTCCACGGTGTGCCGGCAGCGCTCGGTGGCGCGATGATGAGCGCGCCCCGATAGTCCGTCTTCTTCTCGGTGGTGGCGGGCAGTGTCGCGACCATCTCGACGCCGCACTGTCGATAGAGGTTCGTGAGCGAGTCGACGGCGCCGTGCAGGTAGACCGGCTCGCTGGTGAACGCCTTCAGCTCCGCCAGCACCCGCTGCGCCTTGCCGAGCGCATAACAGAACAGCAGGGAGGCGATGCCGCGCTCGCGATTGGCGTGCCACCAGCGCACGATTTCTTCCGCCACCTGCGGGGTGGGCGACCACCGGTAGACGGGCAGCGCGAACGTGGCTTCGCTGATGAACACGTCGCACTCGAGCTGCTCGAACGGTGCGCAGGTCGGGTCTGGCTGGCGCTTGTAGTCGCCTGATACCACCCAGACGCGGCCCTCGTGCTCGATGCGCACCTGCGCGGCGCCCAGAATGTGGCCGGCCGGGTGCAGCGACACCTGCGCCTTGCCGAGCCGGACGGGCGCCCCGTATTCGACGGCCGTCACGGTGTGGCCGCTGCCCAGCCGATGGCGGGCGATGGCCGCGCCCGGACGTGCGAGAATGTAGCGCGCGCTGCCGTGGCGGAGATGATCCCCGTGCGCATGCGTGATCACCGCAGACTGCACGGCTTGCCAGGGGTCGATGTAGAAATCCCCCGGCGGGCAGTACAGGCCGCGATCCGTGCCGACGACGAGCGGTGCGGAGTCTGGTTGCATTTATCTCGAAGCTTGGACGGCGCCCTGAGTACACCCAAGGAGTACTGCGAGCGCGCGCTGTGTGGGAGCCCCCGGTTGCCTGAGTCTTTACTCGACCCAATGCCGCGTGCGCAGTGCGCGGACGCCGTGCTGATGATTAGGCCAGCCGCGTTCGATTACAACCCTGAGACCGCGGTGACGAATTCGATGCAGCAGCGGCCGGGTAGCGGCGGCTCGCTCGCGCATAACCATGTGGCGCGGGCGGAGTTCCAGCACGTGGTGAGCGCCTTGCAGAGCGAAGGCATTCGCGTCTGCGTGGTCGATGACACGCCCATGCCGCCGAAGCCTGACGCGATCTTCCCCAACAACTGGGTCAGCTTTCATTCCGATGGCACGGTGGTGCTCTACCCCATGCATGCGGAGAACAGGCGCAGGGAGCGGCGGCGGGACGTGATTGAGCTCGCGGCGGAGCAGGTGGGTTTCAAGGTCACTCGTGTGCTCGACCTCTCGCATCACGAGAGCGAAGGCCGCTGCCTCGAGGGCACCGGCAGCCTCGTGCTGGACCACACGAATCGCGTGGCCTACGCCAGCGTCTCCCCGCGGACGCATCCTGCGGTTGTCGACGAGTGGGCGCGAGAGCTTGGGTACACACCGGTAATCTTCGAGGCGTTCGATCGCGCGGGCGCGCCCGTGTATCACACCAACGTGCTCATGTGCATAGGCGAGCGTCTGGCCGTGATCGGCGCGGAGGCCATTGCGAGCGGCGATCGCACACGCGTGCTCGACCGTCTGCACGCGAGCGGTCGCGAGGTCGTCGAGATCGGCCACGCTGAAATCGAGCATTTCGCAGGCAACATGCTGGAACTTGCGAGCTGGGACGAAGCACTGGGCGACTGCCGCGTGCTCGTGATGTCGGCCAGTGCGCGCCAGGGGCTCAAGCCCGAAACCTACGCGCGCCTCAGCGCCTGCACGGATAGCGTGCTCGCGGTGCCCATTCCCACCATCGAGAAACTGAGCGGCGGCAGCGTGCGATGCATGCTCGCTGAGATATTCTTACCCGCGTGATCGAGCTCATCGTCAAGGTTCTCGCGAGCTATCTCGTCGGCTCGCTCATCGGCAGTCTCATCGTGGGGCGGCTGCGGGGCGGCGTGGACATCCGCATGCTCGGCAGTGGCAACGCCGGTGGCACGAATGCGCTGCGCACGCAGGGTAAGTGGTTTGCGCTGTGGGTCATGATCATCGACATCGGCAAGGGCATTCTTGCCACGCGCGTGATTGCGCCGCTGTCGCTGCAGGGGCTTGGGCTCGTAGGGGTGAGTGCGGGCGGCGGCGTCAATGTGGGCGACCTGCGTGAATGGCTGCCGGTGGCGTGCGGACTGGCTGCCATGGTCGGGCATGTTTATCCGGTATGGCACGGGTTTCGCGGCGGCAAGGGCGTGGCGACGCTCGTGGGCGTGGTGTTCGGAGTCGAGCCGGTGCTGCTGCTCGTGGTGCTGTTGGTGTGGTTCGCCGTGGTGATGCTGTCTGGTTTTGTGGGGCTGGCGTCCATCGTCGCCGCGTCGTCAGTTGCGGTGTTCGTTGCCGTGAGCGGCATGCAGCCGCAGGTTCCGCTGCTGGCATTCGGCATGGCCGTAGCGCTGCTCGTAGCTTTTACGCACCGGTCCAACATCGCGCGCATGCGCGCCGGAACCGAGCCGCGGGCGCGACGGCTCTGGCTGCTCGGCCGTCGCCGTGAGGGCTGAGCGGGTGGAACACCGTCAGGCCTCTTCCGCGCTCGTGGCGCGCGTGTTTGCCGAGCTGTGCGATGGCGAATTTCATTCCGGCGAAGATCTCGCCAAGGCGCTCGGCGTAACACGCAGCGCCGTGTGGAAAGCGGCGAATGCGCTGCGTGACGTCGGCACTCCCATGGAAGCCGTGCGCAACCGTGGTTACAGACTACCCGGTGCCAGTGAGCAGCTTTCGGCCGCGAGCATTCGAGAGAAGCTGCCGAGTGATACTCGCGGGCGCCTCGCACGGGTCGATGTCGTGTGGACTACGGCTTCGACCAACACCGAGCTCGTCGAGCGAGCCTATCCCGAGCAGGGCCATGCAGAAGTGCTGCTCGCGGAGCTCCAGACGGCAGGCCGCGGTCGTCGTGGTCGCACGTGGCTCGCGCCGCCCGGTGGCGCAGTGTGCCTGTCACTCAGCTGGACTTTTCCTGAAGTGCCGCGCGACGCGGGCTCGCTGAGTCTTGCCATAGGCGTGAGTGTGCTGCGCGCACTCGAAGCCCAGGGCGTGACGGACGTTCGCCTCAAGTGGCCGAACGACGTGCTCATTGGCGATCGCAAGCTCGGCGGCATCCTCATCGAGTTGCGGGCAGAGGCCGGTGGGCCGGCCTGCGTAGTGGTCGGCATCGGACTCAACGTTGCGCTCGGTGGTGACCTGCTCGAGAAGATCGCGGCGACGGGCTTGCAGGCGGTCGATCTCGCTTCCGTGGCTCGCGCGTCGGTGTCGCGAAACGCGCTCGCAGCCAGCCTCGTCGACTGCTGCGTCCGTGGCCTGCTTCAGTTCGAGCAGGAAGGGCTGCGGCCGTTCATCGAAGAGTGGCAACACGCGGATGCCTTGCATGGCCGGCAGTTGTCGGTGCAGTCCGGCGATGAAATGGTGCGCGGTCTCGCGCGGGGCATCGACTTGAGTGGCGCGTTGCTCGTGGAGACGCCGCAAGGGTTGAAGAAGTTCTATTCGGGTGAAGTCACCGTGAGGCCCGCGGAATGAGCGCGGCACGCACAGGCGCGGGAAATGGCGGCAAAGGAGATGGCGGCAAAGGAGATGGCGCACGTGGCGGCGGGCCAGTGAACACGTTGCTGGTCGACATTGGCAACACGCGTGTCAAGTGGGCCCGCCTCTCGCGCGGGCGCCTCAGCCGGCTGCAAGCCGTGGCTCACGAGGGCTGGAGTGGTGAGCGCATCGCTCGTCACCTCGTCGGCAAGCCTTCGCGCCCGGCGTCGAAGCGTGTCGGGCGCATCGTCGTGGTGAGCGTTGCCGGCGCGCGCATCGATCGCGGCTTTGCGTCGGAAACTCGCCGCCAGCTTGGCATCGCGCCGGAGTTCTTCGCGTCGCAGAGGCGCGCAGCCGGCGTCACTACACTTTATGCAGAGCCGTGGCGCCTCGGCGCGGATCGGCTCGTTGCCGCCATCGGCGCGTTTCACCTCTCGAAGCGTCGGCCCGTGTGCGTCATCAGCATCGGCACGGCCATGACGCTCGACCTCGTGGATTCACGCGGCCGGCATCGGGGCGGTGCCATTGTTCCCGCGCCATCGCTCATGATCGGCAGCCTGCTGTCGCAGACTCACGGCATCCGCCGCCGCGCACGTGGTGGAACGGCTGGCAGCAGCCTCTTCGCGCGCAGCACCCGCGCCGCCGTCGAGCAGGGCGCAAGATTTGCCGCGGCCGCGGTGGCCGATCGTGCGGTGGTCGAGGCGCGCTCCGTCCTGGGGCGCGCGCCATTGGTGCTGCTGACTGGCGGCGCCGCACCCGTCATCCAGAAGCTGCTGCGAAGCGGGCACAGGCACGTGCCGGATCTCGTTCTCCAGGGTCTCGCCGTCATCGCATCGTGGCCGCCGTAGCGCTCGCCGTGGGTTTTTGATTATGGCCAACGGGAACACAGGCTCCTAGAATCAGGCCGTGCGCGTCGTCGGCTATATCCTGCTCGCTGTGAATCTCGTCTACCTGGCGTGGGCCGGGTGGGTCGATACGCCTGAGCCGGCGCCGCCGGCGAAGCAGTCGGAGCCGCTTCCTCGGCTCGTTCTCGTGTCCGAAGGCGCTGCGCAGTCGGAGGGAAATGGCACGGCGGCGGCGACGCCGTCGGTGGTGCAAACCTCGGCTGCGCTGGCGGCGACTGCCACCGCCGCCCCTGATGCCCGCGGGCGCTGCGTTTCGGTCGGTCCTTTCAACGAGCTTGCCCAGGCCGCGCGGGGTGCCGCCCTGCTTCGCGAGCGCGGCTTCAATCCGCAGCAGCGTGCCGAGCAGGGCGAGATGTGGGACGGCTTCTGGGTCTACGTTGGTGAGCTGGGCTCCGCGGCGGATGAAGCGAAAGTGATGAAGACGCTCGAGCGCGCCGGCATCAGCGACGCGCACGCCATGCCCGTGTCGCAGAGCGGCCGCCGTGTCTCCGTCGGCCTCTTCAGCGAGCGCGATCGTGCAGAGAAACGTGCGCAGGCCGTAAAGCGCCTCGGCTACGCCGCGCAGATCACGGAGCGCAGACAGGCGGGCACCGTGTACTGGGTTGATCTCGACGTGGGTCCCAACGAGCGATCGATTCCCACCGAAGGCCTGCTGTCGCTCGAAAGCTCGGGCTCGCGGCTGGAGATCCGCGTATGCCCTGATAGCGAGCCGGACCCGACGCCGGCCCGGCGCACGCCCAACTCGCGCGATGCGCGGCCCGCCACGACCACGGCCAACGCCTCGGTTCCGAGGCCGGGCTAGTCGTGGACCTCGATGCTTACTTCGCGCGCATTGGTTTCACCGGCGCGCGCACCCCAACGCTCGAGACACTTCGCGCGTTGCACCTGGCGCATGCTCAGGCCATCGCATTCGAGAACCTGAACCCGCTGCTCGGGTGGCACGTGCCGCTCGACTTGCCTTCCATCGAAGAGAAGCTGGTGCGTGCGGGCCGCGGCGGCTACTGCTTCGAGCAGAACGCGCTGTTTGCCGCGGCACTGCGCGCCGTCGGCTTTGAGGTGACCGGGCTTGCGGCGCGAGTGATCTGGAATGCGCCGGAAGACGCCATCCGTCCGCGCGGGCACATGTTGTTGAAGGTGGACATCCAGGCAGAGCCCTACATCGCGGATGTCGGGTTCGGTGGCCAGACACTCACCGGTCCGCTGCGATTGATGGTGGACGTCGAGCAGTCAACGCCGCACGAGCGATTCCGGATTGTTACGGTGGATCCGCGTCCGGCAGATGTTGGCTCTGCCACGCGCGGCCCGGCAGATAGCGGTTCGATCGCGGGCGGAGCGTTCGGCCGTGACCTCAAGCTGCAGTCGTTAGTCCGCGGCGCATGGAAATCGCTCTACCGCTTCGACCTGCAGCCCCAGCACGAGCCGGACTACGAGGTCGCCAACTACTACCTCGCTACGAATCCCGCATCCCACTTCCGCAGCAGCCTCATGGCCGCTCGCCCCATGCCGGGCCGCCGTTACGGCCTGGCAAACAATCAACTCACGGTGCACCACCTGGAGGGTCCATCGGAGCGGCGCATGCTCAAGAGCGTGGCGGAAGTGCGGGAGGTACTGGAGAGCGTTTTCGGGCTGACCCTGCCCCAGGGCGCCGAGTTGGATGCGGCCCTGGCGCGGGCCTGCGGTTTTCCTGCCTGAGCGCTACAATCGCGCCCCAGTTCCGGGCCGGCTTAGCACAGTTGGTAGTGCACCTGATTTGTAATCAGGGGGTCGGGGGTTCGAATCCCTCAGCCGGCATATCCCACGCTTCCCAAGACATCCAGCGATCTCATGGAAGCCAAAAACCCCGAGAATTTCAGCCCTTTTCGTCCCGTCTCGTCTCAAGCTGTGCATTGACAGCCAAGCACGAGCGGGGGTGACTATCGGGGTAAGTCGCTTCCCCCGGAGCTTCAGTTACCCCCAATGCTTACTGAAACCCAGATTCGTGCAGCCAGAGCCACGGACAAGCCCTTGACCCGTCCGCACACTCCGGGCAGGCGGCTCTGTCCGTCTCTATGCTCAGTCGGCGGGCGACTTGAAGCTTGCGTCCGGCCAGCGAGCTGCGCGGCGCCGAATGGTCCGAATTCGATCTCGACGCGGCCGAATGGCGCATACCAGCGAAGCCATCGAAGTCCTTCGCCGGCTTCACTCCGTGACAGGCACGGGCCGGTACGTGTTTCCGTCGCTGCGAAGCTCCGCGCGGCCGATCTCTAACAACACAGTCAACGCGGCGCTACGGCGCCTCGGCTATCCGAAAGACGAGATGTGCGGGCATGGCTTTCGCGCCCTCGCGTCGACCCGCTTGAACGAGCAGGGCGTCGCGCCGGACTTGATTGCGCTGCAACTCGCCCACGCGGAGCGGAACAAGGTGCGCGCAGCTTATAACCGCGCCACGCGACTCGCCGAACGACGCGCGATGAGGCAGACGTGGGCGGACTATCTCGACGGGCTCAAGCGGATTGGCCGAGAGTGGACTCAACGACTCTATGACGATCCGCTGGTTATCGCGCTGAAAAATGAACTGCGCCGCGGACGGGATTCAATATTGAAAGCGCTGCGGCTGCGACGCGGCAAGCTCGTGAACGCGATGGGGCTGATCTACAAGCCGAAGCTAGCGAAGAATGGGAAGCCGAAGGACACGCCTGCGATGAGACTTGCCCATATCTTGCAGGGCATCGAGGCGCAGATGCTGAACGCCGTGGTCCGCAGATTTCCGGACGACATACTCGTGCTTGAACACGATGGGTGGACGGCGCGCTGTGCGATGGATAAGGCCGCAATCAAGCAGCTCATCAGGCGGGAGACGGGTTTCGTCATGCGCGTGTAAAAGTGTCTGATTAAGAGTCCCGTGCGTTCGCGGACAAAACGCAAGCAAGCGCGTTGCCCGGAAAATGTAGGATTTTGACGGTAAAAGCGAGCATCGGTTGCGTCCAATAGCCTCTGTTCGCTTGCGCCTACTTTCCCTTGCCTTATCCCCGCTGCTGGCCGCTTCGGCTTTTTTCTCGAGGGTTTCCGGCTGATAGGGACGTTTCGCAAGCACGTTCGGTACCGGCGATGCAGTGGCCCGTGGAAGGCCGGTGAGGGGTGTAAGAGGCGCGCCCTGCCGTTTGAATCCGGGTTTCACTCAGTGCGCCACTAATGGCTTTCGCCATGTCGAGCGTCTTTTAGCGTGCGGATCGTACCGTTGTACGGGTCGGCCGCGACGCCGTTGGTCGCGGTCCCAACATGTAGCCCGTCAAGCATTTCGCGAGACTTCAGGCTTCCCGTCTATGAACGGCCGGCAGGGACGCGCGAAGAAGCCTACTCCGGCGGCGAGCGTTGTCAACGAACTCGACGCGCGTCTTGTGCAGAAGATGGCTGGCGTGCCGTCCGCGGGCCGCCGCAACACCCTATGCGTTACCCTGCTCGCCGCAGCAGGGCATTGGCGGAGCGTTCTGGCCATACGCGCGCGCGAGGCAGATCGCGCGAAGTCGCTTCGACGCCGAACGGAAACGCTGGCCCGAAGATGGCGCCTTATAGGGTATGAGGCGCTGCCCATGTTCTATACTGAGCAAAATTCGAAAAAGTGGGGGGCACGTGGCGGAAGTCTGGGGTCGTCTCGCTGAGTCGCTTATGCAAGGGTCGCGATCGACGGCGTTGAAGGCGCTTCTCTATCTTGATGCGATTTCGTTCGTGGGCATCAGCTCGGTGAGCGCCGCAGGAGCCGCGATATGGGTACAGGTATTTCTGGCCTGTCTCCTCACCATGTCCTTCGTTTCCACCCTCGCGGCGTACTTCTACTTCATGTTCAAGGATCCAGACGCCTTGCGCTCCGAAAAATTCGCCATTGACAAGCTATCGATTGAGAAGGGAATCGTGGGCGACAGCATAAGCGGCCTGTCTCGCGTTTCATCCAGCAATCAGACAATCTCAATTGGCAAAGCGCCCGTTACGAGTATTGAACATGAGGGGCGCGCATGAGGCGGTTCGTTATCGTCTCCGACATCACCGCCCCGGACGCGACGGCAAAAGTCACAGCACATCTCAAAGCCGCCGGTTACGGATGGGCTAGATATTTCTCCGGCGCTTGGCTTCTGGCGACGGCGGATGTTTCGGTAACGGCAATGGATCTCTGCAAGAAAATCATGGCGGCAGTCCCCGGCGTCGACCTAATGGTCTTCGAGACGCAGGGCGGGCCTCAGTGGGCATTCTGGATGGGCAACGCAGAGCTCACTAAACAGTTCAAAGGTTGGCTGGATAGCCACTGGTCCTAGATGTGAAAACGCCGCCCGATGGCGGCGCTAACGCTACCCGGTGCGACGGTCCGGGGGTAACTCTGGGGGCAGGTCAGTCGCGATGACGCTCGCGAGGGCAATCAAGTCAGCGACTTACGCCGCCAATTCCACACCCTCAACCCCCTTGTCCAGGGTGCGCCCGTCCACCGATGAGCAGTGATTTGCCCAGCTGTGCCGGGCGCGCGCGTCAGCCTGCGTTTGCCGTTGCCGCTGGCCGCGAGTTGTACGCTTCCATCAGCAGACCCGTCCCGCCCCGCGACACATGCGCGACGACGGCCGTGCGACGGTGCAGCTTGGTGACTGCGCCAAGATTGATGGCGAACGACAGCTCCACCTGCTGCCCCTTGCGCAGCCCCAGGTTGGACGTCTCGATGAAAACGCCGGTGGCGCTCAGGTTCACTGCGCGACAAAGCTTGCGGCGCCCGCCCGGAATGTTGATGTAAACGGTGGTCCGTGCCCGGTGGCGGGTATGAAGACGGCGTTCCACTAACGTGGCCTCGATTTATAGTTATGTCGTCGGTTTGAGACGCGATCCATTATGCCTTCGTCTTTGCTGCAGCGTAGCCGACTCAACTTAATGGAGCACGCGCAGCGGCAGAATCCTGCGGCTATCGCGTGACGCCGTCAAGCCGTCACCGGATGCGATAAATCCCCGCTGAATCAGGAAGCTGGCCCCGGCTTTCGTTCAATCCGCATCTGTATCGCCACCGGGCAATGATCTGACAGCTTCGCGTGGCGCGCGTCGGCCGCGCTGTAGGTCACGCGTGAGAAGGAGTGGGGAAGTGCCTGGGCCGCCAGGGTTCGCGACAGCACGATGTTGTCGATGTAGCTGCGATAGCCCTGGCCCGGCACGCAGTTGCGGAAAGGTTCGCCGCTGGCCGCGTTGTGCAGGTCCGCTTCGGGCGGGTCCGCGTCATCGATCGCTGCCCACAGGGTGTCGTGCGCTGCGAATGCCAGGCGTTTTGCCGCCTCGGACAGCAGGTCCCGGTTGAAGTCGCCGAGCACCACGAAACGCCGTTGCGCCCGGGCCTGCGTGTCGATCCACGCCTCGAGCGCTGGCACCTGCCGCGAGAGATCATGGCACGCCTTGTCGGGTGCACTGAGCGGCTTCGTGCTGCAGCCGGATTTCAGGTGCACGCTGAGCATGCGCATTTCGCCGCGCTCACCCGGAAACACGGTGAGCTCCGCGCCCCGGCGCAAGGTGTCGCCAAGCGAGAGCTCGCGAGCGTCCGGCCCGCAGCGAAAAGGCACGCCGCGGCGTATGGCAAAGCCGGTGTTCTGTACGTGAGCGCGAGAGGTGAAGCAGAACTCGTAGCCAGGGAATACGAGCCGCGCCGCATCCGCGCCGTCCACTTCCTGAAGCGCGATGACGTCGGCATCGAGTCGCCGCGCATAGCGCTCCAGCACGGAGAAGTCGCGCGACGAGCGCTCGAAGCGGTGCGCCACGTCGCAAGGTATGCGCCGCGCATTTCCGAGGGGACGGGCTCCTTCGGGAATACAGCTCGCCTTCAGCTTGCTGAACGTGGCCGGGGCGATGAGCCACTCGAGATTCCAGGTGGCGAGCTTGAGCGCGTCGGCAGCTACCGCACCGCTGCAGGCGCATGCGGCGAGCAGCGCATTCGCGATCGGAGCCACCAGGGCCGGTGCCCGCCGGCCCATCAGCGGGGCATCATTTCCAGCAGTTGGTGACACCTTGAGTGCCGGTCACATCGCGCTTGCCGATGTCGTTGATCTTGAACGTGCCGCAATTCGTGTCGTCGGACTGGCCGCCGCTCGCGGTCGGTGTGGCGCTCGCCGTGTAACTCTGCCCGCCGCCGGCGAGTGTAACGCTGATTGTGTAGTAGCCGTTCGTCGTCGTCGACGCGAGCCCCAGCCCAGTGGGTGAGCCCTCGGCCACCTTGTCCGTGTAGGCGTTGTTCTGCAGGTAGAACTTTTCTTGCGCCGCTTGCACCTGCATGAGCGCGCTCTTCGCATCCGACCGGTTCGACCTGATGAGGTAGTTGCGGTAACTCGGTATGGCGATGCTCGCCAGGATGCCAAGCACGACCATGACCGTCATCAGCTCGATAAGTGTCACACCGCGCTGGTCAGCTTCCATGGGACCGGACCTCCAGTGAGCGTTACTGTGCATCTACGCGATTCCAGAAGGTGCGCACGGTACCACCGGCGTTCACGCACTTCTTCAGCACTTCCATGCCGGCGAGGCAGACGGTCGGCGGGCTGGTCGGAGAGTTCGGATCGGTGTCACCCTGGCGAATCAGCGCGATGTTGACGTCACCGACGATGCCCTGCTGATTCAGGTCGGTAAACAGATCTTTGTTGTCGGTCGTCTTGTCATCGTTGAAGTCGAGCGCCGGCTTTCCGGCGAACGCGGTCACCGCGTACGCACGGTTGGTTGTCGAGGGATAGCAGGGGCCCGCGCCGCCCAGCGAGTCCGGCTCGAACGACGTGAAGAGAATCACGTTGTTCACCGTTGTCGACTCGGCCAATATCTTCTCGCCCGGCCCGTTGCCGCTCATCGTGAGCTTCCAGCCCTTGGCCGCCGTGGTCACCGTGGTGCCGGCCGGGTCGCTCGTGATGTCGACGAGATCGCCGTCCTTCACGGGGGTGATGGCGTTGTATTCCGTTTGCGAGAGCTGCGCGTAAGGGGCTTTGTCGCGAACCGAGTAGAAGCGCTCGACAGTGGTCGTATCGAGCGGATGCCCGCGATAGCCCGAGCCGATGGCGATGTTGTAGTACGGCTCGATGCCGCGGAATTGCACCAGCGCCACGTCCGGCGCGTTGTAGAAGCGACGGTTCTCGGATGCCGCGGGGGCCGGGCTGATCCCGCCCGCGCCGAGCGTCGCGATGATCCCGCCGGTGACGAGCTTGTCGCGCCTCTCGCCGTTGAAGATGTCGAAGCGCCAGACGCGCCCGCCCATATCCGCGGCATACAGGCGATCGGCGAACTGATCGCCATTCGTATCGATGACCGTGATGCGACCTGGAATCGAGTTGTTCATCTCCTTGCCTGAGGCGTCGAACAGCAGGTCCGGCGCGGGTGTGCTGCCCGGCCCGCCCGCGGACCACAGCAATGTGCCCGTCTTCGCCTCGACCATGTAAATGCGGTTGCCGACGGTGTCGGTGCTATAGGCCTGGCTCTCCTGCGTGGTGTCGTAGCCGCCACCGAAGATCAGCACGAACTTCTCGGTATCCGTGTTGCCGCTGCTGACGTTCACGCGCGTGACGACCGGCGGCGACCAGGTCTGGCCGACGCCCGGCAGCTCCGCAGCGCCGATGTTCCACAGGAGCTTCGGCTTGGTGCGATCGGTGACATCGAGGGCGTAATAACGGTTACCGCCCCCGCGCATTCCGAAGAACAGGTACACGTAGTCGTCCCCGTCGACGAGACCGTTCTGGTTCTTGTCGAGCTTCAGGACGCGAATGTCGCCGTCGAGACCGTAGGTGTGGGGCGCGTTGCTCTTCGAGCGCAGCGTTCCGAGCCGGTTGAGCAGCTCGGGCGGAACAAAGGCCCACAGCTCCTCGCCGCCGCCGCTCGTCGGGCCCGAGATCGCGTGCAGGAAGCCGTCGTTCGTCGGCACGTACACGACTGTGTTGCTTTCCTGGGGCGTGCCGCTCGTCTTGCCGTACGAAATCACTGCCGGGCGGCCATGCATCGGATCGCCCATGAACTTGATCTGGTCCGTCTTGCTGCTGTCGCCATTCTCGTCGTCGATATCGTAGCCGCGCGCCCAGTTCACGGCATCCTGGCACGCGGTGCCGCATGTCGCGCCGCTGCCCGTGCCGACGAGCACGTCAGTCATATTCGCAATCGTGACGGCATTGCCGGTGAGCGTCAGGTCGTTGCCCGCGACGGACGTGTAGATCTTCCGCAAGTCCGGCGTGTCGAGCTTGCTTGCGGCGCCGCCCGCGGCGACATCGGCTCCGTCCTTCGCCGGGGACCAGATGCTCCAGGATCCCTGCGAGAAGAAGCCGGATGCCGGGTCAACCGCATCGAGGTCGTTCTTGTCGACGATCTTGTTGTTCAGCAGCTTGTATTTCTTGAGATTGCCATCCCAGTGCTCGCGCTTGCCCACCTTGAACAGTGAGAAGAACAGGTCGGTGTCGGTCTGCGCGCGGTTGAACGCGTTGACCGAGATCGAGGGCGTGACGAACGTCGCGCTGTCTTCCTGCAGCTCGCTGAAAATACTCTGCAGCGCTGCCGTGAGCGTCGGGACGTCACCGGCGGTGTAGGCCTTGCCCGTGCCGCCGGCCGAAGCGATCGCATTCAGGTACGGGAGGCTCGCCGTGAGGCTGTCGCCGAATCCGATCATGTACGTGAGCGCGTTCTGGTTGCCGGGCACGGTGGCATCGGTCTGCAGGTCGGTGTTCTTGTCGTCCGCCATCCACGCGGCGAGCTCATCCATGCAGATGCCGCTGCCTGTCACCCAGCCGCCGTCGTGGAACGGCTCCACCTGGTTCGCGCAGCTCTTGCCGATCATGGTCTCGATCTTGCCGATGGCGTCGGCGTCGCGCGTCGGCGCACCGTCGGTCAGGTAGACGACGTAGTTCTTCTGACAGGACAGCTTGATCGGTGAGTTGTATGTATCTGACGTGGCCATCGACCCCGCCACGCTCTTTCCAGGCGTCGACACGCTGCCGAAGTCCCATGTCTTGCCCTGCAAGTACAGCGCGGCTTCATAGTAAGTTTCCGAGAGCGGCGTGCCGCCGCTGCCGTCGTATGGGTCGAAGCCGTTGAGGGTGTTGAGGATCGCGGTGCGGTTGGTGGCGATGTTGTCGACGGGCTGGAGGACGTAGCCGCCCTGCGCGTCTTCGCTGTAACGCATGAGGCCGAGATTCACATTCTGCAACGAGCTCGCGAGGTTGATCGCGACGTCGCGCACGATCTGCAGGCGGGTCATTACCGCCGTGCCGGGGCCCGCCAGGTAGTTCAGATAGTTGGCCGTATAAAAGCGGTACGTGTTGCTGATGGAGCTCCAGCGGTTGAGCGAGGCCGAAATCCACGGGCCACCATCAGCCGGGCTGCCGATCCACTTCTTGCTCGAGGCGGCGGTCTCGCCGTGAATGCCGTCGTCCGCGAGGCACTCGATGAAGTCCGTTTCGTTGCGGATCGACCTCCAGCCCCACGAGCCGTCCTGAAGGCTCCTGCGGTACTGCGCGGCGCGCGCACTTGGATTGCCCAGGCCGGGCCAGACGCCGCTGCCACCGATATTGACCATGGCAGCGCTTGCGGCGTCGCACGTGAAGATCGAGCGGGGAAAATGATCGGCCGAGCCACAGTTGGGCGCACCGTTGGTGCCGCGGCTGAAATAGATATCGTTCACGTCGCACCCGCTCGAGTCGTACGTCTTGCTCGGGTCGTAGGGTGCCGGAGTCAGATCAACCGTGGTGTCCATGCTTCCGGACGTGTCCATGATGAAGAGCACGTTCGGTCTTGCGCCCGTGGCCGCTGCCTGGCTCTGGTAGATCTCGCTGTCGTCCGCCAGTGCGGGCAGCGTCACGAAGGTCGCGAGCAACGCGCCGGCGGCGAAGCTTCGAAGTCGCATATCGATGCGGAACATGACTGTGTCCTCGAAATCGGTCTGGTTCAGCGCGTGCTGCGCGGGGTTGTACGCGGAGCGGGTATGTCGGCGGTCACGCTGATGAGCGCGCCGGTCCGGGGCGAATACACCGCGGTCAGGATCAGTTCGGGCCGGCCGATGATTTCGGCCTTCAGCTCGGCGACGCTCACCGGCTCGCGCTTCAGGTAGTACTTCGTGGTTGCCGTGACGGGGAACGATTTGGGGCTGCAGCCTCCGCACGGCGGGAAGACCGCGGCACTGGTCGCGCTCACGGGCAGCACCATGGAGGCGGCCGGCACTTCCAGCGCGATTTCACTGGAGGTGAGCTTCGAAGGCTGTTGCTGGGCGTGGGCGCCGGTCATTGCGCCGAGTGCCGCAAGGGCCAGCAGCAGGTCGCGGAACGTTGAGTTCATGAGCGGTGTTCCTCTTGGTTGGCGCGTCACGGCGCAAGCGAGCCGAATGAGCCGGCGGCGCCGGCGTTCTGAATGACAAAGGCACCCTGGATCTGCTGCGAGTTCGCGTTGCGCGCAGACGTGCCGGTGCTGGTGATCTGGTAGTGGAAGCCCACGAATTTGCCGCTGCTGAAACCCGGGAGGTTGAGGTCGTCGCCCATGTAGCGGCTCGACGTGGTGTACTGGTCACCCGCATCCGCGCTGGGTACGGCGGTGACTGGAACGACCGTGGGAGTCGTGGTTTGCGGCACGTTCGCCAGCACGGTGACGGCTTCCTCGATACCGGTGGAGGCGGCCTGGAACGCTTTCTGGCGGTATTGCTCGTTGCCGGCCATCACGAGCTCGGTGCTCGCGGTGTTCATGCCGCTGATGGCCAGCAGTGTCAGCACGACCAGCAGGAGCAGGCCCACGACCAGCGCGGCGCCTCGTTGTCTCGACATGTCGGGAAGGGAACGTTGCATGCGGGTGTGCTCAGAGCGTGCGTGCATTGCGCAACTGGATGGTTCGGGACATGAGAACGCGCCGGAAGCCGTCGTTCGGGGTGAAGTTGCGGTCGGCGTATACGTATGCCCGGTTGTTGACGAAGCCCTGCTCCGCCGTTTCGGCGCGCAGCAGGATCCACACACGGACGGAAACCACCTGGAAGCCGACCGGCAGCGCATCCGCGTTGACGTAGCGTGTTGCGATGCCATTGGCCACATCCGGAATTCCGTCGCTGTTGGTGTCGCGGCCCGCGTCGATGCCGCCGATGCCATCGTAGTCGCCCGTGTCGATGCCGAACTGGACCTGGAAATCCTCGACGCCGCGCATGACCTCGGTGTCGGCCGCGTCGGCGAACGACGGGCCGTCGGTCAGCGCCTTGACGCGCAGCGCTGGCAGCCCGGCCGCCGCCGGGTCGGTCGAATCGCGCGACACGTAGTACGTGCGCACGATGAGGTCGCGCACCTGGACGAGATTCGCCTTCAGCGCCGGCGTCGTCGGTAGCGTTCCGTCCGCGAAGACATACTGGTTCGACGGGCTGAGCCGGCTCACCAGCAACTGCAGGCGGTTGGGGGTCGCCGCGCCGATGCCGTTGGCTGGCGCGTTGGTGGCGCGGCGGATGGTGAGCGTATCCGCATTGAGAAGGGCACCGCCTCCGAGGGCCGCGCAACCAAGGCCGTAGGTGTTGTTGGCGCCCTCGATCGTCGCGATGAGATTCACCGCGTAGTTGTTGCCGCAGCCGTTCGTGGTGCCCACGCCGGTCAGGGCGGTGCTCGCCTTCTGCATCTTCGCGGCCGTGATGGAGGACGTCGTCGAGCCGCCCGAGATGAACTTGAAGTCGTCCGGCTTGTTCGAGAAGCCGTAGTAGCCGGCAAGCTGGATGTCCGGCTCGAGTATCGACAGCGCGTAACGGCCGTTCTCCTGGAGTCGGGCCTGGGTATCACTCACCGTGGCGCTTCTGCGGCTCTGGGAATAGATGTACACCGCGCCGGCGATCAGGACGGAGCCGATCGTGAGCGAGATGAGCAGCTCGACGAGGCTGAAGCCGCGGGCCGCGCGAGGGTTCGGGATGAGCATCTTCATGGTGCTGCCGGGATGATCGAGAGGTTGCCGGTGTAGCTCAGGTTCTGCAGGGCGCCGGCGGCGTCGCGCGCCGTTTCATTGCCGGCCTCCTGCCAGGTGACCGTGACCTGATAGCGGTCCGGCCGGCCTGTTGCGGCGGCCAGCGTGACTTCCACGTTAGCCGTTGGCGTGCCCGGCAAGGCGCCCTGGGTCGCGGTGACCCACCTGGCAAGGTCGTCCTCGGCAAGCAGACCGGTCGAGCAGTTGTTGGTGGTGACGCATCCGCGCACGAGCGGCGCGTCCGAATACGTATCCATGTCGTACGCGTCCCGCGCCGATGCATTGGCGCGGATCCGGTCGATCATGTCGTTCACGAGGCTGACGGCTTGCGTGCGGGACAATGCCGTGCGCCCCGCCTGCAGGCTCGACACGTACAGACCGGCGATGCCGAGCATGCCTACGCTCAGCACCACCAGCGCCACGAGCGATTCGACTATGGTGAAGCCGTGCTGGCGGCATTCACGCGATGTAGTAGTGGTAGCGATGGCGCTCATGGGCAGGTGACCCCGAAGCTTGAAATCTCCGTGACGTCTCGCGTGACGCGCGCGCGGCCCGTAGCCGTCACGTCTATGCCGCGCACCATGGACAACGTCATGCCGGGCTGCATGACATTGCCGCGCTCGTCACAGTAAAGCGTGCGCGTAGCGACCGGTCGGCCCGTGTCCGTGCGCATGAAGCCCGTGGACGCAAAGGAGATGCAGCTTCCGTTCGACGCGGATTTCACGTACCGCGAGGCGGAGTTGTCCAGGTCGACGCGGGAACCGGTGCGGATCAGGGGCTCGGTGGCGACGTCGCGATCGCAGTTGTTGTCTGCATCGACGAAGGCAATCCAGCCGTCGAATTGCCGGGTGCCCGAGCCAAGACAGGTCGGCGAGGCGGCGTCCGGGTTGCTGGAGGGGCAGATCGCGATGCCGCCCGCAGGCAGCTGGCGCTTGATCGCCTCGGTGCGCGCGGTCTGAATGCCGCCGAGAAGATCGTTGGCCACCGAGGCCATTTTGTTGTTACGGAGGAACTCCCTGAAACTTGGTGCCCCGATGGCGAGGATCGTCCCCGCGATCGCCAGCACCACCATCAGCTCCATCAGGGTGAAGCCTCGAGACCTGTTTTTCATGGGCCGGCATCTTCGCGGGTTTGCCGGCGAGGCGTGCCGGCTTCCGATGAGCGGCCCCCATCCGGGGATCACCGGTCGCACTGTGTGATACGCGTCACGCTTCGTTGTTGACTTAAGTGCGGCGGCCGGTAGGGTGGCCGCCAGCGGCCCTTGCAGCAGGGCGGGCCGCCCCCACGGATGCGGCGCCACTCAACCCGCTGGGGTTGAAGCCGATACACCCTGCGGCAATGGCGCACGCGTGCGCGGAGGTTCCATGACATCGCTGATCGTAATCCTGGCCCTGATCGTCCTCGCGGCGCTCTTCTTCGTCGGGACCTACAACCGTCTCGTCGCCGCCCGGAACGCGTTCAAGAACGCGTTCGCGCAGATCGACGTGCAGCTCACCCGCCGCTACGACCTGATCCCGAACCTGGTCGAGACGGCGAAGGGCTATATCAAGCACGAGCGCGAGACGCTCGAAGCCGTCATCAAGGCGCGCAACAGCGCGGTGGCGGGCCTGAAGGCCGCGGCGGCGAACCCGGCGGATGCGGCCGCGGTGGCGCAGCTGCAGGGCGCGGAAGCCCAGCTCGGTGGCGCGCTCGGGCGGCTGTTCGCCCTGGCCGAGGCCTACCCGGACCTCAAGGCCAACCAGAACATGATGCAGCTGTCCGAAGAGCTCACCTCCACGGAGAACAAGGTGGCGTTCGCGCGGCAGGCGTACAACGACGCGGTGATGGGCTACAACAACGCGCGCGAAACGTTCCCGGGCAACATCGTCGCCGGCATGTTCAATTTCGCCCCGGCGCAGATGCTCGAGGCCGCGAAGCCTGAAGCGCGCGAAGCGCCCAAGGTCAGCTTCACCTGACGCGCAGGTTCACCTGTGTCGCGCTATGCCGGCCGTGCCGCGTAGCTCGGGCAGGTGGCAGCGGCGGCGCCAATGGATTTCTACTGCACGGCAGGCAGGGGCGCGCAGCCAGACGCGCTGGCTCGTCATCGCGTTCGTGGTGTCGATGCTGCTCGTGGCGGTCGCGCTCGATCTCGTGCTCTTCACCGCGTTCGGTTTTGCGAACACGGAGAACCCGGCGGTCTCGCCGCTCGATTTCGTCGCGCGCCGGCCCGGCGCGGCGCTGTTCTGCACGCTCGTGGTGCTGGGCGTCATCGGCCTTTCCAGTCTCTTCAAGTGCGCACAGCTGCGTGAAGGCGGTGGCGTGGTCGCTCGCGCGATGGGGGGCGTGCGCATCTCGCGCGACACCAACGACATCAAGCGCAAGCGGCTTCACAATGTCGTTGAGGAGATGGCCATCGCGTCGGGCGTGCCCATGCCCGAGATCTACGTGCTGGAGCAGGAAGCAGCCATTAACGCATTCGCCGCGGGTCACACTCCTGCGAACGCGGCCATCGCCGTCACTCAGGGCGCGCTCGACACGCTGAGCCGTGATGAGCTGCAGGGCGTGATCGCGCACGAGTTCAGTCACGTGCTGAACGGCGACATGCGCCTCAACGTGCAGCTCATGGGCTGGCTCTTCGGCCTGTTCGTCGTCGCGCTCATTGGCAGAACGCTGCTGCGGCATGCGCCTCGCGGGCGGCGCGCGGCGGGCGGGCTCATCGCCGGCGCATTCGCCGTGATGGTGCTGGGCTACGTCGGAATGTTCTTCGCGAGGCTGCTGCAGGCTGCGGTGAGCCGGCAGCGCGAGCGGCTCGCAGATGCGTCCAGCGTGCAGTTCACGCGCAATCCGGATGGCTTGAAGGGCGCGCTCGTGAAGATCGCCGGCCTCCCCGAGGGCTCGAAGATCGTCGGCGCGGACGCGGAGCAGGCGGCGCACATGCTGTTTGCGCCGGGCCTGAGCCGGTTCTTCGCAGACGCACCCGCCAATTGCGGAGCGCATCCGGGAGCTCGATCCGCACTTCGACGTCAAGCGTTTGCCGAGTGTCGCGGCGAAGGCGCTGCAGATGATTCCGGCGTTCGACGCGAGCGAGCTGGCCGAGGCAAATGTTTTGCACGTGTCGGCTACTGGCGCGTTGCCCCTCGTTGGGCCTGACGGGGCACTGTCAGCGCGCGGCGCTTCAGGCGTCGACACACACATCGCATCGACTCAGGCGGCGCTTTCGTCCGTGCCGGTTCAGGCCCAGGCGATCTCCGCGCAAGTCGGGCAGGTTGCGATACTGCAGATCAAGCAGGCGCACGCGTTGCGGCTCGCGCTGCCGGAGTCGCTGCGCGAGTTCGTCGAGTCGTCCGGCCGCGCGCGCGCCCTCGTGCTTGCGCTGCTGCTGAGTCGTGACGGCGCCGTGCGCGAGCGCCAGTTGTCGTTGCTCAGCAAGACTACAAACGCGGCGGAGCTTGGCGTGGTGCGCGACACGCTGCCGGCCGCCGAGTCGCTGGAGCCAATGCTTCGCCTGCCGGCGCTGTTGCAGATATTCCCGGCCTTGCGCCGTCTGCCCGTCGGCGAGAGGCGATCGCTGGCCAAACTGGCGGATGACCTCATTCGCGCGGATGCCAGCGTCGACGTGTTCGAGTTCTGCCTGGCGCATCTTCTGGCCACGCTGCTTCGGGACGAGCTCGAAGCGCGTGCGCCACACGGCACACGGTCGCTCGAAGACTGCGAGACCGACATCCAGGTGTTGTTCGCTACGCTCGCCGGCTTCGGTGCTTCGGATTCGCGCCAGGCCCGCATGGCGTATGAGGCCGGCATGCAGGCAGTGCTGCCAATGCATCGCCCGCCGTATCTGGCCATCGAGGATTGGCCGCAACGGCTTGCCGACTCGCTGCGCCGGCTGGAGAAGCTTCACCCGTTTGCGAAGAAGGCCGTTATCGAGGGTCTGGCAAAGACCATCGCTCACGACGACGCGCTGACCGTCGCGGAAGCAGAGCTGCTGCGCACCGTGTGCGCTGCGCTTCACTGCCCGCTGCCGCCGTTGCTTCCGGGGTTGATCGCCGCGCGCTGAAAGAGTGTTGCCCCAGGCGCAGGCGCGTCGATCGAGCCTCCGCTTCAATGCTTCCGCTATTCGTCGCGATCCAGAAACCCACGGATCTCGCCGCCGAAGCGCTCGATGTCGATGAGGAACGAGTCGTGCCCCTCGATGCAGTCGAGCGGCGCGAAGTGCGTGGTGGCGCCGGCGTTGCCGAAGTCTTCCGACAACGCGCGCTGCTCGGCGATGGCGAACAGCATGTCCGACTCCACGCCGATCACCAGCGCATGCTCAACGCGCGAGCGCGCGAGCGCATCCACGTTCGAGCTGCCGTGCTTCGCAAGATCGAAGCGATCCATGCCGCGCGAGATGTAGAGGTAGCAGTTCGGGTCGAACGCGCGCACGAAGCGCCGCGCGTGCGCTTCGAGATAACTCTGCACCGCGAACTCCGGCGCGAAGGGCCCTTCTTCACGAAGGTCTTCCGGCACGGGCTCGCGCCCGAAACGCTGCACCCATTCCGTCGCGGAACGATAGGTCATCATGCCGAGCTTGCGCGCGATGCGCATGCCCGTGGCCGGCGGGCGCTCGTTGGTGTAGGCGCCGCCGAGCCAGTCCGGGTCGCGCAGAATGGCTTCGCGCTGGATGGAGCGCAGCGCGATGGCAAAGGGCGATGCTGCCGCCGTGCCGGAAATGCTGATCACGCGCCGGCTGGCGCCGGGGAACTGCCCGAGATAGGCGAGCACCGACATGCCGCCAAGCGACGGCCCGATGATCGTGTCCGCACGCTCGATGCCGAGCGAGCGCAGGGTCTCGAAGCCGCCGCGGGCGATGTCTTCGACGGCCAGATCCGGAAAGCCCATGCGATACGGCGCCCCCGTGGAGGGGCATTCCGACGCAGGTCCGGTCGAGCCGAAGCAGCTGCCCAGCGAGTTCACGCACACCACGAACCAGCGGTTCGTGTCGATGGCCAGGCCCGGCCCGATCATGCCTTCCCACCAGCCTTCGCTCATGTCCTGCTGCGAGGACTTCGCGTGCGCCGGCGGCGAGAGCCCCGTGAACAGCAGGATGGCGTTGCTGCGAGCCGTGTTCAGCTCGCCCCACGTCTCGTATGCGATGCGCGCGCCATGTAATACGCCGCCGCGCCACATCGGGAACGGGTCGGGGAGCGTCGCGTAGCGTCGCGCATCCATCTTCACGGGTGTTTCCGGCAATCGTGTACGTCGGGAATGGAATCTCAAGGCTCGGGATCGCTGCCATCCACGATGCCTTCGAACAACGGCGTCGAGAGGTAGCGCTCGCCGGTGTCGGGCAGCATGGCGAGCACCACGGAGCCGGCCGGTGCTTCTTCGGCCACTTTGCGCGCGGCCGCGAATGTGCCACCCGAGGAAATGCCGACGAAGATGCCTTCGTTCTTTGCGAGCGAGCGTGCGGTTTCAATGGCCTCGGCGTCGGTGACGGGCACGATGCGGTGGGCCACTTCCTTCTTCAGCACGGCCGGCACGAAGTCCGGTGTCCAGCCCTGAATCTTGTGGGGTGCCCACGGCTTGCCGGCGAGCAGCGAGGCGCCCGCGGGCTCGGTGGCAATGATCCGCACTTCAGGGCGCGCGAGGCGAATCATTTCGCCGGCGCCCGTGAGCGTGCCGCCGGTGCCCCAGCCGGTGACGAAGAAGTCGAGCCGCTTGCCGGCGAAGTCGCGCAGGATTTCGGGACCGGTGGTGTTGCGGTGATAGGCCGGGTTCGCTTCGTTCTCGAACTGACGCGCGAGAAACCAGCCGTGCTTCTTCGCGAGCGCTTCGGCCTTCGTCACCATGCCGGTGCCGCGCTCGGCGGCCGGCGTGAGAATGACCTTCGCGCCGAGCATGCGCATGATCTTGCGGCGCTCGATTGAGAACGTTTCCACCATCACCGCGACGAAAGGGTAGCCCTTCGCGGCACACACCATCGCGAGCGCGATGCCGGTGTTGCCGGACGTGGCCTCCACGACGGTCTGCCCCGGCTTCAGGACGCCGCGTCTTTCCGCATCGTCGATGATGCCGATGGCGAGCCGGTCTTTCACGGACGAGAGCGGGTTGAAGAACTCGCACTTCACGTACATCGTCACGTTTTTCGGCGCGAGCCGCTGAATGCGCACGATGGGCGTGTTGCCGATGGTGTCCAGAATGCTGTCGTAGATCATTTGAGCTTCCTCGCAGACAGTTTTGGCGCGCGCAGCCGCTGCGGTGCCGGTGTTCTTGCCGTTCGTCGGGGGCCGCTACTCTACGGACTTCGCCGGCTGGAGCGAAGCCTGTGGAGTCAAACGGTTGCTGGTGATAACCAGTGGTTATCTGCGCCGTCGGCCGTATCCTTCCGCGCGTGAACCAGCCATCCCCTCATTCGGAACGCCTGCAGAAACTCATTGCCGCCGCGGGCCTCGGCTCGCGCCGCACCGTCGAAGAGTGGATTCGCGCCGGGCGCCTCACGGTAAACGGACGCATCGCCCGGCTCGGTGACCGGGCTGGGCCTTCGGATACGGTGTGCCTCGACGGCAAGCCGCTCGCGCTCACGTCCTCTGGCGCAACGCCGCGCCGGCTCATCGCCTACAACAAGCCGCTGGACGAAGTGACCACCCGCAGCGACCCGCAGGGCCGCCGCACGGTGTTCGAGAGTCTGCCGCCGGCAGGCGCCGGGCGGTGGATCTCCATCGGTCGGCTGGACGTCAACACGGCCGGCCTGCTGCTCTTCACCACGGATGGCGAGCTCGCCCACCGCCTCATGCACCCCTCCACCGAAGTGGAGCGCGAATACCTGGTCACCGTGAAGGGCCGGCCGTCACCGCAGGCGCTACAGAGCCTGCGCTCGGGCGTCATCCTGGACGATGGCCCGGCGCGGTTCGATAGCGTCGAGCCAGTGCCCAAGGCCACCTTTGGCGAGGGCGTGTGGGCAAACGCCGCTTTTGACACCACTTTTCGCGTGGTTTTGCGCGAGGGCCGCAACCGGGAGGTCCGCCGGCTCTGGTTGGCAGTGGGACACGAGGTCGCCCGGCTCTCCCGCCTGCGTTACGGCCCGGTCGAGCTTCCGCCCGACCTGCGCTCCGGCCAGTGGCGCGAACTGCCGGTGGCTTTGATCGACGGCATCGAGCGGAAGGCCTCCAAACCCCGCCCGGCCTCTATATAAAGAGGTATGGCCTTCGGCCATTGCGCCGCGCAAACGGTCGCTGCCCGGAAAAAGCCTCACCAGCTAGCAAGACGCGCGCCAAATCGAATTGACACTCCGGGCACCCGAAATCAGAATACGCGGCTCGTTTTTCCCGGAGGGGTACCCAAGCGGTCAACGGGAGCAGACTGTAAATCTGCCGGCTTACGCCTTCGAAGGTTCGAATCCTTCCCCCTCCACCACGGGGAAAGGCCTCGGATCGAAGAGGTGTTCCGGATCGGCGCGTAGCGCCGTTATTCGGACGGGGTTCGCTGCTTTGAGCGAATCCTCGTTGAATCCCGGGCGCAGCCCGTGGGAAGTGCGGATCGGTTGAGGGGTTTCTTCGGGCACGCAGCGGCGTCGGGCGGGTGTAGTTCAATGGTAGAACCTCAGCCTTCCAAGCTGATGGCGTGGGTTCGATTCCCATCACCCGCTCCAACAGGTGTTCGCTCACGTAGCTCAGTTGGTAGAGCACGTCCTTGGTAAGGACGAGGTCACCGGTTCAATCCCGGTCGTGAGCTCCAGTTTCGTGCCGGGTTTGTCCTGGTCTGGGTCGGGTAGTCGAGTTTTTTCCGGTGCGCGCCGCGCGCCGTCATCTGTATGAGGTTTTTGCGATGTCCAAAGAAAAATTTGAACGCACAAAGCCGCACGTGAACGTGGGGACGATTGGGCACGTTGACCACGGCAAGACGACGCTGACGGCGGCGCTGACGAAGGTGATGGCGGAGACGTACGGCGGGTCAGTTCATGGCGTACGACCAGATCGATAATGCGCCGGAAGAGAAGGCGCGCGGTATTACGATCTCCACGGCGCACGTGGAATACCAGAGCGCCAAGCGCCACTACGCGCATGTGGACTGCCCGGGCCATGCGGACTATGTGAAGAACATGATCACGGGTGCGGCGCAGATGGACGGGGCCATTCTGGTGGTGTCGGCTGCAGACGGCCCGATGCCCCAGACGCGCGAGCACATTTTGCTGGCGCGCCAGGTGGGTGTTCCGTACATCGTTGTGTTCATGAACAAAGCGGACATGGTTGACGACAAGGAGTTGCTGGAGCTCGTCGAGATGGAAGTGCGCGATCTTCTGACGCTGTACAATTTCCCCGGCGACAAAGACCCCGATCGTGATCGGCTCTGCGCTGAAGGCGTTCGAAGGGGAAAACAGCGACATCGGCGTGAAGTCGGTGCTGAAGTTGGTGGAGGAGATGGATGCGTACATCCCGATCCCCAAGCGCGAGGTTGAAAAGCCGTTCCTGATGCCGGTGGAAGACGTGTTCTCGATCTCCGGGCGTGGCACGGTGGTCACGGGGCGCATCGAGCGCGGCATCGTGAAGGTGAACGACGAAGTGGAGATTATCGGACTGAAGCCGACGATCAAGACGACCTGTACGGGCGTTGAGATGTTCCGTAAGTTGTTGGATGAAGGGCAGGCGGGCGATAACGTGGGCGTGCTCCTGCGCGGCACGAAGCGTGAGGAAGTGGAGCGAGGCCAAGTGCTGGCCAAGCCCGGTTCGATCACCCCGCACACGGATTCGAAGCGAAGTTTACGTGCTGACGAAAGAAGAAGGCGGACGTCATACGCCGTTCTTCAAAGGCTATCGTCCGCAGTTTTATTTCCGAACGACGGACGTGACGGGACTGGTGCAGTTGCCCGAAGGCGTGGAGATGGTCATGCCGGGTGACAACATCAAGATGAACGTGGAGCTGATCAGCCCCGATCGCGATGGAAGAAGGCCTGCGCTTCGCCATCCGCGAGGGTGGCAAGACCGTCGGCGCCGGCGTCGTGGCAAAGATCTTGAAGTAAAGGAGAGATTTTTGTCTTGTGCGGCGCTAGCGCCGCACACTGACGCGGTAGCGAACAAAAACCACGCTTTTTGTTCGCGGCCGACGGTGTAATGTCCGCACAAATCGCCGAAGGCGATTTGTGCCAATGAATTAGGCCAGTAGCTCAATTGGCAGAGCGGCGGTCTCCAAAACCGCAGGTTGGGGGTTCGATTCCCTCCTGGCCTGCCATCGGTTCGCATGACAGAAGAAATTAAGGTCCAGGACGCCGCCGCGGCGGACAAGGCAAAGGTTGTGGTCGCGGTGCTGCTCGTTGTGGGCGGCATCACCGGCTACTACCTGCTATCGGCGCAGCCCGGATGGGTGCGCTGGCTCGCCGTGGTCGCAGGTCTTCTGCTGGCGGCGCTGATGGTGGCTTTGTCCGCTTACGGGCGCGGCCTGAAGCAGTTCGTGCTCGACGCGCGCGTCGAGCTGCGCAAGATCGTTTGGCCCACGCGCCAGGAAACGGGGCAGGTGACGCTTGCCGTGTTCATCTTCGTGATCGTGGCCGGTATTTTCTTCTGGTTGATAGATCTCGGCTCGCGTGGGCGACCCGGGCATTGTCCGGACAGGGGGGCTGAGATGGCGTTGCGTTGGTATGTGGTGCACGCCTACTCGAACTTCGAGCACCGTGTCTCCGAGTCCCTGAAAGAGCGAATCCGTCGCGCCCATCTCGAGCCGAAATTCGGCGAGATCCTGGTGCCCACGGAGGAGGTCGTCGAAATGCGCGACGGCCAGAAGCGCAAGAGCGAGCGCAAGTTCTACCCGGGCTATGTGCTCGTGCAGATGGAGATGGACGAAGAGACCTGGCACCTCGTGCGCGACGTGCCCAAGGTGCTCGGCTTCATCGGCGGCACGCCGGAGAAGCCCGCGGCCATCACCGACAAGGAAGCGAATCAGATCCTGCGCCGCGTGGAAGAGGGCGTGGACAAGCCGCGGCCGAAGGTGCTCTTCGAGCCGGGCGAAGTGGTGCGCGTGATCGACGGGCCGTTCAATGACTTCAACGGCGTGGTCGAGAGCGTGAACTACGAAAAGAATCGGTTGCAGGTGGCCGTGCAGATTCTCGGCCGCTCGACACCCGTGGAGCTGGATTTCTCGCAGGTCGAGAAAGCTTGAGTTGTTTTCAAAGCGTGCTTCGCCGCTTCGTAGTGGAGACAGTTGTTTTCAAAGCGTGTTCCGCCGCTTCGTAGTGGAGACATTAGAGCTGACAGCACGCTTCATTAGAGCTGGCAGCACGTTTGATCCATCGGGGAGCCGCGAGGCGCTTGCACCCGGGAGGTTGATTTCGTGGCAAAGAAGGTAAGCGGCTATATCAAGTTGCAGGTGCCCGCGGGCTCTGCAAACCCCTCGCCCCCCATTGGCCCGGCACTCGGCCAGCAGGGCGTGAACATCATGGAGTTCTGCAAGCAGTTCAACGCGCAGACCCAGAAGGTGGAGAAGGGCCTGCCGATCCCGGTGGTCATCACGGTGTACAGCGACCGCAGCTTCACCTTCGTGATGAAGACGCCGCCGGCCTCGGTGCTCATCCGCAAGGCCATCGGCATCGAGAAGGGCAGCGGCGCGCCGAACACCAGCAAGGTGGGCAAGATCTCGCGCCAGCAGCTCGAAGAGATCGCCAAGATGAAGCAGCCGGACCTCACGGCCGCAGACCTGGAAGCCGCCGTGCGCACGGTCGCCGGCACCGCCCGCAGCATGGGCGTCGACGTGGAGGGGCTCTGACATGCCCGCGGTAGCCAAGAGAACGAAGGCCTGGTCGTCGAAGCTGGCGCCTGGCAAGTCCTATCCGGTGGAAGAGGCGCTGAAGCTCATCAAGGAGTTCGCCACCGCCAAGTTCAATGAGAGCGTCGACTGCGCCGTGAATCTCGGCATCGACGCCAGCAAGTCCGACCAGCAGGTGCGCGGCTCCACGGTCATGCCGAACGGCATCGGCAAGTCGGTGCGCGTGGCCGTGTTCACCTCCGGCAAGAACGCCGATGCCGCGAAGGCCGCTGGTGCGGACCTCGTGGGCCTCGATGACCTTGCCGCGAAGGTCAAGGCTGGCGAGATCGATTTCGATGTGGTCGTGGCGAGCCCCGATGCGATGCGCGTCGTCGGCCAGCTGGGCCAGATCCTCGGCCCCCGCGGCCTCATGCCGAACCCGAAGGTCGGCACGGTGACGCCCGATGTGGCCACCGCCGTGAAGAATGCCAAGGCCGGTCAGGTGCGTTACCGCGTCGACAAGGGCGGCATCATTCACTGCACGATCGGCAAGGCGAGCTTCGAGGTGAACGCGCTGAAGGAAAACCTTCAGGCGCTCATCACCGACCTGCAGAAGGCCAAGCCGGCGTCGTCGAAAGGTGTGTACCTGAAGCGTATCGCGCTCTCGTCGACCATGGGCCCGGGCGTGGTCGTCGATAACTCGTCGCTCGTTCTATAGGTTTTGGTTTTTAGAGAATTCATGCGGGCTGGCGTGCTCATGGCGCCAGCCATCATCGAAGACCGCAGGCGAGCCGACCGCGAGGCTCTCAATGATCGCCTGCGCAGATGGTGAACCGCCCCACGTGATGTTCGAGGGTTGCCATTTTGGCGATTTGCCTCGTGCGTGAAGGTCACCGTCGAAAGGTGGAGCGAGCCAGGACGGCTTGCTCTGAGTTCGAGTCAGGAGATGCGCAGCTATTCGTACGGCGTCGCTTCGACGCCGTTGAACCCGGGGCGCAGCCCCTGACAACAGATCTTCAGGCCAGGAATTAATTGAATGCCACTCAACCTCGAAGACAAGAAAGCGCTGGTACAGGAGGTCAACGAGATTGCGGCGAAAGCCCAGTCCGTCGTTGCCGCCGAGTACCGCGGCATCTCGGTGACGCAGATGACCGATCTGCGTGCCAGGGCGCGTGGCCAGGGCGTGTACGTGCGTATCGTCAAGAATACGCTTGCACGCAAGGCTGTCGCCGGCACGTCGTTCGAAGTCATCGGGCCGAAGCTCAAGGGCCCACTCGTGCTCGCGTTCTCGAAGGACGATCCAGGCGCCGCCGCGCGCGTGGTGAAGGACTTCGCGAAGACGAACGACAAGCTCGTGCCGACTCTCGTTTCCCTCGGCGGGCAGCTGCTGTCCGGGAAGGATATCGATAAGGTCGCCAGCCTCCCGACCAGGGATCAGGCATTGGCCCAGCTGATGGGTCTGATGCGCGCTCCGATCGAGAAGCTGGTCCGCACCCTTGCGGAGCCTCAGTCGAAGCTCGTCCGCACCCTTGCTGCCGTTCGCGACCAGAAACAGGCCGCCGGCGTCTGAATTGTCTTGAAAACCTACCAGGAGTCCCAACATGGCTGCCAACAAAGACGAAATCCTCGATGCAATTTCCAAGATGACCGTTCTGGAGGTCGTCGAGCTCATCTCCGACATGGAGAAGAAGTTCGGTGTCTCCGCAGCGGCTCCGGTCGCGTTTGCCGCGGCCCCGGGCGCTGCCGCAGCCGCCGCCGCGCCGGTCGAAGAGCAGACGGAGTTCTCCGTCACGCTGAAGGAATACCCGGCCGACAAGAAGGTCACGGTCATCAAGGTGATCCGTGAGCTGACCGGCCTCGGCTTGAAGGAAGCCAAAGACCTCGTCGAGGGCGTGCCCTCGCTGGTCAAGGAAGGCGTCGCCAAGGCCGAAGTCGAGACGATGAAGAAGAAGCTCGAAGAAGCCGGCGCCAAGGTGGAAGTCAAATAACTTCCGTCTGCGTCGCACAGAGCGGTTGATGTTCAACCCTCTGAATAGTGTCGAAGAAGCGCGGCACTCCGGGAGGCAACTCCCGGGGTGCCCGCGCATCTGCGCCACTCGTCATGGGCTACGCCCAGGGTTCAACGGCGTCGAAGCGACGCCGTACGAATAGCTGGGAAGAGTCCGTGCATTTTTGTTTTACGAGGTAGCTCCCGATGGCTTATTCCTTCACCGAGAAGAAGCGCATCCGCAAGAATTTCGGCAAGCAGCCCGGCATTCTCGAAACGCCGTATCTGCTGGCCATCCAGCTCGACTCCTACAGGCAGTTCCTGCAGGCCGACGCCGCTGAAGAAGCGCGCAAGACCGTAGGCCTGCACGCTGCGTTTCAGTCGGTGTTTCCGATCTCGAGCTATTCGGGCAACGCCACGCTCGAATACATCAGCTATCGCCTCGGCGAGCCGGTGTTCGACGTCAAGGAATGCCAGCTCCGTGGGCTCACCTACGCAGCTCCCCTGCGCACCAAGGTGCGCCTCATCGTCCTCGACAAGGAAGCCGCCGGCGCCAAGAAGCCGGTGAAGGACGTGCGCGAGCAGGAGGTGTACCTCGGTGAGCTGCCGCTCATGACCGACAACGGCACCTTCATCATCAACGGCACCGAGCGCGTCATCGTCTCGCAGCTGCACCGTTCGCCAGGCGTGTTCTTCGACCACGACCGCGGCAAGACGCATTCGTCCGGCAAGCTGCTGTTCTCCGCCCGCATCATTCCCTACCGCGGCTCCTGGCTCGACTTCGAGTTCGACCCGAAGGACTGCGTGTTCGCCCGCATCGACCGCCGCCGCAAGCTGCCGGTCACGATCATCCTGCGCGCCCTGGGCATGAGCGAGACCGAGGTCCTCGCCACGTTCTTCGACACCAACACCTTCCACATCGGCAAGGATGAAGTGTCGCTCGAGCTCATCGCCTCGCGCCTGCGCGGTGAGACCGCCACGTTCGAGATTCGCCTCGGCGACACCGTCGTCGTCGAGGAAGGCCGCCGCATCACGGCCCGTCACGTCCGCCAGCTCGAAGACGCCAAGGTGAAGCGTCTGCGGGTGCCGCGCGAATACGTCTACGGCAAGGTGCTCGCGCACGACGTCGTCAACACCGACACCGGTGAAGTGCTGGCGAAGGCGAACGAAGTGCTGACGGCCGCGTCCGTCGAATCGCTCATCTCCAACAACATCACGGAAGTGCGCACGCTCTACACGAACGACCTCGATCGTGGCGCGTACATGTCCGACACGCTGCGCATCGACCCGACCAAGACGCGCCTGGAGGCGCTGGTCGAGATCTATCGCATGATGCGTCCCGGCGAGCCGCCCACCAAGGACGCCGCCGAGAACCTGTTCAACAACCTGTTCTTCAACGAAGAGCGCTACGACCTCTCGGGCGTGGGCCGCATGAAGTTCAACCGCCGCGTGCGCCGTGAATCCGGCGAGGGTGGCGGCGTGCTCTCGCGCGAGGACATCATCGATGTCCTCAAGGTGCTCGTCGACATCCGCAACGGCAACGGCGGCGTCGACGACATCGACCACCTCGGCAACCGCCGCGTTCGCAGCGTCGGTGAGATGGCCGAGAACGCCTTCCGCGTGGGCCTCGTGCGCGTCGAGCGCGCCGTGAAGGAGCGCCTGACCATCGCGGAGACCGAGCCGCTGATGCCGCAGGAAATGATCAACGCGAAGCCGGTGGCGGCCGCGGTGAAGGAGTTCTTCGGCTCCTCGCAGCTCTCGCAGTTCATGGACCAGAACAACCCGCTGTCGGAAGTCACGCACAAGCGTCGCGTGTCGGCTCTCGGCCCGGGCGGCTTGACCCGCGAGCGCGCGGGCTTCGAAGTGCGCGACGTGCATCCCACGCACTACGGCCGCGTGTGCCCGATCGAAACGCCTGAAGGCCCGAACATCGGCCTCATCAACTCGCTGTCGGTCTATGCCCGCACGAACCAGTACGGCTTCCTCGAGACGCCGTACCGTCGCGTCGAGCACGGCCGCGTCACCGACAAGATCGATTTCCTCTCGGCCATCGAAGAGGGCGAGTTCGCCATCGCGCAGGCGAACGCGAACCTCGGCCCCCAGGGCGACTTGCAGGACGAGCTGGTCTCGTGCCGCCTGCAGAACGAGTTCACCCTCGTGCCGAAGGACCGCATCAACTACATGGACGTGAGCCCGAAGCAGATCGTCTCGGTCGCCGCCTCGCTCATCCCGTTCCTCGAGCACGACGACGCGAACCGCGCGCTCATGGGCTCGAACATGCAGCGCCAGGCAGTGCCGACGCTGCGTGCGGAAACCCCGCTCGTGGGCACCGGTATGGAACGCCCTGTCGCCATCGACTCGGGCGTGACGGTCGTCGCCAAGCGCGGCGGCCTCGTGGACTCCGTGGACGCCTCGCGCATCGTGGTGCGCGTGCACGACACTGAAACCACCGCCGGCGAGCCGGGCGTGGACATCTACAACCTCACGAAGTACACGCGTTCCAACCAGAACACGTGCATCAACCAGCGCCCGCTGGTGAACGCGGGCGACACCATCGCGCGCGGCGACGTGCTGGCGGACGGCCCGTCCACCGACCTCGGCGAGCTCGCGCTCGGGCAGAACCTGCTCGTCGCGTTCATGCCCTGGAACGGCTACAACTTCGAGGACTCCATCCTCATCTCCGAGCGCGTGGTGGAGGAAGACCGCTTCACCACCATCCACATCGAAGAGCTCACGTGCGTGGCGCGTGACACGAAGCTCGGGCCGGAGGAAATCACGGCGGACATCCCGAACGTCGGCGACGCGGCCCTCGCGAAGCTCGACGAGGCGGGCATCGCCTTCATCGGCGCCGAAGTGAAGGCCGGCGACATCCTCGTGGGCAAGGTCACGCCGAAGGGCGAGACCCAGCTCACGCCGGAAGAGAAACTGCTGCGCGCCATCTTCGGCGAGAAGGCGTCCGACGTTAAGGACACGAGCTTGCGCGTGCCGCCCGGCATGGACGGCACCGTCATCGACGTTCGCGTGTTCACGCGCGACGGCGTCGAGAAAGACTCGCGCGCCCTGTCCATCGAGAAGGCGGAAGTCGAGCGCGTGCGCAAGGACTTCGCCGACCAGCAGCGCATCCTCGAAGACGACTTGTTCGAGCGCGTGCGCGGCATGCTCGTGGGCCTGAAGGCCGCGGGCGGCCCGCAGAAATTCAAAGGCGACATCACCAATGAATACCTGCAGTCCGTGCAGCGCGAGGAGTGGTTCGAGATTCGTCTGGACGACGAAGAGCAGAACAACAACCTCGAGCAGGCCTCGGAGCGCCTGAAGGCGCAGCGCAAGGCGTTCGAGAAGCGCCTCGAAGACAAGAGAATGAAGATCACGGCCGGCGACGACCTCGCCCCCGGCGTGCTCAAGATGGTGAAGGTGTACCTGGCGGTGAAGCGCCGCGTGCAGCCGGGCGACAAGATGGCCGGCCGTCACGGCAACAAGGGCGTCATCAGCTCCATCACGCCGGTCGAAGACATGCCGTATCTCGAAGACGGCACGCCGGTCGACATCGTGCTGAACCCGCTGGGCGTGCCTTCGCGCATGAACGTGGGCCAGGTGCTCGAGACGCACCTGGGCTGGGCGGCAAAGGGCGTCGGCCTGAAGATCGGCCGCATGCTGCAGGCCCAGGCGGCGGATGCCGAGCTGCGCGACTTCATGAAGAAGATCTACAACGAGTCCGGCGGCCAGAAAGAGAACATCGATTCGCTGACCGAGAAGGAAGTCCAGGTTCTGGCCAGGAACCTCTCGAACGGCGTGCCGATGGCGACGCCGGTGTTCGACGGTGCGAACGAAGAAGAGATCAAGAGGATGCTGACGCTGGCGGACCTGCCGACCAACGGCCAGACGCATCTTTACGACGGCCGCACCGGCGAGCGCTTCGAGCGGCAGGTGACGGTGGGCTACATGTACATGCTCAAGCTCAACCACCTGGTCGACGACAAGATGCATGCGCGCTCGACCGGCCCGTACTCGCTCGTCACGCAGCAGCCGCTGGGTGGCAAGGCGCAGTTCGGCGGCCAGCGCTTCGGAGAGATGGAAGTGTGGGCGCTCGAGGCCTACGGCGCGGCGTATACGCTGCAGGAAATGTTGACCGTCAAGTCCGACGACGTGAACGGCCGCACCAAGATGTACAAGAACATCGTGGACGGCAATCACCAGATGGACGCGGGGATGCCGGAGTCCTTCAACGTACTCGTGAAGGAAATCCGCTCGCTCGCCATCAACATGGAGCTCGAACAGGACTAACCGGCGCGAAGCGACGCAATTCGTACGGGGTCGTGCGCGACCCCGTTGAATCCCGGGCGCAGCCCGCGAGGAGAATTTTTCGATGAAAGACTTACTGAAACTGTTCAAGCAGCACGCCCCGGTCGAGCACTTCGATTCGATCCGGATCGGGCTCGCCTCGCCGGAGATGATCCGCGCGTGGTCCTACGGCGAAGTGAAGAAGCCGGAGACCATCAACTACCGCACCTTCAAGCCGGAGCGGGATGGCCTCTTCTGCGCCAAGATCTTCGGCCCCGTGAAGGATTACGAGTGCCTGTGCGGCAAGTACAAGCGCCTGAAGCATCGCGGCGTGGTCTGCGAGAAGTGCGGCGTGGAAGTCACGCAGTCCAAGGTGCGCCGCGAGCGCATGGGCCACATCGAGCTTGCGAGCCCGACGGCGCACATCTGGTTCCTCAAGTCGCTGCCCTCGCGCATCGGCCTCATGCTCGACATGACGCTGCGTGAGATCGAGCGCGTGCTGTACTTCGAGGCCTTCGTGGTCATCGATCCGGGCATGACGCCCATGCAGCGCGGCCAGCTGCTCACGGACGAGATGTACCTCGAGCAGATCGAGGAGCATGGCGACGAGTTCGACGCCCGCATGGGTGCCGAGGCCGTGTTCGAGCTGCTGCGGACCATCGAGCTCGGCGCCGAAGTGAAGAAGGTGCGTGAGGAGATGGCGGGCACGTCTTCCGAGACGAAGTTGAAGCGCCTGTCCAAGCGCCTGAAGCTGATCGAGTCGTTCATCGAGTCCGGCAACAAGCCGGAGTGGATGGTCCTGACCGTGCTGCCGGTGCTGCCGCCAGACCTGCGTCCGCTCGTGCCGCTGGATGGCGGCCGCTTCGCCACGTCCGACCTGAACGATCTCTATCGCCGCGTCATCAACCGCAACAACCGCCTGCGCCGGCTCCTCGAGCTGAACGCGCCGGACATCATCGTGCGCAACGAAAAGCGCATGCTGCAGGAAGCGGTGGATGCGCTGCTGGACAACGGCCGCCGCGGCCGCGCCATCACCGGCACCAACAAGCGCCCGTTGAAGTCCCTCGCGGACATGATCAAGGGCAAGCAGGGCCGGTTCCGCCAGAACCTGCTCGGCAAGCGCGTGGACTACTCGGGCCGCTCGGTCATCGTGGTGGGCCCCACGCTTCGCCTGCACCAGTGCGGCCTGCCGAAGAAGATGGCGCTCGAGCTGTTCAAGCCGTTCATCTTCCAGAAGCTGCAGCTGCGTGGCGAAGCCTCAACCATCAAGGCCGCCAAGCGCCTGGTGGAGCGTGAAGGGCCGGAAGTCTGGGACATCCTCGAAGAGGTGATCCGCGAGCATCCCGTCATGCTGAACCGCGCGCCCACGCTGCACCGCCTGGGCATCCAGGCGTTCGAGCCCGTGCTCATCGAAGGCAAGGCGATCCAGCTGCATCCGCTCGTCTGCACGGCGTTCAACGCCGACTTCGACGGTGACCAGATGGCCGTGCACGTGCCGCTGTCGCTGGAGTCGCAGCTCGAAGCGCGCGCGCTGATGATGTCGTCGAACAACATCCTCTCGCCCGCGAACGGCGACCCCATCATCGTTCCCTCGCAGGACGTGGTGCTCGGTCTCTACTACATGACGCGTGAGAACGTCGGTGCGAAGGGCGAAGGCATGGCCTTCTCCGACGTGCAGGAAGTGCATCGCGCGTACGAGAGCCGCAACGTCAGCCTGCAGGCGAAGATCCGCATTCGCCTCAAGCAGTACACGCGCCAGGAAGACGGCTCGCTGAAGGAAGGCATCCGCCACTTCCAGACGACCGTCGGCCGCGCGCTGCTGTCCGAGATCGTGCCGAGGGGGCTGCCCTTCGACCTGGTCAACCAGGACATGACGAAGAAGATCATCTCCGCGACGATCAACGCGTGCTATCGCCTCCTCGGCCTCAAGGAGACGGTGGTGTTCGCCGATCAGCTGATGTACATGGGCTTCGCGTACGCGACGCGTTCCGCCGTGTCCTTCGGCATCGACGACATCGTCATCCCGGAACAGAAGACCAGGATCGTTGCCGCCGCCGACCGCGAAGTGAAGGAGATCCAGGAGCAGTACTCGTCCGGTCTCGTCACCAACGGCGAGCGCTACAACAAGGTCGTCGACATCTGGTCGCGTGCGAACGACCAGGTGGCGAAGGCCATGATGGACAAGCTCGGCACCGAGGAAGCCACGGATTCGCGTGGCAAGGTCGGGCGCCAGAAGTCCTTCAACTCCATCTTCATGATGGCCGACTCCGGCGCCCGCGGTTCCGCGGCGCAGATTCGCCAGCTCGCCGGCATGCGCGGCCTGATGGCCAAGCCCGACGGCTCGATCATCGAGACGCCCATCACGGCGAACTTCCGTGAAGGCCTGAACGTGTTGCAGTACTTCATCTCGACGCACGGCGCCCGCAAGGGTCTGGCCGACACGGCGTTGAAGACCGCGAACTCGGGTTACCTCACGCGTCGACTCGTCGACGTGGCGCAGGATCTCGTGGTCACGGAGCCGGACTGCGGCACCAGCAACGGCCTCATGATGGCGCCGCTGGTCGAAGGCGGCGACGTCGTGGAAGCCCTCGGCGAGCGCGTGCTGGGTCGTACCATTGCAGACGACATCCTGAAGCCGGGCACCGAGCAGGTGCTGATCGCGAGGAACACGCTGCTGGACGAAACGCTCGTGCGCCTCATCGAGAGCGAGGGTGTAGACCAGCTCAAGGTGCGTTCGCCCATCACGTGCGCCACGCGTTACGGCGTGTGCTCCTCGTGCTATGGCCGCGACCTCGGTCGCGGGCGCGTCATCAGCATCGGCGAGGCGGTGGGCGTCATCGCTGCGCAGTCGATCGGCGAGCCGGGCACGCAGCTCACGATGCGCACGTTCCACATCGGTGGCGCGGCGTCGCGAGCCGCTGCGGCGAGCAGCGTCGAAGTGCGCAACAAGGGCATCATCCGCTTTCACCACATCAAGACCGTGCAGCACGAGAGGGGCCACCTCGTGGCCGTGTCTCGCTCTGGCGAGATCGGCGTGGTGGACGAGTTCGGCCGCGAGCGCGAGCGCTACAAGATTCCGTACGGCGCCGTCATCACCGTGAAGGAAGGCGACATGGTTGCCGGTGGCCAGGTCACCGCGACGTGGGATCCGCACACCCACCCGGTGGTCACCGAGGTGCCGGGTCTCATCAAGTTCCAGGACTTCGTGGACGGGCTCACGGTCACCACGCAGCTTGACGAAGTCACGGGGCTCTCCAGCACCGTGATCCTCGACACCAAGCAGCGCGGCGGCAAAGAGCTGCGCCCGACGATGAAGCTCATCAACTCGAAGGGCAAGGAAGTCACCTTCGTGAACACGGAGATTCCGGCCGTGTACACGCTGCCCTCGGGCGCCCTCGTCAACCTCGAGGATGGCGCCAAGGTGTCCGCGGGCGACGTCATCGCCCGCATCCCGCAGGAGTCTTCGAAGACCCGCGACATCACCGGTGGTCTGCCGCGTGTGGCGGACCTGTTCGAGGCCAGGAAGCCCAAGGAGCCCGCGATTCTCGCGGAGAAGAGCGGCACGGTCAGCTTCGGCAAGGAGACCAAGGGCAAGCGGCGTCTGGTCATTACCAGCGACGACGGCGACAAGTACGAGGAGCTCATTCCGAAGTGGCGCCAGCTCAACGTGTTCGAGGGTGAAACCGTCGAGCGCGGCGAAGTCATCGCCGACGGCGAGCTGAACGCCCACGACATCCTGCGCCTGCAGGGCGTGGAGTCGCTGGCGAACTATCTCGTGCGCGAGATCCAGGACGTCTATCGCCTGCAGGGCGTGAAGATCAACGACAAGCACATCGAGGTGATCATTCGCCAGATGCTGCGCAAGACGGAGGTCGCTTCGTCCGGTGATACCGGCCTGCTCCGTGGCGAGCAGCTCGACCGCTCACGCGCGCTCGACATCAACGATCGTGCCGGCCAGGAAGGCAAGCAGGCGGCCGTACTGCAGCCGGTTCTGCTGGGCATCACCAAGGCGTCGCTGGCGACGGAGTCCTTCATCTCCGCGGCGTCGTTCCAGGAGACCACTCGCGTGCTGACCGAAGCCGCGGTGCGTGGCCTCAAGGACGACCTGCGCGGCCTGAAGGAGAACGTCATCGTCGGCCGGCTGATCCCGGCGGGCACGGGCTTCGCGGCCCACGCTCATCGCCGTCGCAAGCTGGAAAGCAGCGCGGATCGCCGCAGCTTCATGGATGTGGGTGGCGGCCTGCCGGACAGCGACGAGTCGAGTGTCGGAGAGGAAGAGAGCAGCGCGGCGAGCTGAGGCGCCACGCGGCTGTAGTCCAGGGCGGGCCGGTGAGGCGATCTCACCGGCCCGCTTCCTTTGAGGGGGCGCTAGCCGGGGCGCTGACGCTCCAGGTTGAAGGGATGCAGCGGGTGGTCGACGTCGACCTCGATCATGCCCATGCTTCTGGCAAGGCGCCGCCCTGCTTCACAGGCCGCTCGAATGTCGGTGCCGTACTTCGCGTGGAAATCGTCACGCATCCGCTGGATTTCGGCCCACACGTCAGCGTCGGTGGTTTCGTCTTCAAGAGCCGGATCTTCCATAAGCACATACTCCGATGAGTTGTTCTGGTGTGTAGATGTCAGGTGCGCCGTATCCATACGCCTCGCACGCACGCCTGATGAGTGGAATCATATTCGCATTCGCGAGATGCGCGCAGTTCCATGTGAGCAGTACACGTACGCCGCTGAGTGCCGCAATCGCAACGTGATGTGCGTCGGAGTACGCGCGAGCTGGCAATCTGCTCTGCGAGTGGATGCGGCCGGCGAGCTCGTACGATTGTTCGCTCCGGTGAAGTTGAGGAATGCTCGCGATGGAGTCGAGTCGGCGGCGGGCGGCTTGCGCATCACCGCCGCTCGCCTCTTCGACTACGAGTTCGGACACAAAAATCGTATGGTGTGCTCGATGTTCACGCCACCAGTGCCGAGTGACGCGTAGCATTCTCGCGGTATTGACATCGCGGCTGGATCGCGCGGTGAGAAAGCTTGGAATAGTCGTGTCCAGATACAGCGTGGGAGGCTGTGCTGCGTAGGCCGCAGGCGTTTCTCCCACTGCCAGGCCCGTGTGTTGAGCAGCAATGAGGCCGCTCACCCACGCGGCAAGCTCGGGCAGCTGGTCTTGTGCCCGTCGAGAGGGGGAAGGTTCGAGTGCTTCCGTGTTATTCATGGCGGCACCGTATCGGGCACGCTCGCGACGCGAACCGTGCCTGCGTGCTGGATTCGTACAGAAATGCGCGCCGCTGGCTGGACTGCGGGTTTACGGGAGACGATGCGTGAAAGTCGCGATTGAAATCATCGGGTGGGTTAGCGCAGTGCTCATCCTCGTTGCTTACGGCCTGTTGTCGGCGGGGAAGCTCACGGGCAAGTCAGTGTCGTACCAGGTCATGAACGTCGTCGGCGCGCTGGGGTTCATCGTCAACAGCGGCTACAACGGCGCGATTCCGTCCGCCGCCCTGAACGTCATCTGGGTGGGAATCGGCGCCTTCGCGCTCGTGAGAATCCGGGCCGGGAAGAGCGACTCGTGATCGCTTTGTGCATAAAAGCGCGAGTTCACTCGCGGCTTGCGCGGGCATGCAGTGCATTTGCCCTGACGTTGATGTGCGCGGCCCCGCAGCTGGCCGCCGCGCCGCTGCAGGATGGTCCGTATGTAGTGCGATCGCCCAGCGGCGCGTGGACAGCGCGATGGGTGGAAGGCGACGACAGCGCGCCGCAGGTGCGCGATGAACTTGTGAGCGTCGGGCGCGACGTGACCGTCGCCGCCGTTGGCAAGAGCCCGGCATTCAAAGTGAAGCTGCGGCCGGCCGCAAGCGACGCACCGGATGCGGTGAAGCTGCCCCCGGGCACGCCGCTCTTCGTGATGGCCGACACGCACGGTGAATTCGAGATCGCCGTGGAGCTGCTGGCGCGCCAGAAGGTCATCGACTCGAAGCTGAAGTGGTCCTTCGGGAAGGGCCATCTCGCCGTGCTCGGCGACGTGTTCGACCGTGGTCCGAACCACACCGAGATACTTTGGCTGCTCTATGAGCTCGAAGGTGAAGCGAAAAGTGCCGGCGGCGCCGTGCATCTGATGCTCGGCAATCACGAGTCGATGGCGCTCGGCGGCGACGAGCGCTACCTGAGCCCGAAATACCTGAAAGTGCGCGACGCGCTTGGCGCGCAAGGTTACGCGGCGCTCTGGGGCGAGAGCACGCTGCTCGGCCAATGGCTGCGCACGAAGGCCGCGGTGATGAAGATCGGCGACTACCTCTGCCTGCACGGTGGCATCTCGCGCGAAGTCGTCGATCGCAAGCTCACGCTCGCCGCGCTGAACGCTTCCGTGCGCAGCTCGCTCGGCGAGCGTCAACCCGACGGCTTCGTGATGAGCCCGAATGGGCCGCTGTGGTATCGCGGCTATTTCCCGCAGGCCGCGCGCCAGTCCGGGTCAGCCGTCGCTTCGGCCGCCGATATAGACGAGATTCTCGGCTTCTATGGCGTGAAGTCTGTGTTCGTCGGCCACACCATCGTGCCGACGGTGACGCCGCTGTTCCAAGGGCGAGTGATCGCCGTACAGGTGTACCCACATCGGGACGAGGCGAGTGCGCACCCCGAGATGGAGGCGCTGCTGGTCAGGCGGGGCGCGTTCTATCGCGCCCGCATCGACGGCACGGTGGAGCCGTTGACGCGCAGGAGCCTGTCCGAGTAATAGGCGCCGTAGCGAGGGGCGGCCGCAGTAGGCGCCTATTACTCGGACAGGCTCCTAGCAGCCCGAACGGTCGAGCGCGGAGCGGGCCTTGCCGGGCTTGCCGGCGCGCGATGCCTTGTCGCCCGCACCGGTCTGGAGAGCGGCCGCACACTGGTGGAGCAATTCCACCAGCCGGGCCGCGTCCGCTTTCGTGATCGAAGCGCGGATTCGGCCCATGACGAGGTCCACCACTTCGCCCGCCTGCTCCAGCTGTCTCAAGCCGATGCCCGTGAGGTACCAGCAATCCGTGCGACGATTCTCCGGATGCCGCTCGCGCACGACGAGCTCGGTGGATTCCATGCTTCGCAGCAGGCTGTTCATGCTCTGCGCGGTGACCGTGGTGCGGCGGGCGAGCTGCGCGCCCGAGATGCCAGGCTCGCGCGCGATGGTTCTGAGCACCATGCCATGCACGAAAGACAGGTCTATGCCACGCCCGCGCAGGCCGGAATCCACCGACTGGCGGAGCGTTTGCATGAGCTGACGCAGGGCGAAGCCCAGATCCGCCCCCGGCTCCGCGAGCGGTACGGGTTCACGGATCGGACGAAGGGATTTATTAGTACGCGCCATGCCGTTGCCAATTATCAGGTTCCTGATACGGTATCAGGGCCCTGATTATCTACAAGTACCCATGCGCACACTTCGAACGGATTTCACATCACTCGCGGCCGGCCTGCTGGCCGCCGCGCTCACGCTGCCCGCGCTCGCCCAGGCGCCTGCCGCCGCGGGCAAGGGCGCCGGCATGGCTGTCAGCGTCACCACGCCGCGCGCCGAGCAGTTCTCGCGCACGGTGGTCGCCACGGGCAGTGTGTTCGCATGGCAGGAGGCGGTCATCGGCTCCGAAGTGGGCGGCTACCGCGTCGCCGAAGTGCGCGTGGACGTGGGTGACAAGGTGCGCAAGGGCCAGGAGCTCGTGCGGCTCGCGGACGAAATGCTGGTCGCGGAGCTGGCCTCGAAGAAAGCCGCCCGGGCGCAGGCCGAGGCGCAGCTCATCAACGCGGCGTCGAACCTGCGTCGCGCCGAATCCCTCGAAGGCTCGGGCGCCGTGTCGGAGTCGGAGCGCGAGCGCCTCAAGAGCGAAGATCTTGCCGCGCGCGCCCGCGTGGAGGCGGCCGTCTCCGACCTCACCGCCACGCAGCTCAAACTGCGTTACACGCGCGTCGTGGCTCCGGATGACGGCGTGGTGACGTCGCGCACGGTGGTCGTCGGCCAGATCCCGCAGGCCGGCGGGGAGATGCTGCGGCTCTTGCGCCAGGGCCGCGTCGAGTGGCGCGCCGAGATTCCGGAAGGGCGCTTGCGCGAAGTGAAGGTCGGGCAGTCCGCGCGCGTGACCACGGCCGATGGCATGGAGCTCATCGGCAAGGTGCGCACCGTGGCGCCCACCGTTCAGAGCGGAACGCGCACCGGCCTCGTTTATGTGGATCTGCCGAAGCCCGAGGGCGCGCGCCCCGGCATGTTCGCGCGCGGTGAGATCGAGATCTCGAAGTCCGCCGCCGTGACGCTGCCGCTCGCGAGCGTGGTCGTGCGGGATGGCTACAGCTACGTGTTCGTGGTGAACGACAGGCAGGGCGTCGAGCGTCGTCGCATCCAGACGGGCTCGCTGCGCAACGGGCGCATCGAAGTGCTCTCGGGCCTGGAACGCACCGATCGGGTCGTTGAGCGCGGCGCCGGCTTCCTGAAAGACGGCGACACCATTCGCGTGGTCGAGTCCGATGAGCCGGGCTCCATGCCCGCGGCGCGCGCGCCCGTTGAGGGTGGCGCCACGTGAATCTGGTCACGATGTCGATTCACCGGCCCGTGCCGGTGATGGTGCTGTTCGTCGCGCTGACGCTCGCGGGCGTCGTGGGCTTCACGAAGCTCGGCGTGCAGGATCGTCCGGACATGGACATCCCCACGGTCACGGTCTCCGTGAATTATCCCGGCGTGCCGCCCTCGCAGCTCGAGACGGAAGTCACGCGCAAGATCGAAGACTCCGTCGCCACGGCGACGGGCATCGACCACATCCGTTCCACCGTCACCGAAGGGCTTTCCACGACGGTGATCGAGTTCCAGCTCGAGCGCGATGTCAGCGAAGCCGTCGACGACGTGCGCGACGCGGTGAGCCGCATTCGCTCCAACCTGCCGGGCGAGATCGAAGAGCCCATCGTGTCACGCGCCACCACGGCGGGCTCACCGGTGGTGACCTACGGCGTTTCCGCGCAGGGCATGAGCGAGGAAGAGCTCTCGTGGTTCGTGGATCTCACCGTGAGCCGCGAGCTGTCGTCCGTCGAGGGCATGGGCGCCATCAAGCGCGTGGGCGGCGTGGACCGCGAGATTCGGGTCGACCTCGACCCCGATGCGCTCAACGCACTCGGCACCACTGCGGGCGATGTGTCGCGGCAGCTGCGTCGCACGCAGGTGGAGCTGCCCGGTGGCGAAGCGCGCATTGGCAACCAGGAGCAGAGCGTTCGCACCGTTGCGACCGCGGCTTCGGTGCAAGATCTCGCGTCGTTGCCGATCGTGCTGCCTGACAACCGCAGCCTGCGCCTGGACGCCATCGCGCAGGTGCGCGACCAGGCATCCGAGCAGCGTCAGGTGGCGCTGCTCGACGGCAAGCCCATCGTCGGCTTCCAAGTCACGCGTGCCGTGGGCGCGAGTGCCTTGGGCGTGGCCGATGGCGTGAAGGAGGTAGTGGACCGCATGAGCGCCCGCTACCCCAACATCAAGTTCAGCGAAGTCAGCAACACCGTCGACTACGTGCGCGAGTCCTACAAGGACTCGATGAAGATGCTGTTCGAGGGGTCGATCCTCGCGATCATCGTCGTGTGGTTCTTCCTGAAGGACTGGCGCGCCACGCTGGTGTCGTCCATCGCGTTGCCGCTGTCCGTGCTGCCCACGTTCTGGGTGCTGCACTACATGTTCGGCTACACGCTGAACGTGATGACGATGCTCGCGTTGTCGCTGGTGGTCGGCATTCTCGTGGATGACGCCATCGTCGAAGTGGAGAACATCGTTCGCCACCTTCGCTCCGGCAAGACGCCCATCAGGGCCGCCGAAGAGGCCGTGCAGGAAATTGGCCTCGCGGTGATCGCCACGTCCGCCACACTTTGCGCGGTGTTCCTGCCCGTGGCGTTCATGCCCGGTATCCCCGGCAAATTCTTCAAACAGTTCGCCGTCGCCACGGTGACTGCCGTGCTGGCGTCGTTGCTTGTCGCTCGACTGCTCACGCCCATGATGGCGGCGCACCTGATGAAGGCGCATCCGGAACCGGAAACGGATGGCCGGATGAAGCTGTGGTACCTGCGCACCGTGAAGCTCTGCCTCGAACGCCGGTGGATGACGCTCGGCATCGCCACGGCATTCTTCATTGTCTCGCTGTCCCTCCTGCAGTTCATGTCTACGGGGCTCGTGCCGCCGGGCAACTACGGTTTCTCCGTGGTGCAGGTGGAGCTGGCCCCCGGCGCAACCTTGCGCGAAACGACAGCCGTAGCCGAAGAGGTGCGCAAGCGCCTCGCGAAGTTTCCGGATGTGGTGCGCACGTACACCACGGTGGGCGCGGGCGGCAACAATGGCTTCCAGGCCAGCGCCGGCTCCGTGCGCAAGGCGACACTCACCATCCAGCTGCAGCCTCACAGCAAGCAGACGCGCTCGCAGTCGCAGTTCGAGAAGGTAGCGTCACAGGTTCTTCAGGACATTCCGGGTGTGCGCCTGTCGTTCGGCGCCGGCGGCTTCGGCGAGAAGCTGCAAGTGAGCCTCGCGGGTGACGACGCGACCCTGCTCGCAAGCGTTGCACAGAGGGTGGAGCACGACGTGCGTGAGGCGGGGCTGGCGAACGTCACCTCTTCCGCGAGTCTCGTTCAGCCAGAGATCGTCATTCAGCCGGTGCCGGAGCGCGCAGCGGAGATGGGCGTCTCCACGGAAGCCCTGAGCGCCACAACTCGCATTGCGACGGGCGGCGACGTTTCGATGAACCTGCCCAAGTTCAATCTGCCCGAGCGCCAGATACCGATTCGCGTGCGGCTGAACGACGAAGCGCGCGGCGATATCGAGCGCATCCGCTCCATGCTCGTGCCCGGCCGGGCGGGTCTCGTGCCGCTCGAGAACATCGCGAATGTCTCCTTCGGAGCGGGCCCCACGAGCATCGAACGCTACGACCGCAGCCGCAACGTCACCATTACTGCGGATCTGGGCGGCAAGCCTCTCGGCGACGTGCTGAAGCAAATAGAGCAGATGCCCGCGCTGACGCACCTGCCCGAGGGTGTTGAGCGCCGTGAATCCGGAGACGTGCAACGCATGAAGGAGCTCTTCGGCGGGTTCTTCGCCGCCATGGCCATCGGCGTGCTGTGCATCTACGCCGTGCTCGTGCTGCTGTTCCACGACTTCATCCAGCCGCTCACGATTCTCGGCGCGCTGCCCCAGGCGGTGGGCGGCGCTCTGGCCGCACTCCTGCTGTTCGGCTACGGCTTGTCGCTGCCATCGCTCATCGGCCTGCTGATGCTCATGGGCATCGTCACGAAAAACTCGATCCTGCTGGTCGAATACGTGGTGATGGCCCGCACGGTTCACGGCATGCCGCGCACGGAGGCCCTGATCGACGCGTGCGCCAAGCGCGCGCGCCCCATCATCATGACCACCATCGCGATGATTGCCGGCATGTTCCCGGTGGCCGCCGGCTGGTCCGCGGACCCGAGCTTCCGTTCGCCGATGGGCCTCGCCGTCATCGGGGGGCTCATCACGTCAACCGCCCTGAGCCTCTTCGTAGTGCCCACGGTCTACACGGTGCTGGACGATTTTCAGGAATGGCTCAGGCGCAAGATGACGAAACGGCAGCCCTCAGTGGCGGCTGGCGAGCCGGCTCACTCCTGAGATGGCACCGGGAAGGCCAGGATCGCAGGCCGGGCGCTGCCCGGCCCCGAGCTCGACTGTCAGGCCAGCGAGCCGGCGGCGATTGCAACGAGAATCAGCAATCCCAGAACGATCGAGAGACTGTCAAAACGGGTACGCATGCGAGCAAGGCTAGCAACCAACGGACCTTGCCGCACTCTCTCTCCTGACCGAGGACCGCGATCTGGGCTTTCGCAGGCGAGGGCTCACTCGAAAGGGGGCCTCGCGGGGACCGGCCGGAGAGCCGGCAGCCTTGCCGTTTTCCGATGCGAGACCGCTTCTGGGGTCGCAATCCGGCGCCCTCGCCTCGTGCGCACCGTGGACGCCCGCGCTCCCGCTGCGCCAGCCCGGGCCAGACCCAAGCCGTTCCGACAGCGACCCGGACCCGTGACGCATTTCCCGGCTGGTTGACACCCTTGGGGTCGGTACCTAGAATCGCCGGCCTTTGTCGATCCGGCACCCTTATCTGCCGGATTGAAAGCAGCGCTTAGAATACCGGGCCGCCTGACGAGGGCGGCCCGCGCGTCTTCTAAGCGCAATCGCGCGAAAGCCTCCGATACCCGGGGGAGCTCGCAGTCAAGGTTTCTTGGAGACAGGCATGGCCACCACTGGGCAGCTTATCCGGGCCCCCCGCCGGACGAGAGCAGAAAAAACGAAGGTGCCGGCGCTCGGCGCCTCACCGCAAAAGCGTGGCGTCTGCACGCGCGTCTATACGACGACGCCGAAGAAGCCCAACTCGGCCCTTCGCAAGGTGTGCCGCGTTCGTCTCACCAACGGCTACGAGGTCACGAGCTACATCGGCGGCGAAGGTCACAACCTTCAGGAGCACTCTGTGGTGCTCATCCGCGGTGGCCGCGTGAAAGACCTTCCTGGCGTGCGCTACCACACCGTGCGCGGCACGCTGGACTGCGCGGGCGTCGGCGAACGCCGGCAGAGCCGCTCGAAGTACGGCGCCAAGCGCCCGAAGAAGTAAGGAGCAACCAATATGTCACGCCGTGCACAAGCTCCTGTCCGCACCATCCTGCCGGACCCGAAGTACCACAACGAGATGCTGGCCAAGTTCATGAACGTGGTCATGGAGAGCGGCAAGAAGTCCGCCGCCGAGCGCATCATTTACGGTGCCATCGAGCGCATCTCCGAGAAGACCGGCAAGCCCGGTGTTGAAGCGGTGACCATGCTCACCACCGCGCTCGACAACGTGAAGCCCGTGGTCGAGGTGAAGTCGCGTCGCGTCGGCGGCGCCACCTACCAGGTGCCCGTTGAAGTGCGCGCTACTCGCCGCCAGACACTGGCGATGCGTTGGATCATCGACGCCGCTCGCGATCGCAGCGAGAAGTCGATGGCTTTCCGCCTGGCCCACGAGTTGATGGACGCTGCGGAAAACCGCGGCGCCGCCGTGCGCAAGCGCGAAGACACGCACCGTATGGCCGAGGCCAACAAGGCCTTCGCGCACTATCGCTGGTAATTCACGCGGCGGCCGTCCACCTCGCCAGAGGTCGAGCCGGCCCAGCCCAAAGAGGACCTCATCGTGGCACGCGGTACGCCCATAGAGCGTTATCGAAACATCGGGATCTCGGCGCACATCGACGCCGGGAAGACCACCACGACTGAGCGCATCCTTTTCTACACCGGCGTCTCCCACAAGATCGGCGAAGTGCATGACGGCGCGGCCGTCATGGACTACATGGAGCAGGAGCAGGAGCGCGGCATCACCATCACGGCGGCCGCGACCACGTGTTTCTGGAAGGGCATGGACGGCACCTTCCCCGAGCATCGCATCAACATCATCGACACGCCGGGCCACGTGGACTTCACCATCGAGGTGGAGCGTTCGCTGCGCGTGCTCGATAGCGCCGTTGCGCTGTTCTGCGCGGTGTCGGGCGTGCAACCGCAGTCCGAGACGGTGTGGCGCCAGATGACCAAGTACGGCGTGCCGCGCATTGCGTTCGTCAACAAAATGGACCGCGCCGGCGCCAACTTCTTCCGCTGCGTCGACCAGATCAGGTCGCGCCTGCGCGGCAACCCCGTGCCCATCCAGATTCCGATCGGCGCCGAAGACAACTTCGAAGGCGTGATCGACCTCATTCGCATGAAGGCGATCATCTGGGACATGGAAAGCCAGGGCATGAAGTTCCAGTTCCAGCCCATCCCGGCGAGCCTCCAGGGGCAGGCCGAGGAATACCGCGCCAGGATGATCGAGGCCGCCGCCGAAGCGAGCGACGAGCTGACCACCAGGTACCTCGAAGCGGGCACGCTGTCGGAAGCCGACATCCGCCAGGGCCTGCGCACGCGCGCGCTCAAGAACGACATCGTGCTCACCATGCTCGGCACGGCGTTCAAGAACAAGGGCGTGCAGGCGCTGCTCGACGCCATCATCGAGTTCATGCCGAGCCCGGTGGAGATGCCGAGCGTCAAGGGCCTGAACGAAGATGGCGAGCCGGACACCCGCCCCGCCAGCGACGAAGCGCCGTTCTCGGCGCTCGCCTTCAAGATCCTGAACGACCCCTTCGTCGGCAACCTCACGTTCTTCCGCGTGTACTCGGGCGTGCTCAACGCCGGCGACACCGTGTACGTGCCGAGCAAGGGCAGGAAAGAGCGCATCGGCCGCCTGCTCCAGATGCACGCGAGCGAGCGCACGGAGCTGAAGGAAGTGCGTGCGGGCGACATCGCCGCCGCCGTGGGCCTGAAGGACGTCATCACGGGCGACACCCTCTCGGATCTCGAGAAGGTGATCACGCTCGAGAAGATGGAATTCCCCAACCCCGTCATCTCGGTGGCGGTGGAGCCGAAGACCAAAGTCGACCAGGAAAGAATGGGCCTTGCGCTTCAGCGCCTCGCGAAGGAAGACCCGTCGTTCCGCGTGCACACCGACCCGGAGTCGGGCCAGACCATCATCGCCGGCATGGGCGAGCTGCACCTGGAAATCATCGTCGATCGCATGAAGCGCGAGTTCAAGGTCGAGGCGAACGTCGGCAAGCCGCAGGTCGCCTACCGTGAGACCATCCGCGGGAAGATCGAGTCGGAAGGCAAATTCGTGCGCCAGTCCGGCGGCCGTGGCCAGTACGGCCACGTGTGGCTGAAGCTCGAGCCGAATGAGCCGGGCAAGGGTGTCGAGTTCGTCAACGGCATCGTTGGCGGCGCCGTGCCGCGCGAGTTCATCCCGGCCATCGAGAAGGGCGTTCGCGAGGCGACCGAGACGGGCGTCATGGCGGGCTACCCGGTGGTAGACGTCAAGATCACCGCGTTCGACGGCTCGTACCACGACGTCGACTCGAACGAGATGGCGTTCAAGATCGCCGCCTCGATGGGCTTCAAGGACGGCTTCCGCAAGGCCAGGCCGGTGCTGCTCGAGCCCGTCATGAAGGTCGAAGTGGTGACGCCTGAGGAATACTCGGGCGACGTCATCGGCGACCTCAATCGCCGCCGCGGTCAGATCATGGGCATGGAGGATAGCCCCTCAGGTAAGGCCGTCACGGCGGAAGTGCCGCTGTCGGAGATGTTCGGCTACGCCACGACCGTGCGCTCGATGAGCCAGGGTCGCGCTACTTTCACGATGGAATTCGAGAAGTACCTGGAAGTGCCGCCGAACATCGCGGATAGCATCATCAAAAAGTAACTGGTCAAGAATTTAGTCACTGTTTTCTTATTCGGGAAGCTTCGCCATGAGCAAAGAGAAATTTGAACGCACAAAGCCGCACGTGAACGTGGGGACGATTGGGCACGTTGACCACGGCAAGACGACGCTGACGGCGGCGCTGACGAAGGTGATGGCGGAGACGTACGGCGGGTCGTTCATGGCGTACGACCAGATCGACAAGGCGCCGGAAGAGAAAGCGCGCGGCATTACGATCTCCACGGCGCACGTGGAATACCAGAGCGCCAAGCGCCACTACGCGCATGTGGACTGCCCGGGCCATGCGGACTACGTGAAGAACATGATCACGGGTGCGGCGCAGATGGACGGGGCGATTCTGGTGGTGTCGGCTGCAGACGGCCCGATGCCCCAGACGCGCGAGCACATTCTGCTGGCGCGCCAGGTGGGTGTTCCGTACATCGTGGTGTACATGAACAAGGCGGACATGGTTGACGACAAGGAGCTTCTGGAGCTCGTCGAGATGGAAGTGCGCGAGCTTCTGACGCTGTACAAGTTCCCCGGTGAGAAGACCCCGATCGTGATCGGTTCGGCGCTGAAGGCGCTGGAGGGTGAAGTCAGCGACATCGGCGTGAAGTCGGTGCTGAAGCTGGTGGAGGAGATGGATGCGTACATCCCGATCCCCAAGCGCGAGGTTGAAAAGCCGTTCCTGATGCCGGTGGAAGACGTGTTCTCGATCTCCGGGCGTGGCACGGTGGTCACGGGGCGCATCGAGCGCGGCATCGTGAAGGTGAACGACGAAGTGGAGATCATCGGGCTGAAGCCCACGGTGAAGACCACGTGCACGGGCGTTGAGATGTTCCGCAAGCTGCTGGATGAAGGGCAGGCGGGGGACAACGTGGGCGTGCTGCTGCGCGGTACGAAGCGCGAGGAAGTGGAGCGTGGCCAGGTGCTGGCCAAGCCCGGCTCGATCACCCCGCACGTGGGATTTGAGGCGGAAGTGTATGTGTTGACGAAGGAAGAAGGCGGGCGTCACACGCCGTTCTTCAAGGGCTATCGTCCGCAGTTTTACTTCCGCACGACGGACGTGACGGGACTGGTGCAGTTGCCCGAGGGCGTGGAGATGGTCATGCCGGGTGACAACATCAAGATGAACGTGGAGCTGATCAGCCCCATCGCGATGGAAGAAGGCCTGCGCTTCGCCATCCGCGAAGGTGGCAAGACCGTCGGCGCCGGCGTCGTCGCGAAGATCCTGAAGTAAGATATTTTTTGCGGCGCGTAGCGCCGTTAACCGAACGGGGATTCGCGCACTTTGCGCGTATCCCGGTTGAAACCCGGGCGCAGCCCGTGAGAATCCAACATGGCTAATCAGAACATCCGTATCAGGCTCAAGGCGTTCGACCACCGCCTGATCGACAGCTCCGCGCGCGAGATCGTGGAAACCGCGAAGCGCACGGGCGCCACGGTGCGCGGCCCGGTTCCGTTGCCGACGAAGATGGAGCGCTTCACGCTGCTCGTCTCGCCGCACGGAGACAAGGACGCGCGCGACCAGTTCGAGCTGCGCACGCACAAGCGCCTCATGGACATCCTGAACCCGACCGACAAGACGGTGGATGCGCTCATGAAGCTCGAGCTGCCGGCGGGCGTCGACGTTCATATCAAACTGAACTGAGTTGATTGGAAAAAGTCGCCTGCGGCGCTTTTTTCCGACAGTAGCTTCGTTTCCGGCCGCGAAAAGTGCGACTTTTGCGGCCTGTGCAGAGTCCTGAAGACGCCGTGCCCAGTGATGGGCGCGGCGTTTTTGTTTTTGTCGGCGTGAATCCGGCGGTGTAGGGGATCGGTGCTTTCAGGTTCGGGCGACGCGCAGCCTTCAGGTTTCCACGGCCGCGAAAGCGCGCACCGGGAAAGTGCCAACGCCTTTGAGTTTTGGCGGCACGGCGCTGAACAGAAATAGTCACAGATCACCGGCCCCGGCAGCCCCTTGCAGGTGACCAGCCCATCGTGAATCGTGTGGCTGAGATCGATGAATCTGCGCACGAGTGATGGCCTCCGTTGGGCCTGTGTCCAGGGCCCAACTATCGGCGCCACAACGCCAGGGGGCAAGCGACCCCTCGGCCGCAATCGGCCCCGATCGCGTAAGGCGCCGATCCAGGCGCCTCCGGCGACGCGCAACGCTTACATCAGAAGCCGCTCGGCAATCTGCACGGCGTTGAGAGCCGCGCCCTTCAGCAACTGATCGCCCGCGCAGAACAGCGAGATCGACTTGCCGCTCGGGTCGCTGAGGTCCTTGCGAATGCGCCCAACGAGAATGTCGTCCTCGCCCGTGGCATCGTTCGGCATCGGGAAGTAATTGCGCTCAACGTCGTCAACGATCTTCACGCCTGGCGCGGTCGCGAGAATCCTGCGAACTTCATCCGGTGAAATCGGCCGCCCACACTCGAACGTGAGCGACACGCTGTGAGCTCGCAACACCGGCACGCGCACGCAGGTGGCGGAAACCGCGAGGTTGGGCTCGCCGAAAATCTTGCGCGCTTCCGCGATGACTTTCGCCTCTTCGTCGTTGTACCCCGTCTGCGGGTCCACTTTGGTGTTGTGGCTGAAGAGATTGAACGCGTAAGGATGCGGCAGCACCTTCTGCTGATACTCGCGCCCTTCGAGGCTCGCGCGCGTGGATTCGAGCAGCTCTTCCATCGCGGCCGCGCCTGCGCCCGAGGCCGCCTGGTAGGTGGAGATGATGAGCCGCCGGATGGGGTTCAGCTTGTGTATGGGCCACAGCGGCGTGATCGAGATGATGGCCGCGCAGTTGGGGTTCGAGATGATGCCGTGGTGCCCCGCCATGGCTTGTGGGTTGATCTCCGGCACGACGAGCGGCACGCCATCGTCCATGCGGAATGCGGATGAGTTGTCCACCACCACCGCGCCGCGCGCCGTCGCAATGGGGGCGTACTTGCGCGACGTTGCGCCGCCAGCGGAGAACAGCGCGAGGTGCACGCCATCGAACGACTGCTCGTTGAGCTGCGTCACCGTGACGGTCTTGCCCGCGAACGGCAGCTGCTTGCCGGCCGAGCGTGCCGAGGCGAGCGCGCGAATCTCCGAGTAAGGGAAGTTGCGCTTCTCGATGCAGTTGAGGATTTCGACGCCGACGGCGCCCGTCGCGCCAACCACGGCGATAACAGGCTTGGCGGGCAGGCGGCTGAGCTGGCCAGCGGCTTGTGCGGATGACATGCAGGGTCTCCATTCTTACGGGCTGCGCCCGGGGTTCAACGGGGTGTCGCGCAGAGCGCGAAACCCCGTACGGATAGCGGCGCTTCGCGCCGGAGGAAAAACCGAGGTCCCTCCGGGAAGACGGGCGCCCAGAACGAAAAAGGCCCCGTCGGTTTCCCGGCGGGGCCTCGAGATTCGCGTTGCCAGATCTTTACGTCAGCGCGCGCGCACCTCAAGAACCCCACCGAAGGGCTTCCTGGATTTTTTCGTGCGCTTGATCGTGAACATCATGGCGGCGGGAAAACTAACTTAGCCCGAGCAGTGCTGTAAAGACTGCGATGGCGACACTGCGAAACCGGTGCGGCTGCCGGGCACGACCTGTCGCCGACGTCTTGCAAAGTGTTACGAAACCGCCGAACGTCGACCACAGCCCGGCCGTATTACGTCCGCGCAAAAACAAATCGACGTCTGGACCAGTCAACAGATCGTGCTGCCCGGCGCTCTACCGCGGCACGAGGAAAACCAACCGTGCAACACGCTTCAGCCCGCCCCGCCCGATCCGTGCCGATCAACCTGTCTCCCGCCGTCCGACTCTCTGCCGCCCTGATGCTGGCGATGGCGTTGACGCTGGTCTTGTCCGCCTGCGTGGATTCGCCACCCGCGCGTCGCGGCCCGCCGCCCAGGGCCCGAACGGTCCCACCGCCCGAGCCAGTGCCCGCTGCGCAGCCAGTGACGACGCAGGTGTACGTCTACCCCAACGCCGGCCAGAGCCCGGAGCGGCTCTCCCGAGACCGCTACGAGTGCTATCTGTGGGGCGTGAAGCAAAGTGGGTTCGACCCCAGCCAGACTTCGCTGGCCCCTCATCAACGCGTCGAAGTGGTTCCGATGCCGCCCTCGGGCAGCGACACCGCCGCCGGCGCCATCACAGGTGCGGTGGTCGGGGCGGTGATTGCCGGCCCGCACGACGCGGCTGCCGGCGCGGTGGGTGGCGCCATTCTGGGTGGTGCCGCCGGCGCCGCTTCAGATGCCCAGCGAGAAGAGCGGGCCAGGCAGATTCAGAGCCGCTACGACCGGCGCGATAGCGAACGCCTGGCGAAACTCGAGGCTCAGGCGGGCAACTATCGCCGCGCCCTGACCGCTTGTCTTGAAGGCCGTGGCTACACGGTGAAGTGAGATAACGATGTTTTCCACCCGTATTGACGCACATATGAAACATTCGGCCCTCGCACTGCTTTTCGCGGCGGCGCTGGTACCCGCGTTCGCCCACGCCGAAGGCACGGGCGCAATCAATCGCATGCACAACCGGGAAGACAACCGGGACGATCGCCGCGATGGCCGCCGCAGCGATCGCCGCGACGATCGGCGTGACGACCGCAGGGACAATCGCCAGGACATCCGCCGCGACTCCCGCGGTTACGTGCTCGACCACCGGTTCGGTCACAACCACTACTACCCGCCGCGTGGCTACGCCGTGGGCGTGCTGCCGCGGGGGTATGTCACCGTGCGTTATCGCAGCACGCCTTACTACTATCACCAGGGAATCTGGTACCGCCCGGGCAGGGCTGGCTTCGTGGTCGTAAGGCCCGCCATCGGCCTCTACGTGCCGTTGCTTCCGCCTTTCTATACGACAGTCTGGTATCGCGGCGCCCCCTACTACTACGGCGACGACGTTTACTACCGCTATCGCCCAGACCGCCGCGAATACGAGGTTTCCGAGCCGCCGCCGGAGTCTGACGCCAGCACCACCCAGTCCACAGGCGCCCAGAGCGACCTCTTCATCTACCCGAAGAACGGCCAGAGCGAAGAGCAGCAGTCGAAGGACCGATATGAATGCCACAGCTGGGCCGCGAGCCAGAGCGGCTTCGACCCGACCCAGCCCCTGGGCGGCGTGGAAGAGTCCCAGGCCAGCGCCAGGCGTGCCGATTACCTGCGCGCCCAGACCGCCTGCCTCGAGGCCCGCGGCTACAGCGTCAGGTGAGCCTCAGAAGAACAATCAGCGAATCCATGCAAATTCATCTGTCCAAGGTGTTGTACCGCGGATAGGCGCTGTGTACACTTCGCGCCCTTTTCGCCCCAGGACAAAATCTGAGGCGGGCCGCAAATGCGGCATCGGGCGAGGTTGGATCCGCTCGGACCCGTGTTGAGTACGGGGCGAGCATCGAGGTCCAAGACCACTCGAGCGTCGCGTGACGAATTCTTCGTCGCGCGCTTCTCACGTGGACCAGGGCTTTATTCGGCGCGTAGCGCCGTTATCCGTACGGGGTCGCGTAGCGATCCCCGTTGAATCCCGGGCGCAGCCCGTGAGTAGCCACGCGCCAATCGTAGCGCGGGGCCGTGTAGAGGAATTTGCTAATGGCAATCGGCTTAGTCGGCCGCAAGCGCGGCATGACGCGAGTGTTCACGGAAGCGGGTGAAACCATCCCCGTTACCGTGGTCGAGGTTCTGCCGAACCGCGTCACTCAAGTGAAGACCGCTGACAAGGACGGCTACCGTGCCGTGCAGGTCACGTATGGCGAGCGTCGCCAGTCTCTGCTCTCGAAGGCCGCCGCCGGTCATTTCGCCAAGGCGAGCGTTGCTCCGGGCCGTGCGCTCGTCGAGTTCCGCCTCGCCGCGAAAGAAGGCGACGACCTGAAGGCCGGCAGCGAGATCAAGGCCGACTTCTTCAAGGTCGGCGCCAAGGTGGATGTCACGGGCACCACCATCGGCAAGGGCTTCGCCGGCACCATCAAGCGTCACAACTTCGCGGGCGGCATGAAGACGCACGGTAACTCGCTGTCGCATCGCGCCCCGGGCTCCATCGGCCAGCGCCAGACTCCCGGCCGCGTGTTCCTGGGCAAGCGCATGTCGGGCCACATGGGTTCCGATCGCGTCACCACCGAGAACCTGCGCGTGGTTGAAGTGGATCTCGAGCGCAACCTGCTCCTGATCCGCGGTGCCGTGCCCGGTTCCGAGGGCGGTGAGGTGCTCGTGCGTCCGTCGCTCAAGGCCGCGCGCCGCGCCACCCGCAAGGTCGTCGTGCCGCTGAAGCAGGCGGTCGCCGGCAAGGCCCCGAACCCCGGAAAGGCAGGTAAGAAGTGATGACCCTGTCTCGCTCGGCGCGTAGCGCCGCTATCCGTACGGGGTTCGCGAAGCGAATCCCCGTTGAATCCCGAGCGCAGCTCGTGACGAGGTAGCCCGCCATGAAACTGAAAATCGTCAACGGCGGCGCGGAGCTGCAGGTTTCTGACGCCGCCTTCGGCCAGAAATTCAACGAAGCCCTCGTGCACCAGGTCATCACGGCGTATCGCAATGCCGGCCGTGCCGGCACCAAGGCGCAGAAGACTCGCGCGGAAGTGCGCGGCGGCGGCAGAAAGCCGCACGCACAGAAGGGCACGGGCCAGGCGCGCGCCGGTTCCAGCCGCAGCCCCATCTGGGTTGGCGGTGGTCGCGCGTTCGCCGCGAAGCCCCGCAGCTTCGAGCAGAAGGTGAACCGCAAGATGTATCGCGGCGCCATCATGTCCATGCTGTCGGAGCTCGCGCGCACCGAGCGGCTGCTGGTCGCCAACGACATCCCGCTCGAAGCGCCGAAGACCAGGCTGCTCGCGAGCCAGCTCGACAAGTGGGCGCTGTCGAACGTGCTCATCGTCGTCGAAGCGCTCGACGAGAAGCTTTTCCTGGCCGCCCGCAATCTTCCGCACGTGGAAGTGATCGAAGTGGCGCGCCTGAACCCGCTGAGTCTTGCGAGCTACGACAAGGTGCTCGCCACCGTCGGCGCCGTGAAGATGCTCGAGGAGCGGCTGCAGTGAACCGCGAACAGCTCATGAATGTGCTCATCGCCCCGCACGTCACCGAAAAGACGGCGACCGCGATGCAGAACCACAACCAGTACACGTTCCGCGTGAAGCGCAACGCCACCAAGCCCGACATCAAGGCTGCCGTGGAGCTGATGTTCGAAGTGAAGGTGACGGGCGTGCAGGTCGTGAACGAGCCGGGCAAGGCCCGCCGTTTCGGCAAGGTCGCCGGCCGCACGCAGGACTGGAAGAAGGCGTACGTGAGCCTCGCGAAGGGTCAGGCCATCGACTACGAAGCGAGGGCGAAGGCGTAAGCCTCGTAGGAGAAGACCATGGCCCTCATCAAGATGAAGCCCACGTCGCCGGGCACGCGCACGGTGATCAAGATCGACCGGTCGCACCTCTATAAGGGTGACCCGTTCGCGCCTCTGACCACGCACCAGAACAGGACTGGCGCGCGTAACAACTCCGGCCGCATGACCACACGCCACATCGGCGGTGGCTCGCGCCAGAAATATCGCGTCATCGACTTCAAGCGCGACAAGGACGGCATCGCCGGCGTCGTCGAGCGCGTGGAGTACGACCCGAACCGCACGGCGCACATCGCGCTCGTGAAGTATGTCGATGGCGAGCGCCGCTACATCATCGCCGCCAAGGGCATGAAGCCCGGCGACGACATTCGCTCGGGCTCCGATGCTCCCATCAAGTCCGGCAATGCCATGACGCTGCGTCATGTGCCGGTCGGCTCCATCGTCTATAACGTGGAGATGAAGCCCGGCAAGGGCGGCCAGCTCGCGCGCAGCGCCGGCAGCTCCGTGTCGTATACCGCGCGCGAAGGCATTTACGCCTACCTGCGTTTGAAGTCCGGTGAGACCCGCAAGGTTCACATCGACTGTCGCGCCACCATCGGCGAAGTGAGCAACGACGAGCACAACCTGCGCAGCTACGGCAAGGCAGGCGCGATGCGCTGGCGCGGCGTGCGCCCGACGGTGCGCGGTGTTGCGATGAACCCGGTCGATCACCCTCACGGTGGCGGCGAAGGTAAGCCTGGCCAGGGCAACCCGCACCCGGTTTCACCGTGGGGCCAGAATGCCAAGGGCCTGAAGACCCGCCACAACAAGCGCACGGACAGCATGATCGTCCAGCGCCGCCGCAACAAGATTCGGTAAGAGAGCACTCAATGCCGCGTTCAACGAAAAAAGGCCCGTTCGTCGACCTGCACCTCACCAAGAAGGTGCAGGTGGCGCAGGCCAGGAACGACCGCAAGCCGATCAAGACCTGGTCGCGCCGCTCGATGGTGGTGCCCGAGATGGTCGGCCTCACGATCGCCATCCATAACGGCCGCCAGCACATTCCGGTGCTGATCAGCGAGAACATGGTCGGTCACAAGCTCGGCGAGTTCGCGCCGACGCGCACGTTCAAGACGCATTCCGGCGACCGCAAGGTCGAGTCGTCGAGCTGAGGAAGCCATGGCAGAAGTCACCGCAAAACTCCGCTACGCGCGCATCTCGCCGCAGAAGTGCCGGCTCGTCGCCGACACCGTGCGCGGCCAGGCCGCCGGCAACGCGCTCTCGACGCTGAAGTTCATGCCCAAGAAGGGCGCGAAGATCGTCTACAAGGTTCTGTGGTCGGCCGTGGAGAACGCGCGTGAGAACGCCGGTCTCGACGTCGACGACCTCAAGGTCTCGCGCATCTTCGTGGACGAGGCCCCGCAGTTGAAGCGCTTCGCCGCTCGCGCCAAGGGCCGCGGCACACGCATCGTGAAGCGCAACAGTCACATCACCGTCGCCGTGAGCGACGGCAAGAAGGATTGACGCATGGGTCAGAAAACAAACCCGCTAGGCATACGCCTCGGCATCACCCGGGACTGGATCTCGAAGTGGTACGCCAGCAAGAAACAGTTCCCGGCGAACGTGCACACGGACTACCGCGTGCGCGAGTTCCTGACCACGCGCCTGAAGGATGCGTCCGTCAGCCGCATTCACATCGAGCGCGCCGCGAAGAAGGTGAACATCACCATCCAGACCGCGCGTCCGGGCATCGTCATCGGCAAGAAGGGTGAGGACATCGAGAAGTTGCGCCAGGAGACGGCGCGCATGCTCGGCATGGCCTTCAACGACGTGCGCCTCAACATCGCCGAGATCCGCAAGCCCGAGCTCGACTCGAAGCTGGTCGCCGACAGCATCGCGCAGCAGATCGAGAAGCGCGTGATGTTCCGCCGCGCCATGAAGCGCGCCGTGATGAGCACCATGCGCAGCGGCGCCCTGGGCGTGAAGGTGCGCGTATCGGGCCGCCTGAACGGCTCGGAGATCGCGCGCACGGAGCAGTACCGCGAAGGCCGCATTCCGCTGCACACGTTCCGCGCGGACATCGACTACGGTATTTCCGAAGCCCGCACCACCTACGGCGTCATCGGCGTGAAGGTGTGGATCTTCAAGGGTGAAGTGTTCGAGAAGCCGGCGGTCGACCAGCCGGTCGCCACGGGTGAAGCGGGCGAGGGCGCCCCGGCGCCTGCGCCGGTCGCGGCTTCCGTCGAGCAACCCACGGCCTAAAGTAGATTCCCATGCTGCAGCCCAAGCGCACCAAATATCGCAAACAGTTCAAAGGCCGTAACACCGGGCTCGCCGTGCGCGGCAGCCACGTGGCGTTCGGCGAATTCGGGTTGAAGGCCACGAGCCGCGCCCGCATGACGGCGCGCGAGATCGAAGCGGCCCGTCGTGCCATGGCCCGCTCGGTGAAACGCGGCGGCCAGATCTGGATCCGGGTGTTCCCGGATGTGCCGATCACCAAGAAGCCGCTGGAAGTCCGCATGGGCAGCGGCAAGGGCAACGTCGAGTACTGGGTCGCCAGGGTCCAGCCCGGCAAGGTCCTGTTTGAAATGGAAGGCGTGGATGAGGCCACGGCACGCGAAGCGTTTCGCCTCGCCGGCTCCAAGCTCTCCGTGTCCACCATGTTCGTGAAGAGGCAGGTGCGCTGATGGCTACCGCGAAGATAGCCGCCGCTGTTGAGAAGCTGCGCACGAAGAAACCCGAGGAGCTCCACGAGGAGCTGCTGAAGCTGCGCAAAGAGCAGTTTGCGTTGCGCCTGCAGCGCGCCACCGGTCAGGCCGTGAAGCCCGACCAGTTCGGCAGGGTGCGTAAGAACATCGCGCGGCTGAAGACCGTCGCGCGCGAGGCGCAAATGAAGAGCGCCGGAGTGAAGAAATGAGCGCGGAACAAACCAACGCCGCAGAAGCCAAAGGCCAGCGCACCCTCACGGGTCGCGTGGTCAGCACGAAGATGCAGAAGACGGTCGCTGTGGAAATCGAGCGGCTGGTCCGTCACGAGATGTACGGCAAGTTCATCCGTCGCACCACCAAGCTCCTCGCGCATGACGAGAACGGTGAGGCGAAGGAAGGCGATACGGTGCAGATTGCCCCGTGCCGCCCGCTTTCCCGGCGCAAGTCGTGGAAGCTGCTGAAAGTCGTCGTGCGCGCGGGCGCCTGAAGAGCAGCGTAAGAAGGGTCGAGCCATGATTCAGTTGCGCACTCTGCTCAATGCCGCCGACAACAGCGGCGCCCGCACTTTGATGTGCATCAAGGTGCTTGGTGGCACCCGCCGGCGCTACGCGCAGGTTGGCGATGTCATCAAGGTCAGCGTGAAGGACGCCATTCCGCGCGGCAAGGTGAAGAAGGGCGAGGTGTACGACGCCGTCGTCGTTCGCACCCGTCGCGGTGTTCGCCGTCAGGATGGCTCGCTCATCCGCTTCGACGGCAACGCGGCCGTGCTGCTCACCAACAAGCTCGAGCCGATCGGCACCCGCATCTTCGGGCCCGTGACGCGCGAGCTGCGCACGGTGCAGTTCATGAAGATCATCTCGCTGGCCCCGGAGGTCCTGTGAGCAAGATTAAAAAGGGCGACCAGGTGGTCGTGCTGTCCGGCCGCGACAAGGGCCGGCAGGGTCAGGTGCTGAAGGTTCTCGCGAACGGCAGCGTGCTGGTCGAGAACGTGAACAAGGTGAAGAAGCACCAGAAGCCGAACCAGCAGGCCAACGTGCCGGGCGGCATCATCGAGAAGGAGATGCCCCTCGCCGTGAGCAAGGTGGCCATCTGGAACAGCGGCGCCAAGCGCGCCGATCGCATCGGTTACAAGACCCTCGCGGACGGCAAGAAGGTGCGCTTCTTCAAGTCGAACGGCGAGATGCTGGACGCGTAGAGCGCGTCACAAGAGATAAAGTCATGGCAGCCAGGCTATTCGATACATACCGCAGCACGATCATCCCCAAGCTCAAGCAGGACTTGGGTGTGGCGAACGTCATGCAGGTGCCGCGTATCACCAAGATCACGGTGAACATGGGCGTGGGCGAGGCGGTGGCAGACCGCAAGGTGATGGATGCGGCGGTGGCCGACCTCACCAAGATCACCGGCCAGAGGCCGCAGATCACCAAGTCCAAGAAGGCGATCGCGACGTTCAAGCTGCGCGCGGGCCTTGCCGTGGGCTGCATGGTCACCCTGCGGGGCGAGCGCATGTACGAGTTCCTGGACCGCCTCGTCAATATCGCGATGCCGCGCATCCGCGACTTCCGTGGCGTGTCGCCCCGCTCGTTCGATGGCCGCGGTAACTACAGCCTCGGCGTGAAGGAACAGATCATTTTCCCCGAGATCCAGTACGACCAGATCGACCAGATCCGGGGAATGGACATCACCATCACGACGACGGCGAGCGACAACAAGCAGGGACGAGCATTGCTCGAAGCTTTCAACTTCCCGTTCCGGAAATAAGCGTTCCGGAAGTACTGCAGGAAATAGAGACCGTTATGGCGAAGACGAGCATGGTCGAGCGCGAGAAGCGTCGCGCGGGGATCGTGAAGAAATACGCGGCGAAGCGCGCTCAGCTCAAAGAGCTGATCCGTAGCCCCCGCTCCTCCCCGGAAGCGCGCGCGACGGCGCAGGCGAAGCTGCAGTCGCAGCCGCGTGATGCCAGCGCCACGCGTCAGCGCAACCGCTGCGCAATCACGGGCCGTTCCCGTGGCGTGTACCGCAAGTTCGGACTGGCGCGCGTGAAGGTGCGCGAAGTGGTGAACCGCGGCGAGATTCCGGGCGTGTCGAAGGCGAGCTGGTGAGGAACGCGGCATGAGCATGACCGATCCCATTGCAGATCTCCTGACCCGCATCCGCAATGCGCAGGTGGCCCGCAAGACCGAAGTGAGCATGGCCTCTTCCAAGGTGAAGACCGCCATTGCCCGCGTGCTGAAGGACGAGGGCTACGTGGAAGACTTCCGCCTCGGCAACGAGGACGGCAAGGCCACGCTCACCATCGGCCTGAAGTATTACGAAGGCAGGCCCGTGATCGACCGCCTCGAGCGCGTCTCGCGGCCCGGCCTGCGCATCTATCGTGGCAAGGACGAATTGCCGAAGGTGCTGGGTGGCATGGGCACCGTCATCGTCTCGACCCCCAAGGGCGTGATGACCGACAAGCAGGCCCGTTCCATTGGCCAGGGCGGGGAGGTTCTATGCATCGTGGCGTAGTCCTCCAGCGCGCTTCGCGCTGTTACCGTACGGGGTTCGCGGCTTTGCGCGAATCCCCGTTGAACCCCAGCCGGAGGCTGTAAGAAGCCATGTCGCGAGTTGCAAACCGAATCATCGACCTGCCGCAGGGCGTGAGCGCCGCCATCGCCGCGGAAGGCGTGACGATCAAGGGCGCCAGGGGTAGCTTGAGCCTGCCGCTGAAGACCGGCGTGTCGGTCGAGCAGAACGGCAAGACGCTGACCGTGAAATACGCGAACGACGGCGTGCGCGTGCAGGCCGGCGCCACGCGCGCTCACATCGCGAACATGGTCACGGGCGTCACCACGGGCTACGAGCGCAAGCTCGAGCTGCAGGGTGTCGGTTTCCGCGCAGCCGTGCAGGGCAAGGTGTTGAACCTGACGCTCGGCTTCTCGCACCCCGTCAACTACGACGTTCCCGAGGGCATCACCATCGAGACGCCGAGCCAGACGGAAATTCTCGTGAAGGGCATCGACCGGCAGAAAGTCGGCCAGGTAGCCGCCGAGATCCGCGATGTGCGTCCGCCGGAGCCCTACAAGGGCAAGGGCGTGCGCTACGCGGGCGAGAAGATCGAGTTGAAGGAAGGCAAGAAGAAGTAAGGCCGCCCACATGACGATCCGAAAGAAAGAGCGGCGCTTGCGCCGCGCAGTGAAGACCCGGGCGCACATCCGCAACCTGGACGTGGCACGCCTGAGCGTCCACAAGACTCCGCGCCACATCTACGCGCAGCTCACGGATGCGCAGGGCGCCAAGGTCATCGCGGCCGCCTCGACGGTGCAGACCGCGGTGAAGGAAGGCCTGAAGTTCACGGGCAACGTCGAGGCCGCCAAGGCCGTCGGCCGCGCCATTGCCGAGCGGGCCAAGGCCGCAGGCGTCACGAAGGTGGCGTTCGATCGCTCCGGTTTCCGATATCACGGACGCGTGAAGGCGCTGGCGGATGCCGCGCGCGAGTCCGGGCTCGAGTTCTAAGCAGGCCCCTGGTCCTCAAGTACTGGCCTCAATAGGTAAGTTATATGGCAAGAATCGACAAGCCGCAGTCCTCCGATGAGTTCACCGAGAAACTCGTCGCGGTCAATCGCACGGCGAAAGTCGTGAAAGGTGGCCGCCAGTTCGGCTTCACGGCGCTGACGGTGGTCGGTGACGGCGCAGGCCGCGTCGGCTACGGCTTCGGCAAGGCGCGCGAAGTGCCGGTCGCCATCTCCAAGGCGATGGCGCAGGCGCGCAAGCAGCTGATCAACGTGAGCCTGAAGAACGAGACCCTGCACTACGCCATCAAGGGCTCGCACGGCGCCACGCGCGTGCTCATGCAGCCCGCTTCCGACGGCACGGGCGTCATCGCCGGCGGCGGCATGCGCGCGGTGCTCGAGTGCGCCGGCGTGCGCAACGTGCTCGCGAAGAGCTACGGCTCGCGCAATCCCATCAACGTGGTGCGTGCCACCATCGGTGCGCTCGCGGCGATCCGTTCGCCCGACGACATCGCGGCCAAGCGCGGCAAGACTCTCGAAGAGATCACAGGATAAGGCGCATGGCAGGTCAAGTGAAGGTGACGCTCGTCAGGAGCATCCACGGGCAGCTCGCGAACATCGGGGCCTCGGTTCGTGGCCTGGGTCTGCGCAAGCTCAATCAGTCGGTCACGGTGAAAGACACCCCCGAGAATCGCGGCATGATGAACACCGCGACCCACCTGCTGAAGGTGGAGAAGGCGGGCTGACGCCCGCTGGATCGACCCACAGTTTCAGGAATCAGCAAAGTGATGCAACTGAACACACTCAAGCCGGCACGTGGCTCCAGGCACTCGCGGCTTCGCGTTGGACGCGGCGCCTCCGCCGGCCAGGGCAAGACCTGCGGCCGCGGCGTCAAGGGTCAGCGCGCCCGCAAAGGCGGCTACCATAAGGTTGGCTTCGAAGGCGGCCAGATGCCGTTGCAGCGTCGCCTGCCGAAGGTGGGCTTCCGCTCCAAGATGAAGGCCACGCGCGCCGAAGTGCGGCTCTCCGAGCTCGGCAAGGTGGACGCGGCCGTCATCGACCTCGATGCCCTGAAGAAGGCCGGCGTGGTGCCGGTGTTCACGGAGCAGGCGAAGGTCGTGCTGTCGGGTGAAGTGACGAAGGCCGTCACGCTGAAGGGCATCGGCGCCACCAAGGGTGCGCGCGCGGCCATTGAAGCGGCCGGCGGCTCTTTTCAAGAGTAAGGCGCGAGCAAGGTAAGCAGCGAACGTGGCCACCTCTTCTTCAGTGAGCAGTCCGACCGCCGGTCTCGGCGACGCGGCCCGTTTCGGGGAGATTCGCGGCCGCCTGCTGTTCCTGATTGGCGCGCTGGTCGTCTATCGCATCGGCACGTTCATCCCGACGCCGGGCATCAACCCCATCGAAGTGGCGCGGTTCTTCCAGGACCAGTCGAATACCATCTTCGGCGTCGTGAACATGTTCACCGGCGGCGCGCTCGAGCGCCTGTCCATCTTCGCCATGGGCGTCATGCCCTACATCTCGGCGTCGATCATCATCCAGATGATGGGAATGATCGTCCCGCAGTTCATGGAGCTGCGTAAGGAAGGCGAGTCGGGCCGGCGCAAGCTCACGGAATACACGCGCTACCTCACGGTGGTGCTCGGTGCCTTCCAGTCGTTCGCCGCCGCCGTCGCGTTGCAGAACAACGGGCTCACGCTCACTACCGGCTTCCACTGGCTGTTCACGGCCACGCTCACCATGACTACCGGGACGATGTTCCTGATGTGGCTCGGTGAGCAGATCACCGAGCGCGGCATCGGCAACGGCATCTCGATGCTCATTCTCGCCGGCATCGTGGCGGGCCTGCCCGGCGCGATTGGCAACACCGCCGGCATGGTCAGCAGCGGTGAGATGTCGGGCCCCTTCGCCCTCGCCCTCATCATCATCGTGGTGGCCGTGACGGCGTTCGTAGTGTTCGTGGAGCGCGCGCAGCGCCGCATCGCGGTGAACTACGCGAAGCGCCAGGTGGGCCGCCGCATGTATGCGGGGCAGACCAGCCACATCCCGTTCAAGCTCAACATGTCGGGCGTCATCCCGCCGATCTTCGCCTCGAGCCTGCTGCTCTTCCCGGCGACCATTGCGGGGTTCGCCGGCCAGGGTAACCAGTCGGGCGTCGGGCAGCTGCTGCAGAGCCTGGCCACGGCGCTGGGCTACGGCCAGCCGCTGCACCTGGTCATTTACGCCCTGCTGATCCTCTTCTTCTGCTTCTTCTATACGGCCCTCGTGTTCAACGCCCGCGACACGGCCGACAACCTGAAGAAGTCGAACGCTTTCATTCCGGGCCTGCGCCCCGGCCAGCAGACCGCCGAATACATCGACAAGGTGCTCACGCGCCTGACGCTGTGGGGCGCGCTCTACGTGACGGCCGTGTGCTTGCTGCCCGAGTGGTTGATTGCCAAACAGGGGGTGCCGTTCCAGTTCGGTGGCACGTCGCTGCTCATCGTCGTAGTCGTGGTGATGGACTTCATGGCGCAGCTGCGGGCGCATCAGATGTCGCACCAGTACCCGAGCCTGCTCAAGAAGGCGAATCTGCTCGGCACAGGCCGTGGCGGAGCGGGTGGTTGAGGAGGGTTTGTTGTGAAGGTTCGTCCGTCCGTAAAGAAAATCTGCAAGAACTGCAAGGTCGTGCGCCGGCGGCGCGTGGTGTACGTGATCTGTACGGATCCGCGCCACAAGCAGCGCCAGGGCTAGGGCACCAATGGCCCTGATCTTGAGTTCCGAGGCTACAGGTACGGGGGTCGCGCTCTGCGCGAGGCCCGTTGAAAGTTGGGCGCAGCCCATGAATATCCGTACAATCGCGCGTTTTTCGGCGCGTAATTCGCGGCGAGGCTAGAGAAACATGGCACGCATTGCCGGTATCAACATCCCGATGAACAAGCACCTGTGGGTCGGCTTGACCCACATCTATGGCGTTGGGCGGTCCCGCGCGCGCAACCTGTGCGTCGCCGCGGGCATCGACCCCACCACCAAGGTGAAGGATCTGACCGACTCGGAGGTCACCCAGATCCGCTCGCTGATCGCGAAGTTTCCCGTCGAGGGAGACCTGCGTCGCGAGGTGTCCATGAACATCAAGCGCCTCATGGACCTGGGCTCGTATCGCGGCATTCGCCATCGGCGCGGCCTGCCGGTGCGTGGCCAGCGTACGCGCACCAACGCGCGCACCCGCAAGGGCCCGCGCAAACAGGCGGTCAAGCTCGGCGCACCGCCGGGTAAGGCATAAGGCATAGATATGGCTGAGCAGAAATCACAGGCTTCGGGCGCTGCTGGCGGGCAGAAGAAGGCGAAGAAGGCACGCAAGAACGTTCTCGATGCGATCGCGCACGTTCATGCCTCTTTCAACAACACCATCATCACGATTACGGACCGGCAGGGAAACACCCTGTCCTGGGCCACCTCGGGCGGCTGCGGTTTCCGCGGCTCGAGAAAGTCCACGCCGTTCGCAGCGCAGGTTGCCGCCGAGAAGGCCGGCAAGGCTGCGATGGAACATGGCGTGAAGAACGTCGAAGTGCGTGTCGGGGGCCCCGGCCCCGGCCGTGAATCGGCGGTGCGGGCATTGAACGGGGCCGGCCTGAAGATCACGAGCATCTCGGACGTCACTCCCATCCCGCACAACGGCTGCCGCGCTCCGAAAAAGCGTCGCGTTTAAGGTCAGGAGAGCTTCTCAATGGCGCGTTACACCGGTCCCACCTGCAAACTCGCTCGTCGCGAGGGCACGGACCTGTTCCTGAAGAGCGGCGCGAGGCCCCTGGAAAACAAGTGCAAGTTCACCGTGCCGCCGGGCGGCTTGAAAGGTGAGCGTCGCACCCGATTATCCGACTACGGCCTGCAGCTGCGCGAGAAGCAGAAGCTTCGCCGCATGTACGGCGTGCTCGAGCGTCAGTTCGGCAACTACTACACCGAAGCCGCGCGCCGCCAGGGCGCCACGGGAGAGAACCTGCTGAAGCTGCTCGAGTGCCGCCTCGACAACGTCGTCTACCGCATGGGTTTCGCGGCCACGCGTGCCGAGGCGCGCCAGCTGGTGAGCCACAAGTCGATCCAGGTGAACGAGCAGGTGGTCACCATCGCCTCGTACCAGGTGAAGGCCGGCGACGTCGTGCAGATCCGTGAGAAGGCCCGCAAGCAGCTGCGCATCCAGGGCGCGCTGACCGTGGCCCAGCAGGTCGGCTTTCCCGACTGGGTGGAAGTGAACGACAAGGAGTTCCGGGGCGTGTTCAAGTCAGGTGCCGGCGCGGGACGAGATCCTGCCCGACATCAACGAGAACCTCGTCATCGAGCTCTACTCGAAGTAATTTGACTGGTTTGAGCGAGGCGCCCGGGCATGGTCCGGGCGCCTCGCCTGTTCGTAATCGGAAGATCACTACGCGAGGCTTCGTGCCTCGCCTAGACGCCGGCGTTCTGCTGGCAAAGTGAGCGTGCAATGCAGGGTTCAGTCGCAGAATTCTTGAAGCCCCGTGTGGTGAAGGTGCAGCCCGTTGCCCCGCGCCAGGCGCGTGTGGTCATCGAGCCGTTCGAGCGCGGCTTTGGCCATACGCTCGGCAACGCCCTGCGCCGCGTGCTGCTCTCCTCCATGCCGGGCAGCGCCATCACCGAAGTGGAGATCGATGGCGTGCTGCACGAGTACACGAGCATCGAGGGCGTTCAGGAAGATGTCGTCGACATCCTGCTGAACCTGAAGCTCGTGGCTCTGCGCATGCACACGCGCGACAGCGCCGAGCTGCGCCTCCACAAGAAGGGCCCAGGGCCCGTGACGGCCGGCGACATCCAGATGGATCACGACATCGAAGTCGTGAACCCCGATCTCGTCATCGCCAACCTCACCAAGGCCGGCGAGCTCAACATGACCCTGCGCGTGGAGCGCGGCCGCGGCTACCGCCCGGCAGTGCAGCGCGCCGTGTTCGAAGAGCAGACCCGCCCCATCGGCCGCCTGCAGCTCGACGCGTCGTTCTCGCCTGTCCGTCGCGTCACGTATTCCGTTGACGCGGCCCGTGTCGAGCAGCGCACCGACCTCGACAAGCTCGTCATCGACATCGAGACGAACGGCACCATCGACCCGGAAGAAGCCATCCGCCGCGCCGGCAGCATCCTGAAAGACCAGCTCTCGGTGTTCGTCGACCTGCAGGGCGAGGAAGAAGCCGCCTCCAAGGTCTCCGAGATGCAGTTCGACCCGATCCTGCTGCGCCCGGTCGACGAGCTCGAGCTCACCGTTCGTAGCGCGAACTGCCTCAAGGCCGAGAACATTCACTACATCGGCGATCTCGTGCAGCGCACGGAAGTCGAGCTGCTGCGTACGCCGAATCTCGGCAAGAAGTCGCTCACCGAGATCAAGGAAGTGCTCCAGAGCCACGGCCTCATGCTCGGCATGCGGCTGGAAGGCTGGCCGCCCGCGGGCCTCAAGCACGACGAAGAACGCGACGTGATGTAGTTTTTTCGGCGCGTTTCGCGCCGATAGATGTACGGGGCCGCTGCGGCCCCGTTGAATCCTGGCCGCAGGCCATGAGTAGCTCAAGGGTTTTCCAATGCGTCACCATCTTTCAGGCCGCCAGCTCTCACGTAACAGCCCGCACCGGCACGCGATGCTGCGGAACATGAGCGTTTCGCTCCTGCGTCACGAGACCATCCGCACCACGCTGCCGAAGGCGAAAGAGCTTCGCCGCGTCGTAGAGCCGCTCATCACGCTCGCCAAGAAGGACAGCGAGGCCAACCGCCGCATTGCGTTCTCGCGCCTGCGTGACAGCGACGTCGTGACCAAGCTGTTCGATGACCTCGGGCCCCGTTTCAGGGCTCGCCCGGGTGGCTATACGCGCATCCTGCACCTGGCCCCGCGCGCGGGCGACTCCGCCCCGATGGCGCTGATGCAGCTGGTGGACCGGCCGGCCGCCGCTGGGGCTGCCGAAGCCGCGGCTGAAGAGGGCAAGAAGAAGCGTGCCCCGGCCAGGAAGAAGGCCAAAACCGCTGCGGCTGCTGAAGCGTCGGCTGCCCCGAAGAAGAAGAAGGCCGCGGCTTGAGGCGACTGTCTCGTGATCCGTAAAAACGGGCCCCTGGTGGGCCCGTTTTTCGTTGTGCGGCTCGCTGCCTCGAAAACGGGGCCCGCGTGAGTTTGCGCCTGTCATGAGGTTTCCGTAGGCTGGCTGGCGCGCCGTCGGCGCGCTCATCAAGAACGACTCGGGGAGACAGCCATGGGCCTCGGAACGGAATTCAAAGAGTTTGCGATGAAGGGCAACGTCATCGACCTCGCGGTCGGTTTCGTGATCGGCGCTGCGTTCGGCAAGATCGTGGCCTCGCTGGTGGCCGACGTCATCATGCCGCCGATCGGGCTCGCCGTCGGCAATGTCGACTTCAAGGACCTCGCTTTTCCGCTCGGCACGAATCCGGCGGGCGAGCCCGTGCTGCTCAAGTACGGCGTGTTCATCCAGACGGTGCTCGAGTTTCTGATCATCGCGTTTGCGTTGTTCGTGGTGATCAAGGCGATCAACCGGCTGAAGCGGCCGAGCCCCAGCGTGCCGGTGCCGCCGACCAAGACCGAGGCACTGCTGGAAGACATCCGGAATCTGCTGACGAAGAAGTAGAAGTCTGCGGAGCGGCGTAGACACGCAGCTGTTGACGCTTTCGCGGGCTCAGGGATGCGGCGCCTGCACGGGCGGCTCACTCGAAGAGCTTCTTCGGAGATCGCGTTCGCAGGCGGCGGCTCACTCGCCGAGGGCCTTGGCGGGGACCGGCCGTAAAAGCCATCCATGGCGGCCTTGTGCAAATGCGTCCCTGCATTTGCACATCCCCGCCAAGGTCCTCTTCGAGCGAGCCACCGCTGAAAGGCTCTGCCAGCGTGAAGTTCGCCACTTCGCATTGGTGCCCGCAGCCTGAACCCGCGCTATCGATTCCTGACGGCGCATTCGTTGCCTGTGTTGTTCGCTTCGTCACCTACGAGCGTGGGCTGGCTCTTCTGCCGCGGCGCCGAAGGACTCACGGCTGAGAGCAGGCGACCGGGGAATTCGAGTTGGCGATGTTCCGGTGCAGGCTGGCGACTCTTCAGCGCTGGCTCGTAACTCTCGCGGACGCACCGGCGAAGGCAATCGCGATACTCGCGACCCTTCTGAACGCGTTGCTCGCTTCCCCGGCGCGAAAACGGAGTTGTGAACTCCACACCGGCAAAACGTTTCAGCGGTGGATCGCTCGCCGAGGGCCTTGGCGGGGATGTGCAAATGCAGGGACGCATTTGCACAAGGCCGCCATGGATGGCTTTTACGGCCGGTCCCCGCCAAGGCCCTCGGCGAGTGAGCCGCCGCCTGCGAACGCGCTCTCCGAAGAAGCTCTTCGAGTGAGCCGCCGCCCGCGCAGGCGCCACATCCGTGAATCCAGAACCCGTCAGAGTCTCTGTGCAGAGGTACTAGTGTGCTGGCAGTGGCGCGCTTTGAATTGAGGCAAAAGCGTCGCGTGTCATGTTTTCGCAGCCGTTCGCTGTGATGGCCAGGTTGTCTTCGATGCGGATGCCGCCGAAGCGCTTGAACTGCTCCACGCGGCTCCAGTTGATCTTTGCGCCGCGGTGATCGCCGCGAGCGTGTTCGAGCAGCTGGTCGATGAAGTAGAGGCCGGGCTCCATCGTCACTACGAAGTTTTCTTCCAGCACTCGCGTGAGTCGCAGGTAGGGATGGCCTTCGGGGCGGGGAATGCTGCCGCCTTCGGGGGATTTCATGAGGCCGCCTATGTCGTGCACCTGCAGGCCGAGCAGGTGGCCGAGACCGTGAGGCAGGAACACGCTCGACAGGCCGGTCTCCACCGCTTCGTCCGCGTCGCATCTGGTGATGCCGGAGTCGTGCAGCAGCTCGGCGATCAGGCGATGCGATGAGAGGTGCACGTCTCGCCAGTCCACGCCCGCGCGCACGCTGTGTGCACAGGGCCTGCTGGACGTGGTCCATCTCCGTCACCAGCGCGGCGAAGTCGGCGTCCTCGGGCGAGTAGGTGCGAGTGATGTCGCTGGCATATCCGGCGAACTCGGCGCCGGCGTCGATGAGCAGCGAGTGCCGCTCTTTCGGGGGCCGCCGTTCGAGCATCTGGTAGTGCAGAACGGCTGCGCCGGCGTTGAGCGCGATGATGGGGTTGTACGGCAGCTCCTGCTCGCGCAGGCCGCATGCCTGCATGAACGCCAGCTCGATCTCGTATTCCGAAGCGCCGGCGGAGAAGGCTTTTTGCGCGGCCACGTGGCCCAGCGCGCCGAGGCGGCTGGCTTCGCGCAGGCACACGAGCTCGTACGGCGTTTTGGCCGCGCGGACATAATCCATTCGAGTGACCAGCTCGCCGGGATTGGTTGCGCCTACGCCCCACGCCGCGAGCTCCGGAAAGCCTTCGCCGAGATAGGCCGTGCGGCTCAGATCTTCGGGCAGCAGGGTGCGCGCGGCGCTGCCGGTCTGACACGGCGTGCAGCTCGAAGTGGCGGATCCAGTATGCGTCGGGCAGGTCTGCCGGCTTGTGCCAGTAGTCGCGTGGGTGGTGGAACAGCATGCGCGGCCGGTGGCCGGCCGCGAAGTAGATAAAACTGTCGGATACGTCGGTGATGGGCGCCCAGAGCTTGAAGGGCGCGTTCACGTGGAAGGGGTAGGGCTGGTCGTCCAGGAACACCATCCGGGGCGCAGCCGGAGTGCACCAGCAGGCTGGAGAAGCCCGAGGCCTCCAGTGCGCGCGACGCGCGCTGCGACGATGGTTTCGAGGTGAGCGGCATAGGTGGTCGCTAGATCGTCCGCGCAACTCGGCATCCGTCGTACCTCGGCAAGCTCATGGCCAGATGGTGGCAACAGGGCGCGATTGTAGTCGCGCGTGCTGTCGTTTTGAGCCGACATAAGCTAAGCGGGCAGTTTCAAATCTCCAATTGTCTATAGAATCTCACTCCGCGTTGTGCGATTCGGAAAACCATCGCAAACGGGTCTCCCTAGTTTTCTCAACTCTGCTTCTCGGGGTACCGATCGATGAACACCAAACTTGCTCTTAGCGCCATCGTTGCTGCGCTGATGCTGACGGCCTGCGCGAAGCAGGAAGCGGCCAGCACCGACTGCCGCTCCTCCGGCTGCCGAAGCTCCCGCCGCCGACGGCTGCTCCGGCTGCCGAGGCTGCGCTGCGGCCGACGCCGCTGGCACCGCCGGCTGCTCCGACCGCAGGCTGCCTCCGGCCGATGCGGCTCGCCGCCCCGGCTGAAGCGCCGAAGCAGTAATCGGGCGCGCTCAGCGCTAGCCGATACTGCTCGAGCCTTCTAGGCTCTAACGGCCCGGACAGGTGCGAGAGCCCTGTCCGGGCCGTTTCTGTTTTTGCGAGGAGCTCGCAATCGTTTCGAAAGCTTCCGATTCACCGGTGGGCTCGACTGTGACCGTCAGTGTGCGCGACGCCCGCGCGCACCGACGCGACCGGCTGTGGATCGAGAGCGTCTACCGCGACTATCTGGACGATCTGCGCCGCTCAACACCGGGCATCTTTCCGCGCCTGGGCGAAGTCGGTCATCGGGAGCCGGACCAGATCGCGCGCTGGTTCGGCGACTCCACACGTACCTGCTGGTCATCGTGCAAGGCGCGAAGCCCGTGGGCTTCGCGATGGTGCTGCGCGCGGCGCGCCGCAGGCGGGCAGGCCGCCGGTCGATTACCGCATGGCGGAGTTCTTCGTCGCCCGCGCCCGCAGCGGCGGCTGGGGATCGGGCGCACCGCGGTGCAGCTCATCCTGAATCGCGCTTCGCCGGGCGCTGGGAGATCACCGAGTACCTGCGCAACGCCGCGGCGGTGAGTTTCTGGCGGCGCGTGGTCGCCGCGCTACACCCAGGGCAGTTACCAGGAGCGCGTCGTGAACGGCGAAGTGCGCCAGGTGTTTCAGTTTGCCGGGACAGCCGCGCTCGCCTAGTTGCGCGCAGGGGCTTCAGGAGCCGCAGCCGGCCGGCGCAGCTTCGCCGCCGTGCGCGCGCTCTTCGCATGCGCCTGATGCCAGGCCGGCGTGCCTGCAGTCCCGGGCAGCGCGTGCGCGGCCTTCAAGCATGCGCAGCGCCGCAGCCGTGCGCGCGCGAGTCGCCAGATGCTGTAGGCGCGCGCTCACGCGCCAGCGATGCGCCACGCACATCAGCGCCTGCACGCAGCAGCGCTCACGCGATGCCCCGGCGCCGAGCGCCAGCGCCACGCGGTAGGTGACGAACGCGCCGAGGTAGGCGAGCGCGAACAGATACGCCGCCATGATCAGAGCGGGTAGCGCCAGGAATTGGTCTCGCGCTTCACCACGGCGAGCGTCGACAGGCACTGCGGCGCGAACACGTACCAGGCGAGCAGCGACAGCCCGGTCGCGAGCGCTCCAGCTGTGCGCGATCATCGGCGAGCAGCGCGCCGGCGACGTCCTGCGTGCCGCTCCGGACATCGCGTACACGGTGCCGAGCGCGCCCACCGCCACCTCGCGCGCCGCCAGTCCCGGCACCAGCGCGATCGAGATCTGCCAGTTGAAGCCGATCGGCGCGAACAGGTACTGCAGGCCGCGGCCGAGCATGCCGGCGATGCTGTACTGGATCGCCGGCCCGGTGGCGCCCGGCGGGCGGCGCGGGGAAGCTCGCCAGGAACCACAGCACCACCATCAGCGTGAGGATGATGGTGCCGACGCGCGTCAGGAAGATCCTGGCGCGCTCCCACAGGCCGAGCAGCAGGTTGCGCAGGTGCGGCAGGCGGTACTCGGGCAGCTCCAGCAGCAGCGGCGCGGTACTCGCCGCGCGCCACCGGTGCGCTTCAGCACGAAGGCGACCGCCAGCGCGCTGACGACGCCGGCGACGTACAGCGCGAACAGCACCAGGCCCCTGCAGGTTGAAGACCAGCCGACGCTGCGCTGCGGGGATGAAGGCGCCGATCAGCAGCGCATACACCGGCAGCCGCGCCGAGCAGGTCATGAGCGGCGCGACATGATGGTCGCGAGGCGGTCGCGCGCGGTGGGGATGGTGCGCGTGGCCATGATGCCGGGGATGGCGCAGGCGAAGCTCGACAGCAGCGGGATGAACGCGCGCCCGGAGAGCCCGACGCTGCCCATCAGCCGGTCGAGCAGGAACGCGGCGCGCGGCAGGTAGCCGGAGTCCTCGAGCACCAGGATGAAGACAGAACAGGATCAGGATCTGCGGCAGGAACACCAGCACGCTGCCGGCGCCGGCGATGACGCCGTCGACCAGCAGGCTGTGCAGCGGGCCCGGCGGCAGCGCGCCCGCCGAGCCAGCCGCTGACGGCGCCTGCACGCCCGCCTTGATCAGGTCCATGCGGCGCCTTGGCCCAGCTGAACACCGCCTGGAACATGAGGAACAGCACCACCGCGAGCAGCAGCGGGCCGGCGACCGGGTTGCAGCACCACGCGGTCGAGCCGCGCGAGCAGCGGCGAGCGCGCGCCGGCACGCGATAGCCGATGGCATCGCAGGATGCGGCGCACCTCGCGCTGCGTGGCCTCGATGTCGGCAGCGCTCGACGCAGGCGGCTCGGTCGCATGCGCGCCTGCGTGAGCGCGGCGTGCGCGAAGACGTAGGCGTCGATCGCCTCCAGCAGCGCGCGTTCGCCGCCTGGCTGCACCGCGACGGTCTCGACCACCGGCACGCCCAGCTCTTGCTCGAGCGCGCGCGCGGTCGAGCTGGTAGCCGCGCTGCGCGCGCGACGTCGCTCATGTTGAGCGCGACGATCATGCGGCCGGCCCAGGCGCTTCAGCTCCAGCACCAGGCGCAGGTTGAGCCGCAGGTTGGTGGCATCGACCACGCACACCAGCAGTCCGGCGGCGGCTCGCTCGCGTGGCGGCCGAGCACCACGTCGCGCGCGATCGCCTCATCGAGGCTGGCGGGCTCGAGGCTGTAGGCGCCGGGCAGGTCGAGCACGCGGATAGATGCGGCCGGTGCGCGGGCCGACGAAGCCGGCCTTCCTTGCGCTCGACGGTGACGCCCGGGTAGTTGGCGACTTTCTGGCGGCTGCCGGTGAGGCGATTGAAGAGCGCGGTCTTGCCGCAGTTGGGCACGCCGATCAGCGAGAGGCTCAGCGCGCGCGGCGCGGGCCGCGGCCGCGGCGGCGTTCATGGGCGCGTGCGGAGCGGGAGCAGTTCCACCCAGACGCTCTGCGCCTCGCGACGCCGCAGCGCGAACGTCGTCTGCCCACGCGCACCACGAACGGATCGCCGCCCGGGCATGCGCCTCGCGCGAGGATCTCGACGTGCTCGCCGCTGACGAAGCCGAACTCGAGCAGGCGGCGCTCGAGCGCCGAGAGTGCCGTTCCGCCCGCGCCTGCCCACGCCACGACCACGCGGCCGCTCGTGCCCGGCGGCAGAGCCGCTAGGCTCACAGAAGCCCGGATCTCAGGGCAAGACCCGGCAGGGGTGGCAACAGCATCCATGGGGCTTCAGTATGGATGAGAACGGTTCGCATTTGCAATCGCATTGCAGCTGTGGCAATGCACCTGGGACTCGAGCCTCATAGCCAAGTAATGTCATTAAAAATCATCTGCTTATGTGAGCGACCCGATGATTCACGACTGCGGCCGTTGCGAAGCGCCTCTGCCGCCGGCTAGGTGCCGGTCTGGGCCGCCGCGCGGCGCGCGGGGCCCGCGCTGATGCGGCTTGCGGCCTCACGCTGCAGCAGCGGGGCGAGGAATCGGCCGGTCCAGGAGCCGCTCGCCACGATGGCCTCGGGCGTGCCCGTGGCCACGAGCTGTGCCGCCGCCTTCGCCGCCCTCGGGGCCGAGATCGATGACCCAGTCGGCGGTCTTGATGACGTCGAGGTTGTGCTCGATGACCACGACCGTGTTGCCCTCGTCGCGCAGGCGGTGCAGCACGTCGAGCAGCTGCGCGACGTCGTGGAAGTGCAGGCCGGTGGTGGGCTCGTCGAGGATGTAGAGAGTGCGGCCGGTGGCGCGCTTGGCCAGCTCGCGCGCGAGCTTCACGCGCTGCGCTTCGCCGCCGGAGAGCGTGGTGGCGTTCTGGCCGAGGCTGCAGGTACGACAAGCCCCACGTCCATCAGCGTCTGCAGCTTGCCGAGCCGACGCCGGGCACGTTCTGGAAGAAGCGCAGCGCTTCCTCCACGGTCATCTCCAGCACTTCGTGGATGTTCTTGCCGCGGTAGCGGATCTCGAGCGTCTCGCGGTTGTAGCGCTGGCCCTTGCACACGTCGCAGGGCACGTAGACGTCGGGCAGGAAGTGCATCTCCACCTTGATGACGCCGTCGCCCTGGCAGGCCTCGCAGCGGCCGCCCTTCACGTTGAAGCTGAAGCGGCCCGGCGTCGTAGCCGCGCGCGCGCGCCTCCGGCACGGCGGCGAACAGCTCGCGCAGCGGGCGCGAACAGGCCCGGTGTAGGTGGCCGGATTCGAGCGCGGCGTGCGGCCGATGGGGCTCTGGTCGATGTCGATGACGCGGTCGATCTGCTCGCAGGCCCTCGACGCGCTCGCACGGCGCCGGATCCATGCACGGTGCCGTTCAGCATGCTCGGCTGGCGTGTGTGAACAGCGTGTCGTTGACCAGCGTGGACTTGCCCGAGCCGGAGACGCCGGTGACGCAGGTGAACAGCCCGAGCGGGAACTCGACGCGTCGACGTTCTCGCAGGTTGTTGCCGCTCGCGCCGACGACCTGTGACAGCTGCTTCTCCGGATCGCGCGGTGTGCGCAGTGCCGGCAGCGCGATCTTCGTCCGCCCGGACAGGTACTGGCCGGTGATCGACGCGGCGTTGGCCTCGATTTCCGTCGGCGTGCCCTGCGCCACGAGCTCGCCGCCGTGCACGCCCGCGCCCGGGCCCGATGTCGAGCACGTGATCGGCGGCGCGGATCGCTTCCTCGTCGTGCTCGACGACGATCACGGTGTTGCCGAGGTCGCGCAGGTGCTTGAGCGTGGCGAGCAGGCGCTGGTTGTCGCGCTGGTGCAGGCCGATCGAGGGCTCATCGAGGATGTACATGACGCCGGTGAGCCCCGAGCCCACCTGGCTTGCGAGCCGGATGCGCTGCGCTTCGCCGCCGGACAGCGACTCGGCGCTGCGATCGAGCGTGAGGTAGTCGAGGCCCACGTCCACGAGGAAGCGCAGGCGCTCGGCCACGTCCTTCACGATCTTGGTCGGCGACTTCGCCGCGCCAGCCGGCGACGTTCGAGCGCGCCGAACGAACTCCAGCGCGCGGCCCACCGTCAGGTGCGCGATCTTCGGGCAGGCTGTGCGTCCGCCGACGAACACGTAGCGCGCGGCGCGGTTGAGGCGCGTGCCTCTGCAGTCAGGGCACGGCTGCATGCCCAGATACTTCGCGAGCTCCTCGCGCACCGGCGGCGGACTCGGTCTCGCGTAGCGCCGCTCGAGGTTCGGCATGATGCCTTCGAAGCGATGCTTCTTGCGGGACGCCGGCCCTTGCCTTGCCTTCGGTGTAGCGGAACTCGATCTTCTTCGTTGCCGCTGCCGTTCAGCATCACCTGCTGCACTTTCTTCGGACAGCTCGTTCCAGGGCGTCTCGATGTCGAAGTTGTAGTGCCTGGCGAGCGACTGGATCAGCTGGAAGTAATAGGCGTTGCGCCGGTCCCAGCCGCGGATGGCGCCGCCCGCGAGCGACAGATGCGGATACGCGACGACGCGCTGCGGATCGAAGAATTCCTTGACGCCCGAGGCCGTCGCAGGTGGGGCAGGCGCCGGCGGGGCTGTTGAAGGAGAACATCTTCGGCTCGAGCGTCGGCACGCTGTAGCCGCACACCGGGCAGGCGTGGCGGCTGGAGAACACGATTTCGCTCGCGGCTTCGCGGCTCATCCGAGGTAAGGCGCAGGCGCGCGAGTGCCGCCGGATAGCGCAGCGCGGTCTCGAACGATTCCGCCAGGCGCTGCGCGGCAGTCCGGCCGCACCCGGAAGCGGTCCACCACCGCCTCGATGGTGTGCTTCTTCTTGGCGTCGAGCTTCGGCAGCGCGTCGAGCTCGTGAACGCGGCCGTCGATGCGGGCGCGCACGAAGCCCTGGCCGCGCAACTGTTCGAGCACTTCGGCGTGCTCGCCCTTGCGGTCGATCACGAGCGGCGCCAGCAGCAGCGACCGCGGTGCCCTCCGGCAGCTTCAGCACCTGGTCGACCATCTGGCTCACGGTCTGCGCTGCGAGATCGATGCCGTGGTCCGGGCAGCGCGGGATGCCGGCGCGCGCGAACAGCAGGCGCAGGTAGTCGTAGATCTCGGTGACGGTGCCGACCGTCGAGCGCGGGTTGTGCGAGGTCGCCTTCTGCTCGATGGCGATGGCGGGCGAGAGGCCCTCGATGCTGTCCACGTCCGGCTTGTCCATCATCGAGAGGAACTGCCGCGCGTAGGCGGACAGCGACTCGACGTAGCGGCGCTGGCCTTCGGCATACAGCGTGTCGAACGCGAGCGAGGACTTGCCCGAGCCGGACAGGCCGGTGATCACGATCAGCCTGTCGCGCGGCAGGTCGACGTTGACGTTCTTGAGGTTGTGGGTGCGGGCGCCGCGTACGCGAATCTGCTGCATGGGTTGGCTGTCCGGGAGTCCTGCGAGTAGCTGGCCAGTGTAACTGGGGGCGGGGGCGGGACTTCCAATGTTCAGACCGGGGGCCGTTTCGGATTGGCGTTGTCGCAGGCTTCGCTTTTGGCTCTGCGGTCATTTCTGTACGAATGCACCACTCAAAGGCCCCAAATCGCGCTCAGGGGCCCGCTACAATGCCGCCATTCCAATTCGATGAAGGGGCGGTTGGCCATGGCGCGCGGAATCAACAAAGTCATTCTGATCGGGCATCTGGGGGCAGACCCTGAGACTCGCGCCATGCCGTCGGGCTCGACGGTGGCGAACCTGCGCATTGCGACTACCGAGAACTGGAAAGACCGCACGTCGGGCGAGAACCAGGAGCGCACGGAGTGGCATCGCGTGGCGCTGTTCGGCAAGTTGGCCGAGATCGCCGGGGAGTACCTGAAGAAGGGCTCGCAGGTGTACATCGAAGGCAGCCTTCGCACGCGTAAATGGCAGGATAAACAAGGCAACGAGCGCTATTCGACCGAGATCATCGGTAACGAGATGCAGATGCTCGGTGGCCGTGGTGGCGGCGGCGGTGGGGCTGCAGCAGGCGGCGGGGGCGGTGGCGAAGGCTACGGCTCGCGCGGCGGCGGGGGTGGCGGCGAAGGTTACGGTTCTCGTGGCGGCGGGGCTGGCAAGCAGGCTCCTCCGGAGGAGTATGGCGAGCCGGCGAGCCCCGCGGGCGGCACTGGCAGCCGTAGCGAAGATTTTGATGACGACATCCCGTTCTGACGTCGACGAGGCGCCGGGGTAAGACGCTTTGAGGCGAGGAGCCCATTCAGGCTCCAGGCGGTAACCTCAAAGTGCGTATTGAGCGACATTCGGCCCCTACGTAGTATTGCCGCAGCGGCGCCAATGGCAGCCATTTCATGGCTGTCGCCACGCACGTGCGTCGAGCAGCAGGTGAGCGGCGCATCGCCTCGCCAGGGATCGAACAATGAAAATGCTCTTCTTGGTCTGGGCCGGCTTATGGTGCAAGCCGACTCGCACGGTATTCACGCTCATTTCGCTGGCCGTGGGGTTCCTGCTGTTCGGCCTGTTGCAGGGGCTGAACTCCGCGTTCGCCACGGCCACGAGCCGAACGCAGGCCGACCGGCTGCTCGTCGCCGCGCGCTTCGAAAGCCCGATGCCGCAGAGCTACCTGGAGCGGATCCGCAGCGTGCCCGGCGTGACCGGGGTGACGTGGACGGCCATCCTTCCCGCGTTCCATCAGGATCTTCCGCAACGGCTTCGCGCTGATCTCGACGGACCCGATCAGCTTCTATGCGGTACGAAACGAGTACAAGGTCGACCCCAGGCAACTCGAGGCACTGATTCGAACGCGCACGGGACTCCTCGTGCTGGAGTCCTTCGCCAAGGAACGCGGCTGGAAGATCGGGGACAAGATCGCCGTTGGATCGCGCGTTCCGCGCGAGGATGGCTCGCCGTGGACGTTCGACATCGTGGGGTTCACGACCAACCCGTCCCACCCGGGGTCGGTGCCGTTCGCGCTCGCTCAATACGACTATGTGAATGCGTCGAGGGCCGGTCTGAAAGACCGGGCCACGCGCTTCGTCGTTCGCATTGCCGATCCGCGTCGCTCGCTCGAAACGGCGGAGGCCATCGACAAAGTGTTCGCCAACTCCGACGCGCCCACCCGCACGCAGGCCGAGAACGAGTATGCGCAATCCGATATGGCCACCATCGGGGATGTCCGGCGCCTGACCGTGGCGGTCATCGCCGCCGTTTTCTTCGCCACGTTGTTTCTCACAGGCAACGTGGTGCGGCAGTCCGTGCGTGAGAGAACCGCGCAGTTCGGCATGCTGAAGACGTTGGGGTTCTCCGATACGAGAGTGCTGGCTATCGTCGCGGGCGAGGCGCTGCTTCTGTGCCTGCTGGGCGCAGTGGCCGGCCTTGCTGCGACGGCCGCAACGTTTCCGTTGGTCGCAAGCTACCTGCCGAACCTGAGTGGCTTTCTGGGCACCCCGGAGCTTTCGAGCATGGTGCTGGTTCTGGGCGTGGTTGCGGCAGTTGTTCTGATGGTCCTGAGTACGGCACAGCCGGCCTGGAGTGCCATGCGCCTCAATATCGTCGATGCGCTGAGGATGCGCACATGACTTTTATTACGCAGGTGCGCGCGGTCACTGCGGTCGGCTTGAGCAGTGTGCCGGCGCGGCTCGGCACATCCATGGTCATCGTCGTCGGCGTGGGGACGGTGGTGGCCGTGCTTCTGGGGGCCCTAGCGTTGGCCACCGGGTTCACGAAAGCCGCTGCGCGAACCGGCAGCCCGGCGCGCGCCATCGTGCTATCCGGCGACACGGAAGCGGACGGCGGCTTGCCCCGCGAGAGCGTGGTGACGATTCTGAATGCACCCGGGATCCGGTCCTCTCCCGGTGGAGAAGCCATTGCGTCCGCGGAGATGCTTACCTTCATTGGGCTCAGACACCCGCAAACGGGGTTGAACGCTTCCGCAGCCGTGCGAGGCGTGGGTCCGCAGGCGCGCGCGCTGCGTCCTGAAGTAAAGATCATCGAGGGCCGGGCGTTCGCGCGCGGCGCGCGCGAGCTGATGGTTGGCCGCGCGCTCCAGCTTCGGCTCGGAAACATCGTGCCCGGCGCGACCGTCCCGATGCCGAACGGTGCCTGGACGGTGACGGGTGTCTTCGAGTCCGGCGGCGATGCGCACGAATCGGAGTTGATGGGCGACGTCGACATGCTGCTCGACGCCAACCGTCGCAACGTATTCAACAGCGTCACGGTGGCGCTCGATGGCGCGGACGGCCTGGAACGGCTCACGGCCGCCCTTCAGGCTAATCCCACCCTCACGGTCAGGGCCCTTCGCGAGGATGAGTATTTCGCAAACGCTTCGCGCGCGGTGTCGTCGCTGCTGATGCTCGTTGCCGGCGGAATCGGTGGCCTGATGGCGTTGGGTGCGGTGTTCGCCGCGCTCAACACCATGTACACGGCGGTCAGCACCCGGTCTTCCGAGATCGCCACGTTGCGTGCCCTCGGCTTTGGGCCGGGCGCAGTCGCGGCTTCCGTGCTCATCGAAGCGTTGCTGCTGGCCCTTGCCGGCGCGCTGATCGGCGCGCTCGTTACCTGGGTTCTGCTGGATGGATCGAACGTGAGCGCCATGACCGGCATCAGCCCCTCGCAGCTCACGTTCGGGCTGCAGGTGGATGCCGGTTTGATCGTCACCGGGATGGCAACCGCGGTAGTGGTTGCCGCCCTCGGTGGTTCGCTGGCCGCCGTCCGCGCGGCGCGCATACCCGTGGCGAATGCGTTGCGAATGGCGTGAACACGTTCCGGACCTGGGCGCCAGCCTGCAGCGACTTGCGCAGACGTGCCCGAGCCCCTGGCTTGGGCCATAGGGGGCCAGCTGCTGCCAATGGATGGCAGGGGACCTGTGGCGTAACCTGCGTAGTCTGCCGCGAAGCGGCAGAAGCTCCCATTGAGATGTAAACACAATTGGCGCAATTAGCGATTTATTTGCAGAAGTTTCCCGCAATTCACGGAAATATTGAATTACTACGCATAACCGTTCTAGCGCTCAAGCTGCGCAGTGCGCTGGCGCCGTGGGGGCGCCTGGCGCTGGCGACCGCACCTGGCTCCTTGCATAACCTTCTGACAAAACACAGTTTTGCGCCTGAACGGTGCGCCCATCAGCCGCCGCTGATACGCACCGTGCGTCATCCCCTGTGAGGCCGTAGAATTTCCGGCCCCAACGCATCCACCCTATGTCCGGCCGTTACTTCATCAAGACCTTTGGCTGCCAGATGAACGAGTACGACTCCGCCCGAATGGCGGACGCGCTCCACGCAGCCAACGGCCTGACGGCCACGGACGATCCGAAGCTGGCCGATGTCCTGCTGGTGAATACGTGCTCCGTGCGCGAGAAGGCGCAGGAGAAAGTGTTCTCGCTGCTCGGGGAGTGGCGGCTGCTCAAGAGCGAGCGCCCGCACGTGCTCATCGGCGTGGGCGGTTGCGTGGCGAGCCAGGAAGGCGAGGCCATCACCGAGCGCGCGCCGTTCGTCGATCTCGTGTTCGGGCCGCAGACGCATACATCGCCTGCCCGACATGATCCGCGAGCTGCGCCAGACCGGCCGCTCCGTCGTCGACATCAGTTTCCCGGAGATCGAGAAGTTCGACGCGTTGCCGGCGCCGCGCGCCGAAGGCGCCACTGCATACGTCTCCGTCATGGAAGGCTGCAGCAAATACTGCAGCTTCTGCATCGTGCCCTACACGCGCGGCGATGAAGTGAGCCGCCCGTTCGAATCCACCATGACCGAGGTCCGCCAGCTCGCAGGCCAGGGCGTGCGCGAGATCACGCTGCTCGGCCAGAACGTGAATGCCTATGCGGGCCCGGTGCACGATGGCTCGATCGTCGATCTCGCCACGCTCATTCATCACGTGGCGGCGGTGCCGGGCGTCGAGCGCATTCGCTTCACCACATCGCACCCGCTGGAGCTGTCTGACAGCCTCATCGAGGCCTATGCGAACGTGCCGAAGCTCGCGAGCCACCTGCACCTGCCGGTGCAGAGCGGGTCGGACCGCGTGCTCGCGCTCATGAAGCGCGGCTACACGTCGCTCGAGTTCAAGGAGAAGATCCGCAAGCTGCGCGCGGCGCGGCCCGGCATCGCCATCTCCACGGATTTCATCGTCGGCTTCCCCGGCGAGACGGAGCGGGACTTCGAAGCCACGCTGAAGCTCACGCGCGACGTCGGCTTCGATCAGTCCTTCAACTTCATCTACAGCCGTCGCCCGGGCACACCGGCCGCCGCGTTGCCTGATGACACGCCGAATGAAGTCAAGCAGCAGCGCCACGCCACCCTGCAGGCGCTGCTGGATGCGAACGCGCGCGTCATCAGCGACGCCATGGTGGGCAGCGTTCAGCGCGTGCTCGTCGAGCGTAATGCGCGCAAAGATGCGCGCGAGCTTGCCGGCAAGACTGAGAACAATCGCTGGGTGAATTTCGCCGGGCCGGCGAGCCTCATCGGGCATTTCGCCGATGTCGTCGTCACCGAGGCGAGGCCGCACAGCTTGCGTGGCCGGCTTCACGCCGTGCCGCATCTCATTCCAGGGCGCCCCGAGCCCCTGCCAGCCGTGAACAACGATGGCGTTTCGAACGACCGCGCTCGCGTCGCGGTTGGCGCTTGAACCCAGTGGCCAGCAACTCCAGCGCCGCAGCGCGCGAATTCGATCTCGAGCCGCGCGGACAACACGCGCCTTGCGAACCTGTGTGGTCCGCTGGATGAGAACCTGCGCCTGCTCGAACAGCGCCTCAACGTGGAGATTCGCCGCCGCGGCGGCAACTTCCGCATCATCGGCGCGGAGTCCGCGGCGGCGGAAGATACGTTGCGGGACCTGTTCAATCTCGCGCGCAGCGACGACGTAACGCCCGAGCGCGTGCATCTCGCGCTCAGTGAGCGGGATGCAGGCCCGGCTCCGGCCCATGCGGAGCTGGACGAGCTCACCATACGCGTCATGCGCGGCGGCATTCGCGCGCGCGGCTCTCATCAGCGCGACTACCTCACGCAGATTCGCACGCGCGATCTCACTTTCGGCATCGGCCCGGCCGGCACCGGCAAGACCTATCTCGCCGTCGCCTGCGCGGTCGAAGCGCTGCAGACAGACCGCGTTCGCCGCATCGTGCTCGTGCGCCCCGCGGTTGAAGCCGGCGAGCGCCTCGGCTTCCTGCCGGGCGACCTCACGCAGAAGGTCGACCCATACCTGCGCCCCATGTACGACGCGCTGTACGAGATGATGGGCTTCGATCGCGTGGCGCGCTTCATCGAGCGCAACGTCATCGAAGTGGCGCCGCTCGCGTTCATGCGCGGCCGCTCGCTCAACGACTCGTTCATCATCCTCGATGAAGCGCAGAACACGACGCCCGAGCAGATGAAGATGTTCCTCACGCGCATCGGCTTCGGCTCGCGCGCGGTGGTGACGGGCGACGTCACGCAGACGGACCTTCCTGCCGGCAAGCAGTCGGGCCTTTCGAACGTGGTCAACATTCTTCGCGGCGTCGAAGGCATTGCCTTCACCTACTTCGACGCGCATGACGTGGTGCGCCATCCGCTCGTTCAGCGCATCGTGAAGGCTTACGAAGCGCGGGGCGAATCGAAATGATTGCGCATGCCGCCGCGCGCGCTGGCACTCACGTTGGCGTTCAGCGCCAGGCCAGCCGCGGCGTGCAGGTAGACGTGCAGAGACGGGTGCGCACGTGGGCGCCGCGCCGCGCGGACATCGCCACCTGGGCCAGTGAGGCGCTCGGCCGGCGGGCTGCGAATCGTGAGGTTGGGGTGCGCCTGGTCGGGCGTGCCGAGAGCCGCAAGCTCAACGCGCATTATCGCGGCAAGGACCACCCCACCAACGTGCTGTCGTTCCCCGCCTCGCCAATGGCCATTGCTCCGCCAAAGAGCGAAGCCGCGCAGCCTCTCGGCGACCTCGTCATCTGCCCGCAGGTGCTGCGCGCCGAAGCGCGCGAGCAGCGCAAGACCCTGCGTGCGCATTGGGCGCATCTGGTCGTGCACGGGGCGCTGCATCTCATCGGCTACGACCACGAGCGCGATGCCGACGCGCGCCGCATGGAGCGCCGCGAGATTGCGGTGCTCAGGCGGCTTGGCTTCACCAATCCCTATCTGTAGCGCTTGAGCGGCTCGAGGACAGCAGCATGTCGAAGGATCTGAACGCCACCGGGCGCTGGCTCAAGAGGATCACCAAATCCCTGGGCGAGCCGCAGGATCGCGCGGATCTCGTTGCCATCCTGCGCGCCGCCGGCGAGCGCGGCGTGATCGACGACGACGCCTGCACCATGCTCGAAGGCGTGCTCGAAGTGGCAGACCTGCAGGTGCGCGACATCATGGTGCCGCGGGGGCAGATGATCTCCGTGCGCCGTGACGACCCGCCCGCGAGCCTCGTGCCCGCGGTGGTGGAGTCCGGCCACTCGCGCTTCCCGGTGATGGACGAAGACCGCGACGACATCATCGGCATCCTGCTGGCCAAAGACCTGCTGCGCATGTACGCCACCGGCTCGAAGGAGCGGTTCGACATCCGCGAATGCATGCGGCCGGCCGTGTTCGTGCCGGAGTCGAAGCGGCTCAACGTGCTGCTGAAGGAATTCCGCCGCAACCGCAACCACATGGCCATCGTGGTGGACGAATACGGTGGCGTGGCCGGTCTCGTCACCATCGAAGATGTCATCGAGCAGATCGTCGGTGAGATCGACGACGAGTATGACGTCGAGGACGACCAGAACATCCGCAAGGAGGCGGAGCGCCAGTTCTCCGTGCGTGGCGTCACGCGCATCGACGAGTTCAACGAGTACTTCGGCGCCCAGCTGCCCGAGGAAGACTTCGACACCGTCGCGGGGCTCGTCATGAAACAGCTCGGCCGCCTGCCGCGCCGGGGCGAGTCCGTCACGCTCGAGGGCTTCGAGTTTCGCGTCACGCGCGCCGACCGGCGCCGCATCGAAGCGCTGCGGGTCACCTCTCCGCGCGACGTCGTGCCGCCCGAAGAGCGGCCCACCGACGGCTCGTAAGCCTTGGCTGCTTCGGTGGAAGCCGCCCCGTCGCGCGCGGAGAGCCGCGCGCAGATGATCAGCGAGCCTTACGTGCGCCGGCTTGCGGCGCTCGTCACCGGCGCGTTTCTCACGCTCAGTTTTGCTCCGGTGCAGTGGTGGCCGCTCGCCATCCTGTGCCCGGCTGTGCTCATGCTCATGTGGCACGGCGCGAAGCCGCGCGAGGCGGCCTGGCTCGGCTTCTGCTTCAACTTCGGCACGTTCGCCGCCGGCACCTACTGGCTCTACACCGGCCTGCACACCATGGGCGGTGCGCCCGTGTGGATCGCCGCCGGCCTCATGCTCGGCCTCACCTGCATCATGGCTCTGTATCACGCGGCGCTCGGTTACATCGTCGCGCGGTGGTTGCCGGCCTCCGGCGCGTTGCGCTGGCTCGTGGCCATGCCGGCAGCGTGGCTCTTCATCGAATGGTGGCGTGGCTGGTTTCTGTCCGGCTTCATGTGGTTGTCGCTCGGGTACTCGCAGACGGACACGTGGCTCGCGGGCTTCGCTCCGATCATGGGTGTGTATGGCATCAGCGCGCTGCTGCTCGTGAGTGCCGGCGCGCTCGTTGCGCTCGCTCTCGGCAACAGGCGCATGCGTGCGATCGCCGCTGCCGTGGTTGTGCTGCCATGGGTCGTGGGCGCGTCGCTCGCGCAGGTTGAATGGACGAAGCCGTCCGGCAAGCCGGTGGGCGTTGCCATCGTTCAGGGTGCCATCCCGCAGGATGAGAAATGGCTCAAGGAGAACGAGCCAAAAACGCTCGGCATCTATAGAGCGCTGGCGGAGTCAGGCGTTCGGCACGCCGCTCATCGTGTTCCCCGAAGCGGCGCTGCCGCCCATCGCCAACGAAATCGTGCCTTACATCCGCTCGCTCTACGGGGACGCAACCCGCAAAGGCTCGTCGATCGTCGTCGGCATCCTTCGCGGCACGTTCGATGAACGTGCGGGCGACTACACTGAATACTACAACTCCGTGCTCGCGCTCGACCGGAAAGTGCCGCAAGTGCAGTGGTACGACAAGAATCATCTCGTGCCGTTCGCCGAGTTCTTCCCGGTGCCGGATTTCGTGCGCTCGTGGATGAAGCTGATGACGCTGCCGTATACCGACTTCACTCGCGGCGCCGTCGTGCAGCCGCCGCTGCGCGCGGCGGGGCTGAGTCTTTCCGCGAGCATCTGTTACGAAGATGGCTACGGCAGCGCGCAGCTTCCGGTGCTCTCAAATGCGGACGCGCTGGTGAACGTGACCAACGATGCGTGGTTCGGCCACGGTAGTGCTCGCCATCAGCATTTCCAGATCGCGCGCATGCGCGCGATCGAGGCGCAGCGATTCATGCTGCGCGCGGGGAACGACGGCATCTCCGCGGTCATCGGGCCGCGCGGGGAAGTGGTGGCGGTGGCGCCGGGGTTCCAGCGCTATGTGCTGCGCTCGCAGGTCACGCCGCGCATCGGCATTCCGCCTTATGCCCGTGTGGGCAATTGGCTGGTCATCTCGCTGGCTACGCTGGGTCTGGCGCTTGGCATCTGGCGGGCCCGCCAACGGCGCCGGCTGCCGAGCTGACGGCCGGCTGTGGTCCCCCAGCGTTGGTAAGGGAACACTGGCGGCAGTTCATCACTTGTACCCTATCGTCCTAAATCCGGAACCTCTACAGTGAGCCCCGGTCTTATTCGCCACGCTGGCCCGGCAGGGCCGCACATCCCAAACCGGAGTGACGCATGACCTTTTCGGCCTCCGCCCGGCGGGCGGTTTCTGTCCTCGCACTGTCCCTGGCGCTCGGCGCCTGCTCGGGTGATTCCCGCGCTCAACAGCCGCCCACCGCGGCCGCCGGCGCCGCCACCACCGTTCCCCAGGTACCCGTATCGTCGCCCGCGCTCGTCAATGCGCTGCCGAACTTCGCGCCGCTGGTGGAGCAGTCCGGCCCGGCAGTCGTGAACGTAGACGTGGTGCAAAACGCGCAGCCCATCGGTGGCCCGGGCGCCCAGGGCGACCAGGGTGGCGGCGACGACGATCTCAGCGACTTCTTCCGCCGCTTCGGGCTGCCCGACGGCCGCGGCGGGCGGGGCGGTGGCTTCCAGTTCCAGCCGCAGCCCCAGCGCGGCTCGGGCTCCGGCTTCATCGTGACGCCGGATGGCTACATCCTCACCAACGCGCACGTGGTCGCCGACGCCGACCAGGTCACGGTGAAGCTCAACGACCGGCGCGAGTTCCAGGCCAAGGTCGTGGGCGTGGACCAGCGCACGGACGTGGCGGTGATCAAGATCGATGCGAAAGCCCTGCCGACCGTGCGCGTCGGCGACCCGTCGAAGCTGAAGCCGGGCGAGTGGGTGCTCGCCATCGGCTCGCCGTTCGGCTTCGAGAACAGCGCCACCGCCGGCATCGTGAGCGCCACCTCGCGCTCGCTGCCGAACGAGGGCAACAACTACGTCCCCTTCATCCAGACGGACGTGGCCGTGAACCCGGGTAATTCCGGCGGCCCGCTCTTCAACCTGCAGGGCGAGGTTGTCGGCATCAACTCGCAGATCTTCAGCCGCACGGGCGGCTACATGGGCGTGTCGTTCGCCATTCCCATCGACGTGGCCATGGACGTGCGCGACCAGCTCATCAAGACCGGTCACGTCACGCGCGGCCGCATCGGCGTGAGCATCCAGAACGTCGACGGGCAGCTGGCCGAGTCGTTCGGGCTCGATCGCCCGCGCGGCGCGCTGGTCAGCTCGGTGGTGAAGGATGGCCCGAGCGCGAAGGCCGGCGTGCTGCCCGGCGACGTCATCCTCACCGTGAATGACCGCGTGGTCGAAACATCCGCGGAATTGCCGGCCGTGGTGGCCCGCATCAAGCCGGGCGACAGCGCGAAGCTCACCGTGTGGCGCGGCGGCAAGGAAGCAGAAGATCGACGTGAAGGTCGATGCGCTCGAAGAGCCCCAGACCCAGACCGCCAGCCTGAAGGGCAAGGGCAAGGGTTCGGACGAGGCGAGCCGGCTCGGCCTGGCCGTCCGGCCGCTCGACCCGCGTGAGCGGGAGCAGGTGGAGACGGATGGCGTGCTGGTGGTCGAGCAGGTCACGGGGCCTGCGCTGGCGGCGGGCGTGCAGCAGGGCGACATCATCCTGTCCGTGAACGGCAAGAAGGTGAAATCCGTGGCGGACCTGCAGGCGGCCGCCAAGACCCGGAACAAGACCGTGGCGCTGCGGATCCAGCGCGGTGACGGCAACATCGTGTTCCTGCCATTGCGGCTGAGCTGAACGCTGGCATTGCGATTGGACCAAGCCGGCCGGATCCGTTGGGGTCCGGCCGGCTTTGTTTTGGAGCGGATTTGGCCGTACCGCAACCGAAATGCGCGGCACTCGGAGCGGGAGCCGGCGCCGTGGTATCGCGGGGGTGAGTACCGGCGGGTGCGTTTCCGGGCAGGGGCCGCCGGGAGTCGTGTATTCTCCTGCGTCCCGCAAACACCTGAGATTTCAGCCTTTTCCGATGGACGAGCTCTATAACGCAGCGGCCGTCGAGCGTGCCGCGCAGAAGCACTGGACGGCGCGCGATGCATTCGCGTGCGCGGGAAGACGCCACGCGGGAGAAGTTCTACGCGTGCTCGATGCTGCCGTACCCCTCCGGCAAGCTGCACATGGGGCATGTGCGCAACTACACCATCAACGATGTGATGTATCGCAGCTCTGCGCATGCAGGGGCGCAACGTGCTCATGCCCATGGGGTGGGATGCGTTCGGCTTGCCGGCGGAGAACGCGGCGATCGAAAAGAAGATCGCGCCGGCGGCAGTGGACGCGCGCGAACATCGCGGACATGAAGTCGCAGATGCAGCCGCTCGGGCTTGCGTTCGACTGGTCGCGTGAAGTGGCCACGTGCGACCCGTCGTACTACCGCTGGAACCAGTGGCTGTTCCTGAAGATGCTCGAGAAGGGCATCGCCTACCGCAAGACGCAGATCGGTGAACTGGGATCCGATCGACCAGACCGTGCTCGCGAACGAGCAGGTGATCGACGGGCGCGGCTGGCGCTCCGGCGCCATCGTCGAGAAGCGCGAGATTCCCGGGCTACTACCTCGCCATCACGCAGTACGCGCGAGGAGCTGCTCGACTACACGCAGAACAGGCTCGAGGGCTGGCCGCATCAGGTGCGGACGATGCAGGAGAACTGGATCGGCCGCAGCTACGGCGTGAACTTCGGGTTCCCGTACGAGATCAAGGGCAGCGTCACAGACCTGCCGGCGAAGGGTCTGCTGCGCGTGTTCACCACGCGCGCAGACACCATCATGGGTGTCACGTTCGTTGCCGTGGCGGCGGAGCACGCGCTCGCCACGCATCTGGCGCGCGCGAATCCAGAGCTCGCGGCATTCATCGAAGAGTGCAAGAGCGGCGGCGTGGCGGAAGCCGAAGTCGCCACCATGGAAAAGAAGGGCATGGCCACCGGTTTCTCCGTCACGCATCCGCTGACGGGCGAGCAGGTGCCGGTGTGGGTCGGCAACTACGTGCTCATGGGCTACGGCGAAGGCGCCGTCATGGGTGTGCCGGCGCACGACGAGCGCGACTTTGCGTTCGCGAAGCGCTACGGGCTGCCCATCAAGCAGGTGATTCGCCACAAGGATGCGGGCAACGCATTCAGCACCGACGAGTGGCAGGCCTGGTATGGCGAGAAAGAAGTCGGCGCGTGCGTGAACAGCGGCAAATATGACGGGCTCGCTCACGAAGCGGCGGTCGACGCCGTCGCCGCAGACCTCGCGGCGAAAAGCGTCGGCGAGAAGCAGGTGCACTGGCGCCTGCGGGACTGGGGCATTTCGCGCCAGCGGTACTGGGGCACGCCCATCCCCATCATCCATTGCGAGACGTGCGGGCCTGTGCCGGTGCCGGAGAAAGACCTGCCCGTCGTGCTGCCGGAAGACCTGGTGCCGGATGGCAGCGGCAATCCGCTCAACAAGGACGAGCGCTTCCTCGAGTGCTCGTGCCCGCAGTGCGGCGCGCCCGCGCGGCGCGAGACGGACACCATGGACACGTTCGTGGATTCGTCCTGGTACTACATGCGCTACTGCTGCCCGGACGCGAGCACCATGGTGGATGAGCGCGCGGACTACTGGATGCCCATGGACCAGTACATTGGCGGCATCGAGCACGCCGTGCTGCACCTGTTGTACGCGCGGTTCTGGACGAAGGTGATGCGCGACCTGGGCCTCGTGAAGTTCGACGAGCCGTTCACGCGCCTGTTCACGCAGGGCATGCTGCTCGCCGAGTGCTTCTATCGCGAAGATGAGAACGGGCGCAAGCGCTGGTTCTATCCTTCTGAAATCGATGTGAAGTATGACGACAAGGGTCGTCCCGCTGGCGCGGTCGCGCTGGCTGACGGCCAGCCCGTCATCTTCGGCGGCATCGAGAAGATGTCGAAGAGCAAGAACAATGTGGTCGAGCCGCGCGACATCATCGAGCGGTTCGGCGCGGATACGGCTCGCGCCTATGTGATGTTCGCGGGCCCGCCCGCGGAAAGCGCCGTGTGGTCCGATTCGGGCGCGGCCGGCGTGCAGCGCTTTCTGCGCAAGCTGTGGATGACGTGTCGCGAGGCGGCGGCCTCCGAAGGCAATGCCGCCCAGCGTTTTGCCGCCATCGATCAGGCGTCGCTGAGCCCGAAGCAGGCCGCATTCCGTCGCATGGTGCACGTGACGCTGAAACAGGCGCTGCACGATTATTCGCGCGTTCAATACAACACGGTGGTCTCGGCCTGCATGAAGATGCTGAACGGCATCGAGGGTGATGAAGCTCGCAGCAACCCGGCGTTGCTGTTCGAGGGAATCAGCATCCTGCTACGCACGCTGTATCCCATCGCTCCGCACGTCACGCATGCGTTGTGGACCGAGCTCGGGTTCGCCGCGAAGCAGGGCGATCTGCTGGATGCGCCGTGGCCGGCGCTGGATGAATCCGCTCTCGAGCAGGATGAGGTCGAGGTCGTCGTGCAGGTGAACGGCAAGCTGCGCGGGCGCATCACCATTCCCGCCACGGCGGACGAAGCCACCGTGCGCGCCATCGCCCTGGCGGACGAGAACGTCCAGAAGTTCGTCGGCGGCAAACCGGTGCGCAAGGTGGTGTTCGTGCCGGGCAAGCTGGTGAATCTCGTCGCATGAGTGCCCGTGACAGGAACGCCAGTTGGGTCGGCTCTCGTCGCATCGAGGCGGGCCGCGTGAATGCCACCCGCGCCAGGGCGCCTGTCGTCGTCGCGCTCATGACAGCGGTGCTCGCCCTCAGCGCTTGCGGCTTCCGTTTGCAGGGCCGCGAACCGCTGCCGGCCGCGCTTTCACGCACTCTCGTAATCGCCGAAAATCCGCAGACCGATTTCGTCCAGGGCCTGCGCCGCGCGCTGATCACTTCCGGCGGCAAGCTCACCGAGCGCAGCGAGCAGGCCACGGGCATCGTGCGCATCCGCAGGGACGAAGTGACGCGCAAGATTCTCTCCGTGTCGGCCAACAACACGCCGCGTGAATACGAAGTCACCTACACCGTGGAGTTCTCGGTGGACGGCACCGCCGGGGAGCTCATGCCGCCGCAGAAGCTTTCCCTCGCCCGCGACTACAGCTTCGACGAGACGAAACTCCTGGCGAAGGAGAACGAAGAGGCCATCCTGCGCGAAGGCATGGCGCGCGACCTCGTCGCCATCGTCATGCGACGCCTCTCCACCATTTGATGACGGGCGCTGCTTGCGTTCCCGCTACGGCGCGCCCTGCCGTGCTGTGCTTGTCGGGCGTCGATCGCATCTGCGTTGCACTGCTGCTGAGCCGGTATGGCATCGACCTTTCACTGGTGGCGCCAAACGAAGTGATCCCCGGCTCCTACTGGGGCGAAAGCGAAGCGGGCCTGAGGGGCAACAGGCTCTACGCGCGCATGGATACGCCCATCCATTCCATCCTCCACGAAGCTTGCCACTACATCTGCGTGAGCCCGGAGCGTCGCGTGGGGCTCGATCGCGATGCCGGCGGCGACGTCCGCGAAGAGAATGCGGTCTGTTATCTGCAGATTCTGCTGGCGGATGAGATCCAGGGCGTCGGGCGGCAGCGATTGTGTGACGACATGGATTCGTGGGGCTACAGTTTCCGCCTGGGCAGCACGCGGGCGTGGTTCGAAGGGGATGCTGACGATGCACGCATCTGGTTGGTCGATTCCGGCGTAGTGGATCAGACGAACCGACCGACAGGCGCCCTGAGATGCTGAAGCAGCTCGCCCACGCTCGATCAGGCCGTGGCCTTCCTCGGTACGCTTACTTCGACTTCGACCGCGCGAACCGATCCGTCGCCTTGACCAGCTCGCTGGTGATGCCCGGCTCGAACGCGGAGTGGCCGGCCTCGCCGACGATGCGCAGGTCGGCTTCGGGCCAGGCCTTGTGCAGGTCCCACGCGCTGCGCGCTGGGCACACGATGTCGTAGCGGCCCTGCACGATGACCGCGGGGATGTGGCGAATGCGCCCCGCATCCTCGATGAGCTGGTTGTCGCTCTTGAGAAAACCCCTGTTCACGAAGTAGTGGCACTCGATGCGCGCGAACGCGGCGGCGTAAGCCGCGTCCTTCTTGAACTTGGCGACACTGTCGGGCGTCATGCGCAGGTAGCTCGTGGCGCCTTCCCACACCGACCACGCAACCGCCGCGCGTCGAAGCACCTCGGCATCGGGGCTGGTGAGCCGCTTGTAGTACGCGGCCATCATGTCGCCGCGCTCGCCTTCGGGAATCTGCTCCACGTAGCTTTCCCACAGGTCGGGGTAGATCGACGCCGCGCCCAGCGGGTTCTGGTAGAACCACTCGAGCTCTGACCGGCGCAGCAGGAAGATGCCGCGCAGAACCAGCTCCGTCACGCGCTCGGGGTGCGTCTCGGCATACGCAATTGCGAGCGTCGAGCCCCACGAACCGCCGAACACGAGCCACTTTTCTATTCCCAGGTGCTCGCGCACCTTCTCGGTGTCGGCAACGAGGTCCCACGTGGTGTTCTCTTCGAGGCTCGCATGCGGCTTGCTCTTGCCCGAGCCGCGCTGGTCGAGCAGCACGATGCGATAGCGCTTCGGGTCGAAGAAGCGGCGCATCTTCGGGTCTGTGCCGGCGCCGGGCCCGCCGTGCAGGAACACCGCCGGCTTGCCCTTGGCGTTGCCGCTTTCCTCGAAATAGATCTGGTGCACGTCCGAGACGCGCAGGAAGCCGCTGTTGTAGGGCTTGATCGGCGGATACAGCTCGCGCAGCTTGCCATGGCCTGCGCGCGTGCCCGGCGCTTTGGCTGCCTTGCGCGCGGGCTGCACGGATATGCGGGCTGCGGGTGCGCGCGAGCGGCGCGGCGAAGATTTCTTCTTGCCGCGCGAAGCGGGCCGTCTGCTTGCCATGCCTGCGCCCTTTCAGTCAGTACTGGTACTGCTCGACTTTTTCCGCAACCAGCGAATAGGCGGAAGTGCCAAGCGGTGTTGTTCGGGTTTCCACGCGCATCTTACCCGTAACCCAGTAGGCTTCGTGCACGGCCTGGGCCGCGATGCCGATCGTGCTGCGCACATACACCATCTGGTTCGAGGGCGGCGGTGGAACGTGGATGTCCTCGCCGATGTAGGGCACGAGGTAGAACTCGCGCACCACGCCATTCATCGGCTCGCCCAGCGGCACGATGAACCCGGGCAGGCGCACGCGGGCCTGGTCCAGTTCCTTGTTCACCGTGGTGGTCACCGTCTGCACGGCCGGGGGGCCACCTTCACCCATCGGCCCGTGAACGGGCGGCGGCGCACTGAAGGTATAGCCCTTGCGCTCGTTCGGCGGCAGCAGCTCGCGCCAGTCGATCTCCCGCAGCTCGTTGCTCCTGGGCTTCGATTTCGGGGCGACGGTCTTCGCTCGCGTGGTCGTGGGCTTTTTTGGCGCAGCCGCCTGCGTGGCGGCGGTGGCTACGGTAGCCGCGCAGAACAGGGCGCACACGAGTGCGCCGGCGAGTGAGGTGCTCCATCTCATCGGCGCGCGCATCGTAACCTTGCGGCCGGCCCGGTTGAACGGGACGGCGGCCAGTCGCGCCAATCTGTGACGGAAGTCGGGGCCGGCGCTGCGCCCGCCTGCAAATCCATCCGCACACTGGCGGCGATGGCGGAAACGGCGGAGGTCGGCGAGGGGGCTCATGACGACCGGAACAGAACTATCGGCTGGCCTGTAGCGGGGCAACTCAAGGATAATCGGCGGCGTGTCCCGGGCTCCCATAGGCATCGTCTGATCCGGCCGTTCCGTTGAAGTTTAACTCCGACACTCTCCCCGCCCATCTCGAGCAGCAACTGCTGCCTGCGTACCTCATTTCGGGGGATGAGCCGCTGCTCACCGCCGAAGCCACGGACGCCGTGCGCGCCAAGGCGCGCGCCGGCGGCTTCACCGAGCGCGAGACCCATTTCATGGAGCGCGGTGGGGACTGGAACGATGTGCGCGCTTCAGCGAACAACCTCTCGCTTTTTGCAGAGCGCCGCATCGTCGAGATTCGCATGCCGAGCGCGAAGCCCGGCAACACAGGTAGCGCCGCCATAGTCGCGCTGCTGGAAAGCCGCGACCCGGATCGCCTGCTCATCATCAACACGCCGAAGCTCGATCGTGACGCGCAGGCTTCCGAATGGGTGCGCGCCGTGGAAACTCACGGTGCGCTGGTGCAGATATGGCCGGTGGAAGCTTCGCGTCTCGTGGGCTGGTTGCGTGCGCGCGCAAAACACCTGCGCATGAATGCAGATGACGAGGCGCTGGCGCTTCTTGCCGAACGCACCGAAGGCAACCTGCTCGCCGCGCACCAGGAGCTGGAGAAGCTGCGGCTGCTCGTTCGTGGCGATCGCGTTACGGCCGAAGACGTGTTCAGCAGCGTGGCGGACAGCGCAAGATACGACGTATTCCAGCTCGGTGAATGCGCGCTTGCCGGCGACACGTCGCGCGCCCTGCGCATGATCGAAGGGCTGCGCGCGGAAGGCGTGGAACCCACGCTCGTGCTGTGGTCCTTGAGCAAGTCCGTGCGCGACCTGTGGGGCGCCGTTCACGCAGCGCCTGGCGCCCGCGCGCCAGCCTGGCGGCGCCAGACGGCGGCGCTCGAGAAAGGGCAGCGGCGCGCCCCGCAGCTCTCATTCGGCCGCCTGACGGCGCGCGCCGCGCGCGCAGACCGCATGATCAAGGGCCGCGAGGCGGGCAATGCCTGGGACGAGATGTCGCTGCTTGCAATGGACATCTGCGCACGCCCGGTGCTGCCGCTGTCGCGAAGCATGTTGAAATAGCACGAGCGGATACAGGACGGGCATGCAACCCATCGGTCTTTTCGGCGGAACCTTCGACCCGATTCACTTCGGGCACCTGCGGCCGGCGTTCGAGCTGTGCCAGGCGCTGAGGCTTGCCGAAGTGCGCTTCATGCCCGCCGGCAACCCGCCGCACCGGCAGCCCACGCTCGCAAGCGCCGAGGTGCGCCTTGCCATGGTGAAGGCCGCGGTTGCCGGCGAGAAATGCTTCGTGGTGGACGATCGCGAAGTGCGCCGCGCGGGCGCGTCCTACTCCGTGGATACGCTCACCGAGCTGCGCGCGGAAATGCCCGAGCGCTCGCTGTGCCTGATGCTTGGCATGGACGCGTTCCTGGGCCTGCCGGACTGGCACCGCTGGCGCGAGATCCTCGATCTTGCGCACGTCGTGGTCTGGCACCGCCCGGGCTGGAAGGCGCCGGAGAAGGGGCCGCTCGGCGAAGTGATGGTGGATCGCGGCACCGGCAGCATCCGCGATCTGCACGAGCAAAAAGCGGGCCGCGTGTATATCCATGCCGTGACGCAGCTGGAGATCTCGTCCACCGAGCTGCGCCAGGTCATCGTTTCCGGCAGCGATCCGCGTTATCTCGTGCCAGACGAAGTCCGCAGGATCATCCTCGAAACGGGGTGCTATGCTCCCCGTCAACGGTAGAGCCGGTTCATACGGCCCACACACTCAGGAGAGACACCCCAGCACATGACCACCCGCACTCGCCCGCGCCGCGCTCCCGACCGCGGCTCGCCACTGGAAGGCATCGTCACGGCCGCACTGGAAGACATGAAGGCCGTCAACGTAAAAGTCATGGATGTGCGAGGGCTCACCGACATTGCGGATGTCATGATCGTCGCCTCCGGCAATTCCGACCGCCACGTGCGCTCCATCGCCGATCGTGTCGTCGAGAAGGCGAAGGAGAACGGCTTTCGCCCGCTGGGCGTCGAAGGCCAGCGTGAAGGCGAGTGGGTGCTCGTAGATCTGCAGGACATCATCGTGCACGTCATGCTGCCGCGCGTCCGGGAGTTCTACAGCCTCGAGCGCATGTGGGAGACCGACACGCCCGCGCCGGCCATCAAGGCCGTTCCCGCCGCCGCGGCTGCAGGTGCCGCGCCCAAGCGCGCTGCGCGCGCCGGTGGCGCGCCGAAAAAAGCGGCGCGCAAGTCCGCCCCCCGGCGCAAGCGCGTCAACTAGCGCAGCTTTCGCAAGCTTTTCGCGCGCGTGCGCATCCGCGTCATCGCCATTGGCTCGCGCATGCCCGGCTGGGTGCGCGAGGCCGTCGACGACTACCTCAAGCGTCTCTCTGCGTCCTTGCGCGTGTCGATCATCGAGATCGAGGCCGGCAACCGCACGGGTGGCAACGCCCGCCGGGCGATCGCAGTGGAGGGCGAGCGGTTGCTCGCCGCCATTCGCAAGGACGAATACGTGGTGGCACTCGACGAGCGCGGCACGCAGATGACCACCAGACAGCTCGCCACCTGGCTCGATGGGCACATGCGCGAAGCGCGCGACGTGGCATTGCTCATCGGTGGGCCAGATGGCTTTGCGCCAGAAGTGCTCGCGCGTGCCAACTACAAGTGGGCGCTGTCGAAGCTCACGTTCCCGCACGCGCTGGTGCGGGTGGTGCTGGCGGAACAGCTTTATCGCGCGCACAGCCTGCTCAACAATCACCCGTATCATCGCGAGTGATCCGCGTGTCACTCCTGCACTGCTGACATGGAACCCAAAGCACCCGTCGTTCGCCTGGCTTCCGTCTCGCCTCGCCGCCGCGAATTGCTCGCGCAGATCGGCGTTCCACATGTGGTGACGGGCGCGCATGTCGATGAAACCGTGCTCGCCGGCGAGCGGCCGCACGACTACGTCCAGCGCATGGCTCGCACGAAGGCCCAGGCCGTGTGGGAGCGGCATCGCGAGCTGCCGGTGCTCGCGGCCGACACCACTGTGGTGCTGGATGGGGCCATCCTCGGCAAACCGCTGCATCGGGCGGACGCAGTGCGCATGCTCGGGCTGCTTTCCGGCCGCACGCACGAAGTGCTCACCGCCATTGCGCTGGCTTCGCAGCAAGGGCTGTCCCTGCGCATGAGCGTGAGCGCCGTTCGCTTCCGCCCGCTCGGCGCGGAGGAAATCTCGGCCTATTGGGAGACAGGCGAGCCGCGGGACAAAGCAGGTGCCTATGCCGTGCAGGGCCTCGCCGCGGTCTTCATCGAATCCCTTACCGGCAGCTACTCCGGCGTCATGGGGTTGCCGCTCTTCGAAACCGCGGAGCTTCTGCGCGCAGCCGGCGTGGCGTCTTGGTGCACAATGGGAGCATGAGCGTAGAAATCCTGGTCAACGCCACCCCACGCGAAACCCGCGCGGCCGTGCTGGAAAACGGCGTATTGCAGGAGATCTATGTAGAGCGCGTCAGCCGTCGCGGGCTCGTCAGCAACCTCTACAAGGGCCGCGTCTCACGCGTGCTGCCGGGCATGCAGGCGGCGTTCGTGGATATCGGCCTCGAGCGCACGGCCTTCCTGCACGCGGCCGACATCGCCTTCATGCGGCCGGACGAGACCATGGTGTCGCTGCCGGCCATCGACGACATCCGCCGGCTCGTGAACCAGGGCGACGAGATTCTCGTCCAGGTCATCAAAGACCCGATCGGCACCAAAGGCGCGCGGCTCACCACGTTCGTGGCGCTGCCGTCGCGCTATCTCGTGTTCATGCCTCGCGGCGAAGGCGTCGGCATCTCCGCGCGCATCGAGGATGAAGCCGAGCGCACTCGCCTCAAGACAGTGATCGGTGAGCGCATGCGCCCCGTGGATGGCGGCGGCTACATCGTGCGCACGGCCGCGGCGGGCGTCCCGGAACAGGGGCTGGTCGAAGACATGACGTATCTGGCCAAGCTGTGGGAGCACGTTCGCCAGACCTCGCTGCGCACGCAGGCCGGCGCCATCGTGCATGAAGACCTGCCACTCACGCTGCGCATGCTGCGCGACGAGCTCGCGCGTGGCGTCGCCCGTGTGCTGGTGGATTCGCCCACCGAGCAGGCGCGCATGGTGGAGTTCGCGAACGCCTTCATTCCGAATACGACCACGATCTTCGAGCTCTACACGGGCCCGCGCCCCATCTTCGACCTGCACGGCGTCGAGGAGGAGATCACGAAGGCGCTCGATCGCAAGGTGCAGCTGAAGTCGGGCGGGCACCTGGTGATCGACCAGACGGAGTCGATGACCACCATCGACGTGAACACCGGCGCCTACGTCGGCACGCGCAACCTGGAAGAGACCATCTTCCGCACCAATCTCGAAGCGGCGGTGGCGATCGCGCGGCAACTGCGCCTGCGCAACCTCGGCGGCATCATCATCATCGACTTCATCGACATGCAGGATGAGCCCCACCGCCGCCAGGTGCTGGCCGCGCTCGAGCGCGCGCTGGCCGGCGACCGGGCCCAGACGCACATCGTGAGCCTGTCACCGCTGGGGCTGGTGGAGATGACGCGCAAGCGCACGCGCGAGAGCCTGGAACATCTGCTGTGCCGGCCTTGTCCGAGTTGCGACGGCCGCGGCTTCGTGAAGACGCCCGAGACGGTGTGCCACGAGATCTTTCGCGACATAGTGCGACAGAGCCGGCAGTTCGCGAGCAAGGAGCTATTGATACTGGCTCACCGCGATGTGGTGGACCGGCTGCTGGATGAAGAATCCGCCGCGCTCGCCGAGCTCGAGCCGCAGGTGGGCCGCCCGATCCGCCTGCAAACCGAGGCGCTCTATGGCGTGGATCAATACGACGTCGTGCTCATCTAGTTGCCCTGGTAGCGGCCCTGGCGGGCGGATTGCCGCATGACCGGCATCCCGCTTCGACAGGCGCGGTGGCTGCGCGTCGCCCTCATTACCGGCCTCGCCCTCGCTTCGTTCGTTGGCGCTCTCACCATCGCCTATGAGCTTGCGCTTGCGCGCGTGCCGCGGCATCGCGCGGCGCTCGAAAGCCTCGTTCGCGCGCAGACGGGGCTCGACATCCGGTTCAATGAGCTCTCCTTTCGCTGGGGCTGGTATGGCCCCGAGGCCGTGTTTCGTCGCGTGGAGCTGGGCGAGCCCGGGCACTCGAACGTGCTGTTGCGCGCGCCTCAGCTCGTCGTTGCCATCAATGCGTGGCAGACCGCGCGCTCGGGGCAGCTCGTCGCGGGGCGCATCACGCTCATCGCGCCGGACATCGACCTGGAACGGCTCATGCGCCCGCCGCCGGCCGCGGGGCGCGTGCCGTTGCCATCGGCTGCCGATGCGCTCGCGAGCCGTGCGCGCGTGCTGGAGCGGTGGAAGGGCGGCGTCATCGACCTGCAGGGAGGCACTCTGCGGTTGCCAGACCCCGCTGGCACCGCGAGCTCACTCACTCTGCAGATTCGAAGAGCTGCGCTTCGGCGCGCTGGCCGGGAGTGGAGCGGGCACGCGCTCGTGTTCCTGCCGGAGCGGCTCGGGCGCACTGCGCGTGTGGTCGCGCAGCTCACCGGCGACATCAACTCGCCCGCGACGCTGAGCGGCGGGGTTCGCTTCGAGGGCGTGAGGCTGGCATTCGCCAGCTGGCGTGGCGTGCTCGGCGAGTTGCCGCAGGTCGCGCGCAACCTCCCGTTGTCTGGCGCGGGCGATGTCACGCTCGATCTCACACTGAAGGACGGCCGCGTTCAAAAGGCAGATGGACAAGTGCGCGCGGTCGATCTCGCTATCGGCGCGCCCACGTGGTTCGGCCCGACACCGCGCCCACGCAGCGCCCTGAGCCTGGACTATCTCACCGGCGACTGGCGATTCCTTCGGCGTGGTGACGTGCTGCAATTTCAGGTGGACCAGCTCGTGTTGAGCCGCGAGCAGAAAGATTCTCCCTTGCCCGCGTTTACCGTGGAGATGAGCGAAGGCCATCTGCACGGCGCGCTCGAGAGCGCGCCGTTGCGCTCGCTGGCAGCCATCGCGCATTGGCTTGCGCCGCAGCTTGCGCCCGACGCCGTCGCGCTCGAAGGCCAGGTCGAAGACATCGACGTGGACTGGAATCGCGCGCGCCCCGAAGGCGCAAGGCTCGCGGCGAGCGCGAAAGTGGATGAAGCCGTTGCCACGTCGGTGACGCACGGATTCGCGCTGAAGGGGCTGCCCGCGCGCCTGCACGCGAGCGAGAGCCGGCTCGGCGTGGAGATCGACGCGCCGGCCGCGCGGCTGCGGCTTGCGGCCGATCCTGAATGGCCGGTCGATGCGATGAAGCTCGTCTCGCGCGTGGCCATCACGCGCTCGGGCAATGGGTGGCAGGTGGCCATCGCGCAGCTCACTTTCCAGGACGAATCGGTCGCGGGTGAAATCTACGGCACCCTGTCCGCCGACGAGCCGGAAGCCGTGCCGGTGCTCGACCTGCGTGGCACGGTCGCGCACGCCGATGTCGCGAGAGTGCAGGAGCTGTTCGCGAGTGGCGTTGCGCATGTGCTCGGCTCCGCCGGCATGCGTATCGGAGCCGGCCGCATCGAGAACGGGGCGTTCGAGTTGAAAGGGCGCGCCGATGCGCGGTTCGCCTCGAGCGCCACCCGCTTCGTCGGCTCGTTCAACCTGCGCGACGCGCGCATTCTCCCGGACGGCCCGTGGCCCGAAACCCAGGCGCTCGATGCGAACGTGGAATGGAACGGTTCCCGCGTGCGCGCGTCGGTGGATGAAGGCCGCGCCGGCGCGTTTCAGCTCGAGTCCGTCGAAGCGCAGTGGGATGCGGCCGGCGAGCGTCCCGCTCGTTTCACAGGTCGCGCACACGGGCGGCTGGAGCAAGCGCTAGCGTGGGTGCGCGCGCACCCCGAGCTTCAACAACACGCGCCCCATTTGCAGGAGCTCGTTGCACGGGGCGACGCCGTGTTCGACTTCGATGTCACCGTCCCGTCCGCAACCTCCCTGAATTCGTCATCGACCGGCGCGCGTGCGCGAGTCACCACCGTGCTCGAAGGCGTTCAGTTCGCGCTGGCGCCAGGTCTGCCGCCCGTCGAATCCCTGCGGGGCGCTCTCACATACGACTCCGGGCGGTTGCAGCGTTCGACTCTCAGCGCCACATGGCTCGGCGGGCCGCTCACCCTGAAGATCGCCGAGCGGCGCGATCGCAAGGGCACGTCGCTCGCGGTGCAAGCGCAGGGTTTCGTCGACGCGCGCAAGCTCGTTGCGCTGTCGCAGATTCATCATCTCGCGCAAGTGAGCGGTGAGACTTCGTGGAGCGGTGAATTCGCCTACACACCGCCCACAGGCACAGCGCCCGCCCGCTGGACGGGGCGCGCGGACTCCAGCCTCGTCGGCATCGCGAGCGAGCTTCCCGCGCCGCTCGCCAAGAGCGCGGGTGCTTCGCTTCCGCTGCATATCGAGATCGCCGGCACGGGCGACAGGTCGGAGCTGCGCGCGAATCTCTCGGACCGCGTGCGCACGGCGTTCGTGCTGAACGTGGTCAATGGTGAAGACTGGCGCATCGAGCGCGGCGCCATTCGCCTGGGCGGTGGTGCGGCCAGCTTGCCGGCGGAAGAGATCATCCAGGTGCGAGGTCGCGTGAAGCGCCTCGACGGCCCGGCCTACCTGCTTGCCTGGCAGCAGATTCGAAAAGGCTTTCCCGTCGCCCATGTGGACATCGACATCTCCGCCGATGAGCTGGCGTTCGGCGACCGTGTGTACGCCGACGCGGGCGTGCAGGCGACAGCCGCCTCCGCCGGCGCACACCCGGATGCCACGGCGCTTCGCATCGAGGCCGCCGCCCTCGGAGTGCTCACAGGCACGCTCGTGCCCGGCGCAGCCCACATGGTGTTCAGCGACCTGCGCCTGAAGAAGGAAGCCCTCACCGGCACCGGCACCCTCCGGTGCGCGGCGGACCTCGCAACGTGCAGCAGCGAGTTCGAGCTCAACACCACCGACACGGCAGCCACCCTCGCGGACCTCGGCTTCCGCGCCGACCTGAGCGCCGCCAAAGGCGCGCTGAGCGGCGAGATCGCATGGCAGCCGCGTGGCCAGGGCCCCTGGCTGGAGAGCACCACAGGCACGCTCAGCATGCGTTTCGAAGATGGCACGGCCCGGCAGCCCGACGAGGCCGGCGGCCGCCCCTTCGCGCTGCTCACGGTGCCCGCGCTGCTCGGCGGAATCGGCGGGCCATCGGCTGCGTCGAGCGACGCCGTAGCGGGCAGCCAGCCCGGTGACCTGCGGTTCAAGCGCCTCGAAGCGCACTTCCAGCTGCGCGACGGGCAGGCGACCACGTCAGACCTGCACTTCGACGGGGATGCGGAGATACTCGTGCGAGGCCGCACCGGTCTGCTGTCGCGCGACTACGATCACGAGGCGTGGGTGCTGCGGGGGGAAGAGCGCCTCCCCACGTCCATGCGTCGCCTCCCGTCCGCGCCGCGAGTGGCCGCCGCATGGCTGACCTTGCGCGAGCTGATTGGTGGAGATGCCACCAACCGCTCGCGTGCGGTGCTTCACCTGCGCGGATCCTGGAATGAGCCCGTAGTTACGGTCGAGTAGCGATGAAAGTTGCCGCAATACAAATGACGTCGGGCCACGACGTCGTAGCGAATCTCGCCCAAGCGCGCCACTGGCTGGCGCAGGCACGCGAGCGCGACGCGCGCCTCGCCGCGCTTCCCGAGAATTTTCCCTTCATGGGCCTGAAGGACGCGGACAAGCGCGCCATCGGCGAAGCGGATGGCAGCGGTCCCATTCAGGATTTCCTCGCGGCCACCGCGCGTGAGCTCGGCCTGTGGATCGTGGCGGGCACCATGCCCATCCGGGCGTCAGGCGACGGACGTGTGGCCGCCGCCTCGCTCGTATTCGACGACAGCGGCAGGCGCGTCGCGCGCTACGACAAGATTCACCTGTTCGACGTAGACATTCCCGGCAAGGCCGAGACCTACCGCGAGTCCGCGCATGTGGCGGCCGGGAACGAGCCCGTGGTCGTCGACACGCCAGTGGGCCGCGTTGGCCTTTCGGTGTGCTACGACATGCGTTTCCCTGAGCTGTTCCGGAAGCTGAGCGCCGCAGGCGCGCAGGTCATCATGGTGCCTTCTGCGTTTACCGCGCCCACCGGCCGCGCGCACTGGGAAACACTGCTGCGCGCGCGGGCCATCGAAAATCTCTGCCACGTCGTTGCGCCAGCCCAGTCCGGATTTCACCCGAACGGCCGCGAGACGTACGGCGACAGCATGATCATCGACCATTGGGGCGGGGTACTGCAGCGCTTGCCCCGCGGCCAGGGCTGCGTCGTAGCTGACGTCGACTTGAATCGGCAGGCCGACGCCCGCACTAGCTTTCCTGCGTTGACCCACCGCGTGCTCTAATTCCACGATGTCCACACAAGCTTCCATAACCGACCTGGCCCTTACCGAATCGCTGGGCGTATCCGACCCGCTGGGCATTGCCCGCGAGCTCATCCTGCGCCCGAGCGGCCTCGACGACAGCCGCCTCGACCGCGTGTTTGGCGAAGTGCTGCGCCACTCCGTGGATTTCGCTGACATCTATTTCCAGCTGTCGCGCGAAGAGTCGTGGGCGCTGGAAGACGGCATAGTCAAAGAGGGCAGCGCGAGCATCGAGCAGGGTGTGGGCGTGCGCGCGCTCGCAGGTGAGAAGACAGGCTTCGCGTATTCCGACGAGATCGTGCTGCCGGCGCTCGAAGAAGCCTCACGCGCCGCCCGTGCCATCGCTGTGCAGGGCGGGGAAGGTCGCGTGCAAGCGTGGCGGCCGAAGGCGGGCCACAGCCTCTACCTGCCCGTCGATGCCACCGCGTCGATGAAAGACGAGCAGAAAGTGGCCTGGCTCGAGCGCGTAGACCGTGAGACACGCAAACTCGACCCGCGCATCGTGCAGGTGATGGCGAGCATGTCAGCCGTGCACGAAGTCATTCTGGTGGCGAACAGCGACGGTGAGCTCGCAGCAGATGTCCGGCCGCTCGTGCGCTTCAACGTCTCCGTGCTGGCAGAGCATAACGGCCGCCGTGAGCAGGGCTACGCCGGTGCTGGCGGGCGTTACTCGCTGGAAGAACTCGTAGCGGGCGACCGCCCGTTGAGCATTGCCCGCGAAGCCGCGCGACAGGCGTTGGTGAACCTCGAATCCGTTCCCGCGCCCGCGGGGCCCATGACAGTGGTGCTGGGTCCAGGCTGGCCCGGCGTGCTTCTGCACGAGGCCATCGGCCACGGCCTCGAAGGCGACTTCAACCGCAAGGGCACGTCGGCCTTCGCCAACCGCATTGGCGAGCGCGTGGCGAACGAGGCCTGCACCATCGTCGATGACGGCACGCTCCCGCGCCGCCGGGGCTCGCTCAACATCGACGATGAAGGCACGCCCACCCGCTGCACCACGCTCATCGAGAACGGCGTGCTGGTCGGCTACCTGCAGGACAAGCTGAATGCACGCCTCATGGGCACGCAGCCCACGGGCAACGGCCGGCGCGAATCCTTCGCGCACGTCACGCTTCCGCGCATGACGAACACCTACATGCGCCCCGGCCCGCATTCCCCGCAGGAAATCATCGCGTCCGTCGAGCGTGGCATCTATGCGGTGAACTTCGGCGGCGGGCAGGTGGACATCACCTCCGGCAAGTTCGTGTTCTCCGCGAGCGAGGCCTACGCCATCGAACACGGCAAGCTCGGCGCGCCTCTCAAGGGCGCCACGCTCATCGGCAACGGCCCCGACGTGCTCACACGCGTCAGCATGGTCGGCAACGACCTGAAACTGGACGACGGCGTCGGCACGTGCGGCAAGGAAGGCCAAAGCGTCCCTGTCGGCGTCGGCCAGCCGACTCTGCGCATCGACAACCTCACGGTCGGCGGCACGGGCTAAGACGCCTGAACGGGCGAGCCTGCGCAGGTGGTGGCTCGCCGCTTGCCGAACTTCGGAGAGGTGCTATCGGAGGCGTCGTCTCGCTCGAAGGGCTTCGGAGATGTGTCATCGCAAGCGGCGGCTCACTCGAAGAGGACCTTGGCGGGGACCGGCCGTAAGACCGGTCCATCGGGGCCTTGGAAAAATGCATCCCTGCATTTTTACATCCCCGCCAAGGTCCTCTTCGAGCGAGCCACCGCCGAAACGCAATGCCGGTGCGGGGACCGCCACTTCATTTTGGCGCCATGGAGCGAGCGCCCCGAGCGCGTAGGTGAGCAGTGCCTCCGCAGGAGCAGGCAATGCGAACGCGCAGATGACGAGCGCGGCCGCGATAGCGAGCAACCGGAACGCGCAGACGACACGCGTCGTCAGCGAGGTGGCCTTCCTGTTCAGAAAGGTCGTGAGCGCGCTCAGCAGAGCGACCCACCCGCTCGCGAGCGCGACTTGCGCGGTCTGAAGAGCGAGCAACGCGTTTAGAAAGGTCGCGAGTTTCGAAAAACACGCGACCAACGCTTGCCGAATTCTTGCGAAACGACTTTTTCGCGCGACAAGCCATTGATTTGAATGGCAGATTTGATCTGCTGGATTATGCGACTGCATTCGCATCAATCGCGATCACGGTCGCATGTATCGCGGTTGCATCGACCAGTGTGTCCGCGAGAGTCACGAGCCGGCGCCGAAGTGTCGCCAACCTGGTCCGCGAGATCACTAACGCGTGCCCGGAAGTTGCCAATCCGGGTTGAAGGGTCACCAATCTGCACTGGAGTCTCGCCAGTCCAGACGGAAGCATCGCCAACCTGAATTCCCCGGTCGCCGGTTCTCAGCCGGGAGTCGCTTGCCGCCGCGACCGACAAGCATGCCGGCGCTCGTGAGTGACGAAACAAACAGCACATACAGCGAACGCGCAGTCGGTGATCGATCGCGCGGCTTCAGACCGCCGGCACCCTCACGCTGGCAGGGCTTTTCGGCGGCGGCTCGCTCGACGAGGGCCTTGGCGGGGATGTGCAAATGCAGGGATGCATTTGCCCAAGGCCCCGATGGACCGGTCTTACGGCCGGTCCCCGCCAAGGCCCTCGTCGAGTGAGCCGCCGCTTGCGATGGCACCTCTCCGAGTGTCTTGTGTGCGTTCACGAACAAAGCCCGCTAGCGCGCTCAATTTGAGACTCTTTTTAGAGCCGCCATTTCTGGGCGATTCCAACAGGCACGCGCATCGAGCCGCGCGCTCGCCTGCTTCACTATTCGCGCACGGACAGGCGAGGCACTGCTGCTCGCCCGCGAAGGATCGCGAGTTCGTGCATCCAATCAGGCGGTGGTGCGTATCGGTTAACGCGAGCCGGTTGCCCACCGCCTGTGCGGGGCACTCCATTTCGCACCCGGCTGGCGCGCGCACGGACATAATTTCACGCGACTGTTACGGAATTCCGTCGTCACTTGGCGACTTTCCGTGGCCAATCGCGAACCTGTGACGACTCGCACGACGCGGTGTACCGTGGGTCCGTAGTTTGCTTCCCAACAGGCGCCCGCATCGCCTGTTTTTATTTGTCTCACCGAGCGAGGACCGAAACGATGCACGCCGAGCGCGCCGATGACACCGTCAAATTAGAGTTGCCCAAGGATCTGGTCGCGGAGATGAGCCGCCGCGCCGCGCCGCGCCAGGCGGATTTCTACCGCGTCGAGGCGTTCAAGCCCTCGTTCTTCGGCCGCGTCGCCGAGATGTTCAGCGGCAAGCGTCGTTAAGTTCAATTGGGGGGGTGGGGGTTTCAGGGCCCCCACCGCCCAGCTAGCATGCGGCCCATGAGCCGCGACAAGCACCTGTCCCGCCCCGTCTACGAGGCCCTTCCCTGGTTCTACGTGCTGTGTGGCCTGGCGGCCCTCGCAGCGAGCTATTTCAACCCTTCCCGCCTCATGAGCTTCGCGCTCGGCGTCCCCGGCCTCATCGCCATGCTCGGAGGAATAGTGGTGATGCTGCGCAGGCGCGACTTCCGCAAGATGCGCGCGGACTACGTGGCCACGGACTCAACCGTGCTCAGCAAGGAAGAGTGAGCTAGTTCGGCTCGCCAACCGGTTCCGCAGGCGGCACGCCTGGAACGGTCTCAACGAACGGCGCGCGCACCTTGGGCAACCGCTCATCGATGTAGATGAGCTCGTGCTTGCCGACCTGCACCACATCGCCGTCATTCAGATAGTGCCGCCGCACCCGCTTGGATTTCACGTAGATACCGTTGGTGCTGTTGAGGTCTTCGATGACACACGCATGCGGCGTGGTGATGACCTGGCAGTGATGCCGGCTGACGAACCGGCTGTCGATCTGCACATCGTTGTCGGTGGTGCGCCCAACGATGATGCGCCCCACCTTCAAAGCCACTTCCTGCACCGTGCGCCCGTCGGTGGCGATGAGGATGCGCCCGATCGCCGTGGGCGCTGCATCCGCCCCGTTCGACGGCGGCGTAACACCCAGCACGCTCGTAGCCGTAGCGCCGTAGCTCTCCGAGTGAGCCACGAGCCGCGTGTGCTGTTGCTGCTGGCGAGCCGCAAACTCCACCCACTGCAGCTCGTCGACGGCCGCAGCCACGTCACCCAGGGTGACGCTGTCGCGGTTTGAAGCAAACGCGGACATCATGGAGGTATCGCAGAGCGTGTTCACGAGCCGCGGCACGCCGCCCGTGTAGCGATAGATCTCATTGAACGTGTCTTCGGTGAAGATGTGCCGGTCGCCAGCGCCCGCCACCTCGAGGCGATGCTCGATATACGCGCGCATCTCCGCGGCCGACAGCGTGGTGAGATGAAAGCGAAGCCGGATGCGCTGCGCGAGCTGGATGAGCTCCGGCGCGTCGAGTTTGTCGCTGAGCTCCGGCTGCCCGGAAAGGATGATCCTGAGCACCTTCTCCTTGGTCGTCTCGACGCCGGAGAGCAGGCGGATCTCCTCGAGCACGCGCAGGGTGAGGTTCTGCGCTTCGTCCACGATCAGCAGCACCTTGCGACCGGCGCCATGCTGCTCGATGAGGAAGTTGTTCAGCGTGGCGATCAGCTCGGCCTTCTTCATCTTGAAGGGCGAGAAGCCGAACTGCACCAGCACGGCCTGCAGGAAGTCCACCACCGAGACCTGCGTCTGGTTGATCTGCGCCACCACGACGTCGGCCTGGATCTCCTTCAGGAACGACTCGATCAGCGTCGTCTTGCCCGCGCCGATCTCGCCCGTGATGACGACGAAGCCATCCGTGAACCAGATGGTCGACTCCATGTACGCCTTGGCGCGGGCGTGCTGTTTGCTCAGGTAAAGAAACTGCGGGTCCGGGCTGAGCCGGAAGGGCAGTTCCTTCAGTTTGAACAGATCCAGGTACATGGGGTCGTGAGGCTCGCGGCTTCGTGGCGGGCTACGCCCCCGATCCGTGGTTTTCTGCCCGCCGTGTCAGTGGTGGTCGAATTTCCGCGCACGGGGGCTGCGTCAGATCCTGTCGGGCCTGCCGATCTTACGGGATGCGTATGTCGGGGGCCAACCGGCCCAGCAACCGCCGTGCCCGCCGATCGCGTTCGGCGCGCGTACGTTCCACCAGCGTCAGGTGGCCGAGCTTTCGACCGGGGCGGGGTGATTTGCCGTAATCGTGCAGGTGCACGCCGCTCATCGCCAGGAGGTCTTTGCTGCCGGGCATCTCGCCAATGAGATTGATCATGGCGCTGTGGCCGCGGGCGCGCGTGGACCCCAGTGGCAGGTCGAGGATCGCCCGCAGGTGGTTCTCGAACTGGCTGGTTTCGGCACCCTCGATGGTCCAGTGGCCAGAGTTGTGGACGCGCGGGGCCATCTCGTTGGCGAGCAGCTTGCCCCGCCGCACGAAGAACTCGATGGTGAGGATGCCGGTATAGCGGTAGTGCGTGAGGGCGCGGCGCAGGTAGCGGGCGGCCTGGCGCTGGAGCGCCGGTGTGCCGAATGGCGCGCGGGTGAGCCGCAGTATGCCCCCGCTGTGCACGTTGGCATTCAGCGGGTAGATGGCTATCTCACCGCTGCGGCTGCGGGCGCCGATGATGGAGACCTCGTAGTCGAACGGCACAAGCTCTTCGTAGAGCAGCGCCACCTTGCCGAGCGCGTCCCACGCACCTGCCACGTCTGCCGGCTTGCGCAGCACGCGCTGGCCTTTGCCGTCATAGCCGAGCCGGCGCGTCTTGAGCACGCCGGGCAGGCCGACTTCCACGACTGCTTTTTCGAGCTGCGCCTGGGATTCGACGTTGCGCCAGCGCGTGGTGGGGATGCTCAGCCGCTCGAAGAGTTGTTTCTCCTTGATGCGATCCTGCGCGGCGGCAAGCGCTTTCACAGGCGGGCAAATGAGCGTGGCGGGGGGCAGCTTGCCCAAGGCCTCGACAGAGATGTTCTCCCAGTCGAACGTGAGCACTTCCGTGTCGCGCGCGAGCTTGCCGAGCAGCTTCGCATTCGTGAATTCCCCCACGATCTGCGGCGCCACCTGCCCGGCCGGCGCGCCCTGCGACGGGTCCAGGAACAGGAAGTCGAGCCCCAGCGGATAGCCCGCCAACGCGAGCATGCGGCCGAGCTGGCCGGCGCCCACGATGCCCACGGTCATGAGCGGCTCGGGACGGTGCTGGGGTCGGGTTTCTGGAGGACGGCGTCGGTCTGCGCCGCGCGGAATTGATCGAGCGCCGCGCCGATGGCCGGGTGCTTGTTAGCGAGGATGGAGCAGGCGAACAGCGCCGCGTTTTTCGCGCCCGCCACGCCGATGGCGAACGTGGCCACGGGCACGCCCGCGGGCATTTGCACGATGGAAAGCAGCGAATCGAGCCCGTTCAGCGTCTTCGACTGCACCGGCACGCCGAGCACCGGCAGTGAGGTTTTCGAGGCCGTCATGCCGGGCAGGTGGGCGGCGCCGCCGGCCCCGGCGATGATCACCTCGAGCCCGCGCTTGTGCGCAGTGGATGCGTATTCGAACAGCAGGTCGGGCGTGCGGTGGGCGGAGACGATGCGCACCTCGTGGGCGACGGCGAGCTGCTCGAGTGTCTCGGCGGCTGCGCGCATCGTTTCCCAGTCCGACTGCGAGCCCATGATGATGCCGACGAGGGGTTTCATTCTGTCATGCGCTTTCTGCGGCCCATGGGTTCGATCCATCCGGGCTATCAGGGCCCGGCCAAGCCGGCGATTCTACCTGACTGCCACGGGCCCACGCTCTGCTGGCGCGGGCTGCGCGCCGGGCGTCTGTGCGGTGGCTACGGAGCGGCCGGCGTGACGCGGTCGAGGAGGGCGCGCAGCTGCCGGAACAGCTCCCGGGAAGCGGCCCCGCTCGCGCCGAGGCGCTCCCGCTCGACCCTGGCGGCGGCCACGCGGCCCAGCCACTCGTCGCGATCCATGCCCGGCCGCGCCTTCATGAGCTCATCCAGCGCCGGGGCGCCTTCGGCGACGAGCCGATCCCGCCAGTGCTCCACGCGCCTGAAGCGCTGCGTTTCCTGGGCGGCTTTCTCGCCGCGCGAGGCTAGTGCCGTGCGAATCGGCTCGAGGTCGACGTCACGCATGAGCTTGCCGATGTACTGTCGCTGGCGCACGAGCCCCGCGCGGCTGGTGAGACGGCGGGCCTCGACGATGGCGTCGTAGAGCGTCTCCGGAAGCTCGAACGCCTCGAGGTCGAGGTCCTCGAGCTGGACGAGCTGCTCGCCTAGCTCCTGCGCGTCGTGCGCGTTTCGCTTGCGCAAGCTCTTGCTCGGGCGATTGTCGTATTCGTCGAAGTCTTCGGGCTCGTTGGACATGTTCAAACCGGCGCCTTCGCAGGCACGGTGGCTGCGGCTGGTACAATTCTGCCGGAAGTTAACGAGGCGCACCGAAATCTCATGCAGCAAGCGGTCGACGGCACGCGGATCCCCGAGTTGAAGGACGTCGTGAGCCTCGCGCTCGCAGAGGCAAAGCAGCGCGGCGCCTTTCAGGCGGAAGTGGACGCCAGCATGAACCGCGGCCTTTCCACCACAGTGCGGCTCGGTGAGGTCGATACGGTGGAGTCGCAGCGTGACCGCGGGGTTGGCGTCACGGTGTATTTCGGCAAGCGCAAAGGCTCTGCGAGCACGGCCGATCTTTCCGCCAAGGCTGTGCGGGAGACGGTGGAGAAGGCGTGCACCATCGCCCGCTACACCACGGAAGACGCCTGCGCGGGGCTCGCAGACCCGGAAGAGCTGGCGCGCGATATTCCGGACCTGGAGCTTGACCATCCGTGGCCGATCACGCCGGATGAAGCGGTGGAGATGGCGCGAGCCTGCGAGGCCTCGGGGCTTGCGGTGGATTCGCGCATCACCAATTCCGAAGGCGCAACGGTGTCGTCGCACCGGGACGTGCGCGTCTACGGCAACTCGAACGGGTTTCTCGAGGGCTTTGCCAGCACCAGTCACAGTTTGAGTTGTGTGTTGCTGGCCCAGCAGGGCGACGACATGCAGCGGGACTACTGGTTCTCCACGGCGCGGGATGCGTCGCAGCTGCAGGCTGGCGACGCCATCGGGCGCAAGGCGGCGGAACGCGCGTTGGCGCGGCTCGGTGGGCGCAGGCTCACCACGCGCAGGGCGCCCATCCTTTTTGCGCCGGAAATGGCGCGTGGGTTCTTCGGGCATTTCGTCGCGGCTGTTCGCGGGGGTGCGCAATATCGCAAATCGTCGTTCCTGCTCGACGCGGCGGGGCAGCAGGTGTTGCCGGCGTTCGTGCAACTCGATGAGCGGCCGCATATCCGGCGCGCGCTGGCGAGCGCGCCGTTCGATAGTGAAGGCGTGGCCACGCGGGATCGCGCGCTGGTGAAAGACGGCGTGCTGCAGGGCTATCTGCTCGGCAGCTACTCCGCACGCAAGCTCGGGCTCAAGACCACCGGGAACGCGGGTGGCGTGCACAACCTGCTCGTCACTGCGCCGGGGAAGTCTCTCGCGTTCGAGGCGCTGCTCAGGGAAATGGGCACGGGCCTGCTCGTGACGGAGCTGATGGGGCAGGGCGTGAACGGCGTCACCGGAGATTATTCACGCGGCGCGAGTGGCTACTGGGTGCAGAACGGAGCGCTCACTCATCCGGTCAACGAGATCACGATTGCCGGCAATCTCAAGCAGATGTATCGAGACATCGTCGCGCTCGGCTCGGACGTCGATGTGCGCGGCGCGATTCGCACGGGGTCTGTGTTGTTGTCCGAGATGATGATCGCGGGCGAATAAGAGTCGCCTTCGTGCGCCCGACGCCTGCGGCACTAGTTCGTCTCGTCGAGAAGATCGCGCAGCGTTCTGCCGGCGCAGCACTCGCGCCACGCCTTTTCGAGGTTCTCGCTCAGGCGATCTACCGAGGGAATCTGCGAACTTCTGGCGGGTGAATGGCCGCTGCGCTGGTTGCGGGCCACGTCGAGGATTTCCTGCACGGTGATGCGGCTCACGTCTCGGCCGGGGACGAATTCGTCGTCTTCGGTCACGATGAGCAGGCCGGCTTTTTCCAGTGTGGCGCCGATCTGCGCGATGGCGATGCCGGGCAGGCCCAGCTCGCCCGCGAGGCGATTGACCGTCCATCGCGGGCCGCCGGTCATGTGCGTGCGGGCGACCAGGTACATCGCCTTGAGGGCGAGCTGCTCAATCTCGGTACAAGACAGGCGCAGCGGTTGCAGGCCGATGCGCAGGTATGCCGGGTTCTGGATGTAGAACGACAACTGCGCGCCGGCGAGCAGGATCACCCAGCCGAAGTAAGTCCACAGCAGCGCGGCCACGATGGATACGAAGCCCGCGTACACGAGGGTGATGCGCGCGGAGACCATCACCAGCGCCGTGAACATCTTGCCCACCGCTGCCCACACCACACCCGCCGCGAGCGCGCCGATGAGCGCGGGCTTGAACTGCACCCGCGTGTTCGGCACGAACATGTAGAGCACGGTGAAGAAGCTCGTGACCATCACATAAGGCGACAGGCTCAGCAGCGCCTGGCTCAGCTGCTGGAGCATGGGCACTTCGGTGACCGCGGTCTTGAGCGCGCTGCCGATCGTGGCGTGCGACAGGCCGATGAAGCCCACGAGCAGGATGGGCCCGACGATCAGGAGGCTCAGGTATTCCGCTACGCGCCGCGCCCAGCTGCGTGGCTGCTCCACGCGCCAGAGGAAGTTGAAGCTGTCTTCGACCTTCTGGATGGTGCTGAGCAGGGTCCACACCAGCAGCGCGAAGCCCACCGAGCCGACCACGCCGCTGCTGACGTTGTCCGCGAATTCCATGATGCGCGTAGTGATCTCGGTCGCGCCCGTTTCGCCCATCGGCCGAAAAAACTCGAAAACGATGGGCTCGAGGTCACGGTGCGCGCCGAAGCCTTTGAGCACGGCGAAGGCAAAGGCAATGAGCGGCACCACCGACAGCAGCGTGGTGTAGACGAGGCCCATGGCGCGCAGGTTGATGTCGCCGTGCGCGAGGTCGCGCCCCACCGCGTAGGGGTAACGCAGAAGGCGCACGAGCACGGCCGGCGGCCGGGGGCCGACCGAGGCGGGACCGAAGAACAGCCGGTCCAGGAAGCTCCAGAACTGCACCCACATCAGCCCATGATACCGTCCGCCGCCGGGCTGTGGCCGACGCAATCCTCGTTTTCCCCAGGGGCGGGTGCGAGGCGAAGACTTTCGATCTGGTGGCGCGCCTCAGCGCAGGCCTCGATGCCGCTCACGCGATGCCGCGCCGTTCCCTGATGAGCTCGTACGCTTCGATGATCTGCTGCGTGCGTTCCTTCGCGTGCTCGATCATCGACTCCGGCAGGCCGTTCGCTTTCAGCTTGTCGGGGTGGTGTCGGCTCAACGCGCGCCGATAGGCCATCACCACTTCATCGTTCGTCGCACTGGATTCGACTTCCAGGACTTTGTACGCCAGCACGAGCTGCCGAGGCGCATTCGAAGGGGTGCGCTGCTCGCGGCTGAAGTTGCCGCGCTGGATGCGCAGCACCGCCTCGATCTGCGCAAGCTCGATCACCGACACGCCCAGCAGGGTGGCGACGCGGTTGAGGTGCTTGCGCACCGGCCCTTCGAGGTTGTTGCCCGCAAGTGCGGCGCGCACCTGGATCTCGAGGAAGATGCGGATGAGGTCGGGCCGCCCCTGGCAGGCGCGGCCGAGCCGAGCGAGCTCCGCCTTCACGTCGAACGAGGCGTGCTTGCCCTTCGTGAACTCGTTGATGGCCGCGGCCACCTGCATGGAGTCGAGGCGCAGCGCCGACATGACGCCGCGGGCCGCGGCGATTTCCTGTTCCGTGACGCGGCCGTCGGATTTGGCCACGTGGCCCATCACACGGAAGGTGGAGACGAAGAACTGCTCCGCGGTCTGCGTGGGCGTTACCGTGGGCCCGGAAGTCCCGCCCGGGCCGCCGAGCCGGTCATTCTCGTCCACCGCGTTGTCGAACTGATGGCCGACCAGCGCCCCGATTGCGGCGCCCACGGGCCCGCCTGCCATCAGGCCAATGACCCCACCCACGACTTTGCCCGTCCAGCGCATGTTCATCGCTATACTACCAAGCCCTTTCGCAGGCTCTTGTCCACTGTGCCCATGGCAACGCAGACCGTTCACCGGACCGCACTCACGGGTCTGAAGCGAATCAACGAAGGCAAAGTGCGCGACATCTACGAAGTGGACGCGCAGCACATGCTCATCGTGACTACCGATCGCCTCTCGGCCTTCGACGTGGTACTGCCCGACCCCATTCCGCACAAGGGGCGGGTGCTCAACGAGATCTCGAACTTCTGGTTCGGTCGCACGGGCCACATCATCCCGAACCATCTGACCGGCGCGCCGCTGTCGAGCGCGGTGAGCGATCCGCAAGAGCTGGCGATGCTCGAAGGGCGGGCCGTTATCGTCAAACGGCTGCGGGCGCTGCCGCTCGAAGCCGTGGTGCGCGGCTATCTCATCGGCTCCGGCTGGAAAGACTATCAGAGCACCGGCGCCGTCTGCGGCATTGCCTTGCCGCCCGGTCTGAAGCTCGCGCAGCGGCTGCCGCAGCCGCTGTTCACGCCCGCCACCAAGGCGGCCATCGGCGAGCACGATGAGAACATTTCCTTCGCCCAGGCCGAGCGCCTGGTCGGCGCCACGCTCGCCGCGCAGGTGCGGGACGCGGCGCTCGCGCTCTACAACTTCGCGGCGGAGCATGCGCGCCAGCGCGGCATCATCATCGCCGACACCAAGTTCGAGTTCGGCGTGGATGATGCGGGCCGCCTCACGCTCATCGACGAAGTGCTCACGCCCGACTCCTCGCGCTTCTGGCCGGCCGAAACCTACCGGCCCGGCATCAGCCCGCCGAGCTTCGACAAGCAGATCGTGCGCGACTACCTGGAGACGCTCGACTGGAACAAGAAAGCTCCCGGGCCGAGGCTTCCGGCCGACATCATCGAGCGCACGAGTGAGAAATATCGCGAAGCGCTGGCGCGGCTGACGAGCTGAGCCCGCGCTCGCCGGCTGGCGTGCCAGAGGCGAGACGCGAGCACTTGCCGTCGTCACTCATACGGTACAGCCGGCCAAGGCTCCGTAAGGCGATGCCCCGGAATTCACCTCTGCCGGTAAACTAGCCTCATGCAGCCCGCCTGGATCGCTCCGTCCATCCTCTCGGCCAACTTCGCGAAACTCGGCGAAGAGGTCGATGCCGTGCTGCGCGCCGGCGCAGACATCGTGCACTTCGACGTCATGGACAACCACTACGTCCCGAACCTCACCATAGGCCCGCTGGTGTGCGAAGCCCTGCGCAAGCACGGCGTCACCGCACCCATCGACGTGCACCTCATGGTGAGCCCGGTAGACCGCATCGTGCCGGACTTCGCCGCCGCCGGCGCTACATACATCAGCTTCCACCCCGAGGCCAGCGGACATGTCGACCGCACCATCGAGCTGATCCGCGAGCACGGCTGCAAGCCCGGCCTCGTGTTCAACCCCGCCACGCCGCTGAGCTACCTCGACTACACGCTCGACAAGCTCGATCTGGTGCTGCTCATGTCGGTAAACCCCGGCTTCGGCGGCCAGAAGTTCATCCCCGGCGCCCTGCGCAAGCTGCGCGAAGCCCGCGCCCGCATCGACGCGAGCGGCCGCAACGTGCGCCTCGAGATCGACGGCGGCGTGAAGGTAGACAACATCGGTGACATCGCCCGCGCGGGCGCGGACACGTTCGTCGCCGGCTCAGCCATCTTCGGCAGCAAGGACTACGCGGCCACCATCGAAGCGATGCGCAAGGAAATCGGCGCTCCGTCCTAAGGCCCCAAGCCGAAGTCCGATCCCAACAGGTTGCGTCGACCTCGAAGCGGAGGCTCGCTCGCAGAGTCCCTGTCAGGGACCGCTCGTAAGACCGGTCCATCGGGTGATGGCAGTTACTTAAGCGTCTCGGTCTCATCGGCCGTTCGGAGATGGGTCGTTGCACGCGGCGACTCACTCGAAGAGGGTCTTGGCGGGGACCGGCCGTAAGACCGGTCCATCGGGGCCTTGGGCAAATGCATCCATGCATTTGCACATCCCCGCCAAGGCCCTCTTCGAGCGAGCCGCCGCTGAAACGCTGAGGTGGGTTGGGGCGCGTCACGCGTAGACCGGCTGAGGGAGACAGTTCTGGTCGCGTTTTGAGCTGAACGTGGCTGCGGGAGAGAGACGGCCGCGATTTAGACTGGGGATGCGCGCATCCCCACGTATCCGTTGCGCGCGAGCCATGATTTTTTCACCGTGAACTGCCATTCGTGCTGCGAACTGGTCAATGGCAGCGCAGTTGTGTGCCATTCAGCCGCCGAAATAGTCTCTGTGGCGCGAAAGTAACCGGGGGACGCGACCGTCCCCCGGTTACTTTCGCGTGCCATTGACGTCGCGCGCCAAAACTTCTCAGTACGGCGGGAAAACAAGCGGGGGAATCACGCATCCCCCGCTTTTTCGCTCCCGCAGAGACTGTTTTCGAACCGACTCCGCCTTCCACCGGTCGACTTTGAAGAGATTCTCGGCTTCGGCGCTGCTTTGCGGCTGGAAACTCAGAAGCGCTGCGATTCTTCAGTGCCGTTCAGGCCGCTCGCAAGAAGACGCGCAGGCACCATGCACACGTGAAGTGACGGCTCCGAGGACGACCCGCCTACGAAGCGTCGCGCGCCAGGTGGGCACAGCGTCTCGGCGTCGGCTCGCTCGAAGAGGGCCTTGGCGGGGATGTGCAAATGCATGGATGCATTTGCCCAAGGCCCCGATGGACCGGTCTTACGGCCGGTCCCCGCCAAGGCCCTCTTCGAGTGAGTCGACGCCTGCGACGAGGCCAATTTCTGAAGGGCAACAAAAAAGCCCGCGACTCGTGTCAGCGGGCTTCTTCGTCTGCAACGCCCGGCGCCCCAAAGCGCCCGGCGTCGACTATTCGTCGTCTTCGTCTTCGTCGAAATCGTCGTCGTCTTCGTCCTCATCGTCCGCCGCCTCGGCGCGCGACTTGGCGGCGCCCACTGCGGCGCCGGCTGCGGCGGGCTTGGCAGGCACGATGACCGGCCGCGTCTTCATCTTCGGCCGGGCGTTGAATACCACGATGGTCTTGCCGGTGGCGCGGAGCAGCCCCTGCTCCTCGAGCACTTTCAGGACGCGCCCCGCCATCTCACGGGAGCACCCCACCAGGCGCGACAGCTCCTGCCGGCTCACCTTGATCTGCATGCCTTCGGGGTGGGTCATGGCATCCGGCTCGCCGCACAGGTCCATGATGGCGTGGGCGACACGGCCCGTGACGTCGACGAACGCCAGGTCGCCAAGCTTGCGGTTGGTGCGGTCGAGGCGGGTGGCGAGCTGCGTGGCCAGCTCGAAGATGAGCCCCGGACTTTCCGCGGCGATCTGCCGGAAGCGCGGGTAGGTCATCTCCGCGAGCTCGCACTGGTTGCGGGTGCGCACCCAGGCACTGCGGGTGGGCTGCTCGTAGAAAAGGCCCATTTCACCGAAGAACTGGCCGCGGTTGAGGTAGGCGAGAACCATCTCGTTGCCTTCCTCATCCTCGATCATGACTTCGACCGAGCCACTGATGATGTAGTAGAGAACGTCGGGCAGGTCACCCGCATGGATGACGACCGTTTTCGACGGCACCGTACGAATTCGGCAATAGCTCAAAAAGCGATTGATTGCCGGAATATCGCTCAGCGGCTTGATGTTCTCTTCCATTAACAGGCTCCCCTACCGATCGAGCGTGCGAGCGCTTTTTATACATATGCCCGCACAACTGCAAGCAAAAGACTCAGATCCAGTACGCAGTATGCGTCATCACGCGCGCTGTTTGTTTCATGAGTGCCCTCGCCGGCGCCGGTAATTCGGCGCCGCCGGCCGACCGGGCGGCCGCGCCATGCGAAATTTCATCTGTCCGCATGGCTTCGAGGATCGCGCGACTGCGCAAATCCCTGGGTGGAAGCCGTTCCAGATGCTCGTCGATGTGGCCTTCCACCTGCCGTTCGGTCTCCGACACGAAGCCGAGGCTCACGCGGTCTCCGAAAGTGGCGGCGAGCGCGCCGATGGCGAACGACCCGGCGTACCAGAGCGGATTGAGAATGCTCGTTCCTGACTGCAGCTCGGACAGCCGCGCTTCGCACCAGGCGAGGTGGTCTGTCTCCTCCCGGGCCGCGTGCAGAAGCATTTCCCGCGTTTTTTCGGTGCGCGCAACGAAGGCCTGGCCGTGATAAAGCGCCTGCGCGGCCACTTCTCCGGTATGGTTCACCCGCATCAGCGCCCCGGACTTGCGCTTCTCGGCGTCGGTGAGCTCGGGGGCGGGGCCCGTGGCGGGCGACGGCCGCGCGGCCCGCGCCGGGGCGAAGACCGACCGTAATGCCTTGTCTGCAACGGAAATTATGGCGTCCAGGCTGGGTGGCTGCGGTAGGAACGGCAACGTCATGACTCTATTATAGGGGCCCTGGCAGGGCTCCCAGAGGGGAAAATGCAGGGCGCTTTGCATTGCCGGGGCCCGTTCAGTAAACTTCCGCGCCTTTTTTGGGGTTCGTAACTGGCGGCGTCACGCGGCCAGCGAATTACCCGGGTTCACTTCCATGACAACCGTATTTGCCAAGCCCGCCGAAGTGCGTGGCGACTGGTTCCTCGTCGACGCAAGCCAGAAGACGCTCGGGCGCCTTTGCTCGCAGATTGCCCATCACCTGAAGGGCAAGCACAAAGCCGACTACAGCCCCCATGTCGACATGGGCGATCACATCGTGGTCGTCAATGCCGAGAAGGTGCGGGTCACCGGCCGCAAGCTCACCGACAAGATTTACTACCACCACACCGGGCACATCGGCGGCATCAAGTCGATCGCGCTCGAGAAGCTGCTGGATGAGCACCCGGAGCGGGTCATCGAGTTCGCCGTGAAGGGCATGCTGCCGAAGAACGTTCTCGGCCGCCGCATGTTCAGGAAGCTCCACGTTTTCGCTGGCGGCAAACACCCGCACAGCGCCCAGCAGCCCAAGCCCCTCGAGCTGTAATTCCAGGCCCCGGACATAGAAGTAGCATCACATGGCAGCCACACCCAATTACGGCACCGGCCGGCGCAAGACCGCCACCGCGCGCGTCTACCTCCGCTCCGGCAAGGGCGCGATCACGGTCAACAACCGTCCGCTGGATGAGTTCTTCGGCCGCGAGACGGGTCGCATGATCGTGCGCCAGCCGCTCGAAGCCGTGCAGCTCGTGAACAAGTTCGACATCAGCGTGCGCGTCGACGGCGGCGGCATCACCGGCCAGGCCGGCGCCATCCGCCACGGCATCACCCGCGCGCTGATCGAATACGACGAGACCCTGCGCAAAACGCTGCGCGACGCCGGCTTCGTCACGCGCGATGCGCGCGAGGTTGAGCGCAAGAAGGTTGGCCGTCGCAAAGCCCGCCGCGGGCCGCAGTACTCCAAGCGTTAATCGCAACGAGTCTGGCGCGACGAACATCGGGACGCCATTGGGGGATCGTCTAGTGGTAGGACAACGGACTCTGACTCCGTTTACCTAGGTTCGAATCCTAGTCCCCCAGCCAAAAACGAACGAGGCCCGGCAATGCCGGGCCTTTTTCGTTTTTGGCCCCGGAGACTAGGATGCCGACACATTCGCTCCTGCGAATTTGTCGGGCCCGAAGGGCCGAAGCGCGAAGCGCGAAGCAATCCTAGTCCCGACTTGTCAGGTTCTTGGAAGTCGTACTGACAGGCGCCTCTTTCTTTCCCGCCTGTACCGCGTCCGTTCCAGCCAGCGCACGAGTCGTGAAGAAATTCTCCTCGCGCAGCATGAGCCGAGCGCGCTTCGAAGACAGCCGCGGAACACTTCGATTTGAACCAGACCCAAGCCAACTGTGATCCGCCGTCGCGCGGGCGCTCGCCACATGCGGCGCGAGAAGAATTTCTTCACGCCTCCCACGCTGACTGGAACATCAGCTCATAGGTCGGAAGCAGATCGCTTGTTTTGACTTGGCACTCGAGCGGCGCGGCGTGCCGGCGCCATGGCGATGGCAAGGTCGCTTCGTTCGAGTGGCCTGACCCGTCCGGCTCAGTCGTGCTACCGATCGCTACGTGACGTCACGCGGTGACACCGGTGTGGCCAACGTCCCTTACCCCCGACCTCACTCGCGAGTCGACCCTCGCATCACGCTCGCATCACGCGCTGCACCGGACGAGAGCTTCTTCGTCTCCGCGCAACCGTCTCAAGCAAGGTGACGATGCGTCCAGGCCCGTCCGGGACCCGATATGCCGCGCCCACCCAACGTTAACGAAATTTCGTTAACGCGATGAAGGTGCCCTGACCTGGATGAGGGCACCCTGACTTCAGAGAATGTCGACGCCCTTGTCAGTGCCAATGATCAGAACATCGGCACCCCGGGCAGCGAACAGGCCACAGGTCACCACGCCGACGATCTGGTTGATGTCGCGCTCCAGCGCGACCGGGTCCGTGATGGTGAGGCCATGCACATCGACGATGTGATTGCCGTTGTCAGTGACGACTCCGTCACGGAACACGGGCCTGCCACCCAGCGCAGTGAGGCGTGAAGCCACATAGGTGCGCGCCATGGGGACGACCTCGATCGGCAGCGGGTACTTGCCGAGCGTCGGGACGAGCTTGGCGTCATCGACGATGCAGACGAACTGCTTCGATGCGGCGGCGACGATCTTCTCGCGCGTGAGTGCCGCACCCCCACCCTTGATGAGGTGCTTGGCGCGCGTGGCCTCATCGGCGCCGTCGACGTATACCTCGAGCGACCCGACGCCGTTCAGGTCCACCACCTTGATGCCGGCGGCGGTCATGCGGGCGGTGGAGGCGCTGGAGCTGGAGACGGCACCGGTGATGCGCTTGCCGCTCGCCACGAGCGCATCGATGAAGACGTTCACCGTCGAGCCGGTGCCTACGCCTATGAGGGTGCCTTCACGCACGTAGTCGAGCGCTGCGATAGCGGCTCGCCGCTTCTTTTCCCGGGTATCGACTGACACGTGGAAGTCCTTTGTTCAAAGGGGTTTCGCGACTATGCGCGGATTCTACGACCGCAGAAACGAAGAAGCCCGCTTGCGCGGGCTTGGTCTTCTTCTTTGGTCCGGTGAGCGCGGAACGAATTCCGCGCTCACCGAATTTCAAGGGCCTACTTCTTCTTAGAAGCTTTCTTCTTGCCCTTCTTTTTCGCTTTAGCCATGTTGGCTCTCCAGTATTGACAGGTTAGTCCGGGGTCGGAGTATACGCACGCGAGTTAAAAAAACAAGCAAGCGTGAATGCACTGTGCTACTCGCACGCATCATTCATCGCCTCGCATCACTCGAGTGAGCGTATGAATTTCCAGTGATCCGCTTGCACTGGTGTCACCGACAAGCGATTGCCGGGACGCAGAAGCATCATTCCTTTCAGCTCTTGTCCCGCATGTTTACGCAGCTCGGTGAGCGAGATCACTCTGCTGAAGCGTTCCTTCAGTCGCACGTCCACCGCGTACCAGCGCGGGCTCTTCGCATCGCAAGTCGGGTCGTAATGATCGTGCTTGCGATCGAGGGCGGTGGCGTCCGGATAGCCTTCCTTCGTGACCTCCATCACGCCCACGATGCCGGGCACCTTGGTGCTCGAGTAGTAGAGGAACACCTGGTCGCCCTTCTTCATCTCGTCGCGGAGCATGTTGCGCGCCTGAAAATTGCGAACGCCGTCCCATGAGGTGGTGCTGCGCGGAGCGCGGGCGAGATCCTCGATGCTGAACACGCCGGGTTCGGTCTTCATGAGCCAGTAGTGCATCGAATGACCCTTTCTTCGGTGACGACCGCATCCAGCGACACATCGTGTGGCGCGCGGGCGATTGAGGGAACCTGCTGGAAGGAATACGCCACGCCGACGAGCCGGGGGCCGCGCCAGGCGACATGACGATTGCGATACGCGAAGGCGCGGTCGTAGTAGCCGCCACCCATGCCCAGGCGCATGCCGTGCGCATCGAAGGCCACCAGTGGCAGCAGCACGAGATCGAGCCAGCGCGCGCCGATGGGCCGGGTGCCATGAGGCTCGACGATGCCGAGGCGATTGGTGGTTTCGCGCGCCCCCGCGCGGGCCTCGACGAACTTCATGCTGATGGTTCGGGTGTCGATGCGCGGCAGGAAGATTCTGCACCCGCGCTTGCGAGCGAGCCGGATGAGCGGCGCGGAGTCGAGCTCTTCGCGGAACGACGCGTAGATGGCCACGCGCAGGCCCGGCTTCAGCCGGAACACGCGATCGACGTTACGGGCGACCTGGCGCGCGGCCCTGGCGCGCTGCTCGGGGGTGACGGCGCGCCGTCTGGCGCGCAACGACGCCCGCAAGGTCTTGCGGGCAGCCGGGGAAGAATCTGAGGGCGTCACCCGCATGTGCCGGTGCTAGCCGTTGCTCTCGACCAGAGCAACAAGTGGGACGAGGTGCAGCAGGTAAGGCTTTCCGCACGAGGCGGACATGCACAATTCTGCCGGCAAGCCCATGTGTCCCGTGGGTGTTCCAATTAGGGTCGAGAGGTAACCCGACCAACGTGTCGAACACCGCAGGCGACGCCGAGAGTCACTTTACACGACCCGCCGGGTGCCGGGTGAGCACTTCAAAATTCGAGCTGCTGCCCCTTGGCGAGCTGAGTCTCGACGCGCTCGCGCAGGGTCTTGACGCGCGCAATGGCTTCACCTTCGAGCTTCGAATCGCGATTCTTCAGACGCAGGTATTCGTTGGCGAGGTTGAGCGCGACCATGACGGCGATGCGGTCGAGCCCGACCACCTTGCCGCTGTCGCGCACTTCGCGCATGCGGGCGTTCAGGAATTCAGCCGAGTCGAGCAGGGCGGAGCGCTCCTCGTAGGGGCAGACCATGGCGTATTCCTTCTCGAGGATACGCACGCTCACGCGAGCAGGCTCGCGTGCGGGGTCTTTCAGCTGTTCCGCCTGGCTCACGCGCCGTGCTCCATGGTCTTGAGGCGACCGATCATCGCCTCCACGCGCGCGCGCACCTGCTCGTTCTTCTGCAGGAGGCCGGCGCGATCGTTGTTGAGGGACTCATGACGCTGGCGCAGTGCGCGGTTCTCTTCCTTGAGCGTATCGATGCTCGCCACCAGCTCCTCGATTCGCCTTTCGAGGCGCGCGAGCTCGAGGTCGAGCTGCGTTCTGGTTGTATCGGTCATGCAAAAGATTATGGAGCGCGGCTCTTCGCGCGGTCAATCGAAAGCCGGCCGGGGGCGCGAACTGCGGGACGGCCCGCCGGCTTCAGGCATAATGCGCCCCTCATGCACACCGCGAGCTATGCCGAGATTCAACGGGTGCTCGCCGACGAGCGCTCGATGACGGATGCCGCTGAGGCGCACGGCACGCTCGCCGGCGCGCTCTGCACGGCCTCCACCTATCGTTTCGAGGACTGGATGCAGGAAATCCTGCCCGAAGGTCGCGCTCACGACCAGTCCACCGGTGCCCTGCGCGGCCTTTACTTCCTCACCGCCGAGACCCTGGCGGGCACCGACATGGCGTTCGAGCCGTTGCTGCCCGAAGACGCTCAACCGCTGGATGAACGAACCGCCGCCCTGTCGCAGTGGTGCGTTGGGTTTCTTTACGGGCTCGGCTCCGGATCCATCCAGGACATCTCGAAGCTGCCGGGCGAGGTGGGTGAGGTCGTGAGGGATTTCGACGAGATCACGCGAGTGGGCGTGGACACCGGCGACGGTGACGAGCAGAACGAGAATGCCTACGCGGAGCTCGTGGAGTTCGTTCGCGTGGGCGTGCAGGTGGTCTTCGAAGAGCTTGAAGCGTTGCGCGATCGGCCCGCCGAATCCGCCGACGAGCCGCCCCTGCACTGAAGCATTTTTCGAAGGCCCATCACCCCGAGGCTCTCACCCCGTGTCCGTGTCTGTGTCTGCCGCCACCCGCGCTGCCCGCGCCAGGTCCGTACCCCGAGACGAGTTTGCCCGCCGCCGGCAGCACCTCATGAAGCTGATGGGCAAAGACTCCATCGCCGTCATCTCCGCCGCGCCCGTGCGCCTGCGGAACAATGACGTCGAGTACGCCTACCGGCAGGACAGCGACTTCTATTACCTCACGGGCTTCGGTGAGCCGGAGTCGGTGGCCGTGCTCATTCCCGGGCGCGAGCAGGCGCAGTACCTCCTCTTCGTGCGCGACCGCGACCCCACGCGCGAGTCGTGGGATGGGCGGCGCGCAGGGCCCGCCGGCGCCGTGCGCACCTTCGGCGCGGACGACGCGTTCCCCATCGCCGATATGGACGAGATCCTTCCCGGGCTGCTCGAGAACCGCACGAAGGTCTATTACACGATGGGGGCCTACCCCGAGTTCGACCAGCGCATCGTCGCCTGGGTGAACGGCCTGCGCTCGCAGAGCCGGCCGGGACGCGTGTTGCCGCCGGAGTTCGTGTCGCTCGCGCACGTGCTGCACGACATGCGGCTCTTCAAGTCGCGCAACGAGATCGAGCTCATGCGGGAGTCCGCGCGCATCGGCGCCCGCGGCCACGTGCGCGCCATGAAGGCGTGCCGGCCGGGGTTGAAGGAGTACGAGATCATGGCGGAGCTCGTGCACGAGTTCCGCATTCACAACGCGGACATCTCGTATCAGCCCATCGTGGCTGGCGGCGCCAACTCCTGCATCCTGCACTATCGGGAGAACGATCAGACCCTGGACGACGGCGCCCTGCTGCTGGTGGATGCCGGGTGCGAGTATCAGTGCTACGCCTCCGACATCACGCGCACCTACCCGGTGAACGGCGAGTTCACACCGGAACAGCGCGCCGTGTACGAGGTGGTGCTGGAAGCGAACCTCGCCGCGATCGCGAAGGTGAAGCCCGGCAATCACTGGGATGACCCGCACAACGCCGCGGTTCGCGTGGTGACGCAGGGGCTCGTGAAGCTCGGCCTGCTCAAAGGCCGGCCCTCGACGCTGGAGAAAGAGGGCGCCTACAGGAAGTTCTTCATGCACCGGACGGGCCACTGGCTCGGCATGGATGTGCACGACGTCGGCGACTACAAGATCGGCGACGAGTGGCGCGTGCTGGAGCCCGGCATGGTCATGACCATAGAGCCCGGCATCTACATCGCCCCCGGCGCCCGCGGCGTGCCCAAGCGCTTCCGCGGCATGGGCATCCGCATCGAAGACGATGTGGTGGTTACCCGAAGCGGTCACGAAGTGCTCTCGTCGAAGGCCCCGAAAGACCCCGACGAGATCGAAGCGGTGATGGGGCACTGCTGAATGGACTACGACGTCGTCATCGTCGGTGGCGGCATGGTTGGTGCCAGTCTCGCCGTTGCCCTCGGCGACACCGGCCTGAATGTGATGCTCATCGAGAGCGTTGCGCCGGGCGCGGGCGCGCAACCCAGCTTCGACGATCGCACCACCGCCCTCGGCAATGCCAGCCGCCGCATCTTCGAAGCCCTTGGCGTGTGGCCGCACATCGCCGCGACAGCGTGCCCGATCCGCACCATTCACGTGTCCGATGCCGGCCGCTTCGGTTTCGCCCGGCTCGAAGCCGAAGAGCAGGGCATCGACGCATTCGGCTTCATCGTCACCAATCGAACCATCGGCGCTGCGCTGTGGGCGAAGCTCGCCGATGTGAAGGGCGTCACGTTGCGCGTGCCGGCGCACACGGAGCACGTGGAGATCTCCGACGACGGTGTGCGCATCGCGCTCGTCGATGATCGCACCGGCGCGAAAGAACAGGTCACCGCACGCCTCGTCGTCGCAGCCGACGGCGCGCATTCGAGCGTGCGCGCAGCCGCCGGCATCGAAGCAGAGGTCGAGGACTACGATCAGGTCGCGATGGCTGCCAACGTCGCCGCCGACCGCACACACGATGGAACCGCATATGAGCGCTTTACGCAGGCGGGGCCGCTGGCCCTCCTTCCCCTGCACGACGGCAGTTGGGGCCTCGTATGGAGCGCACAGCCCGCGCAAAGCGCACGTCTGCTCGCGCTGAGCGACGTTGAGTTCCTGGATGAGCTGCAACGCACCTTCGGATGGCGCGCAGGGCGCTTCGTGAAGGTGGGTCAGCGCGCGTCATACCCGTTGAAGCTCAGTCGTGCGGTCACAACGGTGGCCCGGCGTTCGGTGCTCATCGGCAATGCCGCACAGGCGCTGCATCCGGTGGCGGGCCAGGGCTTCAACCTGGGGTTACGGGATGCGGCAATGCTCGCGGAGTTGCTGGCGGCGACGAACGACCCGGGCAGCGCGGAGCTGCTCGCACGTTTCGAAGCCTGGCGCTCGAAAGACCGAAGCGGGGTGATTCGCTTCACCGACGGTCTCATCAGGCTTTTTGGCGATCGGCGGCCCGGCGTCGGTCTTGCGCGCAACCTCGGCCTGCTGATGTTCGACCTCACACCACCGGCCAAGAGCGCATTGGCGCGCGTCAGCGCGGGCTTCGCCGGCCCGACGCCGCGCCTGTCGCGCGGATTGAGCGTTCGCTGATGGCTTCAGGCACGAACCCCCTCTTCGACGTGCTCATCGTGGGCGGTGGCCCGGTCGGTGGCACGGCGGCGGCCTTGCTCGCGCGTGCGACGCGCACCGATCGCGTGCCCATGCGCATCGGCGTGCTCGAGCCCCGCAGGCCTTCATTGCCAACGGCCGACACGCCCGTAGACCTGCGCGTTTCCGCTTATTCGCGCGCAAGCGAGCGCGTTCTCGTGGCGGCGGGCGCGTGGGATGCCATCAAAGCGCGGCGAGCGTGCGCCTATGAGCGCATGCGCGTGTGGCACGAGAGCGTAGCGCCCACCAGCGCCGAAGCACTCGTGTTCGACGCCGCCGACGTGGGCGAGCCCAACCTCGGCCACATCATTGAAACCCGCCTCGTTCAAAGCGCGCTATTGAATGCCGCCGAACAGGCGGGCGCGCAGGTGCTGCAGGCTGAATTCGCGTCGCTCAGCATCGGTGAGGATCAGGTTCACGTTGAGACCTCCGCGGGCCCGCTCACCGCTCGCCTGGTCGTTGGTGCGGATGGTGCCCATTCCGCCGTGCGTGCGGCCGTTGGCGTTGTGGCTGTAACGTCCGGCTATCAGCAAACGGCCATCGTCGCGGTGGTGGCCACTGAACGCCCGCACGACAGCACCGCGTGGCAACGCTTCCTGCGCACCGGCACGCTCGCGTTCCTGCCGCTCGGCGATGGCACCAGCTCCATCGTCTGGTCCGCTGACGATGAGCTGGCGAAGTCCTTGCTCGCGATGTCTCCCGAAGCGTTCGCTCAGGAGCTCACTACCGCTTCCGACCACGCGCTCGGCACAACGCGGCTGGTGAGCGACCGCGCGTCGTTCCCCCTGCGAAAACTCGCCGCCGAGCACTATGTCACGCACCGCTGCGCTCTCATCGGCGACGCGGCGCACGTAGTACATCCGATCGCGGGGCAAGGCGTGAACCTGGGCTTGCTGGATGCCGCCGCGCTCGCGGAGCTGCTCCTCGCCGGCCGCCGGGAACACGAAGACCCCGGCGCCCTGCGCGTCCTGCGCCGCTACGAGCGCTGGCGCAAAACCGAAACCCAGGCGATGACGGCCGCCATAGACGTCTTCAACCGCCTGCTCGCGCACGGCGCGGGCCCGCTCGCTCGCCTCGCGCAGCGCGGGCTCGGCTGGGTGAATCGAAGTCAGGAACTGAAGCGAGTGTTCATCCGCCGCGCGCTCGGCGTGGCCGGAGAGCTGCCCGCCGCCGCCCGCGCAGGCTCACAGAGGTATTAGACGACGGGAATGCGGTCGATTTTTGCCGCGCAGATGAAGTCGTTCTCGGACAGGCCCTTGATCGCGTGCGTGGTGAACATCACGCGGCAGTAGCCGTAGCCGACCCCGATATCGGGGTGGTGGTCTTCGATGTTGGCGATGTGTGCAATCGCGTTCACGAAGCTCATCGCCCGGTAGAAGTCCTTGAACTTGAATTCCCGGCGGATGACCTTCGCATCGTCACCGAGTTTCCAGTCCGGGTTCAGGCTGGCGCGCAGCGCTTCGGCCTCCGCCTTCGTGAGCGCAGCCATACCGCCTTCGCAAGGCACGCACTTCTTTTCACTGAGCCCGGTCATGCGACCTCCCTGCGCGCGAACTTGCGCGCCACGTATTGCTCGACGAGATCCTGGAACTCCTGCGCGATGTGGTCGCCCTTCAGCGTCACCGTCTTCGCGCCGTCTTCGTACACCGGCGCCACGGGCCGCTCACCGGTGCCCGGCAGGCTGATGCCGAGGTTCGCGTGCTTGCTCTCGCCGGGCCCGTTGACCACGCACCCCATCACCGCAACCGTCATGTCTTCCACGCCCACGTACTGCTTGCGCCAGTCCGGCATGCGATGGCGGATGTGCGACTGAATCTGCTGGGCAAGCTCCTGGAACACCGTGCTCGTGGTGCGCCCGCAGCCGGGGCACGCCACCACCATGGGCGCGAACGAGCGCAGCCCCATGGTCTGCAGGATTTCCTGCGCAACGATGACTTCGTTGGTGCGATCCCCGCCCGGCTCCGGCGTGAGCGACACGCGAATGGTGTCGCCAATGCCTTCCTGCAACAGCACCGCCATGCCGGCGGTCGACGCAACGATGCCCTTGGACCCCATGCCCGCTTCGGTGAGCCCCAGATGCAGCGGGTAGTCACACCGCGCGCCGAGGTCGCGATAGATGGCGATGAGATCCTGCACGCCGCTCACCTTCGCGCTGAGGATGATGCGGTCGTGCGCCAGCCCCAACCCTTCCGCGCGTTGCGCGCTTTCGAGAGCGGAGAGCACCACCGCGTTGCGCATGATCTGCTGCGCAGTAAGCGGTTGCGCGCTCGATGAATTTTCGTCCATGAGGCGCGTCAGCAAATCCTGATCCAGGCTGCCCCAGTTCACGCCGATGCGCACCGGCTTGTCGTAGCGGCAGGCGGCTTCGATCATCTCCGCGAACTGTGGGTCCCGCTTGCTGCCGCGGCCCACGTTGCCGGGGTTGATGCGGTACTTGGCGAGCGCCTCGGCGCACTCGGGATGCTCGCGCAACAGCTTGTGGCCGTTGAAGTGAAAGTCGCCGATGAGCGGCACGCTCACGCCCATCTGCGCGAGCCGGTCGCGAACAGGCGCCACGGCCGCTGCCGCCCCGGCGGTGTTCACGGTGACGCGCACCAGCTCCGAGCCGGCGCGGGCAAGGGACTTCACCTGCTGGGCGGTGCCCTCCACGTCCGCCGTATCCGTGTTCGTCATCGACTGGACGACGATGGGGGCGTGCGCGGCGTTGGCCCCGCCGACCCGAACGGACGCTGTACCCGCCCCGATCTGGACGGCGACACTGTTTCGGCGGGGCTGGCTCATGAGATTCTCGAAGCTGAATCAGGCACTTGGATGGCCCCAAGACGCCCTGGGACGGGGCGGGAGGGACGAATCGCTCTCTATTCTATAGGGCCCTGCCGCCCAGAAAACCCGGGGCGGCCCTTCACGCCCCCGCGCCGGCCCTGATCTGGGCAGCTCGAGGGTCACCGATTCAGGGCAGCCGGGTGGATTGCCACGACACCATCTGCCACCGCCCATCCTTCTTTACATAGACATCGGTATAGATGCCCTGGAACCGGGTCCCCTTGCCGCCGGACTCCGCGGTGATGTCGAGCTTGCCGTTGATGAGCACCGCCCCGCCGACGGCGCGCGGCTCGAGGCTCACGATGTCCATCTTGCGATAGAGGGTCTCGCGCGAGCCGATGGCCGCCACGATCTCCTCTTTGTTCTGGCACTGGCCGGTGGAGTGGCAATAGAGAAGGTCGTCCGCCAGTAGCGGCCGCATGGCCGCTGTGTCGGCGTTGATCCACGCCTGAAAGCGAGCGCGCTCAACGGCCTCCACTTCCACGAGGTTCGGCTGCGCGGTCATCGACTGGCAGCCGGCGAGCAGAGTGAGAAGGAAGAGAGGGATCGCGAGTCGGGTCATGACGTGAGGTCTCCGAAGATTCCGGGCCAGGGTATGGACCAAGGTGTATGCGCGGCCGCGACTATCACGGAATCCCGGCCGATTAGGAACACGCGCGCGCAGCAAGGGCCGCTGGTATAGTGCCCGCGCTCGCTGAAGTGTCTGTCCGGAGAGTGCGAGGCCACGTCAGGCCAAGCCGCCGAAGGCGCAAGTTCCGCCCGGAAACGCTCAGGCAAAAGAACGGCAGACACGGGAGTGGCCCCCGGTTGAACCCCTCAGGGTTCAGCTCGAGGCGCTCGCAGCGGGCTCTGGAGAGTGGTGGATCCCATCCACCCACCGAAGGGGTGCGGCGTACTCAGGTTACGTCTGATCTCTCAGGTCACAGGACAGAGGGGCGGCAGGCACACGCGTTGTTCAGCGTGTGTGCCTGCCGCCCTTTTTAATTTGCGCGTGCTGGCCGCATGCGCCTGTGACGGGAGATCAGTAATGGGACGACGCACTCCGCTTTTCGATCTTCACCGCGAGCTGGGCGCCCGCCTCGTCGACTTCGGCGGCTGGGACATGCCCGTGCAGTACAGCTCGCAGATCGGCGAGCACCACGCCGTGCGCCGCTCGGCCGGCGTCTTTGATGTCTCGCACATGTGCATCGTGGATCTGCGCGGCGAAAGAGTGCGGCCCTTCCTGCAGAAGCTGCTCGCGAACGACGTGGGCCGCCTGCACGAGCCCGGCAAGGCGCTCTACAGCTGCATGCTCAACGAGAGCGGCGGGGTCATCGACGACCTCATCGTTTACTATTTCACGCACACGTGGTTCCGCGTGGTCGTGAACGCAGGCACGCGCGACAAGGATCTTGCGTGGATCCGCAAGCACGCCGCCGAATTCGACGTAGACGTCAGTGAGCGCACGGATCTTGCGATGCTTGCCGTCCAGGGCCCCGAAGCACGCACCCGGTTCGCAAAGCTTCTGTCACCCGCGGGCGCGCAGGCCGCTCTCGCGCTGCAACCGTTCTTCGGCCGCGAGATCGACGGCTGCTTCATCGCGCGCACCGGCTACACCGGTGAAGACGGCTTCGAAGTCATGTTGCCGGCCACGGATGCCGTGCGCGTGTGGAAAGAGCTCAACGCCATGGGCGTTGCTTCATGCGGCCTCGGCGCGCGCGACACACTGCGACTCGAAGCAGGCATGAACCTCTACGGCAACGACATGGATGAGACCAGGAACCCGCTGGAATCGGGGCTCGCCTGGACCGTAGCCTTCGAGCCGAGCTCGCGCGACTTCATCGGCCGCAAGGCGCTCGAAGCGGTGAAGGCGCGCGGCTCGCCGCTCAAGCTCGTCGGCCTGCTGCTGGAAGACCGCGGCGTGCTTCGCAGCCACCAGAAAGTGGTGGTCGCGGGCGTGGGCGACGGTGCAACCACCAGCGGCACATTCTCCCCCACGCTCGAGCGGTCCATCGCGTTCGCGCGCGTTCCGGCCAACACCGGCGCACATGTGCAGGTGGACATCCGCGGCAAGCTGTTGAACGCGAGCGTGGTGAAGCCACCGTTCGTGCGCTTCGGCAAGCCGCGAGTCGATGTCGCAGGGGCGAAATGAGCACCGGCCCGAAAATCGAACCAGCAGAACGTCAGCCCGAAAACGCTTCAGTAAAGGGTATTCCATGAGCAATGTTCCGGCGGATCTCAAATACACCCGCACGCACGAGTGGGTTCGCGACCTGAAGGACGGCACGGTCGAGATCGGCATCACCGATCACGCCCAGCACGCGCTCGGCGATCTCGTGTTCGTCGAAGTGCCCGAAGTGGGCCGGCAGGTCGGCGCGGGCGAGCCGTGCGCGGTGGTGGAGTCGGTGAAGGCCGCGTCCGATGTCTACAGCCCCATCGCCGGCGAAGTCACCGCCGGCAACCCGGAGCTCAGCACCACACCCGAGCTCATCAACCAGGATGCGTTCGGTGCCGGCTGGCTCATGCGCCTGAAGCCCGCGAACCCCGCGGTGCTGGGCGAGCTGATGTCGCCCGACGAGTACGAAAGTCTGCTGAAGGCGGAGGGCGCGTAATGGCTTTCATCCCCCACACGGAACAAGACGTCGCCGGGATGCTCGCCGCCATCGGCGTCACGAGCATCGAGCAGCTGTTCGATGAGATTCCGGCGAGCCTGCGCGTGAAATCCCTCCCGGGCATTCCCACCGCGCTCAACGAAATGGAAATCGGCCGCCTGATGATGTTGCGCGCGAAGGCAGATGGCCTGCCGCTCAACTTCATTGGCGCGGGCGCATACGAGCACCACATTCCCGCCGCGGTGTGGGCCATCACCACGCGCGGTGAGCTCTACAGCGCCTACACGCCCTACCAGGCCGAGGCGAGCCAGGGCACGCTGCAGCTTCTCTACGAATACCAGACGATGATCGCGAGCCTCACCGGCATGCCGGTGTCGAACGCCTCGCTCTACGACGGCGCGTCCGCGGTTGCCGAAGCCTGCCTCATGGCCGTGCGCACGAATCGCAAATCGAAGTCACTGCGCATACTCGTGCCCACCACCGTTCACCCGCACTACCGCAAGGTGGCTGCCGCAATGGCGGGCAACCAGGGGCTGCGCTTCGAAGAAGTGCCGTACTCGCCCACGGAAGGCCGCACCCTCGTCGAATCCCTCGCGAAATACGACGGCCAGGACATCACCGCCCTCGTCATCCAGCAGCCGAACTTCTTCGGCGTGCTCGAAGACGTGGACGCGCTCACGGACTGGGCCCGCTCCCGCGGCATCTTCGTCATCGCATCGGTGAATCCCACGTCACTCGCCATGCTGAAGCCGCCTGGCGAATGGGGCGCAACCGGCGTCGACATCGCCGTCGGCGACGGCCAGCCCCTCGGCGTGCCGCTCTCATCCGGCGGCCCCTACTTCGGCTTCATCGCCACGCGCATGGAACACGTGCGCCAGATGCCCGGCCGCATCGTCGGCCGCACCGTCGACCTCAACGGCAAGCCGGGCTTCACGCTCACGCTGCAAGCCCGCGAGCAACACATCCGCCGCGCCAAGGCGACCTCGAACATCTGCACCAACCAGGGCCTGCTCGTCACCGCCGCGACGATCTACATGTCCATCATGGGCCCGCAAGGCCTGCAGCGAGTGGCCGCCGCCTCACACGCCAAAACACGCGAGCTGATCACGGCGCTCACGCGCGTAAAAGGCATGCGAACCGCCTTCACCAGCCCGTTCTTCCACGAAGCGGTTGTAGTGCTGGACCGCCCCGTCGCCCCGGTACTCAAGGCACTCGAGTCCCGCGGAATCATCGGCGGCCTCAACCTTGCCGAGCACTACCCGGAGCTGGGCAACGCGCTGCTCGTCTGCGCAACCGAAACGAAAACGACTGAAGACATCGAGGCCTACGCCACCGCGCTCTCAGAAACCCTGAAAGCCGCGCGAGCCGCGTAATCGTCTCTGTTCATGAACGCCACGAGCCTCGAAGGCGGAGCCGTGATCGAAGAGGGTTCTGCGAGGGACGTGAAAAAGCAGGGACGCTTTTTCCCGAGCCCCCGATGGACCGGTCTTACGGGCGGTCCCTCGCAGGACCCTCTTCGGTCGCGGCTCCGCCTGCGCAAGCGCCAACCGTTCATGAACAGCAGCGCGCGAGCTTCGCTCCCGGAACCAGAACGAGATCTAGTCCATGCGTGAAAAAGTAATCTTCGAGTACTCCCACAGCGGAAGGGGCGCCACAGACCAGTGGCCGCAAGCAGTGTCAGAAGCGACAGACATCCCCGCGCACCTGAAACGCAAACAGCAACCCGTGCTCCCCGAAGTGAGCGAGCTCGAAGCCGTGCGCCACTTCACGCGCCTCTCGCAGCTGAACTTCTCCATCGACACGCACTTCTATCCCCTGGGCTCGTGCACGATGAAGTACAACCCCAAGGCCTGTAACCAGTACGCGATGCTCCCGGAGTTCCTCGCGCGCCACCCGCTGGCGCCGGAATCCCACGGCCAGGGCTTCCTCGCCTGCATGTACGAACTGCAGGAAATGCTGAAGGAAGTGACCGGCATGCAGGTGGCGTAGCGCTCACGCCCATGGCCGGCGCGCAGGGCGAATTCGCCGGCGTAGCGATGATCCGCGCGTATCACCGCGCCCGCGGCGACCTCGCCCGCAACGAAATCATCGTCCCCGAAGCCGCGCACGGCACCAATCCCGCCACCGCCACGATGTGCGGTTGTGTCGTGCGCGAAATCCCGCAGGACACGATGGCGACGTGGACGTGGAAGCGCTGAAAGCCGCGGTGGGCCCCAACACCGCCGGCATCATGCTCACCAACCCCTCGACCCTCGGCGTGTTCGAACGCCGCATCGAGGAAGTGGCGCGCATCGTCCACGCCGCAGGCGGCCTGCTCTACTACGACGGCGCGAACCTGAACGCCATCCTGGGCAAAGTGCGCCCCGGCGACATGGGCTTCGACGTCATCCACATGAACCTGCACAAGACGTTCTCCACCCCGCACGGTGGCGGTGGCCCCGGCGCCGGCGCGGTGGGCGTGAGCGCGCGACTCGCGCCGTTCCTGCCCATCCCCATCGTCGGCAAGGAAGGCGACCGCTATCGCTGGCTCACCGAGAGCGACCTGCCGCAATCCATCGGCCGCCTGTCGGCGTTCATGGGCAACGCCGGCGTGCTGCTGCGGGCCTACATCTACATGCGCCTGCTCGGCCGCGAAGGCATGTCGCAGGTGGGCGAGTTCGCCACGCTCAATGCCAACTACCTGCTGGCGCGACTGCGCGCCGCGGGCTTCGATGCCGCGTATCCCACTCGCCGCGCCAGCCACGAGTTCATCATCACGCTGAAGCGGCAGGCGCGCGAGCTGAACATCACGGCGATGGATTTCGCGAAGCGCCTGCTCGACCACGGCTTCCACGCGCCCACCACCTATTTCCCGCTGCTGGTGCCGGAGTGCCTGCTGATCGAGCCGACCGAGACCGAGAGCAAGGACGTGCTCGATGCCTTCATCGCCGCGATGGTCGCACATCCAGAAAGAGGCCGAGGAGGAACCCGAGCACGTCCGCGCCGCGCCGCATACCATGCCGGTGCGCCGCCTCGACGACGTGCGCGCAGCCAAGCAACTGGACCTGACGTGGAAGCCAACAGCGCAGATCACGGCGCACGACCCAAACCGCGCGGCATCGGCCGCATTCTGCGTGCCGCCCGGGCCAGCTGGCAGGGCCTGGTCGGCGCATTCCAGGGCGAGGCCGCGTTCCGCCAGGAACTAGCCCTCGCCGTCGTCGTCATACCTCTCGGCCTGTGGCTCGGTCACACGGGCGTCGAGCGGGCGCTGCTCGTCGCCCCCATGTTGCTCGTGCTGGTGGTGGAGCTGCTGAACAGCGCCATCGAGGCCACGGTCGATCGCATCGGGCTGGAACGCCACGCGCTGGCCGGCCTCGCCAAGGACATCGGGTCCGCCGCGGTTCTCATGTCGCTCATTCTGCTGGCCGCCGTGTGGCTCCTCGTGCTTCTCGGCCGCTAGACTAGCCCGCTGGGCCTGTCTTTGTGGGGCCGGCCCGACGTGGTCGAACTACACTTCGCACCGCGTGGGCGTCATCAGGGCTGTCAGCCTTGGGCGACACCGGTGTTCGCACCGGCTGGCCCTTCGTTGTCTCGTTCCGTTGAAAACAGGACGCCTATGCGACGTGCACGACTGCTGCTCCTGATTCTGCTCACGCCGCTCGCCACCCTGAACGCACAGACTGCGCCCCCGCCGCAGTCGAAGCCCACGGCGTCACCAAGGCAGCAGGTCGTTCCGGCTCCGCCTGGGCCCACGCAGCCCGTCGAGCCGGGTTCCATTCCGCAGCCGGTGCCGCCGCCCGGGCCGCCGAATCGGGGGTTCCGCGCAATCCGCGCAGATGGCGCAGCAGGCTGCCGCTGTCGAGGAAGACCCGGACTGGGCCGTCACGCTCGAGCGCATCGCGAGCAGCGTCGTCTCCATCGAAATCGACTCCGACGCGCGCATTCGACACCGAGTGGAACACCTCCGCGCAGGCCACGGGCTTCGTGGTCGATGCCGAGCGCGGGCTCATCCTCACCAACCGCCACGTCGTCACGCCGGGCCCGGTCACCTCCGAAGCCACCTTCCTCAATCGCGAGGAAGTGCAGCTCTATCCCGGTGTATCGCGACCCGATCCACGACTTCGGCCTCTACCGCTACGACCCGACGAAGCTGCGCTTCATCAAGCCGAAGGCGCTGCCGCTGTTTCCGGAAGGCGCGCAGATCGGCCGCGAGATCCGCGTGGTCGGCAACAACGCCGGCGAGCAGCTCTCGATCCTCGCGGGCACGCTCGCGAAGCTCGATCGCGACGCGCCCGAATACGGCATCGGCAAGTACAACGACTTCAACACGTTCTACCTGCAGGCCGCGTCGGGCACCTCCGGCGGCTCGTCGGGCTCGCCGGTCATCGACATCCAGGGCCGCGTCATCGCGCTCAATGCGGGCGGCGCGAACGGCGCGGCGTCCAGCTTCTATCTGCCGCTCGGCCGCGTGAAGCGCGCGCTCGAGCTGATCCAGCAGGGCAAGCCGCGTGCCGCGCGGCACGCTGCAGGTCGGTGTTCCACTACACGCCCGTACGATGAGCTGCGAGCGCCTCGGGCTCGACGACGACACCGAAGCGGCCGTGCGCAAGGCCTTCCCGCAGCTCACCGGCATGCTGGTCGTCAGCGAAGTGCTGCCCGGCGGCCCGGCCGACGGCACGCTGCAGCCCGGCGACGTCCTGGTGCGCGTCAACGGCAAGCTACGTCGCGCAGTTCGAGCCGCTCGAGGACGTGCTGGACGACGTCCGTCGGCGGCACGGTGGAGCTGGAGCTCGAGCGCGGCGGCAAGCCCGTGTCCGCGAAGCTCCACGTCGGCGACCTGCACGCCATCACGCCCGAGCTCGTACCTGGAGTTCGGCGACGCCGTCGTGCACACGCTGTCGTACCAGCAGGCGCGCCACTTCAACGTGCGCCGTGAAGGGCGTGTACGTCGCGAACCCGGGCTACGTGTTCGGCGCCGGCCGGCGTCCCGCGCGGCGCGGTGATCGCTAGCGCTCAACGGCAAGCGACACCGCACGCTCGACGACCTTCGAAGCCGCGGTCGCGGAGCTCGGCGATGGCGAGCGCGCCACCGTGCGCTATCTCCACCATCGACGATCCCGAACGGCACCGAGCTGCGCACCGTGCGCATGGATCGCCGCTGGTTCCCCGCGCACCACTGCCTGCGCGACGACGCAGCAGGGCGTCTGGCATTGCACGACGCTCGCCGCCTGGGCCCGCGCCCAAGCCGGAGACGGGCGGCACCACGCGCTTCCCCAAGTCCGAGGACCCGCGCGCTCGCCGTGCTCGCGCCCTCGCTGGTGCTGGTGAGCTTCGACATGCCGTATTCGGTCTCCGGCATCACGGAGCGCAACTACCACGGCACCGGCCTCGTGGTGGATGCGGAGCGCGGCCTCGTGGTGGTCGACCGCAACACCGTGCCGGTGTCCATGGGCGACGTGCGCGTCACGTTCGCGGGCACGCTGGAGGTTCCCGGGCAAGGTGGAGTACGTGCACCCGCTGCACAACCTCGCCATCGTCGAGCTACGACCCGAAGCTCATCGGCAGCACGCCGGTGAAGCAGCGCGAAGCTTGTCAGCCGCGCGAGATCGCTGCCGGGCGAGCAGCGTGTGGGTCGTCGGCCTGGGCGCCGACAGCGAGCTGCGCTCGCGCAGCACCCAGATCGCGGAGCTCGACGCCGATCCAGCTGCCGCTGTCGCGCACCATGCAGTTCCGCGACAGCAATCTCGAAGACCATCGCAGCTCGTGAACCCGCCGCTCGATTACGACGGCGTGCTCGCTGGACGACGTCCGGGCAGCGTCATCGGCCTGTGGTCGAGCTTCGCGTACGAGAACGGCCGCGAGCTGCACGCAGGACAACCGCGGCGTGCCGATCGGCATCGTGCGACGACATGCTTCGCCGCGTGCAGACCAAGCGCGCCGCTGCATTCGCTCGAGGTGGAGTTCGTGCCGTCAGCCGCTGTGCGCAGCGCGCGCGAGCTCGGCCTGACGGACGAGTGGACGCAGCAAGCTCGACCCAGCACAGCCCCATCCGAGCGCCAGGTGCTCACCGTCGTGCGCCTGGTGGGCGGCTCGCCGGCGTCGCGGCTGCTGCAGCAGGGCGACCTGCTGCTGGCCATCGACGGCAAGGTGGTCACGCGCTTCCGCGAAGTGGAGCTCGCGGTGGCCGACAAGAACCGAGGTGAAGGTCACGGTGTGGCGCGACGGCGCGAGAAGACGCTCGATGTTGCCGACCGCGGCGCTGCCGGGCACCGACATCGACCGCATCGTGCAGTGGGCCGGCGCCACGCTGCAGGCGCCGCACCGTGCGATGGTCGCGCAGCGCGGCATTCCGCCCGCTGGGCGTGTACGTGGGCTACTTCGCCTACGGCTCGCCGGCGACGCGCTACGGGCTGTATCCCGGGCCGGCGCATCGTCGAAGTCGATGGCGTGCCCACGCCCGAACCTCGATGCCTTCCTGCAAGGTCGTATCGGGCCGGCCCGGATCGCTCCTCGGTGCGCCTGCAGACCATCACCTGGAACAACGCGCCGGAAGTCATCACGCTGAAACTCGACCAGCACTACTGGCCGACCTACGAGCTCGTGCGCACCGACGAGCGGCTGGGAGCGGCGCGCGCTGGAATGAGAGCGAGCGGCGGGCTCGCCGTAGCGCTTCGGGTGACGCCCGCGCGCCGACCGTGACTGTCAAGCTGTGTGTTTCACGCGACGTCCGTCGCGTTAACGCATTTGCGAACGGGCGCGCGGCCCGGGCCTTGCTAGAATCCGCGCCTCATATGGTCCGCAGTCGTCCGAGCAACCCAAGTCGAGATCGAAAACGCCGTGCACGCGCTGCGCGACGGCGAGCTCGTGGCATTTCCGACCGAAACCGTCTACGGCCTCGGCGCCAACGCGCAGAACCCGGCGGCGGTGCGCCGCATCTTCGAGCCAAGGGCCGGCCGACGACCACCCGGTCATCGTGCATCTGGACACCCGCGTTCCTGCATCGCTGGGTGCGCGAAGTGCCCGAGGCGCGCACGAAGCTCGCGGCGAGAGTTCTGGCCCGGCCCGCTCACCATGGTGATGCCGCGCGGCCCGAACGTGCACGACGTCGTCACCGGCGGGCAGGACACCGTCGCCATCCGCGTGCCTTCGCATCCCATGGCGCAGCAGCTGCTCACGGCGTTCGGCGGCGGCATCGCCGCGCCGTCGGCAAACCGATACGGCCGGCTGAGCCCCACGCGCGCCGAGCACGTGCGCGAGGAGTTCGGCGATGCGGTGAGAGTGATTCTCGATGGCGGGGAGTGCCAGATCGGCCTCGAATCCACCATCGTGAGCTTCGAGGGCGAGCGGTGCGCCTGCTGCGCCCCGGTGCCGTGACCGCCGCGCAGCTGCGCACCGTGGTGGGCGAGCTGCTCATGGGCGCCGAGCTCGAGTCGCCGCGCGTGCCGGGCACCACGCCCTCGCATTACGCGCCGATCACGCCGATGATCATCGTGCCCGCGGGTGAGATCGACGCACAGGCGGCCGCGCTCTCCGAAGGCGGCAAGCGCATCGCCGTGCTGGCGCAGCGGCTGCCGCTGAAGAGCTACAAGTACGTCACGTGGATCAACGCGGGCCGCCGGCCCGACGCAGTTCGCGCACGACCTGTACGCCAACCTGCGCACGCTCGACAAAGCGGGCTGCCAGCAAATCCTCGTGCAGGACGTGCCCGCCGGACGAGCGCTGGGACGCCGTCCGCGATCGCCTCACCCGCGCCGCCGGCAGCATCAGCGATGGTGATGACACCGGGTCCATGGCGGTTCTGCCGTAGCGATGCGCTCTCGCGTTCCGGCACGCGCGATCTGAACTGTTTGGCCGCCGTCGGACGCGGGCGCAGCTAGTCCGCAGGCACCGTGCGGTCGTGCGCCCAGGCTCGCAGGGCGGCAACCTGTTCGCCCATCACCACGCTCAACGGCTGGGTCGCGGCGAGCTCGCGGGCGATCAGCGCGGCGCTCATCGGCTGTTTGGTCGAATGCGCGGTGTAGAGCGCGGCGACGACGGCCTGTTCGATCTCGGCGCCCGAGAAGCCCTCGCTTCGGTCGGCCAGGGCCGCCGCTTCGGGCCCGGTGAGGGCAACCTGCCGCTGGTGCGCGTGGATGCCGAGAATGTCCGCGCGCGCCGCTCGGTTCGGCAGGTCTACGAAAAAGATCTCATCGAAGCGGCCCTTGCGCACCAGTTCCGGCGGCAGGGCGGTGAGGTCGTTCGCGGTGGCGACCACGAAGATGCGCGAGCGCTTCTCGGCAAGCCATGTGAGGAAGGTGCCGAGCACGCGGCGGGAAACGCCGCTGTCGCCGTCGCCCGCGGCGAGCGCCTTTTCCATTTCGTCTACCCACAGCACGCACGGGGCGAGGCCTTCGGCGGCGCGCAGCGAGTCGCGCAGGTTCTTTTCGGATTCGCCGTGCCACTTGCTGTAGAGGCTGCCGAAGTCCAGGCGCAGCAGCGGCACGCTGAAGATGCCGGCGGCGGCGCGAGCCGCGAGGCTCTTGCCGCAGCCCTGCACGCCGAGAAGCATGGCGCCCTTCGGTGAGTCCAGCGTCGGGCGCGGTGCCGTCGAAGGCGGGCTTGCGGCTGGTGAGCCACTGGCGCAGGCGCGCGAGGCCGCCGATGTCGGCGAACTTCGCTGTATCCGGCTCGTATGACAACGTGCCGCCCCGGTTCAGAAGCTGGTACTTCGCGGCCAGCACGCCCGGCATGTCCGCCATCGGTGAGCGCGCCGTCGTTATAGATGGCCTGCCGCGCGAGGCGCTCGGTGTCCGGCGATTCCAGGCCGGAGAGATTGTCGATGAGATGATCGAGCGCGGCCGGGTCGATCTTCACGGCACGGCCATTGGTGGCCTGCCAGTCCCGCGCAACCCGGCTCACCACCATGGCGCGCTCGTTGCGCGTGGGCATGCCGAGCTTCAGGCGTGCGGCGAGGTGGTCCAGCTCCTGCGGCACGCTGACTTCGTGGCTCAGGAGCACGATGGTCCGCGGCACGTTCGTCGTAGCCCTGCGCAATGTCCTTGATCATGCGCACGTTCATCGGGTCGGCAAGGTACGGGTGAAAGTCGAGCAGCACATAGATGCCGGCGGCGGGCGTCGCCTTCAGGTGACGCAGGAGCTGGGTCGGGTCGGCGACGGTGCGCTGGGGGCCCCCCAGGTCGATATCCGCCCGTCGCATGCCTTCCGTGACGCGTCCACTGGAAAATACCCCAGTTGCGGCCGCGAACCGCCTTCTTGCCGGCCTCCTTCACGAGCTGCAGTACGCGGCTCTCCTCGCGCGACTCGATGACGATGAGCGCGAAGTTTGACGCCAGGAGCATTTCCAGCTCGCGTCGCGGGTGCTGTGTGGGTGCCTGCTGTGCCACGGTGCGCGCAATTTAGCGTAAAGCGGCGGCTGCGGGTGTGGCGAGCGTCGCGCTCATATTGCAAAATGGCGGCGGGTCAGGCCCTTCCCGCAGGGCCTGACCCATTGTCGTTTTTGGGCCCCCGTAAATTGATCCAGTTCGACCAGAAAACAGCCTTCGAGCCGCCTGTGAAAAGCCTGTGAGCAAGCCGAGCAAAGTACCTCGCACCCGTTTCATCGACCCGTTCCAGCCCACGGAAATCCGCCGGCTGGTGAAGGAGTTCGGCTCGCCGCTGCTCATCGTGGATTGCGAGCGCGTTCGCGTGCAGCTTCGCAAGCTGCGCAAGGCGCTGCCGGGGGTCGACCTGCACTACGCGCTGAAGCCATTGCCGCATTCCGCAGTGGTGCGCACCGTGAATGCGGAAGGCGCGTTCATGGATCTCGCCACCACCGGCGAAGTGCAGCTCGTGCAGCGGCTGGGCATCGACCCGAAGCGTTGCATTCACACGCACCCCATCAAGCGCGACCAGGATATTCGCAACGCGCTGGAGTTCGGCGTGCGCGTGTTCGTCGTCGACAACCCGGACGAAGTGCGCAAGTTCGTGCCCTATGCCGATAAGGCAGAGTTGCTGGTGCGCGTGTCGTTCCGCAGCCCGGGGGCGGTGTGCGATCTGTCGCGCAAGTTCGGCTGCGACCCGGAGAACGCCGTGGCGCTGGCGCGGCTCGCGGCACAGCTGGGCATTCAGGTGCGCGGGCTGTCATTCCACGTGGGCTCGCAGGCCGCGGATGCCGGCAAACACGTGGAGGCCATCGAAGCGTGCGCCAGGCTGCTCGCCACCGCGCGCAAGGAAAAGCTCGGCGTGTGCGACACGCTCGATATCGGCGGCGGCTTCCCCATCGACTACATGCAGACGGTGCCCGATATCGTGCGCTTCTGCGCGCCCATTCGCGCGGCGCTGGCCAGACTGCCCAGGCGCGTGCGCGTCATCGCGGAACCGGGCAGGTTTATTGCTGGCCCCTCGGCCATCGGCGTGGCCTCGGTCATGGGCCGTGCCCAGCGCGAGGGGCACTGGTGGTACTACCTCGACGATGGCCTTTATGGCTCCTACAGCGGGCAGCTGTACGACCATGCCCGCTATCCGGTGGAGCCACTGCGAGATGCGGAAGAGCGCCTGCCCTCGGTGCTCGCAGGCCCCACGTGCGACAGCATCGACGTCATCGCCGAGAACCTGATGCTGCCCGAGCTGAAGGCCGGCGATCTCATCGTGGGCCGCGCCATGGGCGCGTACACGTGGGCGAGCGCCTCGGAGTTCAATTTCTTCCCGAAGGCCACGGTGGTTGCGGTGAACGAAACACCGGGCGATGCCGGGAGCGTGAGCCCATTCCCCTTGTAGCCTTCATTGCGGCGGCGATTGCGCTGCTGTTCAGCGCGGGAAGTGTGGCCGCTTCCCCCGCGCATGGGTTCGACTGGATCGAATTCCACAACACGCACACCAATGAAGACCTGAAGGTCACGTTCCGTAACTCGCACGGCTTCGTCCCTGCCGCGCTCGAGCAACTTGACCGGATGCTTGGCGACCACCGCAGCGGCCAGCATCGGAAAATGGACCCACATCTGTTCGTGCTGCTGGTAGACCTGGCCGCCGCCGCCGGCACCGAGCCCCGCTACGACATCATCTCCGGCTTCCGCTCGCCCCACACGAACGAGAGGCTCCGTTCCCGCGGTGGCGGGCAGGCCAGGAACAGCCAGCACATCCAGGGCAAGGCCATCGACGTGCGCCTCAAAGGCGTTACCATCGGTCGCCTGCGCGACCTCGCCCGTGCCCTCAAGCGGGGCGGCGTGGGCTACTACTGGAAGTCCGACTTCGTGCACGTGGACACGGCGCACGTCCGGTACTGGGAAGGTTGAAATCGCAACCACTTTTCCCGGCTCCGGTGAGCACTGCGCCTCATCCGTAGGCCGGCCACCGTGTGCTAAGGTTCGCGCGCCCACGAGCTTGAGGTTTCGCGCGTTGATTCGCTCCATCGTCTTCGACATCGGCTGGGTCTTCGTCAACCTCAACCCCCGCCCGATTCTCGACTGCCTCGCCGAGCACGAGTGCGACGTTCGCGACCTGCACTCGCTCGTCCGCCGCATCGGCCTCGCCGACCACGAAACGGGCCGCCTCACCGGCCGCGAGCTCATGGATCAGGTGGCCGCGCTCGGGCGCCGCCCCATGAAGCTCGATCTTGCGCACGCCAGCTGGCTGGACATGTTCGAGCTGCAGCCGAAGATGGTGGACCTCGCCCATCGCCTGAGCGACCGCTATCGTGTGTATCTGCTGTCGAACATTGGCGACCTGCACTGGTCGCATCTGGCCCGCGAATACGGGCTGCACCGCATTGGCCATGGCGCGCTGCCTTCATTCGTCACCGGCTTCATGAAGCCGGAAGCCGGCATCTACGCCGAGGCGGAGCGGCGCTTCGAGCTCGACCCGCGCACCACCGTGTTCATCGACGACCGCGCGGAGAACCTCAAGGCCGCGCGTTCCCGCGGCTGGCAGGGCATCGAGCACAGCGACTATCACAAGACCGTCTCGGCGCTGCGCGCGCTGGAAGTGGCCGCGTGAACGTGCCGGTGATCTTCCCCACGGCGCTGCTGCTCGCGGCTTCGAACGTGTTCATGACGTTCGCCTGGTACGGGCATCTCAAGAGCCTGAACACGAAGCCGTGGTATATCGCCGCGTTTGTGAGCTGGGGCATCGCGCTGTTCGAATACTTGCTGCAGGTTCCAGCCAACCGTATTGGATACACCCAGATGACGCTGCCGCAGCTGAAGATGCTGCAGGAAGTGATCACGCTCACGGTGTTCGTTCCCTTCGCGGCGTACTACATGCAAAAGCCATTGAAGCTCGATTACCTGTGGGCGGGCTTGTGCATGCTGGGTGCCGTCTACTTCGTGTTCCGTTCCCCGAGCGCTCCATGAAAGACAACAAGATCGAACCGGAAACCATCATTCATCGGCACGTGGCCGAGGCGCGCGAGGGCCGCGAGGCTCGCGTGGTCACGCGGCTGTATTCGGGGTGGGTGCTGTTCGGCGAACAGCAGTTCCTGCGCGGCTACATGCTGCTGCTGCCAGACCCGGTGGTGCCTTCGCTCAATGCGCTCGGCGCGAAGGAGCGAATCCAGTTCCTGCAAGACATGACACGCGTGGGCGATGCGCTGCTGAAGGTTGGCAACGCCACTCGCATCAACTACGCCATCTTCGGCAACGTGGAGCCGGCGCTGCATGCGCACGTGATCCCGCGCTATCTCGATGAGCCGGAAGAAATGCGCACCGCGCAGCCCTGGGCATACGACTGGAACGCCGCGCCCGCGTTCGACCGCAAAGGGATGGAAGAGTTGGCGGAGGCCCTGCGCCGCGAGCTGGGGCGCATGGGCGTGACGAAGCCAATGCGATTTGCGCCGGGTGAGAACGCCTGAGGCGCCCCGCGCGCAGCGCCTGCGCCGAATGGCCCGACACGGTAGATTCAGGCCCACTTTCCGCAGCGGGCTGAAGTGGAGTGCTCCTTCTCAAGAATCTGTCGCGCGGCTTCCGCGAGGGCGCCCGCGAGCATCGGGTGCTGGACAACGTCAGCGCGGCCATCGCCGATGGCGAAGCGGTGGCCATCATCGGCCGCAGCGGATCGGGCAAATCCACGCTGCTGAACGTGGTGAGCGGCATCGATCGCGCCGATTCCGGTTCCGTGGAGCTGAATGGGCGCAACGTGTCGGGCCTCGCGGAGCCGGAACGCACCCGCTTTCGCCGCCAGTACATCGGGTTCATCTACCAGTTCTTCAATCTCGTGCCCACGCTCACGGCGGAGGAGAACGTGCGCCTCGTGCTCGAATTGAATGGCGTGCGCGGCGCGCAAGCCAGGCGGCGAAGCGCGGCCATGCTCGCCGAAGTAGGGCTGGGCGATCGCCTGCACAGCGCCATTGACGCGTTCTCCGGCGGAGAGCAGCAGCGCGTAGCCATTGCGCGTGCGTTGGTGCACGAACCGAAGCTGCTGCTGGCCGATGAGCCCACGGGAAACCTGGATGAAGAAACCGCGCGCCAGGTATTTCCGCTCGTCACGACGCTGGTCCGGCAGCGCGGCGCCACGCTGCTGCTGGTGACTCACGACCGGGGCCTGGTGGCCAGCGCCGATCGTGTGCTGGAGATGCGCGACGGCAAGTTGGGCCCTGTCGCGGAATCTTCTCCCGCGCAGCCGTAGTGCTGGTGGCGTGGTGACTCAGGCTCCTCACTCATGAACACGCTCTGGGCCGCGAGCGTGCGACATCTGCTGCGCCACCCGGCGCAACTGGCGCTGGCGCTGCTGGGGTTGGCGCTGGGCGTGGCGACCATCATCGCGGTCGACATCGCCACGGCGAGCTCCGGCCGGGCGTTCGAGCTCTCGATGGAGGCGGTGAACGGCGCGGCCACCCATGCGATTCGCGGCGGCCCGGGCGGCGTGGACGAACTGCTGTATGTCCGCCTGAAGACATCGGGCACGCCCATCGCGCTTTCGCCGGTCGTCGATGGCTATGTCGACGTCGGCGACGAGACCCTGCAGCTCGTGGGCATCGACCCGCTGGTGGATGCATCGGTGCGCGGCGAGTCGCACGTTAGCGCTGAAACGTCCGGCGCGCGCGGCGCACCGAATGTCGCTGGTGAAACGTCCGGCGCGGGCGGCGGCATCCGGTCGATCACTCGCTGGCTCACGGAGCCGGGTGCGGCCGTGCTGGCGGCCGGCACGGCATCGAGGCTCGGCATCGGCGTCGATCGCGCGTTCCGAATCCGCATCGGCGGCGCGTCGCACGACGCGAAGCTGATCGGCACGATCGGTGGCGCGGGTGCGGGCTACGAGACGCTGTTGCTCGCGGATATCTCGCAGGCGCAGGAGTGGCTTGGGTTGCGCGGGCGACTCTCGCGCATCGACGTTCGCGTGCCATCGGGAGCGGACGGTGAGCGCGCCTTGAAACAGCTGGCGGCCAGCCTGCCCGAAGGCGTGTTTCTCGAGTCTCGCACAGCGCCGCACGAAACAAAGCCTCGACATGACCGCCGCGTTCACGACGAACCTGCAGGCGATGAGCCTGCTGGCCTTGCTCGTTGGGGTGTTTCTGATCTTCAGCGCGGTGAGCTTCGCCGTGGTTCAGAGGCGCCGCGTCATCGGCGTGCTTCGCGCGCTCGGCGCAACGCGTTCGCGCGTGCTCGCGATGATTCTCACGGAAGCGCTGATGCTCGGCGTCGTCGGCTCCGCGCTGGGCCTGTTGCTGGGCGTGGTCATCGGGCGCGAGCTGGTGGCGCTCGTGTCCCGCACCATCAACGACCTCTACTTCGTGGTCGCGGTGAATGAGGTGGTAATTCCCGGGCTCGCGGTGGCCAAGGCCGTGGGCGCCGGCATCGGTGTTGCCTTGTTCGCCGCGGCGGTGCCGGCCATCGAAGTGGCGAACAGCGCGCCGTCGCTCGGCCTGCGCCGGTCGGTGGTGGAGCAGCGCGCGGTTCACGCGTCGCGCTGGCTGTTCGGCGCCAGCTTCGTGCTCGCCGCGGCTGCCGGTGCAATCGTGATGTTCTCGAGCCGAAGCCTCTTTGCAGGTTTCGTCGCGTTGTTTCTGCTGTTGCTCACCGTGGCAGCCATCACACCGGCGCTGCTGCGTGCCATGGCATTGGCTGCGTCGCGCGTCGCCGGCCGCTTCAGCCCAATCGCGCGGTTGGCCGCGGGCGACATCGCAGCGTCGCTCAGCCGCACGGGCGTGGCCGTCGCGGCGCTGGGGCTGGCCATTGCGTCGATGATCGGCGTTTCGATCATGGTGGAGAGCTTTCGCGAAAGCCTGCGCACCTATCTTGCGCAGACCATTCGCGCAGACCTGTACATCGCAGCGCCCGGCCCCGGCTTCGGCAGGCCCGAGCGCCGCATCGAGCCGGAGGTTCTGCGCGACATCCTGGCGCTTCCGGACGTTGCCCAGCACACGGAAAGCCGCCGGGTGGTGGTGGACTCCGCGCGCGGCCCGGTTCGTGTGGATGCGCTTCGGCTCGTGCCGGCCAGTCGCGAAGCTCTGCCGCTCACGAGCGGCAATGCCCGCACGGCGTGGGCGGCGTTCGAACGCGGGTCGGTCATCGCATCCGAGCCGCTCGCCTGGCATCTGCAGCTCGCCACGGGCGATCAAATCAAGCTACGCACCGCGAGTGGCGAGCGCGCGTTCGAAGTGGCGGGTGTATATCGCGAGTACGGCAACGATCGCGGCAACCTGCTGATGAGCCGCGACGTGTACCGCCAGCTCTGGCAGGACGATGCCGTCACGGCCATCGGTATCTACCTGAAGCCCGGAACGGACGTGTCGGCGGCGAAGGCCTCGATACGCTCCGCGATCCAGCAGCGGCAGGCGCTTGCCATGACGTCGAACGTCGAAGTGCGGGAGCTGTCGATGCGCATCTTCGAGCGCACGTTTGTCATTACGCGCGTGCTGTATTGGCTCACCGCGGGTGTCGCAGCCATCGGTCTCGTGAGCGCGCTGCTGGCGTGGGAGCTGGAGCGTTCGCGCGAGCTGGCCATCGTTCGGGCGCTGGGGCTGACGCCGCGTGGCGCCGGCGGGCTCATCGAAGCGCAGACGAGTTTCATGGGGTTCGTGGCGTTCCTCGCGGCGATCCCTGCCGGTGTGCTCACGGCTGTATTGCTCATCACCGTGATCAATCGCCGCGCGTTCGGGTGGCAGATCGAGTTCCATATCACCGCGCAGCAGTTCGCTAACGCGTTCGCGGTAGCGATGGTTGCCGCGCTGGTCGCAGGCCTGTATCCGGCATGGCGAATGGCGCGTGCGCCGCTGGCCAGCGATATCCGGGAAGAGTGATGCGGCTGGCCATCACAATGCTGATGCTCGGGTTGGTTGCCGCATGCGGGCCTGCGCCTGACAACGCGCAGCTCACGCAACCTCAGGACTCGCAGTCCACCCAATCCGCTCAATCCACCCCATCGGACAGCTCTTCGCCTGCGCAGAACGCACCCGGGCGCGCGGCAGCGCCGGCCGACGCGAATCGCCTCTCAGCGCTGCGCGCCGACGCCATGCCAACGGGGTTCGCCCTGGCGGCCGAGCCGATGCAATTCGAGTTCCCGCGCGATCACGGCCCGCATCCGCAGTTCCGTCATGAGTGGTGGTACATCACCGGGCATCTCGATGCGGCCACCGGCGAGCCGTTCGGATTCGAGCTCACGTTCTTCCGGTTCGCGCTGAAGCCCCCGGCTCCGCCTGAGGCCGGCGCGGACGGCGCCGACGTGCCGGGCGCTGAGGCGCCGGGCAAGCCGTTCGACACGTCGGAGTCGGCTTCCAACCTCCGTCAGTCGTCCTGGCGCGCCCGCCAAATCTACATGGCGCACTTCGCCGTCTCGGATCTCGACCGCCGCGAATTCCATTTCTCCGAGCGCTTCGCGCGCGATGCCCTGGGCCTGGCCGGCGCGCAGGCCGACCCGTTCCGCGTTTCACTCGACGACTGGTCGCTCGGCGTGCCAGCGAATGCAGCGGCGAACACCACCGATTGGCGCCTGATCGCGGCAGACAAGGGCTATTCGCTCGATCTGCAGCTCACGCCCGCCTCACCGATCATGTTCAACGGCGACGCCGGCCTGAGCCGCAAGTCCGATGCGACGGGCGCCGCAAGCTACTACTACTCGATCCCCCGCATGACCGCGCATGGCCGCCTCGTGCGCAATGGCAAGCCGCTCAACGTGCAAGGCACCGTGTGGCTCGACCGCGAATGGGGCAGCGGCTCGCTCGGCGGCGATCAGCAAGGCTGGGACTGGTTCGCCCTGCAGCTCGACGATGGCAGCGCGCTCATGTTCTACGCGCTGCGCAAGCGCGACGGCCGGCGCGACGCACACAGCGCCGGCACGTGGCTCGCGCCAGACGGCACGGTGCGCGCGCTGGCGAGCGATGAAGTTCAGATCGACGCGAAGAGCGAATGGACGAGCCCCCGCGGCGGCCGCTACCCCGCTCGCTGGCGACTACGCGTGCCCTCGCTGCAACTCGACGTGGACATCCAACCGCGCCTCGCAGACCAGGAACTCGACACGAGCCCGCGCTACTGGGAAGGCGCATCAACCGTCTCCGGCACGCGCGCCGGCCGCGCCATCACCGGCAAGGCCTACGTAGAGCTCGTCGGCTACGCACGCTAGGCAGACTTGCCTAGCTCCGCAACGCGAAGCCCCAAGCAACGCAAAGCACGGCGAGCGCCGCTACACCCGAAGCCCACTGCGGCACGCGAGCCAGAAAACGCCGTGCCCACACCAATGCCGCGGTGGCCCCAACGAGTGCGCCGACGATGAAGCCCGAAACATGCGCCACGATATCCGTGCTCGACGCCGCTACGACTTCGGGCGGATCGAAACTGGTGATCCCGCCAGTGCCCGTCCACCCCAACAACAGCGCGCCGGCCACCAATGGCCCCCAGCGCAACGCCCACCGCTGCGGCAGCTCATAACGAATGCGCCACGTGTACGCGGCGAGCAGGCCGAGCATCGGTAAACACAGCGGTCGACGCGCCAACGGACCGATGCGTCGCAGGCCCGATCAACGACTCAGCGAGGTTCGCAATGCCGGCACCCACCACCGCCAGCAGCCAGGCATTGCCAGGCCCGAGTTGCCGCCCCGCGAGATACCCGAACCAGATGCCGGCGCCGAGATTCGCAACCAGGTGCGCCGCATCCACATGCAACGTGAGTGCCGTCCACGCGCGCCACCACTCACCCGCCTGGACACGGCCCGCATCGATGGCGCCCACATCGAAGGCGTCCAGACGCCAGAAACCGCTGGCCACCGTGTAGCCCACAGCAAAGAGCACGACCACGTACGCAACGCAGCCGACCCATGCGAATGGATTGAGCCTGGGTGGCGGTGGAGGCGGCGGAACCGGCCGACTCTCCGAGGCGTATTGCCATAGATGTCGGACTGCACTTTCCGCCAGCGGCGCTTCCACCACGACGACATGATCTGAGCCATCGAACATCACCGTGTTCGGAATGCCCACGGCCGTGAGCATGAACGCACGCTCGTCACACTCCGCCTTGCGGCTGGAGCGATACACGGGCGAGAGCGGAGCTGACGTCAGTTGCACGGGCAGACCCGCAATTTCAGCCGGGCCACCCCGGTCTTAACTGCGCAGACCCTTTTATTCCACAGGTACACCGTCATGAGACGCACACTCGTATTTGCCTTGCTCGCCGCGTTCACCTCCGGCGCCGCGCTGGCGGCGTTGCCCGAAGGCTCCAGGGCGCCCGATTTCACCACCCAGGCGTCCCTCGGCGGCAAGCCGTTCAAGTTTGCGCTGGCGGAGGCCCTGAAGCAGGGGCCCGTGGTGCTGTATTTCTACCCCGCCGCGTTCACGCCCGGCTGCACGAAGGAGGCCCATGACTTTGCGGAGGCCACGGACAAATTCAAGGCCCTCGGCGCCACCGTGATCGGCGTGTCGTACGACAACATCGAGACGCTGAACAAGTTCTCCGTGAGCGAGTGCCGGAACAAGTTCGCCGTGGCCTCGGACGCCGACCAGAAGATCATGAAGGCGTACGACTCGGTGCTCACCGGCAAGCCGGAGTGGGCCAACCGCACGTCCTACGTGATCGCGCCCACCGGCGAAGTGCTCTACACGTACACCGACCTCAAGCCCGACAAGCACGTCGAGAACACCATGGCCGCCGTCCAGAAGTGGGCCGACAGCCATCGCAAGGGGCAGCAGCCCTCGTAAAGCGTCGATCGATGGCGGGGTCCCCTCAATTACCCCGTCATCTCTTCCCCGGGGCATTCGCGTGTCAGGGCGCGGGTGCTCCGGGGGTCTTCGGCGCACCGACCGTCCCCCGGGGGCTCAAGCCCATGCCCGCCCGCCTCGCGCCGGCGCTGCGTCACTTTCCGAAAACTTCAATCCCCACAACGAAGTAGCCGCCCCGCCAAGTCCGGGCCGGGCCCTGTCGCGGCGGGCCGTCACGCTCGTCCGTTGCTGTTGAATGACGCTGCGGGTCACCGTAGCATCGTGCGCAAACCAGAATGGATCCACGAGTCCAGGGGATTTCCCGATGAGCGCTTTGGAGAAAGAGGTCGCCTCCTCTACGGACCGTGCCGGTCGCGGCTCGCTTCACCCGGTGGCTTCACCACCCCAGAGCGGCGGCGGCTCATTCGAAGGCAAGATCCTGCGGCGGCTGCTGAACGCGATCGGCAACCCGGCCATCGAGTTCGTGCTGTGGACGGGTGAGCGCATCACCACGTCGAAAGATCCCATCGTCTCGCGCGTGGGCATCGCCGACCGCCGCACGCTGTTCGGGCTCGCACGCGACCCGCACATCCGCTTCGGTGACGCCTACAGCGAAGGCCGCATCACGATCGACGGCGATCTCTTGCAGTTCATCGAGACCATGTATCGCGCCGCGCCCGTGCAGCCGAAAGCCGTGCGCACGCTGGCGTCGCTGCTGAAGGGCGCGCATCGCCGCCAGCGCAACACGCTGCGCGGCTCGCGCGACCACATTCACCACCACTACGACATCGGCAACGATTTCTACTCGCTGTGGCTTGGCGACACCATGGCGTACACCTGCGCCTACTACTCGACGCCCGATGCCACGCTCGACCAGGCGCAGATCGCCAAGTTCGACCACGTGTGCCGCAAGTTGCAGCTGCGTCCCGGTGAAAGCGTGGTGGAGGCGGGTTTCGGCTGGGGCGGCCTTTCCATGCACATGGCGCGTCACTACGGCGTGAAGGTGCGTGCATTCAACATCTCCAGGGAGCAGGTCGCTTACGCACGTGAGCGCGCAAAGCGCGAAGGGCTCTCCGGGCAGATCGAGTTCGTGGAAGACGACTACCGCAACATCACCGGCAGGTACGATGCGTTCGTGTCCGTGGGCATGCTGGAGCACGTGGGCGTGGAGAACTACCCCGCGCTCGGCGGCATCATCCGCCGCGTGCTCGGCGACAACGGCCGCGGGCTCATCCATTCCATCGGCCGCAACCGGCCGGCGCCGCTGCACCCGTGGATCACCAAGCGCATCTTCCCGGGCGCCTATCCTCCGTCGCTCGGCGAGTTCATGCAGATCTTCGAGCCGTGGGAGTTCTCCGTTCTCGACGTGGAGAACCTGCGCCTGCACTACGCGCGCACGCTCACGCACTGGCTCGATCTCTACAACGCGAACGCCTCACGGGTTCGCAAGATGTTCGACGAGAAGTTCGAGCGCATGTGGCGGCTGTATCTCGCCGGCTCCATCGCGGGCTTTACCACGGGCACGCTGCAGCTGTTCCAGGTGGTGTTCGCCACCAAGCAGAACAACAACGTGCCGTGGACGCGCGCGCACCTCCACGACCCCGTTTAGGCCCATCCAGGCCCGTTCAGGCGAGAGTCGAGACCCATAGTGCAAACCGTTGATGTCCTCATCGTGGGAGGCGGGCCCGCGGGCTCGTCTGCCGCGCGCCGGCTGGTGCGCGGCGGCGCGAGCGTGCTGGTGCTCGACAAAGAGACCTTTCCGCGCCTGAAGCTGTGCGCGGGCTGGATCACGCCCGAGGTCGTGAGCGATCTCGAGATGGATATCAAAGACTACCCGCACCGCTTCCTCACGTTCGATCGCCTGCACGTGCACGTGAAGGGGCTCCATGTGAAGGTGCCGTGCGTCCAGCACTCCATTCGCCGCGTCGAGTTCGACGCGTGGCTGCTGGAGCGCTCCGGCGCGCCGGTCGCCCAGCACATGGTGCGAAACGTTCGCGAGGAAGACGGCTGGTATGTGGTGGACGATGCGTACCGTGCCCGCCATCTCATCGGCGCTGGCGGCACGCGGTGCCCGGTTTACCGCGCGCTGTTCCGCGAAGCGAACCCGCGAGCCGCAGAGCTGCAGACGGTGACGCTCGAGCACGAAATTCCCTACGACTGGAAAGATGGCGACTGCCACCTGTGGTTCTTCGAAAACGGCCTGCCCGGTTACTCGTGGTATGTGCCGAAGGAAAACGGCTGGCTGAACGTGGGCGTCGGCGGCATGGCCGAGCGGCTCAAGCGCAGCGGCAAGGACATCCGCTATCACTGGTCGCAGCTCACGGGGATGCTCGATCGCAAGCTGGCCACCGGCGCGCAGTACGACCCGCACGGGTATAGCTACTTCCTGCGCGGCAACGTGGACGTGGTGCGCATTGGCAATGCCTTCATCGCGGGTGATTCAGCAGGGCTTGCCACGCGCGACATGGCCGAAGGCATCGGCCCTGCCATCCGCAGCGGCGTCCGCGCCGCCCATTCCATTCTGGAAGGCGCGGAGTACCAGCTGAGGGATGTCACCGGCGGCAGCCTCGGTGGCGGCCTCGTCACCCGGATGTTCGACTGGGCGATGACCCGGGGAGCGTGAAGTAGACGCTGGCGCCTCACTCGAGCTGCGCCTCCACCCGGACTTTTCGGCGCGGCCTCTGGGGGGAAAGCGCGCCGCGCTCCAGCTATGGTGCCCGAAGCGCGGCATTTTGGCGTCGCGGCGGGGTCTCACCCTAGAATGAACAGGCGGAGGACGTAACGTGGCGACATCCTGGGATTCCGAAGACTGGTTCTGGAAGCGGACGGTGGTGTACTCGGCAGCCGCGGTGGCGGTCGTGGCCGCCGGCGGCGCTTATTACTACTTCAAGGTCTCGAAGCCCGGCGCCGTGCCGGCCGCGACGCCGCCCGTGACGCAGGCACCCGTGGAGCCGGCGGAAGAAGCGGCTACGGAGCATCACCCCATTCCCAGCTCCGAAGCGGCCGAGAAGCCGTTGCCGAAGCTGAGCGAGAGCGACGCGGACATTGCCGAGGCGCTCGCGGGCGTTGTTGGCAAGAAGGCCGTCGAACAGTTGCTGGTGCCGGAGATGGTGATCCGGCACGTCGTCGTCACCGTGGACAACCTGCCGCGGAACAAGGTGGCGGAGCAGATGCGGCCGATGAAGCCCATCGGCGGGCAGGCGGTCACGACCACGAGCGGTGACACCATCATGCTCGCCCCGGAAAATTCGGCCCGCTATGCGCCCTTCATGGCGCTCGTTCAGGGCACGGACACGAAGCAGCTTGGCGCGCTCTACATCCGCTACTACCCGCTGTTCCAGCAGGCGTATGAAGACCTCGGCTACCCCGGGCAGTACTTCAACGACCGGCTCGTCGAGGTGATCGACCACCTGCTGCAGACGCCAGACCTGCGCGGCCCCATCGAGCTGAAGCAGGGGCACGTGTTCTATGAGTACGCCGACCCGGCACTGGAGTCGCGCTCGGCCGGGCAGAAGCTGCTGCTGCGAATGGGCAGCGAGAATGCCGCGGCTATCAAGAAGAAGCTGCGGGAGCTGCGGGTGTTCGTCACAACTTCACAGGATCCGCCGGCAGGTTCCGCGGCGGCGGCTGGTGCGAACGCGCCGGCGGGCGATGCTCCCACCGTGAAGCCCGATGCCGCGCCGGAAGCGGCGCCGGCCGTTCAGCGCTAGGGCGCGCGTTCACCGGAGACGGTTCATGTTGATGCCAGCGCCAGACCCGGCGATTGTCGCGCGCCGGGCCCAGCTGCTCGCGCGGCTGCGCGAAGCCGTGCCCGATGGCGTCATCGAAGACGAGGTGGCTCGCCGCGCGTACGAGCAGGACGCGCTCACGGCGTATCGCCAGATGCCCATGCTCGTGGTGCTGCCGTCGTCCACGCAGGAAGTGGCGGCGGCGCTGCGAATCTGCAGCTCGCTGGGCGTGAAAGTGGTGCCGCGGGGCGCAGGCACGTCGTTGTCGGGCGGCGCGCTGCCGCTGGCGGATGGCGTGGTGCTGGGCCTGGCCCGGCTCAGCCGCATTCTCGACATCGACTACGACAACCGCACCGTCACCTGCCAGCCCGGCGTCACGAACCTCGCCATCTCATGCGCGGTGGATGCTCGCGGCTTCTATTACGCGCCCGACCCGTCGAGCCAGATTGCCTGCACCATCGGCGGCAATATCGCCGAGAACTCCGGCGGCGTGCATTGCCTGAAATACGGCCTCACCACCAACAACGTGCTGGGCGTGGAGCTGGTCACCATCGATGGCGAAGTGCTGCGCGTGGGCGGCAAGCACTTCGACGCGGAAGGGTACGACCTGCTCGGCATCATCACCGGCTCCGAAGGCCTGCTGGGCATCGTCACCGAAGTGACGGTGCGCATCCTGCCGAAGCCGGAAACGGCGCGGGCGCTGCTCATCGGGTTCGCGTCGAACGAAGCGGCCGGCGCCACCGTCGCCGCGATCATCGGCGCGGGCATCATTCCGGCGGGCATGGAGATGATGGACAAGCCGGCGATCCACGCGGCCGAAGCGTTCGTGCGCGTGGGCTATCCGCTGGATGTGGAAGCGCTGCTCATCGTGGAGCTCGACGGGCCCGCGGCGGAAGTGGACCACCTCTGCGCGCAGGTGACCACGATCGCGCAGGCGCTGGGCGCCGTGAGCTGCCGCCTGAGCACGAGCGAGCCGGAAAGGCTCGCGTTCTGGGCCGGTCGCAAGGCCGCGTTTCCGGCGGTGGGCCGCATCAGCCCCGACTACTTCTGCATGGATGGAACGATTCCCCGCAAGGCGCTGCCGCTCGTGCTGGCGCGCCTCAAGGAATTCGAAAGCGAGTTCGGCCTGCGCGTGGCGAATGTGTTTCACGCGGGCGATGGCAACCTGCACCCGCTCATCCTGTTCGACTCGAACCGGCCCGGAGAGCTCGAGCGCGCCGAGAGCTTCGGCGCGGCGATACTGAAGCTGTGCGTGCAGGTGGGCGGCGTGCTCACCGGCGAGCACGGCGTGGGCGTGGAAAAGCGCGACCTCATGACCGAGCAGTTCACCAGGAGCGACCTTGCGCACCAGGAGCGGCTGAAGTGCGCGTTCGACCCGGCGGGCCTCTTGAACCCAGGCAAGGTGTTCCCCGTTCTGCACCGTTGCGCGGAGCTGGGCCGCCTGCACGTGCATCAGGGTAAGCTCGCGTTTCCCGACATTCCGCGCTTCTGAGGCGCACTGGCATTCCGTTTTCGTGACCACGCTCGTTCCCCGCACGGCCAACGAAGTGACCGATGCAATTCGCTGGGCGGCTGCCGTCGGCGAGGCATTGGAGGTTGTCGCTGGCGGCACCCGCCGCGCGCTGGGGCGCCCCGTCGATGCGCCACATGTGCTCGATGTCTCCGCGCTGAGCGGTGTGCTGTCGTATGAGCCCGAAGAGCTGATCCTCACCGCGTTGCCCGCCACGCCGCTGGCGGAGATCGAAGCGCTGCTTGCATCACGCGGGCAATGCCTGGCCTTCGAGCCTCCCTTCGCGCGCACGAGCGGCGACGAGAACGCCGCGCACCACGTCGCGAATTCCGCGGCTTCAAGACTCGCGACGTTGGGCGGCGCCGTCGCCACCGGCCTTTCGGGCCCACGCCGGCCCAAGGTCGGTGCGGTTCGCGATCACGTGCTGGGAATCGCAGCCGCCTCCGGCCGCGGCGAGTTCTTCGTGAGCGGCGGCAAGGTCGTCAAGAACGTCACCGGTTACGACATTCCGAAACTCCTCACGGGTTCCTACGGCACGCTGGCCGTCTTCACGGAAATCACCGTCAAGGTTCTCCCGGCGCCGCAGGACACGCGAACGCTGCTGGTGCATGGCCTGGCCGCGCCGGAATCCGTGCGCGCCATGACGGCCGTTCTTCAAGCCACGGCTGACGCATCGGCTGCGTGCCATTTGCCACCGGGCATCGCGGTGCCTGGCAAGCCTGTTGCCGAGCCCACAACGGCATTCCGCCTCGAAGGCGTAACACCCTCCGTGGAGTTCCGCCTCTCGCGACTGCGAGAGCAGTTGAGCGGCAAAGGCTCACTCTCAGTGCTCGACCGCGATGCCTCACTCGCGTTCTGGCAAGCCGTGCGCGACGTGACGCCGTTCGCCAGCGACCCAGCCCGCACGTTGTGGCGCATCTGCGTGCCGCCTGCGCAGGGGGCGGAAGTTCTCGCTCGAATCGAGCGCGCGCTCCCATCCGCGCAGGCGTACCTGGATTGGGGCGGCGCCCTGATCTGGCTGCAACTGGATGCTCCCGCTGAAACGTCAGCCGCCCTCGCGAGCGCCGGGAAGATTCGCGCCGCTGTGGCGGGCACCCAGGCACAGGCAAGGTCTGGCCATGCAGGCCAGGACCACGCAGGCCAGAGCCATGCCGCGCAGGGCCACGCAACGCTGATTCGTGCCTCCGCCGACGTGCGCAGGGCGGTGGACGTTTTCCACCCTCAACCCGCCGCCCTCGCCGCGCTCTCGAATCGCGTGAAAGCGCAGTTCGACCCGAAGCAGGTGCTGAACCCCGGCCGCATGTACGCCGGCATCTGATCCGCATGCAGACTCACTTCACTCCCGCACAGCTCGCCAACCCTCAGGTCGAGGAGACCGACCGCATCCTGCGCACCTGCGTCCACTGCGGCTTCTGCACGGCGACGTGCCCAACCTATCTCCTCACCGGTGACGAGCTGGACAGCCCACGCGGCCGCATCTACCTCGCCAAGGACATGCTGGAGAAGAACCGCCCCGCCGACGCCACCACCGTGAAGCATCTCGACCGTTGCCTCACCTGCCTCGCGTGCATGACAACGTGCCCGTCTGGCGTGCACTACATGCATCTGGTCGACCACGCACGGCAGCACATCGAGCGCACATACCGGCGGCCGCTGTCAGATCGGTTGATGCGTGCCATGCTCGCGTTCGTGTTGCCTCACACGTCGCGATTCCGCGTGGCGTTGTGGGCTGCGCGCTTTGCTCGGCCGGCACGAGCGCTGCTTCCGAAGCGCATGCGAAGCCTGCTGGACGCGGCGAATCTCGCGAGCCCCACAACGCGCGCGATGGCAGCGGGCGCCAGGGAAACGAGCGCCTCAGTGCCCGCGGTGGCAATCGAAACCACCGCCGCGCCAGAGGGCGCGGGCCGTCGCATTCGGCGCGTAGCGCTGCTGCCGGGCTGCGTGCAGCCGGCGCTGCGCCCGGAGATAAACGAAGCGACGAAACGTCTGCTCGCACGTCTTGGGGTGGAAGTGATCGTTGCGGCTGGCACCGGCTGTTGTGGCGCGCTCGTTCATCACCTCGGCCGTGAGCATGAATCCGCTGCGCAGGCGAAGGCCGACATCGACGCGTGGACACGCGAGATTGACGCACGCGGGCTCGATGCCATCGTCGTCACCGCATCGGGCTGCGGCACGATGCTCAAGGATTACGGCTTTATCTTCCGCAATGACCCGGCCTATGCCGCGAAGGCCGCGCGCGTGTCAGCGCTCGCTCGTGACGTTTCGGAAGTGCTCGCGGAGCTGATGCAACCGGCGGTAACGCAAAGCCCACAGAACCTGCGCGTTGCCTACCATTCCGCGTGCTCCCTCCGACACGGCCAGAAGCTTCACGCGCTCGCGCCAGGCCTCCTGCGAAACGCCGGCTTCACCGTGCTCGACGTTCCCGAAGGCCACATCTGCTGCGGCTCCGCCGGCACCTACAGCATGTTGCAGCCGGAGATGTCCCTCCAGCTGCGCGACCGCAAGGCTCGCAACATCGAGTCCGTGAGGCCCGACGTCATCGCCACCGGCAACATCGGCTGCATCACGCAGATTGCGCAGGCCACCGGTATCCCCATCGTGCACACCGTGGAGCTGCTCGATTGGGCGAGCGGCGGCCCGCCGCCCGCGCGCCTCAGCGCCCGCCCGACAGCAGCTTGACGAGCTGATACAGGTATTCGTTGCCGTCGTGGAACGCCTTCACGCCCACGCGCTCGTCCTTGCCGTGCGCGCGGTTGTCGAAGATGTCGCTCGCAAGGCCGGAGTGCCCGTAGGTGGGAATGCCCGCGTTGCGCAGAAAGCGCCCGTCCGTCGCGCCTGACGACATCACGGGGAGCAACGGAGCCCGGGGCCAGAACTTCGGCGCCAGTTTCCCGATGGTGGCCGTGAGCTCGCGCGCGAGCGGCGAGGGCTCGCTCGGGGTGTCGAGCTCGTCCACCTTCACCTTGATGTGATCGTCGGCGAGCGTCTTGCCGAGCACGGCCTGGACATCGCTCACCGTTTCGCCGGGCACGATGCGGCAGTTCACCATGGCGCGCGCGAGCTGGGGCAAAGCGTTGTCCGCATGGCCGCCTTCCAGACGCGTGGCGACACAAGTGGTGCGCAGCTGCGCGTTGTACGCGGGCCGCGTGGAGAGCCGCTCGACCGCGGCCATGTCGGGCGTGGCGGCGGCGACGGCCTTCATGTCTGCCGCGTCCTGCCCTGCGACCAGGGTCGCGAGTGTGTTGAAGTACGCGTGCGTCGTCTCGTTCAGGTGCACGGGGAAGTCGAACTTGCCGAGCCGCGCGAGCCCTTCCGCGAGCTGCGTGATGGCGTTCTCCTTCGACGGCTGCGAGCTGTGCCCGCCGCTGCTCGTGACCTCGAGCCAGAAGCTCTGATAGAGCTTCTCGGTGGTCTGCAGGGCCACCCAGCGCGGCTTGCCATCCTGAAGCGCGACGCCGCCGCCTTCGTTCAGCGCGAGCTCCGCGTCGATGAGCGCGCGGTGGTTCTTGAGCAGGTCGTTGATGCCGTAGTGATAGCGGTCGGCGATTTCCTCGTCCGCGGTCAACGCCAGGATGATGTCGCGATCCGGCGTGTAGCCTTCCTGCCTGTAGCGAATGAAGTTCGACACGAAGGCGGCGGCCATGAACTTGTCGTCGCCGGTGCCGCGGCCGTAGAAGTAGCCATCCTGCTCGACGAACTTGTAGGGGTCGGTGGTCCAGTCCTCACGCCTGGCTTCCACCACGTCGAGGTGGGCGAGCAGCAGGATGGGCTTGCGCTTGCCGGTGCCGTGGATGCGCGCCACGAGGTTGCCGCGCTTTGGGCCAGTTTCGAAGGTCTGCACGTCCGCGTCGGGGAAGCCCGCGGCTTTCAGGCGCGCCGCCATTGCGTTCGCCGCGGCATACGTGTCGCCGACGGATTGCGATGTGTTGATCTCCACCAGCTCCTTGTAGATGTCCCGGGCTAGATGCTGCGCATCTGTTGGGCTGGTGGCGCCGGACGCAGCTTGCGCGGGCGCCATGACGAAGGCGCAAAGAAGGCCGGCAAGTGGAAGCTGCGCGGCGCGAGCCATTCGACGAAGGCTGAGCATGGAGACTCTCCGAGACGGTGTGCCAAGAGAGTAACCGACAGCCGCGTTCGCCGGAGCATGAGCCGCGAGCGTCTCGTCGCGGCAATGGAGCGCCACGGCCCGGGCGACTTCAGCGCGGGTGCCAGTTGCTGTCTGGCAGTCTGACGCCGGCTCTGAATGGTGCGCCCGAGCCGTTGGCGCATCACATGCGTGCAGGCGGCGTGTCTTCCCAGCGGCGCCAGACCCGGCGGAACTGGTGCGCCGAGCTGAACCCGGCCATCTCGGCCACCCGATCGACGGAAAGCTCGCTCTGCGTGAGCAACTCGCGCGCAAGCCCCACGCGCATGCGTTGCACGTAGTCCAGAGGCGAGCACTGAGCGTGCTGGGCAAACAGGCGCGCGAGGTTCCGCGCACTGGTGTGCGCAAGATCCGCAAGCTTCTTTGCCGGCCAGTGGGCAGCAGGGTTGCGACTTACGGCGTCCTGCACCCGGTGAACGACGGGATGAATGTGGTTCCGGTGCAAAACCCAGGGCGACAGGGCAGGGTCCGCCGCCGAGCGGCGCAGGTAAACCACCAGCTCACGCGCCACCGTCGCGGCGACCCGATGCCCCAGCTGCCGGCCGATGATATGCAGCGCCAGGTCGATGCCAGCGGTGACGCCCGCGCTCGTGAACACCCGCCCGTCTTCCACGAAGATGCGATTAGCGTGAACGCGCGCGTTGGGCTCAACTCTCCTCAGCTCTTCCACATGGTCGTGGTGCGTGGTGCATTCCCGGCCGCTCAGCAGCCCGGCGTGCCCGGCCACCACGCTGCCCGCACACACGCACATGAGCGTGAGCGTTTCGTTGGCCATGATGTGCCGCAGCCACTTCGCCAGCCGCGCAATCGCTGGCACGTTGCGGTCTACGCTGCTGCCCGAAATGCCAGTGACGATGATGATTGACTCATCCGGCAGCCGCTGCGGCAGCGGCCGGAGCGCGGCGAGCTTCAGCCCCACCGCACTGTCGAGCGCCCGCGTGCTGCCGATATATCGCAGCGTGTAGCTGCCCGGCACCAGGCGATTCGCGATGCGAAACGCCTCCGCCGGCCCCGCAACGTCCAGCAGCACCACATTCGGCAGGAGCGCGAAGACCACCTCGGTCATCGGGCCTTCCTCACGTCGCAACGACTCATTCCGACAGGGCTCATGGCCCATCGCCCGTTCCGCAAGGCTTACACCGCGATGGCGTCCGCTTTGAGCACATTCGCGAACCGCCCTGCCAGCACCAGCTCCGTGCGCTCCATGAGCTCTTCCGGCGAGAACGTACGGCCGGATCTGGACACCATCGGGAACGTAAGTGTGGCATCGAGCGCATAGGTTACCTTGAACCCCGCATCCGACGCATGCCGCGTGGTCGTCTCGCAGCACTGCTCCGTGCGGATGCCCGTGACGATGACGTGCCCGATGCAGTTGTCCCGTAGCCACGCCTCGAGCGTGCGGCCATCCGCGGCGCGCCCGTAAAGGCCAGAATGCACGGACTTGTAGAACACTTCCGTCGGCGCAATACGCAGCGCCGCCAGCGTCTTCACGTGCCCGGATTTGCTGGAGAACGGCCCATCCGGCCCCTCATCCTCCTCCGAATGAAACACCTGCAGCACCGGAACGCCCGCCGCCTCACTACGATCAATGAGCTGCTGCACGCGACTGAGGAAGGGGCGAACATCGTCCTCGCGCCAGTAAGGGCGCCGCTGGAATGACTGCTGGACGTCTATGACGAGCAGGGCGGTTTTCATGGGCGGGGTCTCCTTTTCGATGGCGGCATCCTGCGACCACCCGGCCCCGCCAACAAGCACGCCTCCTGCCAGGAGGCGGACAAAAACGGACAGGAGCTATGAAGGAAGAGGTCTGCGCGGACGCCGTCGCCGTGCTCGAAGTCATCGAAGCCGCGCGAAGATCATCCGCGGAAGGCCGCGTGATCCCGTTCGCCGGCGGCCTGTAATTTCAGCTGGTGGCGGGTGGGGCAGCGGGTGCGTGATCTTCCCGGTGAGACGCGAACGACATCTTGTCCAGCACACCGAGCAGCACGGCGGAGAGCACGAACGTCAGGTGCAGGATGACGTACCACATGATCTTGTCGTTGTCAGTGTCCTGAGCCTTCATGAAGATGCGCAGCAGGTGAATGGACGAGATCGCGACGATGGACGCCGCCACTTTCAGCTTCAGCGTGCCGGAGTCGAGCTTGCCGAGCCACCCCAGCGTGTCTTTCTCGCTCGTCGTGTCGATGCGCGACACAAAATTCTCGTAGCCCGAGAACATCACCATGACGATGAGGCTGCCCACGAGCGTAATGTCGATGAGCGCCAGCACCACCAGCACGAGGTCCTGCTCCTCCATCGTCATCACGTGCAGCAACGCGTGGAAGGCGTGCTGAAAGAACTTGATGCCAAGCGCCAGCAGCCCGAGCGACAGGCCCAGGTAGAGCGGCGCGAGCAGCCAGCGGGAGGCGTAGAGGGTTCTTTCGATGAGGCGTTCGATCATGGGGCGGGCTTCGACCAGGCAAAATGAGCCCCGGATTCTAGCGGCATCGGGCCGGATGCGGGGCACGGCCGCCCAGCCCGCCCCCGCCCGGTGAGCCGCCCACATTCAGGCTTGACGCGCGCCGTCCAGCCGGGTATCTGCTCACCCCCCCCGCGTGCCGGCTCATCGGCGAGCGGGCCGACCGCAGGAATTGCCGACATGACCGCACTCACGCACGAATTCACCGAAACGCTGCCCGCCGCGCCCGAGCGCGTGTTCGCCGCCCTCACCGACGAAGCCGAGCTCACCCGCTGGTTCGCCGAACACGCGGAAATCGAACCGTGCGCGGGCGGCGCCTTTCGCTTCTGGGGCAAGAACACGTACTGCACGCCGGCGCGCTGGGAAGCCAAACAGAAACTCGTGCGCGTGGAGGCGCCCAGCCTCGTGGTGTTCTCGTGGCCCATCGGCGGGTGCGACAGCGAAGTCACACTGGAGCTCGCGAAAGACCCGGACACCAGCGCCGGGGAGCGCACCATCCTGAAGGGGCGGCATCACTTTCCCGAAGCGCCCACGGTCGAGCGGCCGCTCGATCTCGTGGATGACATGTGGCGCAACGCTGTCGCCAATCTGCGTGAGTATCTGGCCGGCGGCGCGAGCCTGTGCCTGCCGGACTACTCCGACGCCGTGCCCCGCATCCGGCAGTCGATTCATATCGACGCGCCCCGCTACAAGGTGTTTCACGCGCTCATCGACCCCGCCACGCTGAACGAGTGGATCGCCACGAAAGCCGAAGTGGAGCCGCACGAGGATGGCCGCTACAGCTACGGCTGGTCCTACGATGTGAGAGGCCGCACGGTCGCAGGCGGCCCCACGCGCATTCTCGAGGTGGTGGAGAACGTAAAGCTCGTGACGGACTGGCCGGACTGGCGCGGCGACGCCTCGCGCCCGGCGCAGCGGGTGAGCTGGGTGCTGGAAGCCATTGGCGACCAGACCCGCGTCACGGTCATCCATGAGCCGTTCGAGCGCACCGCGGATCTCTCGGACTACCCGCAGGGGTGGACGCGGTTCCTGGCTCAATTGAAGAAGCAGGTGGAGTCGCCCGAGGCCTGAACCCGCCCGGCGAAACCACAGGCGTCATGCGCTGGGAATGACGTTCGCGTTCAGCCGGAACAGGTTGATCGGGTCGTACTGATTCTTCAGCTTCACGAGGCGCGGGTAGTTGTCGCCGTAATTCTGGCGGAAGGCCTTCACGTCGTCTTCGTAGCGTGAGTTCACGTAGAAGCCACTGGTGAGCGGCTCGAGGCGCGTCCAGAGGGCGCGCATGCCGGCGATGTTCGCGTCTGTCTCGGCCGGGTTGTCCCAGTTGGTGATGAAGGCCATGTCCCACAGCGCTTCACGGTGCGCGAAGGCGGTGGCGTTTGGCTTCACGCGATGGGCCGCGCCGCCCATCCCCTGCAGTTGCATGGTGAGCGGGTACGGACGCGAGGCCTGGAATACGTCGATGAGCGTTTCGATGGCGTTCGGGCTGAGCGCCTTCACGAGGCCGGACTTCTGGTAGTACTTGCGGCCGTCGGGGAAGCCACCGTCGAACATCGACTGCAGGCGCACGTAGGGCGTGGGGCCCACGTTGCCTTGCGCCGTGCGCGCGAGCTTTCGCAGCGGCGCGATGGCACGCTCGCCGGCAGCGTGGTCGGCAGACCAGCACACGACAATGGAAAGGCCCGGTCGCGAGTTGGGCGCTGAACGCATGAAGAGGTCGATGCAAAGCTCGTCGGGCTTGCGGGGCGCGTAGTCTGCGTAGAAGTCGAGAATTGCGCGCGCGTCGTTGAACGACCAGTTGAACATGCCGCCGAGCACGATGGGGTTCACATCGTGCAACTGGTATTCAAGCGACGTGACCACGCCAAAATTGCCGCCGCCGCCACGCAGGCCCCACAGCAGCTCCTTGTTTTCCTGCTCGCTGGCGTGCACCAGCTTGCCGCTGGTAGTGATGACGTCTGCGCCCTTGAGGTTGTCGCACGCAAGACCAAAGCGGCTGCCGAGACGGCCGAAACCGCCGCCCAGCGTGAGGCCCGCGGCGCCGGTGTTCGAGACAGTGCCGGCAGTGGTGGCGAGGCCGAACGCGGCGCTCTCGCGGTCGAGCTGGCCGAGAAGCGTGCCCGGTTCCAGATACGCCGTGCGAGTGGCAGGGTCGACACGCACGCCGCGCATGGGCGAGAGGTCGATCATGATGCCGCCTTCGCACGTGGACTTGCCGGAGGTGCTGTGGCCGCCGGCGCGCACCGCTGTGAGCAGCTTGTGCTCGCGCGCGAAGTTCACGGCGCGCATCACATCCGATGCGCCGACGCATGACGCGATGAGCGCGGGGCGCTTGTCGATGGTGCCGTTCCAGACTCGGCGGGCCTGTTCGTAGCGAGCGTGGGTTGGCAGCAGAAGCTCGCCTTGCAGGCTCGCGGCCAGGTCCGCGATATCCGACCGCGCCAGCGTGATCTCCAGGCCCGCCAGGTTGCGTGCCGGCTGGTCTGCTGCCCACGCACGATTGAGTGGCAGCCATGCGGCGCTCGCATAGGCGGTGGTGCGCAGGAAATCGCGTCGCTTCATTGTAGTTTCCCCCTGCGGCGAATCTATCGAGGGCGGCACGGCGCGGTCAAAGTATCCGCAAGGGTCTGACCGAACGCGGGAAGCGTTCAAATGAACATACGCCGGCGGCAAGCGTCAGGTCTGGCCGTACTCGGTGTACTTCTTTGAGCTGCCGCGAACTTTGTCCGCCGGGTAGCGGCGCGCGTTGTCGTCGATCTTCTCGTTCGCGGCTGCGATGAGATCGATGCCGAGCTTGTCTGCGAGCCGCACCAGGTAGTTCAGCACGTCCGCGGCTTCCGCGCGGATGCGCGCGAGCTGGGCCGGGTCCGGAGCTTTGCTTTGTGCCTCGGTCATCCATTGAAATTCGGCGGTCAGCTCGCCCGCTTCGCCCACCAGCGCCATGGCCAGGTTCTTCGGCGAGTGAAACTGGTCCCAATCCCGCTCGGCGGCGAAGTCGCGCAGGCGGCGGGCGAGGGCGGGCAACGGTGAATCCATGGGCGGCTCCTCATGCGGGGATGGCAGCGTATCGCGAATCGGCCATGCAGCGTGCGCGGAACGCACAGGCGGGCGAGGTTCCGCCGCAGGCACTACGTGCGAGTGCGGTGAATCTAAGCAGATCTGGCAGATGGTGGAGAGCACACCTGCGGCTATTATCGAAACCATGCCCTATTCTGGGCATTGCGTTTACGGCTGCTCAACAGGAACGAGGATGAACATCATGAAGAAAACACTGTGCGCGATGGTCGGCGCCGGCTTGCTCAGCATCGGCTTTGGAGCGCTGGCCGCCGATGAAATGCCGGGCCACGGCATGATGAACATGGACGCGAACAGCGACGGCAAGATCACGAAGGAGGAGTTCATGGCAGCCCACGAGAAGATGTGGGCTGGCCTCAAGAAGAACGCGGACGGAACGGTGGACGCGAAGATGATGATGCATCACGAAGGCATGATGCACGGGGAGCAGAAGGGCGTGAAGGAAGACGCCGCGGCCGGGCACGAGGGGCACTAGGAGCCTGTCCGAGTAATAGCCGCCTACTGCGGCCGCCCCTCATGGGGCATCTTGCCGCGATCCTTTCGCTTACATAGTCCCCGCTATGCGCGCGAAACGATCACGTCAAGCTGCCCCATGAGGGGCGGCCTCGCTACGGCGCCTATTACTCGGACAGGCTCCTACGCCGCGCGCCCGCCACGGTTGCGGGCAGAACATCTGCCTGATCGCGTTCTGCTATCTGGGCCGGTGGGCTGAGCGAAAAAGACCAGCCCACCGCCGCATGCTGTCAACTCAAAGGGTCATGATTGGGTTACCCGTCGCACGCGCAGCCCGGGCCTACATGGCACTGCTTGTCTCGAGAGATGCAGGTGTTGCCGCATGCCTTGCCGCGTTGGCAGATCTTGCAGCACGCCTGTTGCGCCGGGCTCGCGGTCGGCTCCTCTGCACCCGGAATGTTCAGGAAGGCCGGGGTACGGTCCACGTGGGCTAGCGCGAGCACCGAGTCTGCGTTCATGCGCGGCTCGGCACGAGTGGCGTCGGATGCCGAACAGACGGTGGTGAGCACCGCCAGCATCACAATTGCGATGGATCGAATCATGTCGCTTCTCCCTTTCGACTGATGGATCGTTCACTTCGAAGTCGTTTCGCCAGGACAGGGTGCGAGCAGGGAGCGCGAATGGAGCTGCGCTGGATCACAACGGCGCTTCGCGCGGCGAACATTGCCAGCGGATTGTGACGCGCGTATCGGAAGAAGACCTGGCGATCGTCGATGAGGATCGGAGCGGACATGCTGGCCCGGCGTCGAGCTCGGCGCACGCGCTGGAAAAAGCGTGAGTCCGGCGAGTCAGTTCCGCGCGAGCACCAGGCGCAACGGGCTGCGAAAGTTGCCGGACGGCACCCACGGAAAAATCTGCTCCGCGCAGGTGAAGTTCGGGATGCGCTCGAGAAACGCCCTGAAGATGATGTCGACCGTGACCCGCGCGAGCGCCGAGCCGATGCAGGCGTGCACGCCGCCGCCGAAGCCGAGATGGCCGCGCGGCTTGCGGGCAATGTCGTAGACATCGGGGTTGGGAAACTGGCGCTCGTCGCGGTTGGCCGAGCCGTAGGCGAGAATCACGAAGTCCCCGGCGCGCATCGTCTGGCCGTGCAGTTCCACATCTTTCGTGAGGCAGCGGCGGAAGCGCTGGGCGGAGGTGTTGAATCTCAGGGACTCTTCCATTGCGTCGGGTATCCGCGCCGGGTCCGCAACCAGCTGCTCGCGCGCCTGCGGGTTTTGCGCGAGATTGAGCGCGAACATCGTCATGAACCCGCCGAGCGATTCGATGCCGGCCATGATGAGCGTGGTGGTCGTGAGCAGCACTTCGCGATCCGTGAGTTTCTCGCCATCGATCTCCGCGAGCACGAACTGGGAGAGCAGATCGTCGCGCGGGGATTTCTTGCGTTCCTCGATGACGCCGGCCGCGTAGTTCGTCATCCATTCATACGCCGCGAGATGCTCCGGCCCCTTGCGGCGAGTCTTTGCATCCGACTGCACCATGAGCACGGCATGGTCGCGCACTTCCTTTTCACTGCCCGGTGGCAGGCCCAGCAGCGTGAAGAGCACCTTCGTCGTCACCTTGCTCGAGAAGTCGCCGACGAAATCGAACTGCCGCTGGCCTGCCAGGCTGCCGAGGCATTCCAGGGTGTGGTCGCGCACCGGGCCGCCGAGCGACTCCAGGTTGCGCTTCATGAAGGCGTGCTGGATCAGCGCGCGCAGGCGGTCGTGGCGCGGCGGGTCGGTGGTGCCGAGCGTGGCGCCGGCGCGGTTCGGCAGCTCATCCAGCAAGTTGCCTCGCGCGGACGAGTAGGTGCGCCAGTCGCCAAGGGCTCGCATGATGTCGGCGTAACGCGAGAGCACCCACATGCCGGCGTCTTCACTCCAGAAGCAGGGGTGATGGTCGCGGAGGATTTTGTAGTACGGGAACGGGTCTTCGTCGACCTGCGGGGAGTAGGGGTCGAAGTGGAACGGTGCCGGATGCGTGGCTCTGCCGGACATTTGAAGCACCGCCCCTTTGCGGGGTCGAGCTGAAGGTCGCTGGATGATATGCCCGGGCGGCGGTGGGTTCATTAGGGAGATGTCGCTAGGGGATGCGCGGGATTCACTTGCATGCCCAACGGGTACCGAAGTGAGGAGCTACCGAATGATGGCGGCGACAAAGTGGCCGATGCGCGCTGGCGAACCGCGGAGGCATGACGGCAATTCTCGCGCCGCTCGTCTCATCGGGGTGAAGGTGAGATCTCATGGCGCACGCGTCACAAAAGTCCGAATGCAAGCGCAGTCGGCTTCGAAGCGACAGGCTCCCGGGTGCAGGCTCGTGACGTTCGACTTGGACTACCCCGAGCCGGCCGCAAATGAGTCGGCGCAGTCCGATGAGTTTCGGCTCGGCCACGTCGTCGAGCATGCGAGAACGGGAACGACCGAGCAGCGCGACCTGAAGCTTCTGTTGCAGCAGGGCGAAGGGACGATGCTGGAATACAAGGAGAGCCTCTCGGATTCGTTCGCGCGCGAACTCGTAGCACTTGCCAATACGCGCGGCGGCAAGGTTCTGTTGGGCGTTCGCGACGATGGCACGATCACGGGAGCCGCGGATTCGAACAACCTTCGAGCTCGTATTCAAGACATCGCCCGCAACTGTGACCCTCGGGTTCTGGTGGTGGCAGAGCCGGTTGGCAAGGTGATGGTCGTTCATGTGCAAGAGAGCGACAACAAGCCTGTGCAGTGCCGAGAAGGCTTCTTCTCGCGGCAGGGCGCTGTAACCCAGAAGTTGTCGCGCGACGAGTTGCGCGAGCTATTTCAGCGCGAGAACGCCGTTCGTTTCGATATATCGTTTCAGCCGCGTTTCACCTATCCCGAGCACTTCGACTTCGAGAAGTTCGAAGCGTGGCGCGAGCTGTCGGGAATCAGCGCGGGAGCCTCGGTCGAAGATGTGCTAGTCAATCTGGGCGTGGCCGAGCGAGCGAAGGGCAGCCTCTTGTTGCGCAACGCCGGCGTTCTGTTCTTTGCACGGCGAGCGCGGCAGTTTTTCGATCACGCGTTCATTACCTGCATCCTTTTTCGCGGCACCGAGCGTGTCCATATCGTCGACCGGAAAGACGTTGAAGGTGGAGTAGTGGCCGATATCGAGAACAGCCTGCGGTTCATCGAGCGCAACACGCGCACGGCATACCGCATCGAGTCTCTGAAGCGTCGGGACATTCCGGAGTACCCGATGACGGCTCTGCGCGAAGCGATCGCAAATGCCGTGATGCACCGGGACTGGTTCATGGATGGAGCGAACGTGTTCGTTGAGATCCACGCGGACCGTATCGACATTGTGAGTCCCGGAGGCCTGCCCGGTGGGTTGACGCCCGAGTCGCTGGGCCAGAAGAGCGTGCGGCGGAACCCACTGATGGCGGACCTCCTGCAGCGAATCGGCTTCATCGAACGCGCTGGAACGGGCATCGGCCGGATGCGGCGGGAGGCCAGGGCGCACGGCTCGCCGGAGCCCATGTTTGGGACCGATGCGTTCTTCACCGTCACGTTTCGACCCTTGCGATCGATGGAATTCCAACACCTGATTGGCCGGGAACATGACGAGGCCCAAGTCGAGGCCCATGACGGGGCCCATGACGGGGCCCATGACGAGGCCCATGACGAGGCCCATGACGAGGCCCATGACGGGGCTCATGGTCGCCGACATTCAAGCCATGAGGCGATACTGGAGGCGCCACTCACGGAGGCGGAGCGTTCGATTCTGGTCGCGTGCCGCGAAGGCGCGGTTACGCGCCAGTATCTGATTCAGACCGGGGGTTTTGCGAGCCGGGCGGGAAACTTCAAGCGGGCGATTTCGAAGTTGTTGGCAGCAAAGCTGGTTGAACTGACACGCCCAGACACTCCGAGGAGTCGTAATCAGCGATACAGAGCCACAGGCAAAGGTCGAAAGGTTTTGCATGAGCTGCAACTGCCGGAAGGCTGATTCGGTGGGGAGCGGGTACCCGGATGTCCCAACCGTCTGATCGTTACGAGCATGCGGAATGCGCATGCCTGGATGTCAGCCTCATCAGGGAGAGTCTGAGCTACACATACGAGCAGCGCGCCCTGCAGCACCAGGCCGCACTTGATCTGGTGCTTGAGATAGAGCGGGCATGGCAGCAGTGGAGACGAGATCGCCTCAACGACGCCGCACTCGGCGCAGAAGAGAGTCCATGACCACGCGCGCTTCGGAGAGGCCAAGGGCGCGCGCAGTCGCGAAGTAGACGATCCCGAATGCCGCAACGACGAGTGCTGCCATCGGAATCGGGTGCAGGCCCGCGGCGACGATGCGGATGCCGTAGCCAATACCCGCCGCCGCAAGCGCCGCGCCAAACATCCGCGCCAACTGGCCGCCGCCGGCGCCGACTGTTCCGATGCGGCGCTGGAGGCCTCTGTAGAGGAACGCCCACTCGATCCATGCGCCCGCGGCGGCGCCGAGCGCCAGCCCGACCGGGCCGAGGGGAAGCCCGGCGATGCGCACGTTTCCGAAAATGCCTGCCGGGACGGTCATCGAACCGATGGTGATCGGCTCGAACTGGATCATCAGCACCGAGCCAAATGCGGCTGCCGCAAGCACCCGCACGCCAGCGACGCGAGCCGGTGTCTTCGTGTCGCGGAGCGCGAAGAACGCAGACTGGTAAATGCGTGTGCTCGTCGACGCGAGCAACCCCATGCTGTATGCCGCGAGAGTGAGCCAGACGACAGTAACGTCTGCCGCGCCGAACTCGCCGGCCCGATAGATGCCCGCGACGATGACCTGCCCGAGCACCACAAACGCCACGAAGCTCGGCACGACGAAAAACGACACGCGTCGCGCGGCCGCGGTGGCGCGCTCACGAAGTGCCTCGATCGCGTTGCTCCTCTCCCGTGCAAGCTCGGGCAACTCCGCAGCCGCGATGCTCATGCCGAACAGGCTGACGGGCAGCACATAGAGCGTCTGCGCGTAACGGATGCGTGCGAGCGCGCCTATGGCCAGCAGGCTCCCGAGCACCATGTCTACATAAGTGCTGAGCTGCACGACTCCGCGCCCCATGATGGCCGGGCCTGCGTTCCGCACAGCTTCCCTGAATGCCGGCTCCGCGCGCCCGGTGTTGATGCGCACCTCGCGGTCGAGCCGCAGCACCCACGGGAGCTGAATGCCGAACTGCAGAAACCCGCCGACGAGCGCCCCCCATGCCGCGGCCATGAGCAAGCCGTCGAGCGACACGCGGCCGTTGAAGCCGACGAGCGCGGCGATGATGGCCGCATTCCACAGCACTGGCGCGAAGTAGGGGATGAAGAACTTGCGGTGGCTGTTGAGAATGCCGAGCGCCCACGCGGAGAGCACCAGCACGCCCGTCATCGGGAAGATGATGCGCACGATGGCGATCATGAGCTCGCGGCGCTGGCCTTCGAACCCGGGCGTGAACACGGTGACCAGCACGGGCGCGAGCAGCACGCCGAGCAGCGAGATGATGCCGGCAATGCCGAGCAACAAGCCGAACATGGCACCGGCGACGCGGCCGGCTTCTTTTGTCCGGCCCTGGCCGAGCAGCTCGGAGTAGACCGGGATGAAGGAGGCGCTGAGGGTGCCTTCCCCCAGCAGGTTCTGCAGCACGTTGGGCATGCGCAGGCCGGCACTGAAGACGTCCGCATGGAGGCCGGTGCCGAAGTAGGTGGCGACGACGCGCTCGCGGATGAGGCCGACGATGCGGCTGAGGAGAATGCCGGTGGCGATCAGCAGGGAGGCGGCGCGGCTGGAGCGTTTGGGGGGTGCGCCGGCTTCGGTGGGGGTTGCGTCGTCGGTCATGATTTTTGGGGCGGCCGGTTCTTCACGCGATGGAGTCTAGCGAAATGGCGATGGCAGTGGATCACTGAGTGGCGCTGGTGTCGTCGCGACCAAGTGACCCGAGATCGAAATTGTGCAAGCGATACTTGCACGAGCTACCGGGAGAGTGAGATGGGTTGGGCAGCGAGCGCGTCGCCGCTGTTCCAATACCTGCCGATCGCTTGAACAGAAGTTCGCACAATCATACGAGAGCGCGATCTGAGCGCGTTGTTTATGATTTCGCCACCGTCTTCAAAAGAAGACGTAGCCGCGAATCGCACGCTGAACAGGGAGAGCAGCATGAAGAAATCCACTTGGGACGATATGCCCGACAACTTCACGGCGAAATCCCCTAGCCCTTTGTGTGAAGGCTCTGAGGAAGACATTCGAGCCGCGCGTCACGGGGGCAGAGTGCGGGGGCCGCGCCGATGATCGACGTAGAGCCCCTGTTGGCCGGTGGTACGCGCGGTCGATCGCGCGCAGGCGAAGCGGAGTTTCCGGTTCCCCCGCTCGCGTCGGCGATGCCTCCCGGCTATGTGCAACTGATCCGGACTCTGAAGGGGAGAATTCAGCATGCGAGAGTTCGCGCGTCCAACGCAGCGAACAGGGAGCTCCTGCTGCTTTACTACTCCATGGGCTTTGACCTCGACTGCAAACTCGAGAACGAAGAGTGGGGAACGGCGATCATCGATCGTGCGTCGGCCGATCTGCGCGCCGCATTTCCCGAAATGGGCGGGCTGTCGCCGCGCAACCTGCGCCGCATGCGGGCCTTCTATCGGGCCTATCGACCTGAACCGAAGCCCTGCGCAATTTGGCCACAGCCTGTGGCCAAATTGGAGTCGCCAGATTGGGCCGGGCCAGTTGCCAACCTGCCCTGGGGACACAACGTCATTCTCATTGAAAAGGTGAAGGACCGAGCCACTCGGGCATGGTACGCCGCAGCCGCTGTCGAATACGGCTGGAATCGTTCGACTCTTGCGGGGCGAATCGATGACCGATTCCACGAGCGTAGTGGCAAGGCCATGACGAACTTCCGCAAGACGCTTCCAAGCCCCCAGTCGGAGCTTGCTCAGGAGGCAACACGTGACCCATACCAGTTCGGCTTCCTGTCCCTGACACGTCCGTATCTGGAACGGGAGATCGAGCGACAGCTCGTGTCCAACGTGCGGGAACTACTGCTCGAGCTGGGTAAGGGATTTGCGTTCGTTGGCAGCCAGGTTCACTTGCGCGTACACGACAAGGATTACTACCTGGACTTGCTCTTCTATCATGTGAAGCTTCACTGCTTTGTCGTAATCGAGCTCAAGGAAGGGATCTTCAAGCCCGAACATGCGGGGAAGTTGAATTTCTATCTTTCGGCGGTGGACGACCTGCTTCGAACGCCCGCAGACAATCCGACAATCGGGCTGCTCCTGTGCAGGAAGAAGCGGCATTTCGAGGTGGAGTACGCTCTGCGCGGCGTAGACAGACCCATGGGTGTTGCCGAGTGGCAGTCGGGCCTGACGGAGAATCTGCCGGAGGGCTTGAAGAGCAGCTTACCGACGATTGACGAGATCGAGGCGGAGCTTGGCGCCGTCGACAGCCCGCGTCGAAGAACACGCCGTCGCTCGGTGCAGTAGCTGTCGGTGACAAATGGACGCAGCGACCTTGCGACTTTCGTGCAACCCTGTGGCACCCGAGCGTTGGCACGAGTTGGCAAGGCCAGGAGCATAACTCCTTCGGCAGTGCCAGCTCCGTTGCTAACTCAAATCACCAGTTTCGGAGGCAGACATTTCGCACCCCGAGGCCTAAAGTCTGCGCGTTGATCTCAATCAAAGCGGCGCCCGGTGATGCCGTTAACACCACCGAGCGCCTCCACGAACGCCCACAACCAAGGTAGGCACTCATGTTCCAGTCCATCGAAAGCGGCACGCCCGCGCAAACAGTATCACCCATCCACCCAACCCTGGATGAGCAACTCCCCATCCGCGTGCGCGAGCACGTGCGGCGGTTGAAGCTCATCGTTCCCGTCATCAGCGTTTCCGTCCTCGCGTTGAAGGCGCAGAACGCGGACCTCGATGAAGACATCGCCTCGATTCTGCATCACCAGGCCAGCGCACCGCTGGACGAGGCGATTGAAGAGCTCGAGGCGCTCCTCCACTCGCTGGCGGCGCAGCGCGCGAAGGGGAAGGCAGCATGATGGCGAAAGATTCGATTCCAAGCCTCCAGGCCACTGCTGCAATGCTGCTGCCTGGCATGAAGCACGCTCGTTCGCTGCTGGATGTCTCCATTCGAGTGCTCGAGTATTTCGAGAGTCACGCCGCGCGCGACGTGGCGGCCGGTTCTGTAACCGCGCCGCAGAAGGCGGAGCCGGATCTCGTCGCGGAAGCCGAGAATGTGAAGGCGCTGCTGTCGGCATTCGGCCGGCTGAACGGAAAGAGCCACTAACCTTGCGCCCATGCTCGTGCGCTCCGCGCGGGCATGGGCGTGAGTGGCGCGCAGCTGGCCGTTGATCGAGGCGCGCCCACCCTGGCTCGAAGGTAACGAGCAATCTCCGCTGTGGATTCCACGTCGCCGTCAACGCGTCCGGCGGCGCTGCGTTGCGCTGCGCGTGCCACGGCCTGCTCCGGCGCCTGGTGGCGGCCGAGGGGGGCAGAAACCCAAGGAGAAGCGGAAGTGAAGACTCGATACATGTTCGCGCTGTTGATCGTGACTGCGCTGGTCGCCGGCGGTGTTCACTCGCTGGCTCGCGCTGCCGAGGCGACGGCGGATCAGCGCGAGGCCATGCAGCTCAAGATGGAGGAGTTGCGCGCGCGCCTTGCGCTGACGACGGAGCAGGAGGCGAAGATGGCGCCGCTGGTTCAGGCCCGGAACGAGAAGCTCAACGCGCTGCGGGCGTCGAACAGTGGCGATGCGTCCCGACGGGAGCGCCGGGGGATGTTGAAGGAGGCGCGGAGCATCCAGCAGGATTTCGTCGAGCAGGTGGAGCCGATTCTGACGAAGGAGCAGAAGAAGGAGTGGGAGGCGATCCGAAAGGAGATGCGGGATGCGGCGATGGAGAGGCGGCGGGCGAAGAGTTGAAGCAACCCGCCCCAGAACACAGAGATTCCGACACGCTCGGACACGCCCGCGTTTCGGCGCCAACGCTGTGCCGTTCGCGAGGCTGTGGGTGCCATCCCAACCCCTCAGCGTGCCGTCCGCGCTCGTTGGACTGCCACGCCAACCCCTCGGCGTGCCATCTGCGCTCGCCCGACTGCCGTGCGCACGCGCCGGGCTGCAATGCCGTAACGAGCGGCCGCGCGCGCATCGCAGTTGGCCGCATACTCAAGGACGGCCGGAAGCGGATCGGCCTCACGTGGACAGAGAGCCTCAGCACCGTGCCGCTCGAATTCCAGCCGGGCTCGCGCTGTGCATACAGCGCGTGGGCGGGGTTCGATACGCCGACGCACATCGTTGAGATTGCGTCGGGGCAGAACTTCAACGAGTTCACACAGCAGCGCATCTTCAAGTCGCTGGGCATGCGTGAGACGTTCTTCTGGCCTACGAGCGCGCAGCGTGCGCGGCTGGTGGGATTCTGATGATCCAGACGCCGGCGAATGAGATGCGCGGGGATTTTGAGGATGCGGTGATGCAGGTGGTGGGGGAGTAGCGAGGCGCGCGAAAGCGCAGCGGTGCGTGATCGCCGGGCCATGGTTGTTACTGACGCCGTCTCAGGCGCTGTGTTGTGTAGGCCTGATGCGGATGGTTTTCGCTCTCCGGGTAGAGAAGCTCGAGGTGGCCCGCCGCACGCAGAGGCTTCAAGTGGTGGCGCGTCAGTTCCCGCGGGTAGCGCCGCCCCAATGCCTGGCACAGCTCCGCGGCGGAAAAAGGGCGGAGACTGCAAAGTTCGAGAATCAAGGCTCGCAGAATCGCCCGCCGCGGCTTGGGGCCGGCTGCCTCGATTCGGAGTCGCAACTCATCGTCAATCCGCTGAAGAGCTTGTGGGGACCGTGAGGCGAGGTTGTGTGGATTCCCGTCCAGCTTGTGTGGATTCGTGCCGAGGTTGTGTGGATTCCCGTCGAGTTCGGGGGGACTTGCGACTTCTCCCGCGCCCTCGCCGGCACGACTGGCGCCGCTCGCCGCCAGCTGCCCCGCAATACCAGACTCAAGCATCTCGCCCACTGCCACCAGGGTGTAGTACGTGCGGCTTCCGCCGCCTTGCTTTTCCAGTAGTCCGCGATCCCGCAATCTGCGCAACACGCCGCTGGCCTGTAGCGTATCCAAGCCGGAAAAGTCGTGGCATGCGGCATTGTCGACCGCGCCGGTTTGACGCGCATAGACCAATGCTTTGGCGTCCTCCGCAGACAACGGCTCGGGCGTCAGGGATTTCAACCAGACGTGATCGTCCGCGGTCAACAGGTGATGCAGGAACAGCGTCGCCTTGAACTCGTTGTTCTGGCGATCCGAATTGAACTCCGGCAAGGGGAGTCCGGCCTCGGCCGAGAGCCTGCGCATGGTCCGGATGCCCGTGCCCTTTGCCTCTGCCCAGTTGAGATCGTGAAGAACAGCGGCGATGGTGGGATTGCGCAATTTCGATCCGGGTACGCCGATCTGCGAGGTGTCTTTGAGTGCGTAACCCGGGTTGTGGACATCGATGCGATTGCTGTAACGAATGATCTGTACGGGGCTGTGCTCGCGGTAGCTTCGGTGCATGACCGCGTTGGCGACAGCCTCGCGGATGACTTTGCGGGGAAGAACCGGCTCCTGCTGGCTCTGCAGCTCTCCCTCGGGCAGATAGAAGCCACGCGGCAGCTCATCGGTGATGCTCGCTTCGGCCAAGGGCAGCGCGAGCAGCAGCGGCTTGCGAATGTCAATCGAGTGGAAGCGCTGCTCTGGATTCTGCATCCACTCGGTTCCTGAAACCCGGATGTAGTCGATCCGCAGCGCGGGCATAAGCCGCCGCAGAGTCATGGCTTTGCTCAACGAGCAAGTCCTGAGCGCTGCGCATCGTCTGTTTCACGGTTCGTTATCACGAGTTGAGCCGAGATCAGATCGGCCCGGAATTGGAGATAGCATCGTCGGTAGGACGAATTGCTGGTCCGCTTCCGTCAGTCGGATCTGCCGATTTGCGGGGAACCTGTCTGGTGTGAGACGCACACGCCGATGCTGTCGCGTTTTCGCGGCGTTGAACGCGTGCGCGATTTGCGCTGGCGTTGCGCGTACAGGAAACATACGCGCGAACAGTTGGCGGGCGGCGTCCCGAATCTGGGTCGCTGCCAACTAACGGAATTGTTGCACGCTAACAGGTGGAATGTTTTCGTGCGGAAATCATGTTAGCGATGTACGCGGACTATGCGGAGGCGGCGGGTTCCGCATGCATGTCACGTCAGGTAGGCGCCGCAATCGTCAGCGAGAAGGGCGAGATCATTGGCCTGGGAAAGAATGGGAGTCTTCGATCCGACTGCGGGTCGTCCGAAAATAGTCTGCCGGTACGAGCCCGGTTTCGAGAGAGCTCCTGTATGGTGAAAGCTATGAAGAAACAATCAGAGCGCGCGGACGGCGCCGATAGGCAGCTCGTGTTTGAGCTGGAGGTTACGAAAGCCCAGCCTCCCGATTCCGCGAGCTTGTCCGCTACCGTAAGATCAAAGTTTCCCGTTCAGGACTCGGTGCTGGATCTCACGCCGCGTCTTCAGCTGCGCGCGCGGGAGAACGATCGTGCGCTCCTGAAGGCTGTTCAGAACCGAGCGGCTCACCTTTCCGATTGTCTTCGTAAGCAGCCATAGGCAGGGCCTTCCTGCCGGGCCGGGCCGCCTGAAAAGGTGTTAGTGGTTAGCTAATCGCGGTTTGAGGCATTTCATCGTATGTCCGCCCAAGAAGCGTGCGACCTGTACGATGCTTCTGTACTCCGCCCCACTGCTTGAAGAAGAAGGCAACGCCACGAGCGCGGCACTGGCGAAGAATGCCGTCGACCCAATCTGGATTCATGGGCCGCGCGCCCGGGCCAGATTCACCGCCGACGATGACCCAATGAATGCCATCGAGCGGTAGCTCGCGTATTGGGCCCAGTAAAGGCTCCACTGACAGGAAGCGGATGTGTGCCGGAACGCTGCAAAGCTCTTCGGCCCGCCTCGCTCGCTTTTGGTCTTCGACGCTCACGCCCATCCAGATGTTGGGTGTCCAGTTTAGTTCGGCCGCGACCTGGCTCAGCCGTGTCGCGCGCTTGGTGAGGATCTGAAACTCGTGCTGCGGACAGCGCGCCATGACATCGAACGCGCGCTGGATGAACGCTAATGGCACATCCTTGTGAAAAAGGTCCGACATTGAATTGACGAAGACTTTGCGTGGTGCCTTCCAGTGTAGAGGCTCCTCGAGCGCGGGCTCGTGCATGCGCAGAGCGAACTCCCACTTGTAGCGCTCCGCGCCCATGGCCTTGAGGCGCTTCGCCATGCGCTCGGCGTAGCAGTTCGTGCAGCCGGGGCTGACCTTCGTGCACCCCGTCACTGGGTTCCAGGTCATCTGCGTCCATTCAATTGCACTTCGCCGGCTCATGGCTCACTCCCGTGAAGGTAAGGCTGACCGTGTCTTCGGGCTTGAAGGTTCCGCGCCTTCGCGCAGGATCGCGACTCATGACCGTGAGCCTGCCTGACTGCTCAAGCGTCTTCAACACGGCGTTTGGTTTTGAGAACGGGGTGTCGAGTAGCACGGAATCACGCACGTCATCTAGCGGAACGGTCCGCCCGGCGTAGCGCGAGAGGAGCAACTCTGCATACTGCTCTACATCGTCAAACCGAAAGAGCTCACCCTGCATCTGGGTGGCATCGCAAAATCGATACGCGCCGGTCGTGTCTACAGATTTCATTGCCTCCTTCATCTTTTCGAGACCGCGAAAGTGCTGACTCGCGAAGACCAGGAAGTAGTTGATTGAATCCTTGTGCGTGCGCATTTCAAACGGGAAGACGTAGCGGACACGCGGCAGGCTCATGAGACGCTGCCGATAGAGTCTCATCGAGTCCCAGACCAGTTCGTGTGTCGGGGAATCCGGATTCAGGGTGGAATTCCATTCGTCCGACCCGTAGACCGCCCTGAGCACTTTGTCATGGGCTGCCGCACGGCCGGCGCGGAGCACGCGCGCAATGCCGTCCGCATCGAAGTTCAGCAACACCTCCGACGTGGGGCTCGCCAGAAGCCGACTAACGGAGGCGAACGTGAAGCCCTTCACCCCGAATGGATCGATGAATGCCAGGAGCGGATGCGGGGTTTGAAAGAACCTGGGCACGCTCGCGCTCAGCTCCTCCATCGCCTTCTCGAATGTCGAGTCCAGCAGGTAAATGAATACTCCCGGGATGTCCGCGTAGGACCGAACAGCGTCCGCGAGAGCTGCGTATCGGTCGCGGTCTTCCTCGATCAGTGCGACATGGACTTTTCCCGCGCGCCAATGGGGACCGGCGCTCTGCTTTGCCGCGCTGAGCGCGCTCAGTGCTGCGAGCGGCGAACCCTCGGTGGCGTTCGTGTAAGAGCCTGGCCCGGAAAAGCCATCTATGTAGAGGATGTCCTTGCCGTTCTGGCTGCGCCCCATGATCTGGAACCAGGCGTGGAGGTAAGCCCTCAGGATCTGGATTTTGGCGAGGGTGTGGGGATGTGCCTCCCACAGTACTTCTTTCGGAGATGCCGGCATACGCAGTTCCATTGCACGGGATGCCGCGAATTATGACCTCAACATCGCTTGGTGGCGCACTCTTTTCCGGACAGTTTCGGCGTGAAATCGCTGCGGAGGCCGTCGAAAGTCGCATCGAGACTCTCGGGCGATTCTGCTGATTCATGCCCTCCGCATTTCCACGTGCCATGGAGTGTCGTCTCGTGACGCACGCGCCATTGCCAGCGCATATCGCTAGCGTAGAATCCCCGGCGGTATTCCGTAGCGTTCCACGTAGCGGAGACAACCAAGCAAACTAAGCCCAATGGGCGACGGGTTACGGGATGGTCAAGGACGAGGATCTTTCCGCGCTCGGCCATGCGGACGATGCCGCAGTCGCCATGCCCCTGGTGCCTAGCCACGTCGGCCCGGGGAATTGAGGCTTGAGGCCCGAAAGGAAATCGAATCGGTTGCTGCAGGCAGTGAGTTGCTGTCTGTGGGGCCCACACACACACAAAAGAAGCGCGCAACCGGGATCCGCTTGCGCCACCGGGCGGCACGACCATCGCTTAGACAGCGACCCCGTCCCAGTCACTGGTCACGGTTAGTACTCCACAGAGTCATTTGAATTCCAAGACATGATTACCGGTGAGATCAAGAGTCAGATCGATCGAATATGGGACGCCTTCTGGTCCGGCGGCATTTCCAACCCGCTCGAAGTTATCGAGCAGATCACTTACCTGCTGTTCCTGCGCCGTCTCGACGACCTGCACACGCTGGAGGAAAACAAGTCTGCTCGGTTGAAGAAGCCGATGGAGCGGCGAGTCTTCCTGAAAGGCAAGGATCCCAAGGGGCGCGCCTACGACGACATGCGGTGGTCGCGCTTCAAGCACTTCGCGCCGGCGGAGATGTTCACCGTGGTGGGTGAGCACGTTTTCCCGTTTCTGCGCACGCTGGGCGTGAATGGGACGAACGAAGATTCCACCTACGCGCACCACATGAAGGACGCGCGCTTCACCATCCCCACGCCTGCACTGCTGGCAAAGGTGGTGGACCTGCTCGATGCCGTCCCGATGGAGGATCGCGACACCAAGGGAGATCTCTACGAGTACATGCTCGGCAAGATCGCAAGCGCGGGGCAGAACGGCCAGTTCCGCACTCCGCGCCACATCATCCGATTGATGGTGGAGCTGACGGCACCCCAGCCGAACGATGCTATCTGCGACCCGGCTTGTGGCACGGCCGGTTTCCTCGTCGCAGCGGGCGAATACCTGCGAGAGCGCCACCCGAGGCTCCTGCTCGACGCGAAGCACCGGAAACATTTTCACCACAAGATGTTCCACGGCTTCGACTTCGACAACACGATGCTGCGAATCGGCAGCATGAACATGCTTTTGCACGGCGTGGAGAATCCCGACATTCGCTACCGCGATTCGCTGGCGCAGGACCACGCCGGAGAGGAGGAGAAGTACACGCTGGTGCTGGCCAATCCACCCTTCGCTGGCAGCCTTGATTACGAGAACACCGCCAAGGATCTTCTGCAGATCGTTAAGACGAAGAAGACCGAGCTGCTCTTCCTCGCGCTCTTCTTGCGTTTACTCAAGCCTGGCGGCCGCGCGGCGGTGATCGTGCCCGACGGCGTGCTGTTCGGTTCGAGCACGGCGCACAAGCAACTGCGCAAGATGCTGGTCGAAGACCAGAAGCTCGACGCGGTGGTCAAACTGCCCGGTGGCGTGTTTAAGCCCTACGCGGGCGTGTCCACGGCGATTCTGCTGTTCACGAAGACCAACTCCGGCGGTACCGATCAGGTCTGGTTCTACGACGTCCGAGCGGATGGCTGGAGCCTCGACGACAAGCGCACGCCGCTCCTGCCGGAAGAGAAGCTCGGGCCCGTACCGCGCACGGCAGCCGTCAAGGCGGAGCACGACAAGAACAACCTGCCTGACGTACTGGCGCGCTGGGCACAGCGCAGTGGCGCCGAGCGAAAACGCCCGCGCACTGCCCAGAGCTTCTGTGTCGCGAAGGCCGACATCGCTGGGCAGGGTTACGACCTCTCGCTCAACCGCTACAGGGAAGTGGTCCACCAGGAGATCGAGCACCGCGCGCCGAAAGAAATCCTCGCCGACCTCGCAAGACTGGAGGAAGAGATCAAGACGGGTATGAAGGAACTGGAGAGGATGCTGAAGTGAGTGCGGCGCCCACGGTTGAACTCGGCGGTGTTATGGCGACGAAGTCGGGCTCTGTTGATCCTTCGAAGTTCCCCGACGAAATCTTCGATCTGTACAGCATTCCCGCTTTCGATCGAGGCCAGCCCGAGGTCGTCGCGGGCAAGGACATTGGCTCAACCAAGCAGATTGTCGAGCCTGGCGATGTCTTGCTTTCGAAGATAGTGCCCCACATCCGCCGTTCATGGGTCGTTGGGGCGAATCGAGGCAGGCGGATTATCGCGTCGAGCGAGTGGATCGTATTCCGCAGTGAACGATTGCATCCGGGTTATTTAAGGCATGTCTTAGTTGGCGAGCCCTTCCACGCCAAGTTTATGCAGACAATATCTGGTGTTGGTGGCTCATTGCTGAGAGCGCGCCCATCGTACGTCGCCAAGATCAGTATTCCTCTGCCATCCCTCACCGAACAGCGGCGGATCTCGGAAATCCTGGACAAGGCGGACGCGCTACTGGCCAAGCGTCGCGCCGCACTCGCTCAACTCGACACGCTGGCCCAATCGCTTCTTCTTGATCTGTTCGGGGATCCCATATCGAATCCGAAAGGCTGGCCTGTCAAAACACTCGGCGCGCTTTGCCGGAGCATCACAGATATCGACCACAAGATGCCGGTAGCGGTTGAACACGGTATTCCGTTCATTTCTGCCAAAGATCTGTCGGATTGCGGCCGAATCTCATTTGAGAGCGTCAAACGGATCTCAGAAGAAGACTTTCGACGACTGTCACGAAAAGGTAAGCCCGAGAAGGGCGACATTATCTACTCGCGAATCGGCGTCAACTTGGGAAAGGCTAGATTGGTGGAGGTGCACTTTGATTTCTTGGCTTCCTATTCCTGTTGCACGATCAAGCCGAATCGTGAGCTAGTGGATGCCACATATCTGTGTCGGTTGCTCGACTCACCATTCATTCTGCGACAGGCCCACAGAGGCGTTCGCGCCATTGCAGTTCCGGATTTGGGGCTGGGCGAAATCAAGGCTTTCAGAATAGTCGTCCCACCAATCAAGTTGCAGCACGAGTTTTCTCGGAGGATGGCAGTCGTGGATAAGTTGAAGGCAATGCAGCGCCGGTCGCTATCTGAACTCGATTCGCTATTCGCATCCCTACAGCACGGCGCTGTCCGAGGAGGGCTGTAAGGCGATTCCTTTGGACGACCTCGTGTACGAGTGAGGAGCTGAGAGGTGACCTCGAACTTCCAGTTATTGCATCCTGAGTGGCCCGCTATCTACGAAGCCGCTGCCAAAGCGGAGGCAGCGGTGTGCGCTGATCCTCGCACTGCGTGCTTCTACGCCCGCCGCGCGCTCGAACTGGCGGTGGCATGGGCCTACAAGCACGACCCCGCGCTGAGACTCCCGTACCAGGACAACCTCTCAGCGCTGATCCATGAGTCGAGCTTCAAGCAGGCGGCCGGGGAAGCCGTTTTCAGCAAGGCCCGCGTGATCGTCACGCTCGGGAATCGCGCCGTTCACAGCCACCGCGCGATACCGGCGGAGGATGCGCTGGTCGCCGTCCGCGAGCTGTTCCACGTCTCCTATTGGCTGGCGCGCACATACGGTCGCGCCGCGCGACCGGCGCCCGGGCTCAGGTTCGATGCCAGTGCGCTGCCGAAGGCCGTGCCCACGCAGAAACAGACGGCCGAGCTGCTGCAGCAGCTCGAGAGTGCGCTTCGCGAGCGCGACGAAAGACTCGTCGCGCTGCTAGCTGACAAGTCGGCGCTGGATGAGGAGCTCAAGCGTCTGCGCGCCGAAGTGGCCGAAGCCCGGAAGTCCGCCGCGGCACAACCCGACACGCACGATTATTCCGAAGCCGAGACCCGCGACTACTTCATCGACCTGCTCCTGAAGGAAGCGGGCTGGCCGCTGGATCAGACACGCGACCGCGAGTTCGAAGTCACCGGCATGCCGAACAAGCAGGGCACGGGTGCCGTGGACTACGTTCTGTGGGGCGATGACGGCAAGCCGCTGGGGCTGGTCGAAGCCAAGCGCACTCGGCGCGACGCACGGGCGGGGCAGCAGCAGGCCAAGCTCTACGCAGATTGTCTTGAGCAGCAGTTCGGACAGCGTCCGCTGATCTTCTACTCGAACGGTTACGAGCACTGGTTGTGGGACGACGTGAGCTATCCGCCACGCCAGGTGCAGGGCTTCTACAAGAAGGCGGAACTGGAGCTCGCCATCCAGCGACGCAGTAGCCGGAAGTCACTAAGCGCGGCGCAGATCAGTCCAACCATCGTTGAGCGGTTTTACCAGACACGGGGCATTCGCCGCATCGCCGAGTCCTTCGAGCGTGACCACGACCGCAAGGCGCTCTTGGTGATGGCCACCGGAGCAGGCAAGACGCGCACGGTGATCGCGCTGTGCGATCTTCTTATGCGCTGTAACTGGGTCAAGCGAGCGCTGTTTCTCGCGGACCGCGTGGCGCTCGTCAACCAGGCGGTGAATGCTTTCAAGAGCTTTCTGCCGGACTCGTCTCCGGTGAATCTGGTCACCGAGAAAGACGCTGAAGGGCGGGTCTTCGTCTCGACCTACCCGACGATGATGGGGCTGATCGATGAGACGCGGGACGGACAGCGCCGCTTCGGTCCCGGCCATTTTGATCTCGTCGTCATCGACGAGGCGCACCGTTCGGTGTTCCAGAAGTATCGCGCGATCTTCGACTACTTCGACTCGTTGCTGGTTGGTCTGACCGCGACCCCCAAGGATGAAGTGGATCGGAACACCTACGGCCTGTTCGATCTCGAGAATGGCGTCCCGACCGATGCCTACTCACTCGAAGAAGCAGTGCGAGACGGCTTTCTGGTCCCGCTAAAGGCTGTCTCCGTTCCCCTCAAGTTTCAGCGCGAGGGGATCAAATACGACGACCTGTCGGAAGAAGACAAGGATCAGTGGGATGCGCTGGAGTGGGACGACGACGGCAGCATCCCAAACCGGGTCGAGGCGGAAGCCGTAAACAAATGGCTCTTCAACACGGACACCGTCGACAAGGTGCTCGCGCACCTGATGACTCGCGGGATGACCGTGGCAGGCGGCGACCGGCTGGGTAAGACGATCGTCTTCGCGAAGAACCAGTCCCACGCCGATTTCATCGCCGAGCGTTTCGACGCCAACTATCCGCACCTCAAGGGCGAGTTCGCCCGTGTCATCACGTTCAAGACCGAGTACGCGCAGAGCCTGATCGATGGCTTCTCTGGGAAGGACAAGCCTCCTCACATCGCCATCTCCGTGGACATGCTCGACACCGGAATCGACATTCCGGAGGTGGTGAACCTGGTCTTCTTCAAGCTGGTGCGCTCGAAGACGAAGTTCTGGCAGATGGTTGGCCGCGGCACGCGCCTGTGCCCGGACCTGTTTGGCCCCGGGCAGCACAAGCAGTTCTTCTATCTCTTCGACTACTGCCAGAACCTGGAGTACTTCAGTCAGAACCCCGAGACTGTCGAGGGCGCGCTGGGGCAGTCGCTTGGCAAGCGGTTATTCACGACACGGCTGGAGCTGATTCGTGAGTTGGACGAGCGGCTCGTCACTCCCGATGGCCTGGCAATCGCTGAATCACACGCCGTCTATGGCGATCCAGGAACCGATGCGCAAGTTCGTACCACAGTCGGTGATCGGTTACACAGCGAAGTCGCCGCGATGAATCTCGATAACTTCGTCGTCCGACCGCGGCGGCGCGCCGTTGAGAAGTACGCGAAACCTGAAGCCTGGTGGGAGCTTTCGTCAGAGTCGCTGTCGGAGCTCGCGCACGACGTCGCCGGATTGCCTTCGGAGCTTGCCGCCGAGTCCGAAGAGGCGAAACGATTCGACCTGCTAATTCTCAATCTGCAACTGGCGCTGCTTCGCGCCGAACCGGCATTCGAGCGTCTGCGGGATCAGGTAAAGGAGATTGCCGGCCTGCTCGAAGAGAAGTCGGCCATTCCGATGGTGCGGGAGCAGATGGAACTCATCCAGGACATCCAGACCGACGACTGGTGGCAAGACGTCACGATCCCCATGCTCGAGCGTGTCCGGCGGCGGCTGCGCGATCTCGTGAAGCTCATAGAGAAGCAGAAGCGCAAACCCATCTACACGGATTTTGAAGATGTGATGGGTGGCGAGGCAGAAGTCGTGCTGCTTGGACTTGGGGAGGGCACGAATTACGCCAAGTTTCGCGCGAAAGCGCAGATGTTTTTGCGTGCGCACCAGGACCACGTTGCGATCCACAAGCTGCGCAGGAACAAGCCGCTTACGGCCAGCGACCTGGCGGAGCTGGAACAGATGCTCATAGTCAATGGCGTTGGAGCACTGGAGGAGCTCAGCCGCGCGAAGTCCGAGTCGCACGGGCTCGGCTTGTTCGTTCGATCACTCGTGGGGCTGGACCGAGAAGCTGCCAAGGAAGCGTTGGGCGGATTTCTGACGGACAAAGCGTTGGCCGCGAACCAGATCGAATTCGTCAACCTCGTGATCAATCACCTGACCGAACACGGCACCATGGAGCCGGCCCGGCTCTACGAGTCACCATTTACCGATCTCACGCCTCGTGGGCCGGATGGTCTGTTCAGTGCCCCGCAGGTGGATGAACTGATTGCGGTGCTTGTCGGCATAAGAGAGTCGGCCGTTGCTGCTTGACGCGCGAGCGGAGTAGTCCGGAACTCTGGAAGGTTCAATGGGAATCCACTACGAAAGCACCGTAATCGGAGAAGTCAAAGCCTCCAGCATCAGCGGGCGAGCCGGTGTTGGCATGTCGGAGTTGCGATTCACCCTCGCCTGGAACCTCTTTCCGAAGCGAGACCACGTTTACACGGTCTTCGGAACATCTGCATGGGTCTCCGTAGCCCCAGAGGGTGACACGAACGCAACGCCCCTTGGGCAGGCGATGCCGGAGAGTGCGTGGTGTGAAGAGTCTCGGGACGGCGTGCCGTACGATAGATTCTTGATGTATCGCCTCTGCCTGCCGAGCTCTCAATTGATGGCGCTCGAGCAACTCAGGCAGGGTCGCGGGTTAACGTTCGAGCTGGACGTGCGCGGGAACGGCCGTGGGCCAGGCGGAGTCTGTCAGCTCAATGAAACGCTTAGAGTCGCCGTGAACGTCAGCGACTGGGCTCGCGTGTTGAAGGAAGCCGGACTGGCGGACGTCTTGCTGGTTGGCGTCCATCTGCCGACGGGTCGTTCTGACCATCGTTCACGGGCCGCACTCGATCTCGTCCGCAGGGCAAATGAACATCTCGTGATGGGGCACTACACAGCTGCCGTTGCAGAGTGCCGTCGCGCGATTGAGAGCCTGTGGAAGTCCGCGAATCTCTCGGCTGAGGCAGGCGCAGCGCGCAAGCTCCTTTCAACCATGAACGAGCGGACGTCTATGACCAAGAGAGACCGGGAGCTGGCGCTCGGAGAGGCGATCCGTAACTTTACTCACGTGGCTCACCACGTTGGCGCGGACGCCGAGCCTGAGATTTTCGGCCGCCTCGACGCAGCGATGGCTGTGGCGGCAACAGCGGGGCTGGTCTCGTCGCTAGTCTCTTTGCCGGATCTCGCGAGCACGCGGGTGAGCTCTGAGGAGCGTATCGCCCAAGCGCCAGACGATGACTCCCCGATGCCCGCGCTGGCTGACAGGGTCATCGAGCACTTCCGAAAGCACCGGACGAATCGGCCGAGAACACACAAATCGCTGCGAAGCGCGCTCGACTCGATGGTCGGCAAGAAGCTGGAAGTCCACGAACTTGACGGACTGGTCGAGGAACTGAAAAGCCGCAAAGTCATCACGGACGTGGGCGGTAAACTTACGTACGCGGCAGGTCTGTAGGTCTTCGACGAGCCGTGTGTCGCTTCGCACGCCGCGCTTTGGCACGCGGGTCCGTGCTGATAGACTCGCGCCAGGTTTCGACGTGGTCCGGTCAGAGGCCTGACGATGCCACAGCCGCCCGATCGGCCCAAGATTTACCACATCATCCATGCCGACCGACTGCACTCGGTGACATCGGATGGGAGTCTTTTCTGCGACTCAGTCATTGTCGGTCGAGCGCTGGCCGGAACGACGATCGGTATGGGTGCCATCAAGGCGCGACGTTTGACGCTGCCGGTGGACTGCCATCCTGGCGATCACGTTGGTGACTACGTTCCGTTCTATTTCTGCCCGCGCTCGGTCATGCTGTTTCTGATCCATCGTGCGAACCATCCCGAGTTGGCTTACCGCGGCGGCCAAGGTCCAATCGTTCATTTGGAGTCGGATCTTTACACGGCAATCGACTGGGCGAATGCCAACGGTCGCCGCTGGGCGTTCTCCCTTTCCAATGCCGGCGCCGCCTATGCGCCGTTTCGCAAGCGGGTTGATCAGCTCGATGAGGTGAATTGGCCAGCCGTGGCGGCGCGCAACTTCAGCCGCGCTGACGTCAAAGAAGGCAAACAGGCAGAGTTTCTGATGCATCATGCATTTCCCTGGCCGCTCGTGGAGCGTATTGGTGCCTTCTCGCGGGAGGCGGCCCAGCTGGCCGCGAACTCAACGCACGGGGCGCCGCACCGTCCTCGAGTAGAGATTCGTCCGGATTGGTACTATTAGCTGTGGACAGGAGAGGGCTGGTGGCGCTGGAATTTCGAACCGGGGACATTTTTCAGGCGGACGCGGAAGCGCTCGTCAACACGGTTAATTGTGTCGGCATCATGGGGCGCGGAATCGCGCTTCAATTCAAGAGCGCGTTCCCCGCGAATTTCGAAGCATACGCTGCTGCTTGCGCTCATCGTGAGGTTCAGCCAGGGCGGATGTTCGTCTTCGAAACCGGCTTTCTGGCTAATCCCAAGTACATCATCAACTTTCCCACCAAGCGTCATTGGCGCGGCAGGAGTCGCATCGAGGATATTGACGCTGGCTTGAGCGCGCTGTCGGCCGAGATTCGCCGTCGCGGGATCCGTTCGATTGCCATACCGCCGCTGGGTAGCGGGCTCGGTGGCCTCAATTGGAGCAACGTGCGCCCACGCATCGAATCGGCCTTGGGTGCTCTGGACGGCGTCCGCGTCATCGTTTTCGAGCCTCATGACTCTCCGGAGCAGCGGCCACTAAACCGCTCCGGCAAAGTCCCATCGATGACGGCAGGCCGGGCGGCGCTCGTCGGGCTGATGCGAAAATACCTGGCCGGGCTCATGGACCCTTTCGTGACGCTGCTGGAAGTTCACAAGCTCATGTACTTCATGCAGGAAGCGGGTGAGCCGTTGAGATTGCGTTACGTGGAGGCACCGTACGGCCCCTACGCCGAGAACCTGCGTCACGTCCTTCGCGAGATCGACGGATACTTCATATCGGGATACGCCGACGGCGGCGACGCTCCGGACAAGGAGTTGTCGCTGGTCCCCGGAGCCGATGAGGACGCGGGAAGATTCCTGGCCGATCACCCCGCGACTCGCGCGCGGTTTGATCGCGTCGCTCAGTTGGTCCAGGGATTCGAGACCCCGTTCGGCCTTGAGCTGCTTTCCACCGTCCATTGGGTGTCGACACGCGGTTCCGCGCGTGGCGCCGGCGACGTCATCAAAAGCGTCTACGCTTGGGGCGATCGAAAGAGATGCTTCTCGGCGACCCAGATTCAGCTTGCTCTCGACGTGCTTGGGAAGAAGAACTGGCTCCAGCCTTATTAGGCTTCCGCAGGGTCCGGGAAGGGCTTGCCCACGCGCAAGACCAACGACCGGCGCAACCCCTTCTACGAATCCATTCGCGAAGTAGTCCCCAGCGACGTCATCTTCTCCTTCTTCGACACCCCGCCGCCGCGCTCCGTATCGCACGCTCCTACTGCTACGAGAGCCCGAAACGCACGGAGTTAGGCACCGCGTTTGCCGCCGTCCTGTTCCGCAGTTAGGCAAGCGGACTCGAGAGCGCAGTGATGGCCGCTCTCAGCTTCATCTGGCGTGCCCGCTCCTTCTTGAAGTACGCCATTCCGCTTTCGATCTGCTGCTCACGCGGCCTGTCCGCTGTGTCATAGACGAGCAGGCCAGCAACTCTGGCCAGCCCGCCGCCGCGCGGGCGTTCGCGCTCCGCCGCGGCATATTCCTCAATGCGCCGATCGACGTTCTCTTCGACCATCTTCAGAAGCTCTTCATCCGTCCGTTCGACCAGGTCCGGCTCCGCGCCGCCCAAGTGCCGAATCGCCTCCCAGACGTGAATCGGGATCGGCACCATCACGCGCCCATGGCTCGCCTCGAACTGCACGTCTTTCATCTCGAGGTACACGTGGTCGTCGTCCATCACTTCACGATAGAAGTGAAAGCTGTCGCCGTGCGCAATTGTGCATTTGGTGGACATGAGTTCAACGCGTCGCGCGCAATGCTTGATGCCGCGGAAGTTCTGAAGGATATATACTGCGACTGGTCGTCTGCAAATCCCTGGAAAAAACGTACTTTCGTACGAACGGAGCGGGACGCTCGAAGCAGCCTTTCAGACAAGGAGAACACCATGAACATACTCATTCAGCTCAAGAAGCCAAACGGCGCGTCTGATCCTCGGTTGCTTGACACGGAAGTCAGAGGGGATATTGTGCCGACCATGCCAATAACCCCCGAGGAGCTCGCAGAGCAAGCGATGAGCTTGTCCACGGATGCGCGTGCCGAGCTCGCTGATCTGCTGGTGGAGAGTCTCGATGCGGCAGAGCTCGGTCACATGGACCGCACTTGGGCTGCTGAAGCCTCGCGTCGGAGAACCGAGGTTCGCTCCGGCAAGGTGAAAGCGATCCCGGCCGACGAGGCATTGAGGCAGGTACGTAACTCACTCAAGCGATGAGGCTTGAGTTTCATCCCGAGGCGATTGCCGAGCTCCAGTTTGCGGCACAGTACTATGAAGCCCGCAAACCACAGCTCGGTTTGCGTTTCATCGAAGCGGTTGAGGATGCGATTCGGCGCATCGCCGAATTTCCGCGCACCTGGCGGCTTCTCGATCACGATGTGCGTCGCTGTATGACACGCGTCTTTCCGTACGGCGTGCTTTACGTAGTCGAGCCTGAATCAATCCTGATCGTGGCCGTCGCGCATTGTGCCCGCGAGCCGGGATACTGGAAGAAGCGGCTCTGAGCGCCTGGATGGGCCTGTTGCCGGCGGGCCTGGGAACAGGGCGCGCCTTCCGCCACCCTGTGCGCGTCCGGACCGAAGCGTTCATCTGCATCGGGTCGGCGAAAAAATGCCGTTGAAGGAGGCACCCGCTCGTGAGCGCGCGCTGCGCTTGGACTGTCCGGCCTTCTTTTCAATCTGAGTCTCAATTGATCTGTCTATTACACACATCTTTCGGAAGTTTCGTCCGGGGGGCGAGAGCGACGATCATTCACCCGGGCAGGGGTTTTGAGTCAGGCAGGAAGCGGTGGAGCTTTCGGCAGGTGGAGTCGAAGGAACGTTGCTCGGTCTCAGACATTCGCGGATAGATGAGCGGTCCGCCGTCCTCGTCAAGGAACTCGGCGAGCACGCGCGCGATCGCGCGCCTTCGCAATCGCGGGTCCTCGTGCAAGCGACGGATCATCTCTCCACCCAGGGTGCATAGATGATCGCGATGCCGGTGCAAGGTCTTGCGAGCGAGTCCCTGGCTCAACAGATGGTCGAGGAAGACCTTGAAGATGCCGAGCATGCGTTCCCCTGGCAGCAGATCGCGGGGCTCGACCCGCCAGCGGTGAGGCCAGTGATCGATGTCCAGATAATCTTGCTCGAAGGCCGGCGACGATGGGGTAATCGTGCCTGGCCGTGCTGATTTGATTTGCCGGCTCACGCTGTGGGCGCCTGCGATCTATCCGTTGCACAGATATCGGCGAAAGTCGTGCGCGAGCGGGTAAACCCAGATGCTCTTGATCGGCTCGCTGTGGCGATGGAGGGTGTCGAGTTTTCCGCGTCCTTGAGTGTCACCCAGATACTGCCAGTTGGCGGCCTTGTAGCAGGTGCCTGTAAAGCGCGGTTTCTCGACGAAGGTTTCCAGCAGGACGGGACGATAGGCGTAGCGAGCCTGCCAGTCATCCGCCAGGCGTCGGCTGATCAGGGCCAGCGCACGCGAGGCGAGATTGCGACACTTGATCCACGGCAGGATGAGGAAGCGCGCATTGTTGACGATCAGGTGCAGGTTGCGTCGGCGCTGTTCGCTCGTCCAGCCGATGGTGTTGTTGCGGGGTTTGACTTTCCAGGCGCTCGCGCCGAAGCCGAGCGCGGCGATGATGTGCCCTTCGGCGCGCACGAAGTAGCGCAGCTGCGCCCCTGGCATGAGTTGATGACCCAGGTAGTGGTGGCGCTGGATGTAAGCATTCCACAGCAACGAGTCGCGTTTGTGGAGAACGAGATCGACGCTGAGCCGAGCCAGATCGACACTCGGGGCGCTGCTGGGCTCGAGCACCGCGTGCTCGATGTCGGGATATTCCCGATAGGCGACGGGTTTGGCGTTTCTGGGCGGGGGCAGCGTGATCAGACCATCAGCCTGCATGCGCAGCAGAGCCACACGGCAACTCATGTCCTTGAGCTGGCCGTTCGCACGTCGCCAGTTCAGACGCTCGCACACTTCGCGCGAAAGCCGGAAGCGGCTGATCTGCGGGGTCGTGAGCAACTCGCGGATGAGCCCGATCTCGTGAGCCTCAAAATGCCGCGCGCAGTACTGCATCGTTCAGCGCGACTGGATCAGACCCAGGGATTGCAGCGAGTGCAGCATTTCCACCGATTCGTACAGGCGCATCCAGCCGCGCCAGAGCACGAGCACGCCGGGTTCCCCGTCACCCTTGCGCCCCAGGTGACCGCCGAGCTTGCCGAGCAGGCGTACCGTGTCCCGAAGCGTCGGCGGTTGCCCGGGCGGGGGCAGTGCATTCTTCACGCGAAGGTACAGCACCTGGATCTCCACCGCGGAAAACACCTCGATGGCTGGCAGGTCCGGTTGCGCACGTGCCAGGCAGGCCACATGCATCAAGCGCACACCGATGATGCTGAAGAGTGTCAGATAGCGCTTCAGACGCTGCGCCTCCTCGAGCAGGCAGTCCTCGACCTTGCACCCGGATTTCAACACCTTGTGCCAGGTCTCTATCCCCCATCTCTTCGCGTACCATTGAACCTTCTCGGTCGCGGCCTCGAAGTCCTTCACCGGCAGGTTCGTCAGCAACACCCAGCTGATCGCCTCGGTGTGTTCAGGTGGAGAGCTCTCCGTCGCGGCAATGACATTCACGGTGAGCGGCTCGGTCGAGCCCGACGCCTTCGCGTGGCCGCGCCGCGGGGGTGGCTTGATCGTCACCTGCGCCACGCGCACCTCCAGGTGTGCCGTGCGGGCTTTGCGGCTGCCGTTGCTGGGAATCGGCACCGTCAGATGGCCCAGCAGTGGGGCGTCAGTCAGCGCTTCGAGCATGCGGCTGCAGCCCTCGCTGTCTTCAGGCACGAGCTTTCGATCGGTGCGCGCACGGATCAGAAAGAGTGCCCGCCGCTCTTGGGCCTGCGTGAGAAATTCGAAGAAGTCCGACTCCCGATCGGCCACCGTGACAACCTTCACGCCCGGCGGCGCGCGCTCCACCGTCTCGCGCAGCGCCAGCAACCACTTGGAGCTCTCCTTCTCCTCGATCGCGGTGACCTGCAGGCGCTCGATCTTCTCCTGATAGTCCTCTTCCAGAATCTCTCGGCGTGCCCAGATACTCTGACTCAGGATCCCCAGCGGTACGCCGGAAGCCGTGAAGGCGAGCGCATTGTGCATGATCAATCCGCGCTCACTGACGCTGTTGCTCTTGCCGATCGGACCCAGGCCACGTGTTTTGACGTGCTGGCCGTAGGAGAAGAACACCGTGTCCTGCATCACCAACACCGGCCCGCCCTGAGCGGCCATGCGCTTCACGGTCTCCTGGATATGCGGCTCGAGAATAGCCTCAGGGCTGGCCTTCGGGTTGTCGAACAGACGATACGCCGCCTGCGTGCTCGCCCAGTCACCACACGCTTCGTTGATCGGCGAGGACGGAGACCTGGCCAGTTGTTCCGCAGTCTTGATCAAGCGACGATCCAGGCGTTTGTCGCACAGGTCGGCGCGGGCGAACTCCTGCGCCACCCACTCCGCCGACTGCGTGCCAGCCTCGATGATCGCCTGCACCTCGGGATCCTCACATCGCGCTGTCTTCGCCAATCAGTTCGGCACCGTTCATCGCACGTTGCGACGAAAACAAAGCTACCCAATGCGAGCCGCTGTGTCCAGCGCTTCCCCCTGCACGGCGCTCAGTATGGGTGGGAAGAACTCAAAACTTGTGTGTAATAGACAGCTCAATTGATGGGTAATTGATGGGACGGCACGTCTTGCGGACGTTCCGGCATCTACATCAAGCAAAAACAAAAGGTTGCTTACTTGACGGGTACTTGATGGAAGGGGCGGGTGAGCACGGACAACAGCGAAAAAGGACCTTGAGACCCTGCTCGCACTGGCCATGACCGGACTTGCAGTGTCCGAGCCTGGCGCGGACAGCCGCGGAGCCGGCAAGCCCGTCGCGCTATATGAGGGAACACGTTGTGAGCTCGGCAACTGGCGGGGCTACGACCCCGAGTATTTCGTTGCTCTAGCGCAGCTCGCTGCGCGCGGCATCCAGTGAATTTTGGGTTGAGACTTCACGCAAGGCTTCCTTGATGAGGTTCTCCACGAGGGCATCCATGGCAGCCATGGCCGCCTCCTCCGTCGGATAGTCGTCGGAGTTGAACGCAAAGCGCCCCGCCTCGAAGTCCGGCTGCGTCGTGGCGGTGATCTCGTCCCAATCGATTCCGTCGGACGTGTCATCGAGCAGGCGATCCTCTTCATCGAGGCGCTGACACTCGGCTGCGCTGAAAGCAGGCGGTTTTAATGTGTCGTACATGGCTTTCTCCACAAACGTCGACGCGCAAAAGTAGCAAAGGCCAAATCACGGCGCGCGACTTTCGCAGCACGAACGTACGAGACAGCTGTGCCGCATCGGAAGCCTCAGCACGCTCAAGGCGTCGAAGATTCTCAGGGAATGGGTTGAGCTCGGTTTGTTGAAGGCTCTCGAGGATCGAGGCAAACGCAACATGGCGTACCGCAGGCCTGTTGGAACGTGCGGTCGGCCCGGTTCTTTATCTGCCCTCGAAGATAATAACGGCGCGGAGAGCTAAGAACTATGGGCGATCAGGGAGTTACAGCAGTGCTCATTATCTAACCCGGCGACAAAGCGCGGGCACTCGCCGATGTCCTCAGCGAGCTTCGCCGCAGGTGGTCAGGCGGCATCCAGCCGGAAATTCCGGATAGTTCAAACACAGGGCACTCAACTCGCTCACGCCGAAATCTCAACAGGATTCCCGTCCGGGTCTTCCACCCCACCACCGCTTCGAAGCACCCATCACCCGTCTGCCGCGGCCCGGAAACGATGCGCACGCCATCCGCGCGCATGCAGGCCGTGAGTTCCTCGACGGCGGCGCGCGAGCCCACGCTGATGGCGAGATGCGCGTAGCCCACCGCGTGTCTTCCACGGCCCGCCGTGCCACCCCTTGCACGTGGGCCACCGTCTGTCCAATTTGGCAGAGGACTTCCACATGGTCCGCGCGCAAGAATGCCTCGCGGACGTTCGCAGTTGATCCTGGAGTGAGCGCGGTGCCCGATTCTCAAACTTCCTTCGAACTCAACGAACTGGAACATGCCGCCGAGCTGGTACACCGTGTGGTGCAGCCCACTCCGCAGTACGCCTGGCCGAAACTCCGCCGCCGTGTCGGCTGCACCGTTTGGGTGAAGCATGAGAACCACACGCCTGCGGGCGCATTCAAGGTTCGCGGCGGACTCGTCTATATGGACCGCTTGATCCGATCCCAGCCAAACGTCCCGGGCGTCATTTCCGCAACCCGCGGCAACCACGGTCAATCCATCTCGTTCGCTGCCGCGAGAGCGGGCATCCCCGCAACGCTTTATGTGCCGCACGGGAACTCTCCAGATCAGAACTCTTCGATGGCCTCGTTCGGCGCCACCGTCGTTGAGTTCGGCAAGGATTTCGACGAAGCGAAGCACGAAGCGCACCGGGTCGCGGCCGCCAGGGGCCTGCACCTCGTCCCGGCGTTTCATCGGGATCTCGTCGCGGGCGTCGCCAGCTATGCGCTGGAATTCTTTCGCGCGGTTCGCGATCTCGATGCCCTGTATGTCGGTGTCGGCATGGGGTCGGGCATCTGCGGGCTCATTGCCACGCGCGACGTGCTGGGCCTCAAGACCGAGATAGTGGGCGTCAGCGCAGTGAACGCACCCGCCACTGCGCTGTCTTTCGCGGCCGGTCGCCCGGTCGGCACGCCATCTGCGCGCACTTTTGCAGATGGCATCGCCACGCGAGAGCCCAACGCAGATGCCATTGAGGCTATCTGCCGAGGTGCTGCACGCTTCGTGCAGGTGAGTGAGGACGAGATCGCTGAAGCCATGCGCGTCTACTGGGACGACACGCACCAGGTTGCCGAGGGCGCCGGTGCAGCGCCGCTCGCGGCGCTGCTTCAGGAGCGCGAGCGGATGGCGAACAGAAACGTCGGCCTCATCCTCAGTGGCGGCAACATCGAACGCGTGCGCCTGATTCAGGTGCTGAGCGGGCAGACACCGGCGGCTTAGGAAGCCCGCAGCACACACACACACACACACACACACAGGCATGCAGCTTCTCAACATTCCGTTCGAAGCCGTCGATTGGCAGACGATCGACGCAGTCGAATATCCCGGCGAAGCCGGTGTTGCGGTCTGGCGCACGCGCCGCTTCGGCGACATCCGGGTTCGAATGGTCGAGTATTCCGCCGGCTACAGGGCGGACCACTGGTGCGAGAAAGGCCATCTGCTCCTGTGTGTTCGCGGGGAGCTGCACACCGAGTTGAGCGATGGCCGCGTCATCGTCTTGCGCGAATCCATGGGCTACTACGTCGGCGATGGCGTGCAGCCGCACCGGTCAACATCTCCCGCTGGGGCCACTCTTTACATCGTGGACTGACACGCGAGAGAGCACGGCGTTACACCGCGCCCGGAACATACCGGCGGTCAGTGCGCTCACTACGCCGCCTGCGCCGGCGGTGCCTTTCTCGCCCGCTCCGGTCGTGGCGTTCGGCTGCGAGGGCGGCAGATGCGTGATATGCGCCAATAGAGCGGGTCTTTTGGCGCATATTTCCATTTATGCGCCAAAAAAGCTACTCTATTGGCGCATATCCCACTTTATGCGCCAATAGCTCATGCCCAAGCGCCCAACTGCCGACCTGATGGAAAAAGTGACGGCCGAACTTCGGCGTCACCCTGACGGCGCCAGAATCGACGAGCTGGCCGAAAAATTGGGTGCCGACGTCAGCCGTCGCACCCTCCAGCGCCGCCTCGCAGAATGGGCGCGCGCCGGACAAATCCGAGCTCAAGGTGCTCAGAAAGGCCGACGCTACTTTGCTCCTCAGGCGCAGAACATTCCGGGGAGTGGCGGGTTACGAACGACACCCGCCGAGGTGGCCGCAGCCGGCGAGGCATACGTTCCGCTTTCCACGGGCGGCGCTGAAGTACGCGAGCTTGTGCGCCGGCCTATCGTCGATCGCCCACTCGTCACGTACGAGCGCGCGTTCCTCGAGCGGTATGATCCAAATGAAACGAGTTATCTGCCACAAACCCTCGTGCGCCACCTGCACGAGATCGGCCGGTCACCCGACGGCGAGCGGCCTGCGGGCACCTACGCCCGCGAAATCCTGAACCGACTATTGATCGACCTGTCCTGGGCATCGAGCCGTCTCGAGGGCAACACCTACTCGATCCTGGACACCGAGCAACTCATTCAGAACGGACAAGTCGCGCCGGGAAAGGACGCGAAAGAGACTCAGATGATCCTGAACCACAAGGCCGCCATCGAGCTGCTCGTGGCCTCGGCGACGGAAATCGGGGTCAACCGCTTCACCATTCTCAACCTGCACGCATTGCTCGCGGACAATCTGCTCGACGACTCACGACAGGCGGGCCGCTTGCGAGCTACGCCTATTGCGATCGGTGCGTCGACATACCTTCCGCTCGAGACCCCACAGCTCATCGAAGAGCTGTTCACGTTGCTGCTCGAGAAGGCTTCTGCCATTCGCGACGCGTTTGAGCAGTCCTTCTTCCTCATGGTCCATCTGCCTTACTTGCAGCCGTTCGTCGATGTAAACAAGCGGACGTCACGCCTCGCCGCAAACATCCCGTTCATCAAGAGCAATCTCGTGCCCCTTTCATTCATAGACGTTCCGGAGCAGTCGTACATCGACGGCCTCATCGGCGTATACGAGATGAACCGAATCGAGCTGCTGCGCGATATGTTTGCGTGGGCCTATGAGCGGTCCTGCAGGCGCTACAAGACGCTGCGCGACGCGATGCCGGAGCCCGACCCGTTTCGCCTCGAATACCGCGCGGCATTGGGTGAAGTGGTTGGGGAGATCGTGCGTCAGCACTTGCGTCCTTCGAGCAAGACCGTGGTTTCACTTTCAAAGTCCCTCGTGCCCAAGGCAGACCTGAAGCGCTTCGCCGAGCTGGTTGCCGCGGAACTTGATGAACTGCACGAGGGTAACATCGCTCGGTATGGGTTGCGCCCGTCGGAATTGAAGGCTTGGCGCAGAGGCTAGCCGACCATCCTCACTTCTTGCTCTACCCCCTCCCGCAGCCCACTAATCGCGGTCACCGGCACTTCCGTCAACGTATCAGCGCGCGATCTGCTCGCCGTTACTTGTAGATCTTCAGGTTGTAGTACGCCGCTTCCACGTTCCACACGCGAAGCCGCTCGTAGTTCACCCAATCCTTGTACTTGCTGAGCGTCACGGCCTTGCGCATCTCATCCAGCGACATGCCCTTCGACATCGCGTTGGAGACCTCTTTCGTCAGGTATTCGAAGTACTCCCGCCCCTCGGTGATGTCCTGCTTCGTGAACGTTTTCCACCCGTGCCCGCCCGAGAGAATGTCGAAGTCGAGCTGCTCGAGCGTGCGGTAGGAACGAATCCAGTCCGCCAGCGGGTGCCCATCGAAGGGCCCGCATGCGCTCGGTAGCGCGCGCATGGAGCTCTGCACGAGCACGTCCTGCGGGAAGTCCGCGGTGAAGAGAACGCGCTCGTCGTGAAACAGCACGGCCGTGCCGTCGTTCGCGTGATTCTTGCCGGGGAAGATGAGCTCGATGGTCTTGCCGCCGAACTTCAGCGTCATGCGCTCGGAGTAGACGATATCGGGCTGGTGGATGTCGGAGTTGAGCTCGGCAGGCGAGGCGAGTCCGTCGCCGTCGCGGTCTTTCCCCGTCACGGAGTTGGTAAAGCCACCGCAGATCCACGGGTGGTCCATGATCGGCTGGCCGAACTCCATCGGGTCGAACTTGCCGTTGTCGTTGCGGTCGACCATGTCCCCCGGCATGTGCGGAATGCGCCCGTCCAGGTTCTTCAGCGCGTTTTCCTGCGCGATGAACTTCGCGGTGTCGGCGAAGAGGTTGCTGCCGTCGATGTGGTCCCAGTGCGTGTGGCTATAAACCACGTACTTCACCTGCCTGCCCGGGAAGCGCTCGGCGAGCTGCTGCTTCAGCCACTTCGCAAACGTGGGGTTCAGCGTGTCGACCAGCAGGATGCCCTCGGGCGTCACCAGCACGCCCATGAACCACGTGCCATCGCCGGCGCGCCAGAGGTCGCCTGTGATCTTCGTGAAGGTATTCTCGCGTGGCCCAAACTGCCCGGCAGGCACGGGCCCGAGCTTGAACGTCGACGGTGAAGGCACCGCCTCCGGCCTCAGCCACTGCGCCGTCGCGACGCCTGGAAACTGCGCCATTACCAAGGTTGTCAGCGCTCCGAGCAACAATCGACGCATGCTCGATCCCCCTCTTGTTCGTTCTTGATCTTCAGCGTTCTACAGAGGCGGGCGGCCGCGCCCCCGTCGTTGGCGCCGCCGGTTGTGCGGACGAAGGCGTCGACTCAGGAGTAGCGCCGGGCGCCATCGGCTGCGGTGGCCGCAGCGGTGCCGCCGGCTTCGTGTTGAAAACCTTTCCGTTCGGCAGCGTCAGCTCGATGAACGCCGCGGCTGTGCGCCCATCCCGCAGCGGGTGCCCGGTGATGGTGATCTTGTCCCCGGCCTTGAGCACATCTGTCGTGAGCCCAACCATCTTCATCTGTGGCGGCGCGCCCGCCTCGAACGCCCAGAGCACTTCCTTGCCGTCGGCATCCACGGTTCGCACGTCGATCCAGCTATGCGGCTGCACGTACTGAAACTGCACCACCGTGCCGGTGATGGTCACCTTCTTCGAGCGGTCGAACATCGCGCCGGAGTGGTGGGCCAGCAGCGGCCCGCATGCCAGCAGCAGCGCAGCGCTCAGGAGGGGGATTCGACGCGTCATCATGCGATCTCTCCAGACCATGAGGTTCGCTCATACAACCGTGTAGTGGCGCCATTGGACCGCACCGCGCAGCCTGCGACAGCTCCTCCGCGTCTTCTGATCGCACTGTGGCGGTGGGCGGGCTGGCTAGCCCCCATGGACGGATCTTACGGCCGGTCCCCGCCACGGCCTTCTTCGAGTGAGCCGCCGCATGCGACAGCCTCCGCTTCCATACGCCTTCCCGTCGATTCGCTTCCACAACGGCGAAAGTCGCCTTTTCCCCGCGGCAGGCTCAAAATCCCCCGCGCCATGCGTTGAATCGATAACCACAACAATCAGGGGAGAACGATGGACGCATCCGTTGCTTTCGCGAACCTCAACTGGCTCGCCATCATCGTCGCCGCACTCTCGGCCTTCCCGCTCGGCGCGCTCTGGTACGGCCCTCTGTTCCAGAAACCGTGGATGGCCCTCACAGGCATCACCAAAGACAGCACGCGCCAGGTGAACATGGCGAAGCTCTACGGCTCCGCGTTCGTGCTGAATCTCATCATCGCGGTGAGCCTCGCCATGTTCATCGGCGGCGGCAATTGGCAGATGGGCCTCTTCGCCGGCTTCATGTCGGGCTTTACCTTCGTCGCCATGGCGTTCGGCGTCACCTGTCTGTTCGAGTCGCGCCCGTTCAGGCTGTGGGCCATCAATGCGGGCTACCAGACCGTCGTGTTCACCGTAATGGGCGTGATCCTGGGCGCCTGGCACTGAGAAAACGCCGCTCGCGCCTGCTGCGCGCGCCGCTGCGCACGCCTCCATCCGACGAGCGGCATACAGTGAACCGACGAGCGGCGGGCGCGCCGCGCGGACAATCAATGCGGCCCTTTAGTCGCACCATCTGTTCTCGATCGGCGACACAAAAACGCGCGCGTGGGGCCCGCGCGTGCCCGTCTCGCGACTGAAGTCGGCCCCGGGCGACCACGTTACGTTCAGCTACACGCGCGTGTATGAAGTTGCCTGTCGTCGAATACAGGCACTCTGCGGGTCGCTGTATAGCTACACGTAGATATTGAGAGCGCGCGTGCGACATCATCGCGTCCCGCGAGGTTGAACTCTCCCCAGGCAATTCCGTCGATGAGTGATTCGATACTGGATGTCGCCATTCTCGGCGCGGGCCCCGGCGGGCTCAGCGCCGCCGCGCGCGCGGCACAGCGGCGCCTGTCCCATGTGCTGCTGGAGGCCGCCGACAAGCACGCCAACACCATCCAGCGCTATCAGCGCCTGAAGCACGTCATGTCCGAGCCGGGCGTGCTCCCGCTTCGCAGTGACATCGAATTCACCGCCGGCCGGCGCGAGGAAGTGCTGGAGACCTGGGAGAAGGGGATCGCAGAGAAAGGAGTGCGCATCCAGTACGGCTCCGAGGTCACGGGCATCTGCGGCCGCAGTGGCGATTTCCGCGTGCAGCTGCGCGCCGGGAGCGCCATCCGCGCCAAGCGCGTGATTCTTGCGCTGGGCGTGCAGGGCAATCCGCGCATGCTCGGCGTGCCGGGCGACAGCCTGCCGCTCGTCACCGCCACTCTCGAGAGCGCGGACGAGCATCGCAACGAGACCATCGTCATCGTCGGCGCGGGCGACTCGGCCATCGAAGACGCGTTGTCTCTCTCCCGGCAGAACCGCGTGGTGCTCGTAAATCGCGGCACCGATTTCGCGCGCGCGAAAGAGGCGAACGCCGCGCAGATCCTGCGGGCCATCAGGAACGGCCAGGTCGAGTGCGTGTACCAGGGCTCGATCAAGCAGATCGCGGAGGGCGGCAAGGGCACACCTGCCGGGAGCGTCACCGTCGCCGCGCCCGGCGGCGCGATGGTCGTGGCGTGCCACATGGTGCTCACGCGGCTCGGCGCCGTGCCGTCGCGCCATTTCGTGGAATCCATCGGCGTGCGCTTCATCTCGCCCGAAGCGGATGCGCTGCCCGAGCTCACGCCGAAATACGAAACGAACGTGCCCGGCGTCTTCATCATCGGCGCGCTGGCGGGCTACCCGCTCATCAAGCACGCGATGAACCAGGGCTACGAGGTCGTCGAGTACCTGCTCGGCAACGAGGTGGAGCCCGCGGACTACGGTGTGCTGCAGAAAAAGCTGGGCGCGCTGCGTTTTGCCGGCGGGCGCGTCGACGTGGACCAGGCGCTGGCCGCCATCCAGCAGCGCGTGCACATGTTCCGCGACGTGAAGCCGATGGCGCTGCGCGAGCTTGCGATCGTGAGCCGCATCGTCGGCCCGAAGCTCGGCCGAACGCTGTTCAGCCGCGGGGACTACTCCACCGCCGTGTACAACATCCTGGATGGTGAGGTTCACCTCTACGCCGACAGCGTGCGGCTGATGACACTTCGGCGCGGCCAGGTGTTCGGCGAGATGAGCCTGATCTCCGGCCGCCCGCACGATGTCACTGCCGTGGCGGGCGACCGCTGCGTGTTGCTCGAATGCCCGCACGCGGCCATGCGAAAGCTCATGCGGGTGGAGGCGTCGGTTCGCGACTACCTCGACCGCACTTACATCCTGCGCGCGTTGCGGCTGTTCATGCTGGCGCACGCCGCGCCCGAAACGGTTCACAAGCTCGCGCAGACCGCGAAGGTCCATCGCGTTGCCGCCGGTGAGAAGCTGTTCAGCGAAGGCGACGCCGTCGACCGGCTCTACATCCTGCGCAGCGGCTCGATGACGCTCGCGCGCATGGCCGGGGAGCGCGAAGTCATCGTCGCTTACTGCGCCGCCGGCAAGTTCGTCGATCTCGTCGGCCAGCAGTCCGGCGTGCTCGCGCGCACGGTGACGGCGAAGGCGACCGTGGCGTCCGAAGCCATCAGCGTCGACTACATGAGCTTTTGCGACCTGCAGGCCGAAGATAAACAGCTCGAGCGCGAAGTGCAGCGGGAGGCCAAGGTGCAGCTCGCGGAGTACACCAGGATGCAGGCCTCGCCGGAGGCGAGCCAGCTGCTCTCGTTCCTGTTCCAGCACGGTGTAGGAGAAGCGACCAACGTGCTGGTGATCGACGAGTCCCTGTGCGTGGGCTGCGACCAGTGCGAAATCGCGTGTGCGTCCACGCATTCCGGCGTCTCGCGCCTGGATAGGAAGGCCGGGCCGTCATTCTTCTCATTGCACCTGCCCACGTCGTGCCGCCACTGCGAGCATCCGCACTGCATGAAGGATTGCCCGCCGAATGCGATTCACCGCATGCCGAACGGCGAAGTGTTCATCAACGATGACACCTGCATCGGCTGCGGCAACTGCGAAGAGAACTGCCCCTATGGCGTCATCCAGATGGCGGAGATGGATCCGCGGCCCGGCTTCCTGGCGCGGCTGCTGAAACGCTCGGCGCCGGATGCGGCCAGGACCGCCGTGAAGTGCGACATGTGCAAGGACCTCAAGGCCGGTCCCGCCTGCGTGGGCGCGTGCCCCACGGGAGCGGCGATCCGCATCCATGCCGAGGATGTTCCCGCGCTGGCCCGAAAGCGTGCCGCGCGCGCGCAATGAGCACAATGAATGCAATCGTCGACCATGCATCAATCGTTCTTCAACTATCGGCACTATCGCTATGCAGTCCGCGCGGGCGCACTCGCCGTGCTGGCGATACTCGCGTATGCGTTCTGCCCGCTGCGCGAGCCCAAGAGCGGCGGCACGTGGCTCGGCTACACGCTGGGCACCATCGCCGCGCTGCTCATCGTTTATCTCGCCTGGTATGGCGTTCGCCGGCGCACGTTCGGCTCCGGCGGCAGCTCCACGGGCTGGCTCTCGGCACATGTCTACTTCGGCTTCGTGCTCATGCTGGTGGCCACGCTCCACTGCGGGTTTCAGTTCGGCTGGAACGTGCACACGGCGACTTACGCGCTGCTCGCGCTCGTGGTGTTGAGCGGTGCGTGGGGCACCTACGCTTACGCGAGGTACCCCAGCCTCATCATCAAACAGCGAGGCAACGTCAGCCGCGCTGAGCTGGTCGAAGAGATCTACCAGCTCGATGGCCGCGCGTTGCGCGTGGCCTCCGTTCTGCCCGCAGACGTGCACGACCTGCTGGCGGACTCCATTCGCCGCACGCAGGTGGGCGGCACCATCTGGGCGATGCTGCGTGGCTATGATGAATCCGCCGTGCTCATCCCCGCTGGCGGCGGCGCGCCCTCACGCGTAGTGCCGAACCAGGGCCAGCGCGCGCTCATCGAGGCGCTCGCCGGGCGCCTCGCCGCGCAGGCCGACAGCTCCGAAATCACCAGGATGCACACGCTGCTCGACATCGTGGCGCGCAAGGCCAGTCTCGTCACCCGCTTGCAGAAGGACGTTCAGCTCCAAAGCCTCATCCAGTTCTGGCTCTACCTTCACCTGCCGTTGTGTTTCGCGCTGCTGGTCGCGCTCGTCGCGCACATCCTCGCCGTGTTCTTCTACTGGTGAGGGGCGATGCGGTTTCGCGTATTGCGATGGATCCGGTCAGACACAGCCACGGGCAACAGGCAGTTCCGGGAAGTCATCGTCCTGACGCGGCGGCTCACCATCGGCCGCGCGAGCGACCAGCACCTGCAGATCGCCGACGCGAAGATATTTCCGAATCACGCGGTAATAAGGCCTGGCCGCGGTCGCGAAGGCGCGGTGGTGATCGAGGCGCTCACCCCGGGCGGCGTAACCGTCAACGGCCGCACACGCATCGTGTGCACGCTGAACCAGGGCGACGAGATCCGGCTCGGGCCCGCGGTCATCATCGTGGAGCCGGTGCAGAAGGGCGCGCCATGCACCCTGCGCTTCAGGATGGCCGAGCAGGAAGGCAATCGCCTCGACCGCCTTCACGTGCTGTCGCTCAGCGAATCCGGCCTGAGCAAACGGTTCTGGTCTTTGATGCTTGCCTCGGGTGTCGCGGCCATTTTTCTCATCGTGCCCATGTCGGCGGCGCTGTATCAGCCGCTGCGGCCCCTGTTGCGGTCGAGCTCCGTCGTGCCCAGTGACGGCCTGTGGTCGCCGGGCCCGCTGCACGCCGCGCACCAGTTCATCGGCGGGGACTGCAACGCTTGCCACACCTCTCCGTTCGCACCCATCGAGAACGTCCAGTGCACCAACTGCCACACGAAAGTGGAGCATCACGTGCCGGTCACGTCGGCAGACATCTCGCTCTTCGATCAGCGGCGATGCGCCGCGTGCCACGTGGAGCATGCCGAAACCCCGTCTGTGGTCTCGCGCGACCAGCGCCTGTGCACGGACTGCCACGTCAAGCTCGATTCCTTGAGCCCGAAGACGCAACTCATGAACGTGGCGGACTTCGGCAGCGACCACCCGGATTTCCGCGTGACCGTGCTGCAAGGGCGGGAAGCCACGAGCGGCGTGGACTGGACCAACGTGCGGCTGGACGTGCTGGCCGGCGTAAACCGCTTTGAGCGCTCGCGGCTGTCGTTCTCACACGCGCAGCACCTCGCTCGCAAGGGCATCAAGGGCCCGCAGGGCGACGAAGTGCTCCAGTGCCGGAACTGCCACGACCCCGATCAGAGCGGGCGGCTCATGCAGCCCATCCAGATGGAACAGCACTGCAGCCGTTGCCACAGCCTGCGCTTCGACGAGAACGACCCCACCACCGAGGTGCCTCACGGCGACATCGATGGTGTGTATCGAACGCTCATCTCGCACTTCAGCCGCCAGTTCCTGGAAGGCAACACGGGCGGGCCGCGCACGTCTTCCTCGGCGCGCCGGCCCGGCGGCCAGGCATCGGCCATGTCGCGCGACCAGCAGCGGCGCGCGCTCGACTGGGCCGAGCGGCAGGCGCTCGATGCCGCGCGCGACCTGTTCGAGAAGCGCGTGTGCGTGGATTGCCACGAGGTCTCGAAGATGCCGAAGCGGCCCGGTTTTCAGCAGTGGAAGGTGGAGCCGGTGAAGCTCACGCAATCATGGATGCCGCTCGCGCGGTTCGATCACCAGAGCCACAAGACGTCCGAGTGCACGGCGTGCCACACGGGCGCCAACGCTTCAAAGCGCAGCGGCGACGTTCTGATGCCGGGCATTGGTGAGTGCCGCACGTGTCACAGCGGCGCGGACGACCGGAACAAGCTGCCGTCCGACTGCCTCATGTGCCACCAGTTCCATCTGCCGGATCGCGGCCTGTTCGATCAGACGGCCACTTCCGAGTCCGAGGCAAGTCCGCGCGCGGGCACGATCGGCAGAATGAGGTCGCTCCAGTGAGCGGCGGGTCGTGGCTCCGAAGCTTCGCGCGCGTCACCGCGCTTTACATGGCGTGCGTGTCATTGGGCATGGCGGCTGTTGCGCCGGGCAAAACCCCAGCGGGCAAACCCGCGAACGCGCAGGCCAGCGCTGCAGTGCGAGCGCTCGCGTTGCCCGCAGCCGCCCTGAAGCTGCCATACCAGGCACTGAACGAGCACCTTGGCGTTGCCTCGTGCTCTTCATCGGTGTGCCACGGCAATGTGAAATCCACCAGCAGCTACGACGTGCAGCTCAACGAGTACGTCACCTGGTCGCATGACGATTCGCACTCGAAGGCCTACAGCGTGCTCATGAGCGATCGCTCGCGCGCCATCGCGGCCAAGCTCGGTTTGCCGAATGCCTGTGACGCGAAGATCTGCCTGGATTGCCATGCCGACAATGTGCCCGAGACTGTCCGCGGCAAGGAGTTCACCATCGCGGACGGCGTGGGCTGCGAGTCGTGCCACGGTGGCGCGGAGAAGTGGATCGAGTCGCACACGATGAAGACCACGTCGTACGACGATAACCTGAAGAACGGGATGTATCCGACCGCGACGCTCGCCAACCGCGCGCCGCTCTGTCTTTCATGCCACGTCGGCAACACGGACAAGTTCGTCACCCATCGCATCATGGGTGCCGGCCACCCTCGCCTGAGCTTCGAACTCGACACGTTCCAGTCTCTCCAGCCCTCCCATCACCAGATCGACAAGGACTACGCCGCGCGCAAGCCCGTGTATAGCCGCACGGCCGTGTGGGCCTACGGCCAGATCGAGGCCGCACGCATGCAGGTGCAGTTGGTCCAGCAATATTTCGCGAAGGACGGCGCAACGTTTCCGGAGCTTGCCCTGTTCAGCTGCCACTCGTGCCACCAGAGCTCCATGCGCCAGCTCGATTGGGCCCGCGGGCTCACCACCATCGGCAGCCAGCCGGGCAGCGTGCCGCTAAATGACGGCCACGTGCGCATGGCCATCGTGATTGCGCGACAGATGGCGCCGATCGCCGCGCGCGAGATCGTGGCGCTCTCGCAGTCCCTGCAGGAGGCGAGCAGCTCCAGCCGCGAGCGAGTTTCTCAGGTGAGCGGCCGTCTCGAAGCAGCGCTGCGGCAGTTGCAGAGCCAGGCGGCCGAGCGCAAATGGACCGCAGGCGAACAAACCGCGCTGCTCACCGGAATTCTCGACCTCGGCTCACGCAAGGAATACCGCGATTACATCGGCGCCGAGCAGGCCGTCATGGCCTCGGAGCTGCTCATGCTCGACCTGGGCACCGCCGCGCGTAACCGCGCGCGGCTGGATGCCTTGTTCAAGCTCGTGGAAGACGACGAAGCGTATCGCCCCGACCAGTTCGTCACCGCGGTGGATCAGCTGCGTGGCGCGCTGGGCATGAGGTCGCCTGCGAGGTGAGTGGGCCGTCGAAGAACTGAGCGGCGGCCAATGATAATGGCTCGCATTGGGTACGCAAGCGTCTCATTCGGCAGGCGGGATTCAGCCTGAGCCGGGCGGTCGGAATGGCATCGAGCGGGGCGCCGGCCTGTAATCGAGGCACAGTTTGTCGGCCAATTGGGGCACTGACAGAAGAGACGAGAACTGCGTCTCTCATTCCAGGCTTCATCCGTGACCCAAACCGCGCCGCACCTGGCGCCGGCTCCCTAGCATGGCTTCCTTATGCCTGTTAGAGGGGACCGTAAACGTCGGCAAACTCTCGCGAAACCCTCCACCGGGACGCGAGCGCGAACCGGCGTGCCGTTCTGGCGGCGCGTGGGCATCGTTCTGCTGGTGGCGGCGGTGGCAGTGGCCATCCTCGGGCTGCAGAACATGGCGGGCCGCAAGGTTGTCATGGACAGCTTCCTGCACCTGGAGCAGGAAGCTGCCCACCACAGTCTCGACCAGGTGCTGAACGCGTTCCGCGCAGACCTGGATCACCTCTCCGTCAGCGTTCGCGACTATGCGCGCTGGGATGACGCTTACACCTACTCGCTCGATCGCAACGATCGCTTCACCCAGTCGAACCTCGCACCCGAATCCCTCGACAACATCGGCGTCGATGTCGTGTGGATGCTCGACACCGCCGATCGCGAGATTCTCTCGCTGGCGCTGAATACCAGCGGCCGGCAACAAATCGAGCGGCCGGCCAACCCCGAGATCGTGGACGTACTGCGCCAGCACCTGCGCCAGATCAAGGCGTCCCGTGGCGACTCGAAGCCGCTCGGGCGGCTGCTGCAGACGCCGCACGGCCTCATGGCGTTCGCCGTGCACGACATTCTGCCCACCGGCGGCAAGGGCCAGTCGCGCGGCACGCTGGTGTTCGGCCGCTTCATCGACGCGAAAGAGCTGGCCCACGTGCGCGAGATCAGCCAGCTGCCCGTGCAACTGCATCGCACGGCGCGCAGCGTGCAGCGCCTGCCAGCCGACGTTGTGGCGATGTGGTCCGCGGGCCCCCGGAGCCCAGGCCGCATGCTGCGTCCGTCCGATGAAGAGAACATGGAGGCGTACGCGTTGTTGCGCGACGTGGACGGCGCTTCGGCCGCCATCGTCGAAACGAACCTGGAGCGCACGCTGCTCGAGTTCGGCCAGAACACGCTGCGCTACCTCATGCTGCTCATCTCCGCCGTGGTCGTGCTCGTGGCGGTGGTCGTTGCATGGCTGCTGCTGAGAATGGAGAAAGCCTGGCGAGCCCAGGCTGCAAGCGAGCGCCGCTATCGGGCGGTGATCACGCAAGCGCAGGACACCATGCTGCTTGCCGACGCCACTGACCGAAAGATTCTCGAAGCCAACCCCGCCGCGACCACCACGCTGGGCTATCCCGAAGCCGAGCTGCTCGTGCGGAGCATCGACGAGCTGTTCGTGGTGAACGACGGAGGCACGGTTCGCCCGGTGCAGCCGGAGCTTTATGCGGCGACGCTGTCGGATCTGGCCCTGCAGGTTCGCTGCCACGACGGGCAACTGCTGGATGTGGAGGTCTCCGCCAGCCCCCTCACCATCGACGGCCGCGAAGTCATCAGCTTCGTGCTGCGCGACGTCTCGGCGCGCAAGAATGCGGAGCGCGCGCTGGTAGACAACCAGCAGCGCCTCTCACAGGTGGTTCATCACGACGCGCTCACCGGCCTGCTCAACCGCATGGGCCTGCAGAACCGCCTGCGAGATGTCATCGAACAGGCGGAGCGCACCAAGCGCCCGGTCGCGTTCCTGTATCTGGACATCGACCACTTCAAGAAGATCAACGACCTTCACGGCCACGCCTGCGGCGACCGGCTGCTGCAGATGGTGGCAGACCGGCTGCGCTCCTCGGTCTGCGCCGCTGACATCGTGGTGCGCATGGGCGGTGACGAGTTCGTGGTCATCGCCACCGGCGTGCGCGATTTGAACGCGGCGAATGTCATTGCCGGGCGCATCCGCGAGAAGCTCGCCGTGGCGTTCGAGGTGGATGGGCGGGAGATCTCGGTCACCAGCAGCGTGGGCGTCAGCGTGTACCCCGATCACGGCGCCGACTACGAAGTGCTGCTCAAGAACGCCGACATCGCGCTCTACGAAGCGAAGGATGGCGGCCGCGACGCGCATCGTGTGTTCGCACGCAGCATGAACACGCGCGTGAACGAGCGGCTGACCATCGAGCACTCGATGCGCGCCGCCATCCGCGAGAACCAGTTCTACGTGGACTACCAGCCCATCGTGGACCTGCGCACGAACAAGCTGGAAGGCCTCGAAGCCCTCATGCGCTGGCGCCACCCGGTTCGCGGGCTCATACCGCCGGCGGTGTTCATCGATGTGGCGGAGAAATGCGGCCTCATCGCCGAGCTCGGCGAGTTCGTGCTCCACCAGGTGTGCGGCCAGATTCGCAAGTGGCGGGACAAGGGCGCGGAGCCCGTCCCGGTGGCGGTGAACGTGTCCGGCCGCCAGTTCGAGCGCCAGGACATCGCGAATCTCATCGCGCACGCCGCATCGCTAGCGGGCATCGACGTGCGCATGGTGCATGTGGAGCTCACCGAGAGCGCCATCGTGGAAGGCAACGAACGGCATCTGGGCGTGCTGCGCGGCCTGCGCGCGCTCGGCGTGCCGGTGTCCATCGACGACTTCGGCACGGGCTACTTCGAGTCTTGCGTACTTGAAGAACCTGCCCATCGATTGCCTGAAGATCGACCGCGCGTTCGTGCGCGACATGATCACGAGCGTGAACGGCGATGCGATCGTCACCGCGATCATCCGCATGGCCAGCAGCCTGGGGCTGCGTACCATTGCCGAGGGCGTGGAGACGCTCGAGCAGCTGAAGCGGCTGCGCGAGCTGGGGGCGACCATGGGGCAGGGGTTCTACTTCAGCCCGCCGCTGTCGATCGACGCCGCCGAGCGCCTGCTCACGGAAGCGGCCCGGCGGCAAAAACTCACAGAAACCCTTCGGTTACGCACGCTTTCGGCCATCGCGCGCTGAAATCCCAGCGGCCCCGGCCAGGCTTGCCTGGCCGCCATCGACCACGCCGGCCCGCTCCGCGCGCGAAGACCTTTCCGCGCTCGATCCTGAATCCATCAGAGTGTAGAGGTACCAGGCGAATTCGTGCGCAGCCCCCTTCAACGCGATTACGCGTTTGGCGTATCTTTGCCGCCAGCCGTACTTCGGCTGTGTGGAGAGAAGCGCATGAGTAAGGGTATGGATCGTAAGAAAGAGACCAAGAAGAAACCGGCGAAGTCGCTGGAAGAGAAGCGCGCCGCGAAGCGCGAGAAGAAGGCCACGCGCGGCTGACGCCGCGTGTGCGCGGCCGACCGAACGGATCCCTGATGCAGATCTGGGTAGACGCTGACGCCTGCCCCGGTGTCATCAAGGATATTCTGTTCCGGGCCGCAGACCGCGCGCGCATGCGAATGACGCTGGTTGCGAATCAGCCCGTGCGTCGCGCGGTCTCGCCCTACATCCACTTCGTGCAGGTGGGCGCCGGTCTCAACGTCGCCGATGAGCGCATCGTGGAGTTGATGGCGCCGGGTGATCTCGTCATCACCGCCGACGTGCCCCTGGCCGCGTCCGTCATCGAGAAGGGCGGCACCGCACTCGACCCGCGCGGCACGCTCTACACCGCGGAAAACGTCCGCGAGCGCCTGAGCGTGCGCAACTTCCTCGACGAGCTGCGCGGCAGTGGCGTGAACACGGGTGGCCCGCCGTCGCTCGGGCTCCGTGAGCGTCAGCTCTTCGCGAACCAGCTTGATCGGTGGCTCGCCAAGGCCACTCCCTCCTCGCCTTCCGCCAAGAGGCCTTCGCCTACAGAGTAATCAGCGAGGCGACACGGCCTTCTGTCGCCGCTTCACGACGCATGAGCTTCACTGGGTATGCGTATTGCGGCTTCTCGCAGGACAAGAGGCGCGTGGAATCGCGCTTCGCACGTCCGAAGCGACGCAATCAGAGGTGACTCATGAACACGCTACGAACACTCAGCATGATGACCGCGCTGGGGCTGGCCTCGGCTGGGTCGGCGCAGGCTCTGGCGGCGCCGGGTGCCACCGCGCAGGCAACGCCCCCGGCAACCGAAACGCAGCCGAACACGAATCCCGATCCGAACGCCGCGTCGAGCCCGCATCAGCGCGATGTGACGGGGGAGGGTGCTGACGAGGCGCCGCCTGCCACGACCCCAGGCGCCGAAGGAGCTACCAGTCCGCACCAGCGCGAGGCCGTACAGGGGGAGCCTGGCGCAGATGAAACGGCGATGGGCAAAGACAAAGACAAGGAGATGTCACGCGATGGCAAGCCGACGGACAAGCTCGTGGGCCTGGCCGTCGAGTCGCCGTCGGGCGAGCAGTTGGGCTCAGTGGTAGACATCGTGCGCGATACGGCCGGCACTCCCACCTATGCGGTGGTCGCCATCGACAACGACACGACCGCCGTGCCGTACGACACCGTGGCCTCGATGGTCCGCGAGGGCAAGGTGATCATGAGCCAGGCGCGGCTGACGGGCGCGCCGAAGGTGAAGCAGTCGGAGTGGATGGACCAGACGAGCACCACGTGGCGCATGGAGTCCGATCGCTACTGGGGCAGCACGCGCACCGCTTCGCCGGGTGAGACGCCCAAGCCCAAGGAGCGTTGATCGTCAGGCAGAGGCTCGCTTGCAAGCGAGCCTCTGCTTTGAGTCTTGTGGGGAGTCAGTCAGGCTTCGATCAGGCCGTGGCGAATGGCGATGAGCGTCAGCTCCGACTGGTTCACCACATCCAGCTTCTGCTTGATGTTGTAGAGGTGCGTGCCGACGGTGGACGCGGAGAGCTTCAGGTCTTCCGCGATTTTCTGCACGGTGGCACCGGAGGCGAGGCGAATGAACACTTCGAACTCGCGCTCCGACAGCCGCTCCACGGGCGATTTCATGCCGCCTTCGATGTCGGCCAGCGCCAGCTTCTGCGCGAGGCTCGCGTCGAGGTAGCGGCGACCCGCCGCTACCGCGGAGACCGCTTCGATGAGCGCTTCGGGCGCGCTGCGCTTGGAGAGAAACCCAAGCGCGCCCTCCTGCAGGGCCCGGCGCGCATGCACCGGGTCGTCATGTGCGGAGAGCGCCAGCACGCGCGCGTGAGGGTGGCGCGCGCGAATGCGCTTCAGCGCTTCGAGCCCACCCATGCCGGGCATGGCGAGATCCATCACCACGACGTCGGGCGCAAGCTCCGCGTAGCGCTGGAACGCCGCTTCGCCTGATTCCGCTTCGCCGACGACCGATATCTCGCTCACGGACTGCAGCAGCAGCCGAAAGCCGGTGCGCACGACGGCGTGATCGTCTACGAGCATCACGCGGATCATGACGCCGCCACCAGCGGAATCTCCGCTTTCAGTCTCACCCCGCGCGACGGGCAATTGCTGACGGTGAACGCGCCGCCGAGATGCTCCACGCGCTCGGCGAGGCCGCGCAGGCCGAAGTGACCGGGCCGCGACCAGTCCGCCGGCAGGCCGACGCCATCGTCCGTCACCGTCACCAGGATGCGTTTTCCATCTGACTCCACCACGGTATCTATGCGAGACGCCTGTGCATGCCGTAGCGCGTTGATGAGCCCTTCCTGCACCACCCGGTAGATGGCAAGCGTAACGCTGGGCCCGAGATCCTCGGAAAAGTTCTGCCGCAGCGACAGCGCAATGGTCGGGTAGCGGCGCTGCCAGTCCTTCACGAGGTTGTCGAGCGTAGTGCCGAGGCCAAGTGTGTCCAGCGACAGGGGCGTGAGGCGCGGGATGAGCCCGTGCATGTTGTCGTAGAGCCGCGCGGCCTCATCCGAAATGAGCTTCGCCGCCTCGCCGGTTGCCGGATCACGCACGCCGCCCTGCGCGGCGATGGCCTGCGCGAGGCTGCGAATGGCCGTGACGGATTGCCCGAACTCATCGTGCAGCTCGTGCGCGATCAGCCTGCGCTCCTCTTCCACCTTCTGCTCGACGATGCGCGCCATCTCCTGCCGCTCCTCGAGCCGCGTCTGCGCCTCCCGCGCCTTGCGCTCGACTCCCACCTTGTCTTCCACCGCCTGTGCCATGCGATTGAACGCGGCGCCGATCGCGCCGGCCTCGAAGCCGGGCAGCGGTGGCAGGCGGAACGCCAGGTCCCCGCGCTGGATGCGCTCCAGGCCCGTCGCGATGACGGGGAAGGGGGCGAGCGCCCGGTCTACCAGCCAGAACGCGAGCCCGTTCACCGCCAGCAGCAACACGGCCGACAGAGACAGCAGCCGTAGCAAGTTGTCCCACGCATCGATGATGGCGCGCGACGTCTCGGCCTCCACCACCAGCAGCGAGCCGCCGGGCAGGGGAAAGATGTGCCGTGGCGTCCGCGGCGTCAGCATCTGCGCGAACCAGGGCGGCGCGGTTCGCCCGGCCTTGTAGGTGGGCGGCGGCGAGCGGTAGAGCACCTCGCCGGTGGCGGACTTCAGGGTGATGTCATTGGCCCGCACGCGCCCAAGCTGTTGAAGGAATTGCAGCACCAGCTCGGTGCCGCCTTCGCGGGAGTAGATGGAAGCCAGCCGCCCCAGGAGCTGCGCGGCCACGCGGTTGGCGGCTTCGATCTCCTCACGCACGGAGTCGCGCGTGCTGCGTATCTCGGCCGTGCACAGCGCCACGACGAAGAGGGCCGTGAGGCCGGCGACGACGAGGTTCAGGCGGGTGCGCAGTTTCATTCGCCAAAGATGGTAACGCACGGCGGCTCATGAAATTCATGACACGACTTTCATGATGATCCCCTACCGGCGGCGGCCGCGCGGCCGGAGTATCGACGTGGCGGCGCAATCCGCGTCGCCGGCCCACAAAGGAAAGAGGAACCGCACATGAAATGGGAAACTCCTGTCGCCATCGATTTCCGCTTCGGCATGGAAATCACGATGTACGTGTCGAATCGCTGATCCTCCTGCCGGGGCGCCGGCCTGCGCGAGCGGGCCGCGCCTTGGCACCCCTGCTCACCTCGACGGCGGCACGTGAAAATCCGGGTGCTCGGTTCGGCCGCCGGCGGCGGCTTTCCTCAATGGAACTGCAACTGCGCCAATTGCTCTGGCGTGCGCCAGGGCACGGTGCGGGCGAAGGCGCGCACGCAGTCATCGATTGTCGTCTCCGCGGGCTCCGGCACCGAATGGGCACTCGTGAATGCCTCGCCAGACCTGCTGGCTCAGCTTCAGGCGAACCCGGTGCTGCAGCCAGGCCGCGCGATGCGCGATAGCGCCCTGTGCGGCATCGTTCTGGTGGACGGGCAGGTGGATCACACCACCGGTCTCTACATGCTGCGCGAGGCTTCGCGCCCGTGGCCGCTGTGGTGCACGGACAGCGCTTACGCCGATCTCACGCGCGGCAACCCGGTGCTCGGCGTGCTTTCTCATTACTGCGGCGTGGATCGTCGGCGCATCGGTCTCGATGGTGAGGAGTTTGCGGTGGAAGGCGTGCCCGGCGTGCGCTGGCGCGCGTTGCCCGTGGCCAGCAAACCCGCGCCGTATTCGCCCAATCGCGAGTCGCCGGTGCCGGGCGACAACATCGCGCTCGAGATCATCGACGACGTCACGGCCCACTCCGTGCTGTATGCGCCCGGCCTCGGTGCAATCGATGAGCGCATCTGGCGCGCCATGCGGGCCGCGCGCTGCGTGCTGGTGGACGGCACGTTCTGGACAGACGACGAGATGATTCGCCTCGGCATCTCCCGCAAGCGCGCGCGCGACATCGGGCATCTGCCGCAGAGCGGCCCCGACGGAATGCTCGAGTGGCTCGACCGCCTGCCGCCGGGCACGCGCAAGGTGCTCATCCACATCAACAACACCAACCCGATACTCGATGAGGATTCCGCGCGAGCGCGCGCAGCTCACGCAGCGTGGGGTCGAGGTGGCCTTTGACGGAATGGAGATCGAGCTGTGAATGAAGCGCCATGGACGCGTGCGGAATTCGAGGCGCGCCTGCAGGACCAGGGCAGCGCGTATCACATCCACCATCCCTTCAACGTGATGCTGAACACCGGCGGCGCGAGCGCCGAGCAGATCCGCGGCTGGGTGGCGAACCGGTTCTATTACCAGATCAGCATTCCCGATCAAGGACGCGGCGATCCTTTCCAACTGCCCCGATCGGGCGGTGCGGCGTAGCTGGGTCCAGCGCATTCTCGATCACGATGGCTACGGGGATGACCCGGGCGGCATCGAATCCTGGCTGCGGCTGGCGGAGTCGGTGGGCCTCACGCGCGAACGAACCGAAAGCCTCGTGGACGTGCTGCCGGGTGTGCGTTTCGCTGTAGACGCCTATGTGAATTTCGCGCGCCGCGCGCCGTGGCAGGAGGCGGTGTGCTCCTCGCTCACCGAGCTGTTTGCGCCGCGAGATCCACAAGCAGCGTCTGGCCACCTGGCCCGAGCACTACCCGTGGATCGACACGGCGGGCCTGCAGCTACTTCCAGAGCCGCGTGAGCCTCGCGCGGCGCGACGTGGAGTTCGGCCTCGCTTTCACGCTGGACCACTTCCAGACCCGCGCCGCAGCAGGAGCGCGCCCTCGAGATTCTGCAGTTCAAGCTCGATGTGCTCTGGCAGATGAACGATGCGATGGCCCTGCGCTATGGAGTGAAGCAATGAGCGACATCGCGCCCACGTTGAAGCCGGCGATCGGCCGCGGCTTCCGCCTGCAATGGGAGCCGGCGCAGAACGCGCACGTGCTGCTCTACCCGGAGGGCATGGTGAAGCTGAACGGCAGCGCCGGTGAAATCACTCAAACGCTGCGACGGCAGCCGCACGGTCGCCGCGATCGTCGAAGACCTCGAGCAGGCGTTTTCCGTGGCGGACCTCACCAACGATGTCATCGCCTTCATGAGCATCGCAATCGAGCGCAAATGGCTCGAGCTGCGCGAATGAACGAAATACCGCAAACGAGCTCGATCGCGCCGCCTCCGCTGAACCCCAGCGCATCGAGTGCGCAAACCTCAACACCGGCGGAACGTGCGGGGCCTCCGCTATGGCTGCTGCTGGAGCTCACGTACCGCTGCCCGCTGCACTGCGTGTTCTGCTACAACCCCACCGATTTCGCGCGCACCACGGAAGAGCTCAGCACCGAAGACTGGCTGCGGGTGCTGCGTGAAGCGCGCGAGCTCGGCGCTGTGCAGCTCGGGCTCTCGGGCGGCGAGCCGCTCGCTCGCGACGACCTCGAGATCATCGTGGCCGAAGCGCACACGCTGGGCTTCTACACCAACCTCGTCACCTCCGGCGTGGGCCTGAACGAGAAGCGCATCAAGGCGCTGAAAAGCGCGGGCCTCGACCACATCCAGCTCTCCTTCCAGGACAGCACCCGTGAGATGAACGACTTCCTGAGCAGCACGCGCACCTTCGACCTGAAGTCGAAGGTGGCCGCGCTGATCAAGCAGCACGACTACCCGATGGTGCTGAACGTGGTGCTGCACCGGCATGAACATCGACCACGTCGAGCAGATTCTCGACATGGCCGAGGGCCTCGGCGCGGACTACGTGGAGCTCGCGAACACGCAGTACTACGGCTGGGCCTGGCGCAACCGCGAACAGCCTGCTGCCGAGCCGCGCGCAGGTTGAGCGCGCCGAAGCAGGCCACCGCGCGCTTCCGCGCAGACGGTGGGCGACACGCATGCGCGTGTTCTTCGTGGTGCCGGACTATTTCGAGCGCCGCCCCAAGCCGTGCATGAACGGCCTCGGCTCGATCTTCCTCACGGTGACGCCCGACGGCACGGCATTGCCCTGCCACGCGGCGAAGCATGCTGCCGGGCCTCGACTTCCCGAACGTGCGCGAGCGCGGGCGTGGACTGGATCTGGCGCGACTCTCCGGCCTTCAACCGCTTCCGCGGCGACGCCTGGATGAAGGAGCCCTGCCGCAGCTGCCCCGAGAAGCACAAGGATTTCGGCGGCTGCCGCTGCCAGGCTTACCTCATGACCGGCGACGCGACGAACGCCGACCCGGTGTGCGACAAGTCCCCCCACCATCATCTGGTGCTGGAAGCGGTGGCGCGGGCCGAGCGTGCGCAGGTGGCGGGGCCCGGCGTGACGCGGCCCGACGAAACACGCGTGCTCATCTTTCGCGACGCCCGCAATTCGCGCACCATTTCCGGATGCAATGGCTGACACCTGTTTTCGTCGTCGCCGTGGTCGCTGAAGCGATCACGCGCTTGTGGCTTTCCAGCCGTCAGATCGCAGCCGTCCGCGCACACCGCGACACCGTGCCGGAGCAGTTTCGCGGCCAGGTTGAGCTGGCGGACCAGCAGAAGGCCGCGGACTACACCGTGGCGCGCGCCAGGCTCGGGCGGCTCGACACCGTCGCAGACGCCGTCGTGCGGCTCGCGTTCACGCTCGGCGGTGGCATCGCGCTCATCGAGTCGCTGTGGAGTCGCGCACACCTGTCGCAGCCGTGGCACGGCGCGCTCGTCATCGGCACCACGCTGCTCGCGCTCATGGTCATCAACCTGCCGTTCTCGCTCTGGAGCACGTTCCGCGTGGAAGCGCGGTTCGGCTTCAACCGCATGACGCCGGCGCTTTACGTCCTGGATCTCGCGAAATCGCTGCTGCTGGGCGTGATTCTGGGCGGGCCGCTGGTGGTCGGCGCCATTGCGCTGATGGATCGCGGCGGCAGGTGGTGGTGGCTCTACGCGTGGCTCGGCTGGACGGCGTTCTCGCTTGCGCTCACCTGGGCGTTCCCGCGGTTCATTGCGCCGCTGTTCAACAAGTTCTCGCCGGTCTCCGACGACGCGCTGAAAGCGCGGGTGGAGGGCCTGCTGGAGCGCTGCGGCTTTCACTCGAAGGGTGTGTTCGTGATGGACGGCTCGCGCCGTTCCGCGCACGGCAACGCGTATTTCACGGGTGTCGGGCGCAACAAGCGCATCGTGTTCTTCGACACGCTGCTGGAGCGGTTGGCCATTGGAGAAGTCGAGGCCGTGCTGGCCCACGAGCTCGGGCATTTCCGGCTCAAGCATGTGCGGCAGCGGCTGATGCTGTCGCTGGTGCTTTCGCTGGGCGCGTTCGCGCTCATCGCATGGCTTGCGGTCCAGCCGGGTTTCTACACAGCTCTCGGCGTGCCTGAGCCGTCATCGCATGCGGCGTTGCTGCTGGCGATGATGGTTGCGCCGGCATTCACCTATTTCATTACGCCCATCGGGGCCTGGTGGTCACGCCGGCACGAGTTCCAGGCTGACGACTTCGCCGCGAAGCATGCAAATGCGCGTGAGCTGGCCGATGCGCTGGTCAAGCTCTACCGCTCGAATGCGTCCACGTTGACGCCAGATCGCATTCACTCGGCGTTCTACGACTCACACCCGCCCGCGCGGGTGCGAATCGCGCGGCTCAATGCGCTGTCAGGGGCGGCGTCAGCGGCGCAGTAATGCCTCTTCGGGATTCGGAGGCGTGGCGCCTGCGCACGCGATGGCTCACTCGACACGGCCGGTCCCCGCCAAGGCCCTCTGCGAGTGAGACACCGCTTGCGCTGACAACCTGCCATGGCCGACTCAACAGAAACTTGAGGCGCATTTCCCCTGTAGGGCATAGTCCCGCTCGCCCTGCAGGAGCCGACCCGCCGTGTGGCTGATTCGAACCAAGCTCGAGGCGCCGGCGCCTACCGAGCGCCTCATCGCCCGCCAGCGACTGCGCCGCTGCCTGCCTGCCGCGCTGAGGGCGCGTCTCACATTGGTGCATGCTCCCGCCGGCTTCGGCAAAACCTGCCTGCTGGCGGAGTGGCAACGTAGCCTCACGGCCCAGCGCGTGCGCACGGCGTGGCTGTCTCTGGATGAAGACGACTCCGAGCCGCTGCAATTCATGGCCTATCTCACCGCCGCCCTTGCGGCGGCCGGAATCGACGTGGGCCACCTGGGCCCGGCGGCCGAACGCGGGTTCCCGGACGTGCCGGTGTCGTCTCTCATCGCCGTGCTCAATCAGGCAGTGCAGCGCTCGGGCGGTCGAACGGTGGTGATGCTCGACGACTACCACCGCCTGCGGAGTGGAACGGTCGATGCCGTGCTCGTGAGCCTCATCCACGGCCTCGGCTCACGCGTCAGCTTTGTAATTGCCGCCCGTGAGCGGCCGGCGTTCGCCACTGCGGACCGCGCGCTGCGCGCCACCTGCGTCGAGCTGGCCGGCGACCAGCTTCGTTTCACGCTCGATGAAACGCGCGCGCTGCTCGAGCGCAATGCCGGCTCCGTGCCCGAAGACGACGTGCAGAGCATCGCGAAGGGCACAGATGGCTGGGCGATCGCGCTCGCCGCCGTGCGGGACTGGCTGGCCAGCGGCTGGAGCACCGAACGTGTGCGGGAGGCCTTGGCGCGCCCCGCGGCGGACCTGAATCGCTATGTCGCGGACCAGATTCTGCAGAGTCTTACGCCGGCGGAGCGCGAATTTCTCCTGCGCACGGCCATTGTCGACCGGTTCTCGGAAGCCCTCGCGCATGCCCTGTGCAGCGACCTGCCGGTGCGCGAAGCCATCGCGGCGCTGGAGCGCAAGGACCTGCTCGTCGTCATCTGGGACGGCAACGAACGCTGGTTTCGCTATCACCGCCTGCTCGCGGAGCTTGCATCCGTGGAATTGGCGCGGGAACGCGAGGGCCTCGGCGAGCGCCTGCACCGGCGCGCGGCGGAATGGTTCTTCGAGGCCGGGCATCACGCGGAAGCCGTTCGCCATGCGCTCGCCACGGGCGACGACCGCCTGCTCGCCGAGCTGTTCGAGCGCGCCCGAGGCTGGCAGCTGATCGTGACCGGCCATGTGGGGCTGAGCCGCAATGCCCTGCTGTTCATCTCGCCCGAGGTCATGCGCGACTATCCGCGCTCGCAGCTCGCGCGAATCCTGATGCTCGCGAAGCTGGGCCGCCCGGATGAGTCGTATCGCGAGCTCGAGCGCCTGCGGGCCATGCATCTGCCGAGCGACGACGAATTCCTCGAGATGGAAGTGGAGCTGATGCGCGTGGGCGTGGATCGCTACAGCGACACGGCATGCGACGAGCCGTACGTGGCGCGCTTTCAGGCACTGGTCGACCGCGTGCCGTCCGACAACACACCGCTGCGCGGCGCGTTCGCGAACATGCTGTGCGCGCTTCAGTACGAGCGTGGCGAGCTCGAGGCTGCGTTGGCAACGGGCGACGAGGCGGTGGTGCACTACCGCCGCATGAGCTCGCTCTTCGGTGAAGTGTTCGTGTACGTGCATCAGGGCCGCATTCTTCTCGAGAGCGGCCGGCTGCGAGACTCGCAGGCCACGCTGCGCCAGGCGTGGGCACTCGCGCGCGACACCACCGGGCCCAACACGGAGACCGAGGCTGTGGCCGCGTCGGCGCTGGCCGCCACTGTTTACCAGCGTGGCGACCTGGAAGAAGCGCAGAGCCTGCTCGCAACCGCGCTGCCGGCGCTGGAGCAAGGCGAGAACTGGTTCGAGATGCTGGCCGCCGCCTATGAAACGTCGGCCGCGATCGCGCTCAGCCGGACGGGGCCGGCGGCGGCCCACGAGTTTGCGCAGCGGGCGCGCGAGATGGGCATGCGACGCGATCTCGAGCGCCTGATCCGTTTTGCGGACCTGCTGAATCTGCAGGCTCATATTGCCGCCGGCACGATCGAACACCGCGCGGTGCCGGCGCTCGAGGCGTCGCTCACGGCCGGACAGGTGCGTGAGCCATCCCCGCGCCTGCGCCTGCGTGCGTCACTGGCGCTGGCGCGGCTCGCGCTCGCGCGCGGGCAGCCCCGAATCGCCTCAGACGCCGCGGTACGGCTCGCGGACGAGTGCCGCTCGTCGCGCCACCTGCGCCAGGGCATTCAGGCGCGGCTCATCGAAGCGTTGGCGGCGCACCGGCTCGGCGAGCGCGACATCGCCGGGCGCGCCTTCGATGCCGCGGTGAACGCCGCCATGCACGAGGGATTCCGCCAGATGTTCTGCGAATTTGGCGAAGAGTTGCGGCCGCTGCTGGAGAACGCGGACGTTACCGCTTTCCATGCCGACGCCCCGCGTGTGCGGGACAGGTTCCTGCAGTCTGTTCACGACAGCATAGGCGTTCCCGCCAGCGCCACCGGCAGCAACAACCTGAGCGAGCGCGAGCGCGAAGTGCTGCGCCTGCTGGCCGAAGGGTTGTCGAACAAGAGCATCGCGCGCGCGCTGCGCGTCTCCGACAACACGGTGAAATTCCATCTCAAGAATCTTTTCACGAAGCTCGGCGTGAGCACACGCACGGAAGCCGTGCAGCTGGCGCCTTCCGTGAGCCCGCCCGGTGCACGTCCGCGGTAGCGGGCGGCACTCATTCGCCCAACGGCTCACCCCTACCCGCCGCGCGCGGGCACACCTACCCGGCAACGTCATTGGCGTCACAGAAGCCACGGCGTACCTATACAGCCGCCCACATCCGGGCGGATCTCGAAAGTTGAGGCACATGCCGAGCGCGGCGCTACGCGTTGGAGTCGATGTCGGTGGCACGAACACCGACGCCGTCATCATGAGTGGCCGGGATGTGCTGGCCGCCTGCAAGTCGCCCACGACGGCCGATGTCGGTTCGGGCGTGCGCGCGGCGCTCGCCGAAGTGATGCGCCAGGCCGGGGTGGCGGCAGGCCGCATCAGCGCCGTGATGATCGGCACCACGCATTTCACCAACGCGTTCGTGCAGGGGCGCTCGCTCGCGCCGGTGGGCGTGATCCGCGTCGCCGCTCCGGCAACCACCAGCCTGCCACCGTTCGCCGATTGGCCGCAGCGGTTGCAGGAGGTCGTGGAAGGGCAGGCCGTCATCGTTCGGGGCGGCAACAACTACGACGGCACGCACATTGCGCGCCTCGACCTGGACGAGATCCGGCGCGTCGTGGAGGGCATGAAGAAGGCGGGCATCCGCTCCATCGCCGTTTCCACCGTGTTCGCGCCGGTGAACGATGCGCAGGAGCTCACGGTTCGCGACCTCATCGAGGAGATTGCACCGGGCACGGCGGTCACGCTCTCCAGCGCCATCGGGCGCATCGGGCTGCTCGAGCGCGAGAACGCCACGGTGATGAACGCTTCGCTGGCCACGATGGCGGATGAAGTGATCCGCTCGTTTGGCGAGTCGCTGCGCACGCTGGGCCTGGCGTGCCCGTTCTACGTGAGCCAGAACGACGGCACGCTCATGTCGCCGCTGCTGGCGAGCCGCTTTCCGGTGCTGACATTCGCGTCGGGCCCAACTAACAGCATTCGGGGCGGCGGCTTCCTGAGCGGCATCGAGGACGGAATCGTTGTCGATATCGGCGGCACCACCACCGATGTCGGCGTACTGGTGAACGGCTTCCCGCGCGAGAGCGCGATTGCCGTGGATGTCGGCGGCGTGCGCACCAACTTCCGCATGCCCGACGTGCTGTCGGTGGGCCTCGGCGGAGGTAGCCGGGTTCGCACGCAGGGCGGGCAAGTGACCGTCGGGCCCGATTCGGTCGGTTTCCGGCTGCTCGAAGAGGCGCTCGTCTTTGGGGGCGGAACGCTCACGGCAACCGATATCGCGGTGGCCGCGGGCAAAGCGTCCATCGGCAAACAGGCGGCCGTGGCCGATCTCGACGCCGCGCTCGTCGACAACGCGCTCGCGACCCTGCGCGCGATGCTCGAGGACGCCATCGACCGCATGAAGATCTCGGCCAGCAATGTGCCGGTGGTGCTGGTGGGCGGCGGCAGCATCCTGGCGCATCGGGACATCCGTGGCGCCTCGCAGATCATCGTGCCGCAGAACGCCGGCGTTGCGAACGCCGTCGGTGCCGCCATCGCCCAGGTCGGCGGCGAAGTGGACCAGGTTTTTTCCTACGACCGCGAGGGCCGCGACCGAACGCTTGCTCAGGCGAAGCGCATGGCGTCGGCCCGCGCTACAGAGGCCGGCGCGCGCAGCGACACCGTGCGCGTCGTCGAAGTGGAAGAGCTGCCCCTTCAATACCTGCCGGGCGGTGCGGTGCGCGTGCGCGTGAAGGCCGTGGGCGAGTTGTCGTTGTTCGCGGAAGGCTAAATGCGCATCGACGTATCAGACGCTCGTGACTTCGCCCGCGGGGCCGCCTTCCTCGGCACCGGGGGCGGCGGCGACCCATACGTGGGGCGGCTGCTGCTGGAGCAGGCGCTGAAGCGAAACGGCCCGGCGGAAGTGGTGTCCGTGGATGATCTGGACGATGACGCGCTCGTGGTGCCGATGGCCGGCATGGGTGCGCCCACCGTCATCATCGAGAAGATCATCGGCTTTCCCGAAGGCGAGAAGGCGCTGCGCACGCTCGAAGCCCGGCTCGGCCGCAGGGCGACGGCCATCATGCCTGCGGAGATAGGTGGCCTGAATGCGCTGTATCCGGCCGCCATGGCCGCGCACCTGGGCTTGCCCGTTGTGGATGCCGACGGCATGGGCCGCGCCTTCCCCGAGCTGCAGATGGTGAGCTTCAACATCCTCGGCCAGAAGGCCGCGCCGATGGTCATGTGCGACGAGAACCTCGACACGGTGCTCATCGAAGCCGAAGACAACCATCGCGTGGAGAAGCTCGCGCGACCCGTGGTGGTGCCGATGGGCGGGCTTGCGATGCTCGCGATCTATCCCATGAGCGGCCGCGCCGTAAAGGAAGTGGCCGTGCGGGACACGCTGAGTCTCGCGCTGCGCATCGGCCGCGCCATCGGCGCGGCGCGCCGCGAGCAGCGCGACCCGTTCGAGGCGCTACGGGCGACCCTGCACGCCATCCCTCACTACGAGCATTTCCGCTCGCTGTTCGAAGGCAAGATCGTGGACCTGCGCCGGGAGACGACCCGGGGCTGGGCCACGGGCCATGTCGTCGTGGAAGATCTCGCGGGCCGCAGCCGCATCGAAGTGGCCTTCCGCAACGAATTCCTGCGGGCACGGCAGGGCGAGCGCACCGTCGCCATCGTGCCCGACCTCATCTCCATTCTCGACCGCGATACCTGTGAGCCCATCACCACGGAGAACCTGAAGTACGGCCAGCGCGTGCGCGTGGTCGGCTCCAGCGTTCCGCCGCTCCTGCGCAGCGAGCGTGCGCTGGCGGTGTGGGGACCCGCGGCGTTCGGGTTCGACGAGCCCTTTGTGCCCATCGAGGCAACGAAAGAACAACCATGAGAGCGACTGCCATGCAGACATCCGGGGATCGAAATCTTGCCGTACGCCTCGCGGTGGCGAGCGCGTTGTCGCTGGTGCCGGTGATCGCCATTGCGCAGGCGGCGGAGAGTGTGGCGCTGGAAGAGGTGGTGGTCACCTCCCAGCGCCGCCAGCAGCTGTTACAGGATGTTCCGGTTGCGGTGACCGCGCTCAGCGACAAGGAGATCGAAGCTCGCGGCGTTTCGAGCACGCGCGACGTGCTGCCGATGATTCCCAACGTGACCTACGACGAGTCGTTCACCATCGGCAACAGCTTCGTCTCCGTGCGCGGCGTCTCGCAGATCAACAACGCCGATTCGCCCGTCGCCATCGTGGTGGATGGCGTGCCACAGAACAGCCAGAAGCAGCTGCGCATGGAGCTGTTCGATATCGAGCGCATCGAAGTGCTCAAAGGTCCGCAAGGCGCGTTGTACGGCCGGAACGCCATCGGCGGCGCCATCAACATCGTCACCCGGGCGCCGTCGAACGAAGTCGACGGCTGGGTGCAGGCGGGTGTGGGCTCGGGCGAACTGCGCAGCGTGAGTGGCGCGGTGTCCGGCCCCATCGTCGAGGACAAGGCCCTGTTCCGTGTCTCGGGCGCTTACTCCGACGCGGACGGCAACGTAGACAACGTGTTCCTCGACGAGAAGGTCGACTTCTTCACGTCGAAGGACTTGCGCGGCCGCCTGCTGCTGAAGGCCACCGATGCGCTGGAGATCGACGCTCGCCTCGCGTACTCGAACATAGACGGCGGCGCGGTGACGGATGCCTCCATGAATCCCGCCGCCGCGAACAACTCAAACCGCAAGGTGTTTCCCAACTCCGACATCCTCGGCAGCAGCGACCGTGACATCCTGGACGCTTCGGTGAAAGTGGAGTGGAAGGGCGGGGCCGGCACGCTCACGTCGATCTCCGCGTACACCGATCTGTCCGAGGAGTACTTCGGCGACCTCGACTTCTGCAACCCCGTGGATTGCCCCAACGGCATCTTCGGCCTCGGGCCGCAGGCGGACCAGCGCCAGATACTCGACGTGAAGCTGCTGAGCCAGGAGCTGCGCTTCACCTCGCCCGACGACGCGCCGCTGCGCTGGATAGCGGGCGCGTTCTACGTGAACACGAAGCGGGATCTCGTAACGATCGCGAACCTGCTCATTCCCGCGATTCCGCCGATTCCGCTGATCACCAACAACGAGTCGAACGACAACGACGCGTACTCGGTGTTCGGCCAGGTCGATTACGACTTCACCAAGCGTACGACGCTCGGCGTCTCGCTCCGCTACGACCGGGACGAGCGCGAGCAGACGGACGCCGGCACGCCCAATGGCGCCACCCGCAGCATCGGCTTCGACAAGGTGCAGCCGCGCGTGGTGCTTTCGCACAAGCTCACGGACGACCAGCTCGCCTATGCCACCTATGGCACGGGCTTCCGCTCAGGTGGTTTCAATGGCATCGGCGGCCGGCCGTTCGAGGCCGAGACGCTGAAGAGCTATGAGCTCGGTTACAAGTCCACGTGGCTCGACCACCGGTTGCGGCTCAACGCGGCGGTGTTCAAATCGAAGAGCAACCACTACCAGTTCTTCTATCTCGACCTGAACGCCGGTGGCGCGCAGGTGATCGACAACCTCTCGAAGGTGCGGTTCGAGGGCGCGGAGGTCGAAGCCCAGGCGCAGCTGACGCGCGGCTGGATGGTGTATGGCTCGCTCGGCCTGCTCGATTCGAAGATCGATGCGCTGGATACGTCGCTCACCGTGCCCGCGGCGGTGGGCAACCGCACGCCCAGAACGCAGAAGTCGTCTTTTGCCGCAGGCACGCAGTTCGAGTTCCCGCTCGGGCGCCTCACCGGCCGCGTGCGCGCGGACTACAACCGCGCCGGCAAGCGGTACTGGTACCCCGACAACATCGACGTGCGCGACCCCGTGAGCTTGGTGGACCTGCGCCTTTCCGTCGTTGGCGAGAACTGGACCGTGACGGCCTGGGGCCGCAACCTGCTCGACGAGTTCTACTGGCAGGACTTCAACTCCTCGCGCTTCGGCGCGCCGGGCGTCGACGTCGGCTCACCGTCGCAGCCCGACACCTACGGCCTGGAGCTCCGATACACGTTCGGCGGCTGACGCTCCCGCCGCCGCCTTGCGGACGCTCCGGGCGGCGCGGGCGTCCGGCTGACGGGCTTTTCGACTAGAGTCACCTTCGTCTATTCGAGGGGGTGGATCGATGGGGAACCCGGAGCACAAGGGCCTGGATGGCGATCGCCTGCGGCACCTGAAGTCCGTCATGGAAGCGGACATCGCCAGGGGCCGCTACTTTGGCGGCGTGCTCATCGTCGCGCGGCACGGCGAAGTGGGCTACTACGAGGCCGTGGGCCATGCCGACGAGGCGCGCACGCGGCCGGTGCGCAAAGACTCCGTCTTCAGCCTGTTCTCCGTCACCAAGTCGTTCACGAACGTGCTCATGTTCCGCGCCATCGAGCGCGGGCAGCTCGCGCTCACCACGAAGGTGGTCGACGTGGTCCCGGAGTTCGCGGGGCGCGGGCGCGAGCCAATCACTTTTCTTCATCTGATGACGCACCAGTCCGGCATGCCGAGCGTCTACACGCCGCAAGCCGGCATGTACATCGACCGGCTCGATGAAATGATCGCCGCCATCTGCACGAACGTGTTCCCCGTCGAGCCACCGGGCGTGCGCGTGGATTACTCGCCGCTCGTGAATCACGCGCATGATGGGCGAGGCCGTGCGGCGGCTCGACCCGGCCAAGCGCTCCTACCGGCAGATGGTTCAGGAAGACATGCTCGATCCGCTCGGCATGAAGGACACCTCCGTCGGCCTGCGCAAGCGATCTGAAGAAGCGGCACCTGGTGCCGGACTTCCGCGGCAACTCGGCGATCGACCACCTCGGCCACAGCAATTTCGGGCCCGAACGGCGCGTTCGAGGAAGAGGACGCGCGAGATGCCCTGGGTGGGCATCGTGTCGACGCCTGTCGGACATGTACCGCTTCGCCGAGATGCTGAGGCGCGGCGGCGAGCTCGACGGCGAGCGCATCGTCTCGCCGCACGATGCTCGAGCGCGCCCGCCAGTACTGGACGGGCGACAAGCCGAACGAGGTCTACAAGCGCCTGCCGAACAGCGCGGCTGGGACGGTGATGCCGGCGTATATCGGGCTCGGGTTCTCGCTGCGCGGCGAGCAGATCGGCAACGCGCTGTTCGGCACGCTCACCTCGCCGGACACTTTCGGCAACTACGGCGCCGGCACCACGCTTTTCTGGGTCGACCCGGAGCTCGACATGACATTCGTCGGACTTTCCACCGGCGTGATGAACTCCGACGACAACATCGAGCGCTGGCAGAAGCTGTCGGACATCGCGGTGTCGGCGGCGCGGTAGGCGCGCGGGCCAGCAATGAGCGGCAACGACAACGACGCGTTCGACTATCTCGTCGTCGGCGCCGGCACGGCCGGCTGCGTGCTGGCGAGCCGGCTGTCGGAGGACCCGAGCCTGCGCGTGGGCCTGATCGAGGCGGGGCCCGACGACACGCATCCGTTCATCCACATCCCGGCCACGGTGGGCGCGGCCATCGCGCACGCCGAAGCTCAACTGGCGGTTCATGACGGCGCCGCAGCCGCAGCTCGACAACCGGCGCATCCCGGTGCCGCGCGGGCACGTGGTCGGCGGCTCCGGCTCGATCAACGGCATGGTGTATTTCCGCGGCCAGCCGCGGGACTTCGACGACTGGGCCGCGGCCGGCAACCCGGGCTGGAGCTACCAGGAAGTGCTGCCGTACTTCCTGCGCTCGGAGAACAACGAGAGCTTACCCGGGCTCGCCGTATCACGGCCAGGGCGGGCCGATGAACGTGAAGCTACATCAAGCGGCCGAACCCGATGATCGCCGGCGTTTCTCGAGGCGATGCGAGTCGCTCGGCTACAAGCGCAACGACGACTTCAACGGCCCGGACCCGGAAGGGCTACGGGCCGCGCCAGGGCACCATTCGCGACGGCCGGCGCGTTTCGACCGCCACGGCCTATCTGCGAGCCGGCGCGGCAGCGCGCCAATCTCACGGTGCTCACGAGCACGCGCGTGGCGCGCGTCGTGATCGAGAACGGCCGCGCCATCGGGGTCGAGCGTGCTGAGCGACGGCCGGCACAGCACGGCAACTCGCGCGCGCGCCGCGAGGTCGTTGTCTGCCGCCGGCGCCATCCTTTCGCCGCAGCTGCTGATGCTCTCCGGCATCGGCGATCGGCGAAGCGCTGCGCGCGCACGGCATCGAGGTGAAGCAGCACCTGCCGGCGTCGGCGCGAACTACCACGACCACCTCGCCGCGGCGCTGCTCATGGAGATGAGCAACACCGAGTCCTACGGCATCTCGTTGCGCGCGCGCCGCGCGGCGCTGGTGAACCTGCTCGAATACGCGCTGTTCCGCAGCGGGCCGCTGGCCAGCAACGTGTTCGAGGCCAACGCCTTCGTGCGCACGCAGCCGCGAGCTCGACCGGCCCGACCTTCAGATGGTGTTCCAGCCGGCGCGGCGCAATCGCGAACACGTTTCCGTTTCCGCTCGGGCATGGCTTCGCGATCAGCATCGTGGGCCTGTATCCGAAGAGCCGCGGCCGCGTACGCCTCGCGAGCGCCGATCCGCGCGCGGCGCCGCTCGTCGATCCGAACCTGCTCGGCGACCCGGCAGACTCGGCCCGCTGCTGCGGGGCCTGAAGCTCGCGCGCCGCATCGTCGCCGCGCCGCTCGTTCGCGCGCTATCGGGCGCTCGAAGTGCAGCCGGGGCCGGCGGTGCAGACCGAAGAGGGGCTCGTCGACTACGTGCGCCGCGCGCGCCTCCACCGTGCATCATCCCTGCAGCTCTGCCGCATGGGGCCGGATGCGAACGCCGTTGTGGATGCGCAGCTGCGCGTGCACGGCGTGCGAGGCGCTGCGGGTGGCGGATGCTTCGGTATTCCCGAGCATCGTCGGCGGCAACACCAACGCGGCGGTGGTGATGATTGCCGAGAAGGCGGCGGACATGATGCTGCGGCCGCGCCGCCGCCGAAGCCGATCGAGCTGCCGTACGCGCGTTCCGCCTGAGCGGGAGGCCCCGAGGCCAGGCCCGGTAAGAGTAATGAGTCCGGAGAATTCAGCATGGCCGCAGAAAACATCAAGCACTGGAAGATCGGCGACGTCGAGGTCGCGCGCATCGTCGAGGTGAACGCCTGCGAAGACGACATCGTCCATGCTGCTGCCGGACGCGACCGCCGAGTTCGTGCAGCAGTACCAGTGGCTGCGTGCCGCACTTCGCGACGCCGCGAAGGCAAGATGATCATCTCCTTCCAGTGCTTCGTGCTGCGCTCGCGCGGCAAGACGGTGATGATCGACACCTGCATCGGCGCGGATCGCAAGCGCGAGTACGACGTGTTCTGCAACCTGCAGACGACGTTCCTGGAGGACCTCGCGCGTGGCGGGCTTCCCGGCCGCAGTCGATCACACGACGTGCTGTGCACGCACCTGCACTTCGATCATGTCGGCTGGAACACGCAGCTGGTGAACGGCAAGTGGGTGCCCACGTTCCCGCAGGCGCGCTATCTCTTCGGCAAGAAGGAGTTCGACCACTGGGAGCACCTGCGCGACACCGGCGGCTATCACGACTTCGATCACCTGCACGACGCCATCGACCCGGTGATCGAAGCCGGGCTCGTCGATTTCATCGGGCCGGACTTCAGGATTACGGATGAAGTGTCGCTGTTCCCCACGCCGGGCCACACGCCCGGGCACGTGAGCGTGCTCATCCGAGTCGCGCGGCAAGAAGGCCGTGATCACCGGCGACATGATGCATCACCCGATCCAGCTCGCCGACCCGGACGCGCCACGGCAACTTCGACATGGACAAGGAGCACGGGCGCGCGCACGCGCCTGGATTTCGTGCGAGCGCTTCGCGAGACAAGGACGTGCTGATCATCGGCAGCCACTTCTACGATCCCGACCTCCGGCTGGATCGTGCGCAGACGGCGACACGTCTGCGCCCGCCGCTGCGCACGCCTGGAAACGGAAGATCCGACGGGAGACTCGCGATGACCACCGAAGCGTTCGTGACGCGACGAGGACCTCTTCAGCGCCAGGCCGTGCGCAACGCGCGCGCGGTGGACGACCGCCTGCGCGAGATGGCGCCGGTGGTGAAGCTGGCGCGCGAGAACATCACGCGTGCTCGCGCGCTATGAGCATGTGTCCGAGGGGCTTGCGGACTGGCAGCACGTTCTCCTCGACCTCGCGGCCGTGGCACGACCCGAATTCGGTGCGGCCGGAGTTTCTGCTGACGCGACGATCCGCCGAAGCACACGGCCGTGCGCTCGGTGATTGCGACGGCGCTGTCGCCCAAGGCGCTGAACAAGATGGCGGATGCCTTCCGTGCGGATGCGCAGGCGCTGGTGTCGCGCGTGAAACAGAAGAGCGGCGAGACCATCGATGCCGTGGCGGAGATCACACAGCCGTTCATCTACAAGGTGCTGCCGGACCTGCTCGGCGTGCCGCTGCAAGGGCGCGAGCACATGTATGCCTTCGGGAACATGGTGTGGGCGACGATGGGCCCGATGAACGAGCTGTTCCACGAGGCCATGAAGGACACCGGGCCCGTCATCGAATGGGCCGAGATGTGCTGCAACCGGGAGAACCTTGCGCCCGACAGCCTGGGGATGGAGATGTATCTTGCGGCCGACCGGGGTCAGCTCACGCAGGCCGAGGCGAAGCTGATGGTCGGGATTCTGCTTTCGGCCGCTGCCGATACCACCGTGATGACGATGGCGAACGCCATCCGCGCGTTCTGCGAGTTTCCGGATCAGTACCAGCTGCTGCGGTCAGACCCGACGCTGCTGCGCGCGGCGTTCGACGAGAGCCTGCGGTGGGATTCGCCGTCACGCATGGCGGGGCGCATCGCCGTGCGCGATGTCGAGATCGACGGGATTGTGATCCCGCAAGGGCGAGCGCTGCGGGCTCATGTTTGCCGCCGCGAATCGCGACCCGCGCAAGTGGGCAGACCCGGATCGCTTCGACATCAAGCGGGACAATCGCGGGCACGTGGGCTGGGGTTACGGCGTGCACGCGTGCGTAGGCCGCGTGCTGGCGCTGCTCGAGGCGGAGGCGCTGCTGGGAGCCATCGTCGAGCACGTCGAGCGGTTCGAATCTGCGGGTGAGGTCGAGCCGTGGATGACGACCATTGGCCATGGGCCGGCGAAGTTGCCCGTGAAGCTGTTCGCGGCAGCTACGCACTAGCCGCTAGAACAGCGACGTCGGCGTGTTTCCCAGCACGCCCTTCACCCCTTCGTGCGCGAGCAGCCATCGCTTGCGCTCGAGCCCGCCGCCGTAGCCGGTGAGCGAGCCATCCGTGCCCATGACGCGATGGCATGGCACTACGACTGCAATGGGATTGGAGCCGTTCGCGAGGCCGACGGCGCGCACGGCACTCGGGTTGCCGATGCGCACGGCGAGCGCGCCGTAGCTCAGCGTCTGGCCGGCGGGAATTGAGCGCAGCGCGCTCCACACCGACTGCTGGAATGGCGTGCCGTTCGTGGCGCACTCGATGCGATCGATGGCGAGCAGGTCGCCGTTGAAATAATCGTCGATCGCTCTCCTGACGATTGCGGGCGCGCTACCTTCCTGGATGCTCATGCGCGCGCCGTACTGCTGCCGCAGTTGCTGAATGCCGCGCGATTCGTGATCGACCCACGCGAACGCGCGCAGCCGGCCGCGCTCGTCCGCAACGGCGTACATCTCGCCGATGGGCGTTGCGAAGCGATCGACCGTGAGGGCCTGCGGCGCATCGGCGTTCAAGCGGGTCTGGTCCATGACTCCATCATTGCTCCGCGCGCTGCGGCTGTCTCGCCCTTTCGCCCCGTGCAGTCGCGCGTTTCACGCGAAGCGTCGCGCCAATTGCGGCGGTGCCGGCAAATCTGGGTGTTTGCCACAGATATGCGCATGGGGTTCGCCGGCGCCCTCGGGCACTCTGCCCACACCGACGGGCCGCGCCCGGCCGTAACCCCGAAAGATGTCCCCCGACGGCAGCAGGGGGCGCGGGCCGTCGGTCTCGCGTGGATATGCAAGGAGAGGAGGAGAGCCAATGCCAGAGTCGCGGAAAAACAGGCGTTCGTCGCGCACGTTCACGGCGGTGATCCACCGTTGCCCGGAAACGCGGCTTTACCTCGCGTTCGTGCCCGGCTTCCCCGGTGCTTACACACAGGCGGAATCGCTGGATGAGCTGTGCGCAAACCTGCGAGACGTGATCACGCTGCTGCTGGAGAATGGCGGCACGCGAGTTCATTCGGAGTTCGTGGGCGTGCAGACTTTGGCCATCGTTTGAGTGGGGGCAAACGTGGCGAAGCGGGCAGGAGCAACGAAACGGAGGCGGGGCAGCGCAAAGCGCGCGGCACCGGCACTTCCGAAGCTGCGAAAGGTGGTGCTCCAGACGCACACGCGGCCCGGGCCGGAGTATCGGCGCGTTTGCGAGGTCGCGCGCAAGTTGCCGGGAGTGGAGGAGTCCACGTCTTACGGCACGCCGTCGCTGAAGGTGAAGGGGCGCATCATGTGCCGCCTGCGCACCGAGGCCGAGGGCGCGCTCGCGTTGCGCTGTGACTTCCTCGACCGGCAGATTCTTCTGCAGGCCGACCCAGACGTGTTCTTCGTGACAGACCATTACCTCAACTACCCCATGGTCCTCATACGCCTCGATAAGGTCAGGCGCACGGCGCTGCCGGACCTCATCCGGCGCGCATGGCGCATGGTGGCGCCGCCGAAGCTGGTCGCGGAGTACGACGCGGGTAAGAAGCAGGAACGCTGAGCCTCGCGGCGCTCGCGTTGCTCTCGGCCCCCATGGTGCCAATATGAATCGCCAAGGCGGCCCCCGGCGCAGGTGTCAGCCCGCCGCGCGCACGTAATCGCCGCCAATGCAGACGCGGTCCGCGGCATGGGTGAACCGGGCCCAGTCCTTTAGCGTGAGCAGCCCCACCCAGATCTCCGTGCTCCACGAGGGCGCGCCGTTGGCGCTGTTCACGGCCACCCAGAGAGGCGCTTCGGAGCAGAAGGCGTTCTTGCCGACATTCTTCCGGAAGTATGCCTCGGCGTTCTTCACGCGGTAGACCGTTGAGCCGGCCATGTCGGCGCCCGCGCTCTCCGGCATGATGCCCACGTACTCCAGCTTCATCTGGCCGTCGAGCCCATCGAGCCGCAGCTCGGTGTTGCTGAGGTGCAGCTGCCCGAGAGGCAGCAGCGCGGCGGTGGTGGGCACGTATTGTTGAATTGGAAATGTGGCGCGCGGGCTGGCGCATGCCGCGAGCAGCAGCAGAAGCGAAGTGGCACCGGCTGCCCGCATCCATTGACTCATCATGTGGCTCCTCTCTCCTTGTCTGGGGCGTTGAGGCATATAGTCAGCCGGCGGACATACGCCACAAAGGCAGGTCCGCCCGGCGCCACTCACCGGGCAATGAACGCCGCATGACGCCAGGACATTCCCTGACGCCGGGCCCCGCACGGTTGTGGCAGAGTGCGCACCCGCGATGAACGGCCGGACCACGGAAATCGCCGTGGTGCGCGTCTTTGTGATCACGGGTAAGTCTAAATGAAAGCCGGATGGATGCGGCGCGGGCCCGCATTCGTGCTTGACGATGATCCACCGCCTGTGGGACCTAGGTCGACCGATGCAGAGCTACTTTCTCGCACCTCACGTCTATCCCTGCGTTACCGAAGACCATGTTGTGCTCCTCGATCTGGAGCGCGACAAATATATAGGCGTGGCGCGCGAGCAGATGAGCACGCTCGCCGCGCGCGTGAAGGGCTGGCCCCTCATTGGCGCGAGCCCGCCGCCTGCCGGGGCCGATGTGCGATCACCGAACCTCCGGGCGGACGCCGTGCTGTCGAAAATGCTCGCGGCCGGCATGCTCACCACCGACCCGGCCATTGGCAAGGAGGCCCGGCCCCTCAAGATGGCGCAGGCCTCTGCGCCGCTCGTGGAGCCCGATCTCGAGTGGCGGCCCAGGGTGACGTTCACTGACGTGGCGCGTTTCCTCGTCGCCTCCGCGGTAACGGCACTGGGCTTGCGGCTTCTACCTATTCGTGCCGTCGTCTCGGGAGTGCTCCGGCGCAAGGCGCGCGCCGTTGCGCGCGGCGAACGCTTCGACATCGAGGTGGCGCGCCGGGCCACGGAGGCGTTCATCCGCCTGCGGCCGCTGCTCTTCGGGGCGCAGGACGCGTGCCTCTACGACTCGCTGGCGCTAACGCGATTCCTTTCCTACTACCGCCAGTTCCCCACCTGCGTCATCGGGGTGCAGACGGGCCCGTTCGGGGCTCACTGCTGGGTGCAGGAAGGCCACGTCATCTTTAACGACGCGCCGGAATACGTTCGGCGCTATACGCCAATTCTCGCAGTCTGAAACCAGGACCAGGACACAGGGTTCGTGTTCCGATACGTCGCGTTCGTCTGGGACGATGCCGATTTCGCCGCGCGCGAAAGCGCCGGCGTTCTCTGCCAGCGACTGCGTGCCAGCTCTGCGGAGTGGGGCGCCGTGCTCGACCGCAAGGGCCTGAGGGTGTTCTGCGCGGACGTGCGCGCCGGTTCAAGTGAGCCGTATTGCCTTCACGACAACGCCGGCGTCGTTCTCGGCAAACTCTTTCAGCGGGGCAGCAAGCGCGGCGGCGAGCACGACGGTGACGCTGTGTCGACGAGCGCGCCGCTCGCATTGCCCGACGACGAGTCGCTGAAGATTGCTGCGAGCGGCGGACGGCGCCTGGTGGAGAGGTATTGGGGTCGCTACGTCGCGTTCCTTCACGACGAAGCAGCGCTCGTTACGCGAGTGTTGCGTGACCCCACCGCAGCCTTGCCGTGCTTCACGGCGCGCCTTGCGGGCGTGCACGTCTATTTCTCCCGCATGGAAGATGTGTCGCAGCTTGGCGGCAACACGTTCTCGGTGAACTGGAAATACGTTGCCGCCACGCTCTGCCGGTCACAGCTTCAGGTTCACGCGACAGGCCTCAACGAAGTTACGCAGGTGCTGGGCGGGGAGTGCGTGGAGCATCGTGACGGCCGCGTCAGCCGCGCCTTCTATTGGAATCTGCTCGAAGTCGCCCGCACGGATGCGATCGAAGACCCCGCGGAAGCCGCCGCTGCGCTGCGGCTAACGACGCGCGATTGCGTTCACGCCTGGGCTTCTGCATATAGCAGCATCCTCCACCTGCTATCGGGAGGGCTTGATTCGTCGATTATCCTCGCTTGTCTCAAGGATGCGCCTGCGCGGCCACAGATGGCCTGTCTCAACTACTTCTCCAGCGGCAGCAACACCGACGAGCGCGAGTATGCGCGGCTTGCCATCGGCGGCGGGGATTGCGAGCTCATTGAGCGAGAGCGCAATTCCGCGCTGAGCCTCGAGCCGTTGCTTCGCATTCGCAAGTCAGCCATCCCGGCCGACTACTTTTTCTATCTCGATGAAGGCCGGTGCGAAGCGCAGCTCGCCGCGGAGCATGACGCCGGCGCCTTGTTCTCCGGCTACGGCGGCGACCAGATCTTCTATCGCTCGCGCGCGTCATTCGCCGCCAGCGACTTTCTTATGAGTCATGGGGTTGGTCCCGCACTGTTCGAGGTTGCGCTCGACGCCGCCCGCATGGATCGCACGTCCGTCTGGAGCGTGCTCGGCAAAGCGGCGCAGTTCGGTCTGCTCGGCAAGCGCTGGAGTCTGGGAGACGAGCACGTCCTGGGGCCGAAGTCGGTGATTCGCCGCGAAGTGGCGCACGACATAAGCCGGGATTCCGACCTCGTGCACCCGTGGCTGCGCGCGCCGGCGCCCGCGCCGACCGGCAAGGTCTTCCACGCATATCAATTGTTGTTCCCGGCCGACTTCTACAACCCGCTCGGATCGGCCGGCGATCCGGAGCTCGTGACTCCCCTGTTTTCCCAACCGCTGCTTGAGCTTGCGATGCGCATCCCGACGTGGCTGCTGACGCGCGGCGGGTGGGATCGCGCGATGGCGCGGCGCGCTTTCCAGCACGACGTGCCCCGCCAGATCGTTACGCGACGAACCAAAGGCGGCCAGGAAGAGCACGCCAAGGCCATTCTCGTGCGCAACCTCGGGTTCGCCCGCAGCCTGTTGCTCGACGGGCACCTCGTACACGAGCGAATTCTGGAAAGAGATCAGGTGGCCGAAGCACTCGCGCCGGGGCCGGCGCGTCTCGGCAGCGGCAATGTGGAGTTATACGGGTGTCTAAGCACGGAGGCGTGGCTTCGCCAATGGACCACCGCTTGAAGACTGACGTGCAAGTACGTGTTTCCCGTTATGCGCGGCACAGTTCTATTTCCGCGACATACGCTCGCGCACACGCATGTAATCGTGGCAGACTTCGCTGGGGCCTTTGTGCCATCAGGGAAATCAGAAGCCTGAAGAAGGGTTAGCGGAACGCATGGAACCGGGTCATCCGCGGCGGCATCGACAGGGAGGCTTGACCCCTTGCCTGGTTTTGATCGCGTTGTGCTTCAGCGGCACGTGCGCGTGGGCGGCTGGCCCGAAGTTCCTCTTCGATATTCCCGCGGGCGACGCGCAGAAGACGCTGCAGGATTACTACTCCCAGTCAAAGATCGAGATGCTGTACCTCACCGACACGGTGCGCGGTACGACGACCAACGCCGTCGCGGGCAATCTCGAAGCCTCCGAAGCGCTCGAGCAGATGCTGAAGGGCACGAGCCTCGAGTTCTCGTTCGATGAAGACTTCTCATTCGTGTCGATCAATCCGCGCGTGCAACTTGCGGGTGTCGCTGAGCATGTCGAGGTCGCGGCCGCGTCTACGCGTGCGGAGTCGCATGACCAGACGGAGGCGATGCGCTACCTGTTCGGCGACCAGAAGCTCGAGCAAGTGGTCGTTACGGGAACGCTGATTCGCGGCGTGCTCGACATCATGTCGCCGCTGGAGTTTGTGACGAAGAGGGAGATGAAGAAGACCGGGTACGCTACCGTGCAGGATGCGTTGCAGACGTTGCCTGTGAGCTTCGGTGGCGGGCCGAGCGAAGATTTCACGGGCACAGGTAACTTTGCGCGCGGCGTGGCTGCAAATCTTCGAGGGCTCGGGGCGGGAGCAACGCTCGTTCTCGTGAATGGGCAGCGGCAGCCGTATTCCGGCACCGACGGCGACTTCGTCGATGTCTCCAACATTCCTTGGAGCGCAGTGGATCGCATTGAAGTTCTGCCTGATGGCGCGTCTGCACTCTACGGATCAGATGCCATCGCCGGTGTGGTCAACGTGATCATGCGAAATGATTTTGATGGCGCCGAGACACAAGCGCGCCTCGGGTCTGCAATCGGCGGCGCGGACGAGAAGCTCATATCGCAGCTCTTTGGTACCAAGTGGAATTCTGGCAACGCGCTGATTTCGTATCAGTATTTTGAGCGCTCCAGCCTGGGTGCCGCGAGCCGCTCGTATGCAGCCAATGCCGATAAGACCTCATTTGGCGGAACCGATCATCGCAGCTACCTGAGCAATCCAGGAAACATACTTGATCCCAGGTCGTTGGTCCCGGCGTTCGGTATTCCCGCGGGACAAGATGGAACAGGTCTGACAGCGACGGACCTTCTTGCTGGAAGCATCAATCTTCAGAACAAAAATGCGGATGTGGACCTCGTGCCAGATCGTCGCATGCATAGTCTGTTCTTCGGCAGCTCGCAGAAGTTGGGTGAGCGGATGGAACTCTTTGCCGAAGGCCGCTTCGGCCATCGGGATATGAAGCAGCAGTACTTTCCATTTGATAAGTTGTTGTTCGTGCCTTCGACGAATCCGTTCTTCGTTAATCCTTACCCGGCGGTGCCGTTCGCTATTGTTGGCTACAGCTTCTTGGACGACTTGGGTCCTGTGGATATAGCCGCCACCGTTCGCTCCGTGTCCGGAGCGTTTGGATACAAGGCCGACGTGAGCGATACGTGGCGACTCAAGCTGGCGGGATCATATGGCCGGGAAAGCGTGGAGTACGTCGGCAATAACATGATCAATCCGACAGCGCTGACGACGGCGTTGGCGGACACAAATCCCGAGACAGCATTCAATCCGTTCGGGGATGGCCGGGCAACAAATCCGGGAACGCTTGATGCAATACGGTTTGCCCAACGCGAGCACGCAAGATCCAGCGTCAGAACTGTAAACCTCACCGCAGATGGTAGTGTTGTCGACACAGCGCGCGGTCCTATCAGGTTGGCGGTTGGTGGTGAATGGCGTCGCGAGGATCTCAAGCGCGGTGTCACGAAAGCTTCTCGTTTTGGTAGATCAATTGAATCCGCATTCGCGGAACTCTCCGTACCGCTCATTGGGCAAGCGTCGGATTCGCGGGCCGTCCCACGCCTCGAGTTGTCGTTGGCGGGACGCTATGAGCGGTATAGTGATTTCGGGACCACTTCCAACCCGAAGATCGGGCTTCGATGGGTACCGTTGGAGTCGCTAAAGTTTCGTACGAGCTGGGGCACATCGTTCAAAGCGCCGAAGCTTGTCGATATTTATGATTCTTCTAGGAACGCGGCTTCTTTAGTGTCTCTGCGCGATCCGAGGTCTTCAACCGGAACATCCGTAGTGCTCGCGCGGGAAGGCAACAATCCTGAGCTGACGGAGGAAACCGCCACAACATGGACCGCAGGAATTGATTTCGCCCCGCGGCAATTGAGGGGCCTTACGCTTTCATTGACGTACTACTCGATCGACTACGATCAGCGAATTGTGGTCCCGGGTCCACCATCGCCCTTCGACGTGTTACAGCAAGAGGATGTGTGGGCGGACATCATTACACGCACCCCCCTGCAATCCAGCATCGACTCAATCTGCAGCAGCGCGGAGTACCGTGGATCTGTGGCGCAGTGTAAATCTGCTCCTATTGCGGCCATTGTTGACTTGCGAGTCAGGAATTTGGCGGCGACTCACGTACGAGGTTTCGACGTTAAGCTCGATCACTCGCTCGATACTCGATTCGGCAATTTTGGTTTTGGATTGAACGGCGGTTACGTCCTTGGCTTCGAACAGGCTGTCTTGGAGACTGCGCCCTCACGTAATGTCGTAAACACCGTTGGAAACCCTCCGGCGCTCCGCTTGCGAGCAAGTGCGGACTGGTATCAACGCGATTGGGATCTTCCGGGTTTCGGCGCGAACATGACTATCGGTCATGATGGCGCGTATGACGATACTGAAAGTTCAGTAAGGCACCACGTTCGACTCGTTCACCACGCTCGATCTCGGGATTGGCTATCGCACGGAAAAAGGCGATGGCTTGTTGAGCGAAGTTGAATTTGGGTTGAATGCTGTCAATGTTTTTGGGACCGCGCCTCCTTTCGTTGATCGCGAAGCTGGCTATGACACGGTCAATTCGGAGCCGTACGGGAGAGTGGTGAGCTTCAGTCTTCAGAAGAGATGGTGAGCCTGAAAAGTGCGCAGCGCGTGCACGCTGCGCACCGAGTCCCTTCAGATGTTGTACCGGCCGAGACCGCCGTCGTACCAGTCCCCACTGAAACTTCCCTTCGTCTCCTCCGAGACTTTTCCCATCTCGACGAAATCCTGCGCGTCCTTGCGTAGTTCTTCTTTTGCCTCAGCTGCAGTCATTGCGTCATTCATCGCTATTTCTCCAGCACTATCGAACAGCACTGAAATATACGGTGTCGGATGTATCCGTCAACGCGTTTCGCGCAGTTTCTCGCGATAAAACAGATCCACGTGCGAATCGATCCGCGCATCGGCGAAATCGATGACGCGCCTCAAGGAACTTGCAACGACGTAAGCGAGTAGCGGCACGCCAGGCTGCACACATCCGTGTGGCCGTAGCATCCCCCGTTCCCCATCGCACGACCTCCAAAGTCGCAAACGTCGCGCAACGTGGGCGCACACGCGCCGCGCGCGGGCTTGCGCAGGAATACGAAACAACGAGGGGGTTCTCCGCGCTCACGGTCTTGAGCGCATGAAGCCAGTTTTTCGCGCAAGACGCGAAGGAGTGCACCAGCCATGCAACGGGAAGACCTGAAGCCGGCGATCGTGATCGTGCTCTGTATCGTTACTCTCGGATTCATCCTGACCGGGCTTTCGGTGGTGAGCATGCGCATGGCCTACCACCGCGCCTACACCGAGATCGCTTCGAGCTGCCAACGAGTGAGCCTGCTCACGGTCGACAACGCCCGCTACTTCTGTGCCCCAGTGGCCCGAATCGAAGGCGCGAAGCCGGCGACTCCCGACGGTCCGAGCCCCATCACCCGGCTGTGACCCGGATGCGGCTCCGCCTCCGGGTTCGGCATGCCTTCGGGCCGCTGCGGGCATGGCCCCCAGTCGGCCCCCATCCGAGAGGCGGACAATGCCACCGGCCCCTTGAGGGGAGGTTCCACGGGTCATGGTCTATGAAAGGCGGAAAGCCAGACGACGAGCGCATGGGCAAGGTCATCAACATCCTGCAGGCACGCGGCAGCACGGACGAGTTCGTGAGCCGGCTTTCGCGTGCCCACGGCACGCAGCTGCTGCGGTTCCTGGAGCGGATGCTCGGCCGCAAGGACCTCGCGGAGGATGTGGCGCAGGAGGCCTACCTCAAGCTGTACCGGCTGAGCCGCCCCAACGAGGTCAACTGCCCGCGCGCGCTGCTGTTCGACGTGGCGACCAAGCTTGCCATCGATCGGCTCCGGCAGAAGCGTGCCGAGGCCGCCACGGCCGGGGCCCCGGCGGAGATGAACGACGTGCCCGATGAATCGCCGCGGCCGGACCGCCGCGCGCTGCTCGATGAGGCCATGCAGCGCCTCACCCGCATCATTGAAGAGCTTCAACCCAGCCTGCGGCAGGTGTTCGTCATGCGCTACGTGACGCAGATGCCGAGGCAGGAAATCGCCGACCAGCTGCATATCTCGGTCGGCGCGGTGGAACAGCGTTTAACCCGTGCCCTCACGCACTGCCGCCAGCGCCTCACGGCGCATGGCATCGACTGGATCGGGCTGGAATGAGGCACTGGAGGTCTCGCATGTCGACCCATGACTCTGTACCGCCGGACATGAACAATCGGGCCGACTATTGGGCCCGTCGCATGGCCGACAGCTCCGACCCCGTGACCGACGCCGTGCGTGGCGAGTTCTGCGCTTGGTTGTTCGAGAGCGAGGACAACGAGCGCAACTACCGGCGCAGCGTCATGCTGCTGCAGATGGCTTCAGCGCTGCCGCAGTCGGGGCAGAACGCGGTCATCTCGGCTTCCGGCGATGCAGGCTCCGAGAGCGACCGGGTCGCCGGCCGTCGCAACATCCTGAAGCTCGCCGGTCTCGCCGCATCGGCGGCGTTGGCTCTGGTCGCTGGCGGAATCTACTTCGAGAATCGCGGTGTCTTCGGCCAGACGCACACCACGCGCACGGGCGAGACGCGCACGGTGAAGTTCAACGAAGGCAGCGTCGCTTATCTCAACACGCGCACCGAGCTGCGCTGGCTCGGCACGAATGACGACCGCCGCGTCGAGCTCGTCTCGGGCGAAGCGTTATTCGATGTGGTTCACGACGAGAGCCGCCCGTTCTCCGTGGTGCTCGACGGCAGCGAGATCCGCGTGCTCGGCACGCGCTTCAACGTCTATCGCAAGGAGAGCGGCGATGTTCTCGTCACCGTGCTCGAAGGCACGGTGGAAGTGCGCGGCTTCGGGCAGGGCGGGGCCCGTCCGGAGTGGGTGCGCCGGGTGAGGGCGAACGAGCAGATCGAGTACCGCTCCATTGGGCTCGTCGGTGAGCCGCATCAGACAGAAGCGCTTCTGGCCGTGAAGTGGCGCTCGGGCGTGCTACAGCTTCCTGAAGAAGGCGCCTCGCTGCCGAGCGTGCTGGATGAGCTCACGCGCTACACCGACCAGCGCATCCTCATTCGCGATCCGCGCCTCGCCACCTTGCAGGTGAGCGGCGCATTCAGCACGCGCGACGTGAGGAGTGCCCTGCAGAAGCTGCAGACCGTTGCACCCATCGAGGTGCGCGAGAGCGACGGCCTCTACGCGCTGGACTATCGCGCCCCCGCGACGGAACGGAACTGACCCCATGTCCCTTTCTTCTCTTGCGGGCAGTGTGGAAGTCGTTGTCATGGCGCGGGCGCCGAGGCGCTGCGATTGTGCCCATCTGGTCGATTCTTATGTGTGGGAATGCCTTGCGTTCGACACGCAGAAGGCGTTCGAGCTGCATCTCATGGAGTGCGCGGCTTGCCTGCGCTCCGTCGAGCTCGAGCGATTGTTGAGACGAGCGATTCGAGAACACAAAACAAGCAGTGGCATTCCGTGTGTCACGCAGGTACGGAGGATACGATAGATGCTCATTCTGACCCGACGCACGGGCGAGACGGTGATGATCGGCAACGAAGTGACGCTGACGGTGCTGGGCGTCAAGGGCAACCAGGTGCGCATCGGCATCAACGCGCCCAAGAGCGTGCCCGTTCATCGTGAAGAGATCTACGAGCGCATCAAGCGCGAGCTCTCGGGCGAAGAAGCGAACGGCAACGTTCAGGATGCTCCGCAAGCCCCTGCCCGCAAGGCGGAGCTCGTTCGCTAGGAGGCTTGCCGCCTCGAGCGGCGCCTGCCTCGCCGGCTCGCCCGGCGATACGGGCGAGTTGACGCAGCGCCCGATTCGGGCGCGCAATGCGCGCGTTACAGAACCGGAACAACCGGCGTGCCGCCCGGTACGCCGCGAAACACGCAAGCATGGCTGAAAAGGACGATCAGGACTGGCTCGACACGCTGGCCGGCCGCGCCTCGCGGAGCGAGGACGGCGCGGTTCGTGATCACGACCGGGTCGCAGGCGCTCGCCTCGAGGACCTCACCGCCGAACCGGGCGCACTGGAAGGCGACCCTTTCGCAAGGCGCTCGAACTGGGGCTCCACGTTGCGCGCGTGTGGCCGAGGATGGGTTGCCGCCGCCATCGCAGTGAGCGTGCTGGTGCTCGGGTGGCAGTTCCGAACACCGTTGTCGCAAGAAGTTGCGCGCACTCCTCCGGGGGCCGTCACGCGCCTGGTCGCCGTGAACCCACCGGCACTCAAGCAGCAGATTGTCAATGAGCTTCGCGCGGCAGGCGTCGAGGCCATGGGTTACGACCGGCTCGGGCTGAGCGGTGTCGATGCGCGGCTGCCGCAGCCCGTGCCCGCCGCCGTTCGCGCCACGCTCGGGAGCCACGGAATTGCAGTCCCCACGGATGGCGTCATGCGCGTGGAAATCGCGGCCCCCGCGGGCAGGTGACGCGACAGTCGAGGCGGTGACTCTGGGGTAAACTGCCGACCCCTTTTGAATTCCGGTACCCGATCATGCCCATTGGCCAGGACTGCGTCGTCACCATTCATTACACCCTGAAGGACGATGCGGGCGAGACCCTCGATAGCTCGCGCTCGGGAGAGCCCATCGCCTATCTGCACGGGCACGGCAACCTGGTGGTGGGTCTCGAGCGCGAGCTCGAGGGCAAGAGCTCCGGGGACAAAGTGAGCGTGAGCGTGACGCCCACGGATGGCTATGGCGAATACGACAAGCAGCTCGTGCAGCAGGTGCCGCGCCGAGCGCTGCAGGGAATTGCCAAAGTCACAGTGGGAATGCGGCTGCATGCACAGACGCCCGAAGGCCCGCGCGCCGTCATCGTTACCCGCCTCGTCGGGGACATGGTGACCATCGACGCCAATCACCCGCTCGCCGGCAAGAACCTGAATTTCGACGTTGAGATCACCGACGTGCGACAGGCGACGGAAGAAGAGCTGTCCCATGGGCACGTGCACGGCGCCGGCGGGCATCACCACTAATCGGCAATCGACAATGCCCATCAGGCGGGCATCGACTGCTCTATCCGTCTTGCCGGCGCCGGCATTTCGAGGCTTGCCAGGGGCAATAGCATCGCCGCCTTGTCCCGCGTGGCCACCGGCATGGAGGACCCGCACCACCGGCAGAACGACCGGCTGGCGCCTTCCGCGGAGTCGTAATTCGTGAGCCACTCTTCCCCGGCGACCCATCGGAACGCCACCAACGGTGCGCAGACCTGGGCCGGGAGGTCGGCGCCGCGCTGTGCGAGGCCAGTCGGGTCGCTATAATGCGACAGTGTTTCGAGGGGTCGGTCCACTTCATAATGGACCGTACCGCAGAGGCACGCTCCCACCGCTACAGATGCGCCGCCGGCATACCGGCAGCCGTCGGTTGCGGGTTCGCGTGTCGCAGGCGTCTGGTGAGCGCGCGCGTTCATAGATGAGTCTCCTTGCAACCTAAGAAAGCAATGCGCGTGCCAGGCGGGAAGCGGGTTCCTGGGGTCTTGTCGCGGCTTGAAGCCGCCACCATGTAGCGCGTCTGGTGCGTCTGGCAGTGGCTCTGCACGAGACGTGGGCATCCGGCGGGCTGCCCACGGCGGGTCGTTCGCATATCGGGAGCAATCGGGCCGTGGCATGAGCCATGGCATATCGGTTGCAGCACACGAGTAACAGGTTATTCGCATTCGGCGGCAGGAAGCGTATGCGTTCCATCTGCGCGCACGGCGCGCACGGCAAGTGTTTTTCTGATGCAGATGCCCATGTCGTTCTGCGCCGCGTCCATTCCTGGGAGAGCTGAGTGTCGCCGCGCGGATTCATCCAATCGCTCGCAGTGATTGCGGCCATCTTGCTGACGGATGCCACCGGTGGCCCCGCGGACTCGCAACGCACCCCGGCCGCCGCCCAGTTCTCCTTCGCGAACGTCGACAAGATCGCGCGCGAGCGCGCGGCGCAGCCCTACGCGGACAGCTCCCCAAAGCTGCCTGAGAGCATCGCCAGACTCGGCTATGACCAGTACCGCGACATCCGCTATCGCGCTGCCGACGCCATCTGGCGCGGGCAGTCCATGTTCGAGCTGCAGATGTTTCATCGCGGCTTCAATTTCGAGCATCGCGTGAACCTCTTCGAGGTGAGCGACGCGGGCGTGCGGCCCATTCTTTACAGCCCTTCGATGTTCGATTTCGGCAAGAACGCCGGCGTCGGCAACCTGCCGCCGGAGACTGGCTTCGCCGGCTTTCGCGTGCATTTCCCGCTGCACACGCCCGTCTACAAGGATGAGATTGTCGCTTTCCTCGGCGCGTCGTACTTCCGCGCGCTCGGCCGCAACCAGGGCTACGGCATCTCGGCGCGCGGTCTTGCGATCGACACCGCCACCGAGCGCGGCGAGGAATTCCCCTACTTCACGGATTTCTGGCTCACGCGCCCGAAGCAGGGCGATCGCACGCTCCTCTTCTACGCCGTGCTGGATAGCAGGAGCGTCGCTGGCGCCTATCGTTTCGAGCTTCGCCCGGGTGCCACCACGCAGGTGGAAGTGCGGAGTCGCCTCTACCCGCGCCGGAACATCGAGAAGCTGGGTATTGCGCCGCTCACGTCCATGTTCCTCTTTGGCGAGAGCCCGTCGGGCAAGCGCTTCGACGACTTCCGGTCCGAAGTGCACGACAGCGACGGCCTCATGATTCAGAACGGCGTTGGCGAATGGTTGTGGCGGCCGCTCGTCAACCCGAAGGAGCTCCTGGTCACGCGCTTCATGGATGAGAACCCGCGCGGCTTCGGCCTCGCCCAGCGCGACCGCGACTTCCGCAACTACCAGGACAACGAGTCGCGCTTCGAGCGCCGGCCAGGCTACTGGATCGAGCCCCTGGGCAAGTGGGGCAAGGGCAGCGTCGAGCTCGTGGAGCTGCCGACGCGCGAAGAGATTCACGACAACATCGTGGCGTACTGGGTGCCGGCCGGCCCCGCTGAAGCCAGAAAGCCGCTGTCGTACTCCTATCTCATCAATTCCTTCTCCACATCGCAGCTGTGGCCCCCCGGCGGCCGGGTAATTGCTACTCGGGTCGCCAACGCGGGCGTCGGCAGCTACGACGATTCGTCGAGCCGCACGCGCCGTGTGCTCATCGACTTTGCTGGTGGCGACCTCGAGGGCCTGAACGCGGCGCAGCCCGTCAGGGCCGAGGTCAAGGCGAACGGCGGTGACGTCGACGCAGTCACAGTAGAGCAGCTTCCGGGAACGGGCACCTGGCGTGTGGCGTTCCGCCTGACTCCCAAGGGAAACGGTTCGGTGGATCTGCGTTGCTATCTCACCCTGTACGGTGAGGCGCTGACGGAGACATGGAGTTACCTTTGGAGTCCGCAGATATGAGACCCAACGACCGTGGGCTGAAGCAGGTGGCGTTACGGCGCCGCGCGCTGTTCTTCGGCCTCACGTTCTCCAGCGCCATTCTCGCGAGCATGCTGATGCTCGACATCCTGAACGCGAACGGGCTCACCTTCCCCGAGCGTATTGCGCTGGTGTTGTTCTTCACCCTGTTCACCTGGATTTCGGGCGCGTTCTGGACGGCTATCGCGGGCTTCATCATCAGGCTCAGCGGCCGGCCTCGCGCGTTCATGCATCCCGACGATGTCGAGGGGCGCCCGGTGGAGAGCCGCACAGCGCTCATCATGTGCGTCTACAACGAAGACCCGAAGCATTTCGCGGCGGGCGTCGACGCCATCTGGACGTCTCTCAAGGTCCAGCCCGAGCAGGCCCAGTTCGATTTCTTCATTCTCTCGGACACGCGCAACGCCGAGATTGCCGCCGGCGAAGAGAAAGTGTGGAAGCAGCTGGTGCGCAAGCACGAAGCCGGCGGTCGCATCTTCTACCGGCGCCGTGAAAAGAACGTGAGCCGCAAGGCCGGCAACGTGGCGGACTTCGTGCGCCAGTGGGGCGGCCACTACGACCACATGCTCGTGCTCGACGCCGACAGCGTGATGGCCGGCAAGACGGTGGTCACGCTCGCGCGCCTGCTCGACGCGCACCCGCAGGTGGGGCTCATTCAGACGCTGCCGATGCCGGCCGGCCGGGAGACGCTGTTCGCGCGCCTTCAGCAGTTCGCGGCACGCCTGAACTCGCCCATGCTCTCGAGCGGGCTTGCCTGGTGGCAACTGAGCGAGAGCAACTACTGGGGCCACAACGCCATCATGCGTGTGCAGCCCTTCGCCAATCACTGCGCGCTGCCGCGCCTTCCGGGGAAGGAGCCGTTTGGCGGCGAGATTCTCAGCCACGACTTCGTCGAAGCCGCGCTGCTGCGCCGGGCAGGCTATGAAGTGTGGATGGTGCCCGACCTCGAAGGCACCTGGGAGCAGGTGCCTTCCAACCTCATCGACTTCGCCGCTCGCGATCGTCGCTGGGCGCAGGGCAACCTGCAGCATCTTGGCGTGATGCCGCTCAAGGGCCTGCACTGGGTCAGCCGCATTCACATGATCACGGGCGTGATGGCCTATGCCACCTCGCCCATCTGGTTCGCGGTGCTGCTGCTCAGCTCGTTCGTCACGTGCAAGGAAGCGCTCGAAGGCTACGACTATTTCGAGGCCGGCACCTATTCGCTCTTCCCGGCCTGGCCGGAGTACCGCACGGGTGAGATCGCCCTGCTGCTCACCATCACCATCGTCGTGCTGTTGCTCCCGAAAGCGCTCGGAGCCGCGCTCGCGCTCATCGATCGCGCTCAGCGCGAGGCTTTTGGAGGCACGCGTGCCATCCTGTCTGGCCTGCTGGTTGAGCAAGTGTTCAGCATGCTGCTGGCGCCGGCCATGATGGTGTTCCACTCCGGCTTCGTCATGCAGACACTTCTGGGCCACGTGGTGCGATGGGACGCGCAAGCGCGCGACGATCGCGGCATCAAATTCAAGGAAGCCCTCGCACGCATGAAGTGGCACATCGCCCTCGGCGTGGTGTGGGGCGCCGTCATTCTGGCGTTCGCGCCGGCCTTTATCTGGTGGATGGCCCCTGTGCTCGCCGGCCTGCTGGCGGGAGTGCCGCTCACCATGGTCACGAGCCGGGCAGACCTGGGGCACAAGGCGCGCGAGCGCGGCCTGTTCCTCACGCCGGAAGAGACGAACACGCCGGTGGAGCTGCAGTTCATCGAGGCTGTGAACACGCCGATGTATCACGAGCCGCCGGATGCGTTTTATCACCCGGTGCCGGCGCACGCGCCGCTGCGAATGGAGCCGGGCCCGCTCGATCGCTTCAACCTGAAAGACGCTAAAGACGCCGTGTTCCGCCGCCCGCGAGTGGCGAACAGCGAAGCAGCCAGGCAGCCCGCGAATTGATCCACGTGCGTCTCGCTAGGCGCGAGGCGCAATCACCCAGGAGTAGAGGGGCTCGTGCCCTTCGTAGCGCTGCTCGGCGCGGTGGGTAGCGCGCATTCCCACATCCCACGCCAGGCGCTCGAGACAAAAGAGCGCACCGTGCGCCGTGAGGCCTGCAATGGCGGCGGGGCCCTTCTGCCAGTGCGGGTGAAGGTCGTGATACCAGACGTTAGTGATGTCGCCGTTGAAGCCCTGCACGCGCTGCCCCTGCCATTGGGCCTCACGACCGAATTCGCGTGATGCCGCGAAACGCTCGTCGAACAGCACTTTGTAAAGCGCCGGGTGTTCCAGCGCCTGTGCGTGGGCCGACTGCCATGGCACCAGTGAAATGCCGGCAACGAGCGGCAACGACGTGGCGGCGAGGCCACTCTGCAGGATCCGGCGTCGGCTGATCATTCGCTACCCCTTCCGTCGTGGCGCCTTATGTCCGGTGCTCGTAGCGGCAGTCTCAGGTTGGCAGCCCGGAGCGTCAAGGCATCCCATAGGGCTGACCAGGCGTCGGCAACGCGTCCCCCGCGCGCCACAGGCTTAAACAAAAGCCCCGCGGCCGCTCTTCTGTTTAATATGGCCGCACGGTTTCAGGTGACAAATCGGCTCAGGCTGATGATGAAAGGGGGAGATCTTGCGCGTGAAGTGGACTGCGAAGGCGCTGGGAATGCTGCTGCTGGCGGGCGGGGCGGGCCTCTGTCATGCCCAGGTGCCGCCTCCCTCGGAGCCGCAGTCCGTGCCCACGCCGCCGCCCACCGAAGTTGCAGGCCAGCGCCAGCGCGGCGAGTCCGACGATGAATGGCTCGACCGCACGCAGGACGGTGTGCACGAGATGGTCTGGCGCTCCGCCATGCGCGTGGATCGCTGGTTCGGCTCGCGCGAGCCGCCGCGCGCATACCAGGGCGCTTCCGGCAGCATCGCGCCTGCGCTGTTGTGGGATGAGTTCGATGGCTTCCAGCCGAAGTTGCGCTTTCGCGTAGAAGTGCCACTACCGCAGCTCAATGAGCGATTCAACGCGTTCATCGGCAAGATGGACCGCGATGAGTATGTCACCGAGCGTACGCCGAGCTCCGGCGCCTTCCGCCGCCAGTATGGCCAGCTCGGCGAAGAACAGACGCTCGCCGGCATCGTGTATCGCACGCCGCCGAAGCAGGGTGGCCGCTTCGACTTCGGTGCGGGCATTCGCGTGCGGTTGCCGGCCGACCCGTACGTGAAGGCCGCGTACGTGTACGAACGCGGCAGCTCAATGGAGGGCCTCTTCAGCCTGCGCGAGACGGTGTTCTGGCAGAACAGCCAACGGTCGGGCTTCACCACGCGCATGGATCTCGAGCGGATCTTCGACGACGACCGGTGGCTCTTGCGCTGGACGACGTCCGGGTCGATCTCGGAGATGTCCGAAGGTATCTACGGTTATTCCGCGATCACCGCGTTGCGGAGCCTCGCGATCCGTCGCGCGATCGCTTTCCAGGTGGGCTTTGATGGCGCGACCGATGCCGAAGTGCCCATGCACGAGTTTGGCTTCAAGAGCGCCTATCGCCAGAGCGTGGCGCGCGACTGGCTGGTGATGGAGATCCGCTCGAGCCTGACGTGGCCGAAGGAGGAGCGGGAGCAGCCGCGCAGCCCGAGCTGGGGTGTGGGCGTCGGGTTCGAGATGTTCTTCGGCACGGACGACTTTCTCGCCCGCCCTTTCACCTTCTGACCCTCCGGCGATTTGACGCAATACGCAGACACCGTCGCGGTTCCCGCAACGGTTTTTGTGACGGCGCACTCATACCGGCGCGGCCGCCGATTGCGGCATTTGTGAGCGTATTCACATGCCCCGAAAACCGTGCTTTACGCGTGCGAATCCTGGCGTAGCGTGCGCACCTGCCGCTTGTTTGGAAGGAGATTTCGGCATGACCCATCCCGGTTCGCCTCGTAGTGCCCGCGCGTTTCGCAATGGAATATTGGTCGCGGTGCTGGCGGCCTTTACGTCGGGCTGCATGACCACCAACGCCTATACGGGCGAAAAGCAGGTGAGCAAGACCACGAAGGGCGCCGGCATTGGCGCGCTCGCGGGTGCCGCAGTCGGAGCGCTCACCGGCGACAATTCCAAGGAGCGCCGCAAGCGCGCTCTCGTCGGCGCGGGCGTCGGCGCGCTGGCCGGCGGTGCCGCCGGAAATTACATGGATCGCCAGGAGGCCAAGCTGCGCGCGCAGCTGCAGGGCACAGGCGTATCTGTCTCGCGCTCGGGCGACAACATCGTGCTCAACATGCCTGGCAACATCACGTTTGGCACGGGTAGCGCGGATCTGAACGCCAACTTCTTCAGCGTGCTCGACTCGGTGGCGCTCGTCCTGAAGGAATACGACAAGACGATCATCGACGTGTCCGGCCACACGGACAGCGTGGGCTCGGATCAGACCAACCAGGCATTGTCCGAGCGTCGTGCCGCCACAGTGGGCACCTACCTGAAGGGCAAGGGAGTGTCGGACCAGCGCGTGGCCACCACGGGCTTCGGAAAGGCCCACCCTGTTGCATCCAACGACACACCGGACGGGCGCCAGCAGAACCGTCGTGTCGAGCTCGTACTGACGCCCATCACCGGAAGCTGACAGCGGAGCGCGGCGCGTCGCCGCCGCACGCGCGCCACGGCGTCTTCATCACGCCGGAGTGGCCACGAGCCGCTCCGGCGTTTTCTTTTCTCGCGCCCGCGTCTAGCATTCACGCCCCACCCGCACTCAACCCACACGAGCAGGAGAGGCCATGATCACGGTGAATGTGCTTTACCCGAACACGGACGGCGCGAAGTTCGACATGAACTACTACCTCACCTCGCACATCCCGATGGTGAAGCGCGTGCTGGGCAGCGCGCTGAAGGGCGTGGTGGTGGAGCAGGGGCTGGGTGGCGCCGCGCCCGGCACCAAAGCGGAGTATTCCACGCTGTGCCACCTGCGCTTCGATTCGGTGGAGGCGTTTCAGTCGGCGTTCGGCCCGCACGCCGCCGACATCCAGAAAGACATCGCCAACTATTCGAGCGTGCCGCCGGTCATCCAGATCAGCGACGTGAAGGTCGGCTGACGCCAGCGGGCACCGCGTGCGATAGCGCTATTTCCTTCGGGCCTCGATGGCCTGGCGCTCCGTCACGAAGCGCACCATCGCGGCCTGGCGCTTCGCCACGCCGGTCACGTCCGATTCCGGCGGCGGGAACACGCTGAGCACCGATTCGAAGTGATCGGCCACGCGCTTGCGCATCTCGGGGTACGGAATCACGAAGAGCTGGTTGCGCGTCATGGCTTCCCGAACGTGCTCGGCGAGCGTCACCGGATCCATGCCGTCCGAATGAATGTGCCGGAAGGCGTCGACGATCGACTCATCCAGGTGATAGCCCGTGTTCTTCAGATGCTCGGGGCGCCTGGTGCCCGCCTCGGCGATGTTGGTGTTCACGTTGCCGGGGCAGACGACGCAGACGCCGATGTCGTACGGGTCCAGCGCCCCGCGCAATGCCTGCGACAACCCGACAACGGCGAACTTCGATGCGCTGTAGATTCCCGAAGGCCCGGCGGCAACGAGCCCGGCGATGGACGCCGTGTTCACGACGTACCCACCCTTGCCAAGGGCAATCATGCGCGGTACGAACGTCTGGATGCCGTTCACCACGCCGCCGAAATTCACGCCCATCATCCAGTCGTAGTCTTCGTACGTGGATTTTTCCAGCGGCCCGAACATCGACACGCCGGCGGTGTTGAACAGCAGTTGCACCGGGCCGAAGACGCGCTCCGTTTCATCCGCCGCGCGCGCGAACGCCGCGCGGTCGGTAACATCGAGGCGAATGCCGTGTGCACTCGCGCCGGCGCCGCGGAAATGCTCGAGCGCTGCTTCGAGCGCGTCCGCGCGAATGTCCGCCAGCACCACTCTTGCGCCGGCCTTCGCAAACACCCTGGCCTGCCCGAGCCCCACGCCGCTGGCGCCGCCGGTGATGAAGGCTACTTTTCCCGAAAAATCCTGCATCTTTGCCGGCCTCCCCGCCCGCGGGCCCGATTATCGGCCGGCACGGTGAGGGCCGAACTACCGCGGTCGGTCCCGCCCACGACGTGGCCGGGCGCACACGTGGTCGCGGCTGCACGCGAACGTTATGCTGCGGCCGCTATCCACCACAGGGATGCCCTTCGCTGAGGACCTCATGATTTTCATGACTTCGAAAGATTTTGCGCACCGCGCGCGCCTGGCTTGCCTCGCGCCCGGTGCCGCGTTGCTGCTCACCGTCTCCGTCGCCGCCCAGGCCGGGCGCGCGTACGTGTCCAACGAAGACGGGCACACCGTTACCGTAATCGATACAGAAAAGAACGAAGTCATCGCCACCATTCCCGTGGGCAAGCGGCCGCGCGGTATTCTGGTGAGTAACGACGGGAAAGTGTTCTATGTGGCCTTGAGCGGGCTGCCGAAGTGCCCGCCCAGCGTTTCGGACGAGGAGTGCGAGAAGCTCGGGCGCGACGTGAAAGCCGACGGCGTCGCCGCGGTCGACACGCAGACGCTGCAGGTGGTGAAGGTGTTCGAGGCCGGCTCCGATCCGGAGCAGTTCGATCTTACAAGCGATGGCCGCCTGTACGTTGCGAACGAAGACGCGGCAACGGCCACGGTGCTCGACACGAAGACGGGCAAGCTCATCGCGCGCGTGCCCGTGGGCAAGGAACCCGAGGGCGTGCGCGTGTCGCCCGATGGCCGCTGGACGCTGGTCACCAACGAGTCGGACAACTCCATCTCCGTCATCGATACGAAGACGCTGAAGGAAGTGAAGCACATCGTCGTCGGCAAGCGCCCGCGCGATGTCGCGTTCACGCCGGACGGCAAGACGGCGTATGTGACTGGCGAGCTCGACAGCTCCGTGTATCGAATTCGCATACCGGAAGGCGCGCCGGTCGAGCGCATCCTGCAGCTCGACGCGAACGCGCGGCCGATGTCGGTGAAGCTCGACGCGAAGCGCAACCGTCTCTACGTGAGCACGGGTCGCGGCGGAAAAGTCGCGGTGGTGGATGTCTCCGGCACACCGAAGCTCGTGCAGGAAGTGGCGGTGGGCACGCGCCCGTGGGGCATCGCGCTTTCAGCGGATGGCACGCGCCTCTACACGGCCAACGGCCCTTCCAACGACGTGAGCGTTGTCGACACGGCCACGCTGAAGGTGCTCGAGAAGATCCCCGTGGGGTCGTCGCCGTGGGGCATCGCGCTCAGCCGCTGAGCGTGGCCCGCACGAGCGGGCTCAATGTGATTTGTTCTTCGCAGGCGCTGCCGGTGCGGTAGTTGCCGGTGCGGCGGGCGCGGAGTTGGTGGGCGCAGCGCTCGCGGTCGTGCTCGTGGGCAGATTGCAGGCCCGTAGCGCGTTCGCCTCGGTGGCACGGAACAGCCTGGCCTTCTGCTTGGCCTCATCGGTATCACGGAAGATGCCGCCGGCCTCTCCCGGCAGCGTCGAGTACTTCGCGAACGTCGAAGACTCCACGAACTCGTCGTAGCTCATCGTCTCGGCAATGCGATCGACGACGCAGACGCATTGATACATGTTCGTCTGCTTTCCGCCGGTGCGGTTGATGCATTCCTGCACATATTCCACGCGTGCAAGCGTGGGGTAATTGTTAGCCGGCGCATCGCTGCGCGGCACCTGGGCGCTTGCGGCAGTTGCCAGCAGCAGCCCAACTAAAGCTGCGCCATAGCCGGGACAAACTGTGTCATTTATGACGTTGTATCTTCCCGGCATTTGCGCACTCCATCGACGAGTTGTCGCGTTTCCTGCGCATCGTACGCCCGCGCTGCGACGTGCTTCAAATTGTGTTGCGCCTCCCATCGCGGCGGGTGTACACAAGGCCGTCGAATGTAGGCGCACATACACACTCATTTGGAATCGTGTAGTCGCGCGGTAGAGGGGGTTCTCGCTTTCCGACTACTCGTCTTCTTGAGGAAGAGCAGGGAGGCGGTCGCGTATTTCCCGCAGAAAACACAATGCCCGGAGGAGATATGAGATACGAGTATCGATCCATACTGGTCGGCGTCGCTGCGCTGGCCGCGACGGCGCTGTCCGTCACGGCAAGCGCCGACCCTGACCTGGACAAGCGGATGACTGATCCGTCGAACTGGGCCTCACAGGCCGGCGACTATGCCAATCACCGCTACAGTGATCTCAACCAGATCAACGCCGGCAACGTCGGCAAGCTTCAGGTCGCGTGGACGTTGTCCACTGGCGTGCTTCGCGGCCATGAAGGCTCGCCGCTCGTCATCGGCGACACCATGTACGTGCACACGCCGTTTCCGAACAACGTGTTCGCGGTCAACCTCAAGGACCAGACCTACAAGTGGAAGTACGAGCCGAAGCAGGACGTGAACGTCGTGCCGGTCATGTGCTGCGACACCGTCAACCGCGGTCTCGCGTACGGTGACGGCAAGATCTTCCTGCAGCAGGCCGACACTACGCTCGTCGCGCTCGACGCGAACACCGGCAAGGTGGTGTGGAGCGTGAAGAACGGCGACCCGAAGATCGGCGAGACGAACACGAACGCGCCGCACGTCTTCAAGGACAAGGTGATCACCGGCATCTCCGGTGGTGAGTTCGGCGTTCGCGGCCGCGTCATCGCCTACGACATCAAGGACGGCAAGAAGGCCTGGACGGGCTGGAGCATCGGCCCGGACAGCGACCTCTCGTCGATCCGGCGAAGACGATGACCTGGACCAACGGCAAGATGGCGCCGGTCGGCAAGGACTCATCGATCAAGACGCTGGCAGGGCGAGCAGTGGAAGCTCGGCGGCGGCACCACGTGGGGCTGGTACTCCTACGATCCGAAGCTGAACCTCGTCTACTACGGCAGCGGCAACCCGGGCACGTGGAATCCCGCGCAGCGCCCCGGCGACAACAAGTGGTCGATGACCATCTTCGCGCGCGACCTCGACACCGGCATGGCGAAGTGGGTCTACCAGATGACCCCGCACGACGAGTGGGACTTTGACGGCGTCAACGAGATGCCGCTCGTCGACGTCGACTTCAAGGGCAAGAAAGTGCCCGCGCTCGTGCACTTCGATCGCAACGGTTTCGGCTACACGCTGAACCGCGAGACCGGCGAGCTGCTGGTGGCGCAGAAGTACGATCCGAAGGTCAACTGGGCGACGAAGCGTCGACATGAAGACCGGTCGTCCGGTCGTCGACAAGAAGTACTCGCCAGGCACGACGGGCCCGGACGTGAACGTGAAGGACATCTGCCCGGCCGCGCTCGGCTCGAAGGACCAGCAGCCGGCGAGCTACGACCGCAAGTCGGGTCTCGTTCATCGTTCCGACCAACCACGTCTGCATGACTTACGAGCCGTTCCAGGTCGAGTACACCGCCGGCCAGCCGTATGTCGGCGCGACGCTCACGATGTTCCCGGCGCCGGGCAGCCATGGCGGCATGGGCAACTTCATCGCGTGGGATGCGTCGGCCGGCAAGATCGTGTGGTCGAAGCCGGAGCGCTTCTCCGTGTGGTCGGGCGCCCTCACCACTGCGGGCGACGTCGTGTTCTACGGCACGCTCGAAGGCTACCTGAAGGCGGTGAGCCCGAAGGACGGCCAGGAGCTGTGGAAGTTCAAGACGCCGTCCGGAATCATCGGCAACGTGTTCACGTATCGTACGGCGGCAAGCAGTACGTGGGCGTGTACTCCGGCATCGGCGGCTGGGCCGGCATCGGCATGGCGGCGGGCCTCACGGAATCCACTGCGGGCCTGGGCGCAGTCGGTGGCTATAAGGATCTGGCGAAGTACACAACGCTGGGCGGCTCGCTGTTCATATTCGCATTGCCGGAGAGCGGCGGCACGCCGACGGCGATGAACTGAATCGGGCAACGCGACTGCCTGTAAAACTCGCGGTGTGCCGCTCAACCCCGGCGGCACACCGCGTCTTTACATTGAGAGGGGTGCGAGGAACCCTGTGTCGATGAATCTGCGCAGATCACTGATTCCCTGCGTGCTCGCCGTGTGCGCGGCCACCGTGGCCTGTGGCCAGCAGGCTCCCCCTGCATCTGCGCCGACCGCGCCGCCAAACACGACGCCAGGCACGCCACCGAGCGCGATGCCGAGCCAGACGGCCAGCACGGCGGCTCCTGCCGAGAAGCCGGCAGCTCCTGCCGAGAAGCCAGCGGTTCCCGCCGGGAAGTCGGCAGCTCCTGCCGAGAAGCAGGCTGTGCGCACCGCTGCGGCGTCTCCGTCAGGGCCCGCTCCGTACGTCGTGAAGGACGGCAACAAGGTCGACAACAAGACACTCATGGGTTGGCGCACGTGGCGCGCGCTCGCGTGCGAACGGTGTCACGGCGCGGAACAGGAAGGCCTGGTCGGCCCGCCACTCGTGGAGTCAATGAAGAAGCTGACCAAGGAAGAATTCCACAAGACCATCCTGGACGGCCGCCCGGAGAAGGGCATGCCGCCGTTCAGCGCCAGCAAGATGGTCACTGACAACTGGGAAGGCCTCTACGCCTATCTGAAGGGGCGATCCGATGGGCAGATCAAGCCGGGCCACGTCTACGCGCTCGAATCCAAGAAGTAGAAGCACGCTCAACGCACTGTGCAGCGTGCTCGTGTGCGCGCTGCTCGCGCCTGCCGCGCACTCGCAGGGTGCGGCAGACGGTGTGCTGAAGGTGTGCGCAGACCCGAACAACCTGCCGCAGTCGGACGAAGCCGGCGGCGGCTACGAGAACAAGATTGCGGAAGCCCTGGCACGCGACCTCGAGCGCAAGCTCGCATACACGTTCTTTCCGCAGCGCATGGGGTTCGTTCGCCAGACGCTGCGCGCGCAGGACGACACGACGAAGCAGTTCAAGTGCGACGTGATCATTGGTGTGCCCAAAGGCTACGAGCTCACGGCGACCACGCAGCCCTACATGCGCTCCATCTATGCACTGGTCGCGCCCGCGCGTGAGGAGCTCAGGAAGCTCACGAGCGCCGAAGACCTGCTGTCGTTGCCAGCGGCAACGCTCTCGAAGCTGCGCTTCGGCATCTTCGCGCGCTCGCCCGCCACAGACTGGCTGCTGAAGAACGGGCTCATCGGCCAGGCGCATATTTATGCCGCGCAGAGCGGCGACCCTGCCGAGCATCCCGCGAACATCATCGAGCGCGATCTCGCGGCGGGGAACATAGACCTCGCCATCGTGTGGGGCCCGGTCGCGGGCTTCCTCGCCGACCGGCACCAGGACGGCCAGCCGTGGCTCTCCGTGCCGTTCACGCCGGCGGCCGACATCAAATTCGACTACGAGATGTCGATGGGCGTGCGCTTCGGTGAGAAGGAATGGAAAGACACGCTGGATCAGTGGATTTCCACGCACGGGGACGAAATCCGCAACATTCTCACGAGCTATCGCGTGCCTATGCTCGAGCCCACCGGCACCAAGGTGTCCGCCGCGGGTGACGGCCCGCGACCGCCCGACGCTCGCTGACGGCCCTCGTTTCGGCTTCACCGGCCCGACGGGGTATATTCCGGCGCGTTGCCGTGGGGTGCGCCGTGTTCACGCTAATGCGCGAGACCAGCAAGGCTTCGGTGATCGAGAAACAGCGGCTCGCTACTGGCGTGGTGTCGTAGTCGCGACGCTCGCTGTTTCGAGCGGCATTCGCACGGTGAACCGCGAGCCCTGGTTCGCGCCCGCGCTGCTCGCCAGCACGGTGCCGCCGTGCAGCTCCACCAGCGCTTTCACCAACGCCAGCCCCAGGCCGAGCCCGCCATTCGTGCGGGTGTAGGCATTCGCGCCCTGGCTGAACGGCTGGAACAGCTGCGGCATCAGTGCGGGATCGAGGCCGATGCCCGTGTCCCGCACCTCCAGCACGGCTTCGTCCGCCTTCTCGTCCTGGCGCAGGCTCACGGTGACAGTGCCGCCGGAGTTCGTGAACTTGATGGCGTTGCTCAGCAGGTTGCCGATTACCTGGCACAGGCGGGTGTAGTCGCCTCGCACGAGCACGGGGCGCGCGGGCAGATCGAGCGATAGCTGCAGGGTGCCTTGCTCCAGCATGGAGCTCTGATCCTCGAGGCAGCTGCGAACGGTGCCCACCAGGTCGAGCGCGTCGCATTGCACGCGGATCTTGCCCTGGGAGATGCGCGTGATGTCGAGCAGATCGTCGATGAGGCGGATCATGTGCCGCGTCTGCCGCTCGATCACCGCGTGCGCGCGAGTTGCCTGCTCCGAGTCTGCCGGCACGCGCTTCAGGATGAGGATGCTGTTGCTGATGGGCGCGAGCGGATTGCGCAGCTCGTGCGCGAGCACGCCAAGGAAATGGTTCTTGCGCTCGTTGGCTTCCATGAGCGCGTTGCTCTGCGCGAGCAGCTCGTGCCTCTGCTGGGCGAGCTCCTCGTTCTGGGCGTGCAGCTCCTCGCTCTGGGACTGAAGCTCTTCCGCCTGTGCGTGCAGTTCTTCGCTCTGCGACTGGATAGCCTGGTTCTGTGCGTTCAGCTCCGCGTTCTGCGACTGGATCTGCTCGTACCGCAGGCGCAGCGCTTCGTTCTGAGACTGGATCTTCTCGTTCTTCTCGCGTAACTCGCGCTCGCGATGCTCCAGCGCGGCGGCGGCGCTGCCGATGGCGCGTGCGAGCCTGCGCATCTCGCTGTGCGCAGGCCGCATCGGCCCACTGGAAGGCGCCAGGAGCAGCGCCGGTTTCCAGTCGCCGCGCTCCATCGCTCCGGCTATGCGCATTAGTGCATGGGTGGGGCGCCGGATGGACTGCGCGGTGAACCACGCGATGGCGAGGCAGAGCAGAGTGCCTATTCCAGTGAGCAGGACGATGCCTGTGCTCACCTCGTCCCGTGCGGCAGACATCCGTTCGAGCGCCTGCTCCGCCTGCGCGGCCTGCAAGTCGATGAGCCCACGCACGCCGGCGAGGGGGCGTTCGCGCAGCACTACCACCGCGGCCTCTTCGTCCGGCGCGAGCGTGCCGTTCCGGCGTTTCGCGACGAGCCTGTCGGTTTCCTCCAGATAGACTCGCACAGCCTCGCCGAGCTCGCGGATATCCGGCGCGCCTTCTGGAAGGGCCGCGGAGCTCGCCAACTGTGCGAGCGCGCGGCGCGATTGCTCCGCGTAACTTCGATAGTTCGCGAGGCGTTGTGGCTCGGGCACCAGCAGGTAGGAGCGCATCGCGATGCCCACGTAGAGCAACGAGCGTTCCAACGCGTCTGCCCGCTGCGTGAGATGCGCGATGTGGTCTGTGTAGTCGCGTTGGGCGGCGGCACTTTGCGAATGCCACACCAGCACCGCGAGGGCGAACCCCAACACCACGACCAGGAGCGCGCCGAAGCCGATGGCCAGCCGCTGCCCGACAGTGAGGTCGATCTCTCGGTTGACAGGCACGGCGTCGATGGCCTCCATGTCGCTCATGTGCCGGGCCGGAACCTTGCGCGGTTCAACTCGTGGTGCGCGCTGAAGGGCTGCGGAGCGCGTAGCCTGAAAAGGCGCGTCTTGTGAGGCAGCGGCTCCAAGTGCTCCGCGAACTCGGGCAACGGCCACTCGGCTTCACCCAGGCACAGCACGCCGTTTACACGCAGTATGTCGAGGAGGCGCCGTGTGGCACTCACTTGGGCGGGCCGCTGCAGGTAGATGAGCACATTGCGGCAGCTTACTAGGTCGAAGCTTTCGCTGTCGGACGCCGGGAAGGCGGCCGTTATGTCGGCGCGTGAGGAGCACACACGCGCCCGCAAGTTGTCCTGAATCCGATAGCGGGGCTGGCCGCCGACGACCACGCGCTCCAGGTACTTGCAGACGAGCGGCGCCGGAAGCTCGGCGGCGGCTGCCAGGGGGTAGATGCCAGCGCGTGCCGCGTTCAGCGCGGTGGAATCGATATCGGTGGCCTCGATGACTCCTTCCAGGCCGGCCGCCTCGAGCAGCATGGCGAATGTGTAGGGCTCCTCACCTCCACCGCAGCCAACGCTGCGGATGCGCAGCGGCTCACCGGCGCGCGCCTTCGCGAGCGCGGGCAGCACCACGTCCCGCATGTAATCGAACGCGGTCGCGTAACGATAGAACCGGCTCACCTTGATGGTGATGCGCTCGAGCAGCCGGAACGGCTCCGCGGCCGAGCTTCGCAACAGCCGAAGGTATTCGTCGTTGCTGGCGACGCCCACTGAAGCAAGGTGATTGGCGATACGCCGCTCGAGCACCGCGGGCCGATAGCAGCGGAAATCCACACCGGTGAGCGTGCGAACGATTTCGAGCACCGCATCGACGAATCCGTTGTCTGCGCGAGTGCTGTCGGTGTGCCCACCTTCGACGCGTGCGCCCGCCACGACGCTCGCGCACGGATTGATGTTCTTCGCGCTCAGCATTTGGCGTACGAGCGTAACTCAAACAGTGTTCGTGCTGCGAGAAGGCAGATATGGAACTTCACGCTGTGCCCAGGCAGTTCATCCCGCATGGGTACGCGTTACAGAAGTACGGGCTGCCGCGTCTGCGGCGTGGATTCTTGCGCCTCCGCCGTCGCAGTGATACGTTTTTGCCACTGCCCGCTGCATTGGTGAAATCCCGCTTCATGCGGGGAGTTCGAGGTTCTTCTCGAGCCTGGCCAATGCGGGGGGCAGCGTCGTTTCGAGTGCCTGAATTTCCTCTCGCCCTTCGTATCGCATGCCTGAGGCATCACCCGCGTGTCGTCCACGTCGAGGACGTAGCCGACCTGGCTTGCCAGCGCGGCGATAAAGCGACCTTCACCACGTTCGAACAGTCTCTGCAGGGCCCACAGGTAGTAGTCGACGATCTGAAGGCCCGCAGATCGAGGTGGCCTGTCGGAGGTGACGATGCACGGGGCTTGTGAATTGGAGTCGGGGCGCGCGCGTTCAATGCCTCCCTGAGGGCAGCGTCGCGGTTCGACGTGTCGTACGTCGCAAACGTCACGTGTTTCGCGCCACGAATCGACATTGCTTTCGATGGGCGTATCCTGTTCACCCCATCCCGTTCCCGATCTGCGCATGGACGTTCTCGACTGCTTTCATCCTGCTGTCGCCGCCTGGTTTCGGCGCGCGTTCGAGGCGCCTACGCCTGCGCAGGTGCAGGCGTGGCCGGCCATTCGGGAAGGGCGCCACGTACTGATTGCCGCCCCCACGGGGTCGGGCAAGACGTTTGCGGCGTTCCTGGCGGCCATCGACGGGCTGGTGAGAGAGGGGCTTGCTGGCGCGCTCGCGAACGAAACGCGCATCGTCTACGTCTCGCCGCTCAAGGCGCTGTCGAACGACATCAATCGCAATCTCGCCGCGCCCATCGCGGGCATCAGCGAAGAACTGCGCGCGCTCGCGCTGCCAGACGTGGCCATTCGCACCTTCGTGCGCACCGGTGACACGCCGCAGGCCGAGCGCGTGCGCATGGCGAAGACTCCGCCGCACATCGTGGTGACGACGCCGGAGTCGCTGTACATCCTGCTCGGCTCGGAGTCGGGCCGGAACATGCTCGGCACCACGCGCACCGTGATCGTGGATGAGATCCACGCCATCGCCGGCACCAAACGCGGCGCGCACCTCGCGCTGTCGCTGGAGCGGCTGGATGCACTCGCGGGCCGGTCACTCACGCGCGTGGGATTGTCGGCCACGCAGAAGCCGATCGAAGAAGTGGCGAGATTCCTGGTGGGCGCGCAGCGCCAGCGCACAGAGCCTGAGCCGCTCGCGGAGTCCGCCAGCGTGGCGGCACAGGCACCGCCGCTCGCGCGGGCGAAGTGCACCATCGTCGACACTGGCCACGTGCGCAAGCGCGATCTCGCGCTCGAAGTGCCAGCCGCGCCGCTCGAAGCGGTCATGTCCAACGAAGTGTGGACGCAGGTGTACGACCGTCTCGCCGAGCTCGTCGCCGAGCATCGCACCACGCTCGTGTTCGTGAACACGCGGCGCCTTGCGGAGCGCGTGGCCCGCCACCTTTCAGAGCGCGTGGGCAAGGAGCTCGTCACTGCGCACCACGGCAGCCTCGCGAAAGAGCTGCGGCTGGATGCGGAACATCGCCTGAAACGCGGCGAGCTGAAGGCGCTCGTGGCCACCGCGTCGCTGGAGCTGGGCATCGACATCGGCGATGTCGACCTCGTTTGCCAGCTGAGCTCGCCGCGCTCCATCAACGCGTTCCTGCAGCGGGTCGGGCGCTCGGGCCACGCGGTAGGCGGCACGCCGAAGGGGCGGCTCTTTCCGCTCTCGCGCGATGACCTGGTGGAGTCCGCAGCGCTGCTCGACTCCGTGAGGCGCGGCGAGCTCGATCGCCTCCACGTGCCGTGCAACTCGCTGGATGTGCTCGCCCAGCAGATCGCCGCTGAAGTGTCCGCGCGTGAGTGTGGCGAGGATGAGCTGTTCAGCCTCATGACTCGTGCTTATCCATACCGTGATCTCACGCGCAAAGAGTTCGACGAGATCGTGCACATGATCGCGGAGGGTTTCAGCACCCGGCGCGGGCGCACGGGCGCGCTCATTCATCACGATGCGGTGAATCGCATGCTGCGGCCCCGCCGCGGCGCGAAGCTCACGGCCATCACGTCGGGCGGAGCCATCCCCGACACCGCCGACTACAAGGTGCTGCTCGAGCCGGCGGGCTTCGTGGTCGGCACGGTTCACGAAGACTTCGCCGTCGAGAGCCTCGCGGGCGATGTCTTCCAGCTCGGCAACACGTCGTACCGGATTCTGCGAATCGAGCGCGGCACGATGCGCGTGCAGGACGCGCACGGGCAGGCGCCCTCGATTCCGTTCTGGCTGGGCGAGGCGCCGGGTCGAACGGATGAGCTTTCCGCCGCCGTGTCGCGCCTTCGCCATGACATTGAAGTGCGGCTTGCGCAGGGCACCGAGTCCGCGCTGGGCTGGGCCATGAGCGACGTCGGCCTCACCGAAGCCCCCGCGAACCAGCTCATCGCGTATCTGGCATCCGCGCATGCGGCGTTGGGCGAGCTACCCACGCAGCAGACCATCATCTTCGAGCGCTTCTTCGACGAGTCCGGCGGCATGCAGCTCGTCATCCACGCGCCGTTCGGCAGCCGCGTGAATCGCGCGTGGGGGCTGGCGTTGCGCAAGCGGTTCTGCCGCAAGTTCAACTTCGAGTTGCAGGCGGCCGCGACGGAAGACTGCATCGTGCTCTCGCTCACCAGCGCGCACAGCTTCGAGCTGGCGGAGGTTGCCCGCTACCTCCACTCCAACTCCGCGCGAAGCGTGCTGATTCAGGCGCTGTGCGCGGCACCGATGTTCGGCGTGCGCTGGCGCTGGGATGCGTCCATCTCGCTGGCGCTGCCGCGTTTCCGCGGCGGCAAGAAGATTCCGCCGCAGATTGCCCGCATGAACGCGGAAGACCTGCTGGCCTCCGTCTTTCCAGACCAGGTGGCATGCGCGGAGAATCTGCCGGGCGAGATTGAGATTCCCGACCATCCGCTCGTGAGGCAGACCATTCGGGACTGCCTCGAAGACGCCATGGACATCGACGGCTTCGAGCGCATTCTGAAAGCGCTGGAAGCGGGCGAGATCCGTGTGGTCGCGCGCGATCTCACCGAGCCTTCGCCGCTGGCGCTCGAGGTTCTTTCCGCCCGGCCTTACGCATTCCTCGATGACGCGCCGCTGGAAGAGCGCCGCACGCAGGCCGTGATGAGCCGCCGCTGGCTCGATCCGGAGTCTGCCGCGGACATCGGCAAGCTCGATGCGGCGGCCGTCGAGCGCGTGCGCGACGAGGCGTGGCCCGATGGCACCACGGCAGATGAGCTTCACGACTCGTTGCTGTGGCTGGGGTTCATGACAGATATGGAATTGCGGCGCAATCCGGCGTGGCCTTCGCTTATGGAGCAGCTCGCCGCGCAGCGGCGAGCGGCACTCGTAACGACGAGCGGCGAGCTTGCCCAGGCGGCCATCCATGCCGCGCGCGATCCTGCCCACGCCGACGCAATTGCGAGCACGGCCCGTTCGACGCCTGCGGCCGTGACTGCGAGGCTCTGGGTTGTTGCCGAGCGCCGCTCACTCATCGACGCGGCATATCCCGGCGCAAAGATTGAGCCGCACATCGAAGTGCCAGCGGAATACGCGAAGGTGTATTCACGCGACGAAGCCCTGGTCGAGCTGGTTCGAGGCCGCCTCGAAGGCCTCGGCCCGGTGACGGTGGGCGCCCTGGCGGCGGCATTCGGGCTGCCGGCCTCTCACCTTGCCGCCGCGCTCGCATCGCTGCAGGGTGAAGGCTTCGCGATGCGCGGGCATTTCACGCCGGGCGTGCCGGAAGAAGAGTGGTGCGAGCGCCGGCTGCTGGCGCGCATCCACCGCTACACCGTGAAGCGCCTGCGCGCGGAGATCGAACCCGTGCAGGCGCGGGATTTCCTGCGCTTCCTCTTCGAGTGGCAGCGCGTAACGCCCGACGCACGCATGCAGGGCCCGGACGCCCTCGCCGCCGTGCTCTCGCAGCTTGAAGGCTTCGAGGCGCCCGCAGGCGCGTGGGAGACGGAGATCCTGCCCGCGCGCATCAATGAGTACGAGCCGGCCTGGCTCGACGAGCATTGCCTTGCCGGCCGTTTCGTCTGGACCCGCCTCGCCAAACGCACCGCCAGCCCCGAGCGTGGCGCCGCGCCCGTTCGCTCCACACCCATAACGCTGCTGCCCAGGCGCAACGTGCGGCTGTGGTCTGCTTTCGCAGATGCGCCCGAGGCCGCGCACCTCACCGGCGGGGCTCGCGACGTCGTGGATGTGATTCAGTCGCAGGGCGCTTCGTTCTTCGACGAAATCGTCGACGCCACTCGCATGCTGCCTGCTCAGGTGGAAGAAGCCATCGCCGACCTGGTCGCGCTCGGCCTCGTGAACTCCGACAGTTTCGGCGGCCTGCGCGCGTTGCTCCTGCCGTCGGACCGGCGCCGCACGCGCGGCAACGCGCGGCGCGGCCGGCGAATCGCGCTCTTCGGCATGGCGGACTCCGGCCGCTGGGCGCTCGTGCGGCGGCCCGCCACCGCCCGCGCAGCAGGTGAAGCGCCGCCCGCACGTAACGACGAAGCCATCGAGAACCTCGTGCGCACATTACTGCGCAGGTGGGGCGTCATCCTGTGGAAGCTGGTGGCGGCGGAAGCTCCCTGGCTGCCACCCTGGAGAGACATTCTCATGTGCTGCCGCCGGCTCGAAGCACGCGGGGAGATTCGCGGCGGCCGTTTCGTTGCGGGCTTCTCCGGCGAGCAATACGCCACGCCGGAAGCGGTGAGCCTGTTGCGAGACATGCGCAAGAAGCCGCATGCAGAGCAACTCATCGCGCTCTCAGCGGCAGACCCGCTGAACCTCGTTGGCGTGCTCACGCCCGAAGCGCGGGTGCCGGCGATTACGGGCAATCGCGTCCTCTATGAAGACGGCCTGCCCATCGCGGTTTACTCCGCCGGCGAAGTGCGCTTTCTCGTGCCGCTGGAGCCGAAAGCGCAATGGGATGCCCGGAACGCCATCCTTCGCCGCCACGTGCCCGCGATGCTCGCCGATCTGGCCTGAAGTGACGCTTTCTTATACAACGCCGCTTCGGAATCGCGCCGCACCACGATCTCGAGCTGGCTTCGCGGCGCTTCAGGGTAAGCGTGGGAAGATTGGCCGCTTCAGCATCGATTTTCTGTTTCGCCTCGCGGCGCGCGCTGGCTTGCATCCAAAAGTGAAGCTGGCCGCCTGGGAGCCTGTCCGAGCAATATCCGTCTACTGCTCGTCTACTGCGACGCCTATTACTCGGATAGGCTCCTAGCTCCGCTCCGCCGCCAACTTCTCCAGTGCGCGAATCTGCAGCTGCGTCGAGTCCGAATCCTGCAGCAGCTGGTTGGCGTGGCGGATGAACGGCGGGATGTTGCCGGCGGGTATCGGCGGGCTGATCAGATATCCCTGCGCGAGATCGCACCCGAGCTTGCGCAGCAGATTCCAGCTCTCGGCCGTTTCGACGCCTTCAGCCACCACGCGCAGGCTCATGCTGTGCGCAAGCTCGATGGTCGAAGCGACGATCGTCGCGTCATCCTTGCGCTCATGCGCGTGGGCCAGCAGCGATCGATCGATCTTCAGCTCATCGAACGGCAGCCGGCTCAGGTGCGACAGCGACGAATAGCCCGTGCCGAAGTCGTCAATCGAGAAACGCACGCCGGACACCTGCAGCAGCTGCATGTTGCGAGTGGCGAGCATCGGGTCGCGCATGGCGGCGCTTTCCGTAATCTCCAGCAGCAGCGACGTTGGCGGCACGCCGTGCGCGTTGAGCGTGCGAAGTACTTCGTCTCCGAGCTCCGTGTCGAGAATGTCGGACGCGGAGAGGTTCACGGCAACGTCGATTTCCAGGCCTTCGCGCCGCCACACTTCCATCTGCCGGATCGCCGCGCCCAGCACCCAACTCGTGAGGCGGCGTGAGTTGCCGGTTTGCTCCGCAAGGGGCACGAACTCGCCGGGCGACACCACGCCGAGATGGGGATGCGTCCACCGGGCCAGTGCTTCCACGCTCTTCACGGTGCGCGTGCCCATGTCCACCTTCGGCTGGTAGACGAGCAGCAGCCCATCGTTCTCCAGCGCCACGCGTAGCTCGGTGAGCAGCGTCAGGCGGCGGCGATGCTGTTCATCACGGCCCGCCACGTAGATGGCAACGCGCGTGCGCGCGGAGTCCGCGTCGTACAGGGCGAGCTGAGCGCAACGGAGCAGCTCACGCGGAGCGCTGCTGTGATCGGGGAATGCGGAGATGCCTGCGATAGCGTCCATGTCCAGGCTGACCTGCCCCACATGAAAACCGGCGCGAATAGTGCCCGTGAGTTGCTCGGCCAGCAGCGGAGCCCGCGGCAGGGAGCACGGCCGCGTAACTACGATGAACTGATGCGCCGACAGCCGCGCGACGAGATCCGATGTGCTCACATTGCGCCGCAGCCGGCACGCCACTTCGTTGAGCGCTTCGTCGCCCACGTGGTGCCCCAGCGTGGCGTTGATCTCCGGCAGGTTGCGCAGATCCACCAGAATGAGCACGAACGGTGTCGTCGCGTCGCTCTTCAACAGCCCTTCCACGTGAATCTCGGCGAACGTGCGGGTGGGCAGGCCGGTGAGCGCGTCGTGATACGCAAGATGCGTAATGCGGCTTTCACGTTCCGCGATGCCGGTCTGCATGGCGTTGAAGGTGGAGGCGAGCTGTCGAAAGTCCTTCGCGCCTGTTACGGCAACCGGGCTGTCGTACCGCCCTTCCTCGATGCGCCGCGCCGCCTTGAGTAGCGTGGCGATCGGCTGCGACGCGCTTCGCCCGGCGAGCAGGCCGACGCCCGCTGCGGCAAGCAACGCAACGGTGCCGATGGCAAACATCGCATCGCGCACATCGCGATAAGGCGCGAGCACCGCATGCATCGGCCGCTGCATGAGCACGGCGACCGTATCCGGGCTCGACGGGAGTTGTCGCGAGACGCTCAGAAACTCCTGCGAGCCGAGGCGCAGATGCCGCGCCCCAACGCCCTGCAACGTGCTCGGTGGAACGCGCGCAAGCGCCATGCGATCCGCGCCGCCCAGTGTCGATGCAATGAACGACGTGCCGTCCGCGCGCGCCGAGACGAGGCTGATCTGCGCACCTGCCAGCTCACTCATGCGCCGGGCCAGCGTGTCGTCCACCGCGAAGCCCATCGCGACGTAGCCGATGACATCAGGCGCACGCACCGGCGCCACGAAGAACTGATACGGGCGCCCACCGATGGCCATGACATGAGGCCGGTCTGCCTCCATGTCTGCAGCCGCAAGCAACTGCCGCAGTGCACCCTCCGCGCCGGCGTCCACTTGGCGCGTCCCGGTGATGAGCGCGCCGCGGTTGTCCAGCAGCAGCATCAGGTCTGCCCCAATGCGCTTTACATGATTGTTGGCCGCCGACAGCTGCGTGGGCCGGTCGCCCGAAGCCATGGCTTCGCGGAAGCCAAAATCGGAAGCGAGCACGCCCACGCCGCTCGCGAGCTGCGACGCCCGAAAGCGAACCAACTGTTCGAGGAACGCGCCGCCGGCATTCAGCTCACCGATCGCTCGTCCCTCGACCGTGCTTTCCACCCGCGCCAGCACTGCGACCAGCGTCACACTTTGCGTGACGACGACAAGGCCGATGATCAGCACGAGAAGTCGGTTGCGGAAACTGCCCATGTCCAGGCTCGAATATGGGACATGGATAGTACGCAGCGCGCGGGATGGAGCGCGAGCAATCCATTACGGGAGTGAGATGAAGCGCACGGCCGGGACGCGGCGACGTCATCGAGTGAACGTTCACAGGGTCGTTGGCGCGTCGCTGGCGTTGCTGACGGCTGCGGCTCCGGCGTGCGCCGCAACCCTCTCGTTGCTCGTCGTGACCCAGGACGGCAGGCCGTTGCCGGGCGTGGTGGTCACCGCGGAGCCTGAATCCCAGCGCACGCTTGCAGCGGCGCCCGTCAAGTCCATCGTGGATCAGGTGGATCTGGCATTCGTGCCCGACGTCATCGTCGTTCCGCTGGGCTCTTCCGTGTCGTTTCCCAACAGCGACGCGGTGAGCCACCAGGTGTATTCATTCTCGCCCACGCGGCGCTTCCAGTTGCCGCTGTATCGGGGCAAGCCGTATCCGCCGGTGATATTCGATCAGCCCGGCATTGTCACCCTCGGCTGCAACATCCACGACAACATGCTCGCGTACGTGGTCGTGACCGACGCGCCGTTCTACGGGCGCACGGATGCGAAAGGCGCGTGGGTCGCGCAGAACGCGCCCGAGGGCGCTTACCGAATCAAGCTGTGGCATCCACTGTTCAAAGAGCCTGCCGCCATGCTCCAGCGAGCGGTGCGGCTCGGCAGCGATGGCAGCGACATCCTGGTGAAGCTCGATCAGCCGCTGAGACCGGCGGCGCTCAAGGCGCATCCGCGCTCATGGGATTACTGATTAACATCACGCGCAACATCGGCGTTGCCTGCGCGCTCATTGCGGCTCCCGCTCGGCGCTGCTTGCGAAGGGCTCAGGCGCGCACCTGCTCGCAGTGCGCTACGACGACTTCGAAGTGGAATCGGGAAACGGTGCAGGCCCTGGCAACGAGGTGGGCCACGCGTGGACGGTGGCTTACTCGTTCGACCAGGGAAAGAACTGGCGCTTCATGCTCGAGTGGCTGTGCGTGCGCAGCAACGTGCAGGGGCGGCCGGCACTGCTGGGTGAGCCCGCGCTCGCTACAGAGGCGAAAGTCGAGCTCTCGATCCGCTACGCCATCACGGCTCAGTAACAGCCGGTTGGCAGAATGAGCCCAGGCGTCCGCAACAACCGGTCGAGCTCCGCCGAGGCGGCGATGCGCTGAGTGTGCGGGCACCCGCTCTCGCTGCCGGCCCGATGGGCCCGGGCGAACTCCGCGCAATCGCACGTCCACCGGGAATGGCCAAGCGTATCGCGCACGTGTTCCACGCGGTATCCGCCAACGAAATAGGTTCTGGGCAGTGGGGCCGCCCACGAGCTCTCCATCGCTGCGCTCTGGCTCGCCGTGCTGGTGGTGGCGAGGTTTGCCGTCGCTGCACTCGGGGTCTCGGACGTCGGCATGACGAACCTCCGGCAGGGCTGGGTGGAGTGGCTCATATAATTCAACATTTACGAGCAAGTGCAAAGAGCAAGTTCGGTGCCAGTCGCGCGCGCGCCGTCGGTTCGTCTCAAGTGGCTGTTTCTTCGCCACGCGGTTGCTACCATGCCGGCCGCCCGCGCACTGTCATCGAACGGTCACGCGCGCGCCGGAACCAAAATCGCGCACTCGAACGGGATACTCCATGAGCTTCACGCAGAACGTTTGCAGGTCGATGACAGCCACTGTTTTTTCAGTGCTGGGCCTCGCGGCGCTCACGACCGCGGCGTTCGCCCAATCGGTCCTGCTTTCGCCGGCGGCGGAGAAAGCCGCGCACTCGCAGATCAGCCGCGCCACGCTGGAGGCGCCGATCCGCTTCCTCGCCGACGATCTGCTCGAGGGCCGCGGCCCCGCAACGCGCGGCGACGAGCTGGCGCGCCTGTACCTCGCGCGTGAGCTGCAGGGCTTCGGGCTACCAGCCGGGCGGCGCGAACGGCGGCTGGGAGCAGCCCTTCGACGTCGTCGGCGTCGCCACGAAGGCGCCCGCGGACGTGGAGCTTCACCGGCAAGGCCGGCAACGTCGACCTCAAGTGGTACGAGGACTACATCGCGCGCCAGCGGCGTGCAGGCGCCCGCCGCCGGCTTCGAGAACGCGGAGCTCGTGTTCGTCGGCTACGGCATCGAGGCGCCCGAGTACCAGTGGGACGACTTCAAGGGCGCCGACGTGAAGGGCAAGGTGCTCGTGATGCTGAACAACGATCCGGACTGGGATCCGAAGCTGTTCGCAGGCAAGACGCGCCTGTATTACGGCCGCTGGGTCTACAAGTACGAGAGCGCCGCGCGCCATGGCGCCGCGGGCGTCATCATCGTTCACACCACGCCGTCGGCCGGCTATCCGTGGCAGGTGGTGCAGTCGTCCTGGGGCGGCGAGCAGTTCGAGCTGCCGGCCGAGGGCGAGCCGCGCATTCAGCTCAAGGGCTGGGCCACCGAAGAGGCGGCGCGCCGGCTTGCCAAAGCCGGCGGGCAGCGACCTCGACAAGCTCATCGCCGCGGCGAAGAGCCCGCAAGCTTCAAGCCGGTGCCGCTCGGCTCACGACGTCGATCAAGCTCGACAACAAGATCTCGCAGCGTGCAGACGGCGAACGTCGCCGGCCTGCTGCCCGGCAGCGACCCGAAGCTCAAGGACGAAGTAGTGGTGATCTACCGCGCACCACGACCACCTCGGCATCGGCGACGCCCGACGCCACCGGCGACAGAGATCTACAACGGCGCGGAAGACAACGCCTCCGGCTGCGCGCAGGTGCTGGCCATCGCGCGCGCCTTCGCGGCGCTGCCGCAGCGGCCGCGGCGCTCGGTGCTGGTGCTGTTCGTGGCGGCGGAGGAGCAGGGACTGCTCGGCTCGCAGGTACTACGCGCAGCACCCCACGTTCGCGCCGGGCAAGATCGCCGCCAACATCAACTATCGACGGCGGCAATTTCCGCGGCCGCACGCAAGACCTCACGCTCATCGGCTACGGCAAGTCCTCGCTCGATGTCGTCGCGAAGGCGCTGCTGGAGCAGCAGGGCCGCACGCTGGTGCCCGACCAGTTTCCGGATCGCGGCTTCTACTACCGCTCCGACCAGTTCAACTTCGCCAAGATCGGCGTGCCGGCGCTGTACTTCGACAAGGGCACGGACTACATCGGCAAGCCGCGCGGGCTGGGGCAAGCAGCAGCAGGAAGAGTGGGAAGAGAAGACCTATCACCAGCCGAGCGACGAGATCGACGACACCTGGGTCTTCGACGGCATGATCGAGGATGCGCAGATCGGCTTCTACGCGGCCTGGCTCGTCGCGCAGGCAGACGCGATGCCCACGTGGAACCCGGGCGACGAGTTCGAAGCCACGCGTCTGCGTGCGCTCCAGCAGGTGTCCGCGCACTGATTGCGCGGACGTCCGCGCGCTTCAGGGCGCTTTTTTCGCAGCGACGGGATACTTCGGCACGGGCGCCGGCGCCGGCGCCAACAGGGTGGGAATATCCGTCTTCAGGGCGTCCTGCTCAGCTTCCCTGGTCAGCACCACGATGCTGATGCGCCGGTTCACTGCATTGCGCGGGTTCGCCCTGTCGAACAGCACCGAGGACGACAGCCCCACCACGCGTGAAACGCGCTCGGTGGGCAGGCCCGAGCGTTCCAGCGCACGGCGCGCCGCGTTCGCGCGATCTGTCGAGAGATCCCAGTTGGTGTAACCGGAGATTCCCAGATAGGGCGTGGTGTCGGTGTGCCCGGTGAGGCTGATGCGGTTCGGCACGGAGCTCAGGTAGGGCGTGAGCTCATGCAGGATCGAGGCGGTATAACTCTTGAGCTTCGCGCTGCCGCTGTCGAACATCGGGCGGTTCCGGGCGTCCACGATCTGGATGCGCAGCCCCTCCGGAGTGATGTCGAGCAGCAGCTGGTCCTTGAACGGCTCCAGCGCCTGGCTCTTGCTGATGGCTTCCTTCAGCTCCTCCATCAGCGCTTCCATGCGCTTCCTGTCGAGCTCGGTCCGGGCCTTCTCCAGGGCCGCGGCTTCGGCCGCGACCTTTTCGGAGTTCGCTTGCGTCAGGGGCAGCACCGAGGGCGGCGTCGGCATGCCAACGCCCGGCTTCACGGTCTGCGTGGTGCGCGGGGCATCCAGGCCGCCGCCGAGGTCGATGGCGCTCGTGCTCGCGCCGCCCGGTCCCATCTGCCCCGGCGCAGGCTTCACGCTCTTGCCCGGCTCCATGCTGGGGTTCTTGAAGTAATCGAAGATGGCCGCGCGCTGTTCCTTCGAGACGGCCGTGACCAGCCACATGACGAGGAAGAACGCCATCATGGCCGTCACGAAGTCGGCGTACGCCACCTTCCAGGCGCCGCCGTGGTGAGCGGCCTCGGCCTTCCTGTAGCGCTTGACGATGATGATCGGGCGCTGATTGCTGCTGCCGGCCATGCAAGCGGTCCCTTACGCCGCCTTCGCCTTGCCCTTCAGTTGCGCCTCGAGCTCGCCGAAGGTGGGCCGCACTTCGCTGAACAGCAGCTTGCGGGCGAACTCCACGGCGACCGGCGGAGCATAGCCGCGCACGCTCGCCACCAGGGCCATCTTCACCACTTCGAAGGCCTTGCCTTCCTCGTGCGCGCGATGCTCCATGGCGATGGAAATGGGGCCGATGAAGCCGTAGGCGACCAGGATGCCGAGGAACGTGCCCACCAGCGCCGCGCCCACTTTGTGGCCGATGGTCGCCGTGTCCGCGCCATCGATGGCCGACATGGTGTTCACGATGCCCAGCACGGCCGCCACGATGCCGAAGCCGGGCAGGGCGTCCGCCACTTTCTGCACGGCGTGAGCGGGCTCGTGCGCTTCCTTGTGGTGCGTCTCGAGCTCGTACTCCAGCAGGCTTTCCAGCTCATGCGGGTCGAGGTTGCCGCCGACGATGAGTCGCAGGCAGTCCGTGATGAACTGGATCATGTGACGGTCTTCGAGAATCTTGGCGTGCTTCTTGAAGAGGGCGCTGTCGTCCGGGGCCTCGAGGTCGACCTCGATGGCCATCACCCCTTCCTTCCTGATCTTCATCAGGATGTCGTACAGCAGCCGCAGGAGTGTGACGTAGTCCTCGCGCCCGTAGCGCGGGCCCTTCGGCAGGGCGAGGGCTCCGTTGATGGCGGCTTTCACGACCTTGGGCGGGTTGCTCGAGAGGAACGCGCCGATGGCGGCGCCCACGATGATGATCACCTCGCTCGGGTGCCATAGCGCCAGGATGTGCCCGCCCTGCATGGCGAAGCCGCCGAAGACGCAGCCGAGAACGACGACGGAGCCGATGACCTGAAACATTCGAGGATTGGGAGCTGCTGGCCGGGTGTTCGAACTGCCTCGCGGCAGCACCCGTATCGGCCGCGATGGCTTGATATTGAGGCATCGTATCGACGTGCCGATCGCGAGCGCGTCACGTCCTTCTACATAAGGACAACTATCCAACGCCGGATTCATCGCGCCATCCCACGCACTTCACATGTGCACGGGGCTCGCCAGGTGCACCACCCTCGACCCGCCGCAGGCGCACGTCTGCGTCAGCGAAAAAAGCCATGCCAACGGTCGTCTGACGGGTTCCGGCGCCGTCGCAGGCAGAGCCTTCCTCGCGAGCGCGCCTGTGCCTCGAGTCTTGCGGCGTTCAGGTATGAAGCCGGCTAAACTTGCGGCCCCCGCAAGCTGACCTGGTCTTTCCGGAGAATTCCTCATGTTCGAACGCCTCGAGCGGATGCCCGACGATCCCATCCTGGGCCTCATGGCCGCGTATCGCGCGGACCCGGATGCCCGGAAGGTCGACCTGGGCGTAGGCGTTTACCGGAACGATAAGGGCGAGACCCCCGTGCTGGACGCCGTGCGCAAGGCCGAGGCCGCGGTGCTGGCGCGCCAGACGAGCAAGACCTACGTGGCGCCGGCCGGCAATGCCGGCTTCAACCAGTCCATGGAGAAGCTGGTGTTCGGCGAAGGCCACCCCGCCGTGCAGGCGGGCCGCGTGCGCACCATCCAGGCCCCCGGCGGCTGCGGCGCCCTGCGCGTGGGCGCAGAGCTCATCCATCTCGCCTACCCGGATGCCACCGTGCACGTGAGCATGCCCACGTGGGCCAATCACGTGCCCCTGCTCACCGGCTCTGGCATCAAGCTGGAGCGCTATGCCTACTACGACGCCGCCACGGGCGGCGTGAACTTCGGCGCCATGATGGAGGGGCTCGAGAAGCTGCCCAAGGGCGCCGTCGTGCTGTTGCACGGCTGCTGCCACAACCCCACCGGCGCGGATCTTTCGGAAAGCCAGTGGCGTGATGTGCTTGCGCTCGTTCAGCGCCGCGGGCTCGTGCCCTTCATCGACATGGCCTACCAGGGCCTCGGCACCGGCATCGCCGAAGACGCGTTCGGCGCGCGCCTGTTCGCCGCCGGGTTGCCCGAAGTGCTCGTAGCCGTTTCGTGCTCGAAGAACTTCGGCCTCTATCGCGAACGCACCGGCGCGCTCAGCGTCATCAGCCAGACGCCCGCGAGCGCGGAGGCCATTCTGACGCAGCTCGTGCGCATCGCGCGCACCATGTACTCCATGCCGCCGGACCACGGCGCCGCCATCGTTCAGGAAATCCTCACGAACGACACGTTGCGCGGCTTGTGGGTCGACGAAGTGGGCACCATGCGCAACCGCATCGCCGGCCTGCGCACCGAAGCCGTAGCGCAGCTCGCCAGGGCGGCCCCGCAGCGGGACTTCTCCTTCATCGCGCGCCAGCGCGGCATGTTCTCGTACCTTGGCGTCACCCGGGACCAGGTGCGCGAGCTGCGCGAGAAGCACCACATCTACATGACCGACGACAGCCGCATCAACATCGCGGGCTTGAAGAGCGACAACATCGCGTACTTCGCCGACGCGGTCGCGCAAGTAGTGACGTGAACGTGATTCATTCATGAACGCCGCCGCCCGCGACGAGGCCGACCCGTTCACGAATAAAGCGAACCGCCGCCCTTTCTACGCGTCGCTTTACATCCAGGTCCTGATCGCCATCACGATCGGCATTCTGCTCGGGCATTTCTGGCCGCAGACGGGCGAGGCGATGAAGCCGCTGGGCGATGGCTTCATCAAGCTCATCAAGATGCTCATCGCGCCGATCATCTTCTGCACGGTGGTGCTCGGCATCGCCGGCATGGAGGACATGAAGAAGGTCGGCAAGACCGGCGCGCTCGCGCTGCTCTACTTCGAGGTGGTGAGCACGTTTGCGCTCATCATCGGCCTCATCGTCGTGAACGTGGTGAAGCCGGGCGCCGGCATGAACAAAGACCCGGCGACGCTCGACCTCGAGTCGGTGAGGCAGTACACGAGCCCCGACAGCCTGCACGGCGTCACCGAGTTCCTGCTGGACATCATCCCCACGAGCGTGGTGGGCGCGTTCGCCAGGGGCGACGTCCTGCAGGTGCTGCTCTTCTCCGTGCTGTTCGGCTTCGCGCTGCATGCCTTCGGCCGCGACAACGCGCTGTTCCAGCTCATCGAGCGCTTCTCGAAAGTGATGTTCGCCATCGTCGGCATCATCATGAAGCTCGCGCCCCTCGGCGCGTTCGGCGCCATGGCGTTCGTCATCGGCAAATATGGCCTCGGCACGCTGCTGTCGCTCGGCAAGCTCATGGCGTGCTTCTACGCCACGTGCCTCATGTTCATTTTCGGCGTGCTCGGCCTCATTGCGCGTGCGCATGGCTTTCGCATCACACGCTTCGTGAGCTACATCAAGGAAGAGCTGTTCATCGTGCTCGGCACGTCGTCGTCCGAGTCGGTGCTACCGCGCATGATCATGAAGATGGAAAGCCTCGGCGTGCACAAATCGGTGGTGGGTCTGGTCATTCCGACCGGCTACTCGTTCAACCTCGACGGCACGTCGATCTATCTCACCATGGCGGCCGTGTTCATTGCGCAGGCAACCAACTCACAGCTTGACCTGGTGCAACAGGTCACCTTGCTGCTCGTGCTCCTGCTCACGTCCAAAGGCGCAGCGGGAGTGACGGGCAGCGGTTTTATCGTGCTGGCCGCCACCTTGTCGGCCGTCGGCCACGTTCCCGTGGCGGGAGTGGCGCTCATCCTCGGAATCGACCGGTTCATGTCGGAAGCGCGCGCACTCACGAACCTCATCGGTAACGGTGTAGCCACCGTCGTCGTCGGCAAGTGGTGTGGATCCGTCGACGAAGCGAAACTGCGCAAGCAGTTGGGCCCTGCTTCAGTGGAACTGAAGCAGGCTTCACCACACTGAAACTCAAACGCTTCAAATGCTGCCAGCATCTCATCGTGCAGATTCGACAGGAGAAGCTGACATGCAACGTTCCACCCGCAGGTTTTCTTCAGCGCCCGGCGCCGCGGTCCTCGCGCTGAGTGTTTCAGGTTTCGCAATCGCAGCCGCCAGCGCGGCCGACAACGACCCTTACGTACGCACCGCCAGAGTGTCGTACTCGGATCTCGATCTTGGGCGCAGCGCCGATGCGCAGGTGCTGTACTCGCGCATCGGCAGAGCCGCGCGCAAAGTGTGCCGTGCCGATTACGGGGCAACGCTCCGCGAGCGGGCGTTCGAGAGCAAGTGCATCGTGAAAGCGATCGACGATGCCGTGCAGAGCGTGAGCAACACGAACCTCACTGCGGCCTATGTGTACGCAACGAGCGCCGGCAAGCGCTCGAGGGTGGCGTCCGGCCGTTAGTCGCGGCGGGGCCCGACTGCGCGCCGCCCGCTGAGCTCCGGCGGTTCGGATTCCTCGATTTCACCCGTGCGCCTTCGCCGTTGCCGGCCAGGCGCACGGGTGATTCATGCGATCCCCCTGAGAGGCGTTGTCCTCACTCGTGCGTCGTGACAGCATGTCGCGCCGTTCGGGTGCCTCGATGCCTACTGCCAAGCGAACCGCCAGAAGCAACAAGTCGAAGACCCACGCCGCGTTCCGCCGGCTGCCGCTGTCGAGCTTGCGTGTGTTCGTCGCCGTTGCCGAAGAGCTTTCCTTCACGCGCGCTGCCAGTGCGCTCGGCATCACCGCGGGGGCCGTGAGCATGCAGATTCGCTCGCTCGAGGAATACCTGCGCGCCACGCTGTTCGATCGCAGCGGGCGGGTGGTGAAGTTGACCCCTGAAGGGGCGCGCTTATTGCCGCGCGTCCGCAGCGGCCTCGACGAGCTGGAACGCGCCATAGACGAGGCGCGCACCGAACGCCGTACCGGGCCGCTCATGGTGACCACGCTGGCCTCGTTCCTGCAGCAGTGGCTGCTTCCCAGGCTGAGCAGCTTCACCCAGCGCTTCCCCGACATCGACCTGCGCATGCATACCTCTCCGCAGCTCGTCGATTTCCCGCGTTCGGATGTCCAGGCCGCCGTGCGCTTCGGCATGGGCGACTGGCCGCATCTGCACGTCGAGAAAGTGCTGGATGAGTGGCTCGTACCGGTGTGCTCGAAAGCGCTGCTGGAAAAGCACGGCCCCATTCGCACGAAGGACGACCTGCGCCGCATGCCGCTGCTGCATTCCCTGAGCGAGCCGTGGAGCGAATGGCCGGATATCAAGGCGGCCTCGCAGGAGTGGGGCCCCGGCGGTGGCTCCTCGTTCGACGATTCCGTCACGGTGGTGCGTGCCGCCGAGGCGGGGCAGGGCTTCGCGCTGGTGCGCTGGAGCCTCGCCTACCAGGACATCCAGGACGGTCGGCTCGTGCTCGCGAGCTCGCGCATCGTTGCGGCACCGCGCAGCTACTACTTCGTGTGCCCGCCGAGCTACGTGACGCTCGAGAAGGTTGCGGCGTTTCGCGACTGGCTCGTCGGCCAGACGGCGCAGGCGCCGCAGCCCGACCTCAATTCAATCGAAGCTGTTCGGCGAGTTCGGTGAAGTTGTCGATGGGCGCCGAGCACACGCTGCCCTTGCACAGATAGGCCACGGCGCCGCCAACGGCTTTCTTGTCCGCGAGCGCGGCGGGCAGATCCCTGGCATCCGAGGGCACGGCGATGACGAGCCGGCGCGGCGCATATACCTTCGCGAGCTCCTTCTGCCAGGCGCGTACCGTCGCGAGCTCGCCGCGCAGGATGACGATGTCCGGCGGATTCAGCATCTCTTCCAGCGCGCCCAGCAGCGTCGAATGGCCGTTCGGATATTTCTCCAGCAGCAGCCATGAGGCGCGCAAGGTGCGCTCGGCCGCCTGCAGGTAACGGTTCTCGCCGAGCAGGTGCCCCATGCGCTGGAGCACGAACGCGGCCACGCCGTTGCCCGACGGAATGGCATCATCGCTGAACGACCTGGTGCGGTGGATGAGCGCTTCGTGGTCGTCGGAGGTGAAGAAGAACCCGCCGCCGGCCGGGTCTTCGAAGTGTGCGAGCGTGGCGTCGAGCAGCTCGCGCGCGAACGCCAGCTCGTCCGCGCGAAAGCGAACCTGCTGCAGCTCCAGCACCGCATCGGCGAGATAGACGTAGTCGTCGAGATAGGCGTTGAGATGAGCGCGGCCGTCTTTGCATGTCGCCAGCAGCCGGCCATCGCGCCAGAGCGTGTTGCGAATGAAGTCGAGCGCGCGCGTGGCGGACTGCGCCAGATCGTCGCGGGCCAGCACGCGGGCCGCCACGGCCATGCCGCGGATCGCCATCGCATTCCATGACGTCAGGATCTTTTCGTCACGCCCCGGCCAGACGCGCGCTTCGCGAATGCCCAGCAACTTGATGCGCGCCGCTTCGAGCGCGCGCTCGGCGTGCGGAACCTCCACCTGCGCGCTGGCCGCCACCTGCGCAACCGTGCGGTAGGTGTGCAGGTGCCACTTGCCCTCGAAGTCCGGCGAACGATCGAGTCCGTAGCGGGGCGCGAACAGCGAATACTCTTCGTCGTTGAGCGCCTTGCGCACTTCCTCGCGGTCCCAGGCGTAGAACTTGCCTTCGTGGCCCTCGGAGTCCGCATCGAGGCTCGAGTAGTAGCCGCCTTCCGGCGACTGCATGTCGCGAATCAGCCAGTCTGCCGTCCCGGCGGCGATCTGCGCGTAGAACATGTCACCCGTGGCCACCGCGGCTTCGGCATACACGGACATGAGCCCCGCGTTGTCGTAAAGCATCTTCTCGAAGTGCGGGATCATCCAGTGCGAATCGACGGAGTAGCGGCAGAAACCCCCGGCGAGCTGGTCGTAGATGCCGCCTTCGCCCATGCGGGTGAGGGTGAGGGTGGCCATGTAGAGCGCCTGCAGGTCGGGCTGCTCGCTCGCGGCGGTGGCGTGCCAGTCGTGCAGCAGGCGCTCGAGCATCTTCGGGTGCGGGAACTTGGGTGCGCCGCCGAAGCCGCCGTAGTTGCTGTCGAAGGTCTTCGACAGCGTCTGCCGGCTGGTGCGGAGGGGCTCATCGCTCATCTGCAGGCCGGCCGGCGGCGCGGGCGGCAGCAGGTCGTCGAACGCGCGCATGAGGCCGTGGTTCTGCTCGCGCAGCTCGGCCTGATGGTCGCGGTAATACTCGGCGACGCGCTTCATGAGATCCCTGAACGCGGGCATCCCGTAGCGCGCCTCGTTCGGGAAATAGGTGCCGCCGAAGAACGGCCGCTGGTCTTCGTGCGTGAGGAACATGGTGAGCGGCCAGCCGCCGTTCTTCCGGGTGATGAGCTGCTGGGCAATCTGGTAGATGCGGTCGATGTCCGGCCGCTCCTCGCGATCTACCTTGATGTTCACGAACAGCTCGTTCATGAGCCCCGCCGTGGTGTCGTCTTCGAACGACTCGTGGGCCATGACGTGACACCAGTGGCACGCCGAGTAGCCCACGGACAGCAGGATGGGCTTGCCCTCTTTCTTCGCAAGCTCCAGGGCTTCCGGCCCCCACGGGTACCAGTCCACCGGGTTGTGCGCGTGCTGCTGCAGGTAGGGGCTGGTCTCCTGCGCCAGCCGGTTCGCCGGCCGAGGGGAGAGCGCGCCCGGGGAAGGCTTTGTCATGAGTCTCAACTGCTTTCGAGTAGAATGCGCCGCCACTATAGCGCGGCGCAGGCCGCCGAGAGTCGCGCCCGGGCGCAGCTACGCGAACAGACACGCCGCAAACGCAGCTGATGCTCTGAAACAAAGCGCACTCGGGCGTAGCTACGCGGACAGGCAGGCCGCAAAAACCACGCTTTTTGCGGTCGGAAACGAAGCTGATGTCCGAAAAAAGCGCCGCAGGCGACTTTTTTCCAATGAACCAGATGCCAAACGAAGCCCCTGTCCTCAAGCTCAAGCGCGGCGAAGATCGCCGCATTCGCGCCGGCCACCCCTGGGTGTTCAGCAACGAAATCGACAACGCCGCGACGCCCCTGACCAAGGTGCCTCCCGGCGCGGTCGTGCGCATTCATTCCGATCGCGACCAGTTCCTGGGTCATGCGTACGTCAACCCTCACGCGCTCATCTGCGCGCGCATCGTGGGGCGCGACCCGGCGCAGCCGCTGGATCGCTCGCTCATCGTGCACCGGGTGAACGTGGCCCTGGCGCTGCGCGAACGGCTGTCGCGAGAACCTTACTACCGCCTCGTGTTCGGCGAGTCCGACTTGCTGCCGGGCCTCGTGCTCGATCGCTACGGGGATATCGTCGTAGGCCAGATCGCCACGCGCGGCATGGAAGAGCTCAAGAAAGACGTGGAAGACGTCGTGCGCTCGGTGCTCGCCCCGCGCGGCATGTACTGGAAGAACGACTCGGGCGCCCGCGAGCTCGAGCAGCTCGCCGCGACGACCGAAGTCGCCTTCGGCGAAGTGCCCGATGAAGTGGAAGTGATGGAAGCGGGATGGCGCTTCGTGGCGCCGCTCGCCGCCGGCCAGAAAACCGGCTGGTTCTACGACCAGACGGCGAACCGCGCGCGTCTCGCGCGCTACCTGTGGGCCGGCGCGCGGGTGCTCGATGTGTGCAGCTACGTGGGCGCGTGGGCGGTAACCGCGCTCGGCCACGGTGCGCATTCGGCAACGTGCGTGGATTCGTCCGAGACCGCGCTGGCCTATGTAAAGCGCAACGCCGCGGCCAACGGCGTGGAAGTGGGCACCCTGCAGGCAGACGCCTTCGATGCGCTCAAGCGGCTGCACGAGCAGGGCGAGCGCTACGACGTGGTCATTCTCGACCCGCCGGCCTTCATCAAGCGCAAGAAGGACATTCCGCAGGGCATTGCCGCGTACCGCAAACTGAACCAGCTCGCCATGAATCTCATCGGGCGGGACGGGGTGCTGGTGTCGTGCTCCTGCTCCTATCACCTGTCGGCGGAAGATCACATCGACGCCATCCAGGCGGCGGCCCGGCACAGCGCGCGCTTCGCGCAGATCCTGGAAGCCGCTGGCCAGTCGCCGGACCATCCCGTGCACCCCGCCGTCCCGGAAACGCGCTACCTGAAGGCGCTTTTCTGCCGGATTACGCGTGAATAGCGCGCCGGGCCCGCAGGAACCCCTCAATGAACCGTAGCCACCGCCGCGCAGACCGCTAAACTTCGCCCCCCATGCTGCAGTTTCCCGGCTTCAACAAGATCGCGTTCGAGATCGGCCCGTTCTTCGGCCTCGGTCCAATACGGGTCCACTGGTACGGCGTCATGTATCTGCTCGGCTTCGGGGCCGGCTGGTGGCTGGGCCGCCGCCGTGCCGCGCAGCCTGGCAGCACCTGGAAGCCGACCGACGTTGACGACCTCGTGTTCTACGCCATGCTCGGCGGCATCGCCGGCGGCCGCATCGGCTACGTGCTCTTCTATGGCCTGCAGTTCTGGGCCATCGACCCGTGGTACCCGGTGAAAATCTGGGATGGCGGCATGTCCATCCACGGCGGGCTGCTCGGCGGCATCGTCGCGCTCATGATCTTCGCGAAGACGCACAAACGTCTCGTGGGCGATGTTTTCGATTTCACCGTGCCGCTGCCGGGCCTGGGCATCTTCTTCGGCCGCATCGGCAACTTCATCAACGGTGAGCTGTGGGGCAAGCCCACCGACGTGCCGTGGGGCTTCAACTTCCAGGGCCAGGTGCTGCACCCGTCCCAGCTCTATGAGGCGCTGCTGGAAGGCCTGCTGCTGTTCGCGCTCATCTGGTGGTTCACTTCGAAGCCGCGGCCGCGCCTGGCGCCTACGGGGCTGTTCCTGGTGTATTACGGCACTGTGCGCTTCTTCGTGGAATTCGTGCGCGTGCCCGACGAGCAGCTAGGGTATATCGCTGGAGGCTGGCTCACGACCGGGCAGCTGCTGTCTGTGCCCATGATCGTCATTGGCATCGTGGTGCTCATCAGGGCTCATCGGCGACGAGCGCCTTCGGGCAACCTCGCCGTCGCCCGATGAAGGCGTACCTCGACCTGTTGCGCCACGTGCGGACCGGCGGCGCTCGCAAGGCCGATCGCACCGGCACCGGTACGCTGTCGCTGTTCGGCCAGCAGATGCGCTTCGATCTGTCCGCGGGCTTTCCGCTCGTCACCACGAAGAAGATCCACCTGCGCTCCATCATCGGCGAGCTGCTGTGGTTCCTGCGCGGGGACACGAACGTGGCGTGGCTGCGCGATCAGGGCATCACCATCTGGGATGAGTGGGCAGACGAGAAGGGCGAGCTCGGCCCCGTGTATGGCAAGCAATGGCGCGCGTGGCGCGCGGCGGATGGCCGCACCATCGACCAGATCTCGCAGGTGGTGGATCAACTTCGCCGCAACCCGGATTCCCGCCGCATCATCGTGAGCGCGTGGAATGTGGGCGAGCTCGACAACATGGCGCTGATGCCGTGCCATGCGTTCTTCCAGTTCTACGTGGCGGAGCAAAAGCTCTCCTGCCAGCTCTACCAGCGCAGCGCGGATATGTTTCTCGGCGTGCCCTTCAACGTTGCGAGCTACGCGTTGCTCACCCACATGCTGGCGCAGCAGTGCGACCTCGGCGTAGGTGAGTTCGTGTGGACGGGCGGAGATTGCCACCTCTATCTCAATCACCTGGAGCAGGCAGACCTGCAGCTTCGGCGTGAGCCGCTGCCGTTGCCGCAGCTTCAGTTCCGGCGCCGGCCGGCGTCGATTTTCGACTATCAGTACGAGGACTTCGAGATCGTGAACTACACTTTCCATCCCGCCATCAAGGCGCCCGTGGCGATCTGACCATGGCGAGAATCGACACCAGCCGCAAGCCCTCGAAGACCGAGGATCATCCGTTGTACATCGTGCGTCGCTCCAGCGTGCACGGCCATGGCGCCTTCGCCACGCACGACATCAAGAAGGGCGAGACGCTCGACGAGTATCTCGGCGACCGCATCACCCACGCGCAGGCCGACAAGCGCTACGAAGACCACGACGAGAACGACAACCACACGTTCCTGTTCATCGTGGACAAGCGCATCGTCATCGATGCCGGCATCGGCGGCAACGACGCGCGCTTCATCAACCACAAGTGCGACCCGAACTGCGAATCCGAGATCAAGAAGGGGCGCGTGTTCATCGTCGCCACCCGGGCCATCAGGAAGGGCGAAGAGCTCGGCTACGACTACCAGATCGGCCGCGAGAAGGACGATCCGCAGAACGTCGACGAGATCTACGCGTGCCGCTGCGGCTCGCCGAAGTGCCGCGGCACCATGTTGTGGCCCGCGAAGCGTCCGGCGCCAAAGAAGCGCAAGAAGAAAGTGGCGCGCAAGAGTGCGAAGAATGCGTCCGCGCGCAGCAGCGCGAAGTCGACGCGTCGCGCGAAGACGAAGCCAGGCAAGAAGGCTCGCAAGAAGAAGTAGGCGTGAAGCGCCCGTAACCCCACGGCGCGCATGGCGAAAGCGATGGCATGAAGAAGGAGCCGGTCGGGCTTTCCGCGGTCGTGGGTGCTACGGGCATCGTCTATGGCGATATCGGCACGAGCCCGCTCTACGCGTTCGAGAAATCGGTAGACGCGGCGGGCTCGCACGACCCGGCGAGCATCCTGGGCCTGCTGTCGCTCATCTTCTGGGCGCTCATGCTCTCGGTGACGTTGAAATACGTCGTCATCGTCATGCGCGCCGACAACGATGGGGAGGGCGGCGTGCTCGCGCTGCTGGCGCTGGTGCAGCGGCATTTCACCGGTGTGCCGGGCCGTGGCATCCAGTTCCTCGTGGGCTGCGCCCTTGCCGGCACGGCGCTTTTCTTCTGCGACAGCACGATCACTCCGGCCATCTCCGTGCTGAGCGCGGTGGAGGGGCTGGAGCTGATGCAGCCGGACCTCGAGCACGTCGTGCTGCCGATCACGCTGGGTGTGCTCGCGGTGCTGTTCCTGGTGCAGCGGCGAGGCACCGCCCACATGGCCAGGCTGTTCGGGCCCATCATGGTGTTGTGGTTCCTGTCGCTCGCCGTGTCGGGCGTCATGGCCATCACCCGCGCGCCGCAAGTTCTCGCCGCGGTCAATCCGCTGTACGGCTTCACGATGCTGACAACGCATCCGATGGTGGCGCTCGCCATCATCGGCGCCGTTTTTCTCGCGGTGACGGGCGCGGAAGCGCTGTATGCAGACATGGGCCATTTCGGCAAAACGCCCGTGCGCATCGCGTGGTTCGCGCTGGTGTTGCCGTCGTTGCTGCTCAACTACTACGGGCAGGGGGCCCTGTTCCTTGCGGCGGGCGACGCGGTGCCGCGCCCGCTCTATTCGATGGTGCCGCCGTCGGTGTTGCCGTTCATGATCGTGCTGGCGACGGCCGCCACGGTCATCGCCTCTCAGGCGGTCATCTCGGGCGCGTTCTCCGTGGCGCGCCAGGCCGTACAGCTCGACCTGTTGCCGCGCCTGCGCATATTGCAGACGTCGGCCGAAGAGCAGGGGCAGATCTATGTGCCGTCGGTAAACGGGTTGCTGTTCGTCGCCGTCGTGGCGTTCGTCGTGGGTTTCAGGTCCTCCGATGCGCTCTCGGCCGCGTATGGCGCGGCGGTGATCGGCACCATGACCATGACCACCGTGCTCGGCTGTTACGTGGCGCTCACCCAATGGAACTGGCCGAAGCCGTTCGTCATCGTGCTGTTCGGCCTGCTGCTGCTCGTCGACCTCACTTTTGTCGCCGGCAACCTCACCAAGATCGGGGACGGTGGCTGGATCCCACTCGTGATGGCCCTTGGCCTGTTCACAGTGTTCTGGACGTGGCGTAGCGGCCGCGCAGAGCTGAGATCCGCGCTGGCCGGCATGGCCGTGCCCATCACGAAGGTGGGTACGCTGCTCGAAGGCGTGCAGCGCGTGCCCGGCACGGGTGTTTACCTCGCCAGTGACCCGGGCGTGGTGCCCTCGGCGCTCATCCGCAATATCGAGCACAACCACGTTGTGCACGAGACGCTCATCGTGCTGAATATGCATTTCGCACGCACCCCGCGGTGGGATCCAGCGCATCGCGTGAGCGTGGAAGTGCTGCTCCCCAGCGTGTATCGCGTCACGGCGCACTTCGGGTTCATGGAGACGCCGGACATCGGCGACGCCCTGCGCTCGGCTCGTGCGCGAGGAGTGCGGGTGTTCCTGGAAGACTGCTCGTTCTTCCTGGGCCAACACGTTGTGCGCGCGCGGCCGTTGCCCGGGTGGCGCGGCCTGCAGAGGCGACTCTTCGCGCGCATGCAGAGGCGCAGCGCGCAGGCGGCAGAGTTCTTCCGCATGCCGGGGCGCGGCATCGTGGTGCTGACCACGGCCGTGGAGCTGTGATGCCGCTGGTGTCGATGGTGGTGGCGGCGACGGACAACGACGTCATCGGCCGCGACAGCGGCATGCCATGGCACCTGCCGGACGACCTCAAATACTTCAAGGCGCGCACCATGGGCAAGCCCATGCTCATGGGGCGCAAGACGTTCGAGTCCATCGGCAGGCCGTTGCCGGGGCGCACGAGCATCGTGATGACGCGCGATCCGCATTGGCGCGCGGAGGGCGTGGTGGTTGTGAGGTCGCTGGACGAAGCGCTCGCGTACGCCGCCAGTGCAAGCGAGCTGTGTGCGGTGGGCGGCGCGGATATCTTCCGGCTGGTCATGCCGGTCGCCAAACGCATATTCCTCACGCGCATTCACGCCAACATTCCCGGGGACACGTTCTTTCCGCGGCCCGACCCGGTTGAATGGCGGGAAGTGGAGCGCGTCGAGCATCCGGCGGACGAGCGGCATGCTTACGCCATGAGCTTCATCACGCTGGACCGGGTCGCCTGAAGCGCGTTGGGCTTGTCAGGCCACGCGCGCGCGCGCACACACACACACACACACACACACACAAGAAGGACGGGAACTCTCAAACCGGCGTCAGCCGCTCGTGAATGAGTGAGCGCGCGAGCTCGAAGTCGATGGACCCGGCGTTGCTCGTGTCGAGCTCTTCGAGGATCTCTTGCTGGATCTGCCCGCGGCGAAGCGCATCCGCGTACGAGATCTCAGGGTGGAACATCACCATGGAGTAGCGCGGGATGAAGCGATCTGGAAAGCGCTTCTCCAGCTCCACCGACATCACCTTGTAGCGCTGGAAGCGCGGGTCGAGCACGGTGTCGCGCATCTCCACATAGTTCTCGAGCGCCATCTGCGCGATCGCTTCCGTATTCGGGCGGCGCTCGCGATCGAACTGCTCGAACAGACGCTGCCAGTCGTGGACCTGGCCGCAGAGCTCGTCGAAGGCGATGCAGTCTTCGAAGGCGGCATTCATGCCCTGGCCGTGGAACGGAACGATGGCGTGCGCGGCATCCCCCATCAGCAGCACTTTGCTGCCCACGTGCCATGGCGAGGTGTGCACGGTGCAGAGCTGCCCCTGCGGGTGCTCGAAGAACTCCGTGAGCAGGTTCGGAATCAACGGCACAGCGTCGGGAAACTCGCGGTTGAAGAATGCGGCGACCGTTTCCGCCGTGCTCAACCCGGCAAACTGCGCGCGAGAGAGGAACAGCGTGGCGGTAAAGCTGCCATCGGTGTTGGGCAGCGCGATGAGCATGAACCCGCCCCGTGGCCACACGTGGAGCGCGTGCATGTCGAGCGCGGGCTTGCCGTTCACGGGCGGCAGCGTCAGCTCCTTGTAGTCGTGATCGAGCGACTCTTCGCGGGCGGTGAGAAAACCCTCCGCCGCGAGGCTGGCGCGGATCACGGAGCCGGCGCCGTCGGTTGCGATGGTGTGAGTGAGCGGCAGCTCATAGCGCTCGCCCGGCTCGTCTTCGCAAAACCGGATGACGTTGTCCCGCGCGCTCACTCCGAGGCATCGCTCGCCGAAGTTCATCGTCACGTTCGGATAGCGGCCCGCCGCTTCGATGAGCAGCTTCGTCAGCGCCGCGCGACCTACGGAGTAGATGACTTCGCCTGGCTTCCAGCCATAGGGCAACAGCTTGGTCTCGCCAGAGCGATCGTGCACGCCACGGCCGCGCATCTCGATGAGCAGAGGCCGCACATGGCGCATGACACCCGCGTGCTCCAGCGCGCGAATGCCGCGCGCGGCGAGCGCGAGGTTGATGGAGCGCCCGCGCTCGGGCGGCGAATATCGCGGGTCTGGCCGCCGGTCGAACAGCGAAACGCCCAGGCCGCGCCGGGCCAGCAGCACCGCGAGCAGCGCGCCCGCCATGCCGGCACCGACGATCCGCACATCCTGATGGTGTATCCCGCTCATCTTGCGCGCGACAGCTCCAGCGCCTGCTTCAGCTTTTCGCCGAAGCGGAACACGTCCTCGAAGCTGTTGTAGAGCGGGACGGGTGAGGCGCGCACGACATCCGGCTCGCGCCAGTCGCACGCCACGCCATTTGCGGTGAGCCACCCGAACACCTGTGCGCCCCGGCCCGCGCCGGGAATGCGAAACGACAGCTGGCAGCCGCGCGAAGCCGGATCGCGCGGAGTAATCAGCTGCACCGAGGGGCCGAGCCGCGCCAGCAGGAACTCGAGATAGCCCGTGAGCTCGACCGACTTCTCACGCAGGCGCTCGAATCGCGCCTCCTGGAACAACGCAAGCGATGCAACCAGTGGCGCGGCAGCGAAGATCGACGGATTGCTCACCGCCCAGCCCGCTGCCCCGGCGTGCACGCGAAACTCCGGTTTCATCTGGAAGCGCGTCGCGGCGTCGTGCCCCCACCATCCGGACAAGCGCGGCCGCGCGTCCACGTGACGCTCGTGAATGAACGCGCCACCGATGGCGCCCGGCCCGGCGTTCAGATATTTGTAACTGCACCAGACGGCGAAGTCGGGATCGCTGGCGTGGAGCGACAGCGGCGTATTGCCGATGGAATGCGCAAGGTCGAACCCGGCGAGCGCACCGGCCCGATGGGCGGAGCTGGCAATGCGCGCGAGATCGAACGCCTGCCCGGTGCGAAACTGCAGGCCGGGCCACAGCACCAGCGCGATGCTGGCGCCGTGGTGCGCGAGGCACTGGTCGATGGCGGACTCGTCAATCAGCTCTTCACCAGCGGCTGGCGCAAGCTCGATGAGATTTGTGCCGGGATCGAGCCCATGCCACGCGATCTGCGACGCCACCGCATGCCGGTCCGACGAGAACGCGCCGGCCTCGATGAGGATTTTCCGCCGTGCGCCGGCGGGCCGGTAGAAGCTCGCGAGCATCATGTGGATGTTCGCCGTGAGCGAGTTCATCGCGATCACTTCGCCCGACCTGGCGCCCGTGAGCTCGCAGAGCCCCGCCGTCAGGTTCTCGTGATACGGAATCCAGGGGCGCCGGGCTTTTTCATGCCCGAACGCGCCGAAGCGCGCCCAGTCGTCGAGCTCTTCGTTGAGCACCATGCGCGCATCCAGCGGCATGGCGCCGAGCGAATGCCCGGCGAAGTAGAGCATCGGCCGCCCCTGCGCATCGTGCGGCAGGGCAAAACGCGAGCGGAAGCCGCGAAGGGGGTCGGTCTCGTCAGCGCTCTGCGCGAAATCCAGCGACGCGTCGTAGTTCATCATGTGCGCGGGCCGCGGCACTCACTCCGGGCGCGCGAGCACCGCCCCGCAGTTCTGGCATGTGCGGCGCGCCGTGCTGTTGAAGAAGCGCTCGAAGATGGGCGGCAGCTGGTTTTCGATGTCGGTGATGTGCTCGAATTCTTCGTAGAGCAGATGTTCGCATCGTTCGCAGTACCACTGAAAACCGTCCAGCTCCGCTGGCCTGCGCTCACGCTCGACGACGAGCCCCACCGTGTTGGCAAAACGCCGCGGCGAGTGCGGCACGTTCGGCGGCAGCAGCAGGATCTCGCCTTCGCGGATGGGCACATCCACCCGCTTACCGTTCTGAAAGGTCTTCAGCAGCATGTCGCCTTCGAGCTGGTAGAAGAACTCCTCGCCCGGGTCGACGTGATAGTCCTTACGCGAGTTGGGCCCACCCACTACCATGATGATGAACTCGCTGTCGCGGAACACCTGCCGGTTGCCCACGGGCGGCTTCAGAAGATGCCGGTGCTCGTCGATCCAGCTGCGGAGATTGAAGGCGCGTAGCGGCTGCATACAATGTGTCCAGAGCGCGATTCGCGTATGGTACGCACTAAATCCGTCGGGAGGAGACTTCGACGATGAGGCATTCCGGTTGTCGGTCCGTTCGCCTGGTTTCGGTCGCGCTCTGTCTGCTCGCACTGACAGCGTGCGGCCACATGCCCTGGACCAAGAAGGCCCCCGCGGCGCCCGAGGCCGTGAGCGAGCTGGCCATCACGGGCGCCGACGGTGCGCAGGCGCAGGGCTTCCCGCAGTACTGGAAACGCAACACGCTGGTGGTCGACCTGCAGGGCGCCTCCGGCACCGGCTCCATCACGCTGAAGCCGGGCGCGGCGGGCACATGGCCCGTGCGCGTTGCCTTCCGCGTGATGCCCGGCTCCGTGGGCCTGATCGAAGTGCAGGCCGACCAGCGCATGCTCATGCCCGTGACGCGCGATGGCACGAAGCCCGTAGACCTGGAGCTGGTGCCCGGCGTCTATACGCCGAAGACGCCGCAGATCACGGTGCGCTGGGAGCCGGCGAAGGCCCCCGCTTCCTGAATCAGTCACGGCGCCGCCGGGCTCCATGCCCTGCGGCGTCGCTTGCCTGCGCGGTTACTCGCTGACTTCCTGATATCCGCGGCACGCGGTGCTCACGGGCTTCGCATCTTCGGCATCGAGGTCCAGCGCGGTCAGCGTGCGCCCCCAGACACAGCCTGTGTCGAGGCCAACAACGCCCTGTGTGCGCACGAGCCCCAGCGCAGACCAGTGGCCGAAAATCACGCGCACGTTGCGGCTCTCGCGGTTGTCCCACTCGAACCACGGCTTCCACGGCGGTTTGATGTCTTGCGCGCCGCCCTTCATCTTCAGGTCGATCCGGCCCTCGCGCGTGCAGACGCGCAGGCGCGTGAGCGCGTTGATGGCGAATCGCAGGCGATCCATGCCCTGCAGTGAATCGCTCCACTGGTCCGGCTGGTTGCCGTACATCTCGTCGAAGACGGCGCGCGGGTCTTTCTTCAGCGCCGCCTCTACCTCGCGCGCAAGCGCAAGAGTGGTGCCGGCCGTCCACTGGGGCACGAGACCGGCATGCACCAGCAGGTCTGCGCGCGCGGGGTCGAAGTGAGCAAGCGGACGCGACAGCAGCCATTCGAGCAGCGCGTCTCTGTCGCGCGCGCCGAGCACGTCTTGAATCGTGTCGCGCGATTTGATGTTGCGCTTCGAGGCGAAGGCCACGGCGAGCAGGTGCAGGTCGTGGTTGCCGAGCACGGTGACGGCGTTGTCGCCAAGCGAGCGCACGTAGCGCAGCGTTTCGACGGAGCGGGGGCCGCGGTTCACGAGGTCGCCCATGAACCAGAGTCTGGTCTCGATCGGGCTTGAAGCCTAGCTGCGCAACGAGGGTGCGCAGCTCGTCATAACACCCCTGGATGTCGCCGATCGCATGGATCGTCACTGCAGGATGCCCGGCATGGCGAGCCGGAACGGCAGGATGGGGGCGTCGAAGCGCTCGCCGTCGTCCGCCACCATCTGGTAGCTGCCCTGCATGGCGCCGACGGGCGTCTCGATCATGGTGCCGCTCGAATAGCGGAAGCCCTGGCCCGGTTTCAGGTACGGCTGCTCGCCGACCACGCCGTCGCCGCGCACTTCCTGCACCTTGCCGTTGGCGTCGGTGATGATCCAGTGGCGCGTGAGCAGCTTCGCGGGCAGCTGGCCCTCGTTGCGCAGGGTGATGGTGTACGAGAACACGAAGCGCCGTTCCTTGGGGTCGGACTGCTCTTCGAGGTAGTTCGTCTCGACGTCGACCCGGATCTTGTGACTGGAGGTTTCCACGGCGTATCGATTCTAACCAACGAAGCGGCTCGCGCGGCAACGAACGTGGCGGCCTGGCGCACCCTGTCCTACCTGTGGGGCGGGCCTACACGGATGGCCAGCACATCGCATGGGGCGGCGTGCAGGACCGTATCTTCCGTCAAATTCACGAGGATGGAGAGCCCATGGCGCTCGCGGCTGCCGAGCACGATGAGGTCGGCGTGGCGCTCGCGGGCGATGCGGACGATTTCCGATTTCACGTTGCCGGCTTCCACGTGGCACACGGCCTGCGCAATGCCAAGCTCGATGGCCATGGCGCGCAGGCGCTCGGTGGCGCGCTGGAGCAGCTCGTTTTCGATCTGCACGGCCGGCATGATCGTTTCGCCCATGGGTTCCACGGGCACGAACTCCACCACGTGCAGCAGCTCCACCTCCGCGCCTTCGGACGCCGCGAGCGCACATGCGCGGCGGCCCACGGCGGCACTATCTTCGCTGAGGTCGACGTACGAGTAGAATGCGATGGTAGGTCGCCATGTCAGCGCTCCGGAGGTTGTGTCGCAGAATCGAGCGTACATCAGTCGAGCGTGCGCGCAAGCCGGTTGAAGCTGGCGGGGGAAATTGTCTCGGGGCGAGCGCCGAGGTCGACGTCGCATGCCGTGATCTGCTCCGGCGTCACAACGCCTCTCAGCGCGTTGCGTATGGTCTTGCGGCGGTGGGAGAACGCCGCAGCGACCACGGCGCCAAAGTGCGGGCTCACGGGGAAAGCGGGCTCGCGGCGCACCCCGAGGCGGGCGACCGCGGACCAGACTTTCGGTGGCGGCTTGAACGCGCCGGGCCCCACGTCGAACAGGGATTCCGCAACGACCCACGGGGTGAGCATCACCGTGAGCCGCCCGTAATCGCCGGTGCCAGGCTGGGCGGCGATGCGATCGACGACTTCGCGCTGAAGCATGATGTGCAGGTCGTCGATGGCACTGGCGCTGCCGAGCAGGTGAAACAGCAGCGGCGTGGAGATGTTGTACGGCAGATTGCCGACGATGCGCAGGCGCCCGCCGCGCTCGGCGGCGAGCGCTGGCGAAGTCGAAGTCGAGCGCGTCGGCCTCGTGAACGGTGACGTGAGGGTTGCCCGCGAGCTCATCGCGCAGCCGCGGCGCCAGGTCGCGATCGATTTCGATGGGTCGAGCGTAGCACCCTCCGGCCAACCTTCGAGCAACGCGTGCGTGAGCGCGCCGCGGCCGGGGCCGATCTCCACGATGTGATCGCCCGGTTTGGGGCGGATCGCGGTGACGATCTTGTCCAGCACGCCGGGGTCGTGCAGGAAGTGCTGGCCGAAACGCCTGCGCGCGCGCATGTGATGGCGACCGGCGCGCCGCTAGCGGCGGCGAGCCGCGATGGCCAGCGCCAGGCGGATGGCCGACGCGAGGCTGCGATGATCCGCGCGGCCCGTGCCCGCAAGATCCAGCGCGGTGCCGTGGTCCACCGACGTGCGCAGAATCGGCAGTCCGAGCGTCACGTTGACGGCGCGGTCGAAGCCGGAGTGCTTGATCACCGGCAGGCCCTGGTCGTGATACATGGCGAGCACGGCGTCGCATTCGGCAAGTCGGGCGGGCACGAACGCTGTGTCTGCCGGCACCGGGCCCGTCGCGTTGACGCCGCGCTCGCGCATGCGCGCGATGGCCGGCGAGATCACCCTGATTTCCTCATCGCCCAGATGGCCGCTCTCGCCCGCGTGCGGATTGAGGCCGCACACGGCGATGCGCGGCGACTTCAGCCCCCACCACTGCTTCAGATCGTGATCGAGAATCGCGAGCACCTGGCACAGCGACTCCACCGTGATGGCGGCGCTCACATCCTTCAGCGGCAGATGTGTCGTTGCGAGCGCCACGCGCAGGTCTTCCGTGGCGAGCATCATCACGGGCAGCGCGGCGTGCGTGCGCTCGGCCAGATATTCAGTGTGGCCCGTGAATGGAAAGCCGGCCTCATTGATCACGCTCTTCTGCACCGGCGCGGTGACGATGGCATCGAACTCACCCGACACCGCGCCTTCAATGGCGCGATCGATGAGGTTCAGCACATACCGGGCGTTCGCGCGATCGAGCTTTCCCGGCACGCTGCGGGCCCCGAGCGGCACATGAAGCACGTGGAGGCGACCAGGCGTGTGCGCGGCGCGCTTGCTCGCATCGTACTCACTCAGCGTGACCGGCAATTTCAGCTCAGCGGCCCGTTCGGCGAGCAAAGTGCGATCTGCAAGGCAAACGAGATCGCACCCCAACGTTTCCCGCGCAATCGCCAGACAAAGATCCGGCCCAACGCCAGCCGGCTCTCCAGAGGTCAATGCGATGCGCGGTATCAAGGACCAAACCAGTTCATGAACGCCGTAAACCTCGAGGCGGAGACGTGATCGAGAAGGGACTCTCGAGGGATGTGAAAATGCATGGATGCATTTTCCCAAGCCCCCCATGGATGGGTCTTACGGGCGGTCCCTCGAGAGTCCCTTCTCGAGCGCGGCTCCGCTAGCGCGGGCCCCCATCGTTCATGAATTGCATGAGGCGCCAAAAGCTAGCGAATCAAAGCTTGAATTCCACGTAAGCCTCATCCCGAAGCTTCCGCATCCACAGCTCCGTCTCTTCATCCGCATGGCTCGCGCGGATGGCCTCGGCGGCATTGCGGCGCTTGAGCTCATCCGTGTTGTCGAACTGGCGGCGCCCGAGCACCTGCACGATGTGCCAGCCGAACTGCGAGCGGAACGGCTGGCTGATCTCGTTCACCTTCAGCTCCGACAGCACCTGCTCGAACTCCGGCACGAACGTGCCCGGGTTGGTCCAGCCGAGGTCGCCGCCTTCCGACGCCGAGCCCGGGTCTTCCGACGTGATGGTGGCGAGGCCCGCGAAATCTTCGCCCTTGTCGACGATGCGCTCGCGAATCTGCGCGAGCTTCTGGCGCACGGTGGCATCGTCCTGCAGCTCGTTCGGCTTCATCAGGATGTGCCGCGCGTGCATCTGCTCGACGACGGACTTGCCCGAACGCCCCGCGCGTCTCGTTCAGGCGCACGATGTGGTAGCCCGTGGGCGTGCGCAGCGGCTGGGCTCACCTGGCCCGGCTGCAGCTTCGCGACCACTTCCGTGAGGAACGTCGGCAACTCGGTGCCTTTACGCCAGCCGAGCGCGCCGCCTTCGCAGTGCTGTCTGGCTGTTCGAATACGCGACGGCGAGCTTGGCGAAATCCTCGCCCTCGCTGGCGCGCTTGTAGATGTCTTTCGCGCGCGCGTCGGCCTCTTCCATCTGCTCGGGCGTGGCCGCCTGCGGCACGGCGATCAGGATGTGCGACACGTTGTATTCAGCGGACTGCTCGGGCGCGTTCTTCTGCTTCTCGAGGAACTGGTCGATCTTCGCGCGGCGTGACGTTGATGCGCTGGATGACGTCGCGCTGGCGCAGCAGCGTGAGCGTGAGTTCCTTGCGCATGGCCTCGCGATAGGCGGCGTAGTCCACGCCCTGCTGGGCGAGCGCCTCCGGCAGCTGCGACGAGCGGAATGTTGTTGCGCTGGGCGACGTCCTGCAGGGCGCTGTTCAGCGTCTCGTCGGGCACCTTGAGGCCGGCGCGCTGGGCGCGCTGCATCTGGATCTCCTGCAGCACCAGCCGCTCGAGCACCTGCTGGCGCAGCACGTTCTGCGGGCGGCAGCTCGAGCTTCTGCCCCTGCAGGCGCTCGGAGATGGCCGCCACCTGCTCGTCGAGCTCGCTCTGGAGCACGACGCCCTCGTTGACGACGGCGGCCACGCGGTCGAGCAGCTCACCGGTGGTGGTCAGCTCGCGGGTCTGGGCAGTGCGCCGGCCAGAGGCCAGCACAAGCGCAAGCGCCGGCACGAGCGCGACGGAAAAACACGCTGCATGGACTGTCCTTTGATGGATCAGAGGCTTTTTGAATCAACGAGTTATATCCGGGCGCTCGTAACCGCGGATGGCGCCGGTGAGGAAAGCATCTGCCGCCGATCCGACACTGGCAAGCCCGGTGAGTTCCAGTTGCACGTAGATGCCGGTGTCCTGTTCCGCCGGTGCGGCTGCTGACAAACTTGCGGCCCACCACCCGCATGCGCCAGCAGCAGGCCCGGTATTCGAGCCCGGCGAAGCGCTCCAGGGCCTTGTCGTCCCGGAGCGAGTAGACGTAGCGGGCGAAAGCGTTCCACTTCTGCCCGATGGGCCAGGCGCGTCGACAGCTCGGTCTGCTCCAGGCGATCCCGCTGGAAGCGGTAGCCCACGTTGATGACCTGCTCGCCGTCGGGCTTGAACTGGATGTTGGCCTGCGCGCGCTCGCTGCGGGACTGGTCTCGGGCTCCACTGAATGCCGAAGTCCGCATTCCAGTTCTTGTAGGCGGTGAGGGAGAGCTGGGCCACGAAGTCGGAGCTGTTGCTGTCACGGTCCGGCTCGTCGGGCAGGTGCACGCGCGGCTGCTGGAAGTAGTACGTCTGCCCCAGCGTGACGGCCAGGAATTGAGCGCCGTTCTGCGCGTCGAACAGGCGGCTCGTCACGCCCATGCTCACCTGGTCCGCGTCGCTCACGCGGTCTGCGCCGACGTAGCGGTTGGTGCGGAACAGCTGCACGAGGTTGAGGTCGGGCACTCCCGTGTCGAACAGCGGCAGGTCGTTCTGCTCGCGGAATGGCACGTTCAGATACAGCAGGCGCGGCTCCAGCGTGAGCCGCCGCTGCGCGCGCGAGCCGGAGTCGCGCTCGAAGATCAGTCCGGCATCGAGGCTGGCGATGGGCAGGGCGCGCGTAGGGTTGGTGCGCTGGCCGGGGGCGGTGCCTTCGAGCGAGTACTCGGTGTAGCGAAACGCCAGCGCCGGGCCGCAGGAACATTCCGGGGCCGCCGAGATCGAGCGAAGCGGCAGGCATGGCGTCGAAGCGCCAGCCGGTGACGCCTGATGGAGCGGTCGAAGTTCACCACTTCAGAATCGAAGCCATAGCGCAGCCGCTCGTCGGGCCCCCAGCCGAAGTCCGCACCCACCACGACGCGCGGCAGGCGCGCGTAGGGCCGCTCGATTTCCACCAGATCGCGGTCGATGGTCTGGAACTGCTGGAATTCGGCGCTCATGCGCCAGTGCTCGTCGCGAAACGCGAAGCCGGCGAGGCGCTCCACGAAGGCCACGCTGGTGCCTTCGGGGCCCTGCGCGAAATCCTCGAAATAACGGGAGTCGCTCACTGTCTCCGCGTCGATGAAGAAGCGCACGTCGCGCGGCAGCTCCGTCACGTTCTGCAGGCGGAAGCGGTTGCGGTCACGATGCATGACGCTGTCGTTCGGCAGGTAGCTGAACTCCAGCGAGCTCGTCTGGTGCTCCGTGAGAAAGCGCGTCTCACCGGTGAAGTCGAGCCCGCGCTGGCTGTAGAGCATGGGCTCGAAGGTGAAGTCTGCGTTCGGCGCGATGTTCCAGTAATACGGCAGCGCGAAGCTGGATGCCGCTGCGCGTGGAATGCCCGAGCGTCGGGAAGAGGAAGCCGCTCTTGCGCTCGGTGCCCAGGGGGAAGGACATCCACGGCAGATACAGGATCGGCACGCCCTTGAAATCCACGCGCGTGGCCTTGCCCGGTGCCGATGCGCGTGCGCGTATCCAGCGTGATGCTCTTTGCGCGCAGCTGCCACGCGGTGTCGTCGCGCGGGCAGGTGGTGAAGCGTCACGTCGTCGAGCTTGATGAGGCCTTCGGGCGTCATCTGCATCGTTTCGGCCGCGCCGCGCGCGGGCCGCTCGCGCAGCTCGAACTGGGCATCGCGGAACGAGGCGCCCTCGGCGGCCGAATAGCTGCCGCCACCGCCGGTGGCGTGGACGACCGGATCGTCGAACTCGACGTCGCCTTCGACCTTGAGGGCGTTGCCTTCCTCGCGGTATTCGACATCTTCCGCGCGAATCTCGCGATTGCCCTGCCGAACGGCGACCTTGCCCTTCAGGTGCACGGTGCCGTCTACTCCGATTGTCGCCTCATCCGCCTCGAGGTCGACGGGCGCATCGTCAGGCGTGCGGGCCTGCGCGGGCGCCGGCGGCGGTGCCGGGCGCGATGCGCTCTGCGGCCTGCATGTCGGGGCAGGTAGCTTCCGCGCCATGCGCCATGAGTGGCAGGCCCGTGAGACCGAGCCACGCACTGAGGAACGCCGGGGAGTGAGAGATGCGAAACCTGCCCAAGAAGGAGCCCGACCGCCGCATGAGGCCGCGCATTATAATGACCCGCCGCGTACGTAGCGGCCGAAATCACCGGATTCTCCGCACCCGCCACATGCCGCCAACCGACGCGCGCCTCGCGCTGATTCACGACTGGGTCTCCGCGGGCCTGCGGCCTTAGCCCGAAAGCCATCGAGCCCGCCTCGAGCGACGCCAGCTTTCGGCGTTACTTTCGCATTTTCGCGGGCCGCGCCAATGGGCTGCCGGGCACGTTCATCGTCATGGACGCTCCGCCCGGCAAGGAAGACGTGCGGCCCTATCTGAAGGTGTCGCGCCTGCTCGAAGCCACGGGCGTGCACGTGCCGCACGTGCACGAGATCGACGTCGGAGCGCGGGCCTGCTGCTGCTGGAAGACCTCGGCATCCACGCCGTACCTCGCGCGCCTCAATGCCGGGGACGACGCCGACGCCGCTCTACAGCGACGCGCTGGGCGCGCTGGCAGACATCCAGGTGAAAGGCCGAGACGCCGCTGCCGAGCTTGCGCCGTACGACCGCGCAGTGCTGATGCGCGAGATGTCGCTGATGCCCGAGTGGTTCACCGGCAAGCACCTCGCCCTGTCGCTGTCTGCCGGGCGAACAGGCGGAGATGGCTTCGGCGTTCGAGTTTCTCGTCGCGGAAGCGCTCGCGCAGCCGCAGGTGTTCGTACACCGCGACTACCATTCGCGCAACCTCATGGTCACGCGTGAGCGCAATCCGGGCATCATCGATTTCCAGGACGCGCTGGCCGGACCCATCGGCTACGACCTCGTCTCGCTGCTGAAGGATTGCTACATCTCCTGGCCACGCGAGCGCGTGGAGCGCTGGGTGCAGCGGCTACCGCGCGCAGCTCGTGAAGCGCGGCGGGCCGGGCGGCCAGGATGAGCGCGAGTTCCTGCGCTGGTTCGATCTCATCGGCGTGCAGCGGCACATCAAGGTGCTCGGCATCTTCGCGCGGCTGTGGTATCGCGATGGCAAACCCGGCTTTCTCGCGGATCTTCCGCTTACGCTCGAATACGTGCGCGACACGTGTGCGCGATACCCGGAGCTCGCCGGGCTATCGCGCATCGTCGAGCAGCACTTCGTGCCGCAGCTGCCGCGCGCCAACGAGCGCGTAGCGCGCCGATGAAAGCGATGATCCTTGCCGCGGGCCGCGGCGAACGCATGCGGCCCATCACGGACAACGTCCCGAAGCCGCTCGTGCCGGTGGCGGGCAAGCCGCTCATTGCATATCACCTCGAATCGCTGGCGCGTGCGGGTGTGCGCGACATCGTCATCAACCTCGCGTATCGCGGTGAGCAGATTCGTGCGGCACTGGGAGATGGCAGCCGCTACGGCGTGCGCATCGCGTACAGCGACGAAGGGCCGGAGCCCATCGAAACCGGTGGCGGCATCTTCAAGGCGCTGCCGCTGCTCGGCGAAGGGCCGTTCCTCGTCGTGAACGGCGATATCTGGACGGACTTCGACTTCACGCGCATGCCGGCGCTCGCCCCGGCGGCGCACGCGCTCCTCGTGATGGTGCCGAACCCGCCGCACGTGGCGCGCGGGGATTTCGGGCTCGACGGCGATTTCCTCACCGAGAGCGAGACAGACTGCTACACCTACTCCGGCATCGGCGTTTTTTCGCCGGAGCTGTTCGGCGGCTGCGAGCCCGGCAAGTTCCCATTGCGGCCGCTGCTGGTCCGGGCCATTGCCGCGCGGCGCCTGCGAGGGCAGGTGTACCGTGGCCTCTGGTTCGACATCGGCACCCCTGAGCGACTTGCCGCGCTCGACGCCGAACTGCGCGCCAGGGCGCAACCCGGCGCCTGACCTGCCCCCCAGGCGCCCGCGCCGTTCAGGCGCTGCGCTGCAGTCATTTCTGGCGATTTCCACCAGGCACAGGCGTGGGCCGCGCCTGCGTCACCCGGCACACTTCGCGTCATGTTGTGACCCGCCCACCGTGGATATACGATTCGAAAATGTATATCCGAGGGGCGTGCCATGCAGGTTTCGAAGTGGGGTAACAGTCTGGCTATCCGAATTCCCGCGAGCGTCGTTGAAACGCTCGCTCTCAAGGAGGGTGACAACGTGGAAATCCATGTCGAAGGCACCCGGTCGTTCGCCATTCGCAAGACCGCCGACGCGCGCGAGCTGCTCGAGCGAGTGCGGCGGCTACGGGGCCGGCTGCCCGAGGGCTTCCGGTTCGATCGGCTGAAAGCAAACGAGCGCTGAAGGTGGCACCGTGAGCGGTCACGCCGACGCCCGTCCGTTCCTGGACACGAACGTCCTGCTCTATCTGCTCTCCGGCGATGCCGGCAAGGCCGATCTGGCAGAGGCGCTCCTGGCCGGGCGGGCCATCGTCAGCGTGCAGGTGTTGAACGAGTTTGTGAACGTCGCTTCGCGCAAGCTCGGCCTTACCTGGAACGAGGTGGGTGAGGTGCTCGCTGCCGTGCGTGCCACCTGCCGGGTAGAGCCCCTCACCGCCGAGGTGCACGACCGTGCGCGGGAGTTGGCAGAGCGCTACCGGCTCGCGTTCTACGACGGGGTTATTGTCGCCTCGGCGTTGCTGGCCGGCTGCAAGGTGCTCTATTCGGAGGACATGCATCACGGCCTCAAGGTCGATCGGGCGCTCTCCGTGCGCAACCCATTCAGGGTCTAGTCGGCCGGTGGGCCTGTCCCAAACGGGGGGCCGCCAGCGCCTGCCAGACCCCGTACAATGCCGCCCATGCCCGAACTCAAAGGAATTCCGGTCGTGCCGGAGGTCTCCCTCGCGCGCAGTGGCGAAAAATACGTCACGCCTCAGGGCTTTACGGCCATTCGAGACGGCATCAAGACGCGCGACGCGAACGCCGCCGCCGGCCTCACCCGCAAGCCGCCGTGGCTGCGTGCCAAGGCCCCGTCCGGCGAGGGTTTCTCGCAGGTGAAAGGCATCGTGCGCGAGCATCGGCTCGCCACGGTGTGCGAAGAGGCCAAGTGCCCGAACATCGGCGAATGCTGGAATGCCGGCACCGCCACCATCATGTTGATGGGCGCGGTGTGCACGCGAGCGTGCCGCTTCTGCTCCGTGGATACCGGTAACCCGCGCGGTTGGCTCGACGCCGAAGAGCCGCAGAACGTGGCGCACACGGTCGAGCTCATGGGCCTGAAGTACGTGGTGCTCACCTCCGTGAACCGCGACGACCTGCCCGACGGCGGCGCCAGGCATTACGCGGATTGCATTCGCGCCATCAAGCAGCGCCGGCCCGAGCACAGCCGTCGAAGCGCTCACGCCGGATTTCCAGGGCGTGCTGGCAGATGTCGAAACGGTGGTGGACTCGGGCCTCGAAGTGTTCGCGCAGAACGTCGAGACGGTTCGCCGCCTCACGCATCCTGTGCGCGACCCGCGCGCGGGCTACGAGCAGACATTGCGCGTGCTGGAACATGCCAAGAAGCACAACCCGCGCGTGCTCACGAAGACCAGCCTGATGCTCGGCCTCGGCGAGACGGAAGAAGAAATCGCCGAGACCATGGTGCGATCTGCGCGCGGTCAACGTAGACATCCTCACGCTCGGCCAATATCTGCGGCCGACGGTGAATCACCTTTCCGTGCAGCGCTTCGTGGCGCCGGAAGAGTTCGACCGCTACCGCGCAGTGGGCACTGGCGCGTGGTTTCCTCGAATGCGTGTCGGGCCCGCTGGTGCGCTCGAGCTATCGGGCCGAGCAGGCGCTGAACCGCAACAACGCGGGCCTCGACAACAGCTCGCTCGCCGCGAGTCGCTGAAGAGCGGGCGCACCTGCCGTGGCAGTCACAGCGGTGACTCCAGACTGCGCAACACCCGGTGCGCCTGCTGTGGCGCGCCCCGCGCCAGTCATCAAGCGACTCGGGCTGCGTGGACTACGTGCCCACCTGGCATGCCATGCAGCGCTTCACCGACGAGCGCACCGCAGCACACGCCCGACGAGATCTGGTTCCTCGAGCATCCGCCGGTGTACACGCTGGGCATGAATGCGAGCCCCGCGCACGTGCTCGCGCCGGGTGACATTCCCGTTGTGCAGATCGATCGCGGCGGGCAGGTCACGTATCACGGACCCGGCCAGCTCGTGGTGTATCCGCTCATCGACCTGCGTCGCGCGGGTCTTGGCGTTCGCGATCTCGTCACGGCGCTGGAACGCAGCGTCATCGACTACGTGGCGCAATTCGGTGTGGTCGCGGAGTGCCGCCGCAGCGCGCCGGGCGTCTACGTAGATAACCGCAAGCTTGCGAGCGTGGGCATCCGCATTCGCCGCGGGGTCGAGTTACCACGGCATTGCCCTGAACGTGACGCTCGATACCGAGCCATTCACCCGCATCAACCCCTGCGGTTACGTGGGGCTTGAAGTCACTCGGCTGGCCGACCTTGCGAGCGTGCAATCCGTGGACGAAGCGGGCCGCGGGTTGGAGCCTCATCTGTTACGCGCACTTGGGATGCAACAGTGCATGCCCGCGTCTGCGCCGGGCGCCTTCTAGAATCTTCTGCAGGAGAGACGGGGATATGCTGCTCAAGAAATGGCTTGGTGCCGCCATCGTTGCCGCAATCGTGGTGGCGGGGGTTGAGCCGCAGGCGTACGCCGCAGAGTCGGTCACGCTGTTGAACGTGTCGTATGACCCCACGCGCGAGCTCTACGAGTCGTTCAACGCCGCGTTCGCGAAATACTGGAAAGCCAAGACGGGCCAGACTGTGCGCATCAACCAGTCCCACGGCGGCTCCGGCCGTCAGGCGCGCTCGGTTATCGACGGCTTGCCGGGGATGTGGTCACGCTCGCCCTCGCGGCCGACATCGACAGCATCGCCCAGCAGGGCAAGCTGGTGCCCATCAACTGGGAGAGCCGGCTGCCGAACAACAGCGCGCCATACACCTCCACCATCGTGTTCCTCGTGCGCAAGGGCAATCCGAAGAAGATCCGGGATTGGGCCGACATTGCGAAACCCGGCATTTCCGTCATCACGCCAAACCCGCGCACGTCGGGCGGCGCGCGCTGGAACTACCTCGCCGCATGGGCGTGGGCCCTCAATCAGCCCGGCGGCAACGAGCAGACGGCGCGTGACTACCTGACGAAGATGTTCAAGAACGTTCCGGTGCTCGACACCGGTGCGCGCGCTTCCACCACCACCTTCGTCCAGCGCGGCATCGGCGATGTGCTGCTGGCGTGGGAGAACGAAGCGTTGCTCGCCATCAAGGAGCTCGGGCCGAACAAGGTGGAGATCATCGTGCCCTCCGTGAGCGTGCTGGCGGAGCCCTCTGTGACCGTGGTCGATAAAGTGGTGTTGAGGCGCGGCACGCGCGAAGTGGCCACCGAGTATCTCAAGTACCTCTACTCGAAAGAGGGCCAGGAGATCGTCGCGAAGAACTACTACCGCCCTCGGGATCCGCAGATCGCCGCGAAATACGCCGCGCAGTATCCCAAGCTCAATCTCATCACCATCCAGCAGCTCGGCGGTTGGGCGAAAGTGCAGCGGGTGCACTTTACCAGGAACGGCATTTTCGAGCAGATCACCACCCTGCACTGACATCGAGCGGCGCGCTCCCGCATTCGCGGCGAGCGCGTTAGATTCGGCGCGCATATCCACAGCGCCGGAAAGTCTGCGGAACACGACGGCGTAACCGCTGCGTCACCGGCTCAAGACTGACTTCGTAACCCCCGCTGCCTAGCATCTGCCCCCCGGAAACTCGCTTCCGCGATCTCCGGCACACCGAACGATGCGAAATCGTTCAGTTCCGACATCATCCAATAAGGAAAAGTCATGAGGCTTGGTACCGGTCTGGCTGGCGCCGCGTTGGCACTTGTGCCCTTCAGCGTCGCGCTTGCGCAGACTCCCCCGGCCAACGTCGATAACGCCACCCTCCAGCAGCGGCTGGAAGCCACCGAGCAGCGACTGAAAGTGCTCGAACGCAAACTGGAGCTGCAGAACGAAGCGGCGAGCGCCGCCGCGGCCTCGGCGCCCCAGGTTCGCGCCAGCGCCACGCGCATCTCCATCGGCACGGCGGACGGCGCCAACTTCGTGCGCCTGCGCGGCGTGATGCACGTGGATGGGCGGCACTTCGAAGGGGACGGGAGCCCCGCAGCCTCCAACACCTGGCTTCTGCGCCGCGTTCGCCCGATCGTCGAGGGCACCGTCGGCAACATATTTGACTTCCGCTTCACGCCGGACTTCGGCGGTGGCAAGACAGTGATCCAGGACGCGTACGTCACCGCGCGCTTCAGGCCGTGGGCGGCCGTCACCGTCGGCAAGTTCAAGGTGCCGATCGGTCTCGAGCGCATCCAGTCCGCAAACGACATCCGCTTCGTCGAACGCGCCTTTCCGACCTCGCTCGCGCCCAATCGCGACATCGGCATCCAGCTCGGCGGCGAAGTGAAGGGTGGTCTGTTCAGCTACAACATCAGTTACACAAATGGCGTCACGGACGGCAGCAGCAGCGAGAGCAACTCGCCGCCGGACATCGAGAACGACGCGAAGGGCGACATCTCGGCGCGCATCTTCTTCCAGCCGTTCCTGACTTCCGACGCGTTCGCGCTGCGCGGCCTGGGCTTCGGAATAGCCGGCACCTACGTGGACTCCACGGGCAGCGCCTCGAGCACGCTGCTGCCGTCGTATCGCACCCCGGGCCAGGCAACGTTCTTCAGCTATCGCGCAAGCGCAGCGACCTCCGGCACGACGCCGGCCGTGACCGGCACATTCGCGGATGGCGAGCGCCTGCGCTGGTCGCCGCAGTTCTATTACTACTACAGCAGCTTTGGCCTGCTCGGTGAGTACGCCAATGTGTCGCAGGATGTGTCGCGCACGGTGGCTGGCGTAACGAGCTCTGCCACCCTGGATAACGAGGCATGGCAGCTTCAGGCCTCGTGGATCCTCACAGGCGAAGAGCAGACATTCCGCAGCCCGAAGCCCGCCAATCCGTTCCGGGCGGGCAAGCCAGGCTGGGGCGCGTGGGAGCTGGTCGCTCGCACACACGAGCTGTCCATCGACGACGATGCCTTCACGGGCGGCGCCGCTTCGTTCGCGAACCCCGCCACGGCCGCGCGCAAGGCGAAGGCGGTGGGCGTCGGCCTCAACTGGTATCTCAACCAGAACGTGAAGTGGCAGCTCGACTACGAGCTCACACGCTTCGATGGGGGCGCCGCGACGGGCGACCGCCGGGACGAGAAGGCCTGCTTCACGCGCGTCGGCCTGTCGTTCTGATCCTTACCGACATTTTCTGGAGAATATGATCATGTCACTCAAGAAATGGTTTGGCGCCGCTGTCGCGGCCGCCGTCGTGGCCGTGGGCGTTGGCCCGCAGGCGCACGCAGCAGGCTCTGTCACGCTGCTGAACGTGTCCTATGACCCGACCCGCGAGCTGTACGAGGACTACAACGCCGCCTTCGCCAGGTACTGGAAGGCCAAGACCGGGCAGGACGTGAAGATCAACCAGTCGCACGGCGGCTCCGGCAAGCCAGGCGCGCGCGGTGATCGACGGGCTGCCGGCCGACGTCGTCACGCTCGCGCTCGCCGGCGACATCGACGCCATCGCCCAGCAGGGCAAGCTGCTGCCGCTCAACTGGCAGACGCGTCTGCCGAACAACAGCGCGCCGTACACCTCGACCATCGTGTTCCTCGTGCGCAAGGGCAATCCGAAGGACATCCAGGACTGGGGCGATCTGGTGCGAAGCCGGGCATCGGCGTCATCACGCCGAACCCGAAGACCTCCGGCGGCGCGCGCTGGAACTACCTGGCCGCATGGGCGTGGGCGCTGAATCAGCCGGGCGGCAACGAGGCCAGACGGCGAAGGAATATCTGGCGCAAGCTGTACAAGAACGTGCCCGTGCTCGACACCGGCGCGCGCGGCTCGACCACCACGTTCGTGCAGCGCGGGATCGGCGACGTGCTGCTCGCGTGGGAGAACGAAGCGCATGCTCGCGCATGCAAGGAGCTGGGGCGCCGACAAGGTCGAGATCGTGGTGCCCTCGATCAGCATTCTCGCGGAGCCCCCGGTTGCGGTGGTCGACAAGGTGGCGCTGCGCCGGGGCACGCGCGAGGTGGCCACGGCATATCTCAACTACCTCTACACGCAAGAGGGCCAGGAGATCATTGCGAGGAACTACTACCGGCCGCGCGATCCGGACGTGGCGGCGAAGTACGCCGCGCAGTTCCCGAAGCTGCAGCTCGTGACCATCACGGACTTCGGCGGCTGGGCGAAAGCGCAGGCCGCTGCACTTCGGCGACGAGCGGCATCTTCGACCAGATCACCGCGCCGTAAGGGCGCAACGGTCTTCGTATCCGGCGCCGGTCATTCGACGACGAGCTTGTAGCCCGAGCCGCCGCGGTCTGCAGCAGCTGCGGCGCCGCCGGATCGGCCTCGATCTTCTGCCGCAGGCGGTGCACGAGCTGCTTCAGCAGCTGCCGGTCGCCGGCGCCGCGGTGTCCCCACACCTGCATCAGCAGCCGGTCGGAGCTCACGGTGTGGCCGGCGTTCGCGAGCAGCATCTGCAGCAGCCGCAGCTCGAGCTTGGTGAGGCGCATCGGCTCGCCGCTGCCGATGCGCACGGTGTGCTCCTCGACGTCGAGCGTGACGCGCCCGGCGGACAGCGGCGCGGCGCTCTCGATGCCGGCGCGGCGCAGCAGCGCCTTGACGCGCGCCAGCAGCGTGCGCGGGCTGAACGGCTTGGTGAGGTAGTCGTCGGCGCCGAGCTCGAGCGCGCGCACCAGGTCCTCTTCCTCGCCGCGCACGGTCAGCATCATGACGGGCACGCGCGACTGCGCGCGGATGGCCTCGCACACCTGGAAGCCGCTGAGCGCCCGGCATGTTGATGTCGAGCACGACCAGATCCGGCGCCTCGCGCCTCGAAGCGCTGGAGGGCGGCCGGGCCGTCGCCGGCCTTCACCACGAGGTAGCCGGCCTGCGTCAGCGCGAAGGCGATCAGATCGAGCAGGTCCGCGATCGTCGTCGGCGACCAGGATCTTCATGTCGGCGCTCTCCACCGGCAGCGTCACGCTGAAGCGCGTGCGGCCCTCGGCGGTGCGCGCGGCGGTGATCTGCCGCCGTGGCGCTCGACGATGGACTTCACGATCCACAGCCCGAGGCCGAGCCCGCCGGGCTCCGGCTCCGCGCCGGCCGCGGTGGAAGCGCTCGAAGATGCGACGCGCTGTCGCCGTCCGGCAGGCCCGGGCCTTCGTCCTCGACCCAGGCGCGCGACGTGCGCGCGTCCTGCGGCGCTGCGCGCCGACGCGGATCGGTGCTGCCCTCGGGCGCGAACTTGCTGGCGTTGGCGAGCAGGTTCACGAACACCTGCGTCAGCCGCGTGCTCGTCGCCGCTCGACGAGCGGCAGGTCCTCGGGCAGCTCGACCTCGAGCGCGCTGGCCGCGCTGGCGCAGCAGCGAGCCGATCAGCGCGCGCGGCGTCCTCGACCACCTCGGCCAGCGTCCACGCTCTGCTGGCGGATGCCGAGCTGGCCGGACTCGATGCGCACGCTCTCGAGCAGGTTGTCGATGAGCCGCGTCAGGCGCAGCGTGCCGCGCTCCAGCGAGAGCACCAGCTCTCGCTGCTGCTCGCGGCGGCATGGTGTCCAGGCCCTCGCGCAGCAGCTCGATGGAGGCGAGCTGCGCGGCGAGCGGCGTGCGGAACTCGTGCGAGATGTTGGCGAGCACCGTGTCGCGCGCGCGGCGCACGGCCTCGAGCTCGGTCTCGTCGCGCATCACCTGCACCTGCAGGCCGTCGACCATGCGCGGCGCTGGTGATCACGGTGGTGCGCGGCTGCGCCCGGCGCCGGCGTCTGCAGCTGCTCGACGGCCTTGCGCGCTGCCTTCGCTGCGCGCCTGCAGGATCGGGCAGCGGTAGTCGCAGGGACGACGGCCGTTCTCGTCGCAGCGGGCTTCAGCACGTCGCCGCAGAAGCGGCCGACGGCCTCGTCCGGCGTGACGCCGAGCAGCTTCGCGGCCTGCGGATTCAGGTAGCGGATGATGCGGTTCTCGTCGACCGCGTACACGCCTTCGACGATGCCGCCGAGCACCGCCTGCGCCTCGGCCTCGCGCCTGCGCAGCGTGCCCGTGAGGTCCACCAGGTTGCGGCGCATGTCTTCCATGGTGCGCGCCAGCGTGCCCGACCTCCGCCGGCGCCGCCGGGCGGAATCGAGGTGGAGAAGTCGCCCTGGCCGAGGCGCAGCGGCCGCGGCGGTCAGCGCCTCGCACCGGGCCGCGCGACGCAGCTGCCCGAGCAGCACGCCGGCGAGCACCGCCAGCGCCGCCAGCACGAGCGCCGTGACCAGCAGCCGCCGCATCAGGCGGCGCGCCGACGTCGTCGATCGTCCGCTGGCGGGCAGGCGCGTCTCGATCAGCACGATGGCTTCGCCGGTGGAGGCGAACACCGGAAAGCTGGAGGCGTAGACATCCCGGGCGTCGATGCGCTGCACGGCGGAGCGCCCGTCGGCCAGCGCCGCGGAGTGCAGCGGCGTGAAGTCATCGACCGGGCGCCGCGTGAAGCTGCGGTAGTTGAGGAGGCGCACCTCGACGCCCACGTGCTCGCTCGAGCGTCGCGCGCGAGCTCGTCATCCAGCAGGCGCACCACGATGACACGCGTGCGCGGCCGGTATCGCGCCGGCGCTGCGCGACCGCGCCGAGCAGCGGCACGCAGTGCTCGTCGCGGCAGCGCCAGGAAGCGCTCGCCCTGCTCGGCGCTGGCGCGTGACGATCTGCGTCCCAGTGGAAGCGCGGCGCCGGCCTGCGCGACCAGCGTGTCGCCGTCGAAGCACCGCGCAGGCATCGATGCTCGCCGGTCTCGCAGAAGCGCTGCAGGAACGGCGGCAGCGGCGTCGACGCGCCGCTCGCGCCAGCAGGCGCTGCAGCGTCGGGCGCTCGGCGAGCACGCGCGCCGTGCGTCAGCGCGTCTTCGCCGATGCGCCGCAGGTCCTCGCGCGCGATGGCGCCGGCGAGCTGCACGCGCGCCTTGCCCTGCTCGTCGGCCAGGTCGCGCAGCAGGCCGATCGGCGAACCAGGAGATGCCGGCCGACCACCAGCAGCACGATGCGCCACGTTGATGGCGGCCAGCCACCAGCCGAGGCCGGCTTGCGCGGGTCGAGTCCGGCAGCCGCGATGCAGCTGGCGAGGCGCTCGAGCATGCGCTTCAGCGCCGCCGGTAGCCCGTGCGCTCGACCAGCGTCTTGACGATCAGCGTGACCACGGCGAGCAGCGTCAGCAGCGAGGCCACGGCGAACGCGCCGACGAAGTTGTACTCGTTGTAGAGGATCTCGATGTGCAGCGGCATGGTGGTGGTCAGGCCGCGGATGTGGCCCGAGACCACGGAGACCGCGCCGAACTCGCCCATGGCGCGCGCGTTGCAGAGAATCACGCCGTAGATCAGGCCCCAGCGGATCTTCGGCAGCGTGACGCGGAAGAACGTCATCCAGCCGCCGGCGCCCAGGGTGATGGCGGCTTCCTCCTCGTCGTTGCCGAGCTGCTGCATCAGCGGGATCAGCTCGCGCGCCACGTAGGGGAAGGTGACGAACATCGTCGCCAGCATGATGCCGGGCAGCGCGAAGATGATGCTGATGTCGTGCTCCTGCAGCCAGGCGCCGAACCAGCCCTGCAGGCCGAACAGCAGCACGTAGACCAGGCCCGAGATCACCGGCGAGACGGCGAGCGGCAGGTCGATCAGCGTGATCAGGAAGCTCTTGCCGCGGAACTCGAACTTGGCGATGGCCCAGGCGGCGCGCGATGCCGAACACGCGTGTTGAGCGGCACCACGATCGCGGCCGTGAGCAGCGTCAGGCGGATGGCCGCAGCCGTGTCCGGGTCCGCGAAGCTGTGCAGGTAGGCGCCCATGCCCTTGCTCGAGCGCCATCGACGAACACCGCGGCGAGCGGCGCGAGCAGCAGCGCCGCCAGGAAAGCGAGCGACAGGCCGATGAACAGCCCAGCGCACCAGCGCGTGCACGCAGCGTGCCGCGCCCGGGGCGGCGTGGCGATGCTCGGCGGCGACGGTCGCTGGCGTGCGCGGCCATCAGCGTGCCGCGCCGCACGTGCCGGCGCCGGCCCCAGGCCTGCAGCAGGTTGATGGCGAGCAGCATCACGAACGACATGACCAGCATCACGAAGCCGAGCGCCGCGGCGCCCGTTGTAGTCGAACTCCTCGAGCTTGATGACGATCAGCAGCGGCGTGATCTCGGTCTTCATCGGCAGGTTGCCGGCGATGAAGATCACCGAGCCGTACTCGCCGACGGCGCGCGCGAAGGCCAGCGTGAAGCCGGTGAGCAGCGCCGGCAGCACCGTCGGCAGGATGATGCGGCGGAAGATGTAGAAGCGGCCGGCGCCCAGCGTCTCGGCCGCCTCCTCGAGGTCGCGCTGCACCTCCTGCAGCGCCGGCTGCACGGTGCGCACCACGAAGGGCATGCCGATCAGCGTCAGCGCGACGGTGACGCCGAGCCAGGTGTAGGCCACCTTGATGCCGAGCGGCTCGAGGTACTGGCCGATCCAGCCGTTCTGGCGAACACCGCGGTGAGCGCGATGCCGGACACCGCCGTGGGCAGCGCGAACGGCATGTCGATGAGCGCATCGATGAGCTTGCGGCCCGGGAACTCGTAGCGCACCAGCGTCCAGGCGATGATGAAGCCGAACACCAGGTTGATGGTGGCGGCGAGCAGCGAGGCGCCGAAGGACAGCCGGTAGGACGCCGAGCGCGCGCGGACTCGGTGATGACGCTGGAGGAACTCGCTCCAGTCCATGCTGCGCGGCCATGAGCACCAGCGCCGCCAGCGGCAGCAGCACGATGGCGCTCAGGAAGAACGTGGTGAAGCCGAACGTGAGGCCGAAGCCCGGGCAGCACGCTGGCTCGCGCTGGAAGCCGCTCACGTCGGCGGTCTCCGCTTCGCGATACACGACCAGCACGGGACGGGCCAGCGCCGGCCGTCGAGCAGCGAGCGCGAAGCGCTCGGCGAGCGTCGCGCGATGTCCGGCGACGCCGAGGACCAGCATCTGGTCGCGTGCGGCTCGCCCAGTTGCGCGTGCGCAGCTGCCTGGTGCACGTCGCCGAAGCGCAGCTCGGTGCGCATCTCCAGGCCGTGCCGGCCTGCGCCTCGGAGCGCGCATCGAGCAGCTGCGCGCATGCCGTGCGGGCGCTGCGTCGCCGGCGTCGCGCTCGGGCACGATGCCGAGGTACACGGCCTCGGCCGGACACATGGCGCAGCAGGCTGGCCGCCACCGCGAGCGTCGCGCGCGCGTGCCGCCTCGTCCGGCCCAGTGGATGCAGCACGCGCTGCGGCGGCGCGCGCGTCTGCGCGGCAGCACCAGCACTTCGTCAGCGCCGCGCGCAGCAGGCACTCGGCGCTGTGCAGGCGCAGTCCGGGCCGCGCGGCAATGACCGCCGACGCCGGCGAGGTGCGTCGCGCTGGCGGCAGTCGCCGTGCATCGCCAGCGCGGCTCCACGCGCACGGCCACGCGCGTCTTCATGCGCGTGGCCAGCTCGACGAGCAGCGGATGGCGCGCTGAGGTCGTCCGCCTCGGCCTCGCTGGCGGCGCAGGCGGTGAAGCTCGACAGCGGCGTGGGCAGCACGTGCATGCGGCGCGCGCCCACGGCCACCTGCTGCGCCCAGCGTCACAGCGGAACGCGCGCTGCTCGGGCTGCGTGCGCGTGACTTCGAGCGACGCGGCGTCGCTGCCGTCCGCGCGTGCCGAGCTGAGCTGCGTCCGAGCCGGTTCGTCGCAGGCGCACGCGCAGGCGCTCCAGCGCGCCGGTGAACACGATCTCCTCGACCGTGCCGCGGCGCGAGATAGCTGGCGCCGAGCGCCTCGCGCGTCGGGGCGAGCTCCACTTCCTCCGGGCCGCAGCACGGCCACCACTTCGTGCTCGCGCCCGGTTGCACCGGGCGTTGCGGCGCCGCGGCGTCGACCGGGCGTCGCGCCGAAACGGATGCCGTCGTGCGCCTGCCGCGCGAGCAGCAGGTTGGCCGCGCCGAGGAAGGTGGCGACGAAGCGCGTGGCCGGGCGCGTGTACAGCTCGTGCGGCCGGCCCACTTCGAGCAGGCGGCCGAGGTTCATGACGCCGATGCGGTCGGCCAGCGCGAAGGCCTCTTCCTGGTCGTGCGTGACCAGCATGGTGGTGATGCCGAGCTCGCGCTGCACCTGCGCGGATGGTGCGGCGCAGTTCCTCGCGGATCTTGGCGTCGAGCGCGCCGAAGGGCTCGTCGAGCAGCAGCACCTCGCGGCTTGTGCGCCAGCGCGCGCGCCACGGCCACGCGCTGCTGCTGGCCGCCCGAGAGCTGCGCGGGCAGGCGCTCGTCCATGCCTTCGAGCGCCACCAGGCGCAGCAGCTCCTTGCGCCGCGCGCGACGCGCTCGGCGCGCTTCATGCGCCGGACGCGCAGCGCGAACTCGATGTTCTCCGCCACGGTCATGTGCCGGAACAGCGCGTAGTTCTGGAACACGAAGCCCACGCCGCGCTCGCGCGCGGACACGTGGGTGACATCGCGGCCGTGCAGCGCGATGCGCCCGTGATCGACGCCCGTCAGGCCGGCGATGGCGCGCAGCAGCGTGCTCTTGCCGCTGCCGCTGGGGCCCGAGCAGCACGAAGAACTCGCCGTCGGCGACCTCCAGCGAGACGTCGTTGACGACGGGACTGCCCTGATAGCGCTTGGTGACCTGGTCGAGGGTGATGGACATAGGGCGGCAATGCTACCGGGGGCGCCTCCGTGGCGTGAGGGCCACGCGGTTATAAGTAAGTAACAAATCGGTGGAGGACCACCCGCCGGCCCTAGAGGACCATCAGAACGCCTTCGGCGGCTGTGAGGTCCTTCGCCAGTGCGACGACCTGCTCGCGGCTCTCGGCGACGATCATGTAGGAGATGGAGAGGAAGTTGCCGTTCTCGCTCAGGCGCTCGGTGATGAGGTCGGTCTCGACGTTGGGGACGTGCTTGATCACGACGGCGTGGATGCGCGCGCGAAACTCCGCGGACGGGCGGCCCATCACCTTGATGGGGTAGTCCGTCGGAAACTCGAGTAGCTCTTCTTTTTTCTCTTCGCTCACCAGGGCTTCACCGCCAGCTCACGTTTGTACTGTTCGAAGGCCTCGCGAATGCGCTTGCAGAGCGGACCCGCGCGCCCGTCGCCCACGGGCCGCCCGTCGAGAAGCGTGACTGCGGACATCTCGCGCACGGCGGCGCTCAGCCAGATTTCTTCCGCGCTGCGCAGCTCGCCTTCGGTGACGTTCACGGAAGCGTGGGGAATGCCCAGGCGCTCCGCCATCTTCTCGACGGCGCCTGCGCGTGGTGCCCGGCAGGATGAGCCACGAGTTCGGCGGCGTGCGGATCTCGCCATTCATGACCACATGCACCGTGGACGATGAGGCTTCGGTGAGCTCGCCTTCCCGCAGCAGGATGGTCTCGCTTGCATTCGCATCGACAGCGAGTTGCCGCAGCAGCACGTTGGCGAGCAGCGAGACGGACTTGATGTCACATCGCGCCCAGCGCGTGTCGCGCGCGGTGACGCAGGCCACACCGTCCGCCACTGCTTTGGCGCTCGCCTGCGGGAACGGCGAGGCAAATGCAAACACAGTGCGTGGCAGGTTCGGCAGCGGCGCGTGATTGCGACCCAGCTCCGCGCCTCGCGTGACCTGCCAGTAAACGTACTGATCCGTCGCGCCGTTCGGCTCGATGAGCTTCGCGATGATGTCGTGCCATTCCTCGCGCGTATGCGGGTCTTCCATGCGGATCTCGCCAAGGCTGCGCGTCATGCGCTCCGCATGCGCGCGGAAGCGGAACGGCCGGCCGGCGTACACCGGCATCACCTCATACACGCCATCCGAATACAGGAAGCCGCGGTCGAACGGCGAGATGCGCGCCGTTTCGATCGGCAGGTATTGGCCGTTCAGGTAACAGAGCGGAAAAGGCGCGGCCATGGGAGTGTCAGAACCACAGGGATACGGAGTCGACCATGCGCGCCCACGGGCCGCCTTCTTCCACGGCCTTGAGCGGATACAGCGGCACTTTCGCCACCGTCTCGCCACTCTGCGTGGTCACTGTGAGCTCGCCCACGGGCTTGTTCGCCGGCAGCGGCGCGATGAGCGGCTCCTGCACGTGCACGGTGGTCTTGAGGTTGGCGGCTTCGCCGCGACCGACCACCACGACGACATCCTGCCGGATGCCGATGGCCGGGTTCTCTTCGGCGGCCTTGTATACACGCGGCCTGATGATGGTCTCGCCGCGGGACTTCACCTTCGCGCTCTCATAGAACGTGTAGCCGTAGTTGATCAGCGCCGCGCTACTGTCTTCACGCGACTTCACCGAGGGCGTGCCCAGCACCACCGAGATGAGCCGCATGTTGCCGCGCCTGGCGGACGTGACGAGGCAGTAGCCCGCCGACTCCGTGTGCCCGGTCTTCATGCCATCCACCGAGGGGTCGCGCGTGAGTAACCCGTTGCGGTTGGGCTGCTTGATGTTGTTCCAGGTGAATTCCTTCATGGAGTAGTACTTGTAGTACTCGGGGAACTCCCTGACGATGGCTCGCGCAAGGATCGCGATGTCGCGTGCCGTGGTGTAGTGGTTGGGGCCGGGCAGCCCCGATGAGTTTTCCCAGCTCGTGTCCTTCATGCCGAGCCGCTTCGAATACTCGCTCATGAGCTGCGCGAACGCGGGCTCGCTACCGCCCACGCGCTCGGCCAGTGCGATGGTGGCGTCGTTGCCGGACTGCACGATCATGCCTTTGACGAGCACTTCCGCCGGCACCGAAGTGCCCACCTGCACGAAGGTGCGCGAGCCTTCGGCCTTCCACGCGTGCTCGCTGATCGGCACGGGCTCGTCGAGCCTGAGGCGGTTTTCCTTCAGCGCCTTGAACACGGCGTAGGCGCTCATGAGCTTGGTGAGGCTCGCGGGCTCCATGCGCTCGTCGGGGCGGTTCTCGCCCAGCACGCGCGCGCTCTCGTAATCCATCAGGATGTACGACCTCGAGTCGATCGAGGGCGCCTTCGGAATGGGCACTGCGGCAACAGTGGACGCGACGGCTGCGAAGCCGGACAGGAACAGGAACGCTAGAGCTGATAACGAGCGGCGCATCCGCGACGACCCCCGAAGGAAGAAATGAAAAGAACGAGACTTCACGAAGGCCGCCGATTCTAGCCGAATCGCGCCGGCGGCTGCGCCCACTACTGCGCCTGCGGCTGCGCTCGCTGCTGCGCTCGCGTCTTCAGTCAGATGCGAGCAGCACCTCGGCCACTCCAAGCTTCGCGAGGCGCCGCGCTAACCGGTCGAATTCAGCCGTGCTCGCGACCGGGCCGGCGCGCACGCGAAACAGCTTCGGTCTGCCGTCCGGCGGCATCCGTACGAAGGCATTCGAGATTCCACCAGCCTGCAGGCGCGTGACGAGGCGCCGGGCGTTGCCCTCTTCCGCGAACGCGCCGGCCTGCACGTACAGCGTTTGCAGCGGCGTTTCATCGGAGCGGCGGAAGTTGTCGTTGCCGCCCGCGGTCACCACGCGGACCTCAACGAGGGCGGTGCCTTCGCGGAGCATGTCGAGCTTCGCCGCGGCCGTGTACGACAGGTCGATGATGCGATTCCTGGCGAACGGCCCGCGGTCGTTGATGCGAACGACCACGCTGCGCCCGTTGCTCAGGTTGATGACGCGAGCGTATGCCGGCAGCGGCAGCGTCTTGTGAGCCGCCGACATGGCGTACATGTTGTACGCCTCGCCCATCGAGGTGCTTTCGCCGTGAAACGTGGGTCCGTACCACGAGGCCACGCCGCGCTCGATGTACCCCGCCGCGGCGTCGAGCACCGCGTAGCGCCTGCCGAACACCGTATAGAACGGCGGATTTCCCCGCTTGCTGCGCGGCTCATCCCGGGGAACCGCGTCCGCAACGGCGTTGATGTCGGGCGGCATGCCGGGCTGCCGCGCGGCAGGCCCGGGCACGGGCTGCATCTCGGGCGAGGGCAGCGGGCCAGGCGTCTCGCGACGACTGGAGACGGAGCAGGCGCTCAGCAGAGCGGTAGCGCCTACCGCGAGAGCGAGCCCGACTCGCCTCAAGGTTGGGTTCCGCGCACTCGCCGGGCGATGGCCTCGGCCAGATCGTTCACCGTCATGGCGTACTTCACGCTGCGGTTGTAGCGGGTGATGACTTCGAAATTCCGGAACCCGATGCGATACGCGGGCCCGTCTTTCTGCTCGGCCGAGATGATGAGCGCAGGCGTGCCTGCCGCCACCGGCGACTTCACGTGCACACCCACCAGGCCGAGGCTCGCCACCGTCTCGTTCAACGCGAGATTGCGCGTGTCGATGGTGAAGACGGGGTCGGGGTCCAGCTCCACTTCGGAAAGTACGGGGCCGCCGGTTTCCCAGCCGTGCTCGCGGAAATAGTTGGCGGTGCTGGCGAAGACGTCATCCCAGTTCTGCCAGAGGTCGCGTTTGCCGTCGCCATCCGCATCCACCGCGAACCTGCGGAAGCTCGAGGGCATGAACTGCGAGCCGCCCATGGCGCCCGCATAGGAGCCGAGCGCATCGGGCACGTGCAGCGATTCCTCCCGCGTGAGCAGCACGAACTCTTCGAGCTCCTTGCGGAAGTATTCGGCGCGCGGAGGGTAGTCGAACGCGAGCGTGGCGAGCGCGTCGAGCACCCGGAAGCGGCCCATGATGCGGCCGTATTTCGTCTCGACCCCGATGATCGCCACGATGTACTCGGGCGCCACGCCGCGCTCGGTGGCGATGCGCTCGAGGCTCTCGCGGTGTTCCTGCCAGAACTGCACCCCGAGGGCGATGCGGTCTTCGGTGAGGAAACGCTCCCGATATTCCCACCACGGCGTGACGCGCTCGGCCGGTTTGCTGATGAGCTCCACGATCTTCGGCTGGGGCTGGGCCGTGGCGATGAGACTGGAGAGCTGCGTGCGACTCAGCGAGTTTCGTTGCGCGACATCGTCCACGAACACCTTGATTTCGGGGCGCTCGAGGTCGAAGCGTGGCGAGGACGGGGCGACTGTCGGATCCGCTCGCGCGGGCAGCAGTGCAACCGCCACCACCAGCGCGGTGAGGATACGAAGTATCACTACGAGCCGACCAGTTTACGGTGCGAGTACAGGGACATGAGAATACCGAAGCCCGCCAGCAGGGTCACCATTGAAGTTCCCCCGTAGCTCACCAGCGGCAGCGGCACGCCCACCACGGGCAGGAGGCCGCTCACCATACCTGCGTTGATGAACACATATACGAAGAATGTGAGGGCGAGGCTGCCGCCGAGCAGGCGGGCGTAGGTGTCCTGCGTCTGCATGGCCAGGTAGAGCGCGCGGCCCACGACGAACAGGTAGAGCAGCAGAAGCACCGCAAGGCCCACCAGCCCGAACTCCTCGCCGATGACGGCGAAGATGAAGTCGGTGGAGCGCTCCGGCAGGAACTCCAGCTGCGCCTGGCTGCCGTGCGTCCAGCCCTTGCCGAAGAGGCCGCCGGAGCCCAGCGCGATCATCGACTGGATGCTGTGATAGCCCGCGCCGAGCGGGTCGCTCTGCGGGTCGAGGAACGTGAGCACGCGCTTTTTCTGATAGTCGTGCAGGAACGACCAGCCGAACCAGGCACCGAGGCCCGCGAGGCCCGCGAGGCTCAGGATGACGCGGAGCTGCAGGCCCGCCAGCACGATCACGAGCACGCCGCCGATGGCGATGAGCATGCCGGTGCCCAGATCCGGCTGCGCCACAACGAGCGCGACGGGCACGAACACGAGCGTGCTGAGCACGGCGAGCGACGTGACGGAGGGTGGCAGAGGGCGCTCGTGCAGATACCACGCGCACATCATGGGCACGGCCAGCTTCATGAGCTCGGATGGCTGGAAGCGCACGAATCCGAGGTCGAGCCAGCGCTGCGCGCCCTTGCCGATGTAGCCGATGAGATCGACCACCAGCAGCAGCGCGATGCCGAACGCGAACAGCCAGGGTGAGGAGCGGCGCAGGAAGTTCGGGTTCACGCGCGCGAGCGCCAGCATGGCGAACGTGCCCAGGAGCATGCGTGCGCCGGCGCGCCCGACCGTGCCCAGGCTTTGCCCGGATGCGCTGTAGAGCACGACGAGGCCGTAGGCTGCGACGAGCGCGAGGCCGACCAGCAACGGACCATCCACGCGAAGCTGCGACACGATGCGCGCCGTGCCGCTCAGCGTTCGCCGCGTACGTGAACCGGTGGGGACTTGTTCGTAAATCATGGCAGCCCCTCGTCAGTCTTCCGCCGGCTCGGCACTCACCGGCACGCTCGGCGTGGCGGCCTTGCCGGGCGTGATCGGCGCCATTGCCGGTCCCGGCAGCAGCGGGCGCGTGCCCGGCGGCAGCGGCACTTTCAATTGCCCGCTGGCATCGAGCAGATACGTATCCATGATCTTGCGCACGATCGGCGCGGCGACGGCCGAGCCGAACCCACCGTTCTCGACGAGCACGGCGACGGCGATGCGCGGCGCTTCGGCCGGCGCGAACGCGATGAACCACGAGTGGTCGCGCAGGCGGTCCGACACGGTTTTCTGGTTGTCCAGCTTTTCGTTCTGGCCGACCGAGAACACCTGGGCGGTGCCGGTCTTGCCGGCAATGGTGTACGTCATGTTCTTGCCGGCGGTGAGCGCCGCCGTGCCATAGCGGGCGGTGCCTGCCATGCCTTCCATGACGATCTGCCACTGCGTCGGCGTCACGTTCTTGATGCCCGCGCCTTTCACCGGTGCCAGGCGCCGGATCTGGCCCGTGCCCGGGTCGCGCACCGCGTTGACGAGCCGTGGTCTGAAGGAGGCGCCGCGGTTTGCGAGGATCGACGTGTAGTGTGCGAGCTGCAGCGGGGTGACGAGAAAGTAACCCTGCCCGATGCCGAAGTTCACCGTTTCGCCCGGGAACCACATCTGGTCCGCGGGGCGCGCGAACGCCTTCTTTTTCCACTCGCGCGAGGGCAGCAGGCCCGGCTTCTCGCCGCCGATGTCGATGCCGGTGAGGCTCCCGAAGCCCAGCGGCGCGAGAAACTCGGCGATGTGGTCCACGCCGATGGTGCTGGCAAGATCGTAGAAGTACACATCGCAGGACTTTGCGATGGCACCCCGCAGGTCCATGGCTCCGTGCCGGCCGGTACGGCCTTCGCGGAACATGCGGCTGCTGCCCGGCAGGCGATACACACCATTGCAGTAGTGCGTCGCGTCCGGATTGACGTCGCCATTGACGAGGCCGGCCAGCGCGATGGCCGGCTTGATGGTCGACCCCGACGGATACGTCCCGCGCAGTGCGCGGTTCAACAGCGGGTGATCGATGTTGTCGTTCAGCGCCGCGAACTCGGCGCGCGTGAGCCCGCGTCCGAACAGGTTCGGATCGAAGCCCGGACGGCTCACGAGCACGAGAACGTCGCCGTTGGTCGGATCGATGGCGACGGCCGCGCCGCGCTTGTCGGCCAGCGCTTCCTCGGCCACGCGCTGCGACGGCAGGTCGATGGCGAGCAGCACGTCCGAGCCCGCCGCGGGCGCGCGCTCGCGCAGGTCCGGGACGAGCTGGCCCTGCTTCTGCACGCTCCTGCCCTGCGCGTTTACCAGCACTTCGCGGAAGCCGTTCGTTCCGTGCAGCTCCTTCTCGTAGGAGCTCTCCACGCCGAGCTTGCCGATGAGCGTGGTGCCGGCGTAGGCGGCGCGATCGATCTTCGCCAGATCCCCTTCGCTGATGGCGGCAACGTAGCCCAGCGCGTGCACGGCGAGGTCTATGTTGGGGTACAAGCGCGTCTGGCGTGTCTTGATGTCCACGCCCGGGAACTCGAAGCGGCGCACGGCGAAGCGGGCGATGTCCTCTTCTGACATGCGCAGCCGGATGGGCACGCTGTCGAAGGCGCGACGCAGGCGGATCGCCCGGCGCACGTCGTCGAGGTCGTCGACCGCCAGCAGGTCGAGCGCCACGAGATCCTCCAGGGTCTTGTCGAGGTCGGGCACCTGCTCGGGTATGAGCTCGAGCTGATAGGCGGGCTGGTTGCTCGCCAGCACCTCGCCGTTGCGGTCGAGAATGAGCCCGCGCGTCGCCGGAATGGGCTCGATGCGCACCCGGTTGCCCTGCGACAGGTCGGTGTAATAGTCGTGGCGGATGACCTGCAGCAGGAACAGGCGCGCGATCAGCAGGAAAGTGAGCGTGACGATGATCACGCCCGCGGCGAGCGCGCGCTGGTCGAAGATGCGCTGCTCGCTCCAGTGATCCTTGATCGTGACGCCACGGACCATGGCTATCTCATCTCGGCGAGTGACCGCGTTCGAGCAGGGCGATGGCGATGGGCCAGATCAGCGCGCCGGTGAGCATGTGCAGCCAACGCCGGGCGTCGGTGTTCGGGTGGCCCGTCCAGGCGTCGACGACGAACAGGAAGAGCTCATAGAGCATGAGCGCGAAGAACACGATCAGCGATTGCTGGAACGCGGGCTTCGAGCGGATGCGTTGATGCTCCCACACCGCGATGAACGCCACGGTGGACAACACGAGCGCGTGCTCGCCAATGACGGGGCCTTCCAGCGCGTCGAGCGCGAGGCCCGAGAAGAAGCCGAGGCCGATGCCACCCGCGCGCGGCCAGGTGATGGAGAAGTAGAGCACGGTGAGCACCACGAACTCCGGGCGCATGGCGTCGAGCCACCCCGGCAGCGGCAGCACTGTCAGGAGCAGCGCCACGACGCTCGTGAAGACCATCCACCCACGCGGCTCGCGACTCATTCGCGGTTCTCCGGCGGCGGCGCGGCGGGCTGGGCCGGCGCGGCGAGTGCTTGCGCAGGTGCGGCAGAGCCGGGCGCCGGAGCGGGAACGGTTTGGCGCGGGCCGGCCGTCTGGCCCGGCGCAGAGGCAGTGCCGGCCGCCTCGCCACCGGCGGGTGCCAGGGGCTTCGGCTTCGGGGGCGTGGGTTGAGCCTTCGCGTTCGGGTCGCCTTTGGGCAGGTCGCCCTGGGCATTGCGCACCGGAGCCGCCGGATGCGTTTCGCGGAACCACACGAGCATGACTTCACGGTCGCGGTTGATGTGCGCTAGCGGCGCCGCGCGCACCTGGGCCAGCGGCTGCACCGCTTCACGGTGAACTTCCGTGATGCGCGCAACGGGATAACCCTGCGGAAAGACTCCGCCCATGCCGGACGTAACGAGCAGGTCGCCCGATTTCACGTCTGCATTGCCGGGCAGATAAGGCAGCGCGAGCTCGCCTTCATTGCCGGTGCCCACCGCGATGGTGCGCATTCCGGTGCGCTCGACCTGCACCGGAATGGCATGCTCGGGGTCGGTGATGAGAATGACCTCCGCGCTCCACGGCCCCACGTGCGTGGTCTGGCCGACGATGCCCTGGTCGCTCAGCACCGCCTGCGCCTTGAACACGCCGTTGCTCATGCCGCGGTTGATGAGAACGCGCGGGCGCAGGCTGTTGAGCTCCACGTGAACGATCTCGGCCACCAGCCACTTCTGCGCGACGGGCGGCAGCGCCGCGCTGAGGCCGCGCAGCTTCGCGTTCTCGCTCGCGAGCGCTTCGTAGCGCATGGTTCGAAGCTCCAGATCGCGCAGGCGCGTGCGCAGCTTGCTGTTCTCGGCGCGGAGCGTGTCACGCGTGCGCACGCTCTCCCGCACCCAGCCCCAGGCAGCGGAAGGCGAGCTGACGGCGAGTTGCAGCGGGTAGGTAGTCCCCTGCAGGGCGAAGCGCACCTGCTCCATCCAGCCCTCGCGCTTGTCGAGGAACATGAGCGTGATGGCGAGGATGCTGTAAAGCACGAACCGCAGGCCCGGTGTGGGGCCCCGGCCCGGCAGCGAAGAATTGGCGACGCCGAAAGCCATCGGAGTTACCGGACGAAGGATGGCAACAGATTAGAGGGATACGGGCTCGTGCGGCGTGCGCCACCGCATGATCCCGCCAGGCCGTTGGTCGTGCGAGCGTGCTCGATCGAAGATCGTCCGGTTTCGAGGAAAATGTTACTCCAGGCCGAAGTGGCCGGGGCCCAGCTCATCCATCAGCTCGAGGATGCGGCCGCCGCCGCGCGCGACGCAGGTGAGCGGATCGTCCGCCACCACGACGGGCAGGCCGGTCTCTTCGGTGAGGAGCTTGTCGATGTCCCGCAGCAGCGCGCCACCGCCCGTGAGCACGATGCCGCGCTCGGCGACGTCCGCGCCCAGCTCGGGCGGAGTCTGCTCCAGCGCCTGCTTCACCGCGCTGACGATGCTCTGCAGGGGCTCCTGCAGGGCTTCCAGGATCTCGTTGCTGTTGAGCGTGAAGCTGCGCGGCACGCCCTCGGAGAGGTTGCGGCCCTTCACCGACAGCTCACGCACCTGCTGGCCAGGATAGGCCGAGCCGATCTCGATCTTGATGCGCTCCGCGGTGGCCTCGCCGATGAGGATGCCGTAGTTGCGGCGGACGTAGTTCATGATGGCTTCGTCGAAGCGATCGCCGCCGATACGGGCGGAGTTCGCGTAGACGATGCCGTTCAGCGACAGCACGGCGACTTCAGAGGTGCCGCCACCGATGTCGAGCACCATGGAGCCGCGCGCTTCGTGCACCGGCAGGCCCGCGCCGACCGCGGCGGCCATGGGCTCGCTCACGATGGCGACGTTGCGCGCGCCCGCGCCCTCGGCGGATTCGCGAATGGCCCGGCGTTCCACCTGCGTGGAGCCGAATGGCACGCACACCAGCACCCGGGGCGACGGCTTCAGCATGCGATTGCCGTGCACCTTGTTGATGAAGTACTGGAGCATCTTCTCGGTGTAGGTGAAGTCGGCGATGACGCCATCCTTCATCGGACGAACCGCGTTGATGTGCCCTGGTGTGCGGCCAAGCATGTTCTTGGCCTCGGAACCCACCGCCACGATGATCTTGCCGCCCCTCGAGGGTTCATCCTGGACCGCGACCACGGACGGCTCGTTGAGCACGATGCCTTTGTCGCGAACGTAGATGAGGGTGTTGGCGGTGCCGAGATCGATCGACAAATCGCTGGAAAAATAGCCGCGCAGACGTTTGAACATGAAGCGACCGGGGGGACCTGCAGGTGAAAGTGGGCACCAAAAAGTGGCGCGTAATCTAGCAACCACTAGGACAATGAGCAAGGCAAGCTGTATGATTTTGCGCTGTTTTTCCAGATGCTTTTCGCGCTGCTCCCATGAACCTCACACGTGCTGACATCGAAAAGCTCGCGCAGCTCGCGCGGCTCGAACTGAATGAGACGGAGATCCCGGTTTACCAGCGGAGCCTGTCGAGCATCTTCGACTTCGTGGGCGAGCTGAATCGTGCGGATACCAAGGGCGTGGAGCCCATGGCGCATCCGCTGGCGGGCCTCGCGCAGCGCCTGCGCCCCGACGTGGTCACCGAAGTCGATGCCCACGAGCGCTACCAGGCCAATGCGCCAAAAGTTGAAGCAGGTCTCTATTTGGTGCCGAAGGTCATCGAGTGAGCCAGACAGTGAGCGTGCACGCCAAAACCGTCGCCGAGCTCGCGGCGGGCCTGAGAAACAAGGAATTCTCGAGCGTCGAGCTCGCCAAGCTGTATCTGGACCGCGTTGAGGCGAGCCAGCCGGCGTTGAACGCGTTTGTGTCGGTCACCCGCGACGAAGCGCTCGCCGAGGCCGCCGAGGCCGACCGCGCGCTGGCCGCCGGCAAGGCGGGCCCGCTCACGGGCGTGCCCATCGCGCACAAGGACATCTTCTGCACGAATGGCGTCCGCACCACCTGCGGCTCGCGCATGCTCGACAACTTCGTCGCGCCCTACGATGCGACGGTCGTCACAAAGCTCAGGGCCGCGGGCGCCGTGATGGTCGGCAAGACCAACATGGACGAGTTCGCCATGGGCTCGTCGAGCGAGACCAGCTACTACGGGCCGGTGCGTAATCCATGGGATACCGCCATGGTCCCCGGCGGCTCCTCGGGCGGCTCGGCGGCTGCCGTTGGCGCGAGGCTCGTGCCGGCCGCCACGGCCACCGACACCGGTGGCTCCATTCGCCAGCCAGCGGCGCTCTGCGGCGTCACGGGCCTCAAGCCCACCTACGGCCGTGTCTCCCGCTACGGCATGATCGCCTTCGCGTCGAGCCTCGACCAGGGCGGCGTCATCGCCGCGAGCGCCGAAGATGCCGCGCTCATGCTGGGCGTCATGGCCGGGTTCGACCCGAACGACTCCACGAGCGTCGATCGCCCGGTGCCCGACTATGCGGCCGCGCTGGGCCAGCCCATGAAGGGGCTGCGCATCGGACTGCTGAAGGAATTCTTCGAGAAGGGGCTCGATGCGCAGGTCGAAACGCGCATCCGCGAGGCGCTTTCGGTCTATCAGGAGCTCGGCGCCGAGCTTCGTGAAGTGAGCCTGCCGAGCCTGCCGCTTTCGGTTCCCACTTACTATGTGGTGGCGCCGGCGGAGTGCTCGTCGAACCTCGCGCGGTTCGACGGCGTGCGCTTCGGCCACCGCTGCGAGAACCCGAAAGACCTCAACGATCTGTACTGCCGCTCGCGCGGTGAAGGGTTCGGCGCCGAGGTGAAGCGCCGGATCATGACGGGCACCTATGTGCTCTCGGCCGGCTACTACGACGCCTATTACCTGCAGGCGCAGAAGGTGCGCCAGCTCATCACCCGCGACTTCGAGCGCGCCTTCGGCGAAGTGGATGTGCTCATGGGCCCCACCGCGCCCACGCCGGCCTTCGCGCTGGGCTCGAAAACCTCCGACCCCATCACCATGTATCTGAACGACATCTACACCATCGGCGCCAATCTCGCGGGGCTGCCGGCGCTGTCGATTCCGTGCGGGTTCGTGCGGCAAGTTGCCGGTGGGGCTGCAGATCGTGGGGCCGCATTTCGGCGAGGAGAAGATCCTGGGCGCGGCGCATGCCTACCAGCGCGAGACAGACTGGCATCGCAAGCTGCCGGAGCAGTTCGCATGATGTGTCCAGCCGTGCGCCAGCTACTTGAGGCTTGGGGACGCTGATGGAATGGGAAACGGTGATTGGGCTCGAGATCCACGCCCAGCTCTCCACCAAGTCGAAGATCTTCTCCGGCTCGGCCACGGCCTACGGCGCGCCGCCGAATGCGCAGGCGAATCTCGTCGATCTGGGCTATCCCGGCGTGCTGCCGGTGCTGAACGGCCAGGCCGTGAGCTTCGCGGTGAAGTTCGGTCTTGCCATCGGCGCCACGGTGTCGCGCACGTCGGTGTTCGCGCGCAAGAACTACTTCTACCCCGACCTTCCGAAGGGCTACCAGATCAGCCAGTACGAGCTGCCGATCGTCGCCAGGGGCACTCTGGAAATCGTGCTGGATGACGGCACGAAGAAGGTCGTCGGCATCACCCGCGCGCATCTTGAGGAAGATGCCGGCAAGTCGCTGCATGAAGGGCTTGCCTGGCGTCACGGGCATCGACCTGAACCGCGCCGGCACGCCGCTCATCGAGATCGTCTCCGAGCCCGACATGCGCTCGGCCAAGGAAGCCGTCGCGTACATGAAGAAGGTGCACACGCTCGTGCGCTACCTCGACATCTGCGACGGCAACATGCAGGAAGGCTCGTTCCGCTGTGACGCGAACGTCTCCGTGCGCAAGAAGGGCGCGGAGAAGTTCGGCACGCGCGCCGAGATCAAGAACCTCAATTCGTTCCGCTTCGTCGAGAAGGCCATCAACTACGAGGTGCAGCGCCAGATCGAGCTCATCGAAAGTCGGCGGCACCGTGAAGCAGGAAACGCGCCTCTACGACTCCGGACAAGGGCGAGACGCGCTCCATGCGCAGCAAGGAAGAGGCGAACGACTACCGCTACTTCCCCGACCCCGACCTGCTGCCGGTGGTGCTGGATGACGCGTTCATCGAAGGCATTCGTGCCACGCTGCCAGAGCTGCCAGACCAGAAAGCCGCGCGCTTCACCAGCGCTGTACGGCCTCTCGCCGTACGACGCCGGCGTGCTAACGGCCAGCCGGGAGCTCGCGGCGTACTATGAGGACGTGACGCGTGAAGTTGCCGGCGACCCGAAGCTGGCGGCCAACTGGGTCATGGGCGATCTTGCGGCCGCACTCAATAAAGAGGGCCTGGAGATCGGCGCCAGCCGCATTTCGTCCGCGGCGCTGGCGAAGCTGCTCAGGCGCATCCTGGACAACACCATCTCCGGCAAGATCGCCAAGGAAGTGTTCGAGGCGATGTGGGCCACGGGCCAAGGCATGGACCAGGACGCCGACGCCATCATCGAAGGCAAGGGCCTGCGCCAGATCACGGACACGTCCGCGATCGAGAAGTCCATCGACGAGGTCATGGCGAAGAATCCGGGCCAGCTCGCGGATTACCGTGGCGGCAAGGACAAGCTGTTCGGCTTCTTCGTCGGGCAGGTGATGAAGGCTACCGGCGGCAAGGCCAATCCCGCGCAACTCAATGAGTTGCTGAAGAAAAAGCTGGCGCCCTAGGCGGGGCGCCGTGGCCGCGCCGCAGGTCGCGGTGGCGCGCCTGGCCGCTGGTTGTGTATTGGGTGCGCCGGCCCCATTCTCGGCCGCATGAATTCCACAACCCCCCGTGCGATTGCCACCGCACCCAACGAGGTGCGGCGTTTCATCATCGAAAACCAGCCCGTTCGCGGCTATTGGGTCGACCTGGACAGCGCCTGGCAGAACCTGCGCGCCCACCAGCATTACCCCCGTCCGGTTCAGGACCTGCTGGGCGAGGCGGTCAGCGCCTCCGTGCTGCTGGCGGCCACGCTCAAGTTCGAAGGCACGCTGACCCTGCAGCTCGAGGGCAAGGGCGATGTGCGCCTGCTCGTCGCGCAATGCTCGAACGATTTCCGCGTGCGCGCGGTCGCCCGCCTGAGCGGCGAGGGCGAATTGGAATCGGAAGAAGAAGATGACGCGGATGGCGACGCTGACGCAGACGAGGAAAGCTCGCCTTCGGTGATGACCGGAATTTTCGACCTCGGCCCGCGCGGGTATGACGAGGCAGATCCGTTCACTGCCCTGCCCAAGGCGGCCGAGGCCTTCGCCGCAGCCTCGTTTCGCCGGCTCGTGGGCGAAGATGGGCGTGTGGTCGTCACCATCGAAGGCGGGGACAGCGGCATGCGCTATCAGGGCATCGTGCCGCTCACTGGCGATTCGCTCGCGGAATGCCTCGAGGCGTACTTCGCTTCGTCTGAGCAGCTGCCCACGCGGGTGCGGCTGGCGGCAGACAACAGCCGCACGGTCGGCCTGCTCGTGCAGAAGCTGCCGGAGCATGGAGGTGTTGAGGCTGAGGAAGGCTCACCCTCCGCCCTGGCATGGAAGGACGCGGAGCGCGGCATCGCTGCCGTGATGCCCGCGGAACTGGTAGGCACGTCGCTCCAGGCCGTGCTCGAACAGCGTTTCGGCCAGCGCGACCTGCGCGTCTTCCAGGGATCACCGGTGGAGTTCTCCTGCCGGTGCAGCCCTGCGCGAGTGGCCGGGTTGCTCCGTTCGCTGGGCGCCGATGAAGTGCGGGACGTGCTGCGCGAGCATGGCACCGTCGAGGTGACCTGCGAGTTCTGCCAGCGGCCGTACAAGTTCGACGCGTTCGCGGTCGAGCAGCTTTTCGCCCCCGGCGCGACGCCGGAGGGCGCTTTGTCCCTCCATTAGCGCGCCTTTGCGCCAATAAGACGCTGAATCGACTCCGGAGCCCTGTGGGAGGCGCTCCGGAGTCTCCTTTTGCCTCGCTGAACCCGTGTTCGCGTGCCTGCGACCTCAATCCGGTCTTGCTTGCTCACCGCATAGGAGCCCACAGAAGACGGTTGCCCGTGAGGGGAACCCGCTGTTAGCCTACTGGTTAAAGGTTTCTACAAGTCTTTAAGTCGAGCGGGCGGCCGGATGGCAAACGGGTCTCACACAGCATCGAATCTCGTCTCCTGGTTGCGGGCGGCTGGCGAAGCCAGTCGGCTGCGGCTGCTCGCGTTGTGCTCGGAACGCGATCTCAGCGTTTCGGATCTCGCGCAGGCCGTGGCCCAGAGCGAACCGCGGGTGTCCCGTCATCTGAAGATTCTTTGCGAGGCCGGGCTGATTGTCCGGCTGAGACAGGGGCAGTGGGTGCACTACCGGGTGACCGACGCCGAGCCTGCGGTCGGGTTCGTGCAGGGCCTGCTCGCCCAGCTCAACAAGTCAGACCCGGTCATTTCCCGTGATCGAAACAGGTTGCTCGCGGCCACGTCGACCGCGCCTGCGGCGAAAGTTGCGGCATCGGAGTCGCGGCTGGGTCGGGCGCTGCGGGCTTTCATGGAAGCGGCCGGTCCCGCTTCGTCCGCGCATTCGGCGCTGGTGGTCGGTGTGGACCATCTGGAATTGCTCGAAGCCACCGCGCGTGGCGTGCGTGCCTGCACGGCCATCGCGCACTCGCGCCGTGGAGCGCAGGCCGCCAGGGCCTACGCGGAGCGCGAGGAGTTCGCGTGCCGCGTGGTGCTTGCCACGAACGGGGACGCATTCACCGAGCGCGATATCGAGAACGCTGGTGCGCCGTTCGACATGGTGGTGCTGGACCGCTTCACCGCCGCCGGCAGCGCGCTCTCCACGACGCTCGCCACCGCAAAGCGCGCACTCGTGCCCGGCGGCAAGCTCTGGCTGTTCGAGCGCTACGACGCGCTCGAAGGCGCGCGCGATCGCATCGTGGAGCACCCCATCGCACGCGTGCGTCGCGTGCTCAATGAAGCCGGCCTCACCTGCGAGCGGTTGAGCCCTATTGAAGCCGATGGCGAGCACATGCTTGCCGCCGTCGCCACCCCTTCTGTTCAAACAACGTCCACGACGGGCGTTGCATAGGCCCCCCCGGCGCTTCTCGACCCGGCGCCAAGAGTCGCAAGCAGAGACGTGAGAATGCACATGCCAATCAGTGTTTCGTTCGAGTTCTTTCCGCCGGGCGATGCCGACATGGAAGCCACGTTGTGGAAGTCGGTGGAGCGGCTCGCTCCACTCGCGCCGCGTTTCGTCTCGGTGACCTATGGCGCCGATGGGTCAACGCGCGAGCGCACGCACAGTCTCGTTACGCGCATTCAGCGTGAGACACCGCTTACCGGCGCGCCTCACCTTACGTGCGTTGGCGCCTCGCGCGGCGAAGTGCTCGACGTCGCGCGCCGATACTGGGACCAGGGAATCCGCCACGTCGTGGCATTGCGCGGCGACCCCATTCGCGGCGAAACCACCTACGTGCCGCACCCAGATGGGTTCGCGTACGCGGCGGACCTCGTTGCGGGCCTCGAGCGCGTGGCGGATTTCGACATCTCCGTGGCCGCGTATCCCGAGACGCACCCCGAAGCCCCGTCGGCGCAGTTCGATCTGGACAATCTCAAGCGCAAGATCGACGCGGGCGCCTCGCGCGCGATCACGCAGTTCTTCTACGACCTCGACGCGTTCCTGCGATTCCGGGACCGCTACGAAAAGGCCGGCATCAAGGCCACCATCGTGCCGGGCATTCTGCCGGTGACGCGCTTTCCTCAGGTGCTGCGTTTCGCGGCCCGCTGTGGCGCCAGCATCCCGGACTGGCTGCAGTTCCGTTTTCGCGGGCTGGATGAGGATGCCGAGACCCGCCGTCTCATCGCCGCAAGCGTCGCCATCGAGCAGGTGCACGATCTGCTGCGCGAAGGCGTGCGCGAGTTCCACTTCTACACGCTGAACCGCGCCGAGCTGACTTATGCCATCTGCCACGCAGTCGGAGTGCGGCCGGCGGCGGCGGAGCCCATCGCTCCGCCGCCCACCGCGCATGGAAGGCCGGTTGCCGGGAGGGCTATTGCATGAGCACCTGTAGTCACGGAGTTGGCGCCCACCCCACCATCGCGCTGGAGGGCCGCGTCACGCGGGCCAGCGCGGCGCCTTTCAGCATCGCGCCGGTCGACGAGACCGAGCGGCGTGAGCGCATCAAGCGGCTGAAGAAGCTGCTGGAAGAGCGCATCGTGCTGCTCGATGGCGCGATGGGCACCATGATCCAGCGGCACCATCTGGACGAGCAGGCGTTCCGCGGAGAACGCTTCCGCGACTACGGGCGCGACATCAAGGGCAACAACGACCTGCTCGTGCTGACGCGGCCGGACACCATTGCGGCGATTCACCGGGAGTATCTGGAAGCCGGCGCGGACATCATCGAGACGAACACGTTCAACTCCACCGCGATCTCGCAGGCCGACTACGGCATGGAGGCGCTGGTTGCGGAGATGAACTACCGCGGGGCACAGATCGCGCGGCGGACGTGCGACGAGTTCGCGCGCGCTGCGGGGCGGCCTGCATTCGTCGCCGGCGCGCTGGGCCCCACCAGCCGCATGTGCTCGATGTCGCCGGATGTGAACGACCCCGCATTCCGGGCCGTGACGTTCGACGATCTCGTGACGACTTACTCCGAAGCCGTGCGCGCGCTGCTGCGCGGCGGCGTGGACCTGCTGCTGATCGAGACGGTGTTCGACACGCTGAATGCAAAGGCGGCGATCTACGCCGTGCAGACGGTGTTCGAAGAGCTGGGCGTGGAAGTGCCCATCATCATCTCCGGCACCATTACCGATGCTTCCGGCCGAACGCTTTCCGGGCAGACGACGGAGGCGTTCTGGAACTCCATTCGGCACGCGAAGCCGCTGGCGGTGGGGCTGAACTGCGCGCTCGGCGGGCGGCAGCTGCGCCCGTATGTGGCGGAGCTGTCGCGCATCGCCGATACCCATGTCTGCGCCTATCCGAACGCCGGCCTGCCGAACGCGTTCGGCGAATACGACGAAGAGCCGCAGGAAACCGCGGAGATTCTTCACGAGTTCGCGGCGTCGGGCCTGCTGAACGTGGTGGGCGGGTGTTGCGGCACCACGCCGGAGCACATCCGGCTGATCCGGGATTCGCTGAAAACCGTGGAGCGCCGGCCGGTGCCCGTGCTGCCCGTGAAGTGCCGGCTCTCCGGGCTCGAGCCGCTCAACATCGGTGACGACACGCTGTTCGTGAACGTGGGCGAGCGCACCAACGTCACGGGCTCCGCGAAATTCCGCAAGCTCATCGAGGCGGGCGACTATGCCGCCGCGCTCGACGTGGCGCGCCAGCAGGTGACGAGCGGCGCGCAGATGGTCGACGTGAACATGGATGAGGGCATGCTCGATTCGGAAAGTGCGATGACGCGCTTCCTGCACCTCATCGCGTCGGAGCCGGACATCTCGCGCGTGCCCATCATGATCGACTCGTCCAAGTGGACGGTGATCGAGGCCGGCCTCAAGTGCGTGCAGGGCAAGGCCATCGTCAACTCCATCAGCATGAAGGAGGGCGAGGCGGCGTTCATCGAGCACGCGAAGAAGGTGCTGCGTTATGGCGCCGCCGTGGTGGTGATGGCGTTCGACGAGAAGGGGCAGGCGGACACGCGTGGAACGGAAAGTGGGCATCTGCGAGCGCTCCTACGAGATTCTCACGGAAAAGGTAGGCTCTCGCGCCCGAGGACATCATCTTCGACCCGAACATCTTCGCCATTGCCACCGGCATCGAAGAGCACAACGGCTACGGCAAGGCGTTCATCGACGCCACCGCCCTCATCAAGCAGAAGCTGCCGCACGCCATGGTGAGCGGCGGCGTGAGCAACGTGTCGTTCTCGTTTCGCGGCAACGACCCGGTGCGCGAGGCGATACACGCGGTGTTCCTGTACCACGCCATCAACAACGGCATGGACATGGGCATCGTGAACGCCGGCCAGCTCGCCATCTACGCCGAGATCGAGCCAGACCTGCGCGAGGCCGCCGAAGACGTGGTGCTCAACCGCCGCGACGACGCGACGGAGCGGCTCGTGGAGATTGCCGCGCGCTTCAAGGGCGAGGCGGGCAAGCAGCGCCAGGCGGATCTCGAATGGCGCAACCTGCCCGTGGCCAAGCGCCTGGAGCATGCGCTGATCAAGGGCGTCGATGATTTCATCATCGTCGATACGGAAGAGGCGCGTGTGACCTTCGACCGCCCGTTGCAGGTGATCGAAGGGCCGCTGATGGATGGCATGAACGTCGTCGGCGATCTGTTCGGCTCGGGCAAGATGTTCCTGCCTCAGGTAGTGAAGAGCGCGCGCGTGATGAAGCGCGCCGTGGCGCATCTCATCCCGTTCATCGAGCAGGCGAAGGACGGCGTGCAGCGAACCAATGGCCGCGTGGTCATCGCCACCGTGAAGGGCGACGTGCACGACATCGGCAAGAACATCGTGGGCGTCGTCCTCCAGTGCAACAACTTCGAGGTGATCGATCTTGGCGTGATGGTTCCGTGCGAGAAGATTCTCGAGACGGCGAAACGCGAGAAGCGCGACGTTCATCGGGCTTTCCGGGCTCATTACCCCGTCGCTCGATGAGATGGTGAACGTGGCGCGCGAGATGGAACGGCAGGGGTTCACGCTGCCGCTGCTCATCGGCGGCGCCACCACTTCGCCGGCGCACACGTCCGTGAAGATCGCGCCGAACTACAAGTCGCCGGTCGTGTACGTGAAGGATGCGTCGCGCTCGGTCGGCGTGTGCCAGTCGCTGGTTACGCCGGAGGCGCGTGACGCGTTCATCGCTGAAAGTGAACGAGGATCACGTGCGGCGGCGTGAGCAGCACGCGGGCAAGAAGGTGAAGGCGCCGGAGCTCAGCATCGCGCAGGCGCGGTCGAACCGGCGTCGCATCGATTGGGCGAACCCCGCGCCGGTGGCGCCACGGGTGCCGCGCGTGCATCGATACGACAACTACCCGCTGGAAGAGCTGCTCGGCTATATCGACTGGATGCCGTTCTTCAACGCGTGGGAGTTCGCGGGCAAGTTTCCGGATGTGCTGACGGACCCCATAGTGGGCGAGGCGGCGAGCAACCTCTACGCCGATGCGCGGAACATGCTCAAGCAGATTGTCGCGGAGCGGTGGCTGAAGGTGCGGGCCGTGGTGGGCATGTTCCCCGCCAATGCCGTGGGCGATGACGTGGAGGTCTACACCGACGCGTCGCGCACGAAGGTGGCGACGCGGTTGTGCTTCCTGCGTCAGCAGAAAGGCAAGGCGCCGGGGCAGCCGCACGAATGCCTCGCCGACTACATCGCGCCGAAGTCGAGCGGCGTGCCGGATTACATCGGCGCGTTTGCCGTGACCGCGGGTATCGGCATCGAGAAGCACGTGGCGCGCTTCGAAGCCGCGCATGACGACTACTCCAGCATCATGATCAAGGCGCTGGCGGATCGGCTGGCGGAGGCGAGCGCAGAGCATTTCCACGAGCGCGTGCGGCGGGAGATCTGGGGCTACGCGGGGCGGGAGACGCTGACGAACGATCAGCTCATCAAGGAGCAATATCAGCGGCATTCGCCCGGCGCCCGGTTATCCGGCATGCCCGGATCACACGGAGAAGGCGAAGCTGTGGGAGTTGCTCGATGCCGAGAAGAACGCCGGCATCACGCTCACGGAGTCCTATGCGATGTATCCCACCGCGGCGGTCAGCGGCTGGTATTTCGCGCATCCGGAAGCGCGCTACTTCGGCGTCGGCAAGATCGATCGCGATCAGGTTGAGGACTACGCGCAGCGCAAGGGAATGAGCGTGGAGGAGATGGAGCGCTGGTTGTCGCCGAACCTGGGCTATGAGCCGGGCATGAAGAAGGTGGTCGGCGCCTGACTCTGTAGATAGCGGCGTTCGGGCGGTCCGTCACGGACCGCCGGGCGCAGCGCCAAGCGCTCAGCTCAGCGCACGGCGGCATCGCTTACTCCCGCGCATCGTCGGTAATCACCACCCGGCCCGTGCGCGAATCAACTCGCACGGCCAATCCCACCGTCGCAAGCCCGATCATGAGGCGACCGAAGGTGACGTTCCCCCGAATGTCGACCGGAAAGCGCTCCATGTCGACAGACTCACTCTCGCCTTCGGTGCGCCGGCTCTCTGGCTGCCGAGGCCGGAACATCACTACGTTGTCATCGTCCGCCTGGCTTGCGGTGTCCAGGCTGCTTTCGTACGCGCTCATCTTCCCTCGCTCCGCGTCGCGTGGCTGTCTATGCATGGTGAAGGCAGGAAGAGCTTGGCTTAGCGCGTTACGGTGAGCGTCAGTGGAAGCCGAAGCAAGCGCGCATCGAGTTCACACTCGATGCATCGGTTGCCAGCCCATGAGTTTGAGAACTGCCGCACCATGCAGGGTACGGATTTTCGGGAGCCTCAGACTTGATTCTTGAGAGACGCCGAATTTGATCCACGAAAGATTCGTCGTTCCTTACAGTTTGACAGTGCCTACTCTCAATTTCGGAAAGGGCGAACCCGAATCGAGCGCCGTAAAGAAGTCGGCGTCACATGGTCGGGACTGGTCGTCCGCCTATGTCTCGACCCAACGCTCGCCGACGCCATCGCTTTGCCACGCCAAGCGTTCGGCCAAGCGACTGGAATGTCCGGCTGGATGTTTGTGAGATCGGTCACGAGACACCGCGGCATCTCGATCAATCCGATCTGCCATCGATCTGGCATCGGTAATCCCCAGAAGATCAACTTCGGTACGTAGCGCTTCTGGATTCGAAAATGCGCTCTATGTTCGGACGAGTGGTGGACCGGACTGCGGGTGCTTGGGAAGAACTCGTCGGCGTGACATCTATGCGGTTGCCCTCAGCCCTCGCAAGCGTAGAATCCTGCGAATACTCTTCGCGCCACGCGTGCAAGATAAGAAAGCGCGGAACGCTTGTGTGACAAGGGGTCGCAAATGAGTCTTTTTGAGGGATCGAGGACGGCGTCGCGCGCCATTCAATCTCGTCGTGACGTCCAAAGCAGCGCGGGGTCCGGCGCAACATCCACCGCGGCCCACTTGTCAGTCGTTTCTGATGGCAAAGGCGTTACTTCCGAAGCCTCTGGCGAGGCAATCCAGACCAACGTTCTAAAAGTTACCCTATGACCTTGCACGCGCACGATCCTCGCGAGCACATCAGAAGTGTTCATCAAATCTTGATTTCCGACAAGAAACGTATCGGATTTCTCTTTGGAGCAGGGTCGTCCTTTGCGACCGGGGTTCCGAACGTCAGTGTTCCGGCTATTGAAGCAATGACAGCCATGGTCGTTGCGAAAGTTGAAGCTCATTCAACTGAGCTGGCTGTTGCCGTTAGAGAGATTCGAGATGAGACCAAGGCCGGATCAGTTCCCTTTAGCATTGAATCGCTGCTATCAAGTATCGAAGCAAAGCGCGCCGTTATCGGGCCTGGGCGGCTCAATGGGCTCGATACCGGCGGCTTTACCAACTTGGCCAAGCTTGTGAAGACCTTGGTCGTGGAATTTGTCTCCGTTCATGAGACCTTGAAGCCGCTAGACCGCGAAAAACTGGCTCACGCTAGGCTTGCCAATTGGATCGAAAAAGCAAGACGGCGGTTCCCCGCTGAAATATTCACAACAAACTACGATTATCTCTTTGAGATGGCCCTCGAAGGTTCGGGGATACCATACTTCGACGGATTCTCCGGAAGCTTCGAGCCATTCTTTTGCCCCGAGGCTGTAGAGGACATTGAGGCATATGCCCATCTCGTGAAGCTCTGGAAGATGCATGGCTCGCTTGGTTGGGCCTATCGCGAGTCTGATAAGGCGGTGATTCGCGACAGAAGCGCGGCCGCGGAATCAATCTTGATTTATCCGTCTCACCTCAAATACAACATATCGAAGAAGCAGCCGTATGTCGGCCTAATTGACCGACTCTGTACATTTCTACAACAGGATGACTCGGTCCTCTTCGCGTGTGGGTACGCGTTTGGGGACAATCACATAAATGAGCGAATTGTTACCTCACTACGGCGCGGTGCCAATTCTCACGTAATAGCCCTGTATTACGACGAGTCCCGGGACAACCAGGGTAACGACGTGTACGCGCTCGCAGATGCATCGAACGGCGTTCGCAGAATGGCGGCGCAGGAAACTGGCGGGAAAATGTCGGTGTACGGCCGTCGCCACGCAGTGATCGGTGGAAAGTTCGGTGAATGGAGATTGCGCGATGAGCCGAAAACGAATGAGTCCATCCGTGTCAGTCAGTATTTCGATGAGGATGCCGCTACGCCTTCCGACGAGGTCGGGCCGCGCAAGGGCGACGAGCGTTGGGTGGGGACTGGGCGATTTCTTCTTCCTGATTTTCGGAAGCTTGCTGATTTCCTGAATGATCTGTCTTCGTCGAATGGGCCCGCGAGCACCCTCTAATCACATGAAGCACAACCCCACGCATATTGGTCGGGTCGAGAGCGTCAGCGGGAATTCGGTGACAATCAAAATGGCCAGCAACTACCCGTCGAACATGCCGATCGTTGACGGCACCGTCTACAGGATTGGACAGATCGGGTCCTTCCTAAAGATCCCGCTGGGATATGCCAATCTGTATGGAATTATCACCCAGGCCGGCGTGCTGGCAATGCCAGATTCACTCTTGTTGGCCTACAAGGAGAATCCTTCGATCGCTGATGGGCAGCACTGGCTTCGAATGGTCTTGGTCGGCGAGCAGATGGGCGCAACTTTCGAGAGGGGGGTGCTCCAGTCACCGACCTCGGGGGATCAAGTCCATCTCGTTACCAATGACGACCTTCGGGTTGTGTATGGAGGCTACAGCGATCAGTCGTCGATCGTGATCGGAAATCAAAGCGCTTCCGAAAGCCTCGCGGCCCAACTGGACATGGACAAACTCATCGCAAGGCACTGTGCAATCCTCGGCGCGACCGGCAGCGGAAAGTCAAATGCTGTGAGCGTTGTAGTGAAAGCAATTGCCGAGAAGCCGTTTCCAAGTGCACGAGTTCTGATGATCGACCCACATGGCGAGTATGCAAGTTCACTGGCTGGAAAATGCCGCGTGTTCAGGGTGGGCGCGAATGCAAACAATGGTGAGGAAGATCTGTGCGTGCCGTTCTGGGCCCTGCCTTTCAAAGAGTTGATAGCGATATTTCCTGGGAAGCTTTCTGATCAGAATGAAGACTACATTCGCGGGAAAGTGTTAGAGCTGAAGCGCGTGTCAGCTGCAGCCATCGGCGGACTGCGGGAAGAGGCGATCACTGCGGATAGTCCAATTCCGTTCTCGATCAACCAGCTTTGGTTTGATCTGGATAATTTTGAACGAATCACGTTCAAGAACGATAGGACTACGCCGGAGGCTCTGACCTCGGTTGGCAATCCAGCAACACTGAAGTCGAATCAGTATCCGATTGCAGGTCTGGGAAGCAGCGCGCCCTTCTTGAACACGAAAGCAAAAGGACTGCTTGGATTTCTCGACGGTATGCGATCTCGCCTTTTAGATCAAAGCTCAGGCCTGTCCCAACGTTGAACTTTGAAAAATGGATAAGTCCCGGAGGGAATTAGCAAAAACACGCATATGACGCTGTCCTCGATTTCAACGGCATGCGATGCGATGGTGGCCCCGAACCAACCAATCGGGGTATCTGATGCACTCTGGGAAATTGATATTCGCGCAACTGATGGAACACCTTCCGGAGAAGACTCTGGGGCGATGCGTGGCGCGCTACCGTGGCAACCACAAGATCCAGAGCTTCACGTGTCAGGATCAATTCCTGTGCATGGCGTTTGCGCAACTCACGTTTCGCGAGAGCCTGCGGGACATCGAGGCCTGTTTGCGCTCGCAGACGGAGAAGCTCTACCACATGGGTATCCGGGGACAGGTCTCGCGCAACACGCTGGCCAATGCAAACGCCACACGCGACTGGCGGATCTACGCCGACTTCGCGCAGCGCCTGATCGGCATCGCCCGCAAGCTGTATATCAACGAACCCTTTGGCGTCGATCTGGCCAATACGGCGTACGCCTTGGACTCCACAACGATCGACTTGTCCCTTTCGCTGTTTCCGTGGGCGCCGTTTCGAACCACCAAGGCGGCGGTGAAGATGCATACGTTGCTCGATTTGCGCGGCAATATTCCGAGCTTTATCCATATCAGCGACGGCAAGCTGCACGACGTCAACATCCTCGATCAATTGATTCCGGAAGCCGGTGCTTTCTACGTCATGGACCGCGGCTACATCGACTTCCAACGCTTGTATCGGTTGCATCAGGCGGGAAGTTTCTTTGTGACGCGAGCGAAGCGCAACATGGACGCACAGCGTCGCTATTCCCATCCCACGGATCGATCCACGGGTGTGATTTTCGATCAGACGCTCGTGCTGCAGGGATACCAGTCCGCCAAGGATTACCCGGAAACGTTTCGCGGCATCCGTTACAAGGATCCCGAGACCGGCAAACGCTTGCTGTTCATCAGCAACAACACCGCGCTGCCTGCCCTGAGTATCTGTGCTCTCTACAAGGCCAGATGGCAGGTGGAACTCTTTTTTCGTTGGATCAAAATGCATCTGCGAGTAAAGGCATTCTTCGGAACCTCGGAAAACGCAGTCAAATCGCAAATTTGGATCGCCGTGTCGGTCTACGTGCTCGTCGCCATCATCAAAAAGCGCCTCAATCTTTCTCGCAGCCTGTACGAAGTGCTACAGATTTTGAGCCTCAACCTGTTCGAGAAAACCCCGTTGGATATAGCACTTTCGCGTATTCCGGCGGCTCCGGAATCAGCTCAAGACGGCAAACAGTTGATTCTCTTCTGAAAACGTTGGGACAGGCCTGATCAAAGCTATAACTTCTTGTTCAGGCCGATTGGATACGCCCCAGCTCTGAACGGCGTGACATCGAACGACCTGCCACACTTGTTCGCCACTTGGTTTGGCCACCGATTCCCGATTTCCATACTGGATCTTTCCGCCATTCCTGCGGACATCATGCAGACGATCGCAGGCTGTATTCTGAAAATCACCTACGATGCTCTATTCTGGGGGCAGAACACTCTGGTCGGCGGAAAAAAGCAGCCATTGCTCGTCGTCTTGGATGAAGCTCACGCGTACCTAAAGGCGGGCGAAAACTCGATCTCTTCAAGGACGGTACAGTCGATAGCGAAGGAGGGGCGAAAGTATGGTGTCGGGATGCTGCTTGTTACGCAGCGCCCTTCAGAGCTGGACGAGACGGTCTTAAGTCAGTGCGGCTCCATTGTCGCTCTGAGAATGACCAACAGTCGTGACAAAGGGCATGTCGCATCGGCGATGCAGGATGAGTTACGCGAGATGTCAGACGTGCTTTCGAGTTTGCGGACAGGTGAGGCCATCGTTAGTGGCGAGGCAGTCCGTATTCCCTCTCGCGTCAAGTTTTTCCAAGCGGCAAATGCCGCAATGAGCTCTGACCCCATAGCGTCGAAACTGTGGGCGAACGCCCGTCCGGCCGAGACGGAGTACGTGATCAGTGTCCGTAACTGGAGAAATCAATCCTTCAATTAGGGATTCCATATGTCATTGCCGGAAATGCAACCCGTGAACTCGTCGAATATAGCCGCCGTTGGGTACGATGCAGAAAGCGGAACCGTGTACGTTCAGTTTCTAAACGGCGCCATCTACGCCTACAAGGGCGTTCCCGAGCATGAGTTTGAGAACTTGCGGACAGCGCCATCCGTTGGTTCCTACCTAAACAGGAACTACAAGAACGTCTATCCCTATGAACGGGCGTAGTCACTGGGCCCGTCGCCCGTCGCTCGTGGCAATCCTCAGCGAGCTCGCCGTCGCTGCAATGCCGTGAGCGGTGACGGGCACGCCGGCGATTGTTTGCAAGCGGGAGTGGCAGAGTCGACCTCGTACATTCGTGCTTCTGAATTTCTTGTCGGAGCGATGCCCGTGCGCTAAGTTTGAGCCATGACCAGGCACGGATGCTTGAGAACGAAACAAACGACAGGGAAACCATCATGAAGTCATACGTGGCGACGCCAGCGCGGTTGTAAGTTCGGTTTCAATGCTCGCAGAGAACGACATCAAGGCGGAGCTCAGCTATTCGTACCTGCACGCGGTGGCGGCGCGAGCAGGTTTTGGCTGCGCGGCGACGAACAGGCACCTCGACAATGCCGGCGTGGACGCGCAGGTCGATATCCGGGAGCGCTTGGATCCAGGCTCGGTGGTTACGGACTTCTCGCTTCATTTTCAGCTGAAGGCGACGTCCCAGAATCTCGTCACTGTCGGGGACAGCTTGTCCTTCAATCTGCAGGTTCCACACTATGACAAGCTGCGCCTGACAGAGACCGGCACGCCGCGGTTCATGGCGTTGTTTGTCCTGCCCGAAGAGCCAGCAGATTGGCTGCACGTGACAGCAAATGGTCTCATCTCCCGTCGATGCGCCAGATGGATTAGCCTGCGAGGGGCTCCTGAGACGGAGAACTCCACCACCGTGGTCGTGCACGTTCCCTCTACCAATATCCTGACTCCTGCCTCATTGCGCGAGATTGCCCGGCGTGTGTCGTTGGGTGAGACTCTCGATCATGTCCAGTGAAACGCTAACCGAAGCAACCCTGAAGATGCTTCGGTTGAACCAGGTGCGCGCGTACGCCGAACGTCGCGGCTGGCAGCGAGGGCCGACATTTCGCGCAGTTCTGGAGGTTTTCGATCGGGGAGGCGGCTCGCTCGAGCAACTGCTTGTTCCGACGAACCCTGGCCTGGACGACTTCGCTGAACAGATGCAGCGCGTGGTCGTCCGGTTGGCGCAGTCTGAGGGCCGACATCCCGCATCCGTGCTCGAGGACCTCATTTCCCTGGATGTGGATACGGTCAGGTTCAGTCTTCGATCCCCGGATGCGGAGCGTGGGACGATTCCGCTCGAACAGGGGCTCGACTTGATCGATGGCGCCCGGCGCTCGCTTCTTGCGGCAGCGTGCACGGTGCTGGCTCCCAACAACCCGTATCACCCCCGCATGAGCCGTGGCGACGCGGAGGATTTCATCCGGGCCTGCGAGTTGGGTCAGACCGAGCGGGGAAGTTATACCGTCACTCTCAAGTGTCCGATGCATGCCCCGCTTTCCGCCGACGAGCCAGCGGATGATGAGGTCCCGTTTGCGCGCAAGGCGACCGAGACGCTTGCGACTTCGGTCTTTCAAATCGCACAGGCAATCGATCGTGATCGCGTGGATGCCGTCCTGCAAGGGCCGGTCGATGGTGTGCAGGTCACGGCAAACCTATGCGACGCGTTGCTGAGAATGCAGCCCGAGCGCGACAACTCAGCGCTTGCGTTTTCGGTCACATGGGCGTCGTCGCGGCCATCACGTATCACCTCGGCGGCTGTGGTGCTCCGGAATGAGCACTTCCCTTTCATCAGCTTCATGAGCCAGCGGTTGCGCGGAACGGCAGTATCCGAAGTCGCGCCATTCATCGCGCATGTCGATGAGCTACGCGGGGCAATCGGCGCCGACGGCCGGCGCCATGGCGAAGTGCGCCTGACGCTCTATCACGAAGATGAGGCCTTCAAGGCACGGGCGACACTGAGCTCAGATCAGTATGACCTCGCGGTCCGGGCGCACATCGCCGGGCGATATGTCTGCGTTCGCGGCGTTCTGACTCGCGCGTCGCGCATCGCAACGCTGCGTGACGTCGATGCCTTCGATCTTCTACAGCAGCCGCAAGGTGCGTCGCAGCAATCGCTGTTGTAAGCGGTTCGCGCAAAACAGACACGCCTCCAATGACGATGGATCAGATGGTCGAGAAATGGGCGGGCGTGTTCGAACCGGAATTCTGGGAAGCCGTTCGCAGCGCGCGAGACGGCCGCCAGGCCTCGAAAGGCTGCGATGACAGCGGCCGGCCAATTTGTCGTGGATACGAACGTCGTTTCGACCGCCAGCACGGTCGAGTGCCGGGCCGACTCGGTTCCAATAGCCGAGGCCCCAGCCGCGCTCAGTGCGCCGCTGCGCGTGATGAAACCTCTTCCAGATACTCGCGCCCGCCGAGCCCCCGCATCTGCCTCATGATCCAGTCCCGCCGCGCAATCACGTAGCGCGAGGGGCGGTCGGCCCGCAGGCGTATCGGGTTCGGCAGCACCGCGGCCAGCGTGGCGGCCTCGGCCCGTGCGAGGCGCGCGGCCGGTTTGTGAAAGTACGCACGTGACGCCGCCTCGACCCCGAAAACGCCGCGCCCGAACTGCGCAACGTTGAGGTACACCTCGAGAATGCGCTCCTTCGGCCACAGCATCTCGATGAGCACCGTGAACCACGCTTCGAGGCCCTTGCGCACGTAGCCCCCGCCGTTCCACAGGAACAGGTTCTTCGCCACCTGCTGCGAGATGGTGCTGGCGCCGCGCGGCCGCTTGCGATGCGCGTTCTGGCGTACGGCTTCGCGGATGGACTTGAGGTCGAAGCCCGTGTGAAACGGAAAATGCTGGTCCTCGGATGCGATGACGGCGAGCGCGGCGTTCGGGGAGATGTGCTCGAGGTCGACCCACGTGTAGCGGGTGTCGTAGCCTTCTTCCGACCAGTGCACCAGGCTCGCGTTGAGCATGAAGGCGCTGGTGAAGGGGTTCCACCAGCGCATGAGCAGAACGGGCACAGCGGTGAGCGCGATCCATGCGACCACCGCGATGGCAACCCATTTGAGGAACCGCCGGCCGAGGCTCTTTCTGCCCAATCGAAACGAGCCCCGTCTTTGCAGCGCGTGTCGTCTTCGCGTTTCGAATTACTTCGGCGCGTCGACGCGGCTCGCGGAGGTGACGACCACGTCTTCCACCGGCACGTCCTGGTGGCCGCGGCGCGAGCCCGTCTTCACCCTGGCGATCTTGTCGATCACGTCCATGCCTTCGGTCACGCGGCCGAACACCGCGTAGCCGTAGGTGGAACTGGAGCCGGGCTTGTGATCCAGGAAGTCGTTGTCCTTCAGGTTCACGAAGAACTGCGCGGTGGCGCTGTTGACGTCATTCGTGCGCGCCATGGCGAGCGTGCCGCGCGAGTTCTTCAGGCCGTTCTTCGCCTCGTTCACGATGGGCTCGCGGGTGTCTTTCTGGCCCATGCCGGGCTCCATGCCGCCGCCCTGGATCATGAACCCCGGGATCACACGATGGAAAATGGTGCCGTCGAAAAACTTGTCATCGACGTAGCGCAGGAAGTTCTCCACCGACACGGGCGCCTCCTTCTGGAAGAGCTCGACGGTGAAGTTGCCCAGGGACGTTTCAAATCTGACCATAAGTGCCTCGTGTGAATCAGCCCCGTTGGGCTTCTGTCATGCGCTCGTGACCTGCGAGATCGCGGTGGGAGCGTACGTGACGGAAGCCGCGTGCCACAAGCTCACGTGCAACGTCCGTTGCCTGGCTTGCGCCATGCTCCAGCAGCAGCCAGCCACCCGGCTCGAGGTGCGCGGGCGCGGAATGAATGATGGCGGTGAGGCAGGCGAGCGCGTTGGCTCCCGGCGAAAGTGCGCCGCGCGGCTCATAGCGCAGGGCGGGCGTGCGCATTTCCGGCTCGCCGGCGCCGATGTAGGGCGGGTTGCTCACGATCAGGTCGAATTGCCTGCCGGCCAGCGGCTCCAGCCAGCTGCCCTCCACGAATTCCACGTTTTTCAGCGCAAGGCTCGCCGCATTCGCACGGGCCACCGCCAACGCTTCCGCTGAAACGTCGGTTGCCGTCACCTGCCATCGCGGGCGCTCACTCGCCAGCGCCAGCGCGATGGCGCCCGAGCCCGTGCCGAGGTCAGCCACGCGCCCCGTGGCTTCATGGCGCAGGCTCAGCGCGCGTTCCACCAGCAGCTCCGTTTCGGGGCGGGGCACGAGCACGGCGGGACTCACCGCGAGCTGCAACGTCCAGAAATGCTTGTAGCCCACGATGTAGGCAAGCGGCTCGCCTTGGGCGCGGCGTTCGATGAGGTCGGCATAACGGCGGCTCGCGGCGGGTTCCGGCACGTCCTCAGGGTGTGACTTCAGCCGGGCGCGATGCTGGCCCAGCGCGTGAGCCAGCAACAGCTCGGCGTCGAGCACCGGGCTCTCGGAGCGGCCCGCCAGGCGCGCAATGCCCTGCGCCAGCAGATGGTGTGTCGTGAGATTCGCGGTCATTGCTCTATCATCTACTCATGTCGAATTCGCTCTATCCGCCCGACGGGCCGCAAACCGTCGGCCAGGTGCTCGACGCGGGCTTCCGCGTGTTCAAGGCCTCGCTGGTCCGCTGCCTGCTGTTCGGCGCCATGGCGATGATCGCCGGACAGCTCCCGAACATCTACTCTCTGGCCGCCGGCCAGCCATTCGATGCATACCTGCACGGCGAGCCCGTCACCATGGCGCTCGCCGTCGTGGGCAGCATTGCCACCGTGTATCTGAGCGCCGTGATGCTGCTTCGCCAGCGTGAAGTGGCGCAGGGCCGGCGGCATTCCACGCGCGTCGAGCTGGCGCATGCCTTGCGGCGAATGCCTGCTGTGCTGGGCGTGGCCGCAGTGTCGCTCGTGCTGCTGGCAGTGGTTCCGGTGTCGCTGTATCTGCTGAATCGCGCGGGTGGCATCTCGCCCTCGAGTCAGCTTGCGCTCGGCATCGCTGTCGGCGCGGCAGGCCTGCCCATTTTGTGGCTTTTGCCGGGGCTCGCCATGGCCGTCGCCGTCGCAGTGCTCACCGACCATGGCTTCGTTGCCTCGCTTCGCGAGGGTATCGCGCTGGTGTACGGCTCCTGGTGGCGGACCATGCTCACCTTTGCCGTGTGGGCGGTTCTGCTCGCCGTGTTCAACTTCGTGGCCGTCATCATCATCGTGATGGCGTTGCCGCTCATCGGCGCCACAGATGTGGCGACGGTCACGGCGGGCACGCCGGTGGTGTTCGTGGCATTGCGCGCCATCGGGTTGCCGTTCCTCGTCGCCATTCTGCTTGCCGTCTACGGTGAGCTGCAGGTGCGCAGGCAGGGCGTGGATCTCGAGCGTCGCGTAGCTGGCGTGGCGCAAGCCTGACGCATGCGCTGGCGACTCTGCGCCGCACTGCTGGTTTTCATCGCGCCGCTGCAGGTGCCCGGGCAGGGCGCCGTCGCAGCCGCAGGCCCTGATACACAAGCCACCGCGCTCGAGAATGCGTATGCCGCCGCGCGTACCGCCATCGATGCGTGCACGCCGCGCCTCGACCCACAGGTTGATGTGGGCTATGAGCGCATCGCCGCGCGCTGCCCCGACCTGGCCCGCGCGCTGGAACAGAGCGGCATTGCGCAGTGGCTGCCGCGGGGCTGGAAGGAATCGCGCAACAACCTCTCCGCCGGCAGCCTCGCCGAGCTGCGCGCGGTGGCCGAGCGCGAAATGGCCACACGAGCGATCGCCCGCACGCCGCGCGTCGAGCGGCTCAACGAAGTTCTCGCCAGTCTGGGCGACAAGCGCATGCAGGGCAACGGCGCCTGGTCGCGCTTCAAGAAATGGCTGCGGGATCTCATGGAGCGGCGCGAGCGGCCCGAAGGCGAGAACTGGTTCGAGCATATGGTCGCGCGCATGGGCATTTCCGATGCCCTCGTCGAGGTCATCACCTATGTCGCGCTCGGCGCCATGGTCGTTCTCGCCTTCATCGTCGTGCTGAATGAGGCGAAAGCCGCGGGCCTGCTGCGCCGTCGAAGCCGCGGGGGCGCAGGCGAAAGCGAATTGGAAATGCCCGAGGCACGCGCGCCGCCCGGCATTGGCGAGATCGAACGCGCGCCGCTCACGGAGCGCCCGCGCATGTTACTGGAATTGATCTGCGCCCGGCTCACTGCGCTCAGGCGCCTGCCACCGGCGAGCGCGCTCACGGTTCGTGAGCTGACGAGGTCCGTGGAGTTGCGCAGCGCGCAGGACCAGGAGCGCCTGGCAGATCTCGCGCTCACGGCTGAGCGCGCCCGCTACGCGGAAAGCGGCGTGCCTGCCGCCGCGCTCGAATCCGCGTTCGAGCGGGGCCGCGAGTTGCTCAAGAGCGTGGAGACCCTGCGCGCGCCGGAGCCCCTTGCCGGAGCCGCGCCGTGAAAGATCGCCTCATCACCCTCGTGTGTGCGCTCGGAGCGCTGGCATTGTTCTCGGTGATGTTCCTCAAGCGCGAAGGCGCGCCTGGCGGGCGCTATGACGTGCCCAGTCCCATTTCATCGGAGCGTCGCGGCAGCGGTTACCACGCGGCGATGACCTGGCTGGAAAGCGAAGGCATCCGAAGCCTCTCGCTGCGTGAGCGCTACGACTCGCTCGCGCGGCGGGATGACCTGGCGCGCCAGGGCAATCTGCTCATCGTCACGCTGCCGGCGCGAGCCGACTTCAAGACCGCGGAGTTCCTGCCACTCGACCGTTGGATCCGCGCCGGCAACACGCTGCTCGTTGTCGCCGCGCTTTCCGACAACCCCGACTGGGCTGCGCAGCTCGGTGGCTACGCGTGGGGCGACATCACCCTGCTCACCGGGCTCGAAGTTCGAGACCGTCAAGAGCCGCGAAGCGCGCCTCGCTCGACGCGCACGGCCCGCGCCGCCGGGTGCAAAGCCCGAGCCTGTCGCCGGGGCGGAAACGGCGGCGTTTCGCGCGTTCGCGGAGCCCCAGCGCACCATCCTTCTGGCGAATCGCGCGCATGCCTATTTCGACGGCGTGAACAGTGTGATCGCGCTCTCGGACTATCCGCAAACCGCGTGGACAGTGAAGGTTCCGTATCAGGGCTTCGTGCTCGCGCTGGCGCACGAGGCAGACGAGCGGCGAGGGCGCCTTGTGGACGCGGCCGCTCGGCAACGGCCGCATCATCGTCAGCGGCTTCGGCTCGCTGTTCACGCAACCGCGCGATCGGCCTCGGCGACAACGCGAGGCTGCTCGCGAACATCGTCGGCGCGAACGTGGCAGAGCATGGCGCGGTGCTGTTCGATGATGCGCACCAGGGCCTCGGCGCGACCTACGACCCGGACGAGTTCTATACGGATCGCCGGCTCTACGTCACCATCGGCATGATCTCGGCGCGTTGTGGTTCGTCTGGGTGCTTGGTTCCACGCGGCTGCGGTTGCCCGCCACTCGTAACCCCGCACCGCGCGAAGCGGAGCTCATTCGCGCCGCCGGCAGCTTTCTCTCGCGGCGTGCTGCCTGCTCATGCGGGCGCGCGGCAGTTGTTCGAGAATTTCTTTCGGCGCGTCAGCGTGCCACGCCGGCCTTCGGCCCGACGGCGCCGCACCCTGGGAGCTTGCTGGAACGCAACACGCGCGTCGCTCCCGCGCGACCTCGACCAGCTCCGGCGCTGGTACGCCGAGGCCCATGCCGGGCGGCGCGTGCCGCTGCGTCCGCCTGCACAACCTCATCTTGCAGACTCGACAGGCAAATGGCGACATGACCACATCCATTCAGACTCTCGAATCGCGTCTGGCAGCCGAGCTCGGGCGCGTCGTCGTCGGCGCGGAAAGCCTCCATTCGCGCGCTCGTCGTTGCGCTCGTGGCGCACGGGCACGTGCTGGTGCAGGGCGTGCCGGGCCTGGGCAAGACGCTGCTCGCCAAGACGCTTGCGCACGACGCTCGGCGGCGAGTTCAAGCGCATCCAGGGCACGCCGGACCTCATGCCCAGCGACATCATCGGGGTGCACGTATTCGACGAAGGCAAGCGCGAGTTCGTGTTCCGCCCGGGCCCGCTGTTCGCCGACGTGGTGCTGGTGGACGAGATCAACCGCGCCGGGCCGAAGACGCAATCCGCGCTGCTGGAAGCCATGGAAGAGCGGCAGGTGAGCGTGGATCGCTCGGTGTTTGCGCTGCCGGCAGATTTTCTGGTGCTCGCCACGCAGAACCCGCGCGAGTTCGAAGGCACCTATCCGTTGCCGGAGTCGCAGCTCGACCGCTTCATGCTGCGCATCGACGTGGACTATCCCATCCGCGAAGCGGAGGCCGAGATTCTCGCGAGGTATGGCGGCAAGCTCGGTGAGCGGCGCAGTCCGCGGCCGACAGCGTTGCGCTCGTGCAGCGCTCGCTGCTCATGGACGCCCGCGCCGAGGCTGAGCGCCTGCATGTGTCCGATGCATTGACCGCTTACGTTCTGGACCTCGCCCGCGCGTCTCGCGAGAACCAGCGCGTAACGCTCGGCTTGTCCACCCGCGGCGCGCTTGCGCTGCTGAAGGCGGCACGCGTGGCCGCCGGCTTGCGAGGCGCGGACTTCGTCATCGCCCGATGACGTGAAGGACGTGGCTCCTTGGGTGATGTCGCATCGTCTCGTGCTCACGCCCGAAGCCGCGCTCGAAGGCACGCGCGATGTCGAAATCGTTCGCACCCTGCTGGCCGACACGCCCGTGCCCCGGTAAGCTCGCCATGCACCTCGCCGAACGAGGCTATGCCCTCGCCGTGCTCACCGCGGTGCTCGCGATCGCAGGCACGTGGGCGAGCGAGCCGGCATTCGGGTCGCCTGTGGCATTGGCCCGCGGCGCTGCTGCTGCTCGGTCTTGCGCTCGAAGGGCTGCTCGTTCGCCGCACCGTCATCCGTGCAGACATCGAGACTGCTGCGCGCGCCTTGCTCGGGCGCGAGCAGGGCGCGGCCTTTGCCTTCAGGAACCAGTCGAACCGCAACCGTCACGATCCAGTACGCAACCGCGGTGCCAGCCGGGTTCGAATCTGTCGAGCAGACTCGCGTAGTGCACGCTCCGCGCGGTGGCACCGGGCGCGATCGCATTTCTCTGCTGCCGGTGCGGCTCGGCGCGCAGCCGTGGCCGCCGCATGCCCGCGCGCGTTCTGGGGCGCTTCGGGCTCGCGTGGTGGGCGCCGTACGCTGCGCTCCGCGAACGCTGATCCGGGTTGCGCCAGATACATTGCGCGCTCCTCGCCGCCGGCCCAGCGGCAAGACCACTGGAATGCGTCCGCGTCGCACAGTGGGCGCAGGCTCAGAGCTGCATCAGCTGCGCGATTACGTCCAGGGCGATCCGCTCGCGCGCATCGACTGGAAGGCCACGGCTCGCACGCGGCGCCTGGTCACGCGCGAGTTCAGCTGAAGACCAGCATCTCGACGTGCTCGTAGCCATCGATGCCGGTCGCCTGAGTCGCGTGCGCGCCGGCAGGCTCGATCGCTTCGGACTGTATGCGAACGTCGCGGCGCGCCTCGCCGAAGTCGTCACGCCCAATGACGATCGGGTCGGCCTCGTGGTGTTGCTCGGACCGCATGCTGGCAGTTGCGCGCCGGAACGCGGCATGGCGGCGATCACGCGCATGCGGCACGCGCTGGAGAGACGTGAAGGTGCAGCCGGCCGAATCCGATCCGGTGGCCGCGGCCGTGAGCATTCGCTCGCTGCTCAAGCATCGAACGCTCGTCATCGTGCTCACGGATCTCGACGATGCCAGCGTGGCCGAGCAGTTGGTGCGCGCCGTTCGCCTGCTGGCGCCGCCGCACCTGGTGGTGGTGGCGGGCGTGCAAACGCGCGAGATCGCCGCTCTCGCGCACAAGGAAGCCGTGAGCTGGCGCGACCCGTTGGATTGCACTGGCCGCGCAGGAGCACGAAGCGCGTGCCGCCCCCCAGCGCGTGCTCCTGCGGCGTCTCGGCGCTCCGGTGATCGCCACGAAGGAAGAGCTCCTGGAGCAAGCCGTGTTTGCGGAGTACGAGTCCCTGCGCCGCTCACGGCGCATATAGGGAAAGTCAGAAGTTCCTCTGACTTTCCTGGCTCGCCCGCAGCGCCGTCAGGCTTCGATGGGCGTGCTGCCGCGGCTGCGGCCAAAGAGATAGCCGCGCAGCAGCGCGACCATGAAAAGCCAGTAGCCCACGCCCACGACTACGCGCGCCCACAGCGGGAACTCCTCATCGGGCGATATGTAGCCTTCGATGAAGCCGCAGCCGATGAGCAGCAGCACGCACGCCGCGATCAGCTTTCGACGTGCGCAGCGCCGCGCAGCTGGAAGGACTGCGCGCGACGAGGCGTGGACGGGCGGATGAGCGCCTCGCCCACGGCGGCACCCGCCGCGCCCGAAATCACATCACCGAGAGCTCCACGCACCCGTGCGCCACCATGAAGCGGAACAGCTCGTCATCGAGGCCGTGCTGGCGCGTGAACGCGAAGATGGCGCCGAGCATGAGGCCGTTGAGCGCGACGATATAGAACGTGCCCAGCCCGAACAGGAACCCCGCGCAGTACGCGAACAGGCTCACGACGATGTTGTTCGTGAGGATCTGCAGGGACACCACGGAAGACGGCACGACGTTCAGCAGCCCTTCCGTCCACAGCTCGCCTCGCTCCACGGTGGCGATGAGGCTCGGCGAGGCGAACAGGCCGATGAGGTCGGGGTAGGTGTGCACCATCCACCAGCCAACGAATATCGACGCGATGAACAGCAGCGACACCCAGAGGATGTGCGGCCGAAGCCAGCGCACCGCCTCGGGAATCTGATCGCGAAACAGGCTCCACAGCGCATAGCCCGGGTGCACCACCGGCGTGTGAAGCGTGGCGTGCGCCTGTGCGTACGCGGCTTCGAGATATTCGCGCGCGCGGCTGTCGGGCATGAGCCGGCGAGCACGCGCGAGGTCGTGTGCGAGCAGGCGATAGTCTTCGATCATGCGCGTGGCGTCGGCTACGTCACTCGTTGCGGCCGCGCATGAGGCGCCGGGAACGTTCGGCGGCCGCTTTCCACAAGCCCGCGCGCTCCATCAACGCGGCGCGCAGAGCCTGTTCGCGAAGCGCGCCGCTCACGGCACCGCTCCTGAGGGCACCGTCTGCGCGATGCGTTCGAGCTGCCGGCGCAGCGCGGCTCATCAGCAGGCTCGTCTGCTACGTAACCCGTGGCGCGCGTGAGCAATGAGCGCGCAAGACGGGCGCGCGCGGCCACTTCCAGCGTATTCCATCGGTCCAGCAACTCGCGATCAGCTCCGACGTCGACGCATCGAGTCGCCTGCCGTTGGCTGAGAGCCTGAAGTTCCGCGTTCCGAAGACACCGCGATGCTCGTACACCAGCAGCGTGCCGGCGGCGAGATCGCCGACGCGCACGTCATCGCGGGTGATCATCGATGCGACGAGCCCCACGCCGTAGAAGAGCGGAAAGCTGTCGACGAGCCGGAACACGTTGCGGACCAGATAGGCCGCCACCGTTGGCGCCGAGCCATTGCGCGTGACCAGCCGTACGCCAGCCATGCGCTTGCCGGGCGTGCGGCCGTGCATGACGATTTCGAGCACGACGTGATAGAGAAAGTAGATGCCGGCGGCTGGCAGCGCGACGTAGATGAACCACGAGCTGTCCGGGTCCATCGGTGCGGCGAGGCTCCAGCGGCCGTTGTAGAGGAGTGTGGCGATCAGGTACCACGTGACCACCAGCACCGTGCGGATCAGCAGTCGATGAGAAATGCCAGCGCTCTTGCGCCGGTGCCCGCGACGGCGAGCGAGACATCCACGCCGGTGACGCTATCCACGACGAGATCGGGTGCGGCGTGAGCCAAGGTTACTCCACGGCGGCGAGCTGCTCCGCGTGGTATTCCTGCTGGAGCGCGTCGATGAGCTCGTCCAGGTCGCCGTCCATGACTTTCGCGAGCTTGTAGAGCGTGAGATTGATGCGGTGGTCGGTGACCCGGCCCTGCGGAAAGTTGTAAGTGCGGATGCGCTCGGAGCGGTCGCCGCTGCCCACCTGCAGCTTGCGCGCCTGTGCCTGCGCGGAATGCTGCTTTTCCTGCTCGGCCGCGAGCAGGCGGGCCTTCAGCAGCGACATGGCGCGGGAGCGGTTCTTGTGCTGGGAGCGCTCATCCTGGCATTCCACCACGATGCCCGAGGGCAGGTGCGTGATGCGAATGGCGGAGTCTGTCTTGTTCACGTGCTGCCCGCCCGCGCCCGACGACCGGAAGGTGTCGATGCGCAGGTCTGCCGGGTTCACGTCGACGCTGGTGACTTCGTCGACCTCCGGCAGGATGGCCACCGTGCACGCGGAGGTGTGGATGCGGCCCTGCGCCTCGGTTGCCGGCACACGTTGCACCCGGTGAGTGCCGGATTCGAACTTCAGGCGTGAGAACGCCCCGCGCCCCACGACGCGGCTGATGATCTCGCGATAGCCGCCATGCTCGCCCGGGTTCTCGCTCAGCACTTCCACGCTGAGCTCTTTGGACTCCGCGTAGCGCGCATACATCCGGAACAGGTCGCCCGCGAAGATGGCGGCCTCGTCGCCACCGGTGCCGGCGCGCACTTCGAGGAAGATGTTCTTGTCGTCGCGCTCATCTTTCGGGACGAGCAGGCTCGCGAGCGCCACTTCTTCGGCGGCCATGCTCTGCTGGACGCGCGCCACTTCCTCTTCGCTGAGAGCGCGCATGTCGGCGTCGGGGTCGTCGCTCATCGCGCGCGCGGCCGCAAGCTCCGCCTCGAGGCTGCGGAAGGCGCCGAAGCGCTCCGCCAGCGGCTGCAGGCGGGAGTATTCCATCGACAGGTCCCGAAATTGCTGCGAGCCACCGGCCACTTCAGGCGCAGCCAGGAGCCGCCCGACCTCCTCGAACCGTTCGGACATTCTTTCGAGGCGCTGGCGGATGGTGTCTTTCATCGGGGCGGCATTGTCCGGATGCCCGGTGGCTGTGACAAGAAGCGCGCCGTGCGAGTCGGCGCCGGACGTTCTATAGTGGTTCGCGTGACATTCCTCAAATCTGGCCTGAAATATGGCCCCTCATCCGCTCTGGCCTGGCGCACGGCGCTGTTCGCAGGCCTGCTGGTCGCCGGCGGCGCATCGGCGGCGGGGCGCAAGGTGGCCGCCGAGGTTGCGCGCGACCCGAACGCCTCCACCGTGATTGCCGAAATCGCGCTGGAGCGCGGCGACTGCCGGATGGCGTCCGAGACTTACGCCGCGGCCGCCCAGCGCGCCGACGCGGCGGTGGCTCGCCGCTCCAGCGAAGTGGCGCTCGCATGCGAGCACCTGCCGGCCGCGTGGGATTCCGTCAAACGCTGGCGCTCGCTTGCGCCGGCAGACCGTGACGCCGCGGCCATCTACGCCACCGTGGCGCTGAAGCTCTATCGCGTGGCCGAAGCGCGCTCGGCACTGGCGACGGTGCTGACGGCGAAGTCGGCCGATGACGACGCGGGCGCGGGCGCTGGCAAGAGCGGCGCGGGCAAGGGCGCGGACCAGCGCGCTGGTGCCGCCGACGCCGCCGCGGCCACCCGCGACATCGATGCGCAGCTTGCCGATCTCGCAGCCCTGTTCCTGCAGGAAGCAGACGCTTCCTCCACGTTCGCCGCCATCAGCGGTGCGCTGGACACCGACTCCGCCTCGCCCGCGGCTCTGGCGCTGGTGGCAGAGCTGGCGCTCGAAGCCTACGACGTGAAGAGCGCCGAGTATTTCGCGGGGCTGGCGCGCAAGCGCGACCCCACATCGTTCGCGGCCGCGCACATTCTGTCGCGCGCCTACGTGATGAAGGGCGATAGCGCCACCGCCATCGCCACCGCGCGCGAGGCGATGAAATTCGACCCCAAACGGGGTCAGTTCGCGCTGGCGGAAGTTCTCGCCGCGCTCGACCGGCTCGAAGAAGCCCGCTTCGAGCTGGAGCGTATTCGCGCGTCCGACGCCGCCAAGGGTGAAGTTGAGCGCCGGCTTGCGTTGCTCGCATTCCAGGGCGGCGACTACACGGAAGCGCAACGGCGCTTCACCGACCTTGCGACGAGCAACGAAGCCACGGACGCGTCGCTGCTCTATCTCGCCGACATCGCCGAGCGCGATGGAGACACCGACACGGCGCTGGCCGGCTATCGGCGCCTCATCAACTCGTCGCTCGCCGTGCCGGCGCGCACTCGTGCCGCGGCCATCCTGCTGGAAAAGAAAGAGCGCGGCGAAGCGCTCGCGCTGCTCGACGACTACGTGTCCGAGCATCCCGATCGCGGATTCGAGATCACGGTGACCAAGGCGAACCTGCTTGCCGATCACGGTGAGATCGACGCCGGGCTCGCCTTGCTCGCGGCGGCGCTAGATCAGCACCCCCAGCATCCCTCGCTCCAGTACGACCGCGCGGTGCTGCTGGAGAAAGCCGGCAAGATCAAGGATTCCGTGGGCGCGCTCGAGCGGCTGCTCGACGAGCGCGAGGACGACCCCACGTTGCTGAACGCGCTGGGCTACACGCTCGCCGATCACGGCCTCGAGTTGTCTCGCGCCGAGGGGCTCATCAAGAAGTCGCTCGCCATCATGCCCGACAACCCGGCCGTGCTCGACAGCATGGGCTGGGTGCGATTCAGGCGCGGCGACTCGAAAGGCGCCGCGGAGCATCTGAAGCGCGCGTACACGCTGGCGCACGACCCGGAGATCGCGGCGCACTGGGCCGAGGCGTTGTGGAAGAGTGGCGCGAAGCAGGAAGCCCGCACCGTGCTGGCCGGCGCGCTCGCGCGCCACCCGGACTCCGAGAAGCTCAAGCAAACCATCGCGCGCCTCGCCCCGCCCGAGAAGACGTAGTGGAAATGCAGTTTGCGTGCGCAGCGCGCGAACGGCACATCGCCTCGCCGTTGCAGCCGGGCGCGTCGTTGCCTCTCATCTCGTTGCCGCGCCTGTCGCATCGGGTGCTGTCTCTGCGCTTTGCGTCGCTGCGGCTTGCATTGTGCTTGCTGTTTCTCGCTTTCACCCTCACTGCGTGCAAGACGTTGGCGCCAGCGGTTGCGCCGGCGCCCGCCGAGCCGTGGGAAGTGCGGCGAGCGGCGCTTCAGGCGCGCGGCAATTTCGATCTCACTGGCCGCATCGCCGTGGCTGCCGCACAGGAAGGCTTCAATGCGAAGCTGCGCTGGCAGCAGCAGGGCAGCCAGTCCGAGCTCGCGCTCGATGGGCCACTGGGCGTGGGGGGCGTGCGCATCACGTCGGATCGCGGCTCGGTGAGCGTGCTCAATTCGCGTGGCGAGCGGCTCGACAACGAGGCCGCCAGGCGCGAGATCGAAACGAGGCTTGGCTTCGAGCCGCCACTCGCAAGCCTTCGGTATTGGGTGCTCGGCGTGCCAGACCCGGCACGCCCCGCCGACGAAACGCTGGACGACACCCGGCGCCTCGCCACCCTGAAACAGGACGGCTGGCAGATCGACTACGGCAGCTACGCCAACGTGCACGGTGAGTCGCTGCCTTCAAGGGTCACGATGAAGCGCGAGAACGTGCGCGTGCGCCTGGTCGTGGACGGTTGGGGCTCGTGAGACATGATTGCATCTGACGGCAACGAAACGCACTGGCCCGCTCCCGCCAAGCTCAATCTCTTCCTGCACGTCACCGGCCGTCGCCCCGACGGCTACCACGACCTGCAGACGCTTTTTCAGCTCATCGACCTCTGCGATGACATCGGCATCACCGTGCGGGACGACGGCCAGATCGAGCGCCTGGCCGGCCCGACAGGTGTCCCCCCGGAAACCGACCTCGTCATTCGCGCGGCCCGCGCACTGAAGGCGGCCACCGGCACCCCTCTGGGCGCCTCCCTGCGCGTGACCAAACGCATCCCCATGGGCGGCGGGCTGGGCGGCGGAAGCTCGGACGCCGCCACGACGCTCCTCGCCCTGAACCACCTCTGGGCCACCGGCCTGACACCGGAAAAGCTGGCCGACATCGGCCTCACCCTGGGCTCGGACGTGCCAGTTTTCGTCTATGGTTCATCGGCTTGGGCCGAGGGGCGGGGCGAGCGGCTGCAGCCGGTGGAGCTGCCGGAACGCTGGTTCGCGGTGGTGCATCCCGGGGTGCACGTGGCCACTGCACAGGTGTTCCAGGCCCCTGAATTGACACGAAATTCCCCCCAGCTCACAATGCGCGCCTTTTTTCAGACCGGCGGCCGTAACGATTGCGAGAGCGTCGTGCGGGCGCGATTCCCCGAAGTGGCTGAGGCGCTCGACTGGCTCGCGCGGTCTGCGCCCGCGCGGCTGACGGGAACGGGCGCATGCGTGTTTGCAGGCTTCGCGAGCGCGCTAGACGCGCAAGCCGTGGCCGCGCGGGTGCCGAGTCGCTGGACGAGCTTCGTCACGCGGGGGTTGAATACGTCCCCCGTGCGGAAACGACTATGTTGGGGTGTCGCCAAGCGGTAAGGCAGCGGGTTTTGATCCCGCCATACGGAGGTTCGAATCCTTCCACCCCAGCCATGCCACGGGCTACGCCCGGGGTTCGAGGCCGGATCGCGAAGCGCGACCGGCGGCATACAGGGCGCGAAGCGCCATGAAGATTGATTTCACGGCGCACGGGCGCCACTGAGTTAGAACATAGATGGCGCGTCCGTCGGAGAACCTGGACTTGAACGGTGGCGAAACATTGGCGCTCTTTGCGGGCAACGCGAACCCGACGCTTGCGCAGGATGTTGCGAAACACCTGAACACGCCGCTCGGCCGGGCCTACGTGGGCCGCTTCAGCGACGGCGAGGTGAACGTGGAGCTCATGGAGAACGTGCGCGGGCGCGACGTCTTCATCATGCAGCCCACCTGCCCGCCCGCGAACGACAACCTGATGGAGCTGCTCGTGATGGTGGACGCGTGCCGCCGCGCCAGCGCCGCTCGCATCACCGCCGTGGTGCCCTACATGGGCTATGCCCGGCAAGATCGCCGCGTGCGCGGCACGCGCATGTCCATCGCCGCGAAACTGGTGGCGAACATGCTCTCGAGCGCAGGCGTCACGCGCCTGCTCACCATCGACCTGCATGCGGAGCAGATCTCGGGGTTCTTCGACATTCCGGTGGATAACGTCTACGCCTCGCCGGTGTTGCTCGGCGACGCGTGGCGGCAGCAGCACAAGAACATGATCGTGGTGTCGCCCGACGTGGGCGGCGTGGCGCGCGCCCGCGCGCTGGCCAAGCGCCTCGACGATGCGGATCTCGCCATCATCGACAAGCGCCGTCCGCGGCCGAACGAGTCGAAGGTGATGAACATCATCGGCAAAGTCGAAGGCAAGACCTGCGTGCTCGTGGATGACATGGTCGACACCGCCGGCACGCTGTGCCAGGCGGCCCAGGCGTTGAAGGACGAGGGCGCGCTGAAGGTGGTGGCCTACATCACGCACCCGGTGCTCTCCGGCAACGCCGTGGAGAAGATTTCGAAGTCGGCGCTCGATGAGCTGGTGGTGACAGACACCATCCCGCTCTCCGCCGAGGCGAAAGCGTGCGACCGCATCCGCCTGCTTTCGGTCGCCGGGCTGCTCGCGGAGACCATCCGTCGCATTCGCGACGAGGAGTCGGTGAGCTCGCTCTATCTTGATTGATATTTGGGGATTGACGCTTCGCGCCGCAAGCCGGTGCCCGCATGGTGCGGGTGGCGGTGGGCGGGAGGCTCTTTACGCCACGTTGGTCGCGACGGGCGTTACGTAACAGGAGATTCGACATGAAGACAGCATTCACCATCGGCGCGGACCTGCGCGAGATGCAAGGCAAGGGTGCGAGCCGCCGCCTGCGTCACAAAGGCAAGGTCCCGGCCATTCTCTATGGCGGCAACAAAGAGCCGCGCGCACTCGTGCTCGACCAGCAGAACCTGCTGACGATGATCGACAACGAGCGCTTCTATTCGTCCATCGTCCAGATCAAGGTGGGCGAGCAGACGCAGGAAGCCATCGTGAAGGACGTGCAGATGCACCCCGCGAAGAACGTCGTGGTGCACGTCGACCTGCTGCGCGTGGTTCCGAACGAGAAGATCCGCATTCATCTGCCGATTCACTTCAAGGGCGAGTCCGTGTCGCCGGGCGTGAAGACGCAGGGCGGCGTGGTCTCGCATCGCATGTCGGATGTTGAAGTCACCTGCCTGCCGCAGGATCTGCCGGAGCACCTGGAGCTCGACCTCTCGGACATGAGCCTGAACGACAGCAGGTTCCTCGCGGACATTCCGCTGCCGAGCGGCGTGACCATCACGCAGCTGTCCGGTGGCCGCAATCCGCCGGTGGTGTCGATTCACAGCCCGCGTGCGGAAGAGCCCGAGGCCGTTGTCGAAGGTGCCGCCGCACCGGCCGAAGGTGCCGCCGCAGCCCCGGCTGCAGGCGCTGCGCCGGCCGCGGGAGAAGCGAAGAAGGACGAAAAGGCCGCCGCGCCTGCCAAGGCGCCTGCCAAGAAGGAGGGCGGCAAGAAGTAATACGCGGTGTCTGCAACCGTGTGTTGTTTCGGTCGGGTTTTTCGCCAGGTGTAGAAGAATGCCGGAGGCGCCAGGTTGCGCCCCCGGCATCTCTTTCTTAACGCTCCTTCCCGATTCGAGCTGTCCTTTGCACTCATGGCTGGAGTTCCACTCAAGCTCATCGTCGGCCTCGGTAACCCGGGCGACGAATACGCACGCACGCGGCACAACGTGGGCTTCTGGTTCGTGGAAGAGCTCGCGCGTCGCCATGGCGGCACATTCCGCCACGAGGCGAAGCACCAGGGCCAGCTGGCGCGCGTGCGCATCGGCGATGCGGAAGTCTGGCTGCTGAAGCCAATGACCTACATGAACCGAAGTGGCGGCCCCACGCGCAGCGTGGCCGGCTTCTACAAGATTCCGGTCGAAGAGATTCTGGTGGCGCACGACGAGCTGGACTTCCCGGCGGGCGTCGTGAAGTTGAAACAAGGCGGCGGAGCCGCCGGCAATAACGGCGTCGCGGACGTGATGGCCCAGTTGGGGCCGGATTTCTGGCGCCTGCGCATCGGCGTGGGCAAGCCGCCCGCTACGGGCATCGAGCACGTGCTGTCGCGGCCAACCGCGGCGCAAGAGCGTGCCATTCGTGAGTGCATCGCCGAGAGCGTCGAGGCGGTGCCGGTCATTCTTGAACGAGGCGGGCAGCGGGCGATGAGCCTGCTGCATACGCGCGCCGCGCCTCCCGCGGCAACCGAGGAATAATGGGTATCAAGTGCGGTATCGTCGGCCTTCCCAACGTCGGCAAGTCGACGCTGTTCAACGCGCTCACGCGCGCGCAGATCGCGGCGGAGAACTATCCCTTCTGCACCATCGACCCGAACGTGGGCGTTGTGCCCGTGCCGGACGAGCGGCTCACGCAGCTCGCGGCCGTCGCGAAGCCAGAGAGGATCCTGCCCACCACCGTGGAGTTCGTGGACATCGCGGGGCTCGTCGCGGGCGCATCCCAGGGTGAAGGGCTGGGCAACCAGTTTCTCTCGCACATCCGCGAGACCGACGCCATTGCGCATGTGGTGCGCTGTTTCGAGAACACGGACGTGATCCACGTCGCCGGCAAGATCGACCCGATCGCGGACATCGAGGTCATCGACACGGAGCTGGCGCTGGCGGACATGCAGACGGTCGAGAAGGCCATCGATCGCCAGACCAAGGCGGCCAAGGGCGGCGACAAGGATGCCCTCCGCAAGAAAGCGCTATACGAGCGCGCCAGGGCGCACCTCGACCAGGTGAAGCCCGTGCGCTCGCTGCAGATGACGGAAGAAGAGCGACGTGACCTGCGCGAGATTCAGCTGCTGACGGCGAAGCCCATCATGTATGTGGCGAATGTCATGGAGGGCGGGTTCACGAACAACCCGCTGCTGGCGGCCGTCGAGAAGCGCGCCGCGGGCGAAGGCGCTGTGGTGGTGCCGGTGTGCGCGGCCATCGAGGCCGAGATCTCGCAGCTGGAAGAAGCCGATCGCGCGGAGTTCCTGAAAGAGCTCGGGCTGAAGGAGCCTGGGCTCGATCGCGTAATCCGTGCGGCGTACGCGCTGCTCGGCCTGCAAACGTACTTCACCGTGGGGCCGAAGGAAGTGCGCGCGTGGACCATTCATGCGGGCTCCACGGCGCCGCAGGCAGCAGGCGTCATTCATACGGATTTCGAGCACGGGTTCATCCGCGCCGAAGTCATCGCGTTCAAGGACTACATCGCCTGCAAAGGCGAGGCGGGCGCGAAGGAAGCGGGCAAGCTGAGGCTTGAAGGCAAGGAGTACATCGTTCAGGAAGGCGATGTCATGCATTTCCGCTTCAACGTCTGACGGCTATCGGCATCGGGTCAATTGCCGCGCGCACCGCCGGGCGTGTTGCCGGCGGCGCGCGTCAATTTGACGTCAGTCGGATTTTAGCTGCCAATGCTGGCCGGCTTTTCCGGCGCGGCCGCGGACCAGGCTGTCCTGCAGATGGGCGCGGTCGGGCCGCATCAGGATTTCGTCTACGGCGAGCAGTTCCCCATCTGCGCCCGACAACGCCGCGCGGATTCGTAGCAAAGGCGAACCGATGGACACCTTCAGTTGCCTGGAGGCAATAGCGTCAGCCGCAACCGCCGTTGTCTCCTGTTGCACACCACGCACATCTTTCGCGAGCTTCTCCAGACCCGTTGCCCGCGTGCCACCGCGACGCAGCCTGTAACGTTTAGCCGAGGCTTCCGGCACGTATGTCACGGCGAGCTGGAACGGCTCCCCATCCTGGGAACGCGTGCGCTGCACCGCGAACGCCTGCTCCCCCAGTTCCGGGTGTGCCGCATGCAGAGACGTGGGCACTTCGAGCGGGGCGCGCTTGAGAATTTCCGTGCCTGCGTCTTTCGCCGCGGCGGGCGCGTCGCCATACAGCGCCTCGGCGTTGAAGGCGAGGGAGCTGTGAACGCGACTTGTCTTGGCATAGGTACCGCTGCCCCGGCGCCGGAGAATGCGGCCCTCCTGCTCCAGAAGGTGCAGTGCACGCCGAACGGTGGTGCGCGACACGCGATAGCGGGCCACGAGCTCCGGCTCGCTCGGCAGGGCGCGTGACTGCTTGTATTCGCCATCGGCCAATGCCTGCGACAGGATGCTGTAGAGCTGAAGGTAACGGGTGATTCCCGCGTCCGCGGTGCTCGAAAGTACGCTGCGACGGCGTTTCATGGCGTTGATATTCGAGTGGAAATGGGGGATTGAACTATGCGTGAGCTCTGGTATTCGAGGCATACGCATTCATCACAATGGTGCGCCCTGGTGGTGCGTGCAGTTGAGTTGATCGACTCAATTTCGAGGCGCCAAAGTTGCTTCGGGTTCCATCAGAGTTGTCTTGAAGACGGTCAAATGAGGGCGGGTGACTGATGCACGGCTATTTCGCGCGAGGAGCTGGCTTGTTGGCGTGTTTCCTGCGCACGGGCCGTTCACTGCGCACGCGACTGGATGTGGCGTAACGCAGCAGGCAGGGTTCGCAGGAGTCAGGGCCGGGAGCGGCGACGGGGGCGTCGCGGCGGTGCGAGGAGCGTGAATCCGGCGTTACCGGTCCCGGAAACTGCGTGTTCCGGGCCGATTTCGGGGCCCGGGCCACTTCAGCTTGACACCCCGCCGCGCGGGTCGCGACAATCGCCGCCCCCCGCGATCCGGGGGTCCGCCGACTCGCCCGTTCAGGTGCGCCGGTCCGCCGGCCGATGGACGATGGAAAGGTAGCTCAGCTGGTTAGAGCACGGCACTCATAATGCCGGGGTCGAGGGTTCGAGTCCCTCCCTTTCCACCAAGGACTTCCAGCGCCTTGCTCACACCCGTAGCAAGGTTGGCGTGGGATTTCCGCGGGATGCCACGATCCGGTTCGCCGCCGCCACTAGATTGCCGATCTCGGGTGCGCTGTAGTGGGTCGTGACCTCGGGGGCCTTGTGCCCCAACAGAGTCCCGCCGATCTTCCAGGCTCACCCCGGCCGCTCGTAACCGTCGGCCGAAGGTGTGCCGCAGGTCGTGCACCCGAACGTTCCGGAAGCCGGCCGGAGCCTCAGTCCCGAACCGATCGCGATACCGGTCTGCGGCCCGGCGACGGGCGGACTGCCAGCCAGCGTCGCGCAGATGACGAAGCGGCTTCCGCCGGCCCGGCGACACAAACACAAAGCGCCGGTGCCTTCCCCGTACCGCTTCCACAATCGCCTGCGCTTCGTCGTTCAGGATCAGCACTCGAGCGACGCCGCCCTTGACGATCTCGCCAGGCAGCACGAAGACGCTGCGCGCGGTCCCGCCCTCCGCGATAGGAATTCGGCGCTCCCACTTCCACTCGAGCCGGCACAATTCCTGATCGCGCGCTCCGGTGCTGACCGCAAACCTGGCCATCTCTGCCACCGATTTGGAAAGCTCACTGAACAGGAGCTGCTGCTCCCTCTCATCGAGCGGATACGCTGTGCGTGCCTGATGCCCGCTCTCGAGCAGGATCTCGGGCGCGCCGCGAATCCAGGTCAGGTTCGTGCCAGGAAAGCACCACACACGCGCCGCCAACCGCAAGATTCGTCGCGCGAGGGCGATCTTCTGATTGCGTGTACGCACCGATAACTTTCGACGAGCTTCACGATAGTTGGCAAACGTGTCGTTGTTGATTCGATCGAGTGCGAGGTGGCCGATGAATGGATCCAGATCCTTCAACGTCGCCGCATCCCGGCCGCGGCTCTTCTTATGCTTGAAGTCCTTCAGGTACTTCGCAACTGCTTCCCTAAATGTGCGCGCGGGTCTCTCGCCGTACACGCGTATCTCCCGAAGCTCTTTCAGGCGATAAAGCAGATAGCGCTGCGCTTCGTCTCGGTCGCCAGTGCCCGTACTTTCACAAAGGCGTCCGTATCGTTTCACGCGTTTGTCGATGTGCCATTCGTAGTCGCCATCCACTCGATATCTTCTGACCAAGCCCCTGATGTTCTTCGACATAGCTGTTCCTCCTTCTTTAAGGGCGGAACGGCCGTTGCCTGATCATGTTCTTCGATGTCGCGGGCGAAGTCGCGCGTTGCCGGCTGACCAGCCTCGGGCTACAGATCGGCTGTGCAAAACGTCTTCCGCTCCCGCGCAACGCTGAACGCCACTGAAGTAGAATGCGACAGTGTTAATTCGACTGTGTTAAGAACTCCGTGCCCCTCTAGTCGGTGACCGTGCGCAGCAGGGGCATAGCGACAGTCCTCGTGCGATGAGCCGCGCAAGGCGAAACGCGAGTGTGGCGATGGAGTCAGGCACGTGACGCTGCATCGGCCCCAGCCCCGCGCGGCCGGAACTCTTCGGGTACGGCAGGCGTTTTGAATCGCCCACGGTTTTTTTTAAGTCCCGAGAGCCGCTCGCGCATCAGAAAGCCATAGGCGGCGATGCACAGGCTCGCATGATGATGAAAGCCGCGCCAGTTGCGCCCCTCGTAGTGGTGCAGACCGAGCTCGGATTTGAGCTCCTGATAGTCGCGCTCGATGCGCCAGCGGCCCTGCGCGGTGGCAACGAGCGTCTTGATCGATGTGTTGGCCGGCAGCGTCGAGAACCAATAGTGGCGCGGCTGCGCCTCTCCGTGCGGCCACTCAATCAGCAGCCATTGCTCATCGTGTGGCTGATTGTCGTGTGCGGCACGGACCCGAACGGCGGCAAATGTCGAGCTCAGCGGCGCCGCGACCCCTTCTCGCCAGGTGACACGGCGAAACTTCTGCGCAGGCAAGCTGCGCGCCACCTCATGCACCGAGATCGGCGCGTGGCTCGCATCGCGAATGAGCCGTGTACGTCGCCGACCGCCGTTGGGACTGGCCGGTGGCATGGGTGCCGGTTGATGTGGGCCCCACCATACCGTCGTGTTATCGCGCGCGCCCACCATATACAGCAGGCCACGTTCGGAAAGCTCATCGCGCCAGTCCGTGTCCGTACCGTACGCGGCATCCGCCAGCACGATGCCCTTGGGGACACCCGCCGCCAACGCCTGATCAATCTGCTCCAGGGCGATGGCTCCTTTGGTGCGAAACTCGATCTCCTTCGGGACGCCGGCTTTCTTGCGTCGCGCCGAGTCTTCGGCCCACTCTTTGGGCAGATACAGCCGATGGGCCAATGGCAGGCTGCCGTGCTCGTTCGCGATCGACAGATTCACCGCGACCTGGCAGTTGTCCGTCTTGCCCAGACGACCGCAGTACTGGCGGGCAACGCCGACCGAATGCTCGCCCTTCTTCGCAAACCCCGTGTCATCCACGATCCAGTGGCAGGTCTTGCTCTTCTTCATCAGCACCGGCAGCACCTGCGAGGCTACGGCGGCCAGCAATGCCGCATCACTCCAGTTGGCATCGGCCACCAGGTGATGCATCGACTGATGTGCCGAGCGCACGTTCTGCGGCTGAACCCGTGCGGCCATCGGCTCCACGCTCTTGCGCCCACCGGGCAGCATCAGGCCCTTCAGATACCACTGCACCGGAAGCCGCCGATCCGCGTGCGCCAGCGTCGCGCCAATCATCTGTGCGTACTCATCAAATCGCGCCTCAAGACTCTTGCCCACCGACAAACCTCTTGCAATGGCTGAACTGCTTGAGACAATATCATGAATCAATTACTTTTCTAACACAGTCGAATTAAAGGACTGCCTACATCAGACCGATCGTCTGTACGAGAGCCTGACCGCGGTCCTCACCTCTGCGAGTCACGACGGAACGCCCCGTTCCATGGTCGCCTCAGCGCTCTGCACCATCACGCTCGAACACGGCTACAGCATCCGAGCGCTAATCGAGCTCGATCACGTGACATCTGCTATCGCTTTACTCAGAGCGCAGTTCGAATCCGCGACTCGCTCTCTATGGGTTCATTTCGCCGCACCCGATGGTGGGTCGCGGCAGTCGACGGCTTGCTCAAAAAGGGCTCGCTCAAAGAGCCACCGGCGCCCGGCATGGATGAGATGCTTGCCGCCATAGGTAATTCGGCGCCGGAATTCATCGGCAGAATGCTCAAGAGTCTCAAGGACGGTGCCTGGAAGCCGCTCAACTCCTATGTCCACAGCGGCGTTCACCCCATCACCCAGCACCACAGAGGCTACTCTCTGGAGTACTCGCTGCAGACACTGCGCAACGCCAATGGGCTCGCAACCATGGCCGCCATGCTTATCGGTGTCATCTCAGGTGATCCGGCGAATACGGCTGCAGTACGGCAGGCGCAGCTCGACCATCCGGACTGCCTGCCGCCGCTTGCCTCGTGAGTCGAGCGCCCCTGAACTCCCCCGATGGAGTCTTCAGCGTTTCGGTGCGGACCGACAAATCGTTGTCGCATCCATCGCGCGTAACGTCGAATTCCTGCTCGTCGGCGGGCTTGCCGTGCAATGGTACGTACGTACGTTCGAGAGCAGCCGACGACATGGATCTACTCGTCAATCTGACTTCAGAAAATTCGAAACGCGTCGCTGCCGCCTTCATGGATCCGGTGTAACTGGGAACGGAAGGCAGAAGCACTGGGTCACGTAGCAGCGAGTCGCGGATCAAGTTCAGCATTCCCATGGTGTACCCAACGGGAACTCAGAACTCACGGAGTCAAGTAGGTGCGCAGGGGCCAGCAGGTGCGTTGTGCACCAAAGGAGCGCTAAAGGTGGGAATGACGCCGGACGAGTATTTCAATGCGTTCGTCGAAGATAACTTCGTCGACTACGCAGACAATCCCGGATCAGTCCGGCGCGCCTTCAACGCCGCCGTTTCTGCTTCGCATCTCGCCGATCACTACTTCGAGTTCAATCGGAAGAATCATCCTGGGCGCGTAAGTCAGTTCAAATCCTTGGGTGACTTCGTCGAGTTCATTTGTGAAAGGACGGACGGAGCGTTCAGAGACATACGAAGCATCTCAAATGCGTACAAGCACCTGTACACAGATGTAGACCCGAGGAAGGCTGTTCATTCATCAGTAGCCTCTACCGGTGCCGTGGACTGCATCGCGTTCGACTATGAAGGCTCTGAGCTGAACGAAATCGAGGAGCATTACGAGGCCGGTGACGTTAGCACTAAGGTGGTTTACCGGCGCAAGGATGGTCAGGTACTCGAGTTCCTTCCCGCGATTGAGAAGGTGCGAGACTTTTGGAGTGAATTTCTCTACGCGCAGCAATAGTCACGTGCATAGAGAACGCCTCCAGCCGATGCTCGCAAAGCGTCGCGCCGCTGACGCGTATCGTTGAACGTAGGCTTCGAGACGATTAGAACATCCCCTTGGCTGACCGCATATATGGCCGATTCCAGCAGATCAGTGAATTGGCGCTTTCGACCCTGAGCGGACGCTCGCAGGTTCAAATCGGGTCTCCGAACTCACCAGCTAGCAGGACTTGTCTCCGATGCCACACTCGAACATTGCCCTATTCGTCTGCCGATGCGGCGCGCGTCTCCTTGATTATCACGTCGTGCGCGCCGCCTTCATGGATGCTGACTGCCGAGGCCAGCGTGAGGCGCGCGGTGCGCTGCAGTTCGGCAATCGTCAGCGCTCCGCAGTTGCACATCGTGGAGCGAACCTTGGCCAGCGTGGTCTCGAGGCTGTCCTTCAGTGGACCGGCATAGGGAACATAGCTATCGACGCCCTCTTCGAACGCGAGGTCGTTCTTCTTGTTGCCGCCACCGACATCGTAGCGCTGCCAGTTGCGTGCGCGGTTGCTGCCTTCACCCCAGTACTCTTTGACGATCGTGTGGTTGAGTCGTAGCTTGCGGCCGGGCGCTTCGTCGAAGCCGGCGAAATAGCGGCCCATCATTACGAAGTCGGCGCCCATCGCGAGCGCGAGCGTGATGTGATAGTCACGCGTGATGCCGCCGTCCGAACAGATCGGTACGTAGATTCCGGTTTTGTCGAAGTACTCGTTGCGGGCCCTGGCGACCTCGATCAGCGCCGTCGCTTGACCGCGACCGATGCCCTTTTGTTCGCGAGTAATGCAAATCGATCCGCCGCCGATGCCGACCTTCACGAAGTCGGCGCCTGCCTCGGCTAGATACAAGAAGCCTTCCCGATCGACGACATTGCCGGCGCCGATGGGCGTCTGGTCGCAGTTCTTCTTCACGAACTCAATCGTGTCGGCTTGCCATTCCGAATATCCGTCCGACGAATCGATGCATAACAGATCGACCCCGGCTTCGACTAGCGCTGGGACGCGTTCGGCTTGGTCGTGTGAGCTGATGCCCGCACCGACGATGAGGCGCTTTTGATCATCGACGAGCTGCAGTGGGAATTCTTGCGCAGCGTCGTAGTCCTTGCGGAACACGAGGTAATGCAGGCGACGCATCTCGTCGATTACCGGCAAGCAGTTGAGCTTATGCGACCAGATCAGATCGTTGGCTGCTTCAAGATCAAGGCCAATTTTTCCGCACGTCAGCGCATCGAACGGCGTCATCAGCTCCGTGACCGACTTGGTCGACGGGGTCTTGCCAGGGCGATAATCTCGGCCCGTCACCATGCCGACCAAGCGGCCGGTGGGCGTGCCATCTTCGGTGACTGCGATCGTCGAGTGGCCCGTGGTTTCGGTCACTGCCAGCCCGTCTGCAAGTGTTGCCGACGGGCGCACATTGCTGTCGCTGACCACGAAGCCGGCTTTGTGATTCTTTACGCGACGGACCATCTCCGCCTGTGACGCGATGGATTGCGAACCGAAGATGAATGCCAGTCCGCCGCAGCGCGCGAGCGCGATCGCCATCTTGTCATCGCTCACCGCCTGCATCATCGCCGCGGTGATCGGGACATTGATTGAAAGCGGTGGCGAGCTACCCTTGGTGTAACGAACGATCGGAGTCTTCAAATCGACGCGGGAAGGAACGGTTCCCTTGCGCGTCAGATTCGGAATCAACAGGAATTCGCCGAAGGTCCGACTCGGCTCGTCGTAGATGTGCGCCATGGACCAATCTACAGAAAAACCGCGTTTGAGTCGACTGCCGGTAGCGCTCCAGAGCCGTGAGCAAGTTACCTCAACTCAAGTCGCTACATGGTTTTTCGGAAGCGGCAGATTCGCCCTTAAAGAAAAAGCCCCCGGCCTGTTGCCGGGGGGCTCTTGCTCATACGTCGGAAATCCAGCTTACCGGCTGACCTGGAGGCTGGTTCCACCACGAGGGCCGCTGCCGGAGTCACCCGTGGAGACCACCTTGACCCAGAGCGAACTCTTGCCTTTGTAGTATGAGGTGGTGCCGGCCTTGCGCAGCGCCGCCAGGCTGTCCTGCGGCGAACCCGAGGCTGCAGTGGTGAATCCCGGCAGCTCAAAGATCACCCATGAGCCGCTATCCAGTTCCCTCAGGTTGAGAGACACGGAAGGCCTTTCGGTGGTCACCTTGATTTCGGTACCGGCTCGTACGTTGGTTTCTCCGGTTACGGTGAACTCCCTGCCGCTTCGGCTGAAAACGACTGGCGGCTGAGCCGCTCCACCGGCACCGCCGGCCGGACCAGCCGGTGCGCCAGAACCCGCGGCACCCGGACCGGCAGCAGCGCCAGGCGCGTCACGACCTGCAACTACGCCAGGACCGGCACCTGCGCCCAAACCTCCACCGCCGCCGCCAACACCCACGCGCCCGATATCACCCTTGCACACGGCTGCGTTCCAGGCGGGCTTGATCTCACAGGCTTCGTCGTCGATTGCGATCGCGTCGTTGATGCCGTCGTTGATGAGAATGTACGAATCGGGCACACCGCTGACCGAGCCGTCCTTGTCGCGGAACACCGCGCTCTTCCAGGCTGCACTGCTCCCATTATCGCTGCCCCACTTGCGCTCCATCGGAGGGAAATACACCGGCTTGGCGTTGACGAATTTCGCGCGCTGTACGGAGTTGTTCGAGCTGATCCCGAAGCTGGTGTACATCAGATAAGAGATCGCTCCCGTCTTGCGAGTGGCGTTGTCCTCGAAATTCACGAAGGTCACGTTGTCCATTTCATGACGGAAATCGTAGTACTCGTAGCCGCGGATCGGGAAATCCGCCATGTCGGCGTACGGAAGGCTGCGGCCGTACGCAATTTCTGCCGCAGTCCTGGGGTTGCCGATGTTGTCGGTTTCGCCCACGAACAGCGAGTCAACCACCCGTGAGGTAAAGGCGGAACGACCGAGGTTGCCCGACGCATGCGTGTAGCCCATGGCGTTATCGGCCACCTTCAGATTCCTGAAAGTCTTATTCTCACCGCGGCTCCAGACAGCGCCATTGCGGCTCTTGTAGCCGGTGAAATCCTCGATGACCGTCTCCACCTGCGCGCTGTTCGGGTCAGCGGGATTGGCCAGGGGAATATGCGGGTTGCCGCCCTGCACACCGAAACGGCCATCGGGCTGAGGGCCGCGGTCGATCATCAAGCCGTCGAAATTGGAGTGGGCGACGTTGCCCTTGAACTCCCGCAGTTGGGTTCGACGTGGCCAGGTTGCCTTGCTGATATCCGTGCCTTCGAACGCACCTGTCGGGTGAATCGGCAATGCGATCCAGAAGCCGATCTGGTCGGAACCCGCGGCCACGTTGTCCCGATACACGTTGTCGGGATTCGTGATCCAGAAAGTCGACACCGTGTTGTCCGAGGGAATCAGCACATCCTTGGAGTTCTGGCCAGCCGTTCCCGAGCCCGATGCGCGACCTGCGACGAGGTTTGTTGGGACACACGGCTTGGTGGGATGACACTTGGTCATGATCCCGAGGTTCCGGACATACTGGTTGCCGGTCTCGATGCCGTCTTCGAGGAAGAAGCAGTGACCGACGTTGTTGAAGGTCACGTTGTTTTCCACCTGCAGGTTGTTCGTGCCATGCACCGTCACACAACGGTTGAAGGTGTGTGAATCGCGGAGTTCCTGATGTACTGTCCCTTCGCGTCGCCGACCAGATGCCAATGGATGGGATACCGGGCAAGAGTCAGGTGCTGACCCATGCGATTGAACTCGACGCCGGAGACATACATCTTGCTCGTGGGCATGGCCATCACGTGCCCGCCGAAGTAGGACTGTTCCGCGTCAGCCGAAGCCTGGATACGGATATTGCGCGTGAGCAAACCGACTTCGCCGCGTTCATCCACGCCGAAGGTGATTTCGCCGAAATGCATGTAATCGAGCTTCCGATCGAGCGTGATCGTATTTCCGTCGATGGCGGAAACGATTCGCCTCTCGGCCTGCCTGGGATCGAAATCCGTGGACGCGAGGACAATCTCGTCACCGACCCGCCAGCCGGCGGCGTCCAGGACATCTACTGAATCGCTGCCTGCCTTGGCTGTCCTGGCCAGCTTGGTCCAGGCGTTCTTGCGGTCGCCGTGAAGGTTCAGGGTTCCGCCCGAGATCATGATCCCGCGGTCACCCATGCCCATCATGCTTTCTTCACGGACGTTGTCGGTGAGGGTAATCGTCGCTTTGCGCGTGTGGGGGGTGGCTTCGGTGCCGATTTCGAGTTCCCCATGCAGCATGAGCCACTCGGTGGTCAGCTCGAGGTCGGCATTGTCTGCGAAGCTGAGTTTGCCCTCGATCGTCACACCGCCCAGCGCCGGCGGACTGACGTCGAGGATCACTGCCTTGCCTCTTGCGATGGTCACCTTGTCGCCAGCGCGTGGCACCTTCCTGCCTGGCCAGGTGGCACGATCAGACCAGCGCGTCGCCTTGACCGCCGGCGATCCTTTTTTCTCAGCCGCTTCAACGTCAGCGGACACGCCGACGAGCGAGAAGGCTGAAACGAGCAACGCGAAACGGAACGGCCGATATTGTTTTCTCATGGCACCAACCCCCGGGTGTTCCTGGCTTAACGGCTGACCTGCAGGCTGGCTCCGCCACTAGGCCCGCTACCAGGGCCGCTGCCAAGGACGTCACCGGTGGAGACGAGCTTGACCCAAAGCGACCCGTTGCCCTTGTAGTACGAGGTAGCGCTGGCCTTGCGCAGCGCATCCAGGCTGCTCTGCTCCGCACCCGAGGCTGCGGTGGTGAATCCCGGCAGCTCGAAGATCACCCACGAGCCGGTATCCAGTTCCTTCACGTTGAGGGCCAGGGACGGCCTTTCGGTGGTCACCTTGATCTCGGTGCCGGCTCGTACGTTGGTTTCTCCGGTGGCGGGGAAATCCTTGCCATTGCGGCTGAGAACGACTGGCGGCTGCGCAGGTGCACCGGCACCTCCGGCTCGCGCAGCGGGTGCGGGTCCGCCAGGACCAGCAGTCGCGCCCGGACCGGCACCGCCGGCTCTCGGAGCACCACCGCCACCAGCGCCGCCGATTCCGCCGAATCCAACAGGACCACCGCCGCCGCCAACATTCATGCGCCCGATATCGCCCTTGCACACCGCAGCGTTCCAGGTGGGCTTGATCTCGCAGGCTTCGTCGATTGCGATTCCGTTGTTGATGAGAATGAAGGAATTGGGGACACCGCCGACCGAGCCGTCCCTGTCGTGGAACACCGAGGTCTTGTAGCTCCCATTGCCGTAATCATCGTTGCCCCACTTACGCTCCATCGGCGGGAAATACACCGGCTTGGCGTTGATGAATTTCGCGCGCTGTATGGTGTTGTTGGAGCTCATTCCGAAGCTGGTAAACAGCAGGTAAGAGATCGCTCCCGTCTTGCGGGTGGCGTTGTCCTGGAAATTCACGAAGGTGACATTGTCCAGTTCATGACGGAAATCGTAGAACTCGTAGCCGCGGATCGGGAAATCCGCGAGTTCGGGGAACGGCAAGCTGCGGCCGTAAGCCTTTTCCGCCGGCGTCCTGGGGTTGCCGATGTTCTCGGTTTCGCCCACGAACAGCGAGTCGACCACCCGTGACGTAAAGGCGGAACGATTGACGTTGCCGGACGCATGCGTGTAGCCAATTGCGTTGTCGGCCAGCTTCAGGTTCCTGAATGTGTGCATCTCACCGCGGGCCCAGATGCCGCCATTGCGGTTCTTGTAGCTGGTGAAATCCTCGAAGACCGACTCCACTTGAGGGCTGTTCGCGTCAGCGGGATTGGCAAGGGAAATATGCCCGCCGGTGGCGAAATGGCCATCGGGCCTGGGGCCGCGGTCGAACATGAAACCGTCGAAGTTCGAATGGGCGACGTTGCCCTTGAACTCCCGCACCGGGGTTCGACGTGGCCAAGTTGCCTTGCTGACATCCGTGCCTTCGAACGCGCCCGTCGGATGCTGCGGGAAGGCGAACCAGAAACCTGTCGCGTCGGAACCCGCGGCCACGTTGTCGCGGTAAATGTTGTCCGGATTGGTGATCCAGAAAGTCGACACCGTGTTGTCGGAAGGGATCAGGACATCCTTGGAGTTCTGGCCGGCCGTCTTGAAGTTCTGGCCATCCCGCCGGTCCGAACGGGCCGAGGTTTGTCGGGTCGCACGGCTTGGACGTATGGCACTTGGTCTGGATCCCCAGGTTCCGGACGAACTGGTTGCCGTGCTCGATGCCGTCTTCGAGGAAGAAGCAGTGACCGACGGTGTTGTAGGTCACGTTGTTCTCAACCTGCAGGTTGTTCGTGCCATGCACGGTCACGCAGCGGTTGTAGGTGTCGTGGATCGCGGCGTTCTTGATGTACTGACCCCTGCCTTCGCCGACCAGATGCCAGTGGATCGGATAGCGGGCCAGCGTCAGGTTCTGGCCCATGCGGGTCAGCTCGACGCCGGAGACATACATCTTGCTCGAGGGCATCGCCATGATGTGCCCGCCGAAGAAGGACTGCTCCGCATCGGCCGAGGCCTGGATCTTGATATTGCGCGTCAGCAAACCCACTTCGCCGCGCTCATCCACGTCGAAGGTGATCTTGCCGAAATGCATGTAGTCCAGCTTCTTGTCGAGCGTGATCGTGTTGCCGCTGATGGCGGAAATGGTGCGCCGCTCGGCCTGCCGGGGATCGAAATCCGTCGACGCGAGGACGATCTCGTCACCGACGCGCCAGCCGGCGGCGTTCAGGACTTCGATCGAGGTGCTGCCTGCCTTGGCCGTCTTCGCCAGCTTGGTCCAGGTGTTCTGTCCGGTCACCGTGCAGGTTCAGGGTTCCGCCCGAGATCATGATCCCGCGGTCGCCCATGCCCATCATGATGTCTTCACCCTTGACGTTGTCGGTGAGGGTGATGGTCGCCTTGCGCGTGTGGGGGCTGGCTTCGGTGCCAATCGCCAGCTCCCCGTGCAGCATGATCCACTCGGTGGTCAGCTCCAGGTCGGCATTGTCCGCGAAGCTGAGTTTGCCGTCGATCGACAGACCGCCCAGCGCCGGCGGACTGACGTCGAGGATCACTGTCCTTGCCTCTTGGCGATCGTGACCTTGTCGCCTGCGCGTGGCACCTTCCTGTCTGGCCAGGTGGCAGGATCGGACCAGCGCGTCGCCTTGACCGCCGGCGATCCTTGTTGCTGAGCCGCTTCCGCTTCAACGACAGCGGACACGCCAACGAGCGAGAAGGCTGAAACGAGCAACGCAAAAAGGAACGGCCGATATTGTTTTCTCATGGCATCCCCCCTATTCCCGGCAAGACCTTGAGTGGCAGGAGGTTAGCGCGAGTGTCCGGCGCCAAGCCATAACTCGGAGGGGCCTTTGCTACAATGCGCCACTGGTTGATCGATGCGGGCCGCGAGCCTCTGGAGTCAGCTGTCCATGTCCGCGTATCGCCGCCTCTTCATAGTTGCCGCCGCAGTCGTGGCCCCAGCCGTGTGTGCTGCAGGCTCCAAGCCGGATATCGAGAACGGCAAGACGACATTCGCCGCCATGTGCGGCATGTGCCATTCAGTGACGAAAGCAGGGGGTCCGACACAGGGCCCGAACCTTCTTGGAATTGTCGGCCGCAAGGCCGCCAGCGAGCCTGAGTTCGCCCTGTACACGCCTGCTCTCAAGGCCTCCGGGATCACCTGGAGCACCAAGACCCTCGACAAATTCCTGATAAACCCCATGGCGAAGGTGCCAGGCACCGCCATGCCGATGCTGATTCCGGACAACAAGACGCGTGCGGATGTCGTCGCCTATCTCGCGACGCTGAAGAAGTAGCGGCGGGCGGACAGGAAGTTCACAGACTGCCTCTGCCCGCACTGGTGAATCCGCCCTTCCGAGGCGTCTGCTCGGAATCCCTGTTCCGAAAGCCGACAGTAGTGAGATCACCGAAGGCGCCATGCGCGATCGCTGATGAATCCTTCGGCGGCGTGCTGTGGGCTAATGCAGATCGAGCATGAGCGGCCGCTTCTGGCCGTTCAGCGCCCGCGGCGACGGGCGCCGACGGCTTACGATCTATACCTCGGTCTGCTCCGCCATCTCCAGAGCGTCGTCGACCTCAATCCCCAGGTATCGGACGGTACTTTCGAGTTTCGTGTGGCCGAGTAGCAGCTGAACGGCCCGGAGGTTCTTGGTTCGTCGATAAATCAGTGACGCCTTGGTGCGCCTTAGCGTGTGAGTTCCGTAAGCGCTCGCGTCGAGACCGATCTCGCTCACCCAGCTGCGGACGATCCGAGCATACTGTCGCGTGGAGAGGTGTGGCGACCGGCGAGCGCGGCTCGGAAACAGATAGTCGTCTGCGCGCAGGCCGACTCTGTGCATCCACTCCTGCAGTGACTCTCGGGTCTGCTCCGTGATCTCAAATTGCACGGGTCGCTGCGTCTTCTGTTGGATGACGACGGCCCGTTTTGAGACAAGGCTTCCATGGCAGACATCGCGGACACGCAGTGTCACCAAGTCGCATGATCTCAGTTTACTGTCGATGGCAAGGTTGAATAGAGCGAGTTCCCGAGTTCGGTGCCCGATCTGAAGACGCACTCGAATCGCCCAGATGTCTTTGAGCTTCAGAGGTGCTTTCTGCCCGACGAGCTTGCCTTTGTTCCAGGGGATTCGAGCCGCAGCGTGAATGAGCTGTTCCATGACCGGCTCCCATTCAGTGAATGACAAGTCGAGTCTGGATGCCTCCGCCTATGGGCGATATTCGACCCCAACCGGTCGTCCGACACTGTCTGCTATCGGGCAGCGCAGGTATGTTTTCAAGAAGCGCTATATGAAATTCCTACCGCTTCTATGGTCCGGTATTTGGCGCAAGCCCGTGCGCACGGCGCTGATCTTTCTTCAGGTCTGCGTGGTCTTCGCCCTGTTCGGCGTTCTGCAGGGCCTGAAGACCGGGATGGACAGGGCCATCGCCAACACTCGCGCGGACTTGCTCTACATCGGTCCCGCCGTGTTCGGCGGAGCGCCTCTGCCGATCGCCGAGCTGGGCCGGCTCCAGTCCATTCCTGGCGTGAACACCGTGACGTTCAACTACGGCATGCTCACGTTCTTCCAGAAACCGACCCAGCCCGTTTACGTGCTCGCCATCCCGCCGAGCGATGTGTTCCGCACGCTCGACCCGGAGGCATTCACGGTTCAGCCCAAGGATCTCGAGGCCTTGCGCAAAACCCGAACCGGCGTGTTGATCACCGCGGATATCGGCAAGAAATACGGATGGAAGATCGGGGACAAGATTCCCCTGACCTCGAGCACGCTTCAGAGCAACGGCTCGGCAACCTGGACCTTCGATATCGTGGGGATGGTCACGTTTCGCAATAGCGAGCAGGGAAGCTGGGTGTTTGCCAACTACTACTACATCGATGAGGCGCGAGCGCTCAACAAGGGAACGGCTGGGCACTTCTACGCGATCGTGTCGGACCCGAAGCAGGCGGGCGCCGTGAGCGATGAGATAGATCGCGCGTTCGCCAACTCGGCGAGCCCAACGCGGACGGCATCGTTCAGAGAGCTCTCGCAGCAGCAGATGCAATCACTCGGTGACCTGAACTTCGCCATCCGCGCGATTCTCAGCGCGGTGCTGGTGGCCCTGGTGTTCTCGACGACCACGATGATGATGCAGACGGTCCGCGAGCGCACGCCCGAGCTGGCAGTCCTGAAGACGCTCGGATTCCGCAACCGGACGGTGTTTCTCCTCATCGCGGCCGAATCGTCGCTCGTGTGCATCGCCGCCTCGGTGGCGGGTCTCGCGCTGGCCTGGATTGCGTTCCCCCTTGCCGCGAAGTACGTCCCCGGACTTTCGATGCCGATGGAAGTCGTGGCCTTCGGCATTCTCGGAGCCGTGCTCGTGGCCCTCATCAGCGTAAGCGTGCCGGGCCTGCGCGCGGCAAGACTGAACATCGTCGACGCGCTGGCTGGACGGTAGGCACACATGGAGTTCTTCAAGCAGTCCGGTATGCTCCTGCGCATGAACCTGCTCGGCGTGCCGCAGCGCCTGGGAATGGTGTGTACCACCGTTATCGGTGTGACGTGCGCCGTAGGGGTGCTGATATCCATGCTGGCCATGGGCGTCGGCGCTCGGCAGGCAGCGATGGGGAATGTACGCGCTGACCGTGCGAGCGTGCTGAGCGTCGACGCGGTCGGGCCCGCTCAAAGCAACATACCGAAAGACCTTGCGGCGCTCATCGGGGATCTTCCCGGCATAAGACGCAATTCGAGCGGGCAGCCGATCGCGGTGCCGAAGGTGTCGGTGTTCGTCCAGGCCAGGAGGAAGACTTCCGGCAACCTGGTCGGCTTTCCCATGACCGGCGCGCGCGCGGGTCTTACCGACTACACAACCGAACTGCACCTGACGGCGGGCCGCATGTTTCGACCTGGGTTGCGCGAGCTCATCGCGAGCAACTACTGCGCGCACCAGTACCAGCAGTTCGGCGCGGGCGACAAGCGAATCATTCAAGGCGTCGAGTGGCTCGTCGTAGGGAACTTCGACCTCGGGCGCTCGACCGGGAGCTGCTTCGTGTACGCGGATGCGGACACGGTTCTCTCCGCCTTCGGGCGCAGCAGTTACAACGAGGTCAACGTGATGCTGCAGTCGCCGGCGGCCTTTGCCGAGCTCGTCGCCGCGATCAAGGGCAATCCACAGCTGCATGTCAAAGTCGAGCACGAAGCAGACCTGGCCGAGGCCGGCGTGCAGCGGGTCAACGAAATACTGAATTTCGTCAGCTACTTCGTGGGCGCGATACTGGCCGTGGCAGCCATGATCGGTGCAGCCAATTCCCTTTACGCACTCGTGGACAGCCGGCGACGGGAGCTCGCCACGCTGCGCGCCATCGGATTCAGCGGCGCGCCGGTCGTGGCTTCCACATTATCGGAGGCCATTCTCCTGGCGATTCCCGGTGCGTTGATCGGCGCGGGACTTGCGTGGCTTTTCTTTGATGGCCTTACCGCCAAGCCTTTCGGATTCAGCTTTCACCTTGCCGTCACACCTGGTCTGGCCGCGTTGGGTATTGGCTGGGCACTCGGCATGGGCGTGATCAGCGGGCTCTTGCCTGCTGTTCGAGCTGCGCGCGTGCCTGTAACGGTCGCGCTACGCGCGACGTGACTATTCGCGCTCGCAGTCTCGAAACGCACACCTGCTGACAAGCGCGGGACGACCGCTTAATAGAAGTCCAATTCGCTGCTTGGCCGGCAGCACTTGGCCGGATTCGGGCGGTCTCGATCCGACCCAAAGCGGACAATCCTTCAGGGGTTAAGTCGCCACAACTTGGTTCTCACCACCTCCTTCGGTACGCTGGAGTTGCTATCCTCGAAATCGGATACTTCACGCACCCGCGAGCGCACCTTGTATTGCTACCCCGTGTGCCGGCGACAGCCCAATAATAAGGAGCCCAGAACAAGACTATGGATAGCGGGAAGCTCGAACACGCACGCTGGATACTGGAGCGAAATCTTCATTGGATCGCGGTCGTCGAGACCAAGACTGCCGTCATTCTATCCATAGATACGGCGCTTCTCGGCGCATTGGCAGTCGCCTTCAGCGACCTGACCGCAACCGAACGCACCGCATGGTCGATTGTGGTGGCAGTCCTTGCTGCAATACCACTCGCAGCCTCGATGATCTACGGCGCTCTCGCAGTCTGGCCGCAGACCGACGGTCCACCGACCTCTTTCATCTTCTTCGGCAAGATCAAGAATTGGACTGTCGACAAGTATCGGACCGAATACTCGGCAGCGACGGAGGATTCGCTTCTGACCGACTGCCTCGATCAGATTCACAGAAACGCTGAGATCGCGTGTCTGAAATACGGACGCATCACGACCAGTATGAAGCTTGCGTTCCTGGCGCTCCCGGTTTGGCTGGTGGCCGTCGGGATGTTAATCGCGGCCCGGAGCTGACGCGTGGCGCTACTGGACGAGCTCAAAACCGACGTCGCAGGCACGTTCACTGGAGACAGCTGGCAGGAGCAAGACGCCACGGTTGTACCTGCGGTCGCCGACGTCACGCTTTCATCGAACCATGCGAAGCACTTCAAGTCAGCCACTGTCCTCTACGCCGACCTCGACGGCTCGACCGATATGGTCGACAACTATACGTGGTGGTTCAGCGCGCAGGTCTACAAAGCGTATCTGCGCTGCGCCGGCAAAATGATCCGCAACGAAGGTGGCGTCATCACCGCATACGACGGTGATCGCATCATGGCTGTGTTCATCGGAGCCACGAAGAATTCGTCCGCTGTGCGTGCGGCACTTAAGCTCAACTACGCCGTGGTCGAGATCATCAATTCTGCGATCAAGGCCAAATATCCGAAGACGGATTTCGTCCTCAAGCACGTGGTCGGGATTGACACGAGCGCACTACGAGCCGCACGTATCGGCGTTCATCGCGACAATGATCTTGTGTGGGTAGGTCGCGCAGCCAACTACGCTGCGAAGCTATGCAACGACTCGTCGAAATCGATCTGGATTACGTCTGACGTGTACGACGCAATGGTGCCAGAAGTGAAAAGCTACAAGGGCACATCCATGTGGGTGTGGAAGATGTGGCCGGGAAAACCCGCAATGAAGATCTACGGTTCAGACTGGCGCTTCAGACTCGACTTTGATGGCGAAGCCTGATCGACGAAGAACGAGGGGCTTTCGGCCCATGCACCTCGAAGCATGCGTGGAACGCTGATCGGACGGAGCGCGTCGCTATCGTGATTGGCGCATGTTGTTGGTAATTTCGCCAAAGAGCGTTCTGCGTCCCAAGGCTAAGAGCGAGCTGTCCAGTTGAGACCATGCACGTCTAGCGGGATGACCACGGACGCACCGTGCCGAAGGACGCTCGGAGAACCAGAAACTCGTCCGTTGCCAATGTCCGCCTCTGGCGAAATCGTGTCGGCTCTGGCCGTGCAATTAGCGCCGGTAAGTAGAGAACAGAATCAGTGAAGACAGTTCTGGGGCAAATCATCTCCCTCACGAAAGCCATTCGCCTCCGACCCAAACAGCCGGGGGAGCGTGGTTGGACGCAGTTCATCGCAGGCAAGAAGTCGTCGTTCGGCCTTCCAGGAGGAATCGGACTCACTTGGTGGGCCGACAACGATATTCACACAACGCTCGAGGGGGTAGCGACGCTGATAATCACCGGGAGACCGGAGTTTAAGGATTGCGACCTTGCCACCGTTGCGGACGTGGTGCTGCATGCCCTCCAGGAGATCTGCCTGGACAACACAGTCTTCGTGGCGGACGACGTGTTCGCTATGCGGCACAACACGCTGTTCGACTGTCACCGTCTGAACGTCAAGGAATTTGCAACTGCATTACATTTGGCGATGGAGGCGACTCTGCGGCGCAGAATTACGAAGCACTGCACGATTTACGTCCTGCCTCGATTTATCACGCAAAGCTTCAATCTCGATAATGGATCGCTGCACGTAGTAGCAAAGGACGATTCTGCCGCCTGGGCCGAACTCGTCGGCAAAGGGTACATGTTCGATGGTTGGTCGCCTTCGCGACCGAAGCAGAATGGGCGAGATGACGCGGTTTTCACGCCGAAAGGCCGCGCGGACTGCGTACTCGCGGCCGAAGACCATGGGACTCAAAAAGGCGTGCGCTTCAACAGCATCATGCGCTTCCGACAACTTATCGCGCTTCTGTACGCAGTTGTGTCGGACCGCTCTCAGTACCCAATCCACAAGTCGATCGCTGACCCGCCCGAGTTCTGCATTCAGTTTACTCATCGTGACAGCAGCGAGCGCACACTGATTCGCCAAGATTGCCAACCATTGGTTCCCGTCTATGTGACAGATGTCATGATCGAGGCAAATGACCAAGCTAGAGTCTTGGACTGGTACTCCGCAGTAGCAAGCACTGGTGATGAAGCCCGGGGTCGCGCCGAGAAGGGGGCGCACTTCTTCAATCGAGGAATGAACTCCGACGACATCGAAGCGTTCATTAACTTTTTCATCAGCCTGGACGCCATATTTGGCGAGCGCGGCTCAGTTGAGGCCTCAATCCTTAGAGGAGTGAGTGAACTGGGACTGGCTAAGAGAGACTCTGAGAAGACGCGTTGGCTGTTTGAGCTGAGAAGTGAACTGGTACACGGCGGGAGCCGCTACATAGCAGAGTGGCCTAAATACGTCCGATATAGGAATCACTTTCGCTCTGAGCCTGCTGATGACGTTCAACGAATCGCCCGCACGGCAGTCTTGCGCGCCCCGCACATTTTAGGCAACGGAGGGAAGTCGCGAGATCGGCTGGGACTGCGTTGGCGATGCCTGAAAGAGATCATGAGGTCGGTAGCAGGTTTATCTCGGGTCAGAGCGTAGCCGGAGTGGTCAGTCAACGTCCGCTTCTGGCCGACAGCGGTCAGATCACTCCGCATCTAGCTTGGTAGGGGGCGTTGCACCTTGATGCAATTCGATGCATTGCCGTGAGCGTGCAACAGCGGCGCGCGCGGTGGTGTGCTCCCGGGCATGGTGCACGGGCGGCGGCTCGCCGGTGTCGGACGCTTTAACTGAGAGTAGTGGCCGATGCGGGCCGGCAATTTCCGCGCAAAGTTCGCGTTGGTCGAATAACGCAGCGCTCGTGACGTCACTCCGTGAGACGTCGCTGAGAGCCAGAACATCTCGGCGGTGCGAGTCCTGGATGAGAGCGGGCGCGCAGAACGGTGCAAGTTGTTGCAGCGACCTCCGCGATCCAGCGGTTATATCTCGTCGCGAGAGTGATTCTGGGACGGTGAAAGCTCTCGCGATTCGCGTGAGATCCGCGTGACCCTCCTGTGCTCATCCATGCTCTTGCGTGCTCAAAGGACTGCAACGGCCGCACGCCCAACAGTTCAGTTAAAATTACTTCGCCGAAAGAACAATGGCTTGCGACTCACGCGAGAAAGGGCCGCAGCTCGAGATCCCGTAACCTGCACTCATAATGCCGGGGTCGAGGGTTCGAGTCCCTCCCTTTCCACCATACAATTCCAAACGCATTCCGCGACTTAGCCCTGTCTGCCTCGGTTCCAGTGCCAAATCAGTGCCAAATTCTGGGGCCTGATGGGGGCTTGCGGCTGTCTGGCTCCCGTCCGCCGCTGATCTCTCAGCCGCGACCGACGACAGAACGCATGCCACTGCGGACGTCGCGGGCGCGCCGGCCGCTGCCACGTCCGCGACGCTGAGTCCGCCGCCGCTCGCGATCCGAGCCCTCGCGCGCGGGCTCGACTCCATCGCCCGCCGGATCTCTTGGAGGTCCGACTCTTTAGAACCCTCGATCCAGGCCGCGTAGACGTCGAGCATCGTCTGCACGCTGTGGCCGTGTTGCTTCGCGACCCAGAGCAGGTTCTTTCCGAGCATCAGGTTCCAGCTCACGAAGGAGTGGCGCGCGTTGTACGGCTCGCGGTAGCGCGCCTTCAGGCTGACGCGCAGCGTCCACCGCCAGCGATCGTAGGGATGGTTGAGGTCGCGGATCGGGCGGCCGTTGTCGCGGAAGAAGAGATCCTCGTGATCGATTAGCCCCTGCAGTTTCAGCCGGGCTCGCAGAGCCAAGTGACGCTTGAGCACTTCGAGCGCTCGCGGGCACAGCTCGACGATGCGGTCCTCGCCGGTCTTGGTACGGTCCTTGTCGCGCTTCATGACTCGCGCTTTATTGACCATGATCTTGCCTTGGCTCAGGTCGCAGTCCTCAACGCGAAGCGCGATCTGCTCCGATGGCCTGAGGCCCGTGAAGAAGCGGAATTCATCGTAGTTGCCCTGCGCTTCGCCCCAGTCGCGATGAATCGCGGCGATGAGCGCCTCGGCTTCCTGAATCGTGAACGGGTCCGGAACCGGCCGGTCCTTCTTGACGAGGCGGAAGCACTTCAGCGCGGAAGCCGGGTTGTGCTTCTCGGGATGATCGCGGTAGCCGTACTCGAACGCGCAGCGGACCACGCTCACGATGTTGTTGTGGGTCTTCTTCTTGATGAGCCGCTTCGCGTCGACGATCTTCGCGAGGCGTGAATACTTCACGTCCTCGAACACGTCGTTCCCAATTGCCGGTCGCCAGTGCGAGTCCAGAATCTTCCGGTAGCTCTCGAAGGTGGCGAACGCAAGATCGTTCTTCGCCATGCGCGACTCGCAGTGGGCGACGAAGTCGTCGAAGACCTGATTGCAGGTTCGCCGCACCGCCTGCGTACCGCTGACGTCCTGCAGATCGCGGAAATCGGGAAACTCCTCCGCGAAGTTGAACGTGCCGTGCGCAATGCGAGCCTTGATGTCCTCGAGCTGCTTGCGCGCACGCCGCAGGTTCGCTTCGGTCGGGATGCGCTCCACCGTGGGCCGGTAGCGCACCCCTTCGAACTCGAAGTCGAACTGGATGCGATTCGAGCCCTTCGCGCGGACGCCGCCGGTTATCGACCTTCTACCCATCGCTCGTATCCGATCAGGTCGATGAAGATGCGGCCGTCGGGCGCGCGGCGCCAGACCTTGCCTTCCGGCCAGTCGCCGCGTTCGATCTTCCGTTGCATCGCCTTCACCGTGTAACCAGTGACGACATTCGCAACGGGCAGGCGCACGTAGCGCGCGGGCGTGAGGGTGACGGGTTTGCTTGGCTCGGTATCCATAGAGCACTCACAAGATTGGAGCCCGGTGCGGCGAGGCTTTGAGTCTCGCCGCGGCGCCGCCGGCAGCCGTGCCGACGTCGCGCCTTGGGGCGGGGGTAATGTCACTCTGTTCGGAAGCGAGTTCAAATCTTTCGATCCCCTCAGCAGCCCCGCGAAGCCCCGCAGGAACAGCGGTGTTGGTGGAGGGAAAGTTGACTGCCTCGGCGTACATAGTGCTGACAGTGTCGAGCAGCACGCGTGTTGCACACGAGCTGAGAATCGAGCGAGTTACGCCGCAAATAGCGGGTGCGCGCGGTGACTGCGCGGAGCGCCTGTGAGCCGGAATGCAACGAGATGCAAAACCTCGCATCGTTCTGCGCCCGCTTGCAACGCTGGTGCGGCCGCCCGTGTTCGTCGGCGTAAGACGCGTCGTGAACAGGATGCGTGGTTGAGACGGAAAGAGGCTTCGACGTAAGGTGGTCCGCATGACCAGATCACCGAAATCCAATTCCGCGTCGTCCCGGAAGCGCAAGCGCGCGGCGGCGAAAGAGTTCCGACGCCTGACGAGCAAAGAGACCGGAGAGGCTCTCATCAGCGCGCTGCAGGCATCGCCCGATCGCGACGTGAGCATCGAGCCCGTGCGTGCACCAATGCCCGTGCGCGAGATCTCGCGGTAGCCGACACGTCGTCATCCTTGAAGACTCGATCACAGCCTGCCTTGCCCCTCGTGGAGCTACTTAAAAGTAGCGTTCGTCGAAACACTGTGACAGTGTGGGCGCGAGGTGCAGAGGGTCGGGGACGATGCGAGCCAGACGCGCGAAGCGCGCGAAACGAGTTCAGCGAAGAATCGAAGGACTGTCCGAGCGGCTGCGACTGACGATTGCTTCGTACGGAAGTGTCACCGCGACGGCAGCCGCGATGCGCAGGTCGGAAGGCGCCTTGCGCAAATGGATCCGAGGCTCCTCCGAGCCGAATGCGTCGGACCTTCGCTCGATCTGTGAGCTGACTGGCACGCACATCAACTGGCTCATCTTTGGCGAGAACGTTCCACCGTGCCCCGCGTCGCGGGCATCGGTGCCATCGACGACGGGAGAGTAGGTATGAAAGATCAACGAGCGCGGCAGATCCTGTATTCACTGGTGCACGGGGCAGACCCGTTTTCAGGAGAGGACCTCGCGGCCGGAACAGTCTTGCAGAACGCCGAGGTCATGCGAGCAATGCTCGCGGGCTGCTCCGCCCTGGAAGAGCGAACTGCGCGCGCCGGCCGCCGGGCGCAGCAACCGAAGAACATCGGGCAGACATGGACGCCCGAAGAACAGGAGCGCCTGATCCAGGCATTCAAGAGCGGTGAGAACCTGGAGACGGTTGCCGACCGACATGGCCGCACCCTTCGGGCGATCGAAGCGAGGCTGGAAATTCTCGGAATGATCTCGAACGAGCAACGCACGACGGAGAATCGTTTCGGAGCCCAACAGAACGATGGCGCGCCCCGCGCGCGTGCGCGCAGGACGCGGGCGAAGGCCAGAAAGGCGGCGGGCTGAGGTTGAAACCGGCTCTTGGTAAAAAAAGATGAGGCCGAGGGCCTGAAATTAAGAAAAAATGAGATTTGGAAAGAAAAACTTGGCCCCGAGTGTCCGGCCCGGCGGATGCGCGAGTTCCGTTGGCAAACTCGCTCTACGCAGGAAGCTTAACAGCGGCCCTGTAGCGCGCGGCTGCTGCCTTCAGCTTGCGACTCGGCACGCGAGGTCTGAGCATCGCGGCAACGAATGCTTCACGATCCCGCTGATCTTTGAGCGTCATGCCTTCATAGCGCTCGATCGTCTCAACCGCCGCCGCATGCGCGCTGCCCATGACGAAATCCGTCAACGTCCGGCCGCTGAGTTCCGCGGCACGCTCGAGCGTACGCTTCTGCTCTCGGAGAATGCGGGCGACGAAGCGTTCCTGTCTTGGGCTGGGTGTCATGGCTCGTGCTCCGGCTCCGGCCTACCGCGTCTCCGCCTCGCGAATGACTTCCCACATCGACACTTCGAGCCCGTCGCAGACGCGCTCGAGCGTGGTGAGCTGCACGTTCTTCTTCCCGCGCTCGATCGCTCCGTAGTACGCACGGTGCATCTTTATGTGGTCCGCGAAGCCTTCCTGGCTGTACTCGCCCTTCTCGCGATGCCGGCGTACGACCTCGCCGATGCGAACTTGAAGAGGCTGGCGCTTCATGGGCTTGCACCTTATAAGGCGGCTACTTGAGTAGCAACCTGTCTTGCAGTAGGCTGCTTAAAGGTAGCGAATCGGGCTTGAGTTGAGCGCGGGGACGGCCTCGCCAGGGAGGTGTGCTTATCGAGGAAAACCGCAGCCAACACAACTGAACCCCAGAGGATTCCAGCGGCGCCCGCCCAGTGCTAGTCACACCGGACGGACGCCTGACCACAGCCACCTCAACCACGGAGGCAACCATGGCTGCGCAGAAGTCTATCGCGAAGGGTGTCCGGGCCAACAGCTCGGCACCGCCAGTATCGGCCGCTGTTTCCCGACGGCGTGCCCGTAAGTCCCCCTCGTTCCCCAAATCATCGACCAGCCGCACGTCTGTGCCGCCTTCCTCCGGTGAGGAGGCACGGCATGCGGAGCGCGGGGAACTGCTCGAGCACCTGAGCGCACAGCTCGCGCTGGTCGAAACCGCATCGATTGCGCTTCAGAAGTTTGAGGAGGAGCCGGAGATCGGCTCGATCTGCGCCGCACTGGAGTGAGCACGCTCGCGCTTTTTGATGGACCACCGATCACGCATTTTGAGGGTGTTCCGCGTTCCCGTTCCCACACACTGTAGAGCATGCCGGAACGGGAACGGGGAACGACAGCGGGGTCTGAGGTGGAGGCGGCGCGTAACGCGCCGAGCATTCAGGCGGTGGCGAGCCGGTAGCCTTCCGCGCAACGCACGAGCCGCCCGGCATGAGTGAGCGCGGTAAGTCGTTCGTGCAAAGTGGCGTTGCGTACACGGCAAAGCGTGCGCAGCTCTGCGATTGGCAGCGTACGGTTGGCGCTTCTCAGTGCGCTGGTGATGCGCTCATCGACGGAACTCGGCGGGGGCGCAGGCGATGAGGTGGATTGCCGCACTTCCAGCGCGAGCGCGTCCCCGCGCTGTGCAAGTTCCAGCGCCATGCCCGGCAGTGAAGGCGCCGCGCGATGCTCGACGGTGAGCGTGAGGTCGTTCCCCGAGCGACGCAGATACAAATTGGAGTCACCCCAGGCATGGAACTCGGAGGAGCCGCGCAGCGCTTGTCCTGCACGCGCACGGCCGGCGGACTTCTTCGCGTGATGGACGACGAGCACGGCCAGATGATGCCGTCGCTGCAACTCGCGCAAGAACGCCAGCAGCGGCGCTACCTCGCCGCTGGCGTTCTCGTCGACGCGATGCAGACGCACGAACGGATCGAGGATGAGCAGCCGGGGCGTGAGGTCCGCGACGGTGCGCTCGAGGCGCTCGCGATCCGCCTGCAGATCCAGTCGCAGCGTGGGCGCGGTGATCACCTGCACATCCAGGTCATCGAGGCGGCACTGGGCTGCCGCGCAGATGCCTTCGAGCCGGGCGCGCACGACATGCAAGGCGTCCTCAGCCGCGTACATCAACACGCGCCCGGGATGAGGCACCTCGAAGCGGCGCAGACACGGACGACCCGAAGCCACCGCGACGGCGAGTTCGAGCGCCAGGAAGGACTTGCAGCACTTGGGCTCCCCGCCGACGATCCCGACCGCCTCCTGCGACCACAGGCCTGTGACGAGCCAGCGCTGTTCATCGGCTTGCGCGGACAGACGCCACGCGGGCTGCACCGGGAGTGTCTTCACCGCCGGCGTCCGCTTGCCGCTTTGGCCTGCACTGGCGAGGGAGTAGCGAAGACCTCGAAGAAGAGCTTTTCGTCGAGCTGAGGCGCCTCGCGCTGCGCGGCGAGCGCGAGCAACTCTCCGGCCATGTTCATGAGCGCACGCGGATTACCCTGCGCGTGATCGCACAGGGTGGCGATGAGCTCGGTCGTCATGAGTTTGGCGGCACCGGCCTTGTGAAGGGCGTGCTGCAGACACGCCTGGAGTTCCTCGGGCGTGGCACGCTCGAGCAGCAGTCGCACGCGCATGCGGCTGCCCAGTGGCAGCAGGTCCTCGCACCGGAAGCGTTCGAGCAGGCGCTGATCCCCGGCCAGCACCACCGTGAGCAGCAGGTGTGAGTCGAGCCGGGCGGACGCCAACAGGCGCAGCTCGCTCAGCACGGAGGGCTGGGTCTCCTGCGCCTCATCGAGGATAAGCACGGGCCGGCACATCGAGGCGTCGATGTGCGACTGCCAGCGCTCACGCAGCAGCTTCGCCCCGCCCCAGCGGTTATGCGGATGCAACTCCACGCCGAAGAGCTCGCCGAGTTCCCGATAGAAGTCGGCGAGCCCGGCCTGCGGGCGACTGAGCACCCCGACCTGCACGTCGCGCAGCCCCGAGAGCCGTTCGGCGAGCACGCGTAACGTGACGGACTTGCCCATGCCGGGCGCCGCGGTGACGAGCGCAAAACCGCCTTCGCCGACGAGTTGCTCGACACGCCAGCAGAACGACTCCATGCGTGGGGTGACATGCAATGCCTCGACCGGCACGTCAGTCGAGAAGGGCGACCACTTCAGCCCATACAGCGAGAGCAGCTTCTTGTTCACGTATCGTCTCCTTCGTGTTGAGGCAAGTTGTCTTGCGGCAGTTCGTCTTTGGGCAGGTACGCTGGCGGCAACCCGGTGGCCGCTCGCTGCGCCATGAGTTGGGTCAGCAGCGGCGCCATCCCGGTTGCGGGCGTGACGTTCGACGGATCGATCACGGCAGGCTCGACGCCGCGGCCAGCCACGGGCTCGATCGGTCGGCGCACGCCGTGGGCGTTGTGCGTTTTGTCCTGGGGATACAGCCGGCAGAGCACCTGCCCGGTGCGCTCATCGACCAGATGCACCTGGGTCAGATCCCAGCTGGCGTAGCGCACCTGCAGGCGGGCGAGATGGCGGTAGCAGTTGGGGACTTCGAAGCGGCGCGTGTCGATGACCACCGTGCCGTCACTGACGCGCTGAGTACGCTGATCGGTCTTGGTGAACGCCAGGCGCAGCGCGGCGCTGTCGGGGCTCGGGCGCATCACATCGGGGCCTGCCAGGAAGCGCGCAAGCGGCGTCTGGCCGGTCTCGCTATGGACCCGGCGGTTGTACTCGTACTCACACCACGCCTGAGTGGCTTCGTTGAGTACCGCGAGCGTGAGATCCGTGACGCCTTCCAGCATGGCCAGAAGTCGTCCTTCCACGCTCGCCCATAACACTTCAATCTTACCGTTCTGCGCTGGCCGGTATGGCAGGGTCGTCTCGTGCAGGACCCCCAGACGTGCAAGCCCTTCGGTGACTTCCGCCGCACACATCGCCGCACCGTTGTCGCTCATCGCGGAACGCGGCAGGCCCCGGCGCATGAACGCCTGCGACAGTCCGTGCACGATGTTCTGCGCGCACTCCGCGCCCAGATACCATTGCAGGTGGCAGGCCAGGCGCGAACGATCATCGAGTACGCCGAAGAGGACCGGCGTGGCCCACTCCCCGCGGGCGGTGAGGACTTTGCGCGACCCGTAGTGACAGTCCCAGTGCAGCAGCCCGCCCACGTACCCGGCCTCGTAGCTGCGCACCTCGCGTTCGGCCAAGCGCGCCTCGGCGCGCTCGGCGCCTTCGGTCCGTCGTGAAGTGAGGCGGTGGCGTTTGCGCAAGCCTTGCGCCTTGAAGAAGCGCTGGATCGTCGAGTACGAGGGGACCGGTCGAAGTTCCGCGCGCTCTTCGGCGAGCGCGCACAGGTTCTCGTGATGAAGCTGCGTGGACCAGCTCTTGTGGGCGGCGTACTGCGCGAGCAGCGCCGCGCGGATCGCGACGCTCATTGAGCCTTGAGTGCCCAGATCCTTGCGCACCTTGCGCCGGAGCACACGCACCGGATCCTGGCGCTCATTCCTTGTACGGCGCAGCCAGCGTTCGATCGTGGAGAGGCCAAAGCGCACCGGGTCACCGGTGATGGGGTGACGCCACTCTCGCGCGGCCAGTTGCCTGAGCTGCGCGCGCAACGTGCCCTTCGCTGGAGGTGCAGCCAACAGCTGTCCCACCACCGAGAAGCGAAAGTGCGCCCAGCGTTCGTGTACTGAGGAGTAATCCGGTCCGCTCACGTTCATCCGCACCCCTTTGAGGCCGGGGCGGACCCTAAAACACGACTCGCGCGAGGGGCGAGAGGCGTCTTCTGCGGATCGGCGCGGCCCGTTACAAAGCGCGCACGGCGGCAGCCCCTCTCGTGATTGGCGCAAGGAATCGCAGGAGTGCGATGAGTTGCGCTTCGGCATCCCCGACGAAGCGCTTCAGCAGCGAGGCCGGCAGATCCGCGGTCTCAACCGGGGGCATGAAGGCTGCGCCGGCGATGCGCCAGAAAGGGCTCTGCGCAAAGACGCCACACCACCACTGCCGCCAGCGCTGAACCGTTCTGCGGCTGACGCCGATGAGCTGCTGCAGTTGAGCCATCCGCGTGGGCGTCGGCCCACAGCGCATCACCGAGATCAGCACGACGAGCGCGCCCAGATACACCTTGCGGCCCAGAAAGCGCAGCGACGGCGGCGTGGCGCGCTGACGGCAGCCGTCCTTCGCACAGCACAGGCTCAAACACTGGCAGTACTCCTCAGGAAGCCCCGCGGGCAGGCCCCGGGGCTTGCGCGCATAGCGTGCCGAGTGCAGCGCCGCCCGGCAGCGCGGGCATCCGCCCGCGCGGACGGTCGCCTCCATATCCTGATCGATCTTCAACAGCAGTCCGTGAAAGCGTATATCGCTCAACACCGTCGCTATCGTCTGATGCATGTTCGCCCCTCTGCTTGGTAAAGTGATCACCACGATGACCAAGACGGGACGCAACGATCCCTGCCCCTGCGGCAGCGGGAAAAAATACAAGCGCTGTTGTCAGGAGAAGGACGAGGCCGCGATCAGCGCCACGCGCGCCGCCGCTCATGCGGCTCAGCAGGCCGAGTGTGACGCCCGGGCCAAGTCCATCGCGCAGAGGATGGAAGCACTCGATGAGCTGCATGAGCTCACCGACGCTTCCAATGCCGTCGTCGACATGGTCCACGCCGGCAAGCTCGATGAGGCTGAAGTCGCCGCGCGCGATCTGCTCGTGCGCTTCCCCGACGTGCACGACGGATACGATCGGCTCGGGATGGTCTACGAGGCGCGCGGTGATCACAAACGTGCCGCCGACTACTATCGACAGGTCATCGACTTCGTCCGGGCGCACCCGGATCAGTACGAACCGGAGTTCGAAACCACCTTCCGCCGGCTGATCGCAAAGCTCGACCCGCCACCGGCGGGCTGAATACCGCATCCACTCCCTCGCCCGATGCTCACGATCCGTGAGGGCGCTGACACCGCCTCCCTCATCGAGCGTGATCAGAAAACCCGGGGAGCGACCTCAATTTGCGTGCTCAGGCTCAGGAGCATGCGATACGCATGCTCGCGAGCGCGCACGAGCAGGTGGATCTGTACGTCAGGAACTCCGGGTCATGACGGCGCCGCGGCAACCCGGGCGTAGTGGCATTAGCCCGAAAGAAGCGGACTCGCTAGCAGAGCGAGTCCATCGCCAGCGCGAGCAGCTCTTCAACGCGGACTCGATTCTTACCGCTTGTCACAACGCATTGGCGACGAAATACGAGGTCAAGGATCCAGAGTACATGGCGCCTGCGCTGCTCGCTGCGGCCAACATAGTCGATGTCGCGGCAGGCGAGCTAGGCGACATCGTTGACGCTCTGAGGGGCGATATGTGCGAGTTACTGCCCGATAGCGGGCAACCGAAGCCCCAGCGGCGAGGCGCGAAGGGCAGGCGAAAAGCAAGGCAGGCCCGACGGACATAGGTCTTGCGATCGGGGGTGTGGCGAACGCCAGCCGAATCTGCACGCCGCGATCGCCACGCCTCCGATCGGCATCCATCGGCGGGTCAGTCGTTGGGTTTTTCGTTGGGCTTGATGGCGTGCGTAATCAGGTCGTACAACACCAGGAGCCCGATGAAGCCTCCTGCGATCGCGAGCATCTGTCCTTGCGGGAAGTGCGAGTTGGGCGCGACCAGCGCGTAGAAGCCGCACATCGCAAATCCCAGGAGCCCGAGGCCCGCGAGCGCAGGGCGGATCACGGCACCCAGAATGTCGAGCACCGCGAACACGACCAGCCGAACGAAGTGAATGATGTCCATCACGATGCCCACGGCGATGTTCATGAGGCCCTCCGATTCTCTGAGTTCCGACGTGCGTGGCATCGTGCAATTGGTTGCGGAGTGTTGCAACTCGGTGCGGGGCGTTGCGCAGGCGTCGAATTCCGCACGAACGTGCGCACGCTATTTGTTCAGTAACTCGACACATTCGCTGCTCGCCCCCGCGCGGTTGGCGTGATGTCATGGGCCGTGTTCGCAACCGCCCGAGGTTCTGTTTTGTGAGTTTGCGCGTCAGTTCCACCACGCTCATGCCGGTGCCCCGGTCAGACTCGCCCCGCTGGCCGCAACCCCGGATATCTAACGTCAGACGTTACAATTCCGGGGTTGCGAAAGCGGGGGGGCGCTGCGTTACAGGGTCATGCCAGGTCATGCATCGGCGTGCGATTGCATGCGGATCCGCCCAAGCCGAGCACCGGCATCGGGTGGGTAAAAATAGAACCACTTGTAAACAAATGGAGCTATTTTTACCCACCATGAAGAGCCGGGATCTCGACACTGCCGTTCAGGCTTTCCGCTCCAAGGGCGGTACTCTGCGCACCCGCGATCTGATCGCGCTGGGGGTGCACACCGACGCCCTCTACGCACTGCGTGAAAGCGGCCGAATCGTTGAGCTCGGGCGCGGCCTCTATCGCCTGGCCGAGGCCGGCGAAGCCGAGCATCCCGACCTTGCTGTCGTCGCGGCACGTGCGCCGAACGCGGCTGTCTGTCTCATCAGCGCGCTCTCGTATCACGGCGTCACGACGCAAGTCCCGTCCTCCGTCCATCTGGCTGTGCCGCGCGGCAGCTATCACGGCGTCCGGCTGCCGATCCCTGTCACGGTGTATCGCTTCGACCCCAAGACCTTCAAGGCAGGGCTCGAGACGCATCACATCGGTGGGATGCAGATGAAGATCTACAGCGCCGCGCGCACTGTGGTGGATTGCTTCAAGTTCAGAAACAAGATCGGCCTCGACGTCGCGCTTGAAGCGCTGCGTCTGGCACGACAACGCAAGCGCGTGCAGAACCGCGAGCTGCTGCGCTACGCGCGGCTGCTTCGTGTCGAGAAGCCCCTGTCACCGTACCTGCAGGCGCTCGAATGAGCCCCGCCCGCTCGCCTGGGTATTCCGGTGAATGCCGATGTCCCCGGGGGGGGGGCGCTTTGCCAAATTTTGCCATACGGGCTATGATTCGGATATGAGCACCATGAACATCTCCCTGCCTGACTCGCTCAAGGATTTCGTCGACGAGCAGGTCAACCAGCGCGGCTACGGCACAAGCAGCGAGTACGTGCGCGAACTCATACGAAAAGACCAGGATCGCCTGCGGTTGCGAGGTCTTCTGCTCGCAGGAGCTGCTTCTGCACCGACCAAGCCGGTTGATGCCGCCTACTTCGACAGCCTGCGCCGGAAGGTCAAGGTGGCCAAGCGCGGCGCGGCGCGGTGAAGCCAAAACCAGTCATACCGCGCGACCGAGCTGACTGGGACGTCGATGAGGCAATCGACCACTACCTGAGTGAGAACGCGCCTGAAGCTGCGCTGGGCTTCATTGATGCCCTGGAGCAGGCGTATAGCCATATTGGCCGCCATCCGGAGGCTGGTTCGTCACGCTATGCCGGTGAGTTGAATCTTCCTGGTCTGCGCTTCTGGCCGTTGAAGAAGTATCCGCACCTCGTTTTCTACCTGGAGCGAAGCGACCACATCGATGTATGGCGCGTCCTCCATGGCAACCGCGACATCCCTGCGTGGATGCGGGATCCTGATTCGATCTGACGACGGCGTCGCCCCGCACCGTGCATGGGCTCTGGCGTTGTCGTCGACCGGCGCGGAGTTCGACCGTCCAGCGCAATCATGTTCTCACGCTCGCCGACAGTCTCGCGCACGACCTCGGCGTAGCGAGCTGGCTCCGGTCTCGCGATTCTGAAGCGGCCACTGTCTTCAACGCATTGAAGGCGGTAGCAA